>NZ_CM170633.1:0-5476959 GCF_057367935.1 Rhodococcus sp. NS-SX18 | reverse complement strand
CGAGGTCGAGGCGGACGGATGAGCAGCCGCGACGACCGGCTCGGATCCGAAGTGTCCAGTGTTACATGTCTCGAGACGCCCGGCGCGCGTGGCCCCGGGCTAGCGACTGCGGATTCCGGTTCCCGCCCGGCTCGGCGGCCGGGCGCAACGCCGGTGCCCGCGGGGCAGGGGTGATCGGCCCTGCTCACCGCGGTGGTGGGCGACGAGGAACTGCCCCGGCGAAACCATGAACGGGAGCGTACCGGAGCATGAACGGGGTCACGCGACTTCGTGTTGCGAACGTGACGAGGGGGAAAATGGCATGCGGCGTGTCGTCTTGCGTGTGCCGCGTCGTCGCGGTTTGATTTCGTGCTTGCCGCCGAGTAGCCTCGAACAGTCACTCATACAGCAGTGACGGATCCGTGCTGCCACGCAGTGTTCTCTTTTCGCGTACGGCACGTGTTCATGCGATTTTCGTACACGTTGGACCGAGGACGCCGACCGGCGTCACAGAACTTCGAGGAGTGTTGACCGTGGCCAAGGGCAAGCGGACGTTCCAGCCGAACAACCGACGCCGCGCGCGCGTTCACGGCTTCCGTCTCCGGATGCGGACCCGTGCGGGCCGCGCGATCGTGTCGGCGCGCCGCCGCAAGGGCCGCTCTTCGCTCACCGCCTGATCCCGATTCCGGGAGCTCGGGGTGCTACCTGAGCCGTATCGCCTGCGGCGCCGCGCGGACTTCTCCGAGACAGTTCGTCGCGGCCGCCGACAGGGACGGCGAGACCTGGTCGTGCACGCGATCGAGCGGGAGCAGGCCGAGCTGGTGGTGAGTTTCGGCGGTCCACGATTCGGATTCGTCGTGAGCAAGGCTGTCGGGCCGGCGGTGATTCGACATCGAGTCGCACGCCGGCTTCGTCATATCTGTGCGACGCTCGTCGACGAGGTTCCCGCCGGCGCTGACGTCGTCGTCCGGGCTCTGCCCGGTGCCGCCTCGGCGTCCTCACACGAACTCGACCGGCAGGTTCGCTCCGGCCTCGCCCGCCTGGGCCTGGTCGCGACGGCGCGGCGGCCGGGATGAACGCGGGCGAGGTACTGCGGTCGGTGCGCTCCGCACCGGCGCGGATGTTGATCTTCTGCATCGAGCTCTATCGCACGTACGTGTCCCCGACGCGCATGCCGACCTGCCGTTTCACCCCCACCTGCAGCGAGTATGCCGTCGAGGCGTTGCGTACCCGCGGGTTCGTGGTGGGCGCCGTATTGACGGTCGTCCGGCTGCTCAAGTGCGCGCCCTGGCACCCTGGAGGCTGGGATCCGGTGCCCGAGCGGCGGCATCGATCGGTCGACCGGGATCCCTGACCGGCACTGAAGACTTCGGACCGACGCCGCTGGTTGGCGACCTTGGACGACCTGAGGAGTACATAGAGCCGTGCTCGACTTCATCTACTATCCCGTGTCCTGGATCCTCTGGGTCTGGCACAACGCTTTCACGGCACTGCCCGGACTGGAGCCCGACGACGGTGCGACGTGGGCGCTGTCCGTGGTCTTCCTCGTCTTCACGCTGCGGGCGATCCTGTACAAGCCGTTCGTCAAGCAGGTCCGGACGACGCGGCAGATGCAGGAACTGCAACCGCAGATCAAGGCGCTGCAGAAGAAGTACTCCAACGACCGGCAGCGACAGGCCGTCGAGCTCCAGAAACTGCAGAAGGAGCACGGCTTCAACCCGCTGATGGGTTGCCTCCCGGTGTTGCTGCAGGCGCCGGTGTTCATCGGTCTGTTCCACGTGCTGCGCTCGTTCAACCGCACCGGTGAAGGCTTCGGTCAGCTCGGCCTGTCGCCGGAGGAGAACGCGCAGCTCGGCAACTATGCGTTCAGCGCGGAGGACGTGCAGTCGTTCCTCAGTGCGCGCCTGTTCGGTGCGCCGATCTCGGCATGGATCACCCAGCCCGAGGCATCGCTGGTGGCGTTCGAGCCGTTCGGCGGGATTCCGTCCCGGCTCGACATCGCGCTCGTAGCCATTCCGCTCATGATCGTGGCGGGCATTGCCACCCACTTCAACTCCCGTGCCTCCGTCGCCCGGCAGAGTGCGCAGGCCGCGGCCAATCCTCAGGCCGCGATCATGAACAAGCTGGCTCTGTACGTGTTCCCGCTCGGCGTCATCGTCGGCGGTCCGTTCCTGCCGATCGCCATCCTGCTGTACTGGGTGAGCAACAACATCTGGACCTACGCGCAGCAGCACATCGTCTTCCGCAAGATCGACCAGGAAGAAGAGGCCAAGAAGCAGGCCGCGATCGCACGCCGCAGCGACAACGCTCCCAAGCCCGGCGCCCGTCCCGATCGGACGACGAAGAAGAAGACTGCGTCCACCGGTACGGAGGGCACCGCTGGTACGTCGGAGGTCTCCCTGGAGAAGACGGGCGCGGACGACGCGTCCGGCGGTGCCGAGCCGTCCGCGCCGCCGTCCGGATCCCCCAAGAATGCGGCCGGATCGAAACGCCCCGGCGGCTCGAAGAACTCCAAGCGCAAGCGGCGCTGACCGAAGAAGAGAGAGCGAATCATGGCCAGTGACCTGGACAAGGCACAGGAGGATGCCGACGTGACCACCGAGACGCCGGATCTCGATGCGGATTCCGACTCCGAGGACGATCTGCTGGTCGAGGAGGGCGAGATCGCCGGTGACTACCTCGAGCAACTGCTCGACGTGCTGGACTTCGACGGCG
This sequence comes from Rhodococcus sp. NS-SX18, assembly GCF_057367935.1. Classification (NCBI taxonomy): domain Bacteria; kingdom Bacillati; phylum Actinomycetota; class Actinomycetes; order Mycobacteriales; family Nocardiaceae; genus Rhodococcus; species Rhodococcus sp. NS-SX18. The sequence goes on along the minus strand of NZ_CM170633.1, from coordinate 5,474,265 downwards.
ACATCGACCTCGACGTGGAGGGCGATCGCGCGGTCGTGAGCATCGACGGCGGCAAGGACCTGTCCAAGCTCGTCGGTCGCGACGGTGAGGTCCTCGACGCCCTGCAGGAGCTCACCCGTCTCGCCGTGCAGCAGGTCACCGGTGAACGCAGCAAGCTGATGCTCGACATCGCCGGCTGGCGAGCCGGCAAGCGGGCCGAGCTCAGCGCGCTGGGCACCGCTGCCGCGAAGCGTGTCCTGGAGACCGGAGAGCGTGAGGAGCTGACTCCGATGACGCCCTTCGAGCGCAAGATCGTTCACGACGCGGTGGCCAGGATCGACGGTGTCTCCAGCGAGAGCGAGGGCGCCGAGCCGCAGCGCCGGGTCGTCGTCGTCAAGGACTGACCGACAGCAGTTCGACCGGACAGCAGGAGGGAGGGATCTCGGCGCGCGACGCCGGGATCCCTCCCTTCTCTCGAGGCGAGGTGGTCGCCGGGAGAGGATGTTTCACGTGGAACAGGACGAGGGACGCATTCACGAGGTCGCCGTTCGCGTCTTCGGTGAGCGACTCGGTCTCGCGGAGCAGTACCGGGATTCGCTCGCGACCGACGGTGTGGAGCGTGGACTCATCGGACCGCGCGAGGTCCCCCGACTGTGGGACCGTCACCTGCTCAACTGCGCCGTGCTCGGTGAGCTGATCGACGAGGGTGAACGTGTCGTCGACGTGGGCAGCGGTGCCGGTCTGCCGGGTATCCCACTGGCCATCGCCCGTCCCGATCTGCACGTGATCCTCGTCGAGCCGTTGCTGCGTCGGTCGGTGTATCTCGCCGAGTTCGTCGAAGCGCACGGCCTGACCAATGTGCTCGTCATTCGCGGGCGTGCGGAGCAGCCCGGCGTCGTGAAGGAGGCCGGTGGGTCGGATGTCGTCACCTCCCGTGCCGTGGCCCCCCTGGCGAAACTCGCCAAATGGTCGCTGCCGCTCGTGCACGAGGGCGGGCGGATGCTGGCACTCAAGGGTTCCAGCGCGGCGGAGGAGATCGAGCGTGACCGTGACGAGCTGGCCCGTCTCGGTGCCGGCAACCTCGAGGTCCTCGAGTGTGGTGTGGGTCTGCTCGAGACACCCACCCTCGTGGTGAAGGCCGAGCGGATGCCGCGGCCGATTCGGCGGCGCAAGAAGCATTGATCCGGTTTCACGTGAAACCGCTCCGCGCTCTCGAGTGAAAGACTCTCTCGAGCATCGCACTCGAGAGGGTGCGTGCCTCGAGGGACTCGAGGCGATGAAGAGTGCCTGTCGGCGTGGATTGTTCATCCCCCGTCGGGCCCCCATTCGAAGGCTGGACCGCGCGCCGCTCGTGACCCCCGCCTCGAGATTCGGTCTCGAGACCCCGGGCTCGAGGACCCGCGGTGGGTCTCTCCGTCGCGTCACGGTTCCGGCCCCCGATCCTGGCCGAAATTCGCTCTGGTATGGCCGATCCTGTTCACATCTACCGCCTGTCGACCTCTTCGGCAGGACGAGTCACCGAAGTTGTTGGCGGCCTTCACTGTTGGAGCCAGTGGTCAGGTGAGTCCGGAAGGGCGGATCTGTTGCGGCACGCGCCCTTCCCCCTACCCTCGTTCAAATCGTCACTGTGACAGTAGCTCTCTCCTTCGGCGCCGGATCTGTCGCCGAGGGCGGAGTGTTGTTTCACGTGAAACCCGCTCTTTTCGGTTTCACGTGAAACAGCGGGTTTCACGTGAAACGAGATTCGTCGGCGACGTCGTCGCACCCCCGCGGAAGGCGGATGGGATACTGAGTCGAAACGAGGAAAGGGAGTGAGCCGGCAACGGTCGCCAACCCTCGCCGGCGCGCTCCCCTTTCCGAGTTCGGGCATCAGTCACTGCGCCTCGGCTCACTCCACCCCCCGTGGGACCGAAACGGTGACCGGCCGCGGCGATCGAGCGCGGATCACCGGCGTGGTGTCGCGAGGGGGATGTACCGTGCGGGTGTCGACAACAAAGGAGCGGTCAATGTCGGGTGGATCTGAATCCGCTGTTTCACGTGAAACCGAGACGCAGAGGACGATGGCAACCGCGTCCGAGTCCGCCGAGGACGAGTTCTCTCCGATTCCGTACGAGGGACTCTCCCCGCTGGATACCCCGATCGGCGCCGCTGCGCACCGGGCCAGTCAGGTGCTGCACCCGAGTTCCGTGAACGCTCTCCCCAAACCGGCCCACCGTCGAGTGATCACGATCGCGAATCAGAAGGGCGGGGTCGGCAAGACCACCTCCACCGTGAACCTCGCCTCCGCCCTCGCCGTCCAGGGGTTGACCGTCCTCGTCGTCGATCTCGACCCTCAGGGCAATGCCAGCACCGCTCTCGGAGTGCCGCACCACTCCGGCATCCCGTCGAGCTACGAGGTGCTTCTCGGTGAGGTCAAGGCGGCCGAAGCCGTCCAGCAGAGCCCGCACAGCGAGCGCCTGTTCTGCATCCCGGCCACGATCGATCTCGCCGGCGCCGAGATCGAACTCGTCTCGATGGTGGCGCGCGAGAACCGTCTGAAGAACGCCCTCTCCGCGGCTGCGCTGGGCGACCGGGACTTCGACTACGTGATCATCGACTGCCCCCCGTCACTGGGTCTCCTCACCGTCAATGCGCTCGTCGCGGCGAAGGAGGTGCTCATTCCTATCCAGTGCGAGTACTACGCGCTCGAAGGCGTCGGCCAGTTGCTGCGCAACATCGAGCTGGTCCAGTCGCACCTCAATCCCGAGCTGCACGTCTCCACCGTGCTGCTCACGATGTACGACGGCCGCACGAAGCTCGCCGATCAGGTGGCGGAGGAGGTGCGTGCCCACTTCGGCAGCGCGGTGCTTCGCTCTGTCATCCCCCGCAGCGTGCGGGTCTCGGAAGCTCCCGGGTACGGGATGACCGTCCTCGACTACGATCCAGGTTCGCGCGGTGCGATGAGCTACCTCGACGCGGGACGCGAACTGGCCGCACGTGGGTACCGGAACGAGAAGCAGGGGAACGAATGAGCGCGACACGCAAGGGCGGGTTGGGTCGGGGTCTGGCGTCGCTGATTCCGACCGGCCCGGCGGCCGCCCCCGGTCTCGGCAACGCTGCGGCGGACGTGATCATCGGCGACAACCGCAAGACCGCGTCGAAGAAGGCTGCTGCCACCGCACCGGCGAAGTCCGGGAACACCAGGACCGAGGACACGAAAACGGGGGGCATGACAACCGAGGCCGACGGCGGTCCGGCGCCCACGCCGGCACCACTCCCCTCCCCCGCCGGCGCGGTCTACCTCGAGATCGACGCGGACAAGATCGAACCGAACCCGCGACAGCCGCGGCAGGTCTTCGACGAGGAGGCGCTCGCCGAGCTGGTCCACTCTATCCGCGAGTTCGGGCTCATGCAGCCCATCGTCGTGCGCAGGATCGACGGCGAGCGGTACCAGCTCGTCATGGGTGAGCGCCGGTGGCGTGCCGGCCAGGAGGCCGGGCTCGCCACCATTCCGGCGATCGTCCGTGAGACCGACGATCAGTCCCTCCTGCGCGACGCGCTGCTCGAGAACATCCACCGCGTCCAGCTCAATCCGCTGGAGGAAGCCGCGGCCTATCAGCAGTTGCTCGAAGAGTTCGGGGTCACCCACGAGGAACTCGCGGCCCGCATCGGACGGTCCCGTCCCGTGGTGACGAACATGATCCGCTTGCTCAAGCTGCCGATCCCCGTCCAGCGACGGGTCGCGGCGGGGGTGCTGTCCGCGGGGCATGCCCGCGCCCTGCTGTCCCTCGAGGCCGGGCCCGACGCGCAGGAGGTTCTCGCGGCCCGTATCGTCGCCGAGGGACTCTCCGTCCGGGCCACCGAGGAAGCGGTCATGCTGGCGAATCGCGGCGACGGCAAGGACACCGCGCCTCAGCAGCGCCGCAAGCCCATCCAGATGCCCGGCCTGCAGGACGTCGCGGAGCGCCTGTCCAATTCCTTCGACACCCGGGTCACGGTCAGCCTGGGCAAGCGCAAGGGCAAGATCGTCGTGGAGTTCGGGTCGGTCGACGACCTGGAGCGGATCGTGGCGATGATGGAAACTCAGGCCGACCCCTCTTGACGCCTCGGCACGTCAGGACGACAGTCGAGGATACGGACAGGGAGGCTGAGTAACCCAGTGTCGACTCGAGTCACAACTCTCACCCTGGGCGGAATGGACCAGCTGTCGGCACACGCCCGACGCTGTGTGTTCTGGGAGATGGATCCCGCGGCGGTACGCGACGCGGGCGGGTTCTACGATCCGGAGTTCGAGAAGGAGGCGTGGCTGTCGATGGTCATGCTCCAGTGGGGTTCCTGCGCCCAGGTCGCCACGCTCGACGACAAGCCCGCCGGCAGCGCGTTCTACGCCCCGCCGAACATGGTGCCGCGTGCCCACCTGTTCCCGACCTCCCCGGTGAGCGCGGATGCCGTTCTGCTGACCACCATGCGGATCGAACCGCTCGCGGAGGACAGCGACCTCGGCACGGGACTGATCCGCGCGGTGATCTCCGATCTGATCCGCCGCAACGTACGCGCGATCGAGGCCTTCGGGTACCGGTCCGACGGAGAGACGGAGAGCGATGTCCCCGGCGCAACGGCGGCCCGGGACTGCTCCCCCGCCGAGTGCATGATCGAGGCTGGATTCCTCGAGGACATGGGCTTCGAGGTCGTCGCCCCTCACCACCGCTACCCCAGGTTGCGACTCGAACTCGATCGCGATCACGAATGGAAGATGGGCGTGGAAGCGGCCCTGGACCGTCTGCTCGAGGAGGCCGCACTCACCGTCGCGGGCATCTCGGACCGCACGCCCGTGGGGGCGGCCCGCTGAGCGAACCGCTCAGCGGGTCTCGGTGATCGACAGCTCCTCGGCGAGCAGTTCGGCGAAGGTGTAGGTGCCGGTGGGCTGATCGTCCTGCCCCAGCAGGTACAGACGCTTCACCGAGATGAGGATCGCTTCCGCGATGATGTCGCGTGAACGAGGGTTGGCCAGGACCGAGGCGTCCTGCGCGTTCGTGAGATACCCGAGATCGATCTGCACGGTCGGCATGTTCGTCAGGCGCAGCAGATCCCACGTGCGGCCGTGGCTGCGGCAGTCCCGCAGCGGCGTGCGTGCGGTCACTTCGCGTTGGATGAACCCGGTGAGCACCTGGCCGATCATCGACTCGGAGCCGTGCGCATTGCCGTAGTGGAAGCTCGCGATACCGCTCGCGGCCGGGTTGGGGCTGCTGTCGCAGCGCAGGGAGATCATCAGATCGGCGCCGAACGCGTTGGAAGTTCCGGCCCGCTCGATGTTCGACGGGTTCGCGTGATACGGCCGGGAGAGGAAGGTCTCCATTCCCGTCGCGGCCATGCGGCCCTCGAGGCGACGAGCGAGGTCCCAGAGGATGTCGGCCTCGGAGATGTCGCCGTGCGGGCTGCGCACGATGATGCCGTGGTCGCGCCCGCCGAGGCCGGGATCGATGACGATGCGTTTGCCGCTCAGGTGCGGACCGGATCGGCGGACGATCTCCTCCTCGCTGATGGCGTGCGGAGACCCACCGGTGACCCGGGTGCCGAGCAGCTCCAGCGAACGGAGGGTCTCGGGACCGCAGATGCCGTCGGGCGCGAGACCGATCTCCCGCTGGAAGGAACTCAGCGCCTCGTGGGTGCGCGGTCCGAAGTAGCCGTCGACCCGGTCCACGTAGAACCCGAGGTCCTGCAGACGCCGCTGCAAGGTCGCGACGTCGTCGCCGTAGAGCGGGGCGGAGAGCTGATAGATGAGGGTGCGGGCGCCGAGCCGGTACGAGGCTTCCTTCAGCGACCGGTACGTGGCGGGACCGACGATGCCGTCGACGAGCAGGCCACGATGCTGCTGGAACGCGCGCACCGCGCTGTCGAGCTCACGGTCGAACACCGCATCGGAGCCCACCCAGCTGTCGCCGGCGGCGACGTCGGACTCGCCGTGCAGAAATCCGAGGCCGGTGAGGGTGCTCCGGATTTCGGCGACGGCAGGGCCATGGTCGCCGTAGCGCAGTCGGTGCATGTCTCGGCCCTTTCCGTGCTATGACCTGCTGTGCCCGGTGTTCCACCAGACCATCGTTCGATTGTCGCAGATGCGCCCGGACCACGAATAATCCGGGCGCATCCGTGTCGACGTGGAAAACGGTGATTCAGAGTACGTCGGCGAGGTCGCGGAGGAGGGCCGCCTTGCCCTTCGCGCCGACGATGGTCTTCACCGGCTTGCCGCCGGAGAACAGGATCATCGTCGGGATCGACATGACCTTGTAGTCGCGCGCCGCAGCGGGGTTGGCGTCGATGTCGAGCTTGGCGATCTTGAGCTTGTCGGAGTGCTCTCCGGCGATCTCCTCGAGAACGGGAGCCACCATCTTGCACGGGCCGCACCAGGTGGCCCAGAAATCGACCAGTACCGGCTTGTCGGACTGCAGGACGTCCTCGACGAACGAGGCGTCGGAGATGGTGACAGTGTTCTTGTCGGCCACGATGGCTCCTACTCGATGAGGGGAAAAGGGATCAGTATCCGGCGTTGACGGTGATCGGGTGGTGGTCCGGCTGTTCGGCGAGCCAGCGCTCGGCGTCGAGCGAGGCGGAGCAGCCGGTGCCGGCGGCGGTGATCGCCTGGCGGTAGAGGTGGTCGACGAGGTCACCGGCGGCGAACACACCCGGCAGGTTGGTGGCGGTCGTCGGCTGCTGCACCTTCACGTAGCCGGCGTCGTCGACGTCGACCTGTCCGCGGACGAGTTCGCTGCGGGGGTCGTGGCCGATCGCGACGAACATGCCGGTCACCGGAAGGGTGCTGCGTTCGCCCGTGACGGTGTCCTCGAGGACCAGACCGGTGACGGAGGTATCGCCGAGCACCTCGACGGGCTTGGCGTTGGTGACGATGCGGATCTTCTCGTTCGCGCGGGCACGGTCGAGCATGATCTTCGAGGCGCGGAACTCCTCGCGACGGTGGACGAGGGTGACGCTGCGGGCGAAGCGGGTCAGGAAGGTCGCTTCCTCCATCGCGGAGTCGCCGCCGCCGACGACGGCGATGTCCTGGTCGCGGAAGAAGAAGCCGTCGCAGGTGGCACAGGCGGACACACCGCGTCCGAGGAGCTGTTCCTCCCCCGGGATGCCGAGGTAGCGGGCGGCGGCACCCATCGCGAGGATGACGGCGCGGGCCTGGTAGGTCTGTCCGTTGGCGACGATCTTCTTGACGTCGCCGGTCAGGTCGAGTTCGTCGACGTCCTCGGAGCGGATGTCGGCGCCGAAACGCAGGGCCTGCTCGCGCATCTGATCCATCAGGTCCGGCCCCATGATGCCCTCACGGAAGCCGGGAAAGTTCTCGACTTCGGTGGTGGTCATCAGGGCGCCGCCGAACTGGGTTCCCTCGAACAGCAGCGGCTTCAGCTCGGCACGAGCGGCATAGATCCCGGCGGTGTATCCGGCCGGACCCGAACCGACGATGACAAGGTCGTGGATCGTGGAATCAGTGGTCATGCGAGCCTTCCGTGTCTGCTGGTACTTCTGCCTGCTGGTACTTGACGGACGAGCCTGAAGGCCCGTGACCGGGACGTCAGCGGTCCACAACGTCAGTGGTCCACAACATGGGTCAACAACAGGGTAAGGGGTGTTGTTCCTCGCGTGCCGTGCGTCACGCCACAGTGCGGCGTATTCTGCCCCGCTGTCAGCCGGGCTGGGGCGGGAGCCCCGGCCCCGGAGGTCGAATCGTCACGTTGACGATATGACCGTCGAAGCCGTGCCGTGTCGTCCCGGCATCCGGTCCCCTCCCCCACGCGCGTCCGGGCCGATGCCCGGCATGTCGACGGCCCCGGCCACGCCCGCCGGGAGCCCGGGCGCGCGAATCGTCCGTGTGCTCCGGCCGAGCGGTGTGACGCACGAGCGTCGCGATCGGCGCCGGGCAGGGACCGCACCGGGTTCGACTCAGGGAGCGCGTATCTCGTGCCTGAACGCCGCGGAGCCTCGGTCCGCGTGAGGATCCCGCGTGCGTCAGGCGGGGTGTTCCACCTCGCGCAGGGCTTCGCGCACGACGCAGCGGGTTCCGGTGTAGATGGTCGGCATGCACTTGTTGCAGTGGATGCACAGCCCCTCGCGCACGTGTTCGTCCCGGAACCTGTTGACGAGGTACGGGTCGCGCAACAGCGCTCGGCCCATCGCGACGAAATCGAATCCCTCGTCGAGCGCGTTCTCGATGGTGTCGATCCGGTTGATGCCGCCGAGGAGGATGAGCGGCATGCTCAGTTCCGCCCGGAACTGCCGGGCCATCGGGAGGAAGAACGCTTCCTCGAAGGGGTAGGCCGGGAAGAGCCTCGGCCCGTAGAACCGTAGCCCCAGTCCGACGAGTCGGGGCTGGGACGCGACGAACTCGGCCATCGGGACGTCGCCGCGGAAGAAGTACATGCCGTTGAGCAGCGAGCTGCCGCCCGTGAGTTCCATTGCGTCGACGTGACCGTCGGATTCGATCAGTCGCGCCATCGGCAGGCTCTCGTGCAGCCACAGTCCCTTCGGGACGCCGTCCGTCATGTTGAACTTGACGATGACGGCGACCGAGTCGCCGGCTGCTTTTCGGACGGCCTCGAGAACGCGCCGGGGAAACGCGGTTCGCTTCTCGAGACTGCCGCCGTAGCGATCGCCGCGCTTGTTGAGATTCGGGCTGAGGAACGAGCTGAGCAGATAGTTGTGCCCCAGATGCACCTCGAGCGCGTCGAATCCGGCCTCGACGGCGTAGCGGGTCGCGTTCTCGAAGTCGGCGACGACCTGATCGAGTTGCTCGAGGCTCGCGCCCCGCACCAGGCCCATCGCGGGGGCGCTGACGCGGGTGGACGGAGCGAGGGTCTTCGTACCGTTGGAGATCTGGTTGGCGACGAGGCCGGCATGACCGATCTGCGCCGAGGCGAGCGCGCCCTCGGCGTGCACGGCGTCGGTGAGCCGCCGCAGGCCCGGGACGGTGTCGCGGTCGAGGACGACGGTGTTGCGATGCACGCGTCCGCCGGGTGCGACGGCGCAGTATGCGACGGTGGTCAGGGCGGTGCCACCGCGAGCGACCTCGGCATGGAACTCGACGAGTTCGTCGGTGACGCGGCCGCCGGGCATGACGCCTTCGAAGGTCGCGGCCTTGAGGATGCGGTTGCGCAGGGTGAGCGGCCCGAGCCGGGCGGGCTCGAACACGGCAGGTCGCGACGAGGTCATGCCCCTACTTTCGATGCCAGTGGTTCTGTAACGTGTTGCAACTATAGTGCGGCGACGTGCCGTGCGCCACAATCACCGGTGATGACCACATTCGACCGCTCCCCCGCGCCCGCCGGCCGCCCCCGCGATCCACGTATCGACACCGAGGTCCTCGCCGTGACCCGTGAGATGCTGCTCGAGGTCGGCTGGGAGCGCCTGAGCCTGCGCGGTATCGCAGCCCGCGCCGGGGTGAGCCGGGCGGCGCTGGCCCGGCGGTGGCCGTCCAAGGCGCACCTCGTGCTCGACTCGATTCTCGGTTCCGCACCGGACCTGGCACCGATCGAGGGGACGGACCGTCGCGGCTGGATCGAATGGGTGGTTCAGGGCAGTGCGGACCTGTTCGCCCGCCCCGACGTCCGAGCTGCCCTGCCCGGGCTGATCGGGGCGCTCCGCGATCACGAAGATCTGCGGAACACGCTGTGGCGCAACTTCAGCGGCCCGAGCACGGCCCTGTTCTCCGACGGCTCCTCCCGCGCCGACCTCGACGCGCGTGCCGTGCTCGTCCTTGCCGCGGGTGCGGCGATGTTCGCGAGCATCGTTGCCGCCGAGGACGATACGGCCGCCCTGCGGGCACGGATCCTCGACCTGCTGATCCCTGTCGCCGACGATTGAACTTCTTGCGGCTCAACCGATCCCATGGACCACCAGAGTGGCCGGGTCGGAGGCGCCGCACCCGGTGCCCACCACCAGCGCCGTCAACCGCGGCGACGCGGGGTCACCGAGGAGCAGTGCCACCGCCTCCCGGCCGTCGAAGCGGATCGTGCGCGCCCCCAGTAGCGGTCGTGACTCGTCGATTCCGTTGGCCGCGAGGCATTCCCGGAGGGAATTCCGGTCCGACAGAGGCCCGGTGTCCGCGGAGCCGATCATCGCGCGCCACGTCGCCGGATCGAGTACGTCGGTGTCGGGTGCGATGACGGCAGGCGCAGCTGTCGACGCCGGAAGCCCGGGACGGTCCGCGCCGTGGGCGACGACGGCGAATCCGATCGCCACCGCGGCCGCGGCGGCGATCCCGGCGCCGGCCGCAGCGAGTCGTCGGCGGCGGCGCGCGGCGGCCTCGGCGGTCAGCGCCGCATCGATCCGGGCCGCGACGTCCGGCGGGATCGACGGCCCCCCGGCGTCTTCGGCTTCACCCAGAGCCCGCAGGCGGCGGCCGACGGAGTCGAGCGCGGCGATCACCGTCATGGCGTCCGGATCCCGTCGCACCGCCGGCCACAACCGGGCGGCCACATCGTCGTCCAGAACCCCGGCGTGCAGATCGGCGAGCAGGTCGGCAGAATACGGCGGCTGCGGCAGCTCGTCCTCGGTCATCCGCTGTCCTCTCCGCCTCCTCGGGTGCCCTCACCAGGATAAGACGGTCACCGATCACGATCGGTTCCCCGTCTCTCGCAGGTCGCCGAGAAGCACCGCAAGCCGACGACGCCCCCGCGCGCACCGGCTCTTGACGGTGCCCTCGGGGACGCCGAGCCGCCGGGCCGCCTCGCTCACCGACCGGCCTTCCACGTCGACCGCGACGACTGCGGCACGCTGGTCCGGCGGCAAGGCGCCCAGCGCCGCCTCGATGTCGAGCGCAATCTCCCGCTCCGCGATGCGATTTCGTTCGTCACGGACGTCGGTGTGGTCGTCGTACAGCGGAACCGTAGGTCGTGCCCGGTTGCGCCGGATACGGTCCAGGCATGCGTTCACCACGATGGTGTGCAGCCAGCTGCGCACCGCCGCGTTGTTCCGGAATTTCCCCGCCGTACGATGCGCCGACAGCAACGCCTCCTGCAGGGCGTCCGCCGCATCCTCCGGCGAGTAGCTGGTGCGGCGCGCCACCTGCCACAGATGGTCGTAGTGCCGTTCGAGCAGGTGCGCGAACGCACGTCGGTCCCCCGCCACGTGCGCCGCCAGCAATTCGGCGTCGGACATGGCAATTCCTGCGATCCCCCCCAAAATTCGCACGCGCGGATGGTAGCCGATCGAGGTGGGCTACCGGGGGTGCGAGCGCCGGGCTACTCGGCGGCGGTGAACGTCACCTCGGCGATCGAGCTCTTGTTGCCGCCACCGGACGTGCTCAGGCCCGTGATCCACACCAGCACGTCGGAGGTGCGTCCCTCGGACTCGACAGGGATCTCCGTGACGCCGGAACGCAGTGTCGCCGAACCGATCACCTGGGTCTGGTCCAGGGACGCCTGGTCCGACGGCGCGCTGCGGATCTCGACCTTCGTGCCCGGGCTGTCCGACGTCACCGACACCGACGACAGCGCCGCCGGCTCGGCCAGCGCCACCATCAGGCCCACTCCGTTCTTCAGCGCGGGGAACGGCTGGAAGTAGGCGTCGGTGCTCCACTCCGTCGAGGGATCGCCGTCGATCGCCAATCGCGCCGTCGCCGGCGAGTCCGGAGTGCCCTGAGGGGAGAACACCGACACCGCCGAGGCCGCCACCGGTCCCGCGGCTGCGGCCGGCGCCGGTGCCTGGGCCACCGGTTCCGACGGGGCCTCGGTGGTCGGGGTGAGTCCGAAGTCCTGACTTGTGAGCGGCTCGTCGGAGCTGCCCCCCGCGAGCAGGTTCGCGATCCACCAGCCGATCAGGGCGAGGAGCACCACGGTGGTGATGCCGAGACCGACGAGCGCGAACAGCATCCGCTCGGACCGCTTCTTCTCCTCGGCGAGGGCCTCCGGGTCCGCGAGCGCGTGGTTGGTGGCACCGGCAGTGCGCTGCCCGAGCCGCAGCGCCGGGATCATGTCGGTCTTCTGGTCCACGACCGAGGCTTGGCCGAGGATGTGCTGCACGGTGGCCGCCGTCCGGATGCCGCCGTCGGCCGCGAGCGCGCGCACCGCGACCGCAGAGATCTCGAACGGCACCTCCGGCCGCAGCGCGCGGGGTTCTACCGGGATGCCCTCGGCGGTCAGGTCCGCGGGACGCATCCCGCCGATCGTGCCGCCGGTCTGGACCGGGGGCTGCTGCCCGGGCGCGGCCTGCTCGGGTAGCGGCCAGCGCGCGGTGATCAGGCCGTAGAGGCTCGCGCCGAGGCCCCGGACGTCGGAGGTCACGTCCGCGTCGGCGAAGGTGGCGGGGAAGGCCAGCACCGCGTCGCCGGCGACACTGATGCGGATCCGGTCGGGGTGGTCGATCGAGAGGGCACCGCCGCCGCGGTGCGCAGCCTCGGCCGCGGCCGCGAGGGCCTGCACCGCGCGTGCCGCACCGAGCGGGGACGGCTCGGTGCCGGACATCTCGCGCAGCGAACGGCCGGGCGTCCACTCCGAGACGACGATGCCGCCCGAACTGCCGCGGACCACGTCGAGTACCCGGGCGAGCCCCGGTGAGTTGATCCGGCCCAGCCGCAGCGTGCGCGACAGGATCGCCTGCGGGCCGTCGGGGCCGGTCACGTCCCCGGCGCGCTGCTCGGCGTCGACGAACGTCAGCGCCACCTCACGGTCGAGTTTGACGTCCTGGGCCTGCCAGAAGCGCAGACCGCGCGCGCCGCCGTGCGGCGCGAGCAGACGGTAGCGACCGCCGGCGACCGACGCGCCGGGGATCAGCTTCGGCCCGCGCATCGGAGTGCGCGGCGCGGACCCGGGCACCCGCAGGGGCGGCAGCTGGGGTGAGCCGACGGGGACGACGCCGGTGTCGACGTGGGGATCGCGCCGCGGCCGACCGGAACCGGACCGGCCGTCGGCCGTCCCGCCGACGGACTTCTGGGACGAGGTGGAACGATCGGGCGTGCCGGCCTGCGGGGACCGGGTGCCGTCGGCGTCCGTGGACACCGAACCCGGATCGGTCGATGCGGACTCATCGACCGTGGACTTACCGGTAGCGTGATCGTCGCTCACCCTCACTCCTTCTTGTTCGACTCGCCCGCCCCGGAGGTAACCGGGAGGCCGTCCGGCATCCGCGAACCGGCGCGATCCGTCCCGGGCGGTCCGAACCTGCCGTCGACCAGGGTACGGGAGTTGCCCGTGTGCATCGATGTGGCTCGGCAGGTCCCGGAGCGCGGGAATCACCTCGGTGACCGCGTCGTAGGGAGCCACCCCGTAGTCGCCGTAGTCCAGACGTGGCAACACGATGGTCTTCTCCGCCTCGGACTCCCGGTTCGCCTCGAGTTCGGCGATCTCGTCGGCGTCGGTCTCGGCGATCTCCGGTTCGACGGGCGTGCGACCGCGCAGCGCGTCGACCTTGCGCCGGACCGCCGCGGTGATCGCCAGGATCTCGGGCACCTTCAGCAGCCACATGACCGTGAGGGTCACCAGCAGCATCAGTGCGCCGGTGATCGCGACCCGCACCATCGAACCGACGCCGCCGAACCGGTCGCTGAGCGCACCGAGCCGCAGCAGCCGATCGGCGATCAGCATCGCCACCACGCCTGCGGCCGACGCGGTCACCACGTGCCACAGGGTCCGGCCCACGTTCGCCATCCGCAGATCGCCGAGGGCGCGGTGCAGCAGGAACCCACCGATGCCCGCCCCGACCGTGAACGCCAGGCCCGTCGCCACGCCCAGCAGCAGCACCACCTGGTCGTCGTTACGGGCGACGACGGGCGCGAGGGCGGACAGGGCGATCTTCACGGCGGTGATGCCGAGGATGATCCACGTGGGGGTCCACGCCTGCTCGCGCGCGTAGAACACGCGCAGATGGATGAGGACGAGGGCGTACGGGATCAGGGTGAACGCCGACCAGCTGACGGCCTGGCCGAGCCGTTCGGCGTTGCCCTCGCCGAAGCTGCCGTAGCCGTACAGGGCCGTGCCGATCTGCGGGCCGGCAACCGTGAAGAACACGACGATCGGGATGAGCGCGATCATCGTCAGCCGGGTCGCGACCGACAGGTCGTCCACCACGGCGGGGGTGTCCTCCGCGGCGGCATTGCGGCTCAGCCGCGGCATGATCGCCGTGAGCACCGTGACGCCGAGCACGCCGTACGGCAGCTGCAGCAGCAGCCACGCGTTGTTGTAGATCGCCGGGCCGGCCGCGTCGGCACTCGACGAGACGTGGGTCGCGAACACCATGCCCGCCTGGCTGATGAGCACGTACAGCACGATGGCCGCGGCCATGCCGCCGAACTGGCGCAGCCGGTCGTCGAGTCCCCACAGCGGCTTGATGCTGATCCCCTCGCGGCGCAGCGCCGGCACCAGGGACATCGCCTGGGTCACCACACCGAGGGTGACGCCGCAGCCGAGCAGCAGCAGATGCGGGTCGCTCATCCGCACCGGGTCGAGGGTGATCTCCCCGGGCAGCAGGAAGTACAGGACGAGAACCGTGATGACGACGACGTTGTTCAGCACCGGCGCCCACGCGCCCGGTTTGAACACCTGCCGGGTGTTCAGGATGGCGGTGAGCAGCGCCGACAGGCCGTAGAACAGGATGGCCGGCAACAGCAGATACGTCAGCGCCGTGGTCAGAGTCGTCGACACCTTGCCCGTGTCGTCGAGGAAGAACCGGGTGACGAGGACCGGCGCGGCGGCGGTGGCCAGCAGCGCGGCGAGCCCGAGCACGGTGACGGAGACGGTGAACAGGCGCCGGACGAAGGCCGTACCGCCGTCCGGATCCTCGCGTTCGGCGCGGACCAGCACCGGCACGACGATCGAGGTGAGGACGGCACCGAGCACCAGCTCGGAGATCATGTTCGGGATCTGGGCGGCGACCGTGTAGGAGCTGGCGACGGCGGCACCGAGCAGGGTCAGCAGCAGCACCTGCTTGACGAAGCCGGTGATGCGGCTGATCAGGGTGGCGAAGGCGATCGAGCCGGTCGCGGCGAGGAGGCCGGGGTTCTTGCGCGGGGCCGGCTCCGCCGCCGCGGGGGCGGGCGGGGCGACGTCCTCACGGGTCGGATTCCCGGTCATTTCTTCTCGTACCCTTCGTCGGCTGGATCGGGCTCGCCGCGGAAGCGGTGCAGGAGACGACGGCCCGCCAGGAACAGCAGCAGCGCTCCCGCACAGCCGGTGACGATCGCGAGAACCTGGCCGTACGCGTTGGACCGTACCGTCACGTTCGTCGGGGTGCCGAGCGGCAGCCCGGACTCCGTGGTCAGGGCGAACTCGACACCGATCTTCCGCGAATCGCTGATCTGCGCCGGCACCGTGAGGGTGCGGCTGCCCCGCGGCGGCAGCTGCGTGGGTCCGATGTCGGTGATCTTCATCGCCGACGGGGCGTCCACGTGCAGCCGCACGGTGATGCCCACCGGCAGATCGTTGCGCGCGACCAACAGTAGGGGACTCTGTTCCGAGGTCAGCGTGTAGACACCACCCGGTGAGAGCACGGTCACTCCCGCGAACATCCCGTCGACGGCGTCGCGGACCTCGTCGCCGCGCCGCACCGCGTCGCGTGCTGCGGCACCGGGGTCGGGCCCGCGCCGGCCCGCCAGACTCATCGCCCGCAGCAGATCCTCGCGCAACGGCGCGGTGAACTGCTGCGGTGTCAGCTGTGCCTGGGGATCCTCGACGAGCGCCTCCTCGAACGCATCCAGCCGGGGCGCCTGCTCGCGGGCCGTGTCCAGCACCTCGGCCGAGGCGCCGTCGACGATGGCCTGCTCCGGGTAGGACAGCGCGACGGTGGGGGCGTCGCCGGGCACCGGTGCGAACAGGGTGTCGAACGGACGCGCGGTGGCCAGGCCCGAGCGGATCAGCGTGCCGACCATCGACAGGACCGCGGCGGCGTCGTCGCCGGAGGCGCTCCACGACTGCGGCGGCACGAACAGCACGGATTCCGGGACCGCGGGCGCGCCGGTGGACACGGTCCGGGTGGCGTCGTCCCCGGTGCGCAGCGTGGGCCAGCTCAGGGCGCCCAGCGCATCCTGCAGACGGGCGGCCGGGGAGTCCTCGGTGAGGTCGTAGCGGGCGTCCTCGGCGGTGAACGACGGCGTCTGCGGTGCGTCACCGAGCGCCGCGAGCGCGGTCGCGGCGGCGCTGTCGAACAGGACGGTGGACAGACCGTCCACCCCCCGCACGGGCACGGGACCCGTGCCCGCGGCCGAGTCCGCGGCGTCGACCGCGGTGTCGGCGAGCAGGGCCGTCACCGGGCCGTCGGCGGCGAGCAACGCCCCCGCCTTCTCGGTCAGGACCCCGGCATCGGGCCAGACCACGTCGCTACGGGTCGTCGTGATCCCGAGGATCGTGTTCACGATCCCGGTGGGGGCGGCGAGGGCGGGTCCGGCCAGTGATGCGTCGTCGAGTTCGGCGAGGGCGGCGGTATCGACCTGGGCGAACGGCACCGCCACCGTGCACATCGAGCCGGCGACGGCACGCAACCGTTCCAGCCATGCGGCGGCCGCCGCCGCCCCCTCCCCGTCACGGGCCTCGCCCATCGGCTCGGCGGGGTCCTCGACCACCAGATAGCCGCGGGTCATGTTGGCGACGGTGACGAGCAGGTCGGGGTCGACGGCCAGGCACAGCGCGTCGGCGACGCGGCGGTCCTCGGCGGTGACCGCCCGCTCGGCGGCGTCGAGCAATCCGTCGAGGCGACCGCCGTCGGCGAGCGACGTCGCGAGGTCGTCGTCGACGAGGCGGACCGGGTCCGTCGCCGAGCCGGGCACCCCCGCCGCGAGGCGTGGCCGGTCCGCGAGCGGCCACATCATCGTGACTCCTACGGGGGCGGACGTGTCCGGCGGCACGGGGCGGTCCGTCCGGTTCTCGCTCGGGGGCACTCCGAGCACGGGCAGCAGGAACCGGGCGTCGTCGAGCCGGGCCTGACCGCCGTACTCGGGAGCGCCGTTGACGTTGACGAGCAGCGGGTACACCCCGGGCGTATCGATTTCCAGCGACGGGTCCTGCGCCGAGCGCAGCGCCAGTTCGAGACGGAACTGCCGCTGCTCACCCTGCTCGAGGACGTCGGCGACCGGCTCGAACGGGCCCGTGCGGTCGTAGGCGGTCTGATCCCAGGTCAGCGCGGTGCGCAGCTCCTCGGCCGAGCCGGCCGCCGGGGCACGCTGCAGCCGCACGGCGATGTCCTCGACGTCGCGGTCCCCGACGTTCTCGAGCGTGCCGCTCACCGTCACCACCGGCTCGCTGCTGGTGGACACCGTCGTCGGCGTCACCGAGTCGATGCGCAGTTCCAGGAAGCGCGGCGCATCGGACGCGTCGCTGCGCGGCTGGGCGACGGACACGCCCGCCGTCGTCAGGACGAGCGCGAGCACGGCGAGAACGGCCGCCGCGGCCCGGCGAGCTGCCGACGTCATCCGAGACGGGCCTCCGGTCCGCCGGGTCCGAGCAGCATCGACGGATCCATCTCGGCGATCAACTGGTCGGCGACGTCGGCGAGCCTGCGCTCGTCCGCGTACGCCAGGCGTGAGCGCAGCTCCGGCAGCGGGACCCAGGCCACCTCGGTGACCTCGACGTCGGCGTCGGAGAGCTCGCCGTCCAGGTAGCGCAGCAGGTAGTGGTGCACGGTCTTGTGGACGCGCCGGCCCTCGGTGACGAACCAGTAGTCGATGCTGCCGAGGGTGGCGAGGACGGTGCCGTGGATGCCGGTCTCCTCGTGGACCTCGCGCATCGCCGTCTGCTCGGCGGTCTCGCCCTTCTCGATGTGTCCCTTCGGCAGCGACCACAGCAGCCGGCCCCGCCGGTCGGTGCGTCCGATCAACGCCGCGCACAATTTCTCGGGGGGTCCGCCGAGGCCGTCGACCACCAGTCCCCCGGCCGAGGTCTCGCGGACCGTGCGCAGGTGAGGCTTCGACGTGTCGGAGGTGGGCCGGCCACCGGACTTGGCGCCCGCGCCACGCCGCCGCGAGGTGCGGCGGTTGCGGTTGGCACGTTCTGCGGGCGACACCTCATCGATACTAGTTGGCGGGACGCGCCCGGCGGTTCAACCAGGCACGTCCGGAGCGCGCACCGGTGCGTTCGGCCACCTCGGTAAGGTTCGAAGACGTGAACTCTCCCTCCACCGACACCGAGCGGCGCGCCCGACTGCTCGCCGGGGCCGACGCGACGCTGCGTGCGCTGTCGGACATCCTGGCGCCGCTCGGTGCGCGCTTCACCGCCGCCGGTCACGAGCTCTACCTGGTGGGAGGGAGCGTCCGGGACGCGGTCCTCGGTCGCCTCGGCACCGATCTCGACTTCACCACCGACGCGCGACCCGAGCAGGTGCAGGCGTTGCTGCGCGGCTGGGCCGACCACCAGTGGGACACCGGCATCGACTTCGGCACGATCAGCGCGGTCAAGGGACCGGAGCAGATCGAGATCACCACGTTCCGCAGCGACGCGTACGACCGCGTCACCCGCCATCCGATCGTCGAGTACGGCACCCGCCTCGAGGACGACCTCGTCCGGCGCGACTTCACCGTCAACGCCATGGCCGTGCGCATCGGCCCGACCGGCGCGGAGGACTTCGTCGATCCGCTCGGCGGAATGGATGCCCTGATCGCCGGGGTCATCGACACTCCCGCGCTGCCGAGCGAGTCGTTCCACGACGACCCGCTGCGGATGCTGCGCGCGGCGCGGTTCGTCTCCCAGCTGGGGTTCGGGCTGGCCGAACGCGTGCACGACGCGATCGTGGCCATGGCCGACGAGATCCTGCGGATCAGCGCCGAGCGGGTGCAGGCCGAACTCGACAAGCTGATCCTCGGTGACTACCCCATCGAGGGCATCGACATCATGGTCGAGACGGGCCTCGCCGAGCGGGTGATCCCGGAGATCCCGGCGATGAAGCTCGAGATCGACGAGCACCATCAGCACAAGGACGTGTACTGGCATTCGCTGACCGTGCTCCGGCAGGCCATCGACCTCGAGGACGGCGACCCCGACCTCGTGCTGCGCTGGGCAGCCCTGCTGCACGACATCGGCAAGCCCGCGACGAAGCGCAACGAGCCGGGCGGTGGGGTCAGCTTCCACCACCACGAGGTCGTCGGCGCCAAGCTCGTCCGCAAACGGATGCGGGCGCTGAAGTACTCCAAGCAGATGATCGACGACGTCGGTCAGCTCGTGTTCCTGCACCTGCGGTTCCACGGCTACGGCAAGGGCCAGTGGACGGATTCGGCGGTCCGTCGCTACGTGCACGACGCCGGTGATCTGCTGCCCCGGCTGCACAAGCTGGTCCGGGCGGACTGCACCACCCGCAACAAGCGCCGGGCCGCGGCGCTGCAGGCCACGTACGACGATCTCGAGACACGCATCGAGCGGATCGCCGAGCAGGAGGACCTGGCGAAGGTCCGGCCCGACCTCGACGGCAACGCCATCATGGAACTGCTCGGCCTGAAGCCCGGCCCGCAGGTGGGGCAGGCGTGGAAGTTCCTCAAGGAGCTGCGGCTCGACCGTGGACCCCTCGATCGCGACGAGGCCGAGGCCGAGCTGTTGAAGTGGTGGTCGCAGCAACCGAAGTCCTAGCGGCCGGGTAGCCGCGGCCGCCCCGGGCATACGCGCGAATTCTGATCATGCTGCGATTGCGTCAAAGTCATGACTCATTCCAGAAAAGTGCGTCATAGTATCCCCGTGCCCTCGACGCAGGAATTCGTGGAGCAATTGCGTACGGCGGAGCTGCGCGTGACCCGGCCCCGGATCGCAGTGCTGGAGGCGGTGCACGAGCACCCGCATGCCGACACGGAGACGATCTTCGGGGCCGTGCGCACCGGTCTGCCGGACGTGTCCCGGCAGACCGTGTACGACGTGCTGCACGCCCTGACCGGTGCAGGTCTGGTGCGGCGGATCCAGCCGTCCGGTTCCGTCGCACGCTACGAGTCGCGGGTCGGGGACAACCACCACCACCTCGTCTGCCGGTCCTGCGGGGCCATCGTCGACGTCGACTGTGCCGTCGGCGAGGCGCCCTGTCTGACGGCGTCCGACCACAGCGGCTTCCACGTCGACGAGGCGGAGGTCATCTACTGGGGCACGTGCCCCGACTGCTCGGCAGCTCACGCTTCGCGGTCACATCCGTGATCACCGTCAGATTCACCGCATCCGGAAGGAAGGGCCGACGTGTCCAACAGTGAAAGCGAAAATCCGGTAATCCCGTCTCCCGAGCCGAAGCCGCATCGGCCCAGGACCAACCGGGACTGGTGGCCCAACCAGCTGGATCTGCAGGTCCTCCACCAGCATTCGCCCCTGTCCAATCCGATGGGACCGGACTACAACTACGCCGACGAGTTCGCAAGCCTCGACGTCGAGGCCCTCAAACAGGACATCTTCGCGCTGATGACGACGTCGCAGCCGTGGTGGCCGGCCGACTACGGCCACTACGGCCCGCTGTTCATCCGGATGAGCTGGCATGCCGCGGGCACGTACCGCATCGCCGACGGCCGGGGCGGTGGCGGCAAGGGCGCCCAGCGCTTCGCTCCCCTCAACAGCTGGCCCGACAACGCGAGCCTCGACAAGGCGCGCCGGCTGCTGTGGCCGATCAAGCAGAAGTACGGCCGCAAGCTCTCCTGGGCGGATCTGCTGATCTTCGCCGGCAACTGCGCGTACGAATCCATGGGATTCGAGACGTTCGGTTTCGCCTTCGGCCGCGAGGACATCTGGGAGCCCGACGAGGTGTTCTGGGGCCCCGAGGACACCTGGCTCGGGGACGAGCGGTACAGCGGCGAGCGGGAACTGTCCGGCCCGCTCGGCGCCGTGCAGATGGGGTTGATCTACGTCAATCCCGAAGGGCCCAACGGTAATCCGGATCCGCTCGCCGCGGCCATCGACATCCGGGAGACGTTCGGCCGGATGGCGATGAACGACATCGAGACGGCGGCACTCATCGCGGGCGGGCACACCATCGGCAAGACCCACGGTGCCGCGACCGCCGACCACGTCGGTCCCGAGCCCGAGGCCGCCCCCATCGAGCAGATGGGCCTGGGCTGGAAGAACTCCTACGGCACCGGCGTCGGCGGGGACGCGATCACCAGCGGGCTCGAGGGCGCCTGGACCCCCACCCCGCGGCAATGGGACAACACCTACCTCGAAACCCTGTACGGCTACGAGTGGGAGAAGACCAAGAGCCCCGCCGGCGCGTGGCAGTGGATCCCGAAGGACGGGGCCGCCGCCGACGCCGTCCCCGACGCCCACGATGCGTCCAAGCGTCACACACCGGTGATGCTGACCACGGATCTGTCGCTGCGGTTCGACCCGATCTACGGGCCGATCACCCGTCGCTGGCTGGACAACCCGAAGGAATTCGAGGAGGAGTTCGCCAAGGCCTGGTACAAGCTGCTGCACCGCGACATGGGGCCGGTCACGCGCTACCTCGGACCGTGGGTCCCCGAGGCGCAGCTGTGGCAGGACCCGGTTCCCGCGGTCGATCACGAACTGATCGGCGCGGACGACATCGCCGCCCTGAAGACCAAGATCCTCGAGTCGGGACTGTCCATCCCGCAGCTGGTCGCCACCGCGTGGGCGTCGGCGGCGAGCTTCCGTGGCACCGACAAGCGCGGCGGGGCCAACGGTGCCCGCATCCGCCTCGAGCCGCAGAAGAACTGGGAGATCAACGAACCCGGCCGGGTGGCCGAGGTACTGCAGGCCCTCGAGCAGATCCGGCAGGACTTCGACAGCGGTCAGTCCGCGAAGAAGGTCTCGCTCGCCGATCTGATCGTCCTGGCCGGCTGCGCCGCAGTCGAACAGGCGGCGAAGAACGCCGGTGTCGAGATCACGGTCCCGTTCTCGCCGGGCCGCACCGATGCCTCGCAGGAACAGACCGATACGGAGTCGTTCGCCGTACTCGAGCCCCGGGCCGACGGGTTCCGCAACTACCTGCGCGACGGTGAGAAGCAGCCGCCGGAACGGTTGCTGCTGGACCGGGCGAACCTGTTGACGCTGACCGCTCCGGAGATGACGGTGCTCGTCGGCGGACTCCGGGCCCTGAACGCCAACTTCGGGCAATCCGCCCACGGCGTGTTCACCGATCGGCCCGAGGCACTGACCACCGACTTCTTCGTGAACCTGCTCGACATGCGCACGGAGTGGAAGGTGTCCGAGTCGACCGAGAACGTCTACGAGGGCCGCGACCGGGCTTCGGGTGAGGTCAGGTGGACAGCCACGGCCGTCGACCTGGTCTTCGGTTCGAACTCGCAGTTGCGTGGAATCGCCGAGGTCTACGGCAGCGCCGACGCGCAGCAGAAGTTCGTCCAGGACTTCGTCGCGGCATGGAACAAGGTGATGAACCTCGACCGGTTCGACCTCACCTGATCCTCGAGGATCGGCCTTCCCCGGCCGATCCTCCACACCTGGGGCGGCATCCCGCCGGCTGTGTCAGCCGGCGGGATGCCGCGCGTTCGGAGTGCGCGCGCACCCTCTCACCGGTCCGGACGGCGAATCGTGAGCCAGATGTCACCGGGGACTCACCACGGTTAATGCCCACGAAACACGGGGTCGGGAGCATGAGACCCGGCCGGAGGAACGTGGCCGACCCAGGTGAGGAGCGGTTCGATGCAGGGCGAGATCACGAAGGTCAAGACCGCCTGCTCATACTGCGGCGTGGGCTGCGGCATGGTGCTCGAGGTCGGCCTCGATCCCGCCAGCGGTGCCCGCCGCGTGCTCGACGCGTACGGCGACAAGGACCACCCCACCAACTTCGGGCGCCTCTGCACGAAGGGGGCGACCAGCGCGGAGATGATGGCCGCCGGCGGACGCATGGAGACCGCGTACCGTCGCACCGAACGCGGGGCCACCCCGGTGCCCGTGGACGTCGACGCCGCGATCGCCGACACCGCCCGCCGGTTGCGGGGGGTGCTCGACGAGCACGGCCCCGACGCCCTGTCCTTCTACGTCTCCGGACAGATGTCGCTCGAGGCGCAGTACCTGGTGACCAAGCTCGCGAAGGGATTCGTCGGTACCAACAACATCGAGTCCAACTCCCGGTTGTGCATGGCCGGCGCCGGCACCGGCTACAAGCAGTCGCTCGGCGCGGACGGCCCGCCCGGCTCCTACCAGGACTTCGACCACGCCGACCTGTTCTTCGTCAGCGGCGCGAACATGGCCGACTGCCATCCCATCCTCTTCCTCAGGATGATGAACCGGGTCAAGGCCGGTGCCAGACTCGTCGTCGTCGACCCCCGGCGCACCCCCACCGCGGAGAAGGCGGACCTGTTCCTGCAGATCGCGCCCGGGACCGATCTGGCGCTGCTCAACGGCCTGTTGCACCTGATCGTCGAGAACGGGCACGTCGACCGGGCCTTCGTGGCGGAGTTCACCGAAGGCTGGGAGGCCATGACGGCCTTCCTCGGGGACTACACGCCCGAGCGGGTCGCGGAGATCACCGGACTGGCCGAGGACGACATCCGCACGGCCGCGCGGTGGATCGGCGAGGCGGGCAACTGGATGTCGTGCTGGACGATGGGCCTGAACCAGAGCACGCACGGCACCTGGAACACCAATGCGATCTGCAACCTGCACCTGGCCACCGGCGCGATCTGCCGCACCGGCAGCGGCCCCTTCTCGCTCACCGGTCAGCCCAACGCCATGGGCGGGCGCGAGATGGGGTACATGGGACCCGGTCTGCCGGGGCAGCGGTCCGTTCTCGACGACGCCGAGCGAGCCTTCGTCGAACAGCAGTGGGGGCTGCCGGCCGGTGCCATCCCCACCACCGTCGGCAAGGGCACGATCGACATGTTCGAGCAGATGGCCGCCGGTGACATCCGGGCCTGCTGGATCATCTGCACCAATCCGGTTGCGTCCGTAGCCAATCGACGCACCGTCGTCGAAGCGCTCGAGCGGGCGGAGGTCGTCGTCGCACAGGACGTCTTCCTCGAGACCGAGACCACCGCGTACGCCGACATCCTGCTGCCGGGAGCCCTGTGGGCGGAGTCGGAGGGGGTGATGGTCAACTCCGAGCGCAACCTGACGCTGTTGCGACAGGCAATCGACCCGGTCGGGCAGGCCCTGCCGGACTGGCAGATCATCGCGCGCGTCGCCTGCGCGATGGGCTACGCCGAGGCGTTCACCTACTCCTGCTCCGAAGAGGTCTTCGAGGAGATCAGGCGTTTCCGGAACCCGAAGACCGGATACGACCTGCGCGGAATCACCTACGACCGGCTGCGCGAGACCCCCGTGCAGTGGCCGTGCCCGCCGGACGGCGCGACCGACCGGAACCCGATCCGCTATCTCAACGACGGCGTGAGCCAGACCCTGCTCAGGTCCGGGGACGGCTCTCTCCCCCGGTTGCGGTTCGCCACCGCCACCGGCAAGGCCGTGTTCCATGCCCGTCCCCACATGCCGCCGGCCGAGATGCCCGACGACGACTTCCCCGTCGTTCTCAACACCGGCCGCGTCCAGCACCAGTGGCACACCCTCACCAAGACGGGAAAGGTCGCCAAGCTCGGGAAACTGAACCCCGGTCCCTTCGTCGAAGTCAATCCTGCCGACGCGCAGCGACTCTCGATATCCGACGGCGACCAGGTGGAGATCGCGTCCCGTCGCGGCCGGGCGGTGCTGCCGGCCGTGGTCACCGACCGGGTCCGGCCGGGATGCTGCTTCGCCCCGTTCCACTGGAACGACATGTTCGGGGAGAACCTGGCGGTCAACGCGGTCACCAACGACGCCGTCGATCCCGCGTCGCTGCAGCCGGAGTTCAAGGTGTGCGCGGTGTCGCTGACCAAGGTCGCGACGTCGGCCGGGGACGACTCGCCGGACGCCTCGGCCGACCGTCTCGCCTCCGCACTCGGGCTGGGAGATACGGCACGGCCGGTGCTCGACGAGGTCGGAAAGCACTATCTGACCGGATTTCTGGCGGGTTTCCGGGAGTCCGGGCAGGCGGGTGTCCCCGTGCTCCCGGCGTCCGCTCCGTTGCCGGCCGCCACCCGCGCCTGGGTGGACGGGATGCTGGCGGGTCACTTCTCGCACACCGCGGAGGACCGCGACGAGTCCGACGGGATCGAGACCGACGAGGCGGCGCCGGTGGTCGTGGTGTGGGCCTCGCAGACCGGCAACGCCGAGGAGTTCGCCCGGCTGTGCGCCGAGCGGCTGCGCGCCGCGGGCAGGTCGGTCACCCTGACCGGGATGAACGACGTCGACGTGTCCACGCTGACCGGGGTGCGCGATCTGCTCGTCGTCACCAGTACGTTCGGCGACGGTGACGCGCCGGACAACGGCGCCGCGTTCTGGAACGCTCTCGACCAGGACGACACCCCCCGCCTCCCCGACACCCGTTACGCTGTGCTGGCATTCGGAGACTCGAGCTACGACGACTTCTGCGGCCACGGCCGCCGCATCGACGAGCGCCTCGCCGAACTCGGGGCCACCCGGCTCACGCAGCGGGTGGACTGCGAACCCGACTACGAGGGACCGGCCGGCGAATGGCTCGCCACGGTCGAGCAACTCGTGCGCCTCGACGGGACCGTGCCGGTCCCGGCCGCCCCGGGACCGCCGGCGACGTCCGGACCCGCCTACAGCCGGAAGGCACCGCTCGTCACCCGGCTGACCCGGAACGTGCCGCTCAGCGGGTCGGGTTCGTCGAAGGATGTGCGCCAGTTCGGATTCGAGCTGTACGACCCGGATTTCGGGTACGAGGCGGGCGACGCGCTGGGTGTCATGCCCACCAACGGCCCCGAGGCGGTCGACGAGTGGCTCCAGGTCACGGCGCTCGATCCGGAAACACCCGTGGAATTCCCCGATCTGCCGACCATTCCGCTGCGCGAGGCCGTGACCCGGCACCTCGAGATCGCTCGCGTGACCCCCGAGCTGCTGCGGTTCGTCCACGAGCAGACCCAGAGCGCGGAACTGGCGAAGCTGCTGCGGCCGGGCAACAAGATCGAGTTGCAACGGTGGTTGTGGGGCAAGCAGGCGATGGACGTGATCGCGGCGTATCCGTTCAAGGCGCCGATCGCGGAATGGCTGCCCGTGCTCAAGCGGTTGCAGCCCCGCCTGTACTCGATCTCGTCGAGCCCGCGGACCAACCCCCGCGAGGTGCAGCTGACCGTCTCGGTGGTGCGGTACAACTACGAGGGCATCGCCCGGGCGGGGGTGTGCTCGAGCTTCCTCGCCGACCACAGTCACGGCGTCGACATTCCCATCTTCGTCCAGCGCAGCACGCACTTCCGGCCGCCCCGGACACCGGACACCCCGATGATCATGGTCGGACCCGGTACGGGTATCGCACCGTTCCGGGCCTTTCTGCACGATCGCCGCGAGCTGGGCCACACCGGCCGGAACTGGCTGTTCTTCGGCGATCAGCGGTCGTCGACCGACTACCTGTACCGGGACGAGATCGAGGCGATGCACGCCGACGGCTTCCTGACCCGGCTCGATCTCGCCTTCTCCCGCGACCAGCGACAGAAGATCTACGTGCAGGACCGGATGCGCGAGCACGGAGCGCAGCTGTGGAAGTGGTTGCAGGACGGCGCCCACTTCTACGTGTGCGGCGACGCGAGCCGGATGGCGAAGGACGTCGACGAGACGCTGCGCGAGGTGGTGCAGGTGCACGGCCGGCTCGGCGAGACGGACGCCGAGTCGTACGTCGAGCAGCTCGCCGCGGAGAAGCGCTACGTGCGCGACGTGTACTGATCCGCAGATTCGTTACTCCATCGGTTGATAGGTCCGCAGATGCGGAAGTAATGTCTGCATCGTGACGCAGATTCGCATCAAGGACGCCGCGCGGCTGCTCGGCGTCAGCGACGACACCGTCCGCCGATGGATCGACCAGGGCACCCTGCCGGCCGGCAAGGACGGGGCCGGGCGCAAGATCGTCGAGGGAGCCGACCTCGCCGAGTTCGCCCGGCGGCAGGCGGACGAGGCGCCCGATCTGCTCGGCGTGGGCAGCTCCGCCCGCAACCGGTTCGCAGGGATCGTCACCCGGGTGGTCGCCGACACCGTCATGGCGCAGGTGGAGATGCAGTGTGGCCCGCACCGCGTCGTCTCGCTGATGAGCAGCGAGGCCGTCCGGGAACTCGGCCTCGAACCGGGCAGCCTCGCGGTCGCCGTCGTCAAGGCCACGACCGTCATCGTCGAGACTCCCGGAGGGACATCGTGACACGCGCTCTCGCAGTTGTCGTCGCCGCGCTCGCCCTCGCCGGATGCGCCGGGGAGATCGGCGGCGACCCGGCGTCACCGTCCGGGGCCGCGGGGGAGCTCACCGTGTACGCAGCCGCGTCGCTGCAGGCTCCCTTCCGGGAGATCGGTGCGGACTTCGAGGCCCGCAATCCGGGCACCCGCGTCGTGTTCGACTTCGCGGGCTCGTCGGATCTCGTCGCCCGCCTGTCGCAGGGGGCCGAGGCGGACGTCCTCGCCACCGCCGACACCGCCAACATGACCGAGGCCGTCGACGCCGGTCTCGTCGCGGGCGATCCCGTGGACTTCGCGGCCAACACCCTCACCATCGTCACCGAGCCGGGCAACCCGCTCGGCACCACCGGTTTCGCGGACCTGAGCCGGCCCGGAGCCGACGTCGTCGTGTGCGCGCCGCAGGTGCCGTGCGGCGCGGCGACGGCCCGTATCGAGCAGGCCACGGGTGTCGACCTCGCTCCGGTCAGCGAGGAGTCGTCGGTGACGGACGTGCTGGGCAAGGTGACCAGCGGCCAGGCCGACGCCGGGTTGGTGTACGTCACCGACGCCCGACAGGTCGGTGACGCCGTGACCACCGTGCCGTTCCCCGAGTCCGCCGCGGCCGTCAACACCTACCCCGTCGCCGTCCTCGCCGATGCCGAGAATGCCCCGGCGGCGGCGTTCGTCGCGTACGTCACCGGTCCGGACGGGCGACGAATCCTGTCCGAGTACGGATTCGCGGCCCCGTGACGCGCGTCCGTCCGGCGGGGCTGCCGGCGTGGATCTACGTCCCCGCGCTCGTCGGCGGACTGTTCGTCGCCGTGCCGCTGTTGTCGCTGATCCTCGCCGTCGACTGGCGGCACTTCCCGGATCTGGTGACATCGGAGGCCTCCCTGCAGGCCCTGACCCTGAGCATGCGCACCGCGGGTGCCGCTACGGTGCTGTGCGTCATGCTCGGCGTGCCGATGGCGACTGTGCTCGCACGCAGCACCTTTCGCGGCCTTCCGGTGCTGCGCTCGATCGTGCTGCTGCCACTCGTGCTGCCGCCCGTCGTCGGTGGCATCGCGCTGCTCTACACCTTCGGTCGCCGGGGACTGATCGGCGAGTACCTCGAGCTGCTCGGAATCCGGATCGCGTTCTCCACCACGGCTGTGGTCCTCGCGCAGACGTTCGTCGCGCTACCGTTCCTGGTGATCAGTCTCGAGGGTGCTCTGCGCACCGCCGGCACCCGGTACGAGGCGGTCGCCGCAACGCTGGGGGCACGACCGACCACCGTCTTCCGGCGGGTCACCCTCCCTCTCGTGCTGCCGGGACTCGCGTCCGGCACCGTCCTCGCCTTCGCCCGGGCACTCGGCGAATTCGGCGCCACCCTCACCTTCGCCGGCAGCCTCCAGGGCGTCACCCGCACGTTGCCGCTCGAGATCTACCTCCAGCGCGAGACCGACGCCGACGCCGCGGTGGCGCTGTCGCTGCTGCTCGTCGTCGTCGCGCTCGTGATCGTCGTGGCCGCGCGGGGGCGACGGACAGCGGGTGGGCTGTGACCGGACTGCAGTTGCGGGCCCGGGTCGAGTCCCGCGACGTCGACCTCGCAGTCGCCGCGGAGTCCGGGACCGTGCTCGCCGTCCTGGGACCCAACGGTGCGGGGAAGTCGACCGTGCTGAACGTGATCGCGGGGCTGCTGCAGCCCGACGACGGCCGCGTCGAAGTCGACGGGCGGGTTCTCACCGACACGGCGACGGGCGTGGCCGTGCCGCCGCACCGTCGCGCGGTGGCGCTGCTCGCCCAGCAGCCCCTGCTGTTCCCGCACCTGAGCGTCCTCGACAACGTCGCATTCGCTCCCCGCAGCACCGGCCGCGGCCGATCGGCCGCCCGCGCGGCGGCGTGGCGGCAACTCGCCGCCGTCGGCGCGACGGACCTCGCCGACCGGAAGCCGCACCAGCTCTCGGGCGGCCAGGCCCAGCGCGTCGCGATCGCCCGCGCCCTGGCCGCCGACCCACGGCTGCTGCTGCTGGACGAACCGTTGGCCGCCCTCGACGTGACGGCCGCCCCGGCCGTGCGGTCGCTGCTGCGCACGGTCCTGAAGGACGCCGGACGCACGGCACTCGTGGTCACCCACGACCCGCTCGACGCCCTCGCCCTCGCGGATCGTGCCGTCGTCGTCGACCGGGGCCGGATCGTCGAGGCAGGCACGGTGCGCGACGTGCTGTCCCGGCCGCGCAGCGCGTTCGCGGCCCGCATCGCGGGACTGAACCTGCTCGCCGGCACCCTCACCGCGGACGGCGTCGACACCGTCGTCGGCCGGGTGCGGGGTGTGCCCGACGACGACTGCGTGCCGGGGGATTCGGCGGTCGCGGTGTTCACCCCCGCGGCCGTCGCGGTCTATGCCGACGAGCCGCACGGCAGCCCCCGCAACTCGTTCGCCGTCGTCGTCGACGAACTGGAGGTCCGCGGTGCCACCGTCCTCGTCCGCGCCGCCGAGTCCGGGATCTCCGCCGAGGTCACCACGTCCGCAGCAGCCGATCTCGCCCTCGCACCCGGTGCGACGGTGTGGTTCGTCGTCAAGGCCACCGAAGTCCGCATCCACGCCGCCCGCTGACCGGGCGAACGGACCGTTCCGCCGGGTTGCGGAGGGGAACAGTACGTTCGCTCGGCGCCGCTGCGGCGCAGCCGGATTCAGCCCAGGCGGGCGCGCATCAGGTAGACGTTGTAACTGTCCCACTCCGACACGGTGAAGTACAGGTCCGTGCCGTCGGACCAGGGGTGCATGAAGCCGCCGTAGGCTTTCGGGTAGTCGGTCGTCCGTACCAGCGGTGTGGCATCGGACCAGTGGCCCTGAGGTGAATCCGATTCGCGCAGCACGATGTTGCCGGCGATCGGGTCCAGGTAGCTCATCTGCCAGCGGCCCCGCGCGGCGTCGAACCGCACCGACAGTTCGCTCGCCGCTCCGTCGGCGAGCGGGGTGGCGAGCTGCTCGAAGACCGGCATCCAGCGGTCGTGTACCCAGTACTGGTACGCGGAAGGGTTGAGCACGCCGTCGACCGGCACGCGGGCCAGGCCCACCGATCCGATGCGGCCGTTCGGAGTGCCGAACATGTAGACGTGGTCGCCGTGCGGCA
This sequence comes from Rhodococcus sp. NS-SX18, assembly GCF_057367935.1. Lineage (NCBI taxonomy): Bacteria > Bacillati > Actinomycetota > Actinomycetes > Mycobacteriales > Nocardiaceae > Rhodococcus > Rhodococcus sp. NS-SX18. The sequence continues at coordinate 5,444,090 of NZ_CM170633.1, read as the reverse complement.
CCATCGTCGCCACCTGGAACCGGCCCAGTCCGAACACGTTGTCCCAGCGGGCATGTGGATCCTTCACCCATGTCTGCCCGTGGTCGTCGGAGTAGGCGATGCCGCCGTGGTTCGTGTACCACATGCCCGGCACGACGCTCCACCGTCGCACGGACATGTAACTCAGGTACTGGCGGTCGCCGATCGCGAAGCCGGAGGTGGGGATGACGGTGGTCTCGAAGTTCTTCACATGCCGCGCATCGAGGATCTCCGCGGCGTGGCACGGGCTGTCCTGCACCATCGCGTCGATGGTGAGGCCGTCCGACAGGTCCGCATCGCGGCTGAACGCCAGGACGTTGCTGCGCCAGTCGCCGCCGGCCCCGCCCGGCGGGGACCATTGCGCACCGAAGGTGTCGCCGAAGGCGAGGGCCACCTCGCCGGGGCGCGTCTCCCACACGATGCCGAGATCGGTGCCGTGCACGGCCCAGCGCGCGTCGGTGCGATTCTCCGAGCCGGGACCGGTGAGCTGGGAAACCAGTTCGACGTCGCCGACGACGGGCGCGGGCGGACGGGCGGTGACCGTGCCCGGCTCGAACGGCGGATTCTCCCGGGGCGGGGCCGGCGGGACGGGTGCCCCCGGCGGGCCGGGCACGGGGATCGGGATCGTCTCCGGCTGCGGATCGAGTTCGACGCGCGGCAGGAAACTCGAGGATCCGCTCGAGCCGGCGGACCCACTCGAGCCACTCGAGAGGGCATCGGGAGCGTCCGGCGCGAGACCCGGATCCGGGCACGGGTCGGCGCACGGATCGGCGGGTAACGGCTCCTGCGGCACGCGGGTGTCGTCGGGTTCCGGTCCGGGGACCGGGACCGGGACGATCTCGGGGTACGGCAGGGGAATCTTCACGACGGGCGGGATGTCGATCCGCGGCAGCTGCGGCGCGCCGGGGTCCGGCGGCTCCACGGCCGGGTCGAAGCCCTGTTCCCCGCACGAGTTGACCGGCGGGGCGGCCGATGCGTGGCCGGGCACCGCGAGCAGCGGCAGAGCCAACGAGACCAGGGCGAGCGCCGACAGCGGTGTGCGGTGCCTGCGTGCCATGGCGTTCTCCTCCGGGATGCTCGGGAAAATGCCCCGCGAACCTAACAAATCCGGCGCCCGAAACCGTGGAGACTCACATGCGCAGGCGGCGAACCGCCGTTGCCGCGACGAGCCCGCCGGCATACACCGCCACTCCGGCGAGCGCGAGCAGCGGGCTGCGGCCGTCCGGCGCGACGACCAGGGCGGCCGCGACGATCGCCGCGAGAAATGCCATGTTGAACACGGTGTCCTGCAGGGCGAACACCTGTCCGCGCCGGGCGTCGTCGATCTCGATCTGCATCGCGGCGTCCCCGGTGAGCTTGACGGTCTGACCGACGAGACCCAGCAGGAACGCGGCGGCGAGCAGTGCCGTCTCGTCGAACCCGGTGACCAGGACGAGCTGGACGATGCCCGCACACGCCAGTGCCGTGACGATGGTGCGGGGCCGGCCGAGGCGGGGGATGACGAGCGGGGCGGCGACCGCCGCGACGAGCATCCCGGTGGCGGTGGCTCCGACGGCGACACCGAACCCGACGAGCCCGCCCGGCAGCGTGGCACCGTCGGGGTCGCGCAGCACCAGCACCATGACGAGCGTGTCGATGCCGAAGACGATGCGGTGCGCGCCGATGCCGATCATCGCGACGGTGACGCCCGGCGCCTCCCACACCGCCGTGGCGCCGGTGTGCAGGCCGGCGGCGACGGCGCGGATCGGGTGACGCTGCACGGCCCGGTCGGGACCGAGCGCGTGACGGGCGAAGCCGCCGGCGGCGAGCGCGGCAACCACGGATCCGCTGACGCCGAGGGCCACAGCCACCCCGGAACCGAAGTCGCCCTCCCCCACGAGACCGATCGCGGTGACCGCGACGCCGGCCCCGACCGCGGAGATTCCCGAGCCCACCGTGGCGAGCACGGAATTGACCGGCACCAGCCATGATTGACGCACCACATGCGGGACGGACGCCGAGACCCCGGCGAGCACGAAGCGACTGACACCGACGGCGGCGAGGGCGAGCAGCAGCAGTGGGGTGGAACCGCCACCGGTGAGCAGCAGCGCCGACATCGCGAGGATGAGCACGCCGCGCAGGGCGTTGGCGACGACCAGCACCAGGCGACGGTCCCACCGGTCGAGCAGGGCGCCGGCGAACGGTCCGACCACCGAGTACGGCAGCAGCAGCACCGCGAATCCGGCCGCTATCGCGGCGGGATCGGTCTGGCGCTCGGGATTGAACAGGATCGCCCCACCGAGCGCAGCCTGGAACAGCCCGTCGCCGAACTGACTGGCGAAACGGACGGTCGTCAGGCGGGCCAGTCCGGGCGACCGGCGCAGCGCCGTCGCCGTGGAGCGCCACGCCTGCCGCCTCGACTCCCGCACAGTGTCCGACACTATCCGTCCGGCGCGGGTCGTCTCGCTGCGACGGTTCTGCCTCCCCCGCCACGTCCCCCGGCCTACCCTCGGCGCAACCGGCAACTTCCGGAAGAGGGGACCCACCGCCATGTGCCGACTGTTCGGGCTGACCGCCGCGCCGCACCGGGTACACGCCACGTTCTGGCTGCTCGACGCGTCCGATTCGCTGGCCCGCCAGAGCCGGCGCGAACCCGACGGCACCGGTCTCGGAACGTTCGCCGACGACGGCCGCCCGGTGGTGGAGAAGCAACCGCTGGCGGCGTACGAGGACCGCGCGTTCGCCACCGAGGCGAAGGAGCGGCGTTCCCAGACGTTCGTCGCGCACATCCGGTTCGCCTCGACCGGGGGTCTCGACGTGGGCAACACGCATCCGTTCGAGCAGCGCGGGCGGCTGTTCGCCCACAACGGTGTCCTCGGCGACCTGCCGCGGCTCGAGGCCGAACTCGGCCCGTACCGCGATCTCGTGGCGGGCGAGACGGACTCGGAGCGGTTCTTCGCGCTCGTCACCCGCCGCATCGACGAGCACGGCGGCGACGTCGGTGCCGGCCTGACGGCCGCGGTCCGGTGGGCCGCCGAAAATCTGCCCGTCTACGCATTGAACGTGGTCCTGACGACCGCGACGGAGCTGTGGGCGCTGCGGTATCCGGACACCCACGACCTGTTCGTCCTCGAGCGTCCCGCCGGTGGCCCGCACGGAGGCCGCCACCTCGAGCATGCCAGCGAGGCCGGCACGGTCCGCGTGCGTTCGGGCCACCTGGCGCGGCAACCGGCGGTCGTGGTCGCCAGCGAGCGCATGGACGAGGATCCGGGTTGGTCGGACCTGCGCAGCGGGGAGTTGCTGCACGTCGACGGCGAACTCCGGGTGACCCGCACCGTCGTCGTCGACGAGCCCCCGCGGCACCCGATCACCCTTGCGGACCTCGACGAGCGGGCGGCCGCGTCCCAGACCGGGAAGTGAGCTTCACTGCTCGCGCCACCACTGCACCGTCGCGGCCGCGGCCTCGGGCAGCGGCGTCGGGCGCAGGCCGAGGAGTTCCTCGCTGTACGTGGAGTCCATGACGAACGGATCGGTGAACTGGTAGAGCATCTCGGCCAGTTCGCGGGCGTCGCGGTTCACCAGTGCGGCGGCACGCAGCAGCCAGGTGGGGATCGTGCCCACCTTCGGAGCCGGCATCTGCGCCGCGGCGGCGAACGCGGCGACGAGTTCGCGCTGGGTGCCGGCCGGGCCGGTGGGGGCGTGCAGGACGCGGTTCCACGCCGCCGGATTCGACGCGGCCGCGATCATGGCGGCCGCCAGGTCCGGCACGTAGGTGAACGAGTGCGGGACGTCGGGTGAGCCGAGTACGCGGGGGCTGCGCCCGGCCAGGACGGTCGGCACCATCCGCTCGCCCGCGTGGGCGTTGCGGGCGTGGGGTCCGAAGAAGTCGGACGCGACCACGCTGACGGTCGGGGTGTCGCTCTCGGCACGGCGGTCCAGCAACCGGGCCCGTACCCCCCGCTTGCCGGTGGTGCTCGCGCGCGGCGACGCCTCGGTCATGACCCGCTCGGGTTCGCTGTACGAGTACAGGCTCTCGGGGAAGACCACGACTGCGCCCGTGCGCCCGGCCAACTCGAGAACGGTGTGCTCCGCGGCCGGCAGTTCGCGTTCCCAGGTGTCGGCGCGGTAGGCGGAGCCGTGGATGCAGTGGTACACGGCCCCGGCGCCCTCGAGGGCGGGACCGAGCCGGGCGGGATCGGAGACGTCGACCCGGCGGCGCTCGACGAGCGGATGCTCCGGACCACTGCCGGACCGGGTGAGGACGCGGACGCGGTGGCCCCGGCCGGCGAGTTGTTCGGCGACGGTCCAGCCGACGGGACCGGCGCCGGTGACGACCTGCAGATTCGACATGGTGTGCAGCTCCTTCGAAGTGTGAGCACTGCTCTCTGTTCGGGACAACAATGCGCGCCGCGGCGGGGAAAGTCAAGAGCAGTGCTCACTTTTGTTGACAGTGCTCACGGATCTGGCAGGGTGAAAGCCATGACCGGAACCCCCCGCGCCCGCGCCCGCCGGCAGACGATGGCCGACATCCTGCGGATCGGCCGCGAACATCTCGCCACCCACGGCGCCGCCGCCCTGTCGTTGCGCGCCGTCGCCCGCGACCTCGGCGTCGTCTCCTCGGCGGTGTACCGCTACGTCGCGAGCCGCGACGAACTGCTCACCCTCCTCGTCGTCGACGGCTACACCGAACTCGCCGACACCGTCGACGACGCGCTCGCCGACGTCGCCGTCGACGCCCACGCCGAGCAGTTCCGCGTCCTCGGCCGCGCGGTGCGGACCTGGGCGCTACGCGAACCCGCGCGCTACGCCCTGTTGTTCGGCAGTCCGGTTCCCGGGTACCACGCTCCCGCAGAGCAGACCACGGGCCCGGGCACCCGCGTCGTCGTCCGGCTCCTCCGTATCCTCGACGCCGCGTACGCCGCCGGCGCCCTCCGCGTCCCGGCCACCGTCGCCGTGCCGGACAGCCTCACCACCGATCTCGGCCGGATCCGCGCCGCACTCGGTTCCGGTGTCCCCGACGCGGCCCTGGCCCGCGGTGTGCTGGTCTGGGCTGCCCTGTTCGGGGCCGTGAACTTCGAGGTCTTCGGCCAGTACGGCACCGACTCCTTCACCGACCCCGAGCAGTTGTTCGACCATCACCTCGCGGTACTCGCCGAGACCGCCGGTCTCTCCTGAACGTCTCCCCGCCTTGCCGCCACGCCGCGTCGGCGACGGTGGGATGATGTCGGGGTGGCGCAGCATCAGGACGAACCCGAGGACCGCACGGCACCGGCGACACCGGCCGTCCGACCCGGAACGCTGCTCGTGTCGGCCACCGACCTCGTCGAGCCGACCTTCCGGCGCACCGTCGTCTACATCGTCGAGCACGGGGACGTGGGCAGTCTCGGCGTGGTGCTCAACCGCACCAGCGACACCGCGGTCCAAGCCGTGTTGCCGCAGTGGACGGAGCTCAGCGCCGCGCCCAAGGCGCTCTACGTCGGCGGTCCCGTCCGGCGGGACTCTGCTCTGTGCCTGGGTACGCTGCGCGTCGGCGTCTCGGTCGACGGGGTGCCGGGGGTGCGCCGGATCGACGGGCGGGTGGTCATGATCGACCTCGACTCCGATCCAGCCGTCATCGCCCCGCTCGTCGAAGGCATCCGCATCTTCGCCGGCTACGCCGGATGGAGCGCCGGGCAGCTCGACGGCGAGCTCGGCAACGACGACTGGATGGTCATCTCCGCCCTCCCCCAGGACATCCTCGGGCCGCCCCGGGTCGACCTGTGGGCACGGGTGCTGCGCCGGCAGCCGCTGCCGCTCGCGCTGCTGGCCACCCACCCCATCGAGGTCGAACGGAACTGAACGCTCCAGGGCTCGGTGTGCGAAGTGAGGGCCCGGTGCGCGAAGTGAGAGTTCAGTGCGCGAAGTGAGAGTTCAGTGCGCGAAGTGCTGCTCGCTGGAGTGCCGGAGCGGACCCTCCTTGCGCAATTCGGTACACACCCGTTCGATGTCGGCGAACAGCTGTCGCGCGAGGTCGGCACTGAACCCCTCCCGGACCACGATCCGCAGGACCGCAACCTCCTCGGCGTCGGCCGGCATGGTGTACGCGGGCACCTGCCAGCCGCCCGCCCGCAGCTCGTGCGAGATGTCGAACACGGTGAACCCCGGATCGCCGGTCAGCTCGAATGCGATCACCGGGATGGCGGTACCGTCGGAGATCACGCGCATCCCCTCCAGCCCGGCGAGCTGCTCGGCCAGGCGGCTGGCGGTGGAGCGCAGCGTCTCCATCACCCGGCGATACCCGTCGCGGCCGAGCCGCAGGAAGTTGTAGTACTGGCCGACGATCTGGTTTCCCGGCCGCGAGAAGTTCAGGGTGAAGGTGGGCATGTCGCCGCCGAGATAGTTGACCCGGAAGACCAGGTCCTCGGGCAGGTGTTCCTTGTCGCGCCACACCACGAATCCGATGCCCGGATAGGTCAGTCCGTACTTGTGGCCGCTGACGTTGATCGACACCACGCGCGGCACCCGGAAGTCCCACTTCAGTTTCGGCTGCAGGAACGGCACGACGAAGCCCCCACTGGCCGCATCCACGTGCAGCGGCACGTCGGGACCTCCCGAGGCGGCCACGTCGTCGAGCGTGGCGGCGATCTCGGCGACCGGCTCCAGCTCACCGGTGTACGTCGTGCCGAGGATCGCGACCACCCCGATCGTGTTCTCGTCCACCGCCTCTCGCACCTGCTCCGGGGTGACGACGTACCGTCCGGGTTCCATCGGCAGATACTTCGCCTCCACGTCGAAGTAGCGGCAGAACTTCTCCCACACCACCTGAACGTTGCTGCCCAGCACCAGGTTCGGGCGTGCTGTGTCCTGTCCCGCGGCCTGCCGCCGGGCCCGCCAGCGCCATTTGAGCGCCAGCCCGGCGAGCATCACCGCCTCGCTCGAGCCGATCGTGGACACGCCCGTCGCCGTACCCGGGTCGACGTCGGACAGGCCCGGCGCGTGGAACAGCTCGGCGACCATCGCCACGCAGCGCTCCTCCATCGCCGACGTCGCCGGATACTCGTCCTTGTCGATGAGGTTCTTGTCGAACGTCTCGGCCATGAGCACGCCGGCCTGCGGCTCCATCCACGTGGTGACGAATGTGGCGAGGTTCAGCCGCGAACTGCCGTCGAGCATCAGTTCGTCGTGGATGTACCGGTACGCCTCCGCCGGGTCCATCGAGTGCGCCGGCAACCGTAGCGCCGGAACCGGCTCGCTGTCGAGGCGCCCGGTGTACGCCGGTGCGAGGACTCCGTCCGGGTGCAACCGCTTCCGATGGCTCACGTCGGCCTCCGTACTCGTCGGCTATCGCTGTACTCGTCGGCAATCGCTCCCATTAGACCGGATCGGCCGCGGACTTGCGGCGTGTTCGGGAAGCGGCATCCGCTGCGGTCGGTCAGCGACGGTCGGCGAGCGCGTTCAGCGCGCCGGCCATGCGTTCCGCCTGCGCCGCGGTGACGGTGAACTCCTGCCCGCCGGCGACGATGAGCACCAGCGCGGGACCCGTGATCGTGACGAGGCCGTACCGGCCCCGCCCCTTGGTGCGCAGTCCCCACCCACCCCAGTCCTGGAAGGGACGCACGTGCGCGACCCTCGCGCCGACGATCTCGTCGAGGTCGTAGTCCACCGCCGTCATTCCCAGGTTCTGCACCCGCACGCCCGCGCCGTCGACGACGACGCGGAAGCGCAGCAGGCTCAGCACGAGCGCGGCGACCGGCAGGAAGATCGCCAGCGGCCACCAGCTGCGCGCCGCACCGCACACGACGACGGCAGGTGCCACCACCAGCGCCGCGAGCGCCACAGTGGTGCGCGTCCCGGTACCGACCTGCTCGACGATCGGCAGCTCGACCGGCCCCCGCGGCAGCGCCGGATCCGGGCGGCCGGTTGCCGGCCGCCGGACCCGGTGATCCCGCAACCGGGACGCGCCGAGCACCCCGACGGCGACGCCGAGCGCGACGCCCGCGCCGATACTCCACATCGGCAGCCGTGCCTGTTCGGCCGGGGTGTCCAGTTGGCTCGCGAGCACCGTCGCACCCAGGGTGGACAGCAGGCCGGTCACGCAGAGACCGAGCACCAGCATGTAGCGGCGCATCAGCAGCATCGCGGGGGCCAGCGCCGCGATCGCGCTGCAGCCGCCGCCGACCAGCAGGATCACCAGCGCCATCGTCCACGAGAACGAGACCGGGTCCGAGAATCCGTCCGGTGCGGACCCGGACCAGTGCGTCGCGATCCGCGGGGGCAGCCGCGATTCCCACACCCGGGTCAGCAGCAGTGTCGCCGCGGCGGCGACGAGGGGCAGGCCCAGTCCGAACAGGGCCCCGGCGGGGTCGATCACGCGGCGGGTGGTCACGGCCCCAGCGTAGGAAACGGCGTCGTCGACCACCCCCACGAACGGGGGATTGAGGGCCTGTGCCCGGGGCTGCAGGCTCGTAGAGAGAACTCGAGCACGACAGGATCGAGGCCGACATGACCACCACCAAGTCCACTGCCCTGACCGACGACGACATGGACGTGATGACATTGCTGCACGCGGCGTTCCGGCGCGACGTCGGACGCCTGGCGAACGTGGCACAGACCTACGGCACCGAGACCGACGAGGTCCACGATGCGCTGCTGGTCGGCTGGCACGGTTTCAGCCGGGAACTGCACCACCATCACCGGATCGAGGACACGCACATCTGGCCGCTGATGCGCCGCAAACTCGCCGACCGGCCGGACGATCTCGCGGTGCTCGACGACATGGAGGCCGAGCACTCTCTTATCGATCCGACGCTCGCCGCGCTCGAGGCGGCGTTCGACGATCGGGAGCACGGGCCGGAGCAGGTGCCTCATCGCATCGACGACCTCGTCGGACTGCTGCGGTCGCACCTCGCGCACGAGGAGCGCGACGCGTTCCCGCTCATCCGGGAGGTGATCACCGTCCCGGAATGGCGCGCGCTCTCCAAGGCCTCGGTGAAGGAACTTGCCTACAGCGACATCGCGCAGCTGGGGCCGTACGTCGTCGAGGGCGCCACCCCCGAGCAGGCGCGCCGGGTGCTGAGCGAATTGCCCGTGCCGCTGCGGCTCGTCCACCGCTTCTGGTGGAACCCGCGCTACCAGCGCGTACGCCGCTGGGGGTGACGGCCGCCCCCGAGGCGCCGGCTTCAGTTCACCGGGTCCGGCTGCTGCGGCTGCTCGAAGAAGCCGTCGGCGCCGACGGGGGTGCCCAGACGGGGCACGTACTCGGTTTGTGCGAGCTTGGCGACCAGGGTCGCGCGGCTGTTGACGCCGGTCTTGGCGAACACCGCCTTCAGATGGTCCTGCACGGTGTACGGGCTGATGCCCAGCGAGCGGGCGATCTCGTGACGGGTCTTGCCGGCGAGAAGCAAGGCGAGAACCTCGGACTCACGCCGCGTCAGTCCGTGTGCCGCCGCCACCAGGGTGACGATCTCGGGTAGCTGCGCCCGTTCCACGGTCATCAGCACCCGCCGGGGCGGATGCTCGCTGTCGAATCGTCCGACGCGGATCACGAGCCATTCCCCGTCGAGGGTACGGGCCCGCAGGACGGTGGCATCCGCCCCCGAGCGCCGCAGCCACAATGCTGCAGACACCGCGGGCGCACCGGTCTCGGGATTGCCGCGCGGGCCCCAGCCGAGTCGTTCGAAGTACTCGAGGGCGGAAGCGGTGACCGACTCGAACTCGTCGTCGGGTCCGACGATCGCCACCGCCGGGCCGTCCGGGCCCGGGGCCGGGACATGCGCGCTGCTACGGAACAACGTGGTGCGCAACCCTTCCCCGATGTCGACGAGGACAGCGCCCAGAGTGTCGAGTTCCTCGTCGGCGAACTCAGAACCCGGCCGCCTGGCCATCGTGCACGCGCCCCAGCACGCGCCGTCGCGACCGCGGAAGAGCATGCGGACTTCGTCGTGCAGGCCGCTCGGCGCGAGCAGGTCGGCGTAGTGGCGGCTGCTCGTCACATGGTCGCCCGTCACCTCCCGGAGGGTGCGGATGGGGACCGCCCGCCCCACCAGCGAGCCGAAGCGGCTCGGCTCCGGATCGGGACCGTACTCGAGTTCCAGGGCCGTCGCGTACACCCGCGGTGTCTCGTAACCGCGAGTCGTCAGCGCGGTGGGGATCAGCACGGCGGGATCGATGGTGGCCAGGCAGACACCGTCGTAGGGCACCCGGGCGCGGATCGCGTCCAGGACGACCTCCCGGAACTCGGTCGAGTCCGTCGCCGCGGCGGCCGCATCGCGGATCGTGGACCTCAATCGGGCGCCGGCCAGTGCCGGGGTCACCCTGTCAGTATCGCGCCCGAACGCGCGCTCGGGAACCCTCCCGCAGATCCTTGCGCTCGGGCGGTGTCGCTGCGCCTGCCGCTGCGCTCGGGCGGTGTCGCTGCGCCTGCCGCTGCGCTCAGGCGGTGGCCTTGCTCAGGCGGTCGGCTCGCAGGCGCCGCGCAGGCTGCACGCCCCGCACGACGTGCCGCAGCCGGCGGTCTCGGCCGGCACGCTGGCGGCCGCGACGCGGGCACCGATGGAACCGCCGACACCGGCGGTGAAGAAGGCGGCGATACCGGCGCCCACGACGGCGATCAGGCCCGGGACAGTGTCGAGCGTGAGCGCGCCCACGCCGCCGAGGACGAGCAGGCCCGCCGCACCGAGCTGGCTGGGAGCGGCGACCTTGTTGGCCAGGGCGAACGTCTTCTCGTCGCGCAGGGCCTCCGCAGTACGCACACCCGCCCAGCGGTTGCGCGGCAGCCGTCCGGTCAGACCCGCGGCGGCGACCCCGGCGACGACGAGAGAGAGCACGAACAGTACGAGGGCGACGATCAACACCCCTCGAGGATACGTGGGAGACGCAGCCGCTGGTCGGGCCGGGGCAGGCCACGCTCTACCCTGGTCGGAGGTAACCGACGTCAGCCAAGTAGATAGCGACCACCGTGACTCGTCCTGTGCAGCCCTCCACCTCGTCGTCCGACGCCACCCCGCAGCACCGATACACCGCCGATCTCGCCGGTCGGATCGAGCAGCGGTGGCAGGATCAGTGGCGCGAGCGTGGCACGTTCAACGCGCCGAACCCGGTCGGCCCGCTCGCCGGCGACGTCCCCGACGACAAGCTGTTCGTGCAGGACATGTTCCCCTACCCCTCGGGGTCCGGCCTGCACGTCGGGCATCCGCTCGGTTACATCGCCACCGACGTCTACGCCCGGTATCACCGCATGCTGGGCCACAACGTCCTGCACACGCTCGGCTACGACGCGTTCGGACTGCCGGCCGAGCAGTACGCGGTGCAGACCGGCACGCACCCGCGCACCACGACCGAGGCCAACATCGAGAACATGCAGCGGCAGCTGCGCCGGCTGGGGCTGGGCCACGACGAGCGCCGCTCGGTCGCGACGACGGACGTCGAGTTCTACCACTGGACCCAGTGGATCTTCCTGACCATCTACAACGCCTGGTACGACCCGGAGCAGAACCGGGCGCGCCGCATCGACGAGCTCGCCGCCGAGCTCGACGCCGGCACCCGCACGCTCGCGGACGGACGCGACTGGGCGTCGCTGTCGAAGGCCGAGCGGCTCGCCGCCCTCGACGAGTACCGGCTGGTGTACCGCTCGGACTCCCTCGTCAACTGGTGCCCGGGTCTGGGCACGGTGCTGGCCAACGAGGAGGTCACCGCCGACGGCCGCTCCGAGCGCGGCAACTTCCCGGTGTTCCGCAAGCACCTGCAGCAGTGGATGATGCGGATCACCGCCTACTCCGACCGGCTCATCGACGACCTCGAGTACCTGGACTGGCCCGAGAAGGTCAAGACCATGCAGCGCAACTGGATCGGGCGCTCGCACGGGGCGCAGGTGAAGTTCGCGGTGCGGGGCGCGGGCGATGCAAAGACCGGCCACGACATCGAGGTGTTCACCACCCGCCCCGACACTCTGTTCGGCGCCACCTACGTCACGCTGGCGCCCGAGCACGCGCTCGTCGACGAGATCGTCGCGGGCGCGTGGCCGGAGGGGGTCGACGAGCGCTGGACCGGTGGCGCTGCCACCCCGGCCGAGGCCGTCGCCGGCTACCGGGCGTCGATCGCCGCGAAGTCCGATCTCGAGCGGCAGGAGAGCAAGGAGAAGACCGGCGTCTTCCTCGGCGCCTACGCCGTCAACCCGGTGAACGGGCAGGCGCTGCCGGTGTTCATCGCGGACTACGTGCTCACCGGGTACGGCACGGGCGCGATCATGGCCGTGCCCGGTCACGATCAGCGCGACTGGGAGTTCGCCACCGAGTTCGGTCTGCCGATCGTGGAAGTGATTGCGGGCGGCGATATCTCGCAAGAGGCGTACACCGGCGACGGAACCCTCGTGAACTCCGGTGAGCTGAACGGGCTGAGCGTCGCGGACGCGAAGAAGGCGATCATCGCGACGCTCGAGGAGTCCGGCGCGGGCACCGGCACCATCCAGTACAAGCTGCGGGACTGGCTGTTCGCGCGACAGCGGTATTGGGGCGAGCCGTTCCCCATCGTCTACGACGCCGACGGCAACCCGCACGCCCTGCCGGAATCGGCTCTGCCGGTGGAACTTCCGGACGTCGAGGACTACGCGCCGGTGTCGTTCGATCCCGAGGACGCGAGCTCGGAGCCGTCGCCGCCGCTGGCCAAGGCCGAGGAGTGGGTGAACGTCGAGCTCGACCTCGGTGACGGGCTGCAGCACTACACGCGCGACACCAACGTGATGCCGCAGTGGGCCGGCAGCTCGTGGTACCAGCTCCGCTACATCGACCCGACGAACAGCGACGAGTTCTGCGCCAAGGAGAACGAGGCGTACTGGACCGGTCCGCGTCCGCAGATCCACGGTCCGCACGACCCCGGCGGCGTCGACCTGTACGTCGGCGGTGTCGAGCACGCCGTGCTGCACCTGCTCTACGCGCGGTTCTGGCACAAGGTGCTGTTCGACCTCGGCTATGTCACCTCGTCCGAGCCGTACCGGCGTCTGTTCAACCAGGGCTACATCCAGGCGTACGCCTACACCGATTCGCGTGGCGTGTACGTGCCCGCCGAGGAGGTCGAGGAGCGCGACGGGAAGTTCCTCTACCAGGGCGAGGAAGTGCACCGCGAGTACGGCAAGATGGGCAAGTCCCTGAAGAACTCCGTCGGGCCGGACCAGATCTGCGACGACTACGGCGCCGACACGCTGCGGGTGTACGAGATGTCGATGGGCCCGCTGGACCAGTCCCGGCCGTGGGCGACCAAGGACGTCGTCGGCGCGCAGCGGTTCCTGCAGCGGGTGTGGCGAGCCGCGATCGACGAGGAGACCGGCACGCTGCGGGTCACCGACGCCGAGCCGACCGACGAGACCCTGCGCGCCCTCAACAAGGCGATCGCGGGGGTGTCCGACGACTACGCGGGCCTGCGCGACAACACTGCCATCGCCAAGCTGATCGAGTACACCAACCACCTCACCAAGGCGTACCCGGACGGTGCGCCGCGGACGGCGGTGGAACCGCTCGTGCTCATGCTGGCGCCCGTCGCCCCGCACCTCGCCGAGGAACTGTGGTCCCGGCTCGGGCACACCGAGTCGCTCGCGCACGGCCCCTTCCCCGTCGCGGACGAGAAGTGGCTCGTCGAGGACACGGTCGAGTACCCGATCCAGGTCAACGGCAAGGTGCGCAGCCGCATCACCGTGCCGGCGGACGCGGCTCGGGAGGCGATCGAGGCCGCCGCCCTCGCGGACGAGAAGATCACCGCTCTCCTCGAGGGTGCGGCGCCCCGGAAGGTGATCGTCGTGCCGGGCAAGATGGTGAACGTGGTGCGCTGACGCGCTGTGACACGGTGCGCTGACGCGCTGTGACACGGTGCGCTGACGCGCTGTGACACGGTGCGCTGACGCGCTGTGACACGGTGCGCTGACGCGCTGTGACACGGTGTCCTTCCGGATCACCTCCGATCCGGAAGGACACCACGCACGAAATCGACCACGTCGTCGAGCACCTCGTCGCGGTTGGTCTCGTTGAAGATCTCGTGCCGCGCACCGGGATACACCTTCGACGTCGACCGCGGTCCGGCAAACGTGGCCCAGCCCTCGCGACTGCCCGCGATCGGGACGAGCAGGTCGTCCTCGCCGTGCAGCCACAGCACGGGCACGTCGCCGACAGCACCGGCGGCGGTGATCGCGTCGAGACAGTACTGCAGCGCCTCGACGGTCGGCCGCTTGAACGGGCCGTGCCACACGAGCGGATCCTCCACGTATGCGCGGCCCACCTCCGGATCGCGTGACAGCGTCGACGGGTCGATGGGGGCGTCCGGGATCTCCTCCGCCGCGAGCATCGCTTCGAGCGCGGGCCAGCGGCCCAGCACCGGGCCGGACAGGACCACCGCGGCGAGTTCGGAGCCGTAGCGCTGCGCGTACCGGGCGGCGATCATCCCGCCCATCGAGTGCCCGACGAGCACCACGGGCAGGCCGGGATGCTCGCTGCGGGCTTTGGCGTGGAGCAGGCGGAAGTCGTCGACGACCCTCTCGAAATCCTCGATCAGGACGCGTTCGCCGTCGCTGAGCCCGTGCCCTGCATGGTCGACGGCGTAGACCACGGCACCGTCGGCGACCAGCCGGGTCGCCACGTACTCGTAGCGACCGGCGTGCTCGCCGTAGCCGTGGCACAGCAGCACGACGTACCGCGGGTGGTCGTGGTACCAGCACCGGGCGTCCAGGGTGCCGGCGTGCCCGGGCAGGGGGAAGGTGGTGGTCTCGCTCATCGAGGCTCCTCGTGGTGTGGCCGTGTGCCAGGACAGCCAAGCACTACCGGCGGCTCCGGCGCGGTATCCGCGCCGGGTGTCGGGCCTCGACGCCGGACGCTGTGACCGGGTCGGCCTCGCACGCGGGAACTCGTCCGCGGCCCGGTTCGTCGTATTCTGTGACAGGAATTCGTCGTCTATCGCAGAGAGAGCCATGAGACGCGCCAAGCGCAAACCTCGAAGACCCTCCCCGCCCCCGAGTGACGGCCCGCCCGTCACCGCCCATCGGAGCCGACCGTGCTGACCGCCCTCGGTATCGCACTCGGCATCCTCGTGGTCCTGGCCATCACGGCCCTGACCGGCTATTTCGTGGCCCAGGAATTCGCCTACATGGCCGTGGACCGGTCCCGGCTCAAGGCGCGTGCCGAAGCCGGTGACACTGCCGCTGCCCGCGCCCTGTCGGTCACCCGCCGCACCTCCTTCATGCTCTCCGGCGCTCAGCTGGGCATCACGGTCACCGGCCTGCTCGTCGGCTACGTCGCCGAACCGCTCATCGGCAGCGGCCTCGGCGAACTCCTCGGCGGTGTCGGGATCCCCACCGCAGTCGGAGTGGCGGTCGGCACGGTGCTGGCGGTGCTGTTCTCGACCGTGGTGCAGATGGTGTTCGGTGAGCTGTTCCCGAAGAACCTGGCCATCGCCCGGCCCGAGCCGGTCGCGCGGTGGCTGGCGCTGTCGACCACGCTGTATCTGAAACTGTTCGGCTGGCTGATCAAGTTGTTCGACGCCTCGTCGAACCTGCTGCTGCGCGCGCTGCGGATCGAACCGGTGCACGACGTGGAGCACTCGGCCACCGTCCGCGACCTCGAGCACATCGTGGCCGAATCCCGGGAGGCCGGCGAGCTGCCCAAGGAGTTGTCGACGCTGCTCGACCGGATCCTCGACTTCCCGACCCGCACCGCCGAGCACGCCATGATCCCGCGGGCGCGGGTGGACTACGTCCGGGCCGGGGAGCCGATCACGCAGGTGCTGACACGGATGAGCGCGGGGCACACCCGGTACCCGGTGGTCGGTGAGTCCGCCGACGATCTGCGCGGGGTCGTGCACCTGCACGATCTGCTCGCACGCGACACCTCGGCCGGGACGGCCGAGGCGGTGTGCCGGCCCGCGGTGATCGTGCCCACTACCCTGCCGCTGCCGGACGTGCTGGCCCGGCTCACCGAGGGGCACGAGGAGATGGCCCTGGTGGTCGACGAGTACGGCGGCTTTGCCGGCATCGTCACCGTCGAGGACATGGCCGAGGAACTCGTCGGGGAGATCGCCGACGAACACGACACCGCCGTCGAGACACAGGTGATCACCCGTCAGGGTGAGGGTTGGGTGATCCGCGGCGACGTGCACCTCGACGAGGTCGCCCGCACCCTCGGCCACGAGCTGCCGGAGGGCGACTTCGAGACCCTCGCCGGGCTGGTCATCGCCGAGTTCGGCGGCCTGCCCGCCGTCGGCGACACCGTCGCGATCCCGCTCGAACCCGATCCGGCCGAACTGGCGCACGGGAACTCGCCCCCGACGCGGACGCTGCTCGCGGAGGTCCGTGGGATCGACCGGCACGTGCCGGCGTCGGTGCTGGTGACCGTACGAACCGATCACGAGGTGAGCGACGATGAGTAACCCCTGGATCGTGCTCGCGGTGACGGTCGGCCTGATCGCGGCGAGTGCCTTCTTCGTCGCGGTGGAGTTCGCGCTCATCGCCGCGCGCCGGCACCGCCTCGAGGACGCCGCCCCGCACAGCCGCTCGGCCCGTGCGGCGCTGCGCAGCGCCTCGGAACTGTCGGTCCTGCTCGCCGGGTCCCAGCTCGGCATCACCGTGTGCACCCTGGCCCTCGGCGCGGTGACCAAGCCCGCCGTGCACCATTGGCTCACCCCGGCCTTCGAGAACTGGGGTGCGCCGCTGTGGCTGGCGGACGTCGCCGGGTTCGTCCTTGCGCTGATCATCGTGACGTTCCTGCACCTGGTGGTCGGCGAGATGGCCCCGAAGTCCTGGGCGATCGCGCACCCGGAGAAGTCGGCGACCCTGCTCGCGCTTCCGATGCGGGCGTTCATGTGGGTCACCCGCCCGGTCATCGTGCAGCTCAACCACCTGGCCAACTGGTGCCTGCGGCGGGTCGGTGTCGTCCCGGTCGACCAGGTCGGTACCGGACAGGACCCGGATGCGTTGCGGCACCTGGTCGAGCACTCGGCCACCGTGGGCACCCTCGACGAGCGCTACCACGGCCACCTGACCAGCGCCCTCGAACTCGAGGCGCTGACCGTCGGCGACATCGTCCGCCCCAACGCCCGCCCGAGCAGTGTCCGGCCCGACGCGGACGCCGCGCAGATCCAGGACACCGCCCGGCGCACCGGGCACCTGCGCCTGCTCGTGCGCGGCAACGGACATGTGGACGGGGTGGTGCACGTGCGGGACAGTCTGCACGCCGCGGCGGGGATCACCGCCGCCGAGTTGATGCGCCCGGCGCTGACGCTCGAGGCGACGGTGCCGGTGTACGAGGCGCTGCGCACCATGCGCGAGACCCGCAACCACCTGGCCACCGTCACCGACGACGGACAGGTGGTCGGGTTGATCACCCTCGCCGACGTCCTCGAACGGCTGCTGCCGACCGCCGACGCGGACGCCTGAGCCGTTCCGGGCCCCTGAGTCGTTCCGGGCCCCTGAGCCGTTCGGGCCCACAGCCGCGAGGCAGCGGCGCACGCCGGGGCATTCCCAGTCCCGGCGTGCGCTGCTAACCTCCGTTGCTAGAACGCGTTCTAGCAACGGAGGTTTCCGCATGGCCCCCACTCCCGCCGCGATCCGCGCCACCGTCGAGTCCTACATCAGGTCGGTGGCCAAGGGGACCACCGACGAGGTGCTCGCCCTCTACGCTCCCGGAGCCACGGTCGAGGACCCGGTGGGCACCGACGTGCGCACCACCGAGGCGGCCCTGCGCGAGTTCTACGCGATGATCGAGCCGCTCAACCAGACCGGCGAGCTGCTCACCCTGAAGATCGCCGGCGGCAACGCCGCCTTTCTCTTCCGGCTGACCACGCATCTCGGCGAGCAGGACCTCGTCATGGAGGTCGTCGACGTCATGACGTTCGACGACGACGCCCGGATCACCAGCATGAAGGCCTACTGGAGCCAGGAGGACATGCAGACCGTCCCCGCCTCCTGAGCTGTTTCACGTGGAACATCCGCCCCGAGGTGCGGCCGGTGTCCGAACAGTCGGGGCTCTCCTAGACTGGAAGTCGTATCCCGCGTCTTCCCGCTGAGGTGACACGACATGGCCGACGGTCCCGGGTGGCCGCCATGACCGCGTTCGCCGACATCCTCCTGGTCCTGGTGTTCGTCCTGATCGGCGGCGTCTTCGCCGGCACCGAGCTGGCCCTGGTGTCTCTGCGGGAGAGCCAGATCCGTGCGCTCGAGGAGCGGGGCCGGCGGGGTCGCCGGACGGCCGAGCTGGCGAAGAACCCCAACCGCTTCCTGTCCGCGGTGCAGATCGGCGTCACCGTGGCCGGATTCTTCTCCGCCGCCTACGGTGCCTCCACCATCGCCCCCGATCTCGTCCCCTCGCTCGAATCGTGGGGGCTGCCCGCCGCAGCGGCGAGCGCCGTCGCCTTGACCGGCACCACGCTGGTGATCGCCTACCTCTCCCTGGTCCTCGGTGAACTTGTCCCCAAGCGCATCGCCCTGCAACGGTCCACCGGGGTGTCGTTGCTGACCGCACCGGCCCTGGACCGGTTCGCCACCCTGATGCGACCGGTGATCTGGCTGTTGTCGGTCTCCACGGACGGGCTCGTCCGGCTGCTCGGAGCCGATCCGGCGCGCCGGACCGAGGAGATCACCCACGAGGAGTTGCGCGATCTGTTGCTCAGCCATTCGGCGGTGCCGGAGGACGAGCGCACGGTGCTCGCCGAGGTGTTCGACGCCGGACAGCGATCGCTGCTCGAGGTGATGCGCCCGCGCACCGAGGTCGACTTCCTGCCCGCCGACACCCCGCTCCCGGCGGCGTGCGAACAGGCACTGGCAGGCGCGCACAGCCGGTATCCGGTCGTCGGCACGTCGCTCGACGACGTCGTGGGCTTCGTGCACCTGCGTGACCTGCTGCTCGCCGATCCGGCGACCGCCCCGACCGTCGCCGACGTGTGCCGGCCCATCCTCTCGCTGCCCGCCTCCAAACCGGCGCTCGCGACACTGTCGCTGATGCGACACACCAACGACCAGATCGTCCAAGTCGTCGACGAGTACGGCGGCACCGCCGGAATCGCGACACTCGAAGACATCGTCGAGGAGATCGTCGGCGAGATCGGCGACGAATTCGAACCCCCCCAGCAGGCTGCGCCCCCGTCCGCGCCGGCGCAGGCCGGCACGCAGCAGGTGGACGGTCTGCTGATCGTCGAGGACTTCGAACGCGCCACCGGGATCGGGCTGCCGAAGGGCCCCTACGAGACCGTCGCGGGGTGCGTGGTCCACCGTCTCCAGCGGCTGCCACGACTCGGCGACAGCATCACCCTCGACGGTCACCGTCTCACCGTGAGCGAACTGGACGGCCACCGGATCGCCCGCGTGCGCCTGACGTCCGACGGCTGAAGCCGACCGAAAGCACCCGAGGCGCGGAGGGGTTCCGCCTACCATGGGCGGGTGGCCGCCGGCACCGCTGCGCGCGGATTCGGGATGGTACTCGCGCTGACTGCGCTCGCCGTGGGGGGATGCTCCACGGACGGTCCGTCGCGGACCGAGCTGGTTCGCCTGGACCTGGCGACCTCGCGGGGCGAGCATCCGTGGAGCGGTCTGCTCCTGCCGGATCAGGTGCCGGTCGCCGTTCCACCGGCACCGCAGGCCGAGCTTCCCGTGCCCGACGGTGGCCCGGTGACGGTGTCCGGGGACCGGACCGGGCTCTACGGCGGCAGCCTCGAACGTGAGCTGTGCGACCGGGAGCGGCTCGTCGGCACGCTCGAGCAGGACCCGGTCAAGCGGGAGGCCTGGCTCGACGTGTTCGACATCGCCGACGCCCGCGGATACCTCCGCACCCTGACACCGGTGCTGCTGCGGGCGGACACCCGGGTCACCGATCACGAGTACCGCGAGGGACGTGCGGTGCCCGTGCAGTCGGTCCTCGAGACCGGAACCGTCGTGCTGGTCGACGACCGGGGAGTGCCCCGCGTGCGATGTGCGCCGGGCAGTCCCCTGCTCTCCCCCGTTCTGTCCTCGGGTCAGGAGATCGAAGGGGAACGCTGGTCCGGCCTCGACGAGGAGCGGTTGTTCGTCGTGCAGCCGGGAGCCGCGCCGGTCGGCGAACTGACCGTCGTCGACGTCACCACCGGGAATCTGCTGGCGGTGCCCATCGGTGCCGGTCCCAAGCAGCCGGCGCCCGGGGCTGCCGACCCG
This sequence comes from Rhodococcus sp. NS-SX18, assembly GCF_057367935.1. Lineage (NCBI taxonomy): Bacteria > Bacillati > Actinomycetota > Actinomycetes > Mycobacteriales > Nocardiaceae > Rhodococcus > Rhodococcus sp. NS-SX18. The sequence goes on along the minus strand of NZ_CM170633.1, from coordinate 5,423,962 downwards.
CTACCGCCGCCCGCACCGGAACCGGCACCCGTACCGCCGGCGCCGGACGAGGAGATCGCAGCGCCCGCGCCGCGGGCACCGGCGCCGCCACCGGAACCACCGCCGCCGCCGCCTCCACCGCCGCCACCCCCACCACCACCTTCCCCACCGCCTGCGCCGGAGCCACCTCCTCCGGCACCGGCCCCTGCCCCGGTACCGGCCCCTGCCCCACCGCCGCCACCCCAGATCCGCATCCAGTTGCCGAACGGGGCGCCGGTCGTGATTCCACTGCCGTTCTGACGCCGACGCTGTCGTTCCGGCGCCGACGGCTAGCGGGGCCGCAGTACGATCTCGGTCGGGTGCGCGTCCGACGGGGTCCGAACGGCCTGCCCCACCGCCAGTGCCACGGTCGACGCCTTCAGGAAGCGCTCCGGTTCGTAGGTCCGGCCCTCGCTCTCAACGACCGCACGCTGCATGTCGGTGTCGATCCGGCCCGGATGCACCGACGTCACCCGCAGCGCCGGTTCCTCCTGCCGCAGGACGTCGGCGAAGGCCCGCAACGCGAACTTGCTGGCGGCGTATGCGCCCCAGCCGGCCTTCGCGTTCAGCCCGGCCCCCGAATTGAGCAGCACGACATGGCCTTTCGCAGCCCGGAGCGCCGGCAGGAGCAGCCGCGTCAGCTCCACCACCGCCACCACGTTCGCCTCGAACATCTCCCGCCACTGCGCGATTCCGCCGTCGGCGATCGTCCCGAGTTCGGCGAGCCCCGCGTTGTGCACCAGCACGTCCAACCGGTCGATTCCCGAGCAGGCCGCGGCCACCGCCTCGTGGTCGAGCAGGTCGACCGGCCACGGGGCCGCCTGCGGAAGCTCCGCGCAGATCGCCCGGAGCGACTCCGCGCGGCGGCCGCCGAGCAGCAGGTCGTGGCTGGGGGCGAGTTCCCGGGCGATGGCGGCGCCGACGCCGCGGCTGCCACCGGTGATCAGGGCTGAAGGTCGCATGCGACGACCCTAGGCGAGGATCCCGGCCGACGCCTCGCCCGCGGTCGCCGTCACGCGCGGAGGGCGCGGAAAATACATCTCCACAAGTGCTTTCGGACGCGACAGCACATACTCACGCAGGACGTTGCGCACCCGGGTGCGCAGCCGGCAGTCGCACTCCGCGATCACCCCGGCCATGTCGATCCCCGCCCGCCTCCCCAGCGCGACGGCCCGCGGCAGATGGAATCCCTGGGTGGCGATCACCGCCGTCGTCACCCCGTAGACCTGCGCGGCGCGCAGGCAGGTGTCGTATGTGTCGAGCCCGTACGGGTCGGTGGCGATCACTTCCCGTCCCACGCCGTGCTCCACCAGATAGCCGGTCATCGCCGCGATCTCGTCCCCGGAGCGGCCTGCCGCGTCGCCCGAGACGAGCACGCGGCAGGCGCGGCCGTCCGCGAGCAGCGCGACAGCCACGTCGAGGCGTCCGCGCAGCATCGCCATGGGCCATCCGTTCCGGACGCGGGCACCCGGCACGATCACCATCGGCGCGCTCGGCGCATCGGCGACGGTGTACAACCGGCCGGCCGCGGGCGTCGCGACCCGGGCGGCGACGCCGGCCAGTACCAGCGTCCCGCCGGCCACCCCCATCGCGGTTCCGGCCAGTGTCCGTCGCCACCTCGCATTTGTGCGCATGCGCCCCACGCTACGGACCACCGTGGCGAGAATGGACGCATGGACCCGGTGGACGCCCTGCGGGAGGTCGCGTTCTGGCTCGAACGCGACCGCGCCGAGAGCTACCGCGTGAAGGCGTACCGCCACGCCGCCGACATCGTCGCCCGGCTCGACCCGGACGAACGTGCCGCGAGGCGCCGGGCGGACAGCTGGACGGCCCTGTCCGGAATCGGGCCGAAGACCGCCACCGTGATCCGCGAATCCTCCGACGGCGTACCCGCCTACCTGCGACAACTGCGCGAGGAGGCCGAGCCGATCGGCCGCGGCGGCGTGGGCCTGCTCGAGGCCCTGCAGGGCGATCTCCACGTGCACTCGGACTGGTCGGACGGCGGCAGCCCGATCGCCGAGATGATGCGGACCGCCGCAGCGCTCGGACGCCGGTACTGCGCGCTGACCGACCACTCACCCCGGCTGAAGGTGGCCAACGGTCTCACCGCCGAGCGGCTGCGCAACCAGCTGGGAGTCGTCGCCGATCTCAATCGGGTCTTCGCCGACAGCGGCAGCTCCTTCCGCATTCTCACCGGGATCGAGGTGGACATCCTCGACGACGGCACGCTCGACCAGGACGAGGGACTGTTGGCCGAACTCGACATCGTGGTGGCCAGCGTGCACTCGAATCTGCGGGCCGACCGGTCGGTCATGACGAAGCGGATGCTGAAGGCGGTGCAGAATCCACACGTCGACGTGCTCGGGCACTGCACGGGCCGGCTGGTGCAGGGCGGTCGCGGCACCCGCCCGGAGTCGCGTTTCGACGCCGAGGCGGTGTTCTCGGCGTGCCGCGATCACGGCACGGCGGTGGAGATCAACGCCCGCCCCGAGCGGCAGGACCCGCCGGAGCGGCTGATCGACCTGGCGCTGAATCTCGGCTGCCGCTTCGCGATCGACACCGACGCGCACGCGCCCGGTCAGCTGGACTGGATCGGGTACGGCTGTGAACGCGCCGCCGAACGCGGGGTGGAACCCGAGGACGTGGTCAACGCCTGGCCGGTCGACGACCTGCTCGCCTGGACCGCGGGCCGGTCCCGGTGACGAGGTCAGCCGGCCGCGACTTCGCCGTCCGGGCGGCACTCGGCGTCGAGAAGGACGCGGGCGTCGGCGGCGAACCGGCGGACCTGCGCGTCGGTCCACACCTGGGCGGGCACGCCGCCGCCGAGCAGTTCGCGGGCGAGTGCCGGTGACTCGCCGAGCGGTGCGTCGCTGCCGGCGATGACGATGTTGCCGTAGCGCCGGCCCTTGAGCATCGCTGGATCGGCGATGATCGCGGTGTGCGCGAAGACGCTGCCGATGGTGGCTGCTTCCCGCCGGGCGGTGGTCAGATCCCGGGTGTCACCGCAGTTGACGACGTAGACACCGCCCGCATCGAGGACCCGGCGGGCGTGCCGGGTGAACTCGACGGTGGTCAGCGCGACGGGCGTGCGGTTGATCGCGAAGACGTCGCGGATGATCACGTCGCGGGTCGCGTCGGTCAGGGAGGTCAGGACCGCGCGGGCCTCCCCCACCCGAATCCGCAGCAGCGGGGCGCGGGGCAGGTCGAACCAGTCCCGCACCAATTCGGCGAGTCGGCCGTCGATCTCGACCACCACCTGCCGCGCGTCCGGGTAGGTGGCGGCGAGGTAGCGGGCCATCGTGCAGGCCCCGCCGCCGAGGTGCAGGACCCGCAGCCGTTCGTCGCGCGGCCGTTGCGACTCGAGCAGGTGAGCGATCCACCGCATGTACTCGAACTCGAGCAGCGTGGGATCGGTGAGATCGATGTGGGAGCTGGGCACGCCGTTGACCTCGAGCACCCAGCCGTCGGGCCGGTACCGATCCTTGACGAGTTCACAGGTGCCGGTGTCGATGTCGTGGATGCCCTCGGCCGGACCGCGACCGGACCCCGCCGCGGCCCGACGCTCCCGCTGCCTGCCCATGGCATCGAGGGTAGCCGGACCGCCGGGAACCGTCGGGGCCCGGCCGGCAGGTCCGGCTGACCGACTGTGCAGCTACGACCAGCGGGTCGGCACGATGGTTCTGCGGCTCGTGGCGCCGACCGCGACCGTGCCGGCGGCGGCCGCGACGATCAGCAGCACGGCCGGGACCGGTGACAGCCACCACGGGGACGCGAGCAGCACCGCCAGCACCAGCATCGCGACCAGCAGGGCCGTCGGGTCGGGCCGGGTACGGGTCTCGCCGAGCGTCGCGTACCGGCGGAACCGGCGTCCGTCCTCCATGTCAGCGCGTCCCCTCGAGCGCGCGGGCGGTCTGGGCGTGCGAACCCCAGCCCACGTGGGCCTCGGAGCGCATCTTCTCGCTCATGTGCGGGTAGTGCAGCTCGAACGCGGGCCGTTCGGAGCGGATGCGCGGCAGCTCGGTGAAGTTGTGCCGCGGCGGCGGGCAGCTCGTCGCCCACTCGAGGGAGTTGCCGTAGCCCCACGGGTCGTCGACGGTGACGACCTGCCCGTACCGGTAGCTCTTGAACACGTTCCACAGGAACGGCAGGGTCGAGGCGCCGAGCACGAAGGCACCGATGGTCGAGACGATGTTCAAGGTGGTGAACCCGTCCGACGGCAGGTAGTCGGCGTAGCGACGCGGCATGCCCTCGTTGCCCAGCCAGTGCTGCACCAGGAACGTGGTGTGGAAACCGGCGAAGGTCAGCCAGAAGTGCCACTTGGCGAGGCGCTCGTCGAGCATGCGCCCGGTCATCTTCGGGAACCAGAAGTAGATGCCGGCGTAGGTGGCGAAGGCGATCGTCCCGAAGAGCACGTAGTGGAAGTGCGCCACGACGAAATACGACTCGTGCAGCTGGAAGTCGAGCGGCGGGCTGGCGAGGATGACGCCGGACAGGCCGCCGAACAGGAAGGTGACGATGAAGCCCACCGAGAACAGCATCGGCGACTCGAACGTCAGCTGCCCCTTCCACATGGTGCCGATCCAGTTGAAGAACTTCACGCCGGTGGGCACCGCGATCAGGAACGTCATGAAGGAGAAGTACGGCAGCAGCACGGCGCCGGTGGCGTACATGTGGTGCGCCCACACCGCGATCGAGAGCGCCGCGATCGCCAGGGTCGCGTAGACCAGGCCGGTGTAACCGAAGATCGGCTTGCGGGAGAAGACCGGGAAGATCTCCGAGACGATGCCGAAGAACGGCAGCGCCAGCACGTACACCTCGGGATGGCCGAAGAACCAGAACAGGTGCTGCCACAACATGACACCGCCCGTGCCGGGATCGAAGACGTGAGCGCCGAACTGCCGGTCGACGAACAGGGCGATCAGCGCCGCGGCCAGCAGCGGGAAGATCAGCAGGATCAGCAGCGAGGCGATGAAGGTGTTCCAGGTGAAGATGGGCATCCGGAACATGGTCATGCCGGGGGCGCGCAGGCACACGATGGTGGTGATGAGATTGACCGCGCCGAGAATCGTGCCCAGGCCGCCGACGGTGAGACCGAGGATCCACAGGTCCGCCCCGACTCCGGGCGAATGCAGTGAATTCGTCAGCGGCACATACGCCGTCCACCCGAAGTCCGCGGCCCCGCCGGGGGTGAGGAAACCGCCCGCGGCCATGAGCCCGCCGAAGACGTAGAGCCAGAAGCCCACCGCGTTCAGCCGGGGGAAGGCCACGTCCGGCGCCCCGATCTGCAGGGGCAGAAGATAATTGGCGAAGCCGAAGAACACCGGGGTCGCATAGAGCAGCAGCATGATCGTGCCGTGCATCGTGAACAGCTGGTTGTACTGCTCGTTCGACAGGAACTGCAGGCCGGGCACGGCGAGCTCACCCCGGATGAGCAGCGCCATGAGACCGCCGACGAGGAACCACGCGAAGGCCGCCACGATGTACATCACACCGATCACCTTGTGGTCGGTGGAGGTGACGACCTCGAGGATCCTCGAGCCTTTCGGGCGGTGGGTGGGTGGATACGGCCGCTGCGCGTCCGGCGTCCTCAGTATCGGCGCGACATCGACCATGACCACGACTCCTGCCTTCGGGCCCGCCGTCCGGCGGGGCATCGAGTTCCGAACTGCTGCCGCGAGAGGCTGGATTCGCGACCTCCCGTTCGACCGGCGGCGCAGGCGCCCGGAGCGGAGCCGCCGACCGTCGGCGCGCTGACTCTTGCACCGCCGCATCGACATCGGCAATGAGACGTGGAGCACGTACACGACCCGGCGTGGTCTCGGCGAGACGCGCCGGGCAACGGCGGCTGCACCGGACGGACGGGACCGTTTCGGGTGCCGAGGTCGTCGTCGGCCGGGCCGAAAATTACTGATCAACAGGTTTTTCCACAGCTGTGGATACGCGCGCCCGCGAGCGGTCCAGGCACCCGCCGCGCACCGGCGAAACGAGAATCACACGTCGGCTCCGGCACGGCCGGAGGGACCGTGGGCTCGGAGAAAAGGGTCCGAAGACTCCCGTCGCATGCGCCCATCGGCCGGAGCAGTCCGGTGCCGAGCGGGGGACCGAGTGGCGGGGACGCCCGGGCACGACGTCCCCGGCGGCTCGGCCGTCGGGAGAAATCGGTTCCCACAAGACATCCGGTCCGGGACCTTGGTCCCGGACCGGCCGGCGTCCGGGCTCAGTCGTCGAACAAGACGACCTGACGTACGGCCAGCCCGTCCGCGAGCTGGTCCATGGCCTCGTTGATGCGCGAGAGGGGGATCCGGGAGGAGATCAGTTCCTCCACCGGGAGCCGGCCATCGCGCCACATGCGCGCGTACTCGGGGATGTCGCGGCGCGGCACGGCCGAGCCCAGGTAGCTGCCGACGATCGTGCGAGCCTCCGCGGTCACCGTCAACGGAGAGATCACGGCCGTCGCGGTCGGAGCGGGCAGACCGACCGTCACGGTCGTGCCGCCGGGTGCCGTGAGAGCGAACGCGGTTTCGAACGCGCGTGCGCTGCCGGCACACTCGACGACGTACCGGGCGGCGACGCCCCGCTCGAGCGCCTCGGCCGGCGTGTAGGTCTCGTGTGCCCCCAGTTCGCGAGCACGGGCGAGCTTGTCGTCGAGAGTATCGATCGCGACGATGCGCGAGACACCCTGCGCGACAGCCGTGAGGAGAGCGGCCATGCCGACACCACCGAGCCCGACGATCGCGATGCTGTCCTGCGGCCGCGGCCGGGCCGCGTTGAGGACGGCACCCCCGCCGGTGAGCACGGCACAGCCGAGCACCGCGGCGACGTCGGGTGGCACGTCGTCGTCGACTGCGACGGCCGACGCGCGGTCGATCACCGCGTGCGTCGCGAAACCCGAGACGCCGAGGTGATGGTGCACCGGGTGACCGTCACGGTGCAGGCGCCGGCCCCCGTGCAGCAGTTCCCCGGCGTTGTTGGTGGCGGACCCGGCGGTGCAGGGCAACCGGCCGTCCTCGGCGCAGTTGTCGCACGCCTCGCACCGTGGCAGGAACGACATGACCACCCGCTGCCCCACCCGGAAGTCGTCGACGGCCGAACCCACCTCGACGACCCGTCCGGCCGCCTCGTGTCCGAGCAGCATCGGCACGGGACGCACCCGGTTGCCGTCCACGACGCTCAGATCGGAGTGACACACCCCGGCCGCCTCGATCCGTACCAGAAGCTCGGTCGGTCCCGGCGGGTCGAGCTCGAGTTCCGACAGGCTGATCGGCTTCGACTCGGCGAACGGTCGCGGCCGGCCGATCTCCTCCAGGACTGCGCCGGTGATCCTCATGCTCCGGTACTCCTCGGGTCTCGGGGGTGGTTCCGGAATCCACCGTAGTTCTCGTGCGGGGACCGGGGTCGGCACCGAGCGCAGGGTTCCGGACATCGACACCGGTCGGCACGTGTGTGGCTGTCCGATTTCCGGTGGTCCGGCTGCCCCTCGGCGCGCGCCCACGCCGGACCGGTCGCACAATGATGCGATGCCGGACCGCGGATTCACCCACACCCAGCTCGCCGCGCGGGCTGCCTATCTGCTGCGCGGCAACGACCTCGGCACGATGACCAGCGCCGCCCCGAAGCTGTATCCGCACATGTGGAGCTGGGACGCGGCGTTCGTCGCCGTGGGGCTGGCCCCGCTGAGCGTCGAGCGGGCCGTCGTCGAGCTCGACACCCTGCTGTCGGCGCAGTGGCGCAACGGCATGATCCCGCACATCGTGTTCGCGAGCGGGGTGGACGGCTACTTTCCGGGACCGGCGCGGTGGGCCTGCACCGACCTGGCCGCCGCTGCCCCGCGGGGCCCACAGACCTCCGGCATCACCCAGCCACCCGTGCACGCGATCGCGGTGCAGCGGATCCTCGACCACAGCCGCCGGCACGGGCGCACCACCCGTGCCGTCGCCGAGGAGTTCCTGGACCGTCGCTGGCCCGACCTGGTGCGCTGGCACCGGTGGCTGGCCCGGGCCCGCGACCTCGACGGCAACGGCCGGATCGCGCTCTACCACGGCTGGGAATCCGGCATGGACAACTCGCCCCGGTGGGACGCGGCGTACGCCAACGTCGTCGCGGGGGCGGTGCCGACGTTCCGGCGCGAGGATCTCGCCCATGTCGGCGACGCGAGTCAGCGGCCCACCGACGCCGAGTACGCCCGCTACCTGTGGCTGCTCGAGGAGATGAAGGAAGTGCGCTACGACGACGACGCCTTGGCCACGGCCATGAGCTTCGCCGTCGAGGACGTGTTCGTCACCGCCGTGTTCGCGCTGGCGTGCGAGGTGCTCGCCGTCATCGGGGAGGAGCATTCGTGCCCGAATGCGGACGTGCGTGAGCTGCACGAGTACGCGGACCGGTTCCGTCGCGGCGTGCTCGACACCACCGATCCGCGTACCGGCGCCGCCAAGGACTTCGATCTGCGCAGCGGCCGCTGGATGGCCACCGACACGATCGCGATGTTCGCGCCGTTGCTGTGCGGCGGTCTGCCGCCCGGCACCGAACGGACCCTGGTTCGCACCTTCGAGGGCCCGAAGTTCTGCGGGCACCCCGACCTGCGCTACGCCGTGCCACCCTCCACTTCCCCCGTCTCCCGGGACTTCCGTCCGCGCGAGTACTGGCGCGGACCGGTGTGGCCGGTGATGACCTGGCTGTTCTCCTGGACGTTCGCCCGCCGCGGCTGGGCGGAGCGCGCCCATCTGCTGCGGGCGGAGGGCCTGCGGCAGGCGAGCGACGGCTCGTTCGCCGAGTACTACGAGCCGTTCACCGGCGAGCCGCTCGGCAGCATGCAGCAGTCGTGGACCGCGGCCGCGGTGCTGGACTGGCTGGGCTGATCCGGCCGCGCCGACAGCCGCGCGCCCCCCGGTCGGCCGCGCAGGCAATCGACGCGGCGAACGACCCAGGGGCGCGCGGCTGCCTGCCGCGCCGGACGGATCACCGGCCGCTCACAACGCCCCCAGTGCCTCGCAGGCCTTGCGAACCCCCTCACCGTAGGCCGGATCGGCCTGGGTGCAGTTGGCGATGTGCCGTTCGATCGTCGTCACCGATGCCCCGGTGATCGCGCGTGCGGTGTTCTCGAACAGTACGGTCTGCTGCTCGGCGGTCATGTTCCGGAACAGGATTCCGGGCTGCTCGAAATAGTTGTCGTCGTCTGCGCGGTAGTCGAACCGGTCCGCGACGGCACCGACGGTCAGCGGCGGCTCGGCGTACCCGCGTTGTTCCTGGAACCGGCCGTACGAGTTCGGCTCGATGCTCGGGACGCTGCCCTGGTTGCCGTCCACCCGCATCGCGCCGTCGCGGTGGAAGGAGTTCACGTGGGCGGCGGCCCGGGGGCAGTTCACCGGGATCTGATGGTGGTTGACGCCGAGCCGGTATCGTGCGGCGTCCCCGTACGAGAAGAGCCGGCCCTGCAGCATCCGGTCGGGCGAGAACCCGATGCCCGGAACGACGTTCGCAGGGGAGAACGCGGCCTGCTCGACGTCGGCGTGGTAGTTGTCCGGGTTGCGGTTCAGCTCCAGCTCCCCCACCTCGATGAGCGGGTAGTCCTTCTTGGACCACACCTTGGTCAGGTCGAAGGGGTGGTACCGGTAGGTCGCCGCGTCGGCCTCGGGCATGATCTGCACGTACAGCGTCCATTTCGGGTAGTTCCCGGTCTCGATCGCCTCGTACAGGTCCCGCTGGGCGGATTCGCGGTCGCCGGCGATCACGGCCGCGGCCTCGTCGTCGGTGAGGTTCCGGATGCCCTGCTGGGTGCGGAAATGAAACTTCACCCACGATCGGGTGCCCGCGGCGTCGACGAACGAGAAAGTGTGCGAACCGAACCCGTGCATGTGCCGGTAGCCGTCGGGGATGCCGCGGTCGGACATCACGATCGTGATCTGGTGCAGGGCTTCCGGCAGGTTGGTCCAGAAGTCCCAGTTGTTCTCGGGGTCGCGAAGGTTGGTCCGCGGATCGCGCTTCACGGCATGGTTGAGGTCGGGGAACTTGAGCGGATCGCGGAAGAAGAACACCGGGGTGTTGTTGCCGACGACGTCCCAGTTGCCCTCCTCGGTGTAGAAGCGCACGGCGAAGCCGCGGATGTCGCGCTCCGCGTCGGCGGCGCCGCGCTCACCGGCGACGGTGGAGAACCGGACGAACACCTCGGTCTGCTTGCCGATCTCGGAGAACAGCGCGGCCCGGCTGTGCCGGGTGATGTCGTGGGTGACGCGGAAGGTGCCGAACGCGCCGGAACCCTTTGCGTGCATGCGCCGTTCGGGGATCACCTCGCGGTCGAAGTGCGCGAGCTTCTCGAGGAACCACACGTCCTGGAGGAGCATGGGTCCGCGGGCCCCGGCCGTGAGACTGTTCTGGTTGTCCGGCACCGGTGCGCCGGCAGCGGTGGTGAGTCCGTTGTGGTCGGTCATCGATCACTCCTGTCTGGTCACCCCGGTGGGGTGAACGTCTCTGCGCTCAGGAGTGTTTCGCGCGGGGCCGGGTCCGGTCGTCTCAATTTGACACGCACACTCGGAATCAGAGAGTGATGCCGAATTCGCGGATCTTGCGGTAGATCGTCGCTCGCGACATGCCGAGGGCCTTCGCGGCGGCCACCTTGTCGCCACCGTGCAGCGCCAGTGCCTCCACGATCGCGTCCCGCTCGAGCGACTCGAGCCGGGTCAGGCTCCGGCGGGTCGTCGCCCGGCACTCGGCGGGCAGGTCGGCCGGCTCGACGGTCCCGGAGCGCCGACGCCGGCAGAGCTCGTCGAGGACGCTGCGCAGATGGGTCACGTTGCCGCCCCACGACAGCCGCATGAGCTGGTTCGCCGCGGCCGGGGACAGCGTGAGTTCGGTGGCGCCGGCGGCATCGAGGAGGAACCGCACGAGGTCGGGAACGTCCTCGAGGTGGTGCCGCAACGGCGGTACCGAGATCGTCTTCGGGAACAACCGCAGCACGGAGTGGGTGTCGCTCTCCTCCTGCGGTGACTGCATGGTCAGGGCGACCCACGGCGCGGGCGCACGCGTGTCCTGGGCGACGGTCTGCAGGAACGATGCGAGCGCCGCGAGCTGGTCGTCGCCGAGGACGTGGGCGTGCAGCACGGCGAGGTCGCCGCCGTCGTCGAGGGTGGCGCCCGCGCGTTCGGACAGCTCGTCGCCGTCGAGCCGGGCCGCGTCGAGGACCGTCAGGGTGCGCTCGGGCCGGACGTGGTCGTGCGCCGCCCGGATCAGGGCGGTCTTCCCGACGCCCGGCTCACCGTCGAGGACGAGCCATTCGCTGCGCCGGCACGCCTCGACGACACCTTCGACGGTCCGCTGCCACTGGGCGCTGCGGCCGGCCAGGGCGCGGGGCGCGGGCGGGGCGACGGTCCGGGTCGCCCGGCTCCGGGCAAGCTGCTCCTTGATCCGCACGACGCCCCCGGCGAGCCGGTCGTCGACGAAGGTGGGCTGGTAGGACAGGCGGGCCGTGATCCCGCTCGGCAGGTCGGCGAGCAGGGTGAACGGCTCGTGCCGTCCCCGCGCGTCGCGGGTCCGGTCGATGATCGCGGCCTGGTCGCGCGAGTCGAACCGCTGCTGGGTGAGGGCGTTCATCATCAGGACCTCGTCGCCGATCGCGATGACCGGACGACCCGAGTGCTGGCACGCGGCGTGGTAGTCGTGCAGCAGCGCCCGGTCCAGTTCGTTGGCCTCCTCGAGGATCCGCTCCCGGATGCGGGTGGCGGCGAGCTTGGCGAACGAGAGCAGCAGCGAGTTCGTGTTCTCCGCCTCGGTGGTCAGGTCCACCACGCCCAGCAGGGCCCCGGTGATCGGATGGGTCACGAGTGCGCCCGCGCAGGAGAACCTGCGCAGATGCCCGCTGTAGTGCTCATCGCCCCGGATGAGCAGCGGCGCGCCGACCTCGAGCGCGGTGCCGATGCCGTTGGTGCCGACCTGGGACTCGGAATACCGGAAACCCGGCGCGAGCTGGACCCGGTCCAGCGCGCCGAGCAGGCGACGGTCGCCGCCGTAGCGGCTGAGTACGGTGCCTTTGCCGTCGGTGAGGATCAGGCTCACAGGTTCGTTCTCGATCTCCGCCGCCAACGCGCGCAGCACCGGCCGGGCCGCCCGGGTGAGGACGGTGTCGGTGGGGAGGGATTCGACGTAGTCCGCGGCCGGGCGATCGGCGTCGACCTTGGCTTCCCGGGAACGCAACCAGGACACCCGCAACCAGTTGCGGACCCGCCGGTCGCCGAGATCGGGGAAGTCGCCCGCACGGACCGAATTGCCCGCTTCCTGAAGCGAATGCCCGTCCTGGGAACCGCTCCGGTTGTGTTCGCCCACTTCGATCTCCCGGTCGTCCGGAGTTGTCACGCCACCTTCTCCTCGGGTCCCGCAAGAGCAAAGGTAATCACATCGATTGTGACCTGAGTCTCACATTGAGACAGATCCGGGTTGCACACGGGGGTTGTATCTGCACCCACACCCACCGTCCACGGCTGGCACAGAGCCGGCTCCCGATCCAGGAGGCGCACATTGAGTAGGCAGAGCCTGACCAAGGCCCATGCAAAGATCACCGAGCTGACGTGGGAACCGACGTTCGCGACGCCGGCCACCCGCTTCGGCACCGACTACACGTTCGAGAAGGCCCCCAAGAAGGACCCTCTCAAGCAGATCATGCGGTCCTACTTCCCCATGGAGGAGGAGAAGGACAACCGGGTCTACGGCGCGATGGACGGCGCGATCCGCGGCAACATGTTCCGCCAGGTCCAGCAGCGCTGGCTGGAGTGGCAGAAGCTGTTCCTCTCGATCATCCCGTTCCCGGAGATCTCCGCGGCCCGTGCGATGCCGATGGCCATCGACGCGGTGCCCAATCCCGAGATCCACAACGGGCTCGCGGTGCAGATGATCGACGAGGTCCGGCACTCGACGATCCAGATGAACCTCAAGAAGCTCTACATGAACAACTACATCGATCCCGCCGGGTTCGACATGACCGAGAAGGCGTTCGCGAACAACTATGCGGGCACCATCGGCCGGCAGTTCGGGGAGGGCTTCATCACCGGTGACGCGATCACCGCGGCCAACATCTACCTGACCGTGGTCGCGGAGACCGCCTTTACGAACACCCTGTTCGTGGCGATGCCCGACGAGGCCGCCGCCAATGGTGACTACCTGCTGCCCACCGTGTTCCACTCGGTGCAGTCCGACGAGTCGCGGCACATCTCCAACGGATACTCGATCCTGCTCATGGCCCTGGCCGACGAGCGGAACCGGCCACTGCTCGAGCGCGACCTGCGCTACGCCTGGTGGAACAACCACTGCGTGGTCGACGCCGCGATCGGCACGTTCATCGAGTACGGCACCAAGGACCGCCGCAAGGACCGTGAGAGTTACGCCGAGATGTGGCGGCGGTGGATCTACGACGACTACTACCGCAGCTATCTGCTCCCCCTCGAGAAGTACGGGCTGACCATTCCGCACGACCTCGTCGAGGAGGCGTGGAAGCGCATCACCGAGAAGGGCTACGTCCACGAGGTGGCCCGGTTCTTCGCGACGGGCTGGCCGGTGAACTACTGGCGGATCGACGCCATGACCGACGCGGACTTCGAATGGTTCGAGGAGAAGTACCCCGGCTGGTACTCCAAGTTCGGCAAGTGGTGGGAGAACTACAACCGTCTCGCCTACCCCGGCCGCAACAAGCCGATCGCGTTCGAGGAAGTCGGATACCAGTACCCGCACCGCTGCTGGACCTGCATGGTGCCGGCCCTCGTCCGCGAGGACATGGTCGTGGAGAAGGTCGACGACCAGTGGCGGACCTACTGCTCGGAGACGTGCTACTGGACCGACGCCGTCGCGTTCCGCGGTGAGTACGAAGGTCGGCCGACGCCGAACATGGGTCGCCTCACCGGTTTCCGGGAATGGGAGACCCTGCACCACGACAAGGATCTCGCCGACATCGTGCAGGACCTCGGGTATGTGCGCGACGACGGCAAGACCCTCGTCGGTCAGCCGCACCTCGATCTCGACCCGAAGAAGATGTGGACCCTCGACGACGTGCGGGGCAACACCTTCCAGAGTCCGAACGTCCTGTTGAACCAGATGACGGACGAGGAGCGCGCAGCGCACATCGCGGAGTACCGCGCCGGCGCCACGCCGCTCTGACACCGGGCCCGGCGGGCGGCGCCGAGCCGCATCCCGGCGCCGCCCGCCGATACCACCAGCACAGCAATTCACGAGCCCAGGAGACACCCCCGTGGCCGACACGCACCGTATCAACTTCGAGCCCGTCGACATCGAGATGGAGGTCGGCGAGGACGAGTACATCCTCGACGCCGCCTTCCGGCAGGGCATCCACCTGATGCACGGCTGCCGGGAGGGTCGCTGCTCGGCCTGCAAATCCTTTGTCCTCGACGGTGATATCCAGATGGAGGACTACTCGACGTTCGCCTGCAACGACGCCGAGACCGACGAAGGGCACGTTCTGCTCTGCCGCTCGACGGCCTACAGTGACTGCACCATCGAACTGCTCAATTTCGACGAGGACGAGCTCCTGGGTGGTATCCCCATCCAGGAAGTGCGCACCCGAATCACCGCGATCGAGCCGATGACCAAGGACATCGTGTCGCTGCAATTGCAGCCCGTCGAGCCTGCGGAGTACGACTTCAAACCCGGTCAGTACTCCGACCTGCAGATACCGGGAACCGAGGAACACCGGTCCTTCTCCATGGCGACGACCCGATCGACGCCGGGGCATGTCGAGTTCCTCGTCAAGAAGTACCCCGGCGGCAAGTTCGCCGGCCTGCTCGAGGACGGTATCTCGGTGGGCGACGAGATCGCGCTCACCGGGCCCTACGGATCCTTCACCATCAAGGACGGCCACGTCCTGCCGATCGTCTTCATCGGCGGCGGCGCCGGCATGGCCCCGATCCTCTCGCTCCTGCGGCACCTGAGCGAGACCGGCAGCACCCGGCCCGTCCGGTTCTACTACGGTGCCCGCACGCCGGCGGATCTGTTCTACCTCGACGAGATTCTCGAATTGGGAAAGACGCTGACGGACTTCGTGTTCACACCCTGCCTCTCGGAGTCGGCGGAGCCGGCACCGTCCGGCCTGCCGGACGTCGAGGAGGGCAACGTCACCGACGTCGTGGGCCGCCGCGAGCCGGAGATCCACCGGTGCGAGGTCTACCTGTGCGGGCCACCGCCCATGGTCGATGCGGCTCTGGAACTGCTCGAGGTGCACAACACCCCGAAGGACCAGATCTTCTACGACAAGTTCACCAGCCCGGCCTTCGAGTAGCCGCCGCAGGAAACCACACCGCTCCTTCACCGACAGAAGTGAGAAACGAGATGACCGCAACCACCGAATCCAAGCACCGAAGCTTCCCGAAGATCGAGTTCACCGACTCCGAAGCCGGCGCGCTGGAATTCCCCAGCTCCCGCAGCCGCACCTTCACCTACTACACGCCGGCCAAGAAGCGTTCGACGATGTACGAGGACGTCACCGTCGACGTGCAGCCCGATCCTGAGCGGCACCTGTCGCAGGGCTGGATCTACGGCTTCGGCGACGGGCCGGGCGGATACCCCAAGGAATGGACGACCGCGAAGTCGTCGAACTGGCATGCCTTCCTCGACCCCAACGAGGAGTGGGACCAGACGATCTACCGCAACAACGCGGCGGTCGTGCGTCAGGTCGACCTGTGCCTGCAGAACGCCAAGCGGGCCCGCGCCTACGACGGCTGGAACACGCCGTGGCTGAAGTTCATCGAGCGCAATCTCGGCGCCTGGATGCACGCGGAGAACGGTCTGGCGCTGCACGTGTTCACCTCCATCCAGCGCTCCGGCCCCACGAACATGATCAACACCGCGGTGGCGGTCAATGCGGCACACAAGATGCGGTTCGCGCAGGACCTGGCGCTGTTCAACCTCGACCTGTCCGAGGCCGGGATCCCGTTCGACGGAGCCGCCCACCGGGAGGTCTGGCAGTCCGCACCGGAATGGCAGCCCACCCGCGAGGTCGTCGAGCGGCTGACCGCGGTGCCGGACTGGTGCGAGCTGCTCTTCGCCACCAACATCGTCTTCGAGCAGCTCGTCGGCTCGCTGTTCCGCACCGAACTGATCATGCAGATCGCCGCCCGCAACGGTGACTACATCACCCCGACGATCGTCGGCACCGGGGAGCACGACTACGACCGGGATCTCGCCTACACGCGCAACCTCTTCCGGATGCTCGTCCGCGACGAGCAGCACGGGGAGTCGAACAAGGAATTGTTCGGGACGTGGCTGGCGACGTGGGTGCCGCGCTGCCTCGACGCCGCGCGCGCCCTGCAGCCGATCTGGTCCCAGCCGGCGGACAAGGCGGTCACGTTCGCCTCCAGCCTCGACGCCGCCGAAGCCAAGTTCCGTTCCCTGCTCGAGGATCTCGGGCTCGACATCCCGAAGGAGTTGGACCAGTGAGCATGCAATTCGGATCGGCCACCGAGTTCTCCAATATGTGTGGCGTCACCCTGATGAACACCCCGATCGGACGCGTCGTCGCCGACGTCATGGGCACCAAGGAGGGCGTGGAGCTGACGGAGTACCCGTCGATGATCCGCGTCGACGGCGTGAACCGTCTCGAGTTCGACTACGCCGAGCTCACCGACGCCCTCGGTGAGGACTTCGACGGATCGATCTTCGAGGAGATCAGCTCCACCCACTACGGGCGCATGGTGCACCTCGACGACAAGACCATGCTCTTCGCCAGTCCCGAGGACGCCGCCGAGTACATCGGATTCGATCTCACGGCGCACTGACCCCGGCCGTCCGGGCCCGCCCGCCGGGCCCGGACGGTTCCCGATCCACCACCGGCACACGACAGAACGAGGGAAGCGATGTACGAGAAGGACGGCCAGCAGTACTTCGTCGTGGACGGCCACGTGCACATCTGGGACGGCCGCGAGTCGAACCAGAAGAACGTGCACGGACGGCAGTTCATCGACTGCTTCTACGACTACCACAAGAACCTCAGCCCCGAGGAGGAGGTGTGGGACTACGACACCTACACCTACTACGGGGGCGAACGCCTCATGAAGGACCTCTTCGTGGACGGGCACGTGGATCACGCGATCTTCCAGGCCACCCTGCTGAGCGAGTTCTACCACAAGGGCTTCGGGCAGACCGAGGAGGCGTTCGAGCTCACCCGCAAGCACCCGGACAAGCTCACCTACAACCACGCCTACGACCCGCGCCACGGCGAGGCCGGACTCGAGCAGCTACGCCGGGACGCCGAACGGATGAACCTCCAGGGCGTCAAGCTGTACACCGCCGAATGGCACGGTGACTCCCGCGGCTACAAGCTCGACGACCCGTGGTCCCGGCGCTACCTCGAGGAGTGCATCGAGCTGGGCATCGAGAACATCCACGTGCACAAGGGCCCGACCATCCGCCCGCTCGACCGGGACGCCTTCGACGTCGCCGACGTCGACAAGGTCGCCACCGACTACCTCGAGCTGCGGTTCGTCGTCGAGCACGTGGGCTTGCCCCGGCTCGAGGACTTCTGCTGGATCGCGACCCAGGAATCCAACGTGTACGGCGGTCTGGCCGTGGCAATTCCGTTCATCCACACCCGCCCCCGCTACTTCGCGCAGATCATCGGCGA
Source organism: Rhodococcus sp. NS-SX18 (assembly GCF_057367935.1). NCBI lineage: Bacteria > Bacillati > Actinomycetota > Actinomycetes > Mycobacteriales > Nocardiaceae > Rhodococcus > Rhodococcus sp. NS-SX18. The sequence continues at coordinate 5,406,336 of NZ_CM170633.1, read as the reverse complement.
ACTGCTCTACTGGCTCGGCGAGGACAAGATCCTGTTCTCCAGCGACTACGCGCTGTGGACACCGAAGTGGCTGATCGAGAAGTTCGTCGACTTCCAGATCCCCGAGGACATGACCGAATACGCGCCGATCACGATCGAACAGAAGAAGAAGATCCTCGGCCTCAACGCCGCGGCGCTCTACGACATCGACGTTCCGGAACACCTGCGGCTGCCCGAGCCGGCCGGCCAGGAAGGCGTGGAGGTGGCGGCGGGAGCACAGCAGGCGGTGTCGTCGTGACCGCCGCGCCGGTGGCCGGCGACGACGTGCTCGCCGCGCTCGGCACGGTGGTCGACCCCGAACTGGACGAGCCGATCACCGATCTCGGTTTCGTGCGGTCGGTGGTTCTCGACGACGACGGGGTCACCGTGCATCTGCGGCTACCCACCGCGTTCTGTTCACCGAACTTCGCGTACCTCATGGCCTCCGACGCCCAGGACGCCCTTCGGGCGATCGAGGGCATCGGCGAGGTGCGGATCCTGCTGGACGACCACCACGACAGCGGCAAGATCAACGCGGGGCTCGCCGCCGACGCCGGCTACCGGGGCACCTTCGGCTCCGAGGCGGAGGAGAACCTCGACGAGCTGCGCCGCACGTTCCGGCGCAAGGCACACCTCGCCGCGCTGGAGCGCTGCCTCGAATCCCTGTTGCAGCACTCGTCGCTCACCGTCGACGACATCCCGTCGCTGACGCTGAGCGACCTGCCGCCCGGCCGGCACAAGTCGGCGCTGATGCGGCGACGGTTCGACATCGGCCTGAGCCTGTGCCCGGCCGGCCGGGTGTTCGTCGACGACGACGGGCACCCGATCCCCCGCGAGGCGGTGCCGATGCGGCTGCGTTTCGCGAAGTCCGTGCGGATCTCGATGGAGGGGAATTCGCACTTCTGCCGGGGCCTGCTCGCCACCCGGTACGCCGACGACGACGGCGCATCGGCAACACCGCGGGTGGTCGACACCCGGACCAGTTCTTTTGCACCCGTCAGGAGGGCTTCATGAAGGCCGTGCAGGTGGTGGGCTACCACACCAAGCTCCAGCTCGAAGACATCCCCGAGCCGAAGGTCGAGGGTCCGCTCGACGTCGTTGTCCGCATCGGTGGGGCTGGGGTGTGCCGCACCGACATCCACATCCTCGAGGGGCAGTGGGCCGAGAAGAGCGGCGTCGCCCTGCCGTACACGATCGGCCACGAGAACGCCGGCTGGGTGCATGCCGTGGGTGACGCGGTCACGAACGTGGCCGTCGGCGACAAGGTCATCCTCCATCCCCTCATCACGTGCGGGCTCTGCCGCGCGTGCCGGTTCGGCGACGACGTGCACTGCGAGAACAGCCAGTTCCCAGGCATCGACACCAACGGCGGCTACGCCGAGTACCTGCGCACCACCGCACGCAGCGTGGTCCGGATCGACGATTCGCTCGAGCCGTCCGACGTCGCGGCGCTCGCCGACGCCGGGCTCACGGCCTACCACGCCGTCGCCAAGGCGGCGCGCGCGACGCGGCCGGGCGACGTGTGCGTCATGATCGGCGCGGGCGGCCTCGGCCACATCGGCATCCAGGTGCTGAAGGCGATGTCGGCGGTCACTCTCGTCGTGGTGGACCGCAATCCCGCTGCGGTCGCCCTGGCCGTCGAGATCGGCGCCGACCACGGCATCGTCGCCGACGGCACCCACGTGCAGCAGATCCTGGAACTCACCGGTGGGCGCGGCGCCGAAGCCGTCGTGGACTTCGTCGGTGAGGGCGGCGCCACGAAGGACGGTGTCGCGATGCTGCGCCGCGCCGGCAACTACTACGTCGTCGGTTACGGCGAGAACATCGACGTGCCCACGATCGACGTGGTCTCCACCGAGATCAACTTCATCGGCAATCTCGTCGGCTCCTACAACGACCTGCAGGAACTCATGGCCCTCGCCGCCGGCGGAAAGGTCACCCTGCACACCACGAAATACCCGCTCGAGCAGTTCCAGCAGGCGATCGACGACCTCGACGCGGGACGGGTCCGTGGCCGCGCGATCCTGATCCCCTGAACCGCATCCCACACTCGACACGAAAGGAACCCGATCATGGCAAAGGATCTGCGGTTCGCCCAGGAAGCACGCACCCTGCTCGAGTACGGGGTCAACGCCCTCGCGGACGCGGTCAAGGTGACGCTCGGTCCGAAGGGCCGCAACGCGGTGCTCGAAAAGCTCACCGGCCCGCCCACCATCACCAACGACGGCGTCACGATCGCCCGGGAGATCCAGCTGCGGGACCCGTTCGCCAACATGGGTGCGCAACTGGTCAAGGAAGTGGCGATGAAGACCAACGGCGTGGTCGGTGACGGCACCACGACCGCGACGGTGCTCGCGCAGGCCATGGTCCGCGAGGGCCTGCGCGCCGTCGACGCCGGTGCCAACCCGATGCGGGTGCGCCGCGGCATCGAACGCACCGTGCCCGTCGTGGTCGAGGCGCTGCGCGACCGGTCCGTGCCGGTCGAGGACCGCGCGGACCTGCAGCGCGTCGCGACGCTCGCCGCCAGTGACGACGAGACAATCGGCGAGGCCATCGCCGAGGCCGTCTCGTACGTCGGCAGATCCGGCATCGTCACCACCGAGGAGAGCGACACCCTCGGGATGTCGGTGACCGTCGTCGACGGCATCGAATTCGACCACGGCTACATCTCCGGCTACATGGTCACCGACCCGGAACGCATGGAAGCGGTCCACGACAATCCGTTGATCCTGCTCACCAACAAGAAGATCAACCAGGTGCAGGACATCATGCCGAGCATCGAGGCCGCCAAACGCGCCGACCGGCCCCTCGTCGTGCTCGCCGAGGACGTCGACGGCCCGGCGCTGCAGCTGCTCGTCGGCGGCAACATGCACAAGACGATGCAGTCCGTCGTCGTGCGCGCGCCCGGCTTCGGGCACCGGCGGGTCGCCGAGCTGCAGGACCTCGCGGTGGCCCTGGGCGGGCACGTCATCGCCAAGGACACCGGCGTCGAGCTGTCCGAGGTGACGCGCGAGCACCTCGGGTCCTGCGACCGCATCACCGTCACCGAGAACGACACGACCATCGTCGGCGGCCACGGCGATGCGAAGCTGCTCGAGGCCCGGGTCGCGCAGCTCGAGGCGCAGCTGGGCCGGGCCCGGATCGATGCCGACCAGGACAGCCTCCAGCTGCGTATCGCCCGGCTCACCGGCCGGGTCGCCGTGATCCGGGTCGGCGGCGCCACGAGCGTCGAACTCAAGGAGCGCATGCTGCGCGTCGAGGACGCCCTCGCCGCCACCCGGGCCGCCCTCGAGGACGGCATCGTGGCCGGCGGCGGCACCGCGCTCGGCCAGGCACACCGCGCGCTGGCCGACCTCGAGCTGCCGGGCGACGAGGGCATCGGCCGGGACGTCGTGCGGCGGGCGTTGCCCGAGCCTCTGCGGTGGATCGCGATCAACGCCGGCTTCGACGGCGACGAGGTCGTCGAGGTTGTCGCGGGCCTGCCGTCGGGGCACGGGTTCGATGCCCTCACCGGCGAGTACGGCGACATGTTCGCAGAGGGGGTCGTCGACCCCCTCAAGGTCACCCGCGCCGCGCTCGAGAGCGCCGCGTCCATCGCGGCGCTGCTCATCACCACCGAGACCGCGATCGTGGAGGAGGTCGTCGGCAATCCCGGCGCCATCCATGCGCCCGGCTTCGGGGACCTGGCCGAGGGCATGGTCCGCCCGTCCAACATCTACTGATCGCCGGGGGACGGTCTCGGCGGCGGCCGGGTCCCGTCGGTCGCTTCCCTCCGGGGCGACCGGCCGCCGCCGTGTCCATCACTGCTCGACAGAATCGGAGTGCGCAATGATCTTCATCGTGGTCAAGTTCCGGGTCCGTCCCGAGTATCAGGACGACTGGCTCTCGCTCACAAGAGAATTCACCGAGGCGACGAGGACCGAGCCGGGCAATCTGTGGTTCGAGTGGTCCCGCAGCGTCGACGATCCCGCCGAGTACGTGCTCGTCGAGGCGTTCCGAGACGGCGAGGCCGGCGCCGCCCACGTCAATGCCGACCACTTCCGCAAAGGGCTCGACGCCATGCGCCCCGCACTGAGCGAGACGCCGAGGATCCTCAACACCGAGCTCCCCGGCGTCGAGTGGGCCCGCATGGGTGAACTCGAGACGGTCGGCTGACACGGCTCGCCGCCGTCACATTCGGGCGGCTCGCCGCGGTCACATTCGGGCGGCTCGCCGCCGTCACATTCGGGCGGCTCGCCGCCGTCACACTCGGGCGGCTCGCCGCCGTGGTGCCCCTTCGGATCTCCCCGTCCGAAGGGGCACCACGCGTTCACCGCTCCGTCGCGCGCACGAGCAGGCGCAGTTCCGCACCGAGCGTGCATGCCCGCGGCAGATCGACGAGTCCGTTCTCGCGAAGTTCGGTGGTCAGGCGCGTGACCCGGGCGATCGCGTCCGGGACCCGCTCCTGCCACCGCGCCAGGACCTCGTCGACGTCCGCCGGACCGGTCGGCGCGCCGTCCCGGCGCAGGATCGCGGCGACGAGACCGTGGTGACGGTCGGCGAGTTCGTCCCGCACGGTAGCGATCGCCGTGCTGTCCCACCAGGTGTGGGATCCGGTGGACAGATCCGGTGACAGCCCGTCGATCCCGAGCAGCGAGCCCGTGGCGGTGTGCACCCGGGCGACGAGGCGGGCCGGGCAGTCCAGCGTGTGCGCGGTGTCGACCAGGGCCGGACACTCGCCGAGAAGCCGGAAGTCGGGTCCGTCGCCGGCCACGGCATCTGCGAGCAGATCCTCGACCCCGGCACGCAGCCGCGTGATCTCGGCGGTCACGTCGAGCGGCGACGGCCGCAGCCGCAGGATCCACGAGGCGGCATGCTCGACGAATCCCTGTACGGCGCCGAGGCGTTCCCAGCGCTCGGCGCCGGACCCGGCGCCGTCGCGTGCCTCGGCCCACAACCGGTCGGTGTCGAACACCGCCCGGATCACCGCGTAGGCCCGGGCGACCGCCGGCGTGCGCACCCCGAGCCGTTCCTCGAGCTGATAGATCATCCCCGGACCGACGTGATCGACGAGATCGGAGGCGATCCGGGTCGCGACGATCTCGCGGCGCAGGGGATGGTCCCGGATCTCGTCCCGCAGCACGTCGCGCATGCCGGTGGGGAAGTACTCGAGGGCGACGCCCGCGAAGACGGGGTCGTCGGGCACATCCGACTCGAGCAGATCCCGGCAGACGACGTTCTTCGACCGGGCGAGCAGCACCGCGATCTCCGGCCTGGTCAACCCCCGGCCGGCGCCCGCTCGCGCGGCCAGTTCCTGCACGGTGGGCAGCACCTCGGTGCTGCGCCGGAGACCGCCACCGGTCTCGAGGTGAATGATGAGCCGCTCGTGCCTGCCGAGCAGCCGGGCCGCGCGCGAGACGGCGAGGCCGAGCGCCACCGACTGGTCCCGGTTCGTGCGCAGCACCGTCCGGGCCACCTCGTCGCGGGCGTCGTCGAGCAGCCGGTTGCGCTCCTCGAGGGTCAGACCTCCTCTGCGCCGGGCAGATTCGAGAGCAATCTTCAGATTCACCTCGGCGTCGGAGGTGGCCACACCGGCCGCGTTGTCGATGAAGTCCGCATTGACACGCCCGCCCGCAGCCGCGAACTCGATGCGGGCCCGCTGCGTGAAGCCGAGGTTGCCGCCCTCGCCGACCACGCGACACCGCAGCTGCGAGGCATCGACACGGACGGGGTCGTTTGCCGGATCGGCTGCATCCGTGTGGCTTTCGGAGGAGGCCTTGACGTAGGTGCCGACACCGCCGTTCCAGAGCAGATCCACCGGCGCCGTCAGCAGCGCCTTGATCAATTCGTCCGGAGTGGTGGTCGGGTGGGGCAGTCCGAGCAGGCGCCGTGCCGGTTCCGGGACGGTGACGGATTTCGCGGAGCGGGGCCACACGCCGCCCCCGGCGGAGAGGACGTCGCGGTCGTAGTCGTCCCAGCTCGATCCGGGGAGCTCGAACAGCCGGCGGCGCTCCGCGTGGGCGCGAGCCGGGTCGGGGTCGGGATCGAGGAAGATGTGCCGGTGGTCGAAGGCGCCGACGAGGCGCAGGTGCGGGGAGAGCAGCATCCCGTTGCCGAAGACGTCGCCGGACATGTCCCCGATCCCCACCGCCGTTACCTCGGTGGTGTCGACGTCGACGCCGAGGTCGGCGAAGTGCTCGCGGACCGCGACCCACGCGCCGCGCGCGGTGATGCCCATCGCCTTGTGGTCGTATCCGCTCGATCCGCCCGAGGCGAAGGCGTCGCCGAGCCAGTAGTCGTACTCCGCGGCGATGGAGTTCGCCAGGTCGGAGAACCGGGCGGTGCCCTTGTCGGCGGCCACCACCAGATAGGCGTCGTCCCCGCCGTGGACGACGGTGCGGCCCGGGTGCACGATCCGTCCGTCGACGATGTTGTCGGCGAGGTCGAGCATGCCCCGGACGAACGTCGAATAGGCCTGGGCGGGCGAAATATCTGGGCTCGTGCGGACGAACGCGCCCTTGGCGCCGACGGGGACGATGGGAGCGTTCTTCACGACCTGGGTCTTCATCAGGCCGAGGACCTCGGTGCGGTAGTCCTCCGGCCGGTCCGAGAACCGTAGCCCACCCCGGGCGACGGTGCCGCTCCGCACGTGGATGCCCTCCACGTCGTCGGAGTGGACGAAGATCTCGCGGTGCGGAACGACCGGTCCGGGGTCGGCGAGGCGAGCGGACTCGAGCATGAACGACCCGTACGGTTTCGCCGCGCCGTGTTCGTCGCGCTGGTACCAGTTGGTGCGTACGGTGGCGGTGACGAACGACTCCAGGCTGCGCAGGATGCGGTCCTCGTCGAGGCTTTCCGCCGCGCCGCGCCGCTCGGTGAGCGCCTGTTCGGCGGCGTCGTCCCGGTCGTGCCGGTCCGGGTCGAAGCGCGCGGCGAAGCAGGCGACGAGGGCCTCGACGAATCCGGCATGCCGGCAGAGCGTGTCGACGACGTACCGTTCCGACATGATCAGTCCCGCCTGGCGGGCGAAGCGGGCGGCGGCGCGGACCAGGGCGATGTCCCGCACGTCCACGTCGGCGACGACGGCGAGGCGGGAGTACCCGTCGACGACGGTGCGGCCCTGCGCATGGGCGTCGAAGACCGCCGCCACCCGGCGCGGCGAATCCGGTTCCCACTCCGGGGGCGTGACGAACGCGAACCGATGCACCCGGCGGTCCGGATCGCCGGCCGTCAGGAGCTCGTGATCGTCGATCCGCAGTCCGAAGTGCTCGAACGTGTGGACGGAGTCGGCGAGCAGCGGGTCCCGTCCCGGCCATCGCATGACGGCACAGGCGGTGCCGTCGGAGGACGAGTCCTCCACGAACAGCAGGGCCGGTCCGGCATCCTGCGCGTGCGCGAGATGCCGCGCTGCCCCGGCGACGTCGGTGGGCGCCGGTTCGTACGGGTGCGTGGGGGCGGTGGTCATCGGTCTGTCCTTTCGGTCACCCGGTGTGGGCCGTGGTGTGCCGTCAGTCTGCGGCGGGCCGCCCAGGACGGACATGTACGCGATGTCCATGCAGATCGCAGAACTTGTACTCGAGGTCCATCAGGGACCCGGCGTCCGCGCTCCTACAGTTCGAGGAAACCGACGGAGGGAGAAGGACATGACCGCAGTCGAACTCGTACGGGGTGGCCCCGGGCTCGAGCAGGCTCGTCGCATCGTGACGGACATCCCGGGACCCCGGTCGCGGGAGCTGGCGCAGCGCCGCGCCGACGCGCTGCCGGCGGGCCTGACGAGTGGCGCCGAGATCTACGCGGCAGCCGGGGGCGGGGGTGTGCTCGTCGACGTGGACGGGAACTCCTTCATCGACCTCGGCTCCGGGATCGCCGTCACCACCGTCGGCAACTCCGCGCCGCGGGTCGTCGAACGCGCCACCGCGCAGCTGCAGCAGTTCACCCACACCTGCTTCCTCGCCACCCCCTACGAGCCGTACATCGAGGTCGCCGAAGCCCTCAACCGCCTGACCCCGGGCACGCACGCCAAGCGCACGGCCCTGTTCAACACCGGCAGCGAGGCCGTCGAGAACGCCGTGAAGTACGCCCGCGCAGCGACCGGCCGGTCCGCCGTGGTCACGTTCGACCACGCCTTCCACGGCCGCACGCTGATGACGATGACCATGACGGCGAAGAACCAGCCCTACAAGCACTCCTTCGGTCCGTTCGCCCCGGAGGTCTACCGCGCGCCGATGGCCTACCCCTACCGGTGGCCGAGCGGGCCCGACCGCGCCGCGGACGAGGCGTTCGAGCAATTCCGGCTGCTCGTCGACGCCCAGATCGGCGCGGACCAGGTGGCGTGCGTCGTCGTCGAACCCATCCAGGGCGAGGGCGGGTTCATCGTTCCCGCCGACGGATTCCTGCGGCGCATCGCCGACTTCTGCCGGGACCGCGGCATCCTCGTCGTCGCCGACGAGGTCCAGACCGGAATCGCCCGCACCGGAGCCTGGTTCGCGTGCGAGCACGAGGGCCTCGTGCCGGATCTGATCGTCACGGCGAAGGGACTCGCCGGCGGATTCCCGCTCGCGGCCGTCACCGGCCGGGCCGAGATCATGGACCGCGCCCATCCGGGCGGCATCGGCGGCACCTACAGCGGCAACCCCGCCGCATGTGCCGCGGCGCTCGGCGTCTTCGAGACGATCGAGGCCGAGCACCTGCTCGACCGCGCTCAGGAGATCGGCGCGCTGATGCTGCGGGAACTGCGCGAGATCGGCACCCGCCACCCCGTCGTCGGCGAGGTCCGGGGCCGCGGTGCCATGGTCGCCGTCGAGCTCGTCGAGCCCGGTACGACCACCCCCAACCGCGAGGCCGTCGCGGAGATCGCCCGGTACTGCCAGGCCCACGGCGTCCTCACCCTGACCGCCGGCACCTTCGGGAACGTGCTCCGGTTCCTGCCGCCGCTGTCGATCTCCGATGCGCTGCTCACCGAGGCGTTCTCGGTGCTGCGCGACGCGTTCGCCGCCCTCTGACCACCCCCGCTCTTCTACCTCCGAGGACCAGCACATGACCACCACCGCACCCGCACGCACGACCGGCCCCCTGCGGCCGCTCGAACTCCTCGGCGCCGACACCCTGCTCGACGCCGACGAACGCGACATCGCCGCCACCGTCCGGCGCTTCGTCGAGACCCGGCTCACCCCCGAGGTCGGCAACTGGTTCGAATCCGCCACGCTGCCCAAGGAACTGGCGAAGGAGTTCGGTGCCCTCGGCGTCCTCGGCATGCATCTGGACGGATACGGGTGTGCCGGCACCAACGCCGTCAGCTACGGCCTGGCCTGCCTGGAACTCGAGGCCGGCGACAGCGGATTCCGCAGCTTCGTCTCGGTGCAGGGCTCGCTGTCGATGTTCTCGATCCACCGCTACGGATCCGACGAGCAGAAGGAGCACTGGCTGCCCCGGCTCGCCTCCGGCGACGCCATCGGGTGCTTCGGGCTGACGGAACCCGACTTCGGTTCCAACCCCGGGGGAATGCGCACCCGCGCCCGCCGGGACGGGTCGGACTGGATCCTCACCGGCACCAAGATGTGGATCACCAACGGCAATCTCGCGGACGTCGCCACGGTGTGGGCGCAGACCGACGAGGGCGTGCGCGGATTCGTCGTGCCCACCGACACCCCCGGCTTCACCGCCAACCCGATCCACCGGAAGCTGTCGCTGCGGGCCTCGGTGACCTCCGAGCTGGTGCTCGACAACGTGCGCCTGCCGGCGTCGGCCGAGCTGCCGCTCGCCCGCGGACTCGGCGCTCCCCTGTCCTGCCTCAACGAGGCCCGGTTCGGGATCGTGTTCGGCGCGCTCGGCGCCGCCCGCAACAGCCTCGAGACCGCGTTGGACTACGCCGCCTCCCGCGAGGTCTTCGATCGTCCGCTCGCCTCCTACCAGCTCACCCAGGAGAAGCTGGCCGACATGACGCTCGAGCTCGGCAAGGGATTCCTGCTCGCGCTGCACCTCGGCCGCCTCAAGGACGAATCCGGGGTCACTCCCGAGCAGATCAGCCTCGGCAAGCTCAACAACGTCCGCGAGGCCCTGGCCATCGCCCGCGAATGCCGGACCATCCTCGGCGCCAGCGGAATCACCCTCGAGTACTCGCCGCTGCGGCACGCCAACAACCTCGAATCGGTGCTGACCTACGAGGGCACCAGCGAGATGCACCTGCTCTCGATCGGTCGCGCGCTGACCGGTCACGCCGCATTCCGCTGATCCGCACCGTCGACGCGTCGAAGGGACACGCCATGACGACACCCGTTCTGCTGCAACACTACATCGACGGTGAGTGGTTCGACGGCGGGGCCGAGACCCTGACCAGCATCAGCCCCGCCGAACCGGACGTCACCGTCGCCCACGGCCGCGCGGCCACCGGCGACGATGTCGACCGGGCCGTCGCCGCCGCGCGCGCCGCGGCCCGGCACTGGGCGAAGACCCCGGCGCACGAACGCGGTGCCGTCCTGGCCCGGGCGGCCGCCGTCGTCGAATCGTCCGCCTCGCAGTGGGGCGCGGAACTCGCCCGCGAGGAGGGCAAGACGCGCGGCGAGGGCGTGGCCGAGGTGCTCCGCGCCGCCCAGATCCTGCGCTTCTACGGGGGCGAGGGCGACCGGGAGGCCGGTGAGGTGTTCGCCTCCCCGCGGCGCGGGGAACAGATCCTGGTCGCGCGCAAGCCCGTCGGCGTGGTCGGTGTCATCACCCCCTTCAACTTCCCCATCGCCATACCCGCCTGGAAGATCGCCCCGGCACTGACCTACGGCAACACCGTGGTGTGGAAGCCGGCGGGCACCGTGCCGCTGCTGGCGATGCGGCTCGCGCAGGCCCTCGCCGACGCGGGCCTGCCGCCCGGGGTGCTCAACCTCGTCGTCGGCGGCCGGGCGGTCGGTGCCGGCATCGCCGGTCATCCGGGGATCGACGCGCTGACCTTCACCGGTTCGACGGCGGTCGGCCGCAGCCTCGCGGCGGCCGGGGCGGCGCGGGGCGTGCCGGTGCAGGCGGAGATGGGCGGCAAGAACGCGGCCGTCGTGCTCGGTGACGCGGACCTCGATCTCGCCGCCGAGCAGGTGCTGCTCGGCGCGTTCCGGTCGTCGGGACAGAAGTGCACGGCGACCTCGCGGCTGATCGTCACCGACGACGTCGCCGACGAGTTCGTCGGTGAACTCGTCGCCCGGATCGGGAAGTGGACCGTCGGCAACCCCCTGGACGAGCAGGTCCACATGGGTCCGGTGGTCGACGCTGCGGCGCGGACGTCGATCCAGGCAGGTGTCGACGAGGCGGTCCGGCAGGGTGCCCGGGTGCTGTTCGGCGGGCGACCGTACGAGGACGGTGAACTCGCGGCCGGGTTCTACGTGCCGCCCACCGTGCTCGAGCTGCCCGGCACCGGGCTCGACGTGTGGCGGGAGGAGTTGTTCGGACCCGTCCTGGCCGTGTGCCGCGCGACGGACGCCGAGGCGGCGTTCGCGCTCGCCGACGACAGCGACTACGGCTTGTCGGCGGCGGTGTTCACCCAGGACCTCACCCGCGCGCTCGGGGCGCTCGAGGACCTGGACGTGGGCATCCTGCACATCAACTCCGAATCCGCCGGCGCCGATCCGCACGTCCCGTTCGGCGGCGCGAAGAAGAGCGGATACGGGCCCAAGGAACAGGGCCGCGCCGCACGGGAGTTCTTCACCCACACCACGACCGTCTACCTCCGCGGCGGGAGGCCGATCGCATGAGCCAGGGCGCACTCGACGGCATCGTCGTCGCCGATTTCACCCGGGTCCTCGCCGGCCCCTACGCGACGATGATGCTCGCGGACATGGGCGCCGAGGTCGTCAAGATCGAACGCCCCGGCACCGGCGACGACACCCGGGCATGGGGACCCCCCTACGACGATGCCGGCACGGCCACGTACTTCAACTCGGTCAACCGCAACAAGACCTCCGTGGTCCTCGACCTCGCGTCGGAGCAGGGCCGGGCCGAGGCCCGGCGGCTCGTCGCGCGCGCGGACATCGTGGTCGAGAACTTCCGCGCGGGCACCATGGAGCGTCTCGGCCTCGGCTACGACGACCTGCTCGACGTCAACCCGGGATTGATCTACTGCTCCGTCACCGGATTCGGAAGCGGAGACGGAGCGGCCCTGCCGGGCTACGACCTGCTCGTGCAGGCCGTCGGTGGGCTTATGAGCATCACCGGACCCGAGGCCGGCACGCCCACGAAGGTGGGCGTCGCGGTCGTCGACGTGCTCACGGGCCTGCACGCCCTCGCCGGGATCCTCGCTGCGCTGCACCACCGCGAGCGCACCGGCGAGGGGCAGCGCGTCGAGACGAACCTCCTTGCCGCGCTGCTGTCCTCGCTCGTCAATCAGGGCTCGGCGTACCTCGGTGCCGGGGTGGTGCCGGGCATCATCGGAAACCGGCACCCCAGCATCGCCCCGTACGAGGTGTTCCCGACCAAGGACCGGCCGCTGGCGCTGGCGGTGGGCAACGACAAGCAGTTCGCCCGGCTCGCCGAGACGATCGGTGCGCCGGAGTTGGCCACCGACCCGCGGTTCTGCAGCAACCCGCTGCGTGTCGCGCATCGCGAGGAACTGAGCGAGGAGATCACCTCGATCCTTACTACGGCCGGCGCCGACCACTGGTACGACGAACTCTCCCGCGTGGGTGTTCCGGCCGGGCCCATCAACGATGTCGCCGAGGCCTTCGAGTTCGCCCGGCGTCTCGGTCTCGACGCCGTGGTGTCGGTGCCCGGAAGTGCCACGCCGCAGGTCGGAAACCCGTTGACCTTCTCCAGGACTCCGGTCCGGTACCGGTCGGCTCCGCCACCCCTGGGTGGGGCCGCGGACTGACCACAGAGGCCTGGAGGAGTGCCCGTCCCGTCGCGTCCGGCCGCGGCGGGACGGGCGTCGCACGGCGTCAGCGCGTGACCCCGGTGGCGGAGTATCCACTGTCTCCCGGCGTCGCTGTGGCATCCGGGCAGCCCTCGGAGCCCATGCCGGCCAACTCTGGACCGGACCACATGATCGGCATCGGCAGGGCGAATCGGCGACGGGACAGGGCGGCGGCGATCACCGCGCCCGCCTTGCCGTCGCCGTGACCGGCAGGTAGGGGTCACGCGATCCCCGTGCACGCGATCGAGACGAATGTACTGATCGCAACCGTCCGGCCGAATTCGCTTGTCGCGCTCATTCGCATACGTCCTACGGAGCGCCTCACGGTCGATGCTCGTCGTCATCAGGGGAGCTTTCGCAGTCGTAATTCCTCGTCGGCTGGCTCATGACGCACAGCGCTGCGCGGTCACGGCTTCCCGACGATCGAGATCAGGAAGTCGCGGTTTCTGCGGTGCCGCCTCGTCACCCCAGGGCGCCCCGAAGGGGTCCCTCGCAGGCTTGCCCGACGGACATCGACCCTCGTTCGGTCGGGACGAGAGGACCTTTGGCTCTGTCCGCACGACCGGACAAGGCCCACAGTCGGCCTACGGACCGAAGGACATCCGGTCACAGCAGGACCGAACGGGAAGGACCCTGTCATGAAGGTGCTGACCATCTACGCACACCACGACCCACACTCGTTCTGCCACGGCGTGCTCGATCGGTTCACCGCGGGCCTCCAGGGAGCCGGGCACACCAGTGAGGTCATCGACCTGTACGCAATCAAGTTCGACCCCGTATTCAGAGACCGGGACGTAGCCAGCTACACCAGCCCCGACATCCCTGCCGACATCCTCGAGCAGATGGATCTACGCAGCCGCGTGCTGGACTCCTGCCGATGGCCTGGGCAGCGGTGGCTGGCCCAGCGGGCACTCAGGGGCAAGTCACCGGCCGAGATCGCCGCGTTGATCCGCAGCCGCATGCCCAAAGACGTCCTCGCGCAGCAGGCCAAGGTCGCCGCCGCCGACGCCCTGGCCTTCATCGCACCGATTCACTACTGCAACTTCCCCTCGATACTCAAAGGCTGGATCGACCGGGTCTGGACGCTGGACTTTGCCTTCGGTCTCACCTCCGAGGGCTGGCACGGCGACGTCAACGGTCGGATCCCGCTGCTCGAGCACAGACGGGTACTCATCATGACCTCCACGATCTTCGACAAGGACTCCTACGACACCGGAGTCCGGGACGCCATCGGCAAGGTCCTCGACGAGTGGGGCTTCCGGTTCCCCGGCATCCAGGACGTCGAACACGTGTACTTCTACGCCGCCACAGCGGCGACGCCCGAAAAGGTGCAACAGTACCTTCGGCAGGCCTACGACCTCGGTCGCAGTTTCGACCGACCCCAGCCACCACCCGAGAGCCACGCTGCCGCCGCTCCCTCGGTCACACCATGACCGAGCGCCCGTCGACCAGTCGAAGCTGACGGCGTCGGGCTTCCAATTTGTTGTCTCGACGGCTCACACCGCCCACCGCTCGACCGTGTCCTGAGCACCGCCCACGACATGTACCGCGAAGTAACCGTCATGTCCGCCCGGCCGAGATCGCCGTACCGGTGCCCACGGTGATCGCCGAAGACAGCGCCGCACCCGCGCCATCGCCGCCGGCAGGATCACCACCCTCGCCAATCGGCATCGTATCGACTACACGGCGGTAGGACTCTACAACCGACTCGCCGCCCTATCGGCCTTTCCGGTCCTCGCCGACGCCTCCACCGGACTCGGCTTCCTCCCCCATGTAGGAAGTGCAACCGTGTCCGTGCGCGCCGAGATGGCTCGACTGTGCGCAGAAAATGCGATCGCCATGGCCCGTGGTGACCTCCCACCGCACGTGGTCAATCCCGAAGCATGGACGCGGTGAGCGCTCTTCCTGCTTACCGACAACCTCGAAGGCACCCACGAAGGAAGAAGTCCCCGGTGGGGGGTCTGATCGCCCCCGACAAGTTCAAAGGAAGTCTGTCCGCCTCGCACGCCTCCGGGTCTGGCCACCGACAACCACCTCGCTCGATAGTTCCGCGCCACCATCGACGTCCGCACCGAGTTGCGCTGCCCACTCGGATCGGGCAGCCTTCGACGCCACGCAGAGCTGAGCCGGCGATTCTGCCGACTCGGTCTCGACGCCGTGGTGTCCGTGCCCGGAAGTGCCACGCCGCAGGTCGGAAACCCGTTGACCTCCTCCAGGACTCCAGTCCGGTACCGGTCGGCTCCACCACCCCTGGGTGGAGCCGCGGACTGACCGGAGCTGCCCGGAGGAGTGCCCGTCCCGTCGCGTCCGGCCGCGGCGGGACGGGCGTCGCACGGCGGCGGGACCGTCGGATCAAGGATGCGCGACGACGCGATCCTCGGGTGCGGGAACAGGGGGTCGTCGGATCCCGAAGGACTCGAAGCCGACGACGTACAGAAGCGTCACCAACGCGAACAGGTCCATGAACCCGAGGGCGTTGCCGTGCAGGCCGTCGGCGACAGCTGGCTCGTGCAGCACGATCTCGGCGACCACGTAGTAGTAGAGGACGAACGTGATCACGGCGAGAGCGAACGTGATCGCCACGCGGGACACCAGATTCGCCACGGCCCCGGCCTCCGTCGGCTTGTTTCCGAAAGCGTTGGCCCACAGAATCATCCATGCCACCCAGCACACGCCCAGCTGGGCCGGGAACTGATCGATCGGGAAGCCCGGATCGGCGGCCGTGCCGGCGCCGACGAGCACCGTGCACACGGCGCGCAGTGCCGCGAACAACATGGTGCCGAGCGCGATGTTGCCGATCGTCGAGACCAGCGCGATCCGCATGCGGCTCCCGGCCAGCCGCCACGGCCAGTTCTCCAGGGTCTGCCCGGTGAGCACGATCGCGACGATGATCGAGTAGTACCAGCCGAGCAGTGTGTCGACGTCGAACAGCGCCGCCCCCTCCCGGACGGTGTCCGAGACCGCGGGTACACCCAGTACGAAATAGAGCAGGGCGGTCGGGACGAGGAGGGTGACGACCTCGCAGGCACCGACCCACGGCTGTTTCAGACCCAGATCGGTCCACGGCCAGTGCCCCCAGTTGAGCACCACCAGAACCCACGTGGAGAAACCGAACAGGACGAACAGCGCACCCGTGAAGTAGCCCAGGCCGTCGGGACGGTCGGCCGCGAAGTCGGGATACAGGTGGCCGATCCCGCTCGCGAGGACATAGGTGACGACGACGGCGAAAACCGAGGTGGCGCCGAGGAACACCAGTCCACGCCACGGCTGCCATAGCCGATCGAATCCCCAGAACTCGAGGTTGAATCCGGCCCACACGACGAACAGGAGAGCCCAGAACAGGAAGGCATTGAACGGTAGCGGATACAGATCGAACGGACTGAACTGCGGGTCGGCGAGCAGATACCACGCCGCGACGGAAGCGGTGACGACTACGGCGGTGTTGACGACACCGAATCCGAGCCACCCCGGGGACGTGCCGGCGTGCGAGCGTTCGGACATGGGGATACCGGAACCTTCTGTGATGCCCTCGAATCGAGGGGTGAGGGGGACGTCGGCCGAGGAGATCGGTGAGGGGCGTGGTGGCCGCACTCGGCTGCCGGATCACAGACCCTGTCCTCGACGGTTCTTCGTCAGCTCCGGCGGCGCAGTTCGGGACCCGCCGCGGGAGCGTGGGGCGTCGGAGTGTCCTTCCCGTGAGGATGCGACTCGTAAGAATGTGACTCGGAGCACACTCGAAACGATCGCGCGTCACAACCGTTGCGCCACGTTGCATCCCCGTTCGGATCTCCCCCACAACCGTCCGGCATCTCCCGCGCTTCGATGGCCGGCCACGACTCCACCTGGGTGTGGATCGGGTCGAGAGCGCAGTTCTCACGCCTGGTCGACGAGGCCGAACGCACCCACGAGCGGTTCGAGATCACCCGAAACGGGCACCGGGCCGCAGTGCTGCTCGGTGCCGACGACTACGACGCGCTGCGCGAGACCATTGCCGTGCTGGCCGAGAGGTCCCTGCTTGCCGACCACCTCACGGGAATGGCCGAGATCGAGGCCGGGGACAGCCTCGACGCCGCATCCCTCGCCGAGCTCATGTCGGCGGACAAGCCCGACGACGAGTGAGGGCCCCCGGCGAGCTCTACACCCTGATCGTGGCCCGTACCGCTGCCCGTGCGCTCGAGCGGACCCTGCCCGAGAAGGTCGCCGCCGCGGTGTACGAGTTCATCACCGGACCCCTCCTCGAGAACCCGCGCCGGGTCGGCAAGGAACTCGCGCCACCGTTGGCGTCGGCCTACTCCGCCCGCCGCGGGTCCTACCGGGTGCTGTACCTGATCGACGACAGCACCCGCCAGGTCCGAGTCACCGCGATCTCCTATCACGCCGACGCGTACCGCACCTGACTCTTCCCGGGCGCAACCTGGGGGCGAGGCGCTGTGACCGGATGCAGGTACCTATCCGCCACGACCGTTGAGCATTTCGCGTGCCTTGACGGCCAGCCACCACTCCACCCGGGTGTGGATCGAGTCGAGGTCGCGCCCGGTGAGTTCGGCGATGCGGGCGAGCCGGTTACGCAGGGTGTGCCGGTGGATGCCGAGCGCGACGGCGGTGCTCTCGGCCTGGCCGTTGTGCTCGAGGTACGCGGCAAGGGTCTCGACCAATCGTCCGCTCGCCCCGTTCTTCTCGTCGTAGGCATCGAGCGCTTCGAGTCCGGTGCGGGCGATGGCCTGCAGCGCATCCGGATCCTGCATGCCCAGCAAGACGGAGAAGGTGCCCAGTTCGGCGAACACCACCGGTGCCCCGCCCCCGTCCCGCACCGCGCGGGCAGCCGAGAGCGCTTGACGGACACTGGTGTTCGCGTCCGTCACGGCGCACGGACCGCCCAGCCCGCAGCGGACCGGGCGGCCGAGCTGCGCGCGGACGCGGTCCTGGACCCGGGCCGCGATCTCGCGTGCCCGGTCGGCCGGCAGGACCACCGTGACATCCGCACCGACCGAGGCCGTCAGGTGGGGGATCCCCTCGGCGGCGAGGGCTGCGCCGACCTGCCGTTCCGCCGGCAGCAGCGGACCGACCTCGGTCAGCACGGCGACCGCGACGGTGTCGGCCGGCTCGAATCCGAAGTACCGGAGCAGGCCGGCGTCCATGCGTTCGGGTGCGTCGAAGAGCGTCCGGGTGACGACGGCCCGCAGCCGCTGCTCCGCGCTCTGCACCTTCGCGGGCTTGCCGAGTTCGATGGAGATCAGCGACACGGCGTGCGCGAGGAGCAGGCGGTCGGCCGGCGGGAGGGGTTCCGCGGTGCCGACGGCGAGGTATCCGTAGAGGTCCTGGGCGGCCGCGATGCTCTGCACGGTGTAGTGGCCGCCGTCGTCGGCCAGCACCTTGCTCAGCTGCCGCCGCCGCGGCGACCGGGACGCCGACTCCGACACCGCGCGGGCGTGCCGGATCGCCCGGCTCGTGTCCGAGCCGTACTCCGCGAGCACGCGATCATCGGGGTCGACGACGGCGACGACGCCGGCGAGTGCCTGGCCGAGCGCGGTCACCACCGCGGGCACGCCCCCGCGCAGCGTGGCCCGGGCCAGCCGCTCCTGCTGATCGACGACCCGCTGCACCGCGCGAACCTGATCGGCGGTCAGTTCGTCGATGACCGCCCGGGTGATGGCGATGAACGGCGTCGAGGCGGGCACGGCGAGTACCGGGAACCCGAGCGCGTCACCCGCGGCGCGAAGACCGTCGGGCACGCGGTCGAACCGGGTGCCGGTGTCGAACGCCAAAGCCACGCATCCGGCCCCGACCAGGCCCTGGAGGTACGCGAACTGCGCGTCGGCGTCGGCACCGATCTCCAGGCCGGTGGTCATGACGAGCTCTCCGCCCGAGAGCCACGGGGTGGGGTCGGGAAGCTCGATCGGATGGGCCCACTCGATGACACGGTCGGCGCCGTCGCGACCCGCCACGAGGGTGAGCCCGAGTTCCGGCAGCGTCGTGAGCCGACGCACGGTGATGGCCATGAGGACGATCCTTCCCCGCACCGGGCGGCTATGAGGTGGGGCGTTCGGCGAGTACTTCGAGGGCCAAATGGAGGTCGGTGACGTCGCGCGGGGAACGCAGGGACCGGCCCAGCAGGTCCTCGACGCGTTTCACCCGGTGCCGCACGGTGTTCGGATGCAGGTTCAGCTCCCGTGCCGTGCGCCCCACGTCCAGGTCCCGGGCCAGGTGCAGCACGAGGAAGTCGACGAGGTCGTCGTGACCGTCGAGCAGGGGGCCCAGCACCGCGGTGGCACGCCCGAGGGCCTGCTCCGGGTCGCGGCCCGCCAGCAGCCAGTCGGCGAGGCTCACGTCCTCGAAGCGCTGTGCGGTTCTGCCGAGCCGCTCGGCGGACCGTCGCGCCCAGCGCGCCTCCCGCAGTTTGCCGGGCCCGCGCGCGGGATCGGTGAACGGCTCGCTCGAGCCGCACGTCAATCCCTGCGGGAGGTTGTGGGACCACGACTCGAAGGCCTCGGCCCGCGCCGGGACCACTCCGACCAGGCCGTCGTCGCCGCGGGCGAGCAGCAGGGTCAGCCCGATGTCGCGGGCCAGACCGGACACGTCCGACTCGACGGCGTCGAGCAGGGAGTTCGCCCGGAACACCCATCGGCGGTTGTCGTAGTCGGGGGCGGCGGACAGGACCAGCATCCGCATGTCGGGTTCGGGGCCGAATCGGAGCATCTCGAGCTGATCCAGGACGGTGTCGGTGTCGGATGGATCGCCCGACGCCAGTGCCCGCACCAGTGCGGCGTGCCGCGCACGGTTCTCGACGGTGGCGCGCTGGCGGGTGCGTTCGATCGTGTTGAGCAGCCGCAGCGACACCTCGACCGCGGGTGCGGTGAGCGGGTCGGCGAGTTCGTTGCTCTTGGACGCGAGGGCCAGCCAGTAGTGCTGGTCGCCCGGCGAGATCGAGTGCGCGCTCACCGACCAGCGGCCCACCCGGAACAGCAGCCGCCCGTCCCGGCCGCGCAACTGATTGCGGATCAGGTGCACGGGCGCGCCGCCGGCCGAGGCCACGACGTCGCCGACCTCGTTGTAGAGAACCACGCTGCTGCGGAGCAGTCCGGTGAGACGGGCCACGAGGTCGGCCTCGGGGGACTCGGCGGTCATCGCCTCGAGCAGGTGGTTCTGCATCTGCAGCGTACGTCGCAGCAGCATCGAGTCCTGCGCCTGTACTGCCGCGTTGACGCGTCCGACCACTTCCATGAACGGCAGTTCCGGCGGGATCGCCACCACGGCGAACCGATGGCGTTCGGCCTCGTCGAGCAGGGACCGGGGGATGTCGCCGGTGATCACTCCCACGCCGTACCCGAGTGCGGTGATGCCGGCCCCGACGAGTTCGCGGATCAGCTCGCGGCAGGCCTGTTGCGGGTGCTCGAGGGCGGGAAAGCGCGAGCCGGTGGTGAGCATCATCGATCCCGGCCGCAACCATCGGGTCGGGTTCTCGATCTCGATCGGGTGCGCCCCGGTGATTCCCACATTGGGGTCGGCGTCGGTCACCAGCCGGAGCCCGAGGTCGGGTTCGAGCAGCAGGTCGACGAGCCGGAAACGGTCCGGAAGCATGCCCGACATCATTCTCTCTTCACTGTGAGAATCTCCAATGGTTCGGGGAACTCGATTCACTTTCTCCAATTGATGGGTTGCCGACCAGGTCGAATACTGAGTCCACCCGATTCAGGAGTATGACGATGATCACATCTCGCAACCCCCACCTGCGCGTCGCCGTGGACGTCGGCGGCACCTTCACGGACGTGTGCATCTTCGACGAGAGCGCATCGACCACCCGCATCGCGAAGGTCCCCTCGACCCCCGACGATCCCATGCGTGCCGTCATCGACGGTGTGCGCACCGCGGGTATCGACCTGGCCGAGGTGACTCTGTTCTCCCACGGCACCACCGTCGCGACCAACGCGCTCATCACCCGCAACTTCCCGCCCGCGGCCCTGGTCACCACCCGGGGGTTCCGCGACGTGCTCGAGATCCGCGACGGCACCAAGGACGAGCTGTGGGACACGTATGTCGACGTCGGCACCCCCTACATCCGCCGCCGTGACCGGTACGAGGTCACCGAGCGCATCGACTACGCCGGCGAGGTCGTCACCCCCCTCGACGAGGCGGAGGTCCGCGAGATCGCCCGGATCCTGCGCCGCAAGAACATCAAGACCGTGGCGGTGTGCCTGATCAACAGCTACGTCAACAGCGCTCACGAGGAGCGCGTACGGGCCCTGCTCGAGGCCGAGCTGCCCGACGTCACCGTGTCGACCTCGAGCGAGATCCTTCCCGAGATCTTCGAGTACGACCGCGCCTCCACCACCGTGGCCAACGCCGTGCTCGCACCGCTGGTCAGTGGATACGTCAACCGGCTCGAAGCGCAGTTGCGCACCGACGGGTACGACGGCGACCTGCTCCTGCTCCATTCCGGCGGCGGTTCCATGACCCCCGCGATGGTGGAGAAGTACCCCGTCCGCCTCGCCGCCTCGGGCATCGCCGCCGGCGCGATCGCCGTGGCCGACATCGCGACCCGCTGCGGATACCCCAACGCGATCGGCCTGGACATGGGCGGCACCAGCACCGACATCTCGCTCGTCTACGACGGCGAGGTCCGCACCACCAAGCAGTGGCAGGTCGAGTACGGCTTCCCGATCTCCTTCCCCAGCATCGAGGTGCTCACGATCGGTGCGGGCGGCGGATCGCTGGCCTGGCTCGACGAGGCGGGCTCGCTGCGCAACGGGCCGCAGTCCGCGGGTGCCTCCCCTGGGCCGGCCTGCTACCTGCGCGGCGGCACCGAGCCGACCAACACCGACGCCAATGTGCTGCTCGGTCGCCTGGGCACCGCCCTCATCGGCGGTGGACTCACCCTGGACGTGGCGGCCGCGGAGAACGCGATCAAGCAGAGCGTGGCCGGACCCCTCGGCCTCGACGCCGACACCGCGGCGAGCAACATCATCCAGGTGGCCAACGCCAACATGGCGGATGCGGTGCGGCTGTTGTCGATTCGCCGGGGCTACGATCCGCGTGACTTCGTCCTCGTCGTCTGCGGCGGCGCGGGCGCCCTGCACGGCGCGGCCCTCGCGAAGGAGCTGTCCATTCCCACCGTCGTGGTGCCGCCCCACCCGGGCATCACCTCGGCGCAGGGGTGCCTGCTCGTCGACATCCGGCACGACCTGTCGGCGATGTTCCAGGGCCGGGTCGACGAGATCGACACGACCGCACTCGAACGCGAGTTCTTACGCCTCGAGCAGGAGGGCACACAGCGTCTTCGGCACGAGGGGGTCGCACCCGATCGGATGGTGCTCGACCGTCACATCAGCATGCGCTACGCGGGACAGTGGCGGTCGCTCACCGTCACCGCCGGCAGCGGTCCCGGCTTCCTCGCGGAGGCGGTCGAACGATTCCACGAGGAGCACGAGCGGGACTACTCGTTCCGGCGCGACGACACGCCCGTGGAGATCTACCAGATCGGCCTGCGCGCGGTGGGCACCACACCGAAGCCGAACTTCCCGCGCACCTCCGAACCCACCACGGCGGAGCCGGTGCCCGTGGAACGGCGCAGCGTCTACTTCGACGAGGCGCACGGACGGCTCGACACACCCGTCTTCGACCGCGACACCCTGGAGTTCGGTACGCGCATCCCCGGCCCTGCCGTGATCACCCAGCTCGACTCCACCACCGTCGTCCCCCCGGGGACCACCGCCACCATCGACGAGTGGGCGAACATCCGCATCGACATCCAGGAGTCCTGATGACCACCACCTCCCCCACCCTCGATCCGGTCACGTTCGAGGTCCTCAAGAACGCGTTCGCCACGTCCGTCGACCTGATGTCCGAGCAGATCCTGCGCACCTGCTACTCGTTCGTCATCTACTCGCGGGACTTCTCCTCCGCGCTCTGCGACGCCGAGGGCAACACCGTGATGCAGGGCAGCCAGGACATCGCCGTCCACGTCGGCACCCTCCACTTCCAGTGCAAGGCCGTGCTGGAGGAATTCGGCTCCGACATCAACCCCGGCGACATCTTCATGGTCAACGACCCCTACCGGGGCGGCACCCACCTCAACGACGTCAGCTTCATCCGGCCCATCTTCGCGGACGGGGTCCTCATCGCCTTCGCGCAGAACAAGGGACACTGGGCCGACATCGGCGGCAGCGTCCCCGGCTCGTTCGACGTGACCGCCACCGAACATTTCGGTGAGGGCCTGCGGATCACCCCGGTGCGGGTGTGGCACGAGGGCCGCTTCCTCGCCGACGTCGCGAAACTGCTCGTCGCGAACACCCGGTCGCCGGAGATCAGCATGGGCGACTTGCATGCCCAGGCCGAGGCGACGGGCGTGTGTGAACGCGAAATCCACCGGCTGGTGGACAAATACGGTCGCGGCACCGTCACCGATGCGATGCGCGAGGTCCAGGACTACGTCGAGCGCATCGTGCGCAGCCGGGTCGCCGACCTGCCGGACGGCACCTGGACCACCGAGGACTACCTCGACTCCGATCCGGCGCGTCCCGAGGGCCTCGTCCCGATCCGCGTCACCATGACGATCGAGGGCGACCAGCTCAGCTACGACCTGACCGGCAGCGCACCCGCCGTCGCCAGCTTCCTCAACAGCGGCTACGGCACCGCCTTCTCCGGAATCGTGGCGGGCACCAAGTCCTTCTTCCCCGACGTGCCGCTGAACTCGGGCCTGTACAACGCGATTCACACCGACCTCGGGCCGGAAGGCACCGTCGTCAACGCCGGCTGGCCGCACGCGGTGACCGGGTTCTGCTCCGGCCCCTACGAGAAGATCATGAACGCGATCTTCGAACTGTGGTCGAAGGTCGTGCCCTCCCGGGCCATCGCCTGCTCGTTCAACCTCGAGTACCTGCTCGTCGGTGGGCGCGACGCCCGCACCGAGGAGCGGCCGTTCTTCATGTGGTACGACTGGATGGCCGGCGGCTGGGGAGGCCGCAGCTCGAAGGACGGATCGAGCGCCACCGCACCGGTGTTCGGCATCGGCCTGGCCGTGCAGCCCTGCGAAGGACAGGAACGCCTCACCCCCGTGCTCACCACCGAGCACGCCATCATCACCGATTCCGGTGGGCCCGGCGAATACCGTGGTGGGTGCGGCCTGTCCAAGGGTGGCGTCCTCACCGACAGTGACAACAGCGTGATGTCGTACTGCTGTGACCGTTCCCGCTCGGTCACCTGGGGCATCGAAGGTGGTCTGCCGTCCATCCCGCACGGCGTCTGGCTCAACCGCGGCACCCCCGAGGAGCGTTTCCTCGGATCGGTGTTCTCCAATGTTCCTGTCCAATCAGGTGATTCGTTCGATCGGCCGTCCGCGGGCGGTGGGGGCTACGGGGATCCGCTGCAGCGGGACCCGGAGGCCGTCCTCGAGGACGTGATCGACGGCTACGTCTCCGTCGAGCGCGCCGCCCTGGACTACGGCGTGGTGATCGTCCCCGTCGACCCGGAGATCGACCGCTACGAGCTGGACGTGGACGCGACGGACCGGATGCGGACCGAGATCCGGTCGGCACGCCGGGACTGGCTCGACGAGGACCCCGAATCCGTCGCGGCCCGCTACCGCACCGGTGAGCTGTCCATGCTCGACCTCGTGCGCCGTTACGGCGTGATCGTCGACTGGGGCACCGGCGAGCTGCTGCCCACCACCACCGCCCAGTTCCGCGACCTGCTGCAGACCCGTTCCGTCGCGCACTGGTCCTGAGACCTGAGGCGGGGCAGCAATCCCGCTGCCCCGCCTCGGTTTCCGCTCTCCCCTCCCCGAAGACTCCCCCTGCCGAACCTCCCGTGCCGCGGGCGGTCGTGCGCCC
Organism: Rhodococcus sp. NS-SX18; assembly: GCF_057367935.1. Lineage (NCBI taxonomy): Bacteria > Bacillati > Actinomycetota > Actinomycetes > Mycobacteriales > Nocardiaceae > Rhodococcus > Rhodococcus sp. NS-SX18. The sequence goes on along the minus strand of NZ_CM170633.1, from coordinate 5,381,631 downwards.
CTGCGCCGGTTCGGATTCCCTCCCCTCGAGAGGCGACCCCATGTCCGATCACCTCACCGACTCCGCCCCCGAATCCTCCGCGGAACACGAACGCGTGCCCGAATCCGGCCGGCTGTCCCGATGGTCGTTGACGATGGCCTGGTGGGCCATGTTCAGCGCCATGTTCTGGCTCTACGTCGCGGTCGCCTCGGCCGGCGCGGTCGGGGTGCCGGCGACCCTCGTCGGTATGGCCGCCTCCGTCGCCACCTTCGGCGTCGTCAATCTGCTGCTCTCCCGCTATGCGATCCACACCGGCCTGTCCGTCGAGCTGCTGTCGCGGCGCATGTTCGGTGCCGTCGGCTCACTGCTCGCCCCGGCCCTGTTCGCCGCCACCGCGCTCTACTACGGGGTCTTCGAAGGATCCATCGTCGCCGTGGCCCTGCAGGAGTACTTCGGCGGCGACATCAGGCTGTGGTACCTGCTGTGCACGGTGTACATGATCCCCGTGGTGATCGGCGGCGTGGCCGCATGGCTCGACAAGCTCAACGGGATCCTGCTGCCGTTCTACCTCGTCGGCATGGTCGCCGTGGTGGTGGCCGCGACCGTGCAACAGGGCTACCCCACCGGGTGGCTCACCGCCACGGTGGCGTCGGGTCCGCTTCCGGGCTGGCTCACCGCCTACCTCGTCTACATGGGTGTCTGGGTGCTGATGATGTACACCTTCGACTACGCGCGGCTCGGTCGCCGCGCCGACGCCGGCTTCCACGGCACCGTCACCTTCGGCTGGGTGTTCTACGCGCTGACCTTCGGCGTCAACGGACTCGTCGGGCTCTACCTCCTCGGCGCCTGGGACATCGCCGGCACCGAGACCGGCGTGGTCGAGGCGGTCGTCGGCTCCCTCGGCTTCGCCGGCGTGCTGCTGATCATCGTGTCCCAGACCCGCATCAACTCGGCCAACTTCTACCTCGCCTCCACCAACCTGCAGGTGTTCGTCCACCGGGCCCTGCGCCTCGACGTGCCCCGGGCGGTGTGGGTGGTGGTCACCGCCGTGCTCGCCTACCTGCTCATGCTCACCGACGTGCTGGGATACCTGCTGCAGGCCCTCGCCTGGCAGGGTGTGCTCATCACCGCGTGGGTGGCGATCGCGGTGGTCTACGTGCTGCGCGATCGGCGTCGCGTCATGCCCCGCACCGCGTCCGGCGGCGCACTGGCGTGGCTGATCTCCTCCGTCGCGGGCATCGTGCTCACCGTGCAGGAGGTCAGCGCGACGTGGGCGCAGCTCGCCCCGGTGGTGACGGTGCTGCTGGCCGCGGGCAGCTACATGCTGCTCACACCGACGGATCGTGCGCCCTCGGAACCCGAGTCGTCGCAGAAGCCCGAGCCGTCGCAGAAGCCCGAGGCGTCGCAGAAGCCCGAGGTGTCGCAGGAACCCGAGGCGGCGCCGGACGAGGCACAACCGGTCTGAATCCGGCCGACAATCGCCCCGGCGGCCAATGTGACCCACAGACGTGTACATCGCGGACATGTCGTGGGTCACATTGTGGTCTTAGTGTTCTCCCATCCGAGCGACAGCGCCGCCGGGACGCCGGAACCGGCACCCCACGGCGCCGCACACCAGGTCTCGAAGGGAGTGCCGTGCACACCGATTCACCGGCCGACAGGTCCGACACCCTGGGTCATGCGCTGAAGAGGCGCCATCTCACCATGCTGTCCATGGGCGGGGTGATCGGCGCGGGGTTCTTCGTGGGCATCAGCGCGATCATCGGCCAAGCCGGCCCCGGAGCCATCCTCACCTGCCTGATCTGCGGGCTCATCGTCTTCCTCGTCATGCGGATGCTCGGGGAGATGGCCGTCGCCAAACCCTGCACCGGCTCGTTCACCGAGTACGCCCGCGACGCCATGGGCAACTGGGCGGGCTTCGCCACCGGCTGGCTGTTCTGGTACTTCTGGGTGGTCGTCGTCGGAATCGAGGCCGTGGTCGGGGCCACCCTGCTCGGCCGCTGGCTCCCCGGTGTTCCGCTGTGGCTGATGGCGGCCGGTCTACTGTTGATCATGACCGTGGTGAACCTGTTGTCGGTCGGCAACTTCGGTGAGGCCGAGTACTGGTTCGCCGGAATCAAGGTCGCGGTGATCATCGCGTTCCTCGTCCTGGCCGGTCTCTACGTGCTGGGCGTCTGGCCGGGGGCCGACCTGTCGTTCGGCAACCTGACCGCCCACGGCGGCTTCCTGCCGAACGGCTTCACCCCCGTCCTGGTCGGGGTGGTCGCCGTCATCTTCTCGATGACCGGCGCCGAGCTGGTCACGATCGCCGCGGCCGAGTCGAAGGAGCCGGCCGCGGCGATCCGCCGCGCCACCAGCACCGTCGTGTTCCGGATCCTCGCGTTCTTCGTCGGTGCGACGTTCCTGCTCGTCACCATGCAGCCGTGGGACAGCTATGTCGTCGGCGAATCCCCCTTCGTCTCCGCCCTCGACCTGCTGGGCATCCCCGGAGCGGCCGAGATCCTCAACTTCGTCGTCCTCGTCGCCGTGCTCTCGTGCCTGAACTCCGGGCTCTACACCGCATCGCGGATGCTGTTCGTGCTCGGCGCGCATCGTGACGCCCCGGCCTGGATGACGGCGGTCAACTCCAAGGGCGTTCCGCTCAAGGGCGTGCTCTCGTGCACGTTCGTCGGATACGTGTGCATCGTCGCCGCGTACGTCTGGCCCGACACCATCTTCCTGTACCTGGTCACGTCGTCCGGTGCGATCTGCCTGTTCGTGTACATCATGATCTGCCTGTCGGAACTGGTGCTGCGCCGCCGCTGGGAGCGCACGTCGCCGGAGATCCTGCAGTTCCGGGTGTGGCTCTACCCGGCCCTGCCCGTCGTCGTGACGGCCGGCATCGTCGCGATCCTCGTCGGCATGTGGTTCACCGGCGCCCGTGCCGAACTGGTGCAGTCGCTGATCGCGCTCGCCGTCATCCTCGCCGCGTACCACCTCAAGACCCGGTATCTGCGCCGGCGCGGCGGTGCACGCACCACTCCGCCCGAGGAGGTGGCACTGGCCCGGGCGATGCACGTCGAGGCGGCACCGCAACCTGCCTCCTCGGGCGATCCGGCCCACTGACGATCCGCTCCGCGCCGCCGGCTGCCTTCCGCAGCCGGCGGCGCGGTGTTGTGCTCGGAGGACAACACCCGGCCGGAACTCGAGCCCGCGAGGCCGTAGCCGGGACGTGATCCCCGTCACTACCGTCGTAGTCAGCCGAAAAGGAGAGGACCGACGGTAGTGACGATCGAATATCTGGTGTGGCACCACGAATCGGACCGGCCCTGCGTGCGGGACGACAACCGGCAGCTCACCTACGCCGAATTCGCCCGCAGAGTAGACGGTTTCGCGTCACAGCTCCAGCAACACGGCATCGCGGCCGGTGACGTCGTCGCGGTGATGCTGCCCAACCGGGCCGAACTGCTCGTCGCCCTCATGGCGGCGTGGCGGCTGCGCGCGACGGCCACCCCCGTCAATCCGGCGTTCACCGCGAGCGAGGCCGGATACCAGATCGCCGACGCCGGAGCCGCACTCGTCGTGAACGCCGGTCCCGGCGCCCCGTCGGGCGGCCGCCCGGTGATCCACGTGGACGACATGGCCGTCGCCGCTCCCGCCGGATGGGCGGCCGGCGCCGACCCGGAACCCGACGACACCGCCCTGCTGATCTACACCTCCGGCTCCACGGGCCGCCCGAAGGGCGTGCAGCTCACCCACGCGAACCTGCAGTTCATGGCGGACTCCTTCCGCACGCACCTGCGGCTGACCGAGACCGACCACTGCCTGCTGATCCTGCCGCTGTTCCACGTCAACGCGATCGCGGTCAGCTTCCTCGCACCCCTGCTGGCCGGGGCGCAGCTCAGCATCACCGGCAGGTTCTCCCCGGATCGCTTCTTCCACGACGTGGCCCGGCTCCGACCGACCTACTTCTCGGCCGTGCCCACCATCTACGCCCTGCTGGTCTCCCAGCCGCAGGACACCCCGGTGGACACCTCGTCGCTGCGCTTCGCGATCTGCGGCGCGGCCCCGATCTCGAAGGAACTCCTCGACCGCGTCGAGCAGCGCTTCGGGCTCGTCGTCGTCGAGGGCTACGGGCTCACCGAGGGTACCTGTGCGTCGGCGTGCAACCCCGTCGACGGCCCCCGCAAACTCGGCACGGTCGGTCCCGCGCTGCCCGGTCAGCAGATCGCCGTCGCCGGACCCGACGGCCGACACCTGCCGCCCGGCGTCGCCGGCGAAGTGATCATCAAGGGCCCCAACGTGATGCGCGGCTACCTCGGCCGGCCCGAGGAGACGGCCCGCACCGTCGTCGACGGCTGGTTGCACACCGGCGACGTCGGCCGCCTCGACGAGGACGGCTACCTCATCCTCGTCGACCGCATCAAGGACATGATCATCCGCGGCGGGGAGAACCTGTACCCCAAGGAGATCGAGAACGCGCTCGCCACCCACCCCGCGGTCCTCGAGTCCGCCGTGATCGGCGCGCCGCACGAGGTGTACGGCGAGGTCCCCGTCGCGTACGTCGTGGCCTGCCCCGGCCGGGCCGTCACCGGGACCGAACTGCTCACCCACGTCGCCGAACGGCTGACGAGGGTCAAGGTGCCCACTGAGGTACACGTCGTCGACTCCCTGCCGCGCAACCCCGTCGGCAAGATCGACAAGCCCGGCCTGCGGCGCAGCCACGCTCCCGTGCACGCCTGATCGCTCCCGAAGACACCACACGCTCCGACTCGCCGGCCCCGGGCCGGTGGGGCGGCCTCCCCTACCCGAAAGGCGAATTCCCATGGGTTTCAAGACCGGCCACTTCCCGGAAGTGGATTCCGCCACCTTCCGTCAGCTCCCGTTCCGGGATCGGTTGCGGGCCATGGCGACCCACTGGGTCGACCACGGATTCGGCACCCCGAAGATGGTGCACACCGTCTACATCCTCAAGCTGCTGTTCCTCTACGTCGGCGCCGGCACCGCCCTCGCGACGCTGACCTCGGGCCTGTCCTGGCTCGACGTGGCGTCGTGGTGGAACCAGCCGATCGTCTACCAGAAGCTGATCCTGTGGACGGTGCTGGTGGAGGGGCTCGGCGTCGGCGGCTCGTGGGGCCCGCTCGCCGGGCACTTCAAGCCGATGACCGGCGGATTCCATTCCTGGCTGAAGCCGGACACGATCCGGCTCCCACCGTGGCCGGACAAGGTGCCGGGCACGGCCGGTGACCGCCGCACCGTCGGCGACGTCGCGCTCTACGCCGTGCTGATCGTCACTCTTCTTGTCGCCATTGTTCTTCCGGGTGTCCACACCGCTTCGATCGACGCGGTGGTCGCCGACAATGCGGGACTGGTCCGGCCCGCCGTCGTGGCACCGGTCGTCGTGCTGCTCGTCCTGATCGGCCTGCGCGACAAGGTGATCTTCATCGCCGCGCGCAGCGAGCAGTACCTGCCCGCGCTCGTGTTCTTCACCTTCCTGCCGTTCGTCGACATGATCGTCGCCCTCAAGCTGCTCATCGTCACCGTCTGGGTCGGCGCCGGCGTCTCGAAATTCGGCCACCACTTCTCCATGGTGATCCCGCCGATGATCAGCAACACGCCGTGGATGCTGTCCAAGACGGTCAAGCGCGCGCACTACCGCAACTTCCCGAACGATCTGCGCCCGTCCGTGCTGGCCGGCGGCGTCGGGCACGTCCTGGGCACCCTCGTCGAGATCGCCACCCCGCTCGTGCTGCTGTTCTCCACGAACCGCACCCTCACGCTGCTCGCCGTGCTGCTGATGGTGGCGTTCCACTTCTTCATCGCGTCGACCTTCCCGCTCGCGGTGCCGCTGGAATGGAACCTGCTGTTCGCCTACGCCACGGTCTTCCTGTTCTGGGGCTTCCCCGCCTGGGACGGTTACGCCGTGACCGACATGTCGTCGCTGTGGCTGGCCGGTGCGATCACCGCCGCGTTGTGCTTCTTCCCGGTGCTGGGCAACCTGCGGCCCGACCTGGTGTCGTTCCTGCCGTCGATGCGGCAGTACGCCGGCAACTGGGCGTCGGCCACCTGGGCGTTCGCGCCGGGCGCCGAGGAGAAGCTGAACCGGCACATCGTCCGTGGTGCGCAGAACACCCGCACCCAGCTGCTCGCCACCTACCCGGAGGACGTCGCGGACGTGGTGATGCACCAGCTGCTCGGCTGGCGGTCCCTGCACAGTCAGGGCCGGGCCCTGTTCTCCCTGATGATGCGGCACCTCGGGGACGACATCGACACCTACGACCTGCGCGAGGCCGAGTTCTCCTGCAACTCGATCGTCGCCTTCAACTTCGGTGACGGGCACCTGCACAACGAGCACCTCATCGCCGCCATCCAGCGCCGCTGCAACTTCGCCCCCGGCGAGTTCGTCGTCGCGTGGATCGAATCGCAGCCCATCCACAAGGGCACCCAGGAGTACAAGGTGATCGACGCGGCCCTCGGCGTGATCGAACGCGGCACCTACCGGGTGGCCGACGCCGTCGCCGAGCAGCCCTGGTTGCCCAACGGACCCATCCCGTTCGACGTGCAGTGGACAATGGACCGCACAGACGACGGGCAGCTGGAGGTGAAGGCGTGAGTACAGCGGTCGTGGTCGGCAGCGGGCCCAACGGGCTCGCCGCCGCCGTCCACCTCGCCCGTCGCGGTGTGGACGTCCAGGTCCTCGAGGCAGCCGAGGAGATCGGCGGCGGTACCCGCTCCGGCGAGCTCACCGTCCCCGGCCTGGTCCACGACCACTGCTCGGCCTTCCATCCGATGGGCGCCGGCTCCCCCTACCTGCAGACCCTCGGCCTCGAACGGTACGGCCTGCGGTGGCGGTGGCCGGAGATCGACTGTGCCCATCCCCTCGACGGGGGCGAGGCTGCTCTGCTGCACCGCTCCCTCGACGTCACCGCGGCGGGCCTCGGCGCGGACGGCCCACGGTGGCGGCGGATGTTCACCGATCTCGCATCCGGCTTCGACGCACTGGCCGCGGACCTGATGCGACCGGTGCTGAACGTCCCCCGGCATCCGCTGCGGCTGGCGGCGTTCGGGCCGCGGGCCCTGCTGCCCGCGACGGCCGCGGCCCGCTGGTTCCGGACCCCGAAGGGGCGAGCCCTGTTCGGCGGCATCGCCGCCCACGCCTACCACCGGCTGGACCGCCCGGCGACGTCCGCCGTGGGCCTGATGATCACCGCCGCGGGACACCGCTACGGGTGGCCGGTCGCCGAGGGTGGTTCCGTCGCGATCGCGCGCGCCCTGACAGCCCAGCTCGCCGAGCACGGCGGCAAGGTGCACACCGGCGTCCGGGTCCGTCGCGCCGCGGACCTGCCGCCGGCGGACGTCGTCCTACTCGACGTCGCGCCCGGCGCTGCCCTCGACATCCTCGGCGACAAGATGCCGCCGCGGATCGCCAAGTCCTACCGCAGGTTCCGGCATGCGCCCGGCGCCTTCAAGGTCGATTTCGCGATCGACGGTCCGATCCCGTGGGCCGATCCGGACTGCGGGCGGGCCGGGACCGTCCACCTCGGCGGCGAGTTCGCCGAGATCGCCCGGGCCGAACGCGACGTCGCGACGGGACGCATGCCGGACAAGCCCTTCGTGCTGCTCGGCCAGCAGTACGTCGCCGACCCGACCCGCTCGGTGGGCGGCCTGAACCCGGTGTACGCCTACGCCCACGTCCCGGCCGGCTACACCAGTGACGCGACGGACGCGATCGTCGCGCAGATCGAGCGGTTCGCGCCGGGGTTCCGGGACCGCGTCGTCGCGACCTCGACGACCACACCGGCCGATCTCGCGCGGCAGAACCCCAACCAGATCGGCGGCGACATCGTCGGCGGCGCCAACGCGGACCTGCAGGTGGTCTTCCGGCCACGGATTGCCCTGGACCCCTACAGCACCGGGGTTCCGGGGGTGTACCTGTGCTCGGCTTCCACCCCGCCCGGGGCGGGCGCGCACGGGATGTGCGGCTACAACGCCGCCGAGTCGGCGCTGCAGCACCTGCGGAGCACGGGCCGTGACTGAGCCGGTGCTCTCGGGGCAGCCGGCGGGCGCAGCGTCGGCCGCCGACGAGGTCCGGCGCGTCGTCGCCGAGGTCGCGCGGCGGTTCGACGCCCGCCAGCGGGAGATCACCCGGTCCATGACCGCGATGATGGCGCGCGAGATCGCCCACCTCGACGAGGATCCGCAACTCGTCGAACTCCTCGAGGCGAGCGTGCACGGCAACATCGCGACGATCATCCACGTGCTCACCAACGAGATCCCCGCCGACCACCTCCAACCCACCACGGCAGCAGTGGAATACGCGCTCCGGCTCGCGCAGCGCGACGTGCCGTCGCATTCCCTCGTCCGGGCGTACCACATGGGGCAGAACGACCTCATGCGGCTGTGCTTCGACGAGGTGCGGTCGATGAACCTGCCGCCGCAGGTGACGCTCGACGTCGTCGAGTACATCTCCGCGGTGGTCTACCGGTACATCGACTGGATTACCCTGTACGTGTTCGACGCGTACGAGAAGGAACGTCGCCGGTGGTCGGCCGTGCGCGGCAACGTGCACTCGGCCCTCATCCACGGTCTCGTCGACGGGTCCGAGACCGACGCCGCGGCGTTCGAGGCGGAGACCCGGTACCGGCTCGGCCGCTGTCACGTCGCGGTGATTGCTTGGACCACAGCCGAATCCACAGACGGCGCCCTCAATCCGCTGGACCGGCTGGTGCGCGCGGTGGCAGTGCATCTCGGCTCGGACGCACCGCCGATCCTCACCGCCATCGACCGGCGCACGGTGTGGGCGTGGCTCCCGTTCGATCGGCGCCGGCCGGCAATCGATACGGCGGCACTCGACGCCGTCGTGCGCTCCCATCCGGCCGGCCGCCTGGCGGTCGGTCTGCCCGGCTCCGGCCTGGCCGGCTTCCGGCGTTCCCACGAGCAGGCCCAGGCCGCGTATTCGATTGCGGTGGCTCAGGCCACGTGCACCCGGCGGGTTGTCGGCTTCGGGGACCGCGGGGTCGCGGTGGTGTCGCTGCTCGCCCGCAACCTCGACGCCGCGCGCGCGTGGGTGGGCGAGATCCTCGGTCCGCTCGCTGACGACACCGAGCAGGCCGCGATGCTGAGGGTCACCCTCGGCACCTACTTCGCCACCGGTGAGAGCCACCTGCACACCGCGGAGCGACTGAACCTGCACCGCAACACCGTCAAGTACCGGATCAACAAGGCGCTCGGCGACCCGACCAGTGCACCTGCGGTGCACGACAAGCTGGACATCGCGTTGGCGCTGCAGGCGTGCGAGTTCCTCGGAAATGCGGTGCTGCGCTGACGCGCACCGGCCCGGCGGTTCTGGGAGGATGCGTCGTATGAGCATCTTCGGGGTGAAGGCACTGGTCTTCGACGTGTTCGGCACTGTGGTGGACTGGCGCACCAGCATCGCGCGGGAGGCGGCGCCGTTCCTGGCCCGCCACGGAAGTGCCGCCGACCCGGCCGTGTTCGCCGACGCGTGGCGGGCCCGCTATCAACCGGCGATGGAGGCGGTGCGGGCGGGCGCGCGGCCGTTCGTCCGCCTGGACGTGCTGCATCGGGAGAACCTCGAGGACGCCCTGCGCGAGGTCGGCGTCGATCCGGCCGGCATCCCGGGGGACGAGCTCGATCGGCTCAACCTCGCGTGGCACCGGCTCGACCCGTGGCCCGACGCGGTCGAGGGACTGACCCGGCTGAAGCGGCGTTTCGTCGTCGCGCCGCTGTCGAACGGCAACATCGGCATGATGGTGGACATCGCCAAGCGCGCGGGTCTGCCCTGGGACGCCGTCCTCGGTGCCGAGGTCGCGCGCGCCTACAAGCCCATGCCCGAGGCGTACCTGCGCACGGCCGAGGTTCTCGGCCTGGAGCCGGGCGAGGTGTGCATGTGCGCCGCCCACAACGGGGACCTCGCGGCCGCGCGGGCCTGCGGCCTGCGGACCGCGTTCTTCGCGCGACCCACCGAGCACGGCCCGGACCAGGCCACGGATCTGCACGCGGAACAGGACTGGGACGTGATCGCCGACGACCTGATCGACCTCGCCCGCCGCCTCGACGCCTGACGGCGCCCGTGCGCGCTTTTGGTAGCGGCTGCTACCAAAAGCGCGCACGGGGTCAGGCGCCGATCAGGCCGTCGGACTTCCAGGCCGCGACGACCGCGGGGCGCGGCTGGGCGGTGCCGCCGTCGGGCCAGTGCGACGACGGGGCGTCCCACGTGGCGTCGTCGGTCTCGCCCGGGTGCTGCACACACACGACGACGCGGTTCTCCTGCACGATCGGACCGCACGTCTCCGCACCGACGGGCACGGTGAGGAACTGCTTGGTCTCCCCGCGGCGCGGACCGTCGAGTGCGACGCTGAACAGCCCGTCGTTGGACTTCAGGGCGTTGCCGTCGGTGGAGATCCACAGGTTGCCGTGCGGATCGAAGGCGAGGTTGTCCGGGCACGAGATCGGGCTGACCTGCGCTTTGTCGAAACCACCGAAGTAGGTGTCGGCGGCCTCCGGATCGCCGCAGACCAGCAGCAGGCTCCAGGTGAACGACGTGCCCGCGTGATCGTCGTCGATCTCGAGTACCTGCCCGTTCTTGTTGTTGTTGCGGGGGTTCGCCACGTCGGCCGCGGCCTTGCCGTCCTCGCCGCGCTTGGTGTTGTTGGTCAATGCGACGTAGACCTTGCCGGTGACGGGGTTCGGCTCGAAGTCCTCGGGCCGATCCATCTTCGTGGCCCCGACCTTGTCCCCGGCCAGGCGGGTGAACACCGCGACCTCCTCGGCGGTCATGCCGTCGACCAGGGACTCGCCGCGGCCGTCTTCGGCCGTGCGCAGCAGCGGGATCCACTCCCCCGTGCCGGTGAACGCTCCGGATGCGGGAAGCGCACCGCTGCCGTCGATCTCGTCCGGCGCATCACCGGTCAGCTTGGCCACGTACAGGGTTCCGGCGTCGAGCAGCGTCATGTTGTGCCGCATCGCCGCCTGCGACGTGCCGGGCTGCATCGTGCGGGAGGAGACGAACTTGTACATGTAGTCGAAGCGTTCGTCGTCGCCGCTGTAGGAGACGACGGTTCCGTCGGCCGTGACGTGGATCGTCGCGGCCTCGTGCTTGAACCGACCGAGCGCGGTGTGCTTGACCGGCACGGACGTCGCGTCCCAGGGGTTGACCTCGACGACCCACCCGAACCGGTTGACCTCGTTGGGGGTGGCGACGATGTCGAAACGCGGGTCGAAGCGCTCCCACAGGCGTTCCGACGCGCCGCCCTCGAGGCCGTAGCGAGCGAGTCGCTCGGCGGCGACGGGGTCGGTGACGTTCTCGGCGTTGGCGAAGTACTGGTTGAAGTTCTCCTCACCGGAGAGCACGGTGCCCCACGGGGTGAGACCGCCGGCGCAGTTGTTCAGGGTGCCGAGCACGCGGGTGCCGGTCGGGTCGGCGGCGGTCCGGACCAGGTCGCTGCCCGCGGCGGGACCGGTGAGGAGGAACTCGGTCAGACCGGTGATGCGGCGGTTGTACGGACCGAATTCCGGTGTGAGACGACCGGATCCGGATTCGCCCTTGACCTGCACGACGGACAGCCCGTGATTGGCCCATCCGATGCGCACCTGCTCCTCGGTGGGGTTGTCGGGATCGTAGCCGGCGAACATGAACGGCTCGGACGTGTACTCGTGATTGACCACCAGCAGGTAGGTGTTCGGCACGCCGTCGACGGGTAGCAACCCGGCGAAGTCGTTGTTGTAGCCGAACTGCTTCTCCTGCGCCGCCGCGCTCTGGTTGCCGATGTCGAAGGCGGGCGCGTCGGGCAGCACCGGGTCGCCCCACCGGATGACGACGGCCTGGTCGTAGCCTTCGGGAACGGTCACGACGTCGTCGGTGTTCGGCGCGACCGCGACGAAATCCGTGCCGGTGGGGACAGGACCGAGATCGGCCGGACCCGACGTGGCGCCGGCGCCGCCGGTGCTACCCGCATCGTCGGAACACGCGGCGAGCACGCCGCCCGCTCCGACCGCGAGCACTGCCATCGCGCCGCCGCGCAGCACGCCGCGCCGGCTCATGGCGGTGCGCACGACGTCACCGAAGTACTCGCCGCCGGAGGTGTTGGGAACGGCGTGGGAACACGCGTTGCCACACTTGTAGCGACAGGTGACGGCGGCGCGTGACGACTTGCCGTCGTGCGTGACGATCAGCGGCAGGAAATTCGGACTCACAGGTACTCCCTCGTCGAATCGGTTCAACGCGGGCACCGTAGGAGACCGAAACCAGGCGAAGGGAAAGACGAGGTGAACGTCCGGTGTGCCCTTTGGGCTGCCCCAGCCGCCCAAAGGACACACCGGCCGCGGAGCGGTCTACAGCACCTGGGACAGGAACTGCTGCAGGCGCTCGGTTTTCGGGGCGTCGAACAGTTCCTCGGGCGCGCCGGTCTCGACTACCGCGCCGTGGTCCATGAACACCACGGTGTCCGACACCGAGCGGGCGAAGCCCATCTCGTGGGTGACGACCACCATCGTCATGCCGCCCGATGCGAGGTCGGCCATGAGGGCGAGCACGCCCTTGACGAGTTCCGGATCGAGCGCCGAGGTGGCCTCGTCGAAGAACATCACCTGCGGGGCCATCGCGAGGGCGCGGGCGATCGCGACGCGCTGCTGCTGCCCGCCGGACAGGTTGCCGGGACGGGAGTCGGCCTTGTGTTTCAGGCCGACCAGATCGAGTTGTTCGAGGGCGAGTGCCCGGGCCCGTTCCTTCGACAGCCCCTTGAGCTTGTGCGGGCCGAGCGCGATGTTCTCGGCCACCGTCTTGTGCGGGAAGAGGTTGAAGTGCTGGAACACCATCCCGATCCGCTGCCGCAGCTCGTCGGGGTTGTCCTTCAGCACCGAGCGGCCGTCGAGGAGGATGTCGCCGGCGTCGGGTTCGTGCAGCCGGTTGAGCACGCGCAGCAGCGTCGACTTGCCCGAGCCGGACGGGCCGACCACGGTGACGGTCTTCCCGGCGTCGACGTGGATATCGACGCCGCGCAGCACGCGGTTGGTTCCGAAGGCCAGGTGCAGCCCGGTCCCGGTGAGGGACACGCTCTCGGGGACGGTGGTCGGCATCGGTCAGCCCCTCTCCACGACGAGTTCCTGTTCGAGCGGGTCGAGGGTGGCCTCGGGCCGGCCGGTGCGCAGGCGGTGGTCGATGTAGTTCACGAGGTGCGTCAGCGGCACCGTGAGGATCAGATAGAACAGGCCCGCCGCGACGAGCGGGGAGAGATTGCCGGTCTGGGCGTTCAGGTCGCGGCCGACGGCGAACAGTTCCCGCTGGGTGGCCAGCAGGCCGAGGAAGTAGATGAGCGACGAGTCCTTGATGAGCGAGATGAACTGGTTCATCAGCGCGGGCAGCACGCGCCGCACGCCCTGGGGGATCACCACCAGCGTCAGCGCCCGGCGGTAGCTGAAGCCCAGAGCGCGGGCAGCCTCCATCTGTCCCGGTTCGACCGACTGGATGCCCGACCGGAAGATCTCCCCGATGTAGGCGGCCGCGAGCAGCGCCAGGGCGGCGGCGCCGAGCCAGTACGGGTTGTTGCCCGTCAGGCCCTGCACCACCGGTCCGGCGCCGAGGCCGACGAGGAGGATGATCACCACGGCGGGCAGGCCGCGGAAGATGTCGGTGTAGACGCGGGCGGGCCAGCGCAGCCAGCGGGTGCGGGAGATCCCGGCCATGGCGAGCAGCATGCCGAGGATCGTCCCGGCGACGCCCGAGGTGACGGCGAGGATCAGCGTGTTGGGCAACCCGGTCTTCAACAGATCCGGGAAGGCATCCCGGTACAGCTCCCACGAGAAGAACGTCTCGCGCAGCTGCTCGAGCGTGGACTTCGGTTCAGTCGACGCCGGTTCCTCGCCGGTGGCGGCATTCTCGGCGGCCAGCGCCGCGAAGTCCGGTAGGTCCGGTTCCGGCGCGGCCCTGCTGCCGGGTTTCCAGCCTTCGGGCAGTTCCCTGGGCACCCATTGGGTGTACAGCTCGGCCCAGGTGCCGTCGGCGATCAGCGCGTCGAGCCCGGAGTTCAGGGCGTCGATCAGCGGTTGGTTCTCCCTCGCGACGGCCCAGCCGACGAAGTTGTTGAGGCTGAAGGTGTTCTGCACGATCGATGTGGGATCGCCGGGGGCGATGGCACCCTCGGCCTGCTGCGACGGCGCCACCCACGCGTCGATCTGGCCGGTCTTCAGGTTCGCGTAGGCGGTGTTGTAGTCCGGGAACTTCACCGGATCGAGGCCGAGGGTGTTGACGACGTAGTCGTCCTGCACGGTGCCCTGCACGACCCCCACGCGCGTGGCGGCGTTCAGGTCGCCGAACCCGCGGATCGGGCTGCCGTTCTGCACGACCAGCGAGAAGTACCCGAAGTCGTAGCCGTTGGTGAAGCCGACCAACTGGCGGCGTTCGTCGGTGGTGGTGATCGACGACGAGCCGACGTCGAAGCGCCGGCCGGCCACCTGGGCGAGCAGGCCCGCGAATTCGGTGCCCACGAACTGCACACGCAGGCCGAGCTTTTCCGCGATCGCCTTCAGCAGTTCGTTGTCGTAGCCCGTGAATTCGCCGCTCGAGTTCACGCAGATGCTCGGCGGCGCATCGGAGAGCGTACCGACGGTGAGCACCCCGGGGGTGATGAGGTTCAGCCGCGCGACGTCGATCGAGTCCAGGGGCACCACGTCCGGCGTCGTGTACCGGTCCTCCGCGGCGGCGGCCGACGTGTCCAGGTTCGCCGGTGCCGCGGACGCCGAGCCGACTCCGGGCGGGGAACACAGGTCTTGCGGAGCAGACGAGCGATCACCGCCCGACGAGCAGGCCGTCATGGTCAGCGCCAGGAGCACCGCCAGGAGCAGCGCTGCCACGGTGCTCCGTTTCGCGATCACGGATTCGGGCATGGTGGGAGCCTAATCCGAATCGAGGCGCCGGGCGGGTCAGCCGCCGGACGGCTCGATCGAGACCGTGGAGGCCCGCAGCCGCTCCCCGCAGTGACTGCACGCCAGGACGGGGGTGAAGGTGTGGTCGCACTCGCGGTGACACAGGACGATCGCCGGTCCCTCCGGTGCGCGGAACCAGCGCAGCCCCCAGTCGATCATGCAGGCGACGACGGGGAAGAACGCGCGCCCCTTGTCGGTCAGGTGGTAGGTCACCCACGCCGGGCGGGCGGGATTGGGCAGTTCCTGAAGCACGCCGAGTTCGGTGAAGCGCCGGAGCCGGCCGGCGACCACCGTCGGCGGCGCACCCATGCGCTCGGCGAACTGCCCGTAGCGGGTGGCGCCGAGGAACGCCGCCCCGAGCAGTGCCGCCGACCACCGGTCGCCGAGCAGTTCCATCGTGTGCGGCAGGATCTCCGGCGAGCGGGCGCGGCCGGACCGGCGGCGCCCGGTCGCGGCCGGCACGCTCCGCGACCACTGCCCGCTGGGGCCGAGCTGCGCCTCGACGTCGGGTGCGCCGACGGGACGGTCGCAGTGGCCGCAGACGAGGACCGGGGTGAAGCGGGCGGCGCAGACCGTGTGCCTCCGGGCCGGGAGCTGCCCCCTGTCGTCCGGCGCCCACTGCTGTTCCCACGCCCACATGGTGAGCAGGACCGGCCACACGCCGTGGCCGCGCGCCGTCAACCGGTACTCGTGCCGGGCCGGCCGCGTCTGGTACTGCACCCGCTCGAGGAGTTCCGAGTCGGTGAGGCGGGTCAGCCGCGCGGTCAGCACCGCGTTGGAGATCTCCCCCCGCTCGATCCAGTCCCGGTAGCGGCGGTCGCCCTGCAACGCGTACCGCAGGATCCACAGGTTCCATTCGTCGCCGAGGATGCCGAGGGTGACCGCGATCGCGTTGTCACCGCCCGGCTCGAGTTCGGTGACCGTGCCGGAACCTGCCATCGACACATGATCATAGGTTCAGGACGTCGCCGGCCCGGTCCGCGTCCCGCCATCCCGGGAGGTCCGACCCCGCCGCCCACGTCGAGTGGGTGCCGCTCGAGACCCGTTCGGGCAGTCGGATCCGCGCGAGCGGTCCGTCCGCGGGTCGCTGTGCGTCGAAGACCAGGCATTCGGACCGGTCCCGGTTCATGTCGGTGGTGATCGTGATCAGGTAGCCGTCGTCCTCGCCCGCGGACCCGGTGCGGGGCGCCATCACCGTCTCGCTGCCGAAGACGCCCTCGCCGAACGAGTAGTGCTCCTCTGCACCGGTCTGCACGTCGTGTTTGACGAGCCCGTCGAAGAGGAACCAGCCCGGTACCCCCGTCGCGGCGTAGGTGTAGCGGTGACGGACGCCGCCGTGATGCGGATTGATCATTCCGAATTCGGTGACGGACTCGGACAGCCGCTCCTCGGTGAGCGAACCGGTGCGCAGGTTCAACCGCCAGCGGTGCAGGTGGGTGCCCATGCGGTCGAGCGCCAGCGAACGGAACAGCCGCCGGTAGATCGTTCCGGTGCCGTCGTCCGGCGGTTCCGGCGTCTCCTGATGGAATCCCTCGAGCACGATCTCGTCGCCGTCCTCGTAGGCGTTGGTCCAGTGCAGCACGTAGGTCGGATCGGCGTCGAACCAGGTGACCTGGTCCGCACGGCCGCGCCGGGGTACGACGCCGAGCCGCATCGGCAGGTCGGGGTGGTAGCGCGGCACGTACTTACCGCATGCGAGAGCCTCCGGGATCCAGAACAGGGGGCAGTCGTTGAGGATCGCGTAGTTCTCGGTGAACGCCATGTCGTGGGGCAGGCGCGGGCCGGGCAGGGGAACGTCGACGTAGTGCACCAGCCGATCCTCGGCATCGACCACGCCGTAGTGCATGTACGGGGCGTCGGTGCCGTAGTTGAAGAACAGCAGTTCGCCGGTGCGGGCGTCGGCCTTCGGATGCGCGGAAACGCCCCAGTCGGAGGGGAACCGGCCGTCCCATGTGGCCTTGCCGAGGGTCTCGAGCGTGGTCGGGTCGAGGCGGTAGAGGTCGCCGCACTGCCAGAAACTGGTCAGGGCGACGCCGCGGTGCACGGTGACGTCCGTGCTGGAGGCATCCTTCATGCGGCCGCGAGCGCCCCAGCCGTCCTGGCGGATCGAGTTCTGTGGCCGTTCGGCGATGCCCGCCCACAACGGGCCGCCGGCCTCCTGCTCGGCCAGGAAACCGTCGGTCCTCACGAATCTGTTTCGGTAGAAGGCCTTTCCGTCTCGGAAGCCGACGACGTGCACCATGCCGTCCCCGTCGAACGGATGGTAGAGACCTTCGAGTGCCGGGTGCGCCGGGTTCTCGGTGTTGCGCAGGTAGACGCCGTCCAGATCGGCCGGCAGGTCGCCGACCACCTCGAGGTCGTCGGCGCGATGCTCGGTGTGCTGCGGACGCCACGGACCGGTGCGGTACGGGTGGTCGTCGTCCGCGGGCAGGGTGGACAGTGCCCGTCCCAGGATCTCGAGTTCCATGGATGTCCTTTCAGCCGACGACGAAACTGACCGTGGTGGTCGTGCTTCCGCCGATGTTCAGGGTCGCGGCTCGTGCGGCGCCGGGGACCTGGTAGTCGCCGGCGCGCCCGGTGATCTGGCGGTGGCAGTCGAGCAGCATCCGGACTCCGGTGGCGCCGACCGGGTGTCCGCCGCCGAGGAGACCGCCGCTGGGGTTCACGGGGATGCGGCCGCCGATCTCGAGGTCGCCGTTCTCGATCGCCCGCCAGCTCTGTCCGGGGGCGGTGATCCCGAAGTGGTCGACGGCGAGGTATTCGCCGACGGTGAAGCAGTCGTGTGTTTCGATCAGGTCGAGGTCCCGGACGCCGCCGATGCCGCTCCGCTCGAACGCGTCGACGATCGTGGCGCGCACGTGCGGCATGACGAGGGGATCGTCGCCGCCGCGGGTGAGCTTGCCGGACAAGGACAGTCCGACCGTGCGATGTCCCCACCCGAGGATGCGGGTCATGTCGTCGACGGTGCGGGGGTGCCGGCTCAGGTAGCGGTTGCTCAGCAGCACCACGCCCGCGGCCCCGTCCGTCAGCGGACTGCAGTCGGCCCTGCGGAGTCGTCCTTCGACCACCGGATTGGCGGTCTCGTCCGGGCCGAAGCTGCCGGGTCCGTATGTCCGGTTGCGGGTCTGGGCATTCGGATTGGCGCGCGCATTGCGGATGTTCAGTTCCGCGATCGCCCACAGGTGCTCGTCGTCCAGGCCGTAGCGGCGGTCGTACTCGTCGGCGATCTTGTCGAACATGTACGGCCACATGTACTTCGCCTCGGCGCCCTCCTGTCCCACCCAGGCCGCGGCATCCATGACCCGGGTGGCGGCGTCGCCGGGGACGCACCGCTCGAGTTCGACGCCGAGGACGAGGGCGCAGTCGTAGCGCCCGGCCTCGAGATCGGCCGTCGCGGCGAGCACGGCCAAGGAGCCGGACGCGCAGGCCCCCTCGTGCCGGGTGGCCGGGATTCCCCACAGTTCGGGCAGCACGGAGGCCGGCATGCCGCCGAGGTGCCCCTGACCGGTGTAGAGCTGTCCGAAGGCGTTGCCGACGTGGATCACCCCGACGTCGGCGGCGTCGATGCGGGCGTCGCGCAGCGTTTCCGTCACCGTCTCGGCGACGAGGTCCGCGACGGTCAGATTTTCCCTGGTGAGGTTCCGCGCGAAGTCGGATTGGTATCCACCGGCGATCCATACGCCTTCAGGGTTCACGCCGCTCACCGCCTGGGTTCGACCGTCCGTGGTTTCAACTACAGTAAACAGAGTGACTGGTCCGGCGCAACGGTGCGTCGTCGGGAACCGGGCACCCGGCCGCCGCGTCCCCGGCGGTGCGAACCCCCGTTGTCAGGCCAGGCCGGAGAGCGGCGGCGCGGAGTTCTCGTCCCGCCACCCGATCGCCTCGACGAGATCCGTCAGGTCGTAGTCGGGTCCGCTCACGCCCACCGTGAACAGGGTGACGCCGGCGTCGACCAGCGCGGCCGCGTTCTCCGTGCCGCGCCACGGCACGGACCGCTCGATCTGGTTCGGCGAACGGCCGACGTCGGCGCAGCGCGCGGCGAGGATCTCGGCCTTCTCCCGGTGGGTGTCGAGGTCGCCGAAGCTGTGCCAGATGTCCGCGTACTGCGCGACCAGCGGGATGGTCTTACGCGGCCCGCCGCCGCCGATGAGCAGCGGGATGTGCCGGGTGGGCTGCGGCTCGAGCTTGCCGAGGCGGGCGGTGATCCGGGGCAGGTACTCGCCGAGCAGTTTCAGCCGGGAGCCCTTGGTGCCGAAGTCGTAGCCGTACTCGACGTAGTCCTTCTCGAACCAGCCGGCGCCGATGCCGAGGATGAGCCGGCCACCGCTGATGTGGTCGACGGTGCGGGCCATGTCGGCGAGCAGATCGGGGTTGCGGTAGCCACCGCCGGTGACGAGTGCTCCGATCTCGACGCGCTCGGTCTGTTCAGCCCAGGCTCCGAGCATCGTCCAGCATTCGAAGTGGGCGCCGTCCGGGTCTCCGGAGAGGGGATAGAAGTGGTCCCAGTTGAAGACGATGTCGGCGCCCGCGTCCTCGGCGCGGCGCACGGTGTCGCGGATCCTGCCGTAGTCGGGCTGGTGCTGGGGCTGGAGTTGGAGGCCGATGCGTATGGGACGGTGCATGGGTCAACGGTAGGGCTGTCGCGCAGGTCTCGCAGCCGATCCGCGGCCGCGTTCCGGTGGTGCAGCCGACGGCTCGGGCGCACAGTGGAGGAATGCGCCTCACCGAGCCTGCCGCACCCCCGACCGGGCTGCGCCGCCGATTCCTGCGCGCTCCGGTCCACCTCTACCGGATCGGGCTGGGACGAGTGCTGGGCCGCAGATTCCTGCTGCTGCACCACGTCGGCCGGCGGAGCGGTGCGCCCCGGCAGGCGGTGCTCGAGGTGGTGAACCACGAGGACACGTCCGGCGGGTTCGTCGTGGCCGTCGGTTTCGGGCAGCAGACCGACTGGTACCGGAACCTGCGGGCACATCCCGCGGCGCGGGTCGAGTCGGGTCGTGAGCGCGTCGCGGTGACCGCGGAGTTTCTCGGTCCGGAGGAGGCCGCGGAGTTCATGGCGAGGTACGGGCGCCGGCACCCGAAGGTCGCGCCGCGGCTGTGCGCGGCGATGGGGTTCGAGGTCGACGGCAGCGAGACCGACTACCGGGAGGCGGGCCGGCATCTGCGGTTCGTGCGGTTGCGGCGTACCTGAGGCGCGTCAGCGGTCTGCCCCGGCGCGGCTCGCGAACCGCTGTGCCAGTCCCTGCAGGAACGATTCGAGTGCCAGTTCGAAGCCGTCGCGGTCGATCTCGTCCGCGTGTTCGCGCAGCCGGTGTGCCTGCGACAGATGCGGATAGCGTTCCCGGTAGATGGCGAGATCGTCCAGGAAGCCCCCGGAGAACGAGGCGATGGCCGAGCCGACGACGAGGTACTTGATCGACGCGCCGATCAGGGTTGCGGTGCGTGGGGGCCAGCCGCACCGGGTGAGGCCGCCGTGCACGGCGTTGGCGTGGTCGAGGGCGAGCTCCCGCCGGCCGGGGCTGCGTGCGAGGAACGGGACGAGATTCGGATGCTCGGCGAGGGCTGCGCGATAGGACCTCGCCCAGCGGCGTAGCGCGTCCTGCCAGTCGTCGGTGTCGAACCCGCTGACGTCGACGGACTCGCCGATCCGGTCGGCGATGTCGTCGAGCAGCTCGTCCTTGTTCGCGTAGTGGCTGTAGAGCGACGGGGCGCGGACACCGAGCTCCGCGGCGATCTTGCGCATGGACAGTTCGTCGAGGCCGTGCTCGTCGACGAGGCGCAGCGCGGTATCGCGGATGAGCGGGCGGCTGAGCAGCGGGGTGCGGGGCCGGGCCATCGGCGCTCCCTCCTCTTCGGATCCGGAACCTGGACAACCTTACACCGTCAGGTTACAGTCGGGGAGTAGGCAGCACCAGAGCGAACCATCCCCGCGTCCCGGCGAATCGGGTAGCGCGGCGCGGGGATCGGTCGTCGCCGGTGTTGCGCTCGCACAGGCACAACCGTGACGGAAGGCCCCCATGAACCTGAAGCTCACCGACGAAGAGCTCGCGTTCCGCGACGAACTGCGCACGTTCTTCACCACCGAGTTCCCCGCCGAGATCCGAGAGAAAGTCGCTGCCGGCCGGCACCTGGAACGCGACGAGGTCGTCCGGAGTCAGCAGATCCTCAACGCCAAGGGATTGGCGGTGCCGAACTGGCCGGTCGAATGGGGTGGCAAGGACTGGACCCCCGTCCAGCGCCACATCTGGCTCGACGAGATGCAGCTCGCCTCCGTGCCCGATCCGCTGCCGTTCAACGCATCCATGATCGGTCCCGTGATCGCGCACTTCGGGTCGCAGGAACTCAAGGAACGCTTCCTGCCCGCCACCGCGAACCTCGACATCTGGTGGTGCCAGGGATTCTCGGAGCCCGAGGCCGGCTCCGACCTGGCCTCCCTCAAGACCCGCGCAGTGCGCGATGGTGACGACTACATCGTCAACGGCCAGAAGACGTGGACCACCCTCGCCCAGCACGCCGACTGGATCTTCTGCCTGGTGCGCACCGACCCGGATGCGCCGAAGAAACAGGCCGGCATCTCGATGCTGCTCATCGACATGAACACCCCCGGCCTGACCGTCCGTCCGATCAAGCTCGTCGACGGCAGCTACGAGGTCAACGAGGTCTTCTTCGAGAACGTGCGCGTCCCCGCCGAGAACCTCGTCGGCGAGGAGAACGCGGGCTGGAGCTACGCGAAGTTCCTGCTCGGCAACGAACGCACCGGTATCGCCCGCGTCGGGGCCACCAAGGTCCGGCTCGCCCGCGCCAAGCAGCTCGCCGCACAGACCCGGGCCGGATCCGGCACCCTGCTCGACGATCCGCTGTTCGCCGCGCGCCTCGCCGAGATCGAGAACGAGCTCCTCACGCTCGAACTCACCCAGCTGCGGGTGGTCGCCGGTTCCGCCGACGGCAAGCCCAATCCGGCGTCGTCGCTGCTCAAGCTGCGCGGCTCGGAGCTGCAGCAGGCGGTCACCGAACTGCTCACCGACATCGCCGGTCCCGACTCGCTGCCGGTCGGCGCGGAGGGTATCGACTCGCCGGAGTGGGCGCAGCGCACCGCCCCGACCTACCTGAACTACCGCAAGGTGTCCATCTACGGCGGATCGAGTGAGGTGCAGCGCTCGATCATTGCCTCCTCGATCCTCGGATTGTGAGCCACTGTCATGAACTTCGAACTCGATACCGAACAGGACCTGCTTCGCAAGACGGTCCGGGACGTGCTCTCGGGCACCTACGACACCGAGACCCGTAACAAGGTCGCCGACACCGACCGCGGCTGGAGCGCCGACGTGTGGCGCCAGCTCGCCGAACTCGGCGTGCTCGGCCTGCCGTTCGCCGAGGAGCACGGCGGAATGGGTGCCGGCCCGGTGGAGATCATGGCCGTGATGGGCGAGATCGGCCGGGCGCTGGCCCCCGAACCGCTCCTGAACGCGGTGTTTCTGCCGGGCGGCCTCGTCGCCGAGATCGGCACCGACGAGCAGCGCGCGGACATCCTGCCGCGCCTCTCGGAGGGCGCGCTGCTGCTCGCGTTCGCCCACGACGAGCCGGGCAGCCGCTGGCCGGCAGCCGAGGTCGCCACGAGCGCCGCCCGCAGCGATGACGGCTGGGCCCTCACCGGCCGCAAGAACCCTGTGCTGCACGGGGACTGCGCCGAGACGTTCCTGGTCTCGGCGCAGCTGCCGGACGGTGGGGTCGGGCTGTTCCTCGTCGACGCCGACGCGACCGGCGTCACCCGCACCGCGTACCGCACCCACGACGAGCGCCGCGCCGCGCAACTCGTCCTCGACTCGGCGGCTGCCGTGCCGCTCGGTGAGGCCGCGGACGCCACCGCGGCGATCACCGCCGCCCAGGTGCGGGCTCAGGCCGCGCTGTGCGCGGAGGCCGTCGGCGCGCTGTCCGAGACGCTCCGCCTGACCACCGACTACCTCAAGCAGCGCAAGCAGTTCGGTGCTCCGCTCGCCCGTTTCCAGGCGCTGACCCACCGCGCGGCCGACATGTACGTGCTGCTCGAACTGGCGTCGAGCATGAGTCTGTACGCCACCATGGCTCTCGCCGACGGCATCGTCGACCCGACCATCGCGTCGCGGGCGAAGCTCCAGGTGGGCCGGTCGGCGCGCAAGCTCGGGCACGAGGCGATCCAGATGCACGGCGGTATCGGCATCACCGCCGAATACCCGGTGGGCCACTACGTGAGCCGGCTGACCGCGATCGAGCACACGCTCGGCACCATGGAGGACCACGTGCGGGTGCTCGCCGGGTCCGTCGCGGACTACGACCGCATCGAGGTCGCCGGCATGTGACGATGCGGGCTCACTCCCGGGGCAGCAGCGTCCCCAGCGGTCCGAAGTCGATGTTGAGATCCTCGGGGGTGAGCCCGAAATGGTCGCGCAGCTCCCCCATGCGCTCCTCGAGCAGCATGAGGGTGGTGCCGATCCGCTCGATCTGCTCGTCGCTCAGGTCGCCCTCGTCCACGCGCCGCAGCGCCTGCCGTTCCATCAGTTGCCGCAGCAGCTCCACGAGGGTGAGCACGAGCGTGACCAGCCCGCGCTCGACCGACTCGGGATCGGAGTCGATACGCGGCGGAATGCCCTCGAATTCAGTCATCGGCCGGAAGCTCCAACGCGTCCCGCGGGACGGGCGGCTCGATCGCCGTGACCGACAGTGTGCTGACGGAGGAGATGAGCGCTCGCAGCGAGATCTGCACCATGTCGACGTCCGCGATCGAGAGCTTGATGTCGCCCGTGATGACGACACCGCCGGCGAGCACCCGGTCCAGCAGATCGATCAGGGCGATGCGGCGCTCGCCGTCCACGGACGGGTCGACGTGCTTCATGTGGTCTCCCGTTCGACGCCGGCGAACGAGTAGGGCGGCCACGGCCCGGTCAGCTCGAGCCGGATTCCCGGGTACTCCTTGCCGAGTTCCTCGACTGCGGTGGCGAACTCGTCCGCGCGGTCGTCGTCCACCAGGTAGGTGCCGTTGAGCACCATCCAGTCCCGGCGGCCGCTCAGCGCCGGATCCGTCGCGGCCTGCCGCCGGCCGGCGGCGGCCTGCCGCAGTAACCGGGAGTGGATCTCGTCGGCGCGGGCCGCGGCGTCGCGTTCGACGGACTCCTGCGCGGCCAGCTGCGCGCGGCGGCGGAGCAGATACGCCGTGCCCGATCCCTTGGCGCTACTCGCGATCTGCGCCTCCGCCACGGCGTCGGCGAGCGCCTGACGGTCGCCGTACGCCTTGACACCCCATTCGGTGCGGCCGGTCACGAGGGTCAGCGCCGACTCGAAATCCGCCTGCCGCTCGTCCAGCAGGTCGCGCACGCGGGCGTCGTCGAGGTAGACGGTCGCCAGGCGCAGCGGGATCGCCGGGCCGCGCTGGGCGACGGCCGAGACGACCGCGTCGTGCGTCCGGGCCGTCGCCTCGAGCCATGGCATGTCCTCGAGGTGGCGTTTCAGCGCTTCCGCCCCGAACACCTCGAGTGGCACCGAACCCACGACGGCCGTGAGCCCCCCGGACCCCACGGCGCGTACCGCCTCACCGGCGACGCCCGTCAGCTCGCCGAGGTCCTTCTCGGCGAGCCGGTCGTCCGTCACGGCGTACAGCCACACTCCCGTTCCGTCAGTCACGGTCCTCCTCTTCGTCACGGGCGCTCTCGACGGCCGCGCGCCGGTCCTGCCCGGCCTCGAGTTCGGCGATCCGCTCGCGCAGCCGCCGGTTCTCGAGTTCCAGCTTGTCGTCCTCCCTGTCGAGCTCGCGGTTGCGGGCCTTGCTGCTGAGCCACGGATCCGACTCCCACCAGTCGATGCCCACCGCCTTCGCCGTCTCGAGTGACGCGACCACCAGCCGCAGTTTGATGGTGAGCAACTCGATATCGAGCAGGTTCACCTGGATGTCCCCGGCGATCACGAGGCCCTTGTCGAGGACCCGCTCGAGGATGTCGCCGAGGTTCGTCGACTGATGGCCGCCCCCGTACGGCTGCGGCGACGAACTGCCCCCCACCACCGTCATCGTCGGTCCCTTTCGCCGATGTCACTGCTGCCGCGGCCGTACCGTTTGGTCCGGCGGTACGCCAGCAGGTTTCCGTCCAGGTCGATCTCCACCTCGTAGAGGGCCAGCATGTCCGCCGACGACGGAATGCGCCGGTCCTCGAGCACCTCGACCTCCACGGTCCAGCCGTGATCCGTGGGTTCCACCGACGTGGCCCCCTGCGGCTCCTTCGACGTCAGCTCCACGAGGTGCTCGAGGGCGGCCGCGGCGGCCTGCGCTGCCGTCAGGGGCGGCAGTTCGCCCGCTTCCTCGTCGTCGTGGACGTCGCCGGAATCCTCGGGCGTGGCCTTGGCGCTCACGGGTTGTCACTCCCCCCTCGCGGCGGGTGTCGTGCCGCCGCCCGGCCGGATCATGCGGTCCAGCACCGCCTGCTGTGCCTTCTCCTTCTCTTCTTCCGACAGATGTCCGGCCGCCGCCGCCTCGTCGATCTCCTCGAGTTCCTTGCGGATGGTCGCGGGGTCGTGCATCTTCTGCTCGACCTGGTCCTGGATGACTTCGCCGAGCCAGAGCACACCTTTGACCGGCGCCAGCGGCAGCGTGAGGATGGCCGAGATCAGTCCCATGCGTCAGCCCTCCGGTTCCCGCTTCATCACGAAGTCGTACGCCGCCATCGGGCCCAGCAGCGTCATCTCGACGCGGCCGTCCCATTCCTGTGCGAGCGAGCCGACCGCCTCCTCGAGTTCGTCCTGCCGGTCGAGCTCGACGAGGACGGCGATGTGCGCCGCGTCCTCCTCGTGGGTGGGCTGCCGCTCGTTGACCATCGGTTCGAGGGCCTCGAGGGCGTCGATCACCCGACGGGTGTCCTCGGCGCGTTTGGCCTCGATCGCCTGGTTGATGATCTCCCCGAGCGCCATTCGGGCGTCGCGGGTGGCATCCTCCGACTTGTCGCGGATCTCCTCGCGCAACCGGGCGGCCTCGGAGTTCTCGTCGAGTACCTCGCGTAGGAGGGCATTCTCGACATAGCGGCCCTTGATCACGAACTGTGCCCGGCCCTCGAGCTCGTCGAGGGCCGCCTTCAGCTCGTCGTGGTTCTCCTCGAGCAGCTCCTTCTCCACCGCCTCGGCGTCCGTCATCACCGCCCCGAACCGCAACGGCAGCACAGGCGCGACGGCCGCGGAACCGTCCAGCAGTTCCGCGTGGGCCTTCAGATCGTCGGGCGTGCCGAGGGGCCGGTCGACCGAGATCTCGCTGACGAGGGCGGCGATGTCGCCGTGGCGCACCACCGCGACGTCGCTCTGAGGCTTTCCCACGCCCTTCGCGTGCTCCTCGGGCTCCACGTCGGCCGGCACGATGCCGTAGACGTACATCGCGGTGCTCTGCCCGCCTTCGCTCTCGGGTGCCTCTGCGGCCTGATCGGTGGACATCAATCCCCCCTTCGCTTCGGTCGGCTCGCCGTCTGCCGCTTGTCCTCGACGTCGCCGAGGAAGTCCATCACCTTCTCGCCCGCGGCCTCGAGCGCGCCCTTGGTCTTGTGCTTCGCCCCGCCCTGGGTGATGTCACCGACGAGGTCGGGCAGGCCCTTCGGTTCGTTGTCGGAGATCTCCAGCCGGTTCACCGCCTCGGCAAACCGCAGATAGGTGTCGACGCTGGCCACGACGATGCGTGCGTCGATGGTCAGCAGCTCGATGCCCACCAGCGACACTCGCACGAACGCGTCGATGACGAGTCCCTTGTCCAGGATGGTGTCGATGACGTCGGCGAGGCCGGAGGAGTTCGGCCGGGCCATCGTGCCGCCGCCTCCTCCTCCGCCCCCGCCGCCGGCGGGTTGGATGGTCATGTGCGTGCTCCTCGCCTGGCGCCCCTACGTGTGCCCGTGCGCCGCCGCCGTGCCGGTGCCTCCTCCTCGTCCTCCTCTTCGGGCTCCTCCTCGGTCTCGTCCTGCAGGCCTTCGTCCTCGTCGTCCTGCAGACCCTCGTCCTCCTCGTCCTGCTCCTCGGGGAGTTCGTCCTCGGCCTCGTCCTCGGCGCCTTCGTCCTCGGCCTCGTCCTCGGTCTCGTCCTGCAGGCCTTCGTCCTCGGCGCCTTCCTCTCCGGCGTCCTGCTCCTGCTCTTCCTGTTCCCGTTCCTCCTCCTCGCGCCGGGCGGTCTCGTCGTCCTTGACGACTTTGCTTTCACGGATCTCCCCGTGCCAGCCCACGACATCGTCCGGGTGCAGAACTGCCTCTGTCATCACGTGCCGCTCGAAGTGCTTGAGTTCCAAGCGCGCTCGTCGACCGACAGCGCGCCACAGGTTGGCGGTCTTCTCGAACAACCCCCGCGGGTGGTACTCGAGCACCATGATGATCCGGGTCAGATTGTCGGCGAGCTCGTGGAAGGTCACCGCCCCGTCGATGTAGCCCTTGGCGCCCTTCGAGCGCCACACGATCCGATCGAACGGAACCTGCTCGAGGATCGTCGACTCCCAGTTGCGCCGGGACCAGAAGACCTTCCCGGTCCATTGCAGCTTCTCGTCGGAGGCCTGCTCGACCTGCTCGACCTTCTTCATGAACTTCGGCCAGTCGGCGAATTGCGTCCACAGGTCGTAGGCGAGGTCGATCGAAACACCGACGTCGATCTGCTCGACGATGTTGGTGAGCTTGAGCTTCTTGTTGCCGCCGCCCTTACCCTTGCCTTCGCCGCCGCCGAGGGATTCCTTGACGTCGTCGAACTTGTCCTTGGCGGTCTGCTTGACGTTCTCGAACCCGCCGCTCAGCGCCGCGGTGATCGGCGACTTGCCCTCGGCGGACTTCTGCACACCGGTTATCGCGCCGAGCAGATTCCCGCCGCCGCCCTCGGCATAGTCGTTGAGGCGTCCCGCCGTTCCGGTCACCTTGTCGGAGACCGTCGACAGGGCACGCTCGGCAAAGGTGCCGGCCAGGCCCTGCAGCGACTTCTGCAGGTGCTTGGTGGGCGAGAGATCCTGTGCCGCTTTGCCGGCGCTGCCGGCCGCCCCGGTGGCCGTCTTTCCCGCCCGTCCCGCGGTGCCGGTGGCGGTCTTCCCGGCCTTGCCGGCCGTCTCCCTGGCGGTCTTGCCCAGCCGGCGGGTGGCGTCTTCGAGTGATCGCGTCATCGGACTCACTTCCTCGTGCGCCGGACCGGAGCGCGCCCGGTGGCGGATGCCTCGGCACGGGTGCTGCGGCGCCGGGGCTTCGCCGGCTCCTCGTCCTCGTCGCCGGACTCCTCCGGTTCCTTCGCCTTCCGGGCTCGGGATGTCTTGGGACGGCTCGCGGATTCGGCAGTGCGTCGCCTGGCGGCCGGCCGTCGGCGCGCGGGCTTGGGAGCCTCCTCTTCCTCCGCCTCCTCCGGAGCGCCCTCTTCCTCTTCCGGCGTTTCCTCCTCTTCGGACTCCTCGTCCGGGTACTCCTCCTCGGCGGACTCCTCGGCCGGTTCTTCCTCGTATTCGCCTTCTGCGTACTCGTCTTCGGGCTCCTCGCCGGCGTACTCCTCTTCCTCCGGCTCCTCCTCGGAAACCTTGGGACGCCCGGCGGCCCGCTGCTGGAGTCGCTCGTTGAGCGAGTCGATC
Organism: Rhodococcus sp. NS-SX18; assembly: GCF_057367935.1. Taxonomy (NCBI): domain Bacteria; kingdom Bacillati; phylum Actinomycetota; class Actinomycetes; order Mycobacteriales; family Nocardiaceae; genus Rhodococcus; species Rhodococcus sp. NS-SX18. The sequence continues at coordinate 5,353,157 of NZ_CM170633.1, read as the reverse complement.
CGATTGCTCGCGGCGGTGACCGCGGCCGCGCGGGCGGCGCTCATCAGCTCACCCCGCACCGAATCGGTGATCTTGACCAGTTCCGGTGAGGACCCGACCATCGAGGCCCCACGCTTGAGGATGTCCTGCGGATTGCTGGGCAGGCGTCCCGTCAGGCCTGCCCCCGCGAGCATCAATGCCAGCCGCATCTTGTGCGTGCGTCCGAGGAAGTATCCGATACTCACCCCGGCGGCGACTCGTGCCCCACCTTTCATGACCATTCTCCTTCGCCTGCACGTGGCCGCGGTTGCGGGCAGGTTTCCGGTCGCGCACGGTGTCTCGTCCGATGCGGTGGGCCCGCGGTGCGGTTCGAATGTGATGTAGCCCACACTACGCATTTCAAACATCGATTCGCTGACGATCGACCGGAATGCCCATCCGTCACGACAGGGGTGTGATAACGAACCGATCGGTATGCCCAAGCGGCGTTTCCGGGCGGTGCGCCGCGGGTATCGCAACACTCGACGGGGCGCGGCTCCGTCCTCGCCGGAATCCACAAGGAGGGCACCATGGCTCACCTCGCCAACAGGATGATGCACAAGGCCGAGGAGATGGTCGGCAAGACCCGCTACAACCTGGGCAAGCGGACCGGAAACAAGAACCTGCAGAGCGTGGGTCGGCGCGGCCAGGTCTCCGGGCGAATCAAGGGGTTCGGTGACAATCTCACGCACGCGGTAAGGAATGCCCAAGGGCGATTCAAGAACAGGTCACATCGCTCCGATCTCCGCTGAGCCGTCATTCGCAGGCGGCGATGCCGCAGGCGCGCAGGGCGAACGCCGCCTCGGGCCCGACGATCTCGCCGACCAGGGTCAGGAACCGGTCGACGAACGCGGGCCCGTGCGGCGGTTCGGTCGGGTCGTCCGGATCGGACGGGTCCAGATGGTGTGCCAGCTCGTGCAACACCACCAGTTCCCGGAACGCCCACGCGGTATTGGCGTGGTGCTCCGGGAGTGCGATTGTGGCGCAATCACTTTCGTAGTGGGCGGCAGAATTTCCGGCGCGTGCCCGGACGCGTGCTCGCACCGACGCCCGCGGCCAGCGGGCCCGCACCCAGTTCAGCGCCAGCACCGAGTCCACATACGCCTGGACGGACTCGAGGGAGGCGAAGCGCCGCTCCACCGGCAGCGTGACCTGCGATCCGGCCAGCTCCACCACCCGCAGGCCGCGCTCGTCGGCCCGGTCGAACATCGTGCGTACCAACGATTCCGCCTCGTAGACGGCGGTCCTCTGGGTGTCGCGCAGCCGGGTCACCGCGGCAACCTCGGGGCCGCGGCCGGCAGTTCCGGGCCGGTACCCAGGCGCGCCTGCCGCCCCGCTCGGTCCCCGGCACGACGGGCGTCGGACGAGTGTCCCACCCCCGTCGCGGGTCCGCGCCAGCTGCCGCGCGCCTCGGACGTGCTGCGGTAGAAGTCCCGCAGCTCGATCTGTTTGTCGCGCAGCGCCAGGGCCGCCCCGGGCGTGTCGACGCTCGCCTCCCGCTCGATGTCCTGCTTGGCGTCCGACAGTCGCTGCCCGATGCGCGTCGCGAATGCCGACTGGAAGTTCAGCCGCGCGGTGACGGCCGCGACGGGCCGGCGCACCCGCGTGCGCACCCGCCGCCCCCCGCGCGTCTCGACCACCGTGCGTACCGTCGTCTCGTCCTTGTAGGTGCCCGAACGCAGGTACGCGTCGGAGGCGCGGACCATCTGCACCAGCAGTGACGAGTACAGGGCCTCGCACACGTCGATGTCGGAGGCGAAGCCGTAGGCGTAGATCACCGTCGACGTCGTGGTGATATCGCACTGCACGTCGTTGGCGGCGGCGATCGCCAGGAAGAGCTGCGCGTACGTGCGCAGCCCCTTCTTCCCGCTCTCCCCGATAGTGATCAGGCGCTGCACCGGCGCCGCCCGGCGCTCCCGGCTCGCCGTGTGGGCACGCGCGACCGCCAGATCCACCGACGCGGCCGTGGCCAGCCGCTGTGCGGCGGCGAGGAACGCGTCGGCTTCGTGGGGGTTGTCGGTGGATTCTGCCTGACGGAGCAGGCCACCGATGCGGGTCAGCATCTTCTCCGAACTCACTCAGGCAGGTTACGCCTGCCGTGGTGCCTTTCCGGGCCTGTGGCGATCCGAGAGGACACCACGGCGACGGGGTCGCCTATTCTCCTGCCATGGCCCCAGTGACCTTCGACCACGCGACCTGTCTGTTCCCCGGGTCGAATACGCCTGCCGTCGACGCGCTGAACCTCGAGATCGAGGACGGCGAGTTCCTCGTCCTGGTCGGTCCGTCCGGCTGCGGCAAGTCCACCTCCCTGCGCATGCTCGCGGGGCTCGAACAGGTGCACAGTGGGCGCATCCTCATCGGGGGCCGCGACGTCACGGCGCAGGAGCCCAAGGACCGGGACATCGCGATGGTGTTCCAGAACTACGCCCTCTATCCGCACATGTCCGTCGCCGAAAACATGGGCTTCGCGCTCAAGCTCGCCAAGACGCCGAAGGCGGAGATCCGGGCGCGGGTCGAGGAGGTGGCGAAGATGCTCGACCTCGAGCAGTACCTCGACCGCAAACCCAAGGCGCTGTCCGGCGGTCAGCGGCAGCGCGTCGCCATGGGCCGTGCCATCGTCCGTCAGCCGCAGGTGTTCCTGATGGACGAGCCGTTGTCCAACCTCGACGCGAAGCTGCGCGTGCAGACCCGCACCCAGATCGCGCAGCTGCAGCGCCGCCTCGGCACCACCACCGTCTACGTCACGCACGACCAGGTGGAGGCGATGACGATGGGCGACCGCGTCGCCGTGCTCGACAAGGGGATCCTGCAGCAGTGCGCCTCCCCGCGCGTGCTCTACAACAAGCCCGCCAACGTGTTCGTCGCCGGGTTCATGGGTTCACCGGCGATGAACCTGTTCACGCTGCCGGTCTTCGACCGCGGGGTGATGCTCGGCGACACCGCCGTGCAGGTGCCGCGCGACGTCGTCGGCCGGGTCACCGAGTCCGAGGTGGTGGTCGGCATCCGCCCCGAGCATTTCGAGATCGCACCCGACGGTCTCGCGATGGACGTCGACGTCGTCGAGGAACTCGGCTCCGACGCCTACGTCTACGGCCGCGCCCAGGTCGCCGGCCGTCCGCAGCAGATCGTCGCGCGCGGGGACTGGCGGAATCCGCCGCAGAAGGGCGAGCGGGTGCACCTGCGGTTCGATCCCGACCAGGTGCACGTCTTCACCACATCCGACGGTCGTCGCCTGGGCTGACCGGGTGCCGCGGCGCCGACACGGAACCGATCAAGGTCAGGGGGAATGCCTGCAGTTCGGTGCCCTCCATGCCAGAGTAAGGGCCGATGTCGGTGGCCCGGTGCCGCCGACGAGGGTTTTCTCACGATCTCAACGGGGAGTCATTCATGATTCTGAACTCGAAGGCGATGCGCCGCGCGGCGGTCGCGGCGTCCGCCGCGTCGATGCTGGTGCTCACGGCCTGTTCCTCCGACGGCGGCTCGGACTCGGGCAGCGAAGGGGGCACCGCCGCCGGCGGTGAGGGCCGCGGACCGATCACGATCGTCGAGGGTCAGGATCCGCTGAACACGGCACTCGAGAGCATCATCGCCGACTGGAACGCGGAGAACCCGGACGAGCAGGTCACCTTCAAGCCGTTGGGTAAGGAAGCGGACCAGCAGCGCGACGACATCACCCAGCGCATGCAGGCCCAGAGCGACGAGTACGACCTCATTGCCGTGGACGTCACCAACACCGCCGAGTTCGCGGCCAACGGCTGGCTGCGACCGCTCGAGGGTGACTACGCGATCGAGACCGACGGCCTGCTGCCCGCCACGGTCGACTCGGCCACCTACAACGGCACCCTGTACGCGGCGCCGAAGAACACCAACGGCGCGTTCCTGTACTACCGCACGGACCTGGTCGACAAGGCCCCGGCCACGTGGACGGAGCTGAAGGAGCAGTGCCCGAAGGCGCAGGAGGCGGGCATCGACTGCTACGTCGGGCAGTTCAAGAACTACGAGGGCCTGACGGTCAACGTCTCCGAGATCGTCAACGCCTACGGCGGAGCCTTCGTCGCCGAGGACGGCACCACCCCCGCCATCGACGACAAGACCGCCGAGGGCCTGCAGTTCATTGTCGACTCGTTCGAGGACGGCACCATCCCCGAAGCCGCACAGACCTACACCGAGGGCGAGTCGCAGAACGCCTTCGGTGAGGGCCGCGCCCTGTTCATGCGGACCTGGCCGGGCTTCTTCACCGACGGCGAGTCCTCGTCGGTCGCCGGCCGCTACGGCATCGCCGTGCTGCCGGGCGTGGACGGCCCCGGCGCCTCCACCCTGGGCGGCTACAACGTCGGTATCAGCGCGTTCTCCGACGCGCCGGCGACGGCCCGCGACTTCCTCGAGTTCATGCAGACGCGTAAGTCGCAGACCTACTACGCCGAGGCCGGCGGCGCGCCGGTCCTCGAGGAGGTCTACGACGACCCGCAGATCCTCGAGCAGTACCCGTACTTCGCGACCCTGAAGGAATCCCTGGCCAACGCGCAGCCGCGTCCGGTCACCCCGTACTACTCGCAGGTCTCCAAGGCCATCCGCGACAACGCCTACGCGGCGATCCGCGGTGAGAAGACGGTCGACCAGGCGCTCGCGGACACCCGCGCCGGCATCGAGACCGCCGGCAACTGATGCAGGAGTAGTACATGGCGAAGCCGCAGGTCGAGCCCGCGGATCAGTCGCCTCTCACCACGGTCGGGACCGCAGTGCTCGGTCCCGACCGTGGCCGTGGAGGCGGCCGGCACCGAGCCCCCGAACCCCCCGAGCCGCCGGCCGCGGCCGCGAAGCCGCGCCGGCGGATCCCGGTGTGGGCGTTCGTCGCGCCGACCCTGGTCGTGCTGGCCGTCGTCATCCTGTATCCGCTCGGCCGGGCGGTATGGATGTCGTTCCACGGCGACGCGAAGAAACTCGACCCCGAGACGGGCCGGTTCGTCACCGGCGGTTTCGTCGGAGTCGAGAACTACGTCCGCTGGATCACGCAGACCTGCGGCACCGCGACGGGCTCGATCCCGTGCCCACCGGGCACCCTCGGCTCGCAGTTCTGGGGTTCGGTCGGCAACACCTTCTTCTTCACCGTGGTGACGGTGGCGCTCGAGACGGTCATCGGCTTCGCGATGGCGCTGGTGATGGCTAAGTCGTTCCGCGGGCGCGGCCTGCTGCGCGCGTCCGTGCTCGTGCCGTGGGCGATCCCGACGGCGGTCACCGCGAAGCTGTGGTTCTTCATCTTCGCCAACGACGGCATCGCCAATCAGATCCTCGGCACCGAGATCCTGTGGACCGCCGACCCGTGGCCCGCGCGCTTCGCGATCATCGTCGCCGACGTGTGGAAGACCGCACCGTTCATGGCGCTGCTCATCCTGGCCGGGCTGCAGATGATCCCGTCGGACGTGTACGAGGCGGCGAAGGTCGACGGTGCCACCGCCTGGCAGCGGTTCACCCAGATCACGCTGCCGCTGGTCAAGCCCGCGCTCATGGTCGCGATCCTGTTCCGCACGATGGACGCGCTGCGCATGTACGACCTGCCCGCCATCATGATGGGCTCCAACCCGGCCACCTCGACCATTTCGGTGCTGGTGGTCGACCAGATGCGTCAGGGCGCGAACTCCGCGTCGGCCCTGTCGACGATCACGTTCCTCATCATCTTCGCGGTGGCGTTCGTCCTGGTCCGGTTCCTCGGTGCCAACGCGGTGCGCACGCAGGAAGAACAGCGGAAGGGGACCCCGGCATGAGCCGACCGGGCACCGGCAAGGCACTGCGCGGCAGTATCGGCACCTACGTCGGCGTCGCGCTCATCGTCGTGTGGGGCCTGGCCCCGTGCTACTGGATGATCGTCACGGCGCTGCGCGACCCGGCCGACACCTTCAGCACCACGCTGTGGCCGTCGAATCCGACGCTGCAGAACTTCGCGGACGCCCTGGATCCGTCGGCGAAGGTCAACTTCTCCCGGGCGCTGCTCAACAGCGTGATCATCGCCGGGGCCACCACCGCGATCGCGCTGCTGGTCGGTGTGTTCACCGCCTACGCCCTGTCGCGGTACGACTTCCGCGGCAAGTACTTCGTCACCGGCATCATCCTCGGTGCGTCGATGTTCCCCGTCGTCGCGCTGGTGACGCCGCTGTTCCAGCTGTTCACCGACCTGGACTGGATCGGGACGTACCAGGCCCTGATCATCCCGAACATCTCGTTCGTGCTGCCGCTGACGATCTACACCCTGACGTCGTTCTTCTCCGAGTTGCCGTGGGAGCTCGAGGAGGCCGCCCGCATGGACGGCGCCAGCCGGGGGCAGGCGTTCCGGATGATCATGCTGCCGCTCGCGGCGCCCGCGCTGTTCACCACCGCGATCCTCGCGTTCATCGCGACCGTCAACGAGTTCCTGCTCATGTCGCAGCTGTCGACCGAGAAGACCGCCCCGGTGACGGTGGCGATGGCCCGTTTCACGGGAACCGACCCGTACGTCACCCCGTATGCGTCGATCATGGCGGGCGGCACCCTGGTGATGGTGCCGTTGGTGGTGATGGTGCTGATCTTCCAACGTCGCATCATCGCGGGACTGACCGCGGGCGGCGTCAAGTCGTGAGCCGACGGCCGTCGCGCCGGCAGCGACTCGAGCTGCTGCTCGGGTTCCTGACGATGGTCACGCTGCTGGCGCTGGTCGGCGCGGTCGCCGGGTTGCTGTCCGCCACGCCCGGGGTGGCCCCGTCGCTGCTGCTGCTCGCCTGCGTGGTGGCGTGGGGGCTGACGTTCCGGGCCTGGCGGCGCACCGGCTCCTGAGGGGCTCGCATCGCTGCAGGTCGGGGCCGGTTTCTCGACCCCGGACCGCGGGCCGGACCGGGTCTGCGCGGCCTGCGGTACCCGTCACATCGGGGTGGAACTCCGTACCATGCGGTCGAGAGGGTGCGATCATTCGTCGGACCCGGATCTATCCGAGAAAGTGGTACGTGTGAGTTCTACGACCCCGTCGAACCCCCAGCACAGGAAACCCGCCGCCGCCGCGAAAGCGCGGCGGTGGCGCATCGTCGGCAACCTCGCGCTCGCCCTGGTAGCCGTTCTGGTGCTCGTGCCGGCGCTGATGTTCGCGGTGGCGTACATATCGACGGACGTGCCCCGCCCGTCGGACATGAAGACCAACCAGGTCGCGACCGTCCTCGCCGCGGACGGTACCACCGAGCTGAGCCGGATCGTGCCACCCGAGGGCAACCGTGTCGAGGTCGATCTGGCAGAGATCCCGGAGCATGTACGCAACGCCGTGCTCTCGGCCGAGGACCGCAACTTCTACAGCAACCCGGGCTTCTCGGTGAGCGGATTCGCCCGCGCGGCCCGCGACAACGTGCTCGGCAAGGAGACCGCCGGCGGCGGGTCCACCATCACCCAGCAGTACGTGAAGAACGTGCTCGTCGGCGCCGACCGGACCGTCACCCGCAAGATGCGGGAACTGGTGATCTCGACCAAGATGGCCAGGCAGTGGTCCAAGGACGAGATCCTGCAGGCATACCTGAACACCATCTACTTCGGCCGCGGCGCCTACGGCATCGCCGCCGCCGCGCAGGCGTATTTCGGCAAGCCGGTCGGTGAGCTGTCGGTCGCCGAGGGTGCCGTGCTCGCCGGGGTGATCCAGACCCCGTCGGCGCTCGACCCCGAGTTCAACCGGCCGGCGATCGAGGCGCGCTGGAACTACGTACTCGACGGCATGGTCGAGATGGGCGAGCTCGACACCGCCGAACGCGACGTGCAGGAGTTCCCCCCGACGGTGCCGGCTGCCCAGGCGACGCAGGCCGATGCTGCCACCGGCCCGGAGGGGTTGCTGCGTACCCAGGTGATCCGCGAGCTCGAGGCGGCGGGCATCAGCGGCCAGGTGCTCAGCACCGAGGGCCTGCAGATCACGACGACCATCGATCCGCGGGCGCAGCAGGCGGCGATCGATTCGGCGCGCGAGACTCTCGAGGGGGAACCGGCGAACCTGCGCACGGCCGTGGTGTCGATCGATCCGCGCTCCGGCGCGGTGCGGGCGTACTACGGCGGTGAGGAAGGGGCCGGGTTCGATTTCGCGCAGGCCCCGGTGCAGACCGGTTCGGCGTTCAAGGTGTTCGGTCTCGTCGCGGCGCTGAAGGACGGCATCGGCCTCAACGCCCGGTTCAGCAGCGCCCCGTTGACCGTCGGCAATCTCGAGATCGGCAACGTCGAGGGCGAATCGTGCGGGGTGTGCACCATCGCCGAGGCGCTGAAGCGGTCGCTGAACACCAGCTTCTACCGGTTGATGATGGCGATGGAGGACGGGCCGCAGAAGATCGCCGACGCCGCCCACGAGGCCGGCATCCCGCTCGAGATTCCCGGCGTCGACGGCCCCACGCTCAGCCACAACGGCGGCGCGCCGGAGGGTGGCATCGTGCTGGGTCAGTACCAGTCGCGGGTGATCGACATGGCGTCGGCATACGCCACGCTCGCCGCCTCGGGGACCTACCACCAGCCCTACTTCGTGCAGCGCGTCGTCAACGCCGAGGGTGAGGTGCTGCTGGACCGGCCCGCGTCTCCGGGCGAGCAGCGCCTCGATCCGGCCGTCGCGGACAACGTCACGCAGGCCATGCAGCCGATCGCCGCGTACTCGCGCGGACATGCGCTCGCCGGCGGGCGGCCGTCGGCGGCCAAGACCGGTACCACCCAGCTCGGCGACACCGGCCTGAACAAGGATGCCTGGATGGTCGGGTACACCCCGTCGCTGTCCACGGCAGTGTGGGTCGGCACGCCGGACGGCACCGCCATCACCAACAGCTGGGGCGGGTCGATCTACGGTTCGATGCTGCCGTCGGACATCTGGAAGGGCACGATGGACGGTGCCCTCGAGGGCACCGAGGTCGAGAGCTTCCCGTGGCCCGATCCGATCGGCGGGCAGGCAGGCGTGCCGGTCGACACCGGGGTCACGGCGCCGTCGAACAACGTCCCCGCCCCGGTGCAGCTACCCCAGCTGCAGCTGCCGGAGCTGCCGCCGATCACGATCCCGGCACCTCCGGTGGAACTGCCACCGCAGATCCAGGTGCCGCAGCAGATCGAGGTGCTGCCGGGCGTGACGATCCAGATCCCGGGGTAGGCGCTGCCGTCGTGCGTGTGGGCGGCACCGCCGCCGTAGGTGTGGGCGGCACCGCCGCCGTGGCATCGTCGCGGACCCACTCTGATCCCGCACGCCGCCACGGCTGCGCGGCGGCCTCGAAGGTGGCGAACGCCTGCGCTGCCGTGAGTTTCCCCGCGGTGATCGGACCGAACAGGCCGACGATCCCCCACGCGAGGAACTGCACCGCGGGATCGAGCGCCGCGTCGTCCGCCCCGCGGGGTGCACCCAGGTAACGGGTGAGGACCTCGTGGACCATGTGGGCGGTGGCGCGCACGAGCACGGCGTCGCTGCGTCGGCCGGCCAGGGCCGCATACACCCGCGGGTACTCCTCGCACAGGTCGAACACGGTGCGCACCGGCTCCCACGGCGACGACCGTCCCCGGGCGCGTTCCTCGACGGCCCGCTGCATGTATTCGGTGCAGCTCACCACCAGCAGGTCGTCCTTGTCGCGGAAGTGATGGTAGAACGTCGAGCGGCCCACGTCGGCGTGGTCGAGGATGTCCTGGACCGAGACGCGGTCGTATCCCTTCTCGGTGAGCAGCTCGATCAGCGCGCGGTGCAATTCGGTGCGGGTCCGCCGGACACGGCGGTCCTGGTGGGGAGGCACGGGTTCTCCTGCGATCGTCGGCGTTACCGGACATTGTGCGCCCGAGTGTGCCGAACCGGACGCTTTCCGGGGTTTCGCTCCTGGTGCCGTGCCACCGTCGCCTCCACCATGGAGCCATGACACACAACGAATTCCGGCAACGCCCCGAAGTACACGACGATGCGCCGGGGGTGCTGATCACCCGGGTCCGCGGGTACGCCGCGTTCAACGCGGTCTTATTCGCCGGGCGACGTTCGCGGGTCGACGCCGCGGCGGCGGACCTGCTCGACCTGCAGCTCGGCCAGCGAGTCCTCGACATCGGTTGCGGACCAGGTGATTTCGCCCGGGTGCTGGCGGCGCGGGTCGGTCCCACGGGCCGTGTGGTGGGCGTGGACCCGTCACGGCCGATGATCGATCATGCGACCGCCCGGGCGGGGACCGTGCCGCAGTGCGAGTTCCGCGTCGGGACGGCGCAGGACCTCGACGATCCGGACGAGTCGTTCGACGCGGTGACCGCGACGTTCTCGATGCACCACATTCCCGAGGATCGGCGCGACCACGCGCTGGCCCAGTTCTTCCGTGTACTCCGCCCCGGCGGCCGGTTGCTGCTCGCGGACATGTTCCCCACCGACCGGGTCCGCCCGTTCGCGGTGCGGGTGCTGGCCCGTGCGATGGGGCACCGGCACGGCGGGGCCGACGCCTCGGACGTGGCCCGCGACCCGATCGCCGCCGTCGACGTCCGTCGCTACGCCGGCGCTCTGCGCAGTACCGGATTCGGCGAGCCGGTCTTCCATCGGATCAGGCCGTCGACCGGCTGTCTGATCGCCGTCAAGCCCGCTCCTCGCGGATGAGCCGCACGGCGTGGTCGACGACGTCGCCGACCGTCACGGACGGCTCGTCGAGCCGGTCGATCGCCATGGACTCGACCAGCGACCACCACCCCCGGATCCGTATCCGCGTCATCGGGGTCGGCTCGACACCGATCGCCGCGACGGTGCGTTCGACCATCGTGTTCCGCATATTCTCGTGGATGGCCCGGATCTGCGGATCGGTGCCGAATCCACCGTGGAAGAACGCCTGATAGTGCCGGCCGTGCCGATCGATGAACGCCACGAACGGCTGCACGACGGCGCGCAGCGGGTCGGCGTCGTCGGGATCGGGGACGGCGGCCCGCAGCAGGCGCCGCGCGGCGGCGGCGACCACCGCGACGTAGTAGTCCTGCTTGGTGGGGAAGTAGCGGAACAGCAGGCCGCGGGAGATGCCGGCGATCTCGGCGACCCGGTCGACGGACAGGGCGTGGATCGGGCGGGTGGCGAGCTCCTGCAGGCCGATGGCGACGAGCTGGCGTTTGCGTTCCTCCGGAGGAAGGCGCCGCCGCTTCTCGGTGCTCACAGGTGTGGTCCCTCCCTCTTGATGGTGTGCTGCGCACCCGGCTAGTCTAACTAAGCATTGCTCAGTTAGAGCTACGGAGGCCTCATGGATTTCGGTCAGTCGGAACGCTCGCGCGACTACCTCGAGCGGTTGCGCCACTTCGTTGCCACCGAGGTGGTGCCCGTCGAGGAGAAGCTGCGGCGCGAACGGGTCGCCCCCTTCGCGGCACGCGGCGACTCCTCGGGTGACGCGACGTGGTCGGTACCCGAGGAGTTCCGCGACCTGCAGCGCAAGGCCCGCGCCCAGGGCCTGTGGAACCTCTTCCTCCCCGACGCCGACCTCGGAGCGGGACTGACGAACGTCGAGTACGCCTCCCTCGCGGAGGAGATGGGCCGCTCCCCGTTCCGGTCGTCGATCTTCAACTGCGACGCCCCGGACACCGGCAACATGGAGGTGCTGTACCACTACGGCAGCCCCGAACAGAAGGAACGCTGGCTGCGCCCCCTGCTCGACGGCGAGATCCGCTCGGCGTTCTGCATGACCGAACCCGGTGTCGCCTCCTCCGATGCGACGAACATGGCCGCCACCGCCGTCGTCGAGGGCGACGAGGTGGTGCTCAACGGACGTAAGTGGTGGAGCACGGGCATCGGCAGCCCCGACTGCAAGATCCTGATCTTCATGGGTCTCACCGATCCCCAGGCGCCCAAGCATCAGCAGCACTCGATGGTGCTGGTGCCGATCGACACCCCGGGGGTGAAGGTCGAACGGATGCTGTCCACCATGGGCTTCTACGACGAGCCCGGCGGCCACGGCGAGGTGTCGTTCACCGACGTGCGCCTGCCGCTCGACGCGATCATCGCCGGACCCGGCCGCGGATTCGAAATCGCCCAGGGCCGGCTCGGTCCCGGCCGCGTCCACCACTGCATGCGCCTGATCGGGCTCGCCGAACACGCCCTCGAACTCGCCTGCCGGCGCGGTCTCGACCGCGTCGCGTTCGGCAAGCCCCTGGTCAACCTCGGCGGCAACCGCGAACGCATCGCCGACGCCCGCATCGCGATCAACCAGCTGCGGCTGCTCGTGCTGCGCACCGCCTGGCTGCTCGACACCCAGGGCCTGGCCGGCGCGCGCTCCGCCGTCTCCGAGATCAAGGTCGCCACCCCGCGCGTCGTGCAGCAGGTGGTCGACTTCGCCATCCAGATCCACGGCGGCGCCGGACTTTCGGACGATTTCCCGCTCGCCGGTGCCTGGACGGCCGCGCGGGCACTGCGCCTGGCCGACGGTCCCGACGAGGTGCACCAGGGGCTGGTGGCGCGCTTCGAACTCGGCAAGTACACCAACCCGGAGGGTCGCAAGTGACAATTCCCGACAACGCCCGCGCCGTCCGCGACGAGGACGCGTTCGACGTCGCGGCCGTCGCGGCCTGGCTCGGCGAGCACGCCGGCATCACCGGACTCCCGGAGGTGCACCAGTTCTCCGGTGGCGCATCGAATCTCACATACCTGCTGCGTTACCCCGACCGGGACCTCGTGCTGCGCCGGCCGCCGGTGGGGGCCAAGCCGTCCTCCGGTCACGACATGGTCCGCGAGTACCGCATCCAGTCGCTCCTCGCGCCCGCCTACCGGTACGTGCCGCGCATGGTGGGCCTGTGCACCGACCACAGCGTGCTCGGCAGCGACTTCTACGTGATGGAACGGGTACCGGGGACGATCCTGCGGGCGAACCCCCCGGCCGAACTCGACCTGACCCCCGAGCGCACCCGCACCCTGTGCCTGCGGATCGTCGACCTGCTCGTCGAGCTGCACGGCGTCGATCCCGCGGCCACGGGGCTGAGCGAATTCAGCCGCGGCTCCGGATACGTCGCGCGCCAGGTGTCGGGCTGGACTGCGCGCTTCGAGAAGGCGCGCACCGAGAACGTTCCGGACTTCGCCCGGGTCACGAAGTGGCTGAACGACACCCAGCCCGCCGACGTGGCCTCGGCCGTCATCCACGGCGACTTCCGGCTCGACAACGTAGTGCTCGACGAGAACGACCCGCTGCAGCCCGTCGCGGTGCTGGACTGGGAACTGGCCACCGTCGGCGATCCGCTGATGGACCTCGGTTCCTCCCTCGCCTACTGGGTGCAGGCCGACGACGATCCGATGCTGCTCGCCACCAAGCGGCAGCCGTCGGATCTGCCGGGCATGCTCACCCGACGCGAGATCGTCGACTACTACTCGAGCAAGACCGGTCTGGCCGTTGACAACTGGGGCTTCTACGAGGTCTTCGGCCTGTTCCGGCTGGCGGTGATCGCGCAGCAGATCTACTACCGCTACCACCACGGGCAGACCACCAACCCGGCATTCAAGGACTTCTGGGTGATCGTGGGCTATCTGGACTCGCGGTGCAACAAGCTGATCGACGACATCGAGGCGGGACGAGCATGAGCACGCGGCAGAACATCCTCATCACCGGGGCGAGCTCGGGCCTCGGCGCCGGCATGGCCCGCGAGTTCGCCGCGCGGGGGCGCAACCTCGCCCTCGCGGCGCGACGGACCGAGCGGCTCGAGGAGTTGCGCGACGAACTGCTCGCGCAGCATCCGGGCATCACCGTCGCGGTGCGGCGGCTCGACGTCGACCGGCACGAGGACGTGTTCACCGTCTTCCGGGAGTTCGACGACGAGCTCGGCGGCCTCGACCGCGTCGTCGTCAATGCGGGCCTGGGCAAGGGGCAGCCCTTGGGCACGGGCTACTTCCGTGCCAATGCGCAGACGGCAAACACCAATTTCCTCGGTGCGCTGGCGCAGAGCGAGGCGGCCCTCGAACTCATGCGCCCCCGCAATGCCGGTCACGTGGTGCTGATCTCGTCGGTGAGTGCGGTGCGCGGGATGCCGCGCAATCTCACGACGTACGCGGCGTCGAAGGCTGCCGTCGCAGCGCTCGGGGAGGGAATGCGTGCGGACCTGGCGCGCACGGGCATCCGGGTGAGCACGATCTTCCCGGGGTTCATCCGCTCGGAGATCAACGAGAAAGTGAAGAACGTGCCCTTCATCGTCGACACCGAGACCGGTTGCCGCGCACTGGCGGCCGCGATCGAGAAGGAACCGCACAAGGCGTACGTCCCGGCCTGGCCGTGGACACCGATCGCCTACGCGATGAAGGTACTGCCGCTGTCCGTCGTCAGCCGGATGGTCTGACGACGCCGCGTGTGTGGCCGAATGTCACATTCGGTCGATCTAATCGACGCGATGTGACATTCGGCCACCACCACCACCGTTACTACCACTACCACCCGCGAGGGGTGTTGTGACGCTAGGGATCAGGCGTCGGCGCCGATGATGAAGGCCTCGAGCTCGGCGCGGGCCTTGTCGTCGGCCATCTGGACCGGCGGGGACTTCATCAGGTAGGCGGACGCCGGCAGGACGGGGCCGCCGATGCCGCGGTCCTTGGCGATCTTCGCGGCGCGGATCGCGTCGATGATGATGCCGGCCGAGTTGGGCGAGTCCCACACCTCGAGCTTGTACTCGAGGTTCAGCGGCACGTCGCCGAAGGCGCGGCCCTCGAGGCGGACGTATGCCCACTTGCGGTCGTCGAGCCAGCCGACGTGGTCGGACGGGCCGATGTGGACGTCGTTGGCGCCCATCTCCTTCTTGAGGTTGGAGGTGACGGCCTGGGTCTTGGAGATCTTCTTCGACTCGAGGCGCTCACGCTCGAGCATGTTCTTGAAGTCCATGTTGCCGCCGACGTTGAGCTGCATGGTGCGGTCGAGTTGCACGCCGCGGTCCTCGAACAGCTTCGCCATCACGCGGTGGGTGATGGTGGCGCCGACCTGCGACTTGATGTCGTCGCCGACGATCGGGACGCCGGCCTCGGTGAACTTGGCGGCCCACTCCGGGTCGGAGGCGATGAACACGGGCAGCGCGTTGACGAACGCGACACCGGCGTCGATGCAGCACTGGGCGTAGAACTTGTCGGCCTCTTCGGACCCGACGGGGAGGTAGGACACGAGCACGTCGACCTCCGCGTCCTTCAGCGCCTGGACGACGTCCACGGGCTCGGCCTCGGAGAGCTCGATGGTCTCGGCGTAGTACTTGCCGATGCCGTCGAGGGTGTGGCCACGCTGGACGGTGACGCCGCTCGGCGGAACGTCGGCGATCTTGATGGTGTTGTTCTCGCTGGCGAAGATCGCCTCGGAGAGGTCGAAGCCGACCTTCTTCGCGTCCACGTCGAACGCGGCGACGAACTGGACGTCGCGCACGTGGTACGAGCCGAACTCGACGTGCATCAGGCCGGGAACGGTGGTGTTCGCTTCCGCGTCCTTGTAGTACTCGACGCCCTGGACCAGGGACGAGGCACAGTTCCCCACGCCTACAATGGCCACGCGCACCGAGGTGCTGTTCTCACCCATGGTCGGGTTCTCCTTCTTTGTTGCGTTGTGCTGTCGACTGCTCGGCGGCGATCAGTTCGTTGAGCCAGCGGACCTCGCGCTCACTGGACTCGAGGCCGAGCTGATGAAGCTGACGGGTGTAGCGATCCAACGTCCCGCTGGCCCGTCCGATTGCGTCGCGGAGCCCTTCCCTGCGCTCCTCGACCTGGCGGCGCCTGCCCTCGAGGATCCGCATCCGCGCCTCGGCGGGGGTGCGGCTGAAGAAGGCGAGGTGCACGCCGAAACCGTCGTCGGTGTAGTTCTGCGGCCCGGTGTCGGCCACCAGCTCGGAGAAGCGCTTGCGGCCCTCCGGGGTGAGCTGGTACACGCGACGGGCTCGTCGCTTGACGGTGCCGGGTGGTCCCGAGTCCTCCTCGATGAGTCCGTCGGCCTGCATCCGTCGCAGCGTCGGATAGAGGGAACCGTAGGAGAAGGCGCGGAACGCGCCGAGCAGCCCGGTCAGTCGTTTGCGGAGCTCGTAGCCGTGCATGGGCGACTCGAGGAGCAGCCCGAGAATTGCCAGCTCGAGCAAGAGGCCTCCTCCACCGTGTCGTCGAACTATCCGAGTGATGCGATCACCGATTATATCGCACCGATATATAGGACGATAACTGACAGAAGTTCATGTGACAACGGGTATCGGTAAGAATGTCAGGGTTCGAAGTCGAGCTGACCGTCCGCGTAGGCGGTGTCGAGACGACCGCAGGCCTGCGCCCGGTCGGTGTCGTGTGCCCGCGTTCGAGGCGTGTGTCGGCTCACCACCCGGGCAGCCTGGAACGTCCGATATGTGCGTGTCGCACAGTCACGCGGCCCACACCCCGCCCACCCGCGTGCCGTCCGCACGTACTCTGGACCCGTGCGGATACAGCGGCAGGTGGTGGACTACGCGCTGCAGCGCAGGTCGCTGCTCGCTCAGGTCTACTCGGGGCGGACCGGCGTCTCGGAGGTGTGCGACGCCAGCCCCTACCTGCTCCGCGCCGCCAAGTTCCACGGTCGGGGCAGTGACGTGGTCTGCCCGATCTGCCGCAAGGAGCAGCTGACACTCGTGTCGTGGGTGTTCGGCGACAAGCTCGGCCCGGTGTCCGGGTCGGCCCGTACCGCGGAGGAACTGGTCCGCCTGGCCGCCAGCCAGGATGAGTTCTCCGTCCACGTGGTCGAGGTGTGCCGCACGTGCAGCTGGAACCACCTCGTCCAGTCGTATGTCCTGGGGGCGGAGCCCGCTCCGAAGCGGCCCCGCCGCAGGTCGACCGGCCAGAGCCGCCGCACCGCGAGCGAGTGAGCCGTGCGCGACCCCTGCTGAACCGCCCCGTCCCCGGTGAAGTCCCCGGGCGACACCGCACTGCCCGAACACTGCACTGCCCGAACACTGCACTGCCCGAACGCGCGCTGCCCGACGAGACCGAAGTCTGCAGACGTGAAACGAGGACGCGTGCCGCGCGTCCGCGCTACCGGTTGGAGATGAGTACGTGAGTTCCCCCCACAACGACCCGCAGGGCGAACGGCCGATGCCGCCGCACGGGAACGGACCGGCCGGTCCCCCGCCGCCGCGGCGACCGGGACCTGTGGGGGGTCCCCCACCGCAGCGCGGTCCCGGCGGCCCGCCGCCCGGCGAACGGCGGATGCCCCCGCCGCAGGGACGCCCGTACCCGCCGCAGCCGCCGCGCCCCCAGCAGGGCGGCCCGCGGCCCCAGCCGTATCCGCCGCAGCAACGTCCCCAGCAGCAGTACGGGGCCGCAGGGATGCCGTCGCCGGACGCTCGCGGGCCGCGACCGCAGCAACCGCCGGCCGACCGGACTCGGCAGCTTCCACCGCAGAACCGGCCGCCGGTGCAGAACCGCAACCCTCAGCAGCCGCCCGACCGGCCCGCCGGCGCGCCCCCCGGCGGGCGCCCGCCGACCCCGCCCCCGACCGCACGTGGCGGGGGTGACGAGCCGCCGCGTGGTCCGGGCGACCCCAAGTCGACGCGCTGGCGCACCGTGCGGCGCGTCGGCTACGTAGCCGTGGCCCTGGCCCTGGTGCTGCCGATCCTCGCGTTCATGCTGGCCTACGTCGTCCAGGAGGTGCCGCGTCCCGGTGACCTGAAGACCAATCAGGTCGCCACGGTCTTCGCTTCCGACGGTTCGACCGTCATCACCAAGGTGGTGCCCCCCGAGGGCAACCGCACCGAGGTGCGCCTCGACGAGATCCCCGAGCACGTCCGCAACGCCGTACTCGCCGCCGAGGATCGCGACTTCTACAGCAACCCCGGATTCTCGGTCAGCGGCTTCGCCCGCGCGGCCCGCGACAACATCCTCGGCCGGGAGAGCGCCGGCGGTGGCTCGACCATCACCCAGCAGTACGTGAAGACGGCGCTGGTCGGCTCCGAGCGCACCTTGACCCGCAAGATGAAGGAACTCGTCCTCGCGTCCAAGATGGCCAACCAGTGGTCCAAGGACGACATCCTCGCCGCCTACCTGAACACCATCTACTTCGGGCGCGGCGCGTACGGTATCGCTGCTGCCTCGACGGCGTACTTCGGCAAGCCCGTCGGCGAGCTCACTGTCGAGGAGGGTGCCGTGCTCGCCTCCTCCATCCAGCTGCCGTCGCTGCTGGATCCGGAGACCAACCCCGAGGGCGCCCAGGCGCGCTGGAAATACGTCCTCGACGGGATGGTGACCGCCGGCACCCTCGACGAGGCCGACCGGGCCTCGATGCAGTATCCGCGGTACGTGCCGCTGGCCGAGGTCGACAACGGCGGACAGTCCAACGGACCGGAGGGCCTGCTACGCAACCAGGTGCTCCGGGAGCTCTCCGAAGAAGGCATCGACGAGAACCTCCTGAACACCGAGGGACTCCAGATCACCACCACGATCGACCCGCAGGCGCAGGAGGCCGCGCTCGACGCGGTGCGTACGAACATGGAGGGTGAGCCGGAGGAGCTGCGCACCGCAGTCGTGTCCGTCGACCCGCGCAGCGGCGCCGTCCGCGCCTACTACGGCGGCGACAACGGCGGTGGCTTCGACTTCGCCCAGTCCGGTCTGCAGACCGGTTCGTCGTTCAAGGTGTTCGGCCTGGCCGCCAACCTCGACCAGGGCAACCCGCTGTCCGCGATGTACGACAGCGGACCGCTCACCGTCAACGGCATCTCGATCGGCAACGTCGAGGGCGAGAACTGCGGCACCTGCACCATCGCCGAGGCGCTGAAGCGGTCGCTCAACACCAGCTTCTACCGGATGATGCTCGAGATGGACAACGGCCCGCAGGCCATCGCCGACATGGCGCACCAGCTCGGCATCCCCGAGGAGATCCCCGGCGTCGGCGAGACCCTCACCGAGCCGGGTGGCGCCGGCCCCAACTACGGCATCGTGCTCGGCCAGTACCAGTCCCGCGTGATCGACATGGCGTCGGCGTACGCGACGCTCGCTGCCTCCGGCACCTACCACGAGCCCTACTTCGTG
Organism: Rhodococcus sp. NS-SX18; assembly: GCF_057367935.1. Classification (NCBI taxonomy): domain Bacteria; kingdom Bacillati; phylum Actinomycetota; class Actinomycetes; order Mycobacteriales; family Nocardiaceae; genus Rhodococcus; species Rhodococcus sp. NS-SX18. Next base: position 5,334,208 of record NZ_CM170633.1, on the reverse strand, counting down.
CAGAAGGTCGTCACCGCCGACGGCACCGTGCTGCTCGACCGCGGCACCCCGGCCGGGGAACAGCGGGTCGACGAGGCCGTCGCCGACAACACCACCGCCGCGATGATGCCGATCGCCGCGTACTCCAACGGACACGCCCTCGCCGGCGGCCGCCCGTCCGCCGCCAAGACCGGCACCGCGCAGCTCGGCGACACCGGCTCGAACAAGGACGCCTGGATGGTGGGTTACACGCCGTCGCTGTCGACGGCCGTGTGGGTCGGCACCGAACAGGGCCTGCCCTTGGAGAACAGCTGGGGCGGCATGATCTACGGGTCCGGCCTGCCGTCGGACATCTGGAAGGACACGATGGACGGTGCCCTCCAAGGCACGGACGTCGAGAAGTTCCCGACTCCCGAACCGATCGCCGGACAGGCCGGCGTGCCGGCGTACTCGGCGCCCGCGCCGCCGAGGACCACGACGCAGACCCCGACGACGACCGAGCGGACGACGCCGGAGCTGCCCACGCCGCCGGAGATCACGACCCGCAACGTCGAGATCCTCCCGGGCGTGACCATTCCCATGCCGGGTGTGGCGCCGCAGACCACCACCCGGCAGGTGCCCACCCCGGCCCCCACCACAGAGGCGGACACGCCGGGCTTCGGGACGCAGGACGAGTCGACCGGCGCCGGCGGAGAAGGGCAGTCCGGCAACAGCCGCTTCCAGGAGGACCCCGTCGGCGCCACACCCGGCGGGTAGCCTCGCGGGGTGACCGAGAAGAGAGAGCTCGCGTCGCCGGGTCCGCTCGTCGCCGACCGCCGCTCCGCGGACTGGCGCGACGCACCCGGATGGACCGACCCGACGGTGTCGCGTCTGTCCACCGCCATCGGCGGCCCCGTCGGGCGGTACGCGCTGCTCGGACGCACCCGGTTCTTCACGCCGCTGCGCGCGCTGCTGCTCCTGGCGGTGGTGTTCCTCGCTCTCGGCTGGTTCACCAAGGCGGCCTGCATCCAGCAGGGGCCGGTGGGTGAGAACGGCGTGCTCGGGCTGGACTGGAGCGGCAACCGGCAGTACGTCGCCATGTGTTACTCCGACGTCGTGCCGCTCTACGGCGCCGAACGTCTCAGTGCCGGCGCCTTCCCGTACAAGACGTCGTGGGAGGAACCCGGGCCGGACGGGCAGACCCAGGTCCGGTACATGGAGTATCCGGTCCTCGCCGGCCTCTACCAGTACGTCTCGATGCGGACCGCGAAGGCCTGGGACGCCGCGTCGTGGCTTCCGGGCGGCCTGCAGGTGGCGATCTACTTCGACATCGTCGCCGTCGGTCTCGCCGCGGCCTGGCTCGTCACCGTGTGGGCCACCGCGCTCTCCGCCGGCCGGCGAATCTGGGACGCGGCGCTCGTCGCCGCCTCACCGCTGGTCGTCGTGCACGCATTCACCAACTTCGACGCCCTCGCCACCGCCTTCGCGGCCGGCGGGCTGCTGGCCTGGGCGCGGCGGCGGCCGGTGCTCGCCGGGGTGCTGCTCGGACTCGGTGCCGCCACCAAGCTGTACCCGCTGCTGCTGTTCGGGCCGCTGCTGCTGCTGTGCCTGCGCACCGGGAAGCTGCGGGCGCTGGGACAGGCGGCCGGTGCCGCGGCGGCCGCCTGGCTCGCCGTGAACCTGCCGATCATGATCCTCTACCCGCGCGGCTGGGCCGAGTTCTTCCGGCTCAACACCGAACGCGGTGCGGACCCCGATTCGATCTACAACGTCGCGCGGTCACTGACCGGGTGGTCCGGCTGGGACACTTCCACGCTGAACTCGGTGTCGCTGCTGCTGTTCGCCGTGGCCTGCGCCGGCATCGCGTGGCTCGCGTGGACGGCTCCGCGCCGCCCCCGTCTCGCCCAGTTGTGCTTCCTGGTGGTCGCCGCGTTCCTGCTCACCAACAAGGTGTGGAGTCCCCAGTACTCGCTGTGGCTGGTGCCGCTGGCCGTACTGGCTCTGCCGCACCGGCGGATCCTGCTGGCGTGGATGACGATCGACGCCCTCGTCTGGGTGCCGCGTATGTACTTCTATCTCGGTGCCGAGAACAAGGGCCTGCCCGAGCAGTGGTTCACGACGACCGTGCTGCTGCGCGACCTCGCGGTCGTGGCGCTGTGCGCGCTCGTCGTCCGGCAGATTCTCCGTCCGGACGAAGATCTCGTGCGCTACGGCTTCGTCGACGATCCCGTCGGCGGTGTGCTCGACCACGCCCCCGACGCTCCCCCTCGGTGGGTACCGGGCCGTCTCCGGCCCGGCGCCCGGCGGAAATCGCCCCCCGAATCGTCCGATCCACGAACACCCGCGTCGAGCGCCGCGCTGTAGTCCAGAGCCGCGCGCGACGGTGCTTCCCGCGCGCGTAAGAACATGCGCAGGAGGAACTTCCGCGCGCGAGCGCGCGTCCGCGCTCTACACGCGCAGCGCGTCGAAGGGCGCGACGGGGAGATTGCGGACGACGAACCAGCCCAGCACCGCCCACAGCACGATCTGCGGCGCCCACCGCCACTGGTACCACTGGACGATCCGCCGGCCACGGACCCGGCCGGCCGTCCACACGACGAACGACAACCCCAGCAGGAGCACCGCGACCACACCGAGGGCGTTGTAGCGCAGCGCTGCCGGAACATCGAGGTGCACCATCGAATACAGCATTCGCGACGAGCCGCACCCGGGGCACCAGATGCCGAACAGCGCGCGGGTCGGGCACGGCGGAATCGGGCCGCCCGGCGTCGTCGGATCCGCCCACGCGACGGCCGCGCACACGCACACCGACACGGCCGCCACCCCGACGGGAGCGGCGAGCCGGGCGGTGAGCGTCTGCACGGCCGGGTGCCTCAGTAACTCGACGACGAGACCGCCGCGGCGATGACGACGATGTAGAAGACGACGATCACCGCCCATACCGCGACGCTTGCCACCACCGACCAGATCGCCCACTTCTTCGCGTCTTCGGCCGATCGGCGCGCGGCATCGAACTGGCCCTGCGCCCAGAGGGAATTGACCTGGCTCGCCTTGATGATCGAGACGACGCCGAGCGGCAGGCAGCACAGGATCGTGGTGAGAATGCCCCACACCAGGTTGTTGTCGGGCGGTGGCCCGAACTGCGGCCCCGGGTAGTACCCGTAGCCGCCCGGCGGGGGATACCCGCCCGGATTGTTCGGCGGGTACTGCGGATAGTCACTCATCTTCGTCCTCGATCACCCCGTCGGGATCTCGGCCTGTTCCGAGTCCCCCCGCGCGGAAGGGTAGACCAGCCTCGGTGCTGCCGCACCCACGACGACCGCATCGGCTGCCCGGCCGGGACGTGTTCAGCGGCGTTCCCCGCTCATCACCGGCATCCGGGGTTGCTCCTCGTCGGGTGGGGTCGGGCCGGGCCGGCGCAGCGGTGCGCCGGCGAACACGAAGAACAGCACGACGAGCAGCGCGGCCCGGCCCCACACCCCGACGAGGGTGAGCAGCAGCGGGATCGTGGTGTCGCTGTGGGTCATGGTCGCGTCGAACCACAGGAACACCCCGATCCCGATGGCGAGGTCCACGGTGAGGTACGAGACGATCAGCGGCCAGCGCACCCGCAACAGCACCAGGAACGGCAGCAACCACAGGGTGTACTGCGGCGAATGCACCTTGTGCAGCAGCAGGAATCCGCACAGCATCGCGGCGCCGACCGCGACCCACGGGTAGCTGCCGTCGCGGCGGTACCGCCGCCACCCCAGCCACAGCGCCAGCGCGAAGGCGGCGCAGATCGACAACGGCGAGACGACGGAGACGATGTCGTTGTACTCGGCCGTGACCTCGGTGTCCTGGTAGCCGCCGACCAGCGGCCGCAGCCCCCAGTACCAGATCGAGTTGCTCGTGGCATCGGCCGCACGGTTGCCCTGGAACTCGAACGATGCCCGCCACCCCGGATACCCGAGCAGCGCGAACGGCAGGTTCACGGCGATCACCGTGGCCGCCGCTGCGGCGCCCACCGTCACCGCGCCCCGCACGTCGCGCCGGGGTCGAGGTTCGTCCCCGCCGGTGAGGACGTACGCGATCAACGGCAGCACGAAGATGCCGGGATACACCTTGAGGCAGAACCCGATCGCGAGCAGGACGGCCGCGGCCACCGCACGGGTGCGCAGGGACCAGCGTCGCACCCCGAGCACGGCGACGGCCCCGACGGTGGTCGCGACGACGGGCAGGTCCCAGTTGAGGAAGCCGTACAGCACCAGCGGCGGCGTGACCGACCAGAGCAGCGCGGCCCATCCGGCCAGCCGGCCGAGGAGCCACGCGACGAGCAGGCCGAACGGGGCCAGCAGCAGCGCGGAGTGCAGGAGGAACTCGGCGTCGGTGTGGGCACGCAGGGCCCCGACCCACATGAGGATTCCGCTGAGCACCGGGTACTCGACGGTGCCGCCCGTGAGCACGCCGTCGCGCGTGATCCCGCCGTCGAGGAACGGGAACAGGTGCAGGTTGATGCCGCGCCCGATCCACAACTGCTGGATGTCGGAGTAGCAGACCGTGGCGTCCTTGACCGCGTCGAACCGCACGCTGCGGCCCTGCGGGTCGAACGGCGGCCCGGCACAGCGGGCCTTGTTCAGGTAGCCGAGCCACATGGCGAGCGCGCACGTCACGACGGCGACGAGCGCGGGCGTCCGGGAACTCGTGCGCATGTTCTTCACCCTAGGCCAATTTCGCTGGTCAAGGGCGCGTCGTGTAGCCTGCATGGGTTGCTGACGCAACGACCCTCCTGTCACGGACCGTCCGTGACCGCCCATAGTCCATAGGAGGTGATGAGGTCTTATGCGTCATTACGAACTGATGGTCATTCTCGACCCCAGCCTGGACGAGCGCACTGTCGCCCCGTCGCTGGATACGTTCCTCAACGTCGTTCGCCAGGACGGCGGCAAGATCGACAAGGTCGACGTGTGGGGTAAGCGTCGTCTCGCGTACGAGATCGCCAAGCACAGCGAAGGCATCTACGCGGTGATCGACATCAGCGCTACGCCCGCCACTGTCGCGGAGCTGGATCGTCAGCTCGGCCTGAACGAGTCGGTGCTCCGCACCAAGGTTCTGCGCCACGGCAAGTGAGTCTGTCGGCGTCCGGCCGTAGGCTCGGGCGCATCAGGACTCCACACACAGCAGGAGGAACCACATGGCAGGCGACACCGTCATCACCGTCATCGGCAATCTGACGGCTGATCCCGAGCTGCGTTTCACCCCGGCGGGGGCCGCGGTCGCGAACTTCACCGTCGCGTCCACGCCCCGCATCTTCGACCGTCAGTCCAACGAGTGGAAAGACGGCGAGGCGCTGTTCCTGCGCTGCAACATCTGGCGTGAGGCAGCGGAGAACGTGGCCGAGAGCTTGACCCGTGGCTCGCGCGTGATCGTGCAGGGCCGGCTCAAGCAGCGCAGCTACGAGACGCGTGAAGGCGAGAAGCGCACTGTCGTGGAGCTCGAGGTCGACGAGATCGGCCCCTCGCTCCGCTACGCGACGGCCAAGGTCAACAAGGCCAGCCGTGGCGGAGGCGGTGGCGGGGGCGGCTTCGGTGGTTCCTCCGGAGGATCGGGCGGGGCCCGTGCGGGCGCGAGCACCGGCGGGGACGACCCGTGGGGCAGCGCTCCGGCGACGGGCTCCTTCGGCGGGGACGACGAGCCGCCGTTCTGATCCGACCTTCGATCGGAACATTCGGAAAGTACGGAGAAAGACCATGCCTAAGGCGCCCGCGCGCGAAAAGGTTTTGAAGAAGAAGGTCTGCACCTTCTGCAAGGAAAAGAACGTGCAGATCGACTACAAGGACACGACGTTGCTGCGCAAGTACGTCAGCGACCGCGGCAAGATCCGCGCCCGTCGTGTCACGGGCAACTGCGTGCAGCACCAGCGCGACGTTGCCATCGCTGTGAAGAACTCGCGTGAGGTGGCCCTGCTTCCTTACGTCTCGACGGCTCGCTAAGGAAAGGGAGGGACACACGATGAAGCTCATTCTCACTGCCGACGTGGACAACCTCGGTGCGCCTGGCGACACCGTCGAGGTCAAGGACGGCTACGGCCGCAACTACCTGCTGCCCCGCGGCCTGGCGATCGTCGCCACCCGTGGTGCCCAGAAGCAGGTCGAGGGCATCCGCCGGGCCCAGGAGGCTCGTGCGGTGCGCGGTCTCGATCACGCCAAGGAGCTCAAGGCCGCGATCGAGGGCCTCGAGAACGTCACCCTGGCTGTGAAGACCGCCGGCGACTCGGGCAAGCTGTTCGGCTCGGTCACCGCAGCGGACGTTGCCGGAGCCGTCAAGGCCGCCGGCGGCCCCGTCGTCGACAAGCGCATCATCGAGCTGCCCAAGGCGCACATCAAGTCGACCGGCAAGCACACCGTGATCGTGAAGCTGCACCCGGACGTGACCGCGAAGTTCGATCTGAACGTCGTGGCCGCCTGATTCCGGTTCTCGAAGAGCCCTGCGCCCCCGGTGCAGGGCTCTTCGTCGTCTGTCCACAGGGCCTGTGGATAACTCGGCAAGGGTACCGGTAGGTTTGTGACCTGCGGCATAGCGACGCGGGTGTCGGAACCGGGTAACACGCCCGGAAACGCATCCGACGCGACACGCCGAGCGGGTTGTTCTCCACACTTGTGAAACGCGATTTGTGCCCTCTGAACAGCATCGATGCGAAGTGTGAGATGTGTTGTCCCCAGGTTGTCCCCAGGAGGTGCACAAGGCCGTCCTCCCGTTTCCACAATTCATCCACAGATGTGTGCACAGGCGGATTTGGACGGGGCGTTCCCAGTGCCTAACGTCGAGCGCGCGCGTCCGAAGGACGTGTCGGTGGGGCCGGGTAGAAGTGGTGACGAGCGCGGGTGGACAGGGCCTGTCCCCCGCGAAGGTGCCGAGACGGGGAAGGACGGCGTCGCGTGGCTGTAGTGGACGATCGGGGCCATTCCGAGTACCCGGGACCGCCGGAGGAGCCGGCGGGCGACTTCGGCCGCCAGCCCCCGCAGGACATGGTCGCAGAGCAGTCGGTGCTCGGGGGGATGCTGCTCAGCAAGGACGCCATCGCCGACGTGCTCGAAGTGCTGCGGCCCGGCGACTTCTACCGTCCCGCCCACCAGGCGGTGTACGACTCGATCCTCGATCTCTACAGCCGTGGTGAGCCGGCCGACCCCGTCACGGTGTCGGCAGAACTCGACCGGCGCGGAGAGCTCCGCCGCATCGGTGGCGCCGCCTACCTGGTGACGCTGACCCAGACCGTGCCCACCGCCGCGAACGCGAGCTACTACGCCGAGATCGTCGCCGAGAAGGCCATCCTGCGCCGCCTCGTCGAGGCCGGCACCCGCATCGTCCAGTACGGGTACGCCGGCTCCGAGGGGCAGGACGTCGCCGAGGTCGTCGACCGCGCCCAGGCCGAGATCTTCGAGGTCTCCGAGCGCCGCACCTCCGAGGACTTCGTCCCGCTCGAAGAGCTGCTGCAGCCCACCATGGACGAGATCGACTCGATCGCCAGCCGCGGCGGCATCTCCCTCGGCGTGCCCACCGGGTTCGCCGAGCTCGACGAGATCACCAACGGTCTCCACGCCGGGCAGATGATCATCGTCGCCGCCCGCCCGGGCGTCGGCAAGGCGCTTGCCCTCGACACTCCCCTGCCCACGCCCGGCGGCTGGACGACCATGGGCGAGGTCGCAGTCGGCGACGAACTTCTCGACGCCCACGGCCGTCCCACCCGGGTGCTGGCCGCCACCGAGGTGCTGCACGGCCGCCCCTGCTTCGAGGTGGAGTTCTCCGACGGCACGGTCCTCGTCGCCGACGAGCAGCACCAGTGGCTCACCTCCGACGGCGGCCCGTCGCGCGTGCGCACCACCGGGGAGCTCGCGGCCTCGCTCTCCGCCGGCCACATCGTCGGCAACGTCGCTCCGCTGCACCTGCCCGTCGCCGAGCTGCCCGTCGCCCCGTTCACGCTCGGCGCCTGGCTCGGTGGTCCGTCGGCCGATCCCCACGTGCACATGCGGGTGCAGGGCGAGGGCGGATTCGCCGAGGAACTCATGACGCTCGGCGCGCACATCCCCGGTGCCTACCAGCGGGCGTCGGAACAGCAGCGGCGCGAACTGCTCGCCGGTCTGCTCGACGCCGGTGGCCACGTCGAGGACGACGGCACCGTGCGATTCGAATCGGACTGCGCCCGCCTGCGGGCCGACGTCGCCGAGCTGCTGGTCGGCCTCGGCTACACCTGCACCGCCACCGGATCGGCGGTGCAATTCGCCACCGACGACGACGTGTTCGTCCTCCCCAGCAAGGCCAAGGCGCACAAGCAGACCCGCACGACGGTGCCGCGGCAGCGTCGCATCGTCGCCGTCCGTCCGGTCGAGTCCGTGCCGGTGCGGTGCGTCGAGGTCGACGGCGAGCACCTGTATCTCGCCGGGCGGTCGATGGTGCCCACCCACAACTCCACGCTCGGCATGGACTTCCTGCGGTCCTGCTCGGTCAAGCACGGCATGGCTTCTGTCATGTTCTCCCTCGAGATGGGCAAGACCGAGATCGTCATGCGGCTGCTCTCCGCCGAGGCGAAGATCAAGCTCGGCGACATGCGTTCGGGCCGGATGACCGACGACGACTGGACGCGCCTCGCCCGGCGGATGAGCGAGATCAGCGAAGCGCCCCTGTTCATCGACGACTCCCCCAACCTGACGATGATGGAGATCCGCGCAAAAGCGCGGCGCCTCAAGCAGAAACACGACATCCGGCTGATCGTCGTCGACTACCTGCAGCTGATGACCTCCGGTAAGAAGGTCGAGTCCCGTCAGCAGGAGGTCTCCGAATTCTCCCGTAGCCTCAAGCTTCTCGCGAAGGAACTCGAGGTCCCGGTGGTCGCGATCTGTCAGCTCAACCGCGGTCCCGAGCAACGCACCGACAAGAAGCCCATGGTCTCCGACCTTCGAGAGTCGGGATGCCTCACTGCGAGCACCCGCGTCCTGCGCGCGGACAACGGCTGCGAGGTCACCCTCGGTGAGTTGCTCGCCAGTGGGGAACAGCCCGTCGTCTGGTCGCTGGACGAACGCATGCGCATGGTTGCGCGCCCGATGACCAAGGTGTTCCCGAGCGGACGCAAGGAGGTGTTCCGGCTGACGCTCGACTCCGGTCGTCAGGTGGAGGCCACCGCGAACCATCCCTTCCTCACCGTCGACGGGTGGATTCCTCTCGGCGAGCTCACGGTCGGCGAGCGGGTCGCGGCGCCCCGCGCCGTTCCTGCTCCCCTGGCCACGCACGCCGTCTCCGAGGACGACGTCGTCGCGCTGGCCGAGCGCGCCGTCGCCGAAAGCTCTGTTCCGCCTCAGGCGTTCGCGCTGCCGAAGGAACAGATCGCCGCGCTCGTGTGCCACCTGTGGGAGGGCAACGGGGTCGTCGCGTGGGACGGAGCCCGGGGGCGGGCCGATGTCCGGTATCCGTCCGCAGACCGGTGCCTCGCCGACGACCTGGCCCGTCTGCTCCTGCGAATCGGCGTTTTCGCTCGGATCGTTGCAGCCGAAACAGATTGGGATGTCGTCGTCACCGGCCCGGAGAATCAGGCCGTCTTCCTGCACGACGTGGGCGCCCACGGCACTGCCGCGCAGTGGGTGCTCGCGCAGCTCGGCCCGAAGCTCGTACGTCACGACGCCGACACCGTGACTCCCGACGTCGAGGCGACGCTGGGCCGGCTCCTCGCTGTCGAGGAACTCGCTCCCAGCGAGCTCGTCGCGGCCGCGGCTTCGCGGTCCGCTGGGGGTTCACGGTCGAGTCTGGCTCAGGTGGCAGGCGTCCTCGACACCGCCGACATCGAAATGCTCGCCACCAACAATGTGTACTGGGACGAGATCGTCTCCATCGCCAGCCTCGGCGAGCAGGACGTGTACGACGGGACCGTCCCGGGCACACACAACTTCGTTGCCGATGGCATCTCGGTGCATAACAGTCTCGAGCAGGACGCCGACATGGTGATTCTGCTGCACCGGCCCGACGCATTCGAACGTGACGACCCGCGTGGCGGTGAGGCGGATCTGATCCTCGGCAAGCACCGTAATGGTCCGACGGCCACGATCACCGTCGCGCACCAGCTGCACCTGTCGCGCTTCGTGGACATGGCGCGGGGCTGAGGGTCCGCCGCGCGGCCTTGGCGACGTCCGACGGCGTTCGCGCACCGATTCGGAACTTGCCCGTGCAATTCACGCGGCAAATTCCGAATCGGTGGGCAAGTTCGGAGCGCTACCGCACCGGCCGGCTCGTCGACAGTGCGACGGCGCCGAGTACGCCGACGGCGGCGAAGGCGTAGAAGCCCCACGGGTAGGCGATGCCGGCCTGCAGGAGCGCGCCGCCGAGGATCGGACCGCAGATGGCGCCGATGCGGCCCACGCCGGCGGACCAGCCGAGCGCCGTGGCGCGTGCCTCGGCCGGGTAGGCCGCGCTGGTGAAGGCGTAGACGAGCACCTGGGAACTGAAGACGAAGCAGCCGGCAAGGAATACCAGCACGTAGACGCCGTAGGCGAGGTTGATGCTGAGCGTCGCGAGGAACAGCGCGGCGAGGGTGAACCACACGAGGCCCGCGGTGCGGGCGCCGATCCGGTCGGCGACGCGGCCGGCGACCAGCAGGCCCGCGACGGCACCGGCGTTGAGCACGAGCAGCAGCGACAGCGACGCTCCGAGGTCGTATCCGGCTTCTCGCATGATCGTCGGCAGCCAGGTGTTGAGGCCGTACACCAGGAGCAGCCCCATGAAGGAAGTGACCCAGATGGACACGCTGGTGCGCAGCAACTGCGGCGAGAACAGGGCCCGCACCGGCGACGCCGGCTTCGCGGTGGCCGGGGTGTGGTCGGCATCCGACGGCACGACATCCGTGGACGGAAGTCCGTAGTCGGCCGCGATGCGCTCGGCTTCGTCGTGCCGGCCTCGCGCGGACAGGTACGCAGGCGACTCGGGCAGGTAGCGGAACATCAGGGGGACGAGAACGAACGCCGGCAGCGTGCCCGCGACGAACATCGCACGCCACCCGGAGCTCTCCAGCAGGACGAGAGCGAGCAGGGCCGTCGCAACGGCGCCGACGTGGTAGCCGGTCATGACGGTGGTCGACGCGGATCCCTTTTTACCGGGCGCGAATTCGGCGACGATCGCCAACGCGGTGGGCAGTGCCCCGCCGAGGCCGAGGCCCGCGAGGAAGCGCAGGACGCCGAGCATCTCCGGTGACGTCGCGAACGCACATGCGAGCGTCAGTACCGAGAAGGCGGTGACGGAGAAGATGAGGGTGCGTCGCCGGCCGAGGACGTCGGTCAGGGTGCCGATAGCCAGGGCTCCGAGTGTCATGCCGACCAGGCCGGCGGTCGAGATGACCGTGAGGCTGCCGGCGTCGACGTCCCAATCCGGGTAGTCCAGCAGCGCCGGGTTCACCGCACCGAGAACGACGAGGTCGAAGCCGTCGAGGAGTACCGCGACCCAGCACAGCGCGATGACGAGTCGCGCGGAGCGGGTCGTGTGTCGGGCCGCCTCGGTGGCGGTCCCGTCCGAGCTTGTTCGCATAGTGCACACCTGTTCGTAACCGAGTGATCGTTCGGATTGTGACTGTGTGCACTGCGGTACGTCAACTCCCCTGCGAGACAAGCTCGATCGGGAAAAATGATCAGGCAGAAGCTATTTCACTCAGTGAAAACGACCATTGTGTCGGCGGTCCCGAGGTGGATCAGACAGGCTCAGCCTGGGGCGCGAGGGTGAAAGGCGATCTCCGGAACGACGGGACGGAGCGGAATGCGCTGCAGTGGTGCAGTGCGCGAATCCCGGATGGTGGGCGACGGGCGCGCCCGGGCGGCCTCGGATGGTGTGGCTCAGGTGCCGGTGGGATGCCGGAACGGCAGTTCCTGCAGGTGAACTCGCTCGGGTTCGATGAGCGAGACGATCGCCGAGCGCATCGGGAAGTCGGTGCCGACGTAGCGGTTGCTCATCCGGTCCATGATCTCCACCGCTTCGTCGCCCTGGAGTTCCTCGACGACCCGGCCGCGGACGACGACCGACCGATAGGGGTTGTGCTCGTCGCAGACCGACACGGCGACGCGCCCGTCACGACGCAGATTGGCGACCTTCTGGTTCTCGAGAGCGGAGAAGATCGCCAAGCGATCACCTTCGACCGCAATCCACACGGGAGAGACATGCGGTGAGCCGTCGGGCATGAGCGTCGCGACGTGTGCCATGTTCCGCGCCCCGAGCAAGGCCCGCACCTCAGCGGACAGTTCGGCCATGAGCGGCAGCCTACTCGCGTGCGCATCGGTGCACAGGCTGTTGCCGCAGGACAGGCGGCCCGGACGGAGGTGCTGCCCCAGCGGAACGACGCGGGGACAGGGGCCACTCCCGCGATACGGACATGTAACACGACCGAGGTCCCGAGCGACGTTCCGTCCGACGCGTCGACACCGCAACCGGGGTCGTCGACACGGATCGAGATCGGATGGGGTGGGACCATGGCACTCGACTGGGCGGTGCGAAACAAGCGGATTGTCGCGGCTGCGGTGGCACCCGTGGCGCTCGGGGCGGCGGCGGTGGTAGCGATCGCCGTCTCGGAACCGTCGGCCCCGTCGACGGCCCCGACGACGCTGACCGCCTCGGTCACCGAGTGCCACGACATGGTCAGCATCGCGGTCGGCGGGCGCAACGACAGCCCGCGTCCCGGCACGCATGCGATGCTCCTCGACGCCGACGGAAACCCCCTGCCCGCGGCCTCGTCCACCGACTTCAGCAGCCCCTGGGTCGACGAGGTCGTCAACGCCCCGCGCGACGACGTGCCGGAGGGCTCGTACTCCGCCGTGTACGTCGAGTACCCGGCGGACATGTCGTCGTACGACGACGCCGTCGAGACCGGCGTGGACAACGCCCAGACCGTGATGCAGGCGATCCGCGAGGCGTGCCCCGACACGAAGTTCGCCGTCGTCGGGTACAGCGAGGGCGCCGATGTGGCGCGCCGGGTGGCGATGGAGATCGGCAACCAGGAGGCCGCCGAGGACGGGTCGTACGAGATCGTCGATCCGGATTCGGTCGTCGGTGTGGTCATCCTGGCCGACGCCGGTCGTCAGGCGGGCGAGGGACCGTTCCCCGGCGCGGAGGACGAGTTCCGCAACCCGGACGGGTTCGACCTCGCCTACCAGTCGGGCCGCAACAGCGCGTCGGGCAGTGGTTCGCTGCCGGGCACCTCGGGAAGCTTCGGGGCGCTGGACGGCAAGGTGGCGTCGTTCTGCTCGGAGGGCGACCTCACCTGTTCCGCTCCGGAGAACATCGCCCTGCTGCAGCTCGCAGTGAACGTGGGCCGGCAGCTGAACGTCGACGCACTCGAGCGCGACGGCCTCACGCCGCAGACCGCGCTGGACGTCGCCACAGTCCTCGGGCGGATCGCCATGGCCGCCTTCGCCGACATCCAGTCGCAGGAGAACTGGATGCAGAGCGACGAGACGTTCCTCGACGTGCTCATCAAGGTGTCGGATCCGTCCTACGAGCCCGCCACCCGCGATGTCGCCTCGGACGGCACGGACGAGGAGATCACCTCGGGTGAGCTGATCGACCTGGCCTACCTGCCGGCGAAGCTCCGCAACGAGGTCATCGGGTTCCTCGCCGACAACGAGAACACCCTCGAGGTGGCGCTGAGCGACCCGTACCAGCAGACCCTCGCTCCCGACACCGGGCACCACTTCGACTACTGGCGCGATTCCGACCCCGAGAACGGAAAGCCCCTGACCTCGGCGCAGTACGCGGCAGCCTGGCTGACGCACCTGGCGAAGCAGGCCGAGAGCGGCGAGCTCGACAAGGCCGAGGCCGAGTCGACCGCCCCGAAGCTGGTCGTCTCGTCGAAGCCGATCGATCCGGCGCCGATCCCGCCGACGGTGGACGAGGACGCGGAGAAGGCCGCCGCCGAGGCCACCGCGACCGCCCCGACGACCACCTCGCGGACCCCGGCCGCGACCACCACGACGGCGGCGTCGCCGGCGCCCGTCCAGGCCCCCGCGCCCGCCCAGGCGGCGGCTCCCGCTCCGACGGCGACCACGACGTCCCCGGTTCCGTCCCCTGCAGTGCAGTCCCCGGTCGTCGAGCCGCTGCCGCCCGTCGAGTCCACGACGACGGAGTCGAGTGCCGCCGAGACCACGACGCCGGCCACCACCACCACCACCGCGACGACCACCACGCCGGTGCCTCAGCCGTAGGCCGGTCGAAGGCTCGCCTCGCGGATCGTCCTGGCCCTGGTCGTCGACGCGACGACCAGGGCCACCGCGGAGAAGGCGGGCAGTGGATGGCCCAGCAGCACCGCGACGGCCAGATCGGCGGCCACTGCGCCCGTCGCCATCGTGAAGACCCACGGCGGCGCGGTGGGCAGTTTCGCCTTCCCGGCCGTCCACGGGGTACGGGCCCAGGGTTTCGCGACCGACAACCACGCCTGGAAGGCGAGCGCCCCGACCATCAGAGCGGTACCCGCGATCATCGGCCCCGCCGGTCCGGACGCGCCGTCGCGGGTGGCGTCCACCGAACTGTTCAGGCCCGCCGACAGCAGGAAGATCCCGAGGTTCACCTGGACCACGGTGAGGACGAACTTGATCGCGACCCACCAGTAGCGCAGGAAGCCCCACGGCGTCGCCGCCGCGAGCAGGAAGCCCGTGAACGCCGACGCGTTGGCCAGCGGGGCGAGCAGCGAGCTGTCGAGGTGCTGCGCCATCGTCGTGCCGGCCACCCGCACCGCGGGATCCACCGCGGTGCTGCTCAGCGTCAGCAGGACGAGCAGCGCGAGGGCCTGGCTCATCCATCCCACGGACGTGACCACGTGCAGCCACACCGTCGCCTGCCGCCACCGCTGCCCCGGACGCTTCGCCATGGGGTCCACTGTCGTCCGGAGCACGCTGGAGCGGATCCGGGATCACCCGGAGAATCCCCCTGAAATTGTCGTGCCCGGGTTCAGCCGTGCTCGATGTACGACTCGAGCTGGTCGCGTTCGCACTGCAGTTCGTCGATCCGGCTCTTCACGACGTCGCCGATGCTGACGATGCCCACCATGCGGCCGTCCACCACGACGGGCAGGTGCCGGATCCGGCGTTCGGTCATGGTCTCGGCGAGGCTGTCCACCGTGTCGGTGGGCAGGCAGGTGGACACCGTCGTGCTCATGATGTCCCGGACGCGGGCGGCGAGCAGGGCGGGGCCGTGGTGGTGGAGCCGGCGCACGACGTCGCGCTCGGAGACGATGCCGATCACGGCGTCGCCCTCCACCACCACGAGGGCGCCCACGTTGTGGCGGGCGAGCGTACCGATCATCTCCTCGACCGAGCGGTCCGGCTCAATCGTGGCCACCACCGGGCCCTTGTTCCGCAGCACGTCCGCGATCCGCATCCGGGCACCCCGATCCATCCGTTCCCACCCGCCGTGACGGCGATCGATGGTTGTCGATCTTATTCCCGCAGGTCGGCGAAATTCTGGGTGGTTATCCAGTCGTGACTCGTGCTCCGAGTCGCCCCCCGGATCGTTATCCGGTGGCGTCGCCCATCACAGCGCCCTCGCGACGCGGGTCCGCGCCGCCGATCCACCCGGACTCGTCCCGGCGCAGCGCGCTCAGGCCGCTGGACTGGGGGAGCACCGCAACCTGATGACCTCGTGCGCGCAGCTCGGCGACGAGGGGATCGCGGGCCCCGTCGTCGCTGCCGTCGATCGCCGGATGCTCGCCGCCGACCCCGGTGACGGGCGTGTTGGCCGCGCCGAAGGCGACCGCCGACACCGCCTGCTGGGGATCCAGACCCCAGTCGAGCATGCCCACGAGGGTCTTGACCACGAACTGGATGATGACGGAACCACCCGGCGAGCCGACGACGATGCGCACGTCGCCGCGGGTGCCGTCGGGGTTGCGGTCGAACACGAGGGTCGGTGCCATCGAACTGCGCGGCCGCTTGCCCGGTTCGACGCGGTTGGCCACCGGGACCCCGGCCTCGTCCACGGGTTCGGCGGCGAAATCCGTCAGCTGGTTGTTCAGCAGGAAACCGTCGACCATGTGGAACGAGCCGAACGCCGATTCGATCGTCGTGGTCATCGAGGCCACGTTGCCGTATTCGTCCGCGATGGAGATGTGACTGGTGCCGTGTTCGCGATCCTGCGCCGGAACGCCCAGGGGCACCGGTCCGAAGTCGCCGGGCTGTGCCGTGCCCATGCTCCGGCCCGGGTCGATGAGATCCGCCCGGGCGCGCAGGTAGTCGTCGTCGAGCAGGGTCTGCGGCGAATTGCCGGGCAGGGGAACGAAGTCCGAGTCCGCCACGTACTTGTCGCGGTCCGCGTACGCGAGCCGCTCGGCCTCGGAGATCAGGTGCACGGCGTCGGCGGTCGGCTCGCCCCCGTTCTCGTCGACCTCGGTCGGTCCCAGCGCGGACACGTCGAAGTTCTCCAGAATGCCCATCGTCGCCGCGACGGCGATCCCTCCCGAGGACGGGTTCGGCATGCCGCAGATCTCGTGCTCCCGGTAGGGCGTGCACACGGGGGTACGCGTCTTCACCTCGTAGCCGGCGAGGTCGTCGACGGTCATCGTCCCGGGGGTGCGGCCCCCCGTGTCGGTGGCGGTGGCGTCGACGATGTCCTGGGCGAGCGCTCCGGTGTAGAACGCGTCGGCTCCGTCGGACGCGATGGTGCCGAGCGTCTTCGCCATGGCCGGATTGACCAGGACGGTGCCCGCGGTCTTGGGTGTGCCGTCGGGGTTCAGGAAGTACGCCCGTGCCTCGTCGTCGACGGCGAGGTCGGGCGCGGCGTCGGCGATCGCCGCGGCCATCCGGTCGCTGATCACCACCCCGTCTTCGGCGAGGGCGACGGCCGGGTCGAACAACCGGGCCCACTCGGTGCTCCCGTGGTCGCGGTGCACCTCCTCGAGCAGGCGCACCACCCCGGGCACCCCGATCGAGCGGCCGCTGGCACGGGCGTCGGGCCGGGGTTCGGTGCGGTCGGTGTCGCTGATCCAGCGCAGGTAGTTCTCGGTGGCCGACATCGGTGCCGTCTCGCGGCCGTCGTACGCCTGCACCTGCCTGGTCTCCGCGTCGTAGTAGAGCAGGAAGGCGCCGCCGCCGATCCCCGACGACTGGGGCTCGACGAGTCCGAGCACCGTCTGCGCGACGACCAGTGCGTCGGCGACGGTGCCGCCGTCGCGCAGCACCTTGCATGCCGCCTCCGTCGAGACCGGGTTGGCAGTGGACACCGCGTACGTCGCGGTCGTCACGGCCGTCATGTCGTCCCGGTAGCCGGTGGCGACCTCGGGGTTGGTGGCCAGGTCCCGCTCACCTGTGGGCGGTGCCGGCGGCGCGGCGGACAGGGGGGTGCCGTTGGGAACCGAGATGCACTCCGCGGTGACCGCCGGGTCGTCACCGGACGACGTGCAGGCGCCGAGCAACGCGACGGACAGGGTCGCGGCGATCGCGACGCGGATCGGGGAGCCCACCTTCGCCGGCGCTGTCATCCCTCCGACGGTAACAGCGGGCCGCCGGTGCCCGAAGTGCTTCCGACGAAATCCGTTTCGGCCGGGCCGTCGCTCCGGGCCACCGCGTCCAGCGGCGAACCGTCCGGTCATCCGCGTGCGGCACGACCGTTGTCCGTGTCCGATCGGCGCGCGGCTGCGGAGCGTATCCGCTATCCCAGCAGCAGGATTCCCGTGAGGGCGATCGCCGAGACCCACACCGTGGATGCGGCGGCGAGGGCGAAGGGGCGCCAGCCCACTCCCCGCAGTACGTCGAGCCGTACGCCGGTGCCGAGCGCGAACATGGCGGCCGTGAGCAATGCGGTCTGCGTGAGCCGGGCGACGTCCAGGACCGGGTCGGGGAGCAGGCCGGTGGCCCGCAGGGCGACGCAGCCGAGGAAGCCGAGGAGGAACAGCGGCACCAGCGGCGGTCGCCGCACTTCGGTCTGCTCGCGGTTGCGTCGGCGCGACACCGCCCCGATCCAGGCGACCACGGGTGCGAGCATCGCGACCCGGGCGAGCTTCACGGTCACGGCCACCGTGAGCGCACTCGCGCCCAGCGCCCCGGCGCTTCCGGTGTCCACGGCTTCGCCCGCGGCGACGACCTGCGCCACCTCGTGGATCGCCGCCCCGGCCCACATGCCGGCCTGGGTGGTGTCGAGTCCCAGTGCGGAGGCCGCGAGCGGAAGGCCGGGAATCATGGCGGTGCCGAAGACGACCACGAGCGCGACCGAGGTGACCACGTGTTGCTTGCGGGCGTCGACGATCCCGTCCACCGCGGCGACGGCGGCGGCGCCGCAGATCGAGAAGCCGCAGGCGACGAGCAGGCGCTGGGTCCAGTCGAGCCCGAGGAGTCTGCCCAGTGCCATCGTCCCGGCGATGCCGCCGGCCACCACGGCCACGACGAGGCCGAGTACACCCCAGCCGAGCGCGAGCACGTCGGTGACGAGGAGTTGCAGCCCGAGGAGCGCGACCCCGATCCGGAGCAATCGGCGAGAGGCCACGGCCAGGCCGGGGCCGGTGGCCGCCGGGAGGGAGGTCGTGTTGGCCAGGAGTGCGCCGAGGACGATGGCGATCAGCAGGGGGCTGATGCCCCCGACGAAGCGGGCGGCGACGAGGGCCACCGCTGCCGCCGCGGCACAGACGGCGAGTCCCGGGAGCGGAGCGCGCAGGCGTGCCGCGGCCGGAGCCGAGAGCGCCTGGAGAGAGGTGGCCATGGTCTCCACCCTGGCGGGTGGCGCGCGTCGCGGATAGACGGTGTTTCGGCATCACCTCATATCGATTCGATATGAGCTGATGCTGCAGTAGGCACGGCCGCGCCGCCGCGAAGCGAAATTCATCGCCGGTGTGCGAGCGCCCGCACCGCGACGTCTCCCGCGGTCTGCAGCGCCTGCACGAGCACGACCAACACCACCACCGCGACCATCAGGACCGGGGTGTTGAAGCGCTGGTACCCGTAGACGATGGCGAAGTCGCCGAGCCCGCCGCCGCCGACGACCCCGGCCATCGCGGAGTACCCGACCAGCAGAACCGCGGTGAGGGTGGAACCCGAGATCAGAGACGAAAGCGATTCGGAAAGAAGTACTTTGGTGACGATCTGCCGGTTCGAGGCCCCCATGGCCCGGGCCGCGTCCACCCGCCCACGCGGAACCTCTCGCAGCGCGCTCTCGACGATGCGGGCAAAGAACGGGATCGCGCCGATCGTCAAGGGGACGAGCGCGGCGGTCGGCCCGATCGCAGTCCCGACCACCAGACGGGTCACACCGATCAGCGCGATCAGCAGGACCAGGAACGGCAGTGAACGGAACACGTTGACCACGGCCCCCAAAACGAGATACAGCGGTCGGATCGGGCGCAGCCCGTCCGGCGCGGTCACGTGCAGCAGAACACCCACGAGCACCCCGCCCACGACGGTGAGGAGGAAGGCGACGCCCACCATGTAGAGGGTGTCGAGCGTGGCGGCCCACACCTCGGGCAGGGCGTCGTACCAGCTGAGTTTGTTCATGCCCCTACTCTCGCCACGGCGCCGGTCGTCCACGCGACGGTGACGTCGGGCAGGGTGGCGAAGAATCGGTCCACCGCGTCGCGATCCACGTCACCGTCGAAACGCACGTGCAGCTTGCCGATATCGGTACCGGCGACACGGTCGACCCGGCCGCCGACGACCGCGACGTCGACCCCGACGCCGCGGGAGAGCCGGGACAGCCACGGCGTGGCGACGGCGGATCCGCGGGCGGTGACGAGCGCGGTCACGTCACCGTTCTGCTCGCCGACACCCGCCGGCAGCAGCGCATCACCGAGGCGGGACCCGGGGTCGGCTACGAGATCGGCCACGGGACCGGATTCGACGATGCGGCCCCCGTCCAGCAGAGCCGCGGACGTGCAGATCCGGCGCACCACGGACAGCTCGTGGGTGACGACGACGATGGTGACGCCGAGTGTCCGGTTGACGGCCGCGATCAGATCGAGCACCTGCTCCGTGGTGATCGGGTCGAGGGCACTGGTCGCCTCGTCGCACAGCAGTACGTCGGGCTCCGCGGCGAGTGCGCGGGCGACGCCGACGCGCTGCTGCTGCCCGCCGGACAACTGCGAAGGGAAGGCGTCCCGCTTGTCGGTGAGCCCGACGAGCTCGAGCAACATCTCGGCCCGGTCCCGGCGCTCCGTCCTCCGTACGCCGGCGACCTCGAGCGGAAACTCGACGTTCGCGCGGACGGTGCGGGAGTGCAGGAGGTTGAACTGCTGGAAGACGGTGCCGATGCGGCGGCGGGACGCGCGCAGCCGGCCTTCGGACAGGTGCGAGAGGTCCTCGCCGCGCAGGAGGATGCGTCCGCTCGTGGGGCGTTCCAGCAGGTTCAGGCATCGCAGCAGCGTGGACTTGCCGGAACCACTGGGGCCGACGATGCCGAAGACTTCTCCCTCCTCGATCTTCAGGTCGATTCCGCGGAGTGCGTCGATCGTGCCGGTGCTACCCGTTGCAGGGTACGACTTGGTGAGTCCGTCGACGACGATCACGCCCCGACCTCGTGGACGGGTACGACTGCGCCGTCGTAGTTCTCGGCGATCCAGGCAGCGACCTCGGGCGACTCGAGGGCGTCTGCGAGGGCGGTGACGGCGGGATCGGACGCATCCTCCGACCGCACCACGAGGATGTTCTCGAACGGGTTGTTGTCGACGGATTCTCGGACGATGCTGTCGTCCGCAGGGTTGAGCCCCGCTTCGAGCGCGTAGTTCGAGTTGACGACCGAGGCCGTGATCGCCGGATCGTCGACGGTGCGCGCGAGCTGCGCGCGTTCGAGTTCGACGAACCTCAGGTTCTTCGGATTCGAGACGATGTTCGCGGCAGTGACCGTCGCGATGTCCGCTTCGGACAGCGGCTTGTCGAGTTCGAGCAGGCCCGCCGACTCCAGGAGGTAGAGCGCGCGCGCGAAATTGGTCGTGTCCTTCGGCAGCGCGATCGTGTCGCCGTTCTTCAGGTCCGCGACCGCGGCGATCTTGTTCGAGTACAGGCCGAGCGGTTCGAGGTGTACGGCGGCGGCCGACTCGAGGTTGTCCACGCCCTTCTGCTGCTGCCAGTCGGCGAGGTACGGGTGGTGCTGGAAGAAGTTGGCGTCGACGTCACCGGCTTCGAGCAACTCGTTCGGGTCCACCTCGCCGGTTACGGGCTTGATGTCGAGGACGACGTCACCGAGCGCACCGGATTGCCGCACGTGTTCCAGGATTTCGACGTGCGGTGTCGCGGAGGCGGAAATCACGAGCGTGTCCTCGCCGGTCCCGGAGGCGGAGCAGGCGGCCAGTCCGGTGGCGAGGGCGACGGCGGAGACCAAGGACAGGTTGCGGCGCAGAGTCATTCGGAGTGTTCGCTTTCGTCGACATCGCCGGGCCGGCCGGCGATGAGGGGGGAATTCGAGAGGTCGGCGTGATGGCGCTCGGTGACGTTGGGGTGTGCCCGCAGTCGTGACTTGAGTGCGTTGAGCCCGTACACGGCGTGCAAGGCGTCACCGTGCTCGTCCGCACCGACGCCGCGGGCCTCGGCGGCGAGTGCGCCAGGCAGTCGCACATGCGGCAACGCCCGATCCAGTGCGGGATTGAGGAAGAACGGTAGGGATACCCGGTCGGTGCCGGGAGCCGGCGGAAGGACCCGGTGCGTCGTCGCCTTCAGGTAGCCGCCGGTGGCCAGTTCGAGGAGCTCGCCGATGTTGACGATGAAGTGTCCGGGCAGGGGTTCGACGTCGACCCAGGTACCGTCGATCTCCACCTGGAAGCCGGTGCTTCCGGGTTCCGGATAGAGCAACGTGAGAACTCCCACGTCCTTGTGACTGCCCACACCCTGTCCGGTGATCGATCGGTCGTGGCCCGGGTAACGCACGATCTTCAGCAGCGGATCGGGGTCCGTGAACGCACCCTCGAAGAAATGGGCTGGTGCGGAAAGGGATTCGGACCATGCGCGGAGGAGTCTACGGCCGACCGTGCCGGACTGTTCGATCCACTGCAGCGCGAGCGGCCGCAGCTGCGGCACCCGGCTGGGCCACAGGTTCGGACCGTGCAGCACCTCCCACGGCCGATGGGGGTCGAACTGTGCCACCGGAGCCCGTTCGGGGCCGATGTCGAGTTGCTCGCGCCAGTCCACATATCCCTGGGTTCGTTCACCCCCGACGCGGGTGTAGCCGCGGAAATGAGGTGAGTGGGAGTTCTCGATCTCCAGCTTCACGGGGTCGGGCAGGGCGAAGAACGCGCGTGCCGCCGCGATCAGCCGGTCGGCGAGGGCCGGGTCGATGCCGTGGCCGGCCAGGTGGAAGAAGCCGACCTCGTGCGTGACCCGGCGCAGCCGGTCGAGCAGGGCGGCCCGGGTGGCGGCATCGCCGTCGAGGCCTGTGAGGTCGACGACGGGCAGGGTGGTCGAGGGAGGCATCGCGGGGAGTCCTTTCGGGCCACGTCGAGCGCCGGGTGCCCGGGAAACGGGCAACGCGGCATCGGCGGCCGGAGGAGATGTCGGTATCGGGAGACGCGGGTGCGTCCGGTGGGACGGCTGTCAGCGACAACAACACGCCGGGGCGTGCGTGCCCACGACGCATGCGATCACGACCTGCGCGTGACTGGTGCCGACCATCTTTCCTCCGAGGGGCCGCGGGCGCGGCCCGTTCGTGGCGGGAATCCGCCCTCGGTGCTGCTGGACGGTCACGCTATCCATTGGACGGGTCTCGGACAACCCACGCCCTTTCGGGCGGGTCCGACCTGCACCGATTTCGGATCACGACGATCGCAATCCTGGTCCGCACCCCGGTGCACGGCTACCGTGACGCCGATGCCGAGACGGCGACGTGTCCGGCCGGGCGCAACGGTTCCGATCACCTCGAGGACAACCCTTCGCGGACGCCCACCGGGACGGCAGACTCTGTAGTTCGTGCGCTTCCAGATACTGGACATCATCTTCAACCCACCGCATCCGGTCACCGGCGACGTCGTCGCTCCCGCGGACCGCCTGAACCGCGTCGTCGAGATGGCGGTGCTCGCCGAGCAGCTCGGCATCGACAGTTACTCGATCGGCGAACGTCATGCCGGCGACGTGCTTTCGTCCAGCCCGACCGTCGTCCTCGGTGCCATCGCACAGGCCACCGAGCGGATCCTGTTGTCCACGGGTGTGACCGTGCTGTCGGTGCTCGATCCCGTGCGCGTCGCCGAGGATCTGTGCACCATCGATCAGCTGAGCCGGGGCCGCCTCGAGATCGTCATCGGTAAGGGCAACGAGGTGCTCCAGTACCCCCTGTTCGGCCTCGACATCGGCAAGCAGTACGACTACCTCACCGAGAACTACGAACTGCTGCGCCGGTTGCTGCGGGAGGAACACGTCGACTGGTCGGGTTCGTACCGAGCGGCACTCGCCGATGTCACGACGCTGCCCCGCCCGTTCGACGGGCCGTTCCGCATCTGGCACGGATCTGCCACGTCGGCGCGCGCCGTGGACCTGGCGGCGAAGTGGGGAGACCCGATCGTGACGGCCAACGCCCTGCAGCCGCGGGAGAACTACAAGGTCCTGATCGATCGATACCGCGAGCGCTTCGCCGCACACGGTCACGACCCGGCGAAGGCCTACGTCGGCTCGGGTTCGGGCGGGTTGTTCCTCGCGGACACCACGGAGAAGGCGATCGAGGAGTACCGGCCGATCTACGAAGGCATGGTACGCCAGGCCGACAAGAGGAAACACGATCCGGACGCCGTCGGCAAGACCACCAGCTTCCGCACGATCGAGGAGGCGGTCGAGCGGGGTCCGGCCCTTGTCGGTTCCCCGGACCGCGTGGCCGAGAAGATCTTCGACTACCACGAGTGCTTCGGCCACGTCCTCCAATCCGTATCCGTCAACCACGTGCTCGACTTCGGACGCCAGAAGGACACCCTGCGTCGATTCGCCGAGGAGGTCGTACCGCTGGTGCGCGCCGAGGTACCGCCGACGACGCTGTGGAGCGAATCCGACACCGAGCGCGCCAGAGGGTTCACCACCGATTCGCCGGTGGGCAGCCGATAGCGATCCGTCGACCGGCCGGGAACCGGCCAGAAGGGCTCCACCCGTGACCACGTCCCACCCACTCACAGCGAACCCCGGCGCCGGCGCGGATCGGGTGGTCGCTCGCTCCGATGCACTCGACCGGCGCGATGCCCTCGAACGACGCTTCGGTGCTGCCGACACGGCCGGCCCCTGGAACGAGGTGCTGGCGACTCGGCTGGCGCACCGGTCGGTGCGCCGGTTCCTCGACCGTCCCGTCCCCGAGGACCATCTGCGCGCCGTCGTCGCCGCCGCGTCGTCCGCGGCCAGCTCGAGCAATCTGCAGCTGTGGTCCGTCGTCGCCGTCACCGACCGCGAGCGGATCGATGCGCTCGCCACCCTTGCCGGCGATCAGGATGCGGTCCGCCGCGCGCCGCTCTTCCTGGTCTGGCTCGCAGACTTCGCACGCTGGGAGCGCATCGCTACGGTCCACGGCCGAGAACTCGTCAATGCGGACTTCGCCGAGGGCACCCTGCTCGGCGTGGTCGACGCGGCCCTGGCCGCGCAGAATGCCGTGGTCGCGGCGGAATCGATCGGCCTGGGCACCGCGTATATCGGCGGCATCCGCAACGAGCCCGAGCGCGTCGCCGACGTCCTGGAACTGCCGCAGCGGGTTTTCCCGGTCGTCGGCCTCTCGGTCGGCTTCCCCGATCCGGCGGAGAAGGCCGAGGTCGAGCCGCGACTCGGTTTCGACGTGGTGTGCCACCGAGACCGTTACCGACTCGAGGCGCAGGACGCGGGTATCGCTCGGTACGACACCCGCGCCGAGGACTTCTACCGTGGACAGGGCCTGCCGGGCAGCTGGACCGGACGAATCGTGGCACGACTGACGGATCCGGGTACGCTGGGATCGCGCCGTCGAATTCGAGACGCGTTGCGCGAAAGGGGTTTCCCGACGAACTAGGGGCGCCGGCAACTCCGGCACCGCCTCGGCTGTGCCCTGACGAAGACCGTCGGGCACGGCCGCGATCGACTGCAGACAGGTGAGGATCGAGCACTATGAACGAAACAGCGTGGAGCCGCAGGCACGTGGACCTGTGCCGCACCCGCTCGTGTCTCTGTGCCTGCTGACCTGAGTACGTATCTTCCCGATTCCTCCCTCCGTCTCGGTATGTACCTCCTTCAAGGAACGGCTATGTCCCTGTCTATGTCGAATGCCCTCGAATACTCCGCCACCGCCGCATCGGAGCACGTTCCGGGCGTCCGTAGCGACGAATACCGCTCGGCCCTTCGGCGGCACCCCGCCGGGGTCACGATCGTCACTCTCGAATCCGGCTCCGGCCCGGTCGGGTTCACTGCGACGTCCTTCGCTTCGCTCTCCCTCGATCCGCCGCTGGTCTCGTTCAACATCACCGACACGTCGTCGAGCATCGGCGCCGTCCGCTCGGCCGAGTCGTTGGTGATCCACCTGTTGGGCGACCATCAGCAGCATCTCGCGCAGCGCTTCGCGCGCAGCGCGTCGGAGCGGTTCTCCGACGAGTCGCTCTGGACCCGACTCGAATCCGGTGAACCCGTCCTACACGGCACGCCGGTCTGGCTCCGGGTTGTCGTCGACCGGTTGATTCAGCTCGGTGACAGCACTCTGGTCGTCGGTGTCGTGGTTCGTGCGCACCAGGACCCGAATCCGGCGGAGGGCAAGCGTATTCCGTTGCTCTACCACGAGGGCGCCTACCACCGCCCCGTCGCATTGGAGGAGTGAATCATGAGTCGCCTGCCGAGTATCCGGAACGAGTGTCCGAGCTGTCACCACACCGCATCGCCCGTCAGCTCGTCGGATCCCCTCCTCGACCGGAGCCTCACATGGAAATCCTCGCCACTCGCAATGACGTAGTCACCGACGCCGGTGCCGAACTCGTTCTCGTCCTGCGACTGCCCGACATCGGAACACACTCCTCGCGTGACCTGGCGGCGCTCGCCGACGCCCTTCGCGAGGCCGCCCAGGATCTGGTTCCGGGCGTGAGCACCCATACGGTGCTCAGCCCGACCCCCATCCCGTTGATCATCGACCTTCCCGCCCGCGACGTCCTGCTCGACGGCCGGCGAGTGCTGCTCAGCCACAGCGAGTTCGAGATCCTCGCCTATCTCGTCCGCAACCCGAGGACCGTGGTGTCCCGGGCCGTCCTGCGCGACCTCGGCACCGGGGTGCGGGAGGTGGACAGTCGCGGCCGGAACGTCGATGTCCACGTCTCCCGGATCAGGACCAAATTGCAGCAGTTCGGCAGCATCATCTCCACGGTCCGCGGCAGCGGATACCGCTTCGACCCGCACCCGGCCGTTCACATCACGGAACTGCTGACGAGGCGGTGCGCATGACGCCCGGGCACGACGACCTCCCCGCAGGTCGCCCTTCGGCGGCCGCCCCCGAATCGGAGACGCTAGGTCTACTGCGGCGGCTGTTCACCGAGGTCCGGTGGCCGGACGTCGCCACCACCCGCGCGGTGATAGAGCTGTGCACATGGTGAGCGCGGTCCGACCAGAACCTCCCGGCAGCGCACCGCACCGGGATACCCCGAATGTACCTGGAAAGGCACCTGCGTGAAGACCACCGTCGTCGCCGGCAACCCCAAGCCCGGCTCCCGCACCCTCGACGCCGCCACCCTCCTGGCCACGGAGCTCACCGGCTCCGCACCTGACCACGCCGTCGACGTGATCACCCTCGGGCCCGGTCTGCTCGGTTGGGGTGACGATGCCGTCACGGCGGCGGTGGAGACCGTCGCCGACTCGGACCTCGTGGTCTTCGCCAGCCCTACCTCCAAGGCCGCCTACACGGGCATCCTCAAGCTGTTCCTCGACCAGTTCGCCACCAGCGACGGCCTGCGCGACGTCACCGCCGTGCCGCTCATGCTCGGCGCCGGCCCGGCCCACGCCCTGGCCCCGGACCTGCTGCTCAAGCCGGTGCTCGTCGAACTCGGCGCCACGACCCCGGCGCCGGGTCTGTACCTGCTCGAATCCACGTACACGACCGACACGCGGATCGCGGACTACGCCCAACGCTGGACGCCTGTCCTGCGATCCGCGTGGCGGTGAGCGGGCCGGGTCAGACGACCACGGGCTCGCGGTCGTCCTGATCCGCGGCCTCGAGTTCGCGCACGAGCGGCAGCACCTTCTCGCCGAAGTACTCGATCTCCTCCTGGAAGTGGAGGAAGCCGGACAGGATGAGATCGACTCCGCGCCGGCGGTATTCGACGATGCGGTGGGCGATCTGCTCGGGCGTGCCGATGAGCTGGGTGCGGAAGCCGTCGTTGTACTGGACCAGGTCCTCGAATGTCGAGTCGGCCCACATGCCCTTCTTGTCCCCGGTGGACGCACCGGCCTGCTGCACGGCGCCGCGGAAGCCCTCGACCGCCGGGCGGTTCGCCTTCTCGATGATCTCGCGGAGAGTGTCGCGCGCTTCCTTCTCGGTGTCACGGGCGATGATGAACCCGTTGAGGCCGACCTTGACCTCGCGCTGGTGCTCGCGGGCGACGGCGCGCAGGTCGGCGATCTGCTCGCTGATGCCGTCGTAGTCCTTGCCGTTGCTGAAGTACCAGTCCGCGTAGCGCCCACCGTTGGCGATCGCGGCGGTGGAGTTACCGCCCTGGAACAGTTCGGGATTGGGCCGCTCGGGCGTGTTGGCGGGCTTGGGCTCGAGGGTGAAGTCGTGGATGCGGTAGAAGTCGCCGCGGAAGTCGACATCGTCCTCGGTCCAGATCTTGCGCAGCACCTGCAGGAACTCGGCACTGCGGCGGTAGCGTTCGTCGTGCTCGAGCCACGGCTCGCCGAGGTGGGTGAACTCGTCCTTGAACCAGCCGCTGACGACGTTGACAGCGAACCGGCCGCCGGAGAGCTGGTCGGCGGTGGCACCCAGTTTGGCGAGCACCGCCGGCTGCCACAGTCCGGGATGGACGGCGGCGATCACCTTCAGGCGCTCGGTGGCCAGCAGGAGAGCGAGGGAGAAGCTGGTGGACTCGTGCTGGAACTCCGCACCGTAGCTGGCCTCGTACCGCACCTGGCTGAGGGCGTACTCGAAGCCGTTGTTCTCGGCGGTGCGGGCGAGCCGGACGTTGTAGTCGTAGTCCCAGCTGGTCCGCTGTTCGATGTTCGAGGTGACCAGGCCTCCGCTGACGTTGGGCACCCAGTAGGCGAATTTGATCTCGGGGGTGATGTGTTCGGTCGACATGGGCACCAATTCAAGCGTCCGCACCTGCCGCACCCAATCGTTGGAATCAACCCGATCCCAACCGTCGCGAGCGGTCGCGACGGTCGGGACCGGGTCGTCGTCAGGCGGGCTGGACCGCGGCGCCGGCGAGCGGCGACGCGCTGAAGCCGCCGCTCGGCTGGAACCGCGCCAGCACGTCCTCGGCCGGCTCGCCGGCATGCGCGGTGATGAATGCCAGCACGTCGTCGCGGGTGTCGATGCCGAGCAGCGTGCCGGGTT
The DNA here is from genome assembly GCF_057367935.1 of Rhodococcus sp. NS-SX18. NCBI lineage: Bacteria > Bacillati > Actinomycetota > Actinomycetes > Mycobacteriales > Nocardiaceae > Rhodococcus > Rhodococcus sp. NS-SX18. The sequence continues at coordinate 5,305,831 of NZ_CM170633.1, read as the reverse complement.
CGGACAGGAACCCGAACAGCGCGGCGGCCACCGGCTCACTCACGGTCGCCGCGGGAAAGAGCAACTCCGCGTGCACGGCGTACTTCGGATCGCCGAGGAACAACCGGGTCACCTCCGCGGCGGCGTGACCGCGGGTGTCCCAGTGCTTTTCGAACTGATCCGTGAGCCAGTCGGCGGTGAACTCGCCCTCGTGGCCGCGTGCCGCCTCGATCAGCGCCGCCACCTGCACCACGGTGTTCTGTGCGCCCTGGCCGGCGATGGGGTCGAACGCGATGGCGGTGTCGCCGATCGCGGCGACGACGTGGCCCCCGGCCGTGCGGCCCACCGCCCGCCGCACCGTCGGGGTGACGGACCCGCGCAGCCAGGAGTGCGGATCGGCCTCGATGACCTCGAGCTTCTCCACCTCGGGGGCGTCCTGCGGGAAGTAGTCGCGGTACAGCTCGACGACGGTGCGACGGGCGCTGTGGACGTCGGTGACCGCCTCGAACCGCTCGACCCACGGGCTGCCCGGCTTGGCGAAGCCGAGGAAGCTCCACGTCGGACCCGCGTCCTTGTGCAGGTACGGGCCGAGCCAGGCCTCGCCGTACTCGGTGTGCAGGTTGAACAGGTTGTGGGCGCCCCCCGCCTCGGAGCGGTAACCCCACGTGTCCGGACCGTGCCCGAGTCCCCGGAGCGTCACCAGCAGCAGGTTGCGCTGGGGCTCGCGGTAGACGGTGCGCTCGGCGTCGACGGGGAACAGCGACGACAGGCCGCCCTTGCCGGTCGCGACGAGCGTCAGGTCGTGCTCGGCGGCGATCGCATCGAGATTCTCCGGCGTCACCGCGCGCACCTCGAACCGGCCACCCCGGTCGAGGAAACGGCCCAGCCGGTCGTCCGCCCGCAGCCGGACGTCGACGCCCTGCGCGACGTACCGGAAATCCGGGTCGAACTCGAGGACCTCGGTGCGGGTGTCGCCGTCGCCCGAGTACAGGCGCGTGCTCATGCCGGTCGAATGGGGTCCGTCGGCGTACAGATCCTCGATGATCCGGGCGTCGGACTCACGGGACTTGCCGAAGTAGACGGCCGTTCCGGTCGCCGGCACGTCGTTGCGCAGCGACTCGCGATCCCGGTCGCTGAAGACGGTGACGTCGAATCCGGCATCGAGGAAGCCGAGCGCGGCCGTGGTCCCGGCCAGTCCGGCGCCGACGACGGCGACGGAACGTCGAGTGGTGGTCATGGAATCTCCTCGTGATGGGCGGTGATGGATCAGCCGACGTAGGCGCGGTAGCGGTCGGTCACGGTCGAGAGGGACGCGCCGAGCCGGTAGCGGGCGCCCCGATGCTCGTCGGGGAGACGGTCGCCCTTGCCGAAGAGCTTGTGGCGCAGCGCTCCCTCTGTGTAGGTCGTCGGGTAGGCACCGCGCTCCTGGAGGACGGGGACGACGTGGGTGATCATGTCCTCGAACGAGCCGGGCGTGACGGCATAGGCGAGGTTGAACCCGTCGACGTCGGTTTCGGCCACCCACTCCTGCAATTGGGTGGCGACGGACTCGCCGGAGCCGACGAAGCGGGGGCCCAGTCCGCCGATGCTCGCCCACTCGGCGATGTCGCGGACGCGCCATTCACGGCCGTCGTCGTCGGCCTCCTGGAAGGCCGCGACCGCGGAGCGGATGGCGTTGCTCTCGACGTTGCCGATCGGCTCGTCGAGGTCGTAGCGGGACAGGTCGATACCCATCCAGCCGGAGGTGAACACCAGCGCGCCTTCGAGGCTGGCGTACCGCTTGTACTCCTCGTGTTTGGCCGCGGCCGCCTCGTCGGTGGCGTCCGTGACGATCGTGGCGAGGGCGTAGATCCGCGCGGAGTACGGATCGCGGCCGGCGTCGACGAGCGCGGCCCGGATGCGGGCCACGGTGTCGCGCAGGACCCGCTTGGACGGCGGCCCGACGAAGATCGCCTCCGCGTTCTCCGCCGCGAAGCGCACGCCGCGCGGCGACGCCCCGGCCTGATAGATCACCGGGGACCGCTGCGGTGACGGTTCGGACAGGTGAATGCCGGGCACCGTGAAATGCGGACCGCGATGCCCGATGTGGTGCACCTTCTCCGGGTCGATGTAGATGCCGCGCTCGGCGTCGCGGACGACGGCGTCGTCCTCCCAGGAGCCCTCCCACAGCTTGTAGAGCACCTCGAGGTACTCGTCGGCATGGTCGTAGCGGGTGTCGTGATCGAGCTGGTCGGCTTCGCCGAAGTTGCGGGCCGCGGACGGCAGGTATCCGGTGACGACGTTCCATCCGATGCGGCCCCGGGTGAGGTGGTCGAGGGTCGAGAGCCGCCGCGCGAACGGGTAGGGATGCTCGAATCCTGTTCCGGTGGTGATCCCGAAGCCGAGATGCTCGGTCGCCGCGGCCATCGCCGAGACGAGCAGGAGCGGATCGGCCACCGGGATCTGCGCCCCCTGTCGCAGCGCCGCCTCGTCGGTGCCGCCGTAGACGTCGTACGTGCCGAGCACGTCGGCGATGAACAGGCCGTCGAACAGGCCGCGTTCGAGGAGCCGGGCAAGTTCGGTCCAGTACCCGAGGTCGGTGTAGCGGTGCGACCGGTCCGCGGGGTGACGCCACAGTCCGGGGGACTGGTGGGCCACGCAGTTCATGTCGAACGCGTTGAAGCGGATGTGGCGGGTCACGCGATGACTCCGGGGCGACGGCCCGCGCTCCACGCGTAGGGCAGCGGATCCCCGTTGAGCACGTGGGCGCCGACGGCCTGCTGCTTGTAGATCAGCGGGTTGTGCGCCGCGACGGTCCGTGCGTTGCGCCAGTGCCGGTCCAGCGCCGCCTCCGACGAGGTGATGGATGCGCCGCCGACCTCGAACAGCTGCGCCGTCGCGTCGAGGACGAGCCCGATCACCACCGACTGGGCGCGGGCGGCGGAAGCCTCGGCGCGGTCGAGCAGTTCGGGGTCGTCGGCGCCCGTGTCGAGAAGGACGTCGAGGTCGTCGGCGACGGCGAGCACGGCTGCGCGGGCACCGAAGGCCGCGGCCGACAGCTTCCCGATCACCTGCTGGACCAGCGGGTCGTGCCGTGGCAGGTCGGCCGCGGCGTGGGTGAACGTGCGGGTGCGCGCCCGAACCCAGTCGACGGCGTCGGCCTCGGCCCGCCGGGCGATGCCGGCGAGCACCGCGAGCTGCACCAGCTGCAGGTAGGCGGTCGCGTAGGTGCGGCCCGGGGCGCCGTAGCCGGGCCCGAGGATGCGGTCCTCCGGAACCACGACTCCCCTGAAGGTGGTGGTACCGCTCGCGGTGAGCCGCTGGCCGAAACCGTCCCAGTCGTCGGTCTGCTCGACGCCCGCCTGCCGCGCGTCCACCAGTACCGAGACCCGCTCGCCGTCGCGGTCCGCGGCGACGAGGATGTGGTCGGCGTAGAGGCTTCCGGTGCTGTAGTACTTGGTTCCGTCGAGAACCCAGTCGCCGCCCTTGCGGGTGAGGGTCGTGCGGTAGCGGTCGGCGGCACCGACCCCCGGTTCGGTGATGGCGTTGCCGACGAGCGTGCCGTCCGCAGTGGCCGCGAGCCAGTGCCGGGCGCGTTCGTCACCCGCGAGCCGCTGGTCCTCGACGAAGCTCCAGTGCACGCGCAGCGCCTGTGGCAGGTTCGACTCGGCGGCAGCGAGGTCGATCAGCAGGTCGAACAGCTGACGGACCGTGGCACCGAAGCCGCCGAACTCGACCGGCACCCGCAGGGCGCCGAAACGGGCCTCCCGCAGCCACTGCACCTCGTGGAACGGCAGCCGGCGCTCGTGCTCGCGCTGGACGGCTCCCTCGGCGATCCGGTCGAAGATCGGCCGGAAGCGCTCCCGGAGTTCGTCGTCGGTCACGGCCGGCGTCTGGATCGTTGAACTGCTCACCTGTCATGCTCCTCGGTGTGGCGTCGATGTCGACACAACGATGGACAATCGGGCCCGCGATGGCACCGGTTGCGATCGGCCAGAGTTCAATACTGGCGCCGGGGAACGGGCGTGCAGTCGCCTCAGATCACCCCGTGCCGCGGTGGAGATGTCCCGTTCAGCGTCCAACGGCCGATGTGCTGCAGCTTCCAGCGCGTCGCGTCGTGCAGGGTGTGGGTGCGTGCGTCGCGCCAGTAGCGCGACAGGTTGGCCGCGCCGGATGCGCTTCGGGTGCCGCCCAGTTCGAACACCGCGTTCGCGGCCTCGAGCGCGGCGCGGGTCGCCGCGACCTTCGCGGTGGCGACGTCGATCGATGCCGCCGCGGCGGTATCGGCGTCGAGGTCGGCGCGCGCGGAGTCCACCGAGCGGGCCGCGACGGTCAGCAGGGCTTGGGCCGCCCGCACCGTGACCGTCACCTCCCCGGCGAGCTGAGCCAGTAACGGATCGTCCACCGCGCGGTCGACTCCCGCCTCGAAGTGGGGACGGGCGCGGCCGGCCTGCACGACCGCCTCGCGCAGGGCGCCGGTCGCGATTCCCACGTCGATCGCGGCGTGCAGGATCTGTGCCCGTGCCCCGTAGGTGGTGGGCCCGTCGAACAACCCCGAGTACGGGACGATCGACGAGGCGGGCACCGTCACGCCGTCGAGGGTGACGGTGCCACTGGCGGTGGTGCGTTGCCCCATGCCGTCCCAGTCGTCGACGACGGTGAGCCCGGCGGCGTCGCGGGGCACGAACGCCACGGCCTTCGGAGTGCCGCGGCCCGGGGTGCCGCCGTCGCCGACCACACTGGCGCGCACGGCGATCCAGTCCGCGAAGAGGGCGCCCGTGCTGTAGAACTTGCGGCCCGAGAGGGTGAAATCCGCACCGGACGGGACGAGCACCGTGGTGTCCACGTCGACGGGGTGGGGGCCCCGTTCGCTCTGCGCGTTCGCGAACAGGGCTCCGGACCGCACCTCACCGTAGAAGAACTCCTGCTGATCCGGGGTTCCCTGCGACCGGAGCAGTTCGAGGAAGGTGAAGTGGGACTGGGGGATCTGCGCGATACTCGGATCCGCCTCGGCGAGGAGCCGGAAGATCTCCACGAGGGTCTCGGTGGGCACGTCGATCCCGCCGTACGCGCGGGGCACCGTCACCGCGCCGAGGCCCGATCCGGCGAACTCGCGGATCTGGGTGTGCGGCAGTTCGCGGTTCGCGTCGCGGAGCGTGGCGTTCTCGGCGAATCGCCGGCCCAGCACCGTGGCCGTCTCGAGCGCGTGGTCGCCGTTGGCGATTCCGGATGCGACGTCGGCAGTGCCCATCTCAGCGGACCCCGGCGGGAAGGAAGGGAACGCTTCCGGACACGGCGCCGCCGGCACCGCCGGTGAACAGGCCGCGTTCCCGCAGGACCGGTAGCACCCCCTCGCCGAACCAGTACAACTCCTCGAGGTGCGGGTATCCCGAGAGGACGAACTCGTCGATGCCCAGCGCGGCGTATTCGGCGATCCGGTCGGCGACTTCGGTATGGCTGCCCACCAGCGCCGTCCCGGCCCCGCCGCGCACGAGACCCACCCCGGTCCACAGGTTCGGCGCCACCTCCAGGTTACGGGCGTCGCGCCAGTCTCCGCTGCGCCGGTTGTTCTCGTGCAGGGCGAGCATGCGGCGCTGTCCTTCGGACTCGCTGCGTGCGAGACCCGCCTGTGCTGCGGTCACCGTGTCGGGGCCGAGTGCCGCGATCAGCCGGTCGGCCTGCGCCCACGCATCGGCGGCGGTGTCCCGGGTGATGACGTGCAGGCGGATGCCGAACCGGATGGTGCGTCCGCGCCGGGAGGCGAGTTCGCGGATCCATGCGATCTTTTCGGCGACGGCCGCCGGCGGCTCGCCCCAGGTGAGGTAGACGTCGGCGTGCTCGGCGGCCACCGGGCCCGCGGCGGCGGACGATCCACCGAAGTACAGCGGGGGGACAGGGCTCGGGAGCGTGGCCAGCGTGGCTTCCGAGACGTTCAGGTGCGTGCCGGAGTGGGTGACGGTCTCGCCGGCCCACAGCCGTCGGACGATCGAGAGGAACTCGTCCGCTCGGGCGTACCGCTCGTCCTTGCCGAGGTGGTCGCCGTACGCGCGCTGCTCGTGGGCCTCGCCGCCCACCACCACGTTGAGCAGGATCCGCCCCGGGGCGTGCAGAGAGAACGTCGCCGCCATCTGGGCGGCGAGGGTGGGGCTGATCAGTCCCGGACGGAACGCCACGAGGAAGGCGAGTCGCTCGGATTCGCGCGCCACCATTGCCGTGGTGAGGAAGGCGTCCTCGCACCATGCGCCGGTAGGGGTGAGTGCGCCGACGAATCCGAACTCCTCGGCGGCGCGGGCGATCGACGCCAGGTACCCGACGGTGGCGCGCCGATCACCGCGGGCCGCCCCGGCGGGCGTTCCGTGGCCGCCGCCGATGATCAGGCGGCTGTCGCCGTAGGTGGGAAGAAACCAATGGAATGCGAGGGACATTGTTGCGAGGTTAAGGGCGGGGCGGAGCGCGGGCCACGGTTGAAATCGGTCCGATTCCAATTCTGGTCCTCGCCGGACGCCTCCCGGCGCCGCCTGCCGAGCGGGACACGCGGACCGGACGACGAAAGGCGGGGCGAGAGTAAGGAACTCTCGCCCCGCATCTCGAACGACGGTCAGGACGCTCGGATGAGCCCGCGGTCCCCGGCACCGAAGCGGCGCAGGACCTCCACCACGGCGGGTGATGGCGTTGCCAGACCCCGTGATTCGAGCCACGGCAGGGTACCGTCGACGATGTGCTCGATCGTGAACTCGGCACCGAGCGGGAGGAGGGTCACGCCGTCGGCCACGCGGGTGGTGTGGATGTCGGCGATCAATCCGGCGAGACCGTGCGGGGTGCCGATGTAGGACAGGGTGTCTGCGCGACGACGGCCGTCGAGCAGCGCATACTGCTTGCGGGCGCTGTGGGCCTCCTCGGCGACGAGCACCTCGAGATCGACCAGGACACTGATGCTGTCGGGATCGCGACCGTCGGCTCGGGCTTCGGACCGTGCCCGTTCGCGGAGCTTCGCGCTCTCCCTCAGGTCGGCGGCGCGGATCCGGACCACGTTCGACGGCGAGGCGCTCAGGTCGAGCGCCGGTTCGTCGGCGCGTCCGGTGGTCAGATCGGCCCAGTAGTGCGGGCCCTCGGGCCCGGCAAGCTCGACGGCGATCCGCAGAGGGCGATCGAGTGATCGGATAGCTTTGTGCGACAAGGGTTTTCTCCTGGATCATGCGCCGCGCCGGTGGTACTCCGGCTCGGCGTGGCGGAAGGGGCTGTGAGCGGTCAGCCCGTACAGATGCCCGAGGAGGTCCGGCCCAGATCGACGTGACGACGGCGCCAGCGGGCGACGACGGTCGCTGCGGTCTCGGGTGCCATGGGAGATATCCTACACAATCGGTCGGGAATGCTCGATTCGGTGGTGAACCCGCCGTCCGGGTGGGTTCACCACCGGGGTCAGGCCGCGCGGAGCGCGGCGAGCCCCCACTCGCGCGCCAGCAATTCGTACGAACGCAACCGGTCCTCGTGCCGGTGCGTCACCGACGTGACCACGAGCTCGTCCGCCCCGGTGACGCGCTGCAGCGACTCGAGCCGCTCCGCCACGGTGGCGGGAGCGCCGACGAACTGGGTGATCAGCCGGTCGTCGACGAGGCTGCGCTCCTCGTCGGTCAGCGGTGCCGACGTGGCCGGGTCCGGGTACGGGACGGCCCCGTGGCCGGACCGGATGCTGTGCGTCCAGTGCCCGTACGTGGCCGCTAGGTCACGCGCGGTGGCGTCGTCGTCGGCGACGACCGCGTCGGCGGACACCACCACGTACGGCCGGTCGAGGAAGCGGGACGGGCGGAACGCCGCGCGGTACGCCTCGACCGCCTCGACGGTGGTGCCGGGACTGACATGGTAGTTCGCACCGAACGGCAGGCCCAGTCGTCCAGCCAGCGACGCCGACGGCCCCGCACTGGTCCCGAAGACCCACAGCTCGACGTCTGCGTCCTCGCCGGGGCTGGCGTGCAGCTCGATCCCGTCCTCGGTGCGATAGGTCCCGTCCAGCAGAGCGAGGATGTCGTCCACCTGCCCGTCGAAGTCCGGGGCCTGCGCCCCGGGTTGCTGCAATGCGGCGAACCCGGCGGCCAGGCGCGGGGAGGACAGCAACGGCCCGGGCTGGTACGGCGGCGGAATGACAAGGCCGTCGCGCACCTCGGTGGCGCGGTGCGATTCCTGTGCGGCGGCCCCGGACCGGGCGGCCGCGAGCGCTTCCGCCCGGCGCTGTCCCGACCGGCCGAGTCCCAGGTCGATCCTGCCCGGATACAGCGCGTCCAGCGTGCCGAACGCCTCGACCACACCGGCCGCGGTGTTGTGGCCGAGCTGAACCGCGGCGGCGCCGACGCGGATCGTGCTGGTGGCGGCGGCGATTGCGCCGATCAGCACGGCCGGCGACGACGACGCGACGGCGACGAAGTGGTGCTCGGCCACCCAATACCGGCGGTACCCCCAGCCTTCCGTCCTCCGGGCCAGGTCGACGGTGTTGTGCACCGCCTGCGCCGTGGTGGATCCCTCGCTGACGGGGGAGAGGTCGAGGACCGAGAGCGGCACCGGATTCGATGCGGTCGTCACCGGGCCTCCTCGTCGCGTGGAGTGCGTTCGCCGGCCTCGATGGCGAACGGCAGCCGGTTCTCCTCCGGGGCGATAGGGCACGTCGCCGCGTCGGTGAACGCGCACGGCAGGTTGGCGGCCCGGGTGAAGTCGAGTGTGACCGAGCCGTCGGCGGTCGGCGCGGCGACCTCGAGGATCCGCGCGGCCGGGTAGGTCGTCACGCCGCTGGTCCCGTCGGTGAACAGCACGCGCAGTGGACCCGAGCCGTCACCGAACGCGACGAGGCGGTGCTCGGAGCCGTCGTGGCTGAAGCGGATCAGTCCGGCCGCGCTGTGGTGGTGCTCGAGGCCGTCGACGACGGCGCCGGTGGTGACGGTCCGCACCTGATCGAAGGGCTCGAAACGGCCCTGCAGCACCCACTCCGGCGCGGGCTCGTACGCAGGGATTCCGGTGAAGGCCGCCAGAGCCGGCGATTTCGGGTCGTGGATGCGGACGGCGAACCGGCCGGTGCGGCGGATGATCTCGGCGTAGCCGTCGCCGGCCGCGACCCGGACACCGGGTGCGCCCTCGATCGGCTCGTGCACCTCGGTTCCGCCGTCGGATTCGAGGAGCACGCGCTCGCCGTCCACCCGCCACGATCCGGGCACCTCGTCGAGGATCGTGGGCTCGGTGTCCAGCCAGTACAGCCCGGTCAGGCTGAGCCAGCCGTCCGGGCTGCGCAGCGCCTCCTCACGGGCTGCGTGCCAGCTCCGCCAGTCCTCGGTGAACGTCTCTCGGTCGAGTGTGGTGGTCACGATGCCTGGACTCCTTCGTCGATCTCGTGCGGGTGGCGCAGGTCGAGGTGACTGCGCAGGGTGGTGCCCTCGTACTCGGTGCGGAAACTGCCGCGTTCCTGCAGCAGCGGCACGACCTTGTCGACGAATTCGTCGAGGCCGCCGGGGGTGAGGTGCGGAACCAGAATGAAGCCGTCGCTCGCGTCGGTCTGCACATAGCGGTCGATCTCGGCGGCGACGTGTTCGGGCGTGCCGACGAACTGCTGCCGCGCGGTGACCTCGATGATCAGTTCGCGGATGCTGAGCTGCTCGGCCTCGGCTTTCTCCCGCCAGGCCAGCGCGACGGCGCGCGGATCCTTGGCGTGGCGGACGCGGCCGCGCGTGATGTTCAGGTTGTCCTCCGGTTCGACGTCCGGCAGCGGCCCCTCGGGGTCGTACCCGGACAGGTCGCGGCCCCACACCTGCTCGAGGAACGCGATCGCGGTCTGCGGGCTCACCTGCTGCAGCCGGATGTGGCGGGCCCGCTCGGCCGCATCCTCCGCGGAGTCGCCGAGGACGAACGTCGCAGCCGGCAGGACCTTCAGGTCGGCGTGGCTGCGCCCGTACTTCGCGAGGCGACCCTTGATGTCGGCGTAGAAGGCGTGGCCCTCCTCGAGGGTGCCGTGGCCGGTGAAGATGGCGTCGGCCTTGGCGGCGCCGAATTCGCGGCCCTCGTCCGAGTCGCCGGCCTGCAGGAGCACCGGGTGTCCCTGCGGGCTGCGTGGCACCTCGAACCGCCCGGAGATGTCGAACTGCGTGGTGTGGATGTCGAACGGAGCGATGTCGGAATCCGCCGCGAAGATGCCGTTTTCGCGGTCGACGACCGGTGCTCCGGGTCGCCAGCCGTCCCACAGCCGCCGGGTGACGTCGACGATCTCGTGGGCGCGGACGTAGCGCTGCGAGTGGTCGAGATAGCCGCCACGCCGGAAGTTCTCACCGGTGAAGGCGTCGGAGGAGGTGACGAGGTTCCACGCGGCGCGGCCGTCGGACAGATGGTCGAGGGTGGCGAACTGCTTGGCCAGTTCGTACGGCTCGTTGAAGGTGGTGTTGATCGTGCCCGCGAGCCCGAGGTGGGTCGTCGCACCGGCGAGGGCCTCGAGAACTGTGAGGGTGTCGGGCCGACCGACGACGTCGAGATCGTGGATGCGGCCGCGGTGTTCGCGCAGCCGCAGTCCCTCGGCCAGGAAGAAGAAGTCGAACAGTCCGCGTTCTGCGGTCCGGGCCAGGTGCAGGAAGGACTCGAAGTCGATCTGGCTCTTCGATTCGGGATCCGCCCACACGGTCGTGTTGTTGACGCCCGGGAAGTGCGCGGCCAGGTGGACTTGTTTTCGAACGGTGTTCTGCGGCATGGTGATCGTCCTCCTCAGGCGGTGGCGTAGCGGTTGGCGGGGCGCGGCAGGCCGAGACGGTCCCGCAGGGTTCCGGTGGACGTCGGGACCTGTGGCCGCAACACCGGCAGGACCCGTTCGGTGAGCGCCGCGACCGTACCGGCGAGGGCCAGCGGACGTAGCACCACGCCGTCCAGGCCGTCCACGTCCCCGAGGAGTGCGAGCAGCCCGGCCGGGCCGCCGAGGTAGAACAGCGACTCCGGCGTGTAGGCAGCGCCGGCCCAGTTCTCGAGCTGGGCCAGGTCCGCGGCGGCGGTGGCGTCGTCCGCGGCGAGCAGCACGTCGATGTCGAGCAGCACCGCCGGTCGCCGATCACCGGCCTGCGCGCGCAGGCGCTCGGCCAGGTTCGCGGCGGACCCGAGGTCGGCGGCCTCGATACGCACGAGATCGGCGCGTTCCGCGGCGAAGTCGAATGACTTCTCGTCCGCTACCGCAACCGCGACGAGGGGCCGACCCTGGGGTGACCGGGGCGTGATCGACGGACCTTTGACGGAGAAGTGCTCGCCGACGAAGTCGATGTAGTGCAGCTTGTCCCGGTCGACGAACCGGCCGGTGGCGACGTCGCGGATCTCGGCGTCGTCCTCCCAGCTGTCCCACAGGCGGGCCGCGACCTCGGCGGCTTCGGCGGCCTCGGCCCACAGTGAGCCGGTGTCCTGGGTGCCCTTGCGGCCGAACAGGGCGGCCCGGTCCTCGCCCTCGGAGACGGCGACCTGCCACCCCGCACGACCGGCCGTGGTGTGGTCGAGGGTTTGTACGGCCTTGGCCACGTGGAACGGTTCCGTGTGGGTCACCGTCGCGGTGGGGATCAGCCCGATCCGCGAGGTGACTGCGGACAGGCGCGCGGCGACGCCGACCGCTTCGAGCCGGCCGCGCACGGTGTCCGCACCGGAGTCGATACCGAACGAGTCCGGGATGAAGGCCAGGTCGACGCCGGCACGGTCCGCACGGCTCACGAAATCCGCCCAGTAGCGGGCGGTGAACACGTCCTCCGCGCGTGAATCCGTGCGACGCCACGAATGCGGATGCGTGCCGGTTCCGCGGAATTCGAGGGCGAGCAACAACTGTGAACTATCGGGCATGCCGAACCTTCCCTGGAATGGCATCGAGCAGCAGTTTCGTGTACTCGTGCTGTGGTCTTTCGAAAATCTCTGCAGTGGTTCCCGATTCGACGATTTCGCCGGACCGCATCACCGCGACGGTGTCGCTGATCTGCCGGACCACGGCAAGATCGTGGGAGATGAACAGGTAGCTCAGCCCCAGCTCATCCTGCAGGCGGGCGAGCAGGTCGAGGATCTGCGCCTGGACCGACACATCGAGCGCGGAGACGGGCTCGTCGAGCACGAGGAGTTCCGGGTGCAGCGCGAGCGCACGGGCGATCGCAACGCGCTGTCGTTGTCCGCCGGACAGTTCCGCGGGTCTGCGCTCGAGGTGTGCCGTGCTCAGCGCCACCTGCCCGAGCAGCTCCGCAACACGTTCGGCGCGCTCGCTTTTCGTGCCTATGCCGAAGGCTTCGAGCGGTTCGGCCACGATGTCGCGAATGCGGAGCTTGGGATTCAGGGCCGCATAGGGGTTCTGGTGGACGATCTGCACCCGGCGGCGGAGCTCGCGCAGGTCCCGGCCGCGCAGCGCGGTGATGTCCCGCCCGTCGAACCGGACCTGCCCGGACGTGGCGGATTCCAGTCGGATCGCGATGCGGGACACCGTGGACTTGCCGGAACCGGACTCGCCGACCAGGGACAGAGTGTGACCGCGCGGAACCGAGAGGGAGACGTCGCGCACCGCCTCGAGCGACGTGCGCCGGTCGATGCGGAAGGTCCTCGAGACCCCGGACACGGTGAGCAGGGGTTCCGCGGGTCCGCGGCCGGGCCGGGCCGCGGCGCCGGCAAGGCTCGGTGCGGCGGCGACGAGCGCCCGGGTGTACTCGTGCCGGGGGTCCTCGAGGATCTGCCGGGCCGGCCCGGCCTCGACGATCCGGCCCTGGCTCATCACGACGATGCGGTCGGCGCGGTCGGTGGCGACGCCGAGGTCGTGGGTGATGAGCAGGACCGCGGTACCGGTCTCGGCGATGCGGCTGTCGAGGTGGTCGAGGATGCGCCGCTGCACGGTGACGTCGAGGGCGCTGGTCGGCTCGTCGGCGATGACGAGGTCCGGCCGGCATGCGAGCCCGATGCCTATGAGCACGCGCTGCCGCTGCCCGCCGGACAGGTCCTGCGGGTACTGCCTGGCACGGAGTTCGGGATCGTCGAGCCCGGCTTCCGCGAGGATGCGCCGCGCGTCGGTCTTCGCGGTGCGCCGGTCGGCGAGACCGTGGATACGCAGGACCTCGGCGACCTGGTCACCGATGCGGACGACCGGGTTCAGGGACGTGGTGGGGTCCTGTGGCACGAGTCCGATGCGGGCACCGCGCACCTTCTCGAAGGCGCGTTCGGGCAGGGAGTCCAGTCGCTGCCCGTCGAACGTGACGGTACCGCCGGTGATCCGGCCGCTACCCGACAGCAGGCCGAGGATCGCATGTGCGGTCGTCGACTTGCCGGAACCGGACTCGCCGACCACCGCGACGACCTCACCCCGGGAAAGCGTGAAGCCGACTCCGTCCACCGCGGTGACCGGGTCGCGACGGCTGCCGTACTCGACCCGCAGGTCGCGTACGTCCAGCAGGGGCGCGGTCATCGAGTGCTCCGTTCTTCGATGGCGTGACCGAGGCGGTGCGCCGACAGGACGACCGCCACGATGACCAGGCCGGGCAGTGTCGTCATCCACCAGGCAGTGGCCAGGTAGTTCCTGCCTTCGGAGATCAACGATCCCCATTCCGGGGTGGGCGGCACCGCGCCGAAGCCGAGGAAGCTCAGCGACGACACGGCGAGCACGGCCATGCCGAACTCGACCGCCGCGAGCGCGACGACGGGGGCGTACGAGTTGCGCAGCACGTGCCGGCGCAGGACGGTGTGCCAGCGGGCACCGCATGCGAACGCCGCCTCGACGTACAGGGCGCGGCGCACGCGCAGGACCTCCGACCGCATGACGCGGGCGAAGTTCGCGACGAGCCCGACGCCGACCGCGATCGCCACGTTCATGGTGCCGAATCCGAGGGCGGTGACGAGCGCCAGGGACAGCAGCAGTGCAGGGATGGACAGCAGAACATCGACGACCCGCATGAGTAGCCCGTCGACCGCTCCGCCGACCGCACCGGAGAGCAACCCGACGAGCGAGCCGACGACGAGAGCGATTCCGACGGCGACGAGCGTCGCGGTCAGGGACAGGCCCGCACCGTGCACGACCCGGGTGTACACGTCGCGCCCGATGTTGTCGGTGCCGAACCAGTGCGCCGCGGACGGCCCCTGCAACTTGTCGGCCGGGACGCCCTGCAGCGGATCACCGGACGCGAAGACCGAAGGGAACAGAGCGAAGCCGACGGCGAGGAACAGCACAGTCGTCGAGACCACGAGAATCCCGTAGCGGCGCAGGGCGCTCGTCGCTCCCCGGAGCCGGGACGGTCCGTGTGGCCCGGCCGCGGCCTGCGCGGATGCGGCGACCGGTTCCCGGATCAGGACGTCAGACATGAGCCTTCCTCTCCTCCTCCACCGCGAAGCCGGTGAGTTCGGTGGTCAACTCGGCGGGCGTCGGATGCGAGGGCGAACCGCCGCCGCGACGGCCGTCGGCGATGCGCGGATCGATGAGCGGATAGACCAGGTCCACCGCGAGGTTGACGAGCACGAAGATCACCGCACTGAAGACCACGATGCCCTGGACTACGGGAATATCCTGCGCCAGAACCGAAGTCTGGGTCAGTCGACCGACACCGGCGCGGGAGAACACCGTCTCGACGACCACGGACCCCGCCAACAGGTTACCGACCGTCACCCCGGCGATGGTGAATGCGGGGATGCTGGACAGCCGCAGTGTGTGCCGGGTCTGGATGCGCCACCGGGACGCGCCCTTGGCGCGAGCTGCTTCGACGAACGGTTGCCGCCATGTGGTCTGCAGGCTCGCGGCGAGGACCTGCGCGATCACCGCCCCGGTGGGGAGCGCGAGGGTGATCGCGGGCAGCACCAGATGCTCGATGCCCTGGTCGCCGAATGCCGGAAGCAGCTTCATCCGGAACGAGAAGAGCTGGAGTAGAAGCAGTCCCACCCAGAAGGTCGGAACCGCGACACCGAGCGGCGGCAGCGAGAACAGCGTGCTGCGCAGCCACCGGGCGCGCGTGTACGTGGCGACGAACGCGATCGAGGTGCCGAGGAGCACGGCGAGCGCCAGGGCGACCGCGGCCAGGGCCAGGGTGCTGGGTACGGCGGCGGCGATCGCTTCGGTCACGGGTTGTCCCGTGACGATCGAGATGCCGAAGTCCCCCCGGACGGCGTTGCTCAGCGCAGTGAGGTACTGCCCCGACAACGGCCGGTCGAGCCCGTACCGCTCCTGCAGTTGCGCGACAGCGGCCGCATCCACCGGTGTGCCGCTGCCGGCGCCGTCGACCGCGATGCTCACCGGGTCGGACGGCAGCAGGTACAGCACGCCGAACGAGACGGTGAACGCCGCCCACAGCACCAGCAGCGCCTGCACGAGCCGGGAGCCGAGATACCTGGCCATGGTCTACTCGCTCAGCCAGGTGTCGAAGAACTGCAACCGGGCGGAGGCCTCGAACTTCAGGTCCTGCACCGCCCCCGCCGCACCGATGGCCTGGGACAGCTCCACGGTCGGCAGCCACAGGCCGTTGTCGAGGACGAGCTGCTGTGCCTGCTCGCTCAGCTCGCCGCGTTCGGCCGGGTCGGTGGTGCGCAGCTGCGCAGACAGGACCTCGTCCAGTGCCGGGATCGGGCCGCGGTTGTTGAGGTTGCGCCCGTCGAGTCCGAACGTGGTGCGCAGGATGTCGCCGTCGGCGCGCGTGCTGTTGTAGTAGGTGGCGTCGAAGTCCTTCGCACCCTGCCGGGCAGTGGCTTCCGGGGTGGAGACCAGGTCGAGCTGCAGGTCGATACCGACCCCGCGCAGCTGCTGCTGCACGAGCTCGAGGATCGCCTGGTTGCCGGCGAACACCGAACTGAACAACACCGAGAAGGACAGGCGGTTGCCGTCCTTGGCACGGATGCCGTCCGGGCCGGGAACCCAGCCGGCGGCGTCGAGGATCGACTTCGCCTTCTCCGGGTCGTAGGCGACGTCGTCGAGCGCGACGTAGCCAGGGGTGCGGGAGGCGAGGGTGCTGGTCGCGGGCCGGAAATCGGGGCCGAGGACGGTGTCGACGAGTTCCTGGCGGTCGAGGGCCGGCACGATCGCGGCGCGCACCGCCGGATCGGTCAGGACGCCACGGGTGACGTTCGGCTGGAAACCGAACGGAACACCCGGGTTCGGTGTGGTGAGGATCCGTCCGCCGCTGCCTTCGATCTGGGAAGCGTCCTGCGGCAGCGCATCGCTGATCGCGTCGAGCTGGCCGGATGCGAGGCTGCCGGTGCGTACACCGGACTCCGGGACGATCGTGAACTCGATGCGATCGAGGTAGGCCTCGCCGTCGTGCGCGAACACGTCGGATCCCCACGCGTATCCGGTGCGCTTGACCAGCGTGGCGGACTTGTCCTGCTGGTAGTCCTCGTAGACGAAGGGACCGGTGCCGGACAGGTTGCCGGCGCAGCGTTCCTCCGCGGACTTCGCGACGTCGCTGTCGGACAGGAAGCCGAGCTGCAGCGTCGACGACGCCTGCAGGAACTGCGCGTTCGGACCGGCGAAGGACACCTGGGCGGTGAGCGGATCGAGCACCGTGGTGCCGGTGTACCCCGACAGGTAGCTCGCCGCCAGCGCTGCCTTGGCGCCGGTGAGGGTCTGGACGATCGCGTCGAAGTTCTTCTTCACCGACTCCGCGGTGAACGGGGTGCCGTCACTGAATGTCACGCCGTCCTTCAGCCGGAACGTGAACGCCGAGGCGTTCCCGTTCACCTCCCAGCTTTCGGCGAGCCACGGCTTCAGTTCACCGGTCCCGGGGTCCTGATCGGTGAGCGAGTCGACGATTTGACGGGTGACGTAGATGGTCTGGTTGCTGCCGGCCTGCGCGGGATCGGCACACGTGGGGGCCTGGGACAGGCCGTAGCGCAGGGTGCCGCCGGGCTGCGGGGTGCCGCCACCGGAGGAAGTGCCCGCCGTGTCGGTGCCGCACGCGGCGAGCCCACCGGCGAGGATTGCGGCGGTGGCGCCCGCGACGGCGCGACGTCGGGCGGCAGAGGTGAACGGAACAGGCACCGGGGAACTCCATGATCTCGTGAGGCGCCGGTGGCACCGCGCTTCGCGATGCCACCGGCCGGGCAGACGGTCGTAGTTCTTCGACTGGAAGGCGCCGCTCAGGCGCGACAGGACCGTGGGCGACAGAGGCCCGAGCACTGACGGCACAGGTCGACGTGCAGGCGCGCCCACGCACCCACGAACCCCTCGCCTGCCATACCTTCTCCTCCATCGTTCCCGGCGGTAGCACCCTCACCTGCGGTGGCAGGGGGTTGCTGCGACGTCCTCGAGCCGGGTCTCTCGGTCGCTCTGGATGGTTCCCGGTGACCGTACGCGTTGCGAACGAGTTCGGAGAACCCTTTCGCTCACAGTGATCGAAACCCGACGCCGGCACGACGGCGCCGGTCGGCGAGCGCACAGAGCAGCGACACCGAGAGCATGGCGGCGCACACCGCGAGGCCGGCCGACGCGGCACCGGCGAAGTCGTCCCCGTCCGTCGCCAGCGCCGACAGATACAGGCCGGACACCGCGGCGAGGGCGACCGTCGCGGACAACCGCTGTGACAGTTGCAGGAACCCGGCCGCGACACCGTGACCGCCCTCCGGTGACGACTCGAGCGTCAGCGCCCGGTTGGGTGCATCCACGAATCCACCCGAGAGGCCCGACAGAGCGGCCAGCGCCACGAACACCGGCATCGTGGCCTCGTGCTGCACAGCGGCGGCGTAGCCACCGACGACGGCGATCTCGGCTGCCACCACCACGACGACCGTCACCCGGCCGTATCGCGCGACGACCCGCCACCCCACGGCAGAGGCGACGGCCATCGCGGCGGCAGCGGCGGACAGCACGGCGGCCGCCTGGACAGCGGCATAGCCGCGCCCCTCGATGAGATACAGGCTCACGACGGTGTTCAGGGACAGCACCGCACCGAACCAGAACAGTGCGACCAAGGTGCCGAGGACGTATCCGCCGGATCCGGTCAGTTCGGGAAGCAGCACGGGCTTGCCGCCGCGCGCGGCGACACGGCGTTCCCACCACAGGAAGGTGGCGAGTGAGACCGCCGCTCCCCCGACGACGAACACCGCACCCACCGGACCCGGATCGGAGACCACGGGCAGCATGACCAGCGTCGTGGCCGCCGCGAGGAGTGCGAGGCCCCCGGCATCGACCCCGCTGCGGGCCGACGGTCGTCCCCGATCCGGGGGCAGGCGGCGTGCAGCCAGCACGAGTGTGACGAGTGCGCACGGCACGTTGAGAATCAGCAGAACGCGCCACCCGTACTCCCCGGGCGCAGCGCCGAGCACCAGCCCCCCGACGAGCGGACCGCACAGCCCGGCGAGGCCCCCGGCGGTGCTGTAGGCGGCCAGTGCCCGAGCGCGCGCCGGGCCGGTGTAGTTCTCGGCCAGGATCCCGAGCACCTGCGCGCTGATCAGGCCGGCCCCGGCCCCCTGACCGGCCCGTGCGGCGACGACCGTCCAGGGGTCGGACGCGACAGCTCCGCACACTCCCATGACCGCGAAGAGGGTCATGCCCGCGAGGAACAGCCGCCGCCGGCCGGCCACATCGCCGAGCCGGCCTGCCGGGACCAGCGCAAGACCGAAGCTGAGCGAGTATGCGGCCAGGATCCACTGCACCTGTGAAACGCCCGCGTCGAGACCGGTCCGCAGGGCGGGGAGGCCGATGTTCAGCACCGACGAATCGAGCAGGGTGGTGAAGCCGGCGGCCGCACAGACCGGCACCACCGACGTCGTCTGCCGGGGCGTCTGCGCCCGATCGGTGAGTGTCACGCGGGAGGGGGGCTAACCGCCGACCGCCACCGGATCGGCCGGTACCCGCAGCCCGAGGTTGTGCCGCAGCGTGGTTCCGGTGTACTCGGCGCGGAGGACACCACGGTCCTGCAGCAGGGGCACCACCTCGTCGACGAAGTCGTCGAGTCCCCAGGGCACGAGGTGGGATCCGAGGATGAACCCGTCCGAGCCGTCGTTCTGCACGAAGGCGTCGATCTGCTCGGCGATCCGTGCCGCGGTACCGACGAGGGGTCCGCGCTCGAACTGGTCGATCACGACCTCTCGCAGGGTCAGCTTCTTCTCCTCCGCGATCGCGCGGAGCCGTGCGACGGTCTCGAACCGGTCCTGGTGGACGAAGGCCCGTCCCTGGATGATCGACTCGGCGTCGGGGTCGGGATCGATGTCCGGCAGCGGGCCCTCCGGATCGTATTCGGACAGATCCCGATTCCAGATGTGCTCGAGCAGGATCAGGGCGGTCTGCCCGGTGACCTGCTGGTTACGGATCTCGTGGTACTTCTCGACGGCCTCGGCCTCGGTGTCCCCGATCACGAAGCTCGCCGACGGCAGGATCTTGATGTCGTCGGCGGAGCGGCCGGCAGCGATCGCCCGGGCCTTGACATCTCGGTAGAAATCCGTGGCCTCGGGCAGTTTCCCGTACGGGGAGAAGATGGCATCGGCGTTCGCGGCAGCGAAGTCCCGGCCCTGCGGGGACACCCCGGCCTGGAGGATCACCGGGCGTCCTTGGGGGCTGCGCGGAACCGTGAACCTGCCGTGCACGTCGAAGTGGTTGCCGTGGTATGCGAAGGTGCCGGCGTCGGGTCGACGCAGGAACCGGCCGCCGGCCTTGTCGGCGACGATGTCGTCGCTACGCCACGAATCCCAGAGATGACGGATGAGCGTCAGGTTCTCGTCCGCGCGCTCGTACCGTTGGGAGCGATCCAGGAAGCCGCCGCGGCGGAAGTTGCGCCCGGTGAAGGCATCGAAGGAGGTGACCACGTTCCACGCGGCCCGGCCGCCGGAGAGGTGATCGAGAGAGGCGATCTGCCGAGCCAGCTCGTACGGCTCGTTGAAGGTCGCGTTGATGGTGGCGGCCAGGCCGAGGTGGTCCGTGACGGCGGCCAGCGACGCGAGGACCGTGAAGGTGTCGGGCCGACCGATGATGTCCTGATCGAAGATCCGGCCCGCACGCTCGCGCAGCACGAGGCCCTCGGCGAGGAAGAAGAAGTCGAACTTGCCGCGCTCGGCGGTACGGGCGGTGTGCTCGAAGGTCGAGAACTCGATCTGGCTGCCTGCCCGGGGATCCCACCATGCGGTGTGGTGATTGACACCGCCGAGGTAGGCCCCGAGGATGACCTGCTTGCGTGTGCTCATCGGTCGTGTCCTTCGGTTCCGGCCGTGGTGACGGCGTAGCGGTTGGGAACGTCGGTCGGCAGATCCAGAAGTCCGCGCAGGGACGTGCCGGGGTATTCGGAGCGGAACAACTCGCGCTGTTGCAGGATCGGGACGAGCACGTCGACGATGACGTCGAGGTCGTCGACTGCCACCCCGGGTCGGAGCCGGAAGCCGTCGATACCCTGTCGACGCCACTCACCGATCCGGTCGGCGAGTTCGGCCGCCGACCCGGTGAACACGAGTGCATCCGAGTCGAAGGCGCTGCCCGCGAGTGCGTCGAGACGCCGGAGCCGCTCGGCTCCGCTCTCGCGCGGTGTGTCGAGGAAGACCACGAGGTCCGCATACACCCGCAGCGGTTCACCGACCCGCCCGACCCGCACGCCCGCCGCCGTGACCTCGTCGACGAGGTCACGCACACGGCGGGTGTCCGACGGGGTGACGAACACCAGATCGGCCTGCCGCGAAGCCAGTTCGTACGGAAGGTCGCGGTGGGCCAGCAGTGCGACCACCGGCTGTCCCTGCGGCGGTCGGGGGGTGATCGACGGCCCCCGAACGTGGAAGAACCGGCCTTCGAAGTCGATGTAGTGCAGCTTGTCGCGGTCGATGAACCGTCGCGTCCTCACGTCGCGGAGCTCCGCATCGTCCTCCCAGCTGTCCCACAGCCGCCGAACAACCTCGACGGCGTCGGCGGCCTCGTCGAACAGGTCGTGGACGAACTTGGGCAGGCGATTCTCGGCGAGCGCCTGCCGGTTGCGCTTGTCGAGTCCGGGGATGTCGCGCCGGCCGAAGTGTGCGGCCTCCTGCGCGGAGGAGGACACCTTGACCTGCCAGCCGGCGCGGCCGTGCGATGTGTAGTCGAGGGTGGCCAGCGCCTTGGACACGTGGAACGGTTCGGTGTGCGTGGTGGTGATCGTCGGGATCAGCCCGATGTGCCGGGTCGACGGTGCAACCCGCGCGGCGATCAGGTGCGCATCGAGCCGGACTCGTACCCGGTCCACCGCGTCGGGGTCCTCACTCGTGTACGGGTTCGACGGTACGGCAAGGGAATCCTCGATCGTGACGAAGTCCAGCAGTCCACGCTCTGCCGTGGTGACGAGATCGGTCCAGTACGCGGACGAGCTCAATTCGTCGGGACGGGAATTCTCTTCACGCCAGGCGGCGGGATGCCAGCCGGCGCCGTCGAGAGCGACGGCGAGGTGGACGGGTGCTGTCGAGGTCATCGGCGAGACTCCTGGTCGGTGTGCGGCGGGGATCGGTGGCGTCACACGGGTGTCCGGCCACCGGGGTGTCCGGCCGCGGGGCGCACCGGCAGCACCGCGGGCTCGCGATGCTGCCGGGCCTGATGGGAGGATTTCGGGCCGGGGACCGAGCCGGCGGGCGATCAGGGTTTCTCGGTCGCTCTTGATGGTTCCCGCCGAGGATAGGACGCACGGCCCCGGTTCCTGAACCGTTGCACTCACCGTGAACGAAAAGACTTGCGGCGGAGGAGACCGCGCCGCAGCCAACCACACGAGAATCGGACGTCCACACCCGTCGCGACGGCTGTGGACGTCCGATTCGTGCATTGCCTCGAGCCGCTCGGCGCGGTTCAGTCCGTCCGCAACCGGATCAGCATCTTCTCGAAGGGGTGCGGCCCGATCTCCTCGGCCGGTCGGCCGGGATCGAACAGGGCGGTGTATCCCGCGGCCAGGTACAGCGCGACTGCCTCGGGTTGACGCCACCCGGTGGTCAGGTAGATGCGGGCGTACCCCCTCCGGGCCGCCTCGGCCTCGAGTTCCTCCAGCACGAGTCTGCCGAGTCCGCGCCGCCGGTGCTTTTTCGACGTCCAAATGCGCTTGAGCTCAGCGGTGGTCGCGTCGTAGCGCCGGAACGCGCCACCGGCGACAGGTTCGCCGTCCTCGACGAGCACCAGCAACGTGCCGTCGGGTTCGGCGAACTCGTCGGCCGGGTGGGTGGTGAGGGTATGGATCTGCTCGTCGAGCGGACGTTCGTAGCGGGTGCTGTATTCGACGGCGAGTTCGGCGAGCAGCGGGGCGGCCAGCGGGTCGTCCTGCCGCACGGTGCAGACCTGGATGTGGCGGGCGGTGGTCATCGCGCGGTCACCGCCTCGCGGGTGCCGAACCGGAACGGCTCCGGTGCGACGGTCGTGCCCTCGACGAGACCTGCGATCAGCTCGCCGATCGCGGGGGCGAACTTGAAGCCGTGCCCGGAGAAGCCCGCGGCCACGACGACGGCGCCGATGCGGTCCACGACGAAGTTGCTGTCGGGTGTGCTGGTGTACAGGCAGGTGTCGGCCACGGCGCTGCCCGGGTCGACGCCGGGCAGCCATCGGGCAGCGTAGGCGGCGAGCCGCGCGACGCCGGCGGGGTCGACCCGGAAGGTTCTCGTCTCGGGCGTCACTTCGGGTCCGGTGCCGTGCTCGCCGATCTTGATGCCGTCCTCGGCGCCCAGCCCGTAGATGCCGGCTGTCGTGAGCAACGCGCCAGGGTGATGCACGAAGCTCGGCCAGTCGGGCCCCGTGACGGGAACGAAGTGTGCGGGCTGCTCCTGCGTGGTGCGCATCGTCGGGAGGAGGGGCGCCGGATCCGAAGCCTGGTTGAGCAACCGGTGCGACCACGCGCCGGCCGCGACGACGACATGCCGGGCGCGCACCACCGCGTCCGGGGTGACCACGTCGACGCCGTTTCCGTGACTGTGCAGGCTTTCGACCACGGTCCCGTGCCGCACGTCGGCCCCGGCCTGCGCCGCGGCATCCTGGAACGCGGCGACCGCGCGGTCGGCGTGCAGCCGTCCCGCCTCGGGATGATGCACGACGGTTGTGTCGAACCGTATTCCGGGCCAACGACGTTCCGCGGCACGCGGCTCGAGGACCTCGTGCCGGACGCCGAGGGCGGCCAGCGACCGGGCACGTGCCTCGACGACGGCGGGCAGTCCGTGGTCGACCGCGCCGGTGAGGGTCAGTACCTCCGTGCCCGTGGTGTCCTGCAGGTGCCGCCAGAGCGGCAGGGCACGGCCGGCGAGGGCCGTGTAGAACTCGCCGTCGTAGGCTTGCCGGTAGATGCGGGAACTGCCGTGCGAGGCGCCGCGACGGTGACCCGGCTCGAACTGTTCGAGCAGGATCACCACCTTCCCGCGGGCGGCCAGGCGCCACGCCGCCGCCGACCCGATGACGCCGCCCCCGACGATCACGATGTCGGCCCGGAGCTCCACCTGACTCATTGCTGTCCCTCCCCTGGCTGTCGTCCGGCTACTGCTTCTTCGGCAGGCCCGGAGGATTGATCACCGAGGTCGCGACAGCCTCGTTCGCGATACCCCATCGGTCGAGCACCTGCTGGTAGGTGCCGTTCTCGATGACGTGGTTGAGTGCCGCGTTGATCGCCTCGATCAGGCCGTTGTCCTTCTTGGTCAGGACCGCGATCTCGCCCTGCAGGTCCGCACCCGCGCCGGAGAACGTGCCGGCGATCTCGGTCTCCCCGGCCTGGATGACGTGGAACGACGCGGACGGATTGGGCCCGAAGTAGGCGTCGATGCGGCCGGAGCCGAGCGCGAGGTAGTAGTCGGTGGCGTTCTGGAAGTAGAGGATTTCGGTGGGCTCGAGGCCCGCGGCGACGTTCTGCTCGTTCCACTCGACGAGGAGCGCCTCCTGGTTGGTGCCGGAGCTCACGCCGACTTTCAGACCCGCGACATCCTTCGGATCCTTCACCTCGATCCCGCTGTCCTTCTTCACCTCGAAGGCGAGGTTGTCGAGACGGTAGGTGGAGAAGTCGTACTTCTCCTTGCGTTCCTCCGTGACGGTGACATTGGAGATGAACACGTCCGCTTCACCGGAGTCGACGCGCACGAAGTTCTGTGCCCAGTCCGCGGCGGTGAGCTCGACGTCGAGGTCGAGAACGTCGCCGAGGAGATGTGCGAAGTCGGTCTCGGACCCGATGATGGTCTTGTCGTCGTCGGCATAGAACCGCAGCGGGGGTGCGGTGCCGGCGGACCCTGTGACGATGAGGGTGCCGCGGTCGCGGATGGGCTGCGGGACCTTGGCGGCGATTTCGGGTACGGAGTCGGTGGTGATGCGGTTCTGGTCGGCGGTGAGGTTGTAGCCGGAAGAGGTGGCCGCGTCGGGCTCGTCGGTGCCGCTGCCGGAGCTGCAGGCGGCGACCGACAGCAGGGCGACGGCGGTCAGGGCCGAGGCGACCAGCCTCGTGCGTCGGGTGAACGCGGACATCATTGCCTTTCGGGAGGACTTCAGAGGACTTTGGACAGGAAGGCGCGGGTGCGTTCCTGGGTGGGTCGGTCGAGAACCTGCGCGGGCGGCCCCTGTTCGACGACGACGCCGCCGTCCATGAACACGACGGTGTCGGCAACCTCACGCGCGAAGCCGATCTCGTGGGTGACGATCACGAGGGTCGCGCCGTCGCGGGCCAGGTCGCGGATCACCTCGAGCACCTCGCCGACCAGTTCGGGGTCGAGCGCGGAGGTCGGCTCGTCGAACAGGATCACGGCCGGGCGCAGCGCGAGTGCGCGGGCGATGGCGACGCGCTGCTGCTGCCCACCGGACAGCTGTTTGGGGTAGTCGTGGATCTTGTCGCCGACACCGACCCGGTCGAGCAGTTCCCGGGCGAGCGTCTCGACCTCGGTGCGGTCGCGACGCTGCGCGGAGATCGGCGCCTCGACCACGTTCTCGAGCACGGTCAGGTGCGGGAAGAGGTTGAAGTTCTGGAACACGAATCCGATACGCGACCGTTGACGGAGGATGTCCTTCTCTCGCAACTCGTGCAGCTTGTTGCTCCGGCGGCGGTAGCCGACGAGTTCGCCGTCGATACGGACCGTGCCGCGGTCGACCTTCTCGAGGTGGTTGAGTGTGCGCAGCAGGGTGGACTTGCCGGAGCCGGAGGGGCCGAGGATCACCGTGACCTCGCCCTTGCGGACTTTCAGGTCCACACCCCTCAGGACCTCGAGGGATCCGAACGACTTGTGCACGCCCCGGACGTCGACGGCATACGTGGTGGGGTCGACCGGCGTGGTCATCGGGTGGCTCCGCGGGGTGCGGCGATACCCGAGTCACGGATCTCGCGGAACTTGCCGACGGTCTTCTGCCAGGGGGTGAGCGGGAGGGCGCGGGACGAGCCGCGCGCGTAGTGCCGCTCCACGTAGTACTGGACGATCGACAATGCGGTGGTGAGCACGATGTACCAGACGGTGGCCACCATGAGCAGCGGCACGACCCGGCCGTTGCGGCCGAAGACGACCTGCACCTGGTAGAACAGCTCGGCGATCGCCATCGTGGAGACGATCGAGGTGCCCTTGAACAGGCTGATGACCTCGTTGGCGGCGTTGGGCAGAATCGATCGCATGGCCTGCGGCAGAATAATCTTGAAGAACTGCCGGCGACGAGGGATGCCCAGGGTCTGCGACGCTTCGATCTGGCCGTGGTCCACGGAGATGACGCCGGCGCGGATGATCTCCGCCGAGTAGGCGGCCTGATGCAGGGCCAGGCCGATCACCGCGGCGGTGAAGCCGGAGATCACGCCGGTGACCTCGAACTCGAAGAACGACGGTCCGAACGGGACACCCAGCGACAGCGTTCGGTACAGGTACGCGATATTGAACCAGAACAGCAGTTGCACGATGAGCGGGATGGATCGGAATGCCCAGATGTACACCCAGGAGATCACCTGCAGGACGGGATTCCTCGACAGCCTGCCGACGGCGAGCAGCACGCCGAGCCCGAATCCGAGAACCGTTCCCCACACGGTGAGTTCGATGGTCACCACCAGGGCCGAGAGCACGGACTGTGCGGTGAAGTACCGAGCGAACGTCGCCCAGTCCCAGCCCGGGTTGGTAGCCAGGCCGTGCACGAACTGCGCCACCAGGACGAGGGCGAGGGCGGCGACCAGCCAGCGCAGCGGGTGGCGGGCGGGGGCGACGATCAACCCTGCGTCGTCGGGCTCCGCGGTGCTCGCCGGCGCAGGACGGATCCCGGTCGGCGCGCTCACGCCGACCCACCGGGGAAAGCGTTCATCGGGTAGTACCTTTCACGGATCTCGGGTGAGTGATCGGCGTGCACACCGGGAGGGCGGGGCGCGTGGACACCACTCTCGCCCGGCGGGGTCCTGCTCGTCACGGATTCCGATCCGGTTGATTCGAACCCGGCTCCGGACCCGAGAAGTCCGCGGGGATACTGCACCTCTGAATGGCCGAATGTCACACGGGTTCGATCTACTCGAACCCGTGTGACATTCGGTCGTGTGCAGCAGCGGTGCGCGGGCGTGGGGCTAGCCGATCGGCACCCGCGTCGTCTCAGGCAGCGCCGGTTCCTCGGTCGCGCGTGCATAGACGGTCTCGCCGGGTGCGAGACCGAGAGCGCGTGCGTCACCGCGGGTGACCTGCGCGGTGAAGTCCTCACCGGTCGCGGAGTTGCGCAGCTCGACGCGGACCTCGAACCCGAGGTGCACGACCCGCTCCACCGTCGCGCGGGTGACACCCACGGACCCGGTGGCGTCCGCGTCCCGGGCCGAATCGAATTCGCGGCCGAGACGGATGTCGTGCGGCCGCACCAGCTTTCCGTTCAGCTTGGAGACATTGCCCAGGAACGACATCACGAAATCGTTCGCGGGCCGGTCGTACAGGTCCTGCGGGGTTCCGACCTGCTCGATGCGGCCCCGGTTCATCACGGCGATTCGGTCGGCGACGTCGAGCGCTTCCTCCTGATCATGGGTGACCAGCACGGTGGTCACGTGCACCTCGTCGTGCAAGCGCCGCAGCCACGTGCGCAGGTCGGCGCGCACCTTGGCGTCGAGCGCGCCGAACGGTTCGTCGAGCAGCAGCACCTTGGGATCGACGGCGAGGGCGCGGGCCAGGGCCATGCGCTGGCGCTGGCCGCCGGACAGCTGTGCCGGATAGCGTTGCTGGAACCCGTCGAGCCCGACGATGCCGAGCAGTTCGTCGACGCGACGGCTGATTTCGGTCTTGGGCCGCTTACGGATCTTCAATCCGAACGCGACGTTCTCGCGGACGGTCATGTGCTTGAACGCCGCGTAGTGCTGGAAGACGAAACCGATGTCCCGCTTCTGCGGGGTCACGCCGGTCACGTCGTCGCCGCCGATGCGCACGATGCCGTCATCGAGGGTTTCCAGTCCGGCGATGGACCGCAGCAGCGTCGACTTACCCGAGCCGGAGGGTCCGAGCAGCGCGGTGAGCGATCCGGACGGGATCTCGATGTCGACGTCGTCGAGGGCCGCGAAGTCGCCGTAGTTCTTTCGTGCGCCCGTGACGGTGATCATCTGGTACTCCTCTTGCGGTCGAGCAGGGTCATCAGCAGCAGCACGATCACGGCGATGGCCATGAGCAGGGTCGCGGCGCAGTAGGCGCCGAAGGTGTTGTGGTCGTCGATGTAGCGGGAGTGCACCAGCAACGTCAGGGTCTGGGACACGCCGGGGAAGCCGGACGAGACCATGATGACGGCCCCGAACTCGCCGAGCGCGCGGGCGACAGTGAGGACCACGCCGTACGTCAGGCCCCACCGGATCGAGGGCAGGGTGATGCGCCGGAACGTCTGCCAGCCGTTCGCGCCGAGTGTCGCAGCGGCCTGCTCCTGTTCCTGGCCGATCTCGTGGAGCACCGGTTCGACCTCGCGCACGACGAACGGCAAGGTGACGAAGATCGTCGCGATCACCATGCCGGGTAGCCCGAATATCACCTTGAATCCGAGGGATTCGACACCTCCGAACCACCCGCCGGCACCCCACAGCATGATCAGGGCGACACCGACGACAATCGGTGAGACGGCGAACGGCAGGTCCACCACGGCTTGCAGCAGCCCGCGACCGCGGAATCGGCCGCGTACGAGTGCAAGTGCGACGACGACACCGAACACGACGTTGACGGGCACCACGATGGCGACGATCAGCAGCGACAGGTTCAACGCCGAGATCGCCGCGGGCGTGCTGATCGACTGGAGGAACGCACCCACGCCGTTCTCGAATGTGCGGTAGAGGATCACCCCGATCGGAACGATCAACAGGACCAACAGGTAGCCGAGTGCGATCGTCCGCAGCGAGATTCGCGTCCACGGGGAGACCTTCATCGGTCCTCCTCCTCCCGGCGCAGGCTGCGTCCGGCTGCCAGGCGCAGCACGAACAGCACGACGAAGGCGATGAGCAGCAGTGCCACGGACACCGCGGCAGCGTTCACCGGGCGGTCGATCTCGATCTGCTGCTGGATGTACTGCGACGCCACCTGGGTCTCGTACGGGATGTTGCCGCCGATGAGCACGATCGATCCGTATTCGCCGAGGGCGCGGGCGAACGCGAGCCCGGCACCGCTGACGACAGCCGGGGTCAGCACGGGCAGTACCACGGACCGGAAGACGGTCAGGTTGTTCGCGCCGAGGGACGCCGCGGCCTCTTCCACCTCTCGGTCCGCTTCGAGGAGCACCGGCTGCACCGAACGCACCACGAACGGCAGCGTCACGAATGCCAGCGCGACGACGAGCCCCGGCTGGGAGGCGTTGAGATGGATACCGATCGGGCTCTCCGGCCCGTACAGCGCCAGCAGCACGATGCTCGCCACGATGGTGGGCAGCGCGAAGGGCAGGTCGATCAGGGCATTGACGAACTTCTTGCCCGGGAACTCGTCGCGCACCAGTACCCACGCGATGAGGGTGCCCATGACCACGTTGACGACCGCGACGATCGCGGAGACGACCACGGTGATCCGCAGCGTCGCCAGCGCGGCCGGGGCGGTGACGGCGTTCCAGAAGCCACTCGGGCCGTCGGCGAACGCGTCGGCGGTCAGCGCCGCGAGCGGCAACAGAACGATGACGGACAGCCACAGCACGGACACTCCGATGCCGAGCGGTCCGACCGTGCCGGTGGCTGCGCGCAGCGGAGTGCGGCGGCGCGGCGCCGGGGCGGGAGCCGGCATCGGTCCCACCCCGGTGGCGCTGTCGGTGATACTCACTGTCCGGGCTCTACTTCGTGGCGTTGTCGTAGATCACGGCGATCGAGCCGGTCTCGGCCTTGAACAGCTGCTCGTCGACAGCCTTCCAGCCGCCCAGGTCCGCGATCGTCCACAGCTTCGCCGGCTGCGGGAAGTCGGCCGCGAACTCCTCCGCCACCGCAGGGTCGACGGGCCGGAAGCCCGCCTCCGCCCACAGGCGCTGCGCCTGCGGGGTGTAGAGGAAGTCCGCGAACGCCCGTGCCTTCTCGGCGTTCTTCGAATTCGTGAGCACTGCAGCCGGATTCTCGATCTTGAAGGTGATGGGCGGGGTGACGTGCTCGACCGGGTCGCCGTTGCGCTCGATGAACAGCGCCTCGTTCTCGTAGCTGAGCAGCACGTCGCCGGAGCCCTGTAGGAACGCCTCGGTGGCCTCGCGACCGGACTTGGGCTGGATCTTGACGTGCTCGTTCACGAGTGTGGTGACGTAGTCCAGACCCGCCTGCGGGTTCGCGCCGCCGTCGCTCTTCGCCGCGTAGGGGGCGAGCAGGTTCCACTTGGCCGAGCCGGAACTGAACGGGTTGGGCGTGACGACCTCGAGGCCGGGCTGGAGCAGGTCGTCCCAGTCGGTGATGTTTTTGGGGTTGCCCTCGCGCACCACGATCGTCACCACCGACCCGAAGGGAATTCCGTTGTACGGAACGGAGTTCCAATCGGCCTCGACGAGCCCGGCGTCGACGAGACGGGTGATGTCCGGCTCGACGGAGAAGTTGACGAAGTCCGCCTCTGCGCCGTCCTTGACCTTCCGGGACTGATCGCCGGAGGCGCCGTAGGACTGCTGGAACTCGACGCCCGCACCCTCCTCGGTGGCCTGGAAGGCGGGGATCAGCTTGTCGAATCCGGGCTTCGGCACGGCGTACGCGTACAGGTTGATCGTGCCGCCGGAGCCGTCGCCGCTGCTCTCACCTCCGCCCACGGTGTCGCTGGATCCGCCGGAGCACGCGGTCAGCACGGTCGCGCCGAGGGCGGCGAGGGCGGTGACGAACAGACCCGAACGTCTCTTCATGAGGTGATGCCTTTCCTGCAGGAGTGTCTCTGTGCGAGACCGGGGGAGGGCCGGACACACCGGTTCGAGGAGACGCTCCGCAGGACGGACGAATGTGGTGGAGACGTGGACCCGAACGAGTCGGACCGACGAATGTCACGCCGGACGGGGCGACGCGACTCCTCGGCAACCGGGGGCGGCAACGATGCCGCAAGGGTTGGTGACGGGAGTCAGCGACGACAGTCGACGTCGGCGACCGCGCGCACGCCGACAGCGATCAGCGCCAGTTCATGGCGGACGCGAGGCACGGCGGTAGCGGACACGCGGCAGACTCTAGCAGAGGCGCTCGGCCTGTTCGACGGTCTCGTCCGGAAGCGCGCGCAGTCCGATGACGCCCGCGCCGCCCATCGCGTCCACGGCCTCGCCGAGGAGTAGGCAGCCGGCGAACACGACTCCGCCGACGGTGAGCACCGTGGCGTACATCCTGTCGATCACGATCTTCCTCCCCGGCGGGTTCCGTGGTGTCGCGAGTGGTCGTGCTCCAGCGTGACGTGGGGTCGGCGTCCCGAACTGTCCGGAATCTGGACAGTGCCGGTGTCAGGGCGTCGTCCGCGCGCCCGGGGAGCCGTCGCCGCCCTCGGCCGCGGCGACCCCGAGCATCAGCCGCGTGATCTCCTCCCGGTCCGACCCGCCGGGCAGACCCCAGCCGGGCTGGTAGCCGTACATCTCCGCGAGGGTGATCGCGCGACGGTTGCCGTCCGCCACCTCGATGTCGGTCGGGGTGATGAGACCGGGATGCGCGACGCCGCAGGCCTCGGCCAGCTTGAACATGTCCCGGCGCAGCGCCCGGATGTAGTTGGCGGCGCGCACCGACTTCAGCTCGACGTCGAGTCCCCGCTCCAGCCACGGGTTCTGGGTGGCGACGCCCGTCGGGCACCGGTCGGTGTGGCACTTCTGGGCCTGGATGCAGCCGATCGCGAGCATCGGCTCCCGCGCGATGTTGACCATGTCGCAGCCGAGGGCCATCGCCACCACCGCGTTGTCGGGCAGTCCGAGCTTGCCGGCGCCGATGAACGTCACGTCGTCGCTGAGACCGGCCTCCGCGAACAGCTTGTAGACCCGGGCGAAGCCGCTGCGGAAGGGCAGCGAGACAGCGTCGGTGAACACGAGCGGCGCCGCACCCGTGCCGCCCTCGCCGCCGTCGATCGTCACGAAGTCGACGCCACGGTCGGAGTTGCACATCGCGTCGACGAGGTGCTGCCAGAACACCATGTCGCCGACCGCCGACTTGATGCCGACCGGCAGCCCGGTCTCGTGGGCGAGCAGCTCGATCCAGTCAAGCATGCTGTCGACGTCGTGGAACGTGGTGTGCCGCGACGGGCTGACACAGTCGCGGCCCTCCGGGATGCCGCGGATCTCGGCGATCTCGGGCGTCACCTTCGCCCCGGGCAGCAGGCCGCCGAGGCCCGGCTTGGCGCCCTGGCTCAGTTTGATCTCGATCGCCCGCACCGGCGCCGACTCGACGACGGCCTTCAGCCGGGCCAGGTCGAACCGGCCCTCCGCGTCGCGGCAACCGAAGTACGCGGTGCCGATCTGGAAGATCAGGTCTGCCCCGTTGCGGTGGTAGCGCGACAGGCCGCCCTCGCCGGTGTTGTGCAGGCACCCGCTGGCGGCGGCGCCGCGGTTGAGGGCCGTGACGGCGGCCCCGCTCAGCGAGCCGAAGCTCATGGCCGAGACGTTGACGATCGACTGCGGCCGGAACGCCTTCGCTCGTCCGCGGGCGCCGCCAAGGATCTTCGCCGACGGGATCTGCAGCTCCTCCCCGGCGTGCGGCGCCGCCGACGGCGGGGTCTCGGAGAACGTGCGGTGTTTGATGATCGTGTACCCGTCGGTGTATTCGACGTCGTTGTCGGTGCCGAAACCGAAGGTGTTGTTCACGAGCTTCGACGACGTGTACACCCAGCGGCGCTGATCGCGCGTGAAGGGACGCTCCTCGTCGTTTCCGGTGGTGATGTACTGCCGTAACTCGGGACCGACCGCTTCGAGCAGGTAGCGGCCGTGCCCGACGACGGGGAAGTTGCGCAGCAGCGCGTGGCGTCGCTGCAGCAGGTCGTACGAGGCGACCGCGGCCATCGCCGCGGCGGGGAGTCCGAGGGCTTTCGACCACTTCATGAGGCCACCGTACGACGCTGCCGCCAGGCCCGCCGACCTTCGCGAGCCCGGCTTCGTGGGCGCAGCGACGAGTGCCCGGCGGAGGTGCATCAGGGCATCCTCGGATCGGACGCACAGACCTGAATACCTGTCCCGGGACCCGTTCAGCCGACGGTGTGCCGGGCGGCAGTGCGGGAGTGACCGGCGCGGAACGCCGCCGGTGACGCCCCGTAGCGCCGGGTGAACGCCTGCCGCAGCGTCTCGGTGGTGCCGAACCCGCAGCGGGCCGCGATCGCCGTGACAGGCAGCGACGTGGTGGTGAGCAGGACCGCGGCGGCCTCGAGCCGGACCCGGCGGACGTAGCGGGCCGGGGTGTCGTGCACGTGATGCAGGAACACCCGGGTGAGATGCCGCTCGCTCATCCCGGCCCGTGCGGCGAGCGCCGCGGCCGACAGATCGCTGCCGAGGTGGGTTGTGATGTGGTCGACGAGGCGCCGCATGCCGCGGTCCTCCGGTTCGGGCACCGTGGTGAACAGGCTCATCTGGGCCTGGTTTCCCGGTCGCTGCAGGTAGGTGACGAGGGCGCGGGAGACGTGGCGGGCGAGGTCGGGGCCGTGGTCCTCCTCGACGAACGCGAGGGTGAGGTCCAGGGCGCTGGTCACCCCGGCGGCGGTCGCGACGTGGCCGTCGCGCACGAAGATGGGTGTCGGATCCACCTGCACCTGCGGGTATCGCGCGGCGAGGTGAGCGGCGAACGCCCAGTGGGTGGTGGCGCGGCGGCCGTCGAGCAGGCCGGCGGCCGCGAGGACGGAGGCGCCCGTGCACACGGACGCCACCCGGCGGCTGTCCCGCGCCAGGCGGCGCACGTGGCCGACGAACCGGGCGTCGTCGGCCACGTCGACGTGCCCGAAGCCGCCGGAGACCACGAGGGTGTCGAGTGCTCCGACGAGTCGTTCGAGCCGTCGCTGCCCGGCCAGCACCAGTCCGGTGTCGCAGGTGATCGCGGCCCCGCCGGGGGTGGCCAGCGCGACGCGGTACGGCGGGGCGGCACCGAACCGGTTCGCCGCCGCGAACGTCGTCGTCACGCAGGCGATGTCGAGCAGTTCCGCCCCGTCGTAGCCGACGACCACCACGAGTCGTTCGTCCACACCGTCGACCGTAACCCCCCGACCGCGGTGTGTCCGGCGGACAGGGATCCCAAATTTCCGGACCTGTCCGAGATCGGGCCTCGTCCGGCCGGATCCGGCCGCCGATCGTGGAGGGATCCGCTTACCACTGCTCCCGGGAGATGACATGGATTCGACGACGATCGTCACCACGGCCCACCCCGCACCGCGCCGCTCCGCCGGCCCGGCCCTGCTCCTGCAGCGCTGGCCGACGGTGGCGGCGCTGGCGTTCGCGCTGTTCGGCACGCCCGCCGAGGCGAGCGTCGACGTGCTCACCGAGATGATGATGCTGCTGCCGTTCCTGTATCTCGTGACGGCCGTGCTGGGCCGGCCGCGTGCGGTGTGGGTGGTGTTCCCGGTCTCCTACGCGGCGTGGTTCGTGCTGCGGGCGCTGGACGTGGTGCCGTCGACGGCGCTGATCGGCGCCGCGGCAGCGGTCGTGGTCGTCGTGGGTGCGGTGCGCGGACGGCTGCGCGATCGCCGGTTCCTCGTCCAGGTGGCCGGCATGGCCGCGTTCGGGGCGCTCGGTCTGGTGGCGCTAGCGGTCGATCCGGATCTCGCCCGGTACCTCGTCGCGGCGGGATGGTTCCTGCACGGCGTGTGGGATCTCGTCCACCATCGCTTGCGCAGCACGGTGGACCGGTCCTTCGCCGAGTTCTGTGCCGTCCTCGATGTCGCGGTCGCCGTCGCGCTGGTCCTGGTGTGACGCCGCGGCGCTGCGCTCACCGGGTGCGCAGCCGCAGCCGCGTGTAGGTGAACGTCGCGTAGACGATCCCGAGGAGGAGCAGCATCCCGGCCGAGAGCAGCCACCACGACGTCGCGTGCTGCCACAGCACGTCGGCCTCGGCGGTCGGGTCCTTGGCACGCAGGTCGGTGGTCGAGGCGGTCGCGGCGTAGCCCCACCGTGACGGCGACAGCCACGACAGCTGGGCGAGCACGGCACGCCCGGTGATGGGGATCAGGCCGCCGCTGAGCACGAGCTGCACCATGACCGTCACGACGAGCAGCGGCATCACCTGTTCGCCGGACCGGGCGACGGCCGACAGGGCCAGGCCGACCACCACGCAGGCACACGTGGTCAGGGCGATGTCGACGACGAGTTCGACACTGCCGGAAGGGATCACGCTTCCGGTGCCGGGGCTGCCCTTGCCGATCAGGACGACGAGGACGAGCACGAACGACTGCACGATCGCGGCGGCGCAGAACACCACGATCTTCGCGATCAGGTACGCCGAGGGTGCGAGCCCGGCGGCGCGTTCGCGGTGGTAGATCATCCGTTCGCCGACGAGGTCCCGGACGGTGAGCGAGGAGCCCATGAAGCAGGCCCCGAGGATCAGCAGGATGAGGATGAACGCCAGTTCGCCGGGTTCGGCGCCCGGGCTGGGCGGACCGAATCCGTCGCTACCCGGCACCAGGATCGACAGCCCGCCGAGGATGAACGGCAGCAACGACAGGAAGATCAGGTAGCCGCGGTCCGCGCGGATCAGCCGCATCTGCCGCCGCGCGACGGTGCTCAGCTGCCGGCGACGGGAGGTGTGGGCGGGCCGGCCCAGCGGACCGGGCGCGGCGGCGGGTGGGTGGTCGACGGTCGCATTGCGGGCGAGGTGCTCGGCGTACACCGCATCGGGTTCGG
Organism: Rhodococcus sp. NS-SX18; assembly: GCF_057367935.1. NCBI lineage: Bacteria > Bacillati > Actinomycetota > Actinomycetes > Mycobacteriales > Nocardiaceae > Rhodococcus > Rhodococcus sp. NS-SX18. Next base: position 5,270,817 of record NZ_CM170633.1, on the reverse strand, counting down.
CGGCGACGCGGGCGAAGATCTCCGCCCAGTCGGAGCTGCCCAGCGCGGGTCCCACCTCGCCGGGCGGCCCGACATAGGCGGTCTTGCCCCCGGGCGCGAGCAGCAGCACCTGATCACACAGTTCGAGGTAGGACAGCGAGTGGGTGATGACGAGGACGACCCGGCCGGAGTCGGCGAGGCGGCGCAGCGTGGTCATGATCTGCCGGTCGAGCGCCGGGTCGAGGCCGGAGGTGGGTTCGTCGAGGATCAGCAGCGACGGTCCGGTGAGCAGTTCGAGGGCGACCGACGCGCGTTTGCGCTGCCCGCCCGAGAGGCGGTCGACCCGGGTGCCGGCGTGCTCGGTGAGCTGGAGTTCGCCGAGTACCCGGGCGATCACCTCGTCGCGGTCGGCACGGGTGGTGTCCGGTGGCAGCCGTAGTTCGGCGGCGTAGCCGAGGGCCTCACGGACGGTGAGCTGCCGGTGAAGCACGTCGTCCTGGGGAACGAGGCCGATCCGGGAGCGCAGCGCCTGGTATTCGGCGTGCACGCTGTGGCCGTCGAACTCCACGACCCCATCGGTGGGGCTGCCGGTGCCGGAGACGATCTTGGCCACGGTGGACTTGCCGGCGCCGGAGGGGCCGATGACGGCGGTGAGCGTGCCGGGCGGCGCGGCCAGGGTGACGTCGTGCAGCAGGCGCCGGCTCCCGTCGATGGTCAGCCCGACGGCGCGCACGCGCAGGCCGTCGGTGGTGGCAGCCGCCGTCTTCTCCCGCGGGACGAGGGTGCCGTCGTGGACGACGAGGTCGGTGTTGCCGATCGTCACGACGTCGCCCTCGGCGAGGACTGCGTGGTCGATCCGGGTGCCGGCGACGAACGTGCCGTTGACGCTGCCGAGGTCCTCGATCTCGAGACCGGTCGGCCCGGTGCGCAGGGCCGCGTGATGGCGGGAGGCCAGGACGTCGTCGACGACGATGGCATTGTCGGCGGCCCGGCCGATCGACACGTCGCCGGTGCGGGGCGCGCGCCGGGGCCGGCGTCGCGCGCCGCGGGTCTCGCCGGCCCGGACCGCGGTCAGCTGGTCGAGCAGGCCCCCTCTGCGTTCACGGGTCGCCTCGGGTTCGGCGACGGAGATCCGGACGTCCGGTCCCTCGGCGCGGTCGCCGATCCGGGCGACGACAGTTCCGGTGACGCGGATCCGCTCGACCCGGCGGCCGTCGACGAAGAGCCCGTTCTTGCTGCCGGAGTCGACGAGATACCAGCCGTCCTCCCACTGCAGGAGCGCGTGTTCGCGGGAGACCACGGGGTGCTCGAGCGTGACGTCCATCGATCGGTCCCGGCCGATGCGCACCGTCGTTCCGGGGTCGTAGCCGGCGCGGCCGCCGTCCCATTCGAGCAGGACCTGCGCGTGCCGGGTGTCCACGTCGTCCATCGTCTCGGCCTTCCGTCAGCCGTGTCCGCTCGCACCGACGTGCGGTTCTCGACCGCCCACCGACGATTTCCGACCGCTCGTCGCGTCGTGCGCCGGTGGTCGTTCGACCTCCGATTCTCCCACTCCGGGAATGCCCAGGCCAGGGCGCGGCTGCGGCCGCGACGGGTGTGGCCTGTCCGATTTGACATGCGGTTGTGTGGCCCAGGACACTACTGACAGACCGCTTACCGACCGAGCGATCGGTCGTGGTGGTGGAAGGCCCCGCAGTCGAGTGGAAGGAACTGCGTCGTGACGTCCGAGATGCGCCCCTGGACCGCGCTCTACCCGAACGGACTCGCCCCCGAGCCGGTGGTGCCGTTCGTCTCCCTGGTGGACGCGTGGCGCGCCCGTGTGGACGCCGATCCCGACGGCAAGGCCATCGCCTACTTCGACGGTGTGCTGACCGCCCGCGAGACCGACGAGCTCTCCGACGCTCTCGCCGTCGCCTTCGCTGCCCGAGGGGTGCAGCGCGGCGACCGCGTGGGCATCTACCTGCAGAACGTCCCCCAGTACGCGCTGACCCTGCTCGCGTTGTGGAAACTCGGCGCCGCGGCGCTCGTGCTCAACCCCATGTACCGCAGAGCCGAGCTGCGCCGCCTCGTCGACGACGCCGAGATCGTCGGCATGGTGTGCGCCGACACCGCCGTCGCGGAGACCGCGGACACCGTGCGCGACAGCTCGGTGCGCTGGATCGTCAGCACCAGCGACCTGGACTTCCAGAGCCGCGACGACGCGCGGGTCTTCCCGACGACGGACCGTGCCGTGGCCGCGCCCGACGGCGACCTCGTCGAGCTGATCGAGCAGTACCGGGGCCGGCGGCCGTCGCCCGTCGAGATCACCGGCGACGACGTCGCGTTGCTCGCCTACACCTCGGGAACCACCGGACCGCCGAAGGGCGCGATGAACTCCCACGCCAATGTGCTGGCCGTGACCACCACCTTCGGCTCCTTCGTCGGCCTCACCGACGGCGACGTGGTGTTCGCCGTCGCCCCCCTGTTCCACATCACCGGCGCCGTCATCAACGCCACGCTGGCGCTGGTGCACCGAACCACCCTGGTCTTCGCCAACCGCTTCAATGCCGAGGTCGCGCTCGAGGCCCTCGTCGAGCACAAGGTCACGTTCACGATCGGCTCGATCACGGTGTTCAACGCCCTGTACGAAACCCCCGGCGCCGACGCCCGCCACTTCGCGTCGGTCAAGACCCTCTACTCCGGCGGCGCACCGATCCCGCCCGCGACCGTGGAGAAGTTCGAAGCGAAGTTCGGCAAGTACATCCACAACGCGTACGGCATGACCGAGACCTCCTCCGGCGTCATCGCGGTGCCCCCCGGACGGCGGGCACCCGTGGACCCCGCCAGCGGCACCCTCGCGATCGGCGTCCCGCTGCCCCTGATCGATGCGCGCGTCGTCGACGCGGACGGTGCCGTCGTCGAACCCGGCACGCAGGGGGAGCTGGAACTGGCCGGCCCGCAGGTGATCTCGGGGTACTGGCGCAAGCCCGAGGCATCCGCCTCCACCCTGCCCGGCGGACGGCTGCGCACCGGCGACGGCGCGATCATCGATCGGCACGGCTGGGTCTACCTGGTGGACCGCCTGAAGGACCAGATCAACGTCTCCGGCTACAAGGTGTGGCCCCGCGAGGTCGAGGACGCCCTCTACGAGCACCCCGCCGTGCACGAGGCCGCCGTCGTCGGTCAGCCCGACGACTACCAGGGCGAATCCGTGGTGGCGTTCGTGTCGCTCGAACGCGACGCCCACGCCACCGAGGGCGAACTCGTGGACTTCGTCCGCGACCGCCTCGCCGCCTACAAGCGGCCACGGCGGGTCCACATCGTCGAGAACCTCCCCAAGACCCAGACCGGCAAGATCCGGCGCAGCGACCTGCGCGACCGCACGATCCCCACCCCGACCACCTGACGATCCGCCCCCGGCCCGACCCCCTCCTACCGACCGAATGTCACACGGGTTCGGTCACATCGACCCGATGTGACATTCGGCCACTGCTCCCGCGAACGAAAAGAGACACGACGTGAACACCGACGTCCGGAACCCCCGGGATGCGGTCGACACCGCGCCCACCCTGGCCTCGAAGAAGAAATCGCTGTTCGCCAGCGCGGTCGGCAACGTACTCGAGTGGTACGAGTGGAGCGCCTACGCGGTCTTCGCCCCGTTCATCGCCGCGGTGATGTTCAACAACTCCGATCCGATCTCCGCGCTGCTGTCGACGCTCGCGGTCTTCGCCGTCGGCTTCCTCATGCGTCCCCTCGGTGGCATCGTGTTCGGCCGCATCGCCGACCGGCGGGGCCGCAAGTTCGTCCTCGTCACCACGATGCTCATGATGGCGGCGGGCAGCCTCGTCATCGGCATCATGCCCACCTACGAGTCCATCGGTGCCTGGGCGTCGCTGATCCTGCTCGCCGCGCGTATCATGCAGGGCTTCGCCCACGGTGGTGAATCGGCCACCGCCTACTCGTACGTCGGCGAGATCGCCCCGCCGCATCGTCGCGGCATGTGGGGCAGCGTCGCCTTCATCGCGATCTTCGGCGGCTCGGTCCTCGCCTACAGCATCGGCGGCGTGGTCACCTCGTCGCTCTCCGAAAGCGCTGTCGCCGAATGGGGTTGGCGCATCCCGTTCCTCATCGGCGCCTGCCTGGCGCTGGTGGCCCTGTACCTGCGCCGCAGCATGGACGAGAGCGACGTGTTCGACGCCCAGCAGGAGCAGGACGACCAGCCGCGTATTCCGCGCAAGACCGTCGTCCGCGCGATCCTGCTCATGATCGGCATGACCTCCGGCATCACCGCCGCGCACTACACCTGGACGTCGTACGTCTCCACCTACGCCATCACCCAGCAGGGCATGGATCCCGACGTGGCCTACTGGATGTCGGTGATCGCCCAGTCGATCGCGCTGATCTCCCTGCCCTTCTGGGGCATGCTGTCGGACCGGATCGGCCGCCGTCCCATGCTGTTCGCGTTCGCCGGCCTGATGCTCGTGCTGCAGCTGCCGCTGACGATGATGATCTCCTCGGCCGGATGGACCCTGCTCGTCGCGACGACGGTCGCGCTGCTCGTGGTGTCCGTTCCCGCGTCGGTGCTGTCGGCGACGCTGTCGGAGAGCTTCCCCACCCGGCTGCGGACTCAGGCGATCGGCTTCGCGTACTCGTTCTCGGTCGCGGTGTTCGGCGGCACCGCCCCGTACCTGAACCAGCTGCTGATCGGCCGGGGTATCGGGTGGGCGTTCAGCGTGTACATCATGGTGCTGTGCGTGCTGACCGGAGTTGCCTGCATCTTCATGAGGGAGACCAAGGGCATCCGCCTCGAGCACGCCTGACGGCTCGTCCACTGCGCCCCACCGGCCGTCGTGCCGGTGGGGCGCAGTCGCGTCCGCGACCGCCTCCCTGTCGATACGCTGGGCCTGCCGCGACGGGGCCGACCCGGCTGCGGTGACGCATCCGGGTGGGCGAGGAGGCGGCGTGCAGGCACATCCCGGTCCGCAGGTGCTCCCCGGCGACGGCCTCACCGGTAGCGAGGCCGCCGCGCGGCTGACCCGCGACGGCCCGAACCAGCTCCCCGCCGCACGACGGGTGCCGTGGTGGCGCAGGCTGGTCGCGCAGCTGACGCACTTCTTCGCGCTGTTGTTGTGGTTCGCCTCGGCGCTCGCGTTCGTCGCGGGCATGCCGGAGCTGGGCATCGCCGTGATCGTGGTGATCGTCGTCAACGGCATCTTCGCCTTCGTGCAGCAGGAACGGGCGGAGAAGGCCGCCGAACGTCTCGGCGAGCTGTTGCCCACCACCATCGTGGTGCGCCGGGACGGGGCGCTGCGCACGGTCGACGCCCGCGACCTGGTGGTCGGCGACGTCGTCGTGCTCACCGGCGGTGACCGCGTCCCGGCCGATCTGACCCTCGTGGTCGCGGGCCGCTGCACGTTCGACGAATCCACCCTCACCGGGGAGAGCGAACCGGTGCTCCGCGAAGCCGGCGCGGTCGTGTTCGCGGGCACGTTCGTCGCCGAGGGCGAATCCGAGGGCGTCGTGACCGCGACGGGTGCGCACACCCGCCTCGCCGGTATCGCGGCCCTGACGACCTCGGTGCGGCGCCCACCCGGTCCGCTCGATCTGGAGATCCAGCGGATCGTCCGGACGCTCGCCTTCGGTTCCGTCGGCGTCGGTGCGGTGTTCTTCGCCGTGTCCCTCCTGGTGGGGATCTCCTGGCGGGACGCCTTCCTCTTCGCGGTGGGAATCACCGTCGCTCTGGTGCCCGAGGGACTGCTGCCCACGGTGACGCTGTCGCTGGCGATGGGGGCACAGCGCATGGCGAAGGACAACGCATTGGTGCGCAACCTCGAGGCCGTCGAGACCCTCGGTGCGACGACGTTCGTCTGCACCGACAAGACCGGCACGCTCACCCAGAACCGGATGAACGTCGTCGAGGCCTGGACCCCGGCCGGGGCGGTCACGGTGCGCGGGGAGGGGTATGCGCCCACCGGCGAGGTGACCGGCCCGGAGCCAGCGGTGGCGGCCGCCGCGACCGCGGGTCTCGCCGGTACCGCCGCGTCGAAGGGCGGAATCACCCTCGACGACGACGAGTGGCGGGCGGTCGGTGACCCGATGGAGGCCGCGATCGCCGCGTTCGCGGCTCGTCTCGCCGGCCTCGACGTGCAGCCGGGACCGGTCATCCGCCGGTTCGGGTTCGACCCCCGGCGCCGCCGGGAATCGGTGATCGTGGGCGGGCGCCTGCTCCTCAAGGGCGCACCCGACGCGGTGCTCCCCCGCTGCGCCGACGCGGGTGAGCTGATCGACCGCGCGGAGGATGCGCTCGCGGACATGGCGTCGCGGGGGCTGCGGGTGCTCGCCGTCGCCCGCCGGACCCTGACCGACCCCGGCGCGGTCACCGACGCCGATCTCGCCGAACGCGACCTCGAACTCCTGGGCCTGCTGGGCATGGAGGATCCCCCGCGGATCGCCGTCCCGGCCGCGCTGCGGGCCGCCCGCGGCGCCGGCATCAAGGTCGCGATGCTCACCGGTGACCACCCGGAGACGGCCCGCGCCATCGCCCGCGAGATCGGTCTGCTCGGGCCTGAGGGCAAGGTGGTGCAGGGCAAGGATCTGCCGGACGACGATCAGCTGCTCGGTGCCCTCCTCGATCGCGACGGCGTCGTGATCAGCCGGGTCTCCCCGGAGCAGAAGTTGCGCGTCGCGAAGGCCCTGCAGGACCGCGGGCACGTCGTCGCGATGACCGGCGACGGCGTCAACGACGGGCCGGCCCTGCGGCAGGCCGACATCGGGGTGGCGATGGGAGAGAGCGGCACCGACGTCGCCCGCGAGGCTGCGGACCTGGTGCTGCTCGATGACGACTTCGCAACCATCCTCACCGCGGTCGAACAGGGCCGGGCCACCTATGCCAACATCCGCCGCTTCCTCAGTTACCACCTGACCTCCAACGTTGCGGAACTGACGCCGTTCGCGCTGTGGGGGCTGTCGGGCGGGCAGTTCCCGCTCGCCCTGGGGGTGCTGCAGATCCTGTGCATCGACATCGGTACCGATCTGTTGCCGGCGCTGGCCCTCGGCGGCGAACCGCCGAGCCGGGACACGCTGAAGCGGCCACCGGAGCGCCGGCACCTCGTCGACCGGACCCTGCTGGTCCGGGTGTTCGGGGTGCTCGGCCCGACCGAAGCGATCGTCGAGATGAGTGCGTTCCTAGTCGCGCTGCTCGTCGCGGGCTGGCGCCCAGGTGGCGAATTTCCCACCGGGACGGCACTTCTCGCTGCCTCCGGTGCCGCGTTCGCCGCGGTCGTCCTGGGACAGGTGGGTACCGCGTTCGCCTGCCGCAGCGCGACCCGGCCGCCGTGGCAACTCGGGTGGGGCTCGAACCGGTTGCTGCTGTGGGCCGTTCTCGTCGAGCTCGTCGCCCTCGTCGTCTTCCTGGGAGTCGTCCCGGTCGCCGACGTGCTGGGCCATGCAGTCCCCCCGTTGGAGGCTCTGGGCGTCGCGCTGCTGGGCATCCCCGCGGTCCTTGTTGCAGACTTCGTGTACAAGGCGGTCCGTGGCCGCCGGTGAGTGCGGTGCGTCTGTCATCGCCGCACCGGGGGATTGCGGGGCCGCGGCTCCGGGTATGCCCGGAACACCGTTCGTCGACGATCGGAAGGGACCGGCCATGACCACCCCCTGCCTGACTACACCGGACCTGACCACACCGGACCCGGATACCGAGCCGGGCTCGCCCGAGCCGGCCCCGCCGATCCCGCCGACGCCCCCGCCGCCGTCCCCGTTCCCGCCGGAACCGAATCCGGTGCCGACTCCACCGGAGCCGCAACCGCCGTTCCCGCCCGAACCGGATCCCGAGCCCTCGCCTCCGCATCCGGAGCGGCCCTTCCCCCAGATCCCCGACCACGCGATGTGACGACCTCGCCGGCGGCGAGAGAAGGAGAGCAGGTATGTCGAGCATGTTCGGCCGCACGTTGCTCGGAACGACCGCGGCGACCGCTGCGACAGCAGTGGCTGGATCGATTGCCTCGCGAGACGTGGACACGCGCTGGTACCGGCGGCTGCGCAAGCCGTCGTTCCAGCCGCCGAGCGCGGTCTTCCCCGTCGTGTGGACGGCGCTGTACGCCGACATCGCGGTGAGTTCCGCGGTGGCGATCGACGAACTCGAATCGGAGGCGCGGGTCGACGAAGCCACCTACTACCGGGCGGCCCTCGCAGCGAACCTCGTGCTCAACGCGTCCTGGTCGTGGGTGTTCTTCAAGGCGCACCGGCTCGTTCCGGCGACGGTGGTCGCCGGCGCGCTCGCGGTGAGCAGCGCCGACCTGGCGCGCCGCGCCGCGCTCGCGAAGCCGGCGGCGGGGGCCGCGCTCGGCCCCTACGCGGTGTGGTGCGCGTTCGCCACGGTTCTCAGTGGCAGGATCGCGCGGCTCAACTGACCGGGCGGCGACGTCCCGGAGATCCCTCGAACCGGGACCTCCGGGACGGATGCGTCGCCCGGTGGTTACCGCTGGGCTGCAATGCGATTGCGCATCGCCTCGAGCCCTGCGACGACGACGATCGCGATCACCACGTGCATCAGTGACAGGGTGATCGTGCTCGGCGCGTCGAAATCGGCGACGATCGTCGACGCGATGGTGCCGAGCGCGGCCACCGCGCCGACCACCTCGGCGACGCGGATGATGCCGAACCAGCGCAAGCTGAGCAACGCCGCGAGACCCAGGCCCACGGTGAGTGGGACGACGGTCATGACGAGAACGCCACCCGGGGCGGCGCTTTCGACGGTGTCGCCGTTGGTGAGCTCGAACGTGCCGCCGGCGGCGAGACCGACGAGCCACAGCGCGACGTTGACGACGAGTGCCACGACGACCGGGACGAGCACCGCCGTCGGACGACTCAGCGAGAAGGCGGGCAGGGTCGCCGTGGCGGTGTGATCGAGGGGCTTGACAACACTCATGATGTCCTCCGGAAGGGCCGATGAACTGACGTCGCCCATCGTTCAACCTCGAGTCGACTCGAGGTCAAGCCTTTCTGCACGAGTTACGCGGCCGCCACCGCGCACCAGTCCACGGTGACCGAGCGCGCACCGGAATGCGCGAGCATGGAACGCACCGGGCCGCCCAGGCACAGCTGCCGGTCGAGTTCGCGCCACTCGGCGTCCGGGTCGCGGTCGTCGGAGGTGCCCACGAGAATCTCCGCCGGCTCGGTGCTGCGCGCACCTTCCATCAGGAGCCGTTCCTCGTCGACGATCCGAACGGGCACGTCGTCCGATCCGGCCACGTCGCCGATGAGCAGGGCAACGTAGTCGGCGTCGTCGTCGGCATCGTGATAGGCCAGCAGGCGGCCGCGGACGGTGTCCGAGGCGAGCCGCCGATCGAGAGTCAGCCCGGACTGCTGCGTTCCCGCCGCGACGGCACGCAGGCAGCGCGGCAACGTCACCCGTCGTGAGGTCCAGCTGAAGAAGGCCCCACACCCCGTGTCCATGACACTCGCTCCTCCTCGGTACGTCCGGGCGAGGTGGTCCCCGGTTCTGTGATCAGTGTGCGCCGGGGGTCCGACATGTTCCGGGAGTGCCCGAGCTGGTGCCGGAGCAGGTTCAGGGCGTGGTGCTGAGCGAGCCGGACGGAGGCGGCATCGGTGTTCAGGGCACGAGCCGTGTCGGTGATCGACAGGCCACACGCGATGCGCAGGTGCAGCACGGCGCGGTAGCGGTGCGGGAGGGCAGCGATCAGCGTCGAGGGTCGTGTCGCCGCCTTGTCCGTCGTCACCGCCTCGTCCGTCGTCACCGCGTGCGTCCTCCTCCGTCCGGTGCGGGACATCGTGTCGCGACCGGTGTCCCGGACGGAAGGGACCGGTGTCCCGATCGCGCGGGCGCCCGGCGTCTGCTGTGATGCACTCGCGACACGACGCACCCGGGAGGCTTCCGTGAGACTCACCACCGAGGACATCGAGCGGATGACCGCGACGCTGTTCCTGTCCGAGGACGCCCGGCCACGGTCGCGGCGCGCGACGTTCTGGACCCTGCTCGTGCTGGCCTCGGTCATTGCCTCGGCGGGCGTCGTCGCGGACTCCACCGCCACCGTCATCGGCGCCATGATTGTCGCTCCGTTGATGACGCCGATCGTCGGGACGGCCCTGGCGGTGGTGCTCAACGACCATCGCAATCTGGTCGCCTCCGCGTTGCTCGTCGCGGCGGGAGCGGCCGCGGTGGTGGCAACCGGATACGCGGTGGGCCTGCTCGACCCTCTGGATGTGCTCGCCGAGAACAACAGCCAGGTGGCAGGCCGGGTCGCACCGCGGCTGATCGACCTCGTCGCGGCCCTGGCCACGGGCGCGGTCGGGGCGTTCGCGCTGGTGCGGCGCGACGTGTCCGACGCCCTGCCCGGGGTGGCGATCGCCATCTCGCTGGTGCCGCCGCTCGCGGTGGTGGGCCTGACCCTCGAGTCCGACGCGCCGCGGCAGGCCGGTGGGGCGCTGTTGCTGTTCGCCACGAACGTCGCGGCGATCGTCGCCACCGGCACGCTGGTCTTCCTGTTCTCGGGTGTGCGCGGGGCGGCGCGGCGCGCCGGTCGCGAGGTCGGGGACCTGCGCGGCCTCAGCCTGCTCACGGTGGTGGCCGCGGTGGTGGTCGTCGCGGTGCCGCTGGGTCTGTCCAGCGCCCGGGTGATCCGGCAGGAGACGCTGAAGGCCGACGTCGCTCCGGTCGCCGAGCGGTGGGCCCAGGAGCAGGGCTGGGCGATCACCGACATCGGATTCCGGCAGTCCGTGCTCTGGATCGAGGCGCTCGGCCCGCCTCCGGAGGCGGACCCGGCGACGCTGCGTGACGCCCTGGACGAGGCCGGTCTGCGCGACGTCGACGTCGAGATCACGCTTGTGATCGGCGGAACGCGGCGCCTGCCCGGCGGGTAGCGGCCGTGGTCAGCACACGATCGGCCGGTCTGCGGACGGGTCCAGCGCGGCCAGCACGAGCTGCTCGGCGACGGGATCGTAGGGGATCGAGACGTGGTCGGCGGTGTTCGCCGGGCACACGTCCTGCAGCAGGATGTTCTGGGCGCCGGGGCCGGTGAGGAACGACGCCGTGTAGGGGATGATCACCTGGTCGTATCTGGTGGCGACGACCGTGTAGGAAACCCCTTCGACGGTGTCGCTGCCGGCGTTGAGCGCGGCGAGCACGGCGTCCTGCGCGACGGACGGCGGTCCGAGCGACGGATAGTTCGCCGGCGCCAGCCCGACGATCCGGCTGGTCCTGTCCGCCCCGCCGAGGAACCGCACGTACCACCGGGGGACGGCGCCGCCCTTGGAGTGACCGACGATGGACACCCGCTCCGCACCGGTTTCGGCCAGGACGGTATCGACGAACGTCGCCAGTTCGCCGGCGGCGTCCGGGATCGGCTCGCGCGCCTTGAACGGCTCGCCCGGCGCTGCCCCGTAGTCGAGCGCGAACACGCAGTACCCCTCGGTCTTCAGGGCCGGTGCCAATCCGGCCCAGTTGGCGTAGGAGTTCTCGAGGAAACCGTGGACGAGCACCACCGGCTCGGGGTGCTCCGGCACAGGCACGCAGTCGAAGTCGTTCGTCCCGGCCGGGACGACACCGGGATGCGCGAGCGAGTAGACGAGCGCGGCGCCGAAGGTGCTCTGGGGCGGGCCCGTCGGCGCGTCGGCGGAGGCCGGCGGACTCGCGACGACACTGCTGCCCAGCACCAGGAGACCGGCGACCGCGAGTGTGCGGATCATGACGCCGATCATGCACCGTCGAGGTGCAGGCGGGGGACGGAACGAGCGGAGGGGGAATACCGGCGAGCCCCCACCGTTCGTATAGTTGAGTAATCAACGATTAGACGGAGGCACCCGTGCAGTTCGGCATCTTCACCATCGGCGACGTCACCCGCGACCCCACCACGGGCCGCGTCCCCACCGAGCACGAGCGGATCGTCGCCATGACGGAGATCGCGCTGAAGGCCGAGGAGGTCGGGCTCGACGTCTTCGCGAGCGGTGAGCACCACAACCCGCCCTTCGTCCCGTCGTCGCCGACCACCATGCTCGGTTGGATCGCGGCGAAGACCGAGAAACTGATCCTGTCGACCGCGACCACGCTGATCACGACGAACGACCCGGTCAAGATCGCCGAGGACTTCGCGATGCTGCAGCACCTGTCCGGCGGCCGCGTCGACCTCATGATGGGCCGGGGCAACACCGGCCCGGTCTACCCGTGGTTCGGCAAGGACATCCGCCAGGGCATCCCGCTCGCGATCGAGAACTACCACCTGCTGCGCCGGCTCTGGCGAGAGAAGGACCTCGAGTGGGAAGGCACGTTCCGCACCCCGCTGCGCGGCTACACCTCCACCCCGTGGCCCCTCGCCGACACCCCGCCGTTCGTGTGGCACGGCTCGATCCGCTCGCCGGAGATCGCCGAGCAGGCCGCGTTCTACGGCGACGGCTTCTTCCACAACAACATCTTCTGGAACCGCGAACACATCCAGCAGATGATCGGCCTCTACCGCACCCGGTTCGAGCAGTACGGACACGGTGCCGCCGACCAGGCGATCGTCGGGCTGGGCGGCCAGGTGTTCATGGCCGAGACCGAGGAGAAGGCCAAGCGCGTCTTCCGTCCGTACTTCGACAACGCCCCCGTCTACGGTCACGGACCGTCGCTCGAGGACTTCTCCGCCACCACCCCGCTCACCGTCGGCACCCCCGAGCAGGTGATCGAGCGCACCCTCGGCTTCGCCGACTATGCGGGCGACTACCAGCGGCAGCTGTTCCTCATGGACCACGCCGGCCTGCCCCTCGACGTGGTGCTCGAGCAGATCGAGATCCTCGGCCGGGACGTCGTGCCAGTGCTGCGCGCCGAATTCGAACGTCGCCGCCCGGCGCACGTGCCGTCGGATCCGCCGACGCACGCCTCGCTCGTCGCCGAGGGCGCAGACTCTCCGCACCGGCTCGTGATACCCGCGAAGGTCGACCTGTCCGCCGCCGGGGAGGCCGGGACTCGGTGAGCCGAACCGGCGGTGTGACGCGCAGCGAGCCGGGTATGCCGGTTCGTATGGAGACACACAACGACAAGCGCAGGTTCGTGGCTCAGCGGCTCGACGAGATCATCGGTGCCCTGGAGACGAGTGCCCCGGGTCCCGGTGAACAGAGTCCGGTGCCGACATCGGGGGAGTTCGACGGATCCCTCGTGGCGGCGCAGCGGCACCGTGCCGAGATCGAGACCGCCTCGGACGAACGGCTCGACGAGATCGCGGCGGGATACCCGGAGATCGCCGCGGCGTGGGAGCGAGACGGCTCGTCCTGAACCCGGATCACCCGGTCGCCACCCGTGCCCGCAGATCGTCCACACCCGGGCCGGACAACCGGGGCAGCGCCGCGCGACGGCCGGTGAGCAGCAACAGGATCGCGGAGATCGGTCCCCGGATCTCCGGCCCCTCGCCGACCGACCATTCGACGTCGGTAGCGGTGAGCCGGGAGATCACCGATCCGTATCGGTCCACGGGAGCGTAGTCGTCCGGTCGCATCCGGCCGGGACGTCCACCCGGTGTCACGCGTGCCGTACGCCGGGAACGATGTTCGCATTCCGGTGAAAGACGTTGTGCGGATCGTACTTCGCCTTGATCTCGGCCAATCGCGCGTACTTGTCCGGACCGTAGGTGGCGCGCACCCGGTCCTGCTCGAATTCGGTCATGGAGTTGACGTACGCGCCGATGCCGACCGAATACGGGCGCAGGGCATCCCACAGGGACCGGGCCCAGGCTCGCTCCGGTGGCAGCAGTGCGGGATCGGGACAGACGCCGACGATGAAGACGGCGAAGCGTGGCGTCCGTCCGCCCCCGAAGGCGGTGTCGTCCTCCCCGGTCTCGCAGTACGCCTCGTCCAGCCGGTAGAACAACAGGAGCGACAGAGGCGAAGTCTTCTGCGGCACGAACTCGACCACGGTCTCGATGACGTCGTCGGAGAGAGCTTCGAGGTAGCAGCCCTTGTCGTAGCAGTGGAAGCCCCACGCGTTGCTCTCGTCGAGCAGTTGTTGCACGTCGAGATAGGGCATCGGCGTGACGAACTCGAACAGTGGTGGCAGAGCGCGCCGAATTCGCGTCAGCGCGTCCTCGTGCGTCTGCGCTGCTCCGAAACCGGTGACCAGAAGGGCATAGCCGGGCTGCAGATGGTACTGCTCGGGCACGAACGGGGCCGGTGGGGCGTTCACGCCGGCAACCACGATGTTCAGCTCGCGCGGCAGCGTACCGATCACCTCCCGGGCGAGCCGCAGCACCTCGGTGCCCTGATCCAAGTCCCAGAACAGGAGTCCGAATTGCACGACGGGACCGGCCTCGTGCAGGCGGAACTCGAATTCCGTCACCACACCGAAGTTTCCGCCGCCGCCCCGGATGGCCCAGAGCAGGTCCGCATTCTCGTCCTCAGCGGCGCGCAGGATCCGGCCGTCGGCGGTGACCACCTCGGCCGATTCGAGGTTGTCTATGGTCAATCCGGCCTGCCGCGTGAGCCAGCCCATTCCTCCGCCCAGCGTGAGTCCCGCGACGCCCGTGTGACTGATCAGCCCGGCCGGGACGGCGAGTCCGTGGGCCTGTGTGGCGGCATCGAGATCACGCAGCAGGGCGCCGCCACCGACCCGCGCCCGTCTGCGCTCCGGGTCGACGACGACGTGATCCATCGATCCGAGGTCGATCACCAGGCCGTCGTCGACGACCGACGCGCCTGCGGTGCTGTGGGCGCCCGCGCGCACAGCCAGCTCCAGTCCGTGCCCGGTCGCATAGGCGATCGCCGCCTGAACATCGGCGGTACTCCGGCACTGTGCGATCGCGGCCGGACGCCGGTCGATATCGGCGTTCCACACCTTGCGGGCCTCGTCGTAGTCCGGATCGCCGGGTCCGAGCACCGGCCCCTCCATCGCGGCCCGCAGCATGCCGAGGTCGCCGGTCGTGTGAGTCATGTGTCCTCCCGAACCTGCCAGGAACGAGCGGACTCGCGGGCCGCGAGGCGCTCGGCGCGCTCCCGGATGCCGAGCAGCATCCTGCGCATCATCGGAAAATCGGCCAGTTCCATCAGTGCGACGGTGAGCGGCAGCGACGGTGTGGGCCGGTAGGCGGCCTGCAACCGGCTCACGAGCCGGGTCCGTCGCCCGCCGTCGACGGGATCGAGGCGCCACGACCACGTCGAATCCGGCTTCGCCCACACCAGGTAGCGCCCCGGATCGAAGGAGTGCACCCGGAAGGACGTCGCCGCCGTGGCCGGACTCGCCATCGGCGCCGCCACGTCGCCGACCTCGACGCACTGCAGACGCGGATCGATCGTCGTCGCGCTGGGCCGCCCCAGGTTGTCGAGACGGTCGTAGGAGTAGAAGCCGGCCCGGTTGTAGCCGACCTGGACGATCCACGGCCACACGCACTCGGCCGGCGCGTCGATCGTGAGGGCGCGGGTCGCGCTGAACGCGGCCGAGGAGAGGATGTCGTCTCCGGGCATCGGGCCGGCGCACTCGGCAGTCGTCGCTCCCCAGCGCCGGTGCCACCGGCGATACAGGACGAAGGCACTCACCGCTGTCGTGACTGCGGCGAGCGTGCGGATCGCCATGAGAAAACTGTTCCACATCGGCGCCGGGGAGAGAAGGTCCCGGCGGTCCCGCTCATCGGACGGTCCGGAGGGCGAGGGCGGCCTGCACGACCGCGGCATGCGTGAGCGCCTGCGGATAGTTGCCGAGGAAGGCGCCGGTGGCGGGATCCACCTCTTCCGGAAGAAGGCCGAGGGCGCCGGTGTGCCGCAGCAGGGTTTCGAACAGCTCCTCGGCTTCCGCCCGCCGGCCGGTGAGAGCCAGTGCCTGGGCCAGCCAGAAGGAGCACGGCAGGAATGCGCCCTCGCCTCCGGGCAGTCCGTCCTGTCCGGGCGGATACCGGTACAGCAGCGGGCCTCCGGCCGACAGCTCGCGCCGGATCGCGTCGATCGTGCCCCGCACCCGGTGCGAGTCCGGGTCGTCGATACCCAGAACGGGAAGCACGAGCAGGGCGGCATCGACGTCGCGGGAGCCGTAGGTGCGGGTGTAGCGGTCTCCGAGCCGGTCGAAACCGCGATCGCGCACCTCTGCGGCGACGGCGTCCCGCACCGCGCGCCAGCGCCGGCGGCGACGGGCGGACAGGCGATGGGTCTCGGCGATGCGCAGGGCACGGTCGAGGGCCAGCCAGGCCATCATCTTCGAGTGCACATGGTGGGCGGCGTCGCCACGGATCTCCCAGATGCCGGCATCCGGCTCGGCCCACCGTTCGCAGACATGATCGGTGAATCCACGCACCATGCGCCAGGTTTCGGAATACAGCGGGCGGCCGGACCGGACGAACCCCCACGCCGCGTCGACGACCCAGCCGTAGCCGTCGAGTTGGTGCTGGTCGGCCGCGTCGTTGCCGAACCGCACGGGGGCGCTGCCGGCGAAGCCGGGCCATCCCGCCAGCGTGCGTTCGGCGGGTCCGGGACGGCCGTCGAGTGTGAACAGGACCGGCAGGTGGGGTCGCTGCAGACGGCTCGCGTGCAGGAGCCACCCGAGGAACCCGCGTGCCTCGTCGACCTTGCCCACTCCCAGGAAGGCTGCGACGCCGATGCCGGCGTCGCGCGGCCAGGCGTAGCGGTAGTCCCAGTTCCGGATGCCCCCGGGCCGTTCGGGCAGTGACGTCGTCGGCGCGGCGACGGGTGCGCCGGAAGGGGAATAGGTGAGCAGACGCAGCGTCAGCAGGCTTCGCACGACGGCCTCCCGGTGGGGCAGGTCGTGGGCGATCTCGGCCGTCCACGCCCGCCAGCGGGCCTCGTCCTCGGCCACGAGGCCCCAGGCGGCGTCGGGAGCGAGGTGGATCAGCGGCTCGCGGTGGGCCACGGCCAGGACGAAGGTGACCGGATGCCCGGGGGTCACGGTGATCGAGGCCGGCCGGCCCGGCGTGATCGGGGTTTCGGAATCGCAGGCAAGCGACAGGGCGAGCGAGCCCCACTCGCACACGAGATCGCGGCCGCGCCGCCGCACGTTGGGAGAACGGTGCCGTTCACCGAGCATGGGATCGAAATCGACTACTGCGCGGGCGAATTCGCCCTCGGCGGAGAGTTGTCGCACCAGGACCGTCGTCGGTAGCAGCCGCCCGGCCACCTCCGCGATCATCGCCTCGCGCAGGGTGAGCCGGGCGTTGCCGAGATCCCAGGTGGTCTCCAGCGTCGCGGTGTGTGTCCGGTAGCGGCGCCGGACGACGGGGGCAGGACCCTCGGGCCCGAGCCGGAACCGTCCGGCCTGCGCCCCGCCGACGAGCCGGCCGAAGACGGGATCTCCGTCGAAGCGCGGCACGCAGAGCCAGTCGAGCGATCCGTCGTCGGAGACCAGCGCTGCAGTGCGAGTGTCGCCGAGCAGGCCGTAGTCCTCGATCCGGGACGGCACGGCCGCTTCGTCCCTGATCCGATCGAAAGCGCTTGCCGTGGAGGTCACTTCAGGACACCTGCAACAACAGTCCGAGTGCGATGCCGTAGACGAGATGTGCGACGACGGCGACGGCCGGAGTTTGGGCACCGTAGTTCAGGCCGAGCAGTCCGGGCGGTTCGAGGACCGCGGTGCTGCGCGGACCGGCTCGCCGGGAAGCCATGCGTGGATGTACGCCCGGCAACAGCGGCAGCAGGACCGTCAAGGCGACGACGCCGTGCAGCAGGCCGAGCATCATGCCGAGCCACCACGTCGCCTGATGGAGAAGCGCGAAGGTGGCGGCGTACCCGAGCGCGAAACCCTGGCCGATCGCGAGGTGGACGAAGAAGCCGACCACCCGGGCGCGGTCCGGGTCGGGAGTGACGGCCGTGCCGAGCACCAACGGCAGGTCCAGTCGGCTGAAACCCGCCAGTTGGGCGGCGATCATGACCGCCGTCAGGACGGTGGTGGCCAGCGATCCGAAGAGTGCCCATCCGGCCCAGTCCATGGCATTTCACCTTCGGGTGCGGGAGCGGCGGGTCCACGGTCGGCGTCCGGCGTGGACCCGCCGCTCGAAGTCACGGGGTGCCGGCGGTGACTCTGCGCCGGGCGGCCGGGGCGGTGGCCAGCCGGGCGAGGGCGAGGGCGGCGACCGCCAGTCCGACGTCGCGCAATGCGATGTCGAGGTAGCCGCCCAGGGTGACCAGATCGACGATGATGCCGAGCAGCCACGCGGCGACGACGTAGCCGCCGATCGCAGGTCGGATCGCGACGAGGATGCCGGCGAGGATCTCGACCACTCCTACCGCGAGCATGGCCTGGTGGGCGGTGCCGGGGACGATGTCGTCGATCCACGGGGCGAGATAGCGCTCCCAGTCGGTGAGCAGGTTCGTGAACTTGTCGAGACCGAAGGCGATCGGAGCGACCGTGAAGACGGTCCGCAGAAGGACGAATGCCTGGCGGGCTCCGGCGTCGGCGTCGATGCGGGTGCGAGGGGACGTGGCAGGGGAGAGAGGTGAGGGGCTCATCGAAGTCTCCTGACTTCTAAAAGAGGGTACTATCTATTTTAGATCTGTGACGTAGATTACGTCAAGAAGTTTCTCTTTTAGAAGGAGAGCGAGCGTGCAGGACGAGTTTGCGGAGCAGGCTGCGGGGATCGGGGCGCTGGCGGACCCGGTCCGGCGCTCGCTCTACCGGTACGTCGTCGCGCAGGCGGGCGCGGTCGGGCGCGAGGAGGCGGCGGCCGCGGTGGGGGTGCCGGTGCATACGGCGAAATTCCATCTCGACCGGCTCGTCGCCGACGGTCTGCTCGAGACGGAGTTCCGACGGCTTTCGGGACGGACCGGCCCGGGCGCAGGACGGCCGTCGAAGCTCTACCGGCGCTCGTCGCAGGAATTGTCGATCTCCCTGCCCGAGCGTCGCTACGACCTGGCGGGGGAGATTCTGGCAACTGCCATCGAGCGATCGATGCGTGAGTCGGTGCCCGTCGCGGACGCGGTGCGGACCGTCGCCGCCGAGCGGGGACGGCGGATCGCGGCGGAGCCGGCCCCGGCGGACGGCCCCGCGAACGGAGACGATGTCGAGGCACCGGCCGGCCTCGAGGGCGTGGCGCGGGTGCTCGCCCGGCACGGCTACGAGCCGCGCCTGTCCGGCGACGGGCAGATCCGGTTGGCGAACTGCCCCTTCGACCGGCTGGCCGGCGAACACCGGGACCTGGTCTGTGGCATGAACCTCGCTCTGGTCGAGGCGGTCGTCGCCGGGCTCGGGGCTGCCGGTCTCGACACTGCCGAGCTCGACACAGAACTCGCCCCGGAACCGGGATTCTGCTGCGTCCGGATCCGGAGCGGGGACCGGTGAACCGGCGCCGCACCGCTCCCGCCGCGGACGACGGGACCGCACCGGCCGGCGCGGTCCCGTCCGGACGTCAGAGCCCGAGGGCCGCGGCCACCTCGCGCAGGGCCGGCACCGGGTCGTCGCGCATCGGCAGGGCCTGCACCGCGACGTGGTCCGCCCCGGCGTCGAGGTGCTCTCGTAGCCGGGTCGCGATGTACTCCGCGTCGCCGTGCGCGACGAGCGCGTCGACGACCCGGTCGGTGCCGTCGTTGTCGAGTTCCTCGGCGGTGAAGCCGGTGCGTTCCAGATTCGCCCGATAGTTGCGCAGTTTCAGATACGGGTTGGCCACGGCCTTGCGGCCGATGGTGCGGGCCGTGGCGACGTCGGTGGACAGCACGATCTTCTGCTCGGGGGCGAGCACGACGTCCGGGCCGAGCACATCGCGCGCCTCGCGGGTGTGCTCGGGGGTGGTGAGGTACGGATGGGCCCCGGCGGACCGGTCTGCGGACAGCTTCAGCACCTTCGGTCCCAGCGCGGCGAGCACCCGCCGCGCCTCGGGTAAGCCCTCGCGGTCGAGCACGTCCAGGTATTCGACCAGTGCCGTGTACGGCTTGCGGTACGTCTCACCGTGCGCCTCGGGGTGGCCGACGCCGACCCCGAGCAGGAAGCGGCCGGGGTGGCGTTCCTCGAGCCGGTGGTAGGAGGCGGCGATCTCGTCGGCGGGGGCGGTCCAGATGTTGACGATGCCGGTGGCCACGACGATGTTCTCGGTGGCGTCGAGGAGACGTTCGGCCACCTCGAGGTCGGCGGGCGGTGAGCCGCCGATCCAGATGGTGCCGTAACCGAGTTTCTCGATCTCGGCTCCGGTCTCCGGTGGGAGGCCGGTCGCGTGCCGCCAGACGCCGAAACGGCCGAGCGGGGGAGTCTGTGTCGTGTTCTCTGCCTTCGTCGAATCGGTCACCCCGGATCCAACCTTCGGGGGATCCGGTTTCATTCCGGGTGAGCGATCGCCGCTCTTCACCCCCGCCGTATCCGGACCTGCGCCCGCCGACGCGACGCACCCCGCGATCGGCATCCGGCCCTGCGAGGTGCCGCCCGGCCCACCGGGGTGCGACGGCGTTGCCGGCGCTGCCGCAGGACCAGGTAGACGACCAGCGCCGCCACCGCCGACACGGCGACCGCCGGGCCGACCCGTTTCAGGACGGACCCGCGGGCGTACTGCATCAGGTCCAGGGGTGCGGCCTCGCTGGGCTGGGGTGCGGGCGTCACCGGGGTGGCCAGGGCGGCTTCCGGGGGCGGTCCTGCCGGGGCGGCGGGCGCGACGGCTTCCGCGGCCGCTTCCGGGGCGGGGACCGGGGCCGGTGCGGCGGGCGGGCCGCCGAGCTTGTCCGCCAGGCACGCCGTGAACTGCTCGATGATCTTGCCGCCGACGTCGGAGATCATGCCCCGGCCGAACTGGGCGGGCTTGCCCGTGATGGACAGGTCGGTCACGACGGTGCCCTCGGTACGGTCGCCGTCGCCGGTGAGCGTGATCGTGAACGTCGCGTTCACGGTGCCGTTGCCGCGGGAATCCTTCGCGGCGGCCTCCATGACCGCGCGACGGGCCTGTTCGTCGGTCTCGACGAACTTCCCGGTGCCCTTGTACAGCAGTTGCACCGGCCCCATCTTGATCTTCACGGTGCCGGTGAAGGTGTTGCCGTCGACGCCGGTGAGGGTGGCCCCGGGCATGCAGGGTGCCACCTTCTCCGGATCCAGCAGGGCCGTCCACACCTCCTCGACGGGTGCCGGCACGGACATGTGGTGTTCGAGTTGCATGGGTCGTCTCCAGTGCTTGTTCAGGCAACAGTGCTTGCTCAGGCGATGTCCGCTGCCGTCGACACCGCACGGCGCGTGAGCACCCGCGCGAGTTGGCGACGGTAGTCGGCGTCGGCGTTGCCGTCGCTCATGGGGGAGGTGCCCTCGGTGGCCTGCTCGGCAGCGGCCCGGATGGTGTCGGCCGTCGCGGGCTGCCCGACGAGTGCCTGCTCGACGGCGTGCGCGCGGACCGGCACGGCCGCCATGTTGGTCAGCGCCACCCGGGCCTGCCGGATCGTGCCGCCGTCGGTCTGCACGGTGGCGGCGACCGCGACGATCGACCAGGCGTGCGCCACACGGTTGAACTTCTCGTACCGCGCCGCCCACCCCGTGCGCTTGGGGATCCGCACCTCGACGAGGATCTCCTCGGGCTGCAGGGTGGTGGTGAAGTAGTCGTCGAAGAAGTCCGCGGCGGGGATGCTGCGCCGCCCCGACGGTCCGGCCGCGACGAGGGTCGCCTCGAGCGCGAGCACCGGCGCGCCGAGATCCCCGGCGGGATCGGCGTGGGCCAGTGCCCCGCCGAGAGTGCCCCGGTGCCGGATCTGCGGGTCGGCCACCGTGCTCGTGGCCTCGGCGAGCAACCGGGCGTGCTCCCGCACGAGCGGATCGTGGATCACATCGTGGTGCGTGGTCATCGCACCGATCACGAGGTCGCCGCCGTCCTCGCGGACACCCCGCAACTCCGGGATCCGTCCGAGGTCGACGAGCGTGGTGGGGGCCGCCAGCCGCAGCCGCAGCACCGGCATCAGGGACTGCCCGCCGGCGATGATCTTGGCGTCCTCCCCCGCCGAGGCGAGGGCGGCGACGGCCTCGTCGACGGTGGTGGGCGCGACGTAGTCGAACGTCGACGGGATCATCGGGCGCCTCCCTGAGCCGAGTTCCGGGCTGATTCGACGGCGTGCCACACCCGCATCGGCGTGCACGGCATCTCGATGTCCCGTACGCCGAGGTGACGCACGGCGTCGAGGACGGCGTTGACCACCGCGGGGGTGGAGGCGATCGTGCCGGCCTCGCCGACTCCCTTGACACCGAGCGGGTTTCCCACCGCCGGGGTCTCGGTGCGGTCGGTGGTGAACGTCGGCAGGTCCGCAGCGGACGGCAGCAGGTATTCGGCGAACGAGCCGCTGAGCAGGGTGCCGGACTCGTCGTGCACGGCCTCCTCGTAGAGGGCCTGCGCGATGCCCTGGGCGAGACCCCCGTGCACCTGCCCCTCCACGATGAGCGGGTTGACGACGTGCCCGACGTCGTCGACGCACACGTACGAGCGGATACGCACCTGGCCGGTCTCGGTGTCCACCTCGGCGGCACACAGGTGCGTACCGTGCGGGAACGAGAAGTTGTCCGGGTCGTAGGTGGCCTCGGAGTCGAGGTTGGGTTCGATGCCCTCGGGCAGGTCCGCGGCGGTGAACACCGCGAGCGCGATGTCGCTCATGCCCACGGCCTTCTCGGTGCCCCTCACCCGGAACCGGCCTTCGGCGAACTCGAGGTCGTCCTCCGAGCACTCCATCATGTGCGCCGCGATCGGTCTGGCCTTCGCGATCACCTTCTCCGCGGCCTTGACGACCGCCACGCCGCCGACGGCCAGCGACCGGGATCCGTAGGTGTCCAGTCCGCGCGGGGAGCTCTGCGTATCACCGTGCAGCACCTCGACGTCCTCGAACGGCACACCGAGCCGGTCGGCGACGATCTGGCTCCACGCCGTCTCGTGCCCCTGCCCGTGCGACGACGAACCGGTGACCACCTCGACCCGGCCGGTGGGCAGCATCCGGATCGCGGCGTGCTCCCAGCCGCCCGCCCCGTAGTTGAGCGAGCCGAGTACCCGCGACGGCGCCAGGCCGCACATCTCGGTGAAGGTCGACACCCCGATGCCGAGCTGCACCGGATCGTTCCGGCCGCGACGTTCCTCCTGCTCACGGCGCAGCTCGTCGTAGTGGAACAGATCGCGGGCCTTCGCGGTGGCGGCCTCGTAGTTGCCGGAGTCGTAGGTCAGGCCCGCGACGGTGTCGAACGGGAACTCCTCGTGCCGGATCCAGTTCTTCGCGCGCAGCTCGAGCGGATCCATCGACAGCTCGGCGGCGAGCTCGTCCATGATCCGTTCGATCCCGAACGTCGCCTCGGGCCGGCCCGCGCCGCGGTAGGCGTCGGTGGGCACCTTGTTCGTGAACACGTTGGTGCACGTGAAGTGGTAGGCGCCGAATTTGTAGATGCCGTTGAACATGAACGCGCCCAGGATCGGCACGCCGGGGGTGACCAGCCGCAGGTAGGCACCCATGTCGGCCAGCAGCTCGACCTTCAGGCCGACGACGGTGCCGTCGCGGCGCGCGGCGAGGGTGAGCTTCTGGATCTGGTCGCGGCCGTGATGCGCCGCGACCATCGACTCGCTGCGGGTCTCGGTGTACTTCACCGGTTTCCCGAGCCGGCGCGCGACGAGCAGGGCGAGCAACTCCTCCGGCGTCACCTGCAGTTTGCCGCCGAAGCCACCGCCGACGTCCGGGGCGATCACCCGCAGCTTGTGCTCGGGGATGCCGAGCGTCATCGCCAGCATGATCTTGAGGATGTGCGGGACCTGCGTGGCCGACCACACCGTGATCTGCGGCCCGGTCGGGTCGACGACCACGGAACGGGGTTCCATGAATGCCGGGATGAGCCGCTGCTGCCGGAACGTGCGCTCGACGACCACCTCGGCGTCCCGGATGGTCTGCTCGACGTCGCCTCCGGTGCCGGCCTCGGCGGAATCGAACGTCCACGTCGCGCTGACGTTGGTGCCGAGGTCCGGATGCACGAGGTCGGCGCCGTCGCGGGCCGCGTCCGCCAGGTCGAGGACCACGGGCAGATCGTCGTAGTCGACGTCGATCGCCTCGAGGGCGTCGTGGGCCTCGTAGGCGCTGCGCGCGACGACGACGGCGACGGCCTCCCCGGCGAAGTTGACCGTGTCCACCGCCAGCGCCGGCGCGGGCGGGATCTTCATGTCGGGGGTGATCACCCACGCACACGGCAGGCTGCCCTGCTCCGGCGAGGCGTCCGCACCGGTGAGCACCGCCACCACGCCGGGCCGCTGCCGGGCTTCCGACGTGTCGATCGACGTGATGCGGGCGTGGGCGAACGGGCTGCGCAGGATCGCCATGTGCAGCATCCCCGGCAGGACGAGATTGTCGGTCCAGCGGGTGCGTCCGGTGACGAGATGCTCGTCCTCCTTGCGCCGCCGCGCCTGGCCGATCTCCGGTTCGACGGTACTGGTCATCGTCCGCCTCCCGCCGCCGCGTCGGTCTGCAGTTCGGCCGCTCGGGCCTTCTGCGCCGCGTCCAGCGCCGCCTTCACGATGTTCTGGTAGCCGGTGCAGCGGCACAGATTGCCCTCGAGGCCGAGCCGCACCTCCTGCTCGTCGGGATCGGGGTTCTCCTCGAGCAGGTCGATAGTCGACATGATCATGCCGGGCGTGCAGTAGCCGCACTGCAGGGCGTGGTTGTCGTGGAACGCCTGCTGGACGGGGTGCAGCACGCCGTCGCGGGACAGGCCTTCGACGGTGGTGACCTCCGAACCGTCGGCCTGCACGGCGAGCACCGAGCAGGACTTGACGCTGCGGCCGTCGAGATGCACGGTGCAGGCGCCGCAGTTGCTGGTGTCGCAGCCGACCACGGTGCCGACCTTGCCGAGCCGCTCGCGCAGGTAGTGCACGAGCAGCAGCCTCGGTTCCACCTCGTCCGTGTAGGCCGTCCCGTCGACGGTGACAGTGATGCGCATCGGGCCTCCAATGCCGGGAACATCCGGGATCCAAGATCGTCGAGAAGTGTTCACTGACACTGTGCTCCAACGGTGACTACCGAACACGCCGATTCGCCGAATCGGTGGCGGATCAACCTTGTTCCCGCGTTTGCGGCGGCCGGGCCGAGGGAATTCGCACGGACACGTTCGTCGGAGAGCGACAGGCGGAGGTGAGAGGTGACCGCGGTGGAGGAGATCGTCGAGCGAGGCGCCGGACGGGAACTGCCCGTCGTCGGCAGCCTGGCGGAACTGACGGACCTGGTGATGTCCCACGACTCCGAGATCTACCTGCGGTACTCGAAGGGTCCGGACAGCGATGCGCGGAAGGGCCCGAGCAAGGACTACGAGGCCGACGTGACACTGCCCGGCTTGTCGGTGACCACGATCGTCCCGGCTTGTCGGTGACCACGATCGTCCCGGAGCCGTGGTGGCCCCGGCCCGCCGTCGACTGGGTGGCGCGCCGGATCCGCAAGTACGCCGAGCTGGGCCGCGAGAGCGGCCGATTCGCGTGGCTGCTGACCGGCACGGTGGTCGGCGAGGGGCCGGACCACGAACCGCTCGTCGTGCGCGCCCGCCCGCTGGCACGCCTGTCCGACGAGCTGCTCGACGAGGCGGCCGAGTGCTACCGGGCCCGGTTCCGCGTCGGGAACGATTCGCGGAGCTGAGTCGCGTCGCGGGAGCGCGCGCGGGGTACCCGTCGGGCATGGACCAGTCCGAAACTCCCATGCTGGATGCGCTGGATCAGTACCACCGACTCGACCGCTACGGATTCTCCCCGCCCGGCCACCGGCAGGGCCGCGGCGCCGACCCGCGGGTGACGAAAGTGCTCGGGCTCGATCCGTTCCGCTCGGACGTGCTCGCCTCCGGAGGCCTCGACGACCGGAGGTCGCGCAATGGCTACCTGTCGCGGGCGGAGCAGCTCATGGCCGAGGCGGTCGGTGCGCAGCAGGCGTTCTTCTCCACCTGTGGCAGCTCGCTGTCGGTGAAGGCCGCGATGATGGCGGTGGCGGGCAACGATCCGGGGGGACTGCTCGTCGGCCGGGACTCGCACAAGTCGATCGTGGCCGGTCTGATCTTCAGCGGCGTCACGCCCCGCTGGATCACGCCCCGCTGGGACGAGGAGATGCACTTCTCCCATCCGCCGTCGCCGGAACAGGTGCGAGAGACGTGGGAGAAGTACCCGGACGCGGCCGGCGCGCTGATCGTCAGTCCCAGTCCCTACGGCACGTGCGCCGACATCGAGGGCATCGCGAAGGTCTGTCACGAGCGGGGCAAGCCCCTCATCGTCGACGAGGCGTGGGGTGCGCACCTGCCGTTCCACGACGACCTGCCCACCTGGGCGATGGACGCCGGCGCCGACATCTGCGTCGTCAGTGTCCACAAGATGGGTGCCGGCTTCGAGCAGGGATCGGTCTATCACCTGCAGGGCGACCTGGTGGACGGCGCGCACCTGTCGGCCTGCGCCGATCTGCTGATGACGACGAGCCCGAACGTGATGATCTACTCGGCGATCGACGGGTGGCGCCGGCAGATGGTCGAGCACGGCATCGAACTGCTCGGCGACGCCCTGCAACTGGCCCGGCGGACCCGCGAGCGGATCGCCGGGATCGACGGCCTCACCGTCCTCGAGGACCGCCTGCTCGGCGAGGAGGCCTCACACGACCTGGATCTCCTCCAGGTCCTGATCGACGTGAGCGAACTCGGCGTCTCCGGCTACCAGTGCAGCGACTGGCTGCGCGAGCACTGCCGGCTCGATCTCGGCATGACCGATCACCGGCGCATCCTGGCGACCTTGTCCATGGCCGACGACGAGAGCACCACCGATCGGCTCGTCTCGGCGCTCGAGTCGCTGTCGCAGGCCGCGGAGTCGTTCGATCCGCCGCCGCAGATGTATCTGCCGAGTCCCGGGGAACTGCAGCTCGACTCGGTGATGTCGCCACGCGACGCGTTCTTCGGCAAGGCGGAGATGGTCGATGCGAGCAGTGTCACCGGGCGCATCGCGGCCGAGCAGATCACCCCCTACCCGCCGGGCATTCCCGCCGTCGTGCCGGGGGAGCGCCTCGACGACGCCGTCGTCGACTACCTGCGCAGCGGCGTGAACGCCGGGATGACGATTCCCGACGCGACCGACACCTCGCTCGAGCAGTTCCGGGTGGTCGCCGAGAACTGACCGCCGCGCACCTACTGACCCGGCACCGCGGTGTCCTCGTGGGCGTGGATCGGGCCCGCGGTGCGGGCGAGGTGCTCGCCGCGGCCGCCCCATTTCAGCGCGATGATCTCGGCCGCGATCGACACCGCGGTCTCCTCCGGTGTGCGCGCCCCGAGATCCAGCCCGATGGGAGAGCACAGCCGCGCGAGCTCGTCGTCCGTCATCCCCGCTTCACGCAGGCGCGCCGATCGGTCCTCGTGCGTGCGCCGCGAGCCCATCGCGCCCACGTAGGCCAGGTCGAGCCGCAACGCCACCTCGAGCAGCGGCACGTCGAACTTCGGGTCGTGGGTGAGCACCGTGACCACGGTGCGCGAGTCCACGCGCCCCGCGGCCGCCTCGGCGGCGAGGTAGCGGTGCGGCCAGTCCACGACCACCTCGTCGGCGGCGGGGAACCGGGCGGCGGTGGTGAACACGCCCCGGGCGTCGCACACCGTCACGCGGTAGCCGAGGAATGAGCCGAGCTGCGCCATGGCGGCCGCGAAATCGATGGCGCCGAACACCAGCAACCGCGGCGGCGGCTGGAAGGAGTGGACGAACACCGACATGCCCTCGCCCCGGCGCTGCCCGTCGGGCCCGTAGTGCAGCGTCGCGGTCCGGCCCGCGGCGAGCAGACCCCGCGCGTCGTCGGCGACGGCGTCGTCCGCCCGCGCCGACCCCAGCGACCCGCGCGCGCGATCCGGCCACACCGCCAGGCGACGCCCCACCCATGCCGGATCGGGATGTTCGGTGACGGTGGCGACCGCGACGGCCTCCTCGGCCCGCATCGACGCGACGACTTCACCCAGCTCGGGAAACGCGGCGGCATCCACCCGTTCGACGAACACGTCGATGATGCCGCCGCACGTGAGGCCGACGGCGAAGGCGTCGTCGTCGGACACGCCGTACCGCTGCAACACGGGCACACCGTCGTCGAGCACCTGCTGCCCGAGCTCGTACACGGCGCCTTCCACGCAACCGCCGGAGACGCTGCCGGTCACCGTGCCGTCCCCGGCGACGAGCATCGCGGCGCCCGGTGCGCGGGGCGCGGACCGGAACGTCGAGACCACGGTTCCGAGGGCGACGGTGTCACCGGCCCGGTAGCGACGTTCGAGTTCGTCGAGAACTTCACGCACGGTGGACCTCCTCCAGCAGTTCCTGCAGCGTCGCGAGGCTGTGCCCCGCGAGCAGACGGTCGAGATGCGGCAGGGCGGCCGCGATGCCGGACTGCACGGGCTCGTACCCGGCCGCCCCGGCGTGCGGATTGACCCACAGGACGGCGTGGGCGAGCCGCCGCAGCTGGGCGAGCTGCTCGGCGAGCAGGGCCGGATCGCCGCGTTCCCACCCGTCCGAGAAGATCACCACGACGGCGCCGCGCGCGAGGCCGCGCCGGCCCCACCGGTTCAGGAAAGCCCGCAGGGTCTCGCCGAGCCGGGTGCCGCCCGCCCAGTCGGGGACCGCCCGGCCCGCCGCGGCGAGGGCGCGTTCCGGGTCGCGGGCCCGCAGCGCGCGCGAGAGCCGCGTGAGGCGGGTGCCGAGGGAGAACACCTCGGTGTGGGCGGGATCGGCGCGGGTCACCACGTGCGCGAACCGCAGCAGCGCGTCCGCGTACGGGCTCATCGAGCCGGAGACGTCGAGCAGCAGCACCACCCGGCGCGCCCGGGTCGCCCTGCCGTGCCGGCTCGGCCGGACGGGTTCGCCTCCGGCCGCGAGCATCCGGCGCACCGTGCGGTGCGGGTCGATGCGGCCCCGGCGCGACGGGCGCAGCCGCATCGCCGGACGGGTGGGCGGCCGCGGATGCAGCGTCGCGATCAGTTCCGCGAGGTGTGCCCGCTCGGCGTCGGTCAGTTCCGCGATGTCGCGCCGGCGGAGCACGTCGGTGTCGTCCGCCGCGACCCGCAGTTCGGGGCCGCCGCCGGCGGTCTCGTCGCCTCCCGAGGGCGTGAGGCCCGCGATGCGGGCCCGGCGCGGAGTGCGGGTGCGCGGCGACGTCACGTCGGGTGCCGTTCCGCCGAACCAGCTTTCGAACGCGAGGTCGTAGCGGGGGATGTCGTCGGGGTCGTGGCACAGGGTGGCGCGCCCGGCCCAGTACACCTGACGGCGGTCGCCGAGGTCGATCTCGCGCAGCGCGCGCAGGTAGGCCACGGTGGCGTCCGAGGCGACGGACAGGCCGGCCGCGGCGAGGGCGCGGGTGAAGCCGGTGAGTCCGACGAGGGAACCCCCGGCGTCGGTGGTCGTCGTCATCGCGGCTGTCACCCCGTCAGGAGCCGGTCGAGCCCGGTGCGGACCACCCGGTCGAGGTCCTCCCGGTACTTCAGGACGGCACCGAGGGTCGCGGCCGCGGTCGTCGCGTCGAGCACGTCGCGGTCGAGTTCCCGCAGCGCTCGTGCCCAGTCCAGCGACTCCGCGACCCCGGGCGGTTTGAGCAGGTCCATCCCGCGCATGGCCTGCACGGCGTGGGCGACCTGCGCCGCGAGGTGTTCGTCGATGCCCGGGATGCGGCGGCGCAGGATCTCCACTTCCCGCGCGAGGTCGGGGTGTTCGAGCCAGTGGTACAGGCAGCGGCGTTTGAGGGCGTCGTGCACCTCGCGGGTGCGGTTCGAGGTGAGCACCACGAGCGGCGGCGTCTGCGCCCGCACCTGTCCGAGTTCGGGGATGGTGACGGCGTTCTCGTCGAGCACCTGCAGCAGGAAGGCTTCGAATTCGTCGTCGGCCCGGTCGATCTCGTCGACGAGCAGCACGCACGGCGCGTCGGTGAGCGCCTGCAGCAGGGGCCGCGCGAGCAGGAACCGCTCGGTGTACAGCGAGCGCTCCGCCTCCTCGGCCTCGAGACGGCCGCCGCTCGCGGCCTCGAGGGTGCGCAGATGCAGCAGCTGCCGGGGAAAGTCCCAGTCGTAGAGGGCCTGGGACGCGTCGATGCCCTCGTGGCACTGCAACCGGATCAGCGGCAGGCCCAGCGCGTCGGCGAGGGCGACGGCCAGCGACGTCTTGCCGGTGCCGGGTTCCCCCTCGCAGAACAGCGGGCGGCCCATGCGCAGCGCCAGGAACGCCACCGTCGCGAGCCCGTCGTCGGCGAGGTACCCGGTCGTGTCCAGTGCCCGCGTCAGCTCCGCCGGTGAGCCGATCGCCGCCGTTGCCGTCATGGTGCGAGCCTATGGCAGCGCCGCTGCCGAGGTGCGTTTTCCGATCCCCGGGCACTGCGGGCGGGGACCGAGCAGCTCGGCGGTCAGGCGACGGCCACGACCTCGAGGCGCGGGGTGTCGTCCGTGCGGTGCCGGGCCAGGTCCGCGGCGCCGACGATCCCGGCGTCGGGGCCGAGTTCGGCCAGGCGCACCGGCGCGGCCGGGCGGTGCCCGCGTCCGGTCAGCCGCTGGGCGAACGTGGCGACGGCGGGGCCGCGCAGCAGCTCCCCGGCCTCGCACACTCCGCCGCCGAGGACGAAGACCTCCGGGTCGAGGAACGCCGCGAGGTCGGCCATGCCGTGCCCGAGCCACGTGCCGATCGTGCGGAAGCACTCGAGCGCGGCGGCGTCGCCCTCGCGCGCGGCGGTGGTGACGTGGTGCCCGGTGATCTGCTCGGCGCGCCCGCCGGCCAGCTCGAGCAGCCGGCCGGCGAGCGCGGGCGAGACGCTTGCGATCTCCTGTGCCTCCCGCACCAGGGCCCGCCCGCTGGCGTACCGCTCCCAGCAGCCGTGGTTCCCGCACCCGCAGCGCCGACCGTGCGGTTCGACGTTGAGGTGGCCGAGTTCCGCGGCGAGCCCGGAGGATCCGCGGTGCAGGGCGCCGTCGATGATCAGCCCGCCGCCGATGCCCGTGCCGACGGTGAGCACGATCGCGGTGCGGGCGCCGCGGCCCGCGCCGAAGCGCGCCTCGCCCCAGGCGGCGGCGTTGGCGTCGTTCTCGACGACGGTCGGCAGCCCGCACGCGGCCTCGACGGCCGCCCCGAGCGGTTCGCCGCGCCACGCGAGGTTGGGGGCGAACAGTACGGTACGACGATCGGCGGCGACGAACCCGGCGGCGCCGATCCCCACCGCGCACACGTCGTGCGCGGCGCGGAGTTCGCGGACGACGTCGGCGACGACGTCCTCGGTGCGGGCGGGGTCGTCCGACGGCGTGGCGCGGCGGAGCCGGGCGTGCAGGGTGCCGTGTTCGTCGACCACGCCGGCGGCAACCTTGGTGCCGCCCACGTCGATTCCGATGGTCAGTGCCATGTCTGTTCTCTCCCTGACTTCAGTTGCCGGACGGGTTCAGGCGGCGTCCATGTCCTCGAGCTCGCGGCCCTTGGTCTCTTTCACCCAGCGCAGGACGAACAGCAGCGACAGCACCGCGCACACGGCGTAGAAGCCGTACGACATGCCCAGCGACAGCTCCTTCATGGCGGGGAAGGAGACGGTGATGACCCAGTTGGCCGCCCACTGCGCGCCGGCGGCGAGCGACAGTGCCGCCGCGCGGATCCGGTTGGGGAAGGCCTCGCCGAGCAGGACCCACACGACCGGTCCCCACGACATGCCGAAGGCGACGACGAACAGGTTCGCGGCGATCAGCGCGATCGGTCCCTGCAGTCCGGTCAGGTGCGGGGTGGTCACACCGTCGACGACGGTGGTCGAGGCGGTGGCGAAGACGACGGCCATCGTGGCGAGGGTGACGGCCATGCCCGCCGAGCCGATGATCAGCAGGGGCCGGCGTCCGACGCGGTCGACGAATGCGATGGCCACGAGGGTGGTGGCGATGTTGACGACGGAGGTGACGACGGTGATGACGAGGGAGCTGCTCTCGTCGAATCCCACTGCCTGCCAGAGGATGCTGGAGTAGTAGAAGATCACGTTGATACCGACGAACTGCTGGAACACCGACAGTCCGATGCCGATCCACACGATGGGCAGCAGGCCCAGCGCGGGTCCTCTCAGGTCGCGCAGCGACGGGGTGTGCTCGTGGCCGAGGGTGGCGCGGATCGATTCGATGCGCAGGTCGATGCCCTGCTCGCCGAGCAGCATGCCGAGGATGCCGCGGGCCTCGCCGATGCGGCCCTTCGCGACGAGATAGCGCGGCGACTCCGGGATGGTGAGGGTCAGGAATCCGTACACGAGGGCGGGGACGGCCATGGACAGGAACATCCAGCGCCACGCCTCGAGTCCGAACCACAGTTCCTCGCGGGAGCCGCCGGCGAGAGCGGCGAGTGCATAGTCGACGAGCAGGGCGGAGAAGATGCCGACGACGATCGCGAGTTGCTGCAGCGATCCGAGGCGGCCGCGTACCCGGGCGGGGGAAATCTCGGCGATGTAGGCGGGGGCGATGACGGAGGCGAGTCCGACGCCGACGCCGCCGACGATCCGGAACAGGACGAGAGTTTCGACGTTGAAGGCGAATCCGGTGCCGAACGCGCTGACCAGGAACATCGCGGCGGCGACCTGCATCGTGGTGAGGCGGCCGTAGCGGTCCGCGATGCGACCGGCGAGGACGGCGCCGCCGGCCGCGCCGAGCAGGGCCGAGGCGACGGCGAAACCGAGGACGGCGGACGAGACGGCGAACCGGGATTCGATGGCCGAGACGGCGCCGTTGATGACGGCGCTGTCGAAGCCGAACAACAGACCGCCGAGCGCGGCGATGACGGCGATGCGGACCGGCACCGCGGCGCCGGCGGTGTCCGGCCCGGTGTCGGGGACGGTCGGGAGCGCGACGTGGTTGCTCATGGGACTCCTCGTAGGCGGCGGGAACCGGCCGCGGCGGTCCCGTTCCGGGAGGCGAGTGGCGGCGGTCACGCGAACTGTGTGCTGGACCACAGTAGGGCGAAGACGGCTCTGTCGTCAAGAAATGAACGAACAAATCCTTCTTGATGATCTTCTATGTTCGAATGTGAACTTAAATAGCGACCTGGAGCGAGAAGAAATCGTCGGAGTCGATCATCAGTGCGGGTTGGCCGCCCGCAGGCCCAGGGCGACCGCCCCGAGCACCTGGGCGCGGGCCCCGAGGGCCGCGGTGCGCACCTGCACGGTGCGCGCGGCGCTGGGCACCGCATACCGCTCGATCGCGCGGCGCAGCGGCTCGAGCAGCAACTCTCCCGCCAGGGCGAGTTCGCCGCCGATCAGGATCAGCTGCGGATTGAGCAGGTTGCACAGGCCCGCCGCCGCGACCCCGACGTGACGGCCGGTGTCCGCGAGCACCCGGGCGCACCCGGCGTCGCCGGCCTCGGCGAGTGCCACCACGTCCGCGATCGTCAGGCCGGGTCCCCGGCTCGGCTCGAGCAGCCCGATCACCACATGCGAGGCCACCATCGTCTCGAGGCAGCCGCGGTTGCCGCACCGGCACACCTGGCCGAACTCGTCGAGGGAGGTGTGACCGATCTCCCCGGCCGTGCCGGCGCGGCCACGGTAGAGCCGCCCGTCCAGGACCAGTCCGGCGCCGACGCCGTCGGACAGCTTGATGTAGGCCAGGTCGTCCATGCCGCGCCCGGCACCCCAGATGTGTTCGGCCAGTGCGCCGAGATTGGCGTCGTTGTCGACATGGACGGGAAGCGCGAGCCGGTCGGCGGCCAGGGCGGCCGGGTCGACGCCGACCCAGCCCGGCAGGATCGACGGCCCGCCGATACGGTGCGTGGCGGACTCGACCGGTGCGGGCAGTCCCATGCCGACGGCCGCCACGGCGTCGCGACCACACCCGAGTTCGACGAGAGCGTCGTCGAGAAGTGCTCCGGCTCTTTCTATTCCGTCCTCGGCGCGGTGCCCGGTCGCCAGCTCGACCCGCTTCTCGGCGAGGATCTCGTGCGACAGGTCGGCGACGGCGACGGTGAGATGCCGGTGCCCGAAGTCGATTCCGACGGCCAGGCCCGCCGACCGGGTGAGCTTGACGGCCCGTCCCCGCTGGCCCGGACGCTCCGCCGCGGCCACCTCCACCAGCCCGCCGGTGGTCAGTTCCCGAACCAGATTCGACACCGTCGCCGGGGCCAGACCGGTGCGCCGGGCGATCTCCGCCTGGGTGAGCTCCCCGCCCGACTGCAGAACCCGAACCACCCGTTGCTGATTGGCCGAACGCAGCGACGACTGCGAGCCAGGGTGGCCGTTCTCCTCACGCATCTACCCAGCGTACCGCCCGGTGCTACCGCTTCGATTCGACCATCTCGGCGATTCGCAGGTCGCGGGTCCTCGTCTGGTGGACGACCATCAACTCGCTCGCGCGCTCCCCGTCTCCGTCGACCACGGCGCGGTAGATCTCCTCGTGCTCGGCTTCGATCAGATCGAGATTGGCGGTGGATCGGGACGCGGTCCCGTCGTAGACATGGAGGCGGGCGTCGAGCAGTTCCATCAACTCGGAGATGGTGGGGTTGTGCGCTGCGACCCGCAGCACGATGTGCCACTCGGCATGCGCCCGCAGACGTTCGTCGGGAACCCCGGTCCGTGCCGACTCGAGTGCCCGCCGCAACATCGCGACGTCGAACTCGGTGCGTCGGAGTGCCGCGGAACGCGCCACGACGGATTCGAGTGCGATGCGTGCTTCGCAGATGTCGAGAATCTCCTCCGGCGACCGCTCGCGGATGACGAAGCCGCGCGACACCTTCGTCACGAGGCCTTCGAGTTCCAGCCGGATGAGCGCCTCCCTGATCGGTGTCCGGGAAACCCCGAGTTCCTCACCCACTGTGGCCGGAACCAGCAGCGCGCCCGGGGCGTAGCGGCCGGAGATGATGCGTGTGCGCAGTTCGCTGTAGGGACCCGGACCTGCAGATGTCACCGGCTTCCTTCCTGTCGGGGCGGTTCGTGTCGAGGGATTCGTCAAGCCGTACCACGCTCGTGGACGCGTGTACAGAGTTTGAATCCATGTGTATACAACTGACGACATGTGCGTGCACATCTGGATAGCGTGACCGGCGTCCGACCGATCGAGGAGTGTCGCATGATCCGTTCCATCCCGACTTCGATTCATGAGTGAGGCAATCGCACCCGAGTTTGCGAGCGTGCAGGGCGGCGAGCGAACCGCCGGGATTCGACGGGTGCTGCCGGGGGCGTTACTGCTGCCCTGGGCAGTTCCGCTGCTGGTTCTGCTGAGCTGGCAGTGGGCCTCCACCGAAGGAGTCGTCCCAGCCTCCGTCCTGCCGCCGCCGACCGACGTCCTCGACACCGCGCGTTCGCTGTGGTCCACGGGCGAGTTGCAGTCGCATATCACAGTCAGCCTCCGGCGCATCGTCATCGGCTTCGGCATCGGCGCGACCATAGGTCTCGTCCTCGGTTTCGCCGTCGGCCTCTCCCGTATCGCGGAAGGGATATTCGACCGCACCCTGCAGATGGTGCGCGCACTCCCGCATCTGGCGTTGGTGCCCCTGCTCATCGCCGCGTTCGGGATCGGCGAACTGCCCAAGATCGTTCTCGTGATCCTCGGCGTCGTCTTCCCGGTGTACCTGAACACCGTCAACGGAATCCGCACGGTCGACGCAAAGCTGATCCAGCTCGGCCGCTCCTACGGCCTGGCCCACTGGGGCATCATCCGCGAGATCGTGGTGCCCGGGGCCATGCCGGTCGTCCTCAACGGCATCCGATACGCGTTGGGCGTCGCCTGGCTCACCCTCGTCATCGCCGAAACCATCGCGACCCGCGAAGGAATCGGGTATCTCGCCCAGAACGGCCGGGAAATGCTCCGCAACGATCGCATCGTCCTTGCCATCGTTCTCTACGCGGTTGCCGGTCTGCTCGCCGACCAGATCGTCCGCCTGATCGAGGCACGCGTCCTGCGCTGGAATGCCAACTACCGAAGGGGGAACCGGTGAAGACGGTCGCAGACGAACTCGTCGGCCTGTGCCTGCGCGGCATCGGACAGCGGTACCGCGACCACTGGGTACTGAGGAATATCGACCTGGACGTCGCGCCGGGCGAGTTCGTCTCGATCCTGGGCCCGAGCGGGGTCGGCAAGTCCACGCTGCTCCGCATCCTCGCCGGTCTCGAAGTGCCCGCAGCCGGCACCGTCGAACCGACCGGAGGTGTGCCCGCCGGTGGCCACACCTCGCGGATGATGTTCCAGGAGGATCGGCTGCTGCCCTGGAAGTCGGTCCTGGGCAACGTCACTCTGGGCACCCGTGGAGCGCGTGCCCGGGCGGTCGAACTCCTCGGGCAGGTCGGACTCACGGGTCGGGAGAAGAACTGGCCGGCCGAACTGTCCGGCGGCCAGCGCCAGCGCGTCGCGCTCGCGCGGGCCCTGCTCCACCGGCCGGAGGTTCTGCTCCTCGACGAGCCGTTCGGGGCTCTCGACGCCATCACCCGCGTCACGATGCACCAGCTGCTCGAACGTCTGCTCGTGGAGCACCCGCGCACGGTCCTGCTCGTCACGCACGACGTGGAGGAGGCGCTCGTGCTGTCCGATCGCGTCCTGCTGCTCACTCCCTCCGGCATCACGCGCGACCTGGGCGTCCCGCAGGAGCGGCCGCGGCATCGCGGCGACGCGCAGCTCGCCGCCTGGAAGGAGGAGCTGCTCGCCGGACTCCTCGACGCCGAGCGTGCCGCCCATCCCGACCACTGATATCAGCCCTATCCGAGAGAGGTTGTCCCCTATGAATCCCCGCTCGCCACTTCCCGGATTCGGGCGCCGTCGTTTCCTCGAGGCCGCGGGTCTCGGAGCGCTCGCGGTCACCGGCATCGGAGCGCTGGCCGCCTGCGGCACGAAGGACTCGTCGGGCGCCGCGACGGCACTCACCGAAGTGCGCTACGCACTGATCGGCGACGGCAAGGCCGAACCCGGTACCGTCCTGTCCCACAACCTCGGAGGCTTCGACCTGGCCTCGGACCTCGGCGTGCCGGTGACCTATCCGTCCGGCTTCCCCGCATCGCTGCCGGTGATGGAGGCCATCAAGGCCGGTAGCGTCGACTTCTCGTTCGCCACGGCCACCGCCGTCATCTACGCGATCGGCGGCAACGTACCGGTCGTGCCGCTCGTGTCCTATCCGCTTCCCTCCAACGAGGTCGACATCCTCGTCCCCAAGGGATCCGACATCAAGAGCGCCGCCGACCTGCGCGGCCGTCGCATCGCCGACCATCAGGGCACGACGGGTACCTACAGCCTGGTCAAGTACCTCGACTCCGCTGGGCTGACAATCGACGACGTCGACTACGTCAATCTCACTGCCGCCGACGCGGAAGCCGCCTTCGCCCAGGGGAAGGTCGACGCGTGGATCAACTGGCAGCCCACCATCGAACTGGCCCGGCGCAAGCACAACGCGGACACCCTGCCCGGAGTGAAGACGTACGACTACGCGTTCTTCGTCGCGAGCGAGGATTTCGCCTTCGATCATCCGGAGGCAGCCGCGACACTGGCCCGCAACGTGCGCGACGCCCAGCGCTGGGTCGAGGCGAATCCGGAGACGGCAGTCGACGAGTTCACGGCGCTCGGCGGGTTCGGCGACTCGACGCTCGAGCGGGACGTCTACCTCGATCTGGTGAAAGCCCGGCGGTTGTCCTACTCCGGGGCGGGGCAGTTCACCGCCGTCGACGAAGGAGCGATCGCCGGCACTCAGGATCTCGCCGACAACTTCCACCGGCTCGGCGTGTACCCCGAGCCCGTCGATGTGCGGACCTGGTTGTCCGACAGCAGGTTCGACTCCGTTCGTGCCGCCGTCGCCGCTGAACTCGCCCAGGCCTGACCGTTCACCTCAGGAGACTCTCGTGACCGCACAGATGCACCTCGCTGCCTTCGTCACCGCCGGACCCGGACGCCCGGGCGGGTGGCGTCACCCCGGCTCGGTGCCGGGATGGCTCGACGCCGGCTACTACCAGAACATCGCGCGCACCCTCGAGCACGGTCGCTTCGACCTCGCCTTCTTCCCGGACATCCTGTCCGTCCCGGACCGGTTCGGAGGGAGCACCGATTCCCAGCTCCGCTACGGTGCTCTCGGCTCCCTTCGTATGGATCCGCTGCCGATCATCGCGTCGATGGCCGCCGCGACCCGGCATCTCGGACTCGCCGCGACCGTGTCCACCACGTACGCGCAGCCGTTCAACCTCGCCCGCACCTTCGCGACCCTCGACCACCTGACCTCCGGCCGCGTCGCGTGGAACATCGTCACGTCGTTCCAGGAATCGGAGGCCCGCAACTTCGACCTCGACGAGCAGTTCGACCGAGCCACCCGATACGAGCGCGCCGACGAATTCCTGCAGGTCACCGGCAAGCTGTGGGACAGCTGGGACGACGATGCGCTGGTCCTGGACCCGGACGAGCCGCTCTTCGCCGAGCCGGCCAAGGTGCATCGCATCGATCACCAGGGCCGGTTCTTCTCGGTACAGGGGCCGCTCAACGTGCCGCGCCCGCCCCAGGGGTACCCCGTCCTCATCCAGGCCGGAGCCTCCGCGAAGGGCAAGGACTTCGCCGCCCGCTGGTCGGACGTGATCTTCTGCAGTCACGCATCGAAGGAGTCGGCGCAGGCGTTCTACACGGAGATCAAGGAGCGGGCAGCGAAGTACGGCCGCGATCCGGAATCTGTCAAGATCCTGCCCTCGATCACGCCGGTCGTCGGCCCCACGTCGGCCCGCGCGAAGGAACTGGCCGAGGAGATGTTCGAACTCGTGCCACCGATCGGTGGACTGTCTACTCTTGCATACCATCTCGACGTCGACCTGTCGACGTTCCCGCTCGACGAACGGTTGCCGGAGGTGGAGGTGCCGGGAGTGGAGGGTCACTACAACGAGGTTCGCGAGATCACCGAGCGCGAGGGCCTCACCCTGCGTCAACTCGGTAAGCAGTACGGCGGGCGTTACGAGGGCGGGTTCGTCGGGACCGCGGCCGAGGTCGCCGACGGCCTGCAGGAGTGGTTCGAGGACGGTGCCGCAGACGGATTCACGCTGCAGGCACCGCACCAGCCCGGCGGATTCGAGACGTTCGCCCGTGAGGTGGTGCCCCAGTTGCAGCGGCGTGGAATCCTCCGTACGGAGTACACGGGTGCCACGCTGCGGGAGAACCTCGGCCTGTCCCGTCCCGGGCACGGCGAGTGGGCCGAGCGCGCCGGAGTGCGCCTGTGAATGCCTGGCAATTCGCACACCATCCGGACGCGGTGGACGCGGCGCCGCTCGCCGATGCAGTGGCCGTCGGCACCTCGGCCGGCGCCCCGGGCAGGTTCGTGCTCAGCGCTCGCGGCAACCACTTCGTCAGCGATTCGAGGCTTGCCGACGGTGAGGCCGTTCATGCCGGGGAACTGCTGCTGTCCGCGCTCGCCTCCTGCGCCCTCGCGAACATCGAGCACAATGCCGCCTCGGACGGACTCGAACTCGATGCACTCATCGCCCGCGCGTCCCACGTGCGGGGAACGGACGATCCGACCGTCTACGACCGGACGCTGCTCGAGCTCGAAATCCACGGCCCAGGGGTCCGCGACGCGGAGGAACTGGCCGCAAAATTCGTGGCCACCTGCCCGATCTACAACACGATCAGGCGCGGCAGTGGGGTGGAACTGCGCCTCAACGGACGAGGGCTCGCCCCCGTCGCGTCCGAGTAGGACGGGGGCGAGCCCGGTCGGCCTACGCCTCGGCCAGGCGTAGTTTCGTGGTCACCTGCGCGAGGCGGGTGATCCGGGCCCAGTCCCGGGTCTGCACCGCATCGGCGGGGGTGAGCCACGAGCCCCCCACACAACCCACATTGGGCAGTGCGAGGTAGTCGGGGGCCGTCGCGACCGAGATTCCGCCGGTGGGGCAGAACCGGGCCGCAGGCACGGGGGAATGGACGGATGCGAGGAACCGGGTGCCGCCCGCGGCCTCCGCGGGGAAGAACTTCATCTCGCGGTAGCCGCGTTCGAGGAGCACCAGCACCTCCGAGACGGTCGCCGCTCCCGGCAGGTGCGGCAGTCCGGTGTCGGTCATGGCCTTCAGCAGGGACTCCGTCGCGCCCGGTGACACCAGGAAGCGCGCACCGGCCGCCGCTGCCTGCGCGGCCTGTCCGGGTTCGACGATCGTGCCGGCACCGACGGTGATGTCGGGGACCTCGTCGGCGATCCGCTCGATCGCCTCGAGGGCGCACGGGGTGCGCAGGGTCAGCTCGATCATCGGCACGCCACCGTCGGCGAGGGCTCGGGCGATCGGGACTGCGTCCGCGGCATCGTCGATCACGACGACGGGCACGACAGGGGTCACGTCCAGCAGGCTCATCGGGGACTCCTTCACACGAATTCGGGTCGAAAGACGCTGGCGCCGTGGGTGGCCGGGCCCACGGTGGCCCGCAGGCCCGCGAACAGCTCCCGGCCCGTGCCGGTCCAGGCGTCGTCGGTGGGGGCGTGGCCGGTCGCCACGCGATCGGCGAGTGTGGCGTCGGACAGGTGCACGCGCAGCGAGCCGGCGACGGCGTCGACGGTGATCAGGTCGTCGTCGCGGACGCGGGCGAGCGGACCCCCGGCCGCGGCCTCGGGCGTGACGTGGATGGCGGCGGGCACCTTGCCGGACGCACCCGACATCCGGCCGTCGGTCACCAGCGCGACCCGGCGCCCGCGGTCCTGCAGCACCCCCAGCGCGGGGGTGAGCTTGTGCAACTCGGGCATCCCGTTCGCGCGCGGGCCCTGGTAGCGCAGCACCGCTACGACGTCGCGGTCGAGTTCGCCGGCTTCGAACGCCGTGAGGAAGTCCGCCTGGTCGTCGAACACCCGGGCCGGGGCGGTGACGACGTGGTGCTCGGGGGCGACCGCGGACACCTTGAGCACGGCCTCGCCGAGGTTGCCGTCGAGCACCTTGAGTCCGCCGTCGACGGCGAACGGATCCGCGACGTCGCGCAGCACGGTGCGGTCCAGGCTCGCGGACGGCCCGGCCGCCCACCGCAGCTTTCCGTCCCGCAGCCGCGGCTCCTGCGTGTACCGGTGCAGACCGGGCCCGGCGACGGTGGTGAC
Source organism: Rhodococcus sp. NS-SX18 (assembly GCF_057367935.1). NCBI lineage: Bacteria > Bacillati > Actinomycetota > Actinomycetes > Mycobacteriales > Nocardiaceae > Rhodococcus > Rhodococcus sp. NS-SX18. Next base: position 5,229,994 of record NZ_CM170633.1, on the reverse strand, counting down.
GTCGTCGTGCAGCAGGCCTGCCGAGAGCAGCTCCGAGACCACGACACCGAGCCCGCCGGCGGCGTGGAAGTGGTTCACGTCGGCCGCACCGTTGGGGTAGATCCGGGCGAGCAGCGGCACGACGGCCGACAGGTCCGCCAGGTCGCGCCACGTGAGAGTGATGCCGGCGGCCCGGGCGATCGCTACCAGGTGCATCGTGTGGTTGGTGGACCCGCCGGTCGCGAGGAGTGCGACGCAGCCGTTGACGACGGCCCGCTCGTCGACGACCTCACCGACCGGGGTGAAGTCGGAGCCGAGGGCGGTCAGGCCGGTGACGCGGCGCGCGGCCTCGGCGGTGAGCGCGTCCCGCAGTTCGGTGCCGGGGTTGACGAAGCTCGCGCCCGGCAGGTGCAGGCCCATCACCTCCATCAGCAGCTGATTGGAGTTGGCGGTGCCGAAGAACGTGCAGGTGCCGGCGCCGTGGTAGGACGCGGCCTCGGCCTCGAGCAGGTCTTCACGTCCGGCGCGGCCCTCCGCGTAGAGTTGCCGCACCCGGGCCTTCTCGCCGTTGGGCAGCCCCGACGTCATCGGTCCGGCCGGGACGAACACCGTAGGCAGGTGCCCGAAGCCGAGCGCGCCGATCAGCATGCCGGGGACGATCTTGTCGCAGACCCCGAGCATGAGGGCGCCGTCGAACATGTCGTGCGACAACGCGATTGCGGTGGACATCGCGATGACGTCACGACTGAACAGCGACAGCTGCATTCCGTCGCGGCCCTGGGTGATGCCGTCGCACATGGCCGGGACGCCACCGGCGAACTGCGCGATGCCCCCGGCCTCGAGGACCGCGGCCTTCAGCCGTGCTGGGTAGTCCTCGAAAGGCCGGTGCGCGGAGAGCATGTCGTTGTAGGAGGAGACGATCGCGATGTTCGGCTTCACCAGCCCGCGCAGCGCGGACTTGTCGGCAGGTTCGGCGGCGGCGAATCCGTGGGCCAGGTTGGCGCACGCGAGACGTCCGCGGGCCGGCCCCTTGTCGGCGGCGGCGCGCAGCCGCTCGAGGTAGGCGGCACGCTCGGCCCGGCTGCGCCGGACGATGCGGTCGGTGACCCGGTCCAGAACGGGATGGCTCATACGGAAGTTCCTTCGTACCAGGCGCGTCCGTCGCGCTCGATGAGGGTGGTCGCGTCGGTGGGGCCGGACGTCCCCGCCGGGTAGCGGCGCGGCATCCGGCCGGTGCGGTCCCAGGTCTGCAGGATCGGTTCGACCCACGCCCATGCGGTCTCGACCTCGTCGCGCCGCATGAACAGGGTCGGGTCGCCCCGCACCACGTCCATCAGCAGCCGCTCGTACGCGTCGGGGGAGGGCCGGTCGAACGCGTCGACGTAGTTCAGATCCAGGGACACCGGGCGCAGGCGGATCCCGCCGGGTCCGGGTTCCTTGGCGGTCATGTGCAGGCAGATGCCCTCGTCGGGCTGCAGCCGGATCACCAGGCGATTGGGTTCGGTGGCGCCTTCGGCGCGGGGGAACATCGGGTGCGGAACGTCCTTGAACTGCACCACGATCTCGGAGCTGCGCTTCTCGAGGCGCTTACCGGTGCGAAGGTAGAACGGCACGCCGGCCCAGCGCCAGTTGCGCACCTCCGCGCGTACCGCGACGAAGGTCTCGGTGCGGCTGTCCGGGTTCTCCACCTCGTCGCGATACCCGGGCACGGCACCGCCGTCGACGAGTCCCGGGCCGTACTGGCCGGTCACCGTGAATCTTTCGACGTCGTCGGCCGTCATCGGCCGCAGTGCCTGCAGCACCTTCAGTTTCTCGTCGCGCACCGTTTCGCGGTCGACGATCGTCGGCGGTTCCATCGCCACCAGGCACAACACCTGCAGCAGGTGGTTCTGCAGCATGTCGCGCAGCGCGCCGGAGGTGTCGTAGTAGCCGCCGCGGGTGCCCACGCCGAGGGATTCGGAGACGGTGATCTGGACGTGGTCGATCCACGTCGAGTTCCACAGCGGCTCGAGCAGGGTGTTGGCGAACCGGGTGACCAGCAGGTTCTGGACGCTCTCCTTGCCGAGGTAGTGGTCGATGCGGAAGATCTGCGACTCGTCGAACACCTCGCCGACCGAGTCGTTGATCGCGCGGGCGGAGGCGAGGTCGCGGCCGATGGGCTTCTCGAGCACCACCCGCGAGGTCGGTTCGACGAGTCCGTGCCGGGCGAGGTGATGGGAGATCGGCCCGAACAGCGAAGGGGCACAGGCGAGGTAGAACACGCGCACGGAGTCCGGGGTCAGGACGTCGTGCAGGGCGGACCAGTCGTCCCCGCCTGCGAAGTCGAGGCTCACGTAGTCGAGGCGGTCCAGGAACCGGGTGAGAGTGCCGACGTCCAGCAGGGGAGCGGGCACGAAGCGCGCGAGCTCGCCGCGAATCTTGTCGCGGTAGCCGTCGGTGTCGAGGCCGGCGCGTGCGGCGCCGACGATCCGGCTGCCGGGTGGCAGCTGGCCGTCCCGATCGCGCAGGTAGAGGGCGGGCAGGAGCTTACGGACGGCGAGATCGCCGGTGCCGCCGAAGACGACGACGGTACAGGGGGCGGCGGGTGACATGGCTTGTCCTCCCGAATGAGGGGGTGAGGGCTGTCACTCGCAACCGTAGAGCATCTTCCGCACTGAAACAACAAACTTACGCATTTCTAAGAACAAAGTTCGCCGGGGTGCGGCGTCCTGCCGCGGCGCCGGGCGCTCTCGAGTGCGTTTCCTTGGTTCAATGGCGATATGAGCCGATCCTCCAGCGCGCCCGCCACAGCGGGCGAGGTCTTCGCCCTCGTCCGTGCCGGCGCCGCGACCACCCGAAGCGAGATCGGGCACCACACCGGGCTCTCCCGCACCGCCGTCGCGGCACGGGTCGCGGCGCTCCAGGACCTCGGCCTCGTCGTCGAAACGGAGGAGGGGCCCTCGACCGGGGGGCGCCCGCCCCTCACCCTCACCTTCGGGGCGGGGGCGGGCATCGTGCTCGTCGTCGCGATCGGCCGCAGCCGCACCCAGCTCGCCGTCTGCGATCTCGCCGGGGAACTGCTCCGCACCGAGGACCTCGAGCAGGAGATCGGGGCGAGCCCGGGTGAGCTGATGCCGAAGGTGGCCGCGCACCTCGCCGACCTGCGTGACGCGCTCGGTCCCGGCGCCCCCCGCACCGTCGGTATCGGGGTGAGCCTGCCGGGCACCGTGGACACGGTCCGCGGCTGCAGCCTGGATTCGCCGATGATGGCCGGCTGGGACGGTGTCGAGTTGCAGCCGTTCCTGGCGGACCTCGGCGACGCACCGGTGTTCGTCGACAACGACGCGAACGTCATGGTTCTCGCCGAAAGGCTGGGCGAGCGAAGGCAGTTCGACGATATGCTCCTCATCAAGGCATCCACGGGCCTCGGGGCGGGCATCGTGTCGGGCGGGGTGCTGCAGCGCGGCGCGGTGGGCGCGGCCGGCGAGATCGGGCACACCAAGACCGCTGCGGCGCAGGGCGTCCTGTGCCGCTGCGGCGACGTCGGCTGCGTCGAGGCGATCGCCGGGGGCTGGGCGCTGGTCCGTGACCTGCAGGAGCAGGGCCGGGACGTGACCCACATCCGCGACGTCGTGGCCCTCGCCGTCGGCGGGGATGCGGAGGCGCGCCGCATGATTCGCGACAGTGGCCGGCGGATCGGCGAGGTCATCGCCGGTGCCGTCAACCTCCTCGATCCGGCGGTGCTCGTCGTCGGCGGCGACATGGCCGAGGCCTACGACGTGTTCGTCGCCGGACTGCGCGAGACCCTCTATCGCGATGCGGTGTCCGTCGCCACCCGTGCCCTGCAGATCCTGCCGTGGTCGCACGGCGATCGCTCCGGGATGATCGGCTGCGCCTCCATGGCGCTCGACCAGGTGCTCAGCGTGCGCGCCGTGGACCGGATGGTGGCCGAGCGGGGCCGGTGACCCGGTTACTCCGCCGGCTGGCGGCGGATGAAATCGGCCATACCCGGGACGGTGAAGGCGATGCGACCGTGCTCCGGCGCCCAGATCAGGCCCTTGCGGATGGCCGAGTTGCGGACGTCGCTGACACCGGTGGCCGTCGAGCCCATCAGCTGGGCGACCTTTCCGGACCGGGGTGCCTCCTCGCCGGCCGCGGCGAGTGCGGTGAGATACCGGCGCTCACGGTCGGTGGCCCGGTTCCAGCGCGACGGGAAGAATCCCTCGTCGAGGTGACGGCGGCCCACCTCGACGGCGAGCTCGGCATCCTCGAGCTGGAAGGGGCTGTGCGGAGCGATGTTCCAGATCGCCTTCCCGAACTCCTGGAGGAAGTACGGATAGCCCCCGCTGGCCTGGACGAGCACGGCGAGGGCGTCGTCGGTGAAGTCCCCGCCCTGGCGGCGCACCGGGATCCGCAGGGCGTCGGCGGCGGCGACCGGCGAGAGGGGGCCGATGGTGCTGTAGAGGAACTGACGCTCCGCGTACGAGCGGTTGCCGGCCAGGACCGCGGGAAGATTGGGCAGTCCGGCGCCGACGAGGAAGAACGGCCATTCCCGCTGGCTCGCCCGGTGCTGGACGGCGAGCAACGCCGACAGCAGGTCGGAGTCGAGGTCCTGCATCTCGTCGACGAACAATCCGAAGGCGCTGGATCTCGGCCGGAGTTCGGCGGTGATCGCCTCGACGAGTTCCTCGAGGTCGAGGTCGATGTCCCCGGTCGCCGCCGGACGCTGCTCGAGGGAGAAGTTCGCGGTGGCCGGGCCGAGGCCGAGACCGAGGGAGAAGCCCCTGGCGAGGTCGATGAGCGGGTCGATCGCATGCTGGATCCGGTGCTTGCGGCTGTAGCGGCGCAGTCCGACGGTCAGCTCCTGGGAGAGCTTGGCGCGAACCGCGCTGGTTCCGGCCTCGCTGGGCCGTGCCTCGAGGGCGATCGTCAGCCACCCCTGCCGGTCGGCGTGCTCGACGAGAGCGTTGAGCAGGGTCGTCTTCCCGACCCCCCGCAGACCCGACAGGATGAGTCCGCGGTCGTAGATCTGCCGCTTGCTGCGGGCGACGAGGAGTTCGAACGCCCCGATCTGCTCGTCACGCCCCTCGAGCGCCGGCGGCCGCAGGCCGGAGCCGGGCTTGAACGGATTGAGCTCGAGGTCCACGAGCCGAGTATAGAGACTTATGGCGACTTATCTGAAGATTTCCATAGTTGACCATAACTACCGATAGATTCGTCCGCCGCGCTTCGTCGCCGTCCGATTCACAGCCCGGCGATCCCGTTGCCGATCAGGATCAGGCCGAGGATCAGAAGTACTGCCGCCATGATCACCGTGTGGTGGCGGGTCATCCACTCGTCGGTGACCGCGAGCGCCCGGTCGGCACGGTCGGCGAACACGCCGCGCACCACGGGCGGGGCAGCCACCCCCAGACTGGCTACGACCGCGAAGACGATCAGCGCCACGATCTGTTCGTGCACGCGCACAGTCGCGTCCGCGATGACCACCGCGCCGGCTGCGACCAGGGCGAGGTTCTTCGGATTCGCCGCTGCAAGCAGAAATCCGAGAGCCAGTGCCCGTCGAGCGGTCATGGTCTGGGCGGCCGCCATCCATCCGGGCACGGTGGATTCCTCGCCCGGCTGCGGCCGCGAGTACCACTTCCGGACGGCCAGGAGGACCAGCACGACTCCCAGCACGAGTTTCGCAGCAGCGGCCCACCAGGTGGGCTCGTCGGACAGCATGATCACATCCGCCACCGCGATGACCACGGCGCCTACCACGAGCAGACCCGCGAACCAGCCGCCGACGAAGGCGTAGGAGACGCGCAGCGGCCGCTTGGTGACCAAGAGCACCGACAGCATCACCAGCGGCATCGCCGCCAGCAGCAGGCCGACCGCAATCGGCAGGGACTGCCCGATCGCACCTGCCATGAGCCACCCCTCGGATCGCCGATCATCGATCTCCGACGAAGAGTAGTCGCATCCCCGTCCGGTGGAGACGGACACGGTCGCGCGGTCTCCTCCGGGCCGACACCCAGTCCTCCGCGACGCGGATCTTGTCCCCCTGTCTCTGCCACCCCGCCCGTCCCAGGCGTCCGAATCACCCGTTGGGGAACATCAAGCACACATACGGTCCGGTACGCCCCGGTCGGGACAACGACGGGACGTGCACGCTCGGCACCGCACACCGAACGGCCGGCGTCACGCAGGCCGGGTCGCGTCGCGGCGCCGGGCATCGAGCGGAACCACCGTGCCTCGGCAGGTGATCGGCTCATCCGCAGGGCGGGTCAGGGCGACGCGTAGCCGAGACAGTGCGCGGTACTGTCCGAGCCGGACCGCGCCGGGCGTGATGTGCAGGACGGCGGCGGTTTCCGCCGTCGACATGCCGTGGACGACCCGCAGATGCAGGATGTCGCGTTGCCTGTCGGTCAGGACGTCCAGCAGCGCATCGATGCGACGCCGCTCGTAGCGGCGCCGTGCGTGGGTCTCGGGAGCCTCCGGTCCCCACGCTACGTCGGGAACGTCTCCGACCGGTGCTGCGTTCCGTGGATCCGACCGCACGGCATCAGGATTCTCGGGGTCGAGCGCAGCGGTGCGCTGCTCGATCCAGGGCCGCATCGTGTCCGCACTCGATCGTAGGGAGTCGGACGGAAGCCCGTCGTTCACAGGAGCTGTCATCGAGTCGTGCCTTTCCTTGCTGTGACATGACGCATCGCGTCCGTCCACGCACCCACACAACCGGACGTTCGCCCGGCGTCCATGGGAGTGCGCCGTGGATCTGCTGGGAACTGCGTCTGCGGCGAACCCGGCAGGCGTCGGAGACACCGGTCACCGGGGTGTCGATGTCACTGCGGTACCGGAGATCCGCCGCCGAGCTCGCAGGGGTCCGTGCCGTCCTGTGTCAGCACGTCGCATACTCGGCTCTTCGCATTGTCGCGGGTGGTGACGACGACCTGGTCCCACGGGCTCCCGGCCGTGGCGTCGTCCTCGTCGGTGAGGTGCGATCGCAGAACGGTCCATCGATGCCAGTGCCGCGCGAACGACGACTCGTTCACAACGCGCCCGCGAGCGTGCTGCCCGGCTTGCGCGACATCGCGGGGTACGTCGAGGAAGACGAGCACCGGCGTCCAGCCTCGCCGCCGCGCCAGGCGAGCCGTCCAGTCGCGTCGGCGGCTGCGTGTGGCGGTGTCGTGAACGGCCACAGGCCCTTCGCTCCGGTGCGGTCCGGCCAGGAGAGTGCGCACCACGTCGAGGGTGTGCATGAGATGGACGAGTGGCCGATACCGGCGATACGGCAGGTCCGGCGGAAGCGCGGCGGCGAGGCCTTCGGCACGGCATTCCGGATCGAGAACGATCAGACCCGGGATGTCGTGCTCGATCCGGCGAAGCAGGGTGCTCTTACCCGCTCCGGGAATGCCACCGACCATCAGGAAGACGGCACCGGTGTCGCGCCCGGACGGATGTGCCAGGCGGGAGACCGTCGGAGCTGAAGCGGTTATGACGATTCCTTTCCCCGCGATCAGGTTCGCGATCGATTCTGCCGTCTCCAGAATGCCGGCACGGACTGGGCCGCCGCTGAGACCTTCCTGAGGTCCGGCTGTGAAACCGGGCCGCACCGCGCGGCCCGCCTCTCACGCCTCGGCCGGTCCCCTGTCACGCAGCTCAACTGTCACGCAGCTCAGCAGTCATGCAGCTCAACTGTCACGCAGCTCAACTGTCACGCAGCTCCGCGAGCGCAGCGGTGCGCTGCTCGATCCAGGACCGCATCGAGTCCGCACTCGATCGGAGCGAATCGGCCGGGAGCCCGTCGCTCACCGGAACGGTCGCGACCAGGGTGTCGAGTATCTCGAGAGCGCGTCCGCTGCCGTACATCTGGTCGTACAGTTCCCGATAGGCGTCCTCGTAGACGCCGGTGAAGGCATCGGATCCGAGAAACCGTGTCTTCAGCGCATTGCCGGACTGCATCCGGCCATCTCCCGGGGGCGCGGCTGCGTCCGAGGGCATCGCGCGCGGCTGAGCCACCGCGCCGACGCCGGCGGGTGGGGTACCGCGGCCGTCCTGCCCGGCGCCGCCCCTCGCTCCGGGGCCCATCGAGACGGTGTCGTGCGGGCCGGTCGTGGCATCACCTTGCATGGCCAGGTTCAGGTCCCACGACACGACTGAGAGCCTGCCCGTCCCGAGGTCGTACCAGAGGTAGTAGTTCTGGCCCGGCCCGCTCATGTCGTCGCCGTTGACGAGCAGATTCTGCGTGGCGGCGTACCGCGCGAACGAGTCCACGTCCACCCACTCCGACAGGTGTGCGTCGAACTCCTCGTCGCCCGCCGAATCCAGCCACTCCAGGAAGCGGATGATCGGCTGCAGGTTCCCCGCCCCGACCGCGTTGATCTGCTCGAACTGGTCGGCGTAGTCCGACTGGTCGTCGCCGATGTACTCGAACCGCGACGACGCATCAGCCTTGTACAGGTAGCCGTCGGAGTCGAACAGGGAGTTCGCATAGGTGTCGTCGGGATGTTCGAGCAGCAGGCGCGTGGTGGTGGCGCTGCCGTTGACCGAATAGACCGTGTACGCGTAACGCTGTGTCGGCTGCTCGGTCTCCGCGGTCAGCGACAAGGCCATCGCCTCGTTGAGCACGGGCGAACCGGGGCGCACCGAGATCTCGGTCATGCCCTGGTAGGCGCGGCCGTCGGCGTTCTCGTCGAAGCTGACGAGCAGCGGCAGCGACGTCGGATCGTCCGCGGTCGCCTGCGACATGCCGCCCGTGGCCGGCGGCTCGAATCCTTCGGGCAGCTCCAGCCCCGCCGGTGGTGCGACGCCCTGACCGCCGACGCGAGTATCGGTGCCGCGCAATCCCATCAGGGTGGAGTTGCCCTTCAATCGCACCGAGACGTCGGTGATCAGCGTGCCGTCGAGGGTGACGTCGGCGGTGACCCACTTCTTCTCGCCGGTGCTCTGGAAGGCGGTGATCATCTCGTCGTACTCCGCATCGGTGATCTCGACCGAGAGTTCGTGCGGAACAGAGGCGTCGAACAGGTCCACCCTGCCGGTGATGTTGTCGGTGATCTCCGAGGCGATGATCGTCGGGTCGCCGGTGAGGTACGGCCGGATGCGGGTCGCCCCGAACACGGTCGCCAGGATCGTCACGAACGCGACGAACACCGCCAGAAGTTTCCAGTGCTGTCGTAACGACACCGGGATCCGGTGCCGGAGCCGTCGTCGCGGTGGCGGCTGTCCGCCGGTCGGCCTCCCGCCCATCAGATGTCCGTCTGGTCGTAGCCGGTCAGGACCGTCACCCGTTGACCGGTGTTGACCGCGCTCAGGGCCGAGATCAGCTCGTTCGGCTTCGCGTCCTTCTTCAGCTGCGCGGTGTAGTACAACTCGGTCAGCGCCCCGGAGCGGACGGATTCGGTGGAGACCAGCTCGAACTCGGTGCAGTACCGGACGAGCACGTCTTCGACCATCGCGCTGTACTGCTGCTCCGGCGGTACCTGCACCTTGACGACCTGGCGCCGGACGTCGAGCTCGAACCAGTTGAACTTGCTCATGATCAGCAGCACCAGGCAGATCGCGATCGTCGCGGCGATCGCCAGCAGGTAGAAGCGGGTGCCGGTGGTCATGCCGACGGCCATCACCAGGAAGATGAAGCCCACATCGCGAGTTTCCTTGATGGCGTTGCGGAACCGAACCACCGACAGGGCGCCGACGAGTGCGAACGCGCGGGCGATGTTGGAGCCGACGACCAGCATGATCAGCGCGATCACCATGCCGACCAGTACCAGGGTCTGCACGTAGGACTGGCTGTAGGAGACGTTCTTGTGGGTGTGCCGGTAGACCCAGCCGATGATCGAGGCGAGGACGAACGACAGTGACAGCGACACGATGATGTCGAACGTGGTGAACGTCCCGCTGAGGTCTTGCAGGTCGAAATTCATGAGAGTCCTGGTTCGGTGTAGGGACGGGAACAGGGCGGCAGGTCAGGGCACCGTCGTCGTGGTCTCGAGGAGGCCGGTCGGCACACGGCCGTCGAAGCCTTGCGGCAGAACGAGTCCGGGAGCGCCGAACCGGGAACGGGGCGCGAGACCGAACGCCTCGACGGACTGGCAGTACTTCGAGACGCGGACGACCGACATGTCCATGCGGGCAGTGAGATCGGTCGCCCAGTACGGAACGCGTTCGTTGGCCTTGAGTTCGACGATCGCGAGTTTCGGCGGCACGACGAACCGGTTCTGCGCTCCCGACGCGAAGCCGAAATCGCGGTCGCGGCCGTGCACCTTGTGGTCGATCGTCACTCGGAGGCCGAGGTCGGCCTCGCGGCCGACGAACGCCTCTCGCAGATATCCCGTGGTCACGATCGGTCGCAGGTCGAGATTGCCGATCAACGTCGTCACCTCGTGGACGAACGGACGCTGCGGGGGATCACAGCCGACCTCCTGCCGTCCGTCGAGCCAGCGCTGCGCCGTCCCGTACGGCATCGCGATGCGCCGCTTCTGGGTGACCCGGTTGACGCGCTGCTTGACCTCGATGTGCACCGGCGTGTCGTCGGTGCATTCGGAAGGGTTGCCGTACAGACGCATCCGCAGTTTTCGCCGGAATCTCAGGCCCTCGATCTTCTCCCAGTAGAACCGCAGGTCCGGCGTGTCGTAGTAGAGCGAGGTGACCGGGTACCCGCCGTGTGGAGAATACGGATCGGTGTCCATCCGTGCCGTGAGTTCCCGGCGCAGGTCGGGAACCTTCAGTTCGTCGACGAAGTACTTGATCTCGTAGCGGTTGAAGGCATGCAGGCTACCGACGGTCTGCCGGTAGCCCGTCGGTGCGGTGGGAACGGCGTCGGTCGGGGGCATGTCCTGCGGGGTGGACGTGCGGAATCGGTCGAACACTCCCATGGAACCCGGCCTCTCGTCGAAGAACTGCGCTGCGGTGAACGCGATGCGAACGAGACCAGTACAGCCGGTGACCCTCGAGGGATCTTGGGACGTTCCTGGCAGTCTGCTGGCAACGTGCCGGGATCGGGACTCGTACCCGCGACACGAATCGACGAACGCACCGACGATCGCTGTCGCGTACGGCTGCGAAGTGCGCGACCGTGCGGCACCGACGAAGGCCGTCCCGCGCGTCGTCAGGTTCCGGCGGGCCGGATCCCCAGGACGCGGTGCCACCAGCGTCGACGCGGCGGCTCGGCGGTGTACTCACGCAGCGCTGCGGCCGCCGCCGCAGCCCGCTCGGCCCGTTGCGACCGCAGCTCCGCCCGATCTGTGGCCCACTGCCGGACCACCTCCTCCGGGTCGACCCGGTGGATGGGAACCAGGGGACCGCTCGGTGCGCGCAGGCAGTCCACGATTCGCCGGTTCAGCTCCCGGACGATCTGCCGCACCGCCGGCTCGGTGGGCACGTCGCGCACGGTGTCGCGCAGCCGCTCGACCTCCTTGCGCAGCTGCAGCGGGGGTGGCAGCAGGGCCTCGGTCGACAGTCCTTCCCGGCGCAGGTAGTCCTTGACCCACCACAGCTCGTCGTCGCTGCGGTGCGGAATCGGCTTGCCCGCTCCGCGCAGGTTGTCGAAGTCGCCCCGCTCCTGCGCGACGCGGATCTGGCGTTCGATCCACGACTCGAAGGTGATGTCCGGCCGCTTGCGCTCGGTCATGGAGGCGATTGTCCTCCGCGAGGCGTCGGGTTTCACGCTCGGCGGGTCACCGGGACCGTTGCGGACACGCCGATCGGGTCGGGGACTGAGAGCGTCGAGAGCAGGCGCCAGCGGCCGCACGCGCAGCGCTGGTATCGCACGATGCCTTCGCTCGTCGGGTGGCGGGAGACCTCGGTCCAGTGGTGGCTGTGGGATGTCTGCATGCCACCCAGCGTGATGTAATGACATTATGCATCTCAACCCTTACGGCGAATACGCCGTGCGCCTCGCCGCGGATCTGGTGAACGACCCACCCGCGACCGTCGACGCGCTGGTGCGCCGCTGCCTCGAAGCGGGCCTGGTGATCGACTTTCCCGTCGGTGCCGGCGACCTGCGCGACGTCGAGGCGATGCTCGTGCGATGGTGTGGCGTCGTCGACGCGACCAGTGACGCCGAGCGTGCTGCGCTCGTCAACGAGATGCTGGCCGCCGCTTCGGCGTATCCGCGTATGACGAATCACGCGGGCGACGGTTGGCACCTGCACTACCGGGACGATCAGCATTCGCTCGCCGGGGTGCTCGAGGCGCTGATCTCTGTCGGTACGGCTCTGCACCTGGTGGGCCGGGGCATGCACCGACTGGGCCGCTGCGCCCTCGACGAGTGCGACGACGTCTACGCGGACACCTCCCGGAACGGGCGGCAGCGGTACTGTTCGCCGCGGTGCGCGAACCGCGACGCCGTGCGCCGGCACCGCGCCGTGCGCGCCGTCTGAACCGCGCCGTGCGCGCCGTCTGAACCGCGCCGTGCGCGCCGTCTGAACCGCGCCGTGCACGCCGGGTGAGCCGGGCTCAGCGCGGCGCGGTGCCGACGACGACGGTCGCGAAGTCGTCGTCGCTGTGTACCACCTGAGGGGCCAGCCCGCTGCGGTCGAAGCACGCGGCGATCCCGTCGGCCTGCTGCTCGCTCGACTCGACCAGCAGATGCCCGCCCGGTGCGAGCCATCGCCCGGCCGCGGCCGCCACCCTGCGCAGCACGTCGAGTCCGTCGGCGCCCCCGTCGAGTGCGATGCGGGCTTCGTGCTCCCGGGCGTCGGCGGGCAGTAGCGCCAGGTCCGACGTCGGGACGTACGGCACGTTCGCGAGCAGAAGGTGGACGCGCCCGCGCAGCCCCGCGGGCAGCGGGTCGTAGAGGTCGCCCTCGTACACGTGACCGCCGAGCGCGGCGAGATTGCGGCGCGCGCACTGCACCGCCGCCGGATCGAGATCCGCCGCATGCAGTTCCACCTCGGTGACGGCCGCCGCCACGGCGGCACCGAGCGCCCCGGACCCGCAGCACAGGTCGACGACGACGGCGCCGGGCACGGCGAGCGCGACGGCGCGGTCGACGAGGAACTCGCTGCGCCGGCGCGGAACGAAGACCCCGGGGGCCACGTGGATGCGCAGGCCGCAGAACTCGGTCCAGCCGAGAACGTGTTCGAGCGGTTCGCCGGCCGCGCGCCGGCCAACCGAGTCGGCGAGGTCGCCGGGCGTCCGGGCGGCGTCGATCAGCAGCCGGGCCTCGTCCTCCGCGAACACGCACCCCGCGCGTCGCAGGGTGGCGGCGACGGCGGTGACGTCCGGCGGGGGCGGCATGCGGTGGTGCCCGGCGTCGGGTCTCAGTCGGCGAGATCCTTGTATTCGGGATGCTTGTCGATGAAGCCGTCGACGAACGGGCAGATCGCCACGACGCGCTTCCCGCGGGCGCGGACGTCGTCGAGCGCGAATCGCACGAGCGTGCTCGACAGGCCCCGGCCCGAGTAGGCGTTGTCGACCTCGGTGTGGTCGAACACGAGCTGGACGTCGCCGTCGGGGTGGTACTGGGTGTAGCCGACGACGTTGTCGCCGTCGCGCAGTTCGTAACGCTGTTGCTGCGGATTGTGGACGGCAACGACGGACGGTTCGCTCATGGCATTCCTCCGGCTGTTCAGGTGTTCTCGAGCAGGTGCGTGCGCATCGCGGTGTACGTGTCCCCGAAGCGGGTCACGTCCTGGGGACCGAGCAGGTCGAACACGTAGGAGCGTACGGCCTCGACGTGCCCGGGACTGGCCTGGGCCAGCTTCGTGGCGCCGGCGTCGGTGAGTTCGGCCAGCGTGCCGCGCTTGTCCTCGTCGCATTCGACGCGCCGGACCCAGCCGGCGTCGACGAGGCGGCTGATCGCGCGGGTGACGCCGCTGCGGGTCGTCACGACGGCGTCGGCGAGCGCGCGCATGCGCAGCCGTCGGCCGGGGGCCTCCGAAAGCGCGACCAGCAGTTCGTAGTCGGTGAGGGACATGCCGGAGTCCCGGGTGAGCTGCCGGTCCAGGGCATTCATCAGCAGACGGGTGCTGTCGAGGTAGGCGCGCCAGGTGCGCTGCTCGTCGTCGCTGAGCCACCGGGTCTTCGTCATCAGTCGAGGATAACCGGATGGTTGCTCAGGAAATCAGTTCGGCGTCACTCCTGCGGGGGACGGACCGGGTGCCGGCTGACGATGGAGACCCGGTTGAACGTGTTCATCGCCACGGCCACCCACGCGATCGCGGAGAGCTGGTCCTCGGTGAGGCGGGCGCGGGCGAAGGCGTAGTCCCGGTCCTGGGTACGACTGTCGGGCAGCTCGGTGATCGATTCGGCGAGGGTGAGGGCGGCCTGCTCCTGCTCGTTGAACAGGTCGGTGTCCCGCCAGGCCCGCAACACCGCCAGCCGCTGAGTGGTCTCGCCCTCGCGCAGGGCGTCCCGGACGTGCACGTCCAGGCAGTAGGCGCAGCCGTTGATCTGGGAGACGCGGATGTTCACCAGCTCCACGAGCCGACGCCTGAGTCCGGCGTCGGCCGTGGCCTGGCGTATCGCTTGGGCGACCGCGATCTGCGCCCGGTACACCGGGCGGGTCTGCTTGTCGATCGGGACGCGCTTGTCGCTCACTCCGGCGGTGAGACGTGCACGGAGATGTAGAGGGGTTCGCCGAGCTGCTCGAGCAGGCCCAGCTGGGTCTCCAGGTAGTCGATGTGCTCTTCCTCGTTCGCGAGGATCTCCTCGAAGATGCGGGCCGAGGTGATGTCGTGGACCGAGCGCATGTACTCGGCGCCCTTGCGGAGCCGGTCGCGGGCCTCGATCTCGACCTGCAGGTCGGCCTCGAACATCTCCTTGACCGTCTCACCGAGCCGCAGCGTGCCGAGGCGCTGGTAGTTGGGCAGGCCCTCGAGGAACAGGATCCGGTCGGTGAGGGTTTCGGCGTGCCGCATCTCCTCGAAGGATTCGGCGCGGGTGTGCGCGGCGAGCTTCGTCCAACCGTTGTTGTCCTGCATCTTCGAGTGCAGGAAGTACTGGTTGATCGCCGTGAGCTCGGCGGTGAGCTGCTCGTTGAGGTACTCGATGACCTTCTTGTCGCCCTTCATGGCGCCTCCCGGGGACCGAACGCGGATCGACCGCCGGGTATTGGGTCTAGACGGCGGTCTCGAGTTCGATCCTCTCATCCCGGTCGCGGGATGCGCGAACGATCGCCGAGATATTCCGGACGCAGCGTCCGCAGTCGGTGCCCGCGCGGCAGGCCGCCCCGATCTCGCGTGTGCAGCGCGCACCGGCAGCGATGTGGGCCTCGATGTGCCGGTGCGAGAGAGCGTGGCAGCTGCAGACGATCATCGAGACCCTCCTGGACGTACTACTTAGGTTCACCAAACCTTACCTCAATGAGGTGTGGCTTACCTGTGATGGTAGTCACAGTCCGGCGGTGGGCGCCCCGGGCAAGTACCCAGTCCCGACCCAGGGCGCCCGGGCTCAGTGCTGCTGGGACTGCAACTGCGACGCCACCACCTGGTTGATCCGCTGCAGACCACCGGGAGTCAGACCGGGCAGCTGCCCTTCGATGGTCCGGACGACCGCGCTGTCGTCGATCACCTTCTCGCTGGACTGGATGAGCACGGTCCCCGCGCCCGTGAAGTCGAACTGCCGTTCCTCCCCGGACTGCACGCCGAACATGCGCGCTCCGGCGGCCACGAAGCCGTTGACCCAGGCCTCGTCGTAGTGATGGCTCGGTGACGGGCAGTCGGCCCAACCGACGAGCGCCTCGGGGTCGACCCGCAGGGGCGGCTCGGCGAACATCACCGGCCCGTTCGACGAGGCGAGAAACTTGCCCGTCCCGATCAGGGTGAGAAAGCCCGGCACGATCGACTGGTTCAGCGAGAGCCCCGGCTCGAACGCGAGCAGGTTCGCGGCCCGGATGGTCAGATTGCCGTCGTCGAGGTCGTAGGAGTTGATGTCGTAGCCCCGGTCGCCGAGGATCAGCTTCCCGTACCCCTCGGCGACGACGTAGTCCCCCATGTACAGCGGCGCCGAGAACTGATGCGCGACCATCTGCAGCAGCTGCCCCTGCAGTCCGTGCGTGAGCGAGGTGAACTGCACCTGCCCGTAGTAGGCGATCATCGCGCCCTTGGACAGGAACCACGGGCTCTGCAGGTCGATGCAGAAGGCGTAGTGATTGCCGGGCAGGTTGTCGCTGCCGACGAGATGAGAGGGATTGAGGACGACGCTCACAGTTTCTCCTCGGACGCTTGCACGTAGACGATGCCCTGACCGGTGCATTCGAGCTGAAGACCCTCGCCGCCGCTGCGGCCGGCGTTGCGCCAGCTCATGGCGGACTTCAGTTCCGTCCGCACCGATCCGGACGCGGCGATGAACGACTGCGGGTCGACGACGACCGGGGCCGGACCGCCCACCTGCAGTTCGAGGAAGCCGCCGTGCCCGAGCAGCACCGCGGTGCCGCGCCCCGACAGCTGGGTGGTGAACATGCCGCTGCCGGTCACCATGCCCGTCGCGGCGTTGCGCAGCGCGCCGAGGAAGCCGCCACCCCCGCCGCCACCGCCCGCCGGCGGCGCCGACATCGACACCACCGAACTCTGCAGGCTCGCGGTGTACCCGAGCAGCCGCGACGCCTCCACCCGCAGATCACCGCCGGCGGACAGGTCCACCACGTGCACCTCGAGGCCGCGGAAGCCGTAGTGGACGACGCCGTTGCCCTGCGCGAGCATCGTGCGTTCGTGCTCGCCCTGCATCATCCGTCCCGCCATTCCGGCGATCCCGCCCATGCCCGGCATCCCGCCGGCGCCGGGCACCTGGTGCGGAGCGAACTGCACCATGCCCGTATAGAACAGCATCGCCCCGCGGCGGGCGACGACCGGACCGGACTGGTTCAGATCGACCTTGACGACCTTGCCGTTGATCTTCGAGAACATGCTCTCCCTCACCGCTCCGCCGGCTGGATGGACACGACGCCCATGCCGTCCCACCGCAGCGAGAACGCCTCGCCGCTGCCCTGCCCGACGAACGTGCGCCACGAGACGTCGGTGACGAACGACTGGCTCAGCTGTCCCTTCGCGCACACGAACGCGTCCGGGTCGACGACGAGCGGATACTGCGGGGATACCTCGAGGTGGATCAGCGGACCGCCGGCCGAGAGCAGCGCGACCTGCCCGCTCCCGGTGACCGTCGTGGTGAACAGGCCCTGGCCGCTCATGTTGCCGCGCACCCCGGCGAACGTGACGTTCGTGCCGAGGTTGCCGTTCAGGGCGAGCAGCTGCTCCGATTCGACCTGCAGCGTCTCGTTGTTCAACTCGAGCACCGTGACGTCCTGACCCTGGTGGGCGAGATAGACCACGCCGTTGCCGCTGCACTCCATCAGCGACAGGCCCTCCCCGGTGGCCCGCTGGCGCAGTCCGGCCAGCACGCCCTCGCCCCCGCCGAACCCGGCCGACTTGAACTGCACCTGGCCCTCGTACGCCACCATCGACCCCGACAGTGCCCGGACACTGGTGTTGTTCAGGTGCGCCTCTATGACCCGTTTCGATTTCTCGACCAGTCGCATGCGGCAAGACGATAGACGCTCGGCCGCCGGTTCGCCCTTCCGGCTCGGCGCCCGGTGGCGCGGACACTCCACAATGTATGCGTGCCCGATGCTCCCGACCGGTCCCTGCTCGGCCGTGCCTTCGCAGTGCTGGGCGCGTTCACCGCCGAACGGCCGCGCCTGACCCAGTCGGAACTGAGCCGCCGGACCGGACTGCCCCTGCCGACGGTGTTCCGGTTGTGCGGTCAGCTCGTCGACGCCGGAGCTCTCGAGCGCCGGGCGGACGGCAGCTACCAGATCGGGGTGCGGGTGTGGGAACTCGGTGCCCTCGCGCCGCGGGCTCACGGTCTGCGCCAGGTGGCGATGCCCTATCTCGAGGACCTGTTCGACGCGACGCGGGAGAACGTGCAACTCGTCGTCCGCGAGGGACTCGAGGCCCTGTACGTGGAGCGGCTTTCGGCGCGCGGTGCCGTGCCCGTCGTCGGCCGGGCCGGTGGCCGGCTGCCCCTGCACGCGTCGAGCGGTGGGTTGGTGCTGCTCGCCCACGGCGGGCCGGAGCTGCTGCAGGAGGTGCTCGATGCCGGACTCGAACGGTTCACCCCCGCCACGATCGTCGACGAGTCCCGGCTGCGGCGGGTGCTCGACGACATCCGGCGGACCGGTGTCGTGATCGCCCGTGAGTACCTCAACGTCGGCACGATGGCGATGGCGGCGCCCATCCGGGAGCGCTCGGGCCGGGTCGTCGCCGCGGTGTCGGTGGTGGTGTCGGTCGAGGCGGATGCCGCGCCGCTGATCCCGGCGATGCGGGCCGCCGCCAGCGGCATCTCCCGCAGGCTGACCTGAAAGCCGTCTTTCGGTGAGTGAAAGCGGGGGGTGACGACGTGGTCCTTCCTCCCGGACAGTGAGGGGCATCACCGATCGTCCCCGTTTCCGAGGAGTCTTCCCATGAGCGAGTCCCGCACCCAGGTCGCGATCGTCGGCGCCGGCCCTGCCGGCCTGATGCTGTCGCACCTGCTGCATCTGCGCGGCATCGAGTCCGTCGTGCTCGAGGCGCGCTCCCGGGAGGACATCGAGGCCACCATCCGTGCGGGCGTGCTCGAGCAGAACACCGTCGACCTGATGGTCGAAACCGGGGTCGGCGACCGGCTGAAGGCCGAGGGGTACGAGCACCACGGCGTGGAGTTCCGTTTCGGCGGCCGAGGACACCGCATCGCGTTCGACGAACTCGTCGGCCGTGCGGTCACCGTCTACCCACAGCACGAGGTCAACAAGGATCTCATCGCGCGCCGCCTCGCCGACGGTGGCGACATCCGCTTCGGGGTCTCCGACGTGCAGGTCCACGATCACCTCACCGATCGGCCCTACCTCACCTACACCGACCCGCAGGGCAACCCGCAGCGTCTCGATGCCCGGCTCGTCGCTGGATGCGACGGCTCGCGCACCAGCACCCGCGGTCTCATCCCCGAGCCGCAGATCCGCACCGACCACTTCCGTCAGTACCCGTTCGCGTGGCTCGGCATCCTCGCCGAGGCGCCGCGCTCGTCCGAGGAGCTGATCTACGCGCGGCACGAGCGTGGCTTCGCGCTCGTCTCGACCCGGACCGCCGATGTGCAGCGGCACTACCTGCAGGTCGATCCGGACGACGACATCGCGAACTGGTCCGACGACCGCATCTGGAGCGAACTGCACGCCCGGGTCGACGGGGAGGGTGCCGAGATCAAGGACGGCCGTATCTTCGAGAAGTCGATCCTGCAGTTCCGCAGCTTCGTGTGCGAACCCATGCAGCACGGCAACCTGTTCCTCGCCGGCGACGCCGCGCACACCGTGCCGCCCACCGGCGCCAAGGGCCTCAACCTCGCGGTCGCCGACGTCTTCGTGCTCGCCCGGTCGATGGACGAGTACCTCGCCCGCGGCGACCGCGCCCGGCTCGACGGCTACACCGAAGAGGTCCTGCCGCGCGTGTGGCGGGCCCAGCACTTCTCGTGGTGGATGTCGTCGATGCTGCACACCCACCCGGGCAACAGCCCGTTCGACAACAAGCGGCAGGACGCCGAGCTCGACGCGGTCACCCGCTCCGTCGCGGGACGCACCCTGATCGCCGAGCAGTACACCGGCTGGCCGCTGGTCTGAGACGCGGGAGTTCGCTGCGCGGTCCGCTCGGCGTCGGCCAACCGGTCGCGCCGAGCGGACCGTGACCGCGGCACCGGCCGAGTAGCCCCGACGACAAGCTCCCGCTGGACGCGGCATCCGTCAGTACGACGCGCGGCCGCCGCTCGCGTCGTACACGGCGCCGGTCGAGAAGCTCAGCGCGTCCGAGGACAGCCAGGCGACGAGTTCGGCGATCTCGTCGGGCCGGCCCATCCGGGCCATCGGCGTCAGGCTCTGCGACCGGGCCAGGATCGCCGGATCCGTTCCGGCATTCATCGGGCTCTCCACCGCCGCGGGCGCAACCACGTTGGCGAGCACCCCGGTGGTCGCGATCTCCTTGCCGAGCGACTTCGTCAGCGCGATCACCGCGGCCTTGGACGCGGAGTAGGCGCTCTGGTTCGGGTTGCCGTCCTTGGCGGCGATGCTCGCCAGGTTCACCACCCGGCCCCAGCCGGCGTCGATCATGGCGGGCACGAAGGCGCGGCACATGAGGAACGTGCCGTCGACGTTGATGCGGAACGTCCGCTGCCAGTCCGTCAGGGCGGTGTCGACGAGCGGGGCCGACGGACCCACCACCCCGGCGCTGTTGACGAGGATGTCGACCCGCCCCAGGCGTGCGCGCAGCCGGTCGACGGCCTGGGGATCGGTGACGTCGACGTGCTCGTCGGCACCGTCCGCGACGTCGGCGGTGACGACCCGGATGCCTTCGGCGGACAGCCGCCTCGCGCAGGCCGCACCGATTCCGCTCGCCCCGCCTGTGACGAGCGCGGTCGTGCCCGAGGGATAGGTCACCATGCGCTCGCTCCTCGCGGGTGTGCCGGTAGTAGTCTGAATCCATGTGCGAAATCGAAACAATCGACGACGCACCATGTATGGATCTGGATATACGGCTGTAGGCGCAGCCGTCAAGTCCCCGGAGGGATCGAGATGGAGATCCGCTGGCTTCAGGCCTTCGTCGCCGTCGCTGAGGAACTGCACTTCGGGCGGGCAGCCGCCCGCTTGCAGATGGCGCAGTCGCCGCTGAGCCAGACGGTGCGCAAGCTCGAGAAGGACCTCGGTGTGCCGTTGTTCGAACGCAATACGCGCAGTGTCGCTCTCGCGGCCGGGGGGCATGCCTTCCTGCCCCACGCCTACCACATTCTCGAAAGCGTCGAGACGGCACGACAGGCCACGCGCGCGTCCGCCGGCGGAGTGTACGGCCGCATCAAGATCGGGTTCACCGGTGTGCTGAACCATATTTCGCTCCCCCCGCTGACGCGGGCGCTGCGGCAGCGGTACCCGGACATCGAACTCGATCTCGTCGGCCGCATCATGACCCGTGAGGCCGTCACCCAACTGGAAAGCGGCGCATTGGATCTCGCGTTCGTCGGGCTGCCGGTCCAGTCCACGGCGGTGGCCACCCGGCTGATCCGCCGCGAGTCGTTCGGCGCCGTGCTGCCCTCCGACCACCCGCTCGCCGGGGAGGCGGAGATCGACCTGCACGACCTCGCGGACGACGGCTTCATCACCACGCCGTTGTCGGCGGGGTCGGCCCTGCAGGAGAGCGCCATGCGGGCCTGCCTCGACGCCGGATTCCGCCCGCGCGTGGTCCAGGAGATCACCGACCCGTACATGATCCTGGTGCTCGTCTCGGCCGGTGTGGGAGTGGCGCTGATGACGTCGAGCATCGCGACGATCACGCCGCCGGGCACGGTCTTCGTCCCTCTCGCCGACGAATCCGTCTACATGCACCACGGGATCGGCTGGTCACCGCGCCGCGTGTCCCCGGCGCTCGAAGTCGCCTTGCGGGTCGCCGAGGAGATCCTTCCCACCCCCAATTGAGACGACAATCGTCTTTATCTGAGACTTTTTCAGTGTTGGACGCTGCATAGTGCGGCGTGTCAGGCTCGTTCCGTTCCGGCGACTGTGAGGGCCATCACCGAAGGCCGACTCGGCGTCCGTCGGATCCTGGGACGAAAGGAACGCCATGGCGAACACACACGCTGCCGGCCCCGACGGACGACCGAACGAGAACGCCCGCCGGGCGGCCATCTCCGGTTTCCTGGGCAGCACCCTGGAGTACTACGACTTCTTCATCTACGGCTCTGCCGCAGCGCTCGTCTTCGGGAAGATCTTCTTCCCCGGCGACGGAGCGACATCGACGCTGCTGTCGATCGGCACCCTCGGCGTCGCCTACATCGCCCGCCCGCTCGGCGCGGTGCTGTGGGGGCACTGGGGCGACAAGTTCGGCCGGCGCAACGCCCTGCTGGCCTGCCTGCTGCTGATGGGCATCGCCACGTTCGTGATCGGCTGCCTGCCCACCTACGAACAGATCGGTATCGCCGCACCGGTGATCCTGGTGCTGCTGCGCCTGCTGCAGGGCCTGTCGGCCGGCGGTGAATCCCCGGGCTCGTCGTCCCTGACACTCGAACACGCCCCGGCGAACCGGCGCTCGTTTTTCACGTCGTTCACCATGAGCGGCATCATGTTCGGCATCGTCATCTCGAGCCTCGTGTTCATCCCGGTGGCGTCGCTTCCCGACGAGGCGCTCTACTCGTGGGGCTGGCGGGTGCCGTTCTGGCTCAGCATCGTCGTCACGGTGGTCGCGGTGTGGCTGCGCCGCAAGCTCGACGAACCCGAGGTGTTCGAGGAGCTCCAGGAGAACGGCGACACCGCCGCCCTCCCCGTCGTCGAGATGTTCCGGTCGCACTGGCGCACCGTCGTGCGGATCAGCCTCAGCGCCACGTTCGCCATGATCAACACGATCGTCAACGTCTTCGCGCTCGCCTACGCCGTGCAGGTCGAAGGCTTCGAGCGCTCCACGATGCTGTGGGCGATCGCCACCGCCAACTTCGTGGCGGTGCTCAGCCAGCCCGTCGCCGGGCTGCTCGCCGACCGGATCGGCCGCAAGCCGGTGTTCGTGTTCGGTGCCCTCGGCTCCGGCGCGATGGTGTTCGTCTTCTTCCACGCCATCGGAACCGGAAGCACGCCAATGGTGTTCGCCTCGGGAATCGTTCTGATCGGTTTCTTCTACGCCATGCCGAACGGTGTCTACCCGGCTTACTTCCCGGAGCAGTTCCCGGCGCGGGTGCGCTACACCGGCATGGCCGTGAGCCTCATGCTCGGTCTGCTCGTCGCTGGATTCACCCCCGCCGTCGCGCAGCTGCTCTCGGCGGGCGACACCAGCAACTGGACCCCGGTCGCCTGGATGTGCCTGGGCTTCGCGGTGCTGTCGTCGATCGCCGCCCTCACCGGGCCGGAGACCTACCGCACCCGCACCGCGGATCTGGGCGAGCCTCGCCCGGCGTCGGTGGCGCGACCGGCGCAGGAACTCGTCCGCAGCGACGTCTGACCGGCCATCGAGCCCCGGCGCCCGAGGCGCCGGGGCCACGGCCCGTCCCATCCCGTAGGAGTAACCGTGACCCCGTCCACCGCCCGCCACCGCATCCGGCTCGTGGGGGCAGGCATCGCCTCGTCCCTGTCGCCGGCCCTCCACGAGCGCGAGGCCGCCGCACTCGGCCTGACCGACTACCGCTACGAACTGCTCGACCTCGAGGCGGAGAACGTACCCGTCGAACGCACCGGGGACCTGGTGCGCTCCGCCGTCGCCGACGGCTGCACCGGGCTGAACATCACCCACCCGTGCAAGCAGGTCGTCCTGCCGGTCCTCGACGATCTGTCCGACAACGCCCGTCTGCTCGGCGCGGTCAACACCGTCGTCGTCCGGGCCGGGCGCCTGATCGGCCACAACACGGACCACAGCGGATTCCTCACGGCGCTGCGGCGCGGGTTGCCGGCCGCCGCGCTGGATGCGGTCGTGCTGGTCGGTGCGGGCGGCGCCGGCTCGGCCGTGGCGTACGCGCTCGCCGCCGCGGGTGTCGCGGACCTGCGGATCGCCGACGTCGACACCGTTCGCGCCGCGGACGTCTGCGCACGACTGTCGGCCGCTTTCCCCTCGACACGGGCCACGGCTCTGCCGGTGGAGGCGATCCCGGCCGCCCTTCGCACGTGCACCGGGGTGGTCAACGCCTCGCCGATCGGCATGGTCGGCCACTCGGGAACGCCGTTCGACGTCGCTGCCCTGCACCCCCGGCTGTGGGTCGCGGACATCGTCTACCGGCCGATCCGAACCGAACTGATTTCCGCCGCCGCGGTTCTCGGCTGTGACGTGCTCGACGGCGGACAGATGCTCGTCGCCCAGGCCGCCGACACGTTCGCGTTGCTCACCGGCATCGACCCCGACGCGGACCGCATGCGACGTCACCTCGACGAGCTGCTGTCGAACCAGGTCCTCGCCACGCACCAGGAGGCACGATGACCACCACCCCCGCGTTCGCGCGGCCCCTGGACATGGGTCCCGTCCGGTTGCGCAACCGCTTCGTGTCGGCGCCGATGGAACGCAACTACTGCGAACCCGACGGCTCGATGACCGACGCCTACATCGCCTATCTCGAACGACGTGCCGCCGGCGGTGCCGCGCTCGTCTTCACCGAGGCGAGCTATGTGCGGGCCGACGGCAAGGGCCGCATCCGGCAGATGGGGGTCGACGTCGACGACCGCATCCCCGGCATCGCCCGGCTCGCCGAGGCGGTGCACGCACACGGCGCGCTGCTCGGGGTCGAACTCAACCACGGTGGCCGCACCGCGCAGGGAGCGGTCAGCGGGTTCGTCCCGGTGGCCCCCACCCCAATTCCGTGCGCAGTGGTCGGCGGCGAGATGCCCGAGCAACTCGACGGCGACGACATCGAGCACATCGTCGAGTGTTTCGGTGAGGCCGCCGCGCGCTGCGCGGAGGCGGGCGTCGACGTGATCTCCCTGCACGGCGGCCACGGCTATCTCATCCACCAATTCCTCTCGCCCGCATACAACCACCGCGACGACGAGTGGGCCGACCCGGCACTGTTCCTCAACCGGGTCATCGATGCGGTCCGCACCATGGCACCGGGTATCGCTCTGGGACTGCGCTTCTCGGCGTTCGAGGCGGTCGACGGCGGGCTCGATGCGCAGACGACCCGCGAGCGTATCGACGCGGTCGACACGCACCGGCTGGACTTCCTCGACGTCTCGGCGGGCAACTACGAGTCGGGGCAGTGGATCATCCAGCCGGGGGAATGGCAGCGCGGTCTGCTCGCCCCCTACGCCGAACCGTATGCCCGCGACTTCGCCATCCCGGTGGGCGTCGCCGGCCGGATCAACACCCCCGAGACGGCGGAACACATCATCGCCTCCGGCCGCGCCGATTTCGTGAGCCTGGCCCGGACGCTGCACGCCGACCCGGACTTCCCGAACCGGGCGCTGGACGGGGGTCGTTACCGGCCCTGCATCGCCTGCAACTTCTGCATCGACAACCTTGCCGCAGGGCCGATTCCGTGTTCGGTCAACCCCTGGGTCGGCCGCGAGCTCGAGCAGCCGACGAAACCGGCCGGGACCCCGGTGCGGGTCGCCGTCGTGGGCGGCGGCCCGGCCGGTACGGCGGCAGCGCGCGAGCTCGCCCTGGCGGGCCACAGCGTCGACCTCTACGACGAGCGCGACACCCTGGGCGGCGACTTCGCGTTGGCCTCCCGGCTGCACGAGTACCCGGAGTACCACCGGATCGTCGACTGGTACCGCGACGAACTGGCCGACCTCGACGTCACCTGCCACACCGGCACTCGGGTCGACGCCGCGACCCTGGCGCCGCTCGGCTTCGACGCGGTGGTGCTCGCCACCGGCGGACGCGGACCCGCGATCGACATCCCCGGTGCCCACACCCGGTCGATCCGCGACGTGCGGGAGTTTCTCGCCTCCGGAGACCCTGCGCCCGAGGCGATCACGATCTTCGGTGCCGACCGGGAGGCCGCGGCCGTGGCCGACGATCTGCTCCGGCGCGGGACGACGGTCGTGCTGATCGGCCCCCAGGAGACGATCGCGCACGACGTCGGCCGCCGGACGAAGATCGTCCTGCTGCCCCGGCTCGCGGCGAGCCAACGTCTCACCACACACCTGTCGTCGATCGTCACCCGGATCGAACCCGAGCACGTGGTCGTCTCGACGAACGGGCGCGAACGCACCGTCGCCGCACCCGGTGAGCTGCTCGTCTCGCACGGCATCGAGCCGCGCACCGACCTGCTGGCCGATCTGCGCCGGCTCGAGCCCCGCCTCGGCGTGCACTGCGTCGGCGACGCGAGCGGCGACGGCGGATCGATCCAGGCCGCGCTCGTCACCGCCGCCGACGTCGCCGTCCGGATCACCGAGGCCGCCGATTCGCGCGTGGGAGCCGACGCATGAGCGCGGAGACCACCGCACCCGCGCCCGATTCCGTCCGCACCGCACTGCCGCGCCTGGGCCTGGGCACCTGGCCGCTCGTCGGGCCCGACGCCACCCGCGCCGTGCTCACCGGCATCGAGGCCGGCTACCGGCTGATCGACACGGCCGCGATCTACGGGAACGAGGACGCCGTCGGTGCCGCCCTCGCCACCTGCGGCGTGCCCCGTGAGGACCTGTTCGTCACCACGAAACTCCGCGGCAGCGACCATGTGTCCGGGGACGTCCGCGGCGCCGTGGAGCGCAGCCTCGAGCGCCTGGGCCTCGAGCGGCTCGACCTGTTCCTGATCCACTGGCCGCTGCCGCGGTTCGACCGGTATGCCGCGGCGTTCGAGGCCATGCTCGAGTGCCGCGACGCCGGGCTCGTGCGCTACGTGGGGGTGTCCAACTTCCTCGGTCACCACCTGCGCAGGGTGGTGGCCGAGACCGGGGAGGCGCCCGCCGTCAACCAGATCCAGATGGACCCGTTGCTGGCCCGGCTGCCCGTCCGCCGCGCGAACGACGAACTCGGCGTGTTCACGCAGTCGTGGAGCCCGCTCGGCCGCGGCGAGGTGCTCGCGGCCCCCGCCGTCGCCTCGATCGCGGACCGCATCGGCTGCACCCGTGCGCAGGTCGTGCTGGCCTGGCACCTCGCGCAGGGCGTCGTGCCGGTCGCGCGGTCGGCGAATCCGGCGCGCCAGGCCGAGAATCTGGCCGCCGTCGACGTGGCACTCACGGCAGCGGACGTCGCCGCGCTGAACCGGTTGGACCGCGGCGAAGCCGCAGCCCGGGACGTCGAACGAGAGGAGCACTTCTGATGGCCCTCCGCGCAGGCATCGTCGGATGCGGAAAGATCGCGGGCAACCACGCGCACGCGCTGCAGCAGGTGCCCGGCGTCGAGGTCGTCGCGTGCTGCGATCCCGACCTGGAGCGCGCCCGCGCCTTCGCCGCCCGGCACGGTATCGCTCACGCCGTCGGATCGGTGGACGAGCTGTTCGGGCTCGGCCTCGACGCCTGCACCGTGTGCACCCCGCACCCCGTGCACGAACAGATCGTCGTCGCCGCGGCCGAGGCCGGGATCCACGTGCTGTGCGAGAAGCCGATCGCGGTGGACGTGGCCGCGGCCGACCGGATGATCGCGGCCGCCGACCGCGCGGGCATCACCTTCGGGGTGTTGTTCCAGCGCCGATTCTGGCCCGCGGCCCGCCGCATCAAGGCGGCGATCGAGGACGGCCGTCTCGGCGTGCCCGTTCTCGGGGAGGTGTCGGTGCTCCTGCACCGCCCCTCCCGCTACTACTCGGCCGACGCGTGGCGCGGGCGGTGGGACACCGACGGCGGCGGCGTCCTGATGACGCAGGCCGTCCATCAGATCGACATGCTGCAGTGGTTCATGGGCGAGCCGGTCCGCGTCGGCGGGTTCGTCGGCACCCGTTTCCACGGCGAGCACATCGAAACCGAGGACACTGCTTCGGCCGTCGTCTCGTTCGCCTCCGGCGGCACCGCGACGATCACCGCCACCACCGGCGCCGGCCACAACCTCGGCAACCGCGTCACGGTGATCGGCGCAACCGGGGCGATCGCGAGCGTCCTCGAGTTCCCCGAGGGACGGGAGGGCGTCAACGAGCTGTGGACCGTGCCGGGCGAGGTGGAGCTGCGGTCTCCGTATTCGCCGGCTGTCGACGCCAACCTCGACGTCCGCGACATCAACGCCGGGCTCACCGACTTCCACACCCTGCAGGTCCAGGACTTCGCCGAGGCGGTGCTGACCGGTCGCCGGCCCGCGGTGACCGGTCGCGACGCCCGCGCCTCACTGGCCGTCGTCGCCGCGATCTACGAATCCTCCCGCACCGGCAGAGTCGTCGAACTCTCGCCCGCACCCACCCTCGTCCCGTCCGGCAAGGAGCCCCGATGAACCCCGCCACAGTGTCCGAATCCCTCACCTACGACGTCGTCGTCGTCGGGTCCGGTGCCGGCGGGCTGTCCGCGGCCGTGGCTGCCGCCCACGGGGGCGCCTCCGTGCTCGTCGTCGAGAAGGCGGACGTGTGCGGCGGCGCCACTGCCTGGTCGGGTGGATGGATGTGGACACCGCGGAACCTGTTCGCCCACGCCGACGGTGTGCACGAGGACCGCGCGCAGCCGCGCCGCTACCTCGAACACCGGCTCGGGGACGAGTTCGATGCCGCCAAGGTGGACGCGTTCCTCGACGGCGCCCCCGAGATGGTCGAGTTCTTCGAACGTCACACGGCGCTGCAGTTCGTCCCCGGTGCCGCCATCGCCGACATCCACGGTGACACGCCCGGCGCGGGCACGGGACACCGTTCCGTCGCGCCGAAGCCGGTGAGCCTGCGCCGGCTCGGATCCGACGTCGCCGCGCTGCTGCGACGGCAGCTGTACGAGACCTCGTTCCTCGGCATGGGCATCATGGCCGGCCCGGACCTGCAGGCCTTCCTGCACTCGACGCGCTCCGGCCGCGCGTTCGTGCACTGTGCACGACGGGTCTCGACCCACATGCTCGACCTCGCCACCGAGCGCCGCGGCCAGCAACTGGTCAATGGCACCGCACTCGTGGGCCGGCTGCTGCGCTCCGCCCTCGACGCCGGCGTCGACATCCGGGTCGCCACCGCCGCCACCGCACTCGTCACCGACCCGTCCGGGCGCGTCACCGGAGTCCGGATCGACGGTCCCAGCGGTGCCCGTACCGTGTCCGCCCGTCGCGGTGTCGTCCTCGCCACCGGCGGGTTCACCCACGACATCGACCGGCGACGAGAGCTGTTCCCGCGGACTCCGACCGGACGTGAACACTGGACGCTCACCCCGCCGACGACGACCGGCGACGGCATCTCACTGGGCGAATCCGTCGGCGGCCGCCTCGACCGCTCCCTCGCGTCACCGGTGGCGTACTGTCCCGTCTCCCTGGTCCGCTACCGCAACGGCAGGCAGGGGGTGTTCCCGCACATCCTGGACCGCGGAAAGCCCGGCGTCATCGGGGTGCTCGCCGACGGGCGCCGCTTCGTCAACGAGGCGCTCGGCTACCACGACTACACCCTGGCCATGATCGAGCAGGTGCCGGACGGCGAGGAGGTGTGCTCCTGGCTGATTGCCGACCAGCAGTACCTGCGGTACTTCCCGCTCGGCATGGCCAAGCCCTTCCCGATCCCCACCTGGCCCTACCTGCGATCCGGATACCTCTCGAAGGGGCGCACGATCCGCGACCTCGCGGAGAAGATCGGCGTCGACCCGGACGGGCTCGAGAAGACCGTCACCGCGTTCAACGAGAGCGCCCGAGTCGGGGAGGATCCCGAATTCGGCCGCGGCACCACACCGTTCAACGTCAAGTCCGGCGATGCGGACAACCCGTGGCCGAACCCGTCCCTCGCCCCGCTCGAACGCGGTCCCTTCTACGCCGTCAAGGTAGTCCCGGGCAGTTTCGGCACGTTCGCCGGCCTGGTCACCGACTCGTCGTCGCGGGTGCTGAACGGCGACGACCGGCCGATCGACGGGCTGTTCGCGGTCGGTGTCGACCAGTCCAGCGTGATGGGCGGCCACTACCCCTCCGGCGGAATCAATCTGGGCCCGGCGATGACCTTCGGGTATCTGACCGGACGCCGACTCGCCTCGACCACAGGAGCCACCCGATGAGCACCCCACTCGGCCTCGCCGCCCTCACCGTCCTCGACACACCGCCGCTGCAGCACGTCGACCTCGCCGAGCGGCACGGCTTCGACACGATCGGACTGCGTCTGCTGCCCGCAGCGCCCGGCACCACCGCCTATCCGCTGCACGAGGACGACGCCGCGCTGTCCGCGCTCGTCCGGCGGTTGAACGATTCTCCGGTCGAGGTGTTCGATCTCGAGATCATCCGGATCGGACCGGATTTCGACGCGACGGCGTACGTGCCGCTACTCGAGGCCGGGGCCCGGCTCGGGGCGAAGGCGGTGCTCGTCGGCGGCGACGACCGCGACCGCCGCCGTCTCACCGACTCGTACGCACGCCTAGCGGAACTGTGCGCCTCCTACGGCATCGTCGCGAGCCTCGAATTCATGCCGTGGACGGCGGTTCCCGACGCGAAGACCGCGGTGGAGATCGTCGGGCAGGCCGACGGCCCGGCCCGCAGCGTCCTCGTCGACGCGCTGCACGTCGCGCGTTCGGCCACGTCGCTCGAGGACCTGACCGCGATTCCGCGCGAGTGGCTGCACTATGCCCAGATGTGCGACGGCTCGGTTCCCGCCCCGCGTGACCACGCGGAGCTGATCCGGCACGCCCGCGAGGAACGCCTGGTGCCGGGGTCGGGGGGCATCGACCTGCCGGCGATCTGGTCCGCCCTCCCGGCGGGGCTGCCGGTGAGCATCGAGTTGCCGAACGAGCCGTTGCGCCGAGCGGTCGGCACGGACGTCTGGCTCGAGCAACTGATCACGGCGGCCAGGGCCGTACTGGGCCGGGTCCCGGCCGCCGCGACCGTCGAGTAGCTGAGCCGCACAGCAGAATTCGCTCGGAACATCGGAATCCGCCCACGCCGTGACGTGGGCGGATTCCGGTTCACCGTACGGATCCTGTGTGCGTGGGGTCAGAGACCGAGGTCCTTGGCGATGATCGTCTTCATGACCTCGCTGGTGCCGCCGTAGATGCGGCTGACGCGGGTGTCCGCGTAGAGCCGCGCGATCGGGTATTCGAGGACGTAGCCGTATCCGCCGTGCAGCTGCAGGCACTTGTCGATGATGCGGCCGGCGGCTTCGGTGCTGAACAGTTTGGCACGTGCCGCATCCGGCACGGTGAGCTCTCCGCGGTCGTGCAGCTCGAGGGCGTTGTCGACCATCAACTGCACGGCCTGCAACTCGGTGGAGCATTCGGCGAGCACGAACTTGGTGTTCTGGAACGCGGCGACCGGCTTGCCGAACACCTTGCGGTTCTTGGTGTATGCGAGTGCGTGCTGCAGGGCGGCGGCCGCGGTGGCGGATGCGCCGAATGCGATCGTCAGACGTTCCTGCGCGAGGTTGTGCGTCAGGTAGGAAAAGCCCTTGCCCTCCTCACCGAGCAGATCCTGCACCGGCACCCGGACGTCGGTGAACGACAGTTCCGCGGTGTCGGAGGTCTTGAGGCCGATCTTCTCGATCTTGCGGCCGACGGCGAACCCCTCGGTGGTGGTGTCGACGACGAGGATCGACAGCCCGGCCCGCCGGTTCTCCGGGTCGAACGGGGCCGTGCGGCACACCGTGAGGATGCGGTCGGCGAGCACACCGCCGGTGATGAACGTCTTCGCGCCGTTGACGACGTAGTGGCTGCCGTCCTCCGACAGCTTCGCCGTCGTCGAGATGTTCGCGAGGTCCGATCCCGTGCCGGGTTCGGTCATGGCGATCGCGAACATCAGATCGCCGGAACAGAATCCGGGCAGCCAGTGCTGCTTCTGCTCGTCCGTGCCGTACTCCATCAGGTACGGCAGGATCAGATTCGTGTGCACGGAGTAGGAGCCGAACGACGCGCCGGCTGCAGCGACCTCCTCGGCGACGACCGCGTTGAACTTGATCGACGACTCGCCACCACCGCCGTACTCCTCGGGTGCCTGGATACCGAGGATGCCGAGTTCGCCGAGGCGACGGTAGAAGTCACGCGGGGGATGGCCGTCGGCCTCCCACTCGTGTTGGACGGGGGCGACTTCCTTCGCGATGAAGTCGCGGACGGTCTTGCGGAACGCTTCGTGGTCTTCGTCGAACACCGTACGCTGCACGGTCGGTCTCCTCGGGTCTCGGATGAATCAGGACTACAGCTGAATCGGGACTACAACGCGTATTCGCGCAGCACGCCCTTGCTGATGATCGTCTTCTGGATCTCGCTGGTGCCCTCGCCGATGAGCAGGAACGGTGCCTCGCGCATGAGCCGTTCGATCTCGTACTCCTTGGAGTAGCCGTAGCCGCCGTGGATGCGGAAGCTGGCCTGGGTGACCTCCGAGCAGTACTCGCTGGTGAGATATTTCGCCATGCCCGCGGCGACGTCGTTGCGCTCGCCGGAGTCCTTGAGCCGCGCGGCGTTGACCATCATCAGGTGGGCGGCCTCGACCTTGGTGGCCATCTCGGCGAGGGAGAACGAGATCGCCTGGTGCTGGGCGATGGGCTTGCCGAAGGTGGTGCGCTGCTGGGCGTAGCGGGCGGCGAGCTCGAACGCGCGGATCGCGACGCCGCAGGCGCGGGCGGAGACGTTGACGCGGCCGACCTCGACGCCGTCCATCATCTGGTAGAACCCCTTGCCCGGGGCGCCGCCGAGGACGTCGGTGGCCTTCGCACGGTAGTTGTCGAAGATCAGCTCGGTGGTGTCGATCCCCTTGTAGCCCATCTTGTCGATCTTGCCCGGGATGGTGACGCCTGGGACGACCTCGCCGAAACCGGCGGGCTTCTCGACGAGGAAGGTGGTGAGGTTCTCGTGCGGCTTGGCGGCGCCTTCCTCGGTGCGCACCAGGGCGGCGACGAGGGTGGAGCTGCCGCCGTTGGTCAGCCACATCTTCTGGCCGTTGATCACGTAGTCGCCGTCGGCGTCGCGCTTGGCCTTGGTGCGGATCGCGGCGACGTCCGAGCCCAGTTCCGGTTCGGACATCGAGAACGCGCCGCGGGTCTCGCCGGTGGCCATCTTCGGCAGGTAGTAGCTCTTCTGCTCGACGGTGCCGTGCTGACGCAGCATGTAGGCGACGATGAAATGGGTGTTGATCACCCCGGACACGCTCATCCAGCCGCGGGCGAGTTCCTCGACGCACAGCGCGTAGGTGAGCAGGGATTCGCCGAGTCCGCCGTACTCCTCGGGGATCATCAGCCCGAACAGGCCCATCTCCCGCATCGCATCGACGATGTCCTGCGGGTAGGTGTCCGAGTGTTCGAGTTCCTGGGCGTTCGGGATGATCTCGCGGTCGACGAACTGCCGGACGGTGGCGAGGATCTCGGTCTGGAACTCGGTCAGGCCGAGGGTCTGGGCGAGGCGGGTCATACGGCGAGGTCCTTCTCGAGGGCGGGGAGGGTTCCGGCGGGCACCCGGATGGTCCCGTCGGTGGCGAGGCGATCGATCTCCTGGGGCGTCAGACCCAGGTGCTCGGCGAGAACGGCGGCGGTGTCGTCGCCGTTGGCGGGCGCCGGACGGGGTGCGGGGTGGTGGCCGTCGAACGACATCGGCAGGCTGGGGGCCAGGTGCCCGCCGACACGGGGCTGGTCGACGTACTGGAACATCGGGTTGGCGGTCACGCGAGGGTCTTTCGCGATCTCGGCGAAGGTGCGGTACCGCTCGTGCAGGATCGAGGTGCCCGCGAGGGCGGCCTCGACCTCGGCCGCGGTGTGCTCGCGGAACCACACGGCGAACAGTGCGTCGAGCACCTCGCGGTGCCGGTAGCGGTCGCCCTCGTCGCGGAAGTCGGCGCCCAGGGCGGATTCGAGCGCGCCCACGGCGACAGTCGTGCCGGTCAGCTCGGTCAGGTCCCGGAAGTGTCGCGGGGTCAGCGCGACGACCATGAAGGCCACGCCGTCGCAGGTGGTGAAGTCGCGCCCGTAGGTGCCGTAGACCGAGTTGCCGATCCGGTCGCGCTCGGGCCCGCCGAGCTGGGCCTCGGCGAGATAGCCGAGGTTGCCGGCGGTGGCGAGGGCGACGTCCTCGAGCGGCAGCACGATCTTCGCGCCGGCGCCGGTGACCTCGCGGCGGTGCACCGCGGACGCCACCGACAGTGCGGCGTAGAGACCGCAGGCGAGGTCCCACGCCGGCAGCAGATGATTGACCGGACCGGCGTGCCCGACCGGACCGGTCGCGAGCGGGAAGCCCGCGGCGGCGTTGACGGTGTAGTCGACGCCGGAGCCGCCGTCGGCCCGGCCGAGGACCTGCACGTGGATCAGGTCGGGACGGATCGCGGCGAGGCTGTCGTAGTCCAGCCAGTCCCGCCCGGCGGCGTTGGTGACGAGCACCCCGGCGTCGGTGATCAGATCCCGGATCAGAGTGTGCGCCTGGGGATCCCGGAAATCGGCGGCGAACGAACGCTTGCCCTTGTTCAGGCCCGCCCAGTAGATCGATTCGCCGTCGTCGGTGACCGGCCACCGGTGGTAGTCCGCGGCCCCGCCGATCGGGTCGACGCGCACGACCTCGGCGCCGAGCTGCGCCAGCGTCATGCCGCACAGGGGAGCCGCGATGAAACTCGAGACCTCGACGACCCGTACCCCGGCCAGGGGCGCGGTGGACGAGGGGAGCCCGTCGATGGAAGCAGTGGGGTTCATGTCGCCTGTCCTCATCCGCCCGGACGTCGGAGCCCGGAACGCGCCGACGAAGTTGTACGGCCAAATATGCAGCACCATCGGAACGTAGGACCAACACCGTTCGGCTATAGGTCGGTTAGCGGCCGTCAATGGCCCTGTTCGAACCGCTGGAAGTCCATAGGCAGCGGCAATCGGTCGATTCACCGACGGGACATTGCTTCAGTGACCTACACCACGTTGAATGGATCCCGAGCGCCTGATCGGTGCACATCTCTCGATCGACGACGCACCGTCCGATCGACACATCCCTTCGAGCCATTAAGGGGACACTCCGGTGACCACTGGCGAAATCTCGCACGACGCAGCGCACGGCGCCCCGCCGAAGGGGGCTACCTCACTCGTCAGCGGCAAGCAGGCGTGGGGCATGACCGGCCTCGTGATCTTCCTGTACGTCGTCAACTATGCCGACAAGGCTGTGCTGGGCATCATCGCGCAGCCGCTCGCTCGCGAGCTGGGACTGTCCTCCTCCCAGATCGGTCTGGTCGGCTCCCTGTTCTTCGTGACCTTCACCCTCGGCGGTTTCCTCGCCGGCCCCCTGAACAAGTACCTCACCCTGCGGTGGGCGCTGCTGGCACTGGGCGCCGCCTGGTCGGTGGTCATGCTGCCGCTGGTCGTCTCGGCGAGCCTGGTGATGCTGATCGTCACCCGCATGCTGCTCGGCCTGGCCGAGGGCCCCAGCTCCGCCCTCATGCACACCGCCGCGTACTCCTGGCATCCCCCGGCCAAGCGCGGTCTGCCCGGCGCGTTCCTCGCCGGCTCGGCGTCGGTCGCGAAGATCGCTCTCGCCCCGATCCTCGCCTACATCACCGTCCAGTGGGGCTGGCGCGCCGCCCTGATCACCCTGTCGATCCTCGGTGCCGTGTGGATGGCGTCGTGGCTGACCGGCTGGAAGGAAGGCCCGTTCACCGCGACGGCCGTGAAGAAGGGGACCGGCGCCGCCTCCACCGAGCCGTCGGTGCCGTGGAAGAAGATCTTCCTCACCCGCACGTTCCTCAGCTGCGTCGTCCTGATCATGGTCGTCTACGCGCTCACCACCGTCGTGCTGACCTGGCTGCCCTCCTACTTCGAGGTGGGGCTCGGCTACAGCGCCCTGCAGGCCGGTTCGATGTTCGCCCTGCCGTCGATCGTCGGCCTGTTCCTGATGGTCACGTCCGGCTCGGTCACCGACCGGCTCGCCCAGCGCGGCTACCGCTCCCGCGTCGTGCGGATCATCGTCCCGGGCATCGGCGTCCTGATCTGCGGCTCCGTCCTGGTGTTCCTGCCCAGCATCGGCACCCCGGGCCTGGCGGTCGCGGCCGTGTCCATCGGCTACGGCTTCGGTGCGATCGTCTTCCCCCTGATCAACGCCGCGATCTCGGAGCTGTGCCCGCCGCAGCAGACCGCCGGCACGATGGGCGTGTTCCTCGCGCTCATGGCCGTCGGCGGCCTGGTCGCCCCCTACGGCACCGGTGTACTCGTCGACAACGCCGCCACCGCGGCCGAGGGCTACGCCACCGCCTTCCAGGTCATCGGTGCGCTGGGCATCGTCGCGGCGATCCTCGTCCTGATCTTCGCGAACCCGGAACGCGACCGCGCCATCATCCGGTCGGAGGCCACCGCGAAGGCATAGCTTCCGCCTAACGGAGCCATCCACCGAATGTCCTTTCCCCACCGGCCGGGTGCGTGATCGACTCGATATCGAGGGCCACCACCCGGCCGGTCGTCGTCTCCCGTTACTGCAAAGGATCCACCCATGCGCGATGCCGTGATCGTCGATGCCGTCCGCACCCCGATCGGACGCCGGGGCGGCGCCCTGTCCGAGATCCACCCCGTCAACCTGTCGGCGCATGTGCTGACGGCGCTGGCCGAGCGGGTCGGTTTCGATCCGGGCACCGTCGACGACGTGATCTTCGGTTGCGTCAGCCAGGTCGGCGAGCAGGCCGGCATCGTCTCCCGCTCGGCGGTGCTCGCCGCCGGCTGGCCCGTGACGGTTCCGGCCACCACGCTGACCCGGGCCTGCGGTTCGAGCCAGCAGGCGGTCTCGTTCGCCGCCGCCACCGTCCTGTCCGGTCAGAACGACGTGGTGATCGCCGGCGGCGTCGAGGTGATGAGCCGGGTGCCGATGGGCACGGCCGCGAAGAACGGCGAGCACTTCCCGAAGGAGGTGCTCGACCGGTTCGGCGTCGACGGCTTCAGCCAGGGCGTGGGCGCCGAGATGATGGCCGAGAAGTGGGGCCTGTCCCGCACCGTCCTCGACGAGTTCTCGCTGCGTTCGCACGAGCGCTCCGCCGCCGCGACCGACGCCGGAGCCTTCACCGGGCAGCTCGCGCCGATCGCCGGGCTGACCGCGGACGAAGGAATCCGCCGCGGCGGCAGTGTCGAATCGCTCGCCAAGCTCAAGACGGTCTTCAAGGAGGACGGCGTGATCCATGCCGGCAACTCCTCGCAGATCTCCGACGGCGCGGGAGCTCTGCTCGTCACCACCAGCGAGTACGCGGCCGCCCAGGGGTGGACGCCGATGGCGCGCATCCACACCGCCGTCGTCGCCGCCGACGACCCGGTCATCATGCTCACCGGACCCATCCCCGCGACCCAGAAGGCGCTCGACCGCTCGGGCCTGTCGCTCGACGACATCGGTGCCTTCGAGATCAACGAGGCGTTCGCACCGGTTCCGCTCGCGTGGCAGGCCGAGACCGGCGTCGACGACGCGCGCCTGAACCCCGTCGGCGGCGCCATCGCCGTGGGACACCCGCTCGGCGGATCCGGCGCGGTCCTCATGACTCGACTGGCACATCACATGCGCGACAACGGTATCCGGTACGGACTGCAGTCGATGTGCGAGGCCGGCGGCATGGCCAACGCCACCATTCTCGAACTGCTCTGACACGCACTTCACGCAAAGGAACGAAAGATATGGAACTGAAGGGTCTTTCCGTCGCGATCACCGGCGGCGCCTCCGGTCTCGGCCTGGCCACCGCTCGTCGCGTCCTCGACGCCGGCGGCGCCGTCACCCTCATCGACCTGCCCGGCTCGCCGGGGGCCGACGTCGCGAGCTCCCTCGGTGACGGCGCGACGTTCGCCGCGGCCGACGTCACCGACGCCGAGCAGTTCGCCGCCGCCCTGGACGTCGCGCACGAGCGCGGCGGTCTGCGCGGGCTCGTGCACTGCGCCGGCGCCGGCCGCAGGATGCGGATCCTCGAGAAGGACGGCAAGGCCGGTTCGCTCGAGGACTTCGAGTTCGTGATCCGCCTCAATCTCATCGGGTCGTTCAACGCGCTGCGCCTCGGCGCCGAGCGCATGGCCGCGCTCGAACCGGTCGACGGCGAGCGCGGTGCCATCGTCATGACCGCCTCCGTCGCGGCGTTCGAGGGCCAGATCGGCCAGATCAACTACTCGGCGTCCAAGGCCGGCATCGTCGGCATGACCGTCGTCGCTGCCCGCGACCTGGCGAGCAAGAACATCCGGGTCAACACGATCGCGCCGGGCATCATGGACACCCCGCTGCTCGCCCGCCTGCGCGACGACGTGCGGGCCTCGCTCGAGAAGACCGTGCCGAATCCGGCGCGCCTGGGCCGCCCGGACGAGTTCGGCCGGCTGGCCACCAACATCCTCGAGAACGGCTACCTCAACGGTGAGACCATCCGACTCGACGGTGCCATCCGCATGGCCCCGCGCTGAGGTGGCGACGATGAGCACCGACGTGCCCGCCCTGTCCCTGACCTACCCGGACGTGACGATGGGTGTGTGGGCGCCGAGCATGGCTGCCCTGTACGGCGACCGCCCCGCCGTCGTCGACGGCGAGCGGACGTGCACGTACCGCGAGCTCGACGAGCGGTCCGCGCAGTTCGCCTCCGCGCTGACGGCGGCCGGTGTGGCTCCGCGCGACGTGGTGCTGATGCACGTGGGCAACTGCATCGAGTTCCTCGTCGCCTACTACGGCGCGCTACGCACCGGGGCCACCGTGACGCTGGTCAATCCGCTGCAACCGGAACCGGGTCTGCGCAAGCAGATCGAGGAGACCGGCGCCGTCGCGGCCGTCACCCAGACGCAGCAGTTGGGAGTGCTGCTCGGCGCCGCCGCGGGCACCACGGTCGCGACGATCGTGGTGGCATCCGACGACCCGGTGTCCGCACCGCCCACGTCCGCGGCCGTGGTGCGGTTCGACGACTTCCTCTCCGGACAGCCCACCGCGTTCACACCGGCACACGTCGCCGGAACGGACGTCGCGCATCTGGCCTACACGGGCGGCACCACCGGCATCTCCAAGGGTGTGCGGGTGCTGCACCGCAACGTGGTCGCCAACGTGACCCAGATGTGCGGGTGGCGGGCCGCCCACCAGGTCGTCACCACCGGTGACGGGCTGGTCGCGCTGCGCCCGATCGAGGGGCTCGACGTGCACGGGGTGATCCCCGGGGAGGGCGCCACCGTCGTCGTGTCCCCGCTGTTCCACGCCCACGCGCTGCTCAACACGTCGTTCCTGCTGCTGTGCGGCCTCACCCAGGTGCTCGCGGGCCGATTCGACCCCGCGCGCATGCTCGAGCTCGTCGAGCGGCACCGCGTCAGCTACATCACCGGCAGCCCGGCCATGTGGCATGCACTGGCCACCCACCCGGACGTCGCACGCCGTGACACCACGTCGGTGCGGGTCGTGTCGTCGGGTGCGGCGCCGATCGATCACGTCACGCTCGAGGCGCTGGAGGTGGCGTTCCCGAACGCCCGTGTGGCCGAGGGGTACGGCCTGACCGAGGGCACGTGCGTGGTCACCGCCATGCCGCTGGTCGTCGGGTCGGCCTACCGTCTCGGCAGTGTGGGCCTGCCCCTCTTCGACACCGAGCTCGAGATCCGGGCACAGGGCGATCCGAGCGTCGTCCTCGGTGACGGCGAGCGCGGCGAGCTGTGGATCCGGGGGCCGCAGGTGACCGACGGCTATCTCGGCCATCCGGAGATCACGGCCCAGCAGTACGTGGACGGCTGGCTCGACACCGGCGACATCGCCTACCGCGACGCCGACGGCTACGTCTACATCTGCGATCGCGCCAAGGACATGCTGATCTACAAGGGCTACAACGTGTATCCGCGTGAGCTCGAGGAGATTCTGGTGTCCCATCCGGCGGTGTCGACGGCCGCGGTGGTCGGCCGGGAGGTCGGAAGCGTCGGCCAGGAACCGGTCGCCTTCGTGGTGCCGCTGCCGGGAACCGATCCCGACCCGGCCGAGCTGATGGCGTTCGTCGCCGAGCAGGTCCTGCCCTACAAGAAGATTCGCGAGATCGTCCTCGTGGACGCCCTGCCCACCTCCGCGGCAGGCAAGGTCCTCAAGACGGACCTGCGGACGCGCCTCGAGCAGTCCGCAGCCACGCACTGAACCACCATCGCCGTGCGTGTTTTCGGTAGTACCGACTACCGGAAACACGCACGGCGTGGTCGTGCTGCCCGTGCGTAGTTCTGGTAGTCCTGGCTACCAGAACCACGCACGGGTGCGGGTCAGCCGCGCTGGGCCTGCTTGACGAGCCCGCCGCCGATGATCAGGCGCTGGATCTCGCTGGTGCCCTCGTACAGGCGCAGCAGCCGCACGTCCCGGTAGATCCGCTCGACCGGCACCTCCCGCATGTAGCCGGTGCCGCCGTGGATCTGCACCGCCAGATCGGCGACCTTGCCGACCATCTCCGTGCAGAACAGCTTCGCCGCCGACGGCGCGATCCGCCGGTCGGTGTCCTCCACCCACGCCCGCGCCGCCTCGCGCACCAACGCCCGCCCGGCCATCACCCCGGTCTGCTGATCGGCGAGCATCGCCTGCACCAGCTGGAAGCTGCCGATCGCGGCACCGCCCTGGGTCGCGGTGGCCGCGTACGCCACCGACTCGTCGAGAGCGCGCTGGGCCTGACCGACCGACAGGGCCGCGATGTGCACCCGCCCGCGTGCCAGCGACGTCATCGCCGCGCGGTAGCCGACGTCCTCGCTGCCGCCGACCAGCGCTGCGGCCGGCACCCGCACCTGGTCGAAGTGCACGTCCGCGGTCCAGGCGCCTTCCTGGCCCATTTTGCGGTCCTTCGCCGCCACCTGCACCCCGGGGGTGTCGGCGGGGACGAGGAACACCGCGATGCCGGTGCCGTTCGCGTCGGCGGGGCGGGTGCGGGCGAAGACGACGAACAGGTTCGCGAGCGGGGCGTTGGTGATGAAGCGTTTCTCGCCGGTGATCACCCAGTCGTCGCCGTCGCGCACGGCCTTGGTGCGCAGCCCGGCCGGGTTGGAGCCGGCGCCGGGCTCGGTGAGGGCGAAGGAGGCCACGACGTCACCCGAGGCGATCTTCTCGAGCCACTGCGCCTTCTGTTCGTCGGTGCCGAACCCGACGAGGACCTGCCCGGCGATGCCGTTGTTGGTGCCGAACATCGAACGCAGCGACAGCGTGGTGTACCCGAGTTCCATCGCCAGTTCGGCGTCCTGCATCAGGTTCAGGCCCAGACCGCCCCACTGCTGTGGGATGGCGTAGCCGAACAGGCCCATCTCCTTGGCGGCATTGCGGATGTCGTCGGGGATCGCGTTGGTGTCGGCGATCTCTTGTTCGCGCGGCACGACCACGCCGCGCACGAATGCGCGGGTCTGGGCGAGGATTTCCTGGAAGTCGTCGTCGTCCACCTCGGTGGCCGGCATCGCAGTCGAGGTTGTCATGAAACCACCATCGGCTCCGGGGCCGCGGGTGTCCAATACGAATCGCCCCATCGCCACATAGGCACTGTCGATGAATTCACCGGGGTCGAATCATCGTTCCTCTCGCTATGATTCGGAGCATCAGCCGACGGGCGTCGCCCGCGACCTCGATTCATCGGTGCCTTCCCGCCGTCCCCGGACCGGGCGGGCTCGTGCGAAAGGAACCTCATGTCACTGCTGGAGAACCGAACCGCCGTCGTCACCGGAGGCGCTCAGGGCATCGGTTTCGCAATCGCACAGGAGTTCGTCGACGCCGGTGCCCGGGTCGTCCTCGGCGACCTCGATCTCGACGCCGCCACGGCCGCCGCCGAGAAGCTCGGTGGCCGCGACGTGGCCCGCGCGGTGCGGTGCGACGTCGTGAACGCGGACGAGTGGGACACGCTCCTCGCGGAGGCCGTCGACGGGTTCGGCTCGCTCGACGTCGTCGTCAACAACGCCGGCATCACCCGCGACGCGACGATGCGCACCATGACCGAGGAGGACTTCGATCTGGTGATCGCCGTGCACCTCAAGGGCACCTGGCACGGCACCCGCAAGGCGTCGGCGATCATGCGCGAGTCCAAGCGCGGCGCCATCGTCAACATCTCGTCGCTCTCCGGCAAGGTCGGGATGGTCGGTCAGACCAACTACTCGGCGGCGAAGGCAGGCATCGTCGGCCTGACCAAGGCGGCTGCGAAGGAGATGGCGCACCACGGCGTGCGCGTCAACGCGATCCAGCCGGGCCTGATCCGTTCCGCGATGACCGAGGCCATGCCGCAGAAGGCGTGGGATCAGAAGATGAGCGAGATCCCCATGGGCCGACCGGGCGAGGTGTCCGAGATCGCGTCCGTGGCGCTGTTCCTCGCCTCCGACATGTCCTCCTACATGACCGGCACGGTACTCGAGGTCACCGGCGGTCGATTCATGTGAGTTCCGGAACTCACCCCTCCCGAAAGGTCGTCATGCGCGAAGTCGTCATCTGCGAGCCGGTCCGCACCCCTATCGGTCGCTACGGCGGAATGTTCAAGTCCCTCACCGCCGTAGACCTCGGTGTCGCCGCGTTGAAGGGGCTGCTCGACCGCACCGGAGTCGCCCCCGACGCGATCGAGGACGTGATCCTCGGTCACTGCAACGGAAACAGCGAGGCACCTGCCATCGGCCGCGTCGTCGCGCTCGACGCCGGTCTGCCGATCACGGTGCCCGGCATGCACATCGACCGTCGTTGCGGCTCCGGACTGCAGGCCGTCATCCAGGCCGCGCTGCAGGTGGGCAATGGTGACAACGACGTCGTGGTCGCCGGCGGCGCCGAGTCGATGAGCAACGCCTCCTTCTACTCCGTCGACATGCGCTGGGGCGGTGCCCGCACCGGGGTGCAGATGCACGACAGCCTGGTACGGGCCCGCGCCACCGCGGGCGGACGCCACTACCCCGTGCCCGGCGGCATGATCGAGACCGCCGAGAACCTGCGCCGCGACTACGGCATCAGCCGGCTCGAGCAGGACGAACTCGCCGTGTCGTCCCATGCCCGGGCCGTCGCCGCGCAGAAGAACGGCATCCTCGCCGAGGAGATCGTGCCGGTCACCGTCACCACCCGCGCCGGCGACGAGGTCATCGACACCGACGAGCATCCCCGTCCGGACGTCACCGTCGAGTCGCTGGCGAAGCTGAAGCCGATCATGGGCAAGCAGGACCCCGAGGCGACGGTCACCGCCGGCAATGCCAGCGGCCAGAACGACGCCGCATCGATGTGCCTGGTCACGACCCCGGAGAAAGCCGCGGAGCTGGGGTTGACCCCGCTGGTGCGGGTCGTGTCCTGGGGGCTGGCCGGCGTGGCGCCGAAGGTCATGGGCATCGGCCCGGTCCCGGCCACGGAGAAGGCCCTCGCCAAGGCCGGCATCACCCTCGCGGACGTCGACGTGATCGAGCTCAACGAGGCCTTCGCGGCGCAGGCGCTGGCGGTGACGCGCGAATGGAAGTTCGGCGCAGCCGATTTCGAGCGCACCAACATCCACGGGTCCGGCATCTCGCTGGGGCACCCGGTCGGCGCGACCGGTGGCCGCATGCTGGCAACGCTCGCCCGCGAGCTGCACCGCCGCGACGGCCGCTACGCCCTCGAGACGATGTGCATCGGCGGCGGCCAGGGCCTGGCCGCGGTGTTCGAAAAGGCGTAGGCGGCGTAGCCGCCGGTGTGTCCTTCGGGTTGTCAGGGCCGCCCGAAGGACACACCGGCGCGTCAGCGCCGACGCACCAGGTCGACGAACGCCTGACCCACCGCCGACAGGGATGCGGGGTCGAAGGCGAGGCCGTAGGCGCGCGCCAGCCGCGGCTCGCATGCGCGCACCACGACCCGGTCCCCGGCGGCCTCGGCCGGCACCCGGTCCACGATCGACCCGCCGAGTCCGGCCGCCACCATCGGCAGCCGGACCTCGCGCTGACCGACCAGGACGGAGATCTCCGGACGGGCGCCGGCCGCCCGCAGCGCCGATTCCACCGCGTCGACCATCGAGGCGCCGGTCGGCGCGAACACCATGGGAATGTCCGGTAGTTCGGACAGGTGGATCGGGCCGTCGGGCACCTCGAATCCCGGCGGAAACGCCAGCCAGTACTCCTGCTCGCCGAGTTCGATCACCTCGAGCCCGTCACCGCCCTCGAGCGGCAGGTGCGCGACGACGAACTCACAGTGGCCGTCGCGAATCAACGACGCGACCTGCTCCTCGTCGCGCAGCGGTGACAGCCGCACCGCCACTTTCGGATACTCGCGCCGGAACCGGGCGATCAGCTCCACCAGCGGGCCGACGGACAGCGACGGGAACGCCATGATGTCGAGCCGGCCCGCCACCGCGCCGTCGGACGTGGTCAGCAACTCCTCGACGGCAGTCACGTCGCGCAGGATCTGCCGGCTGGGGCCGACGAGGCTGCGGCCGGCCGCGGTGAGGACCATGCCGCGGCCGATGCGGTGGAACAGCTCGACGCCGAGTTCGCGTTCGAGGCTGCGCAGCGCCTGCGACACCGTCGGCTGTGCGACGCCGAGCGCGGCGGCGGCCCCGTTGATGCCGTTGTTCTCGACGACCGCGAGGAAGTACTCCACCTGCCGGAAATCCACAGTCCTACGCCCCCTGTCGCAGCGTCGAGGCGACCTCGAGGAACGCCGCCGCGGCCGGCGACGGCTCACCCGCACGCAGCACCAACCCGACCGGCCGGGTCAGCGGCGGCTCCAGGGGCCGCACCGTCACCGTGGGCATCTGCTGTTCGGCCACCGGCCGGGGCACCACCGTGGCGCCGGTGCCCAGGCACACCAGCTCCCATGTCGCCGCCGGGTGGGCGCAGTCGACGACGACGTTGGCGGCGTTCTCTGCAAGCAGCTCGCCGGCCTTCGCAGCGTTGGTGCGATCACCGACGTCGACGACGAGCGGCACGTCCCGCACACGGACGCGCGGGACCGGGTCCGGCAGGCC
This sequence comes from Rhodococcus sp. NS-SX18, assembly GCF_057367935.1. Classification (NCBI taxonomy): domain Bacteria; kingdom Bacillati; phylum Actinomycetota; class Actinomycetes; order Mycobacteriales; family Nocardiaceae; genus Rhodococcus; species Rhodococcus sp. NS-SX18. The sequence goes on along the minus strand of NZ_CM170633.1, from coordinate 5,185,799 downwards.
GGCCGCGAGGTCGTGGTGGAGAGCGAGCACGAGTTCCTGTTCGAACAGCGGCACGGTGATCATGCCGGCGTGCTCGACGGACAGGTCGGTCACCCCGATCTCGGCTTCCCCGCGTCGCAGCGCAGTGTGCACGCCGCCCGGGCCGTCCGCATCGACGATCCGCACCAGGATGTGCGGGTAGCGGTCACGGAAGCGGCGCGCGAGCTCGATCATCGGATCGAAGGAGAACGACGAGTACGTCACCACGTCGACGCGGCCCGAGGCGAGTTCGCGTACCGCGGCCACCTTCGCCTTCGCCCGTTCGACGTCGGCGAGGATCCGGCGGGCCGCTACGTCGAGCCGGCGTCCGTCCTCGGTCAGTGTGAGCCGGCGTCCGGTGCGGTCGAACAGGGTTGTGCCGAGCCGACGTTCGAGGGTCCGGATGGCCTGCGACAGCGACGGCTGCGAAATGTAGAGGGACTGGGCGGCCTTCGTGATCCCACCTCGGTCGACGACCGCGACGAAGTAGGTGATGAGGTGAAGGTCCACTCGCTTATCGTACGGGGGTGGTCACGGCCGTCGCCCAGCGGTCCGGGTCGGTGCCGCATCCGGTGACCACTCCCCGGTCGGCGAGAACCAGCAGGTGGGCGTCGGTCTCGCGCACCGCGAGCCGGCGCAGCCGCGGCGCCATCGTCTCGAAGGGCCGGGACCACGAGATCCGGGTGGAGACCTCCCATGCCGTGGAGCCGGGATGCCGGGCCACGACGTCGGCGATCTCGTCCAGGCGTTCCTCGTGGTGGCCGAGCAGTGCCTGCGCGCGGGAAGCGACACCGCGGAAACGGTATTCGTGCGCGGGGAAGACCTCACCGTCGGGCAGGCCGACGGTGGCGTGCAGCGACAGCAGGTAGCGGTGCAACGGATTCGGCAGCTCACCCGGGATGGTGGAGATGTTGGGGCTGATGCGGGGGAGCATGTGGTCGCCGCTGAACACCAGTTCGTGGGTGTCGTCGACGAAGCACAGGTGACCGGGGGTGTGGCCGGGCGTCCACACGGCGCGCAGATCCCAGCCGGGCAGGTCGAGGGGGGTGCCGTCGTCGAGCACGACGTCGAGTGATTCGTGCGGCCCGAAGCGGACCAGTTCCATGACCTCGCCCGAGCGGACTTCGTCGGGCGCTCCGAGCCGGGCCAGCTGCCGGGCCCACGACGCGGCGTACCCTTCCCGGTCCGTCGCGGTGTGGTGGCCGAGCAGCGACGCGTCGGCGGCGTGCATCGCCAGCGCGGCTCCGCTGACCTCGCGCAGCCGCGGTGCCAGGCCGAAATGGTCGGGGTGCAGGTGGGTGATCGCCGCGAACCGGACCTCGGTGATGTCGTGCCCGGTCTGCCGGATCCCGTCGACGAGGGCCTGCCAGGACTGTTCCGAGTCCCAGCCGACGTCGATCAGGGCCAGGCCGTCGGGCAGCGCCAACGCGTAGACCAGCACGTAGCGCAGCGGATTGTTCGGCATGGGCACGGGAATCGACCACAGCCCGGGCCGGACCTGCTCGACCGGCGGCAGCTCGCCGCGCCGCCACGCCTCCTGCTGCACGACGCCGACGACCTCGACCGCGGTCACGAGACCTCCTCCGCGAGAGTGTCGCGCAACGTGCGCTTGAGGATCTTGCCACTGGCGTTGCGCGGCAGCTCACTGACGAAGTGGACGCGCTGCGGCTTCTTGTAGGACGCGAGCCGGCCGGTGGTGAACGCGACCAGTTCGTTCTCGTCCGGCGCGGCGGTACCGTCGGCCAACCGGACGACGGCGGTGACGGCCTCGCCCCACTTGCGATCGGGCACTCCGATCACGGCGACCTCGGCGACGGCGGGATGCTCGGCGAGCACCGACTCCACCTCGATCGGGTAGACGTTCTCGCCGCCGGTGATGATCATGTCCTTCACCCGGTCGGTGACGAACAGGTAGCCGTCCTCGTCGAGGTGACCGGCGTCGCCGGTGCGCAGGAACCCGTCGTCGGTGAACAGCGCCGCGGTCTCCTCCGGGCGCCGCCAGTAGCCGGACGTGTTGTGGCGGGAGCGGCACACGATCTCGCCGGACTGTCCGACCGGCAGGTCCGCGCCGGTCACGACGTCGCGGATGGCGAGCTCCACGCCGGGCATGGGGCGGCCCGCCGAGCGCAGCAGGTAGGACCGCGGACCGGTCGGGTCGTGGTCCTCGACGCGCAGCGCGGTGACGGAGCCGCTCGTCTCCGTCATCCCGTAGCGCTGGACGAATCCGCACCCGAGCGTGTGCACGGCGCGCCGCAGCATCGTCGGGGTGACCGGGGAGGCGCCGTAGAAGATCAACTGCAGGCTCGACAGGTCGAACGAGTCCAGTTCGGGCAGGTCGAGCAGCATCTGCACGGTCGCGGGCACCAGGAACGCGTGGGTGATGCCGTGCTGCTCGACGAGCGCGGCGACGGTGCGCGGATGGAACTCGCCGAGCAGGACGGTGTGCACCCCGGCGGACAGGCAGGTGCTCAGCCAGCCGGCGCCGGCGATGTGGAACAGCGGCATCGCGTTCAGTGCCACCGAGTCGCTCTGCCAGTGGTAGATGCGCTGTCCCTCCGCGTCGTTGTGGAGGTTGCGGTGGGTGATGAGCACGCCCTTCGGCGTGCCGGTGGTGCCGGAGGTGTAGAGCTGCAACAGGACCGTGTCCGGGTCGTCGCCGCGGCCGGGGTCGTCGTCCGTGCCGCTGCCGCCGAGCCGTTGCCACGTCCAGGCCCCCGGCAGCAGATCGTCGCCGGGTTCGGCGTCGACGAGGACGACGGGCAGGCCGGGCAGTGCGGCACGGATCGCCTCGGCTGCCGCGGCGAACCCGGACTCGACGACAAGCACGTCGAGATCCGCGTCCTCGGCGATGCGGGCGGCTTCCGCCGGGGTGAGTCGCCAGTTGAGGGGGACGAACACCAGCCCCGCCTTGCCGCAGGCGACGAACGTCTCGGCGGCCTCGAGTCGCATGCGCAGCAGGGCCCCGATCCGCCCGCCACGCCGGGCCAGCCCGTTCAGGGCGGTCGCGACCCGGTTGGTGCGCCCGTCGAGCTCGGCGAAGGTGACGGTGGTGTCGCCGCAGGTCAGTGCGAGTGCGTCCGGCCGTTCCGCCGCGTGCTGCCGGACCCGCTGCGGAAGGTGCAGACCGCTCACATCACACTCCTCGTTCCGTTCGGCGAGCGCCTCGATGCCGGGCCCGCCGTGCCCGATCAGTCGATCACCGCCGCCTCGGCGGAACAAAGTCCAAGATCCACAGCGACCGATAGCGAGTGCCTATGTCGGGGTCGGCAGCGGGCGACTGTCCCTGCGCGCAGAAGTGCTTCTTGCGCGGGTACCGACGGACGCGCGCAAGAAGCACAACCCCGCGCGGATGTCCGGTTCGACCCCGGGGCTCAGTGCCCCAGCGCCGTGCAGCTCCCCGTCAGGACACCAGGAACCGGCCGAGTTGCGGCGCGGCCTCACCGGGGTGCTTGGCCTGGATGCCCTCGCCGATGGCCTGGAGCTTCCAGTCCTGCCCCTGCCGGTACACCTTGGCCATCACCATGCCGGTGAACGGCATACCGCCCTGCAGGGTGTAGCGGGCCAGCTCGGCGTTGTTGGTGCCGTCCACCAGCCGGCAGAAGGCGTTCGCGACCTGCTCGAAGGTGTGGCCCTTGTACGAGGTGACGATGAACATGACCGTCGTGATGTGGGCCGGCACCCGGGTGAGGTCGACGAGCACGACCTCGTCGTCGCCGGCGCCCTCGCCGGTGAGGTTGTCGCCCTGGTGCTGGATCGAGCCGTCCTTCGACCGCAGCTGTCCGTAGTACGCGACGTCGACGAGATTCTGGTCGGCGAACAGCACGGCCGACGCGTCGAGGTCGATGTCGGCGGCGCGATTGCCGAACAGGCCCCGCTTCGCGACCGGATCCCAGCCCAGCCCCATGCGCAGGTGGGTCAGGGCCACGCCGCCCTCCTTGCGGAGGGTGACCTTCTGGCCCTTGACGAGGCTGACGGGACGGCTCTTGGTGAGGCTGACCTCGGGCTGGGCGTCCTGCGCCGGCTGCGGCGCGGAGGCCTGCACGTACGGCTGCGGCGGAGCCGGCTGCGGGTAGGGCTGCTGGGCGGAAGCCGGCGGTGTGGAGTAGGTCGGCGGGACGGGCGGCGCGGCCGGAGGTGCGGGCTGAGCCGGTTGCGGGGCAGCGGCCGGCGCGTCGTCGACGCTCACGCCGTGGTCGGTCACGAGCGCGGCGAATCCACCCGCGTAGCCCTGGCCGACGGCCCGAACCTTCCAGGTGCCCTGCCGCCGGTACAGCTCGAGGGCGATCACGATCGACTCGCTGCTCAGTCCGTCGACCCGGTACTCGTAGAGGACGTTGCCCGCGGTGTCGGCGACCCGCGCGGTCGGCGGGGCGAAACGGCCGAAGCTGCTCGACGCGTCGTCGAGGGTGATGACCGCGCGCACCTGGTCGATGTCCGCCGGCACCTGGTTCAGCGACACGGCCAGCGAGGCGGCCTGGCCCGGTGCGCCGGGCACGAGCCGCACCCCGGGCCCGGTGGGCTGGTTGAAGAAGACGAAGTCGGCGTCGGAGCGCACCTTGCCGTCGGCCTTGACCAGCAGCGCGGACAGGTCGGCCGGGGTGGTCAGCTCGAGGGAGACGACGACGTCGGCGGCGGTGAGGGGGCCGTTCTGACCCTTGGCGAGAGATACGGGCACGGGTGGGGTCCTCACTGTTACTGGAAACTCTGTCTCGGGGATGGTTGAGCGTCACTGCCACTGTACGAAGCCGTCTCGATCCGGGCGGATCGGGCGAACCAGGCGAGGATCTCCTCGCCGGCCCGGATCCCCGCCTGCCGGGTCACCGCCACCGTCGGGTGCCGCCAGTCCAGCGCCTCGAGTTCGCCGTGGCGCGGCCGGATCGCGGCATCGGCGGCGGTCAGCATCTCGGCATCGAGCGCGCCGTCCCCGGCGGCCAGTACGACGGCGTCCGGAACGAGCGTGCCGTCGTCGACCAGACGTCGGCGGACCTCGGCGACCGCGCGGCTCTTGCACACCGCCGACGGCATCGTGTACAGCTTGCGGCCCTGCTGGGAGGCGTTCCATCCGCGGCGCCGGCACCAGTGGTCCCATTCGTCGAGGAAGCCGACGGGCTGCGCGGCGACGTCGATCACGAGATAGCAGAACAGCTCGTCGGCGACCCGGAACTTGTGCACCCAGTCGTCGGAGATGCGGCGGCGCAGTTCGGCGGTGACCTCGTCGAGTCCGGCGCCCTCGGTGCGCACGGCCGTGTCCACCGTCCGTCGCCACCCGGCGTCCGGCACCCCGTCGGCGAGGATCATGCCGCCGTTGCTGGCGATCGCGTACCGCCACGGCGCCCCGGGCAGGTCGATGCGCCGGAACTGCTCCGGGGTGCGCGTGGTGGTCGGCACCACCACCGCCGCCGCGGTGAGGTCGCGCAGGCGCTGCGCGGATGTGACGGTCACGTACGACAGGGGTGCGCCGTCGTAGTGCTCGACGCACACCAGATCGCCGTCGGGGACAGGTGATTCGCCCATCGCGGCGCGTGAGTAGATCATCGTGCGGTCGAGATCGGTGGCGACGAGGGTGGTGGTCACGGCAGATCCTTGATCAGGCCCATGCACGAATATGCCAGGTCGGGAACCACGTCCACCGGCACGTCGCGGGCGGCGGCGAGCATCCGGATGTGCGCGTGCTCCTCGGCGTCGGCCTCGCGGACCAGCACCCGCCACGGCACGCGCCGCAGCAGCACCCGGGTGGTCTCGCCGACACCGGGTTTGACGTAGTTGACAGTGGAGATGCCGTACTCGGCCCGCACCTTCTCCACCGACTCCCAGCCCGCCCACGTGGGGGTGCGATCGGAGTGCAGGATGTTCCCGGCGGCGGTGACCGCGGCCTCCCGGTCGCCGAACTCGGCCGCCACGGTGTCGAGGAGGACCGCCGAGACGTCCTCGCCGGCAAGTTCGGCGTAGAACTTGGCGCCGTGGAACTCGCCCGGGCCGATCAGGGTTTCGTTGAGGACGGTGCGTGAAACCAGTCCGGATACAGTGGAATTCAGGCACGCCGAGGCGATGAGGAAGTCGTCGCGGGTGCCGTAGGTCCGCACGCAGTACCCGGGATCGGCGAGCACGGCGAGGTCGTCGGAAAGCTCCGGGCCGCCCGCGGCCCGGTACTCGGCCAGGGCCGCCGTGAGTTCGCGGGCGATGGCGCCCTTGCCGGTCCAGCCGTCGACGAACACCACCGAGGCCGGATCGTGTCGTGCCGTCACATGGTCGAGGGCGGCGAAGTCGATACCACGGCCCCGCACGATCGACACCGCGTAGTGCGGCAGGTTCAGCCCGTGGTGCCGCTGCGCCCAGCGACGGATCAGGATCCCGACGGGAGTGCCTGCGCGGGCCAGCGATACGAGCGTCAGGTCCCGGCCCCGTTCGGCGAGCAGCAGTTCGGTCACGGTACCGACGGCGTGGGCGAGGCGCCCCGCCGTCGCGGCGAGCACCTTGTCGAACAGCTCGCGGTAGGCGGCATCGGGTTGGTACTCGATCGGCAGCGACTCGGCGTAGTGGGCGAGGCCCGCCTGGATGCGGCGCTCGCGTTCGGCGACGTCGGCCTCGAGCGCGACGTGCGAGAGGTCCTTGAGGAGCCAACTCACCTCGTCCGCGGCGTAGGAGCCGAAGCCGGGCCCGGTCAACGGGGCCGTCATCGTCGTCCCTCCCGGTCGGCGCGCAGCACGGTGGGATCGGTGGCGGGCACGACGGCCACGACGACGTCCTCCCCGGCGGCGGTCAGCACGTCGAGCAGCCCCCCGTCGGCACGCAGACGGTCGGTGTCGGCGGGAGCGTCCACCACGAGCAGCAGCTGTGCGCGTTCCCCCTCCGGCCACCGCGCGTTGTAGAGGTAGCGCGGGACGTCGTCCGGTTCGGGTGCGGTGAAGGTGAATCCGCGGCGCAGGGGGTAGCCGGGCACGTCCCGGACGTACGCGGGGGAGCGGGTGGTGGTCTGGAATCGTGTGGCGACGCCCCTGCGGGCGAGGGTGTCGGCGATTCGCAGCGGCAGGTACATCAGTTCCTCGTGGCCCACGACGACGACCGGCCGTCCCGGCGACAAGGCAGTGGTCACGGCGTCGGTGGCGCGGTCGATCGCGGTGTCGAAGGCCGCGGTGTCGGTGTGCAGGAACCCGTGCCGACCGCCGTCGGGCACGACCGCCGGCCACGGCAGCGAGACGAAGGTGTACGTTCCGCGTTCCGGTGCAACCGGATTCAGGTCCGGGTCCGGTAGCGCGCCCACCCGCTCGGTGAGTCCGTCGGGGAGGACGGTGTGCCCCGTCGCCAGGCTCACGTGGTCGATGCGGACGCCGAGCCCGGTGGCCGCCTCGGCGACGGCGCGACGGTGTTCGGCGGTGCGCATGTCCACCAGCGATGCGACGACGTACCGGGTGCGGGGACTGTGCCGGTGCAGGGACCGGATGGCGTCGACCGCGGTTGCCCCGGTGGAGATCTCGTCGTCCACCAGGACCAGCGGCGCGTCGTTCGCGAACAGCTCCGGCGACGTCGGCTGGAGCAGGTGCGACGTGGCGTGCGAGTGCCCCTCCTCGAATCCGGCGAAGGTGCCGGCGCCGGGCACGTCGCGCCGGGTGGAGTGCAGGTAGCAGCGTGCCCGCAGCCGGCTCGCCACGCAATGGCCCAGTCCCGTTGCGGTTTCGGCGAAACCGAGGACTACCGCATCGGACGCGGCGGGACCCAGCAGGTCCGCGACGAGATCGCCGAGCCGGTCGCCCGCGCCGATCACCGCAGCCGGTTCGGTGGGGAGGTGCTTGCCGAGGACCGTGGAGACCAGCAGGTGCGCGCGACGGGGGTTGCGGCGCAGTCCCGGCACGACGAGCTCCGGCACGGTGTCACCGGTGGCCGACGCCAGGTGCTGCAGCTCGAGCCCGAATCGTTCCGTCGCCCAGGGCGATCGCACTCCGGTGATCACCGGTCCACCAGTGCCGTCAGCAGGTCCACGAAAGTCACTCCCTTGTTGGTGACGCCGAACACCGACGCGCGCAGCAACGTCTGCTCCGCCCAGGTGCGGTGCGGGCGCCGCTCGTTCATCTTGTTGCGGTATCCGGAGGCCTGTACGCCGCCCGCATCACCGCCGAGGATGTCGACCGCGTCGTGGTACTCCTCGTGCGTCACGGCGGACAGCGCGTGCACGGCCGCCACGTGCGAGGGGTGGATCACGGTCTTGCCCTGGATGCCGTTCGCCCGGTCCAGGGCGATCTCCCGCAGCAGGCCGTCGAGGTCCCGGCTGACGAGCTGCTGCCGGAACAGCACCGCGTCGTGCTCGGCGAACGGGGTGGCCCGCAGCATCGGCCGGAACATGCGCTCGTGGTCGGCGAAGTACTCCCAGACCGGACCGGTGATGACGAATCCGGTGCCGTCGGTGCGGCCCAGGTAGTTGACGACGTCCGCGATGACGTCGACCACGACCCGCACGTCGTAGATGGTCAGGTCGCGGTCGCGGCGGATGCCGAAGGTGGCGCACATGTCGGTGGCGCCGATCCGCACGGCCAGCACGCGGTCGCGGTGCCCGGCCAGGAGCGCGGCGATCTGCTGGAGCTCGCCGTCGCGGGTCTGCCGGTGCACCAGCTCGGCGGATTCGAGCACCGGCATCGCGTACAGGTGCTTGCCGAGGCGCTCGGACGCCGCAGCCACGGCGTCGAGGAACGCCGGCCCCGAGGCCGCGGTGAACTTGGGCAGGACGAAGCCGGTCAGTGCGGCGACGCCCGGGCCCAGCGTGTCGGCGATGCGGTCGACACCGTCGGGGGTGCGCACCCGGACGAACAGCAGCATCGTCGAGGCGGTGGTACCGGCGAGTGCGTCGAGGGTGGCGACCGCGTTGCGCAGGCCGTCCTCGACCTCGTGGTCGGCGACGGCGTCCTCGAGGTCGATCACCATCGAGGCGACGCCCTCCCCGCTGCGGCGCGCGATCGTGGCGGCGAGGTCCGTGCGGGTGGCGGGCACGTACAGGGTCGCCCCGAGCGCGACGGCGAGCCGCTCACGCTCGTCGGCATCGGAGAACGGTCGCGGCAAATGCAGGAACAAGGTGTCCCGGGCCGCATCGTCGAGGTGGTGGAAATGATGCATCGTGCGCATGTCGGTGAAGGATCCCCCACTCATACCTCGTCCGTTCGTCCTCTCATTCGTTGCACCACACCGGCGATGAAGCGCGAAACGGCGTCGAGCTCCCGAACGTACGCCCAGTAGTCGGGGTGTACTCCGGTGAGCGAACCGACTGCCCTGTCGATCCGATCGAGCTGCGCGTCGAGCACCGAGCCCCATTCTGCGGTCAACCCCCGTTGGACCGCGAGTTGTTGCGCGTCGCGCAGACGGAACCGTACCTGCTCCACCTTCGCGGCCGGATCACGGCGGACCTCGCGGAGGACCGACAGCCGGTCGGTGACGGCGTCGACGTACCGCTCGGCCTGGGTGAGGGATGCCCGGGCCGCCGCGGTCAGTTCGAGCGCCTGTTCGGGCCGGTTCGCGGCCGATGCCGTTCGCGCAGCGGACACGTCGGCGTCGGCCCGATCGAGGAACTCGCGGGCGGCGCGTTCGTTGCCGGCCAGGTCGGCGGAGCTGGCGGCGTTGAACTCGCGCAGCAGCGCCGAGAACGCCGGCGCCAGGCTCTCGGCACGGGTGCGCACCGCCGACAACCGGGTTGTGACCGATGCCACAGCCTTCCGGGCGGACTCGGCTCGGTCCGGTGCCTGCGCGAGGGCGCGGCGCAGGGCCGTCGCCGCCTCCTCTGTCCGGCGTGCCGCCGTTCGGGCCGCTCCGGTTCCCCCGGCCGCATCGAGCGCCCGGATCTCCGCGTCGAGGGTGTCCGCCGCGGCCCGCACGGACGGGTAGTCGGCGTAGGCCGCATGCTCGGGCGCGGTCACCAGTGCCGCCGCGGCCTGCGCCTCGGTACGGACCTGCCGGGCGAGCTGCGGGACGGTCCGGGCCACCGCCACCGAGTGCTCGAGGTGTGCACGGTGGCGCTCGTAGAACTGGTCGAGGGTGCGGGTGGCGAGACCGATCTGCTGCAGGGCCTGTTCGTAGGCCGGGGCGGGAGCGAGCGGATCGGACGGTTCGGTGCGGGAGAGGTTCAGGTACGTCTCGGCCGCGCGGTAGCACTCTTCACGGACGGGTTCCCACTCCCGCCGCAGGCCGCGCTGCGGGGTGAGTTCGTGCGAGGCCGTGACCCCGGCCTCGGCGACGGACTGGCGCCGGTCCATGTCGAGGAACGCGGCGACCATCGCGTCGTAGGCGCGCAGCGCCACCGGATCGTCGGTGCTCCCACCCCCGAAGAGGCGGCGCGTCCATCGGCTCGCCACGCCCCGAATGGTACTGGTCCGCGCCCTTCCGCCCCGTGTGCGTGCGGAGCGCGGGGGCGTGGGCGCGGAACAGCTATTAGGGTGGTGGGACACGCGCAAATCGGGCGTGCCCGCCCGGGCACCTCGTCCGGACCGACAGATCGAAAGGACCCCGCATGGGCGTCAGCTTGACCAAGGGCGGCAATGTTTCCCTCACCAAGGAAGCGCCGAACCTCACCGCCGTGGCCGTCGGCCTCGGCTGGGACATCCGCACCACCACCGGTGCCGACTTCGACCTCGACGCCAGTGCGATCGCGACCGGCGGTGACAAGAAGGTCGTGTCGGACCAGCACTTCGTCTTCTTCAACAACCTCAAGTCCCCCGACGGCTCGATCGAGCACATCGGCGACAACCGCACCGGTGAGGGCGAGGGCGACGACGAGGTCATCAACGTCGACCTGAGCGCCGTGCCGGCGAACATCGAGAGCATCTTCTTCCCGGTCTCGATCTACGACGCCGACTCCCGCAGCCAGTCGTTCGGTCAGGTCCGCAACGCCTACATCCGCGTCGTCGACCGCGCCAACGGCAACGAACTGGCCCGCTACGACCTCTCGGAGGACGCGTCCACCGAGACCGCCATGGTCTTCGGGGAGCTGTACCGGCACGGTGCGGAGTGGAAGTTCCGCGCCATCGGGCAGGGCTACGCGTCCGGCCTCGCGGGCATCGCCCGCGACTACGGTGTCAACGTCTGACGTCGACCCGGACCCCGGAACCGGCCCCCGGCTTCGTCGCCGGGGGCCGCTTTCCTTGATTCACCGATAGTTTGCTGCAGTAACCACCCTGCACCGCCCGATCCAGACAGAAAGGCCACGCTTCGTGGTTCTGCGCATTTTCGGCATATCGTTCGCCGTCACCGTCGTGTCCCTGGTGGTCGCCTTCCTCTACGGCGGACCCCAGGCGCTGTTCCTCGCCACCATCCTCGGCATCCTCGAGGTCTCGCTCTCGTTCGACAACGCGGTCATCAACGCCACCGTGCTGCAGCGGATGAGCGAGTTCTGGCAGAAGATCTTCCTCACCATCGGCATCCTCATCGCCGTGTTCGGCATGCGGTTGATCTTCCCGCTGCTCATCGTGTGGGTCGCCTCCGGCCTCGGTCCCGTCGAGGCACTCGACCTCGCCCTGAACCCACCGCCCAACGATGCCGCCTACTTCCCCGACGGCAGCCCCAGCTACGAGACCATCATCACCGACGCCCACCCGCAGATCGCCGGCTTCGGTGGCATGTTCCTGCTGATGCTGTTCCTGAACTTCGTCTTCGAGGAACGCGAGATCAAGTGGCTCGCGTGGCTCGAGCGTCCGCTCGCGCGGGCCGGCAAGCTCGACCAGCTCGAGGTCGTCGTCGCGTCGGTGCTGCTCGTGCTGACCGCCACGATCCTCGCCCCCGAGGACAAGGTCTCCACGGTGATGATCGCCGGCGTACTCGGCATGATCACCTACATCGCCGTCAACGGCCTCGGCGAGATGTTCCACATCCCCGAGGAGGGTGAGGAAGAAACCGCCGGCGGGCCCAGCCAGCTGGCCAAGGCCACCGGCAAGGCGGGCTTCTTCCTGTTCCTCTACCTCGAGGTGCTCGACGCGTCGTTCTCCTTCGACGGCGTGATCGGCGCATTCGCGATCACCTCCGATCCGATCATCATCGCGCTGGGCCTCGGTTTCATCGGCGCGATGTTCGTCCGCTCGATCACGGTGTTCCTCGTCCGCAAGGGCACCCTGTCGGAGTACCGCTACCTCGAGCACGGCGCGCACTGGGCGATCGGTGCGCTCGCGTTCATCCTGCTGTACTCGATCGGCCATCACGTGAACGAGATCATCACGGGTCTGGTGGGGGTCGCGCTCATCGGCGCCGCATTCGCCAGCAGCATCCGGCGCAATCGTCAGGAGATGAAGGCGCCGGTCGCCGCCTGACCGCACGACATCGATGGGAACCTGCGATCGGTTCGAGCGATCGCGGGTTCCCATCTTCGTATCCAGGGAAAGGTTCCATCCATGGCAATCGACTACACCCGGCCCCCGAAGAACCCCGGCGACGACAAGAGCGGAGTCGGCCTGAGCAAGATCAGTCTCACCAAGGCTGCTCCGACGGTCGATCTCACCAAGTCCGGCAGCGGGATCACCCTGGTGAACCTGAACTGGTCACAGGCCGGCTCCCCGACCCCACCGAAAAAGGGATTCCTCGCCAAGCTCACCGGCGGCGCGGCGGCCCGCGGCGTCGACCTCGACCTCGGCTGTCTCTACGAGCTCGCCGACGGCTCCAAGGGTGTCGTCCAGGCACTCGGCAACAGCTTCGGTGCGCTGCAGAAACCTCCGTTTGTCGCGCTGGACGGCGACGACCGGACCGGTGCCGTCTCCGCCGGTGAGACCATGCGAATCGACCTGGGACAACCCGAGCGATTCCGCCGGATCCTGATCTTCGCGATGATCTACGAGGGCGCCCCCAACTGGGCTGCCGTGGACGGCGTCGTCACCCTCACCCCGCCCTCCGGGCCGCAGATCGAGGTGCGCCTCGACTCGCCGAACAACGGCGCACGGATCTGTGCCATCGCGATGCTGCAGAACACCGGCCGCGAGATCAGCGTCTCGCGGCTCGTCAAATACGTCGACGGCAGCCAGTCCGACCTCGATCGCGCCTACGGCTGGGGCATGAACTGGGCGCCGGGCCGGAAGTAGCCACGCCGACACACCCCGGCGTCCGCACCGATTACGGGATCCTCACCGTGTCGATAACAACTCGCGCAGCAGCGTCTCGGCGTCGGCGAACGCCCCGGCCCGCCGCACGACGGTGGGCGGCGCCGGGGGATGCCCGCCCCACCCGTGGAACAGCGTGCTCAGGCTCAGGACGATCCGCTCCGGATGGATCCAGTCGTCCCACCGGACGAATTCGGGATCGCGCACCAACTGCCGGGCCGCCTCGAGCGGCCCGGCGCCGCGCGCGTACTGTTCCCGGCCGGCCTGCTCGAGCCACACCCAGTAGGCGCGCAACTCGCGGATCTCGTCCGGTCCGCACAGCGGCCCGTGGCCCGGCACGTAGACGTCGGCGTCCAGGGCCAGCAGCCGATCGATCGCGGCGATCCAGTTCTCCAGCGGTCCGTGCCACAGAATCGGCGTCGAGCCGATGAACAGCAGGTCACCGGCGAAGACCACGCCGGCGTCCGGCACGTGCACGATCGCGTCTCCGGCGGTGTGGCACGGCCCGAGACGCTCCAGCATCACCGGACGTTGTCCCACCTCGAGCCGCAGATCGGTGTCGAAGGTGTGGTCGGGCAGCCGGGGCGACCGCCACGGCAGGTGGGCGCCGCCCGGCACCCGGCGCATGTAGGCGGCCGCGGCGCCGATCCGGCCGGGCACCGCGCCCAGCCACCGGCCCGCCGTCGCCAGCGCCGCCACCGCGGCCGGCGGCAGATCCTCGCGCATGCCGCGCAGCGCGGCCGCACTGGTCGTGATGCGGGTCGTCGCGGGCAGCGTGTCGTTGCCCCACCAGTGGTCGCCGTCGGAGTGGGTGTTGACGGCCTCGGTGATCGGTGCCCGCGCCACCAGCGGCTGCTGCGCCTCTGCGATCCGGCGCGCCAGGCGGGTGTCCCAGGCAGTGTCCACGACCAGTGACGCCGTGCCCGCATCGACGACGAGACCGGTGTTCGCCTCGCCCCAGCCGCCCGGTGCCCGCACGAACGCCCACACCCCGTCGCCGATCTGCGTCGATCCGCCGTCGCCCACGATTCGCCCCCTGTCCACGGTGGCGGAGAGTCTAATAGCAGGCGCCGGACCGGAGGTTTGCTCCCCGACGGGCCCGGGAACGCGGTACGGGTCGCACCGGCGACGGCACGAGCGAGGGGATTCTCATGGGCACGACAGTTGCGGTCACCGGACCCACCGGCGAGATCGGCAGAGCCGCGGTCGCGGCCCTCGAACAGGACCCGCGCATCGACCGGATCCTCGGCATGGCACGAAGCCCGTTCGACCCCGCCGCGCAGGGGTGGACCAAGACCGAGTACCGGCAGGGAGACATCCTCGACCGTGGCGCCGTCGACGCCCTGGTCGCGGAGGCCGACGTCGTCGTGCACCTGGCGTTCGTCATCATGGGTTCGCGGGCCGAGAGCCACCGGATCAACATCGCGGGCACCCGCAACGTCTTCGAGGCGACGGTCGCCGCGGCCCGGCCACGACGCCTCGTGTACACCTCGTCCGTCGCTGCATACGGCTACCACCCGGACAATCCGACCCCGATCACCGAGGACGTGCCCACCCGCGGCTCGCACGAGCACTACTACTCGGAGCAGAAGGCCGAACTCGAGCGCGTCCTCGACGAGGTCACCCGCGGATCGGATCTCGAGGTGTTCGTGCTGCGGCCGTGCATCGTCGCGGGACCGAACGCGACCGCCCTGGCCGACGCCATGCCGTGGCGGCAGATCGCCGAGCACCTGCCCGGAGCCGTGCGGAAGGCCGCGGGTGCAATGCCGCTGCCACCGCCGCTGTTCCCGGATCCGGGTCACCCGCTCCAGCTCGTGCACCACGACGACGTGGCGAGTGCCGTGGGCGCGGCGGTGACATCCGACGGGCCGCCCGGCGCGTACAACATCGCCGGTGACGGGGTGGTGTCGCTGTCGGACGTCGCGACCGCGCTCGGTGCCCAGCCGGTCCGCGTCCCCGCCGCGGTCGCGACGGCGGCGTCGGCCGTGGTGGCGCGGCTACCGTTCCTGCCCTCGCTCGTCGAGTGGATCCACACCGGCCGCACGTCCGTCGTGATGGACACGACGAAAGCCCGGACACAGCTCGGCTGGCAGCCGCGCTACACGAGCGCCCAGACCCTGGAGGCGCTGGCGCAGGCGGTGGGTGAAGTCCGGTAGCGGCGTTCAGCGTCGCGCGGCCGCATGCGCGGCCATACGGACCGGGGCGTTGACGGTGCCGTGACCCCGGTAGCCGCCGCGCCGCTGCACCAGCTCGAAGAACACCCGCGCGCTGACGACCCTGGTGAACACCTGGAACAGTTCGCCACCGTCCTCGTCCCGGTCGTAGAGCACGTTGTATTCCCGAAGGGCGGCAAGCAGTTCCGGATCCAGAGCAAGCCGCGCATCCAGATCGTCGTAGTAGTTGGCGGGGATCTCCAGCACCGGCGCGCCCGAATCATGCAGGGTGCGTGCCGCTTCCACCGCATCGTCGACCCCGAACGCGATGTGCTGAGGGTGCCGCACCCCCGGCGCCCACTCCCCGCGCCGCAGCACGGGCGCGATGAGGCCGACCTCGAAACCGTCCGCGGCTAGGACGCGGCTGCGCACCAGACCGAACGGCCCGGCGTATTCGGCCGCCTCGGCATCGTTCAGGCCCAGCACCGAGCGGTAGAACAGGGTGGCTTCGTCGAAGCGGTCGTAGGCCTGGGTCAGTGCGACGTACTCGGTGCATCGCACGCCCACCGTCCTGGCCGGCGACGTGCCGGTGGGGCGGAAGTCGTTGCGCCAGTCGGCGGTACCGTCTGCTTCCGCCGAGAGGAACAGGGCGGTGCCGTCCGGGGAGACCACCGCGGACAACGGTGCCTCACCCGGCCCGACGACCCGCGCCAGCTGAGGTGCCAGCAGCTCGTGGGCGTGCCGGGAGACGGCGCCGACATCCGCGACCTCGATCCCGAGGGCGGTGACGGCGGCGCCGTCGGCCGCACTGTGGGCCGGGTTCGAGGTGTTCACCAGCACGCGCGCGTCCCCCTGTTCCCACAGCTCCACCGGCTTGCTGTGGTGCTGTCCCGAGTGGGTGAAGCCGAGCGCGGCGAGAGCCTCACGGACCGGTTCCGCGGCGGTGGGCGGGGTTCCGATCTCCGTGAACGCGTGTCCGCGCACCTGCACCGGTTCGGGGTCACCGTCGAGGCGCAATTCCAGATCGAGCAGCGAACGCATCGCGTCGATCGCCGTCGGCACCGGGGCCGACTGGCGGAACACGTCGTTGAACACCTCGAGCGAGAGCGGGCCGGTGTAGCCGGCGGCGAGGACGTGGGCGACGAGTCCGACGAGATCGAACTCGCCCTCGCCCGGGAACACCCGGTAGTGGCGGCTCCACTGCAGGACGTTCATGTCCATCTCCGGTGCGTCGGAGAGCTGCAGGAAGAAGATCTTCTCGCCCGGGATGTCCGCAATCCCGGCAACGTCCTTGGTGCGGGAGAAGATGTGGAAGCTGTCGAGACACAGGCCGAGGGCCGGATGATCGGCCCGGCGCACGATCTCCCACGAGCGCTGCCAGGTGTTCACGTGGCGGCCCCACGCCAGGGCCTCGAAGGCGATCCGCATGCCGCGCTGCGCCGCCGCATCCGCCAGCTCCCGCAGTTGCGCGGCGGCGAGGTCGACATCGTCGACGGTGTGCGGCGAGACCGACGAGCACACCAGCACGAGGTCGGTGCCGAGTTGTTCCATCACGTCGAACTTGTGCCGCGCGCGGCGCATGTTGCGGGCGTGGATGTCGGCCGGGACGGCCTCGAAGTCGCGGAACGGTTGATACAGCGGAATGCTCAGCCCGAGTTCGGCGCAGTGCTCGCGCACTGCCGCGGGCGTGAGCGGGGAGCCGATCAGGTCGGGTTCGAACAGTTCGATGCCGTCGAAGCCGGCGTGGGCGGCGGCGACGAGCTTGTCCTCGAGGGTGCCGGACAGGCACACCGTGGCAATTGCCTTGGCGCGCTTGGTTCCGGGTCGGGAGTGGGTCATGGTCGGGTTCCTCCACAGCGGCCGCCTGTGCGGGCGGGCGCGGAATCGGGGACCGATGCGCCGGGGCGGGTTCGCCCCGGCGGTATCGGCACGGACGGCTCGCTGCGGGTCACGCGCGCGAGAGGACCGGTGACGGCGCCGGTTACGCCTGGGTCGTGCGCTGGGCGACGAGCGCGCGCAGTGCCCATTCGTAGCCGGCGACGCCGAGGCCCACGATGATCCCGGAGGCGACCGGGGAGATGTAGGAGTGGTGGCGGAACTCCTCGCGGGCATGGACGTTGGAGATGTGCACCTCGATGAGCGGCACGTGCGCGCCCTTGATCGCGTCGTGCAGGGCCACCGAGGTGTGCGTGTAGGCACCCGCGTTGAACACCACGCCCAGGGATTCCCCGCGGGCGACCGCGGCGCCGGCGTCGTGGAGGGCGTCGATCAGGACGCCTTCGTGGTTGGACTGCCGGAAGTCGATGTCGACGCCCAGTTCCTTGCCGACGTTGCGGCACAGGGTCTCCACGTCCTCGAGGGTCTGCGCGCCGTACACACCGGGTTCACGGGTGCCGAGCAGGTTGAGGTTGGGGCCGTTGAGTACGAGCACCGAGGTCATGAACGAATCTCCTTCGCTTTCTGCGTGTTCCGGAACAACGCCCCGGAACGGTCTGTCAGCCGACGGGCAGCCCGGCGGTCACGGTGCTCGAACGCACGACGAGGTGGGTGCCGAGTTCCACGGGTCCGGCGTCTAGTGCGGTCTTTCCGTCGAGGACGTCGCACAGCAGATCGATTGCCGTCACGCCGGCCTCGTCGAATGCCAGATGCACGGTGGTCAGCGGCGGCGAGGTCATCTCGCAGAGCCACGAGTCGTCGAATCCGACGACCGAGTAGTCGCGGCCCGCACGCAGTCCGTGCTCGGCGAAGCCCTGCATGAGGCCCACGGCGGCCTGGTCGTTGTACGCCACGACGGCCGTCGTGCCGGTCCGGACCAGTTCGTCCGCCGCGTTCCGGCCCGCGACGACGAAGTCGGGTTCGAGGGGACCGAGCACGGTGCCGGTGATGCCCCGGGCGGCGCAGGCCGTGGTGAAGGCGGTGAGGCGCCGCCGCTGGGCGAGCCAGTAGTCGGGACCGCCGAGGTACGTGACGGCGGTGTGCCCGGCGTCGGCGAGGTGGTCCACCGCCTGGGACATGCCGTCGTCGGAGGTCAGCAGCACGGCGGGCAGCTCCCCGCAGGTGTGGTTGACGAGCACGACGGGGGTGACCCGTGCGAGATCCTCGAGGTCGGTGTCGGACATGCGCGGGGCGATGAGCACCAGTCCGTCGACCTGCCGGGCGATCGCCCGGACGAGGTCGAGCTCGTCGGCGGACCGTCCTTCGCCCGCCGCGACGAACAGGGAGTAGCCGCGCTCGCGCGCCCGGTCCTGCGCGGTTTCGACGGCGGGACCGAACACGGGATTGCGGATGTCGGGGACGAGGAAGCCCAGGTTGTGGGTGCGACCGAGGGCGAGCGAGCGGGCGGTGGGGTTCGGAGTGAAGGACAGCGCCTCCGCGGCGGTGAAGACCTTCGCGCGGGTGTCGGGACTGACCGCTTCCGGTCGGGAGAACACGCGGGAGACCGTGGCGGTCGAGACGCCGGCGCGCGCCGCGACCTCGCGAAGCGTCGCCATGGGTTCTCCTCGGGGTGGGGTCCACCCACTGTGCAAGCGGTTACATTGCTTTGTCAAGCATGCCCGCGCGGGTGCGCGGCGGTTACTCGTCGGCCGGGACACGAGGAGGGAGCCGACGCAGCACCTCCACGACGCGGCGGACGGCGGGTGCAGCGCCGTCGCGCCGCCAGGCCAGGGCGATCGGCAGAACCGGAGAGTGGTCGAGCGGCACGTACCGGACGCCGTCGACCGTGATGTGCGTGGTCGAGGCGACGACCACCGCGATGCCCACTCCTGCTCCGACGAGGGCGAGCAGGCTGTAGGGATCCGGTGCTTCGCGCGCGATCGTCGGGGTGAAGCCCGCGCCGCTGCACATCACGAGCATGGTGTCGCGCACGATGGAGCCGTGTGCCGCGGGGTAGACCACGAATCGCTCGTCGGCGAGTTCGGCGGCGGCGACCGAGTTGCGGGCAGCGAGCGGGTGACCGGCCGGGACCGCGACGAGGAGCGACTCGTGGCGCACCGTCTCGGTTGCGACGTCGTCGGGGACCGGCAGGCCGACGATGCCCATGTCGAGCAGGCCCCGCGAGACGAGGTCGACCACTTCCCCCGAATAGGTCTGGGGGCGAAGGTCCAGTTCGATGCCGGGGTGATGATCTGCCAGGGCGCGGGTCAGTTCGGACAGGACCGTGTAACCGCTCGCCCCGCCGAATCCGACACTGAGGATTCCGGTCTCGCCGGCGGCGGTTGCGCGCACGACGTTACGGGCGACGTCGGCCTGTGCGGCGATCACCCGGGCGGGGGCCAGCAGTGCGGTACCTGCCGCGGTGAGGCGGACGGACCGGGTGGTGCGGGCGAACAATTCGGCGCCGAGCTCACGCTCGAGGGAGCGGATCATCTGGCTGAGCGGCGACTGGGCGATGTGCAGCCGTTCCGCCGCGCGCCCGAAGTGAAGCTCCTCCGCCACCGCGAGGAATGCCTGCAGTTGCCGAAGCTCCACGATCGCCCTCGCAATTCTGTGTGAGAACCACACAATCGTTCTCGATTAGGTCTTGGACATTACATGGATGCGTGGGAGAGGGTGATGTACGCCTCATTCAGCAGCGGGTACGCCCGCGTGACAGTCCCCGGAGTGCACCGTGAATCCACAGCCAGAGCACGCCGCGCCCGCCCCCGGACCACAGCCTTCGCCACCGGTCCACGACTCCACGGCGGCCCGGCGCGCCGGTGTCACCGCCTTCGTCGGCACCACCATCGAATGGTTCGACTTCTACATCTACGGCACCGCCTCGGCGCTCGTGCTGGGAAGTCTGTTCTTCCCCGACGTCTCTCCCGCGCTCGGCACGCTGGCCGCGTTCGCGACGTTCGCGGTCGGGTTCGTCGCACGTCCGCTCGGCGGTGTCGTCTTCGGCCACTTCGGCGATCGGTTCGGCCGCAAGAACGCGGTGATCGTCACTCTCGCGATCATGGGCACCGGCACCGTCGGTGTGGGTCTGCTGCCCACGTACGACCAGATCGGAGTCTGGGCGCCGGTCCTCCTCGTCCTCCTGCGAGTGCTGCAGGGCATCGCGATGGGTGGGGAATGGGGCGGGGCCGTCCTGATCGCCACCGAATTCGCCCCGCCCCGGCGGAAGGTCCTCTACGGCGCCTTCGCGCAGCAGGGCTCACCGGTCGGCAACCTCCTCGCGACCGTCGCCTTCCTCGGACTGACCGCGATGTCCGACGCGGCCTTCGAGGGCTGGGGATGGCGTATCCCGTTCCTGGCGTCCGCCGGCCTCGTGATCGTCGCGCTCTACATCCGGCTCCGGATCCAGGAGACCCCGGAGATGCAGGCGGCGGCGTCCCGGCAGCACACGCGCCTTCCCCTCGTGGAAGTGCTCCGCTCGCATCCCGTCCCACTGTTCCTCGGCATCGGCGCAGTGGTGGCCGGTGTCGCGATCACCTACGTCAAGACGACCTTCGCGCTGTCGTGGGCGACGACGGACCTCGGGTTCGAACGTAGCGACTTCCTGCTCGTCATCACAGTGGCGCTCGTCGCGCAGGTGATCGTGCAACCGTTCGGTGCCGTCCTTGCGACCCGGATGGACGTGCGCCGAGCCGTGTGGTGGATGCTCGCACCCGAATTACTCGTCCTGCCCTTGATGTTCGTGCTGATCCGCACCGGATCACTCGGGTGGGCGATCGTCGGAATGGTCGTCGCGACCGCTCCGCACGCGATGTACTACTCGGCACTCGCCGGAATCCTCGCGCAGGTGTTCCCCACCCACGTCCGTTACACCGGAATCTCCCTCTCGTACCAGATGTCGACGGCGATCTTTGCCGGTACGGCGCCGATGGTCAGCCAGTTCCTGCTCAACCGCAGCGGTTCGATCTGGCCGGTCGTCGGACTCGGACTCGGATACGTCCTGCTCTCGCTCGTCTGCATGACGGCACTGCTGCGCCGGTCACCGAGGACCGAGACCGCCGATCCTGCCCCGGCCCGGACCGCCGCTGCCACGCACTGAAGTCCGAAAGGAAGAGACGAATGAACTACGCACACACCGATCCGGCATTGCGGGCGGTGGTCGACCGGTGGATCGCCGAGGCCGACCGCAACCTCACCGACGGTCTCCTCGATCGCCTGGGGGAGGACGCAGCGCAGCGGCTCGAGGGCCTCGCGGCCACGGCGAACGCCCACCCTCCCGTCCTGCGGCAGTACGACCGGGACGGACAGCGCGTCGACACCATCGACTACCACCCCGCATATCTCGAGCTGTGCCGCGCGGCGTACTCGGAATACGGTCTCTCCGCCCTGTCGCATCGCCCGCTGCACGGTTGGACGGACGTGCCGCCCCATCTCGTCAAGTACCTCGCGTCGTACCTGTTCGTGCAGGCAGAGTTCGGGCTCGCCTGCCCCGTGTCGATGACCGACGCCGCCGCACGCACCCTACGCATGTTCGGCGACCCCGCCACCTTCCGCCCGTGGATCGACGGACTGACCTCGACCGACCCGGCCACCGCGCTCACCGGTGCGATGTTCATGACCGAGACGCAGGCGGGAACCGACATCGCCCGGACCGAGACCCGCGCCGAATTCGACGGCACGGCATGGCGGCTGACCGGGCGCAAGTGGTTCGCCTCGAACCCGGACGCCGACGTCGTCATCACCCTCGCCCGATTCCCCGGCGGCGCCGAAGGATCGACACGCGGAGTGGGAATGTTCATGCTGCCCAAACATCTTCCCGACGGAACCCGGAACTCCCATACGATCGACCGACTCAAGGACAAGCTCGGCACCCGTTCGATGCCCAGCGGTGAGGTCACGCTGCACGGCGCGTACGCGCTGCAGGTCGGCGAGCTCGAGCGCGGGTTCCTACAGATGACGGAGATGCTCAACACCTCACGGCTGTCGAACGCGATGCGCTCGAGCGCCCTGATGCGGCGGGCCGTGCGGGACGCCGTCGCCCACACCCGGGATCGTGTCGTCTTCGGCAAGCCGCTGTTCGAGCAGCCGCTCATGCGTGCCACCCTGCTGCCGTTGCTGCTCGACGCGGAGGGCGCGCTCGCGCTCGTCGCCTACAGCGGGGTGTGCCTCGATCGCGCCGACCGCGGGGACGACGAGGCGCGCAGCATCGTCCGGATCCTCACCCCGGTCGCGAAGCACTACGTGTGCAAGCGGGCGCGGGCCGTGACCGGCGAAGCGATGGAGGTGCGCGGCGGCTGCGGGTACATCGAGGACTGGGCGTTCACGCGGCTCGTCCGCGACTCGCACCTGGGGTCGATCTGGGAAGGGTCGAGCAACGTCATCGCCCTCGACGTGCTGCGATCCATGCGCAAGAGCGGCGCGCACCAGACTCTGACGGCGGCGATGCGCGCGATGCTCGACGCCGCGGCACCGGGCTGCGCGCCGGCGGTCGCGGAGCTGCGCGAGCGCTGGGATGCGCTCGAGGCCCGCGGCGAGGATCTGCTCGCCGGAGACGACGTCCGCGCCCAGACCCGCTGCGCGGCATACACCGACGACCTCGCGCGCACCGTGACGGCCACGCTGCTCGTCGACCTCGCCTCGCATCGCCTCGAGCACGGCCCCGAACATCGGTCGCTGCTCGTCGCCCACGCGTACCTCGACGGCCTCGCCGGGGTGCCGAACGCCGTCGCCCTCGAACATCTCGACGCCGTCGCCGACGGTACCGACATCGACCCGCCCGTCGCGCACGCTGCGGCGCCGGCACTGACAGGAGCACGACCATGACCGAGAACCCCGCCACCGGCCCGGCCCCGCTCGCCGGCGTCAAGGTGCTCGACCTCTCGAAGATCCTCGCCGGCCCGTACGCGACCATGTCGTTCGCCGACCTCGGCGCCGACGTCACGAAGGTCGAGCATCCCGACGGCGGCGATCCCACGCGGGTGTGGGGACCGCCGTTCGTGGGCGACGACGCGACCTACTACCTCGCCGTCAACCGCGGCAAGAAGTCCGTGACGATCGATCTGAAGTCCGACGAGGGGCAGCGGATCGTGCACCGCATGCTCGAGGACGCCGACGTCCTCGTCGAGAACTTCAAACCGGGCAGCGGCCTGCAACGGATCTTCGACTACCGTGCGCTCTCGGAGCAGTACCCCCAGCTCGTCGTCCTGCACATCTCGGCATTCGGCGAGGAGGGTCCACTGCGCGACCAACCCGGATACGACATGGTCGCGCAGGCCGCCGGCGGGCTGATGTCCCTGACCGGGGAACCGGGTGGCGCACCGATGAAGGCCGGATACGCGATGGGAGACCTCGGTGCCGCCCTGTTCGGTGTCATCGGGGTACTCGCGGCCCTCGTCGAGCGCAACCGCACCGGCCGCGGACAGTACGTCACGACCTCCCTGTTCGAATGCCAACTGGCCATGCACGTCAACTGGGCGACCAACTACTTCGCCACGAGGCAGCGGCCCCGCGCGCTCGGATCCGCCCACCCGAATCTCGCTCCCTACCAGGCATATCCGGCGCGCGATGGCTACTTCGTGGTGGCGGTAGGCAACGACACTTTGTGGCAGCACCTGTGCGAGGCCCTGGAGCGTCCGGACCTCGCGGCCGACCCGCGGTTTCTTCGCAACCGCAACCGGATCGAACACCGTGAGGCCCTAGAGGAGGTCCTCACCGAGGCGTTCGGGTCGAACACCGTCGAGCACTGGTGCCGGCTGCTCGAAACGCACGCCGTGCCGGTCTCGCCGATTCGCCACCTCGACGAGATCTACCAGGACCCGCACACCGCCGCGATCGGCATGATCGGCACCGTCGATCACGAATCGGGGCCGCTCGAACAGATCGCGTTCCCGGTCAACTTCGGGGGTGCGCGGCCCCCGCTGGGGTCGGCACCGCCCGTCCACGGACAGCACACGGACGAGGTACTGGCGCAGTACCGGGAGGTGCCGGCGGTGCGGTGAGGAGGCCGGTCCGCCGGCGGCACCGTGGCCGCCGGTCCCACCCGCAGGCGTGCGACAACCTGGGCCCCAGGCGCCGCGGCCGGCAGGGCACAACCGTTTCAGCACGAGAACTTCGGAGAAGACATGACCCACGCCCAGTCGCTGTCCCAGCTCTTCGCGCTCGACGCCCTGCTCGAGCCGGAGGAGATCGCCATCCGCGACACCGTCCGCAAGTTCGGCAACGAGCGCATCCGCCCGCACGTGGCCGGGTGGTTCGAGGACGCGAAGCTCCCGGCCCGCGAGCTCGCCGAGGAACTCGGGCAGCTCGGTGTGCTGGGCATGCACCTGCACGGCTACGACTGCGCCGGGATGAGCGCCACCGCCTACGGCCTGGCCTGCCTCGAACTCGAGGCCGTCGACTCCGGCATCCGCAGCCTGGTCTCCGTGCAGGGCTCGCTGGCGATGTTCTCCATCCACCACTGGGGCAGCGAGGAACAGAAACAGCAGTGGCTGCCCCGCATGGCCGCCGGCGAGGCGATCGGCTGCTTCGGCCTGACCGAACCGGACTTCGGGTCCAACCCCGCCGGGATGCGCACCCACGCCAAACGCGACGGCGACGACTGGATTCTCCACGGCACCAAGATGTGGATCACCAACGGCTCGATCGCCGACGTCGCCGTCGTGTGGGCGCAGACCGACCTCGACGACGGCGCCCGCGGCATCCGCGGTTTCGTCGTGCCCACCGACACCGCCGGCTTCTCCGCCCCGCAGATCCATGCCAAGCTGTCGCTGCGCGCCTCGGTCACCTCCGAACTCGTCCTCGACGGCGTGCGCCTGCCCGCCTCGGCGATGCTGCCGAAGGCGCAGGGGCTGCGCGGGCCGCTCACCGCGCTCGGCGAGGCCCGTTTCGGCATCGTGTTCGGGGCGATCGGTGCGGCCCGCGACTGCCTCGAGACCGCAATCGACTACGCGCGGTCCCGGGAGGTGTTCGACAAGCCGCTCGCCGGCTACCAGCTCACCCAGGCCAAGATCGCCGACATGGCCCTCGAGGTCGGCAAGGGCCACCTGCTCGCCTACCACCTCGGTCGCATCAAGGACCGCGGCGAGATCTCCCCGGAGCAGGTCAGCCTCGGCAAGCTCAACAACGTCCGGGAGGCCATCGCGATCGCCCGCCAGTGCCGCACCATCCTCGGTGCCAACGGCATCACGGGCGAGTACCCGGTCCTGCGGCACGCCAACAACCTCGAATCGGTGCTGACCTACGAGGGCACCTCCGAGGTGCACCAGCTGACCATCGGTCAGGCCCTGACCGGTGAGGCCGCCTTCCGGTGACCTGCGTCGTCGCGGGACCACCGGCTGAACGATGATGAGCAGATGATCGAGACACCTGTGATCGTGGGCATCGTGTCCATCTGCATCGGATTCGTGCTCTTCGTGCTCGCCGCGAGCGGAACCCGCGGCGGATGGAACCGGAAGCTGACGATCACGCTGTTCGTCCTGTCGGTCCTGTTCCTGACCCTCGTCCCGGTAACCGGCGCGGTCTTCTTCGCCACCTGATCGCTATCGAGGACCGAAGTCGTCCGCAATCCTCCCTACTGTCGTCGTAGCAGGAGAATCGACCTCACGAAGGGCGGACACCAGATGACCGAGCGGACCGGGGAACGCGCCGACATCCTCGACATCCTGGCAGA
Organism: Rhodococcus sp. NS-SX18; assembly: GCF_057367935.1. Classification (NCBI taxonomy): domain Bacteria; kingdom Bacillati; phylum Actinomycetota; class Actinomycetes; order Mycobacteriales; family Nocardiaceae; genus Rhodococcus; species Rhodococcus sp. NS-SX18. Next base: position 5,160,030 of record NZ_CM170633.1, on the reverse strand, counting down.
ACAACGGAAGACGTTCCTGATCACCCTCCGCAACCTCGACGACGAGCAGGCCCGCACCCGCAGCACCGTCAGCGAGCTGACCCTGGGTGGGTTGCTCAGGCACGTCGCGACCACCGAACAGCACTGGATCGACACCATCCGCACGCTCGACGACACCGCCGAGTTCGACCTGGAGTCCGCGATGGAGCAGTACTTCATGCGCGACGACGACACCGTCGCCGGACTGCTCGAACGGTACGAGGCGATCGCAAAGGAGACGGAGACGTTCGTCGCCGGCCTCGAGGACCTCGACCTGCAGGTGCCACTGCCGACCGCACCGTGGGCCCCGGAGCGACAGTGGTGGAGCGCCCGGAAGGTGCTGCTGCACATCATCCGGGAGACCGCCCACCACAGCGGCCACGCCGACATCATCCGCGAATCCCTCGACGGCGCGAACACCACCAGGCAGCAGGGCGCCGACGCGGGGATGACTTTCGATTAGCCGGGTCGTCGCGCGCCGCGGTGCTTCCTGCGCGCGTTCTCACGCGCGCAGGAAGCACTTTCGGGCGCGGGGTCGCCGCCGAATCGCGGCGATCGGCGACACGCGGTCGGATGTCCTTGGTGCTCGCGGTTTCCGGGAGCAGTATCGGCCCATGTCGGCACTCTGGGACGAAGACGGCCGCGTCGCCTGGGAACTGCACGCGTCCGGGTGGGACTGGGAACAGATCGGTCGTGAACTCGCGTGCCCCGAGCACATCGCCCGTGAGATGTGCGAGAGACACGGCGCGGTGCTCGCGGAGCAGGCGCAGCAGGACCATCCGACGCTGTTCGACCTGCCCTGACATGACGGGGCACCCGCACTCGCATCTGCCGAGTGCGGGTGCCCGTCGTCGTCAGTGGGCGGTCGCGACCTCCGCCCCGATGCCGGTCTCGGCGCGCACGAGCATCTCCGCGAACTTCTCGTCCTCGTGTGCGGTGCGCCCGCGCCGCTTCTCACCGATCAGCGAACCGGCGACACACGCGGCCAGGCCGAGCGGCATGGTGACGATCACCGGCAGCTGGATCGTCAGGGGTGCCGGCCCGCTGCCGAGCCACAGCGCCTCGGTGAACATGAGGCTGACGACGGTCGAGATCAGGCCGGTGAGGATTCCCCACACGGCGCCGGTGCTGTTGAAGCGCCGCCAGTTCAGGCTGAGCACCAGCGACGGCAGGTGGGCGCTGCCGGCCACCATGAACGCCATGCCCATGAAGTAGGTGATGTTGGTGTCGTCGCCGATCAGCATGGTCAGCCCGATCGCGAGGGCACTGAATGCGACGGCACCGAACCGGGCGACGCGGGCCTGCGCATTCTCCTCGCGGGTGCGGGCCGCGACGTCGAGTTCGTCCACCGGCGGCGTGCGGGTCAGCGCCGGCCAGATGTCGCGGGCGAAGGTGCCCGCGGCGGAGATCACCACGCCGGCGACGACGGCGACGATGCTCGCGAAGGCCACCGCCGCGACCATCGCGAGGGCGATCGAGCCGCCGATCGTGCCCACGCCCCCACCGAGTTCGGTGACGAGCACGGGCGCCGCGAGGTTGCCCCCGGCACCGACCCGATCGGCGCCCCCGTCGCCCAGCAGTGCGGCGGCGCCGAAGCCCATCACGATGACGATCAGGTAGAACATGCTGCACAGCGCGACGGTCCAGCCCAGCGAGCGTCGTGCGGTGCTCGCCTCGGGGACGGTGAAGAAGCGGATCAGGATGTGCGCCATGCCTGCGGTGCCGAGCGCGAACGCCAGCGAGTACGAGACGAGGTTCAGCGCGCTGGTCTGCCCGAAGATCAGGCCGGGGGACAGGACGGCCTCGCCCGCGACCGCGTGATCGGTCGCGGTGTCGAGGACCTTCGGGAAGCTGAACCCGAACTGCGCGAGGATACCCAGGCCGACGACGATCGCGAGGACCGACAGGATCGTGGACTTGATGACCTGCACCCAGGTGGTGGCGAGCATGCCGCCGACGAAGACGTAGATGCCCATGAGGGTGCCGGCGACGATGACGGACAGCCAGAACGGGATACCGGAGACCGACTCGAGCAGCACCCCGGCCGCGACGAGTTGCGCGAGCAACACGAAGGTGCCGGTGGCGATGGTGCTCAGCGCCACGACGACTCGCACACTGCGTGCCTCGGTGCGGAACACGAGCACATCGGCGAGGGTGTACTTGCCCACGTTGCGCATCTTCTCCGCGAGCAGGAACAGCACGGGCAGGAACGAGATCACCGAGGTGCAGAGGATGACCGCACCGTCGACACCCTTGTAGAAGATCAGGCCGGTGGTGCCGAGGAAGCTTCCGGCCGAGATGAATTCACCGGCGATCGCGAAACCGTTCTGCCAGCTCGAGATCGAGCGGCCGGCGGCGAAGAATCCGTCGGCGCTGCGGGCCCGCCGGGACACGGCGAACGTGACCCACAGGGTCAGCGAGATCACCGCCGCGCAGATCGCGATGGCGAGGTAGTCGGCGTCGCCGGTCATGCCGCACGCTCCTGGTTCTCGAGGACGGCCGCGACGGCCGCGTCGGCGGCGGGCTGGATGTAGGTGCGGGTGAGCCGGAAGTAGGCGTAGACGAGGACCCACGTCCCGGCGAACTGGGAGAACACGACCCACAGCGAGAGGGGGACTCCGAGCAGTTCGGTCTCGCCGAGGAAGTGGGGGAAGTAGGCGAAGCCGACGAGGAAGGACGCGAAGAGGGCGATGGCGAGGCCGCCGAGGGAGTTGGTGACGGTGCGCCGACGGCGGCGCAGTTCGACGACCTCGGGCAGGGCGAGCATCGCGCTCCAGGTCGGTTGCGTGCGCAGTTCGGTCACGGTCGCACCGCCGCACGCCGCGCCGTCTCGAGCGCGAACAGATTCTCGTCCCAGCCCTGTTCGAGGGGGCCGAAGAAGTGGAAGCGGACCTGCTTGACGCGGTAGCGCCAGCGGCCGTCGACCTTGACCACCTCGTCGGTGTAGCGCCCGGCGGCGATCGCGGGGGTGCCGTCGGTGACGCAGGGCTGCCACAGGAACGACCGCACGGTGGCGCGGTCGCCGTCGAGGTCGATTTCCATGTTCGTGATGAAGTGCCAGAACGTCGTGAGTCCGCCGGCGGCGAGGCCGGCGAAGAACTCGCGCATCTCGGCCTTGCCGCGGGGACGGGACAGGCCGTCGAACTCGCCGTCGTCGGTGAACAGGTCCATCAGGGCGTCCCAGTCGCCGTCGTCGAGATGGCGACAGTAGCGGGCGTCGAGCGAGCGGATCGCCTCGAGGTCCTCGAGGCGGGCGATCCGCTCGGCGAGCGTGATGTCGGGGAGGGTGGTCACAGCGCGTCCTTCGATGAAGTGGTTAACGCATGTTCATGTGAGATGGACCATAAATGGAGCGCAATGGCAGCGTCAAGACGGACTTCTTGCTGGTCCCGACCCGGGCCTCTACCCTGCACCTCATGAACACTCGATCGGGCACGGCCTTGGTGGGCGTCCGCGACCGGATCCTCGACGCGGCGCTCGACGAGTTCTTCGCGGCTGGTTTCCACGGTGCGACGATGCGTACGATCGCCAATCGTGCTGGTTGCAGCGCCGCCAACGTCTACAACCACTTCGAGAACAAGTCGGAACTGCTCGTCGAGATCCTCCGCGCGGCCAGCGACGAGCAGTTCACCGCCACGCGTACCGCCCTGCGCAAGGCCGGTCCCGATCCCGCCGAGCAATGGCGCACGGCCGTGGTGGCGCATGCGCTGTTCACCGCCCGCAACCCGCGCGAGTGCCTGGTGGCGAACACCGAGCTGCGGTACCTGGGGGAGGTGGACCGCAAGCGGGTCGTGGGCTCGCGCGACGCCCAGGAGCAGCTGTTCGTCGACATCGCGGAAAAAGGCGTTGAACTGGGAATATTCGAGGTCCCGCACGTGCACCAGGCGGTGACCGCCGTCCTGACGATGTGTGCCGGGATCCCGCTGTGGTTCCGGCCCGACGGACCGCTGAGCGCTACCGAGGTGGCCGACGACTACGGCCGCTACGCCCTCAATCTGCTCGGCTACCGCCCGTCCTGAACCGGCCGTTGACGTGTGGGCGGCGTCATGCTCTACTGGGTGAACAAGCGTTAATGACCAGATACTGGTTCATCGAGGGAGTCCCCAATGACCCACCGGCCGTCGCAGCCGCGCACCGACACCCCGCGGTACCTCACCGAAGAGCGCCTCGCCATCCGCGACCTCGCCCGCGACTTCGCCATGACGAAGGTGCTGCCCGTCGCCAACGAACTCGACCCGGTCCAGGGCACCATCCCCGACTCGCTGAAGAAGGAGATGGCCGAGATCGGGTTCTTCGGCATCATGATCCCCGAGGAGCACGGCGGCCTCGGCCTCGGCGTGTTCGAGTACTGCCTGGTGGCCGAGGAACTGTCCCGGGCCTGGATGAGCGTGTCGGGGCTGCTCGCCCGCGGTAACGGCATGGGCGGCGGCTTCACCCCCGCGCAGGAGGCCGCCCTGCTGCCGAAGGTGGCCCGCGGCGAATACCTCGGCGCGTACGCGCTGTCCGAGGCGGAGGCCGGCTCCGACGTCGCCAACATCTCCTGCCGGGCCGTCCGCGACGGCGACGAATGGGTCGTCAACGGCACGAAGATGTGGTGTACCTACGCCGACGAGGCCGACTACCTCGTGCTGTTCGCCCGCACCGATCCGCGCAAGGATCCGGCCAAGCCGCACCGGGGAATCAGCGCGTTCCTCGTCGAGAAGCAGCGCGGCGTCTTCCCGGAGGGGATCTCGGGCACCAAGGTCCGCAAGATCGGCTACTTCGGCTGGAGCACCTGGGAACTGTCGTTCGACAACTTCCGCATCCCCGCCGACAAGATGCTCGGCGAGGAAGGAAAAGGCTTCTACCTCGCAGTCTCCGGGCTCGAGGTCGGCCGGGCCCACACCGCCGCCCGCGCGATCGGCCTTGCCCGCGCAGCCCTCGAGGACTCGATCGCCTACGTGCACACCCGGCGCCAGTTCGGCCGTCCCATCGGCGACTTCCAGCACCTGCGGTTCAAGATCGCGAAGATGGCAGCCGACATCGAGGCGGCGCGCCAGCTCATGTACTCCGTCGCCACCGACATCGACACCGGACGCCGCTGCTCGCTCGAGGCGTCGATGTGCAAGCTCGTCGCCACCGAGATGGCCGAGCAGGTCACCAGCGAGGCGGTGCAGATCCACGGCGGCGCCGGCTACACCACCGACTTCCAGGTCGAACGACATTGGCGCGACGCCCGCCTGACGAAGATCTTCGAAGGCACCAGCGAGATCCAGATGCGCATCATCTCCGACGAGCTGCTCGGAAGGCCGGAAACCGCATGAGCACCATCGTGACCACCTCGCACACCGTCCGCGTCGGCGATCGCGCCGCCAGCCCCGTCCGGATGGCCTCCGAGCTGCTTTGCGAGTCCGGAATCGTCCTTCCCACCGGCACGTTCGCCCTCGGCACCGTGGCCGCCGAGCTGCTCACCGCGCGCGTGCCGGCCGCGCACCGCACGGGGTTGCGCTGGACGGCGATCGCGCCGGTCACGGCGGTGGACCGGATCCGGTCGGAGGCCGTCGTCACCCGCGTCGCGGGCACCACCGCCGAGCGGTTCGTCCGCGTGCTCGACGCCACCGGCGCCGTCCGCGAGGAGGGGACCGAGACCTGGCTGCTCGACTCGCCCGCCGCGACCGCCACCGAACTCGAGTTCTGCACCCCCGCGTGGGGAGAGTTGTTGCGCGACAGCCTCACCGAGGATCCGGCCTTCGCGTCGTCGCTGGCCACCTGGGACGGCACCGTCGGCCTGCGCAGCGGCGACCGCGAGGTGCACCTGCGGATCTACCGTGGCCGAATCGTCGACGTCACCCGCCGCACCCCGCACGGAGCCACCTTCACGTTCGTCGCACCGGACCACCTGTGGGCCGACCTGATCCTCGGTGAGCGCGACGACTTCATGCGCCGCGCGATCGGTGGCGAATTCTCCGCCACCGGAGACGGATACGAGTACCTCCGGCTCACCAAGCCGCTGAACCTGATCATCGGCCACGCCCGTGCCGTCGCGAGAAAGGCCCGCTCATGATCGAGGCCCGCTACCTGGACATCGACGGAGCCCTCGGGTTCGTCGAGATCGTCACCCCCGACGGGACTCCCGCCTCCGACCCGCTGCCCACCGTGCTGTGCCTCCACACCGCCGGCCAGAGCGGGGTGCAGTGGCGGCACGTCGCCCGTGACCTCGCCGTCCGCGGCTACCGCGTCCTCGTGCCCGACCTGCCCGGCCACGGCCGCTCCGAACCGGACCCGGCCGGACCGGTCACCAGCCTCACCACCTACGGCGACTGGCTCGGCGCCCTCCTCGACGCGCTCGACGTGCACCGGCCGTACGTGCTCGGCTGCTCCATCGGCGGCAAGCTGACCCTCGAGCTCGCCACCCGGCCGGACCGGCCGCTCGCCGGCGCCGTCGCGATGGAGGCCGAGGCCGCTCCGGGCCGGGTCAACGTCGCCGGCTTGCGGCGCGAACTCGAGGACGTCGCCGGGCCGTCGCGTGCCGAACGGACCTACCTCGGCACCCTCGCCTCCGTCGGGCGCTCGGTATCCGCCGACACGGCGCACCGGATCGCCCTCATGCACAAGCGGGAGGACCCCGAGATCTCCTCGTCCGACCTCATCGGCTGGGGCACCCACGACGTCCGCGACCGCCTGTCGCAGTTGACCTGCCCCCTGCACCTCGTCGTCGGATCGGACGACCCGTGGCTCGAGGCGGACGCCGTCGCGGACCTCGCCGAACGGATCAACGAGATCTCTCCCGGACGCGCCCGGTTCACCCGGCTCGACGGCATCGGTCACTACCCGATGGAGGAGGTCGACGACTTCGCCGGCCTCGCCGATTCGTGGCTGACCGACCTGCGAGCCGCCACCGCGGAGGTGCTGTCGTGACCGCTACGACCACCGCGGGGCTCGCCCCCTTCCTCGACGACCTCGTCGCCGCAGATCCGGACGCCGTGGCCACCTACGACGCCGCCGACGGCCGGCTGCTGCCCTGCAGCCGGGCCGAGCTGCGCCGCCGCGCGCAGGCGCTGCGGTCCGAACTCGAGGCCGTCGGCGTCGAACGCGGCCGGTGCGTCGCCGTCCTGCTCCCCAACTGGTCCGACGCGCTCGTCTGGCAGTTCGCGGCCGCCGCGCTCGGCGCCCACGTCATCGGGGTCAACACCCGCTACAACACCGGGGAGGTGGCCCACATCCTCACGGCCGCGCGGCCCGCGGTCGTCGCCGTCGCGGCGGGCTTCCACGGGCTCGACCTGTTCGGCACCCTGCGCGACGCGGCGGGGACCGTGACGGTGCCGCCCCCCGCGGTCGCCGTCGTGGGCGGCCCCGGCAGCGACGCCGGCGATCCCGCGGGGTTCGATCTCGGTGCGGGCTGCTGGTGGGCGGGCAGCGGCGACACCCGGGGGGTGCGCGCGCCGGACACCCCGGACACCGCCCTACCCACCCCGGCCGGGGCGGAGGACGATCCGGCGGATCCGCTGGCCGTCGCGTTCACCACCTCCGGCTCCACCGGCACCCCGAAGCTCGCGGCGCACCGGGACTCCGCGGTGGTGCGGCATGCCCGCGCGGACGCCGCGGTCATGCGGGTCGTCCCCGGCGACGTCGCGCTGTGCGTGCTGCCGGTGTCCGGCGTGTTCGGCTACAGCACCGCGATGGCCGCCCTCGCCGGGGGCGCCACGCTCCTCATGGAACCGGTCTTCGACGCGGCGGCGACGCTGCGCCGCATGGAGCACCTGCACGTCACGCACGTGGTGGGCGGGGACGACCTGTTCGGGCGCCTGTACGACACGTGGCACGGCGAGGTGCGCGCCGACCTGTCCGCGCTGAAGTGGCTCGGCATCGCCGACTTCCTCGGCCGTTCCCACGAGATCGCCCGCTGGGCCCGTGACGAGTTCGCCGCCCACACCTCGGGGGTGTTCGGCTCGTCCGAGGTGTTCGCGCTGACCCTGCTCTGGTCGGACGACGACCCGGAGGCGGTGCGCTGGAACGGCGGCGGCCGGCCGGTCGATCCGGCGATCCGGGTGCGTATCGCCGACCCGCTCGACGACCGGGTGCTGCCGGACGGCGAGCAGGGCGAGCTGCAACTGCGTGGCCCCAACGTCGTCGACGCGTACCTCGGCAACCCGGACGCCGCCGCGCGCGCGTTCACCGCCGACGGCTGGTTCCGCAGCGGCGATCTCGCCGTCGCGACCGGCGACGGCGGCTACACCTACGTGTGCCGGATGGGAGACGTGCTGCGGCTGCGGGGATTTCTCGTGGACCCCGCCGAGATCGAACACCGGCTGGCCGAGCACCCCGGGGTGCGGACGGCCAAGGTCGTCGGCATCACCGGCGACGGCGGCTACACCCGAGCCGTGGGCTTCGTCGTCCCCACCGACGACGACCCGACCGACTTCGATGCGGCGTCGCTGAAGGCATGGTGTGCCGAAACGCTCGCCGCGTTCAAGGTGCCCACGGCGATTCACGTCATCGAGGCGATGCCCACGACGGTGGGCGGCAACGGCACCAAGATCCGTGCCGTGGAGCTGCGCGAATGGGCGCAGGACTGGACCGACCGGGAAAGGGACTTCCGACATGACCACAACTGACGCGACCGCCGGCGACGTGGTGATCTGCGAACCCCTGCGCACGCCCGTCGGGCGGTACGGCGGGGTTTTCGTCGACGTGCCCGCCACCGACCTCGCCGCCCGCGTGATCTCGGAGCTGCTGTCCCGCACCGGGATCGACCCGGAGTCGGTGGACGACGTGATCTTCGGGCAGTGCTACCCCAACGGGGAGGCCCCCGCGATCGGCCGCGTCGCCGCGCTCGACGCGGGCCTGCCGGTGACGGTGCCGGGCCTGCAACTCGACCGGCGGTGTGGCTCCGGGCTGCAGGCCGTGCTCGACGCCGCGATGCGCGTGCAGACGGGCGTGGCCGACGTCGTGATCGCCGGCGGCGTCGAATCCATGAGCCGCGCCGAGTACTACACCGAATCGATGCGGTGGGGCGCCAGGGGCGCGCCGGCTGCGCTGCACGACCGGCTCGCCCGTGGCCGCGTCACCGCCGGTGGGCGTAACCATCCCGTCCCGGGCGGGATGCTCGAGACCGCGGAGAACCTGCGCCGCAAGTACGGGATCGGTCGTCGCGAACAGGACGAGCTGGCGGTCGAGTCGCACCGGCGTGCGGTGGCGGCGATCGATTCCGGGGTGTTCGCGGAGGAGATCGTGCCGGTGTCGGTGCCTCAGCGCAGGGGCGACGACCGCGTCGTCGACCGGGACGAGCACCCGCGGGCCGACACCACCGTCGACACCCTCGCGAAGCTGCGGCCGATCATGGCGGCACAGGACCCGGCGGCGACGGTGACCGCCGGCAACGCCAGCGGTCAGAACGACGGTGCTGCAGCATGTCTCGTCACGACCCGCGCCCACGCGGAGCGGCTCGGGCTGCGACCGCTGGGCCGGCTGGTCACATGGGCGGTGGCCGGCGTCGCCCCGGCCGAAATGGGCATCGGACCGGTGCCCTCGACGGAGAAGGCTTTGAAGCGGGCCGGTCTCACGCTCGCCGACATCGACCTCGTCGAACTCAACGAGGCGTTCGCCGCCCAGGCGCTCGCGGTGACCCGCGAGTGGGGCTTCACGGAAGCCGATTTCGAGCGGACCAACGTCAACGGCTCGGGGATCTCGCTCGGTCACCCGGTGGGGGCGACCGGCGTGCGCATCCTCGCCACGCTGCTGCGCGAACTCGACCGCCGCGGAGCACGATACGGCCTCGAGACGATGTGCATCGGCGGTGGGCAAGGGTTGACGGCGATCTTCGAGCGGGTCGCATGACGACCCGGCCGCTCGACGGGGTCCGCGTCGTCGACCTGTCCAGCTTCGTCGCCGGCCCGACCGCCGGGCGCATCCTTGCCGAACTCGGCGCGGATGTGATCCGCGTAGACCCGATCGGCGGCGCGGTCGACGGTGGTCGCTGGCCCCTCGCGGAGTCGGGAGCCAGCCTGTACTGGACGGGCCTGAACCAGGCCAAACGGTCCGTCGCGGTGGATCTGCGCAGCGACGACGGCCGCGCCGTCGTCACCGACCTGATCGCCGAGGCGGGCATCGTGCTCGAGAACGCGGCTCGCGCGTCCTGGCTCGCACACGACGTGCTCACCGCGCGCCGGCCCAACCTGATCCACCTGCACATCGCCGGCAACGCCGACGGCTCGCCCGCCGTGGACTACACCGTCAACGCCGCGGTCGGCCTGCCCCTGATGACCGGACCCGTCGACGGGACCGTCCCGGTGAACCACGTGCTACCGGCTTGGGACCTGCTCACCGGGGTGCAGGCGGCCCTGGGCATCGTCGCCGCGCTGCGGCGGCGCGACCGCACGGGCGAGGGCGCCTACCTCGAACTCGCCCTCGAGGACGTCGCCGTGTCCGCGGTCGCGAGCATGGGCTGGCTGGCCGAGGCAGAGGACCGCGGGGCCGGCCGGGAGCGGCAGGGCAACGCGCTCTACGGCAGCTACGGGTCGGATTTCGCCACCGCCGACGGCCGTGCCGTGATGGTCGTCGGCCTCACCGCCGCCCAGTGGCGGGGGCTCGTCGAGGTCACCGGCACCGCCGAGGTGTTCGCGGCGCTCGAACGGCATCGCGGGCTCCGATTCGCCGACGAGGGCGACCGCTACGCCGCGCGGGACGAGATCACCGCGATCCTGCGTCCGTGGTTCGCGGCGCGCACGCTCGCCGAGATCGAGAAGGAACTGTCCGGCAGCCGGGTGCTGTGGGCGCCGTACCGGACCATGGACGAGGTGGCCGCCCGCGAGTATGCCGTCATCGAGCGCGTCGAACAGCCCGGCGTCGGTGCGGTACCGACGGCGCGCTCCCCGTTGCGCTGGGACGGGACGTACACCGGGGCGCGCCCGGCGCCGCAGCACGGGCAGCACACCCGCGAGGTGCTGGCGGAACTCGGGCTGGGAGCCGGCAGCATCGACGCGCTCCTGGATGCCCAGGCGGGGACGCCGGCGCCGTCGGCCCGGCCCGACGGGGCGTAGCACCACGCCCGCGAACACGGCGTTATTTCTCCTCGGCGAAGCCCCCGAAGAACAGCGCGACGAGCAGGTCGGTGAACTCGTCCGTCGTGTAGTCGTCGCGTCCCGGCCAGTGCATGCTCGCCCACAGTGTGTCCCGCACGGTGCGGTAGAAGACCTCGGCGGGAATGTCGGAGCGGAAGCTGCCGTCGGCGACACCGGCGGCGAGGGCGGTGAGCCAGTAGTCGCGCACCGTGCGTGACGGCGCGTCGACGACGTCGAGCAGGCCGTTGTCGCGCAGGTACTGCCGGTTCTGCTGGTAGATCGCGGTCGGGTGGGGATGTTCCTCGATCACGGCGAGAGTTTGTCGAATCAGGCCGCGCACCGTCTCGCGGGCACTCGTCGATGTCTCCACCACGCGCCGGAAGCGCTGGTCGATGTCGGCCATGAAGCCGCTGAGGATCTCGGCGACGATCGCATTCTTCGATGTGAAGAAGTGGTACAGGCTGCCGGAGAACACTCCTGCGCGTTCGCCGATGTCGCGGACCGTGGTGGGGGCGATCCCCTTGGTTGCGAAGAGTTCGGCCGCGAGCCGCATGATCTCGTCGCGTCGGTCCGACGTCATGGCCACTTCTCCTTCCGTTTCGCCCGTTCGGTTCGAGTTTTCTGCCGTCCGTTCCAACTGAGTGGGAACGGGCAGTTCCGGCGGGGCACCCGCGCCTACCGTACTGCACCAAGCGCTTGCTCAAGAAAGGTGGTGCGGACGTGCCGACGCTGGAACAGGAGTTGGAACGGGAGTTCGAACCGTACGTCGGGCGGGAGGCCGAGCCCGCCCGGGTGGCCCGGTACGCCGTCGACGAGGCGATGATCCGGAACTGGGTCGAGGCCCACGACGACTACAACCCCGTCTACGTCGACCGGGACGCGGCCCGCGCCACCGGACGACCGGACGTGGTGTGCCCGCCCGCGATGATCTCGACGTGGGTGATGGCCGGCTACCGGCGCTGGCGTGAGGTGCAGCGGCTGCGCGCCGAAGGACGGACCGAGGACTTCGCCTACTCCGAACTGATGACACTGCTGGACCGGCACGGCTTCACCTCCGTGGTCGCCACCAACGTCGAGCAGGACTACCACCGCGAACTCGTCCCGGGCGACCACGTCACCGCGCACTTCACGATCGAGTCGATCTCCCCGGTCAAACGCACCGGCCTGGGCCGCGGCTGCTTCGTCACCCTGCACAAGCGCTACGAGAACCAGCACGGCGAACTGCTCGTCGAGGAGCGATTCCGGTTGCTCCGCTTCGACCCGAACACCACCGAGGAGGCGTGATGACGGCCGTTCCCAGGCTGACTGTCACCCAGGACAACGAATTCTGGTTCGCCGCCGCCCGCGAGGGCCGGCTCGAGATCCAGCGCTGCAGCGACTGCGGCGCACTCCGGCATCCGCCGGGACCGGCGTGCCCGAAATGCCGTTCCTTCAAGTGGGACACCGTCGAGTCGTCGCGGCGGGGCACCCTGCACAGCTGGACCGTGATCCACCATCCGAAGGACCCGTCCTTCGACTATCCCCTCGCGGTCGGGCTGATCGACCTCGAGGAGGGCATCCGGATCGTCGCCGACATCGCTGGGGTCGAGCACGACCGGCTGCGGATCGGCATGGAGCTCGAGGTCGGCTTCGCCGAGCACGCACACGGCGAGATCCTGCCGCAGCTGCGCCTGCCGGGCGGAGGTGCCGCATGAGCCTGCCGGCCGTGTCCGTCGGCACCGAACTGCCGGTACTGGACCTACCGCTCGATCGCAGCACCATCGTCGCCACCGCGATCGCCTCCCAGGATTTCGAGGACGTGCACCACGATCCGGGCGCAGCCGAAAAGCGCGGCACGCCCGACATCTTCATGAGCATCAACTCGACGAACGGATTCGTCGACCGGTACATCACCGACTGGGCCGGGCCGACCGCCCGCATCCGCCGCGTCGCACTGCGGCTGGGCGTCCCCAACTTTCCCGGCGACACCATGCGTCTGACCGGGACGGTGACCCGCGTCGACGCCGGCGCGGTCACCGTCGAGGTGCTCGGCCGCAACGCCCGAGGAACGCACGTGACCGCCGAGGTCACCGTCGCACCGTACGAAGGACAGACACGATGAGCGGCAGGACAATTCCCGGCGGGGGCTTCGCCCGCAAGGCAGCGATCGCCGGTATCGGCGCCACCGAGTTCTCCAAGAACTCCGGGCGCAGCGAATGGCAGCTGGCCTGCGAGAGCGTGCTCGCCGCACTCGAGGACGCGCAGATCGGCGTCGAGGAGGTGGACGGCTTCGCGCTGTTCACGATGGAGACCAACCCGGAGATCGCGGTCGCACGCGCACTCGGCATCCCCGAATTGAAGTTCTTCAGCCGCATCCCGCACGGTGGCGGCGGCGCGTGCGCACCCGTGCAGCAGGCCGCGCTCGCCGTCGCGAGCGGCGTCGCCGACGTCGTGGTCGTCTACCGGGCCTTCAACGAACGCTCCGGCACCCGGTTCGGCGCCGGGCCGCCGCCGTTCGCCTACACGGCCAACACCGACCAGGAATACCGCAACTGGATCAACCCCTACGGGCTGCTCACTCCCGCCCAGCAGGAGGCGTTCCTCGCCCGGCGCTACATGCACAAGTACGGTGCGACCAGCGCCGACTTCGGCCGCATCTCCGTGCTCTCGCGCAAGCATGCCGCCGTCAACCCCAGGGCCTGGTTCTACGAGCGGCCCATCACCCTCGACGACCACCAGAACTCCCGGATGATCGCCGATCCGTTGCGGCTCCTCGACTGCTGCCAGGAGAGCGACGGCGGTCAGGCCCTGGTCATCGTCAGCACCGAGCGGGCCCGCGACCTGCCGCACCCGCCGGCCGTCGTCTCCGCCGCCGCGCAAGGCGTCGGACCCCAGCAGATCTCCATGAGCAGCTACTACCGCGAGGACATCGACGAGATGCCCGAGGTCGAGCTGGTGGCACGGCAGCTGTGGGATCAGGCCGGTATCGATCCGGACGACATCGACGCCGCGATCCTCTACGACGCGTTCACTCCGATGGTGTTGCTGCAACTCGAGGAGTACGGGTTCTGCGGCCGCGGCGAGGCCAAGGACTTCATCGCGGACGGCAACCTCGAACTCGGCGGCCGCCTGCCCGTCAACACCCACGGCGGCCAACTCGGCGAGGGATACATCCACGGCGTCAACGGAATCGCCGAGGGCGTGCGCCTGATCCGCGGCACGTCGGTGAACCAGCCCGGCAAGGACGTGGCGAACGTCCTGGTCACGGGCGGCTCCCCGGTGCCGCACAGCGCACTCGTGCTCTCCACCGACCACTGACCGACCACCCATTCAGAGGAAGTCCGAACATGACCGAACGCATCACCTATGCCCGCGCCACCCACGGCGAGGACGAAATCCGAGCGGTGGTCGACGTCCTGCGCAGCGGCCATCAGGGGCTGCGCATCGGCAAGAACGTCTTCGAGCTCGAACGCCGTATCCCCGAGCTGTCCGGGAAGCAGTACGGCGTGATGTGCAACTCCGGATCCTCCGGCCTGTACCTCGCCGTCGAGCTGCTCGACCTGCCGAAGGGCAGCGAGGTCATCACCTCGCCGCTGACCTTCTCCACCGACGTCGCGCCCCTCGTGCGTGCCGGCCTGACACCGGTCTTCGTCGACGTCGAACCGGACACGTTCAATGTCGACGTCGCCAAGATCGAGGCGATGGTCACCGACCGCACCAGCGCCGTGCTCATCCCGAACCTCGCCGGCAACTGCCCCGACTGGGACGCGATCCGGGCCGTCGCCGACCGGCACGGCCTGAAGGTCGTCGAGGACACCTGCGACACCCTCGGCGCACGGCTGCACGGCACCCCTACCGGTGCGCGCGCCGACCTGAGCGTCACCAGTTTCTCCATGGCCCACATCATCACGTGTGCCGGCACCGGCGGCATGGTCATGATGGACGACGAACAGACCCGTGATCGTGCACTTCTGCTGCGCCGCTGGGGACGTCGCTCCGAGCCGAACCTGTTCGGCAACGGCGGTGGACGCGTCTTCCGGGAGGACCTGGACGGGGTCGACTACGACAACGACTTCATCTTCGATCTGCTGCCGTGGAACTTCGAACCGTCCGAACTCGGCGCCGCCTACGGCGTCGTGCAGCTGAACAAGCTCGCGCAGAACTACGAGCGGCGCCGCAAGACCTTCGCGGAATTCACCGCCGCATACGGTGCCTACCCCGAATTCTTCCGCACGCCGGTCGAAACCGACGGCCTCGACACCGCCTGGCTGTGCTATCCCGTCACGGTCACCGCCGACGCCCCGTTCTCCCGCAGCGACCTGCAGGAGTTCGTCGAAGCGCAGGGCATCGACACGCGAACCGTGTGGAGCGGCAACATCACCCGCCATCCCATGATGGCCGGCGTCGAGCACCGCGTGCCGGACGAAGGCCTGCCCGAGGCCGATGCGGTGTTCGAGCGCGGCATGACGCTCGGCATGAGCCACGGGCTGTCCGACGAGGAAGTCACCCGCGTGACCGACGCGATCCACGCGTTCGCCGCGAAGTGGCGGTGATCGCCGTGCCGTCCCGTTTCACCGGCCGCAGCTTCGACGGTCTCGGCCTCGTCGACGAATTCGGGCTCGGCAACCGACAGTGGACCCGACCGGAGGTACCCGCATGAAACCCGTGATCGTCGATGCCGCACGCACTCCCTTCGGCAAGCGCGACGGCTGGATCTCCGGCCTGCACGCTGCCGAGCTGCTCGGTCTCGCGCAACGCGGCGTGCTCGACCGGCTCGGCCTCGACGTCGCCCTCGTCGAGCAGGCCGTCGGCGGGTGTGTCACCCCGATCGGCGAGCAGTTCGGCAACATCACCCGCACCGCGTGGATGCATGCCGGTCTGCCCTCCCACACCGGGACCACCACCATCGACGCCCAGTGCGGCACCGCGCTGCAGGCGGTGCATCTCGTCGCCGGGCAGATCGCGCTCGGCACCCTCGAGGTCGGCCTGGCGTGCGGCGTGGAACTGATGTCGCGCGTCCCGCTCACCTACAAGGTCGGCACCGGCGCCGGCACCCCGCGGCCGGCGTCGTGGTCGGTGGACACCCCCGACCAGTACACCGCGGCCGACCGCATCGCCCGGCACCGCGGCTTCGCCCGTGAGGACCTCGACGCGTTCGGCCTGCGGTCGCAGCAGCGGGCGCGCGCGGCCTGGGACGCCGGGTGGTTCGACCGGCAGATCATCCCCGTCGCCGTCCCGGGCGACGACGGCGGCACCACCGTCGCCCGGGACCAGGGACTGCGCGAGACCAGCCCGGAGGCGCTCGCGCGGTTGCGTCCCACGATCGAGGGCGGCCTGCACACCGCCGGCACCTCGTCGCAGGTGTCCGACGGGGCGAGCGCCGCAATCCTGATGTCCGAGGACAGGGCACGAGAACTCGGCGCGGCACCGCGGGCCCGGCTGCTCGCGCAGTGCGTCATCGGCGGCGACACCGAGTTCATGCTCGACGGTCCGGTGGCCGCGGCGCAGACGTTGTTCGACCGCACCGGGATGACGGTCGCCGACGTGGACCTGTTCGAGGTCAACGAAGCCTTCGCGGCCGTGCCGATGTCGTTCGCCGAGGTGCACAAGATCGACCCGGACGTGCTCAACGTCGGCGGCGGTGCCATCGCCCTCGGTCACCCGGCCGGCGCGACGGGAATCCGGCTGCTGGCCACCGCAATCGACGAGCTCGAACGGCGGGACCGGCAGGTCGCGATGATCGCCATCTGCGCGTCCGCCGCCACCACGTGCATGATCCTGGAACGGATGTAGGTCATGGCCATTGCACTCGACGCCGACCACCGCGACCTCGCCGACGCCGTCGCGGGGCTCGCCCGTCGGCACGCCCCGATCGAGCGCACCCGCGCCGCGTTCGCCGACCTGGCGGCCGGCAAGCGGCCGGAGCTCTGGGATGCGTGCGTCGCGCAGGGCCTGCACGCCCTGCACCTGCCCGAGGAGCACGGCGGCGGTGGGGCGGGACTGCCGGAACTCGCGGTCGTGGCCGAGCAGTTCGGCCGCGCCCTCGTTCCCGGCCCGTGGGTTCCGACCGTGCTGGCCGGGGCGTTGGTCGCCACCCTCCCGCCCGAGGGTCTCGTCGCGGACCTGCTGCGGCGGTTCGCCGAGGGCGCGACCGGCGCCGCCGTCACCACCCCCGGCCTCGTCGCGACCGCGTCGGGACAGGGATGGACGGTCACCGGTGTCTCCGAGCCGGTGCTCGGGTTACCGGGCGCCGACGAGGTGATCGTGCGCGCCACCGCCGACGGCGCACCCGTGTGGTTCCGGCTCCCACCCACCGCCGGGGAGATCGAGACCGCCGACGGCGTGGACCTCACCCGATCGGTGGGACGACTGCGACTGTCCGCAGCGGCGATCACACCCGAGCACCTGCTCCCGGCGATCGCCGACGACGACGTGCAGCTGATCGTCAACACCGTGCTCGGCGCCGAGGCCGCCGGAATCGCGGCGTGGGCGCTGGACACCGCCGTCGACCACGTCTGTAACCGCCACCAGTTCGGCCGACCCGTGGGCAGCTTCCAGGCCGTGCAGCACAAGGCCGCGATGATGCTGGTGCGCAGCGAGATCGCCCGTGCGGCGGCGTGGGACGCCGCCCGGTCGGTCGGGCAGGACCGGGAGCAGCAGCGTCTCGCGGCAGCGCAGGCGGGGCTGACGGCCGTCCCGGCGGCCGTGGACGTGGCGCTCGAATGCGTCACCCTGCTCGGCGGTATCGGATTCACCTGGGAACACGACGCGCACCTGTACTGGCGACGGGCACTGTCGATCGCCTCCGTCGCCGGTCCGGAGGACGTCTGGGCGCGCCGGCTCGGTGAGCTCGCGCTGTCCGGCGAGCGTGACTTCTCCTTCGTCGAAGCCGATGCGCTACCGGAGCTGCGTGCGCAGGTCGGTGCCGTCCTCGACGAAGTACGGGCACTGCCGGACGACGCGGTGCGCAGCGACGGCTGGGCGCCGGCACGCGGCGGGGCACGTCGTGCCCGGCTCGCCGAGGCCGGACTCGTCGCGCCGCACTATCCTCGGCCCTACGGCCTCGCGGCCGGACCGCAGGAACAGGCCGTGATCGCAGACGAATTCGCGCGCCGCGGCCTCGAACTGCCGACCACCGTCATCGGCGAGTGGGCCCTGCCCACCCTGTTGCGGCACGGCACCGAGGACCAGCAGCGGCGTTTCGTCACCCCCACCCTGCGCGGCGAGATCGTCTGGTGCCAGCTGTTCAGCGAGCCGGGCGCCGGCTCGGACCTCGCCGGGCTGTCCACCCGCGCCCGCAAGGTGGCCGGCGGCTGGGTCCTCACCGGACAGAAGGTGTGGAATTCGATGGCGCACGAGGCGGATTGGGGCATCTGCCTGGCTCGCACCGACCCCGATGCGCCCAAGCACGAGGGCATCTCGTACTTCCTCGTCGACATGCGCAGCGACGGGCTCGACGTGCGACCGCTGCGGCAGGCGACCGGGCGGGCGGAGTTCAACGAGGTGTTCTTCGACGACGTCTTCGTCCCCGACGACTGCCTGGTCTCGGAACCGGGGCAGGGCTGGCGCCTCGCGGTGACCACCCTCGCCAACGAACGGCTCAGCATGGGCGCACAGCTCGCGCACGGTGCGGCCGCACGGGTGCGCGACATCGTCGAGTCGGGCCGCTACGCCGCCGCCCGCGACGACGCACTGCGCGTCCTCGGCCGCAACACCGGCCGCGAGATGGCCCTGTCGGCGATGAACCTGCGCAGCGTGCTGCGCCGGTTGTCCGGTCTCGACGCCGGGGCGGAGATCAGCGTGCAGAAGGTCTTCAGTGCCCTCGCCCAACGCGACGGCTCGCGCGGGCTGGTCTCGCTGCTCGGTCCGCTCGGCGCCGCCGACGACGACGGACACATGCTCGACCACCTCGGTCTGCCCGCGGTGCTCTTCGGCGGCGGCACCATCGAGATCCAGCTGAACGTGATCGCCCGTCGCGTGCTGGGACTGCCGCGCTGACACCGACCACACCACATCCACCTGGAGGGGCTATGCACCCGGAACTGTCCGACGATTCACGTCGGCTCCGCACCGAATTACGCAACTACTTCGCCGAGATCATCGACGACGACGACCGGCGCGCCCTCGCCGACCAGACCGAGGGCGGACCCGTGTTCGACCGCATCCTGCGACGGATGGGCCGCGACGGGTGGCTCGGTCTCGGCTGGCCCACCGAATACGGCGGGCGGGGAGAGGATCCCGAGGCCCTGTACGTGTTCTACGACGAGGTGATCCGCGCCGGCGCACCGCTGTCGCTGGTCACTCTCAACACCGTCGCGCCGGCGCTGATGAAGCACGGGACCCAGGCGCAGAAGGACTTCTTCCTGCCGCCGATCCTGGCCGGTGAACTCATCTTCGCGATCGGCTACACCGAACCGAACGCGGGCACCGACCTCGCCTCGCTGCAGACCCGCGCCCGCATCGAGGGCGACGAACTGGTCATCAACGGCAACAAGATCTTCACCAGCGCCGGCGTCTACGCGGACTGGATCTGGCTGGCCGTCCGCACCGACCCGGACGCACCGCGGCACCAGGGCATCTCGGTGGTGCTGGTGCCGACGTCGGCGCCCGGGTTCTCGGTGACCGAGATCCACACCGTCGGTGGCATCAGCACCTCCGCCACCTACTACGACGACGTCCGCGTGCCGCTGACCAACGTCGTGGGCGAGCTGAACCAGGGCTGGGGCCTGATCACCAACCAGCTCAACCACGAGCGGGTCGCGCTCGCGGCCCGCGGTGGCATCGCGAACGAGCTGTACGACGCCGTGCTCGCCTGGGCGCAGTCCGAGCCCCTGGGCGCCGGGACCGTCTACGACCTGCCCTGGGTGCGCACCAATCTGGCGGAGACGTACGCACTGCTCAGCGCCGCCGATCTCGTCAACCTCCGGCTCGTCGCGGACGTCGCCGCGAACACGCTCGGCGGCGGAGACTCCGCCGCTGCCAAGATCTTCGGGACGGAGGCGGTCGTCACCGCCTACGGCAAGATGCAGGAGATCCTCGGCGTCCGTGGCCTGCTGCGGCCCGGCAGCCCCGGAGCCGTCGTCGAGGGGCGCGTCGAAACCCTGGCGCGCAGAGCCCAGAACAACACCTTCGGCGGCGGCACCAACGAAGTGATGCGCGAGATCGTCGCCGCCAAGTGCCTCGGCATGACGCTCGCCGCCCGTCGCCGCACCGACGCCCCCACCAGCACGAGGAGCTGACATGGATTTCGAACTCGACGAGGACCTGACGAGTGTGCAGGACCTGGCGTCCCAGCTCTTCCGGCAGCTCGCGCCGGTCGAGCGGGTCGTCGAGGTGGAGAAGAACGAGGGCGGCTTCGACGCGAAGCTGTGGAGCGCCCTGGCCGACGCCGGTCTGCTCGGCATCGCGGTGCCCGAGGAGTCCGGTGGCGCCGGGATGGGTCTGCTCGGCCTGATCACCGTGCTCGAGCAGGAGGGCCGGCACGTGGCGCCGGTGCCGCTGTGGTCGGTGACGGCGGCCGCGTCGGCGATCGTCCGGTTCGGCACGGCCGAGCAGGTCGAACGGCTGGTGCCCGGCATCGTGGACGGCTCCCGACCGGTCGTCGCCGCGTTCGACGCACCCTACGGTGAACTCACCTCGTTGTCGGCGGTGAGCAAGGGCGACGACCTGGTCGTCAGCGGAACCGTCGCCGGCGTGCCCGCCGCGGCCGTGGCCGCCGCCACGACCGTGCCGGTCCGGTGCGACGACGGATCGCTCGCCGTCGCAGTGGTACCGACCGGGGCGGACGGCGTCACGGTGGAACCGGTCGCCGCCACCGACCGCGGCAGCTTCGCCAACCTCCGGTTCGACGACGTCGTCGTGCCCGCGGCCGATCGTCTGCCGGGCGACGGCGCGGAGACGGTCGCCTGGGTGCGCCGCCGGATCCAGCTCGCGCTCGCGGCGGTGCAGCTGGGCGTGTGCGCGCAGGCGCTGCAGACGACGGCCGAATACACCTCGCAGCGAGTCCAGTTCGGTCGGCCGCTGTCGACCAATCAGGCCGTGGCGGTGCGCGCCGCCGACGCCTACCTCGACACCGAGGCGATCCGGCTCACCACCCGGCGGGCGGCGTGGCTGCTCGACGCCGGACGGGAGCAGGAGGCCGAATCCGCGGTCCTCGTCGCCAAATGGTGGGCGTCGCGAGGCGGTCTGCGGGTGGTGCACGCGACGCAGCACCTGCACGGCGGTATCGGAGCGGACGTGGACTACCCGATCCACCGCTACTTCCTGTGGGGACGGCAGCTGTGCTTCAGCCTCGGCGGTGCGGACGCCACCGCGGCCGAGCTGGGCGACGTCCTCGGGTCTGCACCCAGGATCGGGGCACCCGCATGACGCACCCCGGGCGCCCGACGCTCGTCACCGACGCCGGCATCGGCTCGGCGCTCACGCGCCGGATCGCCGGAGAGGACTCCCGATGACCCGCACCATCGATGTGCCCGCGGACCTGCGGGAGGCGTCCGCGGAACTCGTCGCCGCGACCCGCGCGCTGATGCTGGCCGCGGCGACCACGACGGCGGACGCCGAGACCGTCCGCGCCGCCCGCGCAACGATCGCCGAACTGGCCGAGACCCTCGGCGTGCGACCGCGCTCGCGGGTGCTGCGTCCCCCGTTCGACGGTCCGTCGCGGTCCCGGGACACGGGTGGGCGCGAGCCGTGGGCGCTGTTCACCCACAACCCGATGGGCATTCCGCTCGAGATCCACTTCGGCGCGGACGAGGCGCGGGCCCGGCTGGTCGCGAACGCCCTGCACGAGGGTCCGCCCGACAGCGTGCACGGCGGGTTCAGCGCTCACCTGCTGGACTGCATGCTCGGCACCCTCATGCAGGCCCGGGGCAGCCGTTCGCTGACGGCGTCGCTCGACCTGCGCTACCTGCGCCGCACGCCGCTCGACGAGCCGCTGGATCTGTATTCGCGGATCGTCGAGACCGAGGGCCGGAAGACCGTCGCCGAGGGCTGGATCGAATGCCGCGGTGAGCGCACGGTCGAGGCGCGGGGAGTGTTCGTCCGCGTCGAGGAATGACCGGTTCCGTCGACGGAACAGCATGCAGGAAAAGTGAATTCGCGGCGCGCCGGACGACGTCCGGCGCGCCGTCGCGTTCTAGTTCGCGACACCCACACGTGTTCGGTGCGCCAGGCGGGTCCGCGCGGTGGAACCGGAGCGGCCGGGGGTGAGCATCCGCGAGGTGCGGCGTGCGGCGGCCCAGACCATCGGTGCGATGTGGGCGAGTTCGACCGTTCCGCGGCACGCCACCGAGATCGCGCCCACGACGCCGTCGGGGCCGACGACCGGTGCGGCGACCGCGCTGATGGACATGGGGCACGAGTGGCCGGGCACGAACGCGAGGCCCTGCCGCTGGCGCACCCGGTTCAGACGGTCGTGCAGTGCCGACAGATCGGTGCGGGACCGGACGTGCGGCCCGGCCGTCATGAGAGCGTCGACCCGCTCCGGCTCGAGGCCGGCGAGCAGTGCCCTTCCACTGACGGTGCTCTCGGCCGGAAGCCGGGCCGCGACCTGGGAAGGGATGCCCGCGCTGGCCGCGCCCCCGATCCGGTCGAGAAAGTATACGGACGAGCCTTCCAGCACCGTCAGGTGCGCGACCTCGCCGGTGCCGATCTGCAGGTCGTTGAGCATCCCCGCGGCCGCGGCGCGCAGCTGTGAGTAGTCCCGGGGCCGAGCCATCGTCTGCATCCGCAGCCCGGGTCCGTATCCGCGGGAGTCGTGTTCGACCCAGTGGAGGTCGACGAGCTGGGTCAGCAGGCGGAAGACGGTCGAGCGGGGCAGTCCGGTGGCGGCCGTGATCTCCTCGAGGAACATCCGGTCGGGACCGGATGTGAACACGTCGAGGATCTGGGTGAACCGCTCCGCCACGCTGGGGCGCTGCTCACGCGGCATGTCCGACACCGGAATCGAGTCACTACGCATCACAGTCAATGTCTGACCTCCTTCGGCTCACGTTACCTAGCACTTGCTTGGTGCGCTACGCGGGCCGGCGCGGCGGCGCCGCCGGATGACGATCGGTGCCGTCACGAGAGCTTGGTACGCACGCCGGTGGTGTCCAGGGCTGCGACGCTGCGGGCGGAGAACGTCCGGTCGGCGGGGCGGTCGGCGAAGTACCCGGAGACCTGCGCGTCGAGTTCGTCGAGGGTGAAGACCCCGGAGCCGGCGGTGAATCGATTCTCCACCGTCGGGGGAGCCATCAGCGCCACCATGTCGCCGTAGACGACGAAGACCTGACCGTTCACGCGGCTCGCCGCCGGACACGCCAGGTAGGCCACGAAGGTCGCCACCCGCTCGGGGGCCAGGATGTCGACGGCCGATCCGGACGGGTCTTCGTCGAAGACGTGCGCGGTCATCTCCGTGCGCGCCCTCGGCGCGATCGCGTTGGCGGTCACCCCGTACCGGGAAAGTCCGTGCGCGGCTGCCAGGGTGAGAGCGACGATTCCGGACTTGGCGGCGGCGTAGTTCGATTGCCCCGCCCCGCCGAAGAGGAACGCCTCCGAGGTGGTGTTGATCAGCCGCCCGTACACCGGGGAGCCCGACGATTTCGACTCCGCACGCCAGTATCTCGCCGCCGCGGTGGTCAGCGCCGCGTGCCCCTTCAGATGCACGCGGATCACGTCGTCCCACTTCTCCTCGGTCATGTTGACCAGCATCGCGTCGCGGATGATGCCCGCGTTGTTCACCACGACGTCGAGGCTGCCGAACTGTTCGACGGCCGCGTCGACGAGGCGGTCGCCGATCGACCAGGCTCCGACGTCACCTTCGACGGCGATCGCCCTGCCGCCGCGCGCCTCGATCTCGGTGACGACGGTGTGTGCAGCAGCTCCGATGTCGTTGACTACGACGGCTGCGCCCCGTTCGGCGAGTGCGAGCGCCTCGGCCCGGCCCAGGCCGGACCCGGCTCCCGTCACCACGGCCGTGCGGCCGGTCAGGTCGGTGTCGCTCACAACGTCTCCTCGTTTCGGTGGATGCCGGTCCCACGGGCCGGTGCGACGGGTCCGCGCAGGTGCGGACTGTTCCTGCAGCGTGGTCCACCCCGCGGCGACCGATCCTGCCGCTCGGTCGGCAGAATAGAATCAGATTCTTTTTCTGTCGAGGAAGGGATCGGTCCCGACTCACCGATACAGAAGTGGTTCAGCTGCATATTCCATGTATACGACGACGAATAAAAGAACGTGATTCTATTCCGCTGACCGGGACCTGGGGGCGGGATCATGCTCGCTCTACCGACGCTCCACACGGGCGCTCGACGCGGCTACGGCGACCGGTCCGCCCTCTGTGACCCTGTCGTCGCTGCCGCGGGGCCGCGCTAGTCTGCGCAGGTGAGTTCCGCAGCCGCCGGTGTACCCATGAGCCCGGACGACATGACCCCCGCACAACTGCGGCGACGCAGCCGGATCACCGAGACCGTCGTCGAGATGCTCGAGGAGACGAGTCCCGACAGCATCCAGATGCGGGACGTGGCCGAGCGTTCCGGGGTGGCGCTCGGCACCCTGTACCGATACTTCCCGGCCAAGCCGCAACTGCTCGCCGCCGCGATGGCGGCATGGAACGACCGCCTGTCGCAGCGGCTCGCCGCCGAGCGCCGGCGCCGCCCCGACCGCGACGCCCGGGCGGGGGATGTGGTGGAGCGCGTCGTCCGGTTGTACGGGCGGCAGATGAAGGCGTTCCAACGGGGCCCGTACTTCGCCCGCCTGGAGGTCGAGCTGCAGACCTGCAGGGATCCGTATGTGGTGGAGACACTGGTCGAGCGGTCGGCGGTCAACCGCTCGGCCGTCCTCGAAGCGATGGAGGGAATTCCGGCCGAGCGGGCACGGCTGGCCTCGCTGGCGATCGGCAGCACCATGCTCAATTCGCTGGTCCTGTGGACGACGGATCGCATCAGATTCGCCGAGGCGCTGCGCAACGTCGAGGACGTGTGCCGGCTGGTACTGAGCGATCGTCCCGCCTCGAGCTGACGGCTGCCCATCGAGGGCGACGGATCACGTTGCGAGGCACAGTCTCACGCGTCCGGACCCGATTGCCTCCGTACCTCCGTCGGGTCTCCGTCACCGCGTGTCTCCGCGGCCGGGGTGCGCCGGTGCTGCATCAGGTGTTCCCCGGCGAAGAGGGCGAAACCCGCAGTGGGGAAGACCGCTCCGAGGACGCACACCGCGAGCCATCCGCCGGTGAGGTAGGCGGCCGTGGACAGCGCGCTGCCGAGGGCGCCGGCCAGAAAGTAGGACGTCATGTACGCGGTGTTGAGGCGGCTGCGGGCGTCGGGCCGCAACGGCTGGATCAGGCTCTGGTTGCTGATGTGCGTTCCCTGGATACCCAGGTCCAGCAGGGCGACGCCCACCGCGAGTGCCAGCACGTGGTGTTCGCCGAAGGCGAGGAACACGAAGCTGACCGCGGTGACCGCGACGAACAGACCCGTCTGCCGGCGGGCGTAGCCGCGGTCGGCGAAGATGCCGGCCGTCCGTGCTGCCAGCGCGCCGGCGACCCCGACGAGGGTGAAGATCCCGATGCGGGCCTCGGACCACCCGTACCCCGGCCCGGCCAGCAGGAAGCCGACGCTGGTCCAGAACACCCCGAACGAGGCGTAGGTCAGGGCACCGTAGGCGATCCGGCTGCGGAGCACCGCTTCGTCGCGGATCAAGTGCACCACCGAGGCGAGCACCGTGCGGTAGCCGGCGGTGGTCGCCGGGGGCAGGACCGGAAGGGTCCGCACCAGCAGCACGGTGCAGAGCATCAGCACCGCGGCCAGCACGAACACCGCTCGCCACCCGGCGATCTCGGCCACCAGGCCCGCCACGACGCGGGAGAGGAGAATGCCGAGCAGCAGGCCGGTCATCACGTTTCCGATCACACGTCCGCGTTCGTCGTCCCGGGCCAGGGATGCGGCGAACGGGACGAGGATCTGGCCGACGACCGATCCGGTGCTGACGAGCACGGCCGTGACTGCGAGGATCTGCCAGCTCGGTGCCCAGGCCATGACCAGCAGGCCGGCGGCGGTGAGCACGAGCATGCGTCGCAGCAGCCGCCGCCGTTCGACCATGTCGCCCAGCGGCACCAGCAGCGCCAGACCGGCGGCGTACCCGATCTGGCCCGCGGTGACCACCCATCCGACCTGTGTGGTGGAGGCGTCGAGGCTGTCGGCGACGGCGCCGACGAGCGGCTGGGCGTAGTAGCTGTTGGCCACAACTGATATGTAGAGAAGTTTGTCAAGAGGGCAAGGTGAGGCGCCGTCGGGGAGCGACCCCGACGGCGCCTCGTTGCTTCGCCCTCATGTCTGCGTGGTGAGCGTGTCGATAATGCGACGCGCGGTCAGACTGATATACGCGGGTTGGATACCGCAGGACGGGATTTCGGCTGGATCGCATCCGCGTGTCTAGGATCGAGCGTCGGTCTCTCGGGGCCTGCTCATAGCTGTTTCGCGGGTCGATCCACGCGCTGCCACCACCGAACCCATGGGACGAAGTCCATCAGGTGGGCTCTAGCAATCCATCACCGCCAGCGACCAGCACCAACCCGCCAGTTCCCGGGCGATCGCCGCATTCGCGACGACGGGTCGTTTACGGCGTTCGAGGAAGCCCACCCACCGCTGATGCAACCGACGATTACCTTCATCGCCCCTGGCACGGGCCGCAGCCGGCGCCCGGTCCCACCGCGACCGCATCACCGCCCCGATCCGGTATCGCGGTCGGTGATGCCAGGCCGCTTCCACCAGGAGCCGCCGGGCATGGGTGTTGCCGGTCTTGGTGATCGCCCCCTGGACTCGGGACGACCCCGAGGAGTACTCCGCGGGAACCAGCCCGACGAACGAGCCGATAGTGTTGCCGGTGAACCGATCCCAGTCCCCGATCTCCACCGCCAGACCGAACCCGGTCAAGATGGATACTCCACGCAGACAGCACATCCGGCGCACGACCGGAGTGAATTCACTCGCCGTGGCCATCTCTTCGATCGCCGCATCGAGTCGCCGGCGCCGGGCCTGCATGGTGAGCACATGGTCGTAGTCGGCGTCGAACGCCATCCGCGTCGCCGGCCAAGTCAGCTGCGGTGCGGCCTCGGTGCGCAGCCAGCGGTCGTGCGCACCGGTCCACGCCTGTCCGCCGTAGTAGACGATGCCGTGCCGCAAGAGCAGTTTCGACAGGCGGTGACGGGCTCGCATCAGATCTCCGCGGCAGTCCTCCCGGGCTCGCACCAGATCGCGGGCCGCTTCCTGATCCACGGTGGGGATCGCCACCGAGGTGATCTCGTCGAGTCGTAGCAAGCGGGCTAGGTGCAGAGCGTCGCGGGCGTCGGTCTTGACCCGGTCCCCGGCCGGTTTCTGCAGCTTCGATGGGGCGGCGACCTCGCACCGCACCTGCGCGTCGGTCAACGCTCGATACAGTCCGAAGCCGGTCGGTCCGGCCTCGTAGGTCACTGCCGCCGGGCCGGGGAGGTCCGCGATCCAGGATCGGATGTGGTCGTAGGAGGGCGTCAGTTTGGTTTGGAACACTTCGCCGGTGACGCTGTCGATGGCTGCTGCCGCGACCGAACGTGCGTGCACGTCCAGTCCAATGCTCGTACGCTCGGTAAACACCGGGGCCTCCCACAATTGTCGGATAGGCCGGACAGACGGGTTCGTCTGCTCGGTAACCCACGAATCTTGTGCGTGAGGTCTCGGGCCACAGCCACCGGCCCACAGTCATCGGGGGGTGTCCCTCGATCATCGCTTCACCCGCCTGTGCAGGAGACTCGATGTCAACGTGGAGCACGCGCAGCGCAGCGAGCATGAACGACGTTGACCTCGGCCCTGCGCGGGCGCACCCTGATCGGACCGAGGGGACACTCCTCAGTCCCCGAGGAGGCAAGGTCACGCCAAGTCGTGAGTCACTCCATATCGTCTAGGCCGGAGGCCAGGGCCATCGCGACGACGAGCCGGCGGGGCATGCGCGTGGTCGGGGTGTCGGCGGTCGGGGCGCCGGTGGACGGGGACTGCATGGCACCGATCCTGCGAGCCCCGGCATTGATGTGTCCAACGGGATGAATCGATGAATCCGAGCGATAGAGTCGATGAATGGAACTTCGGCAGTTGCGGCACTTCGTGGCCGTCGCCGAGCACGGGCACTTCACCCGGGCCGCCGAGTCGGTGCACCTGTCGCAGTCGGCGCTCAGTGCGTCCGTGCGCGCGCTCGAGCACGAACTCGGGGCGCCGCTGTTCGAGCGCACCACCCGGTCGGTGCTCCCGACCGCGGCGGGCAGGACCCTCTATCCCTACGCGCAGCGGCTGCTACGCGAGGCCGCGGAGGCCCGCGCAGCCGTGGCGAGACTGGAAAGCGGCGAGACCGGCACCCTCGCGGTGGGTACCGTGCAGACATTCCGGGCCGCGGACCTGCCGTCGCTGCTCGCGCAATTGCACCGCGCCCACCCGGGTATCGAAGTGGCCCTGCGAGAGGCGACCACCACCGAACTGTTCGACGCCCTCGTCACGGCAGAACTGGACCTGGCGTTCGTCGCCCTCGACGCGCGTCCGCTGCCGCCCGGGCTCGTCGCGTTGCGCACCTACACCGAGGAACTGGTCGCCGTGGTCGCACCCGGCCACCGGCTGGCCGCCGTCGCGGAGACCGATCCGGCCGGGCTGCAGCCGTACCCGTTCATCGAATTCGAGGCCGGCACCGGACTGCAGACCACCGTGGATGCGCTGTTCGTCCGCGCGGGCGTGCACCGCGACGTGACGTTCCGCGTCGGGGACATGGATCGCCTGCTCGATCTCGTCCGCCACGGTCTCGGGGTCGCGGTCATCCCCGAACCGATCGCGCGACGCAGCGGCCTGCACCGCATCGGGCTGCGGCCCGGGCCGCCGCACCGCACACTGGCGCTGGTGTGCCGCGACCCGGCCCCGTCCTCCACCGCCGCGCGTCTGTTCCTCGACCTGCTCTGACCCGGCGATCCGACCGGCAGGGAGCGTCCCGCTCGGTCCCGCTCAGTGCCCCGGCGTCCGGTACGCGGCGTTGCGATGCACCGCGTCGTCCATCTCCTGAGGGGTGAGCAGCCGGATCGGCACGGAACGCGCGATACCCGACGCACGGGTGCGGAACTCGAGCGTGGCCGCGGCGAGATCGTCGGGCACGTCCCCGATGACGTAGAGGTCGTGCCCGCCGAGCGCGAAGTGCACGGACTCGACGCTGCCACCGACACTCTCGACCATCTCGGTGATGGCGGAACTACGGACGGAACCACCCTCGGAGAGCAGACCCTGCGCGCCCTCGGGGGTGTAGGTGACCTGCCACAGGTACTTCGGCATGTTCTCGACTCCTCGGCTGTCGGGCCATTCCACGGCCGGGCTCGGTGCCCCCTCCATCGTCGACCCGCTCGCGCCCTCGTGGGGCGGTTTCGCCCCGAACCGGCGTAGGTTCGTGACCGAACCGCCCGACCTTTCCGACGAGAGGACCACTGCCGTGCCCAGACCTCCGCTGCCGCAGGCCGTCGCCGAGATGCTCGCTCAGCCGAACTACGCCACCATCAGTACGGTGCGGGCCGACGGACATCCGGTGTCGGTGCCCACCTGGTACCTGTTCGAGAACGGCCGGATCCTGGTGAACATGGACGCCGAGCGCAAGCGGCTCGAGCATCTGCGCCGAGATCCCCGGGTCAGCCTGAGCGCGATGGACCCGGCGGACTGGGTGACGCACGTGAGCCTCCAGGGGCGGGTCGTCGAGTTCGTCGACGACCCCGAGCTGACCGACATCGACCGCGTCGCGCGGCACTACACCGGCACGCCCTACGGGGTGCGCAACCGGCCGCGCGTCAGTGCCTGGATCGAGATCGACCGCTGGCATGCGTGGGGCCGGCTGAAGGATGCGGCCTGACACAGTCCCGCCGCCGGCCCCGGGGCCGGGCTCACACGAGCCCGGCCTCCTTCGCCACCTTCCGGACCTGGAAGGCCACGACGATCAGCAGCACGCCGAAGAGGATGGCGTAGATACCCAACAGCCAGATGAGGCTGATGATCCCGCTGCCGGGGAAGATCAGCAGCACGACACCCAACAGAACCGCAAGGATGCCGGCGAAGAGCGACCACCCCCATCCCGAGTTCGGGACCTTCCGGAAGCTCAGCGCACCGATGATGCCGGTGACGCCGAACAGGATCGCGTAGAACGCGATGATGTACAGCACCACGAGTGCGGTGGCCGCGGGCCAGACGAGGGCGACGATGCCGGCGGCGATGGAGACCAGGCCCATCGCGAGCCACCAGCCCCAGCCGTCGAGGCGGGCCCGGTCGCGAATCGAGTGGTAGACGAGTACGACGCCGTCGACGATGGCGTAGATGCCGAATACCACCACGAGGGCCCAGACGGTGATCCCCGGCCATACCAGGGCGACGACACCGAACAACACGGCGAGGATGCCCCGGATCAGCACCAACCACCACATCTGTTTGAACAGGGGACTGAACTGATCGTTTGCGGTGAACGCTCTCTCGGACACGGCCACTCCTAGGATGCGGTCTCGTAGTTCGGGCACAGCGTAGGCCCGTACGGTTCCCCCCGCCTGCCGAATGACGATCCGATTCCCAGTCGTGACGAGCGTTACCGTGGAGCGATGGCTCAGGTGCGGATCGGAATCTCCGGCTGGCGGTACGCCGAATGGCGCGGTGACTTCTACCCGGCGGGGCTGGTGCAGCGCCGCGAACTCGAGTACGCCGCGGAGCGGTTCGGATCGATCGAGATCAACGGCACCTTCTATGCGTTGCAGCGGCCGTCGAGCTTCCTGCGGTGGCGGGACGAGACACCGGACGGGTTCGTCTTCGCCGTCAAGGGCGGCCGGTACGTCACCCACATGAAGCGCCTCGTCGACGTCGACGACGCCCTCGCCAACTTCTTCGCGTCCGGTGTGCTCGCCCTCGGCCCGAAGCTGGGGCCCGTGCTGTGGCAACTGCCGCCCTCCTTGGCATTCGAGCCGGAGCGGATCGCCGCGTTCGTCGAGCGGTTGCCCGCCTCGACGACCGAGGCCGCGGCACTCGCCGTGCGCCACACCGAGAAGGTTCCCGACGATCGGGCGTGGACGGAAACCGAGGCGGATCGGCCCCTCCGGTACGCGCTCGAGGTGCGGCACCCGAGCTTCACGGACCCGGACGCGGCGGCACTGCTGGCCCGGCTCGGCGTCGCCCTCGTCGTCGCCGACACGGCCGGGCGGTTCCCGTTCCTGACCGAGGCCACCACCGATTTCGTCTACGTGCGACTGCACGGAGACACCGAGCTGTACGCGAGCGGGTACGCCCCCGACACCTTGGACGAGTGGGCGGCGCGGGTCCGTGGCTGGCGCTCCGAGGGGCGCGACGTGTACGTGTACTTCGACAACGACATCAAGGGCTACGCGCCCTGGGATGCGCTCGAACTGCAGCGCCGCGTCGGCTGACCGTGTCGGTGCCGCATGGCACGCTCGTCGTGACGCGCCGGCGCTCGCCGGGAGCATCGGCGACCCGAGGAGGACACCGTGTGGCCCACGCACTGGCCGCAGCTGGCGCGGGAAATCGCGGAGCACACCAGCGCGGCGCTCGCCGCCGCCCGGACGCGCTCGGTCCCGGCCTGGGAGGACGCGACGACCGAGCTGGTAGCGCTGCCGTACGAACAGGTCGCCGGCGTGCACGCGACGATGATGCGCGAGCTGCTCGAGGAGCTGCACCCGGACGGCCTGGCCGGCGAGGACGTGCAGGCGGTGTTCGAGCGCAGCGCGCGCACGGGGGCCGCGTGGCTGCCGTCGCTGCACCCGGACACGGTGGTGGCCGTGCTCACCGGCACCCTCGGGGTGTCGGATCCCGACGCACCGAAGGCTCGTCCCGACGAGTACCTGCAGGCCGGCCTGGTCGTGCTGGCCGACCTGCTGGCGGCCCGCCGGGCGGACCCGGGCACGTACCTGCGTCGCGCGCTCGGAGAGATCGAGCGTGCCGAGACGGTCGAGATGCCCTGACGGCTCGCCTCAGTGCCGGGTGTGGTCCTCGACTGCGCGGGTGAGTCGTCGCAGCAGCGCGGTGAGGGTGTCGAGTTCGTCGTCGGTGAAGCCGTCGAGCATGCGGCGCTCACGTTCGACGCGTCGGGGGAACTCGGCGTCGACCACGGCGCGGCCCGCTTCGGTGAGGGAGAGCAGGACGACGCGGCCGTCGCGCTCGAAACGCCGGCGCTCGACCAGCCCGAGCCCCACGAGGCGGTCGGCGTGCTTGGTGGTGGAGGCGCCGCTCAACCCGGTGACCGACGTGACCTCGCTGGCACGCAGAGGCGTGTTGCTGCGCGCCAGCGCGCACAGCACTTCGAACTCGGGGCGTGTGACACCGCTCGGCACGAGTTCCCGGTCGAGCTGGGAGAGGGCGAGGGAACTGATCCGGGTGATACGGCCGATGACGTCGATCGGGCGGGTGTCGAAGCCGGGGTGCGTCTCGGCCCAGCCGAGCCGAACGTGGTCCACGAAGTCCTCGGGCTGGGCGGTGTCCGACATGGGTCCATCCTAGCGAGGAGTCTCACACTCAATTCACATTTAATTTATCTCTGAAATATCTACACTGGAGCGGTGCGCCCCTCCCTCCCGATCCCAGACCACAACCGTCTCAGGCACTCGACGACCGCGCTCGCGCATTCGCTGTCGCCTGCCGCGTGGCGCGAGGCGCTCGAATTCCGCAGTGCCGACGCCACCGTGGCGCCTGCGCTGCGCGTGGGATCGGCGGTGCTCGTCGCGCTCGTCGGAGGCGGCCTCCTGCACCTGCCGCACCTGGCCGGATTCGCCGCCCTCGGCGCGCTCGCCTCGGCCTTCGGACGCTACGAGCCCTATCCGCGACTGGCCGGAAAGATGGCGATGGTCGGACTCGGTGTGGTCGGCTACGTCGCACTCGGCGCCGGTGTCGGCGCGGCCACGGTGCCGATGGGGATGCAGATTGCGGCGCTCTCGGTAGCGGCCGGGTTCGCCTTCTGGGTTCTGGGGGCCTTCCGGCTGTCCGGGCCGGGACCGGTCATCCTGGTCTTCGCGGCCGCCGGCGCAGCCGGATTCGCGCGCACCGCCACGGACGTACGGGACGCGGTCGTTGCCGCGTCTGTGGGAGTGGTTGTGGGATGGGTGATCTCGATGGTTCCCGCCCTGTATCACCCGCACGGGCCCGCACGAATCGCCGTCGCCCGCGCCCTCGCGGCGGTCTCGGCAATCGAGCGCGACGGCCACCGCGCGGTGCCGGGCGCCCACGCCGCGATCGCCCGGGCTCACGACGTCGTCGCGCTCGGCTCCCGTCGGGCGGACGCGCACACCCACGAACTCCTCGCGCTGCTCGCCGCGGCCGGCACGGTCGTCGACGAGGCCGAGTCCGACGCCGTGCCCGATCGGGTGGCCGAATTCGCCCGATTCGAGGTCGAACTTCGGAAGGTCCGGCGCGACATCGCCATTCCCCGTGTCGACGGGACCGGAACACCCGTCCTCGCACGACCCGTCGGATTCGTGCGTGAGGGCGTCCCACGGTTGCGGGACCGCGCGATCCGCGTCGGCGCCGCCCGGGTGCTCCTCGCCTCGCTCCTGGCGGGCTGGTTCGCCGCCGCGGCGGGTCTGCACCACCCGTTGTGGGCGACGATGGGGGCGATGGCCGCGTTGCAGGGCGTCAACTACCGGCAGACGGTGCAGCGGGCGATCCAGCGTCTGCTCGGCAACGTCGCGGGCGCCGTGCTGGCGGCGGCGTTGATCGCGCTGTCCCTGGATTACTGGCCGTACGCGCTGGCGATCGTGGTGCTGCAGGTCGTCGCCGAGCTGTACGTGATGAAGAACTATGCCGCGACGTCCGTTGCGGTGACCGCGATGGCACTGCTGCTCACCGGGCTCGGTGAGAACCTGGGCCCGGAGATCGCGATGAGCCGGATCGCCGACACGCTCGTCGGGGTCGTGGTCGGTGTGCTCGTCGCCGCGGTGACCATCGACCGCGCCGACCGGCACCACCTGCGACCCGCGCGGTAACGCACCTTGCGCGGCGGTCCGGGGCCGGCGCCCGAGTTGCGACGTATCGACGGTCACGATCGCACTCGGTCTAGCATCGGCGCATGCGCGTGCGCCGGATCGTCGACCTGAGCCGAACCGTCTCCGGCGACACCCAGGTCTATCCCGGAGACCCCGTCCCGGTGCTGAGCCCGCACGCGACACTCGAGCGCGACGGCTACAACCTGCTACGGATCGAGATGGGGTCGCAGACCGGAACCCACGTCGACGCGCCGCTGCACATGCGCGCCGGGGCCGCACCGATCGACGAGGTTCCCCTCGGCCGCTTCGTCGGCCGGGGAGTCGTCCTGGACGTGCGGGGCCTGCCGCCGCGTACCGCCGTGACGCCGCGGCACCTCGACGGCGGGCCGGAACCGGGGCCCGGCGACATCGTCCTCGTGCATACCGGCTGGGCCGAGCACTACGGCACCGACACGTATTTCGAGCATCCCTACCTGTCGGAGGATGCGTGCCGGTGGGTGCTCGAACGCGGCGTGCACACCATCGGTCTCGATGCCCCGAGCATCGACTCCGCTCTGGGAGAGGACTTTTCCACGCATCGGCTCGTCGCCGAGGCCGGCGGCATCGTGTGCGAGAACCTGTGCAACCTCGAATTCGTCGACTTTCCCGATCCGCTGATCAGTCTTCTCCCGCTGCGGCTGCAGGGTGCGGACGGTGCGCCGGTGCGGGCCGTGGCGCTCGAACTCGAACCGTGATCAGGGCACCTGCGCCGCGACGATCCGTGCGGTGCCGTATGCCGCGGTGCCGAGCGTGACGACCGCGAACGCCGCGATCCACACGGCCGTCGGTACGCGGGTGAGCCATCGCAGCTGATCTGCGTCGGAACCCTGCCCGCGGCCGCGCCGATGGGTGCGTGCCAGTTCGAGCACCGGCCGGGTGGCACCGAACAGCAGCACCCAGGTCGTCAGGTACGCGACGGTGTAGCGCACCAGCTCGTCGCCGTAGTACGCGGCGATGCCGATCACCGCGCCGACCGCGAGAACCGAGACGAATCCGAAGAAGTTGCGGATCAACAGGATCAGCAGGGCGAGGGCCGCGAGTACCGACCACAGCACCGCCGCGGGCCGTCCGGTGGTGAGGATGGTTGCGGCG
The DNA here is from genome assembly GCF_057367935.1 of Rhodococcus sp. NS-SX18. Taxonomy (NCBI): domain Bacteria; kingdom Bacillati; phylum Actinomycetota; class Actinomycetes; order Mycobacteriales; family Nocardiaceae; genus Rhodococcus; species Rhodococcus sp. NS-SX18. The sequence continues at coordinate 5,124,876 of NZ_CM170633.1, read as the reverse complement.
ACGAACCCGAGTGCGGCCGGGCCGGTGTACCCCGCGAACGCGGTCGCGATCATGCCCGGCCCGCGCGGATTGCCGGAGGACACGGTCACACCCGAGGTGTCGCTGTGCAGGCGGATGCCTGCCAGCCGCCGGCCGACGAGCCGGGCGACGAGCGCATGCGAGCCTTCGTGGGCCTGGGTGATCACGTGCCGGGTCACCAGCCACAGCGGGCGCACCGAGACCAGCACCAGCGCGACGGCCGCGGTGAGGACGACGAGCACGGCCGGCGCGGGTTCGCTCACCGAGCTGACGGCATGCCAGCCGGCGCGGACGGCGGAGGTGAAGGACTCGAGCAGTGTGGACGGGTCGGCCTCGGGGTCCACGGACGGCACCTTTCTGTCGGAGTCCGCCATCGTACGGTCCGGCAATCCGCTTCATGGGCGCCGGGAATGTGCCACCCTTTAGGCTAATCATTCATATCAATAGGGAGGCCGCGTGTCGGTCGGGATTCTGGAGAGGCGCCGGGTGGCCCGGCCGTCGTGGATCGCACTGTCGGTGTTCCTCGTGTTCGCCGCGAGCAACGCCCCGGCTCCGCTGTACGTGGTGTGGCAGCGAGAGATGGGGTTTCCGCCCAGCACGGTCAGCCTCATCTTCGTGAGCTACATCGTCGGATCGGTGGTGGCGCTGGTGTTCGGCGGGCGGGCGTCGGACCGGTTCGGGCGACGGGCCGTGCTGCTGCCGGCGCTCGGCCTCGCGATCGTGGCCTGCCTCGTGTTCGCGACGGCCCGCACGCCGCTCTGGCTCGAGACGGGCCGGTTCTTCATCGGCCTCGCCTCCGGGGCGTTCGGCGCGGCGGGATCGGCGGCGATCGCCGACGCGTTCGGCCCCGGCCGCGGAGGGCGCGCCGCGCTGTACGCCAGTGCGGCACCCGTCGCCGGGTCGGCCGTGGGGCCGCTGCTCTCCGGGGTGCTGGCCGACGTGGCACCGGCACCCACCCGCCTGGTCTTCCTCGTATTGATCGTTCCGCTGGCGGCAGCAGTGATACCGCTGACCGCCGTCGGCGGTCGCCCGGCCGGGGTGGGCGGGCGCTGGGTGCAGCTGCCGAGTATCCCGCGGGAGATCGCGGGCACCGTCGTGCTGGCCATGGCCGTGGCCGGCAGCCCCTTCGCGCTGGCAGGGCTGTTCATCTCCCTCGGTCCGGCGCTGATCGCAGACCTGCTCGGCAACGACAGTCGCACCCTGGCCGGGGCGGTGTCGTTCGTCGTCTTCGGTGCCGGTGCCTCGGCCCAGTTCCTCGTCCGGCGGATGAGCATCTACCGGGTCGCGGTGGTGGGACTCTCGGTGTCCGCGCTGGCTGCGGTGCTGATCGCCGTCGCGGTCGGCGCCGCCTCGGTGCCGGTGATCGTCGTGGCGGCGATCGCGGCGGGTCTGGGCCAGAGCCTGGCGCAGCTCGCCGGGCTCACCCTCGCGCGCGGGTACGCCCCGGCGGGACGGACCGCCGAGGTGGTGTCGATGGTGTGGCTCGCCGGATACGCCACCGTCGGGTCGGGAATTCTCGGTCTGGGGTTCCTGGCGGACGGAATCGGCTTGCGTCCCGCGACTTACGCCTTCTGTGGGTTCTTCCTGGCGTGCGTGTGCGGAGCGGGGGTCGCGGTGATGCGTCGCCGGCCGGTCGTCGAGGCACTCGAGGCCGACACCCATTGACACCGATCAATCAATGAATATGATTATGACTTAAATCACGCAGTCATCGAATCGGAGGAGTGCGCCGTGACCTACACCGTCACCGAGCCCTGTGTCGACGTCCTCGACAAGGCCTGCATCGAAGAGTGCCCGGTGGACTGCATCTACGAGGGCGGCCGGATGATGTACATCAACCCGGAGGAATGCGTCGACTGCGGCGCGTGCGAACCGGTCTGCCCCGTCGAGGCCATCTTCTTCGAGGACGACGTCCCCGAGGACCGCGCCGACTACACCCAGATCAATGCCGACTTCTTCGTCGAGATCGGCTCTCCGGGCGGCGCTTCCAAGATCGGAAAGACCGACTACGATCCCCCGCTGGTGAAGAGTCTGCCCGTACGGGCATGATCGCGGTCCGGGCGGATCGCCCCGGCCAGGGTTCGGTGCTCCTCGGTGCCGCGGTGGCGGCGGCCTTCACCTTCGCCGTCGTCGGATCCAACATTCCGGGCCCGATCCTCCCGTTGTACGAGGACCATCTGGGCCTGTCCCCGTTCGTGCTGGCCGCCCTGTTCGTGACGTACTTCGTCGCCCTGGTGTCGATGTTCCTGCTCGTGAGCCGGACCTCGCTCGGGCGGTTCGCGTGGGCCGTGCTGCCCGGAGCACTCGTCGTCGGGCTGCTCGGCGACGTCGCCCTGTGGTCCGGGGCAGACACTGCCTGGCTACTCTTCGTCGGCCGCGCGCTGACCGGAACGTGCGTCGGGCTCGCCACGGGATCCGCCGCGACGCTGGCCGTCGCGGCGCGTGGTGACGCGGGCCGCACCCTCGCGGCGACCGGCGCGATCGCCGGCTCGTTCCTCGGTCTGATCGCCGCGGCCACCGTCGCCCAGCTGCTTCCGGAACCCACCGTGCTCATCTACCGGCTGCATGCCGTCTCGCTGGTGCTCTCGGGACTGCTGCTCGCCGCCGCCCTGTGGCGCAGCAGGCGCGGGCTCTCCGCGCTCCGGCACGACGAACCCTCCCGGCCCCCCGGGCCTCTCCCGCCCCGCGCGGACCCCGGGTCGTCCCGGAATGCGCTGCTCGCCTACGGATTGGGCGCGGCCGGCTGGACCGTCGGCGGTATCGCCGTCGGCGTGCTGCCCTCGGCGTTGCGGGACGGGATCGGCTCCGAGCTACTGGTGATCGGCGTCCTCGCCGCCATCATCCTGCTCGTCACTGCCTGGCTGGGTCCCTACGTCGCCCGGGCAGTGGGCCGCGCCCCGGGGCCCGGCCTGTGCCTGCTCCTGCTCGCCGGCGGCGGTGTGCTCGTCGCTGCCGGGCTCCTCGCGCACACGTTGTGGCCGGTGCTGGCCGGCAGCTTCCTGTGGGGCATCGGACAGGGATTCGCCTACGCGCAGGGCCTGATCCTGCTCACCGCCGGGATGACGCCGGTGGAGCAGGGCAGGAGCACGTCGCTGTATGCATGCTCGTCGTACGGCTTCGCGGCGGTGATGATCCTGGTGGCCGGCGCCCTGTCGTCCGCGTGGGGCTACTCCTACGGATCCGCCGGTGCGGTAACGATCTTCGTCCTGTTCTGCGTGACCGTCGCGGCAGCAGGGCGGGGGCGGTGGACACCGGCCGTCGCCGTGGCTCCCGTGGCCGTCCCCACCCGCCGGTAATTCCTGCGCATGTTCGGATCGAACTCTGGACTTTTCCCGCACGTGGCTCTACTGTGACGGGCATCACGACTAATGATGCATATCATTCGACCGGAAGGTGCACACATGTCTCGAGTCGACCGGAAAGTCCGGCGCCGCCTGCTCGGCGCTGCGAGCGCGTTCGGCGTCCTCTTCGCGGCCGCCTGCAGTTCCGGGGGGAACAGCACCGTCGCCGACGGTGATCTACCGGCCGAGATCAAGGTCGTCTCCGTGACCGACCAGACCGGCACCACGGCCTACGTCGGGAACAGTCAGCTCAAGGGCATCGAACTCGCCATCGAGGAGATCAACGACCAGAACTACCTGGGGGATTCGAAGATCGTTCTGCAGAAGCGCGATTCGGCGAGCGACACGCAGACCGCCGTCAGCCAGGCCACGGAGGCGCTGACCGACAAGAGCGTCAGCGCCCTGCTCGGCCCGGTCCTCAGCGCCCACGCCGTCGCGATCGCCCCGCTCGTGGAACGCGCCGGGCTGCCGACGATCTTCACCCAGTCCGGCAGCGAGGGTGTCGTCATCGGCGACTACACCTACCGCGCGACGGCGCCGATGGAGACCTACTTCGTCAAGGCACTCGAGCGCCTGCAGCAGCAGGGCGCCGAGACCGTCAGCGTGCTCTACAACGCGGGCAACGTCACGCTCGCCGGACTCGGCGAGAAGACCATTCCCGAGGGCCAGGACAAGTACGGCTACCGGATCCTGTCGAGCACCTCCGTCCAGGCCACGACCCAGGACTTCGGTACCACCGCAACGAAGATCGCCGGTGAGAACCCCGACGCCGTCATCGTCCTGCTCGTCGGTGCCGGCAACTCCACCGCCATGTCGCAGCTGCGCCAGGCGGGCTACACCGGCCCCGTCGTCGGCAACCCGGCCGCCGGCGCGGGCAACCTCGCCCCCGCGGGTGCCGCGGGAGCGGGAATGTACTGGGCCACCGACTTCAGCTTCCACCAGAAGAACGAGACGTCCCAGCAGTTCGTCGAGGCGTACCGCGCCAAGTACAACGGGGAGAACCCGCTGAACTACGCGGCCGAGGGCTACGACGCGACCTGGATGCTCGCCCACGCGGCCAAGAACTCGGGCGGTGCGTCCCGCGACGACCTGCAGCGCGGTCTCGAGCAGGTCGTGGCCGAGGGCTTCGACGGCGCGCTCGGGCCGGTGCGCTTCGAAGGCAACGACATGCGCGTCGACGGCGTGCTCGTCGAATGGAACGGCACGGAAGAAGTGCTGCTCGACGGCCAGGAATCGACGGAATAGTGCGGACCTCACCGCACCCGTGCACCAAGGAGTTCGACGAATGACCGGAACATCGCACAGTCACCGGGGCAACCCGGCCGGAGGAAGGCAGGGGTCATGTCACAGCTGGTGATCGACGCACTCGTGCTCGGCTCCATCTACCTGCTCTTCTGCCTGGGAATGAGCATCTCCTGGGGAACGATCGACATCCTCAACTTCGCCCACGGCGGGATCTTCATGTTCTCCGCGTTCGTGGCCTCCCAGATCGTCTCCAACGTCGGGCTCGGGCTCGTCACCGTCTGCCTGATCTCCGTCGTGGTGGGCGCGGCGCTCTCGGCGGCCATCGACGTCTTCGCGTTCCAGCCCATCCTGCGCCGGGCCAAGAACCAGCGGACGGCCGAACTGCAGATCCTCATCGGCGGTATCGGTATCGGCACCATCCCGGTGGCGATCGTGCAGTTCCGCACGCTGAGCGAGCCGTTCGGTTTCGTCGGCAGCTCCTACGAGACGTCGGTCTACACGATCGGGGGGTTGCGACTGACGAGCACGGGGCTGATCGTGCTCGGTTGCGCCCTGATCCTCACGCTGGCGATCTCCTTCTGGCTCAAGAACACCAGCCACGGTCTCGCCCTGCGGGCCATCGGCGTGGACTCGGAGACCGCCGAACTGATGGGCGTCAAGCGGCGTCAGCTGTCGCTGCTGACCATGGCGGTGTCGGGCGGCCTCGCCGGTCTCGCCGGTGCCCTGCTCACCTACAACCTCGGCGCCATCACGGCCGAGAGCGGTGAAACCCTGCTCATCAAGGCATTCGCCATCATCATCCTCGGCGGTGTGGGCAGCACCGGCGGCGCCGCACTCGGTGCCATGGTGCTCGCATTCTCCGAGGTCCTGGTGCTCCGCTACACCGGGGGCGGTTGGGTCGACGCCGTCGGCTTCGGCCTCATCCTCGCTGTTCTGCTGCTGCGGCCGCAGGGCATCTTCGGAAGGAAGGAGGTGCGACGGGTATGAGCGACTTCTACTTCTCCAACATCGTCCTCATCCAGAGCACGTTCACGGTCCTGCTGCTCGCCCTGAGCATCCAGATCCAGTTCCGGATGGGAGTGTTCTCCTTCGCCGGCGCCGCGTTCTACGGAATGGGTTCCTACGGCACCGCGATCTTCGTGCTGCACTACGGATTCGACGCGATCTCCGCGACCGCCGCCATCGTCGCGATCTGTGCGGTCACCGGATACCTGCTCTCGCTGATCCTGCAACGTCTCACCGGCCTGTACCTGGCCATGGCCACCGTCGCGTTCGTCATGATCGTCACCGTCGTCGCCCACAACGGCGGTGAACTCACCGGTGGCTCGGTCGGCCTGTTCGGCGTGCTCACCACCCCGGAAATCTCCGTCCCGCACCTGGCCGTCGTCTGCGCGGTCGTCGTCGCAGCGATGATCTTCAGCGAGCGCGGCAGCATGGGCCGGCGCATCGAGGCGGTCCGCGAAGACCCGGAACTCGCCTCGGCCATGGGTGTCAACGTCGCCCGCTACCGCCGGATGTCCTTCGTGATCAGTGGTGTTCTCGGCGCGCTCGGTGGCGCCCTGAACATCCTGATGATGACGGCCATCGCCCCGGAGAACATCGGCTTCCCGTTGATCGTGCTCGCCCTGACGATCATCATCGTCGGTGGTTCCCGGTCCTGGCTCGGCGTGCTCATCGGTGCCCTCATCTTCACCTGGCTGCCGGTGATGCTGGAGCAGGTGGGCACCTACCAGAGCATCGTCTACGGCATCATCGTCGCCATCGCGGCGATCTTCATGCCCGGCGGCATCACCGGCGTCGTCACCGACCTGTACCGTCGCCGCACTGCCCGCCGCGACAGCGCGGCGCTCGAGGACGAGGCCGAAGCGGAACGTCGCGCCGACGCCGCCGACGACGAGGCCGCCGCCGAACTCGGTGCCGAACTCGCGGGCACCGGCGCCCACTCCGCCCCGACAGGAGAATCGCGATGACCACCGAAGCCGTTCCCCACGAGGGTGTTCCCGGCCGGCGGATTCCGGATCAGGTGCTGCGTGTCGAGGACCTCGCGGTCCACTTCGGCGGCATCAAGGCGGTCGACGGCATCACCCTCGGTCTCGAGCGCGGTCTGATCTCCGGAATCCTCGGGCCCAACGGCTCGGGTAAGAGCACACTGCTCGGCGCCGTCACCCGGCTCACGCCCCTGACCCGCGGATCGATGTACTTCGAGGACCGGGACTTCTCCGGTGTCCGGCCCGAGCAGGTGGCCCGGCTCGGCATCGGACGTACCTTCCAGACCGTCCGCCTCCTCGACGATCTCACCGTGCACGAGAACGTCCAGCTCGGGCACGACCTGATCGCAGGACCGCGTCGGTGGTGGCGGCGGGTCGACAGCACCGAGCGCGACGCCGCCGAGGCGGCCGTGCATACCGCGCTCGAACGCACCGGGCTCGACGGCAAGGAGAAGCTGCGTCCGGGTCAGCTCTCGTACGGTCTGCAGCGCCGGGTCGAGATCGCCCGCGCGATCGTGATGTCGCCGAAGCTGCTGCTGCTCGACGAACCCACCGCCGGCATGAATCGCTTCGAACGTGAGGAGATCGGCCGGCTGATGTCCGACCTGCGTGCGGAAGGACTCACCCAGCTGATCGTCGAACACGACGTGCAGATGATGGTGGACGTCTGCGATCACCTGTTCGCCATGAACTCCGGACAGCTCATCGCCTCCGGTGCCCCCGCCGACGTGGTGCGCGATCCGGCGGTGCGCGAGGCCTATCTGGGAAAGCAGGACAACGATGATCGAGATTCGTGATCTGCACGTCGATTACGGCAAGGTCAGTGCGGTACGCGGGGTGTCCGTCACCGCGCGGCCGGGCCGGGTGACGCTCGTCCTCGGTGCCAACGGCGCCGGCAAGACCACCACCCTGCGCACCGTTGCAGGCCTGACCACGCCCACCTCCGGCGACGTCCTCGTCGACGGTGAGTCGATCAAGGGATGGCCCGCCCACCGGATCCTCAAGCGCGGCATCTCGCTGGTGCCCGAGGGCCGCAAGGTGTTCGGCTCGCTCACCGTGCACGAGAACCTCAAGATCGGTGGCCTGGTGGCGTCGAAGAAGGCCCGCGAGGAATCGATGCGGACCGTGTTCGAGATGTTCCCCATCCTGGAGGAGCGGCAGTCCGGACCCGCCGGTCTGCTCAGCGGCGGCGAGCAGCAGATGCTCGCCTTCGGCCGCAGCCTCATGTCGCAGCCCGAGTACATCCTCATGGACGAGCCGTCCATGGGGCTGGCCCCCGCCGTGGTCGACCGGGTCATGGCCAGCGTGCGCACCATCGCCGACCGGGGCATCGGCGTTCTCATGGTCGAGCAGAACGCCGAGGCCGGCATGCGGATCGCGGACGACGTCGTCGTCGTCAACCGCGGTGAATCGGTGTACTCCGGGCCGGTCGACGAGGCACGCAACCACTCGTCGGTGGTGCTGGCCTTCCTCGGTGAAGCCGCGCTGACCGGAACCGACAACTGAACCGAGAACGGAAGAGAATGAAGAGCAAACGTATTGCCGTCGCTGCGTTCGCCGGTGTCGCCGGCCTCGCCCTGACCACCGCGTGCGGGTCGGGCGGCGGCGGGACCGTCGAATCCGGCGAGATGCCCGCCGAGATCAAGATCGTCTCGGTGACCGACAAGACCGGTCTGACCGCCTTTGGTGGCCTGCCCCAGTTCCGGGGCATCGAACTCGCCGTCGAACAGGTCAACAGCAGTGGATTCCTCGGCGACTCCACCCTCGTGCTCGAGAGCCGGGACGCCGCCAGCGACACGCAGACCGCCGTGAGCCAGGCGACCGAGGCGACGGCGGACCGGTCGGTCAGCGCGCTGCTCGGCGGCATCTCCAGCGCTCAGGCCATCGCGATCTCCCCGATCGTGGACCGGGCGAAGCTGCCGACCGTCTACACCCAATCCGCCAGCGACGGTGTGCTCGGCGGCGACTACACCTTCCGCGCGACGCCGCCGCAGACCACACACATCGGCACCTCCCTGGCCCACCTCGAGGACCTCGGGGTCGAGCGCGTCAGCGTGCTGTTCAACGCCGCCAACCCGGCGCTGGCGGAGATGGCGGAGAAGAACCTTCCCGAAGGGCAGTCCGAGCACGGGTACGAGATCGTCTCGACCACGTCCGTGCAGAACACCACCCAGGACTTCGCGTCCTCGGCGACGAAGATCGCCGGGGAGCGGCCCGACGCGGTGGCGATGTTGCTCACCGGCGCCCAGAACGCCACGGCCATGCGGCAGTTGCGTCAGGCCGGCTACACGGGACCGGTGCTGGGCCAGACCGGTGCCGGCGCGAAGAACCTCGTCCCGGCGGGCGCCGACGGGGCCGGCATGTTCTGGACCGCCAACTTCACCCTCGACCAGCCGACACCGTCGTCCCAGGAGTTCGTCGCGGCGTACCGGGCGAAGTACAACGAGGACCCGCTGAACTACGCGGCCGAGGGGTACGACGCTGCCTGGCTGCTGGCACGGGCGATCAAGGCGTCCGGCGGCGCGTCCCGCGAGGACATCCAGCGCGGCCTCGAGCAGGTCACCGCGGAAGGGTTCGACGGCGCGCAGGGCGAAATCACGTTCGAGGGCCACGACATGCGTACCCCGGGTGTGCTCGTCGAATGGGACGGCAGCCGTGAGGTGGTCGTGTCGAAGCCGTCGGCCTGACTCTTCTTGTGGCCGAATGTCACATCGCGTCGATCTGATCGACGCGATGTGACATTCGGTCCAACTGCGGAGGGCACGAACACGAAGGGGGCCCGGGGAGAAATCCCCGGGCCCCGTGTCGTTCGGTCAGCGTCCCTGCCAGACCGGTTCGCGCTTCTCCTTGAACGCCAGCGCGCCTTCCTTCGCGTCGGCGGAGGAACGCACCGGCTCGTAGATCTCGCGCATGCGCTCGAACTCCTCGTCGTTGGACCAGTCCCGGGCCTGCGCGATGATCTGCTTGGTGGCGCGCACCGCGAGCGGGCCGTTCTTCGCGATCGCCTTCGCGAGCGCGACGGCCTCGGTCAGCGCCTGCCCCTCGGGGACGAGCCGGTTGAGCAGCTTCGCCTCGTACGCGGTGTGCGCCGTGAAGTACTCGCCGGTGAGGCTCCATTCGACGGCGAGCTGATGGGGAACCTTGCGCGGCAACCGCAGCAGACCGCCACCCCCGGCGAGCAGGCCGCGCTTGACCTCCGGCAGGCCGAAGACGGCGGTCTCCGACGCGACGACGAGGTCGCACGCGAGGACGATCTCGAAACCGCCTGCGACGGCGTGCCCTTCGACCGCCGCGATGATCGGCTTGTCGGAGGACTTCTCGGTGATGCCTGCGAAGCCGCGACCCTCGACGGAGGGGCGTTCGCCGGCGAGGAAGGCCTTCAGGTCCATGCCGGTGCAGAAGGTCTTCCCGGCACCGGTGACGACGCCGGCGACGAGGTCGTCGCGGGCGTCGAGTTCCTCGAGGGCGGCAGCGATCGCGACGGCGGTCTCGGTGTCGATCGCATTGCGCACCTCGGGCCGGTTGATCGTGATGATCTGCACGCCGTCGGACTGTTCGACGTGTACGGGGGTGTCCATGTCTGTCTCCTATCGGGGCTGCATGCGGATCGCGCCGTCGATGCGGATCGTCTCGCCGTTGATCATCGCGTTGTCCACGATCGACAGGGCGAGCTTCGCGTACTCGTCGGGCTGCCCGAGACGGGCGGGGTGCGGGGTCTGGGCGGCGAGACCGTCACGGATCTCCTGCGAGAACCGGGACAGGATCGGCGTGTCGAAGGTGCCGGGGGCGATGCTGTTGACCCGCACCAGCTTCCGGGCGAGGTCGCGGGCGGCGACGAGGGTCATGCCGACGACTCCGGCCTTGGCGGAGGCGTAGGGGATCTGGCCGATCTGGCCTTCCCACGCCGCGACCGACGCGGTGAGGACGACGACGCCGCGTTCGCCGTCGACGGGTTCGTTGTTCACCATCCGGGCGGCCGACAGGCGCAGCACGTTGAACGAGCCGATCAGGTTGATCCGGATCAGGTTCTCGTACATGTCGAGCGAGCCGGGGGTGCCGTCCTTCTCGACGACGCGGACGGTGCCGCCGCGGCCGGCGCAGTGCACGACGGCGCGGAGGGGGGCACGCTCCTCGGCCGCGTCGAGCGCGCGGTTCACCGCGTCGGGGTCGGTGACGTCGGCCGGGGCGAACACGGCGAGTTCACCGAGTTCCTTGGCGACGACCTCCCCGTCCGAGGTGGGCAGGTCGAGGATCACCGTCGGCACGCCGAGGCCGACGAAGCGCTTGACGGTGGCCAGGCCGAGGCCGGAGGCCCCGCCGGTGACGACCGCCGATCCGTTGGTCATGTCCATGACTTCTCCTGTCTTCGAGAGGAATTCAGAGCCGTTCCACGATCGTTGCGTTGGCCATGCCGCCGGCCTCGCACATGGTCTGCAGGCCGTAGCGGCCGCCGGTGCGTTCGAGGTGGCCGATCAGCGTGGTCGCCAGCCGGGCCCCGGACGCGCCCAGCGGATGTCCGAGGGCGACGGCGCCGCCCACCGGGTTCAGGACGTCGTCGGACGCGCCGATCTCGCGCTGCCAGGCGAGGGGGACGGACGCGAACGCCTCGTTGACCTCGAAGGCGGCAATGTCTGCGACCGACAGTCCGGCCCGGGCGAGGACCTTCTCGGTCGCGGGAATCGGGCCGGTGAGCATGAGGGTGGGATCGTCACCCACGACCGCGGAGGCCACGATCGCGGCCCGCGGGCGCAGACCGAGGGCGGCGGCTTTCGCCTCGGACATGATCAGCAGAGCGGACGCGCCGTCGGAGATCTGCGAGGAGTTGCCCGCGGTGACCTTCCAATCCAGGTCGGGGAAGCGCTCACGCCAGGTGTCGGTGCCGAAGGCCGCGGGCAGTCCGGCGAGCCGCTCGGCGGTGGTGCCCTCGCGGATGGTCTCGTCGGCGGTGACCACCCCGGTGGGCGTCGTGACGGGGACGATCTCACCGTCGAACCATCCGGCGGCACGCGCATGTGCGGCGCGCTCGTGCGAGCGGGCCGAGTATTCGTCCAGTTCGGCACGGCTCAGGGCCCACTTCTGCGCGACGAGTTCCGCGGCGATGCCCTGCGGGACGAGATCGGGGAAGCGTTCGCGGACGGCGGGCCCGTGCGGGTCCTTGCCCATGGCCGCCGATCCCATCGGGACCCGGCTCATCGATTCGACGCCGCCGGCGACGACGATGTCGTACGCGCCGGCGACGATGCCCTGGACCGCGAAGTCGATCGCCTGCTGGCCGGAGCCGCACTTGCGTTCGACGGTCACCGACGGCACGTGGGTGGGGAATCCGGCCGCGAGCAGGGCCTGCCGGCCCGGTGTGGCGGACTGTTCGCCGGACTGGTTGACGCAGCCGATGACGACGTCGTCGATCAGGCCGGGGTCGAGGTTGTTGCGGGCGACCAACCCGGCCAGGACCTGGCCGAGCAGATCGCTGGGGTGCACGCCGGCCAGCGCGCCCTGCGCTCTGCCCCGGCCGACGGGGGACCGGACGGCATCGACGATGACGGCGCGGGTCATGGGCTCTCCTCCACTCGCGGGACTAATTCATGATGATGGTTACTATAGAGCACGGTCCAGCGCTCGATATGGCGTGCATCACACCGCGGCTCACCGGTAGGTGGACCAGGTGGGCAGGCTTTCGGGGAAGTCGGCGCGCTGGGGGTGGGTGCCGGGCCACTGGATGCGTTCGGTCGTGCACAATCCTGCGTTCATCTTCTCGAACGGCACGGCGTACATGAACCGCAGGCTCCGTCGCCGGAACAACCATCGGTCCCGGTCGCGGACGTACTCGTCGGAATACCGGTAGGCGGCCATCACGAGAGTGCCGTCGAGGGCGAGTTCGGCTCTGCCCGTGAGCAACCCGCGAGCAGTGTCGCCCTCGACGCAGATCTGGTCGCTGAGCGGGGAGTGCAGGGTCAGGCTGTACCTGTCCATGGCGGCGACGTAGAACTCGCGGATCTCCTCGTGCCCGTGGGCGACGGAACCTGCCCGTTCGAACTCGCCGTCCTCGGTGAACAGCGACAGCAGCGTCTCGATGTCGTGATCGTCCACCGCGATGGCGTAGGCGGCGACGAGGTCCTGGATGCGGGCCCGGTCCTCGAGGCGGGTGAGGCGGTGAGCCAGCTCCTCGAGAGTGCCGGGACGCGGATCGACGGTCGTCATGTGACCTCCCTGAATAATGATAACGATTGTGATGTATTACACATCATGACGTACCGGCAGGGAAGGGGGCGGCGCTCCGCGAAGGGGGCGCGACGCGAGGGAGCTGTGAGGCAACCCGTTGCCTCTTAATCATTATCATGGTTAGTATGTGAGTCATCGAACTGAGTGACCTTGACCACATCTGGCGGGCGCTTTAGGTTAATGATGAACACAGAAAGGTGGGGACATGGCGAAAGCGCACGTCGACGACGAGCTCCGGGACATCCGTGCGGCCGCGGCGACCGTAGCCCGGGAGCGCTACGCACCGAAGGCTGCGCAGTGGGATCTCGAACGCACCGCCTTCCCGCACGACGAGCGCCGCTTCCTCGGCGAGCTGGGGTACCTCGGCATCTCGTTGCCGGAGGAATACGGAGGATCCGGCGCTCCGCTGTCCCACGCCCTGGCGGTGATCGAGGAGTTCGCCAAGGTCTGCCGGCCGGCGGCCTTCCAGATCTTCGAGTCCAACACCGGTCCTGCTCAGGCCATCGCCCGACTGGGCACGGAACACCAGAAGAAGACGTTCCTGCCGCAGATCGTCGCGGGGGAGAAGACCATGGCGGTCGCCATCTCCGAGCCCGACGCCGGCTCCGCCGCCACCGACATGACGACCAAGGCCGTGCGCACCGACGAGGGTGTCGTGGTCAACGGCATGAAGCGGTGGATCTCCAACGGCAGCGAGGCCGACGTCTACCTCACCTACTGCCGCATGGGCGACGCCCCCGGCGCCAAGGGCATCGGAGCGGTCCTCGTCGAGGCCGACCGGCCCGGCATCAGTTACGGCGCGCGCGAGAAGCTCATGGGCTTCCGGGGTATCCCCTCGGCCGACATCTTCTACGACGACGTGGTCGTCCCGGAGGAGAACATCGTCGCGGAGGCCGGTGGCTTCCGGAAGCTGTTCGGCGCGTTCACCATCGAGCGCCTGGGCAACACGACCATGAGCCTGGCCATCGGGCAGGAGGCGCTCGACCGCACCATCACCTACGTGCAGGAGCGCTACCAGTTCGGCAAGCCGCTCGTAGAGTTCCAGTCCGTCCAGATGACGCTGGCCGACATGGTCCTGCAGGTCGAGGCCGCTCGCCTGCTCCGCGACCGCGCGGTCGCCAACATCACCGACGGCCTGCCCGATCCGCTCGAGGTCTCCCTCGCCAAGTGCACCGCCAACGAAATGGCCAAGCGCGTCACCGACATGGCCATCCAGCTGCACGGCGGCAACGGGTACACCGAGGAGTTCGGAATCGAGCGGCTGCACCGCGATTCACACGGATGGGCACTGGCCGGTGGCACGCCGACCATGCAGCGCACCCGGATCGTCTCCGAACTGCTGGGCCGCACGTTCGATCAGCGCGCCTGACATTGCACATCAACGAAGAACTTATCGAGAACGAGGTGAACGAAATGCTGGGTCGTTACGAGGGACGTATCGCCGCGATCATCGGTGGCGGTTCGGGCATGGGCCGCGCGATCAGCCATCGCATCGCCCAGGAGGGCGGTCACGTGTACGTCGCCGACCTGTCCGAGGACGGGGCGGTCACCGTCGCCGAGGAGATCCGGGCCGAGGGCGGTCAGGCCACTCCGATGCGGGTGGACGCGACGAACAACGCCGATCTCCGCTCGCTGTTCGGCAAGATCGACGCCGACCACGGAGTCCTGCACGCACTGCACGCCCAGGTCGGCATGCCCGGCCCGGGCGGCCTCGACGTCGACGACGCGCAGTGGGAGAAGAACATCGCGGTCAACGTCAAGAGCGCGTACTACTCCACGACGCTGGGGTTCGAGCTGCTGAAGAAGGCCGAGGGCAAGGGGTCGGTGACGCTCACGTCGTCGACGTCGGCACTCATCGGTTCGCCTTTCAGCCCGATCTACTCGATGACGAAGGGTTCGCTCGTCCCCTTCGGCCGCTCCCTCGCCCTGCTCGGCGCGAAGGACGGCATCCGGGTCAACGTCATCTGCCCCGGGCAGGTCGTCACCCCGATGCTCTCGCAGTTCTTCGGCCGCGAGCCCGGCGCCGACGTCTCGGCTCTGACCAAGGACTTCGTCGCCACCATCCCGCTGGGCCGGGGCGCGCAGCCGGAGGAGATCGCCTCGGTGATCGCCTTCCTCAACAGTGACGATGCCAGCTACATCACCGGCGTGACCATTCCGGTCGACGGCGGACTCACCGCTCAGTAACGACCACTTCGACCGGGAGGACAGGACCATGGTTCAGGTCGGCTTGCTGCTCAGCGACGTTCCGAAGTCGGTGAGCCCCGCACAGCAGTTCAAGGATGTACTGCGCATCGTCGATGCGGCGCAGGAGAACGGCTTCACATACATCGCGATCGGTCAGCACTTCCTCTACGGGGAACTGCGGTGGCTGCAGCCCGTCCCGCTGCTCGCCCGCCTCGCCGCGCACGTCGAGCCGAACGTCAAGCTCGTCACCCAGATCATGATCGCGCCGCTGTACCACCCGGTGATGCTGGCCGAGGAGATCGCCACGCTCGACGTGGTCACCGAGGGCCGGTTGATCTTCGGTGCCGGGCTCGGCTACCGGCCCGAGGAATTCGACTACCTCGGTATCCCGTTCAAGCAGCGCGCCGGGCGGTTCGACGAGTCGCTGCAGATCATGAAGAAGCTGTGGACGGAAGAAGAGGTCACCTTCCACGGCAAGTACTTCCAGCTCGAGGGCGTCAAGCCGCACCTGTTCCCCGTGCAGGATCCGCACCCGCCGATCTGGATCGGTGCGCACGCGATGGGCGGTGTCCGCCGCGCCGGCAAGTACGGTGACGCCTACGCGACGCCCCCGGAGACCCCGAAAGAGGAAGTGCTCGAACGCTTCCGGGTCGTCCGTGATCTCTTCGCCGAACGCGGCAAGGAATTCGGCCCCCAGCCGCTGCGGCGCAACGTGCTGGTCGCCGACACCCGCGAGCAGGCGATGCAGGAATACGCGCGGGTGGCGCAAGGCCGCTACCTCACCTACGCGAACAAGGGCCTCGACGTCATGAAGGGCACCGACCTCGAGAACGAGTTCGCCAAGGCGGTGTCGAGTCACGCCGTCGTCGGTGATCCCGAGCAGGTCGTCGCGCAGCTGACCGACCTGGTGACCACCATGCCGGTCGATCCGCTGCTGATGCGTCCGCAGTGGCCGACGATGGACGCGGACGAGACCATCGCGGCCATCGCCCGGCTCGGCAAGGAAATCGTTCCGTCGATCACTGCGATCCCCGCGAACCGGGAGTTGTCCTGATGCAGACCTACACCGATCTGAAACCGACCTTCACCGATCCGGACGAGTGGACACTCAACCACGTGCTGCGCACGTACGCTGCGTCCCAGCCGGATTCGGAGTTCCTCGTCACGCCGGAAGAGAACCGGCGCTTCACCTACGCCGAGATGCTCTCCTCCGCCGAGCGGATCGCGAGCACCTGGTACCGGGCCGGTGCGCAGCAGGGCGACCGCGTCGTCATCATGGCGCAGAACTCGTCCCAGCTCGTGCGCTCCTGGTTCGCCACGGCCGTCGGCGCGCTCGTCGAGGTGCCGATCAACACCAACTACGAGGGTGAGTTCCTCCGTCACCAGGTGGTGACCGTCGAGCCGCGGTGGGCGGTCGTCGACGACACCTACGCCGAACGCTTCGTGACGATCGCCGAGCACGCGCGCGGCATCGAGAAGTTCTGGGTGATCGACTCGGGCACCGGAAGCCGGGACCGCGCCGTCGAACTGCTGCGCGCCCACGGATGGGACGCCGAAGCGTGGGAGACGCTGGAATCGGGTGCGGTGCAGGAGCTGCCGCAGGCCCGGCCCCAGGACCTCGGGGCGATCTTCTTCACCTCCGGAACCACCGGCCCGTCCAAGGGCGTGGCCATGCCGAACTCGCAGTTGTACTTCTTCGCGCAGGAGGTGGTGTGCTTCACCCGGCTGACCCGGGAGGACACCTACCTCACCACCACCCCGCTGTTCCACGGCAACGCCCAGTTCATGGCGGTCTATCCCGCACTGGTCGCCGGGGCGCGGGCCGTGGTGCGGCCGAAGTTCAGCGCGAGCCGCTGGATCGACCACGTGCGCGACGACGACGTCACCGTCACCAACTTCGTCGGCGTCATGATGGACTTCGCGTGGAAGCAGCCGCCGCGCGAGAACGACCTGGACAACCGCCTGCGCTGCGTCTACGCGGCGCCCACGGCGTCCTCGATCGTCGACGACTTCAAGAAGCGCTACGGCATCGAGGCGTTCGTCGACGCGTTCGGGCTCACGGAGACCTGCGCACCGATCGTCGCGCCCTACGGGGTGCCCCGGCCGGCCGGCGCGGCGGGACTCGCCGCCTCGGAGTGGTTCGACATCCGCCTGGTCGACCCGGAGACGGACCGCGAGGTCGAGGTCGGCCAGGTCGGTGAGCTGGTCGTGCGTCCGGTGCAGCCGTGGACGTGCAGCATGGGGTACTACAACATGCCCGAGAAGACGCTCGAGGCGTGGCGCAACCTGTGGTTCCACACCGGCGACGCCCTCAAGAAGGACGAGGACGGCTGGTTCTACTTCGTCGACCGCTACAAGGACGCGTTGCGCCGTCGCGGCGAGAACATCAGCTCCTACGAGATCGAGCAGGCGGTCCTCGGCCACCCGGCCGTCGTCGAGTGCGCGGTGATCGGTGTCCCCGCCGACGTCGAGGGCGGTGAGGACGAGGTCCTCGCGACGGTGGTGGGCACCGGTGACGTCGGCCCGGAGGAGATCCTGGCCTGGTGCGACGGCCGGATTCCGGCCTTCGCGATCCCGCGCTACCTTCGATTCGTCGGCGAACTGCCGAAGACGCCGTCGGAGAAGGTCCGCAAGGCGGTCCTGCGCGAGGAGGGCATCACCCCCGACACCTACGACCGCACCGCGGTCTCCGACAGCGACCGCACCGCGGTTCCTGCGGTCTGACGGCCGGGAAAGGCAACCGAGATGGACTACAGCAAGAACGAGACGCACGAGGAGATCCGGCGCGGGATCCGCGATCTGTGCAAGCGGTTCCCCGACGAGTACTGGGCCGAGCACGACGAGTCCCACGAGTTCCCGTGGGAGTTCTACAACGCCATGGCCGAGGGCGGCTGGATGGGCCTGACCGTCCCGGAGGAGTACGGCGGCGGCGGCCTCGGCGTCACCGAGGCCGCGATCGTCGAGCGGGAGATCGCCGCGTCCGGCGCCGGCATGGGCGGGTGCAGCGCGGTGCACATCGGCATCTTCGGGTTCGAGCCGATCATCCACCACGGTTCCGAGGAGATGAAGCGCAAGTACCTGCCGCGCGTCGTCACCGGTGAGCTGCATACCTCGTTCGCCGTCACCGAGCCGGACGCCGGCACGGACACCACCAACATCCGCACCTTCGCCAAGAAGGTCGACGGCGGGTGGCTGGTGTCCGGCAAGAAGGTGTGGATCACCAAGGCGCAGGAGGCCGAGCGCATGCTCCTGCTGTGCCGCACCAGCCCCCGCGACGAGAACGCCAAGCGCACCGCCGGCATGACGCTGATGTTCGCGGAGATGGATCGCAGCAAGGTGCAGATCCGGCCGATCCCCAAGATGGGCCGCAACGCCGTCGACACCAACGAACTGTTCATCGACGAGTTGTTCGTCGCCGACGAGGACGTCGTCGGCGAGGTCGGGCACGGCTTCCGCACGATCCTCGGCGGCCTCAACGCCGAACGGGTCATCTCCGCGAACGCCGCGCTCGGTATCGGTGAGGCGGCGCTGCGCCGCGGCGTCGACTACGCCAAGCAGCGCGAGGTCTTCGGCCGGCCCATCGGGCAGAACCAGGGCATCGCGTTCCAGCTCGCCGAGGCGCGCATCCGGCTCGACGCCGCCGAGGCGGTCCTGGACAAGGCGACGTGGATGGTCGACCAGGGACTGCCGTGCGGCCGCGAGGCGAACGCGGCGAAGTTCCTGTGCGCCGAGGCCGGCTTCTACGCCGCGGACGTGGCCCTGCAGACCCACGGCGGTTTCGGGTACGGCAAGGAGTTCCACGTCGAGCGGTACTTCCGGGAGGCCCGCCTCATGCGGATCGCGCCGATCAGCCAGGAGATGGTCCTCAACTACACGGCCGAGCACGTGCTGGGCCTGCCGCGAAGCTACTAGGAGGGCGACGTGCAGCCGTATCGTTCGATCCTGTTCGTCCCGGGGCACCGCCCGAAGTGGGTGGACAAGGCGATCGCCGCCGGCGCCGACTGCGTGGTGCTCGACCTCGAGGACTCGGTGCCCGCCGCGGAGAAGGCGGCGGCCCGCGCGACCGTCGCCGAATCCATCGCCCGCGTGCGTGAAACGAACCGGGAAGTCGGGTTGTTCGTGCGGGTCAATCCGCTCGCCACCCGGCTGACCGGCGCCGATCTCGAGGCGGTCGTGGTGCCCGGACTGACCGGAATCTTCGCCCCCAAGATCGAGCAGGCCACCGACGTCCTGCGCTACGACGCCCTGCTCGACCACTTCGAGCTGCGAAACGGCGTCGACGGGCTCGAGTACATCGTCCCGGTCGAGACGGTGCGCGCCATCCACAACTGCCTCGAGGTGGCCACCGCGTCGCCGCGCGTCGGGGCGATGATCGGTCCGTCCGCCGAGCACGCCGACATCGCCCGCGAGGTCGGCTACGAGTGGACCCCGGAGGGGCAGGAGACGCTCTACCTGCGCAGCCGGGTGCTGCTGGCCTGCCGGGAGGCCGGCATCCACGCCCTGACCGGCCTGTGGGAGGATCTCGAGAACCTGGACGGGCTGCGCGAGTTCGCGGTGCGCGGCCGCCAGCTCGGGTTCCGCGGGATGATCGCCATCCACCCCTCCCACGTGGCCACCGTCAACGACGTGTTCAGCCCGTCGGAGCAGGATCTGGAGTTCTACCGCGGACTCGCCGAGGCCTACGAGAAGGCGGAGGCGGAGGGCGTCGGCGCGCTGCGGTACCGCGGCCTGCACATCGACAAGGCCCACTACGACAAGGCAATTCAATGGCTCGACCGAGCCGAGGCGATCCTACGGAGAGGTGAACGGTGATGCGCGGTCTGTACTTCGAGGAGTTCGAGGTCGGGAAGCACTACAAGCACTCGATGACCCGCACCGTCACCGAGATGGACAACGTGATGTTCACCTCGCTGACGATGAACATCCAGCCGCTGCACCTCGACGAGGAGTTCTGCAAGACGACGATCCATAAGCAGCGGGTGGTGAACAGCCTGTTCACCGTCGCGCTCATCGGCGCGTTCCACGTTCCCGAGCTGACCATGGGGACCACCCTCGGGAACCTCGGCTACGACAAGGTCAAGTTCCCGAATCCGGTCTTCCACGGCGACACCCTGCGCGCCGAGACCACCATCCTGAAGAAGCGTGAATCCGAGAGCCGCACCGACAGCGGCATCGTGTGGTTCGAACACCGCGGCTTCAACCAGCGCGACGAACTCGTCTGCCTGCTCGAGCGCGTCGGCCTGATGGCCAAGCGCCCCACCACCGAGGAAGGTGCCTGAGATGACTGCAGCGCCCGAAACCGAATTCCCCTTGAAGGACTGGGTTCCCGAGACCCGGACCCTGCTGATCGGCGACCGGGAGGTCGAGCCCGCCGGTGAGACGTGGGACGTCTACAACCCGGCCACCGAGGAGGTCATCGCCACCGTCGGCGGCGCCTCCACCGACCAGGTCGACGACGCCGTCGCCGCCGCCCGCGCCGCCTTCCCGGCGTGGTCGGCCCTGAGCGGCGAGGAGCGCTCCCGCCACATCCACCGCTTCGCCGACGTGCTCGAGAAGGCCGCCGACCGGCTGCTGCCCTCGATCGTCAACGAGGTCGGCACGCCGGTCTCGCTCGCCGAGTACCTGCAGGTCAAGATGGCCGTCGACGAGCACCTGCGGTGGGCGGCCGAGGCGGCGAAGACCGACCGCACCGTCCATCTCGGCGAGTACGACAAGCCGGTGCCGACGATGAGCGACGTCGTGTACGAGCCGGTGGGTGTCGTCGCCGCGATCACCGGCTACAACTACCCGCTGAACCTGGCCATCTTCAAGTTCGGCGCAGCGCTCGCCGCCGGCTGCACCGTGGTGCTGCTGCCGTCCCCGCGTACCCCGCTGACCACCCTGTTCCTGGGCGATCTCATCCGCGAGGCCGGCCTGCCGCCGGGCGTGATGAACGTCGTCATCGGCGGCGCGGACGTCGGACAGCGGCTGTCCTCGCATCCCGGCGTGGACCGGGTGTCCTTCACCGGTTCCGACGGGGTGGGCGCCAAGATCATGGAGCAGGCCGCGGCGAACCTGGCCGGGGTGACCCTCGAGCTCGGCGGCAAGTCGCCGAACATCGTGCTGCCCGGTGTCGACGTGCAGAAGATCGCCGTCGAGATGCACCTGCGCTGGTCCCGCAACGGCGGGCAGGGCTGCGCGGCCCTCGCCCGGCTGCTGGTGCACGACTCGGTCTACGACGAGTTCTTCGAGGCCGGTGCGTCGGCTTTCGACCAGATGGTCGTCGGCGACCCCTGGGACCGTGCGACGAACATCGGCCCGATGATCCGGCCCGACCACCAGAACCGCGTGCAGGGCTTCATCGACGGCGCGGCGGCCGAGGGCGGCAAGAAGCTGCTCGAGGTGACCAAGCCGCTGCCGGAGAAGGGCTGGTTCGTCAATCCGGTTCTGCTCGGCAACCTTCCGCACAATGCGCGTGCGGTGCAGGAGGAGATCTTCGGCCCCGTCGCGGTGATCCTGCCGTTCAAGGACACCGAGGAGGCCATCCGCCTCGCCAACGACACCCCCTTCGGTCTCGCCGCGAACGTCTGGTGCGACGACCCGGTCGAGGCGCGCCGCGTGGCCGAGAAGATCCGGGCCGGAACGGTGTGGATCAACGGCGGTGGCGCCATGCGCCCGGACGCCCCGTTCGGCGGCTACGGACGCTCGGGCGTCGGCCGTGAACTCGGCGAGTGGGGGATGCGCGAGTACCTTGAGGTCAAGCACATCCAGTGGCGGATCTGATTCGCCGGCAGGGCATTCGGCAGTATCGCATTCGGCCGGGCCGAATCGGACGACAAGGCTAGGAGAGACGACGATGAACGCATCCGCTGCGGGCCCGCTCGCGGGCGTCAAGGTGCTCGAACTCGGCACCATGTATGCCGCCCCCACCGCGGGGCGCATGCTCCGCGACTTCGGTGCCGAGGTGGTCAAGGTCGAGGATCCGACGACCGGCGACTTCGCACGCCAGTGGGTTCCGCAGAAGGAGGGGCTGTCGCTGGGCTTCTCCCGGCTCAACGCCGGCAAGAAGTCCCTCGGCATCGACCTGCGTTCGCCGGAAGGCCGCGACCTGGTGCGCCGGCTCGCGGCCGAGGTCGACGTCGTCGTCGAGTCGTTCCGTCCCGGCCGGCTCGAGGAGTGGGGCCTGGGCTACGACGTGCTGAGCGCGGACAATCCGGGGTTGGTGCTGGCCCGGGTGTCCGGGTTCGGGCAGACCGGGCCCAACCGGAGCCTGCCGGGCTTCGGCACCGTCGCCGAGACGGCCAGCGGGTTCGCCCACGTCAACGGCTGGCCGGACTCGCCGCCGACCTCCCCGCCGTTCGGGTTCGCCGATTCCATCGCCGGGCTGTCCGCCGCGATGGGCGTGGCGATGTCGCTGTACAAGCGGGAACGCACCGGGCAGGGCGACGTCGTGGACGTCGCGCTGTACGAGCCGCTGATGTTCATCATCGGCGACATGTTCCTGCGCTACACCGCGCTCGGGGAGATCCAGCAGCGCATCGGCAACGCGACCGGTGCGGCGTCGCCACGCGGCATCTACGAGGCCCAGGACGGGCGCTTCCTGTCCATCGCGGCGTCCAACCAGGGCATCGCCAAGCGGCTGTTCGCCGCGATGGGACGGCCCGAGATCATCGAGGATCCCCGCTACGCCACCAACGCCGCGCGTCTCGAGCACAACGACGAGGTGCAGGCGATAGTGAAGGAATGGGTCGGCTCGATGCCGCGGGCGAGCGTGCTCGAGACCCTGGAGAAGTTCGAGGTCGTCAGCGCGCCGGTGAACGATGCTGCGGACGTCGTCGCCGACCCGCACTTCCAGGAACGCACCCTCGTCGAGATCACGGGCAACGAGATCATGAAGGGCGTGCTGATGCCGGGACCGGTGCTGCACCTCGGCAGCTACGACGGCCCCGACTACGACGGGGTGCCCACCATCGGTGAGCACACCGCCGAGGTGCTCTCGGACCGGCTCGGGCTCACCGGGGACCAGCTCGCGGCGCTCGCCGAGGCGGGGGTGATCGGCCGGCCCTGAGAGCCGCCGTCCCGGTTCGACATCGATGCGGTGAACCGGAATCCGCTCACGACACAGCGTGCGCGGATTCCGGTCACACGCGCGCTCCGGATTCGCCGACGCACGCAACGAGACGAGGTAGCAATGCATCTGAGTATCGGTTCGGGGTCGGCCTACGCCAACGACCGCCTCGAGACGGCGGCTGCCATGGCCGACAGCGGCCGGGTGCAGTACATGGGTTTCGACTGCCTGGCCGAACGCACCATGGCCCTGGCCCAGATCCGCCGCCTGCGCGATCCGTCGACCGGGCAGGACGAGCGCATCTCCGCCCTGGTGCCGATCCTGCGCCGCTTCCTCGAATCGGGAGGCCGCGTCGTCGGCAACTTCGGTGCCGCCAATCCCGACGCCGCCGCAGCCGAATTCGCCGCGAACCTCCGCGCCCTGGGGCTCGGAGGGACCCGGATCGGCATCATCCGCGGCGACGACGTGCGGGCGGCCGTCACGGAAGCCGACGTCGCACTCCCCGAACTCGACACCACCACCCGGGCCGTCGCCGACCGGATCGTCTCCGCCAACGCCTACATCGGGGCCGACCCCGTCGTCGACTGCCTGCAGCAGGACGCCCAGATCGTGCTCGGCGGCCGGATCGCCGACCCCTCCCTGTTCGTGGGGCCGATCTGCCACGAGCTCGGATGGGCGCTCGACGACTGGGACCGCGTCGGCACCGCGACCCTCGCCGGGCACCTGCTCGAGTGCGGCGTCCACAGCACCGGCGGCAACTTCGAGGACCCGCCCTACCGGGTCGTCCCCGATCCCCACAACCTGAGTTTCCCCCTCGCCGAGATCGACGACGACGAGCTGATCGTCACCAAGCTCGACGGCACCGGCGGGGCCGTCGACCTGCGCACCACCCGCACGCAGCTCTACTACGAGATCCACGATCCCACGCGCTATCTCACGCCCGACGTGACCGCCGATTTCAGCGACGTCCGGATCGAACAGGCCGGACCCGACCGGGTGCGCCTGTCCGGCGCCCGCGGCTCCGCCCGCCCCGACACCCTCAAGGTGCTCGTCGGCGTCGACCTCGGCTACAAGGCCGTCGCCGAGATCTCCTACGGCGGCCCGGGCTGCGTCGACCGCGCCCGCCGTGCCGAGGAGATCGTGCGCCGGCGCCTCGAACCGATCCGGGCGCAGATCGACGAGCTGCGGATCGAGCTGCACGGCGTGAACACCCTCTTCGGTGATCGCATCGCCGGCGGCGAGCCGGCCGAGGTCCGGCTGCGGCTCGCGGCACGTGCGCTCGATCCCGACGTCGCCAAGGCCGCCGCGTACGAGGTCGAATACCTGTACTTCGGTCCCGCGGGCGGAGGCGGGGTGGTGACCTCGGTCGTCCCGACCATCGTCGTGACCCCCGCGCTGCTGCCCCGCAGCGATGTCCCCCTGTCCGTGGAGGTGACCACCGCATGAAACTTCGTGACGTCGCGTACAGCCGCTCCGGCGACAAGGGCGACACCAGCAACATCTGTGTGTTCCCGCACGACGACGCCGACTACGAGTGGCTCCGGTCGGTGCTCACCGAGGACGTCGTCGCGAGAGCCTTCGGTGATCTCGTCCAGGGTGAGGTGATCCGCTACGAGATTCCGGTGAACTGCTGCCTGAACTTCGTCCTCACCCGCGCGCTCGCGGGTGGTGTCTCCAAGTCCCTGCGGGTGGATCCGCACGGAAAGTCTTACCAGTCCCTGATTCTCGACATCGATGTACCCTGGCGCGAGGAGAAGCGATGATCGGCGATCTGTTCGCCCGCGCGTCCCAGGGTCCGTCCGTGCACGTCGGTGGCGGATGGGAGAGCGGGCGGGGTGCGGCGTTCGAGTCGGTCGATCCCGCCACCGAGGAGGCGCTGGCCCGGTGGACGGGCGCCGACCGGGAACAGACCGACAGCGCGATCACGGCCGCCCGGCGCAGCTTCGACGCCGGGGAATGGCGGGCCGCCTCCCCCGAGCAGCGCGCCGGTGTCCTGAGACGGCTGGCGGATCTGATCGACGAGCACGCCGATCAGCTCACCGAGCTGGTCGTGCGGGAGGTCGGATCGCCCGTCGGTCTGGCCCGCACCCTGCAGGTGGCGCAGCCGGCGATCAACTTCCGGTGGTTCGCCGACGCGGCGCTGCGCGGTCCCCGCGGCGGTTACCAGGAGCGGCTGCCCGGCATCCGCGGTGCCGTCTCGTCCGAGAGCCTGCTGCTGCGCGAACCGATCGGGGTGGTGTCGGCGATCGTCCCGTACAACTACCCGCTGAACATGATCTCGTGGAAGGTGGCACCCGCGCTCGCCGCCGGCTGCAGCGTCGTGCTGCTGCCCTCGCCGCGGGGCACACTGTCCGCGCTGGCCTTCGTGCATCTCGCCGCCGAGGCCGGTCTGCCGCCGGGTGTGCTGAATCTGGTGCCGGGCGGAGCGGACGTGGGTGAAGTGCTTACCACGCACCCCGGCATCGACATGGTGAGCTTCACCGGATCCTCCGCCGTCGGCGCGACCGTGATGGCGCAGGCCGCGGCCACCCACAAGAAGGTCGTCCTCGAGCTCGGTGGCAAGTCCCCCAACATCCTGCTCCCGTCGGCGGACCTGGCCACCGCCGTGGGGCCGTCGATCCTGCGGTTCTGCCGCAACGCGGGCCAGGGCTGCGGTGCCACCACGCGCATTCTCGTGCCACACGATCGGATCGACGAATTCCTGGATCAGGCCGCCGGATTCATCGAGGAACGGGTGCCGACCGGCGACCCGTCCGACGAGCGCACCGAGGTGGGTCCGCTGATCTCCGCCGAGCACCTCGCCCGCGTGCTGGGCTGCCTCGACCGCACCGTCGCCGCCGGGGGCCGCATCGCGGTCAGTGGCGAGCGGCCGGTGGGCAAGGGCTGGTTCCTGCCACCCACCCTGGTGACGGGCGTGGACAATTCGGCCGAGATCTCCCGGGAGGAACTGTTCGCCCCCGTCGCGGTGGTCCTGCCGTACCGGGATGTCGACGAGGCCGTGGCCATCGCCAACGACTCGCCGTACGGGCTCAACGCGAGCGTCTTCGGTGACCACGCGGAGGCGGTGGCCGTGGCTCGACGCCTCGACACCGGCACCGTCGCGATCAACGGCGGCGGCCCGATGCGGGCCGACGTGCCGTGGGGCGGATCGAAACGCAGTGGCACCGGCGTCGAGATGGGCGAGGACGGATTCCTCGAGTTCTTCCGCGTCAAGCACCTGAACTGGCAGGTGCCGGCATGACGCCCGAATCGCCGACGACCCCGCAGGCGCCCGCATACCCGATCCTCGACGGCCTGCCGACCGGCAGCGCAACGGGCGCGTACACCGGCGACCGCACGGTGCCGTGGTTGCTCGACCGGTGGCGCACCGACCGGCGGGACAAGACCTTCCTCGTCTGGGAGCCGCATACCGGCGCCGGGGCGCAGCGCTGGACCTACGCGGAATTCGGCGCCGCGGTCGATCGGCTCGCGGCCGGACTGCAGGCACGCGGCATCGCACCCGGCGACCGGGTGGTGCTGCTGATGGACAACTGCCCCGACTTCCTCGTCGGATGGGCAGCGATCGTGTCGGCCGGAGCGGTGGCGGTGTGCCTCAACACCCGCAGCAGCGTCGACGAACTCGCCTACTACGACCGGCACTGTGCCCCCCGCGCCGCGCTGGCCGGAACCGGTCTGGCGGAGACCGCTCGGGACGCCATGCCCGGGCTCGAGTGGATCGCCGCGTCCGGCGGCACCGACAGTCTCGCCGTCCCGTCCGCGGTGTGCCCGGCGCCGACCGGGACGACCTGTGCTCTGGGCGAGCTCTGCGGAGCCGGGGCGGCGCCGGCACCGGTGTCCATCGATCCGCTCGCACCCGCGAGCATCCAGTACACCTCCGGGACGACGGCGCGACCGAAGGCCGTGGTCTGGACACACGCCAACTGCCTGTGGGCCGCACAGGTCAATTCCGCCCACGCCGGTCTGCGCGGGACCGACGTCGGGCTGATCACCCTGCCGCTGTTCCACACCAATGCCCTGGGGTACTCCTTCCTGGGACTGCTGTGGGCCGGCGCCACCGCGGTGCTGACGCCGAAGTTCTCCGCGTCGCGTTTCTGGGACGTCTCCCTCCGGCACCGGTGCACGTGGGCGTCGGTGGTGTCGTTCATGCTCCGCGCCCTGGCCGGCACACCGGTCCCGCCCGACCACACCTACCGGCACTGGTCGGGCAGCGCGGCCCAGCGGTCGGTGGCCGGCGGAATCCGCACGACGGGCTGGTTCGGCATGACGGAAACCGTCTCGCACCCCGTCGTCAGCGAACTGGCGCATCCCGACTCCGACGGGACGATGGGACGTGCGGCGCCCGAATACGCCGTCGCCGTCGTCGGCGCCGACGGTCGTCCCGTGGAACCGGGCACGGTGGGGGAGCTGTGGGTGCGGGGTACACCGGGGGTGTCCCTGTTCGCGGGCTATCTCCACGACGACGACGCCACCCGCGCGGCCTTCACCACCGACGGGTGGTTCCGCACCGGCGACCGGGTGCGCCAGGACCGGTCCGGACAGTTCTGGTTCGTCGAGCGGTCCAAGGACATGCTCAAGGTCGGTGGGGAGAACGTCGCCGCCGCCGAGGTCGAACGCGTGGTCGCCACCGTGCCGGGGGTCCGGGAGGTCGCCGTCGTGGCGAAACCGGACCGCATGCTCGGCGACGTCCCGGTCGCGTTCGTGATCGCGGACGGTGCCGCGCCCGGCGACCTGCCCGCCGAGATCGACCGGGTGTGTGCCGAACTGCTGTCCGACTTCAAACGGCCCCGTCAGATCCATCTGGTGCCGGAGTTCCCGCGCGCCACCTTGAACAAGGTCGCCAAGGCGAAGCTGCGGAACTGGCTTCTCGAGCCGCCTGCGGAAGCGAGGAAGACATGGACCTGGGTGTGATCCTCGGCGACGTGCACACCACGCTGTCGCCGCGCGAACATCTCGACGGACTCCTGCGACAGGTCGAGGCGGCGCAACGCAACGGTGTGCGCTACATCGTGATGGGCCACCATTACATCTACGGCAACCTGCGCTGGCTGCAGCCGATCCCCACGCTCGCCCGGATCGCGGCCGAACTGGACCCGGGCGTGAAGATCGGCACGATGGTGGTGCAGGTACCGCTGTTCCATCCGGTCGCACTCGCCGAGGAACTCGCCACCCTCGACATCCTCACCCGCGGCAATCTCATCGTCGGCGCCGGCGCGGGGTACCGGCGTGAGGAGTTCACCGCCTTCGGTGTCGACTTCGACCAGCGGTTCGCCATGATGGACGAGGCGCTGCAGATCGTGCGGATGATGTGGACGCAGGACGAGGTCGATTTCCACGGCAAGTTCTGGCGGCTCGACGGCGTGAAGACCCACATCCGCCCCTGGCAGGACCCGCATCCGCCGATCTGGATCGGCGCGCTGAGGGATTCGGGTGTCCGACGGTCCGCACGGCTCGGGGACGCGTGGCCGGTGACACCGGAGACACAGACCGAGGACATGCATCGCATGTTCGGCGTGTACGCGGCGGCCCGGCGCAGACACGGGCGGCCCCCGGTCGCGCGGCATCCGCTGCGCCGCGAGATCGTTCCCGGCGCCACCACCGAAGAAGCGTTCCGGCGCTTCGAATTCATGGCACGGGACCGTCTCCTGGCCTACGCCCAGCGAGAACTGGCCACACGCGATGCCGGCGCTCTCACCGACAGGTTCCGGCAGGTCGCCGCGAAGGAGGCGATCATCGGCACCGCCGACGACTGTCTCGACCAGTTGCGCACGCTCGCGACTCAGGTGCCCGTCGATCCGGTGATCGTCCGGGCCCAGTGGCCGGACATGACGGCCGACGACGTCGTCGCGTACCTCGACGATCTCGGCCGGGGCATCGTTCCCGGTATGCGCGAGATCGTGCCGGTCGACGCCCGTGCCGTGATGGACCACTCGGCGGTCCCGCACCCCGGCCCGACAGGAGAAGCACGATGACGGACGACGATCGCGGCCTCGAACCACGTTGTCCGGTACTCGACTTCGACCACAACTCGGCGTCGCACGCCGAGGACACGGTCGCCTCCTACCGGCGGTTGCGGGAAGCGGGACCGGTGATCCGGTCCACCCGGCACGGGGGCTTCTGGGTACTCACCGACTACGAGGGCGTCTTCGAGGCCGCCCGCGAGGATCAGGTCTTCTCGTCCGCGCGGTGCCCCTACGGGGGCGAGGGCCTGGCCACCGTCATCCCCAAGACGCCGGTGAACCACCACATCCCGGTCGAACTCGACCCTCCGGAACATCGGAAGTACCGCAAGCTGATCAACCCTCTCACCGCCCCGGCGGCGGTCGAGCACCTGCGGCCGGTGATCGAGAAGTACACGACGCGGTTCCTCGACGAGGTGATCGAGGACGGCGAGTGCGACTTCGCAACCGTCATCGGTGTTCCCGCGGTGGTGACGATCGACTGGCTCGGTCTGCCTCCCGAGGACTGGGAACGGTACGCGCACGCGCATCACGCCGCGCTGTCGGACCGACCGGGAACACCGGAGTTCGAGCACGCGATCGCCGTCGAGTTTCCTTGGATGGAATCACAATTGCGTGCCGCGATCGCCGAGCGGCGCACCTCTCCGCGGGAGGACGTGCTCAGTCGTCTCGTGGGCTCGGAGGTGGACGGCCGGCCGGTCACGGACGACGAGGTGTTCGCCATCGCCGAGCTGCTCGTCTCCGGCGGCGTGGGCACCACCGCTTCCCTCGTCAGCCAGACGCTCATGTACCTCGACCGCCACCACGACCTGCGCCGCACTCTGGCCGCGCATCCGGAGAAGCTGCCGCGCGCGATCGAGGAATTCCTTCGGGTCTTCTCGCCCACGCAGGCGCTGGCCCGCACCGTCACCCGGGACGTGGAGTTCCGCGGGCACGACTTCCGCACGGGCGACCGCGTGCTCCTCGGCTGGGCGTCGGCGAACCGCGACCCGAAGGCGTTCGAGGACCCGGACACCGTGGACATCGAGCGGTGGCCGAACCGGCACACGGCGTTCGGGATGGGTGTGCACCGATGCGCGGGCGCACACATCGCCCGCGCCCTGTCGCTCGAGCTGCTCGGCCAGATCCTGGTCCGCATGCCGGATTACGAGATCCTGCACGACGAGGTGGTGCCGTTCCCGCACCAGGCGGTCAATCCTGGGTGGAAGCGCATCCCCGCGCGTTTCACCCCGGGCCGGCGCCGCGAGGCCCGCACTGCGGACGATCTGCGAAATCGCAACTGAGGGAACGGCGCTCGACTGTCGGCCGAAGTGGTCGCTCCGGCCGGCAAACTTTCCGGGCTCTGCCGTTGACGCCCCGGGGTACGGTGTGAGCATAATCATATGCACAGATTTCTTCCGCTGCTGTCTTCGCGCAGTCCCGGCGCAGTGCGCCACCGGTGATCGCCGCCGGTAGGTCACGACCAGGCCGTCCGGGATGCGAACCGAACACCGAGGGAAAGGCTTACACCGTGGGATTCGACGGCATGGTTGCATTCGTCACCGGTGCGGCGAGGGGGCAGGGACGCAACCACGCGGTGCGCCTCGCCCGGGAGGGCGCCGACATCATCGCACTCGACCTGTGCGCGCCGGTGCAAGGTGCCCCGTACGACATGGCCACCCGGGCGGACCTCGACGAGACGGTCCGACTGGTGCAGGCCGAGGGGAGGCAGATCGTCGCCTCCGAAGCGGACGTGCGGGATTCGGCAGCGGTCGCAAAGGCTGTGGCGGCGGGCGTCGAGCGGTTCGGGCGCCTCGACGTCGTCGTCGCCAACGCGGGGATCGCCGGTAGCTATCCGGTCGAGGATCTCACCGACGAGATCTGGCGCGACATGATCGACATCAACCTCACCGGCGTGTGGAACACGGTGAAGGCCTCCGTCCCGCACCTGCGAGCGGGCGGCCGTGGCGGCAGCATCGTGCTGATCAGTTCCATCGCGGGACTCAAGGGGCTGCCGAACAACGTCCACTATGCGGCTGCCAAGCACGGCGTGCTGGGCGTGATGCGCAGCCTCGCCAACGAACTCGGCCCCGAGGGCATCCGCGTCAATGCGGTCCTGCCGACCAACGTGGAAACCCGGATGCTGCTCAACGATGCGATCTACAAACTGTTCCTGCCGGACGAGGCGCAGCCCACCCGTGAACAGGTCGAACCCCTGCTGCACGGCATGCACGCCCTCGACGTCCCGTTCGTGCAGCCCGACGACGTCAGCAACGCCGTCCTGTTCCTCGCCGGAACCCAGTCCCGCTACGTCACCGGCATCACGATGCCGATCGACGCCGGCGCACTGGTGAAGTAGGGGCAGGACCCGACATGCACTCCGCGACGGAAGGATCCGGCATGCACGACCCCCGGGACCGCCACCCGCGACGGACGGCGGACGTCCTCGAGATCCGGGAGCTGGCGGCGCGGTACGCGCTGGCAGTCGACGACCACGACATGGCGACGCTGGCCGCCCTGTACGCGCCCGACGCCGCATTCTGCGGTCTCACCGAGACGCTGCGCGGCCGGGACGCGATCGTCGCCTACGTGCAGTCCGCGCTCGACGGCTACGACGGCCTCAGCGTGCACACCCCGCACCCCGGCACGGTGGACTTCACCGGCGAGGACACAGCACGCGGCGTCGTGCCCTGCCACGTCGAGTTCGCCCAGGCGGGCGTGCAGAGCATCCTCGCCCTCCGGTACCACGATCGCTACGTCCGACGGGACGACCGCTGGTACTTCGGTGAACGCCGGCTCGAGGTCCGGTACGCGACACCCACCACCGCCTACGGGACTGTTCTCACAGCTGCGACAGCACCCGAGGCCCCGCGTCCCGCCGAGCAGGACGGACGGCGCCGGCCGAGTCCGTCCGCCGTCGTCGACTGAACCACCCGAGAGAGGGATTGCGATGCAACACAACGAAGAAACAGACGGGTACGACGTCGTCGTGCTCGGCAGCGGCGCCGCCGGACTGTGCGCCGCGTTGTCGGCTGCCCGGAGCGGAGCCCGGGTGGGTGTGTTCGAGAAGGGCGAGCTGCTCGGCGGCACCACGTGCTTGTCGAGCGCCGTGGCGTGGTTGCCGAACAATCGGTACGCGCGGGACGCGGGGATCGCCGACTCGCGCGAGGGGGCCCTCGCCTATCTCGAGTCGTTGTCGCACGGGATGATCCTGCCCGAACTCGCCGAGGCCTTCGTCGACACGGTTCCCGAACTGCTGGACTGGCTCGACACCACACCGCTGAAGATGCGCCTCGTCGCCGGGTATCCCGACTACCACCCCGAGCGGCCGGGCGGCATGCCGGAGGGCGGACGCTCGCTGGAGCCCGAATTGTTCAGCTTCATCGACCTCGGTCGATGGGAGGACAAGCTCGTCGGGGTCCCGCGCCGGATGACGGTTGCGGAGACCCCCATCGGCGGCGGCACCGGGCACCTTCCGTCCGATGTACGGGAGCAGCGTGAGCGCGACCGTGTCGAGGGTCTGGGGCGTGGCATGGTCGCGGCCCTGCTCCAGGGCTGTCTCGACGAGGGCGTCGCGGTGCACACCGGCGAGCGCGGCGTGCGGCTGATCCAGGACGAGTCCGGCCGCGTCACGGGTGTGCGGTTCGAGGGGCGGGGCGGTCTGCACGACGTGCGCGCCGAGCACGGCGTCGTCCTCGCCACCGGCGGCTTCGAATGGGACGAGCGTCTGCGGCGCGACTTCCTGCGTGGGCCGCTGGCGCACCCGGCCACGGTCCCCACGTGCACCGGGGACGGTCTGCGCATGGCGATGCGTGTGGGCGCGCAGCTCGGCAATATGCGCGAGGCTTGGTGGGCTCCGGTCGCGGTGCTGCCCGGGCAACGGGCGAACGGTGCGCAGGCGGTTCAGCTCGTGCACCGGGAGCGGACGGCGCCGCATTCGATCATGGTGAACCGGCACGGACGCCGGTTCACCAACGAGGCGACCAACTACAACGCCCTCGGCGGCGCGTTCCATCATCTCGACGCCCACGACTTCGACTATCCGAACCAGCCCTGCTGGCTGATCTTCGACGCCGACCATGTCGAGAAGTACGGGGCGTTCGGGGCCGCGCCGGGTACGGAAGTGCCCGAGTGGGTGGTGCGTGCCGACACCCTCGCCGATCTCGCGCGGCGGATCGAGGTCCCCGCGGACGCGCTCGAGTCGACGGTGGCCCACTGGAACGAGGACGTGCGCCGGGGCCACGACAGCGAGTACCACCGCGGGGAGAGCGTGTACGACGGGTTCGTCGGTGACAAGGACAAGTACCCGGGCGTGGAATCCACCCTGGGACCGGTCGCGCGGGGGCCCTTCTACGCGGTGCAGATCCACAGCAGCACGCTCGGCACGAAGGGCGGCCCGCGCACCGACGCCGACGGCGCGGTCCTCGATGTCGACGATCGCGTCATCCCCGGACTGTTCGCCGCGGGCAACGTCATGGCGGCCCCCACCGGGATGGTGTACGGCGGAGCCGGCGGAACGCTCGGTCCGGCACTGGTGTTCGGCTACCGGGCGGGCCGGGCCGCGGCGCGGGCGGCCGGATCCCCGCCCGAATCCGACGGCATCCTGATGGAGCCGACGACGGTGTGACATTCGGCGGGCGGACCCGCCGAACACCCGCGCAGTTCCCGGTCAGACGCGACAGCAATTGCTGTTGCGTCTGACTGTTGTGCGCGCGGGTCCGGAATCTGTTCCGGCGCGGGACGTAGGTGTCCGACGATCGGGGACCTTCGGACCTAGTGGGCGCGCTAGCTAATAATGATGATAAGCATTAAGGTGCTCTTCGTCACAATTCGAGCAGAAGAGGAGATCGGAAATGGGTCGAGTAACCGGGAAGGTCGCGCTGGTCACGGGCGCCGCACGGGGGCAGGGGCGTTCGAATGCCGTCCGCCTCGCGGAGGAAGGCGCCGACGTCGTGATCCTCGACTCCTGCAAGGACATCGACACGGTCGCCTACCCGCTCGCCACCCCCGACGACCTCGCCGAGACCCGCCGTCTCGTCGAGGCCGCGGGCCGTCGCTGCCTGTCCCGCGTCGTCGACGTGCGCGACCAAGCGGCCCTCGACCTGCTCGTCTCCGACGCCGTCGACGAGTTCGGGCACATCGACATCGTCAGCGCCAACGCCGGCATCGTGAGCTTCACCCCCACCTGGCACCTCAGCGACGAGGAGTGGCAGAACGTCATCGACGTCAACCTCACCGGGGTCTTCCACACCGTGCGGGCGGTCGTCCCCCGCATGATCGAGCAGGGCACCGGCGGCGCGATCGTACTCACCAGTTCCGTCGCGGCGATCCGGGCGAGTCGCAATCTGGGGCACTACGCCGCCAGCAAGGGCGGGGTCGTCAGCCTCATGCGCACCCTCTCCAACGAGCTGGGGGAGCACGGTATCCGGGTCAACACCCTCAACCCCGGCACCGTCCGCACGGATATGATCGAGAACGACGCCATGTACCGGATCTACCGTCCCGACCTCGAATCGCCTACGCAGGCGGACATCGTCGACCACTGCCGCCGGCGCAACGAGCTCGACGTCCCCTGGGTCGAGCCCGTCGACATCAGCAACGCCCTGGTCTGGCTGGCCTCGGACGAGGCCCGCTACGTGACCGGCGTGGTGCTGCCCATCGACGCCGGACTGCTCGCCAAGACCTAGACCTCCGGCTCGCCGCCGAATCCCGACTCGGAAGGAACGCACGATGGAAAGCCCCGTCCGCTGCCCGGTCGTCCACTTCGACCACAACTCGCCCGAGCACTCGGCCGACCCGGCCGAGTCGTACCGGAAGATCCGGGAAACCGTCAAGATCGGCTGGACTCCCGCCCACGGCGGCTACTGGGTGCTCTCCGACTACAGCTCGGTCTTCGACGCCGCCCGCGACGACGAGACGTTCTCTTCCGCGCGCAGCGAGTACGGCGGCGAGGGGCTGTCCGTGGTGATCCCGAAAACCCCGCACCACGACCACATTCCGATCGAACTCGATCCGCCGGAGTTCCGCAAGTACCGCAGGATCGTCAACCCGGTCAGTGCGCCGGCCGCCGTCGAGAAGATGAAGCCCACGATCGACCGGCACGTCGCGGGCTTCATCGACAGCGTGATCGAGAGCGGCGAGTGCGACCTGACGTCGGTCATCGGGGTGCCCTCCATCGTCACGGTCGAGTGGCTCGGCCTCGACGTCTCGGAGTGGCGCCGCTATTCCAATGCCCACTTCCAGGTGCTCGCCGGGATCCCCGGTACCCCCGAACACACCCATGCGGTCGAGGTCGACTTCCCGTACCTCGCCGGCCGCATCGAGCAGACCATCGCGGAACGACGCGCGGCCCCGGAGGACGACATCATCAGCTACCTCGTCCAGCAGGAGGTCGACGGCAGCCCGATGAACGATCACGACGTCTTCGCGATCGTCGACCTGCTCATCTCCGGTGGCGTAGGCACCACCGCCTCCCTGGTGAGCAACTCGCTGGTCTGGCTCAGCCGCCACAAGGACGTGCGGCAGCGCCTGGCCGACCATCCCGATCTCCTCGATCACGCCATCGAGGAGTTCCTGCGGTACTTCTCGCCGACCCAGGCGCTCGCCCGCACCGTGACACACGACGTCGAGTTCCACGGCTGCCCCATGCGCAAGGGTGACCGGGTGCTGCTGTCCTGGGCTTCCGCCAATCGGGACACGGAGCTGTTCGACAAGCCCGACGAGATCGACATCGAACGATGGCCCAACCGGCACACCGCCTTCGGTATCGGTGTGCACCGTTGCGCCGGTTCGCATCTCGGCCGCTACATGTCGCACGCGCTGATCAGCCAGGTGCTCGAACGGATGCCGGACTACGAGGTCGACTACGACGCGCTGCAGCCCTACCCGCGACAGGGCGTGAACACCGGCTACCAGCGCATCCCGGCCACCTTCACGCCGGGCCGGCGGGTACTGACGGACTACACCCTGCAGTAAGGACTTCCGATCCGCGACGGTCCCGGTCGTCCGCGTAAGTATTCGCTTACGCGGACGACCGGCCGTTTCGCGGATCTCGCCGAGGGCTGTGCTCGGGGTGTCCGGTCTCAGCCGAGGGCGCCCGTCGGTTCGAACTTCACGCGGAGCTCCGGGATGCTGCGCGTGTACAGGCCTTCCTCGCGCGGGACGAAGCCGTCCTGGTACTCGATCGAGTCCATCGTGTCGAGCACGAGGTTCAGCGCGATGGTCATCTCCGTCTTCGCGAGCATCGAACCCACGCAGAAGTGCCGGCCGAGGATGAACTGCACGTGGTTGGCCGCACCGCTGAAGGCTCGATCGACGTTGAGATCGGTTCGGAAGATGTCGAACTCGTCCGGGTTCGAGAAATGACGCTCGTCGCGGTTGGCGGCCGCGAGCATCATGATGCACGTCGCCCCCGCGGGAATGGTCGAGTCCTCGATCTGCACCTCGTCCTCGGTCTGGCGCATGATCATGTGGACAGGTCCGGAGTAGCGCAGCGTCTCGGCGATGACGCGGTCGGCGAGACTGCGGTCCTCGCGGACGGCCCGCATCTGGTCGGGGTGGTCGATGAGATTGCGGATCATGCTGGCGATCGCCTTGTCCGTCGTCTCACCACCGGCGACGAGGAGCAGGCTGACGAAGGCCTTGATCTCCTCGTCGGACATCTGCTCGCCGTCGACCTCCGCGCGGCACAGGCGCGAGAGCAGGTCGTCGCCGTCGCCGGAGCGTCGTTCGCGGATGATCGGCAGCATGTACTCGCGCAGCTCGACGTGGGTACGTTCGGCGGCGGCGTTGATCTCGGGGTCTCCGGCCAGGTTGTTGAGGTAGGCCATGATCGAGAAGTACCAGGTGCGGAACCGCTCGTGGTCGCTCTTGGGCAGTCCCAGCATGTCGACCATGACGTTGATGGGGAATCGGCTGGTGAACTGGGAGACGAGTTCGGCCTCGCCCTGTCCGGCCACCTCGCCGAGCAGCTCGCCGGCGTTGCGGGCGACGATGCCGCCGATCAGGTCGGCCGCGTTGTGCGTGATGGCCGGCATGAACTTCTCGAGTCCGTTGCCGCGGAAGAACGGGTTGAGCAGCGCGCGATGCGTCGAGTGCTCGCGACCTTCCATCTGCAGGATGGTGCGCCCGTGGATGGGCTCGAGCTGCCACTCGTAGTTGCGGCTGGAGAACTTCGGGCTGCGGAAGGCCTCGGCGCAGTCGGCGTACCGGCTGATGAGGTAGCTCTCCGTGGCTTCGTGGCGCAGGGCGGGGTAGTGGTCGCGCAGTACGCGGTGGGACGGGTAGGGGTCGGCGAGGAACTCGGGGGAGAGGATGTCGGGGGCGGTGGGGCGGGGTTCGACTGCGGTCACTCTGGAATCTCCTGATCGTCGAATCGAGGGGTCGAGCAGGATCGGTGCCGGCAGGCACCGGTCGGGGTCGTGCCGCTCCGCCGAGGGTCTGGGGCCGGAGGGGGGAAGTGATCCGGATCACTAAGTGCTGATAACTATAAATACGATCTGAATGATGTCAATGGATTTGGTGAAACGGGTTCTCGACGGGAACGGGCGCCCACCCCTGAGGAGTGGACGCCCGTTTCCGGAAGCGACGGTGATCAAGCCGATTTCGGTGGCTCCAGCGTGTGGAGGGCGGCGAGCAGTCGCTCGGGAATCTGCGCCTTCTTCCCGTCCGCGCCTCGCACGGCGAACGTGATCTTGCCGTGCGCGACGAGTTCGTCGCCGCGCTGGAAGTCGAATCCGAGCGCGTACGACGTGGTACCGAGGTGGTCGAGGACGACCGTGCAGGTCAGTTCGTCGAACACCTCGCAGCTGGTGAGGTACTGGCACTCCGACTTCAGGCCCACGGTGTAGACGCCGATGGTGTCGAGCATCGTGTGGCTGTCGAGGCCGAACGAGTGCAGCCAGACGCTGTACGTCCGTTCCATCCACGGGTAGTTGATCGCGAAGTACGAGATGCCGACGGCGTCGCAGTCGCCGTAGGCGAGCTGGAAGCGCTGCTGGGTGACGGCGGTGGTGGCGGTGGTCATGTCTTGTCCTTCCGGGCGGATCAGGGGTGGCCGCCGTCGACGGTGACGATGGAACCGGTGGTGAAACTCGAGGCGTCGCTCGCGAGGTACAGGGCCGCGCCGACGATCTCGTCGGGTTGGCCGCCGCGCTTGGCGGCGAAGCTCTGCGCCCGCCGCGAGAATGCCTCCATGTCCCAGGAGTTGCTCACGTCGGTGAGGAAGGTACCGGCCATGATCGCGTTGCTGCGCACCGTGGGACCGAACGCGTGCGCCATGCCGATGGTAACGGCGTTGAGTCCGGCCTTGGCGGCGGCGTAGGGCAGGATGTCGGGCCTCGGGTGGACGGACCCGGCGCTGGAAATGTTGATAATGGATCCGCCGTCGCCCTGCGCCATGCGGGTTCCCACGAGTGCCGCGAGCCGGAACGGGCCCTTGAGGTTCACTCCGACCACCTTGTCGAACAGCGTTTCGCTGACGGTGTCGAGGCTGTCGTACAGCGGGGACATGCCCGCATTGTTGATCAGTACATCGATCTTCCCGAAGTGGTCGTAGGCCGCGTCCACGAGTTCCTCGATCGACTCCCACCTGCCGACGTGGAACGAGTGCGCGAGCGTCTTGCGGCCGGTCTCCTCGGTGATCTCGTCGGCGGTGGCCTGGCACGAGGCCAGGTCACGGCTGGCGATGACGACGTCGCAGCCGGCCCGGGCCAGCCCGAACGCCATGGCGCGGCCGAGGCCCCGGCTGCCGCCGGTGACGATCGCGGTGCGGTCGGTGAGATCGAACGCGCGCGTGGGGTCGAACCCCGGGCGGGTCCGGCCGGTCGTTGAATCGGTCATCGAATTCCTCCGCTGGTCCTGGTTGACGGTACCCAATTCCTTGCTATTGTGATCATAGATTAGCGGATAGTGATCCAGTTCACGACAATGGCCGAGACCGCACCGAGTCACAGCGCCGTGGCGCCTCCGGTGAGCGGACGCATCGCCAGAACGGAGTACAAGGTGAGTGACGACCAGCAGGACCTGTTCGCCCTGCCGCAGCGATACCTCGACCTCCAGCGGGAAGCTCGCGCCCTCGCAGCGGAGTGTGCCGACATCGCCGCGCGTGCCGACGAGGCGGACAGCTTCGACCCGGACGTCCGCAAGCGGCTGACCGCGTCCCGTCTCACCGAGGTCGTCGTGCCGGCCGCCTACGGTGGCCGCTTCGAGAAGGTCGATTCCCTCGCGGTGACCATTGTGCGCGAGGCCCTCGCCGCCGAGTCCGCCCACCTCGACTCCATGTTCGGCATGCAGGGCATCGGCAGCTACTGCATCAGTGTCGGCGGGTCCGAGGAACTCAAGGCGGAGTGGCTGCCCAAGGTGGCCCGGCTCGAGGCGGTGGCCGCGCTCGGCCTGACCGAGCCGCACGTCGGATCCGATCTCAAGGCCCTCAGCACCACCGTCGTCGAGCGCGACGGCAAGCTCGTCGTCGACGGCCACAAGTCCTTCATCACCAACGGCGGCGACGCGGACTTCTACAGCATCCTCGCCCGCGAGGGCGACGGATACTCCCTCGTGCTGGTCCCGGCCGGCGCGCCCGGCCTGCGCATCGAGCACCCGCACCAGATCATCGCGCCCCACGTGCTCAGCGACGTCATCCTCGAGAACGTCGAGGTCCCGGTCGGCAACCGCATCGGGGAACCGGGCAAGGGCTTCGCGCTCGTCCTCGCCACCCTGGCCACGTTCCGCGTGTCCGTGGCCGGCGCCGCCGTCGGCGTGGCCCAGGCCGCGCTGGACGAGGCTGTCACTCATGCCAAGTCCCGGGAGGGCTTCGGTGTCAGCCTCGCGCGCCTGGGGTCGGTGCCCGAGCACCTCGCCTCGTGCTGGACCGACATCGAGATGGCCCGCTCGCTGACCTACCGCGCGGCCGCCGCCTCGGCCCGCGATGCCCGCGCCAATCTGCACCTGTCGTCGATGGCGAAGGTCGGGGCGACCGAGGCGGCAGCTCGCGTCGTCGACCGGTCGGTGCAGATCATGGGTCGTTTCGGGCTCGTGCGCGGCGGCAAGCTCGAACGCCTCTACCGGGAGGCGCGTCCCATGCGGATCTACGAGGGCTCGACCGAGGTGATCTTCGATTCGCTGGCCAAGCAACTCGTGAAGGAAGCCCCGTAGGGGCAGAATGCGGACCAGAGGCAGGAATCCATGACAACGGACGCGAACACCACCAAGCTGGAGCGAGTCGTCATCCGCTTCGCGGGCGACTCGGGTGACGGCATGCAGCTGACCGGTGACCGCTTCACCTCCGAGGCGGCCGCGTTCGGCAACGACCTCGCGACGCAGCCCAACTTCCCCGCCGAGATCCGGGCGCCCCAGGGCACCCTGCCGGGGGTGTCGTCGTTCCAGATCCAGATCGCGGACCACGACATCCTCACCGCGGGTGATCGACCGGACGTCCTCGTCGCGATGAACCCGGCGGCACTGAAGGCGAACATCGACGATCTGCCGCGGGGCGGCACCGTCATCGTCAACACCGACGAGTTCACCAAACGCAACCTGTCCAAGGTCGGCTACGCCGCCGACCCGCTCGACGACGGAAGCCTCGACGAGTTCGTGGTCCACCAGGTCCCGATGTCGAGCCTGTCGGTGGGGGCGGTGGAGCCGGCCGGCTTGAGCCGCAAAGACGGGGAGCGCGCGAAGAACATGTTCGCGCTCGGGCTGCTGTCGTGGATGTACAACCGGCCGGTGGAGCGGATCGAGGAGTTCCTGCGCACCAAGTTCGCCAAGAAGCCGCAGGTCGCCCAGGGCAACCTGCTCGCGTTCCAGGCCGGGTGGAACTACGGCGAGACCACCGAGACGTTCGCGACGACGTTCGAGGTGGCCAAGGCGGACCTGCCGGTCGGCACGTACCGGCAGATCACCGGTAACACCGCGCTGGCCTACGGTCTGGTGACCGCCGGTGAGCTGTCCGGGCTCGAGGTGTTCCTCGGGACGTACCCGATCACCCCCGCCTCCGACATCCTGCACGAGCTGACCAAGCACCGTGGTCTCGGCGTGACCACCTTCCAGGCGGAGGACGAGATCGCCGCCATCGGCGCGGCGGTCGGCGCCTCCCTCGGGGGCGCACTCGGTGTCACCAGCACCTCCGGCCCGGGCCTGGCCCTCAAGAGCGAGGCCATCGGCCTGGCCGTCATGACCGAGCTGCCGCTCGTCGTGATCGACGTGCAGCGTGGCGGACCGTCGACCGGCCTGCCCACCAAGACCGAGCAGTCCGATCTGCTGCAGGCACTGTACGGACGCAACGGCGAGTCGCCCGTCGCCGTGCTCGCGCCGCGCTCGCCGGCCGACTGCTTCGCTACCGCCGTCGAGGCGGCCCGCATCGCCCTGACGTACCGGACGCCGGTCCTGCTGCTGTCCGACGGC
Source organism: Rhodococcus sp. NS-SX18 (assembly GCF_057367935.1). Lineage (NCBI taxonomy): Bacteria > Bacillati > Actinomycetota > Actinomycetes > Mycobacteriales > Nocardiaceae > Rhodococcus > Rhodococcus sp. NS-SX18. Next base: position 5,083,496 of record NZ_CM170633.1, on the reverse strand, counting down.
GCCATCGCCAACGGTTCGGAGCCCTGGCAGATCCCGCAGGTCGACGACCTCCCCCCGATCGATCCGAACTACGAGACGGGCCCGGACGCCGCCGGCACGCCGCTGCGTCCCTACGCGCGGGACCGCGAGACCCTCGCCCGTGCCGTGGCGATACCCGGGACTCCCGGCCTCGAGCACCGGCTCGGTGGCCTCGAGAAGGCGAACGGCAGCGGCAACATCTCCTACGATCCCGCCAACCACGATCTGATGGTGCGCCTGCGGCAGGCGAAGATCGACGGCATCTCCGTTCCGGACGCCGAGGTCGACGATCCGTCGGGGCAGGCCGAACTGCTGATCGTGGGCTGGGGCAGTTCCTACGGGCCGATCGGCGAGGCCTGCCGCCGCGCCCGGCGTCGCGGTACCGCGGTCGCCCACCTGCACCTGCGGCACCTGAACCCGTTGCCGCGCAACCTCGGTGAGGTGCTCGGCCGGTACCGCACGGTGATCGCGCCGGAGATGAATCTTGGGCAGCTGACGAGCGTGCTGCGGGCGCGCTACCTGGTCGACGTCCAACCGGTGACGAAGGTCGAGGGTCTGGCTTTCCTCGCCGACGAGATCGTCGACGCGATCGATGCCGCGCTCGCCGGCACCCTGCGCGAGTTCGAAGACGCCAAGACCACCGCGGCGCTGGCTGCGGCCGAGTACCGGCCGGCGCCTGACCGCGAGGAGGAATCGGCATGACCGAATTGATCAGCCGGGTGGGCACCGATCTCGGGCTCAGCGCTACCGCGCTCGTCCCGACGACCGACGCCCCGCAGAAGGCCAAGGACTTCACGAGCGACCAGGAGGTGCGCTGGTGCCCGGGTTGCGGTGACTACGTCATCCTGGCCGCGATCCGCAACTTCCTGCCCGAACTCGGGCTGCGCCGCGAGAACTTGATGTTCGTCTCGGGCATCGGCTGTTCGAGCCGGTTTCCGTACTACCTCGACACCTACGGGCTGCACTCCATCCACGGCCGCGCGCCGGCGATCGCGACCGGCCTGGCCGTCACGCGGCCCGACCTGTCGGTGTGGGTCGTCACCGGTGACGGCGATGCCCTCTCGATCGGGGGAAACCACCTGATCCACGCGCTGCGCCGCAACGTGAACCTCACGATCCTGTTGTTCAACAACCGGATCTACGGGCTGACGAAGGGGCAGTACTCGCCCACGTCCGAGGTCGGAAAGGTCACCAAGTCCACCCCGATGGGTTCGGTGGACCACCCCTTCAACACCCTCTCCCTCGCGCTCGGTGCCGAGGCCACCTTCGCGGCCCGCGCGCTCGACTCCGACCGCAAGGGGCTGACCGACGTGCTGCGCCGCGCAGCCGAACACCGGGGCACCGCGTTCGTCGAGATCTACCAGGACTGCCCGATCTTCAACGACGGGTCGTTCGACGTGCTGCGCAAGGAGGACGCGGAGCAGCGGGTGATCCCGCTGCGCCACGGTGAGCCGATCGTCTTCGGCGCGGAGGGGCAGAAGTGCGTTGTCCGTGACGGATTCGGACTGCGCGTGGTGGACGCGGCGTCGGCGGATCCGGGATCGATCGTGGTGCACGATGCGCACGCCGACGACCCGGAGTACGCCTTCGCATTGTCGCGACTGTCCGACCAGGACCTCGCCCACACCGTGTTCGGCGTGTTCCGCAGCGTCGCCCGCCCGACCTACGACGACCTCGTGCGCGAGCAGAACGAGAGCGCCCGAGCCGGCGAGCCCCGTCGACGAGATTCCTTGCAGTCCTTGCTGACCGGGCACGACACCTGGACCGTGTCCGAATCACGCTGAGCGCCGTCTCCCGGCGCGGAAATCGGGGTCTTCGTGCCCCTAGACAATGCGCATGATTAGTATAAAGTGACTGTCATCACATCTCCCTTCCCTCCCTTCGGCAGGAGTAGTCGTAATGTCGCTCAGGAACGAAATCGAAAACGCCCTCGCCCGATACGCTCTCGCCTACGACGACGGCGACATGGACGGTGTCGAGCGCGTCTTCGGTGAAACCGCCGTGTTCACCATGAAGATCGGGGACGGGGACCTCATCGGGCCGCTCAACGGCCGTGAGGAGATCATGGGCCTGTTCCGCGGAGCCCACGAGTCCCAGACCGATCAGCGGCGGCACATCACCACCAATCTGCTGATCGACGAGATCGACGAGAAGAACGTCCGCACCGTGTCGTACCTGCTCATCACCTCTGCGGAGAACGGTGCCCTGCGGGCGCTGTCCACCGGCAAGTACGAGGACGAGTGGACCAGGAGCGGAGGCGACTGGGTGCTCACCAAGCGGCACATCGCCCTCGACCTCCCGTACTGAGCCTCCGGAGCCACCATGACGATGAACCAGGGCCTCATCCCCGCCAAGTGGGCCGCCCTCACCCCGAACCGCATGGCGTTGTACGACGTCCCCAACGACCGGCGCATCACCTTCGCCGGCCTCGACGAGCGCGTCCGGCGCCTGGCGAACGGACTGCGCGGACTCGGCCTCGAGAAGGGCGACCGGGTCGCCGTGCTGACCAAGAACAGCATCGAGTTCCAGGAGCTGTTCTTCGCCGTCGGTCGCGCGGGCCTGATCCTGCAGCCGCTGAACTGGCGACTCGCGACCCCCTCCCTGCTCGGGCTCGTCGCCGATGCCACCCCGAAGGTGCTCATCACCGCGTCCGAGTTCCGTTCCGTCGGAGAGGAACTCAGCCGAGCCGCCACGGTCGAACACTGGCTCGAGTTCGGTCCGGGAGGTAACGGGACGTACGAAGAGCTGCTCGCGAGCTCCAGCCCGGCCGAACCGATCTGGACGCCGAGCATCGGGGGAGACGACCCGTTCTTCATCCTCTACACCGGCGGCACCACCGGCGAATCCAAGGGTGCGCTGCACTCGCACACCAGCGCGGCCGCAGGCATGCTCAACCAGACCGTCGCCGAGCGGGTCGTGCCGACCGACGTCTACATGCTCACCGGCCAGATGTACCACATCCCGGTGGTGCTCTCGATGAACTACATGAAGCACGGATGTCCGGTGGTGCTGGTCAACTTCGAGGCCAAGCAGGCCCTCGAGATCATCGAGTCGGAGCGGGTCTCGGCATTCCTCGGCATCACCACGATGCTGAACTGGATGATGGCCGTCGAGAACTTCGACTCCTACGACCTGTCGAGCCTGCGCAACATCCAGTACGGCGGCGGCCCCATGCCGTCCGCGATCGTCCGCAGCGCGCTCGAGGCGTTCCCCTGCACCCTCATCCAGGGGTACGGCCAGACCGAGGGCACGACCATGTCGTTCCTGTCCCAGGAGGACCACCTCGACGCGGTCAACGGAATCAACGAGCACCGGCTCAAGTCCTGCGGCCGGGAAGGCTTCGGCACCACCATCCGGGTCGTCGACTTCGACGGCAACGAGGTCCCCAAGGACGGCAAGACCCCCGGCGAGATCGTGGTCCGCTCCGAAGCCAACATGCTCGGCTACTGGAACAAGCCGGAACTGACCGCACAGACCCTGCGGGACGGCTGGATGTGGACCGGCGACGTCGCGGTCTGGGACGAGGACCACTACGTCTACATCGTCGACCGGGCCAAGGACATGATCATCTCCGGCGGCGAGAACATCTACAGCATCCAGGTCGAGGAGGCCATCGGCGCCCACCCCGCCGTCCTCGAATGCGCCGTCATCGGCATCCCCGACGACGAGTGGGGCGAGGTCGTGAAGGCCGTCGTGGTCCTCAAGCCCGGGCAGACCGCCACCGAACAGGAGATCATCGACACCGCCAAGCGGAACCTGGCCTCCTACCAGAAGCCCCGTTCGGTGGACTTCGTCGACGCCCTGCCGAAGGCGCCCACCGGGAAGATCATGAAGCGGGACCTGCGGGCCCCGTATCTCGAGACGACGGCGGCCCGATGACCGTGGATACCGGGCGCCGGGTGCCGACCGAAGCCGAGCTCGCCGACCTCGTCGGCACCCGCTTCCCGGGCGGGCAGGCCACGCTCGAGCCGTGGTGGGTGCACCTCGTCCTCGACAGCATGCTCGCCGACCCCGCGGACGGCGGCGCGCACCCGGTGCTGGTGTTCCTCGTCGCCACCGGCGCGATGGGCTGGAGCTGGGACGAGTTGTTCGCCGTGTTCGGGGCCACCGAGGCCGACGGGCCGATGGCCGGCGAGACCGAGACGGTCGTGCACCGGCCGCTGCGTGTCGGCGGCACCTACCGCGTCTCGGGCGAGATCGTCTCCGCGACGCGCAAGGTGGGCCGGCGCACCGGCGTCTTCGACATCGTCGGCTACCGCCTCGACCTGCACGGTGAGGACGGTGCGCTGTGCGCCTCCACCACCAACTCGATCGTGTTCCCCCGCCGAGGAGGAACATCATGAAACCGGCTGTCGGGCAGCAGATTCCCGAACGGACCGTCGATGCGGTGGATCCGGCCCGGATGAAGACCCTCTCGGCCCTCATGCGCGACCCGAACCCGATCCACTTCGACCGGAACGCCGCGGCTGCGCTGGGCCTCGGGGAGCGCACGGTCAACCAGGGGCCGAGCAACATCGCCTACGTCGTGTCCATGCTCGGATCCTGGGCCGGCGGCGTGGACCGGGTCACCGGATACCGGTTCCGATTCCTCGGCAACGTGTTCGAGGGAGACCGGCTGCGGGCCGCAGGGGTGGTGACCGACGTCGAGGACACCGCCGACGGTCTCCTGGTGCGCTGCGATCTCACGCTCGACGTCCTGGGCGGCGCGCGTGTTCTCGAAGGCACCGGGACCGTCCTGGTCCCCGCCGAGCACTAGACATCGTTTTCCACGAGAGGAGCGTCAACCATGGCAGGACGAGTAGAAGGCAAGGTCGCGTTCATCACCGGGGCCGCCCGCGGCCAGGGTCGCAGCCACGCGCTGCGGCTCGCCGAGGAGGGCGCCGACATCATCGCGGTCGACATCTGCGAGAACATCGACACGGTGACCCCGTACTACCCGCTGGCCACCGAGGACGAGCTGAAGGAGACCGTGCGGCTCGTCGAGGCCCTCGACCGCCGGATCGTGGCCCACCGCGCCGACGTCCGGGACCGCGCAGCGCTGCAGCGCGCCTTCGACGACGGCGTGGCGCAGCTCGGCGGTGTCGACATCGTGGTCGCCAACGCCGGCATCGCCACCTACGGCCGCTCGTGGGAACTCACCGCCGAGCAGTGGCGGGACATGATCGACGTCAACCTCACCGGCGTCTACAACACCGCCGTCGTCGCGATCCCCACGATGATCGAGCAGGGCCGCGGGGGTTCGATCATGTTCACCAGTTCCATCGGCGGACTCAAGGGTATCCAGCAGGTCGCCCACTACGTCTCGGCCAAGCACGGCATCGTCGGCCTCATGCGCACCATGGCGAACGAGCTGGGCCCCTACAGCATTCGCGTCAACACCATCCACCCGACGAACGTCGACACCATCATGATCCAGAACCCGGGGACGTACGGGATGTTCTCCCCCGGGGATCCGGAGCCGTCGCAGGAGAAGGCGATGCCGGGGTTCATGTCGCTGAACACGCTGCCGGTGCCGTGGGTCGAACCGATCGACATCAGCAACGCGGTGCTGTTCCTCGGCAGCGACGAGGCGCGGTACGTCACCGGAGTCACCTTCCCGGTCGACGCCGGCGCATACGTGAAGTGATGTGAGATGGCCGTCGGCATCGACGACAACGAGGATCTGCGCACGCTACGGGTCGACGAGGACGGTATCGCCGAACTCGTAGCGGCGCAGCGCGAATGCACCTTCGCCTTCACCACCGCGGCCGGTTGGCCGGCCGGGGTGGTGATGAGCTACTTGCACCACGACGACCGGTTCTGGCTCACCGCCGCGAAGGAGCGCGCCCACGTCCGGGCAGCGATGCGCGAACCCCGTGTGACGCTGGTGGTCTCGAATGCAGGTACCGGACTGCCCGGCAGGAGGATGCTCGCCGTCCGCGGCCGCGTCACCGTCCACGCCGATGCGGAAACCAAACGCTGGTTCTACCCGGCGTTCGCGGCGCACCATGCTCCGAACGATCCCGAAGCCTTCCAGCGCCTGCTGGACAGCCCGAACCGAGTTGTCCTGGAAGTCCGTCCCGTCCGAATCGCGGTCAGTCACGACTCGACCAGGATGCCGGGGGACGGACGCGGTGGCTCGCTCGGGCCCCGACCGAACAAGGGGTGAACGAAATGACCGCGGATCCGGACTCCGCTTACGCCCATCTGCTCTCGCCGTTCCAGATCGGCCCGATGAAACTGCGCAACCGCGTGGTGCTGCCGCCGCACGCCTCGGCGATCGGCAACATCTTCGGGTCCGAGGCCGACGCCGAACGCAACCTCGCCTACTACGTGTCCCGGGCCCGGGGCGGAGCCGCATGGTTCGACAGCCTCAGCGCCTGGGTGCCGAACACCGGGGTGATCCCGGGGTTCGAACCCACCGGCGTGGGCGCCACGGTCGAAGGTCATTACAGCCTGCCGTTCTTCGTCGAACGGGTGCAGGCCTATTCCGACGCCCTGCACGCCGAGGGGGCGGTGGCGACGGGACAGATGGTGCACCAGGGCGGCATGCCGCACGGCGCGTCGTCGGTCCTGAGCGCTCCGGTGATCAACAACGTTCCGCACAAGCTGAACCGGGACGAGATCGCCTACTTCGTCGGTCAGTACAAGTTCTGTGCGGAGCAGGCCCAGAAGGCACGCCTCGACGGTGTCGAGCTCCACATGAACCACGACGATCTGCTCGAGTACTTCCTCTCGCCGCTGACCAACAAGCGCGACGACGAGTACGGCGGCTCGATCGAGAACCGCTGCCGGTTCCCGGTCGAGGTGCTGCGGGCCATCCGTGACGTGATCGGATCGTCCATGGTCATCGGCATCCGTCTGAACCTTCGCGAAGAGGTGCCGGGCGGATACGACATCCACGGCGCCATCGAGATCGCGCAGTACCTCGAGAGCACCGGACTCGTCGACTACTTCCACGGCGTGGTGGGGAGCCCGTGGGGCAACCCGTCCTACATCCAGCCGCACTTCTACGAGGCCGGCCAGTGGAGCGATCTCGCCGGGCAGCTCAAGCGGGCGGTGTCGCTGCCCGTCGTGCACACGGGCCGGATCAACCACCCCGACGTCGCCGAACGGATCCTCGCCGCCGGCGACGCCGACGTCGTCGGCATGGCTCGTGCGCACATCGCCGAGCCGTCGATCGTCGAGAAGGTCCGCACCGGCCGCGTCGACGAGATCCGGCCCTGTGTCGGCGGCAACGAGTGCATCAGCCGCCGCTACGTCGAGGGGCTGCCGTTCGGCTGCGCGGTCAACCCCGTCACCAGCAACGAGGTCGACGGGCCGTGGCCCACCGTGACCGACCCCAAGCGCGTGCTCGTCGTCGGTGGTGGTCCGGCCGGCATGGAGTTCGCGGCCCTGGCCCGGGAGAAAGGCCACGACGTGGAGCTGTGGGAGGCGTCCGACGTGCTCGGCGGCCAGCTGCGCACCGCGATCAACGCCCCCACGTACGACATGTTCGAGAAGTACCTGGACTGGCAGCAGCGCCGGCTCGAGCGGGCCGGCGTGAAGATCGACTACCGGCACGCGGCGACGAAGGCGGAGATCGAGTCCACGGGATTCGACGTGGTGGCGGTGGCCACCGGCTCCACCCGCCGGATCCCGGACATCCCGGGTGTCTACGGCGACAACGTCGCCGACATCCGCGACGTCCTCAACGGCGACGCCGCCGTCGGCAAGCGGGTCCTGATCGTCGCGCAGGACGATCACATGCCGCCGCTGTCGCTCGCCGACTTCCTCACCGATCGCGGGCACGACGTCACCGTCGTCTACGCGACCCAGGTCGCGGGACAGCTGCTCGGCCGCTACATCGTCGGCGCGATCCTCGGGCGCCTCGACGAGAAGGGCGTGCAGTACCGGTTCATGGAGGACGTCGTCGAGATCACCCCGACCGGAGTGGTCACCCGCAACGTCTATTCGGGGCGCACCTACCAGGTGGACGGCTTCGACTCGGTGGTGCTCGCCTGCGGTGGCATCGGCGATGCCGACCTGTACGAGAGTCTCGAGGACGGCCCGGCGGCCGAAGGCGAGCGGGAGGTGCACATTCTCGGTGACGCCTACGCGCCGCGGCGACTGGTGTTCGCCACCCGTCAGGCATATGCGCTGGCCAAGCTGATCTGACGGACACGCGAACGGGGGTGCGGGCTTCGGCCCGCACCCCCGTCGTCGTGTCCGCCGGCGATGAGCGGGATGTTGCTGCGCCGAGCGGGAGGTTGTCGTCGTCGCTTCTCGCGTTTCGGCGCGAGATCCTCCCGCTCGGCGCGAGATCCACCCGCGCGACACCAACGACGCAGCGAAACGCGCCGGACGATCGCTGGTCGCGATCGTCCGGCGCGAGGCCCCGACGTCAGGTCAGGACGAATCCCTTGAAGTCGGCGTCCCGGACCTCGTTCCACGTCTGCTCGTACAGCACGATGCCGCCGGCGTAGGGCATGAAGATCTGCGGCTTGCCGGGGATGTTCTGACCGCGGTACCAGGATCCCGACTCGCCCTGCGGCCACAGGGTCATGTTCGCGATCTCCTCGACCGTCTCGACCCACGCGTTCTGCGCCTCCTCGGTGGCCTCGATCGTGGTCAGTCCGTGCTCGCGCATGTGATCCATGGTCTCGACCGTCCACTCGACGTGCTGCTCGATGGCGGTCACCATGTTCGACAGCACCGACGGACTGCCGACGTTGGCGATGATGAACATGTTGGGGAAGCCGGCGGTGCCCAGGCCGAGGTGTGTCTTCGGGCCCTCCTGCCATGCCTCCCGCAGCGGCAGACCGGCGCGGCCGCGGATGTCGATCTGGGTGAACGCGCCGGTGAAGGCGTCGAATCCGGTGGCGAGCACGACGGCGTCGAACTCGTACTCGGTGCCGTCGGCGAGATGCATGCCGTGTGCGGTGAAGCTGTCGAGGGGCTTCTTCCGCAGGTCGACCAGTTCGACGTTGTCGCGGTTGAACGTCTCGTACCAGTCGGTGCCGATGACGGGCCGCTTCGCGCCCATCGGGTAGCCGAACGGCTTGAGGCTGTCCGCGACGTCCGGATCGTCGACGATCTCGTCGATCTTGGCCCGGATGAAGTCGCACACCGAATCGTTGGCCCGCTGATCGACCATCAGGTCCGCGAACGCGCCGAGGAAGGCGATGCCGCCGCCCTGCCAGCGCTTCTCGTATTCGGCCCACCGCTCGTCGTCGCTGACGTCGTATGCGGCCTTGGGGTTGTCGTCGCGGATGCAGCCGGCGGCGGCGGTCCGGCAGGCCTGGCGCCGTTCGCGGTAGTTCGCCTTGATGTTCGCGACGAACTCCGGGTCGAGCTTGTGGTTGCGGGCGGGGATGACGAAGTTGGCGGTGCGCTGCAGAACGGTCAGCTTGCCGGCCTGCTTCGCGATCTCCGGGATGGCCTGCACCCCGGACGAACCCGTACCGACCGCGGCGACCCGCAGACCGGTGAAGTCCACCCCCTCCTCCGGCCACGCGCTGGTGCGGTAGATCGGTCCCTGGAACTTGTCGAGGCCCGGAACATCGACGTCCTTGGGTACCGACAGGCAGCCGACGGCCATGAGGCAGAACCGCGCGACGTACTCGTCGCCCCGGTCGGTACGCACGTGCCACTTCTGCTCGCTGTCGTCGAAACGGGCTTCGGTGACGGCGGTTTCGAGCCGGATGTCGCGGCGCAGGTCGAACCGGTCGGCGACGTGCGAGAGGTACGCCTGCAGTTCGGGCTGCGACGGGTAACGCTCGCTCCACTCCCACTCCTGTTCGAGCTCCTCGTCGAACCCGAAGGAGTAGTCGTGGCTGTCCACGTCGCAGCGGGCGCCGGGGTAGCGGTTCCAGTGCCAGGTGCCGCCGACCTCCTTGCCCTTGTCGAGTGCGACGGCGGTGTAACCATGGCGGCGCAGCTTCCACAGCAGGTACAGGCCTGCGAAGCCCGCACCGACGACGACGGCGTCGACTTCGGCAGCGGCGGTGGGGGTGGGGGTTGCAGTCATCGGATGGCCTCTCTGACTGAGGGATTCGATCGGATGTGCCGATGTTGCCGCCGGACTCGCGGATTCGGTGGGTCCGGCGGGAGCATGATCCGCCCGGCTGGTCGGCCGCCGCGGAAAAAGTCTGTGACGGGTATCACTCTATCAATGCGAATGGATATAATCAAAGACGGGGAGTGAATATATGTGGCGGGCTTCCTGTCTCCTCCCTGCGTGCGGGAGCACTCCACCGCCCCGCGTGCGGGCCCGCTGCCTGCGGAGAATTTCCGAATCCACCATCGAAAGAGGTCGACATGTACCGACTCGTCGCCGCGTACAACCACCCCGAGGATCCCGAGAAGTTCCTCGACCACTACCGCAACGTGCACTCCAAGCTCGCACTGAAGCAGCAGGGCATCCGGAACTACGAATGGGGCGTGTGCTCCACTCCCGACGGCAGCACCCCGCCGCACTTCCTGGTCGCGGTATGCGACTGGGACAGCAAGGAAGCCATGCTCGCGGACATGGCGTCTCCGGAGGGGCAGCAGGGCGCAGCCGACCTCGAGAACTTCGCGCAGGCCGGCGTCTCGTTCGACTTCTACGAGATCACCAAGGACATCTGACCCGGTACACCGACCGGAGACACGCGACCGGGGTGGGGACTGCGCAGTCCCCACCCCGGTCGCGTGTCTCGGCATCGCACGGTCAGGCGTCGAAGCCGTCCATCTGCGGGGTGGTGAGACCCGTGATGATCCGCTCGGCGATCTTCCAGCCGTCGGCGGTACGGACGTAACGGTCCTCGTTGAGTGCGATCGCCTTGATGGCGGCGCCGTTCTTCATCTCCGCTTCGGAGAAGACGTAGTTCGTACCGGTGGCATGGTCGTCGTCCTCGAAGTCGATGACGTGATTGGTGATGATGTGGAACTGCTTGTCCACCGCCTGTGCGTCCCGCTCGAAGAAGTCGAGGATCTGCTCGTGGCCCTCGTACCGCGTCAGGCCCACGGCGCTGGCGTCCCACACTCCGTCGGGTGCGAAGGCGGACAGGGCTTCCTTGGGGTCGAATCGGTCGAGGCCCCGGGCGTAGAGGTGGGTGACGCGGATGATCTCGTCGATGTCGTCGGCGCGCATGTGTCGGTCTCCGTGTACTCGAGGGAATGGGTCAAGGAACGGACGGCAGGTCGATGCCGTCCAGGTCGGCTCTGATCTGGAGTGCGAGGTACTTGTTGTAGATCCGGGCGAAGGTGAGATTTCCGCCGCTGAACCAGAACCCGTCGTGGCCGGAACGTCGCCACACCGACCGGATCTCGCCCTCGTCGTCGAGGCCCCAGACCGGTCCGCACCGGTCGGCGACCGCGTCGCCCAGGACGCGACGGGCAGTGTCGAGAATGCCCCGGAATCCGGTGGCGAACACGACGGTGTCGGCGGGCAGGACGGTGCCGTCCGACATCACGACTCCCTCGGGGACGAACCGTTCGACGGTCTTCCCGGCGACCAGCCCGATCGACCCGTCCGCGACGAGCCGCGAAGCGCCGACGTCGATGTAGTAGCCGCCGTTGCGGGTGAGGAAGAGGTTCATCGCTCCGGTCCCGCCGTCGCCCAGGCTGTGGCGGAATCCCCGGGCGCTCAGGGCATCGAGCAGGTCGCGATCGATGTCGGCCATCGCCGCGACCGCGGAACGCAGCCCGTCGACGAATCCCTCGTCCCGTCGCGCGAACGACGCGCCGATGAGGTCGGCGATCTCGGTGGGCGCGGTGTCCTCGCCGTAGGCCGGCTTCAGCATGACGTCGACCACGGTGGTGCCGCCGACCACGTACGTCGGACCCCGCTGGACGAGGGTCACGTTCGCGCCGGTGTTGTACAGGTCCTGCGCGATGTCGTGGCCGCTGTTGCCGGTGCCGATGACGACGACGTTCCGGCCGCTCCGGCGTGGGTCCGTCGTGTACCGGCCGGAATGCAGCAGCTCGCCCGCGAATTCTTCGCCCCCCGGAATGTCCGGGACGAGCGGCTCGGTTCCGCTCAGGCCGGTGGCCAGGACCACGTGGCGCGGATGCAGGACGCGCCGTTCGCCGCCGCGGTCGAGGAGCACCTCCCAGCGCTCCGTCGCCGGATCGTGGGAGGCGCTCACCAGCTCTGTGCGGGTCCACACGTTCAGTTCCAGGGCCCGGGCGTAGATTTCGAGCCAGTCACCCATCTTGTCCTTCGGCGTGAACACCGGCCACGTGGCTGGGAACGGCATCATCGGCAGATGGTTCGACCACACGGGGTCGTGCAGCACCAGCGAGTCGTAGCGGTTGCGCCAGTTGTCGCCCACGCGCTCGTTGCGTTCGACGACGAGCGTGTGCACGTTCATCGCGCCCAGGTAGGCGGCGAGTCCGAGTCCGGAATGCCCGGCACCGATCACGAGGACGTCCGGATCCCGGTCGGTGCACTCGTTCGCGAGGCGGCGGTGGTCCCCCCAGTGGGTGGTGACGCGTTCCCCGGGTTCCGGCGCACCGATCGGACGGCGCTCTCCCACAGCCGGTTCGGCCCCGACGAGACTGTCGAGGGCGGTCAGCACGGCGGTCGCACGCCAGCGGTCCGTCTCGTCCGGCGTCAGGCGCGCGACGCCACGGACCTGTCCGAAGCGGACGGTGAGGCGGAAGAGCAGCTGTATCACCGGCGGACCGTCGCCGGTGGGCAGCAGAACCGGCGGAGCGGAGGAATCGAGTGCCTCGTCGCGGACCTCGAGGTCCGCCGCGCCGGTGAGCAGCGGCCGGATCGCCGATTCGCCGTGCAGGCTGCGCAGATCACCGGTGAAGGCGAGCAGATCGCGCCACCATGCGTCGGTGGCGAGAGCATCCGGGTGGTCGCCGGTACTGCCCGAGCGGAGTGCATCGGCGAAATCCGCGAGCCAGCGCTCGGCGACCTCGGCGGGGCGGGCAGGATCGAGACGCGGGGTGTCGAGTCGTGCGGTCATGGGGTCTCCCGTTCGTCCGGCCGTGTCAGCGCAGGGTGTAGCCGGCGTCGACCTTGAGTTCGGTGCCGGTGACGTACCGGGCCTCGTCGGAGGCGAGGTAGAGCACCGCGTTGGAGATGTCGATCGGTTCGATCCACGGCACGGGCAGGACGTTGGTGGTGGCGAAGACCGGTGCCGCCTGCTCCTGAGTGGGATGCTCCACGTCCGGGAGGAACAGCCGGAAGCAGGATTCGTTCAGGATCATGTCCGTGGCGACGCCGGTGGGATGCACGGTGTTGACGCGGATGCCGTGCGGCCCCAGTTCCAGTGCCAGCGTGCGCATCAGGCCGACCACGGCATGCTTGCTCGCGGTGTAGGGCGCCACGTTCGGCGTGCCCTTCAGGCCTGCGGTGGAGCTGGTGATGACGATCGATCCTCCGGTGCCCTGCTCGATCAGGTGCGGGGTGACGGCCTTGCAGGTGTGCCACACGCCCTTGAGGTTGATGTCGAGGACGTCGTCCCAGTCGCGTTCGGTGACCAGGTGCGTCTCGTCGCCGAAAAGGAAGATCCCCGCGTTGGCGGCGACGATGTCGATCCGGCCGAGTTCGGCGATGCCCTCGTCGACGACGGCCTTGACAGCGTCGAAGTTGCGGACGTCGGCCTTGCGGGCGATGATCCGGCGGTCGAGGGCCTCGACGGCGCGAACCGTCTCGGCCAGATCCTCCTCGGTGGCGCCGGGGTAGAAGCGGGTGACGCTCTCGATCTCCTCGGCGACGTCGAGAGCGACGATGTCGGCGCCCTCCTCGGCGAGGCGGATCGCGTGGCTGCGTCCCTGGCCGCGGGCCGCACCCGTGATGAACGCGACCTTACCTGCTACCCGTCCTGTCATAGCTGCTCCTTCGGGGCCGCCGACGGGCCCGATCCGCCGTCAGCGGTAGGTGTTCCAGGTGGGAGCCGACTCCGGATAGTCGGCATCGGTGTATCGGGTCTGGGGCCACCGAATCCGTTTGGTGGTACGGAAACTCGAGCCCATCGACTCGAACGGTACCGCGTACATGAACGCTACGGTGCGTCTTTCGAAAAGCCATGCGCCGTCCCGTCGCACGTATCGGTCCCGGTAGCGGAAGGCGGTCATCATCAGCGTGTCGTGGACCGCCAGTTCGGCGTGACCGGTCATGATTCCGCTTGCGTGCGAGTCGTCTTCGAGCGTGACGAGGTGGATCTCGGGGGTGTGCAGCATGGTGTGGTAGCGGTCCATGCTGGAGACGTAGAAGGGTCGGATCTGCTCGCGGCCGCGGAGTTCGGTGCCGGCGACCTCGAAGACACCGTCCTCGGTGAACATCGAGAGCACGGTGTCGATGTCGTGGTCGTCGACGGCCAGGGCGTAGCGCCCGGCCAGGTCCCGGATCTCGTCCTTGGCGACGAGGCGGCTCAGGGCAGCGGAATCGAGTTCCGCGAGGTTCGAGGCAGTCATCGGCTCTGTTCCTGTCGGAGGTACACGCCCGGGCCGGGACGGAGGGTCGACTCCGTCCCGGCCCGGGCGCCGGGCGCGGGTCACCCGCGCGGTCGCGTGTACCGATCTAGTCGTCGTACATGATGACGCCGCGGATGTTCTTGCCGTCGCGGAGATCCTTGAACGCGGTGTTGATGTCCTCGAGCTTGTAGGTCTTGGTGACCAGCTCGTCCAGCTTGAACTCGCCGCGGCGGTACATGTCGGCGATGAGCGGGATGTCCCGGCGGGCCGTGGTGGTGCCGTACAGGGTGCCCTGCAGGCGCTTGCCCGACATCGCGAAGGTGAACAGGTCGAACGGCACGTCGCGCTGGGTGACCGGCGCCGCCGAGGTGAGCACCAGGGTGCCGCCGCGACGGGTCATCTCCTGCGCGGGGTTGAGCAGGTGCCCGTAGGCGATGTCGACGGTGATGATCACGACGTCGGCGCCCTGTCCGTCGGTGAGCTGATCGACGACCTCGCGGCACTGGTCGAAGTTCTCGGTGGTGTGGGTGGCACCGAAGATCTTGGCCTGGTCGCGCTTGAACTCGACGGGATCGATCGTGACGACGTTCTTGGCGCCCTTGTGCCGGGCGCCCTGGACGGCGTTCATGCCCACGCCGCCGGTGCCGATGACGACCACGGTGTCACCGAGCTGGATGTCGGCCGCGTAGACGGACGAGCCCCAGCCGGTGGGGACGCCGCAGCCGATCAGCGCGGCCTTGTCGAGCGGGATGTCCTTGCCGATCTTCACGCACGAGTCGATGTTGACCACGACGTACGGCGAGAAGGTGCCGAGGTAGGAGAACGGGCCGACGCCCTGGCCGCGGGCGTGGATGCGGTGCGTGCCGTCGGGTGCGTAGCCCCCGAGCACGCCGGCGCCCATCTCGCACATGTTGGAACGGCCGATGGTGCACATCTTGCAGTGGCCACAGGACGGCAGGAAGGACAGGACGACGTGGTCGCCGACCTCGAAACCGGTGACGTCGGGGCCGAGTTCCTCGATCACGCCGGCGCCTTCGTGGCCGCCGATGATCGGTGCCCAGTCGAGGGGGATGTCGCCGGTGTCGACGTGGTCGTCACTGTGGCAGATGCCGGAGGCGGCGAGCTTGATCCGCACCTCCCGGCTCTTCGGCGGATCGATCTCGATTTCCTCGACGCTCCAACCGGACCGGGTTCCCGGCTCCCACAGCAGCGCTCCGATGGTCTTCATGGCTTCTCCTCGTGACGGGGTGAAGGCGCGAGCGGCGGCCGGTGCAGGGCTCCGGCACAGGCTCGACGCATGTGATCGCGATGTGTGCATGTGATCGCTATCACCATAACCATACGCATGGATATAAGCAATAGTGCGGCTGCGAAACCAATCATGGGAGCCCGCAACGACGGCGGGCCCGCGCCGAGACGGTGCTCGGTGCGGGCCCGCGGGTCCGTGGCGTCGGACGTCGCCGACGGCCGTGGTCAGCCGCCGAGTGCCTGATTCCAGGGCAGGACCTGGCTCAGGAGTTCGGGGAACTTGCGCTCGGCATAGCGGACGTATTCGTTGATGTGGTCGCGCATCCGGTCCTCGGACAGATCCGCGTCATGTGAATTCAGCGCCTCGTAGATCTGCGTGTGCGCCTTCAGCGTCGTCTCCCGCAGCGGTGCGGGATGGTCGACGCCCATCACCGTGCCGCCGGTGATCCGCAGCAGCGCGTCCGTCAGGTAGCCGAAGAGTGCGTTCCCGGTGGACCAGGCGATGACGTCGTGGAACTGCTTGTTCGTCTCCAGGAACGTGTCGATGTCCGCCGTGTCGAACGACTGCTGCATGCGGTCGACGGACTGCTTCAGCTCCTGCAGGTTCTCGTCGCTGATCCGCTCGGCGGCCAGGCGGCAGATGACGGGCTCGAGGGCGGTGCGGGCCTCCACGATGGTGCTGAGCGAGGCGTTCTGGAGCTGCATCAGCAGGATGATGGTGCTCGCCAGATGGGACGCGTCCGGATCGAGGAGGACGGGACCGCCCTTGGGGCCCGGCTTCAGGGCGATCATCCCCTGGAACTCGAGCAGTCGCAGTCCCTCCCGCAGGGTCCCGCGGCCGATCTGGTACTCCTCGAGCATCGCCTTCTCCGGGGGCAGCAGGTCCCCGGGCTGCAGGCCTTTTCGCGCCGTGTCCCGGACGATCTGCTGCGCTACCACCAGCGACGTCTTCGGGCCTCTCGACATTGCAGCCACGAAAGCCTCCTCAGCCTCTCGGCCTCCTGACTTCCGGGAAGCGGAGGCTGTCACGGCGGAGCGGGTGCTCGCCGTGTCGGCGGATCGTCCGGGCAACTTCCCCGGTCGATCCGAAATGTGCACTGTACTCATTGTGCACGCGATTGTGCACATTGATGTGCACCATTATCGGACGTGTGTCTATTCGGCGGGCGGGAACTGCGGCTTGCGCTTCTCCAGAAACGCCTGCGCCCCCTCGACCATGTCGGCGCTGCCGATCGCCTGGATGAGCATGCCGAGGCCGTTGCTGAAGGAGTCCCGGGCGGAGTTCCACCAGATGTTCGAACTGACCTTCGTGATCTCGAGATACCGCGGGCTCAGCGCCTCGAACTCGCGGCACAGCGAACGGACGGACTCCTCGAGGAGGTCGTCGTCGACCACCTCGTTGACCAGTCCCATCTCGTATGCGCGCTCCGCCGGGTAGCGCCGGCACAGCAGCGACAGTTCCTTGGCGCGCTTCTCACCGATCTGAACGCCCATCACGTTCGTGGCGCCGCTGACCGGAGCGCTACCGACGCGGGGGCCCGTCTGCCCGAAGGTCGCCGATCGGGCGGCGACGGCGAGGTCGCAGGCCACCACCAGTTCGTTGCCGCCGCCTGCCGCGGCACCGTTGACAGCCGCGACGACCGGCCGGGGGCAGGTGCGGATCGCGTCGAACAGTTCGAGCGAGGACCGGTACAGGCCGCGCAGTTCCTTGACGGTCGGCTGGCTGAGCTGGCCGAGCGATCCACCGGCGCAGAAGCTCCCACCGGATCCGGTGATGACCACCGAGCGGTATTCGGTGGCGTTGTGGAGCGCGTCGACCATGACGGCGCACATCTCGGCATCGAACGCGTTGCGGCGCTCGGGCCGGTTGAGCCGGATCCACAGGCTCGAGTCGACCGAGTCGAGAACGACGCTCGTGGTGGTTGAGGTGGGGCTGCTCATCGGAACTCCTTCGATCGAGGTTCACGGTTCGGCTCGGCTGGGTACCTGGGAGATGCCGGCTCACTCGGGGTATCTTTCCGGGCCCGACACACGAACTGTACGTTATAATCGTTAGCATTATTTTGGCTCGGCGGGAAGCGGGGAGTGTCCGATCCGGACGGCGTTCCCGAGCCGGCAGGTGCTCCGGGGAGGAGAAGGCGCGATGATCACAGGACGGGCGCCGAAAGCGGCCATGGTGGTGGCGCAGCACATCATCAGGGACGCGACCAGGCAGAACTTGGCGGCGGGTGATCTGCTGCCGTCGGAACGGGTCATGCTCGAGAAGTACGAGATCGGCCGTGGCACATTGCGGGAAGCCCTGCGATTGCTGGAATTCCAGGGGGTCATCGCGCTCAAGCCGGGACCGAGGGGCGGGCCGGTGATGCTGGACCCCGACGCGTCCCACCTCGCGAGTTCGCTCATCCTCCTCATGCAGCTCAAGGACGCCCCGTTCAGCGTCATCATCGAGGCGCGCAGCGCCCTCGAGCCGATGATCAGCCGGCTGGCCGCCCAGCGCATCAGCGGCGAGACGCTCGTCGAGCTCAAGGAAACCATCGAACGGATGCACGGATCGCTCGGCGATCAGTACGAGTTCCTCGAGGCGAACAAGAGCTTCCACGACTTGATCGCCTGGTCCTCGGGCAATCCGTTGTTCGGGTACATGGTCGATTCCCTGCTCGGCATCATGGACGGCACGGCGATCGGCATCGACTACCCGCCGCACCGGCGCGAGGCGATCATCGTCGCGCACACCCGGATCTACGAGTCGCTCTCCCAGGGCGACGAGATCGGCTCCGAGGAGCGCATGCGCGAGCACATCGACGCCTACCGGAGGTATGCCCAGCGTAAGTACCCCGACCTGCTCGAACAGGTCATCCAGTGGGACCGCGCACTGGGCTGACGCCCACCGCAGGCGCTGGGCTGACGCGCACCGGTCCGCAGACGCAGGAAGGGGCCCCGGATTCGAATCCGGGGCCCCTTCCTGCGTCGTGTACCGGCCGATCGAAAGGCGTCGTCACTCGGTGACGACGGAGATCGCACGCTCGGGGCAGGACGCGGCGGCCTCGCGTGCGGCGTGCTCGTTGGCCGGGTCGTCGCCCCCGGGCAGGACGTACGCGTGGCCGTCCTCCTCGCGCAGCGCGAATACCTGCGGGGAGGTCATGAAGCACAGCCCGTGGCCCTGGCAGTGGTTCTCGTCGACAACAACCTTCATCGGTCGCTCCTTCCGTCATCCGGATATCGAGGATGCCAGCTCGTTGAACATTTGATTTGATGGCCGGGCTGGCGGTGTGATCTACACTACTATATCATCTGTTATAACCATTAGCAGGAGATGCCCGATCCGACGCAGGAGGGTCCACGCGATGGACAGCCGCAATCGTTGCCCCGTCATCAACTTCGACCACAACTCGCAGGAACACTCTGCCGATCCGGTCGCCTCGTACCGCAAGGTTCGCCAGAACGAGCGAGTCGCCTGGACGGAGGCGCACGGCGGGTACTGGGTGCTCAGCGACTACGACTCGGTCTTCGAGGCCGCCCGCGACGACGAGACGTTCTCGTCGGCACGTAACGAATATGGGGGAGAAGGCCTTTCGGTCGTCATCCCGAAGACTCCGATGCACTTCCACATCCCCATCGAGCTCGATCCCCCGGAGTTCCGCAAGTACCGCAAGATCGTCAACCCGATCACCGCCCCCGCGGCCGTCGAGCGGATGAAGGCCCTCGTCGACCGCCACACCGCCGGGTTCATCGACAGCGTGATCGAGGACGGGCAATGCGACCTCACCTCGGTCATCGCGGTTCCGTCCATCGTGACGGTGGACTGGCTCGGCCTCGACCTGGCCGACTGGAAGCGCTACTCCCATGCGCACCATCAGGCACTCGCCGGCATTCCGGGAAGCGACGACTACCGCCATGCGATGGAAGTCGACTTCCCCTACCTGGGTGACCGCATGCGCGAGACCATCCGGGCGCGACGCGAGAACCCCACCGACGACATCATCAGCTACCTCGTGCAACAGGAGGTCGACGGCCGTCCGCTAAACGACTTCGAGATGTACTCGATCGTCGATCTGCTGCTCGCCGGCGGCGTCGGAACCACCGCGTCCCTGGTGAGCCAGGCCCTCGTGTGGCTCGCAGAGCACCCGGCCGTGCGGCAGCGGTTGATCGACGACCCGAGCCTGATGGACCACGCCGTCGAGGAGTTCCTGCGGTACTTCTCGCCCACCCAGGCGCTCGCCCGGACCGTCACCAAGGACACCGACTTCCAGGGCTGCCCCATGAAGAAGGGCGACCGGGTGCTGCTGTCGTGGTCGTCGGCCAACCGCGACGAGAAGCTCTTCGAGAACCCGGACGAGATCGACATCGAACGGTGGCCGAACCGGCACACCGCCTTCGGTATCGGCGTACACCGTTGCGCCGGATCACATCTCGGTCGCTACATGTCCAAGACGCTCATCAGTCAGATCCTCGAGCGGATGCCCGACTACGAGGTGGACTTCTCCGCCCTCGAGCGGTACCCGCACCAGGGCACCAACATGGGCTGGCAGCGGATCCCGGCCACCTACACGCCGGGTCCGCGGGTGCTGTCGGACTACACCCTGTACTGAGGGGTGCCGAGCGCGTCCACCGCACCATCCGATCCATCGACAGGACAGGGGAACGCCGTGTTCAACGGCCGAAGAATCGTCGTCGTCGGCGGCGGCCTCGCGGGGCTCCGCACGTGTGAGGCGCTGCGCGCCGAAGGTTTCGACGGGGAGCTCGAGCTGCTCTGCGCCGAATCCACCCCGCCGTACGACCGGCCGCCGCTGAGCAAGTCCGTACTCCTCGAGCCGCAGGACACCACGTTCGACGTCGACTACGCGGCGCTCGGGGTCGAGCTGCGCCTCGGTGCCCGGGCCCGGTCGCTCGACACCGCCGCCCGCGTAGTGCACACCGACGCCGGCGATCACTCCTACGATGCGCTCGTCGTCGCGACCGGGGCGGCCCCGGTCACCCTGCCCGGCGCGGGCCGGCAGCTCGTGCTCCGCACCGCCGCGGACGCCGAGCGTCTTCGCACCGAGCTGCGCCCGGGATCCCGCGTCGTTCTCGTCGGTGCCGGCTGGATCAACGCCGAGATCGCCACGACTGCACTGGCTCTGGGCTGCTCGGTGACCTGCGTGGAGGCCGGGCCCCGGCCGCTCGCGGGACCGCTGGGCGCGCAGGTGGCCGAGCGCCTGCACGCGTGGTGGGACGGCGTCGACCTGCGCTGCGGCACCGGCGTCGGCGAGATCACGCCCGGCGGGCTGACACTGGACGACGGCACCGCACTCCCGGCGGACGTCGTCGTCACCGGTATCGGAGTGCGGCCCGACGTGGGCTGGCTGACCGGCTCGGGACTCGAGATCGATCGCGGGGTCGTCGTCGACGAGTCGTTGCGTACCTCCGACCCGTCGGTGTTCGCCGTCGGCGACGTCGCGATGCGCTGGTCGCCCCGGTTCGGGACACGACTCGGCGGTGAGCACTGGGACGAGGCGCGCACCGGACCGGCGACGGTCGCCGGTGCACTCCTGCGGCCGCAGTCGCCGCCCGTCTTCGACCCGATCCCGTACTTCTGGAGCGACCAGTTCGGGCACAAGATCCAATTCGTCGGATACAGAAGCGAATCCGACGATATGGTGGTCCGCGAGGGCGCGGACGGCAAGTGGGGTGCGGCCTGGTTCGATGCCACCGGGCAGCTCACCGCGCACCTGAGCGTCGATTCCCCCCGCCACATGGTGCAAGCCCGCATGGCGATCGATCGCCGTGCCGTCGTGGATCCGGACGCGATCCGGGATCTGTCGGCGCCCCTGCAGGCGCCGGCGCCGGCAGTGAAGTAGTACTCCCATCCCATCCAGCGAGTCGCCGTGGCGAGAGTCCGCGGTCGAGTGGAGGAACACAGCATGACCACAGCCACTCCCATCCAGTTGAAGAGCTACGACAAGCTGTTCATCGGCGGATCGTGGGTCGAGCCGTCCAGCGACGCGTTGATCGAGGTGATCTCCCCGATCAACGGTGAGGTCATCGCGACCGTGCCCGAGGCACGCGAGGCCGACATGGACCGCGCCGTCGCGGCGGCACGCAAGGCGTTCGACGAAGGCCCCTGGCCGCGGATGACGCCCGCCGAGCGCGCGGAGATCCTCGTGCGTGTCGGAAACGAGGTGAAGAAGCGGATCCCGGAGATGGCCGAGGCCTTCACTCTCGAACTGGGCGCTCCCGCAGCGGTGTCCACGCTGTTCCACCAGAACGCCGTCGACATGTGGGACGACGCGGCCACCTTCCACGAGCGTTTCGCGTTCGAGGAGGAGCGCACCTGGAAGGGCGGGCACGGCAAGGTCGTGCGGGAGCCCATCGGGGTCGTCGCGGTCGTGGTCCCGTGGAACGGTCCGGTCGCGACCGGCTCGCTGAAGATCTCGCCTGCGCTCGCCGCGGGCTGCACGGTGGTGCTCAAGCCGGCCCCGGAGGGGCCCGTCACCATGATGATGCTGGCCGAGGCGCTCGACGCCGCGGGCCTGCCCGAAGGCGTCGTCAGCGTCGTCCCGGCAGGACGGGAGGTGGGTGACTACCTCGTCAGCCACCCGGACGTCGACAAGATCAGTTTCACCGGCAGCACCGCGGCCGGTCGTGTGGTCATGAGCCGGGCCGCAGAGCGGATCAAGCGGGTCACCCTCGAACTCGGCGGCAAGTCGGCCGCGATCATCGCCGACGACATCGACCTCGACACCTTCCTGCCCGGCATGGTGTTCGGTGGCATCGGCCATTCGGGGCAGGTCTGCGCCGCCCTCACCCGCATCATCGTCCCGCGCGAGCGCCAGGAGGAGGTCGTCGAGGCGATCAAGGCGGTGATGGAGAGCGTGAAGGTCGGTGACCCGCGGGACGAGGACACGGTCCTCGGCCCCCTCGCCGCCGAACGTCAGCAGACGCGGGTGCTCGACTACATCGAGCTCGGGAAGAAGGAAGGCGCGCGGCTGGTGACCGGCGGCGGCAAGCCGGCGCACCTCGACCGCGGCTGGTACGTCGAACCGACCCTGTTCGCGGACGTCTCCAACGACATGCGGATCGCGCAGGAGGAGATCTTCGGACCGGTGCTGGTGGTGATCCCGTTCGATTCGATCGACGAGGCCGTCGCCATCGCCAACGACTCGGACTACGGGCTGTCCGGCTCCGTCTACGCGAAGGACGAGGAGCTGGCCCAGAGCATCGCCCGACGGGTGCGCACCGGCCAGATCTCCGTCAACGGCTACGCGATGTGCGTCGTGCAGCCCTTCGGCGGCTACAAGCAGTCCGGTCTCGGCCGTGAGGGCGGAATCGAAGGGTTCGATGCGTTCTTCGAGACCAAGCTGATCCAGCTTCCCTGATCCACAACGGATACCGGGGTGCGCCCGAAAGGAGGGCGCACCCCGCTATCCGGCACCGACGAAAGCGGAGGACCCGACATGACTGCGGTATCACCCGAACTCGCTCGCCGCGCGGAAGACCTGATGTACGCGTACGCGTCCGCCGTGGACGGGGGCGACCTCGACGCACTGCGCGCGCTGATCACCGACGACGTCTCGATCATCCAGAACGGCAAGGAGGATGTGGGGCCGGAGGAGTTCCTCGGGGTCTACCGCGCCTTCGCCGAATCCGGCGCGGAGTTCTCCCGCCACGCGATCACCAACGTCCGCGTGACCGGCGAGGGCGACGGCCGGGTGCGGGTCGACGCGTACTTCGAGGCGACGGTGGCCGGCCCCGAGGGCACGCAGCGGCTGTACGGGCGCTACGCCGACACGTTCGCCGAGCGCGACGGCGCGCTGCTCATCGAGCGCAAGGACATCACGGTGGACCGCGTGCTGGAACAGCCCGCATCTGCGGCGGCGTACGCGCCATACTGATCGAACGGGAAAGGGGCGGCGATTCGACGAATCGCCGCCCCTTTCCCGTGTCCAGTGGGCCGTCCTACGGGCGACCGCCGTGGGTGGCACCGACGCGGGTGGCCAGCAGGCTCGCATCGCGCGTGTGGCGACGGGCGGCTTCGGAGGAGTTCGGCGCCGCGCAGGCGTAGAGGGTGTCGCCTTCCGGGCCGCCGAGCATGCACGCGAACACCCCGGTCGGGAACACGACCTCGGCGGTGATCGCGCCACCTTCCTCGACGCGGATGACCCGGCGGTTGAGAGCGTCGGCGACCCACACCGCGCCGTCGCTGTCGAGGCAGATGCCGTCCGGCGCGACCGCCGCGGCGCTCATCGCGGCCTTGACCGACTCGGTGGGCAGGTCCGGCCCGAACGCGGCCCAGGTGCGCTGCCCGTCGAGCCGGCCGTCGGCGCCGATGTCGAAGGCGGTCAGCTTGTTGCCCATGCTCTCCGCGACGACCAGCGTGCCGGCGGGGGTGATCACCATGCCGTTGGGGAAGCGGAGGTCGGAGGCCTCGACGGTGAAGGATCCGTCCGGCGCGACCCGGATCAGGTTGGCCGGCGCGATCGGGGTGTCGCGCTTGAACTCGAAGCCGAAGCTGCCCACGTAGGCGGTGCCGTCCTCGGCGACCACCATGTCGTTGAGCTTGCCGGTCGCGACCGAGGAGAGATCGGCGTGGACGACGATCTCGCCGTCGTGCTCGCGGCGCATGATCCGCCCGGACTCCATCGCGGTGATGAGCAGGCGTCCGTCGGGCAGCCAGCCGAGACCGGACGGCTCGTCGCCGGGAAGGGTGGCCTCGACGGTGACCGCACCGTCGGCGCCGATCGAGATCACCTCGTGCCGATAGAGATCCGAGACCCACACGCGTCCGTCGTGCCAGCGCGGGCACTCGAGGAAGGCACGGTCGGAGACGACGGTGTCGATGGGGCTCTGCAGCGCGGTGTCCTGGTTTCCGGCAGTCATGGTCGGTGGCCTTCCGTAGTAGATGCGGGGAGACAGCAGATGCGGGGAGACGCCCCCGGACTCTCTCTTCCAAGCTAGACCAATCATGCGCATAGATAAAGGGCCGTGCGCGACCTATTGCAAATAATCATGCGTATGGTTATGGTGATGCGCATCACTCGCTGGGCGCCGACTCTGCGCATCGATCGGGAGTTGTCGACGTCTGTCGAAACCCATGCTGCACACGAAGGAGATGCCATGGCCCTCGATTCCGCCACCACCGCGTTCCTCGCCCAGATGGCCGAGGCGGGCGGTCCTCCGCTGCACGAGATGAGCCCGCAGGAAGCGCGCACGCTGAGCGACGGCTTCATCGAGTTGGTCGGCGCCGGACCGGAGATGGCCCGGGTCGACGACATCACCGTCCCCGGTGCCGACGGACACGAGGTGCCGGTTCGCGTGCTGGTCCCGGTCGACGACGCCCGCGGCGTGATCGTCTACCTGCACGGTGGTGGCTGGGTGGTCGGCAGCTTGGACGGCTACGACACGCTGGGCCGGCAGCTCGCCGAACGCACCGGTTGCGCTGTCGCCCTCGTCGACTACCGCCTGGCCCCCGAGCATCTGTTCCCCGCCGCTGCCGACGACGCCTGGACCGCGTTGCAGTGGCTCGCGGTGAACCGGAGCGCCTATGCGGCCGCGGACGCCCCGCTGATCGTGGGTGGTGACAGCGCCGGCGGCAACCTCGCAGCGGTCGTCGCGCAGCGCGCCGTCCGGGAGAACGGGCCCGAACTCGCCCTGCAGTTCCTCGCCTACCCCGTCATCGACTGCGACTTCGACACACCCAGCTACCTCGATCCCGCGAACGAGCTCATGCTCACCCGCGACGCGATGGTGTGGTTCTGGGACCTGTACGTGCCCGAGGCGAAGGACCGCACCCGATGGGAAGTCGCCCCGATCAACGCCGAATCGCTCGCCGGTGTCGCGCCGGCCGCGGTGCTGATCGCCGAGCACGACGTGTTGCACGACGAGGGCCGTAAGTACGCCGAGGCGCTCCGCTCCGCGAGGATCCCCGTGCGCGAGAAGGTGTTCACCGGACAGATGCACGGCTTCTTCCAGTTCGTGAACATCCTGCCGGGCGCCAAGGACGGCATGGACTACGTCGTCGAAGCGGTCGAGGACGCGCTCGCCGGCGCGGACATCGCCCGATGACACCGGAGGCCGACATGGGATTCGAGAAGACTGCGGAGGAATTCGACGCGATCGTGGTGGGTGCCGGCTTCTCCGGCATCTACATGGTGCATCGGCTGCGGGAGATGGGGCTGACGGTCCGCGCCTTCGAAGCGGCCGAGGGCGTGGGTGGCACCTGGTTCTGGAACCGGTACCCCGGGGCCCGATGCGACTGCATCAGCATGGAATACGCCTACACGTTCTCGCCCGAACTCATCGACGAGTGGGAGTGGACCGAGCGCTACCCGGCACAGCCGGAGATCCTGCGCTACCTGAACTTCGCCGCCGACCGGCTGGATGTGAAGAAGCACTTCCGGTTCCGGACCCGGGTCGACTCGGCTCGGTTCGACGACCACACCGACCGGTGGACGGTCACCACCGACTCCGGAGACGTCGCCGTCGCCAAGTACTTCGTCACCGCGGTCGGCTGTCTGTCCACGTCGCAGACGCCGGACTTCCCAGGCCTGGCGAACTTCCGCGGTGCGACGTACCACACGGCCGACTGGCCCAGCGAGGGCGTCGACTTCACCGGCAAACGGGTCGGGGTGATCGGCACCGGTTCGTCCGGCGTCCAGGTGATCCCGCTCGTCGCCGAGCAGGCCGAGAAGCTGACCGTATTCCAGCGGACGCCCGCGTTCAGCCTCGACTGCGGCAACCGTCCCCTCACCGAGGACGAGAAGCGCGAGTTCAAGGAGAACATCGAGACCTTCAAGGCCACCTCGAAGACCACCCCTTCGGGCCAGTACACCGACACCCTCGCGGTCAGCGCGCTCGATCACTCCCCGGAGGAGCGGTGGGCGACCTACGAGGAGCGATGGAACCGGCACCGGGCGATCGATCTCATCGCCGCCTACCCCGACCTGTTCACCAATCGGGAGGCCAACGAGACCATCGCGGAGTTCTTCCGCAGCAAGATCCGTGCGGTGGTGCAGGACCCCGAGCTCGCCGAACGCCTGTCGCCGCGGACACACCCGCTCGGCGCCAAGCGGATCACGCTGGACACCAATTACTTCCAGACATACAACAGGGACAACGTCGAGCTCGTGTCGCTGCGCGAGGCGCCGCTCGAGGAATTCACGGACAAGGGCATCCGGGCCGGGGGTGTGGAGCACGAGCTCGACGCGGTGGTCCTCGCCACGGGATTCGACGCGATCACCGGTCCGCTGCTGAAGATGGACATCTCCGGCGTGGGCGGGCAGACGCTGCAGGAGAAGTGGCAGGACGGCCCCGTCACGTACCTCGGAATCGCCGTCGACGGGTTCCCGAACATGTTCATGCTCACCGGCCCCGGCAGTCCGAACGTGCTCACCAACGTGGTGTGTGCGATCGAGCAGCACGTGGAGTGGACCGCCGACTGCATCGAACGACTCGAGGAGCGCGGCGCCCGCCGGTTCGAGGCGCTCGAGCCGTACACGCACGACTGGACCGACCTGAACAACGAGCTGGCGAAGGGCACGCTCTACCCCGAGGGCAACTCGTGGTACACGGGCGCCAACGTGCCGGGCAAGCCGCAGGTGATCATGTCCTACGTCGGTGGGCTCAACACCTACCGCGAGATCTGCGACGACGTCGCAGCCGACGGCTACCGCGGTTTCGCCATCAAGTAAGGGGAAACGGCAACGGCAGGACGCGCATTCGCGGCTGCAGGCCGCGGCGCGTCCTGCCGCCGTTTCCGAGGTTCCGACGACGAGGAGTTCGTGGTGTCGCAGGGTCTGAAGTTGGGGTACAAGGCGTCGGCGGAGCAGTTCGGGCCGCGGGAGCTGGTGGAGCTGGCGGTGCTCGCCGAGGAGCGGGGGATGGATTCGGCGACGGTGTCGGATCATTTCCAGCCGTGGCGGCACAACGGGGGGCATGCGCCGTTCTCGTTGGCGTGGATGACCGCGGTGGGCGAGCGCACGTCGCGGTTGCAGCTGGGCACGAGTGTGCTCACCCCGACGTTCCGGTACAACCCGGCGGTGATAGCGCAGGCGTTCGCGACGATGGGGTGTCTGTATCCGGGGCGGGTCATGCTCGGGGTCGGCACGGGGGAGGCCTTGAACGAGATCGCCACCGGCTACGAGGGACAGTGGCCGGAGTTCAAGGAGCGGTTCGCGCGGCTGCGCGAGTCGGTGCGGTTGATGCGGGCGTTGTGGACGGGGGAGCGGGTCGATTTCGAGGGGGAGTTCTACACCACGAAGGGGGCGTCGATCTACGACGTGCCCGCCGGCGGGATCCCGGTGTACATCGCTGCGGGCGGTCCGGTGGTGGCGCGGTACGCGGGCCGGGCGGGGGACGGGTTCATCTGCACGTCGGGCAAGGGGATGGAGCTGTACACCGAGAAGTTGTTGCCGGCGGTGGCGGAGGGCGCGGGCAAGGCCGAGCGGGACGCCGGCGGGATCGACAAGATGATCGAGATCAAGATCTCCTACGACACCGATCCGGAGAAGGCGTTGGAGAACTGCCGGTTCTGGGCGCCGTTGTCGCTGTCGGCGGAGCAGAAGCACTCGATCGACGATCCGGTGGAGATGGAGGCGGCGGCGGATGCGTTGCCGATCGAGCAGGTGGCCAAGCGGTGGATCGTGGCGTCGGATCCGGACGAGGCGGTCGAGCAGGTCGCCGCGTATGTGAAGGCCGGGCTGAATCATCTGGTGTTCCATGCGCCGGGGCACGATCAGCGACGGTTCCTGGAGTTGTTCGAGCGTGATCTGGCGCCGCGCCTGCGTGCGCTGGCCTGACACGGCTGACGCCCCCGGTGCGTCCTTTGGGCGGTCAGGGCAGCCCGAAAGACACACCGGCGGCTGAGCCGCCTTACGAAGGGAGAACCTATGCCCGCGCCCAAGCTGTTGATGCTGCCCCCGGCGATCACGGAGTCCTGGGACTGGCAGCTGCAGGCCGCCTGCCGGGACGCCGACGCCGCGACGTTCTTCCATCCGGAGAACGAGCGTGGGGAGGCGCGCACCGACCGCGTCCGCGCCGCGAAGCGAATCTGTCAGTCCTGTCCCGTGCTGACCCAGTGCCTCCGGCACGCACTCGAGGCCGGCGAGCGGCACGGCATCTGGGGTGGGATGTCGGAAGAGGAACGTCGCATCCTGCTGCGCAGGGCGAGCAGGTCACCCCATAGCCTGGAGCCATGGCAGATGGCCGTCGCTCCGAGATCCGCACTGGTGTCCGCGACTCCTGGGCAGTCGGTCTCGGCCTGATCCCGCTCGGCCTCGCATTCGGGGTCGTGCTCACACAGGCGGGCTTCGACTGGTGGTGGGCGCCGCTCTTCTCGACGGTGATCTATGCGGGTTCGATGGAGTTCCTCGCCGTCGGCCTGATCGGTGCGGTGACTCCGGTGGCATCGATCGCGGCAGCGACTCTGCTGGTGAACTTCCGCCACGTGTTCTACGGACTGT
This sequence comes from Rhodococcus sp. NS-SX18, assembly GCF_057367935.1. NCBI lineage: Bacteria > Bacillati > Actinomycetota > Actinomycetes > Mycobacteriales > Nocardiaceae > Rhodococcus > Rhodococcus sp. NS-SX18. The sequence continues at coordinate 5,054,421 of NZ_CM170633.1, read as the reverse complement.
CCTTTCCACTGGAGAAGATCCGTAGCCGGCTCGGGCGGGCGTACGGCGTCTACGCCCTCACCGACGAGACCTATGCCATCGTCGCCACCAAGCGCCGCGACGGGCTGACCGGCGCGCGGATGCTTGCGGTCGCGGCGACGTGCCAGTTGCTGTGGGTCGCATCCGGGACCGCGGGCGCCCTGCTCGGAGCGGCGCTGCCCGCGGGATTGTCGGGCCTCGAGTTCGCCCTCACGGCGTTGTTCGCCGTGCTCGCGCTCGACGCATTTCGTCTCGGGCGCGATCTGCCGGCGTCGGCCGCCGCACTGGTGTGCGGCCTCGTCGGGATGACCGTGTCGAAGGACGGCATGTTGGTGATCTCGCTGGGCCTGTTCGTCGCGTATCTGCTGTTGCGGTTCGTCTACCGCAACAAGGTGGCCCGTGCCTGAGTCGGTACCGGGCGCCGGCTACGTCGTCGGTGCCCTGATCGCGATGTTCGTCGTCACCGTGGGTCTGCGGGCGGTCCCGTTCGCCGCGCTCGCCCGGCTGCGGGAGTCGGACGTGGTGGGCTACCTCGGCGGCGCGATGCCGGCCGGGGTGATGGTCATCCTGGTGATGTACACCCTGCGCGACGTCGGGCCGGCGACGTGGTTACCGGCGGTGCTGGGTCTCGCCGGGACCGTCGCGGTGCACCTGTGGCGGCGGAGTGCGGCGTTGAGCACCGTCGCCGGAACCGCGATCTACGTCCTGGCCGGGGCGTTCTGGAGCTGAGCGGGGCGAGCGCCGGCCGGTGCCGGCACCGTGCCGGGACGGCGGGACCGTGCCGCGACGACCGCCGCGACGAGTACCGCGAGACCGGTGACGCACTGCGCGTTGCCGAGGGTCTGCTGGATGGCCGACTCGACCCAGCCGTGCGTGGAGGTGTCCTCGAGCAGGTAGTTGGGTCCGACGAGGAAGACCAGCGCGGCCGGCAGCAGCACGGGCCACCACGAGCGGTACCGCGGAGCCAGTGCGACCGCGACGAGCAGCACGCTGTAGGCCCAGTGATGCGTGACCGCGATGGGCGCCGCCAGCAGGGTCGCGAGCGCGATCACACCGAGCGCGACGACGTGCTCGCCCGATCGGGTGAAGCGGTGGGCGGCCCACAGCGCCCCGAGGACGACGAGTGCGACGCCCGCGAGCCAGACTGCGGTGTAGGCGTGACCCTCGAGGCCCAGCCGGGCAAGCAGCCCGCTGAGCGCCTGATTACGGAAGAAGTCTTGATTCCCGGCCCGGTCGGTGGCCCAGGCCTCGGTGGTCCAGAAGTACACGGAGGACTCCGGGCGGAGCCAGTACGCGAAGCCCGCCACGGCGAGGAACGCGCCGAAGGCACGCGCCGCCGACGGCATGTCCCGGCGGAGCAGGAACAGCACACCGAACGCGGCCGGGGTCACCTTGATCGCGGCGGCGAGGGCGATTCCGACGCCGCGGAACCGCTGCGGGATCACGCCGAGGACGTCGGCGACGACGAGGGCCATGAGGAGGATGTTGATCTGCCCGAACAGGAAGTTGGAGTGGATCGGTTCGAGCCAGAGCGCCACGCCCAGACCGGCGGTCGCGACCAGGTTCGCGCGACGGACGTCCATGTGCTCGAGCGAGACCTTCAGCACCCACCACACCAGGCCGATCAGCCCTGCGGTCCACAGCACCTGCATCAACGTCGCGTTCAGCAGGGGCAGCGGGGCGAAGAGGAACGCCGCGAACGGCGGATAGATGAAGCGGAACCCCGAACTGGTGTGGAAGCCCTCGGTGTAGAGGGGGGTGTGGTGCAGGAACGCCCACCCCGCGTCGCGGAAGACGGACAGGTCCATCAGGTATCCGGTGACAGCGTTCTCGAGGTGGATGCCTGCGACCACGGCCGACACGAGCAGCCCTGCCCCCACGAGCAGCGAGTACCCGGGCCGGGCGCGAACTTCGGACAGCAGCACGGACGATCACCTCCGCTTGTCGGGACAGGAACTCTCGGATACGTTACACAATCGTTGCCTTCGGGGCCGGATACGCGGGTTGCCCGGCCTCCCAGCACGTTTCCGGTCGCTTTGTCCTGTTCGGGTGGTTCCGGCGTGTGGCGTGCGTCATGGCGTCGCGATGAAATCACCGTTTCTACTCCGTGGCGTAGACACGGGCAGAAACTCCTGTCGTGGGGCGCTGCGATACTGGCCGCATGTCGCGCCGCGTGCCGGAGGAGCTTCTGCCGCACCTGCGCCGGGCCCGTGATCTCGCGGACCGGGAGTACGCGCAGCCTCTCGACCTCGCCGGGCTCGCCGCCGCCGCGGGGGTCTCGAAGTACCACTTCCTGCGCTGTTTCACCGCCGTGTACGGCAAGACGCCCGGGGTCCACCTCACCGAACGCCGCATCGAGCGGGCGCAGGATCTGCTGCGCGCGACGAACCTGAGCGTGACGGAGGTCTGTCACCTCGTCGGGTACAGCAGCCTCGGGTCGTTCAGCACCAGGTTCCGTCAGCTGGTCGGTGTCACCCCCAGTGAGTATCAGGCCGCGTTCGCCGAGTCCGGGGCGCCTCGCATCCCGGGCTGCTGGGTGTTCATGCACGGTCTGAGCGACCTCCGCTGAACTCCGCAATTTCGGAGAAGCTTGCACCGTGCCCGTCGCTCTACCGTCGAGACGTGCCACATCACCGATCCGGAGGACACGCCATGATCACGAACATTTCCCTGGTGACCCTCTATGTCACCGATCAGGACGCGGCGAAGAAGTTCTACCTCGACACGCTGGGGTTCGTGGAGACCGCCGACGTGACGATGGGTGAGGGCTTCCGCTGGGTGACCGTCGCGCACCCGGACCACCCGGAACTCGAGGTGACGCTGATGGTGCCCGGCCCACCCCTGAACCCGGACATGGCCGAGGCGATTCGTCGCGCGCTCGCCGACGGCACCATGGGCGGCTTCGGGCTCCGCACCGCGGACTGCCACAAAACGTACGAGGAGCTCACGGCCAAGGGGGTCGAGTTCACCCAGCCGCCGTCCGAGCGGCCCTACGGTGTCGAGGCCGTGTTCCGGGACAACTCGGGCAACTGGCTCGTGCTGGTGGAGCCCCGTGAGTACACGCCCGGGGACTTTCGTTGATTCGGAATTCTTCGGGATTCTCGCAATGCCCCGAGACAGAGATATAAAGACGCATATCCGCGTGCGGCGCCGTCGCGCCGCCGTGGCGGTACCCTCCTGTGCGGCGCCGGTCCGGCCGGCGACGTGACGCACGGGAGGGGAACCCATGAGACGGCAGGCGCCGGCGATCGCGCTGCTCGTCGCGGTGCTGGCGGCGACGCCGGCCCGCGCCGACGAGCCCGCGACGGACGGGGTGCCGGGGAGCGGCCCGTGTGCGAGCGACACGTGGCAGCACGAGTCGGTGATCCCGAAGGACCTCGACATCCCGGTGCCCTATCCGGTGATCACCACCGTGCCGTACCCGGCGCCGGAACCGGACCCGGTGCGGATCGATCCACCGCCGCTGCCGGTCGATCCGTGCACGGATCCGTGCCCGGACCTGACCGACGAGCCGGTTGATCCGGATCCGGTCTTCCCGCGGATCGCCTTGAAGCCCAGTCCCTTCCACCTCGGCATCCCGGTGCCCGGGGAGGGCGCCGCGCCGCCGCCACCTCCGGCGCCCGAGGCCCCGCCGATCGAGCCCGCCGCGCAGATCCCCGCGCCCCCGACGCCGCGGGTCGTCGAGGTCACCACGGTGGCGAAGCAGACCGGTGCCGGGTCCGTCAATCGGACGGACAAGCGCTGGCAGGTGTACGGCACCGATCTCGGCCTCATGTGGGAGTCGGAGCCCGGCCGGATCGCCGTCGCGTTCGGTGACACCGTCGGCAAGGGCTTCCATCCGCCGGGCGGGCAGGGCGGGGACTGGCGCAGCAACGTGCTGGCCTTCTCCACCGACCGCGACCTGACGGATGGGATGAGCTTCGATTCGATGATCCAGGACTCGCGGTGCCACGCCGCGGAGATCCTCGGCAGCCGCAAGCTCGACAACGTCGAGATCACCACGATCCCGACGTCGGGATTCGCGATCGGCGGCCGCCAGTACCTGACGTACATGTCCATCCGGACGTGGAACAGCATCCCCGGCACGTGGTGGACCAACCACGGCGGCATCGCATACTCGGACGACGGTGGTTCCACCTGGGTCAAGGATCCGCATGCGAAGTGGGACAACATTTTCGGGATCACCAACTTCCAGGTGGCCGCGGCGGTGCCGGCGCACGGCTACGTGTACCTGTTCGGCACCCCGAACACCCGGCTCGGCTCGGTGGCACTGGCCCGGGTGCCCGAGGACCGGGTGCTCGAGCCCGGCGCCTACCAGTACTGGCGCGACGGGACCTGGACGCCGGTCGGCGGATACACCGCGGCGACGCCCGTCGTGCACGGTCCCGCCGGAGAGTTGTCCGTGCGCTACGACGCCGCCGCGGACCGCTGGCAGATGGCGTACCTCGACACCGCCGAGGCCGCGATCGTCGTGCGCGAGGCCGCGTCACCCCAGGGGATGTGGTCGGAGAGCGCACGCCTGGTCGGGGTGGAGCAGCACCTCGAGCTGTACGGCGGATTCATGCATCCGTGGTCGACGGACGAGGACTTGTACTTCATGCTCTCGACGTGGTCGGACTACAACACCTTCCTGCTGCGAGCGAGGCTCGAGCGTTGAGCCCCGCGCACCTGCCCCGGACCGAATGTCACATCGGGTCGATTCGATCGAACCCATGTGACATTCGGCCACGAGGTTCGCGGGTGGTGGCCTCCTCCAACGTGGCGAGGATCAAGTGCACGTCACTGGGTAGACCGCCCGGAAGTGGTCCCGGCCATGCCTGCTCGACGTCGCGCACGGACGCGGAGAGACGGTCGAAGAGTTTCCTGCCCCGCACACTCAGATAGACCCGGGTCTTCCGGCGATCGTGGGCGTCGGCCTCGCGGTACACCGCCGCGACGGAGACCAGGCGGTCGACGACCCGGGTGAGTGTCGGCGCCGGGGTGTGGGTCCGATCGCGCAGTTCGGCCATGGTCAGTCCCGGCCGGACCGCGAGTGCCTCGAGCACGAGGAAGTGGTCCATGTTGAGTTCGTCGGAGGAGAGGACCGCCTCGATCGACTGCGTGGCGAGGCGTGCGGCGAGGACGAGCGCGGTCGTCGCAGATGCTTCCCTCGATGTGGCAACACCTTTGTCCGACATGACAGCCCCCGAGCTATTGCACAGTCCACGTCTCACCAATAATACTTCCAAGTGAAATGATAGCCGACGTGCGGGTCGTGACCCGCGGTGCCGTGGGGGCACCGACGTGAGCGCGTTGCTCGATCGTGCACGCGCGTCGCAGTGGCGTGTGGCCATGGTGGTACCGCTGCAGGGGCCGGCCGGTCTGTTCGGCCCGTCCTGCGAAGCGGTGAGCGAGTTGGCGGCGCGCGACCTGAATTCGGCGGGTGGCGTCCTCGGTCGCGAGGTCTGTGTCCAGATCGTCGACGGGGGTGGCGACCCTCGGCAGATCGCCGCCGAGATTCGTCGTCTGGTGGCCACCCGTTCGATCGATGCGGTCAGCGGTTGGCACATCTCGTCCGTGCGTCATGCCATCGCCCCGGTGGTGACCGGCCGCGTTCCGTACGCCTACACCTCCCTCTACGAGGGCGGCGAGAGTCGTAGTGGCGTCTACTGCTGCGGTGAGACCCCCGCGCAGCAGATCGGGCCTGCGTTGAAATGGTTGCGGGAGAACGTGGGGACGCGTCGGTGGTTCGTCGTCGGGGACGACTACGTGTGGCCCCGCGGTTCCCTCGGTGCGATACGCATGTACGCGCACGAGTTCGACCTGCAGATCGTCGGCGAGTCGTTCGTCGACCTCGGGCGCGCCGACATGAGACATGTCGTGGACGCGGTCGCGGCTTCCCGGTGCGACGGAGTGGTGATGCTCCTGGTCGGCCAGGATGCTGTCGAGTTCAACCGGGCCTTCGCGCGGCGAGGGCTCGCCGATCGGGTCGTCCGATTCAGCCCACTCATGGAGGAGAACATGCTGCTTGCGAGTGGGCCGGCGGCGACGGAGAACCTCTACGTCGCCGCCTCCTACTTCCGGTCCTTGGCCGGCGCCGACGCGATGGATCTGCTCACCGGGTACGTGGCGATGCACGGGCCGCACGCGCCCGCGCTGAACAATGCCGCCGAGTCCTGCTACGAAGGCATGAACACGTTGGCCGGTCTCGTGGCCCGCGCCGGAACGGCGGATACGGCCGCTCTCGACGACGTGGTGGACGGGGCGGCGTTCGACGGACCTCGAGGCACGGTCGAGTTCCGAAACGGAGTGGCTCGGCAGCGGATTCACCTGTCCATTGCGGACGGCGTCGACTTCGAGGTTCTGACGGCGCTCTGACGGACACCCGTTGACATGTGTGGCGCCGGCCACTACTTTCATTCGAAACAGTTTCATTTGGAAGCAATGAGAGGTCTCCGGTGGGCAATGTCGGTTTGCTGTACGTGGGAGCGGTCCTCCTCGTCAACGGGTTGATGCTTCTCTCCGTCGTACCTGCCAGGTCGGCCGCAGTGTTGAACCTGTTCGTCGGCGCGCTGCAGTGCGTCATCCCTACCGCCCTGCTGATCCAGGCCCAGGGGGACGCGGCGGACGTTCTGGCCGCATCCGGCCTGTATCTGTTCGGGTTCACCTACCTGTACGTGGGAATCGTGAACCTGGCCGGACTCGAGCCGCAGGGTATCGGATGGTTCTCCGGCTTCGTCGCGGTTGCCGCCCTCGTCTACTCGGCGGTGTCGTTCACCGTTGTCGGCGACCCCGTATTCGGGGTCATCTGGCTCTCGTGGGCGTTCCTGTGGGCGTTGTTCTTCCTCGTTCTCGCGCTCGGGTTCGACGGACTCACCCGATTCACGGGTTGGGTCGCGATCCTCCTCAGCCAGCCGACATGTACCGTCCCGGCGTTCCTCGCCTTGACCGGTAGCCTCCACACCACCGCGTTCGCCGCGGCCGGTTGGGGGTCGGTCCTCGCCGTCCTCGTGGGAATCGCCGCTGTGCTCGGCTTCCCCGCATCGTCTCGTCTCGACGAAAAGCCTTCCCCCCAATACGGTCCCGTCCACAACTGAACTCGGCGAACTCGCCGGGCGAACTCGAAGAAGGAGCACGATATGCGACACGGAGACATCTCCTCCAGCAGCGACACGGTCGGCGTGGCGGTGGTCAACTACAAGATGCCGCGCCTGCACGACAAGGCCGGGGTACTCGACAACGCACGACGCATCGCCGACATGATGATCGGGATGAAGTCGGGTCTGCCCGGACTCGACCTGGTGGTGTTCCCCGAGTACTCGACGCAGGGCATCATGTACGACGAGCAGGAGATGTACGCGACTGCAGCGACCATCCCCGGCGACGAAACGGCCATCTTCTCGGCGGCGTGCCGGGAGGCCGACACGTGGGGTGTCTTCTCGATCACCGGTGAGCAGCACGAAGACCACCCGGCCAAGCCGCCGTACAACACCCTGATCCTGGTGAACAACCGGGGCGAAATCGTCCAGAAGTACCGAAAGATCCTGCCCTGGTGCCCCATCGAGGGCTGGTATCCGGGCGACACGACTCACGTCACCGAGGGCCCGAAGGGACTGAAGATCTCCCTGATCATCTGCGACGACGGCAACTACCCGGAGATCTGGCGTGACTGCGCGATGAAGGGCGCCGAACTGATCGTGCGTTGCCAGGGCTACATGTACCCCGCGAAAGACCAGCAGGTGCTGATGTCGAAGGCAATGGCGTGGGCGAACAACTGCTACGTCGCCGTCGCGAACGCCGCCGGATTCGACGGTGTCTACTCCTACTTCGGGCACTCGGCGATCATCGGATTCGACGGACGCACCCTCGGTGAGACCGGGGAAGAGGAGTACGGCATCCAATATGCCCAACTGTCGGTCTCGGCCATCCGCGACGCTCGCGAGAACGACCAGTCGCAGAACCACCTCTTCAAGCTGTTGCACCGCGGCTACTCGGGTGTCCACGCCGCCGGCGACGGAGACAAGGGGGTCGCGGACTGCCCGTTCGAGTTCTACAAGCTGTGGGTGACCGATGCGCGGAAGGCTCAGGAACGTGTCGAGGCCATCACGAGAGATACGGTGGGAGTGGCCGACTGCCGAGTCGGCTCGCTCCCCGTCGAAGAGACCGCCGAGGCGTAGCCGCGGATGCCGGGAGCCCAGATGCCCTATCTCACCGACATGTTCCACGACCAGAATCGCACGCGGGTGAAGATCGCGGAACCGGCCGACGCCCCAGCGGACAAGGGTGATCCGACGACGCTGTCACACCGGCTCAACGCCTGCATCGTCGGGCAACGGCCCGCGGTCGACGCGGTCGTCCGCGCCGTGTCGCTGGCACGGGTAGGCGCGCACGACCCGACCCGACCCCTCGCCAACATCCTCCTCGTCGGGCCCACCGGCGTCGGCAAGACCGAACTCGTCCGCCGAGTCGCGGCGGAGTTGCGGTCCGGGCCCGACGACATGTGCCGGATCGACATGAACGCGCTCGCCCAGGAGCACTACGCCGCCTCCTTCTCCGGAGCACCACCCGGGTACGCCGGCAGCAAGGAGTCGTTCACGCTGTTCGACAGGAGCAGGATCGAAGGTGACCCGTACACCCCCGGAATCGTGCTCTTCGACGAGGTGGAGAAGGCAGACACCACCGTTCTGCGAGCGCTCCTGCAGATCCTCGATCACGGGGAACTGCGGCTCGCCAACGGCCAGCAGACGATCTCGTTCCGCAACAGCTACGTGTTCCTCACGTCGAACCTCGGATCCCGCGAGGTGGCGCGAAGAAGACGCGCCCCGTGGGCGCGGTTGGCTCGCCGCGCAGGATGGGGGCCACGGTCGGAGGGCAGCCGCGTCGTCGTTCGGAATGCGGTGGAACGATTCTTCGATCCCGAGTTCTTCAACCGCCTCGACGACACGGTGGTGCTGAACGAGTTCGACGACCGGACGGCCGAGGAACTGACGCGCCGGGAGATCGAGATCGTCACAGGTCGACTCGCCCGCCGAGGGATTGTGGTCGACATCGGATCCGACGTCGTCGCCCTGGTGTGCACCCGAGGATTCGACCCCGTCTACGGAGCACGAGGACTCCGGCGCACCATCCGGAACCTGGTGACCGAACCGGTAGCAGCAGCGGTGCTCGAGCATCGTCCGCACGGTTCCGCACGACTGACTCTGTCGGTCACCGTCACCGACGGCGAGATCCGCGTGACCCCCCGAGCCCCCTGACCACCCTGACCGCCCCCTGACCGCCCCCGACCCCGGCCGAATGTCACACCGGTTCGATGACATCGAACCGGTGTGACATTCGGCCACGGGCACGAGGCTAGGTGCCGGTGATCTCGTTGGGGGTCTGCGGCAGGGACGCGGTCTGCACCTGGGCGGAGTCGAGATCGACCGCGTGCAGTGCGTTGTTCGCCGGGTCCGTGACGTAAGCGGTGTGACCCTGCACGTACAGGGCCGGGCGCGGCGACTGCCATTCGTCGGGTTCGGTCCACGGGGCGAGAACATCGATGCGCCGCACCGCCGCGCCGCTGTTCTGGTCGATCACGTGCAGCGCGCCGTCGGTGCCCAGGACGAGCGCCTCACCGTGGGGTCCGCGTCCGAGCGAACGGAACGTGTAGCTGGTGCCGAGGTCGACGAGCCGTAGCTCGCCGGTTCGGGTATCGGTGAGCGAAACGCGCTGGGGTCGTTCGAGTTCTGCGTCCGGATCGCTCTTGTAGTCGCCGAGAACGACGACGGATTCCTCGGATCCGGCCTGGTTTCCGATCCGGCCGTACGGATCCGGCGAGGCGACCTTGGTGATCGTGCCGTCACGGTAGACGAGCAGGCCGTCCTCGCAGCCCAGCACGACGGTCTCGTCGGCGGCGACGGCCTCGCCGTGCACGCCGGGGCATTGCTCGTTGCGGGTGAGCTCCCGGCGTTCGGCGTCGAGCACGGCGATGCCGCTGCGGGATTCGCTGTCGCCGAGGGTGACGATCAGGCTGCCGTCGGCGAGCGCCACCGCCACGCCGTGGTGCGCTTCCGGGGCGGTGTAGGTGTCGGCCCGGGGCTTGCCCTCGGCGAGCTCGGAGGGGTCGAGGATGTCGATGCGGCCGGTGCCGTCGTCGAAGAGCGCGGTCCGGCCTGCGTGCCGGACGACGTGCCCGGGCTTGGTGGCGGCGAACTCGACGTCGGTGAGGGCCGGAGTACCCGCGTAGTGGTGCGCGTGGTCGCCGTGGGGTTCGGACCAGCTGCCGGTGTCGAGGGCGCGGAAGCCGCCGGTGGTGGAGACGAACACGTGCCGGCCGTCGCCGGCGGGAGCAAGTCGGTTGAATCCGTCGAGTGGCAGATCGGCGACGACGTCGAGGTCGTTCGCGTCGAGGACGAGGATGCCGCCGTCGTAGGTGACGGCGAGCCGGGGCTCGGCGGCGGCGACTTCGGCGGGTGCGGCCGAGGTGGGAGCGGGCGCGGCGGTGTCGTCGGCGGTGGAGGTGGCGCAGCCGGCCACGAGCACGGTGGCGCAGCCGGCCACGAGCACGGTGGCCGGCCCGGCGGTGAGCGCGAGACTTCGGGAGGACTTCATGCCGGAACATCTACGCTTTATTGCAAACGAATGTCAAAGTCTATTATGCGAATGCGCGCATCCGCGACACGCGGCGGAAGGAGGGAGGTGTCCGTACGCAGCGCCGTTACCATCGACCGATGGACCCGGTCCGCAACCCGTACGCTCCCGGCGCGGGGCAGCGTCCGCCCGAGCTCGCCGGCCGGGCGAAGCAGCTCGACGCCTTCGACGTGGTGCTCGAACGGATCGCCCGCGGCCGGCCCGAACGCAGTGTCGTGCTCACCGGGCTGCGCGGCGTCGGCAAGACGGTCCTGCTCAACCAGCTTCGCTCCGCGGCGATCTCGCGGAGCTGGGGTACCGGCAAGATCGAGGCCCGGCCCGATCAGGACCTGCGCAGGCCGCTGTCGTCGGCGCTGCACATGGCGGTACGCGAGATCGCTCCGGCCCACCCGCATCCCGAATCGGTCGAGTACTTCCTCGGCGTGCTCAAGTCGTTCGCGTTGCGGGCGACCGCGGACAAGGGCATGCGCGAACGGTGGCAGCCCGGCATCGACGCGCCCGCGGTCAAGGGACGTGCCGACACCGGCGACCTCGAGATCGACCTCGTCGAGCTCCTGATCGACGCCTCCGGGCTCGCCCGCGACGTGGGGGTGGGCATCGCGCTGTTCGTCGACGAGATGCAGGACCTCGGCGCGGCGGACATCTCCGCGATCTGCGGGGCGTGTCACGAACTGAGCCAGGACGCGGCGCCCCTCATCGTGGTCGGCGCCGGGCTGCCGCACCTGCCGGCGGTGCTCTCCGCGTCGAAAAGCTACTCGGAGCGGCTGTTCAGCTACCACCGGATCGACCGGCTCGACCGCGACTCCGCCGACGTCGCGCTCCTCGCGCCGGCCGAGCGTGAGGGCGTGACCTTCACGGCGGAAGCCCTCGACGCGCTCTACGAGACCGCCGACGGATATCCCTATTTCGTCCAGGCCTACGGCAAGGCGACGTGGGACGTTGCGGCGACGAGCCCCATCACCGCCGACGACGTGCGGGTCGGGGCACCCGCTGCCGAAGAGGAACTGGCCGTCGGGTTCTTCGGTTCCCGGTACGAACGCGCCACACCCGCCGAGCGCGAGTACATGCGCGCCATGGCCGACCTCTCCGGCGACGACGGTCCCGTCGCGACGTCGAAGATCGCGGCCGAACTCGGCCGCAAGCCGGCGTCGCTGTCGCCCGCCCGCGACGGGCTCATCAAGAAGGGGCTCATCTACTCCGCCGAGCGGGGCTTCATCGGATTCACCGTGCCGCACTTCGGACGGTATCTGCGCGCTCAGCACGACTGAGCTGCACCCGGATTCGCTGCAGAGCCCGGTGCTGGGCGATCCGGACCGCGCCGACCGACGTGCCGAGCAGCGCGGCGGTGCGTTCGGCGCTGTAGCCCTGCAGGATCCGCAGCTGCACCACGCGGCGCTGCTGCTCCGGCAGCAGCGCGAGTTGCCGGCGGACCGCGGTACGCAGTTCCTCGTCGAGGACGCCCTCCTCCGGACCGGGGCCGGCGACGTCGTGCAGCGGTGTCACGGTGCGCGCGGCCTTGCGCCGGACGTCCGCGACCTTGTGCGTGGCGATGCCGAATGCGAAGCGCAGCAGCGACGCACCGCGATCCTGGTAGCGCGGGAGTGCCCGTGCCAGGGCGAGGCACACCTCCTGGGTGACGTCCTCGGCGGGGGTGTGCGCGCTGGTCCCCTCGTCCATGCGTGCGGCGCAGAAGTTCAGCACATGGGGGCGAACGGAACTCACCACCACGCCGACGGCGTGCGGTTCACCGGCGACGGCGCGCGGTACCCATCGGCGGAGCAGTTCCTCGGTTTCGACGCGGTGCACGGGGTGTCCTCTCGGGCGGCGGAAGGTGGGGAGTTCCACCATCCGTCGCCGGGGCGCCCCGGGCCAGGACCCCTGGGGTGGTTACTCCTCCACCCACCGCACGGTGTCGTCCAGGCTCGCGCGGTCGGTGCGGCAGGTGTTGGCGGGGTGGCTCTCGTCGGCGTATCCGAAGGAGATCGCGCACACGATGTCGCGCTCGGTGGAGATGCCGAGTTCGCGGCGGACGGCTCCGGCGGCCATCGCGACGGCGGCCTGCGGGACGGCGGCGATGCCCAGTGCCTGCGCGGCGAGGAGCAGGGTGGCGACGTACCCACCGCAGTCGACCGCGCCGTAGGTGCCGAGGGCCTTGTCGGTCGTGACGATCGCGACGTGCGGCGCTCCGAAGAAGCGGTAGTTCTCGAGCATCTGCTCGGTGCGGCGGGCGTAGTCGTCGCGGGCGATGCCGAGGCTGTTGTAGAGCGCGTACCCGGCGCCGCGACGACGCTCGGCGTACACCCCGCGGTACTCGGACGGGCCGGGGATGTCCGGGTCGAGCCGACCGGAGGCCGCCTGCTCGTACACCGCGGTCCGTAGCCGATCGACGGCGTCCCCGCCGACCAGGACGACCTCCCACGGCTGGGAGTTGCACCAGGAGGGGGTGCGCTGCGCCATGCGCAGCATCGTCTCGATGTCCTCGCGGGGTACCGGCTTGGACAGGAATGCCCGGCAGGAGTAGCGGGTGTCGAGCAGTGCCGAGAGCGAGGCGCGGTGGTCGATCGTCATGTGACCAGGGTCGCACAGGCGCTTGTATAGCGCTCGTTCAGGTCCGTTGTGCGGGACCGGCGGTGATGTAGTTCTCCCGGTCGAACCGCCGGGTCCGGAGTCGGTATCCCCAGGACGAGGCCGGCCACAGCGACCGGTTGACCTCGCCGCGGTCCAGGTACCAGCTCCGGCACCCGCTGGTCCATACGGTGCCCGACGAGCGTCGGCGCATCTCGTCGGCGAACTCCCGCTGCGCGGCGGCCCGTACCTCGAGCGCGGCGCCCTCCCGGTCGGCGGCGTCCATCGCGGCAGCGACGTAGCGGAGCTGGCTCTCGATCATGAACAGCAGCGAGGTGTGACCGATCCCGGTGTTGGGACCGCCGAGCAGGAACGCATTGGGGAACCCGGCCACGGTCGTGCCCAGGTGCGCCGACGCACCGTCCCGGCCCCACCGCTCGAGCAGGGTGCAGCCGTCGCGACCGACCACGGGCAGTCCGGCGAGGGCGGCGGAGACCCGGAATCCCGTCGCGTACACCAGGACGTCGACCGCGTGGTCCCGGCCGTCGGCGGTGCGCACGCCGTGCGGGCGCAGTTCCGCGATCGGGCTGGTGACCACCGTGCTGGAGTCCCGGACGAGTGCGGGGTAGTAGCTGTCGGAGAACAGGATTCGCTTGCAGCCGATTCGGTGCGGCGGGGTCAGGGCGCGACGCAGGTCCGGGTCGGGCACCTGCCGGTGCAGGTGCCGCAGCGCCCGGGACTCCAGGCGAGCAAGTCGGCGGCCGGACCCGGTGAGCGCGGGGACGAGCGCTTCGCCGCGCCAGTACTCGACCGTCCGGCGCGCGCGGTGCGGCAGCGGCAGACGCTGTGCGCGCCGCGGCAGCACCCAGGCGGGCGTGCGCTGGAACAGGGTGAGGTGGTCGGCGACGTCGGCGAGGTGCGGAATCACCTGCGCGGCGCTCGCGCCGGTCCCGATCACGCCCACGCGCCGGCCGGTGAGGTGGGCGTCGTGGTCCCACCGGGCAGTGTGGAACGCGGGGCCGCCGAAGGAGCCGTCGAGGCGGGGGATCTGCGGGACGTTCAGGGCGCCGGTGGCCAGAACGAGGAAGCGGGCCGCGTAGGCCGGGCCGTGGTCGGTGCGCACGTGCCAGCGGCCCGTCGACTCGTCCCACCGGCACGCGGCGGCGGCCGTGCGGTACACGATCCGGTCGTCGAGTCCGTTCTCTGCGGCGAACGCGTGGAGGTGCGCGAGGATCTCGGTCTGGGTCGCACGGCCTCGGGCCCAGGTGGCCTGGGGTGCGGACGAGTACGAGTACAGGGCGGGATGGATGTCGCACTCGCACCCCGGGTAGGTGTTGTCGCGCCACGTCCCGCCGAGGGCGGCACCGCGTTCGACGACGAGCACGTCGCGGCCGCGTCGCCGCAGATGTGCGGCGGCACCGAGCCCGGCGAAGCCGGCTCCGACCACGAGTGCTTCGACGTCGATCACTTGAACAGTGTGCAAGTTCGGGGCTCAGCAGGCAAATCAGGAAATATATTGCTCTCTACCCCGTATCCGAGATTGCCGGATATCTTCCGATCAGACCACGTCTTCCTCGTTGCCCGGCGTGACCCGGCGCAGTCCCCGGTACGCGTCGGCGGGGGAGCGGCGGCCGGCCACGACGGCCTCGACCTCGGCGGCGATGGGCATCTCGACGTCGTACTCGCGCGCGAGTTCCATCACCGTCGGCGCGGTCTTCACACCCTCCGCGACCTGGCCCAGCCGGGCCACCGCCTCGTCGAGGGTGAGCCCGCTCGCGAGGGCCTCGCCGATCCGGCGGTTGCGCGACGCGGGGCTCGTGCACGTCGCAATCAGGTCGCCCATCCCGGTCAGGCCCGCGAACGTCCGCGGGTTGGCTCCCATCACCTCGCCGAGCCGGGTCATCTCGGCGAGCCCCCGGGTGAGCACCATCGCCCGGGTGTTGTCGCCGACCCGCAGCCCCTCGGCCATGCCTGCCGCGATCGCGACGATGTTCTTCAGGACGCCGCCGAGTTCGCAGCCGAGGACGTCGGTGTTGCGGTACACGCGGAAGACCTTCGAGGCGAACAGCGGTTGCAGGGCCGCCGCGACGCGTTCGTCCGCGGTGGCCACCACTGCGGCCGCCGCCATCCCGTCGGCGACCTCGCCGGCGATGTTCGGTCCGGCCAGCAGCCCCACCGGGTGGCCGGGCAGGCATTCGCCGATCACCTCGGTCGGCCGCAGGCGGGTGCCCGGTTCGAGTCCCTTCGCCAGCGAGAGGATCGGCACCCAGGCCCGCACCTCGTTCGATATCTCGGCGAGGGTGGCGCGGACGGCGTGGGACGGCACCCCGACCACCAGCACGTCGGCCTCGTGTGCGGCCTCGAGAAGGTCCGAGGTGGCGCGAAGATTGGCCGGCAGGGTTCGCTCGCCGAGGTACCGGGTGTTGCGGTGCTCCTCGTCGATCTCCCGGGCGGTGTCCGGGTTGCGGGACCAGAGCAGGGTCGGGGTGTTGCGGGCCGACAGTCCTGCGACGGTGGTACCCCACGAACCGGAACCGAGGACGACGACGCGAACCGGACGTGCCATGGGTTGTGGATCCTGTCTGCGAGGAGGAACGGTACGGCCTCAGGGTGTCAGTTCGCCCGTCCCGGCGCCGGATTTTCGCGGTATGTCCGTCCTCCGTCGCTGTCGTCCCGCATGTGCGCACTGGCACGGTTCATACCCTAGGGGGTATATTGACCGCAGATTCCGATCATCCCCGAGGAGGACGCCCATGTGTTACCCCGTCACCTGCTCCCAGTGCGGAAAGACCGGCTGGGGCGGCTGCGGCCAGCACGTCGACAGCGTGATGAAGTCCGTGCCGGTCGCCGAACGGTGCACCTGCGACCAGGACTCCGCTCCCCAGGCGAAGTCCGGCTTCTTCGCCTCGTTGTTCGGCCGCTGAGTTGTTCGGCCGCTGACGGCCGGCGGGTGCGCTCGCGCACCCGCCGGGGTCATCGGGCCCAGTCGCCCCGCTCGAGCAGCCGCGACACGAGCACCCCGGCCACCAGCCCCCAGAACGCCGCACCGATGTTCCAGAACGTCACGTTCGCGGCCGTGACGACGAACGCCACCAGCGCCCCCATCGTGTACTTCGAGGCGAACGCCGTCACGAACGCGCCCTGCAGCGCCCGCAGCATCGCCAGGCCGCCGAGGGTCGCGACGAACGCTGCCGGCGCAGCTGTCATCCACCGCACGAACAGCGGGGCGAACAACCCGAATACGATCGAGTAGAGCCCGAAGCACACGGCTGCCGTGTACTGACGGCTCCGCTCCCCGGACGCGGTGAGCAGTGCGTTCGTCGGGCCGGTCAGACACGTCGACACCGCACCCACGCAGGCCGCGCCCAGTGACCACACCCCGCACGCGATCGTGGTGACGTTGATCGGAGGCCGGTGCCCGGCCGCCGTGAGCACGGCGATGCCCTGCCCGTTCTGCACCACCAGCACGGTGATCGCCAAGGGAATCACCAACTCCAGCAACGCCGTCCAGGTGAACACGGGAGCGGTGAAGACGGGAGAGGCAAAAATGCCCGATCCGCCCGGCGCGGGCGAGAAACGCCCCGACGCGGACACCGCCACCGCCCCCGCGATCAGCGCCCCCAGGATCGGCGGCAACCACCGGCCGATCCGCCCGAACGCGCTCAATGCCAGGAACGTCAGCACCATGGGCGCCGCGATCGCGGCGTCCGCGCCGAGCGCGACCACCAGGTCCACGCCGAACTTCAGGAAGACACCCGCCACCATCGCCATGACGATCGGCATCGGCAGCGCCTCCATCACTCGCCGTACCAGTCCGGACGCTCCCAGCACCAGCACCAGCAGGCCGGTGACCAGGAACGCGCCGATCACCTCCGGCCAGGACAGGTGACCCAGCGACCCGCCGACGAGGATCGTGCCCGGAATCGTCCAGGCGAAGCCGAGCGGCTGCCGGTAGGCGACGCTCATCGCGACCGTCAGCACCCCGTTGAGAACGAAGATCCCGAAGATCCACGACGCGAGTTCGGCCGCGTCGAGCCCACCGGCCGCGCCGGCCGCGAGGACGACCGCGACCGGGCCCGTCGACGAGAACACCAGGCCGATCACGCCGTTCGCCGCATACTCGACGCCCAGATCCCGCAGCACCCGGCGGGGCCGGGTGAGAGGCCGCGCAGGCCGCTCGAGCAGGTCGGTATCGCCGGGGCCGGTGGTCTTCTCGTCGACTGCTGTCATCGCTTCCTCACTCGTCCTCGCGGAATCGGGCGGCGAGCTCGCTGCGTGAACGGATGCCGAGCTTCGCGTAGACCCGGGTCAGGTGGTACTGCACCGTCTTCACCGACAGGAACAGCTCACCCGCCACGTCCTTGTTGGTATTGCCCGCGGCCACCAGCGCGGCGACCGCCTTCTCCTGCGGCGTCAACGCCGCCAGGTCCATGTGTGTCCGGCGGGCACCGTCGCCGCTCGCCTTCAAGCCACCGGCCTTGAGTTCGCGGTCGCAGCGCTGCACGTACGACGTCGCGCCGAGCGTCGCATACAGTTCCCGGGCGGTGCGCATCACCGCGTCCGCCTCCCGCCGCCGACCGGCCCGCCGCAGCGTCTGGCCGTACGCGAAGTTCACCCGTGCCCGGTCGTACGGCAACGACAACGTCGCCAGGTTCTCGAGCGCGGCTTCGAACGTCTCGCGTGCGGCGTCGATGTCCCCGCGTGCCCCGTGGATCCGTCCGCGCACGTATCCGAGTCTCGCCCGCGCGGACAGGTGTCCCCGGGAGCCGGCCAGGTCCTCGAACGGACGGAGGAATTCGTCGGCCTCGTCGACGCGCCCCGTCATCACGAGGGCATTCGCATACAGGTCCGGCCACGGCCAGAAACCCGGCTCCACCAATGCCTGCCGTCGACGCGCGGTGAGCGGCGCCAGGTGCCGCAGGACGCCGTCGTAGTCGGCGGCGACCTCGGCGCACTGGGCGGCCGCGATGCAGGCCGGCACCACCATGACGGCATAGTCGGTGGCACCCGCGCGGCCACGTCGCAGGTGCTCGCGAGCCAGAGCCCAGTCGCCCCGCAGGGCGTGCACCTGGGCGCCGGTCCAATGCACCAGGGGCCGAAGCAGATCCAGACCCGCGGTGTCGAGCTGCGCGGCGGCCCGGTCGACCGTGCGGACAGCGTCGTCCCAGGCGCCCAGCGTGAACTCGGTGCGGGCCAGCCACGCCTGTGCCCACAGCGAGATCCGGATCGATCCCCCGCGGAAGACCGTCGGCTCCGCGCTCTCCAGTTCCGCTCGGGCCCGCTCCGGCTCGTCGAGCGCCAGCGCCAGCCAGCCCTCCGCCATGCGGATGCGCTGGCCCTGGGCGCCGAGCCGGACGTTCTCCGGCAGTGTGGCGTACGAGGCGCGGGCCTCGTCGACGTGGCCGGTCATGGCCAGGCCGAGTCCGCGGATCGCGGCCGACTCGACGGCGGCGGGGGTGTCTGCGGCCACGAGGGACGACGCGCGGTCGGCCCATTCGACCAGGCCTTCCCCGTCGAGCCGGGCCAGCGAGTGCAGCACCATGCGCTGGCAGATCATCGCCCCCAGGTCCGGGTCCCGGGCCGGGTCCGGGAGCAGTTGCCATGCGCGGGTGAGGAGTTGGGTGGCCTCGTCCTGCCGCCCGCGCTGGATGGCGAGATAGCCGAGCACCACGTCGCGCATGGCACCGTCGGGCGCGGTCTCGACGGCCGGAACGAACGTCAGCGCCTGGGGCAGATCCGCCGCGCCCGTGAGGGCATCGACGCCGCGCATCAGCCGCTGCGCGCGCTGGTCCCGGTCGGGGCTGATGCCGCTCGCGACGATCAGGGCCTCGGCAGCATCAGACCACGCGCCGACGGCGGCGCGGCGCCGGCCGTACCGATCGAGGCGGTCCGCCAGGTCCGCGTCGGCGGTGGCGGTGGCGGAAACCAGGTGGGTAAGCGCAGCCCCCTCGTCGTCGACGAGTTCGGCGGCGCGGGCGTTCAGGTCGCGCCAGCGGGCGGGGCCGATGTCGTCGGCGACGGCGGCCCGGGTCATCGGGTCCGGGAAGACGAGGGTGACCGTGCCGCGCTGCTCGCGTCGGCACAGCACTCCGGCGGTGTGTGCGGCGTCGAGCGCCGCGATCGGGTCCGCCAGACCGGCCAGTGCCGCCGCCTGGGTCAGTGTGCATTCCGAGCCGAGCACGGCCGCCGCCTCCACGAGTGCCCGGGTCTCGGCCGGACAGCGGTCCAGCGTGCGGCGCACGGCGCCCGCTCGTTCCTGCGGAGCCGGGAACCGGGCCCGCCAGTGCTGCCACTGGTCGCGGGGGATCTCGTCGAGCAGCTGCAGAACCGGACGGGGGATGCCGTGGGTGTGCTCGAACAGCCGCCGCGCGGTCCACGGTGACAGGTCCACACCGATGCGGGCGAGGGCGAGCTGGGCGATGTCCTGGGGTCCGAGCGGTCCCACGTGCACGGCGAGGGCGCGGTGGTGATCGAGCACCTGCCGGGTGCTGTCGGGGATCGTGTCCGGCAGCGGATCCACGATCACCAGCAGGACGAGCAGCTGCCTGCCGTGGGCACGGCGGACGGTGGACGACAGGGCTTGCAGCGACTCGGAGTCGGCCCAGTGGGCATCGTCGACGACGAGGACGGTGGGATCGTCCACCAGGGACAACAACTCGTGTGCCACTTCCACCGGATCACGTCCGGTGGCGGGGGCCTGCAGCAGTTGCTCGACGGTGCTCCACGCGCGCCGCGCCTCCCACGGGACGCCCGCGGATGTACGCACCTGCCAGCCGTCGAGCAGCTCGGTGAATCGTTGCACCAGAGCGGACTTGCCGATACCCGGAGGGCCCTCGACGAGGGCGAGCACGGGTGAACCGGCTCGCGCCTCGCCGAGGTGACGGTCGAGCTCGGAGAGCTCCCGGGTACGTCCGACCAACATGGTGGGCTGAGTCACACTTCCACGGTAGTGGGGCCGGGCGCCGCAGCCCCCGGGGTTCGGGCAACGTACTGCGCACCCCGCCGGACGGGGACGAACACCGTCACCAGGGCGCCGGCCACGGCGATGCCGGCGAAGATGTAGAAGCTCACGTCGTTGCTCAGCCCGGCGCCGATGAGCAGGCCGCCGATGATGGGGCCGAAGATGCCGCCGAGCCGGCCGAATCCGGCGCACCAGGCGACGCCGGCGCCGCGCGCGGCCGTCTCGTAGTAGTTGGAGACGAACCCGTAGATGAGCACCTGGGTGCCGATCGTGCCGACCCCGGCGATCGCCACCGCGGTCAGCAGGACCGGCAGCGGGAAGCCGAAGGTGAGCAGGATCAGTGCCAGGCCGGCGAGGCCGAACGTGGTGGCGATGACCGGCTGGGGGCCGCGTCCGTCGGCGATCCGGGAGGCCAGGAGGCCACCGATGATCGCGCCGCCGTTGAGCACCAGCAGGAATGCGAGCGAACCCTTCGCGTCGTAGCCGGCGTCGGCCATGATCTTCGGCAGCCACGTGTTCAGCCCGTAGGTCAGCAGCAGCCCGGCGAAGCTCATCAGCCCGAGCAGGGTGGTGCCCAACGCGTAGCGGCGGGTGGCCAGTGCGGCGAAGCCGACCTTCTCGGCCGGGGCCGGAGCGGCCGTGGGCCGGGGGAGGCCGAACTTGTCGCAGACCGCGGCGGCCTCGTCCGTGCGTCCGCGCGCCTGCAGCCACATCGGGGATTCCGGGAGCTTGACCAGAGCCAGGGGCAGCAGGATCACCAGAGGCAGTGCACCGATCCAGAACAACCCCCGCCAGCCGATGGCGTCGCGCAGCACGATGGCGAGCAGGGAGGCGAGGACGCCACCGGCGGGGACGCCGCTGTAGACGATCGCGTTGAACAGGTTCCGCTTTCCGGGCGGGGCGAACTCGGCGACCACGGCGCCCGCGGTGGCGACGAGACCGCCGACGCCGATGCCGGTGAAGAAGCGCAGGATGCCGAAGGAGGTGATGCTGGTGGCCATCGCGGCGGCGCCCATGCCGACGGAGAACCAGACGATGTTGATCAGCATCATCTTCCGGCGCCCGATCCGGTCGCCGAACGCGCCGCTGAGGAGGGCGCCGACCATGACGCCGATGAGGGCGTACGAGCCGAGCGCGCCGCCCTGCTGCGCGGAGATCGCGCCGATCTGGCTGGGGTCGGCCATCAATGTGGGCAGGATCGTCCCGTAGACGACGAGGTCGTAGCCGTCGAAGATGATCGCCAGCGTGGCGAGGGCGACGACCCAGATGACGCTGTTGCGGTGCCGGGGACTCGCCCAGGTGGTTGTGTTGTCGGCCATGTCGGCTCCGGTCTGTGAGTGCGGTCACAAGGAAAACGGGGCAGAAAGAGGGCCTCACCAGCAGGGGATCCCTGGCCTGCCGGTGAGGCCTGTGGCGGAGCTGGGGTGGTTATCCCAGGTCGCCGCCGGCGACGGGAAGGACCGTGCCGGTGATGTAGGAGGCCTCGTCCGAGGCCAGGAAGGTGATCGCGGCGGCCTGCTCGTCGAGCGTGCCGTACCGCTTGAGCAGTGAGGAGTCGACGGTCTGGTCCACGATCTGCTGGTACCAGGTCTTCTCCTGCTCGCTCTGCGCGGCGGGGCCGCGCGCCACCCGCCGGGCGGGGGCGTCGGTGCCACCGGGGGCGGTGGCGACGACCCGGATCCCGTGCGGGGCGGCCTCGAGGGCGAGCGCGGCGGTGATCGCGTTGACCCCGCCCTTGGCGGCGGCGTACGGGACACGGTTGACGCCGCGGGTCGCCACGGAGGACACGTTGACGATCGTGCCCGACCGTTGCTCGATCAGATACGGCAGCACCGCGCGGCACGTCCACAGCGTCGGGAACAGCGAGCGCTGCACCTCCGCCTGGATCTGCTCCGGCGTGTAGTGCTCGTACGGCTTCGCCCAGATCGTCCCGCCGACGTTGTTGACGAGCACGTCGATGCGGCCGTGCTGCTGCCGGGCTTCGTCGATCGCGGACTGGGCTCCCTCGAACGTCTCGAGGTCGGCGGTGACGGAGTGCGCCTGGAAACCCTTCTCGCGCAGCTTCTTCGCCACCTCGTGCACCAGCTCGGAGCGGTCGACGAGGATCACGGATCCCCCTTCGGCCGCGATGCGGGTCGCGACCACGAGGCCGATGCCCTGCGCGGCGCCGGTGACGGTGACGACCCTGCCGTCGAAGCGGCCCGGGTACACGGTGCCCATCGGGAGGAGGACGCTCACGCGATCTCCGCCTTCGCGGAGTCCTCGATGGCGCGGCGCATCGTCGCCTTGGCGTGCTCGGCATGGCTGACGATGAGATCGCGCGCCGCCGCGCGGTCCTTGCGCTCGAACGCCCGCACGATCTGCAGGTGGTCGTGCGGAACCTGCTCGTCCACCCACTGTGCGGTGCGCAGGACCTTGCGCATCAGCTGCGTCACCTCGAGACGGTTGTACGCCTCGAGCAGCACCGGGTTGCCGCAGCAGCGGAACAGGAACTCGTGGAAGGCGGCGTTGGTGTCGGTGAACGCGCCCGCATCGGTGAAGCGGTCGTGGTCGATCGACGCGGTCGACGCCTCGGCGAGGATCCGGAACTCCACGAGCTGCGCGTCGGTGAGCCGGCCGATGGTCAACTCCAGCGCGCCGAGCTCGAGCGCCATGCGCGCATCGAACTGGGCGTCGGACTCGGTGACGGGCGGGTGCTCCTCGCCGATCTCGTAGTTGTCCTGTGCCACGGCGTTCGCGGACCCGAGCGACACCGGCAGTCCGGTTTCGGCGGCGGCCTTCTCGGCCGCGATGCGCTCCGCCTCGGTCGGCTCGGGAGCCTGCTCGGCGGCGCCCGTCGCGGAGTTGTTGAACTTCTCGAAGAAGAAGTTGGCGGGCGTGAGGCCCTCGTTGTCGAAGTGCGTGCGCACCGCCTCGACCATCGGCGGCGGCCCGCACAGGTACACGTCGACGTCGCCGTCGTTGAGGTGCTTCGGCTCGAACAGCGACGTGACATAGCCCTTGTTCGCGGCCGAGGTGGCCGGGTCCGAGACGCAGTACTCGAACGTGAAGTTCGGCAGCGACCGCGTGTACTCCTCGAGCTTGTCGAGTTCGACGACGTCCTGATCGAACGAGGCGCCGTAGATCAGATGCACCGGCAGATCGCTGTCCTGCTCCTGCATCCTGGCGAGGATGGCCAGGATGGGGGCGAGTCCGGTGCCGCCGGCGAGCAGCAGCGCGGGCCGGGTGCGCTCGCGCAGGAAGAAGCTGCCGAGCGGACCGGTGAACTCGAGCGTGTCGCCGACCTGGGCGCGGTCGCGCAGGTACTCCGACATCAGACCACCCTCGGTGATCTTCACCAGGAACGACAGGTGCGGATCGTTGGGGCCGGTGCTGAACGAGTACGACCGGGTCTGCCCGGTGCCGGGCACCGTGATGTTGACGTACTGGCCGGGCAGGAACACCAGCTCGTCGCGGTTCGGGATCTCGACGGAGAACCCGACGGTGCTGTCGGAGAAGCGACGGATGTCGGTGATCGTCGCCGTGTAGGTCGCGGCGGAGGTCTTCGCGACGTCGGAGGTCGTGGCGATCTGCAGCACCAGGTCCGACTCGGGCGTCATCTGGCACGGCAGGCAGTAGCCCTGCTCGGCCTCGTCGTCGGTCAGCGCCTCCTCGATGTAGTCGCCACCGTCGTAGGTGCCGGACTCGCAGAGTGCCTTGCAGGTACCGCACGCGCCGTCACGGCAGTCGAGAGGAATGTTGATGCGCGCCTTGTACGACGCGTCGGCGACCGTCTCGTTCGGTCCGCACTTGACGAAGCGGGTCACCCCGTCCTCGAAGCTCAATGCCACCTGGAAACTCACGGCACGGGCCTCCTTTCGTGAATCGGGGGTGGATCAGACGACGTAGACGTCCACGATGTGGTGGATGTAGTCGTTCTTGAGCACGATCTTCTTCTTCTTGATCACCGGCTGGGCGCCCGAGACGTCGAGCGTGACGAAGGTCGTGCCGAAGTAGGTGTCGGTGGTGTTGTACCGGTAGTACAGCGAGAACCAGTTGTGGCGCAGGTCGATCTCGGTGCCGCGGCGCTCGAGGATCTCGACGTTGGTGATGTTGTGTCCGGTGCGCGGTTCGGGCAGCGACGTCGCGGACGAGCGGTCGGTGCGGATGCGGAACACCCGGTCCTCGAGGCCGCCCCGGTTGGGGTAGTAGATGAGCGAGATCTCGCGCTGCGGGTCCGTGGTGAGCTCACCGTTGTCGTCCCACGCCGGCATCCAGTACTCGGCCTGCGGGTGGTAGCACTCGAGCCACTTCTCGAACTCGCGGTCGTCGAGGAGACGGGCCTCGCGGTAGAGGAACTGCTCGATGTCGTTCTGGGTCAATTCCATTGCGGTGGTCATGTTCTCGTCTTCCTCAGCGCTCGTTCGCGGCGGTGGACTCGGCGGCGGCCTCGGCCGCGACGGCCTTACGCATGCTGTCGAGCCAGAAGCCGTGCTGGATCGGGTACAGGCCCTCGTCCTCGGTCTTCACCCCGCTCGACAGCACGTTCTTCATGCCGAGGTCGAGGGCGACCTGGTCCGGCCCGTTCAGCTGGTGGGTGGCGCCGCGGCTCAGGTCGTTCCACGGGGCGGCGGTGGCCAGGTAGGTCTTCTGGCAGGACCGGAACTCCTCGAGGTCGTCCGGGGTGGCCATGCCGGTGGCGTTGAAGAAGTCCTCGTACTGCCGGATGCGGTTGGCACGGGACTCGGCGCTCTCACCCTTCGGCGCGATGCAGTAGATGGTGACCTCGGTCTTGTCCACCGAGATCGGCCGGAAGTGCCGGATCTGCGAGGAGAACTGGTCCATCAGGTACACGTTCGGGTACAGGCACAGGTTGCGCGACGCGCCGACCATGAACTCGGCCTTCTTCTCGCCGAATTCGGCGGCGAGTTCCTCCCGGCGCGGGTAGAGCGGACGGTCCTGCGGGTTGCCCCACCACATCCACAGCAGCAGATGGCCGTTGTCGAACGAGTGGTAGCCGCCGCCCTGCTTGCCCCAGGTGCCGGCGTCCATCGCCTTGGTCTCGTTGGCCGACTCGCCGGCGGTACGGCGCGCGGTGGTGGCCGCGTAGTTCCAGTGCGTGGCCGACACGTGGTAGCCGTCGGCGCCGTTCTCGGCCTGCAGCTTCCAGTTTCCGTCGTAGGTGTAGGTGGACGAGCCGCGCAGCACCTCGAGGCCCTCGGGGGACTGGTCGACGATCATGTCGATGATCTTGGTGGTGTCACCGAGGTGCTCCTCGAGCGACTTGACGTCGGCGTTCAGGCTGCCGAAGAGGAACCCGCGGTAGCTTTCGAAGCGGGCGACCTTGGTCAGGTCGTGGCTGCCGTCCTTGTTGAACTGTTCCGGGTAGCCGGCGTCGCGCGGGTCCTTGACCTTGAGCAGCTTGCCGTTGTTGCGGAAGGTCCAGCCGTGGAAGGGGCACGTGAACGTCGTGCGGTTGTCGGTCTTGCGGCGGCACAACATGGCGCCGCGGTGGCTGCACGCGTTGATCAGGCAGTGCAGCTCGCCCTCCTTGTCGCGGCTGATCACGATGGGCTGGCGGCCGATGTAGGTGGTGAAGTAGTCCCCGTTGTTCGGGATCTGGCTCTCGTGCGCGAGGTAAACCCAGTTGCCTTCGAAGATGTGCTTCATCTCCAGCTCGAAGATCTCTTCGTCGGTGAAGATGTTGCGGCGCACCTGGTATCGGCCGGCCTCCGCGTCTTCGACGAGGGCGCCGTCGAGTTCGGCTCGCACGTGGTCCAGGGTCTCGGTCATGGGGATCCTCCAAAAGGGTGTCGGTCGGCCCCGGATGGCGAGCGGGGCTGTCTCCGCGTTGCATCCAGACTGCCAGCATGTGGCCGCAGTCACACCAGGCAAATGCCTAGGCCTACCTAGGACCCTCGGCAGGAGGGTAAGAGGTCCTCAATCGCCCGGTGCGTCCTTCGGGCTGCCCAGGCAGCCCGAAGGACGCACCGGGCGACTACACCGCCGAAGTGAACTTCTCCCGGCGGATCCGGCGCGGCGACATCCGTCGCCGCTTGAACGCCTTGACGGCGCTGTCGACGAACGCCTCGGACCCGCAGATGTAGCCGGTGTACTCCTTCGCCGACGCCACGTCCTCGACGAACGCGTCGGTCGCGTAGCCCTCGCGGTCGCCGCCGGTCGCGCGGCTCAGGCAGGTGACCAGCCGCAAGCCCGGGTGCTGGCCTTCCCATTCCCGCAGCAGCGCGACGTCGTACAGGTCCTCGGCCGTACGCACCCCGTGATAGACGGTGATCGCCCGGTGCGGGTCGAGCGCCAGGGCGTGCCGCACGATGCTCTTCATCGGGGCGAGTCCCGTCCCGCCCGCGAGGAGGACCATCGGTCCCGTCGATTCGGCATCGAAGGTGAAGTCGCCGAACGGTCCCGTGACGTCGACCCGGTCCCCGACCGAGACGGCCCCGAAGATCCATCCGTCGCTGGCCACCCCGCCGGGCCGGCGGCGGATGTGCAGTTCGAGCAGCTTCGGCTCGCTCGGCGGGTTCGCGAGGGAGTACTGCCGCCGGACGTCCGTGCCGGGCACCGTGACCTCGACGTACTGCCCCGCCGAGAACTCGAGCGGGGCGTCCAGGGTGAGCAGGACGCGCCGGGTGTCGCGTGCGATGTCGCGGACCTCGGTCACCGTGGCGACGAGATCCCGCAACACGTGCGTGGCCGTGGTCTGCTCGCCCGCGGGAGGTTCGACGACGGTGTCCGCACAGACGGTCGCCTGGCAGGCCAGGGCGAATCCGTCGGCCCGCTCGGTCTGCGGCAGGGTGTCCTCGGGCGAGGCGTTGTGCTCGACCGAGCCGGAACGGACGCGGATCTTGCACGTGCCGCATGTGCCCTGGTTGCAGGAATTGGGCATCCACACGCCGCCGCGGAGGAGGGCGTCGAGGACGGTCTGATCGGGTCCGCACGGCACGGTGGTGGTGCCGACGGTGACGGTGTGCTGGGTCATGGCAGTTTCCTGATCGCTCGGCGAGGTCAGATTTCCCACGTGACGTGCAGCGCGGTGGGGCCGCGGAAACCCCAGCCCCAGAACTCCACATCGGCGTCGGTGTCACGCTCCAGGTTGGGGATGGTCTCGAGCAGCTCCTCGAGTCCGATGCGGCACACGTGGTTGGCGAAGTAGATGCCGGCGCACGCGTGCTTGCCGGCGCCGAACGCCAGGTGCGGCAGCGGGGGGCGGGTCATGTCGTACGCGGTGGGGGCGTCGTACCTGCCGGTGTCGTGGTTGGCCGAGCCGTACGACAGGATCACCACGGTGCCCTCGGCGATGTCGATGCCGGCCACCGTCGTGTCGCGGGTTGCGATGCGCGCGGTCGCGGACCAGATCGGCGACGTCCAGCGCATGCCCTCGGCGATCGCGCGGGGAATCAGATCCGGGTCGTCGACGACGGCCTCGAACTGCTCGGGCCGGGTGAACAGGCCGGCGAGGGTCGAGCCCATCGCGTGGCCCGGTTCCTGCATGGCGCCGAGCAGGAACACGTACAGCGTCGGATAGATGTAGTCCCGGCCGCGGGTCTGTCCTTCCGGCATGCCGTCGTGCAGCCAGTGCGAGATCGCGCTGTCGTCCGGGTGCTCGATCCAATGGTCGATCAGCGGGTCCACGACGGCCTGGATCTCGGCCTTCGCACGGTCGCCGTCCGCGAACCGCTCCTGGTTGGCGAACTCGCCGTTCTCGTCGACCTCCGCATTGGTGAACGACAGCGACAGCCGGTGGAACCAGTCGCGCAGCGTGTCGGAGGAGACGTCCTTCAGGCCGAGCAGGTCGCCGAGCGCGCGGACGCTGACCGGCTCGCAGAACTGGGCCATGAGGTCGGCTCTGCCGTCGGACTCGAAGGTCTCGACGTACCGGCGGGCGATCGGCCGGACCAGGTCGTCGATCCACCGGTCCACCTCGGCCGGCTGCAGCGCCGGCTCGACCATCGAGCGCAGATCCTGGTGGATCTCGCCGTTGACGCCGATGATCGCGGGATGCCCGAAGGTGCGGCCCCCGGCCGGGGTGATGACGGCCTCGAAGTCGTCGCTGGTCGCGATGGCATGGCAGGCCTCGGTGGTCGAGGCGACGTAGGCGCCGAGCACCGGCACGTAGGCGATGGGTGCCTCGGCGCGCAGCCGCTCGTACACGGCGTACGGGTTGCGCTCGAGCTGGGTCATGGTGATCTCGTCGATCCACGAGAGGGTGCTCGTCATGGGTTCTGCTCCTGGATGTGTCGTCGGCCGGGACGCACGCCCGGGTGGGTCGTCGTCGTGTGACCTGGAACATATGACGGGGGTCACGCCGACGCCGAGACGATGTGCGCGGCGGCTGGACACATCGCGCGACTTTGTGTGATCGGGGTCTCGGATCCGTACCCTCGTGGTGTGAGCACGGCCGAGATCGGAGACTGGGACGCCGCGTCCCGGGCGGTGGCGGACGCGTACTTCCCGCACGAACTGACCGATCTGTCGGGTACGGACCGGCCCGCGCTGTCGTTGCGGACAGTCGACCTGGGCGGGGTGACCCTCGGGCGCCTGCACTGGGGTGCCGACGTCGCGATCGCCTGCGACTACCCCGGCGCGTACGAGGTGAACATCCCGATCACCGGCCGGCTCGAGTCGCGTGGCAGCCACGGCGAGGTCGTGTCGGCGCCCGGTCAGGCCACCGTGTTCCGGGCCGACACGCCGAGCATGATCACCCGTTGGGGTGCAACGTGTTCCGTTCTCGGCGTCAAGTTCGACCGGGACCATCTGGAGCGGGAGGCCGACCGGATCCTCGGTTCGCCGGTGCGCACGAAGCTGGTGCTGCCCGACCAGCTGGACCTGTCCGGTCCGGCGAGCGAATGGCACGGGCTGGTACGGGCGCTGTCCGAACAGCTCGACGGTGGCCTGGAGATGGTGAGCAACCCGATCGTCGGTGCCCAGCTCGCCGGGGCGGTCACCGCGGCATTCGTCCTTGCCGTCTCGCCGCAGGACGGGCCGGTCGCTCCGCCGCGGCCGGGCATGGTCCGTCGCGTCCTCGACGCCTTGAACGACGACCCCGCGCGGGCGTGGACCGCGGCCGACATGGCCGAGCTGGCCGGGACCAGCGTCCGGCGCCTGCAGGAGGCGTTCGCCGAGTACGTCGGGGCCAGTCCGTCGGCGTGCCTGCTCGACATCCGGCTCAGCCGTGCGCACGACGACCTGGTTGCCGGAGCCGGTGCCGTCACCGTCGCCGACGTGGCGTACCGGTGGGGGTTCGGTCACCCCGGACGGTTCGCCACGGCGTTCAAGCGGCGCTACGGGACGACGCCGGCGCAGGTACTGCGCGGCCGGTGACACACAGCGGACATCGACAACCGCCGAGACGGTTGTCGATGTCCGGGACCTGTGTCGCTGTGGGCCTACTCGACCCAGAACTGCGGGGTGGGCCGGTCGAACGACAACTCCGGGAAGTCGTCGTCGCAGATCGGTATCCGGGCGCGGCGCTCGACGTAGTCGTGGCCGAAGTCGCGCATGTAACCGAGGCACGCGACGGTGTATCCGACCGGATCGGGGTGGGCGGCGGTGAGCGGCCGGAAGAGATTGGGAAAACCGTTCTCCGTCAAGGTGGTCGATGTGCATCCTGCACCGTCGCGGCCGTACAGCGGGAGGGTGCCGTCCCCGTCGACGACGAACTTGGCCCGCGCGACGACGGTCGTTCCGTCGACGATCTCCCAGCGGTGGTCGACCTCGTCGTAGCGGGCGGCGGTGGCCTCGTCCGCCTCCAGCACGGCCAGGCGCACCTCGTCGCGCAGGCGGGTGGCCGCCCGCCGGGAGGCGAAGGAGTGCCCGAGGACCACGGCGTCGAACTCCGGAACCGGGGCGGGGACGACGAACTTCGAGGCAGTGGTCATCGGGGCACTCCTTCGCGGGTGGAACGCCGCGCGCGGGCGGCAGGGGATCGTCCGCGCGCGGCAGCTGGGGTTACTTGCGGTAGTAGGCGCTGACGTCGTCGTTGCCGATCAGGTCGGGCACGGTCCAGCCGTCGAGGTCGTACTCGCTCATGAACTGCTCGGCCAGGCCCTTCATGCCGGAAACGATGCCGCGGTTCTCGGCGGCGAACAGCAGCTCGGCCTTGACGTTCTCGTGGTTGCCGGAGTAGTTGCGCTCGTAGAGCTCGTGGCGGCCGCCGAATTCGGAGCCGATCGAATCCCACAGCGCCTTCATGACCTTGACCCGGTCCACCGCGGTGATGCCGTCCGAGCCGCGGACGTACTTGTCCAGGTACGGGCGCACCTCGGGGCTCTTGAAGTCCGCGGCCGACGAGGGCAGGTAGATCAGGCCCGAGGCGACGTCCTGCTCGATGATCTCCTTGATGCGCGGGTAGCCCTGGATCATGAACATCCGGTAGGTCAGGCCGTACTCGAGCTTGGGGATGACGGTGTCCCCGATCCACGGCTCGGGATCGCGGGCCATCGACTCGGTCAGCGACCAGAACAGGTTGCGCCAGCCGATGACCTCGCCGACGCGGGTCTGCACGCCGCGGAACCCGCCGGCGCCGGTCGCGTCGAGCGCCTTCATCAGCAGGCCGGCGATGAAGTCGAGCTTGACCGCCAGGCGGGTGCAGCCCTGGAAGGTGAACCGGGGCAGGAAGCCGGACTGCGGGAAGAACGCGTTGATCTTCTCCACGTCGCCGTACATGAAGACGTTCTCCCACGGCACCAGCACCTTGTCGAAGATGAAGATGGCGTCGTTCTCGTCCATGCGCGAGGACAGCGGGTAGTCGAACGGGGAGCCGACGACGGCGGCGTTCTGGCTATAGGAGGCCCGGGAGATCAGCTTGATGCCCGGGGCGTCCATCGGCACCGTGCAGATCAGGGCGAATTCCTTCTTCTTGATCGGCAGGCCGTAGTGGGCGATGAAGTTGTAGTTGGTGATCGCCGAGCCGGTGGCGACGACCTTGGCGCCGGAGACGATCAGGCCCGCGTCGGTCTCCTTCTCGACCTTCATGAACACGTCGCCGACCTGGTCGGGCGGGAGCTGGCGGTCCACCGGCGGGTTGATGATGGCGTGGTTCCAGTACAGGACCTTCTCCTGCGACTCGCGGTACCAGCGCTTCGCGTTGTCCTGGAACGGGGCGTAGAGCTCGCTGTTGGCGTCGAGCGTGCCGAGGAAGGAGGCCTTGTAGTCGGGGGACCGGCCCATCCAGCCGTAGGTCATCCGCGCCCAGGTGGCGATGGCGTCGCGCTCTTTCAGCAGGTCGTCGGAGGTCTTCGGGGTGCGGAAGAACGGCATGGTCACCCCGCCGTTGCCCGTGTCGGTGGGGCAGGTGAGGGTATCGACGTGCTCGCCGGAATGCAGCGAGTCGTACAGCCGGGCGGTCATACGGATGGAGTTGCGGAACGCGGGGTGGTTGGTGAAGTCCTTGACGCGCTCGCCGTGCAGCCAGATCTCGCGGCCGTCCTTGATCGACTCGATGTACTCGTCGCCGGTCATGGGCCGCGTGGCGAAGTTCTGCTGCCGGTTCGCCGGGGCGTCGGCGGCGACGTTGACCTTGGAACGGTCGATCGCATTCTCGTCGGGACGGGACTCGAGGGTGGTCATGGCTGTCTCCTTGCGACTGGGACGTGACTGGGATGGAAGGTTTCGGGGGCTCGTGGTCAGCGGACGGCGGTGTCGACGTACAGCGGGGTGAACCGCGTCCGGGCGTCGAACCAGCCGCTGTGCGGGTCGTCCATCGACCCGTTCCACGCCGCGGAGGCGCTCGGTGCGCCGAGTTCGTGGAAGGTGCTGCGGTAGAACAGCAGCGGCTCGGTGTCGCGGCACTGCGCGTCGACGATCTCGCCGATGTAGATGACATGATCGCCGCCGTCGTACTCGCGCCACGGAACGCAGGACAGGGTTGCCGCTGCGCCGGTGAGCACCGGTGCGGTGGGTCCGTCCTCGAACACCGGGCCGGGGGTCTGCGGTCGGCCGGCGAAGTGCAGGGCGGTGTCGACCTGGTCGGCGGCGAGGATGTTCACCGCGAACGGCGCGCCGGAGAGGAAGGCACACGCCTTGGAAGTACGGGTCAGGGTGACCTGGCACAGGCGGGGCTCGAGGGAGACCGCGGTGAACGCGGTGACCGTTGCGCCGTGAGGTGTGCCCTCGTGATTGGCGCAGGTGATCACGGTGACGCCACTTGCGAACTGTCCGAAGATGTTTCGGAGACGACGCTGTTCCATTTCGGCGCTCCTTGCCGGTCGTTCCGTCCTGGTGTGATGTAGACCATAGGAGCGACCGGACGGCCTTCGCGATCCGCTGAGCGCGGTCGCTATCCGTTCGGCGCGGTCGTTGTGACGAACGATGCTGTTTGCCCGGGGACGTGTTGCCCATCACACTGGGTAGTAGGGTTCTCGAACACGGGCTGGAAGCCCCTCGAGGACACGGGCTGGAAGCCCCGAGGACACGGGCCGAAAGCCCCCGAGGACACGGGCCGAAGGTCCCGAGAACGCACACGGGAGGTGCGCAGGTGGTGTCGACGCCGGAGCCGGCCGACTGGGACGAGGCCGAGCATGTGGTGTCCGACGCGTATTTCCCGCACACACTGACTCCGCTCGCGCGAGGTTCGGAACCGCACGTCAACGTGCGCTCGCTGCAGCTCGGTCCGCTGCGGCTCGCCCGCATCGGTTGGGGGGCCGAGGTCGCCGTGGACTCGGATCATCCGGGTGCGTACGCGGTCAACATCCCGCTGTCCGGCCACATCGAGTCGGTGGCGGCGGGACGGGAAGTGAGTTCCGCACAGGGGCAGGCCTCGGTGTTCCGGCCCGACACGGCGGCGCGGATCACGCGGTGGACCGAGGACTGCGAGATCGTCGGGGTCAAGCTCGACCGCGACTACCTCGACCGCGAGATGCACCGGATCCTCGGTCGTCCCGACCTGGGGCTGCCCGACCAGGTGGACCTGACGAGCGAAGCGGGGCGGAGCTGGATGGCCCTGCTGCAGTCGGTGGTCGAGCAGCTGCGGGCGGACGAGGGACTGTGGCGCAACCCCCTCGTCGCCGACCAGCTTTCGGGGGCGCTGACCTCGGCGTTCGTGCTCGCCGTGATGCCGAATGCGGGTGCCGGTACGGCGGCGCGGCCTCGGATCGTCAAGCGCGTTCTCGACCGTATCCACGAGGACCCGGCACAGCCGTGGACCACCGCGGACATGGCCGAGCTGGCGGGCGTGAGTGTGCGACGGCTGCAGGAGGGCTTCCGCGAGTACCTCGGTGTCTGTCCCCGCGACTACCTGCTCGATCTGCGGCTCGAGCGGATCCACGAGGAACTCGCGGCCGGCGACCCGGCGACGACGTCGGTCACGGATGTGGCCCTGCGCTGGGGGATGACCCACACCGGTCGATTCGCGGCCGCCTACCGCCGCAAGTACGGTGTGGCGCCCTCGGCGACCCTGCGCGGTTGACGCGCCCTATCCGCGGTATCCGAGGTCGGCGCCCAGGGCGTGCGCGGACTTCATCAGGCATTCCGCGGCGAGCTCGCGGAACTCTCCGGGCGTGTGCCGGGCCGTCGACGTCGAGCAGGCGAGCACGCCGACCACGGTGCCGGTGGCGTCCCGGACCGGCGCCGCGGCCGAGATCAGCCCCTCCTCGAGCTCGGCGGAGGTGAGCGCGTAGCCCTGGGTGCGCACGCGCGCGAGCTCGGCGCGCAATTCGTCGGCGTTGCGCACGGTGGCCGTGGCGAGTTTCTCGAAGCGGGTCTCGGCGACGACCTGCTCGACGATCTCCTCGGGTGCCCACGCCAGCAGCGCCCGGCCCATCGACGTGGCGTATGCCGGGACCCGGGTGCCGACCGAGACGTTGATGCTCATGATGCGGCGCACGGGCACGCGGGCGGCATAGACGACCTCCGCGCCGTCGAGCACGCCGAGGGAGGCGGATTCGCCGGTGTGCTCGGCGATCTCCACCAGCCTCGGCATGGCCGCCTCGACCAGGGCGTGGGAGGCGGAGTAGTGCTGGCCGATGCTGAGTACACGCGGGGTCAGCGTCCAGCGGCTGCCGGTGCTGTTCACGTAGCCGAGTTTCTGCAGGGTGAGCAGGATGCGGCGCACCGCAGGTCGGGACAGGTCGGTCTTCGCTGCCAGTTCGGCGAGGGACGGATTGGGGTGCCGCTCGTCGAACGCGAGCAGCACCGCGAAGCCCCGCTCGATGCTTTGGACGAAATCCCGGTCCTGACTAGGCATTGTGGTCTCCTACCTGCGGTTTCGGGCCATTCGGACACCCGGGTGTTGACAATCACCTGTGACTGGACGCACAGTATGTGTACGCACTGCGATATGTAAGTACGCACAGCGTACAACCCGAGTGGCGAGAGCGCCAGCCCCGCGATCACCACCCACAGCTTTCGCGACCACCGTTCGAGCCTCGCCGAGGAGGACACATGACCACCACCGAAAACCCCACCGCCCACGCCTCGGGCAACGCCGCCACCGACAAGTTCAAGAGCGAGCGGGTCTCGTCTGACACGTCGGTCGAGCGCGCCGCCGCCATCTACAAGGACGTGCTCGGTGCGTTCGCCGAGATCATCCACAAGCACCAGGTCACCTACGACGAGTACCGGGTGCTCAAGCAGTGGATGATCGACGTCGGCGAGTACGGCGAGTGGCCGCTGTGGCTGGACGTCTTCGTCGAGCACGAGATCGAGGAAGTGCACTACAACCGCAAGCACTTCTCCGGCACCAAGGGCAGCATCGAGGGCCCCTACTACGTGCCGGACTCGCCGAAGCTGCCGGCCAAGTGCACCATGCCGATGCGTGAGCAGGACAAGGCCGCCAAGGCGCTGATCTTCAAGGGCCAGGTCACCGACCTCGAGGGCAAGGGCCTGCAGGGCGCCACCATCGAGCTGTGGCACGCCGACGAAGAGGGCTACTACTCGCAGTTCGCCCCCGGCATCCCCGAGTGGAACCTGCGCGGCACCATCGAGTGCGACGACGAAGGCAATTTCGAGATCACCACGCTCAAGCCCGCGCCCTACAAGATCCCGGCCGACGGCCCGACCGGTTGGTTCATCGACTCCTACGGCGGCCACCCGTGGCGTCCCGCCCACCTGCACCTCATGGTGAAGGCCCCGGGCAAGCGCGCCATCACCACCCAGCTCTACTTCCAGGGCGGCGAGTGGGTCGAGGACGACGTCGCGACCGCGACCAAGCCCGAGCTGATCCTGGATCCGCAGCCGAACGCCGACGGCGTCGACGAAGTGACCTACAACTTCGCGCTCGACCCCCAGGCCTGAGCACTCCTGTGAACCGGGTCCACGTGTGGTGACGAATGCCGGTGTCCGCCAAGGGCACCGGCATTCGTCGTCGCGGAGGCCCGACTGTTACCCGCATCACCGCCGAAATCCGATTGTGAGCTGTTCGATGTCCGACCCCGACCTGAAGATCGTCTCGATCGATACGACGATCGTCGACGTACCGCTGGTGCGTCCCCACAAGTTCGCCACCACCACCGCCGAGAAGCAGCCCATCCTGCTCGTGGCGATCACCACCGCGGGCGGCGTCACCGGCCACGGCGAGGGCGTCGTCCCCGGCGGTCCGTGGTGGGGCGGCGAGTCCGTCGAGACCATGAAGGCGATCGTCGACCGCTACATCGCCCCCTACATCACCGGCCGCGGCGTCGACGAGATCAGCGGGATCATGGTCGACATCGAACGCGTCGTCTCCGGGGCCCGTTTCGCCAAGGCAGCCGTCGACGTCGCCCTGCACGACGCGTGGGCCCGCGCCCTGGGCGTCGGGGTGCACACCCTGCTCGGTGGCGCGTTCCGCACCGGCGTCGACGTGCGGTGGGCGCTCGGTGCCGCGCCGGTCGACGAAATCCTCGAGGAAGTCGAGGAGAAGATGGCGGCACGGCTGAACTTCGCGTTCAAGCTCAAGATGGGCGCGCTCGACCCGAAGGTCGACACCGAGCGTGTCGTCACGATCGCGCAAGCCCTCGAGGGCAAGGCCGGCGTGAGCATCGACGTCAACGCCCGCTGGGACCGGTTCACCGCGCTGCGATACGTTCCGCAACTCGTCGACGGCGGTGTCGAACTCATCGAGCAGCCCACCCCCGGGGAGCAGCGCGAAGTGCTGGCCGAGATCAACCGGCTCGTGGCTGCCCCGGTGATGGCCGACGAGTCCGTGCAGACACCGCACGACGCCCTCGAGATCGCCAAGCTCGGGGCCGCCGACGTCATCGCCCTCAAGACCACCAAGTGCGGTGGCCTGCAGCGCAGCAAGGAGGTCGTGGCGGTCGCCAAGGCCGCCGGAATCCGCTGCCACGGCGCCACTTCGATCGAGGGGCCCATCGGCACCGCGGCATCCGTCCACTTCGCCTGCGCCGAGCCGGGAATCAACTACGGCACCGAACTGTTCGGGCCGCAGCTGTTCGCCGTCGAGCTGCTGCAGACTCCGCTGGACTACTCGGAAGGCCAGGTGCACCTGCCCCAGGGACCCGGCCTCGGTGTCGAACTCGACATGGACGTCGTCAAGCACCTCGCCCGCGACTGACCCCCCGTGCGCGGTTCCGGTAGCACCCGCTACCGGAACCGCGCACGGCCCGAAAGGAGTACCGACCATGGCACTGTTCCACGTTCGCATGGACGTCGACATCCCCCGCGACCTCGACCCCGAGGTGCGCGCCGAGACCGTCGCGCGGGAGAAGGCATACAGCCAGGAACTGCAGCGCGAGGGCAAGTGGCGGGAGATCTGGCGCATCGTAGGCAAGTACAGCAACATCAGCATCTTCGACGTCGGCTCCGCCGACGAACTCCACGAGATCCTGTGGAACCTGCCGCTGTTCCCGTACATGAACATCGAGATCATGCCGCTGACCAAGCACGGGTCCGACATCAAGGACCAGTGACGCCCGGCAGGCCATACTCGGGTAATGGACCTGCCGCTGCACGACGTCTACGCCGAACCCACCCTCGCGGATCTGATGCCGTCCGTCCTCGCGTCCGCGGGGGTGCCCGGTGAGGCCAACTGTCTCGCCCTCCCCGAGCAGTCCCGCACCGTCGTGCTGCTCGTCGACGGCATGGGATGGAACCTCCTGCGACGGAATGCGGCCGCAGCCCCCTTTCTCGCCGGACTCGACGGCCGGCCGATCCGCGCCGGATTTCCCACCACCACCGCGGTGAGCATTGCCTCGCTCGGCACCGGACTGGCCTCCGGCGCCCACGCCGTCACCGGCTACCAGTCCTACGTCGAGGAGATCGACGCCCCGTTCAACTGGCTCCGCTGGACCCTCGCCGGGACCGCCGTCGACCAGCGCGAGCGGTTCGTCCCGGAATGGATACAGCCCCACCCGACGGTGTTCGAACGAGCCGACGCGGCCGGACTGACGGTGACCACCGTCGTTCCCCGCAGTTTCGACGGCAGCGGCCTCACCCGGGCCGTGCTCCGCGGCGGCAACTTCGTCGGTGTCTCCGCCTACGGCGACCTGCTCGCCCACGTCGTCGCCGCCGTCACCACCGGCGACCGCACCCTCGTCTACTGCTACCTCGGTGAGGTCGACACGATCGGGCACCTGTACGGACCCGAGTCCCCCTCGTGGATCGCGCAGCTGACCGTCGTCGACCGGTTCGTCGAGCAACTCGTCGCTGCCCTACCCACCGGGACACGGCTGCTGATCACCGCCGATCACGGCATGGTCGACGCCTCCCGGGGCCGACGCGCCGACTTCGACCACCTGCCTGCTCTCTCCGAGGACGTCGACGTGATCGCCGGTGAACCGCGCTGCCGGCACGTGCACACCCGGCGACCGGACGCGGTGCTCGAGCGCTGGCGCAACGAACTCGGTGACGACCTGTGGGTCGGTACCCGCGACGACGTGATCGCCGGCGGACTGTTCGGCCCGGACCCTTCGCCCGCCGCGTGCCGCCGCATCGGTGACGTCGTCGCGATCGGACTCGGCGAGTCCACGGTGATCCGTACCGACGGCGAGCTGGTCATGTCGCAACTGCCCGGACAGCACGGTGCGCTGACCGACGAGGAGCTGTTGGTGCCGTTGCTGCAGGTCTGAGGCAACGGATACGTGTGACGGAGAGTACCTCGACCGGGTGCCGGACCCGTCCTATCGTGGCGTACATGCGCACCCACGGATCGACGATCTGGCACTGGACGGTGAGCCTGCGGGCGATCCTCGTGTTCTGGTTCGTGCGGATCTTCGTCAAGCCGCTGTTCGCCTACTGGCCGGCCACCGACCGCGGGATCGAGACTCTCAGCCGGCTCGACCGTCGCGTCGACAAGATGCTGCCCCGCCCGCGCAACGTCGACATCGATCCCCTCACTCTCGGCGGGGTGCCCAGCGAACGCATCGAACCGCCGCGTCCCGCCGAGGACTCCCTCGCCGGCGCGACGATCCTCTACTTCCACGGCGGCGCTTTCGTCTTCTGCGGGCTCGCCACGCACCGCACGGTGTGTTCCCTGCTCGCTACCGAATCGGGGGTGCCGGTGTACTCCGTCGCCTACCGGCAGCTACCTGTCGGTTCGATCGGGACGTCCGTCATCGACGCGATGGCCGCGTACACCGCGTTGCTCGAGACGGCCGAGGACCCCACGCGCATCGTCGTCGCCGGCGACTCGGCCGGGGGATATCTGGCGATGAAGGTCGCCGAGATCGCCGCGCTGCGCGGCATGATCCGTCCGGCCGCGGTGATCGGGTACTCACCGCTGCTCAACCTCGATCTCGAGGAGCACGATCCCGACTTCATGAAGCGCGACGCGTACCTGCCGATGCGGCAGGTGGAGAAGCTGCGCGACCGCTGGCTCGCCGGTCCCGATTACATCGAAGGTGCCCAGTCGCCGGTCCGCGCCGATCCGGCACTGTTCCCGCCCGCGTTCTTCTCCGTCGCCGAATACGAGATCACCCGTCCCGACGTCGAGATCATGACGGAGGCGTTCGACGAGGTGGGCACGACGGTCGAGACACACCTGTGGGCGGGCCAGGTGCACGCCTTCCCCGTCATCGGGCAGGTGCTGCCCGAGGCGCGGACACTGCTGCAGCACAGCATCGACTTCGCGCGGCGCACGGTCGTCGCGGAGGAGCGTCGCCACACGGCATGACCCTGCCCCTCGAGATGGCCGCACCCGGGGTGGCCGAATGTCACATTCGGTCGACTGCATCGACGCGATGTGACATTCGGCCACGACCACGATCACGATCACGCGTTGGTGTTCACCGGGTCCGGGGTGGCGGGGAACCCAGCGGACGGGGGACCGCCGTCACCGGCCGTGCACGTGAGACCGAGGGTGTAGGCGCTCATCGACAGCGACCCGTACGCGAAACCGTCGATCAGCGGTTCGACGAGGTCCTCGCCCACGCCCGCCAGGCCCGCGAAGTACAGCAACGGCAGGAAGTGGTCCGGGGTGGGAACCGCGTGGTCGAAGTCCGCGTGCCCGTCGAGACCTGCGACTCCCTCGGGGCGGTCCATGACCATGACCCGGGCGGCCGCGTCGAACCGGTGCGCCCAGTCGAACCCCTCGTCCGGGCGGCGACGGTCCATGCCGGCCAGGTTGTGCACGATGTTGCCGCTGCCGACGATCAGCACGCCGCGGTCACGCAGCGGGGCGAGCTTCGCGCCGAGCTCGAGGTGGTAGTCGAAGTCGCGGTAGGCGTTCAGGCTCAACTGCACCACCGGCACGTCCGCCTCGGGGAAGGCGTGGGTGAGCACCGACCAGGTGCCGTGGTCGACACCCCACGAGTCGACGTCCGCGCCCACCCACGTCGGATGCACGACGTCGGCGATCTCCTCGGCCAGTTCCGGCAGCCCGGCCGCGGGGTAGTCGACGTCGAACAGCTCCTGCGGGAATCCGTAGAAGTCGTGGATGGTGCGCGGGTTCGGCATCGCGGTCACCGCGGTGGCGTTGATGTACCAGTGCGCCGAGATCGCGAGTATCGCCCGGGGCGTCGGCACCGCGGAACCGAACTCCCGCCACGCCCTGGTGTAGCGATTCGATTCGAGCGCGTTCATCGGGCTGCCGTGGCCGACGAACGCGGCCGGCATGCGCGCGGGCGGAGCAGCCGCCACCTCAGCCGAGCCTCGGCCGGAGCCATTCCACCAGGTCGTCGAGGACCTGCTTCTTCTCCGGCTCGTTGAACACCTCGTGGTAGAGGCCCTCGTACATCTTGAGCGTCACGTCCTGCGACCCGACCAGCTCGGCGACGAGCCGGCTGCCGGACGGCGCGGTGAGCCGGTCCTCGGTGCCGTGCTGCAGCAGGATCGGCAGATCCAGTGCGGGCAGCCGGGCCGGCAGGCTCTCGCCCGTGGTGACCAGCGCGCGGGCGATGCCGGCAGGTACGAGACCGTGGTGCACGAGGGGATCGGCTTCGTACCCCGCGACGACGTCGGGGTCGCGCGAGATGCCCGCCGAGTCGAGTTTCTGCACCGGCAGCTGCGGTAGGACGCGCCCGATCACCTTGCCGAGTGCGACGACGGGCCGCGGCGTGCCGGAGGTGACGTCGACGGCGGGACCGGACAGGGCGAGGGCCGTGAGCTCGTCGGGGTGCTCGAGCGCGTAGGCCAGGGCGATGGCTCCGCCCATCGAATGGCCCAGCAGGACCCGCGGCAGGCCGGGCTGATCGAACGCGGTGATGCCGACCAGGCGATGCACGTCGCCGGTGAACTGGTCCATGTCCCGCACGAACACCCGTCGTCCGCCCGAGCGACCGTGCCCGCGGTGGTCGAGGGCGTAGACGACGAGACCCAGCTCGCCGAGGCGTTCGACCACGTGGTCGTACCGGCGGGCGTGCTCGCCGAAGCCGTGGCAGAGCACCAGCACGCCTGTGGGGTCTGCGTCGGGCGACCACACGTCGTACACGACGCGGGTGCCGTCGGCACTGGTGAACGAGGTCTCGGTTCGCTGCATGATCGCTCCTCACCGCGTGGGTCCGCCGTCGGCTCGGTCATCCTTCCACGAAAAGGCACCGGATCGGTACGCATTGCGACGACCGGGCGGCGGTGTTCAGCTCTCCGATCCCGGTGGTGCCTGGCTGGTCATCGACTGGCGCAGCGCGAGGATCAGACTCGACATGGCCGACGACCGGGGGGCGTCGTTGCGGAGCACTCCGCACACCGGGATGCTGAGCCGGTTGCGCGCCTCGCGCATGTAGGCCAGGCCGGTCCTGGGG
The DNA here is from genome assembly GCF_057367935.1 of Rhodococcus sp. NS-SX18. Lineage (NCBI taxonomy): Bacteria > Bacillati > Actinomycetota > Actinomycetes > Mycobacteriales > Nocardiaceae > Rhodococcus > Rhodococcus sp. NS-SX18. The sequence continues at coordinate 5,013,165 of NZ_CM170633.1, read as the reverse complement.
GTTTCCGCGGCGGTGCTCGGGTACAGAACCGTCCACGCCCGCGGGTTGGTGATGACGTCGAGGGTGGCGGTGTGGTCGCTGGCGATCGAGGGTCCGAGCTGCACCCGTCGTCCCACCGCCCGGAAGGCGTCCTCGATCACCGTGTGGATGAGCACCTGGCTGTGCCGGGGCGGCAGGAGCAGCGGATAGGGCGCGAGATCGCCGAGGTCGACGGTGGAGAACGCGGAGAGCGGGTGCCGGCTCGATGTGACGATGACCAGATCCTCGATGCCCAGTTCCACGGTCTCGAGTCCGGGACGGTCGACCTCACCCCGGATCAGGGCGATGTCGGCGTCGCCGCCGGCGACCGCGTCGATCCGGTCGGCGAAGCTCTTGATGACGAACTCGATGTCGATCGCCGGGTACTGCTCCCGAACATGCGCGATGGCGTCGAGGCTCTGGGACGCGAAGGTCATGTTCGCGGCGATCCGGATGCGGTTGCGCGGCTCGCGTGCGACCGAGAACGCCTGCGCTTCGAGGCTCAGCACCTGCTGCGCGATGGGGACCAGGCGCGAGCCGGCCGGGGTGAGCCGCACCATCCGCGTCGACCGCTCGAACAGCGACGCGCCGAGTTCCTTCTCGAGCCGGGTGATCTGGTGGCTGATCGCGGACTGGGAGATGAAGCACTTCTGGGCGGCCTTGCTGAAGCTCAGCTCCTCGCTGACGGCGAGGAAGTACCGCAGCTGCCGGAAGTCCATACCCCCATCCTACTTATGAGCGATCGAGATAAGAGCTCCCCGACTTCGGCAGGTTGGTGGTCTTCACGGCCTCCCGTCCATACGGTGGGTGTCATACATCGACTTCAGTGTGGAGGTAGAGGTAATCGTGAGTAGCACAGCAGTGACCGACCGGACCGAGGTCGTCGTCGTCGGTTCGGGCTTCGGCGCGCTGGCGACGGCGAAGAAACTCGCCAAGGCCGGGACGCCGTTCGTCCTGATCTCCGAGACCACCGAACATCTCTTCCAGCCCCTGCTGTACCAGGTCGCCACCGGTGTCCTCTCGGCCGGCGAGATCGCTCCGTCGATCCGCTCCATCCTCGCGAAGTACCCGAACGCGGACGTGCGGCTCGGCCGTGTCGTCGACGTCCGGCCCGACGAGCACGAGGTCGACTACGTCGCCGGCGGCGCCGTGCACACGGTCGGCTACCGCTCGCTCGTCGCAGCGACGGGCGCCCGGCAGGCGTACTTCGGCCGCGACGAGTTCGAGAAGGTCACCTACGCCCTCAAGACCGTGGAGGACGCCGAGCGGCTGCGCCGGCAGATCCTGCGGTGCTTCGAGGAGGCGCACACCACCGCCGATCCGGAACGCCGTCGCAACCTCCTGAGCTTCGTGGTCATCGGTGCCGGTGCGACGGGCGTCGAGCTCGCGGGCCAGATCAAGGAACTCGCGGGCCGCTACTTCGAGCAGTCGTTCCACGACATCAGCGCCGACGACGTGTCCGTCACCCTCGTCGAGGGCGCGGGCGAGGCTCTTCCGGCCTTCGGCGGCAAGCTCAGCGAGTACACCAAGCAGTCGCTGCAGAAGTCGGGCGTCGACGTCGTGCTCGACACCTTCGTCACCGACATCGACGAGCACGGTGCCACTCTGAAGGCGAAGAACGACGAGGAGCGCCGGATCACCGCCGAGACCATCATCTGGTCGGCCGGGGTGCGGGCCAACGACTTCGCCGGCGTCCTCGCGGAGCGCACCGGCTGCGCCACCGACCGTGCCGGCCGGCTGCTGGTCAACCCGGATCTCACCGTGGGCGGCTACGCCGACGTGTACGCCATCGGTGACATGACGTCGCTGAACAACCTGCCCGGCCAGTCGCCCGTCGCGATGCAGGGCGGCCGCCACGTGGCCCGGACCATCCTCGGGAAGCAGGGCAAGGGCACCCCGTTCAAGTACCGGGACAAGGGCAGCATGGCCATCATCAACCGCTTCCGCGCGATCACCCGCGTCGGAAAGATCGAGCTGAGCGGCTTCGTCGCGTGGGTGCTGTGGCTGGCCGTGCACCTGGTCTACATGGTGGGCTTCCGCAACCGCTACGTCGCAGTGATGTCGTGGTTCGGATCCTTCCTCGGTCACCGTCGCCCCCACTTCCACTACGCGCAGGAATCGGTGACGCTCGACGCGGACGTCCCCGACGACATGACCGTCGCCGCTGTACCGCCCCGGGTGGACCGCGCTCCCGAGAAGGAGCCGGAACCCGAGAAGGTCAGCGTTCGATAGGGCGGCTCGACGAGAAACCGGGCCCCGGGCCGTTCGTCACGAACGGCCCGGGGCCCGGCTCGTTGCGGCGGGATACGTCCGATCCGTCGTTTCCGTGCCGATCCCGGTGCTCGCCGTGTCATGATCGCTTTCGGGCATTTCGGTCGAGCCGCGACGGTCGCAGACCGGCGGGTCGAAGCCGATCGCGAGAGGACACGCACCATGAGTCGTTTCCGTCGTGTGCAGTTCAGGAGTGTCGTCCTCGGTGCCGTCGTGGGGACGGCGTTGTGGGCGGGCGTGGTTCCCGCCGAGGCGGCGACGATGCGTGGACACGTCAGCTCGGGAGCCGGTCCGCTGGGCGGCTATTCGGTGACCGTGATGAGCACCGAGCCGGGATCTCCTGCCCGTGAGGTGGGTTCGGCCACGACCGAGGCCGACGGCTCGTTCGAGGTCTCCTTCACCGCGTCCGCCGACCCGCAGTCCGTGCTGTACGTCGTCGCGGCGAACCCGCGCGACGAGCGGATGACGCTGGCGAGTGCCCTCGGCACCGGACGGCCGGACGGCGCCATCGTGGTGAACGAGAGAACGACTGTGGCAACCGCTTTCGCAATGGCTCAGTTCACTTCGGGCCGGAACGTCGAGGGCGTCGCGCCGGGGTTGCAGAACGCGGCGGCGATGACACGCAACCTCGTCGACCCGGTCACCGGCGAGGTGGGTGCGGTACTGGCGGCACCGCCCAACGGAGCGACCACCGAAACGCTGGGCAGCTTCCACTCTCTCGCGGACATGGTCGCCAACTGTGTTGCGGTGCCGATGTCGTGCGACGGACTGCTCCTGCTCGCGACTCCGCCGGGCGGGGCCCCGGTCGCCGATACGTGGCAGGCGATGACCGAGATCGCGAAACACCCGTGGCACAACGTCGAGGCCCTGTTCGCGTTGTCGAAGGCCGGGCCGGGTCCGTACGCGCCCGATCGGGCGTTCCCGCCGAGTGCGTGGACCCTGGCGCTGCGATTCGTCGGCGACGGGGTGTCGATGGACGGGCCCGGCAACATGGCGGTCGACCGCGACGGGAACGTGTGGTCGACCAACAATTACGAGTGGAGCCCGAATGCCGAAACGCCGGTCTGCGGTGCCGAGAACCTGCTGAAGTTCACTCCCACCGGGCAGTACGCCCCGGGATCCCCGTACACCGGCGGTGGGCTCAGCGGTGCCGGATTCGGTATCGACATCGATCCCGACGGCAACGTGTGGGTCGGTAACTTCGGCTTCGCCGCCCCTGCGCCGGACTGTCCGCAGGATCGGCAGCCACCGCACGACAGCGTCTCCCTGTTCACTCCCGACGGCCGTGCGCTCTCGCCGGCGGACGGCTACACCGCAGGTGGCATCAGTTGGCCGCAGGGCACCATCTCGGACCCGGACGGCAACATCTGGATCGCCAACTGCGGCAACGACAGCGTCACCGTCTATCCCGGGGGCGACCCGGCTGCTGCCCGGCAGCTGACCGGGCTCGGGGTCACCGAGCCGTTCGCGCTCGCGGACAACGTGCTCGGCAACGTGTTCGTCACCGGCAACGGCAGCGACACCGTTGCCGTCCTCGGCCCGGACGGGACGCCGGTGGCTCCGCCCGTGAGCGGCGGCGGGCTCGACAAACCCCTCGGAGTCGCCACCGACAGCGCGGGCAACGCATGGGTGTCGAATTCCCAGGTGATCGGGATACCGTGCCCCGACGCGGAGGTCACCCCCGCGGTGGGCGGGTCGTTGACGATGATCGACCCGGGTGGCCGGCTGCTCACCCCGGCCCCGCTCACCGGTGGTGGTCTGTTCGTCCCGTGGGGCAACGCGGTCGACGGCAACGACAACGTCTGGGTCGCGAACTTCGCCGGTAAGCGACTCTCCCAGTTCTGCGGTGTCCGGCTCGTGGCATGCCGGCCCGGGAGTGCGGTCGGCACGCCGATCTCCCCGGATGTGGTCGGGTACGCCTTCGACGGCCTCACGCGCAACACCGGTGTCGTCGTCGACCAGGCCGGCAACGTCTGGGTGGCCAACAACTGGAAGGACATCCCGATCCAGAAGAACCCGGGCGGCTACGAGATGGTGGTCTTCGTCGGAGTCGCCGGTCCCGTCGCGCGGTAGGCATGCCGACCGGGATCGGCGCTCGTGCCCGGTAGACTCCCGGCATTGTGGGAGAGCCTGGAGAACGCGACGCCGTGGACGCCATCGTCGCGCACTGGGCGGTGGCCCGTCCCGAACTCGACGTCTCGGGACTGAAGGTTTTCGGGCGTCTGCATCGGAGCTTCCTCGTCTACAAGTCCCGGATCGCGCCCACCTTCGAGGAGCACGGGATCAACGATTCGGGATTCGACGTCCTCGCCTGCCTGCGCCGCGCGGTACCCCGTCATCGGCTCACCGCGGGGGAGCTCGCCGAGCAGACGCTGGTCACCACGGGCGGGCTGTCGCTGCGGGTGAACCGGCTCGAGGAGGCGGGCCTGGTGACCCGGTCGAAGGACAGCCAGGACGCCCGCGTCGTGTACGTCGAGCTCACCTCTGCCGGCGCCGCGCTCGTCGACTCGGTGGCCGACGCGCACTTCGCCAAACTGCGCGCGATGCTCGGTGACCTCGACGCGACCGAGCGCGAGACGCTTTCGCGCCTGCTCGCCCGCCTGGAGCGCTCTGCCCGCGCGGCCGAGTTCGATGCCGACGCGGATTCGGGTGCCGATCGTCGGGTCTGACGGTCCGGCCGGGAAAAATTTCGAGAAACTTATGATGCCCGCCACACCGCTGTGACCTGCGTCTCCTCCGTTTCGCGGCCGTAAATGCGGCGTAACGACCGGCTGATCTGGGCATTCGAGTCTTGACCTCTTAGTGCTAAGACGCTACAAATCTCTTAGTGCAAAGATATCGATCCGGCGCGCACCACCCTCCACGAGCACCGTGGTCCGCGTCCCTCCCCATCGAACGGACCCCCCTCATGCCCATTGCGTACGCGTCCCCGCTCCAGGCGGGAACCGCCGAGCACGCCGAGTCCGTCGACACGGTCGACGAGATCTTTGTCGCCGGCCGCTGGCAGCGTGGACTCGGAGAGTGCCTCGAATCCGTCGACCCCGCGACGGGCCGGGTCTTCGCCGGCCTGCACACGGCGACCGTCGACGACGTCGACCGCGCGGTCGCCGAAGGTCTTCGGGCCGCGCACGGCGGATGGTCGTCGCTGCTCCCGCACGAACGGGCCCGCGTGCTGCACCGCATCGGAAACGCCCTCGACGACGAGGCCGAACGCGTCGCCCGGTTGCAGACCCTCGACACAGGCAAGACCCTGACCGAGACCCGGGCGCTGGTTGCCAGCGCCGCCAACACCTTTCGCTACACGGCTGCCGCCCTCGAGACAATGGACTCGGCGGTGACCACGCCCCGGGGGCCGTGGCTGACCATGTCGACGTACCAGCCGATGGGTGTCGTCGCCGCGATCACGCCGTGGAACTCTCCGATCGCGTCCGACGCGCAGAAGATCGCCCCGGCCCTCGCCGCCGGCAACGCCGTCGTGAGCAAGCCGCCGGTGTGGGCCCCGTGGGTGACCCTGCTCCTCGCCCGCATCTGCGAGGCGGCCGGTCTGCCCGCCGGCGTCCTCTCGGTCCTGCCGGGCTCGGGGCGCACAGTCGGCGAGGCGCTGGTCCGGCACCCCGACGTCGCCAAGGTCAGCTTCACCGGTGGCACCGCCACCGGCCGCCACCTCGCGCATCTCGCCGCCGACAAGCTCATGCCGATCACCCTCGAACTCGGCGGCAAGTCCCCGACGATCGTGTTCGAGGACGCCGATCCCGAACAGGCCCTCGCCGGCGTGCTCTACGGCATCTTCTCCTCGGCCGGGCAGAGCTGCATCGCCGGATCGCGGATCTTCGTGCACCGCAGCATCGCCGAGACCTTCACCGCCGAACTCGTCCGGCGCGCAGCGGCGCTGCGCCTCGGGCCCGGCACCGACCCGCACACCCGGGTGGCCCCGCTGGTCACCTTCGCCCACCGGGACCACGTCGCTGCCATGGTCGACGACGCCGTCGCCGCCGGAGCCCAGGTGCTGTGCGGGGGCGCGATCCCGACCGGTGAGCGGCTCGCCTCCGGCGCGTACTACCCGCCCACGGTGCTCACCGGCGTCGACAACTCCGCGACGATCTGCCGCGAGGAGGTCTTCGGGCCGGTGGCCGTCGTGCTGCCCTTCGACGACGAGGAGGACCTGATCGTGCAGGCGAACGACTCGGTGTACGGGCTGGCCTGCGGCATCTGGACCGCCGACTACCGACGGGCGTGGCGCGTGGCCGGTGCGGTGAAGGCGGGCACCGTCTGGATCAACACCTACAAGCAGTTCAGCATCTCGACCCCCTTCACCGGTCTCGGCGACAGCGGTCTCGGCACCGAGAAGGGGCGCGACAGCATCCGCCAGTACTGCGATCAGAAGAGCATCTACCTCGACCTGTCCGGCGAACCGATCGCCTGGGCCACCCCCGGCCCGACCGAAACCCGAAAGGACCCCTCCCGGTGACCGATTCGATTGCCGTCACGCACGAACCCACCGCCCATCCGTACAGTCCCGCCTACGCCGTCGCCGGCTTCGGGTTCGTCTCCGGCGCCCTGTCGGTCGACGAACACGGCATCGCCGTCGACGGCACGACCGCCGCCCTCGACGCCGCGATCGCCCGCCTCGGCGAGCGCCTGGCCACCATCGGCATGACCCTGTCCGACGTCGTCAAGACCACGTACTTCGTGACCGACGTGTCGCTCCGCGACCAGGCGAACCGCCACTACGAGAAGATCTTCGCCACTCCCCGGCCCGCCCGCTCGTTCGTCGAGGTCGCCGCCCTGCCCTACGGCGCCACCGTCGAGATCGAAGCCGTCGCCTACCGCGCCTGAACCACCCACCGCACGAAAGGACCACCGACATGGCCGCACCCGAGAAGACCACCGTCGACCTCGAAACCCTCATCGACTCCTGCATCGCCAGCCGCGACAGCCGCTACGAGGACTGGGACACCCTCGGCTTCCAGGCGGCCAAGGGCGGAGACCGCTTCAAGCGCGCCCAGATCCGCTACATCGGCTCCGGCGCCACCGGCAACCACGAGGGCGACGCCCGCACGCTGCCCGCCGAACACTTCACCCTGTCCAACATGCGGCTGCCCGCCGGTGCGGTCGGACCCGAGCACACCCACCACGACGTCGAAGAGGTGTTCTTCGTGCTCGAGGGCGAGCTCGAGGTCGCAGTCCACGACGTCGAGGACGGCACCCGCAAGGCCGTCCGCCGGCTCGGCTACCGCGACATGATCCGCGTGCCCGCCGGCGTGCCGCGCAGCCTCGCGAACGTGGGCGACACCGACGCGCTGTTCTGCGTGATCATCGGCGCCGCCAAGCCGCAGCTGCCCACCTACCCGCCGAGCTCGGAGATGTACGGCGTCACTCGCTGACGCCACCGAGAAGACCCGCCGACAGGGAGATCCCGATGGAGCAGTCCGTCCGACGTCGCCTCCGCGTCCACCAGAAAACTTGGGAGGCAGACGGAGTCACCAGCGTGACGTTCGTCGATCCGACCGGTGCCGCGTTGCCGCAGTGGCAGCCGGGTGCGCATCTCGCCCTGCACCTGCCGAACGGTGTGGTGCGCGAGTACTCGCTGTGCTCGGATCCGCGGGACACCACGCGCTGGACGGTCGCCGTGCTGCGCGCCGAGCGCTCCCGCGGCGGCAGCGCCTACGTGCACGAATCGTTGCAGATCGGCGCGGAGATCGACGTCGACGGACCGCGCAGCGCCTTCGCCCTCGACGACGCCGCGACCGAGCACGTCCTCGTGGCCGGCGGTATCGGCATCACCCCGATCGTCGCGATGATGCGGCAACTGCAGGCCGAGGGGCAGCAGTGGCGCCTGCTCTACGCCGGACGCTCCCGGGCGGCGATGGCGTTCGTCGACGAGATCGCCGCCGGACCCGCCGGGCAGGTGACCGTCCACGCCGACGACGAGGCCGGTGGTCTGCCGGACCTGGCGGGGGCGCTGTCGGGCCTCGCCCCGACCGCCGTCGTCTACTGCTGCGGGCCGGCACCGCTCATCGATGCGGTCACGGCCGCGGCCCCGGACCCCGGCCAGGTACGCACCGAGCGGTTCGCGGCCCCGGAACCGGCGCCGCGCGCGGGCGAGGACACCGCCTTCGACGTGATCGTCGAGAGCACCGGCCGGCGCATCCCGGTGCCGCCGACCGTGTCGGTGCTCGACGCCCTCACCGCCGCCGGTGTGCCCGTGCCGAACTCGTGCACCGAAGGTATCTGCGGGACCTGCGAAGTCAAGGTGCTCGAGGGCGACGTGGACCACCGCGACTTCCTGCTCACCGAGTCCGAACACGCCGCCGGATCGACGATGTTCCCGTGCGTGTCCCGTTGCCACTCTGCCGAACTCGTGCTGGACCTGTGAGAAGGGAACCGGAACGCATGTACCACCACCAACTTCCGCGCTACAGCGACTCGCCCGCCTGCCGGCTGCGCGCGCTGCGCTCGGTGACCCTGTCGGTGCCGGATCCGGCCGCCTCGCGGGACTTCTACCACGAGGCCTGGGGGTTGACGACCGTCGAGGCCGACGGGGATCGATTCTGGCTGCGCGCCACCGGACCCGAGCACCACGTGCTGACGGTCGAACGAGGGGAGACCAACGCGCTGGGACGGATCAGCTTCGCCGTCGCCACCCCGCGTGAGATCGACGACGCCGCACTGGCCCTCGACCGGCTCGGCATCCCGATGCTGCGCACGCCGGGACCCCTCGACGATGCCGGGGGCGGCTACGGGCTGCAGCTCGTCGATCCGGAGGGACGCTGCGTCGAGCTGTCGGCCGACACCCACGCCGTCACCGAGCAGGAACCGGCGGGGCGCCGCGCCGTTCCCCGCAAGATCGCCCACGTCGTGCTCAACACGACCGACATCGAGCGCACCACCGCCTTCTACACCCAGGTGCTCGGCATGCGGGTCTCCGACTGGTCGGAACGGCAGATGTCCTTCCTCCGCTGCAACTCCGACCACCACGTCATCGCGCTCAACCGGGCGCCGTGGCCCTCGCTCAACCACGTGGCGTACGAGATGCAGAGTCTCGATCACTTCATGCGCGGCATCGGCAGCCTCAAGACCCACGGCATCGCACCGCAGTGGGGACCGGGCCGGCACGGTCCCGGCGACAACACCTTCTCCTACTTCACCGATCCGGCGGGCCTGGTGTGCGAGTACACCTCCGAGGTCGCCCAGATCGACGAGGACGCCTGGCTGTGCCGTACCTGGAAGCGCACCCCGGAACTGTCCGACCAGTGGGGGACGGCCGGGCCGCCCACCACGACCGTGCGCTCCGCCATGGCGGGCAGCCCCGACCCGGGTCACCGCGACCGCGTCGAAGCCCGCGACGCCGGCTACTTCTACGGGGCCGTCGCGGCCGGTGCGCTGTCGTGACCGGGCACCTGCACGTCGAGCGGCTCGGGACGGGAGATCCGGTGCTGCTGCTGCACGGCATCGGCGGGAACGCGAACTCCTGTGCACCGCTCGCCGCGGAACTCGCGGCCCGCGGACACGCGACCTACCGGCTCGACGCCGCGGGGTACGGCCGCTCCGCCGACCCGGCCGACGTCCACCACGACCACGCGACGGACGTCCTGACCGTCCTCGACGACATCGACCCGGACCGGTCCGTGCATCTCGTCGGAACGTCCTGGGGCGGAGTGGTCGCGCTCGAGGTCGCGCGCCGTCGGCCCGGGCGGGTCCGCACGCTCGTCCTCGCCGACAGCACACGGGGATCGGGCACGTCGCCCGCCCGCGCTGCCGCCATGCGTGACCGCGTCCCGGCGCTGCGCACCGCCGGCCCCGAACGTTTCGCGGCCGAACGCGCACCGAAACTGACCGCGCCGGACGCAGCCGAGGACGTCCGGGCTCGCGTCGCCGCCGACATGGCTGCCGTCCGGCCCGCCGGGTACGCGGCCGCCGCCGAATGCATGGCGTCGACCGACCACGGGCCCATCCTGCACACGCTGGCCGTCCCCACCCTCGTGGTGGTCGGCGAGCACGACCACGTCACCGGCGTCGCCGAGTCACGCCTCCTGGCGGACGCCATTCCCGGCGCGCGGCTCACCGTCGTCGCCGGTGCGGGTCACGCCGCGATCCAGGAACAGCCCCGCGTGGTCGCCGGCGAACTCGTCCGATTCTGGGAAGAGGTGGCGTGATGAGCGGAACCGTCGTGGTGACCGGCGCCGGTCGCGGACTCGGCTACTGCATCGCCGAACGGCTGTGTGCCGACGGACGACGCGTGGTGATCGCCGAGCGCAACGCGGAGAACGCCGAAGCCGCCGCCACCGCCCTGCGCGCCCGCGGTGGCGAGGCGGTCGCAGTGGTCACGGACATCGCGGACGCCGCGTCCGTGCGCGCTCTGGCCGCGCGCGTCGCCGAGGAGGGGCCGCTGGTGGGCCTGGTCAACAACGCCGCCGTCGCCGACGGCGTCGGCGGGGACACCTTCTGGGAGCTGTCCGAGGCCGAATTCGACCGGATCACCTCGGTCAACGTGCGCGGCACGTGGCTCGTGACCAAGCACCTGTGGCCGCTGCTCGCCGCCGCCGGTGGCGCGATCGTGAACATGGCCTCCGACGTGGCGTTCTACGGATCACCGCGGCTCATCCACTACGTCACCTCCAAGGGCGCAGTCGTCGCGATGACCCGTTCGATGGCCCGGGACGCCGGCCCCCACGGGGTGCGGGTCAACGCCGTCGCCCCCGGACTCGTCCGGGTCGAGGCCACCGAATCCGTTCCGGCCGCCCGCTACGCCACCTACGCGCAGGGCCGCGCCCTCCCGCGCGACCAGACCCCCGAGGACGTCGCCGGGGTCGTCCGGTTCCTCCTTTCGGAGGACGCCGCCTTCGTCACCGGCCAGACCGTCGTCGTCGACGGCGGCTTCGTCCTGAACTGACCTGCTCGCCCGGCGAGCACCCGAACCCACGGAGATTCAATGGACCTGCACCTCACCGGACGCACGGTGATCGTCACCGGCGCGAGTTCCGGGGTCGGCCTCGCCACCGCCCGGATGCTCGCCGCCGAAGGTGCCCGCGTCGCACTGTGCGCACGCGATATCGCACGCCTGCGCGCCGCCGCCGGCACCCTGGCGGCCGACCCGGCCGACGTCCTGACCGTCGCGTGCGACGTCACCGACCGGAATTCCGTGCAGACCTTCGTCGATGCGGTCGTCGACCGGTTCGGCGGGATCGATGGGGTGGTGTGCAACGCCGGGCGCTCGCTGATGTCGACACTCACCGACACCACCGACGAGCAGATCCGGGACGAGTTCGAGCTCAAGATCTTCGGCGCGCTGCATCTGATCCGCGCGGCCCGGCCGGCGCTCGCGAAGTCCGATGCGGCCTCCGTGGTGATCGTCAACGCGATCCTCGCGCGGCAACCCGAACTGCGGCTCGCCGTCACCTCGGCCGCCCGCGCCGGACTGCTCAACCTGGCGCAGTCCCTCGCCGGGGAGCTCGCCCCCGAGGGCATCCGCGTCAATTCGGTGCTGCTCGGCCTCGTCGACACCGGGCAGTGGCAGCGCCGCCACGCCGAATCCGGTGACGGCCGCGACTTCGACGAGTGGAGCGCCGAGATTGCCGCCGATCGCGGGATCGGACTGGGCCGCTTCGGAACTGCGGACGAGGTCGCCTTCCCCGTCACCACCCTGCTCTCACCCCGCAACAGCTACGTGACCGGCGCGACCGTCGACGTCGGCGGCGGAGTCGGACGCTACGTCTGACCCCCCCAGTGGTCATCTGCAACGGAGGAAACATGGACATCCCCTCGACCGAGCCGGCTCGGCGCACCACCGGCGGCGACGTCCTCGTGTCGGTCATGCGCCGGCACGGCATCGACACCGCGTTCGGCGTCGTCAGCATCCACAACCTGCCCCTCGTCGAGGCCGTCGCCCGCGACCTGACCTTTGTCGAGGTCCGGCACGAGGCCGCCGCGGTCAACGCCGCGGACGGGTACGCCCGCGCCTCGGGCCGCATCGGTGTGGCGCTGACGAGCACCGGCACCGGCGCCGGCAACGCCGCCGGGTCGATGATCGAGGCGCTCACCGCCGGCAGCCGCGTCCTGCACGTGACCGGTCAGATCGAAAGCGAATTCCTCACGCCCGAACCGGCCTCGTCGAGCCGCGGCGTGATCCACGAATTCCCCCGGCAACGGCAGATGCTCGATGCCGTGTCCGCCTACGCGGCGACGATCACCGACGCCAAGGACGCCGAGGCGGAACTCGAGGCCGCCATCGCCTGCATCCTGTCGGCACCCCAGGGGCCGGCGAGCGTCGAATGGCCCACCGACCTGCAGTATCTGGCGTCGCCGCAGGAGCAGCGGGCCGCCGACGTCCGGAGCGTGCAGCCGCCGGCCCCCGCCTCGACGGTACTGGACCGGGCCGCCGCGGTGCTCGCCGCCGCCGAGCGGCCCCTGCTGTGGCTCGGCGGGGGAGCGGCCGGCGCGGGCGAGGAACTGCGCGTCCTCGCGCACCGGCTCGGGGCGGGGATCCTCACCAGCAACTCCGGGCGGGGCATCGTGCCCGAGGACGACGACCTCGTCGTCGGGAACTTCGCGGCGTCCCCCGAGGTCGCCGGTCTCCTCGCCGATGCCGACGTCCTGCTCGCCGTCGGAACCCACTTCCGGTCCAACGAGACCAAGAGCTACCGCCTCGCGCTGCCCGGCACGCAGGTGCAGATCGACGTCGATCCCGCCGCGATCGGCCGGGTGTATCCGGCCACGGTCGGGATCGTCGCCGACGCCCGCACGGCACTGCGCGGCCTCCTCGACGCGCTCGAGGGTGCCGGCCGGCGCGACGACTGGGCGGCCCGGGTGCAGGCGGTGCGCAAGCGCAGCCGGGCCGCGCTGACCGAGTACATCGGCGGCTACGCCGAGATCTGCGAGGGCATGCGCCGCGTGCTGCCCCGCCGGTCCGTGGTCGCCCGCGACGTGACGATTCCGTCCAGCCAGTGGGGCAACCGCCTCCTGCCGTTCTACGAGCGGGGGACCAACATCTTCCCGCTCGGCGGCGGCATCGGGCAGGGACTGGCCATGGGACTCGGTGCCGCCCATGCCCGCCGGGACGTGCCGACCGTGGTCATGGCCGGGGACGGGGGTCTGGCGGTGCACCTCGGCGAGCTCGCCTCGCTCGCCGGCACCGACGCGTGGTGCGTCGTGCTGGTGTTCAACGACGGCGGCTACGGCGTTCTGCGGAACATGCAGGAAGCCAACGGGTTCCGTCGATCCGGCGTGGACCTGCACACGCCGCGGTTCGATCTGCTCGCCGCGTCGATGGGCATGCCGTACACCCTCGTGCAGCGGCCCGGCGTCTTCGAGGCCGCATTGGCGGAGGCGGTCGCGGCGCGCCGGCCCGCCCTGGTCGAGGTCGACGTGACCGCCCTCGACCCCCCGCCCGGACCGTTCGTCCCACCGGTGCACGTGCCGACGGGAGGTGCGCGATGAACTCGCCGGCCGAGGCGCTGTGGTGGGCCGACGGGCAGGCCGAGGCGGCGTTGCGCGACGGCCGCGCGGTGCACCTGTACGCCGCGGGTACCGATGCCGGACCCGCCCTGCGCGCGGCCGACCGTCACGGCACCCTGCTGCGCAGCCTGATCCTGGCCGATCCCGTGCTCGACGTCGACACCGTCGGCGGCGTCCTCGGCCGGATCACCGTCCCCACCCTGGTGGTGGCCTCCGCGCTCGGCGACGACACCGATCTGTCCGTACCGCAGCGCCTCGCGGGCGAGATCGACAACGGAGTCTTCGTCGTCGTCGACGGATGTCCGGCGCCCGTCCACCTCACCCGGCCCGAGTCGTTCGCCGAATGGGCGAGCGCCTTCGCCGCCATCGCCGAGGGACTCGCCGCCCGCTACCGATCCGGGCTCGCCGCCCCCACCCCCCACATCGAAGGAGTTCTCGCGTGAACCGCACCGCGACGGCACGATCCGCCGAACCGTACCTGGAATCTCGACAGACCCATCCCGATCCGCTGACCCCTTACGAGGACAAGCTCGCCGGTTCCCTGATGGAGATCTTCGGGACCGGCACCCACGACCTGCCCGGTGTCGTCGAGGGACTCAACGGCCTGGGGCTGCACGGCCCCGACGGCCGGCCCTGGACCGAGGACACCTTCCGCGCCGAGATGCGACGACTGGGGAGATGAGATGACCACCTTCGAGACCACACAGACCACCACCGGCGGCCCGCGCCCGGCCGGACCCCGATTCGCCGTCGGCACCCGTCGGCCGATGGATGCCGACGAGATCGCCGCGACCGGCCTGCGCGACCGCTGGTACCCGATCCTTCCGTCGCGGATGGTCGAACCGGGCGCCATGGTCAAGGTCACCCGCCTCGGCGTGGACTGGCTGCTGTTCCGCGACGCGCGGGGCGCGGTCCACATGCTCGAGGACCGGTGCCCGCACCGCAGCGCCCCGCTGTCCGTCGGGCAGCATCTCGGTGACCGCGTCGCCTGCCTGTACCACGGCGTGCAGGTCGACGGCACCGGCACCGTCGTCTCCGTGCCCGGCATGCCCGGGTGCGCGCTCGAGGGCAAGCGCGCCACCGCGTCGCTGTCGGTGGTCGAAGCCGCCGACACGATCTTCGCGTTCGTGCCCCTGACCCACGACTCCGTCCCCACCCCGTTCGTGCTGCCGGACCGGCTCGCGGACGACGAGGTGTCGTGGTTCCCGAACTACGCGGAGTGGGCCGGGCCGTGGCGGTTCTACATGGACAACGTGCTCGACCCGATGCACGGGGCGTTCCTGCACCGCAATTCGCACTCGATGTTCGGCGGCGACACGTCGGCGCGGTTCCGGATCCGTGAGACCGACCGCGGGTTCTTCTTCGAGAAGACCGACCAGCGCGGCGTGAACTTCGACTGGGTCGAGTTCGTGCGCGGATCGATGGACTACGTGGACCTCGAGATCCCGTACGCCCCCAACGCCGGTCCCGGCGGGGTGTTCGGCATCGTCGGGATGTGCACCCCGATCGACCGGGACCACTCCGCCATCTTCCACTGGCGCACCCGGCGGGTGTCGGGCTGGGAACGGGAGGCGTGGCGCTTCCTGTACCGGACCCGGCTCGAGGAACGGCACTGGGAGGTCCTCGAACAGGACCGGGCCGTCCTCGAGGCGCTGGCCGCGGACGCCGACGTCGAGGAACACCTCTACCAGCACGACCTCGGTGTCTCCCGGATCCGCCGGATCTACCGGGCCGACGCGAAGCAGCAGGCGGCCGTGCTCGCGGGAGTGCCGGCATGAGTGGCGGGACCCTGATGCTCACCGTCGTCCTGCGGCACGACCAGAGCCGGAACCTCGAACAGTTGCAGGGCCGGCTCGACGACGCGGACTGGTGGCACGGGTTCCCGCCCGAGGGATGCGAGGTCGTCTCGTGGGTCGTCGCGATGGGGATCGGACAGATCGTGACCCTGCGGCTGCCCGCCGATCGGCTGGCCGCCGTCAACGTCGAACTCGAACGTCGCGCGTGGGGGGTGTTCCACACCGAGTGCTATCCGACCTACGACTTCGTGCCGGTACGGGAGCGGCTGACCCGCGAATCCGACGCTCGTCGCGGCGCGGTGCTCCGATGAGCCGGGTCGGCCACCCCACCGTTCCGGAACCCCCGCGTCCGGGCATGTTCAGCAACGCCCGGGTCGTCGGCCGGCACTTCTTCGTCTCCGGCATGCACGCCGGCACCCCCGACGGTCCCGTCGGCGGCGGCGACGTCTACCGGCAGGCGCGGGAGGCGTTCCGGCGCACCCGCGTCCTGGTCGAAGCCTGCGGGGCGCAGGTCGACGACATCCTCGCCCTGCGGATCTATGTCACGGACATCGCGGACAAGGCCGCCGTCGGGCGGGCCCGCGCGGAGGTGTTCCGCGGCGACTTCCCGTGCTCGACCCTGGTCGAGGTGTCGGCCCTGGTCGAGGCCGGCCTCGGTGTCGAGGTCGAAGCACAGGGAATCATCTCAGCGACCGCGACGGCGGACGCGTAATCTTCCTTTTCGACGCCCTTGGCAGGGCATCGACCGACCCGAGGACGCCACCATGCGCGGAACCGACAGCACACCGTCCCTCACCCGAACCGACGAGGCCTCGCCCAACTGGCTGGTTCTCGTCCTGACCTTCGTCGCCGTCGTCCTCGACGGCTACGACACGATCGCCCTGGGACTGTCGGTCCCGGCACTGGCGAAGGACTGGGGCGTCGCCCCGTCCCACTTCACCCCCGCGCTGTCGCTGACCAGCGTCGGCGTCGCCCTGGGCTATCTGGCCTGCGGCCGCCTCGTCGCCCGGTTCGGTGCCCGCCGCGTCGTGCTGGCGGCCGTGGTGGTGTTCACCGTCGGTTCGCTGCTGACCGCGTTCGCGTCGACGATCACCGAACTGACCGCCCTGCGGGTGCTCACCGGACTCGGTCTCGGCGCGGTACTGCCCGCCGCGGTGTCGCACGCGACGGCGCTCAACCCGCCCCGGCTGCGGCAGTCCATCGCGGTGTTCGTCACGATGGGCATCTCGCTCGGTGCGCTGCTCGCCGGTCTGGTCGGCACGCGCCTGATCGCCGCGTTCGGCTGGGAGTCGGTGTTCCTCGCCGGCGCCGCCGCATCCGCCGTCCTGCTGCCGCTGCTGTGGATCGGACTGCCCGACGGGCGCGCCGCCGCCGGTGAGCCCGCACCGGATGCCACCTCGTCGGCGGCGCGGCAGGCCTCCGTCGCGCGCCTGTTCGATCCCGGCCTGCGGAGCCGCACGCTGCTGCTGTGGGGCTTCTCGTTCCTGATGTTCACCGTGTTCTACGTCTTCTCGTCGTGGCTGCCGACGCTGCTGACGAGCTACGGGTTCTCGACGAGCCTCGCGCCGCTGGGGTCGGCGGCGCTCGGTATCGGCAGCATCGTCGGCGCGGCGGTCCTGATGATCGGTGCGCTGCGGTTCCGGATGCCGTCGGTGCTCGTGGTCACGACGTCGCTGGCGATCGTCTTCCTCGTCGTGTCCGCCTTCCTCGGCGCCGACAAGGTGCTGCTGCTGATCGTCTTCGGTGGAGTGGGGCTCGGCATCCAGGCGGGCATGATCGGCCAGACCGCACTGTCGGTCTCGATGTACCCGCAGGCCACCGCGACGACGGCGGTGGGCTGGTCGGCGTCGATGGGCCGGCTCGGTTCCGTGGTCGGCCCCGTCCTGGGCGGCGCACTGATCGGCCTGGGCGTTCCCACCGGCACCATCGTCCTCGTGGCCTGCGTCCCGGTCCTCGTCGCTCTGGTCCTCATCGCGGTGCTCGGTCGGATCACCGCACCGAACGCGCTCTCGACGACGGAACCGGCCGCTGTGCCCGCCCGCCGCTGACGCGACCGGTGTGTCCTTCGGGCTGCCCTGGCAGCCCGAAGGACACACCGGCGGCTACGCCGCCTTTTCGAACACCGCGGCCAGGCCCTGACCGCCGCCGATGCACATCGTCTCGAGGCCGTAGCGACCCCCGCGACGGTCCAGTTCGCGCAGCAGCGTCGCGAGGATCCGGCCGCCGGTCGCGCCGACCGGATGGCCGAGGGAGATGCCGGAGCCGTTGGGGTTGAGGCGGGCGTCGTCGGGCTCGAGGCCCCAGCTGCGGGTCACGGCGAGGGCCTGCGCGGCGAACGCCTCGTTGAGCTCGATCACGTCCATGTCGGCCAGGGTCAGGCCGAGCCGGCCGAGGGCTTTCTCCGTGGCCGGGACCGGGCCGATGCCCATGGTGCGCGGCGGCACTCCCGCCACCGCCCAGCTCGCCAGGCGGGCCAGCGGACGCAGTCCCAGCTGGGCGGCCTTCTCGGCGGTGGTGACGATCGCGACGGCCGCACCGTCGTTCTGGCCGCTGGCGTTGCCGGCGGTGACGGTCGACTCCGGATCGATCTTGGCGCGGATCGGGCGCAGCTTGGCGAGCGATTCGACGCTGGTGTCGGCGCGGGGGTGCTCGTCGGTGTCGACGACGAGCGGCTCGCCCTTGCGCTGCGGCACCGCCACGGGAACGATCTCCTGCGCGAAGACGCCGTTCTTCTGCGCGGCGACGGCGCGCTGGTGCGACTGCACCGCCAGAGCGTCCTGGTCCGCGCGGCTGATGGAGAACTCGGCCCGCAGGTTCTCGGCGGTCTCGATCATGCCGCCGGGCACCGGGAAGTCCCGGCCGCCGGCGGTGACCCGCGCCCGGGCCAGCCGATCGGACAGGGCCACGGCCTCGCCCTTGACGCCCCACCGCATGCCGGTGGCGTAGAACTCGGCCTGGCTCATCGACTCGGCGCCACCGGCGAGGATCAGGTCGCTGCCGCCGGACTGGACCTGCATGACGGCCTGCAGGATCGCCTGCAGGCCGGAGCCGCAGCGACGGTCGACCTGCAGTCCCGGAACCTCCACACCCAGACCGGCGTTCAGTGCGGCGACGCGGCCGAGCGCGGGAGCTTCGCCGTTGGGTGAGGCCTGACCGAGGATCACGTCGTCGACGTCGGTGCCGGCGAGGCCGGTGCGGGCGACGAGCTCGCGGATCACGGTGGCGGCCAGATCTTCCGGCGCGACGTCCTTCAGGACGCCGCCGAAGCGGCCGACGGGGGTACGGAGGGGTTCGCAGATCACGACGTCGCGCATGGCACTTCCTTGTCGGGGAATCGGGGGGTCAGTGGTTCTGGGTCCGGGCCAGGTCGGCCGAGATCGCCGCCGCGGTGTCGACGACAGCGGGCACGAGCTCGCTGTGAACGGCGTCGAGGCTGTAGCGGGCGGCCTGGGTGGAGATGTTCACGGCCGCGACGACGGCGCCCGAGGCGTCGCGGATGGGTGCGGCCAGCGACCGCAGGCCCTCCTCGAGCTCCTGGTCGACGATGCAGTAGCCGTCCCGCCGGATCCGGTCGAGTTCGGCGCGCAGGTCGTCGGGAGTGACGAGGGTCCGCGACGTGAGGGGCTCGAGCGTCGCGGTGGCGAGGTAGGCGTCGAGGTCGGCGGGGGACAGGCCGGCCAGCAGCACCCGGCCCATCGACGTGGCGTGCGCCGGGAAGCGGGTGCCGATGGTGATGGAGACGGTCATGATGCGGCTGACCGGCACCCGCGCGACGTACACGACGTCGCCGCCGTCGAGCACGGACACCGACGTCGACTCGTGGACCTTCTGGGCGAGCGCCTCGAGGTGCGGGCGGGCGACGTCCGGCAGCGTCAGGCTCGACAGGTAGCTGTAGCCGAGTTCGAGCACGCGCGGCGTCAGCCAGAACTGGGAGCCGTCCGTACGTACGTACCCGAGCTCGACCAGGGTGAGCAGGAACCGTCGCGCGGTGGCCCGAGTCAGGTCCGTGGCCTTGGCGACCTCGCTGAGGGTGCGGCGCGGATGCTCGGCGTCGAATGCCTTGATGACGGACAGGCCGCGCGCGAGCGACTGTACGTAGTCCGGCGATGCCGCGATCGGTTCGCCGTCGGTCATCGTCATGCGGTGCTCCCCTCGCCGTCTGCGAGTGCCTGCCTGCCGAGCGCGAAGGCCCGGTTGCTGTTCGGCACTCCCGCGTAGATCGCGGTGTGCAGGAATACTTCCACGAGCTCGTCGGGGTCCACACCGGCGCGCAGCGCGGCCCGGATGTGCATGTCGAGTTCGTGGTCGTTGCCGACGGCGGTGAGGATCGCCAGCGTCAGCAGCCGGCGGGTGTGGTGGTCCAGGCCCGGCCGGGACCAGATGTCGCCCCACGCGGTGCGGGTGATGAAGTCCTGGAACGGCCGGGTGAACTCGGTGGCCGACGCCACGGCCCGGTCTACGTGGGCGTCGCCGAGGACCGCGCGTCGCACCCGCATGCCCTGCTCGAACGCGGCGGTGCGCTGCGCACCGGCGGGCGTCGCACGGGTGATGTGCTCGCGGACGAGCGCGGTGATCCGGCCGGCCTGCTCGACGTTGGCCAGGTGCGCGCCCGGGCCGACGATGTGGAAGTCGGCGTCGGCGATGCCGTCGGCGATGAGCTGCATGGTGGCCGGCGGGGTGGCCGGATCCTGCTCGCCGGCGACGACGAGGGTGGGCGCGACGATGCGGGCCAGGTCGGGGCGCCCGTCCCACGTCGCGAGCGCCTCGCAACAGGCGGCGTAGCCCTCGTCGCTCGTGCCGGAGACCATCTGGACGTGCCGTGCGACGAGTTCCGGGTCGCGCTCGGCGAGTTCGGGGGTGAACCAGCGGCCGACGATCGACTCGGCGATCGATGCCAGGCCGTCGGTGCGGACGGTGGCGGCGCGGTCGAGCCACGGCTGGGGCGGGGCGAACGCGGCGGACGTGCACAGCAGCGTGAGGGTGCGGATGCGCTCGGGACGGTGCGCGGCGAGCCACTGGCCGACGGCACCGCCGAGCGACAGGCCCACGAAGTGCACCGAGTCGAGGCCGAGGGAGTCGAGGAGCGCGACGACGTCGCCGCCGAGATCGGCCACCGTGTAGGGCCCGTCCACGACGGGTGACTTGCCGTGCCCGCGGTGGTCGACGGCGACGACGTTCGCGATCGGGGACAGCGCGGTGATCTGCGGTGTCCACATCGACAGGTCGGAGCCGAGGGAGCCGAGCAGCACGACCGGCGGGGCCGAGGGGTCGCCGTACTGTTCGTAGTTGAGCGTGACGGTCATGCTTGTCCTCCGAGGAGCCGGTCGTGGTGGGCGAGGGCACGGTCGACGAGATCGCCGGCGTGGCCGAGGTAGCGGGTGGGGTCCAGCAGGGTGCGGACCCGTTCGGCACCGAGGTGTCCGGTGATCGCCGGGTCGCGGTCGAGCGGGGTGCCGGCCTGTGCGGCGGCGGTGACGATGTCGCGGGCATCGTCGGTGTGCTGAGCCAGGGCGGCGGTGACCTTCTCGGCGAGGATCGCGCCACCCGTGCGGTCGAGGTTGCGGGCGAGTGCGTCCGGGTGGACGTGCAGTCCGCCGATGCTGGTCGAAAGCTGATGTGCTGCACCACCGGTCAGGCGGATCAGGTCGGTGAGCGGCTCCCATTCGGCGTGCCACGCGCCCGCGGCGCGGGCGAATTCGTGGTCGGTCGATGCGAGCACGGTCGCGACCAGGCCGGGTACCCGGCGGGCGGCGGCGCGTGCGGTGATCGCGGCGACCGGGTTGCGCTTGTGCGGCATCGCCGACGATCCGCCGGGCGCGTCCTCGCTCACCTCGCCGAACTCGGTGGCGGCCATGAGCACGACGTCGGTGGCGGGTTTGGCGACGGCACCTGCGGCGACGCCGAGCGCCGTCGCGAGCCGGGTGATCGGGGTGCGGGCGGTGTGCCACGGCACGAGGGGCCGAGCGAGGCCGAGCAGGTCGGCGAGGGTGTCCGCGAACGCGAGTCCGTCGGGGTGCACGGCCGCGAGAGTTCCTGCCGCCCCGCCGTACTGGACCGGCAGGGCGCTCAGAGCGCGGTCCAGTTCGAAGGTGGCGTCGTCGAGTGCGACGAGCCACGTCGCGGCGAGGGCACCGAAGGTGGTGGGCAGCGCCTGCTGGCCGAGGGTGCGCGCGACCGTGGGGGTGTCACGGTGCCGCCGGGCCAGGTGCGCCGCGGCGTCGGCGGCGGCGCGTAGCTCGGCGACGACGTGCCGGCCGGCCTCGCGGGCGAGCAGCATGAGCGCGGAGTCGAGCACGTCCTGGCTGGTGGCTCCGACGTGCACCGCGGCGGCGGGGACGCCGGCGCGCTCCCGCAGGATCTTCACCAGCGGGATCACCGGGTTGCCCCCGGCCGCCGAGAGCCGGCCCAGTTCGGCCGGGTCCAGCTCGCGGGCGAGGTCCTCGGCCGCGACGGCGACGCCGGCGACGTCGGCGGGGGTTGCCCGACCGTGCTTCTCGGCGGCGCGGGTGATCGCCACCTCCACCTCGAGCAGGGCGGTGATCCAGGCCCGGTCGGACAGCAGCGGTGCGAGGTCGCCGGCGCCGAACACGGGGTCGAAGAGGGCACCGCGGGTGGGGTCGGACTGCGCCGGCACGGTCAAGGCACGCTCCCGTCTAGATCGCGAAGAACGGTGTCTCCACACCGTTCGGATCGAGGTCCTGAACGTACACGGTCCAGGTGTACCCGTCGTCGGACTTCTCGGCGATCAGCTTGCGCCGCTGCGCTTCCGGCAGCGCGGTGAGCACCGGGTCGGTCGCGTGCGCGGCGAGGTCCTCGGGGAAGTACAGGCGGGTGTAGAGACGATCGAGCATGCCGCGGGCGAAGATCCCGACGTTCAGGTGCGGTGCCTCGTCGGCGTCCGTGTCGGACTCGTGGGCGCCGGGCTTGATCGTGTGGACGGTGGCGGTGCCGGTCTCGTCGGCGGCGCTGCGGGCGAAGCCGCGGAAACCGTCGGTGCCGAACCGGCCGTCGGCGTCGGCCTGCCAGGTCTCGACCATCGCGTCGGCGATCGGCGTACGGTCGCCGTCGATCACGGTGATCCGCACGGTGATCCGGCCCGGGGTGTCGGCGGGGACGACGTTCTCGCCGTCGGCGCCCCAGTCGAGGCCGATCTTCCAGTACGGGCCGACGGTCTGCGACGGCGTCGGGCCGAACGGGGCCGTGCTCTGGTCACCGGCGGTGACGGGGTAACGAGGAGCGAACTCACTCATCGTCGTCCTCCTCGTTCTCGAAGGGGGTGGCCTCGCGGCCGCGCAGGACGATGTCGAAGCGGAACCCGAGGGCCCAGTTGTCGACGGTGGCGTCGTAGTCGAAGACGCTGACCATGCGGTGCCGTGCCTCGGCGGGCACCGAGTTGTAGATCGGGTCCTGGAAGAACATCGGGTCGTCGGGGAAGTACATCTGGGTGACGAGCCGCTGGGTGAACGCCGTGCCGAACAGCGAGAAGTGGATGTGGGCGGGGCGCCACGCGTTGTGGTGGTTGCGCCACGGGTAGGCGCCGGGCTTGACGGTGGTGAACCGGTAATTGCCCTGGGCGTCGGTGACGCACCGGCCGACGCCGTCGAAGTGCGGGTCGAGCGGGGCGGGCCAGTTGTCGTTCACGTGCCGGTACCGGCCGGCGGCGTTGGCCTGCCACACCTCGACCAGCGCGTGGGGCACCGGCTTGCCGTCGCCGTCGAGAACCCGGCCGTGCACGATGATGCGCTGCCCGGCGGCTTCGCCTCCGTGGGCGAGGGTCAGGTCGGCGTCGCCCTCCTGGACGCGGTCCTCACCGAAGACGGGTCCGGTGAGTTCGCCGAGCCGCTGCGGGATCAACGTCAGCGGCTGGGCCGGGCGGCGCAGCGCGGTGGTCCGGTAGTCGGGGAAGTCCAGCGGCGGGTGTGCGCCTTCGGGGCGCGCAAAGCGGGGCGGCAGATGAAGCATGAGACCTCGGTGTTCGGCGCGTGTTCGCGATATGGACGGAGGGACGCTATGCGTACAAGGCTAGTGGCTCCCTCGGCGCGAATCAATATTCCAAAATGAAACAGTATCGAAATGGTTCGTATGACGGACGAGGGTTCACATTCCGCACGACTGCCGCTATCGTAGAGGCATGGACAAAGTCGTTGCCACCGCCGCCGAGGCCGTAGCCGACATCCCGAACGGCGTCACCATCGCCGTGGGTGGATTCGGCCTGGTCGGCGTCCCGGAAATCCTCATCAACGCGCTGCTCGAACAGGGCGCCACCGACCTCGAGACGGTCAGCAACAACTGCGGCACCGACGGCTTCGGCCTCGGCGTGCTGCTGGAGAAGGGGCGCATCCGCCGCACCATCTCCTCCTACGTCGGCTCCAACAAGGAGTTCGCCCGCCAGTACCTCGCCGGCGAGCTCGAGGTGGAACTGACCCCGCAGGGCACCCTCGCCGAGCGGCTGCGCGCCGGGGGTGCGGGCATCCCCGCGTTCTTCACCCCGGCGGGCGTCGGCACCCAGGTCGAGGAGGGCGGGCTTCCGCTGCGCTACGACGGCAACGGCGGCATCGCGGTCGCGTCGCCTCCGAAGGAGGTCCGCGAGTTCGACGGCGAGACCTATGTCATGGAGCGCGGAATCGTCGCCGACTACGCCCTGGTCCACGCCTGGAAGGGCGACCGGCACGGCAACCTCGTCTACCGCGCGAGCGCCCGCAACTTCAACCCGCCCGCCGCCACGTCGGGCCGCATCACCATCGCGCAGGTCGAGCACCTCGTCGAACCGGGCGAGCTCGACCCCAACGAGATCCACACCCCCGGCATCCACGTCCAGCGCGTCGTGCCCGTCGGACCTGTCACTGTCGGCATCGAGAATCGGACGGTTCGTTCATGACCCAGACCGCCACCACCGTGAAGAAGCTGACCCGCGAGCAGATGGCCGCGCGCGTGGCCCGGGAACTCTCGGACGGGCAGTACGTCAACCTCGGCATCGGCATGCCGACCCTGGTGCCCAACTACCTCGACCCGGGCGTCGAGGTCATCCTGCACTCGGAGAACGGCGTGCTCGGCGTCGGCCCGTACCCGACCGAGGACGAGCTCGATCCCGAACTGATCAACGCCGGTAAGGAAACCATCACCACCATCCCCGGCGCGTCGTTCTTCGACTCGGCGCAGTCGTTCGGGATGATCCGCGGCGGCCAGATCGACGTCGCCGTCCTCGGCGCGATGCAGGTCTCCGCCAAGGGCGACATCGCCAACTGGATGATCCCCGGCGCGATGGTCAAGGGCATGGGTGGTGCGATGGACCTCGTCCACGGTGCCAAGCGCGTCATCGTGATGATGGAACACGTCACGAAGAAGGGTGACCCGAAGATCTTCGACGAGTGCACCCTGCCCCTCACGGGCAAGCGCTGCGTCCAGCGGATCATCACCGACATGGCCGTCATCGACGTCACCGACGAGGGCCTGAAGCTTGTCGAGACCGCGCCCGGCGTGAGCGTCGACGACGTCGTCGCCGCGACGGCCGCGACCCTTCTCGTCTGACCTCACCGTCCCCGAAAGGCTCACGGGCCGAACACCCTACGGGCCGAACACCTACGGGCCGAATGTCACACCGCGTCGATCTGACCGACCGAATGTGACATTCGGCCCGTCGGCGTCGGAGCCGGCGCGGACCGGCTCGAGCGCCTGGAGGGCGACCTGCGCGCCGTCACGCGCGGTCAGGACGTCCGGCTCGACGCGCAGGCGTGGTTCGACCGGTAGTCGTGCCGCGAGCCGGGCGATCTGGACAACTCGGTTAACAGCGATTAACTTCGAGGTTCGTTGTCGCGACGGACCAGGAGGCCCCGTGAGTACGCGCTTTCCCGCCATGGAACTGAAGGACCTGCCCGAGGACATCGCCACCCGGGTGCTCGAAGTGCAGGAGAAGTCGGGCTTCGTGCCCAACGTGTTCCTCACCTTCGCGCGACGTCCCGCGGAATGGCGAGCCTTCTTCGCCTACCACGACGCGATCATGTTGCGCGAGGACTCCGGCCTGACCAAGGGTGACCGCGAGATGATCGTGACGACGATCTCCGCCGCCAACAACTGCCTGTACTGCGTCGTCGCGCACGGGGCGATCCTGCGGATCTACGAAAAGCAGCCGACCGTGGCGGACCAGGTGGCGATCAACTACCGCACCGCGGACATCACTGCGCGTCAGCGCGCGATGCTCGACTTCGCCACCAAGGTCAACGAGCGGGCGTACGAGATCGACGACGCGGACTTCGAGGCTCTGCACGCACACGGCTTCACGGACGAGGACGCCTGGGACATCGCCTCCGTCACCGCGTTCTTCGGTCTGAGCAACAGGATGGCCGGTGTCGCCGGCATGATGCCCAATCCGGAGTTCTACCTGATGGGCCGGATCCCCCGGGCGTAGCCGCTCAGCGGTCGCCCGGTTCGGGGCCGGGCGCGGCGTCGTCCGGGCCGCCGGTGTCGCCGGTGTCGCCGGTGTTGCCGGTGTCGACGACGAGTTCGTAGCGCCGGCCGTACGTTTCCACCAGAGCCTGGAGGACAGCGACGACCGGGACCGACACCAGCGCGCCGATCGCACCGAACAGCGACGCCCCCACGATCACCGATCCGAACGCGACGGCCGGATGGATCGACACGGTCTTCGACGTGATGCGCGGGTGCAGGACGTAGTTCTCGACCTGCTGGTAGGCCGTGCCGAACAGCACCACCCATAACCCGTCGATCGGCTGGTTGGCCGCGGCGATGATCGCGGGCAGCGCGATCGCCAGGTACGTCCCGAGGGTGGGCACGAACTGCGAGACGATCCCGGTCCACAACGCGAGCGGCAGCCAGTACGGCACGCCGATGATCATGAGGAAGATGCCGGTGCCCACGGCGCTGATCGCACCGAGGATGAGGCGGGAGACGACGTACCCACCGGCCTTCTCGACGGAGATCTCCCACACGGTCGAGATGACTCGTTGCTGCCGGGCCGGGAACCAACTCGAGATCGTGCGGCGCATCGCCGGGCCCTCGGCCGACATGTAGAACACGAACAGCAGCATCGTCATGGCTTGGAAGACCACGCCCACCACCGACGACACCACGCCCAGCACGCCGGGGGTGAACCGCTGGACCAGGTCGCGCACCGTCTCGGGGGTCAGCCGCAGCAGTTCCGGGCCCGTGGTGAAGTTCGTGTCGAAGACACGGTTGGCCCACTCGGTGACCGCGGTCAGCGCGTCCGGCAAGGCTTTCAGCAACTGGCCCAGCTGTTCGGCGAGCAACGTCCCGAACAGAGCGACGAATCCGACGGCGAACGCCAGTAGTCCGAACAGCACCAATCCGGTGGCCGCTCCCCGGCGCAGGCCGTAACGCTCGAGCCGGTCGACGACGGGCTCGAGCGTGATGCTCAGCAGCCATGCGAGAAACAGCAGTCCGAGGAAGCCGCGCAGATTGTGGAACAGCCAACCGGACAGCTGGTAGGCGGCGACGGCAAGGAGGACGTACAGGATCGCCGGGCGAAGCCATTGTGGAGCCCGGGGTCCGTTGCGTTTGCGGTGTGCCGGCAGCGGGGCCGGCCCGTCCTCGCTCATCGCACTCTCCGCGGTCGCCCGACAGATCCGTTCACAGCCGGAATCTACCCGTCCGCGCCGCCCGGACAGAGCGAATGTATCGGTCGCCACCACTATCGAGACGGACGATGCCTTCGCTCGACGAGGCCGGGACGAGCGCGAGGCGAGCCGGACGAGGCCGATACGACGAAACCGGCCCGGACTCGTGAGAGTCCGGGCCGGCGGTGGTAGCGGGGACAGGATTTGAACCTGCGACCTCTGGGTTATGAGCCCAGCGAGCTACCGAGCTGCTCCACCCCGCGTTGCATCACCGACTATACACGAGGCGGAGAGTGCTCCGTTTCGGGGTCGTCCGGACGGGTGTGGTCACGCCCGAGGCTCTCCGCGTAGTAGCCGCGAATGTGATCGACGATGCGGGAACGGGCGAGGTCGGCGTCGCCGGCACGGACCGCCTCGAGCAGTCCCCGGTGCTCGCACCGCAGCCGGGCACACGTCGTGGGCCAGGTACCCAGCGGAGCGCCGGCGAGCACGTAGCTCTCGATGGAGTCGCGCAGTCCGGTCATCATCGCCGCGATCACCTGGTTCCCGGCTGCGTCCGCCATCGCGATGTGGAACCGGGCGTCGAGCACCAGGAACTCGTGGGCCGCGAGCTCGGCGTCGTCCATCGCGTCGAGCAGTTGCTCCGCGTGGGCAAGGTCGGGCGCCGGATCACTCTCGGCCAGGGCGCGCATCACCTCCGTCTCGAGGACGAGCCGGGTCCGGACCACGTCCGCTACCGGGAAGCTCTGCGCCGCCACCTGCATGCGCATGAGCATCGACATGCCCCCGGTCGGACGCGAGACGATCATCGCGCCCGCCGTGGGCCCGGATCCGGTCTGCGCGCTGAGCAACCCGAGTGCCTCCATGACGCGCAGGGCCTCCCGCACCGACGAGCGGCCCACGCCGAGATCGGCAGCCAGGATGCGCTCCCCGGGCAACCGCTGGCCGGGCGCGAGTTGTCCCGAGACCAGTTGCTGCTCGAGGTGGTTCAACACGGTCTCCCATGCGCGGGGCTCGGAGTGCGGCATGGTGTGAGCCTATGCCGGTCGCCGGACCCGAACGCCCGGCGGCCGGGCGCGCGACGGTCCGGCGTGCGGCAGAGCAGGCCCCGTGCCGTGCCCGCCCGGGGGACGACTCACGGCAGCATCCACGACAGCACCGGAGTCGACTGGAGGTAGACCAGCACGCACAGCAGGGCCAGCATGCCGACGCTGTAGCCGACGACCTTGCGCAGCAGCAGCGGCTCGCTGCCCGGCCGGCCGACGGCGGTCGCCGCGATGGTGAGGTTCTGCGGGCTGATGAGCTTGCCCACGACACCACCCGAGGTGTTCGCCGCGACCAGCAGCGTCGGGTCGATGCCCGCGGCCTGTCCCGCGGTCTGCTGCAGCCGGGCGAACAGTGCGTTCGCGGAGGTGTCCGAACCGGTCACCGCGGTGCCCAGCCAGCCCAGGATCGGCGACAGCAACGCGAAGATCGCGCCGGTCCCGGCGAGCCACGTGCCGATGGCGACGGTCTGCCCGGAGTGGTTCATCACGTAGGCCAAGCCGAGTACCGTGGCCACGGTGGCGACGGAAAGCCGCATCTTCCACAGTGTCTCGGGAAAGGTGCTGAGGGTCAGGCGCAGGGTCATCGGGAACCGGCCGCCGCCGCTGAACACCGTGTACACGATGCCGACGACGATGCCCGAGAACAGCAGGAGAGTGCCGGGATTCGACAACCACGGCAGTGTGTAGATCGCGCCGGTCGACGGATCGCCGCTCGCGGTGAGCAGATTCCCGTACAAGCCCGGCCATTCGATTTTGATGTCGGTGCTCGCCAGCCACTTCGGCACGTCCACGCCGAGCGTCCACAGCTTGGCGATCCCGAACACGACGATCACGAGCAGGTACGGGAACAGCGCCATCGCCGTGCGCGCGGCACCGATCGGTTCCGCGGTCACGTGCGAGTGCTGGTCGTCGGGGGTGCTCGGCCGCCAGAAGCGCAGCATGACCACGGCTGCGGCGAGGCCGACGAGAGAGGCGACGACGTCGGTGAGCTCGTACGAGAAGTGGCTCGAACACCAGTACTGCGCGATCGCGAACGCGAAGCCGGTGACCAGCGCAATCGGCCACACCTGACGGACGCCGCGCCGGCCGTCGACCAGCAAGAGCAACAGGATCGGCACGAACCAGGCGAGCACCGGCGTCTGCCGGCCGACGACGGCAGCGATCTCGGTCGCCGGGATACCGGTGAGGTTTCCGGCGGTGGTGATCGGAATTGCCATGGCGCCGAATGCGACCGGGGCGGTGTTCGCGACGAGTACGGTGACTGCGGCGCGGATCGGCGGCATGCCGATCGCGATGAGCATCGCACCGGTGATGGCGACCGGTGCCCCGAAACCGGCGAGCGCCTCGAGCATTCCGCCGAAGCAGAAAGCGATGAGCATCGCCTGGATGCGCATGTCGCCGTGGCCGACGGAGTTGAACACGTGCCGTAGGTCTTCGAAACGTCCACTGACGACGGTGAGTTCGTAGAACCAGATCGCGGTGACGACGATCCACATGACCGGGAACAGGCCGAACGTGAAGCCCTGCAGGGCGGACAGGCCGGCCAGCGGCGCCGGCATGCCGAAGCCGACGACGGCGACGACGAGGGCCACGGCGAGCGCACCGAGTCCGGAGTACCAGGCCTTGAGTTTGAGGCCGGCGAGGAGCACGAAGAAGGTCAGGAGGGGGACCAGGCCCAGCAGAGCCGTCGCGGTGAGGTTGCCGGCGACGGCGGTG
The DNA here is from genome assembly GCF_057367935.1 of Rhodococcus sp. NS-SX18. Taxonomy (NCBI): domain Bacteria; kingdom Bacillati; phylum Actinomycetota; class Actinomycetes; order Mycobacteriales; family Nocardiaceae; genus Rhodococcus; species Rhodococcus sp. NS-SX18. The sequence goes on along the minus strand of NZ_CM170633.1, from coordinate 4,983,273 downwards.
GTCGACGGTGTGTACGTCACCGCGAGCAGTTCGGTTTCCACATGAAACTCCAGGTTTGCGCCGCGGACCGCGACGGGATCTGTGGTCAGACCACAGGACCGTACACCATGACCTCGGTCACAATCCAGGGCCGTAGGGGATTCGGAAGAAAATCGGACAGGGGGTGACGCAGGGCACCTACCATGGGTTACTGTGGTCTGACCACATACACCCGATGCGGAGATCCACATGCGAATCGCCCTGTTCGCGACGTGCCTCGGGGACACGATGTTCCCCGACGCCGTCTCGGCCACCGCCCTCCTCCTCACGCGGCTCGGCCACGACGTCGTCTTCCCCGACGGCCAGACCTGCTGCGGTCAGATGCACGTCAACACCGGCTACCAGCCCGACGCGTTGCCGCTCGTCGAGAACTACGCCGATGCCTTCGGCGACAACGGCATCGACGCGATCGTCGCCCCGTCCGGATCCTGCGTCGGGTCCGTACGGCACCAGCACGAGATCGTCGCCGGTCGCTACGGTTCGCCGGCGCTGTGCAGCCGCGTCGACGAGGTGAAGGCCAAGACGTACGAACTCTCCGAGTTCCTCGTCGACGTCCTCGGGGTCACCGACGTCGGGGCCTACTTCCCGCACCGCGTGACCTACCACCCCACCTGCCATTCGCTGCGCATGCTGCGGGTGGGAGACAAACCGCTGCAGCTGCTGCGCGCCGTCCGCGAGATCGACCTCGTGGAACTGCCCGAGGCCGACGCCTGCTGCGGATTCGGCGGCACGTTCGCGCTCAAGAATGCCGAGACTTCCACGGCGATGCTCGGGGACAAGCTGCGCAACGTCACGTCGACGGCCGCCGAGTACTGCAGCGCCGGCGATTCGTCGTGCCTCATGCACATCGGTGGCGGACTGTCGCGTCTGCGCACCGGAACCCGCACCATCCACCTCGCCGAGATCCTCGCCGCGGTCGAACCGGCCGTCTCCCCGAAGGGAGTGCCCGCGTGACCGCTCTCGGCATGCCGCCCTTTCCTCCGCGCGGCTCCGGAAATCTGCGGGGTGCCGTGACGTTTCCTGCCGCGGCGCACGAGGAACTCGCAAACACCCAGCTGCGCCGCAACATCGGCAAGGCCACCCACACCATCCGGGCCAAGCGCCTGAGCGTGACCGGTGAGCTCCCCGACTGGGAGCAGCTGCGCGACACCGGCGCTGCTGTCAAGACCGACGTGCTGAACCGGCTGCCGGAGCTGCTCATCCAGTTCGAGGCCGCGGTGACCGCCCGTGGCGGCGTCGTGCACTGGGCGGCCGACGCCGCCGAGGCCAATTCCCTCGTCGCCGAGCTTGTCCGCGCGACCGGCTCCGACGAGGTCATCAAGGTCAAATCGATGGCCACGCAGGAGATCGGGCTCAACGAACACCTCGAGGAGCAGGGTATCGCGACCTACGAGACCGACCTCGCCGAACTGATCGTCCAACTGGGGCACGACAAGCCCTCGCACATCCTCGTTCCCGCCATCCACCGCAACCGGGCCGAGATCCGTGAGATCTTCCTGCGCGAGATGCCGGGCGTCGACCCCGACCTGGACGACAATCCGCGGCATCTCGCGGCTGCGGCCCGGAAGTTCCTGCGCCACAAGTTCATGACCGTGCCGGTCGCGGTCTCGGGTGCGAACTTCGGAATCGCCGACACCGGCACGCTCGCGGTCGTCGAATCCGAGGGCAACGGCCGCATGTGCCTGACACTGCCCCAGACCCTGATCACCGTGATGGGCATCGAGAAGCTGCTGCCCACCTACCGGGACCTCGAGGTGTTCCTGCAGCTGCTGCCCCGCTCGTCCACGGGCGAGCGGATGAACCCGTACACGTCGATGTGGACCGGCGTGACCCCCGGCGACGGTCCGCAGGAGTTCCATCTCGTGCTGCTCGACAACGGGCGCACCGCCGCGCTCGCCGACGAAGTGGGACGTGAGGCGCTGCACTGTATCCGGTGCTCGGCGTGCCTGAATGTGTGCCCGGTGTACGAGCGCACCGGCGGCCACGCCTACGGCTCGACGTACCCCGGGCCGATCGGGGCCGTGCTCAGCCCGCAGCTCGCCGGGATGGATGCCCCGGGCGATCCGAACGCGACCCTGCCGTTCGCCTCGAGCCTGTGCGGGGCGTGCTACGACGCGTGCCCCGTCAAGATCGACATCCCGTCGCTGCTCGTCGAACTGCGACACCAGAAGGTCGAGCACGCGTCGTTCGGGATCGAGGCGGCCGCGATGAAGGCGGCGTCCCTGGCGATGTCGTCGTCGCGTCGCTGGACGGCGGCGCAGAAGGCGGCGGGACTCGGCCGGCTCCTGGCCGGGAAGAAGGGGAAGATCACCTCGCTGCCGGGTCCGCTCGCCGGCTGGACAGAAGCCCGTGACATCCCGGCGCCACCCAAACAGACCTTCCGGCAATGGTGGAACTCCGACGAGGGACGTGCCGCGCTGGCGCAGGCGCGCGAGAAGGGACGGCAGCAGTGAGCACCCGCGACGTGATCCTCGGCCGGATCCGCGACGCCCGGACACTTGCCCCACCGGTCCCGGTGCAGGTGCCGCGGGACTACCGCACCGGGCGCACCCTGCCGGACGCGCAGCTGCGGGAACTGCTCGTGGACCGGCTCGTCGACTACAAGGCGCACGTGCACGAGTGCGCGCCGGCCGAGCTTCCCGGCGTGCTCGCCCGGGTGCTGACCGAGCACGGCGTGCGCCGCGTGGGGGTTCCCGCGGGATTGGATCGGTCGTGGCTCGCACGGTTCGACGGCGACGTGGTGGTGGACTCGTCCGAGATCCCCGCCCCGGACCTCGGCGGCCTCGACGGCGTCGTCACCGCCTCCGCGGTCACGTGTGCCGAGACGGGCACCATCTTCCTCGACGGCGGCCCCGACCAAGGCCGGCGTGCGCTGACCCTCGTGCCGGACCTGCACGTGTGCGTCGTGCCCCTCGCCGACGTCGAAGTGGGGGTGCCGGAGACGCTGATGCGCCTGGTGCCGGAACGCCCCACCACCATGATCAGCGGCCCCTCCGCGACGTCCGACATCGAACTCGAAAGGGTCGAGGGGGTGCACGGGCCACGGACCCTGATCGTGGTGATCGTCGGATGACCGCCACCCGCACCCGGCCGGGGTTCGGGTGGCAGTTCCGCGGCAGTTGCCGCTCCCTCGGCGAGTTCTACTTCTTCGCCCCGGACGGTGAGGACCCTGTCCTGCGGCGACGGCGTGAGGCAGCTGCGAAACGGATCTGCTCGAGCTGCCCGGTGCTGACGGAGTGCCGGACCCACGCGGTCCTCGGCCGCGAGCGGCACGGGGTGTGGGGCGGGCTGTCGGAGCGGGAACGCCGCGCCCGGTGCTGACGGCGAGGCGTTCCCGGTCCGCGCGGACCGGGAACGCCTCGCCGCAGCCTCACCCCACGGCCGCGAGCGGTGTCGCAGTCCGGCCGATGGCGGCCCGCATCGCGGCGACCAGGGCATCGTGGTCCGTGCCGTCGACCACGGCGGCGATGTGGGCGTCGGGCCGGATCACCCACACCTCGTGCGGCGCGGCGGACAGACTCTCGGCGAGCGCTGCGCTCGGGTCGAGATCGTCGATGCCGTGGATGCGCACCGGCGCTCGGGTTGCGCCCAGCGCGAGCGTGCGCACCGACTCCGGGTCCACGGCGCTGCCGTGCAGGAGCAGGAATCCCTCGCGCGCCAGCGCCCGCAGCCGCACGGCCCGCCCGGCGCGGACCGGCATGTCCGGCAGCAGGACGCCCGGAACCGGTTGCGGAGCGACACCCTTGGCGGGTCGCCCGGTGAAGGGCCGGGTCGGGTCCGGGGTGGTCAGCGGCGAGTCGACGTACCAGAACGGCTCGGCGAGGCGACCCGAGTCGACCTGGGCGCGCGCGTCCGGGTCGCCGGCTGCCGCGCCGAGGATCCGGACGCGGCGCGCACGCAGCTCGTCGGTCTGCGGCACCAGGAAGTCCATCGTCGCGGAGGTGACCTCGATGTTCTCCAGGGCCGCGGCGCGCCGCTCCGTGTCGTAGGTGTCCAGGAGCGACTCGTCGGCCCAGCCGCGCAGCACGAAGGCGAGCTTCCACGCGGCGTTCTCGGCGTCGCCGACACCGGAGTTCAGGCCGCGGGCCCCGAAGGGGGAGACGAGATGCGCGCAGTCACCGGCGACGAGGACCCGGCCGACGCGCATCCGGTCGACGAGCCGAGCGTGGAAGCGGTACACAGACTTCCACACGATCTCGTAGTCGAGATCGTTGCCGATGATCTGCCGGATGCGGCGGTCGAGAGCACCCGAGGCGGCCTCGGCGTCGAGGTCGTAGTCGCCGGGGACCTGCCAGTCGATCCGGAACGTCGAGTCGGGGCACGGATGGATGAGCACCTGGCGTCCGGGGTTCCACTCCGGATCGAAGTAGAACCGGCGTTCGTGTGCCCAGTCGGGGATGTCGGTCGTGATGTCGCAGATGAGGAACTTGTCGTCGAACGTGCGTCCTGCGAAATCCAGACCGAGGTGCCTGCGGAACGCGTCGGCCCGGGCTCCCATCGTCGCGACAGCGTAGTCGACCGGCACGACGGCCGGGCCGTCCGCCGTTGTGCACAGCACGCGTACGCCGGCCTCGTCCTGGTCGATGCCGTCGACGTGATGCCCCCAGCGGACCTCGATCAGCGGTTCGGCCGCGATGCGCTCGTCGAGGAGTTCCTCGGTGCGGGCCTGGGAGATGTTCACGAACGGCGGGAACGCCGAGCGGCCGTTGTCGACGAACGGCTGGGTGAACAACTTCTCGTTGCGGTAGAAGGTGCTTGCGGTGTCCCAGGTGACGCCTTCGGCGGCGACCTGCTCGCCGACCCCTACCGCCGCCCACACCTCGAGCACGTCACGCTGCTGGCAGATCGCCTTCGACCCGATCGGGTCGCGCTCCGGGCGGCCGTCGAGGACGATCACCCGGATGCCCCACCGGGCGAGCAGCAGAGCAGTGGTCTGACCGACGGGCCCGTTACCGAGAACAGCAACGGTGCCGTTGTGAATATTGCGCGCTGTCATCATCTTTCCCTCTCGTGCCGTGGCAGGCTCAGCCCTGCAGCTGGGCCCACACCTCGCGGTCGCGTTCCGCGGTCCAGATCACGGGGCGTTCGATGCCGGCCAGCTCGTCCCACACACGGGAGACGTCGAAGGGCAGGCAGTGCTCGAAGATCGGCCAGTGGCCGTACTGCTCGTGCAGGGCGGCGTGCGTGGCGTCGAAGGCCTCCTTCAGGGTGCCGCCGCGGCGCTGCACCGCTCCGACCTCGTCGAGCATCACCTGCAGGAAATGGCGGGTCTGCTCGATCGCGGCATCGACGGCGGCCCGGCCGTGGCTGACGGCGCCGCGTCCGCCGACCAACGCTTCGGCGCCGTACGCCTTGATCCGGTCGAGGGTGCCGGTGGACCAGTCGCGGTGGAAGGCGTCGCCGGTGTAGAGGGCGGCCTGGGCCTCGACGAGGTCACCGGCGAAGAGGATCTTCTGCTCCGGCAGCCACGCGACGAGGTCGCCTTCGGTGTGGCCGCGGCCGACGTGTTCGAGCACCAGTTCCCCACGGTCGCCGCCGAGGTCGATGGTCATGCGGTCCGCGAACGTCGCGGTGGGCCACGTCAGACCGGGCACCGAGTCGGCGCCCTTGGCAAGTCGCGGCATCCGGCCGAATTCGGAGGCCCAGTCCTCGAGTCCGCGTTCGGCGATGAGCGCGGCGGTGGCCTCGTGCGCGACGATCGTCTGCGCATCGAATGCGGAGGCGCCGAGCACCCGCACCGCGTGGTAGTGCGAGAGCACCAGGTACCGGACGGGCTTGTCGGTGTGCTCGCGCAGCTTCGCCAGCCATTCGCGGGCCGCGACGGGAGTGGCGAGCGCCTCGAAGCAGACGAGGAAGTCTTCGCCCTCGATGGCTCCGAGATTGGGATCGCCCTCGGCGGTGAGGGCGTACACGCCGTCGGCGAGAACTTCCAGAGTCTGCGTCTTCTCGCCCAGATCGGCGGAAGAGGCGAAGGACAGTGAGGTCATGTGAAACCACCTTTGATCAAAGGTTTGAATAAAACTGGATCCAATGTAAGTGGCGTCACACCGAATGCGCAAGCCTTTGACCACTTCGTGCCCGTATCCGGGGTCGTCGCCTCTACGCTGGCAGCGTGACCGAGCCTGCCGAGAACGTCGACGACCTGGACTTTCTGAGCTTCGTGGACTTCGCCGTGCGCAAGACGACGCGGGTCATGCCGGAGGTGGACCCGCAGGCGATGCGACTCGTCCTCGAGCTGACTCGCGTTGCCAGCGCCCTCGTCTACGACCTCGAGTCCAGCGTCCATCGCCCCCAGGGTTGGAGCTGGCCGGGGTTCCGGGTGTTGTTCATGCTCTGGCTCTCCGGGCCGAGCGACGCCAAGCGTGTCGCCAAGCTCTCCGGAATGAGCCGCGCTGCGGTGTCCGCCCTGGTCAACACCCTCGAGCGGGACGGTCTGGTGACGCGACGGCGTGCGGAGCACGACCGTCGTGCGGTCGAGCTGGCTCTGACCGAAGCCGGCGTCGACGCCATCACCAGCACCTATGCCGCGCACAACAGGCGCGAACAGACGTGGACCGGTGTCCTGAGCAAGCCCGAGCAGACGATCCTGATCGGTTTGCTGGAGAAGCTCGCAACCGCCGCGGACGAGTTGGAGATCCACACCCGCGACTGAGCCACGCCCGCACCCCCCTTGCGCTCTGTGATGGTCCTCACTTACCGTAGGGCCAGCCAATCAATCAAACCATTGATTGATTGATCCCTTCTTCGCACCGAGGTGATCATGTCGCTCGATATCACTGCACCCGCCGACGGCGTCGCAGCCCGGCCCGCCGGGGCCGACCTGGACGCGGTCCTCGCCCTGGCCCGGCAGCGCCGGCGCCTCTCGCTCGGCTCCGCGGCCGTCCTGCTCGTCGTGTTCATGGGCTACATCGCCCTGACCACGTCGACCACTCTCCTCTCGGGCCGCCTCGGCGGGCTCGGCCTCGCCTACTGGGTCGGCTTCGCCGTCTTCGGGGTGATCCTCGTCGTCGCGCAGGTCTACACCCGCTGGGCACGCCGCATGGACGCGGTCGTCGACGCCCATCTCGCCGCGCTCGAAGGACGGTGACCGGGATGGGACTGAGCGTCACGATCGTCGTCGCCATCATCGGCGTCACCCTCGGCATCACCTACCTCGCCGCCAAGCGCAACACCTCCACCGACTCGCACTACGTCGCCGAAGGACAGGTCGGACCCGTCGGCAACGGTCTCGCCATCTCCGGCGACTACGTCTCGGCCGCTTCGTTTCTCGGTATCACCGGCATGATCGGCATCGCCGGCTTCAGTGGCTTCTACTACGCCACCGCCGTGCCTCTCGCGTACCTGCTGGTGCTGCTCATCATCGCCGAACCGCTTCGCAACCTCGGCCGCTTCACCCTCGCCGACGCCGTCGCCGCCCGGTTCGACGGGCGCGGACTGCGCGCCGCCCTCGCCGTCACCACGATCGTCATCTCCGCGATGTACATGGTGATCCAGTTCGTGGGCGCCGGTCTGCTCGTGCAGGCCCTGCTCGGCATCAAATTCTGGGTGGCGGTCGTCGTCCTGGGCATGCTCATGGTCGTCTACACCATGTTCGGCGGCATGCTCGCCACCACGTGGGTGCAGGTTCTCAAGACCGGGCTGTTGCTCACCGGCACCGCCCTGATCCTGTTCCTGGTCCTCGCCAAGTACGGTCCGAGTCCCCTGCACGTCGTCGAGTCGTTGCCCGACGCGTCCACGTCCTCGCAGCCGCAGACCACGACCAAGACGTTCGACATCATCTCCCAGCAGCTCGCGCTCGCTCTCGGCGTCATGGGTCTGCCACACGTGATGGTCCGGTTCCTCACCGTCAAGGACGCCCGTGCCGCACGCAAGTCCGGCGTCGTCGCCCTGTGGATCTTCAGCGGCTTCTACCTCGTGCTGCCCTTCATCGGGTACGGCGCGATCCGGGCCCTGGGCTCCGACACCATCGCCGCGGCGCATCCGCAGGGCAACCTCGCCGTCGTCCAGCTCGCCGGCGCCCTCGGTGGTCCCGCCCTCGAAGCGGTGATCATCGGCATCACGCTCGCCACGATCCTCGCGGTCCTCGCCGGCGTCGCCATCGCCACGTCCGGCGCGTTCGCCCACGACCTGTACACCCATGTGATCAAGGGTGGAAAGGCAACGGGAGAGCAGCAATTGAAGGTTGCTCGGCTCTCACTGCTCGGCATCGCCGTCGTCGCCATGTTCCTCGCGCTCGGTGCCAAGGGGTTCAACCTCGGCTTCCTGGCCAACGTCGCGTTCGCCGTCGCCGCGAGCACCAGCCTGCCCGTGCTGCTGCTGAGCATCTACTGGCGCGGCTTCAATCGCGTCGGCGCCACCTGGGCGCTCGTCGGCGGCCTCGCCGTCAGCCTGGGTCTCGTCGCGATCAGCCCCAACATCCTCGGACCCACCGGCCTGATCCACGGAATCGACCCGCTCTTCCCGCTGACCATCCCTGCTCTGGTCTCGGTACCCGCCGGCTTCCTGCTCGCGTACGTCGGCTCGCTCGTCGGGCGGTCCCGTCCGGAGGCGGCCGGCACCGACTTCACCGACATCGAACGCCTGGCCCTCCTCGGCCGCTGACGCGGCCGGTGTGTCCTTCGGGTTGCCCTGGCAGCCCGAAGGACACACCGCCGTGGACGTTGCGATTGCCAGGGGATCCGGTAGGGCTCCTGCTCGGCTGCGGGCGCGGAACGCGGCGACTGCGGGAACCACCGGAGCCGGGGGTCCGCCCTCAGTTCGGCCACCTCCGGCGGAACCGGACGTGCCATCATCTCGATCTCGGACCAGTGGCATTGTCCGGCAGCAACTCTCGCCGCGTACCGGCGCAACTCGGGGGACGCGTCCTCACCTGCCGCGAGTTGTTCCAGTAACGCCTCGTCGACCTCGATACGTCGGTCCCGGCCGGCACCGGTGAATCGTCGTGCGCAGATCACCGCGCTGTCGAGGTCCGTCACGGCCCGGTGGATGCGCCGGAGCGGACCGTCGAGGTGCGCGGGCACGTCCCTCACGGCGCATCCGCCCACGGGTCCCCGCCGACCGAATACGCTTCGGTGGGCCTGTTCGTGGGGCCGCGCACGTCTGCGACGCCGGCGAGATCGACGGCCACCGCCGCCCGGTGCCCGGTGCGCTCGTACGCCTCGGTCAGCGGCGCCAGATCTTGCTCGACCCGCTCCTGCAGGGCGTTCGCCGGCGACGCCAGTGCGTCGAGAAACATCGTCAGCGCGTCCGTGAGCTCCCGGATGCGGGACACGACGTCGTCGACGAATTCCATAGTGTCCCGGACGATCCTGGCGAGTGTGACGATCTGTACGGCCGTGCCGGCGAACGGGACCTTCTTCAGCGCGAACTTCAGCTTCTGCACCCCGTCGTCGAACGCTACCTCTTCCTCGAGCATCTCCCTCAGCGACCGAACCGCGGTGACGATCCCTTCCCGGATCTTGTCCGCAACCAGGTGGCACGTCTCCTCCATCACTCGTCCGACCGGTCCCTCCCATCGGAGGGCATCGACGATCCGGGCGGCGTAGTCCGTGAAGGCCCGCGCAGCCTGCCCGTCCCAGTGGGGATCCAGCGTCCCGACGACGGCGGCGAGGTTCTCACCGCTCGTCTCCACCGCCTCCCCGGCGACGCGGTATGCGTTGCCGAGGCGCTCCAGTTCGTTCCAGTTTCCGCCCAGCGGTTCGAGCACCTGCGCGATCGGACTCCACCCGGTCAGCATCTCGATTGTCTTGTCGACGTCGCCGAGCCAGCCGGCCACCTCCGCGACGACCTCCCGGACGTCCTCGTCGGGGGTTTCGGGGTGGGGGAGTTCGATCCTGCGCGCACCCCCGTGCCGCACGAAACCGGGGTACGGTCGCGCCGGCCCTGTGGCCGGTGCCTCGGGACCGTGTGCGTCGATCGATTCCGGAAAGAGGAGGTTGGCATTGAGCCGTTCGTAGTTGCGTTTCTCCGTGTCGTAGTAGATCCACGCGCAGCGGTTCAATTCGATGCCGGTCTTCAGGCAGAGATCGGCAAGGACGAAGTATCGAGACTGTGCCGACGGCAGAACCGCCCGGAACCCTTCCTGGATCGTCCGCAACAGTGCACCGTCCAGTGTGCCGGTCGGCTCACCGTGGACGGCGAGGTACCGGTTGGCCCACAACACATCGTTGCCGATCTCCTGCGCAGCGACGGCAGCGCCGGCGATCTGAGTCGCGGTGGCACTGAAACTTTCGTATGTCTCGGACATCACGACCTCCTCAGCGACTCGACGAGGCCGTCGATGGAGTCGTCGTCGAGCTGGCCGGCCACTCCGCGATCCGTCTGCACGACGAAGACCACGACCTCCGCCGAGGCCAGACCGGTGGTGGCCACGAAGTCCCACCGTGCTGCCGGCGGGGCACATTCGTGGACGGGAGGAATGTCGGATACCAGCGCCGTGATCCGGACCGCCGGATTTCCGTCGATGTCGAAATGGACCGGGTCCGAATACTCGACCGTCGGCGACTGTTCCCCGCCGGAGTACATCCACTCGACTGCTCGAACCTCGTGAGCAGCCACGGTCAGCAGGTCACCGGCGGACCGCCCCGTGATACCCACGGACGCCAGCGTGGACGTGTCTTCCGCGGCGCAGTACCCCTTCCCGAGAGAGGACGCCGAACCGATCACCAGCATTCGACCGTCACGGCCCTTCCACCCCATCACGGACTCTCCCCCGAACCAGCCGGATGGCGTGGTGTACGTGAGTCCGAACTTCGTCGGTACCGGTTGCGGTGCGCCCTCGGGAACGTCGGGCAGGTCCGGAGCCCGCTCCATCGACGGGAATCCCGGTGGTAGTTCACGTCGTGGCGTTGTGGCAGTGGGGGACTCGGTCCGTGACGTCGTGACCGGTGGGGCCCACTCCGGCACCGCCTCCGGAACATCCGGAGCCAGCAGGCTCCCTGCTGCCGATATCCCGCCGATGGCGAGCGCACCCGCCACACACCACAACACGACTTTGCCCAGCTCGAAGACGACGACGCCCCACTTCGACATTTCTCGACCCCCCTTGTCGACAGCGGAACAATACCAGTTGATCTGGTCCACAGGGGTTTCCGTGCTCCGAGGGTGTGGACAACTCGGCCCGCCGGATGGGCAGCGGCCGTCGGACGTGGGCGAACGGGGGCTGTGTGGTCCGGGGACCGGTCGATCTCGACCTCACATGCTGTCGAGACGCCACTGTGCGAGCTGGACTGCGTTCGAGACGCATTCGGTCACCACCGCCGACCGTTCGGCGGGTCCGGGTGCCGTGAGTATCTGCAGGCGATCCGCTTCACCTATCGGAACGAATCGTGCCAGCGCGAACAGCCGCGCGCCGGGCTCGTCGGGCAGTTCGGTGATGCTCGGCGGTTCGATCCGCCCGTTCGACAGCCGGTCGAGCAGACCGTAGAGCCGGCCGAGCCCCACGCTCAGTCCGGCAAAATCCACCGGGCCGGAGTCCGTGTCCGGCCACGGCTCGACCTCTGCGCGCGGATAGGGATCGTCCGGAAGCCAGTTCTTCACCCGGATCCGCTCTTCACCGATGCACTCCAGGACGTATCGACCGTCGTCGAGTTCGGTGTCCATCACGATCCGCGCGACCGTGCCGACGTCGTGGCGAGTCTCGCCGCCCCCCACCTCGTGTCCTCGTTCGATGAGCACGACGCCGAAGCGCGGCCCGTCCGGATCTGCGAGGCAGTCCTGGACGAGACGGCGATAGCGCGATTCGAAGACGTGGAGCGGAAGGGCGTCGCCCGGAAGCAGGACGGTTCCCAGCGGGAACATCGGGAGCACGGGCATCAGGGCAGCCGCAGCCGGGGAATCGGCGGTGTCGGAATCGGCTCGTCGCGTTCGATCTCGGTCAGCAGGTGCTCGGCCCACGCCGCCAGGCCGTCGATGTCCAGCCCGTGCGGCGGCTCGTCCTCGTAGTGGCGGATCCGAGCCTCCCCCTGCCGCAACAACGATGCGGCGCCGACCGGATTGCCCCGCAGCAGGTGCGTCAGTCCCACGGCGAGCTGCGCCAACCCCTGCCACAGGGGCCGCTCCTCGACCGGCGCCGATTTCCACGTGCTCTCCAGCACCTCGTGCGCATGAAACGGATGGCCGTGGTCGAGCAGCCGCTGGGCCTCGGTGATCGCCTCGTCGGGCTCGAGGTCCAGGTCCTCCGGGACCCGCTCGACGCCCTCCTCGCCGTAGGGCAGGGGGCGTCCCAGCGCGTCGCGCGGACGGGCGTTCTGCGGTTTGCCGTCGACGGTTCGATCCCGTTCAGCCATGAACCCAGCGTAAACCGGTATCGCCGACCCGACTCCGCTTCTCGCGGGCCCCGTCGACGGCGAGGGCCAGCTCGTCGCGCAGCAGCGCCGGCGTCGCGGGACAGACGTGAGTGTGGCGTCCGGTGCGGAACAGGTACCGCCCGTCGCCCACGACGTCGAACCAGCCGAGATCGGTGACCGGCGTGAAGGTCAGACCGTCGGGTGAACACAGCACCCGCAGGTTGCCCGTTCCCGACCGCGGATCGGTCAGCAACCGTCGCAACCGGACCGCCGGCGGCGCCTGCGCGGTCCGCAGGATCTGCGTCGGGGTCGAGAACTCGGTCACCTCCGCGGTGGGTGCCGACAGCGCCGGCGCCGTGCCTGCAGGCGCGTCGGGCAGACACTGCACGACGGCGTCCGCCAGGGCGTACGCCGCCGAGGTCGTGACGACGAAATCGCCGGCACGTCCCGGTTCCTGTCGCACCACAACTGCGGCGTCGTGCCTGATGCAGCCCCGGAGCCGCAGCTCGGAGTCGCCCGAGACCTGCCCGTACACCTCGACGGTGACCTCCGCATGTCGCATCGTCGCCATCGCCGCGGTGAGCTGCTCGTCGGGATTCGCGCGCCGCCACCGCTGGGCCGCCTCCATGTTCGCGGCGTGCTCGTCCTCCCACAGTGCGGTCGAGCGGTAGCGCAGGGGAAACGGGATCTCGTCGAGTCCTGTCGCGGTCCACAGCGCGAGGAACCGGTCGGGTGTGAGCCGCCACGTCATGCCGGATCGACCCCCAGCACCGGCGGCGCGGTGAGCGGCATCGGACCGATCAGCTCGTTCCCGTTGTCGACGCCCACCAGGTAGCTGGGCACCGTGCGAGCGGCCTCGTCGTCACGCGCCGGACGCGCGGGGGCGCCCAGCATGCCCGGGTACATGCCGCTCGCGCGGGCGGAACCGGCGCGGGTGCCGGGACCCGACGTCGCCGAACCGGTCGTTCCGTTCGCCGTCGGCACACCCCCGACGGGACCGGGTCTGCCGAGTCCCGGAGCGCCGGCGCCGCCTGGACCGGCCCCCACGCCGCCACCCCCTGACGTCGCTCCACCGGGTCCGCCCGGGACTCCGTCGGGGTAGCGCTCCGGGGCCGTGGCTGCGCCGGCCGTCGTCGTCGCCGCCGGGACGGTCGTCGCGGACTCGGCACCATCCGCCGCCGGGCCGCTCGGCGCTGCGGGACGGTCTGTCGCAGGAGCGTCGGTGGACGGGGTGCCCGTGGCCGGTCCGCCGTCGCTGTCGGCTCCTGCGGGCTCGGAACCGCCACCTCGGCCGTCCGCGCTGTCCGCGGTGTTCGTGGCGTCCGCGGCGTGCCGGGCCGGGCTCGATCCGGCCGGTCCCGATCCTGCCGTCGCCTCGTGCGGGGACGGCAGGATCGGGACCGCCGTGCCGGATTCACGGTAGTGCGGGACGTAGAGCGACTCCATGACGCGCACGGCCTCGGTGCGCGCAGCCTCCGCCGCCCGCGCGAACTCCGCCGCGTCCTGGGGTACCACCACGCCCGACGGCAGCGGGATCCGTGCCGGCGGCGGTTGCACATTGGTTCGCACGGCCGTGGCGATCTCCGACGCCGCAGCGAGCTTCGTCGACACCGCCAGCAGGGCCGCCACCAGTTGTTCGGTCGACTTCGCGAAGGAGCGGGTCGCCGCGACGGCCTGCCGCGCCGCCTCACCGTCCCATCCCTCGGCAATCTTCTTGCAGATCATCTGGGTTCCGAAGATGAAGCCGACGCTCATGTCGGTCGCGATCGTGCGCCAACTCTCCGCCAGGCTGCGCATCGCCCCCGGGTCCATTGTCTGCACGTCCCGGTAGATGGCGTCGTGTTCCATGCCGTGGAAGTTCTCGAACACGGTGGCGTAGTCCGGGTCGAAACTGCCGTCGAGCCGTGCCACCAGGCTGGTGTGCCAGTTCGTCAGCGCGTCGACCCGATCCGGTACCGCGGGATCGAGCAGCGGTGCGAGCATCGATTCGATCGGATTCTCGTTGTGCGACAACTTATCCGGCACTTCCACTCACGATCGCGGCCGGCCGCGTCGTGCGCCTTCCGGTGCCGTGTGAATCCTCGACTGACATGCCCATGGAGTCCCCCCGATTCCGTGGTCGTGCGCAGGATGCTAGCGGACCGGGCAGTCTGTGGCGAGTCGTGCCGGTGGTACCGGGATCGTTCCTCCCATCCGCGCGTTCCCCAGTCGTACGCTGCCTCGATTGCGTTCGCGGGTGACTGGCGCCCGCGCGGATACCGCACGACTCGGGAAGCCGTGCGTTCTCCGATCACCCCCGACACCGGTTGCGTGCGCGGACGGCCGATCGCCGCGCGAAAACGTGCCCCCGCTCATGGACCCCCCGATCCGTCGGGTGGGGGCAGATCCTAACGGACGGCGCCGACGAGGCGCAGGGCCAGATCGGAATAGAGGTTCGCGATGGCGTGGGGCTCGTTGTAGCGGCCGGAGGGGTACCAACGGCAGATGTCGACGCACAGCGACATCAGGGCCAGGGTGACGCCCTCGGTGTCGGGGACGGTGAACTCACCCGAGGCGACGCCGGCGTCGACGATGGTGCGGACGACCTGCGTGGTGCGTCGGCGCAGACCGGTGATGACGCGGTAGTGCTCCGGGGTGAGGGCGGTCAGCTCGTACTGGACGACGCGGGCGCGGCGATGGTGCTCGGCCTGCCACTCCGCGAACCGGGCGATCACGGTGGACAGGCGCGTCGTGGCGTCCTCGTCGGGCAGGTCTGCGGTGCGCACCACCTCGAGGGCCAGGTCGTGGCCCTCGTAGCTGATCGCGTAGAGCAGTTCTTCCTTGGACTTGTAGTGCGGGTACATCGCGGCCGGGCTCATGTCGAGACGAGCGGCGATCTGCCGGGTGGTGGTGCCGCCGTAGCCGTTCTCGGCGAACACCTCGACGGCTGCCTCACGCAGCCGGGCCGCGGCCTTCGATCCGCTGATCACCGCGTCCCTGGATGTGCTCACGTCGTGCTCCCGTTCCTGCTACGGCCTGGTTGACAAGATAGCGGCCGCGGTTCACTATAAGCGCACGCTTAGAAAATAAGCAGATGCTTACAGATTTGAGGAGCGGTTGATGCGACGCACCCTGTACGGCCCCGATCACGAGGCGTTCCGCGAGTCGGCTCGCGAGTTCGTGAACCGGTTCGTCATGCCCCGTGCGGAGGAGCTCATCGAACGTCACGAGATTCCGCGTGACATCTGGATCGAGGCCGGCAAGGCCGGCTTCCTGGGACTCGAGATCCCGGAGCGCTTCGGTGGCATGGAAGCGAACGACTACCGCTTCAACGCCATCCTCGGTGAAGAGTTCGCCCGCGCGAACATGGCGCTGTCCTCGTCGATGGGGATCCACTCGGACATCACCGTCCCCTACATCGTCCACCTGGGCAACGAGGAGCAGCGCGAGCGCTGGCTGCCGCGCTGCGCCACCGGCGAGCTCATCTGCGCCATCGGCATGACCGAGCCGTCGGGCGGCTCCGACCTCGCCAACCTGAAGACCACCGCCGTGCGCGACGGTGACGACTGGATCCTCAACGGCGCCAAGACGTTCATCACCAACGGCTACAACTGCGACCTCGTCGTCGTCGCGGCTCGCACCGACCCGTCGAAGGGCGCGAAGGGCATCTCCCTGTTCGCCGTCGAGCGCGGGATGGAGGGCTTCGAGAACGGCCGCAAGCTGGACAAGGTCGGCCAGCCCGAGGCCGACACCGCAGAGCTGTTCTTCAAGGACGTTCGCGTCCCGCACGCCAACCTCATCGGCGAGGAGGGCATGGGCTTCATCTCGATGATGAAGATGCTGCCGCAGGAGCGACTCGGCTCCGCGGTCAACAACGTGCACCACGCCAAGCACATCCTGCTCGAGACCATTGAGTACGCGAAGGAGCGCAAGGCGTTCGGCCAGGCCATCGGTGCCATGCAGTACAACAAGTTCCTGCTGGCCGAACTGGTCACCAAGATCGAGGTCGCCGAGGCGTACGTCGACCAGGCCGTCGAGGCACATGCCGACGGCAAGCTCACCGCAGTGGATGCGGCCAAGGCGAAGTGGTGGAGCGCGCAGACGCAGTCCGAGGTCCTGGACGCGTGCGTGCAGATCCACGGTGGCTACGGGTTCATGAACGAGTACCGTGTGGCTCGTGCATGGAAGGACGCCCGCGTCACCAAGATCTGGGCCGGCACCAACGAGATCATGAAGGAACTCATCGGCCGCGATCTGGGCCTGTAGAGACTCGAAGCGTCAACACCGAACAAGGAGCGCGTGATGCCCGAAGCTGTGATTGTCTCCACCGCCCGTTCTCCCATCGGGCGGGCGATGAAGGGGTCGCTCAAGACCGTGCGCCCGGACGACCTGGCCACCCAGATGGTCGCCGCCGCCCTGGCGAAGGTGCCGGATCTGGACCCGACCCAGATCGACGACCTGCTGCTCGGCTGCGGTCAGCCCGCCGGCCAGTCCGGGTTCAACATCGCCCGCGTCGTCGCGGTGCAGTTGGGCTACGACTTCCTGCCCGGCGTCACCGTCAATCGCTACTGCTCGTCGTCGCTGCAGACCACCCGCATGGCACTGCACGCGATCAAGGCCGGCGAGGGCGACGTGTTCGTCTCCGCGGGTGTCGAGTCCGTCTCGAGCTTCGTCACCGGCAACGCCGACGGCCTGCCGAACACCAAGAACCCGCTCTTCGCCGACGCCGAGGCCCGCACCGCCACGCTCGCCGAGGGCGGCACGGCGTGGACCGATCCGCGCAGCGAGGGTCTGCTGCCCGACGTGTACATCGCGATGGGGCAGACCGCGGAGAACGTCGCGTCGATGACCGGCATCTCCCGTGAGGACCAGGACCGGTGGGGTGTGCGGTCGCAGAACCGGGCCGAGGAAGCCATCAAGTCCGGCTTCTTCGAGCGCGAGATCAGCCCCGTCACCCTGGCCGACGGTACCGTCGTCACCACCGACGACGGCCCGCGGCCCGGCACCACCTACGAGGCCGTGAGCCAGCTCAAGCCGGTCTTCCGACCCGACGGCACCATCACCGCGGGCAACGCCTGCCCGCTCAACGACGGCGCCGCGGCCCTGGTGATCATGTCCGACACCAAGGCCAAGGAACTCGGTCTGACCCCGCTGGCGCGGATCGTCTCGACCGGCGTGTCCGGTCTGTCGCCGGAGATCATGGGTCTCGGCCCGATCGAGGCGGTCAAGAAGGCCCTCGCCCACGCCGGCAAGACCATCTCCGACATCGACCTGTTCGAGATCAACGAGGCGTTCGCCGTGCAGGTGCTCGGCTCCGCCCGTGAGCTCGGCATCGACGAGGACAAGCTGAACGTCTCCGGTGGCGCGATCGCCCTCGGTCACCCGTTCGGCATGACCGGCGCGCGAATCACCGCCACGCTGCTCAACAACCTGCAGACCCACGACAAGCAGTTCGGCGTGGAGACCATGTGCGTCGGCGGCGGTCAGGGCATGGCGATGGTGCTCGAGCGCCTGAGCTGATCCCTTCCGACCGGAACGCGAACGAGGCGCGGCCGCGGGCCCGAAAGGGCTTGTGACCGCGCCTTTTTCGAAAACTACATATTGAACTCGAGCGCGAATTCAACTATACAAGTCGCGTAGGTACCAATTTCCGGAGGAGACTACCCCCATGTCCGTACTCGACCAGTTCCGCCTCGACGACCGCGTCGCGATCGTCACCGGCGCCTCCTCCGGCCTCGGCGTCGCCTTCGCCCAGGCCCTCGCCGAGGCCGGTGCCGACGTGGTGCTCGCGGCCCGTCGCGCGGACCGACTCGAACAGACCGCCGAACTCGTCCGTGCGGCAGGCCGTCGCGCGCTGACCGTCGAGACCGACATCGCCGAGCCCGAGCAGGCGCAGCGGATGGTCGACGCCGCGGTCGAGCACTTCGGAAAGGTCGACATCCTCATCAACAACGCCGGTATCGGCACGGCCGTCCCGGCCACCAAGGAGACTCCGGACCAGTTCCGGCGCGTCATCGACATCAACCTGAACGGCTCGTACTGGGCAGCGCAGGCCGTCGGGCGCGTCATGCAGCCGGGCAGCGCCATCGTCAACATCTCCTCCGTCCTGGGCCTCACCACCGCCGGACTGCCGCAGGCCGCCTACGCCGCGAGCAAGGCCGGCGTGATCGGCCTGACCCGCGACCTGGCCCAGCAGTGGGGGGCCCGCAAGGGTATCCGCGTCAACGCCATCGCGCCGGGATTCTTCGCGACCGAGATGACCGACGAATACCAGCCCGGTTACCTCGACAGCATGAAGCCGCGAATTGTTCTGGGCCGCACCGGTGATCCCGCCGAGATCGCTGCCACCGCCGTGTGGCTCACCTCGGCGGCCGCCGGCTACGTCACCGGACAGACGATCGCGGTCGACGGCGGCCTGACCATCAACTGAAGTTTCCAACCACACCGGAGGTAAGCAGTGAGCGAAGCAAGCACCCGCACCGCCATCGTCACCGGCGCCGCGCGCGGCATCGGCGCCGCAGTCGCCAAGCGTCTCGCCGAGGACGGATTCCAGGTCGCGGTTCTGGACCTCGACGAGTCCGCGTGCGCCGACACCGTCTCGGCCATCGAGGCGGCCGGCGGCAAGGCCCTCGCCGTCGGCGCGAACGTCGCCGACGAGCAGTCCGTCGCCGCGGCCGTGGAGAAGGTCGCGAACGAACTGGGCGACCCCACGGTGCTGATCAACAACGCTGGAATCACCCGCGACAACCTGCTGTTCAAGATGACCGTCGACGACTGGGACGCCGTGATGAACGTGCACCTGCGGGGCGCGTTCCTCATGTCCCGTGCGACGCAGAAGTACATGGTGGAAGCCAAGTTCGGTCGCATCGTCAATCTGTCGAGCACCTCCGCGCTGGGCAACCGCGGCCAGGTCAACTACTCCGCGGCCAAGGCCGGCATGCAGGGCTTCACCAAGACCCTCGCGATCGAGCTCGGCAAGTACGGTGTGACCGCCAACGCGATCGCCCCCGGCTTCATCGAGACCGAGATGACCGCGGCGACGGCCGAGCGGGTCGGGATGTCGTTCGAGGACTTCAAGGCCGCCGCGGCCTCGCAGATCCCCGTCGCCCGCACCGGAAAGCCCGAGGACATCGCGCACACCGCGTCGTTCCTCGCGAGTGAGGGTGCGGGCTTCGTCTCCGGCCAGGTCATCTACGTCGCCGGTGGTCCGAAGGACTGACGACGAGGACCGAACCACGACGACGCCGTGCGTCCTTCCCCCCTGCGGGAGGACGCACGGCGTCGTCGTCTGTACGGTCGTTACGGCTGCCGGACCGCCTGCCGACGGTGCAGGAGCCAGCACGCGCCCGCGATCGTGGCCGTGAGGGCGCCGGTCGCGACGAGCTGGGTGCGCGCGGCCGAGTCGAACAGTGCCAGCACGGCGATGCCGGCGAGCAGTCCGAGCGTCGCGTACGACAGGTACGGGAAGCCCCACATCTTCAGCGGCAGAGCGTCTTCGGTGCCGTCGCGACGTGCCCGCTTGCGCAGCACGAGGTGGGAGACCGCCACGAACGTCCACAGCACGAGGATGGTCGAGCCGACCGCGTTGAGAAGCAGCGGCAGGACCTTGTCGGGACGCACGTAGTTGAGTGCGACGGTGACGAATCCGAACGCCACCGAGGCCAGGACCGCGTTGCGGGGCACGCCGTTGGCGGCCACCCGGCCGAACACCGGGTACGCCGAACCGCGCTGCGAGAGCGAGTAGATCATCCGGGAGGCGCTGAAGAGCATCGCGTTGAGCGAGGACAGCAGAGCCACCACGACGATCACGGTCATCACCGCGGCCGCCCCCGGCACCGAGCCGGCGTTCAGCACCGCGACGAACGGTCCCGTGACGAGATCCTCGGACGTCCACGGCAGCACCGTCACCATGATCAGCACCGAGCCGATGTAGAAGACCAGGATGCGCCAGATCAGCGTGCGCACAGCGCGGCCGACGTTGCGGCGCGGATCCGAGGTCTCGGCGGCTGCGATCGCGATGATCTCGGTGCCGCCGAACGCGAACACCACGATGAGCAGGCCGGCGGCGATGCCGGCGATACCGGTGGGGGCGAAGCCTCCGTGTGCGGTCAGGTTTGCGAACCCGGTGCTGTCGAAGGCCGGCACCCACCCGGCGATCATCGCGACGCCGATCGCAAGGAAGGCGACGATGGCGACGATCTTCAGTGCCGCGAACCAGAATTCGACCTCACCGAACCGGCGCACGCCGACGAGGTTCACGCCGGTGAGGACGACCATGAAGAACAGGGCCGCGGCCCACTGCGGGATCCCGGGGATCGAGGCGGCGGTGATGGCGGCGGCGCCGGTGGCCTCCGCCGCGATCACGATGACCACCTGGATCCAGTACAGCCAGCCGATGGTGCGACCGGCGACGGAACCGAGGGCGTTCTCCGCGTGCACCGAGAACGCACCGCTGGCGGGGTTCGCGGCCGCCATCTCGCCCATCATCCGCATGATGAGGACCACGAGGGCGGCGGCGGCGAGGAACGAGACGAGGATGGCCGGGCCGGCGACCGCGATACCGGCGCCGGAGCCGACGAACAGACCCGCACCGATCGCGCCGCCGAGGCTCATCATCACCAGCTGCCGCGGTCGCATCGCCTGGTGCAGCATCGCCCGCGGTGCGGGCGTGGTCGTGGTGACCGGTGGGGTGGCCAAGGTATCAGTCATCGATGCGCTCCCCGGCCGGCACCAGCTGGTCGAGGGCGATCTCGAACGCCGTGGCCGCGACGCCCGTATGGTCGGCGCTGCGATCGTGGCAACGCTGCAGCGCACCGGCGACGGTGTCGGAGACGTCACCGAAGATCGCGGCGTCGGAGACCTCGACGTCGCCCTCCATGAGCTGCGCGAAGGCGCGGGCCATGCCGCTGTTGGCGATGAAGTCGGGGATCACCGAGACGGACTTGTCGGCGTGCTCGTAGGTGGGTCCGTAGAAGATCTCGTCGTCGGCGAAGGGGACGTTCGCTCCGCTGGCGATCACCTCGAGCCCCGCCGCAACCATACGGTCGACCTGTTCACGGGTGACCAGGCGGGACGCGGCGCACGGGAGGAAGACCTCGGCACCGAGGTCCCAGATCGCGTCGTGCACCTCGGTGAACGGGCGCATCCGGTCGCTGCGGAGCGCGTTGCCGTTCTTGGTCAGCAGTAGGGTGCGCACCTCGTCGAAGTCGAGCCCGTCCGTGTCGAGGATGCCGCCGTCGCGGTCGATGATGCCGACGACGCGGGCGCCGGCCTGCGCCAGGTAGTAGGCCGCGGCCGCACCGACGTTGCCCCAGCCCTGGACGATCACGCGCTTACCGGCGAGCTCGCGGTTGCCGGCCGCGTCCCCGTAGATGCGGTAGTGGTGGCGTACCGACTCGGCGACGCCCCAGCCGGTGATGAGATCGGCCACCGTGTACTTCGCGTCGGGGGCGGGGGTGAAGCGGGTGTCCTCGACGACCTTGGCCACACCGAGCCGCAGCTGCCCGACCCGCTGGATGCGCTCGCGCTCGTCCGCGGCGAAGTGCCCGTTGACGACGCCCTCCTGGGGGTGCCACAGACCGTTGCTCTCGGTGAGCGGCACGACCTCGGTCATCTCGTCGACGTTCAGGTCGCCGCCGGTGCCGTAGTAGGCGCGCAGCAGCGGCGCGACGGCCGCGAACCAGCGGCGCAGCACCCCGTCCTTGCGGGGGTCGGACGGATCGAAGTCGATGCCGGACTTGGCGCCGCCGATGGCCGGGCCGGAGACGGTGAACTTGACCTCCATCGTTTTGGCCAGGGACTCGACCTCGCGGCGGTCGAGGCCGCGGCGCATGCGGGTGCCGCCGCCGGCCGCTCCGCCGCGCAGGGAGTTGATGACGACCCAGCCGCGGGCAGTGGTCTCGGTGTCGTGCCACTCGAAGACGATCTCGGGGGCCTTGTCCTCGAAACGGGTCAGCAGGTTCTTCATGTCTTCTCTCGGGAGTCGGGACGGTGCGGTGCCCGGGTGCGGGCGAATGAAGAAGACTGTGACCGTGGTTACAAAGGGCGCGCAAGTGCGGCCTGCGCTACTGGTCAGCCTGAAGAGCTGTAGTGCAGCGGGCCGCTGATTTTCTGTGCAGTGTGCAGAGCTGACTCGCCGTTTTCGGCGGGGGCGGGCTGGTGGTCCGGTTTTCAGCTCTACCGGCGGTAGGCGGGCGCTTTGGCGGTTCTGCCCGGTTGGAGCGTGCGCAGCAGCGGCATGGCCCGGTAGCGGACCACCTCCGACAACACCATGACGCTGGTCGACCGGGCGACGATCGACGAGCGGTTCAGTTCGATCAGCGTCTGCTGCAGCCCGAGGTGGGAGTCCGCGGCGATCCGGCACAGGATGTCGCCGGCGCCGGTCGTCGCGAACGCCTCGAGTACCCCCGGAATCGCTTCCAGCACATCGGTTATCGCTTCGAGCGCGCCCTGGACGATCTCCATCGTCACGAACGCCTGGACCTCGAATCCGGCGGCCGCCAGGTTCAGGCGCGGTTCGTAGCCGGCGATGACGCCGGACTCTTCGAGCCGGCGCAGCCGTGCCGAGACCGTCGCGCGCGCCACCCGTAGCCGCCGGGACAACTCCAGCGCGCCGATCTTCGGATCGGTGTGCAGCGTCTCCAGGAGCGCGAAATCCAACTCGTCCAGCTGCACGGCGTCACGCATAGCCGTTCCTTCCGAAGAGGCGGCGGAAACTGTGCCGATTGTATAGCGGCACGCCAGGCTTCCCTCGTTTTCCAGTCAGGTCGGCCAGCTGGAATGGGGGAGATTGCGCTGCCCTCGCGACAGGTTTTTCCTGGTGACACACGACACACCGATGGCGCCGCGTCCGGCGGCAGGAGGAATCGCCATGACTCTCGAGTTCACCCTTACCGACAGCGAGAAGCTCGCCCAGCTGAACGCCGAGGAACTGCGGCAGCTCGTCGGCCTCGTCCAGTACGACGCCGAGCGGGACCCGTTCCCCGTCAGTGGCTGGGACGCGGTGGTCTGGGTAGTGGGTAACGCCACGCAGACCGCGCACTACTACCAGTCCGCGTTCGGAATGGAACTGATCGCCTACTCCGGTCCCACCACCGGCAACCGCGACCACCACGCCTACGTCCTGCGGAGCGGGGCGGTGCGGTTCGTCGTCAAGGGTGCGGTGGATCCGGACAGCCCGCTCGTCGAACATCACCGCCGGCACGGCGACGGGGTCGTCGACATCGCGCTGCAGGTGCCCGACGTCGACAAGTGCGTCGCGCACGCCCGGGCCCAGGGCGCGACGGTGCTCGAGGAGCCGTACGAGATCAGCGACGAGCACGGCACGGTCCGTCTCGCCGCGATCGCCACCTACGGCGAGACCCGGCACACCCTCGTCGACCGCTCGCGGTACTCCGGCACGTATCTGCCCGGCTACGTGGACAAGTCGTCGACCTACCGCAAGCGCGACGGCGCTCCCAAGCGGATCTTCCAGGCGCTCGACCACGTGGTCGGCAACGTCGAACTCGGCCACATGGACGAGTGGGTCGACTTCTACAACCGCGTCATGGGATTCACCAACATGGCCGAGTTCATCGGCGACGACATCGCCACCGACTACTCGGCCCTGATGAGCAAGGTGGTCTGCAACGGCAACCACCGCGTCAAGTTCCCGCTCAACGAGCCGGCCGTGGCGAAGAAGCGCTCGCAGATCGACGAGTACCTCGACTTCTACCGCGGTCCCGGCGCGCAGCACCTGGCGCTGGCCACCAACGACATCCTCACCGCCGTCGACCGGCTCCGCGAGGAGGGCGTGGAGTTCCTCGCCACCCCGGACGCCTACTACGAGGACCCCGAGCTGCGGGCCCGGATCGGCGAGGTGCGGGTGCCGATCGAGGAGCTGCAGAAGCGCGGCATCCTCGTCGACCGCGACGAGGACGGCTACCTGCTGCAGATCTTCACCAAGCCGATCACCGACCGGCCCACCGTCTTCTTCGAACTGATCGAACGGCACGGTTCGCTCGGCTTCGGCAAGGGCAACTTCAAGGCCCTGTTCGAGGCGATCGAGCGGGAGCAGGAAGCGCGCGGCAACTTCTGACACTTCCGCGCTGCGGGATCAGGGCTGCGGGATCAGGCGTTCCGGACGACCTGGTCCCGCAGCGCGTTCTCGGTCCGCCGCACGATCGTGCCCACCAGGGGCTCGATGAGCAGCCCGGCCGCACGCCCGGCCAGACCGCCGGGCAGCTGGTAGCCGAAGTCGACGGCGAGCCGCATGTCGCCGTCGCCCAGGTCGTCGAACTGCCACGCCGACCGGGTGCGGAACCCGGAGATCGAGCTCAGCACGATCCGGTGGTTGTTTTCCCACTCGACGATCTCGAGCCGGGAGTCGAAGGTGGCCGGCCCGATCCGCATGCTCGCGTCGAACACCGCGCCCACGCCGCGGACCTGCTTGCCCACGGGCTCGAAGCGGGTGACTCCGAACATCCACTCCGGGACCGTGCGGTGGTCGGCGACATACGCGAAGGCGGTGTCGAGTTCGACGTGCGCCACCCCGTCGTGGCGCACGTGGATCATGTGACGGTCGTCGGGCATCGGGCACCTCCGCCGGGAACCTAGCGGACTTGCTCGCGCCTTCGGAATCCGCCCGTGCCACAGGGCGGGCGAATTCCGGACGAGCGGGCGAATTTCCCTGCTCGCAGACAGCACGCGCCGCTCAGGCGACGCGGCCGAGATTCGAGCGCAGCGCCTGTTCCGTCTGGCGGATCGCGGTACCCACCACCGGTTCGACGAGCTTGCCCAGTGCCCGCCCGGCCAGCCCGCCGGGGAGCTGGTAGGCGAAGTCGACGTCGAGGCGGACCCGGCCGTCGCCGAGATCGGCGAGTTCCCACCACGAGGAGGTGCGGAATCCGGCGATGGAGTCGAGGACGATTCTGCGGTCGAGTTCCCAGTCGACGATCGCCAGGCGTGAATCGAGGCCCTTCGGGCCGATCTGCATGGTGGCGTCGAAGATCGCGCCGATGCCGTTGACCTGCGATCCCACCGGTTCGAAGCGGTGGACGCCGTACATCCATTCGGGGACCGTGCGGTGGTCGTCGAGGTAGGCGAACGCCACGTCGACGGGGACCTCCGCGACGGCGCTGTGACGGATGTGGATCATCTGTACCTCCGTGGGGACATTTCTGTTACCCAAAGTATCAGGTAACTCGCGTCCTGGGGAGATCCTCAAAGCGGTCCGTTCGGACGCTCGTCCTGCTCTACTCATGGTGACACAGTTCACAGTGGATCCGGTGGGAGGGTTCGTGAAGACCAAGGCTGCGGTGATCAAGGGGCTCAATCAACCGTGGGAGATCGAGGAGATCGACCTGGGCGATCCGGTCGCCGGCGAAGTACAGGTGCGTCTGGCTGCGTCCGGACTGTGCCATTCCGACGAACATCTGCGCACCGGCGCGACGCCGATGGCGTCCTTCCCCATCCTCGGCGGGCACGAGGGTGCCGGCGTGGTCACCAAGGTCGGACCGGGCGTGACCAATATTCGAGAAGGCGACCATGTGGTGCTCGCCTTCATCCCGGCCTGCGGACGGTGCCGCGCGTGCGCGAAGGGCCTGCAGAACATCTGCGACGAGGGGGCGAACCTCCTCACCGGGCAGGCGATCGCCGACAAGACCCACCGGGTGACGCTCAACGGTGACCCGGTGATCCAGATGTGCCTGCTCGGCACGTTCGCGCCGTACGTCACCGTGCACGAGGCGTCGGTCATCAAGATCGAGGACGACATCCCGCTCGACAAGGCCGCCCTGCTCGGCTGTGGCGTCGCCACGGGCTGGGGCTCCGCGACCGCGATCGGCGGCACCAAGGTGGGTGACTCCGTCGTCGTGATCGGCATCGGCGGCGTGGGCATCAATGCGGTGCAGGGTGCTGCGCACGCGGGTGCCCGGCACGTCGTGGCCGTCGATCCGGTGGAGTTCAAGCGGGATCAGGCCAAGAAGTTCGGGGCGACCCACACCTTCGCCTCGATCGAGGAGGCGCTGCCGGTGATCGGCGAGATTACCTGGGGGGCGATGGCCGACGTCACGATCATCACTGTCGGCGAGATCCACGGCGACATCATCGCTCCGTCCATGGCGCTGACGGGCAAGGGCGGTCAGGTGGTCGTGGTCGGCATGGGTAGCGCCGCCGACACCCAGGTCACGCTGAGCCTGTTCGAGCTGACCCTGCTGCAGAAGCGGCTGCAGGGTGCGATCTTCGGTGGCGTCGGTCCGCGATCGCAGATCCCGAAGCTGCTCGACCTGTACCGGAGTGGACAGCTCGAACTCGACAAGCTGGTCACCAAGACGTACCGGCTCGAGGACATCAACGAGGGCTACGCCGACATGCACGAGGGTCGGAACCTGCGCGGCATGGTGCTCTACGGCGACGACGACTACTGACGAGAGCGAATACCGGCACCTCGCTCCGTGGCCGGCCGGCGGTGACGTCCGGCCGGCCCGCCGGCGGTGACGTTCGGCCGGCCCGCCGGCGGTGACGTTCGGCTGGCCCGCCGGCGGTGACGTTCGGCCGGCCCCGCAGGGTCGCTTACGGTGATGCCATGGAAACGCGTGAGGAAGCCGTCGAACCGGGGACATGGCGGCAGTACGGGCCGTCGACCCTGCCCAAGCCGCTCGAGGCTGCCCTCGAGGCGTTCGCCGAGCGGGGTTACGACGGCACCTCGATCCGGGAGGTCGCCGCCCGGGCCGGGTTGTCGGTTCCGGGTCTGTATCACCACTATCCGTCCAAGCAGGCGCTGCTGGTGTCGTTGACGACGCTGGTGATGCGTGATCTGCTCGACCGGAGCAGGCAAGCCCTCGAGGAGGCCGGACCGACACCGTCCGAGCGGTTCGACGCCGTCGTCGAGTCGCTGCTGCGGTACCACATGTTCCGGCGCAACCAGGCGTTCGTCGCCTCCACCGAGATGCGCAGCATGGAACCGGACAACCGGAAGGCCTACATCGCGTTGCGCGACGAGCAGCAGCGAATGCTCGACGAGATCGTCCGGGACGGGGTGGCGAGCGGCGAGTTCGGTACCGAGTTCCCGGAGGATGCGAGCCGGGCGGTGACCACCATGTGCGTGGCGGTCGCCTCGTGGTACCGGCCGGACGGACCGCTGTCTCCCGACGAGGTCGTCCGCCGCTACCTCGCCATTGCGCGCTGCGCCGTAGGTGCTCGGTAGGCACGGCGCCGTAGGCGCTCGGTAGGGCGCCCTGGGTTGACCGCGCGGGGTGGGGTATGTCACGGTTGAGGCAACCGAGCGATCGATCGGTCGGGGTGAGGAGGAGGAATCGCGATGGCTGTCGATCTGTCGTACCCGGAACACGTCCAGGCACTCGTGGCGAAGACCGAGGAGTTCGTCCGGGAGCACGTGCTGCCCGTCGAGGACGCCCACAACGGTGACATCACCGCCGCCGGGGGTGACGACCTGCGCGTGAAGTTGCAGCAGGCGGCCAAGGAGGCCGGTGTCTTCGCGCCGCACGCGCCCGTCGAGTACGGCGGCCACGGCCTCGGCATGGTCGACCGCGCCCCGGTGTTCGAGGCGGCCGGGTACTCGCTGTTCGGACCGATCGCGCTCAACATCGCCGCGCCCGACGAGGGCAACGTGCACATGCTCGCGCACATCGCCAGCCCGGAGCAGAAGGAGCAGTTCCTCGCGCCGCTGGCCCACGGCGACGTGCGGTCCGGCTTCGCGATGACCGAACCGGCACCCGGCGCCGGATCCGATCCCAACGCCCTGACCACCCGCGCCGAGAAGGCCCCCGGCGGCTGGAAGATCAACGGCCGCAAGTACTTCATCACCGGAGCCGACGGCGCGGGCTTCTTCATCATCATGGCCCGCACCTCCGGCGAACCCGGCCAGCGCGGCGGGGCGACGATGTTCCTCGCGCCCGCCGACACTCCCGGACTGACCGTCGGCCGGCACATCGACACCATCGACCGCGCCATGATCGGGGGCCACTGCGAGGTCTTCTTCGAGGACCTGTTCGTGCCCGACTCCGCCGTCCTCGGCGAGGTCGACCAGGGCTTCGCCTACGCGCAGGTGCGGCTCGGACCCGCCCGCATGACGCACGTGATGCGCTGGCTCGGCGCCGCCCGCCGCGGCCACGACATCGCCGTCGCCCGCGTCGCCGAACGCGAAGGATTCGGGAGCAAGCTCGGCGACCTCGGCATGATCCAGAAGATGGTCGCCGACAACGAGATCGACATCGCCGCCACCCGCGCCCTGCTGACGCAGGCGTGCTGGGAACTCGACCAGGGCTCCCACGCGTCGAACTCCACGTCCATCGCCAAGACCTTCGCCGCCGAGGCGGTGTTCCGGATCGTCGACCGCTCGATGCAGATGTGCGGCGGGCTCGGCGTCTCCGCCGACCTGCCCGTCGCCCGCCTGGCCCGCGAGGTCCGCCCGTTCCGCATCTACGACGGACCGTCCGAAGTGCATCGCTGGGCGATCGCCAAGCGGGCCGTCGGCGCCGCGAAGAAGGCCGCCGCCGCGAAGGAGGGCCGGGCATGAAGACCGCACAGCACGAGGGACTCGACCTGGGTGCCCTGCAACGCTACCTGGAGGACTCGGGCATCGCCCTCGACGGCGAACTGCGCGCCGATCTCATCTCCGGCGGAAAGTCGAACCTGACGTACGCGATCTCCGACGGCACGTCGCGGTGGGTGCTGCGCCGGCCGCCGACGGCGGGACTCACCCCGTCCGCCCACGACGTCGCCCGCGAATTCCGCATCACCTCGGCGCTCCAGGGCTGCGGTGTGCCGGTCGCCCAGACGGTCGCCCTGTGCGAGGACGACTCCGTGATGGGTGCCCCGTTCACCGTCGTCGAGCACGTCACCGGACGGGTGATCCGCACGACCGACGACCTCGCCACCCTGAGTGACACCGAGATCGAAGCGTGCACCGGCGAACTCGTCCGTGTGCTCGCCGCGCTGCACTCGGTGGACTACGAGGCCGTCGGCCTGGGGAACCTCGGCCGCCCCGACGGGTACGTCGCGCGCCAGGTCAAGCTGTGGGCCGGTCAGTGGGGCCGGGTCAAGACCCGCGACCTCGACGACATCGATCGCTTGCACGCCGCCCTCGCCGACGCGATCCCGGCGTCGTCCGCGGCGTCGATCGTGCACGGCGACTACCGCATCGACAACACCATCCTCGATCTCGACGACGCAGGAAAGATTGCGGCGGTTGTGGATTGGGAGCTGTCGACGCTCGGCGACCCGCTCACCGACGTCGCCCTGATGTGCGTGTACCGCAACCCCGCGCTCGACCAGGTGCTCGGCGAGTCCGCCGCGTGGACCAGCCCGCGCCTGCCGTCGGCCGACGACCTCGCCCAGCGCTACGCGGTCGCGACCGGGCGCGAGCTCGCCCACTGGGACTTCTACATGGGACTGGCGAACTTCAAGCTCGCCGTCATCGCCGAGGGCATCAACCACCGCTGGCGCGTCGGCGCGACCGTCGGCGACGGCTTCGACAAGGCGGGGGAGGCCGTACCGGTCTTCGCCGCCGCCGGACTCGCCGCGCTGCGGGGAGGTGGCGCATGACAACCGATCTCGCCAACCCCAGCGCGCTCGTCACGGGTGCGTCGCGCGGCATCGGGCTCGGTGTCGCCACCCGTCTCGCGCAGCAGGGCTACGGCCTGACGCTCACCGCGCGTGACGAGGCCCGGCTCGGCGCGGTCGCCGCCGACCTTCGCGACGCGGGCGCGCCCGAGGTGCGCGTCGTCGCCACCGACCTCGGCGACCCCGAGACCGCGAGCCGCGTCGTCGCGGCACACGAGGAGACGTTCGGCAGCATGCGAGCGCTCGTCCTCAACGCGGGCGTCGGCACCGCCGGTACCATCGCCGAGTTCCCGATGCGGCGGTTCGGCAAGACGGTGTCGGTGAACTTCGAGACCCCGTTCGCATTCGTCCAGTCGGCGCTGCCGCTGCTGCGCAAGGCCGCGTCGGCCGCTCCGCGTCGAGGGTCGAAAGTGGTTGCGCTGTCGTCGATCACGGGTGTCTACGCCGAGGCGGGCCTGGCCGTGTACGGGGCGACGAAGGCCGCGCTGATCTCGCTCGTGGAGACCCTCAACGCCGAGGAGTCCGGCAACGGCATCAGCGCGTCCGCAATCGCGCCCGCGTACGTCGACACCGACATGTCCGACTGGATCAAGGACCGCATCCCCGCCGAGGAGATGCTCGAGGTGAACGACGTCGTCGAACTCGTCGACGCGGTGCTGCGGCTGTCGTCGCGCGCGGTGCTGCCGCGCCTGGTGCTCAGCCGCGCCGGAACGGACGCCTACCGGGCGTGAGCTCTCACCGGCCGTCCGCCAGCGCGCGGACGGCCGGGCTCGCGCTGTGCCGGACGAACGCGCAATCCGAGAGCCGCTCGGCCGCACCGAGGGTGAGCGTCAGGTCGACCGAGTCGGCGAGCCGGTAGGGGCGGCTCTCGACGACGGAGCCGAGCGCGCGGCGTAGCCGGGACACCTCCGCCCGCACCGCGACGGCGTGGTCCGGGTCGCCGTAGATGCCGTTGCTGAGTTCGGTGACCGTCATCCCCTCGCGGCCCCGCAGGTGCAACATCAGCAGGATCTCCGCGTGCCGCGCGGACAGCGCGCTGCGCCACGTCGAGTCCGCGCCGCTGACGACCACCGTCGGCGCGCCGGACAGGTCGAGTTCCATCGTGATCCGCGCCGGACCCCCGGCGGGCCGGATCAACCAGCCGTGCGCGAGCTGCTCCGGGACGCACATCCCCAGGCCCGGCACACTCAGGGTGCGGTCGGCGGTCGGTGCCGCCACCCGCTTGGTGGCCGCGACGCCCGACGCGTGCGCCACCCACCCGTGCTCGTCGACGAGCAGCAGCGGACCGCTCATCGACGCGAGCACCGGTGCCGCGACCGTGCGCAGCCGCTCGAGCCGGTTCTCGTGCAGCCGCCACAGCTGCGCCTCGGCCAGCCGTACCGCCGTCTCCACCAGCGCACTGATCGTGGGATGGATCGTCAGCGCCGGACCGCTCACGTCGACCACGCCGAGCAGTTCCCCGGTGCGGGGATCGTGGATCGGCGCGGCCGTGCAGTACCAGGGATGCTGGGACTGCTCGAAGTGCTCGGCGGAGAACAACTGCACCGGGGCGGCCTCGGCGAGCGCCGTGCCGATCGCATTGGTGCCCACGGTCGACTCCGTCCACCGGGCGCCCTCGCTGAACCCCAGGCTGTCCGCCCGGCTGCGGACCTTCGCCGACCCGGCCCGCCACAGCACGATCCCGTCCGCGTCGGTCACCACCATCAGCATGTGCGACGCCTCGGCCACCGAGCACACCACCTGCTCGAGGTCGCCGATCACCCCCGACAGGGGCGAGGCGCGGCGCCGGCGTTCGACCTCGGCGAGCGGCAGCAGGGCGCGGGCGTTGCTGCCGTCGGGTGCGAGGCCGGCGCCGAGCACCCGCGTCCAGGACCGCGCGACCACCGACCGCGGCCGCAGCGGCGACTGGCCGCCACCGATCACCGCGTCGTGCATACGCGCCAGCTCGCGCGCGTATCGGTGCAGGTCGGTGCCCGGTTCGATGGCGCTGAAGTTGCCCACGGTCTCCGTCTCTCGTCGGTCGAGTTGCCGCGAGCATATGCCCTCGGGTGTGTCCGGCACCACACCCGACGGTACGCGCAACGCACTGCAACGTTTGCCGCGGCGACGTGCCCGCTGTGTGCTGGATCACGCGCCGGCCTCGGCAGCGGCGCACCCGGATGATCCCGCGTCGGACTAGGCCGACCATGATCCGACGCCCGTACAGCGAGGAGATCGACCCATGAAGGCAGCCCGCTTCCACGGCCCCGGGGACATCCGGGTCGAGGACATTCCCGAACCGGCCACCCGCCCCGGCACCGTCAAGGTGGAGGTGGAGTGGTGCGGCATCTGCGGCACCGACCTGCACGAGTACCTCGAGGGCCCGATCTTCGCCCCGCCCGCCGACACGCCGCACCCCGTCACCGGTGAGACCGTGCCGATCACCCTCGGGCACGAGTTCGCCGGCGTCGTGGCGGAAGTCGGGGACGGCGTCGACGATCTGCGCGTCGGCGACCGGGTCGCGGTCGAGCCGTACATCATCTGCGGTCGCTGCGACGCCTGCCGCAACGGACGCTACAACGTCTGCGGCACATTGGGATTCGTGGGTCTGTCGGGCTACGGGGGCGGGTTCTCCCAGTACGTCGTCGCCGAGCGGCGCTGGATCCACCCGCTCGGCGAACTCGGCACCGACGTCGGCGCCCTCGTCGAACCCCTCGCCGTGGCGTACCACGCGGTGCGCCTGTCCGGAGCGCGACCGAGCCACTCGGCGCTCGTGTTCGGCGCCGGGCCGATCGGCCTCGTCACCACGTCGGCGCTGCGCGCCGCCGGTGTCGACCAGATCATCGTCGTCGAACCCGCCGACGTGCGGAAGAAGAAGGCCGAGCCGGCCGGCGCGGACCACATCATCGACCCGCGCGACGGCGACGTCACCGAGCAGGTCCTCGAGCTGACCGGCGGCCGCGGCGCCGACGTCTCCTTCGAATGCGCCGGCATCGACGCGGTGCTGAAGTCCGCGATCCTGTCCACCCGGGCGGGCGGCACGTGCGTCAACGTCGCGATCTGGGGCCACGAGGCGTCCGTCGCGATGAACGACCTGGTCTTCCGCGAGGTCAACCTGCTCGGCAGCCTGGCCTACGCGAACGACCATCCCGCGACGATCGAGATGATCGCCTCCGGCAAGGTCGACCCCTACCAGTTCATCACCGGCCGCATCGACCTCGACGACATCGTCGCCCACGGGTTCGAGGAACTGATCTCCAACAAGGAGGAGAACGTCAAGATCCTCGTCCGGCCGTGACGGTCAGTCGTCGTCGCCGTTCTCCTTGTCCTCGCCGCGGCGGCGCAGGAAGTTGAACCCCGGCACGCCGACGATCGCCTGCCGCACGTCCTTCGCCACCCCGAGCAGCTCGTGGATCTCCGGGGCGACGGTCTCGAGCGTGCCGAGGATCGGCATCAGAGCCGTCATCCGGTCCGCGAGCTCGGGCAGCTGATCGAGCAGCACGACCGCCGCGTGCACCTCCTCGGCGCTGAGCTCGTCGATGAACTGGCCGGCGAGCGGCGCGGCCCGCGTCGCCATCGGGGCATACGTGTCGAGCAGTTCGCCCGCCGAGTCGGACGTGCGGCCGGCCGACGCCACCACGTCCTGCGCGCGGTGCGCGACGGTCGCCGCCTCGCCGACCACCGCCGAACTGCTGTCGACGACCTCGCCGACCCTCCCGACGGTCGCGCGGGCGTCGGTGACCACGTCGTCGATCCGCGCGACGATCTCGCGGGCCTCGGTGACGACGCCGTCGATACGCCCCACCAGGGCCTCGGTCGTCTCGAGCAGGTTGACGACGCGGCCGGGGACGGACACCGCGAACTCGGCGACCTCCACGGTCCGGTCCAGGACGAGGCGGGCGGCTCCGATGGGCGCGGCGAGAAGCGACATCATGTGCTCATCCTGCCGGACGGAGGTGCCCGGCCCGCGCGGGGACCGGCGACGGTTCTGGGCGCCGACAGTCTCGACGGCATTCCGAGATCGGCGCCGATCGTCGGGGTGTGACACCGCAGTGGCGGACGCCGTATCGTTTTCGTCACCAGGTCTTCGGGCGAGCATCGGCCGTGTCGACCGGAGATCCGGGAGCGCGTCTCCGCAAGTGGCATTCGAACCTGCCGATTCCGAGCCCGGGCCGCTGCGGTCGCGCGACACTGCGGTCGGGGGCAACCCGCGACGCATTTCGCTCGGATCGGGAGGTAGCAGTGATGAATGTCCTCGACAAGACCACGCAGGTAGTCGTCGGCACCGCCGACGCCACCACCCGCGCCGCCGGTGCCGTCGGCGGCGCCGCCCTGGGCGCTCTGACAGGCAGCGTGCGCGGCGCCGCCGAAGGAGCTCGCTCCGGTCTCGGCAGTGGAGCCGAGTCGACGACGACGGCAGCGGCAACGATCGTCGTGCTGGGCGCTACCGGACTGGCAACCGGTATTGCCGCCGCGCCCGTGCTGGCCGGACTCGGCGCCACGGCCCTGGCCATCCGGCTGCTCACACCCCGCCCCACCCCGACACCCGGCGCTCCCACGATCGAGCGTGCGCCGGCGCCGACCCCGGACACCACACCGACCAGCCCCGGCGCGGCCCCGACCGCGGCAGCGGCGAAGCCGTCGGCCGGGAAGCCGACGACGGGGGAGCGACCGGCAAAGAAGGCACCGGCACGGAAGCGGTGATCGCCGTCCTGAGTGCACCGCCGCGGGGACGGCGTCCGGTGCGCTCGGCTACGTCGCAGGGACGACTGCGGCGCCCGGGCTGCCGTCCGTCGCCGCTGCCTGGGCCGGCGAGCCAGGACCTTCGGCGGCGGACTTGGCATGCTCGGTGACCAGGACCTGGCCCACACCGATCGCCACCGCCACGGGCCACTCGATCAGATCCAATGCCACGAGCAGGCCGAGGCCGGCGAAATAGGCGAGTTGTTCGGGCCGGGGAATGCCGAGCCGGCCCACCAGGGGCAGGTGCACCGCGAAGCGTTCGGCGTCGCGGGCCACACCGGCAAGAGTGCGATGGGACTGCCAGAAGGACTGTTCGTCGGCCATGGCTATCTCTTTCGTGAGCTGTGCGTCCTCGGGACGCATCTCCAGGCTTCCATCCTCGATCCTAGGGCTCCCTTTCGGCCGGAGTCGTCGACCATCTGCCGGTTCGGCCGATTTCGCTCGGAGAGGTGGGCTCGCTTCAGACCGCGGCGGACGTAGGGGTGAGCCGTCAGTCGACGTACTGGCCGATCGAGTCGGCGGCGGCAGCGCGAGCAAGCCCCCAATGGTCCGCAACCGATATCGATCAGGGGGATCGAGGGGAAGGGGCCAGCCGCCGCGGCTAGAGGTACAATTTTCTGTACAAGGATGGAGGTCGTCATGCGAACTATGAGCTACAGCGAATCGCGCGCCCGGTACGCCGAGGTCTTGGACTCTGTCGTCAACGACCGAGAGGAGATCGTCATTACCCGCTCGGGCCACGAGCCCGTTGTGATCGTCTCCCTGGCGGACTTCGAGTCGCTGCGGGAAACGGCTTACCTGATGCGTTCACCGGCGAACGCTCGACGTCTGCTCGACGCGATGGAACGGCTCGAGGCAGGCGAGGGGCAAGTGCACGAACTGATCGAGGGTGACGACTGACCGTGCGGCTGGTGTGGGACGTCAATGCCTGGGAGGACTACCTGTGGTGGCAGACCCAGGATCGGAAGGTATTGAGACGCATCAACGCATTGGTACAGGACATCCTGCGCAACGGTAACGAAGGAATCGGCAAGCCTGAGCCGTTGAAACATGATTTCGCAGGCTATTGGTCCCGGCGCATTACGGATGAACATCGCCTGGTCTACAAGATCACCGACACAGAGGTCCGCATCGCTGCGTGCCGCTATCACTACGGCCGGTGAGAGGCCTCGGCGAGACTCTCGAACCAGGGATTCGGGCCTGCGAAGCGGCAGCCGTGTTACCGGCGGCTGAGCTGCGATGACGAGGGCCGCTTGTCCCTTGTGAAGCACGGGGAAACCGGCGCACGCTGGACACATGGCAGTCGCACCGAAGGTGGCGGTAGCAGGCGCGGCGGCAGCCGTGGTCTACGGACGCTTCGTGCGCCCGCGGCTCGTGCGGTGGGGCGCCACCGATGAGGAGGTCAGCGGGCCGTTCCCCGGCGCCGATCTGGTGCCCGACGGGGAGAGATCGGGCGCGATGGCCGTCACCATCGACGCGCCGCCGGAACAGGTGTGGCCGTGGCTGGTGCAGATGGGCTGGGACCGCGGCGGCTGGTACTCCTGGGATCACCTGGACAACGCCGGTCGTCCGAGCGCGCGGGAAGTGCACCCGGAATGGCAGGACATCCGGCCCGGCGACCAACTGAAGTACTGGGCGCCCGGGGCGGGACCTCTGGACGCGTACAAGGTCGCGCGGGTCGAGCCGAACCGGTTCCTCGGGCTGTACGGGCTGATCGATCTGCGGGGCGGCGCCCTCGACCCCGGTCAGCCGCGCCCGTCCGCCTATCTGGAAGGACTGTGGGGCTTCCAGCTGAAGGAGCTGCCCGGCGGACGCACCCGCCTCGTCGTCAGTGGGTATCAAGCGGGCCGACCGCGATGGGTCGCGCGCCTCGTCTACTCCGGGATCTTTCCGCCGGTCGTGTGGATCATGCAGGCACGCATGCTGGCAGTCCTCAAGCGCAACATCGAAAATAGCTCGCGGGCAACGGGTTCGAACACGGCAACAGGCGAGGTGCGACGACGTCACTCTCGTGGTCTTTCGTCGGTAGCGGTGAAATGGCGCGGCAGCCTGCACCGCGTCCGGCCCGGCCGGGTCCCGATCCGGGACACCTCCCTCTATGTCGATGTGGTCGGGCAGGGACCTCCGTTGGTGGTCATGCACGGCGGACCGTCGGCGGACCTGTGGACGATGCAGGCCTTCCGGCAGTGCGCGGACCGGTTCACCCTGGTGTTCTACGACCACCGTTGCAACGGACGCTCGATCGGGCCACCCGTCGAAACGATGACGTGGGAGAACCTCACTGCGGATGCCGACGCCCTGCGCGAGCGGCTCGGGTTCGAGCGGTGGGCGGTGCTCGGCCACTCGTTCGGCGGGCAGGTCGCGCTCGAGTACGCTCTGCGCTACCCCGAGCGGGTCACGCACCTCGTGCTGCTCGACACGGGCGCCGACAGTCACTGGGAGCGGCAGAACGCGTCCGAGGTACTGATCGCACGCGGCTACGGCCGGGAGAAGGCGGAGCTGGCGCGGCGGTGGTTCAACGGAGAATTCACCCCCCGCGAGTACTTTTCGATCTTCTCGCAGATCGGGGACGCGTACTTCGACGGCTCCGGCCTCGCCATGCTGGCGCGCGAACTGAGCAGCGGGGCGTGGCGCTCGAGGCCGCGGGCGGAGCCGCTGATCTTCGCGGGCCGGCACCTGATGAGGGACTGGACGGTCGTGGATCGGCTCGGTGAGATCACCGCCCCCACGCTCGTCGTGGCCGGGCGCGAGGACTTCGTGTTCCCGCCGCAGTGCCAACTGGAGCTGGCCGCCGGCATTCCCCATGCGCGCCTTCGGATCATCGACCGTGCCGGGCACAACCCGCACGACGAGCAGACCGCCGAGGTGATGGAGGCGGTGACGGACTTCCTCGGTGGCGGGGTTCCCGGCGGATGACGAATGTGCCCAGGATGAGGCACGTTGCGGAAGCGGACGCCCTGCGGGCGGCTGCCCTCGACCGAGCGGAGACCCTGCGGGTCCCTGTGTTCTTCGGCCCCTTCCCCAACGCTGCCCGGTCGCCATACCCCGATAGACCGTCTCGGCCAGCACTTTCGGCCCCACGTCGCGGGCGACGTGCGGCTGTGCTGGACCCGAACGAACGTGTCGACCCGCGCGATCAGGTGCCCCGCCACCAGCTACGGGGACAAAGGTACTGGTGCCCAGTCGGTTTCGAGCGCGACGAACTCGCGCTCGCAGCGTCCGTGCGCTGACGTCGGACCACGGGAGAGTAGCGACGTGGACCGGTGTGCCTCGGTTACCCTGGCGCACACCGGGAACAGCGATGCACGACGAGCCCCTCGATGCCGAGGGGCTCGTGCGTCAGGACGTCGACCGGGCGCGGGTGCCGCGGTGGGGGATCGGCGCGACGGAACGTGCGCGCGGTTGCGGGTACACGCCCCTGCCGGGCGTGTGGATAGACTCCACCCTACGGTGCATGACAGTCTCCTCTGTCGTGTGCCCAGACCCCGGTGCGGTGCTGCAACACCTGCCGGGGTCGACCTGTTTTCAGGCCAATGGAGGGATGGTGGCACGGCCGGCGCATACCGTCAACTCGAACGCGCGTTCGGATGCCTCGGGCGTGCGTGACGAAATCCGAAGAGAGTCCGGCGCGTCGAGCACGCCCGAGGTGAGCCGCCCGGCGATGGTAGGGCGTGGCGTCAATTTTCCGATATGTCCTACTCGTCGTCGGCGGCTTCACCGCCGGCCTGGTGCTGGCCGCCCCGAGCGTCGACACCTATCCCTTGGCCGACGGGTTGCTGCCCGGCCCGGTGTTCACCTCCGACGTCGCCGCCGCTGCAGCGGGAGCGCTTACGGCGCTGGCCGTGGCGGCAGCGATTCGCCGGCGCGTGCTCGCGGCCGCCCTGGTCGGCGCGATGGCGGTGGCCGTCGTTGCGCTGCCGGGAGGATGGCGGTTCGACGTGTACGTCGCGACGATCGGCGCGGGCCTGCTGCTCGGCGCGCTCGTCGTGCTGGGCGCCGAGAAGCTGCACACTGCGCTGGCCGGAGCGGTGGTCGCCGGGCTGCTGACGGCCGAGCCGCTCGCGCAGTTCCGGGAGCTGGACTCGGCGCCTCAGCGGTACGCGTCCTATCTCGCAGCGAGCGTTCAGCCGGTCAATGCCGCGTGGCTGTCGCTGGCGATCGTCACCGCCGTCGCGGCGGGGGTGGTGGCGCTGACCGCCGGAAACGACACGGCGCCGGTCGACGCGTCCCGGGCCCGCGGGCGGGAGGTGGCCGTCGGTATCGGTGTGCCGATCCTCGGGGTGGGGCTGTATTGGTCGTTCCACCACGCGCTGTTCGCTCTGGACGACTTCGGGGAGGGTCGGTGGCTGTGGGGTCTGGTGGCGGTGCCGGTGCTCATCGTCGCGGCGCTGTGGCTGCGGGGACGGACGGGGACGGTGCTCCTGGCGGCGACGGCGATGGTCGTCGCCGTGGGCGGCGCCGTCTCGTGGTCGCCGGCCGCGTGGCCGGCGCTGCTGATCGCGCCGGCTCTTGTGGCCGTCGGTGTGTGGCTGGGTCGCCGCAGGCCGATGCCCCTGGTGGGCGTGGGGCTGCTCGCGCTCGTCGCGGCTTCCGGGATCTTCGATCGTCCGCCGTGGGACAACGCGAACTTCGCGGCGACGGTCCTCGTGGTGCCGTTCGCCGCCGCGTACACGATCGTCGCGTCACTGCCGTCGACGGCGCCCGTGACCGTCACCTCGCTGACCCCGCCGGCGGTGCTGGCGCTGCCGTTGCTCGCGCAGTTCGGGTGGACGGCATACACCCCGCTCACCGACGGCCCAGCCGGGTGGAGCCCGAGTGCGTGGGCGTGGTCGTCGGTGGGTGCGTCGACCGCCGCCGTGCTGGCCTGCGGTGCGGCGATGGCGTGGCTTCGATACCACAGGGGGAGTGAGGACGCCGGAACCTGATACAGCCGCGGAAACGGACACTGCGAGAATCCGAGGATGCCTGACTCCACGTGCGGATACTTCACCGAATCCGACGGCACGTACCTTCCCACGAAGTACGCCGTCAGCCCCTGGTCGTCGACCATGCTGGCCGGGCCGTGCGTGACCGGCCTGCTCGCCCGGGAACCCGACAAGGATCACGGTCCCGATGGGTTCGTTCCCGCCCGGCTCACCGTCGACCTGTTCCGCCCGGTGCAGAACGCGCCCGTCCGGTTCGAGACGACCCGCGTGCGAGACGGCAACCGCATCCGCGTCGCCGATGCCTACCTGATCCAGGGCGACGACGTCACCGCCCGCGGAACCGTCGTCTACCTGCGCCCGTCCGAGCAGCCGCCGGGCACCGTCTGGACCCGCGACGAGCACCCGACGCCGCCCATCGAGGCACTCGACGACCCGGAGACGGGATTCGCGCGCACCTGGTTCGGCAGCGACGCGCACCCCGACGGCTGGTCGCAGGTGCGGGCCGAACACCAGAACGCGAGCCGGAAACGCATGTGGTCCCGGCAGATTCCGGTAATCGTGGGGGAGGAGATGTCGCCGTTCGTGCGGACCGCGGTCGTTGGCGAGGGCACCAGCTTCATGGCCAATTGGAGCGACGAGGGCGTCGGCTTCATCAACGGCGACCTCACCCTGACCCTCTCGCGGCTGCCCGTCGGCACCGAGGTCGGCGTCGAAGCTGATCACCACCTCAGCGCCGACGGCGTCGCGGTCGGCACCTCGGTGCTGTTCGACCGGCTCGGCCCGTTCGGGACGGGCGCCGTCACGTGCCTCGCGAACGCTCGTCGTCAGGTGAACTTCGGTTGAGCGGCGCTGTGCCGAGCGCGCAGTTTTCGTGGTAGTTGCCCGGCGAGTCGTCACGAGAACTGCACATCCGAGCGAGCCCGTGACTGGCTGCGGGACATGGGCCGCGTGCGGCCTACATCGCCTCAAGTGATAACAAAATCTGTCATCGTGATGTCGTGGCTGTCGGCTTCGGTGACTTCGTTCGCATCCGGCGGGGGATTCTGGGTCTCTCGCAGCGGGAGCTCGCCGAGCGCTCCGGCATCAAGCAACCTCTGATCGCCGCAATCGAGACAGGACGACGGCAACCGTCCGAGCCGGCCCGTTCGGCGCTGACGGCAGCGCTGCCCGTTCGTCCCTCCGAGGCTCTGGCAGCCCGACGTGGGGAAGTGTGCGAGCTCTTCGCCGAGGCGGGGCTGCCGAGCCCGAGGGTGTTCGGATCTGTGGCGCGTGGCGACGACGACTTCGCCTCGGATGTCGACCTCATCGTGGATTTCAGCGATCGCCACGACATCGTCGACCTTCTCGGGTTGCAGCAAGCTCTGGAAGACATGCTCACCGTGCGGGTCGAGATCATCGATGGGCGAGCCGGGGGGCGCGTGGGGGACCGGGCCCGGGAGGAAGCCGTGGCGCTGTGACGTCGGAGGAGAATGCAGACGAGCGCGTTCGCCGTCGTTTACAGGACGTCGCCGATTTCGCGGCGGATGCGGCCTACACGGTGGGACTCGGTCTGGATGCCTACCTGGAGGACAGTCCCTACGGGCGCGTGCTGCGGAACAACGGCCGGCACATCCTGATCCAGGTAGCCACGATCGTCGAGAAGCTGCCGGAGACGTTCAAGTCCGAGTTCCCCGGCGTCGACTGGGTGGCGATCGGACGGATGCGAAACCTGATCGCACACCACTACGACCAGGTGAACGACCGTCTCGTGTACTCGGCCTTGGCGACGCGGATCCCCGAGCTGAGCGCCACGCTGGGGCATTGAGCTCGGTTCTCCGCCGCCCGCCTCGCAGGCTGGACAACGCCGGACATCGACAACCGTCGCGTTCGTTGTCGATGTCCGGAGCAGGTGTGGAGGGGCGGGCGCAACGCCCTGCGGCGCAACTCACCGGCGGTCGCGACGTCGTCGCTTCGGCACCCGTCGGCGCTCGACGGACTCGACGAACCCCAGGGCCGCGCCGGCGGCCACGGCGACGATCGCCGCAGCTGCCAGGACCTGCGTCGACGCCGTGAACGCGGTGACCGCAACGACGAACACCACCCAGGTCGCGGCGGCCGCCATCGCCTTCGGGTCGGCCCACCGCGACCGACGAGTCGAGCGCAGGTGCAAGCGCTGCCAAAGCACCCGCTCTGCGGCGTCGCACAACTCCTCCACCGCCACCCGCGCCGCGGTGACCTCCTCGGCGCCGGACGACACGAGCAGGGTGCGTACCCAGGTCGGGTCGGTGTGCGCCGGACGGGCCTCGGCGGACAGCACGGCCAGTTCGACGAGTCGTACCCGTGCCCGGGCGACATCGTCGAGGGCGGTGCGGATCTCGTCGGGGTCGAGCGTCTCGTGCCGCCGCAGCGCGGTCAGCAGGCGACGGTGATCGGCATGCAGTTGTGCGCGCAGGCCCGCCCAGCCGATCAGGTGGTACAGCATCTCCCGGCCGTGCGCACCGACGTGTCCGCCGCCGGTGACGAGGTCGAGTAGCAAAGCCCGGCCGTCCCCGCGTACGGCCACGTCCGTCGCTGCCGGTCGGTGCCAGGCCTGCAATCGTCCGCACGAGCGTGCGGCCGCTTCGGCCAGTGCACCAGCGGGTGGGCAGTCCACCAGCCGGCGCACCGCCTCGCGCCCGTCGCCGGCAACCTCGACCACCAAACCCTCGATCGAGGGTTCGTCGGTGAGGAAAGGCGCGGTGCGGACGGCCACCTGCGCGAGCGGGCGGTACACCTCGGTGTCGGGCAACCGCGTGTCCAGCCGCGGGAACAGGTCCACCAGACTGGCGTCGGCGGTGATCCCGAACGGGGCGAGGAAGGTGTCGAGGGTTCGCCGGAAGCCCGTCTCGGCGCCGTCGAACAGGGGGTCGCTGTGCCAGGTGAGCACGGCACCCGGTGGGTCGGCGGACAGGATCTCGCAGACCAGTACCGGTCCGGCGCCAGGGACCTCCCACAGCGACGCACATGCGCCCGCCGGTCCGTCGTACGGCCGCGAGTGCGCGGCGGAGGCGGGCGTCCCGAAGGTCAGGCGGGTGCCGGGCTCGGTGCGGTGCCGGAACGCCAGCAGGGCCCCGGGGCGTTCGAGGTAGTCGGTGCCGCCGGCGATCCGGGCCGGCAGAAACGGCTCGGCGTAGGACACGGCGGGTACCGGGGGCGGTACAGGCCGTTCGCCGATGTCCAGGGGTAGGAACAT
Source organism: Rhodococcus sp. NS-SX18 (assembly GCF_057367935.1). Taxonomy (NCBI): domain Bacteria; kingdom Bacillati; phylum Actinomycetota; class Actinomycetes; order Mycobacteriales; family Nocardiaceae; genus Rhodococcus; species Rhodococcus sp. NS-SX18. The sequence goes on along the minus strand of NZ_CM170633.1, from coordinate 4,940,548 downwards.
CACCTTCAGCACAGCGGCCCGCACGGGTGTGCTGCCCGGCTCGAGCCGGGCTACGGGCGCGCTCGCAGGGATGCGCATCATGGTTCGGTCATCGCTTTCGACACCGGCCCCACCGGGCCGAGACGACGCTCCGTCCCGGATACATCGGCCGGGACGGAGCGAGGGGAGATGTTCAGTGCGGTGTGCGCGCGTCGGTGGTGTCCTGCAGGGCCACCACGTGTGCCAAGGCGTCGTGGAGCCCGCGGCGGTAGCCCGCGGTATGGGTGGACGATCCGACGGTCGCCAGTTCGTTTTCCAGATTGCTGCGAATATTCTGCAGCGCGTGTCTGGTGATTTTCATGCGGCTCGTGCCTTCTGCTCGGTGCTGTCCTTTCTCGCCATCGAAAATCCGGAGCATCGGGCGAGTTCGTCGAGTACGTACAACCGGGCGGTTTCCAGCCCCTGGCGGTATCCCGGAAAATCGATTTCGAGATTCCGGCCTCGCGTCATCATTTCCCCGATATTCCGGTAGAGGGTCTCCAGAGTCGTTGTCGTGGAGTGCATTCGAATGAGTGTCCTGGCTCTGCTCGAGTGATCAGCTCTTGCGCTTGCGGATGAGCTGACCCGCATCCTGAGCCTTGGCGCGTTTTTCCGCGCGGCGCTCCTTCAAAGCGCGGGCGGACTGTTTGGAACTTTTGACGGCGGACTTGGCAGCCATTGTCAATCCTTTCCGAATCGGCAATCGCGAACTCGGCTCGACCATACCCAAAAGAAAAAATAAGTCCACTTCGGAGAGGCGGCGTTCCCACACCCGCGCGCCGCCCGGTCATCCGAGTCGACGATCGTCGCCGCGGATGACCGGCCGGCGCGCGGCTGTTGCCGGTGGACAGCCGACTGCACCGGCAAGGCCGGCGTGATCGGATTCTGCACGGGCGGAGGGTTTGCGGTGCTCGCCGCGGCACCGAACTACGGGATGCTGCCGAGGAACGCGACCGAGGTACTGCGGGGCGCGGCCGGGAAGCTCGAGCGGGTGCTGTCCGAGCGGGTACCCGCTCTCCGGCCGGTCATCCGCTCTGACGATCGTCGCCGCGGATGACTGGGCGGCGAGCGGCTCCCATCGGTGACCTGACTCGAGCGCCGGACGGGTGTCGGCCGCGCCGCACGAGCCTCGTCAACGGACTCGACAGCAGCAACAGCAGCAGCGGATAGTACGACAGCGGCGGGACGGTGACGCTCAGGACCAGTGCGACCAGCAGGAGCGCCGTCAACGCGACGGTCCCCGCCAGATCCGGTGGCGCGGCACCTGCCGTGATGGCCGGGTGCCGGCCGGCGGCCCACGCCGACAGCATCAGCGCCGCCCCGCTCGCCGCCATGGTGCCGATGTACAGCGCGCGTGTCGCGGTCTCGTCGGAGTTCGTGGCCACCAGCGCGGAGGGAAAGGGCAGAAAGATGATGGTGAATGCCCACAGGAACAGGGCCCGATCGACCCAGGGATCGTCGGCGACGATGTCGCGCACCAGCCGGTGCTGCCCCCACCAGAACCGGAAGATGACGACGAAGCTCAGGGCGAACGCCCCGAGCGCCCCGGCGGCGTCGTGCAGCAATTCGATCGTCGTCCCCTCGTGATCGGAGGCTCGATCGACGAGCGGCAACACCAGCAGGGTGATCGCGATGGCCACGATCGCGTCGAGGAACGTCAGATACCGTTCGAAGCTCCGGGCCCGCTCTCTCGGTTCCGTCATGGCTCCTCAGCATGGCATCGCGCGTCCCGGCTCGGGGCCGAACCGGCGGTCAGGGCCGCGGGTCCGTGCGGGTCCACCGGGGCCGATCGTGGCGCGTGGCCGCGGTGCAGCGGCGGCACGGTACGACACCGTGTTCGCCGGTGTCCGCGAGGTACAGCGCCTCGCTCCACGGCACGTGCGGGAACCGGGCGAGGCGGGCACGGGAGAGCGGAACGCCGCACAGGGTCTGATTGGTGCCGGGCGTCCAGGCGTGCGTATCGCCGCGCGGGTATCGGATTCCGTCGTCGTCGATCCACCGGCTCGACGCCGCGACCGCGGGTTCGGTTCGCCTGGCCATGAGTCCGGGTTCCCCGGCCGGGGCGGAGCCACGCACCCGAGGAAAGATGAAGGACCGACACGCCCGGTCGCCTCACGGCGAAAGGCGCAATGCAGCTCCAGCCGGACGGAACTCTGCAAAGGCAGAAATATTGAGCCCGGGGGACACGGAGCGTGCCGATCCGAACTCTTCAACACGGACCCGTTCCCGGGTATTCCGACCGCAACCCGGTGAACTGTGTCACGGATCGATCTCACGTTTCCGTCCGTGGAGGCGTCTACCTCGTATACGCCGGATGGAAGGATCGAACTTGTGAACGCGACGCGAACCCACACGGTCGTCGACTCACCGATCGGACCGCTGACTTTGGTGCGGACCGACGGGTCCCTCAGCGGCCTGTACCTCGCCGAACACCGGCACCGGCCCGGCCCGCACGCCTTCGGGGATGTCGCAGCGACCGGCTTCGAGGAGATCATCGAGCAGCTCGACGAGTACTTCGCGGGCCGGCGCACCGAGTTCACCGTGCTGCTCGAGCTGCACGGGACCCCGTTCCAGCGCCGGGTATGGCAGGCGCTGCAGAGCGTCCCGTACGGCACGGTGTGCACATACACCGAGCTCGCTGCCGCGGTCGGGCACCCCACCGCCGTGCGGGCGGTGGCCGCCGCGAACGGCCGCAACCCGGTGAGCATCGTGGTGCCCTGCCACCGCGTGATCGGTCGCGACGGCACCCTCACCGGGTACGCCGGCGGTCTCGACCGCAAGCGTTACCTGCTCGACCGGGAGGCGCAGGTGACCCGTGCACGCCAGTGACCCGCTGCCCCCGTTCGAGCGGGTCGTCGCCGAACACGGCGGCACCGTCCTGCGGGTGTGCCGTGCGCTGCTCGGTCCCGTCGATGCCGACGACGCCTGGTCCGAGACGTTCCTCGCCGCCCTGCGGGCCTACCCGGCGCTGCGTCCGGGCAGCAACGTCGAAGCGTGGCTCGTGACGATCGCCCATCGCAAGGCCGTCGACGTCCATCGGTCCCGGGCTCGCACGCCGGTACCGGTCGCCGTTCTCCCGGAGCGCCCGGCCGAGGTGGGCATCCCCGCACCCGACGACGACCTGTGGTCCGCGGTCGCCGCGCTGCCGTTCACCCAACGCGCTGCCGTCGTCTACCACCATGTGGTCGGTCTGCCCTACGCCGAGATCGCCACGATCCTCGGCAACTCCACCGACGCCGCGCGCCGCGCCGCCGCCGACGGCCGGGCCGCGCTGCGCCGCCGCTATCCGACGGAGGAACCGTCATGACGCTCGAACCGTCCCCTGTCGACACCGCCGACCTGACCCGCCTGCATGCCCGGCTGACCGCCGCTGCCGCCGACGCCGACCTGCTCGACGTCGCCTACCGCATCGTCGACACCCCGGTGGGACCGCTGCTGCTCGCCGCCACCCCCGCCGGACTCGTGCGAGTCGCCTACGCCGTCGAGAACCACGACGCGGTCCTCGACCGGCTCGCCGCCGACCTCAGCCCCCGCATCCTGGCCGCGCCCGCGCGGCTCGACACCGCCGCCCGCCAACTCGACGAGTACTTCCGCGGCACCCGAACCACGTTCGACCTGCCGCTCGACCTGAGCCTGGCGCGGGGCTTCCGGCGCGAGGTGATCACGCACCTGCCCGGCTACGGCCGGACCGCGAGCTACGCCGAGGTGGCGGCCGTGGCGGGCAGCCCCCGGGCCGTCAGGGCGGTGGGCACGGCATGCGCGACGAATCCGCTGCCCGTCGTCCTGCCGTGCCATCGCGTGGTGCGCAGCGACGGCGACCTCGGCCGGTACGTGGGCGGAGTGGAGGCCAAGCGCGTCCTGCTCCGGCTCGAGCTCGCGGCGTGAGCGTCGTCCTGCGGCCGACCGTGACGCCGCCGCTGGCCGCGGCGCCGATGCTCGCCGCGCTGCGCGGCCACACCGTCCCCGGCCTCGAACGGCACGACGTGGACACCGGCACGCACGTCCGGTCGGTGCGGGGGCGGCACAGTCCCGCGGTGGTCGCGATCCGGCCCCGCTCCGAGCACGTGTCCGTCCGGATCGACGCGGACCGTCGCGACCTACCCGAGCTCGAGCAGACGGTCCGGCGGTGGCTGGACCTCGATGCCGACCCGGCCCCGATCGACGCTGCGCTCGACGCCGATCCGTACCTCGCGCCCATGGTGGCGGCCCGGCCGGGACTGCGCGTGCTCGGAACGACGGACTGGTTCGACACCGCCGTGCAGACCGTGCTGGGACAGCAGGTCAGCGTCGCGGCGGCCGCCACGTTCGCCGGCCGCCTCGTCGCGCGCTACGGCGATCCGGGACGCGACGGTCTGCGCTGCTTCCCGTCGCCGAGTGGGCTCGCGGGTGCGGATCCGCACGAACTGCAGGCGGCGGTGGGGCTGACCGGTGCCCGGGTGCGTACCGTGCTCGTGCTCGCCCGCGCCGCAGCCGACGGTCTCGACCCGTCCGACCCGGTGCGGTTCCGCCGGGACCTTCTCGCGCTGCCGGGAATCGGGCCGTGGACCGTGGATTACCTCGCCGTGCGCGTGCTCGGGGACCGCGACGCCTGTCCCGCCGGAGATCTGGTGCTGCGCAGGGCCCTCGGCGTGGACACCGCCGGTGCGGTGACGGCCCGGGTGCAGCGATGGAGTCCGTGGCGGGCCTACGCCGCGTTCCACCTGTGGACGTACGCCGCCTACGGCTCGTCGGCGCCGTAGCAGTCGCGCACCGAGACCTGCATGGGGAAGCGCACTTTCGTGTCACCGAACAGCAACCGGGTGGCTGACCCCACCGCGGCGGACAGATGTGCCGTCGCAGTCTCCGGCGTGCGGGTGTGCACCACGATCTCGTCGTGCTGGAAGAAGACGAGTTCACCGGCGTCGTCGGCGGCCAGGCGCAGGCGCAGATCGGCCAGCACGCACAGCGCCCACTCGGCGGCCGTCGCCTGGACGACGAAGTTGCGGGTGAACCGTCCCCGGGCCCGCGCGTCGCCGTGCGTGAAGAAGCCGGCGTCGGGGGGCGGGCACGCGCGACCCAGCCACGAATGCACCACCTCGCCGCGTTCCCCGGCCCGCGCGGCGCGCTCGACGAACTCCACCGCCTCGGGAAAACTCCGCCGCAGCATCGTGAGCAACGCCCGTGACTCGCCGGACGTCGCGCCGTAGAGCACACCGAGCACGGCCACCTTCGCCTTCGCGCGGTCGCCGCCGAACGTGGTCGCCGCCACCGGCGCGTACAGGTCCTCGGCCCCCGCCGCCGTCGTCATCCGCGGGTCGCCGGACATCGCGGCGAGGATGCGCGGTTCGAGCTGGCCGGCATCGGCGATCACGAAAACGTGGCCGGGCTCGGCGATCACGCTCGACCGCAGCGCCTTCGGGATCTGCAGGGCGCCACCGCCACGGCTCGCCCAGCGCCCGGACACCACGGCGCCGGGTACATAGACCGGGCGGAACCGGCCGTCGCGTACCCAGGTGTCGAGCCAGTGCCAGCCGTTGGTGCTGTGCAGCTTCGACAGATCCCGGTGCTGCAGGAGCAGCGGCACCGCCGGATGGTCGAGTTCGCGCAGTACCCGTTTGCGGGTGGACGGCACCTCGATGCCTTCGCGCCGGAACGCGTCGAGCACCTCGGTGTGCGAGGCGGGGTTGAGCGCACGACCGAACACCGCACCGATCCTTGCGTTCAGTTCGGTTATCCGAGGCGGCAACCCGTCGTCGGTGGGGCGTGGCCCGAGGGTGCGCTCGAGCACCTGCCGGTGGGCGTCGGCGGAGAACGGCAACCCGTCGAAGCCCATCTCAGCGGCGGCCAGCGTGCCCGCCGATTCGGCGGCGACGAGCAGTTCGAGCCGGGCACGGCCGCCGAGTTCGGCGCGCTGCCGGGCGAACTCGGCGAGCACCGAGTCGAGGTCGGCGGAGGGGACGACGTCGAACAGTCCCGGACGCTCGTCGACCGATTGCTCCGGTGGTGCGGGAATCCCGGCGCGCACGTTCAGGATCGCGCGTGTCGAGGCGAGGTCGTGGCATCGGCGCACGCGGGCTCCGCCGCGCAGCAGTGCGGGGTAGACGGAGGCGGTGCCGGTCCAGATCCACCGTGGCGGGTCCGTCGCCTCGCACCCCCGGACGAATGCCGTGAGGTCGTCGTGGTGTTCGGCCGCGGCGAGCGGTCGTCCGTCGGCGTCGACCGGAACGGTCCATCCGCCGGGCGACTGCCCGCCGGCGGTGTCGGGAACCAGGACGGTGCGCACCCGTCCAGTCTGCACCCCGTCCGATTTCATCCCTCGTTTCACCCCGTCGCGGCTGGGCCGGGCGGAAGCGGAACGCTACCTTCGGGACCTGGGACCTCGCTGCTCTGCCCTCGAGGAGCAGCGGGGTCCTGTCTCACGCGTCCTGCGCCGGAACGAGTGCGGGCTCGGCGTCGCTGCGGCGGTGGAACCCGCGCACGTCGTAGATCCGGGTCACGACCGCGCCCAGCACGAGGCCGATCCCGAGGCCGAGCAGGGTCATCAGGACGCCGCGGGTCAGCCCGGCGGGGCCGCTGCCGTCGAAGTACAGGATGGCCCGGGTCGCGACGTACACCTGGTGCATCGGTTCGAAGGTCGACAGCCACGCGTACAGCGGCGGCATCGCCTCGAGCGGCACGGTCCCGCCCGACGACGGCAGGCCCAGGATGATGAAGATCAACAGGTTCACCAGCAGTCCGGCGGAACCGAACACGGCCATCACCGAGATCGAGGTGACGCCCACGGCCGTGATTGCGAGGGCCCCGTACTCCCACAGCAGCAGGGCACGGGTCACCGGCATGCCGAGCAGGGTGGCGATCCACAGGTAGAGCGCCGAGACGATCAACCCGAGGATCACCATGATCGCCCACTTCACGAGCAGCACCCGGAACCGCGACAGATGCGCCGTCTTCCGGTCGACGTACCACGGTCCGTACTCGGTGGGGACGAATCCGAGGGCGCTGTCGACGAGCGAGTTGACGATGGTGGCGCCGGTGAAGCCCGCGAGGATGAGCAGGAGCGTGTAGTAAAACGCGGACAGGCCCAGCCCGGTGCCGTCGGGCAGCGGCTTGTGCTCGACGAAGCGGACGTCGATGGGATCGGCCAGCGCCAACCGGCTGCCGCCGGACAGCTGAAGATCCGGGGCGCTGGTGGCGAGGGTGTCGGTGACCGTGGTGGTGAGTTGCTCCCCGACGGTGGTGTTCACGGTGGTCAGGGCACGGTCGGCGATCGACTCGACGATGCCCTTGCCGAAGGTGCCGGTGCGGGGGTTGGTGTAGACGGTGATGATCGGCTTCTCGATGTCGCCGGGGATCACGCTGCCCTGCGCCAGGATGGACGTGCGCTTGGTGAAGTCGCTCGGGATCACGATCGCGCCGTAGAGCCGGCCCGAGTCGAGCCCCGAGATCGCCCCGGAGATCCCGACCTGCTGCAGGTCGATCTCCGCCGGATCGACCCCGTCGGCGACGGCGGCGGTGATCTCGGCGCCGAGATTGCGCTGCTGGTCCGAACCGGGCAGCACGTCGCCGACGTCCTGGTTGACGATGGCGACCGGGAACCTGTGCAGATTGTCGGCCGGATTGATCATGCTGCCGATGTAGAGGGCCGCCAGGGCCGCCATCACAGCGGTGACCACGACGACCGGCGCGAGCCAGAAGCGGGGGCTGCGCAGGGTGCCGGCGTGCGGGTCGGCGCTGATCTCCGTCGAACTCATTCCAGGCCTTCCGTGATGTGTGGAGTCGGTGCGGTGCCCTTCAATTGTGCACACCCGTAGTCAGATGTGGATGCTTCCCCGCCGTCTCGTGGTACGAGACACGAAACATGCACGCCCGCGAGGCGGCTCACTCCCGGACTGTATGGTGCCCCGCGGAACAATTCGATACGGGGGGATTTCATGGGGGAGATCGTGCACGCGGGCCGGACGTCCGTCGCGAAACGGCTGGTGCCGGTGCTCGTGTCGTCGCTGCTGCTCGCGGGCTGCGGCGGCGAGAGCCGGGATCACATCGCCGAAACCTACGAGCATCGGGAGACGAGGAGAAACACCGAGGTCTACCACTCGCCGGATCCGGTGCAGGTGACGGTCGAGGCGATCGTGCGCAGGCAGGAGCCGACCGCGCAGACGGTCGATCGCGGCCGGTGGGAGCTGCGATTCCCCGGTGACGTCGTGACCGTCGAGGCCGCGGCCGAGGGCGGCAGCACAGTCACCGTCCGGGACCTCGACCGGCGACCGCGCCGGGGTCTGCTGCAGCGGCTGGGGGCGCTGTTCGGGTCCGACTCGTCCGGAGCGGGGCACCGGCCGGGATCCGAGCGAGGGGTGAGGTAGGTGCGGCACTACACCGCTCTGGATCGGACCCGTTCGACGGTGCCGGAGTACTTCTCCGCGGAGGATCCGAGATGCTGCTCGGTCACTCGCGGCACGCGCCGGCCACCCGGACATCACGTTCAGTGGAGAAAGCGGATCGTTCCTCGAATAATTGTGCAACGCAATGAGTTCGAGATAGGAGCGGAAAGCGATTCAGCGAGCGAGCAGTCGAGCAGTACGAGATCGGCGGGCGCGCCCGGGACGACCGTTCGCGGTCGGCCGCCGGGCCGGTCGGGCGGGGTGAGGTAGCGGTCGAGGGCCTCGTTGGCGGTGATGGTCTCCTGTGCTCCGACGACTTGGCCGGTGGGGGCGCGGCGGTCGGTTGCGGCGGCGATCACCGCCCACGGGTCGAGTGGTCCGTAGGGGGCGTCGCTGGACATCGCCAGGGGCACATCGTTGTCGACCAGTGACCGGCAGCGGTACAGGTCCGGCAGATCCCGCGGGTCGACGCGGTCGAGGTAGTCGTCGCCGCGGTGGGTGAGGAATCCGGGTTGGGTGACGACGCACAGATCGTGGCGGTGCAGCTCGGGGATCGACTCGGCCGGGATCAGTGCGCCGTGTTCGATCCGGTCGCCGGGCAGGGTGCCGACCTCGTCGAACGCCGCCAAGAGCAGGAGGAGTGCTTCGCGGCTGACGCAGTGCACCGCGACCGGGCGGCCGTGGGCGTGGGCGCGGCGGACGGTGTCGGAGAGGGCCTCGAAGTCGGGCAGCCCCGAGTCGGCGAGCACGATCTTGTAGGGGCCGGTGGTCACGGTCGCCGGCCGGGACGCCGGATCGTCGCCGACCGGTGCGCCGAGCAGATGCAGTCGCTGCGGGAGAGCGCCGGTGGTGTGCGCGTCGATGAGTGCTGCTAGTGAGTCCGGGGGCAGGTCCGGGGTGGCGTCGGTGACTCCGGTGATGCCGAACCGGGTCAGGTCCGTGCCGACGGCGTCGAGCGGTGGGGGGCCGGTGGCGGGCAGTCGCTCGCGCAGCCAGGCGTCCGCGCGCCACACCCGCCCGGTTGGGCGGCCGGTGTGGTCGCGCTCGACCCCCGGATGGTCGGCCGACTCGAGCCCGACCAGCGCCGAAGCGGCCGAATTGAGTATCCAGACCGCGCCGCTTCGGTGCTGCATGCGCACCGGGCGCCGTGCGTGCAGCCGGTCGAGAGCGGCGGCGTCGAGCAGGCCGGCGACCGTCTCGACGTACCCGACCCCGCGGATCCAGCCGTCGCCGGGCGCGGCGTCCAGCGCGCGCGCCAGCTCGGCGGGCATGCGAACCTGCGGGGGACCGCACCGCACCGAGGCGGCGTCGGCGGCCATCGCGTGCAGATGCAGGTGATGATCGTGCAGCCCCGGCAGCAACGCGCCACCGCGGCCGTCGACGACTTCGGCGCCGTCGGCGGCGAGGCCGACACCGATCTGTGCGACGCGGCCGTCGCGGACCGCGACGTCGCGCAGACCGGACGGCAATTCGACGCGGCGCAGCAGCAGGCCGGTCACGACGCGATCCCCAGTTCGGCGAGCACCGACGCGGTGTCCCGGCCCGGCGCGGCGACGGCGCCGCGCGGGGTGCGGCGCTGCGGTTCCGCGATCGCCGCGGGTCCCGTCGCGGTGTCGATCCACCAGCGGCCGTGTCGCCGATACGCGTGCCCAGCAACGGCTTCGATCAAGGTCAAGGTGGCTGCCACGACCGCCGCCATCGAGATGTCCCATAGCGTCCCGGAACCGTCGGCGGGGGCGGACATCGCCAAGGCCGCCGCCGTCAGGCCGGTCAGCGGGTCGGCGAGCGCGTCGCCGACGAACATCGGCCCGGCGCCGTCGCGCGCGACGAGTCCGGCACCGGCGGCGATGTCGTCGCCGAAGCCGATCCGGTCCGAGGCGCGCCCGCACGCGGTGATCGAGATCCAGGTCCCGCCCCGGGCCACGAATCCGTCCGGGTCCACCCCGAATCCGCGCAGGGCCCGCGGACGCGAGGCCTCGATCACGATGTCGGCGGCGGCGACGAGCGCCGCCAGGGCCTCACGCTCGCGCACGAGCGTGGGGTCGAGCACCACGGACTCGTGACCGCCGTGCAGCAGGCGGTAGAACTCGGCGTTGCCGCGACGGGCCCCGTCCGGGCGCGACGGGGTCTCGACCTTGACCACCCGCGCCCCGGCCAGCCCCAGCAGATGTGCGCACAACGGACCGGCCCACAGGGCGCTGAAGTCGACCACGCGCAACCCGGCGACCGGGCGCGCGTTCAGCGGCCGCAGCGTCTGCGGGACGGGGCCGCCGGGCGGGGCAACGGGTCCGGCCGCCACGCCGAGCAGCTCGGCGCGCTCGGCGAGCTCGGCGCCGGAGTGCTCGCGCAGCCACGCCTGTACCGCGGGCCACGGGTCCTCGCCCACGTCGGCGCCCACGAGCGCGCCGAGCAGCGACGGGTCGTCGGGTCGGGCGCAGGAGACGGCGGCCCACCCGTCGGCGGTGGGCAGCAGCCGGCACGCTCCGCCGGCCGACGTCGCGCCCGCCCGGCGATGCCCGGTGAAGGCGGCGCGTTCGGAAAGCAGCGCGGCCCCGTCGAGGGTCACCGCGCCGCCGGTGACCTCGGCGATCCACGCGGTGCGCTCGCGTGCGACGGTCGCCGCCCGGCCCGGCGGGATCAACGGGGGGCCGTCGGGACGGCCGGTGAGGAAGGCGATGCCGCTCTCGGCCCAGTCCCGCACCGGATCAGGGCACGCAGGGGTCGACACGTGGCCGATGCTACATTGCGGCACAACCACTTCAGGACGGCGGACATGAACACAGGCGTACGGACCCTCACAGCGGCGGACCTCGCGGACGGCGCCGCGGACACCCCGGTGCTCGGCGACGGGGCGGTGCTGCGCGAGCCGGTGCTGATCGTCGACCTCGACGGCGCCGACGAGTCGGTGGCCGCCGCCGCGGCCGCGCGCGTGCCCGCGTTGGACCGCCTGGTCGTCGGCCGGGCCAGTGGCCCGGTCCCGCCCGTCCTTGCTCCGCTGACGGCGGCGCTGGACCTGACCTACGCGGCCGGCCCGGATCCGGCGGACCGGGCCGTGGTCGCCGCCGCCGACGTCGACGCCGCACTCGCCGAGTTCGTCGCGTGCGTGGACCGGTTTCCGCAGTCCGCGCTCGTCGCCGGGCAGGTCGTGCGGATCACCGAGACGCTGCCGGTGCCCGAAGCGATCGACGTGGAATCGCTCGCCTACTCCACCCTGCAGGGCGGCGCCGAGTTCGGTGGCTGGCTCGACGAGCGCCGCCGCCTCGGCCGGCCCCTGCCGCCGCCGCCCGTCGCCGACCCGGTCCTCATCGACCGGGACGGCGGCACGCTGCGCATCACGCTCAACCGGCCCGAGCGGCGCAACGCCTACGGCACCGCGCTGCGCGACGCCCTGGTCGAGGCGCTGCGCCTGCCGCTGCTCGACGACACCATCACGACCGTGATCCTCGACGGAGCCGGTCCGTCGTTCTGCGCCGGCGGCGACCTCGACGAGTTCGGCCACACCCCCGACACCGCCACGGCGCACCTGATCCGCACCCGCGGCGGCGCCGGACGCCTGATCGCTGCGCTCGCCGACCGCACCACGGTGCACCTGCACGGGCACTGCGTCGGTGCCGGGATCGAGGTTCCGGCCTTCGCACACCGGATCGCCGCCGACCCCGGCACCGTCTTCCGGCTCCCGGAGGTGACGATGGGACTGCTTCCCGGCGCGGGCGGCACCGTCAGCGTCCCGCGCCGCATCGGCCGCTGGCGCGCCCTGCACCTGTTCGTCACCGGCACCGCACTCGACGCGCAGCGCGCGCTCGAATGGGGTCTGATCGACGAGATCAGGCGGTCAGCCTGATCAAGCGCGCCAGCCCCACCAAGGTCTGAGTTCCGAGTTCGCCGCAGCCCTTCGACCGCTCACGGTCGGAGGGCTGCGCTGCGTTCCAGGGATTCCTCCGGGCAGCGCCGCACCTCAATTCCTGGGGCAATGCAGCACAACCAGCAGGAACTACTACTACCTTCACAAATATTGCCATAGTTGCTATGGTTCACATCCAGAGAGAGAAGTGACGTACAGCACTTCCCGCTTTCCTTTGGAGAGGGCGACGGCCGGCAGGGCAGGAGAGGTCGCCGCGACGTGAGAGTGCTCGAAGACAGGTGGTGAAAATGGGCATCGCAATGGTCCTGGACATGGCGTCGTCGGCTACACCCGATCGGCTCGCAATGGGCCGTCGGTCCGACGGGACGACCTACGGCCGGCTCGACGAACTTGCGGCCGGAGGAGCCACGCTCCTGGAGGAACTCGGCGCGGGTCACGTCGTCTTCGTGGGCGTGAACGGCCCCGTTCTGCCGGTTCTGATGTTTGCCTCGGCGCGGGCCGGTGTCCCGCTCGCTCCCCTGAACTACCGGCTTGCCGCCGACCAGTTGCGAGAGCTGATCGATCGCCTCGACCGGCCGCTCGTCGTCGCCGACGACGTCTACGCCGACAAGCTCTCCGGAATCTCGCATCGAATCCTCACGTCCGATCGGTTCCTCGAACTCGCGCGCACAGCCGAACGCGCGGCCGGAGACCGCTCGACCGATGACGACACGGCGATCGTGCTGTTCACCTCTGGGACGACCTCCGCGCCGAAGGGCGTGTTGCTGCGCCACCGGCATCTGCTGTCGTATCTGCTCAACACCGTCGAATTCGGTTCTGCGGGAGAAGAACAGGCGACGCTCGTCAGCACCCCGCCGTATCACATCGCGGGTCTGGGTGCGGTACTCAGCAACATCTACGCCGGACGTCGGATGGTGCATCTGCCCGACTTCTCGCCCCGGGCCTGGCTCGATCTCGTCCGAGAGGAGGAGGTATCGAGCGCCATGGTCGTACCGACGATGCTCGCGCGCATCGTGGAGCACCTCGACGGCGCTCCCGCCTGCACGCCGTCCCTCGCCTCCCTCGCGTACGGCGGAGCCCGTATGCCACAGCCGGTCCTCGAAAAGGCGTTGACAGCCTTCCCCGACACCGGCTTCGTGAATGCCTACGGTCTCACCGAAACCAGTTCGACGATCGCCGTGCTCGGTCCGGAGGACCATCGGGAAGCGTTCGCCGAACCCACCCTTCGCGGTCGGCTTGCTTCTGCGGGGCGCATCGTTCCCGGAATGCAGGCTCAGATCCGGGACGACGACGACGTAACCGTTCTCGCGGAGGGGGAAACGGGGCTGCTGTGGGTCCGGGGCGCGCAGGTCAGCGGCGAGTACATGGGCAAGGGTTCCGTGCTCGACGCGGACGGCTGGTTTCCCACCCGGGACCGCGCCCGGATCGAGGACGGTTTCCTCTACATCGGCGGCCGCGCCGACGACACCATCATCAGGGGTGGCGAGAACATCGCGCCGGCCGAAATCGAGGACGTTCTCGCATGTCATGCCCAGGTCCGTGAGGTGGCCGTGATCGGAGTGCCGGACGACGAATGGGGCGAGCGGATCTGCGCGGTGATCGTGCCGAACGGCGAGATCCACGACGACGCACAGTCGTTCCGGACTTGGTGCCGTGAGCGGCTGCGCAGTTCGCGCACCCCGGACGACGTCGTGTTCGTCGACGAGCTGCCACGGACGCCGACCGGCAAACTCGTGCGGCGCGATCTCGTCGACCGGATCTGCGCTGTCGCCTGATCGCCCCTTCCGGGTTCCGCCCGGGCTCATGAGAGCTTTCGCAGTTCCGATCCGACACGGAGGACGAGACCGTCGTGAATCTCACTGGCACAGCAGATCCGACACAGCACGCATGGGTGCTGCGGGCCCGGCCGACCGGCCGGCCACGGGACACCGACGTCGAACTCGTGCCGACGACGATCGGCACTCCCGGACCTGGCGAAGTCCGCGTCGCGAACCTGGTGATGTCGGTCGAGCCGTACATGCGTGGGCGCATGGGCGGTGAGGCCACCTACGCGGAACCCTACGAGATCGGCGAGCCGATGCTCGCCCCGACCGTCGGGCGCGTTACCGGGTCCTCCGACAGCACCGTCCCGGTCGGTGCTCTCGTCCTGCACGACCACGGCTGGCGGGAGCATTCATTGGTCCCGGTCTCCGAGTGCCGTGTCCTGCGGCACGACGACCTCCCGCCCGCTGTGCACCTGGGCCTGCTGGGGATTCCCGGCATGACGGCATGGGTCGGCGTCGAGCGGATCGCTCACGTCGTGGCCGGCGACGTCGTATTCGTCTCGTCAGCGGCCGGAGCAGTCGGCTCGACGGTCGTCCAGCTCGCGAAGCAGCGCGGTGCCACGGTGATCGCAAGTGCCGGGTCCCCCGAGAAGGTCGCGCTCACGAGGAGCCTGGGAGCCGACGCCGCATTCGATTACCACGACGGCTCGATCAAGGATCTGCTGCGCGGTGCGATGAGCCGACTCGGTGTCAGGGGTGTGGACGTGTACTTCGACAACGTAGGTGGGGAACATCTCGAGGCCGCCATCCGGGTGATCAACGACCACGCCCGGATCGCGCTGTGCGGAATGATCAGCATCTACAACTCGGCCGCGCCGCAGCCCGGCCCGAGCAATCTCCTCAAGCTCATCTGGCGGCGCGCGCGTATGGAGGGTTTCCTCCTCGGCGACCACCTCGATGCCCGTGACGAATTCGAGTCCGAAATGGCCGATCTCATCCGAACGAATCGAATTCGACCTGTGCACACCGAATTCCCCGGCGGTGTTGCGGGAGCGTGGGACGCCTTCCTCGGCATGCTCGACGGCACCGCCACCGGGAAGGCCGTGGTCCCGCTCACCGCGGACGCCGGCACCTGAGCGAATTGAATCCGTCGGCACCGCCCCTGTGGTGCCCCACCAACCTACCGAAATCCGGCGCAGCCCCGAATCCCACGGGGTGGCCTCATATCCGAAGGAGCCATACGATGACTGACCAGGCGCTGCCGTTGGAAGGGAAGGTCGCCCTCGTCACGGGCGGGAGCCGTGGCCTCGGGCGGGAGATGACCCTCGCGTTCGCGCGGGCCGGTGCGGACACGGTGATCGTCAGCCGCAAGGTGGAGAGCTGCGAAAAGCTGGCTGCGGAGGTCGCCGAGACCACCGGTCGCCGGGCTCTTCCGCTGGCCTTCCACGTCGGCGACTGGGACGCCCACGAACCGCTCGTCGACCGTGTCTACGAGGAGTTCGGCCACGTCGACGTCCTCGTCAACAACGCCGGTATGGCCCCGCTGTACCCGAGCCTGGACCAGGTGTCGGAAGCCCTGATCGACAAGGTCGTCGACGTCAACTTCAAAGGGCCTTTCCGTCTCACCGCCCTGATCGCGCCGCGGATGGCGGCCGGTACGGGCGGTTCGATCATCAACATCAGTTCGATCGCGGCCGAGCGACCGACCCCGAACGACCTGCCCTACGCCGCGGCGAAGGCGGGACTGAACGCCCTCACCAAGGGTTTCGCGCAGGCGTACGGGCCCACCGTCCGGGTCAACACGATCATGGCCGGTGCGTTCCTCACCGACATCAGCAAAGCATGGGACATGGATTACGCCAACGAGATCTTCGACGCCCTGCCGCTGCAGCGAGCTGGGAACCCGGACGAGATCGTCGGCGCCGCCCTGTATCTGGCCGGTCCCGGCTCCACCTACACCACCGGTGCGATCATCCCGGTCGACGGTGGCCGGACGTCGACCGCCTGATTGTGGCGAACCCGTGATCGCCAGAACGCACTGACCCATACCGTCGCCCGTACCGACCGTCCTACAGGAGTCGTCCAGCATGCACCTTCTCGCCCGGCGCTCGCGCCCTGACCGCACCGTCCGTCGCCGGTCCTCCCTCACCCGCGCCACCGCCGGGATCGCCGTCGCCGTCGTGTCCACGATGCTCGCCGCATGCGGTGGGGGCGGCGACGATCGCATCACCTCGGAGTTCGTCGGCGCCACCGGCCCGGCCGGGGACTCGGCCTGGCAGCAGGTCGTCGAGGCCGCCAGGACGGAGGGCGAGGTCACGATCTACTCGTCCAATGCGGCCGACGCCCTTGCCGAACTGGGCCGCCGATTCGAGGCGGACTACGGCATCCGAGTGAACGTCGTCCGTGACGTCGATGCGAACATCCACCAGAAGGTCGGGGCGGAGGCGGCCACCGGCAACCAGGTTGCCGACATCGTCACCCAGGCCACCTCTCCCTGGGTCGTCGAGCTCGCCGCTGCCGGCGGTGTCGTGAAGCCGATCGGCCCGGCCTTCACCGACCCGGCCTCCGAATACGACACCGACACGTTGCTGCGTGAGTCCGGCGACTTCGTCACCGGCGCCTCCGTGCTGACCTTCGGCTGGAACACCGACCGGTACCCCGCGGGACTGGAAAGCTACGAGGACTTGCTCGACCCGGCGCTGGCGGACGGCAAGATCGGCATCGTGCTGCCGACATCGACCGCGCACGTCGACTTCTACGGCAGCTACCTCGAGCAGGTCGGTGGTGAGGGCTTCGTCGAGAAGCTCGCCGCACAGAAGCCGCGGATCTACCCCGGCGCGCTGCCGGTCGCGCAGGCCCTCGCGTCCGGCGAGATCGCCGCGACGGTGTTCGCCCAGGACCAGACGGTGGAGAAGAAGAACGGTGCACCGGTCGACAGCGGGTTCGACAAGCTCGTGTGGGGTGCCCCGATGTACACCTCGATTCTCGCGAAAGCCCCGCACCCCAACGCTTCCCAGCTCCTCGCCAACTACATGATCACGCCGTCCGGGCAGGAGGCGCTCTCGTTCCGCAACGCGGCCGTGCTGCCAGGCGTCTCGTCGGCGGTGACAACGATCGACACGGTGGCTCCGCAGGACCTGAGGGCGATGACTCCCGAGGCGCTGGAGGCGCTGAAGCTTCGCTTCGGCCAGCTGTTCAACCAGTGACGACGGCAGGCAACAGCGTCCGGTCGTGCGGCGCTCTGGAACCGGCCTGGACACACGACGATACTTCCGAGAAGGAGACGGATTGATGGGAAGAGTTGAAGGCAAGGTCGCACTCGTCACGGGCGCAGCCCGGGGCCAGGGCCGGTCGCACGCGCTGCGGTTCGCGCAGGAGGGTGCGGATGTCGTCATCCTCGATGCTTGCACCGGGATCGACTCGGTGCCCTACCCGCTCGCGACCGAGGTCGAATTGAAGGAGACCGAGGCCTTGGTCGCCGCGACCGGCCGGCGTGTACTGGCGCGCACCGCCGATGTGCGCAGCCAGGAGCAACTCGACGCGGTCGTCGACGAGGCCCTCGCGGAGTTCGGCCACATCGACATCGTCGCCGCCAACGCCGGCATCGTCGGCTTCCGCCCCACGTGGGAGCTCAGCGACACCGAGTGGCAGGACATGCTCGACGTCAACCTCACCGGCGCCTTCCATACCGTCAAGGCGGTCGTGCCGGCGATGATCGAGGCCGGTCACGGTGGATCGATCGTCATCACGAGCTCGATCCAGGCCATGCTCGGGTCCGCCAACATCGCGCACTACAACGCCTCCAAGAGCGGTGTCATGGGTCTGATGCGCACGCTCGCCGCGGAACTCGGCCCGCACGGCATCCGGGTCAACACCGTCAATCCGAGCGCCGTCGAAACCCCGATGCTGCTGAACGACGCCACCTTCCGGATCTTCGGTCCGGATCTGGACAATCCCGGTCGCGAAGACCTGTGGGAACGCTCCAAAGATCGCAATCCGATGGGCGTCGGATGGGTTTCGGCGGCCCACTTGAGCAACGCCGTGCTGTTCCTGGCCTCCGACGAAGCCCAGTTCATCACCGGGGTCGCACTGCCCGTCGACATGGGGGTCCGGTTGTGACGATCACCGACACTCGCGGAACGACATCCGCGGACCTGACTCGGCGGCTCGCCGGACGACGGGTGTTCCTCACCGGCGGCGGCAGTGGAATCGGGGCGGCCGTCGCACACCGGCTCGCCGCCGAGGGCGCAGCCGTCGCGGTCACCGACGCCCGTGAGGGCGCGGCCGTAGAGGTCGCCGACGCGGTGCGGGCGGCCGGCGGCACCGTGATCGGATCGGCATGCGACGTCGGCGACGAGTCCTCCGTCGCCGCAGCCGTACGCGCGGCTGTCGCAGAACTCGGTGGTCTGGACGGGGTGGTCACGTGCGCGGGCATCTCGGGCACCGCGATGTTGCACGAGATGGACCTGGAGCACTGGGAGCGCATCCTGCGGGTGAACCTCACCGGCACCTTCCTGCCGCTGCGGGCGTCGATTCCGCACCTGCTCGACGCCGGCGGGGGTTCGATCGTCACCGTCGGATCGGTTGCGTCCCTCGTGTCCACGAATCTGAACACTCCCGGCTACGACGCGTCGAAGGGAGGCGTCCTGCAACTGACCCGCTCGGTCGCCATGGGGTACGCCGATCGGGGGATCCGGGCCAACTGCCTGTGTCCGGGTCTGGTGAGTACCGGACTGCGTGCGAATTCCGCTGCGCTGCAAGGGCCGGAACCGGAGGCCACGCGCAGCCGGGTCGTCGAGAACACAGCGCTGGCGCGGTCGGCCGACCCGGGCGAGATGGCATCGGTGGTGGCGTTCCTGCTCTCCGACGACGCCTCGTTCATGACCGGAGCCGCGATCGCCGCGGACGGTGGCCTGACCGCGAACTGACGAGACCGGTGGCACTCACACCCACCCTTCCGAACACGACCGAACCCATCCGCCCGCCGCTTCCCGGCGAGCGCTACGCAGAGGACCGTCTATGTCCACCGACCCCACCTGGCGCAGGGATGCCTGCGCGATCGCCGGCATCGGCACGACGGAGTATTCCCGTGACTCCGGTGTGTCGGTCACCGCTCTGGCCGTCGAGGCCGCATCGAATGCCCTCGCCGATGCCGGACTGACTCCGGCCGATGTCGACGGCATCGTCCGCAACGACATGGACCTGGTCTCGTGTGCGGCCCTGGCCGACGGACTGGGCGTTCCGAACCTGACCTACTGGGGCGAGGCCGGCCCCGGCGGCTCCGGCCCGGCCGCGATGGTCGCGCAGGCCGTCGCCGCGATCATGAGCGGGCAGGCGACCACCGTCGTGGTCTTCCGCTCCCTCAACGGCCGTTCCGGCCGCCGCTTCGGTCTGTCCCCGGTCGCCACCCCCGAGGTCGGGGGCAACGAGACGTTCGAGGAGTTCTTCGGCCCCTACGGCCTGCTGTCGTCGGGCCAGTACTTCGCCCTGGTCGCGCAGCGCTACATGACCGAGACCGGCCTCACCGCCGAGCAACTCGCGCAGATCGCCCTCGTGACCCGCCGCCGTGCCAACACCAATCCGGCTGCACAGATGTACGAGCGCACTATGACGCTCGACGACTACTTCGACTCGCGCATGCTGTCGTCGCCGCTGCGTCTGTACGACTACTGCCTCGAAACCGACGGTGCCGCCGCAGTCGTCGTCACCACCACCGAACGGGCCGAGGACCTGAGGCAGACACCGGCCCTGATCCGATCGGTCGCGATGTCCACCTGTCCGCACCCCCAGCCGGGCCTCATGTACCCGACGCTCATGCGTGAGGACATCACCGCCCTGCCGTCGCGGGTGTGTCAGGAGACGCTGTACTCGCGGGCCGGGCTCGGACCGGCCGACGTCGACGTCGCACAGATCTACGACTGCTATTCGATCACGGCGCTGATCCAGCTCGAGGACTACGGCTTCTGCAAGCGCGGGGACACCGGCGACTTCCTCGCCGACGGACAGATCGACCTCGGGGGGTCGATCCCGATCAATACGAGTGGAGGACACATGTCCGAGGGATACATCCACGGAATGAACCACGTCGTGGAGGGAGTGCGGCAGATCCGCGGCACCTCCACGAGCCAGGTCGAGGGAGCCCGGGTCTCCCTCGTCACCTCCGCGCCGCCGCCGGCGGCCAGCGCGCTGATCCTGGTGTCGGCATGAGCGCCGGCGGCACCGCCGCACCGGCGGACACCACCAGGGACCGGCTGCGCCCCCTCGTCACCGAGCGCGCCAGCAGGGGCTTCTTCGACGCCGCCGCCGACGGTGAACTCGCTATCCTGACCTGCGAAGACTGTGGCCGCCGCATACACCTGCCCCGGCCGCGGTGTGTGTACTGTGCGAGCACGTCGGTGCGCTGGAAGCCGGTCGCTCGCACGGGCAGCGTCTACGCCCACACGGTCGTCGAGCACCAGGTCCACCCGCTGTTCCCTGTGCCGTACACGGTGATCGTCGTCGACGTCGACGGTGAGGCGGACGGGGTTCGGCTGATCGGCAACCTGCCCGGACGCGTCGACGTAACAGCCGGCACTCCGGTGCGCAGCGCATTCGAGGACCTCGGTACCGACTCCGCGGGCAACCCTGTCGTACTGCCCGTGTGGGAAATCGACACCGACCGCGCGGCCGCGGCGGACGGAGTCGGCCGATGAGCGCCTCCATCGCAACGCGGCGCCCCATCGACCCGGATCTGTTCGTCGGTGGCGCCGCCGAGGCCGGGCTGCGCGGCGCCCGCTGCCCGTCGTGCAGCACCGTTACCTTCCCGTACCAGCGCGGTTGCCCGCGGTGCGGTGAGGAGGCGATGACGGACCTCGAACTGCCGCGTGAAGGGACCCTGTGGTCCTACACGGTGCAATCGTTCGCCCCGAAGAGCCCGTTCGAGTGCGTCGAGCCGTTCGAGCCGTTCGGCGTCGGCTACGTCGCCCTCGGTGACGTGATCGTCGAGTCCCGACTGACCGTCGCCGATGCGGATGCGTTGCGAATCGACATGCCGATGCGGCTGACCACGATCGTCAACCACGTGGACGAGGACGGCACCGAGATCGTCACGTTCGCGTTCGCCCCGAACAGTGAGGAGCAGCGATGAAGGTCGCGATCGTGGGTGTCGGCATCCACAGGTTCGGCCGCACGGAGGGTGTCAGCGGGCTCGAACAGGGCGCGCATGCGGCACGGCAGGCCCTGGCCGATGCCGGTGTCGAGTTCAGGGATATCCAGTTCGCTTACGGGGGCAGCGATTCGGCCGGCAACGCCGACACACTCGTCTCCGCTCTCGGCCTGACCGGGCTGCCGTTCGTCAACGTCAAGAACGGCTGCGCGACCGGGGGCAGTGCCCTGACCTCCGCGGTCAGCCGGATCCGTTCCGGCGAATCCGATCTGGGGCTGGTCGTCGGGTTCGACAAGCACCCGCGTGGCGCGTTCAATGCCCGCCCCGAGGACAACGGGATCGGCCGCTGGTACGGCGAGAGCGGCATGATGGTCACCACCCAGTTCTTCGCAATGAAGATCCAGCGTTACCTCGTCGAGCACAACTTGCCCAAGTCGCTGCTCGCGACGGTCGCCGCCAAGGCCTTCCGCAACGGTGCGCTCGCCCCGCACGCGTGGCGCCGCACACCGTTGACGGAGGAGCAGATCGCCGGCTCCACGATGGTCAACGACCCGCTCACGCAGTACATGTTCTGTTCACCGGCCGAGGGAGGGGTGGCCCTCGTCCTCGCCCGTGCGGACCGGGCCCACGAATACACCGATACCCCGGTGTTTCTCGACGCTGCGGAACTGCGGTCCCGAGAGTTCGGCTCGTTCGAGGTGTTCAGCCCCTGGACGTCACCCGAGCGGGCCGACGGCCCGACCGTCACCGCGTCCCGCGCGGCGTTCGAGGCCGCCGGCATCGAACCCGGGGACGTCGACGTCGCACAGATCCAGGACACCGAGGCCGGAGCCGAGATCATGCACCTCGCCGAGACGGGACTGTGCAAGCACGGCGAGCAGGAGTCCCTCATCCGGTCCGGTGCCACCGAGATCGGAGGTTCGATCCCTGTCAACACCGACGGCGGCTGCCTGGCCAACGGCGAGCCGATCGGCGCGACCGGCCTGCGCCAGGTCTACGAGAACGTCGTACAACTCCGCGGCGCGGCAGGGGACCGGCAGGTCCCGGGGGAGCCGAAGGTCGGCTTCACCCACGTGTACGGCGCGCCGGGTATCAGCGCCTGCACCGTCCTCACGCGCTGAGCGTCGCGAATTCACCTTCCGAGTAGGAGACCACTGATATGGCATGGGATTTCGAAACCGATCCGCAGTTCCAGGAAAAGCTGGACTGGGTACAGCGATTCGTGGACGAGGAGGTCGCACCGGTCGACCGCGTCGTCGAGCACGCATGGGATGTCACCGACCCCACCCGGAACAAGCTCATCCGGCCCCTGCAGGACGTCGTGCGCGGGCAGGGCCTGTGGGCGTGCCACCTGGGTCCGAAGCTCGGCGGCCCGGGCTACGGGCAGGTCAAGCTCGCACTGCTCAACGAGATCCTCGGCGCGACCCACAGCGGCCCCGTGGTGTTCGGCTGCCAGGCACCGGACTCCGGCAACGCCGAGATCCTCGCGCACTACGGCACACCCGAACTCAAGGAGCGGTACCTCCGTCCCCTCATCGACGGCGACATCATGTCCTGCTACTCGATGACCGAACCGCAGGGCGGCTCGGATCCGACCAGCTTCGTCACCCGTGCCGTCCGGGACGGCGACCACTACGTCATCAACGGTGAGAAGTGGTTCTCCTCGCACGCCCGGTTCTCGTCGTTCCTGATCGTGATGGCCGTGACCGACCCCGCCGCGCCGCGGACGAAGCGCGCGTCGATGTTCGTCGTCCCCATGGACACCCCGGGCATCGAGATCATCCGCAACGTCGGGGTGTGGGGACACAACGAGTCGGAGGGTACCCACGCCTACATCCGTTACACCGATGTGCGCGTGCCCGCCGACCACCTGCTCGGCGAGGAGGGCGAGGGCTTCGCCGTCGCGCAGACCCGCCTGGGCGGCGGACGCATCCATCACGCGATGCGCACCGTCGGGTTGGTCCGCGCCTCGCTCGACATGATGCTCGAGCGCGCGGTGTCTCGTGAGACGCGCGGCCGGAGTCTCGCCGACATGCAGCTGGTGCAGGACATGATCGCCGAGTCGTGGGCCGAGCTCGAGCAGTTCCGCCTGCTCGTCCTGCGGACAGCCTGGAAGATCGACGAACTCGACGACTACAAGAAGGTCATCGCCGACATTTCCGCCGTGAAGATGGTGATGCCCAAGGTACTCAACAACGTCGTGTCCCGGGCGATCCAGCTGCACGGCTCGCTCGGCATCTCGAAGGAGATGCCGTTCGGCAAATGGCTGCTCGAGAGCTACCACATGGGCCTGGCCGACGGCGCCACCGAGCTGCACAAGCAGCAGATCGCCAAGCAGCTGCTGAAGAACGCCACGTCGGCCTCGGGCCTGTTCCCGACGACGCACCTGCCGGCGCTCGATGCGGCCGCCGAACTCAAGTTCGGCCTGCCCGCGGTGGGAGCCCAGTGATGGGGGGCTCGGTCGTGTCCGACGAGCAGCCCTCGGCCCCGAGCGTCGAGGAGCCACGCACGGAGGTCGCGCCGGTCCGCACGGGGGAGGACCTCGACTGGGCCGCGCTCGAGGCATACCTCCGGAGGCACCTCGACGACCTCGACGGGGAGTTCTCCGTCCTGCAGTTCCCGCGCGGCTCGGCGAATCTCACCTATCGTGTGGGCTTCGGCGACCGTCTCCTCGTCGTGCGCCGCCCGCCCTTCGGTCAGCTCGCTCGGGGCGCTCACGACATGACGCGCGAATATCGGGTCCTGTCCCGCCTGCACCGCGAGTACGATCGCGCCCCCCGGGCACTGTTGCACTGTGCGGACGAGAGTGTCGTCGGCGCCGAGTTCTTCGTCTCCGAGTACCGTGACGGCGTCGTGGTGTGGGATTCGGTGCCCGACTCGATGTCCGGCGTCGACGACGCCGGCCGGCGGATCGGCTTCGCGGTGATCGACGCGCTCGCGGACCTGCATGCGGTCGACCCCGCCGCATGCGACCTGGCCGGCCTCGGCCGGCCCGAGGGCTACCTCGAGCGCCAGGTGCGGGGCTGGTCGGCGCGATGGGACGCCGTCGCCGAGTACGCCCCGGCCGAGACCGCGGCGCTCGTGGCCGAGGTGACCCGGCGGATCCGTGCGGCGATCCCGGCGAGCCAGCGGGCCGGGATCGTCCACAACGACTACAAGGTCGACAACTGCCAGTTCCCCCACGGCGACCCGGACCGGGTCAAGTCGGTGTTCGACTGGGACATGGCCACGACCGGGGACGTGCTGGTCGACCTGGGCACGCTGCTCAACTACTGGCCGGACCGGACCGTGGATCCGGCCTCGGACGCGGCGTTCATCGTCGTGCCCGGCATGCACGGCCTCGACCTGCCGTCGCGGGCGGAGGTGGTCGCGCGGTACGCGAACGGCAGCCGTCTGGACCTGTCGCGCATCGATTGGTACGAGGCGTTCGGATGCTGGAAGACCGTGGTCGTTCTGCAGCAGCTCTACGCTCGGTTCGTGCGCGGCGAGACCACCGACGCGCGGATGGGTCAGCGCGGCGAATTCGTCGCACCGCTCGCGCGTCGCGCGCTCGGCCTGCTCCCTGCCTGACCTCGCCTCCGCACGCCCGTCCGCGCGGTGGCACCGGCTACCGCGCGGACGAGTCGTCTCACCACCGATCACACGAAAGGCGAACCCCCATGGCCTCCGTCGGACTGAGCGCATACGGGATGAATCCCACCGAACTTCTCGAACTGGCGACCTGCGCCGATGATCTGGGATTCGACGCACTGTGGCTGGGGGAGCACGTGCTCCATCCGGTCGCCTACTCCAGCAGCCACCCGTCGACGGGGACGGCGCAGCACCACACGGGACCCATCGTCGATGTGTCGACGGAGCTGACGGATCCGTGGGCGGTGCACGCGGCCGTGGCCGCGACCACGAACCGCATCAAACTGGGCACGGCCGTGTATGTCGCTGCGCTGCGGCACCCGCTGCACACTGCGCGTACCACCATCACCGTGCAGGAACTCAGCGGTGGTCGCCTGCTCTTCGGGGTCGGTGCCGGTTGGCTCGAGGAGGAGTTCGCAGCGCTGGACGTGCCGTTCCGCAAACGCTTCTCGCGAACCGACGAGTGCGTGACCATCCTGAGGAAGGCGTGGTCGGGCGGGCCGTTCTCCCACGAGGGCGAGCACTACCGGTTCGATGAGGTACAACTGCATCCTCGCCCCGTGCACGTGCCCGTCATCCACGGCGGCAACGGTCCGAAGGCGCTTGCCCGCGCGGCGCGGCTGGGAGACGGATGGTTCTCCTCCGGCACCCCGAGCTTCGAGCAGGCGGTGGAGATGGTGAACGAGATTCGCAGGCTTCGGCGCGAATTCGGTCGGATCGGCGAGTTCCCGTGCTACGTGCGGGTCGACGCGGCGACTTCGGCGGACCTGCGCCGGTACCGCGACCACGGCATCGAGGACGTCGTGGTCTGGGCCGACTCGGTCTGGAAGGGCGACTCCGCCGAAGAGCGCCGCGCCTTCCTGACCGCGGCCGCCGATCGCCTGGGTGTGGGACCGTCGCGGGTGTGAGGGTCAGTCCGAGCCTGCGACGTTCACGACCGGGATCGACGCGCCGCTGACCGCGCGCGAGGAATCACCGAGCAGGAAGCCGATGACCTCGGCGATGTCGGTGGGGCGGGCCCAGCTGGAGCGGTCGGCCTCGGGCATCGCGGCGCGGTTGGCGGGGGTGTCGATCATGGTGGGCAGCAGGCCGTTCACCCGGATGTTGTCGTCGGCGTACTCGACTGCAAGTGCCTGGACGAGGGCGGAGACGGCAGCCTTGGACGCGACGTAGGTGGCGGCGCCGGGGAAGGGCCGGACGGCGGCGGCGGAGCCGATGCACACCACGGACCCGCCGCCGTGGCGGATGAGTTCGGGTAGGGCGGCTTGGATGACGCGGTAGGCGATCGTGAGGTTGATCGACAGCTGGGTCTCGAGGACCTCGATGGGCGTTTCGTGGACCCGGCGGCCGGCAGCGAATCCGCCGACGAGGTTGACCACGCCGTACAGCGGCCGGTCCTCGTCCTTCGTCGCGCACTCCACGATCGCCTCGACGGCCTGCTCGTCGGACAGATCGGCGCGGATCGTCTCGAGATTCGGGTGCGGAGCGATGCGGTCGAGTTCGGCATCGACGTACCAGGGGACCACCAGTCGCCAGCCGGTGTCGAGGAGGTGTCGGGTGACGGCAACGCCGAGGCCGCCGGTGCCGCCGGTGACGATCACGGTGCGGGCAGGGGACTTCTCGTTCATGGGCACGGCCTTTCGAGATCTGAATGAGCGATCCGGGATGGGTGAGGCGGTCAGGGCACGCGAGGGTCGGCGCGCCGGATCTCGGGGGCCGTGCGCCAGTCGTCGAGACCGTGCTCGGCCGTGCCGATGCAGGTGTCGCCGCGGGTCAGTGCAGACCAGTGCGCGTGATTGAGCTGGTGCAGGGTGAAGCCCGCGTCGAGCGCGGACTGGAATCCGCCGGCGTCCTGGCTCTGATTCACCGACTCCTTGATCAGCAGGGCCGCCATCGTAGGGACCCGGGCGATCCGGCGCGCGAATGCGAGGGTCGAGTCGGCGAGTTCGTTCTCGGGGAAGATCTTCGAAACCATGCCGAGGGCGTGAGCATCGGCCGCATCGAGGCAGTCACCGGTCAGCAGAAGTTCCTTGGTCTTGCGGAGACCGAACTCCCACGGATGGGCGAAATACTCGACGCCGCACATCCCCAGCCGGGTGCCGACGACGTCCGCGAACGTGGTGTCCTCGGATGCGACGATCAGATCGCAGCTCCACATCAACATGAGCGCGGCGGAGTACACGGCTCCGTGCACCTGCGCGATGGTGATCTTGCGAAGGTTGCGCCAGCGGCGGGTGTTCTCGAAGTAGTAGTGCCACTCCTGGTGGTGGCGCATCTCGATCTCGGAGTAGGTGGCGCCGTTGCAGGCGTAGGTGACGTGCTGGTCCGGACCGGGAGTACGTTCGCGCACGTCGTCGGAGGAACCGAGATCGTGCCCGGCCGAGAAGGCTGGTCCGTGACCTCCGAGGATGACCACGCGCACCGCGTCGTCGGCTTCCGCGCGTGCGTAGGCCTCGCCGAGCTCGACGAGCAGGCCCCGGTTCTGGGCGTTGCGCTGCTTCGGGCGGTCCAGCATGATGCGGACGATTCGGCCCGCATCGAGGGACTCGTAGGTCAGGTACTGGTAGTCGGTCATCGCGTTCCTCACGGAGTTAGGCGTGCCGGCCGACGGTGCCCCCGACTCCGGCAAAACATGCCAATATTCGATAGGGTTATTTCTACCGTACCGCCCGTTGTGGCACAAGTCACCAGCATCTTGTAAACCTTTGCAGCTCAATGCTGCCGACGGTGGTGAGCGGGCAGTCGACGTCGGCCGAGGGCGAGCACCCCCAGCGCGAGGGCGACGGCGCCCGCGGCGGTGGCGAACGGAACGTGCGGGTTGAAGACCTCGCCCATCCAGCTTGCGGCCCACGGGGCGATCGCGCCGCCGCCGAAGCGCACGAAGCTGTACGCCGCGGCTGCGGTGCTCCCGGCCACCGGTGCGGTGTCCATGCCGATCTCGGTCACCAGGGTGTTGAGGACGCCGAGGAACAGGCCCGAGACGACAATGCACGCCACGACCGCCGGTCGGTTGCCGGTGAACACGGCCACGACCGCAAGAGTGACGGCGAACAGGGCCAGACCCAGGGCGGTCGCGCCGATCGCACCCAGGGCGGTGCGCAGCCGAGGCGCGACGGACACCGCCGAGATCACCACACACATGCCCCAGCCGGAGAAGACGAATCCGAGCGGCAGAGGATCGAGTTCGAGGACGAACGGTGCGTATGCGAACAGGGCGAAGAGCCCGAGGTGGTACAGCAGGGAGACGAGCGCGATCGACAGCAGACCCGCATGCCCGAACGCCCGGAGCGGTGCAAGGAGCGGGGCCGGTTGGTCGGGCGTCGTCGGGGGTGGTAGCAGTACCACGAGCAACGCGAATGCCACGGCCATGAGCGCGGCAGCGCCGAGGAAGGCGGCGCGCCAAGAGATCTGACCCAGGAGCCCCCCGACGAGCGGGCCCGTCGCGATGCCGATGCCGACGGCCGATTCGTAGAACACGATGACCCTCGGTGCACCGCCGGCCGCGGCACCGACGATCGCGGCCAATGCGGTCGCGACGAACAGTGCATTCCCCAGGCCCCAGCCGGCACGGAAGCCGATGATCTGACCGAGGGTCCCCGACAGGCTCGCGCCCAGTGCGCACCCCGCGATGACGAACAGGCCGAACAACAGAGTCCTGCGGATGCCGATGCGGCTGGAGACCGCGCCGGTCACGAGCATTGCGAGCCCCATCACGGCCATGTAGCCGGTGAACAGCAACGACACCTGTGACGGTGTGCCCCCGAGTTGCTCGGCCAGCGGGAGCAGTATCGGACTGACCACGCCGATGCCCATGAATGCGACGATCACGGCGAACGTGATCGCCCATACCGCACGCGGTTGCTTCGTCCGCCCCGGCACGACGGCCGGCCGGGGTGCGGGCGCTGCTGTGGACGATCCCGCCGGGAAGGACGTCTCGTCGGTAGGCGTGGGAGGTGTGGTCGTCAAAGGGTCTCCGCTTTCGTTCGTCGCTCGACGGGACCCGGACGCGTTCGCAGCCCGTGCGTGCCCTGGGTGGCGCGGACTGAACGACGAGGAGCGGACTAGCCGGTCAGAGCCACTCCACCCGCTCGTCGAGGAGGCGTGGGTTCAGACGGCTGATGCGGTCGATGACCTCGCGCATGTGTGCACGGGTCAGAGTGCGGGCGAGTTCGGCGTTGCCAGCGGCGATGGCGTCGTGGATCCGGCGGTGCGGTTCGGTGACCGACTCCCGATCGTTCTCGTCCCATTCCTCGGGGTGGGCGCCGAGCACCCGGTCGGTGTACAGGTGGGCGAGGGCCGAACCGGTCAGATTCAGGACGTAGTTCCCCGTCAGGTTTCGCAACGCGGTGTGAAATCCGGTGGCGGTCTCGGTGAACTCCTCGTTCGACATGTCGGGGCTGACGTCGTGGGCGGCCAGAGGGGTGAGGTCGACGTCCTCACCGGCGGCGATCCGATCGGCGAGCATGGCTGCGGCCAGGCCTTCCATCTCCAGGGCCGCCTCGGCCACTTCACGGAACTGAATACCGTTCGCCTGCAGGTACATCGACAGCGTGTCGCCGAACTCGGAGCCCGAGGGTTCGGACACGATCGGTCCCCCGCCCAAGCCCTGCCGGACCGTCACCAGCCCCTGCGCCTCGAGCAGGCGCAGGCCCTCTCGCACCGACGCGCGGCCGACCCCGAACCGCTTGGCCATGTCGTTCTCGGACTCGAGCGCGGAACCCGGGCCGAGTCGGCGGTCGGCGATGTCCTTGGCGACCATGCGCGCGACCGTCCGCGAGACCTTCTCGTTCCGTGTCATCGCGATGGCGCGTCGGAGGGCCGCGGTTCCTGCGGGAGAACCCATGGTGTTGCGCGTCATTCGATGTCCTCGTCGGTTGTTCGGTCGGCGATCGGGATGGTGACGAGTATAGGGACCGAGACCCTCCCGACCGCGTCCTCCCTATTAACCATGCCAATATTTCGTATCTAATGCTATACCAAACTTATGACGCAGCACACAGTGGAACACTATTCGCAGCACTCCTACTCGCGGCACCAGTCACTGGCGGGGCAGAGTGCCCTGGTCACAGGTGGTAGCGAAGGTATAGGTCGCGGCATCGCGGAACGGTTGCTCGACGCCGGCGCGACGGTCGCGGTAGCCGCCCGTCGCCCCGAGGTCCTCGACGAGGCGGTCGCGTCGCTGCGCGCTCGATGCGGCGACGAGTCGCGGGTCTCGGGCATCGTGGCCGACATCGCGGACGCCGACTCGGTGGCGGCGATGTTCGAGCGGGCCGAGCGGGAGTTCGGATCGCTCAACATCCTGATCGCGAACGCCGGCAGCGGCACCGTGGCGCCGTTCCTCGAACTCACCGAGGAGCAGTGGCAGGCCTGTATCGATCTCAACCTCACCGGCACGTTCCGGTGCGTGCAGGCTGCGGCCCGCGCGATGGTCCCCCACGAGGGGACGAACCGCTCGATCGTCGTGGTCTCGTCGATCCGGGCGCTGGGAGTGCGGCCGAGTCTGGTGCCGTACGGCACCGCGAAGGCCGGTCTCAACCAGTTGGTGCGAATGGCTGCGTTCGAGCTCGCCTCGACGGGTGTCCGGGTCAATGCGCTGTCCCCCGGAATCACGGCGACCCCGCTTACGCAGGAGCGCAATTCGCTCTTCGACGAACGTGCCGCCACCGTGCCCATGGGGCGCGCCGGTACGCCGGCGGACATGGCGAGCGCGGCCCTGTACCTCGCCGGGCCGGAGTCCGCGTTCGTCACCGGGACGAACCTCGTCGTCGACGGCGGGGAGTCTCTGTACTGATTTCCCGCACCCGAGGGGTGTGCCGGTCCCGGTCGCTGAACCGGCGACCTCCGTCGATGTGATGTACAACGCATAAAACCTTGCTATAGTTATGGTGTTTCCGCTCCCTCTCTGGAGCTGCTCGCCGAATCCGTGCCCGCACGTCGCTGCGGCCGGCCGGAACCACCACCACGCGCAGCGCAACTGCCCCGTATGCCGAAAGCGGTGCAGCCGAATGCGACTGCGGTACGAACAAGGAGAACGCTCGATGACCAAGGTGATGAACGGGATCAAGGTCGTGGAGGTCGCGTTGTATGCGTTCGTCCCCTCGGCCGGCGCGATCCTGTCCGACTGGGGAGCCGACGTGATCAAGGTCGAACACTCCGATTTCGGGGATCCGATGCGCACGACCGCGGCGTGGGGCGTGCCCGGCGACGTCGACGGCATGTCGGGTCTGTGGGAGATCAACAACCGCGGCAAGCGCGCCATCGCGCTCGACATCGCCACCCCGCAGGGCCGCGAGGTCCTCATGAAGCTGGTCGAGACGGCCGACGTCTTCTCCACCAACTTCCTGCCGGATGCACGGGCCAAGCTGGGTATCGACGTCGACGACATCATGGCGCGTAACCCGCGCATCGTCTACGCGCGCGGCACCGCCCAGGGCGTCGCCGGACCCGACTCCGAGAAGGGTGGATTCGACGGCATCACCTACTGGGCCCGCTCCGGTGCAGCGGGGTCGATCGCCCCCGACGACCTCGAGTGGCCGGCCAACATGCCGGGCCCGGCCTTCGGCGACGTGCAGAGCGGGATGGCGCTCGCCGGCGGGATTGCGGCCGGACTGCTGCACCGTGAACGCACCGGAGAGGGCATCGTCGTCGATACCTCGTTGTTTGCCGTCGGCGCGTGGGCGATGCAGGCGACCATCGCCGGCGCCCAGCTCATCGGGGCTGCGGAACTGCCCTATCCGGACCGGTCCGCCCCGGTGAATCCGGTCTCGAACATCTACCGGACCAGTGACGGCAGGTACATCCATCTGGCGCTGCTGCAGAGTCAGAAGTACTGGCCCGGCCTGTGCGAGGCGATCGGCCGACCCGACCTGATCGACGACCCGCGGTACGCGACGTTCGAGGACCGCGCCCGCAACACTCGCGAGTGCACCGCCGAGCTGACCGACGTGTTCCGTAGCCGCACCCTCGCGGAGTGGACGGACATCCTCGGCAAGCAGGAGGGGCAGTGGGACGTGTTCCGCAAGCCCCTCGACGTGCTGACGGACCCGCAGGCGATCGCGAACGAGTACGTCCGCACCGTCGAGTACGAGGACGGACGCACGCTGGATCTCGTCACGGCGCCGATGCGGTTCGGAAACGAGGCCCCGGTGCTCACCCGTGCTCCCCAGCACGGCGAGCACACCGAGGAAGTGCTGCTCGAGCACGGCCTTGACTGGGACCAGATCGTCCAGCTCAAGATCGACGGCGCCATCAAGTGAGCCGGATCCGGGATGCGGCAACGGGTGAGCGAGGCCGTCGCATCCGGGTCGGGCTGGGAGCGCTGACCGCCCAGACTGTCGGCGGGACCGCGGCGGAGTCGGGTCGGGCGCTGGACGCCCTCGTGCGGCATGCCGTGACCGCCGAGGAGTCCGGGTTCGACTCGGTCTGGCTCAGCGAACACCACTTCGCAGAGGACGGTTACCTCCCCAGCCCACTGGTGGTGATGGGTGCGCTCGCCCGCGAGACGACCGACGTCGACCTCGCGACGAACGTCGCGATCGGTCCGCTCTACAACCCGCTGCGGTTGGCCGAGGACGTCGCGGTCGCCGACCAGCTCAGCGGCGGGCGCGTGCTCCTGGGCCTCGGACTGGGTTATCGCCCGGAGGAATTCGCGGCGCTCGGCATCGACCGTTCGCGGCGTGCGCTGATCCTCGAGGAGACTGTCTGCACGCTACGTGCAGCCTGGTCGGGGGAGTCGGTCGTGCCGCCCGGACGGAGCGGGCAGGCCGTCCAGGTCCGCCCGCTTCCTGCCCGGATCGGGGGTCCGCCGATCCTTTTGGGCGCGTTCGCGAGTCGGGGTGTGCGCCGCGCTGCACGTATCGCCGACGGTTGGATCGCGCCCGAGCTCGCGTCCGTCGCGCAGCTGGCCCGCCGGATCGGGACGCTCGAACTCGCAGACCTGGACCGGCCCTTCCACGTCGCACTGACGATGTGCGCGTTCACCGCCGCCTCCGGGGCGTGGGAGACGGTGGCGCCCGGGCATTCCCTCGTCGGCGAGCGGTACCGGCGGTGGATGGCGCAGGCCGGGGACGGCGCCGTACCGGACGGGCCGGACACGAACGTGCCCGTCCCGACGCGGCCGGACCATGTCGTGGCCGGCACGCCCGAAGAGTGTGTCGACCAACTGCGTCCGTGGTGGGAACTGCTGAGAGCCCTACCTCGGACGGTCAGCGCGCATGTGACGGTGCGCGTGGTGTTTCCCGGCGTCGACGATGTGGCGACCCGCGAGTCGATCCGGCTGCTCGGAACAGCCGTCTTCCCAGCGCTGAACGATTGATTCCACTGTCATGGCGCAGATCGCTTTCAGGTATGGACTGTGATCTAAATCTCCGTTAATATTCGCATGTTCCTAATAGTAAGGGCATGCAATCCACCGAGCGGATCTCCCGTTCGAACTCCATCCGATTCTCAGGAGGATTACGTGTACGACCTTCGCGACATCAAGATCATCGACACCGACACGCATGTCGTCGAGCCGCCGGACCTGTGGACATCGCGGATGTCGACCAAGAAGTGGGGCGATCTGGTGCCACACGTACGCTGGGACGACCAGCGCGGTGACCAGGCCTGGTTCGTTGCCGGCAAGCGCATGAGTGCAGTCGGGTCGCCGGCGATGGCCGGCTGGCACGAGTACCCGCCGAACTGCCCGCCCCGCTTCGAGGACACCGACCCGCGCTCGTGGGATCCGGCCAAGCGCCTGACGATCATGGACGAGTACGGTATCCACGCTCAGATCCTCTACCCGAACGTCGCGGTGTTCAGTTCCAAGACGCTGCAGTCCAACGGCGACAACGAGCTGCAGATCGCGTCCATCAAGGCCTACAACGACTACCTCACCGAATGGGCGCAATTCGCCCCCGGGCGGTACATTCCGGTCGGCATCCTGCCCTTCTGGGACATGGAGGCCACGCTTGCCGAGGTGGAGCGTATCGCCGCTGCCGGCCACAAGGGGCTGGTCTTCACGCAGAATCCCGCGGCGTTCGGCCTGCCGATGCTTACCGACCCGTACTGGGACCGCCTGTGGGCTTCGGCGCAGGAGAAGAAGTTGCCCATCAACTTCCACATTGCCTCCGGTGAGGTCGACCTCAGCGGCTTCGGTCACGAGAGCAACGGTGTTCACGCCAACTACGCGATGATGGGCATCTCGTTCTTCATGGACAACGCTCGCACCATCTCTCAGCTCATCTGTGGCGGCATCTGCGACCGATTCCCCGAACTCAAGTTCGTCTCGGTCGAGTCCGGCATCGGCTGGATCCCGTTCGCCCTCGAGGGACTGGACTGGCAATGGAAGAACAGCGGCGTGCACAAGGAGCACCCGGAGTACGAGCTGCTCCCCAGCGAGTACTTCAAGCGTCAGATCTACGGCTGCTTCTGGTTCGAGCAGGACTCGGCCCGCAGCGCGATCGAGCAGCTCGGTGCCGACAACGTCCTGTACGAGACCGATTACCCGCACCCGACGTCGATGTCGCCCGGCCCGGCCTCCGACGCGCTGGCGCCCGACGAGTACCTGCGCCGCAACTTTTCCCACCTGTCCGAGTCGGATGCTCGAAAGATACTGCACGACAACGCCGCCGCGCTGTACAACCTGGATTCCTGACCTGGAAGCCCGATCGGGTTCCGGGTCCTGCGCCCCCGTCGTCTTCTCGGCCGTGCACTCGCCGGCCCAGTCAAGTGGAGGAAAGATGTCCCTCTCGGATTTCGAGTCCCGCGCCCGTGCTTGGGTCGTCGAGACCGTCGCCCGGCTCGGGTTCGACCGGGTCGACGACCCCTACGACGTGGCCGTGTTCCACGACCTCGGATTCGACGACGAGAAGGCACTTCTCGATCAGCACCGCACTTGGCAGAAGGTCAAGCTCGATGCCGGTTACGGTGCCCTCGACTGGCCCGAGGAGTTCGGGGGTGCCGGCCTCGGCGTCCATCTCGCGGAAGCCTTCACCCGCATCGAGAACGATCACTGCCCGTTGCGTCCGCACGAATTGTTCTCGGTGACAATGCATTTGATTGCACCGACCATTCGGCTCCTCGGAACGGAGGAACAGAAGCGCGAGTTCCTGCCCGCGATGCTGAGAGGTGACCTGCTCGCGTGCCAGCTCTTCTCCGAACCGGATGCCGGTTCCGATCTGGCAAACCTGGGGACCCGGGCGGTGCGGGACGGCGACGACTGGGTGATCACCGGGCAGAAGGTGTGGACCTCGGGCGCGCAGTTCGCCGACTGGGGTGAGCTCATCGCACGTACCGATCCGGACCAGCCCAAGCACGCGGGAATGACAGCATTCCTGGTTCCGCTGGACGCTCCGGGGGTCGAGGTCCGTCCGATCCGGCAGATGTCCGGCGGCAGTAGCTTCAACGAGGTCTTCCTCGACGGGGTGCGCATCCCCGACTCGCTGCGGCTCGGTGACGTCGGCAAGGGCTGGTCCGTCGCGCTGACCACGCTGGCGTTCGAGCGAGAGGGTGGATCCGGTTCGGCCAATGTCGGCGGCCGGTTCGACCAGCTCGTCGAGACCGCCCGCACCCTCGGGCGCGACTCCGACCCCAGGGTGCGGGAACTCCTCGCCCGGGTCTACCTGCGGCAGAAGCTCGCCCAGGTCGACATGCTGCGCGACCGGCAGGCCCGGGAGGCCGACACCGCCCCGACGGCGGTCGGGTCGGTGCGCAAGATCCAGTGGGTCGACAAGCTCGCCGCGGTCTCCGAAGCCGCGCGCATCATCCTCGGACGCGATCTCGTCGCGGACACGGGCGTTCCGGGCACGTTCGGGTGGAACGCCCATGTGCTCGGTGCGCCCGGGTACAGCATTGCCGGCGGCTCCGACGAGATCCAGCGCAACATCGTCGCCGAGCGACTGCTCGGACTGCCGGCGGAAGCGCGTGCCGACCGTGGATTGACCTGGCGGGAAGCACGGGCCCGCGCCACTGCCCCGACGTCCTGAGTCGACCCTCGGCGTCACCATCCGAGCATCATCCCTGTGTACTACCCCCGGGTATTGCTCTTCACGAAAGGCCGTGTTCCATGAGAATCTCGACGCTGCGCCGCTCGATCGCCGGACTGGGGATTGCTGCGCTGACGTTCACTGCGGTCGCCTGCGGTTCCGGCACCACCAGCGAGGTCGCTACGGAGGACCTGGGCCCGCAGGGGGACGCCACCTGGCAGGAGGTCGTCGAGGCGGCCAAGCAGGAAGGCTCGGTGACGTATTACACCGGGCAGGCGACCGACAATCTCGAGAACCTCGCCGACCGCTTCGAATCGGCGTACGGGATCACCGTCGACATCGTCCGCGACAACGACGCGAACCTGCAGACCAAGCTGGCCGCGGAAGCCTCGACCGGCCGGCCGGTCGCCGATGTCGTCGCCTCCGCGGCCCGGCCGTGGGTCGACCAGCGCATCGCGGAGGGCTATTACGTCCCGGTCGCCGGCCCGGCGTTCGATGCGGCCGAGTTCGACAGTGAGAAGTTCATGATCGGTGACACGATCTTCACCTCGTCGGCGGCCGTGCTCACCTACGGTTGGAATACCGACCGGGTCCCCGACGGCCTCGACAGCTACGAGGATCTGCTCGCTCCGGAACTGGCCGGCGGCAAGATCGGCGTCATCCTGCCGGTGTCCGCAGCGATCGTCGACTTCTACGACTACCTTGCCGATACGGTCTCCCCGGACTTCGTGGAGAAGCTCGCCGCGCAGCAGCCGCGCACCTATCCGGGTGCGCAGGCCATGGGCCAGGCCCTGACCTCGGGTGAGCTCGCCGCCACCGTCTTCACCGTTCCGCTGACGGCCGAGAAGGAGGCCGGCGCCCCGGTCGAGTCGGCAATGCCGAACCCGGTGTTCGGTGCGGCCTTCTACACCGGGGTCACCGCCACCGCCCCGCATCCCAACGCGGCGCAACTGTTCGCGAATTTCCTGGTGACCAAGGCGGGCCAGGAGGCGGTCGCCAACCGGGCCGGCGCGGTCCTGCCCGACGTCTCGACGGCGGCGACTCCGGCCGAGAACATCTGGGTCAACTCGCGGACCGTCACCGCCGCCGATGTGGAGGCCTTCCGCGCCGAGTTCGAGCGATTGTTCGGCGCTTCCCAGTAACCCCACCGGGTCCGGCACGGATCCGACACGAGAGGAATTCCCGATGAACGTCGGTGAACGTTTGAAGAGCGCGGTGTGTACCGCAGAGGTGATCGTCGTCCGCATCGACGACGGCGCGACCGGACCGCTGCTCTGCGGCGGCGAGCCGATGAGCGTGGATGCGTCACCGGCCGTACCCGTGCAGGGCGGCGAGCTCGCCATGGGCAAGCGGTACGCCGGCGGCGGCGTCGAAGTCGTCGTCGTACGCGGCGGCGCCGGACCGCTCGCCGTCGGTGGCGAGGTTCTCAGCCAGAAGCAGGCAAAGCCCCTCCCCTCCTCGGACTGACCGGGCACCCGGAGCTCCCTCATCCACGAAAGGCGACAGCATGATTCTCGGAAGCTCGGCCGCGGCAGAGGACACCGCGCTGCTCACCGACACCATCCGATCGGTGATCCGTCGAACGGACCCGGCCGACGGACGCTCGGAGCGCGTCTACCGCGACGGTCCGGTGGATCGTGACCTGTGGGCCGTGCTGGGCACCGAGATCGGCGTGGGTGCACTCGCCGTTCCGGAGGGCGCCGGCGGCCTCGGCGCCTCGTTCGCCGACGTCGCCGCCGTCCTCGGGTTGCTCGGCGGGGAACTGAGCCGGATCCCGGTCCTCAGCGGCGTCGTTGCCGCCGCGGCGCTGTCGCGCTGCGACCGCGCGCCGCGCGCCACGGAGCTGCTCACCAGCATCGCGACGGGGGAGGCCGTCGTCGCCACGGTCGTCACCGCACCCGGTACGGACTCCGGATTTCGGGCCGAACACGTGGGCGACGACGTGTTCCTCACCGGCCGAGCCGATTTCGTCGTGGACGGTGACGTCGCCGACACCGTGCTGGTGACTGCCGCCGACGAATCCGGGACGGTGGGCCTCTACGCCGTCGACGCAGCCGTGCTCACCACCGAGCGGATGCACACCACCGACGCGACCCGGGTCCTGTCCCGGGTCCAGGCCGAGGCTGCGCCGGCGACGGTCCTCGCGGAGTGCACTCGACCCGATTGGATCCACGACAGGGCAGTCGTGGCCCTGGCCTGTGAGACCTTGGGTGTCGCGCGCACCTGCCTGGCCGATGCCGTCGACTACGCCGGCCGGCGCGTCCAGTTCGGCCGCGTCATCGGCGGATTCCAAGCGATCAAGCACATGCTCGCCGAGGTCGCCGTGGCCGTCGAACTCGCCGAGTCGGCCGTCGCCCACGCTGTGTGGGCCGTCGTGGAGGGGACCGACGCCGACCTGGCCGAGGCTGCTGCGATCGCGGCGATCACCTGCGGCGACGCCGCGCGACTGGCCACGGAGAAGAACGTCCAGGTGCACGGCGGAATCGGGTTCACCTGGGAACACACAGCGCACCTGTACTACCGCCGTGCTCTGAGTTCCGGTGTCCTGTGGGGGAGCAGTGACGATCACGCCCAGCGCCTCTATGCTCTTGCCGCGGCAGGCGTCGCGCGCAGCGGCGAGACATCCACCGATCCGAGGCAGGAGCCGGCATCCGCCGCGCTCTCCTCCACCGAGTCCTGAACCCAGCTCGTTCAGAAAGCGAGTACACCGTGTCCCATGTCTCCGTACGCCAGCTGCTCAAGAATTTCGACGGAAAACCACCCACCGTTGCCGTCGACCACCTCGACCTCGAGATCGAGGACGGTGAGTTCCTCGTTCTGCTCGGTCCGTCGGGCTGCGGCAAGACCACGACGCTCCGCTGCCTCGCGGGCCTCGAACAGCCGGCCGGAGGCTCCATCACTCTCGGCGACCAGGTGGTGTTCGATCGCAAGCGCGGCATCAACCTCACCCCGGACAAGCGGTTCATCGGAATGGTGTTCCAGTCCTACGCGCTGTGGCCGCACATGACCGTGCGCAAGAACATCGCCTATCCGCTCGTGTCCCGCAAACTCACAGACGCTCTCGCGAACGGGCGCGTCGAGGAGACCGCGGCGCTCGTCGACTGCGAGCGGTTGCTCGACCGTCTCCCCGCGGAGCTGTCCGGCGGTCAGCAGCAGCGCGTCGCGTTGGCCCGCGGCCTGGTCTCGCATCCCGATCTGGTGCTGTTCGACGAGCCGCTGAGCAACCTCGACGCGCGCCTGCGCGACCAGGTGCGAGCGGAACTGCACGACCTGCACCAGCGCAAGCCGTTCACCGCGGTGTTCGTCACGCACGATCAGAGCGAAGCCCTCGCGCTGGGAACCCGCATGGCGATCATGCGGTCGGGCAGCATCGTCCAGATGGGCCCACCGCGGGAGGTCTTCGAAGAGCCGGTCGACGAGTACGTCGCGGGCTTCACCGGTATGTCGAACCGGGTCCCGTGCGAGTACGTCGACGGCCGCTGGTACGCGCTGGGCACGGAGATCCACGGCATGCAGCCGCGCGCGGCCGCCTCGGTCGGCTCGTTCGTGGTGCGCCTGCGCCCGGAGAAGGTCCGCCTGGTCCCGGACGTCGCGGACCTGCAGCCCGGTGAGGCGGGCATCGCCGTCAATGTCGACGACGTCGAATACGGCGGCCTGCACCTCGACGTCATGCTCTCGGTCGCGGTCGACGGCTCGCAGCGCCGCCAGTTGCACGCCCGGGTGGCGACGTTCGATTCGTTCCGCGCACCGCGGATGATCGAACGCGGCACGCGGATGGTCCTGGCCTTCGACCCTGTCGACGGACGGACCTTCGACACCGACGGCAGAGCACTGCCGATGGAACAGCAGGCGCTCGTCAGCGCCCTGGTGGGGTGAGGACGATGGCGATTCTCACATTGCCGCGGACCGACGAGTACGAGCCGGTCGCACCCGCCCCGAGGGGCAGGCAGAACGAGGCGGTGCGCGCCGGGGCGCGACGCCTGGGTGTCGTCGCGTTCACCGCGTTGCTCGTCTACCTGGTCGTCCTCCCGATCGTGCGCCTGCAGCTGACCGCGTTCGAGGACGGCGCCGCGGGGTACTCCCGGGCGTTCGGCTTGTCGCGTATCGGCCAGATCCTCTGGTACACACTGGGACTGGCGATCGGATCGCTGGTCATCGCGATGGTGCTGGGCACCGCCCTGGCGTGGGCGGCCAGCCGTCTGCCCCGCCGATTCGCATTCCTCGAGATCCTGCCGATCCTGCCCATCGTCATTCCGGCGGTCGCCTCGATCGTCGGCTGGGCGTTCCTGCTGTCGCCGCGACCCGGCTACCTCAACGCGCTGCTGCGGAACCTGCCGTGGTGGTCGCACCTCGAGGAGGGCCCGGTCGACATCTACTCGATCGAGTGGATCGTGATCATCACCGGCTTCTCGCTGAGTTCGTTCGTCTACATGTTCGTCCGCTCCGGATTCGAGAACATCAACTCCGAGATGATCGAGGCCGCACAGGTCTCCGGCATGCCGGAATGGAAGGTCTTCTTCAAGATCACGCTGCCGTTGCTTCGCCCGACCCTCATCTACGGTTCCGGTGTCGCGCTGCTGCTCGGCCTCGGCCAGTTCACCGGACCGTTGCTGCTGGGCACCAACTCCGGCGTCAGTGTGCTCACGACCGAGATGTACTTCCAGATCAGTGACAGTCCCGCGCAGTTCGCGACCGCCGCGGCGCTCGGGTCGCCGCTGCTCGTCGTCGGCGTCGTCGTGGTGTTCGCACAGAAGGCGATGCTCGGCAATCAGCGCCGGTTCGTCACCCACGGCGGCAAGGCGTTCAAGTCACAGGGGCGGCCCTCCAAGGCCGGCGTCGCGGTGATCCTGGTGTTCTCGCTGCTGTCGACGATCCTGCCGCTGCTCGCCCTCGTGTTCGTCGCGTTGTCCCGATACTGGCGCGGCACCGTCGACTTCTCGACCCTGACGTTCGACAACTTCCGCACGATCTTCTCCGGCACGGCCGTGCCGGCCGCGGTCGGCAACAGCCTGATGTTCTCGCTCGCGGCCATGGCGATCGTGCTGCCGTTGGGCTTCGTCGCGGCCAGCCTGATCGTGCGCGGCCGGCGCTATCCGGTCCTCCGCCTCGTCGTCGACGTTCTGGTATCGATGCCGCTCGGAGTTCCGGCCGTGATCTTCGGCGCAGCATTCCTGCTGACCTACACCACCGGTCCGATCGTCCTGTACGGCACGCCGTGGGTCGTGATCCTGGTGTACGTCACGCTCATGCTGCCGTTCGCGACCCGGATGCAGCTGTCGTCGATGCTCGCGCTCGGCGACAGCTATCTCGAGGCATCCCGCGTCAGTGGTGCCGGCTTCGTCGCCACGAACGTGAAGATCCTGCTGCCGCTCATGCGCGGCAGCCTGGGCGGTACCGCAGCGCTGCTGTTCGTGCTGCTCACCCACGAGTTCACGGCGTCGTTGCTCGTGCGCGCGTCCCGGACCCAGGTCATGGGCACCATCCTGTTCGAGTACTGGTCCAACGGCGGATACCCGCTGGTGGCCGCCGTCGCCCTCGTGATGACCGGCGTGACCGCCGTCGGCGTGACCGCGGCGATGCTCGTCGGGGGTGCGGACGCGATGAGCAAGATGTGACATGTTCCCGGACCGCCCGGCCGACCGCGTGTCGGCCGGGCGGTCCGGCGTTCTGCCAGTTCTGCGAAAGGCAAAGACTGTGGACACAACGGGAAATCCCATCTGGCTCCGTGGCGCGGGTGTCGTCGTCACTGGGGCGGGCAACGGTATCGGCAAGGCGCTGGCGCAGCGCCTTGCCGCCGCGGGCGCGAGGGTGGTCGTCAACGACCTCGCCGCCGATGAGTGCCGCGTCGTCGCGGACGAGATCGGGGGCGTCGCGATACCGGGGGATGCCGCGGGTGAGCAGGCAGTGGCCGACCTCGTCGCGCGAGCCCGGGCCGAACTCGGCGAAATCGATGCCTACTTCGCCAACGCGGGCATCGAGACCGGACCGGACGACACCGAGTCCGCATGGGAGCGGTCCTGGAACGTCAACGTGCTGGGGCACGTGCGCGCGGCACGGGAACTGCTGCCCGAGTGGCTCGAACGCGGCCGCGGCCGGTTTGTCGCGACTGCATCCGCCGCGGGCCTGCTCACGATGCTCGGCTCCGCTCCGTACTCGGTAACCAAACACGCAACCGTCGCCCATGCGGAATGGCTTTCTGCGACATACGGCGACCGTGGGATCATCGTTCAATGCCTGTGCCCGCAAGGAGTGCGGACGAACCTGCTGCCG
The DNA here is from genome assembly GCF_057367935.1 of Rhodococcus sp. NS-SX18. NCBI lineage: Bacteria > Bacillati > Actinomycetota > Actinomycetes > Mycobacteriales > Nocardiaceae > Rhodococcus > Rhodococcus sp. NS-SX18. The sequence continues at coordinate 4,898,540 of NZ_CM170633.1, read as the reverse complement.
ACCGACGAGGCCGGCTCGGTGATCTTCGAATCCGGGGTCCTCGAACCCGGACAGGTGGCGGACGAGGTCGTGCGTGCTCTCGGCGGTGACGAATTCCTGATCCTGCCGCATCGTGAGGTCGCGCAGTACTACGTGAATCGCGCGAGCAACGCCGATCGCTGGCTGCGTGGGATGCGCCGCATCCAACGTCGCATCGACGAGCTGAAGGCGACGCGTGCAGCACAGGAGGTCTGTGTCGGCAAGGGCGTGCGGTGACGCGAACGTTCAGGTCACCGCCAAGGCCGCCCATATTGATTAATACGTGTACTAAATAGTCGGCCTCGGATAAAGTGGCGTTCATGACCGAAGTGGACGCCGGCGAACTCGACTACTGGTCCTTCGTCGAGCTCGCGAACCGGCGTCTGGGCAATCGATACGGTGACTACCACGAGCAGGCCACCGAGGTGCTGCTGACGCTGAACCGCGCCTCCGACATCGTCACGTACGACCTCGAGGCGGCCGTGCACCGCCCGCGGGGGCGGTCGTGGTCGGCCTACCGCCTGATGTTCGTCACCTGGCTGGCCGGTCCGATCGAACCGAAGATGGCCGCCAAGCTCACCGGCATGAGCCGCGCCGCCGTCTCCAATCTGGCGAAACCGCTGGTCGAGGCGGGTCTGTTGACGCGCACCCCCGACCCGGAGGACGGCCGGTCGGTCCGGTTGTCGCTCACCGAGACCGGCGAACGCGAGATCGTGGAGACGTTCCGGGCGCAGAACGAGCGGGAAGCGGCCTGGGTCGACGTGCTCACCGACGCCGAGCAACACATCCTGGTCATGTTGCTCAACAAGCTCATCACCAAACGCAGCCAGTTCGACATCCGCGGCCGCAACTGACGACCGATCCGGCCGATGTGGTTGCGCTCACGCCCGAAATCTAGTTAAGGTATTAACTAACATCCCGCGGGGTTCACCGCGGATCGGTCAGCACGAGCCCGAGGAGCTGAAACCCATGGCGTTCTACCGACAGCTCGGCGTCATCCCGCCGAAGCGGCACACGCAGCACCGCAACGAGGACGGTGGACTGTTCTACGAGGAGCTGATGGGTGAGGAGGGCTTCTCCTCCGACTCGGCGCTGCTGTACCACCGGCACATCCCGTCGGCCATCGTCGACGCCACCGAGTGGAAGCTGCCCGACCAGGGCACCACCCCGAACCACCCGCTCAAGCCGCGCCACCTGAAGCTGCACGATCTGTTCCCGCAGACCGTCTGGGCCGAGACCGACGTCGTCACCGGCCGCCGGCTGATCCTGGGCAACGCGGACGTGCGCCTGTCGTACGTCGTGTCGGCGAAGGAGTCGCCGCTCTACCGCAACGTCGTCGGCGACGAGATGGTCTACGTCGAGTCGGGAACCGCCCGCGTCGAGACCGTCTTCGGTGTGCTCGACGCGAAGGCCGGCGACTACGTGCTGCTGCCGATGGCCACCACCCACCGCTGGATCCCCACCGGCGACGAGCCGCTGCGCGCCTACGTCATCGAGGCCAACAGCCACATCGTCCCGCCGAAGCGCTTCCTGTCGCGGTTCGGCCAGTTCCTCGAGCACGCACCGTTCTGCGAGCGCGACCTGCACGGGCCCACCGAGCTGATCCAGGTCGAGGACAGCAACGTCGAGGTCCTGGTCAAGCACCGCACGTCGCACGGCATCGTCGGTACCCGCTACCTCGTGCCCAACCACCCGTTCGACGTCGTCGGCTGGGACGGCTGCCTGTACCCGTACACCTTCAGCATCCACGACTACGAGCCCATCACCGGCCGGGTCCACCAGCCGCCGCCGGCGCACCAGGCGTTCGAGGGCAACAACTTCGTCATCTGCAACTTCGTGCCCCGCAAGGTGGACTACCACCCGCTGGCGATCCCGGTGCCCTACTACCACTCCAACGTCGACTCCGACGAGATCATGTTCTACTGCGGCGGGGACTACGAGGCCCGCAAGGGCTCCGGCATCGGCCAGGGATCGATCTCCGTCCATCCCGGTGGTCACGCCCACGGCCCGCAGCCCGGCGCCTACGAGCGCAGCATCGGCGTCGACTTCTTCGACGAGCTCGCCGTCATGGTGGACACGTTCCGGCCGCTCGAACTCGGCGAGGGTGCGCTCGCGTGCGAGGACGCGGCCTATGCCGGCAGCTGGAACCGGGGGCTGCAGAAGTGAGCACTCTCGGAGCCCTGCTGACGGAGCTGTGCGACGACGCCGCGCTGTTCCCGCCCGGGAACGCCCCACTCGATCGCGCCCTGCCGGCCCACGCCGCGCACCGCATCGCCGAACATGCCGGGCTGGTGGGCACGTTCGTGTTCCCGGCGCCGCGGATCCCGGAGTTGCTAGAGGCGCTCGGAAAGCGCCCGTTCGGCGGCGACCTCACCCTGAGCCTGACCGTTCCGGGCGGGCCGTCCGCCGTCGTTCCCGCGATGGAGAGCTTGCGCGACGTCGACGGTGTCACCGTGGCTGCCCTCGAGATCGCCGTGCCCGCCGGGGAGAGTCCCGCCGGTGTGCTCGTCGCTCTCGATGTGATCGCCGCGCAGTACCCGGGCGTCGCGCTGTTCGTGGAGGTTCCGCGCGACGAGCGCCGCGCCGAGATCCTCCAGGGACTCGTGGGGTCGCGTTACGCGGCGAAGTTCCGCACGGGCGGGGTGGTCGCCGAGGCGTACCCCGACGAACGGGAACTCGCCGAAGCCCTCTCGACCGTGGTCCGCACGAAGGTGCCGTTCAAGGCCACGGCGGGCCTGCACCACGCGGTCCGCAACACCGACCCGCACACCGGATTCGAACAGCACGGATTCCTCAACGTACTCGCCGCCGTCGACGCCGTACTCGACGGTGCGGACACCACTGCCGTCGCGGCGGTGCTCGCCGACCGGGACGGCGCCGGTCTCGCTGCGCGACTGAACGATCTGCCGCCTGCTCGCATCGAGGAGCTGCGCAACAGCTTCCGCTCGTTCGGCACCTGCAGCATCGCGGAGCCGCTCGTCGACCTCGTCGAGGTCGGCCTGGTTCCGTCGACGATGTCCCCGATCACCGAAGGATCTCTCGCATGACCGTCATCGACATTCCGGAAGGTTCGCTCTTCGGCGCGAACAACCTGCCCTACGGCGTGTTCTCCACGGCCGGAACGCAGCCGCGCGTCGGCGTGCGCGTCGGTGACTCCGTTCTCGACCTGTCCGTCGTGTTCGACGACCCCGCGTTCGCCGAGCCGACCCTCAACGCGTTCATGGCGCAGGGCCGCGCCCGCTGGGACGAGGTGCGGGCCGCGCTGCAGGACCTCGTCGCCGGGGACGTGCCCGCCGAGGCCGTGCACGCCGTCGCGGACGTGACCCTGCATCTGCCGATCGACGTCGCCGACTACGTCGACTTCTACGCGTCCGAGAACCACGCGTCGAACCTCGGGCGCCTGTTCCGGCCCGACAATCCGTCGCCGCTGATGCCGAACTGGAAGCACCTGCCGGTCGGCTACCACGGCCGGTCGAGCACCGTGGTCGTGTCGGGAGTGGACATCGTGCGTCCGTGCGGACAGCGCAAGGGCCCGAACGATCCGGCACCGGTGTTCGGTCCGTCGACCCGCCTCGACATCGAGGCCGAGATGGGCTTCATCGTGGGCGTGGGCTCCGAGATGGGTTCGACCGTCACCCCCGACGAGTTCGCCGACCACTGCTTCGGCGCGGTGATCCTCAACGACTGGTCGGCCCGTGACATCCAGGCATGGGAGTACGTGCCGCTCGGCCCGAACCTCGGCAAGTCGTTCGCGACGTCGATCTCCCCGTGGATCGTGCCGCTGGCCGCGCTCGAGGCTGCCCGCATCGACACCCCGGTGCAGGACCCGGAGCCGCTGCCGTACCTGAAGGGCACCGAGAAGTGGGGCCTGGACATCGATCTCGAGGTCGAGTGGAACGGTCACGTCGTCTCGCGTCCGCCGTACGCCCAGATGTACTGGTCGCCGGCGCAGATGCTCGCGCACACGTCCGTCAACGGTGCCGCCACCCGCACCGGCGACCTGTTCGGCTCCGGCACCATCTCCGGACCCGAGAAGGACCAGCGCGGGGCGTTCATCGAACTCACCTGGGGCGGCAAGGAACCCGTCCAGGTCGGCGACGAGACCCGCACCTTCCTCGAGGACGGCGACGAGATCTCGATCTCCGCCACTGCACCCGGGCCGGAGGGTACCCGGATCGGTTTCGGTGAGGTCCGCACCCGCATCCTGCCCGCGAAGGACTCGGGCCGCTGATCCGGCTCTCCCTGGAGCCGCGCGCCGGCTCGACAGCGGCGTGGTGAATTCCGCGCGTCGACGTCCGGTCGGCGCGCGGATCCGCCTCAGCGAACGGTCAGTGAGTCGCCCACCGCGAGAACGCCTTCCGACGCCACGTCGGCGTACACACCGATGCACGGTGCCGGCGTGGCGTCGGGGCGATTCGCTACGCGGTTGCGTTCGGTGACGGTGCGCAGCATGTCGCGCCGGGCCGGCACCTCCTGGTGCGGCAGCGTCACCATCACGCACCGCGCCGTGCGCTGCGTCGGCACGAGCGTGGCCGTCCCCGCCTCGAGCCGCCGGCCCAGCCAGTCGTCCTCGACGAACCCGGTGCCGTCGGTCGAGACCACAACGTTGGGCCGGAAGCGGCGCAGTGCGATGTCGGCGGGGTCGCCCGTGCCGAGCGCGTCCACGGCGGCCGTCGTGAGCAGGTGCAGCGGCGCGTCGTCGTAGGTGCGCGGGCGGGCTTCCAGCGTCAGTGCCCGCCCGGTCAGTTCCGACAGCAGGCCGGGGGTCCGCGGGTCGTCGCCGCGGGTGCACCGACCATCGGGCAGGGTGATCTCGAGGACGGCCGGATCCGACGGATCGGCGTCGTCGAGCAACCGGGCGCGGCACTCGAGCAGCCGCGACCAGGCGCGCACCTTCTTCGCCGTCGCGACGGCGCCGGTCTCGGCGTCGATCACCGCCCACAGGTGGTCGCCGCGCAGGCCGTCCGGCTCGATCGTCGCCGACTGCAGTTGCTCGCCGCCGAACGACTTGACCGGGTAACGCCAGAGCTGAGAGACCTGCACAACGGGCCAGCATACGGACCGGTGTGTCCTTCGGGTGGTCCTGGCAGCCCAAAGGACGCACCGGCGCAGCCTAAGGTGTGGCGTATGAGCGATGATGCGACGCCTCGCCGTTGGGGCCTGACGATCCCCCTCGACGGCATTCCCCTGCCCGGCCAGCGAGATCTGATCGCCGAACTGCCCGACCTCGGCTACACCGACGTGTGGTCGTCCGAGAGCAGCGTGGCCGACGCCTTCACGCCCCTGGCGCTGGCCAGCGTGTGGGCGCCGACCTTGCGCCTGGGTACCGCGATCGTGCCGGTCTTCACGCGCGGTCCGGCCACCCTGGCGATCTCCGCGGCCACTCTCGCCGCCGCCGCCCCGGGGCGATTCGTCCTCGGCGTGGGCACCTCGTCCAACGTGATCGTCGAGAAGTGGAACAGCACCCCGTTCGAGGAGCCGTTCAAGAGAGCCCGCGACACCCTGCAGTTCCTGCGGGCCGCGCTCGCCGGCGAGAAGGTCACGCACAAATACGACACGTTCGAGGTCAGCGGGTTCCGCGCCGGACTCGTCCCCGAGCCCGCCCCGCCGCTGCTGCTCGCCGCCCTGCGGCCGGGCATGCTGCGCCTCGCCGGGCGCGAGGCCGACGGCGCGATCGTCAACTGGCTCTCGGCCGACGACGTGCGCACCGTCGCGCCGTACGTGCACGAGGGCGGAGCGGGCAAGGAGATCGTCGCCCGCATCTTCGTCCTGCCCGGCTTCGACGCCGAAACCGCCCGCAGCATCGGTCGTCGCATGATCGCCGCCTACATGAACGTCCCCGTCTACCGTGCCTTCCACGAATTCCTCGGACGCAGCGATGATTTCGAGGGCATGTGGCGGTTGTGGGCGGAGGGGGAGCGGTCGGCGGCCCTCGCCGCGATCCCGGACCACGTGGTGGACCAGCTGGTCGTGCACGGGCCGCCCGAGGCCTGCCGGGAGCACATCGAACGGTACGTCGAGGCGGGCGTGACCACTCCCGTGATCGCGATGACCACCGCGGGCGACCCCACGGAGATGGTCCGGGCCCTCGCCCCACGCTGACCACCGGTCACGATTCGGTCGCGGCGGTAACGCCCCGCTCGGGCATCGGCGACATTCCCGGCAGATCGACCGCTGGGAGGCCGCGATGCCTGGACCGGATCTGCGTCGGGTGACCGTCGTCGCCGACGACGGTGTGCCTCTGTCGGTGCGGGTGCACGGACCCGTCGACGCGCTCGTCACCGTCGTGCTGGTGCACGGGCACTGCCTGCACACCGGCAGCTGGTCGGCGGTCCGCGAGCGCCTTGCCGGGCAGGCCGGGGCAGGGATCCGCATTGTCGCCTACGACCAGCGCGGGCACGGCCGGTCGGGGGTCGGTGCGCCGGAGACGTACACGATCGACCAGCTCGCCCACGACCTCGACGTCGTGCTGCGCACCGTCGTGCCCCACGGTCCGGTCGTGCTGGCGGGGCATTCGATGGGCGGGATGGTGGCGATGGCCTACGCGCGGCTGTACCCGGAGCGGATCGGGAGCCGCGTCGTGGGCGCCGCCCTCGTGGCGACCGCGGCGAGCGGCCTGGCCGAGCTGGGACTCGGCCGCTATCTGCGGCACCCGGCGGTGTCCGTGCTTCACCGCGCGGTGCGCCGCGCGCCGCGGGTGATGCAGGGATCGATGCGGGTCGGCGGGCGGATGTGCGCTCCGGTGGTCCGTCGCGGCGGCGCGGACTCGTGGGCACGGTCGCTGGCGACGACCCTGGCCACCGAGGCGTCGATCGTGACGCTCTCGCGCTTCCTGGCGGCGTTCGCGGTGCTGGACGAGTCGGCGGCCCTGGCCGTGCTGGCGGCGATCCCGGTCCTGGTGCTCGGCGGTTCGGCCGACGAGCTGACGCCGTTCGCGCACTCGCGGGCCATCGCCGCGCGGCTGCCGGCCGCCGAACTGGTGCGGGTCGAGGGCGCGGGGCACTCGGTGATCGTCCAGCACGCCGACGAGGTGGCGGCCGCGCTGCTGCGGCTGCTCACCCACGTTCGGGGGGTGGCCGCCCCCGTCGCGGTGGTGTAGGCAGGAGCGCATGACCGATACGCGCACCGACCAGCCCGCCGCCGTTCTCATCGCCGTCGACGAGGCGTCCGGCATCGGCCTGCTCACCCTCAACCGTCCCGATCAGCGAAACCCGTTGTCCGCGGCGGCGATGCGCGAGGTCACGATGGGGCTGCGCGCGCTGTCCGCGGAGCCCGCGACCCGGGTGATCGTGATCCGCGCCGAGGGCCCGGTGTTCTCGGCGGGGCACGACCTGCGCGAGATGATCGGCCGCACCCTCGAGGACGAGCGGATCATCTTCGACACCTGCACCGAGATGATGCAGACCGTGCAGTCGGTGCCGCAGCCGGTGATCGCGTCGGTGCAGGGCACGGCCGTCGCGGCCGGCTGCCAGCTGGTGGCGTCGTGCGACCTGGCGGTCGCGTCGTCGGACGCGGTGTTCGGTACCCCGGGGGTGAAGATCGGCCTCTTCTGTTCCACGCCGATGGTCGCGCTCAGCCGGGCCGTGGGGCGCAAGCGGGCCATGCAGATGCTGCTCACGGGCGAAACGATCGACGCGGCGACGGCGGCGGACTGGGGACTGATCAACTTCGTCGTCGATCCCGCGGTCCTGGAGTCCGAGACGGCGGCCCTGGCCGCGAAGATCGTCTCGGCGTCCCCGGCGACGGTGCGGATCGGGAAGGAAGCCTTCTACCGGCAGATCGAGCTGTCGCAGGAGCAGGCCTACGAGGCGATGGCCGAGACGATGGCGACCAACGCGATGATCTGCGACGCCCAGGAGGGTATGACGGCGTTCGTGGAGAAGCGCCGGCCGGTGTGGCAGGGTCGCTGACGTTATCGATCGATCGGTCTGGTCAATTGGTTGGACGTCCTATAACCTGTCGGCCATGAGCCTCGACCCGCGCGCGAACACCGTCGACGGCGTGCTGCACCGCAGCGCCGCCCGCTTCCCCGACCGCACCGCCCTGCGGTTCGGTGACCGCACCCTCAGCTACCGCGAGCTCGACGACGCGGTCACCCGGGCGGCCGGACGGTTGCGTGCGCTGGGCCTGGTGCAGGGCGATCGCGTCGCCGCGTACGGCACCAACTCCGACGCCTACGTCGTCGGGTACCTCGCGGCCGCCCGGGCCGGCCTGGTGCACATGCCGATCAACTACGCGCTGCGCGGCGAGGAACTCAGCTACCTGCTCGGCCAGTCCGGGGCGCGCGCCGTCCTCGTCGACCCCGCGCTGCGCGAGAACCTCGACGCCGTCCTCGGCGACGTCCCGGCCGAGCATGTGGTGCCGCTGCGCGACACCGACGACTCGCTCCTCGCCGTCGCGTGCACGGGCGAGGTGCCCGAACTCGACGTGACCGTCTCCGACGCCGACCTCGTGCAGCTGCTCTACACCTCCGGCACCACCTCGAAGCCCAAGGGCGCCATGATGTCCCACCGGGCGCTGGTGCACGAGTACACCTCGTCGATCGTCGCGCTGGACCTGGCGGCGGACGACAATCCGCTGATCTGCATGCCGCTGTACCACTCCGCCGGCATGCACGTGTTCATGCTGCCGTACCTGGCCGTCGGCGCCACGGTCACGCTGCTGCCCGCCCCCGACATCCCGGAGATCCTGCGGCTCGTCGAGTCCGAGCGGATCGGCTCGCTCTTCCTCGCCCCGACGGTGTGGGTGCCGCTGGCGAACCATCCCGATCTCGAGACCCGCGACCTGTCGTCGCTGCGGAAGGCACAGTACGGCGCGTCGATCATGCCCGTCACCGTGCTGAACCGGCTCCGCGAGCGCTACCCCGACCTCGGGTTCTACAACTGCTTCGGTCAGTCCGAGATCGGGCCGCTGGCAACGGTTCTGCGTCCGGAGGAACACGCGGACCGGCCGTCGTCGTGCGGGAAGGCGGTGCTGTTCGTCGAGACCCGCGTCGTCGACGCCGACGGCAACGACGTGCCGGACGGTGAGCCCGGCGAGGTGCTGTACCGGTCGCCGCAGCTGTGCCTGGGCTACTGGGACAACCCGGACGCCACCGCGGAGGCGTTCCGTGACGGGTGGTTCCATTCCGGCGATCTCGTCACCCGTGACGCCGAGGGTTACATCACCGTCGTCGACCGGATCAAGGACGTCATCAATACGGGCGGCATCCTCGTCGCGTCCCGGGAGGTGGAGGACGCCCTCTACACCCACGAGGCCGTCGCCGAGGTCGCGGTCATCGGCACCCCCGACGAGAAGTGGATCGAAGCCGTCACCGCCGTCGTCGTGCTGCGCAACGGCGCAGACACCGACGAGAACGAGCTGATCGACCACGTCAAGCAGCGCCTGGCGCCGTTCAAGGTTCCGAAGCTCGTCCGGTTCGTGGACACCCTGCCGCGCAACCAGAGCGGCAAGCTTCTCAAGCGCGAGCTGCGCACCCAGTGATCGGCATCGACCGGCGGCGACCCGCGGCGACCGGCATCGACCGAATGTCACATCAGTTCGATCGAATCGACGCGGTGTGACATTCGGTCACACCGGACGGAAGGTTGAAGGACACCGATGGTGAAGAAGCACGTGCCGTCCTGGCACGACGACGAGGTCCAGGCGGTTTCGGAACTGGCCCGCGACTTCTTCGAGCGCGAGGTGATGGCCCGCGCCGAGAAGTGGGACACCCAGCGGCGCATCGACCGCGAGGTGTGGCTCGCGGCCGGCAAGCTCGGTCTGCTGCTGTGCTCGATCCCGGAGGAGTACGGCGGCGGGGGTGGGACCTTCGCGCACGATCTCGCGGTCTTCGAAGCGCAGGGCTACTCGGGTGATCTCGCGCTCGGCATCTCGGTGCACAGCGGCATCGTCGCGCACTACATCCTCGAGTACGGCAGCGAGGAGCAGAAGCGGACCTGGTTGCCCGGCATGGCGACCGGGGAGATCCTCGGCGCGATCGGCATGACCGAGCCCGGCGCCGGGTCGGACCTCAAGGCCATCAAGACCACCGCGCTCCGGGACGGCGACGAGTACGTGGTCAACGGCTCGAAGACCTTCATCACCAACGGTTCGTCGGCCGACGTCATCGTGCTCGCCGTCAAGACCGACCCGAAGGCCGGCGCCAAGGGCGTCTCCCTGCTGATCGTCGACCTGCGCGACTGCCCCGGGTTCGCGGTCGGGCGGGTGCTGGACAAGGTCGGCCAGCACGGCGCCGACACCTCCGAGCTGTCGTTCACCGACGTGCGGGTGCCGGCTGCGAACCTGCTCGGTGAGACCGAAGGCCAGGGCTTCGCGCAGCTGATGGCGCAGCTGGTGCAGGAGCGATTGATCATCGGCGCGCAGGCGGCCGGGGCGATGGACCGGGCGGTCGAGGAGACGGTGCGCTACACCAAGGAGCGGCAGGCGTTCGGGCACAGCCTGTTCGAGTTCCAGAACACCGCGTTCGAGCTGGCCGAGTGCCGGACCATCGCCCGCACGTGCCAGGTGTTTCTCGATCACTGCATCGAGCAGCACCTGAAGGGCGAACTCGACGCCGCCGATGCAGCGATGGTCAAGTACTGGCTGACCGACAAGCAGTGCGAGGTCATCGACCGTTGCGTGCAGTTGCACGGCGGCTACGGCTACATGCGCGAGTACCTCATCGCCCGGATGTACGAGGACGCCCGCGTGCAGCGGATCTACGCCGGCGCGAACGAGGTGATGAAGCAGATCATCGCCCGCTCCCTCTGAGCGCGTCCGAGGTGGAGGGCTCCGGTGAGGAGTCCTTCGCCTGCCGGGTGTGGTGCGCGAGCACCTTCGTGAGCAAGGCGGCGAGTTGGTCCCGCTCGGCCGGGTCCAGCGATGCGAACGCCTCGTCCTGAGCCGCGACGAGGACGTCGTCGAGGGCGCGCAGGTGCTGCCGCCCGCGGCGAGTGACGCTGATGATGTTGCGGCGCCGATCGGTGGGATCGGGACTGCGGTCGACGAACCGCCGATCGGCCAGCTCGTTGACGGTGGCGACGATGTCGCTGCGGTCCATCCCCGCCCGGCGGCCCAGATCCGCCTGACACAGCGAGCCGTACTCCTCGAGCGCCGCCAGCGCGCGGTAGTGGTAGCCGCGGGCGTCGGCCAGGCCGAGCCGGCCGGACACCACTCGGTGTACGTGGCGCGCGGACTGGGTCAGCAGCCAGCTCGGGAGCCGCGCGAGTCTCGTGGGCGCGGTCGAAATGTCTGGGTCGGACATGCCACCAGGGTACGGTCCGACGGCCGACGTGCTCACCGCCTACGGTGATCGGTGATCGGGGTCCGCGGCCCCCGCCGGGGGACCCGCCCCGCCCCGCCGGTCGCCATGATCAGCCGCACGGCCCGGTAACGGTGCGGCCGAAGAGGTTCCAGATACTCCACCATGCCGGCGTCGTCGAGCGGGGCGCCGAGTAACGACCAGCCGACGATCTTCGCGAGGTGGTAGTCGCCCACCGACAGCGCGTCCGCGTCTCCGAAGGCACGCTGTGCTACCTCGGCGGCGGTCCAGATTCCCACGCCCGGGATCGAGTGCAGTTTGCGCTGCGCCTCGGCGGGATCGAGGTCGACGAGCCGCTCGAGCCGGTCGTCCAGCTGGGCGCAGCGCACGACGGTGCGGGCCCGGCCGGGGTCGACGTTGGCGCGGTGGAACTCCCACGACGGAATGCGGCGCCACGTCTCGGCCGCCGGCGGCACCCGCATACCCTCCGGTGCCGGGCCGGGCGGGTCGTCGCCGAACCACGTGACGAGCCGCCGCCACGACGCGAACGCTGCGACGGCGTGCACCCGCTGTTCGAGGATCGCCGGGATCAGCGCCTCGAGCACGCGGCCGGTGCGCGGGATCCGCAGGGCAGGGAGACGTCGATGGGCCTCGGCCAGGCGCGGATGTTCGGGCCGGAACCCGGCCGGATCGTCCTCGGCACCGAGCAGGGAGGGAAGACGGTCCGCCAGCTCCCCGGCTCCGGGACCCCACGCCTGGCAGCGCGCGCCACGCGGACCGTCCTGCACGAGCCGGTAGGTGACGGGCCCCGATGCCAACCGGGACGTGCGCCACACCGCGTGCCCGTCGCGGCGGTGGCAGGGGTCGTAGGGGCCGCGCTGGAGCGGCTGCAACGTCAGCGCGACGTCCACCGGCCGGGGCAGCTCGGCGCGGACGACGAGCGCGCCGGTGCTGGGTGGAGCGGGGACGGGCACCGGTCCACCGTACTGTGCCGCCGTACCGGGCGACGAGGGGTGGACCGGCGGCGCCGGCCACGAGTGTGCACGTCTCGTGCCGACACCCCGACGAAGGCCGCGATTCGTGCACGGTCGCGGCGCGTCGGTGCCTCGGGCGCGACGTCGCCCCTGCCACGGGATATGGTCTGGCACATGATCATCGTGAGCACCGACGGTTCGTGCCTTCGAAACCCGGGCGGCGCCATCGGGTGGGCGTGGGTCAATCACGAAGGGCCGAGCCGGGCGGGCGGGGACCGCTCCGGCACCAATCAGATCGCCGAGCTGCGGGCGCTGCTCGAGGCGCTGAAGGCCCACCCCGGCCCGGAGCCGATGATCATCGAATCCGACTCGCAGTACGCCATCAAGTGCGCCTCGGAGTGGCTGCCCGGATGGAAGCGCAAGGGCTGGAAGACGGCGACGGGCGCGCCGGTGAAGAACCTCGACCTGGTCCAGGCCATCGACCGCGTCCTCGCCGAGCGGTCCGGGCCGGTGCGGTTCCGCTGGGTGCGCGGGCACGTCGGCAACCACTTCAACGAACTCGCCGACAAACTGGCGGGCGAGGCGGCACGCGCCCAGGCGGCCGCCCCGATCGCATCCGCAACCGAACCGGCCGGGCCCGAGCCGACCGCCGCGCCTGCGCGGCCCGAGCCGACCGCCGCGCCTGCGCGGCCCGAGCCGACCGCCGCGCCTGCGCGCGCCGCGAAGAAGGCGGTGCGCCGGACGGTGAAGGTGGTCGAGGAGGTCGAGCTCACGCTCTTCTGACGAGGCGTCAGAAGCCGCCGGCGACCTCGATCACCGCGCGGCCGGTGAACTTGCCGACGCGCACCAGGTCGAGCACGGACACCAGCTCGCGCGCGGGGATTCGGCGCATGATGTCGGCCAGGTGCCGGGGGCGCAGGTCGCCCGCGAGGCGCTCCCACAGCTCGCGCCGCGGGCCGATGGGCAGTTGCACCGAGTCGATTCCCAGTAGCGCGACGCTGCGCAGGATGAACGGCATCACCGTGGTCTGCAAGGCGGCGCCGCCGGTGAGCCCGCTCGCGGCGACCGCGCCGCCCCACTGCACGGTGCTGAGGACGTGGGCGAGGGTCGCGCCGCCCACGCAGTCCACGGCTCCCGCCCAGGTCGCCTTGCCGAGCGGGCGCGGCTTCGCGTCCGGGTCCTCGGGGAGCCGTCCGATCACCGACGCGGCGCCCAGCTCGAGGAGCAGGTCGTGGGCTTCCGGCTTGCCGGTCGAGGCGACCACCTCGAATCCGGCGGCGGCGAGGAGATCGACGCTGACGGTGCCCACGCCGCCGGAGGCGCCGGTGACGACGACGGGCCCGTCGTCCGGGGTGAGTCCGTGCCGCAGTAGCGCCTGCACGCTGAGCGCCGCGGTGAAGCCGGCGGTGCCGATGGCGGCGGCGTCGGCCGTGGAGAGCTCGCCGAGCCGGACGAGCTGATCGGCGGGAACGCGGGCGTACTCGGCGTAGCCGCCGTGCCGTCCGGTGCCGATCTCGTAGCCGTGCGCGAAGACCCGGTCGCCCGGCGCGAAGTCGGGGTGATCCGAGGTGACGACCTCACCGGCGAGGTCGATGCCAGGAATGATCGGGTAGTTGCGGACCACGCCGCCGCGCGGGACGACGGCGAGGGCGTCCTTGTAGTTGACGCTCGAATGCAGGACACGGACGGTGATGCCGTCGTCGGGCAGCATCGTCTCGTCGACGGTCTCGGGGGCGAAGTCGATCGCGTCGTCGTGCTCGCGCGCGACCCAGGCGGAGAACGTGGTGGAGGTCATGATCCGACCGTAGTGGTGGCGCGCTCGTCCGTGTGGAGACACGACATCTTGCCAACGGTAAGTAAAGGCATGCTAAGTTAGGCAACGCTTCGCTCAGTTCGGGGTGGGGCCGGGCTTCGTGAGCGGATCCGACTACCCCGGAAGTTCAATTTTCAAGGAGATTGCCCATGCGTATCCGGTTGTCCGCCGCCGTCGCCCTAGTCGCGGCCGCCTCGCTCGGGCTCTCGGCCTGCTCCTCCGACACATCCTCCGACACGGCAGAAACCGGCGCGACCATCGTCGTCAGTCACGCCCAGGGCGAGACCGAGGTGCCCGTCGATCCCGAACGGGTCGTGGTCTTCGACCAGAGCGTGCTGCAGTCCATGATCGACCTCGACCTGCCCGATGCCGTCGGCGTCCCCGCGCTCACCAATTGGCCGGACTCGTTCGCGCGTTACCGAGGTGACGACGTCGCCAAGGTCGGCTCGCTGTTCGAGCCCGACTTCGAGGCCGTCAACGCCCTCGAGCCCGACCTCATCATCGTCGCCGCCAGGTCGGCCACCAGCTACGACGCGCTCAGCGAGATCGCCCCCACCGTCGACCTGTCCGTCGACTCCAAGGACTTCCTGAACAGCGTCGAGAAGCAGAACCGCAACCTCGCCGGCATCTTCGGAGCCGAGGACGCCTTCGAGGCGAAGTTCGGCGGAATCCGGGAATCGTTCGATGCCGTGTCCGCGAGCGCCGAACAGGCGAACCTGCGCGGGCTGATCCTGCGCGTCGAGGCCGCCGAGGTCACCGCGTACGGACCCGGCTCCCGGTACGGGATCATTCACGACCTCGGCGTCGCGCCCGTCTCGGAGACCTTCGCCGACGACGTCGCCCACGGCGATGCCGTCTCCTTCGAGTACATCGCCCAGGTCGACCCCGATCTGATGTTCGTCCAGGACCGAGAGGCGCCCCTCGGCGACACCACCGGCCCGAACGCGTCCCGCGTGCTCGACAACCCGCTCGTCGGCGGCACCACCGCCGCCGAGGAAGGCCGGATCACCTACCTCGACCTGTACACCTGGTACATGGCGCCGAGCGCGCTGAGTTCCGTCCAGTCGCAGATCGACGTCGTCGGGCAGGCCGTCGGCATGGCCGCGGCGGCATGACCTCCGCCCGCTCGTGAGTTCCCCGACAACGACCGGCAGGGCCGGCGACCGCACCCCGGGTGCGGCCGCCGGCCCCGCCGTGCGTCTGCGTCCCGTCCTGATCGGCGCCGCGATGCTCGCCGCCGCCGCCTTCGCATCCCTGTTCGTCGGGGTCGCCGACGTCACCCCCGCCGACCTGCTGCGCGGCGATACGGCGACCCTCGAGGTCTTCTTCGTCTCGCGCGTGCCCCGTCTGATCGCGATCCTGCTCGCCGGCGCCGCCCTGAGCGTGTCCGGCCTGATCATGCAGCACCTGACCCGCAACCGGTTCGTCGCACCGGACACCGCCGGCACCGTCGAATGGGCCCTGCTCGGCATCCTCGTCGCGACTCTGTTCCTCGGTGGACAGTCCGTGCTCGGCAAGATGCTCGTCGCCGTCGCCTTCTCCCTCGTCGGCACCTTCCTGTTCCTGCGGTTGCTGCGCCGCGTCCGGTTCACCGACATGATCGTCGTACCGCTCGTCGGCCTCATGTTCGGCGGCGTCGTCATGGCCGTCACCACGTTCTTCGCCTACCGGCTCGAACTGATGCAGGCCCTGAACACCTGGACCAGTGGTGACTTCTCCGGCATCCTGCGCGGCCGCTACGAGATCATCTGGGTCGTCGTCGCCGTCATGGCCGTCGCCTATCTGTATGCCGACCGCTTCACCGTGGCCGGCCTCGGCGAGGGCTTCGCGAAGAACCTCGGCGTCCCGTACCAGCTGGTGATCAACATCGGCATGGTCGTCGTCGCCGTCACCACCGCCGTCGTCACCGTCGTCGTCGGCGCCATCCCGTTCCTCGGCCTCGTCGTGCCCAACCTCGTCACCATGGCGCTCGGCGACAACCTGCGCCGCGTCCTGCCGATCACCGCGCTCGCCGGCGCCGGATTCGTGCTCGCCTGCGACGTAGTCGGCCGCGTCATCCGCTACCCGTACGAGATCCCGGTCGGTACCGTCGCGAGCGTCGTCGGCGCCGTCGTGTTCATCGCACTGATCCTGCGCACCCGGCGAGGTGCGCGATGAGCCCGGCCGTCGCCGCACCCTCCGCAACCCGTCGCCGGGACCCTGCCCGCGTGCTCGTCGTGCTCGGCGTCGTCGCCGCACTGGCGGTGTGCGCGTACCTGTTCCTCTTCGTCACCGGCTCGTGGGACTTCGCTATGAAGATCCGCAGCCGGCAGGTGCTGTCGATGGTGCTCGTCGGCTACGCCACCGCCTTCGCCGCGGTGATCTTCCAGACCGTCACCGCCAACCGCATCCTCACCCCGGGTGTGATGGGGTTCGACAGCCTGTTCATGCTGCTGCAGACCCTGGTGGTGTTCCTGTTCGGCGCGAGCGCCCTCGCGACACTGGATCCGCGCCTGAAGTTCGGGGTCGAGGTGCTCGCCATGGTCGGCTTCGCGCTCGTGCTGTTCCGATGGCTCTTCGACCGCGGATCGCGCGACCTGTACGTGCTGGTGCTCGTGGGCATCGTGCTCGGTGCCCTGTTCGGTGGGCTGTCGTCGCTGGTGTCGCGGCTGATCGACCCCAACGACTTCATGACGCTGCAGGACGTGCTGTTCGCCAGCTTCAACAACGTGCAGGTCGATCTGCTCGCAGTGTCGGCCCTGCTCGTCGTCGCAGCGACGGCGTTCTCGGTGCCGATGTTGCGTCAGCTCGACGTCGTCGCGCTGGGCCGGGAGCACGCGATCGGTCTCGGCGTCGACCACCGGCGCGTCGTCACCCGCACGCTGATCGTCGTCGCGGTGCTGGTCTCGGTGTCCACCGCGCTCGTCGGGCCCATCACGTTCCTCGGACTGCTGGTGGCCAACCTGGGGCGGGAACTCGTCGGCACCTTCCGGCACCGCTGGACGGTGCCCGCCGCAACGCTCGTCGCGATCGTCGCCCTGGTCGGCGGGCAGTTCGTCCTCGGCCGGCTGCTCGACTACAACTCGAGCCTCATCGTCGTCGTCAACTTCGTCGGCGGCATCTACTTCATCTCCCTGCTCGTGAGGGGTGCACGTCTGTGATCACCGTTCGGGATCTCGCCAAGAACTACGCCGGCACCACCGTGCTCGGGCCCGTCGATCTCGACGTCCCGCGCGGGGGCCTCACGTCGATCATCGGTGCCAACGGCGCCGGCAAGTCGACCCTGCTGACCATCGTCGCGCGGCTGCTCGACTCCGACGCCGGGTCGGTCAGCATCGACGGGCTCGACCTGCGGGCCACCCCCTCGGACGGGCTGGCCAGGAAACTGTCGGTGCTGCGCCAGGACAACACCACCGCGGTGCGGTTGTCGGTGCGTGAACTCGTGGAGTTCGGGCGCTTCCCGCATTCGAAGGGCCGGCTGTCGGCGTCCTGTCACGACGCGGTCGACCGCGCCATCGAGTACACCGGCCTGGGCGGGTTCGAGGACCGCTTCCTCGACCAGCTCTCCGGCGGGCAGCGGCAGCGCGCGTTCGTCGCGATGGTGCTCGCCCAGGACACCGACTACGTGCTGCTCGACGAACCGCTCAACAACCTGGACATGAAACACTCGCAGCACATGATGCAGCTGCTGCGACGGATGGCCCACGAGATGGGCAAGACCGTGATCCTGGTGATCCACGACATCAACTTCGCGTCGTGCCACTCCGATCGCATCGTCGCGATGCGCGACGGCGCCGTCGTCGCCGACGGGGACGTCGACGAGATCCTCCGGCCCGAGGTGCTGCGCAAGGTCTACGACATGGACATCGCCGTGCACGAGATCGACGGCCGTCGCATCGCCGTGTACTTCTGAGGCGCCTTCGGCGCCGGTGCGTCCTTCGGGCGGCTGGGGCAGCCCAAAGGACGCACCGGCGGCGAGGCCGCTACCTTCGGGGGATGGACGAAGCGCAGCAGGTAGCCGACTTCCGGGACCGGCACGGCCTCGACGGCCTGATCGACGTGCACACCCACTTCATGCCCAAGAGCGTCATGGACAAGGTGTGGGGATACTTCGATTCCGCCGGACCGCTCGTGGGCCGCGAATGGCCCATCACCTACCGGCACGCCGAGGAGGAACGCGTCGAGCGGCTGCGGCGCTTCGAGGTTCGCCGGTTCACGGCGATGCTCTACCCGCACAAGCCCGCGATGGCCGCATGGCTGAACTCCTGGGCAGTGGACTTCGCCGCCCGCACCCCCGACTGCCTGCACACCGCGACGTTCTACCCCGAGCCCGAGGCGGGTGACTACGTCGCTGCGGCGCTCGAGCACGGCGCGCGGGTGTTCAAGTCGCACATCCAGGTCGGCGACTACGACCCCAACGATCCGCTGCTCGATCCGGTGTGGGGACTGCTCGAGGACGCCGGCGTGCCGATCGTCATCCACTGCGGCTCGGGGCCGGCGCCGGGTGCGCACACCGGGCCCGGGCCGATCGCCGCACTGCTGGACCGGTTCCCCCGGCTCGCGCTGATCGTCGCGCACATGGGCATGCCGGAGTATCGCGAGTTCCTCGAACTGGCCGAGAAGTATCCGCGGGTGCACCTGGACACGACCATGGCGTTCACCGATTTCACCCAGGAGTCCATGCCGTTCCCGGACGACGAGCTGCCGCGGCTGCGGGCGCTGGGATCGAAGGTGCTGTTCGGCAGCGACTTCCCGAACATCCCGTACCCGTACATCCATCAGCTCGAGGCGGTCGAACGGCTCGGCCTCGGCAGCGAATGGGTCCGCGCGGTGTGCTGGGACAACGCGGAGGCTTTGTTCGGCTCGGTATGAGCCGGGAGCTGGGTGGCCGAATGTCACACCGGTTCGATGTGATCGAACCGGTGTGACATTCGGTCGGTCAGGTGCAGCAGTGGGGGTCGAGGACGAGACGTAGCGCCTGCAATGCGTCGCTGCAGGCACGGTGGTGGACGTTCATGCCGCGGCGTGTCGATTGCACCATCCCCGCCTTGCGCAGCTGGCCCAGGTGATGGCTGACGGTCGACTCCGTCAACCCCACGGCCGACGCCAGGTCGCACGTGCACACGTCGTCCTCCCGTGTGGTGAGCAGGATCGACATCAGCTGGATCCGGGTCGGGTCGGCGAGTGCCTTGAGTCGCAGCGCCACCTCGAGGGCGGCCTGCTCGTTCATCGGTGCGGCCGAGACCGGCGCGCAGCAGATGGGGGCGGAGACGTCGACAACCGGGAGCGCCTTGGGCATATCCCCATCATCCATCCCTCTTGACATATGTCAAAAAGGTGGTGACAGTTGACCTACGAATTCGATGTATGTCTCACAGGTGGAGGTCATCATGTCCCGCGTCCAGCTCGCCCTCAACGTCGACGACCTGCAGGAGGCCGTGACGTTCTACACGAAGTTGTTCGGCACCGAGCCGGCCAAGCTGAAGCCCGGCTACGCGAACTTCGCGATCGCCGAGCCACCGCTGAAGCTCGTCCTGATCGAGAACGCGGGCAAGGGCGGCTCGATCAACCATCTCGGCGTCGAGGTCGACTCGAGCGAGAAGGTGCACTCCGAGATCGCCCGCCTCACGGACGAAGGCATGTTCACGGACGAGGAGATCGGCACCATTTGCTGCTTCGCCACCCAGGACAAGGTGTGGGTCACCGGCCCGGCGGGGGAGAAGTGGGAGGTCTACACCGTCCTCGCCGACAGCGAGACCTTCGGTACGAGCCCGAAGTTGCTCGACCAGGGCGAGAACTCGGAGGGAGTGTGCTGTGGCTCCGTCGTCGAGCGGGAAGCGGCCGCCGCCGAGCAGCAGGCGCCGGCCGCGGGGACGTGCTGCTGAGCGACGTCCACGGCCCGCTACGGACGCACGTCCGTAGCGGGCCCGATCCGTCGGAGACGCGTCGTCGGCACGTCCGTACCGCCGCAATCCGGTGCCGGACACCCGGCCGGAGCCCTATCGTGAGGGGATGACTGCCGACGAGCGCAGTGGCGGGGCGACGGGCGGGCGTCCGGCCCGGCCGTCGGAGGAACTCACGCCGCTGCCGGATCTGGTGCACGGCCGTCCCCGCGCCGGCCCGGTGCGCCGGCGTCGGCCCGTGTATGTGGACCTGTTGCCGCCGTGCAACGCCCGGTGCCCCGCGGGGGAGAACATCCAGGCGTGGCTGGCGCACGCGAAGGCCGGCCGGTACGAGCAGGCCTGGCGGCAACTGGTCGCCGACAATCCGTTCGCCGCCATCCACGGCCGGGTGTGCTACCACCCCTGCGAATCCGTCTGCAATCGCGCCACTCTCGACAGCGCCGTGTCCATCCATTCGGTGGAGCGGTTTCTCGGTGACCGGGCGCGGGAGCAGGGCTGGATGTTCGAGCCGCCGCCCGCCCGCAGCGGCAAGCGGGTACTGGTGATCGGTGCCGGGCCGAGCGGGCTGTCC
This sequence comes from Rhodococcus sp. NS-SX18, assembly GCF_057367935.1. NCBI lineage: Bacteria > Bacillati > Actinomycetota > Actinomycetes > Mycobacteriales > Nocardiaceae > Rhodococcus > Rhodococcus sp. NS-SX18. Next base: position 4,878,040 of record NZ_CM170633.1, on the reverse strand, counting down.
GCCGCCTGTCACCTCGCCCGCCGCGGCCACGACGTCGAGATCCGTGACGCCGGCGCCGAGGCCGGCGGGATGATGCGCTACGGCATTCCGAACTACCGTCTTCCGCGCGACGTGCTCGAAGCTGAGCTGGAGCGGGTCGCAGCACTGGGCGTGCAGTTGACCTGTAACCACCGGGTCGAGGATCTCGCGGCGGAACGCGCGGAGGGTGGTTTCGACGCGGTGTTCGTCGCGGTCGGGGCGCATCTGGCCAAACGGGTCGACATCCCGGCCTGCGACGCGGGCACGATGATCGACGCGGTCTCGTTCCTGCGCAGTGTCGCCTCCGGGGAGAACCCGGCCGTCGGGCGGCACGTTGCCGTCTACGGCGCCGGCAACACGGCAATGGACGCGGCCCGGGTGGCCCGCCGGCTCGGGGCCGAGGACGCGGTCATCGTCTATCGGCGCACCCGCGAGCAGATGCCCGCCCACGAGGAGGAAGCCGAGGACGCCGAACGCGAAGGTGTGCGGATCAATTGGCTGCGCACGGTCACCGCCTTCGACGGTCCCGAACTGCAGGTCGAGGTCATGGAACTCGACGAGTCCGGTCGTCCACGGCCGACCGGGCGTTTCGAGACCCTGGCCGCGGACACCCTGATCATGGCGATCGGCCAGGAGACGGAGTCGGCGTTCATGCGCACGCTGCCCGGCGTCGAGTTCGAGCGCGACGGCAGCGTGCGGGTGGACGGGTCGCTGATGACCGGCTGCCCCGGGGTGTTCGCAGGCGGCGACATGGTGCCCGGCGAGCGCACCGTGACGGTCGGGGTGGGGCACGGGAAGAAGGCGGCGCACCACATCGACGCCTGGTTGCGTCGGGCGTCTGCCGAGCGGCCCGCCAAGCATCCGATCGCGACGTTCGACCAGCTGCACCTGTGGTATTTCGCCGACGCGGATCGGCGGGTGCAGCCGGAATTGGCTGTTGAGCAACGACTTTCCGGGTTCGACGAGGTGGTCGGCGGGGTGTCGGCCGAGGCGGCGACATTCGAGGCGGGCCGGTGCCTGTCGTGCGGCAACTGCTTCGAGTGCGACGGCTGTCTCGGCGCGTGCCCGGAGGACGCGATCGTCAAGTTGGGTGCCGGCCACGGCTACCGGTACGACTACGACAAGTGCACCGGCTGCGCGGAGTGCTTCGAGCAGTGCCCGGTCCACGCGATCGAAATGTTTCCGGAGCCGACATGACGCGTGCCACGGTGGACGGTAACGAGGCGGCCGTGTCGATTGCCTACCGGCTCAACGAAGTGTGCTGCATCTATCCGATCACTCCGTCGTCGGCGATGGCCGAGCTGGCCGACGAATGGTCCAGCCGGCACCGGCCGAATCTGTGGGGCACCGTGCCGAGTGTGGTGGAGATGCAGAGCGAGGCCGGCGCGGCGGGGGCGCTGCACGGCGCACTGCAGGGCGGGGCACTGGCGACGACGTTCACCGCGTCACAGGGACTGCTGCTGATGATCCCGAACATGTACAAGATCGCCGGCGAGCTGACCTCGGCGGTCATGCACGTCGCTGCCCGGTCCCTGGCCGCACAGGGGCTGTCGATATTCGGCGACCATTCGGACGTGATGGCGGTGCGCCAGACCGGATTCGCGTTGCTCGCCTCGGCGTCGGTGCAGGAGGCACACGATCTGGCGCTGGTGGCGCAGGCCGCCACCCTGCGGACGCGGGTGCCGTTCGTGCACTTCTTCGACGGCTTCCGCACCTCCCACGAACTCAACACCATCGAGACGCTGGCCGACGACGACCTGCGTGCCCTGGTGCCCGAGGAGCTGATCCGAGAGCATCGCGAACGCGCGTTGTCGCCGGAGCGGCCCTTCATCCGGGGCACCGCGCAGAACCCGGACACCTACTTCCAGGCGCGTGAGACGGTCAATCCGTTCTATGCCCGGGTTCCGGGGGTGGTGGACGAGCTGATGACGCAGTTGGGGGAGCGCACCGGACGCGACATGCGCATCGTCGAGTACACCGGGCATCCCGAGGCGGACCGCGTGCTGGTGCTGATGGGATCCGGTGCGCACACCGCAGCCGAAACCGCTGCCGCGCTCACCGCCCGCGGTGAGCGGGTCGGGGTGGTGCAGGTGCGGCTGTATCGGCCCTTCCCCGCCGAGGCGCTGCTGGCGGCACTGCCGGCGACGGTGCGCACGCTCGGCGTGCTGGACCGCACCAAGGAGCCCGGTTCGCACGGCGAGCCGCTGTATCTCGACGTCGTCGCGGCCCTCGCGGAGGCGCATGCCGATGGTGAGCGGGCCGTCATGCCCAGGGTCTGCGGCGGACGCTACGGTCTGTCGTCGAAGGAGTTCACACCCGGCATGGTCGCCGGCGTCTTCGCCGAGCTCGCCCGTGAGCGGCCCCGCCGCCGGTTCACCGTGGGCATCGACGACGACGTGACCGGCACCAGCATCACCTACGACCCGTCCTTCGACATCGAATCCTCCGACACCGTGCGGGCGATCTTCTACGGCCTGGGCTCGGACGGCACGGTCGGGGCCAACAAGAACACCATCAAGATTCTCGGCGACGAGGAACACCTGCACGCACAGGGCTACTTCGTCTACGACTCGAAAAAGTCCGGTTCGCAGACGGTTTCGCATCTTCGCTTCGGGCCGCGGCCCATCCGCGCACCGTATCTGGTGAGCCGCGCGGACCTCGTCGGATGCCATCAGTTCCGATTCCTCGACAAGATCGACGTCTTGGGACCGGCTGCGCCGGGATCGACCCTGCTGCTGAACTGCAGACACCGGCCCGACAAGGTCTGGGACGCGCTCCCTCGCCGGGCCCAGGAACAGATCCTCGACAAGGGGATCACGCTGTATGCGGTCGACGCGGGCCGGATCGCTCGTGAGGTCGGGCTCGCCGGGCGGATCAATGTCGTGTTGCAGACCTGCTTCTTCGCGATCTCGGATGTGCTGCCGCGTGAGCAGGCCGTCGCCCGGATCAAGAAGTCGGTGGAGAAGACCTACGGCAACCGTGGAGCCGACGTGCTGCGGCGCGAACTGGCCGCGGTGGACCGGGCATTGGAAGAGTTGCACCGGATCGATGTGCCCGATCGGGTGACCACCACACGGGTGCCGGCGCCGATCGTGCCCGAGCACGCGCCCGAGTTCGTCCGCACCGTCACCGCGGAGATGATGGCCGGGCGCGGGGATTCCCTGCCGGTCAGCGCGTTTCCCGTGGACGGTACCTATCCGAGCGGCACCACCGCGTACGAGAAGCGCAACATTTCGGAACTGGTCGCAGTGTGGGACCCGGACACCTGTATCCAGTGCGGAAACTGCAGTTTTGTCTGTCCGCACAGCGTGATCCGCACCAAGTTCTACGACAAGTCCCACTTGGACGGTGCCCCGGAGCAGTTCGGCTCGGCGGCCCTGGGTGCTGTGGGCCTGCCGGATGCCCGGTACACCCTGCAGGTCTACGCCGAGGACTGCACCGGATGCGGGTTGTGCGTCGAGGCCTGTCCTGCCGTGGCCCCCGGCGCGACGACCACCAAGGCCATCAATCTCGCACCCCGCGAACCGCGGGTGGCCCCCGAACGCGAGAACATCGTCTTCTTCGAGAAGCTGCCGACGGCCGACCGGGCCCGGGTGGACTTCGGCACCGTCCGCGGAACCCAGTTCCTGGAGCCGCTGTTCGAATTTCCCGGCGCCTGTGCGGGCTGCGGGGAGACCCCGTACCTCAAGCTGCTCTCCCAACTGTTCGGCGACCGGTTGACGATCGCGAACGCCACGGGCTGCTCGTCGATCTACGGCGGCAATCTGCCCACCACCCCCTGGACGACCAACGCGGACGGACGCGGTCCCGCCTGGTCCAATTCCCTGTTCGAGGACAACGCCGAATTCGGGCTCGGGTTCCGGCTGGCCGCCGACGAGCACACCCGGCTCGCCCGGCGGCGCCTGACCGAACTGCGGGAGGCGATCGGTGCCGACCTCGTCGACGGCATCCTGACGGCGCCGCAGCTGCGCGAGTCCGAGCTGCGCGCCCAGCGGGAGCGGGTGGCCGAACTCGAAACCCGTATCGCAGAGCTGGATTCCGCTACGACGGCGGACCTGCGCAGTGTGCTCGACCATCTGGTGCGGCGTAGCGTGTGGATCGTCGGCGGCGACGGCTGGGCCTACGACATCGGTGCCGGGGGTCTCGACCACGTCCTGGCCAGCGGCCGTAACGTCAACGTCCTGGTCCTCGACACCGAGGTGTATTCCAACACCGGGGGGCAGATGTCCAAGGCCACCCCGCTCGGGGCGATCGCGAAGTTCGCCGCCGGCGGCAAGACGGTCCCGATGAAGGACCTCGCGTTGCAGGCCATCGCCTACGGCAATGTCTACGTGGCCCGGGTCGCGATGGGAGCGGATCCGCAGCACACGTTGCAGGCGATGCGGGAAGCCGAAGCCTACGAAGGCCCTTCGCTCGTGATCGCCTACAGTCAGTGTATCGCGCACGGCATCGACATGCGTCACGGGATGGACCAGCAGTATCGCGCGGTAGCCAGCGGGCACTGGCCGCTGATCCGCTACGACCCGATGTTGCGGGCGGCCGGGGAGAATCCGTTCCTGCTCGATTCCCACCGGCCGAGGATTCCGCTCGAGGACTACCGCAGTCGTGAACTGCGGTACCGCGCACTCGCCAACACCGATCCAGAGGAATACGACCGACTTCTCGGTCTCGCCGAGGAGGTGATCGCTCAGCGCTGGGACCGGTACGAGGACATGGCATCGCGAGGATCGCACCACTTCACCGCCGACGCCCGCAAGGACCGTTGATGGACCTGTCGACGCGCTATCTGGGCCTGTCCCTACCGAATCCTCTGGTGGCGGCGGCATCTCCACTGTCCCGGACGGTCGACGGTGTCCGCCGGCTCGCCGAGGCAGGCGTCGGGGCGGTGGTGCTCTATTCACTGTTCGAAGAGCAGCTGCTGCGCGAAGCGGAGCGCAATGCGGCACTGACCGAGCACGGTTCGCAGAGCTACGCCGAATCCTTGTCGTACTTTCCGGAGGAAACCGTCGAGGACCACGGACCGCGCCGCTATCTGAGTCTGCTCGAACGCGCCGCGCAGGCGGTCGCTGTCCCGGTGATCGGCAGCCTGAACGGCGTCACCCCGGGCGGGTGGGCGGGTTACGCCCGGTCGATGCAGGATGCCGGCGCGGCCGCGATCGAGCTGAACATCTACTACCTGCCCGGTGATCCGCACATCAGCGGCCGGGACGTCGAACAACGCCACTTGGACGTCCTTGGCCGGGTCGAGGACGCCGTCACCGTGCCGGTGGCGGTCAAGGTGAGCCCCCAGTTCAGTTCGATCGGTGAGATGGCGCTGCGCCTCGACGAGGCCGGGGCCGACGGGCTGGTGCTGTTCAACCGGTTCCTGCAACCCGACATCGATCCCGAAACCCTCACCGTGGTTCCTGGCGTGAGCCTCTCGACGTCCGCCGAGACCCGGTTGCCGCAGACCTGGATCGCGTTGCTGCGGGGACGTGTGCGTGCCGACCTGGCCGCGACGACCGGCGTCGAGGACGCCACCGATGTGATCAAGTACCTGCTCGCCGGCGCGGACGTCGTGCAGTCCGCCTCGGCGTTGTTGCGCCACGGTCCCGAGTATGCCGCCGTCCTGCTCGACGGCGTGCGCGAGTGGATGCGCCGCAAGGGATATCGCAGCGTCGGCGAGTTCCGGGGGATGCTCGCCGGACCGCCCGGCGCGGACGGGACCGGCCGCGGACGCGGCGACTACGTGAGCGCGCTGCGCGAGGCCGACCACCGCGCCTACGGCATCCCGTGAGCCGAGGTGGCCGAGTTCATACGCGGTGTGGTCCCGGCGCACCGGGGCCGGCGCCCGGTGCGCCGAGTGCGCCACCCGGGGGCAATTCCACCGCGACGATTCCCGCCCGCTGGGCGTGGTGGACGAATTCGGCGCCCGGACCGAAGAACAGCCGGGGGCGTACGGCGTCGAGGCCGATCGGCCACAGCGTGCCGTAGTGGATCGGCACCGCCAGGCGCGCTGCCACCAGGCACGCGACGACCGCGGCCCGGGACGGGTCGAGGTGGCCGTTGCCGAGGGTCGGACCCCAGCCCCCGACGGGTAGCAGCGCGAGGTCCACTGGGCCGACGTGGTCGGCGAGGTCCGGGTACAGGTCGGTGTCGCCGGCGAAGTAGGTCCGCCGGTCCCCTTCGACGACGTACCCGATCGCCGGGGCGAGTTCCGGGCCGCGTCGCCAGCGCCGCCCGTCGTGTCGGGCGGGCACCGCCCGGACGGTGAGCGTGCCGATCCGGGTTTCGTCGCCGGGCCGCAGCGGCACCAGGCGGTCGGCGAATCGGCGCAGGGCGGGCAGGCCGTCGATCGCCCGCCACGGGGCCACGATCGGAACGTCCGGGTCGAGCAGCCGCAGCGACGGCAGGTGGGTGTGGTCGGCGTGCAGGTGCGAGAGCAGGACGGCGTCCGGGTTGCGCACGTGCGGCCCGATCGGGGTGGGCCCCCGGCGGCGGCGCAGATGCGCGACGCGGTCGGTCAGCACCGGATCGGTCAGGACGACCGTTCCGCGGTCCATGATCAGCGCGCTGGCATGTCCGAGCCAGCGCACACCGGATGTGGCGGCATCCGGACCCGGTGGCGTGCTCACGACCCTTACGATTCCAGACGAGGGAAGGGGCCGCGATGCGCACGGTGGGCGGCATGGTGCGGGTGCTCGTCGAGTTCCTGGTGCTGTGGGGGTCGTCGGCGCTCGCGCTCATCGTGCTCGACCGCATCCTCGACGGCATCACCCTGGACCCGTCGGGCTTCACTCCGCTACCGACGCTGCCGGCCGCGCTGGCGCTCGCGTTGGTGTTCGGCCTCCTGAACGCGGCGCTGTGGCCGGTGATGATGCGGTTGATGTCGTGGATCGGTCCGGTGCTGCTGTTCGTCGGGGTGTTCGTGGCCGGCGGTGTGATCATGCTGTTGACGCTCTACCTGGTACCGGTCGCGTCGGTGGACCAGCGCCGGGATGCGTTCTACCTCGCGGCGCTGCTCTCACTGTTCACCTCCGTCGTCTCGGGCGCCATCGCGTCCCGTTCCGATACCGCGTACCGGCTGATGCAGGTGCGCCGACAGCGGTTCCGGTTGCGTCGCAACACCGCACTCGTGGACGCGTCCCCGGGGCTGTTGTGCATCCAGATCGACGGCCTCGGTTACGACGTGCTGCGTCGCGCGATCGCCGACGGTGTGACCCCCGCGCTGGCGAAGTTGGTGCGCGAGACCCACCGGCTGATGCCGTGGCACACCGACTGGAGCAGTCAGACGGGTGCGACCCAGCTGGGCGTGCTACACGGCTCCAACCACAACGTGCCGGCGTTCCGCTGGTACGACAAGACCACCGAGCACGTCTCGGTGTTCAGCAACCCGGTCGACAACGAGCAACGCGAACTCGAACGCACCCACATCCCCGGCCTGCTGGCGCACGACGGTACGAGCCGCGGCAACCTGTTCACCGGCGGCGCGCACGACAACGTGCTCGTCGTCAGCCGCATGCGTGGTGCCCGCCTCGGCGGCGGTGTCGGCTACAGCGACTACTTCGCCGACCCGGCGAGCGCGCTGCGCACGTTCATCCGGATGCTCGCGGAACTGCAACGGGAACTACGCCAGTCGCTGCGGCAGAAGCGGAAGGACATCCAGCCGCGGGTGCCGCGGGGCGGGCTCTATCCGTTCGTGCGGGCGTTCGCGACCGTGCTCGCCACCGACGTCGCCGTCGCCGCGGTGGTCGGGGATCTGATCAAGGGGCGCAGCGTCGTCTACGTCGACCTGATCGGCTACGACGAGGTGTCGCACCACTCCGGCATCTCCCGGCCCGAGACCCTTGCGGTGCTGACCAAACTCGACGAGATCGTCGAGTTGCTGCTCGCCGTGGTGGCGCAGGCCGATCGGCCCTACCGCGTCGTCGTGCTCTCGGACCACGGGCAGAGTCAGGGCGCGACCTTTCTGCAACGCTACGGGGAAACCCTGCGGCAGTTGGTCATCCGGCTGGCCACCCGGCGCGAACCGGCGAAGCGCCACTGGTACGAGCGCGAATCCGACGTCTCCGCCCCGCCCGGGTCGGAAGGGCGCGCCTACGCCGCGGCCAGCGTGCACTCGCCGGCCGCCGCCGAGGAGGCGCACGCCTGCGCGGGTGAGCCGATCGTGCTCGGCTCGGGCAACCTCGGTCTGGTCTACTTCCCGCACCTGCCCGGACGTGCCGACGTCCACGCCATCGAGGCCGCCCACCCCGGTCTGCTTACCGGGCTGCGCGAGCATCCCGGGATCGGCTTCCTGCTCGTGGCCGCTCCCGGCGGGTCCGTGGTGCTCGGGCCCCACGGCGAGGTCGACGTGACCACCGGGAAGGTCACCGGCCGGAATCCGCTGGCGATGATGGGCCCCGACGCGCTGGCGAAGGTGCGTCGCACCGACACCTTCGACAACGTTGCCGACATCATGGTCGGCGGCACGTACTGGCCCGACACCGACGAGGTCGCGGCGTTCGAGGAGCAGGTCGGTTCGCACGGCGGCATGGGCGGACCGCAGAGCACTCCGTTTCTCGTCTACCCCGCCGACCTGCCCGCCCCGCCCGAACCGCTGCACGGCGCCGAGGCCGTGCACACGGTGCTCGTCGGCTGGCGGGATTTTTCGACGGGACCGCCTCCAGCGGTGACGAAACAGGACGCGACGACCGATGCGGATGACCCGGGACGTCCGGCATCCCGGGGCTGACCGCGGGACAGACCGGCCGAGGTCGCTGTCCCAGCGCCACCACCGCCTCGACCCGGCAGCCCCTGTACCCGCTCACGATCGCCGGCTCACCGCGACCGTGTGTTCGATTGACCCGAGGCGGCGTCGTCCCGGCCGGGCGTCACGGATGTGTGATCGGGTAGTTCTGCAGGAACCGGGCTTCGACCAGGGACATCGCCGCGATCTCGGTGGGGTCGACGCTTTCGTTGGGGGCGTGGATCAGGGCTTGGGGTTCCTCGACGCCCATCAAGATGATCTCCGCGCCGGGGTAGGTGTCGGCGAAGACGTTGCACAGGGGAATCGATCCGCCCTGTCCCAGCATGGCCATCGGCCGGCCATAGGCTTCCTGCATGGCCGCGGCGAGGGCCCGGTAGGCGGGTCCGTCGGTGCGGGCCCGGAATGGGGATCCGGAGGCTTCGACTTCGACTTCGACGGCGACTCCCCACGGCGCGGCGGCGTGCAGATGGGCGCTCAGGGCTTGTTGGGCCTGTGCTGGTTCGAGTCCGGGAGGGATGCGCAGATTCAGGCGGGCGCGTGCTCGCGGGGCGATCGCGGCCGCCGAGCCGAGCACCGACGGGCAATCGATGCCGAGGATGGTCAGGGCCGGGCGTGCCCAGAGCATGTCGGAGACGGTGCCGTCGCCGAGCAGCGAGTCGGTGGCGAGCATGCCGGCGTCCGTACGGAACTGTTCGGGCGGGTAGGTCTGATCCGTACAGGCCTGGGTGTTGTCCAGGCCTTCGACGGTGGTGTTGCCTGCGGTGTCGCGCAGGGTCGCCAGCATGGCCACCAGGGCGGCGAGAGCGTCCGGGGCGGCGCCCCCGAACATGCCCGAGTGCAGTTCGGAGGCGAGGGCGTCGACGGTGACGACGACGTTGACCATGCCGCGCAGGCTGACGGTGGCGGCGGGGTGACCGACGGCGGCGTTACCGGTGTCGCACAAGAGGATCCTCGGACATGGCGGTCCCCTTCACAGGTTGGATGAGACATCAGCAGTATGCGCCGATCCCGCATCCACCTCGGGGAAAGTGCTGATCTTCCTCACCCTCCGGGGTGAACGGTGCGTGGTCCGGGAAACGGTCTCACGTGCTTTCGCTCGGTTGCACGAGGTGCCTTCCCCGGGCGAAAGCGCGCCGAAGGTGGGCACACAGGGCGACCGTCAACGACGAACCCGGTTCCTGCCCCCGTGCACGACCCGCCGTGCAGAGGACAGGGCCTCGGGCGGAGTCGGTTCGAGCGTTTCGCTACAGTGGGAGAGGCTCTGCGACAGCCGTTATCGACAGCGACGAGGCGGGCCCGATCGACTATCTCGTCATCGAGTGACCCGCCGCCGGCCCGTGCCCACCGCCGCAGGTGTTCGACATGACCTCGGGCCGGCCGACGATCCGAACAGACCCCACCGGCCTCGTGCAGAGAGGCCTGATTCCGCCGCGGGTGCGCAGATCGAAGTGGTATCGAAACGTGTTCCTACCCGTCCTGTTCTGCGGGACAATACTTCTCATGGACGACAGCGAAGTGCACGCCATCGACGTCGTCCGAATCCGACTCGGCCAGCGCTACCCCGACCTCGACCCCGAGGTGGTGGGGGGCCTGATCGAGGCCACGCTCGGTCGGCTCGACGGATGCCGCATCCGAGACTTCGTCCCCCTACTGGTCGAACGGGCCGCCACGCGCACACTCGACGCGACGTACCACCGTGCACCGGAGTCTCGAGAACCGAGGCGCACTCCCGAACCGCCCGCGGTGACCGAGACCAGCGAGGTGCGGACCGCGAGCAGCGTCCGGGTGCGGTGGGCCGTTCTCGTGCGTCGCTCACCACGCCTGTCGTAGGCGTGACAAGAGGCGGCGAGGCCCGGGTCGGAACCGGAGTCGACGGTCGTCCACCACACCCGGGCGGGCGGGATGCTCGGCACGCAGCCAGGGTGTGGGCGACACACCCATGCCCGAAACCAGAGTCACGTCCTGAAACGGTTGGGAATCCGATACGAATCAACGACGGGGGGCTCAGGGCTGGGGTCCAGCGCCAGCCCGGCGACGGCGGCCTTGGCGGTGCGCCCGACCCCGATCAGCGTGGCCGACCCGGGGCCGGTCCAGTCCCCGTAGCCGAGCAGATGCAGCTTGGGTTCCTTCAACGCCTGGGTGCCCGTCACGGCGATGGAACCGTCGGACCCGCGCAGGTGCAGCGGCCGCAACGGCGTCAGGGCGGGGCGGAATCCGGTGGCCCAGACGATCACGTCCGCGCGCCGGCTCTCCCCGGTGTCGTCCCACGAGATGCCGTCCCGGGTCAGCCGGTCGAACATCGGCAGCGGATCCAGCGCGCCGCGGTCCCGGGCCGCGAGGACCTCCGGGACCATGACGATGTCACCGAGGTCGGCGATACCGCCCGGATCGGGGCGCCCGGCCGCCAGCGCGCGCCGCGACGCCATCTCGAACAGCACACGTCCGTCGACGTCGTCCGGTAGGAACCGCGGCGGGCGGGTGGTCACCCAGGTGGTGCCGGTGACCTCCGAGATCTCGGCGACCAGCTGGGCGCCGGAGTTGCCGCCGCCGACCACCACGACCGCTCTACCGGCGAATTCACCCGGGATGCGGTACTGCACGGTGTGCAACTGTCTGCCCGCGAAGGTGCGGGCTCCGGGGCAAGCGGGCCAGAACGGTTGCTGCCAGGTGCCGGTGGCGCTGATCACCCGCCGTGCCCGCCACACCCGCTCCGCGGTGTCCACCCGCAGCCGCTCCCCGTCGTCGTCGCGGGTGACCGCCCGCACCCGCACCGGCCGCCGCACCGGCAGACTGTAGCGGCGCTCGTATGCGGTCAGATACTCGATCACGTGCCGGGCAGGTGGGAACCCGTCCCGCCACGACGGCATCGGCCATCCCGGCAGCGACGCGTACTCCGCGGGGGAGAACAACCGCAGCGAGGGCCAGGTGTGTGGCCACGCGCCGCCCGGTGTGGGCTGGTCATCGAGGACGACGAACTCGAGCCCGGCCCGGCGCAGGTAGTACCCGGCGGCCAGGCCGGCCTGCCCGCCCCCGATCACCACGACGTCCACCTCGCTCGTGCTCATCGTCTCCCTCGTCATCGCGTGCGCAGATCGTCGGTTTCGGCCGTCAGGGTTGGCCGGGGGTGTCGAGCAGGCTCGCCGCGGCGATCAGGGCGGCTTTGACGATCAGTCGTTCGGGGATCTCTTCGAATGTGACTGGTCCGAGTGCCACTGTCCGGCAAGGGGAGTCGCCGCACACCGAGCAGCAGCGGCTGCTGCCGACGTCGGCGTCGAGCCAGTCCTCGAGCGGGCGGCCGGCGATCCAGATGCGGTTGGATTCGGTCGGGTTCGCGGCAAAGGCGGCGTCGTCGAGTTCGCGGACCTCGAGGTGCGGTGCGATGCCCAGCGGGCGCAGGGCCTGATCGAGCGTGCCGACCGCGTGCTGGATCTGCTCACCGGTGCCGGCGCAGCGGCGGCACGTCTGTCCCTGGCTGACCAGGCGTTGCCAGACGATGGGCAGTACCGTCATCACAGACCCCTTCTCGGTTCGCGGGGAAGGTGGAGTCGACCCGGTCTCCAGTGTGGCCGACCCGGCTGGGCCGCAGGTGTGTCCCGGCGGATCCGGCCGGGGCACGCCCTGCGTTCGGTCAGCTGCGGACGGCGCCGGGGACGAGTTCGGCGATCAGCGCCTCGACCCGCGCCCTGATCTCGTCGCGGATGGGGCGGACCGACTCGACGCCCTTGCCGGCCGGGTCCTCGAGCACCCAGTCGCGGTAGCTCTTGCCGGGGAAGACCGGGCAGGTGTCGCCGCAGCCCATGGTGATCACCACGTCGGAGGCTTCGACGGCGTCGGTGGTGAGGATCTTCGGGGATTGGGTGGAGATGTCGATGCCGAGCTCGGCCATGGCCTCGACGGCGGCGGGGTTGACCTGATCGGCGGGGGCGCTGCCGGCGGAACGGACCTCGACGGCGTCGCCGGCGAGGGCGGTGAGGAATCCGGCGGCCATCTGGGAGCGGCCGGCGTTGTGCACGCACACGAACAGCACGGACGGCTTGGTGGTCATCGAGGGAACCTTTCGGGTGTCAGGCGGTGGGAACGGCGGTGAGGTCGGCGAGCAGAGCGCGGACCCGGGCGTCGACGTCGTCGCGGATGATGCGGACGACCTCGAGGGATTGCCCGTCCGGGTCGGGGACGGACCAGTCGAGGTAGCGCTTGCCGGGGTAGACGGCGCACGCGTCGCCGCAGCCCATGGTCACGACCACGTCCGCGGCGGCGACGACGTCGTCGGTGAGCGGCTTGGGGAACTCGGCGCCGAGATCGAGGCCGAGCTCGGCCATGGCCTCGACCACCACCGGGTTGATCGCGGCGATCGGTGCGGAGCCCGCGGAGCGGACGTGGACGCGGCCACCGGCGTGGTGATCGAGCAGGGCAGCGGCCATCTGGGAGCGACCGGCGTTGTGCACACAGACGAACAGCACCTCCGGAACGTCCTTGGCGACGGCGCCTTCGGCCTGGGCCAGCGCGGTCAGGCGTTCGGCGGCGAAGCGCGGGGCGAGTGCCGTCAGATGGGTGTAGACGGTGGCGGTGCGGCGCAGTGCCGCATAGGACTCGAACACCACCCGTTCGACGGTCTGCGGGGAGAAGATCCCGTCGTACTTGTCGGCGAGGTGCTCGGCGGCACGCTGGAGCACCGCCTGCGGCATCAGCAGTTCGGGCTGGTGGCGGTTCGAGTGGTCGGACATGTCGGCTCCCTGGCTCTCGGGCTTCACGAAGCGGCGGGGGTGGCGGAGGGGGTGAAGCGTTTGCGCAGGGCGAGCGAGACGTAGACGAGGCCGACGAGCACGGGCACCTCGATGAGCGGCCCGACCACGCCCGCGAGGGCCTGCCCGGAGGTGACGCCGAAGGTGGCGATGGCGACGGCGATGGCGAGTTCGAAGTTGTTGCCGGCCGCGGTGAACGCGAGGGTGGTGGTGCGCTCGTAGCCCAGGCCCATCGTGGCGCCCAGGAGGTAGCCGCCGCCCCACATGATCGCGAAGTACGCCAGCAGCGGCAGGGCGATGCGGGCGACGTCCCACGGGTGGGAGGTGATCTGCTCGCCCTGCAGCGCGAAGAGCATCACGATGGTGAACAGCAGGCCGTACAGGGCCCACGGCCCGATCCTGGGCAGGAACTTCTGCTCGTACCAGGTCCGGCCCTTGGCCTTCTCGCCGAAGTGCCGGGTGAGGAAGCCGGCGAGCAGCGGGATGCCGAGGAAGATGAGCACCGACTTGGCGATCTGCCAGGGCGAGACGTCGAGGGTGGTCTGTTCGAGTCCGAGCCAGCCCGGCAGCACCGAGAGGTAGAACCAGCCGAGGCCGGCGAACATGATCACCTGGAAGACGGAGTTGAGTGCGACCAGCACGGCGGCGGCCTCGCGGTCGCCGCAGGCAAGGTCGTTCCAGATGATGACCATGGCGATGCAGCGGGCCAGACCGACGATGATCAGCCCGGTGCGGTACTCGGGCAGATCGGGCAGCATCAGCCAGGCCAGGGCGAACATCAGCGCGGGCCCGACGATCCAGTTGAGGACCAGCGAGCCGATCAGCATCCGCCGGTCGCCGGTGACGGTGTCGAGCCGGTCGTAGCGGACCTTGGCCAGCACCGGATACATCATGATCAGCAGACCGAGGGCGATCGGCAGCGAGATGCCGTCGATCTCCACGGTGGAGATGATGTCGCCGAGGCCGGGAATCAGGCGGCCGAGCAGCAGGCCGGCGACCATGGCGACGCCGATCCACACCGGCAGGAACCGGTCGAGGGTGGACAGCTTGCCGACGACTGCCGGGTGGTCGGTGGTGGTGGTCACGAGACGACCTCCTCGAGGGCGGCGGCGGGCGTGCAGGACGAGTTCGCGACGATTCCGGCTTCGACGGACAACACCGCGGACAGCTGGGCGAGGGCCGAGGGGACGACCCGGTAGTGCACCCAGGTGCCGCGACGTTCGCAGTCGAGGAGGCCGGCCTCCCGCAGCACCTTCAGATGGTGCGAGATGGTCGGTTGCGACAGGTCGAAGGACGGTGAGATGTCGCACACGCAGCACTCGCCGCCCTCGTGGCTGGCGATCAGGCTCAGCATCCGCAGGCGCACCGGATCGCCCAGGGCCTTGAACATGCGGGCCAGGTCACCGGCCCAATCGGAGGTGAGCGGCTCGCGGCTGAGCGGCGGGCAGCAGGGCTCGTCCCCGCGCGGCGGTTGATTCGGCATGCGTCTATATTGACGGTTGTCGAAACACGGCGTCAAACGGACAGCCGGCCCGGTCGAAAGGAAACCCTCACGTGCACACACCCTCGGTGCTGTTCGTCTGCGTGAAGAACGGCGGCAAGTCCCAGATGGCCACCGCGCTGATGCGCAAGGCCGCCGGCGGCCGCATCGCCGTGCACTCCGCCGGAACGGCACCGGGTTCGGCGCTCAACGCCCTCTCGGTGCAGGTGCTCGAGGAGGTCGGCGCACCGGTGGACGGCGAATACCCCAAGCCGATCGATCCGCAGCTGCTGCGTGCGGTCGACCTCGTCGTCACCCTCGGCCGCGACGCCCGCGTCGACGCGGAGTACGTGGAGAACTGGGACACCGACGAGCCGTCCGAGCGCGGCATCGACGGCATCGAACGGATGCGCCTCGTGCGGGACGACATCGCCGCCCGTGTCGACGCGCTCGCCGCCCGCCTGCTCGACCCCGCATCCCCCACCCGCTGATCCGACCAGGAGAAACCATGAGCACCATCGCAGTCTTCGAACCGGCCCTGTGCTGCAACACCGGCGTGTGCGGCGACGACGTGGACCGGAACCTCGTCACCTTCACGGCCGACATGCAGTGGCTGAAGGATCAGGGTGCCACCATCACCCGCCACAACCTCGCCAACGATCCGCTGGCCTTCGCGCACAATCCCGGCGTCAAGCGCTTCCTCGAGGTCGCCGGCTCCGCCGGTCTGCCGCTCGTGCTCGTCGACTACGTCACCGTGCTCACCGGTCGCTACCCCGATCGGACCCA
The DNA here is from genome assembly GCF_057367935.1 of Rhodococcus sp. NS-SX18. Taxonomy (NCBI): domain Bacteria; kingdom Bacillati; phylum Actinomycetota; class Actinomycetes; order Mycobacteriales; family Nocardiaceae; genus Rhodococcus; species Rhodococcus sp. NS-SX18. The sequence continues at coordinate 4,862,286 of NZ_CM170633.1, read as the reverse complement.
GCTCGCCGCGTGGGCGGGACTCGACACCGCGCAGGCGCCCGTCGGCGCGACGATGCTGAATCTCGATGCCTGCTGCACGCCCGGCGACGCCACCTGCTGCTGAGCTGCCGAGGACGAGGAGAGCACCGGATGACCACCCCCACGTTCCTGAACGACCCGCCGCGGTTCGTGTTCTTCACCGGCAAGGGCGGGGTCGGCAAGACCTCCATCGCCTGTGCGAGCGCGCTGAGTCTCGCCGGTGCCGGGAAGAAGGTGCTGCTGGTCTCGACGGACCCCGCCTCGAACGTCGGCCAGGTCTTCGGCCTCACGATCGGCAATGCGCTCACCGCAATTCCCGCGGTGCCGGGCCTGTCGGCGCTCGAGATCGATCCCGAGCAGGCCGCCGACGCCTACCGTGAACGCATCGTCGGACCGGTGCGGGGATTGCTGCCCGACGCGGAGATCGCCTCGATCACCGAGCAGCTCTCCGGTTCGTGCACCACCGAGGTCGCGTCGTTCGACGAGTTCACCTCCCTGCTGACCGACGCCGACGGCGAGATCGCGTCATTCGACCACGTGCTGTTCGACACCGCCCCGACCGGCCACACCATCCGGCTGCTGCAGCTGCCCGGGAACTGGACCGAGTTCCTCGAGGCGGGCAAGGGCGACGCGTCGTGCCTCGGACCGCTCGCCGGGCTCGACAAGCAGAAGGCCATGTACGCCGCCGCGGTCGACGCCCTGGCGGACCCGCAGCGCACCCGGCTCGTGCTCGTCGCCCGCGCCACCTGCTCCGCTCTCGCGGAGATCGACCGCACCCACGGCGAACTCGCCGCGCTCGGGCTGAGCCGCCAGCACGTCGTCGTCAACGGCGTCCTGCCGGCGCCGTCCGGCGACACGGACCCTCTCGCCCTCGCGATCCACCGCCGCGAACAGGCCGCGTTGGCGGGCATGCCGGTGGCGCTGAAACCCCTGCCGCTGGACCTGATCGAGCTCAAGGCCGCGAACATGATCGGTCTCGAGGCCCTCGGGACGCTGTTCGAGACAGCCGACGCCGGCACGGACCTCCTTCCGGAGATCGGCGCGGTGCCGGACGTCGCGGATGCACCGCTGCGCGCCCTGATCGACGAGATCGAGCGGGACGGGCACGGTCTCGTGATGTGCATGGGCAAGGGCGGGGTCGGGAAGACCACGGTCGCCGCGGCCGTCGCCGTGGCCCTGGCCGAACGCGGGCACGAGGTCCACCTGACCACCACCGACCCCGCCGCACACCTGACCGAGACCCTGCACGGCGACGTCGAACACCTCCACATCTCGCGCATCGATCCCGCCGAGGCCACCCGTGCCTACCGTGAGCGGGTGATGACCACCAAGGGTGCGCACCTCGACGAGCAGGGCCGGGCGACCCTCGCCGAGGATCTGCGTTCCCCGTGCACCGAGGAAGTGGCGGTTTTTCAAGCATTCTCGCGAGTGGTCCAGGAGTCGCGGCGCAAGTTCGTCGTCGTCGACACCGCGCCCACCGGCCACACCCTGCTGCTGCTCGACGCCACCGGGTCCTACCACCGCGACGTCACCCGGCAGCTGGGCCCGGGTCTGCACGCCGTCACCCCGATGATGCGCCTGCAGGACCCGGCTTCGACGAAGGTCCTGTTGATCACCCTCGCCGAGACCACTCCCGTGCTCGAGGCTGCGGGGCTCCAGGCCGACCTCGAACGTGCCGGTATCCACCCCTGGGCGTGGGTGATCGAGAACTCCGTGGCCGCCGCCGCGCCCACCGCGCCGCTGCTGCGCCGCCGCGCCGTCGCCGAACTCGAACAGATCGACAAGGTCCGCACCGAACTCGCCGAGCGCCACGCGGTCGTGCCGCTACTGGCGACCGAACCGGTCGGAGTGCCGGCGCTCCGCGCGCTCGGCGAAGTGTCCGCCCCGGTCCCCGTCCAGTAGGGCGCGGCCACGAAACGCACGGTCCCGCCCCGGTATCCGGGGCGGGACCGCGTGCGTGGGACCGGATCAGGCGCCGGCGGCCTCGAGGCCGGTGGTGAGGTCGGTGAGGATGTCGTCGATGTTCTCGATGCCGACGGCGAGGCGGACCTGGCCGGGGGTGACGCCGGCGGCGAGTTGTTCGGCGGCGGTGAGTTGGGAGTGGGTGGTGGAGGCGGGGTGGATGACCAGCGAGCGCACGTCGCCGATGTTGGCGACGTGGCTGTGCAGGGTCAGCGCGTTGACGAACTGCTTGCCGGCGTCGATGCCGCCGGCGAGTTCGAAGGTGACGATGGCGCCGGCGCCGCGGGGGGCGAGGTGCCGGGCGCGGTCGTGCCAGGGCGAGGAGGGCAGGCCGGCGTAGGCGACGGCGGTGACCTCGGGGCGGCGGTCGAGGAATTCGGCGACGCGCTCGGCGTTGGCGACGTGGCGTTCCATGCGCAGGCTCAGGGTCTCGAGGCCCTGGGCGATGAGGAAGGCGTTGAACGGGGAGACCGCGGCGCCGAGGTCGCGCAGCAGTTGCACGCGGGCCTTGAGGGCGTAGGCGGGGGCGCCGAGGTCGGCGTAGACCACGCCGTGGTAGCTGGGGTCGGGGGTGGTGAACTGGGGGTGGCGGGGGGCGCCGTCGGGGCCGGTGCCGGTCCAGTCGAAGGTGCCGCCGTCGACGAGGACCCCGGCGATGGCGGTGCCGTGGCCGCCGAGGTATTTGGTGGCCGAGTGCACGACGATGTCGGCGCCGTGTTCGAGGGGGCGGATCAGGTAGGGGGTGGCGACGGTGTTGTCGACGATCAGCGGCAGGTGGTGGGCGTGGGCGACGGCGGCGATGCCGGGGATGTCGAGCAGGTGGTTCTTGGGGTTGGCGATGGTTTCGCCGTAGAGGGCGCGGGTGGTGGGGCGGATCGCGGCGCGCCACTGGTCGAGGTCGTCGGGGTCGTCGACGAAGGTGACCTCGATGCCGAGGCGGGGCAGGGTGTAGTGCAGCAGGTTGTAGGTGCCGCCGTAGAGGTAGGGGCTGGCGACGATGTGGTCGCCGGCGGCGGCGAGGTTGAGGAGGGCGTAGGTTTCGGCGGCCTGGCCGGAGGCGAGGAGCAGGGCGGCGACCCCGCCTTCGAGGGCGGCGATGCGTTGTTCGACCGCGTCCTGGGTGGGGTTCATGATGCGGGTGTAGATGTTGCCGGGTTCGGTCAGGCCGAACAGGGCGGCGGCGTGGTCGGTGTTGTCGAAGGTGTAGCTGGTGGTCTGGTAGATCGGCAGGGCGCGGGCGCGGGTGTCGCCGCCGGCGGGCTGTCCCGCGTGGATCTGCTTGGTCTCGAAGCTCCAGGAAGCTGCGGGATCGATGGGGGTTTCGCTCATGGGGTTGCTGCTCCGTTGTTCGTTCGACAATCGTCTCGGGGTGACGTGACGGTTCCCGCACGGGACGAGACACGGGGACGTCACGTCGGTTGCGCGATCGGGATGCCCGGTACGGGCGAGGATCGGGTGCGGCCGGTCAGACGGCCGGACACCCGCGCATACACATGCGCACGGCGTGGCAGCGGGCGGAGGGCCCCGGCATTGCCTGTATCAGTGTCCGGCTCACGCGCCCGACACTATCTGCTGTGCGAGGTGCCGACCAGCGCTCCCCGGAATTCATGCGATCTCGACGACGGTCCGCACCGGGGTGGGATTGCGGGTCAGATCGAGGACGGGGCAGTGGGCGTCCACCGCTTCCTGCAGTTCGAGGTAGCGTTCGCGCGGCTCCGGTCCGGACAGAGTGACGGCGACCCGCACCTCTCCGAATCCGGGGCGGACGTCGTCGAAGCCGAAGAACCCGCGCACGTCCAGGTCGCCCTCGGCGCGCGCAGAGATGTCGTCGACGCTGATCCCGAGTTTGTCCGCCCAGACGCGGTAGGTCACGACCTGGCAGGACAGCAGCGAGGCCAAGTAGTACTCGACGGGGTTCGGCGCGGTGTTCTCCCCGCCGAGAGCCGGCGGTTCGTCGACCTCCACGCTGAACCTGCCGAGGGCGACGGTGCTGGCGACGGCGTCGTGCCCGTGCGCTTCGGCTCGGAAGACGGCGTGGGCCCTGGTGTGGTCCTCGGCGATGGCGTCACGGTTCGTGTCTACGACCGCGCGCAGGTCGGTGGATGGGGCAGTGCTCATGAATGTGATTCCTCGACAGTCGGTTCGGGGGAAGGGACCGGCCTACGGGCACGGACATGTGGACGTCGCCGTGCGGGCGAAGTCGATGTGTCGGCGACGGGTCAGCAGGAGCACGGCGCAGACGGTAACCAATTCCAGACCGTAAAGCTAGGGATAAGTGCGTGTGTTCCGCGGCTCAGTGTGTGCACCCTGCGGACGTGAGCTCGGCGAGCTGGGCGACCACGTCCCGGGCGGTGCCGCCGGTCGAGAACACCCGTCGCTGCCGGACGGACCCGTTGCCGCAGCCGAGTACGGCGTGCAGACCCTCGCGCGCCTGCTGGTAGCTGCCGAGATCCTCGAGGGCCGGCCGGACGTGCTCGATCATCGCCCGGAGCAGGTGTACCGCCGGGCGGCGGGCGGTCGAGGGCAGGTCGATGCCGTCGCCGGGCAGGCCGTCGCGGGCCGCGCGCCAGTACGCGGCCCGCAGTACTTCGGAGGAGAAGGCCACGGCGGTGCGGCCGGCATCGAGATCGCGCAGAGCGGTGAGCACCAGGGCGCGAACGAGGACAGCGACGAGGACCGTCTCGGCGACGGTCACGGGGACGTCGCACACCCGCACCTCGACGGTAGGGAAATTGGCCGACGGACGGACGTCCCAGTAGACCATCGCCTTGTCGAGGATGCTGCCGCACTCCAGCATGGCGGCGACGGTGTTGTCGTACTCCTCCACCGACGAGAAGTACGGTGGCGGACCGGCACTCGGCCAGCGCGACCACAGGATCGAGCGCCAGCTCGCGTACCCGGTGTCCACTCCCCGGTGGATCGGGGAGTTGGCCGACAGTGACAGCAGGGCGGGCAGCCACGGCCGGAGGTGATTGCTCACCTGCACGGCGGTGGCTCGGTCCGGCACGGCCACGTGCACATGGCAGCCGCAGATGCCCTGTTCGCGGGCCAGCATGCCGAAGTGACGTTCCATCCGCAGGTACCGCGGCTTCTCCGTGACCGGAAGCTCGCGGGACCCGACGACCGGGACACCCACCGCCACCAGCCGGGAGCCGCAGCGGCGGGCGGCCTCGGCGACGAGGGACCGCCGGGTGGACAGGTCGGCGTGCAGTTCGTGGGCGTCGTGGCAGACCCCCGACGCCGTCTCGACCTGGCACCGGTCGAGTTCGTACTGCAGTTCCACTCCGAGGACGCGGGCCTGCTCGACGACGTCGGAGTTGTTGACGGCGGGTTCTCCGGTTTCCGCGTCGACGAGGAGGAATTCCTCCTCGACCCCCACCGTGGGCAGGTCGGACGATGTGGACATGGTGCTCCCGGGCAGGGCTCGCGGTTCCTACCTGAATTCTGCGCCGCCAGTGACGGTGCTGCAGCATTTGCGCGCATCCGGCTTGCCGGATCGGTGCGCCGGCGACAAGATTCCGTGGACGAGGCCCGGCGGGCGGTCCGGCCGAGTAGGGTCGATTTCCGAACCGAGGAGGCGTGGTGAACGAATCGACATCGGTTCCCGGAGGGTCGTGGCCGCGATTGCGCACGGCCGACTGGGCCGCGACTCGGGACACCCTGCACATGTGGTTGCAGATCGTCGGCAAGATCCGGCTCGCCCACGCGCCGATGGTCAACCACTGGTGGCAGGCGACGCTGTACGTCACGCCTCGTGGGCTGGGCACCTCGTCGATCCCCTACCGGCACAACGCGTTCGACCTCGAGTTCGACTTCTGCGAGCACCTCCTGCGTATCCGCTCGAGCGACGGCGGCAGCCGCTCCGTCCCGCTCGCTGCGCAGTCGGTGGCGGACTTCCACGGACGCGTTCTCGGCGCCCTCGACGAGCTGGGCATCCCCACCCGGATCCAGGGCACCCCCAACGAGGTGGATCCGGCGATCCCGTTCGCGCAGGACAACGAGCACAACACGTACGACCCCGATGCGGCCCACCTCTTCTGGCGGCAACTGCTCGCGGCCGATCGCGTCCTGCACAGATTCCGAGGGGAATTCCTCGGCAAGGTCAGTCCGGTGCACTTCTTCTGGGGCGCGATGGATCTCGCCTGCACGCGCTTCTCCGGGCGAACCGCGCCGCCCCACCCCGGAGGCATCCCCAACTGCGCCGACTGGGTGATGACCGAGGCCTATTCGCACGAACTCAGCAGCTGCGGATTCTGGCCCGGGGGCGCGGACGAAGGCGCCTTCTATTCCTATGCCTATCCGGCGCCGGAGGGTTTCGCCGAGCATCCGGTGCGTCCGGACGCCGCGTACTACTCCGCCGAGCTGGGGGAGTTCCTGCTGCCGTACGAGGCGGTGCGCACCGCGGCCGACCCCGATGCGGAACTACTGCGGTTCCTGCGCAGCACCTACGAGGCGGCCGCCGATCTCGGCCGCTGGGAGCGAGACGATCTCGAGCGGCCGACCGGATGAGGGTGCGTACCGGGGACCCCGAACGACCAGGTCGCGCGAGACCCCTCGACCTCGCGCGACCTCGGACGTGACGACTCAGAGCAGGTGGACTTTCTTGTAGAGAATCTTCGACGGTCCACCGATCAGGCCGACGCTGTCGAGGAACGTCATGAGCTTGGCGCCGGACTTGCGCACACGGTCGTGGTAGTGGGTGTTGTTCGCGGCCTCGGCGAGTGCGCGGTCGCGGTCGAGTCCCGCGTTGCTGTACACGTCGGGATGGATCATGCTCTTGACCACGAAGTACACGGTCACCGCGGTGTTGATCCGCTCGAACTGCAGGCGGGCGCGGCTCGCCCCGGCCAGCCGGCGGGCGACCTCCTCGCGGGCGAACCGGATGTGCCGGGCCTCTTCGAGGACGTGGATCTTGCTGACCGTGCGGGTGACCGGCTGGACGCGTTCGTCGCGCATGAAGTCGCGCTGCATCATGTCCAGGATCTCCTCCGCGGCCATGACGCTCGCGTAGGCGTTGGCCCCGCGGAAGAATCCGCCCCACACCCGGCCGAGGCGGTGGATGTAGCGGGCCGGGCCGTAGTCCGGCATGCCGAGGCGTTCCCCGGCCCGGCCGAACATGACGGAGTGGCGGCACTCGTCGGCGACCTCGGTGAGGGCGAACTGGACGTGGCGGGAGTGCTTGTCACGGTTGTAGACGTCGCGCAGCAGCATCTGCATGAGCAGGATCTCGAACCACAAGCCCACGCTCGAGACGCTCGCGGCCTCGTGCTTGGTCAGTTCGATGCGCTGTTCCTCGGTCATCTCGTCCCACAGCGCGGTGCCGTACAGCGTGCTCCACTCGGGGGTCATGCCGTACTTGTCGGTGGGGACGGGGGCCTCCCAGTCGACCTCCACCGTCGGGTCGTAGGACTTGCGGGCCGACGAGGCGAGCAGGCGCTGCGCCGTCTCCTCGCGCTCGGACAGCGGGACGCCGGGGACGAAGCCCTTGCTCTCGGCTTCCGACGGGCGGGTGAGCGATGCGGTCATGTCTCCACCTTTTTAGTGTGACGACTGGTAACTGTTAATCCGAGGTTACCGCGACAGCCGTCGACGCACAACAGGTCGTGGCCGCCCGCCATGCACACCACACCGCTCCGGCCGGCACCACCACCCCGCGCGCCCAGCTCACCTGCTGCATTCCGTGCAGGAATGCACCGCGAGCAACCGCCTCGAACTCGGGTCCGCGTGGACCGGCGGCCTCGGCGACGACCGCGGCAGCGAGCGGGTCCGAGGTGATCGCACTGCTTGCCGGGTCCGGGACAGCTCGTGACCGGCACGATCCGGTCGGAACGAGCCGCTTTCAGCGAGGTCGACAGTGCCCGGCGCGCTCTACGGGATGGCGGTCACCACGGGGCCGACGTAGTAGTACGGCGCACCCGTGCCGATGCACTGGATGAACACTCGGGTGCCGGGGGTGTATCGGAAGAACATCGGGTTCGGTCCGGTCTCGAACTTGTAGAAGTCCGGTATCACCTGTAGGTACGGCGGCTCGAGACTCCACCCCTCGCACTCCCACGTTTCTCCCGGGGCCAGGTCCATGCGGATGATCCCGCCGGGCTCGGGTGTGGCGACCGGCGGAGTCGCGGACGCCGGGCCGACGGCCAGCAGCATGAGCGCTGCCGCCGCAGCTACCGGCCCGGCACCTCGGGTGTTTCCGAGTCGGAGGTTTCTCATGAGAAACCCTCCTCTGGTCGGATCTGGGGGGCAGGTTCAGCAGTGGTTGTGGAATGTGCCAGCCGGATCAGCAGACCGCCGAGCAAGTGGCCTTGCTTCCCGAGCGCTCCGAAGCGGTGGATCACCGCGAGGTCGCGTTTGTACCGGGTGCCGGTGCTGCCGCAGACTCGCTCGGCTGCGGCAACCCTCCGAGCAAGTTCCGTGCGCCGCACGATCGCCGCGAGGATTTCGGCGTCGATGTTGTCGATTTCGTGGTGCAGCTCGCCGAACTCGATCGTGATCGATCGGTTGTTCGATTCGAGGGATGCAAGCGGATTCATCTTCGGCTCCTGGCGACAATCGGGTATCGAGCCCGGGGTTTCGGTGGTACACCGCGCAGTCGAGACCCTGTGTGGGGGCTGGGTCAGCCACGCAAGCGCCGGGCTCACCGGAATCTTCTGCATCATCGAGCTCCGTCGACTGCGCAGCTGATCGCCTACCACAATCTGCCGGGGCCGCTACCTGCGGTAGGCACCCCAGGGTGCCAATTCCCACCCCCCGGGGGGTGCTTGCGGGTGGGTCGGGACGAACCGTGCCGGTGGTCGCGGACCGGGCGAGTGCATGCTGCCGCGTGGAACCTGTCGAGGTGGGGCGGGTGAGGCATCCGTGGCATCGGCGATCGCGGCGCCCTCGCTCATGACGGCCTCGCCGGGCCGGGCTACACCGCCGACCCCAGGTCGGGGAAGGAGAAGGCGTTGTCGACACGCGGCACACCGGCGCGGGTGTGGGCACCGGCGGGTCGAGCACGGCGGGATGGATCGGCTCGGGGCGGCCACCACGGCGCGAGGCGCGTTCTCGGTCACGGTAGTAAGGGCGACGCTGTTCGGCACTGCGACTGGGCGGTCCCTGCCGGTGGCTCTTCCACGCCCGCCGTCGACGCGCACGGTCAGCGCACTGACCGCGGCCCAGCGAGAGCCGATTCCCGCAGGGACTCGCCCAGCCCGATCCGCGCATGTAGCCGGCGCAGCGGTCCCGGTGCCCACCAGTTGTATTCGCCGGCCACTTGCATGAATGCCGGCACCAGCACACCGCGCACGAGGGTGGCGTCGATCAACACGGCGAGAGCTGTGCCGATCCCGAACATCTGCAGGAACGACAGCCCGGTCGAGAAGGACAGCAAGGTCACGGAGAGCAGGGCGGCGGCGCTGCTCACGATCCGCCCGACGCGACCCAGGCCGTCGATGGTCGCCTCGGTGAGGCTCGCCCCACCGTCGCGCGCCTCCTTGATCCGGCTCAGCAGGAAGATCTCGTAGTCCACCGACAGACTGAATGCGATGCAGCACACCAGCACCACCATGCCGATGGTCAGTGGTGCGGGTGTCACGCCGGTGATCGCGGTCAGGTGCCCGTCCTGGAACAACAACACCATCACCCCGGTCACCGCGACGAGCACGCACACGTTGAGCAGCAACGCCTTGATCGGCACGATCACGCTGCCGGTGAACAGGAACAACAGCACGAAGGTCGACGCGGCCAGCAGTGTCAGCGCCAACGGCAGCCGCGCGGTGATTGCGGAATTGCTGTCGATCAGCGTCGCCGTCGGACCACCGACGGCGAAGTGGTTCTCGGTCACCGTCGGCAGCGTCCGGATCCGGCGCACCAGGTCCTGGGCCGATTCCGAGTGTGCCTCCGCCGTCGGTTCGACCAGGATGTACCCCGCGTCGCCGGCGGTGAAGCGCGCGCTGTGCGGGCCCGGACCGGCCACCGGCATCCCGTGTCGGTAGCGGCCGAAGGCACCGTCCACCCGAGCCACCTCGTCGAGCGCGGACACCTCGCGGGCCACTCGCTCGAGCGCCGCCGCGTCGTCGCGCGCTACCACGGTCGCCGCGTCCGAGCTGTCGGCGGCGTAGTCGTCCCGGATCGCGGTAGTGACCTCACGCGCGGGCGAATCCGCCGGCAGGGCCCGCGCGTCCGGGGTTGCGAACTGCGCATGCAGGGCTGGGGTGCCCAGCAACAGCAACAGCACCAGCACCGGCAGTGCGGCCCGTACCGGTCGGCGCATCACTGCCGCCGCGGTGCGACGCCAGAACGGCGAATCCGTCGCCAGACGGTCGCGGCGGCGCCGCACCGTCAACGAGTCGATTCGCCCACCGAGCAATGCCAGGATCGCCGGCAGCACCACCACCGCGCTCACCGCCGCCGTCCCCACCACCACCATCGCCGCGAGCCCGACCGACCGCAGGAAGTAGAGGGGGAACACGAGCATTCCACCCATCGCCACCGTCACGGTGGCCGCGCTGAACAAGATGGTGCGGCCGGCCGTCGCAACCGACTCGATCACCGCTTCCCGCGGCAGTTTTCCAGCGGCCCGCTCCTCACGGAACCGAGACACCAGCAGCAACCCGAAGTCGATAGCCAGGCCGAGTCCGAACGCCGTGGCCACAGTCAGGGCGTAGACGGACACGTCGGTGATCTTGGCCAGCACGAACAGCACCAGCATCGTCGCCAGAATCGAAACCACGCCCAGGCTCAGCGGCAGCAGCGCCGCCACCACGCTGCCGAACGCGACGATCAGCAACAGCAGCGTCGCAGGCAGCGCGATCGATTCGGCCAACTTCAGGTCCTGTGCCACCTGGGTCTCGAGGGCGTCGGTCAGCCCCAGCCTGCCACCGGCCGCCACCCGCACCGCCGGGTCCTCGGCGGGCAGCGCCGCGAGGATCGCCGTGGTGTGCCGTGCAGCCTGTTCCGCGCTGCCGCCGACGTGCAGCAGCACCAGCGCCGACCGGCTGTCGGCGCTGCGCAGATCCGGCAGCTGCGTCGTCCAGTAGGAGCCGACCACGGTCACTTCCGGCTCCGCCGCGATCCGCCGCTCGAGCCGCTGCGCCGCCACCATCACCTCAGGATTGTTCACGTCGCCGGAGCGGGCGGTGACCTGAAGTATCAGGTTCGGTGTCGAGCCGCCGAAGCGCTCGTCGAGGAAGCTTTCGGCCAGGGATGATTCCGAGTCGGGGTCGTTGAAACCGCCGACCTTCAGTTCGGCGGAGACCCCCGTGCCGAGTACACCGGCGAGCACCATGAACGTCAGTGCGATGGCGAGAACTCGGCGCGGATGGTCGACGATGCGGGTAGCGAGCTGTGTCAGCATGGCGCCGTACCACGGGGGACCGGTCGTCGGACCGAACGGTCCTGCGCATGCCGCGGGCCCAACACGTCGAGCATGATCGGCCGGCGCGGTCCGGTGGCGATGTTGTGCGGGACCGACACCGGCGGTCGACGGCGTCGGTCCCGTTCCGGCAGGGCCAGCCGGACCCGCGACAGGATGGTCGCCAGCACGATCGGCATCTCGTAATCCGCAAGGGCGGACCCGATGCACCGTCGATGCGCCCCGCCGAACGGTGCGAACTCGAACGGGCTGTAACGCCGTCCGACGAAGCGCCCGGGATCGAACCGGTCGGGCCGCTCCCAGACGCCCGGATGCGAATGCAGAAGCGGCAAGGCGATACCGACCGTCGCGCCCGGGGCTACCGGGACGCCACGCACGTGCAGCGGCCCGGTCAGCCGACGCAGCACGATCGGCACCGGCGGATGCAACCGCAGCGTCTCGTTGCACACCGCGGTGAGGTACGGCAATCGCGCGAGTTGCTCGGGTGTGGCCGTCGAGCCCAGGTTCCGCACCTCGGCCATCACCCGCGCGCGGACGTCGGGGTGGCGGTGCAGATGGAACAACGCCCAGCACACCGAGGTCGCGGTGGTCTCGTGGCCGGCGACCAGCAATGTGCGCAGTTCCTCGCGCAGTTCGGCATCGTCCATCCGCGACCCGTCGTCGTAGGTGGCGGTGAGCAACATGCTCAGGATGTCCGGCCGGCCGTCCTCGGGTCCGGCGCGCCGGCGCGCGATGTCTTCGGTCAGCAGCGCATCGAACTCGTCGCGGGCGCGGACGAACCGGTCCCAGGGGGCGCGTCCGAACATGCCGTGGCGCAGCAGCGGAACCAGCATCAGCGGACCGGTATAGGCGGCGAGGAAGTCGGCGACCACCCGCGTGTATGCGGCCGACCTGTCGGCGTCGGAGAGCCCGAACACTGCCTCCAGGATCACGCGCAGGGTGATGGCCCGCAGGGCAGCCCGCGAGTCGACGGTGCGTCCCGGAGTCCAGTCGGCGATCTCGTCCAGCGTCGAATCGCGGATGATCTCGCCGTACGCCCGCATCCGTTCCCCGTGCAACGGCGGGGTCAGCAATTTCCGTTCCCGGCGGTGCCGCTCTCCGGATATCAGAATCAGCGACGAATCCCCGACCATCGGCGCAATCGGATTCGGTGTCGGGGGTTCCACCAGATCGACGGGCGCACGGAAGATGTCGCGGGCACCCTCGGGATGGCCGGTGAACAGGATCGGTGCAAAGCCGGGAAACCGGACCTCGAACGGGTCGCCGTCACGGTCCCGCCGCCACCGGAAGTATCGATCGGGATCGGCGCCGGCGGTGACGGTGCGAACGGCTCCGCGTCCGGCCGCACGGATCCGCGCAGCGCGCGGCCGCATCGTGGACATACGCAGACCTCACAGCTTTCGCAGTGTCCGCAGCACCGCGCGGCCGGCAGCGCGGTCGCCCACCGCGATGCGGGCACTGCCGTCGGCGTAGGACTTGGCCACGATGCCGGCTCGCTGCAGCGCCGGTGCGGTGCGCGGCCCGCCCAGGAAGAGGAAATTGGCGTGGCTGCGGGGCACCTGCACCCCGTTCTGCCGCAACGCGTCCCGCAGCAGCTCGCGCTCGGCGGTGATCCGCGTGACCCGGGCTCGCAGTTCGTCCTCTGCCGCGTAGGAGGCGGTGACCGCCGCCACCGCCGCACAGCTCATTCCGAACGGTAGCTGCCAGCGTCGCACCCGTGCCGCCAACTCGCGTCCCCCGAAGGCGTACCCGATGCGCAGCCCGGCCAGTCCGAACGCCTTCGAAAACGTCCGTAACACGAGCACATTGGGGTAGCGACGAACGAGGCCGAGCACGTCGACCGCATCGGCGTCGTCGACGAACTCGACGTAGGCCTCGTCGAGGATCACCACCACCCGCGGTGGGATCGAGGCGAGGAACACCTCCAGGTCGACCGCGGAGACCAGAGTGCCGGTCGGGTTGTGCGGGCGGCACACCACTACCAGCCCGGTCCGGTCGTCGACGATCTCGCTCAGGGCGCCCAGATCCTGCCGCCCCGCCCGGTCCAGCGGCACCGTCACCGCCTCGATTCCCATCATGTCGGCCATGATCGGGTAGCCGTCGAACGTGGGCGTCGCGAACGCCATGGTTTCGCCGTCGCCCAGCACGGCCTGCATGATCTGCATCGCGACCCCGGTGGCGCCCGCGCCGACCACCACCTGCGGCGGATCCACGCCGAGTCGTTCGGCGATGATCTGCGGTAGCCGCTGTGGCAGGAACTCCGGATACCGATTGGCCTGGGCCATCTGTTCGTGCAGCGCCGCCAGCACGGACGGTAATGGGGGGAACGGGTTTTCGCTCAGCCCGAGCTCGAAGTGGCGTGCCGGTCGACTCCCGCCACCCGCCACTGGTGTCGTCATCTCTGTGGTCTTGCCGGTCATGGTGTCGGCCCCGCTCCCCATCGGACGGCGGCGGCACCGGCGAAGTCGCCGGCGTGGGCGAATCCGGCCAGCAGCACCAACGATCCGTTGCCGATGCGCCCCTCCCGATTGGCGGTGTCCAGCGTCACCGGGATCCCGGCGCCGAACAGGTTTCCGCACTCGTCGAAGGTGTCCGGGTGCTTTTCCGGGGGCAGCTGCATGGCCTCGCGCCAGTTCCGCAGGAACAGCCGATTGGGTTGGTTGGTGACGAAGGTGTCGATCTCGCCGGACTGCACCCCGATCCGATCGCACACCGCCAGCGACACCTCCGGAACCAGCCGGTTGCCGCGGGCGAACACCTTGGTGATCTTGGACTCGGTGAATCCCACGCACACCTGGCCGGGTCCCGATTCCCAGTACTTGCGGTCGGAGACCGGGACTGTTTCGAAGGTCATGTCCCCACCGAACTCCGGGTAGGTGCGGCAGTCGATGCCCAGGATCGGCGCGTCGTCGGATTTGGTCAGCAGGCCGACCCCGCAGCCGTCGCCGGGGACCGAAGCGTGCGCCAGCCCGCGGATCTCGGTCTGGGTGAAGACCTGTCCCGCACTGTTCTGAACCGTGGCGATCAATGCCGTGGTCGCGTCGGTGCTGCGCAGGATGGTCCGCGCGAGTGCCATCATGTGCACGAACGACGCGCAGCCGCCGTTGTGCACGTCGATCACCCAGTCCGGGCGCAGCCCCAACCGTCGGGCGACCTCCGGGCCGCAGCCGAGCACCGGGTTGTCGGGCAGTTGGGTGTGGGTGAGCAGCACATCCACGTTGGAAATTGTGTCCGGGCCGTGCCTGTCGATCAGCGGCGCGACCGCCCGCTCCACCATGTCCACCGCGGTCTCGTCACGGGCCACGTGGTGCCGATACCTCGGTGCGCGGAACATGACGTTCTTCGCCATCCGGTCCGAACGTGAGAACTGGGTGAAATACTCGGTGGGAACTCGGTTCTCCGGTAGATAGCCGGCAACGTCGATCAGGCTGACCGCAGGCAGGGACGCTGTCGTCGGCGCGTGCGCTGTCATGCTCATTTCATCCACTCCGGCTTGATCGGTAGACCGTGTGCGGCGCGGTACTCGCAGATGGCCTTGAGGTTGTCCATTTCCAACTGATGTCCGGCGGAGAACATGTCCCAGAAGTCGCCGACCCACACCGGGCGGTTCGCCGGCGCCGTCTCCGGGTAGGGGTTCTCGTCGTAGAACGGGTGGTGGCAGTTGGTCCACAGCACCACCGATCCGGGGGTGTTCAGCACCACTTCCGCGTCGACCACCCGCATCAGATAGATCATCCACAGGTGTCGGCCCTGGTCCCAGGCGCAGTGGTAATCCACCGTCATCGCGTCGGGGTTCGCGACGGTGCGGACAAAGCATTTCGTCTGGTCGCCGAGCCGGTCGTAAGAGAGCCACAGCCCGGGCTCGTCGGTCTCGGTGAACCCGCGCAGGCTGTAGGTCCACTCCTCCAGGCATCGGGTGTCCGCCAGGTACTCGTACACCTCACGCGGCGGTGCCGCGATGTAGGCGTTGATCGGACAGAACTGGCCGAACACCTGCTCGTGGGGGTACACCGACCGCAGCATGTCCATGATGATCGGTGTGGTGGCATCCTTGTCGGAATTCTCGATCCGCAGCACACCGGGGATCGAATCCTCGGCGATGTCGCTCAGGGCGGGAAGGCTGATGGTCATGACTTGTCTCCTGGAATCAAGGTCGGGTCAGGAACGGCAGGAACGGTGGTATCTCGTCGGGATCGCAGTCCACCGCAATGAAGGACGGGCCTTCGGCGTGTGCACTGTGTGCCAGCGCGTCGGTCAGTTCGCTGACACTTCGGGCGGCGAATGCCGGCAGCGTCGGGAACATCGCCGCGATGCCCTCGCCGAGCAGAGTCGGCCGGAAGCGGTTGAAGCTGTATCGGTCGCGGTAGAACAGTTGCTCGCGGGTCACGCACATGGCGTGCGCGTTGTTGTTGAACACGATGAAAGTCACCGGCAGGTCGTGCTCGATCGCGGTGTGCATCTCCAGGCCGTGCATGAAGAACGCGCCGTCACCGGCGATGACGAACGTCCTTCTGTTCCGCGCGAACGCCGAACCGATCCCCGCGCCGAAACTGTAGCCCATGCCACCCATCCCGAGGGCGACCACGAACCGCCCGCCCCGCGGCACCGACAGATGATGCACCACGGATGCGCCCGTGTTCCCGGCGTCGGCGAACACGTCCGATCCCGCCGGCAGCATCGCCGCGATCGCCTCCACTGCCTCGCGGTAGCGCAGCCCCGGTCCCGAGGAGTCCGGCACCTCCAGCGTCGTCAGGGCCTGCGGGCCTACCGGTTCCGGTTCGTCGTCGGCCTCGAACATTGCCGCGAGCTCGGCCAGTGTCGACCGGAGGTCCCTGCTCACCGCGTGCACTGTGGGCGGATAGGGTGGTTCGGCACCGATGCTGGCCACCGGCACCCCGGCGAGCGCACCGTCGAGTCCGGCCCGCGCGGTCATCGGCATCCGGGTGCCCACCAACAGGCACAACGCCGAATGCTCCACGGCGTCGACGAGTTCGGCGTGGCCCATCGTGCCCGCGACCCCGCAGAATCCGTGCTCGTCGGTGGCGTAGCAGTCCTTCGCATCCGGTGCGACTCCGACCGCCGCATCCAACGCGACGGCCAATTCTCGCACCTGCGCACGGGCGTCGTTGCGCGCAACCTGGTCACCGACGACGAGCACGATCTTGCCTGTTCGTTGGGCCGCGGCGACCATCTCGGCGATCCGGGCCAGCCCGACGTGATCGTGAACCACCTGGGGTGTCGGCGGGGTGAACCGGGACACCGTCACGGATGCTTGCTGAATGTCTTTGGGCAGCAGCAACACCGCCGGACCGCCCTGCAGCGCCGAGGACACCGCTCGCTTCAGGTGCTCGGCGATGTCCTCGGGCTGGTCGATCCGTGCGCAGTAGCGGGAGATCTCGAAGAACAACCGCGCCGCGTCGATCGAACCCGCTCGGCCGCTGGAATCCTGGAATGCCCCCTCGCCCTCCGACGCGGTCGGTGGCTGGCCGACCAAGGCCAGCACCGGCACCCGCGAGGTGTAGGACTCGGCCAGCCCGGCGACCAGGTTCATCGCGCCACCGCCCGACGTTGCGGCGACGACGCCGAGCCCGCTCGTCGAGCGGGCGTACCCGTCGGCCATGGTGGCCGCGGAGAACTCGTGCTTGGCCACCACTCCGGTGACGTCCACGTCGGCATCGAAGACCGCATCGTAGAGGTCCTCGATGTTGGCGCCGTCCACCCCGAAGATGTTCCGCACGCCCAGCGCGGCCACGGCCTCGACCAGGTAATCGACGACTCGGCGCTGTTCGCGTCCATGACTTCGATCGCTCGCTACCATCGTGTGCTCTTTCCGGGACTCCGGTCCCTCGGGTGCTTGCCGCTCCCTGCGGTTGTCGCTGGTCGGCTCGGTCACCACCGCGGGTGTGCCGGGGCGACCCGGGGTGGGCGGGAGGGCAGGCCCCGAGTCTCCGGACCTACCCGAAATTCCTCCGTCGTCACGCGTCGTCGGTGTGCAGCTGATCGCCTACCACGATCGGCCGGAGCCGCTACCTGCAGTAGGAACCCCAGGGTGCAAATCACTACCCCGAGGGGGAGGGGTTGCGGGTAGGTCGGGACGAACCGTGCCGGTGGCGGCCGGACCGGAGAAGGGGGGCCCACCGCATTCCCCATGTCCGGGTGTGCTGAGTCGAGGGTGGCCGGACCAGTGCCGGAGTCGCTCAGTTCGGATTCCGAGCGGGGCTGTGCCGGGGGCGACTCGATCCCGTTCGGGACGACCGGGAGTGGCCGTCATTCGCCACCGCAGGGAGCGCCGACGCGTGACACGCCCCGGGACGGTGACCCCGGACTTCGGGCCGGCGCAGCACCGCTGCACGCAAGTCCCGGCGCCGCTGATCGGCAGCCGCGCCACTGGTACGCAATCGGGTGCCACCCGTGGCGCCGCCGGAGCGCGCGACAGGACAGTCGACGTTCTCCGACTGCCCCGGTGCCGGCGTCTCAGTCCTGAGCCGGCCGCAGCACCGAGGGGCGCAACCGGTGGAAATCCTTGACCCGCAGCGCGCGCAGGGGGCGCAACCGGAAGTGCTCGTCGCCCTCGAGCACGCCGGCCAGGGTCGAGTCGATCAGCACCGTCCCCGGTCGCGCGGCGCCGGTCAATCGTGCCGCGATGTTGACCGCCGAGCCGAACATGTCCCCGAACCGGGCCAGGACCGGGCCCTGCGCCATGCCCACCCGCAGTTCCGGGGCGTCGGGCCGCGAGCTCGACGACTCCTGCAGCGCGAGCGCGATCCGTGCCGCGTCCACCGGGTCTTCTGCGGCGAACATCACCTCGTCGCCCACGGTCTTGATCACCCAGCCCCCACCTTGGGTCACGATGCCCGTCGCGGTCGACTCGAAGTCCTCGAGCAGATCGTTGAGTTCGTCGGCGTCGATCCGGCGGGTCAGGCGGGTGTACCCCACCATGTCGGCGAAGCCGACGACCAGCACCCGGCCCGCCGACTCGCCCCCGGCCCGCACCACGTTGCGTCCGGTCGTCGCGACCAGGTGCCGTCGCCACACGTACAGCTGCAGGTTCTCGGTGAGCGGCAGGACCTGTTGCAGCAGTCCGTCGACGAACGACCGGATCTCCTCCTCGGACGGGGAGGCTCCGGTGTACTCGGTCTCGAGCCGGTCCAGGATGTGGGTGTTCATCAACGTCACCTCCCACTCGGCCAGCCGGGACATGGACTGCCCCAGCGACCGCGCAGCCGCGAGCTCGAGGTCGGGGTGCAGGGCGCCGCTGCCCACGATGGCGTCGATGTTGCGCAGAGCCGCGACGTCACCGTCCGTGAACGTCCGCGCGTCCGGGTCCGGATCCACGGTGAACCCCAGCGCCTGCCAGAGTCGTTGGGCGCGTTCGTAGTCCACCCCGGCCAGGGCGGCGCTCTCCTTCTGGGTGTAGCGGCGTTCGCCACCGAGCAGGGTCCGCTCGAGTTCGGCCTGCACGGCCTGCAGGAGCTCGTTCCCGAGCTCCGGTTGCTCCGACGCGCTCACGTCGCTCCTTCCCGGCCGCCGAAGGTGACCGGCCGACCCAGCATTGCTCACCACGGTTCGGGTGCGCAACGAATTCGCGAGAGTGTCGCACCTGTGTGCGACAGTGATCGCGCCTCCTGCACCCAGCACGAAAGGACGCGCATGCCGCCCCGCAGACGAGCCGGCGCAACCGGCCCGGATCACCTCACCGACGAGCAGCTCGCCGAGCTGACCGCCGCCATCGCGAACGGTCGCCGTGCCACCGTCTATCTCATCGAGGGCATCCCGAGCCTGGGCATCGCGCCGGGCGCCTCGGCCCGGGCGGTGTCGGTGGCGGGCCGCACCGTCACCGTCCGGCCCAAGGGTGTCGACGACGAACTGCCCTTCGAGGCCGAGGAACTGCGCCTGACGAAGGAGCCGGCCCGCAAGACCGCGGATCGACCCGCCCCGCGCTCCACCACTGCGCGCTCCACCCCGCGCACCTCCGCGCAGCCCGCGGCATCGGGGACCTCCCGCGGTCCCGCCCCGAAGAGCTCGTCGTCCCCGGCACCCACGCCCGCCCCGAAGGAGACCCCCGCCGTGCCGCCAACCGCACCCGAACCGCAGACCGGCGCGACCGCGAAGCCCAAGGCGGCGCCGCGCCGGGCCAAGAAGCAGCCGGGGGTGACCGTCACCATCACGATCGATCCGGACCAGGAGTGGACGGTCGGTGTCGCGCAGGGCACCCGACGTCTGAGCAAGGCCAATCCCGTCAGCCCCGACGCCGTCGAGCGCGCCGTGCTCGAACTCGGCGACGAGGCGGCCGTCGAGGCGGTCCGGTCCGTGATCGATGCGGCGCGTCAGGCGGCGGAGGAACGCGTCGCGCAGCTCAGCCGTGAACTCGAGGCGGCCAGAAAGGCGTTGGAGAGCCTGGGGTCGGGTTCGACCGGGTAGGCTGATCGGCTGATGCGGCCGGAACCGGCCGGGCGGGAGGGCTCATGTTCAAGCGCGTTGCGATGGCGATCGTCGCGGGTGTCGCACTGCTGGCAGGTGGAACGGGGGTCGCGGTCGCGGCACCGCCGGTTCCGCTCGGGGGTGGCTCGGGCATCACGCTCGGCAACGGTTCCGAGGACATGTTCGACTGCACGCTCACCACGATCGGCAACGACCGGGCCGGCCGGCTCGTCGGCTTCACCGCCGGACACTGCGGCGGCCCCGGGACGACCGTGAAGTCCGAGACGGACCGCGGGGCCGGGGTCCTCGGCCGGATCGTCGGCACCAACGAGGTGCTCGACTACTCGGTCATCGAGTTCGACCGTAGTCGGGTCGCACCGGTGAACCGGGTCGGCAACGTCACCATCACCGGCGTCGGCACCCCCGTGGGGTTCCCCAACGTGGCCTGCAAGGAGGGCCGCACCACCGGCAACACGTGCGGTGTGGTCTGGGGTGACGTGTTCAATTCCCAGGAGACCTGGACGCAGGTGTGCGTCGTCGAGGGCGACTCCGGCGCGCCGTTGGTCGTCGGCACGACCCTCGTCGCCATGGTCAACGCGTACCTGCTCACCCCGTGCGTCGGCCCGGAGGTCGGCACCAACTTCGTCACTGTCCTCGGGGACGTCGACGCCCGCGGCGGGGTCGGCGCGGGATACCGGCCAATCTGACATACCGGCACGGGCCGACTACGGCACCGACAGCGGCAGCGGCCGGCCGACGAGGCTTCGTCGCGGGGCCGGCAGGGCCGCGGCGATCTGCCGGATCTGCGAGACGGAACGGGTGTGGGGTGCCGCGACCACGGCCGGGACGCCACTGTCGCCCGCTGTGCGCAGGTCGAGGTCGAGGGGCACCTGCCCGAGGAGCGGCGCCCCGATGGCTCGGGCCAGGTGCTCACCCCCTCCGGCGCCGAACAACGGTGTACTCGCGTGGCACGACGAGCACACCAGCGACGACATGTTCTCGACGACGCCGGCAACCGGCATGCGAAGATCACGTGCCATGCGGCCCATCCGTTCGGCAACGGTCCGGGCTGCCGGCTGGGGAGTGGTGACGGCGAGGAGTGCCGCGTCCGGCACGAGTTCGAGCAGCGAGAGTGCCACGTCTCCGGTCCCCGGCGGCAGGTCGACGAGCAGGACGTCGAGCTCACCCCAGTGCACATCGCGCAGAAACTGTTCGATCGCCTTGTGCAGCATGGGTCCGCGCCAGACGACCGGCTCGTCCTCGCGGACGAAGAACCCCACGGACATCAGGGCGACGCCGAAGGCTTCGACCGGCAGCATCGTTCCGTGCAGGGCCACCGGCGCACGGCGCACCCCGAACAGGTGCGGGATGGAGTAGCCCCAGACGTCGGCGTCGAGGATGCCGACCCGCTTGCCCTGCTCGGTCAGCGCCACCGCGAGATTGGCCGTGAGGGTCGACTTGCCGACGCCGCCCTTCCCGGAAGCCACCGCGTACACCCGGGTTGCGGACCCGGGACCGAAGGGGTGAGTGTCCGGCGGTCTCGCGTCGCGCAGGAGGGCGGCGAGCCACCTCCGTTCGGACTCACTCATCGCCGTGAAGACGACGTCGACGCCCGTCACGCCGGCAACCGCCTCGGCGGCAGCGGTGACGTCGGCGGTGAGGGACTCCTTCAGCGGACATGAGGGCGTAGTGAGCCGGACGGTGACCCGGACGCGTCCGGAACGATCGATCACCACCTCGTCGAGCATGCCCGCGTGATCGAGTCCCAGGTGCAACTCGGGATCCTCGACCCGGGCAAGTGCGGCACGCACCTCGGCCACAGAGACCGCCGGGCGATACGTCTTCCGCGACAGCAGGCTCATGCCTCCTCCTCTGCACCGGGTGCGCGGAAGGCACGCCGGCGGGGTTTGACCGGACGCATCAGGAATTCCGGGCGGCGCAGCCCGGACCGGCTCGGACCGCGCCGGGTGTGTGCCATCCAAGCGCGGTAGACCTCGCGGGACCGCCGGGTGTCCACCACCACGTCGCCGTACCGGTCGTCGGCGTGGGCCTTCTCCACGCGCACCTTCTGGTGCCAGCAGTGCATCCCCGAGAGCGGGTCGGGGTGCACGGCGAAGGCGAGGTTCTGATGCACGCCGGGATCGTCCCAGTAGATCCGCTCGCTGTCCGGGTCGTCGCTGCGGAACGGCTGGACACCCTGCTTGTAGCGCAACCGCCAGACCCCGTTTCCGTCGTTGCCGAGATCGACGAGTCCCATGGCCCACCGTGAGCCGGCGTTCTCGGACGTGCGCCAGCGGCCCATGTGGTGCGAGAGTGCGAGGACGCCGGGGCGGATCGACTCGGTGGCCCACACCCGGGCTACGAAGTACCCGATCTCGGTGTTCACCCGGACGAGATCACCCGTGCCGACGCCGAAGCGCGCAGCGTCGGAGGGATTCGTCCACAGCGGGTGCGTGTTGCTGATCTCGTTGAGGTACTTCGCGTTCGCGGAGCGGGTGTGGACCAGGGTGGGCAACCGGAACGTCGGCACGAGCACGATCTCGTTGTTCGCCGGGTCGATCGAGCGATGCCCGACGTGGGACTCGATGTAGCCGGGCGTGGCGTACTCCTCCCACCCGAAGTCGACCATGGTCTCGCTGAACAGTTCGAGTTTGCGGGATGGGGTGAGCCACCCGGCAGTCCTGCTGCCGTCCCCGTGGACGACACCGACCGCACCCGCCTCGCCGACCAGCGGCGGGGTCGAGTCCAGGGTGACGGGTTTGCGTAGCACCCCGTGCTCGTCCGGGGCCGCCCCCTCGGTCTCGGCGGCTGTCAGTGGCCGCTCGTCGAGCCGGTAGGTGTCCTTGGCGACCTCGAACACGCCGTATCTGCGCATGTACTCCAATGGGGTGAGCCCCTGGTCGGCCGCGGCCTTCGGCAGGCCGGGCACGCTGTTCTCGAACACCCACCGGTAGTACTCGTCCACGGTGACCTTCTCTCCGGGCCGGTAAGGGGATTCGAAGAACTTGCGGATGCCGAGGCTGCCGTCGGGGTCGATGCGCCAGGACAACTCGAACCAGAACTCGTTCTCCTCCCACACTTCTCCGGGATTGGACTCGCGGGAGTCGGACACGCTCCGGCCCATCCGCTCGAGCGCCACCCGGGTGACGGGCTGGCGGAATCCGAGCCACTTGCCGGCGTACTGCTCGTAGGACTGGGTGTCGTGCCGCTCGGTGCTGTGCCCCATGGGCAGGACGTAGTCGGCGAAGGTTGCCGTCTCGGACCAGGTGGGGGTGAGTGCGACGTGGCACCCCACGAGCGATTCGTCGGTCAGGGCCTCCAGCCAGCTGAAACCGTCGGGGTTGGTCCACACCGGGTTGTAGACCCGCGAGAAGTACACCGACAGGGTGCCGCGGCCGTCCTGAAGCAGATGCGGCAGCAGGATCGACATCTCGTTGGTCGACAGTGGGAACTCGGCGGGCCAGAGCAACTCGTTCCAGGACTCGTGTCCCTGGGGCGGGTTCGGACCGTGTGCGATGATCTTGTCCCAGCCGTTGGGGCTGGTGCCACCCTTGGTGCCGACACTGCCGGTGAGCACATTGAGGAAGAACAGGGCCCGCGAGACCTGCCACCCACCGAGGTTGCCGGCGGTCGCCGCCCGCCACACGTGCGCCGACAGGGCCGAGCCGGCAGCGGCGACGATCCGGGCGAGCTCGGCGATCTGTTCCTCGGGAACCTGCGCTTCCTGCGCGGCGTAGGCGAAGGTGTATCCCGCGTAGTCCTCGGTCAGCGCGCCGACGAACGCGTCGAAGTCGTCGGCGGGCAGGTCGGAGTGGCGGTGCTTCATGTAGGTGGGCCAGTTCACCCAGCGTCGCAGGAATGCCCGGTCGATGCGGTCGGTGCGGAGCAGGTACGAGGCGACGGACAGCAGGATCGCGGCCTCGCTGCCGGGCCACGGGGCGATCCACAGGTCGGCGTGGGATGCGGTGTTCGACAGTCGCGGATCGAGGACGACGACCTTGGCGCCGCCCTGGACCTTGCCTTCCATGATCCGCTGTGCGTGCGGGTTGAAGTAGTGTCCCGTCTCGAGGTGGCTCGAGATCAGCAGGATGACCTTGGCGTTGGCGTAATCCGGTGAGGGCCGGTCGTATCCGCCCCACAGGGCGTAGCCCAGCCGGGCGCCGGCGGAGCAGATGTTGGTGTGGCTGTTGTGTCCGTCCACCCCCCACGCCAGCAGGAATCGCTCGGCGAAGCCGTCCTCGCCGGGCCGGCCCACGTGGTAGACGACCTCGTTCCGGCGGTCCTCGACGATGGCCGCCCGGATTCGGGCGGCGATGTCGTCGAGGGCTTCGTCCCAGCCGATGCGCTCCCACTGCCCACTGCCGCGCGTACCGACGCGCTTGAGTGGATACAGGATGCGCTCGGGATCCTTGATCTGATTGATCGTCGCGGGTCCCTTAGCGCAGTTGCGTCCGCGTGAGCCCGGATGGGCGGGGTTCCCCTCCAGCCGCTTGACGGACAGGTCGGACTTGTCCACGTACGCGAGCAGGCCGCACGCCGATTCGCAGTTGAAGCATGTGGTGGGCACCAGCATGTACTCGTGCGGCACCTTACGCGGGTGGGCCTTGGCGTCGTATTCGACGTGGTGGTCCCAGTTCTCGACCGGGGGGAAGTTGCGCAGCCGCTCGTGCGTGCGCTGTCCGGGCAGTACCGGCCCGGACGCGGTGTGCTCCGTCTCGGCATTCATCACAGGTTCCCTTCGGATGGGTGGTCGGGTGCCCGGTGGGCCGCTCACGACAGGGGCGGGTCCTGACCCGCCCGGACGAACACCGTTTCGTAAGCCAGCAGCGCGATCTGCACGAGCAGGCCGGCAGCCACCAGGAGGGCGGCACCGGCGGAGCCGTTCCACGACGGGGCGGCCAGCGCGGCCGCCACTGCTGCCGGGGTGATCGCCCCCAGCCGGAACAGCCGGGCGTAGCGGCCGCGGGTGACGATGTGCGCGGCCACGGTCGCCTGCCGGCTCGCATGCCTGCCCGAGTACTCGATGCCCAGCATCAGCAGGTGCAGCACGGTCGAGAGCACGAAGACGCGTACGAGGAAGGCGACCGCTCCGTCGGACAGGCCCGCGAACGGCGCGAGAACGAGCAGCGCCCCGGTCCCGACCATGGTGGCCTGGACCAGCAGGTGCCAGAACAACAGCGGGGACTGCCACAGGTCGCGACCTTCGGCCTGCCCGAAGAGGAACCCGGTGTAGCCGGCGACGAGCGCGCCCGAGGCCAGGGCTGCCCAGGCGAGTGTCGTTGCCGCCCAGTTCCATTCGAGCAGGGCGGCAAGAATCCACAGGGCGGCGACCCCGCCGGAGGCGGCCAGCGCGTACGCGCCCCACACGAGCCACGAGGACCAGTTGGATTCGAGGAAGATGTAGAGGAAACGCTCGGGCCGCTTCAGGTCCCAGATCAGGAGGACTCCGGTGAGCGTCGCGCCCACCATGGCCACCACGGGCGCCGCGTAGTCGCCCAGCCATCCCAGGTCGATGCCGAGAATGTGCGCCAGTCCCGCGACGGCGAGGGCACCGGCGGCGACCGCCTTGGTCCACAGGTAAGTCGTCACGCGCCATCCCCACGGCCGCGGATGGGCCGTGTTCAGCGTGGTGCGCGCCTTGGTCGTGGGGTCTCTGGGTAGGTCGACGGCGATCTCCCGTCGGTGCGCGTCCGGTTCGGCCCAGATGTAGCTGTCGGCGACCGGTGCGGCCAGGGGGTCGAGGACCGCCCGGTCGGCACCGAGGTAGAAGACGTTCGGCCCGGTGTTCTGTTCCGGGGAGCGCACGGCGGTCCGATGCGTGCTGACCAGGGTGGCGATGCCGCTGGCCGGATCGTCGAGGTCGCCCACCCAGATCGAGTGGGTGGGGCACACTACGACGCAGGCCGGCTCCATGCCGTTGTCGACGCGGTGCGCGCACATGTTGCACTTCGCCGCGGTGTGGGTGTCCTGATCGATGTAGATGGCATCGTAGGGGCACGCCTGCATGCAGCTCTTGCAGCCGATGCAGCGCTCGTTGTCGAAATCGACGATCCCGTCGTCGCGTTTGAACAGCGCGCCGGTGGGGCAGATCTTCACGCACGGTGCGTCGGTGCAGTGGTTGCAGCGCATCACCCCGAAAGATCTTGTGGTATGCGGAAATTCTCCGGAGTCGACGTACTTCACCCACGTCCGGAACTGACCGAGCGGCACCTCGTGCTCGGTCTTGCAGGCAACCGTGCACGCGTGGCAGCCGATACAGGTGCGCTGATCGATCGCGAAGCCGTAGCGCACCGTCTCACTTCTTCCGGATGAGGTAACGATGGACGCCGTCTTCGCTGTTGTTCTCCAGCAGTTCGTTTCCTGTGTCGTTCGCCCACGACGGGATGTCGCGTTTCGATCCGCTGTCGGTGGCCTCGACGAGCAGGATCTGCCCGGACCCGAGCTTCCTGATCGCGCGCGAGGCGAGCAGCACGGGCATCGGGCATTTCTGTCCCTTGGCATCGACGACGACGTCGATCTGGTAGTCCACGGTCCGCTCCTGGGTTCGGTCAGATGAAGAGGCTGATACGGGACCTGCTCATGGCGGAGAGTGCGGTGGCGGCGCCGACGGGCTCGCCCACTCCTTCGATGAGCTGGTCGTGGCGAAGACCCAGCAGGTCCATGGTCATCTCGCACGGCCACAGATTCACGCCCAGCTCGGTGCACATCTCGACCAGCTCGGCGGGGTGGGCCACATTCTTCTGGCGCGCAAGTCTTTTCATCATCCAGGGCCCGGCGCCGCCCAGGTGGAGCTTCGACAGTTTCATATGCCGCATTCCCGGCCGGTTCATACCGGCCAGCGCCTTGGTCATCGCGTCGGTGCCGGTGATCCGGACGTCGTCGCGAACCAGGGGGAACAGTCCCCAGAAGGTGAAGAAGATCGTCGTGGACATGCCGTAGGCGGCGCCGGTGGAGCTCAGGATCAGGGTCGGCCACATTCTGTCCAGATCGCCGCTCCAGGCCACGATCGTCATGCTGTCCGGGGCGTCGTCGACGTCACGCTGCGGGTTGTCCGACATGCGCCGGCCCTTTCGTGGTTGCCGGGGGAGGCCTCGTCCGGCCTTCGCGCGGAGTGTTGCTATATGTGATCCAGAACACTACATTCGTGTATGCGCATACCGCAAGATGGCTCGGAGAATCGTCCCACGGGGTGTGCGGACCACCCGCCCGTTTCGTCCCTGGGAGGACACGTGGCCGATATCGTCACCGCCCTGGACCTGTTTCGCGAGCTCCAGGAGGGCACCGTCCCGGAGATCCTCGACATCCGCAGCACCGAGGATTTCCGGGCCGGCAGGATCGAAGGACCCCGGCCCGTGCCCACCCGTCACGTCCCGGTCTACCGCATGATGGAAGAACTCGAAGAACAGGCCGCCGTCACGCGGGCGGGCGCCGTCGTCGTCTGCGGACAGGGCAACGGCTCCGAACTCGTCGCCGAGGAGTTCGAGACGCTGGGCGTGCGCACCCGCTCCCTCGCGGGCGGCACCGAGGCGTGGAACCGGCTTCTCGTTCCCGTCGAGATCACCGGACTGCCGGGCGACGTGCGCATCTGGCAGTTCCAGAGACCGGCGAAGGCGTGCCTGTCGTACCTCGTCGGCGTGCCCGGCGGTCGCGGCCTCGTCGTCGACCCCGCCAGATCGACCGGCTCGTACCTGGAACTCGCTCGGATGCAGGATATTTCGATCGCGCATGTCGTGGACACCCACGTGCATGCGGACCATGTCAGCGGTGGCCCCGCACTGGCAGCCCGACTCGATGCCGAGTACCACCTGCCGCCGGAGGATGCCGGCGGCACCGTCCCGTTCCCCAATCGGCCGCTGATCGACGGCGACGAACTCGAGCTGGGGTCGACTGTCGTCCGGGCCATGACGATGCACCTGCCGGGCCACACCCCCGGCACGACGGCACTTCTGGTCAGCGATTCGGTCCTGCTCGTCGGGGACACCGTCTTCGTCCGAGGGCTCGGCCGGCCCGATCTGACCGGCCGGGCCGAGGAACTGGCGCGCGATCTGTTCCGCAGCGTGCACGACAGGCTGCGGCCCCTCGACCCACGAACGACGATCGCCCCGGCCCACTGGTCGAGCAGCGACGAGATCAACGCCGAAGGACTGGTCGTCACCACGTTGGAGGACGTCTTCACCGCCACCCTGCTGAACGAGCACGCCGTCGAACGCTTCGTCGAGCAGATCGTGAACTCGCTGCCCGCCGCCCCGCACACCTACGAGACGATCCGTCGCGTGAATTCCGGACAACTCACCCCCGCCGACGACGAACTCGAGGTCCTCGACGTGGGCCGCAACCAGTGTGCGGCAGCCACCTCGCTGAAGGCCGCCCATTGAGGGGCACGGCCCCGACGGCGCCGTCGTGTGCCGGGCCGGCGTGATCCGGGGCGCCGCTGCCGCGCACTTATAATCGGCATCCGACGCTCGGAGGGGTGATGGAACAGGACATCGCGGCACAGTTGCAGGAACTCCACGCCCGAGTCTGCAAGGCCATTGCCGACCCCAAGCGACTGCTCATCATCAACGAACTCCGGGACGGCGAACTCAGCGTGGGTGACCTGTGCGAGGCGCTGGGCTTCAGTCAGTCCAACGCCAGCCAGCATCTGTCCGTTCTCCGCGAGCGCGGGATCGTGAACGCGCGACGCTCCGGCAACAACGTCTTCTACTCGCTGCGCAGCCGGAAGATTGTGCAGGCGGTGGATCTGCTGCGGGAATTCCTGGCCGAGGACCTGGCCGACCAAGCGATGCTGCGGCGCGCCATCGACAGCCGGGAAGTCGACCTCGGACTCGATCTGTAGAGGGTCGTCGCGAAAGGCCGACCCGCCACCGCCCCGACGGAACCGCAACTCGGTTCAGCCGCAGACCGCCCCGCCCGACGCCGACCCGACGAGCTTCGTGTACTTGGCCAGCACCCCGCGGGTGTACCGGGGAGGCAGCGGTTCCCACCCCTGCCGGCGGGACGCGAGTTCGTCCTCGTCGACCAGCACGTCCAGGGTGCCGTTCGCGACGTCCAGTCGGATCGGGTCGCCGTCGCGGACGAACGCGATCGGACCGCCGTCCACGGCTTCCGGCGCCACGTGCCCGACGCACAGTCCCGTCGTGCCGCCGGAGAACCGGCCGTCGGTGAGCAGCAGCACGTCCTTCCCGAGCCCGGCGCCCTTGATCGCGCCGGTGATGGCGAGCATCTCCCGCATTCCCGGCCCGCCCTTCGGGCCTTCGTACCGGATCACCACCACGTCGCCCGCCGTGATCGTGCCGTCCTCGAGGGCATCCATCGCCGCCCGCTCGCGCTCGAAGACCCGGGCGGTGCCCTCGAATACCGACTCGTCGAATCCGGCGGACTTCACCACCGCCCCGCCCGGCGCGAGACTGCCCTTCAAGATCGTGATGCCACCCGTGGGATGGATGGGCTCGCCCAGTGCGCGCAGCACCTTGCCGTCCGGATCGGGCGGGGCGATCTCGGCCAGGTTCTCGGCGACGGTCCGCCCCGTGACGGTGAGGCAGTCGCCGTGCAGCAGGCCCGCGTCGAGCAGGGCCTTCATGATCACCGGGACTCCGCCGATGTGGTCGACATCCTTCATCACGTGCCGGCCGAACGGCTTGACGTCGGCCAGATGCGGAACCCGGGCACCGATGCGGGAGAAGTCGTCCAGCGTCAGCTCGACCCGCGCCTCGTGCGCGATCGCCAGCAGATGCAACACCGCGTTGGTCGACCCGCCGAACGCCATCACGACGGCGATCGCGTTCTCGAATGCCTCCTTGGTGAGGATGTCGGAGGCGGTGATGCCGCGGCGCAGCAGGTTCACCACGGCCTGGCCGCTGCGGCGGGCGTATCCGTCGCGACGGCGGTCCGTCGCCGGCGGGGCCGCGCTGCCCGGCAGCGACATACCGAGCGCCTCGGCTGCGCTCGCCATCGTGTTCGCCGTGTACATGCCGCCACACGCGCCCTCGCCGGGGCAGATGGCCCGCTCGATCGCGTCGACGTCCTCCCGGCTCATCAGTCCCCGGGCGCATGCGCCGACCGCTTCGAAGGCGTCGATGATCGTCACGTCGCGTTCGGAGCCGTCGGACAGCTTCGCGACGCCCGGCAGGATCGATCCCGCATAGAGGAAGACGGCCGCGAGGTCGAGACGCGCGGCGGCCATCAGCATCCCGGGCAGGGACTTGTCGCATCCGGCGAGCAGCACCGACCCGTCGAGCCGTTCCGCCTGCATGACGGTCTCCACGCTGTCGGCGATCACCTCGCGTGAGACGAGCGAGAAGTGCATCCCCTCGTGGCCCATCGAGATGCCGTCGGAGACGGAGATCGTGCCGAACTCGAGCGGGTAGCCGCCGGCGGCGTGCACGCCGTCCTTGACCGCCTGCGCCAGCCGATCCAGCGACAGGTTGCACGGGGTGATCTCGTTCCACGACGAGGCCACCCCGATCTGCGGCTTGTCCCAGTCGTCGTCGCCCATGCCGACGGCGCGGAGCATGCCGCGCGCGGCGGTCTTCTCCAGTCCGTCGGTGACGTCGCGGCTGCGCGGCTTGACGTCCGGCTCGGTCACACTGCTCGCCTCCGGCTCGGTCACACTGCTCGCCTCCGGCTCGGTCACACTGCTCGCCTCCGGCTCGGTCACACTGCTCGCCTCCGGCTCGGGTGTCATCGCGCTGCTCCCCGCGGGTCGCGTCCGGTCAGCGCGAGCAACCGGTCCTGCAGGGGCGCGTCGTCCGGCATCGGGACGGGCGGCGCGAACAGCCCGCTCGCGCCCAGCATGTCGCGCTGCGGTTGCAGGTCCTCCCACACCGCCGCCACCAGATCGGGGTCGAGGGTTTCGTCGGCGCCCACGGCCCGTGCCAGATCCCAGGTGTGGATCGCGATGTCGCTCACCTGCTGTCGCAGGTAGTCCCGCGCGGGGACCACCCCGTACGACAGGTGCACCTGTCTGTCCGGATCGGTGGACGCCCACGCGACGGACGCGTCGACCGCGTGCCGGTCCCACTCGGCCGGCAGGTCGTCGCCGAGGGGGAGGAGATCGGCCTCCGCCTCGGCGATCGTCTTCCCGGCGAGGAGGGGCGGCACCCACCGTTGCTCGTCCACCACGTGCCGGACCAGCGTGGCGACGTCCCATTCGGTGTCGGGGGTGGGGGCGGACCAGTCGGTGACCGCCGAGAGCCGGTTCTCGAAACCCTGCCGGGCGATGCGCTGCAATTCGAGCCAGTCGTACGACATGGACTCAGCGTAGGCGGGTGGTGGCGACGGCACCGGGTTTCCCGGACGTGCGCCGGATGCCGATGTTCGGAAGGATCGAGCGGGCGCACCCGGCGCGCATCCCGTTCGTCCGACATGCACTGGAGAATTCATGCCCATCCCCACCGTCGCCCTCGCCCCCGGTCTGACCGTCAGTGCCCAGGGCTACGGCGCGATGTCCGTCTCGCCCGCCTACGGCCCGGTCGACCTCGACGAGGCCCTCGCCACGCTGCACCACGCGGTCGATCTCGGCATCACGTTCGTCGACACCGCCGACGTCTACGGTGACGGCACCAGCGAGCGGGTCGTCGGGAAGCTGCTGAAGGACCGCGGCGACGAAGTGCAGGTGGCCACCAAATTCGGTCTGGTCGGCGCGCTGGGGACCGGCAACCGCGGTATCGACGGTCGCCCCGAGTACGCGAAGCGGGCGATCGACGAGTCCCTGGGCCGGCTCGGGGTGGACAGCGTGGACCTGTACTACCTGCATCGCGTGGACCCGAACGTGCCGGTCGAGGACACCGTCGGCGCCCTCGCCGAGCTGGTGCAGGCCGGCAAGATCCGGCACATCGGCCTGTCCGAGGCCACCGGCGATGAGCTGCGGCGCGCGCACGCCGTGCACCCGATCTCCGCGATCCAGTCCGAATGGAGCATCGTTTCCCGCGACGTCGAGAAGAACGTGGTGCCCACGGCCGCCGAGCTGGGCATCGGATTCGTGCCGTACTCGCCGGTCAGCCGGGGCCTGCTCACCGACGACTTCGACGCCGGACAGATCGGCGACCGGGATCTGCGCCGGCGTTTCCCCCGGTTCGACGCCGACGCGCTGCCCGCCAACCTGCAGGTGCGGGCCGCGGTGCGCGCGGTCGCCGACGAGGCGGGGGCGACCGTCGCCCAGGTGGCGCTGGCGTGGCTCGACGCCAAGGCACGGCAGTTCGGATTGCCGTCGGTCGCGATCCCGGGCAGCCGCTACGCCGCACGCGTCACCGAGAACGCCGGCGCACTCGACGTGCGGCTTACAGACGAGCAGCTCGTCCGGCTCGACGCCCTCGCCGACACCGTCGTCGGTGGACGGGCCGCGGACCCGACCTGGGTGTCGTGGGGCCGCGAATGACTACCGGCCGGTAGACCCGTCGCCGCGTAAAGTCGTTTCATCATGAAACGGGTGTGGTGGGTCTGGGGTGTCGGTGTCCTCGCCTATGTCGTGGCCGTCATGCATCGCACGTCGTTCGGCGTGTCCGGTCTCGCGGCCACCGAACGTTTCGACATCACTCCGGCCGTGCTCTCCGGATTCGTGGTCCTGCAGATCGTGGTGTACGCGAGCATGCAGATCCCGGCCGGGGTGTTGCTCGACCGGTTCGGGTCCCGGGTGATGATCGCCTCGGGTGCGGCGATCATGGCGTCGGCGCAGCTGGTCCTGGCGTTCACCGAATCCCTGCCCGCCGCCTACGCGGCCCGGGTCTTCGTCGGCGCGGGCGACGCGCTCACGTTCATCTCGGTGCTGCGCCTGGTTCCGGTGTGGTTCGACGTGCGCCGGGTGCCGCTGGTCTCCCAGCTCACGGGAATCCTCGGGCAGCTGGGGCAGGTGCTCTCGGCGCTGCCGTTCGTGCTGATCCTGAACGGAGCGGGGTGGAGCGCGGCCTTCGCGAGTGCTGCGGCTCTCGGTGTGCTCGCGTGCGTGCTCGCCGTGGCCGTGGTGCGCGATGCACCGCCCGGCGTGGTGGTGCGGACCGAGGCTGCCGGGATGCGGCAGGTGCTCGCGCAGATCGGGGTGGTGTGGCGCCGGCCGGGGACGCGGCTGGGGTTCTTCACCCACATGGGGACCCAATTCTCCATCACCACGTTCGCGTTGCTGTGGGGCGTGCCGTATCTCCAGTCGGCGCAGGGACTGTCCGCGGCGGCGGCCGGGTCGCTGCTCACCCTCTCCGTGGTCTCGGCGATCGCGGCCGGCCCGGTGCTCGGGATCCTCAGCGGCCGGTTCCCGCTGCACCGCTCGTGGCTGGTGCTGTCGATCATGGTGAGCAACGCGGTGATGTGGACGATCGTGCTGCTGCTGCCGGCGCCGGCCCCGATGTGGCTGCTCGTCCTCCTGATCGTGACCATCTCGGTGGGCGGGCCCGGGTCTATGATCGGATTCGACTATGCGCGGACGTTCAACCCGAGCACCGCGCTCGGCACCGCCCAGGGCATGGTCAACATCGGCGGATTCCTGGCATCCCTGCTGGTGATCCAGGCGATGGGGGTGATCCTGCAGCGTCTCGGCGGCTACACCTTCGAGGCGTTCCGGGTCGCCTGGCTGGCGCAGTATCCCGTGTGGGTCGTGGCGATCGTCGGGGTGCTCGTCACCCGCGGCAAGGCTCGCCGCGAGGCGGGCGTATCGCCGCGGACGTTGCGGCAGGTGCTGCGCGACGGTCGTCGCGCAGGGCCGGCGGATTCGCCGACGCGCGTCGAGGAGGCTGGCGATGACGGGGATCGGACCCGAGCGGACTGACAGCCCCCGGCGGGGTCCGGCCGGTGTCGGCAGGTCCGGCGGATTCGCCCTGGAGGACCTGCGGACCAAGGTCGGAATCGTGCGGGACGAGTTCGTCGATCGTCACGGCTACGACCCGATCGAACACGTCGAGTCGTGGACGGCCGGTGACGCGTCCGCGCTCCCCGGAATCCGCATCACGTGTGGAGTGAACGCCGACGTGTACCGGCTGCGGGATCTGCTCGCCGTCCGGCGGGACGTGCGGGTGGTGGAGGCCCGGGACTACATCAGACGCGCGGGTCCCGACGGGTACCGGGGTCTGTGCCTCGTCGTGGAGGTCCCGGTGGCACGGTCGGACGGTGTGCGTGCGGTGCGCGTCGAGGTGCAGATCCGCACCGGGGTCATGGAATCGTGGGAGTTCGTGGCGACCCGGCTCCACACCGGATTCGCCGATCACCTGCCGCCGGAGATGCTCGACGAGCTGGGCGCGGCGGCCGAGCGTGCCCGCGACCTCGACTCGCGGATCGGCGCTCTGCACCGGCGCATGGAGGACCGCATCGCCGGGGCGCAGGAGAAGGCGCCGCCGGCCTAGGGCCGGCCGTGCACCTGCGCGCGCAAAACCTTGTCGCGCGGGTACTTACGGGCGCATACAGCACTACCCCGCGCGGGGACGGCGACAGCACGGACCCCGCCGGAGATTCGACGGGGGTCCGTGCTGTGGGGCTCAGTTGTAGCTGTAGAAGCCCTGGCCGGTCTTGCGGCCGAGACGGCCGGCGTCGACCATGCGGCGCAGCAGCGCCGGCGGCGCGTAGTGCGGCTCCGCGAACTCGTCGTACAGCGACTGGGCGGCGTTGAGCGTGATGTCGAGGCCGACGGTGTCGATGAGGGTGAGCGGGCCCATCGGGTAGCCGCAGCCGCCCTTCATCGCGGCGTCGATGTCTTCCTTCGTCGCATAGCCCGACTCGAGCATCCGCACGGCGGAGGTCAGGTACGGGATCAGCAGCGCGTTGACGATGAAGCCGGCGCGGTCGCCGGCGCGGACCGTCGTCTTGCCGAGGGTGTTCTTCACGTAGTCGAAGACGGCGTTCGCGGTCTCCTCCTCGGTGGTGAGCGCCGAGATGATCTCCACCAGCGGCATCACCGGCACCGGGTTGAAGAAGTGCACACCCACGACCCGACCCGGACGCGACGTCGCCTGGGCCATCTTGATCACCGGCAGCGACGAGGTGTTGGTCGCCAGGATGCCGGACGGCTTCACGACCGCGTCGAGCTTGGTGAAGATGTCGACCTTGAGCGACTCGATCTCGGGCGCCGCCTCGATGACGAGGTCGCGGTCGGCGAGGTCGGAGACGTCGGTAGTGACGCGGACCCGCGCGACGGCGGCGTCGGCCTCCTCCTGCGTGATCTTGCCGCGGGCGACGCCCTTGCCGATCGAGCCGGCGACGCGCTTGCGTGCCGCTTCGGCGAACTCCTCGCTGGTCTCGAGCACGATGACGTCGCTGCCGGCCTTGGCGCACACCTCGGCGATGCCGGCACCCATCGTGCCGCCACCGACCACGCCGATCAATTCCACTGCCACGGGGATTCTCCTCGTTACGAAGGTTGGACCAGGGTGAACTTACTGTCGCAGGGTCAGCGCAGCAGCGCGCGGGACATGACGACCCGCTGGATCTGGTTGGTGCCCTCGTAGATCTGGGTGATCTTGGCGTCGCGCATCATGCGCTCGACCGGGAAGTCGGTGGTGTATCCGGCGCCGCCGAACAGCTGCACGGCGTCGGTGGTGACCTCCATCGCGACGTCGGACGCGAAGCACTTGGCCGCGGAGGAGATGAAGCCGAGGTTGGGCTCGCCCCGCTCGGCGCGTGCCGCGGAGGTGTACACCATCAGCCGGGCGGCCTCGACCTTCATGGCCATGTCGGCGAGCATGAACTGCACGCCCTGGAAGTCGGAGATCGACTTGCCGAACTGCTTGCGGTCCTTGGTGTAGGCGATCGCGGCGTCGAGCGCGCCCTGCGCCAGGCCCACGGCCTGCGCACCGATGGTGGGCCGGGTGTGGTCGAGCGTGGCGAGGGCGGTCTTGAAGCCGGTACCGGGCTCGCCGATGATGCGGTCGCCGGGGATGCGGCAGTTCTCGAAGTACAGCTCGGCGGTCGGGGAGCCCTTGATGCCGAGCTTCTTCTCCTTCGGGCCGACCACGAAGCCCTCGTCGTCCTTGTGGACCATGAAGGCGGAGATGCCGTTGGCGCCCTTGTCGGGGTCGGTCACGGCCATGACGGTGTACCAGCTGGACTTGCCGCCGTTGGTGATCCAGCACTTCGAGCCGTTGAGGATCCAGTCCTCACCGTCGGCCTTGGCGCGGGTGCGCATGCTCGCGGCGTCGGAGCCAGCCTCACGCTCGGACAGGGCGTACGACGCCATCTCACCCTTGACGAGGTCGGGCAGCACCTTGCCCTTGAGCTCGTCGGACCCGGACAGGATCAGTCCCATGGTGCCGAGCTTGTTCACGGCGGGGATCAGCGAGGACGAGCCGCATACGCGGGCGACCTCCTCGATGACGATGCAGGTGGCGACGGAGTCGGCGCCGTCGCCACCGAACTCGGCCGGCACGTGGATCGCGTTCAGGCCGGACTTGTTGAGGGCGTCGAGCGCCTCCTGCGGGAAGCGTGAGTTCTCGTCGACGTCCTTGGCGAAGGGCGCGATCTCCTTCTCGGCCAGCGCGCGGATCGCGGCGCGAAGCTCGTCGTGCTCCTCGTTCAGCTTGAACAGACCGAACTCCGGGTTGAAGGCCATGACGGCGGACTCCTATCGGCACGCAGTGCCAGTATCTGAGTTGGTGTCGCATCCACCCTATCGGACGTAGGGCGCGCGACGTCATGAAATTGCATCAAGTGAAGCACGGCACTCAGTGCCAAGTCAATGGTTGCGCGGGTCGGAGGTTCACCCGGCGTCAGTCCGGTGCCGCCTCGAGCTGCGCCTGCACCCGGCGGGCGACCTCCGCCGGCGGGGTGCCCGGCGGATACGTCACCACCGTGATCGCCCGTTCGTCCGCGGCGGCAGCGACGCCGGGGGCCTCGCTCTGCCCCGGTGCGACCCCGAACGAGCGTCGCACCTCGAGCAGCGCGCGGCGCAGTTCCTCCGCCGTCGCGGACTCGTCGCCGCGGATCATCGCGCGCAACAGGAAGTTGTGCGTCGCGGTCATCGCTGCCGCGAAGCTGACGATCCGCACCCCCGACTCCGACGGCACCGCGGAACGCAGGTAGTCGGTGAACAGCCGCTCGTAGCGGTACGTCGTGACCAGCTCCCGCTCACGCAGCGCGGGCACCCGCTGCACCACCCGGTACCGCCACACCGCGAGCTCCCGCTTGTCCCGGAAGTGCCCGAACACCAGCTCGGCGGCCTCGGCCGTGGCCGCCCACGGATCGGCGAAGTGCCCCGACAGGTACCGCGCGACCTGCTCGAGCAGCGACTCGTGATCGGCGAAGATCACGTCCTCCTTCGAGCGGAACTGCCGGAAGAAGGTCCGGCGCGACACCCCCGCGGCCGACGCGATCTGCTCGACGGTGGTCGACTCGTAGCCGTACTCGGAGAACAGGCGGATCGCCTGCGTCACCACGTGCACCCGGAACTGAGCGGGATCGGGGCCGGTCGCGTCGATGCGGCGGGCGGAGTCGGGACCGAGTGCCATGGTTCTCAGTATCCAATCCGCCGCATCGAAGTCGAAACGGCCGCGCCGCCGGACCGACGGCGCGGCCGGCCTCAGGCCTGCGGC
Source organism: Rhodococcus sp. NS-SX18 (assembly GCF_057367935.1). NCBI lineage: Bacteria > Bacillati > Actinomycetota > Actinomycetes > Mycobacteriales > Nocardiaceae > Rhodococcus > Rhodococcus sp. NS-SX18. The sequence continues at coordinate 4,825,029 of NZ_CM170633.1, read as the reverse complement.
GAGTGCGCGGCCCGCAGCTCGAACTTGAGGATCTTGCCGGTCGGCGTGCGCGGCAGGTCCAGCGGGAACACGATCTCCCGCGGCACCTTGTACCCGGCGAGCAGCGTGCGGGTGTAGGAGATGAGCTCCTCCGCCGTGACGGTCTCGTCCTTCTTCAGGATCACGAACGCCTTGGGTCGCTCGCCCCACTTCTCGTCGGGCACGCCCACCACCGCGACGTCCAGCACCGCCGGATGGCTCACGATGGCCTGTTCGACCTCCACGGTGGAGATGTTCTCGCCGCCGGAGATGATGATGTCCTTCGCGCGGTCCTTGAGCTGGATGTAGCCGTCCGGGTACATCACGCCCAGGTCACCGGTGTGGAACCAGCCGCCCTCGAACGCCTTCGCCGTGGCTTCCGGATCCTTGAAGTAGCCCGCCATGACGTTGTTGCCGCGCAGCACGATCTCGCCCATCGTCTGCCCGTCGGCGGGCACGTCGTTCATGTTCGCGTCGACGACCCGGGCGTTCTCCGCCTGCAGCATGCCCACGCCCTGACGCGACAGCAGCGCCGCGCGTTCCTCGGCGGGCTTGTCGTCCCACGAGTCCTGGTACTCGCAGATCGTGTACGGCCCGTAGACCTCGGTCAGGCCGTACACGTGCACCACGGTCACGCCGATCTTCTCGAGCTGTGCGATCACCGTCGGCGACGGCGGCGCGCCCGCCGTGGTGATCCGCAGCGGCCGGTCCAGCCGGTGGGCCTGCGGGGCTTCGGCGATGGTCGAGCACACTGCCGGAGCGCCGCACAGGTTGGTGACCCCGAGGTTGTCGACGGCATCCCAGATCGCGTCCGCCCGCACGGCCCGCAGGCAGATGTGCGTACCGCCGGCCGCCGTGACGGCCCACGGCGTGCACCACCCGTTGCAGTGGAACATCGGCAGGGTCCACAGGTACTGCGTCTTCCCGTCGAACCCGTTGTGGAATGTCTCGCCGAAGGAATTGAGATACGCGCCGCGGTGCGTGTACATCACGCCCTTCGGCTTGCCGGTGGTGCCCGAGGTGTAGTTCAGGGTGATGACCTGCTCCTCGTCGTCGACGCCCCAGTGCAACGGGGTGCTGTCGAGGCCGTCGGCGGCGGCGAGGAACTCGTCGTACCGGGCGGTGACGATCCCGGCCGGAACGTCCGGGTACGGAACCGTCGAATCCGGCACCTCCACGACCTCGGTCAGCGACGGCACGCGGTCCGCGACGCCTGCGACCGAGCCGACGAACTCCGAGTCGACGAACAGCAGCGACGCCTCGGCGTGGCCGAGGATGTACTCGAGCTCGGGTCCGGCGAGCCGTGAGTTCAGCGCGATGAGCACACCACCGGCGAGAGGCACCGCGAAGTGCGCGATGAGCAGTTCCGGCACGTTCGGCGCCAGGAACGCCACCCGGTCGCCGGGCTGGATGCGGCTGCGCAGAACCCGTGCGAAGCGCTGTGCCTCGTCGGCGAACTGCGCGTACGTGTAGCGGCGGTCGCCGTGGATGATCGCGGTGCGATCGGGGAACACGGACGACGATCGTTCGAGGAACCGCAGCGGGCTGAGCGGGGTGTGGTTCGCCGTTCGGGCGGCGGTGCTGGACGTGAGGGTGGACGACGGGGTGGACGTCGGGGTGGACACGGATACCTCCGGAACTTCGGCACTCGGTCGGTGTACGCCATTGTGATCGCTGCAACACCGGAACGGGTGGAGGTTATGGGTCACGGGAGATCCCCCGCTACCCTCCGAAGTGGGTATTCGTGGTCTCGGAGGTGGTTCCGGTGAGGTCTGTGTCGGCGAGGCTCGGGGCGTCGACTGCTGCGCCGACGGGCCGGCACGCGCAGCTGCGGCCGAGCGACGAGGACGCGCTGCGCGCCGAGCTGCGCCGCCTGCAGACCTTGACGGGGATGCCGGTGCTGTTCGGCGGCACCGTGCACGGCGGGGACATGCTGCTGTCCGGGTTCGTCGGCACGCGCAGTGGCATCCTCCGCGACCTGGTGATCAGCTCGGAGTGCGGGCTCGGCGGCAAGGTGGTCGCCGAGCAGCGGCCGGGCGCAGTGTCGGACTATTTCAATTCCCGTCAGATCTCCCACGAGTACGACCGCGAGGTCGCGGGGGAGGGCATCGAGTCGCTGGTCGCCGTGCCGGTGGTGGTGCGCCGCCGCACCCGCGCTGCCCTGTACGGCGGCCTGCGCACCAACCTGCCCATCGGCGACGTGGTCGTCGAGCAGGTGCTGCGGTCGGCCCGCACCCTCGCCCGCGAAATCGAGATTCGCGACGAGGTGGACCGGCGGGTCGCCCTCATCGACAACGCCCGCGCCGCCGCTCCGCCGGCCGTGTCCGCGGCGGTATCGGAGGGCATCACCGAGAGCTACCTGGCCTTGCGCGAGATCGCGGCACAGACGTCCGACCCGGCGATCGAAGCGCGCCTGCGTGAGGTCGAGGAGAAACTGCGGACGCTGACCGGTGGGAACGCGGCCCCGGCGGTGCGGCTGTCGGCGCGGGAGCGGGATGTGCTGGCGTACGTGGCGCTCGGGTGCCGCAACGCCGAGATCGCCGAGCGGCTGGCGCTGAGCGTGGAGACGGTCAAGAGCTACATGCGCAACCTGATGGGCAAGCTCGAGGTGGGCAGCCGGCACGAAGCGGTCGTCGAGGCCCGCCGGCAGGGTTTGCTGCCCTAGCGGCCCCGAGCGAGGCGCGTCGGCCGGGCGCGCGTCGCCGGTTCACACGTCCAGGGTCACCGAACACGACCATCCGCCCGGTCCGCGCCCGAGGCGCAGTCCGTGCAGCGACACGGCCTTCGGGACCGCACCCACCTGGGTGACCGTGGCGGCGTCGACCATCGAGAACCGCACCTCCGCCGTGCCGGCGCCCGAGTCGACGGCCATGTCGACCGGGACCTCGCCGGCCGCGTCGAGCAGATAGACGACCTCGTCGAGTACCGCGACGAGCAGGTCCTCGTCACCGTCGGCTGCCAGCCGGCGGGTGCGCACCCGGGCCGGCCCGGCGGCGGAGGTGTCGGCGAAGCTCGCGACGGCGCCGCGCACCGCCTGCGCGATGCACTCGTCACGGGTGGGTGCCCACGCCTCGATGCGCAGGTCCGCCGTGTGCGGCACCGACCGGTACCCGCTTTCGTTCATGACGCGCTCCTGTGCAGCGGGCACTGCAGATTCTATGGTGGAACGAAGCCGCCGACGTCGCGTTCTCCACCCCGGATCGGACAGTGATGAGGATCGTCGAGGAGACCCCGTACCGGTTCCGGATCGACCGGACCGGCGCGATGCGCGTACCCGGGATCGTCTTCGCGGCCCGGTCCCTGCTTCCCGCCGCGGAAGGAGACGAGGCGCTGACCCAGGTCGCGAACGTCGCGACCCTGCCGGGCATCGTCACCGCGTCGTTCGCCATGCCGGACGTGCACTGGGGTTACGGCTTTCCCATCGGCGGGGTCGCGGCGACGGACATCGACGACGGCGGCGTCGTCTCCCCCGGTGGGGTGGGCTTCGACATCTCGTGCGGCGTGCGGCTGCTGATCGCGCGTGACGCCGACCGGTCCGCGCTCGCGCCGCGCCTCGGGCCGCTGATGGACCGGCTCGGTCACGTCGTGCCGCGTGGCATGCAGACCCGGGGCGTGTGGGAGCTGCCGAACCGCACCGTCCTGCACGAGGTGCTCGAGGGCGGCGCCCGATTCGCGGTGCAGCAGGGGCACGGCGTCGTCCGCGATCTCGAGCGATGTGAGGACCGGGGCGTGTTGGACGGCGCCGACCCGGCCGCGGTGAGCGACCGGGCCGTCGAGCGGGGCCTCGGTCAGCTCGGCAGCCTGGGGTCGGGAAACCACTTCCTCGAGGTGCAGGCCGTCGAGCGGATCTTCGATCCGGACACCGCGCGGCCGATGGGTCTCGACGTGGGCACGGTGTGCGTGATGATCCACTGCGGGTCCCGCGGCCTCGGCCACCAGATCTGCACCGACCATGTGCGGGAGATGGGTAAGGCGATGGGCCGCTACGGGATTCACGTTCCCGACCGACAGCTGGCGTGCGTTCCGGTCCGGTCGCCGGAGGGGGAGGCGTATCTCGGGGCGATGGTGGCGGCGGCCAACTACGGCCGGGCCAACCGGCAGTTGCTCACCGAGGCGGCCCGCCGGGTCTTCGAGGACACGGCCGGTACGACCCTCGACCTCCTCTACGACATCTCGCACAACCTCGCGAAGCTCGAGCGGCACGAGGTCGACGGTCGCCTCCGCACCCTGTGTGTGCACCGCAAAGGCGCGACGCGGTCGCTGCCGCCCCGCCATCCCGACGTCCCCGCGGATCTGGTGGACGTGGGGCAGCCGGTACTCATTCCCGGCACGATGGGCACCGCCTCGTACGTGCTCGCGGGCGTCGCCGGGAACCCGGCGTTCTACTCCACCGCGCACGGGGCCGGCCGGGTGCAGAGCCGGCACCGCGCCGCCCGGCACACCGACGGCCGGGCGGTGCGCGACGCGCTCGAGTCCCACGGCGTGCTCGTGCGGGGGAGTTCGTGGCGGGGGCTGGCGGAGGAGAAGCCGCAGGCGTACAAGGACATCGACGCGGTGACGGAGGTCAGCGAGCGGGCGGGCCTGGCCCGTCGGGTCGCGCGGCTCGTGCCGCTCGGAGTCGTCAAGGGGTGAGCGCTCCGCCCTGACCGAATGTCACATTCGGTCGACTGCATCGACGCGATGTGACATTGGGTCGCCGCCCGGATCGGAATCCGTGCAGTGCTGCAGTGATTGACATCACAGAACGCGGTGCGCATACTCATCCGAGTTGAATCCAAAATCAACTTTGGCTGGCACCCTCACCTCAGGAGTAGTCCATGTCCGGCATCCACGGCGTCTGTGACCCCCGGTTCTCCGCTCTACGCGAGGCACTCGAACACAATCTCGATTCGGGCGAGGACGTCGGCGCGTCGATCGCCGTGACCCTCGACGGGGAACCCGTCGTCGACATCTGGGGTGGCGCCAGGGACGCAGACGGATCGCGGCCGTGGGAGCGGGACACGATCACCAACGTCTGGTCGTGCAGCAAGACGGTCACCGCTCTGGCCGCCTTGATGCTCGTCGACCGGGGCCGGCTCGACCTCGACGCGCCGGTGGCGCGGTACTGGCCCGACTTCGCCGCCAACGGCAAGGAGCGGATTCTCGTCCGGCACCTGCTGTCCCATACCTCCGGCGTCTCCGGCTGGGACCAGCCGTTCACGATGAACGATCTCGCCGACACCCCCAAAGCTACGGAACTGCTGGCGGCACAGGCGCCGTGGTGGGAGCCCGGCACGGCTTCCGGGTATCACGCCCTCAACTACGGGCACCTCATCGGTGAAGTGGTTCGCCGGGTCGACGGCCGGACACTGACCGATTTCATCGAGGAGGAGATTGCCCGTCCGCTCGATGCCGACTTCCGCCTGGGCGTGGCCCGCTCGGACTACCCGCGGGTCTCCGAGGTCATCCCCCCGCCCCCGCTGCCGATCGACCTCGCGACCCTCGATCCCGCGAGCGTGATGGTCAGGACCTTCACCGGTCCGCCCGCCGACGCCACGGCGGCGTGGAGCGACGGTTGGCGCAGAGCCGAGATCGGCGCGGCCAACGGGCATTCCAATGCCCGGGCCCTGGCGCGGATCCAGTCGGTGATCGCGTGTGGAGGGCGCGTCGGCGACGTGCGCCTGCTCTCGGCCGACACCGTCGACGCGATATTCGACGAGCAGTCCTACGGAGTGGACCTCGTGCTCGGGGTCCCCGTCCGCTTCGGAGTCGGATTCGGGCTTCCCACACCGGAATCGGTGCCGTTCGTGCCGCAGGGACGGATCTGTTTCTGGGGTGGCTGGGGCGGGTCCCAGATCATCGTCGACACCGAGCGCAGGATGACTGTTGCGTACGTGATGAACAAGATGGGGCCGGGCCTGCTCGGCTCCGATCGTTCGGCGGAGTACGTCTCCGCCGCTTTTGCCGCCGTGTCGTGAGCTCCTGAATCGAAACTCACTGAACGACAAAAACTCATACGACGCCGCGAATCGGCCACTGCGGGTCCACGTCGGACACGTCGCGCCCGAGACCCGCGAGATACTCGGCGAAATTGCGTTGCCGCTCCGCGTGCCAGGCCGCCTGGTCCGTCATGATGTCCAGGTCGGCGAGCTGGGGGAAGCGGGTGCACAGCGCCCGCGCCAGTTGCCCCGCCGCGAGGGCGTCCGCCTCTGCCTGGTGAGCGGCGGTCAACGCGATGCCGTATGCCTCGCAGACCGCCTGCAGGGTGCGGCTGCCCTCGCGGTCGCGGTCCAGCTCGCGGTCGACGACGTACGGGTCGAACACCAGGCCCGTCTCGAGTCCCGGCAGACCCAGCCGGCGGCCCTCGGCGTCGATCACCGTGAGGTCGTAACTGGCGTTGAACGCCACGACGATGTGATCGCGGACCCAGGCCTCGCACAGTGCCTCACGGATCCGGGTGTATCCGGTCGTGTACTCGAGGCCCTCCGCGCGCGCACGCTCCGTAGTCACACCGTGGATCGCCGACGTCTCCTCGGGGATCTCGATGCCCGGATCGAGCAACCACGTCCGCGACGAGACCGTGTCACCGTCGAGGACGACGACGGACGCGGTCACGATGCGCGCGATCCGCGGATCGCGGTCGGTGGTCTCGAGGTCGAACGCGCAGATCGGTCGATCGGGCCAGTGCGTCATCGGGGTCCTGTCGTCGGTCGGGCGGTCACGGCGATTGTGGCCGCACCCACCGACACGTCGGCGCAGCGCGACGCCGGGGGCCGGACCGGCTGGCTCCGCACGGCACGAGGGCGTACGCTGCTGGGGGTTCGTCGAGCCTCGGCGCGGTGCCGGGTGATGTGGAGGAGGTGGGACTCGCGATGCGCAGTCGACCTCCGAGTACCAGCTGACGGCAGCCCGTACGCGCCCTGTCGGTGCGCGACGGTTGCCGTCGCGTGTGTGTGCCCCTACGGCGACCACTCTCGCCGTCGCCCTCCGTGCCCCCGAAAGGCCGTGCCGACATGCTGCCGAACCGTTCCGTCCGTGCCCTGCTGCCGCGTCGCTCCGTCCCGGCGACCGCCGACCCGTCCGCCGGTTTCGGCGCGTCCCTGAATCCCGCTGCCGCGCAGAGCTCCGGCCGTGACGGTGCGGCGCGGGCGGAGAACAGCATCGTCGACAGCGCGGTCTACCGTGACGGCCGCCGCGTCGCGTCGCCGGCGACACTCGCGCAGGCCCTCGACTGCCTACCCGAGCCCGGGTCGATGGCCTGGATCGGGATGTACCGGCCCACCGACGCGCAACTCCACGCCGCCGCAGAGCAATTCGGGTTGCACGAGCTGGCCGTCGAGGATGCCATTGCCGCCCACCAGCGCCCGAAGCTCGAGCGTTACGGCGACACCCTGTTCGTCGTGCTGCGTGCCGCCCGCTACGTCGACGAATCCGAGCGCGTCGACTTCGGTGAGGTGCACGTCTTCGTCGGTCCGACGTTCGTACTGACGGTCCGGCACAGCGAATCGCCCGACCTGTCGGCGGTGCGGGACCGGATGGAGAGCGAGCCCGATCTGCTGCGGCTGGGCCCCGAGGCGGTGCTCTACGCGATTCTCGACGCCGTCGTCGACGGGTACGCGCCGGTCGTCGCGGGCCTGCAGAACGACATCGACGAGATCGAGACCGAGGTGTTCAGCGGGGATCCCCGGGTCTCGCGCCGCATCTACGAGCTCTCCCGCGAGGTCATCGAGTTCCAGCGGGCGGCCAAGCCGCTGCTCACGGTGCTGTCCGGTCTGTCATCGGGATTCGCCAAGTATCGCACCGACGACGAACTGCAGCGCTACCTGCGGGACGTCACCGACCACGCGACGACGGTCGTCGAGCAGGTCGACAGCTTCCGGCAGTTGCTCGGCAACATCCTCACGGTCAACGCGACCTTGGTGTCGCAGATGCAGAACGAGGAGATGCGCAATCTCAGCCGGGCGAGCATCGAGCAGAACGAGGAGATCAAGCGGATCTCGGCGTGGGCGGCGATTCTGTTCGCGCCCACGCTGATCGGCACGGTCTACGGGATGAACTTCGACACCATGCCGGAATTGCATTGGGCTGCAGGCTATCCCATGGCGCTTCTGATGATGGTCATGACGTGCGTGGGTCTCTACGCGATCTTCCGCCGCCGCGGCTGGTTGTAGCCGGCCGCGGCGGACGGCGACCTCAGAGCGTGTCGGTGCAGACCACGAAACGACGCTCGCTGTAGACGAATCCACCCTCGGAGACGGAGCAGTCGTTGACGTTGTCGGTGTTCTGCAGGATCTCGGTGACCTTCTCCGTCTCGGGGCCGGGCGCGGCGCAGTCGACGCGCTGCGGGTCTTCACCGGAGATGTCCATGCAGCTGCCGACCACCCAGTCGACGTCGAGGCACAGGGCGCCCACCTCGACTCCGCCGGAGGACTCGTAGTAGGTCTGGTCGGCGTCCGAGACGCACTGCTCGCTGGAGTCGACGATGTCGATCACCTTGTAGTTCGAGTCCATGCTGCCGCAGGTCGCGTTCTCGATGGTCGCGTCGTCGACGGTGCCACCGAGGCGCACGCAGTCACCGATCTCGACGTCGATGTCCAGGCCGGAGGAGCCGGGGGACGTCGGTGCCGAGGTGGTGGTGGTCGGACGGCCGGTGGTCGTCCGGGTATCCGATGCGCTCGCCGACGTGGTCTCGGACCCGGACTCGGGCACCGCCCGGGGCTCGACGTCCGATCCGCACGCGCCGAGCACCAGAGCCGCCGCGGCCAACGCAACGGCGGTGCCGCTCACCCGTCGAATGAGGTTCATGGGGGGAGAGCGTACGGAATGTCCGCCTCGGACGGGAACCGTAGGGCGATTTCTCACAGATCCGACGGGCACGTGTCGGCCCCGGGTGCGACCATGAGCCGGTGCAGCTGCCAGTCGAACCGCCGATCGCACCGATGCTCGCCAAGGCCGTGCCCGAGGTTCCGGCCCAGCCCACCGACGGCGACCCCGAGTGGTCGTACGAGCCGAAGTGGGACGGCTTCCGGGCTGTGGTGTTCCGCGCCGGCGACGAGGTGGTGCTGAGTTCGCGGGGTGGGAAGGATCTGGTGCGCTACTTCCCGGAGCTGACCGCTGCGGTGCGGGCGGAGCTGCCCGCCCGGTGCGTGGTCGACGGGGAGATCGTGGTGCCGCGCCCGCACGACGGCCGGACCCGGCTCGACTGGCAGGCCCTGTCGGAGCGTATCCACCCGGCGGCGAGCCGCATCGCGCTGCTCGCCGAGCAGACCCCCGCGCAGTTCGTCGGCTTCGATCTGCTCGCCCTCGGCGACGAGAACCTGATGGAGATGCCGTTCGCGCGGCGCCGGGAGCGGCTGCGGGCGGCGGTCGGTGGCGGCCCGAGCTGCCACGTCACCGCCGCCACCCTCGACGCACAGATCGCCGGCCGATGGTTCGCCGAGTTCGAGGGCGCCGGCCTCGACGGGGTCGTCGCCAAGCGTCTCGACGGACCCTACGTGCCCGACAAGCGGGAGATGCGCAAGGTCAAGCACGCCCGCACCGCCGACTGTGTGCTCATCGGCTACCGCCCGCACAAGAGCATCGACGGGGTCGGGTCCCTGCTGCTGGGGCTGTACGACGGCGGCGACGAACCGGTGATGGTCGGTGGCGCGTCGGCGTTCACCGTCGAGCAGCGCCAGGAGCTGCTCGCCGACCTCGCACCGCTGCGGGTCGGTGCCGATGTCGTCGCCGAGGGCGAGCCGAGCCGGTGGCGGACGGCCGCGGACCGTCGATGGATACCGCTGCGGCCCGAGCGGGTGCTGGAGGTGGCCTACGACCAGATGGAGGGCAGTCAGGTGGCGGGCAGCGGGGGGGCCGGCCTGCGGTTCCGGCACGCGGCGCGGTTCCTGCGGTGGCGGCCCGACCGCGATCCGCGCAGCTGCACCTTCGAACAGTTGGACGTGCCGGTGCGGTATGACCTCGCCGACGTCCTCGACCGGACAGGAGTGTGATCTCCGGTGCCCGACGCGAAGCGTTCTCCCGCGGTGGAGCTGGACGTCGGCGGTGTGCCCGTCCGGCTGTCCAACCCCGACAAGGTCTACTTCCCCCGGCTCGGTGAGGCCGGCAGCAAGCGTCGACTCGTCGAGTACTACCGGACCGTCGCGACGGCCGGCTCGGCGCCGCTGCTGCAGGCGCTGCAGGAGCGGCCGACGCATCTACAGCGGTTCCCGGACGGGATCGAGGGCGAGGAGATCTACCAGAAGCGGGTGCCTGCCCGTCGGCCCGACCACGTCGCGACATGCGAGGTCACGTTCCCGTCCGGCCGGACCGCCGACGTGCTGCGGGTGCGCGCCGCCGCGGACGTCGTGTGGGCGGCGAACCTGGGCACCGTGACGTTCCATCCGTGGGCGGTGCGCTGCGGGGACGTCGACCGCCCGGACGAGTTGCGCATCGATCTGGACCCGCAGCCGGGGACCGCCTTCGACGATGCCCGTGCGGTCGCCCTCGAGGTGCTGCGGCCGCTGCTCGACGAACTGGGTCTGGTCGGGTTCCCGAAGACGTCGGGTGGCCGTGGCCTGCACGTGTACGTGCGCATCGTCCCGGAGTGGGACTTCGTCGGCGTGCGCCGCGCCGGCATCGCCCTGATGCGGGAGGTGGAACGTCGTAGCGGCGGACGGGCCACCACCGCGTGGTGGAAGGAGGAGCGTGGGCAGCGCATCTTCCTCGACTTCAACCAGAACGCCCGCGACAAGACGATCGCGTCGGCGTACTCGGTGCGGCGCACCCCGATCGCGACGGTGTCGACACCCCTGACGTGGGATGAACTCGTCGACGCCGACCCGGACGATTTCACGATCGCGACCGTGCCGGGGCTGCTCGAGCGCCGCGGTGACCCGATGGCCGCGATGGACGAGACCGCGCAGACCCTCGACGTGCTGCTCGAGATGGCCGAGCGGGACGCCGCCGCCGGTCTCGGCGACCTGCCGTACCCGCCCACCCACCCGAAGATGCCGGGCGAGCCGAAGCGGGTGCAGCCGTCGCGCGACACGGATCGCAAGCGGCCCGGGTAGGCATTTCCCCGGGGCGTAGTCACCGGAGCGGTGACGTCCCGTGACCGCATCGATGCCCGCCCACCCGGTGAACCGGTGCGCGTCTCCGTAGACTCCCCTGAGGGGATTCGGTTTGCGGGGGACGAGGCCGGAGGAGGCAGTCACCGTGTCGGTGGTAGCGCATGCACGCAAGTCGGTTCGGGTGCTCGGCGGTGGTGCGGTGGTGGTCGCGGGTGTCGCGGCCGCACTCGTCGCGGCACCGTCCGCCCAGGCGGTGACGTGCGCCGCGCCTCCGGGTACGGCGACCTCGGTGACCCAGCTCGACGGGCGGACCGCGTGCGGTGCGGTCGCGGACGCACCGAGCGGCGCGTGGAGCTACGGCGACGGCGGAGTCGGCTTCGCCGATGCCCGCACCGGGGCACGGGTGCTCGCGGCCGGACTGTCCGGGGGTGCGGGAGCGGGCGAAGCCGCGGGAGGCCCCCTGGCCGCCGTCGGCTTCGGCGAGAACGCCCTGGCGCTGGGGATCGTCGAGGAGCCCGCGGCCGCGCTCGTCCTGGCCGGCCCGCAGTCCCAGGCGTTCATCGGTGACCTGCGCGATCCGGTGCTGTGCGAAGGGTCCGCCGCGACCGCGGTCAACCTCACGACGGGACGGGGCTGCGTCGTGCTGGGGACGTTCCGGTACGTCGCACCCTGACGGACCGTTCGGCAAAACCCGTTCGGGAACGGACGCTGCGACGTAGCCTGGCGGCACGATGTCGACTGGGAGGTACCACGGATGACAGCCCGACCGGTGCGGGGCGCGACGGCGGTCCAGGACCCGCCGCCGACCGAGATGCACGTCGACCGGCGATTCCTGCCGCTCGCGGATCGCTTCTTCGACCTGTACCGGCTGCCCCGGCACGGCGGCGGTGCCCTCGCCGCCTACCTGGACGGCGAGAAGGTGCTCGACATCTGGGCGGGCTGGGCCACCCGCGACCGGCGCTGGAACCGCGACACGGTGTCGCTGTCCTTCTCCACCGGCAAGGGCGTGGCGTCGACCGTGGTGCATCGGCTCGCAGAGCGCGGCCTGATCGACTACTTCGCGCCGGTCGCCCGGTACTGGCCGGAATTCGCGGCGGCCGGTAAGGAGCACGTCACCGTCGCGGACGTCCTCACCCACCGCGCCGGACTGCACCGGGTGCGCAACCTGCGGCCCGGCCGGATGGGCATCGTCGACTACGACGCGACGGTGCGTGCGCTGGCGGCGGCGCCGCCCGATCCCCGCCGGCTGAGCGGACCGGGATACCACGCGGTGACCTACGGCTGGCTCGTCGCGGAGATCGTGCAGCGGGTGACCGGGCTGCCGTTCGTCGACGTCGTCCGGCAGGAGATCGCCGAACCCCTGGGCACCCCCGACTTCTGGTTCCGCGTTCCGGAGGACCAGCGTCACCGCATCGCCAAGCTGTTCCCGCGGATCAATCCCGCCGGACTGCACTGGGGGATGACCGCCTCGGTGCTGTCGCGGGTGAGCCTGACCCGCGGTCTCGCGGAGGCCGCGATGCCGGAGGAGTTCGACGAACTGGTCCGTGATCCGTCGGTGCACGACGCGGTGATGCCCGGGTGGAACGGGGTGTTCTCGGCGCGGGCCCTGGCGCGGATGTACGGAGCGATCGCCGCGGGCGGCACGATCGACGGCGTGCAGTTCCTGAAGCCGGAGACTGTCGAGGCCATGAACGAGGTCCGGGTGCGCGGGCGCGACTACGTGCTCGGCGTCCCGATGGCGTGGCGCCTCGGCTACCACCAGCCGGTGTTCGTCAGCCGGGAGCGGCCGCGTGGGGCGCTCGGCCACTACGGAGTCGGCGGTTCGGGCGCCTTCGCCGACCTCGACACCGGTCTGTCGCTCGCGTTCACGACGAATCGCCTGGGCAGCGGCCCGATCGCGCTGGGGGATCTGCGGCTCGCCCGACTGGGCGCGGTGGCCCGCGAGCTTGCCCGTCGCGCCTGAGGAGGGCCACGAGTGTTCGAAGCAGTTCGATACGGAGGGAGCGAAGCTGTGAGCCACGTGTACCGGGTGATCGAGGTGGTGGGTTCGTCGACGGACAGTGTCGACGACGCGATCAAGCAGGCCGTCGCGCGGGCGGCGGAGACCACGCGTCATCTCGAGTGGTTCGAGATGATGAACGTCAGGGGCCACATCGACGACGGGGCCGTCGCGCACATCCAGGTGACCGTGAAGATCGGCTTCCGCATCGAGCCGAGCGACAGCTGACACCTGGCGCGGGGGACACGCCGGGAGAGCAGGTGCAGCGAACCGGATCTCGACCGGAATTGGAACACGTTATAGTCTGAGTGGGTCGTCGAACCCCCGGCACTTCAGGCAGGTATCCACCGTGGTTTACGTGATCACCCAGGCGTGTTGCAACGATGCCTCGTGCGTCGAGGTCTGCCCCGTCAACTGCATCCACCCCACGCCCGACGAGGCGCCGTTCGCCACCACCGAGATGCTCTACATCGACCCGGACACCTGCATCGACTGCGGCGCGTGCGTGGACGAATGCCCGGTGGATGCGATCTACGCCGACAACGAACTCCCCGCCGAGCACGAGCCCTACCTGAAGATCGCCGAGGACTACTACCGGCGCTACCCGATCGGGCCGGACTGGCCCGAGGAACGCGACCGTACCAAGATCCCCGCCGAACTCGGCACCCTGCGGGTCGCGATCGTCGGTTCGGGTCCGTCTGCCTGCTACGCCGCGCTGGAGCTGACCGGTCGGGCCCGCGTCGAGGTCGACATCTTCGACCGCCTGCCCACCCCGTACGGACTCGTCCGCGCCGGTGTCGCCCCGGACCATCAGAGCACCAAGTCCGTCGGTGAGCTGTTCCGCAGCGCCCTCGGGCACAAGAGGAGCCAGTGCTGGTTCAACGTCGAGGTGGGCACCCACATCAGCCACGAGGAACTGCTCGCGCATCACCACGCGGTGATCTACGCCGTCGGTGCCGCCGGCGACCGGCACCTGGACGTCCCCGGCGAGGACCTGCCCGGCTCGCATGCCGCCACCGAGTTCGTCGCCTGGTACAACGGGCACCCCGACTACGCCGACCGCACCTTCGACCTGTCCGGTGAACGCGCGGTGATCATCGGCAACGGCAACGTCGCCCTCGACGTGGCGCGGGCACTGGTCACCGACCCGGACGAGCTGGCGAAAACCGACATGGCCGACCACGCTGTCGCCGCCCTGCGCGCGTCGAACATCCGCGAGGTCGTCGTCGTGGGACGGCGCGGACCCGCCCAGGCTGCCTACACCAACCCGGAACTGCTGGCCCTCGGTCAGCTCCCGGGCGTCGACCTCGTCGTCGACCCGGCCGAAGCCGAACTCGACCCGGCCAGCCAAGCCCTCGTCGACGACCCCGCCGTCGAACCGCGGATCGCACTGAAGGTCGAACAGGTCCAGGGCTTCGCCCGCCGGACCCCGAGCGAGGGCAACAAGCGGATCGTGCTGCGCTTCCTCGCCGCACCCGTCGCGCTCAACGGTGACGGCCGGGTCGAATCGATCACCCTCGAACGCACCGAACTCGCCGAGACCAACGGTCGCCTCGAGGCGCACCGCACCGGGCAGACCGAGACTCTGTCCACGGGCCTGGTCCTGCGGTCGGTCGGCTACCGCGGGCATCCCGTCGCCGATCTGCCGTTCGACGAGACGCGCGGCATCCTCCCCAACGAGGAGGGCCGGGTCGTGGACCCGGAAACGAACGAGCCCCTGCCCGGGGTGTACACCGCCGGCTGGATCAAGCGCGGACCGACCGGCGTCATCGGCACCAACAAGCAGTGCTCCGCCCAGACCGTCGAGCACCTGGTCCAGGACTTCGTGACCGGCCGCCTCGTCGCCCCCGTCGCCGACCGGGAGAAGCTCACGGCGCTGATCTCCGAGCGCCGGCCGGAATACGTGGACTACCGGGGCTGGCAGCAGATCGACAAGCAGGAACGCGCCCGGGGCGGTGCTGCGGGCCGCTCCCGCGTGAAGTTCGTCGCTGTCGACGATCTCCTCGCTGCCTCCCGAATCGAGTCCTGACCTGGGGTCGAGCTCCGGCGGGTGGCCCTGACGGGCGCGGTCGAATTGCCCGCCCGCAGGTGTGCTGTGTCTAATGGGTTCGCCAAGTCGTCGCTGTCGGGGCGGACGTGGGTGCGACGGCACGAACGAACGATGGGTTGTCGAATGTTCGAGAACAAGGGTCGGCCGAGCAGTCGCGGCCGCGCCGGACGCTGGTCCGGTCGTGTCGTCACCGCGCTGGTGGGTGTCGGCGCCGCCACGCTCACCATGACGGGACCCGCCGCCGCGGTACCCCTGTGGCCCGGCGGACCCGAACTGCCGAGCGTGCAGGAACTCGTCGAACGGTTGCCGGGCCAGGCTCCGGAACCGGCCCCGTTCTCTGCGCCGTCGATCAACCCGTCGAACGGCGAGACCGTGGGCGTCGCGCAGCCGATCATCATCCGCTTCGACGAGCCGATCACCGACCGCGCCGCCGCCGAGCGGCACATCGAGGTCGAGGCCGACCCGCCCGTCGACGGGCACTTCTACTGGGCGTCGGACCGGCAGGTGCGCTGGCGTCCCTTCGAGTTCTGGCCCGCACACACCCAGGTCACCGTGAACGCCGGGGGCACGCAGTCGTCGTACACCGTCGGCGACGCGCTGATCACCGTCGCGGACGACGCCACCAAGACCATCACCGTCACCCGCAACGGTGAGGTCGTCAAGACCATGCCGACGTCGTTCGGCAAGCCGGGCTACGAGACGCCCAACGGCACCTACATCGTCGGCGAGAAGTTCCGCGACATGTACATGGACTCGTCCACGTACGGCGTGCCGGTGGACTCGCCCGAGGGGTACCGCACCTACGTCGAGTACGCGACCCGCATCTCCAACAGCGGCATCTTCGTGCATGCGGCGCCGTGGTCCGAGTGGGCGCAGGGCAGCACGAACGTCAGCCACGGCTGCCTGAACGTGAGCACCGAGGACGGCCGCTGGTTCTTCGAGAACGCCCGGAAGGGTGACCCGGTGATCGTGCAGAACACCGGTGGCGGCACCCTCAACGGCTGGGACGGCCTCGGCGACTGGAACCTCTAGTCGCACAACGGCCGGCGCCGGCGAGCACTTCGTGACCGCGAAGGTGGCGAGAGTACTCGTCGGCGCCAGACCGGCGTAACCTCCGGTTCGTTCGCGGCAGACACACTGCCGCAGTGCGCTCGAGTCCGGAAAGAGTACTGCCCCGAACCGACCGGGGTCCGTGGGGACGCCCCTGGGGCGACTACGCGCTGTTCGCCGCGCTGATCGGGCCGAATCTCGCGCTGCTGGTCCTGTTCACGTACCGGCCGCTCGTCGACAACATCCGACTGTCGTTCTTCGAGTGGAACATCTCGAGCCCCACCGCGACGTTTGTCGGACTCGGCAACTACCGCGAGTGGTTCGGCCGTGCCGACACCTGGCAGATCGTCGGCAACACCGTCGCCTTCACCGTCGCCACCGTCGCGGGATCCATGCTGCTCGGGCTGGCGCTGGCGCTCCTGCTGGATCGGAAACTGCTGGGCCGCAACCTTGTCCGGTCCGCGCTCTTCGCCCCGTTCGTCATCTCCGGTGCCGCGGTGGGGGTGGCGTTCCAGTTCGTGTTCGACCCCAACTTCGGCCTCGTCCAGGATCTGCTGGGCAGGCTGGGGCTGAACACCCCGGACTTCTACCAGGATCCGACCTGGGCGCTGGTGATGGTCACCCTCACCTACCTGTGGAAGAACCTCGGCTACACGTTCGTGATCTACCTGGCGGCCCTGCAGGGCCTGCGTCCCGAACTGTCCGAGGCCGCCGCGATCGACGGCGCCTCGTCGTGGACCGCCTTCCGGCGCGTCCTGCTGCCGCAGCTCCGTCCCACCACGTACTTCCTGTCGATCACCGTACTGCTCAACTCCTTCCAGGTCTTCGACATCATCAACGTGATGACCCGAGGCGGACCGCTCGGCACCGGCACCACCACGATGGTCTACCAGGTCTACAACGAGTCCTTCCGGAACTTCCGGGCCGGCTACGGTGCCACCGTCGCGACGATCATGTTCCTCGTGCTGCTGGCTGTCACGGTCTACCAGGTGCGCCTGATGGACCGCGACGACGCGCCGCGCCCCGCCCGTCGTCCCCGGCGCGTGCGTGGGCGTGTCCGTGCGCATGCGACCGAATGTCACATTGGTTCGATTACATCGAACCAATGTGACATTCGGTCGGGCCGGCGGGCGGGGGTTGCAGAATGACGACGCTGCTGGACCGTCCGATCGCGCCCGCGGAACCGGAAGCGGCGCAGCCGTACCGGCGACGCGAGCGCACGATCCGGGTACTCGCCTACGCCGCGATGGTCGTGGCGCTGCTCGTCGTGGCGCTGCCGTTGTACTGGATCGTGGTGACCTCGTTCAAGCAGCGACCCGACATCTACACGCTGCCGGTCACCTGGTGGCCCGGCGTGTTCCATCCACAGAACTACACCGAGGCGGTCACCTCGGTGCCGTTCGGCACGTTCCTGCGGAACTCGCTGATCATCACCACGGTGCTGTCGAGCGTGAAGTTCGTCCTCGGCATCCTGAGCGCCTACGGTCTGGTGTTCCTGCGCTTCCCCGGCAAGAACCTCGTGTTCCTCGGGATCGTCGCCGCGCTCATGGTGCCGAACCAGATCACCGTCATCTCCAACTACGCGCTGGTGGCGGAATGGGGATGGCGCAACACCTTCCAGGGGATCATCGTGCCGCTGGCAGGTGTGGCATTCGGAACGTTCCTGCTGCGCAACCACTTCCTGTCCATCCCCGCCGAGATCATCGAGGCGGCGCGGATGGACGGCGCCGGGCACGTCCGCCTGTTGTGGCGGGTGGTGCTACCGGTGTCCGGGCCGACCCTGGTCGCGTTCGCACTCATCACCGTGGTCAACGAATGGAACGAATACCTGTGGCCGTTTCTCATGGCCGACGACGCGTCCGTGGCGCCGCTGCCGATCGGGCTGACCCAGCTGCAGAACAACGACGGCGTCACCAACTGGGGACCGGTGATGGCCGGCACGGTGCTGGCCATGCTGCCGATCCTCGTGATCTTCCTTGCGCTGCAACGTCACATGATCAAGGGCCTCACCTCCGGTGCGGTCAAGGGCTGAACTCTCCTAGGAGCAATCTCGTGAACATCGACAGGCGTAGGTTTCTCGGACTGACGGGGGTCGTCGCGGCGAGCGCCGCGCTGGCCGCGTGCGCCGGCACCGGCTCGTCCGGACCGTCGGAGCCCGCCACCGCCGCGAACACCGTCAAGTTCTGGTCCAACCACCCGGGCAAGTCCCAGGACGTGGAGCGGGAGCTCATCGCCCGGTTCGAGGCGAGGTACCCGGAGTTGACGGTCGACCTGATCGACGGCGGCAAGAACTACGAAGAGGTGTCGCAGAAGTTCAACGCGGCCCTGTCCGGGGGCGATCTGCCCGATGTGGTGGTCCTGTCGGACGTGTGGTGGTTCAACTACGCGCTGACCGGCGCGATCACACCGCTCGACGATCTGTTCACCGAGGTCGGCGTCGACACCGGGGACTACGTCGATTCGCTGCTGGCCGACTACCTCTTCGAGGGCCGTCATTTCGCGCTGCCCTATGCCCGCTCGACGCCGCTGTTCTACTACAACCGCGACGTCTGGCGGCAGGCCGGTCTTCCCGACCGCGGGCCCGCCACCTGGCAGGAGTTCGCCGAGTGGGGCCCCGAACTGCAGCGCGTGGTCGGATCCGGCAAGCTGGCGCACGGCTGGGGCAATGCCAAGGACTACCTCGGCTGGACCTTCGAAGGACCGATCTGGACGTTCGGCGGAGCCTACTCCGACGGCTGGCGGCTGCGTTTCGGCGACCCGGAGACGATCGCCGCGGGACAGTTCCTGAAGGACATGATCCACACCGGCAGGTACGCGGGCGTGTCCACGGACATCGCCAACGACTTCTCGGCCGGGATCATCGCGTCCACCATCGCCTCGACAGGCGACCTGTCCGGCATCACCGCCAACGCCGCGTTCGACTTCGGCACCGCGTTCCTGCCCGCCCCGGACGGGACGCCGGGGTGTCCCACCGGCGGTGCGGGACTGGCGATTCCGGCGAACATCTCCGACGAGCGGAAGCGCAACGCGCTGAAGTTCGTCGACTTCGTCACCAACGCAGAGAACACCGCCTATTTCTCGCAGAAGATCGGCTACATGCCGGTACGCAAGTCCGCCACCGAGGATCCCGCGATGAAGGCGTTTCTCGAGCAGAACCCCAACGCCCGCACCGCGGTCGACCAACTCGCACGCACCCGGTCGCAGGACTACGCGCGCGTCTTCGTTCCGGGCGGCGACCAGATCATCGGCACCGGCCTCGAACAGATCGCGCTGCAGGGCGCCGACGTGACGACGGCGTTCGGCGACGTCGCGCGGCAGCTGCAGCAGATCATCGACCGTCAGATCACCCCGAATCTGTAGGGAAAGCATTGGCAAGCATACGTTTCCGATCCGTCACCCACCGCTATCCCGGCGCCGACCGGCCGTCGGTGGACCGCCTCGATCTCGAGGTCGCGGACGGGGAGTTCCTGGTCCTGGTCGGCCCGTCGGGCTGCGGGAAGACCACGAGCCTGCGCATGCTCGCCGGCCTCGAGGCGGTCGACGACGGCCGCATCGAGATCGGCGGGGCCGACGTGACGGGACTGCCGCCCAAGGCCCGCGACGTGGCGATGGTGTTCCAGAACTACGCGCTCTACCCGAACATGACCGTGGCTGAGAACATGGGTTTCGCACTGCGCAACGCCGGCGTCGGCAGGGTGGAACGGACGGCGCGGGTGCTCGACGTCGCGCGGATGCTCGAACTCGAGCCGCTGCTCGACCGCAAGCCGGGCAACCTCTCGGGCGGGCAGCGACAGCGGGTGGCCATGGGGCGGGCGATCGTGCGACGGCCCGCGGTGTTCTGCATGGACGAACCGCTGAGCAACCTCGACGCGAAACTGCGCGTCAGCACGCGTTCGCAGATCGCGGGACTGCAGCGGCGGCTCGGCACGACGACCGTGTACGTCACCCACGACCAGGTGGAGGCCATGACGATGGGGGACCGGGTGGCCGTCCTCGACGGCGGTCGCCTGCAGCAGGTCGCCGCACCCCGCGTCCTGTACGACAACCCCGTCAACACCTTCGTCGCCGGGTTCGTCGGTTCGCCCGGCATGAACCTGCTCGACGCACCCGTCCGCGACGGCGCGGCCGTGCTCGGCGCTCTGCGAGTGCCGGTACCGGCCGGCGTCGACGCCGAACGGATCGTCGTGGGGGTGCGGCCCGAGGCCTGGACTCCCGTCGGCGCGTGGCGGTCCGGGACCCTGTCCCTGACGGTGGACCTCGTCGAGCAGCTCGGCGCGGAGGCCTTCGTCCATGCGACGGCGGCCGGGCCGGCAGACTGGTCGAGCGCGTCGGGCAAGGTTGTGGTGCGGGTGGATCGGCGAGTGGCGATCGGCCCGGGGGAACAGGTGTACCTGCTCCCGCAACCGGGTGAGGTCTACTTCTTCTCCGCGACGACGGGTGCCCGCCTCGGTGTGGGCGACCGAATGTCACATGCGGTCGATTCGATCGAACGCGTGTGACATTCGGTCGAAGCGGGGGCACGCGGGAGGGCAGGCTCAGCCTGGATACGGCGGGTACTGCCGTTCGCGCAGCACGGTGCTCAGGTGCACGGCGTTCCGGGCCAGCGCCTGCGTGGTCGTGGAAACCGGTTCGGGCACCTCGGACAGGTCCTTGAAGTCCGTGCCGGACATCGCTTCCCCGTTCCAGTAGGTGCAGCCCTGGGCCGGGATGCTGAATCCGATGTCGTTGAGACCCTGGAAGAGGTCGGCGACGATCTTGTGCGCACCGTCCTCGTTGCCCACGACCGCGGCGACGGCGACCTTCCCGACCATGCGAGGCCGGTTCTCGTCGTCGGTGCTCGACAGTTCCGCATCGAGGCGTTCGAGTACGCGCTGGGCGACGCTGGACATGTGGCCGACCCAGGTCGGCGTGGCGACGACCAGGATGTCGGCGGCGGCGATGCGTTCGAGCAGGCCCGGCCACTCGTCGCCGTCACCCATGTCTGCCTCTATTCCGGGACGGACGTCGTGGTCGACGACCCGCACCGACTCGGTGGTCACACCGTGCGGGGCGAGGGCGGACAGTACATGCGACACCATCAGATCGGTGCTGGACTCCGCCGGGGACGGCTTGAGTGTGCAGTTCAGGGCAAGGGCACGAAGGGTGGTCATGGGTGCGGTTACCCGGTCGGGTGAGGGTCAATCCCCGGCCGCGGGTTTCCCCGGCCGCGGGTTTCCCCGGCCGCGGTGCGGGCATCCGGGTGACCGCACCGGTGCCGGGACGAGCCGCACCGGCCGGCCAGTGGGAAGGGAGGACGGCAGTGGAGGAGAAAGAGCTCCGGGTCGGCGACGGGGTGGAATGGAACAGTCACGGCAGCACCGTGAGCGGCGTGGTGGAGGAGATCCTCACCGCGGACACCGAGGCAGCCGGACGGACGGTGCGAGCCTCGGAGGACGATCCGCAGTACCGCGTGCGCAGCGACAACAGCGGCAGCGATGCCGTGCACAAGGCCGGCGCGCTGCGCCGGCACTCGAAGCGGAATGCGGACCGGAGGAACACCTGATGGCAGAGCCGAATTCGTATCGATACACCGCAACGGCCGAGGACACCTCGGTGCGCATCGACGGGCACTCGCCGGACCTGCGCGTGACGACGCCGGACAACGCCGCCGGGTTCGACTCGGTGACGCCCGAGCAACTGTATGCGGCGGCACTGGCGGCGTGCGTGTACCAGACCCTGATCGCGACGGCGTCGGCCGGCGATCACGACCTGGGGGAGTGCGCCGTGGACGCCCGCGTGGAACTCACTCCACAGGGCAATCAGGAGTTCGATCTCTCCGCCGAGGTCGACGTGCGGCTGCCTCGTGTCGAGGATCGCGATGCGCGGGAAGCCCTCGCGTTGCGGGCTGTCGAACGGTGTCCGATGGCGAAGTCGGTCCAGGTGCGACTCGCCGGCGCGCACGCGTCGTGACGAGCACGAGCCGGCACGCACGGTGACAGCGCCCTGCGGATACGAGCGCCGCTACCCGGCCGGAGCCGACCCGGCGGGCAGGCAGGGTCCGTCCGGTGGCGGGGTGTGCTCGTAGCCGGGGTAGCAGGGCAGGACCTGCGGCGCTGCGGGCGCCGGTGCCGGCGCCGGGGCGGGCGCGGGGCCTGACCCGGCGGGCAGGCAGGGTCCGTCCGGTGGCGGGGTGTGTTCGTAGCCGGGGTAGCAGGGCAGGACCTGCGGCGCTGCCGGCGCCGGTGCCGGCGCCGGGGCGGGCGCGGGGCCTGACCCGGCGGGCAGGCAGGGTCCGTCCGGTGGCGGGGTGTGTTCGTAGCCCGGGTAGCAGGGCAGGACCTGCGGCGCTGCCGGCGCCGGTGCCGGGACAGGCGCCGGAGCAGGGGCAGGCGGTGCCGATCGAGGGGCCGGCCTCGCGGGGGCGGCGTCCTGCGGTGGAACCTCGGCGTCCTGCGATGGGACCTCGGCGACCTGGGATTCCTCCCGAGGGGGCGCCGGCTCCTGTTCCTCGGCCGTCGAGGTGGTCGGTGACGGCGAGGGCGCGGTCGTCGGAGAGGCCGGCTGCACCGCAATGGGGACGGGCGCCGGGTCGGCCTCGTCGGACGACACGGCCCCGAGTGCCATGCCGCCGAGGACGAGTACGAGTACGGCGACGATCGCCGCGAGAACGGGGATCAGGACGCGCCCGTTCCGGGCGAGCGGAGCGACCGCGGGAACGGACCTGCCGGTCGGATATGACGGCGAAGCTGCGGCGCGCGCCGCCGCGGCCAGCTCGCTCGCCGATCCGTAGCGCCGCGCGGGTTCGGGTGCCGTTCCGCGTGCGATGACCTCGACCATGCCGGCCGGAAGGGCCGAGATCGCCGACGACGACTGCGGTGGCCCCGCTCGTCCACCCGAGGACTGGAAGAGTCCGCCGGTGAGGCATTCGTACAGCACCGTCGTCAGGCCGTAGACGCCCGTCGCAGTGCCGGGATGCGGGGGGAACCCGACATCGGTGAGAAGGACGTTTCCGTCGCCCTGCACCAGGACGTTCGCCGATGTCACTTCCTGTTCGACCAGTCCGGCGGCGTGCACGGCCTCGAGCGCCGACGCCAGCTGCTCGACGACGTCGACTGCGCGCGGGACGTCCATCGCGCCGGTGGACCGGAGCATCGTCTGCAGATCGGTGCCTTCGACGACGGGCGTTGCGAGGAAGAGCCTGCTGCCGATCTGCCCGAAGTCGTTGATCGGGAGCACACGAGGGTTCCGGATCCGAGCGGCGATCTCGGCTTCGCGTTCGAAACGAGCGCGGTACTCGTCGTCCTCGGTCACGTCCGGCGGCAGCGCCCGCACCGCGACGTTCCGTCCCGTGGTGGTGTCGAACGCGGCCCATACCTCGCCCGTCGCGTCCACCGACAGTGGACGGTCCAGACGGTACCTACCGAACAGGGCACCAACTTGCATCTGTCACTCTCCGCCCCTCGAAGTAGCTGTGGCTGCGGATCCGTGCGCCGGAAGGATCGACCGCCTCCTCCACCGGAAGTCTATGCGGCGGACGTGCGCAGTGTCGCGCTCGGGCGCGAACCACGCTTCTACGCTGGTTCTTTCGCCTGCGGCTTCAGGCCACCGGCTGCGTCGTTGCCGGAAGTGCTGCCCGGGAGAAGCGCACGGCGCCGTCCTCGAGTCGTCCGCGGCGCATCATCACCAGGTCCCGGACGTAGTTCTGGAACAGGCGCCACGGCGCTGCGGGACCCTGCCTGGGCATCGAATCGATGCTGCGCAGCACGTACCCGGACTCGAGATCGACCAACGGGGATGTCTCGGTCGTGGTTGCGGGGGCGGTCGGGGTGCAGTAGGCATATCCGCGTGCGTCCATGTGCCGCAGCAGGCGGCACACGTATCCGGCGACGAGGTCGGCCTTCAACGTCCACGACGCGTTGGTGTATCCGACGGTGAATGCGAGATTGGGCACTCCGGAGAGCATCATCCCCTTGTACGCCAGCGTCTTTCCCATCTCGACGTCGCGACCGTCGACGCTCACGGCCATCCCGCCGAGCAGAAGCAGGTTCAGCCCCGTCGCGGTGACGATCACGTCGGCGTCGAGTTCCCGCCCGGATCCCAGGCGGATCCCGCGTTCGGTGAAGGTGTCGATCGTGTCTGTGACGACCGTCGCCCGGCCCTCGCGCAGCGCCCGGAACAGGTCGCCGTCGGGAACGAAACAGACGCGCTGGTCCCACGGGTCGTACCGCGGCCGGAAGTGGACGTCCACCTCGTAGCCCGCGGGCAGGCGGCTCTGCACACCCTTGCGTAGCAGCCGCTTGACCAGATCGGGCCGGCGCCGGCTCAACTGGAAGAAGGCCATGCTGCCCAGCACGTTTGCCCAGCGGACGACGGGATAGGCCAGCTTCAGCGGGATCCGACCGAGCAACGCGCCGGCGACCGGGTCGATCGAGGGACGTGACATGACGTAGCTCGGGGAGCGCTGCAGCATCGTCACGTGTGCGGCCGTCCTCGCGAGAGCCGGGACGAGGGTCACGGCGGTGGCGCCGCTGCCGACGACGACGATGCGCTTGCCGGTGCAGTCCAGGTCTTCGGGCCAGTGCTGCGGGTGCACGAGAGTGCCGGTGAACCGTTCCACGCCGGGGAACTCGGGCGTGTAGCCCTCGTCGTAGCGGTAGTAGCCCGAATTGACGAAGAGGAAGCCACAGGTCAGACGAACTCGCTCCCCGGTGTCGGTGCGCTCGGCCGTCACGGTCCAGCGGGCCGCCGGCGTGGACCATTCGGCGCGGACCACGCGATGCCGGAACCGGACCTTCTCGTCGATGCCGCGGTCGCGTGCGGTGCGACGGACGTAGTCGCGGATGGATGGGCCGTCGGCGAAGGTCTCGGGCTCGGCCCAGGGCTCGAACGAGTACCCCAGGGTGAACATGTCGGAGTCGGATCGGATGCCCGGGTAGCGGAAGAGGTCCCAGGTGCCGCCGATGGCGTCGCGGGCCTCCAGGACTGTGAAGGTCTTGTCCGGGCATTCGTCCTGCAGGTGGCAGGCCGCACCGATACCGGACAGGCCGGCGCCGACGATGAGGACGTCGACGTGTTCGTCGTGCATCGCGCTTCTCCGTTCCCGGGGTCTGGGCGACCGGGGCAGCTGACGAAGAACACTACCAACGCGCAGTGAACGCGGCGGCGATGCCGCAGGGAACGCGGCGGCGATGCCGCAGGGAACGCGGCGGCGATGCCGCAGGGAACTCGGCGGCGATGCCGCGGTGCACTCAGCGGCGGCGCCGCAGCGCCCCCTGCAACGCTGCGGTGCCGCCGATGCCTGCTGCCAGCACGAACAGCAGCAGGACGACATTGACCGTCACGGCTGGACCTGCCGTGACGCGCTTCGGAGATCGCACCCGTGGGGTGCGGCCGGGATGGCGAGCAGATGGGCCATTGCTGTTCCTCCGTCGACACTTCCGACTGCTGGAGCAACGCCTGGCTGGGCAGGAGAGCAGCAGTCGCCTACGTAACGAAATGCGGCTGCTTCTCAACCTCGTTCGCAACAGTAACGTCTCGGCGGCGTACCTGTAGGCCGAATCCGCGAAAATTCTGTGAAGACCCGGGAATCCCCGTCGTGCCCGAACGCTTCAGCGCGCTCCGGAGCGGACGGACCGCACCGACTGCGGATCCGCCGGGACGCATCTCTCGTAGGTGCGCACGGCGTCGGCAGCGGAACGGTCCCACGAGTAGCGGGTACTCGCCCGGTCGTGGCCGGCGAGACCGAAGGCGGTGCGCTGGACGTGGTCGGTGAGCAGGGTGTGTACCGCTGCCGCGACGGCGTCGGTCGCGTGCGGTGGCACCAGCGTGCCCGTCACCCCGTCGACGACCGTGTCGAGCAGGCCACCGACCGCGGTGGCGACCACCGGCCGGCCGCACGCCATGGCAGCGAGCGGCACGAGGCCGAGCGGTTCGTACCAGGGCGTGCATACGACGACGTCCGCCGACCGCAGCAGGGCCGGCATGTCCGTCCGGGACACGTGTCCGGTCATCCGCACCCGGTCGAGCACGCCGTGGTGCCCGGCGACGGCGCGCAGGCGTGCGGTCTCGTCGGGGGTGCCGTCGTCCGCCGGTCCGCCGGCGATCACCAGTTCCGTGTCGGGGAGCAGGGCCAGAGCCCGGATCGCCACGTCGAAGCCCATGCGCGGTACGAGCGGTCCGACAGCGACGATGCGGCGCCCCGGCCCACGCGCCGGAGCCTGGGGTCCCGTGGGCGCGAATTGTGCGAGGTCCACCCCGCAGGGCACGACGGACGTGCGGGTGCGGGGCAGGCCCAGCGCGGCGAGCTCGAACACCTCGTCCGTGCAGGTGGCGGCGACCCGGCTCGCGCCGCGCGCCAGGAGCCGCTCGAGACGGATCCGGTTCGGCGACCCGGTCTCCGCACCGCCCCGGTGCCGGCTCTCCACCACGCCCAGGGTGTGGAAGGTCTGCACCGTGGGCACCGTGACGGCGCGGGCGGCGAGCTGGGTCGCGATCCCCGGCATCCAGCAATGGGCGTGGGCGATGTCGGGGCGATCCCTCGTCCATTCCCGTTCGAGGAAGGTGCCGAACTCGCCCATCCGTGGGAGGAGTTCATCCGCCGGCAGCGGAGCCGGCGGACCGGCGGGGACGTGGACCACCTCGTACCCGTCGTCGGTCCGAACTCGCTCGGGAAAGTCGGGGTCGTCGCGACGGGTGTAGACGGTCACGTCGTGTCCCGCTCGCACCAGCGCCGCCGAGAGCTCGGCGACGTGCACCTTCCGGCCGTCGGCGTCGACCTCGCCCGGGGCCGTGAAGGGGCTTGCGTGCTCGGACACCATCGCGATCTTCATGGCCCTTCCCTTCTGCGGATCGTCGTGCTCGTCGCGTCGCCCGACAGCCTCGTCGCGCCGCCTGACAGCGAATGCGACCCGCGAACCCGTGACCGGTCCGGACTCCGAACATGCGGGGGCATCGAGAAACCGTGGACGTGCCACGACAGCACGTTCACCGAGGACGCCACAGGTGCAGGGTTGCCGATTCTGCGGCAGGTAAACCGCGTGGAGGGAATTGCCGTCGGATCGTTGCGGGCACGTTTACTCCTGTCGGTCGCGGGCACACGACTCGAAAGGCCACCGACGAAGGAGCAGCTGTGCACGCCGATCGATTCGCAGACTTCACCACCGCGACCGGCCCGTTCGCCTCGGTGTACTACGAGGATTCGCATGCGACAGAGGATGCTGCAAAGGTTGCCGAACTGACCTGGCGTTCCATCTCGGAGCAACTCGAACGACTCGGGACTCCGCAGGCCGTGCTCGACAACGTCGAGCGCGCGCTGACCGAGGCACCGACGGCGGTCGGCAGCGGCGGCCGTGCGATCGTGGCGAACCCGGAAGGGGTCCTCGTGCACGAGCGGCTCGTGCGCCCGCCGCTGCGCACCGAGGTGCGACTGTCCGACATGCCGTACCTGCTCCCGCTGGTGGAACACGGCACGAGCGGTCGGCCCTACCTCGTGGCCGCTGTCGACCACGCGGGCGGCGACCTGACCGTCTACGACCGGCACGGCGGCGTACTCCACGAGGAGACGGTCACCGGAGAGGGCTACCCGATCCACAAGGCTGCCGGCGCCCAGTCACCCGGTTACGGGGATCCCGAACCCAACGTCGAGGAGCAGCGGCGCCGCAACATCGCTGCCGTCGCCGACCGCATCACCGAGTTGGTCGACGAGCACCACGCCGACCCGGTGTTCGTGATCGGCGAGGTCCGCTCCCGCACGGATCTGGCGGAGACCGTG
Organism: Rhodococcus sp. NS-SX18; assembly: GCF_057367935.1. Taxonomy (NCBI): domain Bacteria; kingdom Bacillati; phylum Actinomycetota; class Actinomycetes; order Mycobacteriales; family Nocardiaceae; genus Rhodococcus; species Rhodococcus sp. NS-SX18. The sequence continues at coordinate 4,797,136 of NZ_CM170633.1, read as the reverse complement.
CCTCAGCGCACCGGCGATGTTCTGGTGCAGGTGCAGACCGGCTCTCGTGCCGAGGGTTCCGACCGCGAACGGGTCCGCCAGTCCATCCAGGAGGAACTCGCGCAACGCCGCCTGGTCGAAATGGACGACGCGGCCGAACGCTATCGGGCCGGCGCCGGAACCGGCCTGGCGGTCGAGGGTTCGTCCGAGGTGACGGCGGCGCTGCGCGAACGACGGGTCGACACGCTGATCCTGGGAGATCTCGACGACACCACGGTGCTGGTGGGCGACGATCCGTCGCTCGTGGCTGCCGACGCAGGAGCGCTGTCCGAGATGGGTTCGGGGAGCGAACGCGTCTGCCGCGCCGACGAAGCTCTGCCGTTCGCGGCCGTGGCCACCGGCGCCACCGTGCTCCGGATGGACGAGCGCCTCACCCCCGCGGACGGCATCGGCGCACTGCTGCGCTACTGACCGCAGGTGTCAGGTTTGCGTCGGCCAGGGCACCGTCGCCTGCAGGACGGCTTCCTGCAGCGCGTCGGTGCGCCACGCCGTGACCCGCTGGTATTCGGGGTCGGCGACCATTTCGGAGAAGGCACGCCGCGACGGGTAGCGCACCAACAGGACCGCGTCCCAGTCCTGCCCGTTCTCCGCGACGAGAGCGGTCGACCCGTCGCCCGCGTAGAGCACCTCGCCGCCGTAGCGCGGCAGGAACGTCTCGTGGAGGGCGTCGGCGTAGCGGGCATAGAGTTCGCGACCACCGGCGCCGAACCGCAGCAGGTTCAGCATCACCACCGGCCCGCCCGGGTCCTCGGTGAGAAAGCGCTTCAGGTCGGCACCGCGTGGATCGACAGCCATGTTCCGGAGTCTGGCACAACACCGGACGCGCCGTGGTCTTCGCTTCCCGGCATGTCGGCCGGTCGCGGCGGCCGGAGTACAGCAGTTGCCGCACCGCATACGGTCGGAGAACGTTCCATGCACCCCCTGGTCCAGGAGCCCACCACATGACCCAGCCTGCCGAACCCATCGTCGTCCTGCTGGTCGAGGACGACGCCGGGGACGAGTTGATGACCCGCGAAGCCCTGGACGAGCACAAACTCGCCAACACCTTGCACGTCGTACGCGACGGTGAGCAGGCATTGAGCTTTCTCTTCCGGCGCGACCCCTATCCCGACGCGCCGCGGCCCGATCTGATCCTCCTCGACCTGAATCTGCCCCGGTACGACGGCCGGGAGGTCCTCGCACGGATCAAGGCGGACCCCGAACTGCGGCACATCCCGGTGGTGGTGCTCACCGCCTCCGCCGCCGAGGAAGACCTGCTGCGCAGCTATCGGCTGCACGCCAACGCCTACATCACCAAACCGGTCGACTTCCCGCAGTTCGCGGAGGTGATACGCCGGATCGACAACTTCTTCCTCCACATCGTGCGCCTGCCGCGTGGCAGCTGAGTCCTCACATCTGCACCGCTGTGGCACGTTTGGCTTCTCGCGCGGTGGGTAGCGCCTTCGGTATGACGCGTACAGACCGGATCCGGGACCCGTGGGGCGCCCGCACCCCCTACGGCCCCGGTGAGACGTGGCCGACCAGGGTCGACATGTACCTCGCCGAGGGGGTGGACGAGGACGACGTCGAGGCGTGGGTGCAGTCGGCGACGATCCTGCACTCGAACGGCGACGGGTTGGACATCGCCGTCAAGGACGGACGCATGGTCGGTGTCCGTGGCCGGGCGGTGGACCGGGTCAACCACGGCCGTCTCGGTCCGAAGGATCTGTTCGGCTGGCAGGCCAACCATTCGCCGGACCGGCTGACCACGCCGCTGATCCGGCGCGACGGCGCGCTCGTGGAAACGGACTGGGACACGGCGATGGACGCCGTCGCCGGGCGGACGAAGGAACTGTTGCAGGAGCGCGGACCCAGTTCGATCGGCTTCTACACCACCGGGCAGCTGTTCCTCGAGGAGTACTACACGCTGGCGCTGATCGGACACGGCGGCATCGGCACCAACCACATGGACGGCAACACCCGGCTGTGCACGGCGACGGCGGCTGCGGCGCTGAAGGAGTCCTTCGCGTGCGACGGCCAACCGGGTTCGTACACCGACATCGACCACGCCGACGTGATCGCGCTCTACGGCCACAACATGGCCGAGACCCAGAGTGTGCTGTGGACCCGGGTGCTCGACCGGCTCGCCGGCCCGAACCCTCCGGCGATCGTCTGCGTCGACCCGCGAGAGACGCCCGTGGCACGCGCGGCCACCGTGCATCTCGCACCCCGGCCCGGCACCAACGTGATGCTGATGAACGGGTTGCTGCACGAGATCGTGCACCACGGCTGGGTCGACCGCGACTACATCGACGCCCACACCGTCGGCTTCGCCGAACTGGAGAAGCAACTCGAGGACTACCCGGCGGAGAAGGTCGCGCAGGTGTGCGACGTCCCGCTCGCCGACCTGCGGGCGGCCGCCCGGCTCCTGGGCACCGCCGAACGGCTGCTGTCCACCGTGCTACAGGGCTTCTACCAGTCGCATCAGGCCACCGCCGCCGCCGTCCAGGTGAACAACGTGCACCTGATCCGTGGCATGCTCGGCAAGCCGGGGTGCGGGGTGCTGCAGATGAACGGTCAGCCCACCGCGCAGAACACCCGCGAGTGCGGGGCCGACGGCGACCTGCCCGCGTTCCGGAACTGGGCGAACGACGAGCACATCGCCGAACTCGGACGGGTGTGGAACATCGATCCGATGCGGATCCCGCACTACACCGCGCCCACCCACCTGATGCAGATGATGCGGTACGTCGAGGACGGTTCGATCCGGTTCCTGTACGTCAACGGCACCAATCCGGCGGTGTCGTTGCCGGAACTCGGCCGAATCCGCGAAATCCTCAGCCAGGAACGGCTCTTCCTCGTCGTGCAGGACATCTTCCTCTCCGAGACCGCGCAACTCGCGGACGTCGTGCTGCCCGCCGCCACGTGGGGGGAGAAGACCGGCACGTTCACCAACGTCGACCGCACCGTGCACCTGTCGGAGAAGGCCGTCGACCCGCCCGGGCAGGCCCGCGCCGACCTCGACATCTTCATCGACTACGCCCGCCGGCTGGGACTGCAGGACAAGGACGGACAGCCCCTGGTCAAGTGGTCGACCCCGGAGGAGGCGTTCGAGGGCTGGAAGCAGTGCACTGCGGGACGGCCCTGCGACTACACCGGTCTCTCGTACGACAAGCTCCGCGGCGGCAGCGGCATCCAATGGCCCTGCAACGACGAACACCCCGACGGCACCGAACGCCTCTACGAGGACGGGAAGTTCTGGAGCGCACCGGACTACTGCGAGAGCTACGGCCGCGATATGGTCACCGGCGCCCCGCTCGAACCGACCGAGTACAAGGCGATGAACCCCCTCGGCAAGGCGGTGATCAAGGCAGGGGAATACCTGCCCCCACACGAGGTGGTCTCCGAGGAGTTCCCGTACCTGCTCACCACCGGGCGGACGCTGTACCACTTCCACACCCGCACCAAGACCGGGCGGGCGCCGCAGCTGCAGAACGCCGCCCCCGAGGTGTGGGTGGAGATGTCCGCCTCCGACGCTCAGCGGCACGGCTGGGCGGAGGGCGACCTGCTGCGCATCACCACCCCGCGCGGCCGGGTGGAGGCACGGCTGCGGATCTGCGGCATCCGCCCCGGGGTGCTGTTCCTGCCGTTCCACTACGGCTACTGGGACACCCCCGGCGGGCACGAGCCGGGCAGCGCCGAGGGCCGGGCCGCCAACGAACTGACCGTCACCGACTGGGATCCGGCGTCGAAACAGCCCCTGTTCAAGACCGGAGCCGCCCGGGCCGAGCGTCTCCTGGCCGGTGACGGCACGCCGTCCGCCGCACCGACGACCACCGCGTCGCGTCCGGTGGGCGCCGGCGTTCCCGACACCGAGGGCGGACCTACGGCCACCGTGACCGAGACTGTCGTCGACACGAGCGGAGGCGCATCGTGAACAAGGTGGGTATGGCGATCCGCGAACTGCACCGAGCTGAGAACGACCTGGCAGGGGAGTTGTTGCAGATTTCGGATCGGCAGAAGGTGGACCACGAGATCTTCTACCTCGGGCGCGATCTCGCGCGCTGGTCCCAGCAGCACGTGCGCGAGCTCGCCCGGGTCGGGCGCGACTACGGTCTCGACCTCGACGCCGAGCCGGAGGACGATCACACCATCCTGGCCCGGCTGCGGCAGAAGGGCAGCGAACTGCTCGGCCGGCACCACGAGCCCGGCCTGCTGCTCCTGCACGACCTGCGTGAGATCCACCGGATGGCAGCCGGGGTCTCGCTGGACTGGGAGATACTGGCCCAGACCGCGCAGGCCATGCAGGACCGGGAACTGCTCGCCACGGCCGAACGCTGCCACCCGCAGACGCTACGCCAACTGCGCTGGGCCAATGCGAAACTCAAGGAGAGCGCCGCGCAGATCATGGTCACGGGCTGACCGGTGCTCGTCTTCGGAAACGACTACCGTTCTGCGGGAACAGGTTACCGGTCGGAACCGGCCCCGCGTTCGAGGATGTCGACAATCTCCTGGGCCCGGGCGATCCACTCGCGTACCCGCGTCCCGGAAACTCGGCGGGGAAGCTGCCCCAAACGCAGCGTGCGCGTGTAGCCGCCCGCTCGGTCGCGAACCGGCAGTACGACGGAACCGATGTCGTAGGTTTCCTCTTCCTCGAGGTCGCGCAAGGTGTAGTCGACCGCCGATTCGACCACGCGCTCCCGGATGTTCCGCTCCTGCGCCGGGGTCAGTCTCCCGTTCGCATAACGGTGGGTGGCGTCGCGCATCCCTTCGTATGCGGCTCCGCCTTCCCGAGGAAGGAACGACAGCAGGAACCCGTGTGCGCGGACGAAGTCGAGACGGTCCCGGTAGAGCTGCCTCCCGGGCTCCTCGACGCTGCGGGCCTTGGCGAGCCACCGCTCCTGATCTTCCGGCGGGAGATCGAACACGAGCGAGTCACCGATCGGGGGCACTATCGGAACTCGCTGCGCCAGGCCGTTCTCCGGATCGATTCCGGGAGCCGACGCCGAGAGTACCGTTGCCATCTCGTCCCGACCCACCGCGGTGTAGACCGTGACCTCGCAGCCGATGTCGTGCGCGAGGTCCTCGACGGCCGTCCGGGCGCAGTCCGCCTCCTGGATCTCCGACAGCAGCCGGTGCTCCAGCCGAGCCAGCAACGAGGTTCCGACGAAGCTCCCGTAACCGCCCTGGAAGAAGATCAGCGGGGCCACCGGGTTGGTGACGGCCATGTCCGCCACGGCGCACAGGACGATCCAGTGGTCCCCTGCCTCCACCGTGTCGGTGATGCGGGTGTCGATCCAGGCCACCGAGTCCGCCAGCACCGGATCCCCCGACGGGGACGGGAACCAGTCGATTCCGTCGAACTTGTTCTCCCAGCGGCGGGCGAGGGCGGAGACCAGTTCCTCCTGCTCACCGCCGACGATGTTGATGCACAGCGACGCGCACTCCCGCAGCTTGGCGAACGTCTTCGACGTCTTCATCGGCATGAACGAGACGAGGGGCGGATCGAGAGACACCGACCCGAAGGTCCCGACCACCAGGGCCAGCAGTTCACCGTCGTCCGCGCGGCCGGTCACGACGGCCACACCGGTCGGGTAGTGCCCCATCACCTCCCGGAAGAGCCCTCGGTCGACCGGGGTCGCGATATCTGTCATTGCGGTCCTCCTGATCTCGGGGACGGGATGGTTCCGGCATGCATCCGAGATGCCGGGTTCAATGCTTGACGTACTCGGACTGCAGTTTCCGTCCGAGGCTCTCGGGCCGGAGGAACAGGATGCAGAGCACGCCGCCCACGAGAAGGATGATGCCGGTGATGGTGAATGCCTGGTGCACACCGGTCGCCATGTTCGTCGCCATCTCGGGAGTCAGCTTGCTGCCGGCGGCGGGCGACACGTAACCGGCGCGGGCCATCAGCCAGCCCACGAGCGTCGGGGAGACGATGGCACCGATCGAGGCCACGCCGCCGAGCGTGGCCATGAGGATCGGCCGCTGCTTGGCACCGACCGCGTAGGCGATCGCGGAGGCGGTCATCGGGTACGCGAGGCTGCAGCCGGCTGCGAGGCACAGCAGGGCGACGGCCGGCACACCGGAGGTCGTCTGGACCAGGATGAAGCAGGTTCCGGCCACCAGGGCTGCGATACCGAACGGGACAGCGATCGCGCGATGCGCGTTGTGGCCGTGCTTCATCAACCGGTGGCCGAGGAAACCGAGCAGCAGCAGCACGGCGGCACCGAGGATCCAGGGAATGGTGGTGACTGTGCCGACCTGAGGAAGTGACAGGCCGACCACGGTGCCGAGGTACTGAGGCAACCAGGTCGTGACGAAACCCTGGACCCAGAAGTTGGAGGCCCCTCCGATCACCGCGGCGAGGAAGGTCATGCTGAGCAGGGCGCGCCATACGACGACCGGCTTCTGCTCGTCCACCTCGGCCGTGGCGACCTCCCCGCTGCCCTGCGCCGACTTCCGGTCGCCGGTACAGTCGTCCGCCGGAGTGTGCTTGCCGTGCCCGGCGAACGGTCCGTCGGCGGCGATCAGGAGCCAGGCGACGACCCACACGAATCCGACGATGCCGAGGACGCCGAAGGCCCAGCGCCAACCCCAGGCGACGATGACCCAGGCGAGGGCAGGCGCGGCGATGACCGGCCCCAGCGTCGAGCCGGCGGCAACCAGATTGGACGGCAGTGCGCGACGACGCGGCTCGAACCACGAATGGGCCGACGTCAGGGACATCGCCGTAGCCGGGCCTTCGGCGCCGCCGAGGACGATGCGGGTCACCAACAGCACCGCGGCACCGCCACCGAGGAGCATCGGGAACTGCATGACCGCCCAGACGACGCCCATCGTCAGGATGATCCACTTGACCGAGAATCTGGCAGCCAGGAAACCCGTGATCACGGAGACCACTGCGTAGAGGAAGAAGAACGCGCTGCCGATGAATCCGAACTCCACGGCGGAGATTCCGAGATCGGGCATGGCCTCGGAGGCCACCAGGCCGAGCACGGCCTTGTCGGCGAAGGCCACGATCTGGAAGAGGACGAGCAGAGCCGTCACTATCCACGCCTTGCGGTTCATCCTGTGGAAGTCGATCCTCTTCTCCCCGGATTCCGGGGAGGCGGAGACATCGGGCGCCACGGTCGAAGCCATGAGCAGCCACCTTTCCTAGCGAGCCGCGGATGCTCGATCCGTCGGCGAGTCGACAGTGGTTCAGAAGCTATTTCCACGCGTCCCTACTGCGGTAGGAGGGAAACCTTTACTGTCGGCTCCCGCCGTGTTCACCCAGAATGAAGGAGTCGAGACCGGAGGAGGACTATGAGCACGCGCGCGTCGGACCTGTCCCTGGGTGAGCAGGTCGGGGCTGTCCGAACCGGATCGCTGACCGCCGAGGACCTCGCCACACAGGTCAGACGAGCGATCGAACTGCGGGAACCGGAACTCGGTGCCTGGGTGTGCCTGTCGCCGATGACTGCGGAACAGGCCCGTGCCGTCGACCGGGGCCCCGGCTCGGCACCGTTGGCCGGGGTGTCCGTCGGGGTCAAGGACCTCATCGACGTCGCCGGGATGCCGACGCGCGCCGGTTCCACAGTGACCTCTCCGAATGCGGTCGGCACCGATGCTGCCTGCGTGACCCGTCTGCGTTCCCTCGGTGCGATCGTCCAGGGCAAGACCGTGACGACGGAGTTCGGCTACTTCACTCCCGGCCCCACCCGTAACCCGCACGCCCTCGAACACACCCCCGGCGGATCCTCCAGTGGCTCTGCTGCGGCCGTCGCAGCGGGGACCGTGCCCCTTGCGCTCGGCACCCAGACGGCCGGCTCGCTGACCCGGCCGGCCTCGTACTGCGGGGTCGCCGGCATGGTTCTCGCGCACGGCACCACGGACATGTCCGGCATCACCGGTCTGAGCGAGTCCCTGGACTCCCTGGGCCTGCTCACCCGGTCCGTAGCCGATCTTCGCTTCGTGCACAACGCATTCGGTCACGAGCGCTCGGAGGTTCCGGCGTCGGAGCCGGTGACTCGGGGCCTGGTCTGGAACGCCGGTGCCCTCCACCCCGTGGAGCCCCCCATGTCTGCGTTGCTGGCACATGTGCCCGCCCTGCTGGAGGAGATCGGGGTGAAGGCCGAACCTCTCGACTGGGACGATCATGTCCAGACCTTGTCCGAGGACCACGTCACCGTCATGTCGTACGAAGCCGCGCGGGCTCGGGCCCACGAATTCGACGAACACGCGGGTGCACTGAGCGCGCCGATCCGGGATCTGCTGGAGAACGGTCGCAGGATCGCCGGAACCGAGTATGCCGCGGCCCTGACCCGTCGGGACCGCTCCCGGGAACTGCTGGACGCGATTCTCGTCTCCGCTCCGATCATCGTCGGCCCGGCAGCGCTGGGACCGGCCCCCTTCGGTCTGTCCGCAACCGGGTCCCCGATACTCAGCCGACCGTGGCAGCTGCTCGGATTGCCGGTCGTGGTCGTGCCGGGCGCACGCACGTCCTCGGGACTGCCATTGGGTCTTCAGATCGTCGGGCTACCGGGACACGAGGACCGGCTGCTCGACGTGGGCGAGAAGCTCGAAGTGCTCCTTCGCGAACTGCCGGAGATTGCCGTCTGAGCCGGCGAGCTCGCTCGGCTCGGTGAATCTGCTCGCTCGGCTCGGTGAATCTGCTCGCTCGGCTCGGTGAATCTGCTCGCTCGGTAGAAAGGACCGCTCATGCTCGAACCCCGCCCGACCAACCATCACAGGATGTTCCTCACCTGCTACGAGGACACCTTCGACCGCGGTTGGCACCACGTCGATCTGTTCGTCCACGACGAGTACGGCCGTGAGGTCAACTGGGTCCACTGGACAGTGGAGGCCGACGGACCGGAGGCGGCCGACGAGTCGGTCCGCAGGGAGGAACCACTCCTGCGCCGGACCACGGAGTGGCAGCACCGGGTGAGCGCCGCGGGAATGGACTACTGGACCGCCGACGCCTGCTGGGACGACGCTCCGGCGGACGTTGCGTGAGCCGATGGTTCCCGCCCGGCCAGGGCGGGGACAATGTCGGGAGTCGGGGACAAGCCCTGGCTCCCGAATTCGGAGGTGGTGACGAGCCATGGCGGAGAGTGCGGAAGACCTCCGAGCCGAGACGACGGTGTACGTGGTCGACGACGACTTCGAAGTATGCGAATCCGTCGACTGGTTGCTGGAGAGCATCGGGATCAGACCGGTGATCTGCTACAGCGGTGAGCAGTTCCTGAACGCCTACGACGGCAGCCGGCCGGCCTGCATCGTCCTCGATGTGCGCATGCCCCGCATGAGTGGGACGCGGTTGCAGGAGAAGCTCAACGAGTTCGCGCCGCACGCCGCGATCATCTTCGTCTCCGCCCACGGTGACATCCGGATGTCCGTCTCCACCCTGAAGGCGGGCGCCCTGGACTTCCTGGAGAAGCCCTACGATCCGCAACGACTGCTGGACGCCGTGCAGGCCGGGGTGGAGAAGGCTCGTCTCCGCTTCACCGATCACGTACTGCGAGAATCGGTGCGGAGCAAGGTCGCGTCCCTCACCCCGCGTGAGCGCCAGATCCTGGCGCTCGTGGTCGAAGGTCTGCCCAGCCAGAACATCGCCCGCAAGCTCGGCATGAGCGTGAAGACCGTCGACGTCCATCGTGCCCGCATCAAGAGCAAGACCGACGCCGACAGCATCAGCACCCTCGTACGGGACGTGCTCCGGTACGGGGTGGACGTGCCGGTCGAGGATCAGTAGTAGTCCAGCACCAGACGCTCGCCCGCGGCCCGCGAGACGCAGACCGCCATGAGCTCGCCGGACTCCTTCTCGGCCTGCGTGAGAACGTTGTCCCGGTGGACCGGAGTCCCTGCGACCACCTGCATGATGCAGGTACCGCAGATACCCTCCTGGCAGGATGTGTCCACGTCGCAGCCGTTCTCCTGCAGCACCTCGACGATGCTCCGGTCGGCCGGGACCCGGTAGGTCTCGCCTTCCAGTTCCACCTCGAACGGGGAGTTCTCGGACGCGTCCGGCTGTTCGGTCGCGTGGAAGTTCTCGAGGTGGATCGACCCGGCCGGGACGTGCCGGCTCGCGAGCGCAACGACCTTGGTCATGAACCCCTCGGGTCCGCACGTGTACACATGGGTTCCGGGGTCCGCTCCCGCAAAGATGCTCCCGAGGATCTCGTCCTGCTCGTCTCGGCCCACCCCGAGATGGGCGTGGAGCTTGTCGGGACAGCGCTCGCGCAGCAGCGGAAGGAAGGCGGCTTCCGCCTCGCTGCGAGCGAAGTAGTGCAGTTCGAAGCTGATGCCGTGGACGTCCATGTAGCGTGCCATGCTCAGCATCGGTGTGATGCCGATGCCGGCCGCGACCAGGACGTGGTGCGTGGCGTCCGTCGCGATGCTCAGCAGGTTCCGTGGAGGGCTGATCCGGAGAGCGTCGCCCACCTGCAGCTCGTGCAGAGCAGCCGAACCGCCGCGGGAGTTCTGCTCACGCTTGACCGCGAAGGCGAACGAATCCTGCGCATCGGGTGTACTGAAGAGCGAGTACTGACGGGTGATCGACGTGGGTCCGACGACGTCGATGTGCGCACCAGGCCGATACGTGCCCAGTGGGGATCCGTCGGTCTTCGTCAGCGTGAACGATCTGACGGTGGGTGATTCCTGAACGATCTCGGCGACGGTGACGTCGATGAGTGCCATGGCCGTTTCTCCTCGTGAATTTCTCCGGACGGAAAGCGCCGACCGGACCCTCCAGGATGGGAGGAATCCGGTCAGCGGAGATACAGTCCGCCGTTGACGTCCCAGCAGGCGCCGGTGACGAAGTAGGCGTCGTCCGAGGTGAGCAGCCCGACCATGTCGGCAACGAACGACGGATTCCCCAAGCGTCCCACAGGGATACCGGCGACGATGCCTTCGAGCCTGTCGGGAGGCACCGTCGCGCGCACGACCGGAAGGTCGTGCGGGCCGGGAGAGATCGCGTTGACGGTCACTCCCCGGCCGGCCAGTTCGCGCGCGAAGACCTTGGTGGTGGTCAGGATCGCTCCCTTCGACGCCGCGTAGTGGCCCCCGGTTGCCGTCCCGCCGTTCTGGCCGGCGAGCGACGCCATGTTGACGATCCGTCCGAAGCCCCGGTCCGCCATTGCCGCACCGAACACCTGGCAACCGAAGAAGATGCTGTTCACGTTCGTCGTGAGGACGCTCGTGAAGTCCGCCTCCGCCAGGTTCATCAGATCCGCTGCCTGCGTGACGGCGGCGTTGTTGACGACGATCGTGGGGGTGCCCCAGATCTGCCGGCAGGTCGCCAGAGCTACCTCGAACCCGTCCTTGCGGCTGACGTCGAGCTCGAGGCCACGGGCGGTGGACCCGTCGCGGGACAGCTCCGCTGCGAGGGCTTCGGCACCGGCCGTGTCGATGTCGGTGAGCAGAACCCGTCTACCGTCGCTGTGGAGCTTCCGGGCAATCGCCGCACCCATACCTCCGGCTGCGCCGGTGACGACGGCGATGCCGGGTCCGGTGGACTGAGAGATCACATCGGCCCCCTAGAGCAGGTAACCCGAGGCGCTGACCGCGTCCTCGCTGTCGATGAGCCGCACGACCTTGAGAGCGATTGCGTCCCTGTCCTCCCCGAGAGCGATCCGATGGGTCAGTTCGGCGCCGACGGTCGTGAACTCGTTGCGCTTGAAGGCATTGAGGATCTGGGCCGACCGGAGGGTGACCGACGTGTCGGTGACCTCCTCCACGGTGAACCGGGAGACGATGCGTACGGTCCGGGCCGCGGCCACCGCAGACGGCGAATAGCCCTGCATCATCCGCTCGACGCGCAGGTGCCGCATGCGCTTGTCGTCGTAGACCATGTTCAGGCCCGCGGCGAAGTCTTCGGTGTGCGGATCGATGGGAATCACGTAGAGAGCCTCGTCCGTGTACATCTGCTCCCAGGTCCGATAGTCCTTGGCATCGAGGACCTGTGCTTCCCTCCAGACGAGCTCGATGGCGCGGAGGGTGCGGGAGTCCGTCAGGGGCGACATCGCCAGGGTCTCAGTCATTGCTCATCATCTTCTTCCACATCGCGTAGGCCTCCCGCATGCCCGTCTCGTCGGTGACATGTGAGGTGGGCCAGCCTTCTTCGGTCGTGTACTCGCGTCCCTCGCCGCGGTTGACGAGGATCGGCATGTTCGGATTGCCACCGGCGCCGATCTGCACCCGGATCCACCCCTCGGCGTCGTCGGGGCTACCGAAACCGAACGGGCCCTGGAAGTGCTCGTGGATCCTCAGCCGCTCGCGGTTGATGCTCTCGGGCCCACCATCCATTCCCAGTGCCATGTGCCAGATCTCGGTCTCGTCGACGGAGAGGGGGATGAGGACACGGAAGAACGACGACGACATCGCGACGTTCGGGAAAGTGTTGAGATTGAAACCGCAACCGTGCATGGATCGCATGTAGCGCCGGATCCGTTCGGGACTTTCGCCCGCTGCGGCGAGCTCGTCGACCAGGTGCTGGAAGCGAGGCTGGATCTCCTCGGTGCCGTCGTCGACGTCGAGATCCGCGTGGGCTGCGGCCATGATCGCGACGCTGTGCCCGTTGCCGAGGGCGTGGGTCTCGGCCGTGGGGTCGTCCATGAACGACATCATGTCCGCCGTCTCGGCATCGACCGAGGCCATCCAGGACTTGTGCACCATCGGGAAGTGGTAGCCGTCCGTGGTGTTCTCGAGCTGGATCTTCCAGTTCCCCTTGAATCGAAACTTGTGAACTCCGATCACCTTGGTCGGAAAACCGTTGCTCTGCTTGAAGAAGCGCTCCATCCAGATCTTGGCGTCCCCGAGGAAGTCCTCGAGGGGCTCGATGTCCTGATCGAACGTTGCCCAGATCATTCCCAGGTAGCTCTCGGTACGCAGGGTCTGGAGCGGGAAGTCCCTCTTGTCGACGACGCCCTCGTATCCGTCCGGGTAGGGAATGCCGCGGAGTCGTCCGTCGAGCGCGTAGGACCAGTTGTGGTACGGGCACGTGAAGCCGTTGGCTTTGCCACTGCGCTGATCGCACACCGTCGCACCGCGATGCCGGCACCGGTTCAGCAGGGTGTTGAAGTTGCCCTTGCGATCCCGGGTCACGATGACCGGCTGATCGCCGACCTGGGTGGTCTTGAACGAACCCGCCTCCGGGATCTCACTCTCGTGTGCCACCCACACCCAGGTCTTGTAGAAGATCCTCTTCATCTCCTCCTGGAAGATGTCCGGGTCGGTGTACAGCCGGCCCGCGACCCGGTCCTTCTCGACGAGGTCCGCGTAGGTGCGTGCGGTGGGTTCTTCTGTCGTCGTCATGTCATCCTTCGTTCGTGAAGTGAAAGCTCGGGCGGTCGCCCTGGATCAGGTGGGCCATCGCGTCGGTCGGCAGCGGCGCGGCGAACATCCGCCGGGTGCAGAATCGGCTCATGCGGGCCGTCGCACCTCCGGGTGCCCGGTCGAGCTCGAAGTCGATCGTGAGCCGGGCGCAGAGAAGTTCGGCCGTTCCCGTCGAACGGAGCGACAACTGCTGCATGATCCACTGCCCGCTCGCACGGTTGCCGTCGAGACGGATCTGCTCGCTGCCGAGGAGGTGCACGTTGCGGAGGAAGTGGTCGGCCGGCGGCAGGTACCGGGACACGAGAGCCACGACTTCGTGTCGCCCACGGGCGATCCCGAACTTGTCGGCGTACTCCGGACCCAATCCTTCCCAGGTCGCGTCGTCGGTGAACAGGACACCGAGCTGCTCGGGGCTCTGCAGTGGTCCGGGCACATCGCACAGGTCCAGGTAGCGAGCGATGCAGTCACGGACGGCGTCCTTCGCCTCGACGATCTCGAGGCGCTGCTCGGTGCCGGTCACGGGTCAGACCGCGACGTCGGCGCGGATCGTCAGTTCCCGGCCCATGCGGGCCTCGATCTTGAAGTACTTCCAGAGGGCGTACTCGCCGATCATCGTCGTCCGCAACAAGTTGCACGCGGCCCGGACTGTTTCCTGGTCCTTCACGTCGGCCAGGACGTAGCAGGTCCAGGGCCAGCCGTCGGACGGGCCGACCATGTGGGCGTCGTCGTCGAACGTGCCGATGACCTGGACTCCGTCCATGTTCGCGAGAGTGGAGAGCATGGTGGAGATGCCGACCCACACCGGGCCGATCTCGGCCTTCGGCAGATCGAAGAAGTTCTGGTTGTTGCCGATGCAGAACAGGGTGCGCAACGGTTCGGCGGTCATGGGCGTCCTTTCGCTGGGAAGGCGGGAACCGGTCTCGAAGGTCGTGTCCCGGTCAGGGGAAGCTGGGAATGCCGGGTTCGAGGCCCAGGAGGACGGCTCCGGCCGCCTCGAAGGTGTTGGTCTGGAGCATGGCGTGCTGGGCCGGGACGAGCGCGTCCCGCAGGTAGCGCTGCAGCGGGTGGCTCTCGTAGATCGCCCCGGTGCCGGCCAGGTCGAACGCGGCGAGCACGACGTTGCGGCCGACGTGGGCAGCCTGGGTCGCCCCCAGGCGGAGCAGGGCCGTGTGTTCGCCGGTGATCTCGTCGCCGCGGACCGCCAGGTTCCACACCTCGTCGGTGATCTCGTAGAAGAAGGCCCGAGCGGAGCGGAGATCGGCCTCGGCGCGGGCCAGCCCGGTCTTGTACGCGGGACGATTTCCCTTGCTGTCACCGCCGGTGATGCTGGATCGCACCGCTCCGACCTCGTGGGCGTAGTCCAGAGCTCCCCGTGCGGCACCGAGAGTCACCACCGCAAGCACCTGGGCCGCGTAGGCGAGCGACGGATACCGGGTGAGCGGCTCGTCGATCCGGGGAGCGCCGCCGCGGACGAACGTCATCTCCTCGGGGACGAAGAGCCTGTCGGCCTTCACGGCGTGCGATCCGGTCGCCTTCATCCCGGCGACGTCCCAGTTCTCCACGATCTCCACGTCGGCGGGGTCGACGAGCGCGGTCAGCGGCTTGCCGTTCGTTTCCGGACCGCCGGCGAGGCCGATGCCGAGGATGTCGGCGCCCAGGCATCCGCTGGCGAACTGCCAGAGGCCGCTGCACACGTAGCCGCCGTCCACCTTCTCGGCCTTCTGCATGGGGAACAACCCACCCGCATAGGCGACGTCCGGGCCGTCGGCGTAGATCTTCTGCTGGGTCTCGACCGGCAGGGCCGCGAAGTACACGAGTGAGGACCCGAAGCTTGCCACCCAGCCGGTCGCCGGATCCACCGCGGAGATCCGCTCGACCTGCTTCATGAAGGAGGCGGGGGCCATCGGTTCGCCACCGAACTGTGCGGGGGTCGACGCGCGGTAGAGCCCGGCGCGCTTGAGGAGCGCGACGAAGTCCTTCGGTACGAATCGTTGCCGGTTGAACTCGTCGCGCCGGTCCCGCAACACGGCGAGAGCGTCCTCGAAGGCCTTCTCCCGCGCGGGACCCGCTGTCGCGGCCTGCACTGGATTCATCGTGCTCCGGATCGCCATCGTCGTCTCCATCCACCTCGTCGTGTCGCGCTGAGGAGAACGCTAGGAAAGGTTCGGACGAGGCGGTATCGGGATTTACTCCGCCGGTCATAAAGCAATCCCCTATGGTCGATCCGCCGATCATGGGGCGACAATGAACCGTCACGGCACCCGGAAGTGAGGATCGATGTTCCCGACAGGCCGCGACTTCCAGGAAATGGTGGAGAAGACGGAGACGGGGATCCTCATCCACGAGGCGGCGTCGAAGAACATCCTTTGGGCCAACCCCGCTGCGTGCCGGATGTTCGGTTTCACGCTCGAGGAACTGCGACCGCTGAAGGCTCACCACATGAGCAGCCAGGAGCGCCAGTACCGGCGCTCGGTCGGGGTGGCGTGGCTCCAGGACGCCGTCGTACGTGGTTCGAGCCGCAGACAGTGGAAGTACCGGACCAAGGACGGTCAGGACTTCCTCGCCGATGCGGTCGCCTCACGCCTGACGTTCCAGGACGGGCAGGTCGTGATGGTCGAGTTCCGCAACATCGCGGAAGAAGTGGAGCTGCAGGAGGAACTCAGCTGGGTATCGCAGTCTCTGCAGCGGATCATGACGCACACGTCGGCGGGCATCGTGGTGCTCGACGAGACGAACTGCATCGAAGACATCTCGCCGCTCGCGGCCCAGCTGTTCGGCAGAACCCCGGACGAACTGTCCGGGGTGTATCTGGAGGATCTGGGCCGGTGCGAGCCCCGGCTGACCGCCGAGCCCGTCGTGGCCAAACTGGACGCGGCGGCAGGACCGGTGGGCATCATGCAGGAGATCGAGAAGAGCGACGGGAGCACCACCTGGCTGTCCGGCTTCCTCGAGGCCGTGGTGCACGACGGGATGACGTCCCGGGTGCTGACCATCCGTGACGTCACGGATCGGGTGGAGTGGGAACGCCGTCACGCGTATCAGGAGGCCAATCTCCAGTACCTCAGCCGGTACAACGCGATGGGGGACATGGCCATGATCCTCGCTCACGAACTCGGGCAGCCCCTCGCGGCCTCGACGAATTACCTGAGCGGTCTCGAGGCACGGATCTCCGACCGATCTCTCGACCCCGAGGCCCTGCGCTACGGGTTGGACAGGATAGCGAAGCAGCTCCGCCGGGCGGCGGAGATCGTGTCCTCCGTGAAACGCTACGTGCGGCGGATCGAGAGCACCAAGACAGCCATCGACCTCAACGAGACGGTCGACGAGAGCCTGTACTTCGTACGTCTGCGGGCAGCCGAGCGGGGGGTGCACATCTCGCTCGACAGGTCTCGTTCGCCGTTGCCGGTCGAAGGCGAGAGCGTGCTCATCGGGCAGGTGGTCATCAACCTCTGCTTCAACGCGATCGACGAGATCGTGTTGCCCTCGACCGCCGTCAAGGAGCTGACCGTCCGGACGGCTCGAAGGGGGGAGTGGGCCTGTGTCTCGGTCTTCGACCAGGGACGGGGCATGGACGACGATGCCTCGGGAAATCGGCTGGCGTCCGGGGCGTTCTCCGCCAAACAGGACAGTTCCGGAATCGGTCTGATCATCTCGGAGCACATCGTCGAGCGCCACGGGGGCAGCATCCGCTATCTGCCGAACGACCCGCACGGCACCGAGGTCCGGATGTGCCTGCCCATCTCCGAATCCGGAGAGGATTGACAGTGCCGGTCTCCGGGCAACTCTGAACGCATGAGCATCGACGTCGTTCTCGCCACCGTCGGGGTGCTGGGCGTCGGTGTGGCGGCGTTGTCGGCAAAGATGCGCCGTCTTCCGGTATCCGAACCTCTGCTCGGGCTTGCGGCGGGTGTGCTGCTCGGACCGTACGTGCTCGACGCACTCTCCCTGCCGGCGTTGACGGTCGAGCAGGGGCTGTTGCACGAGGCGAGCCGGATCCTGCTGGCGGTATCGGTGATGGCGGTGGCGCTGCGTTATCCGATGACGGACGTGCGCCGGCAATGGCGTCCCGTCGCCGTGTTGCTGGCTGTAGCGATGCCGGTGATGGCGGCTGTCACCGCAGGAGTGGGGTGGGCGTTGCTGTCCATGCCCCTGGCCACGGCCGTGCTGCTGGGCGCGGCCCTGTGCCCGACGGACCCGGTTCTCGCCTCGAACGTCGTCACCGGAGAGGCGGCCGAGGAGGATCTGCCCGCCCGGAATCGGCAGGTCCTCTCGCTCGAGTCCGGGGCGAACGACGGTTTGGCGTTGCCACTGGTGCTGGCCGCGGTCGCCGTCGCCGGAGGCATGGGAGCGGGCACGGCGGCACTGGAGTCGCTGTGGCAGGTGGCCGGAGCAGTGCTGATGGGGGCCGCGAGCGGATGGGCCGGTGGCCGGGCCCTGCGCTGGGGGGAGAGGTACGGGGCGACGGATCCGGCGCCGGCACTGTTCTTCACCGTCGTGCTCGCGCTGGGCATTCTGGGTGTCGCCGGATTGATCCATGTCGACGGGGTGCTGGCGGTGTTCGTCGGCGGACTGGCATTCAACCTCACCAGTACCGGCAGCGAGCGGACGGCGGAGGTACCGATCGACGAGGCGATCAACCGCTTTGCGGTGTTGCCGCTGTTCGTCCTGCTGGGAGCGGCGCTGCCCTGGCGGCAGTGGGCCGAACTCGGGTGGGCGGGAGTAGCGCTGGTCGTGGCGGTACTGACGCTACGCCGGGTGCCGGTTCTGCTGTTGCTCCGCCGGCCGCTGCACCTGTCGATGCCGGATGCGCTGTATCTGGGCTGGTTCGGCCCTATCGGGGTGTCAGCACTGTTCTACCTGACTCTCGAAGCGGAGCGGCTGGGCGCGGACGAGACGGTGCTGGCCGCGGGGTCGCTGGTGCTGGCGGTGAGCACGGTGGTCTTCGGCGTCACCGCGGTGGCCGGCCGGGTGCTGTACCGGCGGGCCACGGCTCCGGCGGCGCGGTCCCCCGAGCCGCACCGGTGAGCGCCGCCCCGGTTCCGAGTGTGATTGCGGGGCCGTTCCCGGGGTATTCGCAGCAGATGTGGTTCGAGACATGGTCGGAAATTGCGCGGGTACTGCTGGTGGGCTCGGCGGCCTACGTTGCCCTGGTGATCGTGCTGAGGGTGTCCGGCAAACGAACCTTGGCCAAGCTCAACGCGTTCGACCTGGTCGTCACCGTCGCGCTGGGGTCGACGCTGGCGACGATCCTGCTCAGCTCCGACGTGGCCTGGGCCGAGGGCGCCGTGGCCTTGATCCTGCTGGCCGCCCTGCAGTACATCGTTGCGACCGTGTCGTCCCGCTGGCCCCGGAGCCGCGCCGTGCTCACCGCCCGGCCCACGATCCTCGTCGACCACGGCACCGTGCTGGATTCGGCGCTGGCACAGCAGCGGATCAGCCCAGGAGAGGTCCGTCAGGCGATCCGTGCAACCGGCACCGGGGATGTCAGCCGGGTTGCGGCCGTGGTGCTGGAGTCGGACGGCAGTCTGAGTGTGATCGGTCGCGAACAGTTCGGGGACGGGTCGGCACTGCAGGATGTGACCCGCCCCGGCCGCCGCGCCTCTGCCCGGAATCCGACGAGCGCCGACGGCACCGAGTGAGCCTGCGATGACCGACGACTCTCGGACCCGGACACGACAGGGACCGATCGGGGCTGCGCTGAAACGCCGGCAAGTGTTCGTCGAAGCGATACGTTCGCGGCTGTGGCCGGTCCCGGCAGCTGCGGTGCTGCTGGCCGTGCTGGCCGGCATCGGCATGCCCGAGCTCGACGCCGCCGTCGACGACCGGCTGCCACCGACGGTGGCGGGGTACCTGTTCGGTGGTGGTGCCGACGCCGCCCGCGAGGTGCTCAGTGCGATCGCCGGCTCGCTGATCACCGTCACCTCGCTGACGTTCTCGCTGACCCTGGTGACCCTGCAGCTGGCCAGTAGTCAGTACTCGCCGCGGCTGCTGCGCACCTTCGCCGCCGACCGGGTCGTCCAACGCACCCTGGGACTGTTCCTCGCGACGTTCGTCTACGCGCTGACCGTGCTGCGCACGGTCCGCAGCGACACCGACGACAGTGCCTTCGTCCCCCAGCTGGCGGTCACGACGGCGTACCTGCTCGCGGTCACCAGCGTCCTCGCACTCGTGCTGTTCCTCGGGCATCTGGTCCGGCAGATCCGCGTCGAGGCCGTGCTCGAACAGGTGCGCGCCGACACCTGCGAGACCGCTGCGAGGTTGCTGCCTGCGGATCGGCAGGATCGGCCCACGCTGCCCGTCCCCCCGGCGAGCCCGCACTACGTCGAGGCGGCCTCGTCCGGATTCCTGGTCGAACTCGACGAGCACGCGCTGCTCGCGGCGGCCGAGCAGGCAGAGGCGGTGGTGTGGGTGAGCCGGCCGGTGGGCAGTCCGGTGCTGGCGGGCACGCCGGTCGCGTCGTGGTGGTCCCTGCGTCCGCAGCCCCCGGCCGAGGACGAGGCCCGAAGGCTGTGCGAGCGGGTGCGCGGTGCGCTGCGCACCGGCAGCGAACGCACCGCCGTCCAGGACATCGGGTACGGGCTGCGGCAGTTGACCGATGTAGTGGTGCGGGCCCTGTCGCCCGGCATCAACGACCCGACCACCGCGGTGCACGGACTGGTCTCGTGCACCGCGGTCCTGGGCGACCTGCTCGACCTTCGCCTCGGCCCGTACCCCCTGTGCGACGAGCACGGCCGGGTCCGGGTGGTGCTGGCGCGACCGACCTTCGCCGAACTGCTGGATCTGGTGTGCACTCAGCCGCGGCTCTACGGCGCCGACGATCCGGCGGTGCTGGACGCGTTGCTGTCGATGCTGCGGGAGCTGGCATGGAAGGCCACCACTGCGCAGCAGCGTGCGGCGATCACCGACCAGCTCGGGCGCCTGCGGGAGCACATCCCGGGCCACGGTACCGCGACGCGTGGGCACTTCGACGAGCTCACCGGGCAGGTGGGCGACGCCCTCGAAGGACGATGGCAGACATCATGATCTGGATCTCGAGCATGGTGGGTGCGGCGCTGATCGTCGGGGCGCTGCGGGACATCTTCGTGACGTTGTGGCATCCCCGGGGATTGGGCACGATCTGCCGGGGGGTGTTCGTGGTCCTGTGGCGTGGGGCGCACCACCTCGGGCGGCGACGGCGGCTGCTGGGTTCGGTTGGGCCGGTCGGACTCGTCGTCACCGCCGGGGCGTGGGCGACGATGATCGTGCTCGGCTGGGCCCTGATCTACCTGCCGCACATGCCCGACGGATTCTACTTCGCCAGTGCGCTGCGCCCGTCGGCCGCGTCGGACCCGGTCATGGCGCTGTATCTGTCCCTGGTGACCGTCGGCACCCTCGGCTTCGGGGACATCACACCAGCCTATCCGGCGCTGCGACTGCTGATTCCGTTGCAGGCGCTGATGGGGTTCGTGCTGTTCACTGCGGCGATTTCCTGGGTGCTGCAGATCTATCCGGCGCTGAGCCGTCGCCGCGCCACTGCCCGCCGGCTCGTGCTTCTGGCGGCCACCGGCACCGAACAGATCCTTCCCGCCGCGGAGGCGAGCATCGCCGTGCAGTGGCTCGACTCGGTCACCGAGGCGCTGACCACGAGCGAACTGGACCTGATGCAGTACGGCGAGACCTACTTCTTCCGCGAATCCGACGGAGACCTCTCGCTCGCCGCCGCTCTGTCGTACGCACCGCGACTCGCGGCCGCGGCCGCGGGGTCGTCCGCGATCGAGGTCCGCCGGGCCGCGGCGATCCTCGACGAACAGACCCGTCGTCTTGCCCGGCGTCTGGATGCCGGGTTCCTCCACACCGGCGGAACCGTCGACGAGATCTGCGAACGCTTCGCTGCCGACCACCGGCATCAGCCGGTGATCACCACGTAGCAGGACTCCCCGCAACCGAATCGGCCGAAAAGCGAATCATGCGTCTCGTGTCGTCCCGCACGCTCGTGGGTACGCGAGTTCGTACCGGAGCGTGCAGCTCTGGTGTTCCGGTTCGACGAAAGGAAACTCATGAGCACTGCAGCGACCATGCTCGACAGCTACCCGAAGGACCTCGGCGGTATCGACACCGGCAAGCTCACCGCGTGCATCGAGGCGTGTATCGAATGCGCGCAGGCGTGCACCGCCTGCGCCGATGCCTGCCTGAGCGAGGACTCGGTGGCCGAGTTGATCAAGTGCATCCGCACCGATCTGGATTGCGCCGACATCTGCGAAACCACGGGACGGGTCCTGTCGCGCCATACCGGCTACGACGCCGACCTGACTCGGTCGGTGCTCGAGACCTGCGCGGCGGCGTGCAAGTCCTGCGGGGACGAGTGCGCCCAGCACGCCTCCCACCACGTGCATTGCAAGACGTGCGCAGAGGCGTGCCGGCGATGCGAACAGGCCTGCCGGGACCTGATCGGTTCCCTTGGCTGAGCACCGGCAGTCGCCGGTCGCCGCATATCCCACATCGGCGACCGCGTCGTCTGTTCGTACCGAGGTACGCGGGGATGCCGCTGATCCGCGTACCGCGGTGAGCTACTTCCGGAATATGAATTCACCCAGCAGCGAACCGATCTCGGTCCCGATGGTCAGAGCGTCGCAGGCGCCTGGCAACTCGGTTTCCACACCGTGGGTTTCTCGCGGCTCACAGTTGCCGGCGCACCCCGGGCTTCCGCGTGAGGTCGGTGAGCTGGGCGGCCGCGTCCCCGTTCATCGCTGTGGCGGCGTCGCTGCGCCGCCACAGCGGCAGCACCGCACGGCTTGGTCACCCCTTCGAGTTCGAACGCCAGAGCGGCATACAGACTCACCACCGTCAGCAGCACACCGATCCACCCCGCCGTGCTCTGCCACCCCGAGCTGCCGGTCAGATGCGCCAGTCCGGTGACAGCGAACCGCACCGCGCTCAGGCCCATCACCGCCGCAGCCACGGTCTTGGTGCGACCGGCCACGGCCGGAACCAGCATGGCCGCGGCCGCTGCCAGTAGCAGCAATCCGAGACCGGCACTGTCCGCGCCGGGTGGGGACTGCACGGTCACCAACGCAACCGCCGCCCACGTCCCGGCCAGCACGCCCATGCCGGTGCCGGCCACAGGATCGCGTGCCAGGAACCCGAATACGCAGGCAATGAACTGCACCGGCACGGTCGAACCGAGGACCACCAGGGCAATCGACTTTCCTTGCTCCTGTGGTACCCAACCCAACTGCAGACCGGCAAGGCAGAAGGTGGCCACGCACAGGCCGAGAAAGCCCAGCGGCAACGGCGTGCCGATGGGACGCAGGCCGATACCGGTAACAACGCCGGTGGTCGGTTCGGGTGGGACGGACGAGGCAGTTGTCATGGGCCGTGCACTACCCGAGTTGGACGGTGCAAACCCTGCGGCCCACATTGTGGAGTCGATTTCGATCCACGTGCACATCGAGTCGGAGGCGGTGACGCACCGTTCGGCCCGAGTCGGTGGGTTCAGCGCGTAAGTGACGCTGACCCACCGACCGTCGGCGGGCCCACGCACCCGCCGGGCGAAATCAGAGGCCCTGCGACCGGCGCCCGTCCGACGACTGCTGATCGGTCTCGGCGTCGCCGCGGCGCCGTACGATCAGCCATTGTGCCGTGAAGACGGCTACGGCCACCACGGCGGTGACGACCACCGTGAACAGATCCGTACGCACCTTCATGATCACGAAGGGCACGAGCACGAGCACATCGAGCGCGATCGCCACCGCCGGGACCCAGATTGCGAATTCCACCTCGTCGCGCAGACGACGGACCATGCCCCAGTGAATGGCGATGTCCATCGACAGGTACAGCATCGCCCCGAGCGACGCGATCTGACTCAGATCGAACACCGTCGCCGTCACCAGCGCCAACGCTGCCGTGATCAGCAGCGACTGCCGATTCACCGACCCCGGCAACCCGGGCACCTGGCCCATCTGTCGCAACATGTCGTACAGCCGCGACACGGAGAACAGGCTCGCCACCAAGCCGGACAACGTCGCGACCACCGCCACCGCCACCGTCAGCCACACACCCCAGGACCCGAACAGCGGCTCGGCAGCCTCGGCCAGTGCGTAGTCGCGGGCGGCGACGATCTCGGGCACCGACAGGCTCCCGGTGACCGCGACGGTCAGCAGGAGGTAGAGCACCGTGCACACCGCGATCGCGATCACGATCGAGCGCGCGATGTTGCGCCGGGGATCGCGTAGATCGTCACCCTGATTGGTGATCGTGGTGAAGCCCTTGTACGCCAGGATGCACAGGGCGATGCCGGCCAGGAAACCGAGTAGTCCGCTCTCCGGCGGCGTCGCATCCGCGCCCCCGGTGACCAGCCGCGAGAATGCCGACACGCCGGTGGCGGCGATCCCGGCCACCGCCAGTGCCCCGATCCCGACGATCTTGATCGCGGCGGTCGCCGTCGCCGACCCTTCCACCCACCGGTTGCCGACCAGGTTGACCACCGTCGCGGCGACGATTGCCACCACCGCCAGGACCGGCACCCACACGGCTGAGCCCTGCATCCCGAACGGGCGCAACAGGTACGTGCCGAAGGTCCGGGCCAGCAGGCTCTCGGCCAGGATCATCGACACATACATGAACAACGAGAACGACCCGGCCACCACACCGGGTCCGTACGCGGCCTTCAGGATCATCGCGATCCCACCCGAGGACGGGTTCGTGCTCGAGTACCGCACGTACGAGTAGGCGCTGAACGCAACCACCAGCGCGCCCGCGACGAACGCCCACGGCACCCAGGACCCGGCCAGTTCCGCCACCTGTCCGACCAGCGCGAAGATGCCTGCGCCGATCATCACCCCGGTCCCCAGCGCGACCGATCCGGTCAGCGACAACTTCTTCTTCTGCTTCTTCTTCTGCTCGGTGTCCGACAGCACCTGTTCCACCTCGTTTCACGTTCGTCGAGTTGTCGCGCCCGCCTCGGGCAGTCGATTGTTCGGTGCCTACCCTGGCTGGGCCGGGTAGAACCCTCGGAAAGATTGCGTACGCCCGGTGGTGCCGGAGATTCGCCCCCGAACGGCCGGCGGAAGCACCGGGGGGTGGGGTTACGAGATGCGGCGTTCTCGCAATCTGCAGCGGCGGCGAGTTGTGGGCTTTCGGCCCTTGAGAGCCGGTGTGGGGATTCGTAGCGTCGGAGTCGGGCATCGTGACGAGGAGGCTGACGATGACAAAGACGACTGCGACCCCCATCCCTGCCGGCATCGAGTCGCCCGACGCGGTTCACACCCGGTTGGGGACCTTGCGATTCTTCGACGGCTTTCCGGACGATGCGACGGTCCGGACGTTGTTCGACAATTTGGACTTCCAGCGCGCCGTCCAGGCGTACCTGCTGGCGCTGCCCGCGCTGAACATGATGGCGATGCGCAGGGCGCTCCTGGAGCAGGGGCCGGTGAACTCGACGGCGTACGTCTTCGAAGACCTGATGCATCCGTGCACCGTCTGGCTCACGGCGAACACGAGCACCTCCTACACCGCCATCTGGATCGACCTGCACGACGGTCCGCTCGTGATCGAGGCGCCGCCCGGTGTGCTGGGCGCGATCGACGACAGCTGGGGGCGTTGGGTGGCCGACGTCGGCCTGTCCGGACCCGACAAGGGCGAGGGCGGCGCCTACCTGCTGCTGCCTCCGGGCTACGACGGTGAGGTTCCCGACGGCTACTTCGTGGTGCGTACCAAGGGCTTCGGCATGGCGATGTTCGTTCGCGGCTTCCTCGACGAGCACGGCGATCCCCATCCCGCCGTCGAGGTCATCAAGGACAAGACCCGGGCTTATCCCCTCGCGCTCGCCGACCGTCCACCGTCCATGCGGTTCGTGAACGTGTCGCCGGAACCGATGGTCGGCGTCCCGCCCGCCGACTTCCGGGCGTGGGAAATGCTCGACGAGGTGGTGCAGTCCGAACCGCCCGAATCGTCCGATCCGCTCACCCTGGGATTCTTCGCCTCGATCGGCATCCGGCGCGGCAGGCCGTTCGACCCGGACGAGCGCATGCGGGCGATTCTGACCGAAGCAGCCGCGGTGGGTGACGCCACCGGTCGCGCCCTCACCTACCGGTTCCGGCAGCCAGAGGCCTACCGTTACCCGGGCAGCACCTGGCGCGCATTCTTCCTCGGTGGCCATCGGTTCGAAGAAGACGGGGTCGCCCTGCTCGACGCTGCCGTGCAGTTCAACTTCTCGGTCACCGGCGTGAGTCCGGCAGAGGACGTCGAGAAGATCGGCGCCGGGTCCCAATACGTCGTTGCCTGCGTCGACACCGACGGCAACCCGTTCGACGGCGGCCGGACCTACCGGCTCCGCGTTCCCGCCGACGTTCCGGCCGCCAATTTCTGGTCCGTCCTCGTCTACGACACCCAGACCCGGTCGATGCTGCAGACCGGGCAGGAGTGGCCGTCGGTGACGAGCCAGGACCGGGATTTCACCCCGAACGACGACGGCTCCGTCGACATCCACTTCGGCCCCGAGCCACCCGAGGGCGGCCACAACTGGATCCAGACCGTGCCCGGCAAGAGCTGGTGGGCCATGTTCCGGTTGTACGGTCCTCTCGAACCGTGGTTCGACAGGACGTGGCGGCTACCGGACATCGAGCCGGTGTGACGTCAGATCTCGCGCCAGGCTTCCTCGGCCATGTCGTGACCGTGCGCGGCCATGAGCATCAGCCCGCCGTCGACGGGAATCGAGCCGCCCGTGAGGTACGACGAGCGTGGCGATGCGAGAAATGCGATGGCCGAGGCGACTTCGTGGACGTGCCCGGGCCGGCCGACCGGATTGCCGGGACGGTCCTCGTGGTACGCCTGTGACTCGTCCATGCCTGTCATCGGGGTCGAGATCTCGCCGGGCGCAATCGTATTGACGAGGATCCCGTGCCGGCTCAACTCCAGTGCGAGGCATTTGGTGAGCATGCCCAGGCCGGCCTTGGCGCTGCAGTAGGCGGCGGCCCCGAGCCGGGGGATGTGCTCGTGCACGCTCGTGACGTTGATGATCCGGCCCCCGCGGCCACCGGCGATCATCCGGCGAGCCGCGCGCTGAGCGCACAGGAACGGACCGTCGAGGTCGGTCGCGAGCACCTCCCGCCACGTCTCGTAGCCGAGGTCGAGGACTCGGTCCATGTGCCCGGTTCCGGCGTTGTTGACCAGAACACCCAGACCGCCGAGCTTCTCGGCGAGCGTGTCGACGACGTCGGCGGTGTCCGGGCTGGTCAGATCCTGGCGGACGACGAAACAGCGCTGGCCGCGCTCCTCGATCCCGTCCCGGGTGCTGCGGGCGCCGGCTTCGTCGGTGTGGAACGTGATGCCCACGTCGAATCCTTCCGAGGCCAGCGTCTCGGCCGTGGCCTTGCCGATTCCCGAATCGGCACCGGTGACGATCGCGAGCCGCTCGTGTGCAGGAATGCTCATGTCCGGCGAGTACCCAGTCGCCGGCCGCTGACACGCCGTCGGTGGTCGCGGGTGGTCGTCTCGAGTACCCTCACGCCTGGGGAGCACAGGAGGCACACATGACCACCTTTGCCGTGACCGACACCGGCGACGGGCTGGACGTCACCCTGAACGGCACGACCCACCGTCTCGACGTGGAGGACGCGAGCCGGCTGGCGCACCGGATCCTCGACGTCGTCCACGCCGCTTACCCCGAGCGCACGGGCCGAGGGCTGGAATCCTGGCCCACGGAGCGTGTGGAGGAGTTCGTCGCCGACCTCGAACGGACCGTGAACCCGGACCGGCCCGGGCACATTCTCAGGGCCGCCCGGGTAGAGCTGGATCGCCGTCGGGGCGACGTCCGGTGATCAGGAAGACGACCCGTTCGGCCACGTCCACGGCCTGGTCTCCGAAGCGTTCGTAGAAGCGAGCCACCAGGGCGAGGTCGACGGCGGGGGTCACGCCGTGCGTCCAGGCCGGATCCCGCAGGGTCCCGAGGACGCGGGCGTGGACGAGGTCGAGTTCCGCGTCGGTCCTCCGGATCTGCGCGGCCAGCTCCAGCTTCGGCTCGCGGAAGGCATCGCACAGGGCGCGGACCATCGTGGCCGTGAGTTCGCCCATCCGGGTGATGTCGCCCCGGACCTGATCGGGGACGAGCTCGCCGGGGGTGCGACGCCGGGCTGCGCGCGCGATGTGCAGGGCGAGCTGGCCCATGCGTGCCAGATCGCTGCTCATGCGCACCGCGGAGAACACGAACCGCAGATCCCCGGCGACCGGATGCTGCAAGGCAAGGATCGCCACGGCTCGTTCGCTGCACTCGGTGTGCAAGGTGTCGATGTCCTCGCCGAGATCGAGCGCTTCCTCGGCTGCTGCGACGTCGCCGTCGAGCAACGCACGTGTCGACAGCTCCAGGGCCCTCGCGGCGAGTTCGGCGAGACCCCGGAGCTGACCGGTGAGGTTGCGTAATTGCTGATCGAACGACGCCCTCATGTGTACCGATCCACTGCGCTGTCCTCCGTTGCTGTCAGGAAGGCATACCCGGAGATGGCCCCCGGTATACCCCCATCGACGAGTTTCCCCGCAATACCCGGTCGCGGCGCACACAGTCCGGCAATCCCCGCAATACGGTCCGACCGGACGGCCGAGGTTTCGTTGCGACCCGACGGGGATAGCCAGTTCACGATGACTGAGAACATTTTCGTACCTGGACTGACCGATCTGCAGCGCGGAGAGCTCGGCACCGTCGAGATTCCCGAAGGCTTCACCTTCCACGGATTGCTCGACTACGAGTCGCTGGTCTCCGCCGAGAGCTTCGACTTCGACACATTGCTCGAGAGAGCGGACAAGGAGCTCGATTCGTTCGAGGGCAGTGTCGACGCGATCATCGCCCACTGGGACTTTCCGACCAGCGTGCTCGTGCCTGTTCTCGCGGCCGCACGCGGCCTGCCGTCGCCGAGCCTCGAGAGTGTGATCCGCAGTGAACACAAGCTGTGGAGCCGCATCCTGCAGCGTGAGGTCGTGCCCGAGTGTGTGCCGGCTTTCGACGCGTTCGATCCCTTCGATCCGGAGGCACTCGACAAGATCGACGTCCCGTTCCCGTTCTGGGTCAAGCCGATCAAGGCGCACTCGTCCCAGCTGGGCTTCGAAGTGTCGAACGCCGAGGAGTTCGCCTCCGCGACCGCACGCATCCGAGAGGAGATCGGCCGCATCGCGAGTCCCTTCGACCAAGCGCTGGCTCACGTGGACATCCCGGTGGAGGCGCGCGCCGCGGGCGCTCGCACCTGCCTGGCCGAACAGATCGTCACCGGCACGCAGGCAGCGCCCGAAGGGTCGATCTTCCAGGGAGAGTTCGGAGTGCACGGCGTGTTCGACATGCGCAAGGACGAGTCCGGCCACAGCTTCGATCACCTCGACTACCCCGCGCGCACCGTCCCGCCCGAGGTGCAACAGCAGATGATCGACGTCACCGAGCGCTATCTCCGGCACACCGGCTACGACAACGGTTGCTTCAACTCCGAATTCATGTGGGACGCCGAGACGGGCAAGCTGTGGCTCATCGAGGTGAACACCCGCATCTCGCAGTCGCACAGCGACCTGTTCGCGAAGGTGGACGGAGCGTCCAATCACGCGGTGGCGATCGACGTCGCTCTCGGCCGTCGGCCGCGGATGCCGCAGCGGAAGGGCGAATTCGCGGTGGCGGCCCAGTGCATGGTGCCCCGCTACGACGACGGCATCGTCACCCGCGTCCCGAGTGAGAGTGAGATCGCCGCGCTGCAGGCACGTTTCCCCGGTACGGTCGTGCGGATCGACGTACAGCCCGGCACCCGGCTGTCCGACCTACCCAACCAGGACGCCTACCGGTACAAGCTCGCCACCCTCTACCTCGGCGCTTCCGGTCATGACGAACTGGAGCAGCGTTATCGCGACTGCCTCGAGGCACTGCCCTTCGAATTCGAGGAGGCCGCCTAGTGCACACGGTCGAGTCGTTCCCGTACGAGGTGCGAGACGTCGAGAACGTGTTCGTTCCCATGCGCGACGGCGCGCGCCTGGCCGCCCGGATGTGGCGCCCGGTCACCGACGAACCGGTCCCGGCGGTGCTCGAGTACATCCCGTATCGGAAGCGGGACCTGACCCGGGCGCGGGATGCTCTCAACCACCCCTATCTCGCCGGGCACGGCTACGTGTCCGTGCGTGTGGACATGCGCGGCAGCGGAGACTCCGACGGGGTGCTCGCCGACGAGTATCTGGCCGCCGAACACGACGACGCCTGCAACGTCATCGCATGGCTCGCCGAACAGCCCTGGTGCGACGGCAATGTCGGCATGATGGGTATCTCGTGGGGCGGGTTCAACAGTCTGCAGGTGGCCGCCCGCCGCCCGCCGGCGCTCAAGGCGATCGTCAGTGCCTCCGCCACCGAGGATCTGTACGTCGACAACATGCACTATATGGGCGGATGCCTGCTCTCGGACAATCTGTCCGAGGCGACGGTGATGTTCGCGTTCAACAGCCTGCCCCCGGATCCGGCGATCGTCGGTGACCGGTGGCGGGAGATGTGGCACGAGCGCCTGTCCGGCAGCGGATTGTGGATCGAGAAGTGGCTCGAGCATCAGCACCGCGACGACTACTGGAAGCGGGCGTCGGTGAACGAGAACTACGGGGACGTGGAGTGTCCGGTGCTCGCGGTCGGCGGCTGGGCGGACGGCTACACCAACGCGATCTTCCGGCTGCTCGAACATCTGCACGTTCCGCGTCTCGGTCTGATCGGCCCGTGGGGGCACAGGTATCCGCACCTGGGCGTGCCCGGGCCGGCGATCGGGTTCCTGCAGGAACTCGTCCGCTGGTGGGATCATTGGCTCAAGGGCCGCGACACCGGAATCATGGACGAGCCGGTGTTGCGGGCCTGGATGCAGGACAGCATCCCGCCGCAGCCGACGTACGCGGACCGGCCCGGTCGCTGGGTGTCGGAACCGTGCTGGCCGTCCCCGAACATCGAGGACCGGCGTTACACTCTGACCCGGCATTCGTTGTCCGACAAGCCTGCTGAGGAAGCCGACCACCACCGGATCCGGCTGCAGTCGCCGCTCAGTGTGGGCATGTTCGCCGGCAAGTGGGCCTCGTATGCCGCGACACCGGACCTGCCGGGCGATCAGCGGGAGGACGACGGCGGTTCGCTGGTGTTCGAGACCGAACCGCTCGACGACACCTTCGAGGTGTTCGGGCTGCCGACGCTCGAGTTGGACGTGTCGGCGGACCGACCCAATGCGATGGTGGCGGCGCGTCTGTCGGATGTGGCGCCGGACGGCGAGGCCACCCGCGTCACCTACGGCCTGCTGAATCTCACCCACCGCGACGGCAGCGGCGACCCGCAACCCCTCGAGCCGGGCCGGACGTACCGTGTGCGGGTGCCGCTCAACGGGATGGCCCACTCGTTCCCCGCCGGCCATCGCATCCGGTTGTCCGTGTCCTCGTCGTACTGGCCGCTGGCGTGGCCGTCGCCGGAACCTGTGATGCTGACGGTGAATACGGGCACCAGCACCCTGACGCTTCCCCACCGCCCACAGCGTCCCGGGGACGACGAGAGACTACGTGCGTTCGGCCCCCCCGAGGCTGCTCCGGAGGCCCCCGCGACGCACCTGGAACCGGGCCGGCACCACTGGAAGGTCGAACGCGACCTGGCGACCGGGGTCTCCACCCTCGAGATCGAGAACGATCAGGGCACGATCCTGCTCGACGACGTCGGCACGACGGTCCGCCGCGCCACCACCGAGTGGTTCAGCTTCCGGGGCAACGACGTCGATTCCGTGCGGGGCGAGACGAGGACCGTGCGCCGCCTCGAACGCGGCGACTGGCGTACCGAGATCACGACGAACACCGTGTTGCGGTGCACAGCAGACGAATTCGTCATCGACGCCCGCCTGGACGCGTTCGAGTTGGGGAACCCGGACGTCGACCCGCGGCCGGTGGAGAATCGGGTCCATTCGCAGAACTGGCACCGCCGCATTCCGCGGAACCTCGTCTGACCGCCGTCAGTTGGCTGCTTCCTGCTCGCGTTGCCGGCGCAGCCGCTGTGCCGCCGCGTGCGCGCCCTCCCGCTCGAGGGCCCGGAGCATCGTCTCCACCTTCTCCGCGGGGGCACGCGGTGGCAGCAGCGGGGTGCCCGGGTCGACGACCGCCTGGATCAGCACCGGACGATCGGCGCTCAGGGCGGTACGCCACGCCTCGTCGACGTCCTCGGGCCGATCGATCCGGATGCCCTCGAGACCGAGCAGACGGGCGTAGTCGGCGTAGGGGAAGGGCGGGACGGTCTGCGAGGCGGGGATGCGGGCATCGCCCTCCATTTCCCGCTGCTCCCAGGACACCTCGGTGAGATCTCCGTTGTCGAGGACGAGGACGGCGAAGCGCGGATCGGCCCAGTCGCGCCAGCGGTGGGCGAGAGTGATCAGCTCCGAGATGCCGTTCATCTGCATGGCGCCGTCCCCGGCCAGCGCGACCACCGGGCGATCCGGGTGGGCGAGCTTGGCGGCCAGGCCGTACGGCATCGCGGATCCCATCGAGGCGAGGGTGCTCGACAGGTGTGCCGGCACTCCCGGTGGCAGTCGCAGGAACCGGGCGTACCAGTACACGACCGAACCGACGTCCACCGCCACCTGGGCGTCCGGGGGGAGATGGTCGGACAGGGCCGCGACGACCGCCTGCGGATCGAGCCCGTCCGCGGGCTCCGTGCGTCGTGCGGCGGCGATCCGCCGCCAGTTCCGGACCATCTGCTCGACGTCGCGGCGCCACGGGCGGTCGGTTCGGTGCAGCCGTGGCAGCAGGGCGCGCAGCGTTTCGCGGGCGTCCCCGGCGAGGGGCACCTCGACGGGATACTTGGCGCCGAGGTTGCGGGCGTCGATGTCGATCTGCACGGCGCGCGCCTGGCCCGGAGCGGGATAGAACTCCGTCCACGGGTCGTTGCTGCCCACGATCAGCAGGGTGTCGCAACCGGTCGTCAGGTCCGCCGCGGCGGTGGTGCCGAGATGCCCCATGACACCGCAGGCCCAGTCCCGGGACTCGTCGATGACGGGCTTGCCGAGCAGCGACGTCGTCACACCCGCGCCGAGCAGTTCCGCGAGTTCGTCGACCTCCCGGGCCGCACCGTGGGCGCCCTGGCCGACGAGCAGCGCGATCCGCTGCCCGGAGTTCAGCAGGTCGGCGGCCCGGTCGAGGTCCGCGTCGGTGGGCAGGACCCGTGGGACCGCGACCGTCGCGGCGCTGGGAACCACGCCGTGGGTGTGCTCCTCCTCGGCGACGCCCGCCTGCTGCACGTCGTGCGGGACGATCACGCACGTCGGGCTCGACGTCGCCCGCGCGGTGCGGAATGCGTTGTCGAGTACCGCGTCGAGTTGTTCGGGGGTGTCGAGGGTCTGCACGTACTGGGCGCACACGTCCTTGAACAGGGTGGGCAGCGCGACTTCCTGCTGGTAGCCGCTGCCCTGGGCCGTCGTCACCACGTGCCCGACGATCGCCACCACCGGTTTGCCGTCGAGTTTGGCGTCGTACAGGCCGGTCAGCAGATGCACCGCCCCCGGCCCCTGGGTGGCCAGGCACACCCCCACCTCGCCCGTGTACTTGGCGTGGCCGGTTGCCATGAACGCCGCCATCTCCTCGTGCCGGGTCGTGACGAGTTCGATGTGCTCGGACGAGCGGTCGAGCGCGGCCAGGATCGGGTCGATGCCGTCGCCGGCGTAGCCGAAGACGCGGTGCACGCCCCAGGCCCGGAGCCGGTCGACAATCCCGTCGGCGACGTTGGCCATGGTGTTCCTCCCGGTGGCGCCCGCCGTCCGCCGCGGGCATCGTTCGTCGTGTACTCGTTCGTCGCGTACTCGGGGCGGGGTGCCCGGTGGGAGCCGCGTGAAACCTCGCCGTGGGGCGAAAACCTGGCGGGCACACTGATCGCATGAGGTTGCTGCTGCTGGCCGACACCCACGTCCCCGTCCGCGCGCGGGACCTGCCGGCGCGGGTGTGGGAGGAGGTCGATCGCGCCGACGTGGTGCTGCACGCCGGGGACTGGGTCGACGTCGCGCTCTTCGACGCCCTGTCCGAGCGGGCGGCCCGGTTGGTCGCGTGCTGGGGTAACAACGACGGTGCCGAGCTGCGAGGCCGGATGCCCGAGACCGCACGCGTGACGCTCGAGGATGTGCGCTTCACCGTCGTCCACGAGACCGGCGCCTCGGCAGGCCGCGACCGACGGATGTCGGCGGCGTACCCGGACACCGACGTCCTGGTGTTCGGGCACAGCCACATCCCGTGGGACACCACCACGGCGACAGGGCTGCGGCTGCTGAACCCGGGGTCGCCGACGGACCGCCGGCGACAACCGTTCTGCACCTACATAACCGCCACCGTCGCCGACGGCGCACTGGGCGAGGTCGCACTGCACCGCCTGTGACCGGAAATCGAGCCGAACGACCGGTTCGGGCGTACGGTGGGTGTGCCCCGCTACCGCCCGAGGGAGCTCACATGCCCGCATCCTTCTTCGCGCATCCCCACCAGGCGTTCACTGCAGGCTTCTATCGCGACGAGGACCTCGACTTCGACGTCCGATTCCTGCTCGGGCAGGCCGTGCACGGCGCGGCGGACGTGGGGGAGGTGCTCGCCACCATCGCCCCGATCGGGGAGAAGGACCCCGAGAAGTGGTTCGACGCCTGGGTGGCGCTCGGCAATCGCGTCCGACGGCTCGCCGACGCCTCCGCCGAGGCCGGGCACGCGGTCAGTGCCGCAGGCGCATACCTGCGTGCGGCAACGTATTTCGCTACCGCAGTCAACTCCGTCGACGGGCTGGGCGAAGACGGCCCGCTGCTGCCGACGTTCCGGCAGCATCGGGCGGCGTGGGACCGGTTCGTCGAGACCACCCCGCACCCGGCCGAACAGGTCGACATTCCCTACGAGGACGGCTTCCTGCCGGGCTACCTGCTGCGTCCGCTCGGTGTGGAGACCGGCGAGCCCCGCCCCACACTGATCCTGAACAACGGCAGCGACGGACCGATCAGCAGCCTGTGGACCGCCGCGGGGGCCGGTGCCCTGGCGCGCGGCTACAACGTGCTGTTCTTCGACGGCCCCGGCCAGCAGTCCATGCTGTTCGAACGCGGCGTGCCGTTCCGCCACGACTGGGAGGCTGTGATCACCCCGATCGTGGACTTCCTTCTCCGGTACCCGGAGGTCGACGAGTCGCGCATCGCGCTCTACGGGATCAGCCAGGGCGGATACTGGGTTCCGCGCGCATTGGCCTTCGAGCACCGGATCGCAGCCGCCGTCGCCGACCCCGGCGTGGTCGACGTGTCCGCGTCGTGGCTCGCGCACATGCCGAAGAACATGATCGAACTGCTCGAGAAGGGCGACCGGGAGAAGTTCGACCGGGACATGGCCTTCGGCATGCGGCTGTCGGGCCGGCTCGAACGCACCTGGCGGTTCCGGGCCCGCCCCTACCGCCGGATGGACTCGTACTTCGACACCCTCACCGAGGTGCTGAAGTACCGGCTCGGCGACCTCGCCGGCGCGATCACGACGCCGATGTTGGTCACCGACCCGGAGGACGAGCAGTTCTGGCCCGGCCAGTCCCGCCGGCTCGCCGAGGGGCTGCCGGGGGTGAAGGAACTCGTCGCCTTCACCGCCGCGGAGGGAGCCAACTTCCACTGCCAGCCCCTCGGCCGCGCTCTCACCGATCAGCGGATGTTCGACTGGCTGGGCACGGTGCTGGTCGACCCGGACCGCGTCCGGGCTCCGGGCGGCGCGTCGTCGCGCGAGGCCGCGGAAGGCTGATCGAGGTGGCAGCCGGCAGGAGCCGGCCCCGCGGCGGTGTCCAGTCCACACCCGCGCGGTTCCCGGGCAGCCGCGACAGCAGTTCGGTAGTTGTCGCAGCTGACTGCCCGGCGCGCGGCTGCGCTTCCTCCGACCGAATGTCACATTCGGGTCGCGGAACCGACCGGATGTGACATTCGGTCAGCCGGGACGCGCTACCCACAGCCGCAAGCATGCGCTAATCTGTGACTCGACCGTGACCAATCCGTTATTGAACGGACTACTCGAACGTCGAGGACAGCAGTTTGGCCCCGTACGCCCGCCCCGATGGTGACAACTTCAGCGAAACACTCGAACCCGCAGTACCCCGGCGTGGGGCACACCGGCGTGCGCACCGGAGTGGGCCCGCTCGCCGGTTGCTGACCATTCCCCTGGCGATCGGTGCCGTGCTGGCGGCCGGCAGCGCCGCGGCCCAGGCGGCACCCGGGCAGCCCCGGGCCCAGGCCGCCCCCGAGCGGCAGCAGCCGACGGTCGGACTCTCGACGGCGCCGCAGGTGCTGCAATTCCCGGACGCCGGCACCGACCGGTACGTCGACCAGCTGCAGCGTGCCGCCGAGCGGGAGACCGCGCGCCTGGCCGCGGAGGCCGCGGAGCGCCAGCGCGAGGCCGAGCGGATCGCCCAGGAGGAAGCCGAGCGCATCGCGCGCGAACTCGCGAGCCGCCCGAGCGCCGTCTTCCCGACGATCGGGGCGCTGACCTCCGGCTTCGGCCCCCGCTGGGGAACGGCGCACAACGGCATCGACATCGCCAACGCCATCGGCACGCCGATCAAGTCGGTCACCGACGGGACCGTCATCGAATCCGGCCCCGCCTCCGGCTTCGGACTGTGGGTGCGCATCCAGCAGGACGACGGCACGATCGGCGTCTACGGGCACATCGACCAGTCGCTCGTGTCGGTCGGCCAGCAGGTCCGGGCGGGCGACGTGATCGCCACGATGGGCAACCGCGGCCAGTCCACCGGTCCGCACCTGCACTTCGAGGTGTGGCAGCCGGGCGGCGCCAAGATGGATCCGTTGGCCTGGTTCGGCTCGCGCGGGGTATCCGTACCGCAGTCCTCGCGTTCCTAGTCTCGGACGCCGGTACGCCGCCCCGTCGGGGGGCGCGGCGCACCGGCGTCCGGCTCACCAGATCCGCACACGCTGCGGGGGGTCGAGATACAACTCGTCGCCGGGGTGCACGTCGAACGCCTCGTAGAAGGCGTCGATGTTGCGCACCACCCCGTTGCACCGGAACTCCGGCGGGGAGTGCGGATCCACGGCGAGCCGGCGCAGCGCCTCCTCGTCACGGACCTTGGTACGCCACACCTGCGCCCAGCCGAAGAAGACCCGCTGCAGGCCTGTGAGGCCGTCGATCACGGGCGCCTCGGCACCGTCGAGCGCGATCTCGTACGCCTTCAGCGCGATGGAGAGCCCGCCGAGATCGCCGATGTTCTCGCCGATGGTGAAGCTGCCGTTGACGCGGTGCCCGGCGAGTCCCTTCGGCTCGAACTCGTCGTACTGCGCGATCAGCGCCGCGGTGCGCTTACCGAACTCGGTGCGATCGTCGTCGGTCCACCAGTTCTCGAGATTGCCGTCGCCGTCGTACTTGGCGCCCTGATCGTCGAAGCCGTGCCCGATCTCGTGCCCGATGACGGCCCCGATCCCGCCGTAGTTGGCGGCGTCGTCGGCGTGCAGATCGAAGAACGGCGGTTGCAGGATCGCGGCGGGGAACACGATCTCGTTCATGCCCGGGTTGTAGTACGCGTTGACGGTCTGCGGCGTCATGAACCACTCGTCGCGGTCCACCGGACCCCCGAGCTTGGCCAGGTCGCGGTCGTACTCGGCGGCGTAGCCGCTGCGGTAGTTGCCGACCAGATCGTCCGCGGCGACGGTCACCGCCGAGTAGTCGCGCCACTTGTCGGGGTAGCCGATCTTCGGCGTGAACTTCTCCAGCTTGCGCAGCGCCGCCTCACGGGTCTGCGGGCTCATCCATTCGAGGTCGGCGATGCTGCGCCGGTACGCCTCCTGCAGATTGGCGACGAGCTGCTGCATGCGGGCCTTGGCCTCGGCCGGGAAGTGCCGTTCGACATACAGCTTGCCGACGGCCTCGCCGAGCAGGTCCTGGACGAGCGCCACGCCGCGCTTCCATCGGTCGCGGATCTCCTGCGCCCCGGTCAGGGTGCGGCCGTAGAACGCGAAGTTCTCGTCGACCAGCGCCTCGGTGAGGTACGGCGCGCGGGAGTGCAGGACCCGCCAGGTGGCCCAGGCCTTCCAGTCGTCGAGGGATGCCTCGGCCCACAGGTGCGCGAACGTGTCGAGGAAGCTCGGTTGGCGGACCACGATCTCGGCCCACTGTTCCTCGGTGGCACCGAGTGCGCCGATCCATCCGCGCCAGTCGAAACCGGGTCGCTCGGACGTCAGCGCCTCGAACGTCACCAGGTTGTAGGACAGGTCGGCGTCGCGCCGTTTGACCACGTCCCAGTGTCCGGCCGCCAGGCGGGTCTCGAGTTCGAGCACCCGCTGCGGGTCGTACCCGATGCCGGCCAGCTCGAACATGCGCCCGATGTGCGCGACGTACTGCGCGCGGATCTCGGCGTGGCCGTCCTCGCGGTAGTACGACTCGTCGGGGAGGCCCAGACCGGACTGCGTCGTGTGCATCAGGTAGCGCGCGGAGTTCTTCGCGTCGGTGTCGACGTAGTGCCCGACGGCACCGCCGATCCCGACGCGCTGCAAGCGGCCGAGCACCGCCGCGAGAGCGTTCCGGTCCGCGGCGTCCGCCACGGCGGCCAGTTCGCCGGCGATCGGGTCCAGGCCCGCCGCCTCCACGGCCCCGGTGTCCATGAAGCTGGCGTACAGGTCGCCGATGCGCTGCGCATCGGTACCCGGCTCGGCCGAGGATGCGGCCGCCTCCTCGATGAGGGTGCGGACGTCGACCTCGGCCTTGTCGAACAGGGTGCGGAACGCGCCGTCGAGGGCACGATCGGCGGGGATCACGTGTTCGGCGAGCCAGCGGCCGTTGACGTGTTCGAACAGATCGTCCTGTGCTCGGGTGCTCTCGTCGAGGTGGGTCAGGTCGATGCCCGAGTGCCGAGCCCGGGGATGCTCCACGATGGTCATGCCGTCCATCCTTACACCGAATCCCGGCACCCGGCACGGGCCTGCGTACGGGCGACGGGCCGTCTCCGCCCGCGACACGCCTCGCTCGAGTTACCGTGACCGAAGCCGCACAGACACGTGGAAGCGGGGTGGACGAGTGGGTCTGATGGACCCGATCGACGCGGTTCTCATGACGGCAGAGCTGCTGGCGAACCCCATGCACGTCGGAGTGGTCCTGATCCTGAACCCACCCGAGGATGCCGGCTCGCGGTTCGTCGACGACGCCTACCGGGACGCGCTCGGCCGTGCCGACGAGGTGGATCCGGTGCTGCGACGCCGGGCGCACCGGGGCGTGGACACCGGCGGGTGGTGGGCCTGGCGCGACGTGGACGACATCGACCTGAGCTACCACGTGCGGCGGGCGTCGCTGCCGCCCGGCGCCGGGCGGGACGCGCTGTGGCAGCTGGTGGGGGAGCTGCATGCCGAACCGCTCGACCGCTCCCGTCCGATGTGGGAGGCCCACCTCGTCGACGGCCTTCCCGACGGCCGGTTCGCGCTCTACACCAAGGTCCACCATGCGGTGCTCGACGGGATCGCCGGCCTGCGGATGATCGAGGAGTCGATGTCGCCCGATCCCGATCGCCGGTCGATGTCCCCATTCTTCGCCACCGGCAGGCGCCCACGGCCCGACGCCGCGCACGGTGGACTTCCGACGCCGCTCGGGCTGGCCCGCTCGGCCCTCGGGGCACTCACCTCCGGTGTGGGTCTGGTTCGGCGGACCGTCGGGGGGCAGGTCGGGGCCACGGTGCAGGGCGTGACCAGCGACACCACCATCCTGCCGTTCGGGGCGCCACGCACCCGGCTCAACGGTCCGCTCGGAACCGGGCGCGCCTTCGCCGCCGCCGGCTGGCCGAAGTCGCGACTGCGGGCGATCGAGCGCGCTGCGGGCGTGACCGGCAACGATGTCGTCACGGCCATGGTGGCCGGCGCGTTGCGCTCGTGGTTCGGCGAGCACGACGAACTCCCCGGCGACTCCCTCGTGGCGATCTGCCCGGTCTCGGTGCGCAGACGGCAGGACGGCGCGACGGCGGGCAATGCGTTCGGAACGGCGGTGTGCACCCTGGGTACCGATCGCACGGACCCGGCCGACCGGCTGCGGCTGATCCACCGCTCGATGCAGGTCGCCAAGGACCGCGTCGCAGCGCTGGGGCCGGTGCCGTCGCTGGTGGTGACGGCACCGAGCATCCTGCCGACCATCCTGGCCCCAATGCTTCCGTTCGACCCGGGGCTCCGGCCCGGGTACAACCTGCCGATCTCCAACGTGCCCGGTCCGCGCACCGAGCTGTACTGGAACGGCGCCCACCTCGAGGAGATGTACCCCGTGTCCATCGTGTACGACGGGATGGCCCTCAACGTCACGGTGTGCTCGTATGCCGACCGGATCGGTTTCGGATATGTGGCCGGTGGGGAAGTAATTCCGGATATCGCGACGTTGATACCTCTGACGGAGCGGTCTCTGTCGGAGCTGGAGACTGCGGTAGGAGTGGCGTGATGAGTGCCGAAACGGGAGCAAGGCGGGTGGACGGGGAGCATCCTCGGACCGAAATGATCGTCGATCCGCGCTTCCTGCCGGTCGCCGACCGGTTCTTCAAGATGTTCCGCGACACCCGGAACGGCGGCGGGGCGCTCGCGGCGTACCTGCACGGCGAGCCGGTGCTGGACATCTGGGCGGGCTGGGCGTCCCGGGACAAGCGGTGGACCCACGACACCGTCGCGCTGTCGTTCTCCACGGGCAAGGGCGTCGCGAGCACCGTGTTGCACCGGCTCGCCGAGCGCGGGC
This sequence comes from Rhodococcus sp. NS-SX18, assembly GCF_057367935.1. Lineage (NCBI taxonomy): Bacteria > Bacillati > Actinomycetota > Actinomycetes > Mycobacteriales > Nocardiaceae > Rhodococcus > Rhodococcus sp. NS-SX18. Next base: position 4,757,119 of record NZ_CM170633.1, on the reverse strand, counting down.
TCGTCGACTACGACGAACCCGTCGCGACGTACTGGCCCGAGTTCGGGGCCGCCGGAAAGGAGTCCATCACCGTCCGGGAGCTGATGTCCCACCGCGCCGGTCTGCATCGCGCCCGGGGCCTCGTCCCGGGACGATTCGGGCTGCTCGACTCCGATGCGGTGGCGTCCGCGCTCGCGGCCGCCTCCCCGGATCCGCGGCGGCTCGCCGGCCCCGGCTATCACGCCGTCACCTACGGCAACCTCGTCGCCGAGATCGCCATCCGGGTGACCGGCCTGTCCTTCACCGAACTGGTCGAGCAGGAGATCGCCGGCCCGCTCGGTCTGCGCGAATTCTGGTTCCACGTGCCGCAGGACGAGCGGCACCGCATCGCCCGGGTCTTCCCCCGGCTGAACCCGACCCCCGCGCCGTGGGCGGTCACCGGCACCGTGCTGTCGCGGCTGCCCGGGTTGCGTGGCGTCGCCGAGGCGGGCATGGCCGAAGGCTTCGACGAGCTGGCCCGCAGCCCCGCCGCGCACGACGCGGTGATGCCGGGCTGGAACGGGGTGTTCACCGCCCGCGCGCTGGCCCGGATGTACGGCGCGCTGGCGAACGGCGGTGAACTCGACGGAGCGCGGCTGCTGAAGGAGGAAACCCTCGAGCAGGTCCTGGAGGTGCAGACCCGGCGCCGCGACTACGTGCTCGGTATCCGCCCCAACTGGCGGCTCGGCTACCACCCGGGCTGGGTCGCGCTGCGCGAGCAGCCGCTGCAGTCGATCGGTCACTTCGGCTTCGGCGGCTCCGGTGCGTTCGCGGATCCGGAGACGGGCTTGTCCATCGCCTTCGTCACCAACCGCCTCGGCAGTGTCACCCCCATCTCGGACATGCGGTTCCCGCGGCTCGGGGCCGCAGGCGTCGTCGTTGCGAGGCGGGCGGCCTGACGGCCTACGCCCGTCCCCTCACCGGTCCTCGCCGGCCTTGACGGCCAGCACCGGCACGGGACAGTCGAGCAGCACCCGCTGAACGGTGCTGCCGAGCAGGAACTTGCCGGTGGCCGAACGGCGCCGTGAGCCGAGAACGAGGATCTCGGCGCCGGTTTCGGCGACGAGGTCGATCAGGGCGCCCGCGACGTTGTGCCCACGACCCGCCGTGTGCAGATGCCAGACCACCTTCGGGGCGCCGCCGTCGGCGAGGACGGACTCGATCCGGGCCCGCAGCGCATCGGTGACGGCGGGCGGAAGGGTCGGCTCGTCGCTGTCCGAGACGTGCAGGACCAGCAGGTCCGTCCTGCGCAGATCCGCCTCGGCGGCGGCCGCGAGGAGCGCGGCCCGGCCTTCGGCGCTGTCGCTGTGCGCAACCGCGATGCTCATCGTGTGTCCTCCCGAATCCGCCCGGCCCGATCACGATAACCGGCGATGTCGCCGGAGATGCCGACATGGGACCGAGCACAATGCGCAAAATGACCATTACGCACTTTCCGGTGACATGGCTCACCGAATGACCGCAAAATTGGCGCAGATCACGAATTCGGCGAAGGGATGACCGTGCAGCTCTCGAGGTCCCTCCGGTGGATCCTGGGCCTGGTGTGTGTGGGTGCCCTGGTGGTGTCGGCCGGGATCGTGGCGAACCGGAGCGGTTCGGGCGCCGATGCCCGCGCCAAACTGACGCTGATCGCCCCCGCCGCCGCAGGTGGCGGCTGGGACCTCGTCGCACGAGAGTCCCAGCAGGCCCTGCGCACCGGCGCCATCGTCAACAACGTGCAGGTCGTCAACATCCCCGGTGCCGCAGGCACGATCGGGCTGTCGCAGCTGACCGAACTCGACGGCAACAGCACCACGATGATGGTGACCGGCACGGTGATGCTCGGCGGAATCACCCGCAACGATTCGCCGGTCGACCTGTCGGATACGACACCCGTCGCCCGTCTCGCCGAGGATTTCGAAGTGATTGCCGTACCTGATGATTCGCCGTTCCGCACGTTGGACGACATGCTTGCGGCGTGGCGGGCCGACCCGGCCGCGATGCCGATCGGAGGCGGATCCGCCGGCGGCATCGACCACATGGTCGCCGCGCTGCTCGCCCGTGAGGCCGGCATCGACCCCGCTCTTATCCGGTACGCGGCGTATGCGGGCGGCGGTGAACTGACCATCAATCTGCTCTCCACCGCGCCCGGCACCCCCGAGGTCGGGATCAGTGGATACAACGACTTCCGGGACCTGCTCATCGAAGGACGGCTGCGTCCCTTGATGGTCGTCGCCCCCGAGCGGCTCGAGGGGCTCGACGCCCCGACGTCGGCGGAGGCCGGGTTCCCGGCGGTGGACCTGGTGAACTGGCGCGGCTACGTCGCCCCCGCGGGCCTCGACGAGGACGAACAGCAGGAACTGATCGAGATCGTCACGGAGATGACCCGGACGGAACACTGGCAGGACGCCGTGGCACGAAACCGGTGGGAGGAATCCTTCGTCACCGGCGACGAGTTCGGCCGGTTCCTCGAGGAGGAACAGCAGCGGGTGGCCACCATCCTGGAAGATCTGGACCTGGCATGACGACACGACGCCACGACACCGACACCGACACCGACACCGAGTCTGCTGCCCCGCCGCGGAGCCGATGGGCGGGCGCGAGCGCCCTGATCGTTCCGGCCCTGCTGGTCGCGCTCGGCGTGTTCCTGATCTACGGCATCGTCGACATGGAGATCGCCGACGACTCGGAGATATTCGGCCCCAAGGCGTTTCCGGCGATCGCCGCAGGCTGTTGCTTCGTGATCGCGGCGTTGACGGCCGTGAACATCCTGCGCAACCCTGAAGTCCCCGAGCCGCTGTCGGGCGAGCACGGGCGTCCCGTCCGCGGGCCGGCCAGCAACTGGCGGGCCGCCGGGATCACGATCGGTTCGTTCGTGGCGTTCGCGGTACTGCTGATCCCGGCAGGATGGATCATCGCCGGTGCCGTGGTGTTCTGGGGCGTGACGGTCGGTCTGGGCAGCACGAAGTATGTGATGAATTTTCTTGTGGGGCTGGCGCTCTCGTCGATCGTGCAGTTGGTCTTCGGTGGATTGCTGGGGTTGACGCTCCCGCCCGGTGTGATGGGACTGTTCTGATGGACTCGGTGATCGGACTGCTCGGGGGCTTCGGCGACGTCCTGACCCCGGTGAATCTGCTGTATGTGCTCGTCGGCGCACTGATCGGCACGGCCGTCGGCGTGCTGCCCGGACTGGGATCGGCGATGGCCGTCGCGCTGCTGCTCCCCGTCACCTTCACCCTCGATCCGCTGGCCGCGCTGGTGATGTTCGCCGGAATCTACTTCGGCGGCCTGTTCGGAGATGCCATCTCCGGGATCCTCATGAACACGCCTGGCAATTCGACCGCCATCGCCGGATCCATCGAAGGCCACCGCATGGCCCGGCTCGGTCGCGCCCCACAGGCGCTGGCGACGTCGGCGATCGGGGCATTCATCGGCGGCATGATCGCCACCGTGCTGGTGGTGTTCTTCGCGCCCACGCTGGCGGAGCTGGCCACGAAGTTCGGGCCGGGTGAGTATTTCGCGCTGGCGCTGTTCGCGTTCATCGCCACCTCGGTGGTGGTGTCGGACTCGGTGCTCAAAGGTATGGCGGCCCTGCTGATCGGTCTCGTGCTGGCCATGATCGGCACCGACCAGGTCAGCGGATCGCAACGCTTCACCTTCGGCAACGTGGCGCTCTTCGACGGAGTGAGCATCGTCGTGATCACGGTGGCGATGCTCGCCGTCGGCGAGGTCATCTACATCGCCTCGCGACTCGGGCGCCCCGACGATCGCAGTCTCGTCCCGTCGAAGGGCCGGCCCTTCCTCACCAAGGCCGAGTTCCGCGACGCGCTCCCGGCCTGGCTGCGCGGCACCGCCTTCGGGGTTCCGTTCGGTGTCGTCCCGGCGGGCGGTGCCGAAGTGCCCACCTTCCTCGCCTACGGTGCCGAACAACGACTGGACCGCCGCCGGGCGACCCCGATGTTCGGGAAGGGCGCCATCCGCGGTGTCGCAGGCCCCGAGGCCGCCGGCAACTCCACCGCAGGCACGGCGATGGGAGCGCTGCTGGCGCTGGGCCTGCCGACGTCGGCGACCGCGGCGATGCTGCTGGCCGCGTTCCAGCAGTACGGGATGCAGCCCGGCCCGCTGCTCTTCACCCGGAACGCCGATCTGGTCTGGGCGCTACTCGCGAGCCTGTTCATCGGGATGATCGTGCTGCTCGTCCTCAACCTGCCGTTCGCCCCGTTGTGGGCGAAACTGCTGGACATCCCGCGCGAGTATCTCTACGCGGGGATCGCGATGTTCGCCTGCTTCGGTGTCTATGCCGCGAGCGCCGCGATCGTCGACGTCGTGTTCATGATCGGGCTCGGGCTGCTCGGCTTCGTCATGCGCCGCTACGGTGTCCCCCTCGCCCCGGTGCTGATCGCGGTGATCCTCGGTCCGCTGGCCGAGTCGTCGTTGCGCGCCGCGATGAACAACTCCCAGAACGATCCGCTCACGCTGGTGAGCACCCCGATCACCATCACGCTCTACAGTCTGCTCGTGGTCGTCATCGCGATCAGCGCATACAACAAGCTGCGCCTGCGCAAGGCGGCAGACCTCTGATCCGTCCGGCCTCGTGCGCCGTCGTCAGGATGCCAGCAGCTGCACGCTCGCCTGGGCCCGGACCAGGACCGCGCCGTCGGGTGCGGTGAGATGCGTGTCGATCGAGGCGAGCCGTCGGCCGGCCCGGGTGACGCGGGCATCGACGAGGAGGTCGGGGCCAGGAGCGGCGGGGGAGCGCAGGTAGTCGAGCGTCAGGTTCAGCAATCGGTACTCCTGTCCGGCAGCGGTGAGGGTCTGCGCCGCGAGTTCGGCGACGGTGCCGGCGACGGAGACCAGGACGCCGCCCTGCACGGTGCCCATCGGATTGGCCATCCACTCCGCGGGTGGGACGACCGCGGCGACACGGCCCTTCTCGACGGCGCCGACGCGCAGATCGAGCAGGCCGGCGAGCGGGCCCCGGGCCACGGTTCCGGCGGCGATGCCGACGACCGTGTCGAGCCCGGTGCGATCGGCGAGTTCCGAAGGGTCCGTCCAGGGTTCGGGGGTGGGCCGGGCCAGACCGGATGCGTCCGCGAACGAGTCGAACACGGCGGGACGATCCACGACCATCGACCGTCCCGTCAGCTGCACCACCAGATCGCCTGCGGCGTCGCAGATCTGCGCGGTGCTCAACGCGGTGGAGTCGTCCACGTGGACGGCGCGGCCGGTGCCGTGCAGATCCCCTCGGGCCGGCATCGGATTCGCGGTCGAGGCGCTGAGCTGGGTCAGGACGGACCGGGTGTCGCGGCCCTGCCCGCGCCACACGAGGTGCGGGGCAGCGCCGAGAACGACATCGGTGAGCACGCCGACCGACCCGACGGTGGTGCGGCCGCGGTGGTCGAGGAACCAGGTGCCGAGCGGCTGGCGGAACGACACCGTGCCAGGCTTCCCGGCCACGGTGTCGATGCCCATGAAGGCGTTGAGACGATCGGTTTCGGGGGCGGTGACGGTCACGGGCAGCATCCTGGGATCGAGCGGAGCGAGGGTTCGCTCGGTTACGGTACCGAGGCTCGCGGCTCGCCGCCGCGCCCACCCCGGTCAGCCGATGCGGGCGTGCATCTCCCACACGAGGATTTCCGCGGCCGTGTCGGTGTGGACCCGCTGTCCGCCGGAACCGGTCAGCCGCACGGCGTCGCCCTCCCGCAGGATTCCGGCGCCCTCGAGCTCGGCTGTGCCCTGGGCGACGAAGACGTGCAGGTAGGGGGCGTCGGGCAGGACGACCGGCCGGCCCGGCTGCAGCCTGGCGACCGACAGCCCGGCGTACTTGTTGTGGATGCGGATGGCGGCGTGATCGCGGTGCTCGGGGATGCCGGTGGCGACGGGCACCAGCCCGCCGCGCATGAGCTCGTCGTCGATCTCGAGCTGCTCGTAACCGGGGGTGATGCCCGATTCGTCCGGCACCACCCACATCTGGACGAAGCGGACCGGCTCGGCGTGCTCCGCGGCGTGCACGCCGGTGGCGCCGGGCAACCGCCAGGAGTCGTTCTTCTCCGAGTGCAGGATGCCCGTTCCGGCGCTCATCCGCTGTGCCAGGCCCGGATAGATGACGCCCGAGTGCCCGATCGAGTCCTGGTGCACGAGGCTGCCGCGCAGTACCCAGGTCACGATCTCCATGTCGCGGTGCGGATGGGTGTCGAAACCTTGGCCGGGCAGGACCGTGTCGTCGTTGTTGACCAGCAGCAGCCCGTGGTGGGTGTTGTCCGGGTCGTAGTGGTGGCCGAACGAGAACGAGTGCTTCGAGTCGAGCCAGGAGATGTTCGTCGTCAGCCGGTCCTCGGCGCGCCGGATGTCGAGGGTCGTGGCGTCGGTCATGGATTCTCCTCGGGGAGGTGCGGCGGGTTCAGGGTACGAGGGCATCGGCGCGGCGTCACGGCAGCTGTTCGTGCCCGGCCGGGATCGTCCCGAGACGTCCCGCCTGGAAGTCTTCGAACGCCTGGATGATCTCGGCTTTGGTGTTCATCACGAACGGCCCGTACATCGCGACGGGCTCGCGGATCGGCCGTCCGCCGAGCAGGAACACCTCGAGGGACTCGGTCCGCGAGTCCTGGGTGCGGTCGGCGGTGAACGTGACGCTGTCGCCGTTCGGTCCGAACACGGCGGTCTGTCCCGCCCGGATCGGTGCATGCTCGGCGCCGACGGTGCCGTCCCCGGCGAGCACGTAGCCGAGCGCGTTGTACTCCCGGTGCCAGGGCAGGGTCACCGACGCGCCGGGCGCGACGGTCAGGTGTGCGAGGGCGATCGGGGTGTGGGTCACGCCCGGGCCGCGGACACCGCCGATCTCACCGGCGACGACGCGGACGAGGGCGCCGCCGTCGGGCGAGGAGGCCAGGGCCACGTGGCTGCCGGCGATGTCCTGGTATCGCGGCTGCGCCATCTTGTGGTTCCGGGGCAGGTTCACCCACAACTGCACGCCGTGGAAGAGGCCGCCGCTGGCGACGACGTGTTCCGGCGGGGCCTCGATGTGCAGGATCCCCGAGCCCGCGGTCATCCACTGGGTGTCGCCACCGCCGATAGTGCCGCCCCCGCCGTTGGAGTCCTTGTGCTCGAGGATCCCGTCGATCATGTAGGTGACGGTCTCGAATCCGCGGTGCGGGTGCCACGGGGTGCCCTTGGGTTCGCCGGGGGCGTACTGCACCTCGCCCATCTGGTCCATGTGGATGAACGGGTCGAGGAAGCGCTGGTCGATACCTGCGAATGCCCGGCGCACCGGGAAGCCTTCGCCTTCGTATCCGACGGGAGCGGTGCGCACGCCGAGGACCGGACGGGCCGGCACGTCGGCTGCGGGCGCCGGGATGCGGGGCAGGGTGAGGATGTTGTCTACGGTCACCGCGGGCATGGCGGGCTCCTTCGGCATGTAGTTGACTATGCAACTACTCTAACCGACGGTCCGGGGGATTTGTTCCCGCACTGCGAACGGGGCGCAGGCGGACTTGAGAAAGACGAAACCCCCTGCCCGAGGGGAGGGAGGGCAGGGGGTCCGCGCCGGGCGCGTGACGCCCGGCGCCACGTCCCGCCTTCGGGGGGAGGGAGGAGGGACGCGGTGTCGGAGGCGGCCGATCGTCTCCGTCGGCCGATGAAGCCAGGGTACATACCCGTCGGGGTATGGTCCATCACCCCGGTGCGCGAAGCACCGGGCGCACAGCATAGTTACTCGCTCCGATTCGCGCCGGGGTTTCGGCGATCCCGTCCGGCGCGATGAGTTTTCCGGAGCCGGACGGTCTACCTGCTCGACACCTCACACGAGGTGCCGGCCGTCCGCTCACACGCAAGGAGTTGAAGATGCCCCGCATGCTCTTCGCCAACCTGTCCGTCAAGGACGTCGCTGCCGCCCGCACGTTCTTCGATGCCCTCGGCTTCACCTTCAACGAGATGTTCTGCGACGCCAACACCGCCTGCCTCGAGATCAACGACCAGACCTACGTCATGCTCCTCGAGGAGCCACGCTTCCGCGACTTCATCACCGGCGACATCTGCGACACCGCCACGGCCCGCGAGGTGCTCCTGAGCGTGTCCGCCGAGAGCCGCGACGACGTCGACCGCCTCGTCGACGCCGCGCTCGCTGCCGGTGGCAGCGACTGGATCACCGCCGGGTCGGAGGAGATGAAGACCGACTTCATGTACGGCCGGGCCTTCCGCGACCTCGACGGGCACGTCTGGGAGGTCATGTGGATGGACGTCGAGGCCGCGGCCGCCGCGATGGGACCGCAGGCGGAGACGTCCGCGCAGGCGTAGCGGTCGGCGTCAGGGGTGCTCGGGTAGTCCGAACAGGGCGAACAGATCGGTGTCGAAGAACACGGTCACATGCACCACCCGGTCGCCCACGACGTCGAGCACCTGCAGCTGGAACGGATGGTGCTGCCCGTCCTCGCCTCGCATGTAGAGGCCGAGGGCGGGCTGCCCGTTCGCCACCGTGGGCAGCAGAACCTGATCGCCGGGACCGCTCGCCGGGCAATGCGTCCGGATGAGGGTTCCGATCGCCGCGGCGCCGCGGTACCAGCCCTCGAACGGCGGCATCTCCCACACCGCCTCCTGGGTGAGCATCTCGACGATCGAATCGATGTCGTACTTCTCGAACCCCTCGACCCAGCGCTGCACCAGCGCCTGGGCCTCCGGACTCTCCGGCTCGACCAGATCGTCCTTCGTCACCTGCGCCTGTTCGAGCTGCGCGCGGGCCCGCTGGAGCAGACTGTTCACCGCGGCCGTCGAGGTGTCCAGCGCGGCGGCCACCTCGGTCGCCCGCCACTGCAGGACGTCGCGCAGCAGCAGCACTGCCCGTTGCCGCGCGGACAGATGCTGCAGGGCCGCCACGAAGGCCAGGCGAATGGACTCCCGCGAGGTCACGATCGCCGCCGGGTCCGTCGGATCCTCCGGCCGGCCGTCGTCGCCGAAGGATCCGCCGGGAATCGGCTCGAGCCACGGCACCTCCCCGCGCTCGACGAGGTCGTCGGCCGGATCCGAGCTCGGCGCCCCCAGCCCCGTCGGCAGCGGCCGGCGCGATCTGCCCTCGAGCGCGGTCAGGCACACGTTGGTCGCGATGCGGTGCAGCCACGTCCGCAGCGACGAGCGGCCCCCGAAGTTGGCGTAGCCCCGCCACGCGCGCAGGTACGTCTCCTGCACGAGGTCCTCCGCGTCGTGGATCGAGCCGCTCATCCGGTAACAGTGCGCGAGCAGCTCACGCCGGTACGGACCGGCCAGTGTCAGAAAGTCGTCCTGCGAGTCGAGAACCTGCTCCGTCATGTCGTACCCCCGCCTGCCCGTCGCTGTCGAAGTGCAGTTACGAGCGTGAGCGTAGTCCCGGGGGCCGACAGGAAACAGGGTCTCGAACTATCTGTGCACTCCGGGTACCGTCCAGTAACTGCCCCGGCCGACAGCCCCGCCGGCAGGCAGAAGGACGAAGGTGACCCGTGCCCGACATCGCGCCCCGACCGACAGGCCCGTACGCCGGGGGACCGCCCGCGTCGGCGCTGCATGTCGACATGCCCCCGCTCGAGCGTTTCGGCCTGCGCGAAGCCGGCCGCACGGTCGTCATCGGCGTGGTGCTCCTCGTCAGCGTCCTGCTGAAACTGCTCGCCTGGCCGCTGCGGCCCGACGGCCGCGGTCCCGCCGACGCCGCCGCCGAGGGCACCGTCGACGCGTTCGAGGTCCTCGGTCCCACGTTCGTCAAGCTCGGCCAGCTCATGGCGTCGTCGTCCGGGGTGTTCCCCAAGCCGCTGGCCGACGCGTGCCTGCGCTGCCTGGACGACGTCGCACCCGTGCCCGCGTACCGGGCCCGCGCCGTGATCGAGGAGGACCTCGGCCATCCCGTCGGCGAACTGTTCGCCCGGTTCGACGACGTCCCGCTGGCCGCCGCGTCCGTCGGCCAGGTGCACGCGTGCGTCCTGCACGACGGCCGGGAGGCGGTCGTGAAGGTGCAGCGGCCCGGCATCGCCCATCGCATGCTCGTCGACCTGCGGGCGGCCTACGTCGGCGCGCGTCTGCTGCAGGCCTTCGAGTTCTTCCGCATCGCCAACGCCACCGCCATCATCCGCGACCTGCACTCGTCCACGATGACCGAACTCAACAGCGCGGTCGAAGCAGACCGGCAGAGCCGGTTCCGGGAGTGCATCGGCGCGTTCGGGGACAACACGACCGTCACCACGCCGCAGGTGTACTGGGACTACTGCGGCCCGCGCGTGATCTGCATGGAACGGCTCCGCGGTGTGCCCATGGACCGGGTGCCCGCCGATGCGGGGATCGACACCAGTCTGCTCATCCGCCGCGGGGTGAAGGTGTGGATCGAATCGGTCGTCCTGCACGGGCCGTTCCACGGCGACGTGCACGCGGGCAACCTGTGGCTGCTCGACGACGGCCGTCTCGCCTTCCTGGACTTCGGCATCGTCGGTGAGCTGCCCGAGCACTGGCGCGCCATCCTGCGCGACCTGTTCCGCGCGACCGCCATCGACGGGGACTTCGCCCGCGTGGCGCGGGGCATCCGCGCCCTCGGCTACACCAGCGGACTCGACGCCGACGACGCCGAGATCGGCATGCAGGTGGCGCAGGCACTCGCTCCGATCCTCGGGCGCGACCTGGGACAGCTGCGGCTGAGCGACCTCATCGTCGCGCTGATCCGGCTCGGCAAGCAGTGGGGGATCGCCAGCCCGGAGGAACTGGTGCTGTTCGGCAAGCAGCTCGGCTACTTCGAGCGCTACGCCACCGCCCTCGCCCCCGGCTGGGTCATCGGCCGGGACCTGTACCTGCTGCGCAACGTCTTCCCGGCGGAGGTGGCGCGCCGCGCCGCCGAACAGGGGCTCGAGCTACCCGCCTGACACGCGGGCGCGTCAGCCCACGCGCGTGACGGGGATCGACGCCCCGGTCACGGCGGCGCCGTCGTCGGAGAGCAGGAACCGGATCACCCGCGCGATCTCGGCGGGCTGCGACCACGAGCGCCGGTCCGCGTCGGGCATCGCCGCCCGGTTCGCGGGCGTGTCGATGACGACGGGCAGCAGCGCATTGACCCGCACGCCGTCGCCGGCGTACTCGACGGCCAGGGTCTCGACCAGTGCGGTCACGGCGGCCTTCGACGCGACGTAGGCGGCGCCCCCGGCGAACGGCCGTTTCGTCGCCGCGGTGGACATGCAGACCACCGATCCGCCGCCGCTCGCGAGCAGGTGCGGCAGCGCCGCGCGGGTCACGGCGTAGGCGGTGCGCAGGTTCAGGTCCAGTTGGGCGTCGAGGACCTCGACGGGCGTCTCGTGGACCCGCGGGCCCGAGGTGAACCCGCCCACCAGATTCACCACGCCGGACAGCGGTGCGGATTCGTCGGCGGCCGCGAGCGCGACGGCCTGCCGCAGCTGCGCGTCGTCGGACACGTCCGCCTCCACGAGACGCAGACTCGGATGGTCCCCGAGTCGCCCGAGTTCGGTACGAGCCACCCAGGGGACCACGACCCGCCAGCCCGACTCGAGCAGATGCGTCGTGACGGCGGCCCCGAGACCGCCGGTGCCGCCGGTGACGAGCGCGGACCGGGTCGTGGTCATCGAAGATCCTCTCGGCCGAGCGGACGGATGCCCGTCCACGATAGGCGCCGGGCGCGCCCGCGCATCGCGATACCGAGCCACGCGCTCCGGTTCCGGACATCGACAACCGTCCCGACGGTGGTCGATGTCCGGATCTGCACTCCGGTAGGCGAATCCGTCCCGCCGACGGAGAGAGGGTCCTAGCTCGTGCGCGACGCCGCGTACGCGCCCTGCCACACCGTGTCGAACGGGGTGTGCGCCCCGACCCGGCCCTCGATACCGGCGGTGACGAAGTCCTTCGCGAGCGCGACGGCGGCCGGCACGTCGGCGCCCTTGGCGAGTTCGGCGGTCACGGCCGCGGCGAGCGTGCAGCCGGCACCCGACACCCGTTCCCGGCCGACCTTCGGCGCGGAGAGGACGGTGACCTCCTCGCCGTCGAAGAGGACGTCGACGGCGTCGTCACCGGCGAGTTCGACGCCGCCCTTGGCCAGGACGTACCGCGGGCCGAGGGCGTGGATGCGGCGAGCGGCCTCGACGAGGTCGTCGACGGTGTCGATGCGGTCCATCCCCGCCAGGGTGCGGGCTTCGAACAGGTTGGGAGTGACCACCGTGGCCAGGGGAAGCACGGACTCACGCAGCGCGTTGTCGGTGTCGAGCGCCGCCCCGGGTTCCTGCCCCTTGCAGATCAGCACCGGGTCCAGAACGACGTGCCGCCACGACCGGCCCCGCAGACCCTCGGCGACCACGTCGATCGTGGCCGGGGTGCCGAGCATGCCGATCTTGACGACGTCGAGGTCGTGGGCCGCGGTGGCCGCCTCGATCTGGTCCGCGACGACCTCGGGTGCGATCGGGACGAAGCGGTGCGACCAGTCGTTGCGGGGGTCGAACGAGACGATGCAGGTCGTGGTGCCGACGCCGTAGACGCCCAGCTCCTGGAACGTCTTCAGATCCGCCTGCAGCCCTGCGCCGCCGGTGGCTTCGGACCCGGCGATGACATAGGCGAGGTCGACCACGGTGTACTCCAATCCGATGGGGGACAGACTGCGTGCCGACCCGAGAAGGAGCCCGCACGTCCGGGGAGACCACGGCTGCCCGCGACGTCGCCGCCGGGTTCGCGCGACCGGTCCCGGCACCCAGGCTAGCGCGCGGGGTTTGGCGTCCCGTCAGGACGGCCTCTGCCGATGACCGGCGTCACACGCGTGTCGGTGCCGTGCGGCACCATGGGAATCGACCGGTCGAGGCCCGACGACGGAAGGTGAGTGCCCATGTGCGGTCGGTATGCGAGCACGGTCACCGATCAGGAACTGCGCTCCCTGTTCGACGTGGTGGAGACGGTGGGGGATCCGCTGCCCCCGTCGTACAACGTCGCGCCGACGCAGACCGTGCGGGTGGTGCTCGAGCGCGCCCCGAAGGGCGAGCCCGGCGCGGAGCCGGTGCGACAGCTCCGGTCCGCCCGGTGGGGGCTCGTGCCGTCGTGGGCGAAGGACCCGAAGATCGGCAACCGGATGATCAACGCCCGCTGCGAGACGATCACCGAGAAGCCGTCGTTCAAGGCCGCCGCCTCGCGGCGACGGTGCATCCTGCCGGCCGACGGCTACTTCGAGTGGCAGAAGCGCGAGGACGGCACCAAGGTCCCGTACTTCCTGCACGGCGACGGCGTGCTCGCGATGGCGGGACTCTACGAGCTGTGGCCCGATCCGGACCTGCCCGACGACCATCCCGACAAGTGGCTGTGGACGGTCACCGTGCTGACGACGGAGGCCACCGACGCCGCCGGGCAGATCCACGAGCGGTGTCCGCTGGTGCTGCCGCCGTCCTTCCTGGACGTGTGGCTCGACCCGGCCCTCACCGACCGCGACGACGTCGACGCGCTGGTCGCCTCGGTACCGGAACCGCACCTGCATCCGTACGAGGTCGGCACCGAGGTCAACAACCCCCGCAACAACCGTCCGGAACTGCTCGAGCCGGTGTGACGGGGGCCGCCCGGGTGGCCGCACCCTCCCGGTCCGGGCAGGATGGGCACGATGCACACTCCTCGATTGGCCTGTCGACGTGCCGGTTCCGGCGAACCGCTGCTTCTCCTGCACGGGATCGGCGCCACCCGCGACGACTTCGCCGAACTCGTTCCGCGCCTCGCCGAGCACTTCGACGTCCTGGCCGTGGACCTTCCCGGCCACGGATCGTCCCCGATGCTGCCGACTCGTCCCACTGTCGAGTCCCTCGGCGCTGCCCTCGCGGCGGACCTCGACGCCCGCGGGCTGGATCGGGTGCACATCCTGGGCAACTCCCTCGGCGGCCGCCTCGCGCTCGACCTGGCACGGCGCGACCGCGCCCGATCGGTGGTGGCCCTGTCCCCGTCCGGTCTCGGGTTGCCGCCGGAGCGGGCGCTTCAGGGACTGCTCATGGCCGCCGCGCGGATCGTCAACAAGGCACGCAGCCCGTTGATCGAGCGGATGTCGCACAGCACCGTCGGGCGCACGGCACTCACCGCCGGGCTGCGGGCCCTTCCGTGGCGCACTTCGAAAGCCGAATCACTGTCCGTGAAGGGAGGTTTCGCGGAATCGGAGGGTTACTGGTCGATGCTGTGGAATGCCGTACTGACGGACGTACCGACGGGTCTCGACCGCGTTTCGTGCCCCGTCACCCTCGCGCAGGGCGTGCTCGATGTCGTCGCATCCGCGCAGACGGTGCGATACGTCCCACTGATTCCCGGGGCGCGGTTCGTGCCGCTGCCGTGGGCCGGGCACGCGCCGCAGTCGGATACTCCCGTCGCGATCGTCGATCTCGTGCGGCGAACCGCGGCGCAGGCATGATTCCGGCGCGGGTTCCTCAGCCGATCCGGACGCCGTCCGTGACGACCCAGATGCCGTCGGCCCCCTCGCGGACGGGCTGGCGCAGCTGCAGCACCACGATGCTGCCGTCCGCTCGGTCGGTCACCTCCACGGTGTGCGGGTCGGCCATGCGCGCCTCGGTGTCGCTCCAACCGAACCGGTCCGCCACGAATGCCTGCGCGACCAGGGACGGATCCAGCCGCCACGGCTGGCTGCCCTCGTCGACCGCACGCTGAAGTTCCCCGGCCTCCTCCGGGGTCAGGTTCTCGCCGGGAAAGGACGCCTCGGTCGGTGGGGCGGTGTCCTCACGCGCTGTGGTCGGCGAGGCGTCCGGCACGGAGGTGCTCTCGACCGTCGTCGCCGTCACCGGTGCCGACGCGGGCACGGATCCGCCGGTGGTCGGCGCCGGGGTGTCGCCGTCACTGCACGAGGCGACCACTCCGAGCGAGAGCACCACTGCGGCAAAAGCTTTCGATGTTCTGAACCGCACGCCGTCCTCCTTACGATCCCGGTCCCCGAGGTCCTCACCGGCGGTAGGACTCGAGTTCCCCGACGGGCCGCGCCTCCGCCTCGTCCGGGTCGTTGCCGAACTCGGCTTTCGTGCGGCGCTGCCGGAGCAGGTCCCAGCACTGGTCGAGGCGTTCCTCGACGGCGCGCAGACGCTGCCGGTCCCGATCGCTCGTGCCGTCACCGCTCGACTGCGAACGCAGCGCCTTCTCCTCGTCCACCAGTTCCTCGATGTGCCGGAAGAGGTCGTTCTCGTCCATGGGAAGGCTTCCTCGCTGTGGTCGTCTCCCCGGCATATCCGGCCGCCGGCCCCGGTAAACCTGCGCCGTTGTGTGTTTCCGTGGTCTGTGCGTTTCCGTGTTCGCCGGCTCGGGTACGTCACAGCCATGAGTATCGAAGACGGTCCCGGCGACATCCTCAGCCCCAGCGAGGGCCTCGACTCCGACGAAGTCCGCAACGACGACGGCGACGAGGCCGTGGACCCGCCGGAGGGCTGGAGCGGCGCCGACCGGTTCGGCACCACGCAGCGGGAGGAGCAGGAAGGCGAGTCGCTGGACCAGCGCCTCGCGGAGGAGGAGCCCGACGTGGCACCCGCAGAGCCGCTCGAACGGCCGGTCGCGGCCATGCCCGACGACGAACTGACCGAGGATGTCGTCGACGAGGTGGTCGACGGGGACGTCGCCGTCGCGGGCGGTGGGAAGCACGCCGAGGTGGTCGACGGTGTCATCGTCGAGGACTCGCGCGTCGACCGCGGCCAGATCGACGGCAGTCCCGAGGACGGCGACTCCCTGTTCCCGATCGTCGAGTGAGCCGAGCTGTGAGGACGTGCCGAGGCCGACACGGTGGCGCCGAACCGCCGTTGGGCTGTCCGCAGGCGCATTCAATGTCATGATCGTTTGTTATGAGTGACAACTCGGGAGACGCAGGCAGTGGCGGGCTCACCGTCGGCTCGCGGGTGGTGGTGCGCCGCGGCGGCGAGAAGAGCCGGGCGCCCGGTGTAGTGGTCGAGGACTACGCCAGCGAGGCCGCCCGGGCCGGCGAGCAACTCGGACGGGACTGGGCGCCGGTACGCCGTTGGGCCGTCGCGCTGGATGACGGCCGGTTGGTCTTCGCCGACGACGACGAGGTGGAGGCGGAGCCGAAGAAGGGCTGACCGCGTCACGAGAGCCGCCTGCCGACCGGGCGGTACACAGCAGTACGGAGTGGCGACGTATGCCCACCGCAGGGAGGGTGCCGGGACACCGGCACCCTCCCTGCGGCGTAAGTGCGTGACGGCCGCTTCGAACCCGTGGTTCGCAGCAGAAGACCGACCGTCCTGTGCTGGACCTGCTACCTTCATGCCTAGCAGATCTAGGCATAGGAGACCTATGTACATCGAGAAGGACCTCGTGGCGGCGTCGGCGACCCCGCTCGTGCTCGGAATCCTCGCCGAGGGTGAGTCCTACGGCTACGCCATCCTCAAACGCGTCAAGGACCTGTCCCGTGGACGGATCCAATGGACCGACGGAATGCTCTACCCCCTGCTGCACCGGCTCGAACGGTCC
This sequence comes from Rhodococcus sp. NS-SX18, assembly GCF_057367935.1. Classification (NCBI taxonomy): domain Bacteria; kingdom Bacillati; phylum Actinomycetota; class Actinomycetes; order Mycobacteriales; family Nocardiaceae; genus Rhodococcus; species Rhodococcus sp. NS-SX18. The sequence continues at coordinate 4,740,685 of NZ_CM170633.1, read as the reverse complement.
GGATACGTGTCGGCGTCGTGGGGAAGCTCCGACACCGGACGGCGACGCAAGCACTACGCGATCACCGACGCGGGACGGAGCGCGCTCGCCGAGCGGCGCAGTCAGTGGGACGTCGTCGCGGACGCGCTCGACCAGGTCTGGCGCTGCGCGGAGATGCCCGCGGCCCCGGGGTGGTCGTGATGGACGCCGCGCTGGAGTCGCAGATCGGTCGGTGGCGGGGCTACGTCGAGCGTCGCCGCGTGATCTCCACCGCCGACGCCGACGAGATGGAAGACCACCTGAGGGACCAGATCTCGGATCTGTCCGCCGCCGGACTGGCGGCCGACGAGGCATTCCTGGTCGCGGTCAAACGCATGGGCAGCGTGGACGACATCTCCCGGGAATTCGCACGCGAGCATTCCGATCGGCTCTGGAAGCAGCTCGTCCTGACGTCCGACGCCTCGGGCGACGGCGGTCCCCGCCCCAGGCGTGAACTGCTCGTCGTTCTCGCGCTCGCCGTCGGCGGTGCCGTCGCCCTGAAGGTGGGGCTGGCGACGCTGGACGAGGGCGTCGTCGCGCGCAACCTCGCTCTGCTCGTGCTCCCGTTCCTGACCGCATACTTCGCGTGGAAGCGCCGGATGTCGCCCCGCGGCGCCGCGGCGCTGCTGGTGTCGTTCGCGGTGGCGGCGGTCGTGATCAACGGGTACCCCTTCACGCCGAACGGATCGACCGAGGTCATCGTCGCGATCCACACCCCGATCGTGTTGTGGTTCGTCGTCGGCCTCGCTTACGTCGGTGGCGAGTGGCGGTCCGACCGGCGCCGGATGGACTTCATCCGGTTCACCGGCGAATGGGTCGTCTATCTCACCCTTCTCGCCCTCGGCGGGGGTGTGCTGGTGGGTCTGACGATCGGCGCGTTCGATGCGCTCGGCACGGATGCCGAGTGGGTCGTCGAGGAATGGGTGCTGCCGTTCGGCGCGGCGGGCGCGGTCGTCGTCGCCGCCTGGCTGGTCGAGGCGAAACAGAACGTGGTGGAGAACATCGCGCCCGTCCTGACGCGCGTGTTCACACCCGTCACCATCGTCATGCTGCTGGTGTTGCTCGGGGCCTTCGCGACCACGGGAAGCGTCGTCGACGTCGACCGGAATCTGCTGATCCTGATGGACCTGATCCTCGTCGTCGTCCTGGGCCTGCTGCTGTACGCGGTCTCCGCCCGCGAGCCGTACCTGCCGCCCGACCTGTTCGACCGCCTGCAGCTCGTCCTCGTCGTCCTCGCGCTGGTGGTCGACGTGCTCATGCTGGCCGCCATGCTCACGCGAATCGCGGAGTTCGGCTTCACTGCCAACAAGGTGGCCGCACTCGGGATGAACCTGGTTCTGCTGGTCGGTCTCGCCTGGTCGGCTCGGCTCCTGTTCGGGTTCGTCCGTGGCCGCCGCGGCTTCGGCTCCGTCGAACGCTGGCAGACCCGCTACCTGCCGGTCTTCGGGATCTGGGCGGCGCTGGTGGTGTGCGTGCTCCCACCTGTATTCGACTTCGCCTGAGCGCGGCCGGCCCGGCCGTCGCGGCGTCCACCTCTTTACAACAGGTCCTCGGCACAGTAATTTGAACGATCGTTCGACCTAATCTGCTGCCTGCCGTTCCGTCGGCCGAAAGGACCTCCGCATGAGCGCACCCGAGGACGTCGTACTCTCCAGCCGCGAAGGCCACGTCACGACATGGACGATCAACCTGCCCGAGGCGCGTAATCCGATCTCCGGCGACGACGTCGTCGAGCGACTGGTGCAGCTGGTGGACGAGGCGAACGCGGACTACGAGACCCGCGTGGTGATCCTCACCGGAGCCGGGAGCGCGTTCTCGGCCGGCGGCAACGTCAAGGACATGGCCGACCGTACGGGGATGTTCGGGGGCGCCCCGCATCAGCTGCGGGAGGGTTACCGTCGCGGAATCCAGCGGCTGCCCAAGGCGATCTACCACTGCGAGGTGCCGATCATCGCCGCCGTCAACGGACCCGCGGTCGGCGCCGGCTGCGACCTGGCCATGATGTGCGACATGCGGATCGCCTCGAACACCGCGTTCTTCGCCGAGAGTTTCGTCAAGCTCGGCATCATCCCCGGCGACGGCGGTGCCTGGCTGCTGCCCCGCGCCATCGGGTCGGCGCGGGCCGCGGAGATGGCCTTCACCGGCGACCGCGTCGACGCCGCCACCGCGCTGGAGTGGGGCATGGTCTCCCGGGTCGTCGAACCCGATCAGCTGCTCGCCACGGCCGGTGAGCTCGCCGCCCGCGTCGCCTCGAACCCGCCGCACGCACTGCGCATGACCAAGAAGCTGATGCGCGAGGGCCAGCGCCAGGATCTCGACAGCATCCTCGAGCTCTCCGCAGCGTTCCAGGCCCTCTCGCACCACACCGCCGACCACGGCGAGGCCCTCTCGGCGTTCCTCGAACGCCGCAGCGGGAACTTCACCGGGAACTGACCGCCGCGACCCCCTCGGGTCGCCGCACGCAAACGAAGGAGCACGGCCGTGGAGCGGACGATCTTCAGCCGGGAGCACGACGAATTCCGGTCCATGGTGCGCGATTTCATCGCGCGAGAGGTGCTGCCGCAGCACGAGGAGTGGGACGGGCTGGGCCGGCCCCCGCGTGAGTTCTTCCACCGTCTCGGTGAACTCGGCATCCTCGGCATCCAGGTGCCCGAGGAGTTCGGCGGTGGCGGCGAGTCGAGCTTCAAGTACAACGCCATCGTGTTCGAGGAAGTGGCGCGGGCCGGCGTCTCCTTCGGCTCGTACACCGTGCACTCCTGCCTGATCCTGCCGTACCTGCTCGAATACGGCACCGACGAGCAGCGTAAGCGCTGGTTGCCGGACTTCGCGTCCGGCCGGATGATGACCGCCATCGCGATGACCGAGCCCGGCACCGGCTCGGATCTGGCCAACATCGCCACTACCGCCAAGCTGTCCGCCGACGGCTCGCACTACGTCGTCAACGGCGCGAAGACGTTCATCACCGGTGGCGTCACCGCCGATCTCGTCCTCACCGTGTGCCGCACCGCGCCGTTCGACCCGCAGGACCGTCGCGCCGGTCTGTCGATCCTCTGCGTCCCCACCGACGCCGAGGGGTTCTCCGTCGGCCGCAAGCTCGACAAGCTCGGTCTGCACCAGCAGGACACCGCCGAGCTGTCGTACCAGGATGTGAAGGTGCCGGTGGAGAATCTCCTCGGCGAGGAGGGCAAGGCGTTCGGCTACCTCGCCCACAACCTGCCCCAGGAACGTCTGAGCATCGCCCTGAACCAGGTGGGCCAGGCTGCGGCCGCGATCGAGCATGCCCTCGCGTACACCCGGGACCGCAAGGTGTTCGGCAAGCCGGTGGCCTCGTTCCAGAACACCAAGTTCGTCCTCGCGGAATGCTCCGCCGAGGTGCAGGCTGCCCGCGTCTTCGCGGACCACTGCCTCGAGCTGCTCGACCGGGGCGAGCTGTCGGTCGCCGACGCCGCCCGGGCGAAGCTGTTCTGCACCGAGGTCGCCGGTCGCGTGATCGACAAGTGCCTGCAGCTGCACGGCGGGTACGGCTACATCACCGAGTATCCGATCGCCCGGCTCTACGCCGACACCCGCGTCAGCCGGATCTACGGTGGCACCAGCGAAGTCATGAAGACGATCATTGCCAAGGACCTCGGCCTGTAGCCGTCCCGTCAGGCAGGTGGAAGGAGCTCGGATGTATCCCGGACGCTACGCGTCGGCCACCCCGGACAAGCCGGCGGCGATCGAGGCCGCCACCGGCCGGGTGGTGAGCTACCGTGAGCTCGAGGACCGTTCGGTGCAGTTCGCGCACTGGCTCCGCGCCCACGGCCTCGGCCCCGGCGACCATCTCGCGGTGCTGTCGGTCAACGACGTCACCGCATTCGAACTGTACTGGGCGGCAGTACGGTCCGGCATGTACGTGACGTTCGTCAACACGCATCTCGCCCCCTCCGAGGTCGCCTACATCGTCGACGACTGCGACGCCACCGCCCTCGTGGTCTCCGCTCCGCTCGCGGACCTGGCCGTCGCCGTTGCCGACGACACGCCGAAGGTGCGGCACCGCTTGGCATTCGGCGGCGACGTCCCCGGACACCTCGGATACGAAGCCGAGATCGCCGCGATGAGCACCGTGCCGCCGGCCGACCAGCCCGGCGGCACGGACATGCTCTACTCCTCCGGAACGACGGGCCGTCCCAAGGGAATCAAGCCTGCGCTCGGCGGTGCCCAGGTCGGCGAGCAGGCGGCCTCCAATGCGGTCGGGCTGCTGCAGCGTTTCGACTTCGACGACAGTTGCGTGTACTACTCCCCGGCCCCGATCTACCACGCTGCACCGCTGCGATTCGGGGCCGCGGCGCAGGCCCTCGGCGGCACGGCGATCGTCGCCGGAAGGTTCGAGGCCGAGACCTGCCTCGCCGACCTCGAGCGCCACCGCGTCACTCACAGTCAGTGGGTGCCCACGCATTTCGTCCGGATGCTGAAGCTGCCCGACCGGACCCGATCCCGCTACGACCTGTCCGCGATGCGGGTGGCCATCCACTCGGCCGCGCCGTGCCCGGCGGAGGTCAAGCGCGCCATGATCGACTGGTGGGACGAGCGGATCTACGAGTACTACTCGTCCACCGAATCCGTCGGCAGCACCCTCGTCTCGCCGCAGGAGTGGCTCCGCAAACCCGGCACCGTGGGCCGCACCGGTCACGGCCACCCCAGCCGTGCCCACGTCTGCGCCGAGGACGGAACGGAGTTGCCGGCCGGGCAGATCGGGTCGATCTACTTCGAGCGTCCCGGCTACAGCTTCGAGTACCACAACGATCCGGAGAAGACGGCGGAGTCGCGCCACCCGCTGCATCCCACGTGGGCGACGACCGGGGACATCGGATACCTCGACGAGGACGGCTATCTCTTCCTCACCGACCGGGCCATGTTCACCATCATCTCCGGCGGGGTGAACATCTATCCGCAGGAGATCGAGAACACCCTCGCCCTGCACCCCGCGGTGTTCGACGTCGCGGTGATCGGCGTGCCGGACGCCGAGATGGGCGAATCGGTCAGGGCGGTCGTCCAACCGGCGGCGGGCGTCGCCGGCGACGACGCGCTCGCCGCCGAACTGATCGCCTACTGCCGCGACCGCATCGCCGGATACAAGTGCCCGCGCAGCGTCGATTTCGTCGACGCGCTGCCCAGGACCCCCACCGGAAAGCTGGTCAAGGGCGCGCTGCGTCTCGCGACCGCCGGAGGTAGCCGATGAGCGCGCGGCGGGGAACGTACGCACGACCGGGAGACACCGTGGCGCCCTCGGAGCGGCAACGGGTGTTCATCGAGGCGGCCCGCCGCGAGTTCGTCCGCAACGGATACGGGGCCTCGTCGATCCGGACGATCGCCCAGGAGGCCGGCGTCAGCCTGTCGGCGCTGTACTACCACTACAAGAACAAGCAGGACCTGCTGCTGGCCATCCTGATCGACGGCGTCAACGCCTTCGACGCGATGTGCGACGAGGAACTTTCGCGTGTCGGGGACGACCCGGTGGAGCGGCTCCGGGCCCTGGTGATCGCCCTCGTCCGGTTCCGCACCACCTGCCAGGAGCAGAGCCTGATGATCGGCACCGAGGTCCGCAACCTGGAACCGGAGAACGCGGCGGTCTACGAGCAACGGCGACGTTCCGGAAACGAGTTGCTGGGCAGCATCATCGAGGACGGCGTGAAAACCGGCGCGTTCACCACCCCGTACCCGGAGGACTGTCGCCGCTCGATCCTGGCGATGACGACCTCGATCGCGAACTGGTACGACCCGGACGGTCCGGACACCCCCGCCGACATCGCGGCCCGGTACGGCGATCTGGCCCTGCTGCTGCTGCAACCGCGACCCTGACCCCCTCACGGAAGAAGACGACGATGCGTACATCACTGGTGCCGGACGCCGGTGCCCCCGACCCGAGCCTCGCGGCGTTGCGAGCCGAGGTGCGCGCCTTCCTGCGCGAGCAGATCGACGCAGGCGTGTTCACCCCCGGCGTGGACACCTGGCTCGCCCGCTGGAACACCGACTTCACCAAGGCCCTGGCTGCCCGCGGCTGGGTCGGCATGACCATCCCCACCGAGTACGGCGGGCAGGGCCGCACCTTCATGGAGCGTTTCGTCGTCACCGAGGAACTCCTCGCCGTCGGCGCGCCGGTCGCCGCCCAGTGGGTCGCGGACCGACAGGCTGCACCGTCGCTGCTCAAGTACGGCACCGAGGAACAGAAACGGCGCTTCCTGCCCGGCATCGCCCGCGGCGAGATCTGCTGGGCCATCGGCATGAGCGAACCCGAGTCCGGATCCGACCTGGCGAGCGTGAAGACCAGGGCCGTGCAGGTCGACGGCGGCTGGCGCATCACCGGCACCAAGCTGTGGACCTCCGGCGCCCACCACGCCGACGCCTTCTTCGCGCTGGCCCGCTCCGCGCCGCTCGACCCGGCGCACCGGCACGCCGGGCTGAGCCAGTTCATCGTCCTGCTCGACTCGCCCGGCGTGGAGATCCGGCCCGTGCTGTCGATGTCCGGTGAACACCACTTCAACGAGGTCGTCCTCGACGACGTGTTCGTGCCCGACGACCTCGTGCTCGGCACCGTCGGCGACGGCTGGGCGCAGGTCACCTCCGAACTCGGCTACGAGCGCAGCGGCCCGGAACGCTTCATGTCCACCTTCGGGGTGCTCGCCGGGGCGGTGGACGAGGCCGGCGCCGGGCGCCTGCCGGCCGATCCCCGCATCGGCGCGTTCGTCGGCCGGATCTTCGGCCTGCACCACATGTCCCGCGGGGTGTCCGAGGCGCTGCAGCGGCACGAGAACGCGGAGGTCGCCGCGTCGGTGGTCAAGGTGCTCGGCACCCAGACCGAGGGCGACATCGCCGACCTCGCCGACGAACTGGCCGACGAGAGCGACACCGCCGGGGAGGGGTTCGCCGAACTGGTCCGAGCCGGTGTCATGCAGCGTCCCGGATTCACCCTCCGAGGCGGCACGAGTGAGATTCTGCGCGGGGTCATCGCGCGGGGATTGGGGATGCGCTGATGAGTAACGCGACTACCGGCAACGACGTGGAGATGCGCGAACTCGCGCAGATGCTCGAACAGCTCTTCGGTGAGCGCCGCGGCGACGATCACCGCCTCAGCGGGCCGCTGCGTCTCGACCGCGAACTGTGGTCGACCCTGGCCGAACTCGGTCTCGCCCGGCTCACCGGCCCGGAGGCGGACGGGGGCAGTGAGGCGGGCTGGGCCGAGGCCGCCTACCTGCTCGGCGCCGCGGGCGCCGGTGCCGCGGCGGTGCCGGTGGCCGAGAACGATCTCCTCGCAGGCTGGCTGCTGCAGCTGTCCGGGTGTGCGCGCGCGGTGACCGATCCGGCGGCGGCACGCACCGCCGCCGTGCTGAATGCCGACGGCTCGGCCCGGCACGTGCCGTGGGCCCGGGACGTGGACGCCGTGGTCGTGCTGTGGGAGACGGACGGCACGTGGCGGGTCGCCGACGTCGCCCGCGCCGACGTCGAGGTCACCGAGGCGGTTGATGTCGCGTCCGAGCCGCGCGACCACATCCGAGTCGACGTCGCCGCGCTCTCCGGTGCCGAGGTGCCGGACGGCACCGCGGAGGAGTTCCTGCGCCGCGGCGCACTCGCCCGGGCCCTGGCGATGAGCGGCGCGATGGAACGGGTGCTCGACCTGGTGGTCGGCCACACCACCGCCCGCGTCCAGTTCGGCCGTCCGCTCGCCAAGTTCCAGGCGGTGCAGCACCTGGTGTCGGACATCGCTGCCGAGGGCGCGCTCGCGCGCGCCGCCGCGCAGGCGGCCGTGACGATCGCCGAGGAGTCCGGATTCGGCAGCGCCGAGGCGGGATTCGCGATCGCCGCAGCGAAGTCCTGCGCGGGGCACGCCGCGTCGGTGGTGGTGCGCAACGCCCACCAGAGTCTCGGTGCGATCGGCTTCACCATGGAGCACGAACTGCACCGGCACGCGAACCGGTTGCTGTCGTGGCGCCGCGAGTTCGGCTCCGTCCGGTTCTGGGACGACAGGCTCACCGCCGCGGCCGTCGAGGCCGGGTCGCGGGGGTTGTGGCCGCTGATCACCGACGGCCGGCCGGAGTAGTCCGCTCGGGGCCCCGCTGGACAGGTACCGCCGGTCGGGTATCGATTGTGGGGTGACGGGGCACGGGGTCCCGGTCGGACGAGAAGGGGCGCACGTGCAGGACGAAGAACAGTCCGGACCCGGGCCGGTGAACCTGCGGGACCTCGGTGGGCTGCCGTTGACCGACGGCGGCCGCACCGCCGCCGGTGTGCTGTACCGCGGCGACGCCTGCTACACCGGCGACGTGGCGCGCGGACTCCTCGCCGACCGGCCGCCTGCGACCGTCGTCGACCTGCGGTCCGACGCCGAGCGTGGTCACCGCGCATACACCTGGCCGGACGGCACGCGCGTGCACCAGCTGTCGCTGCACGCGGACGCCGCACCGGGCGGGCGCACCGGCCTCGGCCTCGCCGAACTCTACGGCCGCGTGTTCGACGTGGCCGCGCCGCTGTTCGCCGGTCTCGTGCCGGTCGTCGCGCGGGCCGCGGGCCCGGTCCTCGTGCACTGCACCGCCGGCAAGGACCGCACCGGTCTCGCGGTCGCCGTCCTGCTGCTCGCGGCGGGTGTGGAACCGCAGGCCGTCGTCGACGACTACGTGGCCACCGACACGAACATGCCCCTTCTGTACCGTCGCTGGGAGGCCGTCGGGCTGCGCGGCGGCTCGTCCTCGGACCGCGACCGGGCGGTGCCGCCGGACCTGTTCCGCGCTCCCGCCGAGGCGATCACCCCGATCGTCGAGCGCCTGGTCGCGCATCCCGGCGGGCCGGAGGCGTGGCTGATCGGACACGGGGCGCGGGAGGACGACGTGCGGCGGTGGCGTTCGCGTGCCAGGGGAGAAGCCGCAGCGGCATACCGAGACAGGAAGGCACGGACGGGATGAGTGAGAACAGCGAGCCGACAGGCGAGGCGTCGACGGGCCTGCCGCTGGAAGGCATCATCGTCGTCAGCCTCGAACAGGCGGTCGCCGCCCCCATCGCGACCCGTCACCTCGCCGATCTCGGCGCCCGCGTCATCAAGATCGAACGGGTCGGGGAGGGCGACTTCGCCCGCAACTACGACGCCGCCGTGCACGGCCTCGCGTCGCATTTCGTGTGGCTCAACCGCGGCAAGGAGTCGATCTGCATCGACCTCAAGGCCGCCGAGGGCGTCGCCACGGTGCGTCGCCTCGTCGACGAAGCCGACGTGGTGCTCCAGAACTTCGCGCCCGGCGCGGCGGCGCGGCTCGGGCTCGGCGCCGACGAGCTGCGCCGCGCACGGCCCGAGCTGATCGTGGTGAACATGACCGGCTACGGCACCGACGGTCCGCTGCGCGAACGCAAGGCCTACGACATGCTCGTGCAGGCCGAAACCGGGCTGTGTTCGATCACGGGCACCCCGGAGACCGCCACGAAGACCGGCATCCCGACCTCCGACATCGCCGCCGGCATGTACGCGCTCACCTCCATCCAGGCGGCGCTGTTCCGGCGCGAGCGCACCGGGGCGGGTGCGACGATCGACGTGTCGATGTTCGACGCGACCGTCGAATGGCTCGGCCACCCCATGTACCTGCAGATGTATCAGGACACGCAGGTCCAGCGGATGGGCCTGAGCCACGCGTCGATCGCGCCCTACGACGCGTACCCCACCGTCGACGGGAAGATCCTGATCGGCGTGCAGAACGACCGCGGCTGGCGGGCCCTCGTCACCGAGGTGTTCGGCCGTCCGGATCTCGCCGAGCACCCGAAGTTCGCGACGAACATCCTGCGGGTGCAGCACCGCGCCGAGACCGACGCGGTCGTCGCCGAGCACACGCGCCGCTTCGGGACCGCCGAACTCGACAAGCGTCTCGCCGCCGCGGGCGTACCCGCCGCCCGGCTGAACGAGATGAAGGATCTGATCGAGCACCCGCAGCTCGAGGAGCGCAACCGGTGGCGGGAGGTGGCCACCGAGGCGGGCCCCGTGCGGGCCGTGCTGCCGCCGATGACGTTCACCGACGTGGAGATGCGCATGGGTGCGGTCCCGGCGCTGGGCCAGCACACCGACGCGGTGCTCGCCGACCTCGGCCTCACCGACGAGCAGATCGCCGGGCTGCGCGCCGCCGGCATCGTGCAGTAGCCGGCCCAGTACGCCGATCGACCCAGTGATCCACTGGCGCAGTACTCGAACCCGAAGGAGTCCGACATGCCCCAGTTGTTGCAGCTCGACTCGTCCGCAAACCTCGAGACGTCCGTCTCCCGTGAGCTGACCCGTCTCTTCGCCGATACATGGCGCCGGCGCGGACCGGACCACACCGTGATCGAACGGGATCTGCACCGCGATCCGGTCCCGCACCTGCGGGACGCGGAACTGCACTACGCGCCGCGACTGCGGGCACCCGGCGCCTCCGTCGATCCCGCGGCGGAGGCATTGCAGACCGAGCTGATCGCCGAGGCCCGGAGCGCCGATGCCGTCGTGATCGGTGCCCCGATGTACAACTGGTCGCTGCCGTCGACGCTCAAGGCGTGGATCGACTACGTCCACGTGCTCGGCACCACCGTGCCGTTCGACACCCCGGACCAGCCGTTCGCCGGCACGCCCGTCGTCGTGATCTCGAGTCGCGGGCTGGCCTACGGTCCCGGTGATCCGGACGAGGGACTCGACTGCACCGTGCCGCCGTTGCAGCAGGTGCTCGGCGCGTCCCTCGGCATGGACGTCACCGTCGTCACCGCCGAATACACACTGGCGGGACGCATTCCGGCCCTGGAGTCGATGGCGGACCGTTCTGCGGCGAGCCTGGACGCCGCGCGCGAGAAGGTGCAGCGGCTCGCGCACGACCTCGGTGTCTGAGCGCGGTCAGCCTGCCGCCGACGTAGCACGGTCCGGCAGCCAGCGGACGTAGCGGAGTCCGCGACGTTCCCTCTCGGTGAGCCCGCCCCAGATCCCGTGCTGTTCCTTGTTCTTCACGGCATGGTCGCGGCACGTCAGGCGCACCGGGCAGGCCGCGCAGATGTCCCGGGCCGCTCGTTCCCGGCGCTGCCTCTCGCCCAGGGTCTCACCCTCGGGGGCGTAGAAGGTGTCCGGCCCGATGAACCGGCAGCGGGCGTGCAGACGCCAGTCGTGTGTGTCCGGGACGACGGGGGGAATCGGTGCCGGGGCAGGAGAAGTCATGTCGGTTCCGGGGTCAGGCCATGAGCGCGGTGAAGCGCCAGTCCAGCACGGCTGCCGGCGCATCGGTGCCGCGGTGGGCATGGACGATCGAGCGCAGTTCGAGCACGCCCCCACCACTTTCCAACGGGTGGGCGGACTCGATGTGCAGATCGCTGGTGAGGGTGTCGCCCTCGTGGACCGGACCGGTGTGGTCGCACGAGTGCCAGCCGAGGACGGTGACGAGGTTCGGCAGCGCCCGGCTGGCCTGGGCCAGAGCCAGGCCGATGGTGTGGCCGCCGTACACCAGTCGTCCTGCAGCGCCGACGCGTTCGTCGTGATGGGTGGCGGCGATGTTGAGGGTCAGGCGCGCCAGCTCGGGTGCGCTGGAGACGACGTCGCCGCTCGACCGCAGCGCCGCCCCGGCGAGCGACGGATCGAAATGCGTTCCCGGAACCCGCTTCCGGTAGGTGTCGAGGTCCCAGTCGACCGGGGCGGACCACCGCGGCGGCTCCTGCGGTCCGATTGCGGACAGGTCGTCGGCGGCCACGACCCGATCCGGATCGGGGCTGCCGCTCAGCGGCAGCATCGCGCACCGGTAGAAGTCGAGGACGGTCCGCCCGTTCTGGTCGACGGTGTTCATCCGCAGCGCCGCCAGACCGGTCGGCTTGCGGCCGGGCTTGGCCGAATTCTCTTTCAGGCCGACCACTTCGGTGGTGGTGTAGAGCGTGTCGCCGATGTGCGGGAAGCGGTGGAAGCGCAGGCCGCGGTAGAACAGGTTGGCCTTGACGTGGTGGGTGACCAGCGTGGACTGTCCGATGGCGAGATCGGTGACGAGTCCGGCGTGTGCGACGGGCCCACCCGCGACGGCTGCCGACAGGTGCGCGTCGAGGGGCAGGCGCAGACGGTCACCGAGGATCGCCTGGTGGGCGGCTGCGAGGCCGTCGGTGATTGTGACCGCGGGGGCGGTGTCGAAGACCTGGCCGACGGTCAGCTCGTCGAAGTAGGGTCCGCCGACCTCGGCGGCGTTCGCGGTGGTCATCTCAGCTCTCTCCGATCAGGGCGAGGGTGCGGCGGGCGGCGACGGCGACCGCCTCGTCGAGCATCTGTCCGTCGAGCTGGGCGGCGCCCGCGCCGCGGGCCTCGGCCTCGGCCAGGGCGGCCAGCACCCGCCGCGCCTGCTCGGCCTGCTCGTCGTCGGGGGTGAAGGCCGCTGCGGCCGAGACGATCTGGGCCGGGTGAATGACCCATTTGCCGTCGAAGCCGAGGTCGGCGGTCCAGCGGGCGGCGTGACGGAACCGGTCGTCGTCGGTGATGCCGAGGAACGGGCCGTCGATCGCCTGCACGCCCGCGGCGCGGGCGGCGTGCAGGATCCGGTCCTGCACGTACAGCCAGTGCTCGGGGGCGGCGGTGCGGGTGCGGCCGAGCGCGGCGCCGAGGTCGGCGTAACCGAGGATCACCGCGGCCAATCGTGGGCCGGTGACGATCTCGTCGAGGCGGGTCACTCCGGCCGGGGTCTCGATCAGCGCCTGCACGGCCAGGCCGGTATCGCCCGCCTCGGTGAGGATGCGGTCGGTCTCGGCGAGGTCGTCCGGGCCTTCGACCTTGGGCACCACCACCGACGACAGGGCCGACCCGAGGGCGGCGCAGGCGCGCAGATCGTCGGCGAACCACGGCGTGCCGGGACCGTTGACGCGCACCGCGATGGTGCGGCCGGTGCCGTGCGTGGACACCAGATCGGCGACGAGGCCGCGGGCGGTGTCCTTGTGGGCGGTGGCGACGGCGTCCTCGAGATCGAGGACCACCTCGTCGGCCGAGGAGGCCAGGGCCTTACCGGCCTTGCGTTCGTCGGAGCCGGGGGCGACGAGCACGGCTCGCCGGCGGCGGGGCTGGGCGAGAGTCACGGATCAACCTCTGCTGTGGGGCGGTCGGGAACGCGCTAAATGTACGGCCATTGTCTGGTCCGGCGCTACCCGGAGCGGACCCATAGGTGACGACAGGGTCGACATATAGCTCATTCGAGGGATGTCGAGCGACCGTACGGTGTTGACACGGTCGGGTGTGCGACGAAAAATGGCCGTACAAATGGCGGGTGGGATCGCAGGTCCCGTGTCGATTCGAGGATTTTTCCGTGAGCTACCTGAGCGACGAAGAGACCTACCTGGTCGAGACGGTGCGCGAGTTCATCGACCGGGAGGTCAAGCCGTCGGTGCAGGAAGTCGAGCACGCAGGCGAGTACCCCGAGAAGTGGATCGAGCAGATGAAGCAGATCGGGATCTACGGGCTGGCGGTGCCGGAGGAGTACGGCGGGATGCCGGTGTCGATGCCGTGCTACGCGCAGGTCACCGAGGAACTGGCCCGGGGCTGGATGTCGCTGGCCGGCGCGATGGGCGGGCACACCGTCGTCGCCAAGCTGCTGGTGCTGTTCGGCACCGAGGAGCAGAAGCGGACCTGGCTGCCGAAGCTCGCGACCGGCGAGGTGCGGGCGACGATGGCGCTGACCGAGCCGGGCGGTGGGTCGGACCTGCAGGCGATGACCACCACCGCCCGCCGCGACGGCGACGAGCTGGTGATCAACGGTGCCAAGACGTGGATCACCAACGCGCGTCGCGCCGGGCTGATCGCGCTGCTGTGCAAGACGGATCCGGCCGCCACGCCGCGGCACAAGGGCATCTCCATCGTCCTGGTCGAGCACGGGCCCGGCCTGACCGTCTCGCGGGATCTGCCCAAGCTCGGGTACAAGGGCGTCGAGTCGTGCGAGCTGAGCTTCGACGGCTACCGCGCCCCGGCGACGGCGATCCTCGGCGGCGAGCCCGGCCGGGGTTTCGCGCAGATGATGAAGGGCCTCGAGACCGGCCGCATCCAGGTGGCGTGCCGCGCGTTGGGTGTCGCCGCGGCCGCGCTCGAGGACTCCCTGGCGTACGCGCAGCAGCGGGAGAGCTTCGGGCAGCCGATCTGGAAGCACCAGTCGATCGGCAACTACCTGGCGGAGATGGCCACCAAGCTCACCGCGGCGCGGCAGCTGACCCGCTACGCCGCCGAGCGCTTCGACAGCGGCGAGCGGTGCGACATGGAGGCCGGCATGGCCAAGCTGTACTGCTCGGAGATCGCGATGGAGATCGCGCTGAACGCGGTGCGCATCCACGGCGGCTACGGCTACTCCACCGAGTACGACGTCGAACGCTACTTCCGGGACGCCCCGCTGATGATCGTCGGCGAGGGCACCAACGAGATCCAGAAGGGCGTCATCGCGTCCCAACTGGTGGCCCGCGGCGGCCTGTGACCGCCCGTCACTAGGATCCGTGATCGTCATGGGCGAACGCGACACGGAACCGGCGTACGCGCAGCTGTCGCGACGGCTGCGCGAGGCCGTCGACGCCGGGGAGTACCGCGGCGGCGTCCGGCTGCCCACCGAGGCCGAGCTCGCGCGGCGCTACGGACTGAGCCGGCAGACGGTGCGGCGCGCGTTCCAGGACCTCGTCGCCGACGGCGTCGTCTACCGGGTGCCCGGCCGGGGCACGTTCGCCGACGAGGACGGGCGGCGCTACCGGCGCCAGCTCGGCTCCATCGAGGACCTGCTCGACCTCGCGGCGGACACCACGATGGAGATCGTCGCGCCACTGAGACGCGGCGTGCACATCGAGGCCGCCAGCCGGCTGCGCCTGGACACCGATCTGGTGCACGCGGTGGTGCTGCGCCGCGTGCACGACGGAATCCCGTTCGCGCTGACCTCCGTGTACCTGCCCGATCGCGTGGCCGCGCACGTACACGAGGCCCCGGAACTCGCGGCCGGCGCGTCGAGCCGGAACACCGTGATGGGTCTGCTCGAGCCGCACCTCGAGCATCCCATCGTCGAAGCGGCACAGACGATCACCGTCGCGCGGGCCACGGAAGAGGTTGCGCGCGAGCTGAACTGCGAGACGGGGCATCCGCTGCTGCGGGTGGACCGGCTGTACTCGAACGACGTGGGCGAACCCACCGAGCTGTCCGTCAGTTACTTTCTGCCCGAGCACTACACGTATCGCGTCACCCTCCGTCGCGCCGGACACCGTCCGTAGCGGCCCCGACCCAGGAGAAACGAATTATGCGTACCTTCCACGGAATCGACGAGATCGAGGCGGCCGTCGGCGAGGATCTCGGCCACAGCGAGTGGCTGGAGATCACCCAGGAGCGGGTGAACCTGTTCGCCGAGGCGACGGGGGACCACCAGTGGATCCACGTCGACCCCGAGCGCGCGAAGGACGGACCGTTCGGCACGACCATCGCCCACGGCTACCTCACCCTCTCCCTCCTGCCCGTCCTCGGATCGCAGATCTTCTCCGCCGAGGGGCTGAAGATGCGGATCAACTACGGTGCCAACAAGGTTCGATTCCCGTCGCCGGTTCCGGTGGGATCCAAGGTGCGGGCGACCGCGAAGTTCACCTCGCTCGAGCGCACCGCGAAGGGCGCGAACCTCACCGTCACCTACACCGTCGAGGCCGAGGGCGCCGAGAAGCCCGCGCTCGTCGCCGAGACCATCGCCGTGCTCGTGGCGTAACGGTCGACCAGTCTGCGGACGGACTCGGGCACCGGCACGTCGTCCGCGACCCACGGTGCGGCGACCGGCCGGTCCGCGACCGTCCGCAACGGGACCACACCCGCCCACGAGCCGTCGTTCACGTCGGGCGCAGACGGGGGTGCGTCGCGGATCTTGACCGTCCACTGCCCCGCCCGGATCGGCAGGACCAAGGTGGCGGTGGCCGCCAGTTCCTTCCGGGTGTGTGCCCGGGTCTCGGTGCTGCGCCCCGGAATCAGGCCGTCCGACAGAGCATCCAGGGCGGCGGCGGACTCCTCCGCGGGCAGGACGTGGACCTCGCCGCGGACGACGGCGGATCGGAAGTTCGCGGACGAGTGGAACAGATCCTGCGCGACGACGACACCGTCGAGGAGCGAGACGCACACGGCCACCGGCGCACCGGATGCGGCCAGGCGCAGCGCGCCCGCGCCGGTGGAGCCGTGCAGCAGGATCCGGTCGCCGTCGCGTGCGTAGAGCATGGGTACCACCCACGGCAGGCCGTCGACGACGGTCGCGAAGGTGCAGGTGACGGCCGCGTCCAGCACCGTGTCGAGGTCGGCTCTCCGGGTGCGGGCCCGTTCGGGGTGGCGCCTGATGTTGTCCATGCCGGTGAGTCTGGCGGCAATCCGGATCACTGAACAGGTCCACAAAGCGCGCAGAAGATAGGACCAGTATCGTGGCGCCGTGCCCCGTGTCGCGCCCGCCGTCCATCCGGCCTTCGACCTGCCCGACATTGACGCGCCACTCCGGCAGCGCGTCGCCGAGGCCGTCGTCGACCAGATCCGGCAGGGCCGCATCGGGGTCGGTGACCCGCTGCCGTCGACCCGCGTGCTGGCCGCGGAACTCGGGATCTCCCGCGGTTGCGTGGTCGAGGCGTACGACGAGCTGTGCGCCTCGGGATTCGCCGTGGCGCGGGCGGGTTCGGGCACGCGAGTCGCGTCCGGTGCCGACGTCGCGGCGCGGGCGCACGCCGTATTCCATCCGGTCGTGCCCGCGGCGGCGGTGACGGAACCGGATCCGGCGCGGCGCGCGCCGGTACTGGACCTGCGGCCGGGGATACCGGATCCGGCGCTGATCTCGGAACCCGAGTGGCGTCGCGCGTGGCGGGCGGCCGCCGCGGCGCCGCGGGCTCTCGGCGTCGCGGATCCGGAGGCTCATCCGGATCTGCGCCGGGCGCTGGCCGACCATCTCCGGCGGACGCGGGGCCTCGCCTGCGGGGCGGACGAAATCGTCGTGCTGCCGGGCGTCGCCGCCGCGATCCGGGTGCTCGCGATCGCGGCGCTGCTGCGAGACCGCGACGTCGCCTTCGAAGATCCGGGATACCTCCGTGCGCGACGGGCACTCGTCGGCGAGGGCGCCCGTCCCCGTCCGATCCCGGTGGGGGAGGACGGCTTGGATCCCGACACGGTGCGGGAGACCGACGCCGCGGTGTACTGCACACCCGCGCATCAGTATCCGATGGGAGCGCGGATGCCCGTGTCCCACCGTGCCCGGCTCGTCGCCCGTGCCGCCGACATGGGCACGATCGTCGTCGAGGACGACTACGACGGTGAGTTCCGGTACGACGTGTCGGCCCTGCCGGCGCTGCGCAGCATCGACGGCGGCCGCGAGTGCGTCGCGTACGTGGGGACCGCCTCGAAGATCCTGTCCCCGGATCTGCGACTCGCGTGGCTGATCCCCCCGACTCCGCTGCGCTCGCGGATCGCGGCGGCCGTGGCCGAGAGTGGGGAGGTGGCCTGCTCGGTCACCGCGTCCGCGCTGGCCCGGCTGATCGAGTCGGGGGCGCTGTCGCGGCATCTGGCGCGTGCGTCCCGCACGTACCGCGCTCGTCGGGCCGCGTTCGTCGGTGCCCTCGGCGATCTCGAACGGTCCGACGTGACGGTGACCGGCATCGAAGCGGGTCTGCATGTGGTACTGCGGTTTCCGGAGGGTGTCGACGACGTCGCGATCGCAGAGGCAGCGCGCCGGCTGGGTGTGGAGACCGCACCCCTCAGCAGGTACAGCGCCGGGCCCGGCGGTCCGAGCGGACTCGTGTGCGGGTATGCGCGGTTGCCGGAATCGCGGGCGGCGGCCGCGGCCGCCGCGATCGGCGCGACCCTACCCGGCGGTGTGCCCTTCGGGCTGCCCTAGCAGCCACCGGCGGCGGAGTCGCCTACGTGTTGCAGCCTCGCGCGGCGACGGGCCACCGGTCGACGACTGTGTCTCCGGCGACGACGGTCAGATCGTCGGCGAGATTGACCGTGGAGCACACGTGGTTGGGGATCACCCGGATGCGCGTGCCCAGGGTGGGGCGGTCGGCGTCGGCCGGCCACTGCACGGTGGCGTGGTGTTCGGACAGTGCGACGATGCGCGCGTCCGGAGCGCCGAGGATGCGGCCGTAGCCCGTCGCCCACGGGGCGCGGTCGGCGCCGAGCACCTTGCTGCCGGCGTCGAGCACGACGGTGTCGTCCCGCGCCGACACCACCGTCGCCAGCGCGGTCAGCGCGATCGCGTCCTCGTCGATCGTGCCCAGTTCGAGCTGCTGGGCGTCGCCGAAGACGTACACGCCCGGGCGCAGCTCGGTGGCGGCCGGCACGTCGAGGTGAGCGGTGGGGGTCGAGCCGCCGCTGATCACGTCGGCGTCGTGTCCGGTGGCCTCCAGCGCCGCCACGGCCCGGCTCAGCGCCGCCGCCTCGTCCGTCGCCGCGACCGCCGGCTGTCCCGGGCCGTACGAGTGCCCCGGGAAGGTGAACACGCCGCGCACCTCGAGCCCGACGGACGCCGCCGCGACGGCGACCGATCCGGTCCGCTCCGGGGCGACGCCGGTGCGGTGGTGACCGCTGTCGACCTCGACGAGCACGGTCAGACCCGGCCGGGCGTGCTCGGCGAGTGCCCGCGCGCCCTCGACGGAGTCCACGCCCACGGTCAGCCGGACCTCCGCGGCGAGCGCCCGCAGGCGGGCCCCGCGCGCGGCGTCCGTCCACAGCGGATAGGCGACGAACAGGTCACGGAAGCCGGCATCGGCGAAGACCTCGGCCTCGGAGACCGTCGCGACGGTGAGCCCGACGGCGCCGGCGGCGATCTGGCGCCGGGCGATCTCGACGCACTTGTGGGTCTTCGCGTGGGGACGCAGGGACACCCCGCGGGTGCGTGCCGCGTCGGCCATCCGCGCGATGTTGCGGTCGAGGACGTCACGATCGACGAGCAGGGCGGGGGTGGCGGGAACCGCCGGGAACGCGGGCATGGCCGCACTCTATTCGCGGTGCTGCCCGGCGGCGGTCCGCACCCCGGGTTGCCCGAAAATAGAGAGCGACCGTCCTCTTTCCGGCTATGCTTCGCATATCGATGTGAGGGAGGTCACATGAGCACGACACCGGCGCTCACCGAGTTCGACCTGGTCGTCCGCGGCGGACTGTGGTTCGACGGCACCGGCGCCCCCGGTGCCGTCCGCGACCTGGGCATCAAGGACGGGGTGGTGGCGACGGCGAGCGCGGACCCGCTGCCCGTCGGACCGGACACCGAGGTGGTCGAGGCGGCCGGCCGGTGGGTGATGCCCGGCTTCGTGGACCCGCACACGCACTACGACGCCGAGGTGCTCGTCTCGCCCGGCCTGCCGGAATCGGTGCGGCACGGCGTCACCACCGTCCTCATGGGCAACTGCTCGCTCTCGACGGTGTTCGTGCCGCCACTCGACGCCGCGGACCTGTTCAGCCGGGTCGAGGCGCTGCCCCGCGAGCACGTCCTCACGGCACTCGAACAGGGCCGGACCTGGTCCTCGCCCCGGGAGTACGTCGCCGCGCTCGACGCCCTGCCGCTCGGTCCGAACGTCGCCGCGTTCATCGGGCACTCCGACGTGCGGGCGGCCGTCCTGGGGCTGGGCCGCTCCACCGATCCCTCGAGCCGGCCGAGCCGGGCCGAACTCGCCGCGATCGACGCCGGCGTCGAGGACGCCCTCGACGCCGGATTCCTGGGGGTGTCCACCATGACGAATCCCTGGGACAAGCTCGACGGCGATCGCTACCGCTCCCGCACCCTGCCGTCGACCCACGCGTCGTGGGCCGAGTTCCGCCGCATCCACCGCATCCTGCGCCGCCGTGGCCGCGTCCTGCAGGCCGTGCCGAACCTCAACACCAAGTACGACGTGGCCTTCTTCGCCCTTGCCACCACCGGCCTGGGCCGCAAGCCGATGAAGGCGGCCGTGCTCGCCGCCGCCGACACCAAGGCCGAGCGCTGGGTGCACCGGATCTTCGGTCCGATCGCCTTCGCCGCCAACCGGATCGGGCGCGGCGCGTTCCGCTGGCAGCACCTGCCCACGACGTTCGAGGTGTACTCCGACGGGATCGACCTCGTGGTGTTCGAGGAGTTCGGTTCGGGGCGTGCCGCGTTGCACCTGAAGGAGGAGGTCGCCCGCAACGAGCTGCTGCGCGACGAGGCGTACCGCCGCTGGTTCCGGCAGGACTTCGACAAGAAGTTCTCGCCTCGCGTGTGGCACCGCGACTTCGACGACACCACCATCGTGGAGTGCCCCGACGCGTCGCTCGTCGGTCGCTCCATCGGCGACGTGGCCCGCGACCGCGGCGTGCATCCGGTGGACACCTTCCTGGACCTCGTCGTCGAGCACGGACGGAAGTTCCGCTGGCACACGGTGATCGCCAACGACCGGCCCGAGGTGGCCAACCGGCTGCTCCGGCAGCCCGGCGTGACCGTCGGCTTCTCCGACGCCGGTGCCCACCTGCGCAACATGGCGTTCTACAACTACGGCATCTGCATGCTGCGCCGTATCCACGAGTACGCCCGGCGCGGAAAGCCCGTCATGCCCCTGGAATCGGCGGTCCACAAGCTCACCGGCGAACTCGGCGACTTCTACGGCATCGACGCCGGGCACCTGCGCATCGGCGACCGGGCGGACCTCGTGGTCGTCGACCCGGCGGGGCTGAACCAGGACACCGACGCCTACCACGAGGCGCCCATGCCCGAGTTCGGGGGACTGAGCCGCATGGTCAACCGCAACGACGCCGCCGTGACCGCGACCGCGGTGGCCGGTCGCGTGGTGTTCCGCGCGGGTGAGTTCGTCCCCGGCTACGGCGCCACCGTCGGCACCGGCCGGTTCCTGCGCGCGGGCACCGACGAGCGCGGACCCGTGCCGGTGCGCCGGCCCGCGCCGCCCGCCGCTGCGCCGGCCGGCAGCGCGGCACCGTGACCGGGACCGCGGCACCGTCGCGCCGCACCCAGCAGCAGCGGCGCACGGCGACGATCGAACGGATCCTCGACGCGACCGTCGCCGCACTGGGCGAGCTGGGTTACACGGCCACCACCATCGGGGAGGTGTGCCGCCGCTCCGGTGTGTCCTCCGGCGGGGTGTTCCGGCACTTTCCGACCCGGCTCGACCTGATGGTCGCGGCCGCCGACGCCGTCCGTGAGCGGCAGTTCGCGAACTTCCGGCTGGGGCTGGCGCAACTCGGCGGGCCCGACGACAGCCCCGAGTCGGTCCGCGAGTGCCTGCGCCTGCTGCGGGCCGCGTGCCGTGCCCCGATCAATGCCGCCTGGTACGAACTGCTCGGCGCGGCACGCACCGACCCCGCGCTGCGCGAACGCCTGGCCCCCATGGCGCAGCGGTACCACGACCAGATCGCCGAGTTCGGGCGCACCCTGCCGATCGCGTCGCGGTTCGAGCCGGCGGAATTCGACATGCTGCTGTTCACACTCGTGCACCTGCTCGACGGGGAGGCCGTCGCGTCGGTGGTGCATTCGCAACCCGAGCAGGAGGAACCGCGCCTGGAACTGATGGCCCGGCTGGTGACCGGGGCCACGCCACGCAGTAGATTCAGGTAATGAGCATCGACAACGATTCGGCGCCGAAGTGGTTCGTCGAGGCCCTGTCCGCGCCGGTGGAGACGGGCAGCGTCGAGGTCGACGGCGCCTCGATCGCCTATCGCGCGTGGGGTGAGGAGGGCCGTCCCGGCCTCGTGCTGGTGCACGGTGGGATGGCGCACTCGCGCTGGTGGGATCACATCGCACCCCAGCTCGCCGGGGACCGGCGCGTCGTCGCGCTGGACATGAGCGGACACGGGGACAGCGACCACCGCGAGCACTACTCCCTCGAGTCGTGGGCGCGAGAGGTGCTCGCGGCGGCGCAGGCGGGCGGGATCGCCGGGCCCCCGGTACTGGTCGGGCACAGCATGGGCGGGATCGTGTCCTTCGTGGCCTCCCACGTGTACGGCGACCGGCTGGCCGGGGTGATGATCCTCGACTCGCCGATCCGGGACCTGACACCCGAGGAGATCGAGCTGCGCGCGCAGGTGGCCCGCGAGCGCAGCGGCACGAAGGTGTATCCGACGGCGGAGGAGGCCATGGCCCGCTTCCGGCTCGTCCCGCCGCAGGACACCGCCGAGCCGTACGTGCTCGAGCACATTGCCCGCCAGTCCATGCGGCAGGTGCCCGGCGGCTGGAGCTGGAAGTTCGACGCCCTGCGGATGACCAAGGACCAGCGCACCAGCCTCGAGAGCTTCGAAGCGAAGTGCCGCGTCGCCTACTTCCGTTCCGAGAACGGGATCGTCGGCCTCGACCTGCTGGATCGGATGCGGCCGCAGTTCGGTCCGGGTGCGCTCGTGGCCGAACTGCCCGCCGCGGGACACCATCCGATGATCGACCAGCCGCTGGCGGTGGTGACCGCCGTGCGGACGGTCCTGGCCGGATGGTCGGCGCCGTGAACCCCCTGCGTCCCGTCGCGGTACAACTCGGCCGGCAACCGTGGCTGCCGCGGTTCACCCCGCAGATCGTCACCGTCGACCACACCATCCAGCGGGTGACGTTCGGCCGGGTGACGCTGCTGACGCTCGCCGGGCTGCCGGAGCTCGTGCTCACGGTCCGCGGCCGCAAGAGCGGGGTCGAGCGGCGCACGCCCCTGCTGTGCGCCCCGCGCGACGACGGCTGGCTCGTCGCCGGATCCAACTGGGGGATGCCCGAATTGCCGGGCTGGGCGCACAACCTCGAGGCCGCCGACGAGGCCCTGGTGACCTATCGCGGGGACGACACGGTGGTCGTGCCGCGCCGCGCGCGCGGCGACGAGCGCGACATGCATTGGGAGGTACTGGTGCAGGTGTGGCCCAACTACGAGCTGTACGCCCGGCGCACCGAGCGGGAGATCCCGGTCTATCTGCTGACCCCGAAGGGCTGACGGCTCGCGGCATTCGTGCGGGAAACCGGAATCCGCCCACGCTGTGGCGCGAGCGGATTCCGGTGCGATGGGCTCAGACCGGTTCGCGGGCGCCGCGGTCGGCGTCCTCGACGCGCACCGGGCGGCGCCGGTCGCGCAACACGTGTCGTGCCGCCCAGTCGAGGCAGAATCCGAGCACGCCGATCACGACGATCACAGCCATCACCTGGTCGTAGGCGAGCTGGTCGCGGGCGTTGAGGATCTGGTAGCCCAGGCCGGAGCGGACGCCGAGCATCTCGGCGGGAACCAGGACCACCCAGGCGATGCCGAGCCCGACCCGCAGCCCGGTCTGCACCTGGCCGCGGATTGCGGGCAGCACCACGGCGGTGAGCTGCTCGAACCGGGTCGCCCCGAACGACCGGGCCACGAGCAGGTGACCGGGGTCGACGGCGTGCACGCCGGCGGCGGTGTTGATGACGATGGGCCACACGGCCGCCGCGGCGATGAGGAAGAAGACCGGCTGATGGCCGATCCCGAACAGCGCCACGGCGATCGGCGCCCACGACAGCGGCGAGATCATCCGCAGGAACTGCATCACCGGCAGGGTCGCCCGCTCCACGGTCGGGTTCAGTCCGATCAGCAGGCCGAGCGGGATACCGACGGTCGCCGCGACGAGCAGGCCGACGAGCAGCCGCCACATGCTGGCGGCGACGTCGGGCAGCAGCACACCGCGTTCGACGAGCCCGACCAGGGCGGGCAGCACGTGCTGCGGCGCGAACTCCCGCAGCAGCGAGTCCGTCCCGGCGACGACGCTGGTGAGCAGCCACCACACGGCCACGGCGACGAGCACCGCGACGAGTTGCGGCACGAGCGACGGTCGCCGGGACGGCGGGGTGGGGGCGGGGGTAGTCAAGACGGGTCGACCTCCTCGGTGCGCGTCAGGTCTGCGGGCAGGCCGAAGGCGGTGGGGCCGCCGAGACGGCCGAGCGACGCCCGGACGAACCGGTCGTCGACGAGGTCGTCGTGCACGGTCGCCGGGTCGAGTCGGTCCAGGAACCGGGTGTCGCCGTCGACGAGCGTCCCGTGCATGGCCTCGATCAGCGCCGCGGTGAAGCTGGGAAAGGGGAACGGCTGGTAACCCACCCGCTTGGGCTGCCAGTGCGGATGCACGCCGGGGGCGCGGCCGGGATAGGTGAGGGCCGTGGTGATCGCCGGCAGCGGCTGCGGCAGGTAGCCGCCCGCGAGCAGCTTCGCGGCGGCCGGGCGATCCGTGCCGATCCGCTGCTGCGCGGCGACGAGCGAGTCGGCGACCGACTGCGCGACGGCGGGTCGCCGCTCGAGTAAATCCTCGTGCACGAGCAGCGCGCAGCACGCGTGGTCGCGCCAGACGTCGCCGAGGAAGCGGTGGATGCGGCCGACGCCGCGCAGTTCGGCGGCGGCGTTGAACGGGTCGGCGACGGTGAAGCCGCCGATCGAGCCGTTGGCGAGCGCGGGGATCATGTCCGACGGGCTCATCACGATCAGCTCCACGGTGCCGTCGGCGCGGGACGCCGACCGCCGGATCACCGGGCGCAGCCCGCGTGCGCGCAGCATCTTCTGCAGGACGATGTTGTGGATGGACCACCAGAACGGGATCGCCACCTGCCGGCCCGCGAGCTGCCCGAGGTCGGTGACGTCCGGCGCGACCGTCAGCGCCGAACCGTTGGTGTGGTTCCAGCCGAGGATGCGCACGGCGCTGCCGAGCGCATACCGCAGTTGCACGACCATCGGCATCAACAGGTGCACGACGTCGACCTGCCGGGTGAGGAACGCCTCGGCCAGCGACGCCCAGCTGCGGAACAGCACCGGTTTCGCGCCGTCCACGACGCCCTGCGGGTACAGACCGGTGCCGTGCGCGACGAGCAGCGGGGCGGCGTCGGTGATGGGCAGGTAGCCGATCCGCAGCTGCCCCGTGGTGTTGGCGCGGTCGGTGGCCGCAACCCGGCCGAGGTCCACCAGACCGGCCAGGCCGCCGGCCGCGGCCAGCCCGACGGTGCCGCGCAGCAG
The DNA here is from genome assembly GCF_057367935.1 of Rhodococcus sp. NS-SX18. Lineage (NCBI taxonomy): Bacteria > Bacillati > Actinomycetota > Actinomycetes > Mycobacteriales > Nocardiaceae > Rhodococcus > Rhodococcus sp. NS-SX18. The sequence continues at coordinate 4,715,773 of NZ_CM170633.1, read as the reverse complement.
CGTGCGGCGCGTGATGGCGGCGCTCACGATGCTGTCAGCGACGTGTCGCGGTAGCGGGCGAGGATCTCGGTGCGCAGACGGTCCGGCTGCCCGTCGATGCGGTCGTCCAGGCGCCACTGCTGCCGGACGGTGCCGTGGCCGAGCAGCGCGATGCGGTCGGCGAGCAGCAGCGCCTCGTCGATGTCGTGGGTGACGAGCACCGTGGTGAAGCCGAGCTCGCGGGCGAGGTCGCGCAGCCACACCTGCAGGTCGGCGCGAATGGCCGGGTCGAGCGCGCTGAACGGCTCGTCGAGCAGCAGCAGCCGGGGGCGGACGGCGACGGCGCGGATCACCGCGACCCGCTGGGCCTGCCCACCGGAGAGCTGATCGGGGTAGTACCCGGCCAGTTCCGCGAGCCCGAACGTGCGCAGCAGCTCGTCGGCGTAGGCGGCGTCGAACCGGTCGCGGTGGGCGGCGAACCGGCCACCGAAGGCGATGTTCTCGCGGACGGTGAGCCACGGCATCAGAAACGGTTGCTGGAACACCACTCCCGTGCGCGGGCGGGTGTCGTCGTCGGCGGTCGGCCAGGTGACGGTGCCGCCGTCGAGGTGCTCGAGGCCGGCGACGATGCGCAGCAGCGTGGACTTGCCGCTGCCGCTGGTGCCGAGCACGACGAGGAACTCGCCGTCGGCGATGTCGAGATCGACCCCGTCCAGGACGGGCGCGCGTCGTCCGTGGAAGCTCTTGTGGCCATCCGTTATTCGTACTGCGAGAGTTCCCACCGCAGTTGTCCTTCCGAGGGCGACTGAATGGGCAGGAAGGCGGCCTCGCGGAAGCGGCGGTTCGTCGCGCTCGACGAGGCGTAGCCGGCGCCACCGCGTAGCGTCGACTCGAGACGGGTCGCCGCGACCGCGACGACCGAGCCGTCGAGCCGTAACCGGATCAGGTCGGCCGATCCCGCGGTCACGGGATCCGCGGCGAAGCGGTGCAGACGCTCGCGCAGGGACTCGTACCGCGCCGCTAGAGCCTCGTGCTCGCCTGCGAACTGGGCGCCGAGACCCGTGAGTCGGGCCGCGGATTCGGTCAGGGCGGCGCGGGTGATGCCGCTGCAGAACGCGGTCTGCAACAGCAGGAACGTCGGGCGGATGCCCCCGCAGAAACCACCGAGGTCGTCGGTGACGACGTGGTCGGCGGGCACGTGCACCCGCTCGAACGTCAGCGAGGTCGACGAGGTGGCGCCGAGTGCCAGCAGGTCCGGCGCCGGAGCGATCCGCACGCCGGGCGCGTTCGCCCGCACCGCGGCGACGTAGCGGGTGCCGTCGGTCCCGCGTGCCGGGAACACGATGAGCGAGTCGGGAAACACGTTGGAGGCCCAGTGGATCGGCCCGGAGACCGTGAGGCCGTCGGCGGTGCGTTCGGCCGTGAGCGGAAGCTCGCCGAGGCCGGCGAGATGCTTGAGCGCGGCCGCCATCGCGGTGACGCCGACGATCCGCCCGGCGGCGAGGTCGTCGCGGTAACGGTCCCGCAGCGGGGCGGGAGCCCGGTCGATGTATTCGAGGCTCATCCGCTGTGCCCACAGCGAGAAGCCGACCGTCAGGCTCTCGGCGGCGACGTCCTCGATGACCGCGACCATCTCGCCGATCCCGTGCTTACCGAGACCTGCAGCGAGCAGGCAACTCTCGCCGATCTGGGCGAGGTCGGTACGGACGTCGGTCTCGCCCCGGTCGAGCGAGTCTGCCCGGCCGCGAACGAATTCGGCTACGGCTCGGCGTCGTTCGTCAGTGGATCGGGAAACAGCCGCGGTCATCGTGGGTGTCAGCTCTCGAGGGTGTGGATGCGGTCGACGGGGGTGCTCACGGCCTCACGGGCGCGGAAGACCGCAGCCTCGTCGGGCGCGTTGTAGAAGCACAGGCACTTGTCCATGTCCTCGCGCACGTAGGTGCGCAGGAAGCTCACCTCGGGGACGTTCGCGTACTTCGGCGAGTTGGCCTTCTTGCGGGCCAGGTAGGTCTCCATGTCGATGGTGTCGGGGATGTCCCACTCGACGAGGTAGCCGGCCTCGGGGCGGGCCGCCTTGATCTGGTCGAGTTCGGCGCCGACGAGCCGGACCTGGTGCGGGCCGTCGAGTTCGGCGGCAGACAGCGACCCGGCGTCGAGCTCGGGGGCGCTGCAGCCGTCGAACTCGGCGATCGCGAAGACGCGCTGCGCACCGTTCGTGACCTGGGCCTCGATCAGCTCGCCGCCGGCAACGGCGATCCGGGTGTCGAATTCCTTCAGAGCCTGATCGGCGTTGCCGGCGGTGGGCACGAGTTCGTACAGGTACAGGGACATGGGTCACCTTCCGGGGACGGGATGTGAAAGACGGGACGCGCCGAACCGCGAGAGGGTGGCGCGCGGGCGCTGGGAGCCGATGGCCCTGGTCAGCGACAGCAGTGACGACACACCGCAGCGGCCACGCGCACGAAGTCCACGTGCAGGCGGCGGGTGAGGTTGCTGCGGGTCACGCCGCCCACAGTACAGGCGAACAGAACGATCTGTCTATGCGGGGCCTCGGTTATCCTGGATTCGTGCCCGCTCCCGCCGATACCCGCGTCGACGCCGCGCCCAGAGTCCGCTCGATCAAGGCCCCGCCCGCTGAGCGGCTGCTCACCACCGCGTCGGACCTGTTCTCCCGCTACGGGATCCGCGCCGTGGGCATCGATCGCATCCTTGCCGAGTCGGGTGTCGCCCGCGCCAGCATGTACTCGGCCTACGGGTCCAAGGACGCGCTCGTACTCGCTTATCTCGAGCACCTCGACCGACGGGACCGAGCGCGCTGGGCCGACGCCGTCGCCGGGGACCCCGACCCGGTGGCCCGGATCCTGGCGTTCTTCGACCTCGCACTCGCCTCGGCGCCGGTGCGCAACTTCCGGGGGTGTCAATACGCCAATGCGGCAACCGAATTCCCGGACGAGGACCTCGCGCCCGTGCGCGCGCACCGGCTTTGGCTGCGCGACACCCTCACCGGGCTGCTTGCCGAGGCCGGGGTGCGCGATCCGGCGGCCACGGCGCGGCGCATCCAGCTGATCTACGACGGCGCGCTGTCCGGTTCCAAGATGGAGCATTCCGACGCACCGTTGCGCCTCGGCCGGGCGCTTGCTGCCGAGGCGGTCGCCGCCGGCTGAGCCGCACGAAGGGCGACCGCTCGGCGCGCGGTCGCCCGCATCTGCGATGGTGTCCGCGTTCGCCTACCCCCGGCGCGCGTACGGATCGGGGCGCATCGTGGAGTGCATCCGCTCGTAGGCGGCTTTCTCTGCCTCGCGCCGCTCGGCCCGGCGCGGGTTCTCGAGCTCGCCCGGCAACCCGTGGCGCTCGAGCCGGCGACGACGGTTCTGTGCCATGTAGGCGGCGGAGAAGAACAGGGCGAGGGCGACGCCGAGCCCCATCGTCGACAGGCGGAGCCAGACCGGGCCGGGCAGCAGCAGGAATGCGGCGTACAGCGGCAGGAACGGGACCTGGCTGCGGATCATGTGCCGGGCGACGGCGTGGTCGCCGACCAGGTCGTTGCGCACCCATTCGCGCATCGAGGCCGGGAGGGGGCGGCCGAAGGCGTAGGCGAGCCATTGGAACGGTCCGGGGCGGGTGCTCATTCTCTGGGGCCTTTCGTGCAGGGTCGACGCACCCGTAGTCTAGCCATTTAAATAGTGCATTAACTAATCGCAGGCTAAATATATTCGGGTCACGGCCCCGTGTCTCGGCCTGTGTACGAATCCGAGAACGTGTTCTATATTTCGTGCATGTACGAGTGGTCCGACACCGATCTCATGTTCCGTGACGCGCTGCGCGGATTCATCGACAAGGAGATCCGCCCGCATGTGGATCGGCTCGAGAGCGGGGATCTGCCGCCCTACGACATCATCCGCAAACTGTTCGCCGCCTTCGGTATCGACGAGCTGGCCCGTGACGGCCTGAACAAGGCCCTCGCCCGCGAGGAGGCCGGCGAGGCGCCGTCGGCCAAGTCGGGCGGCGGCATGGGCTCGGGCGGCATGGCGGCCCTGCTCAACAGCGAGATCGCCGGCGTCAGCCTCGGGCTGGTCGCCTCGATGGGGGTCAGCCTCGGCCTCACCGCCGGGACAATCCGCAGCCGCGGCACCCTCGCCCAGAAGAAGCGGTGGTTGCCCGAACTCGTGACGTTCGAGAAGGTCGGCGCCTGGGCGATCACCGAACCCGACTCCGGGTCGGATGCCTTCGGCGGGATGAAGTCCACCGTCCGGCGCGACGGTGAGGACTACATCCTCAACGGACAGAAGACGTTCATCACCAACGGTCCCTACGCCGACGTCCTCATCGTGTACGCCAAGCTCGACGAGGGTGACCCGAGCGTCGACCGGCGTGACCGCAAGGTGCTGGCCTTCGTGCTCGAGAAGGGCATGGAGGGACTCACCCAGAGTCCGCCGTTCAAGAAGATGGGCATGAACTCCTCGCCCACCGGCGAGCTGTTCTTCGACAACGTGCGCATTACGCGCGACCGGCTGCTCGGCGAGACCGAGGAGGGCGGCCGCAGCGACGGCAAGGAGAGCGCGCGCGAGTCGTTCGCCGCCGAACGGATCGGTATCGCCTACCTGGCCCTCGGCATCATCGAAGAGTGCCTGCGCCTGTGCAAGGACTACGCCCGCAGCCGCACCCTGTGGGGCCGCGAGATCGCGCAGTTCCAGCTGATCCAGCTCAAACTCGCCGAGATGGAGATCGCCCGCATCAACGTCCGCAACATGGTGTTCAGCGCCATCGAGCGTGCCGAGGCCGGCAAACCCGTCGCTCTCGCCGAGGCGTCGGCGATGAAGTTGTACTCCTCCCGGGCGGCCACCGAGGTCGCGATGGAGGCGGTGCAGCTCTTCGGCGGTAACGGCTACATGGCCGAGTACCGGGTCGAGCAGCTCGCGCGGGACGCGAAGTCGCTGATGATCTACGCGGGCAGCAACGAGATCCAGGTGACGCACATCGCCAAGGGGCTGCTCTCCGGGTGACGGGGAGTCCGGGTCGTCCCCCGCGGTCCGGAAGTCCCGGTACCCGGGACAAGTATCTGCACTCGGGATGCAGGTTCCATTATCGTGTCGCCATGCCCGAGCTCATTCCGGACTCGACCGAGGTCGATCCCGAACCGGCCGCCGCGACGACACTCCTTTCGGACCCCGACGGAGACCGTCCGGACCTGGACTCCGTCGTCGCGGCCGCCGGGCCTGGTGGCACCCTCGAGGAATGGCTCGTCCCCGGCGCGCCCGGCGACCCCGAGGTGCCCGTGCGGATCCACACACCGGATACGGGTCCGATCGGCAACCCCGCGGCACGGCCCGTCGTGCTCGAGATCCCGGGCGGCGGATCAGCCCTCGGCGGTGCCACGCACCGCGAGGCCTTCGCCTTCGCCGTCGCCCGTGCGACCGGCGCGATCGTCGTCTCCGTCGGCTACCGGCTCGCGGCCGAGGATCCCACCGCTGCGGCAGACGACTGCTACGCGGTCCTCGAATGGGTCGCCTCCGGTACGGCCTGCCCGGACATGGACCCGGACCGCATCGTCGTTCTCGGCGATGCCGCAGGTGGCGCGCTCGCCGCGACCGTCGCCTTGCGGGCACGGGAGGAGGGCGGCCCGTGCATCGCGCTGCAGGCACTGCTCGACCCCGACCTCGCCCCCGGCCCCGACGCCGACGCCGCCGGAAGCTGGCCACACCCCTTCGGCGGCCGGGAAGCCACCGGGCAATCCGTGCCCGCCCGCCGGATCGATTTGACCGGGATGCCCTCGACCTACCTCACCGTCGGCGAACGCGCTCCCTTCCGGGGCGAGGCGACCGACTACGCCCGACGGCTCCGGCAAGCCGGCGTTCCTGTCGAATTGCACTGCCGCCCCGGCATATCCGACGAGTCCGTCCTCGTCCGGGACGCCGGCGCCACCCGCGCGCTGTGCGACGCGATCGTCCGGGCGACCGCCCGCACTCCCGTGCTCGATCACGACTGAACCGTCTCCCGCGCGGCGCCGCGCTCCCAGGTGACACAGGCCCTGGCACAATTGGGTTCGCCGCACCGGTTGGGAGGAACCGGTCGGCGACACGGGAGGAGAGACACGTGACCGTCACCGACGGACGCGTCGCGCGGGCCGAACGGACCCGCCACGCAGTGATAGAGGCACACATCGCCCTGATCGAGGCCGGGGAGCTGAAACCGACCGGGGCGCAGATCGCCGCCCGGGCCGGGGTCTCGCTCCGGGCGCTGTGGGCGAACTTCAACGATCTGGAAACGCTGTTCGAGGAGACCGGGGCAGAGCTGCTGCGGCGGCAGGACTCCGCCTTCGTCCCGGTCCCTGTCGGACTGCCCCTCGGGGAGCGGATCGACGCGTTCTGCCGGCAGCGCGCGGAGCTGCTCGAGCTGGTGGCGCCGTTCGCGCGCTCGTCGGCGATCAGGGCGTCGCAGTCCGAACGGATCCGGCGGAACAGGTTGCGGCACATCGCCCGGGTGGTCGAAGAGGTCGACGAGCTGTTCGCGGCGGAGCTGGCCGCCCTCGACCCGTCGCATCGCGCCCGGCTGGTGCGGTCCGTGGCGGTGGCGAGCACCTGGGGGTCCTGGGTGGCGCTGCGCGACGTGCTGGGCCTGCCCGTCGCCGAAGCCACCGAGCTGATGAAGCACACCGTCACCGCGCTGCTGTCTGAGGCCGGCCGGCCGGCACTGTCTGAGGCCGGCCGGCCGGAGCTGTCGGAGGCACGCCAACCGGCGTCGTGCTGAGACCGGTCAGGGGGTCAACCGGTAGAACCGCCAGAACCCGAAGTCCTCGATCGGCAGCACCGACACATCCGAGAAGCCCGCGTCGAGCGCATACCGGCGCAGGGTGTCCGCGCGCATCACCGTGCCGGTTCCCGCGCTCGGCGGATGGCTCATGCCGTCCGGCAGGCAGCACACGATGCTGAACCCGTACATCAGCCGCTCTACCTCGTCGCCGGGCGCGGTGAACCGGTCGGCGACGGCCTCGTCCATCACGATCATGACGCCGTCGTCCGCGAGCGCACCCCGCACCGAGGAGAGCACCTCGACGGGACGCGGCATGTCGTGGACGCACTCGAAGGCGAACGCGGCGGTGAAACGTTCGTCGGGCAGGCCGGCCGCGTCGGCCTCGACGACGGTGATCCGGTCGGCGACGTCGGGGCACGCGGCGACGTTCGTCCGGGCCAGGGCGATGGTCGCCGGATCGATGTCGACGGCGAACAACCGGGCCTGCGGGTACGCGCGGGCCAGGGCGATCGTGGACCATGCTCCGCCACAGCCGATGTCGGCGATCGCGGCCCCCGGCCGGCGCAGCAGGGCGTCCAGGTCCGGTACGGACGCCAGAGCACCCGGCAGCACCTTCTCGTACCACGGCCGGTTCATGTCCGCCTGGCTCTCGCGCGCATCGGTGCCGAGCTGCGCCCAGCTCACGCCGCCGCCGGTGCGGTACGCGTCGAGCAGGGCCGGGAGCTGCACGGACACTCCGGCGAACAGGCGGGCCAGCGGCCCGAGATAGTTGAGACTCTGCTCGTCGGTGAGGACCTCGGCCACCGCCGGGGGAAGCGTGAAGCGCGGCGGAACGTCGTCGTCGACCTCGAGCAGACCGGTCACCGCCTGCTGTTCGAGCCATTCGCGGGCGTAACGCGGGTCGGTTCCGGTGCGCGTCGCGAGCTCGTCGGCCGTGGCGGGACCGTCGTTGACGAGACTGCGGTACCAGCCGAGCCGGTCGCCGATGTAGATCGCAATCACATCGACGGCGCCGAGCGCCGAGTCGAGGACGCGCTGAGCGGCGGTGTCGACGGGGGAGACGGTGTGCGTCACGGGGGGACCTTCCGGAGGGGACAGGGGTGATTCCGAGAGTCCTCCGGTTCGGGGCGGCGGACAACACCCCCTTGGGGGCCGAATGTGACATCCCTTCGATCACATCGAACCGATGTGACATTCGGCCGCACCCACGCAGCGGGGCGCGGGAACCGGATGCGTCCACCGGACGTTCGCAGTCGTGCAACCGGAAGGAGTTCACAGTGCAGATCACTGCCAGTGCCTTGTCCCTCAACGTTCCCGACGTGGCCGCGTCGGCCGACTTCGCAACCCGCCATCTCGGGTTCACCGAAGCGATGGCCGCGGACGGGTTCGTCTCCCTCACCCGCGAGGACGCCGGCTTCAACCTCGTCTTCCTGCGCACCGGCCTCGGCAGTTTCAAGCCGGCGAGCGTCGCCGGCGACGCGGGGCAGGGGATGCTCGTCGCCTTCGTCGTCGACGCGATCGACGACGAGTACGAACGTCTGCGGGCCGAAGGGGTACCGATCGTCACCCCGATCGAGACCGAGCCGTGGGGCGAGCGGTACTTCCAGATGCGCGACCCGAACGGCATCGTCTACCAGCTCGTGCAGTGGGTGGGCGAGCCGTCCTCGGTGAGCTAGCCGGACGATTCGCCGGCGTGCGCCGCGAGGAACGGTTCGATCACGGACAGTACCTCCGGCGCCGCCGCGATCGTCGTCGCGTGGTCGTACCCCCGGATGACGGCGAGCAGGGCGCCGGGGATCGTCCGCGACAACTCCCGGGTGTCGTCGATCCGTTCGCCGTCCTCCGAACCGACGAACGCCAGCGTCGGCACGTCCAGCGCGGCGAGGGCAGCGTCGTCGATCCCGGGTTCGCGATCCGACCGCCGCATGTACGCGGCGAGGGCGGCGGCGTCGTTCGCCCGGAACGCGGCCTGTGTCGCCGCGTCGACGGGTGAACCGAGGTGTTCCGCCCACGCCTCGAGGAACCCGTCGACCCCGTAGTGGCCGAGCACGTCGGCGCACCCCGGGAAGAACAGCCGATCGAACGTCCCGGTCTGCGCACGTGCGCTGCCCCCACCCACGGTGAGCGTCCGTAGCCGGCCGGTGTCACGTACCGCCAGCGACAGGCCGACCCGGGCTCCGAGCGAGTATCCGAGATAGTGCACGCGGTCGGTGCCGGCGGCGTCCAGCACCGCCAGCACGTCGTCGACGATCAGGTCCATCCCGTAGGCGTCCGGGACGTCGGGCTTGTCGCTGCGGCCGTGGCCGCGCAGGTCGGGCAGGATGAGCCGGTACCGCTCCCGCAGGGGACGCACGTACCCGAATCCCCGCCAGATGGCGGACGACAGGGCGCTGCCGTGCGCGAGCAGCAGCGACGGGCTGCCGGCGCCGGCGTCGGAGTCGATCACCGAGAAGGCGATGCGGGTTCCGTCGACAGGGTTGATCGCATGGCTCACCGCTCCAGTCTGACCGACCGGGTCACGCCGATGTCGGACAGGAACCGCTCGTCGTGGCTGACCACGACGAGGGCACCCCGGTACGCGCGCAGCGCCTGCACCAGGTGCGTGAGGCCGGGCAGGTCCAGATTGTTGGTCGGCTCGTCGAGGAGCAGCAGCCGCGGCGCCGGATCCGCCGCGAGCAGCGTCGCCAGCGCCGCCCTCAGACGCTCGCCGCCCGAGAGGACGGCCGCCGGCACGTCCGCGTCGGCGCCGCGGAACAGGAACCGGGCGAGCAGTGCCCGGACCTGCTGCGACGACATGTGCGGGGCACGCAGCGCGACGTTGTCCGCCACCGACAGCGACTCGTCGAAGATGTCCAGCCGCTGCGGCAGCACCGCGAACGGCACCCGGGGGCCGGCTGCGACGACGGCGCGCAGCAGCGTCGTCTTGCCCGAACCGTTGGCGCCGCGCAGCGCGATCCGCTCGGGACCGACGATCTCGAGGGGTCCCTCGGCGACGCGCGCCCCGGGGTGCACCTCCGTCTCCGGGAGGTCCACCCGGATCTCCCGGTCGTCGCGCACGCTGTCCTGGGCCCGCTCGAGGGTCTCGCGCGCGCCGGCGAGCTTGCCCTCGTGTTCGCGCCGCAGCCGGCCCGCCGACTCCTGGGCCTGCCGTTTGCGGGCCCCCATCACGATCTTCGGCTCCCGCTTGTTCTCGAACATCTTGCGGCCGTAGCGCTCTCGCCGGGCGAGCTTGATGTGCGAGTCGCTCAGTTCGCGTGCCTGCCGGCGCACGTCCGCCCGGGCGTCGCGCACCGCGGCCAGCGCGGCTTCCTGTTCGGCCGTGACGATGCGTTCGTACTCGCTGTAGTTGCCGCCGAACAGCCGCAGCCGCCCGTCGCGCACCTCGGCGACGGTGTCGACCCGCTCGAGCAGGTCACGGTCGTGGGTCGCGACGACGAGGGTCCCGGGGAACTCCCGCAGCACGTCGTACAGCCGCGCGCGGGCCGCCGGATCCAGGTTGTTCGTCGGCTCGTCGAGCAGCAGGACGTCCGGCTCGTCGAGCAGCCGGGCCGTGAGTGCCAGCAGGACGGTCTCGCCGCCGGAGAGGGTGCCGACGGTGCGATCGAAGTCGCTGGGGGATCCGACGATTCGGTCGAGGCCGAGGTGGTGCAGGGTGGCCAGGGCGCGCTCCTCGACGTCCCAGCGTTCGCCGACGGTGTCGAAGTCGTGGGCGGCGGTCGAGCCGGACTCGATGCGCCGCAGCGCCGCACGCACGCCGTCGATGCCGAGGACGGCGTCGACGGTGCGGTGCGGGTCGAGCACGATGTCCTGCGGCAGCAGCGAGACCCGGCCACGCATCGTGACGGAGCCGCGGGTCGGCGACAGTTCGCCCGACATGATGTGCAGCAGAGTCGATTTGCCGGACCCGTTGCGTCCGACGAGTCCGGTGCGCCCGGCCGGGAGGGTCGTGTCGAGACCGTCGAACACGACGGTGCCGTCCGGCCAGGTGAAGGTGAGGTCCGACAGCGTCGGGGAAGGGTGTGACATGGCTGCTCCCGGCAGTAGGTGACGACATACCGCGCGCAGGGTGCGGCGCGGCGGGCGAAACCTCTACAGGAGCAACGGCCTTCTCCGATCGACGGGAACGTGACGAGAATCCACGGTAGAGCGGTGATCGCGGAGCGGCAACCGGTTTTCCGTCACCGCGGCCTGCGTCACAACGTGCCGCCTGTACGGCACGCGCTCCGGTCGTGCACGACGGCACCGTCCGGATTCGGGCATGATCGTGGTCGTGCCCATCCTTCGACGCCGACCGGTTCCGCTCCTGACGACCGTCGTCGCCGCGCTCGCGGCCGCCGGGTGCTCCTTCGGTCCCGACCAGCCCGAGACCGTCGTGGGCGAGTTCGCGGCGGCGCTCGAGGCCGGTGACGTGCAGGCCGCGGCGGAACTCACCACCGACCCCGCGGCGGCAGCCACGACGATCGGCGACGTGTTCGACGGTCTCGGCGTCGACGGTTCCGGCACGGTCCGCCCCGACGTGAACCTCGCCGGCACGGCTGATGCGGGCACGTTCGACCTCGACGTCGCGTGGACCTTCGGCGAAGGGCAGGACTGGGCGTACCGCACGTCCGGCAGTGCGGTCGACCTCGACCCGCAGGGCTGGCGCATCGAGTGGGACCCGGCGCTGCTCGCCCCGGACCTGACCGCCGACGCCACCCTGAGCTACACGACGACGACGGGTCCGGCACCGTCGGTGCTCGACCGCCGCGGGCAGCCGATCCTCGAACAACAGGTGGTGACGCTGGTGAACCTCGACGCCACCGCCGACCCGGCGGCCGTCGCGCCGCTGCTCGCCACGGCGGCGCCCACCGTCACCGCGCCATCGCTCGCCGCCGACGTCGCCGCCGCCGCGGGCAAGCCCGTGACGGCGGTGACCCTCCGGGAGGCGGACCTCGCGCCGATCGAAGCTCAGCTCGCCGCGCTGCCCGGAGTGAGCCTCGTCCGGCAGACCCGGTTGCTGACGGTCGACCGCGCCCTGGCCTCGCCGGTGCTGTCCGGGCTGGGAGAGCTGTGGCAGGAGGGCCAGGACGCGTCCGCCGGATGGGCCGTGCGGCTCGTGTCCGGGGACGGCACCACGCGCCGCCTCGCCGGAGCCGACGGTCCGCCGGCACCGGACCTGCAGACCACGTTCGACCTGGACCTGCAGACGCGCGCCGAGGCGGTCCTGGCGCCACTGCAGCAACCGGCGGTGATCGTCGCGATCGAACCGTCCACCGGGGCGGTGCGGGCGGTGGCGCAGAACGCCGCCGCAGACGCCGAGGGGCCGCTCGCCCTGACCGGGCTGTATCCGCCCGGCTCGACGTTCAAGACCGTCACCACCTCGGCCGCGCTGCAGGCCGGGGCCGCAACCCCCGACACGGTGGTGCCGTGCCCCGGGACGGCGAACATCGAGGGCCGCGTCATCCCCAACGACGACAGTTTCGACCTCGGCTCCGTGCCGTTGCACACGGCCTTCGCCTTCTCGTGCAACACCACGATGGGCCGGCTCGCCGTCGGCCTGCCGGCGACCGCGCTCACCGATGCGGCCGCGCAGTTCGGGCTCGGGGTCGACTACGTCACGCCCGGGCTGGTCACGGTCACCGGCAGCGTGCCCGAGGCGCAGACGCCGGCGGAGCGCGTCGAGTCCGCGATCGGCCAGGGTCGGGTGACGGCGTCTCCGTTCGGGATGGCACTCGTGGCGGCGTCCATCGCGCACGGGTCGACTCCGTTGCCGATGCTGGTGGAGGGCCGGCCGGCGGTGGCCGATCGTGCGCCCGTCGCCGCGCCGGAGGAGGTCACTGCCGCGTTACGGACGATGATGCGGGAGACTGTCACGGGTGGAACCGCGAGTGTGCTGCGGGACATCCCCGAACTCGTCGGTAAGACGGGGACGGCGGAGTACGGTGATGGCACCGGTGCCCACGGGTGGTTCGTCGGCTCGCAGGAAGACCTCGCGTTCGCGGTTTTCGTTGCGGGAGCGGGCAGTTCGGCACCGGCAGTGGACGTGGCGGGACGCCTGCTGAGGGGGTGAGGCGCGGTTCGAGGCGCAATCGTGATCGCATCGTAGGCAGGGCGTGCTTGTTACTGAAGTGACAGAAGTGAAGGTTGGTCGTTATGGGTTTTCGGGACTGGCGCACGATGCGCGGCCGCGTGACAGCCCTGGTCGCCGTCGTGGTTCTCGCAGCGGGCATGGCCTCGTGCGTGTTCGACGACCCCCGGAGCGACGCGCAGCGACTCGTCGACGACTTCGTCGCGGAACTGAACGAACAAGATGCCGCCGGCGCGGCCGCCCTCACCTCGTACCCGAACGCCGCCGAGGCGTCGATCCGCCAGATGTTCGAGGGCATGAAGGACGGCGACGTCGAGTTCGACGTCGCCCAGTTCGTCGAACTCAACGAGCAGACGGGCTTCTTCTCCCTGGGGGCCGACTGGAATTTCGGGCCCGGCAAGGACTGGGGATACCAGGTGGACGGCGTGGCGAAGAACCTCGCCGTCGGCTGGCGGATCTCCTGGGACCCGCAGGTGCTGGTGCCCGAGCTGAACCGGACCCGCACCGTGCACCACGTGCGCACCGACGCCGCCCCGCCGAAGATCTTCGACCGCACCGGTCGGTTGCTCATGGCCGAGCAGACCATCAATGCCGTCGTCGTCGACCCCACCCTCACGTCCGACCCGGTCGACACCACGACCCGGCTGGCGAAGGTGCTCGAACCGGTCGCCCCGGTCATCACCGCCGACCTGCTGCAGCGCAACCTCGCGGCCGACCCGGGCGCGCGCATCACCGCGGTGAAGCTGCGCGACCAGGACTACCAGTTCCTCGAGGACGAGATCGTGCCCATCCCGGGCGTCGTGGTGGTCAAGACACCGACCCTGATCAGCGCGGACCGGCGGATCTCCACTCCTCTGCTCGACCCGCTGCGCGCGGCCTGGCAGCTCGAACGCGACGCCACCGCCGGCTGGGCAGTCACTCTCGAAGAACCCGGCGCCGACCCCGTGCAGCTCGCCGGCTTCCAGGGCCCGCCGCCGCCGGACCTGCAGGCGACCCTCGATTCGCACGTCCAGCTCGCCGCCAAGGAAGCCGTGGTCAGCGTGGGTACCCCCGCGGCGATCGTGGCGATCCAGCCGTCCACCGGCGGTGTCCTGGCCCTGGACGTGAACAACTGGGCGATGGAACTCGGACCGGTCGCCTCGCGCGGGCTTTACCCGGCCGGACAAACGCTGGATCCGGTGCGCCTGGCCGCAGGTCTCGACCGCGGCGTCGACCCGGTCTCGGTGAGCACCGACGATCTGGCTGCCACCGCCCGCCGGCTCGGGCTCGGACTCGACTACGACGTTCCGGGGTTCGACTTCGAGACCGCGCAGATCGGGGACAACCGGTCGGGCGTGGTGCAGTTCTCCGGATCGGACGGCGGCAGTGAGGCGCTGCTCAGCCCGTTCGGTGCCGCGCTGCTCGCCGCGTCCGTCGCGCGGGGTGAAGCGCCGCTGCCGGCGATCGTGCAGGGCAGGTCGGCGAAGGTCGACGAGGCCGTCGAACCGCTGCCACCGCAGGTGACCGACGCGCTGCGCGTCGCGATGGCCGAGAACGTGCGCAGCGGCCCCGCATCGCTGTTGAAGGGCCATCCGGGTCTGGCCGGCATCGCAGCCGCGAGCGGCGACGACCGATGGTTCTACGGATACACCGGCGATCTGGCCTTCGCGGTGTTCGTCGCCAACGCCGACGGCGGCGACCGTGCGGTGAAGATGGCCGACATGTTCCTCCGGGAGCTCGCCAAGCCGCCTGCCGACGGCTGACCGCCGCGGACCTCGACGGTTCCCTCGAAGCGGACCCGGGTACGTTTGTCGCTCGTGACCCCTGTCGACCTGCTGCTGCTCGCGGTCGCGGGGTTCTTCGCCGGGCTCGTCGGGTTCGTCACCGGCCTCGCGTCCATCGTGTCGTACCCGGCACTGCTCGCCGTGGGGCTGCCACCCGTCGCCGCCAACGTCACCAACACCGTCGCGATGGTGGGGGTCGGTGTGGGGGCGCTGGCCAACTCGACCCGCGAGGTCGTCGACACCGGACCACGGCTGTGGCGGTGGACTGCGTACTCGGCGCTCGGCGGCCTCGTCGGCGCCGTCGTGCTGCTGTGGGCACCGGCCGGATCGTTCGAGGCCGTGGTGCCCTACATGGTGGCGTTCGCGGCTCTCGCGCTGCTGCTCCAGCCGCGGATCCGTGCCCTGGCCGGCGGCCGGGACCTGCCGGGACCGTACTCGGCGCTGCTGTTCGTCGTCGCCGTGTACGGGGGCTACTTCGGGGCCGGGGCGGGCGTCGTCTTCCTCGCCGTGACCCTGATCTGCACCTCCGAGCACATCTGGCGTGCCACCATCCTCAAGAGCTTCCTGCTCGGGGTGGCCAACCTCGTCGCGGCGATCGGGTTCGCCGCATTCGGCCCGGTGCACTGGGGCGCGGCCGCGGCGATGGCGCTGGGGGCCGTCGCGGGCGGGTGGTGCGGGCCGCCCGTGGTCCGGCGGATCCCGCCCGACGTGCTGCGGGTGTCGGTCGCACTCGCCGGCTTCGGGCTGGCGGTGTGGCTGGCCGTCCGATGAGTCCGCCGCGCCCGTGCACACCGCCGGGTCGGTGACGCTGCCGGGTCAGTGGACCCCCTGCATCTTCCGCCGGATCCAGGGCGAGAGCAGCGCCAGCACGACGCCGATCGCGATCGAGCCGAAACCGACCCACGCGAAGTACGGCTTCTCGTTCGCCTCGTCGTAGTACTTCGCGAGCGTGCCGGCCATCGCCGTGCCGAGCGCCACGGACAGGAAGAACAGCGCCACCATCTGGGTGTGGAAGTTGCGCGGGGCGAGCTTCGTCGCGAGGGACAACCCGACGGGGGAGAGCAGCAGCTCGGCGAACGTGAACAGCAGCAGGATGCCGGCGAGACCGAGCACGGGAGCGCTGTTGGGGCCGCCACCGGACATCGGGATGAAGCACAGGAACGCGACGCCCATGAGCATCGTGCCCATCGCGAACTTCGCCGGCGACGACGGCTGCCGGGGCCCGAGCCGGGTCCACAGCGCGGCGAACACACCGGCGAACACGATGATGAACACGGGGTTGATCGACTGCACCCATGCCGGCGGGAAGTCCCAGCCGAACAGGTTGCGGTCGAGGCGTTTGTCCGCGTAGACCGCGACGGTGGTGAACTGCTGCTGGAACAGCGACCAGAAGGCCGCGCTGGCCAGGAACATCGGGATGAAGCTGACCACCCGGCTGCGTTCGACCGGGGTGATCTGGCGGCTGGACAGGATCACGACGAAGTACACGACGGAGGCCGCGACGATCGTGCCGACCACGACATCGGACAGGTTGTCGACGGTGACCAGTCCGGTCGCGAACAACACCGCGATCAGGGCGAGCACGACGAGGGCGATGCCGGCGGCGCGGACCCGCTGGGTGGCGGGCAGCGGGTGCGGGGGCGTGGCGCCGATCCCGCGCAGGTGCTTGCGGCCGAGGGTGTACTGGAGCAGTCCGAGCGCCATCCCGATCGCGGCCAGCCCGAAACCGTAGTGGAAGCCCAGCTCGGTCTGGGCCCAGCCGGTGAGCAGCGGGCCGATCAGCGCTCCGATGTTGATACCCATGTAGAAGATGGAGAACCCGGCGTCGCGACGGGTGTCCTGCTCGTCGTACAGATCGCCGACGAGCGACGTCGCATTCGCTTTGAGGCCGCCGCTGCCGACCGCGACCAACACCAGGCCCACCGCCACGCCGGCCAGTCCGGGTAGCAGCGCCAGGGAGATGTGGCCGAGCATGATGAGGATCGCGCTGTAGAACAGTGTGCGCTCGGAACCGAGCAGCCGGTCCGCGATCCAGGCGCCGAGGATCGTCGACAGGTAGACCGTGCCGCCGTACGCGCCGACGATCGACGTGGCAGCCAGCTCGCTGATCCCCAGTCCACCGTCGGCGGCGGAGTAGTACAGGTAGTAGATCAGGATGCCCTGCATGCCGTAGAAGGAGAATCGCTCCCACATCTCGACACCGAACAGGTTGGCCAGGGCGAACGGCTGACCGAAGAAGGTTCGTTCCCGGGTCCGTTCGGGAGGCGGCGCGGTCTCGCTCATGGTTGTCACTCTCGCACAGCGCCGGCCCTTCCGGATGCCGTCCGCCCCGCACTCCGTCCGATATGCGCAGTACGGCCAGGGCAGGGCGGAACGGTCAGGCGGCGTCGACGCGCCGGCGCAGCCAGAGGCCGGCCAGCAGCCGCCAGCCGAGCAGGAACACCGCGAGCACGATCGAGGCGACGACGATGAACGACCCGGCGGTGCCCTGGCCGGTGACGACGCGCAGCAGCATCCCGACGACCACGGTGCACAGCCAGGCGAGCACGCCGGTCGGGACGACCAGCCACGGGTCGAACTTCTCCTTGTAGAGAGCCGCCGTCGCGATCCATCCCGCGGTCAGGCCGGCCAGGAACGGCCATGCCGTGTTGGCGAGTCCCGCCAGGCCGCCCCCCTCGTCGTGGCTCGCGCGTCCGAGCGCGGCGAACACGATGACCAGGACGACGTCGATCAGGGCCGGTGCGTACTTCTTCACGACGTCCAGCGTAGGTCGACGACGACAGCGAGCGCCCTCCGGGACGGAGAGCGCTCGCTGTGCGGAGCGGGGATCAGGCCTGCAGACCGGCCTCGATCTCGAGGTTGATGGTGATCTTGTCGCCGACGACGGCGCCGCCGCCCTCGAGCGGCATGTCGATGGAGATGCCGAAGTCCTTGCGGTTGAGGACGGTGGTGGCCTCGAAGCCGGCGACCGGGCCCTGGCCCATCCCGGGATTCACGCCGTTGAACTCGAGCTTCAGTTCGACGGGCTTGGTGACGCCGTGCAGGGTGAACTCGCCGTCGACCACGTAGTCGCTGCCGGCGGTGCGCACGCCGGTGGACCGGAAGGTCGCGGTGGGGAACTGCTCGGCATCGAAGAAGTCGGCGGAGCGGATGTGGGCGTCGCGGTCGGCGTTCTTGGTGTCGATGGACGTGACCTGGATGTCGGCGGCGACGGCGGCGGTGCCGTCCTCGGCGACGGTGACGGCGCCCGAGAAGTCGTCGAAGGTGCCGCGCACCTTGCTGACGACGAGGTGCCGGACGGTGAAGCCCACCGTGGAGTGGACCGAGTCGATGACCCAGGTGCCGGCGGTGAGTCCCGGGAAGGTGGCGGTGGTGGCGGTGGTCATGGGGGTTCCTCCTGGTCGAGTCTTAGTTGAAGTTTCAACCTTCGATGCAGTCAACGATCGCATCGAATGATTGATTCCGCAACTACTTGAGGTGTGAGGTGGATCTCACTCGTCACTCCGGCGCGGGGGTGCCCTCGCTCGCGGCCCGGCCGCGACGTCGTTCGAGCACCGAACGGGCGTGTTCCTCGCGTTCGAGATCGGCGTCGATGCTCTCCTCGTGCCGGCCCGACCGGAACTTGAAAGCCACCACCGTCCACCCCACCAGCGCGACCAGGATGAAGCTGACGCCCCGGTACACGAACACCGCTGCGAGGGCCTGCGAGGCGCTCATCCCGGCCGCGGTGAGCGTGGCGATCAACGTGCCGTCGACGAAACCCAGCCCGCCGGGCGCCAGCGGAATGCTCCCCACCGCTTTGGCGGCTGCGAACGCGATCAGCAGTCCCGGCAGCGACGGCTCCCCACCCACCGCCCAGCACGCGAACCCCAGACACGCGACGTCGAAGGTCCGGTGCACGGCCGACCAGCCGATCGTGGCGAGCCCGTCGCGCCGACCCAGGTGCACCGCCTCGATCTGCCCGAGGATCTGCTCGAACTTCTCCATCCCGGTGTCGGCCGGCTTGCGCAGCAGGCGGTTGACGCGCGCGAGAACCCACGCCCCGGCCGACTCGACGGACGACGGATTGCGGGACACGTACCGGACCCCGACGATCAGCGCGATCACCCCGGCGACCGACAGGACCAGCGTCACCGGGCTCACCCGCGTGCCGACCGCGAACGCGCCGCCCACGCCGACCGCCGCGAGCGTCACCGCCGCGATCACTCCTGAGACCGCCAGCTGCCACGACGCCACCACCGGCGTCGCACCCCAGCGCCGGGTCTGCTGGTAGGTGAACGCGGTGGAGAACACCGGACCGGCCGGCAACGTCACCGCCATCGCGGTGCTCGCATAGATCACCGACGCCGAGCGCACGTGCCCGACGACGACCTCCCCGGCTCGCAGCAGCCGGCGCTGCACCTCCGCGAAGCCGCTCAGGGACAGGGCCTGCGCGAGGATGCAGGCGGCCAGCCAGCCCCAGTGCAGTTCGGTCAGGGCGCGCCAGGAGTCGGCCAGCGTCGGCCACAGGTAGATGCCCTCGACCACCAGCAGTGCGACCAGGGCCACGGCGAGCAGCCACTTCACCCGTCCGAAGCGACCCCGGCGCCGCGTGGCGTCGGGTGCTGGCGGATCACGTCGGGGCTGCGCCACAGGATTCAGCGTAGCCAAGTGGCCCGGAGGGCGGATCGTCCTTTTCGTCGCCGGTCGTCCCGGCCGCCCGTCACTCGTGGCCCGATTCCGGGTACCGCACCGGCCAGGCCAGATGCGTCACCCGGCGGCGGCCCCGGAGTTGCACCTCGTCGCCGAGTTCCCAGTGGGCCCGTTCCTCGTCGTCGGCGAAGTACAACGCGCTCGACGAGGCGAGCACCCGGCTCGGCCGCAGCTTCGCCAGTTCGGTCAGGCGCGACGCCTCGTTCACCGGATCGCCGATGACGGTGTACTCGAACCGTTCGGCCGCGCCGATGTTGCCGGCCACCGCCAGCCCGGCCGAGACCCCGATGCCGATGTCGAGGTCGGTGATCTCGTCCAGCGCGAACCGCAGTTCCCGGGCCGCCGCGAGCGCGGCGGTGGGTGCGTCGGGCCGGTCCAGCGGAGCGCCGAAAATTGCCAGCGCCGCGTCGCCCATGAACTTGTTGACGAAGCCGTGGTGCCGGTCCACGACGTCGACCACCACCCGGAAGAACTCGTTGAGCAGCTCGACGACCTCGCCCGGCGGACGTTCGGCCGCCGTCGCCGTCGATCCGACCATGTCCACGAACAGCACCGCGACGTAGCGGGTCTCCCCGCCGAGCTCGGTGCCGTACTGCAGGGCGCGGCGGGCCACGTCCTCGCCGACATGCTGACCGAACAGCTGGCGCAGCCGCCGCCGCTCGTCGGACTCGGCCATCATCCGGTTGAAGCCGACCTGCAGGCGTCCGATCTCGCTGCCGTCGAACACCTCGACCTGCACGTCCGTCGCGCCGCGCTGGACTCGCTCGATGGCCCAGCGCAGCTGCTTGACCGGATCGGAGATCTGGGCCGCGGTGAGCGACGACAGCACCCCCGCCAGACCGATCGCCATCACCGACAGCGCCAGCACCGCCCAGGCCATCGCGTCCGCCGGGAACTCGACGTCGGTGGTCAGCTGCGTGACGCACAGCAGTGCGATGCCGCCGGCCGGCATCAGCGTGCCGAGCCCCCACGTCATGGCGAGGCGCGTCCCGACACCCGGCGCGAGGGTCCGGTCGAACTCCCCCTCGCTCAGGGCCCGCGCTGCCACCGGCCGCAGGATCCGCTCGCCCAGCATGTACGTGAACCCGAACGTGCTGGTGGCGGCCATCGCGACGGTGATCGCCACCGCGACCGCCAGCTGCGGCATCTCCTCCGCGGTGAGGAACACGAACAGCGCACCGCCGAGGATCCACAGGATCAGGTGCACGATCGCCTGCCGCAGCGGCGCGTGCAGCGCGGACATCTGCTCGGACCGGGTCGGGGGGCCGCCGCGCAGCTGCCACCGCACCACCGCCCGCAGCATCAGGGCGGCCGCCGTCAGGCTCACGATCCCGGCGAACACCAGATACACCGCGAACACCGCGAAGTTGCGGACCCGGTCCGCGATGATGTGCTCGTTCTCGGACAGCGGGATGCCGTACCGGACGAACGCGAACACCAGCAGCGCACCGAACAGGTTCGACGCGCCCATCGAGGCCATGTAGAGCGGCCAGCGACTACGCAACGTCGCCGCGACGGCTCGATAGGACCTCAACACGACATCAAATCAAACCACTGTGCCCACCGTCACAGTGCACCATGGTCGTGATCCGGGCGTTTCGGGCGGTTACCCTCGGCGCGACGACCGACCGGGAAGGGGACCGTCCGCATGGTCCGGCGCAGAGCCGACGACAGGCCGCCGCGTCGCGTCGCCGTGCCCGCCCGGGACCGGATCGGCGCCGACCCCGACGCGCCGCTGTGGCGGGCCGCGCAGGTGTTCCGGCTCGTCACCGTCGTCTATGCCGTCAGCTCCCAGTTCTCCACCGTCGCCCACTACACCTCCCCGCAGCTCAGCTGGTTCTTCGTCGCGCTGCTGGCGGTGTGGTCCGGGGTGTCGGCGGTGCTGCTGTCGCAGGGGGTCGGCCGGCGCGCCGTGGTGGTCGGGATCGACCAGGTCGTCGCGGTCGCGCTCATGGGCGCGACGCGGCTCGTCGCCGACCACGACTGGTACAGCGCCCACCAGACGCTGCCCACAACCCTCTGGGTCGCCAACGCGGTGCTCTCGGCCGCGATCCTCGGCGGTCCCGTCGCCGGCGTGGCGTCCGCACTGGTGATGGCGTCGGTCAGCGCGATCGTCCGCGACCAGATCAACCTCGACCTGTGGCGGGACGCGACTGCCCCCGTCCTCGTCGCGGTCGGCGTCGCGATGGGATTCGCCACCACCACCGCCCGGCGCGCCCACCGGCAGCTCGAACAGGCCGTGCGAGTGGCGGCCGCCACCGAGGAACGCGACCGGCTCGCCCGCGAGGTGCACGACGGGGTGCTGCAGGTGCTGGCCCTGGTGCGGCGCCGCGGCACCGCTCTCGGCGGGGAGGCCGCCGAACTCGCCCGGCTCGCCGGGGAACAGGAGGCCGCCCTCCGGATGCTCGTCTCGGAACAGAACACCCGCCTCGACCGCGGCGACGAACTGGTGGACCTGCGGGCGTTGCTGCGCGCCCAGGCCGGTGCCGGCGTCACCGTCTCCGCGCCCGCCGATCCGGTCCTGCTCGACCGCGTCCGCGCCACGGAACTGGCGGCCGTCGCCACCACGGCGCTGACCAACACCACGCTGCATGCGGGTGCCGGCGCGAAAGCCTACGTGCTGGTCGAGGACCTCGGCGACGAGGTGATCCTCAGTGTCCGCGACGACGGGAAGGGCATCGCGGAGGGGCGGCTCGCCGAGGCCCGCGCCGAGGGCCGGATGGGTGTGTCGAAGTCGATCGTCGGCCGCGCGCAGTGGCTCGGTGGCGTCGCGGTGCTCGACAGCGCGCCCGGCGAGGGCACCGAATGGGAGATCCGCGTTCCGAAGAGGGGAGCACGAGGTGGGTGAGGACAGCGCGACGAGCGGCCCGATCACGGTGATGGTCGTCGACGACCATCCGATGTGGCGCGACGGCGTCTCGCGGGACCTCGAGGCGGCCGGCTTCCGGGTCGTCGCCACCGCCGACGGCGTCGGTGCGGCCGCGCGCCGGGCCGCGGCGGTGCAGCCGACCGTCGTACTGATGGACATGTCGCTGCCCGACGGCACCGGCACCGAGGCCACCGTCGCCGTGCTCGGGGCCTCCCCGGCCAGTCGTGTGCTCGTGCTGTCCGCGTCCTCCGAGCGTGACGACGTCCTCGGGGCCGTGAAGGCCGGTGCCTCCGGGTACCTGGTCAAGAGCGCGTCGGCCGCCGAGCTGGCCGAGGCCGTGCGGGCGACCGCTGCCGGGCAGGCGGTGTTCACGCCCGGACTGGCCGGTCTGGTCCTCGGCGAGTACCGGCGCATGTCCTCCGGCGAGAACCGCCGCATGTCCTCGGACTCCGGCCGGCGCGATCCCGCCCCGCCCACCCTCACCGAACGCGAGACCGAGGTGCTGCGGCTCGTCGCGAAGGGACTGTCGGCCAAGCAGATCGCCGCCCGGCTCACCCTCAGCCACCGCACGGTGGAGAACCACGTCCAGGCCACGCTGCGCAAGCTGCAGCTGGCCAACCGCGTCGAGCTCACCCGGTACGCGATCGAACAAGGACTGGACTAGCTCACCGGGCTCACCGGGCGCCACCGATCCTCTAGAATTCGACCGCTTCCGCAGTCCGTTTGCGGCGGTGACGTGCTCGATCGAAAGGCTGGGCGATCGAAAGGTGGAGCGCCGATGACCATCGCTGGCGTGGCGCTCGGCGTACTGGGAGGCTTCGCCGTCAGCGTCGACGGACGACCCGTCGACCTCGGTGGCAGCCGGCAGCGCGCCCTGCTCGCCGCGCTCGTCGTCGCGTTCCCGGGCGACGTGTCGGGCGAGCGGCTGCTCGAGCAGGTCTGGCACGACGTCGACGACCCGAAGACGAGCTCACTGCACTTCGCCGTCTCCAAGCTGCGCGACCGGCTCAGCCCGCAGCGACCACGTGGGGACGAGGGGGTGATCGTCCGGGAGGGCTCGCGGTACCGGCTCGCCGTCGCCGCCGAGCAGATCGATGCCGTCCGGTTCACCGACCTCGTCGCACGGGGCGACCGGCTGCGCGAGCAAGGTGCCGCTCAGGCCGCGGCCGACGCGTACGCGACCGCCCTGTCGTGCTGGCGAGGGTCGCCCTACGCCGACGTCGCCGACGCCGAGTTCGTCCGCTCCGAGGTCGCCCGGCTGACGGCCGTCGAGTTGCGCACCCGCAAGGCCCTGCTGCAGATCCGGCTGGACCTGGGCGGCGCCGATGACGTCGTCGAGACCGCCGAGCGGCTCGTCGCCGCGCATCCGCTCGACGAACGGGCCTGGGAACTCCTCGTCGTCGCCCTCTACCGGGCGGGCCGGCAGGCGGACGCGCTGGCGGCGCTGCGCCGCGTGCGCACCGTGCTCGACGGTGAACTCGGCATCGAACCGGGGACCGGACTGCGCGAACTCGAAACGGCGGTGCTGCGGCAGGACGACGCCCGGCTGCTCGGCACGGTGATCCCGCCGTCGGCCGCTGCCCCGCGGAACACGAACTCCACTCTGCCGTCCCCACGCACTGCACTCGTCGCCCGCAACCGTGAACTCGCGGAGGTCGCCGCGGCGCTGGCCCGGGAACCGTTGGTCACGCTCGTCGGCCCCGGTGGGGTCGGCAAGACACGGCTGGCGGTGGAGGTGTGCCGCCAGGGCGGTGAACGTCCCACCGACGGACCGTGGTTCGTGGACCTGGGGGCGGTGGGCACCGATGCGCTGGTCGCCGCGACCGTCGCGGCAGCCCTGCAGATCCTCGGCCCCGGGACCGTCGACCATCTGGCGACGGTCCTCGCGCCCCGCGAGTTCGTCCTCGTGCTGGACAACTGTGAGCACCTGCTCGACGGGGTCGTGGAGCTGGTGACGGCGCTGCTCGAGCGCTGCCCGGGCGTGCGGATCCTGGCGACGAGCCGGGAGCCGCTCGGCATCGACGGCGAGTGGGTCTACGAGGTGCCGCCGCTGGACGAGGACGCGGCCGTCGAGCTGTTCGGCGTCCGGGCCGCCGGGGTGGTGCCGGGCTGGACGATCCACGACGAGGTGACCGAACCCGTTCGCCGCATCTGCACCGAGCTCGACGGGATCCCGCTGGGCATCGAACTGGCGGCGGCCCAGCTGCGCGTGCTGTCCGAGCAGCAGATCGCCGAGGGGCTGAGCGACCGGTTCGCGCTGCTGCAGGGCGGCTCCCGCACCGCTCCGCCCCGGCAACGCGGACTCGCCGACGCCATCGAGTGGAGCTACCGGCTCCTCGACGACGAGCAGGCGCGGCTGCTGCGCGAGGTGGCGGTGTTCGCGGGCAGCTTCGATCTCGAGGGCGCTGCCGCCGTGCACGGCAGCGCGCCGCCGCTGAGCGTCCTGCCGCCGCTGACCGCACTCGTGCGACGGTCGCTGTTGCGGGTGGAACCGGCGTCGTCGCCGCGGCGGTACTCGATGCTGCAGACGATCCGGGAGTTCGCCCTGGAACGTGTGGACGCGTCCGAACGGGACCGGATCGCCGTCGTGCACCGCCGGTTCGTGCTGCAACGAGCCCTCGCGGCGACGCCCCATCTGCGCGGTTCCCGGGCACGGCAGACGTTCGACGCGCTGACTGCGGACATCGCCGAGCACCGTGCCGCGGCGGCGTCCGCCGCAGCTGCCGGCGATGCCGTCTACCTGCTCGAGCTCGCCGGAGCGCTCTACTGGTTCTGGTACCGGCGCGGGCACATCCGGGAGGGCCTCGGAGTCATCTCGGCGGGGCTCGGGGCGGTGGAGCGGTCAGCCACCGTCGTCCCGGATGCGACGCTGTCGTCGGCGCTGACCGGTCTGGGTGGACTCACCTACCTGGCGGGCGACGCGGCCGCCGCGGCGGCGGCGCTGCACCGGTCCGCCGAGACCGCGGCGCGCACCGGCGATGCCGTCACGGAGGCATGGATGCGCTCCTGGTGGGCCTACTGTTCCGCGATCACGGGACCGTCCGAGGAGTCCCTGCACGCAGCGCACGAGAGTGCCGACGTCCTGCGCCGGGAAGGCGCCGTGTGGCAGCGTGCCGACGCGCTGCTCATCGAGGGGATGATCCTGCGCTTCCTCGGCCGTCCCGAGCGGGCCCGGCAGGTGTTGCGGGAGGCCGTGGAGACGGGCGAGCGCTGCGGCCACGGCTGGGCGGTCGGCTCGGCGTCGTGGACCCTCATGCGCACAGCGATGGACGTCGGGGACACGGATGCGGCGCTCGACGCGGTCCGGGTGATGCAGCCGGTGCTCGAAGCCGAGGGCGACGTGACGTCGTGGCTCGTTCTCGTCCACAGCGCCGCGGCCCTGGTGGCCCGGCTCGGCACACCCGACGTCGGCGCGATGCTGCTCGGCGCGGTCCGTGCCCTCGGTGGCCGCATCGGCTTCCTGCCCGAGGTGATGGATCCCGTCGACGGCCCGCGCGAGGTGGCGGTCGTCCGCGATGCGCTCGGCGACGCCGAGTTCGAACGGTACGTCGGTCTCGGCGCCGGCCTGGACCGCACGGAGGTGAGCGCACTGCTCGACCGGCTGTGCCGAACGGGGCATGTCGGTGCGCAGCCGGAGCTAAGCGGCAGCTAAGCCCCGTTCGCTGTCCTGGAGGGGACCCCGAGTCGTCCCCTCCGAGGAGCATCATGTCCCACCAGTCGTTCCAGACCCTGGCCGCCACGTCCGTCGCCGACCGCCTCCGCGCCGCCGTCGCCGGTGCGGTACACGCCCCCGGAGACGAGGGCTACCGCCTGTCCGCCACCGGCTTCAACGTCGCCACCGTGCATCGCAGCGCCGCGGTGGTGGTCGCCTCGAGCGCTGCCGACGTCGCCACCACCGTCCGGATCGCCGCCGAGTGCGAACTGACCGTCGCGGTGCAGGCCACCGGCCACGGCGCCGCCCCCGCACCGGAGAACAGCATCCTGGTCGACACCGCCCTCCTCGACGGGGTGAGTATCAACCGCGCCGAACGCACCGCCACCGTCGAGGCCGGGGTCCGCTGGCGGCAGGTGCTCGATGCCGCCGCCCCGCACGGGCTGGCACCGCTGGCCGGGTCGTCGCCCGACGTCGGTGTGGTGGGGTACACCCTCGGCGGTGGTCTCGGACCGATCGCCCGCACCCACGGCTTCGCCGCCGACCGGGTGCTGCGGATGGAGGTCGTCACCGCCGACGGACAGCTGCGGCGGGTCACCCCCGACGAGGAACCCGACCTGTTCTGGGCGCTCCTCGGCGGCGGCGCGGCGTTCGGGATCGTCACCCAGATGACCTTCGAGCTGCTCCCCATCCAGACCCTCGACGGCGGTGGCCTCTTCTTCGACATCGCCGACGCACCGGCCGTGCTGCGCCGCTGGCGGGACTGGATCTCCGCCGCGCCGATGTCCGTGTCCAGCTCGCTGGCGATCGTCGACTTCCCGCCCCTGCCCGTACTGCCCGAGCCGCTGCGCGGCCGTACCGCCGTGCATGTGCGGTTCGCGCACGTCGACGACCACGAGGACGGGACAGCACTGCTCGCACCGATGCGGGCGGCGGCCACCCCGATCCTCGACACCGTCGCCGAGATCGTGTACCCGGCGCTGGGCTCGATCCACGCCGACCCCACCGATCCGATGCCCGCCACGGAACGTTCCCTGTTGTTGCGGGAACTCCCGGACGCCGCCCTCGACGCCCTGCTCGCCGTCGCGGGTCCCGCAGGCGCGCTGCCGATCACGCTCGCCGAGCTCCGCGCGATGGGTGGCGCCCTGAGCGCGCCGCCGGAGACCGCCAACGCGGTCGGGGGCCGCGACGCCGCGTTCAACCTCTTCACGGTCGGAGTGCTGGCGCCGCCCGTCGCCGACGCGGTGCCCGGTGCCCTCGAGTCCGTCGTCGAGGCACTCGCACCGTGGGGCACCGGGGGTGCGTTGATGAACTTCGCCGGTGCAGCGGACGGTGTCCCCGCCGCCCGCGTGGCGAGCGCGTGGACCCCGGCCCAGCGTGCGCGGCTCGCCCGGATCCGCGCGGCTTACGACCCCGCCGGTGTCTTCGCGTCTGCGGCGCGCTGGCCCGCAACGGCGATCTGAACCGACAGTGACGATTCCTCGACTCCATGATCGTCCGGCACTCGCGGCAGCGCTGACCCTGATGACCCCGGGTGCGGCAACGCCTACCCTGTCGATCATGGAGTCGAGGGATCTGCGTGTCTCGGACGCCGAGCGCGAACACGTCGGGACATTGCTGCAACGTGCGGTCGGGCAGGGGATGCTGTCGCTGGGAGAGTTCACCGAACGCATGGATACCGCGCTGGCCGCGAAGACCCGCGGAGAACTGAACGCCGTACTCGTCGACCTGCCCGGCATGCAGGTGCGGCCCGAATACCTGCCGCACCCCACCCAGCCCGGTCCCGTCCCGGCGCCGCCGATGCCCGCCCCGGGGCATCCCGCGCCACCGATGCCCGGGCAGGGGTATCCCGCGTCACCGACACCCGGGCCGGCATACCCCGCACCGTCTCCGCACATGCATGTACCCACCATTCGCGGCCGGATGTCCAACCTCAGCCGCAAGGGCCGGTGGGAGGTGCCACCGGTGCTGCGGCTCGACACTGTGCTGTCTTCGGTGACCCTCGACTTCACCGAGGCCGTCATGCGCACCCAGGTCGTGCGGATCCAGGTGGACGACTACCTCAGCTCCATCACCCTGGTCGTTCCCGCCGAGGCCACGGCCGACATAAACGGTCTCGACACGGTCGCCGCGAGTGCCGAGTCGAAGGTGCGCAACGGGCCCCCGTTCGGTCCGCTGCATCTGATCGTCGACGGGACCGTCCGCCTCGGTTCCGTCAACGTCAAACACCCGCTGGGGACGACCCTGCGCAGATTGCTGGGCTAGACGATATGGAGTGACTCACGACTTGGCGTGACCTTGCCTCCTCGGGGACTGAGGAGTGTCCCCTCGGTCCGATCAGGGTGCGCCCGCGCAGGGCCGAGGTCAACGTCGTTCATGCTCGCTGCGCTGCGCGTGCTCCACGTTGACATCGAGTCTCCTGCACAGGCGGGTGAAGCGATGATCGAGGGACACCCCCCGATGACTGTGGGCCGGTGGCTGTGGCCCGAGACCTCACGCACAAGATTCGTGGGTTACCGAGCAGACGAACCCGTCTGTCCGGCCTATCCGACAATTGTGGGAGGCCCCGGTGTTTACCGAGCGTACGAGCATTGGACTGGACGTGCACGCACGTTCGGTCGCGGCAGCAGCCATCGACAGCGTCACCGGCGAAGTGTTCCAAACCAAACTGACGCCCTCCTACGACCACATCCGATCCTGGATCGCGGACCTCCCCGGCCCGGCGGCAGTGACCTACGAGGCCGGACCGACCGGCTTCGGACTGTATCGAGCGTTGACCGACGCGCAGGTGCGGTGCGAGGTCGCCGCCCCATCGAAGCTGCAGAAACCGGCCGGGGACCGGGTCAAGACCGACGCCCGCGACGCTCTGCACCTAGCCCGCTTGCTACGACTCGACGAGATCACCTCGGTGGCGATCCCCACCGTGGATCAGGAAGCGGCCCGCGATCTGGTGCGAGCCCGGGAGGACTGCCGCGGAGATCTGATGCGAGCCCGTCACCGCCTGTCGAAACTGCTCTTGCGGCACGGCATCGTCTACTACGGCGGACAGGCGTGGACCGGTGCGCACGACCGCTGGCTGCGCACCGAGGCCGCACCGCAGCTGACTTGGCCGGCGACGCGGATGGCGTTCGACGCCGACTACGACCATGTGCTCACCATGCAGGCCCGGCGCCGGCGACTCGATGCGGCGATCGAAGAGATGGCCACGGCGAGTGAATTCACTCCGGTCGTGCGCCGGATGTGCTGTCTGCGTGGAGTATCCATCTTGACCGGGTTCGGTCTGGCGGTGGAGATCGGGGACTGGGATCGGTTCACCGGCAACACTATCGGCTCGTTCGTCGGGCTGGTTCCCGCGGAGTACTCCTCGGGGTCGTCCCGAGTCCAGGGGGCGATCACCAAGACCGGCAACACCCATGCCCGGCGGCTCCTGGTGGAAGCGGCCTGGCATCACCGACCGCGATACCGGATCGGGGCGGTGATGCGGTCGCGGTGGGACCGGGCGCCGGCTGCGGCCCGTGCCAGGGGCGATGAAGGTAATCGTCGGTTGCATCAGCGGTGGGTGGGCTTCCTCGAACGCCGTAAACGACCCGTCGTCGCGAATGCGGCGATCGCCCGGGAACTGGCGGGTTGGTGCTGGTCGCTGGCGGTGATGGATTGCTAGAGCCCACCTGATGGACTTCGTCCCATGGGTTCGGTGGTGGCAGCGCGTGGATCGACCCGCGAAACAGCTATGAGCAGGCCCCGAGAGACCGACGCTCGATCCTAGACACGCGGATGCGATCCAGCCGAAATCCCGTCCTGCGGTATCCAACCCGCGTATATCAGTCTGACCGCGCGTCGCATTATCGACACGCTCACCACGCAGACATGAGGGCGAAGCAACGAGGCGCCGTCGGGGTCGCTCCCCGACGGCGCCTCACCTTGCCCTCTTGACAAACTTCTCTACATATCAGCTGTACTGATCGGGGACGTCGATCGAAGCTCGCGGATGCGCCCCGAAGTCGCTCACGAGCCAGTCGTCGATCGAGTCGTAGGGGAACTCGTGGCGGTGATGCGGGCCGGGCAGGGTCCTGGGCGCCTGGACACGGTCGAGGCGGAAAAGCCTCCAGTCGGCGCGACCGAGGTCGTACCCGATGAGGTACCAGTGCCTCCGGCGCAGGATGTGGCGATAAGGATCGACTGTCCGCTGCGATTCAAGTCCCTGTCGGTCCGTGTAGTCGAAGCAGAGGTGCGCGCCGGTCGCCACGGCGTCGGCGACTGTCCCGACGAGTCGCCAGTCCACCGGAAACGGCGCGTCGGTCAGAATCTGCGTGGCGAGAGCGGTCGCTGCTGCACGCCTGCGCAAGCCGGCCGGAAGCACTTGCTCGATCTTGGC
The DNA here is from genome assembly GCF_057367935.1 of Rhodococcus sp. NS-SX18. Taxonomy (NCBI): domain Bacteria; kingdom Bacillati; phylum Actinomycetota; class Actinomycetes; order Mycobacteriales; family Nocardiaceae; genus Rhodococcus; species Rhodococcus sp. NS-SX18. The sequence continues at coordinate 4,685,626 of NZ_CM170633.1, read as the reverse complement.
TCGCGCGGCTGCGACGGACGCGTCGTCCGGCGCCCGAGCCTCCAGTACGAGCAGGCCGGTGATGATGGTTGCAACCTCGTCCGGGGTGAGCAACAGCGGGGGAATCTTCATGCTCGGGCGTAGCCGATAGGTGGCACCTGGCCCAGGCCGTGAGGTCACGTCGTAGCCGAGGTCGCGCAGGCGCCCGGCGTCGCGGCGCACCGTGCGTTCGCTGACTTCCAGTCGGCGGGCCAGCTCGGCAGCGGTCCATTCACGGCCGGTCTGGAGCAGGATCAACAGTTGAAGTGAGCGCGACGAAGCAGACTCCATAAGCCCCAGCATCGTCGAAATGGCGGACAGGAACAGGCCGCATCAGCTCCTACGGTGACAGAACAGACCCGAGAAACGAAACGGAGCCACTGTGCGCATCGCAGTCACCACACCTCTGGGACATGTAGGCCACCACGTGACCACCATGCTCATCCGGGCGGGCGTCAGGCCACTGCTGCTGACCCGACATCCAGGCAGCATCCCGGCCGGGATCGACGAGTGTGCCGACGTAGTCGAGGCCGACTCACGCACACCGAGCGACGTCGTCGCCGCTACCGTCGGCGTCGACGCCATCTACTGGGTGGATCCGCCTGCCGAGTCTGCAGACCCGCTCGCCGACTACGCGCGGGCAACCGAGGCGATCCGGGCGGCGGTGGAGTCCAACGGGATCGGTCGCGTGGTTTTCCAGAGCAGTGTGGGGGCCGAGAAGCGTCGGGGGGCCGGCGAGATCGACGGTCTGGCGGCGACTGAGGTAGCTCTCGATCGACTCGGGGTGGCCGCCACGCATCTGCGGTGTGGTTACTTCTTCACCAACCTGCTCTTCGAAACCGAGTCGATCACAGCCGGCCTGCTGCAGACCGTGCTTCCGGTCGACAGTCCGATGAGCTGGGTGGCTCCACGCGACATCGCCGAGGTCGCCACGACGACGCTGCTCAACGGCGACTGGAGCGGTCGCCGGGTTCAAGCCGTTCACGGCCCCGAGGACCTCACCTGGGCCCAGGTCGCCTCGATCCTGAGCGAGGAAACGGGGCGCAACGTGCGCGTCGAGCAGATCACCGACGAGGACATGACCCAGCAGTACCTCGCAGCAGGCATGCCGCCCGCCATGGCCGATGCCGTGCTCGGGATGTCGGTCGGGTTGCGGGACGGCTTCGTCCCCGAGCAGCAGCGCTCCCTGGTCACGACGACTCCCACGCAGCTGCGCGGCTGGATCCGAGAGGAGCTCGTTCCCGCCCTCTGACCATCTACGCCCGCTGCCACTCCGAGAGGCGATGCACGAGCCCAACATTGCGGTAGTGATACTCATGCCCCCGGACGCCGAGCCGCGGACCATGAAGGGATGAGTACGCCGACCCCGCCCGGTCTCGATCCGCGGCTCGTCGCCCAGCTGTCCGGCGAGTGCTACGCGCTCGAACAGCACCTGCTCGCCGTCGGCGCGCACGTCGCGCACCTACGGGCCCAGCTCGACCGCCTCGCTGTCACCCCGGCCCCGGTGCCGGTGCCGGCCCCCGCGCCGTCCGTGTCGCGGACCCCGCCGCCACCCCCACGGCCGGTCCCGCCCGTCGTCCCGCCGCCGCCGGCGCCGGCGCGGGAGCCGTGGTGGCAGCGCGACGGCGTGATCAGCCGGGTGCTCGCCGTCGCGGGGGTGGCGGTCACCCTCATCGGCGTCGTGATGCTGCTCGTGCTCGCCGCGCAGGCCGGGATCTTCGGTCCCGTGCCCCGCGTCGTCTCCGGTGCGGTGCTGGCCGTCGCGCTCGTCGCCGTGGGGATCCGGGTGCACCGACGCGAGGGCGGACGCATCGGCGGTGCCGCCCTGGCCGCGACCGGTTTCGCGGGCGGCTACCTGGTGCTCTTCGCGGCGACCGCGTACTACCGGTGGGTGCCTGCCGTCGCGGGTCTGGCCGCCGCCCTCGTCGTCGCCGGTGCGGGCATCGCGCTCGCGGTGCGCTGGTCGGACCGGATCCTGGCCGTGCTGCTCGTACTCGGTGCCGCTCTGCTCGCCCCGGCCCTGTCGGAGGGCGATCCGCTGCCGCTGCTCGGCTTCCTGCTGGTGTTGCTCGTCGCGAGCTTCCCGGCCCAGTGGCAGCGCAACTGGGCGCTGCTGCATCTCGCGCGGGTCGTGCCGATCGTCGCGGTCCTGCTGGCGACGATCGCCGGGGGCGAATTAGCCGACCGTGGCGAGCTGGCCTGGCTGGTCGGATTCCCGGTGGCGGTGGCCGTCTTCGTCGCCGGCACCGCGGTGCTGCTGCTGCGCCGGGACCCGGGCGACGTCGTCGCCGCGGTGTGCCTGGCGGTCGCGGCACTGCCGCTGCTCACGGTCGGTCTGCGGCTGGACCGGTGGCCTGCCGTCGCACTCGAAGCCACGGCCGCCGCCGGGTACCTCGCGCTGTTCGCGCTCGCCGGTCCCCGGTCGCGGCCGCTGCGGGTGGCGTCCGCCGCGGTGGCGGCGTTCGCGCTGCTGCACGCGTGCCTCACCGGTGCGAGCCCCGATGCGTCGGCCACGGTACTGCTTGCCGTCGCCGCCGGGTATGCGGGCGCGGCCGCATCGATGCGCTCGCGTCTGCTGTTCGTCGCCGGCCTCGGCTTCTGGGTGCTCGGCGGCGCGATGTTCTACGACGGGGCCGAAATCGAGAATCTCACCGACCGGATGCAGGCGGTGGACCGCCTCGACGTGACCACGCTGGTCACGGCGGTCCTGCTCGCCGCGGTCACGCTGCTGTTCGCGTGGACGGCGACACGACTGCATCTCGTCCGGGACCGGGGCGTGCCGTGGATGTGGAGCGGGGTGGCGCTCGTGGTGCTGTACGCGGTGACCACGGCGCTCGTCACGGCCGGCGTCCTCCTGGGGGGCGCGGATGCGGGGTTCGTCGCCGGGCACGCCGCCGCGACCATCTGCTGGATGATCGCGGCGACCGCGATGCTGGCGCTCGGTCTCGCGCGCACCGAGTACGCACACGCCGCCCTGGCCGCGGGGCTGTCGCTGACCGCTGCCGCGCTGGCCAAGCTCTTCCTGTTCGACCTCGCCGCCCTCGAAGGGGTGTGGCGGGTCGTCGCCTTCATCGTCGTGGGCCTGCTACTGCTCGCGGTCGGCACCCGCTACGCCAAGGCGTTCGCCGGTCGCGAAGCCGACTCGCCGGAGCCGGGACACGACCAGGACTGATCCGGCCGGTCAGTCGCGGCGCTGCCGGGCGATCAGTTCGCTCACGCTGATCGACTGGCTGTTCTCGGCTCCTCCGTGCCGGCCGCCCTGCGCATCCTGCTCGTCGGTCTGCGACCGCTGCGCCGGGGCGTCGTCGGCGGGGGCGCCGGCCTCAGCCGGCGGTGTCGGCTGCGCCCGATCGTCGGTGACCGGCTGATCCGCCGTCCGCGGGTTGGCCCGTCGCAGCTGTGAGAGCCAGTTCTCGATCGCCTGCGGGTCCCGGGCCGGTGCGCCGGAAGAGCGCCGTTGCGGCTGTGCCTGCGGGCGTACGTAGGTCTGGGTCACCGGCGGTGGCACGTCGCCGCGTTGCCGGCGAGGCAACGGGGGCGTGGCAGAGCGACGGCTCTCCGTGGGGGGAACCCCGCCCCGCTCGCCGCTCGAGGGCGGGGGCGGCGTCTGCGGGTCCGGGACCTGCTGCGGGCGGGGCCGCTGCGGCAGGGGATGCTGTGCCTGCGGTTGCGGGGCCTGCGGTTGCGGGGCCTGCGCCCGCTCGGGGCGTGGCTGGGGTTCGGGTGCCGGCGGGCGGGGACTGTCCGGGGTGGGAGCCGGCCGCGGCGGCGTCGGGATCCGGCCCGACGGATTCGCCGCCGCCGGCTGCTGCGGCCGTGCCGGCGGCGAGGCCGGGGCGGCACCGGTCGGGCGGCGGGACGGCCGGTCCCGACCCTCCGGGGCCCGTGCCGGCGGCTCCGCCGGGCGCGGTGGGCGAGGGGGCGCCGACCGGCGGACGGGTGGCTGCAGGTCGCGCACGCGCCGCTGCTCGGCGGCCGAGCGGGGTGGGGCGATCTTCGGCAGCGGCTGCGTCATCGGATCGTCCATGGCGACGCCGGCGACGGTCGGCAGGCGATGCGACCCGGTGGCTGCGACGGTGGCCGGACCGAACATGCCGACGGTGATCAGCTCCGGCACGTCCTGCGGCATGAGCTCGTTGTCGAGGATCGGCTCGGCGAGCCCGATCCTGGCCTGGATGCGCTTCATCCACGCCGGTGCCCACCAGCAGTCGTCGCCGAGCAGCTTCATCGTCGCCGGCACGAGCAGCATGCGGATGACGGTGGCGTCGATGATCAGGGCCGCGATCATGCCGTAGGCGATGTACTTCATCATCACCAGTTCCGAGAAGCCGAAGGCGCCGGTCACGACGATCAGGATCAGCGCCGCGGCCGTGATGATGCGGCCGGTGTGGGCCGTGCCGATCCGGATGGACTCGGTGGTGCTCGCCCCCTGCGAGCGGGCTTCGACCATCCGGGAGAGCAGGAACACCTCGTAGTCGGTGGACAGGCCGTAGATGATCGCGATGATGAGTACGAGTACCGGCGACATGATGGGGCCGGGGGTGAAGTTCAGGGCGCCGGCGCCGTGGCCGTCGATGAAGATCCACGTGAGGATGCCGAGGGTGGAGCCCAGGCCCAGTGCGCTCATCAGTGCCGCCTTGATCGGCAGCACCAGTGACCCGAAGGCCAGGAACATCAGCAGGGTCGTGAGCACCACGACCACCGTCACCATCAACGGCAGCGTGTTCATCAGGGCGGCGATCGAATCCTGCTCGATCGCCGGTGTCCCGCCGACGAGTACCTCCACGCCGTCGGGCCACTGCGCCGCATGCAGATAGTCGATGGTCTCCGCAGAGTTGTTGCGGTCCTCGAGGCCGGCCTTGACGACGCGGACGCCGTCCCGAGCGGGGCCTTCGATGGTGAACTTCTCCACCAGGCCGGGCGCCGAGCTGGCCGTCTGGATGATCTGGTTGAGATCGCCCCCCTCGGCCCCGCGGACGACGATGCGTACCGGCTCGGCGCGCTGGCCGGGGAACAGTTCGTCGAACTGCTCCTGGGCGAGCCGGGTCGGGTGGTCGGGCGGCAGGTAGGTCTCGTTGATGCCGCCGAACTTGATGCCGGTCAGCGGCACGATGAGCAGCAGCAGGCCGATCACGGTGGGAATCGTGACCTTGAGCGGGTTGCGCATCACCCAGCGGGTGATGCGTCCCCAGATGCTGTTCTCGATCTGTTCGTTGGACTGGATCTGCCCGAACCGGGACCAGCCCCACTTGTCGATGTTCTTGCCGAGGATGGCCAGCATGGCGGGCAGCAGTGTGATCGAGGTGATCGCCGCAAGGGACACCGTCGCGATCGCGCCGTAGGCGACGGACTTGAGGAATCCCTGCGGGAACAGCAGCAGGCCGCCGAGGCTGGTGACGACCATCGTCGCGGAGAACACCACGGTGCGTCCCGCCGTCATCACCGTGCGGCGGATCGCGGCGGGCGTGGCGTAACCCTCGGCGAGTTCCTCCCGGAACCGGGACACCATGAACAGGCCGTAGTCGATCGCCAGACCCAGGCCGATCAGGGACACCACCGGGGCGACGAACGAGTTCACCTCGGTGAAGTTCGTGATGAGCCGCACGATGCCGTTGGCGGCGACGACCGTCAGTCCGCCGGTGATCAGCGGCATCGCGGCCGCGATCACCCCGCCGAAGACGAAGAACAGCAGGATACCGACCGCCGGGATGGCGAGCAGTTCCATGCGCTTGATGTCCTGCGCCATCGTGTCGTTGAGGGCGCCGGAGATCGGTTGCAGGCCGGCGAGCTGCACGTCGACCCCGTCGATGAGGAACTCGTCCTTCACGTCGCGGAAGTTGTTGGTCAGCTCTGTGTCGTTGTCGCCGGCGATGGCGATCGACGCCACCGCGTGCTGCCGGGACTCGTCCGCGAGAGCGGGCACCGCGGGGGCCCCGTCCGTCGGCCAGTACGCGCCGTTGATCTTCAGGATCTGATCGGAGTGGTCGGCGACCAGCGAGTTCAGGCTGTCCTTGACCTTCGCCGCGAACTCCGGATCGTCGACCGTCCTGCCCTCCGGCGCCGTGTACAGCGCGAGGACGTCGCCGTTCGTGTCCCGGCCGAAGGTGCCGTCGGCCAGCTTCGCCGCGGCGACGGACTCCGAGCCGGGATCGTCCCAGCCGCTCTGACTGAGATGATCGCTCAGGCCCGCGCCGTACCCGGCGAGCCCGAGCAGACCGGCGACCATCACCGCGATAACGGTGAAGCGCGCACGGTGGACGAGCTCTCCCCAGCGGTCGAACACGAAACTCTCCTATTCGGCCACGCTCTTGCGGCCCACGAGCAGGGCGGACAGCGGTCGGAACGGCTGCAACCAGGCGCCCTCGTCGGGCAGCGAGTCCAGGCTCACGCGTGGCAGCGGCTCGCGGAACACCCCCGGGATGTCCTCGAGGTCGAGGAAGTCGAGCACCTCGGACGTGACCGCCCAGCTGGCGTGCTCGCGGAAACCGAGGACCTGCACCGCCACGCCGGTGGCGGCGATCTCCTCGAGCGGTTCCCGGAACGCCTGCCCGTCGGCGGAGGCGACCATCACCCCCGCCAGACCCTCACTGCGTCGCAGCGCGATGTGCCGCAACATGTCGGAGTCTACGTCGCTGTCCTCGTCGATCTTCGGCTTGGCGAACACCGCGAAACCCACGTTGCGCAACGCCTCGACCCACGGGCGGACCACGTCGGCGCTGCCCGGGGCGATGTTCGTGAACACCGTCGCCTCGGGCTCGAGGGTGGCCGTCGTGGTGCGTGAGAGTTCGGCCGTGCGGCTGAGCAGCCACCGTCCGAGCGCGTCGAACCGCGGCCGGTACGCGGCGGTGGGCCGGCCACCCAGGATGGCACCGAGACCCATGTCCAGGTTCGGCGCGTCCCACACGAGCAGCACCCGCTCGCGCCGCTCGGTGCCGTCCGCCGGGGGAGCCGCGGACACGTCGGACACTTCTTCGTGGACGCTCATGCCCTGATCTTCCCCCAGACGAGCTCGGTGATGCTGCTGCCCACCCGCTGCGCCTTGTCCTCGAACTTCGTGACGGGCCGTTCGTGGCTGATGGGGGACTCCCAGTCGAGGCTCGTCAGCAACGGCTCGGCGTTGCCCGCCTCGGCGATGGCTTCGGCGTACTCGGCGTGGTCGGTCGCGACGTGCAGCACGCCGCCCGGCTGCAGCCGGCTCGCGATCAGGGCGAACGTCGGGGGCTGCAGGAGCCGCCGCTTGTGGTGGCGGGCCTTGGGCCACGGGTCGGGGAAGAAGACCCGCACTCCGGTCAGCGACTCGGGGGCCACCATGTGCTCCAGTACCTCGACGGCGTCGCCGCGCAGGATCCGCAGGTTCCGGATCGGCGTGTCGGTGTCGTAGGTGCGCTCGATCTGCTGCAGGGTCTGCGCGATACCGGGCTTGTAGACCTCGACGGCGACGAGATTCACGTGTGGTTCGGCACGGGCCATCGTCACCGCGGCGGTTCCGGTGCCGGAGCCGATCTCCAGCACGACCGGTGCGGAGCGGCCGAACCAGGCATCCATGTCGAGCCGGTCGTCGCCGACGTCGCGGCCCAGCTCGGGCCAGCAGCGGTCCCACGACTCCTGCTGCGGGAGCGTCAGCGCACCCCGCCGCGAGCGGAAACTCGTCACCCGCGGGTACAGACGGTTTCCTCGGGTCGGGCCCTGCTCCAGCGTCTCGGTCGTGTCCAGATCGGCGTCGTTCACCCGACCATTGTCGCGTATCGACGGAGTGTGTGGCAGGAGGGACTGAAGTGACCACAGTGTTTTCTCAGGGTGCCGACGCCCCGGGCCGCTGCCGTCGCCCGCCCCCTCTGTCAGAATCGGCGGCGACACACGGGGGTGGTCATGGTGGGGGATGCGGGGGTCGCGCACGCTCGTTGGCGGCACATCGTCGAGGACATCGGCCGGTTCGACGCCGGAGCCGGCCGGCAGGCCCAGCGCGCCCTCGAGCGGCACGACGCCCCGCTGCGGGTGCAGATCGCCGGTCGCGGCGGGGCCGTCCGTCCCACCCTCCGCAGCGCCGTCGAGGCGGCGGTCGCGCGCGTCGAGGCCGCGGAACTCGACTCGCCGGACCGGCTCGAACCGGTCCTCGACGCGGACGTCGTCCTCCTCGTCCTCGCCGCGCGGGCGCACCCCGCCGATCTGGCGGCGCTCCTCACCGTCGACGCCGAACGACTCGTCGTCGTGCTCGATCGGACCGAGGGACTCGACGACGCCGACGCCGCATTCGCCCACGCCGCCGCGCAGGTGCGACGGCCGGTCCTCGCGCCCGGGTCGGCGCCGGCGGCGGTGGCCCACCGGCTCGGATCCGCGCGCCGCCGCCGCGCCGCCGCGCTCGCCCGCGACCTGGCCGGCATCGCGGCCGGCCCGCGAGCCCGCGACGTCATCGAATCCGTCCTCGACGATCTCCTCGGGTCGGAGTGGTGATCCCGGCCGATGTCGGCGACGTCGTGCGCCGCTGGAACCCGGACGGATGGGCTCGGCTGCACGCACCGGTGGGCCCGCCGCGGGTCCGGGTGGCCGGGGTCGACGGTTGCGGTTGCGCAGTCCTCGTCGACGAACTCTCCGCGCTCGACGCTGCCCCGGAGTACGTCCGCGACGGTCCCGCGACCGTCGTGCTCATGGTGTTCGAGGCCTCGGCCTACCTCGGCCGGACCGAACTCGCCGTCCTCGAGTCCGCCGGACGGGGCGCCGGCCGCGTGGTGTGCGCCCTCACCGGCATCGACGCGCACCCGGACTGGCGGGACGTGCACGACCGGGACGTCGCCCTGCTGCAGCGGCACGCGCCCTGGCTCGGTCCGGTGGCCCTGCTGCCCGTCGGGGCGTCGCTCGCCGCCCGCGCCCGCGTCGTCGGCGGCGACGCGGGCGCGGTGCTGCGACTCGAATCCGGGATCGTGGACCTGCACGAGGCCCTGACGGCGGCGCTCGTCGCGGGCCCGCACACGGACCGGGCCCTGCGTACCGCCGTCGTCGCCGAGACCCGCCACCTCGTGATCCGCGCGGCCGCCGAGTTGCGCGCCGGCGACGACACCGCGGCACTGCGCGCCGAACGGGCGCGATGGAGCCTGTGCGCGTCCACTCCCACCGACGACGGCAGTCTCCGAGCCGAGCTGCAACGGGCCCGCCTCGACACCGCGCAGGCCGTGGCGGCGGCCGTCCGGGCGGCGTCCGCCGAGGTCCGCGACGCACTCGAGTCGGTGGATCCGGCGCTCGTGCCGGATCTGCTCGACGACGCGGTGCGCGGCCTGTACGTCCGGGTGGACGCGGTCGTCACCGCGCGGCTGGCCCGCCTCGATCCGATCGAACAGCGACCGGCCGGACCGCCGGTGGCGCCTCCGCGTCTCGCGCCGCCCTCCCCACGACGTTCCGTGGAGGACCGCCTCACCGTGGTGATCGGTGCTTCGGCGGCGGCCGGACTGGGACGGGTCGCGGTGTCCCCACTGTCCCTGGTGCCCGGGCTCGAGCTGGCGACGGTACCGCTGAGCCTGCTGCTCGGCGCGGCGGCCGCGTGGTGGCTGGTGCGGATACGCCGCCGGCTCGCCGATCGGGATCGGATGCGCCGGTGGGCGCTCGAGGAACTCGTCGACGTGCGGGCCGAACTCGAGGCCGTCGCGCTCGAGCGCCTCGTCGACGCCGAGGCCCGGCTCGCGGCCGCCGTCGCCACCGCGCGTGCCGCCCGGATCGCCGCCGCGCGGGAGCGCATCGCCGCCGTCGACGACGAACTGCGACGTCGCGCCGAGGACCGGGCCGGGAAGCTGGCCGCCTGCGAGCGCGATCTCGCGGTACTCGCCCGGGCGGGAACCGCCGGCCGGGCGGGTGCGTCCAACGCGATGACGGCATCCGACGGTGGGGCACGGGAGTGAGGAGCGCACGATGGTGGACGGTTCGATCGACATCGACGACGGGGAACCCGGTCCACCCGTCCCGGGACGTCCGTCGTTCGTCCCGGGACTGGTCCCGGCCCTGCTCGACCCGGTCGGCCCGGCTGCACTGCCCCCGCCCGTGGACGTCGACGGCGACGGCCTGCCCGAGACCGTCACGTTCACCACCGCGGAGGCCCTCGTCGTCGCGTCGGACACCGACGCCGACGGCTGGTTCGACCGGGTCACCGAACTCGGCGACGACGGACGGTTCGGCGTGTGGCAGTTCCGGTGCGACGTCGACGGGGCAGAGTCCTGGACCCGCATTGACGAAGGTCACCTGGATGGGGAAAAGTGAGACAAATCGCCTGTGCCGAGAGGGTGTGAGGCGGGTACGCTGTCGCCCCTCTGAATCGTTTCTGTGACATTTCCGACCGGCCCCGATTGCCATCACCCCGAAGTCCGGCGTTAACCTCTATGAATAGGACATCCGGCGCCCGCCTCGTCCGTTCGGCCACGGAGGAAGCGGGTGGTACCCCTGCCGAGAGGGGGAGTCCGGGTCCGCCGCTGGTCCCTGGGACGGTTCGTCGCAGGTCGGGGGAGGGATCCGGTTCCGGCGCACCCCAGGAGAGTTTGATGACCTCAGTGACCATTCCCGGTCTGAACGGCACCGACGGCACGCCCCCGACCCAGCACGCCGAGCTGCTCGCATGGGTACAGGAGGTCGCCGAACTCACTCAGCCGGACCGGGTCGTCTGGGCCGACGGGTCCGACGAGGAATGGGACCGGCTGACCACCCAGCTGGTCGAGGCAGGGACCTTCACCCGCCTCGACGACGAGAAGAAGCCCAATTCCTTCCTGGGTAACTCCGACCCGTCGGACGTCGCGCGCGTCGAGTCGCGCACCTTCATCTGCTCGCGCAACGAGGTCGATGCCGGACCCACCAACAACTGGATGGACCCGGCCGAGATGCGGGCCACCATGACCGAGCTGTACCGCGGCAGCATGCGCGGACGCACCCTCTACGTGGTGCCGTTCTGCATGGGCCCGCTCGGCGCGGACGACCCGAAGCTCGGCGTCGAGATCACCGACTCGGAGTACGTCGTCGTCTCCATGCGGATCATGACCCGCATGGGCACCGCGGCCCTGGAGAAGCTGGGCACCGACAAGCCCTTCGTCAAGGCCCTGCACTCCGTGGGTGCACCGCTCGAGCCCGGCCAGAAGGACGTGCCGTGGCCGTGCAACGACACCAAGTACATCACCCACTTCCCGGAGGACCGGGAGATCTGGAGCTACGGCTCCGGCTACGGCGGCAACGCCCTCCTCGGCAAGAAGTGCTACTCGCTGCGTATCGCGTCGGCCATGGCGCACGACGAGGGCTGGCTCGCCGAGCACATGCTGATCCTCAAGCTGATCTCGCCGGAGGACAAGGCCTACTACATCGCGGCCGCGTTCCCGAGCGCCTGCGGCAAGACCAACCTCGCGATGATCCAGCCGACCATCCCGGGCTGGCGCGCCGAGACCCTCGGCGACGACATCGCGTGGATGCGGTTCGGTGAGGACGGCCGGCTGTACGCGGTCAACCCCGAGTACGGCTTCTTCGGCGTCGCGCCCGGCACGAACCACGGCTCCAACCCCAACGCCATGAAGACGATGGAGGCCGGCAACACGCTGTACACCAACGTCGCGCTGACCGACGACGGCGACGTGTGGTGGGAGGGGCTCGAGGGCGATCCGCAGCACCTCACGGACTGGAAGGGCAACGACTGGACTCCCGAGTCCGGCACCCCGGCCGCGCACCCGAACTCGCGGTACTGCACCCCGATGTCGCAGTGCCCGATCCTCGCGCCCGAGTGGGACGATCCGCAGGGCGTGCCGATCTCCGCGATCCTGTTCGGCGGTCGCCGCAAGACGACGGTGCCGCTGGTGAGCGAGTCCCTCGACTGGCAGCACGGCACCTTCCTCGGTGCGACGCTGTCGTCCGAGCAGACCGCCGCCGCAGAGGGCAAGGTCGGCACCGTCCGTCGTGACCCCATGGCGATGCTGCCGTTCATCGGGTACAACGCCGGCGACTACCTGAACCATTGGATCAACATCGGCAAGTCCGCCGACTCGGACAAGCTGCCGAAGATCTTCTACGTGAACTGGTTCCGTCGCGGTGACGACGGCCGCTTCCTGTGGCCGGGCTTCGGCGAGAACTCCCGAGTGCTCAAGTGGATCGTCGACCGCATCGAGCACCGGGCCGGCGCCCAGTCCACGCCCATCGGCTTCGTGCCGTCGGCCGCGGACCTCGACCTCGAGGGCCTCGACGTCGACCGCGACGACGTCGACGAGGCACTGAAGGTCGACGTGGCGGAGTGGAAGGAAGAGCTGCCCCTGATCGAGGAGTACTTCGAGTTCCTCGGTGAGAAGGTGCCCTCCGGCATCCGTGACGAGTTCGAGGCCCTGAAGCAGCGCCTCGGCTGACGCCTGACCGACCGAATGTCACATCGGATCGCTTGGATCGATCCGATGTGACATTCGGCGTTTCAGGGGTGCCGGCTGCTCAGGACGACCGGCTCGTGAGCCATTCGTCGATGCGACGTCGTGCCTCCTCGGGCGGGACGTCCTCGACCCGCGTCATGATCGCCCACCGGTGCCCGAACGGATCGAGGATCGTCCCGAACCGGTCCCCGGTGACGAACGTCGACGGTTCCTCGAAGACCTGCGCCCCCTGCTCGACGGCCCGGACGAACGTCGCGTCGACGTCGGTGCAGTACAGCACGTAGGAATGGTCGACGACGTTCGTCCCGTCCGGGGCGCGCAGGCCCATGGCCGGCGCGGGGTCGCTCAGCTGGAGCCGGCCGCTGCCGAAGTCCAGTTCGGCGTGGGCGATCGTGCCGTCGGGTCCGTCGGTGCGGTCGACGACCTCGGCGCCGAACACGGTGCGGTAGAACTCGACGGCGCGGGCCGCACCGTCCACGACGAGGAACGGTGTGAGGGCGGTGTAGCCGGTGGGAATCGGTTTCACGGAATGCGTCATGCGACCAGTCTGGCGTCGTCACGAGCTGCAGTATTGGACGTTTCCGACATCCTTCGTCCCGTGCCACGGACCGAATGTCACATAGGTTCGATTCGATCGAAGGAATGTGACATTCGGTCAGTTCCGCGGAGAGGGGTTCGCGGTAGGGCCGTTGTCGGCTCCCCACGTGAATCGGGCATCCGGCGGAATGATGCAATAGGTGACGACGGAACCAATCCGGTCGGCACTGCGACCGGGAGGAGGATCGGGCCCATGAGCGGTATCTACAACAATGTCACCGAGCTGGTCGGGCGAACCCCGATCGTGCGGCTGAACCGGCTGACCGAGGGGCTCGACGCCCAGGTCGCGGTGAAGCTCGAATTCTACAACCCGGCCAACAGCGTCAAGGACCGGATCGGCGTGGCGATCATCGACGCGGCCGAGAAGTCCGGCGAGCTGCGTCCCGGTGGGACGATCGTCGAGGGGACCAGCGGCAACACCGGCATCGCGCTGGCGATGGTCGGTGCCGCACGCGGCTACAAGGTCATCCTGACGATGCCCGAGACGATGTCCACCGAGCGGCGCGTGATGCTGCGGGCGTTCGGCGCCGAGATCGTCCTGACCCCCGGCTCCGAGGGTATGGCCGGCGCGGTGTCGAAGGCGGAGGAGATCGTCGCGAAGACCGAGAACGCGATCCTCGCCCGCCAGTTCGCGAACCCGGCGAACCCGGAGATCCACTACAACACCACCGGTGAGGAGATCTGGAAGGACACCGGCGGGGAGGTCGACATCTTCGTCGCCGGCATCGGCACCGGCGGCACCATCACCGGAGCGGGCCGCAGGCTCAAGGAATACAAGCCGGAGGTGAAGATCGTCGGCGTCGAGCCCATCGATTCGCCGATCCTCACCGGCGGGCAGCCGGGCCCGCACAAGATTCAGGGCATCGGCGCGAACTTCGTGCCGGACGTGCTCGATCGCGCGGTCTACGACGAGATCGTCGACGTCTCGTTCGACGACGCCGTGCGCGTGGGCCGGGATCTCGGCACGCAGGAGGGCATCCTCGGCGGCATCTCGTCCGGTGCGATCGTGTGGGCGGCGCTGGAACTGGCGAAGCGCCCGGAGAATGCCGGCAAGCTCATCGTCGCCGTGGTCTGCGACTTCGGCGAGCGGTACATCTCCACTCCGCTGTTCGAGCACATCCGGGACTGAACGAATCGTGAGTGTTCTGCGTACCCTCCGGGAAGACCTGCAGGCGGCCCGGGGCCACGATCCGGCGTCGCGTGGTGACATGGAGAACGCCCTCGTGTACTCGGGCCTGCACGCGATCTGGTCGCACAGGCTGGCACACCGGATGTGGGCGCGGCCGGCGCTGCGGGGACCTGCCCGCATCCTGGCGCAGTTCACCCGCTTCCTCACGGGCATCGAGATCCACCCCGGCGCGACGATCGGCCGGCGATTCTTCGTCGACCACGGCATGGGCGTGGTGATCGGAGAGACCGCCGAGATCGGCGAAGACGTGATGATCTATCACGGCGTCACGCTCGGCGGACGGTCGCTGGCACGGACGAAGCGGCACCCGACCATCGGCAACCGGGTCACCATCGGCGCGGGGGCGAAGGTCCTCGGGCCGGTGGTGATCGGCGACGACGTCGCGATCGGCGCGAACGCGGTCGTCACCCGCGACGTCCCCGCCGACTCGATCGCCGTCGGCATCCCGGCGACGATCCGGCCGCGCAAATCGCACGAGGAACTCGTCGACCCGGCGTGCTACATCGATCCCGCGATGTACATCTGACGTCCATCGCCGTCTGACGGCCGCATGTCACATCGGGTCGACTGGATCGACCCGATGTGACATTCGGCCCAGACCCGGGAGAGGGGGTCAGGCGCCGTAGCCGGGCGGGTACAGCACCGACTTGGTCTCGCAGAACGCCTCGACGCCCTCAGGGCCGTTCTCCCGTCCGATACCGGAATTCTTGTAGCCGCCGAACGGCGAGCCCGGGTCGAAGGCGTACCAGTTGATGCCGTAGGTGCCGGTGCGTACCCGCGACGCCACCTCGAGGCCCTTGTCGACGTCGGTGGTGTAGACGGAGCCGGCGAGGCCGTAGTCGGAGTCGTTGGCGATCTTCACCGCCTCGTCCACGCTGTCGTACGGGATCACGCACAGCACGGGACCGAAGATCTCCTCGCGCGCGATGGTCATGGAGTTGTCGACGTCCGCGAAGATGGTCGGTTCGACGAAGTATCCCTTGTCGAGTCCGGCGGGCCGGCCACCGCCGAGCACCACTCGCGCGCCCTCCTCCTTGCCCTTGGCGATGTAGCCCTCGACCCGGTCGCGCTGCTTGGCGGAGATCAGGGGCCCGAGCTGTGCGGTTGCGTCGTCGGGGGCGCCGACGGGGAAGAACGCGGCGGTCGCGACCATCTTCTCGACGACCTCGTCGTAGCGCGAGCGCGGCGCGAGGATGCGGGTCTGGCCGACGCAGGCCTGTCCGGTGTTCATCAGACCGGACATCACGAGCATCGCGATCGTCGAGTCGAGGTCGGCGTCCTCGAGGACGATGGCGGCGGACTTGCCGCCGAGCTCGAGCGAGCAGCGTTTGAGGTTGCGGGCCGCGATCTCGCCGATGTGCTTGCCGACGGCGGTCGAACCGGTGAAGGTGATCTTGTCGATGTCCGGGTGCGAGACGAGGTACTCGCCGGTCTCGGCACCGCCCGGGACGAGGGAGAGCACGCCCTCGGGCAGGCCCGCCTCGACGAAGATCTCGGCGACCGCGTTGGTGGTCAGTGGCGACTCGGGCGCGGGCTTGAGCACGACGGTGCAGCCGGCGAGCAGGGCCGGCCCGAGCTTGTTGATCATCAGGAACAGCGGCACGTTCCACGCGATGACGGCGGCGACCACGCCGACGGGTTCGCGCGTCACCCGGGAGCGTCCGAAGGCGCCGGTGCGCTCCTCCGTCCAGGGAAACGAATCGGCAAGGCCCGCATAGTAGTTGATCGTCGCCAGCGACGGCGTCACCTGCATCATCTGCACCGAGGCCGGCGGCTGGCCCATCTCGGCGGACAGCGACGCCGCGAGGTCGGCGCTGCGTTCCTCGATCAGCTTGGCCGCCTTGGCGAGCACCTGGGCCCGCTCGGACGGCGTGGTTCGGGACCACGGCCCGTCGTCGAAGGCGCGACGGGCAGCGGCGACGGCGGCGTCGATGTCCTGCGGTCCGGCGACCGGCACGGAACCGACGCGTTCCTCGGTGGCCGGCGAGAACACCTCGAGGCGCTCGTCGGTGGAAGGGGCGGCCCAGCGTCCGCCGATGAAGAGCTTGTCGTAATCGGTCATGTCACCTTTCCTCAACGATCTTCGGTTGCTCACTTGTCCGACCGGGCGGGGTGGGTGTCGACGAACCCGGTGAAGCCGTACTGCCGGTGCGGCCCGATCACGGCGACCTCGAACAGCCCCGTACCGACCGCGTCCGAACCGGTGATCCGGAACCGCGCGAGATGGTCGGTGGGGCAGAACAGCAGCAACGCCGGGTCGATCTCGCGGACGTCGCGGCGCAGCGACTGCACCACCAGCTCGCCCTGCCACATGCCGTGCCGCCAGTCCTGCTCGAGCCCGTAGCCGGTACCGACGGCGAGCAGGTTCGGCACCAGCAGTTCGCAGTCGACGGTCACGACTTCGGACCCGGGCCGGTGGAACGTCAGTACCGCCCCCGTGACGTTGCGGGTGCCCGGCGCGAACACCAGCCGGTGTTCCGGCCGGCCCAGCCACTCGGGCTCGGCGCCGGACCGGATCCGGATCGCCTCCTCGACCAGACGCCGACCCTGGTCGTCCTCCTGCACGATCGTGACGAGCGTGTCGTTCTCGAACTGCATCACCGAATAGATCCAGAAGAAGCCGGGCGTGCCCTCGTGCGCCTTGCGTCCGGGCGGCTCCGGTTCCCCGACCGGGCGCACGCCCCACGAGCGGTCGCGGTTGCCGAGCCATGTCCGTGGATCCACCTGCCGCGTCTGCCTGTCGACCGTGAGAGTGCCCGACCATCGGCCGGACTGCACGAAGCGTGACGTGTCCATGACGACGCGCTCGAGCTGGCGCAGTCGCTGCGGTGTCTCCTCGGTGGCCGGGACGGTGCCGTCGAAGGTGATATCGAAGGAAAGGTCGGCGGTCTCGGCGTGACCCGGCTCGAGGACCACCCGCAGCCGCTGCAGTCCCTCGAGCACCTCGACGCGCAGCGGTCCGACGGTCGTGTGGGTCCGATCGGTCCCGAGTGCCTTCGACGCCCGGACGACGAGGTGGTCGTCGCCGCGGCGCAGCACCGCGAAAGCGTCGGCCACACCGAGATTCGGGTACTGACCCATGCCGACGATCAGGAACAGGTCGGCGGTGTCGGCGGGGTAGCAGTTGAAGTAGTACCGGTCGTAGAAGTTGCGATCGGACGTCGCGACGCGCCGGATCGGTTCGGCCGTCTGATGGACGGGGTAGTCGTCCAGCGGGGAGAGGGAGCTCACGACGCCGGCCCCTGCCGGTCGGTGCCGTCGAGCATCGCCTCGAGGGTGGCGCGGTGCATGATCCCGTCGTCGGGGTCGTCGGGTGGTTCCGCCTGCCCGAAGTGCACCGCGCGAGTGTGGATGCGCAGCATGATGATCGCGTGCTGCAGCGCCGCGTGGACGGTGTAGAAGTGCAGGTCGCGGGGGACGTGACCGGTGCGCTGCGCGTACGTGCGGGCCACGTCGTCGAGACGCAGGAAGTCCGGCAGGCCCGGGAGCCCGGCGGCGACGGCGATGTCCTCGAAGAACCGGTGCAGGAACGTCATCCAGGCCAGGTCCATCTCGCGGGCGCCCAGGGTGGCCAGTTCCCAGTCGAGCACCGCGACGGGCCGGAACCCGTCGAAGAGGATGTTGCCGATCCGCGCGTCGCCCCAGCACAGCACCGCGGGGGAGCGGTCGTCGGGACGGTGGGTGTCGAGCCAGGTGAGCGCCCGCTCGACGAGCGGGGAGCGGGGACCACCGGTGCGGGTGGTCCATTCGTAGTAGGCGCGCTGACGGTCCAGGTGCGCCCGGACGGCGTCGGCGACGGTGCCGGCCGGTCCCAGCCCGGCGCTCGCCGGCGGGACGCCGTGGACCCCGGCGAGCACCTCGACGCAGGCGTCCTGCATGGCGGCGCGCTCGGCGTCGCCGGCCTCGGTGACCCAGGAGCCGAAGTTGTACGGCATCACGTCCGGCGGTACGCGACCGGCGACGCGGGTCATGACGAAGAACGGGGCTCCGAGCGGTGCGGGGTCGGGTTCGTACCAGTGCACAGCCGGGACGGGCACACGGGAGTGCTCGGCGACGGCGCGCATGACACGGGCCTGGCCCTCGAGGTCGTAGGTGGGGAAGACGGGCACGGCGGTCTCGGCCGGGGCGACACGGGCGACGAGCGGACGGTCGACGCCGTCCCAGCGGGCGTCGAACAGCAGCGTCTCGCTGGACATGCCGGTGGTCTCGGGGATG
The DNA here is from genome assembly GCF_057367935.1 of Rhodococcus sp. NS-SX18. NCBI lineage: Bacteria > Bacillati > Actinomycetota > Actinomycetes > Mycobacteriales > Nocardiaceae > Rhodococcus > Rhodococcus sp. NS-SX18. The sequence continues at coordinate 4,667,239 of NZ_CM170633.1, read as the reverse complement.
TGCACGTTCTCGACGACCGGGTCGGTCACCTTCGTCGCGAGCCACGAACGCAGGTTCTCCCGGACCTGCTCGGGATCGCGCCGGGAGTCGCTGGGCCGGGCGACCTCGGCGTCGTGGCCGGCGGACGTCGACGCGGCAGGGTCGATGCTCACGCGCTCTCCTTCCGGCCACCGGGGACTGTGACCTCGAACACTAGAACACGTTACAAGTTTTCGGAAGGGGTCAGGCCAGGTGGGTCCCGAACCAGGCGAGCATCCGGTCGTACGCCTGGGCGGCCGCGTCCGCGTTGTACCGGGGGCCGGTGTCGTTGAAGAAGGCGTGGTCGGCGCCGGGGTAGGTGACCACCTCGTGGGCCAGGCCCGCCCGCTCGAGCGCCGCGGTCGCCGCGTCCCGCGAGGCGTTCACCCGCTGGTCGAGTTCGGCGTAGATCGCGAGGACGGCGGCGCGGGAGCCGGCGAAGTCGGCAGCGTCGGGCAGCGGTCCGTAGAACGGGACGGCCGCCGCGACGCGCGGGTCGCCGGTCGTCAGCAGCAGCCAGGTCATACCGCCGCCGAAGCAGAATCCCACGGCGCCGATGCCCCGATCGGGTACCCGCCGGGTCAGTTCGTCGATGCCCGACCGCATGTCCTGGGAGAACCGTTGCGGCGGAACGGTGCTCAGCGCCGCCGTGGCCTGTGCCGGGTCCGTGAACACGGCCGTGCCGCCCTCCTCGGAGAGGAGGTCGATCGCGAGCGCCGAGTAGCCGGCCCCGGCCAGGCGCCCGGCCACCGAGCGGATGTGGTCGGTGAGCCCCTTGTTCTCGTGGATCACGAGCACGGCGCCCCGGGGGTCCGCCGCCGGCGCCCACGCGCCCTGCAGCGTCCGTCCCTCCGGCCCGGCGAACGTGATCGGCTCCGTCGCAACGGCCTCCGCGGTGCCCGGCGGCGGCCGGTCCGGGGATGCGGGTGCGGCCCCGGTCGGGGTGGAAGATGTTGCGGGCGAATCGTTCTCGTTCGCACAGGCCGCCAGCAGGGCGGCGGACGCGGTGAGACTCAGCCCCATCAGCCCCAGCCGACGCAGCGCCTCGCGGCGGGTGAGCAGACCGTCGGCGTGGTCCACCGCGATCTCCTCGGCGATGTAGCGCTGGAAAGGCGTCATGGCCGCTCCCGTCCCCGAGGGCAATACCTTCGTATTGTGACGCGAGAAGGGGCCGCGGCGCGGGCGATTCGCGCCGAAGCTCAGTCCGCGACGGCGAGGAACCCGGCGCCGGCCAGGGTTCCCGTGGCGGCGAGCCGCGCCGGGACGAGCCGCAGCCCGGACAGGAACGGCAGCCGCGCGTGCCGGGCCGCAGCCGCGCGCATCGGCTGCCACAGCGGCGCGCCGGCCTGGGCGAATCCCCCGCCGACCACCACGAGGTCCACGTCGACCAGCGCCGCGGCCGACGCGATCACCTCCCCCAGGGCCGTCCCCGCCCGTTCCAGCGCGGCCACCGCGACAGGATCACCCGCACCCGCGTCGCGGGCCAGCGCCGCCCCGTCGGCACCGGACCAGCCGTGCGCCCGCGCCCACCGCACCGCGGCGGGCCCGCTCGCCACGGTCTCCACGCACCCGATGCCCCCGCACGCACACGGATCGGTACCCGCGCTCGACACCATGTGCCCGATGTGGCCCGCGTTGCCGGTCCGGCCCCCGGCGATCCGGCCGCCCAGCACCAGGCCACCGCCGATGCCGGTGGAGACCACCACGCCGACGAGGTCGGCCGCACCCCGGCCCGCCCCGAGTCGGTGTTCGGCCAGCGCGGCCGCGGCCCCGTCGACCGCGAGCCGCACCCGTGCGCGCGGGAACAGCCCGCGCACGGCATCGGCCAGATCGAATCCGCGCGCCCACTCGCCGATGTTGATCGGCGCCACCGAGCCGGCGCCGGCGTCGACCGGTCCGGCACTGGCTATTCCGACGGCGGTCACCTCGCCCCCCGCGGCGGCCTGCCGCAGCAGCTGCGCGCACGCCGCCCACACCCCGTGCACCGGCGTCGGCACCGTCCGCGGTGGGTCGAGCGTGCCGTCGACGCGGACGCGGGCAGCCGCCATCTTGGTGCCGCCGACGTCGAGGGCGAGCGCGACCATCAGCGCCGGCGCAGCACGAGCACCAGGTTGCTGACCAGGAACTCCCGCAGCGCGGGAACCCGGACCAGCCACCACGCCCAGCGCGGGTGGTACCGGGGGAACGCGGCCAGCAGCTCCCCGTGCGGCGTCGACCGTGCCCATTGCAGCCCGTCGCGGCAGCCCACCTCGAACAACGAGACCCCGTACCGGTTCTTCGGTTCCCGGCCGTGCCGGCGGGCGTACCGCCGGGCCGCGTACTCACCGCCGAACGCGTGCCACGGGCCGGTCTCGTGCCCCCCGAACGGGCCCCACCACAGCGTGTACGACAGCACCGTCAATCCGCCCGGCCGCGTCACCCGCAGCATCTCCTCGGCCATCACCCACGGCTGCGCCACGTGCTCGGCGACGTTCGACGAGAAGCACACGTCCACCGACCCCGTGCGCAGCGGCAGCGCGAGGCCCGAGCCGCGGACCGATCCGCCCACGGCGAGGCCGGCCGCGTGCATCTCCGACGGATCCGGCTCGACCGGCACGTAGCGGGCGCCCGCCGCGCCGAACACCTCCGCGAAGTATCCCGGTCCGCCGCCGACGTCGACGACGGCCGTGCCGGTGAGGTCCCGGCCGGTCAGGCCCGCGTACAGATCACCGATCAGGTCGACGGTGTCGCGTGCGAGCGAACCGTAGAACAGCTCGGGTGCGGACTGCTCGTGCCGGAAGTCGCCGAGCAGTCCGACGGACCGGCGCAGGGTGGCGCGCCGGGCGAAGGTGCGGGCCACCGGAGGGACGGGCAGGGTCGGAACAACCACGAGGAGCAACCATAGCGGCCCTCGCACTGCACTACCCGCCGGTAACCCTCCACCGCGGGTGCCCCTGCACCCGTTAGTGTGTTCCGGGATACAACCGTCGACGACGAACCACAGGGGGTCGCCACGTGCGCGAGGTTCTGTTGCTGTGCTGGCGCGATACCGGGCACCCCCAGGGCGGAGGCAGCGAACGGTACCTCGAGCAGGTCGGCGCCCAGCTCGCCGCGCGCGGCATCCGCGTCACCCTTCGCACCGCCGCCTACCCCGGTGCCCCCCGCCGCGACGAGATCGACGGCATCACCGTCAGCCGCGGCGGCGGACGGCTCACCGTCTATCCCCGGGCTCTCGCCGCGATCGCCGCCGGGCGTCTCGGCTTCGGCCCGCTGCGCCACCTCCGGCCCGACGCGGTGATCGACACCCAGAACGGCATCCCGTTCTTCTCCCGGCTCGTCGCCGGGGCGCCCGTGACCGTGCTCGTGCACCACTGCCACCGCGAGCAGTGGCCCGTCGCCGGCCGCGTCATGGCCGCCCTGGGCTGGTGGATCGAGTCCACGCTGTCGCCGCGCGTGCACCGCGACGACCAGTACCTGACCGTGTCGCTGCCGTCCGCCGACGAGCTGATGGCCCTCGGGGTCGACCGCGACCGCATCGCCGTCGTGCGCAACGGTGCCGACGCCGTGCCCGCCGGCGTCGAGCCCGGCGACGAACACACCCGCACCGCGCACCCCACCGTGTGCGTGCTGTCGCGGCTCGTACCGCACAAGCAGATCGAGGACGCCCTCGTCGCCGTCGCCGCGCTGCGCGACCGCGTCCCCGGCCTGCACCTCGACGTCATCGGCGGCGGCTGGTGGGAGCGGAACCTGCGCGCGGCCGCCGCGGACCTCGGCATCACCGATGCCGTCACCTTCCACGGCCACGTCGCCGAGGACCGCAAGCACGAACTGCTCGCCCGGTCCTGGGTGCACGTGATGCCGTCCCGCAAGGAGGGCTGGGGGCTCGCCGTGGTCGAGGCCGCCCAGCACGGTGTGCCCACGATCGGCTACCGCAGTTCCAAGGGCCTGACCGACTCGATCATCGACGGCGTCACCGGCGTGCTCGTCGACTCCGCGGACGAGCTCACCGGTGCCGTCGCCGACCTGCTCGCCGACGCCGACCGCCGCCGCACCCTGGGCGGCAAGGCCCGGGTGCGCGCCGCCGAGTTCTCCTGGTCCGCGACCGGGGACGGGGTGCACGAGGTGCTCGCCGCTACGGCCGCGGGCCGTCGCGTCTCAGGACTGTTCCCGCGCCCGGCGCCGACCGCCGTGATGCTCGCGGCGCCGGACGCGCCGTCGCAGGACCAGCAGGCCCACGAGCCCGCCTGCTGACACCGCCGCCCACAGCGCGTGCGCGGCGAGCGCCGCCGTCCGGTCGTCCGACGGGGTCCCGGCGACCCCGGGCACCCGGTACAGCGACAGCGCGGCGTCGGTGACCACCGGCTCGAGCTGCTCGAGCGTGCGGGCCGAGTCGCCGAGATCCCCGGGCGTGCCGTGCTCGACGAGCACCCATCCCACGCCGTGGGCCGCGAGGTCGGCCGGTGCCGCCCCCGCCAGCAGCAGGCGTTCCACCTCCGCGGCCCCCCGGCCCTCGCCGGCAACGGTGCCGCCGGCGACGACCAGTTCCCCGGACTGCAGCACGTCCGCGCGCAGCATCCGGGGGGCCGGATCGAGAACCGGTGCGGCGCCGCTGAACTCGAATCGGCGGAACATGCCGGCCGGCAGCACCGCCACATCGCCGTCGCCGGACGGGACCGTCGCCGCGACCCGCTGCCACGCGTCCGGATACTGCACCGGACGCACGCGTCCACCCACGCCCCACGCCAGGTCCGGAAGGGCCAGCAGCACCGTCAGTGCGGTCGCCGTGGCCCAGACGCCGGCTCGCCCGCCGAAGCGTGCGTGCAACGTGCCGACCCCCGCCGCCGCGGCCAGCGCGTACAGCGGCACCGCCCAGGCCACCCACTTCTGCGTGTCGCGCAGCAGACCCGCACCCGGGACGTGCACCATCGCCCACTCGCCGGCCTGCAGCCCCGGCCCGGTCGCCGCGAGGGCCGGACCGAGCACCGCGACCGCGGCCAGCGCCGTCAGCACGCCGAGCACCGGGTTGCGCCGCCGCCGCCACAGCGCCGGCACCCCGCACGCCACCACCAGCAGCAGCGCCGCCGTGCCGACCAGCGCCCACACCGTCGTCCGCGACGCGGGCACCGCGTCGGCGTTCCAGATGCCGCCGAGCCCCGCCACGCTGCCGAGCGTGCCCAGCGCGGGTTCGGCCCGTGCCGCGAAGGCGCGCACCCCCGCCGGATCCGACCCGTCACCCGCACCGCCGGACACGGCCGTCGCCACCAGCCACGGCGCCGCCACCGCACCCGCCAGCGCCACTGCACCGGCCAGCCGCGGCACCAGCCGGGACCGCCCACCCGGGGGCGCGAGCACGGCCAGCGCCGTCACCGACGCCAGCAGCGCACCCGTCGGGGTCAGGCCCGCCACGCCCAGGCACACCGCCAGCGCCGGCCACCCGGAGCGGGCGCCCCGCCGCACCGCCACGGCGGCCACCACCGTCCACGGCAGCGCCGCGTAGCCCACCAGCAGGCTCCAGTGCCCCTGCAGCAGCCGTTCCGCCACGTACGGGTTCCACACGCCCACCGTCGCCGCCACCAGCCGGGCCGGCAGCCCGGCCGTCGGCAACAGCACCGCCACCAGGCGGGCGCTGCCCCAGCCGGCCGCCCACAGCGCGCCGGTGAGCAACGCGATCACCACCAGACCGCCGTCCACCACCGAACTCGCCGACGCCAGCAGCGCGTCCTGCGGCACGGCCCGCGCCGCGGCATCGGTCAGGCCCAGCGCCGAGTCCGTCGGGAACGACCGTGGAGTGCTCACCGCGTCGCGCAACAGCAGGTAGCCGGGGGAGGTGAGCAGCGGCCCGAGCACCACGGCCGCCAGCGCGAGGCTGTAGAGGGCCGGGACAGCGGGACGCAGCGACACCGGCCTGGGCATGGCCGCACAATACCCATCCCGCGCCGGTCTCCCGGCGCCTCGTCGCCCGCACCTGCCGCGTGCAACCATGGTCCGATGCCGCGACCTGAGATGCCGCGCTCGGCCACCGGAACCGCCGTCGCCGGGATGACGATGGTGACCGCCGGTGCCATGACCGCCAACCTGGCGTCCTACCTGCTGCACCTGCCGGCGGCCCAGTGGCTCGGGCCCGCGGGATACGGCGAGTTCGCCAGTCTGCTGGCCGCCCAGCTGGTCCTGGCGGTGCCGGCCCTCGCCCTGCAGACCGTCGTCGCCCGGGAGACCGTGCGGGGGGCCGGCACCGCGGCTCTGCGCCGCCTCGGGTATCGCTGCGCCGGCCTCGCCGGGTTTGTCGCGCTCGCCGTCGCGCCCCTCGTCGCGTGGGCTCTCGACACCAGCGTCGCCGGGGCTCTCGGCTCGCTCGTCACCGCACCCCTGCTCGTGCTGCTCGCCGCCGAACAGGGCCTGCTGCAGGGCCGGGGACGGTTCGGCGCGCTCAGCGTCGTTCTCGCCGCGGCCGGCGTGGCGAAGGTCGTGCCCGCCGTCGCGGTGCTCGCCGTCGGCGGCGGGCCGGGGGCGGCGCTGTTCGCCGGTGCGGTCGGTACCGGATTCGTCGCGGCCGCGGCCGCCACGCTCGTGTCGCGCTCCCCGGCGGGCCCCGGATCCGGTGCGACTCCGGTAGTCGGTGTGCTCGCGGTGCTGCGCGCCTCGCAGGTGCAGCTGGCGCTGATCGCGCTGACGTCGCTGGATCTGCTGCTCGCCCGCACCGTGCTCGACCCGCGGGACGCGGGACTGTATGCGCTCGGCGCCGTCGCGACGAAGGTCGCGTTCTGGCTGCCGCAGGCGGTCGGGGTGGTGCTGTACCCGCGGATGGCCGACCCCGCCCAGTCCGCGGCCGCGGTCCGATCAGCCCTGACCGTCCTCGTCGGGATCGGCGCGGCGCTCGTCGCGGGCGCAGCCGTGGGCGCGCCGCTGGTGCCGCTGCTCGTCGGTGAGGCGTACGCCCCGGTGCAGTCGCTGCTGTGGCTGTTCGCACTGCAGGGGGCGTGCCTGGCGGTCCTGCAGGGCGCGCTGCTGTCCGCGATCGCCGGCGAACGCACCCACCTCGCGGCCGTCGCGTGGGTCGGTCTCGCGGCGGAGGCCGCGCTCATGCTCACCGTCGCCACCACCACGCGGCAGTTCGTGCTCGTCGCGGTGGCCGTCGCGGCGACGACGGCCGCGGTGGTCTCCGTTCTCGCTGTGCGCGCCGCCCGCACCGTCGGGCCGGATACGAGGCCCGCCCCCTCTGACCGAATGTGACATCCGTTCGATCCAACCGACGCGATGTCACATTCGGTCACACGACGATGCCCCTCCCGAACGGATCGGAAGGGGCATCGGCCGGGTAGTTACTGCTGCGGCGGTTCCTTGCGCAGGTCGGTGCGCGGGATCTCCTGCGTCTGGTCCGTGGTCCAGTCCCGCTGCTGCGGGGGAGCGTCCGTGCGGGGGATCTCCTCGGTGCGGTCGCTGGTCCAGTCGCGCTGGCCCGGGGCGGCGTGGGCCGGTCCGGCCGGGGCGGTCGGGCCACCCGTCGCGGCGACGGGACGGCCGGTGCGGCCGCTGCCACCGCGCAGGCCGAGCACGATGCCGGCGATCAGCGCGAGCAGGCCGAGGATGCCGAGGATGATCGGCACGGTGCGACCGAACAGGTTCAGCGTGTCGATACCGTTCTTGGCCTGTTCCACCTGGAACTCGATGGTGTCCTCGTTGAACGGCAGGGACACCTGCAGCACCGTCACCTCGGGACGGTCCGCCTCGCGGGCGTAGTACTGGTACTGCTGCTCCTGGCCCTTGATGACGACGCCGGTCTCCGGCTCGACCCACAGGTCACGAACGTTGGTGTACCAGCGGGTCATGGTCACCGGCGTCTCGCCGCCCTCGACACCCCACGTCGAGGCGGGCAGGCTCAGCTTGTAGGTCGGCACCGACGGATCGACCGCGGACAGGTCGACCGGCTCGATCTCGTGCCGGAAGTGGTAGACCTTCACGCCGTTGATCTCGGTCTCGTCGACGTAGTCGATCGGGTAGGTCTCACGCGCATTGAGGTCGAAGTACGGGTAGGACTTCTGTTCGGTGCCGAACGGGAAGCGGTACTGCAGGCCGTCGCGGTCCGGGATCTCCGTCGGGGGAGCCGTGGCCGAGGTCTGGATGGTGCTGACCGCGTCCGGGTTCTCCTCCTTGGTGACCGGCATGCCGCTGACCCGGTCCACCGTGACCCGGTCGACGGTGGCGGAGACCAGACCCGTGTCGCCCTGCATGTCCAGACGACGGACCGTCTGGCCCGCCTGCAGGGTCATGATGTCCGCATCCGCCGGGTCCTCGACGGTGACGAACCGCTGCGCCACGATCGGCACGTCGGTGTCGACCTGCGCCCGCCCCGACAGCAGCGCCCGCGCGTTGAGGATGTCGCCGGTGCCCTCGGCGACCGTGGTCACCTCGAGGTCCAGCGGCGTCTTGGCGAGTTTGCCGACGGTGTACGTCGGGATCAGTATTGCCGCGACGATGAGGAAGGCGCCGAGGCCCACCAATACCAATGCCAGTTTCCGGCCCGAGCCCGAACGCTCAGCCATGCTGTGTCTCCTCACTCAACGGTTCCATCGAGTACCCCCACCGGCAGCCGGTCTGCACGGATCGCCTGGCATCCGGCTCGCGAATACCACGTGAGCCCAGACACTAACAGGGCATCCGCCCGGCGCGCGCCACCGTTCGGACTCGAGATCCCGGCTTCCCCGCCCCGCAGCGACCGGGCAGACTGTCGTCGATGACCAGCAGCGCCCCGCCCACCGCCTCGGCTCCCGCCGTCTCCGGCTTCCTGCCGGCGCTCGAGGGCATGCGCGGATTCGCGGCCGTCGGCGTCCTGATCACGCATGTGGCATTCCAGACCGGCGCCGTGCACGACCCGGTGCTCGGCCGCATCTGGGGGCGGTTCGACCTGGCCGTCGCCCTGTTCTTCGCACTGTCGGGCTTTCTGCTGTGGCGGCCGCACGCGGCGGCCGCGCGGGGTCTCGGGGCCGCGCCGCCCGCCGGGCGCTACCTGCTGTCCCGGGCTACCCGCATCCTGCCCGCCTACTGGGTGGTGGTGTGCATCGTGCTGCTCCTGCTGCCCGAGGCCGGCAGCGGGTGGCGGCTGTGGCTGGCGAACCTGACCCTGGTGCAGGTGTTCGTGCCGCTGAGTCTCACCGAGGGGCTCACCCAGATGTGGAGCCTGTCGGTGGAGGTGGCCTTCTACCTGCTGCTGCCGCTGTTCGCCGCGGCGCTCGCCGGTCTGCGTGGCGAACGGGCCCGGTTCCGCGTCCCGCTGCTCCTCGCCCTGAGTGCGCTGTCGCTGGTGTGGGCGTGGCTGCCGGTTCCCACCCCTGGCCACATCAACCACGACAACTGGCTGCCGGGCTATCTGCCGTGGTTCGCCGCCGGCATGGTGCTCGCGGAGCTCGTGACGGGCGAGCGGACCTGGGTGCACCGCCTCGCGGCGCACCGGGTGCTCATGGCGGTGGTCGCCGTGACCGCGTTCGCGCTGTCCACCACGGCCCTCGGCGGGCCGGAAGGACTCGTGAAGATCGATCCGTGGCAGTACAACGGCAAGATCCTGCTCGGTGCGCTCATGAGCTTCGCGCTGCTCGCGCCCCTCGTCCTGGCGCCGCGCGCCGAGCACCGCATCCTGGCGAGCGGACCGGCGCTGACCGTGGGCCGATGGTCGTACGGCATCTTCATCTGGCATCTGGCCGTGCTGTCCATCGTGTTCCCGGTCTTCGGCATCATCCCGTTCCAGGGCGACTTCTGGTTCGTGCTCGCGGTGACCCTCGTGCTGAGCATCGCCGTCGCGTCGGTCAGCTACGCCCTCGTCGAGGAACCGGTGCGCCGGGAGGTCAGGCGTCGGCAGAGCCGCGTCGCCTCCACCGCAGAACGCGTCGCAGACTCCGCCGCGCCCTGACCGAGACCGGCAGCGCGGCGAGTCCCAGCGCGACGAGCCCGCACAGCGCGGCGAACTGGACGAGGAACGAGTGCCCGACGTAGCCGCCCGGGGCCCGCCACGGCCCGGTGGACAGCAACGCCATCGCCGTCATGGTGGCGCATCCGGTCACGACGACCAGCGTGCGGGCCGCCACGTCGCGGCCCCAGCGCGCACCCACCGCCACGATCGCCGCTGCCGCCACGATCGTCGTCGCCGCCCCCACCGCGCCGGCCGCGAGGACGGCGACGGCCAGCACGCCGGCGAACCCGACGGTGGTACTGCCCCAGACCCGGGGCGCGGGCCCCGGATCGGCGACGGGGCGTCGGCGCGGCCACGCCGCGAGCGCGAACAGCGGCAGCAGCAGGAGCAGACCGCCGAAGATGCCGAGGCGATACCACCGGTCGGTGGCGAACTCGAGCGTCACGGTGCCGCCGGTGCCGGCGGGCACGACCCAGCCCTGCTGCCAGCCGTCGACCACCACGGGTGTCAGCTCGGTGCCGTCGGCGGCCGTGGCGACCCAGCCGACGTTGGTGCTCTCCGGCACGACGACGATCCGGTCCCGTTCGGACGCAGGCACCTCGAGCTCGCGCAGGTTCTCGGTCCAGGTGCCGACGGCGAGTTCGGTGGGTTCGGGGGCCGGCGGGCTCGCGGCGCCCGGAACCGGGAGCCGCACCGTCCCGACGGTGAACGCCTGACCCGGATCGATCTCGACGTCGACGTGCCCGGCGGGCAGCGGCGCGACGGTCTCGTCGCACAGGGTGGCCGGCACCTCGACGCCGGCGGCGAGGTCCGCGACGGTCGCGGTGACCGAGGTCCGGTAGCTGCGGCCGTCGACGGTGAGTACCGGGCCCGTGTCGCAGCCGACCGTGACCTGCCGGTCGTACACCGAATCCTGCGGGCCGATCGGACCGTCCGGGCCGAGGACGGTCACTTCCGCCAGACCCGGCGGGACGACCTTGGCGAAGCCGAGCACCGTCTGGTCCAGCACGTCCTCCCAGTCGACCAGGCCGAGCACCACCCGATCCGTCACATGTGGTTCGAGATCGATTGTCGCCGTTGATGATTCGACGTCGCGCACCTGGGGTCCGTTGCCGAGGTCGACGGCGACGCGGGTCGGGCGCGCCGGCAGCGGTCCCAGGCCCGCGGCCACCTCCAGGCCGGTCACCAGCTGCGGGGACGGCAGGTCGAGCGTGACGGTCGGTCGCGGTGCGCCGGGACGCACCGACTCCTCCGACGCCGTCCACGTGGTCCGCGGATCACCGTCGGTCGCGGCGAACGCGGAGCCCTGCAGGTCGACGACGTCCGCGGCGCCGCGGGCGACCACCCGGTCCGGCAGCGCGACGATCTCGGCGAGGGCCGGGCCGGGCCGGGCCCGCACCCACGGCTGCGGCGCCACCGACGTCGCTTCCGGCACCGACAGGGTGCGGGTGAAGAGGTTCGGCTCCTCGGCCGCGACGGCCAGACCCCGCGCACACCGCACCCGATCGGGGGTGTCGACGCAGCCGCCGCGTCCGGGCAGTTCCTGACCGAGATTCCAGCCCCGCACCGTCGCCCCGGCGACGACGTCCGGCAACACGATCCGCTGCCGGATCTCGACGGGCCGGGGGTTGTCGCGGTCGGTGAAGTCGTCCACCGCGACCTCGGTCAGCCCGAACTGGTTGCCCACCGACCCGTCCTCGGTGCGGGTGGAGGTGATCCGGATCCAGGTCGTCCGTCCGAGCGGCAGCGCCACGGTCTGTTCGCGGCCGGGCTTCTCGACGCGCACGGCGGTGCTGCCGCGGTCGGTGGTCACCTCGAGCCATTTCACGGCGGGGCCGAGCGCGCCGGGGCTGGTACTCAGCCGCAGCAGCCCGGCCTCGAGGGGCCGGTCCAGGTCGAGTTGCAGCCACTGGCCGACCGCGGACTCGAGGCCGTTGCTGTGCCAGCCGGTGGTGGGATCGCCGTCGACGGTGGCCGCCGGTCCGCTCCCCACGGAGGTGCCGCCGAGCTGGGTGGCGTCGGCCGCGGAGCTGGACACACTGATCCGGGCGCCCTCCCATTCGGCGTGCACGAGGTCGGTGTCCGGCACCGGATAGTCCGGCACGAGGTTGTAGGTGCGCCGCGGGTCACCGGCGGCACGGATCGCCGAACTGTGGTGGTCGACCTGGCCGTAGTCGGTTTCGCGGGCGGTGGGGGTGTCGGTGACGAGGACGTCGTCGACGGGCAGACCGGCGCGGTTCGCGTCGGCGGCGAGCAGGGCGGGGCCGGTGCTGCCCGGCTCGGCGTCGTCGAGGCGCAGCAGGGCCTCGGGGCCGCCCTGCACCCGGGGCACGTCGGCCGCGTCCACCGCGTACGGCCCGACCGGGGCGCCGGGCAGGTCCACGCGGTAGATCTCGATCGCCGGGTACGCGGGCCGCAGGTCGGAATCGGCGGTGAAGCCCTCCTCGAAGTTCCGGGTGATCTCGTTGCCGAACTCCGCGACCCGGACCAGCCCGGAGGAACCTTCGATCGCCCGGTGCACGAGCACCGGCCGCGCCGACGGCGACGTCTCCGGGTCGAGGTCGTTGCGGATCACCACATATCCGATGCCCTGACCGCGCAGCGTCGCCGCCAGCCCCGGGGTGGGCCGGCCGTCGGCGATGTGCCGCTGCACCGAGTCCAGGGCCCGGATCGCACCCGGCGGCACGAGGGGCACGGCGTCGCGGGAGGCCCACGGCGTCGACGCGAGGGCCTGGATGGGCTCGTCGCGGGTCAGGCCCCAGATCTGGCTGCCGAACGGTGCGCCCGGCACGATCAGCGCGCGTTCCCCGCGGGTGTGCTCGTCGAGCCACGCGGCGGTCTCGTGCCAGTATCCGGGCACCGCATCGTAGGCACCGCGCGGGGCGAGCCGGCCGGTCCACGCCAGCGACGTCGCGAGGGTCAGCGCCACGAGGATCAGGGTGGTGAACGCGACCATCGGCTGTCGCTCGGGGTGCGCGAACGCGGTCCGGGCCTGCCGCCACGGCACCGCACCGGGCAGCGGCACCCGGCGCAGCAGATGCGCGAGCCCGAGCACGAGCGGCAACCGCACCAGCGGCTCGAGCTTGTGCACGTTGCGCAGCGGGGCGCCGGTCGAATCCAGGAAGAGCCGGACCTGCTCGGCGATCGGCGAGCCGAGGTCACCGACGTACCCGGCGGCCAGCCCGGCGATGCCGGCGAACAGGATCAGCGTCCACCGCCCCCGGGCGGGCATCGAGCGCGTCGCCAGTCCCGCCAGGCCCGCGGCCGCGAGCAGCCCGGTGACCAGGACTGCCGCCGGTTGGGTGACCAGCACCGCGCCGGCGATGCGCTCGGGGGAGACGAACGGGGTCCAGCTGTCGGTGCCGCGCAGCACCTCCGCCAGTGAGGTCCACTGCGTGGTCACCCCGGACGATTCGATGTAGTCCAGGAACGGGGGACTGACGCGGCCGAGCAGCAGCAGCGGCACGATCCACCACAGCACCGCGACGACGCAGGCCGGGATCCACCACAGCGTGAACCGCCACCAGCGCCGGTTCGGGCGGTGCGCCAGCCACCACAGCCCGGCGACGAGGCACGCGGCGACGGTGGCGACGGCGTTGATCGCGCCCATGAGTGCGACGGCGACGGCGGACTGAGCTGCCGTTCGACGAGCGGAATACGACCCGTCGCCGTCGAGGTAGCGCACGAGCGGCAGGAGCACCCACGGCGCCAGCATCATCGGCAGCGTCTCCGACGAGATGGATCCCAGGGTGGTCAGCACGCGGGGGGAGAGCGCGAACGCCGCCGCGGCGATCAGCCGCGAGCCACGATTGCCGACACCGAGCGCCTCCGCGAGCCGCACCACGCCCCAGAACCCGGCGAGCAGCAGCAGCGCCCACCACACCCGCTGGGTGATCCACGGCGGGATGTGCAGGAGCTGGCCGACGGCGAAGAAGGAACCGTGCGGGAAGAAGTAGCCGTACGCCTGGTTCTGGACCTGGCCGAGCGGCGCGATACTGCTCCACTGGTGGGCGGCGCGGGCGAGGAATCCCAGGGGATTCTGGGTCAGGTCGTACTTGGTGTCGGCGACGATCAGGCCGGGGGCCTGCGCGAACGCCAGCAGCAGCGACACCACGGCGGCCCCGTACAACCACCGCCTGGAGAAGGGGTCGGCGGACGGTGCCCCACCGGGGTGGGGTGCCGTGCCGTGGGAAGTGCGTGAACTCGTCGCGTGGACGGCGCCGTCAGCGGCTGCCGTACTCAACCTGGTTCAGCAGGGAGGAATCGGCGTTGCCGCTGCGGTCGACCTGCGGGCGGGTGTTCTCCTGAACCGCCGCCGTGACGCCGAACACCGCCACGGCGCCGAGGACGGCACCGATCGCCGCGCTGGCCAGGCCCGGGCCCACGAACTTCGCCATACCCATCTCCCCATCGTCCATCGTCGGCTCCCGTGTGAGCCGACATCCGTCGCGCGCGCCGTCGCCGGGTCCGACCCGGTGTCGTCGCGCTCCGCGTCAAGGTATCACCCGTAGGGGGACAACTGTGGCGTGCTCCACTCGTGGCGGCCTAGAGGCCGAGCACGCCCAGCAGTGTGCGCAGCTTCGCGGTGGTCTCGTCGAGTTCGGCCTGCGGATCGGATGCCGCGACGATGCCCCCGCCGCCCCACGCGAGGGCGCGCCTGCCGTCGGCGCTGAGTTCGGCGCAGCGGATCGCCACCAGCCAGTCCCCGTCGCCGTTCGCGTCGCACCACCCCACCGCCCCGCCGTAGAAGCGACGGTCGCCCTCAGTGCCGCGGATCGCGGCGAGCGCGGCCTCGGTGGGGGTGCCGGCCACGGCCGGGGTGGGGTGCAGCGCGGCGGCCAGGGTCAGGACGTCCGTCCGGGGGTCGCGCAGGGTGCCGGTGATCGGGGTGGCCAGGTGCCACACGTCGCTCGTCGCGGTCAGCACGGGTGTGCCGGGGATCTGCAGGTCATCGCACAGCGGGGCCAGGCGGGCGCGGATCCACTCGATGACGAAGGCGTGCTCGGCGAGGTTCTTCGCCGAGGCGAGCAACTGCCGGCCCGCCTCCCGGTCGGCGTCCGGGTCGGCGCAGCGCGCGGCGGTGCCGGCGAGCGGACGGCACGTGACGGCGTCGCCGCGGCGGCTGACCAGCAGCTCGGGCGTCGCACCGACCAGGGTGTGACCGCGGTACCGCTCGCCGGCGGCGCTCAGATCCGCCGCATAGACGTGGGCGGTGGGGTGGCGCTCGGCCATCCGGGCCGCGAGGGCGAGCGGGTCGACGGGTGTGTCCGCGACGAGCGTGACCGAGCGGGCGGCGACGACCTTGTCGAGTTCGCCGCGGCCGAGCCGGTCGCGCAGCGCCGCGACCCGCGCGACGTGTTGCTCGGGCTCGGGGGTCTGCGCGGCGATCCGCACCGTGGGCAGGTCGGGCAGGGTGTCCGGCGGCTGCCAGGCCGTGCCGGTCACCTCGGCCGTTTCGGGCTGGGTCAACGCGGCCGGACGCTCGGGATCGAAGGGCAGGGCGCCCACGATCAGGTCGGCCTCCCCGCGGCGCAACGCGAGGGAGGCCTCGGCGATGTCGGTGAACCGGCGGCGCGTCCCGGTGGCGTGCACGGTGCGATCGGCGCGGGAGAGGAGGAAACCGTCCATGGTGGGTCGACGATATCCCCGCCCGCGTGCGGTTCGCGCCGCGGCTAGCGTCCCGGCGGGACGATCAGCACGGGCCGATGGCTGTGCCGCAGCACATGGTCGGCCACCGACGACTGCAGCAGCGAGCGCAGGCCCGTGGTGCCGCGGGTGCCGGTGACGATGATGTCGACGTTCAGCTCGTCGGCGGCCTCGACGATGGCGGTCCACACGGCACTGACCACCTCGAGGGTGCGGCCCTCCGCGGCGAGCCCGGCGGAGCGGGCCAGGTCGAGTCCCTCCGCGTTGATCACCTTCGCGTCGGTGAGTGCGACGTCCTCGGTCTCCTCGTCGGGGACCCATTCCGGCTGCATCACCCCCGACAGCCCGGACATGCGGGCGGCCTGACGGACCATCGGTTCCCAGGCCGTGACGACGACGGCGCGGCACGAGGCGAGGAATCTCCCCGCATATTCCACGGCCCGCTTGGCGTTCTCGGAGCCGTCGTAGGCGATGAGGATGAGATCTGCGGGCATCACGAATCCCTGCTGTCGTGGCGGTCCTTGGGGGACACTTTACCGGCCGTCGTAGGCCGTGGGGACCACCCGCCGCCGCGGGTCGTGGGGACCGCCACGGTGGTGGTCGGCTACCGTCGGAGGCCATGCGGATCCGTCACACCCTCACCGTCGCGGTCGCGGCCGTCCTCGCCGTCGCCGGGTGCGGAGGACAGGACGCTCCCCGGGCTGCCGAGTCCACGCCGCCGCCCACGGACACCTCGGCCGTCGCGCCGCCACCGTCGCCCGCCCCGATGGCGACCGCGTCTGCCGCGCCGGCGTGCGGCGACGAGCTACTCGCGTCGCTGACGGTGCGGCAGCGGCTCGCGCAGCTGCTCAACGTCGGCGTCACCGGCACGGCCGACGCCCTCGAGGCGGTGCAGTCCGAACAGATCGGCGGGATCTTCGTCGGCAGCTGGACCGATGTGTCGATGCTGGCGAACCGGGAGATCCCGCAGGTGGCGGCGGCGAGCCGGCTGCCGCTGATGGTCACCATCGACGAGGAGGGCGGCCGGGTCTCGCGCGTCGGGGCACTGCTGGGTCCCGATCCGTCGGCGCGGGTGACGGCGCAGACCATGACGGTGGAAGAGACCTACCGGATGGCGCTCGAGCGGGGCCGGGAGCTCCGCGAGCTCGGCGTCACCGTCGACTTCGCGCCCGACGTGGACGTGAGCAGCCAGCCCGACGACGCGGTGATCGGCGACCGGTCCTTCTCCGCCGATCCTCAGGTGGTGGTGCAGTACGCCGACGCCTACGCGCGCGGGCTGCGCGATGCGGGAATCCTGCCGGTGCTCAAGCACTTCCCGGGCCACGGCTCGGCGTCGGGCGACTCGCACACCGGTGCGGTCACCGCGCCGCCGCTCGACCAGTTGCAGCAGGTGGACCTGGTGCCGTACCGGGAGCTGGTCGATTCCGGTGTCGCGGTGATGCTCGGGCACCTGGACGTGCCCGGTCTGACCGAGGGTCTACCGGCGAGCATCAGCCCGCAGGCCGTGCAGTTGCTGCGCTCCGGAACGGGCTACGGCGCCCCGCCGTTCGACGGGGTGGTCTTCACCGACGACCTGTCGGGGATGCAGGCCATCACCGATACCTACGACATCACCGAGGCGGTGCAGGCGGCGCTCGCCGCCGGGGTGGATCAGGCGCTGTGGCTGTCCACCGACGACGTCCCCCGGGTGCTCGACCATCTCGAGCAGGCGGTGGCGACGGGAGCGCTGCCGGCCGCGCGGGTGGACGACGCGGTACGCACCGTCGCGCGCGCCAAGGGCGCGCTGGACTGCTGAATCGACGTCGGAAACCCCATCCTTACTCTAGGGTAAGGAATCGGAGCATCGGGACTTGGAGGAGACATGGCCGGCGGTACCAAGCGACTGCCTCGCGCGGTGCGGGAACAGCAGATGCTGGATGCCGCGGTGGAGGTCTTCTCCGAGAACGGATTCCACAACACCTCGATGGACGCCATCGCGGCCCGGGCGCAGATCTCCAAGCCGATGCTCTACCTGTACTACGGCTCGAAGGACGAACTGTTCGCCGCGTGCATCAGCCGGGAGGGACAGCGGTTCGTCGAGGCGCTGACACCCGCCGGCGACCCGGGGCTCACGCCGCGCGACCAGCTGCGGGTGGCGCTCGAGTCGTTCCTCGGATTCGTCGACGCCCACCGCAACTCGTGGATGGTGCTCTACCGCCAGGCGATGTCGCAGCAGGCGTTCGCCGGGCAGGTCCGCAGCAGCCGGGACCGGCTCATCGAGCTCACCGCGCATCTGCTCGAGTCGAGCACCCGCGACCCGGAGCCCGGGACGGACTTCGTCATCATGGCGGTGGCGCTGGTCGGCGCCGGTGAGGCGGTCGCCGACCGCATCGCGGGCGGCGAGATCGACGTGGAGAAGGCCGCCGATCTGCTCGAGAACCTCGCCTGGCGCGGCCTGGCCGGCAAGAAGCGCACCGACCAGCACGGCTGAGCAGCCCCGAGGCCCCGTCGGGGCCGTCCGGAGACGACCCCGACGGAACCGGGGGTCCTTCCGCCGGATGGGGGGTCGGCGGAAGGAGCAGGCGCCCGGACCTCGCCCGGGCGAGCCGAGGTGGCTTCCCGTTACAGCGAGGCCGGCACGGCCGCGCCCCGACCGGCGACGTCGTCCAGTGCGGCGGACTCGTCCGCGAGCGCGGCGCGATCGATCGGCGCGCTCGCGGCCACGAGCCGGCGCACAGTGCGGATGTCCTTCGGACGGCCGAGGGCGATCGCGCCCACGAGGCGGTCGCCGCGCAGCGCGAGCGCCGTGAAGTCCCGGTCCTCGATCGACCCGCGCACCACGTAGTCGTCGTCGTGCCGGGACCAGCCGGCGAACTGCAGGTTGTGCCCGTACTGGTTAGACCAGCCCCACGGCACCTCCGCGGCGTCGAGCGGCTGCCCGAGTACGGATTTCGCCACGGCAACGCCCTGCGCCCGGGCGCTGTTCCAGTTCTCCGTGCGGTGCCGGCCGCCGAGCACCGGGTTGGGTTGCTCGGTCACGTCGCCCGCGGCGTACACCCCGGCGGCCGAGGTGCGGTAGGACTCGTCGACGACGATGCCGTCACCGACGGTGAGCCCGGCCGCCCGGGCAAGCGCGGTGTCCGGCACCGAACCCACCGCAGCGAGAGCGGAGCCCGCCGTCCAGAAGCGCCCGTCCTCCGCGACGGCGTGCACCCCGTCGTCGCTCCCGGCGAGGGAGCGCAGCGCGACGCCGGTATGGACGGGCACGTCGTGTTCGGCATGCAGACCGACGTACATCCGGGCCACCGCGGGCGGGACGATGCGGGCGAGCGGCGACGGCGCGCTCTCGAGCACCGTGACCTCGGCTCCCAATTCCCTTGCGGTGGAAGCGACCTCGCAGCCTATCAGGCCGGCTCCGACGACGAGGAGCGATCGGTGCGCCGCGATCGCGGCCCGCAGCGGCGCGACGTTCTCCGCCGTGCGCAGGCTCAGCACCCTGTCCCCGGCGTCGTGCTCGAGGTGGCGGGCGCGGGCGCCCGTCGCCAGGATCACCGCGTCGTAGTCGACGATCTCGTTGTCCCACAGCCGGAGCCGGTGACGTTCCGGGTCGAGTTCGACGACCCGGGTCTCGGTGCGCAGTTCGATGTCGTGATCGGTCCAGTAGCCGGCCGGTTCGAGTTGCGCCTTCTCGTCGGTGATGCTGCCGGCGAGCAGGTCTTTCGAGAGCACCGGCCGCCGGTACGGCAGTGCGGCCTCCTCGCCGATCAGCACGACGCGGCCGGTGAAGCCTTCCTTGCGCAGGGTCTGTGCGGCGGTCGCGCCGGCCACCCCGGTGCCGACGACGACGATCGTCTCGGTCACGTCCGGCTGACCTCGACCATCTCGAAGTCGGACTTGGCGGCGCCGCAGTCCGGGCAGGACCAGTCGTCGGGGATGTCGTCCCAGCGGGTGCCGGGCTCGATGCCGTCCTCGGGCCAGCCCTCGGCCTCGTCGTACTCGAATCCGCACTGCAGGCAACGGAACAACTTGTAGTCGGTGGTCATCTCAGCGTCCTTCGAAGTCGATCTTCTCGCGAACCCCGCAGTCGGGGCAGCACCAGTCGTCGGGAATCGCGTCCCAGGGGGTGCCGGCGGGGAAACCCTCGCGCGGCGCGCCGGCGGTCTCGTCGTAGACGTAGTTGCACACCGGGCATTCGTAGGCGGCCATCACCGTGCCCCGTACTGCGCGAGGACCTTGTCGCGCTTGCGCGGCTGGATGTTGGCTCGGGTGAGGTCGCCGTCGTAGTGCTCGACGACGCGGTGGTCCATGACCTTGCGCCACAGCGGCGGGATGTAGGCGAGGCCGATCATGCTCGCGTAGCCGCTGGGCAGGTTGGGGGCGCCGTCCATGCTCCGCAGGGTCTGGTAGCGGCGCGTCGGGTTGGCGTGGTGATCGCTGTGCCGCTGCAGGTGGTACAGGAAGATGTTGGTGACGATGTGGTCGGAGTTCCAGCTGTGCGCGGGGGTGCAGCGCTCGTACCGGCCAGAGGCCGTCTTCTGCCGCAGCAGTCCGTAGTGCTCGAGGTAGTTCACCGTCTCGAGCAGGGAGAAACCGTAGACGGCCTGCAGGATCAGGAACGGCACGATGACCGGGCCGAACACCGCGACAAGCACGCCGAACAGAACCACCGACATCGCCCACGCGTTGAGGACGTCGTTGCGCAGGGTCCACGGGCTCTTGCCGAGCCGCTGCAGGCGGGTCTTCTCGAGCTCCCACGACGACTTCAGGCTGCCCCACACGCTGCGCGGCAGGAACGCCCAGAACGACTCGCCGAAACGGGCGGAGGCCGGGTCCTCCGGAGTGGACACCCGCACGTGGTGGCCGCGGTTGTGCTCGATGTAGAAGTGGCCGTAGCCGGTCTGGGCCAGGGTGATCTTCGACAGCCACCGTTCGAGGTCGTCCTTCTTGTGGCCGAGCTCGTGGGCGGTGTTGATCCCGACGCCGCCCATCACGCCGACGCTGAACGCCAGGCCGATCTTCGAGACCAGCCCCAGGCCGCCGTCGATCCCCAGCCAGGACAGGTCCGTGGCCGACCACAGGTAGCAGGCGAAGACGAGGCTGGCCAGCTGGAACGGGATGTAGGCGTAGGTGCAGTACCGGTAGTACTTGTCGTTCTCGAGCATCTCCATCACCTCGTCGGGCGGGTTCTGCCCGTCGGGGCCGAAGAACTGGTCGAGGATCGGCAGCAGCACGTACACCAGGAGCGGCCCGATCCACCACCACACCGGCGCGACCGCGGTCCAGCCGAGCTGGCCGAATCCCCAGACCAGGGCGGTCGCGAGGAAGATCGCCGTGGGCGGAATCAGCCCCATGAGCCACAAATACCGCTTGCGATCGCGCCACTGTTCCACCGGCGTGTGCGCGTGCCGGCCGATGTCCGACGTCGTCACCGTTCGACCTCCCTGTCCCTGTGATGCTCGGAGGAGCCGGTATGAGCCAGCTCACTGTCTCTTGGACAGTACAACAGTTCGGGTCCGCGCGGTAGACAAAGATGGAAATTTGTACACGACGGCAGTCCGCGACGGAGAAGCCTTCCCGTGCGAGGGACGCCAGAGTCAGCTACGCCGTGCGTGTTTTCGGTAGTCGGTACTACCGAAAACACGCACGGCGGTGGTGGTGGTGCGAGTGCGGCGCAGCGGCTCTCAGCGCAGGGTGGCGGTGAGGTGCGGGTAGCCCTTCTTCGGGTTGCGCAGTGCCAGGTCCCAGCCGTCGGCGGCGCGCTCGGCGTACAGATTCACGGTCGCGGGCAACAGGACCGGCTTGCCGAACCGCACCGAGTACGTCGCGTGCGACGGGATGCGGCCCTCCACTGCCCGCAGCGCAGCGGCCGCGCTCCACATGCCGTGCGCGATGGTCCTCGGGAACCCGAACGCCTTGGCGCCGAGCCGCGAGACGTGGATCGGGTTGCGGTCGCCCGAGATCGAGGCGTAGCGGTCGATCGTCTTCTGGTCCACCCGCAACGTCGACGTCGGCACGGGGGCGATCTCTTCGGCCTTCGGTTCGGGTTTCGGCTGATCCGACAACGAGGTGCGCTGCTGGTGCAGGAACGACGACGTCTGCCGCCACACCGGCTCCCGGCCGACGCTGATCTCGCTCACCAGGTCGACGAGCAGCCCCTTGCGGTGCTCCCGCAGGTTCTCGGCGTGGACCTTCAGATCCAGCGGCTCGGTCACCGACACGGGCCGCAACTGCTCGATCACGTTCTCGGCGTGGACGGAACCGACAGCGGGGAAGGGGAAGCCCTTCGACACCATCAGTTTCATCACGAGGGGAAACGTCAGTGTGAACGGATACGTCAGCGGCAGTGTGTCGCCGAAGCGCAGCCCGCACACCTTCGTGTACCCGGCCAGGTTGTCCGGGTCCACGCGCAGGCCGCGCAGCACGAGGGTGTCGTCGGGCAGGCTGTCGCCGGAGGCGCCCACGACCGGCAGCGCCGAGAGCACCGCCCGGGAGTAGACGTCGAGAGTCGAAGGCCGCGAGGAAAGTTCGACGACAGCCATCACGCCCCCAGCATGGACTGGCCGCACACGCGCACGACCTGGCCGGTGACCGCGCTCGAGGCGGGGTTGGCGAACCAGGCGACGGTCTCGGCGACGTCGACGGTCTGCCCGCCCTGCTGCAGCGAGCTCATCAACCGGCCGGCCTCGCGGGTGGCCACCGGGATGGCCGCGGTCATGGCCGTCTCGATGAAGCCGGGTGCGACGGCGTTGACGGTGATGTTCTTCGCGGCCAGCACGGGCGCGGTCGCCTGCACCATGCCGATGACGCCCGCCTTGGACGCGCCGTAGTTGGTCTGGCCGCGGTTGCCGGCGATGCCGGCGATCGACGACACGTCGACCACCCGGCCGCCCTCCTTCAGTGCGCCCCGCTCGACCAGCTTCTCGGTGATCTTCTGGGGGGCGAGCAGATTCACGGCCATGACGGCATTCCACCGCGCGGCGTCCATATTGGCGAGCAGCTTGTCGCGGGTGATCCCGGCGTTGTGGACGATGACGTCGGCGCCGCCGTGCCGCTCGAGCAGGTACTCGGCGAGCTTGTCGCCCGCGTCCGGGGCGGTGACGTCCAGCGCGAGGGAGACGCCGCCCACCTTGTTCGCCGTCTGCGACAGGGCGTCGCCGGCCGCCGGCACGTCCGCGCAGACGACATGCGCTCCGTCGCGGGCGAGTACCTCGGCGATCGTGGCACCGATGCCGCGGGCGGCGCCGGTCACGACGGCGACCTTCCCGGCGAGCGGACGCTCCCACGATTCGGGCGCCGTCGCGTCGTCGGCTCCGACACGGATCACCTGACCGGAGACGAACGCGGACTTCGCGGACAGCAGGAAACGCAGCGTGGATTCGAGGCCGGAGAGCCCGGTGGCGGCGTCGGGGGAGACGTACACCAGCTGCGCGGTGGCACCGCGGCGCAGTTCCTTGCCGACGCTGCGGGTGAAGCCCTCGAGTGCCCGCTGGGCGATGCGCTCGTCCACGGAGGAGGCCTCCTCCGGGGTGGTGCCGAGCACGACGACGCGGCCGCTCGGCCCGAGGCCCTTGATCGCGGGCTGGAAGAAGGTGAACAGCTGTTCGAGACCGGCGACGTCCGTGATGCCGGTGGCATCGAAGACGAGCGCGCCGTATTCGGTGTCGGCGGGGTCGGCGAAGGGGTAGTCGGACAGCAGCGTGCGGATCGGTTCGACGAGGCGGCCGTTGCCCCCGACGAGCAGCGGGCCGGCCAGCGGCGGCTGCCCCGGCTCGAACCGGCGCAGCTTCTCCGGCTGCGGCAGGCCGAACTGCTTGGCGAGGAATGCTCCGGGTGCGGACCCGATCAACTGGGCGTAGAGGCCGGGGGCGTTCTTGGTTTCAGCCACGATTCCACCTTCTCTGGTTCGGACGTCGGTATTGTCGGGAGGGGCCGACGATGTGGTGTCGACAATGAACTTACTCGCGAGTAAGAATAGTAGCGAGAGCCAGTACTCACCGCCATCATCCACCAGCATCCCGGGAGACGTCAGTGACCACCACCGCCCGTTCCACACAGCTGCGCCGTGTCGCAATCCTCGGCGGCAACCGGATCCCGTTCGCCCGCTCGGACCGCACGTACGCCCGTGCCTCGAACCAGGACATGTTCACCGCCACGCTCGACGGCCTGGTGAGCCGGTTCAATCTCCAGGGCGAGCGGCTCGGTGCCGTCGTCGGTGGGGCCGTCCTCAAGCACAGTCGCGACTTCAACCTGATCCGCGAGTGCGTGCTCGGCAGTGCGCTGAACCCCCACACCCCCGCCTGGGACCTGCAGCAGGCCTGCGGCACCGGTCTGCAGTCGGCGATCTCCGTCGGGGACGCCATCGCCGCCGGCCGCATCGAGGCCGGCATCGGCGGCGGTGTGGACACCACCTCCGATGCTCCCATCGGCGTCAACGACGAACTGCGCGAGTTCCTGCTCTCCCTCAACCGGGCCCGTTCGACCGGCGACCGCATCAAGCTGCTCGGCCAGGTCCGGCCGTCGATGCTCGGCATCGAGATCCCCCGCAACGGCGAGGCCCGCACGGGGCTGTCCATGGGGGAACACGCGGCGATCACCACCAAGGAGTTCGGCATCTCCCGCGAGGCGCAGGACGAGCTGGCCGCCGCGAGCCACCGCAACATGGCCGCCGCCTACGACCGTGGCTTCTTCGACGATCTCGTCACCCCCTTCCTGGGACTCACCCGCGACGACAACCTGCGTCCGGACTCGACCGTCGAGAAGCTCTCCGGCCTGAAGCCGGTGTTCGGCGTGAAACTCGGTGACGCCACCATGACCGCGGGCAATTCGACCCCGCTCACCGACGGTGCGTCGGCAGCGCTGCTGTCCTCGGAGGAGTGGGCCGCGGAGCGCCGGCTCCCCGTGCTGGCCTACCTCGTGGACTCGGAAACCGCGGCCGTCGACTACGTCCACGGTGGTGACGGCCTGCTCATGGCCCCCACCTACGCGATCCCGCGGCTGTTGCGCCGCAACGGCCTGACCCTGCAGGACTTCGACTTCTACGAGATCCACGAGGCGTTCGCGTCCGTCGTGCTGGCCACGCTCCAGGCGTTCGAGTCCGAGGAGTACTGCAAGGGCCGGCTCGGCCTGGACGCTCCGCTCGGATCCATCGATCGCACCAAGCTCAACGTCAACGGCTCGTCGCTGGCGGCCGGGCACCCGTTCGCCGCGACCGGCGGACGCATTCTCGCGTCCCTGGCGAAGATGCTGCATGAGAAGAAGCAGGAGACCGGTAAGCCCGTGCGGGGACTCATCTCCATCTGCGCCGCAGGTGGACAGGGTGTGACCGCCATTCTCGAGGCCTGAGTCCCGCGTCCCGCGGTCCCGTCCGGAAAAAAATTTCGGAGATTTGTAACGCCCCGGCGGGACCGTCGATAAACCAGTCGACCTCGCGCTGCTGCTTGACCCCCGACCTGGCGGCAGCGCGAGGTCTTTCGCTTCTCCGCGGGCGCTCCGGCTGCCCGTCCGATCGGGAGCCCCGGGATCCGACATTAGGCTGGATACCGAGTGGTGCGCCCGATCCGGGGCGCACCCCGGTGAAAGGACACGGGTGAGCGGCAAGAACGGGACGAACGACCCCGAGGGCGGCCAGGACGACGTTCGACCGGTCGTCCCCGAACCGGAGGCGGCCCGGGACGCTGCCGGTGACCGGTCGGAGGCCGTCCCCGTGGAAAGCCCCGGCCGCGCCCCGCAGTCCGTCGCCGACGACGCTGCGCCCGAGCCCAGCCCGGATGCCGAGCCGGTGCCGCCGGCGGAGGTACCGCCCTGGGAGGCGCCCACGGCCGTGCTGCCCGTCGTCGGGCCGGCGATAGGCAGCACCGCCGCCGACGGGCCGGGTACGGACCGCACCGCCGCCGAAGGGCCGGCGACGGGCCGCACCGACGCCGACACCGAGGTCCTCCCCACTCTGTCGGACGACGCCTCCCGCGAGCCTGCCGTCGCGAGGGACGCGACCGCCCACTCGGCAACTCCGTCGGAGGGAGCGGACACCCCGCCGCCCGCCGGACCCCCGCCCGCCGGACCCCCGCCCCCGGGACCCCCGCCTGCCGGGCCCTCACCCGAGGAGCCGGCGCCGACCGGACCCGGAGGCGACGGCGGTCCGCCCTGGCGCCGCATCGCCCTCGTCGCCGGCGGGGTGTTCGCCGTGCTCGCGGCCCTCTACGTCGGTGACCTCGTCGTCTCCTCGGGCAACGTTCCGCGCGGTGTCACCGTTGCCGGCATCGACATCGGCGGACGGTCGGTCCCGGAGGCCGAACAGATCCTGCGGACCGAACTCGGGCCGCGCACCGAGGAGCCCGTCACCGTCACCGCGGGCGATGTGACCGCACAGATCGTGCCGGCGCAGGCCGGTCTGGACGTCGACTGGGAGCACACCCTCGACCGCATCGGATCGCAGCCGCTCGATCCGATCACCCGCGTGACGTCGTTCTTCGGGGGTGGCGACGAGATCGGTGTCGTGTCGACCCGCGACGACGCCGCGTTGGCGGCCGCGATCGGCGGCGTGCGCGCGGTCGCCGACCGCCCGCCCCGCGAGGGCAATCTCGTGTTCGACGGGGCGACGCCGGTGCCGGTGGCGCCGCTGCCCGGGCAGACTCTCGATGTGGAGGCCGCCGCCGACCTGTTCGCCGAGCGATGGGCGTTCGGCGACGTCGAGTTCCCGGTCGAGACGGTCGACGTGACGGTCACGCCCGAGGGGCTCGAGCGCGCACTGCGGGAGGTCGCGGACCCGGCCGTCGCCGGCGACGTCACGGTGCGAGGACGGGACGGGGCCGTCGCGACCCTGCCCAGCGACCGGATCGGCGCCGTGCTGACCTTCGTGCCGGACGGCAACGGGGGCCTGACCCCGCAGTACGGGATCGAGGCCGCGACCGAGATCCTCCGGCCGCAACTGGCGGCGACCGAGGTCGAACCGAAGGACGCCCGGATCGTGATCGAAGGCGGCGGCCCGACGGTGATCCCATCGGTCGCCGGCGAGCTCGTCGACTGGCCGGTGAGTCTCGAGTCGCTGCCGCAGCTGCTGGCCGCGCCGGGCGAGCGGGTGACCGACGCCGTGTACAAGCCGGCCGAGCCTGCGCTGACCACGGAAGCCGCCGAGAAGCTGGGCATCCGCGAGGTGATCGGTGAATTCACCACCGGGGGCTTCGAGTACGCCTCGGGCGTGAACATCCGCCTGGCGGCGTCGGAGATCAACGGTGCCCTGGTGAAGCCGGGGGAGACGTTCTCGCTCAACGGCTACACGGGCCCGCGCGGCGCGGCACAGGGGTATGTCGAGTCCGGGATCATCAACAACGGGCGCCCGTCCAAGGCTGTGGGTGGCGGCATCAGCCAGCTCGCGACCACCCTGTACAACGCGACGTACTTCGCCGGTATGGAGGACGTCGAGCACACCGAGCACAGCTACTACATCTCGCGGTACCCGGCGGCCCGGGAGGCGACGGTCTACGAGGGCGCGATCGACCTGAAGTTCCGCAATCCCTCCGACACCGGAGTGCTGATCCAGGCGATCGGCACGTCGTCGGACATCACGGTGCGGATCTGGGGCACCAAGACCGTCGACGTCGAGTCCGTCACCGGTTCCCGCACCGACTTCACGGCACCGAACACGATCACCCTGCCGGCCGGGCCCGGGTGCATCCCGTCGAGCGGTGCGCAAGGGTTCACGGTGAGCGACACCCGCATCATCACCGACGCAGCCACCGGCCGGCAGATCTCGAGCACCACCCGCACGGTCCGCTACGACCCGGTGCCGGTGGTGCGCTGCGTCAGCGCCGAGCCGGAGCCCGAGCGGGAGTCGGCACCGGCCGCGCCGTCGCAGCCGGCACCCGGTGAGGCGGAGACGCCCGGCGGTGGCTCGGACGAACCCGCCGGCGCGCGCCCGGCCGGGACGACGACCCCGCAGCCCGCACCGAGCGGCGCGGACGAGGCGGAGGAAGCTCCTGCCGAGACGCCCGCGGCGGCATCGCAGACGCCGGCCGGGACGGAGTAGCCGCGGCAGTAAGTGCACACAGCACTGTGCCCTCCCGTCGCGAGACGGGAGGGCACAGTGTTTCTGTCTACGTACTCGGCTTCTGTCTACCTGTTCGGTTCCGTCCGAGCGCCGGCTCAGAACGCCGCTTCGTCGAGCTCCATGATGTCGAGGTCGACGTTGGCGACGATGCTGCGGACGGCGGTCAGCTCCGGCAGGACGTTCTTGGCGAAGAAGCCGGCGACGGCGACCTTGCCCTCGTAGAACGCCTTGTCCTTGGCGTCCGAGCCGGCGTCGAGGGCCGCGAGAGCGATCTCGGCCTGCTCGAGCAGCCGCCAGCCGATGAGCAGGTCGCCGAAGGCCAGCAGGAACCGCACCGAGCCCAGACCCACCTTGTACAGCTCGGTGGGCTGTTCCTGGGCACCCATGAGGAAGCCGGTCAGGGTGGCGGTCATGGCCTGGACGTCCTCGAGCGCGGTGGCCAGCAGGGCCCGCTCCGACTTGAGGCGCTCGTCGGCGCTGTCGGAGGCGAGGAACTTCTGGATCTGGCCGGTGACGTGCGCCAGGGCGACGCCGCGGTCACGGGCGATCTTGCGGAAGAAGAAGTCCTGCGCCTGGATCGCGGTGGTGCCCTCGTAGAGGGAGTCGATCTTCGCGTCGCGGATGTACTGCTCGATCGGGTAGTCCTGCAGGAAGCCCGAGCCGCCGAACGTCTGCAGCGAGTCCGTCAGGTACTGGTAGGCGCGCTCGGAGCCCACACCCTTGACGATCGGCAGCAGCAGATCGTTGACGCGGTGCGCCAGCTCGTGGTCGGCACCGGAGATCTGCTCGGCGACGACGTCGTCCTGGTGCGCGGCGGTGTAGAGGTAGACCGCGCGCAGGCCCTCGGCGTAGGCCTTCTGCATGGCCAGCGCGCGCCGCACGTCCGGGTGGTGGGTGATGGTGACCCGGGGAGCGGTCTTGTCGGTCATCTGGGTCAGGTCGGCGCCCTGCACGCGCTCCTTGGCGTAGGCCAGGGCGTTGAGGTAACCGGTCGACAACGTCGCGATGGCCTTGGTGCCCACCATCATGCGGGCGTGCTCGATGACGTCGAACATCTGGGCGATGCCGTTGTGGACCTCACCGACGAGCCAGCCCTTGGCCGGGACGCCGTGGCCGCCGAAGGTGAGCTCGCAGGTGGCGGACGCCTTGAGGCCCATCTTGTGCTCGACGTTGGTGACGAACACGCCGTTGCGCTCACCCATCTCGTTCTTCTCGAAGTCGAAGTGGAACTTCGGGACGAAGAAGAGCGACAGGCCCTTGGTGCCGGGGCCGGCGCCTTCCGGGCGGGCGAGGACGAGGTGGAAGATGTTCTCGAACAGGTCGTCGGAGTCGGCGGAGGTGATGAACCGCTTGACGCCCTCGATGTGCCAGGAGCCGTCGTCCTGCTTGATCGCCTTGGTGCGGCCGGCGCCGACGTCGGAGCCGGCGTCGGGCTCGGTCAGCACCATGGTGGCGCCCCAGCCGCGTTCGACGATGGTCGCGGCCCACTGCTTCTGCTCGTCGGTGCCGTTCGCGTGGAGCACACCGGCGAAGGAGGGGCCGGCGGCGTACATGAAGGCGGCCGGCTGGGCGCCGAGCATCATCTCGTTGACGGCCCAGCTCAGGGCGCGCGGTGCCGGCGTTCCGCCGATCTCCTCCTCGAGGCCCATGGACCAGTAGCCGGCCTCGTACCAGGAGTTGAACGCCTTCTTGAAGCCCTCGGGGAGCGAGACCGAGTGGGTCTCGGGATCGAAGACCGGGGGGGTGCGGTCGGTCTCGGCGAACGACTCCGCCGCGGGGCCCTCGGTGAGGGTCTTCACCTCGGCCAGAATGCCACGAGAGGTCTCCTCGTCGAGGTCGCCGAACTTCCCGGCCTCGAGGAGCGTCTGAATCCTCAGCACCTCGAAGAGGTTGAACTCCAGATCCCGGAGGTTGCTCTTGTAATGGCCCATGTCTGCGCTACTCCCAGTGAGATGGTGCGGTCAAGCTGTGTTCGAGTACCGCCCAAGTTATTACTCGTCGGTAACATCCGCCTATGTTACCCGTCGGGCAACTAACTGCCAAGGGTTGGTTTGCGGGCCACCACCAACGCGTCGATCGCCATTCCTGCGTCCGTTTCCCGCATTCTCCGTTCGGCGGTCCGGATTTCCAGTCGTCCGTCGATTTCCGCGACGACATCTGCTGGGGTATAGAGGATTTCGGGATCCTGGGGGCCGCCGGCGCCCTCGGTGGGATTGAGCGAATCGTGTCCCAGAAATATGAGGATTCCATCAGGTTTCAGGGCCGCGACCGCATTGTCGATCAATGCCCGTCGCTGTGGTGGAGGGAAATGGAGATAGGCCGAGAGGACGAGATCATAACCAGCGTCGAAAGTGGCCCCGGTCACGTCGGCGCACTCGTACGTCAGGCGTTCGCGTACCCGCCGTGGCGCCTGCGCCGCGATCGCCCGGGCCTTGTCCACCGCCACGCGGGAGAAGTCGAGTCCGGTCACCTCCCAGCCGCGCGTGGCCAGCCAGAGCGAGTGCCGGCCCTCGCCGCAGCCCAGATCCAGGGCGCGGCCGTGCGGCAGCGACGTCGCGAACTCGACGAGCACCGGGTTCGGCGGCACCCCCCACACCGTCTCGCTCTTCGAGTACCGCGCATCCCAGTCCTGTGCGTCCATGGACGCACGGTAGCCCGGACGCCGCGCCGGTCAGGGATGGAGCGTGGTGCGCAGCAGGAGCACGTTGTAGTTCTGGTGCACGGTCGTGAGGAAGTACAGATCCGGGCCCGAGGACCACGGGTGGATGTACGCGCCGTACGCCGTCGGCAGTTCGCGGGTGTCGAGGACGACCTCCGGCGCGCTCCACGGGCCTGTCGGCGACGGTGCCCGGCGCAGCACGACGGAGTTGTGCGCGTCGGTGGTCAGCAGCACGAACTGCCCGAGGTGGTCGTTCCACTGCACCGACAGCTCCGCCGCACCACCCGTCATCACCGGGCGCGCCGCGTCCACGTCGCGGACCCACGCGCCGCCGTCCCAGTACTCGTACGCCGCGAGGTCGAGGATCTGCTGTTCCGGTACCCGCGCCAGGTGCACCGGTCCGCCGCGACCGGGCGGGGTTCCGTACTGATAGACGAACCCGCCGTGCCGGACGAAGGCGCCCATCTGGAAGTTCCGGTTCCCCTCGGCGTTCGGCCGCTCGGTCTGCGGCGCCACCGTCCAGTTCTCCCCGTTGTCGTGGGAGAAGGCCAGCCCGGAGAAGTTGGTCTCCCACGAACCGGCCGGCCCCCAGTTCTTCACCGACATCAGGCTCAGGAACTGGGTGTCGCCGACGGCGATCCCCGCGGTGGGGATCCGGCTGATCTCCAGGAACGGGATCTTCGGGCTCGGGACGAGTTCTTTCGCCTGGCCGAAGAAGTCGCGGGCCGCGCTGTCGAACGTCATCCCGTCGGCGAGGTTGCGGTCCGAGCTGCGGAACAGCGAGCTGCTGCGCCAGGCCCAGATGCTGCCCGACAGCAGATTGGGCAGGCCGAGGCCCGCGGTGTCGCCGAACGCGGTCAGCACCTGGCCGCGTCCGTTGTCCCACATCACGCCCAGATCGGTGCCCAGGACGTTCAGGTCCTGGGTGCGGTTGGTGCTGAGCATCCCGGTCTGCTGTGCCACCACCTGTGTGCGGCCGCGCAACTCCGGCAGGCCGTTGACCCCGTTGAGGCCCGGGATGGGATTGATCGCGTTCGGGTTCGCCGCGGAGGTGCCCACGAACGGGACCATGGTGACGACCGCACAGGTCAGTGCGGTGACCCCGAGCCGGATCGAAGCACGTCGGTAACCCCCATTACGTGTGTGCACGGCCACAGACGGTAACAGGGGGTGACAACCGTCACACGTCCTTCGATGTCCGTCGGCGTGTCCCGGCGGTGCTCGCACGAGGGCCGGGCCGACGGGTCGGCTCCGCTACGATTCGCGCGCGCGTTACCGTGTCAGGGACGCGATGCACTGACAGGCAGTGCACGAAGCAGAGGAGATTCGCCTGATGGGTGCACAGATCGCCGGTCCCGCCCCGCTGCGGAACACCGCACTGCTCGGGCTGGGCGTGCACCGCCCCGAGCGGGTCGTGACCAACGACGAGATCTGCGAGCAGATCGACTCGAGCGACGAGTGGATCCAGTCGCGGTCGGGCATCAAGGAACGGCGCTTCGCGAAGCCGCACCCCGAGGAGTCGGTGGTGGACATGGCGATCACGTCGGCCCGCAAGGCGCTCGAGGCCGCCGACATCACCGGTGACCGCGTCGGCGCCGTCATCGTGGCCACCTCGACCTACCCGAATCAGACGCCGCAGTCCGCGGCCCTGGTCGCGCACGCCCTGGGCACCGGGGGCGCGGCCGCTCTCGACATCTCGGCCGGGTGCGCCGGATTCTGCTACGCGCTCGGCGTGGCGTCCGACATGGTGCGCACCGGCACCGAGGACTACGTGGTCGTCGTCGGCGTCGAGCGCATGAGCGACACCACCGAGCCCACCGACCGCTCGGTGCGGTTCATCTTCGGCGACGGCGCCGGCGCCGTGGTCGTCGGCCCGTCCGACGAGGTGGGTATCGGCCCCACCGTGTGGGGGTCGGACGGTTCCCAGGCCGACGCCATCCGCCAGGAACCGGACTGGGTGAGCTTCGCGGACAACCCCGATCAGAAGCGGCCCTGGATCATCATGGAGGGCACGGCGGTGTTCCGCTGGGCGGCCTTCGAGATGGGGAAGATCGCCCGCCAGGTCGCCGACAAGGCCGGGGTCGAACTCGCCGCCCTCGACGCGTTCGTGCCGCACCAGGCCAACCTGCGCATCAACGACGTCATCGTCCGGCAGCTCGACCTTCCGGAGACGGTGGCCGTCGCCGACGACATCATCGAAACGGGCAACACCTCCGCCGCCTCCATCCCCCTCGCGATGGAGAAGATGCTGCGCACCGGTCAGGTCCGGCCCGGCGGGCTCGCCCTGCTGCTCGCCTTCGGCGCCGGGCTGTCCTACGCGGGGCAGGTCGTGAAGATGCCGCAGCTCGCGCAGTAGTGGCCGCGGCGAACTCCGCCGGCCGCCGCCGGCTGTGGTTGCTCGCCTACGTGCTCGCCTTCGTCGTCTTCGTCGTCCTCCAGCAGACGTACGGCGGCGACGAGGCGGGCCCCGGACCGGCGCCGGCGCCGGCACCGTCGTCGGCTGCCGCAGCCGAGACAGTCGAACTGCTGAAGAGCCTTGCCGTGCGTGCACCGGACCCCTCGGGCGGGTACGACCGTGCCCAGTTCGGGCCGGCGTGGACCGACGACGTGACCGTCGCGGGCGGGCGCAACGGCTGCGACACCCGCAACGACGTCCTGAAGCGGGATCTGGTGAACATCAAGCTGGCGCCGGTGACGAAGGAGTGCACCGTCGAGGCGGGAACCCTGTACGACCCGTACACGGGCCGGGAGATCTACTTCCGGCGCGGGGTGGACACGTCGTCGGCGGTGCAGATCGATCACGTCGTCGCCCTGTCGGACGCGTGGCAGAAGGGCGCGCGACTGCTCGACGCGCAGACCCGCAAGAACCTCGCGAACGATCCCCGGAACCTGCAGGCCGTCGACGGCCCCACGAACCAGGGCAAGGGCGACAAGGACGCCGCGCAGTGGCTGCCCCCCAACTCGGAGTACCGCTGCACCTACGTGTCCCGGCAGATCGAGGTGAAGGCCGAGTACGGACTGTGGATCACGCCGGACGAGAAGGACGCGATGGCGGGCGTCCTGGCCACCTGCTGACCGCTCTCAGGCGCGGCGGTGCGCGAGGTACTTGCGGACCGCCGTCACCACCCCGACCGCCGAGGCGACGATCACCACGATGCACACGATGCCGACGGCGAGGTTCAGCTGTGCCGTCAGGTCCGAGCCCGTCCTGTCGCGCAGGTCGGACAGGAACTGGGCGGAGAAGTACGGCCGGTGCACGAGCACGGCCGTGGCCACCGCGACGGCGAGCAGATCGGAGACCACTGACAGGGCGGTGACGACGAGCGTCCAGCTGCGCACGGCCAGCGCGACGCTCGCCGAGATCACCCACAGCACCGCGACGGCCACCATCGCCGGCACCAGCCGGTCGGTGAAACCGGGGTCGAGCGCCTCGTACCCGGCGCCGAAGAACGACGGCGCCAGCGACGGGGACAGACCGGCCACCCCGATCAGCACGACCACCGCGAACACCAGCTCCGCGATCGCCTCCCCGACCGGGATCTCCCGGCCGTGCGGCACTGCGGGCAGGTCGTCCGGATCCCACCGCCCGAGATCCGTGGCGGTGGGCGCGGTGCGTTCGATCACCGCGAACACGACGGTCACCCAGAACGCGGCGTACACACCGCCGGTCAGGGCCGCGTCGATCGCGTCCCACACGACGCCGGCGCTGTCGAGCGGCGCGGCCGCGGGGTCGGTGGCCTCGGTCAGGGCGCCGAGCAGGGTCAGACCGCCGAGCACCGCCGCCACCACGCCGACGACGGGCCACAGCACACGCAGATAGGTGTCGTAGAACTTCGGGCCGATCAGATGCCGCGGCGCACCCCGGTAGGTGCGCGCGAGATCCTCCGGAGTGCCGAGGTCGGTGAGCACCGCACGTACCTCGCGCTCGGCACCGGCGCCTTCGATGCGGCCGCGCACGTCGGCGGCCACCTCGGCGCGCCGGGACCGGGGCAGGTGGACGACGACGGCATGCACGTACCGGTCGACGAGCTCGTCGTCGGTGAGGCGGGTGGGCATCCCGGTGTTCCTTCCGTTCGGCGCCGGTCTGCGAGCGGCCGGCGCGACGACCCGCGCCGCCCGGGACCGGGCGGTACTGTGCCGGTACACAGTATTGGGCAGGACCTGCGAGGGTGTGGGGCAGCGCGATGACGGCCGAGCCGCTCGACGAGTACTTCACCGCCACCGTCCGTGGCTGGAGCGCCGCGGGCGGGCAGGCGTCGGACGAACCGCTGCTGCGGTACTTCGACGCGCAACTGCAGTCCCGTCACCTCGACTTCGCGGCCCGCGAGATGCAGCGACGCGGTGCCGGGTTCTACACCATCGGATCGTCCGGCCACGAGGCGAACGCCGCGCTGGGGCTGCTGTCGCGGGTCACCGATCCGGCGCTGCTGCACTACCGGTCGGGTGCCTTCTACGCCGCGCGGGCGGCGCAGGTGCCGGGTACGACGCCGGTGCGGGACGTGCTCGCCGGGTGCGCCGCCTCGACGCTCGATCCGATCTCCGGCGGTCGGCACAAGGTGTTCGGCAACGCCGAGTTGAACATCCTCCCGCAGACCTCGACGATCGCTTCCCATCTGCCGCGCGCGGTGGGGACGGCGTTCGCCCTCGCCCGCGCGGCCCGATTGGGCCTGCAGTGCCCGTGGCCGGCGGATTCGGTGGTGGTGTGCAGCTTCGGGGACGCCTCCGCCAACCATTCCACCGCGGTCGGTGCGCTCAATGCGGCTGCCTACTGCGCGTACCGGGGCCTGCCGCTGCCGCTGCTGTTCGTGTGTGAGGACAACGGTCTCGGCATCAGTGTCCGCACGCCGGAGGGCTGGACGGAACGCGCCCTCTCCTCGTATCCGGGGGTGAGCTACCGCGCGGCCGACGGCGCGGACCCGATCGGCGTGCTCGCCGCCGTCGCGGACCTGCTCGTCGCCGTCCGGACCGCGCGCGCACCGGCCGTGCTGCATCTGAGGACGGTGCGGTTCCTCGGCCACGCCGGCTCCGATGCCGAGACCGCGTACCGCAGCCGTGAGGAGATCGCCGCCGACTATGCCCGGGATCCGTTGCCGGCCACCGCACGTATCCTCGTCGACCACGGAACGCTCACGCCCGCACAGGTGCTCGAAAGATACGAGGCGATGCGTGCCGCCGTCGCCGCGGAGGTGGACGCCGTCGCGGACGCCCCCCGACTGGGATCGGCGGCCGAGGTGATGCGGCCGCTGCACGTGCACGGCCGGCGCCGGGTTCCGGACGGGCCGGAGCCTGCGACGACGGAGCCCTGCACGCTCGCCCAGGCCGTGAACGGTGCGCTCGCCGGAATTCTCGACGAGATACCGGAGTCGTTCGTGTTCGGGGAGGACGTGGCCGACAAGGGCGGGGTGTACGGGCTCACGCGTGGTCTGCTCCGCCGATTCGGGCCGCACCGCGTCTTCGACACCGTCCTCGACGAGCAGACGATCCTCGGCACGGCCCTGGGGTTCGCGGTGACGGGCCTGCTGCCGATTCCGGAGATCCAGTACCTGGCCTACCTGCACAACGCCGAGGACCAGTTGCGCGGCGAGGCGGCGAGCCTGATGTTCTTCTCCGACGGCCGTTTCCGTAATCCGATGGTGGTGCGCATCGCCGGCCTCGCCTACCAGCGGGGGTTCGGTGGGCACTTCCACAACGACAACTCCGTCGCGGTGCTGCGCGACATCCCCGGTCTGGTGCTCGCGGTGCCGAGCCGCCCGTCGGCGGCGGGGGCGCTGCTGCGCAGTTGCGTGCACCTCGCGCGCAGCGAGGGCCGCGTGTGCGTGTTCCTCGAGCCGATCGCGCTCTACCACGAACGCGACCTGTACGACGAGGGTGACGGGCTGTGGCGCGAGCCGCCCGATTCCGTTGCGGTACAGCCGGGCTCGGTGCGGTTGTACGGCACGGGGGAAGACGTGCTCCTCGTGACGTTCGGCAACGGCGTCCGGATAAGCCTGCGTGCGGCGCGTCGGTTGTCGGCGCGCGGTGTGCAGGCCGCGGTGCTGGACCTGCAGTGGCTGGCTCCGCTGCCGCTGGCCGAACTCCTCGCGTGCGCGCAGTCCTTCCCGCGCGTGCTGGTGGTGGACGAGACGCGGCGCAGCGGTGGGGTGTCGGAGGCGGTGGTCACCGCACTGGTGGACGCGGGCCACCGGGGCCGGATCTCGCGGGTCACCAGCCGCGACAGTTTCGTGCCGCTCGGCCCGGCGGCGGCCGAGATACTGCTGTCCGAGGACGACGTCGTCAGCGCGGCCGCCGAGTAGCGGCGCCGGTCGGGGGCCGTGGTCCGCCCGCCGGGACGAAGGTCTCGGAAAGCGGGGACCTTCGGCGGGCGGAAATACCCGCCGGGGTACTTGAAGAGCCGGTGCCGGGCGCCTACAGTCGTCGGTGGATACCCCACCCGGTATCCAGGGGCGTGGAGGCCCAGCCTGCGTCCGCGCCTGGTCACGGACGGAAAGGACTGTTCACATGTCGCTCCATTCAGGTGCCGCGCGACATCGAGTACTCGTCGTCGGGGGAGGCACGGCCGGCATCGCGACCGCAGCACGCCTGCGTCGGGCCGGAATCACCGACATCGCGGTGATCGAGCCCTCCGACGACCACTGGTATCAGCCGCTGTGGACGCTCGTCGGCGGGGGACAGGCCTCGCTGGACGAGACCCGCCGAGCCGAGGAGAAACTGATCCCCGAGGGCGTCCGGTGGATCCGTGCCGCCGCGACCGCCGTCGACCCCGACGCGCAGACCGTCACGACCGATCGCGGGTCCGTCGTCGGCTACGACTACCTGGTCCTCGCCACCGGCCTGCAGCTCGACTGGGACGGCGTGCCGGGCCTCGCCGACGCCGTCGGGCGCGGTGCCGTCTCGAGCAACTACTCCCCGCGGTACGCCCCCTACACATGGGAACTGATCCGCAACATGCGCTCCGGCACAGCGATCTTCACCCAGCCGGCGGGGCCGATCAAGTGCGCCGGCGCGCCGCAGAAGATCGCCTACATCGCCTCCGACTACTGGCGACGGCAGGGCCTGCTCGACAAGATCCGGGTGGTTCTCGTCCTGCCCGGCGACTCCATGTTCGGCATCGCGTCCTGGCGGCAGACTCTCGAGGGGGTCGCCGCGAGGTACGGCATCGAGGTCCGGCTGAGCTCGGAGATGACCGCGCTCGACGGACCGTCGCACAAAGCGACGATCGTGAACAACGCCACCGGAGCCGAGGAGATTCTCGACTTCGACATGCTCCACGCCGTGCCCCCGCAGCGCGCGCCCGGCTGGGTCGCGGCGAGCCCGCTCGCCAACCCGGCGAGCCCCTTCGGTTACGTCGAGGTCGACAAGCACACCCTCCAGCACCGCCGGTACCCCAACGTCTTCGCACTCGGCGACGTCGCGGACCTGCCGACGTCGAAGACCGGCGCCGCCGTGCGCAAGCAGGCGCCCGTCCTCGTCGCCAACCTCGTCGCCGAGATGCGCGGGGTCGGCAAGCGCAAGAGCTACGACGGGTACTCGTCCTGCCCGTTCGTCACCGCCCGGGACCGGATGATGCTTGCGGAGTTCGACTACGAGCTCGAGCCGTCCCCGACCATTCCCGTCATCGACACCACCAAGGACCGCCGTGACATGTGGTTGCTCAAGCGCCACGGCCTGCCGGCGATGTACTGGCACGGGATGGTCAAGGGCCGCATCTGAGCCCTACAGTCCGAGTCGCCGCCGTCGGCGCAGCGCGATCGGCTGCCCGTCGGACGGGTACGGCAACGACGTGAAGTTCAGTGGGGCAATGTAATCGGACGGCACATGCCAGCTGTACCCGAGCAGCAGGTGGTGCAGTACCGTCTTGATCTCGGCGCCGGAGAAGTAC
Source organism: Rhodococcus sp. NS-SX18 (assembly GCF_057367935.1). NCBI lineage: Bacteria > Bacillati > Actinomycetota > Actinomycetes > Mycobacteriales > Nocardiaceae > Rhodococcus > Rhodococcus sp. NS-SX18. The sequence goes on along the minus strand of NZ_CM170633.1, from coordinate 4,629,135 downwards.
ATACCCAGGCAGCGGTGCTCTCCGGCGCCGAACGGCGTCCACGCGAACTTGTGCACTCGGTCCTCGCGGCGTTCCGGGGCGAAGCGCCCGGGATCGAACTTCTCCGGTTCCGGCCACAACTCGGACATGTGGTGGCTGTAGTGCAGTCCGACGTTGATCAGGGTGCCGCGCGGCACGAAGTGTCCGAGGATGTCGGTGTCGGCGGTGGTGTACCGGACGATGCCGGGCACCGGCGTCACGAGCCGCTGGCATTCCTTGATCACCAGGTCCAGGCTGGTGAGGGATTCCAGGTCCGCCAGGGTCGGGGTGGTCGTACCGAGCGCCTCCGACTCCTCCCGGCACAGTTGCTGCCACTGCGGGAACTGGCCGAGGTACTGCAGCACGGTGGACAGCGTGATGGTCGAGGTGTCGTGCGCGGCCATCATCAGGAAGATCATGTGGTTGACGACGTCCTCGTCCGAGAACCGTTCGCCGTCCTCCGATTCCACGTGACACAGTGCGGTGAACAGGTCGTCGCCGTCCCCGGCGCGCCGCGCCGGCAGGTAGCGCCGGAAGAACTCCTCGAGCCGGCGACGGCCCACCACGCCACGGCGCCAGCGGGTTCCGGGCAGGGGGTAGCGCACGATCGCCGTGGCCGCCTGCACGCATCCGATGAAGGCCTTGTTCACCTCGGCCATCTCCGCGGCCGACGAGCCCTCGGCGCCGCCCATGAAGATCGAGGTGGCGAGCCCGAGGGTGAGTTCCTTGAGCGCCGGGTAGGCGCGGAAGTCCTCGCTCGGTGTCCACGAGTCGAGGGCCCGGGCGATGGCGGGCTGCATCGAGTCCGTGTAACGCGCGAGGCGGTCCCGGGTGAAGGCCTGTTGCATGATCCGGCGGTGCGTGCGGTGCTCGTCGCCGTCGAGCAGCATCAGGCCGCGGTCGAAGAACGGGCCGATGAGGGTGCGCCAGCCCGGACCGTTCGCGAGTGCCCGGTCGCGGTTCTGCAGCGCGGCGCCGCAGGCGTCGGGGCCGAGCAGCACCACCCAGGGCCGGCCCGCGAACCGAAACCAGGACACCGGCCCGTGTTCGCGGTAGCGCCGGTCGTAGGCCTTCAGCGGGTTGCGCATGTAGTCGAGGGCGTACCCGACGTACGGCAGGCCGGCGTCCCCGGGAACGGCGGTCAGACCGGGTGGGGAGGGCGCGAGCACTTTCGTCATGAGGTCTCTCGATTCGTCGGACCGTATCTGACATGAAGCTCTGTCAATTGACTGTAGCGTGGATCACGGACCGCGATCTGTCAAGATTCGACTATGGACCGGCCCAGTCGTCAGTACCGCGGAAAGAGCGCCGAGCAGCGCACGGCCGACCGACGTGAGCAGTTGCTCGAGGCCGGTCTGACGGTGTTCGGCCGCGAGGGCGGGGACCGTGCCACCATGACCGCGATCTGCCAGGAGGCCGGGCTCACCGAACGGTACTTCTACGAGAGCTTCTCCGGCCGGGACGAACTGCTCGTGTGCGTCGTCGAGCGGATCGCCGACGAGATCCGGGAGCGCGCGCTGGCCGCACTCGCCGAGTCCGAGCGCGGGCCGGAGGAGCGCGCCCGTGCCGCCATCGCCGCGTTCGTCGCGGTCCTCACCGACGATCCGCGCAAGGGCCGGGTCGCCGTCGTCGAGTCCACGGGATCCGAGCCCGTGCGCGTCCGTCGCCGGGAACTGCTGCGCCAGTTCGCCGGCCTCGTCGCCGTCGAATCCCGCGAGCTGTGGGGCGACCGCGCGTTGCAGCCGCCCCACGACCAGATCGCCGCGCTCCTGTTCGTCGGGGGTCTCGCCGAACTCACGACCGCCTGGCTCGGCGGCGAGATCGACGTGACCCCCGATCAGATCGTCGAGGCCGCGACCCGCCAGTACGCATTCACCGCCCACCGCTGAGGCTGTCGTCGCGTTCGGCCCGCTCTGCCCGCCGTCGCGTGCCCGGCATCCGCCACACGGGTTCGAGCGCCGCGGTCTCCTCGGCCGTGGCCACCCGGAACGGCGGCGTCGTGGGCGCCTCGAGGCTGCGACGGCCCTGGCCGCGCGTGGCGCGCAGGCTGGCGACGATCGACACGGTCAGGATCGTGGCGACGACACCCAGCGAGATCGGCGTCGGGATGTAGAACACGTCGATCTTGAGCAGCATCTTGATGCCGACCCACACCAGCACCAGCGCCAGCCCGATCTTCAGGTACACGAAGCGGTGGATCAGGTCGGCGAGCAGGAAGTACATCGCCCGCAGTCCGAGCACCGCGAATGCGTTGGCGGTGAAGACGAGGAACGGTTCGTCCGTGACCGCGAAGATGGCGGGGATCGAGTCGACCGCGAAGATGATGTCGGTGATCTCGATGAGGACGAGCACCGCGAGCAGCGGGGTGGCGAGCAGGGCGCCGCCGCGGCGGACGAGGAACTTCTGTCCGTGGTACGCGTCCGTCATCGGCACGTAGCGGCGGAACAGCCGCAGCGCCCGGGACTTCTCGGGATCGAGGTGCTCGTCGCGCTGCCGGATCATCCGGTAGCCGGTGTAGAGCAGGAACGCCGCGAACAGGTAGAGGATCCAGCCGAAGCTCGCGATGAGCACCGATCCCGCCGCGATGAACAGGCCGCGGAACACCAGGGCGCCGAGCACACCCAGGAACAGGACCCGGTGCTGGTACTCGCGCGGCACGGCGAAGTACGTCAGGATGATCGCCCAGACGAAGACGTTGTCGACGGCCAGCGACTTCTCGATCAGGTAGCCGGAGAAGTACTGCTGGCCGAACTCCGCGCCGTACTGCCACCAGATCAGCGCACCGAATCCGACACCGGTGCCGACCCAGAACACCGACCAGCCCGCGGCCTCGCGCACGCCGATCACGTGAGCGCGCCGGTGCGCGAACAGATCCACGGCGAGCATCGCCACGATCGCGGCGAGCACCGCCGCCCACAACCACAACGGAACGGTCATCGGGACCACCCTTCAGCCTCGAAACGGCCGAAAGTCTTTCCCGGCTCCGGTGAGCCCGCTCCGCCGGGGAGCCGGTGAACGGCGCCCGAGTTGACGACGAAGCGCGGAGGGATACTCCCTTTCGCGAACTTAAATTAGTGAAGAGTATTTCTGGTTACTTGTCAAGAGGCGGGGTTGGCGTACACGAAGAGCGATACCGGAAATCGTGGTGCCCTGTGGTGCGGGTGAACTCCTCCGCCCGCCTGTCACTCACCGACAGCGAGGACCACCCCCGGGGCTGGACGTTCCTGACCAACCACGCGCACGTGCTGCTGTGTGTCGCGCGGGGCGGACACTCCACCGTCCGCGAGCTCGCGCAACGGATCGGGATCACCGAGCGCTCCGTGCAGACGATCTTCGCCGATCCGGTCGACGGCGGCTACCTCACCCGCACCCGGGTGGGCCGCCGCAGCACCTACTCGCTGAATCCGGAGGGCGGCTGCGGCATCCGCTCGAATCCGCACGCCGTCGGCGAACTGATCGACGCGCTGCGCTGAGCGGAGGTGTCCGGCACGCGTCGTCACGGACACCTGCCTCGTGTGGCCACGGTCACGTGGCATGCTGACGATCATGATCGACGTCGAACGTCCCAAACTGGAGGGCACCGTTGCGGTCGGAGGCGACCGCCGGATCGGATTCGCCGAGTTCGGATCGGCCCAGGGCCGCGCCGTGTTCTGGCTGCACGGCACCCCCGGGGCGCGCCGGCAGATCCCCGTCGAGGCACGTCGCTACGCCGAGCGCGAGCACGTCCGGCTCATCGGCCTCGACCGCCCCGGCATCGGCTCGTCGAGCCCGCACCGCTACGAGAACGTCCTCGCCTTCGCGGACGACCTGCAGATCGTCGCGGACACCCTGGGGGTGGACCGGATGGCGGTCGTCGGACTCTCCGGTGGCGGGCCCTACACCCTCGCCGCGGCGCACGCGATGCCCGAACGCGTCATGGCCGCCGCGGTACTCGGGGGTGTCGCACCCGTCGTCGGTCCCGACGCGATCAGCAGCGGCCTGATGCGGCTCGGCACGATGGTCGCACCGCTGCTCGCCGTGGCGGGTGTCCCCATCGGTATGGGCGTGACCTCGATCATCCGGGTCGTGCGCCCGTTCGCGTCGCCGATCATCGACCTGTACGGCCGGCTCTCGCCCGAGGCCGACCGGCAGTTGCTGGCCCGCCCCGAGTTCAAGGCGATGTTCCTCGACGATCTCCTCAACGGCAGCCGCAAGCAGATGGCCGCCCCCTTCGCCGACGTCGTGGTGTTCACGCGGGACTGGGGCTTCCGCCTCGAGGACGTCAAGGTGCCGGTCCGGTGGTGGCACGGCGACACCGACCACATCGTCCCCATGGAACACGGCCTCCACGTGGTGGGCCGGCTCCCCGACGCCCAGTTCCACCACCTGCCGGGAGAGAGCCACCTCGGCGGCCTCGGCGTGTCCGAGGACATCCTCTCGACCGTCCTGCGGATCTGGGACGACGCCGACCGCTGACCCCCGGTGCCCGGTGCCCGGTGGCCGTGCCCATCGCCGTGACCGAATGTCACACCGCTTCGATGTGATCGAAGCGGTGTGACATTCGGTCGCCCCAGCGACGGGGTGCGCACGGCGCGTGCGGCTCCCGCAGGCCGATCACAGCCACCGGCGGGGCGGCTTCTTCACCCACATGATCTTCTCGTCCGCGGCGGTGGGGGAGGCCGCCGGGTGGTCGGGGTGTTGCGCGGCCCAGGCCGACTTCTCGTCGAGCAGCCGAGCGACGAGCGTCCACGTCTCCATCGTGCGCGGCGGGTGCGCCCCGGCCGCCCGTGCCAGCTTCCGGCGCACGTCCTCGCTCAGGGCCAGCAACTCCTCCGCCGTGATGCCGCGATTCCACGCGAACCGGGCGAGGACGATCGCCTTTTCCCGACGGTTGCGGGCTGCCTCGTCGGTGTGCGCGAAGTCCTCGTCGGTGGCCATGCCCTACAGGATTGGCCGCCGGCCGTGCCGTTGACAACCCACCCCGCGCGGCTCACGCTCGGAGCAGGCGTAGCTGCGGCCCGGGGGAGGACGACATGCCGGTGACTCCGATCGAACTCCCGGACGGCACCCCCGAAGACGTGCGGAGGCGTGCGGCGTCGGCCCCCCGGGTGCCGGTGTCGGATCCCACGCTCGGGCGCGACGTGCGGGTCGACGCCCGCGGAGTCCCACCGCACCGGCTCGTCGCGATCGGGGATTCGGTGCTGCAGGGGTTCCAGAGCGGCGCCGTCTTCCACACCGACGTCTCGGTACCCGCGATCGTCGCCTACGAACTCGGCTGGCTGCGCCGGTTCCGCTACCCTCGCTACGCCGGCCCGGGCGGGTTGCCGCTCAACATCGAACTGCTTCTGCGCGACCTGGAGCGACGCTTCGGGTCCTCGGTGAATGTGTGGGAGACACCCCTCGCGCTGTTCGCCGTGCGTGCGCTGATGGACGAGGTGGAGGACTACTGGGAGCGCGGACCCGGTCGGGCCGCGCCGGTGCCCGCGACGTACCGGCACAACCTGTCCTGCTTCGGCTGGGACCTGCGCGACGCCCTCAGCAAGACCGCCGCGACGTGCGAGGCGGCGATCGCCACGCCGAAGGACGACCTGCTCGACCAGATCGTGCAGAACAACGGCGAGCGGGCCGCGTTGCGGGTGTATCCACGCTGGAGCGACGAGGTGAAGGCGATGACGGTGTTCGACGCGGCCGCGGCCCTCGGCGACGATCACGACGACACGACCGAAGCCGGGATCGAGACGCTGGTGGTCTTCCTCGGCTCCAACAACGCGCTCGGGACGGTCACGGACCTGCGCATCGCGTGGAGCGGTCCCGACTTCCGTGACCTCACCGCGAAGGACGCCTACACCATCTGGCGACCAGAGCACTTCGCGTCCGAATTCGCGGAGGTGGTCGATCGGGTGGCGGCGATCCGGGCGCGGCACGTCGTGTGGTGCACGATTCCCCACGTCACCATCGCCCCGATCGCCAAGGGACTCGGCCACAAGATGGAACCGGGTTCGCCCTACTTCCCGTACTACACCCGCCCGTGGATCGAGGAGTCCCGGTTCGATCCCGCCCAGGACGAGCACATCACGGGAGCCGGGGCGTACTCGGTGGACGTCGCGATCGACCTCTACAACGAGCACATCGAGCAGGCAGTGGCCGACGCGCGCGCCGGAGCACACGGGCCGGCACGGGACTGGTATCTGCTGGACGTGGCCGGTCTGCTCGAACGTCTCGCGTCCCGGCGCTTCGTCACGGACGTCGGTGCCCGTCCGGCGTGGTGGACGCCCTATCCGCTTCCACCCGCGCTCGCCGCGCTCGACCCCGTACCCGATTCGCGGTTCCTGACGGCCGACGGCCGAGGCGGTCGGGCCGCGGGCGGGCTGTTCTCCCTCGACGGTGTGCACCCGACGACGGTGGCGAACGGGATCCTCGCGCAGGAACTGATCAACGTGATGCGTCGTGCAGGGGTGCAGTTCCATCACACCAACGGCGGCGTGCGCCCCGATCCGGTGACGGTGGACTTCGAGAGGTTGATCCGCAGGGACACCCTCGTGCGGACGCCCCCGGGGAACATCGACTCGACGCTCGGCATTCTCGCGTGGGCGGACGAGGTCGGTGACCTCGTCCGTCGCACGCTCAGCTTCCGCGTCCGGTGATCAGTTCTCGACGGTGGTGGCCCGCCGGGCGATCAGCGCACCCCACAGTTCGGTCGCGACGGTGTGGGCGCGCCGGTGCGCCGGAACCGTGTCGGGAGTGGTTGTCAGGTCGGTGAGGGCTTCGCACAGGTCGACGATGTCGACGTGGAAACGCATCGAGGCGTCGAGCAGTTCGTCGAACGCCTGGTCTTCGCTGTAGGAGCGGCCCCGCGCGGCGCGGAGCAGGGTCTGCGCGGTGTCGAGTGCCGTCAGGCGTCGTACCGCAGGGATGTCACGGTGTGCTTCGATCGTCAATTGTCCGCCTCTGAGGTGTCGCCACTGGGCGTGTGTCAACTCGTTGTCGTTCGGGTACCCCGCCGGTTCGGCAACTACCCGCTCTTGTGTCCTCCGTCACAGTACGAGGACTGTGTCGTCGTGTCCACCGTACCCGTGTTTACCCAGCGCAGGCCGGTGACGCGGAGCCGGGCCCGGGGGCGTTCCGTCTTCGATGTCCGAATTCGTCGCAGCTGCACGGGTTTCCGACATCGTGTATGTTGCGCGCCGCTCAAGTCGAAGGGCGGTGGTCGAGGAACCAGTCCCGCGCCTGCTGCGCCACGACCTCGAGCGTGCCGGGTTCCTCGAACAGGTGCGTCGCCCCGCGCACGATCCGCAGGTCGTGTTCGCACCGCATGGCCGCGGCGGCCTGCCGGTTCAGTTCGATCACCGTGCGGTCCAGGCCGCCGACGAGCATGAGCGTGGGGGCGCGGACCCGGCCGAGCCGGGGCATCGCGAGATCGGGTCGCCCGCCCCGGGAGACGACGGCGGCGATCTCCCGGTCCGGATCCGCGGCGGCCCACAGCGCCGCGGCAGCACCCGTGCTGGCACCGAAGTAACCGATCCACCCGGCCTCCGTGCGGACGAGGTCGGTCACTTCGCCGAGCCGGCCCGCGAGCAACTCGATGTCGAAGACGAGATTGCGGTCGCCCTCCTCGCCGGCCGTCAGCAGGTCGAACAGCAGCGTGCCCAGACCGGCGGCGTTCAGTTCCCCGGCGACGTACCGGTTGCGCGGGCTGAACCGGCTGCTGCCGCTGCCGTGCACGAAGATCACCAGGCCGTCCGAGCCGGCCGGAACGGTCAGGGTGCCGGCCAGGGCCACGTCGCGAAGCTCGAGCTCGACGTCTCGCGCGCTGTCGGCGGTGCTCATCGGATTCGGCTCAGGCGAGGGTGACCGTGCGGGTGTGCGAGCGGACCGCATCCTGCAGGTCCTGGCGCGACAGGGTGTGCGGGCCGCACGCACAGCGCGCGGGCACGTCGTCGTCCTCGAACTGCGTCGTCTCGAGGGTGTCGACGAATTCGGACCCGAGGGAGCCGCCGTGATGTGCGGTCTCGGAGCGGTCGCGATTGCCGTGCGCCGTCGGCCCACCGCCGGCGACGAGCACCGGCCCCTCCGGGGTGCGGTAGACGGTGGCGACGTTGTGGCTGGCGGGGCACTTCACGCGGACGAGGGCGTGGTCACTGCGCTGGGTGCCCAGCGAATCGACGGCAGCACGAGCCATCCGGCGGCGGTCTGTGGGAAGGAGGTCGGGGATGTTCATGGCACCTATTGCACACCCGATCGCAGCCGGATCGAGGGCTTTCGACGGCAACGGGCCCGATTCGCCCGTTGCGCTACCAGTGCTTCGGTGTGGTCACTGTGGCGGGCAGCCGGGTACGGCCGTCGCCCCGCGCGGAGTCGAGCTGGGACTGGACGAGGAACAGGCTGCCGGTGAGGTCGGCGCCGCGCAGATCCGCGTCCCTCAGGTCGGCGCCGATGAGGTCGGCGCGGCGCAGGTCGGCCTCGCGCAGGTCCGCGGCGACGAGGAGGGCGCCCCGCAGATTCGCGCCGTGCAGGTTCGCCCGCCGGAGCCTCGCGCCGACCAGGTCCGCGCCGCGGCGGTTCTTCCTGCGGCCGGGCACGGCGGCCCGGGCGAGTTCGCTCGCATGCAACAGCAGGGTGTTGATCTGCTGCCGATGCGCCGCGACGTCGAGGCGGGCGAGGGTGTCGGCGTCGCCGTTGCTCAGCCGGTCGGTCGCGGCCCGCGCAGCGCGCAGGTCCGCGCGGATCGGCCCGGAGGTGGGCAGGGCGGCCGCCTCGTCGAGATACCACAGCAGCTCGTGCAGTTGGCGCACGACGGGGAAGACGTCGAACATCTTCCGGGCCAGCTGCGGCGAGCGCCGCCAGTCCTCCCCGCCGAAGGTGACCTGTGCAACCTTCTGCCCCGCACCGAAGCAGTCGTAGACGGTGCATCCGGTGAAGCCCCGGGCCCGCAGGTCCCGGTGGATGCCGCATCGGAAGTCGTCCTGCAGGTTCGGGCAGGGCCGGCCCGCGTCCTTGTCGATCGCGAAGTCCGACGATGCGGCGAACGGCAGAGCCACGCAACACAATCCGAAGCAGTCGGCGCAGTCGGCCAGCAGTTCCGGGCGGGGAGAGGAGCGGTCGGGCAAGGGATACGTGTCCTTCTCGGCGGGCGGACGGTGATCGGTGCGCCCGCCGAGCCTAGTCCGGACCGTCGTGCGGGGTTCCTTCCGGGCGGTCGTGGGGTGGACGCCACGACGGGTCACGTCCGCTGAGCCCGATCAGGCGATCGAGGTCCGGGGCGTCGTCGGGAACCGCGACGGCCGGCCCGAAGAGCCCGCCGGCTGCGCGCTCCTCGTCGGTGGTCGCGGCGACGAACGTCAGGCACGCGGCCAGCGCGGCAGGATCGCAGGAGAACTCCTGGTCGCTGGCAGTGGCGATGTCCCAGCCGTGGATCACGAGTTCGTCGAGCGCCACGATTCCCGCGACGTATCCGGGCAGGTCGATGCCGCCGGCCCTGGTGGTTCCGGTCCATGCGCCGGGGTCGTGCCACGCCTCGGCGAGGGCGAGGACCTGGGCGGGAATTCTGGTGTGCCAGTCGTCGCCGAGTCGGGAGGCATCCGCAGACGGTCTGTGGTCGGCGACAGCCTTGGTCGCGGCGGCGGTGAACGCCAGGGACAGTCCGCCCACGTGATCCACCAGGTCTCCGAGGGTGGTGTCCGCGCACGGGGTGGGACGCGCCAGTTGTTCGTGTGTGAGCGCGCCGACGAGTCGTGCCATCTCGTGGGCGGCCGGTGCCAGGTCGAGGATCTCGGACATGAGCGTTCCTTCCGGCGGCGGTGCGCTCATGGTGCCGCACCGGTCCGACAGGATCGGAGGCCGGTCTCGCGTCGGCCGGAAAAACCTGCAGTCGCAGCGGTAGACTTTCGGTAGCGAGGCCGATAACATCGAGGGCGTCAACGCGAAGGATCCGGAAGAGGGGCAACCGACGGGTTGCCGGCGAAGTTGCAGAGGGGGGTGGAGCCGCACTCGGTTCTGCGGCTCCACCCCGACGACGCGACGGGGCGGACTCTGGGAGGCCGACCACGTCGCCACCGGAGAGCAGAGCGAGAGGCTGGTGATGCGTATCCATCGGGATTGCGAACTCGTATATGTCATTTCCTCGTGCCGGTCGAGGCCGGCATTGTCATAACCGTCACGAACCCCGGCGCTGCACGTGCCGGGGTTCCCTCTCGTAGCAACGAAGGGCACGTGGATCCCACCGACGACCGCGCTCCCGCGGTCACCAACGAACTCGACAACGACGACTACCCTGCCTTCAGCATGGGCCGCGCCGCTGCGGCGCTCGGCGTCACTCCGGCCTTCCTCCGCAGCCTCGACGCCCCCGGCCTCGTGGTTCCGCACCGTTCCGAGGGGGGCCACCGCCGCTACTCCCGCAACCAGCTCCGGATCGTCGCGCGGGTGCGGGAACTGGTCGACAGCGGCACGGCGGTGGACGCGGCGTGCCGTATCGTCGGCCTCGAAGACCAGCTCGCCGAAGCGCGGAGCCGGATCCCGACCAAGTAGAGCGCCAGGTTCCGGCCGGGCCGGTGCGGGCACAGACACGATGCGGGTACAGAATCGATGCGGGTGCAGACACGATGCGGGTGCAGACACGCCTCCGCGCCGCTGGGACTACCCCTCGTATAGTCCCGGCGGCGCGGAGGTGCTGTGATTTCGGGTCGATCGGGAACACCCCTCCGCGTGCTCCATGACCGACCCTTTTTGTTTCCCGACTGCACTACACATTAGTATAAACCGGTCGATCGGTTTGTCGAGTTCGAAGAATTCATCCGAGCGATCGACGGGGGACGGAAGCTGTTCGCCACCGGCGTGCCGGCTACCGGACTCGAGCGTGTCCCGATTCGTCCCGGTCGTCTATAGTCCCTCGATAAAAGCAGTCCGGCCGGTTTGCAATGAAAGAAGCGACAATGACCGTGGATGCGGACGCAGTACCCCGGAACAGTCCCGTCCTCGGTTTCGAGTCGACGGTGCCCAGGCGGTACGTCCATCGGCAATCGGTGTCGGAGGTGTTCCTGACGGACTGCACGTCCGTCGGCGTCGCCCATCGGTTCCTTCTGGGTGCGCAATGGCCGCGGCTGCACGGCTTCTACCGGACCGACACCGGTCGCTACGACGCCATGCTGATCGCCGAGACTCTACGCCAGACGGCAATCTACTTGGGGCACACTCAGTATCGTGTGCCGCTCGGCCATCCGTTCGTCATGCAGACCCTGCGGGTGGACGCGGCGGTGGACGCGCTGGCCATCGGGGCCGGAGCCGCAGAGGTCGTGCTCGACGCCTCCCTCGACGACCCGGTCCATCGCGGCGGGTTGCTCTCCCAGTTCGATCTCACGGTGGTGTTCACCGTCGACGGACAGCGGGTGGGTACGGGTGAGGGGGTGGCCAACGTCCTCACCCCGGACGCCTACCAGCGGCTGCGCTGGAACGGCGCCGGCCCCCGCCGGATCGGGGATCCCGTGTGCCCTCCGCCGATTTCCCCTGGCGTCGTCGGCCAGTCCCGGCCCGTGGATGTCGTACTCGGTCCGCAGTACGCCGAGAACCGCTGGCGCCTGCGGGTCGACGATCGGCACCCCGTGCTGTTCGACCATCCCAGTGATCACGTCCCCGGAATGCTGCTCCTCGAAGCGTTCCGCCAGAGTGCCCGGGCCGCGTGCGGTTACCCGCACGCCGACATCGCGCTCGTCGAGGCCACCTACCACCGGTTCGTCGAACTGGACGAGCCTGCGAACGTGGTGGCGCGGACCGATCCGCACGATTCCTGGACCGTGCACACCACCGTCGAGCAGTGGGGCGAGGTACTGGCGAGCGGTGTCGTGCGGCTCGCACCGGACCGGTCGCGATGCTGACCGCCGGCGACCGTCGTTCAGTCGCCGGACGGCGGTGTCCAGCGAGCCGCGCGGATCCGCGGGATCTCACCGTGGCGGTCGGCGGGCATCACGGCGGGCAGCAGCAGGATCCACATCTCGTCGAGGCGCTGCTCGAGATCCTGCCGGTGGGTGAGGACGTTGGACACGAGCTGGACACCGTTGTAGGCGGAGATCACGAACCGGGCCAGCATGGCCGCGTCGATCGTGTCGAGGATGTCGCCCTGGGCGATCGCCTGCTCGGTGAGCTTTTCGCAGGCGGCTATCCAGTCCAGGTACGGACCGGTGGGCCCGTTGGTGGCACTGAGTTCGAGGGTCAGACGGATTCCGGCCCGCACGATCGGCTCGTCGATCATCTGGCGCGCCATCTCGTGCGAGAGCATCACGATCTGCTCCAGTGCGGAAATGTCGAGGTTCGCGATGGCCTCGACCGCGGCGATCGAGATGCGATGCTGCTCCTCGATCACGACCTGCGCGAGCTCGTCCTTCGACCGGAAGTGGAAGTAGAGCGCACCCTTGGTGATACCCGAGCTCTCGACGATCGCGCCCAGGCTTGCGCCCTCGTAGCCCGACCGTTCGAAGTTCTCCGCCGCGCCCAGGACGATCTGCTGCCTGGTAGCCACCGCCCGCGCTTGCTGAGCCATCCGTCCTCACTCCGTTCCCACCCTGTGTTCCGACGAGGTGCACCGTGACGAACCCCATCGGGTTTCCCCCACCCGGCCGAATGGTACCCGCCGTCACGGAGTGCCGCCGTGACGAACCTTCGGTGCGACCCCCGCGGATCGCGGTGATCGGCGCGACCGGCTTCGTCGGCGGCGCCGTGCTGACGGGGCTCGCGGAGTCCGGCGTGCCCTGCACGGGCGTCGCGCGACGGCCCGACGACGTGCCTGCCGCGGCAACGCGGAGGATCGCGGCGGACCTGACCGAACCGTCGTCCCTCGGCGCCGTGATCGCCGCCGCCGACGTGATCGTGCACGCGGCCTCGTACACCGGATCGGACCCGCAGACGTGCGACGAGGTGAACCGTGCCGGGACCGAGAACCTGCTGGCGGCATCGACCCGGCAGCACCGGCCCCACGTGATCTACGTCAGCACGATCGGGGTCTACGGCCCGGGCCCGCACCGCGGGGTCGCCGAGGACGCCGTCGAGCCGAACCCGGTCTCGGCGCTCAGTGCGAGCCGGCTCGCGGCCGAGCTGGCCGTGCGGGACTACGGGGGCACCGTGGTGCGCGCCGCCTTCGTCCACGGACCCGGAGACCGCTGGTTCGTGCCCGGAATCGCGCAGATCCTCTCTCGTCTCGGCGCATGGGTCGAGGACGGTCGTCCACTGCTGTCGGTGATCTCGGTCGGCGATCTCGGCCGCCTGATCGCGGCACTCGCGGTTCGCGGTACCCGTCCCGGGCCCGGTGGTGCTGTCCTGCATGCCGCCCATCCCGAGCCGGTGAGTGTGCGGGCACTCGCCTCGGCCGTCGCGCGCGAAGCCGGATTCGACCTGCCCCGCACCAGTCTCGGGTACGACGAGGCCGTGGCCGTCGCGGCGGAGCGGGGACTGACCGAGCGGCACATCGATCTCGCCGGCCACGACCACTACTACGACGCGACGCGGATCTGGCGGGAGACCGGGCTGCGCGTGCCACCGCAGGCCTTCGGTCCGCAGGGGTAGCCCGGCGCCGTTCCCGGCCAACGGGAACGGCCTGATGCCGACGGGGTGGGACGGCTACCGTCGCGGCGATGACCCCCGTGCCGACCTCGAACAATCCGTCGCATCCCTTGCTGTCCGGACGGACCGCGCTCGTCACCGGAGGAGCGAACGGCATCGGCGCGGCCGTCGTGCGGCTGTTCGCCGAGCACGGCGCCCACGTCGTCCTCGTCGACACCGATCGCCGGGCGGCCGAGCGGCTCGCCGCCGAAGTCCCCGGCGCGGTACCGATCGTCGGAGACGCAGCGGACCCGGCCGTCGCGACGGAGGCCGCCGGCCATGACCCGGACGTGCTCGTCAACAACGTCGGCGACTTCCTCCGCGCCGCGACGCCCTTCGCGGAGGCCGACGAGTCCGAGTGGGAAGCCCTCGCCCGCGTCAACCTCGACCACGCCCTGCGGATGACCCGCGCCGTCCTTCCCGGCATGATCGACCGGGGGCGGGGCGGTTCCGTCGTCAACGTCACCACGGTCGAGGCACACCGGGGCATTCCCGGGCACGTCGTGTACGGCACGTACAAGGCCGGGCTGCGGCACTTCACCCGCAGTCTCGCAGTCGAGGTCGGCCGGCACGGCATCCGGGTGAACGCGATCGCACCCGACCTGATCGAGACGCCGCAGGTGCCGTACGGGCGGCTCGTGCCCGAGGCGGACCGGCACCGCTGGCCGGGCTGGGCGCCGCTCGGCGGCCCGGGCCGGCCCGAGGACGTCGCCGGACCGGCCCTGTTCCTCGCGTCCGACCTCTCCCGCTACATGACGGGGTCCACGCTGCACGTCGACGGCGGCAGCTACGCGGCCGGCGGGTGGTTCGCCCGCCCCGACGGGTCGTGGACCAATCGTCCCCTGGCGCCCTGACCCCTCCCCCGAAGGACCTTTCGCGTGAACTCTCCCACCCTGAGCGTCAATCTCCCCAACTTCGGCGACGTGCTGGCCCGCGACAACTACGCCCACCTCCTGGACGTCGCGGTCCGCGCGGAGGAGAGCGGGGTGGACCGGGTCAACGTCACCGACCACGTCGTGATGGGAGCCGACACCTCCGGTTACGCGTGGGGACCGTTCGCCACCGAACCGGATGCCGTGTGGCTCGAACCCATGACCGTCCTCGCGGTGATCGCCGGCCGGACCCGCACGATCCGCCTCGGCACCGGCGTGATCATCGCGGCGTTGCGGGGCGCGGCCGTGCTCGTCAAGACCGCGGCCACCCTGGACCACCTGTCGGGTGGGCGGCTCGATCTCGGCGTCGGAACCGGCTGGCAGGAGAAGGAATACGAGGCGGCCGGGTCGAGCTTCCGCGATCGTGGGCCGCTGCTCGACGACACGCTCGCCGCCTGCCGGGCCCTGTGGGCGCACGCCCCGGCTTCGGTGCAGCGCCCCAGCGTCGCCTTCACCGACGTGTACTGCTCGCCGCGCCCGGGGGACCGGCGGATCCCGGTCTGGGTCTCGGGGTCGTTGTCGAAGCCGGTGATCCGCCGGCTCGCCCGGTGGGGCGACGGGTGGATTCCCATCATGGGTGCCGGACCGGACGAGCTGCAGCGGGGCCGCGACCTGCTCCGTGCCGCGCTCGAAGGGGAGGAGCGCGATCCCGAGGACCTGCAGATTCGCGGGCGGCTGCAGGTGGTGCACGAGACGAGGGGCGAGATCGCCGTGCCGGAGACCGCGCGAGCGATGAAGGAGCTTCTCGCCGTCGGAGTCACCGATGTGATGGTCCCGCTGACCATGCTGCATCCCGATCCGGACCGGGCCGCGGACCGGCTCGCGACGCTCGTCACGGTGCTGCGGGAGGCAGCGGCCTAGAGCGACGGGAGCAGAGCCTGCGGAGCGACCCGACCACCCGCAGTGCTCCCGCCATGACCGGCGGTGCGGTGGCATCATGCCGGGGTGGAACGTGCATGGATGCAGCCGCTCGCCGAACTGGGCGCGGGCACTGTCACCGCGCTGGTTCCCGACACCCTCGTCGACCTCCTCGGCCGCGGCCTCGCCCTCCGGTACGCGGGCCGTCCGATCGAGACGACCGTGCAGGGAGTGCCGCTGCGTGCCGTCGTCGACGGCGTCCGGATCCGCCGTGACCGCGCGCATCTCCGTGCCCGTGTCCGGCTGAACGATCTCGACTGGGACGATCGGCGCATCGACAGCCTGACGGTGACCGCCCACGGGCTGCGGATCGTGCCGGGCCTGCCCACCCGAATCAGCGCGGCGCGTCTCGACGTGCAGGGCATCGCGCCGATCACCGTCGTGCTGGACTGGTTCAACTCCCTCGACACGCCGTGGCGGTTGAGCGACGGGGACGATATCCGCGCCGATCATCGTCGGCGCAGCGTCAGCGCCCTCGTGGACGGGGCGGTCGTCGACGACGTCGCCTACGTGGAGTTGCTGCGCCTGCGCTGCTACGGTCTGCTCGTGCCGGTCGTGGCGGCTCGGCGAGTCCCGTTGCCGCCGTTGCCCACCGGGATCCGCAAGGTCCACGCCGCCCGACGGGGTGACGACGTGCTGTTCGGTTTCGAGATCGCGGGCGTCGCGGGAGTGCTGCCCTTCGGGGACAGGCCACGCAGGTAGTCGCGCAATGTTCGCCGTCCGAACCGGACGGTGTCGGTCAGGGCCGCCGGGCAGCCCACGCCGTGCGGACACTGCGGACCGTCAGGTCCGGTCGCCGCGCCAGGTGTTCGGGGCTGCCGGGTGACAGCAGACGATCGAGACGGTCGAGGTCGTCCCTGTCCAGTCGATCGTCGAGCGCCTCACGGATGCGCGCCAGGTAGGTCGACGCATAACGAACCGTATTCGTTTGCGCCGCAGTGGATTCCGTCGTGAACCGTCGCCGGCCGACGGCCTCGAATCCGGCGCGCTCGAGATGGGCCTGCCAATCGGGATGGGCGTTCCACCCCGCCTCCTCGAGCGCCCGAAGGCAGCGCTCTTCGAGACCGGGCCGGTCCCGTCCGGTGTCGTCGGGCAGAAAGCGCGGCAGTTCGTCCATCTCGACGACGACGAGCAGTCCGCCGGACGTCAGGCCGGTGTGGAGGTCGCGCAGCACCCGGGCGGGGTCGGCGACCTCGTGCAGCGACGACGCCGCCCATGCGAGGTCGATCTCGTCGACCGGAATCCCGGTGGTGTCCAGGTCGGCCAGGACGGTCCGGATACGTTCGGCGACACCGTGTTCGCGAGCGGCGGTGCGCACGCGGTCGAGCATCGATGCCGACCGGTCGATCGCGACGATCTCCGCGTCGGGGAATCGGCGGGCCAGGGCCACGCTGCCGGTTCCGGTTCCTGCCCCCACGTCGGCGATCAGCCGGGGACGGGCCGGGGCGTACGGTTCGGCCCACGCCGTCACCTCGTCCAGATACGCGCCGAGCACCTCGGCGTCGAGGTCGAGGAGGTCCGCCAGCCCGGCCTCGGGATGCGTGTGCGGGTGATCCGGAGAGTGGGAGTGGTGCGCCATGTCGCTCACGGTAGCGGGCGTAGTGCCGAGAACGCATACCATCTTGCGTATGACGCAAGATCTGGACGCCGTGATCCGCCGCCGCATCCGCAGCCTGCGCCTGGCCCGCGGCTGGTCGCTCGATTCGCTGGCCGCCCGCTGCCGGCTCAGCCCGTCGACGCTGAGCCGCATCGAGACCGGCAACCGCCGGATCGCTCTCGATCAACTGGTGCCCCTCGCCCGGGCCCTGGGCACCACGCTCGATCAGCTCGTCGAATCCGCCGAAGACGAGGACGTGGTGATCCGGCCGCAGCCCGAGCACATGCCCGGCGTGACGACGTGGCTACTGTCCCGGGAACGTGCCCTGCACGGCGTGACGGTGGCGAAGATGCGGATCACCCCCGACCGGCCCACCGGAACCGGTGCGGCGGCGGTGCATCCGGGCCGCGAGTGGTTCACCGTGCTCTCCGGCATCGCCCGGCTGCAGCTGGGCGAGCGGACGGTGCTGGTGCGGACCGGGGAGGCCGCCGCGTTCTCGACGATGGTCCCGCACGTCATCGGTGCCCACGAAGGCCCGGTGGAGATTCTCACGATCTTCGACCACGACGGCGAGCGTGCCCACCTCCACGGTGAGCACGGCACGTCGCGGCCGTGACGTCGGCGTCCTGTGCCGTCACGCCCTTTTGGCTTGTGCGGCACCTCCCGCCCCGAGCCGGAGATCGGGCTCGCCCGCAGATCTCTGATGAGGCTCGCACGGTCTGTCCGACGGCTACGCGAATCTTCGAATCCGCCCTTGCTGTCGAGGTTGAATAGAAGCGGGCTTGAAGTGGCAATATTGCGCTATATGGTCGTAGTTGAGACTATATATGAGTGATGGAGATGTCCGTAGCGGCCGCAGCTGCAGAACTGGGAGTCAGCAGGCGACAGGTCGCCCGCTTGGCTCGCGCCGGCGAAGTGGTGGTAGCGCGTGAGATCGGTGACATGCTCCTCCTGGATGCCGGCTCGGTGCACCGTCGTGCACAGTTGCGCCCGGTCCGCGGGCGGCCCTGGAACGAAGACGCCGCATGGGCGGCGTTGACGCTGCTGTCCGGGGAGGAAGTGGACTGGATACCGGCGGCGCAGATGACCCGGCTCAAGCACCGGCTCCGGCGATCCAGCGCGCAGGAAGTCGCGTTTCTCGCGCGTCGCCGTGCGGCGGTTCATCGCATGCGTGGATGGGCTGGCAGCGCGGCGAACCTCTCCGAGTGTCTGGTGCTGACCGGCGCAAGCGCGCTGGTAAGACGCCCCGTCGCGAGCAGGTTCGGTTTGGCCGCGAGCCGGAGAGGAATCGACGGATATGTACTGGCGGAGGAATACGACGGTCTTGTCGATCACTTCGGTTTGATCGTCGACGGGGATGGTGACATAACTGTGCGGGCGGTGACGATCGCGGATGCCTTTCGTGGGGGAGAGGTGCCGCTGGCAGCTGTGGCAGTGGATCTGATGGACTCTCTCGACAATCGCGAGCGTAGCGCCGGCGCGCGGGTGCTACAGAGTTTGCTCGATGACGTCCGGTGAACGGCCGAGATGGGAAGTGCCGGCTCCTGCCGGCGGGTGGGCGCCGCCGTGGCCCCAAGTAGCGGAACTGTCCCGGACGATTTCGTCCGAGCAATGGACCCTGGTCGGCGGCCTGATGGTACAGGTGCACGCCGCGCGTGCAGGGTTGCCGCTGACGCGGCCGACCGTCGACGTCGACATGGTGCTCCATATCGAAACCGGCGCGATCACGTTTGCCGGAGTCCGCGACCGGCTCGAAGCGCTGGGATACTGCCTGTGTCTGCCTACCGGAGCAGGGCCCGTGCACCGGTTCATGCGCGGCGATGAACAGGTCGATGTCATGGTCGCGGACCATCTCGCGCCCCGTCATCGACCGAAAGTGGCCGGCCGAGAGGTATTCGCCGTGCCTGCAGGAACTTCGGCTCTCCGCAAGACAGTCGACTGCATCGTCGAGTACGACGACGGATCGATCCGGCTGAGTGTTCCTGACGTCCTCGGTGCGCTGGTGCTGAAAGGTGCTGCCTACAAGGAGGACGCACGGGACCGAGCGCGACACCTCGACGACGCGGTGGTGTTGGCGTGTGCGATGAACGATCCGTTGGGCGACAGCCTACGTATGGAAGGCAGTGATCGTGGACGGGTCCGGATCTTGGCCGAGGCATTGGCCGCAGAGTCGCATCCGTCCTGGTTGCAGGTTCCCGAACAGTTCCGAAATCAGGGGTATCACGCACTTCGTCGAGTAGTCGAAGAGCCGAAGCCTGTTCCGCCGAAGCGGAGACTGGGGCGGTAGGGGCGAGCGCAATGTGCTCGATGGCAGCAATTCCGTTGCTCTGGGACGATTTCCGCCAGAGACGTCTCGAAGATATTCCGCGTGCGCTGCCCACGGCTCTGCAGGAGAATTGCTGGGTCATCCGTGGCGTGTCGACGAGGACCGAGAGCCGGTGAACGGACGAGACGCGTTACCGCGAAAAGCGCTCCATCACCATCTCGATCCCCGAGACGGCAACCGACGAAGTCCTACTGGAGCGGCTTCAGAAAGTCGAAGAACGCGGGCGTGTGCACCTGGCGCAGCCGGGTGAGCTTGCGGTAGCTGATCAACCACACACCGTCGACCTTGCGGTACTGCTCGTGGTAGTGGCCCCAGCCGTGCAGGTGTTCCTCGACGGTCCCGTTCGTCCACCACAGTTCGTCCTCCATCGCCCAGACGCCAGTCGCGGTGATGTCGCCGGTGAGGGTGATCTCGGGAGTGTGACCGTGGTGCGCACTGGTGACCGGAGTGCCTCCGTCGAGCAGGTTCTCGATGGCGCGCCGCAACGGTTCGCGGCCCACCACCCGATTGGACTGCCCACCGGTGCGCGGCTGGGTGTCCTCGGGCAGGCCGCCCCAGGTCTCGCTCACGACGTCTTCGGTGTGCAGCGTGGGGTACAGATCCCACTGCTTGGTGTCCATCACCCGCAGCCGTGCGGCGAAGAGCCGTTTGATCTCCTCGACGGCCAGCAGTTGTTCCGCGGCGCTCAGGGTCAGGGCCGGTTCCGTCTGTGTCACGAAGATTTTCCCTTCACTCGGATCGGAGCAACGTCACTTCACGGTCGGCGGTGAGATCGACGACCAGTTCCCGGCGCGAGATGCGCCAGCCGCCGGGCCCGCGCCGGTACTCGTCCCGGTAGCGGACGGACACCGCGTAGTCCCGGTACCCCTCACCGCTCGGGTACACGTGGTGCGCCTCGCAGTACAGCTCGCCGCGGGCGCGGTCGCCGTCGAGGTCGACCACGTGCTGGCCGAGGACGTGGCGCGTGGAGTGCAGGTGCGCGACCGCGGCGAGCACGCCGCCGGCGATCGGTCCCGCGCCGGCGAGTACCGGGTCGTGCCCGCGACGGACCAGCCCGGGCGGCTGCACGAACTCGGCGTCGTCGGTGAAGAGCGAACGCAGCGCGGCCGGCTCGCGGCGGTCGACGGCACGGGCGTACCGGGCGACGACGTCCGCGAGTTCGAGGCGATCCTCGAATGGACTGCTCATGCCGGCATTCTCCACCGGTCGACACCCGGAGCTCGATCCTCGTCCCACTGATCGGTCGGCGGATCGGTCGGAGCAGAGGCCGCGCCGGGACGGGTGAAGCGCAGGACCGGGCAGCTGCCCGGGTGGTCGGCGACGGTCACGACGAGACCGGCGTGGTCGGTGACGGCGGGCAGCAGTGCGGCGTACGTCGTCGCGAGCGCGTCGGCGAACGTGCGCCGGTGCGGATTCACCGGTCCCGCAGCGCCGGGACGCAGCAAGGAGGTCGTCGCGGTCCCGCCGGGGGGCGACGCGTGGTGCTCGCCGGTGACCACGACGTGGTCGAAGCGGTCGGCGGTGATCTGGTCGTCGTGGTTCTCGATCCCGACGAGCACCGCGATGTGGGCGGGGTCGAGCAGGGCTGCGGCGGCGTCCGACAGCACCCGCACGGTGCGCGGCAGTCCGTGGGCGGGCATCAGCACGGCGCGGTGACCGGTGCCGATCGCGCTGACCCACGGTCCCAGGAGCGAGAACAGGGGAGCGGTGCGGCTTCCCACGATGGCCACCGTCCCGGCGTCGTGATGCGGGCCGCAGTGCCACAGCGCCCCCGACGGTCCGGGTATCCGGTAGGTGGGCCGACCGGCGCTGTCCCAGCCTTCCAACGACTCCCGGACCCGGTGCAGTGCCGTCAGGGACGTGAGGATGTCGTCCATGACCACGTGCGTCGGCAGTTGTCCGTCGAAGTCCGCGTGGACCGCCTCGGTGAGCGGCTTGTGGTGTTGCACGAGCAGATCGATCATGGCGCGGACGGGCCGGACCCGCTGGCCCGGATCGGTGGCCGACGCCGTGGCCGGCGTCCGGCGCTGCCGGTCGAGCACAGCGGAAAGTTGCTCGGGGAACGAGGATCCCATGGAGGCCTCCTGTCGTCACCGCCGCGCACCCGCCCGTTCGGGGTCAGGTCAGCGACGCTTCGTGGATCGCGCGGTCGAATTCGGGCAACGGCCCCCCGGACCGCAGGGTGGTCGCGAGGGCCGGGTCGGCCAGGTGCAGGCGGCCGACCGCGATGAGGTCGAATTCGCCGTTGTCGATCCGCCGTTCGACCTCGTGGACGTTGTCGTCGATCGGGGCCGAGCCGCTGATCCGGCTCTCCCGCAGCGATTTGCCGATGCCGACGCTGCCGACGGCCATGGTGGTCACGCCTGTCAGCTGCTTGGCCCAGCCGGCGAGGGAGAGGTCGCTGCCCTCGAAGGCGGGGGTGTCGAAACGCCGGATGCTCGCGTCGAGGATGTCGACGCCGGCCTCGACGAGGGCACCGAGGATCACTTTCAGTTCGTCGGGCGTCTCGGCGATGCGCGCGGTGTAGTTCTGCTGCTTGTGCTGCGAGAAGCGGAACACGATGGGCAGATCGTCGCCGATCTCGGCGCGGATGGCCGCGACGACGGCCGCGGGGAATCGGGTGCGCCGCTCGAGGTCACCGCCCCACGCGTCGGTACGGGTGTTGGTGCCCTCCCACAGGAACGAGTCCAGCAGGTAGCCGTGCCCGCCGTGCAGCGCGATGCCGTCGAATCCGGCCTCCGCGGCGGCCGCAGCGGCGCGAGCGTAGGCTGCGATCACGTCGGCGATGTCCTGCTCGGTCATCGCCTCCGTCGGCCGGGTGGCCCACGCGACGTAGTCCTCCGGGTACGAGGTGATGCCCAGGGTGCCCCAGCTGCCCGACGGGCGCATCGGCTTCAGCGCGGGATCGACCGCGCTCATCGCGCCCCACAGCGGTCCGACGTGCCACAGCTGCGGGACGATCCGGCCCCCGGCGTCGTGTACTTCGTCGACGACCCGGCGCCAGCCCGCGAGCGCCTCGGCGCCGTGCATGCGCGGCACCCGCGGATTGTCCACGGCCGTCGGGTGATCGATGGCGACACCCTCGGTGACGATCAGGCCGGTCCCGCCCGCGGCCCGCCGCCGGTAGTACGCGGCGACGTCCTCGCCCGGCACACCGTCGATCGAGTACGACCGCGTCATCGGTGACATCACGATGCGGTTCGCCAGCTCCAGCGAACGCACACGGAGCGGGCGGAACAGGGGGGAGGAGGCAGCCATGCGGTCGAAACCCTCTCTCGGACGGTACGGGCGTGACCTGCCGTGCGGCAGGCCGGGTATGGAAGCGGCCCGCCGGCCGGGTACGACACCGGCCGGCGGGCCTGTAGGACGCAGATTTCCACGCGGCGCCGGCGCTGTCGACCGGGTGTCCCACTCAGTGCGATGGACCCGGCGCGACGGAACCCGGCGCGGTGGGCCGGCGGCCGATCAGCGCAGCTTGATGCTGCCGCCGTCGGCCATCAGCGTCTGTCCCGTCATGTACTTCGAGTCGTCGGAGGCGAGGAACACCACCACCGGCGCGATGTCCGTCTCCGGGTCGCCGATGCGCTGCAACGGCACCTTCGCCGCCGCGGCGGCCGCCCGGTCGGGGAAGGCCTGCTGCCAGGCCTGCACGCCTTCGGTCGCGGCGAACGGGCACACGACGTTGACGCGGATGCCGTCGGCGGCCCACTCGTTCGCAGCCACCCGGCTGACCGCCCGGATCGCCTCCTTGGCCGCCGCGTACGACGTCTGCGTCGGCATGCCGTCGAGCGCGGATCCGGAGCCGAAGTTGACGACGGAACCGCGGGCCTCCTTCAGCTGGGGGTAGCAGGCCTGCATGAGGTGCACGGTGGGGTAGAAGCCCGTGCCGAACGACAGCTCGAACATCTCCGGGGTGTGCTCGAGCAGCGGTGCCTGGCGCGACGCGTGCGCGTTGTTGACCAGGATGTCGATGCCGCCGAACGCCGCGACGGCGGCATCGCGGATCTGTTCCGCACTCTCGCGCCGGGAGATGTCGGCCTGCAGGAACTTCGCCTCGCCGCCGGCGCCGGTCAGCTCGGCTTCGAGCGCGCGGCCGCGGTCGTCGTCGACATCGACGAACAGCACGCGGGCGCCCTCGCGGACGAACACCCGGGTCACGGCGCGGCCGATCCCGCCCGCACCGCCGGTGACGACGGCCGTCTTCCCGCTCAGTTTCACGACCGTGTCCCTTCCGCTCATGCGTCGACGGGGTCGCCCGTGGCGAGCGCGACCTTCTCCAGCTCGGCCACACTGTAGGCGGCGTAGGTCTCGTACGGGCCGCGACCGGAGAAGTAGGACGAGAGCTGGTCGCCGAGTTCGTCGACGGTGAACGCGGAGCCCGCGGCGTCGAAGCGGTGCTCGACCTTGGGGGCCTCCATGAGCGCGACCATCTTGCCGTACACGACGAAGACCTGGCCGTTGACCTTGTCGGAGGCGGGGGAGGCGAGGTACCGGACCAGCGTGGCCACTCGTTCGGGCGCGAGCGGGTCCAGGCCCGACGCGCCGGTGTTGCTCTCGCCGAACGCGTCCGCCGTCATGGCCGTGCGGGCGCGCGGGCAGATGGCGTTGGCCCGCACTCCGTAGCGCGACAGGCCCTGGGCGGTCGACAGGGTCAGGGCGGTGATGCCGGCCTTGGCGGCCGAGTAGTTGGGCTGCCCGGCCGAGCCGAACAGGAACGCCTCGGAGGAGGTGTTGATCACGCGGCCGTAGACCGGTCCGTTCGCGTCCTTCGACGCCTGCCGCCAGTGCACGGCCGCGGCGCGCGACGTCGCAGCGTGGCCCTTGAGGTGTACCCGGATCACGTCGTCCCAGTCCGACTCGGACAGGTTGAAGATCATCTTGTCGCGCAGGATGCCGGCGTTGTTGACCAGGATGTCCATCGATCCGAACTCGGTGACCGCCGTGCGGACGAGTTCCTCGCCGAGCGCCCAGTCCGAGACGTCGCCGGTGACGGCGACGGCGCGGCCTCCGGCGGCGCGGATCTCGTCGACGACGTCGTGGGCGGCGGCGCCCATGTCGTTGACGACGACGGCGGCACCGGCGTCGGCGAGGGCGAGGGCTTCGGCGCGGCCGAGGCCGGCGCCTGCTCCGGTGACGACGGCGGTGCGGCCGTCGAGGGTCGTGTTCTGGGTCATGGTGGGCTCCTTGGGTCCGTGCGGAGGTGCGGAACGATGACTGAAAACTAGTATTCATTCTATTACTTGCGCAAGGGCGTCCTCGGACCGTGGTCCCCGGATGGCGGGGCGGTCCTCGGGGGCTGCAGCCAGGCCCGGGACCCGGCTCCCCGTCGTCGCTGTCCGGCCTTTGATCCCGAAACGAGAATATGTTCTACTTAGGCCGCTGTGATCCGCGGCACACACGCGACGATCGCGTGGTCGTGCGCGTCCTCACCCACCCACGAACCCCGGAAGGACCCGCGATGTCTCTGAACCTGGCCGATCTCACCGAGGCCGTCGTCGATGCGATACCCGACCGGACGGCCCTGATCTGCGGGGACGAGTCCCGGACGTACGCCGAGTTCGACGCCCGCGCCAACCGGGTCGCGCACCACCTCGCGGCCGTCGGGGTGGCGGCAGGTGATCATGTGGGCCTGCACATGCGCAACAGCCTCGAATTCCTCGAGGTCATGTTGGGCTGCTTGAAGATTCGCGCGGTGCCGGTGAACATCAACTTCCGCTACGTGGGTGCCGAGCTCGTGCACCTCTACACCGATGCAGACCTCGTGGCACTCGTGATCGACGACGAGTTCGCCGACGTCGCGGCGCAGGCCGTGCCGCACACCTCACAGCTGCGGCGCATCGTCGTCGTCGGAAGTGCGGAGACGGCGGCACTCGAACAGGCTGCGGCAGGTGTGGGTGCGACCGTGGCTCGGTATGCGGAAGCGGTGGAGAGCGCCTCGGCGGAGCGGGATTTCGGTGAGCGTAGCGGCGACGACCGGTACATCCTCTACACCGGCGGCACGACGGGCATGCCCAAGGGAGTGATGTGGCGGCACGAGGACTTCTACTTCGCGGCGCTGGCCAGCGGCAACCCCTACGGCGAACCGCACCGCAGCTCTGCCGATCTCGCCGCGGCCGCCGCGGCGAACGAGCACCCGATGTCCTATCTCGTCACGGCGCCGCTCATGCACGGGGCCGCGATGTACTCGGTGCTGATGGGGCTGTTCGCGGGTGCGAAGCAGGTGCTGATGCGGTCGTTCGAGCCGATCGAGGCGCTACGCCTGATCGACCGGCACCGGATCGCGATCGTGATGGTGGTCGGCGACGCCATCAGCCGGCCGCTGGCCGACGCGGTGGCCGCACGCGGCAAGGAGTTCGACCTGAGTTCTCTGCTGGTCATCGGCTCCGGCGGAGCGCTGTGGTCGGCGAGTGTCCGCGCGCAACTGGCGGAGTTGCTGCCGAACGTCTACCTGCGCAACTCCTTCGGCTCGTCGGAAGCGGGCGCGACCGGCACCGTCGACGCCGGCGCGGACGGGCGTGCCCGGATCTCCCCGTCGCCGACACTGCGGGTGGTCGACACGGATCTGACCGAGGTCGAGCCCGGCTCGGAGACCATCGGCTACCTCGCTCGCATCGGCCACGTCCCCCTCGGCTACTACAACGACCCGGACAAGTCCGCGGCGACGTTCCCCGAACGCGACGGCGTGCGCATGTGTCTGCTCGGTGACCTGGCCACCGTGGAGGCGGACGGCTCGATCGTCGTGCTCGGCCGGGGCTCGGCCTGCATCAACACCGGCGGCGAGAAGGTCTACGCGGAGGAGGTCGAGGAGGCCGTCAAGAGCCATCCGGCCGTCCTCGACGCGGTCGTGGCGGGCATCCCGGACCCGCTCCTGGGTGAGCGGGTCTCGGTGGCCGTGCAGTTCCGTCCCGGGGTGACAGCGCCCTCGGCCAGGGAACTGACCGACCACTGCCGGACCCTGATCGCCGGGTACAAGATCCCGAAGACGATCGTGCCGGTTCCCGAGGTGCTGCGTTCGCCCGCGGGGAAGGCGGACTACCGGTGGGCCAAGGCGACGCTCGAGAACGCGACCGTCGACGCCTGACGCGGTCGGACACGCACACGGCCGGCCCCGGATGCGGGGCCGGCCGTCACCGGTTCGGGGCCGGGTCAGCGGCCGGCGCGGGCGAGCAGCTCACGCGACTCGTCGCGGCCGTCGAGCACCCGGGCCGTGCGCTTGCGGATCCGCCACCGGCCGTCGTTCTTGACGAGTTCGAAGCGGTTGGCCGTCACGCGCCAGACGCGGAAGCCGTTTTCGTCGTGACGCAGCAGCTGCGAGTGGCAGGTGGCCACGGCCGTGTCGCCCTCGACCCGGATGTGCACGGGGTCGAGGAGGTGTCCGCATCCTTCGTGGATGTAGTCCTGGTGCGGCCGCGTGCGCACCATCTCCATGATCTCCTTGCGACCGTTCATGATTCGCATGTCGACGTCGTAGACGGCGTCCTCGGTCCACAGTTCGCCCACCGCGTCGGCGTCACCGGCGTCGACGGCGGGGCCGTAGGCGGTGACGATCTCCTGGACGGCGATCTTGTCCTCGAGGAGCTGGACGCGGGCGAGGAGGGACTGGACGAGCTCTGCGGTGTCGGTCGCTGCGGTGTCGGTCATCGGGTCTCCTGTTCGGATGGTTCGGCCGGGGCGAAGTCCAGCCGCAGGTCGGTGCCGAGTGCCCGCAGACACTCGAGCTGTTCGCAGTAGTGGGTCACGTCGGTCGCGGCGACGGTCGCCCCTACGACGGTGGCGCCGGCCTTGCGACGTCGTTCCAGGGACCGGACGGTGCGCTCGGGCGCGCCCAGCGGGTCGAGGGGCGCCCCGGTGTCGAGAACGACGTCGAAGCCCGCCGGGAGGTCCACCCGGCCCAGCATCGCGGTCAGATCGGGCAGGGGCAGCCCGAACGGCACCCAACCGTCGCCGTGGGCGACGGCGCGGCGCAGCGAGCGCAGCGTGCGCCCCCCGATCCACAGCGGGACGCGGGGTTGGACGGCGTGCGGCTCGACGAGCAGGTTCTGGAATTCGTAATAGGAGCCGTGGTACTCCGGCAGGCGTCGGGACAACGCGGCGCGCAACGCGGCCAGGGCGTCGTCGGCGCGGGGGCCCCGGTCTTCGAAGGATGCGCCGAGGAGGTCGAACTCCTCGCGCAGGCTGCCCACCCCGAGGCCGAGCGTCAGCCGCCCGCCGCTGAGGACGTCGAGGGTGCCGTAGCGTTTGGCGATCTCGAGCGGGTGGTGGTAGCCGAGGACGAGTACCTGGGTGGCGAGCCGGATGCGCTGCGTCCGGGCGGCGAGATAGCTCAGGGTCGCGAGCGGATCCCAGTAGGTGCCGCCGCGGGCGGCTGCGACGTCCACCGGGACGGCGACGTGCTCACTGCAGGTCAGATGGTGGAAGCCGAGCCGATCGGCGGCCCGGGCCACCCGGACGAGGTCGTCGACGCCGGCGGTGCGTTCCCACGGGGAGTGCACGCCGGGGTGCTGGACCACGACGGGGCTGACGATTCCGATGCGCATGCGAGCCTCTCCGCTGCCGGGACTGGGAGGGTGTCGGTCCGTTGTACCGGACCGCGCCGCTCCGTCGCGGCCGACGTTCCGATGAGCGGGATCCGGGGTCGACCGCGGATGCGAGGCGCGCGAGGGTCGCAGGTGGGAAATTCGCGCCCCCGATCACTACTGGTGGCGAGAGTGAGCTGATACACTTTCAGAATTCATTTCAGTTTTCCCGCTCCCCTCGGGAGCAGAAGTATCGGGAGGCCGCAGATGGCAGTCGTCGAAGCAACGGAACCGACAGCTACCTCCGCCCCGCGGCGCGACGTGCCGCCGTCGATGGTCGAACGGATGACACTCATCCTCGACGCGTTCGAGGGCCGGTCCTCGCGGCTGACGCTGGAGGAGGTGGCCTGCCGCACCCGGTTGCCCCGCTCGACCGTGCACCGCATCCTCGATCAGCTCGTGAAGCTGAACTGGGTCGATCACGCATCCTTCGGCTACTGCCTCGGCCGGCGGGCGCTCGGTCTCGGCGGCGGGGACGGTGGCCACGGGGAGATCCGGGCGTCGGCGGCGCCGCTCCTGCACGAGCTGCACATGCAGACCGGCATGGTCGTTCATCTCGCCGTCCTCGACGGGGCCGAGAGCGTCTACCTCGACAAGGTCGGCGGCCGGTTCGCCACGGCACTGCCGTCGCGGGTGGGCGGCCGGGCCCCGGCGTACACCACCGCCGGCGGCAAGGCGATGCTCGCCTGGCTCGAGCCCGAGCGCGTCGACGACCTGTACGAGCGGCGCCTGGCCCGCCGCACCGAACACACCATCGGTGACCTCGCGACTCTGCACCAGGAACTCAGCCGGATCCGGCAGCGGCGCGGACTGTCGTTCGAGCGCAGCGAGTCCGTGCGCGGCGTCGCATGCGTCGCCGTCGCTGTGCGCGGGCACGACGGTCCGGTTGCCGCGATCTCGCTGTGCGGCGACGCCCGCACCGCGCAGCTCGAGCGGGTCGCACCGCTCGTGGTGGACGCCGCCCGGGAGGTCTCCCGCAGCCTCTACCCCGAACTCGGCGCCCCGCGCCGGGGCCGCCGGGCGCCCGAGCCCCCCGAGAGCACGTGGTCGCCGGATGCGATGGACCGCCTGCTGTCGGTCCAGAGCGGACAGTGGCTCTGAGGAATCTCCCGACCGGGACGCGCCGACGACGATTCGTCGGCGCGTCCTGCTCCGTCACCAGGGAACCGCGTCCGGGCCACCACCCGGGCGCGTGATCCGACACCGGCGTATCGGAGACGCCGGGACTACCTGAGTCGGCACAGCCGGATTCTCGAGCCGGGGTCCGGCGCATCGGTCGGCCGGTCGAGGTTTCCTACTGCGTGTCGGTCTGCGGTGCCGAGGTGTCGACTGCCCGTCGGTACCGGGACCCGCCTCTCGCTCCGTGCCGGTCTTGTTCCGACTCGCGCCGCGGCGGTCTCCGCCGGAGAACGGTGTCCGAGGTGTGCGCCCGAGACGGGTCTTCACCGCCGGTCGCGATGGGATACTGAACGAGGGGTGCCGTAACCCGACGCAGGAGTCCAGCGATGACCGACCACCGAGAGCATGCAGACCACGACCACACCCACGGCGAATCCTGTGGGCACGTGGCCGTCCCGCATGGTGACCACGTCGACTACGTGCACGACGGGCATCTGCACCAGGCCCACGACGGGCACGTCGACGAGTGCGAGCCCACCGAGCACCACGTCCACGAAGGACACGACCACACCCACGGCGAGGGCTGTGGGCACGTGGCCGTCCCGCACGGCGACCACGTCGACTACATCCACGACGGGCATCGGCACGCCGCGCACGAGGGGCACTACGACGACCACTGACCGGCAGAACCCGACCGGGGCGTGAGCGAGCCGCGCATCCGGGCGTTCTGTGAGCGGAATCTGCGCTGGAGATGGGTGCTGCTGGGTGGCGTCTGCAGCATCGGGGCACTGCTGGGGGTCACGCCGATCCGTGTCGCGGTGGTCGGTGCCTGGCTGATCCTGCTGGGTATAGCGGTGTTCTCTCTGCGCCACCGGCCGATCGGAGCACCGGTGGCCTCGTTCGGCCTCGGAGTGCTGACACCGGCCGCCGTTCCGACGGCGCTGGATCTGCTCGACTCGCTGTGAGTTCCAGCCATGGGCCGGTAGCCGCGGCACCGGCCCACTTCGGGCAGGCCACAGCGGTCGCCGCCGAACCGCGTTCCGTGCGGCGGTCGACCCGGTTGTCACCGCGAGTGCCCGCGCGGCGTCCGGGCTGCAATCCGCTGCAACGTTGAGTGGGCTCGCACCCTCTCCCTACATTCGTGACCTGGGTTACACGGCGTGAGACGGGAACCGTCCCGAAGTCTCGTCACGCTCGGGGCCTGGCCCTGTGCGGCCGGCCCTCAGGCAGAAAGCAGAGGAGAGCAATGGCGCTGAACAAGAGTGCATTACTGAGCGCGTATCGCAAGATGTCGGAGATCCGCGAATTCGAGGACCGGTTGCACGAGGAGAACGCGACCGGTGACATCCCGGGGTTCATCCACCTGTACTCGGGGCAGGAAGCGATCGCAGTCGGTGTGTGCGAGAACCTGAACGACACCGACTACATCGGCTCCACCCACCGCGGCCACGGCCACTGCATTGCCAAGGGGTGTGACCTCGACGGGATGATGGCCGAAATCTTCGGCAAGAACGACGGATTGTGCCACGGCAAGGGCGGATCGATGCACATCGCCGACCTGTCGGTCGGCATGCTCGGCGCGAACGCGATCGTCGGCGGTGCCCCGTCGCTGGCGATCGGCGCTGCGCTGAGCGCCAAGACCCTGGGGAACGGCGGTGTCGCGGCCTCGTTCACCGGCGACGGCGGATCCAATCAGGGCACCGTGTTCGAGGCCATGAACATGGCGGTCGTGCTCGAGTTGCCGATCGTCTTCGTCATCGAGAACAACGGATTCGGTGAGGCCACCGGCCGCGACTACGCGGTCGGCACACCGAGTATCGCTGCGCGGGCCGCGTCGTTCGGGATGCCCGCCACCACCGTCGACGGTACCGACTTCTTCGAGGTCCACGAGGCAGCGCGCGAGGCGGTCGAGCGAGCCCGCAGAGGAGGCGGTCCCTCCACCATCGAGGCGGTGGCACACCGCTGGCACGGCCACTTCGAGGGCGACGCGCAGCTGTACCGCACCGCGGAGCAGGTCGCCGAACTCCGCAGGACCCAGGATCCGCTGGTGAAGTTCCGCGCGAAGGTCGACGGCAAGAAGGTCACGGCGAAGGAACTCGATGCGATCGAGGCCGGGGCTCGTGAACGGGTCGACGTCGCCGTCACGAAGGCGCGAGCTGCCGAGTACCCGCCGCTGACGAACCTGCTGACCGACGTCTACGTGTCGTACTGAGAGAGAGAACGAGAATGACCACGTCGAAGACGACATATCGCGAAGCGATCAAGGCCGCACTCGCGCAGGAGATGCAGCGGGACGCGACGGTCGTGCAGATCGGTGAGGACCTGCGCGGCGGTCACGCCGGCACCAATCCGGAACTCGAGTCCGGGAAGGTGGAGGCGTTCGGCGGCGTGCTGGGGGTGACGAAGGGTCTGTGGACCGAGTTCGGCTCCGACCGTGTCATCGACACCCCGATCACCGAGTCCGCGATCATCGGCATGGCAGCCGGTGCTGCTCTGACCGGGCTGCGTCCGGTGGCCGAATTGATGTTCATGGACTTTTTCGGAGTCTGCTACGACGCGCTCTACAACCAGGCCGCGAAGTTCCGGTACATGTTCGGCGGCAAGGCCCGTACCCCGCTGGTGGTGCGGGGCATGATCGGCGCCGGATTCTCCGCCGCCGCCCAGCATTCGCAGTCACCGTACAACGTCTTCGCCGCCGTTCCCGGCCTCAAGGTCGTCGCCCCGTCGAACGCCTACGACGCCAAAGGACTGCTGATCCAGTCGATTCGCGACGACGATCCGGTCGTGTTCTGCGAACACAAGACTCTCTACGACGTCAAGGGCGAGGTTCCGGACGAGCCGTACACGATCCCGTTCGGTGTCGCCAACTACACCCGTGAAGGCACGGACGTCACGATCATCGCGCTGTCGGCGATGGTGAACGCCGCCAACACCGCCGCGGACAAGCTGGCCGCCGAGGGGATCTCCGTCGAGGTCGTCGACCCCCGCACGGTGTCGCCGCTCGACGAGGAGGGCATCCTCGAATCCGTCGCCTCCACGGGCCGGGTAGTGATCGCCGACGAGTCCGCGGCGCGCTGCGGGTTCGGTCACGACGTCGCCGCGCTGATCGCGACGCGTGCGTTCGGGGCACTGAAGGCGCCGATCGAACTGGTCACCCCGCCGCACACTCCGGTGCCGTTCTCCCCGGTCCTCGAGCAGGCGTGGCTTCCGAATGCCGCTCGGATCGAGGCCGCCGTCCGCAAGGTTGTGAGTGCCTGACATGAGTGAGATCAAACTGATCGAAGTTCCCAAGTGGGGCCTGTCCATGGAGGAAGGCACCGTGGCGGAGTGGCTGGTCGAGGAGGGTGCGTCCTTTTCGAAGGGCGACCTGATCTGCGAGATCGAGACCAGCAAGATCGCCAACCAGTTGGAGGCACCGTTCGACGGGGTGCTCCGCCGGGTCGTCGCCAGGCCGGGGGAGACGTTGCCGGTCGGTGCGGTGCTGGCGGTGTCGGCCGAGGCTGCAGTCTCCGACGCCGAAATCGAGGAATTTCTCGCCGGCATCGGGGCAGATCAGGTGCCGACCCCGGCCGAGTCCGGGCGCTCACCGGCCGGACAGCCCCCCGTCGCGCAGCCGGATCTCGAGATCAGCCCACCCGCGCCGGCGGCCTACGAATCGGTACCGGTGACCGGGGCGGTCGCCGGGTCCCGTCAGCGTCCCGGTGCGACGACCGTTCCCGATGCCCTGCGAGGACGGACGAACGGTGACGTGTTCGCGACCCCGCACGCCCACCGCTTGGCGGACGAGTTGTCGATCGACCTGGCGCGTGTGACGGGGACCGGCCGGGACGGCCGGATCTCCGTCGCCGACATCCACGACACGATCCGGGCGGCCGGTGGCACCGTCGCTCAGCCGCTGTCGCCGCCGCGGTCAGGTATTCCGGGACGTTCCTTCGAGGACGACACCGCCGTCCCGGCCACCCCCGTGGCCCGACGTCTGGCCGCATCCCTCGGGATCAATCTGCACGACTGCCGGGCTACCGGTTCACGCGGCCGGGTGTGTGAGGCAGACGTCCGTGAAGCCGAGCGCCGGTTCCGGCTGCAACCGGAAGTCGTCGCAGCGGCCGAACCCGTCGCGGAGGCGGAGTTCGAGACGATTCCGTTCACCGCGATGCGCAAGGCGATCGGGCAGCGGTTGCAGGAGTCGAAGCGCAGCGCCCCGCACTTCCGGCTCACCGCGGACCTGCAGATCGACGACCTTCTCGCCTTGCGGACGAAGATCAATGCGACCGTGCCCGCCGTCAAACTGTCGGTCAACGATTTCGTCGTCAAGGCGTGTGCCGCGGCGCTGCGGAAGGTGCCCGATGTCAACGTTCAGTTCGACGAGGCGACACAGTCGGTCCTGCGCTTCGCGAGTGCCGACATCTCGGTGGCTGTCGCACTGCCGTCGGGACTGATCACCCCGATCGTGCGCGGCGCCGACGGCAAGACACTCGCCGAGATCTCCGGGGAGGTGCAGTCGCTGGTGACCAAGGCCAAGACCGGGAAACTGACGGCCGACGAGTTCCAGGGCGGCACTTTCACGGTGTCGAACCTCGGCATGTTCGGTGTGCGGGAATTCGACGCGATCATCAACCCGCCGCAGGGCGCCATCCTCGCGGTCGGTGCCGGACAGGAGCGTCCCGTCGTCGTCGACGGTCAGGTCGTTGCGCGCACGATGCTCACCGTCACGCTCTCGTGCGACCACCGGGTGATCGACGGCGCGCTCGGCGCCACCTTCCTGCGAGAACTCCGGCGTTTCGTCGAGTCCCCCGCGCTGATGCTCGTCTGAGAGGTACACCATGACAGAGAAGTACGACGTCATCGTCGTCGGGAGCGGGCCGGGTGGCTATGTCGCGGCCATCCGTGCCGCGCAGCACGGTCTGCGCACCGCCGTCGTCGAGCGCGACCGGCTCGGGGGGATCTGCCTGAACTGGGGGTGCATCCCTACCAAGGCGTTGCTGCACGGTGCCGATGTCGCCCACACGCTGGCGAACCTTCGGCCGCTCGGGTTCAGTGCCAGCGGTGTGGAATTCGACATGAGCCGGCTCGTCGAGTTCAGCCGGTCGGTGTCGGGGCGACTGTCCGACGGCATCGGCTACCTGATGAGGAAGAACGGCATCGACGTCGTCCGGGGGTCGGCGCGGCTGCTCGACAAGGGCGTCGTCGCAGTGACGGCCGCGGACGAGTCGGTGTCCGAGTACCGGGCCGACCACGTCATCCTGGCCACCGGGGCCCGGCCGCGTTCGGTTCCCGGTGTCGTGCCCGACGGCGACCGGGTCTGGACATACTTCGACGCTCTGGTCCCGCCGGAGTTGCCGAAGTCCTTGCTGGTCATCGGCTCCGGTGCCATCGGTGTCGAATTCGCGAGTCTGTACAACGATCTCGGCACCGATGTCACCCTCGTCGAATTGGCCCCGCAGATCATGCCGATCGAGGATGCCGCCGTCGCGGGCCATGTACGGCGGCAGTTCG
Organism: Rhodococcus sp. NS-SX18; assembly: GCF_057367935.1. Classification (NCBI taxonomy): domain Bacteria; kingdom Bacillati; phylum Actinomycetota; class Actinomycetes; order Mycobacteriales; family Nocardiaceae; genus Rhodococcus; species Rhodococcus sp. NS-SX18. The sequence continues at coordinate 4,594,593 of NZ_CM170633.1, read as the reverse complement.
AGAAGCGAGGCATCAGGATTCACACCGGCGCCTCGGTGTCCGAACTGACGGCCGGCACGAACGCCGTCACCGTGGCCGTCCGGTCGGCCGACGGAACGATCGACGAGTCGACCGTGGACCGAGTCCTCGTTGCGGCCGGAATCCAGGGCAACGTCGAGGACCTCGGTCTCGAGGAACTCGGTGTCGAGGTCGATCGCGGATTCGTCACCACCGACCAGTGGTGTCGCACCACCGCATTCGGCGTGTACGCGATCGGTGACGTGGCGGGCGCACCCTGCCTCGCCCACAAGGCCAGCCACGAGGCCGTGCTCTGTGTGGACAAGCTCGCCGGTGCGGATCACGTCCGGCCGTTGGACCGCGACTACGTTCCGGGCTGTACCTATGCGAGGCCGCAGGTCGCGAGCCTCGGTCTCACCGAGGAACGAGCGCGTGCGACCGGCCGTCGCCTCCAGATCGGACATTTCGATCTGCAGGCGTCCGGGAAGGCGCTCGCGATCGGTGAAGCCGACGGGTTCGTGAAGACGATCTTCGACGCCGACAGCGGTGAACTCCTCGGTGCCCACATGGTCGGTCCGGATGTCACCGAGCAGCTTCAGGGATTCGGCATCGCTCGATCTCTGGAGGCGACCGCCGACGATCTCGCCGAGGTCGTCTTCGCGCACCCGACGCTGTCGGAGGCGATGCACGAATCGGTTCTGGCCGCGCTGGGCCGTCCGATCAACATGTAGCAAGTCCCGCCGAACCGCGGACCCGCGTGGAACCGCGGTTCGGCGGGAACCCACGCCCAGGAATCGAACGAAACGTGAATCCCATACCTGGAACAACACCCGACGCGCCGGTCCCTTCGGGCCGCAGGTTGCTTCGACTGGAGGTCCGCAATGCGCAAACCCCCGTCGAACGCAAGCCGAACTGGATCAAGACCCGCGTCAAGAACAGTCCCGCGTACGCCGAACTCGAGAGCCTGGTCGAACGCGAAGGACTGCACACGGTGTGTGCGGAAGCCGACTGCCCCAACATCTTCGAATGCTGGGCAGACCGCGAAGCCACGTTCCTGATCGGCGGTCGGCAGTGCACGCGCCGCTGCGACTTCTGTCAGATCGACACCGGCAAACCCGCCGACCTCGACCGGGATGAGCCCCGCCGCGTCGCCGAGTCCGTGCAGGCGATGGGACTTCGGTACGCCACCGTCACCGGGGTTGCCCGCGACGACCTGCCCGACGGCGGCGCATGGCTCTACGCCGAGACCGTCCGACAGATCCACGCCCTCAACCCCGGCACCGGCGTCGAGAATCTCGTTCCCGACTTCAGCGGACGGCCGGACCTGCTGGCCGAGGTGTTCGACTCCCGGCCCGAGGTGCTCGCCCACAACCTCGAGACCGTGCCGCGGCTCTTCAAGCGGATCCGTCCCGCGTTTCGCTACGAACGCTCGCTCGGTGTGCTCGCCGCGGCCCGCGACTTCGGCCTGATCACCAAATCGAACCTGATCCTCGGTATGGGGGAGACCCCACAGGAAGTGCAGCAGGCGATGATCGACCTGCACGATGCCGGCTGCGACATCCTCACCATCACCCAGTATCTGCGTCCCTCGCCGCGACACCACCCGGTCGAGCGGTGGGTCGAGCCGGAAGAATTTGTCGAACACTCGAAAGCCGCCGAGGAGATCGGTTTCGCCGGCGTCCTGGCGGGGCCGCTCGTGCGTTCCTCGTATCGCGCCGGCCGCCTCTACGCCGACGCCATGGCCCACCACGACCGTGAACTCACTTCTCCCCTCAGTCATCTCGCCGAATCGCACCCGCCAGGAGTTCGACCCACATGAGTTCCGCCACCGAAGACGACCGCATCATCGACTTCGCCCGTCGCTGGCTGCCCTACGGCGGCGGAAGTCCCGGAGACCTTCTGGTCGAATTCGGAATGACCCCAGCCGGTTACCTGACCCGGCTGGGGGAGATCCTCGACAGCCCCGCCGCCTTACGACTGCACCCCCGACTACGTGCGGAACTGCGCGACTTCGTCGCTGCGCGCACCTCTGCACCGCGCGCCGCGCCGAACCGGAGCGACCAGGTTCGGAGGCGGAATGTCACCTGATCACACGGACTTCGACACCGTCCGCGAACCGGTACGGCTGGGGCGTCAGCACAGGGCCGAGGCTCTTGCGCAGCCGGGAGACCTCGGCGCGGACGGCAACGATGTGGTCCCGGTCGCCGAACAGGGCCTCACTCAACGACGCGGCATCGATGCCGGCCGACCCGGTACGTGCCAATACCCTCAGAATCTGCGCGTGCCGCGGTGACAGGGCACGCGTCCATTCCGTCTCCCCCCGCACCGTCGCCCGAGGGGCCGCCCCCAGGTCGAGTTCGAGTCGGATGGCCGCCCGTTCCGCGCGGCGGCGCACCAACCATGCGTCACCGAGCGGTTCGGGTACGCAAAGTCCGAGACCGGGCACGAGCAGCGGTCGGTCGGCCTCCGGTGAGGCCAGTCGTTCGGGAACGCCGATGCCGCTGGCTGCCACGACCCATCCGTGACCGTCCACGACGACAGCAGGCCCGCACGTCCTTGCCAGCACCGGCGCCGCATCGGTACGGAGCCTGTCGAGGTGGACGGCATGCTCGCGCCAGAGCATCGACTCGGCCAACCGCACAGCCGTCTGCACGAGGGCCACGGTGGCCGGATGCACCGACATCGCCGACCCGCTGATATCCAGTACGCCGAGGACCTCGCCGGAGCGTGGATCGTGGACCGGTGACCCCGTACACGACCAGCCGTAGTGGGACCGGGCATAGTGTTCGGCCGAAAAAAGCTGTACCGGAGCGTCTTCGACCAGCGACGTGCCGACAGAATTGGTGCCTACCGACGTCTCCGACCAGCGGGCGCCTTCCACGAATCCGAGGACGTCGGCTTCCCTCTGCACGTCACGTGCACCTTCTCGCCACAGCACCACCCCGTCCGAGTCGGCGACGACCACGATGAAGTTCGCGTCGCTCGCCATTTCGGTCAAGGTGCCGCGTAGTTCGGGCAGAACCGACCTCAGGGCGCTTCGTGCACGGCGCGCTTCGAGTTCGGAGACGTCCGCGAGTACCACGTCCTCACACCGGGCCGGACTGACGCCGTCTGCCTGGAGACGCGACCACGACCGGGCGACAACGTCACGCGGAGGCACCGGCGGCGTCCGGCCGGACATCACCGCGTCGTGGACGTCGCTCAACAATCGGGCGCGTCGCGACAAGTCTTCTCCGGAACCGAAAGCGAGCAACCGCTGGCGCGCCGAACTGGCCCTACTCACAGCGTCCAGCCTACCGTCAGGGGGCCAGCCGCACCATGGCCCCTGCCGTCTGCGGCCAACCCAACAGCGAACCCGTCGACGAGTTCGCACATTCGGCGAGACGCGGGTCGACCGGCACACTTCTTGGACAAGAACGTTCCGCACGAACGCTTTCGGTCCTCGGGCCCCCGCTTCTGCCGTGCGGCCCGCCTGGGTGGGCGCAAGCGGTGGACCCGCCACTGCCCAGACCCACCGGGCCGCCGAGCGAGGTCGACGCCTATGATCCTCTCGACACGGGGTGCCCGGTAGGAGGGCTGAGATCACACCCGTCGAACCTGCTCTAGTTCGTACTAGCGAAGGGATGTCCGAATGTCGATGTCTGCTGTTCCACCGCCGCGAGTGCTTTCCATTGCCGGTACGGATCCGACCGGCGGCGCCGGCATCCAGGCGGACCTGAAGAGCATTGCCGCGCATCGAGGCTACGGGATGGCGGTGGTCACGGCGTTGGTCGCCCAGAACACGTGCGGTGTACGCAGTGTCCACCTTCCTCCGGCATCGTTTCTCACCGCTCAACTCGAAGCGGTCAGCGACGATGTCACCGTCGACGCCGTCAAGATCGGCATGCTCGCCGACACCGATCAGGTGCAAGCCGTCGCCGAATGGCTTGCAACGGTCGCGCCCCCCGTGGTGGTGCTCGATCCGGTCATCGTCGCCACCAGCGGCGACCGGTTGCTCAGCCGCGAAGCCGAAAGGGCGCTCGAAGACCTCATTCCCCAGGTCCATCTGATCACGCCGAACGTTCCTGAACTCGCAGTCCTCAGCTCCACGTCTCCGGCCGACTCCTGGGAGGAACTGCTCGGGCAAGCCCACGAGATTGCCGATCGCTATGGGGTGGCGGTGTTGGCCAAGGGCGGACATCTTCCTGGAGACACCGTCTACGACACCGTCATCGGCCCTCTAGCGGGGGAGGACGATGCGGTCGTGGTCGACAGTCCCCGCATACGCACCTCGAACACGCACGGCACCGGTTGCTCGCTGTCGGCAGCCATGGCTACCCTTCGGCCGCAGCGAGAAAGCTGGGATGCCGCGCTCGAGGAAGCCAAACGGTGGCTCACCGCAGGCATCGAAGCAGGCGGGGAGCTGCATGTCGGTTGCGGCCATGGCCCTGTCCACCACTTCGTCGATCTGTGGACGTGATCTGCTGTCGAGGAACAATATTGCCGTGCGCGCCGCCCTCGAGCCGGGTGGCAATCCCGGGCAGGCTCGTGATTTGCCCGAAGTGACAGTGAAGTTCGACGGACAGGCACAACCGGGGTAGTCTTGCGACGGACTCGACACGGGGTGCCGGAAACGGCTGAGAGACAGACCCGTCGAACCTGATCTCGATCATGCGAGCGAAGGGATGCCGAGCCGGCGCGGCCGTGTGGTCCGTCGCTGCGGTGAACCCCTTCCCACCGAAGGGAAACAACACACAATGCTCCTGCAGAACCAGACGGTACTCGTCACCGGCGCCGGGCGCGGTCTCGGTCACCACCTCGCACAGTCGTTCGCCGACGAGGGCGCCGCCGTCGTAGTCAATTACCGCAACAGCAGCGACGCCGCCCACGCCCTTGCCCAGAAGATCGGCTCGGACCGCGCTGTCGCGCTGGCCGCCGACGTGACCGACCCCGCCCAGGTCGACGCCATGCTCACACAGGCCAGGAAGCACTTCGGCCGACCGGTCACCACCGTGGTCAACAACGCGCTGCCCGACTTCTCCTTCAACGGCGACGCGCGCCGCAGGGCCGACCAGATCGGCTACGGCGATTTCGCCGCTCAACTCGACGGTATCGTCGGCGGCGCGATCAACACGGTCCAGGCGGTTCTGCCCGGCATGCGCGAGGCCGGCGGCGGCAGCGTCATCAATATCGGCACCAACCTGTTCCAGAACCCGGTGGTGCCGTATCACGACTACACCGCCGCCAAGGCAGCACTGCTGTCGCTGACCCGCACATTCGCGGCAGACCTGGGGCCTGAAGGCATCCGCGTGAACATGGTCTCCGGTGGGCTGCTGCGCACCACCGACGCATCGGCAGCGACCCCCGAGGAGGTATTCGAACTGATCGCCGCCTCCACGCCCCTGCGGAAGGTCACCACCCCGGAGGACTTCGCTGCCGCCGTCCTGTTCTTCGCTTCCGACTGGTCGCGAGCAGTCACCGGTCAGAACCTCGTGGTCGACGGCGGGCTGGTGATGAACTGATGCTGTCCCGCACCCTCCATCTCAATGCCTTTCTCCATGGTGTCGGCCATCATTCGGCGGCGTGGCGGCATCCGACATCCGCGGCGGAGCGAATCGGGGACATCACCTACTTCGAGGAACTCGCCCGGACAGCCGAGCGTGGCTGCTTCGATGCGGTGTTCTTCGCCGACGGACACTGCGTGAATACGAGCTACACGGCCGGGACCACGTGGTTTCTCGAACCCCTGACCGCGCTGTCCGCGATGGCGCGCGCGACGAAACACATCGGGCTGGTCACCACGGTGTCCGCGAGCTTCTACACACCGTTCCATGCGGCGCGGATGCTCGCGTCGCTGGACCACATCAGCGGTGGACGGGCCGGGGTGAACATCGTGACCTCGATGTTCGACGCGGAGGCCCGCAATCACGGGCTCGACGCTCTGCCGGACCATGCCGCGCGTTACGGCCGCGCCGAGGAGTTCATCGAGGTGCTGACTGCGCTGTGGGACTCGTGGGACGAGGCCGGCATCGCCGTCGATCGCGCCGCCGGTCGATACCTCGACGCCGACGCCATCCGTCGGATCGAGCACCGCGGTCAGCACTTCCGCGTCGACGGTCCGCTCACCGTCCCGCGCTGTCCACAGGGGCGTCCGGTGCTGTTCCAGGCAGGAGCGTCGGAGACCGGACGCAGCCTCGCAGCGCGGCACGCCGAAGCGGTGTACTCGGTTTCGTGGGATTCGGCTATGGCGCTCGACTTCGCCACCGATCTACGTGGCCGCGCTGCCGCCGCCGGACGAGATCCCGCGTCGATCGCGATACTTCCGGGCCTCGTCCCCTATGTCGGTCGCACCGAGGACGAGGCCCGGGCGAAGAAGGCGACGTTGGACGCGTTGATCGACATCGACGCCGCGCTCGCCCAGCTCGGCGTCTTCACCGGTCAGGACTACACGGGCCACGATCTCGACGCGCCGGTTGCCGACCTGCCGCCCATCGACCAGTTCTCCGGCCCCCAGGGTCGCTACGCAACGGTGCAACGGATCATCGGATCGCACCGGCCCACACTGCGTGGACTGCTCGGCTACCTCGCGGCCGGAGGAGGGCACGCGACGATGATCGGCACGCCCGAGGCGATCGCGGATCGGATCGAGGAGTGGTTCGTCGCCGGCGCCTGCGACGGATTCAACCTGATGTGTCCGGCGTATCCGGATTCGCTGGACGACTTCGTCGACCTGGTAGTCCCGGAACTGCAGCGCCGCGGCCTGTTTCGCACCGCATACCCCGGGACCACATTGCGCGACACGCTGGGACTGTGGTCCTTCGCGTGAAGACGCCCGGGTGACGGCGCCGCCCGGGTAGTGCACAGCGTGGTCACGGATCCTGCTCGTCCAACACCCGCCCGACGAATCCGCCGAGTCGAGTCTCGAGTTGCCGGATCCGAGTCTCGGTGGGCAGTGCTCGATCGGGCTGATTGCCGGGCAGAGGCGCCAGCTCCCGCACATACAGTGAGCATGCGAAGTTACTGCACATGTAGGTTCCGATGCTGTTTCCGGCCTTGCCGCCGGCGCCGGCCTTGCGCGCCGTGAACAGCGACGTCCCACCGGCGCGGTGAACGGCGTGACAGAGGGTGCACATCGTGCTGCGCGACCGGGACCCGTCGGTGTCGGCCTGGCGCAACTCGATGCCGACCGTGTGCTCGGCGCGCTGGGCAATCAGATATGCGCGGAGCGGAGCTCGAGGGTCCGTCCAGCCGAAGAAGTCGAGTTCCGCCCAGCGCACCGCGTCGAAGTCGGGTGGGAACGTCACCGTCCTGATCCTGCTGCGCGAGCTGTTGACGAACGACCCGAGGATCTCGTCGCGGGACAGTGCCTGCATCACCATTCTTCCTTCCACGTTTGATTCATGAAACGTGTGGAGTATAAACTCGCCGGCATGGGTCGCCACAAGGATGTCGAGCGTCGGCGCGCACTCCTCGAGGGCTGTTGCGCCTACGCCGAGGAGCGCGGGCTGTTCGGTCTCACTCTGCGTCCGCTGGCCGAGCGGCTCGAAACGTCGACCAGAAATCTCCTCCACCACTTCGGTAGTCGTGAGAACCTGATCGCCGAGATCGTCGACCGCACTCTGGTGACCCATCTGGCCGCGTCGCGGGAGCTGCTCCTGCGGATCCGCGATCTCTCGGTGGACGAGTCGTCGCCGTCGGTGACCGCCGCCCACGTGACCTCCGTGATCTCGCAGGGGCTCGAGATGGCCTGGGTAGACGCGCACACGCCGGGTGGGCGCCGGCGAACCGCCATGTTCTTCGAGATCTATACCGCAGCGACGCGGGATCCCGAGCTGCAGCAGATATTCCTCGTCCCCGTGGTAACCGAATGGCTCGACCCCATGGCCGCGGCGATCGAGGCCGCGGGCGCGTCACCGGGCGCGGCACGGTCCGTCGCCTCACGCATCCTCGCGGCCCATCGGGGTCTCCTCCTCGAGGATCTCGCGCTCGGCTGCAACGTCGCCACCGATGCCGCGCATCGTGACGCCGTCCTGGCGGTCCGTACCGAGATCTCCCGTGCGACTTCCCCTGGCGAGCACGAGGTGCATGACGCGGCGAGGTGAGCGACCCGCCGGCCGTTCGTCATGCTTCCGATTCCCCGCTGTTCCGGGCTTTCCCGGTGCCGCTGGCCTGCGTGGTATCGAGCCCCGGCTCGATCAGCGGACCTCCGTGGGCGACCCTTCTCACCGACCGCGTAATCCTCCGGCACCGACCGGTCTTGCTAATGATAACGATTGTCAGTAGCTTCTGTGTCGCTGGGTACTGCGGAGGATGCGAGCGGAAGGCCACGTGTGGCACACCTACTGCTGGTGGAGAGTTGGGTCGGAGCAATGGGAACGTTGCTGCCGAGAGCGATTGCCGACCTGGGAGTCGAGTTCACCTTTCTGACCCGACGACCGGAGCACTACCCGGACACCCTGCCGGACGGTTCCCCGCATCCGCTGCGTCTCGGTCGTGCGGTGGTCACTGCCGAGACCAACGATCCGGCTGCCGCACTCGAGGCGGCGCGGCGGATCGATGTCGAGGCAAGGATCGACGGCGTCCTCACCAGCTGCGACTACTACCTGCCGACCGCCGCGCGAATTGCCGCCGCACTCGGACTTCCCGGTCCGGCGCCCGACGCGATCGAGACGGCCTGCGACAAGGCGCGCACCCGGACGGTGTTGGATTGCGTCGGCGTCCCGGGGCCCCGGCACACCACCGTGTCGGTCGACGACCCGATCCGGCTCCGTACCGCGGCCGAGTCGGTGGGCTTCCCCTTGGTGGTCAAGCCCATCGATCTGTGTGCGGGAATGTTCGTGCGACGCGCGGACAGTTGGCTGGATGTCGAGTCGGCGGTGGACGCACTGCGGGGATTCGAGGTCAATGCGCGTGGGCAGCGGCGGAGTCCGGTGGTGTTGCTCGAGGAGTTCCTCAACGGTCCGGAATTCAGTGTGGAGAGCTGGATTTCGCGCGGCAAGGTCCACACGATCGGCGTGACCGACAAGAGCCTGGGTGGGGTGTCGGGTTTCGTGGAGACCGGGCACATGTTCCCGGCCGACCTGGCAGAGCGGGACCGCGTGAAAGTGGTGGCCGCCGCGGAGGACGCGATCGATGCGGTGGGTCTCGATCACGGGGTGGTGCACACCGAACTACGCCTGACCGCCGCCGGGCCCCGGATCATCGAGATCAATCCACGGCCGGCCGGCAACCAGATCACCGAGCTGATCCGGCATGTGAGCGGAGTCGACCTGCCGCGGGTGGCGGTCGAGCTCGCACTGGGACGCGAGCCGATCCTCCCGACGATCCCGGACGAGCAGCGTGACGGCGGACGGCCCTCGAGCGCAGCCGTGAGCATGCTGGTGCCGACGAGGGCGGGTGTCGTCGCCGGAATCGAAGGAATCGACACCGTCACAGCCGATCCGGCAGTGGTCTCGGCGGCGTTCAAGGGGCCCGGTCACCGAACCACGCCGGGAATGGACAACAACAGCTACCTGGGCAGCGTCGTCGTCGTCTCGTCGGAACGGTCCGGGGCCCGCCCGTTGGCCGAGCGCCTGTTGTCGTCGATCTCCGCCACATACGGCGAGGAGCCGGCGTCGTGACTACCACCTCAGCGATCGGTACCGCGACGAACGGTCGCCTGGCTGCGCTTCTCGAACGCTACCGCACCGACCCTGCCCGGCGTCCCCCGCGCGACGTGGTGGTGTCGGTTGCGTTCACCACGTCACAGGGGGCACGGCACAGCGGGCGCAGTGGTGGCTACCGCAACCAGGTGATCTCGCTGCGGGTCGGGGCTGCGACGGGCTCGTGCGCGGTCGAGCCGGGCTCGGTGGACCCGGAGATCGTGCACGCCTGCGCAGGGGTGGCGGTGACCGATCTGCTGCACCATGCCGAGATCGCCGTGCAGATCGCCGCACTCGACGCCTACCTGACGCACCGGTGCCCGCACGCGGGTGAGCCTCGCGCAGTGACGGTGCAGCTGGATTCCGGGGATTCGCTGCAGCGCTCGCTGGCCCGGGCGCATCACGTGACCGGACTGGTCGACGCTCCACCGGGCGGGCGGGTGCTGGTGATCGGAGTGGTCAACTCGCTGCTCGTCAGCTTGCGCGAGCGCGGACTGCGGTACGTGCCGTGTGATCTGAAGGGCGGCACCACCGAGTGGGGTGAGCCGATCGTCACCGACTTCGCCGAGCATCTCGACGAGTGTGATGCGGTGCTGGCCAGCGGAATGATGCTGGGCAACGGCACCGTCGACACCTTGTTCGCGCGGGCGGCAGCGTCCGACCGGCGGCTTCCGGTCGCGATGTTCGCCCAGAGTGGCGCCGCGGTCGCCCGGGAGTTGCTCGGCCGCGGCATCGACGCGCTCTCGGCCGAGCCGTACCCGTTCTTCTGGCTGACCGGGGACACCGGCCCGATCTACCTGTACCACGGGTCGCGGGCACGATGACCGTGATCGATTCGCCGGCGCGGGTGGGGAACAGCCCACTCGTGCGCATCCTCACCCCGGTGCCGAACCCGCATCCGGGCTACTTCGCGAAGATCGAGTCGCTCGGTTTCGGTGGGCTCAAGGCACGGTCGGCCCTGTCGATGCTGGTCGGTGCCCGGCGACGCGGGCAGCTGCGGGACGGCGCTCGGATCGTCGAATCCACCAGCGGCACTTTGGGGGTGGGGCTGGCATACGTAGCACAGCCACTCGGCCACCCCGTCACCCTGGTGGTGGACTGCGAGCTCGAGCCCGCCATGCGCAATCTGCTGTGCGCGTTGGGTGCCACCTTGGAGATCGTGGACCGTCCGCACCCGGAGGGCGGGTGGCAGCAGGCCAGGCTCGACGTCCTGCACCGGATTCTTGCCGCCGACCCGGATGCATACTGGCCCAACCAGTACGACAATCCCGACAACGCCGTGGGCTACCACGGGCTCGCCGACGAGATCGTCGCGGGCCTGGCCGCACAGGGTATCGAGCGGGCCGAGGTGCTTGTGTGCAGTGTGGGCACCGGCGGCCACAGCAGCGGAGTGGGTCTGCGGTTGCGGCAGCTGTGGCCGGACCTGCGGATCATCGGGGTCGATGCGGTGGGGTCGACGATCTTCGGACAGCCCGCCACCTGCCGGGTCATGCGGGGACTGGGTAGCAGCGTGCATCCGGGCAATGTGCGATACGAGATGTTCGACGAGGTGCACTGGGTCGGCCCGCGCGAGGCCGTGCACGCCTGCCGCAGCCTGGCGCGGGACGGCTTCCACACCGGCGGCTGGTCGACGGGTGCAGTGGCCACGGTGGCCGGGTGGGCGGCCACCCGCTGGCCGGGCCCGGTGGTCACCGTCTTTCCGGACGGCCCCGATCGTTACCTGCGCACCATCTTCGACGACGACTGGTGTGCTCGGCACGGCCTGCTCGCTCCGCCGCGAACACATCCGCACGAGATCGCCGAGTACGGGGACCCGGCGGAGTGCTGGACGCGGTGCGAAGCCGTGCGGGCCCCGCAGCCGGGGGCGAGGGACCGGATGGAGACGGCGCGATGAGCCTGACCTGGTCGGTGAGCACCCTCGCCCTGGCCCGGCCGTTCCGGATCAGCCGGGCGGTGATGTCGTCCCGTCAGGCGGTCACGGTCACCGTGATCGATCCCGACACGGGATCGTGCGGCCGCGGCGAGGTCGTCACCTCCACATTCGCGGGCCTGGACGTGCACCTCATCGAGACCCAGCTGCGGGCAGTCGCTGCGTGCTGCGGTGCCCCAGGGATTCCCGAAACGATCCCGGCGCAGGTGCACCCGGCGGTCGCCGGCGCCGTGTGGTCCGCCGTCGCCGACTACCGGGCACGCGTGAACAGGCAGACGGTCGCTGCGCACCTCGGACTGCCGCTGTCCGCCGAGATCCCGATCTCCCGCACCCTCGGAATCGGTGCGCCCCAGGACATGGCCGCCGAGGCCGCCGAGTTGTCGCAGCGTGGGTTCACTCTGCTGAAGGTCAAGACCGACGCCGACCCGACCGAATCGGTCCGGCGGCTGGCCGCCATCGCCGCTGCCGCTCCAGGCGTGGATCTGATCGTCGACCCGAACGAAGCGTGGACCGCGGCCACCGCCCTGTCAGTGCTCGCCGACACCGGTGGTCTGCCGGTCGTCGCGCTCGAACAACCACTGCCGGTGCACGACCGAGACGGAATGCGGGAGCTGCGCAGCCGCACCGATCTTCCGCTCGTCGCGGACGAGGCGGTCCACGACCTGGCGGACCTGGACGAGCTGACCGGCCTCGCGGACGTGGTGAACATCAAACTCGCCAAGTGCGGCGGCATCTACCGCGCCCGTGCACTGGCCGTGGCGGCCGGCGCGCGCGGAATGGAGGTGATGCTCGGCTGCCTGGTGTGCAGCTCGCTGGGTATCGCCCCCGCGGCGCAGCTGGCGTCCCTGGCCCGGTGGTGCGATCTGGACGGGCACCTCCTGCTCGCCCGAGATCCGTGGACCGGCCTCGGGGGTGAAGACGGAAAGCTGCGTCCGAGCGGCCTGCCCGGACTCGGCGTGTACCGACCCGACAACGAGGAATCACGATGACCGCCACCGACTCCCCGGCCGGGACATTCGCTCTGCTGCGCAGTTTCCCCCGCTCGGTACAACTGCTGGTGCTCAATCAGTACGGCGTCAACACCGGCTTCTACATGCTGGTGCCGTACCTGTCGATGCATCTGACCGGGAACCTGGGTCTGTCCCTGGCGATCACCGGCCTGGTCCTCGGGGCGCGCACCCTCAGCCAGCAGGGTTTGTTCCTGATCGGGGGCACCGCTGCCGACCGGCTCGGACCCCATCGGGTCATCATCGCCGGCTGCGCACTGCGGTCGGTGGGCTTCGCGGTGTTCGCTGTGGGCACCAGCGTGCCGCTGCTGCTGCTCGCCTCCGTTCTGTCGGGATTGGCTGGGGCTCTGTTCAATCCGGCCGTGCGCTCCTACATCGCAGTTGCCGAACCCCGCCGCCGGGCGGAGGCGTTCGCGGTCTTCAATGTCTTCGCGCAGGCGGGAGCATTGTCGGGACCGCTGATCGGCAGCGCGCTGCTGACGGTGGACTTCCGTACCGTAGCCGTCGCCGCGGCGGTCGTCTTCGCTGCCCTGACCCTGGCGCAGTGGCGGTTTCTGCCCGCCCACCCGGTGGACCGCGCCGAGACGACGGTGCTGCGCGGCTGGGGTGCGGTGCTGGCCGACCGCCGGTTCGTGCTGTTCACGGTGGCCATGCTCGGGATGTTCGCCCTGCAGACGCAGATGTACCTGGTGTATCCGGTACTGGCCGGGCGGATCACCGACTGGAGTGGAGCTGTTGCGGTGCTGTTCCTGTCCACCACCGTCTTCGGGCTGCTCACCCAGGTGCGTCTGACTCGATGGTTCGATCGCCACACCAGCCGCGGCACCGCTATCGCGGCGGGACTGATCCTGATGGGTGCCGCGTTCGTGGTGGCACTGCCGGTCCTGTGGGGCGCACCCTCCCCCGGGGCGGGACGGATCGCGTTGGCGCTGGCGCCACTGGTGCTCTCCGCCCTGATCCTCGAAGCAGGCATCCTGATCGCGCAGCCGTTCGTGATGGAGCTGATCCCGGCATACGGGGCGTCGAACATCTCCGGGACTCTGTTCGGGATGTTCTACCTGGTCTCCGGGCTGGCTGCCGCCGGCGGAAACGCGCTGATCGGGTACGGCCTCGACCTGGGCAACGGGTGGCCCGGCGCGCTGATATGCATCGCCCTCGCGTGGGGCTCGGCCACCGGAATCTGGCTGTTGCACCGCCGCGGCCTGCTCGCCGACCCGGCCGGAGCACGGACATGACCGCGGCTGAGGAGGCTCGGAACTTGTTGACGGACAACCCCGCCCTGTACGAGGCACGATTTCCCGACCCGGACCACAGTGCCGCCCGGTTCGTCGACGACATTCTCGCGACCTACCTGACCTCCGACGCTCCGGCGCCGCGGACACACCCCGCGACGGTGCTGGACCTGGGCTGCGGCACCGGCCGCGACCTGGGATACCTGGCCCGACGCGGATACCGTTGCCTGGGCATCGACCAATCCCCGGCGATGGTGCGATTCGCGCAACACCAGTATCCCGGTGTGAGAGCCGCGGTCGGCGACCTGCGCACCTTCGAGGTCGACGCGGGCGTCGACGCCATCGTCTGCCTCGACAGTGCCCTGTTGTACTGCCACACCGACGCCGAGCTGGAATCATGCCTGCGCTGCTGCCGCAGGCACCTACGTCCCGGTGGGCTGCTGATCGCCGAAATGCGCAACGGCGCCTTCTTCCTCGGCAACACCGAACTTCTCGACGAGCCCACCCACTCGTCCTTCTCCTGGCACGCCCGCACCTGGCGGGCCGAGACCACCTTGTGGATCGACCACGCCGCCCAGCTGCTACGCCGCCGTCGGCAGTGGCAGATCCCGGAATCCGCCGAGCCCCTCGTCCAAACCTCGGCGTGGCGGTTGCTGTTTCCGCTGGAGCTGACCGGCCACCTGCAGCGCGCCGGGTTCGCGGTGCGGGCCCTGTTCGACACACCCGGACCCCGTACCGAGACCGGCTGGCCGGGGCGCTCAGCCCTGACCGATCTCGCCGGCACCGCACTCTGCGGAGACCGGATCCACGTGATCGCCGAGGCTCTCTGACTCACCCCCACGCTTCACCTCGACCCCTCGATCCATTGCTCAAGGAGAAACCCCGATGAATCCGGTCACCCTGTCCGCGCTGCCGCACCTGAGCCGGCGCTCGTTCCTCGGCCTCGGCGCCGCCGCCGGCGCCGTACTGCTCGGCGCATGCAGCACGAGCGGCGAGACCGCCCCCGCGCCCACCGCCGCGCCCCGGGACGGCGGCCGACTGCGAGCGGTGTTCGCCGGCGGTGGCGCACAGGAGGTGCTGGACCCGCACAAGACCAACCTGTACGCCGACGTCGCCCGCGCGAACGCGCTCTACGACAAACTCGTCGAATACGGCGACGACCTCGGCCCGGTACCGCGGCTCGCCACCGCCTGGCACCCGAACGCCGACGCGACCACCTGGACGGTGAAGCTGCGCCCGGCGGTCTTCCACGACGGCCGGCCGGTGCGCGCCGCCGACGTGCTGTACTCCTACCAGCGCATCCTCAACCCGGCGAACGCACTGCGCCCGCGGGCCTCACTCGAGGTGATCGACATCGCCCGCTCCCGCGCCCTCGACGACCACACCATCGAATTCGTCTGCGCGCGCCCGTGCGGGGAACTGGCGAACGTGCTGGCCGCGTTCGGCGCCTACATCATCCCGGAGGGCACCACCGACTTCAGCCGTCCGATCGGCTCCGGGCCGTTCACGTTCGTCTCGTTCGAACCGGGTCGCTCGCTCGTCACCGCGCGATTCCCGGACTACTGGGACGGCGCCCCCCATGTGGACGAACTCGAGATCCTCACCGCTCCGGACGAGACCGCACGGATCAACGCCCTGCTCGGTGGGCAGGTCGACTACGCCGACGACCTCGGTGTCACCTCGGCGCGCACCTACGAAAGCGACGCCCGGATGCAGATCCTGCGGTCGCCACGCAGCGCGATGTCGGCGTTCGCAATGAAGGTGGACCGGCCCCCCTTCGACAACGTGGATCTGAGGCGGGCGATGTTCGCCCTCGTCGATCGCGAGGAACTGGTGACCACCGTGCTGGGCAGCACCGGTGTGGTCGGCAACGACCTGTTCGGCAAGGACGCCAAATACTATGCCGCGGATCTGCCGCAGCGCGCTCTGGATCTGGACGAGGCCGAGGCCCTGATCCGCAAGGCCGGCGTCCGGAACACCACCATCGAACTGCAGACCACCGGTGCCACCAACGGATTCGTCGAGGCGGCGAACATCCTCGCCGAACAGGCCGGGCGCGCCGGACTGAAGATCGAGGTGAAAGTCACTGAGGGATCGACCTATTGGACGCGAACCCTCGACGAGGGTGTGCTGTCGAGTTTTCGCTCCGGGGCCATGCCCATCGAAACCCACCTCGCACAGCGGATGCTGTCGACATCGGCAAAGAACTACACCCAGTGGCGCCGCCCCGAATTCGACGCATTGTTCGCCACCGCCAGCGAAACCACCGACGAGAACATCCGGGCCCGCGCATATCAGCAGATGCAGTCGCAGCTCCACAGCGAGGGAGGTCTGCTGGTGTGGGGCTTCTCCGACGGCCTGCACGGCATGGCGCCGCATCTGGCGGGGATGGCCGAGAACGCGCCCAGCAACACCCTCGGGTACGCCCGCTTCGACCGGGCCTGGCTTTCGTGATGCTCGCCCGCTACGCCGGTACCCGCCTCACGGTGGGACTGGTCCAGGTGCTGGGCGTACTCGTCGTCGTCTTCTCGATCGCCGCCGCGCTGCCGGGGGACGCTGCGGTGGTGATCGCGGGCGATGACGCAGATCCGAGGCGGATTGCGCAGTTGCGCGAGCTCCTCGGGCTGGACCGGCCGCTGTCCGTGCAGTTCGGGGACTGGCTGACCGGTCTGCTCGGCGGCGACCTGGGCACCTCCGTGGTATCCGGGCGCCCGGTCACAGCGATGCTGGGCTCGGCGCTGGCGCCGACGCTGACCCTCGCTGCCCTGGCGTTCGTGGTGCTCGTCCCGTTGGCGCTGCTCCTCGGGGTGGTCGCCGCGGTGCGCCGCGGCCACCGGGTCCACCGGGCCGTCACGGCCCTGACCGTAGCGTTCTACGCGGCACCGGAATTCGCGGTGGCGATCGTGCTGGTGGCAGTGTTCGCGGTCGGGTTGGGATGGTTCGCGCCCACCGCGGTCGGCGCCGGCGGTCCGTTGCTGATGCAACCGGAGCTGTGGGTGCTGCCCGTACTGGTGCTGGTGATCCGCCCGGTGTGCTCGCTGTCGCGGTTGGTGCGCTCGTCGCTGATCACCACCCTCGACTCCGAATACATCCGGCACACCCGTCGCCTCGGTGTGCCCGTGCGGCGGGTGATCTGGCGGCATGCCTTGCCGGGCTCGCTCACGCCGGCGACACAGCATCTCGCGCGGGTCGCCGATTGGCTGCTCGGCGGGGTCGTGGTCGTCGAGGCGGTATTCGCGCTCGGCGGTCTCGGGCAGTTACTGGTCAGCGCGGTCAGCAGCCGCGACATTCCGCTGTTGATGGGATTGGTGACGGTGTTCGCGATGATCACGGTGGCCGTGAACACGGTCGCCGACATCGTGGCGTTCCAGCTCAACCCCACGGCCGGACTGGCATCGTGACCGGCTCCACGTTTCTCGGGCGTGCGAGTGGGCGGTCCCGGGTGCGCATCGGGGCTGCCCTGACCGCGGTCCCGCTCGCGGTCGCGCTGCTCGGGCCCCTGCTCACCGAACCCGGTGCCCGTGGCCCGGCGTTCACCTACGGGGACCAGTGGCTCCTGGGAACCGATTCCGAGGGGCGCGACCTGATCACACAGGTCCTTCTCGGGGGGCGGTCGCTGGTGCTGGTGGCCGCCGCGGCCGTGGCCCTGACCTACCTGCTCGCCGTGCCGTGGGGGGTAGCTGCCGCGACCGCCAGGCGACGGATCGTCGACGAGATGCTGATGCGGCCGTTGGATCTGCTGCTGTCGCTGCCGTCGATCATGGTACTGCTGCTGGCCGTGGCACTCACCGACGCCGACCTGCTCGTTCTGACAGTGACCGTGGCGGTGCTGCTGTTCCCGGATGCGGCGCGTCTGGTGCGGGCCTCGGCGCTGCACGCCGCGCACACCCCGGCCATGGAGGCGCTGGTCCTACAACAGGAAACCTGGTGGCGCCGGCAGCTCGGCTACCTGGGACGATCACTGCTCCCGATCCTCGCCGCGGACGCCGGACTGAGGTTCGTCGGGGCGATCTACCTGGTTGCCTCGGCCAGCTTCCTGGGGGTGAGCGCAGACTCGGCCGGCACCGACTGGGCCGTGATGATCGACCGCAACCGCGCCGGCCTCGCCCTCGTTCCGTGGGGTGTCGTCCTGCCCGCGGCCCTGATCATCGCCTTGGCGATGGGGGTGAATCTGCTGTTCGACTCCGGTGCTCGCGCGGCAACACGCGAGGTGTCGACGAGGAAGTGGCGATGACCGAGCTAATCCCGGCGGTCCAGGCCGCCGCTGTGCCCAGCGGCACCATCCGCGTGCGCGGACTGACCGCACGGACACCGGATCGGCTTCTGGTCGAAGGGGTCGATCTGGACATTCCCGCCGGGGTCGTCACCGCGCTCGTCGGGGCTTCCGGGAGCGGCAAAACCACCACCGCGCTGGCATTGATGGGTGAGCACCGCCCGGGGGTGGAGGTGACCACGGCCGTCCTGGACACGGGCGGGGCACGGTTCGGATATGTGCCCCAGCACCCCTCCTCGGCGCTGAACCCGGCCTTGCGGATCGGTACCGTGCTCGACGACATCGCTCGTGCCGGCCGAGGGCGCGGGCATCCGGTGAGCGTGGCCGACGCACTCGAACGTGCGGGCTTCGCCGACGATCCGGGCATGCTGCGCCGCTACCCGCATCAACTGTCGGGCGGGCAACAACAACGACTGGTCATCGCCCAGGCTCTGCTGACAGACCCGACGTGCCTGATCCTCGACGAACCCACTACCGGGCAGGACCCGGCTCGTCGGACGGCGGTCCTCGACGAGATCACCCGACTGGCCCGGCAGGGCCTGACGATCGTGCTCGTCACCCACGACCTGGACGCGGTCCGCGCGGTCGCCCAGCGTGTGATCGTCATGGGCGGCGGCCGGGTGCTCGAGACCGGTGATGCCGAGATCCTGCCGGTCGCCGCCCCGCAGATCCCGCAGACACGCGCCGACACTACGGATCGCCGCCCGACCCGGGCGGACGCCCGGTTGATCCTGGACGCCGTCTCGGCGGGGTACCGCAACACCGAAGTTCTGCAGCATTTCTCGCTCTCGCTCCAGCCAGGCGAATGTCTGGCACTTCACGGCCCCTCGGGCTGCGGCAAGACCACCGCGGCCCGGATCGTCGCGGGCTTGCACCCACCCACGGCCGGGCGGGTTCTTCTCGACGGCCACCCGTTGGCCGCATCGGTACGGCGACGGACCCGGCACCAGACGGCGGCGATCGGGTACGTCTTCCAGGACGCCAAGGCGGCCTTCGACCCGTATCGCAGCGTGTGGGAGCAGATCCTGCGCGGTCCGACACGCCTGCGCGGTGCCACCGGCCCGCAATCGGCCACGGCGGCCCGTCGCGCGCTCGACCAGGTGGGTCTGGCCGAACGGATCACCCGGCAGCATCCGTCCGCCCTTTCCGGCGGCGAGGCCCAGCGAGCCGCCCTCGCCCGTGCCCTGGCGGTCGAGCCGACGCTGCTCATCTGCGACGAAGTCACCACGGGACTCGACCCCGCATCCCGACAGCGGGTGCTCGACATCTTGTCCGATCTCGTACGAACACAACGCATATCCCTGCTGGTGATCAGCCACGACGGCGCCGTGGTGGACGCGATCGCCGACCGGGTCGTCGACATGACCCTGCAGGTCACGAACCGGGGGTCGCTGTGAGCACTGCCTCCGCACCGAGCCCGAACCGGACAAATCACTCGCGTTCGAGGGGCTGGTTGTGCCAGTCTCTCGGACATGACCGTGCACGACGCCCTCACCATCCGTACCGCCACCGACGACGACTGGCCGGCCCTGGAGCTGCTCGACTCGGTGGGCTTCGGCTATCACCCCATCGATGCCGAGCGGACGCTGCTTCGTCCGATGTTCCGCACGGAGAACATCGTGGTGGCAACCGAACGGGAGGTGCCGATCGGTCAGGCACTGTATCTGGACATGGAGATCACCGTGCCCGGCGGGCACCAGGTCCCGGCCTGCGGTGTCAGCTGGGTTTCGGTGGCCCCGACGCACCGTCGCCGCGGGGTGCTGCGGGCGATGTTCACCGAACTGCACCGCCGGATGGAGGCTACCGGGGCACCGCTCGCTGCCCTGACCGCCAGCGACGCCGGCATCTACGGGCGCTTCGGATACGGTCCGGCCACCGTCGTCACCGAGGTCACCGTCGATCGGCGCTTCGCTCGCTTCCGCGAGGACGCCCCCGATCCCGGCGGGGTGGCCCTCGCCGACGCTGCGACGGCGGCCGGCCGGTTGCCGGAACTGTACGATCGGTGGCGGCTGCACACGCCGGGTGCGCAGGCGCGTCCGAAAGCTGAGTGGGACTACACCTTCGCCGATCCCGAGGAGCGCCGGGACGGCGCCTCGGCGCTGTTCTTCCTGGTTCATCCCGACGGGTACGCCACCTTCCGCCGCAAAGGATCCGACGCCGAGCCGGTCGCGGTGGTCGAGGAGTTGGTCGCGATCACCGACGACGCCCACGCCGCGCTGTGGCGCACCCTGTGCGGACTGGACCTGACCCACCGCATCGAGGTCGTCCAGCATCCCGACGACCCGCTGCGTCTGCTGTTGACCGACTACCGTCTGCCGCGCACCACCGCACGGTTCGACGAGTTGTGGCTGCGGATCCTGGACGTGCCGGCCGCGTTGACCGCCCGCGACTATGCCGCCGATCTGGACACCGTGCTGGCGGTCCGGGATCCGTTCCGCAGCGCCGGAGGCACTTTCGCGTTGACGGTCCGCAACGGCAGGGCCCGGTGTGTCCGCACCGACGCGGCGCCGGTGATCACACTGGACCTGGACGCGCTGTCCGCGTTGTACCTCGGCGCGCACAAGGCCCGCACGTTTGCTGCAGCCGGCCGGGTGGAGGCGCGCAGTGCTCGTGATATCGCCGACGTGGACCGCGCGTTCGACGTCGCCCGCCCCGCAACACTGGGCTGGCACTTCTGATGGTGAACTCTCGCAGGAAGCGTCGGACAAGCCTCCTCTCCGGTCGACCCGACGGAAACGGTATCGGGAAGTCGTCATACCTCTTTGTGCAGGACAACATCTCATCCGTGTGAGAGGCACGATCCCCGGGTGGTCCTGCGAACTCCCCAGCGGTGATCGCGTACCTGCCGCCTGACGCGTACGTGCCCACAGGCGCCGGTGCCGACTCGGGTGAACGCTCGGGAAACCGCCGACGACAAATTGGTATAGACCAAATTTGGTGTACGCTGACACGCGTGAACTCTGACACGGAGGTCTTGGAAGAGACTGCTGCGCTGCTGGACTCGCTCCGCGATGTGTTCGACGGTGAGGCGGTGGACCAGCTCGATCACGCATTGCAGGCCGCCGGCCACGCGATCGCGGACGGAGCCGACGACGAGCTCGTGTTGGCCAGTGCGCTGCACGATCTCGCGCGCAGCCCGCTGATGGGGCCGACCACCGACGCACAGCACGACCGCGTAGCTCGGGAGTGGCTCGCGCCGCGCTTCGGGGAGCGGGTCGGCTGGTTGGCCGGAGCTCACGTCGCCGCCAAGCGCTACCTGGTGGCCACCGACCCGGCCTACACCCGAACATTGTCGTCGGAATCGATTGCGACACTGCATTATCAGGGAGGACCCGCGATCGAGGTGGAGTGGGTGACGCATCCTTGGTGGGCGGATGCCGTCCGGTTGCGGCGCTACGACGACCGCGCGAAAGTTCCAGGAGCGCAAGCCCCGACGATCGAAGATGTACTCGTTGTGGCCCTGCGGGTACGCGCCGGAACGGCAAAGTGACGACCACGGAGAGTCTGCCCGGGATTGAGCCCTGACCCTGCCGGGCGGGTGACGGACGGTTACTTGCGTATCGGTCCTGTCATACCTGCCCACATGGTGATGTGGTACGGGCCAGCGTGGAGCAGAGAGATGTTGCTGCCACGCCCTTGTCCTGTCGGCACGGAGGATTGAGACCGGGCCGGGCTGGGGACGGCAGCGATGGGACACCGACGCCTAGGGAGGCCCCGAGCTCGTCGTCCACCTGGACATCGAGCTCGGCCCGCGGCGTCTACCGTCCGGCCGACGCCGCTCCGCCGGCGGCCGGGCCCGCGGCCCAGGAGCTGCCGCCGTGTCGGCAGGGCCGCCGCGCCCAGCTCGACGCGGTACGGAAGGCGAAAAGCAGAACCGGAGACACCGCCCGCAAAAAAGGGGGGGACGTCTCCGGCTCAGCCTGTGCATCTGTAGTGCCCCGAGCGCATCCACGCCCTGCGACTGGGCTGGAAGCAGCAGCCGATGTCGTCGGCCCTCCACCGGAGGGACGTGTCGTCGGGCCTGCTCACAGCCAGTTTTCGGGGCATTCTGTGGGATGGCCGGGGACGAGGTAGGGCACACCCTGCCGGTCAGCGCCGCCGGCCCTGCAGTGTCGAGAGCAGAACGAACTTCGTGCCAATCAGCGCGAACGCCGTCTCGCTGTCACCGGCGACGAGCAGGTCCCGCTGGCAGGTATACAGCGCCGCGTTCGCAGGGGCGAGTTCGTCGTCGGTCATCGCAGCGGCCGCATCCCCGATCGCCCGCCTCGCATCACCCACGCCCACACGGTAACCAAGGGCTGGCCGACGAGCCAGGGAAAAAGCAGCGATGCCCCTGGGCCTGCCGTCGGCCTCGTATGCTCTGCTGCTGTGCGACGCCCCCAGAAGACCGAGGCCTAAGCCCGCGCTGCTGTGTCCGCGATGGATCCCTTACGGGGACCGAGGATCGCGCAGCGAGGTCATCGCGGCGACGAGTGTGGAATGGATGTAGTCGAGCTCGGGTGTGGTGAACGACTCCCAAGATTCGTCGGAAGTAGCACTGGCCGATGGGACGCCATCAGTCGCCCCTGCGCTCTCACCGTCCTCCCACGATGCCTGAACCGGGTCGTGCCGGTAGACCCACCACAAGTTCCCGAACGGGTCGGCGAAGCGCGAGAGCGTGTCGCCCCAGAAATCGGTCGGCTCGGTCACTATACGTGCACCATGTGACCGGGCGCGGTCGAGCGTGGCCGCGACATCGTCGACGTAGACGCGGGTGAACGCGGGCGTGTAGGGCCAGCCGAGCTTGCGGTCGGCGATGGTGAGCGTCGAGTCACCAACCAGCAACTCGGAGTGCAGGACGAGGCCATCGGTGTCGATCGTGCGTGCCTCGCGAACCTCGTGCGCCTCGAAGACGGCCACGAGGAACTCGAGCAGTCCGACGGCGTCGTGAGTCCAGATGAATGGGTTGACGGTGTTCGAACCGGCGGGAGCCGACGGGACGGAACGGCTGCGGTGGGACTGGGGCATTACTTCCTCCTCGGATAGGTCGTAGACCCACCGTGTCCTCTATTGAGGTCAGCGAATGACCGCAATCGCAAATTTGGGGACTGCCCGGCGCTGGTTGTATGAGGCCGTCACAATGAACTGACCGACCGAATCTCGGTCTGTACATGCTTTCGTCGACGAGTCCAAGCGATCGAGGGACTGCTGCAGAAAGGCGTTCTCGGACCTTCCGTCGCGCCCACGGCAACGCATCGACACATGGCAACGGCGCTCGCGCATCAGCCGATCTGCTCGAACAGCGACACGATGATCCCTTCGGGTCCACGCACGTAGGCCATCCGCACGCTGTTCTCGTACTCGCCGATGCCGCCGATGAGGCCGTACCCCTCCGCAGCCACCGCGTCGACGACCGCCTGGAGATCGCCGACCTCGAAGGACACGTTGCGCAGCCCGAGTTCGTTGGCCATCGCCATGGGCGATCCGGGCGCGTGGTCGGGCGTGACGAAGGTCGCGAGTTCCAACCGCGTCCCTCCGTCGGGCGGCCGCAGCACGGCGATCTCACAGTGCGCGCCGGGGATGCCGCAGACGGTCTCGACGAACTCGCCCTCCACGGATCCGGTGCCCTCGACCTCGAGACCCAGTCCGACGAAGAACGCCGTCACCGAGTCGAGGTCCGCGACGGTGATGCCGATGTGGTCGAAACGTCTCACGTGCGCCCTGGGATCCATCCTCCGATTGTCGTCGTGCCGATCCCGGGACGGCGACGGTATCGGCGACGGTGATGTCCGTTCCCGGCGACGGACCCGGTCAGGCCACCGGCACCGGGTGGTCGATCCCGAACCGGCCCCGGAAGAACACCATCGGCCGCTCCTCGCACACCGTGTCCAGCTCGAGCACCCGGCCGATGATCACGTCGTGATCGCCGGCGACGTGGACGTCGTGCACTTCCGCGTGCACGCGCATCAGCACGTCCGGCAGCGCCGGCGTCCCCCAGCGGGACACCTCCCACGCGAGATCCTCGTACTTGCGTCCCCGGCTCGAGCCGAACCGGGCGCACAGGTCGGACTGGTCCTCGCGGAGGACGTTGACGCAGAACCGCCCCGTCGCACGGATCCGGGGCCAGGCACGGCCGCGGTGGTCGGCGCAGAACAGGATCAGGGGCGGCTCGAGCGACACCGAGGCGAACGACTGGCACGCGAACCCCACCGGGCCCTCGTCGTCCAGTCCCGTCACCACCGTGACTCCGGTGGCGAACTGTCCCATCACCCGGCGCATGTCCTCCGGGCTGGGCGCGTCAGCTGTCGATGGTGCGAGGGTCGTCGTCTCGAGGGGCATGAGTCCACCTCCGGGTCGTGGGACGGATCGGCGTGAGCACGCCGTGGTCGATGGGCTCGACGCTAGGACAGGCCAGGGGAGGTCCGAACGGGCGTCCCGCTGAGCGGACGCGGCCGGCGGCGACCCGGTCGCCGGAGCGGCGATCTCGCTGAACGGGATGGTGTATGGCCGTCGTCGACCAGGGCTGGCAGCCTGCGGTTCGAATGGGCGGTGTGCCCGGCACCACGGCGACGAACAGGGACGACGATGACCGAAGTGAGCTACGAGGGGACCCTGAAGGAACTTTCCACCGATCAGGGTGTGCTGCGCTACCACGAGGCCGGCGACGGGCCGCCGCTGCTCCTGTTGCACGGCTCCGGACCCGGCGTGACGGGGTGGCGCAACTACCGCGGCGTCCTCGCCGACTTCGCACAGCACTTCCGCTGCCTGGTGCTCGAGTTTCCCGGTTTCGGCGTCAGCGACCCCGGTGACGGCCACCCGATGGTGATGGCGCAGGGGGCCGTCGGCACCTTCCTCGACGGGCTCGGTCTCGGTGCCGTGGACATGGTCGGCAACTCGATGGGCGGGATCGTCGCCGCCAAGGTCGCCATCGACGAGCCGCACCGCGTGCGCAAGCTCGTCACGATCGGCGGGATGGGCAAGAACGTCTTCGCGCCCGGTCCGGGCGAGGGCATCAAGCTGCTCATGGAGTTCACCGACAACCCGACCCGCGAGGGCCTCGTCCGCTGGCTGCAGTCCATGGTCTACGACCCCGCCGTGGTCACCGACCAGCTCATCGAGGAGCGCTGGGCGCTCGCCACCGAACCGAAGACCCTCGAGATCGCCCGCCGGATGTACAGCTCGAAGGCATTCGCCGCCGGTGCCGCCGCAGCGGCCGCGTCGAACGTCACCCCGTACTGGGCGCAGCTGCACAAGATCACCGCGCCCACTCTGCTGACGTGGGGCCGCGACGACCGGGTCAGCCCCGTGGACATGGCGATGCTGCCCATGCGCGACATCCCGAACTGCGAGCTGCACACGTTCCCGAAGTGCGGGCACTGGACGATGATCGAAGCCCGCGACGCGTGGCTGTCGGCCGTGCTCGCGTTCCTGCTGCGCGACGACGACCGCAGCTAGTCCACGATCCCGCTGAGCGGGAGGGCTTCCGCCGTCCCACCTGCGCATATGTCACCTTCGAGACAGCCCGATCGGCGCGACGACGCGCGGATCATCGACCAGTTCCAGGAGTGCACGATGCTCGACGGTTCCCGGCGACTCGCCGCCGCCGATCTCCTCTGGGCCGCCGAGCGCGACCGCGTCGCGATCGCCCCGCTGACGGAGACCTTTCCCGACATCGACGTGGTGGATTCGTACGAGATCCAGCTGATCAACATCCGCCGCCGGCTCGAGGCGGGTGCCACCGTCTACGGCCACAAGGTCGGCCTGTCGTCCGAGGTCATGCAGAAGATGATGGGCGTGGACGAGCCCGACTACGGACACCTGCTCTCGACGATGGTGTACTCCGAGGACGAGCCGATCGACACGGCGCAGTTCTGCTACCCGCGCATCGAGGTCGAGATCGGCTACGTCCTGGGCGAGACCCTGCCCGGCGAGGACTGCACCGAGGCAGACGTGCTGCGGGCGACCGAGTACATCGTCCCGAGCATCGAACTCATCGACTCGCGCATCGTGGACTGGCGCATCGGCCTGGCGGACACGATCGCCGACAACGCCTCGTCCGCGGGAGTGATCCTCGGAGCGGGCCGCATCGAACCGGACAAGGTCGACATCGGAGCGATCTCGGCGGTGCTGTACCAGGGCGACGAGGAGATCGCGCGCGGCGAGGCGGCAGCAGTGCTCGGTGACCCGACCCGCGCCGTCGCGTGGCTGGCCCGCAAGGTGGCGAGCTTCGGGGTGCGGCTCGAGGCCGGGCACGTGATCCTGCCCGGTTCGTGCACTCGCGCCGTCGATGCCCGCCCGGGCGACGTCTTCCGCGCCGATTTCAGCGACATCGGCTCCGTCTCAGTCGAATTCAAGTAAGGAAGTGCACCAGTGACGAAGGCTACCGCCGCGATCGTCGGGCCCGGCAACATCGGCACCGACCTGATGTACAAACTGCTGCGCTCGGATGTCATCGAGCCGCGGTGGATGATCGGTGTCGACCCCAGCAGCGAGGGCCTCGCCCGCGCGGCGACCGAAGGCCTGGTCGCGAGCCACGAGGGTGTGGACTGGCTGCTCGCCCAGGACGAGCGGCCCGACGTGATCTTCGAGGCCACCTCGGCCTACGTGCACCGCGCGAACGCCCCCCGCTACGCCGAGCTCGGCATCCAGGTCGTCGACCTGACCCCGGCCGCCCTCGGGCCGGCCGTCGTGCCCGCCGTGAACATGGGCGAACACGAGGACGCGCCGAACGTCAACCTCATCACCTGCGGTGGCCAGGCCACGATCCCGATGGTGCACGCCGTCTCCCGGGTCACCGAGGTCGAGTACGCCGAGATCGTCGCGAGCGTCGCCTCCCCGTCGGCCGGCCCCGGAACCCGCGCCAACATCGACGAGTTCACCATCACCACCAGCCGCGGCATCGAGACCATCGGCGGCGCCCGCAAGGGCAAGGCCATCATCATCCTCAACCCGGCCGAGCCGCCGATGCTCATGCGCGACACCGTGTTCTGCTCGATCCCCGAGGACGCGGACCGCGACGCGATCGCCGCATCGATCCACGAGGTGGCCGCCACGGTGCAGGGCTACGTCCCCGGCTACCGCCTGCGCGCCGAGCCGCAGTTCGACGACCCCACCCCGATGAGCGGGGGACGCGCCCGGGTGGCGATCTTCCTCGAGGTCGAGGGCGCCGGCGACTTCCTGCCGCCGTACTCGGGCAACCTCGACATCATGACCGCGGCCGCCACGAAGGTGGGCGAGAGCTTCGCGGCCAAGCTGCTCACCGCCCGCGTGTAGACCCCCACCGCAGACCGTACTTTCGAAGGAACACAGTCGATGCCCTACAGCGCTGATCTCGACATCCGGATCACGGACTCGTCGTTGCGTGACGGCTCCCATGCCAAGCGTCACCAGTTCACCGTCGAGGACGTGCGCTCGATCGTCGGTGCACTCGACGCCGCCGGTGTGCCCGTCATCGAGGTCACCCACGGCGACGGCCTCGGTGGCTCGTCGTTCAACTACGGCTTCAGCCGTACCCCCGAACAGGAGCTGATCAAGGCCGCCGTCGAGACCGCGACGCAGGCGAAGATCGCGTTCCTGATGCTGCCGGGTCTCGGTGTCCGGTCGGACATCCGTGAGGCCGCCGACAACGGCGCGTCGATCTGCCGGATCGCCACGCACTGCACCGAGGCCGATATCTCCGCCCAGCACTTCGGTCTGGCCCGCGAGCTCGGACTCGAGACCGTCGGATTCCTGATGATGTCGCACAGCCAGCCGCCCGAGGTGCTCGCGAAGCAAGCGCGCATCATGGCCGACGCCGGCTGCCAGTGCGTGTACGTCGTCGACTCGGCCGGCGCCCTCGTCCTCGAGGGGGTCTCGGACCGGGTCGCGGCCCTCGTCGCCGAGCTCGGCGATGACGCACAGGTCGGTTTCCACGGGCACGAGAACATGGGGCTCGGCGTGGCCAACTCGGTGCTCGCGGTGCGCGCCGGTGCACTGCAGATCGACGGCTCCACCCGCCGGTTCGGCGCCGGCGCGGGCAACACGCCCGTCGAGGCGTTCGTCGCCGTCGCCGAGAAGCTCAGTATCCGAACGGGTATCGACACCCTGAAGATCATCGACGCCGCCGAGGACGTGGTGCGGCCGATCATGGACGGCGAGTGCCTCCTGGACCGGATGTCGCTGACAATGGGGTATGCCGGCGTGTACTCGAGCTTCCTCAAGCATGCCGCCACGCACGCCGATCGGTACGGGGTCTCCGGCGCGGAGATCCTCATCGAGGCCGGCCGCCGCAACCTCGTCGGAGGCCAGGAAGACCAACTCATCGAGATCGCCGTCGGTCTCGCCGCCCAGAAGTAGACCCCCGGGTCCCGAGCAGAGAGCTGACAGTCATGGGCCAGGTTTTGGACAACATCATCCAGTACGCGGACGAGATCCGCGCCGAGGGCGCCGAGGGTGACAAGCTCATGCGCCTGACCGACAGCAACGCCAAGCGGCTGCGCGACGCCGGAGCGATCCGCATGCTGCAGCCGAAGAAGTACGGCGGCCTCGAGGTCCATCCCCGCGAGTTCGCCGAGACCGCGATGGCGATCGGCGCGATGGACGGCGCGACGGGCTGGGTCACCGGCATCGTCGGCGTGCACCCGTGGGAGCTGGCGTTCTTCGACACCAAGGCGCAGGACGAGGTGTGGGGTGAGGACCCGGACATGTGGATGGCCTCGCCCTACGCCCCGATGGGTGTCGCCGTGCCCACCGACGGCGGGTACATCCTCAACGGGCGCTGGTCCTTCTCGTCCGGCACCGACCACTGCGGCTGGGTGATGATCGGCGCGGCCGTGGGCGACAAGGACGGCAACCGCCTGATGCCGCCGAAGGTGCTGCACGTGCTGCTGCCGCGCTCGGACTACGAGATCGACCAGGAGAGCTGGAACGTCGTGGGTCTGCGCGGCACCGGCTCGAAGGACCTGATCGTCGAGAATGCGTTCATTCCGGCCTACCGCACCCTCGACGCGGCGAAGGTCTTCGACGGCACCGCCCCGAAGGAGGCGGGGCTGTCCCAGACCCTGTACAACTTCCCGTTCTCGTGCATCTTCCCGCTGGGCATCACCTCGTCGCTGATCGGCATCGCCGAGGGCGCGCTGCAGTGCCACATCGCCGCGCAGAAGGAACGCGTCGCGATCACGGGTGTGCCCATCAAGGAAGACCCGCACGTGCTGTTCGCGATCGGGGAAGCCGCCGCCGAGATCGCCGCGTCCCGCGCCGCGATCCTCGACACCGTCGACCGCTTCTGGGACAAGACCGAGAAGGGCCAGGAAGTCACCTTCGAGGACCGCGCCATCGGACGCCGCACCCAGACCGCCGCGGCGTGGCGGGCCGTGCGGGCCGTCGACGAGATCTTCGCCCGCGCGGGTGGCGGTGCGCTGCAGTTGAACACCCCGATGCAGCGGTTCTGGCGCGACGCGCACGCCGGCCTGACGCACGCGATCCACGTGCCCGGCTCGATCTTCTACGCGTCGGCCCTGAGCCAGCTCGGCGGCGAGCCGCAGGGCGTCCACCGCTCGATGATCTAGCACTCCCGCCGAACGTCCCGGAAGGAACACACTTAACGTCTCTCCTTCCTGAAGGCAGGAGATTCCCGACTCAGACCGCAACCGCACCACCACCCGGAGGGAGGTGATCCGCTTGACTCACGTCGTCGACACCGGTGTGGCCACGCTCCGCCACAGCCAGAATCACTCTGGCAGCGTTCCGGTCCCGGCACGCGGTATGCCCGCACGCCCGGCACCGGAAGATACGTTCCTCGAGTCCGAGGCGTTGCTTGGCTCTCGCGAAACACCTCGAACACGTCATGGTCGTGTACGCGGGCCGCACCAGCACCACCTTCCGGCCGGCCCGCCTGCCCTGCTCGAGCAATTCCCGTTTCACCGTCGCGATCGCGGCATCGGCGGCCGTGCGCGCCATCGTCGACCTCGACAGGAACCGGGGTCGGAAATCCTCCACCGCGACCAGATGATGCGCCTCGACCACGGCCCGGGCCCAGATCCGGCCGTCGTGCCGGTTCTGTCGGGCCGCCTTCTTCTGCACCTTCGCGACCCGGGTGCGGGCCCGGCGATAGCCCTTCGAGGGTGGGTGTCCCGTGCCTCGGCGGCGCCGCGCCATCGTCCGCTGCGCTCTCGCCACCTCCGCCGCACACCGTTTCCGGTGCCCGTGATGGGGCAGGTCGAACCGCTCCTCGGTGGCCGTCGCGGTGCGGGCCACGCCCCAGTCGATCCCGACCGCGCTGCCCGGGTCGGCGGCCGGGATCGGCTCGGCCTCGCGGGTCACCACGAACGAGGCGTACCAGTGCCCCAGGCAATCGCGGGTGATGCGCACACTCGACGGCTCCGACGGCAACGCCCGCGACCACACCACCGGCACACGCACGCCCTTGGGCAGCACCAACCGCCCGTCGCGGACCCGGAACCCGCGGCGGGTGTACTCGAGCGACGGCCGGGTCTTCTTCCGCGCCTTGAACCGCGGCCGGCCCCGGCCCGGGGCCGTGCACGACGCGTCGAGCGCCTGCGCGTAGGTGCGCAGCATCTGCTGCTGGGCGACCTGGGAGCCGTCCCGCAACCACGACGAGCGGGCCCGCGCCTCGGTCAATTGCTTGGCCAGCTTCCCGAACGTCGGCCTGCGACCGGCCTTGTGTTGGTGCACCGCCTCGTTCCACAGGAATCGGCAGCGATGCCACTCCTGCATCAGTGCATGTTCGGCGGTGGTGCCCGGTCGCAACCGGTAGTTGTAGCGCACCACCTCGACCCCCATGCTCGGCACGCTAACCGACCCCACCGACAGGTGTGCCCGACCCCACCACTCCCCCCGAAAGGAGGACGGCGCTTCCTCTCCCTCGTGAACGAGGGAGTATCCGCGCCGAACATCAGATGACGGATATTCGAGGACTCGGATACCTCCGGATCCAGACCACCGACGTCGCGCGCTGGCGTGAACTCGTCGTCGACGGCCTCGGCATGGCCGTCGGCTCGGGTCCCGAACCGGACGGCCTCTACCTGCGGGTCGACGAGCGGCGGGCCCGACTGATCGTGCTGCCCGGCGAATCCGACAAGGCGCTCGCCGTCGGCTGGGAGGTGCGCGATCAGTTCGCCCTGCAGCGTGTCCGCGAGACCGTCGAGAAGGCGGGCGTCACCGTCGAGGTCCTCTCCCAGGAGGAGTGCGACTACCGCGACGCCGAGCAGGTCATCGCGTTCGACGACCCGATCGGCACCCGCGTCGAGGTGTTCTTCGGTCCGGTGCTCGACCACAGCCCCGTCGTCACCCCGCACGGCGGCCGATGGGTCACCGGCGAGCAGGGCCTCGGCCACGTCGTGCTGCCCGCTACCGATTTCGACGCGGCGCATGCGTTCTACACCGAGGTGCTCGGCTTCCTGCCGCGCGGCGCGATCCGGCTCCAGGCTCCCGGCCCGGCGCGACGCGTGCGGTTCCTCGGTGTGAACCAGCGCCACCACAGCCTGGCCCTGTGCCCGGCGCCGCCGACCGAGGAACCCGGCCTCGTGCACCTGATGACGGAGGTCGACACCCTCGACGCCGTCGGCCAGGCACTCGACCGGGTGCGCAAGCTCGGGTTCTCCATCTCCTCGACGCTGGGCCGGCACACGAACGACAAGATGGTCTCGTTCTACGTGCGCGCCCCCGGCGGCTGGGACCTCGAGTTCGGCACCGAGGGAATGCTCGTCGACGAGTCGTACTACACGGCCGAGGAGATCACCGCCGACAGCTACTGGGGCCACGACTGGTCCGGCTCCGAGCCGCTGGCGGCGTTCAGCCCGAAGTCCTAGCTCGCCCAGCAAAATACGATGAAGGCCCGGCCGGGGAGCACCGGCCGGGCCTTCGTGCTCCGTGGTCCGCCGGCGCGTAAATCGGCGGGTGCGGGCGGTCATCCCGGTGCGCGCACTGCCGCAGCAGTGGGCGATGCACATGTTCGAGGTCGCCGCCGACGACGCGGACCGCGGTGGTGTGCCGGTTCAGGTGCGGCGCCACCTGGCCCGGGTATTGGGCATCATCGTCGCGCAGGTGTCAGACGAGCTGGGGCGCGCGAGCCTGCGCTTGTACACCAGGTACTCCTGGCCAAAACCGGCTCGCTGCCCGGTCGCGGCCCATCGACCGGGCAAGAAGAACATCGAAGACCCACATCGTCCCCGAGGCAAACAGTCTCTTCTGCTCTTTGCGGTGATTTCGGGGAATCGACGTTCGTGGGACATTGCGATCGAGGCCAATCGTGATCCCAGCGGCACCGATGGAAGATCGAACGCTTTTTCGCCTGGCTCGTCGACAATCGACGCCTGACGGTCCGCCACGAACGTCATAACAGCCACTTCGCCGGCTTCGTGCACCTCGCCGCCGCGTGGACGGGTCAAGGAGATCGCCGAAGTGACATCCGTGGTACCGGTGCGACGGTGTCCGGTCTCCGCAAGCCATTGGAATACAGTGTTCATATGCTCTCAGCGGACGATCTCAAGGTCTTCTTGGAAGTAGCGAGAAGGGGTCGACTGACGGAGGCTGCGAAGCAGCTTCAGATCAATCACACGACCGTGAGCCGGCACATCACTCGCTTGGAGAAGGCCACTGAGAATCGGCTGTTCGATCGAGCCCACGATGGATGGACTCTGACGGATGCCGGGATGAAGTTGCTGGTACATGCCGAGACGGTGGATGCGGCAGTTCGGGCTGCGCAGGAAGAGTGCTTCTCCCGAGGTTCATCGATGCAGGGGCACGTGCGCATAATTGCGCCGGACGGTTTCGGCGCGTACCTGTTGCTTCCCGGGTTAGGGGAGGTGCAGCGCCAGTATCCTGGTTTGACTCTGGAAGTGGTCACTGCCAATCGCCATGCGTCGCTGACTCCGCGCGAGTTCGATCTGGCGGTCACTATCGAGAAGCCTCAGGCTCGCGCTGTCAGTGTGCAGAAGCTGGTCGACTACAAACTCGGGTTCTACGCTGCGCCGAGTTACTTGGCGACACACTCCGTCGTGACTCGAACAGACGATCTCCATGACCACAGTCTCATCTGGTACGTGGATGACGCCCTCGATCACAGCACATACAACTTGCTCTACGCGGTGTTACCGAACGGCCGGGCACGTATCCAGAGCAACAACGTCGCCGCCCACATTCAGGCCGCGGTCAACGGACTTGGGATTGCGCTCCTGCCGTCGTTCATCGCCGAGAATATCGAAGGACTGCAACGTCTTTCCCAGGTCGACGCCGCTGTCGAACGGAGCTATTGGCTGTCCGCACCGCGGGACCTGATGCGGTTGGCCCGTGTGAGGATCATGGCGTCGCACATCCAGAAGCTGGTCCAGGACCACATCATCGGCCCTGATCTGGCGGTCCTCACCGATAGACGCCAGACTTATAGCGGTGACCAGCGGCTGGTGACGTGAGTTCCGCTCGCGGTGAAGAGCTGAAAGATCGGACAGCGTCGCTCGACCTCTTGGCCGAGACGTTCCAGTTGCTCCGGGCTCAGGTCCGAGGTCGCCGCCACCTCGACATGGAGGGTCTCGAACCGCGATATTCCTGTCTTGCCCAGGATGAGCACGGTGTTGTCGAAGCTCGTATCAATCCGAGTTCGTATCTCGCCCAAGTGAACTCGCCACGATCGAGCAACGATGGCGGCGGTGATCTGGCAACAGGCACTGAGGGAACCGAGGAGATGCTCGAACGGGCCGAGTGCGCGGTCCTTGCCTCCGAAGGCAGGATCGCCGTCGAACCGGATCGGTCGCGAGGGGTCCGATCCGTGGGCGACGTGGTAGACGCCGGTACCGCGGCCTGTGACGATGGACGTGTACACCCCGCTCTCAACCCAGATTTCTGAGCGCTGCAGCGACGGAGTGCACGGTGGCGCAGCGGTACGTGTAGTGGAAGTTGCGTCCCTCCTTGCGCACCTGCACGAGGCCGGCCGTCTTGAGCGCCTTGACGTGGTAGGGCCACCGGCACGGACGTCACCTTTTCCGCGACGGGTCGACTGCCTGTGACGGTCGTGAGATGGCCAACCGATTCCCCAAGGGATGTACCTACTCCCACGGCCGCCTTCCTCCTCGGTCCCGACCCGCACCCGGGGCAGTGTCGTCTTCGTCGGCGGTAAGTCGGCGCAGTGAGGCATCTTCAACCGTTGCACTGTATTTCGATGTCATGAGAGGACTTGCCTTTTTCGCGTATCTCGTGATATCGAACCCACTCGATAGTGTGTTGTCCCTCTCAGGCGAACCGCTTCGCCCACTGCTGGTAACCCTACGTATTCGAACTCGTCGTATTGACCCGCATCGGACTGCTGTGCCTGGGATGGGTTCCTTCAGGTGTGGGGAACGGTGGCCGGTCTTCTGTTGGGGGCGCTTGGGCGTGCCACGTGCCGGGGGAGCTCGACGTCGACTCCGGGCGTTCGGTCCTCCAGCCGAGGGTATGAGCACGGTCGAGGATCATGCGCTCGATCTGGGGCCGGTCGGTCGGCGCCGTGCACCATGTTTTGCTGAGCGCTTCGATGGTGCGAAGGACGGTGATGTCGCGGCCGCTGTCGGGTCGGTGGGGTGGGCCGGCGGGGACGTCGCTCCAGATGTTTCCGCCCACTGCGGGGTGGACGAAGCCGTCGCTGATGCGGGCCGCCATCATCTTGCTGTAGACGCGCAATCCGGCGGCTGATAGGCCGTCCCCGAGATCGGCGCCGAGGCTGTAGAAGAGCTGCGTTGCGAGCTGGTACTGATGTTCGGTGATACGACCCAGTCCTTCGACGAACGTAACGCCGAGCTGCGTTCGCCGGAACTCGGAAAGAACCTTTGCGACGGTAGCGGTGACGTGGGGTGGAATCAGCGGGGGTGGACGTTGCAGGTCGCCGCCGACTGTTGACAGGTACATCGTGCAGGCGGTCGGAAATTGGGACCACGACCCTTCGCCGGTCGCGGGGGTGGT
The DNA here is from genome assembly GCF_057367935.1 of Rhodococcus sp. NS-SX18. Lineage (NCBI taxonomy): Bacteria > Bacillati > Actinomycetota > Actinomycetes > Mycobacteriales > Nocardiaceae > Rhodococcus > Rhodococcus sp. NS-SX18. The sequence continues at coordinate 4,559,626 of NZ_CM170633.1, read as the reverse complement.
TGCGAGGAACAGGAAATTGTCGAAGAGGTCGCGGTGGACCGGCGCCAGTCGACGCACACCGTCCGCTTCCAGGGGCGTCAGCCCTTCGCGGAGGAACTGCTCGAGCACTCGGCCTTGGACATCCAGTAGCAGCACGTGCATACCCGCGCACTAGGAGACCGACGGGCGATGCCGTCGGGCGCGAGCTCACCGACATCGAGTAAACAGTGTCGCGCTGACGGACACAACCGCCCGCTCTGCTCGTGACCGAATGTCGAGTCGCGTGAGCCGAAGCGTGCTGGCCGACATTCGGACGTAGGACGATCGACCTCGTTTCGGCGTTGACTGCCGACCGATGGTGGAGCGAAGGTTGGCGTTGATCGGCATGTCCTACCGATTACCCATGTGGCCGACGGCCGAGACGCTCGGGACCGGTGGAGGGATGCACAGTGTCCACGCTGTCTGCTACCGAGCACCGACATCGCCCACGACCTTCTGGGGACTGTCCGGGTTCGGTCGTCGGTTGGCGAAGCCGGCGGCGTAGCGGGCGTACGGGTCTGCGGTGAGCTCGGCGTGCTTGTGTGCGACCTGGTGGCTTTAGCCGAGTATCTCGGCAACAAGTGGTGGTGGAACCTCGGTGACCAGGGCTCATAGTGCGGCGTTGCGTGCGCGCCGGGGGAGTAGGCCGGCGCCGGGGGACGCGTCGCCGAGGATGGACCGCCGGGCCCCGGCGGCGCTACGCTTTTTGTCGGCGCCGAACCCCGACTCTGCTCGCCTCGACCACGCCGACCGTTCTCGACGTGGCCACGTAGGAAGGCGCATCCCTGATGACTCATGATCTTGCTGCGACTGCTGCTGCGGCGCAGTCCGCCACGCACACCCCCGATTCCGCCCGCACGTTCACCAGCGTCGATCCGCGCGACGGGTCCGTCCTGGCCCGGTACCCGATCGCCGACGCCACCGATGTCGCGGCCGCGGTTGCCCGGGCTCGCCCGGCGGCGCGGTGGTGGGCCGACCTCGGCTTCCGGGGCCGGCGCGAGCTGCTGCTCGAGTTCAAGAAGGCCATCGCCGCCGACGCGGATGCCCTGGCTTCGGTCGTGTCCGCCGAGACCGGCAAGCCGCACGACGACGGGGTGTTCGAGGTGATGCTCGCCGTCGAGCACCTCGACTGGGCCGCCCGCCACGCCCGGACGGTGCTGCAGCCGCGGCGGGTCCCGGCCGGCATCCCGATGTCCAACCAGAAGGCGATCCTCGAATACCTGCCGATGGGGGTGGTCGGGGTGATCGGGCCGTGGAACTTCCCGGTCTTCACCCCGATGGGCTCGATCTCCTACGCCCTGGCCGTCGGCAACGCCGTGGTGTTCAAGCCCTCCGAGCTGACCCCGGGTGTCGGGAAGTGGCTCGAGCAGACATGGAACTCGATTGCCCCCACCCAACCGGTGTTCCAGGTGGTCACCGGATTCGGGGAGACAGGTGCCGCGCTCGTCCGCTCCGGCGTGGACAAGATCGCCTTCACCGGTTCCGGCGCCACCGCCCGCCGGGTGATGGCGGTGTGCGCCGAGAGTCTGACCCCGCTGGTGGCCGAGTGCGGCGGCAAGGACGCGATGATCGTCGCCGAGGACGCCGACCTCGACAAGGCCGCCGAGGCCGCCGCGATCGGCGGTGTCGGCAACGCCGGGCAGGCGTGCGTCGGTGTCGAGCGGATCTATGTGGTCGACTCCGTCTACCGGCCGTTTGTCGACAAGCTCACCGCCGTGCTCGCCCGGGTGCGTCCCGGCGCCGACGATGCGGCCACCTACGGGCCGATGACCCTGCCCCGGCAGGTCGACATCGTGCGCCGGCACATCCGCGATGCGCTCGACCACGGCGGCACGGCCGCGGTGGGCGGCCCCGACTCGGTGCACGAACGCTACATCGACCCGGTGGTCCTCACCGACGTGGCGGACACCTCGAGCGCGGTGCAGGAGGAGACGTTCGGCCCGACCATCGTGGTCGACAAGGTCCGGGACGTCGACGAGGCCGTCGAACGCGCCAACGCCACCCGCTACGGCCTGGCCGCGTCGGTCTTCACCCGCAACACCGAGCGGGGCCTGCAGCTGGCACGGCGGATCCGCAGCGGAGCGGCATCGGTGAACTCCGTCTTCAGCTACGGTGCCGTCCCGGCGTTGCCGTTCGGCGGCATCGGCGAGTCCGGATTCGGTCGCATCCACGGCGCGGACGGCCTGCGCGAATTCAGCCGACCCCACGCCGTCACGGTGGAGAGGTTCCGACCGCCGCTGACCCTGTTCGCCGTCGACCGCCCCGCACGGGACATGAAGATCGCCACCTGGACGTTCCGCCTGCGCCACGCCCGATAACCCCTGCAGGGACCGTCGCGAGGCGGTCGGAACCCCGACGGGGTGACACCCGGCGCGGTGACCGCGGGGCATGCCGTCGGTCTCCGGCCGTTCGGACCTCGAGTGCGGAGGATCGTGATTGGTCGCGCCGACGCGGCGCGTCACCGCCACCGGCCACACCGGGGCCGTCCTGCGGTCTCGGACTCGGTCCTTGCCGGATAGTCAGGTGAGTGCGGCGATGAGGGCGTGGGCGATCCAGCGGGTGTACCGCTCGACGGTCCAGCCCCGACTCAACACCAGCAGCTCGTACAGATCGACCGCGATGTAGGTCCACAGCACATCGCGGACCTCGTCCAGGTCGATGCCGGGGCGCAGCTGCCCGGTGTCGAGCAGGTGCCGTCCGAGCATCGTCATCCCGGCCAGGCGTTCCTCGCTCAGCCGCTGCCAGATCCGTTCGAGATCGTCCTGCCCGTGCCGGCCGTCGCGAACCATCAACTGCACCTTGGCCGACCGGACCTGCCGGGTGGCCATCTGCTGCGAATACATCGTGATCTTGCGGCGCACGTCGGGTTCGGCGACGATCGCCTTCGTCTCGGGACGTTCGATCACCGGCACGGGCTCGTCGTCGCCGGCAATCGCGAAATCGAACACGGCCTTCGCCAGCGCCGCCTTGGTGCCGAAGATCTTGTAGACGGTCTCGGGGGCCACGCCGGCGCGGTGGGCCACCGCGGTCACCGTCGTAGGCCGGTAGCCGCGCTCCTCGAACAACTGTTGCGCGGCCTGCAGGATCGTCCGGCGGGTGAGCTGGGCGCGCCGGCGGCGTCCGGGCGCATCGTAGCGACGTTTCCCATTGACTTTCGGCATCACGGGTCCATACTCGTAATTGGGTACTGGTCCACTGTACCCAATCTTCATCGGCAGGGAGGACCGCCGTGACCATCAACCACTCCGTCTCGGATTCCGCCCGGACGACCTCGGCCACCGACGTGAAGTCCGTCGCCGTGCGGTGCCTACAGATCATGGCCGACGGGGACTGCGAGGCGTTCGCGCGCCTCGTGGCCCCCGAGGCGATCAATCACGAAGCCAGGAGCGAGCCACCCGCGACGAGAGCCGCAGGGCCCGAAGGGTTCTACGCCAGCGCACTCTGGCTCCGGGAAGCCTTCGCGGACCTGCACCACGAGGTGGTGCACGCGGTGGAGGAGGACGGTCTCGTCGTCCTCGATACCGTCATGACCGCCCGGCAGGTCGGCCCGTTCGTGACCTACGACGAGCACGGCCGGGTCGATCAGGCCTTCGCCCCGACCGGAAAGCGCTTCGCGGTGCGCCAAACCCATTGGTTGCGGATCGCCGACGGCAAACTGGTCGAGCACTGGGCCGCCCGCGACGATCTCGGCATGGCACGCCAGGCAGGCTGGCTGCCCCCGACACCGGCCGGATTGATCCGGAACGCGCTCGCCAAGCGCCGAGCCCGGAAGGCGGCAGCGGAGAGCACCCGCAGCGGCTGACCGCACGTCTCACCGCCGGACACGGCATCCGGCGCAGAACGCGAGATCGTCCGGCTGGGCTCGGGGCCCGGAGCGTACGGGGCCGGGCGCCGCGCCACGAGAGCGGGCGACCGACGAAGTACCAGGGACACGCCCACGCCCCGGGTGCGTTCGGGGTACCGAGACGGCGGGCACCCCGGGGACTACGACGGACGAAGAACCGGCACCGACACGGTAACCGCAGATCCTGCTGTCGTGGTCTCGTCGGGCGGTGTGCGTATCGTGCCAGGCACGTCGCACGAACGAGCGCACACGGTCACCGGTCGATTCTCGAACGCAGGAGACGAAGGCGGAGTCGGTGCAGGCCGATCACGGCCTTCTCGGCGGTACTTCCCGACTTGGGGAGCACACCGAGTTGCACGAGCAGATCCCTCGCGTCGAAGACGGTCCACAACCGGGCCGCCTTGCCGTCGCGGTACTCGTGGAAGTCGGCGCCGGCGAATGCAACTCGCTTTCCGGTGGCCGGAAGACCGGGCGGATCGAGACGACCCCGATGGTGGCGCTCGCCGTCCACCGGAATGCGGCCTGCGGCCCGTCGGCCGAGACGTGCGCGCTGCCGACCTCCTCGAAGGTCAGGTCCGGAAATGCGCGCCAGACGGCGTCGAGGAACTCGCGTACATCCCCACGCCCGCGCATCGTGCGTGGCCAGGCGGAATCGTCGTAGACGACATCGTCGGCCATCAACTCGAGCAGCCGCCCGGGATCGTGCGAGTTCCAGGCATCGAGCCACCGGGTGCCGAACTCGCTCACCCACCCGGCGCCGAAATCTGCTGGGGCCGCCCCCTCCATGTCGCCAGCGTGGCGCGGTGCCCACCCAGGCGTCCGGGAGTTGACGGCCGAGTGCGCCACCGCGCCGAGGTCGGCCCCACCCGACTCGGGGTGAACCGGCCGCGCCCTCGGCGACGGGACTCGCCCGCTGCTACCGAAGACCGGGTCGACGAAAATGTTGGCACCGCAGGTACAAGTCTCCTGAGACAATGACGATTGCTTGGACGAACTCGTGTTCGACAGGACTCGGATATGTCTTGAAGGAGCGCCACACACGCATCCGAGGAGGCCGGCGTGACCGAACCGAACAGCTTCATCTGGAACGAACTTGTCACACCCGATCAAGCGTCGGCCGGGGAGTTCTACAGTGCCCTCTTCGGCTGGGAGAGACACGAGGTCGACGCGGGCCCACTGGGCACCTACACACTGTTCCGTCACGAGGGCAAGGACATCGCCGGAATGATGAATCCCACGGCGCGAGATTACGCCGGATCCCCTCCGCCACGATGGATCGGCTACATCGCCGTGGCCGATGCGGACGCCACCGCCGCCAAGGTTGCCGAACTCGGCGGCAAGGTACTCGAGGAGCCACACGACGTTCCAGGCGTAGGACGGATCACCATGTTCACCGACCCCACCGGAGCGCTCGTGCATGTGATGCAACCCGAGGAAACCGGGGCATAGTGGTGTCCATCAGCGTGTATGGATCCAGTTGCTGAGGGTAGATGCCGATAACGGTCATGGTCTGATCGTTCGAGCACGCTGCCTACTTCGAACGCGCCCCGCTCGAACGGGCACCCCATCCGCCGACACCGAGAGAACCTCGATGCCGCCTCGCGCATCAGGGCCCCGGGCGCTGAATCTGCGGTATCGAACTTCTGGTCCCGACCGCCGGCGCTCCGGCCCGCACCGAAACGAACTGCCCACCCGCCGTGCTCGGCGGATGGGCAGTTCGGATACGAGAACCGATCGGGCCGGCCGTCCTGCGCAGCAAGTCGACGGTGGACCGACTGTCATGGAATGTGCGCAGTCCGGCCGACCCGATCGTGTGTAAGGTACCCCCGCGTCGGCGCTTTCACACCGGCGCCCGGAAATCCGTTCGGTCAGCTCCGGTTCAGCAGCTTGCGCATCGCCTCGGCCGCGCCCCGGACAAGTTTGTCGCGGGGGAATCCGCTGCGCTTGACCGCGGCCTCGTAGTTGCCGCCGGCCACCCACACCGGGCCGTCGGTGAGGTGTTCGAGACCCTCCCGGGCCACCTCCTCCGGCTCGGCGACGAGCATGCCGGGGATGTCGAAGTTCAACCCGGCGCGGATCATCGCCGGGGTGCGGGTCACGCCGAGGACGAGTTCGACGACATGCACCCCGTGTGGGGCCAGTTCGAGCCACAGGCTTTCGGCGAAGACCCGGCTGAACGCCTTCGACGCCGCGTAGATGCTCTGGTGCTCGGACCCCATGTAGCCGGCGAGCGAGCCGAGCAGCATGATGCCACCGCGTCCGCGCTCCTTCATCTTCGACCCGAACAGGTGCGAAAGTTCCAGCTGCCGATCGATGTTGAGGGTGATCACGCCGCGGAAGCCGTCGAGGTCGCCGGAGACGAACTCGTGGCCGTAGCTGTTGGCGCCGGCATTGAAGATGAGCAGACCCACCTCGACGTCGTCGGTCGCCTGCCGGATCTGCTCGACCGCGTCGGCGGCGAGCAGATCGAGCGCGAGGGTGCGCACCTCGACCCCGTTGCCACGAACCTTCTCGGCGGTCTCCTCGAGCGGACCCGGCTTGCGGGCGATGAGCACCAGGTTCAGACCCGCCTTGCTCAACTCGTCGGCGAATGCGGCACCGACGCCCTCGGAGCCACCGGCGATGACGGCCCACGGGCCGTACTGCTTGACGTCGATCACGAAAGTTCCTTTCCGGCTGGCTTACTGGACGATCGGTCCGGGGACCGGGGTGTCGTCGAGGACGGTCAGGCGACCTTCGGTCGCGGCCCACGTGATGGTCTCGGCGAGCTTCGCGCAACCGCGGCGCGGCGCCCCGGGCCGGGAGTCCTGCCCACCCTGCTCACGCATCTCCGGGCACCGGGACCGCGCCTCCTCGTTCCACTGGACGGAGGTGTGCTCCCAGCTGTTCTTGGCGACGAGAACCCGGGCGCCGCACTCAGTGCACTGCAGGGGTTGCATCGGTGGTCGCCGCCTCCTCGGCTGCCGTCTTGCGGGCGAGGTTCTCCTCGACCTCCTTCATCCACGCAGCCACGGGGCGGGTGGTGTCCATCTCGAACTCGAACCGCTCGGTCATCTCCGGCTTGACGTCGGCGGCGTCCACGTAGAACTGCTCGTACCAGCGGCGCAGCTGGTAGACCGGGCCGTCCTCGTCGCACAGCAGCGGATTCTCGATGCGCGTCTTGTTCTTCCAGATCTCGACGTCCTGCTCGAAACCACGGGCGATGAAGTCACCGAACTTGCGGGCCGTCTCGTCGGCCGAGTCGCCGAGGGCGTCCGACTTCTTCACGATGATCCCGTACATCAGGACGAACTTGTTCTCGCTGACGGGGTAGTGGCAGTTGAGCAGCACCGAGTCGATGTCGTAGCCCTCGTACTTGTACTGCAGGTCGTCGATCATGAACGACGGACCGAAGTACGCCGCCTCGGAGCGGCTGCCGACGAGCCTCGGCTGGCCGTCGGCGTGCGGCCGCATGTCCTCGCGCGCCTGACCGTGCATGATCTGCGTCGCGACGTGGCCCTCGAAGATGTTCTTGAAGTACGTGGGGAACGAGTAGTGCACGTAGAAGAAGTGCGCCATGTCGACGATGTTGTCGATGATCTCGCGGCAGTTGGTGTCGACCTCGGTGGTGTACCAGACCCAGTCGGTCCACTCGTCGCTCGTCGCGCCCTCGATGCGGGGGATGGTGACGTCGGCGGGCGGCGGGTTGCCCTCGGGATCGTGCCAGACGAAGAGCATCCCGTCCTGGTCGAGGGTGTGCCACGCACGGGTCTTCGCGATCGGCGGGACGCGCCGCGCGTAGGGGATCGACGTGCACCGGCCGTTGCCGCCCCAGCGCCAGTCGTGGAAGGGGCAGGCCACCGAGTCGCCCTTGATCGTGCCCTGGCTGAGGTCGCCGCCCATGTGCCGGCAGTACGCGTCGAGGATCTTCAGGTTGCCGTTGCTGTCGGCGAACACCACGAGCTTGGTGCCGAAGGCGTGGATCGAATGCGGCTTGCCGTCCTTGAAGGACTCGGACAGGCCCAGGCAGTGCCATCCCCGGGCGAACCGGGTGGGCGCGGCACCGGCCACGATCTCGCGAACTTCGACGTCGTCGGACTTGCTGGAGCTCACTGTCGTCCGTCCTTTCGGAGGAAATGTCGTATCGGATGGAGCACCTCGGTGCTGTGCGCGGGTGGGCCGGGGGACGGCAGCCGCCTGCGACCGTGGATTCGACGCTAGGTGAGGCCGGTCACCGGGGGTGCGACGATCCCACTGTCCGGGACACGTTCCGGCGGTCCGCGGCGACGGCGCCGCACGATGGGGGAGCTCGTACCCGCCCCGGTCACGAAGGAGTGACGCCGATGCCCGACGACGTGCTGACGAAGGTGCGCGAACTGCTGCCGTCCATCGCGGAACGCGCGCACGTGGTCGACGACTCGCGCCGGGTGCCGGACCAGACCGTGCAGGACCTGGCCGCCGCGGGGGTGTTCCGGATGTTGCAGCCCGCCCGGTACGGCGGTCTCGAATGCGACCCCGTGCGCTTCTACGAGGTGGTGCGGGAGATCTCGGGGGCGTGCGGGTCGACCGGCTGGGTGACGTCGATCCTCGGGGTCCACTCCTGGCATCTGGGCCTGTTCGACCCGCAGGCCCAGGACGACGTGTGGGGGCAGGACGATTCGACGCTGCTGTCCTCGTCGTACGCGCCGGTCGGCGAACTCGTCCCGGTCGACGGCGGTTTCCGGCTGTCGGGCAGCTGGCGGTTCTCGTCCGGGTGCGAGCATGCGACCTGGGCGTTGCTCGGGGCGCTCGTCGTCGGTGCCGAGGGCCGGCCGGTGGACTTCATGACCGTCCTGGTGCCGCGCAGCGACTACCGGATCCAGGACGTGTGGGACGTCGTGGGCATGCGCGGAACCGCCAGCAACGAGATCACCGTCGACAACGCGTTCGTGCCGCATCACCGTACGGTGCGCAACTACGACCTGGCGCAGCTGCGGGCCCCCGGACATGCGGTGAATCCGGGGCCGTTGTTCCGGTTGCCGTTCGCGGCGATCTTCACCACCGCGGTCGCCGCGCCGGTGATCGGAACGGTCGCCGGCTGCTACGAGCAGTATCTGGGCGCGATGCGGGACCGGGTGCGGTTGAGCCTGGGCGGGGGCCGGTTCGCCGAGGACCAGTTCGCGCAGGTCGCCGTCGCCCGGGCCGCCTCCGAGATCGACGCGGCGATCCTCCAGACGGACCGCAACATCCGGGAGTTGTACGAGCTGGCGGTGGCGGGGCAGCCGCTGCCGACGAGGCTGCGGCTGCGGCTGCGCCGCGACCAGGTGCGGGGCACCGAGCGTGCCGTCGAGGCGATCGATCTGCTGTTCAAGACCTCGGGCGGCAACTCGCTCGGCCGGGGGAACCCCGTCGAGCGGGCGTGGCGTGATGCGCACGCGGGCAGCGTGCACGTCGCCAACGATCCCGAGCGTGCCCTCGCGATGTACGGGCGGGGCGCGTTCGGGCTGCCGGTGGAGGACAATCTGATCTGACCCGGGGCCTGCCGGAACGAGTGGTGACCGGGACCGCTGTATCCTGCCTCTCGTGCGTCGAGCACGGGCACGTCCCACTGAGTGGAAGATCTCCGGCGGCTCGGCGTGGAACGCGGGATGCTGGAGGGCGCGGCGTTGCCGCAGGGACGAGACGACGGAGGAGGACCCCGTGCCCAGAGTTGCCGAAGCGCGGGACGCCGCGGAGCCGACGTCCGCCGAGCAGCGCGCGCGGTTCGGGCGCATCCTCGACGCCGCCGCGAGCCTGGCGACCGAGAAGGAACTCGAGCGGGTGCAGATGCACGAGGTCGCGAAGATGGCCGGCGTCGCCATCGGCACCCTGTACCGGTACTTCCCGTCCAAGACACACCTGTTCGTGGCGGTCATGGTCGATCAGATCGATCAGATGAGCGACCGGATGGCCCAGCGCACCAACCCGGACGCCACTCCGCAGGAGGCCGTCTACGAGGCGCTCGTGCGGGCGACGCGGGCGCTGCGGCGACGGCCGTTGCTGGCGACGGCGATGATCCAGTCCACGAGTACCGCCAAGGCGACGTCCATCCCCGACGTCGCGAAGATCGACCACCGTTTCCGCGAGGTGCTCTACCGTGCGGCCGGGCTCGAGTACGTCACCGAACGGGACGCGACACTCGTGCGGGTCCTCGAGCAGGCGTGGTTCGGGATCATCCAGTCCAGTCTCAACGGCCGGATCTCGGTTCCCGACGCGGAGTCCGACCTGCGGGTGGCGTGTGAGCTGCTGCTCGCGGGGCTGTCGAACGCGAGTCCGGCGAACGCGAGCCCGGCGAACGCGAGCCCGGCGCTCTCTGTCTGACCCCCGCGGTCGCGCACTCGTGCGTCGAACCGTGGCGTACCCATAGAACTGAAATGAATTCTAGTTCTGTGGGCCGGGCATAGACCGACATCCAGTCCTAGGGGGCCATTGCCTCGGCGTAAGAAATGGAATACATTCCAAAAATGAACGCGTTCCGATTCTGTTCCCCGGCGCGTCCCATGAACACCTGCCCAGCACTCATGTTCCGAGGAGCCAGCTCATGACCGACGTAGTCATCGTCGACGCGGCCCGTACCCCCGTCGGCCGCCGCCGCGGCGCCCTGTCCGGTCTGCACCCGGCCACCCTGCTCGGCACCGCCCAGCGCGCCGTTCTCGAGCGCACCGGCCTCGCCGCCGACCAGGTGGGACAGATCGTCGGCGGCTGCGTCACCCAGGCCGGCGAGCAGTCCAACAACGTCACCCGGCAGGCCTGGCTGCACGCCGGACTGCCCTACACGACAGCCGCCACGTCGATCGACTGCGCGTGCGGCTCTTCCCAGCAGGCCGTCCACATCGTCGCCGGTCTCATCGCCTCCGGCCAGATCACCGCGGGCATCGGCTGCGGCGTCGAATCCATGAGCCGGGTGTTCCTCGGCCAGGCCCTCACCCCCGAGACCGGCAGCCCCTACCCGGACGACTGGACCATCGACATGGGCGACCAGTTCACCTCGGCCGAGCGCATCGCCGCCAAGCGCGGCATCAAGCGCGGCGACACCGACGCCTTCGGCCTCGAGTCGCAGCGCCGCGCCGCTGCCGCATGGGCCGAGGGCCGGTTCGACCGCGAGATCGTCCCCACCGAGGCGCCCGTCCTCGTCGACGGCGTGCCCACCGGCGAGACCACCGTCGTCACCCGCGACGGTGGCCTGCGCGAGACCACCGCCGAAGGCCTGGCCGCACTGAAGCCGGTCGTCGAGGGCGGCATCCACACGGCCGGTTCCGCGTCGCAGATCAGCGATGGCGCCGCCGCGGTCCTGCTCACCAGCGCCGAGCGCGCCCAGGAGCTGGGCCTGCGGCCCCGCGCCCGGATCGTCGCCTCGGGCATGGTCGGGTCCGACCCGTACTACCACCTCGACGGTCCGATCGACGCCACCCGCCACGTCCTCGGCAAGGCCGGCATGACGCTCGACGACGTCGACCTCGTCGAGATCAACGAGGCATTCGCCGCGGTCGTCCTGTCGTGGGCGCAGGTGCTCGACGCCGACATGTCCAAGGTCAACGTCAACGGCGGCGCCATCGCCCTCGGTCACGCCGTCGGGTCGACCGGTGCCCGGCTCCTCACCAGTGCCCTGCATGAGCTCGAGCGGTCCGACCGGTCCACGGCACTGGTCACCATGTGCGCGGGCGGCGCACTGTCCACCGCCACCGTCATCGAACGCATCTGACCGACACCATCGAATTCGCGAGGCCGACATGACCATTGGATTGACAGACGAGGACCGCGACCTGCGCGACGCGGTGCGCGGCTGGGCCACCCGCCACGTCACCGCCGACGTGGTGCGCCAGGCCGTCGAAGCCAAGACCGACACCCGTCCCGCGTTCTGGAACTCGCTCGCCGAACTCGGTGTGCTCGGTCTGCACCTGCCCGAAGAGGTCGGCGGCGCCGGCTGCGGTCTGGTCGAACTCGCCGTCGTCACCGAGGAACTCGGCCGGTCGATGGTGCCCGGCCCGTTCCTGCCGACCGTGCTGACCGCCGCGGTGCTGCGCGAGGCCGGCCGCACCGCCGAACTCGCCGGTCTCGCGGACGGTGCCACGCTCGCCGGCGTCGCCCTCGAGCCGGGCACGTTGCGGGTGGGGCGCGGCTCGGCCGGCACCACACTGTCCGGACGATCCGGATTCGTCCTCGGCGGCCACACCGCCGATCTGCTGCTCGTCGCGGCCGAGGACGCCGGCAACCGCGCCTGGGTGCTGCTGCGCCGCGACCGGATCGACGTCGAGGACCTGCCCAGTCACGATGTGGTCCGCGGCAATTCGCAGTTCGAGGTGGACCGGCTGGCGCTCGGCGCCGACGACGTGCTGCGGATCGATCCGCAGCGCGTCACCGATCTCGCCGCCGCTCTGTTCGCGGCCGAGGCCTCGGGCATCGCGGACTGGTGCGTGCGCACCGCCGCCGAGTACGCCGCCGTGCGCCGCCAGTTCGGCCGGCCGATCGGCCAGTTCCAGGGCGTCAAGCACCGCGCCGCACGCATGCTCGCACTCGCCGAGCAAGCCCGCGTGTGCGCGTGGGACGCCGCCCGCGCCCTGACTCCCGGCGGTGCCGAGGCGGACGAGGCGTCCCTCGCGGCCGCCGTCGCCGGCGCCACGGCCCCCGAGGCAGCGTTCGCCGTGGCCAAGGACTGCATCCAGATCCTCGGTGGCATCGGCTACACGTGGGAGCATGACGCGCACCTGTATCTGCGCCGCGCCCAGTCGCTGCGGATCCTGCTCGGCTCCACCGCCTCGTGGCGCCGGCGCGTCACCGACCTCACCCGCGGCGGCACCCGCCGCGTCCTCGGCATCGACCTGCCGCCGGAGGCGGAACGGATCCGCGCCGAGGTGCGCGGCGAACTCGAGCCCGCCGTCGCTCTCGACGGCACCGAACGCACCGCGTACCTCGCCGAGAAGGGCTACACCGCACCACATCTGCCCGCACCGTGGGGCAAGGGCGCCGACGCGGTCACCCAGCTGGTGATCGCCGAGGAGCTGCGCGGGGCCAGCCTGAGGCCGCACGACATGATCATCGGCAACTGGGTGGTGCCGACCCTGATCGCGCACGGCAGCCCGGAGCAGCTCGAGCGGTTCGTGCCGCCGTCGCTGCGCGGCGACATCGTCTGGTGCCAGCTGTTCTCCGAGCCCGGCGCGGGCTCGGATCTGGCGTCGCTGACCACGAAGGCCACCAAGGTCGACGGCGGGTGGATCCTGCAGGGGCAGAAGGTGTGGACCTCGATGGCCCGCGACGCCCACTGGGGCATCTGCCTGGCCCGCACCGACGCCTCCGCTCCCAAGCACAAGGGCCTGTCGTACTTCCTCGTCGACATGCGCGGCAGCGAGGGTCTCGACATCCGCCCGCTGCGCGAGATCACCGGCGAGGCGCTGTTCAACGAGATCTTCATCGACAACGTCTTCGTCCCGGACGAGTGCCTCGTCGGCGAGCCCGGCGACGGCTGGAAGCTCGCCCGCACCACCCTCGCCAACGAACGCGTCTCCCTCTCGCACGACTCGTCCCTCGGCTCCGGCGGCGAGGCCCTGCTCGAACTGGGCGCCGAACTGCCCGGCGGGCTCGACGACGAACAGGCCACCGTCCTCGGGAAGGTGTTGTGCGACGCGCAGACCGGCGGGCTGATGGCGCTGCGCACCACGCTGCGGTCGCTGGCCGGGGCGCAGCCCGGCGCCGAGTCCTCGGTCGCGAAGCTGCTCGGCGTCGAGCACATCCAGCAGGTGTGGGAGGTCGCGATGGACTGGGCCGGACCGCGTTCGCTGCTCGGCGCGCAGGACCGCCGGTCGGCGACGCAGATGTTCCTCAACTCCCAGTGCATGTCGATCGCCGGCGGCACCACCAACGTCCAGCTCAACATCATCGGGGAGCGCCTGCTCGGCCTGCCCCGCGACCCCGAGCCCGGAAAGTGAGCGCCGCGGTGACGTCGGCGCGGCACGGGCGTCGTGTGTTCGTCGTCGGCGTGGGGATGACGAAGTTCGAGAAGATCGAGACCAGCGGCCGGGAATACCCCGAGATGGTCCGCGAGGCCGTCGACGCCGCCCTCGGCGACGCCGGCATCGGCTACGGGCGGGTGCAGCGGGCCGCCGTCGGCTACGTGTTCCAGCCGTCCACCGCCGGTCAGCGCGCCCTGTACGAGGTGGGGCTGACCGGCATCCCGATCGTCAATGTCGACAACAACTGCGCCACCGGGTCCACGGCGCTGATGACGGCGCGGGACTGGGTGCAGGGCGGGCAGGCCGACGTCGCGCTGGCCGTCGGGTTCGAGAAGATGACCCGCACCTCCCTCACCGGCACCGGCGAACTGCCCAAGGTCACCACCCTCGACCACCACCTGAAGGTCATGACCGACCTGCACGAGTGGGGCACCGGGCCGATGACCGCGCAGTTGTTCGGCAATGCCGCGGTCGAGCACATGGAGCGCTACGGCACCACCGCCGAGCAGATCGCCGCCGTGGCGGTGAAGAACCACCGGCACTCGGTGCACAACCCCTACGCGCAGTTCCGCGACGAGTACACCCTCGAACAGGTCCTGGGCGACAAGATGATCCACGCGCCGCTCACCCGCTCGCAGTGCTCGCCCACCTCCGACGGCGCCGGCGCGGCGGTCCTGGTGAGCGAGGCGTTCGTGCGCGAGCACGGCCTCGAGGACCGGGCCGTCGAGATCGTGGCGCAGACGCTGACCACCGACACCGGCGAATCGTTCGACAGCCGCTCGATGATCGACGTCGTCGGCGCCCCGATGACCGGGGCGGCCGCCGCCCGGGTGTTCGCCGAGTCCGGGCTCACCGTCGACGACGTCGACGTGATCGAGTTGCACGACTGCTTCGCGATCAACGAGATCATCACCTACGAGGGGCTCGGCCTGTGCGGCCCGGGGGAGGGCGGCAAGCTCGTCGAGTCGGGGGCCACCACCTACGGCGGCCGGTGGGTGGTCAACCCGTCGGGCGGCCTGCTCTCCAAGGGCCATCCCCTCGGTGCCACCGGCCTGGCCCAGTGCGCCGAACTCACCTGGCAGCTGCGCGGCGAGGCCGGTGACCGCCAGGTCGACGGCGCCCGCGTGGGCCTGCAACACAATCTGGGGCTCGGCGGCGCGTGCGTGGTGACGCTGTACCGGGCCGGGACCCTCACCGGATCCGCGGACGAGAAGGAGAACTGACCGTGCCCATCGACCCGAAGATCGCGCTGTCCGCCGAACCGACTGTGCGCGAAGCGGTCTGGACCGACCGCGACGTCATGCTGTATCACCTCGGCCTCGGTGCCGGCGGCGACGGACTCGACCCGGCCGAGCTGCGCTGGGTGTACGAGAAGGACCTGCGGGTGCTGCCGACGTTCGCGATGGTGGCCGGTCAGGGCATCTCGGCCGGCGCCCTGAAGCCGGCCGGCATGAACCTGCCCGGCATCGACATCGACCTGCGACGCATCCTGCACGGCGGGCAGTCGCTGCAGCTGCACGCCCCCATCCCCGCCTCCGGGACGGCGCACATCTCGTCGCGCGTGGCCCACGTGTGGGACAAGGGCAAGGCCGCCGTCATCGTGCTCGAACAGTCCGCCGCCACCCCTGAGGGTGCACCGCTGTGGACCACCGGCATGCAGATCTGGGCCCGCGGCGAGGGCGGCTTCGGGGGCGAACCCGGCCCGGAGACGCCGCACGCGGTGCCCGAACGCGACGCCGACACCGTCCTCGTCTCGCCCACCGGCACCCGGCAGGCGCTGCTGTACCGGCTCAGCGGCGACATGAACCCGCTGCACGCCGAGCCCGCATTCGCACAGGCCGCCGGATTCGACCGGCCGATCCTGCACGGTCTGGCCTCCTACGGAATCGTGTGCAAGGCCGTCGTCGACGGTCTGCTCGACGGCGACCCGGCGCGGGTGCGGAGCTGGTCGGTGCGGTTCGCCGGCTCGCTGTTCCCGGGCGAGACCATCGAGACCGCCGTCTGGCGCGACGGTGACCGGCTGACGTTGCTGGCCACCTGCCCGGAGCGCGACGGCGCCCCCGTCCTCACGCACGCCGTCATGGAGGTGCGTCCGTGAAGGTCGGCACGCATCCCACCGCCGCCACCCACGCCCACGGCACGGTGCTGACCTCGGCGCCGCAGGACGCGCCGGTGGACCGGGCGACCGCCGCCGCGCGCCGCGTCGTCGACGCCATGCTGCGCACCGACCGCGGCAACGCCAACCTCGACCGGGTCGCCGAGGAGCTGAACAGCATCGCCGACCACCTCGAGGAGCACGCCCCGGAGGTCGCCGAACGACTGATCGACATGTGGAACGGCGAGGGCGTCACCCGGCACGACCCGGTCACCGGGCCCGAGAACGCCATCGCCCCACCGCTGGTCCTCGAAGGGCTCGAGGACGGCTCGGTGCGGGGCACGGTCACGCTGACGATGCCGTACCAGGGTCCGCCCGGGTGCGTCCACGGCGGGGTGTCCGCGCTCATCCTCGACCATGTGCTCGGCGTCGCCAACGCGTGGGGCGGCAAGTCCGGGATGACGGCGAAGCTCGAGACGAACTACCACCGGCCCACGCCGCTGTTCGAGCCGCTGGTGATCACCGGCCGGCTCGTCTCCGTCGACGGCCGCAAGATCCGCACCGTCGGCAGCATCACGACGGCCGACGGGCAGCTGTGCGTCTCGGTGGAGGGACTCTTCATCGACAAGACGGTTCCGCGCCCCCGATAGGAGAGTCCGCATGGGAGCACTCGACGGCCGCGTCGCGGTAGTCACCGGCGCCGGCATGGGCATCGGACGCGGCATCGCTGCGGCGTACGCGCGGGAGGGCGCGGACGTCCTCGTCGCCGAGATCGACGAGCAGGCCGGCGACGCCACCGCCCGGTGGCTGCGCGACGAGTGGGGTGCGCGTGCCCACTTCGTGCGCACCGATGTCACCGACAAGGACCAGGTCCACGCCGCGGTCGACGGCGCGGTCGAGCGGTTCGGCCGTCTCGACGTCCTCGTCAACAACGCCTGGCGCGGCTCCGGGTACGCCCGTTTCGAGAACATGACCGACGAGCAGCTGCGCGCCGGATTCGATACGGCCGTGATGGCGGCGTTCTGGGCGATGCAGCGCGCCCTCCCGGAACTCGAGCGCCACGGCACCGGCCGGGTGATCAACCTGTGCTCGCTCAACGGCGTCAACGCGCACATGTACTCCGTGCAGTACAACGCCGCCAAGGAGGCGTTGCGCACCCTCACCCGCACCGCGGCGCGGGAATGGGCGCCGAAGCAGATCTGCTGCAACGTGATCTGCCCGGGCGCGCAGAGCGAGGCGTTCCGCCGGGTGGCTGCAGCCGACCCCCAGATGGCGGCGGCGTCGGCGCAGGCCAACCCGATGGGCCGCATCGGTGACCCGCTCGACGACATCGGGCCCGTCGCGGTGTTCCTCGCGAGCGACGCCGCGCGTTACCTCACCGGCAACACCTTGTTCGTCGACGGCGGTGCGCACATCAACGGCGTCCAGTGGGCGCCGCGGGTGGACTGAGCATCCGGGTCCCGACCCCCCCGAGACCGGCCCGTGACCGTCGGCGACGAAGATGAGGGGGTCGTGTCGGTGACCAGCGGGAGGCGTGTGCAGCGATGAGGCCGGGCAGGTGCACAACGTGCGGCCGGACCGTGGGTCCGTTCGAGAGGCGGGTCGACGGCCGGTGCACCCGGTGTGTCGCCGCACGTCTGCGCGCCTGGGCGGCGACGCCCGAGGCGCCGGTGCGCCGGGAACCGCAGGGCCGCGGCCCGAAGCCGCGCCGGCTGTGGCGCTCCGCGGTGCAGTGGCCCCGCCGGTCCGAGCCGCAGCCCCGCCGCGAGCCCGAATACGCAGGATTCCGTCGGCCCGAACCGCCGTGGCCACCCGTCGCCCGACCCGGGCAGCCGCCGCTGCCGGCGCAGCCGCCGCGCAACCCCTGGCCCGCGCGGGCGAAGTGGGCCGGGGCGGCGGTCGCGGCGCTCGTGCTGATCGCGTTGACGGCCACCGCGTCGCTGCGGGTGTGGACGCCGGCGTCGTCGCGGTTCATGCGCATCGACGACGGTCCGGTCACCTACCAGTACGTCTCGCTCGATCATGTCAGCCGCTATGTCGTCGCCTCGGTGATCGCCCACGAGGACGACCAGATGGGTCTTCGTGCGCAGGCATTCCACTGGGGCGACTATGCCGACCGTGCCGTCGCCCACCTGACGGGTGAGCCACAGCAGACGTATTCGACGATCCCGCAGCAACTCGCGAAGAACATGTTCTTCACCCCCGACCAGAGCGCGATCCGCAAAGCCGTCGAGACGGTGCCGTCGATCCTGCTGAGCACCACCCTGCCCGACGCCCGCATCATGGAGCTGTACCTGAACTACGCGCAGTTCGGTCCCGACCTGTACGGGGTGTGCGCGGCCAGCTGGTACTACTTCGACACCGCGCCGTGGGAGATGTACCAGTACCACGCGATGCAGCTCGCGGGCATGCTGCCCAATCCGGAGGACGTGGTGCGCCTGCCCGGCGGGGGCGTCGCCACGCCGCCGGACGCGTCGTACCCGAGCGCGGCGTTCCACATCAACGGCGCCGCCAACGTCGATCTGCCCGCCCGCTTCGCCGGCTGGGGCGGCTGGGAGAACATCGTCGCGTCGGTGGGGATCGAGGATTCGGCCGCCGACCACGCCGACGACCGACCGAGTGCGGACTCGTGCTCGACGATGCCCGAGCCGGTGCGGCAGCGCCTGGCGGTCGAGGACCCCGGGTTCGTGTCGCGGTCGCAGTAGCCGCATCCGCGACCGGCGGTGCTTCTTGCGCGCGTGAGAACGCGCGCAAGAAGCACCGCCCCGCGCAACTAGATGCTGACCTCGCGGCGCACCGTCTTGCCCGTCGCGTTGCGGGGCAGCAGGTCGGACGTGATCCGCCAGCGTGTGGGCACCTTGAAGTACGACAGGCGCTCGGCCGCGTACTCGCGCAGTTCCTCCTCCGTCGCGCTCGCCCCGTCGGCGAGGACGACGACCGCCGCGACCTCCTGGCCGAGGTCGGGGTGCGGGACGCCGATCACGGCGCACTCGCGCACGGCCGGATGCTCGTCGAGGGTCTGCTCGATCTCGGTGGGGTAGACGTTCTCGCCGCCGCGCAGGATCAGGTCCGAGCGACGGCCTGTCAGGCGCAGCCGGCCGTTCTCGATGACGCCGTAGTCGCCGGTGCGCAGCCACCGGTCCGGGGTGATCGCCGCGGCCGTGGCCTCCTCGTCCTCCCAGTAGCCGAGCATGACGAACGGGCTACGCACGCACACCTCGCCCTCCACCCCGTCCGGCAGCCATTCGCCGAACGGGTCGCGGATCTCGAGGCTCACCGTGATGATCGGCCGGCCCAGGGTGCCGGGGAACGCCTCGAGGTCCTGCGAGTTGGCGACCGCGATGGCGGTGCTGCACTCGGTGAGGCCGTAGCTGTCGACGAGGGCGTCGCGCGCGAACGGCACCTTCTCGCGCAGCCGGTCCTTGAACGCGATCGACGACGGCGCCGACGCCAGCGCGAACGCCGTCAGCGACGACAGGTCGTACTTGTCGAGGCCCTCGTACTCGAGCAGCCGCGACGCCATCGTCGGCACCGCGCCCCAGTTGGTGACGCGTTCGCGTTCGATCAGGCTCAGCACCTTGTCCACGTCGAACGAACCCTGGTGCATGATCACCGCGCTGCCCGTCGCCAGCCGCGGGATCACCAGGTTGTGCAGGCTCGCGATGTGGAACAGCGGCGAGGTGAGCAGGTACCGCAGGTCGCTGGGGACGTCGTCGCTGTAGGTCCGGCCGGTGAACGCCGCGAGCAGGGCATCGCTGAACCGGTGGTAGTCGACGACCGCCAGCAGGTTGCGGTGCGAGTGCAGCGCGCCCTTGGGCCGGCCGCTGGTGCCGCTGGTGTAGAGGATGACCGACGGGTCGTCCTCGTCGATGTCGACGCGCGGCGGCTCGGCGCCGGGGTACTGCGCGATCAGCCGGGGCAGGTCCTCCTCCATCGTCAGGACCGTGATCCCGGTGGTGTCGACGTCCGCGAGGGCCTCGGCGCGCTTGGCGTCGACGACGAGGACCTTCGGCCGGCTGTGCTCGAGGCCGTACTCGATCTCCCGCGGCACCCACCAGCCGTTGAGCCCGACGGTGATCGCGCCGAGCGTCTGGCTCGCCCAGAACGCGATCACCCACTCCGGGGTGTTCGCGGCCAGGATCGCGACGCGATCGCCCTTCTCGACGCCGTAGTCGCTGCGCAGCGCCCGGGCGAGGGAGTAGGCGGCGGCGGCGTGCTCGGCGAAGGAGAGCCGGCGGTCGGCGGTGACGAGGTAGTCGCGGTCCCCCCAGCGCAGGGAGTCGGCGAGCAGCTCGCCCACGGCCTTGCCGCGGTTCTTCATCACCGGCATCGAGGCGCCGAGCACCTCTTCCTCGACGATCTCGAACCGGCCACCCGGGCCGGTCAGGCGGGAGACGAGCTCGTCGAGGTACAGCCGGGGATCTGCGGACGCAGTCATGCGGGGACCTTTCCTTCGTGTCACGTGAATACCGTGTCACCTGCGGCGATAGACCTGTGACCTCACCCTGGCCGCGGCCGCGTGTGAGGCGTGCCACTGCAATTTCTCACGTCGGGCCGTGGGTGCGGTAGTGGTTACCACTGAGCGGGACTCACCGTGATCCACCCGACAGCCGGGGCTACGTTCGGCGCAGAATCGCTGCCGGAGGAGCAACCGCATGTCCACATTTCTCGATACCCCGACGACAAGGATCGATCCCTTCGCCCCCGCGAAGCTCGGCCCGCTGACCCTGCGCAACCGGGTGATCAAGGCGGCCACGTTCGAGGGCCTGACCCCGAAGGGGCTCGTCACCGACGAGCTCATCGAGTTCCACCGCCGGCCCGCCGCCGGCGGCGTCGGCATGACGACGGTCGCCTACTGCGCCGTCGCACCCGACGGCCGCACCGCCCCCGGTCAGCTGCAGTGGACCGACGAGACCCGGCCCGGCATGCGCAAGCTCACCGACGCGATCCACAACGAGGGCGCCGCGGTCTCCGCGCAGATCGGCCACGCCGGTCCGGTCGCCGCCGCGAAGTACCTCGGCACCCCGGCCCTCGGGCCGAGCCGCGCCTTCCGCATGACGACCCAGAACTTCAGCAAGCCCGCCACCAAGGCGGACATCGCCCGCATCACCGAGGGCCACGCCGAGGCCGCGCGCCGCGCCGTCGAGGCCGGCTTCGACGCCGTCGAGATCCACTTCGGGCACAACTACCTCATCAGCTCGTTCCTGAGCCCGAAGATCAACAAGCGCAAGGACGAGTACGGCGGGTCGCTGGAGAACCGCGCCCGCTTCGCGCGGGAGGCCGCCCGCGCCGTCCGCGACGCCGTCGGCGACAAGATCGCGATCCTCGCCAAGCTCAACATGGACGACGGCGTGCCCGGCGGCTTCTGGCTCGACGAGTCGATCCAGGTCGCCAAGTGGCTCGAGGCCGACGGCTCGCTCGACGCCCTCGAGCTGACCGCCGGCAGCTCGCTGCTCAACCCGATGTACCTGTTCAAGGGCGACGCGCCGCTGCGCGACTTCGCCGCCGTGATGCCGCAGCCGACGAAGCTGGGAATCCAGTTGGTGGGCAAGCACTTCCTGCGTGAATACCCCTACCGCGACGGCTACCTGCTCGAGGACGCCAAGCAGTTCCGGTCGCAGCTGAAGATGCCGCTGGTGCTGCTCGGCGGCATCACCAACCGGGCGATCATCGACGAGGCGATGGCCGAGGGCTTCCAGTTCGTCGCCGCCGCGCGGGCGCTGCTGCGCGACCCGGACCTCGTCAACCGCATGCAGGAGGACGCGGACGCCGCGTCGCTGTGCAACCACTGCAACAAGTGCATGACCGCCATCTACGGGGGCACCCACTGCGTGCTCCGGACGGCGTGAAGGGAGCCGCAACGATGACGAGCACCGTGAACCCCGGCACCGCCGCGACGGAAGCGGGCGTGCAGCGCGCCACCATCGCCGAGATGCTGCTCGACCGCGTCGGCGACGACCGGCTCGGCCTGCGGACCCGGGAACAGGACTGGACGTGGGACGCCGTGGTGCGCGAGAGCGCCGCGCGTGGCGCTCTCGCGCGGTCGCTGCGCGGCGACGGCCCGTTCCACATCGGGATCCTCCTCGACAACGTCCCGGACTTCCTGTTCTGGCTCGGCGGGGCCGCGCTGGTGGGCGCGACGGTCGTCGGCATCAATCCCACGCGCGGCGCGGCGGAACTCGAGGCCGAGATCAGGTACGTGGACTGCCAGCTCATCGTCACCGACACCGCCGGGATGGCGAAGCTGCGCGGCCTCGACCTGGGCCTCGGCGAGGACCGCTTCCTGCTGATCGACGATCCCGGCTACGCGGCCCGCCTCGAGCGGGTGGAACCGGCGATCGCCGACGGCGTCGACGAGGACAGCCTGTTCCTGCTGCTGTTCACCTCCGGCACCACCGGCCGGTCCAAGGCCGTCAAGTGCTCCCAGGGCCGGTTGTCGCGGCTCGCGTACGCCAACACCGCCAAGTACGGGCACCACCGCGACGACGTGGACTACTGCTGCATGCCGCTGTTCCACGGCAACGCGCTGATGGCGCTGTGGGCCCCGGCCCTGGCCAACGGTGCGACGGTGTGCCTGACCCGCAAGTTCTCCGCGTCCGGGTTCCTGCCCGACGTGAAGTTCTTCGGCGCGACGTTCTTCACCTACGTCGGCAAGGCCCTGGCCTACCTGATGGCCACCCCCGAACAGCCCGACGACGCCGACAACCGGCTCGAGCGGGGATTCGGCACCGAGGCCTCGCCGGAGGACAAGGCCGAGTTCGTGCGCCGGTTCGGCGCGGTGCTGTACGAGGGGTACGGCTCGAGCGAGGGCGCCGGTTCGGTCCGGCTCGATCCGGCGGCGCCGGAGGGCGCGCTCGGCCGGCCCGCGCACGCCGGGATCGCGGTGGTGAATCCCGACACGTTCGCCGAGTGTGCCCGCGCGGTGCTCGACGAGCACGGCCGGGTGCTCAACCCGGACGAGGCGATCGGCGAGATGATCAACAAGGAGGGCGCCCGCGCCTTCGAGGGCTACTACAAGAACGACGTCGCCGACGCCGAGCGGATCCGCAACGGGTGGTACTGGACCGGCGACCTCGGCTACGTCGACGAGGCCGGCTTCATCTACTTCGCGGGCCGCAAGGGCGACTGGATCCGGGTCGACGGCGAGAACACCTCGGCGCTGATGATCGAGCGGGTCCTGCGCCGGCACCCGAAGGTCGTGACCACCGGTGTCTACGCGGTGCCGGACCCGCGGTCGGGCGATCAGGTGATGGCGGCGATCGAGGTCGCCTCGCTCACCGACTTCGACCCGGCCGAGCTCGCCGAATTCCTCACCGGCCAAGCCGATCTCGGGTCGAAGGCGATTCCCCGGTTCGTGCGGGTGTCGACGAACCTTCCCGTGACCGGCTCGAACAAGGTCCTCAAGCGCGAGCTGCAGGCGCAGCGCTGGCACACCACCGAGCCCGTGTACCGGTGGGTGGGACGCGGCGCGCCGGAGTACACCGCGATGAGCGAGTCCGACAAGGCCGCCCTGGACGAGGAATTCGCCGCACACGGCCGGCAGCGGCTGCTGAGCGTGTAGCCGATGCCCGGCACCCGCGTCGCCCTCGTCACGGGCGCCAGCCGCGGCATCGGACGCGAGACCGCCCTCGCGTTCGCCCGTGCGGGCTTCGACGTCGCCGTCACCGCCCGCACGGTCCGCGAGGGCCAGGGCGCCGTGCCGCCCCGCAGCCGCCGCGACGGCGACGAACCCATCGCCGTGCCCGGCAGCCTCGAGACCACCACCGCGGAGATCGAGGCACTGGGAGTGCGGGCGCTGCCCGTCCCGATGGACCTGCTCGACGTCGAATCGGTGCGCGGCGCGGGCCGGCGCGTCCTGGACGCGTGGGGCCGGGTCGACGTGCTGGTCGCCAACGCGTACGCGCAGACCGCGGGGAACATGGACCGGCTGCTCGACATCGACCTCGCCGACGCCGCCGCCATGATCGACGGCAACTACCTGCACCAGGTGGCGTTGATGCAGACGGTGCTGCCGGCGATGCTCGACCGCGGCAGCGGTGTGGTGATCGATCTGGTGTCCGGGTCGGCGGCGATCGACCCGCCCGCCCCACCGGGGGAGGGCGGCTGGGGCCTGTCGTACGCCGCGTCGAAGGCCGCGTTCGCCCGGATCGCCGGGATGATCAACGCCGAGTACCGGGGCCGCGGGATCCGGGCGTTCAACCTCAGCCCCGGGTTCGTCGTCACCGAGGCCGGCCGGGCCCGGGGCGGCACGCGCGCCGTCGAGGACGCCGGATTCGAGGCCGTGCCGGCGACGGTGCCCGCCGCCGCCGCGGTGTGGCTGGCGACCGCGCCCGAGGCGGACCGGCTGCTCGGCAAGGTGGTGTGGGCGCCGAAACTGATCGAGGAGACGACCGCTCGGGGAGCGGCGGCACGAGAGGACGGACGTACGTGAAGCTGGGTGTGGTGGTGCCGATCGAGCTGGGACACAGCGGGGACCCCGAGTGGATCCTCGAATTCGCGCGTGCCGCGGAGAAACTGGGGTTCGACGAGATCTCCGCCGTCGAGCACTCCGTGGTGATCGCGAACACCGGCAGCGCGTATCCGTACTCGCCGACCGGCAAGTCCCACCTGCCCGACGACTGCGACCTGCCCGACCCGCTCGAGCTGCTGTCGTTCGTCGCCGGTGCCACCACCGACCTCGGTCTCGCCACGGGCGTGCTGGTGCTGCCCAACCACCATCCGGTGGTGCTGGCCAAGCGTCTGGCCACCCTCGACCGGCTCTCCCGCGGCCGCGTCCGGATCTGCCTGGGGCTGGGCTGGATGCGGGAGGAGATCGAGGCGTGCGGCGGCGACTTCGACCGGCGCGGAAAGATCGCCGACGAGGCGATCGCCGTGATGCGCACCCTGTGGGCCGGCACCGACCCGGCGGGAGCGGACTTCGACGGCGAGTTCTACTCCTTCCGCGGCGCCCACAGCTGGCCGAAGCCGCACCGCGAGAGCGGGGTGCCGCTGTACATCGGCGGGCACAGCGCCGCCGCGGCCCGCCGGGCCGGTCGCCTCGGCGACGGATTCCAGCCGCTCGGCCTGGCCGGGGAGGATCTCGATCGGGCGATCGGGCAGATGCGCCGCGCCGCCGAGTCGGCCGGCCGCGATCCCGGCGCCGTGGAACTGGTGCTCGGGGCGACGCTGCCGCGGCTCGACGAGGCCCGCATCGACCGGGCCCGCGCCCTCGGGGCGACGCGGATGGTGCTGTCGGCGTCGCCGAAGGCCGGGACGCTGAACCGGGTCGTCGACGAGATGGCCGCCTGTGCCGAACGCCTCGGCCGGGTCTGACCGGGCGGTTCCCGCTGTCCGAGACGGTCCGCCCGCTCGGCGGCCCCGCTGACTAGCGTCCGAGGTCACAACGACATTCGGTCGCTAGGAGAATTCGCGATGGATCTGAAGGAATCCCCGGAGCAGGTCGCGCTCAGGAAGGAGCTGCGCGCCTACTTCGCGTCGCTGCTGCCGGAGGACAAGCGTCGCCGCGCCGGTGAGCAGGGAGTGGGGGGCGAGCACTTCCGCGAGGTCGTCACGCTGCTCGGCAAGGACGGCTGGCTGGGGATCGGCTGGCCCACGGAGTACGGCGGGCAGGGCCGGTCCATCGAGGAGCAGTTCGTCTTCTTCGACGAGGTGCAGCGCGCGGGCCTGCCGTTCCCCTTCGTCACCGTCAACACGGTCGGCCCGACCCTGATGAAGTACGGCACGCAGGAGCAGAAGGACCGCTTCCTGCCCGGCATCCTCTCCGGCGACATCGTCTTCGCCATCGGCTACACCGAGCCGGAGGCCGGCACCGACCTGGCGTCGCTGAAGACCCGCGCGGTGCGCGACGGCGACGAGTGGGTGGTCGACGGCAACAAGATCTTCACCTCGGGCGCCAACACGGCCGACTACGTGTGGCTGGCGTGCCGCACCGACGCCGACGCCCCCAAGCACCGCGGGATCTCGATCCTCATGGTGCCGACCGACGCGCCCGGGTTCTCGTGGTCGCCGATCCACACCGTCGGCGGCCTGTCGGTCACCGCCACCTACTACAGCGGCATCCGCGTCCCCGTCCGGGACGTGGTCGGGGAGATCAACGGCGGCTGGCCGCTGATCACCGCCCAGCTCAACCACGAGCGCATCGGCCTGGCCGCGATCGGCGGCCGCACCTACGGGCTGTGGCATCAGGTGCTGGACTGGGCGAAGGAGAACGGCGCCATCGAAATTCCCTGGGTGCAGCAGGAATTTGCCCGCACGCACGCGAAGCTCGAGGCGATGCGGCTGCTGAACTGGAAGATGACCGCCGCCGTCGCGGCCGACACCCTCTCGGGCGCGGACGCCGGTGCCACCAAGGTGTACGGCACCGAGACCCACGTCGACGTGTACCGGACGCTGCTGGGCATCCTCGGCGCGGCCGGTCGCATCCGTCCCGAATCGCCGGGCGCGGTGCTGGCCGGTCAGATCGAGCAGATCTCCCGGCAGGGCATGGTCAACACGTTCGGCGGCGGCGTCAACGAGGTCCTGCGCGACATGGTCGGCACCATGGGCCTGGGCCTCGTGCGGGAGAAGAGGGTCAAGTGAGCGAACTGCTGACCACGCTGCGGGCGTTCGAGGGGCAGACCCTGACCCCCACCACGTGGGGGCCGGACGAGGTCAACACCCCGATGATCCGGCACTGGGTCGAGACGATGGGCGACACCAGCCCGATCTACCTCGACGACGAGGCCGCCCGCGCCACCGGCCGTGACGGTGCCGTCGCCCCCGCGCTCATGACGCAGGTGTGGACGATGCGCACCTTCACCGACAAGATGGCGAACAACGACCCGTCGCAGGTGTGGACCGACCTGATCGCCACCCTGGACGCCGCCGGGTTCACCTCCGTCGTCGCCACCGACTCGGACTTCGAGTTCTTCACCGAGCTGCGCCCCGGCGACCGGGTCTCGCTCACCGAGGTGATCGAGTCGATCTCGGAGGAGAAGAGGACCGGGCTCGGTGCCGGGCACTTCGTGACCACGCTCAAGACGTACCGCAACGGCGCCGGCGAGGTCGTCGCCACCCAGCGGTGGCGCACCCTCCGTTTCCGGCCGAAGGACACGGCGCAGCCGAAGGACACGGCGCAGCCGAAGGACACGGCGCAGCCTGACGATGCGGCGCAGGCGAAGCCGAAGGGGCTGCGTCCGCGCCCGGCGCTCAACGCCGACAACGCCTTCTGGTTCGAGGCGGCGAAGGAGCACCGGCTGGTGATCCAGCGCTGCACGTCGTGCGGCACCCTGCGGCACCCGACGGGACCGATGTGCGGGCAGTGCCGCTCGCTCGACTGGGACACCGTCGACGCGTCGGGCCGCGGCACCGTCTACAGCTTCGTGGTCAACCACCACCCGCAGATTCCCGGCTTCGAGTACCCGCTCGTCGTGGCGACGATCGAACTCGAGGAGGGCACCCGCCTGATCGCGAACATGACCGGTGTCGCGCCGGACGCGGTGGAGATCGGCATGCCGGTGGAACTGGACTGGATCGACGCCGACCCGGATTTGACGCTGCCCGCGTTCCGGCCGGCCGCACGGGAGGACTCGTAGATGGATTTCAACTTCAGCGAAGAGCAGGAAGCGATTCGCGGCCTCGCCCGCGAGGTCTTCACCGGCAAGGCCGGCATCGACCGGGTCAAGCAGGTCGAGCTCGGCGACGAGCGCGTCGACCGGGAGCTGTGGCGCGAACTCGCCACCACCGGTCTGCTCGGCGTCGCCCTGCCCGAGGAGCTCGGCGGCGGCGGTCTCGGATTGTCGGAGCTGTACGTGCTGCTCGAGCAGCAGGGCCGGCACGTGGCGCCCGTCCCGATCTGGCAGTCCGTGCTCGCCGCCCTGGCGGTGGTCGAGTTCGGCACCGACGCGCAGCGCACCGCGCTGGTTCCCGGCGTCGCCGACGGCAGCCGGTTCCTGACGATCGGGCTCGAGGAGTTCGGCCCGTACGTCGACGGCGCTCCGGCGACCACCGCGACCGAGACCGGCGGCGGGTGGCACCTGACCGGCGCCAAGGCCGCCGTCCCGGTCACCCACGTCGCGGAGCGCGCGATCGTGTCGGCGACGACGCCGGCCGGTGCCGCGCTGTTCGTCGTCGACCTCGCCGGTGACGGTGTCGCCGTGGAGCAGACGCAGTCCACCACGTGGGAGATCTGCGGCAACGTCACGTTCGACGCGGCGCCCGCCGAGCTGCTCGGCCCCGCCGACGGCACCGCGGTGCAGTGGTTGCTCGACCGCGTCGAGCTCGCGCTCGCCGCCCTGCAGCTCGGTGTCGGTGCCGGGGCGGTCGAGCAGGCCGTCACCTACCTCAACGGGCGCATGCAGTTCGGGCGTCCGCTCGCGACGTTCCAGGCGGTGGGCCATCAGCTCGCCGACTGCTACATCGACCTCGAGGCCATGCGGGTGACGCTGTGGCAGGCGGCGTGGCTGCTCACCGAGGGCGCGGACCCGGGCACATCGGTGCTCGTCGCCAAGTGGTGGGCCACCGACGGCGGTCAGCGCGTCGTGCACCGCACGACGCACGTGCACGGCGGAATGGGCGTCGACACCGACTATCCGGTGCATCGGCACCTGTTGTGGGGCAAGCAGATCGGCGCCACCCTCGGCGGGTCCGCGTCGGATCTGGCGCGGCTCGGTGCCCAGCTCGCTGCCGGGGTCGAGGTGGTGGCATGACCGCCACCGTGTCCACGGACCGCAGCTACGACGACATCGAGATCGGCGAGGTGCTGCCCGAACTCGCGATCCCGCTCACCCGCACCCTGATCGTCGCGACCGCCCTCGCGACCCGCGACTTCCAGGACGTCCACCACGATCCCGAACTCGCCCGCGAGCGCGGATCGAAGGACGTGTTCATGAACATCCTCACCAGCAACGGCCTGGTGGGCCGGTTCGTCACGGACTGGGCCGGTCCGTGCGCCGTGGTGCGGCGGGTGAAGATCCGCCTGGGCGCACCGAACTACCCCGGCGACACCATGACGATGACCGGTGAGGTGGTCGGCAAGTCCGACGGGCTCGTCGAGGTCCGCGTCCGCGGCGCCAACAGCCTCGGCGACCACGCCGCCGGCACCGTCACGATCGCCTTCACCGACCGGCCGGGAGGAACCCGATGACCACCCCGCTCTCCGGTGCCGCCGCGATCGTCGGCATCGGCGCCACCGAGTTCTCCAAGAAGTCCGGCCGCTCCGAGCTGCAGCTCGCGTGCGAGGCGATCGTCGCGGCGCTGGCCGACGCCGGCATCGACCCGTCCGAGGTCGACGGCCTGGCCACCTACACGATGGAGACCAACGGCGAGATCCTCGTCGCCCGCAACTGCGGACTCGGGGAACTGAAGTTCTTCTCCCGCATCGGGTACGGCGGCGGGGCGGCCTGCGCGACCGTGCAGCAGGCCGCGATGGCCGTCGCGACGGGCGTCGCCGAGGTCGTCGTGGTCTACCGTGCGTTCAACGAACGTTCCGGGGTCCGGTTCGGTCTCGGCCAGCACGACCGGCCGATGGATTCGACCGCCGACCGCGCGGCCTACGCGTGGCTGACCCCGCAGGGACTGGCGACTCCCGCCCAGTGGGTCGCGATGTTCGCCCGCCGGTACATGCACCAGTACGGTGCCACGAGCGAGGATTTCGGCCGGGTCGCCGTCGTCGCCCGCAAGCACGCCGCGAACAACCCCGCGGCGTGGTTCTACGGCAAGCCCATCACGCTCGAGGACCACCAGAACTCGCGGTGGATCGCCGAGCCGCTGCACCTGCTCGACTGCTGCCAGGAAACCGACGGCGGGCAGGCGCTCGTCGTCGTCTCCGCCGAGCGGGCCCGGGACCTGCGGCACACACCGGTCCTGGTCAAGGGCGCCGCGCAGGGCTCCGGCAAGGACCAGCACATGATGACCAGCTACTACCGTCCGGACATCTCCGGCATCCCGGAGATGGGTCTGGTCGGCCGCCAGCTCTACGCGCAGAGCGGCCTGAGCCCGGACGAGATCGACGCCGCGATCCTCTACGACCACTTCACCCCGCTGGTGCTGCCGCAGCTCGAGGAACTCGGCTTCTGCCGCCCCGGCGAGGCGAAGGACTTCATCCGCGAGGGCAATCTCGAGCTCGGCGGCCGGTTGCCGTCCAACACCCACGGCGGGCAGGTCGGCGAGGCGTATCTGCACGGCGTCAACGGCATCGCCGAGGCGGTGCGCCTGCTGCGCGGCACCTCCACCAACCAACCCGACGGCGTCGAGAACGTGCTGGTGACGGCGGGAACCGCGGTTCCCACCTCCGGCCTGATCCTCGGCGCGGCCTGAACCGGAAGGACACGACATGACGGCAGTGGAGCAGAAGGCCGGTGCGTGGCGCGGCGCCGACCTGGGCACCCGCACGGTGAGTTACGACGAGCGCGACGCGATCCTGTACGCGCTCGCCGTCGGCGCCCAGCCGGCCACCGACCTGGACCTGGTGCTCGAGGACCGGCTGCGGGTGCTGCCGACGTTCGCGCTGACCCTGGCCCAGTGGGCGCCGGACGAGCTGGGCTCGCGGGGCGCGTTCGACACCGGCACCGCGCTGCACGGCTCGCAGGAGCTGACCGTGCTGGCTCCGCTGCCGCGCCGCGGCGAGGTGGAGCTGCGGGCGTCGGTGGGTGAGGTGTGGGACAAGGGCGCCGCGGCCGTGTTCGAGGTCCGGGTCGAGTGCGAGTACTTCGTCGCGACCTGGTCGATCTTCGCGCCCGGCGCGGGTGGGTTCGGCGGCGAGCGCGGCCCGTCGAAGCCGGCGGCCCCGCAGGGCGAGCCGGAGCTGACCGCGCCTCTGGTCACCGCCGCCAACCAGGCCGCGCTCTACCGGCTCACCGGCGACCGGCACCACATCCACATCGACCCGGAGGCGGCCGCGCGGATCGGGCAACCGCGTCCGATCATGCACGGGCTGTGCACGCTCGCGGCGGCGACGTTGCCGCTGGCGCGGCTCGTCGGTGCGCATCCGGCGGATCTCACCGCGCTGCAGGGCCGCTTCGCGGCGCCGGTGTTCCCCGGCGACGTCGCCGAGTTGCGGGCCTGGGGTGGATGCGACGACGTGGCGTTCGAGGTGGTCGGGGACGGGCGGGCCGTGATCTCGGGGGCGCGGGCGTCGTTCGCGTGACGTGGGATCGGTGCCCGGCATCCGGGCACCGATCCGCGCGGTCACTTCCCGTGCAGGGCCATGTACCGGGCCGGGAACTCGCCGCCGCCGTGGACGGCGAGGTCGGCGCCGTTGACGTAGGCCGCCAGGTCGCTGCCGAGGAACAGGCAGGCCCGGGCGATGTCCGACGGGACCGCCATCCGCTCCATCGGCAGGGTCCGGGTCACGGCGGCGCCGCCGTCGTCGCCGTACACCGACGCGGCGGCCTCGGTGCGGATCAGGCCGGTGGTGATGTGGTTGACGCGCACCTTCGGGGCCCATTCGAGGGCGAGAGCCTTCGTCAGGCCCAGCAGGCCGGCCTTGGCGGCGGTGTAGGCGGCGGTGCCGGGCTGCGGGTCGTGCGCCGAGACGCTGCCGATGTTGACGATCGCGCCGCCCTCGGGCTGTTCCTGCATCACCCGGTTGGCGGCCTGCGCGGCGTAGAACGGGGCGAGCAGGTTCAGTGCGACGATCTTCTCCACGAAGCGCGGGGAGACGGTGGCGGCGTCGGCGTCCGGCGACCCGCCGGCGTTGTTGACGAGCACGTCGAGCCGGCCGAACCGGGCGACGGTGTCGTCGACGAGGCCGGCCACGTCGGCCGGGTCGCGCACGTCGACGGCCCGGAACGCGGCGCTGCGGCCGTCGACCGCGGGCAGCGTCTCGGGTTCGTTGCGGGCGCAGACCAGGACGTCGGCGCCGGCGGCGAGGAAGTGCTCGGCGACGACGAAGCCGATGCCCTTGGTGCCGCCGGTGACGATCACGGCGCGCCCGGTGTGGTCGGCAGGATTGGGAAGGTGCACGTGGCTACCTTTCTGCGAGTTCGGAGCGGTTCGAGACTGCTTGCCGTCCGACGCTTTTCGCGGGCGACGGTGGAAACCGACATAGACAAGCAAGTGCTTGGTCAAGGATAGTGGACGGGGAGCCTGGGACGCACCGGGACTTCCGAAGTGGCGAGAGAACCGGAGCAGGACACATGAGCAAGCTGGACGGCAAGGTCGCGCTCATCACGGGCGCGGGGCAGGGGATCGGCCGGGGCATCGCCCTCGCCCTCGCCAAGGAGGGCGTGCGGATCGCGGCGGCGGGCCGCACCGAATCCAAGGTGATCTCGACGGCCGAGGCGATCGAGGAGCTCGGCGGCAAGGCACTCGCCGTGCGCTGCGACGTCAGCAACCCCGACGACGTCGACGCGGCGGTCCAGCGCACCGTCGAGCACTTCGGCGGCGTGGACATCCTGGTCAACAACGCCAACGACTGCCGGCCCGGACCGCTGCTGTCGTTCACCGACGACGAGTTCGAGCGGTCCTTCGCCACCGGACCGCTCGCGACGCTGCGGCTGATGCGGGCCTGCTACCCGGTGATGAAGGAACGCGGGGGCGGATCAATCGTCAACCTCGTCACCTCGGCGGCGGTCCGGTGGGACGCGAGCAACTACGGCGTCTACGGATCGATCAAGGAGGGCATGCGGTCGCTGACCCGTGCCGCGGCGTGCGAGTGGGGCGTCGACGGCATCCGCGTCAATGCCATCGCCCCCCACGCCCTGTCGCCGGGACTCGAGCGGTGGATGGAACGCAACCCCGAGGAGGCCGAGGAGTTCCGCGCCGGAATCCCCCTGCGTCGCATCGGCGATCCCGAGACCGACATCGGCCGGGCCGTCGTCTTCCTCGTCGGCGAGGACGCCGGCTACCTCACCGGCGCGACCATCCCCCTCGACGGCGGTCAGTCCCGCTGGGGCTGACGCCCCCGGTGCGTCCTTTGGGCTGCCCTGGCCGCCCAAAGGACGCACCGGCGCCGGAGGCGCCTATCCGGTCACCCGGCCCGCGTTGCCGGCGTCGACCGGCAGCACGGTGCCGCTGATGTGGGCGCTCGCCTCGGCGGCGAAGAACAGCACCACGCGGGTGATCTCCGCGGGATCGAGCCACGGCACCGGCTGTGCGTGCAGGCTCTGGAAGACCGGCGCCACGTCGTCGGCGCCGGGGTGCTCGAGGTCCGGGCGCATCAGGCCGTAGAGGAAGTCGTTGTGGATCATCGGCGTCGAGATGTTCCCGGGGGCGATCGCGTTCACCGTGATCCCGTGCGGAGCCAGATCCAGCGCGGCGCTCTTGGTCAGGCCGATCACGCCCCACTTCGACGCGCTGTACGCCGCCATGTTGGTGCTGCCCGCGCGCCCGAGCATCGACGAGATCGTCACGATCCGGCCGTACCCACGCTCCACCATGCCGGGTGCCACCGACCCGACCGTGTTGAACACCCCGGTCAGGTTCGAGCCGATCGCCTCGGCCCACTGTGCCTCGGTCATCGACTGGATCGGGGCGGCGACCGACACTCCGGCGTTCGCCACCGCGATATCGATCCGGCCGAACTCCGCGTGCGCCTGCGCGACGAGTTCGTCCATCGCCGGGCGGTCCGCGGTGTCCAGCTTCGCGGTGAGGCACCGGCGCCCGGTCGCGCGCACCGCCTCCGCGGTCTCCTCCAGGTCGGCCTCGGTGGCCAGCGGGTACGGCACCACCGGGCTGTCGGCACACCGGTCGCACAGCACGATGTCGGCGCCGCGCTCGGCCAGCGCCACCGCGTGGCTGCGTCCCTGCCCGCGTGCCCCGCCCGTGATCAGCGCGACCCGGCCTTCGAATTCACTCATCGATTCACTCCTCCTACTCGGTCAGCAGGTCGATGCTGCTGCCCCGGGAGGGCGGCGACACTCCGGCGATCCCGCTCAGCGGGAGGAGGGCAGGTCGTGGATCCTCACGCGACGGCTGCGACGGGCACGGACGCAGCGCCCATGCCCGACGGTGCGTAACCGGGCCGGTACGACGGTTGCGACCGGTTCCCCGAGACGAGCACCGCGACGACGACGAACGCGACCGCCAGCAGCACGGCCAGCACACCGACGACCGTCCACAGATCCGGCCGCCACGAGCGCCCGCGGGGCTCGTCACCGTAGGTCAGCCGTTTGACGCGTCGGACCTCGGCGCCGGAGGCCGGGACCCGCGCCGCGGAGTGCGACGCCGGCGCCGCGGCCGGCTCGCTCGGGGCGAGCAGCTTGGCGATGGGCTGGGTGGCCGCGAGGGGGTCCACCGAGTCGAGGTTGTGCATGGTCGTCCGTTCTCCACAGTTACCGACGGCCGTAGATCGGCGGTCCCCGCACGCTCGTTACGGTGAAATTCGCCACGCACTCAGGGGGTCCATGCGAAGCGGAACCGCTCCGCGAGCTCGGCTGGCGGCCGCGCGCGGTACTCGCCGAACTCGTAGCTCTTCACCGCCAGCAGCGCCTCGAGCAGCGACGGCCCGAACAGGGCCCCGGCGAGCCGCGACGAGGCGAGGGCCGCGAGCAGGTCGTCGGGGCTCGTGGGCAGCAGGTCGACGCCGAGCGCGGCGCGTTCGGCATCGGTGAGCCGGGCCGGATCGACCGGGACCTCCACCGGCACCGGCAGCGCATCGGCGAGCCCGGCCTGCGCGGCCCCGAGAATCGCCGCGCAGGCGAGGTACGGGTTGGCCGACGGATCCACCGGCTTGACCTCGAGATGCGCGCCGTGCGGATTGCCGGGGGTGAAGGCGCACAGCCGCACCGCGGCCTCGCGGTTCTCGAGTCCCCAGCAGCACCAGGCGCCCGCCCACATGCCCGGCCGCAGGCGCAGATGTGAGAGCACGGACCCGGTGAGGACGGCACCGAAGTCGGGGAGCGCGCGCAGGATGCCGGCGACGACGCTGCCGCCCGCGTCCGTCATCCCGTGCGGGCCGTCGCCGCCGGACAGCAGCGGCCGCCCGTCCCGGGTGAAGGATACGTGGACGTGCGCGCCGTTGCCCGACCCGCCGGCGACGGGCACAGGGGAGAACGACGCGCGCATCCCGTGGACGCGCGCGGTGCGACCGATCAGGATGCGCGCGAGAACGAGGTCGTCGGCTGAGCCGACCGGGTCGGCGGGCGACAGGGACAGTTCGAACTGCTGCGCACCGGCCTCGGCGTGGATCTGTTCGATCCCCAGTCCGGCGCCTGCGGCGGCACGCAGCAGGTCGGCGACGAACTCGTCCTGCCCGAGGACGGCGCCGAGTCCGTATGCGGCCCACTCGCCGTGCCCGCCGACGAGCGTGAACTCCACCTCGTGCCCGATCCGGGCCTGCACCCCGATCCCGGCGAGAGCGTCCACGACGCGCTCGAGCACCCCGCGGGTGCACAGCGACGACCGGGTCCCGTCCTGGTCGTACAGATCGGCAGGAGCCCACTGGATCCCGTCGCCGACGGACCGGAGCCGGTCGCGGTCGATCCGGAGCCGCAGATCACCCGTCACCGACAGCGACGGTGTGAACGCCAGGTGGTCGTCGACGCAGAACACCGCCCAGCTCGGCGACGCCCCGGCGCCGACCTCGACGAACCACGGAAGCATGTGCGCGGGAAATGCTTTCGCACGGGAGATGCCGGTCGAGTCGACGATCGAACCGACGATCCGATCTGCCGTCCCGGTGTCGGGTCGTTCCTCCGTCACTGGAAACCTCCCGCACGCGCCGCCGGCCGTCCCGAAGACACAGTAGAGGCGGGGGCGGGTCCCGGGGGCCGTCTTCGCCGACACCGGACACGTCGACACTGGGATGCAGTGGACGCCGCCCCGGCGGCGGAAGGGTGGCCCTCCTCGTCACGCACCGTCGCCGGGGGCGGCCATCCCGGACGAGCATCGAGCTCGCGAGGGTGTCCGCTGAGAGGGACGCTCGTTGACACGGCTACGGATGCCTGCGGAATGTAAGTGGGGTCACATTCCATCAGCCGGGAGGGCTGCTCGTCATGACCGTTTCGGAAACCTCGACCGGGTCGGCCACTGCGCCCCGGGATCCGTTCGCCCCCACGATGTTGGGCCCTGTCCGGCTTCGCAACCGCATCATCAAGGCCGCGACATCGGAGGGGCGTTCACCCGAAGGTCTGGTCACCGACGACCTGATCGACTTCCACCTCGGCTTCGTCCGCGGTGGGGTGGGCATGACGACGGTCGCGTACTGCTGTGTGGCTCCCGAGGGCGCCAGCGCGCCCGGCCAGATACTGATGAACCGGCAGGCGCTTCCCGGGCTGCGGAAGCTGACGGATGCCGTCCACGAGGCCGGTGGCGCAATCTCCGCTCAACTCGGCCACGCCGGTGTGGTGGCCTCGAAGAAGATCACAGGTGTCACTGCAATGGCACCGAGCCGGGTGATCAACCCTTCGTCTTTCGAGTACTGCCGCGAAATCGATCGTGCCGAGATCCAGAAGGTCGTCGAGCAATTCGGCGAGGCGTCGGCCGTCGCGGTCGAGGCCGGGTTCGATGCAATCGAACTGCACTTCGGCCATCTGTATCTGCCGAGCTCGTTTCTCAGTCCGCTTCTGAACCGCAGGAAGGACGAGTACGGGGGCAGCATCGACAATCGCTCCCGCTTCGTCCGTGAGATCGCCCGGCGGGTGCGGGAAGTGGTCGGCACGCAAGTGGCTGTCACCGCGAAGATGAGCATGGACGACGGGATCCGCGGCAGCATCTGGCTCACCGAGTCCCTTCGCACAGCGCAATTGCTCGACCAGGACCGCAACCTCGATGCGCTCGAGCTGACGCAGGGGTCGTCCTTCTTCAAGCAGATGTACCTGTTCCGCGGCGACGTGCCGGTCGACGAGTTCGCGTCGGTCATGAAGGAACCCTTCAGGACGGGTGTGCGCCTGTTCGGCAAACGGGCGCTGGGTTCGTATCCCTACGAGGATCTGTACATGCTCGAGTCCGCTCGCCAGTTCGTTCCCGTCATGGAGCACACCGCGCTGATCCTCTTGGGTGGGATCAACAACTACGACCACATCACAACCGGAATGCGGGAGGGGTTCGACTTCGTCGCCATGGGGCGCGCGCTGCTGCGGGAGCCGGATCTGATCGAGCGCATCCGCGCGGACCACACGGTGACCGGACGGTGCAACCACAACAACAAGTGCATGTACACCGTCTACGGCCGTACCCACTGTGTGCTCGTCCCCGATGAGCGCCCGGGGAACGTGGCGATCACGGGTCCGACGCCCTTCACCGCGTCCCGCACGGCCGCACGGTAGCGACCACCGACGCGGCTCGAGAATCCGTTCCGGGCGCTCCCCAGCGGACCGGTCGATGCCGGACGTGCCGACGCATCGGTCCTGCGCGGCACCGCCGCATCGGTCCTGCGTGGCACCGCCGCATCGGTCCTGCGCGGCACCGCCGCGGCGGTCCCGCGGCGGCACCGCAGGACCCGTCACCGCGGTTGATGCTGGGTGATGCAGTGGATGCCGCCCCCGCGGCGGAAGAGCGGCCGTGCGTCCACTCCCACGACGCGCCGGCCGGGATACGCGGCCGCCAGGATCTCCGCGGCCTCGTCGTCGGCGGGGTCGCCGAAGCGGCAGGCGATCACCCCGCCGTTGACGACGTAGTGGTTGATGTAGCTGTAGTCCACCCAGCCCTCGTCGTCGCGCACCGTCGCCGGGGCCGGCACTCGGACGATGCGCCACGGCTCGCCGCGGACATCGGTGCTGTGCTGCAGCCGGTCGACGATCAGGGCGGTGACATCGAAGTCCGGGTGGTCCCGGTCGCGCTGGTCGTGGACGAGGACCACACCCGGAGACGCGATCGCGGCGACGATGTCGACGTGCCCGCGCGTGCCGTAGCGTTCCTGGTCCCGCGTCAGCCCGCGCGGCAGCCAGACGGCGCAGGTCGCACCGATGGTGCGCCGCAGTTCCGCCTCGACCGCGGCTTTGCCCAGGTCCGGGTTGCGGCCGGGATCGAGCTGAACGGTCTCGGTGAGCAGGACGGTGCCGAGACCGTCGACCTGGATGCCGCCGCCCTCGTTGACGAGCGTCGACGCCACACGCTCGACGCCGGCGCGCTCGAGCACGAACGACGCGATCCGGGCGTCGTGGTCCCATCGGGCCCAGTCCTGGGCGCCCCAGCCGTTGAACACCCAGTCGACCCCGCCGCGGCGCCCGTCGTCGTGGAGGACGAAGGTCGGCCCGATGTCGCGCATCCAGGCGTCGTTGAGCGGAGCCTCGATGAGTTCGACATCGCGGGACAGGTACCGGCGGGCCGCGTCGACCTGGCCGGGATCGGCCACCACGGTGACGGGTTCGAACTCGGCGACGGCATGCGCGACCGCCGCCCACGTGGCGCGGGCCTCGTGGTGCTCCTCCGCGGTGTCGCCCAGCGAGTATCCCTCGGTGGGGAAGGCCATCCACGTGCGCTCGTGCGGTTCGCTCTCCGCGGGCATGCGCCAGCTCATCGCGCGGCTCCGAAGGGTGCGTGCGCGTCCACCGGCGCGGTCAGCGAGCCGTAGGTGTCCGGGCGGCGGGTGGTCAGGAACGGGAACAGCGACAACCAGTCCCGGCGCTGCGCGAGGTCGAGATCGACCACCAGCACGGCGGATTCGTCGCGCGGTGCCTGCACGAGGATGCGACCGTACGGGTCGGAGACGAACGAGGAGCCGTAGAAGGTGACGGCTCCCTCGCAGCCGTGCCGGTTCGGCACGATCATGAACGTGCCGTTCGCGATGCCGTTTCCGACGATCACCTGCTGCCACAGCGGACGGGTGTCGAACTCGGGATGGTCGGGCTCGGAACCGATCGCCGTCGGGTAGACGAGGATCTCGGCGCCGGCGAGCGAGTACGCGCGCGCCACCTCCGGGAACCACTCGTCCCAGCAGGTCGGCATGCCGATGCGGGCGCCGTCGAGACCGTCGGGGGTGTGGACGGGATACGGGTCGTCGGCCGGTCCGCCCCGGAAGTAGGTGTCCTCGTGGTATCCGGCGGTCACGGGGATGTGCAGTTTCCGGGTGCGGGCCACCGGTTCGCCGGCCGGGGAGACGAGGACGGCGGTGTTGTAGCCGAGTCCGTCGGGACCGTCGGCGCGTTCGTAGAGGGAGGCGTGCACGAACACGCCGTGGGCGGAGGCGGCGGCCGCGGCGAAGGCGACGGTCGGGCCGGTCCGCAGGTCCTCGGCCGTCCGGGCGGCGTCGGCGACGCCGGGTGTGTCGGCCGGGTAGCGACTGAGGGTGAGTTCAGGCAGGAACACGACACGTGCGCCCAGCCCGGCGGCGGTGGCGATGCCCTCGGTGAGTTCGGCGCGCAACGCCCGTTCGTCGTCGTGCCAGCGGTGTTGGACCAGTCCGACGCGCAGCGGCGGCCGATCGGGGGATTCCACTCGGCACAGCGAGTCGGGCGGCGTGGTGGCGGTGATGGTGAGCATGGAG
Organism: Rhodococcus sp. NS-SX18; assembly: GCF_057367935.1. Classification (NCBI taxonomy): domain Bacteria; kingdom Bacillati; phylum Actinomycetota; class Actinomycetes; order Mycobacteriales; family Nocardiaceae; genus Rhodococcus; species Rhodococcus sp. NS-SX18. The sequence continues at coordinate 4,520,381 of NZ_CM170633.1, read as the reverse complement.
TCCTCGGGAATCGGTCCGGGGGATAAAACGAATTTGATTCGTTAAGTATGGTGGACGAGCGCGTTCAGGGCAAGAGCCCACGACGATTTCGAGGAGTGTTCGTATGCCACGACCGCCCAAGCGGCTGCTCTCGCCCGAGATCATCACGGACGCAGCCATTCGGATGGTGGACACCGCCGGCGACTTCACCATGCCCGGACTGGCGGAGCGGCTGAAGGTGCGGCCGTCGTCGCTGTACAACCACGTGTCCGGGCGCGCCGAGATCGTCGAGGCCATGCGGGCACGCATCATGTCCACCATCGTCGTGGGCGACCCGGCCGGCGACTGGCCGGAGACCGTCGCCGCCCTCGCCCGCGAGTACCGTCGCGCCTACGCCGCGCATCCGCGGCTGATCCCGCTGTTCACCGCGCAGACCGTGCAGTCACCGGTCGCGTTCGGGATGTACAACGCTCTGGCACAGGCTTTCACCGATGCCGGGTTCACGCCGGAGCAGGTGCTGCATGCCGTCACGACGGTGGACAGCTTCGTTCTCGGCTCGGCGCTCGATCTCGCCGCACCCGAGGTGGTGTGGGCGAACGTCCCCGAAACCGGGGACGCGATGCGCGCCGCGCTGCAGACCGCCGGCCCGAATCCGCAACGGGCCGATGCCGCCTTCGAATTCGGCCTGCGCGTACTGGTCGCCGGCCTGATCGCACAGACGCCGGCCGGGCGCTGAGCGCCCGGCCGGCGGGGATCGGTGCGGCCCGAGGTCAACCGCGGTCGGTAGAGAGCACGTCCGTCTCACCGGTGAGCGCGGCGGTACTGCGCGTGAGGGTCTCCCCACGGAAGAACTGCGGGTTGCGGACCCGCATCACCAGCATCAGGACCGCGCCGAGCAGCAGGATCCCGAAGCCGAGGAAGAACACCAACCCGACGCCGCCGATCTCGGCACCGCTGCCGTTGTCGGGATTCATGCTCTCGCCCACGGAGATCGCGAAGACGGCGGCGAGCATGATCCCGCCCGACAGGGGGAAGGCGAAGCGGAACACGGCGTTGCGGGCGCTGGTGAACAGCCGTCCGCGGAAGTACCACACGCACGCAAACGCGGTGATCCCGTAGTACCAGCAGATCATGATTCCCAGCGCCGCAATGGTGTCGAGCAGGGTCCGTTCGGACAGGAACGTCACGCCGGCGTAGAACACGGCGGTGATGACCCCGGCGACGACCGTCGCGTACGAGGGCACCAGAAAGCGGGGGTGCACCGCGGCCAGCCGGCGTGGGAACGCGCCGTAGGCGCCCATGGCGAGCATCGTCCGCGCCGCGGGCAGGAAGGTGGTCTGCAGGCTTGCCACCGACGAGACGAAGATGGCGAGGAAGAGCAGCAGGCCGCCCCACTGGCCCAGGACGGGATCGGCGAGGGCGCCGAAGATGTTCTCGGAGTTGTCGGGATTGCCCAGCCCGAGACCCGTCGTGCCGACTCCCGCGTACATCATCGCCGCAACCGACACGAGCAGGTAGGTCAGCAGGATCGTTGCCACGCACAGCAACCCGGCCCGCCCCGGAGTCTTCTTCGGGTCCCGGGACTCCTCCCCGAGGGTCAGGCACGTGTCCCATCCCCAAAACGCGAAGATCGACCCGGTCACGCCGATTACGAAGGCGCCGAGCGCGAGCCCGTGGAACGGGTCGAACCACGCCGCGTCGAACGAGAGTCCGGCGGGCGCGTCGCCCGCGCCGACGTGCACGAGCGCCGCGACCGCGAACGCGAGCAGAAGCACCATCTGGAAGCCGACGAGCGCGTACTGGACGCGTTCGCTGGTGGTGATGCCACGGCTCGCGATCCACGTCGCGATCGCGACGAACACCAGGGTCGTGCCGACGTTGACGAGCTTGTTCCCGGGTAGATCCGCGAGCGCGGCGTCTCCGGTGACCCGAGCGAGGAACAGGTAGAAGAACTGGACGGCGATCGCGGCCAGATTGGACAGCACGATGATCGTCGCGATCACCATGCCCCAGCCGCACATCCACCCGACGTACGGGCCGAAGGCTTTCGTCGACCACGTGAACGACGCTCCGCAGTCCGGTGATTCGGAGTTGAGCTCGCGGTAGGCATACGCCGTGAGGAACATCGGGATGAACCCGGCGATGAAGATCGCCGGCATCTTCAGCCCCACGGCCGCGACGATCAGGCCGATGCTCGCCGTCAGCGTGTACCCCGGCGCAACGGACGAGATGCCCAGGACGGCCCCGGCGAACGTGCCGATCCGGCTGGCGGCCAGACCCTTGGAGACGACCCCGTCGGTGGGTGCGGTCATCGGGGTGACCTCCCGGATCTCGGTAGTGGGAAGCGAATTCGTCATGACGGGTCTACTCACTGTTCTCGAACTCGTGCTTGGGAACGACGATCATGGGCACCGGAACGACCCGCAGCATCTTCGCTGCCGTCGAACCCAGGAAGAGCCGGTGCGGTTGGGCGAGCCGGCTCGAGCCGACCATCACGACGTCGCCGTCGTGCCATTCGAGCTTCGCCACCGCCGATTCGACGGTGTCCCCGTCCGCGACGAGCGACCTGACCGGGTAGTCGCCGGGAAGTTCGGCGCGGGCGGTGTCCAGCAGGGTGCGGGCGTGGGCCCGCGCCGACTCGAGGGCGAGTTCGTGCGACTTGCGCGCGTCGCGGCCGAGACCCTGCGGGTCGAGGGCGACGAGCGAGACGAGCCGCAGCGGCGTGCGCATCCGCTCGCAGGCGCGGACCGCGGTCCTGAGCAGGACGTCCGCTCCGGTGCGGGTGCCGAGTGCGCACGTGACCTCGCGGACGTGGGGCGCGGCGGAGTGCCGGAATCCACGCGGTGCCAGGGCCAGCGGCACGGGCGCCGAATGCAGCAGCTCGGACGACACCGTGCCGATGGAGTGCCGGCCGAGGAGCCCGTCGCCCGCGGCCCCGAGAACGACGGCGCGCGCGCCGAGCCGGGCCACCTCGTCGAGCAGGCCCTGCGCGAAGGAATCGTGGAAGCTCAGGTGCGTGTGTGCCCGGACGTCGTCGGGCACCGTGGCCGCCGCCTGGGCGAGCCATGCTTCGCCCGTGCCGGCGAGGACGTCCTCGTACCCGGGTTCGGCGGGCACTCGGGAGGGCACCGGGCGATCCGGGGGCAGGACCATACAGATGTCGAGTTCGGCGCCCAGACTGCGGGCCAGCTGGACGCCGAGCGTCAGCCCGTCCGCGCCGCTGGGGGTGGCGAGGTATCCGACAACCAGTCTCATGGGATTCCGATCCGGTAGGGGAAGCCGGCGGTAGGGGTACGGCCGGCTTCCGGCGACGGCGCGGTGGGGCCGCGGAGGGTCAGTCGTGGGTGCTCATGACGTGCTTGATACGGGTGTAGTCCTCGACGCTGTAGGCGGAGAGGTCCTTGCCGTAGCCGGACTGCTTGAACCCGCCGTGCGGCATCTCCGCGACGAGCGGGATGTGGCAGTTGATCCACACCGCGCCGAAGTCGAGCGCGCCGGACAGCCGCTGGGTGCGCCCGTGATCGCGGGTCCACACACTCGCGGCGAGCCCGTAGCGGACGTCGTTGGCCAGCGCGACGGCCTCGTCCTCGGTGGTGAAGGACTGCACCGTCAGGACCGGGCCGAAGGTCTCGTCCTGCACGATGGGGTCGTGCTGGTCCACGCCGGTGACGATCGTCGGTTCGAAGAAGAAGCCCTTCTCGCCGGCGCGCTTGCCGCCGGTGACGATCGTCGCCGAGGCGGGCAGGGCGGCGATCTTCTCGGCGACGCGCTGGAAGTGCACGGCGTTGTTGAGCGGGCCGTAGAACGCGTCCGGGTCGTCGGGCCGGCCCGGACGCAGCTGCTCGGCCTGCCGCACCAGCGCGTCGACGAGGTCGTCGTGGATCGACTCGTGGACCAGTACCCGGGTGGCGGCCGTGCAGTCCTGGCCGCCGTTGAAGAAGGCGGCCGCCGCGACGGCTTCGGCGGTCTTCGGCACGTCGGCGTCGTCGAACACCAGGACGGGGGCCTTGCCGCCGAGTTCGAGGTGCGCGCGCTTGAGCTGCCGGGCCGCGGAGACCGCCACCTCGGTGCCGGCGCGGACCGAGCCGGTGATCGAGACCAGGCCGAGCGCGGGATGCTCGACGAGGGCGGTGCCGGTGGCGGCGTTGCCGAGCACGACGTTGAAGACGCCGTCGGGCAGGATGCCCCGGGTCAGGCGGGCCAGCACCAGCGTGCTGTCGGGGGTGGTGTCGCTCGGCTTGAGCACGATGGTGTTGCCGGCCGCGAGCGCGGGCCCGATCTTCCACAGCGCCATCATCAGCGGGTAGTTCCAGGGCGTGACCTGCCCGACCACGCCGATCGGCTCGCGCCGCACGTAGGAGGTGTGGCCCTCCATGTACTCGCCGGCCGCCTTGCCCTCGAGCATGCGGGCCGCGCCGGCGAAGAAGCGCAGCTGGTCCGCGCCGACCTTGACCTCCTCGTCGGCGATCATGGACTTCGGCTGGCCGGTGTTGTGGCACTCCGCCTCGACGAGTTCGTCGCAGTGCTCTTCGAGGGCGTCGGCCAGCTTCAGCAGCGCCGCCTGGCGTTCCTTGGGGGTGGTCCTGCCCCAGGTCCGGAACGCGCGCTGCGCGGCCGCGACGGCGGCGTCGACGTCGGCGGCGGTCGACACCGGGATCGAGCCGACGAGGGATTCGTCGGCCGGGTCGATCAGCGGCAGGGATTGCGTGGCCGTCGAGGGCACGAAGGCGCCGTCGATGTAGTTCTCGCGGAGATCGGTCATGGCGGGGTTCCTCTCGGAGGCCTGCCCGGCCGGGGGCAGGGACTCTGGTGATCAGTGTGGGCCGCACCGGTGGTGCCGGGCCAGGGGATCCGGCCGGCGGATGGGGTGCGGAGGGTTCGGAGGGCGGCGCCGCCGGAGGGGCGGCGTCGCCGGGACCGGAATGCTCACCTCGTCGTGAGCGGGCCTGATGCCGAAACCGGCGCCGGGCGAGCGTGAAAAGTGTTGTGGAACAGTATGTTCGGTCTTGTCGTGGTCCGGCCGGTCAGTGCGTCGGGGCGCCGGACGCTGCGGTCGCCGTCGCGGGGGAGCCGAGGGCGTCGAGGATGCGCCGGGCCGTGTCCTCGCCCATGCGCACGGCGCCGTCGACATGCTGGTAGCCCTCGGCGGCGAGGTCGGACGACGAGAAGAGGATCGGTCCGACGGGGGTGAGCTGGTCCTTGCCGTAGCGGTGCAGTCCGCCGAGATCGTAGCTCGCCGCGTAGGCCCCGCGGGTCCACTCCTCCGAACCCCAGTCGGATTCGTAGTAGACCACCGGGTTCAGCGCCTTCTCGCCGAGATAACCAGCCATGGACGAGAGGATCGCGGCCTTGCGTTCCGCGGCGGAGAGCTCGAAGACGGCGTCGGCCTTCTCGTCCGCCACGAAGGCCACCAGGGTGCCCCGCGGATCCTCGAAATTGGTGTTGTCGTAGATCTCCTGGACGAGTGCTCCGGCGCCGAAGCACGTGCCGGACAGGCCCTCTTCACGCCAGAACGGGGTGTCGTACACGGCGTGCACCTTGATGACGAGCCCGAGGGACTGGTGCTGGTGCATCTGGTGCTGGCGGCGCGGCAGCGGCGGGACGTAGGAGATGCGGGAGTACAGGTTCGGCGGCACGGCCAGCACGGCGAACCGGGCATCGACGGTGACCCCGTCGGCCACCGCGCGCACGCGCCCCGGTGCCCCGGCCTCCTCGCCTTCGGACCAGTGCAGGGTCCGCACCGGATTTCCGAGAAACACGTCGTCGCCGAGCTTTTCGGCCAGCCGCTCCGACACTTGCTGCATACCGTCCACGACGCGCTTGTCGAGGATGAAGTCCTCGTCCACGAGGTTGCTGAACGAACCCGCGGAGGCCGCCATGAGGATCGCCTGCAGCGCGGAGAACGCGTGGGCCGGCTTGGTGAGCATGCCCCCGGCGATGAACAACCCGATGTTGGCGCACGCCTCCTCGTCGTCGGAGTTGGCCCGGAGCCAGTGGTGGAAGGAGACGGTGTCGAGTTCCCGCGCCCGCGGATGTGCCCACGGCTCGTGGGGGCCGATCTCGGCGGCGAGCTCGTCGAGCAGCGCGATCAGCTTGTCCATCTCGGCGCGGGTGTGCTCGGACGTGGGGAACGTCTCGCCGCGGTACCGGACGGGCCGGCCCTCGGCGTCGAGGTAGATGTTCTCGCCCTCGCGGTAGCGGGCGAACGTCCGCAGGCCCAGTTCGTCGAGGAGGGCGATCAGGGCGGTCTGGTCGGGGGAGACCCACTGACCGCCGATCTCGAGCATCGCTCCGTCGATGGTGTCGGTCCAGGTGCGGCCGCCGACGCGGTCGCGGGCTTCGAGGACGGCGACCCGCAGGCCCGCCTGCCGCAGGCGGTAGGCGGCGGTCAGGCCGGACGGGCCCGCCCCCACGACGACGACGTCACGCTCGATGGATTGCATGGGATTCCCCTTCGAGAAAATGAACGACATTCATATGTGTCGCATCACACTGTAACCTCATCGAGGCGCGAGGAGAAGACCTTCGCGGCAATTCGTGGCCGGAAATCGTGAGACGAAGGGAAGCGGCGTGGGAGAGGGGACGCACCGGCGCGCCGGTCGGCCGTCGACGAAAGTGCTGTCTCGGCAAGTGATCACCGACGCCGCGCTCGACGTGATCGAACACGGCGGCTACGACGCCTTCACCGTCGCCAAGCTCGCCCGCGCCCTCGGTGTGGCCCCGTCCGCCCTGTACAACCACGTGAGCTCGAAGCAGGACGTCCTGCTGTGGGTGCAGGAGGACCTCATGACCAAGGTCGACGTGAGCGGTTTCGGCGTCGAGCCGTGGGCCGCGGCGACGCGGCGCTGGGCCCTGTCCTACCGGGACGTGTTCGCCCGGCACGCGCCGCTGGTCCCGGTGATCGCCGTGATGCCCGTCGCGGGCGCGCCCCGCACCCTGGCGGTCTACGAGGCGGTGGCCGCGGGCTTCGCCGACGCCGGGTGGCCGATCGAGACGATCGTGCCGGTCGTCGTCGCGCTGGAGTCGTTCATCTTCGGCTCCGCGCTCGACGCCAACGCCCCGGCTGACATCTTCGACACCGCCGACCTCGCCGGCGGTAGCCCGGTGTTCACCGCGGCGATCGACGCGTTCGCCGGATCGGGCGGCGACTACACCCCGGACGCCGGTTTCGACGCCGGCCTCGACGCCATGATCGCCGGACTCGAGGCCCGCCTGGACCGGCTTCGGAAGGGCTGATCTGCAACAAGATACGGCTCGGTCCGGGGGTGCGACGTGCCGCACTCCCGGACCGAGCCGGTATTCGATTCCTGGTGGTCCCGCTACAGGGCGATGTATTTGGTGTCGAGGTATTCCTCGATGCCCTCGGCAGCACCCTCGCGGCCGAAACCGGACTCCTTGACGCCGCCGAAGGGGGCGGCGACGTCGGAGATGACCCCGCGATTGACACCGACCATGCCGGTCTTCAGCGCGCCCGCCACGCGCATCGCGCGGTTCAGGTCGCGGGTGTAGAAGTAGGCGGCCAGGCCGTATTCGGTGTCGTTGGCGGCGGCGACGGCCTCGTCCTCGGTGTCGAAGACGGTGATCGCCGCGACCGGGCCGAAGATCTCCTCGCGCAGCAGCCGCGCGTCGGCCGGCACCTCGTCGAGCACCGTCGGCGGGTAGAACGTGCCGGGCCCGTCGGGGATCTGCCCGCCGGTGCGGACGCGGGCACCGCGCTCGACGGCGTCGCGCACCAGCGTGTCGACCGTGGCGCGCTGGCGGGCGGTGATGAGCGGGCCGAGGTCGGTGCCGTCGTCGAGACCGTGGCCGGTGCGCAGCGCCGCGATGCGGGCGGTGAGCTTGTCGGTGAACTCGCCGGCGACAGTGCGGGCGACGTGGAAGCGGTTGGCGGCGGTGCAGGCCTCGCCGCCGTTGCGCATCTTCGCGGCCATCGCGCCGTCGACGGCGGCATCGACGTCGGCGTCGTCGAACACCAGGAACGGGGCGTTGCCGCCGAGTTCCATGGAGGTGCGCAGCAGCCGGTCGGCGGACTGGCGGACCAGCAGTTTGCCGACGCCGGTGGAGCCGGTGAAGGTGATCTTGCGCAGCCGCGCGTCGGCGAGCAGCGGCCCGGTGAGCGCCGCGGCGTCGGTGGCGGGCAGGATCGACAGGACCCCGGCCGGCAGGCCGGCGTCGGCGAAGACCTGCCCGAGCAGCAGCATCGTCAGCGGGGTCTCGGCGGCCGGCTTGACCAGGATCGGGCAACCGGCGGCCAGGGCGGGCCCGATCTTGCGGGTGGCCATCGCCAGCGGGAAGTTCCACGGGGTGATTGCCAGGACGGGCCCGACGGGTTCCTTGGTGACGAGGATGCGCCCGTTGCCGGCGGGGGCGGTGGCGGTGCGGCCGCCGATGCGCACGGCCTCCTCGGCGAACCAGCGCAGGAACTCCGCGCCGTAGTTCACCTCGCCGCGGGCCTCGGCGACGGTCTTGCCCATCTCGAGGGTGATGACGCGAGCGAAGTCGTCGGCGCGGGCGTGGACGAGTTCGAAAGCGGTGCGCAGGATCTCGCCCCGCACGCGCGGCGGGGTCGCCGCCCACTCGGCCTGCGCGGCGACGGCGAGGTCGAGGGCGCGCAGTCCGTCGTCGGCGGAGGCGTCGGCGACCTCGGCGAGGACCGCGCCGGTGGCCGGGTCCTCGACGGGGAATGTCGCGCCGGTGGCGGAGTCGGTGAGTTTGCCGCCGAGCCAGAGGCGGGTCGGGACCCCCGCGGGAAGGGTGTGGGTCATCGGGTGGCTCCTGCCAGGGTCGGGCGCACGCCCGCGACGTCGCGGACGGCGGCAGTGAGGACGTCGAGGCCGTCGGTGAGCAGTTCGTCGGAGATCACCAGCGGCGGCAGCAGGCGGACGACGTTGCCGTAGGTGCCGCAGGTGAGCACGATGACGCCCTGTTCGAGCGCCTTCGCGGCGATCGCCTTGGTGGCCTCCGGGTTCGGCTCGCGGGTGCCGGGCTGCACGAACTCGACGGCGAGCATCGCGCCGCGGCCGCGGACCTCGCCGACGATGTCGACGTCCGCGGCGAGCGCCCGCAACTGCTCGGTCGCGATCTGCTCGATGCGACGGGCGCGGCCGCGCAGGTCCAGCTGCTCGATCCGGTCCAGGGTGGCGAGCGCCGCGGCACACGCGACGGGGTTGCCGCCGTAGGTGCCGCCGAGTCCGCCGCCGTGCACGGCGTCGATCAGCTCGGCGCGGCCGGTCACCGCGGCGAGCGGCATGCCGCCGGCGATGCCCTTGGCGAGGGTCATCAGGTCCGGGACGACGTTCTCGTCGTTGCTGGCGAACCAGTCACCCGTGCGGGCGAAGCCGGTCTGCACCTCGTCGGCGACGAAGACGATGCCGTTGGCCTTCGCCCAGTCGACGAGGGTCGGCAGGAAGCCCTTGGCCGGCACGATGAATCCGCCCTCGCCCTGGATGGGTTCGAGCACGATCGCGGCGACGTTGTGCGCGCCGATCTGCTTGTCGATCTGCGAGATCGCGCGGTGGGCGGCCTGCTCGCCGGTGACCTCGGTGCCGTCGTAGTTGCGGCCCTCCCGGAACGGGTAGGACGCGGGCACGCGGTGGATGTCCGGGGCGAACGGGCCGAAGCCCTCCTTGTAGGGCTGGTTCTTCGCGGTGAGCGCCATGGTCAGGTTGGTGCGGCCGTGGTAGGCGTGGTCGAAGACCACCACGGCGCTGCGGCCGGTGGCGACGCGGGCGATCTTCACCGCGTTCTCGACGGCCTCGGCGCCGCTGTTGAACAGCACCGTGCGCTTGGCGTGGTCGCCGGGGGTCAGGGCCGCGAGCTTCTCGGCGACGGCGATGTAGCCCTCGTAGGGGGTGACCATGAAGCAGGTGTGCGTGAAATGTGCGACCTGCTCCTGCACCGCCGCCACGACCGCCGGGTCCGAGGCGCCGACACTGGTGACCGCGATGCCGGAACCGAGGTCGATCAGGGCGTTGCCGTCTACGTCGACGACGATGCCCCCGTCGACATCGGCCGCGTAGACCGGCACGGAGGACGCCACACCCGCCCCGACGGCGGTACGGCGCCGCTCGGTCAGTGCCGCCGAGCGCGGGCCGGGCAGCGCGGTGACCAGGCGACGCTGCTGCGGAAGGCGGTATTCGATGCTCGTCATGGGGGACTTCCTCGGGCTCGGCGGCGGAAAAGATGATTCGAGTATGAAAGTGGGCCAGGTACCCGAGACAGGGCCGTTTCGTACAACACGGCGAAACGCACCGCGCCATTTCGTCGAGTCGTTCTACGATGACCCCATGAGCGTCGGCATCGCCTGGCTGCTGCGGCAACCGGGACTGGGATTGGCACTGCGCGGCGGCCGGGCCGGGAAGGATCGCCAGATCGGCTTCGTCCAGCCCACCGAACTGCTGGACCCGCGGCCGTGGCTCTCCGGAGGGGAACTCGTCCTCACCACCGGCCTGGGACTGCAGCCGGAGGAGGGCGGCGACTACGTGCGCCGCCTCGCGGAGGCGGACGTCGCGGCCCTCGGCTTCGGCACCGGCCTGTCGCACGAGCGGATTCCGCCGGCGGTCCTCGAGGCGGCCGACGCGGTGGGGCTGGCGCTGCTCGAGGTGCCGTACACGACGCCGTTCGCCGCCGTGAGCCGTGCCGTCACCGCCCGGCTCGCCGAACAGCAGTACGAACTCGTGCGGCGCGCGGCCGACACCCAGGTGCGCATCACCCGTGCCGTGCTGCGTGGCGGGGTGCCGGCGATCGTGCGGGAACTGGCCGTCGCCACTCACACCGCCGTCGCCTATCTCGACGAGCGCACCGGGGAGGTGGTCGCCCACCCCGAGGCCGCGGCGGAGCTGGCGGAGCAGATCTCGGAGCTGCGCCCGGACGGCGCCGGCTCGGTCACCGCGAGCCGGCCCGGCCGGACGCTGACCGTGCAGCCGGTCACGCACGCCGGCGTCGTCAGCGGATACCTGGCCGTGCAGGCCGACCGGCCGCTCGAGAACGTCGAACTCGTCCTCATCGGCCACGCCGTCTCCCTCGTCACCCTCGAGCTGGACAAACCGCGACGGCTGCGTGCAGAACGGAACGCGCTGGGCGCGAGGGTGTTCGGACTGCTCGTCGCCGGTGTCCTCGACTCCGGCGACGCTGCGGAGTATCTCGCCGACGCGGCCGGCGCGCGCAGCCGGATCCGGATCCTGCAGCTGCACACCCCGGCCGCGGCCGACGTGCGGCGCGTGCTCGACGCCGGTCTCGGTGCCCGGCAGCGTCCGCTGTACGCGCGCAGCGAGGACGAGGCGCTCACCGTGCTGCTGCGGGGTGAGGACACGCTGTCCGACGTGACGGCGCTGCTGGCGGACCTGTCCCCGCCGCAGGCCCGCACCCTGCGTGGCGGGCTCAGCGCCGCGCACCGGCTCGCCGACACCCGCCGCGCCCTCGAACAGGCCGAGCACGCCGTGGCCGCGGCGGACGCGACGCGCCGCATCGTCGAGTTCGACGCCACGCACGGAACCGCCCTGCTCGCGTCCCCGGCGGTGCGGGCCGTCCTCGAATCCGTCGCCGCCTCCACGGTGTCCGCCCTCGCCGACTACGACCGCGGCCGCGGGACCAGGCTCGTCGCGTCGCTGCGGGCCTTCCTCGAGGCGAACGGGCAATGGGAGGCGGCGGCCACCGCCCTGGAGATACACCGGCACACCCTGCGCAGCCGGATCGCCAAGGCGGAGCAGGTGCTCGGTGTGGACCTCGGTGATGCCCGCGTCCGGGCAGAGCTGCTGCTCGCCTTGCTGATCGGAGAAGCGGCGCCTTAGCTCACCGGCCTCATCGTGGAAGGAAGAGCCGTGACCAGGCAGTTCGTGCGTGCACCTGAAAGTGTCGGCGCAGCGCGGCGAGGAGTGTCATGGTGCCTCGACAAGTTCGGGTGGTCCGCCGATCCCGAATCCGACCCCCGGGAAGCTCCAGGGAAGTCGATGCGCATCCACATCGTCGAGCCGAGACAGTCTCCTCCTTTGCTTTGTTTTCTTGTTTATCTTGTTCAGAGGCGTAGCCTGGGGATATGAGCACGAAGCGGACCGGTCGTACGAACACCGGGTCGGCCTCGACCGCGCGCACGAAGGACACGGGTCGGGCGGCCGGGGCGAAGTCCCGCACGTCGACCCCGCGGACGACGCCGCCCGCGCCCGGCGCTGCAGGTACCACGACTTCGGCGCGGGGTGCAGCGGGCTTTTCCGCGGTGTTGAAGGACGTGCTCGGCAGTGTGCCGGAGGCGGAGCGGGAGAGTTTCGTGCTCGGCGTGGTCGGGGACGAGGGTGAGGGGCTGGACGCAGGGTTGTGGGGGCGGGGTCCGTCCCCGGCCGAGCGTAGACACGCCGCGTTGGAGAACCTGCGCCGGCAGTATCGGGCCCGCCGCGCGGTGGTGGCGGAGTCCCTGACCCGACCGGAGGCCGCGGAGCTGCTCGAGGTATCCGAGCAGGCGGTCCTCGATCGTCTCAAGGCGGGGGATCTGATCGGGGTGAAGAAGGGCCGGGAGTGGCGGCTGCCGTCGTGGCAGTTCGACGCCGACGCCGAGCAGGGCTTCGTGCCCGGCCTGGCCCAGGTGAGTCGGGTGTTTCCCGGGGGTGCGGTGTCTTTGACCGAATGGGCCCTGAAGGTGAACACCGACCTCGACGGCGCGACCCCGGCCGAAGCGCTCGCCGCCGGGCGCATCGACGACGTCGTGCGGGCGGCCGAGGCCGGCACCGCAGCCGCGTGGTAGCCCCACTTCCCGCACCGACGCGACCGTTGCATGGCGGACGAGCATGGGTCTGGCGGTGGCGCGAACCGAGCCCCGGCCACCGGTGGCGCTGGTGCCGCATCTACCACCCGTCCCCGCACACCCCGAACGGAACCACCCACCGGCGCTTCGGGCCGTTGCACCGACTGGACCCGCATCTGCCGGCCCCCGACGGTGCGCCGCGGACGTGTCCGGACGGGCGGTCGGTGCTGTACGTCGCCGGCAACTTGGCCACGGCGCTCGGTGAGGTCTTCGGGGATTTCCCTGCGGCGGCGGTGTGCCCGCGCTACCGGGTGGCGCTGCTGCGACCGACCGCCCCGGTCCCCGTGCTCGACCTGCGCGGGCAGGGCGCGGCGATGCACATCGGTGCGCTGCCGTCGCTGGCCACCGGCGACTATCCGCGCCCGCGCACCCAGCAGTGGGCGCGGACGATCTACGAGGATCAGCCCGTGGCCCGACGGCGTATCCACGGTGTCTACTATGACGCCGCGCATTCCAACGGTCCTGCGTTGGCGTTGTGGAGCACCGAGGACCGGATCGAGGTACCGGCCGACTCGCGCGGCGCGGTACAGGACTTCGCGCTCGCGGAGCCGCGGATGTGGCCGCGCGTGGTCGATGCTGCGGTGAGTCTGGGCATGCGCGCCGACCTGGTCGCCCGCTGCCCCACCTGCTCGTAGTGGGGAGCATCCAGGAGAGGTTGTGGCAGAAGGAGTTTCATCCTCCTGCGGGTACGGCCTGCCCGCCGCGCGGGTGTTCTCGACCCGCTGTACGCCCCGAATGGTTCTCTCCTCCCTGCCCCACCTGAGTGGGGTCGCGGATTCTGTCCGTAGGGGATGAGGCGAGGCGATGCGACGAACCGCGGCGCGGCTTGCGGTGGCGTATCGGGGCCCGGGACACCGACCGCGCTGCACATCCCGGTGCCGGGGCCGGGTCCCGGGAACGCAACGCATCATCCACGACATGCGTCATGCCGCACGCAAGAGACGATCCATAAGAGACACACTCTCAGCGGTCGAGCAGGCGCAACTCCCCGGCGATCACGGCGAGCCGCGCGGTGTCCACCGCGTCCTCGCCGCGGAGCCGGTCGAGGAGCCGCACGAGCCGGTGCGCTCGATCGGGCAGATCCGCGGCACCGCCGTCGAGCGCGGTGACGACGAGCGCGTCGAGGCGGTCGGCGATCTCGTCGCGCAGGGCCGCCGCACCCATGGCCTCCCAGTAGGAACCGCGGACGCGGGTGGCGAAACCGTCCAGAAGCCAACGGATGTGAAGGCTGCCGATCAGTACGTCCCGGGCCGCGGCGACACGAGCAGGATCGATGCCCAGGCGCAGCGCCACCGCGGCGTTCGCGAAGGCGCCGCGGCAGTCCTCGGCGGAGGGTCGCTCGCCCAGTGCCTCGGCGACGGGTGCGGCGAAGAGCGCGACGAGAGCCTCCGGCGTGTCCGTCTCGTCGCCCGTCCCTGCGAGCACATCGCGGAGCGTTCGGCGCGCGGTGTGGCGCAGCAACCAGGTCATCTCGGCCTCGACGACGCGCGCGAGCGCGCTCAGCTCCGCCACCGTACTGCGTGCGTCGGACCCGTCCGCGAGGATCCGGGCCCGGATGTCCTCGGTGTGCAGCACCCGGCTGACCACCACGTAGGTGCGCGCCGAGTCCTCGGTGGCGGCGCCGAAGCGTTCCTCGAACCGGTACAGCGCGCCGGGGCCGAGCCGGTTGACGAGTTCGTCCGCGAGCGACGCGACGACGATCTCCCGGCGCAGGGGGTGCTCGGCCACGCCGCTTCCGGCACGGGCGACGATTTCGGCAGGGAAGTAGTTCTCCGCCCACGGGGCGCAGGCGGCGGAGTCCGGCAGCGACGACGCGGCCAGCTCGCTCGCGACGACGTTCTTCGACTGCGCCAGCAGCACCGCCAGCTCCGGTCGCAGCAGGCCGGTGCCTGCCCGCCGCCGCTCCCGGATCTCGTCCGCGGTCGGCAGACTTTCGTCGTTCCGGGGTATCCGGCCGGTCCGCGCCAGGTCGTCGATCAGGCGTTCGTGCTGGGTGAGCAGCGCCGGGGCGTCGTGCTCGCTGCATCCCAGGGCGAGCACCTGATCGCGGGAGGCCGTGAGCACCGCTTCCGCCACGTCGTGGGTGACCGCGGCGAGCAACTTCTCCCGCTGCCCGGGCGCCAGCGTCCCGGCCGCCACCGCACGGTCGACCGCGATCTTGATGTTGACCTCCCGGTCGGAGGTGGCGACGCCGGCGGCGTTGTCGATGAAGTCGCCGTCGCAGCGGCCGCCGCAGCGCGCGTACTCGATGCGGGCGGCGCGGGTGAAGCCGAGGTTGCCGCCCTCCCCGACAATGCGGGCCCGCACGTCGCGGGCGTCGACCCGGACGCGGTCGTTGGCGGGATCGGCGGCGTCGCCGTGCGTTTCGCCGGAGGCCTTCACGTACGTGCCGACACCGCCGTTCCACAACAGGTCCACGGGCGCGCGCAGGACGGCCACGATCAGCTCGTCGGGGGTCAGCGCCTCGGCGTCGGTCCCGAGGGCGGCGCGGGCGGGCGCGGACAGCGGCACGGACTTGGCGGTGCGCGGCCACACGCCGCCGCCCGCGGAGATCAGCGCGGGGTCGTAGTCGGCCCAGGACGATCGCGGCAGCCCGAACAGCCGGGCGCGCTCGCGGTGGGAGGCGGCCGGGTCCGGGTCGGGGTCGAGGAAGATGTGCCGGTGGTCGAACGCGGCGACGAGGCGGATGCGGTCGCTGAGCAGCATGCCGTTGCCGAAGACGTCACCCGACATGTCGCCGATGCCCGCGACGGTGAAGGTCTGCGTGTCGACGTCGTGGCCGAGTTCGGCGAAGCGGTGCCGCACGGCCACCCACGCGCCGCGGGCGGTGATGCCCATGGCCTTGTGGTCGTAGCCGGCCGAGCCGCCCGAGGCGAAGGCGTCGCCGAGCCAGTAACCGTATTCGGCGGCAACGGCATTGGCGGTGTCGGACATGCGGGCGGTGCCCTTGTCGGCGGCGACCACCAGGTAGGCGTCGACACCGTCGTAGGCGACGGTGTCGGGCGGGGTGACGGGTGATCCGTCGACGATGTTGTCGACGACGTCGAGCAGGCCGCGCACGAACGTGGTGTAGGCGGTGGTGAGGTTCGCGCCGGAGCCGGGCCGGATCACGAACGCGCCCTTCGCGCCGCCGGGGACGATGGGCGCGTTCTTGACGGCCTGGGTCGCCATCAACCCGAGGACCTCGGTGCGGTAGTCCTCCGGGCGCTCCGAGAAGCGGAGCCCGCCCCGCGCGACGAGCTCGGCCCGCACATGCACACCCTCCACGTCGGGGGAGTGGACGTAGATCTCCCGCATCGGCACGACCGCACCGCCGACGCTCAGCGCGGACGGATCGAGCTTGAACGACGCGTACGGTTTGGCGCCCCCGCTCTGGAACCAGTTGGTACGCAGGGTCGCGTCCACGAACGAGCGCAGCCCTCGCAGGGTCCGGTCGAGGTCGAATGTCGCGGCGCGATCGATGTGGCCGGCCACCGCCGCGGCCGTGGCGGCGGCGGCGCGGTCCCGGTCGGGCAGTCCGGGCCGGAACCGGGCGTCGAACAGCGCGGCGAGGTCCGCCGCGAAGCCGGGAGTGGCCGTCAGGCAACCGAGCATGTACGCCGGGGACAGGCCGATCCCCGCCTGGGCCAGGAACCGGACGGCCGCCCGGACGAAGTCGACCCACCGCCACGAGATGCTCTCCTGCAGAACGAGCATCGAGAAGTCGTCGATCTCGGTGCGGCCCTCGGTGGCCGCGACGAACGCGTCCGCGATCAGCTCGAGTACCTCGGGATCCGGAGCGGCGGTCGCGGACGGCGCGATCGTGAAGTGGTGCGTCCCCGGCTCACCCAGTGGCCGGTGATCGCTCACGTGGAGGCCGAAGCGCCGCAGGACGTCGACGACGTCGGTGAGGGTGAACCGGTGGTCCGGCCAGGTCGCGACACAGCCGAGCGGAGTGCCGTCGGCAGGATCGAGGAAACGCAGGGTCGTCGTGTGCTGGGTCAGGGAGGGGGCGCTCACGGGGGGTCCTTTCCGGGGCGGCGGCGATGAGGCGAGTCTGCCGCCGTCGCACCCCGGCAGGGCAGGGCCGAAATGGAGCGGTCGGGGCGCGAAAGGACGCCGAATCGGTGTGGATCCCGCCCGTCACTGCCCGGGCGGCGGACCTGCCGGACGGCCGCCTCCCGGGCCTGCCCCCATCCCGCCCTGCGGGGGTACGTCGGACTGGACGTTCGCCGACTTCTCGGCGACACCGATCGTGATGTCGACCGCATAGCCGGTGTCGACGCTGCCCGTCACGGCGGCGAGTTCGGCGTCCCAGCCGTCTCCGAAGACGTTGTCGGAGTCGAGACTGATCTGTGTGAGGTTGCGGGTGCTCTGCGAATAGCCTTCGGCCTGCGCGTACACCGTCTCGCACACGTCCTGTGGCAACGCGATCTGCGAAGTGAGCCGGGCGTTGTCACCGGCGACGGCGACCTCGAGGGAGTCATAGACCTCGAAGTGGATGTGCGGCCAGCGGCCCGAGTAGCAGGCCGGGAAGATCGACGTGAACGAGACGGTGCCGTCGGCCCCGGCCACCTGCACGCCGCGCAGGTAGTTCTGATCGGTGACACCCTCGCTGTAGAGCGAGTAGTTGCCGTCGCGGTCGCAATTCCACAGGTAGACCGCCATGCCCGCGCCGGCGGCGCAGTCGGCGGCCAGATCCTGCAGGTGCAGCGTGACGGTCGTCGGTACGCCCTCGGCGGTGCCGGTGTAGCTGCCGAAGCTGGTGGTGATGTCCCGCCGAACGATCCCGGATTCGATCAGGACGTTGGGGCCGTTCGATCCGTCGCCGGGGTACGGGCCGGCGGTCTCCTGCGGTGCGGCGGCCACGCACTCGCCCGCGGCGGTGGTCGTGCTCGCCGCGGTGGTGGCCGACGCGGATGCCGAGGTGGACGTCGACCCTCCCGTCGAGCACGCAGCGAGTGCCGCGGTGCCGGCCGCGCCGAAGACGGCCAGCATCCGGCGGCGCGACAGCATCGTCTTCAGGTCGTGCCCCAGCCCGAGGTCGTGCTCGTGCGGCTCGGCGCCGTCGTGGGTGTGCCGTGAACTCATACCGGTGTCCTCTCCGTTCATTCGGTCGAGTTCACGCTACGAAGCGATGCTGGGGAAATGGTGGGCTCAGGCTGTGAACCTGCTGGGACCGGAGCGGGGACGAGTACAGCGATCGCCGGACCGAGGGTCACCGAGCAGCTGACGGCTCCATCGCCTCGAGATGCGCTCCGATCCGAGAGCAGGCGAGGGCGTCGACCGCGCCTTCCTCTCACCGATCGACTCGACTTTCGATGGCCGGGTGGTTGACGGCGCGACCGGGTGAGCGGAGCCTGACGGGATGGCGAGACCGTTGCCGGAGTGGGAGCTGCTGATCCCCGGAGAGGGGCCGTATATCGGCACGATCCGGTGCGAGGACGCGGCCGGGCGGGAGGTGCCGAGTGCCGACGGTATCGGAGGCGGGGCGCACGCGTGGCGGGCGAAGTGCCTGCACTGTCCCTGGCTGGGTGAGACGGCGGTGCGGATCGGTGCGGGATCGGCACCGCGTCCGAGCTCCCGGACGGTGGACAGGCTCGAGGAGCAATGGGTACGGCACATCTACGAGGTGTCGGCGACGGCGGCGGTGCTCGATTCGCTCGAACAGCTCGACCGGTTGGCGGCCCGGCAGCAGGCGGTGACCGCGGTGCTGGACGACGCGGTGCGGCGTCTGCGCGCCGAGGGGGCGTCCTGGGCGCAGGTGGCGGAGTTGGTGGGAATGACGCGACAGGCCGCGTGGGAACATTGGGCGGACTCGTCCGCGGCACGTCGGCACCGCGGGCGGTGACCCTTCGGGGAGGTATCGTGCCTGTTCCGGGAACTGTCGGGCTTGCCTGACAGAAGGAACTTGTCAGGGGTTCCTGTCGACTGCCGGGAGATCGGAAGTACTCCACACCGTCGGCTTCACACCGTCGACCGTTCCTTCGGCACCAGCAAGGCCAGCAGAGCGAGCAGGAGACCGCCGCCGACGAGATACAGCCCCCAGCGATCGTTGAGCAAGTCGGCGTAGTTGTCGCGGACGAAGTCCCCGAAACTGTCGTCGAGCCGCCACAGCAACACGGCGGTGGTACCGATCCCGACGATCACGCCGAGCCACCCGACCGCGCGTGACCCCACCAGCGCAGCGATCAGCAGCAGGATCGCGGCCAGCAACAGCAAGGCCGTCATCGACTGGTAGAACCGCACGGCCTGAGTCTCGACCTGCTCGAAGGTGAACTCGGCGGGGAAGCCGTCGCGCAGATCCACCAGCGTGACATCGCTCGGCTGTATTCCGCCGACGAGGGGAAGGAAGGCCCCGACCGCTACCGCGATGGCACACGCGAATAGGACCAGATGGACGAAGGTGCGCATGAGTGTTCTCCTCTGTCGGCTGACGAGGTGCTCGGGTTCACAGTAGTCAGTGTGGGCTGTTGTTCTGTATGGATCGGGTCGTCGGGGTGACGGCGACGGCCGGTCGTCGGCGTGAAAGTGAAGACCTTGGGTGGCGCCGGCACGGGGACCGGCCCCTTGGTGCTCGCGCGGTGTCGCGCCAGTGTGCCGTTCGACGATCCTCAGGTGGGCGCGTGACGACCGTGCGTTCGAGGCTGACCCGGTGCCCGGCCTGCCCGGGAACGCAGGCAACGTCTCACCGCTGTGCGCGCGCAATGTTCGGACCCGGCCCACCGGTTCCGGTCGGCAAGAGGTCGGCGTCCCGACCGTGCCGACCTCTGTACGAATCGAGTCTGCCGTCGAGTTCGATTCCCGCTACCGAGTGCGGCGTCGCAGCGCGCCGCCGACCCCGAGCATCCCGAGCGGGCGCTGCGCCAGGCCCATGAGATACGCCGGTTCGCCGAGTTTCAGTCCCGGTTGCTCGCTCGCGCCGTCACCACCCGGCTGGGGGCAGTCTCTGCGGCAGCAGATCCACGCGCAGGCGATGAACCACCATGATCCCGAGGCGCGGCAGGTCGCGGCGTGTTTCGCCGATCTGGTCGGGTTCACGACGCTGGGGGAGCAGCTGTCCCCTAGCGAGCTGGGGGCGTCGGCCGATCGGCTCGATGTGCTGACCACCGATGTGGTGGCCCCGCCGGTGCGGTTCGTCAAGACGGTCGGGGATGCGGTGATGCTGCTGTCGGCCGACCCGACGGCTCTGGCCACGGTAGCGATAGAGCTCCTTGCGGCCGCGCAGCGGCAGGGTCTGCCGCCGTTGCATGCCGGGATCGTGTGGGGCACGGCGGTGCGCAGTGCCGGTGACTGGATCGGGCGACCGCTCAACCGGGCCAGCCGCATCGCCTCGGTCGCCGGACCGGGTGAGGTGCTCGTCGACGGTGCGGCGATGCGCCGCCTGGACAGTGCGGCGGTCGCCGCGGAGCCGGCCGGCAGGTACCCGTTGAAGGGCTTCGCGGGCGAGCACGAGCTGTTTCGGCTCGGCGTGGTGGGAACGCCGGCCGGTGAGGGTGGACGTGAGCCTTCGTAGCGGCGGTTCCACCGTCACGGCGTAGCCGAGCACCGGATACCAGTGATGTGCCTCGCTTCTGGTGGCGGGTCTCATCACACGGAAGGGCGAGATTCATGGGAGCGCCGAGGAAGTATCCGGAGGATCCGAAGGAACGAGCGACGAGGTTGGAGATCGAAGCACGCCGCGAGCGGGGTCGAGAATGCGCTCAGGTACCGGCGCACGTCGGTGGGATCGGTCGGGCTGCGAGTCCACGGGAGTTCCGAGAGCGGAGGCGTGCGCAGGCGCGGGCCGCTTCGCTGCCGCGGTGTGCGGTCACGCCGGGCCGGCCGTGGTGTCGTCCGCGGTGCCGGTCGTCCCGACTCGGGACAGCCGATGCGCATCGTGGGCGGGACGAATGGCTGCGACGGCATACACGCCGCACGCAATCATGACGACGGCGGCGAGGGTGAACGCGGTGCCGTATCCCGCGACGACCGTCGCTCCGCCGTCGACGATCCGGCCGGTCATGTACGGGGCGACGAGGCCGGGGAGGGTGCCGGTGGCGGCGAGGATGCCGAAGACGGCGCCGCGCTTGGCCGGCGGCACGACCGCAGCCGCCGTCATGTAGTGGAGCGGGAATGCGACGGCCGAGCCGCTGAACGCGATCACGATGAGTACGAGCCGGATCGCGGACCCGTCCGCGAACGGGACGAGCACCATCGCGATCCCGGCGATCGTCACGGCGATGCCCTGCAATGCCCCGTGCGCCCAGCGCACCGACAGGCCTTTACGTAGGAGCAGGTCGGACAGCGGGGAGATGGTGAGCAGCAGCACCAGGCTCGTGCCGGAGATCGCGCTGATCACACCGGCGACATCTCCGGGCCCGAATTGCATTGTGGTGTGCAGGTATTCGGGGAGCCATGCGGAGTTGACCGCCATGGCCCAGTGTCCGCCGAATGCGCTCGCCGCGCTGCCGAGGAACGTGCCGCTCACCAGGATCTTCCAGATCTTCGGATTGCCCGCTGCACCCGACTTCCCGGTCGCAGCGCCGTGCCCGTGCCGAGTGTCCCGGTCGAACGGTCCGTCCTTGCCGATCGCGAGCCAGGCGATGCCCCACAACCCGCTCACGACGGCCAGTGCGATGAACGCGGCCCGCCAACCGTGATCGCTGATGAGCCATGTCAGGAGGGGGGCGGCGATGAGGACTCCCAGCGCTGCACCACTGATCTGCAGGGCCGACGGCAACCCGCGCTTGTGCGGCGGGAACCACTTGTACAGGGCGTGCATGGACATGGGCGTGGCCGGGCCCTCCGCGGCGCCGAGGAGGACCCGGCCCGCCACCAGCGCCG
The DNA here is from genome assembly GCF_057367935.1 of Rhodococcus sp. NS-SX18. Taxonomy (NCBI): domain Bacteria; kingdom Bacillati; phylum Actinomycetota; class Actinomycetes; order Mycobacteriales; family Nocardiaceae; genus Rhodococcus; species Rhodococcus sp. NS-SX18. The sequence goes on along the minus strand of NZ_CM170633.1, from coordinate 4,498,804 downwards.
GGACGGTGGCGACGAGCAGCACCGGAATCTGGGCGACGGTCCACATCATGGCCATCGAGAACAGCAGGAGCCGGCTCGAGACGCGGGCGGAGACGAAACCGACGACGATGCCGGCGATGCTGTAGAGCAGGTAGAACGAGCTGGCGATCAGTCCGAACATGCTGCGGTCGATCCGGAACTCGCTCATGATCGGCACCGCCGCGAGACCGAGGACGGCCTTGTCGCCGAAGTTGATGATCATGAAGAAGACGATCATCACGAGGACGGCGAGGGCGCGTCGACGGGTGTACCCGGGCGGGTTCACGTCCGATGTCGTGGCAGTCGGACTGGGGGTTCGAATGGTCGCCATGCATCCTCCTCGGCTCGTCCCGATCCTCGATCGGTGGCCCGGTCGTCTGGTAGTCCGATCGGCATCGGGCTCGCGTTCGTCGTCGGTGGCCCGACGGAAGGGCGGCGCATTCCGGCCGATCGTCACGAGGTGTCGAAGTCGTACACCGTCCCGTGTTGCACTCAGCTTACTGTGACGAGCGTCGCATAGCAAGGAAGCGGTCGATGAAAATGGTTATGAAACAACAGCTTTCATTCGACCGAGTATCCTAGGGGTGACGATCGGGAAGGCCGGATCGAACCTGTCGCGCAGGTCGAACGGCACCCGCCACGCCGCAACGTCACCGGATACGTGGACGTGGTCTGCGGCCTCGGCGTCGGCTGTGGTGAGTGCCCCGAGCACCAGCCGCGCCAGCACCGGTCGCGACAGCGCGACGGTCGCGTCCACGTCGGCGCGCTGCGGACGGCGGCTGTGGACCAGCACGCCGTGGCGCACCAGAACGAAGATCCGCTCCTCGCCGTCCACATCGAGTGCCACATGGGCGTCACATGCGGCGGCTGCTGCGCCGTCGAGCCGGACCGCCAGGTGGTCGAGCAGCATCTCGGTGGTCATCGCCGTGAGCATGTCGCCACGCGCCCCACCGCCCCCGCCGTAGGCGACGCCCGAGCGTAGTTCCTGCGCACCTGTCAGGTAGAAGTTCCGCCACGACGCCGCCTCCGCCTGGTATCCGAGCTGCTCGAACGCGTCGGCCTGCAGGGCGCGCGCATCCTCGTTCTCCGGGTCGGCGAAGACGACCCGGCCGACCACTTCGGCGACCCACCGGTAGTCGCCGGCCTCGAACGACGCCCGTGCCTTGCGGAGCACCTCGTCCGCACCCCCCATGAACTCCACGTACCGCTCCGCCGCCGCGGCGGGCGGGTGGGGGTGCAGGTTCGCCGGGTTGGCGTCGAACCAGCCCAGGTACTTCTGGTAGACCGCCTTGACGTTGTGTTCGAGGGTTCCGTAGTAGCCGCGGTTGGACCAGTAGTTCGCCAGGGCGGGCGGAAGTTCGAGTCTCTCCGCGATCTCGGCCGCGTTCAGTCCCCGCGCCGCCCACCGCAACGTCTCGTCGTGGATGAAGCGGTACAGATCGCGCTGCTTCTCCATGAATTCGCGGATCGTCGCGCGTCCCCATGCCGGCCAGTGATGGCTGATGAACAGCACATCGGTCCGGTCGCCGAAGAGATCGAGGGCGTCGCGGATGTAGTCGCTCCACGCTGCGGCATCGCGTACCTGAGCGCCGCGCAGGGTGTAGAGGTTGTGCATGTTGTGAGAGACGTTCTCTGCCATGCACAACGCCCGCAGGTCCGGAAGGAAGAAGTTCATCTCCGCCGGAGCCTCGCTGTCCGGGGTGTACTGGAAGACGATCCGCACCCCGTCGAGCACCATCTCGGTACCCGTCTCGGCGACGAGGTCGGTGGGAGCGAGCAGCGTCGGTGCACCGTCGGCGAGTGCGGCTCCGAGGCCGACCGAGACGACACCCCGGTCGTCCGCCGGGAGGAGCGAGCCGTACATGTACTGCGCGCGCCGCTTCATCGCGTTGCCGGCGTGGACGTTCTCGCTGACGGTGTGTTCCATGAAGCCCGACGGCGCGACGATCCGCACGTCGCCGCGGGCCACCTCCTCGGCCGACACCACACCCTTGACCCCACCGAAATGATCGGTGTGGCTGTGGGTGTAGACGATCGCACGGATCGGCTTGTCCCCGAGGTGTTCTCGGGCGAGTCGCATGCCGGCTGCGGCGGTCTCCGGGATGAGCAGCGGATCGATCACCACGTATCCGGTGTCTCCCTCGACGATCGTCATGTTCGCGATGTCGAAGCCACGGATCTGATGGATGCGATCGGTGACCCGGAACAGGCCGTGCTGCACGGTGAGTTGCGCCTGCCGCCACAGACTGGGGTTGACGGTCTCGGGGCAGTCGCCGTCGAGGAAGTCGTACCGGGTCAGATCCCATACCACCCGGCCGTTCTCGGCGCGGATCACCGGCGGGTTGATCGTGGCGACGAATCCGCGGCGAGCGTCGTCGAAGGAACGCCGGTCGGCGAAATCCAGTGTGCTCAGCACGGCCCGATTGGCCGCCGCGGTCGCGGGGGTGGCCGCCTTCGGACTCGACAGTGGGCTGGTCATGCCGTTCCCTTCTCGCCGGCCGGCTGTGCGAGCAACTGCTTGGCGATCCCGTTCTTCTGGATCTCGGACGACCCGGTCAGGATGCGGAACATGCGCAGCCGCCGGAACAGCCATTCGACCTCGGCCCCGCGGACCATGCCCGCCTTGCCGTGGATCTGCACGGCCTCGTCGGCGATGCGGAAGGCGTGCTCGGCAACGAACAGCTTGCACATGAACGCCTCGACGCGCGGCGGTGTACCGGCGTCGAGCGCGGCGAGGGCGTCGTAGGTCATGCTCCGGGCCGCGTAGTAGTCGGTGGCCATGTCGGCGATCTTGTGCTGGATCGACTGCAGTGCCGCCAGGGGTGCACCCTGCACGTGCCGCGTCTTCGCGAAGTCGACGGTGAGTTCCAGCGCGCGCCGCGCGCTGCCCAGCACCGTCGGGCAGTGCAGCAGCCGGTTGACGGTCACGCGTCCCAACCCGATTCGCAGACCGTCGCCGACGGAGCCGAGCAGCTGCTCGGGCCCGACGTAGCAGTCGTCGAGGACGATGTCGCTCTCCACGTGCTGGCCGGACATCGGCAGGTCGCCGTCGACGACGGTGCAGCCGGGGGAGTCGAGGTCGACCAGGAAGGCCGAATAGACCTCGCTGTCACCGGTGGGCGCCATTCGCGCGACGAGCACGGAGAAGTCGGCGAACGGACCGGCCGAGGAGAACACCTTGCGGCCGGTCAAACGCCAGCCGTCCCCGTCGGGGGTGGCGACGGTGCGCATCCGTCGGACGTCGGATCCCGCGTCCTCCTCGGTCAGCGAGAAGCAGCACGCCCGCTCGCCGCGCAGCACCGGCATCAGGTACTTCTCGAGCTGGTGGTCCGTGGCCACGCCGAAGATCGACCCGACGCGGAGCGGCCCGCCCATGTCACCGAGGACCGAGTGGGCGAGGATCCGGCCGCTGGCCCCCACCTCCTCCTTGAGGACGGCGAGTTCGGTGTAGGACAGGGCCTGACCGCCCAGGGCCGGGGGCAGATGGATCCCGTAGAACCCGAGTTCGCGGCTGCGCCGCCACACCGGTTCGAGTTGCTCACGGGTGTACCGAGTTTCCGGTCCCAGGCCGAGTCGGTGTTCGTACTCGGCGAGTTCGCCGTCGAGGTAGTCCCGCAGGCGCGGAACCAGCGTCGCGAGCCGCGGATGGTCGTCGTAGGACGGGGTGAGGGTGAACGACATGAAGTGTCCTTGTCAGTGAACGCGGTCAGTGAACGTGGCGCTCGGCGCCGGACCAGTAGGCGTCGCGCACGGCGCGGCGGTCGACCTTGCCGTTGCGGTTGATCGGAAGGGACTCGACGAAGTCCACCGAGCGTGGTTTCTTCATCCCGGCGAGCCGCTGGGCGCAGTGGTCGATCAGTGCGGCTTCCGTCGGCTCGATGCCGGGGCGCGGCACGACGACGGCCTTCACGGCCTCGCCCCACCGCTCGTCGGGGACGCCGACGACGCAGACCTCGGACACGTCGGGGTGCTCGTACAGGGCGGCCTCGACCTCGCTGCAGTAGATGTTGAACCCGCCGGAGATGATCATGTCCTTCTTGCGGTCGACGATGAACAGGTAACCGTCGTCCCGCAGGCGCCCGATGTCGCCCGTGTGGACCCATCCGTCGCGGAAGGTCTCCGCCGACAGTTCCGGTTCGTGCCAGTATTCGTGCACGCAGTCCGGGCCGCGCACGACGATCTCACCGAGTTCGCCTGCCGGCACGGGCCGGCCTTCGTCGTCGACCACCCGGACTTCGGTGTCGAACACCGCGCGTCCACACGACAGCAGGAGCTCGGGGTCGGAGCCGATTCCTCGCTGTACATCGTCCGGCGTGAGTACCGTTATCCCACTCGTTGTTTCAGCCTGACCGTGCCCCTGGGCGACGACCGGTCCGAACAGGTCGACGGCGTCCCGCAGGCGCTGCGGGGAGACGGGCGCCCCACCGATACGCACACATCGGAGGCTCGAGTAGTCGGTGGTGGTGGCCTCCGGGTGGTCGAGCACCAGATTGAGCATGGTGGGCACCATGAATGTCGAGGTGATGCGCTCGGACTCGAGGGTGCGCAGGAACAATGCGGTGTCCCAGTGCGGGAGGATCACGACGGTCGATCCCCGGGAGAGGGAGGCGAGCAGACCCATACCCGAGGCGTGGGTGATCGGTCCGGGCGCGAGGTAGCGCTCGCCGACGCCGAGCGAGCTGTCCGGGGTCATCAGCCGCTTGCGCATGTTGGCCAGGCGGTTGCCGTGGGTCTGCACCGCGGCCTTGAGTTTTCCGGTCGAGCCGGAGGTGAAGTTCAGGACTGCGGGGACTTCGGGATCGACCTCGATCGCCACCGGGCGCTCGTCGCCCTCGGCCAGCAGGTCGCTGTAGTGCACCGCGTCGTCGCAGCTGTCGTCGTAGTCGACGACCGTGCAGCCCGTGCCTGCGTCGGCGACGATCTTCAGCGCGGTCTCGACGTGCTCGGCGTCGACGAACAGCATGCGCACGGCCGCGTCCCGTAGCACGTGGGCGACCTCGGCGGCCCCGAGTCGCGCGTTGATCGGCACGCGGAGCAGTCCGGCCTTGCACAGGGCCATCTCGGTCTCCACCAGCTGCGGGCGGTTGCCGGCGAAGGTGGCGACCGCGTGTGCCGGTTCGAGTCCCCGTCCGACCAGTGCCGAGGCGAGTCGGTTGGTGGAGCCCTCCAGGCGGCGGTACGTCCAGCGCTCGTCGCCGCACACCACGGCTTCGTGCTCGGGCCAGTACGTACTGCTGCGACTGAGATAGATGCCGAGGTTCATTTCCGCTCCTTCGCGGACAGAGTGACTGTTATTGGACACGATGTATGGAACTGGTGTCGGTGTCAAGGCTTGCGCTAGCATGGTCGTCCTGGTAACGGGAAGGGAGCCGACAATGGCAGCGGAAGACCGCCGGGTGCGTCGCACCAAGCGACTGTTGCGCGATGCGCTCGTGGCTCTCGTGCTCGATCGCGGCTACGGTGCCGTCACCGTCGAGGACATCACCGAACGAGCCGATCTCAGTCGCGCCACCTTCTACGGTCACTACACCGACAAGGACGACCTGTTCGGGCAGATCGTCGCGGATCTCATCGCGGAGTTGAACGAGCGATTGCGCCCGCTCGTCACGGACTCGTCGGCCGGGTTCACCGGCAAGCCGGTCCTGGAGATGTTCCGCCACGCCGCCGAGGAGCGCGACGTGTACCGGGTGATCCTGCGCGGGGAAGGCGACGGCCGTGCCCTGCGCGAGTTCATGGACGACCGCAGCGAGGTCGTCGCACGAATCTTCCGTAAGCGTGCGGACGCCCACGGTGTGACCCCGCGCATCGACGTCGACGTTCTCGCCCGGGCCTGGGTCGGCGAGCAGATCTCGGTCCTGCGATGGTGGATCGAGTCGGACCCGCCCGTCCTTCCTCTCGAGGACGTCACGCACATGCTGCTGGACCTGTCCCTACGCGGCCGGTACTGGGCGAACGGCTTCGACGGACCGCCGCCCGGCGCCTGATCTCCCGCCGGTCGCCGGTTGCCGGTCGACAGGGCGCGACGAGGGCAGCTCCGCATGCACGTACCGTCGCACGGCCGCCTCGTCGTCGGGGCCGAGGGCGGGGCCGAGGGCAGGGCCGGGCACCGTGGCAGGACTGATGAGCGAGCGTGCCACCCACCGGGCGGCCTCGTCGAAATCGCCGTCGCCTCGGACCTCGCCCCGGCGGTTGGCCGCGACGACGAACTCGAGCCGGAACGCCGCGGGCCGGGGACGAGTGCGCGGATACCCGCGCCGGCGCACGCCTCGAACTCGGCGGACCGAGCGGGCGGTCTCGCTCAACGGGACTGCGCCCGGGGCCGTTCGGCACCGCTCATAGCATCCGCGCCATGACCGCAACCATCGGCACCGACGTGCACGCGCTGCTCGAGAACCAGCAGAAGGAGTTTCGCGCACGACGGACCAGCTCCGCGGCGGAGCGCCGCGCCCGGATCCAGCGGGTGATCGACATGCTCGTCGCCCGGCGCGGACAGATCGTCGAGGCGATCGACGCCGACTTCGGCGGCCGACACCCGGGATACTCCACCGTCAACGACGTGCTCGGTTCGCTGGCCGCGCTGAAGTACTCGCGCGATCACCTCGAGGAGTGGATGCAACCCGAGCAGCGGTCGGCCTTCGCCCCGTACGACCAGCTGGGTGCCACCGCCTCGGTGCAGTACCAGCCGAAGGGTTCGGTGGCGATCATCGGCACCTGGAACGCGCCGGTGTTCACCCTGCTCAGCCCGCTCGCCGGGGTGCTGGCAGCCGGGAACCGGGCTGTGCTCAAGCCGTCCGAACTCGTCCCCCGCACCGCGCAGGTGCTGGCCGAGGCGGCCGCCGAGTTCCTAGACCCCGTCGACGTCGCGGTCGTCACCGGTGGTCCCGACGTCGCGCAGACCCTCACGGCGTTGCCGTTCGACCACATCGTGTTCACCGGCGGTCAGACCGCGGGCCGCTCGGTACTGGAGAACGCCGCCCGTAACCTGGTGCCCGTCACGCTCGAGCTCGGCGGCAAGTCCCCGACGATCGTCGGGCGTTCGGCCGATCTCACCGCCGCCGCGCACCGGATCGCGGTCGGCAAGGCCACCAATGCCGGTCAGCTGTGCGTCAACCCGGACACCGTGTACGTCCCCTCGGAGAGCCTCGAGGCGTTCGTCGCCGCGGTCCGCGAGTCCTACCTCGAACTGCTGCCCACCGCCACCGGCAACGCCGACGCCACAGCTGTCGTCACCGATCGGCACGCCGCACGCATCGACGGCTACATCCGCGACGCCGAACAGCGGGGGGCGCGCATCGAGACCGTGCCCGCGGAGCCGATCGACGCGACCGACCGGCGCCGCCCGCTGCGGCTGGTCGTCGACCCGCCGGCGGCCGCGGCGATCTCGCAGGAGGAGATCTTCGGACCGGCCCTGGTGGTGCGCACCTACGACGATCTCGCGGACGTGATCGCGCAGATCAATGCCGGGCCGAAACCGCTGGCCCTGTACTACTTCGGCCGGGACGCCGACGAGCAGCGCACCGTGGTCGAGTCCACGACCTCCGGGGGCGTGACGATCAACGACGTGATGATGCATCCGGGCATGCTCGACGCACCGTTCGGCGGGGTCGGCGCCTCCGGCACGGGACACTACAACGGCCGCGAGGGATTCCTCGAATTCAGCCACGCCCGAACGGTGTTCGTCGCACCCGATCTGGATCCGCGCCGCGAGTGGGGGATGCTGCCGCCGTACGGCGACGGCTACCGCGCCGCGATGGATGCCCAGGTCACCCCCTGACACCGGACCGAACCCGACACCGTCCCACACCCCGGAGGAACCCGATGAGAACCCGCGGCGCGATCATCCGCCAGGCACCCGGCACGTACGAGATCGCCGACCTCGAACTGGACGAGCCGCGGCGCGGCGAACTGACGGTGAAGATGGTGGCGGCGGGACTGTGCCACTCCGACGACCACATCGCCACCGGTGACCACGCTGTCGGCAGCTACCCGATCTGCGGCGGTCACGAAGGCGCCGGCGTCGTCGTGCAGGTCGGGCCGGAAACATCCGGCTGGAGCGAAGGCGACCACGTCGTGTTCTCGTTCCTCGCCGCGTGTGGCCGGTGCCGGTGGTGCGCCAAGGGACTGCAGAACCTGTGCGATCGGGGTGCGGCGATCATGACCGGGAGCCGGCCCGACGACCCGGCGAGCTTCCGGCTCAGTCTCGACGGGGCACCGGTCGCGCAGACCTGCGGCCTGTCCACCTTCAGTGAATACACCACGGTGAGCGTCGATTCGGCGGTCAAGGTCGACAAGGACCTGCCGCTGGACAAGCTGTGCCTGCTCGGCTGCGGTGTCGGCACCGGCTGGGGTGCGGCGGTCAACTCCGCCGAGGTGTATCCGGGGCAGACCGTGATCGTGCAGGGCGTCGGCGGGATCGGGATCAACGCCGTCCAGGGCGCCGCCCACGCCGGCGCGGCCCGGATCATCGCCGTCGACCCGGTGCCGTTCAAGCGGGAGAGCGCGTTGCGGTTCGGCGCGACGCACGCTGTCGCCGATATGGCCGAGGCGACGGAGATCGCCCGCTCCTTCACCGACGGTCAGGGTGCCGATGCCGCGATCGTGACCGTGGGTGTTACGACCGGCGAGCACATCGCGCAGGCGTTCGCCGCGATCCGCAAGGCCGGCACGTGCGTGGTCACCGGTCTCGGTGCGATGACCGACGTCGGTATCCCGATCAGTCCGATGGAGCTGGTGCTGTACCAGAAGCGGCTGCAGGGTTCGCTGTTCGGCGCCTCCGCCCCGACCGCCGACATCCCGTGGATGATCGAGCTGTACACCTCCGGCAAGCTGAAGCTCGACGAACTGGTCACTGCCACCTACAAGCTCGACGACATCGCGCAGGGGTTCACCGACATGCACGAGGGACGGAACCTGCGCGGGATCGTCCTCTTCTGATCGACACGAGGTCCCGAGATGGAAGTGGTGGCATCGCTGCCGGCGGACACACCGCTGAGCCGGGTGGCCGAGCGGGTGCGCCGGATCGAGGCCCTCGGCTACGACACCGTGCACGTGTCGGAGACGGTGCGCGACCCGTTCGCGGTGTGCGCGCTGGCCCTCGAGCACACGTCGCGGCTGACGGTGCGGACCAGCATGGTGGTGGCGTTCGCCCGCAGCCCGATGGTCACCGCGTGCTCCGCCTGGGAGCTGGCCCGCTTCTCCGGGGGCCGTTTCCAGCTCGGGATCGCGACGCAGGTCCGCGGCAACATCGTGGGCCGGTTCTCGATGCCCTGGAGCGATCCTGCCGCGCAGCTGCGTGACTACCTCGACTCCCTACGGGCGATCTTCGATGCCTTCGCCACCGGAGCGCCGTTGTCGCACAGCGGAACCCACTACACGTTCGACCGGTTGCAGCCGTACTTCCGGCCGGGTCCGCTCGACGTCGCGGCCCCGCAACTGTGGACGGGTGGGGTCAACCGGCGCATGTGTGTGCTCGCCGGGGAGCGATCCGACGGCTTCGTCACCCACCCCACGAATTCGCATCCGCTGTTCCTGCGCGAGCGGGTGCTGCCGGCGCTGCGTGAGGGTGCCGACCGCACCGGCCGGGACGACGGCGGTCCCCGCGTCGTGGTTGTGCCCAAACCGATCACCGGACGCGACGACGCCGCCGTCGCCGCCGCCACCGACGCCGCACGCTCGGAGTTCGCGTTCCTGTACTCCACCCCCGCCTACCGGCGCACCCTGGAGATGCACGGTCTGGCCGGCCTCGGCGAACGGCTCGGTGCGCTCGCCCGGGACCAGCGCTGGGCCGAGATGGCGCCGCTGATGACCGACGACGTCCTGCATGCCCTCGTGCCGTGCGGCACCTACGCGCAGCTGCCGGAGGTCCTCGGCTCCTGGTACGGCGGGCTGTGCGACGGCCTGTCGATCGACCCGCCTGCCGAACCGTCGGGTGACGACGACTTCGCGCGCCTGCTCGATCGTCTCCGCGTGCTGCCGGAACGCCGCCCGGCTCAGGATCGCTGAGGCGGACGCGGCAGGAACTCCGGCGCGCTGACCGGTGACGGCAGTGCGGCAACTGCCGACCGGCGCGCCGACACCGAAATCATGCCCATCCGGCAGCGCCGCGATGGACAATGACGGCCAGGGACCCGGATCCGGGGGAGGGATCGTCGATGACCGAGCAGGACGGCGCGACTCCGGGTGAGCCGCCGGACCGGCAGCCGGTGGGGGCCGGGTCGCTCGTCGCGGACGGACGCTACCGGCTGGTGGACGGGGCCGGGAACACGGTCGGCCTGCAGTGCTGGCGCGGACACGACACGGTCATGAATCGCACCGTCGCGCTGACCGTCGCCCCGCGCCCCGCGGGCGACGACGGTGCCTTCTTCCACGCGCTGTGTGTGCGCACGGCCTCGGCTGCGTTCGCCCGGGTGGGGTCGGCGGCCCGTGTCTTCGACGTCGCCGACGACGCCGCCCGCTGCGTGGTCGTGTCCGAATGGACGCCGGGCCGGTCGCTGCACGACGTCGCCGGGGACCGTCCCGATCCGGCCGTCGCGGCGCGCACGGTGCTCCGACTGGCCGAGACGGTGCGCACCGCGCATCGGCAGTCGACGATCCTGGGCCTCGACGACCCCGTGCGCATCCGGGTCGACGAGTCCGGCGCCGCGGTCCTGGCCTTCCCCGCGACGCTGCCCGGTGCGGACGAGACGACCGATGTCGCCGGTCTCGGCGCGGCCCTGAAGTGCATGCTCGGAGACCGGGGTAGTGCACCGGCGATGCGGGCACTGGCCGACGAGGCGGTCGACGGAAGTGTGCGGACCGCAGCAGTGTTCGCCGAGCGACTGGGGCGGCTGCTGCCGGGGGCACCGCCGGACCGTCCGGAACCGGTGGCCCGGATCGCGGCGCCCGTACGGGAACCGAAACCGTCCCCGGCCACCACCGCCCGGCGCAGCGCAGCGGTGCCGGCAGTGGTGGCGCTCGTGGGCGTGGCGTGCCTCGCCGCGGTCGGCTGGGTGGCCGGCACCGCGCTGAGCGGACCGCGTGCCGAGTCGGCGGCGCCGACGACGCTTCCGGTGATCGTCGCCGCGTCGCCGCCGACGGTGGGCGGGACCACCGTCCCCGTCGTGCCCCGCGCGGTGCGTGCCCATGCGCAGGAAGGCGCGGCGGACAACGCCGTGACGGCGGACCTCGCGGTCGACGGGAACCCGAACACGGCGTGGAGCACCGAACTGTATCCGCGTCAGCTCCCCGCGGGACGGGCCGGACTGGGCCTGACCGTCGCGTTCGCGCAACCGGTGCGGCTCGGTGAGGTGTGGATCGACAGCCTCAGCGCCGGTACGCACGTCGAGATCCGGACGGCACCGGACGGGGGCGGTCCGCTCCACCTGTCGCAGGTGGTGGGCACCGCCACGCTCGACGAGGGCGTCACGCGCATCCCGGTGGCGGCGACGGCGGCCCCGATGTCGGAGGTGCTGGTGTGGATCACCCGGCTCGGACCGGCCGGCGACCGCTTCCGCACGTCGCTGTCCGAGGTGGGGTTCACGACCTTCGACGGGCCGTGAGCGTGGGCCGTCCGTCGCGAGGGATCAGTCGCGGGCACAGATGTGCCGGATCAGCACGTGCGGCCCGTACAGGACGCGCGCGCGGGCCAGCAGGGCCGTGTGCACCTGCTCCTCGGTCACGCCGGTCGGCAGGGACAGGACCAGGGGATCGAGACGGCGATCCGGATCGCTCGGGTCCTCGACGAGGCACGTCCAGTCGAACGTTCCGCCGGCGCGTCTGCGGGCCAGTTCGATCCGGGCGGCGTGGACCTGCCCGCTCCGCTCGGGCACGGCGTCCGTGGGGTTCTCCTGCACCAGCCGGTCCAGATGCTCGTCCGACCACCTGTACACACCGAAGCTGTGCCGTCCCGGATCCATCTCGCCACGCCTTCCCGCGGTGCTTTCCAGGTCGCTCGGCCGTGATTATCCCACTCGCGCAAGGATCGAGCACGTGGTTACCCGAGTCGATCCGGGAGAGCCGGCGTCGGCCGAATCTGTGGCGCCGGAGAACCCGGTCCACCACGATGAGTGCACACCCCGCGCGTCGACTCGAAGGACGGTCCCGCCCATGAGTACTCCCGAGCTGGCCCGGCAGGCCTCGCAGTTGCGCGCGGATCTGCACGCGTTCGACCGGCGGATCCAGCAGCTGAGCGAGGAGTTCGGGCGGATCGACCGGCATTCCCACGGCGATTCCGCCGAGGCTGCGCTCCTCGAGATTCTCGACCTCCTGGCCGACGCGCGCCTCGATCTGCGCAGCGTCGACCGGCACCTCGAGACGACGGTCCGGCACGCGGAAAGCCTGCACTGACCCACCGGGACCGCCCACGGGCGGTGGGGTCGGCGAACTCGCGGTCGGCCCACGGGCGTCGGGCATCGCGGCGGGTTTCGGCAGACGACCGTAGACAAGGAGGCCGAGGGGCATCGTCGCGTCGGGGTGGGACCGGCGTTCAGTCTCGGGCACAGCAGTGTGATGCTGCCGGCGACACTGGCGGTCGTCGCCGGGATCGGGTCGGTCACCGGTCTGCTGGCGGGCGAGGGTACGACGGCCACGGTCCTGGGGGCCTTCGGTGCTGCCGTGGCGGGCGTCTTCCTGCTGCTCGTCGCCGGTGTCAACGCGGTCGCGCTGCGCGGCACGCTCGCCGCCCGCCGGTCCGGCACCGACGAGGTGCACTCGTCCGCGGCGGCCCGGGTCCTGTCCGCACCGCTGCGCCGGGTGCGCCACCCCGCCACGTCTACGTGCTGGGGTTCCTGTTCGGTCTCGGTTTCGACACCGCCTCCTCGGTGGGTCTGATCGCGCTTGCGGTGACGGCGAGTCTCTCAGGCGCCGCCACCTGGCTGGTGCTGTGCCTGCCGCTGTGCTTCGCGGCCGGGATGACCGCCGTCGACGGGGCGTGAACCTCGCCCACGCGGGATGGTGGCTCGCGGCAGAGGCACCCGGGTACATTCCATAATTCCGTAGAATGTTGTAACGGTACGTCCCGACAGGTCCCGGAAGGCGCTCGTGAACACCTCCATGCCCCCCACCACCCCGCTCGATCAGCAGATCGGACTGGGCCTGCGCCGCAACCTCGCCCAGTTCACGCTGCTGGTGGTCGTCAACGCGCTCGTCGGCGGCATGCTCGGCCAGGAACGCACCGTGCTGCCGCTGCTCGCCGAGGAGGAGTTCGGCATCCGCGCCTACACCGCCGGGTTGTCGTTCATCCTCGTCTTCGGGCTGTCGAAGGCGATCACCAACTACTTCGCCGGCACCTTCTCCGACCGGTACGGGCGCAAACCGGTGCTCGTCACCGGCTGGCTGGTCGCCCTCCCGGTACCGCTGCTGCTGATCTGGGCACCCTCGTGGGGCTGGGTGATCTTCGCCAACGTGCTGCTCGGCATCAGCCAGGGACTGACCTGGTCCACCACCGTGGTGATGAAGATCGACCTCGTCGGCCCGGCCCGGCGGGGATTCGCGATGGGACTGAACGAGGCCGCCGGGTACGCCGCGGTCGCCGCGACCGCGCTGGCCACCGGCTACCTGGCCGAGGTCTACAGTCTGCGGCCCGCGCCGTTCCTGCTCGGCATCGCCTTCGCGGCCCTCGGCCTGGGACTGTCCACCCTCGCCGTGAAGGAGACCCGCGAACACGCGCGTCTCGAAGCCGTCGGCCACGTCGCCCGCGCCGACGGACGCCACGACCACCTGCACGACAAGCTCACCGACCGGCAGGTGCTCGTCCAGACCAGCTTCAAGGAACCGGCCCTGTCCTCGGCCAGCCAGGCCGGGCTGGTCAACAACCTCAACGACGGACTCGCGTGGGGGCTGTTCCCGATCCTGTTCGCCGCGGCCGGCCTGTCCGTCGGCCGGATCGGCGTCCTCGCGGCGCTGTACCCGGCCGTGTGGGGAGTCGGTCAGCTGGTCACCGGGGCGCTGTCGGACCGGTGGGGCCGCAAGTGGATGATCGTCGCCGGCATGTGGTTGCAGGCGCTCGCTCTGGCCGTCATCGCCGTCTCGGACTCTTTCCTGCCGTGGGCGATCGCCGCGGCCGCGCTCGGTGCGGGCACCGCGCTGGTCTACCCGACCCTGCTGGCCTCGATCGGCGACGTCGCCCATCCCGCCTGGCGGGCCAGGTCCGTGGGCGTGTACCGGCTCTGGCGCGACGGCGGCTTCGCCGCCGGCGCCCTGCTGGCCGGTATCGTCGCCGACGCGTTCGGCATCCACGCCGCCGTGTGGGTCGTGGCCACGCTGACCGCCCTGTCCGGACTGATCGTCGCGGTGCGCATGTACGAAACGCACCCCCGGCCCACCCGCACCCCACAGGAGGGACCCACCCGTGGCTGACCGAGCCGCCAAGGGCGCGCTGTACACCGAGTTCGCCGCCGTCGGCAAGGTGCTCGGCAACCCCGCACGCCTGGAACTGCTCGACCTGCTCGCGCAGGGACCGCGCAGCGTCGACGAGCTCGCCACTGCCGCCGCCCTCGGCGTGAGCACCTGCTCGGCGCACCTGCAGACCCTGCGCGGGGCCGGGCTGGTGCGGTCCCGCCGCGACGGCAAACGCATCTTCTACTCGCTCGCCGGGGACGACGTTGCCGAACTGTGGGACACCCTGCGCCGCGTGGCCCAGCGGCACCGCCCGCACACCGAACTCGCCCGGCGCGCCTACCTCGGCCCGGACGACACCACCGCCGTCGACACCGAGGAACTGCTGCACCGCCTCGCGACGGGCGAGGTGGTCCTGCTCGACGTGCGGCCCGCCGCCGAGTACGCCGCGGGGCACCTGCCGGGCGCACTGCACGTGCCACTGGACGAGCTGACCGAGCGGCTCGCCGAACTGCCGGCGGACCGGGAGATCGTCGCCTACTGCCGCGGCCGGTACTGCGTGCTCGCCCACGACGCCGTCCGGCTGCTGCGCACCCACGGCGTGCCCGCCCGGCGCGCCGCCGACGGTGTGCTCGAGTGGCGACTCGCCGGGCTGCCCGTCGACTCCGACGTCGCCTGACCGACTCCGCGACGTTCGCCTCCGGTTCGATTCGCGGTCACCCGCCGTCCACGGAACCGGGCTTTCCGGCACCTACGGTCCGGAGGACCCGACCGCATCGATGGAGGTATCGGAAACCGTGACGACGGCACCACTGAATCGCCGGGGATTCCTCGGGCGCACCGCACTGACCGGACTCGGCGTGGCCCTCGCCGGCAGCGTCGAGGCCCTCGTCCGTCCCGGACTCGCGTCCGCAGTGCCGGGCGGGGCGATCGGCTACGGCCCGCTCGTCCCGGATCCCCAGCGCATTCTCGCTCTGCCCGTAGGCTTCTCGTACACCGTGGTGTCGCGCTCCGGGGAGACGACCCTCGACGACGGCACGCCCGTCCCCAGCGATCCCGACGCCAACGGGGTGTTCGCGCACGGCAACGGCTCCACCATCGTCACCAACCACGAGATCGGCAAGGACGAGCCGTTCGGGGTGCCCGTCGTCGACGGTCTGACCTACGACCCCGGCGCGCGCGGCGGCACCACCACCGTCACCGTGGGGCCGAACGGGCAGCGCACCGGCCAGTACGTCAGCCTCGCCGGGACCGTGAACAACTGTGCCGGCGGCATCACCCCGTGGGGCACGTGGCTGACGTGCGAGGAGACCGAGGACCGGGCCGGTTCGAAGGGATTCACGCTCGATCACGGCTACGTCTTCGAGGTCGATCCCGCGAGTCAGGACGCCAACCGCGGCAGAAGCCCGGTGCCGCTGAAGTTCCTCGGCCGGTACGCGCACGAGGCCGTCGCCGTGGACCCGGCCACCGGCGCGATCTACCTCACCGAGGACGCCGACGAGCCCAACGGCCTGTTCTACCGGTGGAGCCCTCCGCAGGGTTTCCGGGCCGGCCCGGGCGCCCTGCGTGAACTCGCCCAGTCGCCCGGCGGTGACACCGCGGGCAGCCTGCAGGCGATGGTCTGCTTCGACGGCGGCGCGCACGTGCCCGACCTGTCGCAGGCCACCGAGCCGGGTGTGCGCTACGCCGTGCAGTGGGTCGACGTTCCCGACCGCGATGCCGCCACCACCCCGGTACGCGAGCAGTTCGCCGCCGACCAGGTGACCCGCAGCCGCAAGCTCGAGGGGCAGTGGTGGGGCGACGGCGGCGCCTACTTCGTCGCCAGCTACGCCCGAACCAGCGACGGCAGCGTCGCCGAACACGACGGCCAGGTGTGGTTCTTCGATCCGGCCTCGCAGACGGTGACGCTGAAGACGCTGTTCGGGGTCAACCCCGACCCGTCCGTGGACACCGGCAACTACGACGGTCCCGACAACATCACCGTCTCGCCGTACGGCGGGGTGATCCTCGCCGAGGACGGCGACGGCATCAGCCACCTCATCGGCGTCACCGCCGAGGGCCGGCCGTTCACGATCGCGCGCAACGAACTCAACGACAGCGAGTTCTGCGGGCCGGCCTTCAGCGCCGACGGCAGGACCCTGTTCGTCAACATCCAGTCACCCGGCCTGACCCTCGCGATCACCGGGCCGTGGCGTCGCCCGATCGGCTGAGTCGCCTCACGCGGACCACGACCGCCAGCGCAGCCCGTCGATCCGGAGCACCGGTCCCGACGGGCGCGCCGCGCGGTACTGCGCGTACTTGACGGCCAGCGCGTCGAGACCGGACGAGCCGAGCTCCGAGCGTGGGTCGTGGACGGTGGCGGTGCCGTCGAGACGGATCCACCACAGCCGCGACCAGTCGTCGTCGTAGTGGTCGACGAGCACGGCCACCCGCGGGTCGTTCTCGATATTGCGCAGGCGTCGCAACCGCCGCGTCGTCTTCGGCTTGTCGTCGACGCAGGTGTAGAGCGCATCGTCGACGAGCGCGAACACGATCGGCACGAGGTGCGGCCGTCCGTCCGGCCCGGTCGTGGCCAGCCGGGCGACGCGGGCCGCGGTGACGAGAGCACGGGCGTCCACGTCGTTCACGGTAGGCCCACGCCGGGGATCAGCGCCCGGGGGTCATCTCCTCGGCCCGGGCATGCCCCGCTCGGGACCGAACCGCGAGCCCGTGAGCCCCGGGGGCACCGGCCGCCAGTTGTACAGGCTGTGCGGCGGCGGAGATTCGAGGTCGGCGCAGGCCTCCTGCGCCCAGGTCTCCGCCTCCGGGCCCGGCCCGAAGTCGATGCCGAGCGACGGATCGTGGGTGCCGATCACCCACCGGTGACCGTCGGGAGTCGCGTGGATGCGGTAGCGCCGGATCGTCGCGGGGTCGGGGAGAGGTGCCATGCAGACCGGTTTCCCCGCCGCCCGGCAAATCATGTCGGCAAGATGCGATTCCGGCCCGCGCGCCGCTCAGGTGGTGCCGAGGCGCTGCGGCCGGGCGCCGTCCGCCTCCGCCCGCAGCACGTCGAGTACGACGCCGCCGTCGACGGTCTCCTCCTCGACGAGGATCGCGGCCAGGCGGTCCAGCGCCGCCCGGTGCTGCGTCAGGAGCGCGACGGCCCGTTCCTCGGCGGCCCGCAGCAGCCGGGCGACCTCGCGGTCCACGAGCTGCTGGGTGTGTTCCGAGTAGGGCCGCACGAGGCTGCGCTCACTGGTGTCGGCATGCAGATAGTTGGGGTCGCCGGAGCCGTACCCCACCGGGCCGAACGCCTCGGACAGCCCGAATTCCCGCACCATGCGCACGGCGATGCGGGTCGCGCCGCTCAGATCGTCGGCGGCGCCCGTCGATCCCTCCCCGAACACCACGAGCTCCGCGGCCCGCCCACCGACCCGGACGGTGAGCAGATCGTTGAGATACCCCTCGCTGTAGAGGTGCCGCTCGACCTCGGGCAGCTGCTGGGTCGATCCCAGCGCCATGCCCGCGGGCAGGATCGTCACCTTCGCCACCGGGTCGGCGTGCGGGCACAGGGCCGCGAGCAACGCGTGGCCCGATTCGTGGACCGCCACCGAGGCCCGTTCCTCGGGGAGCAGGGCATTGGCGCTCTCGCGGCGCCCGAGCAGCAGGCGGTCACGCGCGGACGACAGGTCGTCGGCGCAGATGACGGTGCGGTCGTCCCGGACGGCGTTGATGGCGGCCTCGTTGACCAGGTTCGCCAGGTCCGCACCCGAGAAGCCCGGGGTGGCCCGTGCGAGCACGTTCAGGTCGACGTCGGGTCCGAGATGTTTGCCCTGCAGGTGCACCGCCAGGATCGCGGCCCGTTCCGACTGGGTGGGCAGGGGGATCACCACCGTGCGGTCGAACCGGCCCGGCCGCAGCAGGGCCGGATCGAGCGCCTCCGGACGGTTCGTCGCTGCCAGCACCACGATGCCGACGCTCTGGTCGAAGCCGTCCATCTCGGCCAGCAACTGGTTGAGCGTCTGTTCCCGCTCGTCGTTCCCGGCGTACGTCCCCACGCCGCGCTTGCTGCCGATGGCGTCGATCTCGTCGATGAAGATGATCGACGGCGGGCTCTTGCGGGCCTGCTCGAACAGGTCCCGCACGCGGGAGGCGCCGACACCGACGAACATCTCCACGAACTCGGAGCCGGTGACGGACAGGAAGCGCACCTCCGCCTCGCCCGCCACCGCGCGGGCCAGCAGCGTCTTGCCGGTGCCCGGCGGGCCGATCATCAGCACCCCGCGGGGGCCCTTCGCGCCGGCGGCCGCGTACTTCTCCGGATCCCGCAGGAAGTCGACGACCTCGCTGACCTCCTGCTTGACTCCGTCGTACCCGGCGACATCCGCGAAGCGGGTCGTCGGCCGGTTCGCCTCGATGACCCGGGCCTTCGAGCGGCCGAACGCGCCGATGCCCCCGATACCTCCGGCGCCGCCGCTGAAGGCGCGCTGCGCCCGGCGGCCGACCCACAGCAACAGCCCCGCGAACACGACGAAGGGCAGCATGCTGAGCAGAATCGCAGCCCACGGGCTGTCGTCGGTCTGTTCCGCGCTGACCTGGACCTGCTTCGCCCGCAGCTTCGCGTCGAGCCCGGCGAGGTTCAGTGCGGTCGGTAGCTGGGTGACGAATTCCGTTCCGTCCGAGAGGGTTCCGTAGGCCGATCCGCGGTCGTCGATCGTCACCTGCTGGACGGTGCCGGCGTCGACCCGGTCCACGAAGTCGCTGTAGGACAGGGTGCTCGACGTCGGGGTCTGCAGCGCCAGGGCGACCACCAGACCCCCGAGCAGGACGGCGACGGCCACCAGCTGCCACCACAGGCCCGACGACGGCGCCGGCGGAGGCGGCGGGTCCGGGGGAGGCCCCGATCGCGCCGACCGCGAGAGATGAACGGAGAAGAACCTCGTCCGCGTGATCATCCGGTGCTCCCTGACCTGTTCGTGTCGGGTCCACGGTATCCGCACGCGCGGAGCTCCTCACGCAGGTCGCCGGGATCGACAAGTGGTACGAAGAGGCGCTTGATGCGACGCATGCTGTTCGGCCCGCGGCGCTTCCTGCCTCCTTTCGAGGAGAACGCTGCCGTCGTGGGCCGGTGGGTCAGGAGTTCACCAGCTGGTGGACGCGCTGGAACGACACGCCCAGCACCTCCCCGATGTCGCGGAGGGTTGCACCGCGCGCTTGAAGTGCTCGGGCCGCTGCGACCTGCGCCGACGCTGCGCGGGCGCGTGCTTCCTCCGCGGCGTGCTGGGCCGCGTGGAATTCACGAACCGCGGCCGCCAGGTCTTCGGGCAATTCGATCTCGATCTCGATTTCGTCGACCGGCGATCCCGTCATGATGTGCACGAGGTCGGCCGCCATCTCCTTGACCTCGCGCAGGTGGCGGGCCTGGGTGGTGCGGTCCACCTCGGGCACGTGGACCGACCACCATCCGTCGTCGCGGGTCACTTGCGCGGTGTACTTCACTTCTTCCACCAGTTCTTTCCGAGCTTGACGGCGGCCTCCTTGTAGATCGCCGTCGTAGTCAGTTCCTTGATTTCGTTGTGGCGCGGGACTGGGATCACGAGGCCGTCGATGTCGACGATGGTGTGACGCCCGCCCTCGGTGACTTCGATGGGGAGGCCTGCGGACTCGGCGGCGGTGCGGAGGCGCTTCAAGATGTCCCTACGCCTCGTCACCAGCGTATTCTATTCGAACTAGACGGATCAAGTCAAGTCTGACTAGACAAAGATGCGGTGTGCTGGGCTCCACGTTCCATCGAGCAGGACGGCGACGGCCGCCAGCTGCCACCATGGGCCCGACGTCGGAACGGCGACCGTGGCGGCGAACCCCAGGGGGTTCGCCGCCACGGTCCGGGATCAGCCCTCGAGGGGGGCCGGTCGGGGCTGCGGAGCCTCGGCGCGCTCGCCGACGAGATCCGCCGCGACGGGGTGGAGAGTGGTCACTGCCCGGTTCCGGTCCGTTGCGCGGGGGCGGCGGACAGGGTGGCGAGCTTTCGGACGCCGGCGGGGTAGACGCGCTTGCCGACCAGCAGCACCGCGACCGCGCCCAGGTAGACGAGCGGCGCCAGCTGCAGAGCCTCGGCGAGACCGATCCTGTCCGCGAGGACGCCGACCACGAACGGGCCCGCGGCGAGTCCGAGGAGGCTGTTGGCCAGGGTGGTGGTGCCGAACGCCGACGCCCGCACGGTGGGGTGGGTCAGGTTGGCGACCATGGCGGTGACCGCGCCGGTGGAGCCGGCGGAGAAGAACGCCCCCAGTCCGAGCAGCACCAGCTGCGCGGTGCCGACCGGCAGCTGGAACCCGACGATCAGCAGCACTCCGGCGGCGAGGCTGATCGCGATCGCGACTGTCCACTTGCGGGCGGGGTCGATGCGGGCGATCCGGTCGGCGAAGATGCCGCAGACGATCATGCCGGCGCCGATGAGCAGCACGAAGATCGCTGCCGTCGCGGCGGCCTTGTCCGCGGCCAGCCCGTAGGAGCGGCCGAAGTAGCTCGGCAGCCACGCCATCAGGGCGGCGGCGGTGAACATCTGCAGGCCGCCACCGATGTAGGCGCACAGCACCGCAGGGTTGGTGAACAGGCTCGAGATCGGGGCACGTGCCGCGCTGCCCGGCGCGGCGGCGTCGGTGGGGTTTGCCCCGTCGTCGTCGACCGCGTGGCGGGCGAGCTTGCGCTCGCTGACCAGCGCCCAGAACAGCGCGACCAGGACCAGCCCGAAGATCGCCATCGACGCGAAGGACCAGCGCCAGGACAGCTGCACAGCGATGACCCCACCGAATGCGACGCCGATCACCGACCCGAACGAACCGCCGGCCATGAACGCACCCGAGAGGGAGGCCCGCAGCCGCGGTGCGAACACGCTGAGCACGACCGCGATACCGACGCTGCCGTAGGCGGCCTCACCGACCCCGACCAGGAATCTGGCGCCGAGCATCTGTTCGTAGGAGCCCGCCACCGCGCACAGCAGGGTCGCCACGCTCCACAACGCGGCCATCACGACAAGGCTGCGCACCCGGCCCCATCTGTCGGCCAGCATCGACAGCGGCAGGGTGAGCAACCCGACCATCAACGCGACCACGCTGTTCAGCGATGCCAGATGCGAATCCGAGAGCGCCCATTCGGCTTTCAGGAACGGAAACACCGCGCTGAGGACCTGCCGGGACATGTAGTCCGAAAGCAGCAGTCCGAAGGTGAGCGCGAACACGAGCCACGGGTAGAACCGGGACCGCCCGCTGCGGCGCGACGGCGCCGAGACAGCCGCGGACTGCTCCGGCGCGGTGGTGATGACAGACGACATGATCTTCCTAAGTCGAGGTGAGGGGACGAGCGCGAAGGTCGAGGTGGAACCGATGATGGTGACGGTGGGTGGGAAGGGGTTTCGCGCATCCGGGGGCGCGGCACCGGGTTGCGGCGTCGCGCCCACCGGGCACGCGGATGCCGCGTCAGGCGTGCTGGGTGAAGCCGCGCTGACCGGGGCGGCGGTTGGGCGCGAAGCCGATCTTGGCGAGGGTCTCCTCGGCGCCGGTGTAGTGCTCGTCGAGGCGGTAGATCTCGCGGGCCTCCTTCCCGGTGGCGACCTCACGACCGAGTTCGTTCGCGATGCGGACGAGCTGTTCGACCTGGGCGACGGAGGTCATCTTCTCGCCCTTGCGACCCCACAGGGTGTCCTCGGTGCCGCAGCGGGCGTGCAGGCCCATCGCGATGGCCATGGTGTTGACGGGCAGCACGCTGCGCATCAGGGTTTCCAGGGTGAGCACTGCGCCGTCGGGAGTGCGGCGGATGAACTCCATCATGTTGTACGGGTTGGGACCGTCGAAGCCGCCGCCGATACCGACCCAGGTCACCATCAGCGGGCCGGTGTAGACGCCGCGGCGGATCAACCGCTCGACGGTCTCGAGCTGGGCGATGTTGGCGAGCTGGAAGTGCGGCTGGATGCCGTTCGCCTGCAGCCGGCGCAGGTGCTCCTCGACCCAGGCCGGCCCGGCCGGGACGGTCATCTCCCGGTACGCCTCGTACACCTCGGGGCGCTCGAAGGAGGTGCCGGCGATGTCGTCGGCGGTCATCAGCTCGACGATGTTCATCTGGTTGGTGTTGATCGCGATGGTGACCTGGTCGGGCTTGGGGTCGAGTTCGGCGAGCATGTGGCGGGTGTCGTCGGAGAGCCACTTCGCGTCCGCGCCTTCGCCTTCGGGGGCGAACGAGATCGAGCCGCCGACCTGCAGGATCATCTCCGGCACCGCCTCGCGCAGCCGTGCCAGCAGTTCGTTGAACTTCGAGAGCCGCTTGGAACCCTTGCCGTCGAGTTCACGGACGTGGATGTGCAGCACGGTGGCGCCGGCGTTGTAGCAGTCCACCGCCTTCTGCACGTGCTCGTCCATGGTCAGTGGCAGATCCTCGGCGAAGTCGTCGATGTCCCACTCGGGGCCGTAGGGGGCGACGGTGATGACCAGCTTCTCCTGGTTCTCGGGAAACAGGGCGTCGTCGTGGAAGTGCATGGTGCTGCTCCGATCGGAGTTGTCGTGAGGGTGGGAGGGTGAGAGGGGCTCAGAAAGTGGGGTCGCCGACGATGCCGGCGCGTTCCATCTTGCGGACCGCGGGCCAATAGTCCTGCACCGCATAGTGTTGCGTGGACCGGTTGTCCCAGATGGCGACGCTGCCGGGTGTCCAGCGCCACCGCACCTGATATTCCGGGATCGCGGCCTGGCTGATCAGGTAGCGCAGCAGATCTCCGGCGCCGGGCGCGTAGTCGATCCCGAAACGGACGTTGTCGGGGGTGTGGTAGTTGACGATGTGGGTGGTGAAGGAGTTGACGAACAGGATCTTCTCGCCGGTTTCCGGATGGGTGCGCACCACTGGGTGCTCGGCGTCGGGGAACCGCCCGTGGAGCGCGTGGCGTGCTTCGACGGGCATGTTCGCGCCGAAGCTGGCCTCGATGCTGTGCCGGGCGCGCAGTCCCTCGATCCGGTCCTTCACCGACTGCGGCAGCCGCGCGTAGGCCTGCACCATGTTCACCCAGATGGTGTCGCCGCCGACCGGCGGGATCTCCACGGCGCGCAGCACCGAACCCATCGGAGGGTTCACCCGCCACGTGGCGTCGCAGTGGTAGGCGTTCTCGTAGTGCTCGGGCGGGCTGTCGAGGTCCTTGTAGATCCGCACCAGTCCGGGATGGTCGGGGTCGCTGCCGGCCACCGGGTGATCCTCGAGCGGGCCGAACCGCTCGGCCAGGGCGACGTGCTCGGCACGGGTGATGTCCTGGTCGCGGAAGAACAGCACCTTGTGCTCGAGCAGCAGGGCCTGCAGCTCGGCGAACAGCGCGTCGTCGCGGGACACCTCCCCCAGGTTCACGTCGAACAGCTCCGCGCCGATCGTGGCGGTCAATGGCTCGACCCGGAACGGGGTCACCGTTCGGGCCCGCCGGGGCGTCTCGCTCGTGACAGACATTTCTTTGTCTCCTAGAAGAATTGGGGTGGAGTACGGTGTCGGGTGGCCGCCGACATCGATGGGCGCCGCCATCGCGTCCGGGCCGGCCGGTGGATCGCTCATGGAAACGAACGATGTGTGCCCCGCGGATCTCTCTCGTCGGTCCCGGACCCTGCGCGTCCTGACGGCTACTTGATCGAAAAATCCTGAGGTGTAACAGTATTCACGCTCAAGCGGTTGCGTCGGTTCGGGTTGTGGGGTCGGTCACCGGCCTGCTCCTCTTGTGATGGACCTAACATTACCCGCACATTCCCGGTATTACTTCTCTTGGTGGGACATCAACTATTCACTTCGAGACGTCGGGTTCGATTGCGTCCGGATCGACGGGTCTGAGATGCCGACATCGCTTCCCTGGCACTGTGGAGGGCGTAGTACGGGGCGGTGTCGGTCGATCGCGCCGACGGGGGGCTGCAGGGTGCGCGTCGGAGTCGTGCGGCATACAGTGCCGTCGGCGCAGGAACGCGCCTGTCCCGATCTGAACAGTTTGCCGACCCGGTGGGATAAGTGCGACGAGGGCGGTTCGGCTACTGTGAAGTCGCAACCCCGAAGACCCGCATGGGTTCTCGATCGAATCCCGCACTCGACGGGGCCGCATCACCAGCCCCGGGATCGTCGATGTCGCCGGCAGGCGCAGCTACCTGCCCGGCGTGCTCGGACGCCACCGTCGCCACCCCCACCAGGAAGACCGATGACCAGGACCATCTACGCCGCCGACCACCTCGCCTTTCGTGACACGGTCCGTGATTTCACGCAACGCCATTTGATTCCGGAGCACGAGCGGATCATCGAGCAGCGGTTCATCGACCGCGAGATCTGGATCGAGGCGGGCAAGCTCGGCCTACTCGGTTTGGAGGTACCCGAACAGTACGGAGGCAGCGCGGCAGGGGACTACCGGTTCAACGCGGTGGTGGGGGAGGAACTCTCGCGGGTGAGTGCGGCGATCGCGTCGAGTTTCGGAATCCACTACGACATCGTGGCGCCGTATCTGGTGGAGCTGACCACCGAAGAACAGAAGCAGCGGTGGCTGCCGGGGTTCTGTACCGGTGAACTGGTCGCAGCAATCGCGATGACCGAACCTGCCGCGGGATCGGACCTGGCCGGGCTGAAGACCACGGCCCGCCGCGACGGGGACGACTGGATCCTCAACGGTTCCAAGACGTTCATCACCAACGGTTACCACGCCGACCTGGTGATCGTGGCAGCGAAGACGAGCCCGGAGAAGAAGGCCAAGGGCATCACCCTGTTTGCGGTCGAGACCGGTATGGCGGGCTTCGAACGGGGCCGCAAGCTGGACAAGGTCGGTCAACCCGAGTCCGACACTGCCGAGTTGTTCTTCACCGACGTCCGGGTCCCCGCGGCGAACGTGATCGGCGAGGTCGACAGCGGGTTCGCGCACATGATGCGAATGCTGCCGCAGGAGCGGATCTGCGCGGCGGTATCGAATCTCGCGCACGCCGAGGCGATCCTGGGCGAGACTCTGGACTATGCCCGGGAGCGCAGGGCGTTCGGCCAGGCGATCGGTTCGTTCCAGTACAACAAGTTCCTGTTCGCCGAACTGGTCACCACGCTCGAGGTGGCACAGGCATTCGTCGATCGGTGCGTGCAGGCGCATACGGAAGGCCGGCTGACCGCGGTGGACGCCGCGAAGGCCAAGTGGTGGAGCTCGCAGGTGCAGAACCAGATTCTGGACAGTTGCGTGCAACTGCACGGCGGCTACGGGTTCATGAACGAATACCGGGTCGCGCGGGCATGGAAGGACGCGCGGGTCACCAAGATCTGGGCCGGGTCCAACGAGATCATGAAGGAGATCATCGGACGGGATCTCGGGCTGTGAACACCGGCGCGCCGACCGCTCGTCCGAACGAACCCAGGGGGTGGTTCGCCCTGTCGACACCCATCCCGCCCGCCGCTGCACGCACGGCGTGGCTGACCGGGGTGCTCGGCTCCATCCGCTGGGCTCCGGCGCTGTGCGTGCCCCTCCCGCGCCCGCAAGGACACCCCAGCCGACAACGACCCGTTCTCGAATCACACCGGAGACCCACCACATGACCAACCTCAGTGACAACCTTGTCTTCTCGGCGCGTAACTACCCCGGCAAGACCGCGCTGCGGTGCGGCGAGGACACGCTGTCGTTCGCGGAGTTCGACGCGGCCGCCGCACGGGTAGCCACCCTGCTCGAACGGGCCGGGATCGCACCCGGTGACCGGGTCGCGGTGATGCTGCCCAACACCGCGGCGTTCGCGATCGTGTTCTACGGCATTCTGCGTCGCGGGGCGGTCGCGGTGCCGATGAACCCGCTGCTGAAGGCCCGCGAGATCGAGTTCTTCCTGACGAACACCGCCGCGGCGGCGCTGTTCGCGACCCCGGTGTTCGCCGAGGAGGCCCGCGCTGCGGCCGATGTGGCCGACGCCCGGTTGTGGCTGGTGGACGACGACGCCCTCGCCCGGCTGATCGCCGACCTGCCTGCGCAGGCCGCCCCGGTGACGCGGGCGGGTGAGGACACCGCGGTGATCCTGCACACCTCGGGCACCACCGGCAAGCCCAAGGGCGCCGAACTCACCCACGCCGGACTGGCCGGCAATGCCGAGGTGACCGCCCGCACCCTGATCCAGATCGGCGCCGACGACGTGGTGATGGGCGCACTGCCGCTGTTCCACGTCTTCGGGCTCACGTGCGGGCTCAACGCCTCGGTCCTCGTCGGGGCCATGCTCACCCTGGTGCCGCGGTTCGACCCGCGGACCGCGCTCGAGGTGATCGCCCGCGACCGGGTCACCGTCTTCGAGGGCGTGCCGACGATGTACGCCGCGATGCTGGGTGTCGCAGAGGAATTCGACGCGGCGGCGACGGCGAGCCTGCGAGTGTGCGTGTCCGGCGGTGCGTCGTTGCCGGTGGCGGTTCTCGAGGACTTCGAGCGGACCTTCGACGCGGTGATCCTGGAAGGATACGGACTGTCGGAAACCTCGCCGGTCGCCTCGTTCAACCACCCGAACCGCGTCCGCAAGGCGGGCTCGATCGGCACCCCGATCGAGGGGGTGCGGATGCGCGTGGTGGACGGCGCCGGTGTCGAGGTCGAGGCCGACCAACCGGGTGAGATCCAGATCGCGGGACCGAACGTGATGAAGGGTTACTGGAACCTGCCCGAGGCGACCGCGGCCGCGATCGACGCCGCCGGGTGGTTCTCCACCGGCGACATCGGCCGGATCGACACCGACGGCTACTTCTACATCGTGGACCGCAAGAAGGACCTCATCATCCGCGGTGGGTTCAATGTCTACCCCCGCGAGGTCGAGGAGGTCGTCTACGAGCACCCTGCCGTGGCGGCGGCCGCGGTGGTCGGCATCCCGCACGACAGCCTCGGCGAGGAGATCGGCGCCGCGGTCACGCTCAGGGCCGGCACGAGCGCCGACCCCGTCGAGATCGTCGAATTCGTCAAGCAGCGGGTCGCCGCCTACAAGTATCCGCGCCACGTATGGATCCTCGACTCCCTCCCGCAAGGACCCACCGGCAAGATCCTGCGCCGCGACATCACCATCCCCACATTCGAAAGCAGCAGCAACCGAGCATGACCACCCCCACCATCACCGAGACCGTGCACCGCTCCGACGAGCCCGCCGCGCCGCTTGACCTGCTGCTGGCCGGCTCGGCCCGCGGCCTGGCCGGCCGGATGCTCCCCGACCGAGGCTGGGCCCGGCTCGCGGGCAAGCTGGCCACCCGCCCCGGCACGCTCGCGCACCGCGGCGGCACCCTGGCCAGGGAGCTCGCCGCCGTCGCCACCGGCCGCGTCGACCGCGCACCCGCCAAGGGCGACAAGCGATTCGCCGACCCGGCCTGGCAGCACAACCCGTGGTTGCGCCGCAGCATGCAGGCCTACCTCGCCACCGCCGACACCGCCTATGCCCTGCTCGCCGAGGCCGACCTGGACTGGCGCGACACCGAACGGCTGCGGTTCGTGCTCGACAACCTCGTCGAGGGCCTCGCGCCGAGCAACAATCCGCTGCTCAACCCGCTCGGATGGAAGGCGCTGATCGACACCGGTGGACTGTCCGCGCTGCGCGGGGCGCGTGCATTCGCCCGCGACATGGCCACCAAGCCGCGGGTGCCCGCCATGGTCGAACCCGGTGCCTACACCCTCGGCGAGACCGTCGCAGTCACACCCGGGGCGGTGGTGCTGCGGACCCCGGTGTTCGAGCTGATCCAGTACGCGCCGCAAACCGCCACCGTGCACGAGGTGCCGCTGCTGATGGTGCCGCCGGTGATCAACAAGTACTACATCACCGACATCGCCCCCGGCCGCAGCATGATCGAGTACTTCGTCGCCCGGGGCCAGCAGGTGTTCACCATCTCCTGGCGCAACCCTCACGCAGAACATCGGGACTGGGACCTCGACACGTACGTCACAGCGATAATCGAGGCGATGGACGCCGTCCAGGCGATCGCCGGGACCGACCGCACGCACCTGCAAGGCAGCTGTTCGGGCGGGATCCTGGCCGCGACGACCGCCGCGTACCTGGCTGCCACCGGGCACGGCGACCGCGTTGCCGGACTGACCCTGGCGGTGACCGTGCTCGACCAGGCGCGAGCCGGGTTCGCAGCCGCCGCCCTCGACGAACGCACCGCCGCGACCGCAATCGAACGCTCGCAGTCCAGGGGCTACCTGGACGGGGACGAGCTGGCCGAGGTGTTCGCCTGGCTGCGCCCGACCGACCTGGTGTGGCGCTACTGGGTCAACAACTATCTGCAGGGCCGCCCGCCCGCGCCGTTCGACGTGCTGCACTGGAACGCCGACACCACCCGCATGGCCGCCGGCCTGCACCGCGACCTGGTCCGCATCGGCGTCACCAACGCGCTGGCCGCCCCCGGCTCGATGGAGCTGTCGGGTACCCCGATCGACCTCGGCGCGGTCACCGCCGACGCATATGTGATCGGCGGTATCGCCGACCACATATCGCCGTGGCAGGGCTGCTACCGCAGCGCCGCTCTGCTCGGCGGTGCCGACACCCGGTTCGTGCTCTCCACCAGCGGGCACGT
This sequence comes from Rhodococcus sp. NS-SX18, assembly GCF_057367935.1. Classification (NCBI taxonomy): domain Bacteria; kingdom Bacillati; phylum Actinomycetota; class Actinomycetes; order Mycobacteriales; family Nocardiaceae; genus Rhodococcus; species Rhodococcus sp. NS-SX18. The sequence goes on along the minus strand of NZ_CM170633.1, from coordinate 4,469,950 downwards.
CGCCGCGCTGGTCAATCCACCCGGAAATCCCAAGGCGTCCTTCCGGGTCGGGCCCGTCGACGCGGACACCCCGGAGCAGTGGCTCGACCGCGCGGAGGTCACCCGAGACTCCTGGTGGCCCGACTACGCCGCCTGGCTCGCCGCACGCAGCGGCCCCACCGTTCCTGCACCCGCCGCCGTCGGCGGTGCCACCCACTCCCCGCTCGACGCCGCTCCCGGCACCTACGTCCACCACAGCTGACCCACCCAGGAGGCCACATCATGACCACCACACTCGACAACCCGCGGGCGCTGCTCGATCTGGTCGGGCGCGAGCTCGGCCGCACCGACTGGCGCGAGATCACCCAGGAACAGGTGGGCCGGTTCGCCGACGCCACCGGAGACCACCAATGGATCCACACCGAGCCCGACCGGGCCGCGGCCGGACCGTTCGGCACCACCATTGCTCACGGCTACCTCACCCTGTCGCTGACACCGATCGTGCTCGCCGAGGTACTCGCCTTCGACGACCTCGGTATGGCAGTGAACTACGGGACGAACAAGGTCCGGTTTCCTGCACCGGTCCCGGTCGCATCGGAACTGCGCGCCACGGTCACCCTCACCGCCGCGGCGGAGAAGCCCGCCGGCATCGAGGCAGTGTTCACCCTCACCTACGAGATCCGGGGCGGGGTGCGGCCGGTGTGCGTCGCCGAGGTCGTCATCGTCTACCGATGACCGACGACGCTCGTACCACGCGGCACGAGATCGCCGTGGGCCGGCAACGCATCCGGGTCCACGTCCGGCACGGGTTCGGAGTGCCGCTGGTGCTGTGCAACGGGATCGGCGCCGGGCTCGAGGTGCTCGACCCCTTCGTCGCCGCCCTCGATCCGGCCGCCACGATCGTCCGGTTCGACGTCCCCGGCGCCGGGGCGTCGCCGCCCTCGTTCGCGCCCTACGGGTTCGGTTACCTCGCGCGGCTCCTGGGGCGGGTGCTCGACCGGCTCGGCATCGGCACGGTGGACGTGCTCGGCTTGTCCTGGGGCGGGGCGCTGGCCCAGCAGTTCGCCTTCCAGAACCCGCGCCGGTGCCGGCGTCTCGTGCTCGTCGCCACTGCCACCGGGGCGCTCATGGTGCCGGGACACCCCCGGGTGCTCGCCAAGATGCTCACCGGTCGCCGGTTCACCGACCCCGGCCGTGCCGCGGCGATCGCCGGCCGGATCTACGGCGGCACCGCGGCAGAGCACAGTCACGACATCGCTGCCCTCTTCGGCGCCCAGGCCCGGACCGGATCGGCGATCGGCTACCTGCACCAGTTGCTCGCCGGCGCCGTGTGGACCAGCCTGCCGCTGCTTCCCGCCATCCGCCAGCCCACCCTGATCGTCGCCGGCACCGACGATCCCATCGTCCCGATCGCCAACGCCCACATCCTGCACCGACTGCTGCCGCACGCCACCCTGCACCGGCACGCCGGCGGGCACATCGAACTGATCACCGACGCGGCCCGACTCGCCCCGGTCATCGAGGCCTTCCTCCGCGAACCCGGACGACGGCCATGACGATCGTCGACGCATGCCACCGTCCGCCCGGGCTGCGGACCAGCCTCCGATGCGCCCGGTGCTCGTGGTTCTCGATGCTCCCGCCGACCATTTCGATCACTACCTGCCCGGGCGTGTCGCGACCCGGGCCGGCGTATCTTGAGGTGACCTAGGTTGTTCCCTCTGGGACGGGATGTGGGGTCGGACATGAAGCCGTTGGCCCGCTACGCCGCCATCACCGGGTATGCCGACCTGTGCGCGTCGCTGGGAATGGACCCCACGCCGTTGCTGCGCAGCGTCGGGCTCGATCCCACCGGTTTGGGGTTGCCGGACCGGTGGATCCCCGCCGTCGCGATCGCGCGTCTGCTGGAACGTTCGGCGGCCGCGGCCCGCTGCCCCGACTTCGGGCTGCGGCTCGTCGAGCGACGGCGCTTCGCCAGCCTCGGCCCGGTGAGTCTGGTCCTCCGGGAGGAACCCGACGTCCGCAGCGCGCTGAAGTTCCTGATGCGCTATCAGCACATGTACAACGAGGCCCTGCGGATGCGGTTGGTCGAGGCCGAGGACGTGGCGACCATCCGGGTGACGCTCGAGCTGGGCGAGCCCGCCGACACCCGGCAGGCCATGGAACTGGTGATGGGGGTCCTGCACGGGCTGTTGCGCGATTTCCGCGGCGGCCGCTGGCAGCCACTGGCGGTCTGCTTCACCCACCTCGCCCCCGAGAACACCAGCACCCACCTCGAGGTGTTCGGACCCATGGTCAAGTTCGACCAGGAGTTCACCGGAATCGTCCTCTACACAAGCGATCTCGATGCGCCCAACGCCATGTCGGGTCCCTCCATCGGTCCGTATGCGCGCCGGTACCTCGACACCCTCGATACCCGGCCCGAGGCGATGCTCGTCACCCGGGTGCGCGAGCTGATCGAACTGCTGCTGCCCACCGGGCGATGCTCGGTCGAACAGGTCGCCCGCAGCCTCGGGGTGGACCGGCGTACCGTGCACCGTCACCTCGCCGAGGCGGGGCAGAACTACACCGCGGTGCTCAATGCCACCCGCGTGGACCTGGCCGAACACCTCGTCGCCGGTCGGCGCTACTCGCTCACCGAGGTGGCGGACCTGCTCGGTTTCTCCTCCCCGAGCAACTTCTCCCGCTGGTTCAGCAACGAATTCGGCTGCAGCCCGAGGCAATGGCGTGCCGAACACCGGATCGATGCCGGCGTCGGAGCCGGGGGCGTGCCGGTATGAGACCGAACTCCCGGACCGACGGATGCGCGTGTCTTCCCGAGGCACTTCGGACCGGCGACGTGTCCCCACTCTGATCCGCACCGCCTCCTGACCTCACGCCGATCCCACCGGCGGTGTGTGGCGTCGTGGATCGGCGTGGTCCGGAAGTCGGGGTTCGGGAACGTCGCGTCCCACATGGAACAGATCGTGTCCCGACGGGAACAGTATGCCGTGCCGGATCCGGATACCGTGAGGTACGTCGCATTCGAGGTCCTGCAAGGACAGCTCTCGGCGGGGTCGCTCGACGTGGCCCGCTCGATCGCGGCGCCGTTCATCGCAGCCGCCGGTCGTCGCGATGGGTCCGTGACGAACCGGCAGATCTCGCTCACCGAGCGAGGACGACGAACCGGCCACAGGCCGAAGACCCCGGCCGGGCCGGGTTCTCGCGCCGATACGTGGAAGAAAGAGAGTGTGCAGCGTGCAGGGTGCCATCGCGGCCGCGGAGACCGACCGCAGAGATCCCGACCACGACACGTCGGCCGGGCCGGCCACGCGCCCGGTTGCCGGGCCGGGACGCAACGGCGGCCGCGGCACGGGCATCACCCGGCACGTCTCGCTCGAACGTGCGCGTGCATCGCTACCCGGACTGGTGTTGTCTGCCGCCGCGGCCGCAGTGGCCGTGGTCGCGGCACGCTTGCTCGGCGGGATCAGCCCGCTGCTGATCGCGATCCTGCTCGGCGCAGCGGTCGCGAATGTGAGGACCCTGCCGGCGGTCTTCGAACCGGGTGTGACCGTCGCATCGCGGCGGCTGCTCCGCATCGGAGTCGCGCTGCTCGGTCTGCAACTGCTGCTCCCGAACGTGCTGGCACTGGGGTGGGGGACGCTCGCGGTGGTCGCTGCCGTGGTCGGCCTCGGCATCGCCGGGTCGATGGTGCTCGGCAGGTTGCTCGGGATCGGCTGGACGCAACGGCTGCTGATCGCCTGCAGCTTCTCGATCTGCGGTGCCGCCGCCGCGGCCGCGGTCGACGGAGTGGTGAACGCGCGCAAACGGGAACTGGTGACCACGGTCGCGCTGGTCGTCGTCTTCGGCACCGTGATGATTCCGGCTCTTCCCGCGGCTGCGGCCGCCCTGGGCCTGGACTCGACTCAGGCAGGGATGTGGGCCGGCGCCGCGATCCACGAGGTGGCGCAGGTGGTCGCTGCCGGCGGCGCGCTCGACGCGGGTTCGTCGGCCGCGGCGGTGGGCGGCGGTGCCCTGGCCATTGCGGTGACGGTCAAGCTGGCGCGGGTGGCGCTGCTGGCGCCGGTGGTCGCCTGGATCGGGGTGGCGTCACGACGCCGCACCGCCGCGCCCACACAGACGAAGCGACCGCCCCTGGTGCCGCTGTTCCTGATCGGATTCCTCGCCTGCGTGGCGGTGCGGGCCACCGGGGTTCTCGGACCGGCGTGGCTCGATGCCGCGCGCGTGACCCAGACCGCGCTGCTCACCGCCGCGATGTTCGCCCTCGGCACCGGGGTCCGGCTGTCCGTGTTGCGTGGTGTCGGGTGGCGGCCTTTCGCTCTCGCCGCCGGCTCCACGATCCTCGTCGTCGCGATCGCACTCATCGGAGTTCTGCTGGTCGGCTAGGCCGTGCATCTGCACGCGGGGCATGCGCCGAGTCCGACCGACGACGAAGGGCCCCGGCTGCGCACAGTACGCCGGCCGGGGCCCTTCTGGAGAGCCGATGACGGGAATCGAACCCGCGTATTCAGCTTGGGAAGCTGATGTTCTACCATTGAACTACATCGGCACGCTGGGCTTTTGCCGATTTCTCGGCTTCGTCCCAAGCTCGTCGCACACTGTAGCAGACTCCGCGCGGCCGTTGTCACACCGACCGGGATGGTCCCGCGTCGAGCGGGCCGTGGTTGCGGCAAACGCCGAGTGGCGACGTCCGAAACCACCCGTTCGCCGCGAGATCCTCCCGCTCGGACGACAGCGGCGCGTCGTTCCCCCACACTGAAGGCATGAAGGCCACGGGGGAGCGGTCCGAGGCGTCGGAGCTGGCTCGGTTGCTGCTCGACGAGGTGGGTGCGGCGACCGGCGGCGTGCAGGCGGTGCACCGCCGCATCTCCGATCGGGTGTTCGGGGCGGTCGCGCTGGGAGTCGGGACACCGGCGCTGGCGGTCAAGGCCGCGCACGACGCGATCACCGACGGGGTCTACTCCGTCATCCGGGAGGCCGCGTCGGCGACGGGGAGACTGGCCGAGTTCGGGCTCGCGGAGTCCACCGCGGCCCGGGCGCCGTCGGAGACCGTTCGCGGCGCGATGGCGATCGCTGCGGTCGACGGCCTCATCGGGGACGTCCTCGAGTCGGAGGGATCGCCGCTGGCGCTGCCGATGTCGGTGCGGGTGGACGGCCGCGCCGTGCCGCTCACGGCCGACGCCCTCGCCCGCGCGTTCCCGCACGCGGCCGGCCGCGTGGTGGTGTTCGTGCACGGATTGATGGAGACCGAGGCGACGTGGCGGTTCGGCGGTCGCCGCACCTACGGCGAACGGCTCGTCGACGATCTCGGGTGCGTATCGGTGTTCGTGCGCTACAACACCGGCCGGCACATCTCCGCCAACGGTCGCGAGCTGGCGGAGTTGCTCGACACGCTCGTGCGGGTGTGGCCGCGCGAGGTCGAACAGATCGCGCTCGTCGGTCACTCGATGGGTGGACTCGTCGCGCGCAGTGCCTGCTTCTACGGCACCGAGAAGGCGTGGACTCGTCTTGTGCGGCAAGTTGTTTCGCTCGGGTCCCCGCATCTGGGGGCGCCGCTGGAGCAGGCGGTGCACTATGCGAGCGCGGCGCTCGTCGCGATCCCGGAGGCGAAGCCGTTCGGGACGCTGCTGCGACGGCGCAGCGCCGGCATCCGTGACCTGAACCGGGGCGCGGTGGTGGACGAGGACTGGTCCGGTCGCGACGCGGACGACCTGCGCCGCGCCGTGTGCCGGGAGGTGCCGCTGCTCGACGGGGCGATGCACTGCTTCGTGACGGCGACCCTGACACGCAGTCCGCGGCATCCGCTGGGACGGTTGCTCGGGGACGGGCTCGTCCTCGTGCCGAGTGCGTCGGGGAACGGCCGGACCCGGCGCATCGGCTTCCGCACGGAGGACGGCATGCACCGGGCGCCGGCGCATCATCTGACGTTGCTCAACGACGACGAGGTCTACCGGCAGCTGCTGATGTGGCTGCGCACCGGGCCACAGGGATCTAGACCAGGGGACGACCCGTCCGGATCCGCCGGCGCAGATCGGCCATGAGCAGCCGGTAGGGCGCTTCGCGCAGCGCCACCGGGACCCGCGAGTTGACCGCACCGAGGGTGCGCATGAGCCGGTCGAAGCGGCGCTGGTCGCGCGGGCTCCACGGCAGCCGCATGCGGTCGCGGAACATCGGGGGCAGAAAGCCGGTGGTGAGGAACAGGTTGAGCCGGCCGAACAGCAGCGACACCGGGCGGGGCAGGAAACGCATGGTTGCGATGGCGTAGAGGTGCTCGCGCACGACGTCGTCGATGTCGACCTCGGCGAGCGCGTCGTTCCAGTACTCCTCGAACGCCTCCCGGTCCGCGGGCCACATGTCGGGCTCGACCTGCAGGGTTGTGCCGAACGCGGCGCCCTTGCGGTAGTACCGGTCGACGGCCTCGGCGGGGATCGGCCCGTAGAGCGCGTTGTGCACGTCCTCGAATCCGCGGTAGATGCACGCGGCCACCCACAGCTGCAGTTCGGGATCGAACGCGTTGTACTCGACCGGGCTGGTCTCGGTGGAGCGGACGTGCCGGTGGGCGGAGTTGACGGCCTTGCGGTAGAGCGTCTTCTCCTCGTCGGTGCCGGTGGCCGCGACGGCCAGGTAGGTGAGGGTCGTGCGGGTGCGCTTGATCGGGTGGTCGAACAGCCGTCCGGAGACGACGCGGCTCTCGACGACGCCGTAGCCGACGCCGGGGTGGGACAGCTGCATGATGACGTTCGCCGCGCCGGCCATGAGGCCGAGCCCGTCCATGACGTCGTCGAACTCCGCGGGTTTCTCGAGGGTGGTCACAACGTCGATCCCTTCGTCCATCCGGAATGTGATCACGACTGTACTCACATATATGATCGGGGTGAAGAGGTCTCCTGCGAAGATGGACGGATGGTGACAGGACGGCTCTACGGAGGACGCGGGGGAGAACAGCGGCAGGCGGAACGACGGGCGCAGCTCATCGAGGCCGGCCTCGACATCCTCGGCGGACCCGAGGGCGATCACACGCTCTCCGTCCGCGGCGTGTGCAAGCGGACCGGCCTGGCCTCACGCTACTTCTACGAGAACTTCGCCGACCGCGACGAACTCACCGTCGCCGTGTACGACCACGTCATCCAGCGCATCGCCGAGAGCACTTTGCGGGCGGTGACGGAGGCGCCGCGCGACGAGCGGGCGGTGGTCCGCGCCGGCGTGGCGAACATCGTCCACGAGGTCGCCGAGGATCCGCGCCTGGGCCGGCTCGTCTTCTCCGTCAGCCAGGCCAACCCGCATCTGGTGAGCCGACGACTCGAGTCGTCACGCATGTTCGCGGGCCTGGTGACGGCGCAAGCGGTGGACTTCTTCGAGGTGAGCTCCACGCCCCGGCTCGACCTCGCCGCCCACTTCGTCGTCGGCGGCCTCGCCCAGGTCCTCACCGCGTGGCTCGAGGGCGACAGCCCGCTCGGCGAGGACGAGGTGATCGAGGCGTGCACCGACTTCCTGCTCACGATGTCGTCGCAGGCACGCTGACGCGGCCCCGCCCACTCGTGCGGGAGGCATCTGCTTTCGTGCCCCGGTCGACCGAGACATGGCCGTGATGCCAGGGTATGTGCGGTAGTCCCGCCCCGAGCGACGAGGCGAAGTGCTTCACCGATGTGTTCGTGGCCCGGCCTCGGCCGCCGTCGGGCCGGTGAACTGTGCGTGCACGATCATGAATTCGGGCAACATGCTCCCCGCGGCTGTCGCCCGACGATGGGACCGTTCGAGGTTGCACGATCGGACGCGGCGATGGATCTCCGCCGAGGTCACCGTCTCGGTGGCCTGAACCGCCCCGCCCACGGGGCTGATGGTTCCTTCCCCCTGCGAGGAAGGAGTCTGTTCGGATGGCCGAGCCCACCGATTCACACCCGAGGTTGCCGCTCGATTCCGATGCACCCTCCGCGGTCGCCGCCACTACCGATGCCGCACCCAGGCGGGCGCTTCATCTTCGTCCGGCCGCGGTGACCGCGGTCGCTGTCGGAGGGCTGGTCGGCACCACGGCCCGCTATCGGCTCGAAGAACTGTTTCCGACCGCGCCCGGCGCATGGCCGGCGACCACCTTCGTGATCAACGTGGTCGGGGCGCTGCTGCTCGGGGTGCTGCTCGAGGCGCTCACCCGGCTCGGCCCCGACACCTCGTGGCGGCGCCCCGCCCGTCTCGGCGCCGGGACCGGCGCCTTGGGATCGTTCACCACCTACAGCACCCACGCCGTGGACACCGATCTGCTGCTCCACGGGGGACGCAGTGAGTGCGCTTTCCTATGCGGTCGGCACCGTGCTGGCCGGTCTGGTTGCCACCGCGACCGGAATCGCCGTCGGGGTCGCGCTGGGCGCGGCGCGGGACAGGAGGTCGGGGCGATGATCACGGTGTGGGTGGCGCTGGCCGGCAGCGGTGGCGCGGTGACGCGCTTCGTGCTCGACGGGGCGATCCGGGCGCGGCTCGCGTCGACTTTCCCGTGGGCGACGGTGGCGATCAACGTCACCGGCTCGTTGCTGCTCGGGGTGCTGGTCGGGGCGGTGATGTTCCACGATGCGTCTGCATCACTCGTCACGATCGCCGGGGTGGGGTTCTGCGGCGGGTACACCACGTTCAGCACCGCCTCGTTCGAGACGGTGCGGCTGATCCAGCAGCAGCGATACGCCGCCACGCTGGCCAACGCTCTGGGCACACTGGGAACGACGGTCGCCGCCGGTGCCGCGGGGCTGGCGCTGGCCGCGCTGTGAGGAGGCCGTGATGAGCAAACGTTCCGAGCGGAAATCCGAGGCGCAGGTGTGGGACTGGCGGGTTCCGCGGCGCATCGACGGCCCCGCCGCACCGACGCGGGCCTCGACCGCCCTGGTGGTCGGGTTCGACCGGCACGCGGCCAGCCGCCGGGCCCTGGAGTTCGCGATCGAGCTCGGCGCCGGCCTGAGAGCGTATCTGCACGTCGCGCACGTCGTCGACACCGAGGATCTGCCGATCGATCCGGATTCGGACGACTGGGAGGCCCGGATCTGCGAGGCCTTGGACCGCGAGCGTGAGCAGGCGTGCGCGGTGCTGGCCACCTCGGCCGGAAACTGGACGTATCACGGTCGTGCCGGGGATCCGGCGAAGGTGCTGATCGCGCTCGCCGACGCCCACGACGCGGCGATGATCCTCATCGGCACGCCCCGGCGGGACCTGATGGCCCGCATCGACCGGTTGCTCGGTGAGTCGGTCTCGGCTCGCCTGGTCCACCACAGTCACCGCCCGGTGGTGCTGGTGCCGCACAACACGGTCGCCCGGCTCGGTACCGGTTCCGGTACCGGCCGCAAGCCCGACTGACATCGGGTCGTGGCGCGGGCGCTCAGCCACACCGTGGGGCGGCGGCGCGACTTCCGCCGGGAAGAAGTCGATGCGGATCGCCTCCGACCGCGGTAGGAGGAAGGCGACTCCGGTATCGCGGCTCCATTCGACCGGCAACAACAGATACTGGTCGCCTGACGGAAGGATGAGTTTCAGTCCGTCGTAGCGGAAGGGGTAGGCCGCATCGGCGTCCTTACAGTCGAGCTCGATGACGCCTGGCGCGGAAAGTCCAAGACTCTGCGCTGAACAGACCGACACGCTCGGTTGTGCCGGGAACTGCTCGACCTGTTCGATTTGCCCGTCCGGTTCCGACGGCGGCTGAATAGTTCGGGACAGCCCAGAACAGCCCGACACCGACGAGAACAAACACTGTCCCACTCGCCCGCGCTGAGCGAGTCCGCGTACGACTCGCCGATTTGCTGATTGGTGCGGCGGAGCCGGATCGCCGCGACGGTCAACGCAGTCCTGCCCCCATGCACAGGCCCGGTAGAGCGACAAAACTATTGGGTGGTGTAACGCCGACGATGCTGATCAGGCGATGCCGACGAGGCGGGTCGGGCCGAGGATGAGACGACCGTAATCCTTACCGTCACAACGGATCATCGAATCGTTCGACGTCGGGAGGGTCGGCAACGCGCGGAGGAGTCGACCGGTGCGGCAAGCGCGATGATCACACCGAACACACTGAGACAAAGGGCGCTTTCGGAAATTCGACAGGGGAGGGGTACCGCCGCCGACCGGACTATCCACAGCCGGGTTTGAGCCGGACGGCCGTCGGCGGTCACGGTGGGGCGTGCACCCGGGGTGCGCCGACTCGCGTTCGCGTCACGGGAGAGCAGGCGCACGATCGGATGCTTGCCGTCAGCGGGCTGTCGGAGCCTGTTAGCGGAGTTCGCGCTACTGGCGGGTAAATATGGTTCTTGTGTTCTCGCACGTAGCCTGATACTCGATGCAATACCGCACGCAAAGCACTTCGTGAAGCGGACCGAACTGACGTGGGAGACGAGACAAGAATGAGCGCCGATAAGCAGTCGACCATCATCTACACGTTGACCGACGAGGCACCGTTGCTCGCGACCTACGCCTTCCTGCCGATCGTGCGTACCTTCGCTGGTGCCGCGGGCATCGAGATCGAGTCCAGCGACATCTCGGTGCCGGCGCGGATCCTGGCCGAGTTCCCCGACCGCCTCACGGAAGAGCAGCGCGTCCCGGACAACCTTGCCGAGCTGGGTCGTCTGACGCAACTGGCCGAGACCAACATCATCAAACTGCCCAACATCAGCGCGTCTGTGCCGCAGCTCCTGGCCGCCATCAAGGAACTGCAGGGCAAGGGCTACCAGGTCCCGGATTTCCCGGACGCCCCGAAGACGGACGAGGAGCGTGCCATCCGGGAGCGCTACGGCAAGATTCTCGGCAGTGCGGTCAACCCGGTCCTGCGTGAGGGCAACTCCGATCGGCGCGCACCCCGGGCGGTGAAGGAGTACGCCCGTAAGCACCCGCACAGCATGGGCGAGTGGTCGATGGCCTCACGCAGCCACGTCGCGCACATGCGGCACGGCGACTTCTACCACGGCGAGAAGTCGATGACGCTCGACCGGCCGCGCAAGGTCCGGATGGAGCTGGTGACCGAGGGCGGCGAGACGATCGTCCTCAAGCCCGAGGTGGACCTGGGTGAGGGCGACATCATGGACAGCATGTTCATGAGCAAGACGGCGTTGCTCGACTTCTACGAGGAGCAGATGGAGGATGCGCGCAAGACGGGCGTGATGTTCTCCCTCCACGTCAAGGCGACGATGATGAAGGTCTCGCACCCCATCGTCTTCGGCCACGCGGTGAAGACCTTTTACAAGGACGCCTTCGCCAAGCATCAGAAGCTGTTCGACGAACTGGGCGTCAACGTCAACAATGGTCTCGGCGACCTGTACGACAAGATCGAGACGCTGCCCAGCACGCAGCGCGACGAAATCAATCAGGATCTGCACAACTGCCATGAGCACCGTCCCGAGTTGGCCATGGTCGATTCCGCCCGCGGCATCTCGAACTTCCATTCACCCAGCGACGTCATCGTGGATGCCTCGATGCCGGCGATGATCCGCTCAGGCGGCAAGATGTACGGCGCCGACGGAAGACCCAAGGACGTGAAAGCGGTCATGCCGGAGTCTACGTTCGCGCGCATCTACCAGGAGATCATCAACTTCTGTAAGACCAACGGCGCGTTCGACCCGACGACCATGGGTACCGTCCCCAACGTCGGGCTTATGGCGCAGAAGGCCGAGGAGTACGGCTCGCATGACAAGACTTTCGAGATTCCAGAGCAGGGCGAAGCCAACTTCGTCGATGTCGACACCGGTGAGGTGCTGCTCACCCAGCATGTCGAGGCGGGTGACATCTGGCGCATGTGCACTGTCAAGGACGCGCCGGTCCGCGACTGGGTCAAGCTCGCGGTCACCCGGGCACGCAACTCCGGTATGCCGGTCCTGTTCTGGCTCGACCCGTACCGCCCTCACGAGAACGAGTTGATCAAGAAGGTCGAGCTGTACCTGCAGGATCATGACACCGAGGGCCTCGACATCCAGATCATGTCGCAGGTGCGCTCGATGCGGTACACGCTGGAGCGGCTGATCCGCGGGATGGACACTATCGCCGCGACCGGCAACATCCTGCGTGACTACCTCACCGACCTGTTCCCGATCCTCGAACTCGGTACGAGCGCCAAGATGCTGTCGATTGTGCCGCTGATGGCGGGCGGCGGCCTGTACGAGACGGGCGCCGGCGGGTCGGCGCCCAAGCACGTCAAGCAGTTGGTGGAGGAGAACCACCTGCGCTGGGATTCGCTCGGTGAGTTCCTGGCGTTGGCCGTAAGCCTGGAGGACCTCGGCATCAAGACTGGCAACGAGCGCGCCAAGATCCTGGCAAACACGCTCGATGCAGCGACCGGCAAGCTGCTGGAGACGAACAAGAGCCCGTCGCGCAAGACCGGCGAGCTCGACAACCGGGGCAGCCAGTTCTACCTCGCGATGTACTGGGCGCAGGAACTTGCCGCGCAGACCGAGGACCCGGAACTCGCAGAACAGTTCGCCCCGCTGGCCGAGGCGCTGGCCAGGGACGAGGACACGATCGTGCGGGAGCTGATCGAGGTGCAGGGCGCGCCGGTTGACATCGGCGGCTACTACAAGCCGGACCGGGATAAGACCGTGGCCGTGATGCGGCCGAGTCAGACCTTGAACACCGCGCTGGCGGCCGTCAACCCTGAGTCCGAAACCGCACCGTGACAGGTAGACCTGCGTCCTTGTGAGTAAGGTCCGTCACTCCACGGCCGGTGCGACCGCGGGTCGTCGAGCAGACCGAAGTATGCATGGGCAGAGGGGAGGTCGACTGGCCCTCAAAACGGAGGGCCGGTCGACCTGCTCGCGTAGTACGCGGACGACGGCCAGCATTGGTACGAAATCACACCGATGAGAACTGAGTTGACGAAGTCTGTCGATCATCAGATCGGTTGCGCCAAGGACCGGTGCTCAAATCTGCCGATCCTAATCCTCTCGGGACGGTCACCGACGTCGCGGCCGTCCCGGGGCGGGGTCCCGGCTGGTTGTTCCGGTGATAGCACCCCGCCTGACCCCGTGTCCACCCGAGGGGTCAACCCACGTTGCTCGGCGTCGGTGGCGGCGTGGTTGCCGTGTGGTGGGGTTGGTCGGTTGTGCGAACTGGGGGTGAGGACACGCCCCCCGTCCGGCTTGACGGATGCGGTCGATAGCGCAGTTCCGGCGCGGCCGCCCCCGCCGCTTTGTAATACAATTTCTGCGCATCTGTAGCACAGTTTAGGTGGTGGAACCCGACGACTTCCGACCCGAGGACGTGGACCTTGACCAGGGGCATTGCGACAAACACCAGCTGACCCGCCTCCGGGTTTACCAGACGCTGCACGACCCCGACCGAGTTGTGTTCACCGACCCGCAGGGCAGCGTCTCCGGCATGACCCTCGAAGTTCTCGGCTATTCCGACAGCCGGGGCCGTGTCCTACGCGTCGTCATCGTCGAGGAACCCGAAGACGGATCCTTGTGGGTGGCTACCGCGTTCCCGCTCCGAAAGAGACCTTTGCTCCGTCGGTACACCGAAAGGAACCAGTGATGACGAAGACTCCACCTGCCGAACTCATCGCCCGGATCGCCGCCGAAGCCGACGCGCAGGGTGAGGACTACGACATCCCGGCCACCGCGAAGATCTCCCATCGCAATCCTCGCGCGAAGGTCCTCCAGATCCGGCTCAACGAGGACGAGTACACGCGCCTGGAAACCCTCGCCGCGGAGAAGGAACTGCCCGTCTCCACCGTCGCCCGCGCCTACCTGCTGAGGGCCCTGAAGAGCTGCGAGCCCGACCCCGGTGTCGAGGTCACTGCCGAGCAGCTCGAGATTCTGGCGCAGGTCCCGGAAGGGCTGTTCGATGTGCTTTCCGACATGCAACACGCCGCCCTTGCCGGGGCGGTCCCCGCCTCCTCCGGTACCGCCCGCAGGACGAGGATTCCCACGGCGGGCACGGCCCAGGGCAAAGCCAAGAACAAGACCAAGACTTCCCGGTAGGTGGACTTGTCCGACGCTCACTCCCGCACCGCAGCGCGGCTTTTCCTGCGCCTTCGCCCAAACATCCGTGTCGTCGAGCAGACGGTCCTGGCGGGATCAAAGTGAGCACCCGGTAGCGCGTGCGTGCGCCACGACTGACAGTCGACGCCGATCGACCAAGCGCCCGGCCGCCTGCGGGATCGAGTGTCCAGCGGCCCGTAGCGTGGCAATGCGCTGGCGTTCGAGCAGGCTCAGATACCGGGGAGGGGAGCGTGATGGGTGGTGCCGGTGGGGGCCGCGGATCGGGCGAGGACGCTCTGCCCAGCGGTGGTCAGTGGCCGTCGCCGAGCCGGCCGGAGAGGCGGTCGAGGCGTTCGAGGCTGGCGCCGTCGAGGCCGGTGATCTCCACGTGCTTGCCCTTCGCTGCGTACTTGTGCCGGATCGCGTCGAGGGTGGCCACGGTGGACGCGTCCCAGATGTCGGCGCCGGTGAGATCGATGACGACGTTGCGCGGATCCCCGGCGTAGTCGAACTGGTAGACCAGGTCGTTCGACGAGGCGAAGAACAGCTCGCCGTGCACCTTGTAGACGCGGGTGTCGACCGTGCCGTCGTGGTCGGTGTCGGCCTCGGAGACCTTCTCGATGCTGATCATGTGGGCGACGCGGCGGGCGAAGAGCACCATCGCGGTGACCACGCCGAGGATCACCCCGATCGCGAGGTTGTGGGTTGCGACGGTGGCCACCACGGTCACCAGCATCACCAGGGTTTCGCTGCGCGGCATCAGCTTCAGGGTGCGGGGGTGAATGCTGTGCCAGTCGAGGGTGGCGACCGACACCATGATCATCACCGCGACCAGGGCGGCCATCGGGATCAGCGCGACGACGTCGCCGAGCGCGACGACGAGGATCAGCAGGAACACCCCGGCCAGGAAGGTGGAGATGCGGGTGCGGGCCCCGGAGACCTTGACGTTGATCATGGTCTGCCCGATCATCGCGCAGCCACCCATGCCGCCGAAGAACCCGGTGACGAGGTTGGCCACGCCCTGTCCCCAGCCCTCGCGGGTCTTGTTCGAGTGGGTGTCGGTGATGTCGTCGACCAGCTTGGCGGTCATGAGCGACTCGAGCAGGCCGACCAGCGCCATCGCCAGCGCGTAGGGGGCGATGATCGACAGCGTCTCGGTGGTGAGCGGCACGTCGGGGACGAAGAGCATCGGGAGCGACTCGGGCAGCTCACCCTCGTCGCCGACGTTCGGCACCTCCCACCCGAAGACGAGCACGGCGGCGGTGAGTGCCACGATCGCCACCAGCGGCGCCGGCACCACCGAGGTGAGCTTCGGCAGCAGGAACATCACCGCCAGCCCCGCCGCGACCAGGGGATAGACCAGCCAGGGCACGTCGATCAGGTGTGGCAACTGCGCGGTGAAGATCAAGATCGCCAGGGCGTTGACGAAGCCGACCATGACACTGCGCGGGATGAACCGCATCAGCTTGGCCACCCCCAGCGCCGAGAGCGCCACCTGGAAGATGCCGCCCAGGATGACGGTGGCGACGAGATAGTCGAAGCCGTGCTCACGGGCCACCGGCGCGACGACCAACGCGATCGCGGCGGTGGCAGCGGAGATCATCGCCGGCCGCCCGCCGACGATCGAGATGGTGACCGCCATGGTGAACGAGGCGAACAACCCCACCCGCGGGTCCACCCCGGCGATGATGGAGAACGAGATCGCCTCGGGGATCAGCGCCAGTGCCACGACCAATCCCGCGAGGATCTCGGTCTTCAGGCGGTTCGGGGCACGCAGGGCGCCGCGCACCGAGAGGGCGGGATCGGCGTCCGCTTCGGGAACGGCCGGGGCGCTGCCGGCAGGAGTGGTCACAGTCGGGTCTTCTTTCCAGCGGTGGGATGGGAACCGGGCGAGGCACCCGTGCGCGGACGGGACGGCGTCGTCGCGTCCGCGGGACCCGCGGAACTCTACCCTCCGGTGAGGGTAGAGTTCGAATTGAGGGTCGGACGGCTCGCTACGGTGGAGGCGGACCGGGAGGAAAGGGTGCGGCTGTGACCATCGATTCGGGGCATATGCAGATCGGACAGGTGGCCTCGCGCACCGAACTGTCGATCAAGACCATCCGCCACTACGACGAGGTGGGCCTGGTTACCCCGTCCGCCCGCAGCAGCGGCGGGTTCCGGCTCTACACCGACGACGACGTGCGGCGACTGCTGGTGATCCGGCGGATGAAGCCGCTCGGATTCACCCTCGAGGAGATGCGCGAGTTGCTCGCCGCTCTCGATCGGATCGCCGACGCCGCGACGTCCGGGCAGGCGGCCGACGACGCCCGCGGCGTGCTGGCGGAGTTCCACCGGCGCGCCGAGGACAGTTGCGCGCGTCTGCGCACCCAGCTCGCGTATGCGGAGGAACTGACCACCATCCTGGGCGAGCACGCCACCGGCACCTGACCCTCTCGGCGCCGACGATCCACTGCGGCGCGGATGTCGACCGCGGCGTCGGTCACCGCCCGCTCGCCTGCACCGGCCGGGTGTCCCGTTCGGCGAGCCGATCGACGAACGGCACGATCTTCGTGGCGACAGCGGCGTTGTAGGCCTGCGGTTGCTGGATCGGGTCGGCGTGCCCGGTGCCGGCCAACCGGACCACCAGCAGCGATCCCCTCGAACCGCCGACCCGCTCGAACAGCACCCGCTGGCTGTAGTCCACGTCGACGACGTCGTCGTCGGTGCCGCGCCCGGGCCGCACGAAGACCACCGCCGGACCGCGACTGTCCCCGCGACGTGACGCCAGCGCCCCCAGATCGTCGAGCGCACCCGAGGCGACGATGGCCTCGAACTGGGACTCGATCAGCCCGGTACTGGCCACGTCGGGAGCGAAGATCTTGTCCTCGAGCACTTCGGTGACCGCGTCGACCAGCCCACCGGGATCGACGGTGGGGAAGCCGTGCGGATGCGGAACGACGTAGCGGTCCTTGCGGGCGGCGGTCTCGACCACCAGTCGCAGGGTGCGGCTCTCACGCGCCCCGGGCACCCACCCCACCCAGCGCAGCAGATCCTCCCCGGCGTCGCGCTTGTCGGCCCGCACCGCGTGCAGATCGACGGGCGTGCAGTCCAGGATCACCGCCAGCAGATCCAGGTCCGGGTCGGCGACGACGTGCCCGGCCACCTCGAGGGCGATGATGCCGCCCATGCTGTGCCCGGTCAGCACGACGCGTTCCACCCCGGCCTGCTCCGCGTGGTCGACGATCATCCGGCTGACCACCGCGGTGTCGAGACCGCTGTTGTCGTACTGCACCGCCCACACCTGCCCGAGCGCGGCCAGCGCCGGGAGGGCGACGGCGGTGTCGGTGGCATCGAGATTGCCGAGTCCGACCATGCTCACCACCGCGGTGGCACGATCGGCCGGATCCGCGGCGTCGAAGATCGGATGCAGGTGCGGCCGGGTGTGGGCCAGCCGGTCGCGTTCGGGGGCGACGTCGTGGATCCAGTACTGCCCGCCCAGGATCGAGACCGGGACCGCCAGCAGCGCCAGCCACGCGAGACCGCGGCGCGCGCGCCCGAACCGCCGCCAGCGGTGCCCGAGCCGGGTGGAGCGCAGGCACTCTTTGCGACGCTCGTTGCTCCAGTCCGTCACCGGGCACGGCGCGAGGGACCGATCGTGCACCATGTGTGATCGAGCTTAGTCGCCGAGCCCGGCCGCCTGCCCCCGTCGCCGTGGGCCTCGAGCCGCGGGACCGCCCGGGGCGGGTTGTTAGTCTCTACCCCGTGCTGCTCTCCGATCGCGACATCCGCGCCGAGGTCGCCTCCGGGCGTCTCGGCATCGACCCCTTCGACGTCGCGATGGTGCAGCCGTCGAGCGTGGACGTGCGGCTCGACAGCCTGTTCCGGGTCTTCAACAACACCCGCTACACGCACATCGACCCTGCGCTGCGCCAGGACGAACTCACCTCGCTCGTGCAGGCCCCGCCCGGGGAACCGTTCGTCCTGCACCCGGGGGAATTCGTGCTCGGGTCGACGATGGAGACGTGCAGCTTGCCCGACGATCTCGCCGGTCGTCTCGAGGGCAAGTCGTCGCTCGGCCGGCTCGGGCTGCTGACCCATTCCACGGCCGGATTCATCGACCCGGGCTTCAGCGGGCACATCACCCTCGAGCTCTCCAACGTCGCCAACCTGCCGATCACGCTGTGGCCGGGGATGAAGATCGGGCAGCTGTGCCTGTTCCGGCTGACCAGCCCCGCCGAGCACCCCTACGGCAGCGCCGCCGTCGGCTCCAAGTACCAGGGCCAGCGCGGGCCGACGCCGTCGAAGGCGTATCTCAACTTCGTGCGCGAGCATCCCGACGCCCGGCCGAGCTGACCGGGCGCCCGCCGCGCCGGCTCGTGCCGTTCAGCCGCCGAGATTCGAGACGGTCGCCTCGAGCGTCGCGGCGTGGAGTTCGAGATCGGTGTCGTTGTAGTCCCGGTCTTTCGGCAACTGCCCGCGCAGCTCGTCGCGGGTGACGATCACCAGCGCGCGGTTCTCGTCACTCAGCTCGTCCGCGGCGACGACCTGCGGCCGGCCGCCCTGCAGGATCAGCGTCGCACCGTCGAGCGACGACTCGAGCAGCGTGCGCAGCGTGTCCGCGGTGACATGCGTGTTCAAGGGCTTGTCTCCTCCGGTCGTGGTCTTCACTGCCCGAGGCGTACCCGTCCGGTTGCGATTCAATCGCAACGACCGTCCATGTGCCCGATTCCGCCCCCGGCGCTGCCACACTGGGGAACCATGCGCGCCACGAACGTGGACGAGGTGCTCACGATCCTCGACGGGATCGTGGCCGGCGCCCGCAGCGCCGAGGACCCGCGCGGGTACTTCGCAGCGCTGTACCGGCAGGTGACGCTCGAGGTCCGCACCCGCATCGTGGACGGCTGGTTCGACGACGGCCCGCGGATGAGCCGGTTCGACGCCCTGTTCGCCAACCGCTACTTCGACGCCTACCTCGCGGATGCGGCAGCGGCCCGGTGCTGGCGTGTCGCGTTCGACGCCGTCCGCTCGGGGCAGTCCGTGATCCTGCAGAACCTGCTGCTCGGCATCAACGCCCACATCAATCTCGACCTCGCCGTGGTGACCGGACAGACCTTCCAAGGCGCCGCGCTCGCCGGCTTCCACGACGACTTCGTCCGCATCAACGACATCCTCTCCTCGTTGATCCCCCGGGTGCGCGCCACAATCGGGCAGTTCTCACCGCTGCTGGGTCTGCTCGGCGACTTCGGGGACAGTTCGGACCGCATGCTCGACTTCAGCCTCGACCGCGCCCGGGACAACGCGTGGAACGCGGCGACGCTGATCGCCGCTCTTCCACCGCAGCAGCGGCCGCTCATGGAGACCCACCTCGACAACTCCGCCGCAGTTCTCGGCCAGTTGATTGCCAGACCCGAAGAACCGCTCGCCACCTGGATCCGGATGATCCGGCGCACGGAGAGCAAGCACGCGCCGTCCCGCATCATCGCCGCCCTCGACAGCATCGTGGCCTGAGCGGGGACACGTTGCGATTACCGCCGACGCTCCGTGATGTGCGGCATAGGGTGGGAGCACGGGGAGCCAGACTCCTTTCCCGGATGCTGCAGGAGGGGGCGGCCATGGACGGGTGCGAACGGATCGTCCCGAGCGGCGGACGCGACCTCGGAGGTGGGCGATGACCGCGGGTCCCGCCGACCTCGTCCTCGCCGGTGGCGGGGTGAAAGGCATCGGACTGGCCGGCGCCGTCGTCGCTCTCGCCGACGCCGGGTACCGGCTCAACCGGGTCTCGGGAACGTCGGCGGGTGCGGTGGTCGGCGCCGTCGTCGCGGCCGGATCGAAGGCCGGGTGGACGGGCGAGCAGATGCGCGACGCCGTCTTCGGCCTCGAGTACCACAAGTTCCTCGACTCGGGTCCGGTCGAACGGATTCCCCTGCTGGGCCCCGCGATCGGGGTGCTGCGCGGATCGGGCATCTATCGCGGCGACTACGCCCACGCCTGGATCCGGGACACACTGAAGGACCTGGGCATCAGCACGTTCGGGGATCTGCGCATCGCCGACGACCAGATCCCCGAGGAACGACGGTACCGCCTGGTGGTCACGGTCACGGACATCACGCGCGGGCTGCTGGTCCGGCTGCCGTGGGACTACCGCTCGGTCTACGGGCTCGACCCGGACGAGCAGTCGGTGGCCGACGCCGTGCGCGCGTCCATGTCGATCCCCTTCTACTTCCGGCCTGCGACACTCACGGCCACATCCGGGTTGCGGTCGACGCTGGTCGACGGCGGGTTGCTGTCGAACTTCCCCATCGACTCGCTCGACCGGATCGACACCGACCAGCCCCGCTGGCCCACGTTCGGTGTCACCGTGTTGCCGAACCTGCCCGCCGGCAACGACAAGGTCCTGCCACCGCTGCGGCTGCTGCGCCCGTTCTCGGCGCTCGGCGACTCCCCGGAGCTGATCGAGGGCATCGTCACCACCGTCCTCGTCGGCCGCGACCAGGCGCACCTCAACCAGCCGTGGGTGAGCGCCCGCACGATCCGCGTCGACTCCACCGAGGTCGGCGTCCTGGACTTCGACATCGACAAGTCCGAGATCGAGGCGCAGTTCGCCAAGGGGTACGAGGCAGCGCAGGGTTTCCTGTCCACCTGGAACTGGGTGGAGTACGTCAAACGCTACCGATCCCACGGAAAGCGATGGTGATGTCGTGACTGCCGACGGACTCGAAAAACTTTTCGCCACTTCGAAGATCGGTGCCCTCGTCACTCTGAAGAGGGACGGGCGGCCGCAGCTGTCCAACATCGTCTACCACTACGACCCGGGCGCCCGGACCTTCGCGGTCTCCGTCACCGACGGCCGAGCCAAGACCGCGAACGTGCGCCGCGACCCGCGCGTGAGCCTGTACGTCAGCGCCGCCGACGGCTGGGCGTACGCGGTCGCCGAGGGCACGGCCGAGCTGTCGCCCGTGGCGGCGGATCCGCACGACGCCACCGTCGAGGACCTCGTCGCGCTGTACCGGACGGTGCAGGGCGAACATCCGGACTGGGACGAGTTCCGGGCCGCGATGGTCGCCGATCGCCGGCTCGTGCTGCGGATGCGGGTGGAACGGTTCTACGGTATGGCCGGGCCGACGGGCTGATCCGGACGAAGGGGAGACGATGCCGCGTGCGTCGACAGAGTTCGCCACCACCGCCGAGGGAGAGCGGTTTCTCCGCGCCTACGATGCCGTGCTCGCGAAGTGGCCGGCAGACGTCCGCGCGGTGACGGTCGAATCGGACTTCGGCACAACGCATGTCAATGTCTGCGGCCCCGAGGACGCGCCGCCGGTCGTCCTGCTGCCCGGCGGGGGAGCGACGTCGGCGGTGTGGTTCGCCAATGCCTCGGCGCTCGCCGGACGGTACCGGGTCCTGGCCGTGGATCCGCTCGGTGACGTGGGCCGGAGCATCGCGCACGGAAAGCCGATGCGCGGCGTGGACGATCTGCGGGTGTGGCTCGACGGCGTCGCCGCGGCGCTCGGTGTGTCATCGTTCCACCTGGTCGGCCACTCGTACGGGGCGATGGTCGCGCTCGCCTACGCACTCGAACGCCCCGAGCGGATCCGGAACATGGTGTTGCTCGATCCGAATTCGTGCTTCGCCCGAATGCGCGCCGGGTACCTGGCTCGCGCGGTCCCGCTGCTGCTGCGGCCCAGCGGCGACCGTCAGCGCCGATTCCTGCGCTGGGAGACCGGCGGCCGGCCACTCGACGAGGACTGGCTCGAGCTCGTCGCCCTCGGTGCCGAGCACTTCCCGACGGGCAGGCTCGTCGTCCCGAAACGCCCCGCACGCCGCGCCCTCGCCGGGCTCGCGGTGGACACGACGGTCGTCCTCGCGGCCGGCAGCAAGGTCCACGACAGCGCGAAGGTGGCGGCCGCGGTCGCGGCCGCGAATCCGCGGTTGCGAGCGGTGCTCCTCGAGGGCGCGACGCACCACACGATGCCCATGGTCCCGGCCGCGGAGGTGAACGCCGCCCTCCTCGGCGCGCTCGGCTGACCACCGATTCCCGCGCGGTCTCGTTCAGTGGGAACGGCGATGTGCGGCACGTCACAACCCCTTAGGTTCGGTCGGCAACAGGGCCGTGCGCATCGTCGTCCGTCCTGAAATCGACTGTGCGCGCGAGCGCTTCGAGGAAGGGGTGAGATGCCGGTCGCTATGGGCAGGTTTGCCGTCCGGCGGTGGACGGCCGCCGTCGGGACGTGCGCGGTGCTGGTGGCCGCATGCGGCTCCGAGGTGTCCGAGAACTCGGGGGTCGCCGATCCCGCGATCCCGCTGCGCTACGCGACGGTCTTCGGCGCGTCCTCCTTCGACCCGCACAAGACGAGGATCACCAGTGACGCCACGATGCTCAACCTGGTCTACGACCGGCTCGTGCACCGCGACGTCGACGCACAACCCGTCCCCGGCCTGGCCGAATCGTGGGAGCTGACCGACGAGTCGCTCACCCTGCATCTGCGTGAGGGGGTGAGCTTCGCCGACGGTTCCCCGGTGGACGCAGCCGCCGTCCAGGCCAACCTGAACCGCGCGCTCGAACCGGACTCGGTGACGGCACCGATGCTCGCCGGGGTCACCGGCATCACGACCCCCGACGAGCGCACCGTCGTGCTCGCCCTGGACCGGCCCGGCGCGCAACTCGTCCTCGCACTGTCCGACCTGCCCGGAATGATCGTCGACCCGGACGCTTTCGGCACCCCCGAGAAGAACGCCGCGCTGGCGCTCACCCCGGCCGGCGCCGGCCGCTACACGGTGACCCGCGCACAGCCGGGCGCCGAGTACGAGTTCACGGCCCGGCCCGGCTACTGGGATCCCGACGCGGTCCGCACGGACAGTGTGGTGTGGACGGTGATGACCGACCCGCAGGCCCGGCTCGCCGGCGTCACCTCCGGAGACCTCCACGCCGCCATCACGACCCCGCTGACCATCGATGCCGCCGAGCAGCAGGGCCTGCGGGTCGAGACGGCCCTGCGGCTCGACCACATGGCCGTCAACCTCAACCGGTCGCGCGGAGAGTTCGGCAAGCTCGAGGTGCGGCAGGCGCTGGCGTACGCGATCGACCGGCAGGCCATCGCCGACACCGCGATGGAAGGTCACGCCGAGGCCGCGACCCAGAACTTCCCGAAGGACTACTTCGCCTACGATCCCGACCTGGCCGGCGCCTACCCGTACGACCCCGACCGGGCACGGAAGCTCCTGGCGCAGGCAGGACTGCCGAACGGGTTCTCCTTCACCGCGATCCTGCTCAACCTGCCCGAGAACGTGCAGGTGGCGCAGATCGTGCAGCAACAGCTCGCCGAGGTCGGCATCGACATGCAGCTGAAGCCGATGCCGCCGTCCGAAGCCTCCCCGACGTTCAACCGCGGCGACGCCGACGCCATCGTCACCACCTTCACCGGCCGGTCCGATCCCGCTCTGCTGTTCTCCGCGCTGTACGGGGCGCAGTCGCCGCAGAACCCGTCCCGCAGCACGGCTCCCGGATTCCAGGAAGCTTTGGATGCGGCCAACCGCGAGTCCGACCTCCAGGCGCGTGCCGACAAGCTCGGCGACGTGTCGAAACTCGTCAGCGACAACGCGCTCGCAATCCCGCTGGTGTTCTTCGAACTCGGCTCCACCCTGACCGACGAGGTCGTGGGCTACGAACCCACCCTGCTCGTCGACGAGT
Organism: Rhodococcus sp. NS-SX18; assembly: GCF_057367935.1. Taxonomy (NCBI): domain Bacteria; kingdom Bacillati; phylum Actinomycetota; class Actinomycetes; order Mycobacteriales; family Nocardiaceae; genus Rhodococcus; species Rhodococcus sp. NS-SX18. The sequence goes on along the minus strand of NZ_CM170633.1, from coordinate 4,446,376 downwards.
GGCGCGGCGTCGGCGTCGCCGCCCCGTGAACCGTTCGACGAACCGAATCACCCCGAGGACTGTCATGTTTCGCAGATCGATGAAGGCCGCCCTGTCCGTGCTCGCCGTGACCGTCGCGGTGGCCGGGTGCGGCAGCTCCGCGGCGACGGACGTCGCACAGACCGCCGACCCGAACGCGACGTTGCGCTACGCCACCACCTACGGCGCGTCGTCGTTCGACCCGCACAAGACGAGAATCACCAGCGACTCGATCATGCTCAATCTGGTCTACGACCGGCTGGTGCACCGTGACCGGGACGCGAACCCGATTCCCGGGCTCGCCGAGTCGTGGGAGTTCGCCGACGACGGCTCCACCCTGACGCTGCGTCTGCGGCAGGACGTGACGTTCTCCGACGGCACCCCGTTCGACGCGGCCGCGGTGGTGGCCAACCTCGAACGCGCGATGCAGCCCGACTCGATCACCGCCGCCATGCTCGCCGGTGTCGCCGCGGTCGAGGCGCCCGACCCGCAGACCGTGGTGCTGCGGCTCGACGGCCCGGGCGGGCAGCTCGTGCTCACCCTCTCCGACCTGCCCGGAATGATGGTCAACCCCAACGCGTTCGGCACCTCCGACAAGGACGCCGCCCTCGTACTGACCCCGGCCGGCACCGGTCGCTACACCGTCGCGCAGGCACAGCCCGGTGCGCAGTACGAATTCGTCGCCCGGGACGGCTACTGGGATCCGGAGGCGGTGCAGTCCCGCGCCTTCGAGTGGATCGTCATGACCGATCCGCAGACCCGGGTGAGCGCGGTGGCCTCCGGCCAGCTCGACGCCGCGATCGCCACGCCGCTGTCCGTCGACCCGGCCGAGCAGCAGGGCCTCGAAGCGGACGTGCAGACCACCCTCAACAACTACGTGCTCAACCTCAACCGGACCCGCAGCGAATTCGGCCGGCTCGAGGTGCGGCAGGCCCTCGCCCACGCCGTCGACCGGGAAGCCGTGGTCGAGACCGCCCTCGAGGGGCACGGCGAAGCCGCCAGCCAGAACTTCCCCTCCGGGTACTTCGCGCACAACGCCGCCCTCGACGGCCAGTACGCCTTCGACCCCGAACGCGCGAAGGCCCTGCTCGCGCAGGCCGGTGTGCCGAACGGATTCTCCTTCGTCGCCGGCGCGTCGAACCTGCCGGAGAACCAGCTCATCGCGCAGATCATGCAGGAACAGCTGGCGCGGGTGGGCATCACGATGGAGATCCGGTCGATGACGCCGACCGACCTCAATCCCGCGTTCAACCGCGGTGAACTCGACGCCATCCTCACCACCCTGACCGGTCGCGCCGAACCGTCGCTGCTGCTGACGTCGTACTACGGGCAGGACTCGCCGCAGAACCCGTCGCACGACGACATCCCTGGCTTCCGGGAGGCGATGGAGGCGGCCAACCGGGCCACCGACCCCGACGAACGGGCCGTTCTGCTCGGGGAGGTCAACGCCGTGGTGATGGACCACGCCGCGATGCTGCCCGTCGCGTTCGCCGAACTCGGCGCGATCACCTCCGGCACCGTCGTCGGCTACGAGCCGAGCCGGGTGCTCGACGAGTGGCGCGGCGTGGGAGTGGCCGCACCGTAACGCCCGTCTCCATCCCCTGAGAAACGGAGAACATCATGGCCCGTCGCACGAGACTCGCCCTGGGCGCCGCACTGGCCGTCGCGCTCCTCGCCGGGTGCGGTTCCGCCCCGACGTCGGACGCCGTCGACCCGCAGGCGACGCTGCGGTACGCGACCACCTACGGGGCGTCGTCCTTCGACCCGCACAAGACCCGGGTCGCGCAGGACAACATCATGCTGACCCAGGTGTACGACCGGCTGGTGCACCGCGACCGGGACGCGAATCCGGTTCCAGGACTGGCCGAGTCGTGGGAGTTCTCCGACGACGGTCGCACCCTCACCTTCCACCTGCGGGAGGGCCTGCAGTTCCAGGACGGCACCCCCCTGGACGCGCAGGCGGTCCGGGCCAATCTCGAACGTGCCCAGGAGCCGGACTCGATCACCACGACGATGCTCGCACCGGTCGAGGCGATCGAGACCCCCGATGCCACCACGGTGGTGCTGCGGTTGAACGGGCCCGGCACCCAGCTCGTCCTGACCCTGTCCGATCTGCCGGGAATGATGGTCAGCCCGAACGCCTTCGGCACGCCGGACAAGGACGCCGCCCTGGTGCTGCGGCCGGTCGGCGCGGGCCGGTACACCGTCGCCGACGCGCAGCCCGGCGCGTCGTACGACTTCGTGGCGTGGGACGGCTACTGGGATCCGGAGTCGGTGACCGCCGAGAGCTTCGAATGGGAGGTCGTCACCGACCCGCAGACCCGCATCAACGCGCTGGCGTCGGGCGAACTCGACATCGCGATGGCCACGCCGCTCTCGATCGACCCCGCTGCCGCGCAGGGCCTGGACTCGCAGGTGCAGACGAGCCTGAACCACTACGTCCTGCACTTCAACCGCACCCGCAGCGAGTTCGGCAACGTCGACGTGCGCCGGGCGCTGAGCACCGCGATCGACCGGCAGGCCCTCGTCGATTCCGCACTCGAAGGCCACGGCGAGGCGGCCAGCCAGAACTTCCCGCAGGGCTACTTCGCCTACAACCCGGAGCTGGCCGACAGGTACGCCTACGACGAGCAGGCCGCCCGCGAGACGCTCGCCGCGGCCGGGCTGCCGGCCGGGTTCACGTTCACCGCGGGCGTGATGAACCTGCCCGAGAACGAGCGGATCGCACAGATCGTCCAGCAGCAGCTCGACGCGATCGGCGTCACCATGCAGATCCGGCTGCTCAGCCCCGCCGAGATGTCGCCGGTCTTCAACCGCGGCGAGCTGGACGCCGTGCTGACCACCTTCTCCGGACGGGCCGATCCGTCGCTGCTGCTGACCACGTACTTCGCGCCGGATTCGCCGCAGAACCCGTCGCACGACGTCACCCCCGGCTTCGCGGAGGCCCTCGCGGCCGCGAACGCCGAACCGGACCAGCAGGCCCGCGGACGGCTCATCGGCGACGTCTCCGCCACGGTCGTGGACCAGGCACTGATGATCCCGCTGGCCTTCTCCGACCTCGGCGCCACCCTCACCGACCGGGTCGTCGGCTACCGGCCGTACCGGGCGCTGGACGAATGGGGCGGGATCGGCCTCACCGCCGCCGAGTGACCGGGGCGGCAGCGTCCCGAGCGACACCTCGACACGATGTAAAGGACCGGCAGGATGCTTCGATTGATCGGGCAACGGCTGCTCGCGGTGCTACCGCTGCTGCTGATCGCCACCGCCATCACCTTCGGCCTGATCTTCCTCATCCCGGGTGATCCCGCACACCGGATCGCCGGCGAGACCGCGACCCCGGAACAGATCGAGCTGGTGCGCACCGAACTCGGGCTCGACCAGCCCGTCGTCGTGCAGTACGCCGACTTCCTCGGCGGACTGGTGCGGGGCGACCTGGGGACCAGCTTCACCTACAAGGCGCCGGTGCTCGAGATGATCGTCGACCGCCTGCCGGTCACCGTGTCCCTGACCCTGGTGGCGGTGCTCGTCGCGCTGGCCGTCGGCATCCCGGCCGGCATCGTCGGCGGCAGCCGGCCGGGCAGCTGGCAGGACCGGGCCACCAGCGTCGGATCCACCCTGGGCGTCGCGACCCCGAACTTCGTGCTCGGCCTGATCCTGGTCCTCGTCTTCGCGCTGCAGCTGAGGGTCCTGCCCGCCACCGGTTACACCCCGCTCGCCAAGGGCGTGTGGCCCTGGCTCAGTCACCTGCTGCTGCCGGCGATCGCGCTCGGCCTCGCCGCCGCCGCCGAGATCGCCCGCCAGTTGCGCAGTTCGATGATCGAGGTGATGCAGCAGGACTACGTGCGCACCGCCACCGCCAAGGGGCTCGGGCGGCGCTCGGTCCTGTGGAAGCACGCCCTGAAGAACGCCTTCATCCCGACCGCGACCGTGCTCGGCATGCAGATCGCGTTCCTGCTCGGCGGCACGGCCGTCATCGAGTCGGTGTTCGGCCTCAAGGGACTCGGCGACTTCGCCGTGCAGGCGGTGCTGTCCGGCGACCTGCCCGCCATCCAGGGCGTCGTCATCTTCGGTGTCTTCGCCACCGTCGTGATGAGCCTGCTCGTCGACATCTCTTACGGGTACCTGAACCCTCGGACCAGGAGCGCGGCATGAGCGAAACCCTCACCTCCCCGAACCCCGTCGCGGAAACGGCGCCGGCCGCCGTCGAATCGCCGCGCCGCCGGTTCCTGCGCCGGTTCCGAGGCCGGCGGGCCGCCGTCGCCGCGGCGGTGTTCCTGGCCCTGATCACCGTCCTCGGGCTCGCCGCACCGCTGATCGCCCCGCACGACCCGCTGATGCAGGAACTCACGGCCCGCCGGCTGCCGCCGCTGTCCGACGGCTATCTGCTCGGCACCGACAACCTCGGCCGGGACACCCTCTCGCGGCTGCTCTACGGGGCCCGCGTCGCGGTCACGGCCGCGGCGATCTCGGTGACGGTCGGTCTGCTCCTCGGCGTGATCCCAGCCCTCGCGGCCGGATTCCTCGGTGGCCGCTGGGACGCGCTGCTCTCGCGCATCGCCGACGCGTTCCTCAGCTTCCCGCCGCTGCTGCTGGCGATGGCGATCGTCGGCGTCATGGGACCCGATCTCACCAACGCCATGTTCGCGATCGGAATCGTGTTCGGCCCGAGATTCTTCCGCGTCGTGCGCGGCGCGGTGATCGCGGTGCGGGAGAACACCTTCATCGAGGCGTCCCGCAGCATCGGCACCCCCACCACGCGGATCGTGCGCCAGCACATCCTCCCGCACACCCTCTCCCCGCTGATCGTGCAGATCAGCCTCGCGTGCGGCTTCGCGATGCTCGCCGAATCCTCGCTCAGCTTCCTCGGACTCGGGGTGCAACCACCGGATCCGAGCTGGGGGCGGATGCTGGCCGAGGGCCGCGAGGCATGGAACTACACCACCTGGCCCGTGCTGATCCCCGCCGTCGCGATCATCCTCGCCGTGCTCGCCTGCAACACCCTCGGCGACGGGATCCGCGACTCGGTGGGCCGCGAGAATCGGAGCGAGAAGTGACCGAACCACTGTTGAGCGTCGACGGTCTCGGCGTCGAGTTCGCCACCGCGTCCGGCTGGACACCGGTGCTGCAGGACGTGTCCTTCGACGTCGCGGCCGGTCAACTCGTCGGGCTCGTCGGCGAGTCCGGATCCGGAAAATCCGTCACCTGCTCGTCGGTGCTGCGGCTGCTGCCGTCCCGGCAGTCCCGCACCGTCGCCGGCAGCATCCGCTTCCAGGGCCGCGACCTGCTGACCATGCCGCCGCGCGAGCTGGAAGCGGTGCGCGGCAACGACATCGCCATGATCTTCCAGGAACCCATGACGAGCCTGAACCCGGTGTTCACCGTCGGCGACCAGATCGCCGAAGTGGTACGGCGGCACCGTCGCGTGAACCGGAAGGCGGCGACGGCCCGCGCGGTGGAGGTGCTCGACCTCGTCGGCATCCCCGACGCCGCCCGCCGGATCCGTCAGTACCCGCACGAATTCTCCGGCGGCATGCGGCAGAGGGTGATGATCGCGATGGCGCTGGCGTGCGAGCCGAAGCTCCTCATCGCCGACGAACCCACCACCGCGCTCGACGTCACCATCCAGGCGCAGGTGCTCGACCTGATCCGCGAGATGGCCGGCCGGTTCGGGATGGGCGTGCTGTTCGTGACCCACGACCTGGGGGTGGTCGCCGACCTGTGCACCGAGGTCGTCGTGATGTATGCGGGGCAGGTCGTCGAACGGGCCCGCACCGAGCCGCTGTACGCGACGCCCCGCCACCCGTACACCGCGGGCCTGCTGCGTTCGGTGCCCGACGTGGGCGGGCGCAGCGAACTGCACACCATCGCCGGCTCACCGCCGCCGCCCGGCTCGATCCCCGTCGGCTGCCGCTTCGCGCCGCGCTGCCCCCACCGGGCCGACGAGTGCGCCGCCGACGTGCCGCTGCTCGCCGTGGGCGACGACCGGACGGCGCGCTGCGCCCGGGTGACCGATCTGATCCTGGAGGGAACCGTATGACCGTCGTCGAGAAGGACACGAACGCGCCGCTGCTGAGCGTGCGGGGCCTGCGGGTCGAGTTCCCGGTGCGGGGGCGCGCGTTCGCGAAGAAGCGCACGATCCGCGCGGTGGACGAGGTGGGGTTCGACATCCGGGCCGGCGAAACCTTCGCCCTGGTCGGAGAATCCGGCTCCGGGAAGTCCACCACCGCGCGCGGCATCCTGCGGCTGGTGGACGTCGCCGCCGGATCGGTGGTACTCGACGGTGTCGACGTCACCGCCCTGGGGAAGTCCGAGCTGCGCGCCGCGCGCCGCGACATGCAGATGGTGTTCCAGGACCCGTACTCGTCGCTGGATCCGTCGCGCACGGTCGGCGACGCCGTCGCCGAACCACTCGAGGTGCACACCGATCTCGACGCCGCTGCCCGCCGCCGGAAGGTCGGGCAGCTGCTCGAACAGGTGGGGCTGCGGCCCGAACACGCCGAACGCTACCCGTACGAGTTCTCGGGCGGGCAGCGCCAGCGCATCGCCATCGCCCGGGCCATCGCGGTGGAGCCGAAACTGGTCGTCGCCGACGAGGCGGTGAGCGCCCTCGACGTCTCCACCCAGAACCAGGTGATCGCGCTGCTCGAGGAGCTGTCCGCCGAGCTGGGCATCGCGTACCTGTTCATTGCGCACGACCTCGCGGTGGTCCGGCACATTGCCCACACCACGGCGGTGATGTACCTGGGCCGGATCGTCGAGTGGGGTCCGTCGGAGCGGCTGTTCACCGAGCCGGCGCACCCGTACACGCAAGCGCTGCTGTCGGCGGTGCCCGTGCCGGACCCGGCCCGGCAGCGCCGCCGCGAACGGATCCGGCTCACGGGCGAGCTGCCCGACCCGGCGAATCCGCCCGCCGGGTGCGCGTTCAGTTCCCGCTGCCCGAAGGTGCTGCCGGTGTGCCGGGAACGCCGGCCCGAGATCACCGAGGTGCCCGGGGGCGGGCAGGTGGCCTGCCACCTCGCGTGACGGGCAGCGCGAGTTCAGGGCGGCGCGTCGTCGGTCCGATCACCGGCTGCCAGGGCGGTGTCCACCACGATCTCCGAGTGCAGGGTCCGGTGCACCGGGCAGCGGTCGGCGATCTCGAGCAGACGCTGCCGCTGTTGCTCGTCGAGATCACCGGCGAGCCGGATCACGCGTTCGATCCTGTCGAGCCGCCCCGTCCGGGTCTCGCAGTCCTCGCAGTCGGCGGCGTGGATCCGGCTGTGGCGCAGGGAAACCGACACGTTCTCGAGCGGCCACTGCTTGCGGTCGGCATACATGCGCAACGTCATCGACGTGCAGGCACCGAGGGAGGCGAGCAGCAGGTCGTACGGTGACGGCCCGGTGTCGTCCCCCACGGGTGTGGGTTCGTCGGCGGTCATCAGGTGCCGGCCCATGGCGATGCGCTGCCCGAACCGGGTGGCTCCGTTCCACGAGACTTCGACGACGCCCTCGGCCGGGGGCGGCTCGGGCCGCGGGTGCTCGTCGAGGTACCTGCCCACCCAGACCGCCAGCATCGAGGCGACGAACCGGGCGTCGGACTGCCGGGTGAGCAGGTGATCGGCGCCGTCGACGGACAGGAAGGACTTGGGGTGACGGGCCGCCTCGAAGATCTGCCGGGCGTTGTCGATGTCGACGGTGTCGTCGTCGGGGGAGTGCATCACCAGCAGGGCGGCACCGAGCTTGTCGATCTGCTCGGTCGCCGCAGGGGCGCCGATCGTGACCACGGCTCGCGTCTCGGGCACGTGCTCGGTCGCCGCGAGGACGGCCGCGCCCCCGAAGGAGTGGCCGATCAGGATGCTGGGAGCGGCGTAGTGGTCGCGTAGGTGATCTGCGGCGTGCACGAGGGCGGCGACCTCGGAATCCGAGGCGGTGCCCTCGCAGGCGACGCGCAGGACGCCGATGCCGTGCTCGGTGAGGGTCTCCGAGATCCGCGACGCTGCCGTGCCGGAGCGGTGGGCGAACAGTGCGAACGCGCGCGGCGGGCCTTCCGGCAGATCCAGCACCGCCGTCGATTCCGTGCCGCCGGAGCCGGCGACGGGGATCTTCTCGCTGTGCATGGTGCCCGCCCTCTCGCCCTTTCCCGGAGGCTATCTCGTTCCTGGGAGGGACCACAGAGGATTCGGCGCCCTCCGCGGATCAGTACAGCGGGCCGCCGCCGAACGCCCCGCGGTGCGAATCCGGTTGATTGCCTTCGACGTCGACGACCCCGTAGTCGAGGGCGGTCTCGGCGGTGATCAGGGTGTGCCCGCTGCGCTTGTTCACCTTCGGGTCGTTCGCGAGCGCGACGATCACTCGTCCGACGAATTCGGGGGTCTCGGCGTTGGCGAGGGAGAAGCCCTCGAAGTTGTCGATGCCGCGGGCGAGCATGGCCTCGTTCTTGACGAGCCCCGGCCACACCGACAGGGCGGTCACACCGGTCCCGCGCAGGTCCACGGCCATGTCGGCGGCCATCTTGTCCAGCCCCGCCTTCGAGATGCCGTACAGCACCGAGTGCAGGTAGCCGCGCGTGCCGAACGAGGAGATGTTGACGATCGTTCCGCTGCCGCGCGGCACCATGAGCTTCGCCGCCTCGACGGACGCGACGTAGTGCGCACGTAGCCCGAGGCCGACGAGCGAGTCCCAGTCCGAGAGCGGGCGCTGCCAGAACGGCTCGGAGAAACCCGCGAACCCGGGCGGCCCGGCCCACACGTTGTTCACCAGCAGGTCCAGCCGGCCGCCCTGCTCGTCGGCGATGCGCCGGAACAGCGCCTGGATCTGCTCGTCGTCGGTGTGGTCGCACTGCACGGCGATGCCGGTCCCGCCGCGGGCGGTGACCTCGGCGGCGGTGCGGTCCAGTGGGCCGTCGGTGCCGACCGGGCCGCGGGCGGTGACGTAGACCGTCCAGCCGTCGGAGCCGAGTGCGCACGCGATGCCCTTGCCGACGCTGCGGCTCGCGCCGGTGACGAGGGCTACCTTGTGTTCGGTCATGTCTTCGGTCATCTGATGTGCGGCGCGATACTGCCTCATTCACGAGGGAGAGGAAGCGCCGTCCTCCTTTCGGGGGAGTGGTGGTGTCGGGCGAACCTGTCGGTGGGGTCGGTTAGCGTGCCGGCATGGGGGTCGAGGTGGTGCGCTACAACTACCGGTTGCGGCCGGGCACCACCGCCGCGGCTGCCCTGATCGCCGAGTGGCATCGCTGCCGGTTCCTGTGGAACGAAGCCGTCCACCAGTTCGCCACGGGCCGCCCACCGAGTTTCGGGACACTCGGCAAACAGTTGACCGAAGCCCGAGCCCGCTCGTCGTGGTTGCGGGACGGCTCCCAGGTCGCCCAGCAGCAGATGCTGCGTACCTACGCGCAGGCGTTGGACGCGTCGTTCACGGTCGAGGGCCGGGGCCGGCCGCGGTTCAAGGCGCGGAGGAAGACCCTGCCGTCGCTCGAGTACACCCGCCGCGGGTTCCGGATCCGCCACGGCCGGTTGGTGCTGCCCAAAGGCGTGCGTGTGCCGGTGGTGTGGTCGCGGGCACTGCCGTCGGAGCCGTCGAGTGTGCGCATCACCCGCGATTCGTTGGGGCACTGGTACGCCTCGTTCGTGGTGACCCGCGAGGTGGAGCCGATCCCGGCCGCCGACCCGGGCAGCGCGGTCGGGATCGACTGGGGCGTGGCCCGCACCGCGACGGCCACCGAGGAGGGGTTCGACCTGCCGCAGCACGGGCACCGGAAACGGTGTGCGGCGCAGGTGGCGAGAGCGCAGCGGACGATGGCGCGGCGCCGCCGAGGCACGGGGCACCCACCCTCGAGGGGCTATCGCCGGGCCCGCACCCGGGTCGCGAAGGTGCAGAAGAAGGCGGCCCGACAGAACCGGCACGACGGCCGGATCTGGGCCCGGGCCGTGGTCGAGGCGCATCATCTGGTCGCGGTGGAGGATTTCCGACCCCGGTTCCTGTCGAGGTCGACGATGGCGCGCACGGCCGCCGATGCCGCGATCGCGACGGTGAAACGGGAGTTGCTCGAGCAGGGCAGGCGGGCCGGCCGGAAGGTGGTGCTGGTGCGGCCCGCGTACACGACCATGACGTGTTCGAGGTGTTTCGCGAGAGCCAAGCAACCCCTCGGACTCGAGGAACGTATCTTCCGGTGCCGGGCGTGCGGGCATACCGCGTGCCGGGACCGGAACGCTGCCAGAGTGATTCTGGCTGTGGCGGAGCGTGGCCACACCGGTGTCGACGACGTGAGTCAAGCGGATCACCTCCCTCCCGGTGGTGGTGCGGTTGCGGTCTGAGTCGGGAATCTCCTGCCTTCGGGAAGGAGAGGCGTTAATGCACCACTTTCGCGTCGTCGGTCAGTGGGCGTTCGATGGACCAGTGCACCCGCACGTGGCACCGGGCGATCTTCCACCGGTCGTCCTCCACGACGTAGTCGTCGTCGTAGTCGAGTGCGCTGACCCGCTCGGTGCGGGCCCGCAGGTCAACCTGCCGGAACCGCAGCGTCCACGCCCCGGTGGCGGTGCCCTCGCCGGTGATCTCGATGCTCGGGTGCATGCCGTGGTGCATGTCGAGGATGACGTACCGGTCGTCAAGGCGCTCGAGGGCGAGGCGGGCGTAGACCTCGACGAGACCGTCGGCGTCGTCGAAGCTGCCCAGCGCGGGGCCGTAGTAGATGTCGGCACCCTCGGCGACGAAGCAGGCGCGCATGCCCTCCGGGTCCTTGGCGTCGCACGCACGGAAGTACCGGTGCTTGAGCATCCGGATCTCCTCGAGCGCCTCGAGCCGGGCCAGTCGCTCTTCGACGGTCATGGTCGCGTCCCTTCCGTCCTGCGGATACAGCGGCGACCCGGACCCTAGCCGCGGCGGGAGAATGCCGGCGGCGCTCGTCCCGCTCATCGGGCCGCAGCACCGGAACGATCGTAGAACTCGTTTCAGAAACCTCGTCGCGGCGCCTTCCTTCGGAGTACATATGTGTGCAGAATGCTCGGCATGCCGACGCCCACCGCCCGCCTGTTCACCGCCGCCCTGACGATGCTGCTGGCGCCACTCGTCGCAGGGTCCGTCGCGGCCGCCGCTCCCACGGGGTCCGCATCGGGCCACGACGCGTTCTACCTCCCACCCGATCCGCTGCCCGGCGGCGCGGCCGGCGACGTCCTGCGCGCCGAGCCCGTCGTCGCACCGGCGCTCGACGCTCTCGCCACCCGGGTGATGTACCGCAGCGAGAACGCCACGGGCGGCCCGATCGCGGTCACCGGCACGGTATTCGTGCCGTCGCGGCCCTGGGCCGGCGACGGTCCGCGCCCGACGGTCGTCCTCGGTCCGGGCACGCAGGGCATGGGCGACCAGTGCGCGCCGTCGAAGTTGACGAACCACCTCCAGGAGTACGAATACCTGCACATCGTGCCGCTGCTCGCGCGGGGCTACGCCGTCGCGATGACCGACTACGAGGGCCTCGGCACGCCCGGTGGGCATCCCTACCTGAACCGCGTCTCTCAGGGGCACGCCATGCTCGACATGGCCCGTGCGGCGCTGCAACTGACCGACCGCGGTATCGACGAGGACACCCGCATCGGCTTCTGGGGCTACTCGCAGGGCGGCATGTCGTCGGCGGCGGCCGCGGAGCTGGCCGACACCTACGCCCCCGAACTGCCCGTCGTCGCCGCGGTCGCGGGTTCCCCGCCCGCGTCGCTCGCCGACCTCGCCGTCGCCGGCGACGGATCGCTGCTCTCCGGCGGGATCGGCTGGGTCGTCAACGGCTTCGCGGCCGCCTATCCGCAGGTGCGGGAGGAACTGCTCGAAGTGTTCAATCCCGCCGGACGCGACATTCTCGCGCGCGCCGAGACGTACTGCGTCTACGACGCGCCCCGCATGAACCCGTTCTTCCCCACGGCCTGGTACACGGTCGACGGCCGGCCCATCGCCGACCACCTGGCCGCCGAACCGTGGGCCTCGCTCGTGCGCGAGCAGGAACTCGGCAACATCGCCCCTACGATCCCGACATTCGTCGCGCAGAACGCGACGGACGACTTCGTCCAGGTGAGCGGCGTCGACACGATGGTCGGGAAATGGTGTGCCGGAGGCACATCCGTCACCTATCGGCGCTACGCCATTCCGCCGGTGCTGCCTGGGACCGGCGCGGGTCACGGGATCGGCCTGCTTCCCGCCGCCGTGGAGGGGATGGACTGGATGGACCGGCGGTTCGCCGGCATGCCCGACGAGGACACCTGCGCGGGCTGAGACCGGCCTGCCGGCCGCGGTGACATGATGCGGTCGGCGACCGCGGTGACATGATGCGGTCGGCGACCGCGACACCGGGAGGACCACGTGATCGACGAATCGGAGATGACGCACTTGCGACGGTGCGTCGAGCTGGCACGGGAGGCGCTCGACGCCGGCGACGAACCGTTCGGCTCGGTGCTGGTGTCGGCCGACGGCACGCGGCTCGCGGAGGACCGCAACCGGGTCGCGGGCGGCGACCGGACCAGGCATCCCGAGTTCGAACTGGCCCGCTGGGCCGCCGCACATATGAGCGAGGCCGAGCGCGCCGGCGCGACGGTGTACACCTCCGGTGAGCACTGCCCGATGTGCGCGGCCGCGCACGGCTGGGTCGGGCTCGGACGCGTCGTGTACGTGGCGTCCTCGGCGCAACTCGCCCGCTGGCTCGAGGAGCTGGGTGTGCCGCCGGCGCCCGTCCGGTCTCTGCCGATCCGGGAGGTCGCGCCCGGGGTGACGGTCGAGGGTCCGGTGCCGGAACTCGTCGACGAGGTGCGTGCGCTGCACCGGCGATGCCACGGCGTGACTGCTTCGTGACCCACTGCGTCACGGTGAGATGACGGACGACCGCAGTCGATCACGGGTTGTGATCGACTGCGGCGCTTTGCAGTTCCTGTACCCGTTCCTGAGCTGACCATTGAACCGGTCGGGGCTGGTCGACGGTCGAAAGGAACGCCCATGAAGGGCTCGAAGCTCGGACGCGCAGCGATCGCCCTTGCGGCGCCGCTCGCATTGACGACGGGCCTCGCGCCCACGGCATCGGCAGTGGATCCCTACCCGTACGGCAGCTGGAGCGTGAGCGTGCGGGAGCACACGATCACGGTCAAGTTCATCTACTACCGGGCTCCCGAGGCGGACTACCCGCACTACTGCAACGCGGTGATCGACGAGATTCCCCTGGTGAAGAGTGCGGAGATCTACTACGCCGACTACGAAACCGTGCATTTCGACAACGTGCCCGACGGCGACTACACGGTCGATGCGGACTGCCAGGACGACGACCACGTGTACCGGAGCGTCGGATCGATCGACGTCTCGATCCCGGGCCCGGCGCAGACCCGGTTCATCGGAAGCGAGCATTTCTCCTTCGGTTGAGCGAACCGCCATGGGGAAGGACTTGCTCGCATCTTCGGGATTCGCACAGGCCACGGCATGGGCAGATTCCGAAGATGCGGGCAAGTCCGGGCGCCCATGGCACCCTCCTGGCGCCCACGTGACGGTGGACAGGGCACGAGCGACGTCCCTACCATGCCGTTATGGCGGGGGAAGGGCCGCTCATCGGACGCACCGAGGAATTGCGTCTGCTCGAGGGGGCACTCGACGGTACCGACGGTTACCGCGGTTGCGTGATCGCGGGCCAGGCCGGGGTGGGCAAGAGCCGACTGGCGCACGAGTTGGTGCTCAGAGCGATGTCCGCCGGTTTCTCGGTGCGGTCGGCGGTGGGGACGGCATCGGCACGGACGGTTCCGCTGGGGGCATTGGCCGGATGGTGCGACCATCCCACCTCCAACCCCCTTCAGTTGATCGACCAGCTCGTGCAGTCGTCCGCTTCCGGAGGTTCGGACGAGGTGCTGTCGGTCGACGATGCGCATCTGCTCGACGAACTTTCGGCATTCGTGATCCACCATGTGGCAGTGCGTGGGACCGCCAGGCTGATCGTCACGGTGCGGTCCGGAGAGCCGGCACCCGATGCCGTGACCGCGCTGTGGAAGGACGGCATGCTTCACCGGCTCGACCTTCAGCCCTTGTCGCGATCCGAGTCCGACGCACTGCTTGCCAGTGTGCTCGGCAGTCCCGTCGACGAGAAATCGGCGTCACGAGTGTGGAACCTGACGCGGGGCAACGCCTTGTACCTGCGTCATCTCGTCGCACAGGAGATGACCAGCGGCCGTCTGCGCGAATGCCACGGATCATGGTGCTGGCAGGGTGAATTCACCGTTTCCGACAGTATCGCGGATCTGCTCGGCGAGCAGATCCGTCGGCTTCCGGAGGCGGTGCGCACGGTCCTGGACACGGTCGCGGTGGCCGAACCGCTGCCCGTCGCGGTGCTGTCGGAGGTGTCCGATCTCGATGCGGTGGAAGAGGCGGAGAACCGCGGGCTCATTCGGATAGACGCCGAAGGTCGCCCGAGAACTGCACGAATGGCTCATCCGCTGTACGGAGAGTTGCGTCGAGCACGAGCCGGGGACACGCGCCTGCGGCGCCTGCGGGGGCGTGTCGTGTCGGCGCTCGCGGCTCGCCCGCCGTCCGGACCCGAGGACGTCGTACGGCGGGCAGTCCTGCACACCGACTCGGACCTGCCGATCGACCCGGACCTGTTCCTGAGCGCCGCTCGGGGTGCGATGGCGCTGCTGGATCTGTCGCTCTGCGAGCGGCTGGCGCATGCGAGTTCGCTCGCCGGAGGCGGGGCCGAAGCCGACCTTTGTCGTGCTCACGCCCTCCTGCTGCTGAACCGGGGAACCGAGGCCGAGGATGTGCTCGCCGCCATGACGCTGGAAAGCCTGACGGACGATCGGCTCGCGCGTCTTCTGACGCTCCGGGCTACGAACATGCTGTGGATCCTTGCGCGGTCGGAGGAGTCGAAACGGATCGTCGACGACGCGCTCGGCGACGCCCCGCCGACCGTGGCGGAGTCGTTGCGCGCCGTTCGAACCGTACAGAGCGCTGTCGCGGGTGATCCCCTGGCCGCACTCGAACTCGGCCGGGATGTCGACACGACACGGGTGCCCCCGTCGGCGGCGATGTGCGCGATCTGGGGAACTGTCATCGCGGCAGGGGATGTGGGCGAGTCGGACCTGGCCTCGGAAACCGCATCGATGGGCTACAGGCTGGCGGCATCCTGGCAGGAAGCCTCGTACCAGCGCGTAGGCCTCGTCGAGTTCCATGTCGGCGCGATGCTCCTCGCCGGCGAGGTGGCCGAAGCCGAAGCCGTTGCCGCTCGCACCTATCGCGAGTGCATTCGGCTCCCCGGTGTGACGAGCGCGGTGGGAACCGCGATCGCGGGCATGGCCGCCCTCGGGGGCGGGCGGCTGGCACTCGCCCTCGAACACCTCGAGCGGGCCTTCGCCGAGTTCAAGTCGCTCGACTACCCGGTCCTGATGTACCGGTACGGCATACTCCTCGCTCAGGCACTGGCAATGGCGGGCCGCAGTACTGCGGCGACGGCGCTGCTGTCCGACGTCGACCAGCACCGGCACCCGGCCTTCGACTTCGTCGACTCGGAGCGGTTGCTCGCTCACGCCTGGAACCATGCGGCGCTGGGGGAAATCAGTACCGCGGCGGCGGTCGCGCTCCGGGCCGCGGAGTACGCCGTCGCGCATCATCAGAAGGCCCGGGAAGTGATGTGCCTACAGGTCGCAGTCCACCTGGGTGACGCGACGGGAAGAGTGCGGCTGGCGCAGCTTGCGGAGAACACCCGAAACCGTCGCGCGTGTATCGCGGCCGCGTTCGCTTCCGCCGTGTCCGCCCACGACGCAGAAGCTCTGTCCTCGGTGGCAACGCAATTCGAAGAGATGGGGGATACCGCTGCGGCCGCAGATGCTGCTGCGCGCGCCGCCCTCGCGTTCGCTCGTGCGAACCTGCGCGGGTCGTCGTTGACGCTGGGCGCCCGTGCGCAACGCCTCGCCCAGGAGTGCGGAGGGCTGACCACCCCCGCCCTCCGTGAGATGGCGGACCGCGACCTCCCCCTGACCCCCCGTGAGCGCGAGGTCATCTCGATGGTGATGCGGGGACTGACGAATAGGCAGATCGCCGAGGCGCTGACAATGTCGGTACGAACGGTCGAGGGCCATCTGTATCGAGCCCAGGTCAAGACCGGAACTCACGACCGGCACGAACTCGCGGCTCTGCTTCGCGAGCAGTGGCATTGATGCACAACCGATTCGGATATCCGCTTCACCGATCGTGGTGCCGACGCAGGCGAGATGAGCGATCCCGCGTCGGGTAGTGGACAACTCGGTCGGACCCCCTGCCGGCTCGGTGAGAACGTCACGAACCCGCATGAGCAGGTCGGCACCGAAGCCGGCGACGACGTCGGCGAACGCACCGAGCGGGACGCTTCGGGACGACTCCGTTCCAGCCGTCCAGTAGGTACGGCGCCGGCGCAGGAGCTGTCCCCGGCGATCGCGCCGCGGACGATTCGCAGTTCGTCCCCCCGGCCGGTCAGCGGCCACGCACTGAGCACATGCGAATTCCAGTTCACCACAGCAGCGGTGCTCCAGCGTCGAACGACACCTGGAGGGTCTCCGGTTCGGTCTCCGCGACGCGCACGACTCTGTCCGGCGCGCCCACGTCCATGTACTCGGCGATCGGCTCGTTGCCGGCTTTCCCTGCCCGTGTCGGTCGCGCTGTCGCGTACGGCTCCGGGAGCTTCTTCGACATGGCATCCCAGGTCTCGACGTTCTCGTCCATGCATCCAGGGTTGCGCTGCCGCGTGGGGGTGGCACGCGTAGGGAGGTACTCGATTCGCATCGGTGCCGGCGGGACCGGTACGGATGCGTCGTGCCCCATGCGTACCACGGCCCGGCGCGAAGGCCGGATTGGGGTAGTGCGCTACTCGCATCCTCCGGCGTCGGGCGTCCGATGCTGAGTGTGCGGTCCTGGGATCCGGGCCGCCCGGCAGGTCGTCACCGCGTCGAATTCCTGCCCGGACCATCCGAACGACAAGGACAGCCATGTCATCCAACAGCATCCGCAGCCCGCTGTCACCGCCGCAGCCGAGGCGAACGCCCCCACCGTGCACACCGTCACGGGAGCCACCGACCGTCCGGGGAACGTGGCTCCTGGGATCCACGAGGGAACTGCTTCGCGATCCCCTCGAACTCGGCCTGCGTGGGTATGACGAGGGCGGCGACGTCGTACGCTACGTCGTCGGGCTGCCGGGCCGGCGCCGCGAGTTCTTCACGGTCAATCACCCGGACGGGGTCGGGGAACTGCTGAACGCCCCGCACCACCTCGGCTACCGGAAGGACTCGGAGTTCTACCGCGCGATGCGCGACCTGTACGGGAACGGTCTTGTCACGAGTCAGGACGAGACATGGTTGCGTCAGCGTCGGTTCATCCAGCCCCTGTTCACCCCGCGCAGTGTGGATGGTTACGTGACACCGATCGTCGAGGAAGCGGAGCGAGTGGCCATCCGGTGGCACAACTGCCCGAGTCACCTCGTCGACCTCGACGGGGAGATGAGAGCGCTGACGCTCGGTGTCGCCGCTCGCATCCTTTTCGGCGTGCAGGCGCCCCGGATGCTGCCGGTCCTGCGCATGACGTTGCCCGTCCTCGGACGCGCCGTCCTGCAGCGGGGGGTATCCGCAGTTCGGATTCCCTCGACGTGGCCGACACCGGGGAATCGGAGAATCGCGCGTGCAGAATCGCGTCTCGACGGGTTGTGTGACGCGATCATCGAGCATCGCCGCACCGCCGCCGAAGCGGGGACGGACCTGCTCGGGCGCCTGGTGGCGGCCCGAGAAGATGGCGACACGTTGTCCACCGAGGAAATCCGCGATCAGGTCAAGGTGTTCCTGCTGGCAGGGCACGACACCACGGCCACCATGTTGACGTTCGCGCTGCACCTGCTCGGCAAGGACGCCGGCGTGCAGGATCGGGCGCGGGACGAAGCCGAACGAGTGCTGGGCACCGGGACACCGACTGCCTCCGATGTCCACAGGCTGACGTACACGACGATGGTGCTCGAGGAGGCTGCCCGGTTGTATCCACCCTCGCCGTACCTGACACGGCGGGCTGTCGAGGAGAGCGAGGTGTGCGGGTACCGGATCCCTGCCGGAGCGGACGTCAACCTGGCGCCGTGGGTGATTCACCATCGTGCCGATCTGTGGCCGGATCCGTTCCGGTTCGACCCGGATCGCTTCACTCCGGACAGGGTGAAGGAGCGTCACAAGTATGCGTGGTTTCCCTTCGGTCACGGTCCCCGCGGCTGTATCGGTCAGCGTTTCGCCATGCTGGAGGCAGCGGTGACCTTGGCGATCCTGTTGCGTGAGTTCGAGTTCCGTTCCCCTCCTGGGTCGGTGGTGGTGACCACCGATCTGCTGCTGCACCCGGCCGGTGCGGTGCCGTGCCGTGTTCTCAGGCGAGTGCCGGTGCACTCCGCCGCCCATCGGACGCACCAACCGTCGTGATCGGGCGGCGGTCGCGGGTCAGGATCGTCGAGCCCCGAGTTGGTGGTGCATGCCCGACCGATCGCAGATCCCCGTGTTTCCGGAAATTGCGCGGTGCACGGCGTGGGCGGATTCCGAAGATGCGAGTAAGTCCACGTGCCCTTGACACCTTCCGAGGCGCGCCCCAAACTGACAACGTGCGTAGTCAAAACGAGGTCGTGCCGCTCGGTCCCGACAGCCTGACGTGGAAGTACTTCGGTGGCTGGCGCGGAATGGTGTTCGGGCCGTGGGCCGGGTCGATGCAGAACATGCACCCCGGTCTCGGCGCGGCCGTGGAGGAGCACTCGCAGTTCTTCGACGAGCGGTGGGAACGGCTGTACCGCTCGCTGTACCCCATCTACGGGGTCGTCTTCGACGGGCCGCGCGCCCCGGAGACCGCCACGCGGGTGCGCGGCTACCACGACACGATCAAGGGGATCGACAAGCAGGGCCGGCGCTACCACGCCCTCGACCCCGACACGTTCTACTGGGCGCACTCGACGTTCTTCTACAGCCTCGTCGTCTCGATCGAATGGTTCGACGGCCCGCTCCCGCTCGCCGACAAGCACCGGCTGTTCGACGAGCACGTGCAGTGGTACCGGCTCTACGGGATGTCGATGCGGCCCGTCCCCGACAGCTGGGAGGACTTCCTGCGCTACTGGGACCGCATGTGCCGCGAGGTGCTCGAGGACAACAAGGCGACCCGCGACGTGCTCGACCTCTCGCACCTGGGCCGGCCGCCGTTCCTGCGGTGGATGCCCGCGAGCGTATGGGCGGTGCTGCGGCCGCCGGTGACCCACGGGTTCCTCTGGCTGACGATCGGCCTGTACGATCCGGCGGTGCGCGACCTGCTCGGGTATACCTTCTCACGCCGGGAGCAGCGCCTGCACCGCCTCGTCGGCCGATCGATCGGGCTGGGGGAGAAGCTCGTTCCCCGGCGCTACCGCTACCATCCGCGCGCTCGCGCCGGCTGGGACCGGGCCCGGGGCCGCGTCCCGGCGGACGCACCCGTCGTGCACACCCCCGACCGCAACCTGCCGCCGGCGCACCTGTTGGACAGCCCCATGCACTACACGGGGACACACGAGACCGTGGGCAGTGCCCGGCGCTGACCCGCAGCGCCCGACATCCCCGCTCGGTCTGGTGCTCGGCGCCCCGATCACCCTCGTCCTGCGGTCGGTGTCCCCGGCGCGCGGCCGCACGATCGGCCGCGTACTGCGCTCCTCGCCCGTGCACCTCGTCGCGAATCCCTTCGTCGCCCTGGCCCTCAACGTCGGCGGTCTGGCGGTTCTGTACTTCTCGCCGCTCTACGTCGCGACCACCCGGAACGAGTTGCTGCACGTGCTCGTCCACGTCCACTTCCTGCTCGCCGGCTGCCTGTTCGCGTGGGTCGTCGCCGGCCCGGATCCCGCCCCGCGCCGTCCCTCCGTGCCGGTGCGGCTCGTGGTGCTCGGTCTCGCGATCACCGCGCACGCCGTCATCTTTCAGGTGATGTACGCGGAACTGTTCGTCCAGGTTCCGGTTCCCGCGGCGCAGCTGCGGGGAGCCGGCGAGCTCATGTACTACGGCGGGGACATCGCTGAACTGCTCCTCGCCGTCGCGCTGCTGTTCACGTGGCGTCCTCGGCCGGTTCGTGACGAGACGGCACGCGCCGTCGATCCTGACGGACGTCAGCCCTTGCCGACCCGGTCGGTCCTCTCCGTGCGCGCGCCCTCGGCGCGAAGATTCAGCACCCGCCACAACTGATTTGGTAAAGTGCAAGTAATGCACCAATGGCACGCGCTCGACACCACCGCAACGCTGGATCGTCTGGGCACCTCGCCGACCGGGCTGAGCTCGGACGAAGCGGAGCGGCGGCTGACCGAGCACGGTCCGAACGAGCTGCCGCGTCCCCCGTCGGACCGCTGGTGGTGGCGGCTGCTACGGCAGTTCCACAACGTCCTGCTCTACGTGATGCTCGGCGCCGCGGTCATCACCGCGTTCCTGCAGCACTGGATCGACACGGCGGTGCTGCTCGCCGCCGTCGTGATCAATGCGCTCCTCGGATTTGTGCAGGAGGGGCGGGCCGAATCGGCGCTCGACTCGATCCGGGCGATGCTCGCACCCCGCGCCCGCGTGCACCGGGACGGACGGATCGTCGATCTCCCCGCGGCCGACCTGGTGCCCGGCGACGTCGTCCGGCTCGTCTCCGGAGACCGGGTGCCCGCCGACCTGCGGTTGATCCGCGTGCGCGAACTCCGAGTCGACGAGGCGGCCCTGACCGGGGAATCCGTCCCGGTGGACAAGACGTCCCGCCCGGTGCACGCGGACAGCGAACTCGGGGACCGCCGGTCGGCCGCCTACGCCGGAACCGTTGCCGTGTTCGGGCAGGGTGACGGCGTGGTCACCGCCACCGGTGTCCACACCGAACTCGGCCGCATCAATGCCCTCCTCGCCGGAATCCCGAAGACCACGACGCCGCTGCTGCGGCAGATCGGCCGGTTCGCCCGGTGGCTGGCCGTGGTCATCCTGGTCGTCGCTGCGGCGACGTTCGTACTCGGAATCGCGTGGCGCGGCGAATCCCCGGCGCAGATGTTCACCCTCGTCGTCGCGCTCGCCGCCTCGGCCATCCCCGAGGGGCTGCCGGCGATCATGACGGTCACCCTCTCGCTCGGGGTGCAGCGGATGGCCCGGCGCAACGCGGTGATCCGGCGACTACCGGCGGTCGAGACGCTCGGTTCGGTCACCGTGATCTGCTCCGACAAGACCGGCACGCTCACCCGCAACGAGATGACCGTGCAGAAGGTGTTGTGCGCGCACCACCGCATCGACGTCGGCGGGATCGGCTACGCCCCGGTCGGGGCGCTGACCGCCGGCGAAGGCACCGTCGCGGATCGGGCATCCGTCCCCCCGCTGGATCTGGCCGTGCGGGCCGGTGTGCTGTGCAACGACGCGCGCCTGCTCGACGTGGACGGGGCATGGCAGATCGAGGGCGACCCCACCGAGGCGGCGCTGCTCGTACTCGGACGCAAGGCGGGGCTGACTCAGCAGGACGCCGAGCACGCCTGGCCGCGTCTGGACGTCGTGCCCTTCGAATCCGAACACCGATTCATGGCCACCCTGCACCGCGCCGACGACGATGTGCACGAGCGGATCTTCCTCAAGGGCGCGCCGGAGAAGGTGCTCGCGGCGTGCACCCATCAGCTCGAGAAGGACGGCTCGCGGACCGTCGTCGACACGGCCTACTGGAGCACCCGCGCGACGGAGACCGCCACGCAGGGACTGCGCGTGCTGGCCCTGGCCTACCGGGACCGCGACGCCGTCGGTGCCACCCTCGACTTCGAGGACGCCGAGCACGACTTCACCCTGCTCGCGCTTGTCGGGATCATCGACCCGCCCCGCGAGGAAGCCGTCGTCGCGGTCCGCGAATGCCACCGGGCGGGCATCACGGTCAAGATGATCACCGGCGATCACGCCGACACGGCCGCTGAGATCGGCACCCAGATGGGACTGGGCATCGGCTCGCGGCCCGTCACCGGCGCCGAGATCGAAGCACTCGACGAACCTGCGCTGCGGCGCGTGGTCGCCGACACCGACGTGTTCGCCCGGGCCAGCCCCGAACACAAGTTGCGCCTGGTGCGGGCACTGCAGGAGAACGGCCACGTGGTGGCGATGACCGGCGACGGCGTCAACGACGCCCCGGCCCTCACCCGCGCCGACGTCGGTGTGGCGATGGGTGCCGGCGGCACCGAGGCCGCCAAGGAAGCCGCCGACATGGTGCTGGCGGACGACAACTTCGCGACGATCGCCGCGGCGGTGCGCGAGGGTCGCGGCGTCTACGACAACCTCAAGAAGTTCGTGCTGTTCATGCTGCCCACCAACGGCGGCGAAGCACTCGTGGTGATCGCCGCGATCCTGTTCCAGCTGACGCTGCCGCTCACCCCGGCCCAGGTGCTGTGGATCAACCTGGCCACGGTCAGCACCCTGGGCCTGGCACTCGCGTTCGAACCGACCGAGGCGTCCGTGATGCGCAGGCCGCCGCGTCCGCCCACCGAGTCGCTGTTGTCGGCGTTCTTCGTGTGGCGCGTGGCGATGGTGTCGGTGCTCATGATGGCCGGCGCGCTGGGGCTGTTCCTGTGGGAGCTGGAAGCGGGTACGACTGTGGAGGTGGCCCGCACGATCGCGGTCAACGCGATCGTCGTGGCCGAGATGTTCTACCTGATCAACAGCCGCCGCATCGAGGGCTCGGTCCTGAACCGGGAGGGGCTGTTCGGCAACCGCTACGTGCTGGGTGCGATCACCGCCTGCATCGGGCTGCAGCTGCTCTACACCTACACGTCGTTCTTCCAGACCGTGTTCGGCTCCGCGGGACTGACGCTCGTGGAGTGGGCGAAGGTGCTCGGCGTCGGGCTGACGGTCTTCTTCGTCGCCGAGGCGGAGAAGTGGGTGGTCCGCCGCATCCGTGCCCGACGTGCCGAGTCGTGAGCACGATGGACACGTCCCCTCTTCGGCACATCCTGGTCGCCACCGACCTGTCCGACGGCGCGGCCGACGCGGTGCGCCGCGCTGCACAACTCGCCCGCGAGCACCACGCGCAGCTCACCGCCGTGCAGGTCGTGCCGTCCCCGGCCGCACCGGAAACAACGCGGCGCGCGCACACTCTCCTGACGGACCATCTGCGCCGCTGCGGCGGGGACATCGAGGGCGTGGTCCGGGCCGGTGAGGTCGCCTCCACCGTCGGCGCCCTCGCCCGGGAACGCGACACCGACCTGCTGGTCGTCGGCGCGCACGGAGCCCGCCGGCTCGCCGGAGCGTTGCCGGGCAGCACCGCCGAACGTCTCGTCGGCACCAGCACCGCGCCCGTACTGGTGGTCAAGAATCCACCGGCCGGCCCCTACCGGACCGTCCTCCTGGCCGTCGACACCTCTCGTGCCGCCACCTCGGCCGCCCACACCGCCGCAGCCTGGACCCCCGAGGCCGACCACGTTCTCGTACACGTGTCCGTCGTGATGGGCGAACAACTCATGCGACTGCACGGCGCCGACGACGCCGCGCTGGCGCAGCTGCGGCACGTCAGCACCGAACAGATCCGCCTCCACCTCGACGAACTCGCCGCGACCCTGATCCCCGAGCCCGCCGACACCCGCATCGAATCCGGCCATGCGCCCTCGATGATTCCGGAGATCGGAGCCGAGCATCGCGCCGAGCTGATCGTCGTCGGAACCGGGGAGCGTTCCGCCCTCGAATACGCAGTGCTCGGCAGCGTCGCCCAGCACGTGCTGCGACACGCCACCACGGACGTCCTGGTGGTGCCGGACACCGGTGCTCGCGCCAGGTGATCGGGCCCCGTCCGTAGCGTTGGCGCCCAATGTTCCGGCAAGCGTGCACTTCTCGTGCCACCGCCCGGCGTGTCGTCACGAGAAGTGCACGCTCGGGCGCGGGGGGGCGCGCCCAGCCTCACACAGACGCGAGCACCTCGTCGAACAGTGCGGCGTAGCGTTCCTGTGCGGCGCGGCGCCGCGTGGGCACGTGCTCGGTGGGAATCCGGTCGGCCGGCGCCTCGTAGTCACGCAGGATCAGCTTGGCGACGGTGTCGCGGTGCACCTCGTCCGGGCCGTCGTAGAGCCGCGCGGCGCGCGCCGCGCGGTACATGAAGTCGAGCGGCAGGTCGGAGCTGTAGCCGAGGGAGCCGTGGGTCTGCACGGCCCGGTCGATGATGTCGTGGAGGATCTTCGCGCCGAAGTACTTGATCATGGCGATCTCCTTGCGGGCCGCCTTGGTGCCCTGGGTGTCGATCACCCAGGCGGCCTGCAGCGTCATCAGCCGCAGCGCCTGCATCTCGGCGGCGGAGTCGGCGATCCAGTTGCGCACCGTCTGCTTCTCGCCGAGGACGCTGCCGTGCGCGAAGCGATAGGTGGCGCGTTCGCACATCATGTCGAAGGCGCGGTTGGCCTGGCCGATCCACCGCATGCAGTGGTGAATGCGGCCGGGGCCGAGTCGCTTCTGGGCGATGAGGAAGCCGTCGCCGGGATTGCCGAGCAGCGCGTCGGCGCCGACCCGCACGTCGCGCAGGGTCACCTCGCAGTGCGAGCCGTAGGTGTTCTCGCGCGGCGACGGGTTCTCCATCGAGGCGATGTCGCGCACCACGTCCAGGCCGGGGGCGTCGATGGGGACGATGAACTGCGAGGCGCGGCGGTGTCGTTCGGCGTCGGGATCGGTGACTGCGACGACGATGACGAAGTCGGCGGTCGAGGCGTTGCTGATGAACCACTTGTCGCCGCTCAGCACCCAGTCGTCGCCGTCGCGGACGGCGGTGGTCTGCAGGTTGGTCGGGTCGGCGCCGGCGTTGTCCGGTTCGGTCAGGGCGAAGGCGGAGTACTTCTCACCGGCGAGCAGCGGGTCGAGCCAGCGGCGCTTCTGGTCGTCGGTGCCGACCGCGGCGAGGATCTCCGCATTGCCGGAATCCGGTGCCTGGCAGCCGAACACGATCGGACCGAGGGGTGACGAACCGAGGATCTCGTGCATCAGACCGAGCTTGACCTGGCCGTAGCCCTGTCCGCCGAGTTCGGGGTCGAGGTGCGCGGCCCACAGCTGCTGCGTCTTGACCTTCTGCTGCAGCGGAGCAATCGCGGTGAGCAGTTGCGGCCAGGTCAGCTCGAGGGTTTCGAGCGGACGGATCTCCTCGCGCACGAAGGCGGTCATCCAGTCCAGCTTCTGCTGGAATTCGGGTTCGGTGGAGAAATCCCATGCCATGTGTGTCTACCTCCGGGGTCGGCGGGTCAGTCGAGGAAGCGCAGGGTGCGCTCGAACAGGTGGAGGGCGTACCGGTGCAGCCGGTCGCCGACCGGGCGGGGGGCCTGCCCGGAACAGGCGCGGGCGTAGGTGCCTTCGAGGATGATGCCGAGTTTGAACGCGGCCAGCGCGGTGTACCAGTCGAGGGCGGCGAGATCGCGGTCGGTGTTCTCGGCGTACCGCCGCACCAGTTCCGCACGGGTGGGCAGTCCACCGGCGTCGGCGAGGCGGCTTTCGAGCAGGTCGGGCTCGCCGTCGGTCTCGGGCCAGATCGCGAGCATCCAGCCGAGGTCGAGCAGCGGATCGCCGACGGTGGCCATCTCCCAGTCGACGATCGCATTCACCGTGGGGGCGATCCGATCGAACATGACGTTGGAGACGTGGTAGTCGCCGTGCAGGATGCCGGGTGTCCACTGCCGGGGCCGGTTGTCGTCGAGCCACGACGCGAGGCGGTCGACGCCGGGCAGCAGCACCGTGGGATATCCGGACAGCAGCGTGTAGGACTCGAGTTCGCTGGTCCAGCGGCCCACCTGCCGTTCGAGGAACCCCTCCGGGCGTCCGAATCCCGTCAGACCGATCGCGGCAGGGTCGACCCGGCCGAGTTCGGTGAGCGCGTCGACCATTGCCAGGCCCATGCGACGGCGGGTGTCCCGGTCGGCGGCGTGGGCGGGGGACAGGCTCTCCGCTGCGTTGTAGCCGTCCACAGCGTGCATCAGATAGAAGACGGCGCCGAGGACGTCGGTATCCTCGCACCCGGCGATGAAGCTCGGGTGCGGCACCGCGGTCCCGGCCAGGGCACGCAGCAGGGTCATCTCCCGCAGCATCATCCGGTTCGAGTGCGGGCGAAGGTGTTTCGGTCCGCGGCGGAGAACGTAGCGGGTTCCCGCCCGCTCGAACGCGAGCATGATGTTCTGCGTTCCGCCGCCGATCGGGGAGACCTCGGTGAGGTCGCCGGCACCGAGGCCGCTTGCGTCCATCCAGTCGCGCAGCGCGGGGAGATCGATCCCCGTCAGTTCGCTGTCTGTCGTATCGGTCGGCATACCACGACGGTATCGGCCGGGTCCGGTGGGGGCAGTGCGGCTTTCGTCGCCCGTTGTGGGTTTCCACAACCGCCGTGGGAGTAGGGTCCGCGCTGGTCAGCGGCCGGAGAAGTCGAGGATCTGGAAGGCGAGCCGCGCCGAGAGCATGACGTCGAGACTGGCCGGATCGAGCCGGGTCAGTTCCTTGATCTTGCCCATCCGGTAGCGCACCGTGTTCTCGTGCACGTCCAGCGTCTGTGCGGCGCCCTGGACCCGCCCCTCGGCGGTGACGAACGCGCGCCACGTGTCGAGCAGGACGCCGTCGTCGGCCGTCTGCACGGCGTGCAGGTACTCGTGCGCGAAGTGCACCGCCTCCTTGACCCGGCCGGAGCTGACGACCAGCCGGAACAGTCCGAGCTCGGTGACGTCGAGGACCCCGGCGGACCATTCGAACGATCGCGCGATCTCGGCGACCTCCCGCATCTCCCGGGCGGCCTGCGGGAAGTCGGTGACCTCCCGGCACACACCGGAGATGACGGTGGCGCCGGTCGCCAGCTGCGGCTGCAGCGACGCGCGGATCCGCGACACCGCGCCGCGCACCCGCTGCAGTTCCTCCGCGCAGCCATCGTCGGGCAGCGGCACCAGGACGATCACGCTGCCGGGCAGTTTCACCGCCGCCGGCTCGTCGATCCCGAGCACCTCCTGGAAGCGGCGGGTGACCAGACGCTGCGCGGCGGAGGCGGACATCCGCTGGTTCGCCGCGAGGGTGAACCGGACCAGCACGTGCGGATACGTGAGGTCGATACCGAACTGCGGGCCGCGCCGCACCAGGTGTTCCTTGTCGCGGGTGTTGCGCAGCAGATCCGACAGGTAGTCGTCGCGGGCCTGGCCCTGGGTCTCGATCTGCCGGCGTTCGGAGAGGATCTGCAGGGACAGCACCGTCGCGCCGTGTTCGGCGATGTTCGCGTCGACCTGCTCGAGCGAACGGCCGACCTCGACGATGCCCAGGTAGCCGTTGGGTTTGCCCTCGATCATCAGCCGGCACAGCAGATGCCGGCGGCCGAGGCCGACGGACAACGTGGGCGGCACCACGGCCGACGGCCGGTCCGGGCTCAGGCCGGCGAGTTCGGCCTCGACCGAGGGCATGCGCCGGATCTGCTCCGAGATCACCGGGGCGCGGTCCAATCCGAGGGTGACCGGCGCCGCCCAGGCGAGTACCCGGAAGTCCTCGTCGTAGAGGACGACGGGCTTGGTCGACAGGTCGCTGAGCAGCCGCACCACGCGCTGGATGTCGGCGCCCTCGAGCACGGCGTTGGTGAGCTTGCGGTGCACGTCCGCGAGGTAGGCGAGCGTGTTGCGGCTGCGGGTGATCTCCGAGGCCTGTGCCCGCAGCCGCGAGTTGAGCATCGCCTGGGTGAGGAACAACGCGCTGAGCTGGGCGAACATCTCGGCGATCTCGATGTCCTCGGCGGTGTAACGGCGGGGAAGATCCTTGTTGTCGACGAAGAGCAGGCCGATGACCTCTCCGTCGAACACCAACGGCACCCCGAGCATGGCGCGGACCCGCCAGTGCTCCATGGTCCGGCGATGGGGGCGCGGGTCGTTGGGGACGTCCTCGATGAGCACCGACCGGGCGGTCTCGATGATCTCCCGGCTGAAGTGGTCGCCGGCGATCCCGGATTCCTGGCGCTTGACGGCTTCGGTGATGTCGCCCTCGTCGGCGCAGTGTCCCGCGGCGCCGCGGAACCGGCCGTCGGGGCGTCGGAGGTAGAGCGAACTGCGGGACACCCCGAGCACGGTGCACAGTTTCACGCACACCGAGCGGAGCAGTTGTTCGAGGTCGGCGTCGCCGATGGCTTCCCCGGTGATCTCGGCGAACGCGGTGATGACGTCGCGTTCGCGGGGCCGGGTCGCGGGGTGGGCCACCAGGGTGGGCGCGTGGGCGGCGGTCGGGACCGTCGCACGGGCGGAGCCGTGCTCAGGCGTCGTCGGCTCGACGTTCCCGCTCGGCAGCGCCATGCGTCTACCTCACCTCCCGGCGCCCGAGGGTGCGGCGCCGCCACGTGTCGATGTTGTTCATTATCACAATCTACGGGAAATCAGGTCGCGATCACAGTCGCCAGTGCGCCGTCGAGCTCGTGGCCCATCCGGTCCCGCTTGGCCCGCAGGTAGCGCACGTTGTGTGCGGTGACGACGGTCGGCAACGCCACCCGCCCGACGATCTCGATCGAATAGCCCTCCAGCCCACCGAGTTTGCCGGGATTGTTGGTGATCAGCCGCATCCGCCGCACGCCCAGGTCGGCGAGGATCCGGGCGCCCACCCCGTAGCTGCGCGAGTCGTCGGGCAGACCGAGCGCCCGGTTCGCATCGACGGTGTCGAGGCCCTGCTCCTGCAGCGAGTACGCGCGGATCTTGTGGGCCAGCCCGATGCCCCGGCCCTCGTGGCCGCGCAGGTACACGAGCACCCCGCACCCTTCCCGGGCGATCTCGGCGAGCGCACGCTCGAGCTGCGCCCCGCAGTCGCATCGCAGCGAACCGAGGATGTCGCCGGTCAGGCACTCGCTGTGCACCCGCACCAGCACCCCGTCGGAGGTGCGTCCGGCGGCGGCGACGTCGCCCATGACCAGCGCGAGATGCTCGGTGCCGTCGAGCACCGACCGGAACGCCACGGCCCGGAACTCCCCGAACTCGGTGGGCATCGTCGCCTCGGCGACGAGCTCGACGAACGGCTCCGTCGCAGCCCGGTATCGCACCAGGTCGGCGATCCGCAGCAGGGGCAGGCCGTGCTCCCGGGCGAACGCGACGAGATCGGCGCCGCGGCGCATCGAGCCGTCCTCGGCGACGATCTCCCCGATCACCCCCACGTCTCCGGCCCCGGCGAGACGCAGCAGATCCACGGTCGCCTCGGTGTGCCCGGCGCGGGCGAGCACCCCGCCCTCGCGGGCGCGCAGCGGGAAGACGTGGCCCGGCCGGCGCAGATCCGCAGGTTCGGTCGTGTCGTCGGCGAGTGCCCGCACGGTCGCGGCCCGGTCCTGCGCGCTGACCCCGGTCCCGGTGGAGACGTGGTCGACGGTGACGGTGAACGCCGTGCCGTGCGCGTCGGTGTTGTGTTCGACCATCAGCGGCAGGTCGAGGGTGTCGGCGCGGTGCGCGGTCATCGGCGCGCAGACGATGCCGGTGGTGTGCCGGACGATGAACGCCATCTGCTCGGCGGTCATCGTGGCGGCGGCCGCGACGAGGTCGCCTTCGTTCTCCCGGTCGTCGTCGTCCACGACGACGACCATGCCGCCGGCGGCGAGGGTCTCGACCGCGAGTTCGACGTCCTGAGCGGGGCTGGTCCGTGGCATGGCGACTACTCCTGTTCTGCGCTGTGGGTGCCGAAGGTGCGCCGGTGGTACGTCAGCGGCGGATGGTCGACGCGGGCGGCGGCTTCGACGTGCCCGAGGACGACGACGTGGTCGCCGCCGTCGACGAGGTCGGCGACCCGGCACGCCAACCACCCCGGCGCCGCGTCGACCCGCGGCACCCCGGCCGACAGCGACCAGTCGACCCCGTCGAACTTGTCGGTGCCCTTGCGGGCGAACGTCAGGGCGAGGGCGTCCTGGCCGTGGCCGAGGACGTTGACCCCGAACCGTCCTCCGGACCGCACGACCGTGAGCAGGTCGGACCCGCGGTCGAGGGCCACCAGGACCATCGGAGGATCGAGCGACAGCGAGGCGAAGGCGCTGACGGTGGTGCCGTGCGGGCGGGCACCGTCGAGTGCGGTCACCACCGTCACCGGGGTGCACACACTGGCCATCACGTCCCGGAACTCGGCGGTGAACTCTTGGGCGGCAATTGGATTCATCTCGTCCTCCGACGGGGTCGGCCGGAGCGGTGCCCGTCGGGACCGGGCACCGCCCCGAACGGCTCAGGCGTTCGCCGGAACCGGCGCCTTCATCTTGTGGAGCTCGGGGACGACCTTCTCGCCGTAGAGCTTCAGGGCCTTCTCCGCCTGCTCGATCGGCAGGCCGCCGAACGCGAACGCCGCATTGGCGAAGAAGTCGCCGATCATCTCGTGCCGGGCGGCGTACTTCTCGACGATCTGCTCGGGCGTGCCGTACACGTTGGCCTCGACGTAGGCGTCGGCCGCGGCTTCCATTCCGGCCTCGCGGATCATGTCGGCGCCGACCTGGTAGGTCTCGTAGCCCTTCGTCTCGCGCCAGTGCTCGCCGGCGAAGTCGTAGTGCTTGATCACCGACAGGAAATACCGCGCGACGTGCTCGTAGGCGAGGCGGCGAGCCTCCTCCGCGTCCTCGTGGCAGATCACGAAGTCCTGGATGACCGGCGGCAGCGGCTCGGTGTTCCAGCGCTCGCGGTACAGGTCGCGCCACCGATTGATCGCCTCGGCGTGCTTGCCGAACTCGAACTGCATGAACGTCATCATGCGGACGCCGAGATCGGCGATGACCGGAACCGAGTCGGGCGACATCGCGGCGCCGAACAGGCGGTCGCGTCCCCACTCGTAGGCCGGGTTCGGGGCCGGACGGATCTCGACGCGCTGCTGCGGGTAGAACTCGCCGTCCGGCTGGTCCACCACACCGGTGCGCAGCCCCTCGATCGCGAGGTTGGCGGCTTCGATGAACCGTCCACGCGCTTCGTCCATCGGGATGCCGAACGCGTCGTACTCCATCTTGGCCAGTCCGCGGCCCATGCCGAACAGGGCGCGACCCTCGGACATCATGTCGAGCATCGTCATCTTCTCGACGACGCGGACGGGATTGTTCCACGGCAGGATCACCGCGCCGGTGCCCAGCTTGACGGTCGACGTGCGGGCCGCGAGGTACGACATGATCTGCATGTTGTCCGGGCACATCGAGTAGTCGTCGAAGTGGTGTTCGGCGGACCAGACGGCATCGAAGCCGTACTTCTCCGCGGCGACGCCCATCTCGAGTTCGCGGACGAACACTTCCTGGTCGCTGACGTTTTCGTGGTAGTTCTGGAACACGAGCAGCATGCCGACGTCCATGGACGTAACTCCTTGTGTGAGGGGGGATGGAGGGAGACGGGAAGCGGATCAGGGTGCGAGGAACACGGCCCGGGTGTGTTCGGTGTCGAGGTACTCCTTGACCGACTGGATCAGGCCGTCCCGGATCTCGAAGACGAAGTGGTAGAGGTTGTTGTAGACGCGGCCGTTGGCCATCTCCGAGTACGACTCGGTTTCGACGGCGACCCGGTCGCCCTCGGCCGTCCACGCCCGCGGGGTCAGGGCGATCGCCCCGGTCCTGGTGGTCGCGGACAGGCCCGAGAGCATCTCGCGGAACTCCTCCTTGGTCTTGGTCCCGGAGATTCCGTCGATGGTGCCGGCCACCCACCACGTGGCGGTGGGGGCGAGGTAGCCGAGGATCGCCTCGACGTCGCCGGAGGTGAACACCTCCATGAACTCGGCGACGAGCTTCTTGTTGGCCGCTTCGAGGCTTCCGGCGGTCGCGACGTTGTCCATCTGAGCTCCTTCGAGTGAGGACGAATCAGGGAGCGGGGGAAGAACTTCCCAACTGCTGCCTCCGACGGTATCCGGAAGACTGTGGTGTGGGTCACGCCGGTTTTCCGGTCGTTGTAGGCCGCTACAACGACCGGACGGTCACGCCCGCGAGCTGAACGAGGACATCAGCCCACCGTCGGTGGCCACCACCGAGCCGGTCATGTACGGCGCGTCCGCGACACCCACGACGACCTGCGCAATCTCCTCGGGGCGGCCCGTTCGGCCCATCGGGATCGCCGCGACGACCCGCTCCCGGGCCCGGCCCGTCAACGCCGAGGTCATGTCGGTGTCCACGAAACCGGGGATGACGAGATTGACGCGGATGTCCCGCGGTGCCAGCTCGACGGCGAGCACCTGGGTCAGCCCACTCAGCCCGGCCTTCGCCGCACCGTAGGCGACGTCGCCGGGGAACCCCCGGAAGCCCACCACCGCACCGACATTGACTATCGCCGCCCCCGCGGACAGCCGGGGAACGACGGTACGGGCCACCTCGAACGCACCGGTGAGGTTGGTGGCCAGCACCTCGTCCCAGTGGGCGCGGGGCAGATCGTCGATCCGGCCGCCGCGGTGCACACCCGCGGCGTTGACCACTACGTCGAGCGCACCGAACCGGTCGAACACCGCGTCCACCCCGAGCCCGACCGACGCCGTATCGCTGATGTCGGTGTTGATCTCCACCACCCGGTCGGGGTGTGTCCACGGTGCCGTCGCCGGCTTGCGGGCGAACACCGCGACGTTGTCGCCGCGGGCGGCCGCGGCCTCCGCCACGGCCCGTCCGATGCCCCGGGAACCGCCGGTGACCAGCCACGTCCTGACGCCGCTCATCGGTTCAGGAATCCCGTCAACGCGGCGAGATAGCGGTCCCGCTCCTCGAGGAACGGGGCATGCCCGCTCGACGGGAACTCCACGACCTCGGCGCGGTCGTTGAGCGTCGGCACCGCCTCGGCCCCGGAGAACGGCACGAACGCATCGAGCCGGCCGTGGAGCAGCAGGATCGGCACCTCGAGCGCCGCGATCTCCTTGCGCAGGTCGATCGTCGCCAGATCACGCAGCGAGTCGTCGCCCCGCGGCCCCATCGACATGAACATGTCCCAGATCGACTCGAGCACGGCCTCGCCGGGGTCCTGGGCGCACACCGCCGCAGCGACCCCGCGGAACGTCTCGGCCCGGTTCGCGGCGACCCCGGCGAGCACACCCTCGACGTCGGCGACCGTCCCCCCGTGCGGCCAGTCGTCGGTGGCGGTGTATCGCGGCGATGCCCCGCCGGTGAGCACCAAGGCCGACGCCCGCTCCCCGAGCTGCGCGGCGGCCGCGGTCGCCACCGCCCCGCCGAGCGACCAACCGTTGATCACCGGCCGGTCCAGGTCCAGATGCTCGACCAGCGCCACCACGTCGGCGGCCAGCGCGGCGATCGACACGTCGTCGAAGTCCTTGTCGGACCGGCCGCAGCACCGCAGATCGAGCGTCACGACCTCGTTGCCGTGGGCGCGCAGCGCCGGCAGGGTCGTGTCCCAGGCGCGGGCCGT
Organism: Rhodococcus sp. NS-SX18; assembly: GCF_057367935.1. Lineage (NCBI taxonomy): Bacteria > Bacillati > Actinomycetota > Actinomycetes > Mycobacteriales > Nocardiaceae > Rhodococcus > Rhodococcus sp. NS-SX18. Next base: position 4,413,099 of record NZ_CM170633.1, on the reverse strand, counting down.
GGCACCCCAGCCGTGGATCAGCACGATCGGCCGGCCCTCCCCGCGGTGGTGTTCGAAGTAGATTCGGCGGTCGTTCTCGACGGGCAGATAACCCATGGTGTCCTCCTGTGCGAGTGGGGAAGTGGGATGGAACGGATGGGGAAGCAGAGGGGTGGCCGGGTCGTGCCGCAAGGCCCGCGGCACCACGGCCGGGCGATGACGGAACCGGGGCATGACGTGTTCGGCGAACAGTTCGAGTGAGCGCATCACCTTCTCGTGGGCCAGCCCGCCGAACCGCATCCAGCAGATCAGGTGTTGCAGGCCGGTCTCGTCGTGCAGGGCCTCGAGCTGCCGGGTCAGGCCGTCGGGATCACCGACGTACACGACGCCGCCGTCGCGCAGACCCTCGACGGTCATGCCGCCGGCCTCGTCGGCCGCGGTGACCAACTCGGCGTAGCGTTCGTAGGTCGGCGGCACGTCCGGACCCTGCGGCACCGCGGCGAGCGCCGCATCGAAGTACCAGGTCAGGGCGTCCCGCGCGTTCTCGACCGCGGCGTCCTCGGTGTCCGCGAGGTGGATCTGCCAGTTCATCGGGAAATCCAGGCTCAGCACGTCCCGGCCGAGGTCGCGCAGCCGTCGTTTGGCGTCGACGACGAACGCGTTCAGCTCCGGCATCGTCATCAACGTCGGCGTGACCAGCATGTTGTAGCCCTGATCGGCGGCCAGATCCAGGGTCTCCGGGCTGATCGAGGCGATGTAGATCGGCGGGGTGGGCCGCTGCACCGGGGTGGGACGGCAGTCGACGTTGTCGAGGTCGAAGTGCTTGCCGTGGTAGGAGAACGGTTCGCCTGGCCTCTTGCTCCACAGGCCCCGCACGATCTCGAGCGCCTCGACGAATACCTCGCGGCTCTCGCCCTGCAGATCGGCGACGCCCATGTTGTGGAACTCGTCCGGCTGGTAGCCGCGCCCGACCCCGAAATCGAGGCGGCCACCGGAGATGACGTCGACCATCGCATAGTCCTCCGCGATGCGCACCGGCCAGTCGAACGTCAGGTTGCTCACCGCGATGCCGATCCGCATCCGTTCGGTGCGGGCGGCGATCGCCGCCGCCGCCACCTGGGGCGACGGCATCGACCCGTAGTCGCTGCCGTGGTGTTCGGCCAGCCACACCTCGTCGAATCCGAGCTGCTCGGCGTAGGCGATCTGCTCGAGCATCTCGCGGTAGGCGCGGGAGAAGTCCCGGTCCGGGCATTCGAGAACGTAGAAGATGCCGAACTTCACGGTGTGCCTCCTCGGGACGACGCCTCCGGCGGGGCCACCCGCGCCGCACCGGTTGGCCCGACGTTAGAGCGGCACCCGGTTCAGGCGGGGAACCTCGCCCCGCCGTCGTTGTGGGAGTCCACAAACGCCTGGGCGTCGACGGTGCTGCGCAGGCGTTTCTTGTCGACCTTGCCGACGCTGGTGCGCGGCAACGACTCGACGACCACCACCTGCTCGGGCAGCCACCAGCGGGGTGCGAGGTCGGTGAGCGCGGTACGCACCGCTTCCGGGTCCAGAACGTGCCCTTCCTCGGCGACGACGAACGCCAGGGGCCGCTCCTGCCACTTCTCGTGCGGCACGGCCACCACGGCGGCGTCGGCGACGTGCGGGACCTGCACCAATGCCTGTTCGAGCGCGACCGAACTGATCCACTCGCCGCCACTCTTGATCAGGTCCTTCGCCCGGTCGACGATGGTGAGATAACCCTCCTCGTCGATGGTGGCGATGTCGCCGGTGCGCAGCCAGCCGTCGGTGAACGCCTCCGGGTGCTCGTCGCGGAAGTAGCGTTCGGCCACCCACGGGCCCCGCATGAGCAGCTCACCCCGATCGACACCGTTGTGGGGAACTACAGCGCCGTCGTCGTCGACGAGCTTCCACCGCAGACCGGGCAGCAACCGCCCCTGCCGGCGGATGTACTCGTAGCGCGTGCCCGGATCGTCGTCGGCGGCGCGGGGAGGCCGGGCGAACGTGCCCATCGGCGACATCTCCGTCATGCCCCAGCCCTGGTAGGCCGGGACCCCGAGGTCCTCTTCGATGCTGCGGATCAGTTCCCGGGTCGGGGTCGAGCCGCCGAGCACCAGCGCGCGCAGACTCGTCAGGTCCGTTCCCGTCGCCAGGGCGTGGCGCACCAGCTCGACGGCGACCGTTGGCACCATCCCGACATAGGTGACGCGTTCGGCCTCGATGACGCGGGCGATGTCCGGTACCGCGGGGTGCGCACCCGGCAGCACCTGGTTCGCGCCGGTCATCAACGCCGCGAACGGAATTCCCCACGCATTGGCGTGGAACATCGGCACGACGTGGCAGACGGTGTCGCGCTCGCAGATCGCGTGCCCGTCGGCCAGGCACGCGGTGAACGTGTGCAGGTACAGGGCGCGGTGCGAATACCCCACGCCCTTGGGGAAACCGGTGGTGCCGGACGTGTAGCACAGTGCGGCGAGGTCGTTCTCGTCGCGGGGAACCGGCTCGGTCAGGGGTGTGGCGGCGTCGGTGAGTGCGTCCTGGGTGGGCAGGCCGATCCCGTCGCCGTCGGTGGTGACGACGAGCATGTCGGGCCGCTGCGCGCGAGTGGTGTCGAGCAGCGGCAGCAGCGCGGTGTCGGCGAAGATCAGCCGGTCGTCGGCGTGGTCGACGATGTAGGCGATCTCGTCGGACTCGAGCCGCAGGTTGACGGTGTGCAACACCGCACCCGCCAGGGGCACCGCCAGGTACAGCTCGAGGTGACGGCGATGGTTCCAGGCCAGGGTCGCCACCCGGTCACCGGGCCGCACCCCGAGATCGATCAGGGCCGCCGCCAGCCGGAACACCCGGTCGGTGTACTCGCGGTACGTGTACCGCGAGATCGCCCCGCCGTCCTGGTACTGCGTGATCGTCTTGGCCGAGAACAACTCCCGCGCGCGATACAGGAAGTCGGTGATCACCAGCGGGCTGCCCGGAGACGGGGTCATGCAGGCACCTCCTGCCGGGCGGCGGCCACCGCCGAACGGACTTCGGGCATCACCTTCGAGGTGAGCAGTTCGATCCGGGCCGAACCACTGTCGACGGATTCGCCGGGCAGCTGCGCCCAGAAGTGCACGTCCTTGACCTGCGGCCGGGCCACGAGCAGGGCGGTGAGCTCCCGCACCGCAGTCGCCGCGTCCCACAACTGGAACGCCCCCGCGTCGACCAGGGCCTGCGGCGAGTCGAACAACGGGGTGGACTCCGGCGGCCCGAACGCCCCCATCCCGATGTAACCGTTGATCTGGTACAGCGCGTGCTCCCCGATCCGGGACCATTCGCGTTCCGGATCGTCGGCGATCACCGCCCACTGTCCGGCGTAGATGCGGCCGGCGTCGCGGGGGCGTCCGTGGCGCTCGAGTGCGTCGAGGTACGTCTCGTGGTGCGCGTTCTGGGTGCTGAGGAACCCGTCGGCGATGCGCGCCGCCCGGTCGATGGCCGGGTCGGCCATCGCGCCGACGAGCACCTGCGGGGTGCGCTCCGGCTGCGGCGTCACCGGCAGTGCCGGGAAGTCGAAGCGGCTGCCCCGGAACTCGACACAGTCGCCGTCCCATGCCTGCCGGATCAGCGCGATGCCTTCCTCGAGCAGGCTCGGCCGGTGCCGCAGCGAGCGCCCGAACGCTGCGAACTCCGGCTGCCAGTACCCCTGCCCGACTCCGAGATCGAAGCGGCCCGCCGTCAGGAGCGACACGGTCGCCGCGTCCTCGGCGAGCCGGATCGGGTTGTGCAGCGGGGCGACGATCAGGTTGGTGCCGATCCGCAGGTGCTCGGTGTGGGATCCGATCGCGGCGGCGAGCACGAACGGCGACGGGGTGTAGCCGTCCTCCATGAAGTGATGCTCGGTCAGCCACACCGAGCCGATCCCACAGCGTTCGGCCCAGGCGATCTGTTCGAGGCTCTGCCGGTAGAAGTCGGTGAAGCTGCGCGGCCATCGGGTGGGGTTGCGGAAGTCGTACCAGAGGCCGAAAGTGCAGTGCTCATCGTTCACGGTGCGCGTCCTTCGAGTCGGATCGGGCTATTCGGATCGAGCTATGTCGCAGATCACACTTTGGTGGGATGAGGCCCGACGGTGAAGAGGGGGATGCGAGGGCGATTGTGGGCGGATCCAACCGTGCTGCCGGATCCACCCACGCTCGCGCGGCGGTCCGATCAGAAGTTGCCCTTGGCGGCCCACCCGCCGTCGACGGGGTAGATCTCGCCGTTCAGGAAGCTGCCCTCCCGCATCAGGTAGGCGACCATCGACGCGATCTCCTCCGGCCGGCCCAGACGCCGGACGATGTGGGCGTTGGCGTTCGCGGCCCGCATCTCGTCGGTGATGTCCGCCAGGATCGGGGTGTCGATCGTGCCGGGGCAGATCGCGTTGACGAGGACGTTCTTGTCGCCGTACTCGAATGCCGCCTGCTTGGTGAGGGAGACGACGCCGCCCTTCGCCGCCGAGTACGAGGCGAGGTTCGGCAGGCCGCGCAGCGCCGCCATCGACGCGATGTTGACGATCCGGCCGCCGCCGCGCTCGATCATGTTCGGGATCACCGCCTGCATCCCGAGCCACACACCCTTCAGGTCGGTGCCGATGACGTGATCCCACGCCTCCTCGGTGAGCCCGACGACGCTGTCCTCGCTGATCATGTTGACGACACCGGCCACGTTGGCGAGCAGGTCGACGCGGCCGTGCCGCTCGATCACCTCGCGGACCGTGTCGGCCCAGCTGCTCTTGACGCGTACGTCGAGTGCGTGCGCTTCGGCCTTGCCGCCGGCGGTGAGGACGGCGTCCACGGTCGCCGCGGCGTCCTGGATGTCCGCCGCGATCACCGTCGCACCCTCGGCGGCCAGTCGCTGGGCGGTGGCTGCGCCGATTCCCTGCGCGGCACCGGTGACGATCGCGATCTTCCCGTTGAGTGTCATCGTCGACTTCCTTCTGTTCGATGGAGGCCCGACGTCCTCGATGTGATGCAGGACACGTCGGTGCCGCCGACAGTAGGGATCGGATGTCCCCGGCGACACACCGTTGCCAGGAGGCATTTGGAGGCGCGCACAACGGGTGGCGCGGCGGCCGTCGCGTACCGCATCGCACCGACCCGCGAATGCGCACTTCTCGTGCCACCGCCCGGCGTGTCGCCACGAGAAGTGCACGCTCGGTGATCTCGTCAGTCAGGGTGCGCCGCGCGCCACGCCTGCCAGACCTCGGGGCGGAGGCGGCCGCGGTCCGGCACGGGTAGGCCCTGCGTGCGGGCCCAGCCTCGGACCTCGGCCGTCGACGGCGTCGTGGTGGCGGGGGCGGCGATGCGGGCGATCGCCGGGTTCTCGGTCTCGGCCCAGACGTACGCGGCCGCGAGATACCGGTAGGTCCACTGTTCGGCGAGGGCGCGGGTGTCGCAGAACACGATCGGTACGTTCGGCCAGCGCACCTGCAGCTCGGCCAGGCCGTCGGCGACGATTGCGGGCCGCACCCGGTCGAGCGCGAAGATCGCCGAGTAGCGGTCCTCGACGACAACCGCGGCGCGCGGCAGTGCCGCCAGCTCGGCCAGTGCGTAGCGCAGGGTGCCGTTGGTCAGGCTGGTCACCAGGTCCGGAACCGACTTGCGTTCGACCGAGGCCACGAGTCGGTCGTCGTGGAAGACGCCGTAGTCGCCGCACGGCAGCGCCCGCTTGGTGAGGACGACCTGCTGGTCGGCGAACCGGTAGGCGTAGCGCTCGTGCGAGTCCACGACGATCGGCAGGTCGGCGACGCCCGCGGCGCGGGCGGTGGGGGTGCGGACATTGGGGCGGGCCTGTTTGCGGGTGCGCGGGGACTGCCAGAACACGACGTCGCGCCCGCGGGCGGTGGTGTACACGATCTGCGACCGATTCTCCCGGCCGCGGTCGAGTACCAGGTCGATCGCCGCGCCGCGGCGTGCGCACGATCGGACGACGACGCGTTCGACGACCTCGGGGTCGTCGGGCCATTCGTCGCTCGGCACGGGGTGGCAGTACAGCGCCTTCGTGCGTGGCCAGGTGCCGGAGGTGCGGAACACCAGTCCGCCGTCGAGGGGTACGCGCAGCAGGTAGCCCAGCTTGGACGCCGGGTCGGGGTTCACTGCAATCACCATCTCCACAGCTGTCAGATTCCCATCCAGTGGAACTGTCCGCGGAAGTTACTCGCCGGTTCGTGCCGCTGAACCAGCACCGGCGCGGCATCATTGCCGATTGATTGATCGATTACTCAATGGAGGAGGACGCACGTGAACTGTCTGAATGGGGAGACGGCCCTGGTGACCGGGGCGGGCCAGGGCGTCGGCCGCGGTATCGCCCTCGCGCTCGCGGCGGCCGGGGCCCGCGTGGCTCTCGCCGGCCGTACGGCGGAGAAGGTCGAGAAGGTGGCGGCGGAGATCGAGGAGCGGGGCGGTCACGCGGCCGCGTTCGAGTGCGACGTCACCGACGCGGATCGCATCGACCGGCTGGTCGAGCAGGTCGTCGCGCGATTCGGCGAGCTGTCCATCCTGGTGAACAACGCCCAGACCACGGTCCACGGCCGCCTGCTCGAGTTGGACGAGGAGGTCTACCAGCGGGGAATGGACTCGGGGCCGACCGCCACCCTGCGCCTGATGCGGGCATGCCACCCCCACCTGAAGGGCCGGGGGTCGATCGTCAACCTGGGGTCCGCGGCGGGAGTGCGCTGGGACCCGTCCGGGTACGGGGGCTACGCGGCCGCCAAGGAGGCGATCCGGGTTCTGACCCGCGCGGCGGCGTGCGAATGGGCGGCCGACGGAATCCGCGTCAACGCGATTCTCCCGCTGGCGAATTCACCCGCGCTCGAGGTGTGGGCGCAGGAGAGTCCGGACGAGGCGCGGGCCTACCTCGACACCGTGCCGCTCGGCCGCCTCGGCGACCCCGAAGCCGACATCGGCCCGGCGGTGGTGTTCCTGTGCAGTCCGGCAGCGCACTACATCACCGGTCACTCGCTGCCCGTCGACGGCGGCCAGGCGCTCATGCGATGAACCGATCCACCGACGAACACCCGACGAAAGAGAGAAGCGTGCTGGTCCCCGAAGCCCCTCTCCGAAAAGGTGTCCCGCTGAGCTGACATCCGGCAGCCACCGTGTGGGGAACTTCCTACGCTCGGTGTACCCGAGGAAGGAAGTGATCGGATGCAGTCGCTCGAATGCCACGCGTGTGGCAACAAGGTGCTGGTGGCGAAGTACAGCCCCGTGCACACGAGCATTCAATGGATCGGCCCGGCTCGCGACACCTGCCGCGAATTCGCCTCGGCGGCAATCGCGGACGAGGACACGCACTATCTGCCTCGCTGTGGGGCGCTGCATGAGTCGGTCGATCGCGCCGTGCGCGACGGCCGGCTCGTGCCCTCCCGCCGGGTCGAACCCCAGCCGATCGAATCCCGGCCGAACGAGCCGTAGCCGGTCCGGCGCCGCCGCACTCGGACATACATCACCTGGAGGACTTCATGACTGTTGAACTCGAGACCATCGAGGTCCGGAGCATCGAGACGGGGAGCAACCCGACGCGGTATGCCCGCGGCTGGCACTGCCTCGGCCTGGCCAAGACATTCCACGACGGAAAGCCGCACCAGATACAGATTTTCGGAACCGATCTGGTGGTCTTCGAGGACTCGAAGGGCGCACTGCACGTGCTCGACGCGTTCTGCCGCCACATGGGCGGCAATCTGGCCCGGGGCGAGATCAAGGGCGACACGATCGCGTGCCCGTTCCACGACTGGCGGTGGGGTGGCGACGGTCGGTGCGCCGAGGTCCCGTACGCCCGTCGCACGCCGAAGCTCGCCCGGACGAAGTCGTGGATCAGCATGGAGCGCAACGGGTTGCTGTTCGTGTGGAACGACCCGCAGGGGAATCCGCCGCCGGCGGACGTGACGATTCCGGAGATCCCCGACTACGGGACCGACGCCTGGAGCGAGTGGACGTGGAACACTTTCCACGTCACCGGGTCGAACTGCCGGGAGATCGTCGACAACGTCGTCGACATGGCGCACTTCTTCTACGTCCATTTCCAGATGCCGCAGTACTTCAAGAACGTCTTCGAGGGCCACATCGCCGCGCAGCACATGCGTTCGACGGGCCGTGACGACATCAAGACGGGCGTGCAGCTCGATCTTCCGGATTCCCAGACCATCTCGGACGCGATGTACTACGGTCCGTCCTTCATGCTCGACACCGTCTACACGGTGTCCGGGGATGTGACGGTCGAGACCAAACTCGTCAACTGCCACTACCCGGTCACGCAGGACTCGTTCGTGCTGCAGTTCGGCACCATCGTCAGGAAGGTGGAGGGCGTCGGCGACGAGGAGGCCGCCGCGATGGCGACGATGTTCACCGAGGGTGTGGAGACGCAGTTCAAGCAGGACGTCGAGATCTGGAAGCACAAGACCCGGATCGAGAATCCGCTGCTGACGGAGGAGGACGGGCCGGTCTACCAGTTGCGTCGCTGGTACAGCCAGTTCTTCGTCGACGTCGAGGACGTCACCCCGGAGATGGTGCAACGCTTCGAATTCGAGGTGGACACCACTCGTGCGCTGGAGAACTGGCAGAAGGAGGTCGACGAGACCATGGCACGCCAGGCCTGAACGGTCGATACGTGAGCGCCCCCGTGGCCGGTCAGCCGGCCCGGGGGCGGAATCCGTCGACGAAGATGCGGGTGACGTCGCGAGCGAGATCGGCGTTGGAACGCTCCGCCGACGGGCGGTGCCAGCGCGATGCCTGCCAGACGGCGTCACGGATCAACTGGTAGAACACCTCCTGGTCGATGTCGTCGCGGAACGTACCGTCGGCCACGCCGTCGGCGATGGCCGCCCGCCACGCTCTCTCGACCTCGTCGGCGGTCTCGGCCAGGTCGGCCTCGACGAGGCGGTCGCGCATGTACTCGCCCTCGCGCTGCCAGATCGTCGTGGCGCCACGGTAGTCCTCCGACGTGGACAGGGCCAGCAACGCGAGCGCCTCGATCCGCTCGATCGGGGTCTGGGACCGCGCGGTGATCTCGCGACACCGCCCGTTCAGATCGTCGATGTACTCGCGGATCAGTTCGGTGACGATCGCTTCCTTGGACGGGAAGTAGTGGTAGAGCGCTCCGGAGTAGACGCCGACCTCGTCGGCGATCTCCCGGATTGTAGTTGCTGCAATCCCTTTGGAAGCAAACAATTGCGCGGAGCTGTCCAGGATCTGGCGGCGGCGCTCGTGCGGATCCATGGCACTCCTCAGGACTCGGTCGTCGTCGGCCGGTCCATTGTGCCACATCTATTGATCAGCCGATCAATACGGTGTCATACCGCTGTCCGGACATTTCCGGCGCGCAGGTGGGTGAAGCGCCGCCACGCGGCCAGTGCGGCCACGCGCACCGGGGCAGCCAGGGCGGTGGCTCGGATCGATGCCGTCGGGCCGCTCACGGAGATCGCCCCGACGCACTTGCCGGCCGGTCCGATCGGCGCCGCAACGCAGGAGACGCCGGGCGCGGCCTCGTCACGTTCGTGCGCGACGTGCTGCTCGCGCATGCGGGCGAGTTCACTGCGCAGCCGGTCCGGGTCGGTGACGCTGTGCGGGGTCCGGGCGGGGAGAGGGTGATCGGCGAAGAGTGCTTCCACGTCGCATTGACCCTGGGCGAGAAGAGCCTTGCCCAGCGCGGTGCAGTGGGCCGGCTGCCGGCCCCCCACGCGGGACGGGATCCGCATCGAGTAGGGGCCGCCGACCTTCTCCAGGTACAGCACCTCGGTGCCCGTGAGCACCGCCAGGTGGACGACGAGACCGGTGCGGCCGTGCAACTCGTGCATGACGGGTAGCGCTGCCCGGTGCAGGGCGTCGTTGTGCTGGACGAGGGAGCCGAGCTCGAGCATCTTCGTGCCCAGCGAGTACGCCGGTGCGTCCCGGCGGACCCAGCCGATCTCGACGAGCTGGTTCAGTAACCGGTGCGTGGACGAGCGGGGCATGCCCGTCAGCCGGGTGAGCTCGGCCAGGGTGAGCCGTTCGCTGTCGCGGAACGCCTCGAGCAGCCGGGCAGCGCGGTCGATCACCGCCACCGGCACATCGTTGTGCGTCGTCACTATGCCTCCCACTGCGACAGAGGGTCCTTCTACTGATCAAGCGATCAATCAATGGTTGTGATGACTCTAACAGCTCCGCGACGGGCCGTGAAGAGAAACACAGGACGGAAATGTGTCCGCGTTCCGCACGGACACGACCGCTGCCGGGTGCGCCCGAGAGCGCACCCGGCAGCGGTATCGACAAACTCGGTCAGACGAGCGCGGCCGCCTCCGGGGACGTCGCGTTCGCATCCTCGGCGGTGTGGACGCGACGACGGAGCAGTCCCACCGCGACGGCGAGCGACGCCGCGGATGCGCCGGCGCACATCAGGTACGCCACCACCATGCCCGTGTCGGTGTAGTAGGCGTAGCCCTCGATCACCGTCGCCACGTGCGAGTTGAGCATGGTGAACGCCGCGACGGGGAAGATCGACGCGATGAGCGTCTGGGAGGTCTGCACCATGCTCGACATCGACGCCTGCACGTCGGCCGGCACCGAGTGGATCACCAGGTTGGGGATGGACGCGGTCGTGATGCCCATACCGATGCCGAACAGCAGCACCCACAGCACGAGCGGGAACTTCGCCGAGTGCGCGAACGCGGTGAGCACAGAGCTCGATGCCATCACCGACAGACCGACGACCAGGGTGAGTGCCGGCCTGGCGGACCGGATGGCGCGTCCCGCCGCCAGTCCGCCGACCAGGCTGCCGACACCGATGGGGGCCTGCAGGATCGCGAACTGGCGGGCGTGGACGCCGAAACCGTAGCCGAGGCCCAGCGAGATCGGCGCCATGCACATCAGCGGCAGGACCGTCGTGTACAGGGTGATCGTCCCGTATCCCAGGCCGGCCGCCGCGGTGATCCGGAACATCGGACCCTCACGGAAGAACCTCAGGTCGATGAGCGGCGAGGACATGCGCAGGCTCGACACCGCCCAGATCGCGAGCAGGGCTGTGCCGCCGCCGAGGAATCCGAGCGTCTCGGTGTGAATCCATCCCCACGTCGGCCCGAAGCTGACCCCGACCAGGACCGACGCCAGGCCGGTGCCCAGGAGTGCGGCACCGAGTACGTCCACCCGCGCCGGCGTGCGCACCGGGGACTCCGGCGTCGTCATCACCACCAGCGGCGCGCACACGACCAGTACGACCACGAAGAACCAGAAGATGCTGCGGAACGACCACAGGTCCAGCAGCATCCCGGTCAGGAACGGCGACGGGATCGACATCAACCCCATCCCGGCGGCGGTGACGCTGACCGACAGCGCCAGCGTCCTGGGCGGAAAAACGTCGCGCATCAGCGAGTACGCCAGGAACATGCAGGTGATCAGGCAGCCGAACAGTGCCCGGCCGACGATGAACACCCAGAACGTCGGGGCCATCGCCGACAGGGCCGCCCCAACGACGGAAACCCCGAGGGAAATCAGGAACATGCGGCGCTTGCCGTAGATGTCGGCCAGCTTGCCGACCACCGGGCACGCGATTGCCGCCATCAGCAACCATGCCGTCATCACCCAGGCGATCTGACCGGTCCGGAAGTGTTCGCCGATCGGCTTCAACGCGGTGGCCACCATGTACGAGCTGATCGAAATGATCTCCAGTACAAGAGCCATCGATACCAGCGACAGCACCAGTCGTGGCGTCCAACCGGGTCCGGTGGTGGTAGCGGGTGTGCTTGTCAACCCTGTCATCACATCGTCCTCGACTCACGGTCGGCCTCGCGCCGACATGTGACCGCCATTACAGAATGCCGTTCGAGCCTGCGACAGAGCCGTCCAGCTGAGCGGAACAACCGGTGCACGGCCGACGAATGCTCGGGCACTGTGTCCGGCAATCCCTTTCGCCCTCGAGAAATGCAGGTGCCGAACCATGTCGGTTTCACTCGGACCGGACGAACGTCCGCCTCTCTCCGGGGATGCGTCCCTCGAAGCGCCGGAGTCGACGGCTCGCTGGATCGGCATCCTGCTGATCCTCGTCCTGCTCACCGAGCAGGCCGCGCTCGCCTTCGCGCTGTTCACCCCGGCGCTGCCCAAGATCGCCGCGCACTACCAGACCACGCAGGTGGTGTGGGTGATGACCGCGCTCGTTCTCGCCGCCGCCATCGCCTCACCCGTCCTGGGCAAGCTCGCCGACATCTACGGCAAGAAGCGGATCCTGGTGGTGACCGCCGCGGTGGCGAGCACCGGAGCGTTGATCTCCGCCCTCGCCCCGACCTTCGGGATCCTGCTGGTGGGTCGCTTCCTGTCGGGGGTGGGTTTCGCGTTCACGGCCCTCGGCTATTCGCTGATCCGGGACGTCTTCCCGGCCCGGCTGCAGCCCATGTCGATCGGCATCGCCAACACCGGGGTCGGCGTCGTCACCGTCCTGGCGCCGTTGGTGTCCGGATTCATGCTGGACCGCACGGGTGTCGCCTCCGTGTTCTGGTTCTCCTTCGCGCTCTGCGCGGTGGGTGGCGTGCTCACGCTGCTGTTCGTGCCCGAAACCCCTGTGCGCGCCCGCGTCTCGGTGGACTGGGTCGGTGCACTGCTGCTTACGGCGGGTCTGTTCGCCGCGATGCTGATGCTGTCGATGGGCGCCGGATGGGGCTGGCTCAGCGGCAGGACCCTCGGAGTGCTCGGCCTCGCGCTCGCCGCGTTCGCGACGTGGGTGGCGTGGGAACGGCGAGTCGCCGAACCGTTGATCAGCATCGAGGTCCTGACCAGCCGCGCAGTCGGTATCACTCTGCTCGCCGGTGGCGTGGCCTACGGCGCAACCACGCTGATCGCCACCCTCATTCCGATGCTGCTGCAGACACCCGCCGCGGACTACGGATTCGGGCTGTCGGTGACGGAGATGGCGCTGTGGCTGTTGCCCGGCGGCGTCCTCATCGTCGTCAGCGGCGTGTTCGTCGGTGCCACGGCTCGGCGGATCGGGTTCCGGCAGCACCTCATCGCCGGGTCCGTGCTGATCGCGGTGGGGGCACTGATCCTGGGCACGACGCCGTCCCACCCGTGGCAGATCGTCGCCGCGTACGGGCTCGTCGGCTTCGGATCCATGATCTACGCCGCGGTGCCGAACCTCGTCATGCTCGCCCTGCCGGCCGAGCAACGCGCCGTCGGCGCCAACTTCACCGGCCTGTCGCAGTCCATGTTCGGCGGCATGCTCTCGTCCGTCGGGTTCGCGCTGCTGGCCCAGCACGTGGTGACAGCCGACGCGACGGGAATCGTCTACGACAGCCGCGGTTTCTTCGTCGCGTTCCTCGTGGCTGCCGTCGCCGCGCTCGCCGGCGCGGTGCTGGCGTTCTGGATCACGGCCGGGAGACGCGGGGAGTCGTCGGACGCGGCATCGCCTGTGGGGCCGCGCAGCGCCGCTCGCTGAACATCGGTCGTCCGCGACTGCGCAGTTGTCGTCGCCCGCATCGGCGTGGCGTCACGACAACTGCGCAGTCGACCGGTCAGTGGGTGGCGAGCGCGACCCGGCGGCGGTCGTCGGCCTGCGCACCCCCGCCGGGCGGAAGATCGACCCGGACGTGATGCAGGGTGCCGGTGAACGCGAACCGTCCGAACTCGGCGGTCTCTTCCGCGACCGGGCTGCCCCGGTCGACGCCGATGTCGAGCTGCTCGTTCATCGAGAAGATCGCCCGTGCGGTGCGCTCGATGCGCTCGCGCGCCACGACCTCGCCGTCGACGGAGAGCACGGCCTCGCCGCCCTGCCCGATGCCGCCGTCGTAGTCGAAGTGCAGCGACACTTCGCGCACGTCGCCGGTCAGCGGGCGGGGTGAGCGCACGAAGGTGCGGTGACTGCCGCTGAAGTTGTAGCAGAACACCGGCCGGGACGCGAGGACGTAGAACGCGAATCCGCCGAAGCGCCCGCCGATTCCGGCGAGCATGCCCCGGCAGGGCCGGTCGTGGGTGTCGATCCGGGCCGTGAGGGTGAACGAGCGGTTGAAGAACGACGGCGCCGCCTTCTCCACGAGGCCCTGCATGTGCGGGTAGAGGGTGACGGTGCGCCGGCCCGCGAACGGATGCGGTGGTCGTGAGCCGGGATCGGCATGGCGGCCGACGGTGCGGTCGTCGAGCGGGAGGACCTGGTGTCGGGCCGCCTCGACGAGGAACAGCTGTTTCAGCTTCTCCAGGGTGTCCGGGTGCCGGTCCGCCAGGTCGCGGGCCTGCGACCAGTCGGTGCGGGTGTCGTACAGCTCCCACCGGTCCTCGTCGAGGCTCGGGAGCTCGAGACCGTGCGTGGCCATCAGCCACGGCGCGCGGTGCGCGGTGACCGCGGTCCAGCCCTCGTGGTAGATGCCGCGGTTGCCGAAGATCTCGAAGTACTGCGTGGTGTGCCGGTCCGGTGCGGTGGCGTCGTCGAAGGTGTAGTTCATGGCGACGCCTTCCATCGGCATCTGGGTCACGCCGTCGACGCTGTGCGGTGCCGGGATCCCGGCCGCCTCGAGGATGGTGGGGGTGATGTCGACGCAGTGGTGCCATTGGTGGCGCAGCCCGCCCTTGTCGGCGATGCCGTCCGGCCAGCGCACGATGAGCCCGTTGCGGGTGCCGCCGTAGTGGGAGGCGACCTGCTTGGCCCACTGGTACGGGGTGTCGAGGGCCAGCGCCCACGCCGCCGGATAGTGCGGGTAGCTGGTGGGGGTGCCGAGCTCGTCGAATCGCGCGAAGACGTCCGAGGTGGTGCTCGGATAGCCGTTGAGCCCGGCCAGATAGTTGAACGATCCCTCGAATCCGCCCTCGGCAGAGGCGCCGTTGTCGCCGAGCATGTAGAGCACGAGGGTGTTGTCCAGTTCCCCGAGTTCCTGCAACCGGTCGACGAGCCGGCCGACCTGGTCGTCGGTGTGCTCGAGGAACGCCGCATACAGTTCCATCAGCCGCGCCGACACCCTCCGCTGGTCCTCGTTCAGCGATTCCCACCGCGGCAGGTCGTCCGGCCATGGGGCCAGTTCGGTGTCGGGCGCGACGACCCCGAGCCGGCGCTGACAGTCCAGGGTGATCTCCCGCTGGCGATCCCACCCGTGATCGAACTCGTGGCGGTACATGTCCAGATAGCTCGCCGGTACCTGCAGCGGCGCGTGGCAAGCACCGAACGGCAGATAGCAGAACCACGGCTTGTTCTCGTCGACGGCGCGGACCCCCTCGATCCACGCCGCGGCCCGGTCGACCAGGTCTTCCGACAGGTGGTAGCCCTGCTCCGGGGTGCGGGGCGGGTCCACGACGGTGAAGCCCTCGTAGAGGACGGGGGAGAACTGGTCCGACTCGGCGCCGAGGAAGCCGTAGAACTTGTCGAAGCCCTCCCGCAGCGGCCACCGGTCGAACGGCCCGGCCGGGGTGATCTCCCACGTCGGAGTCTGGTGCATCTTCCCGAAGGCGCCCGTCGCGTACCCGTTGCCCTGCAGGATGCGGGCGACCGTCGCCGCCGAGGCCGGTCGTGTCCCGTTGTATCCGGGTGCAGCTCCGGCCATTTCGGAGATCACGCCCATGCCGACGGAGTGGTGGTTGCGGCCGGTGAGGGTGGCGGCGCGGGTGGGGGAGCACAGCGCGGTGGTGTGGAATCGGGTGTACTTCAGGCCGTCGTCGGCGAGGCGTTCGGCCGTCGGCGTCCGGCACGGGCCGCCGAACACCGACGCGGCACCGAATCCGACGTCGTCGATCATCACGAGCAGGACGTTCGGGGCGCCCGCCGGGGGCCGCACCGGGTCGGGGCGGCGGAACGGGCGCTTCTGACTGCGGTAGTCGACGGCGGCCGACGGCTGCGGGAGGTCGGTGACGATGGGGAGGGAATGGCGGTTCATCGATGATCTCCTGGGGGTCAGGCGCGCTGGGGCTGGGCGGCGGCGACGGGGGTGGGATCCGGTGTCCGCAGGCCGCCCGTGGCGGGGGCGCGGCCGTGCTTCATGACCAGCGCGATCACGAGCCCGGCGGCGCCGACGAGGGCCGCGTAGCGGAAGCCGTGTACCAGGGCGGTGTCGGCATAGAGCACCGCGCGTCCGCCGGGTCGCATGCCGGCGGCGTGCCCGGCCATGACGGCACCGGTGACGGTCACCGCGATTGCGGAGGTCAGCTGCATCCCGACGCCGGCGATGGTGGTGCCGACGCCGCTCTGTTCGGCAGGCAGCGCGTCCTGCACGAGGTTCGCGTTGGACGAGTGCAGGAATCCGACGGCGAAACCGGCCAGGGCGCTGAGTGCGACGACCTGCCACAACGTCGTGGGCAGCCGGGTGCCGAGGAACATCACCAGCAGGAACAGCAGCGCGGCGCCGATGAGGACCTGGCGGGGCCCGAACTTCTTCGCCGCGAATCCGCCGAGCGGGCCGGCGACCATCGCACACAGACCGAGTGCACACGTCCACAGCGCGTACAGGGTGGCGGTCAGGCCAGCTCCGTACGAGATCCCGGGAAGTCCGGCGGGGGTCTGCAGCAGTGTGGGCATCAGGAATGCGTGCGCGTTCATCATGTAGGCGACGCAGCCGACGGCGACGACGGTCGGCCCGAAGCGGCGGCCGAAGAGGATGCCGAAGTCGATCAGCGGGTGGGTCGCGGTGCGCTGGCGGACGACGAACAGCGCGAGCATCACCGCGCCGACGACCAGCAGCGCGATCGTCGGCGTGGACGACCAGCCCCACGCCGAGCCCTTGGTGATGCCGAGCAGCAGGACGGCCACACCGGGGCCGAGCAGCAGCGTGCCGAGGTAGTCGACCGGCCGGTCGGCGCGGACCGGGCTTTCCGGGACCACCGCCGCGTAGAGGGGGACGAGCGCCGTGACGTAGACGGCGAGGAACCAGAACACCGACCGGAAGCCGAAGCTGTCGATCAGCCAGCCGGCGACGAACGGGCCGGCCACCGCCGACATCCCGATGCCGGTGGCGACGACGCCGAGCGCAACGGGCACGAAGTCGCGGGGCATGATGTCGCGCACGAGGCTGTACGACAGGGCCACGATGCCGACGAGGGCGCCCTGGGCGGCGCGGCCGGCGAGCATCATCTCGAACGACGTCGCGGCCGCGCTCGTCACGCTGCCGAGGACGAACACCACGGCGAGCCCCAGGATGACGCGCTTCTTGCCGAGTTTGTCGGAGGCCTTGCCGATCAGTGGCATCAGCGTCGCGCCGGCGAGCGTGACGATCGACATCACCCAGGCGACGTCGAGGGTGCCGAACGCGGCGGCGATGTGGGGGACGGCCGGGTAGACCATCAGGATTTCGAACGTCGCGATCTCCGAGAAGAGGATGATCACGGCGAGCAGGACGAACAGTCGTCGCCGGGACGTTGTGGCCGTGGGCGGCTGCGGGTCGGGCACCATCGTTTTCCTTTGTTCGGATGGGCGGGGCGGCACGGTGGCCGAAAGCGTTGGGAAGCAGGCGGGGCGCTTCACGGCGGGGAGCTGTCCACCACCGGCGCAGGGGCCTCGGGTCGGTGACGCTAATCACGGTTGCGGGGTGCGGCGGACGCCGTCCCGCTGAGTGGGACCCGAGGGTGCACTCTGCGTCCGCGATCGAACCGTACCCCGAAACTGGCTGGAAAACACGATATTTCACCGCCTCGGCAGAATTTAAGTCAGTGTCTTGACGCCGCTGGGCCGGGCGCCGTACGGTGGCGTCATGTCATCCACGGACGAGTCCCGGCGCGCGCTGGTCGAAGTTGCCGAAAAGCTCTATGCCACAAGGGGCATCGACGGAGTGTCGCTGAGGGACATCGCGGCGGCCGCCGGTCACCGCAACAACTCCGCGGTGCAGTACCACTTCGGCGACCGGGACGGGCTGCTGACGGCCATCTTCAGATCCCGGATGAGCGCCATCAACGACGTGCGGCGAGACCGCCTCGACGAGCTCGACCGCCAGGGCCGCGGTGAAGACGTGCGCGCCCTGGTCGAGGCCGGCATCCGCCCGCTGACCGACTTCCTCGCCTCCGCGCCGGAGGCAACCCACTACGCGCGCTTCCTCGCGAGAGTATCGCCCTCGGTGGACTTCTTCGACGACGAGTTCGCCGCCCTGCGGGACGCCAATGCCGAAGTCGTCCGCCGCCTCACGCGCCTGTTGCCGCACCTGTCTCCCCGCACCGCGGTCGAGCGCATCGATCTCGTCTTCAACATGTCCGTATCCGCCCTGGCGATCTTCGAGCAGCGCCAGGAAAAAGGAATTCCAGTGGTGCGAGCCGACTTCGACGAAACCGTCGATCACCTGATCGACATGGCCGTCGGGGCGCTGCAGGCCGAGGACTCGCATGCCCGGCTCGACCACTGACCCGTTCGCCAGCTATCCGACAGGAGTCGCCATGCCCCCGACGATCACGTCCCGTTCCGTCGAAATAGGCTCACACACCATCGAGTTCGGTCCGAGGTTCATGCGGCGCTCTTCCGGTGCGTCCAGCGACGAACCGTACGTGAGCCTGCGCCTCGAGCCCGTCACGCCCTACATCGGCGCCGTGGTCACCGACGTGGACCTGGGCGACCCGCAGCCCGAGCAGATCGCCGAACTGCGCCGCGCCCTCCTCGAATGGAAGGTGCTGTTCTTCCGCGACCAGCGCATCACCGGGGCTCAGCACCGCGACTTCGCCCGGCACTGGGGTGAACTCGAGGTCCACCCGCTGCTCCCGCAGGGTGAGGTACCCGAGGTGGTCCACTTCGAACGAGGTGAGGACAACCCCGGCACCGAGAACATCTGGCACGTCGACGTCACGTGGCAGCAGCGTCCCCCGATGGGGTCGGTGCTGCGGGCGTTGCAGGTCCCGCCCGCCGGCGGCGACACCCTCTGGGCCGACATGGGTAACGCGTACGACTGCCTCTCCGACGAGATCAAGGACCGTATCGACGGACTCGACGCCGTGCACGACTTCGTGCCGTCCTTCGGCCGGGGCATGACCGCCGAGCGCCTCGAGCAGATGAGGGAGCAGTACCCGCCGGTGCGGCATCCGATCGTGCGCACGCATCCGGAGACGGGACGCAGGACGTTGTTCGTCAACAGCCTGTTCACCACGCACATCCCCGACATGGATCCCGTCGAGGGCGGCCGGCTGCTGCAGCACCTGTTCGACCAGGCCAAGGTCCCCGACTTCCAATGCCGATTCCGATGGGAACCGAATTCTGTTGCGTTCTGGGACAACCGGGCCACCCAGCACTACGCGGCCAGCGACTACTTCCCGCACCGGCGCGTGATGGAGCGGGTGTCGATCCTCGGCGACGTTCCGCGCTGACCGCCGTACGGCGCGGTGAGGCCGGTGACCGCGATGCGGTCACCGGCCTCGTCACATGTCCGGGCGCACGATGCAGCGGAAACCGATGTGGCACGTCGACGTCTCGACCGACTCGCCCTGCCGCGCCGCCGGACGGTAGCGGAGGCAGTAGTTCGGCGCGCACAGGTGCGAGCCACCCTTGATCACGCGCCGCGGGTACGGGCCGGACTCGTCGCCGGCACCCGTGCGGGGATTGCTGGGGATGCAGCAGGCGTGCGCGGGGGCGGTGTCCCGTCCGTCGGCGCCGTGGTGCGCGGTGTAGTGGTCCGCCGTCCACTCCCACACGTTGCCGGCCACGTCGACCAGTCCGTACCCGTTGGGACGGTAGGAGCCGACGGGCGAGGTGCCCACGAAACCGTCCTCGCCGGTGTTCTCCCACGGGAAGCGGCCCTGCCAGGTGTTGGCGCGGTAGCGGCCGCGCGGAGCGAACTCGTCGCCCCACACGAACCGCGCCCGATCCAGGCCACCGCGTGCGGCGAACTCCCATTCCGCCTCGGTCGGCAGCTCCTTGCCGGCCCACTGCGCGTAGGCGAGTGCATCGAAGTACGACACGTGCGTGACCGGGTGACGGTCGCGTCCGGCCACGGTGCTGCCGGGCCCCTCCGGGTGCCGCCACTGCGCGCCCGGCGTCCACGCCCACCAGCGGCGGTAGTCGTCGAGCGGCACCGGCCCGGGCGGCGGCACGAACACCAGCGACCCCGGAACCAGCAGGTCGGGTTCCGCGCCGGGGTAGTCCTTCGGATCGGGTGCCGTCTCGGCGGTGGTGACGTGCCCGGTGTCCTTCACGAACCGCCGGAACTCGGCGACGGTCACCGGGTGCTCGTCCATGAAGAACCCGTCGACCCGCACCTGGTGCACGGGACGCTCCTCGGGATAGAACTCCTCCGACCCCATCCAGAACGTTCCCCCGGGGATCCAGGTCATGTTCTTCGGTGCGGTGGAAGGCTCTGCAGCAGTTGCCATGTCCACCAGAATCTCAGATGTGCTCGGCCGTGGGACCGAGTATCCCGAAGAGAGGTACTACGGCGAGCCCCACGGCACGCGGTACTTCTCCGCGAGGTGGGCGGCCTCGTCGTCGGTGAGGTGACGCACCGGGTGCGGACCGAGCAGGATCAACAGCTTGCAGACCTCTTCGAGTTCGATCGCAGCGTCCACCGCCGCGGCGAGGGAGGCTTTCGCGACGATCGGCCCGTGGTTCTGCAGCAGGGCGGCCTCGAACGCGCCGGGAAGCGCGTGCAACGCCTCGGCCTGACGGGGATCCCCCGGCGGTGCGTAGCCGATGAGCGGGGTGCGGCCGACCTTCATCACGAAGTAGGGCGTGACGGGTGGGACCGCGCTGGCCTTGTCGTGGTGGTGCGTGCACGACCAGGCCGCGGCGTACGCCGAGTGCAGGTGCACGACCGCGCCGGCGTCGCCGGACCGCGCGTACAGCGCACGGTGGAGTGGAAACTCCTTCGACGGCGGAGGACCGTCCAACAGCTGTCCCGTGTCCAGGTCGAGCACCGAGAGCCGCTCGGCATCGAGGGCGCCGAGGGACACACCGGTCGGGCTCATCACCATCGTCGAACCCACCCGGATGCTGAGGTTGCCCGACGATCCGGGACTCAAGCCCAGATCGGTCAACCGGGCACCGGCACGGACGAGTTCGTCGCGCGAGTCGGTCATGCCAGCACATCCCACGCGGAGGTGAACATGTCGGTCGTCCCGAAGTTCCCGGACTTGAGCGCGACGTCGAGAGCGATGGAGCCGGAACGTGTCTCGGCCCACGCCACGCCGGGCGCGATCTGCGGCCCGATGCGCAGACGGCAGGCCCCGAGGCCGCGCAGCACGGCTCCGGAGGTCTCACCTCCGGCGACGACGAGTTGGCGGACCCCTGCGTCGACGAAGCGGACGGCCAGTTCCGCGAGCGCGGCCTCGATCAGTGCGGCGCTGGAATGTCCGGAGCGGGTCGTGGCGGCCACGTCGGCCGGCTCGCCGACCGAGTAGATCATCACGGGTCGCTCCGGGTCGCGGTTCCACGACGCGGTGGCACAGTCGAGGATCTGCCCCAGGACGTCGTCGTGGTCGTCGACGAGTCGTTCGGCGTCGAGCATGAGGTGGGTCAGGTGAGGTCGAGCGTGCGCGATCTGCGCCTGGGTAGTGCGCGACGCGCTGCCGGCGAGGACCGCGCGGAAGCCGCGGTGCACGGCGACGGTGCGGGCGCCGGCGGCATCGGACGGCCCCTGCATCCCCAGTGCGAGTCCCGATCCGCCGGTGACCAGCGGCAGGTGCGAGGTGGCGGCGGCGACGACCGACAGATCGGTGGTGTCGACGGCGTCGATCACCTGCAGGCCACTGCGGGCGGCGAGTTCGGTGCGCACGGCATCGGCCCCGGCGCGGACGACGGCGTGCGGGACGAGTCCGACCGGACGGGTGGTCTGCGGGGCGAGCAGCCGGAGGACGTCGGACTCGCGCATCGGGGTCAGGGGGTGGTGGCGCATCGAACTGTCCGACAACAGCCTGTCGCCGACGAACAGGTGCCCCTGGTAGACGGTGCGGCCGTTGTCGGGGAACGACGGGACCACCACCGTGGTGTCGACGCCGAGTTCGGACATCAAGGCGTCGGCGACGGGCCCGATGTTGCCCTCCGGGGTGGAGTCGAACGTCGAACAGTACTTGTCGTAGATGCGGTCGGCACCGAGATCGCGCAACACCGACAGCGCGGCGCGGCTGTCTGCGACGGCCTCTGCGACCGGGGCGGTGCGGCTCTTGAGCGCGACGACGACTGCGTCGTGGTCGCGCAGGTCGTCGAGGTCGCCGTCGGGGACGCCGAGGGTGACGGTGGTGCGGAATCCGCGGGTTACGAGATTGGTGGCGAGGTCGGTGGCCCCGGTGAAGTCGTCAGCGATACCGCCGAGCATGAGTTCCCTACATTCGTGTGTTGGACAGCGGGCTGGTGTCGAGGACCCGCCGCAGGTTGTCGATCGCCTGATGCATGTGCTCGCTCATGGCGGCACGGGCGTCGTCGACGTTGCCGGCCTCGATGGCGAGGTAGATGGGCCGGTGGACGTCGAGCGAGTCGCCGAGGCGGACGCTGGTCGTCAACACCCGTTCGGTCCACACGCGCAGCAGGCTGCGGATGTTGGTGAGGACCCCGGCCAGGACGGTGTTGCCGCTCGCAGCGGCGATGGCGAGGTGGAATTCGGTGTCCGCCTCGACGAACTTGGCGACGTCCCCGGCCTCGGCAGCGCTCTCCATGAAGTAGAACCACTGCTGGATGCGGGCCAGGTCCACGTCGGTCCGGTTGCCGGCGGCCAGGCCGGCGAGATCGATCTCGATGTACTGGCGGGCTTCGGCGAGTGAGTCGATGCTGTGGGTGCCCAGCAGCACGCCCCACTCGATCACCCGGGGCAGCAGGTCCGAGGAAGCACCACGCAGATAGGTGCCGTCACCTTGACGCACTTCCAGCACGCCGAGCAGCACGAGCGACCGGATGGCTTCGCGGATGACCGTGCGGCCGACGCCCATGTGCTCGGCCAGGGCGCGTTCCCCGGGCAGACGCTGGTTGGGCTGGAACTGTCCGCTGGTGAGATACCGCAACAGATCCTGGGTGAGTTCCACTCCGGCACTGGCACTGTGCCGGGTCGAAGTCGGGAAGGAGCCGACGGTGGCGGTGCTTCTCGGGTCGTTCACAGCATTCCTCGTTCAGTATCCGGATCCGGTCGCGGGAGCGGCTGCACCTACGACTCCTCGCACGCTAGCAATTCGCTTCTGCGCCTCCGCACGGATCATCGACAGGTCGTTGCCCGGCGTGACCAGGTCGAACCCTTCGAAACGCCACCGGGCCGCCTCGTCGCCGTCGGCGCAGAACACCCCGACGGCCAGGCCGTTCCGGTGGGCGGCGTCCCGGATGGTGGCGCAGTGCCGGGCGACCGTGTCGCCGATGCGGCCGCCGGGCCGTTCGCCGAGGTCGAGCGCCAGGTCGTTCGGCCCGATGTACAGCCCGTACAGTCCCGGGACGGCGGCGATCTGCTCGAGGTTGCCCAGCGCCTGCGCGGACTCGATCATCGCCCAGAGGGTGACCGTGCGGTCGGCTTGGTCGAGGTAGTCGGGACCGCCGTACAACAGACCCCGGGAGGGGCCGAACGATCGGCGTCCGCGCGGCGGGTAGGTGCAGGCGGCGACGAGATGCTCGGCCGCCTCGGCGGTGTCGATCCCCGGGGCGACGATCCCGTAGGCACCGGCGTCGAGGAGCCAGCCGAGCTCGGCCGGGTCGAGGGTGGACGGCCGGGCCATCGGGGTCGCGGGTCCGGCGGCGATCGCCTGCAACATCCGCACCAGCGCGTCGCGACCGAACATGCCGTGTTGTGCGTCGACGGTGACGCTGTCGAATCCGCAGTGCGAGAGGGCTTCCGCCGTGTAGGGGCTGTCCGTCGACAGCCACGCGTTGACCGCGCATCGGCCGTCGGCGATGATGCTGCGAACGTTGTTGGCGCGCATGTGGATCAGTCGTCCTGCGTGGTCATGGCGAGCAGGAACATCGGGGCGACGTAACCGTCTGCGTCACGGGACAGGCCCTTGTGGTTGGCTTCCTCCCACACGTCCTTCGACCAGTGCAGCGTCACGCGGGCGTCGCCGCCGTTGACGACCACCATTTCGGCGAAGTCGCTGTCGTCGCCGGCCTCGAGCACGGTGAACATCCGCCAGGCGTGGGGCGGAACCGAGAAGGTGTCCCACGGTCCGAGTTCGACGACGGTCTCGGCGCCGGGCTCGTTGAGCGTGATCCGCCAGCGACCCGATTTGACGATGAGCACCTGCGTTTCGGCATGCCAGTGACGCAGCATGCCTTCGCCCACCGTCGCCCGCATCCACGCCAGGTTGAACGAGTGGGGATTCGTGACCCGCGGTGCGGCGTCCCGGTCCTCGATCATGCCGTACCCGATCACCGGTGCGAGTTCGGCGCGGCCGCCGGGCAGGGTCGAGCAGACGAAGGGATGCTCGGAGTAGACACGGTCGGCGGCGGTGGTGACGCGCGCACGGATCTGCTCGGGGGTGTAGGTGCGCAGGCTGTCGACCACGTCCTCGGGCATGGGTCGGATCAGGGCGCCCTCCTCGGGGAGGGGAT
This sequence comes from Rhodococcus sp. NS-SX18, assembly GCF_057367935.1. Classification (NCBI taxonomy): domain Bacteria; kingdom Bacillati; phylum Actinomycetota; class Actinomycetes; order Mycobacteriales; family Nocardiaceae; genus Rhodococcus; species Rhodococcus sp. NS-SX18. The sequence continues at coordinate 4,388,754 of NZ_CM170633.1, read as the reverse complement.
CGCCGGCGACGGTGTCGATCAGTTCGTTGTCGGCGGTGAGGTACAGCCCGTGGCCTTCGGCCTCCTTCAGCACGGAAGGACCCCAGATGATGCCACCGGTGTCGGGTCGCCCGAGGGCGGTGAACAGCCATCCGTCGTCGGGCCCGACGTTGGTGAAGCCCCGGAAGATCCACGTGGGCATGGACACGATGTCGCCCTCGTGCGAGATGTACTCGCCGCCGGTGCCGTCCTTGCCCCACCGGAAGAGCCAGTCGCCACGGAAATTGAGGAACACTTCGGCGGTGAAGTGCATGTGCAGGTTGTTGGTCACACCGTTCGGCATCGCGGCGGCGCCGATGTTGTAGCCGTGGTCTTCCTGCAGGTTGATGACCTGCCCGGGATTCTGGCTGACGCCGTTGCCGATGAGGGAGTAGTTCTCCTTCTTGTCGGATCCGGGAGTGCGGCAGTCGATGAACGCCTGGTTGCAGGAGACCAGCGCGGTGCGCCGAATGGTGCGCCGTTCGGCCTCGGCGGCGTCGACGACGATGGGGCGGGTGGACATGACGTTTCTTCCTTCTCGGTTACTGCAGGGCGGTGGCGTAGCTGTCGAGCAGCTGCTCGACCCACGACCCGAGGGCGATGGCGACGGTGGCGGGCTGTTCCAGGGGGAGCATGTGACCGGCCCCGGGGACGACGGTCGACGTGCCCCTCGGGGCTGTGTCGGCGATCTCCGTCGCCACCGGAACGGGGATGAGTCTGTCGTTCTCCGCGGCGACGGCCAGCACGGGCCCGTCGAAGTCGGCCAGCGCCGGACGTTCGTCGATCCGCTGGTGCTGGATCTGCAACTGCTGCAGGTATCGCAGCTCCCCGGTGGCCTCCATCATGGCGCGCACACGGGCCGCGAGGTCCGGTGAGGCGTCACCGACGAGCTGGGGGAGCACCTCGTCGATGCACCCGGCCAGTTCGCCCCGGGCGACCCGCGAGATCTGATCGTTCCACGCGGCCCGCTGGGTGGGTCGCGGTCCGCGGGGATTGGCGCACACCGTCGCCAGTGCGGGTACCCGGTGCGGTGCGAGGCGGGCGGCAGCCAGAGCGACGGTGCCGCCCAGGGAATGCCCGACCGGCACGATCCGGTCGCCGGTCCCGAGCAGATCGTCGACGGCCTCCTCGAGCGAATAGGCTCGGACGGGACGGATCGTCATCGGTACCCGCTCGCCGAACCGGCCGCGCAGATAGTTGACGACGGGGGCGAAAGTGTCCTCGGTGCATTGCATTCCGGGAACGAATACAAGCGTGAACGGTGCGGTGGGGAAGTGCATGGTCAGACGCCTCGCTGCCCGACGGCGGGGGTGTCGTTGTAGTCGTCGGCGGCCAGGTCCTTGCGGTAGGTCTCCCGGTAGAACGCGAGGACGACGACGAGCGAAACCAGTGAGATCGCGCAGATGTACCAGGCGACGGACATGATCGTGCCGGTCTGCTCGACCAGCGCCGAGGCGATGAACGGGGAGGTGCCGGCGAAGATGCAGAAGGCGAGGTTGAAGGCGATCGAGCCGGCCGTGTAGCGCAGGCGGGTGGGGAACATCTCGGCGATGCAGCACGTGGTCGTCACGGCGATGAAGAACAGCGGCACCAGGTAGATCAGCTGGGCGATCACCGCGTTGCCGAATCCGCCCTGCGAGACGATCGTGAACGACAACGGCACGATGAACAGCGGGGTGACGGTGCCGGCGATGAGCATCTTCCGGCGGCCGATGCGATCGGACAGGCGGCCGGACAGGTACAGCAGCGGCAGAATGGCCAGCAGGGCGATGCTCGTCGAGAGGGTCGACAGACCCAGGGTCAGGCCCTGCTTGTCCTTGAGGTAGCCGGGGATGTACGCCGTCCAGCTGTAGGAGAGCACGGCGTTGGTCATCGCGAAGCCGGAGAACACCAGGATCGGCTTCCACTGCGTCCGCAGGGTCTCGAGGATGCCGGTGGCCGGGACGTCTTCCGAATGCTGTTCTGCGAGTTCGGCTTCGAGGGCCTTCTGGCGGCGGAACTCGGGGGTTTCCTCGACGGCGCGGCGGATGTAGAAGCCGGCGACGGTCATCGGCAGGGCGATCAGGAACGGGATGCGCCAGGCCCAGTCGTGCATGGCGTCGTCGCCGAGGAGTTCGCTGAGCGCGAAGGTCAGTCCGGTGCCGGTGAGCAGGCCCGCGAACACGGAGATGGAGACGAACGAGGTGTACCGCGCTCGTTGGTGCGACGGACCGTACTCGACGATGAAGGACACGGCACCGGCGTACTCGCCGCCGGCTGCCAGTCCCTGCCCGAGGCGGATGAGCAGCAGCAGCAGGGGTGCGGCGATGCCGATGCTCGCGTAGCTGGGCAGCAGGCCGATCAGCGTCGTGAGCAGGCCCATCAGGATGATGGTGAGCGACAGGATCTTCTTGCGGCCGACCGTGTCGCCGAGACGCCCGAAGATGAAGCCGCCGAGCGGGCGGATGAGGAATCCGAGGGCCAGGCCGGCGTAGACGCTGAGCGTGCCGACGGTCGGGTTGTCGGTCTGGAAGAACACGGTGGCCAGGACCGGGGCCATCGCGGCGTAGACGGCGAACTCGTACTGCTCGGTGTAGTTGCCGATGACGCCGGCGAGGACGGCTCGACGCATCGTGCTCTTCGCGACGGTCGGATGCGGCGGGGACGCGATCGTTTCCGTGTCGGGGAGGGAGGGTGGCATACGGGTGTCCTTGTCAGGGGGTGCTGGTCGCGGAGCGGGGTCTGCTCTGTGAGGAGGATTACCCCCTACGGTAGGAAGCGCACCCAATATTGGTCTACCGGTAACCCACTTACGTTATCAATTCGTTATGAATCTACCTCCTTTCGGAGCCAGCCGAACGGGTCGTCCGTGGTGTCGAAGTACTCGAGACCCACGTATCCGCGATAGCCCTGCGTGTGCAGCGTGCGCAGGGGCGTGTGCAGGTCGAGGCGACCGCTGCCCGGCGCGCCGCGACCGGGAACGTCGGCGATCTGCACGTGCGCGACCGCCCCGGCCCAGCCCGTCGGATCGGCCAGGGCCGGGTCGTCGTTCATCGCGAGGTGGTACAGGTCCGCCAGTACGCCGATCGAGCCCGGCGGCACACCGGTCACCGCGTCGACGACTGCTCGGGCATGGTCGATGCGACGTACCGGATAGGCGGGTACGCCGCTCAACGGCTCCACGTACACCGTCGCCCCGATCGATGCAGCCGCACGAGCGGCGTAGTGCAGGTTCTCGCGGGCGACCTCGTCCTGGCGGGACGGATGGTGCGCGTGGTCGCGGCAGCCGTAGAGCGCATTGAAGCCTGCGCTGCCGAGCGCGGACCCGATCGCGACGGCGATGTCGACACTGTCCCGGAACTCGCTCTCGCGTCCGGGCAGGGACACCAGCCCGCGTTCGCCCGCCTCGAACGCGCCACCGGTGAAGTTCAGCGCCGACAGCCTCACGCCGGCATCGCGCACCGCCCGGACGAAACCGTCGACCTCGGCGTCGGACGGATTCGGACCCGGAAACGGCCACCACATCTCCATCGCACCGAAGCCCGCGGCGCGGACGGCCTCCGCGCGGGCGGCAATCGGCAGGTCGGTCAGCAAGGTCGAGCAGTTGACCGTGAGCCGCTGCGCACGGAAGAGATCGACCCAGAGTGGGTCTCGATGGCGGCTGATAGGGGAGGGCGGGAGCGAGTGCATGACACCCATCCTCCCAAACTGGTTCTCCAATCGAACCCGACTGTTATCTTTCGGTTATCAATTGACGATGTTCGGAGTGGGATGCGCCGTGACCGCGGACCTCCCGCGAAGGGCGGACTCGACCAGGTTGTGCTCGGGTAGCGCCGCGCCGGACCGCACGGCCGCGATCCACCCGGAGGTCGTGGTGACCGCGGCGAAGTTGGACTGCAGCAGCACCATCAGCGTGGTGTGCAGGGACTCGGCTTCCGCGACGGTCGCGAGGTCGCAGTTGTCGGTCATGCCGATGCGTCGGCTGTTGCCACCCCGGCCGCAGTGAACGGTGGTTCGGTGCAGGTTCAACGTCGTTCGAGTTGTGCGACAACCAGATGCAGTGCGGCGGTGGTGGTGAGGGTTCGGACCCGTTCGCGATCCCCGGGGAAGCGGCGGGTGAGCGTGTATGTCGGCCGTCCGGCAATCGCGACGCCGAAGCAGACTGTGCCCACCGGCTTGGTCTCGGTGCCACCGTCGGGACCGGCGATCCCGGTGGTGGAGACCGCGACGTCGGCCTCGAGACGGCGTCGGGCGCCCTCGGCCATCGCTGCGGCGACCTGTTCGCTGACCGCACCGTGCGCGGCGATCATCTCGGCCGGAACGTCGATCAGATCGGACTTCGCGTCGTTGGAGTACGAGACGACGCCGCCCGTGACGTAGGCCGACGAACCGGGGCGAGCGGTGAGACGCGCGGCGACGAGCCCGCCGGTGCACGACTCCGCAGTCGCGATCGACCGGCCGTCGAGGGCGTCGATCAGCTGGTCGTCGATGGTGGAGCCATCGGTCGAGAAGATCTGGGGTCCGTGGTGTTCGGCGAGAACGTCGAGAAGACGGCGATAGACGTCCGCGTCGCCGGAGGCGAATCTGGTCACCATGTCGAGTTCACCGTCTCGAAGGCAGGTGGTGATCTCGAGTCGATCCAGGTCTGCGATCTCTGCTTCGGCCCGGCGCAGTGTCTCGGCGAGTTGTGCCTCGTGCAGTCCGTAGGCACGCACGGTTCCCTGCTGCAGGTCGTCGGCTCGGGTCAGCACCTCGGCGACCGCAGGTGAGGTGATCGCGCTCGGCCACATCGCCTGCAACTCACCGGGCGGCCCGGGGAGGACGACGATGGTCGGGACCGGCCGGTCACCGGTTACTGCGGGGATGACCACGCCCGGTGCTGTGCCGGTCGGCGGCAGGGCGGTGGCATCGGTGGGGACCTGCGCCTGCTTGCGGATCCCGATTCGCGTCGGCCCTGCGTCGAGGTCCGGGGTGTGCGGGCGGTGGCGGCGGATGATGCCCGCGATGTGTTCTTCGAGTTCGGGGTCGAGTAGTAGCTCGCGACGACAGAACTCGGCGATGGTAGCGACGGTGAGGTCGTCGGCGGTGGGGCCGAGCCCACCGCTGGTGACGACGAGGTCGACGCCCTGGTCGGCGAGGAAGCGTAGTTGTGCGGTCAGGTCGGCGGGCCGGTCGCCGCAGATCGTGATGTGGGCGACGTCGACGCCGAGCGTCAGGAGCTGTTGGGACAGCCATGGTCCGTTCTGGTCGGCGATCCTCCCGGTCAGTACCTCGGTCCCGGTCACGACGATTCCTGCACGCACGCTCACGGCGTCGAGCCTAGTCGGCAGCGTCCACCGCAGAACGGGGCGCGGCACAGCCAGTCGGAGACGACCGACTGGAGCATCGACGCCGTCGCGTCCGCGTGCGGCTTCACCAGCGCCGTCACCTTCCGGCAGAACTTCGGCGCCGCCTTCGCAGTCACCCCCACGGCCTATCGGAGGCAGTTCGCACCGGCCCCGCCGGTTCGCGCGAAGACACGGTTGTGACATCGGAAACCGACACGCCGTCACCGCCGGTGGCCGGTCGTCACGGGCACGACGCTGCGGCCCCGGGTTCGGAGCGGTGGTGGGGGAGCGGCGACCGGAGAATACTCGAAGATATGCGGCTCGGAGTCCTGGACATCGGCTCGAACTCGGCGCAACTGCAGATCGTGCAGGCGTTGCCGGGGGCTCCGCCGCTGCCGATCCACGCGGTCAAGACCTCCACGCTGCTGGGGGAGGCGATCGGCGACGACGGCTGCCTGGAGGAGGCCGGTATCGAACGGGTGTGCCAGGCCGTGAGCCGCACGCTCGCGGCGGCACACCGGTACGAGGTGGAACAGCTGTATCCGTTCGTCACGGCGGCGATTCGTGACGCGGCGAACCGGGATGCGGTCCTCGAACAGATCCACACCGAATGCGGGATTCGTCCGCAGTACCTGTCCGGGTTGCAGGAGGCCCGGTTGACCTACATGGCGGTGCACCGCTGGTACGGGTGGTCGGCGGGCCGCATCCTGATGCTCGACATCGGTGGTGGGTCGATGGAGATCGCATTCGGGCGCGACGCCGAACCGGAGTTCGTCCTGTCGCTGCCGCTCGGCGCCGGTCTGCTCACCCGCACCTATCTCCATTCCGATCCGCCGCGCCGGGGTCAGGTCAGGGCGTTGCGTCATTTCGTGCGTGACACGCTGAGCGAGTCGGCGGAGCGGCTGCGCTGGGAGGGAGAGTTCGGGCGGGTGGTGGGCACCTCCAAGACGTTCAAGCAGCTGGCCCGATTGACGGGCGGAGCGCCTCAGCGGCACGGTCCGTTCGTGCGGCGCACCCTGCGCCGCAGCGACGTGCATCGCTGGGCGGGACGGCTGACGCAGCTGCCGACAAGCGAGCGGGCGCGGCTGCGCGGCATCTCGCCGGCCCGGGCTCGGCAGATCCCCGCCGGCGCGATCGTCGCCGACGAGGCGATGCGGGCGCTCGACGTCGATCTCCTCGACGTCAGTCCGTGGGCGCTGCGCGAAGGCGTGATGCTGCAGCACCTGGCGACGGTGACGGCCCCGGATGCCGTGTTGCCGCTGCAACCGCTGGTGCCCGCCGAGCCGGAGAAGGCGCAGCTGGTCTCGTTGCCGACGGAAGCGTCGAGGCGAACGGGGTTCGCGTGACGGGACACTACTTGCGGATCATCGTCCACGTGCGCGGCCCGTCGCCGGGCAGGTCCACCGTGCCGACGACGTCGAACCCGAGCCTGCGGTAGAACGCGACGTTCCGCTCCGACGACGTCTCCAGATACGCCGGTACCCCCGCCTTGCGGGCTTCCCGAAGGCCGGGGGCGAGGACCGCGCCACCGAGGCCCGAGCCCTGCCGGTCCGGATCGACGGCGACGGTCGCGAGGAACCACGCCGGCTCGCTCGGCCGCAGCGGAGCCAGCGCCTCCTCCGCGGCCGTTGCCGCGGCGGCCCGATCGCCGGACAGCTCGGCGACGCGCCCGGCGATGTGCGCGAAAGCCTCTGGTATTCCGGTGGATTCGGGGGTGGTCCACACCGCGACGGCCGTGGCGTCGTCGGACACCCACACCCGCCCGCAGCGCAGACCGATCTCGGTCAGGTACAACCGCTGCAACTCCTCGACTCGCCGCAGGTGGTCTCGGGCGTCGACGGTATGGCGAGTGAAGGGATAGTCCGCGAAGGCGCGCGCCAGGGTACGGGTCGCGCGGTCGACGTCGGTGGGTTCGGCAGGGCGGATCTCGGTCATCGCGCCGAGCGTAGAGGCCGGCCTGCGGCGGCCGCGAGTTCTTTTCAGTTCCTCACAGACCACCAACACTCACACGTCTTTCCGTTCCAGGTACTCGTGGAACCCGAGGAGTCAGGTCTGGCCAGAGCGTCGAAAGCTCAGGCAGAACAGGTACGTTCGGTGTCCGTGCGCCGCCTGGACACCGAACCTGTCGGAAAGCTCGGGGTCAGAACACTCGCAGCGCTCGAGGAAGCGCTACGGCTGCATCTCGATCTGCGTTGACGTCCACGAGGTCTGGTCGGGCGGTCGCGGGGGAGTTGCTGTCGCCTTGCCGGTCGAAGTCCGTCACCCCGGTTCTCATCGCCTGACCGGGGTGGTGGGGCGGATCTCGAACCGCTCGGGGATCCGCAGCCACGCGGTGCTCACCGTCGACCAGTCTCCGACGCCGGGCCACGGTCCGGACTGGCTGTGGCGGTAGCCGCCCGCCTCGTACCGGTCGTACGGCACCTCCGACAGCCGTGGATGGGCGCACAGCAGGCCGAGCGCCGACAGGTGCACCGCGTCCCACCGCTCCGCGATCGACGGCCAGTCCGGGACGTGCGCCCCGCGGTATTCGAGCGGATGCGCGGCGATCAGCTCGGCCCAGTCGTCGGCGGTGTCGATCCGGACGATCCGCGCGACGTCCTGGTCGAAGTGCACCGTGTAGCGGGCGGGGTCGGTCGCGCTGCGCAGGTTCTCGCCGCTGGCACCCCACGTGTCGGATGTCCCGTCGTCGAGGGGCGTCGCGGTCCAGAACGCGCCCTCGGGCAGCGCCCCGGGCCGCGCGCGGTTGCGCACGCGCGGCACGCTCAGTTCGGTGACGGCGCCCTGATGCACCTGCGGGCTGATCAGCGTGTCGCGGCTCGGCGCACGTAGGGCTGCGCAGATCGCCTCGCTCATCTCACGGACGGCGGGGGAGGTGACGGGCAGATCCAGGATCTCGTTGGCGCCGTTGCCGTAGAGGTATTCGCCGATGATCAGCAGCGTGTCCTCGACGAAGTCCTCGAGCGAGTCCGCCTCGACGAACTCGGTGACGGACGGCTGCGGATCGGCAGTGCGGTGGGCGCGCAGATACCACTGGACGAGCATGCGGCCCGGCACGGTGTCGAGCAGGTTCGCCGCCACATCGGAACACATGATCGACATGTTGCCGCATCGGTCGCGCTGTCGACTCGAACTCCGCAATCCCCCGACGCCGGTGTCGGTCTCGTCCTCGTCGCTGCAGCACGCCGGCATGCCTGAGGAGCTTCCTGAACTGAGCGAGTCCCGGTGATCGGAGCCTGCAGCGATCGCAGGTTGTCCTTCAGATGGTGTCGACCTCCAGTAGGTGTTCGATGCCGCGGAGATCGTCCGCGTTGCGGGTGACGAGTCGGGCGTTGTTCGCATGCGCGGTGGCGGCAACCATCAGATCGAGTGCTCGAGGCCGAGGTTTGCGACCGTACGCGTGCACGGCCGCGGCAAGCTGTCCGTAACTTCGAGCGACACTGGCGTCGACAGGGAGTGGCTCGAACGCGCGCTCCACGGCGACCAGGCGCTGCAACCGCTGAGCTCGCTGCTGCGCGGTGGTCGCGACCAAGACTCCGAAGTGCAGTTCCGCCAGACTCACGGCGCTGATCGCGACCTCGCCGTCAATGGGCGGAACATCCCTCGCGATCAGGATGCTCGTATCGAGTACCGTCCTCACTGCGGGGCCCACGGGTCCGCGATCGGGTCGTCGATCAGGTTGCGGTCGGCCTCCCACGTCGGATCGGTGTCGGTTCGAAAGATGCCGGCGACCTCGTCGAAGGCACACCACGTCTTCCGGCCGGCCGGGCCGAGGATCGCACTCGGGCGGCCGGCGACTGTGATCAGCATCGTCTCTCCCGCTTCGGCACGCTTGACGTAGTCGCTGGCGTGCTGGCGCAGTTCCTTCAACCCCAAACTCTCCATACCCGATGGTAGCACTAATGCTACTTATGGAGTTCGACTTCGTGCGTGGCGAGTGCCGGGTTGCAGAGCTCTGTTTCGACCACCGGCGGAGGGCTCGCGCGGCAAGTGGACCCGAACCGGTCTTCACCTGCCGTCGACAGAGCGGACGGTCTTCCTGCCGGGCCGGCAAGAGGCTACCGTTCGCGCATGCGCGCAGCCGTGGTCGTCGCCTGTCTGATCGCGGCGACCGCATGCGCGCCACCACCGCCACCCGAGGCGCCGGAGCCGCCACCACCGGCGCGCGTCGCCGTCGACCACCGTGACCTGACCTTGGACGGAAAACCGTGGTGGCCGGCCGGACTCAACGCGTACCAGCTCGCCTCCGACTGGGACGTCAACGGCGGCTGCGGCGCGCAGGTGGACCTGGATGCGTACTTCTCGTCCCTGCCCCCGACGTCGCTGACCCGGTTCAACGCCTTCCAGGCGCTCGCCCTGAACCGGGTGACGGGGACGTTGGACTTCTCCGCGATCGACGCCGTGTTCGCCGCGGCGGAACGAAACGGGCAGCTCGTGATGCCGGTGCTGTCCCCGCAGGACGGCGCGTGCGGCAACGAGCTGTACAAGGATCGCGCCTGGTACGAGCACGGCTGGACCGAGCGCCGGGCACCCTTCGCGGTGAGCTTCGCGGACTGGGTGCGGCTGGCCGTGGACCGCTGGCGGGTCTCCCCGGCGCTCGCCGCGTGGGATCTGCTGGGCGAACCCGAGCCGGGCGTGTGCGGCGACGAGGCGTGCAGCCTGCCGCGACGTTCGTGCCCGGCCGATTCGGCGCAGCTGCTGCGGTCGTGGACCGACGCGGTCGGCCGCATCGTGCGCGAGACAGATCCGCGGCACCCGATCACCCTCGGTCTGATCGGCGGGGACCAGTGCGGCAGCGCCGGGGACGGCTACGCGCAACTCGCGCAGTCGCCCTACCTCGACGTGCTGCAGTACCACGACTACGACGACGCGGCGTGGCTGCCGGTGCGCCTCGGCCAGGTGACCAAGCCGATCCTGGTGGCCGAACTCGGCATCGAAGCCGGCAGTTGCCTGTCGCTCACCGAGCGTGCCCAGCGCGTGGACGAGGCCCTGACCGGCTACCGCGAAGCCGGTGCCGCCGGTGCGCTGCTGTGGGCGTTCGTACCCGACCCGCGCGGCGACCAGTGCACCTACGACATCGGCCCCGGCGATCCGGTGCGTGAGGTGCTGGCGCGACACGGCAGCCGGTGAACTGCGCCGGCCGTCGTCCGGTATCGAGCCACCGTCCCTCGGTTCGCTCGCACGGACTCGTCCGCCAGGCGGACGCGGAACGAGCCCGCGAGCGCACGCAGTAATTCGATTGCGCGTTCACCTCGTGGTGAATACCGTCTGCTGCATCCGGCGGAGAGCCGGTCGAACTCGGATGGAAGTGGTGAACTATGCCCCGGACAGCCGCCGAGCCCCTTCACGATCTCGTGAAGCGCTCGGACCGGTGATCCGCAACCACCATCGGATCGCCTGTCCGGTGTGAGGTCTTCGCGGGATCGGCAGTGCTCGGCACTCATTGCAGCACAGTTGATCTCACAGAGGAGAACCCAAGTGTCCCACAGTGGCACATCCATCTCGCGACTCTCTACGTTCACATGTATCCGGTGCGGGCTGACGGTACCCGCCGCGACGCCTGCCGGTGCGCCGCGGACGCACTGTCCGAACTGCCTCGCCGGCAAGCACCGACCCGGTCCGGACGCCACGTGCGGAGCACGCACGCAACCGATCTCGATCGCGGTGCTCCGGGGTGGAGAGTGGATGCTCATCCATCGCTGCAGTGCCTGCGCTGCCCTCGACGCGTGTCCGGTGGTCGAGGACGACAACCAGCTGCTGTTGATCCGCATCGCGGTGAGACCGCTGGCGCAGCCGCCGTTTCCGCTCGAGCATCTTGCGCAACTGTAGGAGCGCTCGGTGTCCCGCAGGAACAATCGAACAGATCGGGTGCAGCGGCCGAAGCCGTCCCATCGCGACGCACCCGCACGGCACGGAACATCGTTCCGCTGCATCGGATGCGGTCTGGACGTGCCGATGCAGTCGTCCGGAACCGCGCACCGCAACCACTGCCCGCACTGCCTGTCGAGTAGGCACGTCGATCGTGTGCCCGGCGACCGGGCCGCCGGCTGTGGGGGCCGGATGGAGCCCATCTCGGTAACCGTGCGTGGGGCGGGGGAATGGGTGATCATCCACCGGTGCCGCGCCTGCGGCACGCTCGGTGCCAACCGCTGCGCCGGGGACGACAACCCGCTTGCACTCCTCCGGATCGTGCTGCGGCCCATACCGGGCTCGAGCGCGCTGCTCGACGGGGAGAGGCTGTCGCCGGATCATCCTTCCCTCTCGCTGCGGAAGGTCTTGTCTGCCGGAGGGGAAGGCAGGATCGACTGAATGTCGTGGGTGCCGTCCGTCCGGGTCAGCTGGACGGTTCGGTCGCCGGGTGGGCCGGGAGGTGCGTCGCGGCCCAGCTGGCGAGAAGCTCGGGCCGGTCCCAGTGGCGGGTTCCGCGTGTCCGGCAGGGTCGAGAATTCTCCCACTACTAAGTGTTGCCACCTACCGGTACTCAGTGTTACTTTGTACCGGTAGTCAGTGTCACCAGGTACTGGGAGAGAGTGATGGGCAAGCAGGCGACCGAGATGCTCAAGGGAGTCCTCGAGGGCATCGTGCTCGCGATCCTCGCGACACGGCCCGCCTACGGGTACGAGATCACCGCACAGCTACGCGAGCAGGGCTTCACGGACATCGCGGAGGGCACCGTCTATGCCCTACTCGTCCGGGTCGAGCAGCGTGACCTCGTCGATGTGGAAAAGGTTCCATCCGAGAAGGGCCCGCCGCGCAAGGTGTACACCCTCAACGCGCGGGGGCGAGACCAACTCGGCGAATTCTGGAGGAACTGGAGCTTTCTCGCAGAACGTATCGAACAGCTGCACAAAGGAGAGAAGTGATCATGGCCGCCAAATGGATCGAATTCCTCACCGGATCACTCGAGCAGAAGAAGCAGTTCAAGCGGTACAAGGCCCGGATCGAGAAGCTCCCGGAACCCTACTCGAGCACCGCGAAGGCCTTCCAGCGGTACCTCACCTACTACGGTGGCATCACCGACGGCGGCACCCTCGTGACGATGCTCGGCGACTCCGCCGACTTGTGGGAGCGCGCCGCGGCCGACGGAACTCCGCTCCGGGAGATCGTCGGCGAAGACCCCGTCGAGTTCGCCGAGACGTTCGCGCAGGCCTACACCGGCGCGCAGTGGATCGACAAGGAGCGTGCTCGCCTCACCAAGGCGATCGAGGACGCCGAACGCAAGGAGCAGCGATGACCACCGCCATCAGCGTCAAGGGCGTCGAGAAGTCGTACGAGCAGTTGCACGTGTTGCGCGGCGTCGACTTCGAGGTCGAGGCGGGCAGCATCTTCGCGTTGCTCGGCTCGAACGGCGCCGGCAAGACCACGCTCGTGAAGATCCTCGCCACGCTGCTGAAATCGGACGCCGGGCACGCCGCCGTCGCCGGCTTCGACGTTGTCGACGACGCCGCCGACGTGCGCGAATCGATCAGCCTCACCGGCCAGTTCGCCGCCGTGGACGAGATTCTCAGCGGCCGGGAGAACCTCGTGCTGATCGCCAAACTGCGTCATCTACCCGATCCGCAGGTGGTGGCCGACCAGCTGCTCGAGCGCTTCTCACTGGCAGCAGCCGGGGACCGAAGGGTCTCGACGTACTCGGGAGGCATGCGCCGGCGCCTCGACATCGCGATGAGCCTCATCGGCAACCCGCCGATCGTGTTCCTCGACGAACCCACCACCGGGCTCGATCCGCAAGCGCGCATGGAGGTGTGGCAGGTCGTTCGAGACCTCACCGCAAGGGGCACGACCGTCCTCCTGACCACGCAGTACCTGGAGGAGGCCGAGCAGCTCGCCGACCGGATCGCGATCCTGCACGAGGGCCGGATCATCGTCGACGGCACCCTCCCCGAACTCAAGCGCCTGCTTCCTCCCTCGAAGGTGGAATACGTCGAGAAGCAGCCCACCCTCGAGGAGGTCTTCCTCAGCATCGTCGGTGGCGGCGCCGAAAATCCCAGTGCCACAGATGGAAAGGAACCGAAATGACCACCCATGTCGTCGCCGACACCGCGGCCCTCACCGGACGATCCCTGCGCCACATCACCCGCAGCCCCGACACCATCATCACGACCGCGGTCACGCCGGTGGCCATCATGTTGCTGTTCGTGTTCGTCCTCGGCGGCGCCATCGACACCGGCGCCGGAACGGGCACAGCCGCGTATGTGAGCTACCTGCTGCCCGGCATCCTGCTCATCACCGTCGCCTCGGGTGTCGCATATACCTCGGTGCGACTGTTCAACGACCTGCAGGGCGGCATCGTGGAACGATTCCAGTCGATGCCGATCTCCCGGTCCTCGGTGTTGTGGTCACACGTCCTGACCTCACTGGTCGCCAACCTGACCGCACTGGCCCTCGTCGTCGGGTTCGCCGTCCTCATGGGGTTCCGTTCCGGGGCAAATATCCTCGAATGGCTCACGGTCGCCGCAATCCTCACCCTGTTCACGCTGGCGCTGACCTGGCTCGCGGTCATCGCCGGCCTGTCGGCGAGCACCGTCGACGGCGCGGGGGCATTTGCCTACCCGCTCATCTTCCTGCCGTTCGTCAGCTCCGCCTTCGTGCCCACCGAGTCGATGCCGGGCCCGGTGCGGGCATTCGCCGACAACCAGCCCGTGACGTCGATCGTGAACGCGGTCCGTGACCTGCTCACAGGCCAGCCCGTGGCCGGTGACCTGTGGGTGGCCCTCGCCTGGTGCGCCGGCATCCTGGTCGCCTCGTACACCGCAGCGGTCATGATCTACCGACGCAGATTCTCCTGACCGTCATCACGCCGGAACAGTTGCAGCTCGCCCCCGTGACTCTCTCCACCTGACGCCGCAACTCTCAGACCGCTCGACCAGCCCAGATCGACGCTCGAATCGCCGCGCTGCACGCGGTCCAGAGATCGGATCCGTATCGTCCGCGGCCCGCGCGCGAGGTGTTCTCGTACTCACTCAGCCTCCTCGAGGCGGAAAGGACGTGGCTCGCAGCGCGAGTCCAGGCACCCGATGACGGAGAAGACTGATTTCAAGAAGACCCTCGACGCCTATCAGGCACGACGGGGCAAGTTCCGCCTGGTCGACGTACCGACGATGCAATACCTGATGATCGACGGTCATGGCGACCCCAATACCTCTCCCGACTTCGACCGGGCAGTCCGCGCTCTGTACCCCGTGGCGTACAAGCTGAAGTTTGCCAGCAAGCGCGATCTGGACCGGGACTACGTCGTTCCGCCGCTCGAGGGATTGTGGTGGGCGGACGACATGGATTCGTTTACCGCGGCGCGGGACAAATCACGATGGGACTGGACCATGATGATAATGACGCCGGACTGGATCGACCACGCGATGTTCGCCGCGGCCGTCGAACGCGCCGGAGCCGGGAATCGCCCCCAGGGCCTCGACGACGTCCGCCTCGAGACGCTTCACGAGGGCCGATGCGTGCAGACACTGCACGTCGGCCCCTTCGACGACGAAGCTGCCGTACTCGCGCAACTTCACGAAGAGTTCGTCCCGGACAGCGGATTGCGCCTGACCGGCAAGCATCACGAGATCTATCTCACCGACTTCCGCAGGACCGCGCCCGACCGACTGCGCACCATACTCCGACAGCCGGTCGCCCCAATCCCTTGACACCGAGCGAGAGCCCGATCTCGTCGATTCCGGTCAGCCGGCGCTGCCACCGGTGCCCACTCCGGCATCGTTCGGCCGTGAACCGGAGGCGGCGCTTCCGGCCTGCAAGTGGGAGGGGGCCGCCTGACGCGCGTCCGTCCACAACGATTCGGCAATAACTTGTGCGGCGTCGCGATGAGTTTTGCCCTCCGGGGCAGTCTGATCTGCATGGGCAAACTCATCTATGGCTTCAACGTGTCGGTGGACGGGTACATCGCCGATGCGCAAGGAAACATCGACTGGACCGATCCGAGCGAAGAACTACACCAGTACTGGAACGACTTCGAGCGGGAGACCGCCCTGTCGTTCTACGGGCGGCGGCTCTACGAACTGATGGCCGCGTACTGGCCGACTGCCGACGAGGCCCCGGACGCCACCCCTCTGATCGTCGACTTCGCCCGCGTCTGGCGCGACATGCCCAAGGTCGTGTTCTCGCGCACCCTGGAGTCCGTCGACTGGAACTCCCGCCTGGAACGCGGGGACCCGGTCGAGGTGGTGACGAAGCTGAAGGCCGAAACCGACGGGACGCTGGAGGTGGCCGGCGCGACGCTGGCCGCACCGATCGTGCAGGCGGGACTGGTGGACGAATACCGGCTCGTGGTCGCCCCCATCGCCGTGGGCGGCGGCACCCCGTTCTTTCCGACACTGCCGTCATGGATATCGCTGCGACTGTTGGAGAACCGCACCTTCCCGGGTGGCACGGTCCTGCTGCGCTACGAGGCGAAACACGACTGATCGGGCATACACCTCCAGGCGAGCTACGGATGCACCACGCGATTCATGACTCGAGCGGCCCGGCAATTATTGCTGCTGGACGGCGGCCGCGCGGAGTTACGAGAACGCTCTGGCAAAGTCGTTCTTCCAGAGCCTGAAACATGAATGACCGGCTACGAGTCCCTCCCCGCATTGCGGATGGGCGGTCGCGTACCCGTCCCGTGCCCACCGCGAACTGCGAGCTTCGGCGGTCCGGTGGACGCGGGGTCAGCGCACCAGGGTCAGATCTTCACGAGCGCCGAGTCCGCCGGCGCCTCGGCCCTCGGCCGGTCCATCGCCGTGGCCATCCGCAGCACGACGAGGCCGGCGGCCGTGACGACTGCACCCATCCAGATCGGGGAGGTGAAGCCCAGGCCGGCTGCGATGGTCAGACCGCCGAGCCAGGCACCGAGGGCGTTACCCACGTTGAAGGCAGCGATGTTGGCGCCGGAGGCCATGGTCGGGGCGGTGGAGGCGTAGTTCATGATTCGCATCTGCAGGCCGGGGACTGTCGCAAAACCGGAGGCGCCCATGAGGAACAGTGAGAGGATCGTCATGGCCCGGTTGTCGGCGGTCGCGGCGAAGACGACCAGGACGGCGGTCACCAGCGCGAGAATCCAGGTCAGCGCCGGGGTGAGGGCCCGATCGGCTGCCTTGCCGCCCAGGTAGTTTCCGACGAACAGGCCGGAGCCGAAGACGATGAGCAGCCACGGCACGCTGGATGTCGCGAAGCCGCTGACCTCGGTCAGGGTGAAGGCGATGTAGGTGAAGGCACCGAACATGCCGCCGTAGCCGAGGACGGTCAGCGCGATCGAGAACCAGACCTGCTTGTTGCGGAACGCGTGGAGTTCGCCGCGCAGGCCGCCGTGTGTGCCGGCCGGGGGAGTGGTCGGCACCAGGGCGGTGATGCCGACGAGCGCCACCACGCCGATCGCGGTGATCGCCCAGAAGGTCGAGCGCCACCCCAGTTGCTGCCCGAGCAGGGTGCCGAACGGAACGCCGAGGACGTTGGCGATGGTGAGGCCGGCGAACATGATGGCGATGGCGCCGGCGCGCCTGGAGGGTGCGACCATGTCCGCAGCCACGACCGATCCGATGCCGAAGAACGCGCCGTGGCACAGGGCCGCGACGATGCGTCCGCCCATCATGACCTCGTACGACGGGGCGACGGCCGACAGCAGGTTGCCGACGATGAACAGCACCATCAGGGACAGCAGGGCCCGCTTCCGGTCGAAGCGGGTGAGGGCGGCGGTGAGCAGGATGGCGCCGAGGGCGACCGAGAGCGCGTACCCGGAGATGAGGTAGCCGGCGACGGACTCGCTCACGGCGAAGTCCGCGGCGACCTCCGGCAGCAGTCCCATGATCACGAATTCGGTGAGGCCGATCCCGAATCCGCCCATGGCGAGGGCGATGAGGCCTGAAGGCACGTCGAGTTCCTTTCGAAGATCTGCGCGTCAGCGCATAGAGCGCGTGTGCAGTAGTTGCAGACGCCTCATAAATAGTTGCACGCGCTCTATACATGCGCAAGCGGGTAGTATCGGAGAGGGCAGAAAGCAAGGAGGCGACGTGGGCATTGCGGACGACGCGGTGGAGATCCGCGCGCAAGGTTGGCGCACGCTGGCCGCACTGCACGGGGCGCTCGACACCGAGCTAGAACGCGCCCTCCAGCAGCAGCACCAGCTCTCGGTGGTCGAGTACACCGTGCTCGACGCGCTGAGCCGGCAGGACGGCTGGCACATGCGGATGGCGCAGCTCGCCCGCGCGGCCGCGCTGAGCAGCAGCGCGACGACCCGCCTGGTCAATCGTCTCGAGAAGCGCGGGTTGCTCACGCGGATCCTGTGCGAGGACGATCGCCGCGGCATCTACACCGAACTGACCGCCGCCGGGCGCGAACTGCTCGACAGTGCGCGTCCGACGCACGACGCCACGCTCGAAGCCGCCCTCGGCGAGGCGTGCGAGATCCCGGAGCTGGCGCCGCTGGTGCGCGCATTGCACGAACTGCCGCCGAGTCCGCGCTGATCCCGGTGCTGTAGACCCGGCACTGGGGATCCGTGCCGGTGCGCGTCGCCGGATCGAGTACACGTGTTCGGGCGCGGCAGAGAAGATTTCGGGACGGCAAAGCAGAAGGAGACCCTTCGGGTCCCTGACTCGTCGGCCCCTTCCCCAAGCAAACCCACGGACCATACCCCGATACCGCGTCTCGGCCAGCACGTCTGGCCGCCTGCCGAAAAGGCAAGCGGCTGAGCTGGACCCGGTCGGACGTGTCGACCCGTGCTCGATCGGGTGCCCGGTGCCGTTCACCGGGACGGTGGAATGCCGGATGCGGTTGGTTAGCGTCGGACCCGCACGGAAAACGACGTGACCGCATGCGCCTCGGTCACCGGAACGGCCCTCGCGCGCACGCAGGGAAACACCGACAGCCCCGGACCCGGTACTCGGGTGCGGGGCTGGTGCAGGTCAGGTCGTCGGCGGACTCGCGCAGCTCAGGACGGCGGACGACGCCACGTCGGGGTGTGAGGCACGCGGCCACTCCCGGGGATACGCGCCTGGAATCGGCGTGTGGATACAATCCACCTCACGGTGCATGACAGCCTCTTCTGTCGTGTGCCCAGACCCCGGTTCGGTGTTGGCGCACCGGCCGGGGTCGCCCCGTTTTCGGGGTCGGTGCAGCGATGGTGGCACGCTGCCCGCCGTGCGTCAACCGATCCGGTACAGACGCCAGGTCGGCTGGTTGTCACCGTCGTTGGGGATCTCCAGATCGAGGGTCGCGATGTCGGCGCCGTTCTCGAAAACGGTGGGGTAGCGGCGGTTCACCGCATCCGACACGCCGCGGCCCTCGTTCGGCACGGTCAGCAGATAGCGCACGCCGTTCGCCGCGGGATCGTTGAGGATGCGGGTGAAGTCGGCGTCGGAGGGGACGACGAACTGCTCGGGCCGGTCGGTGGCGGTGAGCACCGCGAACCCGTACACGGTGTCCATCACCACCGAGCCGTCGGGCAGGTCGAGGTCGTCGAGGTAGTCGGCGATGCGGCGTTCCGTGCCGAACGAAGCGATGATCCGGTTCTCCTGGTCGCGCAGCTCCGACGTGTCGTCCGGGTCGGGAAACAGCACGGTGCGCAGCGCGTGCTGCTCCTGCGAGAGGTTCGCATCGCCCATCGCGACGAACGTGACCGGCACCGACACCGCGAGCGCGAGCGCCCCGACCGGCGCGAGGGAGCCGTGGTCCTGCGGGCGCGCCGTCGCGTGGGCGCCGAGCCGGCGTGCCTTCAGCTGCCCGCGACGGGGCGCGAGCTGCACCACCCACATCGCCGCCAGCGGCACCGCGGCCAGGTAGAACCGCAGGAACGGGAACGTCATGCCCCGGAAGTACGACAGGGCCGCGAACGCCAGCACCGCCCCCAGCACCACGAACGGCACGACCGGCTCGAAGTCCCGGCGGCGCCACGCCAGCACCGCGACGACCGGCGCGAGCAGCGGCAGCGCCGGTCCCAGCACCAGGATCTCGGCGACGGAGAACGCCAGCGCCGCCAGGCCCCCGGCCGAACCGCCGCCGCTCTGCTCGAGGATGGCCGCGTTGCCGTACGCCGACGAGAACTGCTGCAGCGCTTCGCCGGTGATCAGCCAGCTCGTCGCCGCCCACACCAGGAACGACAACGCCACCGGCGACGCGACGAGGATCGCGTCGAGCAGCGCCGGGCGCCACCCACCCGTGCGCCACCGCGTCACCGCGGCGACGAGGACGGTGACGGCCGCGCCGACGGCGAGCGCGTCGTACCGCGCCAGATACGCCAGGCCCACCGCGATCCCGGCGACGGCGAGGTCGTGCACGTCGTCGGTGCTGATCCACCGCACCAGCCGGCGGGTCGCCCAGCACAGCAGCATCAGGAACGGTGCCTCGCTCATGCCGTTGGCGCCGTAGTACACGATCATCGGGTTCAGCGCGAACAGCACGGTCACCGTCCACACCAGCCACGGCGACGCCCCGCGGTCGCGGGCGAACAGGTGCACCTGGGTGACCGCCCCGGCCATGAACGGCGCCGACATCACCACCGCCGTGATGCCCCACCGGGTCAGCGCCGGCCACCAGTCCGACAGCGCCACGAGCGGCAGCTGCAGCAGCGCCGTCAGGGGAGTGAACACGAACCCGATCGCCGCCAGGTGCGGATCGCGGCTGTGCAGGGCGCTGCGCGCGGCCGCCACGCGGCTGAGCGAATCACCCTGGAAATAGGAGACATCCAGCGCGAGATACAGGCCCACCGCCGCATACAGCAGGCAGGACAGCCAGAACACCCGGGCGGCGCTGCTCCTCATGAGGACAGCCCGTGGAACGTCTTCTCCCAGTAGGAGGGATTGCGGATCAGCTGGTAGGTGCCCTTGATCGCCGCGACCGACATCATCAGCCAGTACAGCGGCACGGTCAGGCACGCGAGCCACAGCGCCGAGTTGCCGGTCTCTCGGCACGCGACCAGGTTCATGTACAGCACCGCGGAGTTACCGAACACCAGCGAGATCAGCGCGGGGAAGTACACGTACCACGGGAAGATCTCCTCGACCAGGAACGGCTGGCCCAGCAGCCAGGAGATGGTGATCAGCCAGAACACCATGTTCAGGCACGCGATGATCGGCGTCCCGGCGAGCAGGGTGGTGAACCGCAGCATCCCGACCGTGCCGATGCCCCGCCACAGTTGTACGGGCCGGCGCACGTGCACCAGCCACGTCTGCAGATATCCCTTGTACCAGCGGGAGCGCTGCCGGATCCAGTTGATCGGATCGCTGTTGGCCTCCTCGAGCGTCGTCGAGTCCAATACGGCCGTACGGTAGCCCGTCTCGGCGATGCGCACCCCGAGGTCGGCGTCCTCGGTGACGTTGTACGGATCCCACGCGCCGATCTCGTCGAACACGCTGCGCCGGATGTGGTTCGACGTACCACCCAGCGGGATGGGCGAATTCGAGCGCATGAGCCCGGGCAGCACGAAGTTGAACCACAGGGCGTAGTCGGCGGTGAACCACCCGGTGAGCATGTTCTGCGTGCCGTTGTGGAACGCCAGCTTCGCCTGCACGCACGCGACGTCGTCGCCGAGCCGGTCGAACGCCACCGCCACCCGCCGCAACTGCAGCGGCTCCGGCAGATCCTCCGCGTCGAAGATGGTGACGATGTCGCCGGTGGCGAAGTGCAGCCCGTAGTTGCACGCCTTCGGCTTGGTCCGCGGATCCGCCGCCGGCACCAGCAGGATCTCCACGATCTCGCCGAGGCCCGCCTCCTGCGCCGCGGCGATGGTGACGGCGTCGTCCTCCTCGAGGAGCAACAGCACCTGCAGCTTCTCGGCCGGATAGTCGATCGCGGTCATCGCCGCGATCAGGTCGCCCACCACCTCCGGCTCGTTGTAGGCCGGCACCAGCACCGTGTACGTCGGCAGGTCCTGCTCGGGCACCGCGCGGGCCACGTCGTCGTCGACGGTGAAAATCGCGTCGCGCGCCAGGCCGCGGGAGAACAGCAGCAACCGGTCGGCGAGCGTGGCGATGTACCCGGCCGTGCACACCGCCGTGAGCACGGTCAGCGTCGGGATCGTCGCGACCACCAGCGCCAGGACCGCCACGGCGACCAGGCTCAGCGTCAACCACTTCTGCCACGGCACGAACGCCACCGATGCCGACGACAGCGGCCGCTTCTCCCGCAGCCCGTACACGGCGTCGTGCAGCGCCGCGGCCTTGAATTCGTCGTCGACTAGATTCCGCGCCACTGTGCCTCCACCAGATCGCGACCCAGTTCCGTCAGCAGGTTCAGATCCTTGTACTCGGGGTCGGAGTCTTCCACCGACGCCCCGCCGCGCAGGAACACCGACAGCAGCGCGCTCGCGTTCGACGCCATGTTCGGGGTGGGCTGGGGGAAGGGGGCGTCGAGCTCGTGATTGTCGACGGTCAGCAGGCTCACCCGCTGTGCGAGGGCGTCGCCGCGTGTCCAGATGAAACTCATCAGGCTCCACGTGAGCAGCAGCTCGTCGTCGACGACGGTGAAGAAGTCGGCCTGCACACCCCGGCCGAGATCCACCCGGATCTTCGGGCTCACCCGCGCCTGTCCGAGGTCGTACGTGGTGTGTACGGGATACACCTCGAACACCCCCACCCGCCGCACCTGCAGGGTCTGCACGGCGACGGTCCGCGGCCGCGAGAGCCGGTCCCAGTCGGCGCGCGGCTCGACGGCGCGGATCATCTGCCGGCGCAGCTGGGCCGTGGACCCGAAGTACCTTCGCGGCCAGTCGTAGTCGATGGACTCGAGTTGATACCACCCGGCGGGGACGACCTGGCTGACGCTGCCGCTCGGCGGCGGGCCCACCGACACGGGCGTGAGCTGCTGATCGGGCAGCGGCGCCGCGGCCAGCACGACGGTCGCCGGCACGATGAGCAGCAACGTGCGGGCCGCCTCCCGCGGCGACACCGGGTTCGGCGGCAGGGTCCGCGGCGCGAGGCCCCGGTACCGGTACAGGTAGAACGCGGCGCCGACGACGAGCGCCGCCACCGCCGACGGCACGATCTGCGCGACGGCGACCCGCGCATCCGGGTAGCGGGTGGTCACCGCGACCAGCAGCGCCAGGCCGAGCAGCAGCGTCGCGCAGAAACCGATCAGCGCGCGGCGCCGGGTGCGGCCGACCGCGACGGCGATCGCGAGCGAACCCAGCAGCACCATCAGGAACCCGGCGGCGAACTTGCTGCCCCCGAGTTGCACGAGCATCGCCCGGTAGGCCAGCGGCGAGGTGCCCAGCAGCAGCAGCCACACCGGCCAGTAGCGGGAGGCGACCCGCAGCCCGAACAGCAGCACGCACATGCCGATCACGAACAGCCACGCGGACAGCACATCCAGGTGCATCATCTGGTAGTTCGGCCCGTACCGCGGCAGCAGCAGCCACTTGACGGCGATCGCGATCAGCAGGACGGCACCGCCGACGATCCGGTCGGTCTGCCGGTCGTGGATCGGCAGTTCGCCGTGCCGGCGCCGGGTGACGCCCTCGGCGGCCAGCACCGCGAACGGCGGCACCAGCGCCACGTAGCCGCCGCTGGTGCCGCGCGCGACCTCCTCGACCAGCGCCTGCCACGTACTCCAGTAACCGATCAGGGTCGCGGCGACGACGATGGCCCAGCGGGCACTGGTGTGCGCGAACAGTGCGGCGCGCTCGGTGGTCGTCATGGTGCTCATGGCGGGTCCGATCAGTGCGGGCGCGGACGGCCGCGACGCCATCGCAGCGCGCCGATCAGCGCCGCGGCGAGACCGGCGGCGAGGACGAGACCGCCGCCGACGAGCACCCACCTCGTCGAGACGGCGAGGGACTGCTGCGCGGTGGTCTCGGTGGCCGGGTCGGTGAGCGCGAGTTCGACGGGATCGCGGTCCGCGGTGGTGAACAGCACGTCGCCGTCGAGCTCGGCCCAGCGTTGCGGTTGCGCGGCGAGCCAGCCGAGGGTGCGGTCGAGTTCGGCGGGCACGTCGGTCGCGGTGGCGACGAGGACGGCACGCTCGCCGTCGCGCGCCACCTGCAGCGACGCGAATTCGACGTCGGTGGGGAAGGTGACGGTGGTGGCATCGCCGGTGGCCGGATCGACGAGTTCGAGGGTGCGGCCCTGCGTGCCGGCCAGCGGCAGCTCGAGCTGGTCGGGGACGCGGCCGTCGGCGGCGACGACGATGGCGGGGGTACTGCCGGTGGCGGCCTCGTCGAGGCTCACCCACTCGGGGTCGAGCGGCACCGACGTCAGGCCCTGCAGCCCGGCCACGAGCGCGACGGCCCGTGCCGTGTCGGCGATCCCGGCCTCGGTGGCGGCGACGTTCACCTTCGGCAGCAGCGCCTGCGGCAGCGACCGGAACCCGCCGGGCTGCGGCGGATCGGCGGGTTCGGTGGTGACGCGGCTGCCGGCGTCGACGGTCAGCGTCATCGGCTGCTCCAGGCCGCACTGGTGGGTGCCGCCGGTGGCGCGCAGGGACACTACCACGTCGGTGACCCGCCCGAGCACGGTGTCCGGCACGGTGATCCACCGATCCAGGCGGCCCGTCGCGTCGGCGGGCCACGAGTCGACGACCGTGTCGCCGACCGTCACCGACACCAGGCCGCCCTCGGTCGTGGGCAGCGGGGTGTAGGAGCCCTGCAGGTTGATCCGCAGATTGTGGGACGGCCGTCCCAGACGGGTCTGGTCGATGCCGAGCGGCACCTCCACCACGCCGACCCCGGTGTCGGTGAGGGCCCCGAGACCCAGTTCGCCGAGGGTCGTCGCGTCGGGGGACAGCCGCGGCGGTGAGCCCAGTGTGCCGACGGTGGCGGCCGAGGCCACCGCGACCGACGAGATGTCGCTCGTGAGGAGGCGGGCCTGGTTGCGCAGCGCGTCGGCGTTACCCGTCACCGCCAGGGCCGGAACGCCGCCGGGCACGTCGACGAGGGTGGCGGCACCGTCACCGTCCGTTTCGACGATCGCGATCTGCCGGGTGAACGGGCCGGCCGGGGCAGGGGGCACCGCGTCGTCGCCGGGCAGGGGCTGCACCGTCACCCGCAGTGGCCGGCCCGTGTACTGGGCGGTGACGGCCGCGGTGAGATCGAGCGCGGTGGCCGACTCGGCAGGGGTGGGGTCGGCGGGCAGTGCGAGTTCCAACGACTCGAGGATCGGCGGCAGGAAGTCGGCGACCACGGCGGGTGGGGTCGGTGCCCCGGTGTAGCGGACGCGTCCGTCGCGCAGCACCACCGAACGATCCGTCCAGTCCTCGGGGCAGATGCCGTCGAACGGCAGCAGGTGGACGGTGAGGGTGACGGTGACGGCGCGATCGACGATCGGTGCCGCCTCCAGGGGCAGCGACACCGGCACCAGGGTTCCGGCGGCGGGCAGGTCGATGCGGGCGAGCAGCAGGCCCTGCGACTCGACGTCGATCCAGCCGCGGGAGACGTTGGCGGGCATCTGCACCGTCGTGTCGAGCGTGGCGGGCCGCAGCCCGTCCGGCACCGGGACGGTGAGGGTCGCGGTGTCGCTGTGGCCGCGGAAGGCGACGGTGTCGCCGAATCCCAGCGTCTGCGTGCCGAAGACGACGTCGCCGGGCGGGTCGACGGGGTCCTGCGCGGCGGCAGGTCCCGCGGCCAGCACGGTCAGCGCGGCGAGGGCGGGGACGAGGAGGGCGTGTCCGGCGCGGCGAATTGTCTGGGTCGGCACGTCGGGAACTTTACGGTTGTTCGGTACGGAATGTGGGACAAGTGGGGCAACGCCGCGCTAGGGTGACGCAATATCGGTCACACTTGCGTCCGCGTTACCCATCGGCGACGAACTTCGTACACACTGGGTGTATGTGGTGGTGGGTTGCGGCGATCCTCGTCGCCTGGCTGATCGTCTCGCTGGCGCTCGGCTTGCTGCTGGGCAGGGTCCTGCGCGTCGCCGACACCGAGGAATCCCTCGTCGAAATCCAGCGCGCCGAGCGCGAACGCGACCGTCACAGCACCCAGTCCTGACCGCGCGTCACCGCCTCGACCGGCACAAGATCATTTGTACTCGCGAGTAACTATCTATAGGACTAGTGTTTCCGTGTCGCCTTCCTGTCCCCCCTGCGAAGGCGACAACTCGCGAGCCGGTTACCCCCCATCACCGGCTCGCGACGAGGCCCCGCCGATTCGCCACCACGGTCGGCGGGGCCTCACCTTCTTCGAGCGGCCGGCCGATACTCTCGGGCGGTGACCGAGCCGCACACCGCACCCCGCATCACCATCACGTACTGCACACAGTGCAACTGGCTGCTGCGGGCCGGTTGGATGGCACAGGAACTGCTCAACACCTTCGGCACCGATCTCGGCGAGGTCGCTCTCGTTCCCGGCACCGGCGGGATCTTCGTCGTCACGGCCGGCGACCGGACGGTGTGGGACCGCAAGGTCGACGGCGGTTTCCCCGACATCGTCACGCTCAAGCAGCGGGTGCGCGACGTCGTCGATCCCGAACGCGATCTCGGGCACGGGGACTCCGCGCGCCGGGCGCAGGACTAGGATTTCCACGGCCGTATCCGGCACCGATGTCGTCGTCACGGCCCATTTCCGGCCGTGCCCGTGTTTTCGATCGTCGTCGGCGGGTGGTGCGCGTGCGGTGCGCTGTATCGATACCCAGTCGTTGTGGCTGCGCAATGTCCGTCCCCGGATTTCGGGAGCACACTCAGGCCATGCCAGTCGGTCAGAAGTGGTGCGAAGCCGAGAACGAATTCTTCCCCGCGGAGGAGTTCCGGGGCGACGTGCATATGCACTGCCAGGGCCGAGCGTGGGGAATTCCGGACAGTTACGTGATGCCGTCCAAGTCGGCCGAGGAAGCGGATTGAGATCACCGCTCGCCGTGGTGCGATCGTGGTGTCCTGCCACGAGGCGATTGCAGGAACTCGAACGGCTCCGGTTGGAGGCCGAGCGTGCGGAGGAGGATGAGCGCCGCGCCGCACTCGACAAGGCGACGACCGATTTCCAGATGGCCGGCTGGGCTGCCGAGTACGAACTGCGGAAGGTGTTCCAGGAGAACCTGTACGACGCATCGAAGGGCGGCTTCGAGCGGAGTCGCGACAGCGCGAAATTCGTGCAGACCGCCGCCGCTGCCATCGGAACCATCTATATCGGCGTGCTGGGTGTCTCGTTCTCCGTCACCGACAATTCGCTACCCCTGCGCGGGGTCTTCGCCCCGCTCTTCCTGGGTATGGCCGTCGCCTTCTCCGGGTTCTATCTGGCCTTCCTCATGCCGGCGAGTCGATCCACGTTGCAGCCACCGGTGGGTACCCTGCACAACCACCAGATGCAGAGGTTGATCTTCTTCATGGAATGGGTCAATCGCGCGACGGGGCAGCGACGGTACTTCATTCAGGCGAGTGTGCTCAGTCTGGCGGTGGGGCTCATCTTCATCGTCGCCCCTTTCGTCAGCAGTCCGCGCCCTCCCGACATTCCTGCCATGCCCACCCCGCCGACCGCGCCGGCCGCGACAGACCCGGCTCTGCAGCCCCGCGCGGTCGAATTGTTCCTCATCCAAGTCGACGAATTCCGGCGGGCGGTTCTCGAGCGAAACAACGCAATAGCGGAATCCGCGCAACAGAGTGTCGAATTCGAGAAGCGGGAAGGTCGTTTGAATGCGTGGTCCGCGGCCCTGGCCGGGGTGGGCCTGATCGTCGTCCTCGTGGTTCCGGTCTTCTTCTCGCGGGAGCGCGCTCCAACGCCGTGACGTCGAGAGCCGAGCACTGCGGGTGCTGCACCGTCGCCCGGCCGGCCACCGCAAGTGCGGCTACCGGGAGTACCGATCTGCTTCCCTACATCCTTCCCGCTGCACTCTGCGTGATCTCATCCGGTTCCGGTAATTGCGCCCTCGTTCCGCTTCCCGCGCCGGGCGGCGTGATCGGCGCTCCCGATCCGGCGCCCCTTCCCGTGGCCGGGTAGGACCGAGGCGGACGTGTTCAGACTCCGACCGGCGCACGGACGATCGTTTCGGGCCTGGTCGGTTCGGCCGGCACTTCCGTGGCACGCGCCGGGCGGGACCGTTCCTCCCTGAGCCGGACGGCGTCACCGGCCACGACCGCGACCAGCACCGACAGCGCTGCCCACAAAACCAACAGGCACAAGACGATGTCCATGGGTCGAACCCTAAACGATGCCGACCCGAGTCCATCGTTTCGTCCTCGGCGACGGGCGCGGACTGGAATAGTCCGCTGAAACGACACCGAGAGTGCAGATTGGAGGCGTGGGGTGCGGGCGCGTGGAGCGCCGCCGGAAACAGACCGACCGACTCGCATGTGAGGCCGCCTCGGGTTACGGTGTCTCCGAACATTCCGACCGGGGGGTCGAAGTGGACGCCGCGACTTCTCGCGGAGACGCCGTACTCGAGGGAGCTTTGATGCAATCCGTTCTGAAGAAGACTGCCGTGACCGTGGCCGGGGTGGGAGCGCTGGCGCTGTGCGTGCCGGGGACCGCGTCCGCCGCAGGCAATCCGAACGTCTCGGCCTCGGGCACGCCGGGCTCGATCACCGTCGACTTCGACTTCGCCGGGGTCGACGTGTCCGCCGGCGTCACCTGCGTGTCGTACGTGTCGACCAAGCAGAGCGGTCTCGACGCCGCCGACCCGTCGGGCCGCGCGGACGCGCAGGCCCCGGGCTCGAAGTTCTCCATCGAGAACACCAGCACCTCCGCGATCACCTTCGTGCAGGACGGCCAGCCCGTCTCGCAGGGCCCGCAGCCCATCGCCGCCGGCACCTACTACGTGTACTGGGGTTGCCAGGACGCCGCCGGCACCCAGTGGGACAACGTCGGCCTCCGCTCCGGAGCGCCGTTCCAGGATCCGATCGTCGTGAACATCGCCGGTGACGGCGCCGCTCCGGCGCCTGCTGCCCCGGCCGCGCAGTCCGCGCCGACCAAGTCCGAGGGCACCGTGCCGCAGGCCGAGACCGAGGACGGGCCGAGCACCGACGACATCATCGACACCCCCGAGGAACTGATCGGTCTCGTGATCGACCTCTTCGGCGGACTGCCGGACCTCTCGCAGAGCTGATCCCGAGCGCCCGCTGGCGGCATCCCTCGACGGGATGTCGCCACGGCGTGCTTCCGGGACGACGACTTCGTGCGCGCACGTCTCGCTCATGCGTCGCACCGGGGGAATCATGAATGCAGAACACGCACCGGATGCGGTGATCCTGGTCGGAGGTAAGGGAACCCGGCTGCGTCCCCTCACCCTGTCGGCTCCCAAGCCCATGCTGCCCACCGCGGGCGTGCCGTTCCTGACGCACCTGCTGGCTCGGCTCGAGGCAGCCGGCATCACTCACGTGGTGCTCAGTACCTCGTTCAAGGCGGAGGTCTTCGAGGAGCACTTCGGGGACGGCACGAGCCTCGGCCTCGAGATCGAGTACGTCACCGAGACCGAACCGCTCGGCACCGGCGGCGGCATCCGGAACGTGCTCCCGCAGCTGCGCGCCGACAACGTCATGGTGTTCAACGGCGACGTGCTCGGCGGCAGCGACCTGCGCGAGATCCTGCACACGCACGAGACCAACGACGCCGACGTGACGCTGCACCTGGTGCGCGTCGCCGATCCACGGGCTTTCGGGTGTGTGCCCACCGATTCAGAAGGACGGGTCACGGCGTTCCTGGAGAAGACGCAGGATCCGCCGACCGATCAGATCAATGCGGGCTGCTACGTGTTCCGCCGCGAGTGGATCGAGAAGATCCCGGCCGGACGTCCCGTCTCGGTGGAGCGAGAGATGTTCCCGGCGTTGCTCGTGGACGGCGCACGCGTGTTCGGGCACGTCGACTCCGCCTACTGGCGGGACATGGGCACGCCCGGTGACTTCGTGCAGGGCTCGTCCGACCTGGTGCGCGGCATCGCGCCGTCGCCGGTGCTCGCGGGGGAGTGCGGCGAATCCCGCGTGCACCCCACCGCTCGGGTCGCGCCCGGCGCGATGCTGATCGGTGGGACAGTGATCGGCCGCGACGTCGTGGTCGGCGGCGGTGCCCGCCTGGACGGTGTTGCCGTGTTCGACGGCGCGCGCATCGACGCCGGGGCGGTGGTGGAGCGGTCGATCGTGGGATTCGGAGCCCGCATCGGGCCGCGCGCACTCGTCCGGGACGCGGTGATCGGCGACGGCGCCGAGGTCGGTGCCCGCTGCGAGCTGCTGCGCGGAGCGCGGGTGTGGCCGGGAGTCGTGTTGCCGGACGGCGGGGTCCGATTCTCGACCGACGTGTAGCGACGTGCAGGACAAGCTGATCCGGTTCCGGAGAGGAGTTCGATGTATCCGCTTCGCGGGGCCGTTCGACACTATTCGTGGGGTTCGCACACCGCGCTGGCCGAGCTGACCGGCCGGCCTGCGCCGACCGAGGAGCCGGAGGCCGAGCTGTGGCTCGGTGCCCATCCGGTGGCCCCGGCGACGGTGGACACCGAAGATGGCGCGGTGCCGTTGTGCGATCTCATTGCTCGCGACCCCGAAGGTCAGCTCGGACCGGACTGTGCTCGGCAGTTCGACGGCCGGCTGCCGTTCCTGCTGAAAGTCCTCGCGGCCGAGCAGCCGCTCTCGTTGCAGGCGCACCCGAGCGGGGCGCAGGCCCGGGAAGGTTTCGCGCGCGAGAACGCGGCAGGAATTCCGCTGGACGCCCCACACCGGAACTACCGCGACGACAACCACAAGCCCGAGATGGTCGTCGCGCTGAGCAGATTCGAGGCGCTGGCCGGATTCCGGGTACCCGCCGAGACGGTCGAATTCCTCCGCGACCTCGGGGTGTCGGAGCTGACGCCGTACGCCTCCGAACTCGGTGACAACCTCGATGCAACAGGACTCCGCGCCCTGTTCACCGCATGGATGACGCTGCCGACCAAATCGCTCGTGGGGCTGACGGACGCCGTCCTCTCGGGCTGTGAGCGCTACCTCGAAGCACGATCCGGGTCGGAGAACGAGTTCACCGTCGCGGCGCGGACGGCCATCGAGCTCGGTCTCGCGTATCCGGAGGACCCCGGCGTCCTCGCCTCGCTCCTGCTCAACCGGGTGAGCATGGAGCCGGGTGACGCCCTGTTCCTCCCGGCGGGCAACCTCCACGCGTATCTGCGGGGCACCGCCGTGGAGATCATGGCGAACTCGGACAACGTGCTCCGCGGCGGGCTCACGTCCAAACACGTGGACGTGCCGGAGCTGCTGCGCGTGCTCGACTTCGACTCGGTGGGTGTGCCGTGGGTGCGCGCCCGCCGCGACGGACACGAACGCCTGTACGCGCCGCCGGTGCACGAGTTCGAGTTGTGGCGGGTGAGGCTGCACAACTCGGGCACGCCGGAACCCGCCACGGCCGCATTCGCCGGCTCGACCCCACGGATCCTGCTGTGCGTGCAGGGATCAGTGCAGCTGCGGTGTGACGATCGGATCTTGAACCTCGGGCAGGGCGAGGCGGCGTGGGCTCCGAGCTCGGACCCCGAACTCGTCGTCCGGAGCTCTCACGCGACGGTGTTCGTGGCAACCTCGCCGGTTCGGTCCGAATCGGCCTGATCGGCCGACAGCGCCTACTCTTCATGCACTGTTGGTTCAGACCTCAGCGTGCATCGGTGTGCTGAACACCCTTACTGGGTACCTCTGGGTGCATGCGCTGCACAGTCTTCGGCACGGGATACCTCGGCGCCACTCATGCCGCCTGCATGGCAGAACTAGGGCATGACGTCCTGGGCGTCGACATCGATGCCGGGAAGATCGCGAAGTTGGCGGCAGGGGAGGTGCCCTTCTTCGAGCCCGGACTCGAAGAGACACTGCGACGCAATCTCGACAGCGGACGGCTGCGTTTCACGACGTCCTACGCCGAGGCCGCCGACTTCGCGGACCTGCACTTCATCGGTGTCGGCACGCCGCAGAAGAGCGGTGAGTTCGCCGCGGATCTGTCCCAGCTGCATGCGGTCGTCGACGCGCTCGCCCCGCTCCTGACCCGCCCGGCACTGATCGTCGGGAAGTCGACGGTGCCCGTCGGAACGGCCGAGCAACTGGCAGAGCGCGCCAGGAGCGCCGCCCCGGCCGGAGGCGACGTCGAGGTGGCGTGGAACCCCGAATTCCTGCGCGAGGGGTACGCCGTGCGCGACACGCTCACCCCGGACCGGTTGGTCGTCGGGGTCGACCGCAGTCGCGGCGGGCGAGCCGAAGCGACCCTGCGCGACTTCTATGCATGCCAGATCGCCGAGGGCACGCCCTTCCTGGTCACGAACATCGCCACCGCCGAACTCGTGAAGGCTGCTGCGAACGCATTCCTGGCGACGAAGATCTCCTTCATCAACGCCGTCGCCGAGGTGTGCGACGCGAGTGGCGCGGACGTAGTCGAGCTGGCCGACGCGCTCGGCTACGACGCCCGGATCGGACGGCGATTCCTCAATGCCGGACTCGGATTCGGAGGTGGGTGCCTCCCGAAGGATATTCGAGCTTTCATGGCGAGGGCCGGCGAGCTCGGCGCCAACAACGTTCTGCACCTGCTCCGGGAGGTGGACGGCATCAACATGGGGCGTCGCAGCACAATGGTGGAGATGACGAGGGAAGCCTGCGGCGGATCTCTCCTGGGCACCCGCATCGCAGTCCTGGGCGCGGCCTTCAAACCCGACTCCGACGACGTCCGGGATTCCCCGGCACTCAACGTGGCGGGACAACTTCAACTGCAGGGCGCAGCCGTGACGGTCTTCGATCCGAAGGCAATGGAGAACTCACGACGGCTGTTCCCCACCCTCGCCTATGCGGCCGACATCCCCGAGGCATGCAAGGGAGCCGACGCAGTCCTGGTGCTGACCGAATGGGAGGAGTTCAGGGCCCTGGATCCGGAAGAGATCGGCGCAGTGGTTCGAGCCCGCACCGTTCTGGACGGGCGTAACTGCCTCGACGCGCAGCGGTGGCGTTCCCATGGCTGGCGCTATCACGGCATGGGCCGGTAAGCAGTTCGCCGGTGGCCCAGCCCCTACTGCTGTGCGTCGGGGTCGATCTGCTTGAGCCGGTCCGTCAGCCATGAGCGCAGCACCGGGCCGTACTCCGGGCTGGCGAGGGCGGAGTCGACACAGGCTCGCAGATAGCCGCCGGGATTGCCGAGGTCGTGCCGCGAGCCACGGTGGACCACGACATGAACGGGGTGACCCTCGTCGATCAGCAGCGAGATGGCATCGGTGAGCTGCAGTTCGCCGCCCACCCCGGGCTTCACGCGGCGCAGCGCATCGAAGATCGCGCGATCGAGGAGGTAGCGGCCGGCCGCGGCAAGGGTGGAGGGCGCGTCCTTGAGTTTCGGCTTCTCGACCATGCCGAGCACCTTCATAACGTCGGGGTTCGCGACGCCCGGATCCTCCTGGACTTCGAAGATGCCGTACGAGCTGACCTGGGATTTGGGCACGTCGATGGCGCACAGGACAGTGCCACCACGCTTGGCGCGGACACGGGCCATCACCTCGAGAACGCCGCAGGGCTGGACCAGGTCGTCGGGAAGGAGGACCGCGATGGCGTCCTCGTCGTCGTCGAGGGCCTGCTCGGCGCAGCCGACGGCGTGCCCGAGCCCGAGCGGCTCGGCCTGCACGACGGATTCGACATCGAGCAACCTCGGTGCCTTGCGCACCTTTTCGAGCAGGTGGTGCTTGCCCTTCGCTTCCAGGTGATTCTCGAGAACCAGGTCCTCGACGAAGTGCGCGACCACGCCGGCCTTGCCCGGTGCGGTGACAATGACGAGGCGGCCCGCACCCGACTCGGCGGCCTCCGACGCGACCAGTTCGATACCGGGAGTGTCCACGACCGGCAGAAGTTCCTTGGGAACCGTCTTCGTGGCGGGCAGGAACCGCGTGCCCATGCCGGCAGCCGGCACCACCGCCGTCTTGAACACGCACGGATTCTCGGCGATCAATTCGCCCATGGCGACACCTCGTCTCTCGAATGGGCCACATCGGATATTCGTTCGTGGACGTACCCGTGGCAGCGGGAATATCGATCGGAATAGGCACGCGCCGAGTGGTTGCGGTGGGGGAGAGTTCCCGCAGTAATGCGCGATCGTGCGGAGTTTAACGCATCGGGTGAAATTCGCGACCTCACTCGGGCGACTCAGTGGGACACCGGGGTAGCGAACGGGGACGTCGTCGATGACCTTCGAAGGTTCTTCCAGGT
This sequence comes from Rhodococcus sp. NS-SX18, assembly GCF_057367935.1. Lineage (NCBI taxonomy): Bacteria > Bacillati > Actinomycetota > Actinomycetes > Mycobacteriales > Nocardiaceae > Rhodococcus > Rhodococcus sp. NS-SX18. The sequence goes on along the minus strand of NZ_CM170633.1, from coordinate 4,355,398 downwards.
CAAGGCATGTCAGTCTCGCCGGTTGACCTCCAGGAGACCTGCCCGCAATGCCGCGCCCGAGGACCCGGCAAGATCCGCTGCTTCGCGATTCGAAATCTTCCACGGCCGATACTCGTTATGTACTAGCGTTTGCATCCTTCTGTCTGTACGTTCCGGAAAACTGGTCATGCGTCCAACTCGACGCCGAATAATCCCTCGCAATGGCCGCATGTGACATTTCACACTGTAACGAAGAATCGCTTGCAACCGAACGGTCGCCGCGGCTAGAGCATGAACATACCGTCTGACCTGGTACTTCCTGAGAAGTTACTAAGAAGTAGGTAGTTTTCGCAGGTCAGCGGGCACCAGCGTCAGTCCCAGTCGTGTCCCGATCGAGATGCAAGTCGCGGCCGAATGACCCAAGATGTTCCTTACCGAGGGCAACGCAGGTTTGAGATGTGTGCGGTACGGGGAGGTACATGCACACCATCGATGCCGTCCGCGTGTTCCGTCCGAGGTGATCGCACCAGTACGGGCAACTCGCCCGTGTGGGGCTCGGGGAGGGAACGGAATGAATTCAGCAGTGGAGCAGTCGGACCGGGTACGGACCGCGGCCGACTCCACGAGGGAGGCGCCGGCAAGGCACGGCCCTTACCTGGTCGGAGACCGCTCCGGCAACACCCGATGGTCGTGGCAAAGCGCATACGTTCGGCGCCTGTTCTGGACCGACAACGTCACCGTCGTCATGGCCGTCGTACTCGCGCATCTCGTTCGCTTCGGGGAATCGGACCTGCTCGCGGCCACATCGTTCAGTGAGTTGAACTACGCCGTAGTGTCGGTGTGTCTGGCTGCGGCGTGGATCGGGACTCTCGCACTCTTCCGCACCCGCTCGCGCCGCGTCATCGGCAGCGGCTACGAGGAGTACCAGCGCGTAATCTCCGGAACGCTGCGGCTTTTCGGCGCTATTGCGATCGTCTCGCTGGTCTTCAAGCTCGACCTGGCCCGCGGCTACCTCGCCATTGCTCTGCCAGCCGGGCTCATGATGCTGATCTTCAGTCGATGGATGTGGCGCCGGGTGGTGGCACGAAAGCGGAGCCGCGGCGAGTTCCAGACGTCGGTCCTCGTGGTGGGTGGCGAGCACGCAGTACGCCACATGACGCGAACCTTCCAGCGCGAAGCTTCTGACGGATACCGAGTCGTCGGTGTCTGCGTTCCGCGCTATGCGGGTGCACGCGGTGAGTCCATCGAGGTGGACGGAAACCGGATCGCAATCTACGGCGATGAACGGTCAGTCGTCGAAGCCTTGGCCGAATCGGGCGCAGACACAGTCGTGGTAACCGCAACCGAGACCCTCGGGCACGAGGGCATCCGCGACTTGGTCTGGGAACTGGAACCGTATGAGGCGGATCTCGTCGTCGCCACCGGTGTTGTTGATGTGGCGGGGCCTCGCATGGAGATGCGTCCCGTCGCCGGCCTGCCGCTTATCCATGTGGAGAAGCCCAGCTACCACGGAGCCAAGCGCAGCGGAAAGCGCGCGTTCGACTTGGTCTTCTCGCTCACGGCTCTCGCGCTCTTGGCTCCCGTGTTCGCTCTCGTGGCGCTCGCCATCAAGCTCGACAGCAAGGGCCCGGTGTTCTATCGCTCCGAACGCATCGGTCTCGACGGCGAGCCCTTCGGCATGATCAAGTTCCGGTCGATGGTGACCGACGCCGACAAGCAGGTGACCGCGCTTCTCGACCGAAACGAGGGTGCCGGCCTGCTATTCAAGATGCGCGACGACCCGCGAATTACCCGTGTCGGCAAGTTTATTCGCCGATACAGCATCGACGAACTTCCGCAGTTCATCAACGTCGTCCGTCGAGAGATGAGTGTTGTTGGGCCGCGGCCGCCACTCCGCAGGGAGGTCGAAAACTACGATGGCGTGATTCGCCGTCGACTCTTGGTCCGGCCAGGAATAACAGGATTGTGGCAAGTCAGCGGACGATCCGACTTGTCGTGGGACGAGTCAGTCCGACTGGACCTGTCATATGTGGAGAACTGGTCAATGATCAGCGACCTGCTGATTGTCTGCAAGACGATCAAGGCCGTGGCGGCAAGTGACGGGGCCTACTAACGGCCCATTCCACCCGGAAACCATCCGCGTGCAAGCTACTTCAAACGACATCTAAGCGGGGGTGAGTCGACCATGTCGATCGCTCTGCAGCGAACTACCCAGTAGGAACCGACGACCAGTGAAAGGCCGCACGTCGAGATGAGCTGTCGAATTGCAGTGTTCGGTACCGGCTATCTCGGTGCCACGCATGCTGCGTGCATGGCGGAGTTGGGCCATGACGTAGTCGGAGTCGACGTGGACTCGGAGAAGGTGTCCAAGCTGCAGAAGGGTGAACTACCCTTTTATGAACCGGAACTCGAGGACGTGCTGAAGCGAAATCGCCAGGCCGGACGCCTGCGATTCAGCTCGTCATACGAGGAAGCCGCAAATTTTGCCGATGTCCACTTCATCGCCGTTGGCACTCCGCAGAAGAAGGGTGAACTTGCGGCGGACACCTCAGCGGTGGACACAGTTGTAGAGGTACTTGCGCCCCTCCTAAATCGACCGGCGCTAATACTGGGAAAGTCTACGGTGCCAGTGGGGACAGCGCACCGCCTTAATCAGCGCGCGCGCGACCTGGCTCCAGTCGGTCGGGAAGTGGAAGTTGCATGGAACCCGGAATTCCTCCGAGAAGGCTACGCAGTCGAAGACACGTTGCGCCCTGATCGAATCGTATTGGGGATTCACCAGCGTTCTGGCAGTTCCGCAGAGGAACTTGTCCGGGATATATATTCTTCAACTATCGAAACTGGAACGCCGTTTATTGTAACCGACCTAGCGACCGCAGAGTTGGTCAAAACCGCCGCAAACTCCTTTCTTGCGACAAAAATCTCATTCATCAACGCAATGGCAGAAGTCTGTGAGGCGTCCGGTGCGGATGTAGCAGTACTGGCTGACGCAATTGGGCTTGACGACCGAATCGGCCGGAAATTTCTGAACGCAGGAATCGGATTTGGTGGTGGATGTCTCCCGAAGGATATTCGAGCTTTTATGGCTCGTGCTGGCGAACTGGGTGCCGATCAAGCCCTGACATTCCTTCGTGAAGTCGACAACATCAACATGCGTCGACGCACCCGGGTGGTAGATATTGCTCGGGAGGCAGTGGGCGGGAGCCTGATTGGAGCTCAGATAGGGATTTTGGGTGCAGCATTCAAGCCGAATTCTGACGACGTTCGGGACTCGCCCGCCCTCAATATTGCTGGACAACTTCAGCTGCAGGGTGCCACGGTGAGTGTCTACGACCCCAAGGCTATTGAGAACTCAGTGAAGCAATTCCCAACACTGAGTTATGCGGTTACTGCCCTAGATGCATGCGCAGGCGCCGACCTTGTGCTCGTCTTGACTGAATGGGACGAGTTCAAAGAAATAGATCCGCGTAGTCTAGCGAAGCTCGTCCGCACCCGGTCCATCATAGACGGCCGGAACTGTCTTGATCCCGCTCGTTGGATCAACGCCGGCTGGCGGTACCGGGGCATGGGACGCGCGATCTAGTACTGCAAATGACGGAAACCGCACTGATCGGTAATTGCAGGGACCCTGTAAGCGAACTTAACTAGAAGGGCCATTTTATGCAGCGGCGCGTCCTGGAAAGCGCAAAGGGGCACGTCAGAGGTGGCCGTGTCCCTTCGGTGCTCCACATCACGGAGGCTCTTGGGGGAGGTGTTCAATCAGCACTGGTGAATTACGCGCGCGCGCTGCCCGAGTACATGCATGCCGTGGTTGCTCGCGAGCGCCCGTCGCAAGGTACGTACGCCTGGCCTGAGAACACAACATTGACGATGATAGATGGCACAAAGCTCGGGTTTTTACGGAAGGCGGCTTCCGTAGCGAGAGCGAGCGACGCCGAGTTGATTCATCTGCATTCCAGCTACGCGGGCGTGCTGCGGGCACTCATCCCGGCCTCAATTCCTATAGCCTATTCCCCGCACTGCTATGCGATGGAGCGCCTTGACATGGGGAATACTGCGATCAAGTTAATTGATCTCACGGAAACGTTACTCACTCGTTGCCGAACCCAAGCTATCGTAGCCGTCAGTGCTCACGAGGCGACCATTGCGAGCCGGCTTCATCGAACAACGCCCGTGTACATCGTGCCGAATCCCCCGCCAAGGCTGGAGGGGAATATTCGTGGCCATGACGCGAATAATCCTTCTGGGAGATTCCAAATATGTGCAGTAGGTCGCCTTTGCCCTCAAAAAGACCCAGACTTCTTCGCCGAGGCCTACAAGATGCTAAGTGAGGACGGGGTACGTGCAGTCTGGGTTGGCGACGGAGATATCAAATTACGGGCTCAACTCGAACGTGCAGGGGTAGAAGTCACAGGATGGATTGATCCGCAGTCGGCGCGAGAAGTCGTCGCGTCATCATCATTATATGTCCACACCGCACGATGGGAGGGGGCGCCGATCTCGGCTATAGAAGCTGCGCACGCGGGCGTGCCGGTACTTTCACGGTCAATTCCAAGTATGTCCTCACTTGGATATGCGCTACTTGGCACTTCACCTCTTGAGATGCGGGACAGTGTACTTAGATTCCGAAATGATGACGCATATTCACAGTATGTGCGCGAAAGGACGCGATCCGTTATGGAGTCGAACAATTGGCAGCTCATGGCTGAGGGCTTACGATGTGCGTACTTGCAACTCACTGGTAGGGAAGAGATGGAGACGGATCGAACTGCAACTGCAAACGGCAAGTAGTGGTCTGGCAGAAGTGAGGTAGTAAGAAGCTAAAGAGACATGTACGCCGCAGTAGTTATCCATTATCGCCAGCCCAAACTCCTCGAAAGCGCTCTACGTGCGCTTTGGGCGCAGACCCTCCGCCCAAGCGAAATAGTCGTCGTTGACAATGGACGGACCCTCCGCCCCGAACATCTGCCTGCCGAAATTCAACCGCCTCCGAGAATCTATTATGCAGATAACCCAGGGTACGGGGCTGCGGTGAACATCGGGCGCGGTGCTGTAAGTCACGCGTCAGAATATATGCTTGTAGTTACACACGACGTTCTGATGGACGGGAATTGCGTCCCGGCGATGCTCGAGCTAATTCGCAGCAGCGAGGATGTTGGTGCAGTCGGGCCCGTCCTGGAACGCGCGTCTCAACCAGGAACGATCTACTCGGGCGGCGGGCGTGTCAAGTTCGGTGGCCGAGTTGCGCATATGACGGATATTCCGACCGCCTCTCGGGTTGTGCCGTGGGTCGACGGAGCGATCATGCTACACAAATTAGCGGCTTTTGACGGAGTGCGTGGATTTAAGGAACAGTACTTTCTCTACTTTGAGGAGGTGGACTACTGCCATAGGCTCGCAGATTCCGGTGCATCTACCGTGATATGTGCGGAAGCACGCGCAGCGCAGGAGCCCGGAAATTTCACCCCGTATCTCAAGTTTCGAAATCAGATCTTGTTCTCAGGAACAAGATTTGGCCGGCTTCAGACTGGGATTGCAGTGTCTTATCAGTATGTAAGGAGCGTCGTGGGGTGTCTCCTGCGCCGCGACTTCTTGGGACCTGTTTGGGCCGGCCTGGGGATACGCGACGGCATCTCTGGGAGGGGAGGGCCTCCACCACAAGACCTCCGCGAGGCGATCTTTCACGATTGGAGACGCAATGGTTGAATCGGTGTGTTTCCTTCTGGGAAAGCACCCAGAAGAACGCCAGGGCGGGGATGTGGCGGTCAGTCGACTCGTGATGAGACTCGCAGCGGAGTCGTATTCTGTGAGTGCGCTCGCATATGTAGAGATCGCAGGCAATGTCGGGAAGCGTGGCACGTTCACAGGTATTCAGAAGCCTCCGCTCCGACCCGGTCACGTCGCCTGGAATGTCCTGCGTTCGAGGCGGAGTACGATCCACTGTCGATTTGACACGGACGGGTTCAGACGTGCCGTCGAACGCACCGACGCGGACAAGCTCGTGGCAGAACACACGTACATGGCCGAGCCCGTTCTTCGGACACTCGGAGGTCCCGACCGCTTATGGATCAATACTCACGTGTCGGAGGCCGACGTCCTAAAGGGAAGCGGCGGGATCCGAAAGCTCGAGGCGGAAGCCGTGCTTCGTGATGAGTTGCGAGTCGCGAAGGCCGCGCAGTCTGTCGGGTGCTTCGACGATGACGAAGCAAACAGATTCCGGGAGGCGGGAATCACCTGGCTGACATCTCTCGACGTCACGTTCGAACCCGCCGCTAGATCGATTGATGTTGTGAACTCACCTCGGAACATGCTCTTTATCGGTGACCAGACGTGGGGTCCGAACTTTGACGCGGTCCGGCGACTCTACCGGATCTGGCCGTTGGTTCGAACCCGAGTCCCCGATGCAAGATTGAAGATCGTCGGCCGGCCAGATCCGCGACTTCGAGCACAAGCCCCGGAGGGTGTCGACGTCCTCGGCTTTGTTGATGACCTCGAAGGGGTGATGCATGCGTGTCGAGCACTGGTCGCACCGATCAGAACGGGCGGTGGAGTTCGGGTCAAAATTCTCGAGGTCAGTGCGCGGGGTCTTCCGGTCGTAGGCACCGAGGCTGCGGTTGGGACGCTCGGTCGAGTGCTGAATCTGACCCCGTATCGGTCGGAAGATCAGATCGTCGAGAGCTGCGTCGCGCTTCTGATGGACAGGCATCGTGCGGCGCGCGAAGGTGCCGATCTTTATGAACGGAATCGCGCCAACTGGGAGTCCGGGGTGCCCCAAGACTCTGTGTCCAAATGGCTCGGTTTCCGGAGATCGGTCTAGTCGATGACATTCACAAACTCACCGGCGCGTGTTCGAATGTCCGCAACTCTTGGAAGTTCCGACGCGTTGTTTGGCCTTGCCAGCTTTAGTGCACTGGCGGCTGTTGCGGCGCTGTTCGTGGTTGTCGGAGACCCAGTTCACCTGCTGTGGGTATCGGTCTTTGCGGTGACCGTCATCTTTGTCGGGAGCGCTAACATCCAGTCGGCGACTCTTGTCACTATGTGTGCGAGCGCAGCAGCTCTCACAGGGATTCCCACTTTTGGCCCGACATACCTATTCAAAGCCATTCCGAGCCTGGCAATGTGTGTACTAGCGGTAGTTGTGTTCCTGCGCGTGCGCAACCGCCGAAATTGCGGACGGTACATGTGGGTCGTCCCACTATACATAATCGCCACCATCCTAGTTGGCGCCACTCGGGGCGAGATCGATGCCGTCAATGCCGCGCTTCTACAATTGGCAGCCGTCCTGCCACTCGTGATGCTGTATCCAATTGCGGATCGGACTACCGTTCTTCGCTTTCTGCGATTCTTTATTGCGATTGCTGTAGTAGAGGCACTGTTGGGGATTATTGAAATCGCGCGCCTGTCGCGGCCGGCCTGGGGATACCTCGGAGACGTCAACGAGTACGAAAAACAGAATCAATTCGTGCAGTCGTTTGATCTACGCGGGATGGGGACTTTAGCGCACCCGATCCCGTTGGGTATGATGTGCGCCTTCTCAATCGTGTTGTTGATTCAGTTGCCGGTTTTTCGCTCTCGTGTCACGACGATGATCGCCATCGCGGTTCTTTCTGCAGGCATACTTGCATCCGGAACGCGAACGGCAGCTCTCGCGTGTGTGGCTGGTGTTATCGTCGCTGTCCTCCATATGCGCTCATCGAAGCGGCTGGCCTGGACCTCGGTTCTTACTGTATTCGCAGGTGTTCTGATCTTGTGGATCGACATCGTTCGGATTCTCGGCTTCTCGGGGATCGAAGCGACACACTCCTTCACTCATCGACAGGACGGCTGGCGGGCGTGGCCAACCCTTTTCTCCCGCCCAGTTACCCACGTCGCTATGGGAACTTCCGAGCAGGAACGGAATGAACTTGAAGCATTTAGCTATCTAAACTCAGGGTTCGCCGCCGTGGATAATGCCTGGGTTAGTGTCACTCTGAGTTGGGGGCTAGTTGGCCTCGTGTCGGCCGCACTCGTATTTCTGGTTCCGATGCTCCGCGTGCGGGATTCTCGTCCGCTTATTGCGATGCTATTTGTGTTTAGTTTCTCGTTCGACCTGCTCGTGTGGAATATTGGCTTGTTCGTGCTGTTGGTTGCGATCCTGGCGGGCAGTTGGTGTACCGCCCATCCAGGTGAATCAAAGGCCAACATCCCTGACGGTCGGGTGCACAAGCGGGACCTCGAAGCTTCGACATGTTGAAACTTGCTAGGCCAAACTCGAAGACTATTAATGTTGTGGCAGCAACGGGTGCCTCGCAGTTGGTCGCGGCTCTCGGCATCGGCATGATCCCAATACTTGGCCGCGACTTTCGAGATGTGTATGCCATCGGATTGCAGGTCGGTTCAGTTGCCGTAAGCGGTATCGCGTTAGGGGTGGTATACAACCTCGCGATTGGTCGCCCTGGTTTTGACGCGTGGCGTGTATGCAAGGCGTTCGCTCTTGCCTTCTCAACTGGTCTAGCGATTGTTACCATACTCGTGCTTACGTTGATTGGCTCTATACAGGCCGACAATATCGGCGTATTGCAATCTGCGGTTATACTGGTCCAAGGGGTAGGGGGCGGTATCCTCGCGTTGGCCGCAATAGATGGCGTGAAATGGGCGTGCCACGGTGTTCCAGCCCCCTTGTCGGCCGTCTCAATTCTCCCCAATGTCGGCGTGGCGATCTGCCTTCCGATCGTTTATCTGCTTGCCGATCGTTCTCAGGTTGTCTATCTTGCTCCTTCTCTTGGATGGCTATTGGCGGCGTTAGCCACGCTCTGCCTCTTCCGGAAGAGGCAATCTGCATTTTCACGGAGCGGTTCAGAGACTCCCATGCTTAAGGATGGCAATGATAGTTCGCTGTTCGAGCATACGGTCGCACTAGTAGCTGGTGTTGCGGCAAGTTCCGTCCTCCCGACCCTTATGCTCGCCGCTGTGACCCAACTTGGGGAAGGTAGTGCATCTTGGGTCTTCGTCGTAAGCAAAGTATGTGCGTCACTTATCGGCCTTGGCGTTAATTCTGTTCTGCTTGCCCGGTACAATTGGGAGTTCGCGGGATGGGTCCCTGGAAGGTGGACCCTTGGAATCAGCGTCGTCTCGGGAGTTTTGCTAGGCTCTGCCGCGTTCGCTAGTCGCGCTCAGTCCTTTCCTGCATATTTCATGATTGTGAGTGCGTGGACCTTGCTACTTACGGTCTCTGCACTACTTTTGCGCGAGGTTAACGCTCGTAGAGTCGTCCGGGCGATTTCGTCGAAAGTCATTGTTGATCTCACTTTATCCTCGGTCGGGCTCATTCTCTTGATGATTCGGCCTAGTATTGCGGGGTACTTTGCGGTGCTGTGCCTCTCGCAGCTTGCGACTGTCCTGGTATGCAGCCTTGGTCTTCGTCAATATGCTCTTTCTTGGATCAGTGCGGCGGGCGTCCCAGTATGTCTGTACTTAATCGTGAATGGGTGGTGATCAAATGCCTGGTGCCGAGAACGGTCAGCGGGATGCTCGTCTGTTGGTGTTGAGAGTCTACGACTTTGCGCGCACGGCACACTTGGAGCGTTTGGATACGCTGTATCCGGGTGAGCTAATTTTTCGGCGGAAGTACTATGACTTCGATGAGTCGCTTGCCCGGAGGGTGCATGCGCGGCAACTTAGCAGGTTTCAGATTGGATGGTACGTGTTCCGAAGCAGGGCCGACATTATCGAGATTAATGAACCGGTTTATGTGAGTGCATGGCCGACAATAATCGTCGTGCTCGTGGCTACAATGTTCTCTAAAATTGTCCGCCGACGGCGCCCCGAGATTGTGGTCTACGCGATTGAGAACAAGAGTCCGGTGGAGGCTCTGGTTGTGCGTGCAAAATTTCCCATTTTTCTTGCCGAGTTTGTCGTGTGGATGGTGGTTTCGATACTAATACGAAGGGTCCGGCGAGTCGCCTTTGGAACACATGGCGCTTGTGCGCTCTACCGAGAAGTCCTGGGGCGGGACTTCCTATTAAAGTCCATTGAGTGTAGGCATTTTCCGGCCTTGCCGCAGCGATGTAATTGTGCCAGTGAATTTCTGAAGTCTCAGTTTGAGGTTGTCTTTGTGGGTGCCTTTGAGGATCGAAAGGGCGTATTTAAGTTAATGGACGCGTGGGAATTGGTCGTGCAAATTGTTCCCACGGCCAGTCTTACCTTGGCTGGAAAAGGTGAGAGTGTCGATCGCGTCACCGCTTGGAGTAGTGCACATGAAAATGTATCAATTTTAGTTGATCCGTCCCGTCGACGTATCCATTCGCTGCTTAGAAGCGCACACTGCTTGGTGTTGTTATCGCAACCTAGTCGTGGTTGGCGGGAGCAGGTTGGCCTGCCGATCTTGGAGGGTCTCGCGCACGGATGCGAAATTGTGGCGAGCACTGAAACAGGTATCGCATCTTGGCTCACTGATCACGGGCATGTGGTGCTCGAACCGTCAGCAACGAGTGAGGAGCTGGCGCTTAGTATTGTCTCTGCGTTGCGAGCGCGGCGCACGTACGAAGACGTCTGCGCGTCGCTGCCTGCGGTTGATACTCGAGTGGAGGCCGACACCTGGTTGGTCTTAGGTGGTTGCGATCGGTGCGATGGAAGTTCAGCATGCGGACCGTAGGTGCCGTCCGCGGAGATGGAGATTCGCTGTGGCGCTGGTGATGATATGACTGTTCGCCGCTCGAATGGCAAGCTTCACGAGGAAGGGCAATTCGATGTCTGTACGGGTAGAGTTGCGGAGTTTCTGGCGTGATCTGTTTATAAATCGCGTGCTTGGTTCATCATTGCTTCCAAAACCGCTGCGGTGGAGGGCTATGCGGATCGCGCGGTTCCCGGTTGATAAGTGTTCGGTTCCACCTGGTACGTTCTTTGGTAGTACTCGTGTTCAGATCGGAGAGGGGACGCATATTAGTTATGGCTGCGTTTTCGATTCGCTTGACTGGATTACGATCGGCAAGAATTGTGATATTGCGACGTGTTGCCTGTTTATAACAAGTACTCATGCGATCGGGGGCCGCGAGCGACGGGCAGGAGAATCCAAGCATGCGCCAATCGTCATTGAGGATGGGTGTTGGATCGGCGGCGGGGTGACGATTCTCCCAGGCGTCAGGATCGGAGCGGGAACGATTATTGGCGCAGGCAGTGTGGTCATTCGCGATTGTGAGGCAGATTCAGTATACGTCGGGGTTCCGGCGGTCCGAAAAGGTCCCGTTGTGGTTGCGTGAACCTTAGCTGGTTCGTGTTCGATTCCTGGGGTGGGCACCTGCGAATCGGGATTGCGTCGCGGACGGTATGAGCTGACTGTTGATGCGGAGCGATGTAGCCCTTCCTGCCGGTAGGAGTTACTGTTGGCGCGGCAGCGACCCGGCGGCGACCACGTCGGCGAGCGACGGTGCGGCCTTGTCCTTGTCGGAGAGTTCGTAGTGCAGGGGTGTCCCGTCGCGGCCGGTGGTGGGCCAGTCGATGTCGATCTGAGGGTCGAGGGGGTCGATCTCGTGCTCGCGGTCGGGGTTGTAGGTGGTCGAGCACAGGTAGACGACGGTGGAGCCGTCGGCGAGGGAGCAGAAGGCGTGGCCGAGGCCTTCGGTGAGGTAGAGGGCGCGGCGGTCGACGTCGTCGAGCAGGACCGCGTCCCACTGGCCGAAGGTGGGTGAGTCGATGCGCAGGTCGACGGCGACGTCGAGGACCGCGCCGGCGACGCAGGTGACGTACTTGGCCTGTCCGGGCGGGACGTCGGCGTAGTGGATGCCGCGCAGCACCCCGGCGGCGGAGACCGAGCAGTTGGCCTGGGCCAGGTCGAGCGGGCGGCCGGCGGCGTCGGCGAAGGTGGGTTGTTTGAACCACTCGTAGAACACGCCGCGGTCGTCGCCGAACTGGCGGGGGGTGATCTCGAAGGCGCCGGGGATCTTCAGTTCGCGGTAGTGCACCGTCAGTGTCCTTCCCGGTCGAGCAGGTCGAGCAGGTAGCTGCCGTAGCCGGATTTGACCAGCGGCGCGGCCAGGGCGCGCAGCTCGTCGTCGGTGATGAAGCCGCGCCGCCACGCGACCTCCTCGGGGGCGCCGATCTTCAGGCCCTGGCGTTGTTCGATGGTACGGACGTAGTTGCCGGCGTCGAGCAGCGAGTCGAAGGTGCCGGTGTCGAGCCAGGCGGTGCCGCGGGGGAGGACTTCGACCTGGAGGCGGCCGGCCTCGAGGTAGGTGCGGTTGATGTCGGTGATCTCGTATTCGCCGCGGTCCGACGGGCGCAGGTCGCGGGCGACGGCGACGACGTCGTTGTCGTAGAAGTACAGTCCGGGCACCGCATACGGGGATTTGGGAGTCGCGGGCTTTTCCTCCAAGGAGATTGCACGCCCAGTGTCATCGAATTCGATGACGCCGTAGGCGCTGGGGTCGGAGACGCGGTAGGCGAACACCGCCCCGCCATCTATGTTGCTGAATCGACTCAACGTAGAGCCGATCCCGGGTCCGTAGAAAATATTGTCCCCCAACACCAGCGCCGCGGATTCGTTGCCGATGTGCTCGGCGCCGAGGACGAACGCCTGGGCGAGGCCGTTCGGTTCCGGCTGGACGCGGTAGGTCAGGTTCACCCCGTAGCGCGACCCGTCGCCGAGCAGGCGTTGAAACTGGTCCGAATCGTGTGGGGTGGTGATGATCAGGATGTCGCGGATCCCGGCGAGCATGAGCGTCGAGAGCGGGTAGTAGATCATCGGCTTGTCGTAGACTGGCACGAGTTGCTTACTGGGGCCGAGAGTGATCGGATGTAGTCGCGAGCCGGTCCCCCCGGCGAGAATGATTCCGCGCATGGGGCACAGTGTTTCATTGTCATTGGCTACCGGCGAGTCGAGGTATCACGGAGGGCTCATTCAATGCGTTTGCTCGTCACCGGCGGTGCCGGTTTCATCGGTGCGAACTTCGTCCACCAGACCGTCGCGGAACGACCCGACACACGGGTGACGGTGCTCGACAAGCTCACCTACGCCGGCAACCTCGCCTCCCTCGACCCGGTCGCCGAGCGGATCCGTTTCGTCCGCGGCGACGTCGCCGACGCCGACCTGGTGGACGCGCTGGTGGCCGAGTCGGATCTGGTGGTGCACTTCGCCGCCGAATCGCACAACGACAACTCCCTGACCGATCCGTCGCCGTTCGTGCAGACCAACCTGATCGGCACGTTCACCCTGCTCGAGGCGGTGCGCCGGCATGCGGTGCGCTACCACCACATCTCCACCGACGAGGTGTACGGCGACCTCGACCTCGACGATCCGGCGCGGTTCACCGAGGCCACCGCGTACAACCCGTCGAGTCCGTACTCCTCGACCAAGGCCGGCTCGGACCTGCTGGTGCGGGCGTGGGTGCGCTCGTTCGGGGTGGCGGCGACGATCTCGAACTGCTCGAACAACTACGGCCCGTACCAGCACGTGGAGAAGTTCATCCCGCGGCAGATCACCAACGTCCTCGACGGGGTGCGGCCGAAGCTGTACGGCACCGGGGCGAACGTGCGGGACTGGATCCACGTCGACGACCACAACCGGGCGGTGTGGACGATCATCGACAAGGGCGAGATCGGGCAGACCTACCTGATCGGCGCGGATGGGGAGACCGACAACTGCACCGTCGTCGAGACCGTCCTGGGGTTGTGCGGCAGGGACCGCGGCGACTTCGACTTCGTCACCGACCGGCCCGGCCACGATCTGCGCTACGCGATCGACGCGACCCGGCTGCGCACCGAACTCGGCTGGCAGCCGCGCTACCGCGACTTCCGCGAGGGACTGGCCGCGACGATCGACTGGTACCGCACGCACGAGCACTGGTGGCGGCCGCAGAAGGACGCCACGGAGACCGCGTACCGTGATGCCGGCGAATCAGTGCTCGGGAAGTGACCGACCGGCCAGCCCGAGTTCGTAAAGCGAGGCACAGTGCAGGCGCTGGCCGCGAGGATCTTCCTCGCGGCCATTAGCATTGAAGCTCATCGCATCAGTCGCAGCGTGAGATCAGGGGTGCAAGATCGTCAGTCCGGATATCTTCCATGCCCTGGTCTTCATGTGCTCGCTCTTCACCGCCTCTGCGTGGTGCTTGGCGCGCCCGAACGCTCTATCGAGCACGGCTGTCGCTGTGGCATCGTTCTTGTGGCTCGCGTTGAGCGGACCCCTCGAAGGTCGGGTGCTGTACGTGCTCAATCCGGGGCACGGTCTCACCGAATCCGACCTTCTGTCGTTCGTCGGATTCGGTATCGCAGCATGGGGCTTCTGGGCGTCCTACCGCCGGTACAGACGCGGCGGACCGGGCCGGTGGCTGTAGGGTGCCCAGTCGGCCTCAGTCGCAGGCCGGCACGTCGATGCTGAGTGCAGGCTCGTCGACCAGCGGTTGCACCGGGATGCGGGCCTCACCCTCGACGACGGGTTCCGTCAGCTCGAAGATGATCTCGGACGTCTCGCCGCGCGGCACCGGAAACTGCACGCTGTAGACGGGGTGCCCCAGTTCCTTGCCTGTGAAGTTCATGGCTGGGCTACCGTTCACGGTCACCTTCTCGAGTCTGGCGCCCTGCGTGGCGATCAATGACAGATCGGTCAAGTTGGCGCCGAACGGCGCCCCCACCGGGTTGTCGAACATGCCGGCCACGTAGTTGGTGAAGTCACCGGCAGGTAGGTCGTTGCTCAGTCGCACCGTCACCCTTGAGTTCCGTGTGTCGCCGTCGCACGAGCCTGCGGTGTACTCGATCTCGCGTCGCAGGTAGTAGTCCAGCTTGTTGCCGCCGAGGTTGTTGACGACGACGCCCGCATACGGGGCGGAATCCTCGGGAACGGTGTGGCCGAGTGGTGTTCCCGCAAGAACTTCCTGCTCGTCTGGGTTGGCGCTCCACACCGCGAGTCGCCCCTCGCTCGCTGCATGGCCGAGGGCTTCCAGCAGGGCTTGCGGCCGACTGATGCTCCCCGTCATCTTCTGGACCACTGCCGCTGCTACGTCTTGCAGGTACTGCTTGCGCGCGGCGTTGTTGTCTGCAAATCGCGAGTAGGCGGTCGATTCGGTCAGCTCGACTACGTTGTCGGCGGTGATCTTCTCCCCGCTGGGCAACGTGACGGGCCCGACCACCTCGAGGACGTAACTCAACGCCACGGGGTCGGTCGCGACCGCACCGTCGACGCGCTCGCCCGACTCCTGCTGCCACAGCGACTGCCAGATCTGCGCCGCGTACGGGAAGTGCGAGCTGACGTTGCTGTTGCGGAAGTCCACCGTCGGCCGGCTGTGCCCGTAGGTGCGGGCGAAGTCCGGCCCGAGATCGAGGGGTTGGTAGTTGGTGCGCAGTTCCCGGTTGCTTGCCAGGTCGTCGACCCGTACCGCGCCGTCCGCGGCACGCACGATGCCGAACCCGCCAAGCAGTCCGCCCGTGCCGCGGGCTTCGGCGTTGGTCTGGAAGCCAATGAAGTAGCTGCGTGGCCCGTCGGCGCCCAGCATGGCAGGTGCGATCTCGGCCGCGAGGGAAGTGTTGTGGAGCAAACCGGACAATTCGCCTGTCTGGTCCTGCAATTGGACGCGTGCGTCGTCGATCAGGCTCAGGTAGGTGCCGTCGATGTCATTCGCTTGAGCGTCGAGTTCGGCCGCTGCCGCCGCGGTGGTCTCGAGGACCGGTGCGGCGTCGCGCAGGGCTGCGAGGTTGATGCGGGCGCCGTCGAGGATCAGCTGATCGGGGGAGACGGCCGAGCCGGCGTCCACGGCGGGCACCAGAACATCGGATGTGAGACCCGTCACAATATCGCTCATCTGCTGACTCGCCGCGAACGGGCTGCCGAGCCACGGGATCGCCGCGGTGATGCTCCACGGCAGCGAGTGGGTGGAGTCCTGTGCTTGCTTCGCGTACTTGTCGGCGTCGCCGGCCGTGCGCAGAGCTGTCTCGGTATCACCCGCCAGCAGGGCATTTTTCGAGCTCGTGGCGTACTCCCGGGCCTGTTCGAGGCTCGACTTGGCCTGCAGCCCTTCGTAAGCCAGCCAGACGCCCATTCCGGCGACGACGACCGCGCCTGCGGTGCAACCGATCGCGAGGTTCCGGCGTTTGCGGCGCTCCTGTGCGATCTGCTCGTCGGTCTTGCGCCGGCGCACTTTGCGTCGGCGTGGCTCCGGCGAAAGTGACTCGTCGGTAACATCGTTCACGCGGTCCTGCCCCCTTCGATTCCTCCGGGGTGACCATAACCGAGAAACCGGTCGCCTGGTCGGTTCGAGTGGTGAGTAACGCTGAGGATCGTTAGGGTCGATGTATTCGACGGTGATGGATGCAGGGAGGCGTCCACGCCGTTGTCGATCGAGGGGTCCCTACTGCACGCCCGTCGATCTCGAGGGAAACACGAGGGGGTGCGGTGCCGTCTTTTGCCATGTCCACGAGTCAGCGTGGACTGTGGTTCGCTCAGCAGCTCACCCCGGACGTCCCGTTCACCATCGCGCAGTACCTGGACCTGCACGGCCCGCTCGATGCCGATCTGATTCGCGCCGCCTGCAATCAGGCTGCCCGCGAGGTCGAATCCGGCACGCTGTTCCTCGAGATGGTCGACGGCGAGCCGCACCAGCGGGTGATCCTCGACGTCGACGACTACCCCGGCTACCTGGACCTGCGCGGCCACGACGATCCCGAGGCCGAGGCGCGACGGTGGATGGACGAGACGTACACCCGTCCGCTCGACCCGCTGCGCGACCGGCTCATCGCCACCACACTGATCCAGCTCGCCGACGAGCACTTCTACCTGTTCACCTACATCCACCACCTCGCCCTCGACGGGCACGGCGGCATGGTGATGCTCGGCCGCAGCGCCGAGCTGTACACGGCGTGGACGCGCGGGGAGGAGCCGCCGCCGATCAAGGCGCTGAGCCTCGAGCAGATCGCCGAGCACGAGCTCGCCTACGTCGGCAGCTCGCGGCAGGCCGCCGACCGCGAGCACTGGGCGCAGCGCCTGGTGGACCTGCCGCCGCCCGTCACGCTCGCCCCCGGCTCCGCCGCCCCCACGATGCCGTGCCGGCACGTCGGCGCGGAACTCACCGCCGAGGTGACCGCCGCCGTGGCCGACCTGGCCGGCAGCGCCAACTCCACGGACGTGCCGATCGTCGTCGCCGCCTTCGCGGCGTACCTCGCCCGCATGAACGGCACCACGGACGTCGCGCTGAGCCTGCCGGTCTCGGCCCGCACCACCGCAGCGCTGCGCCGCTCGGCCGGGTCGATCTCGAACATCGTGCCGTTGCGGGTCCGCGTGGAATCCGACATCACCGTCGCCGACCTGGTGCGCCGCGTGCAGGTGGAGCTGACCGGGGCGCTGCGGCACCAGCGGTACCGCTACGAGGACATGCTGCGCGACCTGCACGCCGTCGGCGACCACCGGGAGACGCGCAGCGCGTTCGGGCCCGTGGTGAACCTGATGATGTTCAACCCGGAGTACGCATACGGCGACATCTCCGGCGAGTACAACCTGCTCTCCACCGGCCCGGTCGACGACCTGTCGGTGAACGTGTACGCCGGGATCGCCGGGCGCAGCGTGCGGGTGGACTTCGAGGCCAACCCGCGGCTGTACGGCGACGAGACGCTCACCCGGCACCATCGCCGCTTCCTGGACTTCCTCGGCGCATTCGCCCGGTCGGCCGAGCGCGCGGTGGGGGATCTGCCGCTCGCGACGCCCGACGAACTGGCTGGCCTCGTGCCCGCGCGCGGCCCACAGGCCGACGGTGTGTGTCTGCTGGCCGACGTGCTCACGGCGCACGCGGGCTCGGACCGCGTCGCCGTGCGGGACGGTGCTGCCGAGCTCACCTACCGCGATCTGGACGATCGTTCAACTGCGCTCGCGCGCAAGCTCATTGCCACCGGCGTCGGACCCGACGACCGGGTCGCGGTGCTGCTGCCGCGCTCAGCCGGCTCGGTGATCGCGCTGTGGGCCGTCGCCAAGACCGGCGCCGCCTACACCCCGATCGACCCGGCCACCCCCACGCTGCGGCTCACCGAACTGCTGCGCGACGTGCCCGTCGCGGTGTGCGGCGACGACGTCGCCCTGCCCGACGGCGTGACCCGCGTGGACCCGGCCGACGGTGAGACGTCGTCGGCGCCGTTCGAGGTGGGGGAGCGGGTGCGTCCGTTGCACCCCGACCATCTCGCGTGGGTGATCCACACGTCCGGCTCCACCGGCACCCCCAAGGCCGTCGCCGTCGGCCACCGCGGTCTCGCCGGACTCGTCGCGACGCTGCGTGCGCGGTACCCGGCCGACGCCGACTCCCGCGTCCTGCATGTGGCCGCGCCGAGTTTCGACGCGTCGCTGCAGGAACTGCTGCTGGCCTTCGACGCCGGCGCCACCCTGGTGATCTGCCCGCCCGACGTCGTCGGCGGACCGGACCTGGCCGCGCTGCTGCGCGAGCAGGCCGTCACCCACGCGATCACCGCACCCGCCGTCCTGGCCGTCACGCCCGAGGCCGACCTGCCGGCTCTGCGGATGCTCGATGCGGGTGGGGAGGCGCTGCCGGTCGACGTCGCCGACCGGTGGTCGCGCGGACGCACGATGCTCAACGCGTACGGGCCCACCGAGACCACCGTCCTCGCCACGCTCAGCGACCCGCTGCACCCGGGCGGGGGCGTGCCCATCGGCGCACCCGTCCACGACGTGACGGCGCTCGTGCTCGACGCGCGGCTGCGGCCCGTGCCCGTCGGCGCGGTCGGCGAGCTGTACCTGGGCGGGCCGGCCGTCGCGCGCGGCTACCTCGGCGACCCGGCGTTGACCGCGGCCCGGTTCGTCGCGTCGCCGTTCGGCCGCGTGTACCGCACTGGGGACCTGGTGCGCTGGAGCCGTGCGCGTTTCTGGTCGTCGGAGCTACCAGAAACGCGCACGGGGGGCGGGGGCGTCCTGGAGTTCGTCGGGCGCGCCGACCGGCAGGTCAAGATCCGCGGCTACCGCATCGAGCCCGGCGAGGTCGAGGCAGCGCTCACTGCGCTCGACGGCGTCGCCAACGCGGCCGTCGTCGTCCACGGCGACACCCTCGCGGCCGTCGTCGTCGGCGACGTCGCGCCCGACGATGTGCACGCCCGCCTCGCCGAACGGCTGCCCGCCTACCTGCGGCCCGCGACGATCACCGTGCTCGACGCGCTGCCGCTCACCCCGGGCGGCAAGATCGACCGTCGTGCGCTGCCTGCACCCGCCGTGGACACGGCCACCGACTCGCGGGCGCCTGCCGGACCCACCGAGACCCTCGTCGCGCAGCTGATGTGCGAGATCGTCGGCGTCGAGGCGGTCGGCGCCGACGCGAACTTCTTCGCCCTCGGCGGACATTCGCTCGGCGCAGCCCAGTTCGCCGCGCGGCTCGGCGCCGCCCTCGGCCGCGACGTGCACCTGCGCGACGTGTTCGACCACCCCACCGTCGCCGCACTCGCCGCTGCCGTCGACGGCGGACCGGCGGCGTCCGTGCCGGCCCCGGTGCGCTCGGCCGACGACACGCCCGCCCCGCTCGCCCCCGCGCAGCGCCGGCTGTGGCTGCTCGCCCAGGGCGACACCGCCGCCTACCACCTGCCGTTCGCACTGCACCTCGACGGCACCCTCGACCCGGCCGCGCTGCGCGCCGCGCTCGGCGACGTCCTCGACCGGCACGAGATCCTGCGGACGGTGTTCACCGAACCCGGCCCGCGCCAACACGTCCAGCCCGTCGCCGAGGTGCTGCCCGACCTCGACGCCGAACCAGTCGACCCCGCCGACGTGGACGCCCTGATCGCCGAATGGGCCGCCGCGCCGTTCGACCTCACCACCGACATTCCGTTGCGGGCGCGGCTGCTGCGGGTGGGGCCGGACCGGCACGTGCTCGCCGTCGTCGCCCACCACATCGCCGTAGACGGCGCGTCGTTCGTGCCGCTCACCCTCGACGTCGCCGCCGCCTACACCGCCCACGCCGCCGGGCACGGGCCGCGGTGGGAGCCGCTGCCGCTGCAGTACTCCGACTACGCCCGCTGGCACCGCGCCCTGCTCGGCGACGAGGACGACCCCGACAGCCTCGCCGCCCGCGAACTAGCGCACTGGACCACCGCCCTCGCCGGACTGGGCGAGGCCCCCACCGTGCCCACCGACCACCCCCGCGCCGGCAGCCCCGGCCCGGCCGAGTCGCTCGAATTGGCCGTCCCCGCCGCACGGTTCGAGGCACTGCGCCGCCTGGCCGCCGCGCACGATGCCACCGCGTTCATGGCGGTGCACGCCGCCGTCGCCGTGTGGCTGTCGACGTGGACCGGCGGGCGCGACGTCGCCGTCGGCTCCGGCACCGCCGGCCGCGAACACCCCGACCTCGACGCCCTCGTCGGCATGTTCGTCGGCACCGTCGCGCTGCGGCTCGACGTGGACCCGGCCGCGTCGTTCACCGACCTGCTCGCCGCCGCCCGTCGCACCGACCTCGACGCGTACGCGCACGCGACGGTGCCGTTCGACCGCGTCGTCGACACGCTCGGCTTCGCCCCGTTCCAGGTGATGCTCGCCTACGACAACGTCGCCGTGCCCGACCTCGACCTGCCGGGCCTGCGGGTGCGTGCCGAGGAGATCCCCTCCGGTCTCGCCCGATTCGACGTCGAGCTCGCGGTGCGGGAGCTGCCCGACGGCTCACTCGCCGGGCGGGTGATCTACGACGGCGGGTTGTTCGAACGCGCGACGGTTGCCGACGCGGTGGCCCGGCTGCACGCGGTGCTCGACGCGGCCGTCGCCGCGCCGAATGTCCCCGTCGGCGATCTCGACCTCGGCGCCCCCGAGATCGTCGTGGCCCCGGCCGGGCCGGTCGCGACGCTGCCGGAACTGCTTGCCGCGCACCCGCTGCACGTCGTCGCGCCGGGCGGTGAGCCGATCGAGTTGATCTCGGCCGCAACACCATTGGCGTGGCACCTGCTCGAGCGCGGGCTCGGGCCGGAGGACCGCGTCGCGATCCTGCTGCCGCGGTCGGTGGACTCGGTGCGTGCGGTGGCGGCCGTCGCGCTGACCGGGGCGGCGTTCGTGCCCGTCGACCCCGCCCAGCCCGCCGCCCGCATCGCCCGGCTGCTCGCCGACGCCGACGTGCGGTATGCCGTCGCCCGGCCCGGCACGTCGCTGCCCGACGGCGTCGCCCGCATCGACCCGGACGCCGGATCCGCGCAACCGGCGCCGATCACCGACGCCGACCGGGTGCGTCCGCTGCGACCCGACCACGCCGCGTACCTCGTCTACACCTCCGGCTCGACGGGCACGCCGAAGGGCGTCGTCGTCACCCACCGGGGGCTCGCACCGCTCGTCGCGGCGCTGCGTCGTCGCATGGACCTCGACGCGCAGGCGCGGGTGCTGCACTTCGCGTCGCCCGCGTTCGACGCGTCGGTGCTCGAATACCTGCTGGCCGCGGCGGCCGGCGGCACCCTCGTCGTCGCGCCGGCCGACGTGTACGGCGGCGACGAGCTGCTGGAACTGCTGCGGCGCGAGCGGATCACGCACTGGTTCTCCACTCCCGCCGTGCCGACCCTGCTGGACCCGTCGGGTCTGGACACGCTGCGGGTGCTCGCCGTCGGCGGGGAGGCGTGGCCGGCCGAGACCGCCGCCCGCTGGGCGCCCGGCCGGACCATGCTCAACGTGTACGGGCCCACCGAGACCACCGTCCTCGCCACCGCCAGCGCGCCGCTGGTGCCGGGGGAGCGGCTGACCATCGGTACCGGCCTCGACGGCGTCACTGCGCTCGTTCTCGGTCCGCGGCTGCGGCCCGTTCCCGTCGGCGTCGTCGGGGAGTTGTACCTCCTCGGGCCGGGCGTCGCGCGCGGCTATCTCGGTATGCCGGGGCTGACGGCGAGCCGGTTCGTCGCGTCGCCGTTCGGCGGTGGTCGCATGTACCGCACCGGCGACCTGGTCCGCTGGACCCGTGCGCGTTTCTGGTCGTCGGAGCTACCAGAAACGCGCACGGGCGGCGGAGCCGCCCTGGAGTTCGTGGGGCGGGTGGACCATCAGGTCAAGCTGCGCGGGTTCCGGATCGAGCTCGGCGAGATCGAGGCCACCCTCACCGGGCACCCGGCGGTCGCCGCGGCCGTCACCGTCGTGCGGGGCGATGCGCTCGCCGCGTATGTGTACGGACCCGACCCCGCCCGCCTCGACCCGGCCGAGCTGCGGGAGTTCGCGGCCGCGCGGCTGCCGCGGCACATGGTGCCCGCCACCGTCACCGTCCTCGACGCGCTGCCGCTCACGAGCACCGGCAAGATCGACCGCGCCGCGCTGCCCGAGCCCGTCGTCGCCCCCGGCGCCCCGGCCGGATACCGCAGCGCCGCCGAGGAACTCGTCGCCGGGGTCGTCGCCGACCTGCTGGACCTGCCCGCCGTCGCCGCCGACGACGACTTCTTCGCGCTCGGCGGCAACTCGCTGCTCGCCACCCAGCTCGCCGCGCGGCTCGGCGCCGTCGCCGGTCACCGGGTGGGCGTGCGGGAGATCTTCGAGCACCCCACCGTCGCCGGCCTCGCCGCCGCCGTCACCGATCCGCTCGCCGGCGAGCGGCTGCCGCTGCTGCCGACCGGCGACAGCGGGCCGGTGCCGCTCGCACCCGCCCAGCAGCGGATGTGGCTCGCCAACCGGTTCGACGTCGCCGACGCCGCCCCCGGCGACCACGTCGCGTTCGTCGTCGACCTGGACGCCGGCACCGACCTCGACGCCCTCGCGGCCACCGCCGCGGACGTGATCGCCCGGCACGCCGTGCTGCGCACCGTCCACCCCGACGGCCCGGACGGACCTACTCAGCAGGTGCTGCCGCGCATCGACCTCGACCTCGAACCGCACGCGGCGCCCACCGATCTCGACGCCGCCGACTTCGCCCGCGCCGGTTTCGATCTCACCGTCGACCCGCCGCTGCGCACCCGCCTGTACCGCACCGCCACCGGCTACACCCTCGCGGTGGTGCTGCACCACGTCGCCGTCGACGGGCTGTCGCTGCTGCCGCTCGGCCGCGACCTCGCCGTCGCCTACGCCGCCCGGCGCGACGGACGCAGCCCCGCGTGGCCGCCGCTGCCGGTCACCTACCGCGACTTCGCCCGCTGGCAGCACACCCTGCTCGGTGACCCCGCCGACCCCGAGAGCCTCGCCGCCCGGCAGCTCGCGCACTGGACCCGCACCCTCGCCGGCGCCCCGCCGCTGCTCGCCCTCCCCACCGACCGGCCCCGCGGCGACGGCGACTCCACCGCCGGACGCGTGCGCTTCTCGGTGCCCGCCGAACTGCACGCCGCCGTCGACAAACTCGCCCGCGCCCACGACGCGACGACGTTCATGGTCGTGCACGCCGCGCTGTCCGTGCTGCTCGCGACGCTCGCCGCCACCGAGGACGTCACCGTCGGCACCCCCGTCTCCGGGCGCATCGACCCGATGCTCGACGACGTGGTCGGCATGTTCGTCGGCACCGTCGCGCTACGGCTGCCCGTACCCGCCCGCGCGACGTTCGCGGAACTGCTCGCCGACGCCCGCCGCGTGGACCTCGACGCGTTCGCCCACGCCGACGTGCCGTTCGACCGGGTCGTCGACGCGCTCGGTGCCTCCACCGCCGGCCACCACCCGATCTTCCAGGTGATGCTCGCCTACGAGAGCTTCGCGCTGGACGGCCTCGACGTGCCCGACGTCACCGGTGTGCGCGAGCTGTCCACCGGCACAGCACGATTCGACCTCGAGGTGACCGTCCGCGAGAACCGCTCCGACGCGGGCACCCCCACCGGGCTCGACGGCGTGCTGACCTACGACCGCGGCCTGTTCGACCACGACACCGTCGCGGGGTGGGCGCCGTTCCTGCTGCGCATCCTCGACGTCGTCACCGCCGACCCGGCCGCCGCCGTCGGCGAGATCGACCTGCTCGGCCCCGACGGCGACACCTCCGCACCATCGGCGGACCCGGCGACGGCGACGCTGCCCGCGCTCGTCGCCGAGCAGGCGCGGCGCCGGCCCGACGCGATCGCGCTCACCCACGGCGACGACACCCTGACCTACGGGCAGCTGCACGCCCGCTCCGGGGCGCTCGCCGCGCTGCTCGCCGAGCGCGGACTCGGCATCGAGGACGTCGTCGCCGTCGCGCTGCCCCGCTCCCTCGATCTGGTGGTGGCGATCCTCGCCGTCGCCCGCGCCGGCGCGGTGTACCTGCCGCTGGACGTCACCCACCCGCCGGCGCGGCTGCGTGCCCTGCTCGACGACGCCGCCCCCGTTGCGGTGCTGTGCGACACAGACTTCGCAGTCGATGTGGAAGTACCTGCGCTGCAGATCGATTCGACGGAGATCCGGGAACGCCTGGACGCCGGCGGCGAATGCGACGCGGCAGTCCCGGCCGGGGCGGGCGCGTACCTGATCTACACCTCCGGCTCCACCGGCACCCCCAAGGGCGTGCTCGTCAGCCACGAGGCCGCCGCCGCGGTGTTCGCCGCCACCGCCGACTTCGGGTTCGGGCCGCGCGACGTGTGGACGCTGTTCCACTCCCCGGCCTTCGACTTCTCCGTGTGGGAGATGTGGGGTGCACTCACCACCGGCGGCCGGCTCGTCGTCGTCGACCACTACACCGCCCGCGACCCCGGCGCCTTCGCCGCGCTGCTCGACGGGGAGGGTGTCACCGTCCTCAACCAGACCCCCACCGCGTTTCACCAGCTCGCCACCGTCGACACCCCACTGGACACGGTGCGGCTGCTGATCTTCGGCGGCGAGGCCCTCGACCCGGAACAGGCCCGGCCGTGGCTCGCGGACCGGCCGCACGTGCGCGCGGTGAACATGTTCGGCATCACCGAGACCACCGTGCACGTCACCCGCGGACCCGCCGACCAGCCCGGCGTCGGCCGGCCCCTGCCCGGACTGGACGTGCAGATCCTCGACCGGTCGCTGCGCCGCACCCCACCCGGCACCGTCGGCGAACTCTACGTCGCCGGAACGCAACTCGCCCGCGGCTACCGCGACCGCCCCGCCCTGACCGCTGCGCGGTTCGTCGCCGCGCCCGGCGGCGTCCGCCGCTACCGCACCGGCGATCTCGGCCGCCGCGGCCGCGACGGCGTGCTGCACCACCGGGGCCGCGCGGACGACCAGCTCGAACTGCGCGGCTACCGCATCGAACCGGGCGAGATAGAGGCCGCGCTGCTGCGCTGCGACGGTGTCACCCAGGCCGCCGTGGTGTTGCGCGACGACCGGCTCGTCGCCTACCTCGTCGGCGGCAGCCCCACCGCGGCGCTGCGCGAGCTGCGCCGCACCCTGCCCGACTACCTCGTGCCCGCCACCGCCGTCGCGCTGGAGACGTTGCCGCGCACCGCCAACGGCAAACTCGACCGGTCGGCGCTGCCCGCACCCACCGTCGCACCGAGCGGTGGCCTCGCCCCGCACGGGCCGCTCGAGGAACTCGTCGCCGAGGTGTACCGGGAACTGCTCGCCGTCGGGTCCGTCGGCGCCGACGACGACTTCTTCGACCTCGGCGGCAACTCGCTGCTCGCGACCCGCCTCGCCGGGCGCCTCGCAGACATCGCCGACGTCGACGTCACCGTCCGCGACGTATTCGCCGCCCCCACCGTCACCGACCTCGCCGCCCTGCTCGCCGCCCGCGCCGGCACACCCCGCCGCCGCGCCCCGCTCGTCGCGGCCGGCAACGGCACCCCCGCGCCGCTGTCCCCGGCGCAGCAGCGGCTGTGGTTCGTCAACCGCCTCGACCCCGAATCCGGTAGCTACAACCTGCCGTTCGCAGTGCGCCTCGACGGCCGGCTCGACGTCGCCGCACTGACCACCGCCGTCGCCGACGTCCTCGGCCGGCACCGTACCCTGCGCACCGTCTACCCCGACCCCACCGCCCAGGTCGTGCGGCCCGTCGCGCGACCCGTCCTCGAACCCGTCGCCGTGCCCGCCGAGGGGCTCGACGAGTTCGTCCGCGAATTCGCTGACCCTGGATTCGATCTCACCGACGAGCCGCCCGTGCGGATGCGGCTGTACCGGCTCGCGCCGCAGCGGCACGTGCTCGCCGTGGTCGTGCACCACATCGCCGCCGACGAATGGTCGCTCACCCCGCTGCTGCGCGACATCGTCGACGCCTACACCGCCCGGCTCGCCGGGCACGAGCCGCGGTGGGCGCCGCTGCCCGTGCAGTACACCGACTTCAGCCGCTGGCAGCGCGCCGGCGCCGACGCGCAACTCGAACACTGGACGGGCGTGCTCGCCGACCTGCCCGACGAGGTGACCCTGCCCGGCGACCGGCCCCGGCCCGCCCGCCCCACCGGGCGCGGCGCCACCCACCGCACGACCGTGGATCCCGTCGTCGCCGACGGTGTGTCGCGGCTCGCGCGGGAAGGACGCGCGACGACGTTCATGGTGCTGCACGCGGCGCTGGCCGTGCTGCTGGCCCGGCACGGCGCCGGCGCCGACATCGCCGTCGGCACCGTCGTCGCCGGGCGCGGCGACCCGCAGCTCGACGACCTCGTCGGCATGTTCGCCGGAACTCTCGTGCTGCGCACGCCCGTCGACCCGGACGCCGCGTTCGCCGACCTGCTCGCCGATGTCCACGCCCGGGATCTGGCCGCCTACACCCACCCGGATGCGCCGTTCGAGACCCTCGTCGAGCGCCTCAACCCGGCCCGCAACCCGGCCCGGCACCCGCTGTTCCAGGTCGCGCTGTCGCTGCGGCGCCCCAGCGTCGACGCGTTCGAGCTGCCCGGCCTGACCGCGCGGGTGCTGCCGGTGGCCGACGAGCACGCCAACTTCGACCTCCAGCTCGTCGTCACCGAGACCGGCACCGACGTCGACCTCGAATTCGTCTATGCCACCGACCTGTACGACGCCGGCACTGTCGCCGCGTTCGCCGACCGGTACGTCGCGATCCTGCGCGCCGCCGTCGCCGACGCGGCCGTGCGGATCGGCGACATCGACCTGCTCACCGAGCGGGAGCGGGCCGCGCTCGTCCCCGCCGCCGGACCCGAGCCCGCCGCGGCGCGGACGCTGTGGCAGTGGCTCGCCGACGGTGCCTCCCGCGGCGGCGACGGTGTCGCCGCGCGTGACGGCGACGTGGAACTGACGTATCCGCAACTCCTCTCGCGCGCCGAGGAACTCGCCGCCCGGCTGCACGCCGCCGGCATCCGGCCCGGCACGGCCGTCGCGTGCGCCCTGCCTCGCTCGCTCGACGCCGTCGTCGCCGTGTGGGGGATCGCCCGGCTCGGGGCCGCGCCGATGCTCGTCGACCCGGCCCAGCCCGCCGTGCGGCTCGCTTCGATGCTCGCCGGCACGACCGTCGGCGTCACCGGCGCCGCGCACCTCGGGTCGCTGCCCGACGCCGTGACCTGGCTCGACGTCGCCGACAGTCGCGACGGCACCGTCGCGGTGGCCGACCCGGATCCGGGCGCGCCCGCCTATCTGGTGTTCACCTCCGGCACCAGCGGAAACCCCAAGGGCGTCAGCATCACTCACCGCGGCGTGAGCGCCCTCGTCGAGGACCTGACGGAACTGTTCGCCGCCGCGCCCGGCGACCGCATGCTGCACGTCGCGTCGCCGAGCTTCGACGCGGCGATGCTCGAGCTGCTCGTCGCCGGTACGTCGGGCGCGACCCTCGTCGTCGCCGGGGCCGACGCCTACGGCGGTGACGCCCTCGCCGATCTGCTCGCGCGTGAACGCATCACCCACGCCTGCCTGACCCCGTCGGCGCTGGCGACGGTGCCGTCGCGCGCACTACCGGACCTGCGGGTGCTCATGCTCGGCGGCGAGGCCGTGAGCGACGAGCTCGTCGCGCGGTGGGGCGCGGGCCGTCGCCTCTACAACGGGTACGGCCCCGCCGAGGCCACGGTCTTCGCGACCTGTTCGCCGCCGCTGACGCCCGGCGCGGACGTCGTGATCGGCACCCCCGTCCGCGGGGTCGAGGCCGTCGTGCTCGACGAGCGGCTGCGGCCCGTGCCCACGGGCGTCGCGGGGGAGCTGTACCTGGCGGGGGCGCGGCTCGCAGACGGCTACCGCGGCGATCCCGGCCGCACCGCGACCCGGTTCGTCGCCGCACCCGGCGGCCGTCGCTGGTACCGCACGGGCGACCTGGCCCGCTGGGCCGGTGCGTCCTTTGGGCGGCCAGGGCAGCCCAAAGGACGCACCGGCGGCGGGGGCGCCCTGCGGTTCGTCGGGCGCAGCGACGATCAGGTCAAGCTGCGCGGGGTGCGGATCGAGCCGGGGGAGGTCGACGCCGCGCTGCGCGGGGTGGCCGGGGTGCAGCAGGCGGCGACCGTCGTGCGCGACGGGGCGCTCGTCTCCTACGTCGTGCCCGCGACCGTCGACGCCGACGACGCGCGACGGCAGCTGCGCCGCAGCCTGCCCGCCCACCTCGTGCCCGTCGCCGTCGTACCGCTCGACGCGGTCCCGCGCACCGCACACGGCAAACTCGACGTCGCGCGGCTGCCCGCACCCGACCTCGGCGGGCGCGACGAACCCGGCACCGAGACCGAGAGTCTCGTCGCGCGGATCTTCGGCGAACTGACCGGCACCGACCCCGGCCGCGGCGACGACTTCTTCGCCGTCGGCGGCAACTCGCTGCTCGCCACCGTCCTCGTCGGCCGGCTCCGCGAGGAGACCGGCACCGCGGTGCCGCTGCGGCTGATCTTCGAGCACCCCACCGTCGAGTCCCTCGCCGCCGCGCTCGACGCCGGCGGACTCGACGCCGAGACCGGACCGGTGCCCGTCCACCCGCGCCCCGCCCGGATCCCGCTGAGCCGGGCGCAACGTCGCCTGTGGGGACTGAGCCGCCTCGACCCCGACGCCTACCGGCTGCGCGCCGACGTGCACCTGACCGGGCCCCTCGACGTGCCCGCCCTCGAGGCCGCGCTCGACGACGTCGCGGCGCGGCACGAGATCCTGCGCACCCGCATCGTCGTCGACGAGCAGGGCCCGCACCAGGTCCTCGCGGACCGTGCTGTCCACTGGGACCTCGAGGGGACCGACGGCACCCGGCGGCTGCGGCTCGCGGTCGACCATGCCGCGGCGGACGGGGCGTCGCTCGCGCCGCTGCTGCGCGACCTCGCCGTCGCCTACGCCGCCCGCGCGGCCGGACAGCCGCCGCGGTGGGAGCCGCTGCCGCTGCAGTACGCCGACTACGCGCTGTGGGAACAGGCCCGCGGCATCCCCGAGCCGGACGTCGCGCACTGGCGACGCGCCCTCGACGGCCTCGACCCGGTCGAGCTGCCCACGAACACAGAGACTTCCGAGGCGGCGGCGCAGACCGTCGCGTTCGAGGTGCCCGCCGACGTGCGCGCCGGGATCGCCGCCCTCGCCCGCGTCCACGGCGCCACCGAGTTCATGGTGCTGCACGCCGCCCTGTCGGTGCTGCTCGCCCGCGTCGGCGCCGGCCACGACGTCGCCGTCGCCGCCGTCGTCTCCGCCCGCCGCTGGGCGCAGGTCGAACAGCTCGTCGGCCCGTTCCTCGACACCCTCGTACTGCGCGCCCGCGTCGAACCCGACATGCCGTTCGCCGGGCTGCTCGCGCAGGTCCGCGACTTCGACGTCGCCGCCCTCGACCACGCCGGGGTGCCCTACGAGCAGATCCTCGCCGGCCTGTCCGGCCGCGCCCCGCAGGTCGCGCTCGCCCTGCAGGACTTCGCCCTCGACCCCGTCCGGATCGGGGACCTCACCGTCGACGCGCAGGAAGTCCTCGCCGGCGCACCGAAGTTCGACCTGCAGTTCGCGCTCGCGCCCGCCGCGGACGGCTACACCGGCACCCTCGTGCACGACGCGTCCCGGTTCGCCGCATCCACGGCGCGCCGGCTCGCGGACCGGTTCGTCGCCGTCCTGCGGCACGTCGTCGCCGCACCCGACGCGCTCGTCGGCGACCTGCCCGTCGACCGGCCCGCCGCGCCGCTGACCGGAGCCGAACCCGCCCCCGCCCGTACGCTGCCCGAGCTGCTGCGCGCCACCGCCGCCGCGCACCCGGACCGGGAAGCGCTGCGCGAGGGCGAGACCGCCTTGACCTACCGCGAACTCGACGCCCGCTCCGACGCGCTCGCCGACGAGTTGCGCGCCGCCGGCGCCGGCCCCGGCACCGTGATCCCGATCGACCGTCCCCGCGGCCTCGACCACGTGCTGCGGCTGTGGGCGATCACCAAGACCGGCGCCGCCTTCACCAGTGCCACTTCCGCCGCTGCCGCCGACGAGCCCGCCCCGGCGAACGTCGCGTACGTGGTGTCGACGTCCGGCTCGACCGGCGCTCCCAAACGCGTCGCCGTCACCCACAGCGGTCTCGCGCCGCTCGCCGCCGAGGCCGCCCGCCGCTACCGCGTCGGACCCGGCGACCGCGTGCTGCAGGGCTACCACCCGGCGTTCGACGCGGCCCTGCTCGAGCTCCTGCTCGCCCACACCACCGGCGCGACCCTCGTCGTCGCCCCGCCGGAGGTGTACGCGGGCGCGGACCTGCAGCAGGTGCTGAGCGCCCAGCGCATCACCCACTACCTGTCCACCCCCGCGGTGCTCGGCACCCTCGACCCGCAGCAGCTGCCCGACCTGCGGGTCGTCGCCTCCGGCGGCGAAACCCTGCCGCCCGCGCTCGCCGCCCGCTGGACCCGGGGCTCGAGTGCGGCGGCCCGGCACATGCTCGACGCGTACGGCCCCACCGAGGCCACGATCGTCGCGACCCTCACCGACGTCGACGGCCGCGGCGGCATCGGCCGGCCCGTCCCCGGCACCGTCGCGCACGTCCTCGACGCCCGGCTGTGCCCGGTGCCCGACGACGCCGTCGGCGAGCTGTACCTGGCCGGGACGTCCGTCGCCCTCGGCTACCTCGGCGCCCCCGGCCTCACCGCGCAGCGGTTCGTCGCCGCCCCCGGCGGCACCCGCCGGTACCGCACGGGCGATCTCGTGCACCGCCGCCCCGACGGCACCCTCGCCTTCCGGGGTCGCACCGACCGGCAGCTCAAGGTCCGCGGCGTGCGCATCGAACCCGGGGAACTCGAGGCCGCCCTGCTCGCGCAACCCGGCATCCGGCACGCCGTCGTGCTGGCCTCGGGTGGGGCGCTCGTCGCCTTCGCCGCCGCCGAACCGGACGTCGACGAAACCCGCGTGCGTGCCGGTCTCGCCGAAACCGTTCCCCCGCAGCGCATGCCGGCCCGCCTGCGGCTGCTGCCGGAGCTGCCGACCACCGTCAACGGCAAACTCGACGTCGCCGCCCTGCACGAGCTCGACACCGCCCGCGACGACGCCGCCGACGACCGGCCTCTCACCGACGTCGAGGACCTCGTCGTCACCGTCGCCGAGAGCGTGCTCGGCGCCCGGCCCGACATCCACGCCGGGTTCTTCGCCGCGGGCGGCGACTCGCTGTCCGCCGTCGTCCTCGCCGCCCGCCTCGCCGACGCCTTCGGTGTCGACGTGCCCGCCCGCGCGGTGCTGCAGGCCCCCACGCTCGCGACGCTCGCCGCGCACCTGCGCGACGGTGACACCACCCGGATCCCGTTGCGCCGCTACGACGACGACGCGCCCACCCCGCTCGCTCCCGCGCAGCAGCGGCTGTGGCTGCTCGGCCGCGCCGAACCGCGCAGCACCGCGTACACCGTGCCCGTCGCGCTGCACCTGAGCGGCGACCTGGACACCGCCGCGCTGGCCGCGGCGGTCGCCGACGTCGCCGACCGGCACGAGGTGCTGCGCACCGCCTACCCCGACGGCATCGCTACGACGGTGGATCCTCCTGTGCTCGAATCGGTTCCGGGCACCGACGTGACCGCCGCCGTGACCGAGGTGCTCACCGCGCCGTTCGACCTCACCGCCGAGGCGCCGCTGCGGCTCCGGCTGATCGACCTCGGCGCCGGCGAACGGGTGCTCGCCGCGGCCGTGCACCACATCGCGTTCGACGGCGGCTCGGTCGCGCCGCTGCTCACCGACCTGCAGCACGCCTACGCGGCCCGCGTCGCCGGTGCCGCACCGATCTGGTGGCCGCTGCCCGTCCGCTACCGCGACTACGCCCGCTGGCACCACGACCTGCTCGGCGACCCCGCCGACCCGGACAGTCTCGCCGCCCGCCAACTCGACCACTGGGCAACGACTCTCGCGGGACTGCCCGACACGCCGCTGCCGCTGCCCACCGACCGGCCCCGGCCCGCGCGGCCCAGCCACGTCGGCGGCGCCGTCACCGCCCACCTCGACGCCGCCACCCACCGCCGCGTGCGCGACGTCGCGCGCGCCCACGACGCCACCGGCTTCATGGTGCTGCACGCCGCCCTCGCCGCGCTGCTCGCCCGTCGCAGCGGCCGCGCCGACATCGCCGTCGGCACCGCCGTCGCCGGCCGCGCCGACCCGCGCCTGCATGCCCTCGTCGGCATGTTCGTCGGCACCCTCACCCTGCGCACCACCGTCGACGGCGCCGAGCCGTTCGCGGACCTGCTGCGCCGCGTCCGCACCACCGACCTCGACGCCCTCGCCCACGCGGACGTCCCGTTCGATCAGGTCGTCGCGCGGGTCGCGCCGGCCCGCGGCACCCACCACCCGCTGTTCCAGGTGCTGCTCGCCCACCGCACCGTGCCCGCGGGGCAGGACCTGCCCCAGCTGCCCGGGCTGCGCGTGCGCGAATTCGACGCCGGCACCCCGGCCGCCCAGTTCGACCTCACCGTCGACGTCACCGAACGCGGCGACGACGGCATCGACGTGCGCCTCGTGTACGCCACCGACCTGTTCGACGCCACCACCGCCGACACGCTGCTGGCCGACTACCTCGCGCTGCTCGGCGCCGCGCTCGACGACCCCGCCTCCGCCGTCGGCGATCTCGCCGCCCCGGCGCCGGCACCGCTGACCGCCCCCGCCGCGGCGCCGCGGACGCTGCCGCAGATCCTCGCCGCCACCGTCCGCGCCCACCCCGGCGCCATCGCCGTGCGCGCCGGAACCGTCGCCTGGACCTACGCCGGGCTCGACGCCCGCGCCGCCGCCGTCGCCGCGCGGCTGCGCGCCCGCGGGGTGACCGGCGTGGTCGCGGTGGCCGTGCCGCGCGGGGAATACTGGCCGCTCGCGGTGTGGGCCGTCGCGAAGGCCGGCGCGGCATGGGTGTCCGTCGACCCGGCGCAGCCGCCCGCCCGCATCGCGACCGTGCTGCGCGACAGCGGCGCCACCGTCGGCCTGACCGTGCCGGGCGTGGCCCCGGCGGGGGAGGGCATCGACTGGCTGGACCTGACCGCCGACGAGTCCGAAGACGATGCCCCGGATGTCGCCGCGGAGCCGCACCCCGACGACACCGCGTACCTGATCTACACCTCCGGCAGCACCGGCGCACCCAAGGGCGTCGCCGTGCCGCACCGTGGCCTGACCGCCCTCACCGACGCGCACGTTCTCGACGTCACGCCCGGCAGCCGGGTGCTGCACGCCGCGTCGCACACCTTCGACGCGTCGGTGTTCGAACTGCTCACCGCCCATGCGCACGGCGCGACCCTCGTCGTCGCACCCGACCACGTGTACGCCGGGGAAGCACTGCAGGAGTTGATCGTCGCCGAGCACGTCACCCACGTCGTCGCCACCCCCTCCGTGCTCGCCACCCTCGACCCGGACACGCTGCCGCGCCCGGTCACCGTCCTGTCCGAGGGCGAGGCGCTCACCGCGCCCGTCGTCGAACGCTGGCAGCGGCACCGGCTGCTCAACGGGTACGGGCCCACCGAGTTCACGATTGCCGTGTCGTTCGGCGGCCCGTTCGAACCCGGCGCCCGGCCCACCGCCGGGACCGTCGTCGCCGGCGCCACCGCCCACGTCCTCGACGCGCGCCTGCACCCCGTCCCGGCCGGGGTGATCGGGGAGCTGTACGTGACCGGGCCGAGCCTGGCCCGCGGCTACCACCGTCGAAGCGGGTTCACCGCAACACGATTCGTCGCCGACCCGTACGGTGCGCCGGGCGGGCGGCTGTACCGCACCGGCGACCTCGCCCGCGTCACCGCCGTCGGCGAACTCGACATCCTCGGCCGCGTCGACGAGCAGATCCAGCTGCACGGCATCCGCGTCGAACCCGCCGAGATCGACGCCGTGCTCACCGCCGCCGACGACGTCGACGCCGCCGTCACGGTCGCCGTGCCCGGCCCTGCAGGCGAGGCCGTCCTCGTCTCCTACGTGCAGGGCGGCGCCGACGCCGCCGCGCTGCGGGCCCGCGCCGCCGCGCACCTGCCGCGGGCGCTGCGGCCCACCGCGATCACCGTCGTCGACGCGCTGCCGCTGCTGCCGTCCGGCAAGGTCAACCGCGCCGCGCTGCCCACACCCGACTTCGCCGTCCCCGCAGACGATTTCGTTCCTCCCGCCGGCCCGACGGCCGAGGCGGTCGCCGAGGTGTTCGCCCGGCACCTCGGCCGGCCGGTGTCCCCGGACCAGGGGTTCTTCGACCTCGGCGGCACGTCGCTCGGCGCCGTCGCCGTCGCCGCCGACCTGCGGGCCGCGCTCGACCGCGACGTCCCGCTCGACTGGCTGCTCACCGCGCCGACCGTCGCCGACCTCGCCGACCGGATCGACCACGGCGGCGACGACACCGACCCCCTCGCCACCCTGGTGCCGCTCGCGGGACGCCCCGACGGCACACCCCTGTTCTGCGTCCACCCCATCAGCGGAATGTCTTGGTGCTACACGGGACTCGCGCCGCACCTACCCGGCGTCGCGCTGTACGGGCTGCAGGCCACCCGGCTCGAGCCGCTGCCGCGCACCGTCGCCGAGTTCGCCGCGCGCTACCTCGACGAGGTCCGCGCCGTCCAGCCCGCGGGTCCCTACCACCTGCTGGGCTGGTCCCTCGGCGGAACGATCGCGCACGAGATGGCCGTGCAACTGCACGAGGCGGGGGAGCAGGTGGCGTCGCTGATCCTGCTCGACACGCTCACCCCCGACACCCTCCCCGACGTCGCCGCCCTGCCGGACGAGCCCGTCGTCGAACTCGAGGTGCCCGGCCTGCCGTCGGCGTTCGTCGCCGAGATCCGGAAGCGGGCGCTCGCCGCGGGCGGCGCCCTCGACGAGGCCGTCACCGCGCACACGCCCCGCGTCCTCGACGGTGACGCGCTGCTGTTCCGCGCCCGCCCCGGTGGACCGGCCGGACCCGACCTCGCGGCGAGCTGGCGACGGCACGTCCGCGGCCGCGTCACCGCGCACGATGTGCCCTACCCGCACTCCGACCTGACCACCCCCGGCGCGCTGGCCGTGATCGGCCCCACGCTCGCCCGCCACCTGACCGAACGACAGATTTCCGCGCCCGTAGGGTGCACCGACAGTGTCACAGCAACGAGGGAGACACCGTAATGGAAGTACACGACTACCTACGCATCCTGCAGGCGCGATGGAAGATCGTTGCCGTGACGACCGTGGTGGCGGTACTCGGTGCGCTCGGCGCCTCCCTGCTCACCACCCCGATCTACCAGGCGAGCACCCGGCTGTTCGTCTCCACCTCGTCGGGGGCCTCGGTCAACGAGATCTACCAGGGCAACCTGTTCTCGCAGCAGCGCGTCGCCTCCTACACGAAGCTGCTCACCGGCACCACGCTGGCGCAGCGCACCCTCGACCGGCTGGGACTGTCCGACCTGACGCCGTCGCAGCTGGCGGAGAAGGTGACCGCCTCGTCGGCCCCCGACACCGTGCTCGTCGACGTCAAGGTCGACGACGCGTCGCCGGAACGGGCCCGGGACCTCGCCAACGCCCTGTCCGACGAGTTCGTCGTGATGGCCCGCGAGCTCGAGACTCCCGAGAACGGCGGTGAGCCCACCGCACGGGTCGTCGTCGAGCAGCACGCCGACACCCCGGCGACCCCGGTGTCGCCGAAGACGAAGCGCAACCTCGCGCTCGGCTTCGCCGTCGGCCTGCTCCTGGGCATCGCCCTCGCGGTGCTGCGCGACCGGCTCGACAACACGGTCAAGGACCGTAAGACGGTCGAGGAACTCGCCCACACCGGCCTCGTCGGCACCATCCCGCTCGACAAGGAACGGCAGGAGCACGCGGCAATCGCGTTCCAGGAGTCGAATTCCGGCAGCGCCGAGGCGTACCGGGAGATGCGCACCAACCTGAAGTTCCTCGACGTCGACAACCCGCCGCGCGTCATCGTCGTCACCAGCGCCCTGCCCGCCGAGGGCAAGACCACCACCGCCATCAACACCGCACTGGTGCTCGCCGAGGCCGGTCACTCCGTCGTGCTCGTCGAGGGTGACCTGCGCCGGCCGCGGGTGTCGAAGTACCTCGGCGTCGTCGGCGACGTCGGCTTCAGCACCGTGCTCTCGGGTCAAGCCGGTCTCGAGGACGTGCTGCAGCCCAGCCAGTACGAGGGCCTGTGGGTGCTGGCCTCCGGCGCACTGCCGCCCAATCCCAGCGAGCTGCTCGGCTCCGACACCGCCAAGCACGTCATCGACGACCTGCGGGCGCGCTTCGAGTACGTCATCATCGACGGCTCGCCGGTCCTGCCCGTCACCGACTCCGTCGTGCTCGCCGCGGCGACCGACGGCGCGCTGCTCATCGCGCGTCACGGCAAGACCACCCGCGAGCAGCTCAGCCGCGCCGTCGGCAATCTCGGCAGCGCCGGCGCGCACCTGCTCGGCACCATCATGACGATGACACCGAACAAGGGCCGCGGCGCCTACGAGTACCGCTACTACTACGAGTCCGACGTGAAGAAGGACGCGCCGGCGCAGCAGCCCGCCGCGCAACCCACCGGCGGCCGTCGCCACCGCGGAGAGCCCACCCGGCCGGAACCGTACCGGCCGGAGCAGGAGGGCCACGACGACGCACAGGCGGGGCAGCACTACCGCGCCCCGCAGGCGTACTCCGCCGAGCCCGCCTACCGCGAACAGTCGGTGCCGACGGCGGTGTCGCGACCCGTCGCGCCCTCGCCGCTGCCGGGCCCGCGCAACGGATCAGTCGTGGATCCGGGCGAGCAGCGGTAGCAGCAGATCGGCGATCTCGGTCCCGACGGTGACGAACGTGTCCTCGTCGCGGCCGATCGGATCGGTCACGTCCTCCGGCCCGGGCGCGGGAAACTGCGCCCGGGCCGCTGCCAGTTCGGTGACCGTCTCGGCGCCGCTGAGCTGCTGCAGCCGAGCGGCCTCCCGCAGCGTGAACGTCCGCTTGAGCATCCGGGGTGCCGACTGCAGCACGGCCCCGCGGTGCGCCTCGGCCATCGTGATCACCAGGTCGGCGTCCTGCGCGATGCGCGGCGACAGCCGCCGGGCGACGAAGCCGTCGGGCTCGCCGCCGAGCTGGCGCAGCACCAGCGCCGCCGTCGGTTCCATGGGCCGGCCCACCATGCCGCGGGTGCCGGCGCTGTGCGCGGACAGCTCACCCCGGCCCGCTTCCCGCGCGAACGCGGTGGTCAGCAGTTCGGCGGTGGGCGATCGGCAGATGTTCCCGGTACAGACGTACAGAACCCGCATCGCTCGATCCTAGGCAGCCCCCGGGCCATTCGTCCGGTTGCCGGGCCGCATGTCCAATTCGCCAGGGGGTCTGTCCGGACCGTTCGGTAGCATCGGGCGGTCGGGATGCGCCGGGGGAGGCTGTGCGGCGCACAACACGATCAGAAGGCGGCTGATGAGTTCGGTTCTCGGGGTGACCGCAGGGACGAGTGCCGTCCGGATCGTTCGTCCGATCGATCCGGACGCACCTTCCGCGGGTTACCAGTTCCAGGTGGTCGAGACCAGACAGGACGACCCGGCTCGCCTCGCGGCGCAGACCGTGGGCGTGCTCGTGCAGGCCGGCATCGCGGGCGAGAGCGTCGAGCGCGCGGGCCTGGTGTACCGCGACGCCGCCGAGGCCGGACGGCTCCGCGCCGCGATGGCCGAGCAGGGACTCGACCGGTACAGCCTCGTCGGCGAGTCCGAAGCGGCCCTGACGTACCTGCGGGCCACCGGTGAGCTCACCGCCGACGTCGCGGTCCTCTACGACCTCGGCGCGTCCGGACTCACCGTCACCGTCGCCGACCGCAGCACCGGCGCCGTGCACACCGAACGCACCGGGTCCGTGGCCGGGCGCCTGTTCGACGACGCGGTGCGCCTGCACCTGCTCGGCTCGGACGGCGTGTGGCGGCCCGACGACCCGCAGGACGAGGAGTTCGTCGCCCAGTGCCGCGCGGCGAAGGAACAGCTGTCCGGCAGCGACGCCGTCGCCGTGCCGGGCACCGCTGGCGTGATCCTGATGTCCCTGGAGACGTTCGAACCGCTGATCACCCCGCTCGTCGAGGCCTCGGCGCGGTTCGTGCGCGACGTCGTGCAGCGGTCCGGCGCCCGGCCCGAGACGATCGTGCTGCTCGGTGGGGGCGCCCACGTCCGCCTGGTGCGCCGGGTGCTCGAGACGTGGACGAAGCTGCCCGTCGTGGTTCCGCACGAACCCGAGCTCGTCCTGGCCAAGGGTGGCGCCCTGCGCGCCGTCGCCGCGGAACCGGCGGTCACCGAACTGCTCGTGCCGCCGGCGGTGACCGAACGCATCGTCCCGCCCGGCGGCACGGCGCCGCACCGCACCGAGCGGCTGTCGCGTGCCGAGTCGCCCGCACCGGCCCCGTCCGGCGAGACCAGGACACCGAGGCGGAAGCGGGCGGCGACCGCTCACGAACCGCACGTGTCCAAACGGCAGATCAGCGGGGCCGGGCTGGCCGGCACCGCCCTGGGCGTGGTTGCCATGATCGGCTTGGCGCTCGGCGCCCAGAACACCCTCGCCGGCGACGACGAGTCGGATATCCGGCAGACCGAGGTGATCGTGACGACGCCGTCGCCGACCCCGCAGCCGGCGCCCGCCGTCGCACCGGCACCGGCACCGACAACGACGACCACGACCGTCCCGCCGGTCGAGGACCCCACGACCGCGCGCGTGGTGCCGCCTCCGCCGACCCCCGCCACGGCACCGCCGCCGTTGATCCCCGGCCTGAACATCCCGGTGCCGACGCTGCCGCCGCTACCGCCGCTGCCGACGATCGAAGTGCCGCCGGAGCTGCGGTTACCCATCTGACGGGCCCCGTCCGCCGCCGGGGACCCGCGAACCCGATGGCGCCCAGCGCGACAGGCTAGAGTACAAACGATGTTTTCGCCGCAGAACACCCCGCTGTGCGACTCGGTCACGCTTGCCTATCGGCGCGTGCGCGCCGAGCCCGGCCAGCTGACCGTGCTGCGGCGAGCCCTGGAACGCTGGCTCGACGCGGTGCACGTGAGCCCCGAGCTGGCCCGCGACGTGCTGCTGGCCAGCTACGAGGCCCTCGCCAACGCCGTCGAGCACGCCTACCGCGACGGTGCATCGGGCACGCTCGACCTCGAGGCGACGCTGATCCCGGCCGACCGCCAGGTCGAGGTCGCCATCATCGACCGGGGCAGCTGGCGCGCAAACGACACCGACCCGAGCACGAGCTCGCGCGGGCACGGCCTCACCCTGATCAACTCCTTGGCGGACACGGCGACCGTGGCCCCGGCCGACAGCGGGACCGTCGTCACCATGCGCTGGAGCATCTGACGCCGGTCCGGCCGCCCGGGACTACTGGCGACGGCGGGGCAGCCGCACCACCTGGACGAAGAACTCGTCGATCTGCCGGACCGCCCCGATGAACTGGTCGAGGTCGACCGGCTTGGTGACGTACGCGTTGGCGTGCAGCCGGTAGCTGCGCAGGATGTCCTCCTCGGCGGCCGAGGTGGTGAGCACCACGACCGGGATGTCGGACAGATCCGGGTCGGACTTGATCTTCTCGAGGACCTGCCGCCCGTCGTACTTGGGCAGGTTGAGGTCGAGCAGGATCAGGTCGGGACGCGGCGCCTCGGTGTACGCGCCGCGCTGGTACAGGAAGTCCAGGGCCTCCTCGCCGTCGCGGACCACGTGCAGCTCGTTGCCGATCTTGTTGTCCTCGAAGGCCTCGCGGGTCATCAGTTCGTCGCCCGGGTCGTCTTCGACCAGCAGGACGTCGATGGGCTCGGCGGGGGTCATGCGGGGGCTCCTTCGAGGTCGGCGTCGGCCGGGGCGGGCGCTTCGGGTTCTTCGTCGGGCAGGGCGGGGACCGTGAAGCAGAACCGGGTGCCCTCGGTGTGCTCGGTGTCGATCCAGATCCTGCCACCGTGGTACTCGACGATCTTCTTGCACACCGCCAGCCCGATGCCGGTGCCGGTGTAGACGTCGCGGCCGTGGAGACGCTGGAAGATGACGAACACCTTCTCGGCGAACTCGGCGTCGATGCCGATGCCGTTGTCCGTGACGCACAACGTCCAGGCTCCGGGCCCGTCCTGATCCCCCTCGTCCCGGTCGCAGGTGATCTGCACGGTGGGAGTGCGGTCGGGGTGGCGGAACTTGATCGCGTTGCCCACCAGATTCTGCCAGAGCATCGTCAGCAGGGTCGGATCGCCCGTGATCTCGGGGAGATTCTCGGGACGTTCGATGCGCACGCCGGACTCGTCGATCGCGGCGGCGAGATTGGCCACGGCCTTGTCCAGCGGCTGATCCAGGTCGACGCGCACGTGGTCGTCGCTGACCCGGCCGACGCGGGAGAAGGTCAGCAGGTCGTTGATGAGGACCTGCATGCGTTTGGCGCCGTCGACGGCGAACGCGATGTACTGGGCGCCGCGCTCGTCGAGCTTGTCGCCGTAGCGCTTCTCGAGCAGCTGACAGAACGACGCGACCTTGCGCAACGGCTCCTGCAGGTCGTGGGACGCGACGTAGGCGAACTGCTCGAGTTCGGCGTTCGAACGGCGCAGTTCCTCGGCCTGGGTGTCGAGGTCCGCCTTCTGCTGGGCGAGTTGCTGGTGCTGGGTGTGGGCGGCAGCCAGCGCGAACACGATGCGCCCACGCATCGCCTCGACGTCCCGGGCCAGGATCCGGATGTCCTTCGGGCCCTGAGGGTGGATGTGCTGGTCGAAGTTGCCGTCTGCGACGACCCGCCGCGTCGCCGCGCGCAGGCTGACCAGTGGCATGGCGACGAGGTTGTGCACCAGGATCACCATGAGCAGGCCGGTGAGCAGGAAGCCCGCCACCATCGCCACCAGCACGGAGTTGCGGATGGTCCGGGCCTGCACGAGGTCGTCGTAGCCGTCCGCACGGGCCTGGACGAGTGCGGCGTTCTGCTCCTCGAACAGGGTGCGCATCGCGTCGAACGCAGTCCGGCCGCGCTCGGTGGCCGCGGGATCCACCGGGGCGGGGACGCCGGGGACGACGCTCGCGACGAGCGGGTCGGCATAGTCGGTGCGCCAGGCCTCGGCCGCCGCCTCGATCTCGACGACGTCGGCGAGCAGCTCCGGGTGTTCGGCGGTGAACTCCCGCATCCGGTCGGAGGCCTCCTGCTCGACCTGCTTGCCCGTCAGGTACGGCGCGAGGAACTCGACGTCGGCGGTGGCGGCGTAGCCGCGGGCGCCGGTCTCCTGATCCAGCAGAGCCGCCTGCAGCCGGTACGCCTCGGCGCGGGCCGGCTGGATCTGGTCGACCAGCTCGTCGGTGATCTGCGCGGTGCGCTGGATGAAGTACCCGCCCACGATGGTGCCGAGCACGACGAACACGGCAAGGACCGCGAAGGCGACCTGGAACCAGCTCTGGACCGTCAACCGCGAGCGCACCCGCTCGACCTTGGGTTCGGGCATCGACGGGTCTCTCATGTCTGCTCCGCTACTTTCTCGCTCCATCGCACGTGCACCACGGCCACGTCGTCGCCGAGTCCTCCGTGACTTTCCGCCAGGGCCTCGGCCCGGTCGATCAGGGTGTCGACGAAGGCCTCGGGCGCCAGGTGCCCCTCCTCGCGGGCCAGCCGCAGCAGCCCCTCCTCGCCGAGGCGTTCCCCACCGTCGCCGACCCGGCCCTCGAACAGCCCGTCGGTGAACATCATGATGCCGCCGCCCTCCGGCAGCTCCAACTCGTGCACGGGCCACGTCGAGACACCGGGCAGCAACCCGAGCGCGGGTCCGCCGGGCGCCTCGACCCAGTCGACCCCCCGGGAGCTGTGCAGCAGCAGACCCGGATGCCCGGCGCGCATCACCTGCACCCGGCGCCGGTCCGGCGACATGACGAGACTGGTGAGGGTGGCGAAATGCCGTTCGTTCGCCCGCTCGGCGACCATGATCCGTTCGAGCTTCTGCAACTGGGCGACACCGGTGACGCCGGTGATCACGAGGGTGCGCCAGGCGATCCGCAAGCTCACCCCGAGGGCGGCCTCGTCGGGACCGTGCCCGCAGACGTCGCCGATGAGCACGTGCACGGCGCCGTCCTCGGTCTGCACGACGTCGTAGAAATCCCCGCCGAGCAGCGACTGCTCACTTCCGGGCCGGTACCGCGCCACGATGTCCACGTCGCCGGCGTGGTGCAGCATCGGCGACGGCAGCAGTCCGCGTTCGAGGCGGGTGTTCTCCTGCGCTTGCAGCCGGCTGGCCTGCAACGCGACGGCGGCGTGCTCGGCCTGCTTGCGCTGGATGGCGTAGCGCACGGTCCGGCCGAACAGGTCCGGCTCCACGCGGCCCTTGACGAGATAGTCCTGGGCGCCGGCAGCGACCGCCGCCAGGCCCGTCTGCTCCTCGGCGAGGCCGGTGAGCACCACGACCGGGACGCCGGCGGCGTACTGCTGGACTCGCGCGAGGGCGTCCATGCCCTGGGCGTCGGGCAGATGCAGATCCAGCAGGATGCAGTCGGGCAGACCGGCGGCCAGTTCGGCGCGGGCCGCGGCCATCGTCTGGACCCATTCCAGGCGCATGCCCTGCGCGCTGTCCGCCACCAGCTCCTCGACGATGAGCGCATCGCCGGCGTCGTCCTCGATCAGGAGGACCGACGGCTCCTCCTGGGCCCAGTCGGTGTCCAGAGCGACCGGCGAAGTTGTGGTGCCTATTCCTGGTGGTGCGCCGGCAGGCCTGTGCTGCTCGGAGAACATGGCCCCTGCCCTTCGATCTCGTGTGTCGTGACTCCGGTCCCTCGCACCGGACGACAACAGGGGAAGAATACCTATCGTTCGCACGTTCACCGACGCCCGCGGCCGTCGAACCGGTCACCGCGCATGGCGGCCCTTGCGGGCTGCGGGCTCCGGGGCGCCGGGCCGGGCCAGTAGCGCGGCAATGCCCGTGGTCAGCGGAACGGACAGCGCCAGTGCGATACCGCCCACACACGCCCGCACCACCTCGATGGCGACGGCGTCGCCGGTGAGCACGTCCGACATGGACCGGCCGGCGACGCTGAACAGCAGCAACAGCGGCAGGGCGCCACCGGCGTACGCCAGCACGAGGGTGTAGACCGTGCTGGCGATGTGGTCGCGGCCGACCCGCATCGCGGAGGAGAACACCTTCCGGCGCGAGGCGGTGGGATCGAGCGCCGCCAGTTCGAAGGCCGAGGCTGCCTGGGTGATGGTCACGTCGTTGAGGACGCCGAGGGAGCCGATGATGAATCCGGCGAGCAGCAGACCGGTGATGCTGACCTGTTCGAGGTAGAGCTGCACGTCGGTGTTCTGTTCCTCGGACAGTCCCGTCAGATGGGTCATCCGGATCGTGACGTACGAGAGCACGGCGGCGAGCAACATCGACGCGAGGGTGCCGAGCAGGGCCGAGCTCGTGCGCAGGTTGACCCCGTGCGCGAGGTACAGCACGGCGTAGAGGATGATCGCGCCACCGACCAGGGCGACGGGCACGGCGGGTTTGCCGTCGAGCAACGCGGGGAGCATGAACACCACGAGCACACCGAACGCGATCAGCAGGCCGATCAGGGCGCGCAGGC
Source organism: Rhodococcus sp. NS-SX18 (assembly GCF_057367935.1). Classification (NCBI taxonomy): domain Bacteria; kingdom Bacillati; phylum Actinomycetota; class Actinomycetes; order Mycobacteriales; family Nocardiaceae; genus Rhodococcus; species Rhodococcus sp. NS-SX18. The sequence goes on along the minus strand of NZ_CM170633.1, from coordinate 4,311,855 downwards.
CACGCCAGCGGGCGACGGCGACGATGACCACGGCGAAGGCGGTGATGATGAGTGCGATCGGGAGACTGCGGGCGTAGTCGTAGAACGAGTACTGGGTGGCGCCGGACGGGTCGACCTGCCGCACGAGCCGGATCTCCTCGCCGACACGCAGGTCGGGCTGCCCCGGGCCGGGCCCGATCTCGAGCAGGGTGCGGGTGCCCTCGTTGGGGCCCGAATCGATCGTGACGATGCTGCGCTGGCACTGGTAGGCCTCGGTGGGAGGCGGGACGGGGTCGCCGGTGAAGGGGCGGCCGGCCGAACTGCTGCCGCACGCGCCGATGTCCTGTTCGACGACGGTGCCGGCTTCGGTGACGACGGCTCCGCCGCCGGTGGTCTGGAGCGGGGCGGGGATGTCGACGGCCTCGCGGCTCGGCCACAGGGCGACGGCGCCCGCGAGCACGGCGATGCCGATCACGACGAGGAGTCCGACGACGACCTTCGCGGCGGTGGGTCCGACAGGGACGGGCCCGGAGAAGTGTCCGTGGCCGTGTCCGTGTCCGTGGCCGGTGGGCTCTGCTGGTGTCACTGCCACAGGGTAACGACGCGGTCGCGGTGAGGTCGCATCGCGGAATACGCGGTCACTCGAGGGGGAAGGGCTGGTGGTGGCGGGGAGCAGGGGGGTGTCCCCGCCACCGTCGACCTGATCTCGCACAGGGGGGGTGGCGATGATCAGGGAGCCCAGCACGCTGAGGTGCCGTAGACAAACGTACTGCGTCTGTCGGTCCACCGGGTAGTACCTACGGTGTGTCGGTCCTCACCGGAACCCGGCCGAACGCTCGTTCCCACCCGCTCGGCCTGCGACGATGCGGTTCGTTCGCGGCAACATATACTTTCGACAACGCTCGGCGTGTCGCGCATCCCGGGCGTGTCGCGGTCGGCTCGTTACCGGCCGGGATCACTGCTTGTAGCTGGACAGGAAGTTGCCGAACCGTTCGATGGCCACCGCGAGGTCGCGAGCCCAGGGCAGCGTCACGATCCGCAGATGGTCCGGATCCGGCCAGTTGAAACCGGTGCCCTGCACCATCAGGATCTTCTCCTGCAGCAACAGGTCCTGGACCAGCTTCTCGTCGTCGTGGATCTCGTACACGTCCGGATCGAGGCGCGGGAAGGCGTACAGGGCGCCGCGGGGCCTGACGCAACTCACCCCGGGAATCGAGTTCAGGCGCTCCCACGCCACGTCGCGCTGCTCGAGCAGCCGGCCACCGGGCAGGATCAGGTCCTCGATGCTCTGGTACCCGCCGAGCGCGACCTGGATGGCGTGCTGAGCCGGCACGTTGGGGCACAGGCGGGTCGAGGCGAGCAGATCGATGCCCTCGAGGAAGCCGGCCGCGTGCTCCTTCGGACCGGTGATCGTCATCCACCCCGACCGGTATCCCGCCACCCGGTAGGCCTTCGACAGGCCGTTGTAGGTCAGGCACAGCAGGTCGGGGGCGAGGGTGGCCAGGGAGATGTGCTTGGCGTCGTCGTAGAGGATCTTGTCGTAGATCTCGTCGGCCAGAAGCAACAGCTGGTGCCGGCGGGCCAATTGCACCAGCTGTTCGAGCACCTCGAGCGAGTACACGGCGCCCGTCGGGTTGTTCGGATTGATGACCAGCAGGGCCTTGGTCTTGTCCGTGATCTTCGACTCGATGTCCTCGATATCGGGATTCCAGTCGTTGGACTCGTCGCACAGGTAGTGCACCGGCGTGCCCCCGGCCAGGGACGTCATCGCCGTCCACAGCGGGTAGTCCGGCGCCGGGATCAGCACCTCGTCGCCGTCGTCGAGCAGGGCCTGCATCGTCATCGTGATTAGTTCGGAGACGCCGTTGCCGAGGTAGATGTCGTTGATGTCGAGCTTCGGGAAGCCCGGCACGAGCTCGTAGCGGGTGACGATGGCCCGGCGCGCCGACGCGATGCCCTTCGACTCCGAGTAGCCCTGGGCGTGGGGCAGCGCGGCGATCATGTCCTGCACGATCGTCTCCGGTGCCTCGAACCCGAACGGCGCCGGGTTGCCGATGTTGAGCTTGAGGATGCGGTGCCCCTCCGCCTCGAGCCGCGCGGCGTGCGCGTGCACCGGCCCGCGGATCTCGTACAGCACGTTCTGCAGCTTCGCGGACTGCTCGAGCTTCCGGCTGATGCGGTGGTGAAGGTGGCCCTGTTCTCCTGTACTCACGGCGTCCATGGTGCCACCCGGCCGCAACCGGGTTTCAGCCGGATTTGGCGCGCATTGCCGCGTCCACCGCGACGTTCGGCCCGAAAAGTGCAATCATGACGACTTGTGACCGTTGCGTCGGGGTGACGCGCGGGTGGATTGAGGAGTCGTACGGTATGGCACAGGGAACTGTGAAGTGGTTCAACGCCGAAAAGGGTTTCGGCTTCATCGAGCAGGACGGCGGTGGGCCCGACGTGTTCGTTCACTACTCGGAGATCCAGGGTTCCGGCTTCAAGTCGCTGGACGAGGGTGCCCGGGTCGAGTTCGAGATCGGACAGGGACAGAAGGGTCCGCAGGCCCAGGGGGTTCGTCCCATCTGAGCGGGTTCGTCCCGACATCTCGGCGGCGCTGCACCTCGGGTGCGGCGCCGCTGCTGTTTTCCGGTCAGGTGGGCTCGGGCCGGGTCACAACGCCGTGGGCACTTCGTCTCTTTTGTCCTACCATTCGGTAACATTCCGGCGCGTCGCGGGCATATGAAGGTGAAAACCGTGATGTTCGGGGGACGACGGGTGAGACAACCAGGGGGTTGGTGTAGATGGTGGGGGACGGTGCCGCTGTGGCGCAGTGGCGGGACCGCAAACGGTACCTGTGGCTCTGCGGACTCGCCGTCCCGCTGAGCCCGTTCGTCGCGTGGGCGCTCGTGGAGTACCTGCACCTCGGGCTGTTCTGGGCGTTCGGGGCGCTGCTGATCGCGGTGATCGTGCCGCTCGTCGACCGGTTCACCGGCGTCGACAAGGCCAACCCGCCCGACGAGCTCGTGCGGGAGCTCGAGGAGGACCGGTACTACCGCTGGTGCACCTACCTCTACCTGCCGCTGCAGTACGCCGGACTCGTCTTCGCCTGCTGGGTATGGACCGTCGCACCGATGGGCTGGCCCGAGCGGTTCGCGATGGCCGCCACCGTCGGCGTGGTCGGCGGCGTCGGCATCAACGCCGCCCACGAACTCGGGCACAAGCGCACCGACCTCGAACGCCGGCTCGCCAAGATCGCCCTCGCCCAGTCCGGGTACGGGCACTTCTTCGTCGAACACAACCACGGTCACCATCTGCGCGTCGCCACCCCCGAGGACGCCGCGACGGCGCGGCTCGGCGAGTCGTACTGGAAGTTCCTGCCGCGCTCGGTGTTCGGGGGCCTGCGGTCGGGCTGGCGGTACGAACGCGAACGCCTCGCCCGTCGCGGACTGCCCTGGTGGAGCCCGCGCAACAACGTCCTGAACGCCTGGGCGCTGACCGTCGCGCTGTACGCCGGGCTGATCGCGGTGTTCGGGTGGTCCGTCGCGCCGTGGCTGATCGTGCAGGCGGTTCTGGCGGTGATGTTCCTCGAGGCCGCCAACTACCTCGAGCACTACGGCCTGCTGCGGGAGCAGCGACCCGACGGTTCCTATGTGCGCGTGGCGCCGCGGCACAGCTGGAACAGCGACCACAGCTGCAGCAACCTGTTCCTCTACCACCTGCAGCGGCACAGCGACCACCACGCCAACCCGCTGCGGCGCTACCAGACGCTGCGCACGATGGAAGAGGCGCCGCAACTGCCCGCCGGGTACGCGGTCATGATCCTGCTGTCGTTCGTCCCGTCGTTGTGGCGCAAGGTGATGGATCCGCGGCTGCTCGACCACTACGACGGGGACGTCTCACGCGCGAACCTCGATCCCGCACGTCGCGAGGAACTGATCGCCCGGCACAGCTGAACACCGTGCATCCGCGGTCGCCCTCGAATTCGGGTGTCGGCACGCGGTTTCCGGTGCGGGCACGGTTGTCCACAACCGGAAGATCCATCCACAGATCGAGACGGTCCCGTCGTCGTCGCGGTGCGCGCCCGGGCCGATACGGCACTGTGACCGCATGGGCGACGAACACGACATCATCCGGCGCGCCGCGGCACTCGAGCGGGGCGTCAGCGATCGCGAGATCCAGCGCCTGTGCGGGCGCGGTCACTGGCACCGCGTCCACCGTGGCGCCTACCTGCCGGCCGAGAGTTTCGCGCAGCTCGACGAATACGGCCGCCACCGGCGGCGGGCTGTCGCGGTGGCAGGCGGGATGCGGTCCGACGCCGCGCTCAGCCACGTCTCTGCCGCCGTCCTGCACGGCCTCGCCCTGTGGAACACCCCGCTCGACGACGTCCACCTGACCCGCAATCGCGCCGGGGGAGCGAAGCGCACGCCGGGACGGAACCTGCATGCGTCGCCGTTCGCTCCGGACGAGGTCACCGATGTCGACGGAGCGCGCGTGCTCACCGTCGCGCGCACGGTCGCCGACCTCGTCCGCACCCTTCCGTTCGAGCAGGCCGTCGTCACCGGGGATCACGCCCTGCGCACGTGCGGGATCTCCGTCGCCGACGTGACCGATGCGCTGGCGCGCAACGTCCGCCACCCCGGCCATGCGAAGGGCGTGCGCGCGGCGCAGTTCATGGACGGGCGGAGCGAGAGCGTCGGCGAGTCCCGCAGCCGCGTGCTGTTCGTCCGCGACGGCCTTCCGATGCCCCTGACCCAGGCGACGATCCTCGACGCCCGTGGACGGTGGCTGGCCCGGGTCGATTTCCTGCTCGCGGACCACGGGGTGATCGGTGAGTTCGACGGTCGTGTGAAGTACCGGGGCGACGACGTGGCGCCGGAGGAGACGGTGTGGCGGGAGAAGCAGCGCGAAGACCGTCTGCGCGATGCCGGCTGGACCGTCGTGCGCTGGGTGTGGGACGAGCTGGCCACACCCGCTGTGGTCGCCGAGCGTGTCCGGGAGGCGATTGTGCGGGCCGCGCGAGGGCCGCGGCCCACCGGAACGTTCCGGCCCTGACGTCGAGCTTGCACCCCCTGTCGCGTGCTTGCCCCCGTTGCAGGGGGTGCAAGCACGGTAGAAAAGGTGTCTGCTCAGGAAGACGACGACGCCCCCCACACGAGGTGGGGGGCGTCGCGGGTGTTACGAGCGCCGGCCGGGGGCCTTGGCGCCGGACCGGAAGCCCAGCGCGCCGGGCTTGGCCTGCGGCGGGGCCGGTGCCTCGGCACCGTTGGCCGACGCTTCCGCTCCGTTGGTCGACGGCGTCTCCGGCTCCGGTGCCTTCTCCGGCGGGGCGTCCGGATCGGGTGCCTCACCCGGGGGTGCGTGCGCCGGTTCCGGTGCCTTCGCGGGGGCGGGCTTCTCAGCCGGCTCGGGCTTCTCCGCGGGCGGCTCGGACGTCGCGGCCGGAGCCGTCGGCGCGGCGGCCTTACGGGCGCCGGGAGCCTTTGCTCCACCCTTGAAGGCCAGGCCACCCGGCTTCGCCTTCGGCGGCTCGGGAGCCGCCGAAGTCTCGGCAACGGGTGCCGCCGCAGCGGGTGCTTCCGCAGCGGGAGCCTCGGCAGCGGGAGCCTCGGCAGCGGGAGCCTCGGCCGCCGGGGCGGCCTTCTTGGCGCCCGGAGCCTTGAGCCCACCCTTCATCTGCAGCCCACCCGGCTTGGCCTTCGGGACCGACGGTGCGGCCGGTGCCTCGGCGGCGGGGGCCTCGGCGGCGGGGGCCTCGGCGGTCGGAGCTGCCGGGGCGGCCTTCTTGGCGCCCGGGGCCTTGAGCCCGCCCTTCATCTGCAGCCCACCCGGCTTGGCCTTCGGTGCCGCCGGGGTCGATTCGCCCGTCGAGGCGGTGGCCGATTCGCCCGTGGAGGCGGTGGCCGGAGCGGATTCGCCGGTGGGGGCGGCCTTCTTGGCGCCCGGAGCCTTGAGTCCGCCCTTCATCTGCAGTCCGCCGGGCTTGGCGGCGGGTGCAGCGGGAGCTTCGGCTGCGGCGCCGTCACCGGAAGCCTTGGCGCCCGGAGCCTTGAGTCCACCCTTCATCTGCAGTCCGCCCGGCTTCGCGCCGGGAGCCTTGGCGGCGCCCTTCATCTGCAGACCGCCGGCCGGGGCCGTCTTGGGGGCTGCCGGCGTCGCGGCCGCCTCCTCGATCTCTTCGACGCGTTCCTTCTCCTCGGTCTCGGCGACGGCCTCGGACGCCACGGCGGCGCCCTTCGAGTCCGCGGCCGGTGCGGGAGCGGGCCGCTCACTCGGGATCACCTCTAGGTTCTTGCCGAGCTGCGCCGGTTCGAGACGCGTGATCGAGTCGAGCATGAGCTGCGCGACGTCGACGACCTCGACGCCCTCACCCTCGCCCTTCTCCTGGCGAGCGGTGACACCGTCGTTGAGCATGACGCGGCAGAACGGGCAGCCGGTGGCGATCTTCGACGGACTCGTCGACAGCGCCTCGTCGACGCGGTCGATGTTGATCCGCTTGCCGATCTTCTCTTCCATCCACATGCGGGCACCACCGGCACCACAGCACATGGACCGCTCGCCGTGCCGCGGCATCTCGGTGAGCTTCGCACCGGACGCAGCCATCAGCTCGCGCGGCGCGTCGTACACCTTGTTGTGCCGGCCGAGGAAGCAGGGATCGTGGTAGGTCACGTCCTGGCTCACCGACGCCACCGGCACCAGCTTCTTCTGCCGCACGAGGCGGTTGAGCAGCTGGGTGTGGTGGACGACCTCGTAGTTGCCGCCGACCTGCGGGTACTCGTTGTTGAGCGCGTTGAAGCAGTGCGCACAGGTGACGACGATCTTGCGCTTGGAGTCCTCGACGCCCTCGAACACCGAATTCAGCGTCTCGATGTTCTGCATCGCGAGCTGCTGGAACAGGAACTCGTTGCCCGCGCGACGGGCCGAGTCACCGGTGCAGGTCTCCTCGGCGCCGAGCACCATGAACTTCACGCCGGCGGTCGCGAGCAACTCGGCGACGGCCTTGGTGGTCTTCTTGGCCCGGTCCTCGTAGGCACCGGCGCAACCGACCCAGAACAGGTACTCGTAGTCGGCGAAGCTGTCGGCGTCCTGGCCGAACACCGGAACGTCGAAGTCGAGCTCGGAGATCCAGTTGAGCCGGTCCTTGGCGTTCTGGCCCCACGGGTTGCCCTTGTTCTCGAGGTTCTTGAACAGACCCGCGAGCTCGGACGGGAAGTCGGACTCGATGAGCACCTGGTAGCGGCGCATGTCGATGATGTGGTCGACGTGCTCGATGTCCACCGGGCACTGCTCGACGCAGGCACCGCAGTTGGTGCAGCTCCACAGCGTCTCCGTGTCGATGACGGGTGCGAGCTCGCCTTCGACGGTCTCACCGACGAGCCGGCGGTCGGTCTCGGCCAGCGCTGCGGCCGGGATCTTTCCGAGCTTGGCTTCGTCCGGGTTGCCCTCGGCGTCGACCAGTCCGATCTCGTCGCCACCGAGGTCCTTACGGCCACCGGCGAGCAGGTAGGGAGCCTTGGCGAAGCCGTGGTCGCGCAGCGAGGTGATGAGCAGCTTGGGCGACAGCGGCTTGCCGGTGTTCCAGGCCGGGCACTGCGACTGGCAGCGGCCGCACTCGGTGCACGTGCTGAAGTCGAGCCAGCCCTTCCAGGAGAAGTCCTCGATCTTCCCGGCACCGAAGGTGTCGGTGTCCGGATCGGCCGTCTCCATGTCGATGGCCTTGCCCTTCGACGTCATCGGCTTCGCGGCGCCGAGGGCGACGCCACCGTCGTCCTCACGCTTGAAGTAGATGTTGAAGAACGCGGCGAAGCGGTGCCAGGCGACGCCCCACGTGATGTTGCGGCCGACGACGTACAGCCAGATCATGCCGGACATCAGCTTCACGAACGCGAAGATCGACACCATCACAGCACTCGCCGGCAGCAGCTTGGCGAGGTTCATCGTGAAGAAGTCGGTCCACGGGTTGGCGTGGCCGTAGGTCGCGATCTTGCCGGCCTTGACGAAGATCATGCCGAGGCCCTCGATGAGGACGACGGCCTCGACGAAGTACGCGGCCCGGAAGTCGGAGCCGGCGAAACGCGAGAGCCGCTCGGGCTTCCGCGGGTGGTTCAGCTGCCGGATGATGATCAGCGCGGTGATGCCAATCACGGTTCCGAGGCCGAGCAGTTCGTCGATCAGGTGGTAGACGGCGGTGTTGCCGATCAGCGGCCAGTGGAACGCCGGATCGAAGGTCTGGCCGTAGGCCTCGAACCAGACGATCGCGCCGAGCATGAAGCCGACCATCACCAGCCAGTGGGCCCAGCCCACGGTGCGGAACTTGCTCATCCGGGTGTGTGCGACGAACTCGACGAGCATCTGCTTGAAGCGCGGGAAGAACGGCTGCCACCGATCCGGAGCCGGCTGGCCGATCCGAACGACGTTCACCATCTTCATCGCGCCACCGATGAACGAGTACCAGCACACCAGACTGAGCAGCACGCCGATCGTGCCCAACGTGATCGTCAGGGCATTCATAGGTGGCCTTTCGTGTCGGGGGCGGCCGCGGCCGCCTGGTATAAGCCCACGCATCGTAACCCGAACTAAGTTACCAGCCGGTAGCTATAGGAAGTTACCGGCCGGTAGTTTAGTCTCGCGGTGCTGCGGCGCGGTGCCTGGTGGAGGTCGACCGCGTGGGGGGCGGCCGAATTGCCGCATCGCGCCGTAGCGTGAGTGTCCGCTCACGGTAAGCGTTAAACCTTTCGACTCATTGAGTCAGGCATACCTAACGTGCGGTAACCGGTCACGCTTCGGCATCTCTACTGCCGAGTCGGACAACAGACCGGCAACGGATTCGCCACATTCCGGACGCGACGATCGCTGTGATGTCGGTTATGATGCTGCGCGAGATGTGCTTCGCGCACCCGCGATCAGGGCCTACGGTGCGCAGGGGCGCATTGGTGTCAGAACTTGGGGGGCGTCCGTCGGGGGCGTGCGCCGAAGTCACAGAACGGAATCGAATGAAGTTCAGGAAGCTCGCCGCCGTGGCGGCGATGACCATCGCCGCCGTCGGCCTCACCGCCGGCACGTCCTACGCCGCACCCGCGGTCACGGCACCGGAGAAGATCAACTACGAGACCCAGGCGGAAGGCGACTCCGTCGTCACCGTCATCGACGCCGGTTCGTTCGCCGTGTCCGGCGACGGCAAGAGCGTGGAGGTCCAGAACGGTGACGGTGACACAGTCATCAGCCTGCCGCTCGCCATTCAGCTCGGCGACCTGCAGCTGCCCTTCGAGCGGGAGATCAGTGAGGACGGCAAGACCCTCACTCTCACCCCGGTCACCGACATGTCCCAGGCAACTCCGGTTGCCCCCGAGGACAAGGTGACCCCGGGCCTGACGCCCGTGGCCCTGAAGCTGCAGGACGTTGCTTCGCCTGAGGAGAACCTCAAGGCGCAGCAGAACTTCATCTCGCAGGTGGGTATGGCGACGGCGATCGGAGCCATTTCGGGTGCAATCATCGGCTGCATCATCGGCGGCATAATCGGTATCCCCGCGGCAGTAGTCCCCGGATTCATCGGCGGTTGTGCAGCGGGTGGTGGCGCCGGCGCCACTATCGGAACCTTCCTGGCCGGTGGACCGACTGCAGTCGTGGCCGGTATCGGCCTGGTTCAGGACCTCATGGCTCCTCCGGGCACGACGCAGTGGGCCGAAAAGTAAGCAAGTACGACTTCCTTCCCGTAAGGGCCCCGTCACCAACGCGGTGACGGGGCCCTTACATTTTCGGGTCAGTACTCACCATTTCAGCAGCAGGATTCTCGCAAAGTTCACCACGACATCGCCTGCCGCGACGATCAAGTTCAAGCCCAAAGGCACAAGCTCTGTTGACACCGGCCACTCACCTTCTGTCGAACCGGCCGTCGACGGACGCCGGGATATACAACAGTCCGGCTGCGGAGCACTCCACAGCCGGACCTCGGGACGCTCAGGATCCTAAACCGGTCGGATGGTATCCGGTCGTCGCGAACGGCGCGACACGCCGCACAGCACGAGGGCCCACCTCCGGATCGGAGGCGGGCCCTCGTCAGGCACTCAGCGTGAAGCTCTCACCCAGTGACGATCACCAGGTACGCACGCGCAGGCCGGGGTTCTCGGCGAGGATCGCGGAGATCGGCGTCGCGAACAACTCCGGCGACTCGCCGAGCAGTCCGCTGACCACGCCGGCGATCTCGCACATGCCGTACTGGCCGACGTTCGAGGCGCTGGAGATGCCCAGGGCGAGGGTGCCGGTGACGATCGTGCCGCCGCTGTCGCCCTGCAGGGCGCACAGGTTGGTGGAGAAGCCGTCCCGCAGCACGCGGTGGCCGACCTCGACGGTCTGACCCGACGCGGTCACGACACCGCAGCTGTAGCCCGAGCGGACGCCGGACTTGCACGCGGGGGCGCCGACGACGGGCTCGGCGATACCGGTGATCGGCAGCGGCGCCGCGAGCGGCACCCGCACCCCGTTGTTCTCGAACCGCCCCTGTGCCTCGCCGGTGGGCCGGACCAGGGCGTAGTCGTGACCGTCCAGGCTGGTCTTCTCGAAGGTGCCGACCTGCTGGCCGAGCTCCTCGCCGATCAGGTGGTACACCTTCGACGCGAACTCGGTGCCGGCCGACGGCCGGTTCGGGTCGCAGTGCCCGGCGGTGATGTTGACCGGCCGGTCCGAGCCGTCGACGGCGTTGAAGCCGAGCGAGCAGCGCAGACCCTCGCCGGCACCGAGAGCGGCATAGGCGTCGCCGCCGAACAGGGCCGTCGGGGCCGCGAGATCGGCGACGGGCTGCAGGTCTCCTGCGGCCGGCTCCGGGACGAGCGGTGCGGGCGCGAACAGCACCCGGGCGCCCTGCAGGAAGTCGGGCAGCTGGATCCCGGCGACGTTCTCGGTGCGCAGCACGACGTCGTTGTGTACGACGTCGATGGCAACGCCGCGAACCAGGTCGGCGACGGCGGGCGGCTGGGTGGCCAGCCAGTCGTTCAGCGCCTTCAGCTCGTCGCGCAGTTCCGTCTCGGTCCGGTCGGTGTCCTCGACGGTGAATCCGACGTCCTCGGCGGCCTCACGGGCAGCGTCGTAACCGTCACCCTCGGTCAGCCCCACCTTCGGCGTGCCGTCCTGCTCGAGCCACACCCCGGAGAACACGGCAGCGAACTTCTCCCGCGCCGTCTCGGCGAAGCGGGCCAGCTCCTGGCTGCGGGCAGCGTCCGTCAGGTACCGCTCGGGGCTCATCTGCAGGTCCCGGGCCAGCGCCTCCACGAGTTCGTTCGGCAGCGCCGTCGCCTCGATCGGGGCCGGTTCGGCCTGGGCGATGGCGGCGGCAGGGCCGAACAGCATGAGCGCTGCCGAACCGTAGACCGCTGCTCGACGGGCGAAGGAGCGTCGCATGGATGCCTTCCTCGTTGATCTCCGCGACGGTGCGTGGAGATACCGGCCCCGGGCGGGCCGGTGCTGGACGGGACGATCATATGGGGTCGGCCGCGCGAACACCCAGCCGCGCGGCGTGGCGCGGGACCGGTCAGGCCGCGGCGCCGGTGCGCACCCGCGCACCGGTCTCGGCCTCGATGTCCTGGATCGCGATGCCGAGGCTGGAGGTGCCGCCCTGCGGCGCGAGGACGAGGTTGGCCTCGACGCAGTCCGGGGCGCCGGAGCTGTTGGAGCCGCTGATCACCCCGAGCGCGAGGGTGCCGGTGACGATGGCACCGCCGCTGTCGCCGGAGAGGGTGCAGACGGTGGTCGCGAAGCCCCGGATCGTGGTGCTCGTGCCGTCGGCGCGGACCAGCTGGGTCTCGATCCGGTCGGCGGCGACGATGCCGCACGTGAAGTACGACGACTGCCCGGACTTGCACACCGGGGCACCGGCGACGGGCGCCGCGGTGCCGGTGACGGTGAGCGTCGAGCCGTTGCCGCCGCGGATCACGGGCCGGTTCAGGCCGACGTCCACGCCCGCCTGGTCGAGGCCGATGATGCCGTAGTCCAGGGTGCTGCCCTCGTCGACGGTCGAGCGGGTGAACGCGCCGATCTTCACGCTCTCGTCGATGTTCTCCCGGTTGGGCAGGTAGACGGTGGAGCCGCCCTCCTCGCGGGCGACCGCGTCGCAGTGACCGGCGGTGATGTTGACGGCTGATCCGTCGGCGTCGACGGCGTTGAAGCCGAACGAGCACACGCCGATGCGGTCGAGCGGCGTCGAGCGGACGTCACCGTCGGCGGTGATGTAGGTGTCGCCTCCGAGCGGGCCCGGCTCGTTCGGCGGCTGGCCGGGGGTGAGCATGACCTGGACGTTGGCGATCAGCGTCGGCAGGTTCAGGGCGCGGCCGGCGGGGCTGTTGGCGATGTCGACGATCAGACGGTTGTTGAACACGTCGATCGACGTGGAGTTCACCTGGGAGGCCAGTTCGCGGGGCAGCGCGGCGACCCAGCGGTTCAGCTCGGCGAGGGACTGCTCGAGCCCGTCCGCGGACACCGGCGCGACGGTGGCGTGGTAGCCGTCGTTCTCGGCCTGCCGGGCCGCGTCGGGGTTGGTGACCGCGACGACAGGCCGGCCGTCGGTGCCCAGCCATGCCCCTGCGAAGTCGTCCGGCCGTTCGGCGCGGAAGGTGCGCGCGTAGTCCGCCAGTTCCTGGGCGCGCTCGGACCGCTCGAGGTACTCGTCGGCGCTGATCTTCAGGTCCCGGCTGATGGCCTCGACGAGTTCGGCGGGCAGCTGATCCGCGGGCAGCTGGTCGGCGTGGGCGGTCGCGGCGAGCGGCCCCGCCAGCAGCAGTGCCGACGCCGCAGCGACGACGACACGGCGGACGGTGGTACGAGCAGCGGCGCGCGACGCCGACGAGTAACGCATGGGGGCCCTTCGAGAATGAGTTGACGGGTTTCGTGCGTGATCGTGTCGCGGGAGCGAGCACGACCGTGTGACAGCGTACGGGACGGTGGGTATCACTCCGGTGCCTCCGAACTGGTGGTGTCCGTTGGGTCCGGTTCCGTGGTTCCGGTGGGGGTCGACGTGGACGTCGTGGTCGGCGCGACGGTCGTGGTGGCGGTAGGGGTCGTCGTCCGGGTGGGCCGGTTCCGGTCGCGGGTGGCCTCGCTCGTGGTGGGTTCGGTAGTGGTCGAGCGCGTGGTGGTGGGCGCCGGGCGGGACGTGGTGGACCGGACCGACGGTGCGACCGCGGCGGTGGATAGCGGTTCGGTGACGACGGGCCCGGCGTCGACGGGCCCGGAGTCGACGGCGACCGGCGCCGCGTCGGGGGTGGCCGCCGGGGCGGCGGTGGTGCCGGTCGGTGTCCCGGTGGTCGACGGCACCTGCACGGCGCTCGACAGCGACTCGTAGGCGGCGCCCGCCTCCCGTACCGGGGTGCCGGCCGGGGTGTCCCGCAGCGAGAACACCAGGGCACCCAGTCCCACGAGCAGCGCGACGGCTGCCGCGACGGCGCCGCTCACGACGAGCCGGTTGCGCGGGGCGGGGTCCGGCTCGGCGGGCGTCCGGTCGGTGACGGTCGTCGCGACGGCGTCGACAGGGGGTTCGGTGGCGACAGGCGGTTCGGTGGCGACAGGGGGCTCGAGCGGTGTGCGTGCGGCGGCGCCCGAACGGACCGCCGGGATGATCCGGGTGGCGCCGACCATGTCTGCCGATCCGGCCGCGGCGGCGAGCGCCGCGCCCCGCACCACCGTATGCTGCGGCTGCGGGGGCAGCACGCACCGCACGCCCATCCCGGCCTTCACGGCCTGCGCGACGAGTTGTGCCGCCGACGGGTCCATGGGGTCCTCGGTGCTGATCACGACGGCGTCGAGGTTGCTGACGAGCCAGCCGAACGCACCGAGCGCGGCCGACAGCTGCGAGGGCACCGACGGGGCGTCGCCCTCGGGATAGCGGAACGCGCGGCCCGCGGCGACACCGGAACGCACGAGCGTCACCGTCGATCCGCCGGCGTCCAGGTGATAGACGGCGACGAGCCGGCCGCTCTGCTGCGCGACCCGCGCCTCGAACCACGCCGCGACGGCCTCGGCGTCCGACACCAGGGCGACGTGCCGCAACCCGACGTAGTCGAGGGCGTTGCGCAGTACTGCGACGGTAGCCGGCGACCATTCGGTGGGATGCGCGGCGGCCACCGTCGCCGGGGAGTCGCCGACCAGGGATGCGGCGTCGGCGAGGAGGCATTCCATCGCGGTCGCCACGAGGTCCTCGGCGCGGGAGAGCGCCCCGTCCTCGGCGCGCACCCCGGCCGGATCGCCCACCCGGTCGACGAAGCCGGAGAAGGAGCTGCACACGCCGGTGCCGGGGTCGCGGACGCCGAGCGTCGCCGTGCCGTCGGAGTGCAGGTGCAGGCGGGTGAGGCGTTCGACCGGTTCGGGGTCGGGACGGATGCCCTCGGCGGAGGTGACGGCCACGGCGGACACGACGGTGCCGACTCTCAGGCCCACGCCTACGGACATGCGGAAGTCCCCCCGTTCCCACTGGTTGCCGGTTGCCGAGCCTCGGCCCCGTGCCCGAGCGCACGGAGCATCGAGATGAGCTCCGATCGCGAGCCGGCGCCGAGCCGCCGCCGGATGCGCGCGACGTGATGCTCGACAGTCTTCGCGGAAATGTACAGGCGGGACCCTACTTCGCGGTAGGTCAGTCCGGCGACGACGAGGTCGGCGACCTCCGCCTCCCGATCCGACAGGGGACTCGGGGCCGTCGGCGCCTCGGCCGCGGGTGCCGGTGCGGCGGTGCGCGGCCCGGCGGACGGGTGCCGCACGGCCCGCGCGACCTGCAGCAGGGCCGTCGCCGCCGCGGTGTCGTCCACCCGCAACGCGGCCTCGCCGGCCAGTCGTGCTCCGTCCCAGGGCAGGCCGATCGCGGCGAGCGACTCCGCGGCCGCCTGCACCCGCACGGGGTCGACGTCGCCCTGCAGCACCCGCAGCCACGCCTGACCGGCCCGCGCCAGGGCTGACGCGTAGGCGGTGGACTCCGCCGCCGCCCCGAGCGCGCGGGCGTGTGGCAACAGTTCCGCGGGTCGGTCCGCGGCGATGGCCGCCTGCACCCCGTACCAGTGCAGCGTCGCGCCCCACAGGGGCGGTTCGTCGAGGGTCGACAGGAGATCCTGCGCCTGAGCGATCAGATGGGCGATGCGGTCGGCCTCGCCGAGCCGGACCGCCGCGAGCCACAACTCACCGAGGGGCAGCAGGCTCAGCAGGTCCACCGAGTACTCGGTCACCACGCCCTGCGCCGCGGTCCAGGCGGCGGTCAGCGCGCCGACGTCGCCGCCGCGGCGGGCCAGGCCCACCCGCAGCCCGTGCAGGAACAGCTGGTCCCGCTGCTCGGTGACCGCGGAGGCGAGCTCGTCGGCGGCGGCCGTGGCGGCCGGCAGATCGCCGCCGACGAGCGCCGTCCAGGCCGCGAGCAGGCGGTGCCGCACGGAGGGCACGGTGGTGGCGCGGCCGAGCACGGCGGCGGCATGGGCGAGTTCGCCGGAGTGCAGGCACAGCAGTGCCGTGACTGCCTCCGGGGTGTCCGGCAGCAGCCGTGTCCGGTCGCCGGCGCCGTGCACGGACAGGGCCCGCGTGAGGCTGTTCATCGCGACGCGCCCGTCGCCGCCGACGGACTCGCGCAGGCCGGCAGCCAGCAGCTGAGCGGACGCCGCGGACGACGTCGGTGCCGGCGCAGCCGTGCCGAACCGGGCAGCGGCGCCGGGACGGCCCGCGGCGAGCAGCACCGTCGCGGCGATCGGCGCATCGGCGCCCGCGCGTTCCGGGCCGAGCCACTCGTACAGATCCGCGCTGCGGCCGAGCATGCCGCGGCGCGCGGCGACGGTCGCGGCGATGCGGGTCGCGGCGGTCAACTCGTCGCCGGGCAGGGTCGCGGCGCGGTCGAGCAGCCGGTCGGTGAGCTGGGCGGCGGTAGCGAGATCACCTGCGAGCCCGGCGGTCTCGGCGCGGCGCACCTCGAGCGCGTCGGCGTCGGCCCCGGCGCGGATGGCGGCGTCGTACAGCGCGAGGGCCTGCGCGGGCGCGGCCTCGGCGGCGAGGGTCACGAGAAGGTCCGCGAGGCGGGCGTCGGCCACGCCCGCGTCGGCGAGGGCTCGGGCGGCGTCGGCAGACATTAGCCCCGCGTCGAGACGCAGCGTCGCCAGCCGGTGCGCGAGCGTGCGGACGCCGTGGGACCCGAGGACGGTGGCGGGCACCGCGGCGGCCGCGGGGATCGGGACGTCGCCGTCAACGGTGAGCAGACCGCTGGCCCGCGCGGCGTCGACGAGTTCACGCGCGCGGTCCGCCTCGACGCCGAGGACGGGGGCGACCTCGAGGGGATCGAGGGTGCCGCCGAGGGCGGCGAGCACCAGCACCCGAGGCAGGTCCGGGTCGCCGCCGGCGAGCCGGTCCCGGACGCGGGCCGCGGCGACCCGTCGGGGATCGGTGCCGTCGCGCAGTGCGACGAGAGCCGCGTCCACGACGTCGCGGGTCCCGCCGGTCAGGCGGTGCACCGCGCGTATCGGTTCCGGGCGCGGCGTGAGTCCGAGAGTTGCTGCCCGACCGGCGATTTCGCGAGGGCTGAGGGGGCGCAGTTCGACGAGCGCCGAATGCGCGCCGAACGCGGACGACAACGCGCGCAGATCGCTGCGGTGCGGCCGCGGCTCCGTCGCGACGACCACCGCCCGCTCGCCACGCCGCACCTGCTCGGCGAGCGCGAGGACGGACTCGGCGGGCAGGGTGTGCGCGTCGTCGACCACCAGCGCCGACGTCGCAGACGAATCCGGATCGGTGCCGACGGTGAGGCCCCGCTCGGCGAGCGTCTGCCGCACCGAGGACAGCAACGCGGACTTGCCGCTGCCGGCGGGACCGGTGAGCAGCAGCCGGGGTGGGCTCGCGGCGACGGCCTGCGCGACGTCGCGCGGCAGGGAAACAGTTTGCGGCATCGGTCAGTTGCCGAGGAGTCCGCCGACACCGTCGACGACGCCACCGACGGCACCGCCGACCCCGTCGACGACACCGCCGACCGCGTTGCCGGCGCCGCCGACGACCGCACCGGCACCCTGACCGGCACCGCCGAGGGCGTCACCGACCTGCGAACCGTAGTTCGGCGCGGGCGCCGGGGCCGGTGCCGGTGCCGGAGCGGGTGCCGGAGCCGGAGCGGGGACGACCGTGGTCGTGGGGACGGGGGCACCCGGAGCGACGGTTCCGGGAGCAGGGGCTCCCGGCGCCGGCGCTGCCGGCGCCGCACCGGGTGCGGAGGTGCCGGCAGGAACAGACCCGGCAGGGGCGACGGTGCCCGGCGCCCCGGGCGTCGCCGCCGTGGCCGCGGCCCGGGTACCCGGTGTCGTCCCGGGCACGGCACTGCTCGTGCCGGACCCCGTGGTCGCGGTCGTCGCCGGCCCCCCGGCCGAGGCGGGGGTCGCGCCCGGGACGGTCGCGGAGGTGGAGACGCCCGCGCCGGCCTCCGAGGCGTCGGAGGTGCCGAGCGTTCCCACCGCGAGGCCACCCGCACCGAGCACGACGAGCGCAGCGGCCGCGGCCCCCGCGAGCACGTAGCGCCGCGACCGGGAGGGGGCCGGAGCCGCGGCGGCCGGAGTCGCGGTGGGGACGACTGCCGGGCGAACCGGCGAGATCGCTTCGGTCCGCCGGTCCGTCGTCACGGGCAGCACGGTGGTGGGTACGTCGTCGTCCGCCGGGGCGGCGACCGCGGCTCCCGCCCGCGGCTGAGCCGCCCCGAGGGCTGCGGTGTGGGCCGGATGCGGCCCGGCCGCCACCGCGACGCCCAGCTCCGCCGAGAGCAGCTCGGCGACCAGGGGGATGGCGCCGCCGCCCCCGGTGAGCAGCACCCGCCCCACATCCGACGGCTCGACCCCGGCCCCGCGCAGGGCCTCGTGCACCAGCGCCATCGACTCCTGCAGCGGGCCGCGAGCCAGTTCCTCGAACTCGTCGCGGACGAGACGCACGTCCCGCCGCACACCGGGCAGATCGATCGCGACGACCGTCTCGGTGTCGGTCGACAGCTGCTCCTTCGCGGTCCTCGACCGGGTACGCAGCTCCGCCAGCGCCGCCGTCATCGGCGCGGCGAACGGATCGAAGTCGGGGACGTCGTCGCGCACCGTGTCCAGCAGATGGGTGGTGACCAGATGGTCGAGGTGGCCGCCGCACACGTCCTCACTCGCGATCGGGCGGCCGAGAAGAACCGGCTCGGCGCCGGTGCGTACCACCGAGACGTCGAGGGTGCGGGCGCCCAGGTCGTAGACGACGACCACACCGTCGTCGAGGGAACCCTGGGTGGACTCGAGCCAGCGCACCGCGGCGATCGGCTCGGGCATCAGCGTCACGTCCGCGAGCCCGGCCTGCGCCAGGGCCTCGCGCAGCGCGTCGACGGTGTAGCCGGCCCAGGTCGCCGGATGCGCCACCGTGATCGTGGGGGCCTCCGGCAGGTCGAGCGAGGCCTCGTGCACCAGGCAGCCGATCGCCGTCGCGGTCAGGTCCGCCCCGGAGTACGACGCTCCGTTGTCGGCGAGCACCCCGACCGGGTCCCCGACGCGGCTCACGAAGTCGGTGAACACCAGTGCCCCCGGAGCGGCCGGACGGTGACCGAGGTGCGGTGCGTCGTCGGGGGGAAGGTGCAGTTCGCTGGCACGGGAGAGGACGACCGGGCGGTACGTGTCGGCGCGATCGAACGCGGTGGCCGCCACCGAATCCGCCGAACCGATCGTGACTCCGAGCCCTGCTGCCATGTCGTTTCGCTCCCTGTTCGGGGCGGACGTGTCCGCCGTGTCGCGTTGAATGTCGTCATCGGACACGATCTCGTTAGCCCGATACGAGACCTTCGACCCTGGTGCGGGGGCGATCCCCCTGTCCGCCCCGATCCCCTAACGCGCACCCCCGTACGGGCCCCGGACCGATGGGGGTCTCGGCCCCCTTGGGCGGGGGACCGGCCGTTCGTAGCGTGAATCGCAGAACACCGACCCCAGGAGATGCGATGTCCACCAACGCTGTGCTCGACTTCATCCTCAGCCTGCTGCGCGACGAGGAGGCCCTCGCCCGCTACTGCGCGAACCCCGACGCCGCCCTGGCCCAGGCCGGACTGGCCGACGTGTGCCACGCCGACATCGTCGCCGTCGCACCCCTGGTCGCCGACAGCGGACTGTTCGCGGGCACGGCCGCCGAACTCACCGCGGCACTCGGCGGGGCGGCGGGCGCGGCCGGCGCCATCGGTGCCGGTGCGGCCGGAGGTCTCGCCGGGGGCCTGGCCGGCGGTGCGGGCCTCGGTCTCGCCGGCGGTGCCGGCCTCGGTCTCGCCGGTGCTGTCGGCGGTGGACTCGGCGGCGGGCTCGGCATCGACACCGACTTCGCGGCCGAGCTGGCCGCCGGTCTCACCGGCACGCTGGGTGCGGCGCTGGAACTCGGCGGCGAACTCGGTGCCGCACTCGGCGCGGCGTTCGGCGCGGCCCTCGGTGCGGGCGGTGCCCTCGGCGGCATCGGTTCCGGTGCCCTCGACCTGGCGGGCGACCTCGACCTGGGCGCGGTGCTCTCCGGTGCACTCGCCGGCGGCCTCGGACTCGATGCCGCAACCGGCGTCGTCGCCGATCTGGGCGCGGCGCTCGATGCGGCGGTCGGGGCGACGGCCGGTACGGCGCTCGACCTGTCCGGTGCGCTCGAAGCCGCCTTCGGGGTCGGTGGCGAGCTCGGTGGTCAGCTCGGTGGGGCGCTGGGCGGGCTGCTCGACACGGCACTCGCCGCGGGCGGTGACTTCTCCGCCGCCGTCGAGGCGGCACTCGCCGGGGGCGCGGATCTCGCGACGGCGGTCGGCGCGACCCTCGGCGGGGCGCTCGGCCTGGGCACCGAACTCACCGCCCAGCTCGGTGGCGCCCTCGACTCCGTCCTCGAGCTCGGAACCGGCCTCGCCGGTGGTCTGGACCTCGACGCCCTTACCGGCGTCACCGCCGGACTCGGTGCCTCGTTGTCTGCGCTGCTCGAGACCGGCGGCTCCGTCGCCGGTGATCTCGGCGGCACGCTCGGTGCCGTGCTCGAGGCCGGCGCCGACGGAGGGCTCGTCGGGGGCATCGACCTCGGCGCCCTCCTCGGCGGCGACGCCACCGGCGGCCTGGACCTCGGCACCGCGGTCGGCGGGCTGCTCGGCGGCGCACTCGGCCTCGAGAACTCTGCCACCCTCGAACTCGGCAACGCCCTCGACGTCGCGCTCGACCTGTCCGCATCCGTCGAATCGAGTGCCGACGGCACCCTGTCCGCGGTGCTCGGCTCCGCGTTCTCCGTCGGCGGGGAGGCCGGCGCGAACCTCGGTTCCGCGCTCGGTGGCGTGCTCGAGGCGGGCCTCGGTGGCACCGTCGACTCCACCGCGGACCTCGGTTCGCAGCTGGCCACCGCTATCGGCGGCGGTCTGGGCGTCGACGCCGACCTGACGGGTCAGCTCGGTTACGCCCTCGACGGTGCGCTCGACCTCGGCGGGCAGCTCGCCGGCGGCGGCGAGGCGGCGGGCGATCTCGCCGGTGGTCTGAGCGGTGGCCTGGATACCGTCGCCGACCTCGGCGCCGGACTCGGTGGGGGCCTGACCGGCGGTCTCGGCGGGGCGGCCGACCTGGGCGGGGAGCTGGCCGGTGGACTGACCGGTGGACTCGACAGCGCCGCGGATCTGGGTGCGGGTCTCGGTGGGGGCCTGGCCGGTGGTCTCGACAGTGCCGCGGATCTGGGTGCGGGTCTGACGGGCGGTCTCGGCGGGGCCGCGGATCTGGGTGGCGAGCTGGCCGGTGGCTTGACGGGTGGGCTCGACAGTGCCGCGGATCTGGGTGCGGGTCTCGGTGGGGGCCTGACCGGTGGTCTCGGCGGGGCGACCGACCTGGGTGGCGAGCTCACCGGTGGCCTGGACAGCGCGACCGACCTGGGCGGCAGCCTCGGTGCCAACCTCGAAGGCGCCGCGGGCGGCGCGTCGCAGCTCGGGGGCGCCGTCACCGGCGGTATCGAGGGCGCCGTTACCGGCGGTGTCGAGGGTGCCGCCGACGCCGGCGGCTCGCTCGGTGCCGGCCTCGGCGGTGCGGTCGAGAGCACCTCGCAGCTCGGCGGCCAGCTCTCGGGCACCGCCGACGGCGCGACCGGTGCCTGGTCGTCCATCGACGCCGGTGACGCCTTCGGCAGCGCCGGCGGCACCGGTGGCCTGTTCGGTTCCGCCGAAACCGGTGCCGACTTGCACGGTGGGATCGACGCCGGCGCCGGCGCGGACACCGACCCGGACTTCGACACCTTCCTCGGCTGACTCACTGCACGGACCCCGATGCCGGCCCCGCGTGCACCACGCGGGGCCGGCGTTCTTCGCAGAGGACATAATCTCGGTGCAGCCCGCACTCCGACAGAAGGCGAGTCGAAGCGATCACCATGCACACGTCCTCCGCAGATGCCGCCGCTCGCCGCGCGGCCCTCGTCGACCTGATCGACGCGGCCGCCGAACACATCCGCGCCGCCGAGCGCGGAGACCTCGCCACCAGGCTCGACGCGGCGCGCACCCGCGTCGTCGACCCACGCCTGCGGGTCGTCGTCGTCGGCCAGCTCAAACAGGGCAAGAGCCAGTTCGTGAACTCGCTCCTCAACCTCGAGGTGTGCTCGGTCGGCGACGACGAGACCACCGCCGTCCCCACCGTCGTGCAGAACGCGGACCGCACCTTCGCCGAACTCGTGCTCGCCGAGCCCGGCCGCGAGCCCGTCCGGGTGGACCTGCCCGTCGACGAGCTGCAGCGCGTCACGCCCGCCACGCCGCGCGCGGGTGGCCGCGAGGTGCTCCGCCTCGAGGTGAACGTGCCGAGCCCGCTGCTCGCCGACGGACTCGTCCTCGTCGACACGCCCGGTGTCGGTGGACACGGAAACCCGCACGCCGCAGCGACATTGGGACTGCTGCCGGCGGCCGACGCGGTGTTCGTCGTCTCCGACGCCAGCCAGGAGTTCACCGAGCCGGAACTGAGCTTCCTGCGGCAGGTGCTGCAGCTGTGCCCGGCCGCGGCAGTGTTGATCACCAAGACGGACCTGTACCCGCACTGGCGCGAGATCGTCGCCGCGGACCGTGGGCACCTGCAGCGCGCGGACCTCGACGTGCCCCTGCTGCCCGTCTCGTCGCTGCTGCGCAGTCACGCCCTGCGCCTCGACGACGCGTCGCTGCACGAGGAGTCGGGCTTCGAATCGGTCTACGGATTCCTCCGCGAGCGGGTCGTCGCGCGCGGGGCCGACGTCGCCCGGCGTTCCGTCGCGCTGGACGTGAAGTCGGTCGTCGAGCACGTCGCCCTGAGTCTGGGCAGCGAGCTCGCGGCGCTGCGCGATCCCGAGACCGGTGCGGCGGCCGTCGCGGAACTGCAGCGGGCCAAGGCCACCGCGGAGGCGCTGCGCACGCGGGCCGCCCAGTGGCAGCAGACCCTGGCCGACGGGATCGCCGACCTCGCCGCCGACATCGACCACGACCTGCGGGACCGGCTGCGCCGCGTCACCCGCGAGGCCGAAGCCACCGTCGACGAATGCGACCCGGGCGAGGAGTGGCCCCGGATCGGGGAATGGCTCGGGGAGCAGGTCGCCGAGTCCGTCGGCGACAACTTCGTGTGGGCCCACGAGCGTTCGGTGTGGCTCGCCGAGGTCGTCGCGGGGCACTTCGCCGACAGCGGTGCCGTGGACCTGCCCGATCTGCACCTCGGCGACCTCGAGGGACTGCTCGAGCCCGTCTCCCGGCTCTCGGACCTCGAATCGGGCCGCATCGGTGTCGGCCAG
Source organism: Rhodococcus sp. NS-SX18 (assembly GCF_057367935.1). NCBI lineage: Bacteria > Bacillati > Actinomycetota > Actinomycetes > Mycobacteriales > Nocardiaceae > Rhodococcus > Rhodococcus sp. NS-SX18. Next base: position 4,289,178 of record NZ_CM170633.1, on the reverse strand, counting down.
AAGATGCTGGTGGGAATGAAGGGCTCCTACGGCGGCGTGCTCATGTTCGGGCTGATCACCACGCTCATGGGTATGGCCCTGGTCAACCCGATCTCCGTCGGCGCGGGAGTTGTGCTCGGCACCAAGGCCTATCGCGACGACAAGCAGGCACGCATCGCCAAGCGCCGCGCGGACGCCAAGGTCGCCGTTCGCAAGTTCACCGACGACGTCGGGTTCCAGGTGGGCAAGGAGTCGAAGGACCGGCTCCGGCTGATCCAGCGCCAGCTGCGCGACCACTTCACCGAGCTGGCCGAGCAGACGTTGCGGTCGCTGTCGGAGTCGCTGCGCGCCGCGCAGGAGGCCGCGACGGTCGAGGAAGCGCAGCGGCAGCGTCGCGTCGCCGAACTCGAGACGCACGTGCGGGCGTTGACCACGCTGCGCGAACGGGCCGCACAGCTGGCCGGGGTCGACGCGTGAGTGTCGAGCAGGCCCGCGAACTCGTCGCGGCCGCGCGTGCCCGGTACGGAAGCGACCCGCGCGCCGCCGAGCAGCTTGCGCTGTGCGCGGCGCGGCTCGAACAGCCGCTGCGCGTCGCGCTCGCCGGATCGCTCAAGGCCGGCAAGTCGACGCTGCTCAACGCCCTCGTCGGACAGGACATCGCCCCCACCGATGCCACCGAGTGCACGCGCGTCGTCACGTGGTATCGCAGCGGCTCGACCCCCTCGGTGACCGCCCACTACGACGGCGACCGGATCCTGCCGGTGCCGGTGCAGCGCCGCGACGGCCGGCTCACCTTCGATCTCGGTGAGCTGACCGCGGACCGGGTGGACCGGATCGACGTCGAATGGCCGGCCAGTGCGCTGTCCCAGACCACGATCATCGACACACCGGGCACGTCGTCGCTGTCACAGGACGTCTCGGCCCGGACGTTCGAGCTGCTGACCCCCGACGACGACGCCTCCGGCGCCGACGCCGTCGTCTACCTCATGCGCACCCTCGGGGCCGCCGACGTGCAGTTCCTCGGCCGGATCGGCCAGCACGTGGGCGGCGAATCCGGCCCGCTCGGCGTGATCGGTGTGGTCTCGCGTGCCGACGAGGTCGGCGCGGGCCGGATGGACGCGATGATGTCGGCCAAGGAGGTGGCAGCCCGGTTCGCCGGCGAGCTCGAGCGCACCGGACTGTGCCAGGCCGTGGTGCCGGTCGCGGGGCTGCTCGCGCTGGGCGCGCGGACGTTGCGGCAGAGCGAGTTCGCCGCGTTCGAGGCGCTCGCGCAGGTGCCGTCGCAGGACCTCCAGGTGGCGATGCTGTCGGCGGATCGGTTCGCCCGTCCCGACATCGCGCTGCCCGTCGACCCGGGCACCCGGGCGCACCTCGTCGACCGGTTCGGCCTGTTCGGGATTCGCATGGCCGTCACGCTGATCGTTCTGGGCGTGCGGGACTCGCCGACGCTGGCCGCGGAACTGGTGGCGCGCAGCGGGCTCGACGAGCTGCGCCAGGTGATCGACGTGCAGTTCGGCCAGCGCGCCGATCAGCTCAAGGCCCATTCGGCGCTGATGTCGCTCGAACGGGTCCTGCGCGCCCACCACGACGGCCCTCTGCTCGCCTCCGTGCAGCGGCTGCTCGCCGACGTCCACGGTTTCACCGAGCTGCGCCTGCTCGGCCGTCTGCGCTCGACCCGGGTCACGCTGAGCGAGGACGACGTGCTCGAACTGCAGCGGCTGATCGGTGGTTTCGGTATCGGCCCGGCCCAGCGCCTGGGTCTCGCGCCGGATGCGACCGTCGCCGAGATCCACGCCGCGGGTGTCGCCGCCGTCCGCACCTGGCGCGCCCGCGCCGAGCACCCCCTGCTCGACCGGTTCACCGCGAACGCGTGCAGCGTGGCGGCCCGCAGCGGCGAGGGCATCCTCGCCGACGTCGCAGGCTGATGCGCGCGTCGGTGCCTCTTGCGCGCGTAAGAACCCGCGCAAGAGGCACTTTCGCGCGCAAGGCTCGTGGGCTTCAACGTCGCGCCCGCTGTGCCGCCTGTTCGAACCGCGCCTGCACGACATGGAAACGGAACAGATCCGGCCACGTCCACCGGATCACCTCCAAGCCGAGCTGCCGGATGGCGTCCTCCCGCAGCTTTTCCCGGCGGACGATCTCGGCGGTCGCACCGGGCTCGTCGGCACCGTACTTTCCCATGCCGTCGAACTCGCCGGCGATTCCCTCCCAGTAGAAGTCGGTGCGCGCGACGAACCGGCCTTCGCCGGTCCGCAGCTCGTGCTGCAACTGCGGCCGGGGCATCCCGATTTCGAGAATCCGCAGCCTGCTGAGGGATTCACCCGGGCTTTCGCTACGTCCGTCCAGGAAGGGCACCACCCGCCGTGCGGAGGCGACGCCGGCCTTCGTCCCCGCGGATGACAGCGCGGCGGACAGCGCGCCGGGGTCGACACGGCGCAGGCGCAGTGCCGAGTCGCCGATCACCGTGGCGCGGTCCGCGGGCAGGGTGCGGGCCAGATCGACGACGGTGCGGGCGGCGGACGTGACCGGCAGTCCGTCGCACTTGGCGATCTCGTCGGCGGCACAGCCACCGACGTGGACGTGCAGGTGGGGAGTCCGGCGGCCCCCCGACGTGCGTCCGCGGGTGACGTGCACGCGGGAGAGGTCCACGTTCCACAGGTCGAAGCCGTGGAGGACGGCGGCCGAGACGTGGCTGAAGACCGCGTCGGCGTCCAGCGTGGGAGCCACGGCCTCCAGGCGCAGCCGATGCCGGTCCACGTCGTCGAGGCCGTCGGTCTCGTCCCGGCGAAGATAGATGCCCGGAGCGATCTTCCGCAGCCGTCCCGTTCGCAGGGCGTTGCGAAGTTCGGCAGGTGTGTGTCCGGAGGCGATCAGGGCCGCGCGCCGTAGTGGAGTCGGGTTGTTCATACCGCTCAGCGTGCGGTCTACCTCCGTCCGTGATGCGCGCTCAGCGCGCGTGCGGGCGGGATCTGTGGACGAAGCCGCCGGTTGTGGACAACTCCTTGCGCGCGTCGGTGCCTCTTGCGCGCGTAAGAACGAGCGCAAACGGCACTTTCGCGCGCGACGAGCCGTGAGGTCAGCGACGCCAGGCCGCGACGGCGCCGACGACGGTGAGCCCGGCCCACAGCAGGGGAGCCCACAGCAGGACGCCGGCGGTGGCGTCGCCGGCGTCGGCGAGGACGCTGCGGGCGGCGACGGCCGTGGCGACGGTGGCGGTGGAGACGACGGCGAGCGCGGGGCGGGCCCAGGGCCGGCCGCGGCGCAGCAGTTCGAGGAAGACGGCGGCGAGCGCGACGAGGAGCAGGCCGGCGGCGGCGAAGCCGGCGAGGGTGAGGGCGACGGTGTCGGCGATGCTCTCGGCGGTGGTGCCGGGGTTGGCGCTGCGCAGGGACTGCTCGAGGGCGTCCCGGACGGATTCGCGGTCGAGGTAGACGGCGCCGAGGAGACCGGCGAAGACGACGAACGACAGGACCCAGGCCGAGACCGCGGCGCCGATGCGCGGGCCGGGTGTGTCGGCGGTGCGGAGCGGGGTGACCGAGAACTCCGGGCGCGGCGGCTGCGGACGTGTGCTCACCCCGGGATCGTAGCTTCCGGCATTTCGTGTGATGCGAATCACGGCGGGAACAACCTGCGGTGGTGTGCCGTTGGAGAAGGCAGACAACTTGAGCGACTACGACTCAACTTTGACTTGACTGGGGATTCCCGGCGGGTGCAAGCTTGAGTCGACTGCGCTCAGCTGAGTCGGATCGGCTCAGGTTGTGCATGAACACCCATGTGGCACGGACGTGCCGCAGCGAAGAATGGAGAAGCACTATGGCTCGTGCGGTCGGTATCGACCTCGGAACCACCAACTCCGTCGTTTCCGTGCTGGAGGGCGGCGAGCCCGTAGTCGTCGCGAACTCCGAGGGATCGCGCACCACCCCGTCGGTCGTGGCCTTCGCCAAGAACGGCGAGGTGCTGGTCGGCCAGCCCGCCAAGAACCAGGCGGTCACCAACGTCGATCGCACCATCCGTTCGGTCAAGCGCCACATCGGCACCGACTGGAGCGTGGAGATCGACGGCAAGAAGTACACCTCCCAGGAGATCAGCGCGCGCACGCTCATGAAGCTCAAGCGCGACGCCGAGGCCTACCTCGGTGAGGAGATCACCGACGCCGTCATCACCGTCCCCGCCTACTTCGAGGACGCGCAGCGCCAGGCCACCAAGGAGGCCGGGCAGATCGCCGGTCTGAACGTGCTGCGCATCGTCAACGAGCCCACGGCTGCCGCCCTCGCCTACGGCCTGGACAAGGGCGAGAAGGAACAGACCATCCTGGTCTTCGACCTCGGCGGCGGCACCTTCGACGTGTCCCTGCTCGAGATCGGCGACGGCGTCGTCGAGGTCCGCGCGACCTCCGGCGACAACCACCTCGGCGGTGACGACTGGGATCAGCGCGTCGTCGACTGGCTGGTCGAGAAGTTCAAGGCGCAGCACGGCGTCGACCTGACCAAGGACAAGATGGCCCTGCAGCGTCTGCGCGAGGCCGCGGAGAAGGCGAAGATCGAGCTGTCGAGCTCGCAGTCGACGTCGATCAACCTCCCGTACATCACGGTCGACGCGGACAAGAACCCGCTGTTCCTCGACGAGCAGCTCTCGCGCAGCGAGTTCCAGAAGATCACCTCCGATCTCCTCGACCGCACGCGTGCACCGTTCCAGCAGGTCATCAAGGACGCCGGCATCTCCGTCAAGGACATCGACCACGTCGTCCTGGTCGGCGGCTCGACCCGTATGCCCGCCGTCACCGACCTGGTACGCGAGCTGACCGGTGGCCGTGAGCCCAACAAGGGCGTGAACCCGGACGAGGTCGTCGCCGTCGGCGCCGCCCTCCAGGCCGGCGTCCTCAAGGGCGAGGTCAAGGACGTGCTGCTGCTCGACGTCACCCCGCTGTCCCTCGGCATCGAGACCAAGGGCGGCGTGATGACCAAGCTCATCGAGCGCAACACCACCATCCCGACCAAGCGGTCGGAGACCTTCACCACGGCCGACGACAACCAGCCGTCGGTGCAGATCCAGGTCTTCCAGGGTGAGCGCGAGATCGCGGCGCACAACAAGCTGCTCGGCTCGTTCGAACTCGGAGGCATCGCCCCGGCTCCGCGCGGCGTCCCCCAGATCGAGGTGACCTTCGACATCGACGCCAACGGCATCGTGCACGTCACCGCGAAGGACAAGGGCACCGGCAAGGAGAACACGATCAAGATCCAGGAGGGCTCCGGCCTCTCCAAGGAGGAGATCGACCGGATGATCAAGGACGCCGAGGCGCACGCCGAGGAGGACCGCAAGCGTCGCGAGGAGGCCGAGGTCCGCAACCAGGCCGAGTCGCTCGTGCACCAGACCGAGAAGTTCCTGCAGGAGAACGCGGACAAGGTCGCTGCCGACGCCAAGGGCAAGGTCGAGGCCGCGATCAAGGAGACCAAGGACGCCCTCGCCGGCACCGACATCGGTGCGGTGAAGACCGCCGTCGAGAAGCTCGCGACGGAGTCGCAGGCCCTCGGTCAGTCCCTGTACGAGTCGCAGGCCGCCGACGCGGGTGCTGCCGCCGGTGACGGCGCGGCTGCGGGCTCGGACGACGTCGTCGACGCCGAGGTCGTCGACGAGCCGACCGACTCGGAGAAGAAGTGACGGCGGGGCAGCCCGAGCAGGAGCCGGTGACCGTCACCGACAAGCGTCGGATCGACCCCGACACCTTCGAGGTGCGCGACCCGGACGCCGGGTCGCAGCCTGTGGAGGAGGCGGACACCGAAGCTCCGGCTGCGGGAGAACACGAGGAGGCCGCGCTCGCGGCCGAGCCGTCGCCCGAATCGGCTCAGCTGGCCGAGCGCACCGCGGACCTGCAGCGCCTCACCGCCGAGTACGCCAACTACCGGCGTCGGGTGGAGCGCGAGCGGGTGGCCACGACCGAGGCGGCCAAGGCCTCGGTGGTCACCCAGCTGCTCGACGTCGTGGACGACCTCGACCGGGCCCGCGCGCACGGCGACCTCGAGCAGGGGCCGCTGAAGTCGGTGGCGGACAAGCTGACCGGCGTCCTGTCGGGCCTGGGGCTCCAGGCCTTCGGTGACCCGGGCGACGCCTTCGACCCGGAGATCCACGAGGCCGTGCACATGGAGGGCGACGGCGCCAATCCGGTGCTCGACACGGTGCTGCGCAAGGGATACCGGCTCGGTGAGCGGATCCTGCGGCACGCGATGGTGACCGTGACGGACACGGTCCCCTCGGGCGACGCACCGGCCGAAAAGCCGGATTCCGGTGCGGACAACGAGTAAGTACAGAGAAGAAGCGAGAGGAGGAGACACCCGGTGAGCCAGAGGGAGTGGATCGAGAAGGACTTCTACAAGGAGCTGGGTGTCTCCTCCGACGCGTCGGCCGACGACATCAAGAAGGCCTACCGCAAGCTGGCACGGGACCTGCATCCCGACGCCAACCCCGGGGACACCAAGACGGAGGAGCGCTTCAAGGCGGTCAGCGAGGCGTACGCCGTGCTGTCCGATCCGGCCAGGCGCAAGGAGTACGACGAGACCCGCCAGATGTTCGCCTCCGGCGGCTTCGGCGGCGGATTCCGTCCCGGTGCCGGTAGCGGAGGGTTCTCCGGCGGCACCACCACCTTCGATCTCGGCGACCTGTTCGGCGGCGGGGGTGGTGGGGCCGGCGACCCCGGTCTCGGCGATCTGTTCGGCGGTCTGTTCAACCGCGGCGGCGGTGGAGGCGCGCGCACCACGTCGCGACCCCGTCGCGGGTCGGACGTGGACGCCGAGACGACGCTGGACTTCCGCGACGCAGCGCTCGGGGTGACCGTCCCGCTGCGGCTGACCAACCCGGCGCCGTGCACCACCTGCCACGGCAGCGGTGCCCGTCCCGGCACCAGCCCGCGGGTGTGCCCGCGCTGCAACGGAAGTGGCATCGTCTCGCGCAACCAGGGTGCGTTCGGATTCTCCGAACCGTGCGACGACTGCCGGGGCACCGGTTCGATCATCGACGAGCCGTGCACCGACTGCCGGGGGTCCGGTGTCCAGAACCGCACCCGCACCATCACGGTGCGGATCCCACCCGGGGTCCGGGACGGCCAGCGCATCCGGCTGGCCGGCCAGGGCGAGGCGGGACTGCGCGGCGCCCCGTCCGGTGACCTGTTCGTCACCGTGCACGTCCGCGCCGACAAGGTCTTCGGCCGCGACGGCGACGACCTGACGCTGGTCCTGCCGGTCAGCTACGGCGAACTGGTGCTCGGCACCACCGTCTCGGTTCCCACGTTGGAGGGACGGGTCGGGCTGAAGATCCCGGCCGGCACCGCCGACGGGCGGGTGCTGCGGGTGCGCGGGCGCGGCGTCCCGAAGCGCGGGGGCGGCGCCGGTGATCTGCTGGTGACGGTCAAGGTGGCCGTGCCCCAGCATCTGGACGATCAGGCGATCGAAGCGCTGCGGGCGTACATGCACGCGGAGCAGGCGAACGGCTTCGATCCACGGGCGGGCTGGGCAGGTGCATGATGAGCGAGAACCGCAACCGGAACGATTCGCCGATGGACCCCGACGCCCGGGTCTATGTGATCTCGGTGGCGGCGGAACTGGCCGGCATGCACGCGCAGACACTGCGCAACTACGACCGGCTCGGTCTGGTCACCCCGCACCGCACCCGCGGTGGTGGACGCCGCTACTCGCCCCGCGATGTGGCGCTGCTGCGTGAGGTGCAGCGCCTGTCGCAGGACGAGGGCGTGAACCTCGCGGGCATCAAGCGGATCATCGAGCTGACCAATCAGGTCGAGGCCCTGCAGCAGCGGGTGACGGAAATGGCAGCCGAGATCGCGCAGCTGCACGCGTCGCGCCGGGCGCTGGTGCCGATACCACGCAGCAACGCGCTGGTAGTCTGGAAGCCGAAGCACCAGCGCGACAGGTAGCCCCGGTCAGCCTCTGCATTCACCCGATACCGTTGTGGCCGAATGTCACATCGCGTCGATTCGATCGACGCGATGTGACATTCGGTCGTTACGCGGTGCGGCCGTTCGGCTGTCAGGTGGGGTCCTGAAGCGACACCGAGTAGTGCGCGCACATGTGCGGGAAGCGCCGGTCGATCTGCGTGTGGACGACGTATCCCTCGTCCGGTTCGATGCGGGTGCCGTCGACGCTGCTGTCGCCGTATCGGTACGTCTGGGCGAGGAAGATCGCGCGGGCGCCGCCGGGTAGTGAATACGTCAGCCGGATCCCGATCCCGAGGTCGTCGCCGGTGCTCGCGGCGACGGTCGCGGCTTCGCCGGGCCGCAGCGACGGCGGCGGTGGAAGAACCCACCGGCCCTCGGGCAACGCGCTGTCGCGCAGCACCATCGGCTCGCTCGTGTCGTTCCTGATGGTGAGTGCGACGCTGGGGCACGCGACCGGGTTGCGGGTGTGCATCGGATGCTCGGGACCCTCCTGCTCGGGGATGCCCCAACTATGCGCCGCCTCCCGGCGCCGGTCTGTCCCCCGACCGGATGCGTCGAGGGGGAATTCCCGTGTCCCCCGACCGGGGGACACGGAAAGCGTGCCCGTGCCACGATGAGGTATGCCCGTGCGCGTGGTGGTCGGCGACGACCACCCCCTGTTTCGCGACGGGGTGGTGCGGGCATTGTCCGGCAGCGAACGGATCGAGGTGATCGGCGAGTCCGGGGACGGTGCCGTCGCCCTGGATCTGATCCGCACCCACCGGCCGGACGTGGCCCTGCTCGACTACCGCATGCCGCACCTCGACGGTGCCGCGGTGGCCGCCGCCGTCCGGCGCGACGGGTTGCCCACGCGAGTGCTGCTGCTGTCCGCGCACGACGACGCCGCGATCGTCTATCACGCGCTGCAGGAGGGCGCGTGCGGATTCCTGCCCAAGGAGTCGACGCGCGCCGAGATCGTCGCGGCGGTGCTCGACTGCGCGGACGGCCGCGACGTGCTGGCCCCGGAGCTGGCCTCCGGGCTGGTCGCGGAGGTGCGCCGGCGCAGCGAACCGTCCGGGCCCGCGCTCAGCGACCGGGAACGGCAGGTGCTGACGATGATCGCCCAGGGCCGGTCCGTTCCGTCGATCGCGGCGCAGCTGTACCTGGCGCCGTCGACGGTGAAGACACACGTGCAGCGCCTCTACGAGAAGCTCGGGGTGTCCGATCGGGCCGCGGCGGTGGCGGAGGCGATGCGCCGGGGAATGCTCGAGTGAGCGACCGGGACGCCGCGGTCGGGGACTACTCCGGCGACACGGTCCGCTGGGTGGCGATGCTGCGGCTGCCGCTGATCGCGCTCATGGCCCTGGTGGGCCCGGTGATCGTGGTGGCGCACTGGCTGCCCGTCCTGTTCCTGACCGTCCTCACCGGCTACGCCCTCGCGGCGCTCGGGTGGCTCGTTCTGGTGCTCCGCGGGCCCGTCCGGCACTCGTGGTGGGCTCCCACGCTGGTCGACATCGTCGCGCTGCTCGGCCTGTGTGCCGCCTCCGGCGGTGCGACGTCGGTGCTCCTGCCGGTGTTCTTCCTGCTGCCCGTCACCGTCACGTTTCTGCACCGGCCCTGGTGGACGGCGGCAGTCGGCGTCGCCACCGCCACAGGCTTCCTGCTCGTGTGGTTGTTCTACGCGGTCCGGGACGACGGTGTCGATCTGCCCGCGGTGGTGTACCTCTACTTCGGTTTCATGGTGTGGCTGGCTGCCGCGATGACCGGTCTGTCCGTGGTGCTCGGGCACCGGGCGGACGCGGTCGCCGCGCTGCTGGCCACGCGGCGACGGCTCGTCACCGAGGCCCTCGACGCGGAGAGCCGCGAACGGCAGTTGCTCGCCGAACAACTGCACGACGGTCCTCTGCAGAACGTGCTCGCCGCCCGCCTGGACGTGGAGGAGGCCGGCGAGCGGCGTCCCGACGACGCGCTGCTCGCCGCGGACACCGCACTGCGCGAGGCCGCCCGGCAGTTGCGCTCGACCGTGACGACGCTGCACCCGCAGGTGCTGTCGCAGCTCGGGCTCGCCACTGCGCTGCGCGAGCTGGCCGAGCAGAGCGCGCGACGCGGCGGGTTCGCCGTCGACGTCGTCGTCGACGGGTCCTTCCCGCGCGAGGAGGCGCTGCTGTTCTCCGTGGCGAGGGAGTTGCTCGGAAACGTCGTCAAGCATGCGAAGGCGACGTCGGTGCGGGTGCGGCTGGTGCGCCGCGGCCCCGACATGGTGCTCGAGGTGGCCGACGACGGCTGCGGGTTCGACCCGGCGACGCTTCCCGACCGGGTCGGGCAGGGACACATCGGACTGGCGTCGCACGTGCTGCGCGTCGAGTCCGTCGGCGGTACCGCCGTGGTGCGGTCGGCGCCCGGCGACGGGACGACGGTGACCGTCACCGTCCCGGCCGCCGAGCCCGACGGCGCGGCCCTCAGGCCGGGACGAGCCCGCTGACCTGGGCCAGCAGTTCGAGCGAGCGCAGCCACGCCTTGCGGCCCGGCGCCGACGACACGACGATCAGTTCGTCGGCCTGCGCGCGCTCGGTGAAGCGGTCGAGATAGTCGCGCACCTCGCCCGGGGTACCGACGGCGGTGTAGCGCAGCATCTGCAGCACCTGCTGCCCGGCGGGGGCGTCGAGCAGCATCTCGACCTCCTCGTCGGTGAACGTGCGGCCCCGGCCGAGCATCTGCCGGATGCGCTGCCGCTTGGTGGCCTCGAACAGGGCGTCCGCCTCGTCCGTGGTGTCCGCGGCGATCACGCCGACGCCCGCGACGACGTACGGCTCGGACAGTTGCTCGGACGGCTGGAACTCGCGCCGGTACAGCGCGACGGCGTCCTCGAGCGCCTGCGGCGCGAAGTGCGACGCGAACGCGTACGGAAGACCGAGCAGCGCGGCGAGTTTCGCCCCGAACAGCGACGAGCCGAGGATGTACAGCGGCACGTTCGTGCCCTTGCCGGGGACGGCGTCGACGCCCGGGATGCGGGACTGCCCGCGCAGGTAGGCCTGCAGCTCGAGCACGTCCTGCGGGAAGCTGTCGGCCGACGACGGGTCGCGGCGCAACGCCCGCAGCGTGTTCTGGTCGCTGCCGGGGGCGCGACCGAGGCCGAGGTCGATGCGACCCGGGTGCAGGGTCTCGAGGGTGCCGAACTGCTCGGCGATGGTCAGCGGCGAATGGTTGGGCAGCATGATGCCCCCGGCGCCGAGCCGGATTGTGGAGGTGTGCGCGGCGACATGCGCGATCAGCACGCTGGTGGCCGACGACGCGATGGTCGGCATGTTGTGGTGTTCGGCGTACCAGATGCGGTGGTAGCCCCATTGCTCGGCGCGCTGCGCCATGTCCACGCTCGCGGCGAAGCTGTCGCGCGCGGTTTCGCCACGGCCGATGTGAGCCAGGTCGAGAATCGATAGTGGTGTGGTCACCGGGATCCTTCGCGTGTCCGGGGCCCGGTGTCGGGATCCGGGCACACGATCGGTCCAACCACCCCGGCCGGTCCGCTATTCCGTGACGTGCGCCTCGTCGCCGGTCACCGCACCGGGTTCACGTCGGTGGCGGTCTCCGCGTCGAGGATCGCCTCGGTCGTGTACCGCCCGAAGCCGCCGCGGTAGAACAGCAGCGGGCCGTCGTCGTGCAGCGCAGTGAGCCCGGTGACGCGGGCGACGACGATGGTGTGGTCCCCGGCGTCGTGCTCGGCCTCGACCACCGCCTCGATCCGGGCCAGGGCGCCCGCGAGCGCGGGTGCGCCGTTGTCCCCGCGCGTCCAGTCCACGCCGGTGAACTTGTCGCCGCCGCTGACGGCGAACGCCATGCACGTATCGCGCTGGTCGTGGGACAGGACGTTGATCGCGAGGGTGCCGATCTCCCGGATTTTCGGCCAGGTCTGCGACGTGCGGGCGGGGCAGAACGACACGAGCGGTGGATCCAGCGACACCGACGCGAACGACTGGCACGCGAATCCCAGCGGTTCACGGCCGTCGTGGCCGGTCACGACGGTGACGCCGGTGCAGAAGTTGCCCAGCACGTCGCGCATGGTCCGGGGATCGAGCACCGTGTGTTCCGCGGCCATCGAGGCTCCTCTCGGGTAGGTCTGTGTCCAGTGTCCGTCATGCCGGTGCGTGCGATGCAAATCGCTCCCGGTCGGCGGGAGCGCGACGGCGGTGACCGGTCGGGTTCGGACGACGCGGTCAGTCGAGCCGGCCGGGCGTGGGGCAGCTGCGAGCGGTGATCGGCAGTTCACCGCGGTCGGCGAGCTCGTCGACGGTCTCGCGCAGGTCGGCGCAGGTGTGGAGTGCGGCGCGACCGTGCTCGGCGTCGGCGCGGAAGCGCGCGCACGACCGTGCGGCGTCGGTGAGCCACTGGATGCTCGTGTGGACGGGACTGTACTTCTCGGCGAGGACGCGGTTGCCGCAGGTGCGGCAGGTGACAGGGTGCACGACGGGCCCTCTCAGTTCCGGCGCATGTCGGCCGGGGCCCAGAAGGCCCGCATGCTCGTGACGAGGCCGTTCTCGTCGAACGTCATGACATCGATGGGTTCGATCTCGTAGCGCTGTCCGTCGGCTTCGGTGACCACCCGGAAGTGGAAGGCGGCGCCGGCGTCGGTGATGCGGAGCGTCAGCAACTCCGTTTCGTTCCGGGTCTTCTCCACCGCGCGATAGAACGCCCGGATGGCCTCGTGACCCACCTTCGGTTCGCTGCCGGCCGGATCCTCGACGGTGGCGTCGGGCGCGTAGAGGGCGGTGATCTCGTCCGCGGTGCCGTTCGCGACGGCGGCGAGGTAGGCCGTGACGGTGGCGCGGATGTGGTCCGTGCGGGTGGCGAGGTCGGTCATCGTGGACGCTCCTGTCGGTTCTCGCGGCTGCTCTCCCGGACGCTAACGGCGCGGCCGCCGCAGTGGGGGCTCGTCTCCCGCGGAGCGGGACATCGGTGCAGCCCGCGGAGCGGGAGATCGGCGCAGGTGGTCGAGGGTGGCGGGGTTGTTAGGCTCGCGGGGTGTCCGATTCCGCTCCTGCCGCGTATCCCGGTCTACCCGCGACGAGTTGGGCGGTGCTGGGGGTCTTGGCACTGGGGGAGGAGATGACGGGCAACGACGTGAAGAAGTGGGCGGATTGGAGCCTGAGCTTCTTCTACTGGAGTCCGTCGGTCAGCCAGGTGTACGGGGAGCTGAAGAAACTCGAGAAGCTGGGCTTCGTGCGGTCGCGATCGATCTCCGAGCCCGGGGCCCGCAGCCGGCGTGTCTACTCGATCACGCCGACCGGCGTGGGGGCGGTCCGGGCATGGTCGCGGGAGGCTCCGGTCGAGGCTCCGGTGCTCAAGCACGGGGTGATGCTGCGTATGTACCTGGGTCACCTCAACGAACCCGAGAAGCTGAAGTCGATCGTGCGGGATCACATCGCCAATCTCGAGGAGAACCTCGGGCGCGTCCGGAACTACGCGGACCATTCGGACGTCGAACCGAGCTGGGCGTTCCCGTTGCTGAGCTTGCGCTGGTCCGAGCGGTACTTTCGTACGGAGATCGCGCTGTTCGAGGAGTTGCTCGACGAGATCGACGAGGCGGCAGCGCGATTCGCGTGCAGCGACATCGACGAGAACGGTGTTCCGCATCCGCGGCGGCGAGGTAGCTGGCGCACCGTGGAGCAGACGCTGAGCGCTCACGACGAGGACGGCGGCGACGGACCGGCTCCCGCCGAATAGCGGTCGGGCGCCGGGGGTCGGTCGGGCGCCGGTGTCGGTCAGGCGCCGGGGTCGGTCGGGCGCCGGGGTTGGTCAGGCGCCGGGGTTGGTCAGGCGCCGGGGTTGGTCAGGCAGAGTGCAGCCGGGGGCGCCGGGATGCGGCAGCGAAGCGCTGCCGGTCGTATCCGCGCCAGGTTGCGGTGGCTGCCATGCGTACGCGTCCGCTGAGCCGGTGGTCGAACGGCATGTGCTGCAACGGCCCGCACACGGAGACCGCGGCGGGAGCGGAGCCGACGGGACCGACGGGAACGGCGATGCACCCGAGCCCCGGCACGGCCTGTCCGCGTTCGTACGCAACCCCCGTCTCCCGGATGCGTTCGAACTCGGCACCCTGGGCGCCGGCGTACGCGAGCAGCGCCTTACCCAGGGCGGCGTGCGGTGCGGGCCGACGCCCCCCGACGCGGGTCGGGACGGCGCTGTCGAGGCGTCCCCCGAGTTTGTCGAGGTAGACGACGTCGGTGCCGTCGAGGACCGCGAGGTGGACGACCAGTCCGGTGACGCGGTGCAGCTCGTGCAGGTGGGGGCGTGCGGCGGCGCACAGGCCGTCCTGGTGCACGGCGAGGGATCCCAGTTCCATCAGCCGCAGCCCGAGTGCGTACTCGCGGCCCTCGCGTCGCAACCATCGCAGTTCGACCAGGCGCTCGAGGATGCGGTGCGCCGACGAACGGGGGAGACCGGTGCGGCGGACGATCTGGGCGAGCGTCAGCCGTCCGGTCTCGTCGAACGTGTCGAGGACGAGACCCACCCGGTCGATGACGGCACTGGGGGTGGCGGGGGTGGCGGGAATCGTCACGGAGGCTCCTCACTCACATGCGCGGATGAGCTGGCTATTTCGATTAGAAATAGTGTCACATCACAGGCGCGTTGTGAAGTGCGTCACCGATCCGGGCGTGGCGAGGCCCCGCACGGCGGTCGTGCGGGGCCCGGCCGTCGCGGCGATCAGGACATCACGCCGAGTGGCTCGCTGCCGGACCAGTCGTGTCCCCAGTAGCTGTCGGCGGTGATCTCCTCCGCGGTGTAGTACCGCTCGTCGACCGCCATCCCGTCGGTGCCGTACTCGATGTCCCAACCCCCGGGGGCGCGGACGTAGAAGGACACCATCTTGTCGTTGGTGTGCCGACCCAGCGTCGACGAGACGGAATACCCCTCACGCGTCACCCGGTCGAGGGCCCGGCCGACGGCGTCGAGGGTGTCGACCTCCACCATGATGTGGATCAGACCGGGGTCCTTGCCTGCGCGGACGGGCATGAGCGCCAGGCTGTGGTGTCGCTGGTTCACGCCGAGGAACCGGATGCGCATCGGCCCGACCTCGGGAGGCGTCGGCAGGCGGAAGGCGCCGCGGGGCAGGAAGCCGAGCACCTCGGTGTAGAACCCGAACGTGGCTTCGGGATCGGTGACCGGAAGTACGACGTGTCCGAGACCCTGTGCGCCCGTGACGAATCGATCACCGTGCGGCGTCACCACCGGACTGTGGTCGAGGACGGGACCGTGGAACACCTCGACGGAGGTGCCGGAGGGGTCCTGGAAGGCGATCACCTCCTCGGCGCGCCGGGCGTCCGCCTCGTCGACCGAGAGCACCTTCACGGCGACGCCGGCGGCCTCCACGGAGCGCCGTACCCGCGCCAGCGCCGCATGATCGCGCACCTCCCAACCGACGTCGACCACCCGGTCGCTGTCGCCGGGGACGACCACGATGCGTGCCGTGCGCTCGTCCATGCGCAGGTACAGGGCGCCGGGTTCCGGTCCCGACCCCTCGGCGAACCCGAGGACGTCGAACGCGAAGGTCCGCCACCGGTCCATGTCGTCGGTCTGAATCTTGATGTAGCCCAAACTCTTGATGTCGGACACTGTCGTCTCCCGGCTGAACTCGAATCGGTCAGATCATCGCCCGCAGCGGACCCTGCGGGTCCGCGCCGAGGCGGCTGAGGGTCGCGGCGTGCAGCACCGTGCCCGGCTGGTGGATCGCGTGGTGCAGGCCGGCGTGGGCGTCGCGCCAGAACCGCTGCAGGGGCTTGTCCATCCGCAGCGCGTTCCCACCGCAGCGCGGGTAGATGCGGTCGATCGCGTTCACCGCCCGCCAGGCCGCCTGGACCTGCGTCTGCCGGCTCGCGGCGCGCTGCTCGAACGTCGGGGTCTGCCCCGAGTCGACGAGATCCCAGATCCGGTCGACGTTCGACAGCAGCGAATCGCGTGCGGCCCGCAGATCGGCGACGGCCTCACCGAACACGTACATCGTGTACGGATCGTCCTTGACTGCGGTGCCCTGCGCGTTGATCCGGTCGGCCTGGTAGACGTCCGCGTGCAGCACCAGTCCCTCGCAGATGCCGATCGTGGCGGCGGTGATGCCCAGCGGGAAGGCCGTCGACCAGGGCAGCTTGTAGAGAGTCTCGGTGCGGCCGTAGCGGGCCACCGCGCTGCCGTCGATCAGGTCGTCGTAGTACATGACGCGGTACTCGGGAACGAACGCGTCCTCGACCACCACGTCCTTCGACCCGGTACCCCGCAGGCCCACCACATCCCACGAGTCCTCGACGATCCGGTAGTCGGTGCGCGGGATGATGACGTGCGCCATCTTCGGGGGCTGCGCCACCGAGCCGTCCGGGTTACCGACGAAGGCGCCGAGGAAGGCCCAGTCGCAATGGTCCGTGCCGGAGGAGAACTGCCAGTTGCCCGAGAACCGGAAGCCGCCGTCGACCGGGGTGACGATGCCACCCGGCATGTAGGGCGACGCCATCCAGGTGTCGGGATCATCACCCCAGATCTCCTGCTGCACGCGGGGATCCGCGAAGGCGAGCTGCCAGGGATGCACACCCACGATGCCGTGTACCCATCCCGCGGAGGGGTTCAGCGCGGCCGTGCGCATCACGGTCTCCGCGAATTCCCTCGGGTGCGACTCGAAACCGCCGAACTCGCGGGGCTGGAGCATGCGGATCGAGCCGGCCTCCTTCATCTTCTCGGCGGTCCCGTCCGCGAGACGGCCGAGCCGCTCGGCTTCCACACCTTCGGTGAACAGATCGTCCGCCATCGCGTCGATGTGCTTCAGGACTTCGTAACTCATGGTGTCTCCTCGACTCTGACGGCGGACGCTCAGGCGACCGGTTCGGGGGCGGACTGCGCACGGGCAGCGAGATTCTCGGCGATCTGCTGTTCCCACCGTGCGGCCGGTTTCGCGGTGTCGATCGCGAACTCGTAGCGGTTGGTCATGTCCGGGGTGATGTCCGCGACGTCGACGTAGAACTGCTGGTACCAGCGGCGCAGCTGGTAGACCGGACCGTCCTCGTCGCACAGCAGCGGATTGTCGATCTTGGCCTTGTTCTTCCAGATCTCGATGTCCTGCTCGAACGTCTTCTCGGTGCCCCCGCCGAAGTGGGCGGCCATGGCATTCGCCTCCTCGGCGGACATGCCCGGCAGGCGCTTGACGATCACGCCGTACTGCAGCACGAACGAGGTGGGCGTGACGGGGTAGTGGCAGTTGATGAGAACCGTCTCGATCGTGGCCTCGCCGGTCTCCGTCCACAGCTTGTCGATCATGTAGGAGGGGCCGTGGTACGACGCCTCGGAGCGCGAGAAGTTGTCCGCACCGAAGTCGATGTCCAGCTCGACGTCGGTGCGCTGGTTGAACGACATGATCTGCGTGGCGACGTGGCCCTCGAAGATGTTCTCGAACGAACGCGGGACGCTGTAGTGGACGTAGAAGAAGTGCGCCATGTCCACGACGTTGTCGACGATCTCGCGACAGTGCGAGCCCTCGATGAGCACCGAGTTCCACGTCCAGTCGGACCACTCGTCGGTGCCGGCGCCCTCGATCTCGGGGATCGTCACGTCCGCCGGCGGCGGGTTGCCTTCGGGATCGTGCCAGACGAACAGTTGCTGGTTGCGCTCCAGGGTGGTCCACGACCGCGTCCTCGCGAGCGGGGGGACGCGGCGCGCGTACGGAATGCCGGTGCACCGGCCGTTGCCGCCCCAGCGCCAGTCGTGGAACGGGCAGGCCACCGAGCCGCCCTTGATCTCGCCCTGTGCGAGATTGCCGCCCATGTGCCGGCAGTAGGCGTCGAGGACCTGCAGTTCGCCCGTGCTGTCGGCGAAGACGACGAGGCTGGTGCCGAACGCGTCGACCTGGTGGGGCTTGCCGTCCCGGTAGGTGCGGGCCAGCCCGAGACAGTGCCAGCCGCGCGCGAAGCGGGTCGGTTCCGCGTCGGCCTCGATGGTGCGGACTTCGTCGTCGGGTGTGGTGGGGGGTGCGCTCTGCGTCATCGTGTCCTCCGGAGCCGGTGGGTGCTGCGCCCGAAACAGGCATCGAGGCCATGCTGGGCGGCGTCGTGAGCGGCACAGAAGGGGTTCTCCCGCTGGGCGGACCGTTCGTCCGGGGGCGTCCCGGTGGGCGGGACACCTCCCGATGGGCGGTGTCGACGTGACCTAGCCTCGCTCCGAGGTCCGCACCGCCTCCGGCGTCGACGACCTTTCGTCCCCCAGCGGCAATGACGTGAAGGAGCAGATCGATGGCGACGAATTCCGTACCGGTGACCCCCGCCCACGACACCACCGTGGACCTGCTCGTGATCGGGTCCGGCACCGGCATGGCCGCCGCGCTCACCGCGCACGAGCTGGGGTTGTCCACCCTGATCGTCGAGAAGACGGAGTACGTCGGCGGCTCCACGGCGCGCTCCGGCGGGGCCTTCTGGGTGCCCGCGAATCCCGTGCTCCGCAAGGCCGGTTCCGGTGACACGCTCGACCGGGCCGGCACCTACATCCGGTCCGTGGTCGGCGAGTCCGCACCGGCGGAGCGGGGTGCGGCGTTCCTCGACCACGGCTCCGCCACCGTCGAAATGCTGCAGCGCACCACCCCCATGCGGTTGTTCTGGGCCAAGGGGTATTCCGACTACCATCCCGAGCTGCCCGGCGGGTCCGCCGTCGGCCGCACGTGCGAGTGCCGTCCCTTCGACGTGTCCGTCCTCGGGCCCGAACGCGAGCGGCTGCGGCCGGGACTGATGAAGGCCGGCCTGCCGATGCCGGTGACCGGCGCCGACTACAAGTGGATGAACCTCATGGCGCGGAAGCCGTCGAAGGCGTTCCCGCGCATCTTCCGTCGCCTCGCACAGGGTGTCGCCGGGCTCGCCCTCAAGCGCGAGTACGTCGCCGGGGGCCAGGCACTCGCGGCCGGCCTGTTCGCCGGCGTGGTCCGGGCCGGGATCCCGGTGTGGACCGAGACCACGCTCGTGCGGCTGCTCACCGAGGGAGATCGGGTCACCGGTGCCGTCGTCGCGTGCGACGGGCAGGAGGTGACCGTGACCGCGCGGCGCGGTGTCGTGCTCGCGGCGGGCGGCTTCGACCACGACATGGCGCTGCGGCACAAGTACCAGTCCGAACGGCTCGGCGAGCACGAGAGTCTCGGCGCCGAGGGCAACACGGGCGACGGCATCCGCGCCGCGCTCGACGTGGGCGCCGCGACGGACCTGATGGACCAGGCCTGGTGGTTCCCCGCCGTCGCCGCAATGAAGGGGCGCCCGCCGATGGTGATGCTCGCCGAGCGGGCACTGCCCGGCTCCTTCATCGTCGACCACACCGGTCGCCGGTTCGTCAACGAGGCGACCGACTACATGTCGTTCGGCCAGCTCGTGCTCGACCGGGAACGCGCCGGTGACCCGGTCGAATCGATGTGGATCGTGTTCGACCAGCGCTACCGCAACAGCTACATCTTCGGCGGCGGGCTGTTCCCGCGGCAGCCCATCCCGGAGGCGTGGATCCGGGCCGGAATCGCGCACCGGGCGGACGATCCGGCGGCGCTGGCCCGCGCGGCCGGCCTGCCGGAGGGGGCGTTCACCGAGACCTTCCGCCGGTTCAACGATGCCGCGGCCGCCGGCACGGACGCCGACTTCCGCCGTGGTGCGAGTGCCTACGACCGGTACTACGGTGACCCCACCGTCGAGCCCAATCCCAACCTGCGGCCGCTGACGGACGGGCCCCTCTATGCGGTGAAGATGACGCTGAGCGATCTCGGCACGTGCGGTGGTGTGAAGGCCGACGAGCGGGCGCGGGTGCTGCGCGAGGACGGCAGCGTCGTCGACGGCCTGTACGCGATCGGCAACACCGCCGCCAACGCCTTCGGCAACACGTACCCGGGAGCGGGGGCGACGATCGGTCAGGGTCTGGTGTACGGCTACATCGCCGCGCAGGACGCCGCGAAGGCGGCCGTTCCCGCGAACGGATGACTCGGCAGCGGCGTTACCGCTCGCATTCGTCGATCACTGCCCGCACCACGGCGGGCAGTGCCGCGGCGGTGGCGGGCGTCAGGCCGACGCCGTAACCGACCTCGGCCACCTCGAGGGTGTAGACCACGACCCGACCGGGGTCGACGCCCAGGGTCCGGCTCAGCGCCCACGCCTCGGCGGGGCCGAGGCTGTGCGAGCCGGCGTGTCGCGGGCGGCGGGCGAGACTCGCATCCCCGATCTCGTGCCGCCGGATCGCGCCGGGCGGACCGGTGCCGACGGTGGCGTCGACGACGACCGCCAACCGCGTCCCGGCCCACGCGTCCAGCATTGCCGTCGGCTCGCCGTCGGAGATCAGGACGCGCCATCCGGGCCGGGACCGGCCGACCGCCCGGGCCACCGCGGGCCCGACGCCGTCGTCGCGGCGGTACTCGTTGCCGACGCCGATCACCACGAAGTTCGTCGCGATCACCCGCGGTCGATCGTGAGGTCGAGGAAGTGTGTGGCACACGAGATGCACGGGTCGTAGTTGCGGATCACCCGTTCGCACAGCGATGTCAGATCGGCATCGGACAGTTCCAGGTGACCGGCGATCAGCGTGCGCAGATCGTGTTCGACGGCAGCCTGGTTCTGGGAGGTCGGGGGGACGATCACGGCCGAGCGGATCAGTCCGTCGCCGTCGAGCTCGTAACGGTGGTACAGCAGGCCCCGCGGCGCCTCGCTGACGCCGTGCCCGGTCGCGGCGCGGGCGGCGACCTGGGTGCCGGGCCGGCCGGGACGCTCGTATCCGGCGATCAGGCGGAGCGCCTCCTCCACCGCATAGACGGTTTCGACGGCGCGAACAACGATGCTGCGAAACGGGTTACGGCATTGTGCTCCCAGTCCGGCCGCGTGTGCCGACTGTCGTGCGGTGTCCGACAGCTGCGCGGAGTTCAGGGTGTATCGGGCCAGGGGTCCGGTCAGGTACCGGCGCCCGTCGAGCCGCGCGTACAGGGCCGTCGAGTGCGGGACCTGGTGTTCGACCACATGGTCCGGGAACTGTGCTGCGGCGAAGGAGGATCCGGTCGACGAACGGATCTGCCCGTCCTCGATGGCGTAGCGGTCCGGCCGGTGCAGGGCGAGCAGGTCGTGATCGAGATCGATATCGGGAAAGTCGAACCCGGCCACCCAGCGGACCGTGTCGAGCGCGTCGTCGAGGGCGCGGCGCAGCCGCTCGGCGAGCGGGGCGAGTTCCGTGCGGGTCGGCGCGCGATGGAAACCCCCGATCCGCACGTTGACCGGGTGGATGGGTCGCCCGCCGATCTGCTCGAGGATCGCGTTGCCGGCCTTCTTCAGGGCCAGCCCGCGTTCGAGCGCGCTCCGGTGCCGCTCGGCGAGGGCGATCGCGTCGGGCAGGCCGAGGAAGTCGGGGGCGTGCAGGAAGTAGATGTGCAGCACGTGGCTGGCGATCCACTCGCCGCAGTAGAGCAGGCGGCGCAGGTTCAGCACCTGCTCGTCGAGCTCGACCCCGCAGGCCTGCTCCAGCGCATTGCAGGCGCTGACCTGGTAGGCGACGGGGCAGATCCCGCAGATCCGGGAGGTGATGTCCGGAGGCTCGCGGAAATCCCTTCCCCGCAGGAACGACTCGAAGAACCGGGGCGGCTCGTAGATGTTCAGCTCCGCGCGCTGCACCTGCCCGTCGCGCACCGACACGTTCAGTCTGCCCTCGCCCTCGACACGGGCGAGAGCACGGACCGTCAGCTCTCTACGGTTCCCGCTCACCGCGGTGCCTCTCGGCAAGTACGGGGGCGCCGACGTTGAATGTCGCGAAGGCGCGGTCGATGTCGTCGTCGCTCATGCCGCACGTGCGCAGCCACCCGGCCAGCGACGCGATGTTGGGGTCGGTCGTCGGCCCGAAACAGCCGTAGCAGCCGCGCGACTGCGCCGGGCACAGGGCGCCGCAGCCGGAGTGGGTCACCGGTCCCAGGCAGGGCGTGCCGTCGGCGACCATCACACAGGTCAATCCCCGGCGCTTGCATTCGGTGCACACACTGGTGTTCGGGATGTTCGGCCGGCGGCCGGCCAGGAACGCGGTGATCACCTCGAGCAACTGGCGCCGATCGATCGGGCAGCCGCGCAACTCGAAGTCGACCGGCACGTGCGCCGCGATCGCCGTCGACGTCGCCAGCGTCTCGATGTACTCCGGGTGGGCGTAGACCATCGAGGTGAACTCGGCGACGTCGGCGAAGTTGCGCAACGCCTGGATGCCGCCGGCGGTTGCGCACGCGCCGATCGTGACGAGGGTCCGGGACTGCTCCCGGACCCGGTGGATGCGCGTGACGTCCGCGGCAGTGGTGATCGAGCCCTCGACCAGCGACAGGTCGTACGGACCGTCGTCGACGGCGCTCGACAGTTCGAGGAAATGGGCGATCTGCACCGCACCCGACAAGGCGAGCAGTTCGTCCTCGCAGTCCAGCACGGACAGCTGACATCCGTCGCACGACGCGAACTTCCATACCGCGAGCTTCGGCCTGTCCATTACAGCTCCCGTACGTGTAGCAGCGGTCCGGCCACCGCGTAATCCAGCACGGGGCCGTCCCGGCAGAGCAGGATCTCGCCGAGCTGGCAGTGCCCGCACAGTCCGATTCCGCACTGCATGTTCCGTTCGAGCGAGACCCGGATGTCCGGGGGCCGAATCCCTTTGCCCAGCAACACCCGCGCCGAGAACCGCATCATCGCCTCCGGCCCGCACAGCAGTGCTGTCGTCCGCCCGGGATCGAGGTCGAGCCGGGCCAGCGGTTCGGTGACGAATCCGACCGACCCGGACCAGCCTTGGACCGGCTGGTCGATCGTCAGCCGGACCTCCACGCCGCCGTCGGCCCAGTCCTGTAGCTCGCGCCGATACAGGATCTCGGCCGGCCGGCGTGCTCCGACCACGAGCACGACGCGCCGGAAGTCACCGCGCGCGGCCACCGCGCCGAGAACGGCGGCCCGCACCGCGGCCAAACCCACTCCGCCGGCGACGATCACCAGGTCCCGGCCCGTGCACGACTCGAGGTCCCAGCCTGCCCCGAACGGGCCGCGCACGCCGACGATCGCGCCCGGCGCGGCGTCGTGCAGGGCCCGGCTCACCGCACCCACCTTCCGTACGGTGTGGACCAGCTCCCCGGTCGTGTCGGTGGGATCCCCGCTGATCGAGATCGCGATCTCGCCGACCCCGGGGGCGTAGAGCATCATGAACTGGCCGGGCCGGAACCGCGGTCGCGGCGCCCCCAGCGGGGCCAGCGACAGTGTCACCGCATCGGCGGTCTCGACGGTCCGCGCGCGAACCCGGTGGGCGCTCGGCAGCATCGGCGCGTCCGGCGCCGCTGCGGTGTCGTGCGCGAGGTCACCGAACATCGGAACCCGCATACAGGTCCAGCAGTCGCGCCCGGGTGGCCTGCAACCGCTCCAGGAGGGCCCCGAACAGGGCCCGCATCACCGTGTATCCGAACTCGGCGTCGGCCTCGCTCAGCGCCTGCAGCGCCGCGGCGTCCACCTCCAGAGCCGAGGTCGCTGTGGCCGCGACGGCCCCGTAATGCCAGCGGTGGGGCGGCGTCAGCCACGACCATCCCAGGACGTCGCCTTCGACGAACGTGTCGAGGGTGACCTGGCCGCGGCCGGGCACCACCGTGTACAGATCCACCCGGCCCTCCTGCAGCAGCCAGCAACTGCGCGCCTCCCCGCCCTCGTGGAAGACGTGCTCCCCCGCGGCGAAGCGGACCGGGTGGGCGAGCGCGGCGATCCGATCCCGCGCCTCCCGGTCCAGCCCCGCCAGGGCCCGGATGCCGTCGAGCGGTGGGGTCGTCATCGGTGCCCGTCCGGTTCGTCGTCGTGGGTGGCGAGCGCGCCGGTGAGGCGGGCCGCCTCCGCGGTGATGTCGATGCCGACCGGGCACCAGTCGATGCAACGGCCGCAGCCGACACATCCCGAGCTGCCGAACTGGTCGTGCCAGGTGCCGAGCTTGTGCGAGATCCACTGCCGGTACCGGCTCTGGCCGGACGTCCGGACGTCACCGCCGTGGATGTAGGAGAAGTCCGGTTCGAAACAGGACGCCCAGTGCTGCCACCTGCCGGCGTGCCCGTCGGCGAGGTCGGTGACGTCCTCCGTCGACGTACAGAAGCAGGTGGGGCACACCATCGTGCAGTTTCCGCAGGTAAGGCAGCGATCGGCGACATCGTCCCAGACGTCCGCCTCGCGGGCGTCGCGGAGCATCGCCCGCAGGTCGACCTCGGGCATGCTCCGTCCCATCCGGTCGCCGGCCGCCGCCACCGCGTCGCGGGCTTCGGTGGCCTCGTCTGCGGTGGCGTCGCGGTGGGGGAGCAGGTCCAGGATGCGGGCGCCCTCGTCGGTCCCGACGTCCACGAGAAAACGGTGTCCCTGCTCGTCGACGCGCTCGGTCAGACCCAGGTCGTACCCCGGGCCCGCGGCGGGACCGGTGGCCATCGAGGCGCAGAAGCAGACCTCGCCGGGTTCGGTGCAGTTGACCGCGACGACGAACAGCCCGCGGAACCGTCGCGCGGTGGCCCCGTCGGGATGGGCGCCGCGGGTCAGCACTGTGCCCAGGATGCCGATCGCAGCCAGGTCGCAGCCGCGGACGCCGAGGAAGGCGTACCGGGTCTCGCCCGCCGGTGGGGGCCGGTAACTGCCGTCCGGAGCGGTCGACCACAGTTGCTGTCGGGCGGGGTGCAGGAACTGCTTCCACGACTGCGGACCCGCGGAATGGCCGAACACGGCGGTGTCGTCGCGCCGCCGCAGCCGATACCGCCCGGGTGCGGTCGACACGCCCCACCCGTCGGGCAGTTCTCGTCCCGACCCGAGCTCGTCGAGCACGATGGCGTCGTCGCGGACGGTGGGGCCGACGACGCGATATCCCTCGGTCTGCAGCACCTCGATCAGCCGGTCGAGGTGGGCGCGGGACAGGATTGCCGGTGTCGGGGGGGCGGCGTGCGAATCCGCAATACCCATGGCAGCTCCCGTGATTCGAACGGTCACGACCCGGCGCAGCTCTCACTCGTCGCGCTGGTGGCCCCCTCGAGTATCGTCGCGGGCGTACCGCCCGGTCAACCGGCCGGCCGTTGCGGCTCGGTCAGTACGGGTCGGTCAGTACGGGTCGAACCGGATGTTCCCGGCCGGCGTCCCGGTCCCGGTGAGCTCGCGCAGGGTCGCGCGGACCATCGCCGCCGACCCGCACACGAGCACCTGGTGGTCGCCGAACGCCCCGTAGGAGGTGACCACCTCGTCGAGGCTGCCCTCGAGCAGTTCGTCGGGGTGGAACCCGGGGTCGCCGACGTGGGCGACGATGCGCTCGTACCACTCGTCGCCGAACTCCGGGTCCTCGACCGATTCGACGACCGGCACCACCGTCAGCCACGGCAGCGCCTCGGCGAGCAGGATCAGCATGTCGGCGGCGTACAGGTCGCGGGGCGTGCGGCCGCCGACGAACAAAAAGGTCTGCGGCGGGTCCGGCCGGCGCGCGACGTCGAGGAGCAGGGCGCGCAGTGGCGCCAGGCCGGTGCCGCCGGCCACCATGATCACGGTGCGGCCGGAGTCGTCGACGTGCAGGGTGCCGCCCTGCGGCGCGCCGATCGTCCACACGTCGCCGGGGCGGGTGCCGACGACGATCGTGCCGCTGACCCAGCCGCCCGGCACGGTGCGCACGTGGAATTCGAGCTTGCCGTCCAGCGACGGCGGCAGGGCGGGGGAGAGGCGGCGCGGCAGCCGTGGATGCTGCGGCACCGTGACGTCGAGGTACTGCCCGGGCGCGAACGGCACCATCGTGTCGGCTTCGAGACGCACCACGGCGACGTCGTGGCGCAGGCGGTGGTGTTCGACGACGGTCGCCGAACAGGTGGGGGCGTGCAGGGACTGTCCGGCCGGCTGCATGGTGTGACTCCCGGGACTCGAGCGTGAAGGTGGCCCCACTCTAGGGGAGGCCCGCGCCGCACCCGGAATGAAACATGTTCCAATTCTGCCGCCGATGCGGTTATGGTGACGAAGGGGGATCCCTGCCACGTCGAGCCGTCACCACGCCGCCCCAACGACCGGAAGGACGACCATGACCGACGAGTACGCCGACCTGCATCGCCCCGTGTTCACCGCGGACCTGCTCATCACCGCCCTCGAACGCAGCGCGGACAAGCCGGCCCTGTACCTCGGCGACGTGGTGCTCACCGGCGGGGAGATGCGCGACGAGATCAGCCGGTTCGGTCAGGCGCTCGCGTCGGTGGGGGTCGGGCAGGGCTCGTCGGTGGCGATGCTGTCGAAGAACCGTCCCGAGGTGCTCATCTCGATGGGCGCGACGATGGTCGCCGGGTGCCGCAACAGTGCGCTCAACCCCATGGGCTCGCTGTCGGATCACCTGTACATCGTCGGCGACGCCGCGATCGAGACACTGATCTTCGATCCGAACCACTTCGAGGAACGCGCCGCCGAACTGAAGGCTCAGGTTCCGACGCTGAAGAACGTCTTCTCCCTCGGTCCCTCACGGGTCGGCGCCGACATCCTCGCTCTCGCGGCACAGTTCACGCCGCAGCGGCTCGTCGCGGCGCCCGTGGCGGCGGAGGACACCTCGTCCGTCGTCTACACCGGTGGCACCACCGGAAAACCCAAGGGCGTCATGGGGTCGTTCCGCTCGGGCGCGACGCTCACCCAGATCCAGATGGCCGAGTGGGAATGGCCCCACGAGCCGCGCTTCCTGATCTGCACGCCCCTCTCGCACGCCGGGGCGGCGTTCTTCGTCCCCACCCTCCTGCGCGGCGGATCCCTCTACGTGCTGCCGTATTTCGAACCCGGCCTGGTGCTCGAGACGATCGAGAAGCACCGCATCAACGCGACCATGCTCGTGCCGACCATGATCTACCTGCTGCTCGACCACCCCGACTTCGACATCCGCGACCTGTCCAGCCTCGAGACGCTGTTCTACGGTGCGTCGGCGATGTCGCCGGCGCGGCTGCGTGAGGGCATCGAGCGGCTAGGCCCGGTTTTCTTCCAGTTCTACGGGCAGAGCGAGTGCGGGATGACGATCTCCGTGCTGCGCAAGGAGGATCACCTCGCCGACGATCCCGAACGCCTCGCCACCTGTGGCCGGCCCGTGCCGTGGCTCGACGTGCGGCTGCTCGACGACGACCTGAACGAGGTGCCCCGTGGCGAACTCGGCGAGATCTGCGTGCGCGGACCGCTCGTGATGAAGGGATACCTGGACAAGCCCGCCGAGACAGCCGAGGCGCTGCGCGGCGGCTGGCTGCACACCGGCGACGTCGCGCGGGCCGACAAGAACGGCTTCCTGACGATCGTCGACCGCAAGAAGGACATGATCGTCACCGGCGGATTCAACGTCTTCCCCCGCGAGATCGAGGACGTCATCTCGTCGCATCCGGCCGTCGCGTCCGTCGCGGTCGTCGGCGTGCCCGACGCCAAGTGGGGCGAGGCCGTCAAGGCGTGCGTCGTGCTGCGGGAGGGGCAGTCCGTTCCGGCGGAGGAACTGATCGAGAAGGTCCGTGCCGCAAAGGGATCTGTCCACGCCCCCAAGTCGGTGGACTTCCTCGACGCCCTGCCGCTCACCCCGCTGGGCAAGCTGGACAAGAAGACGTTGCGCTCATCGTACAGATAGGCGGAACATTCGTTTCGCAACCGAGGCAGGTTGTGCGGCGGGTAGAAACCGACGTCGGATCCTCACGAACACGGACGTCGAGGCTCTACAACTCGCGGCATCCGTATGTGTTCCGTCCCTCGGAGCTGCAATGAGTTCGGAAATCGGCCCACCGAACACTGGCGTTCGGTTTCGTTCGGGAGGATATTCGAACGGTGGGGATTGCAGTCCGGTGCCAGGGGTGGATCCGAAATGCCAACGTCGGAAATTTTGAGGGCAAAACTTCGAGTGCCCGCTCAACGTGGGTTGCGGCGAGAAAGGTTGTTGAAACAATGCTACGACGAGTTGACCCCCGTGGTCGTCGTCGTCGGTCCGGCGGGATCAGGGAAATCGACATTGTTGTCCCAGGTCGCCGCGTCGACTGACTCCCCGGTCGGGTGGTATCGGGTGACCAAGGACGACTCGACGGAACATGCCTTCGGTAGATATCTATGCGCTGCTGCTCGAGAAATGGGCTTTTCTTTCGATCCGGAAGCGAATTCGATCGACGCTGTTCTGGGCGAATTGGACAGAATCGGCGACGTCGATGCATTGTTGATCATCGACGATGCTCACGAGATCGCCGATAGTGGCGCCGAAACGGCACTGGGTCGTTTCGTCGCATTGCGCCCTCCTCGTCTACGCATCATCCTCGGAACGCGGCGCACCCTGGAAATCAACTTACCCCGACTCGTTGTGTCGGGCGAGGCTCGCGTGATCGATCAGGACCAGTTGCGATTCCGGTCGTGGGAAGTGGAAGAGCTGTTCGCAACCTTCTACGGCGAGCCACTCTCGCCTGAGCCGGCAGCCAGACTGACGCGCCGGACAGGAGGATGGGCAGCAGGCTTGCAGCTGTTTCATCTCGCCACGTCCAAACTCGCGGACTGCGACCGGCAGCGTGCCGTCGGCCACCTCACGGGGCACTCCAGACTCGTCCGGGCGTACCTCGCCCGTAACGTTCTGGCGGAACTGCCGGCCGATCAGCGATGGTTCATGACGCACACCGCCTCGCTCGAGCTCATGACACCTGCCCTCTGCGACACTTTGCTGGGAATCAGCGACAGCGGGCGCATTCTTCAGCAGTTGACCGAACATCAGCTGTTCACCGAGTGCGACGACGTCGGTCGGACCTTCCGGTATCACGAGGTGCTCCGGACATACCTCGAGCTCGCATTGCTGGAAGCCAACGGGGAGAGGGAAACCAAGGCGTGGTACCTACGGACAGCCCGGGTGTTGGAGGAGGCCGGCGAGCACCGACATGCCGCCCACGCCTATGCCAAGGCATCGGACTGGGCGGCGGTCTCGCGACTGGTCCGACACGCGGCCGGCTGCACCGTGCCGATAGGGAACGACGATCCCCTTATTACATGCAGCGAGTGGCAGACCGATCCGTGGCTGGCACTCGCATTGGCGCGCTTGCGCGTGCGGGAGGGGGCCATCGCCGAAGCCGAACAAGTCTATCGAGCGGCGCGCGAGTTGCTCGACGACCCGGAGTTCGTCGCACGGTGCGAATCCGAGCGGCGCGAACTGCTGGCATGGCTGCCGGGAGCGTCGGTCGACGCGCGACTCCTGCAACACTGGCTCGGGCCCCTGCGGGCCGCATTGCGGGCCCCTGACACTGGGCGCGCCGCAACCGAACCAGGAGCGCCGAAGGCGCGATTCGTAGAGGGGATGTGCGCCCTCAGCGCGGGCGACATCGCCTCGGCCAGAGAGGCAATGGTCGAGGCGCAAGCCGCGGACGAGCCGATTGCCGCGATCTCGTCACGGTTGGTGGTCACGATCGTCGATGCGCTTCGCGGAGCGATGCCAGATCCTGCGGTAGTGAACGATCTGGCGTCGAGATGCTATCGGGAGGGTCTGCTGTGGCTCGAGAGAGTTTGCCGCGGCCTGCAGGAATTGGTGCTCATGCGGGACCTTCCCGCCGAGTGGCGCGCCGACATCTGCGAGGAAATGCTGGTCGAGTGCGAGAAGGTCGACGATCACTGGGGCGCTGGACTGCTGACATTCGGGCTCGCGCTCGTCGCGCTGCACCGACGTGACCCGACGGCATTCGATCGGTTCGAAGATGCGGCACGCCGCTTCGAGCGCCTGAATGCGCCGGTTCTCGTGGTGTGGAGTCGTGTCCTGGGGCTGAACCCGGCCGCCCTCGACATCGTCGCCCGGTCGAAACAGGCAGCCGCCGCCGCGCACGGCGTCGGGCTGCACCGAGCCGAGATGATGGCATTGTCGTACGCAACAGGCTACGACAAGAGTCGCTCTCCCACTCTCAAAGAACTTGCGCCAATGACGGCCCATCAGACGGATCCGATCCGCGGTGCCGTGCTTCCCGCGATCGGGATCTTCTGCTTCGGCGGATACCGACTGGAGGCATTCGGACAAATCGTCGACCTCACAAGTCTCCGGCCCCAGGCACGGATACTGCTGCACCTCCTGTCGATGACCCCGAACCTCGATTACCACCGGGAGGTGCTCGAAGACGCGCTGTGGCCCGGTGCCGCGCACGAGGTGGCATGCCACCGATTGCAGGTCGCAGTCTCGAGCGTGCGAGGTCTGCTCGGTGAGTACGGGATGACGCTGCAGCGCAGCGACGAGTCGTATCGATTGGCAGCGCCCGGGTACATCTTCTCGGACGTGATCGAATTCGAACGCGCGTTGTCGAATGCCGCCGCCCGAACCGGCCCGGAAGCGGCATGTGACCGGGTGGCATCCCTCGAATACGCGCTGACTCTCTACACCGGCGACCTCCTCCAGGAGGATGGTCCCGCGGAGTTCGTGGCCTCCGAGCGACATCGGCTGCGCAGTGCCGCTGCGAGCGCAGCCGTGGGACTCGCCGAGGACTATGTGGCGCTCGGTGACAGCGTGAAAGCCGACATCGCTGCCCACCGTGCGGTGGATCTGAACCCTTATCAGGATCGACCCTGGTGGATCATGGTCGATATCCGCGAGAAGGCCGGCGACATGAGCGCCGCCGAACAGGTACGACTCGACCATCGACGGGTGCAGGAAGAACTCGGTCTCGTCGAGAGTTGATCAAACGGCGCCTCCGGAAATCTCGACTCGGTGCGGAATATGTGCAGGCTTGACCGCCTCTACCAAGGCGTCGAATCGGCGTTCGTCGACCATCCTCGGGTCGGTGACGGTCAGGCGGACGACAAGATAGGGATGGGGACTTCCCGGTGGTGCGACACCGGCCGTGGTGGAACCCACGCTCCCTCCGGACTCCTCGATCTCGGGCTCGAGGTCGAACACGGCCGCTACGGCCTCCCGGATCCCATGCACGGTTCCGAGAACCGCCATCGTCCGGACTCCTGCGGCGATGAGGTCGCGTCGGCGGGATTCGGATTCGTGGCCGTCGAAGGCGAGTCCGATCCAGCCGGCGAGCCAGCCGAGCATGTCCTCCGGCGTGGTGTGTGGGTCCAGGTAGGCACAGAACGAGTCGAGGGTCGCCAGTATCGGTGCGAGGACCTCATCGAATGCGTCGCAGAGCTGTTGTGTGCACGCATCCTGTCGGTACACCGCCGGCATTGTCTCGACGAGTGGTCGCGGAGACGTCAGCGCTGCGAGGGTGCCTCTCATGCGGTCATCACCACCTGGTGGTCGTACGAGTAGACGAGCGTGTCCGCGGCCAGCGGCAGGACCGATGCGCGTTCCCCGCGACTGCCCGTGACGGGATCCGCGGGGTACAACCGGATCGACGTGCTGCTCGACATCTCGAAGCCGGGCACCGCACTGATCGCCGCCGCGATCTCACCGTCGCGCACCGCGCGGCCCAGCGGCCAGCCTCGGCCGTCCCGTCCGCCACGCAAGGGGTCGAGATAGCGGTACAGGACATCGAGCAGACCCGATTCGACCTGGGCGGCAGTGAATCCGGGTCCCGGACGCACGTTTACCACGACGACCGTCACGGCCCGATAGACCGGTGGTTCGATGATCAGACGGGTGCCCACGAGCCGGAGTTCGTCGAGATACCGCCGGATTCGCTGGACGGTGTCGTCCGGGGGTTCGAGATCGGCCAGGGCGATGTGTCCCGCATCGTCTGGACGGACGTGGGGAACCAGGAGGACCCGGACCACGCCCGCCTCGGACGCGTCGTTGGACGGAAGACAGTGCACACGCGCGGTCTCCGGCGCGACCTGGCGTGTCAACTCCTCGAAGTCGCGGGCGGTCACCGCGCGCCCGCGGGAGCGCAACAGCAACGGTCCGCGGATCTTGAGTTCCTCCAGTGTTTCCGGGGGTGCACCGCCGATCGCCGGGCCGCGATTCTCGATTCGGGAGATATAGGGCACGCTGGTCTTCAGCACCCGGATCCGTCCGGTCGCGACGTTCCCCTCGGCGCCGCCGCCCGTCCGATATGCGGCCATGCGTATCGCCGACGACTTCGCCGGCACCGCACCGTACCGCCGCAGGGTCCCGTCGGCCTGACGCAGGGCGGGACCGAAGGACACCTCGCCGGTGACGGCGTCGACGTGGAACACCTTGTCCTGCGCGGTCGACTCGGCGAAGTGTTCCACGTGATGCCACCGCGACTCCTGACCGGCGTCGACGACCACCATGCTGCATCCCGGCCACCGCAGGACCGGCGTGTGCCGCACCTGAAGGTGCTGGTCGGCAGCACCGTCGGAGACCCCGAGGAACTCGTCGTGCACCACACGGGCGTGGATGACCGGAGTGGTGCCGCCGATCGTCCGGGCGGTGATCTTCCGGATGCGGGGAGGTTCGGAGTAGGTGCGTTCGCCGCTCTCGGTATCCCGCAGCCGACAGCGGATCCACGCCCGGCGCACGCCGGCGAACACCGATTCCGTGTGCTCCGGGGGGATGTGCAGGACCACGTCGCCGGGCTTGTTCAGGCCTCCCGTCTGGTCGCGGTCGACTTCGCAGCGCTGCCAGCCGGTGGGGGTCCTGGCCTCCCAGACCCGCGGTGGTCGTCGTGGATCGACACCGATGCCGGAGACCTCGCAGTCGATCCGGAGCAGTACCGCGCAGCGCGGAACGGCATTCGACAAGCCGATCACCAGGGAGTCCCCGGGGCGCGGGACCGGTGAGAAGCATGTGAACCCGGCCGAGCCGCGCATCTCGTTGGTGCGTTCGACCGGTTCCGAGCCGACCAGCTGGACGCCCACCCAGGCGGCGCTGCAGGGAACGATGTCGAGGCGCTCCGCCGTCGAGAACACAACCGGCTCGGTGACGTCCGTGCGATCCGTCGCCACCTCGGTCTCCGCGCGCACGACGACCGTCTGCGGTTGCGGTGCGGACAGCCAGAAGGTGACCGCCCCCTGAGCAACTCCCGGTGGTCGTCGCTCCACGCCGATCAGTTCCAGGAACTTGAGGTAGTTCCGGTCGGGGACGCGATTGAGCCGGTAGATGAGCTGGTCGACCATCATCGCGAACGTCTCGATGAGCGTGATGCCGGGATCGGAGACGTTGTGGTCGCTCCATTCGGGGCATCTGTCCTGAACCAGTCGACGTGCGTCGTCCACCAGTTGCTGGAAGGTTCTGTCGTCGAGGTTCGGGGCGGGGAGCACGGAGTCACTTCCTCTGCGGTGGTTCGACGGCCGTGAACGACTCGGCGGGTTCGTCGACGATCAGATAGAACGGGAAGACGAGATTGCGGACGTCGTTGCGCTCGCGGAGCGAATAGGAGATGTCGATGTAGCAGGTCGTCGGTACGTCCGGATCGAACCGGACCACCACGTCGACCAGGTCGATGCGGGGCTCCCAGCGGGTGAGGGCATCGTGCACATCGGCGGCGATCGCAGCCGCGGTCCCGTCGTCGGCGGGTGAGAAGACATGATCTTGTACGCGGCACCCGAACTCGGGTCGCATCGGTCGTTCGCCCGGTGTGGTTCGCAGGATCAGCTCGATCGCCTGCTCGATGTCGCGGGGCCCCGACGCCAGCGCCACCGCGCCCGCGGCGTCGAAGCCGACGGGATAGTTCCAGCCACGCCCGACGAAATCGGTAGACATGGGTCAACCTCCGATCAGGACAGTGGGGGCGCCGGAGAGGATCGGAGCTCCGCAGGCGGACACATCTCCTATCCGTGCGGCGGGCATCCCGCCGATGAGGACGGTGGCCGAGCCGGGTCCGACGATCGCCGAGGGTGGGTGCGGTGGGGGAGGTGGGAAGCTGCAGATGTGCGGGGTTCCCACCGTCGCCGCCGGCTGGCCGGCGATGAGGACGGTGGGGACTCCCGGAGGGCCGATGACTCCGGGATGGCCTGTGGGATCACCGACGCGCGCGGCAGGGGGCACGACCACCTCCTCAGTTGATCTTGACGAGTGCACCGGAGACGATTGCCGGTCCGCCGGACTTGAACTCGGCGGTCGCGCTCGCCGCCACCTTCACGCTCGGGCCGCCGACCTTCACGCCGGTCGTGTCCGCCTCGACCGTTCCCCGGGCGCCCGCGATCTTGACCGAACGCTTGCCCTTCAGGACGATCTCACCCGACGTGAGCTCGATCTTCGAGTCCGCGCCGTCGATCACCACGCCCTGAGTTCCCTCGACGAGAATCCGTCCGTCACTGTGTATCTCGATCTTGGTGCCGATCTTGTCCAGCGACAGACGCAGTCGTCCGTCACCGGTCTCGGCCAGGATGCCTTCGGTCTTCCCGTCCTCGTCGAGCAGATCGATCCGGTGTCCGTTACGGGAGACGAACGAACGACGATTGACCGCCCCCGATCCGGCGTCGACGAGATCCGGTCCCTTCGTGTCCGGTGTGTCGATTCCGTTGTGCAGCCCGGCGAGGACATAGGGTCGATTCGGGTCGTTCTGTTCGAAAGCGACGAGCACCTCGTCTCCGACCTCGGGGACGACGAGTGCGCCGCGATCCTTCCCGGCGCCCGGCTGCACGACGCGCGCCCAGTCGCTGACGTAGTCCTCGGACAACCACGGGAAGGTCAGACGGACCCGGCCGAGCTGTTCCGGGTCGCGGGCGTCGCTGACGACGGCCACGACCACTCCGTAGTCCGCCTCGCCACCGGTGCCGGACGACAGCCCGAACAGGCTGCGTTCCTCCCTGCCGGTGACGGACAGCGACGTGGTGTAGCCCCCGGCGCCGGGCACGTACCGATGGCGGGCTGCGGTCACGAGGTACTTCCCGTCGAACGGTTCACCCATGTTCGCCAGGCAGATCGGGGTGTCCGCTCGCAGTTTCGGGTTCCCGCGGACGAGGGCCTCGACCTGAGCGAACGACCCGCCGATCACCTCGGCGAGAGCGGTCGCCGCCGAGTCGGCTTCGGGCTGGGTGCGGTAGGCGACGTCGGAGGCGACGTAGGTGGGATCCCCGAAGGTCGCCGCGACCTCCGCCGGGGTGATCGTCGGCAGCACCGCGCTCTTCGTCTCCGCGGGCGCTTCGGCCACGATCGCCTGCTTCTGCGCGATGTCCCACCCCCGTACCTGAACCTTGGCGACCTGCTCGGCGGCGGTCACCACCGAACGCACCCGCAGCAGATCGGTTCCGAAGGTCAGCACGAGCGGATCCCGGCTGGAGGTGCCCTCGGCCTGCGGGGCCTCCTCGGCGGGTTTCCGGGGACCGAAGTCGAGTTTGTTCTCGCGCACGGCGACCTCGAAACCGACCCGTCGCGCGAGGCCGACGAGGAATTCCCAGTCGGTTCGGCCGCACTGGGACAAGTGATCGAAGACGGTTCCGGTGGACGTGATGTTGCCCAGTTCGATGCCGGCGTCACGTGCAACGCCGACCGCCGCGTCCGACGCCGTCGTCTGGGTGAAGGCTCGGGTGTGCCGGCCGCGGAAGAGCCGGTGGGACGCGTCGTAGCCGCGCACGGTCGTGAACGTTCCCGTACCGTCGAATTCGAGTTCGACGGCGGTGACCTCGCCTGTCACCAACGGTTCCGGAACGGCGACCGCGTCGGTGACGACGGCGATCCTCAGCTCGGAGCCGATCTTGATCTTCGATTTGGCGAGCAGGGTCCGGTCGGTGTCGCGGAAGCGCAGGGCAAACATGTCGGGCACCTGCAGGCTCGAATCCACGAATGCCGTTGCGAGCACGGCCACGAGATCGTCGGCCAGACGATCGCCGTCGACCTCGATCTCCAGTCCGGATGCCGATGTCATCGCAGCGATCCGATCTTCGTGAGCAGGTCCGTCACATTCGGCAGCACGAGCGATCGGCCGGGCAGGAGGCGCGTCGGGTCGTCGATTCCGTTGTAGGCGGCCACCGCTCGCCACATGGCTGGATCTCCGTATTCGCGATAGGCCAGCAGGTGCAGCGTGTCGCCCTCGATCACCTCGTGGACCCGGGAGTGGGTGACCGAACCCGACGACGGATTCTGCCGGCTCGTCTCGCCCGGCATCTCCTCCAGGCTCACGCTGCACACAGCGCGGATCGGTTTGCCGGACGCCGAGAAGAGGGTGTACTTCGCGCTCACCTGGGTGACGAAGGCATTGAAACTCGTGGTTCCACCCCACTTCAGCACCACCAGCGGCGGCATGGGCTTCTTGTCCTTCTCGTCGACCGGGACGCAACACGAGAAGAGCTTGTCGACGCACTTCGCGACGTCGGTGTCCTGTTTGAAGGTCGCGTCGAAGAACATCTCCAGGGTGAGCTTGCACGGCTCGGGCCCGGAGTATTCCGGTGGGCCTGCCTTCTTCGTTCCTTTGGCCGGGCTCCGGTCCCACTTCGCGGACTTGGAGATGGTGATCTCCTTGGGATTGAACTGGAACGCGATCGTCCCCAGCGAACTGCCTCGCTTGCTTCCACCCACGGCCTTCTCCGCCTTGTAGAGGAGCAGCTCCGCGTGGCTCTGCGCCTCGGGTGGTGGCGATGGTTTCTTCGCGGCAGCCTTTCCGGCCTCCTTTGCCGGGGCCGTGCCGGGGGTATTGGCCAGTGCGATCGGATCGGACATTCGTCGGCCTTCACTTCGTAGGTCCCGGCAGGATGCCGTGGTGTGCGATCTCGAGGGTCTCGGTGGCGACCTTCGCGGTGTCGACGTTCAGGCTCGGGCCGGTCCACCGGACCGGCACGACGCCGCGCAACGACCAGCCGGCGATGACCGTTCCGTCCGCCGTACGAGCAGTGATGCCAGCCGTGGTGGGTTGGAGATCCTCGAGGGCCTGGCTGAGCCATTCGGTCAGTTTGCGGCTGTTCGGGCCGACCGGTCGAGTGAGTTTGACGTTGGTGAACTTCATGCGAGTGGGAAGCTGCCACACCATGGTGTTGTTGCCGCCCTCCTCACGCTGCTCCATGACTATCTCCACCCCGAGTCCTTCGCAGCTGTTGAAGGAGCCCAGGTCCGTGCCGTCCACCTCCACCGTGAAACACACGCTCACGGCAGGGTCATCGTCCGAGGTCGACATCGATTGCTCCTTCGGCTCAGATTTGTGGATCGGCGAGCAGACCGGCGCGTTCCCGGTCGAGCCACAGTTCCGTCTTGATGCGGGTGACGATCGGTTCGTAGAGGCGGTTGGCGAGATCGTCGATGTTCATGCCCGCGAGGGAGCCGGCCGGGGACGCGGTACCGGCGATCGGAGTTGCCGTGGTCGGAGGTTGTGGTTCCGTGGTCGAAGCCGGCTCGGATGGAGGGGAAGGCTCCTCCAGGCGCTGAGCGACGGGGGCTTGCCGGGACCGCTCGGCGTCGTCGTCGTCGACCTCACGTGCGACGTGGGCGAACATCTCCCGGAGCGACACCGGTCGGTCGATTCCGCCGGAGATCGGTCCCGGCGCCGGAGCCGTGATCGGCGATCCGATACCTGCGGGTTGCGAAGTGCCGGTGTGCCGTTGGGTTGTGATCGGTGGGTTCGGTGCACCGCGAAGGGTGACCATGGGTGCGGAGGGGCTTGGGTCTACGTCATGGGCCGCGTTGCGGTGGGGCGGGGCGTCGGGCGTCCCGGGCGGATCGGCAGGAACGGCCGCCACTCGCATGAGCGGAACCGGCTCATCCTGCACCGCTGTGTGAGGAGGATCCGGGACGAATTGCACCGACGTAGTCGGGTGGGGTTGCGGCGCAGCAGGAGCGGTGACGGTTTCGGGTGTGGGGTTCCGCTGCAACGGGATCCGATGCGGTGGGACGAGTGGTTCTCTTCGGTCGGTAGAGCTGGAGCGGACCGTCTCCGGTGTCGGTGTCGGTGGTAGGGGATGTGTCGGAACCACCGGCCGGGACGCGACATCGTCCGGCACCGGCGTCATGTCATCAGCGATGCTCGACGTATCGGCCGGGTTCTCGAATGCCTCGATCGACTCGATCTCGTCTGTCAAAATCGGCTGCACAGGAGAGCTTGTAGGGCTGGTTGCGTCGATCGGCGTCTCGGAATTTGTCGAGACGGTGGGGACGGTCCGGGTAGGCGAGGGATCGACGTCCGGTGCTCGGTTCGGAACCGGATCAGGCGTTCGCGATCGACTCGACGCTCCGTTCGTGGGAGCGTCGTCGACCCGTTGGACGCTCGGGGCGACCTGCAGCGGAGCTTCTTCGCCGCGAGATCGATGTTCGACCGGGTCGGGAGCGGCGGTGTGACGAGCGACCACGGGGACAATCGGGGCGGGTTCACTCGCCTCGAGGACCGGGCCCGTGACGGTCGGACTCGGCTCGGGATCCGGACTGTCTCCGGGATCCGGAACCGGAACAACGTCGCGCTGCACTATCGGAGGTGCAGGGACCGAGGACGACGACGGGGACGTCCTCTCCGGGACTACGCGGGGCGCAGAGACGAGGTCGTGCGGGATGACGGTCTCGTGTGTAGTGACGGCTTCGGGTGACGGGATGACCCGTTGGACAACGCGCTCTTCGAAGGGCAGGGACGTGGGCGCCGAACGAGGTGCACGCAGCGGTTCGGGGATCGGTGTGCTCGCAGGTCGAGGTTCTTCAGGCGGGGGTGTCTGCACCGACGGTAGGTCGAGTGTGGGCTGCACCGTCTCGACCGCGGTGTCATCGGCTCGGATTTCGAGGCGAATGGGGCGACGGTGGGGTTCGGGTGTGGCGGGATGCTCGGTCGAGTCCGGAGCCGGAGCCGGTTCCGGCCCCGGGGTCGGAGGCGATGACGAACGTTCGAGGCACGGCGCCGATACTTCTGCCGCCGATCGCTGGACGGGACGGCGGAGTGGCTGCTCGCGCGGGGGAGGAAGCCGATCGATGCTCTGCCGTTCCACGCGCGGCGATTCGTGATGCGGGGGACGCGCCCGCGTCCGTTGCGGTTGCGGTTCGAGCTGGGGCTGCGGGCGTGGCTCGATGGATACTTGCTGTGCGACCTCGGGCTGCAGCACCGACGGTGGATCCACGGGCCGGTCCTGCACAACCTCCGCGGGGTCCGAATCCTGGTGGCCCGCGTGGGCAGAGAGAGGCAGGATCCGTCCCACCGGAAGCTCGTCGACCGGGAACGTCGAAACAGTAGGGAGTGCCCGTTCGTCGTCCGGTGGCGACGCAGTGACCATCTCGTCGATCTCGGTATGTGCACCGGGTACCTCGTTCGATACGGCCGACGAGTCGAGGTGACGAACGGGAGCAGGCGGCGGAGCCGTGTCGGTGGGGGTGGACGGCACGGCACCGACCCTTGCTCGCTGGAGGGAGCCCGGGGGCCGGTGGTGCCGCTGTGCGACGGTGTGGGGGGTTGGACCGTCGTGCCGGGACACCGGCGTAGACGTAGGGGCCGCGGTCAGCGACAACCACGGCACACCGGCGCCGACCGTCGGGAGCGGTTCGACGAGAGCCGGCGATCGGGAGGTTGTGAGCGTTCGAGTGAATCCGTCGAACTGTGTGGTCGACTCGATCGGTTCGACCACCCGCTGCACCGGGGGCAACGACAGCCGTTCGCGAGAGGTCCGCGAGGGGCGAACGTCCGGACGTTCGGGCGGTGTCCGGGCGGGTTCGGCCGACCGGCGCTGCCACGGCCATCGGATGGTCATCGCTCACCTCCTCGCGGATTCCGGCGCCAAGCTCCGGCTCAAGCGCACAAACCGTTGCCGATCTGCGTGTTCGAGGTCGAGGATCGTGTCGAACGACCAATGCAGGTGATAGGCGATGTACGCGACCTCGGCGTGCAGACGTTCGGTCCCGTACGTCACGATTCCCCCAGGCGGCCCCCGGCGATGTCGACGGCGAAGTCGCATCCGCACTCCGGACAGGTGACGCCCGCCCGGGTGTGCCCGTCCTGATTGATCCGCCGATACAGATCCTGGAGGAAGGCGAGGTCGGACGCGAACATGTTCTCCACGACTCCGGCGTGCACGTCCTCGATGCCGCCGAGCCGGGACACGACCCGACTGATCAGCACCACCGTCAGATACGACGGATCCTCCCGCACCCGGTCGTCGCGTTGGGAGACGAGTTCGTCGCGGGCCGTCGCGAGGCGCATGACACCGTCGCGGTGGACGGTGCCTGCCGAATCGATGTAGCCACGGGGCAACAGGAAACCGAATTCCGTGCGCAGCGCTTCTCGGGTACCCGGAGTTTCTGCCGAACGGTCTGGCTCGTGCTCCACTGTCAGGGTGGAGGTGCTGGCTCTACGCACCGTCCACCTCGACGCGTTCGAAGGTCAGTACCAGTTTCTCCGTCATGACGCTGGTGTCGCCGGCCTTCATCGAGCTGACCTCGAGGCTCTTCGGCCAGGCATTGGTGAGCGTGTATCGCTTGACGGGCTGTCCTTCGTAGTCGTACACCACGATGGCGCCCCCCTTGCGAACGTCCTTCATCTTTCCCAGCTGAGAGTCCTTGATCCACTTGTCGAATCCGTGGTCCTCGGTGAGCGGCCGGGTGAGAGTGACCTCACCGGCCTTCCAACGTCCGGGAAGCTTCTTGACGAGGTACTTTCCGTCCTTCGCTTCGTTGGACTTGTACTCGATGACGTCCTGTTCCATTTTCAGGCCGGTCACCTCGGTGATGGCCTTGATCTGAAGCCCGTCGAACTCGAGTCCGAACGAGTGGCCTACCGAGCTGTCGAATTCCGGTAGAGGCATTGCGGTTCCTCACTGTTCGATACGTCGATCACTCGGCGACCAGGCTGGTGCCGCCGGAGAACTGGGACAGTCGGAAGATCACGAACTCGGCTGGCTTCACGGGCGCCACACCGATCAGGCAGACCACTTCGCCCGCGTCGATTCCTTCGGCCGGGTTCGTTTCGTCGTCGCACTTGACGTAGAACGCATCGTCGGGAGTGCTGCCGAACAGAGCGCCCTTCCGCCATTCATTGACGAGGAACGCGCTGATCGTCCGGCGCAGCTTCGCCCACAGTGCTTGATCGTTCGGCTCGAAGACCACCCAGTCCGTCCCGTTGAGGATGGACTCCTCGAGGTAGTTGAAGAGCCTGCGGATGTTGAGATACCGCCACGCCGGATCGGACGACAGCGTACGGGCACCCCACACGCGGATCCCACGGCCGGGGAACGAACGGATGCAGTTGATGCCGACAGGATTGAGCAGGTCGTGCTCGTTGCGGGTGATCTGTGTCTGCAGAGAGACGACACCGCGCAGCACCTCGTTCGCGGGGGCCTTGTGGACACCTCGCGTGTCGTCGTTGCGCGCCCAGACGCCGGCGACGAAACCGGAAGGCGGGAGGTAAGTTCCACCGTCCGTGCTCACCCATGGCCAGTACAGGGTTGCGTACTTGGAGTCGTAGTTGGCCTTGTCGCTCTTCCACTCCTTGATCTGTTGCGCATTGAGGCCGGGCGGCGGGTCGAGGATCGCCATCCGGTCACCCATCAGCTCGCAGTGCGCGATCATGGCCTGCTGGACGGAGATGACGGTGTCGAGGTCGATCGCGCTGCGCTGGTAGGCGGTGACCAGATCAGGAACGCAGATCATGGTGATCTCGTCGATCGCCTCGAGACCGGAAAAACCGGTGCGTTCCGAGACGTCACCGACGTAGTCGTCGGTCGTGAGTTGAGCGGACGGCAGCAGCGCCGGTTGTGCGGGTGCCGCCAGCGTCACCTTCTTGCCGACGGCGAGTTCGTCGGAGGCCTGGGCGTTGGGGATCTGTTCGAGCTTGATCGTCCGGGATTGGCCGTTGACGACGGTCGCGGCATTCGTCTTGCCCCGTCCGGGCGTGACACCCGAATGCTCCTCGACGGTTTCACCGCCCCTGCGGACGACGAGCTTGAAGGTCCCGTCCGTGGGCTCTGCGTCACTCGGCACGACTTCTACTTCGATGCCGGATTCGGCTGCGGCCGGGTCGATCGCGAGCACACGGAAGTTGCCGAGAATGCCCTGCGGGGCAGCCTCGACGGGCTTGGGAGCCGACTTGGAACCACTGCTGCCGTTGCTGTCGCCGATGCGAACGATGTACGCGTTGCCGCCACCGTTCTGGAAGTACGCGTAGACCGATCGCGCGAGGCATGCGCCATCGACGAAACCACCGAAGAGACCGGTGAACTGGGTCCAGTTGCTGACGAGGGTCGGTTCGTTGAACGGCCCTTTCTCCGACAAACCGACAAAGGCAGCGACGGCGGTCCCGACGCCTTCGATCGGCCGGGACCCGGAGTCAACTTCCTCGACGTAGACCCCGGGCGACAGGTAGGTCGGCATGGCGCCTCCTCGGATGGCATTCGGTGAGATGAGTTGATAGTGCACCCGTTCGGAGCATCACTGCAGATATTGGTGGACGGACGCACGGGCAGTTACAAGTGCGCGATTGGGCACGACTCCGATCTTTCCGATGCGCACTGCCGATGTTCTACGAACTGAAGTCTAGAGGTTCCGCTTTTCCAAGTTTGCTTCGGTGTATGGAGGGGGTCTGGAGAAAACATCGGATGTCCCGGGGGTTGCGGAGTTGTCTCTATTTGAAATGTCGTTTCGTTTGTTGTCGAATTTGGCGGGTCATGTTCAATTTGCAGGTGGCTTAAGACCCGGTCGCATGTTCGGTGCCGAGGTCAAGAGTTTTTGACCGTACCCAAGGTGTCCACCGGCCACTGCAGACTAGATGACATTATCGAAAGATCCACCAGGTTCTCCGTGCCCTTTCACGGAAATTGTGAATCGAGTCGCAAAGAACGTCCTCGCCATCTGCTTCTTCAGCTTATCGTAGTTGAATGCAGCATAAGGAATGTCCAGCCTCTTTGCTACTGTTTGCGCAATCGAAATTTCTTCATTGGCGATCATGGAAAATATTGCGTCGCCAATTCCGTCTGGTTGAGCCTTTTTGCCGAGTGGGTACGTGGACCTTACCCATTCCTCTAGGTCGCTGGGTCCGCTCTTATTGTATTCGCAGTGGGCCTCGTAATCCGCCTTGGCATCAGTTTTCCGTCTAAACGCCTTTCGGACGGTGCCCTCGACGGCTGTG
Source organism: Rhodococcus sp. NS-SX18 (assembly GCF_057367935.1). Taxonomy (NCBI): domain Bacteria; kingdom Bacillati; phylum Actinomycetota; class Actinomycetes; order Mycobacteriales; family Nocardiaceae; genus Rhodococcus; species Rhodococcus sp. NS-SX18. Next base: position 4,246,447 of record NZ_CM170633.1, on the reverse strand, counting down.
AACATCTTGTTTGTGGACTTGGTTATCGGAACCAGATTTCCCGGTTCGTACTTGCCGCCGAATGAGTGGGGAATCAAGTGCCCTGCGTGCATCCCTGGAATAAGCCAACTTCCCTTTCCTCGGAGCGAACCACGTGGCGAATCAACCTTGTTGGGTGAATATACAAGGCTCGCCGACGCACTCTTGGCGCGACCATATTCGTCGACTGTGCACTTCGGAGCTGCGGTGAATGGCGTGCCGACTGGCACTGTCTTGTCGACTTTGGCGTCAGATGTACGCTTGGCTCGTTGCACCTCCGCGTGAATTGCCCAATTTTCCCCCTCCCTGACAGGTTCGAGAACCTGGAGACCGTGCTTGAGTTTGATGAAGCCGAGGGAGGGTCGCAGGATGCTCTCGCCCACAGGCTTGCCGGCATACTTGTTCGCAGCTGTGACTCCGTCCGCGAGTCCCTTGTCCAGCCGCTTCTGCTTTCCTTCTGGGCTGTCGTCGTAGATTTTCCCTGTCACCCAGGCCTTGGCGCCCTCGTACTTTTTCTTCACCCACGCCTTGCCTGCCTCGTACTTCTTCTTCACCCAGGCCTTGCCCTTTGCGTAAGCGGCCTTCGCCTTCGCCTTGACGCCTGCCGCGCCCTTGCCGAGTTTGGACTTCTTCAACCTGTCGAGGAACTTCTTGCCGTACTTGACCGCCTTGGCGATCAGCCAGTCCACCGCCTTGCCGACAGGGGTCTGGACCTTCTCGAGGATGCTCTTGATCTTGTCGGCGATGCCGCCCAGGCCGAGCAGGCTGGCGAGGCCGCTGATCAGCATCGGCACCGTCTTCGACAAGGTGGCCTCGATCAGGGCTGCTACCTTGCCGACTCCACCCGCTGCGATCGACTCGACCGAGTCGAGGACGGAATCGACGAAGTCCTTCAACCGCTGCGCGTTGTCCACGAACCACATCACCGCGTCGTAGATCATCTTGCAGGCCTTGATGAACGCCGCTGCGGGGTTGAGGAGCGAGATCAGCCACGTCACGCCAGCCGTGATCACCTTGGTGATGATGAAGTCGCGGATGCGACTCATCACCTGTTCCTTCAGGTCCGAGATCTTCTGCGCGATGAACTTCCACAGTCCCGGGACACCCTCGGTGAGAATCATCTTGACGAAGTCGACGCCCTTCTCGATCGCGCTCATCGCCTTCTCCCCGACAGCCTTGACGATCCGCGTTCGGATCGACGTCCATGTGAGGCCGAGCAGGGACAGCAGTAGACCGATGATGCCCTTCAGATCGAACTTCTCGGGGATCTCGATTCCGGCGTCGGCGAGGGTGCCGAACAACCAACCCTGCAGCCCCTTCTTCAAATGCGTGAGGATGTTCGCCATGAAGTTCTGGATGCCGGTCTTGACGGCGTTGACGAACTTCTCGAGGAAGTCCATCGGGTCCTTGATAATCTTCTCGACAGCGTTCGCGGCTCGGGTGAAGACGCCGAGCAGCATGTCCTTGAGTTTCTTCACCGTCTCGATCGCGCCACCGATCGCCTCGGCGGCCTGACCTGCGAGTCCCTTGTTCTCCGCCTGTAATTTCTTGATCTCCTCGTCGACCGCGTTGCGTGCCTCGACGTACTTCTCCGCCAGATCGTCGACGAGCGACTCCTGCTTCTCGTCGACGGACTTCTCCAGATCGTCGAATTGCGAACCGATTTCCTTGGCGGCATCACCGGCCAGCTTCTGAAGGTTCTTGGGTTGCTCCGCGACGAACTTCTGGACCTGTGCGCGCCCCTCGGACACCCGGGCCTTCGCACGTGCGAGTTCGGAGCCCACGAGATCGGCGATGCCGCCGATGACGTCCTCCATCCGCGACTCGTACAGCTTCTTCGATTCCAGGAACAGCGCGTTCGCCTCGGGTGGCATGTCCAGGAGCAGGTCCTTCAACCACAACGCGGACCCACCGGGACCGCCGTATCGCTTCGCTCTGTACGCAACCATGCGAGCCTGGTGGTCGGTGACGAACGCTTCCTTGGCTTTTCTCTCACCTTCCTCGAACCGGTCGGACACGGTCTTGTCGAGACCGGTCAGGATCCCCTCGACGTCGGTCTTCGCCTTGTCGAAGATCTTCTTGATCTCGCCGGTGATCCGGGTTCGTTCCCCTTCGTCGGCGGACTTGGTGGCCTGTTTGCCCGCACCGGCCGCTTGCAGCGCACTACCCTTCGAGGCGGTCATCGCGCTCAGTCCGGTCTTCGCCGTGGCATCGGCATCCGCAGTGGCACCGGCGATGACCTGAGCTTCCTTCTCGCGCACAGCAGTGGGCGCATTCGCGTCGTGCTCCTCGGCAGTCTTCTTCGCCGCAAGCGCACCGGTAAACTCGGGCTCGTTCGATTTGGCTAGTTGTTCCTCGGTGACACCGGCTTCCGCCATCTTGTGGTCGGTGGCGCAGCTCTCCGCACCTAGCCTCGTCTGTTCCTCGGGGGCAGGTTTCGGTGCCAACAGTTTCGGATCCGGTGGTGGAGGCGTAGGGGGAGATGGGGGTGCCTGAAGCGGTGTTACCGGCTTGTCCTTCGCCGCGGAGGTATCCGGTGTCGCCTCGGTCGTGTCCTTGATTTCTCGGGCGGACGCCTGCTTCCCTCCGGTGACCTTGCTCATCACCTCGTTCTTGACCTGATCCGCCTTGCCGGATTGCGCGAACTTGTCCGCCTCGTCCAGGTTCTTCGGAGCCTTCGCCGCGATCGCGGCCTTCACCGCGGCGATGAAGCCCGCCTTGTCGAATCCACCAGGCTTCGCGGCGTCCATCTTGACGGTGTGGGCCGCCTTGGCCTGAGCCTCCTTGTCGTCGGGTGGCGCGACGGCCGCGTTCTGCGCCTCACCCACTTCCTTCGAGGCAGGGGGATGCGCTTTGGTTGCGTCGGCTTTGGTCTCGATCTCATGTTTCGCGTGGGCCCATTGCGGATCCTTCTGTGGATCAGCGGGTGCCGGCTCTACGGGTGGCGCAACGCACCCGCCCTGGACGGGTCCGGCGTCGAGACGCTGGGTGACGAGAGACGCAACGGCGCGGTTGCCCGCGGCGGACTGCAACCGGCGTAACGAGTTGGAATCCGACCGCACAGCAGCAGCCGATCGCGCAGGAGTGCGTGTCGGGGCAACGGATCTCGTGACCCGAGTGGGTGCAGTCATGGCATCACGCCGATTCTTCCTCGGACTCCTCCTCCTGACGCTGCACGAAGGTCTGGGCGGTTTCGTCTTCCTTTTCCTCCGCGGCCTCCTCACGCTGCACCGCAGCGGATCCCTCTTCCGTGGTTCGCTGGAGTGCGCCGGAGGGCGCGGTCGTGGGAGCGGGTGCGGCCATGACGTGGTCGGCATTCGCGACGGCGTCGCGTTCGAACCGATCCGAGGGATCGCTGATCCGTATTCCACCGCCGGCGTCGGTGCCGTCGACAGGGCCATTGCGCTGTTGCACAACATGGGCAAGTTCGTGAGCGATCATATGCTTGCCGGTGTCCGATCCGGGGTCGTACCTGTCGTTCTGGAAGACGATGTCCGAACCCACCGTGTACGCCTGCGCATTGACGGATTTCGCTGATTCGTGCGCTGACCCGTCGTTGTGGACGCGCACGTCCCCGAAGTTCTGGCCGAACCGGCCCTCCATCTCGGTTCGTAGGTCGGTGGGCAGTGGTGTTCCAGCAGAGGCGACGACGTCGTGCACGGGCGAACGATCCTCGTCGAGAAGCGCCGACGCTCCGGCATTGCCGACGACACGCTGCAGCCCGGCCATGCCTTCGGGTCCGGCGACGTCCAGACGTCCGGACAACGCCGCTCTCAGAGCGAGAGCCGAGTTCGGTTCGTCGAGTCGCGAAGCCTTGGGACGCAGCTCCGCATCGCCGTCGTGATCTGTCTCGTGCGTGCGCATGGTCTCTCGCTTCCGTCGGTACGCACCGAACATCCACCGTTCTCCAGCCGCACGAAAGATGCGAAGGCGTGGCTGTTCGGGCAACGATGACTGCCCGAACGTGCATCTGATCGGGCAGGATTCTCAGCTGGTGAGGACTGTATGCATGTCCGGGTCGAGCACAGTACTCAGTTCCTCCCACGGCACGGTGAGTTCCACAAGATCGGAGTAGGTCGGTGCGACGGATCCCTCGGCGAAGTAGATCCGCATCCCGTCGGGGGTCGCAAGCCAGCGGGAGAACAATGCCGGGTCGGCGCTGACGGCATTCAGGTCGAACGAGGCGCCCGCGTCGGTGCTCGGGCCGAGTTCGCGGGAGACGGCAACAAGACGATCGAGGCCGTCAGCGGTGTCGGTGAAGATCTCGTCGAGCGTGAGTACGTCACCGGAGTCGATGCCGACCACGACGGTGTCTGCGAAGTCCTCTGCGGACTCCTCGTATTCGGCTGTCACCAGTAGCACGCCACTAGTGACGCGTTCGCCGATATGGGCGACCTCGCCGTCCGAGCCGGTCAATCGACCACCGGCCCGTACCTCCGCGATGCGGTCGTCCAGAGCGGCGCGCATCGCTGCATTGAAGGTATCGGTGACGGCGGGGTCGCCCCCGGTGATCTGGGGGAGGACGACATCGACAGGTACGGGATTCGGCTTGACGACTTCGGTCGAGGCGTCGGTGTAGGGCTCCGGGGTGGCGGTGCCGGAGCCACCGCCGCCGCCTCCACCTCCACCTCCGCCGCCTCCACCTCCGCCGCCTCCGCCAGCGCCACCTCCGCCTGCGCCGCCGTTCCCGTACGGTCCCGGTACGGTGCTGGGCTCCGGTGCTGGTGCGGAGTCGGGCGCTCCGCCGCCCTCAGGTGGGTGGTCGGGCCCACCCGTCGCTGCGCTGGAGTCGGCTTCACCCGGCGGTGCGTTCGCGGCGATGGACGTGTCGGAGACTGCCGAAGGTGTAGTAGGGCCGGTAAGGAGACCGTGGCCGACGAAGATCACGGCCACCACGAGAGCGACCACACCGACGGCAGCGGTGAAGATCCGTCCGCCGTTCTCGAGCATGTCGGGATCCCATCTCTACAGGAAGATCAGAACTGCAGCGACGTCAGCCGCCATCCGTCGTCACCTCTGGTCGCAATCGCCCATGCGACGTGTTCGTTCTCGTCGATGAGCAGGTCGTTCGGTGTCGTTGCCGATTGTCTGATCGAGACGACACGGTGGACGGTGTCGTCGCTGTCGGGGGGATGCTCGTCGGCGAGGAAGGCGGCGTCCGCGTGGACGGTCGCCTGGTCGCGTTTCCACTGCTCCCACTGTGATCCGGGTCCTGGTTGAGAGACGACGGTTTGGGACCCGAGTTCGGGACCGAGGTACGGTGCGGCCCGCTCCAGTGCGGCGGTTCCCGATTCGTCCTCTGCCGGCCTCCATGTGAACATCGTCTCCAGTGCGGTCTCGATGACGGCGAGCGGATCCTCCCGGTCGATGTCCGGAGTGGCCGTTCCCTGGACACTCTCCCCGCATCCGGACGCGATGAGCACCACTGCGCACGACGTGAGCAGCGATCCGGAGCACTTCCCGAGGTTCATGTCACTCGCCGCCCCTCCGACTCGGGGTCGAAGTTCGAGACGGTCACGCCACTGTCGGTCGACGCGTGCACCATCTTGCCGCCGCCAACCGCGATCCCGACGTGGGTGGGAATGTCGAACTCGTTCCACCCTGAGAAGACCAGGTCCCCGGGGTCGAGTTCGTTGACCGGAACGGGGTCGCCGATCTCCCACTGTTCCTGAGTCGAACGTGGCAACACGACCTTGCCGTCCGTTGCCTGCGCCACCGCATGCCGGGTGAGGCCGGGACTGTCGATACCACCCCTGGTCGGGCCGTCGATGTTGCCGCCGCCCCAGACCCACGATGTCCCCTCGAGGGTCCGGGCCACCTCGACGATCCGGTCGCCGACATCGGGCTGCGGCGCCTCGGTCGGCGGCGGTGGGATCGTCCCCGTCGCCCAGGGCGCGGCCGCGAACGCCTTGGCGCGCTCGAGGATCTTCTTCACGTAGGGCTGTGTCTGGGTGGTGTACTCCCCACCGAAGGGCATGCCTCCCGCCTCCAGCACCGCACCGAATCCGGCGTTGTAGGCGGCGAGCGCCAGGGCCACCGGATCGCCGACCACACGGCCCGTGGAGATGGCGTCGGCGCTTGATCGGTGGTTTTCGCACATCAGCGCGCCCTGGGCCATCACAGCGTCAGCGATGCTGTTGACGTCCGGGGGAGGTCCGCTGCCGTCGTAGTCCTTGCCCCAGGTCGTCCACGTGGCAGGCATGAACTGTGCTGGGCCGCGGGCTCCCGTCGACGAGACGGGGGCCGACGGGCCGTGCCGGAATCCGTTCTCCGCCTCCAGTTGCGCCGCCAGGAGCGGTGCGGTAATACCCGAACACATCACGCCGGCCTTCAGCAGCCACGGTACGAACTCGGGCGGGACGAGTCCGGGGGTGAGAACACCGACGGAGCAGTCGGTGGTGGCGGCCACCAGTTCCACCACGGAGGAACCCGACGATGCGCCCTCGTCGAGCAGGGGAGCGGGGTCGACGGCTCGACCGTTGAAGCGCCCGCCCTCCCACAGTTCGAAGTGGAGGTGCGGTCCGCTGGATTGGCCGTTGGATCCGATGTCGGCGATGTGCTGCCCGGTCCTCACCGGATCACCGGTGCGCACCAGCACGCCGTCGGGATACATGTGCCCGTAGACGGTGGAGACGACCCCGGTACGTGTCGGTGTGTCGATCACGATCCATTGCCCGAAGCCGCTGGCAGGCCCGGCCGCTGAGACGGTGCCGTCGAGGGCTGCATATATGTCGGTTCCGGCATCCCCGGCCAGGTCGACGCCCTGGTGGAAACCCCCACTTCGGGCACCAAACGGGGACGAGACGACGAACGTGCCGTCCGCGACCGGTTTCCGGTTCATGGGGCAGGGGACACCCGCCCCGGTATCGGCGAATGCCGGTCCCGGTTGACCCAACGCAACTGTCAGGACGACCACGAGCAGGCCCGCGAGCCGTCCGAGTGCACGACGCATTCTCATGGCATGGATCCCGCCGGCATCTTGTGGACTCGGTCGCATCCGATGTACGGCTTCAACTATCACCAGACCCGTTCTACGACGGCAGGGTTGCCGGTCGGTTCGGCCCTTTCGTCGAGGATCCGTGCCCCCCCAGTCCGGTATGCCCGCTCGAACGTTCCGAGTGCCGTTCCCGAACGGGCATTCTGTCGTTCGCCCCCGTTCTTCGGCCATGGGGGCGTGCAACGATCGACTCCCAGGAGGGTTGATGAGATCGCTGCGCTTTCTCTCGGCATTCGTAGCGCTGATCGCAGCGCTGGGTTTCGTCGTGGCGTGCGGAGACGGAGAACCGGATCCTCAGTCGGCGTGGACGGGGACTGATGAAGACTCGCTTCCGGACGGTGCACGAGACGCCATCGAAGGTGCCCTCGAAACCATGTTCACGTGGTATCCGACGACGGACGCCTCCACACGCGACGCCTACGAGCGGGCATCGACGTATCTGACTCCCGAGCTCGCGGCAGCGAATCACTCCAGTGAACGCGGAACCAGCGTGTGGTGGGACGAATGGAAAGCCGCGGATGCTTCGGTGATCGCCGATGCCCTGGTGATCCTCGGAGAGCACCCGAAGGACTCCGAAAACGCTGTCGAGCGCGCGGTGATGCTGAACCAGAAGGTGACGGCGTCGGACGGGGCGGTTCTCGAGGAGAGCGACATGCGCGTCGACCGCGTCGCCGCTGTGAAACAAAATGACGACTGGCGCGTCAGCCTCATCTCCTTCTTCCCGGACATCCCGACGCAAGCGCCCCCACCGCCCGAATGCGCCGAAGGGGAACAGCGTCTACAGCCGCCGGCCGGACCGTGCGTGCCGATTCCACAGACCCCGTCCGGTCCGGACACTCAGCCGCAGCAGCCGGGAAGCCCCGGACCGAGGACTCAGCCCCAACAACCGGGTAGTCCCGGACCGGGCACACCGAATACGGCGACCCCAGGACCGACGTGTCCGGACGGTAGTCCCCCGTTGTCGGATGGGTCGTGTCCGACTGTCCCGCCACCGACGTGTCCGGACGGTAGTCCTCCGTTGTCGGATGGGTCGTGTCCGACTGTCCCGCCACCGACGTGTCCGGACGGTAGTCCTCCGTTGTCGGATGGGTCGTGTCCGACTGTCCCGCCACCGACGTGTCCGGACGGTAGTCCTCCGTTGTCGGATGGGTCGTGTCCGACTGTCCCGCCACCGACGTGTCCGGACGGTAGTCCTCCGTTGTCGGATGGGTCGTGTCCGAGTCCACCCGTCTTCCCGTGCTGGGATGGATCGTGGGTGCCATTGGGGCAGTCGTGTCCCCCGCCCCCGGACTTCACATGTTGGGACGGATCGGTCGTCCAGTCGCCGCTCCAATGCCCCCCGTACACCGGTCAAGACGGAACTGGACAGCGAGGATCCGGTGGAGGGAATTCCGGTGGCGATGGTTCCGGAGGCGGAGATTCCAGTGGCACTGGTGATACCGATGGGGACGCAGGTACTGGAGATTCCAACAACGGGAATTCAGGGAATCAAGGTTCCGGCGATCAGCAACCGCGAAGGCCCTCATAGGAACCGGCTGACATGGACGACCCGAGGCGGATCTCGAACACGGATGCCGCACCGATCTGCGGCAACTGTGGCACCGTCAATGCCGCGAACGCCGAATTCTGTGTTCGCTGCGGACGGTTCGTCGGGTTCGAGTCTGGATCGGGCACCCATGAGGGGCGCACACTCACGTCCCAGATCCCGGTGGTGACGTCCTGGAGTCCGCCGGAGCGAGCGACTGCCACGTCGAGCACGCGAAGTGCCGGTCCCTCGACCCCGAGGAGGAGTGCCGCCGGCGGTCGCGGTGAGGCGCGTCCGCCGCGCGTCGAGGTCGTCACCCCGGAGCTGACGATCGATCCGGAAGGGGGTGGCACGTTCGATCTGCGGGTGCACAACACCTCCACGATCGTCGATCGCTTCCGGGCGGTGCCGCTCGATGCTCCGGGCTGGTTGAAGCTGACGCATCCCGCGATCGCCCTCTATCCCGACGAGGAGAAGCCGGCCACGATCAGCGTCGTGATCGATGCACCCAGATGGCCTGCCGCTCAGAGATTCACGCTGCCGATCCGAGTACATTCGGACGAGGATCCTGACGCCGCCACCGACGTCGCTCTGGCGTTGACGGTGCCACCGATCGGCGACCCCGCTCAGCTCCACGTCGAACCGGAGCGGGTCAGGCTCCGGGACGGGACATCGGCGAAGGTCGAGCTGAAGGTCGACAATCGAAGCAGCAACTATCCTCAACGTTTCGAGTTGAGCGGTTCGGACGCCGAGGATCTCCTCGAATTCGAGTTCTCCGCCGACGTCATCGAAGTTCCTCCGGGGGAGACGGTTCCGATCGGACTCGCCGTCCTCGTGCCACCACCGGAGGCCGGTTCGGCACGGTCGTATCGCGCCACGATCCGCGGTGCGAACGATCAGGCCGAGATCGAGACGCACCTGACGATCGAACAAGAGGTGTCGGCACTGCAGCTGCGGCTCGAACCGAGCACGCTCAAGGCTGCCGATGCACCCTACGGGCAGGGGTGGCTGATCATCGACAACCGCAAGGGGGGCGTCGCCCGACATGTCCAGCTCTCCGGCCGAGACCCGGAAGGATCGGTGCGGGTGTTGTTCTACGTAGCAAAGATCGACGTCGCGGCCGGTTCGGAGAGTCGCGTCGGTGTCCGCGCTCAACTCGTCACGCCACCGAAGGAGCCGGAAACGAGCAAGCCCTTCACGGTCGTCGCGACCGACGGCACCAGGGAGGCCACCGTAGACGGAACTCTGATACAGACGACCTCGCCGAACCCGATCACCACGGCCGAGATCCGGCTCGAACCGGAACAGATCAAGGTCAATGACCGGACGCACGGTCGATGCCGTGTAGCGGTGGACAACACCCGTGGATCGCAACCACTGAAAGTGCGGCTGAACGGTTCCGATCCGGAACGCGCCGTCGGATTCGAATTCGAGTCGTGGGCAATCGAAGTGCCGCCGGGCGGGGTGTCGCGGGTCGCGATGACGGTCTCCGCTCCACCACCGCCGGGCGGAGAGACGGTCTCCCGGGAGATCCGGGTCGTGGCGAGCAACGAGGACGGTTCCGTCAAGACCCAGGGCGCCTTCGTGCAGACGGCGTCCCCGGCACCGATCACCCTCGCTCGGATACGGCTCGAGCCGGAACAGTTCACCGTGCACAACAGTTCGCGTGGACAGCTGCGTGTCGTCGTCGACAACAGGAGCAGAGCCTTGCCTCTCCGGGCGCGACTGGTAGGCCGCGACCCCGAAAACGCCGTCCAGTTCTCCTTCGACCCGCCGACGTTGAACATACTTCCAGGGCAAGCAGGTTGGGCGATGGTCACCGTCCGGGCGCCGCGTCCACGAATGGGGCACGCGAAGGTCCGAAACCTCGAGGTGGGTGCCGAGGACGGCGGAATCGTCGTGGATACCGGCGCCGTGCTCACCCAGACCTCGGACGACCTGCTTCCGCTGATCCGGATCGCTGCGACTCTCCTCGGAGGCCTGATCGCCCTGATCGGCGCGTTCCTCCCGTGGACGGGTGATGCACGGCAGGTTCCGCTGCTGACGGTGCGGCGGTTCCCCGGTATCGGCGACATCATGAGCGTCGCTACCGGAGACGACTACACCTACGTGACTCAACCCATCGCTCGGGCGGTCGTGATCGTGCTCATCGCACTCATGCTGATCGGCATCCTGCGTCCCAAAGGTGGCATGACCATCATCGCCGGCCTCCTCGCCATCGCTGTCACAATCGGATTCGCCGTCTATGCGAATGCACAGTTCGCTGCGGCGCCCGGAGGAAGCGGGTTGACGCTCGTGGTGGTGGGGTGTCTCCTCGGATGCATCGGCGGATTGTGCATCCGAAGAACGGAATCGTGACGATCGGATCACCCGGCGGCGACGGATTCCGGCACGAGTCGGCCGAGCTTGCGGTATTCCTGACGCACCGCGGGTATGACGTGTTCCATCCCGATCACGCTGTTGCTCGCCGCCGCGAGGTAGGCGGCGGTGATGGCTGCGGAACGAATGTTGCCGCCCGACAACGTGAAGGATCGGGCGAGGTAGTCCACGTCGAGATCGTCGCTGCACGGTGCCGGTAAGTCGAAGCAGTGCCGCCACAGCGCCCGCCGTGCGTCCTCGTCGGGCGTCGGAAAGTCCACGATGGCATCGAGGCGGCGGATGAATGCCTCGTCGAGGTTGGCACGCAGATTGGTTGCGAGGACGGCGAGCCCGTCGAAGCTCTCCATGCGTTGCAGCAGATAGGCACTCTCGATGTTCGCGTAGCGATCGTGCGCGTCGCGTACTTCGCTTCGCTTGCCGAACACGGCATCGGCCTCGTCGAACAGCAGCACGGCGTTGACGCCACTCGCTTCCGCGAAGATGCGTTCGAGGTTCTTCTCCGTTTCGCCGACATACTTGTCCACCACTGCGGCCAGGTCCACCGAATACAGGTCGAGACCGAGATCCCCGGCTATGACTTCCGCGGTCATGGTCTTGCCGGTGCCCGATTCACCTGCGAAGAGGGCGGTGACTCCACGCCCTCGTCCGCCACCGGGCCGCATCCGCCAGTCGGTGAGGACCCGCTCCCGATAGTGAGCACGAGCGGTAAGCTCGTGCAGCTGGTCGACGACGCGGTGGGGGAGTACGAGATCGTCCCAGCCGACCGAGGGTTCGATGCGCCGGGCGAGTCGCTCCAGCCCAGCCGCGTTCTGCGCCCGCGCTCCCTGGCGCAGGTCTCGCCTGGTGAGGGTGCTGCCGGTCAGGCTCGCCGATATACGCGCCGAACGAACCGCACGTTCGATCTGTGCCGGACCCAGCACGAACTGGTTCGCGACCTCGGTGACGGAGCCGTCGACGACGCTGTCCCCGGCTGCGACGGCCCAGAGGTGTGCTCGGTCCTCGGTCGACAGGCGCTCCGCCTCGACCTGGAGCGGCACGCTGTCCGACCAGCGCGGATCCCAGGTGACGGTTCCGATCGCAACGACGGGTGCTGTCAGTTTGCACAACGCCCGGATGATCGCCGTGTGTGGGGCCAGCGCGTCCATCGGTGTCACGACTATCCCGGCTCCGCGTAGCACCGCTTCTCGGCCCAGCCCACCCACCGCGCGGGCCGGGTCGGGGTGCTCGAGCAGCCGGTTGGCGTCCACACACATGGCGGAGCGACCTGCCGCCTCCAGGGCTGCAACGGCAACAGCAGGAGCGCCGGACCCGATGGACTCCCGGATGTAGGTGCAGTGCTGGCCTGTTCGTATCGTCCGCGCGATCCGGTCGGACGCGGGAGACTCGAAATGCCCTGCATCGAAAGGCAGATCGGCGATCTCCGGGTCGCAGCGATCTTCGCCGAGCAGATGCTGGGTCACGCGATCCGGAACTCGCAGGCCCCGGGTGAGGAACGGGCGCTCCTCGTCCTCCACGAGTACGAGGCCGGTGTCGATCAGCGGTGCCCCTGCCGCCAATCGTGCGCGATGCTCGGCCGTCATGGGGGACAGCTCGAGTAGTTCGAGGACCAGGCCGATCGTCGCCCTCCGCCGCGTGACGTCGTCGTTGAGGTAGCCGTAGAGACGTTCGAACCGCGAATTCAGGTCCGGAAGCATGCATATCAGCAACGCGTCGACGTCGATGTCGGACAACCCGGCCGACCGGGTGAGCCGACGCAGCCGCAGTTCGGCACCCGCCGCTTCCGCCGCATCGGCGTGGCGATCCAGAGCGATGCGAGCCGCACGGTCCGACTCCGGCGGGGGTGGAACCACGTCGAGCAACGTCACGGCGGATTCGTCGCTCAGATACAGGCCCCGGAAGGGGTCGTCGGGGGTTGGATCGTAACTGCGCCGATGGGTCACGACCGTGCGGACGCGTGCCTCGATCAGGGCGCACCGGTCGAGCAGATCCCGCAGGTTGGCGTCCGAGTTCATTCGCTGCGTCCCTGCTTGCGGCGAGACTTGCGCACGGTGATCGACGGACTCTCGCCGCCCGCCGGAGGTGCGTCCTCCGGCAAGGTCTCGAGGCCGGATGGGACGGGATCGGAGCTGTCCGGCGCTGGCGCGCGTCTGCGCTTCTGCTCACCAGGAACCGAGCCGTGTTTCCCTTCGGTGGACAGGCGCGGAGTGCGAAGGGCAGGTGGAGCGGCCGGGTGCACGCGACCGGTAGGGGTGGGCATGCTGACGACTAGGTCGAGGGACGGTTTGAGTTCACCGCCGAGCGCTGTCCAGACGTCCGCGAACGATCGGTCCTCGGGCGGTGGCAGCGCGACGGCGACCGGGACGGGCAGACCGAGGTCGGCCAGCGAACCGGACAACAGACTGCCCGGGAGTGCGTCGTGACGCAGAAAGCACGTCAGCAACCTGCCGAGGAGGTGATGTTCGTCCTCGGGGCGTTGGGTCCACGCGGCCACGAGATAGGAGAGCTTGAAGTAGCGCGGAGGTAGATGCCTGGCGCGAACGAGACCGTTGTCGTACTCGTTCACGAGGCCGCGTTGGCGCCGGCGTAGGTCTTCCCTGATGTCGTACAGGTAGACGTCGATTGTCGGACCGGTGCGGCGGGCCGCCCAATCCTTCGTCGGTGCGTCGAAGACGACGTCGACCTCCGCGTCGTCGATCGCTTCGTGTTCGATCAGCCGCCGGAGGGCAGCGTCGACGTCGGATATCACGGCGCCCACCCGCCTCAGATCAGTCCCTCGCGGACCGCATATGCGACGGCATGCGATCTGTTGCGGAGCTGCAGGCGGGTGGTGATGTCGTGCAGCACGTTCTTGACCGTGCGCTGGCTGTAGCAGAGTTGCTGCGCGATCTCCGAGGTGTCGTGTCCGTCGGCCACCAGTCGAAGCACCTGGACCTCGCGCTCCGAGAGCCCCGAGAACCGCAATCCGCGTGGCGTCAGGACCTGTCGCTGCAGAGCGCCGACCTGACCGAGCAGTCGGCCGAGAAGGTCGGGGGGAAGGACACCGTCGCCGGCCGCCACACGTTGGATGGTGCGGACCAGGAGGTCGGGTGTCGCGTCGCCGCGGCGGAGCAGACCGCTGATACCGCCTTCCGCGGCGGCGACGAGGGTGGCGTCGTCGATGACACGCAGTACAAGGATCACTCGCGGCGAGAAGCCGCGCTGGAGGGCGTGGAGGGTCCGCATGGTGGCGTCGTCGAGAACGTCCGCGGCGAGGATGGCGACCTCTGCGGATTCCGGATCGGTGTCGACGACGGCCACTTCGCTCCGCATGCGCAGCTGACTGACTACTCCGGCCCGGAGTATCGAGTCGTCGGCGTACACGTAAACAGGCACTCGGGGTTGCATCTCTTGCTCCCGGGGGAGGTATGAATGGGCAACAACAAGTGTCCGGACGGCGCTCAACAACGGCTCAACGGGCGAATCGGAACGCTCAACACGGTGGACGGTAGGTCCATTGCCGGGGCTGAACGAGATCCCCAGGTATCGCTTCGGAGGTCGAATTACCCGTGGGGTGGCTCGAAGGGGAACGAATTGCGGTCACCGCCGGTGCAGTGCGGTAGGGTCACCGGCACACAATGTGCGGCAGATGCGGATCTACAGCGGGTCGAAGCTGATGTTCTGCCGCGGGGTGCCGCCGGCGGACAGCGCGTAGAGCGTCGTGCGGATCATCGACGGGGAGCCGGCGATCTGGATCTGCCGATCGGCCCAGGAGCCGAACTGCGACACCACCTTGCCGAGCTTGCCGTGCAGGGGCCGGTGCAGGCCCGGTGGGGGGTCCTCGACGGGAACCGGGTGCCACCATGGGTTCTCGGTCTCCTCGACGACCGGGACGACGGTGAGCCACGGATTGGTGGTGGCCAGCTGCCACAGCGTCTGCAGGTCGTAGAGGTCGCAGGGGTACTTGCCGCCGAAGAACAGGTGCACGCGCGGATTGTCGCCCCGCATGCCCATCTCCATCAGTTGCGCCCGCAGCGGCGCGAGGCCCGTGCCGGAGGCGATCATCAGCACGTCCTCGCCGCTGTCGCGGTCGACGTGCAGCCCCCCGAGCGGGGGTCCGATCACCCAGCGGTCGCCGACGGAGGTCTCGCCGACGAGCGCGGGGCTGACCCAGCCGCCCGACACGCGACGGACGTGGAATTCGATCTGGCCGTAGGGATTCGGAGGAAGCGCCGCCGACAGGTACCGCCACATGTGCGGGCGCTGCGGGATCTGCACGCTCATGTACTGACCGGCGTGGTACGGGATCGGCGAGTCCGTCTCGAGCCGGATGATCGCCAGGTCGGGCAGCACCCGTTCGTGGCCGACGACGGTGGCGCCCCACGCGGCGGGCAGCTCGTCGTCGGCCACGGCGTCGGCCATGGTCCCGACGAGCAGGTCGATCACCCGGGCCCAGGTGCGGTCGAGCGCGTCGGTCCACAGGATCGGCGGGGTGCACTCGCGCACGGCGGTGTGCAGTGCCCGGCCCGCGGACCGGAAGTGCTCGGGCCGAACTCCGTACTTGCGGTGGTCACGCCCGAGCTGGGTGAGGAATGCAGTGACGGTGTCGGGCTCGCCGAGCCGGTTGACCGCCCAGCCGACCGCGGTCGCGAACCGTTGCCGCATCGTCTCCATGCCGGCGGGGAACAGCTCGCGGATCCCGACGGTGTCGCTCCACAGGGCGGTGTAGAAGGCGGTGGCGAAGCGCTCGGCGCCGCCGGGGGTCGCGACGATCGACGCGAAGCTGAGCTGGACGCGGGCGACGGCGAAGGCCTCCACGCACCCTCCTGCTCGCTGTCTCTGCTGGTCGCCGCCACTGTAGTCCCGTGACGGTGTTTCGGCCACAATCGACGGCGGGCAGCTCGACGACCCCGGAATGTGCCGCACATCACATCGCCGGAAAAAGTTGAGCGGAACAAACTCAAGTTTGGTGCCGTTGAAGCTTGCGAATGCCCGCGACGGGAGGCTTGCGGGTGCAGAATTGATACCGGCTCGCTCAATGAAGGGAAGGGGTTCGCAGTGGACTCGTTCAATCCCACCACCAAGACCCAGGCGGCGATGACGGCTGCCATGCAGTCCGCGTCCGCTGCGGGCAACCCGGAGATCCGTCCGGCCCACCTGCTCGTCGCGTTGCTCGACCAGACCGACGGCATCGCCGCGCCGCTCCTCAAGGCGGTCGGCGTGGACCCGACCGTCGTGCACCGGGAGGCGCAGACGCTCGTCGAGCGGCTGCCCCGTGCCACGGGCGCCACCCAGACACCGCAACTCGGCCGCGAAGCCGTCGCCGCCCTGACCGCCGCCCAGCACCTCGCCACCGAACTCGACGACGAGTACGTCTCGACCGAGCACGTCCTCGTCGGCCTGGCGGGCGGCGATTCCGACGTCGCCAAGCTCCTCGTCGGGCACGGCGCCACCCCGGCCGCGCTGCGCGACGCGTTCACCACCGTCCGCGGCAGTGCCCGCGTGACCAGCCCGGACCCCGAGGGCACCTACCAGGCGCTCGAGAAGTACTCGACCGACCTCACCGCCCGCGCCCGTGAGGGCAAGCTCGACCCGGTCATCGGCCGTGACAACGAGATCCGCCGCGTCGTACAGGTGCTGAGCCGGCGCACCAAGAACAACCCCGTGCTCATCGGCGAGCCCGGCGTCGGCAAGACCGCCATCGTCGAGGGTCTCGCGCAGCGCATCGTCGCCGGCGACGTCCCCGAGTCGCTGCGCGGCAAGACCGTCATCGCGCTCGACCTCGGCTCGATGGTGGCCGGCGCCAAGTACCGCGGTGAATTCGAGGAACGCCTCAAGGCCGTGCTCGACGAGATCAAGGAATCGGCCGGGCAGGTCATCACCTTCATCGACGAGCTGCACACCATCGTCGGCGCCGGTGCGACCGGCGAATCGGCGATGGATGCCGGCAACATGATCAAGCCCATGCTCGCCCGCGGCGAGCTGCGCCTCGTCGGCGCGACCACCCTCGACGAGTACCGCAAGTACATCGAGAAGGACGCCGCCCTCGAACGCCGTTTCCAGCAGGTGCTCGTCGGCGAGCCGAGCGTCGAGGACACCGTCGGCATCCTGCGCGGCCTCAAGGAGCGGTACGAGGTGCACCACGGCGTGCGCATCACCGACTCCGCGCTCGTCGCCGCCGCCACCCTCTCCGACCGGTACATCACGTCCCGGTTCCTGCCGGACAAGGCCATCGACCTCGTCGACGAGGCCGCGTCCCGGCTGCGCATGGAGATCGACTCGCGTCCCGAGGAGATCGACTCGGTCGAGCGCATCGTCCGTCGCCTCGAGATCGAGGAGATGGCGCTGCAGAAGGAGACCGACGAGGCCTCCAAGGAGCGCCTCGAGAAGCTGCGTGCCGAACTCGCCGACGAACGCGAGAAGCTGAACCAGCTCACCACCCGCTGGCAGAACGAGAAGACCGCCATCGATTCGGTGCGTGGCATCAAGGAACAGCTCGAGGCGCTGCGCGGCGAGGAGGAACGCGCCGAGCGCGACGGTGATCTCGGTAAGGCCGCGGAGCTGCGCTACGGACGCATCCCGCAGCTCGAGAAGGAGCTGGAGCGGGCGGCCGCCGCATCCGGAGCCGCCGCCGACGGCGACGTCATGCTCAAGGAGGAGGTCGGCCCGGACGACGTCGCCGACGTCGTCGCCGCGTGGACCGGCATCCCGGCCGGCCGCATGATGGAAGGCGAGACCGCCAAGCTCCTGCGCATGGAGTCCGAGCTCGGCAAGCGCGTTGTCGGCCAGGACGAGGCCGTGCAGGCCGTGTCGGACGCGGTGCGTCGCTCCCGGGCGGGCGTCGCCGACCCGAACCGGCCCACCGGCTCGTTCCTGTTCCTCGGCCCCACCGGCGTCGGCAAGACCGAGCTGGCGAAGGCGCTCGCGGACTTCCTGTTCGACGACGAGCGCGCGATGGTGCGGATCGACATGTCCGAGTACAGCGAGAAGCACTCCGTCGCACGGCTCGTCGGTGCCCCTCCGGGCTACGTCGGCTACGAGTCGGGCGGTCAGCTCACCGAGGCGGTGCGTCGCCGGCCCTACTCGGTGGTGCTGTTCGACGAGGTCGAGAAGGCCCACCCGGACGTGTTCGACACGCTGCTGCAGGTGCTCGACGACGGCCGGCTCACCGACGGGCAGGGCCGCACCGTCGACTTCCGCAACACCATCCTCATCCTCACTTCGAACCTGGGTGCGGGTGGCGACCGGGACCACATCATGGCGGCGGTGCGCGCGGCGTTCAAGCCGGAGTTCATCAACCGGCTCGACGACGTGGTGGTCTTCCACTCGCTCACGGAGGAGCAGCTCGAGCAGATCGTCGACATCCAGCTCGAGCAGCTGGCCGGGCGCCTGGCGGCCCGCCGGCTCACGCTCGACGTGTCGAGTTCGGCCCGGTTCTGGCTCGCCGTGCGGGGGTACGACCCGCAGTACGGTGCGCGTCCCCTGCGCCGGCTCATCCAGCAGTCGATCGGCGACCAGCTCGCCAAGAAGCTGCTGGCCGGGGACATCAAGGACGGTGACACCGTCTCGGTGGGCGTCAGCGACGACGGCGACCACCTGGTCATAGGCGCGTAGCGCCCGGTGCGTCTTTCGGGCTGCTCCAGCAGCCCGAAAGACGCACCGGCGCGGAGCGCCTACCCTTGGTGGGACCATGACGAACCCGCACGATCCGCGCACTCCCCAGGAGCGCGCCTACTCGCTCGACGAGGGGCGCGACGACGACGCGCGCGCGACGGACGCCGACGACACCCGGGTCCTGCACACCGCCGATCCGACCGAGGCGTACGGCCGGCCCGTCGACCCCACCCTGGTCTACCCGTCGTACGACCCGCGGTTCGATCCGACGGCGGCGCCCCCGAACCCGACCCAGGCGTTCGAGCAGCCCGGCCCCTACGGTCCGCAACCCCAGTACGCCCCGACCCAGCAGTACGCCCCCACGCAGCAGTACACAGGGGCGCAGCAGTACCCCCATGCCCAGGACTACGCGGCGCCACCGACCCCGCCGCACACCGGTGAGTACCCGCCGCTCGATGCGAAGCCGCCCCGCCGCCGCTGGGGCCTGATCCTGCTCGCCGCGGTGGCGTCGATCGTGCTGGCCGGTTTCGGCGGCTACCTGCTCAGCGGCGGCAGCGGCGACGACCCGCAGCAGCGCAGCGTAGCGGCCCCGACCACGACGACCACGGTGCCCCGGCCTGCCCCCACGACGCCCGCGCCGACCACCGACCCGGCCGTGCCCGGCCTGCCGTTCGAGCAGCTGCCCGGCGGGCTCGGCGACGTCATCGGCTCCGCCGGCACCGTCGTCGGCACGATCACCGCCAACGACGGCACGTCCCTCACGCTCAGTGGCATGGGCGGCTCGATCGTCACGGTGCGGCTCACCCCCGACACACAGATCATGTCGCTCGCCGGTTCGGACCCGTCGGCGCTGCGGGTCGGCGACTCGGTGGTCGCGCAGGGGTCGCCGCTGCGGAACGGGGAGATGATCGCCGACACGGTGGTCAGCGCGTCCCTGCCGTCCTTCGGCGGTCCGGGCAACTAGAACGCGATAGGCTGGCGCGCGATGACGGTGATGTGGTTCGGACTGGCGGCGATCGCACTCGCGGGTGCGTTGGCGCTGCTCTACGTCGACCGCACGCGGCGTGAACAGTCCGGTCGCGTGCGGGAGATCTGGGCGCGCGCCCAGGGCTACAAGTACAGCGCCGCCGACGACTCCCTGCCCGGGCACTGGCACCGGGCGGCCCTGGCCAAGCAGGAGTATCTCGGCGCGGTGGACGTCGTCCACGGCATCCGCCGCGGCGAGGAGTTCATCCTCTTCGACATCGAGGAGACCGCGACGATCGTCGCGGTGCGCCGCAAGGTCGGCTCCGACGTCGACATCGACCTGCGCCTGAAGTCGACGCCGCCGCCGAAGGACCCGGACATGAACCTGCTCGGCGCCATCGGGCCGCGCATCGTGTTCGCCACCGACCTCGAGATCGCCCGCCGCATCTGTGACCAGCGCATGGTCGCGTACACCGAGTCGATCCCCCCGCACGTGCAGATGCTGTGGAGCGAGGGCGAATGGACCCTCGGCTCGATTCCCGTGGGCAGCACCGGCCGCGAATGGGACTCGGCCATCGAGACCGTCGCCCGGCTCTCCGGAATCCTGCACGTGCTGCCGCCGATCGTGGAGCCGCAGGAACTCGACCGGGTCGCGCACGATCCCGGCCGCCCCTCCGCGCGGCGCTGAGCGCACGTCGCCGGAAACGGCCGGCGCGCTGCGCTAGCTTTACCCCATGACTTCCGCTGCCACCCGGCCCGTCGCCCTGGTCACCGGCCCCACCTCGGGCATCGGCGCAGGCTTTGCGCGCGCACTCGCCGGCAAGGGGTACGACCTCGTGCTCGTCGCCCGTCGCGAGGAGAGCCTGCGGTCCCTCGCCGACGAACTGGCCTCCCGGTTCGGCACCACCTCCGAGATCCTCGCCGCCGACCTGGCCACCGAGGACGGCCGCGCGGCCGTCGCCCGCCGCCTCGCCGAGGGCGTGGAGATGCTCGTCAACAATGCCGGTTTCGGCACCTCCGGTGAGTTCTGGACGGCCGACCCGGCGGTGCTGCAGGCACAGCTCGACGTCAACGTCACCGCCGTGATGCAGCTGACCCGGGCCGCGTTGCCGCCGATGATCGCCGCCGGCAAGGGCAGCATCGTCAACGTCGCCAGCGTCGCCGGTCTGCTCTCCGGACGTGGGTCGACGTACTCGGCGAGCAAGGCCTACGTCGTTTCGTTCACCGAGGGATTGTCCGGTGGGCTCGCCGGCACCGGGGTGAAGGTGCAGGCGCTCTGCCCCGGCTTCGTGCACACCGAGTTCCACGAGCGGGCCGGGATCGAGATGAGCTCGATTCCGGAACTGATGTGGCTCGACGTGGACACCGTGGTGCGGACCTCCCTCGCCGACCTCGAGGCGGGCAAGGTGATCAGCATCCCGGGCCTGCAGTACAAGGTGCTCACGACGGTGGGCCGGCTCGTCCCGAAGAACCTGGTGCGCCGGGCGACCAACCTGGTCGGCCGGGGCCGGGGCCGGACGTAGGCCGCACCGGATAACGGTCCGGACACGGCGCCACGACACGGCGCGTCGCGCTCCGGGTGTCGCCGCGGCTGCGCGGTAGATTCCGGCCTGTGACGTCTGTGGCTCTTGTGATTGTCGTTGCGGTCGTGGTGATCGTGCTGCTGTGGACGCGTGCCGCCGTCCGCCGCCTCCGGGTGCTGAAGATGCGCCACCGCGACAGCCTGCGCCTGCTGACCAACGAACTCGACGACCGCTACGACCAGGTACCCGCACTCGTCGCGGCGTCCGCCGGGGCAGGTATGGACCGCAGCCGGCTCAGCTCCGTCGTCGGGGCGCGATCCCTGGCGATCGCCATGCGCGACCAGCGGCTGTCCCTGGGGGAGCGGGCCGCCGCGGAGAACACCCTGTCGGCGGCCCTGCACGAGCTGATCGGCGTCCTCGACGGCGTCAACCACTGGCCGTTCATCCGCGTCGCCCGCGAACTGCGGACCCGCGAGCAGCGCATCGCCGGGGCCGCCCGCGTCCACAACGATCTCGGCCGCACCATCAACACCGCGGCCACCACCTTCCCGACCTCGGTGTTCGCACGCATCGCCGCGGTCGGGCCCGTCCCGCTGTTCGAGGTCGCCGCCCCGCTCGCCCCCGTCGCCGTCGCCCCGCCGGCGTCGGCGCCGGCCGCCTCCGCGGACGCGCCGACCGGCGGATCGGACACCGTCGCCGCCTGACCGCCGGACCCCGGCTAGGCTCGTCGTCGCCGGCGCCCACGGGCGCGGCGTGGAACGAGAGACGGTAAGGGGTTGCGATGACCGATCGCGAGGAGTTGGCTGCGCTGGTCCGAGAACTGGCGGTGGTGCACGGCAAGGTGACCTTGTCGTCCGGCAAGGAGGCCGACTACTACGTGGATCTTCGCCGTGCCACCCTGCACCACCGGGCCGGGCCCCTGATCGGCAAGCTCATCCGGGAACTGGTCGCCGACTGGGACTTCGACGCCGTCGGCGGACTCACCATGGGGGCCGACCCGGTCGCGCTCGCGGTCATGCACGCACCGGGCCGTCCGATCGACGCGTTCGTCGTCCGCAAGGCCGCCAAGGCGCACGGTATGCAGCGGCAGATCGAGGGCCCCGACGTGCTCGGCAAGCGGGTCCTGGTGGTCGAGGACACGACCACCACCGGCAACTCCCCGCTCACCGCCGTCAAGGCCCTGCGCGACGCCGGCGCGACGGTCGTGGGTGTCGCCACCGTCGTCGACCGGGCCACCGGCGCCGGCGAGGTGATCGCCGCGGAGGGCGTGGAGTACCGCTACCTGCTGGGCCTGCAGGACCTGGGACTGCAGGACGCCTAGGGCCGGTCGGGTGCGACGGACCGCGGCCCGCCTCGCGGACGGCCGGGAACTGTTCTACTTCGACGACACCGAGCCGTACGCCGGGGGCGGCGCGGTGCGGGAACGGCACGACACCCGGCGGCTGCCGCCGGCCGGGGCGGCCTCCGAACTGCGCTTCGACCCGCTCACGGGGGAGTGGGTGGTCTCGGCGTCGCACCGCATGGACCGCACCTTCCTGCCGGACCCCGCGGACTGCCCGCTGTGCCCCACTCGGCCGGGCCGGGCCGCCACCGAGATACCCGCCGACGACTACGACGTGGTGGTGTTCGAGAACCGTTTCCCGGCGCTCGGATCCGGTGGCGCCGACGCCGGTCCGGTGGACGGCGACCCGCTGTGGCCGCGACGGCCCGCGACAGGACGCTGCGAGGTGGTCGCGTTCACCGCCGACCACGAGGCCCGGTTCGCCGACCTGAGCCTCGAACGGGTCCGCACGGTGTTCGATGCACTGGCCGACCGCACCGCCGAGCACTCGGCCGCCCCCGACGTGCGGCAGGTGTTCTGCTTCGAGAACCGCGGCGCGGAAATCGGTGTGACACTGCAACATCCGCACGGACAGATCTACGCCTACCCGTTCCTGCCGCCCCGCTCGCAGGTACTGCTGCAGCGTGCCCGCGCGCACCACGCGGCGACGGGCCGGCTGCTGCAACGCGACGTGCTCGACGCGGAACGCCGGGCGGGCACCCGCGTCGTGTGGTCCGGACGACGGTGGACCGCCTACGTTCCGGCCGCGGCGCGCTGGCCCGTCGAGGTGCACCTCGCCCCGCATCGCGACGTGCCGGACCTCGTCGCCCTCGACGACGCCGAGCGCGACGAACTGGCGGTGGCCTACCGGGAGTTGCTGCGTCGCGTCGACCTGTTCTTCGACGGCGTGCAGCGCGTCCCCTACATCGCGGCCTGGCACCAGGCACCGGTCGGCGACGAGCGGCCGTACGGCCGTCTGTTCTGCCAGATATTCTCGCTGCGACGCGCTGCCGACAAGCTCAAGTACCTGGCCGGATCGGAGTCCGCGATGGGCGTATGGATCAGCGACACCTCCGCCGAACGCATCGCGGTGCGGCTGCGGGAACTCGCCGGATGACCGTGGCCGCGGCCGCCGCAGCCGGGTTCACGCGGGCGTTCGGCGCGGCCCCGGAGGGAGTGTGGTGCGCGCCGGGCCGGGTGAACCTGATCGGTGAGCACGTCGACTACGCGGGTGGGCTGTGCCTGCCCCTGGCGCTGTCGCAAGTGACGGCCGCCGCCGTCCGGCGCCGCGACGACGGCACGCTCCGGCTGGTGAGCGACGGCATCGGCGGTGTGTCCTTCGGGCGGCTGGGGCAGCCCGAAGGACACACCGGCGGCTGGGGCGCCTATGTCCTCGGGGTGATCGGCGCGCTCGACCCGCCCGGATTCGCGGGCGCCGACATCGCGATCGCCTCCGACGTGCCGATCGGCGCGGGCCTGTCGAGTTCGGCCGCGCTCGAGGCGGCCGTCGCTCTCGCCCTGGCCGAGCTGTCCGGGCTGCCGGTCGACGATCCGGGCCGGGCCGCCCTCGCCGCCGCCTGCATGCGGGCCGAGAACGACTACGTCGGCGTCCCCACCGGCGGTATGGACCAGCAGATCGTGTTGCGCGGGCGGGCCGGGCACGCGCTTCTGCTGGACTGCGCGACCGGCGAGGTCGAGCACGTCCCGATCGACCTCGAATCGCACGGCCTGGCACTGCTCGTCGTCGACACCGACGCCCCGCACCGCCTCGTCGACGGACAGTACGGACAGCGGCGTCGCGACGTTGAGGAGGCCACACGAAGACTCGGGAGCCTGCGCGACGTCGGCACCGTCGCTGCGCTCGGCGCGCTGACCGACCCGGTGCTGCGGCGCCGGGCCGGGCACGTCGTCACCGAGATCGCCCGGGTCCGCGCCGCCGTCGCCGCACTGCGCGACGACGCCCCGGAACGGCTCGGGCCGATACTCGACGCCGCGCACCGGTCGCTGCGGGACGACTTCGAGGTCAGCTCCGTCGAACTCGACAGCGCCGTCGACGCCGCGCGCGCCGCCGGTGCGCTGGGTGCGCGCATGGTCGGTGGCGGATTCGGCGGCTCGGCGATCGCGTTGTGCCGGGCGACGGACGTCGACGCGGTAGCGGAGGCCGTCACGGTGGCCGCCCGCGAGCGGGAGCTGCCGCGCCCGAAATTCCTGCGGGCGACGGCGTCGGCGGGCGCCCGCCGCTGCGCCTGAGGAAAGCCGGCCGGGTGACGCCGCGCGGATCGGTACGCTGCCGGGCATGGGATGGTTCAGCCGGGACAGGTGGAACGCCGAGCACGCGGTGTTCGCCGCAGCCGCGACGGCGACGGTCGTGGGCGGGGTGCTCGGGAACGAGCGGCTGCAGCGGGTCGCGAAGCCGCTGATCGGGCCGGCGCTGGCGGTGCGGGTGCTGCGGCACGCCCCGCACACCGACCGGTCGGACACCGCCCTGCTGCTGCTCGCCCTGACCGGCGCGACGGTCGGCGACGTATTCATGATCGACCCGGACGACGACGCGCGGCTGCTGCGCGGTGCGTCCTCGTTCGCCGTGATGCAGGTCTGCTACTCGGCGCTGCTGGCCCGGCGCGGTGCCCGCCCGACCCGGTCGGCGGCGGTGCCGCGGGCGGTCGCGGCACTCGGCGCCGCCGGTCTGCTCGGCGCGAAGGCGCCCCGGGTGGCGGCCCCGCTGACGGGCTACGGTGCGCTGCTCGGGACCACCGCGACACTCGCCGCGGACCCGTCGCTCGCCCCCGGAGCCCGCCGGTTGGCCGACCTGCCGATCCCGGGCGGGGACCGGCGCAGCTGGCTGGGTCTCGGCGGCCTGGTGTTCACCCTGTCGGACGGCACCATCGTCGCGCGGCGGGTGCTGCTGCGGTCGGAGCGGGCGCGCGCCGCAGCGGAGGGGTTCGTGCTCGCGACCTATGCGCTGGCGCAGCTGCTCCTCGTCGAAGGCAAGCTCGCGCTCGGCCGGGAGACCGCCCCCGCAGCCCGGCCGTCGGTATAGACGACACGCTCGCAGGGCACGTCGACTACGGGCAGAGGACGATGCGGTCCCGGTCGTGCGGGTCGACGCGGATGCCCACGACCCGGCCCGGCTCGAACCGGTCGAGATCCTCACGGGCGATCTCGTAGAGCACCCGTCCGTGGTACGGCTGGGAACCCGGCACCGTCAGGTCGAGATCCAGCTCGGTGAGTTCGCCGTTGTCCACGGTGTGCCCGAGGTGCCGGGCCGAGGTGATGGTGGCCCAGCCCTCGAGTCCGCGGCGGGCGAGGCGGCGGTCGGCGCGCGGCGGCCGCCCGGCGAGCATCATGGCGATGCCCAGCGCCGAGCCGTACGCGGCCAGCAGGAACATGATCTGGTAGGGGACGGTGCCCTCGGGAGAGTCGCCGACGAACAGCCCCAGCCACAGGGCCAGGACGACGAGGTAGCCGGCAGTGACGAACGCGACGGCGCGAACGACTCGAACGTGGTTCATTGCTCCTCCGATGCCAGGATAGTCCGTGACCTGCGCCACGTTCGGCGTCGCTACGCTGCAACCATGGATTCGCCCACTGCGTTCGTCACCGGTGCCGCCTCGGGAATCGGCCGCGCCACCGCCCTGCTCCTCGCCCGCCGCGGCTACCGGGTCGCCGCCGTCGACGTCGACGCCGCCGGCCTCGAGGCGCTCGCCGCCGAGCAACCCGGCGTCGTCACCGCCGTCCTCGACGTCACCGACGCGACGGGCTGGGAGCACGCACTGAAGGCGTTCTGCACCGACGGCACCCTGGACCTGCTCGTCAACAACGCGGGCGTCCTGGCCTCGGGACCGTTCGAGACGACCCCGCTTGAGCGGCACAGGCAGATGGTCGACGTCAACGTCGCCGGGACGATCACCGGCTGCCACAGCGCGTTCGAGTACCTGCGTCGCACGCCCGGCGCCCAGGTGGTCAACCTCTGCTCGGCGTCGGCGCTGTACGGACAGCCGGAGCTCGTCACCTACAGCGCCACCAAGTTCGCCGTGCGCGGGCTGACCGAGGCCCTCGATCTGGAATGGGCTCCGCACGGAATCCGGGTGGTCGCGTTGTGGCCGCTGTTCGTCGACACGGCGATGACCCGGGACATGAACGTCGGGGCCTCGCGGCGGCTGGGGATCCGGCTCGACGCCGACGACGTCGCGCGGGCCCTGTACGAGCTGACCCGTCCGGGCCGGCGGGCGGCAGGTGTCCACCACGCCGTGGGCTGGCAGGCGAAGGCGTTCGCCGCCTTCGCCCAGGTCACACCCGCCCGGCTCAATCGCCTGGTCAACCGGTGGGTGACCGGCAGCTGACGCGGTCTCGCTAGAGTGGCGGGCGAATCAGCGACGGAAGGGAGTCGGGTGAACGTGCGTCGGATGTCGTCGATCGGTGCGGCCGCGGTCGCGGTGCTGGCACTGGCCGGGTGCGGAAGTTCTTCGGAGGACGCGGGGGAGCCGGCTGCCGCGTCGTCGACGAGCGCGGCCGTCACGACCACCACGACCACGACGGTGGCCCCTGCCCCGACGACCACCGAGACCACGTCGACCACCTCGGTCCCCGAGAGCGCTCCGACGACCCCCGCCGACGTGCAGTACGAGCGCAACGAGTCGTACTACTTCACCAGCCCGGACGGCGGGTTCCGGTGCGGCATCGTCAAGCTGCCCTCCCGCACCGAGGCGGGTTGCGAGGGCGTCACGGATCCGGTGCCGCCGCGGCCCGAGAACTGCATGGTCAACTGGGGTAACGGTATTCGTGTGCAGGACACGGGACCCGCGGAGTTCATGTGCTCGGGTGGGTCGGTCTACACCTCCGGCGGCGACGATCCGGTCCTGCCGATCGGGTCGAAGTTGAGCAAGCTCGGCTACACGTGCGAGACCACCGCCGCCGACGTCTCCTGCGTCAACGACGCCACCGGGCACGGCTTCACGATCGCTGCCACCTCGAACACGACGTTCTGACCGTGCAACTCGACGACGTTCCGGGTCCCACCGAGTGGGGTGAGCACCCGCACGGGTACGGTCCGTGGGTCGAGGAGTACGGCACCGAACCCCCGCGGGATCCGCGCTACGACCCGGAGCTGCTCGCCCACGGTGACCGGCGCAACGTCGTCGACGCGTACCGCTACTGGACGCGCGAGGCGATCGTCGCCGACATCGACACCCGCCGCCATCCGCTACACGTGGCAATCGAGAATTTCGGGCACGACGCGAACATCGGCACCGTGGTGCGCACGGCGAACGCGTTCGCGGCGGCCGCCGTGCACATCGTCGGCCGCCGGCGCTGGAATCGTCGCGGAGCGATGGTGACCGATCGGTACCAGCATCTCGTGCACCACCCCGATGTCGACTCCCTCCTCGGCTGGGCGGCCGGACAGGGACTGACGATCGTCGCGGTGGACAACACACCCGGATCGGTGCCGCTGGAAACCGCGCAGCTGCCCCGCGCGTGCCTGCTGCTGTTCGGCCAGGAGGGCCCCGGTGTGACGGCGCGGGCGCGGGAGGTCGCCGCGACGACCGTGTCCATCGCCCAGTTCGGCTCGACCCGCAGCATCAACGCCGGCGTCGCCGCCGGGATCGCCATGCACGCCTGGATCCGGCAGCACGCCGACCTCGACCACGCCTGGTGAGGAAACATTCGACGAGGTGCGGCCGATAGGGGAAAGCTGGTAGCGGTAGCGACGGTGAGACGAGGTTGGCGACGACATGTCGGATTTGTGGGCCGAGCGGGCGGATCTCGCGGAGGCTGCAGTCACGTCGCGGCACGTGCGGCGGTTGTGGGCGCTGCCCGGCACCGCGCTCGCAGTCGTCGGATGGCCGGCGGTGCGCCGCGAGCGGCTCTTCCTCACCTGGCACTACTGGTGGCAGGCCCACCTGATCGATCTCGCGGTCGACGCCGCCGAGCGGGAGGCGACGCCGCGGCGCCGGCGCCGGGTGGTGCGGCTGACGCGCTCGCACCGGATCCGCAACCTTCTCGGCTGGACCAACAACTACTTCGACGACATGGCCTGGCTCGGCCTCGCTCTCGAGCGCGCGCAGCGGCACCTGTACGTCGACCGCCGCGACGCCATCGCCGTCCTCGAGAAGGAGTTGTTCGAGGCGTGGGCACCCGAGCGGGGCGGGGGCATCCCCTGGCGGCGCCGCGACGACTTCTACAACACCCCGGCCAACGGCCCGGCGGGGCTGCTGCTCGCTCGCACCGGCAAGCTGCTGCGGGCCCAGGAGATGGCGGACTGGATCCACGAGACGCTGCGCGATCCGGAGACCGGCCTGATCTTCGACGGGATCCGCGGTGACCGGGTCGAGCGCGCGGTCTACACGTACTGCCAGGGTGTCGTGCTCGGCTTGGAGACCGAGCTGGCGGTGCAGATGGGCGAGCCGCGGCACCGGGAGCGGGTGCACGCCCTCGTCGAGGCCGTCGACACCCAGTTGGCCGAGCGTGGGGTGATCACCGGCGGTGGCGGTGGGGACGGGGGCCTGTTCAACGGCATCCTCGTCCGGTACCTGGCGATGGTCGCGACGACGCTGCCGGTCGTCGACGCGGAGGACGAACGCGCTCGCCGGCTCGCGGCGCGGATCGTGCTCGCGTCCGCGCAGGCCGCGTGGGCGAACCGCCTGCAGATCGAGGGGCTGCCGTTGTTCGGGCGGGACTGGTCCGTGCAGGCCCGGCTGCCCGGCACGGCACCCGGGATCGCGCGTTTTTCCGGCGGCACGGTGCGCAGCTCGGGAGTGGCGGAACGGGATCTGTCGGTGCAGCTGAGCGGGTGGATGCTGATGGAATCGGCGTACGCCGTCGCCGCCGAGCGGGCGCCGGGGCCGAGTTCTGCGCGACCCGACGGCACCCGTTTTGAAAACGGTTATCGATAACAGTTATCGTCGATGGCATGACCGCCGCGACCCCACTGCCCGTCACCGTGCTCTCCGGCTTCCTCGGCGCGGGCAAGACCACGCTGCTCAACCACATCCTCGCCAACCGCGACGGCGCGCGCGTCGCGGTCGTCGTCAACGACATGAGCGAGATCAACATCGACGCCGCGCTCGTCGACGGCAGCCTCGACCGCACCACCGAGAAGCTCGTCGAGCTCACCAACGGCTGCATCTGCTGCACGCTCCGCGAAGACCTGATCGAGACGGTCGCGCGGCTCGCCCGGGAGAATCGGTTCGACCACCTCGTGATCGAGTCGACCGGCATCTCCGAGCCGATGCCCGTCGCCGCGACGTTCGACTGGGAGTTCGACGACGGCTTCCGTCTCGGGCAGCTCGCGTGCCTCGACACGATGGTCACGGTCGTCGACGCCACCACATTCCTCGCCGAGCTCACGCGCGGCGACCGACTCGACGAGCGCGATCTCGAGGCCGGCGAGGGCGACGAGCGCAGCATCTCCGACCTGCTCGTCGACCAGGTCGAATTCGCCGACGTCCTGCTGCTCAACAAGACCGACCTGGTGAGCGACGCCGTCGCCGGGGCCGTCGAGGCCACCCTGCGCCGGCTCAACCCGACGGCGCGGCTGCTGCGCACCGTCCACGGCGCCGTCCCGATCGGCGAGGTCGTCGGCACCGGACGCTACGACCCGGAGGCGGCTGCGCTCGCTCCGGGCTGGGCCGAGGAACTCGCCGGCGGCCACACCCCCGAGACCGAGGAGTACGGCATCCGCAGCGTCGTCTACCGCGCCGACCGCCCCTTCGACCGCGCCCGGCTCGAGGCGGCCGTGGAGAATCTGCACGGGGTGCTGCGCAGCAAGGGCTTCTGCTGGTTCGCCGACGACCCGGACACCGCGGCGATCTGGTCGCAGGCCGGCCCCAACCTGGTGCTCGAACCGGCACAGCCGTGGTCCCGGACCGGCGAGACGCCGGGTCAGGAGATCGTCTTCATCGGGGTGCGCCTGGACCCGGACACTCCGCGCCGCATCCTGGACCCCGCCCTCGCCTGAACGCGCATCCACCCACCTTCAGGACATCGACAACGGTCGCGACCGCTGTCGACGTCCGGGAGCGTTCAGGCCGTGTCGGACCTCGCGTACGGCCGACGGTCAGTCGGGGTCGACGTCCGCGATCTCCACGTCCACCGCCGGCCGCGCCATCTCGATCCGGTACTGCCGGACGCCGAGCACAGTGCCCACGACGAGGACGGCGGCCATCACGGCGAGGACCGTCGGCAGCAGCCACGAAACCCGCTCGAGGTACTCGCCGAAGTAGAACCCGACGAGCAGCAGGACCGGCGCCCACAGGATCGCACCGATCGTGGACGCGATCGTGTACCGGGTGTGGTTCATCCGCGCGGCCCCGGCCACCAGCGGCGACAGCGTCCGCACCCATGGGATCCAGCGGGCGATCAGCACCGCCCAGAACCCGTACCGGTCGAGCAGGGCATTGACCTTCCGCAGGTTCGCCACGTTGAGGTACCGGCCGTTGCGGCGGGCGATGAGGTGGTGACCCCGCCGGTGGCCGATCACGTAACCCACCTGGTTCCCGGCGATCGCGGCCACCATCGCCCCGACCGACAGGGCCCACACCTGCGCCGCACCGGAGTGGTGGGCGGCCAGCACGACCCCGGCGGTCAGCAGCATGGAGTCCCCGGGCAGGAACAGGCCGAGGATGATGGCGCATTCGACGAACACGAACGTCACGACGACGAGCCACACCAGAGCGGGCCCGGCGGTTTCGAGCGGACCGAAGGTCTCCGCGGCGAGAATCATGGAGGACGCGTTTGCGCGCGTGCTCAGGGCGTGGTGTCGCGACGCGTCGTCGGCACCGGCACCGTGTCCGCAGTGGCTTCGGCCTCGACGGCGGTGGCCTCGGCCTCGACGACGGCGGCGGCCCTGCGCTTGGCGATCAGGTGCTTGCCGACCTCGAGGATGATCGGGACGACGGAGACGAACACGATGAGCAGGAAGATGATGTCGATGTTGTCGCGGATGAAGGCGATCTGACCGAGCAGATAGCCCAGCAGCGTCACGCCGGCACCCCACACGATGCCGCCCACGATGTTGTAGGTGAGGAACACCGGGTACTTCATGCGGGACGCGCCGGCGACGACCGGCGCGAAGGTGCGCACGATGGGCACGAACCGGGCGAGGACGATCGTGATCGGACCGTGCCGCTGGAAGAAGTCCTCGGACTGGTCGATGTAGCCCTTGTTGAAGATCTTCGAGTCGTAGCCCTTGAACAGGCGCGTACCGCCCTTGGCGCCGATCCAGTAGCCCACCTGGTCGCCCAGGATCGCCGCGATCGGGATCGTCACCATCAGCACCCACAGCGGCGCGAACGGCGGGATCTCCTCGGATTTCGAGGCGGCGATCAGACCCGCGGTGAAGAGCAGCGAGTCGCCCGGCAGCAACGGGAACAGCAGACCCGACTCGATGAACACCACGAGCAGCAGGCCGATGAGCACCCAGGTGCCGAAGGAGTTGAGCAGATTCACCGGGTCCAGGAATCCCGGCAGTAACGCCAGATTCGTCACGGTCTCCGGGACGACGGTCACGGACTCCAGGCCTCCGAGCACACTCACGGCCACCAGAGTACCGGTGGGAGGCCGGTGACCCGAATCATGGCGGGCACCCGACTGTGTCCGCGCGCCGACAGTTGACATACTGCAGGGACAACCCTGGAGCCCTCCCGCACCCCCGGGAAGGCACCCATCGACTCTCATCTGGAGGACAGCCGCCGTGCCAATCGCGACTCCCGAGGTCTACGCCGAGATGATCGCCCGCGCCAAGGATCACTCCTTCGCGTTCCCGGCCATCAACTGCACCTCGTCCGAAACCATCAACGCCGCGATCAAGGGCTTCGCGGACGCCGGCAGCGACGGCATCATCCAGTTCTCGACGGGTGGCGCCGAGTTCGGCTCCGGCCTCGGTGTCAAGGACATGGTGACCGGCGCCGTCGCGCTCGCCGAATTCGCGCACGTCATCGCCGCGAAGTACGACGTCACCATCGCACTGCACACCGACCACTGCCCGAAGGACAAGCTGGACGGGTTCGTGCGCCCGCTGCTCGCCATCTCGCAGGAGCGGGTGAAGAACGGCGAGAACCCGCTGTTCCAGTCGCACATGTGGGACGGATCGGCCATCCCGATCGACGAGAACCTGCAGATCGCCCAGGAGCTGCTCGCCCTGTCCAAGGACGCGAACATCATCCTCGAGGTCGAGATCGGCGTCGTCGGCGGTGAAGAGGACGGCGTGGAGAACGCCATCAACGAGAAGCTGTACACCTCGATCGAGGACTTCGAGAAGACGGTCGACGCGCTCGGCGCCGGCGAGAAGGGCAAGTACCTGCTCGCCGCGACGTTCGGCAACGTCCACGGCGTCTACAAGCCGGGCAACGTCAAGCTCAAGCCGTCCGTGCTGGCCGACGGCCAGGCCGCCGCGTCGAAGAAGCTGGGCCTGGCGGCCGGCTCGAAGCCGTTCGACCTGGTCTTCCACGGCGGCTCCGGCTCGCTGAAGTCCGAGATCGACGAGGCGCTGAGCTACGGCGTGGTGAAGATGAACGTCGACACCGACACCCAGTACGCGTTCACCCGTCCGATCGCCGGCCACATGTTCGCCAATTACGACGGCGTGCTGAAGATCGACGGCGAGGTCGGCAACAAGAAGACCTACGACCCGCGCAGCTACCTGAAGAAGGCCGAGGCGTCGATGACCGCTCGGGTCGTCGAGGCCTGCAACGACCTCAAGTCCGCGGGCCGCTCGGTGTCCGCCGGCTGATCCAGCCCGCGCAGTAGTCCGACGCGAGCGGTGACACGGGCCCCGGCCCGCGTCACCGCTCGCGTCGTTTCGTTCCGCCTCTACCGTTCGCCCTCTACCGTTCGTCACGGATCATTCGCCGCAGACCTTCCAGTCCTCACCTTCGCGGGCCAGGTCGAAGGTGCGCTGGGTGACGTCGGTCGGGGTCCCGGCGGGGTGCGCCGTGACCTGTGCGATGGCCTGGCCGTCGGTGATCTGCACCTTGTCGACGCCGGTGACGACGGGCACGGTGCCCTGGTCGACGGCGGTGCGGTGGATGTCGGCGAACTGCTCGGGCGGTACCGAGGCGTAGAACTCCTGCAGTCCGCCGCACGTCGTGGTGCGCAGCGTCGTCAGGTCGCCGGTGGCGAGCGCACCGACGAAGGTCTCGACGGTGGCGCGGATCCGGGCCTCCGGGGAATTCGCCGCCCGGTCGTCCAGGTAGACCTTCACGGCCGCGGCCGCCACTGCGGCGCCGACGAGCAGACCCGCGACGAGCGCGGCGATCACCCAGCCTCGCCGGCCCCGCCGGGCGGGTGCGACGGGGTCGATGCGCTGCGGCCCCGGGACCGGCTGGACACGCTGGGGTTCGACACGCTGGGGTTCGACACGCTGGGGTTCGACACGCCGGGGTTCGATGCGCTGGGGCTCCACCCGCCGGGCCTCGGGTCGGTGCGGCTCCGGCTCCGCCGGCGGGACCCGCTGCGGTTCGGCGCGCTGGGGCACGATCCGCTGCGGCGCCTGCTTGGGGGTGTGCGTGGTGACGGCGATGCGGGCGGTGGGCGCGTCGGCGGGGGAGGACGCCGGTTCGGCGCGACGCGCGGCCGGTATGGCCACCGTCTCCGCCTCACTCGCCGAGGCCGCCTCGTCGGCGGGATCCGTGGCCGCAGCGCTGCCTTCCGAGGCTGCGCGCGGTGCCGGGTCCTCGCCGTCGTCGGGTGCCGCGGAGGTACGGGGTGTGCCCGTGGCCGGTGTGCCGTCTTGCGAGCCTGCGTGGCCCTCGGCGTCGGGCGCTGCGGAAGAACCGGGGGTGCCCGTCGCCGGCTCGGGGGACGTGGTGGTGTCTTCGTTCTTCGGATCCGGCACGCGATCCCCCTTGCTGAGCGGACGGCTGTTCTCCCGGGCAGCCTAACGACCGTCGTCCGGTGGTGGGCACAATGGTGGCCATGACGTCTTTCGGTGATCTTCTCGGACCCCAACCCACCCTGCTGCCCGGCGACGACGAAGCGGAATCGGCGCTGCTGAACCGCGAGGATCCGGCGAAGGTGGCAGCCGACCACCCGACCGCGTCGATCGCGTGGGCCTACCTGGCCGAAGCCGCCCTCGAGCGCGGCGAGACGATCGCGGCCTACGCCTACGCCCGCACCGGCTACCACCGCGGTCTCGACCAGCTGCGCCGCAACGGCTGGAAGGGCTTCGGTCCCGTGCCGTACGAGCACGAACCCAACCGCGGCTTCCTGCGGTGCGTCGCCACGCTGGCCCGCGCGGCGAAGGAGATCGGCGAGGCCGACGAGCACGCCCGCTGCCTCGACCTGCTCGAGGACTGCGATCCCCGCGCAGCCGAAGCGCTTGGCGTCGATTAGTCCCCGGCTGCCTACCAGGGACGGCATCCGCCGGCGGCTGCGCACGTCGGGGCGCCGGCTGCGGTCCTCGGCGCTGCCCATCCTGCAGTGCGCGCTAGCGGCGGGCATCGCCTGGTGGGTGGCCACGGGACCGGTCGGTCACGAGCAGCCGTTCTTCGCGCCCATCGCGGCGGTGGTGTCGCTGGGGCTGTCTCTGGGGGCGCGGCTGCGCCGGTCGGTCGAACTCGTCTGCGGGGTCACCGTGGGCATCGGTGTCGGCGACCTGATCATCTCGTTCATCGGCAGCGGTCCGTGGCAGATCGGACTCGTCGTCGCGATGGCGATGGGCACGGCGGTAGCCCTGAACAGCGGTCCGATCTTCTCCATGCAGGCCGGGAACTCCGCGGTGCTGGTGGCGACACTGATCCCGCCCGGCGGGTCCGGGGGTGTCGACCGGATGGTCGACGCCCTCGTCGGCGGACTGGTCGGCATCGCCGTCGTCGCCGTGATCCCCACGCATCCGGTCCGCCGGGCGCGCCGGGAGGCGGCGAACGTGCTGGCCACGGCGGCGGACGTGCTGCGCAAGGTCGAGACCGGCCTGGTCGAGAACAATCCGAAGCCGATCGAGGCGGCCCTGCGCGAGGCCCGGGCCACGCAGTCGGCGATCGACGCGATGCGCACCAACATCTCCGGCGGCAAGGAGATCAGTCGCATCTCGCCGCTGTACTGGAACAGCCGGCCGCGGCTCGAACGACTCACGGCCGCGGCGGACCCGATCGACAACGCCATGCGCAACACGCGCGTGCTGGCGCGCCGGTCGCTCTCGCTCGTGCGCGACGACGAGATCCTCGATCCGCGGCTGGTGCGGCGCATCGACGAACTGGCCGACGCGGTGGACGTGCTGAGGGCGATGGTCCTCGCCGAGCCGGGGGAGAAGCCGGACCAGGCGGAGGCGGCCCGGGTGCTGCGGAGTGTCGCCCGGGAGATGAAGCCGGACCAGGTACAGGGTGCGGGTCTGTCGGCCACGGTGGTGTTCGCGCAGATCCGCTCGCTGATCGTCGACCTGCTCCAGGTGGCGGGGCTGAAACGGATCTCGGCCATCGCGACCCTGCCGCCGACGGTGGAGCATCCGGCGTACCCGCCCGAGTCCTGACGCGCACCCCTCCGTTGAACATATGCGTATGTCTGCATATGATGTCCGAAACTTCGGAGGGAGGATCATGGGGGTCGGACACGGTCATTCGCACGGTCACGCCGGAGCCGGGGTGCCCGGTGAGGCGGGACCGTCGCGGGGGCGGCTGCGGCGGATGGCGATCGCCCTCGCGATCCTGGTGGCGTTCCTGCTCCTCGAAGCCGGCGTCGCGCTGTGGATCGACTCGCTCGCCCTGCTCGCCGACGCCGGACACATGCTCACCGACGTGGTGGGCATGTCCATGGGGATGGCCGCCCTGATCCTCGCGCGACGCGGCAGCACCGCCGCCGCCCGCACGTTCGGCTGGCACCGCGCCGAGGTGCTCGCCGCCATGGCGAACGCCGCACTCCTGTTCGCCGTGGCGGTCTGGGTGTTCTACGAGGCGGTCCACCGCATCGGCGACGCTCCCGACATCCCCGGAACGGCCCTCGTGCTCACCGCGACGGCCGGTCTGGCCGCCAACCTCGTCGTGATGCTGCTCCTGCGCGCCGACGCGAAGGACAGTCTCGCGGTCCGCGGTGCGTACCTCGAGGTCCTCGCCGACGCGGTCGGAAGCGTCGGGGTCCTCGTCGCCGGCGCGCTGGTCCTGCTGTTCGACTGGACCCTGGCCGACGTCGTCGTCGGCGTCCTCATCTCGCTGTGGGTGGTGCCGCGGGCGGTGCGGCTGGCCGCGGCGTCGCTGCGCATCCTCACCCAGGCGTCGCCCGCCCATCTCGACGTCGACGGGGTCCGCGCCGACCTGTCCGCCCTGCCCGGCGTCACCGGTGTCCACGACCTGCACGTGTGGACCCTGACGACCGGCATGGACGTCGCCACCGTGCACCTGATCAGCGACCACGACTCGCAGTGGGTGCTCGAATCGGCCCGCGCCGTCCTCACCTCGCACGGCCTCGAACACGCCACCGTGCAGGTCGAGACGACGGTCAACGGACGGCGCTGCGAGGAGAACGTCACCTGGTAGCGCGGCTCAGTCCAGCCGCAGCGACCACCGGCCCGCGCGTCCGTGCAGCCGGACCCGGGCGAGCGGGCGCACATCGATCCGCCAGAACGCCCTCGGTTCCGCGCCCAGTGCGTACCCGGTCGCGGCGCGGATCACCGCCGGGTGGGTCACCGCGACGACCCGTCCCGGCGCCAGGCCGTCGAGCCATCCGGCCACCCGGTCGCCCAGCGCCGCGACGGACTCACCGCCGTGCGGTGCCGCATGCGGATCGGTCAGCCACTCGTGCAGTCCCGCGGCCGGCACCTCGTCCATGGCCAGCCCCGCCCAGTCGCCGTAGTCCAGGTCCCGCAGCGCGGGATCGACGGCGGCCGTCGCACCCAGCGCGGCCGCGGTCTCGGTGGTGCGGCGCTCCGGTGCCACGACGACGCGGTCGGCCACCGGCGCCACCGCGCGCCCGAGTTCGCGTCTGCCGCGCTGCGACAGCGGCTCGTCGGCAGGGAACCGGACGGCGCGCTGCGCCTCCGTCGAGGCGTGGGCCAGCAGGGTGAGGCGAACCACGGCGACATCGAACCACACCCCGCGCGTTCGTCTTGACAGGGGACGGTGGGGGTGCGAATGTTCCTTCGTTACCCGTGCCGAGGTGCAGGCAATCCGGTGCAAGTCCGGAGCGGTCGCGCCACTGTGACCGGATGTGAAGTCCGGGAGTCAGAAAACTCCCTCGGTGCAAGGATTTTCGACGGGACGCGTTATCCCAGGAGGATGCTTTGGCTACTGTTCACGCCCCCGAGTCCACGATGGGCTCGGCAGCTCTGGCTGCCGCGATCACCGCCGTCGTGCTGCTCGCCTTCGTCACCCTCTACCTGGTCGGGTTCGACCAGGGTGCCGTGTCGCGCACCGGCATGTTCATGCACGAACTGATGCACGACGGCCGGCACCTGCTCGGCCTGCCGTGTCACTGAGCGCGGGGGCCGTCTCGTCGCACCCGGCCGCTGCCGCCTCGGACAGCAGCCCGTTGACCGGCCCCTACACCCGGATCCTGCTGCGCGGCCTGCTCGCCGGACTCCTCGCCGGCCTGCTCGCCGGCGCCGTCGCGTTCGTGATCGGCGAGCCGCACATCGAGGCCGCGATCGCGCTCGAGGAGTCCGCCGCCGAGCACGCCGCCACCGGCGCGCACACCCACACGCACGAGGCCGGATCCGCCGGCCACAGCCACGGCGAGGACGCTCTCGTCGGCCGCACCGGGCAGAAGGGGGGCCTGATCCTCGCCACCACCCTCGGCGGGCTGGCGCTCGGTGCGCTGTACGCCTCGGTGCTGCACTTCGCGCGGCGCCACACCACGCTGCCGGGCCCGGTGCTCGGCCTGCTCGGCGCCGGGGCGGGCTGGCTCGCCGTCGCCGCGGTGCCGTTCCTGAAGTACCCGGCCAATCCGCCCGCGGTGGGGGACCCGGACACCATCGACCAGCGCACGCTCCTGTGGGTCGCGACGGTCGTGCTCGGCCTCGCCGCGCTCGCGGTGGCGGTCGTCGTCTCGAAGGCCCTCGCGCGCCAGGAGATGCGTACCGTCCGGCTCGCCGGACCGGTCCTGGCCTTCCTCGTCGTGGTGGGCCTCGGATACGCCGTGCTGCCGACGATCGACGAGGTCGGGGCGGACTTCCCGGCGACGCTGCTGTGGGACTTCCGCATTGCCTCCGTGGTGATCCAGACCACGCTGTGGTTCGCCCTGGGGGTGGCGTTCGCGTTCCTCACCGAACGCGCCGATCGACGCGCATTCGCCCGCGTGGCGTAGCCGGCGTGGGACAGGGCCTGCTCGTCGCCGGAACCACCTCCGACGCCGGAAAAACCGTGGTGACCACCGGGATCTGCCGGGCCCTTGCCCGACGCGGCTTGTCGGTCGCGCCGTTCAAGGCGCAGAACATGTCCAACAACTCGATGGTGGCTCTCGACCCGGACACCGGTGCGGGCGTGGAAATCGGACGCGCGCAGTGGATCCAGGCGGTGGCGGCACGGGCGGTGCCCGAGGCTGCGATGAATCCGGTGCTGCTCAAACCGGGCAGTGATCGTCGCAGCCACGTCGTCGTGCTCGGCCGCCCCGCGGGGCACCTCGAGGCCGGCGAGTTCGCGGGCGGGCGACGGCATCTCGCCGACGCCGCGTTCGCCGCGTTCGACGATCTGCGCGACCGCTTCGACGTCGTGGTCTGCGAGGGCGCCGGCAGCGCCGCCGAGATCAACCTGCGGGCCCACGACTACGTCAACATGGGTCTGGCCCGGCACGGCGACCTGCCGACGGTGCTCGTCGGCGACATCGACCGCGGCGGGGTGTTCGCCGCCATGTACGGCACCCTCGCCCTGCTCGACGCGCCCGACCAGGCCCTCGTCCGCGGCTTCGTGATCAACAAGTTCCGCGGCGACGTGGGGTTGTTGCGGCCGGGCCTCGACTCGCTCGAAAAGCTCACCGGCAGGCCGGTTCTCGGTGTCCTGCCGTGGCAGCGCGACCTGTGGCTGGACTCGGAGGACTCGCTGGCCCTGTCGTCGCGGCCCGCCCACGACGGCGCCGGCGCACTCACCGTCGCGGTGGTGATGCTGCCCCGGATCAGCAACTTCACCGACGTCGACGCCCTGTGTCTCGAGCCGGACGTGCGGGTGCGGTTCGTCGACGACCCCCGCGCCCTCGCCGGCGCCGACGTGGTGATCCTGCCCGGTACCCGCGCCACCCTCGCCGACCTCGCGTGGCTGCGCGGCCGCGGCCTCGACACCGCCGTCGCCGACCACGCCCGACGTGGGGGCGTGGTGCTCGGCATCTGCGGCGGATTCCAGATGCTCGGCCGGCGGATCTCCGATCCGCACGGTGTCGAAGGCGCACCCGGTGCGTGCGTGGACGGTCTCGGATTACTGGACGTGCACACCGATTTCGAACTGGAGAAGGTGCTGCGCCTGCCGACCGGGACGGCACTCGGCGTCCCCGCCTCGGGATACGAGATCCACCACGGCCGCATCTCCCGCGGCGGCGGTGACGAGTTCCTCGGCGGCGCCCGCGCGGGGACGGTGTTCGGCACCATGTGGCACGGCAGCCTCGAGGGCGACGCCCTGCGCGCCGCCTGGCTCCGCGAGGTCGCCGACCTCACCGGCCGCGACGTCGCCACCGGCACCGTCGGCTTCCACGCCGCGCGCGACGCCCGCCTCGAGGTGCTCGCCGACATGATCGAGGAGCACCTCGACGTCGACACCCTGCTCGGGATGCTGGGGGACCGGCCCGCGCTGCCCACGCTGACCGGCGGCCTGGCATGACGGTGCTCGTTCTCGGCGGCACCGGCGAGGCCCGGGCGCTCGCCGCTCGTCTGGAGACCGCGGGGGTGGCCTACCTGTCGTCGCTCGCGGGACGGGTACGCAACCCGCGGCTGCCGGTCGGCGAGGTGCGGATCGGCGGTTTCGGTGGCGCCGAGGGGCTGCAACAGTACCTGCGCGGCAACGGAATCGACCGGGTCGTCGATGCGACGCACCCGTTCGCCGCGCGGATCAGCGGCAACGCCGCGACCGCGTGCGCGGCGGCCGGGGTGCCGCTGCTGCGCCTGGCGCGGCCGGGCTGGACCGGCGCCGCCGACTGGACGTGGGTCGACGACCACGACGCCGCCGCCGTGGCAGCGGCCGCGGGCACGAGCGTGTTCCTGAGCACGGGACGCCAGACCCTCGACTGCTTCGTCGGCCCTCTGGCGCGGCACCGTGTCCTCGTGCGGGTCGTCGAGCCGTTGGACCTCGACGTGCCGGCCTCGTGGACGGTGCTGCTCGCCCGGGGCCCCTACACCGTCGACGGCGAGCGGGCGCTGCTCGCCGGCCACGACGTCGACGTGCTCGTCACGAAGGACTCCGGCGGGGACCTGACCCGCGCCAAGCTCGACGCCGCGGCCGAACTCGGCGTGCGGGTCGTCGTCGTGCGCCGACCGCCGTCGCCGCCGGGGGTGCCGACGGTGCCGACGGTCGCCGAGGCCGTCGCCTGGGCCTCCGAGCCGATGACGAAATAGACACCGGCGCGCCGGATTTCGCGCGCGCGGCCACGGGGATCTGCGGCGTCAGACCTGCGGGCCCTCGGCGCGCAGGTCGTCGACCTTGCGCATCGCCTCCCGGAGTTCGGCGAGCCACTGCTCGCTGTGCGTGCCGACGAGCTTGATGCACCAGGCGAGCGCGTCGGAGCGCGACCGGGCGACGCCGGCGTCGACGAGGGTGTCGAGGACCTTGCGCTCGGGCTGGCGCAGCCGGGTCATCACCGGAACGGCCAAGTGGGTGAACAACACCCGGCGATCGCCGAGGGTGACTCCCCAGGCGACCTTCCGGCCGTAGCGGGCCTCGGCCTCGTCGGCGATCCGCATCCGGTCCGGACGGGTGCTCTCCCGGAAGCGGGCGATGCGCCCGTCGACGGCCGCGGCGCCGGTGTCCTCGGGCGGGGGCAGCTCCCCGACGACGACGATCTCCTCGCGGTCGACCTCGATGGTGGCGGGACCGGTGAACCAGTCGTCGGGCAGCCGTCCGGAGAACCACTCGGCGGCGTCGCTCGCGTCGGGGATGTCGGCCTGCTGCCAGCCGCCGGGGCGACCGAAGCGGGGTCCGTGCATGTGTGGGGTGTGTCGCATGTCGTCCTCCTCGGGACGAGGGGTGTTTCACTGATTACAGTGTTACACCCCTTACGTGATGCGCGCCACATTTCTGATCGCGAACGTGAGGGCAGTGCACACCGTCAGTGCGCCCACGCCGACCCGCGCGGCGAGCTGCACCGCACGCCGCAGGTCCGCCGGCTGGGGCGGGGGACCGTCACCGAGGGTGCCGCGGTCCTCCACCACCCCGTGGTAGACGTTCACCCCGCCCAGCGTGACCCCCAGCGCCCCGGCGAACGCCGCCTCCACCGGGCCCGCATTCGGGCTCGGATGCCGGTGGGCGTCCCGGCGCCAGGCCCGCAGAGCCGCACCCGGCCGGTCGCCCAGACCCGCCGCGAGCAGCGCCGACAGCCGCGCCGGAGCCAGATTGAGCACGTCGTCGAACCGGGCCGACGCCCAGCCGAACCGCTCGTGTCGGGGCGTGCGGTGGCCCACGCGGGCGTCGAGGGTGTTCGCGGCCCGGTAGCCGAGCAGGCCCGCCGGCCCGGCCACCGCACCCCAGAGCAGCGGCGCGACCACCGCATCGGATGTGTTCTCCGCGAGCGACTCGAGCGTGGCGCGGGCGACGCCGGCGGCGTCGAGCTGCGACGGGTCGCGGCCGACGAGGTGGGTGACCTGCCGTCGCGCGGCGGGCAGATCCCCACGGCGCAGCTGGCCGTCGATGGTCGTGGCCTCCCGCGCCAGGGAGCGGCCGCCGAGCACGGTCCACGTCGCGGCCGCGGTCACCGCCGTCCGCAGCAGCGGGCGCCGCCGGGTGAGTCGGTCCGCGCCGTAGCCGAGCCCGGTGGCGCCGCCGACCAGCACCACGGTGAACAGCGTCCCGGCCGCTCGGTGGTCCGCGTACAGCGCCCGCTCGGTCGCGCGCGCGATCCGGCCGAAACCGCTCACCGGATGGAACCGGCGGGGGTCGCCGAACGCGCGGTCGGCGGCATAGCCCAGGACGAGGCCGGCGGCGTGGGGATTCACGTCGGCCACGCCGCGAGCAGCGCCGCGGTGGTCTGCGGGTCGCGCACCGCGATGCGCACCCAGTCGGTGCCGAGGCCGGGGAACGTGTCGCCGCGGCGTACCGCGAACCCCTGGCCCCGCAGGCGTTCCCGCGTGCCGACCGGGACGTGCGCCAGCACGAACGGCGCCGCGGACGGTCCGGCCATCTCGACGCCGAGGGCGGTCAGGCCGTCCACGAGGACGGCGCGGTCGGCCGCGATCTGCACGGCGGCGCGCTCGGCTTCGACCGTGGCCGCCGCCGACGCGCACGCGATCATCGCTGCCGCCGCCGGGGTGGACACCGACCACGGTGGCTGGTGCGCCGCCAGATCGGCGACGATCGACTCGTCGCCGAGCACGTATCCCGCGCGGATCCCGGGAATCGCCCACGTCTTGGTGAGCGAGCGGATCACCACGACTCCAGGAATCGACTCCCCGGCAAGCGACTCGGTCTCTCCCGGTACCGCATCCATGAATGCCTCGTCCACCACGAGCACCCGCCCGGGTCGCGCCAGGGCCCGCAGCGCGGCAGCCGGGTGCAGCACCCCGGTCGGGTTCGTCGGGTTGCCGACGACGACGAGGTCGGCGTCGTCGGGCACCCGCGCCGCGTCGAGGACGAACCCGTCCTCGGCCCGCAACAGCACCCGCGTCACCTCGTGCCCGGCGACACGCAGCGCCGCCTCCGGCTCGGTGAACTGCGGATGGATCACCGCCGGTCGCGCCCAGCGGCGGGCGCGGGCGACGAGGGTGAACGCCTCCGCGCCGCCGGCGGTGGGGAGCACCTCGAGCGGATCGCGGCCGTGCCGCGCGGCCAGGGCCGCGCGCGCCGCCCGCGGATCGGGATACCGGTCCAGTTCGGCCAGCGAGCCCGTCAGTGCCGCGTCGAGCCAGTCCGGGCGTGGCCGGCGCGCGACGTTGACGGCCAGGTCCACCAGACCCGGGGTCGCCTCCCGGTCACCGTGGTGCTGCAGGTCCGGCGCGGTGGCCGGGGGCGTGCGCGGCGGCGGGGGGACCGGCCTCGCGGCCCGCACCGCGTCGGCGAACCGCTGGGCGAGGACCGGATGCCCGGCCCAGTGGGTGTGCAGATAGGAGGCGTGCACGGTGGCGGAGGCGAACCCGTCGGGCCGGCCGGCCAGCAGCCACGCAGGCTCACCGGTGGAATCGACGGTGGTGCGGTGGAATTCGTGCCCGGTCACCCGAGCGCCCGCCGGGGTGAGCAGGGTGTCGCGGGGCGCGACGGCGGTGCGGTAGCCGAGGGTGAGCCGCGGGGTCATCCGCGCGGACGCGTCGACCGCGCCGACCATCGGAGCGCCGTCCACGTCGCGGCACAGGTACAGCAGGCCCGCGCACTCGGCGACGGTGGGCGTGCCGGCCGCGATCGCGGCCCGCAGATGCTCGCGCAGCGGCGTGTTCGCAGCCAGGTCGGCGGCGTGTACCTCCGGGAACCCGCCGCCGAGGTAGATTCCGGCGGTGCCGTCCGGCAGGCGTTCGTCGCGCAGCGGGTCGAAGACGACGGTGCGGCACCCGGCGGCGCGCAGCATCTCCTCGGTCTCGGCGTAGCGGAACGTGAAGGCGCGACCCCCGGCGATCGCGACGACCGGTCCGTCCTCGGCCGACTCGCCCGGCTCCCACGGTTCGGTGACGAGAGCCGGTGCGCTGCGGGCGATCCGCATCACCTCGGCAAGATCGACGCGCGCGGCGATCTGCGCGGCCAGCCGGTCGAGCTGGGCGGCCGCCCCGGCCCGCTCCTGCGCCGGCACCAGCCCCAGATGCCGCGACGGCGCCGAGATCCCGTCGTCGCGCTGCAGCACCCCGAGCACCGGAACGCCCGTCGCGGCCAGGGCCTCGACCACCTCGTCGGAATGCCGCACCGAGCCGGCCTTGTTCAGGATCACCCCGGCGATGCGGACACCGCGGTCGAAGGTGGCCATGCCGTGCACCACCGCCGCGATCGAACGGGAGGCGTGCGAGACGTCGACGACGAGGATCACCGGGGCGCCGAGCACCGTCGCGGTGTGGGCGGTGGACGCGAAACCGTCGGTGCCGAGCATCCCGTCGTAC
Source organism: Rhodococcus sp. NS-SX18 (assembly GCF_057367935.1). Taxonomy (NCBI): domain Bacteria; kingdom Bacillati; phylum Actinomycetota; class Actinomycetes; order Mycobacteriales; family Nocardiaceae; genus Rhodococcus; species Rhodococcus sp. NS-SX18. The sequence continues at coordinate 4,201,999 of NZ_CM170633.1, read as the reverse complement.
AGGCCCATCACGCCCTCGACGATCGCGACGTCCGCGCCGCGGGCACCGTGCGCGAGCAGCGGTGCGAGCAGGTCGGTGCCGACGAGGTGCGCGTCGAGGTTGCGTCCCGGCCGGCCCGTCGCGAGGGCGTGGTAGCCGGGGTCGATGTAGTCCGGGCCGACCTTGTGCCCCGACACCGTGTGCCCGGCCGACCGCAGGGCGGCCATGAGACCCGTTGCGACCGTGGTCTTCCCGTGTCCGGACGCCGGCGCGGCGATCACCAGCCGCGGCAGCGTCAGCACGCTGCCACCCCGAGTGTCACCACGCTGCCACCCCCGAGTGTCACCACGCTGCCACCCCCGAGTGTCACCACTCGATGCCCTTCTGGCCCTTCTGGCCCGCGTCCATCGGGTGCTTGATCTTGGTCATCTCGGTCACGAGATCCGCGGCCTCGATCAATGCCGGATGCGCCCGGCGGCCGGTGATCACGACGTGCTGGTGGCCGGGGCGCGTGGCGAGCGTCTGCACCACCTCGTCGGCGTCGATCCAGCCCCAGCCGATCGGGTAGGTGAATTCGTCGAGCACGTACAGCCCGTGCTGCTCGGCGGCGAGCCGGCGCTGGATCTCCCGCCACCCGGCGAGTGCCGCGGCGGCATGGTCCTCCTCGGTGCCGTCCTTGCGGGACCATGACCACCCGGAGCCCATCTTGTGCCACTCGATCGGGCCGCCCGTGCCGCGTTCGGTGTGCAGGTCGCCGAGGGTCTCGAAGGCGGTCTGCTCGCCGAGACGCCACTTGGCGGACTTGACGAATTGGAACACCGCGACCGACCAGCCCTGGTTCCAGCCGCGCAGTGCCAGCCCGAACGCGGCGGTCGACTTGCCCTTGCCGTCGCCGGTGTGGACCATCAGCAGCGGCCGGTTGCGGCGCTGACGGGTCGTGAGACCGTCGTCCGGCACGGTGGCCGGTTGTCCCTTCGGCATCTACGCGGCCCTTCCTCGGACGACGGTCGTGAGCGCGTCGGCGTGGACCTCGCCGACGGGAACGTGTTCGGCGCCGAGCCGTTCGGCGAGCCGGGCCGCGAGACCCATGCGGAACCGGCCGGTCTCGGAATCCACGACGACCGCGTCGATCCCGGCGGTGGCGATGCGGTCGGCGGCCGCGAGGGACCGGGCCACCGCGTCCGCACCTGCGGTGGCGCGACCGTCGGTGACCACGACGAGCAACGCCCGCCGGTCGGGTTCGCGCAGCCGGTGCCGCCGGATCGTCTCGGCCGCCTCGAGCAGTCCCTCGGCGAGCGGGGTGCGCCCGCCCGCCGGCAGCTCCCGCAGCCGGGCCGCGGCCACGTCCACCGAATTGGTCGGCGGCAAGGCGAGCACGGCGCGATCGCCGCGGAAGGTCACCAGACCGACGGTGTCGCGGCGCCGGTAGGCGTCGAGCAGCAGCGACAGGATCGCCGTCTTGACCTGCGTCATCCGCTGCCGCGCCGCCATGGAGCCGGAGGCGTCGACGCACAGCAGCACCAGGTTGGCCTCACGCCCCTCTACGACCTTCCGCCGCACCTGCCACCCGTGCGCGTTTCCGGTAGTTCCCGCTACCGGAAACGCGCACGGGTGGGCGGCGGTGGCGCGGATGGTGGCGGGCAGGTGGACGGGGCCGGTGTCGGCGCGACGCTCGCCGACCGTGCGGCCGACCGTCGTGCGCGCCCGGGAGCGCCGGCCCGCGGTGCCGCGGCCCGTGCGGTCGACGGTGAACAGGCGGGTCCGGTAGGGCTCGGCCGGGGCCGCGACGGACGTCGCCGCGCCGGAGCCCTCCGCGCGGTCGTCCCGGCCCGGCGTCGCTTCGCCGCCACCGGGACCGTCGGGTCCGGGGTCGTCCGGTCCGGGGTCGTCCGGACCGGGATCGTCGGGTCCGTCCGGATCGGGTTCGGGGGACCGGTCGCCGAGCAGCTCGTCGAGCAGCGTCTCGTCCATGCCGGGCTCGTCGAAGGGGTTGCGGCGACGACGGTGCGGCAACGCGAGCCGCGCCGCCACCGCGATGTCCTCCCGCGTGACCTCGTCGCGGCCCGCCCAGGCCGCGTGCGCGACGGCGGTCTTGGCGGTGACCAGGTCGGCGCGCATCCCGTCGACGTCGAACGCCGCGCACACCTCCGCGATCGCGACGAGCGCGTCGTCGCCGAGCCGCACGTGCGGCAGCCGCTCGCGGGCCCCGGCGAGCCGCCGGGCCAGCTCGGACTCGGCGTCGGCCCAGCCCGCGACGAACGACGCGGGGTCGGCATCGAACGCCAGGCGCCGCCGCACGATCTCCGCCCGCACCTGCGGATCGCGCGGCGCGGCCACCTCGACGGTGAGCCCGAAGCGGTCGAGCAGCTGCGGACGCAGCTCGCCCTCCTCCGGGTTCATCGTCCCGACCAGCACGAACCGGGCGGCATGCGAGACCGACACCCCGTCGCGCTCGACGGAGCAGCGGCCCATCGCCGCGGCGTCGAGCAGCAGGTCCACGAGATGGTCGTGCAGCAGGTTGACCTCGTCGACGTAGAGCACCCCGCGGTGCGCCCGGGCGAGGAGGCCGGGCTCGTACTCGGCGGTGCCCGCCGACAGCGCCTTCTGCAGGTGCAGGGAGCCGGTGACCCGGTCCTCGGTGGCGCCGACGGGCAGTTCCACCAGCCGCGCCGGCCGGGTCTGCGCCGCCGCGTCGTGCGGGTGCGGGCCGTCGGGGCAGGACGGGTCGGGGGCGGCGGGGTCGCACGCGAACCGGCAGCCGGCGACCTCGGTGACCTGCGGCAACAGCGCGGCCTGGGCACGCACCGTGGTCGACTTGGCGGTGCCCTTCTCCCCGCGCACGAGGACCCCGCCGATCGACGGCGACACCGCGCACAGGGACAGGGCCAGCGCCAGGTCGTCGGAGCCGACGACGGCGCTGAACGGATACACGTGCACTCTCAACCTCCACAGGCTCCCGCTGGGATGTCTTCTCGGCAAACGGAATCGAGGCCGGTATTCGGACTTCCCGGTCGGACGCCGTGCGATCGCCTTCCCGGACCGGACGGTCCAGTGGCTGCGCGTGGTGCGCATGATCGACGACTCCCGGGTCACCGCAGCGGGCCTGTGCCGGATTCTCACCGGCTTCCCGATTATCCCCGTGAGGGGCACCTCGATTGTCTTGCCGGCGCCGAGTCTAGCCGCACCGGCTAGGGTTCGACGCCATGGGCTCACACATCACCGTCGTCGGCATGGGTGCCGACGGCTGGGACGGCCTGTCGCTCCCCGCCCGCGACGCGGTGCTCGGCGCGCAGGTCCTGCTCGGGGGACGGCGCCATCTGGCGCTGCTGCCCGAGACCGGCGCCGTCCGCGAGCCGTGGCCGTCCCCGCTGCGCGACGGGCTCGACGCGCTGCTCGTGCGGCACCGCGGCCGCACGATCGTGGCGGTCGCGTCGGGCGATCCGCTCGTCTCCGGGATCGGGACCACCCTGATCGACCGGCTCGGCGCCGACGCCGTGACGGTGCTGCCCGCCGTGTCGTCGGTGGCGCTGGCCCGCGCCCGCATGGGGTGGAGCGCCGAATCGGTGGATGTGGTGACCCTGGTGGGCCGCGACGTGCACGCGGTCCGCCGCGCCTTCGGGCCGGGCCGTCGGCTGATCGTGCTCTCCTCCGACGGGTCCACCCCGGCGCGGGTCGCCGACCTGCTGCGTCGCGACGGGTTCGGTGCGAGCGTGCTGACCGTGCTGTCGGACCTCGGCGCACCCGAGGAGGCGCGGCGCACCGCCACCGCCGACGTCTGGTCGGGCGACGCGCCCGCCCTCAACGTCGTCTGCATCGAATGCTGCGGAGCCGAGGGGTATCCCACGACGCCCGGCCTGCCCGACGACGCGTTCGAGCACGACGGTCAGATCTCCAAACGACCGATCCGGCTCGCCGCGGTGTGCGCGCTCGCGCCGCGGCCGGGGCAACTGCTGTGGGACGTCGGGGCCGGCGCCGGGTCGGTGGGCATCGAATGGGCCCGCACCGATCCGCGCTGCCGCACGGTCGCGATCGAACGCGACGCGGCGCGCGCCGAACGGATCGGCCGCAACGCCGCGCGGCTCGGCGTCCCGTCGGTCGTGGTGGTGCGCGGCCCCGCCCCCGACGCACTCACCGGCCTCGACACCCCCGATGCCGTCTTCGTCGGCGGCGGCGGGTCGATTCCGGGGGTGCTCGAAACATGCTGGGACAGGCTGCGTCCGGGCGGGCGCCTGGTCGCGCATGCGGTGACCCTCGAGACCGAGGCGGCGTTGACGCAGTGGTGGAAGAGCCACGGCGGGGAACTGACCCGGCTGACCGTGGAGCAGGCTGCGCCGCTCGGCGGGTTCAGCGGGTGGCAGGCGCTGCGCCCGGTGGTGCAGTGGCAGGTGACGAAAGGCGAGAGATGACAGTTCACTTCGTGGGATCCGGCCCCGGTGCGGCCGACCTGCTGACGCTGCGGGCGGCGCGGCTGCTGAGCGAGGCGCCGGTGGTGCTCTACGCCGGCACCTATCTCGACGGCGAGGTGCTCGCGCACTGCCGTCCCGATGCCCGGCTCGTCGACACCCAGCTCCTGGACCTGGACGAGATCACCGCGCACCTCGTCGACGCCCACCGGCGCGGCCTCGACGTCGTCCGCTTGTGTTCCGGTGACCCGTCGCTGTATTCGGCCCTGACCGAGCAGACGCGCCGGCTCGACGCCGCGGGGGTGCCGTGGGACGTCACGCCCGGTGTGCCGGCCTACGCGGCCGCCGCGGCGACCCTCGGCGCGGAGCTGACCGTGCCCGAGCTGGTGCAGACCGTCGTGCTGACCCGCACGCAGACCCGCTCGACGGCGATGCCCGACACCGAGGCCCTGGCCCGCGTCGCGGGACTGCGCGCGAGCCTCGTGCTGCACCTGGCGATCACCCGGATCCGGGTCCTCGCCGAGGAACTGAGCGTCGAGTACGGCGCCGACTGTCCGGCCGCGGTGGTGGCGTTCGCGTCCCGCCCGGACGAGCTGGTGCTGCGCGGCACGCTCGCCGACATCGCCGACCAGGTCGAGGCGGCGGGACTGCGGCACACCGCGGTGATCGTCGTCGGACGGGCTCTGGGCGTGCGGTCGGCGGACGTCGCGTGCTCGCATCTGTACGACCCGGCGCGGGATCGCAGCGGCTTCACGCGCTGAATCGGGCTCCGCGCATGTCGTGACGTGCGCGGATCCCTGCCGGGCGAATGTTCAGGGCCGCACCGAGCGCGACGTCCACACCGCGCCGGTCGCGGTGACCGCGGTGCCGGACGAGCCAACGACGATCAAGCACTTCATGTCGATCGCGTCCGGGTCGAGCTTCTCGAGGGTGGTCACCTCGAGCGACTCGCCGGGGCGGCCGACGTCGCGGCCGATCACCACGATGGTGTCGGCGGGGCGGTGCCGCAGCAGCACGGCCCGCGCCTGCGCGACCTGTGTGGTCCGCGACCGCGACGCCGGGTTGTAGATGCCCAGCACCAGGTCGGCCTGCGCGACGGCCGTGAGCCGCTGCTCGATCACCTCCCACGGCTTGAGCCGGTCCGACAGGCTCAGCACCGCGAAGTCGCCGCCGATCGGGGCGCCCGCCCGCGCGGCGACGGCCTGGATCGCCGACACGCCGGGCAGCACCCGCACCGGGATCTCGGTGAAGCGCGGATCCTGTGCGGCCTCGAACACCGCCGAGGCCATCCCGAACACTCCGGCGTCGCCGCCCGAGACGACGGCCACCCGCTCGCCGGACAGAGCCAGCTCGAGGGCGAAGCGGGCCCGGTCCACCTCGACGGTGTTGCCGCTGGCGTGCCGCTGCTGTCCCGGCCGGACCGGCACGCGGTCGACGTAGGGTCCGTACCCGACGATGTGGTCGGCGGACGCCAGCGCGGCGGCGGCCTCGGGGGTGAGCCACTTCTCGTCGGCGGGCCCGAGACCGACGACGAACAGCTCACGGGTAGCGACCGCGTCCGGAACCTCGGTGACGACGGGCCGGGACCGGTCGGTGATGTCCCGGTTGCGCGGTGCGCGGTCGCCGGGAGTGAGGATCACCGAGAAGTACGGCACCGCATCGGCGTCGACGTCGGCGACGGGGACGATGCGCTGCCCGCCCATCGACGCGCGCTCGACATAGACCGCGTCGTCGAGCCGGCCCGCCTGGGCGAGCGCGGAGCGGACCGCGGGGAAGGTGCGGCCCAGCTTCATGATCGCGGCGCCGTCGGTGTCGGCGAGACGGCGCGCCAGTTCCGGCTCGGGCAGCGTGCCGGGCAGCACGGTGAGCACGTCGGTGCGCCGCACCAGCGGTTCCGCCGCGGCCGCCGCGGCCGCGGACACCGACGTCACGCCCGGAACCACCTCGGTCGCATAGTGGTTCGCGAGGCGGTCGTGCAGGTACATGTAGGAGCCGTAGAACAGCGGGTCGCCCTCGCACAGCACGACGACGGTGCGGCCGGCGTCGAGGTGCACGGCCAGGCGCGCCGCGCACTCGTCGTAGAAGTCGGCGATGGCCCCGTCGTAGCCGCCGGGGTGGTCGGTGGTGCCGGTGGTGACCGGGTAGATCAGCGCCTCCTCGTGCACCCCCTCCCGGATCAGTTCGGCCGCGATGCCCCTCGCGATGGACCGGCCGTGAGTGCCCGAGTGGTAGGCGATCACGTCGGCCTGCTCGATCAGCCGGGCCGCCTTGCGGGTGATCAGCTCGGGATCGCCGGGGCCGAGGCCCACGCCGTAGAACCGTCCGGTGTCGTTCACTCCGCCTCCTGGGCCAGGGCATTGATCGCGGACGACGCCATCGCCGAGCCGCCGCGCCGTCCCCGCACGACCAGGTACGGGATCTGCAGCGGATGCGCGGCGAGCGCCTCCTTGGATTCGGCGGCGCCGATGAACCCGACCGGCACCCCGACGATCGCGGCGGGCCGGGGGCCGCCGGCGTCGATGAGCTCGAGCAGGTGGAACAGCGCGGTGGGTGCGTTGCCGATCGCGACGACAGCGCCGTCGAGGCGGTCCTCCCACAGCGACACCGCCGCGGCCGAGCGGGTGGTGCCCCACGCCGACGCGAGATCGGGTACCTGCGGGTCGCGCAGGAAGCACAGCACCTCGTTGTCCGCCGGCAGCCGGGTGCGGGTCACCCCGGACGCGACCATGTGCGCGTCGGTGAGGATCGGCGCGCCGGAGCGCAGCGCCCTGCGCGCCGCGGACACCAGGTCCGGGTGGATCGCGAGGTCGCGGGTCAGGTCGGTCTGCCCGCAGGCGTGCACCATGCGCACCGCGACCTTCTCGGCGTCCGCCGGGATCGCGGACAGGTCGGCTTCGGCGCGGATCGTCGCGAACGACCGGACGTAGATGTCGGCGCCGTCGGTGACGTAGTCGTAGCGCCGGGGTGGGGGGGACAGGGTCATGCCGGGTTCCTCGCGAGCAGAAGCGTGTGGGGAAAATTCGGTGCGCCGCAGGATCGTTCGCACCCCACGACGTGCAGGTGGCCCGGTGGCGGCGTATGGGCGACGGTGCGACGGGCCGTGGCACGGGTGTCGCCCTCGGCGAGGCTACACCGCGGCGCGCCGGTGCATGCGGTGGTGCGGGTCCACGGCGACGTGCCGTCGAGGACGAACCCCGCGTCGTGCAGCGGCTGCGGATCGTGCTCGCCGGGCAGGACCAGGCCGCGCCACGGGGTGACGATCACGTCTCGTGTGGGCAGCGCCGCCACCATCGCGGGGGCGAGGATGCCCAGCGGGACCAGGGCCGAGACCGCTCCGGGCAGGGGGCCGTACGGCACGGTGTACCGCGCGGGCGGCGGCAGCGGGGCACCACCGCCGAGTTCGGCGCCGGCCTCCGGCAGTCGGTGCACGTGCCAGCTGGTGTCGCGGATCGCCGCGAACCGTTGGGCGAGGTCGACCAGGGTCCCGACGACCCGCCCGGCCGGCACCACCGGGCCGGAGCGCCGGCCGATCGTGACGCGGAACAGTCCGGGTTCGACGGCCACCGCGGCGAGGTCGCAGCGCAGGGTGGTGACGTCGCCGCGGCCGTCGTCGAGCCCGAACAGGAACCGCCCCGGCAGCTGCGCGAGGGTGGGCTCGGCGCACAGGGCGGCGTCGAGCGCGCCGATCAGCGGGCGGATGTCGACGCGGCCGCCGGTGATCCCGGACAGCGGCGAGGCGACGATGTTGCGGACCCGTTCGTGCGACGGCGCCGGCAGGAACCCGGCCGCGGTCACCGCCTCGACGAGGCCGGCGGGCACCCCGCCGCACTCGTCCACTGCGACGCCCCTGAGCTGCAGGTTTCCGCGTGAGGTGAGGTGCACGTCGCCGTCCGCGAAGGCGACCGACGCATCCGACAGCGCCTGCAGGCCGCCGTCCGGGAGCCGGCCGCCGGACGCGCGCAGCCGCACCAGCGCGCCGTCGGCGGCGAGGTGGGGGCGCAGCAGACCGGGACACCGATCCTGGGCCGGCGCCGGGGGAAGGTCGACCATGGGGGCACATGGTTGCACACGTGCGCTACGCTCCACCTGCCGTGGTGCTCGGGAAGCCGGTGTGAGACCGGCGCGGCCCTCGCCACTGTGAGCGGGTAGTTGCTCGCCCTCGTCCGGACCGGTCCGCCGGTCCGGAGACCACTGGACGCACGTCCGGGAAGGTCGGCGCAGCAGCGACGATCCGTCAGCCAGGAGACCGGCCACGGCACGGGAAGTCCACGAGGGTTTGGAGACTGAACATGACCGAATTCGTGCTGCGCGGAATCGAACTGCGCAGGACCCGGCCGTGACGCGGCTCGCGCTGCTGTCCACGTCCGACACCGACCTGCTGTCGGCGCTGAGCTCCGACGCCGAGTACGCGCTGGGCAATCCGTCGCGCCTCGACGTCGGCACCGAGCTGCCGCGCCTGCTTGACGGTGCCGACCTGGTGATCGTCCGCATCCTCGGCTCGGTGCGGTCCTGGCAGCACGGCATCGACGCGGTCCTGGCGCACGGCGCACCCGTCGTCGTGCTCGGCGGCGAGCAGCTGCCCGACGCCGAGCTGATGAGCCACTCCACCGTCCCCGTCGGCATCGCCACCGAAGCCCACGCCTACCTGGCGCAAGGTGGACCGGCCAACCTGGCCCAGCTGCACGCCTTCCTGTCCGACACCGTCCTGCTCACCGGCGAGGGCTTCGATCCGCCGGCCGCGCTGCCCGAGTGGGGCAGCCACGCGCCCGCCGCGCCCGATCCCGCCCTGCCGAAGGTGGGCATCCTGTACTACCGCGCCCACGAGACCAGCGGAAACACCCGCTTCGTCCGTGATCTTGCGCAGGAGGTCGACGCCACCGGCCGCGCCGTGGCCGTGCCGATCTTCTGCTCCACCCTGCGCGGGGCCCCCGCAGATCTGCTCGCCGAACTCGGCACCCTCGACGCCCTGATCGTCACCGTCCTCGCCGCCGGCGGTACCCGCCCGGCCACCGTCTCCGCCGGCGGCGACGACGATGCCTGGGACGTCGGAGCGCTTGCCGCCCTCGATGTTCCGATCCTGCAGGCGCTGTGCCTGACCTGGGGACGCGACGCGTGGGCCGAATCCGACGAGGGTGTCTCCCCACTCGATTCCGCGACGCAGATCGCCGTCCCCGAATTCGACGGCCGCATCATCACGGTGCCGTTCTCGTTCAAGGAATTCGGCGCCGACGGCCTGCCGCGCTACGTCACCGACCCCGAAAGGTGCCGTCGCGTCGCCGGGATCGCCGTCGCGCACGCCCGCCTGCGACGAATCCCACCGGCCCGGCGGCGGCTGGCGATCATGCTCTCGGCGTATCCGACGAAGCACTCCCGCGTCGGCAACGCCGTCGGCCTGGACACCCCCGTCTCCGCGATCCGGCTGCTGCGCGCGCTGCGCAAGGGCGGCTACGACCTCGGCGACGGATTTCCCGGCCTCGACACCGAGGACGACGCCGAGGCGGGCAACGCGCTCATCCACGCCCTGATCGCCGCGGGTGGCCAGGACGAGGAGTGGCTCAGCGCCGAGCAGATGGCGGGCAACCCGGTGCGGGTGAGCGCGGCGCGCTACCGCGAGTGGACGGCGGACCTGCCGGCCGAGCTGACCGGCGCGATGACCGAGGCGTGGGGCGAGGCCCCGGGCGAACTGTTCGTCGACCGCAGTGCCGACCCGGACGGCGAGATCGTGCTCGCCACCCTGCAGGCCGGCAACGTGGTGCTGATGATCCAGCCGCCCCGCGGGTTCGGCGAGAACCCGGTGGCGATCTACCACGATCCGGACATGGCACCGTCGCACCACTACCTCGCCGCGTACCGGTGGGTGGAGAACGGCTTCGGGGCCGACGCCGTCGTCCACCTGGGCAAGCACGGCTCGATGGAATGGCTGCCCGGTAAGAACGCCGGCCTGTCGGCGGCCTGCGCGACCGACGCCGCCGTCGGCAACCTGCCGCTGATCTACCCATTCCTGGTCAACGATCCGGGGGAGGGCGCCCAGGCGAAACGACGCGCCCACGCCACCATCGTCGACCACCTGATCCCGCCGATGGCGCGGGCCGAGTCGTACGGCGACATCGCCCGGCTCGAGCAGCTGCTCGACGAGTACTCCAACATCGCCTCGATGGACCCGGCCAAGCTGCCCGCGATCCGCGCCCAGATCTGGACGCTGATCCAGGCCGCGAAGCTCGACCACGACCTCGGTCTCGACGACCGCCCGCACGACGCCGAATTCGACGACTTCCTGCTGCACGTCGACGGCTGGCTGTGCGAGGTCAAGGACGCGCAGATCCGCGACGGCCTGCACGTGCTCGGCACGGCGCCCGTCGGGGAGGCCCGCGTGAACCTGGTGCTGTCGGTGCTGCGGGCCGCGCAGGTGTGGGGCGGCAAGGCGCACGCGGTGCCCGGGCTGCGCACCGCGCTCGGTCTGAAGCCGGATGCGCCGCTCACCGAGACCGACGCGGTCGAGTCCCAGGCCCGGGCCCTGGTGCAGGGCATGGAGGACGCCGGCTGGCGCGTCGAGTGCGCTGGCACGGTCGTCGAACAGATTCTGGGACAGCAGGATCCGGAGGTCGAGCGGGTGCTCGCCTTCGCCGCCGAGCAGGTCGTGCCGCGCCTGGCCCGCACCACCGACGAACTCGACGCGGTGCTGCACGCCCTCGACGGCGGTTACGTCCCCGCCGGTCCGTCCGGGTCGCCGCTGCGCGGCCTGGTCAACGTGCTGCCCACCGGTCGCAACTTCTACACCGTCGACCCGAAGGCAGTGCCGAGCCGGCTGGCCTACGACACCGGCGTGGCCCTGGCGAACAACCTGCTCGACCGGTACCGCGCGGACACCGGCGACTACCCGCCGTCGGTGGGTCTGTCGGTGTGGGGAACCTCCGCGATGCGCACCTCCGGCGACGACATCGCCGAGGTGCTCGCCCTGATCGGCGTGCGCCCCGAATGGGACGCCGAGTCCCGGCGGGTGCGCGAGCTGACCGTGATCCCCCTCGACGAACTCGGCCGGCCCCGCATCGACGTCACCGTCCGCATCTCCGGGTTCTTCCGCGACGCCTTCCCGCACGTCGTCGCGATGCTCGACGACGCGATCCGCACCGTCGCCGCCCTCGACGAACCCGACGATCTGAACTTCGTGCGCGCGCACGCCCGCCGCGACGAGGCCGAGCACAGCGACCCCGAGCGCGCGGTCCGGCGCATCTTCGGTTCCCGGCCCGGCTCCTACGGTGCCGGCATCCTGCCGCTCATCGACTCCGGGAACTGGCGCAGCGACGCCGATCTCGCCGAGGTGTACACCGCGTGGGGCGGCTTCGCGTACGGGCGGCACCTGCACGGTGTCCCGGCCGCGGACGACATGCGTGCCAACTACCGGCGGATCGCGGTGGCGGCGAAGAACACCGACACCCGCGAGCACGACATCGCCGACTCGGACGACTACTTCCAGTACCACGGCGGCATGGTCGCCACCGTACGCGCGCTCACCGGCGCGGACCCGAAGGCGTACATCGGCGATTCCACCACCCCCGACCAGGTCCGCACCCGCTCGCTGGCGGAGGAGACCGCCCGCGTGTTCCGGGCCCGGGTGGTCAATCCGCGCTGGCTCGCCGCGATGCGCCGGCACGGTTACAAGGGGGCGTTCGAGCTCGCCGCGACCGTGGACTACCTGTTCGGTTACGACGCCACCGCGGGCGTCGTCGCCGACTGGATGTACGAAACCCTCGCCCGCACCTACGCGCTCGACCCGGAGAACCAGCAGTTCCTGCGCGAGGCCAACCCGTGGGCGCTGCGCGGCATCGTCGAACGGCTCTCCGAGGCCGCCGACCGAGGGCTGTGGGCCGAGCCGGATCCGGCGACGCTCGCGGAACTGCAGCAGGCCTACCTCGACGTGGAGGGCGACCTCGAGGATCGCGGATGAGGAGGCGGCTGCGGCTGATCGGGATCGGGCCGGGTGGTCCCGACGACCTCACCGTGGCCGCGGTCCGGGCGCTGAACGAGGTGGACGTGTTCCTCGTCGCCGACAAGCAGCGCGGCGTCGACGATCTCGTCGCCGTGCGGGAGGAGATCTGTCGCCGGCACGTCACCGGCGACTACCGGGTGATCACGGTGCCGGACCCGCCGCGCGACCGGACCCCGTCCGCCTACGGCACCGAGGTGCGGGACTGGCACGCGGCCCGCGCCGCCGCCTACGAGTCGGTGCTGCGCGAGCAGGTCGCGCCGCACGAGACCACCGGATTCCTCGTGTGGGGCGATCCGAGCCTGTACGACAGCACCATTCGCGTCGTCGAACGTATACGTGACCGGGGCGTGCTCGACGTCGACTACGACGTGGTCCCGGGGGTGAGTGCCGTGTCGCTGCTCGCGGCGCGGCACCGGTTGGTGCTCAACCGGATCGGCGGCCCGATCACGATCACGACGGGCCGGTGCCTCGCGCACGAGGTCGCCGCCGGGGGCGACAACCTCGTGGTGATGCTCGACGGCGCGCTCGAATGCGCCCGGCTCGAGGGCGACTGGCACATCTGGTGGGGCGCCGACCTCGGCACGTCCGACGAGGAACTCGTCGCGGGTCCGCTGCACCGGGTGCTGCCGGAGATCGAGCGGGCCCGCGCCCGCGCGAAGGCGGCGCGCGGCTGGGTGATGGACACCTACCTGCTACGTCGCGCGGGCGGTGTCGGCGCCGGCTCCTGACCGGGTGAGGGGAACGGCGTCGCCGCCCCGCCGGTACGACGCCGCGTACAGGGCCCACGCCACGATCGGCAGGATGATGTCGAACCACAGCGGGAAGCCGACGTTGCCCGGCTCGGTGTTGTCCTTCGCGAGCCAGAAGTACAGATGACCGGCGGCGTCGCCGAAGTACTGGACTGTCGTGACGACGATCGTCGCGAGCCAGAACCCGCCGCGGAAGCGGTAGCACAGGATGCCCGCCACGCCGATCGCGAGATCACCCATGGCGTTCTCGAACTGGAAACCTCCGTCGCCGCGGGTGTATCCGATCATCTCGGCGGTTGCGGGACCGTCGAAGACGTGGAACGCGGCCCCGATCACCGAGGCGACGCCGACTGCCGCCACGAGCCACCACACGAGGTAGGTGTCGATGCGGGCGGTGCCGCGGCGGTGGCGGGACTGCAGGAATGCGCCGACGAGAGCGACGACGGCGAGTACGGCGGTCGGCACGGCAACTCCCTTCGTGGGGCAGCCGCGTCGGGCCGCTTCACCGGCGAAATGTACGCCGCGGCCGGCCTGCCGCGCAGTGGAACGCCGGGACATCCGCGCGGTGCGCGGATGCCCCGGCGCCAGAGCATCGGCCTCAGAGCACCGGCGTGGTCACCGGCTGCGGCCGCCGGTCGGTGGGGGAGCGGCTGAGCACGACGGGCAGCCACTGCGAGGTCAGCGCCACCATGCCGAGCCAGGCGAGCACCATTCCCGCGCCGGGGGCGTGCGGAGTCTCCACCGGCATGCCGTTCTGCGACCAGTAGCCGAGCAGCCCGAACAGGGACGCCAGGCCGGAACCGAGCATCGACGCCGACGCGAGCCGCCAGCGGTGCGTGCACAGCGCCGCGGTGGACGACACCACGCCGAACACCACAGCGAGGGTCACGAAGACCCGCATCGGCACGGTCGTCGTGGCCTCGTGCCCGAACCACGTGCCGAGCACCGTCCACGACCACTCGGTATCCGATTGCGGCAGAAGCAGACCCAGTACCACCGCGACGATGCAGGCGACGAGGACGCGGTGTCGCCGACCGGCGTCGAACTCCCCGGCGATCTTCCGCTCGATGCGGGCGAACTCCTTACGGTATGCGGACAGATCGTCGCTCACCGGCACTCCTCGTCGATAGGCACACGAGGGTTCATTATGCGCGTCCCCGGCTACGCCACCCGACGGCGGTGTCGACGAGGAGGAACGCCAGCAGGCTGAGCCCGAGCACCGGGGCGAACCACCCCACCACCGCGGCGGCGATACCGATCGCGACCGCCGGAACTGCGCCGATACGACGCAGCGCACCCCGGGACGGGGCCCGGCCGACGGACCACGCCGAGCCACGGGTGGGTCGTCGCCGCCACCACAGCAGGTAACCGCGCACCACCACCGTGACCAACGCCACCGCCAGCAGCGCCAGCGCGACCTGCGTGATCAGCCCGAACATGATGCCCATGTGCAGGGTGATCGACCACCACGTCAGCTGTGCGGCGAGCGGCCAGTCCGCGAACCGCAGCACGTCGACGACCCCGCCGGTCGCGCCGTCGACGGCGACCGAGTCGATGCCGTACACCCACGGCTGGCGGGTCTCGGCGACGGTGAAGGCGGTACCGGCCTGCGCCGGGATCGAGGCCTCGACGACCCCGGTCAGTCCCGCGGTGGCCGCCGCGTCCAGCACCGAGTCGATGCGGGCGATGTTCGTGTCGAGCAGCGCCGGGTCGGCGCCGTGCCCGCCGTGGCCACCGTGCCCCTCGTGGCCCGTCGCGGGTGCGGCGCTGCTCCCCGTCAGGGTCGCGTCGACGGCGGGCGTCTTCCAGTCCAGGGCCGCCCGCAGCTCGGCGATGTTGTCGCCGGCGAACCGGGACCAGGTCAGACCGGTCGCGGACAGGAACACCAGGCCGACCGCGATCCACACCCCCACCACACCGTGCCAGCCGACGGTGCGGGACCGGCCGGTGGCGGCACGGTCGACGGTGAGCAGACGCGCCTCGGCGCCGCGGGCCCGCAACGTCCGGAACCGGCGCACCCACAGATACACGCCGCCGAGCGCGATCACCCACATCCAGGACGCGGCCAGCTCGCTGTAGAGGCGGCCCGGCTCGCCGAGATGCAGGTGACGGTGCAGTTGCGAGATCCAGGCCCGCACCGGCAGGGCACTGCTGCTGCCGTAGACGGCCAGCTCACCGAGCGGCTGCGCGGTGACCGGGTCGACGAAGACCGCGAGCCGCTGCGACTCGCCGAGGCTCGGATCGGCGAACAGGACCCGGGTGGTCTCGCCGGGCGCCGCGGCCGGCCGCACCGCGGTGACTGTGAGATCGGGCCGCTGGCCGGTGGCCACCCGGATCTGCTCGGCCACCGGCACGGCGGGACCGGTGGCATCGGTGTGCAGCTGATCGCGATAGACGATTTGCTCGATCGTCGGCGCGAGTGCGTAGAGGCCGCCGCTGACCGCGGCGATCAGGATGAACGGGGCGACGAGGATGCCGGCGTAGAAGTGCAGCCGCAGCACGAGTGGTCGCAGGGAGGAGGTGCCGGCTGGGCCGGTCGGGGGCGGGACGGAACGGTCCGTCCCGAGGTCGGTCGTGGACATGCGAATGCTCGTTTCGATCGTCGGTGACGACAGCGTCGTCACACGTGGGAAAGCCGCCGCGGGGTACGGGCGCGGCGGAACAGGATCGGGTCAGGCGGTGCGGGGCGGACCCCGGGTGCCGGCCTGCGCGGAAACGAGCACCCGCAGCACGAGACGTGCCCGGTGCGAAGGTGTGGCCACCCACAGCGGCGCATGCGCCGGGGGCAGGGTCAGTATCGCGGCAACGATGTGCCGCAAGACGCCGAGTGCGGCGACGCACCCCTGCTCGGCCGCCCGGATCAGGGCTGCGGAGACGACGAGGGCGGCGGCGTGGGCGCCGAGCATCGCGGGCGAGAGCCCGAGGCCGTGGGCGTGCTCGGCGGTGAGGGTCAGGACGGTGTGACCGATCGCCTGGCCCGCGGTCAGGGCGAGCACCAGTGCGGTCAGCGGCCGGTGTGACCGGAGTGCGGACAGCGCGGCACCGAACGCGGCACAGGCGGCGACCATCAGCACCACCGACGCCTGGGACGGAATCTCACCGCCGGCGAGGCCGTGGGCCGCGACGGACACCGCGGCGGAGGTCGAGCCCACGAACGCGCCGCGCAGCTGCGTGGGCGTCGGCGGGCGTGGATTCACGCGAGGGAGCCTACAGCGGTGTGTCCTTCGGGCTGCCCTGACCTCCAGAAGGGCGCACCGCTCAGTGACCGCGCGGTTCGCGCAGGCTCGTTCCTTCGATGTCGCGGACCCGCTTGCGCTCGAGCAGGACCAGCACGGCACCGATCCCGAAGGACACGATGCAGGCGGGACCGGCGATCCAGGCCCAGCCCTCGAAGCCGTAGCCGGCAGCCACCAGAGTCAGGCCGAGCAGCAGCAGCCCGAGGCCCAGGAAGAAGTAGCCGGGCCAGCCCCGGGAGTCGGTCAGGGCCTCACCGGCGTGGCTGCGCATCGTGCGGGCGTCGTCGGCCGGGAAGTCGCTGTCGTTCGTCAGGTCCCGGTCGTGGACCTGCCTGCTGTGCACCGGATCGGCACCCGCGCGGGTCGCGTCACTTCTCCGAAACTCACTCTCGTGTTCCGTCACAGCCCCATCCTTTCCAGAGGTCGGGTCGGGAGAACGCTGAGGTTCACCGCCCGTGGGGTCCGTGTACCCACTCCTGGGTCCGGGTATGCACCGTGCGGACCGGGCGGTCCCGGGACCGCCCGGCACTCGCCCCCGACCCTCTGAGGGAGGACCCATGACCGACCAGCACCGGCCCCGAAATCCGGTCGAGCAGTACCCGGCCCCGGATCGTGAGAAGCAACCCGAACTCGAGTACCCGGGCCTGACGTCCGACATGGTGTCGGCACCCGACCACGGCGAGCAGACCTATCGCGGCAGCGGCAGGCTCGAGGGCCGACGGGCGCTGATCACCGGCGCCGACTCCGGGATCGGACGGGCCGTGGCGATCGCGTTCGCCCGCGAGGGGGCCGACGTCGTACTCAGCTATCTGGAGTCCGAGGAGGACGACGCCCGCGAAACCGTGCGGTGGGTCGAGGAGGCGGGTCGGCGCGCCGTCGCGGTGCCGGGCGACATCCGCTCCGAGGAACACTGCAGGCATCTGATCGACACGGCCGTGCGTGAACTCGGCGGCCTGGACATCCTGGTGAACAACGCGGCGTACCAGATGGTGCAGATGAACGGGATCGCCGACATCACCACCGAGCAGTTCGACCGGGTGCTGAAGACGAACCTGTACGCGTTGTTCTGGCTGTGCAAGTTCGCGATCGAAGTGATGGAACCGGGCTCGACGATCATCAACACGTCGTCGATCCAGGGGACGAGCCCGTCACCGGAACTGCTCGACTACGCCACGACCAAGGCCGGCATCGTCGACTTCACCAAGGGCCTGGCGTCGGATGTCGCGAAGCGGGGAATCCGCGTCAATGCTGTTGCCCCCGGACCGATCTGGACCCCGCTGATCCCGGCCACCATGCCGCGGGAGAAGTTCGAGTCCTTCGGTGACGACGTCCCGCTCGGCCGGCCCGGGCAGCCCGCCGAACTGGCCCCGGCCTACGTCTTCCTCGCCTCGCAGGAGTCGAGTTACATCACCGGCGAGGTCATCGCCGTCACCGGCGGCAAGCCCTTCTCCTGACGGACCTGTGGGGGAGGTGGTGGGGGCGCGGGTGCGGGTGCGGGTGGCCGAATGTCACATTCGGTCGATTCGATCGACGCGATGTGACATTCGGCCACCACCCGCACCCCCACCCCACCGTCCCCCCGCTGCCGTCACTGCGGCAGCAGGGGGTCGGGTCAGGCCTGGGACCGCTCCCACACGCGGTGGGCGCCGAGCAGTTCGACGATGCCGGTCACCACGGCTTCCGGGTCGTCGGCGGTGACCACTCCGGGAGCCTCGGGGTGGACGGCTGCGTGCTCGAGCGCTTCGGTGCCCGTGCCCCACGTGCCGATCGCCTTGCAGTGCCGGAACGTCTCGTCGACCAGGATGCGTACCCGCGGATCGGCCGGGGCACTGGCGAGCAGCAGGCGTCGTACTCGACGGACCGCGCCGTATCGAAGGTGCGCGAGATCGGCACCTCCTTGCGGCCGCCGTCGAGCTTGCCGCCGTGCGGGCCGATCACCAGCGGCACGGCCTTCGCCGCGGCCACCGCCGCCACGGCCTTGGCGACCTCGGCGACGTCGGCGCTGTCGTCCGCGACGATGCCGATCATCCGTCCCTCGACCGGCCACGTCGCACCGACCTGGGACAAGGCCTCGCTGCGCAGCGGCTCACCGTCCGTCGACACCGTCGGCTCCGGTGCCGGCAGGCCGAGACCCGCCGCGACGGTGGCGCACAGCCCGGCGTCGATGTTCGCGAGCACCTGCAGCTGCCGTTCCTTGATCGCCTGTTCGAAGCACTTCCCGAGCTCGAACGTGTATGCGTTCGCCACGTGCTTCTTCTCGATCTCCGACAGGCTCCGGTAGAACAGCCGGGCCTGCGAGAAGTGATCGTCGAACGTGCTCGGTGCCTCGCGTTCCTTGACGCCCGCGGCGATGGGTGCCGGCACGTCGATGAACGCGGCGTCCTCGACACCCGCGAGGAACGGGCACCCCGCGCCGAGCGTGTTGGGCCGGTAGGGGGCCGCACCCGGATGGACGCCGGTCTGGTGCATGCCGTCGCGCAGCATGTCGTTGACGGGGGCGTGCGGCCGGTTGATCGGCAACTGGCCGAAGTTCGGTCCGCCGAGCCGGCTGAGCTGGGTGTCCAGGTAGGAGAACAGCCGGCCCTGGAGCAGCGGATCGTCGGTGACGTCGATGCCGGGGACGAGGTGGCCGGGATGGAAGGCGACCTGCTCGGTCTCGGCGAAGAAGTTCGTCGGGTTGGCGTTGAGCTGCATCGTCCCGATCACCTGCACCGGGGCGAGCTCCTCGGGGACGATCTTGGTGGGGTCGAGAAGGTCGATGCCCTCGAAGGTCTGCTCCGGGGTGTCGGGGAAGACCTGCACGCCCAGATCCCATTCGGGGTAGGCACCGGATTCGATGGCGTCGGCGAGGTCGCGGCGGTGGAAGTCCGGGTCGATGCCGCCGAGCAGCTGCGCCTCCTCCCACACCAGCGAGTGCACGCCCAGGCGCGGCTTCCAGTGGAACTTCACCAGCGACGTCTCGCCGTCGGAGTTGACGAGACGGAAGGTGTGGACGCCGAACCCCTCCATCATCCGGTAGGAACGCGGAATGCCCCGGTCCGACATGTTCCACAGGGTGTGCGCGGTGGCCTCGGTGTGCAGCGAGACGAAGTCCCAGAACGTGTCGTGCGCGCTCTGGGCCTGCGGGATCTCGCGGTCCGGGTGGGGCTTGGCGGCATGGACGATGTCCGGGAACTTGATCGCGTCCTGGATGAAGAACACCGGAATGTTGTTCCCCACCAGGTCGAACGTTCCCTCGTCGGTGTAGAACTTTGTCGCGAATCCGCGGGTGTCACGGACGGTGTCGGCGGAACCACGCGAACCGAGCACCGTCGAGAAGCGGACGAAGACACGCGTCTCGCTGCCCTTCTGCAGGAATCCGGCGCGGGTGATCTTCGAGGCGGCGCCGTTGGCCCGGAAGACGCCGTGCGCCGCGGCACCTCGGGCGTGCACCGCCCGCTCGGGAATGCGCTCGTGATCGAAATGGGTGATCTTCTCGCGGAAGTGGTGGTCCTGCAAGAGTGTCGGACCGCGGCGACCCGCCTTGAGGGAATGGTCGGTGTCGGTCAGCCGTGCGCCCTGCGCGGTGGTGAGGAAGCGGCCCTGGGGGCCGCGTGCACCGTCGGGCAGGTCTTCGGGTGTGCCGGTGGCAGTGACCGGGACGGGCTCACGCTGGTCGGGCTTGGCCGGAGGCGGGTCCGTCGGGGTCGTGGGTTCCTCGACCGGAACCTCGAAACCGGCAGGTGAGCCGGGAACCGGCGGATTCTTCTCGAACACTGCGATGCTCCGTTCGGTCGAGACAGGGGACGTTCACGTCCCGACCGAGTTGCCCCGCCCGTCCGTTTCCAAACATCCCCCGCTGCCCGCATGCGTCCCGGTGGCGACCCACCGGTCCGCGACCGTGTCGTACCGGGCCAGACCCGCCTCGGCGAATCCGGTGAGCCACCCGGTCATCGGCCAGCGCCCCCAGCGCCGGTGGAAGACGGCGGCGTTGTGGAGGATCTCGTGCAGATGCTCGACCGGCGGGTCGGAGACCGGATGGTGCTGATGGAAGGCGTGGGCGCCGCCGATCCAGCGCAACCCCACGCCCGCCCGTGCGGCGCGCTGGGCGAAATCGGTGTCCTCGCCGCCGTACCCGACGTAGTCCGTGCAGAAGCCCCCGACGGCCGTCCACGTCTCGCGGGTCGTCGCGAACGACAGCGACCAGAACAGGTCGTACTCGTCACCGGTGTGGATCGCGCCGGCCGGAGGACTCGGCCGTGCCGGGTGCGGGTTCACGCTCCGCTCGAGACGGGCCGGGTCGTATCCCTCCGGCCCCGGCGGCGGCAGATAGGTCACCGGACCGCACAGCAGGGCGCTGCCGTGCTGCGGATCGCTCGCGGCCCGCTCGTACAACCCGAGGAGACCCACCGAGGGGATGCAGTCGACATCGAGGAAGACCAGCAGCTCGGCGCCGCGCGCCAAGGCACACTCGGCGCCCAGATTGCGCGCGGTGGACAGTGGCAGCGGTCCGCCCGCAGGCGGTGACAACGGTCCGCCCGCGGACAGTGACAACGGTCCGCCCGCGGACAGTGACAACGGTCCGCCCGCGGACAGGGCCACCGTATGGGCGGGGTACCCCTCCGCTTCGATCAGCGGCGCGACGGCCGGGTCGCCCATCGACACCACCACGTGATCGTCCGGGGTCCGCGCACTGCGCGCCAGGCCGCGCAGCTGCAGCCGCAGGTGCGCGTGCCGACCGGCGACGAGAGTGATCACGGTCGTCTTCATCGTGGTGCCACCTTCGCGGCGACCTCGTCGAGCACCGCGGCGGCGCGCCCGGCTGCCCCCTCGGTGCGCCACCGGGACCACTGCGCGGGATCGAGCCGCAGGGCCCGGCGCAGCAGCTTCGGCCAGTCGTCCGGATGCGGCCACGCCGGAAGGGTCACCGCCAGCCCGGCTCGGCCCAGCGCGTCGGCGGTAGCACACTGCTCGTCGTACGGCCGGGGCTCGGCGACGACGATCGCCGGCCGCCGTGCCGCGGCGATGTCGGCGACGGAGTTCTGCCCGGCGTGCCCGACGACGACGTCGGCCCTGCTCAGGGCGGGCCATGGATCGTCCACCCACGGACCGCCCGGCACACCGAGGCCGTCCCATGCGTAGCCGGGGTGACGCTCGGCCAGCTCGTGCAGGCGCTCGGCCGACAGGGACGAGCCGCCGCTGCCGCTCAGCACCAGGACCCGCGGTCGGTCGCCGGGGCCGGGGCACGCGACGGGCCGGCCGTCGAACCGGCTGATGCCGCCGACATATGTGGTCTTGCCCGCGTACGGACTCAGGTACACCGGCTCGTACACCTCCCGCGGCCACGGCGCGACGATGTGCTCGGCCGCGCGGTAACCCAGCCCGTGCGGGGTGTCGGTGCGCTCGCCCGGCATGGCCACGACCACGACGGGGACGCCCAGCAGCCGGGCGAACACCGCGACCTCGACCGACACATCGACCACCAGCAGCCGCGGCCGGGCCGTGGCGACCCAGGACGCCAACGCCGCCATCCGCTCGCGCAGGCCGCGATCGTGCCGCGGCACCCAGTGCAGCAACCCGCCGGCGGTGGGATCGTCCGCGGTGGCGACGGACTCGTCGTCACGGGGCAGTTCCACGACGTCGGCGAAGACGTCGGCGAAGCGCCCCAGCGGCGCCGAGCACAGGGCGGTCACGGGTTCGCTCGTGCGGGCGCAGATCGAGGCCGCCCGGGTGCGATGCCCGTGTCCGTGGTGGTGGATGTAGTAGCCGATCATGCCGGGCACTGCCGGACGACGGAACCGGCCGCACACAGGCGGCGGTACAGGGCGAGGTAGGAGTCCACCATGGTGCGTTCCGAACAGAACGTCTCGGCGCGGCGTCGGGCGTCGAGCCGGGACAACCGGACCGCGCCGGGCACGGCGGCCGCCAGCGCCTCCACGTCGCCGGGGGCGACGAGACAGCCGCTGCGCCGGTCGAGCACCTCGGGGATGCCGCCGCGTGCGAACGCGACCACAGGTGTTCCGCATGCCAGGGACTCGGCTACGACGAGGCCGTACGGCTCGTCCCACTGCGGCGTCACCAGGGTGGCGGCCGACCGGCCGACCGCGGCCGCGAGTTCCCGCTGCGGCAGATGACCGAGATAGGTGACGCCGTCGCCCAGCTGCGGGGCGATGTGCCGGGTGAAGTAGTCCTCGTCGCTGACCGGACCGGCCAGCCGCAGGGGCGTTCCCGCCCGCCGCGCCGCCTCGATCGCCAGGTGGGCACCCTTCTCGGGGACCAGCCGTCCGAACCAGATCAGCGACGGCCCACCCGGACCGAGCGGCCACGTGCCGAGGTCGACCCCGTTCGGGACGACGGTGATCGGCGCGGCGACCGCGTGCGCCCAGGTCGCTGCGGTGTATCTGCTGACGGCCGCGTAGTGCGCCGAGCCGCCGCCCGGGACGGCCAGCGCCGACTCGAGCCACGGGGTCGGCGGGGTGTGCAGGGTGGTCAGCATCGGGGTCCGCAGTGTCGCGGCCATCGCCGGCGGCAGGTAGTGGAGGCTGTGGTTGTGGATCACGTCGAACGAGTCCGCGAGCGGGCCGGCCAGTTCCAGCAGCAGGGACAGGTAGGCGTGGTGGGCGTCGAGGAACGCCTCCGACGGCATCGACACGTCGCTGCGGGCGGCGGGGCTGGGGGTGAAGGTGCGGACCTCGAGGAACGAGGCGGGCAGCGTGACGTCGGAGCCCGCGGCGGCGAACAGGGTCACCCGGTGTCCCTCGGCGCCGAGCGCGCGGGTCAGGTGCCACACGTGGGCCTCGAGTCCCCCGGCGAAGGGCTGCGCGACGGGAAAGCGGTGGGACGCGATGAGGGCGATACGCAGTGGGCGACCCGTCACGACAGGGCCCGTTCGTAGATCGCGTGGTGTGCCTGGGACAGGAAGCGCCGTTCGAACATCCGCTGCGCCCAGTCGCTGTGCGGCCGCCGGCCGCTGTGGTACAGCGCGCGCACCGAATCGGCCAGGGAATCCGGGTCGAAGGACTGCTCGTCGTAGGTGAACACCTGGCAGGGCCGTTGCTGGTGGTAGAACCCGCAGCTCGGGGCGATCACCGCGGTGCCGAGGTCGTGGCAGGCCTCGAGCCAGCCGGAATGGGTGCCGAACCGGTAGGGCAGGACGGACACCGACAGCGAGGACAGGTACTCCCACAGTTCGTCGTCGGAGAAGTACTTGTGCACGCGCACGTCGACGCCCGGCCGGTCTCCGAAGGCGAGGATCCTCGCTCCGGCCTCGGGTGCGTACCAATGGTTGTCCGCGTCGAAGATCTCGTCGTGGACGTCGATCCGCAGCTGTGCGCCGGGCAGGTCGCGGACGGTGTGGGAGAGGGTGTCGAGGACCGGGAAGACGTCCATGTTGGCGCGCAGGCTCTTCGCGTGCACCCCGACGACGAACGGCTCGTCCGGGGACCGGTTCGCGCGCGCGAACCAGGGCTGTTCGACGACGTGCGGGTGGGGCAGGACGGTGGGGGTGCGGCCCCACAGTGCCTCGATCCGTCCGGCGGCGCCCTCGGTGAGGGTGATCAGCTCGGTGGCGGCGGGGATCAGCACGTCGAGCTGCTTGTTGTGGACGCCCGGCGTGGGGTGGTGCGGGTTGCGCAGGTCGTGCACGGTGTACACGAGCGGGATGTCGTGGTCGGCGAGTTCGGCGACCACGTCCTGCAGGGCCTCCGGTTCGATCGCGTCGAAGCCGAAGTGGATGTGGAACACGTCGAACTCGGTGTGGTTGGCGGCGATCCATCCGGGCTCGAGCATGAGCGGCGGCCACCATCCGCCCGGTACCTTGCGTCCGTCGGCGGGCACCGGATCGGGCAGCCGCACCACCTCGTCGTCCCCGTGCGGTCCGGCCAGATGCCGGACGTAGACGTGCGACGCGGGCACCGAGGCCACTCGAATCATGTTCCCACCCTCCCCGTGACAAACGACCGGCCACGCACATGGGTGGCCGGCTCCGACGGGCGGCTACCCGTTCGGTGGGGATGCCACACCTCTCCCGCCCCGGGGTGCGGTCGGGGAACGATTTCGGGTCCGGAGGTTTCGAGCGCGTCGCAGTGGGCACAACGATCGGGGCCGCTCCGTAGTCCGGATGCGGATCGGCCAAGGCGCCCCGGGTTGAACCCGACAGCCCGGGGCGCCGAACCTCTCTGTGCCGAGCCGCGCGGCGGCCCGGGTCAGCGGACGAAACGCTCGACCGTGGCCCCGGGACGCCACAGGTCCACATACATGTGTTCCTCGTCGACCGAGGTGAGCACGGCCTCGGCCAGGTCGAGTTCGAACAGGTGCATCGGCCCCGGCGGCACCTCCTCCGGGTAGGCGGCGAGCACGGCCGCCTTCACGTCGTCGTGCAGTTCCCGGGCCCGGCCGCAGACCTTCGCGTCGCCGCCCGTCATCGAGTGGTGCCCGGGATTGGAATGCAGGGCGTAGCGCGGGTCGCGCTGCAGGTCGCGGGCTTTCATCGCTCCGGGCATCGACCCGAGCACCAGCCGGCCGTCGACGATCTCCACCTCCGTCCCGCTGACGCGCGGTGAGCCGTCCCGCCGCAGCGTCGCCAGGACGTGATGCTTGTGGGCCTGGAGTCGTGCCGCGATCGCCAGTGCCAGCTCCGGTGCCTGCTCGGAGAACTCTTTCCATGTACTCATGACGTCAGGATGCGCCGGTATCACTGACATCGAGTGTCAGTGATTCTGCGTAGGCTGCGGTCATGCGATCGGCACGCCTGCTCGCGATGATGCTGCGACTGCAGGGCAGCGCGGGCCTGACCGCGCGGCGGCTCGCGGACGATCTCGGCGTCTCGGTGCGCACCGTGTACCGGGACGTCGGTGCCCTGTCCGCCGCGGGGGTCCCGGTGTGGACGGAGAGCGGACCGGGAGGCGGCATCCGCCTGCTCGACGGCTGGCAGTCCCGGCTGAGCGGACTCACCAGCGACGAGAGTGCCGCGCTGATGCTGCTGGGGGTGCCCACTCTCGCCGCCGACCTCGGTGTGGAACTCGACGCGGCCCGCGGCAAGCTGCTCGGGTCCATGCCGGTCACCCTGCGCAGCGCCGCCCAGGCCTGGCGCGACCGGGTCCACGTCGACGTCCCCGGCTGGTTCGCCGCGCCGGGGGACAACACGCACCTGCCGGCCGTCGCGTCCGCCGTGTTCGACGAGCGCCGCCTGCGCATCCGCTACCGGCGCGGCAACCGGACCATGACGCGCACCCTCGACCCGCTCGGGCTCGTCGCCAAGGCCGGGGTCTGGTACCTCGTCGCCGCGCACACCGGTCACGTCCGCACCTACCGGGTCGGGCGCATCGCGTCCGCCACCGTGCTCGACGCCCCGGCGCACCGGCCCGCCGGATTCGATCTGCCCGCCTACTGGGCGGCGTCCGCGACGGAGTTCGATCGCGCGCTGCGCAGATTCGCCTGCACGCTCCGCCTCGACCCGGCCGCGTGGCGGCGCCTGCCCCGCGTGGTGGGCACCGACGCCGCCGACGTCGAGCCGGGACCGCCGGACGCGGACGGGTGGGTGCGGGTGGACCTGTTGCTCGAGGCCGAGGAGGTGGCGCTGGACCAGCTCCTCGGCCTCGGCGGCGGGGTCGAGGTCGTGGCCCCGTCGTCGTTGCGGGCCGCCCTGCGCGCCGCCGGCGAGGCGCTCGCCCGGTGCAATTCGTGACGCCGGCGAGTCGTGGAACGAGCGCGCGCCGCCGGCCCGGTGCGGTGGGCGCGGTGTCGTGGCGACCGGTCGGGTGGACCGGGACGACAAGTGTTCGGCCGGAACGACTCTCGTGGTGCAAGAGCGAGACGCTCAGCGCACCAGCTTCCATTTGTGCTCGTGCCGGTAGAAGGTGGAGCGCTTGACCGCCCGGGGATTGGCGACCCCGTCGCGGGTGAGCACGGCGCCGGGCGAGCCGAGCTGGACGGCGCGTCCGGTCACCCACCGGTAGCCGCCGAACCAGCGCGGCCGATCGATCGCGGCCCGCAGTCCCGGCATGTCGACGGTCGGCTCGATCCGCACGCCCGGGGCGACCCCGCTGAACAGCCGGGTGTCGTCCACGTACGCCTCGCCCACGAGTTCACCGACCTCGCCCTCGACGAGGGCACGCCCGACGAGGGCGATGCCGGCATCGTCGCGGATGAGCGGCACCGGCCGTGCCACGCCCTGCAGTGCGACGGTCGCGGCCTTCGATCCGAACCGCAGTCCGTACGCCTCGGCGGCCGGGGTGCGCCGCTCCGGCACGTAGGCCAGTTCGATGCCGAGCCGCTCCGTGCGCATCATCCGGGTCAGGGCCGCGGCGAAGGCGGCGTCCCCACCCACCACCACGAGCCGGGGATCCTCGACCGACTCGAGATGCGCGAACACGTCCTCGAAGTCGTCCTTGCCGGGGAGTGCCGGGGCGGTCAACGTGGTCAGGGACGTCAGCGTCAACGGCAGTGGGGCATCACCGCACTTGAGCACAACGGGGGTCAAGAGCACTCCTCTCGCGGGCGACGATGCTCCACTCACTCTAGTCACGACTCACCTCACCGCCGGGCGCTCGAACGCGGCACAGCGAGTCGGGTGGATCGTCGGTGCCGGTCACAGTCGGGACGCCGGGAGCAGTGCCACAGGTGTGGTCCGCTAGACTGTCCCCCCGGCTTCTGTTCTGTGACGGCAGAACCCTGCAGGCGGAGCGCGCCCGCACGTCGACACCCTAGGAGACAGCGAAATGCCGGCAATCGTCCTGATCGGCGCCCAGTGGGGCGACGAGGGCAAGGGCAAGGCCACCGATCTGCTCGGTGGCCGGGTGCAGTGGGTGGTGCGCTACCAGGGGGGCAACAACGCCGGCCACACCGTCGTCCTCCCCAACGGGGAGAACTTCGCGCTGCACCTGATCCCTTCCGGCATCCTCACTCCCGGCGTCACCAACGTGATCGGCAACGGCGTGGTCGTGGACCCGGGCGTGCTGCTCGACGAGCTCGCCGGACTCGAGAACCGCGGCGTCGACACCACGAACCTGCTGCTCAGCGCCGACGCGCACCTGATCATGCCGTACCACGTGGCCATCGACAAGGTCACCGAACGCTTCCTCGGCGCCAAGAAGATCGGCACCACCGGCCGGGGCATCGGCCCGTGCTACCAGGACAAGATCGCCCGCGTGGGTGTCCGCGTCGCCGACGTCCTCGACGAGAAGATCCTCACCCACAAGGTGGAGGCCGCCCTGGAGTTCAAGAACCAGGTGCTGTCGAAGATCTACAACCGCAAGGCCCTCGACCCGCAGCAGGTCGTCGACGAGGTGCTCGGCCAGGCGGAAGGGTTCAAGCACCGCATCGCCGACACCCGGCTGCGCCTGAACAAGGCCCTCGAGGCCGGCGAGACCGTGCTGCTCGAGGGATCGCAGGGCACGCTGCTCGACGTCGACCACGGCACCTACCCGTACGTGACCTCGTCGAACCCCACCGCCGGCGGCGCGGCGGTCGGATCGGGCATCGGTCCCAACCGGATCGGCACGGTGCTCGGCATTCTCAAGGCCTACACCACCCGGGTGGGGTCGGGTCCCTTCCCGACGGAACTGTTCGACGAGCACGGCGCCTACCTGGCCAAGACCGGCGGCGAGGTGGGCGTCACCACCGGCCGGGCCCGGCGCTGCGGCTGGTTCGACGCCGTGATCGCCCGCTACGCGACCCGCGTCAACGGCATCACCGACTACTTCCTCACCAAGCTCGACGTCCTGTCGAGCCTCGAGACCGTGCCGATCTGCGTGGGTTACGAGGTGGACGGGGTTCGCGTCGACGAAATGCCGATGACACAGACCGACATCCACCACGCCACGCCGATCTACGAGGAGATGCCCGGCTGGTGGGAGGACATCTCCGAGGCCCGCACCTTCGAGGACCTGCCGGAGAACGCCCGTAACTACGTGCTGCGGCTCGAGGAACTCTCGGGTGCGCGGATGTCGTGCATCGGCGTCGGCCCGGGGCGCGACCAGACGATCGTGCGTCGCGACATCCTGGGCTGAAACCCGCTGCGGCCCCGCGTCAGAACAGGGTCGGCTCGTCGAAGCCGGGGGCGTGCTCGAGGGCGAGCAGCTCCCGCTTCGTGACGGTGCTCCCGGGCGCGGAGAAGCCGCCGATGCCGCCGCCCGCGGCGAGGATCCGGTGGCACGGCACGATCACCGGAACGGGGTTGCGTCCCAACGCCTGTCCGACGGCCTGGGCGCCGCCCGGCCGGCCGACCCGGAGGGCCACCTCGCCGTAGGTCGCGACCTCGCCGGGTTCGACCGTGCGGGCGAACTCGTAGACGGCGGTGTCGAATTCGGAGACGTTCCGGTAGTCGATCGGAACCCAGCGCAGGTCGTCGGGCGCGCCGGCGAGATGCGCGGCGACGGCGTCGATCACGGGCTGCACCGCCGCCGGGACGGGCCGTTCGACCGCGGCCTGGAACCGGCCGAGCAGTTCGTCACGCGTGGGTTCCGGGGCGGTGTCGGGCAGTTGCACGCCGACGACGCCGGCCGCGGACCAGACGAGCCCGCACGTGCCGACGGCGGTGTCGAACAGGGTGTAGCCGAGGGTGGTCACGTCGTCAGTATGAACTGGCCCGGGGACAGGTGACCACCTCGCCGACTGGACTGCGATACTGGACTGGTGATCACGCGCGCGATCGGAGCCGGCTCCCTGGCCCGCGACCTCGGCAACTGGCAGGACACCGCCGATCGGCGGCCGACGTACCGGGCTCTCGCGGACGGCATCCGCCTGCTCGTGCACGACGGTCGTGTTCCGCTGGGCGTGGCGCTGCCGAGCGAGCGTGAGCTCGCCGCGGCCCTGGCGCTGAGCCGCACCACCATCACGTCCGCGTACACGGCGCTGCGCGAGGCCGGCTACCTGCGCAGCCGGCAGGGTGCGCGCAGCACCGTCGCGCTGCCGCCGCGGCGACGTAGCACGCCGGCGCGGCCCGCCGCCCCGGCCGCCGTGGAAGCGCCGGAGCCCGTGGATCTCAGCTCCGCGTCCATGCCGGCGCCCGCCGCCGAGATCGAGTCGGCCTACGCCGCCGCGCTGCGTTCGGTGCCCGCCTACCTCGACTCGCACGGCATGGAACCGATCGGCCTCGCGTTGCTGCGGGAGGTCGTCGCGCGGCGCTACCGGGACCGCGGTCTGCCGACCGAGGCGGATCAGATCATGATCACCTCCGGCGCGCAGCACGCGCTGCGCCTGCTGCTCGGCGTCCTCACCGACGCCGGCGACCGGGTGATCGTCGACCATCCCACCTATCCCAATGCGCTCGAGGCGATCCGGCGGCACGGGGCGCGACCGGTCGTCGTGCCGGTACGGCCCGAGGGTGGCGCCGACGACGGCTGGGACCTGGAGGGGCTGCGCAGCGCCGCCCGGCAGACCGCGGCGCGAATGGCGTTCCTGATCCCGGACTTCCACAGTCCCACCGGCCTGTGCATGAGCGCGCCGGGCCGGGCCGAACTCGTCCGGATCGCGGAGGAGACCCGCATGACGCTCGTCGTGGACGAGACGATGGTGGACCTGTGGCTGGACACCCCACCACCGCCCGCCGTCGCCTCGTACGGCGCGGACCGCTCCGTCGTGACGGTGGGATCGACCGGCAAGTCCCTGTGGGGCGGTCTCCGGGTGGGCTGGATCCGCGCCCACCGGTCCCTGATCACCCGTCTGGTGGGGGCGCGCTCCGCCGTGGACCTCGGCACGCCGGTCATGGAGCAGCTCGCTGCGGCGCACCTGCTCGGCGACGTCGAGGACCTGCTCGAGCGGCGGCGCGGGCAGCTGCGCCGCCGGCGGGCGGCGATGCTCGGCGCACTCGACGAGTTCCTGCCCGACTGGACGTACACGGTCGGGCCGGGCGGGATGTCGCTGTGGGTGCGGATGCCCACGCCGGTGTCGACCGCCCTCGCGGCGACCGCCCCGAATCACGGCGTGGTCCTCGCCGCGGGACCCCGGTTCGGGGTGGAAGGCGCATTCGAACACTTCCTGCGGCTGCCGTACGCGCGGGAGACCGGCGAGGTGCGCCGGGCCGTCGCGTCCGTGGCCTCGGCGTACGACGCGCTCGCCCGCGGCCGGGACCTCGGCGAACCACACCTGGTGGTCTGATTCTCGGGGTGGCCGGACCCCGTCCGGGAACGGGTCCGCGGCGTTATGCTCGAGGGGTACGAACGGGCAGCCGCACCGCCCGGGAGTCGCCATTTCGGACGGATGTGAGAGTTACTGTGGCCGAACACGATCCGTACGCGACGCAACGCGACGTCGGGTTCGACCTCGCCGCCGAACTGGCCGACGCCGGATTCGACGACGCGCGTGAGATCGGGCGCGGTGGTTTCGGGGTCGTCTACCGCTGCTACGAGACTGCACTCGACCGTCCGGTCGCGGTGAAGGTCCTCACCTCCCACATGGATCCCGACAACCTCGAACGTTTCCTGCGGGAGCAGCGCGCGATGGGCCGGCTGTCCGGGCACCCGAACATCGTCAACGTCATGCAGGTCGGCACCACCGGAACGGGACGCCCCTACCTCGTGATGCAGTACCACCCGCGGGATTCCCTCGACACGCAACTGCGCAGCACCGGTCCCGTGCCGTGGCCGGAGGTGCTGCGCATCGGCATCAAGCTGGCCGGCGCCCTCGAAACGGGCCACCGTGCCGGCATCCTGCACCGCGACATCAAGCCGGGCAACATCCTGCTCACCGAGTTCGGCGAGCCACAGCTCACGGACTTCGGCATCGCCCGGGTGAGCGGCGGCTTCGAGACGGCGACGGGTGAGGTGACCGGGTCGCCGGCCTTCACCGCCCCCGAGGTGCTCAGCGGACGTACGCCCACCCCGGCCTCGGACGTCTACAGCCTCGGCGCGACGCTGTTCTGCGTGCTCACCGGGCACGCGGCGTTCGAGCGGCGCAGCGGCGAGCGGGTCGTCGCCCAGTTCGTGCGGGTGACCACCCAGCCCGTTCCGGACCTTCGGGAGCGGGGGATCCCGGATGCGCTCTCGTCGGCGATCGAGCGCGCCATGTCGGTGGACCCGCAGACCCGCCCCGCAACCGCCGCCGAGTTCGGGGAGATGCTGCGCGAGGTGCAGGCGGCGGAGGGTCTGCCGGTCGACGAGCTTCCCGTGGCCGGGGAAGTCGAGCCGGGTTCGGAGTCCGGTCACCACCCGTCGCCGTCCGTGGTCGAGCGGCGGCGGGGCACCGACCGGTCCGGCGTGCGGGCGACCACCCCACCGGTTCCGGCCACCCGGTTCCGGCCGCCGTCGACGCCGCGTCGGCTGGTGCCGCGCGGGCGCCTGCTGTCGATTCTCGACACGGAGCAGCGCCGGAAGCTGACCGCCATCCACTCCCCGCCGGGATTCGGCAAGACCATGCTGGCCCTGCAGTGGCGCTACGTCCTCACCGAGAAAAACGTTCCCGTCGCCTGGCTCAACGTCGACCACGACGACAACAACGTGGTGTGGTTCCTGACGCACCTCGTCGAGTCCATCAGGCAGGTCCGGCCGTCGCTCGCGCGCGAACTGGGCCAGGTGCTCGACGAACACGGGGACGAGGCGGAGCGCTACGTACTCACCTCGCTCGTCGACGAAATCCACGAGGCCGGAGAACGACTCGTCGTCATCATCGACGACTGGCATCGGGTGACGGATCCCGCGACGGTCGCGGCGATGGCGTTCCTGCTCGACAACGCCTGCCACCACCTGCAACTCGTCGTCGTCGGGCGCACCCGTTCGGGCCTGCCCACGAGCCGGATGCGGGTGCGCGACGAACTCGTCGAGATCGACTACGAGCAACTGCGTTTCGACGTGGACGAGGCCCGGATCTTCCTCGTCGACCTCGCCGGTCTCGACCTCGACGACGACGAGGTCGCCGACCTGACCGCCGCCACCGACGGGTGGGCGGCCGCGCTGCAGCTCGCGGCGATGTCACTGCGCGGCCGCGACGACCCCGCGGAGCTGATCTCGCACCTGTCCGGCCGGCACCGGGCGATCGGCGAATTCCTCGCCGAGAACGTGCTCGAA
The DNA here is from genome assembly GCF_057367935.1 of Rhodococcus sp. NS-SX18. Classification (NCBI taxonomy): domain Bacteria; kingdom Bacillati; phylum Actinomycetota; class Actinomycetes; order Mycobacteriales; family Nocardiaceae; genus Rhodococcus; species Rhodococcus sp. NS-SX18. The sequence goes on along the minus strand of NZ_CM170633.1, from coordinate 4,169,665 downwards.
TCCCTGCCACCGGCCGACGTCGAGTTCCTGCTCGCCTCCTCGATCGCCGAACGCATCTGCGGCAGCCTCGCGACCGCCCTCACCGGGCACGAACGTGGTCAGGCGCAACTCGAGAGCATCGAGGAGCGGGATCTGTTCCTGCACCGGATCGACGAGGACGGTCGCTGGTTCCGGTATCAGCCGCTGTTCGCCGAATTTCTCCGGCAGCGCCTCGAACGGGAACACCCCGAACGTATTCCGGCCCTGAACCGGACCGCATCCGAGTGGTTCGAGAGCCATGCGATGGTCGGCGAGGCGGTCGACCATGCCCTCGCCGCGGGGGACGAGGACCACGCGACGGATCTCGTCGAGGAGAACGGGCGGCGGCTGCTCGAGCACGGCCATGCGACCACCCTGCTCGGGCTCGTCGCCAAGCTGCCGCGCCGGGCTGGGTCGGGCCGGATCCACCTGCAACTGTCCATCGCGTGGGCCAACATCCTCCTGCACCGCTCCGCGCCGGCGCTGCACGCGCTGGAGGTGGTCGAGGCCGCGGTCGCGGCCGGCGGCGTAGATGCCGAGGAGGCGGCGGACATCGCCGTCGAGGTGGAGGTCGTGCGCGGCGTCGTCGACCTGCGCTGTGACCGCATGGAACGCGCCGACGATCTCGTCGAGCACTGCCTGGCCCGGGCCGACACCCTGCCACCGCTGGTGATCGCGTCCGGACTCAACGTCGCCACGTACGCCGCGGTCTACCGTGCCGACTACGACGAGGTGGTGCGGCTGCAACAGCTGGCGCAGCCGTACCTCGAGCTCAACGAGGGGCCTTACAACGTCATGCACGGCCGCGCCCTCCTGGGACTCGCGGCGATCGAACAGCTCGACGTCGCCGGTGCCGAGGAGCACTTCCGGGCCGGTCTGCGGGCGGCGCGCCGGGGCGCCGGACGGCACTCGTCGGCCGCGGTGCTGGCCGGGTCCATCCTCGGCGAACTGCTCTACGAGCGAGGCGAGCTCGACGAGGCCGAGCGGCTGCTCGACGACGGCTACGCCTCCGGCTCGGAGGGCGGGGTCGTGGACTTCAAGATCTCGCGGTACGTCGTCGGTGCGCGGCTCAAGGCCGTGCGCGGCGACCGCGAGGCGGTGGTGTCGCGACTGGCGGACGGCGGCCGCGCGGCCGCGGCCATGAACCTGGAGCGGCTCACGGCGGTCGTGGAGAACGAACGGGTCCGGCTCGGGCTCGGGCCGCTGCCGGGGGTGCCGTCGCAACCACCGGTGTCCTACGGCACGCGTCCGCGACCGGACCACGGCACCGCGGCCTGGACGGCGCAGTTCCAGGAGGCCACGGCTATCCGGTTGCTGCTGACCGACCCCACGCCGGAGAACACCGAACTGGCGTGCCGGTGGGCCGGTGAGTGGGTGCAGCTGCTGCGCGGCAGCCGCCGGGAGCGGCGGCTGCTGCGCGCGGAGCGGCTCGAGGTGGCGTGCCTGGCCGCCGCCGGACGGCACGAGGAGGCGGTGACCCTGCTGGCCTCCGTCGCCTTGCGGTGCGAGCGAGCGGGCCTGCGCCGGTTCCTGCCCGACGGCGGCCCGCTCGTGCTCGACGTCGCACGCCGCCTCGCGGACGAGCTCACCGCAGGCAAGGGCCGCGCCGGCCGCCCGGCCGTGTCCCCGGCGTTCCTGCGCGAGGCCGTCGACACGGGCGCCGTCCACCTCCTGTAGGCGCCTGCGGCGCCGGTGTGTCCTTTGGGCTGCCCTGGCATCCCAAAGGACACACCGGCAGCTTTGCTGCCTAGCGCCAGACGGAGTCGATGTCGGTGGCCTCGCCGGGCGGCGGGGTGGGGGCGCCGGCCGGGGTGCGGGAGAAGCGGGGCGCCGGGGCGTGCTGGGTGACGCCGTCGAGCTCGATCAGCGCGCCGCGGGCCGCGATGTGCGGGTTGGCCGGGGCCTCGCCGAACGTGAGCACGGGGGAGACGCACGCGTCGGTGCCGTCGAAGATCGCGGCCCACTCGTCGCGAGTCTTGGACAGGAACTTCTCCGTGAACAGCTTCTTCATCTGCGGCCACGCCGAGGTGTCGAGCTGCTGTGGCAGCTCGGCCGGGTCGAGTTCGAGACCCTGCAGCAGCAGCGCGTAGAACTGGGGTTCGATGGAACCCACCGCCATGTACTTGCCGTCGGCGGTCTCGTACACGTCGTAGAACGGTGCGCCGGTGTCGAGAAGGTTGACGCCGCGCTCGTCCGACCAGACGCCGCGGCCGCGGAACGCCCACATCATGTGCGAGAGCGCGAGCGCACCGTCGACCATCGCGGCGTCGACGACCTGTCCCTTGCCGGAACTCTGGCGCTCGACGAGGGCGGAGAGGATGCCGAAGATCAGGAACATCGAGCCGCCGCCGAAGTCACCGACCATGTTCAGCGGCGGCACCGGCCGCTCACCCTTGCGTCCGATGGCGTGCAGCACACCGGTCAGCGAGATGTAGTTGATGTCGTGCCCGGCGGCGTGGGCGAGCGGGCCCTCCTGACCCCATCCGGTCATCCGGCCGTACACCAGGCGCGGATTGCGGGCCAGCGCGACGTCCGGGCCGAGACCCATGCGCTCGGTGACCCCCGGCCGGAAGCCCTCGATGAGCACGTCGGCGCGTTCGATCAGGCCGAGCACCTTCTCGACCTGTTCGGGATTCTTGAGGTCGGCCTCGACGACGCGGCGGCCGCGCTGGATCTGGTCGCGGTGCCCGGCGGGCGGAATCAGACCCGGACGCTGCACGCAGACGACGTCGGCGCCGAGGTCGGCGAGCAGCGTCGCGGCGTGCGGACCGGGACCGAGACCCGCGAACTCGACGACGCGGATACCCGCGAGCGGACCCTTCTTCTCAACAGCTTCAGCGGACACTCGTCGAACCTCACTCGGGTGCGTTGGGACCATTCCCCGAGGAGGCTACCTTAGCGATCGTTAGGGTGTGCCGAGGGTCACGGCCTGCGCCTAACCCTCGTACAGATCACCCTCGTTGAGGCGAGTGGCCTCGAACGCCTCCTCGAGCGTGTCGTGCCGGTACACCGAGACCACGTGGTCGCCCACCACCCGGAACGCGATCGCTTCACTGCGCGGGTGCTCCGGATCGGCCGCCCACGTCGCGGTCTCCTCGACGACGACGATGCCCTCGTGCACGAACATCCGGCCCGGCTGGAACGTCACGCCCGCCGTCGTCGCCCACTCGCGCAGCTCGTCGAGGCCCTGGTCCTCGTCGTCGTCGCCGGTGGGCAGCACGATGTCGTCGCTCGACAGCGCCAGCAGCGTCTCGATGTCGTTGGAGTTGACGGCGTCGTGCCAGGCCAGGACGGTCGCGATCTCGGAGGTGCTCATGTCGCAGATGCTAGTACTCCGAGCCCGCCACGCTCGGATTGTCGCGTCCTTGCCTGGCCGCGAGGCGGGGCGCACAGTGGACTCCATGACGATCAGCGGTCAGCTCGTGAGCTTCCTGCCCAGTACCGACCTCGACATCTCGGAGATGTTCTACGTCGACACGCTCGGTTTCGGGAAGCTGTCCCGGGACCATTTCACGCTGATCCTCGACGGTGGCGGTGGTGCACCGGTCCGGGTGACGCTGGTGCAGTCCCGCTCCGACACCGGCTACACCGCCCTGGGGTGGCGGGTGCCGAACCTGGACGCGACCGTCGAAGCCCTGCGGGCCAAGGGTGTCGAATTCGTCCGTTACAACGGGATGGACCAGGACGACCACGACGCGTGGACGTCGCCCGAGGGCATGCGGGTCGCGTGGTTCCGCGACCCGCACGGCAACGTCCTGTCGCTGATGGAGGTCGCCGGCTAGGCACGTCCCGGGCTCGTCAGCTGCACCCGCTGGTGTTTCCGCACGACGGGCACGCGTGGCAGGAGCCGGAACGCTGCATCTGCACCCCGCACTGCATGCAGTACGGCGCATCGCTGCCGCGGGCGCGTCCCTGGCGGGTGTCCACGACCACCTCGGCGGCGGGCTCGCTGCGTTCGGGCCCGGTGCGGATGCCGAGTTCGGCCCGCTCGTCCGCGTCGAGGTACTCCACTGCCAGCCGCCGGAAGATGTAGTCCAGGATCGACGTCGCGATCCGCAGGTCCGGATCGTCGGTGATGCCCGCCGGCTCGAATCGGGTGCTCGTGAACGCGTTGACGAACGTGCGCAGCGGAACCCCGTACTGCAGGCCGTAACTCACCGCCATCGAGAACGCGTCCATGATGCCGGCCAGGGTCGAGCCCTGCTTGGCCACCCGCAGGAACATCTCGCCCGGACGGCCGTCGTCGTACTGGCCCACGGTGACGAAGCCCTTGCAGTCCGCGACGCGGAACTCGAAGGTGCGCGACCGGCGCAACCGGGGCAGCCGTTCCCGCCTCGGCCCGGCTGTCGTCGTCGTGGGGGGCGCGGCCGTGACCGACAACGGTTGCCCCAGTTTGCAGTTGTCGCGATACACCGCGATCGCCTTGATCCCGAGCCGCCACGCGTCGAGGAACAACTCCTCGATGTCGGCCACGGTCGCCGACTCCGGCAGGTTCACGGTCTTCGAGATCGCGCCCGAGAGGAAGGGCTGCACCGCGGCCATCATCAGCACGTGCCCTCGCGGTTCGATCACGTTGTCGCCCATGGAAGTTGCGAACACCGGCAGATGCTCGGCCCGCAACTGCGGCGCACCGACGACCGTGCGGTGCGTGTCGATGTGCGTGAGCAACTCGGCCACCCGATCCGGGGGATAACCGAGCCGCGACAGTGCTCGCGGCACCGTGCGATTGACGATGGACAGCGTCCCGCCGCCGACCAGCTTCTTCGTCTTCACCAGCGCCAGATCGGGCTCGATGCCGGTGGTGTCGCAGTCCATGGCCAGGCCTATCGTGCCGGTCGGCGCGAGGACCGTCACCTGGCTGTTGCGGACCCCGTGTGCCTCGGCGAGCGCGCACGCCGCGTCCCAGTCCTCCCGCGCCGCGGCGAGAATGTCGGCGGGCGCGGCCTGCTCGTCGATGTCGTCGACGGCGCCGCGATGACGAGCCAGCACCGCGAGGGTGTGCTCCCGGTTCTCGGCGAACCCCTCGAACGGCCCGAGCCGGCGAGCCATCCGTGCAGACACCGCGTACGCGTGCCCGGTCATCAGGGCCGTCAGGGCCGCGGCGTAGGCGCGGCCGGCGTCGCTGTCGTACGGCAGCCCCAGCGCCATCAGCAGCGCACCGAGATTGGCGTAGCCGAGACCGAGCTGCCGGAACCGCCGCGACGTCGCCGCGATACGGTCGGTGGGGTAGTCGGCGCGGCTCACGAGGATCTCCTGGCCGGTGAGCACCACCGCGACGGCGTGCCGGAATCCGGCGACGTCGAACGTGCCGTCGTCGCGCAGGAACGCCAGCAGGTTCAGGCTCGCCAGGTTGCATGCCGAGTCGTCCAGGTGCATGTACTCCGAACACGGATTCGATCCGTTGATCCGGCCGGTCGCGGCCGCGGTGTGCCAGCGGTTGATCGTGGTGTCGAACTGCAGCCCGGGATCGGCGCACTCCCAGGCGGCTGCGGCGATCCGGTGGAACAGATCGCGGGCAGGCACCGTGCGCACCGTCGCACCGGTGGTGACCGCGCGCAGCGGCCACTCGGCGCCGTCCGCGACCGCCTGCATGAACTCGTCGCTCACCCGCACCGAGTTGTTGGCGTTCTGGTACTGCACCGAATGGATGTCGCGACCGTCGAGCCCCATGTCGAACCCGGCCTCCGCGAGTACCCGCGCCTTGCGTTCCTCGACGGCCTTGCAGTCGACGAACTCCTCGACGTCGGGATGGCCGACGTCGAGGATCACCATCTTCGCGGCCCGGCGCGTCTTGCCGCCGGACTTGATGGTGCCCGCCGAGGCGTCGGCGCCGCGCATGAAACTCACCGGGCCCGACGCGGTGCCCCCACCCGCCAGCGGCTCGGCCGACGACCGGATGCGCGACAGATTCGCCCCCGCGCCCGACCCGCCCTTGAAGATCACCGCCTCCTGCCGGTACCACTCGAGGATCGAGTCGATGCTGTCCTCGACCGACAGGATGAAGCACGCACTGGCCTGCTGCGGAGTGTCGGGCACCCCGATGTTGAACCACACGGGGCTGTTGAACGACGCCCGCTGCGTCAGGACCAGGTACGTCAGCTCGGCGGCGAACGCCTCCGGGTCGTCGAGGTGGCCGTCGGCCGCGCCCCACGCGGTGATCGTGTCCACGATGCGCGCGACGACGTCGCGCAGCGACCGTTCCCGGGCGGCGGTGCCCGGAGCGCCGCGGAAGTACTTCTGCGCGACGATGTCCGTCGCGTTCTGCGACCAGGCGGCGGGGAACTCCACGTCGCGCTGTTCGAACACCACCGCGCCGGTGCCGTGGTGGACGATGCGTGCGTCGCGCCGCTGCCAGTCCAGCTCGTCGGCGGGATCGATCCCGGCCGTGGTGAAGAACCGTCCGGTGTCCGACTCGAGATTCGGTTCGGCGACGTCCATCGCGACCTCCGGGTGCGACCTGAGGGGCACATATAGTCCCCCCATGGTCTCACCACGAATCGGTACCCCGCTGACTCCCGGCGCCCTGCGCGTCGGCTCCTCGACGCGGGTGCGCTGGGCAACAGAGCGGTCGTCGCGCCGCAGCGGCCCGGTGTCGAGGTGATCGCGGTGGACCGGTACCCGAATGCGCCCGGGCATCGCGCACACACCGTCGACACGAGCGACTCGCAGACCCTGGTCGCACTCGTCCAGGCGGCCTCACCCGTGCGGGCGGTCGCACCGTGACCGCCGGGGCGGAGGTCCTCGTCGGCCTGGCCGTCCTCGTCGGACTCGTCGGCATCGTCGTGCCGATCCTGCCGGGCACCCTGCTGATCTTCGGGGCGATCGCGGTGTGGGCGTGGCTCACCGGCGGCACCGTCGCGTGGACGGTGTTTGCCGTCGCGACGACAGCCCTGCTGGTGACCGGCATCGTGAAGTACACCTGGCCGGGCGGCCGGATGCGGCGGGCCGGGGTGCCGACGCGTTCGATCGTCGCCGGCGGCCTGCTCGGCATCGTCGGGTTCTTCGTCGTTCCCGTGATCGGGCTGCTGCTCGGGTTCCTGCTCGGCACCTACCTGTCCGAGGTGCAGCGGCACCGCACCCACCGTGACGCGTGGGTGTCGACCGTGCACGCGACCAAGGCGGTGGCGCTGTCGATCCTCGTCGAGTTGCTCGGCGGCCTGATCGCGGCCGGCGTGTGGCTCGGCGCGGTGCTGTTCACCTGACCGGAGGCGGCCCGGTACGACTGTGGCCGAATGTCACATCCGGTCGATTCCATCGACGGAATGTGACATTCGGCCACCAGGGGTCGGGGGGTGTCAGGCCTTGTGCGGCTCGGACGCGCGGAACATGTCCTCACGCTCGACGACCTTGACGCGCTCGCGGCCCTCGGCCTCGCCGAGGCTGCGCTCGTGCGCGTCGAGCCGGTACCAGCCCTGCCAGGTGGTGTAGGGCAGCTGCTTGTCCTCGAGGAAGGCGACGATCGCGTCCTCGGACGGGTCCTCGGGGGTGTTCAGCAGGCCGTGGGCCCGGTCGGCGAGCAGGTTCGCGACGGTCTCGTTCGCGTCGCCCTTGGTGTGGCCGATCAGACCGACGGGACCGCGCTTGATCCAGCCCGTGACGTACGTGGCGGGCAGGAAACGCTCGGGACCCTCCGCGGACTCGTCGGCGACGACGCGTCCGGCCTCGTTGGGCACGGTGCCGGCCTGCTCGTCGAACGGCAGCTTGGCGATGTTTTGCGACAGGTAGCCCACCGCCCGGTACACGGCCTGGACCTCCCAGTCGCGGAAGCGGCCGGTACCGCGGACGTTGCCGGTGCCGTCGAGCTCGGTGCGCTCGGTGCGCAGGCCCACGACCTTGCCGTCCTCGCCGAGGATCTCGGCCGGGGACTCGAAGAAGTGCAGGAACAGCTTGTGCGGGCGGTCGCCGACGTCGCGGATGGCCCAGTCCTGCAGGGTGTTGGCGACCATGTCGACCTGCTTGGAATTGCGGCGCGCGGCCTCCGAGCCCTCGTCGTAGTCGATGTCCTCGGGATCGACGATGACCTCGATGGTGGGCGAGTGGTCGAGCTCACGCAGCTCGAGCGGGGTGAACTTGGCCTGAGCGGGACCGCGACGGCCGAACACGTGCACCTCGACGGCCTTGTTGTTCTTCAGGCCCTCGTAGACGTTGGCGGGGATCTCCGTCGGCAGCAGCTCGTCGCCGGTCTTGGCCAGGACGCGCGCGATGTCGAGGGCGACGTTGCCGACGCCGAGCACGGCGACCTTCTCGGCCTCGAGCGGCCAGCTGCGCGGCACGTCGGGGTGGCCGTCGTACCAGGAGACGAAGTCGGCGGCGCCGTAGCTGCCGTCGAGGTCGATGCCGGGGATGTTCAGGGCGCGGTCGGCGTTGGCGCCGGTGGAGAAGATCACCGCGTCGTAGAACCGGCGCAGGTCCTCGAGGGTGATGTCGGTGCCGTAGTCGAGGTTGCCGAGCAGCCGGACCTGGGGCTTGTCGAGCACCTTGTGCAGGGCGGTGATGATGCCCTTGATGCGGGGATGGTCCGGCGCCACGCCGTAGCGGATGAGACCGAACGGGGCGGGCATCCGCTCGAACAGGTCGATGCTGACCTCGGTGTCGGACTTCATGAGCGCATCGGCGGCGTAGATGCCGGCGGGGCCGGCACCGACGATCGCGACGCGAAGGGGACGAGTCTGATCGGTCATCAGGGGTCAACTACCTCTTCGGTGTGCGGACGGACGTGATTCAGCTTAATTGAGGAAGGGAGCCGGCAGGGGCGGCTGCCAGGGGGCACGCGGGAGCGGCAAGAACTGCGCGACGAACCGGGCGCGACGGGAATTCGCTTCAGCGACAACACATGTGGGCGCTCACTCGACACAGGTCGACGGCGAGACGTCGAACGAGGTGCGTAGAGGCCATGGCCAATTCCTACCTCGAGAGGGTTTATCGGGGCAAATGCGCCCGCGTGGGGCCGTCCCGGCGCGGCCTAGGATCGCCCCATGGCAGCCGAACGCGCACCCGAGCCCGACCCGGACGAAACGGACCGCAGCAGTGCGACGCCGTTCCTCGCGGCACTCGCGATCATCGTGGTGCTCGTCGTCGGGGTGTTCGCCGCCCAGCTGGTGTCGCCGTCGGATCGCAGCACCTCCGGGACCGAACTCGTCGTGCGGACGGTCGACGACTACGTCCGTGCCCACAACGCCGGTGACCGCGCCGCGCAGGACCGCCTGCGCTGCGACCAGCTCGCGGCCGACCGGGCCCCGCTGGCCGGTATCGACGGCGAGGTGCGGCTCGAGGCCGTCGAGAACGTCGAGACGAACGACGACCGGGCGAGCGCCGACGTGCGTGCCCGGATCGCCGGAAACGAGCAGACCAGCACGTGGCAGTTCGTCCGGATCGACGACGTCTGGCGGATCTGCACCTTCTGACCGCCGCCCGCCCGCCTGGTCGGCTCGCCGAGAGCTGTGAAAAGCTGGTGCGGTGAGCTACGCAGGTGATATGACGCCGCAGCAAGCCTGGGAGCTGCTGCGCGAGAACCCGGACGCCGTGCTCGTCGATGTGCGTACCGACGCCGAATGGAAGTACGTGGGGGTTCCCGAAACGTCCCCCATCGGGCGCCGCACCGTCTTCGTCGAATGGGTGCGCTACCCGAACGGTGCCCGCAACGAGAACTTCGTCGACCAGCTGAAGGACGCCGGCGTGACCGGCGGGCCGATCGTGTTCCTGTGTCGCTCGGGACATCGTTCCATCGCCGCCGCGGAGGCGGCCACCGCCGCGGGCCTGGCCCCGTCGTACAACATCCTCGAAGGATTCGAAGGCGGCCTCGATGCCGAGCGGCATCGCGGCGCCGAGGGCTGGCGGGCCGCGGGCCTGCCGTGGAGGCAGTCGTGAGCACAATCCCCAGGGGCGGCGCCTTCGAGCGGCCGCTGCCGGCATCGGTGCGTCCCGCCACGCTCGGCGTGCGCGGCGGCACCATGCGGTCCGGATTCGAGGAGACCTCCGAGGCGATCTACCTCAATTCCGGCTTCGTCTACGAATCGGCCGAGGCGGCGGAGCAGGCGTTCACCGGCGAGGTGGACCACTTCGTCTACTCCCGGTACGGCAACCCGACGGTGAAGATGTTCGAGGAGCGGTTGCGGCTGCTCGAAGGTGCCGAGGGCTGCTACGCCACCGCCTCGGGCATGTCGGCGGTCTTCACCGCCCTCGCGGCGCTGCTCGGCAAGGGCGACCGGCTGGTCGCGGCCCGGAGCCTGTTCGGCTCCTGCTTCGTGGTCTGCAACGAGATCCTCCCGCGCTGGGGCGTCGAGACCGTGTTCGTCGACGGTGAAGACCTCGACCAGTGGGAGCGGGCGCTGTCCGTGCCCACGACGGCGGTCTTCTTCGAGACGCCCTCCAACCCGATGCAGACTCTCGTCGACGTGCGCCGGGTCTCCGAGATGGCGCACGCCGCCGGCGCCAAGGTGGTGCTCGACAACGTCTTCGCCACCCCCCTGCTGCAGCGCAGCCTCGATCTCGGCGCCGACATCGTCGTGTACTCGGGCACCAAGCACATCGACGGCCAAGGTCGGGTGCTCGGCGGGGCGATCCTCGGCCCGCAGGACTACATCGACGGCCCGGTCCAGCACCTGATCCGCCACACCGGTCCGGCACTGAGCCCGTTCAACGCCCACACCCTGCTCAAGGGCCTCGAGACGATGGCGGTGCGGATCCGGCACTCGGTGGAGTCGGCCGAGCGGATCGCCCGTTTCCTCCAGGACCACGCCGCGATCAAGTGGGTCAAGTACCCGTTCCTCGACTCGCACCCCCAGTACGACCTGGCGCGGTCCCAGATGAGCGGCGGCGGCACGGTCGTGACCTTCGAACTGGACGCCCCCGAAGGCGCCGGCAAGAAGCGCGCATTCGAGCTGCTCGACGGGCTGCGCATCGTCGACATCTCCAACAACCTCGGCGACGCCAAGTCGCTGATCACCCACCCCGCGACGACGACGCACCGGGCGATGGGGCCGGACGGCCGGGCGGCGATCGGCCTGTCCGACGGGGTGGTGCGGCTGTCGGTGGGGCTCGAGGACACGGAGGATCTGCTCGAGGACTTCGAGCAGGCGCTGCGGTAACCGGCGGCGAGGTCGAAGGCCGCAGCTGCATCGAAGCCCTGCCGACGGGTCGGGGCTTCGATCCACCACCCGGAAATGCCAGGTCGGCGACACCGGCCGCACCGGAGACCGCGGAAGACCCGATCCCACGGCCGTGCGCGCTTCGGTAAGTTACAGAGTCGACCCGCAACTGCGTGTCGTTCGATCGGCTCTGCGCAGCCGAACTGTGGGAGGTTCCCGTGGCTGGTGGTCTCGTCGCCCTGCTGGACGACGTCGCGGCACTGACGAAAGCGGCCGCGGCGTCCATCGACGACATCGGCGCCGCGGCCGGCAAGGCCGGCGTCAAGGCGGCAGGTGTCGTCGTCGACGACACCGCCGTCACCCCGCGCTACGTGCACGGATTCACCCCGGACCGGGAACTGCCGGTCATCCGCAAGATCGCGATCGGGTCGATCCGCAACAAGCTGCTGATCATCCTGCCGGTGGCGATGCTCCTGAGCCAGTTCTTTCCTCAGGCGTTGCCCTACCTGTTGATCGCCGGAGGCCTGTTCCTGTGCTTCGAGGGGGCCGAGAAGGTCTACGAAGCACTGACCGGCGGTCACCACGAAGCCGACACCCCCGCGGTACTGAGCGGACCCGAAGTCGAGAAGTCCATGGTCAGCGGGGCCATCCGCACCGACCTCATCCTCTCGGCCGAGATCATGGTGATCTCCCTGTCGTCGGTGGAGGACGAACCGTTCCTCACCCGGCTGGCGGTGCTCGTCGTCGTCGCGATCCTCATCACCGCCCTGGTGTACGGCGCGGTCGCGCTGATCGTGAAGATGGACGACGTGGGCCTGGCGCTCGCCGGACGCGAATCGTCGTTCAGCCGGCGGGTCGGCCGGGGGCTCGTGGCCGCGATGCCGAAGGTGATGACGGTGCTCACCGTGGTCGGGATCGCCGCGATGCTGTGGGTCGGTGGTCACATCCTGCTCGTCAACGTCGGCGAGGCCGGATTCCACTGGCCGGCCGATCGCCTGCACGACCTCGAACACTGGTTCGGCGATCTCGTGCAGGGCGGCTTCGGCGGTGTGCTGTCCTGGACCGCGGGGACCGTGGCGTCCGCAGTCGTCGGGCTCGTCGTGGGCGCGATCATCGTGCTGATCGCGCACCTGATTCCGAAACGGAAGAAGCGCGAGGCGGCGCACTGACGGACCCCGGCCTGCCGTCCCCGGGCCCGGAGCCCTGCGATACGCTGCGGTGACCCCGCTTCCGGGTGGGGTGCCGCAGCGTATCGGTGAAGTCCGGTGTAATCCGGCACTGTCCCGCAACTGTGAGGCCGGCAGCGCGCTGCCGGACGAGTCAGGTCGGCCGGCGCGGCGGTCACGTACTGGTCCTCGGACGAAGGACGGTGTCGTGCCGCAACGGTGATCGTTGCAGCCGTGCTGTTTTCGTCCTCCGCCTCACGGAGGATGGTTGTGCCTGCCCCCACTGTGCCTGTCCTCACTGTGCCGACCCGCCGGCTGTTCGCCGCCGGACTCGCCGCGCTCGCCCTGCTCGCCGCCTCGTGCGCCTCGAGCGGCGGCTCCGAACCGGCCTCCGCGCCCTCCGGTGACGGGAGCTTCCCCGTCACCGTGAACTCCGGCGACGGAGCGATCACCCTCGATGCGGCCCCGGATTCGATCGTCTCCCTCAGTCCCACCGCCACCGAGATGCTCTACGCCGTCGGCGCCGGCGACCAGGTCGTCGCGGTCGACGACCAGTCCGACTACCCCGCCGGGGTGCCCGTCACCGCCCTGTCCGGATACTCGCCGAACGTCGAAGCCGTGCTCGGCTACGAACCGGACCTCGTGGTCGCGATGGACGACGTGGGCGACCTCGTCTCCGGCCTCGATGCGGCCGGCGTCCCCACGCTGCTGCTGCCGGCCGCCACCACCCTCGACGAGGCGTACACGCAGATCGAGCAGCTCGGCGCCGCCACCGGGCACATCGGGGACGCGGCCGAACTGGTCGCGTCGATGCGCAGCGACATCGACGAGGTCGTCGCCGGGTTGCCTCCCCGCCCGGCTCCGCTGACCTACTACCACGAGCTCGACGACACCTACTACAGCGTCACGGGTGACACCTTCATCGGGGGCATCTACGCGATGCTCGGTCTGCGTTCCATCGGCGACGCCGCCGGTGCCGACGCCTACCCGCAGCTGTCCGCCGAGTACGTCCTCGACGCCGACCCCGACCTGATCTTCCTCGCCGACGGGCAGTGCTGCGGGGTCACGCCGGAAACCGTGGCCGCCCGCGCCGGCTGGAGCGAGCTGACGGCCGTCCGCTCCGGACAGATCCACGTGCTCGACGAGGACGTCGCCAGCCGCTGGGGACCGCGGGTCGTGGACCTCGTGCGGGACCTCGGAGCGATCGTGGCTGCCGCCGAACCCGCCGCCCAGCCCACCCGGTGACCCGCGCCGCGCGCCACCCGGCCCTGGTGCTCGGCGCGGCAGCCCTCGTCCTGGTGGTCGTGCTGCACGTCGGGGTGCTCGTCGGCCCCGCCGGACTGACCGTGCGCGGCGTGTTCCTGGAACTGATCGACGCCCTGCCCTTCGTCGACGTCGACTCCGGGCTGACGACCCGGCAGCAGGCCATCCTGTGGAACATCCGCATGCCGCGGGTGGCGCTCGGTGCGCTGGTCGGCGCGATGCTCGCCATCGCCGGCGCCACCTACCAGGGGGTGTTCCGCAACCCGCTGGCCGACCCCTACCTGCTCGGGGTGTCGAGCGGCGCCGGCCTGGGCGCCACACTCGCGATCGCCCTCGGCGGAGTGCTCGCCTCCGTCGGGGTGCCGGTCGCCGCGTTCGCCGGCGGCCTCGTCGCCGTCGCCGCCACCTACGCGCTCGGACGCAGTGTCGGCGGGATGCGCTCGGAGGTGGTGATCATCCTGGCCGGCGTCGCGGTGGCGGCCTTCGCCAACGCGGCGCAGACGTTCGTCCAGCAGCTCTACGACGACACCCTGCGGCAGGTGTACACCTGGTTGCTCGGCCGCCTCAGCACCGACGGCTGGTCCGACGTGGTCGTCGTGCTGCCGTACGTCGTGGTGTCCGCGGCGGTCATCCTGCTGCACCGCCGGATGCTCGACGTGATGGCGGTGGGCGACGTCGAGGCCGCGAGCCTCGGGGTGAACCCGGCGCGGGTCCGGCTGATCCTGGTGTGCGTGGCGACCCTCGGCACCGCCGCCGTGGTCGGCGCCAGCGGCCTCATCGGTTTCGTCGGAATCGTGGTGCCGCACGCCATCCGGCTGATCGTCGGACCGGGGCACCGGCTACTGCTGCCGCTGTCGCTGATGATGGGAGCTGCCTTCCTCGTCCTCGCGGACGTGCTGGCCCGGACCGTGATGTCCCCGGCCGAACTGCCCATCGGCGTGGTGACCGCGGCCGTCGGCGCGCCCTTCTTCCTGGTGGTGCTGCGCCGGCATCGGGGGGTGTCGTGAACGCCGTCGACTGCCGGGGCCTGCGCGTCGACCGCGGCGGCAAGACCGTCCTGCACGGGGTGGACCTGACCGTCGGGCAGGGGGAGTGGATCGCCCTCGTCGGGCCCAACGGTGGGGGGAAGACCACGCTCCTGCACGCGCTGGCGGGACTGGTACCCGCAACCGGCCGGGTCCGCGTCGGCGGACTGGACCCCGCACACTCCGGGCGCCGGACGATGGCCCGCACGGTGGCGCTCATGCCGCAGCGGCCCATCGTGCCCGAGGGCATGACGGTCACCGACCTGATCCGGCTCGGGCGCACCCCGCACCTGCCGCGGTTCGCGACCGAGTCGGCACACGACCGTGAGATGGTCGAGTCGGTCCTCGACCGGCTCGACCTGCGCGCGCTGGCCGGCCGTCCGGCGACGGAGCTGTCCGGCGGCGAGCTGCAACGCGTGGTCCTCGGGCGCGCACTCGCGCAGGAACCGCAGGTGCTGCTGCTGGACGAACCCACCAGCGCCCTCGACATCGGCCACCAGCAGCACGTGCTGGACCTTGTGGAGTCGATGCGCGTGGAGAACGGGATCACGGTCCTCGCTGCGATGCACGACCTGACCTCGGCGGCGCTGTACGGCGGGCGGCTGGTCCTGCTCGCCGACGGTCGCGTGGTCGCCGACGGCACGCCCCGGCAGGTGCTCACGGTCCGGCGGATCGCCGAGGTGTACGGCGCGCGCGTTGAGGTGCTGGACCGTCCCGGCACCGGCCCGGCCGTCGTTCCGGTGCGTGGAAGCTTCTCGGGCGGAGCAGAATCGGAGGATTCGTGATGGAGGTACTGCTGCTGGGCACGGGTGCCGCCGACGGCTGGCCGAATCCGTTCTGCACCTGCCCGTCGTGCGCGGACGCGGCTGCTCGCGGCGAGATACGCGGGCAGACGGCCGCACTCGTGGACGACGTGCTCCTGCTGGACTGCGGACCCGAGGCGCCGCGCGCGGCGCTGCGTCACGGCCGCACCCTCGCCGGGGTGCGCCACGTCCTGCTCACCCACTCGCATCCCGACCACCTCGGCCCGCAGGCGCTGCTCTTCCGATATTGGGCGGCAACGGATTCCGAGATCGAGGTGATCGGCCCGGTCGACGCGCTGGACCAGTGCCGGGACTGGATCGCACCCACCGACCCGGTGCGGTTCGTGCCGGTCGCGGCCGGGGACGTGCTGACAGTCGGCGAGTACCGGGTGCGGGTGCTGCCCGCCGCGCACCGCGTCCTGGTCGACGGAGACTCCGTGCTCTACGACGTGCAGGGCCCCGGTGGTGACCGCATGTTGTGGGCATGCGACACCGGACCCCTGCCCGTGGAGTGGTTCGACCGGGTCGCCGGTGCGGAATACGATGCGGTGTTCCTGGAGGAGACGTTCGGGGACCGAATGGATCTGGGCTCCGCGCACCACACGCTGCCGGCGTTCGGGGAGACGGTGCGGACCCTGCGCGCGTGCGGGGCGGTGACCGAGCGGACCGATGTGGTGGCCGTGCATCTGGGCCACCACAACCCGCCGGTCGAGCAGCTGCGGATCCGGCTGGCGGCCTGCGGGGCGCGAGCGGGCGACGACGGTGAGGTGACGACGGTGGGATCTGCGACCGGCAAAGTAGCTGCGGCGCGGCGCACTCTGGTACTCGGCGGTGTGCGTTCCGGAAAGTCGCGGCACGCCGAGGAGTTGCTCGAATCGTTCCCGGCGGTGACGTACGTGGCGACGGGCGGCACGCGCGACGGCGACGCGGAGTGGGCCGAGCGCGTCGCGCTGCACCGGGCCCGCCGGCCGCGGTCGTGGACGACGGTCGAGACCGACGACGTGGCGGCCGTGCTCCGAGGGGCGGACGAGCCGTTGCTGATCGACTGCCTGGGGACCTGGCTCACCGCCCGCCTGGACCGTCACGACGTGTGGTCGGGCGGGGACGTCACCGCGGTCGAGGCGGACGTCGAGCAGTTGCTCGATGCGTGGCGTTCGTGTGCCGTGCCGGTGGTGGCGGTCAGCAACGAGGTGGGCAGCGGCGTGGTCCCGGCGACGGCGTCCGGCCGGTTGTTCCGGGACCTGCTGGGTCGGCTCAACGCGCGGGTGGCGGCGGAATCGGAGTCGGTGACGTTGGTCGTCGCCGGCATCCCCACGCGTTTGCGTTAGAACACCGAACTGCGTTCTGCGCAAGTCGGATTCCCGGTCACACATAACCCTCGACGGCGCACGGCTGTGCGCACATGTGATCTGGAACACAGCCGTAACTGTTTAGTGACCCTCTGCATCAGGCGTGTTATCGTTCCGAAACGAACTGGGGTCCGAGCGGGGGTGTCGGTCCACAGTGCCCCTCGGGGCAGCACGCCAACGACACCTGAATCCGCCTGTGCGAGAAACCGACCGGTATCTCGCCCCGACCTGACCAGAATGCACATCCGAATCGACCGCGGCGGCCCGCCCGCGGCCGTGATCAGCCGTGCCCGGGGGCGCCCGGGTAACCGCACACCTGAGTAGGGGAATGAATTGAGCAACAAGCACACGTCCGGCCTCCGCCGCGGCGCACGCATCGGTGGTGTAGCAGCAGCTGCCGCCGTCGCCCTGGGCTTCCTGTCCGCGGGTGCGGCGAACGCCGACACCTTCGTGCCGCTGCCCGACGGCGAGATCGTCGCCGCGAACGGCAACGCCATGATCAAGCGCACCGCGGAGAGTGCCCTCATCTCGCCCTCTCTGGCTGCGAACGGTGCCGGCCGCGTGGCGTGGGTGTCCGGAACGATCGAGGTCGACGTCAAGGGTCTTCCGGCCGACCTCAAGGCCGGTCCGACCAATGGCGGCATCGCCACCGGTGACCCCACTGGTACGCAGGGCACCAACGGCACCTCTACGAACGATGTTCCGCACCTGACCACGGGTTACCTCATCGGCTGCCAGATGGACATCGCGGGTCTGAAGGGCAACCTGGGCGCCGGCTTCGACATCGGCCCCTCCGCGGGCGGCGGCAGCCTCAGTGGCTCGATCAGCGTTCCGATCTCTGCAGGGCAGGTGAAGTTCGCGCGCATCGACGGCAAGGACATCCTCAAGGACGGCAAGTACAGCTACAAGTACCAGGACGCGCAGATCGAGGTCCAGGGCTGCGGCGGCTACGCGCAGGCCCGGGCGTACACGGTCCTCGAGGTCACCGGGGCCAACTACTCCAAGACCACCCTGTACGGCCAGCCGTTCAGCATCGGCTGACCGCTACCGTCCGTCCCTCCTGCTTTCGCTCACACGAGCGTCGAACCCTCGAGAGAGAGAACATGAAGACCAGCATCGCCCACGGCCTGCGCCGTGGTCTGAAGGCGGCCGGTATCGGCGCCACCGTCGCCGTCGCCATCGGATTCGCCTCTGCGGGTGCGGCAAACGCCGACACCTTCGTGCCGCTGCCGGACGGCAGCATCACCGAGACCCTGAACGGCACCACGGTGACCCTCAGCCGTGTCGGTGAAACCGCCAACATCTCCCCGTCCATGGGCGCTACCCCTCTGCACCGCAACGTGTGGGTCTCGGGTACGGCCAAGGTCGAGATCAGCGGCGAGGGCGCGGACAAGGCCACCACCAAGTTCCAGCCGGGCTACATCGTCGCCTGCCAGATCAACCTTGGCGGCACCGCAGGCGGCGGCGCCGGCGTCAAGGCCGGCTACTCGGGCCAGACCTCCTCGATCACTCCGTCCGTCAACGGCAGCGGCACCGTCACGCTCGGCCCGGGCCAGGCCCAGGACTTCAAGATCCTCGACCGCACCATCGCGAACGCCTTCGACGAAGAGCAGCACGTGCCGTTCAACGTCGTCAAGGGCCGCAGCGGCAGCGTCACGTGGACCGATTCGACCCTCGGCGTGTCCGGTTGCGCCGGCTACGCCCAGGCCCGCAGCTACATCAAGGTCACCGTCGACACCGGGACAAACGTCCAGCAGGTCACCCTCTGGGGCCAGCCCTTCAGCATCGGCTGATCGAGGCGCCTTCCAGAGGTGAGCAGCCCCGCCGACGAGAACCTCATCCTCTCGTCGGCGGGGCGTTGTCGCTGCCCGGTCCGGTGGGGGCCGGGCAGTGGCGCTGTGGGTGAGCAGTGAGAGGGAGGTTGTCGCGGCATCGCCCGAGTGGCGTGAGCGAGAACCTCCCTCTCGCTGCCGAAACCGCCCGCTCCGGTCAGAACGGATTCGCGGTGCGCCCCACCAGTTCCGCGACCGATTCGATGACGCGAGTGGGTCGATAGGGGAACATCTCCACGGACTCGCGAGTCGAGATGCCGGTCAACACCAGCAGGGTCTGCAGGCCCGCTTCGAGGCCGCAGACGATGTCGGTGTCCATCCGGTCGCCGATCATGAGCGTGTGCTCCGAGTGCGCGCCGATCGCGCGCAGAGCAGATCGCATCATCAGGGCATTCGGTTTGCCCACGAAGTACGGTTCGCGACCCGTCGCGCGGGTGATCAGCGCCGCGACGGCCCCGGTCGCGGGGAGCGAGCCCTCCCGCGACGGTCCGGTCGGGTCCGGATTGGTGGCGATGAACCGGGCACCCCGCTCGACGAGCCGGATCGCGGTGGTGATCGCCTCGAACGAGTAGGTGCGGGTTTCCCCGAGGACGACGTAGTCCGGGTCGTTGTCGGTCAGGACGTAGCCGATGTCGTGCAGGGCTGTGGTCAGTCCCGATTCGCCCACCACGTACGCGCTGCCACAGGGTCGCTGATTCGCCAGGAACGTCGCGGTCGCCAGCGCCGACGTCCAGATCGACTTCTCCGGGATGTCGAGGCCGGTGCGCAGCAGCCGGGCGCGCAGATCTCGCGGAGTGCGGATCGAGTTGTTGGTGAGCACCATGAACGGTGTGCCGTTCTCACGCAACTCGCTCAGGAACGCGTCGGCGCCGGGAATCAGGTGTTCCTCGTGCACCAGGACGCCGTCCATGTCCATGAGGTAGTTCCAGACCGGCGCGGGTACGGGTTCGTCGTTCACCGTTCGAGTGTGTCACCGACCGCTCACGCCAGCAGCCGGTACAAGCCGACCAAGCCGACCACGACGATGACGGCCCGCAGTGCGGTGGGCGAGAGCCGGCGGCCGTACCGGGAGCCGAGGGCACCGCCGATCAGCGAGCCCACGGCGATCAGCGCCGCCGCCGTCCAGTCGATCCGGTCGAACGCGACGAGGGTGTAGGCGACGGCCGCCACGACGTTGACCAGCAGCGAGAGCAGGTTCTTCGCGGCGTTCTGCCGCTGGATGTGATCGTGCAGCAGCGCCCCGAACAATCCCATCAGCAGGATGCCCTGCGCGGCCGTGAAGTAGCCGCCGTACACGCCCACGGCGAAGGTGCCGACGACCAGCGCCGTCATGCGCGCCGGCCCGATCTGCTCGGCCGGGCCGCCGGAGCGCCGCAGCACCCACTGTTGCAGTTTCGGCTGGAACACGACCAGGAGCAGCGCCAGCACGAGCAGAACGGGCACGATCGTCTCGAAGGCCGATTCGGGCAGGTTCAGCAGCAGCCACGACCCGAGGACCGCGCCGGAGACGGAGGCGGGGATCTGCCATCGCAGCCGCGGCCACTGCCCGCGGAGCTCGCGCCGGTACCCCCATGTGCTCGACACCCCACCCGCGACGAGCCCGACGGCGTTGGACATCGTGGCGGTCACCGGCGGCAGCCCGAACGCGACGAGCGTCGGGAAGGTGATGAGGGTCCCGGAGCCGACCAGCGCGTTGATCGCGCCGGCGCCCAACCCGGCCAGGGCGACGACGAACAGTTCCAGCGGTGTCACCGAGCCGACCTTACGTCAGCCGCCGAAGTGCGCGGTCGCCGCCACCCCTGATCGGCGGGGCTACTCGAATCCGCTGTCCGGAAGGGTCTTTCGCGGCCGCCGCGGAGACGGAGCGGCCCGCCGCGCCGTGCGGCGGCGCACCGTCCCATTTCCGGACACCGTCCGTCGATGGAAGCCGTCCCGCAACCCGGGTAGCCGGACGCCTCCGTTCCGGTGTCGCGCCGAACTCGCAGGTAGAGGACGTCTCGAGGTGGAAGATGAGCCACGTCATAGCCGGTGTCCGGAAGTGGCACACTTCACACCCGCCGGTCCGGCCCAGGCTTTCCCCATTCGATCCGCAACACCGCAACCCGAACGGGGGACACCCGATGGACAGACTCATCAACATCGACAACGGTGGCACGCTCACCGACATCTGCGCCTGGGACGGCCACGAATTCAGCTTCACCAAGACCCTCACCACGCCGTTCGATCTGTCGCAGTGCCTGTTCGACGGACTGACGAAGGTGTCGAAGGAGATCTACGGCGCCGAGGACCTGCCCACGCTGCTGCACTCCACGGCGCACATCCGCTACTCGACCACGCAGGGGACGAACGCGCTCGTCGAGCGCAAAGGTCCCCGCATCGGCATCGTCACCGACTCGGCAACCCTCGTCGACGAGCTGCGCCGCACCCCCGAGCAGCGGGCCCTGTTCGACGACCTCGTCGGCACCCGCGTCGCCGTCGTCGACACCGACGCCGCGGACCTCGAAGGTGAACTGGTCGCCCGGGTCAACCGTCTGACCACCGACGGTGCCGCCCGCATCGTCGTCGCCGTCGGGAACACCGACGACGGACGTGAACGGACGCTGCGCGGCATCCTGCTGCGCAAGTTCCCGCGCCACCTGCTCGGTTCGGTTCCGTTCCTGTACTCATGGGACTTCACCACCGACCGCACGCCGGCCCGGCGAGTCTGGTCGGCCGTGATCAACACGTTCCTGCACCCGACGATGGAACGGTTCCTCTACAACGCCGAGCACCGGCTGCGCGACCACCGCGTCAAGAACCCGCTGCTGATCTACCGCAACGACGGTGCCTCCTCGCGCGTCGCGAAGTCCGTGGCCCTCAAGACGTACTCGTCCGGCCCGCGCGGCGGACTCGAGGGCACCCGGGCGCTCGCCGAGATCTACGGCCTCAAGCACGTTCTCATGATCGACGTCGGTGGCACCACGACCGACATCGGCACGGTCGCCGGGCGCGAGATCCTCACCGACCGCCGCGGCACCATCGCCGGCATCCCGACCTCCTTCCCGATGTCGAACGTCGAGTCGGCCGGCATCGGCGGCAGTTCCGTCATCACCGTCACCGACGGGGCGATCACCGTCGGACCGGAAAGCGTCGGCGCGGCACCCGGACCGGCCTGCTTCGGCTTCGGTGGCACGTCCGCCACCATCACCGACGTCAACCTCCTCCTCGGCGTGCTCGACCCTGCCACCTACCTCGACGGCGACTTCACGCTCGACGCGGACCGGGCCCGCGCCGTCGTCACCACCACCGTCGCCGAACCGCTCGGTCTCACCCTCGACGAGGCGCTGCTGGCGATGGAACAGGCGTACTTCACCGCGATGGGCAACGCCGTCGCCCCCGCGGTGTCCGACGCCGACGAGACCACCATCGCCGCGTTCGGCGGCGCCGGCCCGATGAGTGCGTGCGGCGCAGCACGGGTCGCGGGCGTGCGCAGCGTGCTCGTGCCCAAGCTCGCCGCGGTGTTCTCCGCCTTCGGTATCGGGTTCTCCGACATCGGGCAGAGCTACGAGGCCGACGTCGCGGACACGGCGGAGGCGACACTCGCCGCGGCCGTGGCTGACCTCCTGGCCAAGGCCGAGCGGGACATGTTCCAGGAAGGGCACGCCCTCGTCGACTGCGAACTGTCCTGGAGCCTGACCACCGAGGACGCACACGGTGCCACGGTCGACGAGACGCCGTACGAGCCCGGCGAGTGCGTCGAGCTGCTGCCCGGTGCGTCCACCGCCCTGACCCTGGTGGCCACCCGCCGGATGAACCGGATCGAGCTCCCGCACGGCTCCTTCGCCGAGGCCCGCACCCCCCGGGCGGCCGGCGAACGCACCGTGCTCGGAGCGGCCGGACGGCAGCCGGTTCCGGTGTTCGCGCTGGCCGACCAGGAGCCCGGCGCCACCGCCGAGGGCCCGGCCATCGTCGAAGGCCCCTTCTTCACCGCCCGGGTGCAGGAGGGCTGGAAGTTCGACGTCACCGCCGGCGGCGACCTGCTGCTCACCGACACCCACTGACCGACAGATCCCGAAGCCTGTTCGACCGTTCGAAGGACGCACGACATGCAGATTCCCATGACCGAATACCTGGTCATCGACCTCGAGACCGAACTGTGGGTGTGCCGGGAGTGCCGGCACGAACTCGGCAGCGCCCGCGGCAATTACAAGGAAGGCACCCTGGTCTACGACCGCGACCCGCGCGAGATCCACCAGCCCATCATCGATCCCGACCGCTACGAGTTCACCTTCTCACCGGACCCGAACTACTGCCGCATCCTCGAGTACTACTGCCCCGGCTGCGGCACCCAGATCGAGACCGAGTACATCCCGCCCGGACATCCCCCGACCGTCGACATGGAATGGGACGTCGACGCCTTGCGCGCCCAGTGGCTCGAACGCGGCACCGATCCCGGCCAGGTCGTCACGTACGGCCCCGGCCAGGACGCCGAGGGCGAGTTCGAAGGCCGGCGCCACAACCACCACTAGTCACCGCGACCCGCAAGGAACACCGTCACCATGAAACGAATCTCCGTCGACATCGGCGGCACCTTCACCGACTGCTTCTTCGCCTGGGACGACAAGTACGTCGAGGCCAAGGCCCTCACCACTCACCACAACCTGGCCCAGGGCTTCAACGAGGCCCTCGACCTCGCCTGCCGCCGCGCCGATCTGGACCGGGACGACGTGCTGTCCCAGGTGGATTCGGTCCGCTACGCCACCACTCTCGGCACCAACGCCCTCATCGAACGCAAGGGTCCGCGCGTCGGTGCCATCGTCACGCACGGTTTCGAGGACACCATCCCGCTCTCCCGCGGACGGGGCTACGGTGAGGGACTCGATCCGTCGATGCAGCAGAACCTTCCGGCTGCGGAGCGCCCCGAGCCGCTGGTCCACCGCAGCCTGATCCGGTCGGTCCAGGAGCGGGTCAATTCCGCCGGCGAGATCGTCGTCCCGCTCGTCGAGCGGAACGTGCGCGAGATGGTGCGCGAGCTCGTCGACGCCGGCGCGCAGGCGCTCGTGGTGTCGCTGGTGAACGCCACCGAGAATCCTGCCCACGAGCTGCGGATCATGGAGATCATCCAGGAGGAGTATCCGGAGCATCAGCTCGGCGCGATCCCGGTCCTGCTCGGCCATCAGGTCTCCGGACGCAAGGGCGAATACGTCCGCGCGACGTCCACCATCGTCGACGGCTTCCTGCACGGCATCATGTTCCACGCCATGAGCCAGCTCGCGAACAACCTGCGGGACTCGGGCTACGACAAGCCGATGCTCATCATCCACAACTCCGGTGGCATGGCCCAGATGAACTCGACCGATGCCCTGCAGACCATCCACTCCGGTCCCGTCGCGGGTGTCAGTGCCGCCGAGCATCTGTCGGAGTCCTCGGGGATCGGCAACATCATCACCACCGACATGGGCGGCACGTCCTTCGACATCGGCCTGGTGCCGGCGGGTGGCGTCAAGCACTACGACTTCCAGCCCACGATCGACCGCTGGCTGGTCTCGGTCCCGATGATCCACCTCGAAACCCTCGGTGCCGGAGGTGGATCCATCGCGAGCTACGACCGGATCCACCACTCGGTCCGGCTCGGGCCCGAGTCCGCCGGTTCGGACCCCGGTCCGGCCTGCTACGACCGCGGCGGGCTGCGCCCCACGGTGACCGACGCCGACCTGCTGCTCGGCTACCTGGACCCGGACAACTACGCCAACGGTTTCATCAAGCTCAACCGCAAGCGGGCGGTGTTCGCCGTCGAGGAACAACTGTGCGACGAGCTCGACCTCGACGTCATCGACGTCGCCAAGGTCATCAAGCGATCGGTCGACGAGCAGATGGCGATCGGCATCGCCAAGGAGCTGCGGGTGCGCGGCTACCTGCCGGAGGACTTCACGATGCTCGCCTACGGCGGCAACGGCCCGCTGCACGCGTGCGGGATCGCCGACCAGGCCGGCATCCGCAAGATCCTCGCCCCGCCGTTCTCCTCCGTGTTCTCCGCCTGCGGTGCCGGCAACATGAAGCAGCTGCACATCCACGAACGCGGCGTCCACGTGGTGCTCTACAACGCCACCACCCGGGGGCTCTACGACAGCTACGACGAGTTCAACGAGATCGTCGCGGCGCTCGAGGCCCGGGGCGCGGAGGATCTGCGCCGTCAGGGCGTCGGCGACGGCGCGATCGAGCACCGCCTCGAGATGGATCTGCGCTACGGCAACCAGCTCGTGACGACCGCAGTGGCGTTCGACATCAACCGGATCCACGGCGTCGGGGACGTGCTCCACCTGATCCGCACGTTCTCCGACATCTACTCCAAGCGCTACGGCGAGGGGTCGGCAGCACCCGAGGCCGGCATCCGCGTCCAGACCATCCGCGTCGCGTCCTACGTCAATGGTGAGACCGTCGAGTTCGATTCCCTGCATCACGACGGGGAACGGACGCTGCCGGCACCGGTCGGGCACCGCGACGTCCATTTCGTCGCGCATCCCCGGGTGATC
The DNA here is from genome assembly GCF_057367935.1 of Rhodococcus sp. NS-SX18. Classification (NCBI taxonomy): domain Bacteria; kingdom Bacillati; phylum Actinomycetota; class Actinomycetes; order Mycobacteriales; family Nocardiaceae; genus Rhodococcus; species Rhodococcus sp. NS-SX18. The sequence continues at coordinate 4,144,610 of NZ_CM170633.1, read as the reverse complement.
ACCACCGCGATCTACGACGCCGACGCGCTGAGTCACCACCACGTGATTCCCGGTCCGGCGATCGTCACTACCGAGAACACGACCTACCTCGTCGAGCCCGGCTGGCGCCTCGAACCCTCACCACAGGGCGCCGTCTGGTTCCTCAAGGACTAGCGCAGAAAGCACAGGAGACACAGCCATGACCGCACTTCACGACGACCTCGCAACCGCTGCGGAGCAGCGCCTCGCAACCGCTGCGCAGCAGCGCCTGACGGCCTCGCTGAACGAGCAGGAACAGCAGTGGGTCGACGATTTCATGGACGAGACGACGCTGTTCCTCGGCCCGGACCGCGACATCATGCGTTCGCACCACATCACCTCCCGCAGCGAGTTCGAACAGCAGTGCCTCGCCGACGGCGTCGACCCCCTCCAGGTGGACCGCATCCGCAAGCGCCTCGCCGGCGCCCTCGACGAGGGCTTCGAGATGTGTGAGGCGATGGGCGCTGCCCCGGGCGCCAAGTGGGGCGACCTCACCACGGCCATCTACACCGCGGCCGGGGACGTCACCTACCTGTCCTGCCACGGCGTGATCGCGTTCTCCGCGATCCTGCACCACCCGATCCGGTACATCATGAAGTACTGGAAGGACGAGCCGACCGTCGGAATTCATCCCGGCGACGGGTTCATCCACAACGACGCCCGCTTCGGCAACGTCCACAACACCGACCAGTCGATGATCATGCCGATCATCCGGGACGACCGCATCATCGCGTGGGTTGCCGCCACGATCCACGAGGGCGAGAACGGCGCCTGCGAACCGGGCGGCATGCCCTCCGGTTCGGAGACCCCGTTCGACGACGGACTGCGGATGAGCCCGTTCAAGATCGTCGAGCGCGGCGAGTTGCGCCGCGACCTGCTCACCTTCCTGCAGCACTCGGTCCGAGACCCGAAGCTCCAGCTGGCGGACCTGAAAGTGAAGATCGGTGCGGTCCAGCGCATCCAGGAACGCGTCGACAAGATCATCGACGAGGTCGGCGTGGAGACGTTCGTCGCGGCGCTGCGGATCACCGTCGAGGACGTCGAAGCCGAGGTGCGCCGGCGTATCCGGGAACTGCCCGACGGCACGGTCCGGTTCAACCAGTTCATGGACTCCACCCTCAAGGAGAACATCCTCATCAAGCTCGCCTGCTCCATCACGGTGAAGGGCGAGAAGATGACCATCGACCTGCGCGGCAGCGGACCGGAGATCCTGAACCGGGCCATCAATTCGCCGCTGTGCTCGGTCAAATCGATGATGATGCAGGCGATCCTCGCGTTCTGGTGGCCGGACCTGCCGCGCTGCACCTCCGCGATGAGCCCTATCGAGATCATCTCCGACGAGCACACGTGGTCCGACGCCGGCTACGACGCCCCCATGGGCCAATCGCTGCAGGCCTCCTTCCGCGGCTTCTCGGCGCTCCAGAACCCCTGGGCCAAGCTGCAGTTCTCCAACCCGGAGAAGTTCTCCAACGTCATCGCGCCCTGGTTCAACCAGATCAACACCTTCCTGTGGGGTGGGGTCACCCAGCACGGCGACCAGGTCGGCAACCTGTGCGCCGACCTGAACGGAATGGGCGGCGGCGCCAAGGCGTTCCGCGACGGCGAGGACGCGGTCTCCCCGCTCTTCTGCGCGATGGCCGATACGGCCGAGCAGGAGGTCATGGAGGAGGAGGTGCCCTTCATGCAGCTGGTGAGCAAGCGGATCGTCCGTGACAACCAGGGGTTCGGCAAGTACCGCGGCGGTATGGGCTACGAGATGATCGTCGCGGCCGAGGGCACCCCGCTGTGGGGCTTCATGACGGTGACCTCCGGCGCGAAGTTCTCCTCCATCAGCGGGCAGTTCGGCGGGTACGGCTGCAACACCTACCCGCTCGCGACGGTCAAGGGCGTCAACGTCTACGACGAACTGCGCCGCAACCCGGAACGGTTCGACCTGTCGATCGAGAAGGTGATGAACGAACAGCCCTTCGAGGGCGCCGAGTACAGCACCAGCCACATGGGCCTGCAGTTCGACGTCGCCAAGGACGGTGAGCTGTACATGATTTCGCAGGGCACGGGCGGAGGCTACGGAGATCCGCTCGAACGCGCCCCGGAGGACGTGGTTGCCGATCTCGAGATCGACCGGATCTCCGCGAAGGTGGCGCACGACATCTACGGTGTCGTGTACGCACCGGACACCTTCGTCGTGGACGTCGACGCCACGGAGGCGCTGCGTGCCTCGATGCGACGCGACCGGCTCTCGCGCGGTGTGCCCTACGGGGAGTTCGTCGAGAAGTTCGTGACGCCGGAGCCGCCGCAGGACCTGCTGTACTACGGGTCCTGGGGCGACACCGAGGAACTGACGGCCACCCACTTCACCGTCCACGGCGCCGAGCGGGTCACCACGACGATCGACAAGATGCCGATCATCATGATGCCCGACCGCCGGGAGTTGAAGATCGCCGAACTCGCGGCCCGGGTGAAGGAACTCGAGGCGAAGCACGGCGAGATCGTCCACCGCAAGTCCTGAAACCGATCCGGCCCGCTTCGGTCACCGGATCCACCCCGAACCGGGTGCCCGCACGTGTGCTCCCCTCACCGTGCGGGCACCCATTCCCTGGAGTCACAGTCATGACCATCTCGTTTCCCGCCGTGCTCGACGCGCCGGTCTCCGGGCGCCGGGTTCCCCTCGTCGTCGACCATCTCGACTACAGCCGCCGGATCCTGCTCCGCGGCAACCCGGTGCCCTGGGCCGATCCCACCGCACTGTCGAACTTCCTCAACCAGGCGCACGGGCTGCTGCGTCCGGACGTCACGCTGCTCGATCTCGGTGAGTTCTACCGCATCGCGGCGGGCGACCCCCGTCTGGGCGAGGCGATGTCCGCACGGTCCCGGACCGGGTACGCGTTGCGGGCGCTGCTCGCGGACGCCGCGACCACCCGGGCCGTGACCACGCTCGCCGCCACGGTGGCCGGCACCACCCGGCTGCCGCTGCTGCTGCAGATCCCCTCACCGCGGGCCTGGCTGGCGGCGACCCATCCCGGAGACGCCGCGGATCTGGACGCGGACCGTGTCGAGGCCGCGGCCATGTACGTCGCGGACTGGCTGCGCGGATTCGCCGAGGTGCCGGTCGCAGCGGTCCTGCTCGACGAGCGGATCGCGGCGGACGCCGCCGCGTTGCCGCCGGTCGATCCGCAGTCGTACGTGCCCGTGACGAACGTGGCCGCGCACTACCGGTGGGAGATCGGACTGCGCGGCGAGGACACCGTCTCGATCGGCGAGCACGAGGGTGACGTCCTCGGCTCCGACTACTGGCTCGCCGAGGACGCCGCAGTCCCGGACGCGCACGGCGTTTTCCGGCTCGCGCACCTGCCGGCGGACGCGGTCCCGGAGACGGTGCTCGCCCGGCTGGCCGCACTCGACGTTCCCGGTGCCTGATCGTGGACGACCTGCACGCCGGTGCCGCAGGGAGCGGCACCGGCCGGAGGGCGGACGCTACCCTGGAGGCGTGACATGCATCACGACCACACCGGGGCGGGGCGGCCGGTGAAGAGCGCGGACCGACGGCTGCGGGTGGCGGTGGCCCGGGCCGGATTCCTCGACTCCGGCGAACCGGACGATTCGCTGGTCTCCTCCGTCGTGTCGGCGTCGTGGCGACGCTCCGCCGCGGCGGGCGTGCGACCGTCCGGTGGGGAGGTCCGGTTTGCGGGTGAGGTCGACCGGACCTCCCGCCTGGTCCAGTGCTCGCTGCCGGTTCTGGACCGGCTCGCGGAGGAGACCGTCGACGTCCCGGTGAGCATCGCCCTGACCGACGCCAAGGCGCAGGTGCTGATGCGACTCGACGGTGCCCGGGCCATCGGACGGCTGCTCGACCACGTCTCGCTCGCACCGGGCTTCGACTACAACGAGGGCCAGATCGGCACGAACGGTGTCGGCACGGTGCTCGAATCCGGGCGTGCCGTGCAGATCGAGGGCGCCGAGCACTTCCACGAACGGTTCCAGCCGTTCGCCTGCTCCGGCGCGCCGATCCGGGACCCGTTCAGCGGACGGGTCGCCGGCGTCATCGACATCAGCTGCCTCACCGAGCATTCGTCGCCGCTGCTGACGACCGTCGTGCGGACCGCGGCAGCGGAGATCGAACAGAATCTGTTCCGCGACCGCAGCGCCCGCCAGCACGCGCTGTTCGACGCGTTCGTGCGCGCCGACGCCCGCGGCGGCGCGGCCCTCATGGCGATCGGGAGCGCGATGTCGCTCGCGAATCCGCTCGCCCACACCCTCCTCGCGCCGGAGGACCAGCGCCGGGTCGGTGAGCACGTCGACTACGTCATCGGGCACCGCGCGCGAATCGACGAACTGCTCGAGCTGAGCACCGGCCTGTCCGTCCGGGTCCGGGCCACCCGGATCCTGGCGGGCGAGGACACCGCCGGATACCTCGTCGAGGTCTCCGAAGCGGCCGCGGCCGCGGCACCGCTTCCGCCCGTTCCGAACCGCGTTCGCGAACACCGCATGCACTCCGGGCGGGTCGGACTGGCCGCGGCCGGCACGGATCGTCTCCGCTCGAGCGGTTCCTCCGCGCTGTGGATGCGCGCCTGCAACGAGATCGAGGAGGCCCTGTCCGCCGGGGCGAAGTTGCTCCTCACCGGCGAACCGGGCACCGGGAAGGCCTCTCTCGCGTCCGAGATCTTCCATTCCCTGTACGGCGGGGGACTGAGCATCCTCGTGGACGGTAGCGAGACCGATCTGTCCGGACTCACGGTGCCCTCCGCCAACCCCACCCTGTACGTGCTGCGCAACATCCAGGCGATGCCCGGCCCGCTCACGGCCACCCTGGCCGAGACCCTGGCGGAACCCGTCGCCGAGCACGTCTTCGTCGTGGCCACCATGGAGGAGTCCGAGGAGCCGCCGTCCGAGGCCCTCGCCCCGCTGCTCGCGGCCCTCGACCGGACGGTGCACGTGCCCGCCCTGCGACACCGCACCGACGACATCGCAGGAGTCGCGGCCCAGGTCCTCCGCAAGATCACCGGATCGCAGAGCCGCACCGTCGCTCCCGACGCCATGCGGGTGCTGACACGCTATCCGTGGCCGCGTAACATCCACGAGCTCGAAGCGGCGTTGCGCTGCGCCGTCGCGCACCGGCCTGCCGGTGCCATCACCGTCGAGGACCTACCCGAATGGTGCCGGCACGGTCCGCGTCGCCAGCTCAACGCGGTCGAGTCCGCCGAACGGGATCTCATCGCCAAGGTCCTGCGGGAAACCGGTGGCAACCGGGTGCACGCCGCCCGCGCCCTGGGAATCTCCCGGTCGTCGCTGTACCGGAAACTGACCCTGTTCGGTTTCACCGGCGAGTAGGCCCCCGCGGGTCACCGAACCTGCCGCCGCACGGTGCGACCCCCTGTCCGGATGTGGGACAGTTCGCGACCGCTCTTCCTGCCGAAGATGGAGACAGCACATCTCGTCGACAGCGCGAAGGAGGAACGAGAGTCGTGGACGAGCCGTTCTTCAGCTGGAACCGCAGACGAATGATCCTGCACACCAACAGATGCCCGGTTCCCGGGACGCCGGCGGGCGGCGCCGAGTTCGTCTCGGACGTGCCGCTGACGGTCGGGACCCGGCGCGGGCGTCTGATCACCGTCGTCGTGGACGACGACGAGTACGTGGCGCTGGTGGTGGGCGACGTCCGGCGGAGGCACGATGTGCCGGTGCGCCGCGTGGTCGCCGAAGGGTTGCTGATCGAGGGGAGCCGCAGCCGGCTCGACGCGGAGATCCTGTTGCCCGTGTCGGAGGCGCCCGTTGTTCCGGTACCGGATGTCGTCCGGCGGATCCCGGACCCTCGGAGCCGGTACACCGAGGCGGTGCAGGCACTCCTCGCGTACTCCGGCGCCCGGTCCGTCACCGTCGAATTCGCCCCGGCGTCGCTCCGGACCGCTCGGAGCCTGGACCGATCCGCGTGAACGCCGGCGGCCCTCAGCCGATCGTGAACTACGTGCATTTCGGGCGCCGGAGGGCTTTGATATCGGTATGAACGGCAGGTCCACCCTCGACCCGGTGCGCGTGGCGGTGGGTGCCGCGGCAACCGTGGGCGACGGGATTCGTCGCATGCTCCTGTTCGGCGTCGACGCGGCACGCCGGCTACCGGGTGTGGACCCGGCGCTCGTCGCCCTCGAGTCGCGCGGCGCCGAGACCCTGCGCGCCGGGGACGAGATCGCGGACCGGGTGCTGCACACCGTGGTGCGCAGGGTCGTGGACGCGGCCCTGGACGTCGTGGATATCACCGCCGTCGTGCGGGACCACGTGGACCTCGACACGCTCGCCGAGGGGATCGACATCGAACGGATCCTCGATCGGGTCGACATCGACGCCGTCGCGGCACGAGTCGCGATCGCACCGATCCTGGCCCGCGTCGACATCGACGCGGTCGCCGAACGAGTGGACGTGGCGGCGATCGTCGACCGGGTGGATCTCGACGCGCTCGCGGCGAAGATCGACGTGGACGCGATCATCGACCGCGTGGACCTGGACGCACTTGCGGCGAAGATCGACGTGGACGCGATCATCGGGCGGGTCGACCTCGTCGGCCTGGCGAACTCGGTGATCGAGGGGGTCGACCTGCCGAGCATCATCCGGGAGTCGACCGGGTCCATGTCCACCGAGGCGGTCCGCGGCGTCCGGAACCAAGGGATGCACGCCGACGACGCGGTGTCCGGGTTCGTCGGGCGGTTGTTCGGACGCGTGCCGGAATCCCCGGAAGCACCCGCGTGACCGGCGGGGAGCAGCACCGGCCGGCCGGGATCGTCACGCGGGGTATCGCAGCCGCCGTCGACCTCGGAGTGGTGCTCACCATGATGGGAGGGGTCTACCTGGCCGTGGTGTTCGCGCGGCTGCTGTTCTCTCCGCAGGAATTCACCCTCCCGGACGCACAGATCCTGCTGTCCGTCGCCGTGTTCGTCGGTCTCGCGGTGGTGTACCTGACGGCGTGCTGGGCGACGACGGGACGAACGCTCGGCGCGGTGGTGATGGGGCTACGGGTGGTCAGTCGCAACGGCGACCTCGTCGGGTGGATTCGTTGCGCGGTGCGAGCCTGGCTGTGCGTGATGTTCGGCTTCGGGTTGTTGTGGGTGGCGGTGGACCGGCGCCGTCGGTCTCTGCAGGACATCCTCCTGCGCACCAGCGTCGTCTACGACTGGCAGCCGCATCTGCATCCGGCCGAACTCGAGACGTGACGTCGCGCCTGTCACAGTCGGCTGGGCCATACTCGAACCGGCTGAGAAACGTAGACGGGTAGGAGTTCGTGGTGTCGCAGGGTCTGAAGTTGGGGTACAAGGCGTCGGCGGAGCAGTTCGGGCCGCGGGAGCTGGTGGAGCTGGCGGTGCTCGCCGAGGAGCGGGGGATGGATTCGGCGACGGTGTCGGATCATTTCCAGCCGTGGCGGCACAACGGGGGGCATGCGCCGTTCTCGTTGGCGTGGATGACCGCGGTGGGCGAGCGCACGTCGCGGTTGCAGCTGGGCACGAGTGTGCTCACCCCGACGTTCCGGTACAACCCGGCGGTGATCGCGCAGGCGTTCGCGACGATGGGGTGTCTGTATCCGGGGCGGATCATGCTCGGGGTCGGCACGGGGGAGGCGCTCAACGAGATCGCCACCGGCTACGAGGGGGCGTGGCCGGAGTTCAAGGAGCGGTTCGCGCGGCTGCGGGAGTCGGTGCGGTTGATGCGGGCGTTGTGGACGGGGGAGCGGGTCGACTTCGAGGGGGAGTTCTACACCACGAAGGGGGCGTCGATCTACGACGTGCCCGCCGGCGGGATCCCGGTGTACATCGCGGCGGGCGGTCCGGTGGTGGCGCGGTACGCGGGCCGGGCGGGGGACGGGTTCATCTGCACCTCGGGCAAGGGCATGGAGCTGTACACCGAGAAGTTGTTGCCGGCGGTGGCGGAGGGCGCGGGCAAGGCCGAGCGGGACGCCGGCGGGATCGACAAGATGATCGAGATCAAGATCTCCTACGACACCGATCCGGAGAAGGCGTTGGAGAACTGCCGGTTCTGGGCGCCGTTGTCGCTGTCGGCGGAGCAGAAGCACTCGATCGACGATCCGGTGGAGATGGAGGCGGCGGCGGATGCGTTGCCGATCGAGCAGGTCGCCAGGCGGTGGATCGTGGCGTCGGATCCGGACGAGGCGGTCGAGCAGGTCGCCGCGTATGTGAAGGCCGGGCTGAATCATCTGGTGTTCCATGCGCCGGGGCACGATCAGCGGCGGTTTCTGGAGTTGTTCGAGCGTGATCTGGCGCCGCGCCTGCGTGCGCTGGCCTGACTCGGCTGACGCCGCCGGTGTGTCCTTTGGGCGGTCAGGGCAGCCCGAAAGGCACACCGGCGGCGGAGCCGCCTAGTCGACGCGGACGTCGTCGGCGGTGATCGTGAAACTCATCAGGTCCGCGCCGACGGTCAGGGGGCCGTCGTAGGTCTCGCGGGTACGCTCGACCAGGACCTCGTCGGTGACGCCGGGTACGCGGCCGGGGATGCCGTTGACGATGTGGCTGTAGACGGCCATCTTCGGTGCGGTTTCGGTGAAGATCTCTCCGGCCTGCCTCGGATTGGTGTGGTGGGCGTAGACGCTCGGCAGGGCCGCGGGATCCTCGAATTCGGCCACCTCGTGGATCAGGACGTCCACGCCCGTGCCGTAGCGGACGACGTTGTCCACCGGCACGGTGTCGCCGCTGATCAGGACCGACCTCCCGGCGTAGTCGACGCGGTACCCCACCGCCGGACGGATGGCATCGGCGGGATCGTGCCGCACCTCGAACATGGTGACCTGCACCCCGTCCCGATCGAAAACTATTCCGTCGCGGTCGAACTCGTGCGGGACGATCGTGGTGGTGGCGCGATCGACCTCGCCGTCCGCGACGCGGACGTCGATGTCGTTGCGGAACGTCTGGGCCAGCCCGTCGGTGATGTTCTTCACGCCCGTCGGTCCGTACACGTCGAACGTGCCCTCGCGACCGCCGAAGGCGGGAATGAACCCGGTCAGCCACAGGTCGTCCAGGCCGTTGACGTGATCGGAATGGAAGTGGGTGAGGAACACGCCGTCGATCTGCCCGAGTGGAACGCCCGCCTGGTTCAGGCGTACCGTCGCGCCGCGACCGGCGTCGAACACCAGGTTCAGACCGTTCGCCTGAACCAGGGTCGACATGCCGTAGCGGGTGGTGCTCGGGACAGGACTACCCGTGCCCAGCAACGTCACTCGCATCTCGCCCTCGGCGACCGGCGTGGCCGCGGGGTGCGGGGCGTCGTCGGCGGAGACGCCACCGGTCGCCGCGACGGACGCGGAGCCGGCGGGCTCGGACGACGAACAGGCCGCGACCGCGAAGCAGAGCGCGCCCGCCGCGAGGGCCGCCGCTGCTCGCCTGCCGAGACGTGAGTGCGGAACAGTCTTCGTCATCGTTCACCTTTCGTCTTCGGCACGAGCCGTCCGGATCGCCGACGGCACCACCCACAAGATGTACGCAATGCGTACGTACGATTCACTATGCGTACATCATGATGTGGTATGGGTCACACGAAAGTCAAACGCCCTGCGGGGCCGCAGTGGATGCCGAGCGAAATCGGGTGCGCAGTCGCGCTGCAGATCAGGCGGTCCTGCCGCGCAGCGTCTCGGACGGGCTCACCCCGTACTTGCGCCGGTACGCGGCCGCGAACCGACCGGTGTGCATGATTCCCCAGCGATACGCGACATCCGAAACAGTTGCGGTGCACTCGCTCACGGACAGATCTGCATGGACACGCTCGAGCCGGACGTCGGCGAGGTACTCCATCGGTGTCATGCCGACGCACTCGCGGAACCCCTGCTGGATGCGACGGACACTGACGCCGACGAGTTCGGCCATGTCTACGGCGGTCCATTGACGCGCCGGATCCTGCTGGATCGCGTCCATCACCCGCTTGACGGTCCGCGGTCGTGCTCCGACCGGGCAGTCGCCGTCGTCCGGTGCGGCGGCGAGCACGAGTGCTGTCGTGACGGCGCGGCACAGCTGCTCGGCCACCTGGTCGCTGCGCAGCAGGGCGTTGTCCCGCAGCGACTCGTCGGCGATCGCACGCACCAGGCGCAACCAGTCGGCCCCCGCGCCGGACCGCAGATCCAGCTGCGCGGGCAGCCGCCTGCCGGGGCGGGGGAGCAGGCGGTCCATCTCGCGCTGCACGTAGTCGCGGTCGATCTTGAACCCGATGATCTCGCACGAACTGCTCCACCGGGTGATGACGGTCGGAGTGTCGGGCGGGCAGACCGTCGCCAGCCCGGGAGCCGACACGACCTCGTCGCGGCCGACCGCGGTGACGAGGTGGCCGGTCAGGGGAATGTTGATGCCGTACGCGCCGGGGTGCTCGGAGCGGATCGACACGTCCACGCCGAAGCCGATTCTCGCCAGCCGCGAGGCGCCGAGCTGGGTGGATTCCAGTGACGTGCGGGCTGCGGACCCACGGCCGAGAAGCGTCAGCTGGTGCGGGAAGTACGCCTGGGACACCACATCGTGCACTTCGTCCCAGTCCGTGAAGCTGCGGCTCTCCGGTGCTCGCATTCGCCCCTCCAACCCTCCCAACTGGTGCTGTGCCGGTGTGTGGGCAACTCCCCACGCTAGCACCGTACTGTGACGACGGTCACGTGCCGTCCGGTCGATTCGAGCCCGCTTCGCAATGCGGATCGGCCCTTCGCAACGCGGATCGACGGGGTGTGATCCGGGTCATACGTTGGTCCTCGTTCCGGATCGACCCGCAACCGCACAGCGTGCAGAAAGGCGGTCTCCCCATGGACCAGCGAGCACTTCGCAACATCTTCGGCCAGTTCGCCAGCGGGGTCACGGTGGTCACGTGCGCCAACGCCGAGGGCACCCCGCACGGGGCCACGGTCACCGCCTTCACCGCCGTCTCGCTGGAGCCGAGGTTGTGCCAGGTGACGCTGACGCGGACGTCGAAGGCGTGCGGCTACCTCAGCGACGCGCCGTTCGCCGTGAACATCCTGGCGGCCGACCAGCTCTCCACCGCACTGCATTTCGCCGGTAGGCCGCAGGCCGTCGCGCCGGCATGGGACGACACCGGGATCGCACCCGCCCTCCCCGGCAACGCGGCCACCCTGCTCTGCCGACCGTGGGCCGAGTACGACGGCGGCGACCACGTCATCTTCGTCGGCGAGATCGTCGACGCCTCCGTCGACGCCGAGAAGGACCCGCTCCTGTTCTTCCGCAGCACCTTCCACGACCTCGGGGACCGATCCGGCTCGACCGCGTGGAACGGGTGCCTCGACGATCCGCACAGCGGATGGTTCGACGCCACAGCCACATTCACCCCACTGCCCGCGCAACTCGCCCGCGCTGCCTCCTGATCCCACTCCCGCCTCTCTCGAAGGGAAGAACATGACCATCACCGAAGCAGCCCCCGCTACCGGCACCGTCGACCGGTCGAAGGTGAACGTCGCCGCAGACCACCCGGCCAATCAGCAGAAGAACTTCGCCACGCGGCCCATGACCGGCGACGAGTACATCGCGTCGATCGACGACGGCCGCGAGATCTACCTGCACGGTGAGCGTGTCAAGGACTTCACCAACCACCCGGCGTTCCGCAACTCCATCCGCATGACCGCACGCTTGTACGACGCGCTGCACACCGGCGAGCATGTCGGCACCCTCACCGCCCCCACCGACACCGGCAACGGCGGGGTGACCATGCCGTTCTTCCGCACCCCGAAGTCCGCGGACGACCTGCGAGCCGACCGCGACGCCATCGCCACCTGGGCGCGACTGACGTACGGCTGGATGGGCCGGTCCCCCGACTACAAGGCCTCCTTCCTCGGCACGCTCGGTGCCAACGACGAGTTCTACTCGCCGTTCCAGGACAACGCGAAGCGCTGGTACCGCGAGTCGCAGGAGAAGGTCCTGTACTGGAACCACGCCATCATCAACCCGCCGGTGGACCGGTCGCTGCCGCCCGACGAGGTCGGCGACGTGTTCATGAAGGTGGAGAAGGAGACCGACGCCGGCCTGATCGTCTCCGGCGCCAAGGTCGTCGCCACCGGCTCGGCGATCACCAACTACAACTTCATCGCCCACTACGGCCTGCCGATCAAGAAGAAGGAATTCGCCCTGATCTGCACGGTGCCGATGGACGCCCCGGGCATCAAGCTGATCTCGCGGGCCTCCTACTCGCAGAACGCCAATGTCGTCGGTTCGCCGTTCGACTACCCGCTGTCCTCGCGCATGGACGAGAACGACGCCATCTTCATCTTCGACAAGGTGCTGGTGCCGTGGGAGAACGTCTTCATGTACGGCGACGTGGAGAAGATCAACAATTTCCTCGGCGGCTCCGGATTCCTCCAGCGCTTCACTCTGCAGGGCTGCACCCGTCTGGCGGTCAAGCTCGACTTCATCGCCGGCCTGCTGATGAAGGCGCTCGACGCGACCGGCGCCGGCGGGTTCCGCGGCGTGCAGACCCGCGTGGGCGAGGTCATCGGCTGGCGCAACCTGTTCTGGTCGCTGACCGACGCGATGGTCAACAACCCGGAACCGTGGATCGGGGACACCGTCATCCCCAAGCTCGAGTACGGCCTGACCTACCGGATGTTCGCGATGCAGGGCTACCCGCGCATCAAGGAGATCATCGAGCAGGACGTCGCCTCGGGCCTGATCTACCTGCCGTCCTCGGCCGCGGACTTCAAGAATCCGGACGTGCGTCCGTATCTGGACAAGTACGTCCGCGGCTCGGACGGCATCACCGCGGTGGACCGGGTCAAGGTGATGAAGGCGCTGTGGGATTCGATCGGCTCCGAGTTCGGTGGCCGCCACGAACTCTACGAGCGCAACTACGCCGGCAACCACGAGAACGTCAAGGCCGAGCTCCTCTTCGCGGCGGAGGGCCGTGGAGACGTGTCCTCCATGAAGGGCCTGGCCGAGCAGTTCATGAGCGAGTACGACCTCGACGGCTGGACCGTGCCCGACCTCGTCGGCAACGACGACGTGTCCCATTTCCGCCGCGCCTGAACACTTCCCGGGAGACATCATGACCACCATCGAAAGTCCCACCGCGGTCACCTCCGGCAACGCCGCCACCGACAAGTTCAAGGGTGAACGCTTCACCGCCGACACCTCGCCGGAACGGTTGTCCGCCATCGCGACCGAAGCACTCGCGGGATTCGGTGCGCTGATCCGGAAGCACGCCGTCACCTACGACGAGTACCGCGTGCTCAAGCAGTGGCTCATCGACGTCGGCGAGGGCGGCGAGTGGCCCCTCCTGCTGGACGTGTTCGTCGAGCACGAGATCGAGGACGTCAACTCCCGGCGGTTCCGCGGCACCAAGGGCAGCATCGAGGGGCCGTACTACGTTCCGGGCGCCCCCGAACTACCCGCACTGTGCACCCTCCCGATGCGCGACGAGGACCGCGTCCACCCCCCGCTGGTCCTGCGCGGGCAGGTCACCGACCTCGACGGTCGGGGCCTCGACGGCGCACGCATCGAGATCTGGCACGCCGACGACGAGGGCTACTATTCGCAGTTCGCCCCGCACCTGCCGCAGTGGAATCTGCGCGGCACCGTCGTCGCCGACGCCGAGGGCCGGTACGCGATCACCACCATCGAACCGGCTCCGTACCAGATCCCGACGGACGGGCCCACCGGCCAGTTCATCGAGGCGGCCGGCTGGCACCCGTGGCGCCCGGCGCACCTGCACCTGCGGGTGACCGCACCCGACCGGCAGCCGATCGTCACCCAGCTGTACTTCGCCGGCGGTGACTGGCTCGACGACGACGTCGCGACGGCGACGAAGCCGGAACTCGTCCTCGATCCGCAGGTCGACGACGCCGGAAGCAAGGTCGCCACGTACGACTTCGCGCTCGATCCACTCGCGGACTGACACGCCCCGCGCCGCCGGTGTGTCCTTCGGGTTGCTCCCACAGCCCGAAGGACACACCGGCGGCGAAGCCGCATATCGTGTGACCCATGAGCGCCGCCGCCGAGTCCGTGTCGAGCATCTACATCGCCGCGCCGGAAGGCGACACCGGCAAGTCCACCGTCGCGCTCGGCCTGCTCCAGGCGCTGTGCGCCTCCGCCGCGCGCGTCGGTGTCTTCCGTCCCATCGCCCGCTCCGACAACGACCGCGACTACATCCTCGAACTGCTCCTCGAACGCATCACCGTCGACCTCGACTACGACGAGTGCGTCGGCGCCACCTACGACGACGTCCACGCCGACCCCGAGGCCGCCCTCAGCGAGATCGTCGTCAAGTACCACGCCGTCGCGGACCGCTGCGACGCCGTCGTCATCGTCGGCAGCGACTACACGGAGATCGCCAACCCCAGCGAACTCGGCTACAACGCCCGCATCGCTGCCAATCTCGACGCGCCCGTCCTGCTCGTCCTGCGTGGCTCTCGGCGCACCCCCGACGAGGTGGCGCAACTGACCAGCGTGTGCACCGCCGAACTCGCCGCCCAGCATGCCCACCTGACCGGAATCGTCGTCAACCGCTGCCCCGCCGACCGCCTCGACGAGATCGCCGCGGCTGTCGGCGACCGGGGTGTGCCGCTGTGGACCCTGCCGGAGGTGCCGATTCTCGTCGCGCCGACCATGGGGGAACTGCTCACCGCGATCGACGGCGAACTCTACAGCGGCGACCCGGAACTGCTGCACCGCGAAGCGCTGCGCGTCATGGTCGGCGGCATGACCGCCGAACACATCCTCGAACGCCTCACCGAGAGCGTCGTGGTCATCGCCCCCGCCGACCGCTCCGACGTGCTCCTCGCCCTCGTCAATGCCAATGCGGCCCAGGGTTTTCCGTCGCTGGCCGGGATCATCATGAACGGCGGCCTCCTGCCGCACCCGGCGGTGGCGCAGCTCGTCGCCGGACTCAAGCCCAGCCTGCCGATCCTGACGACGAGCCTCGGAACCTTCGACACCGCGTCGGCCGCCGACCGGACACGTGGGCGCATGGCCCTCGGCGCGCACCGCAAGATCGACACCGCCGTCGCGCTGATGGAACAGCACGTGGACACCGATCAGCTGTTGAGCCGCCTCGACGTACCGCGGCCGTCCGTCACGACCCCGCAGATGTTCGAGTACCAGCTCATCGACTGGGCGCGCCGTCAGCGCCGGCACATCGTGCTGCCCGAGGGCGAGGACGATCGGATCCTGCGCGCGGCCGGGCGTGTCCTGCAACGCCGGATCGCCGACCTGACGATCCTCGGCGACGAGACGCAGGTCCGGCGCCGGGCCACCGAACTCGGCGTGGACCTGAGCGCCGCGAAGGTGCTCGATCCCAGATCGTCCGAACTCGCCGAGCAGTTCGCCGAGGAATACGCCCGGCTGCGTGCCCACAAGGGAATGACGATCGAACGCGCTCGCGAGATCATGAGCGACATCTCGTATTTCGGCACGATGATGGTGCATCTCGGCATCGCCGACGGCATGGTCTCCGGTGCCGCGCACACCACCGCGCACACGATCCGCCCGTCCTTCGAGATCGTCAAGACCGAACCCGGCGTGTCCACGGTGTCGAGCATCTTCCTCATGTGCCTGTCGGACCGGGTGCTCGCCTACGGCGACTGCGCGGTGGTACCCGACCCCACCACCGAACAGCTCGCCGACATCGCGATCTCCTCGGCCGCCACCGCCGCACGCTTCGGCATCGAACCGCGCATCGCGATGCTGTCCTACTCGACCGGCGAATCCGGGTCGGGCGCCGACGTCGACAAGGTCCGCGCCGCCACCGCCCTGGTGCGCGAACGCAGGCCCGATCTGCCGGTGGAAGGGCCGATCCAGTACGACGCCGCGATCGAACCGTCCGTCGCCAGCGCCAAGCTGCCCGGCTCGGAGGTCGCCGGCCGGGCGACCGTGTTCATCTTCCCGGACCTCAACACCGGCAACAACACCTACAAGGCCGTGCAGCGCAGCGCCGGAGCCGTTGCCGTCGGTCCGGTCCTGCAGGGGCTGCGCAAACCCGTCAACGACCTGTCGCGGGGAGCGCTGATCCAGGACATCGTGAACACGGTGGCGATCACCGCGATCCAGGCGCAGGAGACCGGCGAATGAGCGCCCGGACGGAAGGCACCGTACTGGTGCTCAACTCGGGCTCGTCGTCGATCAAGTTCCAGCTCGTCCACCCCGAGACCGGAGAGTCGGTGGCGCACGGTCTCGTCGAACGGATCGGCGAGCCGGAAGGCCGGGTCGTGTTCCACCACACCACCGGCACAGAGGAACACGTCGGTCCCATCGAGAACCACCGGGCCGGACTGCGGATCGTCCTCGACTGGGTGGAGGGACTGGGCCGGCCACTGCGCGAGGCCGGCATCATCGCCGTCGGCCACCGGCTCGTCCACGGCGGCGAGGTGTTCCACGAACCCACTCTCGTCGACGACGACGTGGTGCGCACCGTTGAGGAACTGTCCGTTCTTGCGCCGCTGCACAATCCCGCGAACGTCATCGGCATGGAGGTCGCGCGCGAGGAACTGCCCGACATTCCGCACGTCGGGGTGTTCGACACGGCGTTCTTCCACGCCCTGCCCGCCGAAGCCGCGACCTACGCGATCGACCGGGACGTCGCGCGGGCACACGGCATCCGGCGGTACGGGTTCCACGGCACGTCGCACCAGTACGTGTCCGAACGTGCGGCCCGGTTCCTCGGACGAGAACTGTCCGAGCTGAACCAGATCGTGCTGCATCTCGGCAACGGTGCGTCGGCCTCCGCGATCGCCGGCGGCCGGCCCGTCGACACATCAATGGGATTGACCCCTCTCGAGGGCCTGGTCATGGGAACCCGTTGCGGCGACATCGATCCCGGCGTGCTGCTGCATCTGAATCGCAGCGCGGGCATGGACGTCGACACCATAGACGGCCTGCTCAACCGGCGCTCCGGGCTCAAGGGTCTGTCCGGTGTCAACGACTTCCGGGCGCTGCTGCGGCTCGTCGCCGAGGGTTCCGAGGACGCGAAGCTGGCCTACGACGTCTACGTGCACCGTCTGCGCAAGTACCTCGGCGCATATCTCGTCGAGCTCGGCGGCGTCGACGTCGTCGTCTTCACCGGCGGGGTGGGCGAGAACAACGTCGACGTCCGTCGCGACGCCCTCGCCGGCCTCGAACGCCTCGGCATCGTCGTCGACGACGCCCGCAACGTCGCGCCCGAGCGCGGCGAGCGGCGCATCTCGGCGGACACGTCGCAGGTGGAGGTCCTCGTGATCCCGACCAACGAGGAGCTCGCGATCGCGCGGGCGGCCGCGGCGCTGGTGTAGGCGAGCGGGACGTTTCTGCGCCGAGCGGGAGGTTGTCGTCGAGCCCACCCGGCCGATGCCGCGAGATCCTCCCGCTCGCTTCCTCACCACCGGGCGCCGGCCGCCCACAACGCCGCCCGCACGCGCTCGAGCACGACGTCCGGGCGTTGGGCGAGCAGTCGGGCGTCGACCCGGACGACGCGCCAGCCCGCGGACTCGAGCAGTGCGTACCGGTCGATGTCCCGGGTGCGCTGGGCGGGGTCCGTCCAGTGGTGTTCGCCGTCGTACTCGACGAGGACCCGCCAGTATCGCCACCCCAGGTCAGCGCGGGCGAGTAGTCGTCCGTCCGCGGCACGGACGTGGATCTGGGTCTCGGGAGCGGGAAGTCCGGCGCGCACGAGCAGCAGGCGCGTCCGTGTCTCGGGTGGGGACTCGGCGCCGCCGTCGACGTGCCCGAGCACCTGCCGCAGTGCGGACACCCCACGCGCTCCCGCGTGCCGACCGGCGAGCTCGCGGATCTCCGCAGGCATCACGCCGGTGGCGTGACACAAGGCGTCGAGGAGTTCGACAGCGCGGTCTCCCTTCACCGTACGGCCGAGGTCGAACCCCGTCCGCGCGGGACCGGTCACCGTCATTCCGTCCACGCGGCACAGTTCGTCGTCGTCGGGGATGCCCTGCCGGACGACGATGCCGGAGGGCGCACGCACGTGACCGGCCCGAAGCAGCTCCGCCGGGGCGGAGCCGTCGATCCACTTCGTCCCGTGCAGCGCCGCGGCCGACAGGCCGGCAAGCGTTCCCCTGCCCGCCGACCACAACCAGGCGGCCCGGGCTCTGGTGCGTGCCGTGGGCGCGACACCGCGCCGCACGTAGACATCACGGTGCAGGCGGACGAATCCGTGCCGCAACTCGTAGGCGGTCAGCGCACCGGACGCGATCGCCTCGGTGCCCCGGAAGGGAGCGTCGAAGGAATGCACGGACGCACACGATGCAGGGCGTCCGGCCGCTGCGGAACCCCCGGTCACCGGACTGTGGACAACTTCGGGGTTGTCCACAGCGGTGGTGAGCGGGCGGATTCCGCGCCGAGCGGGAGGTTGTCGTCGAGCCCACTCGGCCGATGCCGCGAGATCCTCCCGCTCGGCTCACAGCAGGCTGCGGGGGCGGATGGCGTTGGCCAGGTCGACGAGGGTGAATCGGTGGGCGCGGGTCGGCGCATTGCGGGCCAGGTCTCGCAGACCGGACTCGGTGCCGCTGCGAAGGCCCCTCTCGTCGAACGGGACGTCGAGAATCGGGTCCGATCGGCGGCGTGCCGAGTGCCCCGCGCGGACCCAGTCGAGAGCGATCGACAGCACCAGGGTGCGCATCTGCAGGAGCCGTCCCTCCTCCGGCGACAACGTCTCCACCCGCCGCGCGGCCTCGCGCAGGTCGGCCTCCTCGATCTCGTCGACGGGGCGGTCGTGCAGCAGGATCAGCACGGTCGTCATCCGGGCGACAGCGTGATGCCGGGAACTGGGCGGCACCTGGTCGAGGGCGGCGATCGCGGCTGTCCGCTCGCCGCGGAGGGTGAGTTGCCGCGCCAGGCCGAACGCGGCACTCACCACGTTGTGATCGGTGCGCCACACGGTGCGGTAGTAGTTCTCGCAGAACGCGCGCCAGGCGTCGGGATCCTCGCTCTCCCAATGCTGCAGGATGAGTTCGGCGGTGGCCGCCAGAGCGAGCTTGGGTGCGGTCTCGCCGGGCATCGCGGCGAGCACCTTCTCGAATCTGCCGAAGGCGGACTCGTATTCGCCGTTGATGAGCTCGGCGAGACCGGCATACCAGTCGATGCGCCAGTCCGCTCCCAGATCACGTTCCAGCTTGCCCAGGATCTCGGTGGCGCGCGCGCCGTGCCCGAGGTCGAGATGGGCACGGACCTCGGCGAGCGTGATCTCCCGGGAGAACGAGACATCGGCCGTGCCCACGACGCGCTCGATGCCGTTGTCGCGCGCGTGGCGCAGCGCGTCGAGTGTCTGCTGAGGTTCGCTGTGCACCGCCGCCGCCAGCAGTGCCGCACTCGGATCGAGCGGATCGAGCAGCGGAACGGGCAGCGCTGCCGCCACATCACGCGCCGCGAGCTTCTCGTCCCGTTCGACACCGTCGACGATCGAATCCGTGCGCCCGACAGCCTCGTCCGTGCCGAACGTCGTCCGCTGCCGGCTGAACACCGACGACAGACCCGGATGCTCCTCGCCGGTCTGCTGCGACAGGATCTCGCGCAGGACACCCGTCAGCTGGCTCGCCATCTCGTCGGCCGACTCGAACCGTCGCTGCGGATCGGGATCGATGGCCCGCAGCAGCAACCGGTGGTAGGACTCGTACTCCGCCAGCAGCGGCGCCTCGGCCGGCGTCGGGAGGCCGTCGGCCGGACGCCCCTGCGTCCACGGCATGTCGAGGGTCAGCACGGCGAGGGTCCGGCCGACGGTGTAGATGTCGGATGCCACGGTCGGGCCGGTACGCACGATCTCCGGCGCCTGGAAGCCCGGCGTGCCGTACAGGTAGCCGTAGTCCTCGATGCCGGTGACGGCACCGAGATCGATGAGTTTGAGCTGTTCCTCGGTGACCATGATGTTCTCGGGCTTGAGGTCGTTGTAGACGAGCCCGATCGAATGCAGATAGCTCAGCGCCGGCATGATCTCGAGGACGTACGCGACGGCCTGTTCGACGGGCATCCGCGAGGGCTTGGGACAGGTGTCGAGCACCTCGCGCAGCGAGTGCCCACCCACGTATTCCATGACGATGTAGCCCATCGGGCTGCCGTCGGGGCGAGGGTGCTCGACGAAGTTGAAGATCTTCACGATGCTCGGATGAGTCACCTCGGCGAGGAACTGCTTCTCGGCCAGCGCGACGGCCTGCGCCTCGGCGTCTCCGGAGTGCAGCAGACCCTTCAAGACCACCCAGCGATCACTGACGTTCCGGTCGATCGCCAAGTAGATCCAGCCGAGACCACCGTGGGCGAGACAGCCCTGCACCACATACTGCCCGCCGACGACGTCGCCGACCGCGAGCAGCGGAGTGAACTCGAACGGGGTTCCGCACGAAGGACATCGGCCCGACGTCGCGCCGGGGCCGTTGGGTGTGCTGCGGCCGACCGGCTTGCCGCACTTCCAGCAGAACCGCTTGCCCTCGGCGACGTGCGGGTCGCGCAGGACGACGGACTCGGGGTCGACGGGTGTGGGGACGGGGATGTCGACGAGACCCGCGAGACGCCGCCGCGACGGCAACCGCGACCGGGAGCGGCGTGAGGACGACCGCTGCGACGGCACGCTTCCCCGGCGACTGCGCTGAGTACCGGGACCGAAACTCGGTGCTGTACCCGGACCGATGTCCGGTGCTGTTCCCGGCCGGGCGCTCGGTGCGGTCGCCGGACCGGAATCCGGGGGTGCCGCCGGTGCTGTCGCCGGTCCGGTGTCGTCGTCGGTGTCGGACATGCGTTCTCTCAGTCCACGTACGTCGGGGTCGGCGGCGCCGGGGCGGGACCGAGGACGGTGAGCCAACGGTTGTAGATCTGTGTCCACGTGCCGTCCCGACGGATCCGTTCGAGGGTGCCGTTGACGAACCGCACCAGGTCCTCACGGCCCTGCGCGATCCCGATGCCGTAGGGCTCGGTTCCGAGCGGCGCCCCCACCAGTTCCAGGTAGGGGTCCTGGGAGGCGAGCCCGGCGAGGATCGTGTCGTCGGTGCTGACGGCGTCGACCTGGCGCTGCTGCAGCACGACGAGACAGTCCGCCCACGACGGGACGGTCAGGATCGCCGCGGACGGTTGCAGTTGCCGCAGACGCATGAGCGACGTCGTGCCGCGCACCGCACACACCCGCCGGCCGGCGAGATCGGCGACTTCCCGGACGTCGGAGCCCTTGACCACCAGGACACGCTGCTGGGCGACGAAGTACACCGTGGAGAAGTCGACGCGTTCACGTCGGGCACACGTGATCGTCATCGTCTTCGCGACGATGTCGACGGTGGAATCCTGCAGGGCCTGCTCCCGGTCCGCGGAGTTCAGGATCCGGAAGTCGAGCAGGTCCGGACTGCCGAGCAGATCCCGGGCGATCTCGCGGGCGATGTCCACGTCGAACCCGGCGATCCGGCCGGTCGAGGGGTCGCGGAAACTCATCAGGTTGCTGCCGGTGTCGAGCCCGACGACGAGGCGTCCGCGCGCCCGGATCGCATCGAGGGCCGGTCCGGTCGTCGCCCCGTCGGGACGCAGCCCGGCGGTCGGGTCGCCGCAGTCCGGCTCCGGGGGGATCGGCACGTCGGTGGGCGCGAGTGCGGCGCGCTCCGGCAACGGCGGTTCGGTGTAGGACACGTCGGGACCGGCGACGATCTCCGGTTGCGACGTCGCGCACCCACCGGTGAGGACGGCCGCGGCGACGGCGACGGCGAGCAGGGTGTTGCGGATGTTCACAGGTACTCCCGGATTCGTGGCGCCAGTCCTCCCACGACGCCGAGCCACGCAAGCACGGTGAGCACCCACGCGGCCGGTGCGAGCGCGGACAGCGTGTCCGCGGCGCGGACCTCGTTGCCACGCAGTTCGGCGCGCGCGAGGTCGATGCCCTGTTCGAGGGCGCGGTCGACGGCGTGGAACTGGGCCGCCGCCTCGTCGGGCCCGGGACCGGTGGCGAGGATCGCGGCAGCCGGGTAGTCGCCCCGGTCGAGTGCCGCCTGCACGCGGTCGTGCGATGCCAGCCACGCCGTGCGCGCTTCGGCGGCGCGGCCGGCCGGTTCGGCCTGGGACTCCACGTCGGTGGCCGCGGAGCCGGTGAGCAACTCCTCGAGACGGTCCATGCTGCCGTCGAACATCGCGTCGTATTCGCCGGTGACGTCCCGCCGGACCAGCTGCAGCGTCTCGGCGGTCCGGGCCTGCTGGGCGAGGATCCGACTGTCGGTGAAGACCCCGAGCGGTTCGCCGCCGCGCTCGACGGCGTTCCGGGTGGCGCTCGACGAGATCAGTCCCGCGACGAGGAGCCAGCACAGCAGGATCCCCGTCGAGGCGATGGCCGTGAGCAGTCCGAGGTTGAGGGTGCGGCGGCTGATCCGCGAGACGATCACGTGCACGCCGGTCAGCGCGACGACCGTCATCAGCAGCATCCCGATCGACGTCCACGGCGGTTGCACCGCCGCCCGCTGGGTGGACGTGACGGCGGACGAGCTGCGTTCGTACAGTTCCTGCGCCATCGGCAGCAGTTCGGACTGCATCAGGTACGAGGCCTCGCCGAGGTAGGCGGCGCCTACGGGGTTTCCGACGCGATTGTTCGCACGGGCCGTCTCCACCAGGCCGGTGTAGACGGTGAGCCGGCCGGCGATGTCCGCCAGCAACCGGGCACTCACCCTGTCGTCGGCGGCGATTCCGCCGGCCGCGGCGACGAGCTGGGTGGACGCCTCGCCGACGGCCTGGGTGTAGCGTTCCCGCACCTCCTCGGGCTCGATACCGCCCGCGATGAAACCCGTGGCGGCGGCCGCGTCCGCGACGGACAGCGCGCTGTAGAGACTCTGGGCTGCGTCGGCGAGGGGTTCGACGGACGTGAGCAGCCGACTGTGCGTGGCCTGCCGGCTCGTCACGGTCTGACCTGCGACGATGCCGGAGACGATGAGGAGGATCGACAGCAGCGCGCCGAGGGTGAGGAATGCGGCGGGGGTGGATCGGAGCAGGGTGCGCCAGTCGTCGGCGCGGCGGTCGTGGTCGACGACGGGACCGGACACGTCGCCGCGCTCGAGGCGACCCCCGACCGCGCCGAGCGTGGGGGTCACGCGCACGTCCACGAGAGCACCCCTTCCGATGTGGCACTGTGTGTGGCGAGCATATAAGCAGTAATGGGATGTTGTTGCCGTCCGAGGACGGTGGACGCCCGGCTCGCGGTCGGCGGCCGGGCGGCAGGGAGGCGGACGCGATGCGAGGTGACGGGGACGGCTGGGCCGTCGGACCCGACGGTGGTCGCCGGTGGGGCAGGTTCGGCGCGGCCGGGCTGCTGCTGCGTGCACCGCTGCCCGACGGCACGCCGGCCGTATTGCTCCAGCACCGCGCGGCGTGGAGCCACCAGGGCGGCACGTGGGCCCTGCCCGGCGGCGCCCGCGACAGCGACGAGAGTCCCGTCGCCGCGGCTGTACGGGAAGCAGAGGAGGAGACCGGGATCGACGCGGCTGCCGTGAACGTGCGCACCGAGCGGGTCACCTCCGGCGTGACCGGAGGATGGACGTACACCACGGTCGTCGCGGACACCCCGAGCCCGATGGCGACGACCCTCAACGGGGAGAGCACCGAACTGCGCTGGGTGCCGGAGGCGGATGTCGAGACCATGCCCCTGCACTCCGGGTTCGCGGCGGCCTGGCCGGACCTGCGAACCCGGGCGGTGCGGATGCTGCTCGACACGGCCAACGTCCTCGGCTCGCGGCCGAACGGCTGGTGGCGCGATCGGCCGGGTGCCACCGCACGACTGCTCGCGGAGCTGGCGGAGTCGGTGCCCCGCACCGTCGAGCTGCCCGGCGGGTCCTTCGGCTGGGTGAGCCGCATCGAGGCGGTCCTCGAGGGGCAGGCCCGCGCAGCGGTGATCGACGACGACCGCACCCCGGTGCACTCCGCGGCCGGCAGCGGAGACGACGAGCTGGCCGTCCTGGCGAAGGGCACGTCGGCGGTCCTGGACCAGGTGCTCACCGTAGTGGTGACGGCCGACCGGGGACTGCGTGCCCGGCTGCCCGGGGACGTGCCGACCCTGGCGCCGTCGACGGTGCTCGACTGGCTGTGACGGCCTCTCAGCCGGGCAGCGCGGCCTTCAGGGCCGCCGCCGCGGCCCGCGGATTCGGTGCCGCGGTGATGGCGCGGACCACCGCGATGCGGGTGGCACCGGCGTCGAGCACCTCGGGCAACCGCTCGGCATCGATACCACCGATGGCGAACCACGGCCGCCGCGGCTGCGACCGGGCCACCTCCCGCAGCACCTCGAGTCCCGCTGCGGTGCGACCCGGCTTGGTGGGGGTCTCCCACACCGGTCCGTTGGCGAAATAGTCGACACCGTCCTCGATGTCGGCGAGGCTGGCCTGGGCCCGGCTGGCGGTCGAGCGGCCGATCACCACGTCGTCGCCGAGGACCTGCCGGGCGTACCGCACCGGCAGGTCGCCCTGCCCGAGGTGCAGGATGTCGGCGCCGGCGGCCAGGGCGATGTCGGCGCGGTCGTTGACGGCCAGCAGGGCGCCGTGCCGGTGGCAGGCGGCGGCGAGCACCTCGAGTGCTTCGAGTTCCTCGCGCGCCTCGAGCGGGCCGAACTTCTTCTCGCCTGCCGAGCCCTTGTCGCGGAGCTGGACGATGTCGACACCGCCCGCAAGGGCCTCCTCGACGAATCGAGCCAGGTCGCCGGTGTCGCGACGGGCGTCGGTGCACAGGTAGAGCCGGGCCTGCGCGAGGCGTTCCCGGGGGGCGGGATGGTTGCCGCGGTAGGTAGTCACGGCGGAGACGGTAGTCTCTGCTCTGAACGAATCGACACGGGAGTCCCGGGGATCGCGGGGCTGAGAGGGGGCCTGCCGGCCCCGACCGTCAGCACCTGAACCGGATCATGCCGGCGCAGGGAGTGAGGTGGACGAACTGTTGGGAACCGTATCCGTTGTCGGCGGAGGCGTGATCGGGCTGTCGATCGCCTGGCGCGCGGCCCGGGCCGGCTGGACCGCGACCGTGCACGACCCGTCCCCGGGAGCGGGGGCGTCCTGGGTGGCCGGGGGGATGCTGGCGCCCTTGTCGGAGGGTTGGCCGGGTGAGGAACACGTCCTCGAGCTGGGCGCCGCGTCGCTGGCCCGCTGGCCGGCGTTCGGCGCCGAGCTGCTGCGGGAGACCGGCCTCGACCTGTTCACCTCCACTGCGTCGCTGACCGTCGCGCTGGACGCGGCCGACGCCGCCGACCTGCGCACGATCGCCGAGTGGGTGTCGGCCCAGGGGCACGAGATGCGCGTGCTCGGCCGCGCCGAGGTGCGCGAACTCGAGCCGTCGCTCGGCCCGCGCATCCGTCTCGGGCTGCTGGCCCCGGACGAGCTGGCCGTGGACAACCGGGTTCTCGTCGACGCGCTGCGACGGGCGGCCGCCGCGGCCGGGGTCACCTTCGTCGACGAGCCGGTCCTTGACGTCACGGACCTGGACGCCGACCGGGTGGTGCTCGCGGCCGGCGCCGCCTCGGCGCGGCTGTGGCCGGGCTTGCCGGTGCGGCCGGTCAAGGGGGAGATCCTGCGGTTGCGGACCCGTCCGGGCGCGGCTCCCGCCCCGCACCGGACGGTCCGCGGCAGCGTGCACGGCCGGCCCGCGTACCTGGTGCCGCGCGCGGACGGGCTCGTCGTCGGCGCAACCCAGTACGAGGCCGACGACACGCAGGTCACCGTCGCGGGGGTGCGGGATCTCATCGCCGACGCCGAGACGCTGTTCCCGGCGATCGGCGAGTACGAGCTGTACGAGGCGAGTGCGGGACTGCGACCCGTGAGCCCGGACAACCTGCCGCTGATCGGCCGGCTGTCCGAGCGGGTGATCGCCGCGACCGGGCACGGTCGCAACGGCGTGCTGCTGACCCCGGTCACGGCGGACGCGGTGGTCGCGGAGCTCGCGGACGAACCGCTCGCTGTGGCGAAATATGCTGATCCGCAACGATTTACCGAGGAGTGAGTGTGATGAACGGTGCGCCGACGGTGGGAGTCACGGTCAATGGGGAGGAGCGCTGGTTCGCCGAGGCGCCGACGATGGCCGAGTTGCTGAGCGGGCTCGGGCTGCCCGACAGGGGGGTCGCCGTCGCCGTGGACGGTGCCGTCTTCCCCCGGGGACGCTGGTCCGAGCGCGTCGGGAAGGGCTGGCAGATCGAGGTGCTGACGGCGGTGCAGGGTGGCTGAGCGCGACTTCGGCCCCGACCCCGGCCACGACCTGCCGCCCCTGACGATCGCCGGACGCAGCTTCGCCTCGCGGCTGATCACCGGCACCGGTGGGGCCGCGAACCTCGCCGTGCTCGAGGAGGCCCTCGTCGCCTCCGGCACCGAGCTGACCACCGTGGCGATGCGCCGGGTGGACGCGGCGTCCGGGACCGGCGTGCTCGATCTGCTGCGCCGCCTCGACATCGTGCCGCTGCCCAACACCGCCGGCTGCCGCGGCGCCGCCGAGGCGGTGCTCACCGCACAACTCGGCCGCGAGGCGCTAGGAACGGACTGGGTCAAACTCGAGGTCGTCGCCGACGAACGCACGCTGCTGCCCGACGCGATCGAACTCGTCTCGGCCGCCGAGCAACTCGTCGACGACGGGTTCGTGGTGCTGCCCTACACCAACGACGACCCGGTGCTGGCGCGACGGCTCGAGGACGTCGGCTGCGCCGCCGTGATGCCGCTCGGCTCGCCGATCGGCACGGGCCTCGGGGTCGCCAACCCGCACCACATCGAGATGATCGTCGAGGCCGCCGGGGTGCCGGTGATCCTCGACGCGGGCATCGGCACGGCCTCGGACGCCGCGCTCGCGATGGAACTCGGGTGCGACGCGGTGCTGCTGGCGACCGCGGTGACCCGGGCGAAGGACCCGGCTCTCATGGCGTCCGCGATGCGCCACGCCGTCGAGGCCGGCTTCCGGGCCCGGCACGCGGGCCGCATCCCGAAGCGGTTCTGGGCGCAGGCGTCGTCCCCGCTCGAGCCCTGAGACGACCCGATGTGAGGCCGTGACGGTCGGTTTCTCACCGGACCCGGTGGTGCCGCACGCGTCGCGGCACCACCGCGTCGTCGTCGGCGAGCAGTCGTGCACGGGTGGTTCTCTTCCCACGATCGAGGGACGGCAGCGGTGGCCGGGTCGTGCAACTCGGGCGAAACCGGTCGAAGCGGAATGTGCCTATTGCCTCCAGTGGATCGGGGGAGCAAGGTGAAACCTGGGGAACGACAACGACCGGCGGCGCCGCGTCGGCACCGCCCTGAGGAGAAGGGTGCCGATCGTGTTCGCACGCTCGACCACAATTCACGCGCATCCGTCGTACATCGACGCCGGGATCAGGCACGTACGCGACACCGTGATGCCCACGCTGGCAGACATCGAGGGCTGCCTCGGCATGTCCCTGCTGATCGATCGCGGCTCGGGCCGGTGCATCGCGACCAGTTCGTGGCGCGACGAGGAATCGATGCGCGCCAGCGAAGGAGCGGTGCGCACACTACGTGACGAGGCCGCCAGGATCTTCCACGGCACCACGGAGGTGTCGCGGTGGGAGATCGCCGTCATGCATCGCGACCACCATTCGGATCGCGGGGCATGGTGCCGGGTCACGTGGATCAGGACCGAGCCGGCGCATATGGACCGTGGCGTCGACCTGTGGAAGATGGGCGCACTGCCCAAGGTGGAGGAACTCGACGGGTTCTGCAGCGCCAGCCTGATGATCGACCGCGCATCCGGCCGCGGGGTGTCGTCGATGACGTTCGACAGCGCCGAGGCGATCGAACGCCACAGGGAACGCCTCGACGGCATCCGGGCGGCAGTGGTTCGCGAAGCGGGCGCGGAGATACTCGACACCTGCGAATTCGAGCTCGCCATCGCCCACCTGCACGTCCCCGAGATGGCGTGAGCCGGAGGGCGCCGGCGCCGCGCGTCCTCCACCTTGCCGTCGACGACGGGTCGCCACCTGCTGACGTCAGCCGCCGACGGTCAGGGGTCTGCCTGTCGGTCCGGGTCGGATTCCGGATCCAGGGGGTCGGTCTGCGGGTAGGTCGCGCACGTACCGGCCGGGGGCCGCCTCGAGCGCGGGGTGCCGGGTACTGCCGGGTGCGCTCGGCGCAGTGGTCTCCTCCCCACCGTGGGCGAGCACCCAGTCGGCCCAGGCCTGCCACCAGCTGCCCTGCTGCCGCTCGGCGTGCTCGAGCCAGGCGTCCGGGTCCGGGCCCGGTGTGCCGCCGGTCCAGTAGTGCGCCTTCGAGTTGCCGGGCGGGTTGACCAGGCTGGCGATGTGCCCGGAGAAGCTGAGCACGAATTCGGTGTCTCCCCCGAGCAACTGGGTGGTGCGGTAGCAGTTGCGCCAGGCGGTCAGGTGATCGGCGATCGCGCCCGAGACGAAGGTGGGGACGGTGATCGACTTCAGGTCCACCGGTGTGCCCAGCACGGTGAACTTACCGCGCTCGACGAGCAGGTTGTCCCGGAACAGGTCGAGGAACTGACCGTGCAGGGTGCCGGGCAGATTGGTGCCGTCGGCGTTCCAGGCGAGGATGTCGAACGCCGGTGGGGTGCGTCCCATGAGGTAGTTGTTGACGACGTAGTTGAACACCAGGTCGTTCGGGCGCATCCAGGTGAACGCCGATCCCATGTCCCGGGCGCTGATCAGGCCCTTGCGGCGGGAGCGGCCCTTGGCGAACCGGATCAGGGCGGGCCGGGCGAACGCGCCGAGCAGTGCCGGATCGCCGAAGTCGAGCATCGTCACCGCGTACGCCATGCTGTGCACCCGGTCGTCGCCCCGGGCGGTGAGGTGGTTGAGCGCCGTGGTGGCGAGGATCCCGCCGGCACAGAACCCGATCAGGTTCACGTCGTCGCTGCCGGTGATCTCCCGCACCTCGTCGATCGCCCGCAGGACCCGGCCCGCGTAGGTGTCGAAGTCCCAGTCGCCCTGCTCGGCGGTGGGGTTGCGCCACGAGAGCATGAAGGTCTGCAGGCCCCGGCCGACGCTGTACTCGACGAAGCTGCGTCCCGGTCGCAGGTCCAGGAAGTAGTACCGGCCGATCGGCGGGGGCACCACCAGCACCGGCCGGCGGCGGACCGTGGTGGTGGTGGGGGTGTACTGCAGCACCTCGGCGACCTCGTCGCGGGAGATCACCGCGCCCGGGGTGACCGCCAGGTCGGTGCCGACGGTGAAGGCGCCGCGGTCGACCATCGACGGCATGCCCCGGTTCTCGAGCAGGTCGGAGACGAAGTGCCTGGTGCCCCGCACGAGACTGAGGCCGGCGGTGTCGAACGCCTCCTTCAGTGCCGCGGGGTTGGTCCACAGGTAGTTCGTCGGGGCCAGGGCCGCGGTGAGGATGTCGGCCGCGAATTTGGCCTCGGCCGCCCGGCGGGGGTCGATGCCGCGGCCGACGTCGTCGACGACGCCGTCGACGGCACCGCTGGCCGCCAGGTAGGTCTGCTCGAGCCGGCGGTAGGCCGGGTGCGTGCTCCAGGCCGGGTCGGCGAACCGCCGGTCGCCTTTCGCCGGGGCCACCGTGGAGCGGCCGACGGCGATCTTCGCCAGTTCCTTGCCGAACGACACGCCGTGCCGGGCCACCGTCCGGCCGTGACCGAACACGTCGGCCAGGGCGCCGACGGCCGCCCCGAGTCTCGGGGGCGCGACGTCCTCACCGCCGCCGATCGACTCCTCGACGCTCTCCCCGATCACGGCTCGTGTCTGGGTCATCACGTGCCTCCCTTCGACACTTGGATTGTCGCACCGATTCGCGCCTCTGGCGGCCGACAGTAGCGGATTTCGTTGAAGGACAATGCATTCATGCGGTATGTAGGGGTACCGGCGGTACCGGCACGCCGCCGGATGCGGCGGACGCCGCCGGCGACGACCGAACCCGGCGCGACATATCGCGACTCCGGTCGCCGCTGCAGGGCGGATCGGCTGCCGGACGGCAGGGGGAGGCCCGCGTTACGCTCCTGATCCGGGGGCGGAACGCGCAGGCTTCGATGCGGTACGGCAGTTGGGAGGAACGCGCCTTTCCCCAGGTCCATGTGGATATCGGTCGGCCCGGTCGGGGGTTCTGCGCCGAAGAGATCACAATGCCGTACGGAGACGATGTGCCCGGGAGTCCGGGTCGGTTCCGGGCAGAGGGGCGGCGACGTCATGTACGAAATGTCCTGTCCGGATCGCAGTTCGGGTGGAACACGGCGAGTGCTACGGCGACGGCGTGCGCGGCGTCGACGGCATGGGCGATCCGGGCGGCGGATCTCTCTCCGTTCCGGCCCCGGCAGTTCGCAGAGCTCGACGGCGAGGTCGGTAGCGCAGCACAGCGCATACCTCGCCCGGCCAATCCCCGCGTAGCTGCCGGTATCGAGCGAATTCAGCCCGAGGGTCGTGTGGATGCACCCCCAGGGTGCGTGGCTGCCGCGCACCCCGCAGCTCACAGTCGATATGTCAGGTCACCATCAGAAAGGACCGGTCCCATGGCAATATCGTTTCTCACTCCGTCGGTCACGATTCCGGTCGGGACGGGCCGCAGGAGCATCCAGCAGTCGGTGTCGTTTCCGCGGAACGTGCTGCGCGCCGGAGTCGCCCTCAACGGCTTCAAGCTCGACTACGACTCCGATGATCACCACATCAACATCGTGGAGGTCGACACCGATCTCGTGTCGATCTCGGGCGGCACAGTGACCTTCCGCGTGGAATGTGACTACGCCGACAAGAATTTCGATGACAAGTACGGCGGCTACGTCACCGCACTCGTCATCGCCGAAACCGCCTGATCGACAGGCTCCGTCCCCACCTGCCGCGCCGCCGTCCACGTCTCGGACCGCGCGTCGACGTCACGGCCCGGCAGGAGGCGACGGGACCGGCCTCATCGGACGTGTCGAATCCCATGAAACAGACTGGAGTGCAACGGAGTCGACACGGCCGCTACCGCAGACTCCACGCCGACCGGACCGAGCCGGGCTCGACCTGACATCACCCGCGCCGGCCGTGTCCCGGCGCTCACCGCCACGACCGGCTGCTCTCGGAATCCGCCGTGACGGCGGCCGGCAGCGGCAACAGCCGGTACTCTCCGGTCCCGTGCCGTCCACCGGCTCGGCGGAACTCGACAACGGGGACGATCGTCACCTCGGTCCCTGCGCCCGATTCGGCGCCTTCTCGCTCGTCGGCTCCGCAGCACCGGCCGGGACGCCTCGCCGTCACCTGCGACGAGCTTCCGCCGGCGACCTGTGCACCGGACTGTGGGGCGACCCGGCGCGGCACGATCGGGCCGAATCGGGCAGGCTGTGGGTCATGATCGAAGTGACCGGACTGACGAAGACCTTCGGTTCCACCGTCGCCGTCGACGACGTGACGTTCACGGTCCGCCCGGGGATCGTCACCGGATTCCTCGGCCCCAACGGCGCCGGGAAGTCCACGACGATGCGGATGATCCTCGGCCTCGACCGGCCCACCGCCGGGACCGCGCTGATCGACGGCGTCCCCTACCGACAGCTGAAACGGCCGCTGCGGACCGTCGGTGCGCTGCTCGATGCGCGCTGGGTGCACCCGAACCGATCGGCGCGGGCCCATCTGCGCTGGCTCGCCGCGTCCAACGGCCTGCCGAACTCGCGCGTCGAGGAGGTGCTCGCGCTCGTCGGCCTGACCGAGGTGGCCGACAAGCGCGCGGGCGGCTTCTCGCTCGGCATGTCGCAACGGCTGGGACTGGCCGGCGCTCTGCTCGGGGATCCGAAGGTGCTGTTGTTCGACGAGCCCGTCAACGGCCTCGACCCCGAGGGCATCGTGTGGATCCGCCAATTCATGCAGGCCCTCGCCGCTGAGGGGCGAACCGTGCTCGTGTCGAGCCACCTGCTGTCGGAGATGGCGCAGACCGCCGACCATCTGCTGGTGATCGGCCGGGGCCGGCTCATCGCCGACACGTCCGTCGCGGAGTTCGTCGAGCGGGCGTCGGAGGCGACGGTGCGGGTGCGCAGCCCGCAGCTCGACACCCTCCGCACGGCACTGGCCGGGCAGGGCCACACCGTCCGGGACGACGACGGCGCGCTGATCGTCAGTGGCGTCACCACCGCGCAGGTGGGGGAGCTCGCCGCCGCGCACTCGGTGGTGCTGCACGAGCTGGCGAGCCGGAACGCGTCGCTCGAGGAGGCGTTCATGAAACTGACCGGAGACGACGTGCAGTACCAGGGAGCCGTGGCCGGAGGCCCGGCCGTGCAGCCGATGAAGGGGGAGCTGCGATGAGCGTGGCGGTCGACAACACCGGGGCGGCGAGCGTGGCCGTCGACACCGTCAAGGCGGAACGGATCAAACTGACCTCCACCCAGTCGCCGTGGTGGTGCACCGTCGTGATCGTCGCGCTCGGCCTGGGTCTCGCGGCGATCCTCGGCGCCGCCTCCAAGGCGAGCATGTCCGTCGACGACGAGGTCGGCCGGTTCTACCCGACCGTGGACGTCGCGGTGAGCGGCGTCGCCGGCTTCGGGGTGCTCGTGCTGATGATCCTCGCGGCGCTGTCGGTGACGAGCGAGTACCGGTTCGGGGTCATCCGCACCACGTTCCAGGCGATGCCGAACCGCAGTGTCGTGCTCGTCGTCAAGGCGCTGCTGATCGGGCTGTTCGGTGCGGTGCTCACCGGCGTGCTGGCGCTCGCGTCGTTCTATCTCGCCAAGGCGCTCGCGGGTCCGGAGGCGGGCCGGGAGCTCGTTCTCGAGGGCGACCAGGCCTGGCGGTCGATCTACGGCGTCTCGATCTACGCGCTGCTGTGCGCGGTGCTCGCCGTCGCCGTCGGGGCGTTGCTGCGCCAGTCCGCCGGCACCATCGCGCTGCTGTTGCTGTGGCCGCTGCTGATCGAGTCGCTGTTCGCGTTGTTCGGCTCGTTCGGCCGGCGGGTGCAGCCCTTCCTGCCGTTCGCCAATGCCAACCACTTCCTCGGCAGCGACCAGGGCATCGACTTCCACTGGGGGCCGTGGGGTTCGCTGGTGTATTTCGCGGTGTTCGTCGCCGTGGTGTTCGCGGCCGCGCTGGTCGTGGTGAACCGGCGCGACGCGTGAGTATCCTCGGCGGATGAACCGGGGAGCGCGGGTACGGGCGGGGGGCGTCGTCGCAGCGATCGTGCTGCTCGCGGCGGCATGTTCGGAGGAGCCACCACCGCCGGTGGATCCGGCCGCGCTGGCGGAGGCCGTGGGAATCGATGCGGTGGTCGGCCACCTCACGGAACTCGACCGTATCGCCACCGAGCACGACGGCAACCGCGCCGTGGGCACCGCCGGTTACGACGCGAGCGTCGACTACGTCGCCGGCCGGCTGCGCGGCGCGGGATTCGACGTGCAGACCCCGGAGTTCGACGTTCGCAGTTTCGACGTCGAGACCGAGACCCTGACCGTCGCCGGCGCGCCGGTGCCGGTCCGGGCCCTCGAGTTCTCGCCGTCGACCGGTCCGGACGGGCTCACCGCCCGGCTCGTGCCGGTGCCCGCCGACGACACACCCGGATGCGAGGCCTCCGACTACGAGGGTCTCGACGTCTCCGGTGCCGTCGCGCTCGTCACCCGCGGCGTGTGCCCGTTCTCCGTCAAGCAGCAGGTCGCTGCGGAACGCGGCGCGGCGGCGCTGCTCGTCGCCAACAACGAGGACGGTGCGCTCGTCGGCGCCACCCTCGGCGAGGAGGGCGACGACCGCGTGCCCGCCGCGGGGATCAGCGGCGCCGACGGCCGCGCGCTCGCCGCCGCCCCCACCACCGTGACCCTCGTCCTCGACACCCGCATCGAGAGCGTGCGCTCACGCAACGTGCTCGCGCAGACGGCCACGGGCTCGACCGACGACGTGGTCGTCGTCGGCGCCCACCTCGACAGCGTCCCGGAGGGGCCGGGGATCAACGACAACGGCACCGGCGTCGCCGCGGTGCTCGAGACGGCTCTGCAACTCGGCAGCGAACCAGGCGTCACCAATGCGGTGCGGTTCGCGTTCTGGGGTGCCGAGGAGGTCGGGCTGGTCGGCTCCACCGACTACGTGGCCTCCCTGGACGACGCCGCCCGCGAGGACATCGCCCTGTACCTGAACTTCGACATGCTCGGCTCGCCCAACCCTGGATACCTCGTCTACGACGGCGACGACTCCGATGCGGTGGGCACCGGTCCGGGACCGGAGGGCTCGGCCGGCATCGAGCGCACGTTCCTGGCGTACCTGACCTCACGCGGCGTCGCCGCAGAGGGGACCGACTTCGACGGGCGCTCCGACTACGGGCCGTTCGTGGACGCGGGCATCCCCGCAGGCGGTGTGTTCTCCGGTGCCGACGACCGCAAGACCCCGGAGCAGGCGCAGAAGTGGGGCGGCACCGGCGACGAACCGTTCGACCCGAACTACCACAGCCCGCAGGACACGCTCGCGAACATCGACCGGGCGGCGCTGGCCGTCGCAGCCTCGGCCGTCGGGTACGCGGTCGGTACGTATGCGCGAGCCGTCACGGGGCCGGACGGGGTACCGGTCGGACCGCAACGCACCGAGGCCCGATCCGATGGATGAGACGCCGGGACTCGGCCGTCGCCTCGCGGACCGGTTCGCGGCCGTGGACCGGCGGCCCGAACTGGTCCGGCTGGCCCGGCGGCTGCGGCGCACGCTGCCCGGCGACCCCGGCTTCGGCGATCCGTTGTCCACGGCGGGGACCAGCGGGCCGCAGGCGGTCGCCCGGCTGGCCGGGCAGTGGCGCACCGCGCGGCTGGCCGGGAGGTGGGGTGGCGTCGACGAGCCGAGCGCGGTGCACGAACTCGGATTCGGCGTGCTGCAGGCATGGCAGGCGCTGCTCGAACGCACCGGCGCCGGTCGCGGCGACCGGGAGGTCACCGTGGTCTTCACCGACCTCGTGGGGTTCTCGACGTGGTCCCTCGCCGCGGGTGACGTCGCCACCCTCGACCTGCTGCGGCGCGTCGCCGGGGCACTGGAGCCGGCGTTCACGGAACGCGGCGGCACCGTCGTCAAGCGGCTCGGCGACGGGCTGATGGTGGTGTTCGACCGGCCGGAACGGGCGCTGGAAGCGATCTTCGCGGCCCGAGCCGCCCTGACCGAGGTGACCGTGGACGGTTACCTGCCGCGGATCCGGGTCGGCGCGCACACGGGCCTGCCCCGGCGGATCGGCAGCGACTGGCTGGGCGTCGACGTCACCGTTGCGGCCCGCATGATGGAACTCGCCGGGAACGGGCACGTGGTGGTGTCGTCCGCGACGCTCGACGCCTTGCCGGCCGGCGCGGTCGACGTGCTCGGCCTCGAGGTGCGCCCGCACCGGCGAGGTCTGTTCACCTCGGCCCCCAAGGGAGTGCCGCCCGAACTCGGGATCTGGCGGGTCAGGACTGCAGTCGCCACAGAGGGTTGACCGGACCGTGCCCGGCGCCGAGGTCGTAGGACCATTCCAGGCACCGGGTGACCCACTCCTTGCCGAACGCGACGGCATCGGGCACGGACCATCCGTGAGCCAGGGCCGACGCGATCGCCGCGGCGAGCGTGTCGCCGCCGCCGTGATCGTTGCCGGTGTCGATGCGGGGACTGGTGAACTCGAGGAATCGATCCCCGTCGAACAGCAGGTCGGTGCTGACGTCGGAGGTGCGCAGGTGCCCGCCCTTGACGATGGCCCATTGCGCGCCGAGGCCGTGCAGGGCCTCGGCGGCGCGGCGCGCGGAGGGGTCGTCGACGACCTCGATACCGGTGATCAGCCGCACCTCGTCGAGGTTCGGTGTGACCACGGTGGCCTGCGGTATCAGGGTGTGCCGCACCGCGTCGAGAGCCTCCGCGTGCAGCAGGGGATCGCCGTGCATCGACGCGCACACCGGGTCCACCACGAGCGGCACCGGTCGATCGCGTCCGATGCCGACCTCGGCGCACACCGCGGCGACCGCCTCGATGATCCCGGTGGAGGCGAGCATGCCGGTCTTGGCG
This sequence comes from Rhodococcus sp. NS-SX18, assembly GCF_057367935.1. Classification (NCBI taxonomy): domain Bacteria; kingdom Bacillati; phylum Actinomycetota; class Actinomycetes; order Mycobacteriales; family Nocardiaceae; genus Rhodococcus; species Rhodococcus sp. NS-SX18. Next base: position 4,108,805 of record NZ_CM170633.1, on the reverse strand, counting down.
CCCGAGACGCCGATGTCCTCCACGACGCAGCGCACCTGCGCGGCCACCGTCTCGGGCGGGATCTCGTGAAAACCGCTGACGCCCACGGAGTTCTGCACGGTCACGGCCGCGACGGCGACGCAGGCGTGCACGCCGCACATCGCCATGGTGCGCGAGTCGGCCTGGATGCCGGCCCCGCCCCCCGAATCGGTTCCGGCGATGGTGAGGGCACGGACCGGGGTTCGGCCCTTCGGTGGCAGGGGCAGCAGCTTCACGGCTGCGACCCTACCGATCCGGTCCGGTTGCGGGCCCGGCCGGTTGTCGGATGAGCGGCCGCGCGGCCGCCGATGTGCGCTGCCACACCGGCGCAGCGCTGTCCCGGGACAACGTCCAGTTTTGTCCCACACGTCTCGGCAGATGCACCCTGCATGCTCTATAGTGGCGTAGGTCACAGTTCGGTTACGGCACCTCGGAGGGATCATGCTCGTCAACGCGCCGCGCACCGAGGTGACCGACAACAAGGATCAGAACCGCTTCGAGCTACGCCTGAACGGGGATCTTGTCGGGATCCTCGGGTATTTCGACACGGATCGTCCCTCGGGCGTGCCCGGACGCAACCATCCCGTCGTCGATTTCCTGCACACCGTCATCGTCGAGGACTTCGGGCACCGCGGACTCGCGGGCGTACTCGTGGGCCGCTCCCTGGATCTCGCGCGTGAGCGGGGCTGGCGGGTCCGTCCCGTGTGCACCTACGTGCAGCGATTCCTCACCGCCCATCCCGAGTATCGGGACGTCGTGCTGCCGAGCGGACGGACCGCTGCCCGTCGCTGACGCGCGGTATCCGCCGGGCCGGGGTTCGGCTCCTCAGTCCGTGAGGTCGACGACGACGGGCGCGTGGTCGCTCGCGCCCTTGCCCTTGCGCTCGTTGCGGTCGATCTCCGCGCCCGCCACGCGTGCCGCGAGAGCCGGGGAACCGAGGACGAAGTCGATCCGCATACCCTGACGCTTCGGGAATCGAAGCTGGGTGTAGTCCCAGTAGGTGTACACGCCCGGGCCCGGGGCGTGCGGGCGCACCACGTCGGTGAAACCGCTGTCGAGGAACGCGCGGAACGCCTCCCGCTCCGGCTCCGAGGTGTGGGTCTTCCCATCGAAGAATGCCGGATCCCACACGTCCTCGTCGGTGGGCGCGATGTTCCAGTCGCCGACGAGCGCGATCTGCTTCTGCGGGTCGGCGGCGAGCCAGGCCTGTGCGTCGGCGCGCAGCTTCGCGAGCCACTCGAGCTTGTAGACGTAATGGGGATCGGCCAGCTCGCGGCCGTTGGGCACGTACAGGCTCCACACCCGCACCCCGCCGCACGTCGCGCCGATCGCCCGGGCCTCCTGCGCCGGGTCGGCGTCCGGGTCCTTGGTGAACCCGGGCTGGTCCTCGAACCCGATCTGCACGTCGTCGAGGCCGATACGGGAGGCGATGGCCACACCGTTCCACTGGGAGAGCCCGACGTGTGCGACCCGGTAACCGAGCTCTTCGAACCGCTCGTACGGGAACTGCTCGTCCTTGCACTTGGTTTCCTGCATGGCGAGCACATCGGTGCCCGACCGCTGCAGCCAGTCGAGGATCCGGTCGGCACGGGCACGGACGGAGTTCACGTTCCAGGTAGCAAGACGCACGTCCTCACTCTAGGCGAGCGGACGGACAGGTTCCGTCGCGTACCGGTAGCGGTGGTGCTCGACGAATCCGAGCGCCCGGTACAGGCCTCGGGCGGCGCTGTTGTCCGCGGCGACCTGCAGGTATGCGTGGGTGGCCCCGCGGTCGCGTCCCCACTGCAGCAGGGCGCCGCACACGAGTGTGCCGAGGCCGTGCCGGCGGTGTGCGGCGGCCACCTCGACGGCGGTCAGCCCGACCCAGCGCCGGCCGTCAGGGGCGTCGGTGACCGCGGCACGGCCGATGGCCAGGGTCTCCGCATCGCTGCCGATGCGGCCGAACCCCAGCGCGCCGCCCAGGACGGACTCGACGACCGCCCGGCCCTCGGCAGGCACCGGAGCGCCGCGATACCGGTACAGCGACAGCCAGCCGGCGTCCGGGCCGGGGCTCACGGTCACGGGGGTGGCGACGCCGGGCAGCGGCACGTTGTCGAGGTCGGCGGCCAGCACCTGTACCTCGTCGCTCGGGGTCCACCCGTGCGGGATGCGCGCGAGCCGGTCCGGCAGCAGGAGCCGCAGCGGCAGGCCCCGGTCCGCGAACCACTCGCGCATCCGGGCGTGTACGTCCGGGTCGAGGGGGTCCGCGACCGTGCCCGGGTCGCCCAGCGGCGTGGCGGAGTTCGCGCAGCCGGTGAAGCCGGCGCCGGCCCGCAGGAGCCAGCCGTCGATCCAGCCCTGCTCGAGCCCGGGCCAGGCGGCGGCTGCGGCGTTCTCGAGGGCGCGGATCTCGCCGGTGCGGATCGGGCGGGCGCCGAGTGCCTTGAGCGCCACCACGGCGTCGGGCGCGACCTGCACGAGACGGCTGTCGGCGGTGCGGACCACCACGGCCGGGTCGAGGGCGACCAGTTCCCCGATCACGTCGGTCATCGGGTGGCTGTAACCGGCGGGCAGCCGGTAGCGCAGCACCACCCGGGTGCCGACGGGTACGGGCTGCTCGGTCGTCACCGCGGCGTCAGTCCTCGTCGTCGTGGCCGAACGGGTCCTCGACCGTGCCCGGCACCCAGCTCAGGCCGGGCACGCCCCATCCGGCCCGCTTGATGGTCTTCTTCGCGGCCCGGGCGTTGCGGCCGATGAGCTTGTCGACGTACAGGTAGCCGTCCAGGTGACCGACCTCGTGCTGCAGCATCCGGGCGAAGAAGCCGTGGCCCTCGATCTCGACCGGGTCGCCCTGGGCGTCGGTGCCGGTGACCTTCGCCCACTCGGCGCGCCCGGTGGGGAACTGCTCGCCGGGGACCGACAGGCATCCCTCGACGTCGTCGTCGGGGTCGGGCATGGTCTCGGGGATCTCCGACGTCTCGAGCACCGGGTTGATCACCTCGCCGCGGCGGCGGACCACGTTGCCGGACCCGTCCCGGTCCGGGCAGTCGTAGACGAACAGCCGCAGGTCGACCCCGACCTGGTTGGCGGCCAGGCCGACGCCGTTCGCCGCGTCCATCGTCTCGTACATGTCGGCGATCAGCTGGGCCAGTTCGGCCGGCGACTGGGTGACCGGTTTCGTCGGGTGATGCAGGACGGGGTCACCGACGATCCGGATCGGAAGAATTGCCATGGTGCAAGAGGATAGTGGGCGGGACTCGCCCGTCCGTTGAGCCGGTACCTGTCGTACCACCATGGTTGAATTGCCCTCGGAAACACCCGGGTCCGATCGGACGCCGGTGTGATTCGAGGCAGTCGAGGAGTGAGATGGACGGCGCAGCAGCGCATATCGGTAACGAATCCGAGCAGGTTTCCGACCGGAGCAACCACGCCGAGAACAACCCCACCGTCGTGAACCCGGACGAGGCGGGCACGGACGGTCTGTCTCGCCGGGAACGCGACATCCTCGCTTTCGAACGTCAATGGTGGAAGTACGCGGGTGCCAAGGAAGAGGCGATCAAGGAGCTCTTCGGCCTGTCCGCGACCCGTTACTACCAGGTCCTCAACGCCCTGGTGGACCGGCCGGAGGCACTGGCAGCGGACCCCATGCTCGTCAAGCGGTTGCGGCGCCTGCGCGCGAGCCGGCAGAAGGCCCGGGCCGCGCGCCGGCTCGGGTTCGAGATCACCACGTAGTGCGAGTACGACGGTGCTCCGGCGGACGCGGCAACTAAGGTCGACGGCGTGAGCACAACCTCGGAATCGTCGGGTCCGCCGCTGCGAGCGCTCGCGATGGTGCTGATCTCTCTCGCCATCCTGTTCGCCGGCCTCGGCCTCGCCTCGCTCGGAAACTCCGATTCCGAGGGCTCTGTTCCCGAGCCTGCGACCGAACCGGCGGCCGCGCCGGCGACCACATCCGCGACATCGGCGCCGCTCGCCGCGACACCGGCGCGGACGACCACCGCCGGTGCGACGACGACCGTCTCCGCCACCACCTCCTCCCCGGTGGCCGCCACCGCACCGGTACGAGTGTTGAACAACAGCAACGTCACGGGCCTCGCCGCCCAGACGGCCGGCCTGCTCGAGGACGAGGGATTCACCGTCGCGGAGACGGGCAACTACAGCGACGGGGTGATCGCATCCACGTCCGTGTACTACGGCACGGGTCCGGGGGAGCGGCAGACCGCCGAGGCGGTGGCCGAGGCACTGGGGGTGACGGCACAGCCGCGCTTCGCCGGGATCGCGGACTCCGCGCCCGGGGTCATCGTCATCGTCACCTCGCCGTGAGGGCGTCCGCCGCCCGGTTATGATCGGGTGACTTTTCGCCACTTCGAAGGAGCGGTTTGATGGCCTCGAGTTCCACCCGTCGCATGTCCTGGCGTGCCCTGGCCCCGATCGTCGCGATCGCTGCGGTGGGCCTGAGCGCGTGCTCGAACAGCGAGGAGCCGAGCGACACCCCCGGCACCACCCCGCCGGTGTGGACGGGATCCCCCGCTCCGGAGGGTGCCGACGAGGCCCACGGCGGCGGCGCGGTCCCGGGTGAGGCCACGGAGGGTGCATCGGGTGGTCACGGTGGCGCGGACAACTCCGCCGAACTGCGGACCCCGGCGGACGAGGCCGCCGGCACGGTCACCTTCACCGAGGTCGACGGAGGCGTCGAGGTCACCGTCGATCTCGAGGGTATGCCGACCGGCTACCGCGGCGTCCATGTCCACGAGGTCGGCAAGTGCGAGACGAACTCCACCGCACCGACCGGAGGCGCACCCGGCAACTACCTGTCCGCGGGCGGGCATCTGCAGGCCGGCGGCAACACCAGCGTCCCCGAGAGCGGTGACCTCGGCGCGGTCGTGGTGCGCGAGGACGGCACCGGGTCGCTGACCGTCGTCACCGAGGAGTTCACCCTCGAGGACCTGCAGGGCGGGGACGGCACCTCCGTCGTCGTCCACGAGGAAACCGCCGGCGGCGAACGTCTCGCCTGCGGCGTCGTGTCCTGACGGCGACCTCCCGGCACTGCTTTCCCCAGGGCCCCGGCGACCGGCGACGGTCGCCGGGGCCCTGTGGTTGGATCGACTCGTGCCCGTTCCGTTTCCCGGTTCGCCCCGCCCGACCCTCGGCGTCGAGTGGGAGATCGCGCTGGTGGACAAGAAGACCCGCGACCTGTCCAACACCGCCGCCGTCGTCTTCGACGCGGTCGAGCAACGTGCCGGTCAGACCCCGCGGCTCACCAAGGAGTTCCTCCGCAACACCGTCGAACTCGTCACCGATGTGCACGACACCGTCGCCGAGGCCGTCGACGACCTCGCCGAGTCCCTCGACCTGTTGCGCACGGCCGCCGATCCGGCGGGTGTGGATCTGATCTGCGCCGGCACCCATCCGTTCGGACAGTGGACCGACCAGGTCGTCACCCGGTCCCCGGACTACGACGAGATGATCGAGCGCACCCGCTGGTGGGGCCGGCAGATGCTGATCTGGGGGGTGCACGTCCACGTCGGGGTCTCCTCCGCCGAGAAGGTCATCCCGATCCTCAATGCACTGCTGGTGAAGTACCCGCACATGCTGGCGCTGTCGGCGTCCTCGCCGATCTGGGCGGGTGTGGACACCGGCTACGCGAGCAACCGTGCCCTGATGTTCCAGCAGCTGCCGACGGCCGGATTGCCGTACCACTTCGAGAGCTGGGCACAGTACGAGAGCTTCATCGAGGATCAGCTCAAGTCCGGTGTCATCACGAAGCCGGGCGGCATGCACTGGGACATCCGCCCGTCGCCGCGGTGGGGCACCATCGAGATCCGGGTGTTCGACGGCATCACCAACAAGGCCGAGCTGGCCGCCCTCGTCGCGCTCGTGCACTCGCTCGTCGTGTACTACGACGAACGCCTCGAGCAGGGCGAGCAGCTGCCCACCCTGCAGCCGTGGCACGTCAAGGAGAACAAGTGGCGTGCCGCCCGCTACGGCCTCGAGGCCGAGGTGATCCTCGACCCGGTGTGCCACGAACGGCTCGTCACCGACGACCTGAACGACCTGCTCGAGCAGCTCACACCCACGGCAGTGCGGCTCGGCTGTGCGGACGAACTCGCCCAGGTGGCGCAGATCCCCGTGCGAGGCGCCTCCTACCAGCGGCAACGTCGGATCGCCGAGCAGACCGGCGGCGACCTCGTCGCCGTGGTGGATTCGCTGGTCGAGGAACTGCGGGCCTGACCCGGCGGCCGCGTTCCCGCGCAGTTCACCGGCTGTTTACCATGTGTCGGTGTCGATCCGAGGGGTGGAGCGCCCGAAGGCGCAGCAGGCGCATGTGCCGCAACTGTTCGTTCCACTCGCTCTGATCGGTGCGGTCCTCGGTGTCCTCGTGGCCGAGGTGGTCGCGCGGTACAGCGGGTTCCCCGGGCTGGTCCCCGCACTCGTCGGTGACGTCGTCGCCGTTCCGACGTCGGCGTCCGTGCCGTGGGCCGGTCTCGCGCTGGCAATGGTCGGTCTGACCACCCGCCTGCGGGTCGTCTCCCTCACTGCCGCGGTGCTGCTCGACGCGGCATTCGCGGCCGAGCGGTACCTCACCGGCGGACCCCTGACGGCGGGGAACGGTCCGACGATCGTGCTCGTGCTGCTCGCCGGATACGCCGCGGTCGCGTTGCAGGGCGGCCGACGCCGCGGCGCGCTGCGCGGCATCGCCCTCGGCGTGCTGCTCGTGCTCTCCGTCAAGATCGGCGACACCTGGCTCGAGCTGACCGCGCAGACCCGGCCGGAGGTGCTCGACGAGTACGTCCAGCTCGCCGACCACGCGCTGGGCAATCCGTCGTGGCTGGCCGGTCAGGTCCTCGAATGGCTCGGACCCGGCGTGTACGCCGTGCTGCACTGGGTGTACATCGAACTGCCCGTCGCGGCGATCGTCGTCGCCGTCTACCAGCTTCGCCACGTCGGCGACGGCCGTCCCTGGCCCGCGCACCACCTGGTGCGCACCTTCCTGCTCATCGGCCTGGTGGGTCCGCTGATCTACATGCTGTTCCCGGTGGTGGGCCCGATCTTCGCATTCGGCGAGCACGGCGAGGGCTGGCAGGTGGGGACCTTCTGGCCGGGTACGGTGCCGTGGAATCCCGACCCGCAGCCGATCCCGTTCGACACGATCACCCCGCGCAATTGCATGCCGAGCCTGCACACCGCGTGGGCGCTGGCGCTGTTCCTGCACACCCGCGGCGGTCCCGGCTGGCTGCGGCTCCTCGGCACCGGATGGCTCGGGTGCACGCTCGCCGCCACGCTGGGCTTCGGTTACCACTACGGCGTGGACCTCGTCTCCGGCGCGGTACTGTGCCTGACACTCGAGGCGGCGCTGCGCGACCCGGACCGCGGGTGGGGCTGGTTCCGCATCCGGCTCGTCGCAGGCGGTACGGCGGTGCTGGCCGCGCAGCTGACGGCCTACCGGTACCTGCCGGAGCTCATGGCGGAGCACCCGCTGCTCGCCGGGCCGCTGTTGATCGGTTCGCTGGTGGTGGTGGCGGTGGCCTTCCACGTCACCTTCACGAGCACCGGCGCGTCCCCCGAGGGCACCCCGTCCGGATCCGGCGCGCCGACCCGGGCGGACACCACGAACGAGTCCTTATGACGTCCGCGTCGGCCCGAAAGCCGGGTGGACGTCAATCCGAGGGCAGTTCGTCCGGCGTCGGGAGGCCGTCGCGACCGAGTTGTTCCCGGTAGGCGACCCGCCCCACCCGGTGCGCGACGACCGGTGCGGTCAGCACCATGAACATCGACGCGAGCACCAGCATCCAGATGTCGACGCTGCCCCGCAGGTTGAGGATTGCACCGCTCAGCACGAGCAGGACCCCCACCACCTGCGGCATGGTGGCGGGGTGCATGCGTGCCAGGGTGTCGCGGAAGCGCACAACCCCGATCGCCCCGGCCAGGCAGACCGCCGAGCCGAGGAGGATGAGGATGTGACCGACCACTTCCAGGATGTCCGTGATCATTCGTCACGCACCCGGAAGCGAGCGATGGACACCGAACTGATGAAGCCCACCAGGGAGAAGGCCACGAGCGCCGGAACGATGCTGGTGTCGCGGCTGTAGACCGCCCACACTGCGATCCCGCACAGCGTGAGGGCCAGGATGCAGTCCATGGCCACCAGCCGATCCAGGGAACTCGGTCCGGCCAGCACCCGGAATACCAGCAGCGCGGCTGCCGACGCCAGCAGCACGCCGGAGATTGCCAGGATCACCATCATGCGATGTCCTCCCTGTTTGCCGAGGTCGGGTCCCGGTACCAGGGACTCGGCTGCCACTCGGAGTTCCGTTCGAACGTCGAGATCAGCAGCCGCTCGATCCGGCGCGCCGACCGGTAGAACTCGGCCACCGCCCGGTCGCTGCTCAGGTCGAGGACGTGCACGTAGACGATCCGTCGCACCCGGTCGATCTCGAGCACCATGGTTCCGGGAATGTTGTTCATGATGTCGGTCCACAGGGTGAGGACCAGGTCCGACTTGATGATCAGCCGGCAGCGCAGGACCCCGGTCAGGGGACCGGGTCCCGGCCGGATGCTCAGCCAGGCCACCGACGCGGTGCTCCGGATCGTGTCGCCGACGATGACAAGCGCCAGTTTGACCAGGGAGAACAGGTGGACCCGGCCCTCGACCGGCACCCTCGGCAACGGCAGCAGGAACATGATCGCCGACGCGACGACGAGGCCGCTGAGGGCGTTCGCGACGGAGAAGGTGCCCCACAGCAGCACCCAGACCAGGACCATCCAGGCGAGGACGAGGACCCGGAGCAGCGATGCACGTCTGGTCATTCCGGCACTCCTCCCAGGACCGCCTCGACGTAGACGGAGCGGTCGCGCAGGTTCGCCGCGGCACGATCGCTGATGTCGATCAACGGGCCGGCGAAGACGGTGAGACCGAGGCCGACGAGTGCGAGACCCACCGTCGGGACGAGCATCGCGGGGGGCATGCGTCCCACGTCCGCCCGGTCGCCGAAGGCGATGTCTTCCTCGGAGCGGTCGAGCAGTGCGGACGGCGCCGTGTCGGCGAGGTCGCCTTCGGGTGCGTCGGCACGCGCGCGCCAGAACGCCTTCGTCCACACGCGGGCCACCACGTAGAGGGTGAGCAGGCTGGTGGCGGTGCCACCGGCCACGAGCACCCACGCCAGTACGGAGCCCTCGGCTGCGCCGGCCTGCAGGAGCGCCACCTTCCCGATGAAACCGGAGAACGGCGGGATGCCGCCGAGGTTCAGGGCCGGGACCAGGAACACGATCGCCAGCAGCGGACTCGCCAGGGCCAGACCGCCGAGACGGCGCAGGGACGCCGATCCGGCCTGGCGTTCGATCAGCCCCACCACCAGGAAGAGGGTGGTCTGGACGAGGATGTGGTGCGCGACGTAGTACACCGCCCCCGACAGCCCGGCCTGCGTCGACAGGGCGACGCCGAACACCATGTAACCGATGTGGCTGACGAGGGTGAACGACAGCAGGCGCTTGATGTCGTTCTGCGCGATGGCACCGAAGATGCCGACGAGCATCGTGAGCAGGCCGGCGATGAGCAGGACGTTGTCGAGTTCCCCGCCCGGGAACAGCAGGGTGTGCGTGCGGATGATCGCGTACACGCCGACCTTGGTGAGCAGACCGGCGAACACCGCGGTGACCGGTGCCGGGGCGGTGGGGTACGAGTCGGGCAACCACGAGGACAGGGGGAAGACGGCGGCCTTGATGCCGAACGCGACGAGCAGGACTCCGAAGATCGCCGCCCGCGTGCCGGCGGGCACGTCGTCGAGACGCACGGACAGCTGAGCCAGGTTCAACGTGCCGGTGGCCGCGTAGGCGAGCGCGATCCCCGCGAGGAAGATCAGTGACGAGACCATCGACACCATCACGTACGAGACGCCGGCGCGCACCCTGTCGGCGCTCGCCCCCAACGTGAGCAGCACGAACGACGCGGCGAGGAGGACCTCGAAACCGACGAACAGGTTGAACAGGTCTCCCGCCAGGAATGCGTTGCACACGCCTGCCGTCAGCGCCAGATAGGTCGGCAGGAAGATCGACACGGGTTGCTGCTCGTTGCCGTCGTGGATGCCCTGACCCACGGCGTACAGCATGACGGCGAGCAGCACGATCGCCGACACCACGAGCATGAGGGCGGACAGGCGGTCCACCACCAGCGTGATCCCGATGGGCGCCTCCCATCCGCCGACCTGCAACGTCGCGATGCCGTCCCGGTCCGCGAGATACAGCAGCAGGCCCGCCACGACGAGCACCGCGACGAGGGACACGACGGTGACGGCACGCTGGGCACGCGGCCGGCGCCCCAGGATCAGGGTGGTAGCCGCCGCGAGCATCGGAATGAGGACGGGCAGCGGTACGAGGGCGGCTGCGGACAGGGTCATCGGTTCCCTCCTCGCGGGGACGGCGCATCGTCTCCGCGTGCCGGTTCACCGTCGCTGTAGGCGGAGTCGGTCTCGTCGTCGAAATCCCCGTCGTGCAGGTCCTCGTAGCACTCGAGATCCTCGATGTTGGTCAGCTCCTCGAGAGGGATGGGGTTGCCGGCGGAATCGAAGGCGTCGCCGATCTTGCTCGGCTCGCCCGTGATCGGATCGTCCGATCGGTCCCGGTCCGGGGCGTCGGCGAGAGCCCGGCGCTGGGACACCTTGGTGTCCTCGGGATCGTTCTCGACCTCGTCGCGTGCGCTGAGCGTGAAGGACCGGTACGTCAGGGCGAGCACGAACGCCGCGATACCCATCGTGATGACGATGGCGGTCAGGATCATCGCCTGGGCGAGCGGATCGGCCATCTCCTCGTGGAGTTCGTTGCCGAATCCGATGATCGGCGGCTCGCCGGCGGGACCGGCGAGCCCGATGATCAGCAGGTTGATGCCGTTGCCGATCAGCAGGAGCCCGAGAAGCATCTTGATGATGCTGCGCTCGAGCAGGAGGTACACACCGGAGGCGACGAGCACACCCGTGGCGATGAGCAGGGTCAGGTTGACGGTCATCGGCGTTCACCGACGATCTCGGCGTCGAGCCGGGCCCCGAGGCTGCGGAGCACATCGACCACCAGGCCGACCACGATCAGATACACACCGAGATCGAAGAACAGGGCGGTCACCATCTTGACGTCTCCCAGGAGGGGCAGAGTGAGTTCGAGTGTCGCCGAGGAGAGCGCGGGCGCCCCGAGGAACAGCGAGACGAGCGCGGTGCCCGCCGAGAAGGTCAGGCCCAGGCCCAGGATCTTGCCCGCGTCGATCGGGACGGCCTCGCCGAGTTCGTAGCGACCACCGGCGAGATAGCGCAGCACCAGCGCCAGGCCCGCGGTGAGCCCACCGGCGAAGCCGCCGCCCGGGGCGTTGTGGCCCGCGAAGAAGAAGTACACCGACAACACCATCATGGTCGGGAAGACCAGCCGGGTTGTGACCTCGAGGATCAACGACCGGTGTCGCGGATCGATCAGGTCCCCACCTCGGAGCCAGGTCGTCTCGGTGCTGGCGGCCACCGCATCGAGTTGTGCGGCGGGGGCGTCGGCGACCCGGGGGGCCGCTCCGAACCGCCGGGTACGGAAGACCAGGCTCGCCACGCCCGTCGCGGCCACGAGAAGTACCGAGATCTCCCCGAGGGTGTCCCACGCCCGGATGTCGACGAGCAGGACGTTGACGACGTTCTTGCCGTCGCCGGACTCGTAGGCGGCCTGCGGGAGGAGCAAGGCGATCGGTTCGGTGCTGCGGGCCGCGACGGCGAAGGCCCCGATTCCGGTGACCGTCGCGCCGACGGCCACACCGAGGAGGGCTCGGCGGAGGCGGTTGCCGGCGACGTGCCGGTTCTCGGCCGGCAGCTTGCGCAACACCAGCACGAAGATCACCAGCGTGAGAGTTTCCACCAGGGCCTGTGTCAATGCGAGGTCCGGTGCGCCGTGGAAGGCGAAGAGCAGGCCGCAGCCGTATCCGGTCAGGCCGACGACGAGCACGCCCGCGATGCGGTTGCGCATGATCGCGGCGGCGAGGGCACCGCCGATGATCGCGAGCACCACCACGAACTCGAACGGACTGTCCCACCAGCGGAGCCGGGGACGTTCCGCGACACCGAACACGAACAGCAGGATCGTGGGGAGCAGGACCAGCGTCATCAGGATCGTCGCCTGGGTCAAGGGCAGCGAACCACGCTGGAGGAAGCCGGTCAGACGCATCGACACCGTGTCCATGAGCCGCAACGTCTCGTCGTACATGCGGTCGGCGTTGCCGAGCATCGGACGCTCGAACTTCAGGCGCGAGATGGTGCGGTGTGCGAAGTACAGCGCGGTTCCGCCGACCACGACGACGGCGGTCAGCACGAGGGGGAGGCCGACGCCATGCCACAGCGCGAGGTGGTACGGCTTGTCCAGGGTGCTGGGCAGCGTGTCCGCGTACGGCGAGAGCAGCGTGTCGATCCACGGCGCGGCGAGTCCGGCGGCCAGGCCGCCGAAGGCCAGGACGGTCGGAGAGAACAGCAGCAGAGGCCCGGGCGCGTGGAAGCCCTGCACGGCCGGACTGGGGCGCTTGAGTTGCTTGCGTCCGAAGGCGCCCCACACGAACCGGATGCTGTACGCCAGGGTGAGGATCGACCCGACCACGATCGCAGTGAGGACTGCGATCCGTGCCCACGGACTCAGCAGGGTCGTCACCTGCACGGCCTCGAGGGCGGCCTCCTTGCCGACGAACCCGATGAACACGGGCAACCCGCCCATGCTCATCGCGGCGACGGCCGCGACTGCCGCGAGGAACGGGGCCCGTTTCCCGAGGTGCGCGAGCTTGCGGATGTCGCGGGTGCCCGCGCCGTGGTCGACGATGCCCACCACCATGAACAGGCACGCCTTGAACATCGCGTGGGCCACGACCATGGCCATGCCCGCCAGTGCTGCCTCCCGGCTGCCGATCCCGACGAGCGCGATGAGGAAACCGAGCTGGCTGACGGTGCCGAAGGCCAGGATCAGCTTCAGGTCGAAGGCCCGGAACGCGCGCCAGCCGGCGAGCAGCATCGAGGCCAGGCCGAGGGTGACCACGATGGGCCGCCACGGCGCCGCATCGGCGAACGCCGGAGCCAGCCGCGCGACCAGGTAGATGCCCGCCTTCACCATCGCGGCGGCGTGCAGGTACGCGGAGACGGGGGTCGGGGCCGCCATCGCGCCGGGTAGCCAGAAGTGCAGCGGGACCACCGCGGACTTCGAGAGGGCGCCGACCAGCACCAGAGCGATACCCACCCCGGCCAGCCAGCCGCTCGGGGCGGCCGCGATCACGTCGGAGAGGTTGTAGCTTCCGACCAGTTGCCCCAGCACGATGACGCCGACGAGCATCGCGAGGCCGCCGGCGGTGGTGACGAGCAGGGCCTGGGTGGCCGCGCGGCGGCTCGACGCCCGCTCCGCGTAGTGGCCGACCAGCAGGAACGACAGGACCGTGGTCAGTTCCCAGAAGATGTAGAGAACCAGCATGTTGTCGCTGGTCACGAGGCCGAACATGGCCCCGGCGAAGGCGACCATCTGGGCGGCGAAGATGCCCAGGCGGGGCTCGTCGTCGGTGAAGTACCGGGCGCAGTAGAGCAGAATGAGCGCGCCGATGCCCAGCACCAGCGCCGACATGATCGCTGCGAGGGAGTCGAAGCGCATGTCGATGTTCATCGACAGACCCGGAGCCCAGGCGATCTGCAGGGTGCGTTCGGTGCTCCAGTTGCCGATCACCCAGCCGAGGCTCGCCAGCGGCACCAGCGCCAGCGGCAGGAACGCATTTCTCCCCATGACTCTGACCAGAGGCGGCGCGACGAGAGTGGCGACCGCGTGGGCGATGAGTATGGCGAGCAAAAGGCACTCCGTCGGGGTCGGGCCTGGCGGCGGGGTGTAACAGGCTTGCAATTGGCGGGCGTCGCCCGCTGGGGGCGATGCCCGAACTACGCGGAACCGGGAAAGCCCCGGCACACGCGCTGCTGTGCAAATGGACAAATCGGATTGACTGAAGTCTACCGGTATCGTTCACAACGTTGCGAACGGACCGTCGACGCTCAGGCGCCCGACTCCCATCGTAGAGTCCCTCCATGCCCGCCACCGGCCCGATCCGCACCGCCGCGCTCGCGTACGTCCGCGACGGACGTCTGTTGCAGACCCGTTCCGTCGGCAAGACCGCCTTCTACATGGCGGGCGGCAAGATCGATCCCGGTGAGACACCCGAGCAGGCACTGCACCGGGAGATCCGCGAGGAACTCGGCGTCGGCCTCGTCGACGGCACCGTGGCCGAGATCGGGATCTTCGAGGCCGACGCGTTCGGACACCCGCCCGGCACCCGCCTGCACATGACCTGCTTCACGGCCGAACTCGCCGGAGAGCCACGTCCGGCGGCGGAGATCGCCGAGCTCGGCTGGTTCACGATCGCCGACTACGCCGCCCTTCCCGAGGTCGCGCCGGGCTCGATGCTGGTGTTCGAGCACCTGCACGCACTCGGTTTGGTCCGGGCTCGGTGAGATCGGTCACGTCAACCCCGGCAGCGCCAGGCGCACACCGCGACGGTTGCCGCCAGCGCGCCGGTGAGCATCCGCTGGTCGGCGGGTAAGGCCCCTACCGCGGCGACCGTGGCCGCCGCGAACGGCAGCCCCAGCCCCATCGCGGCGACCGGCGCCGTCCGCGGCAGTGCCGCCCCCAGCGCGAGCCCGGTACCCGCGGCGACCAGGGCGACGCGCACCAGCAACTGCGGGCCGTCCGTCCCGACGCCCGGCCACAGCGCAGCGGTCAGCGTGACGATCAGGGCCACCCCGAGTCCCAGCTCGACGCGCGGAACCCGCCACGCGAGTGCCGCTCCCGCCGCGACGGCCAGCAACCCGGTCGCGGGCACCCACGCGGACACCTCCGTCCCGGCGAGCTCGTCGACGAGCGGGTACGCCGCGGCCGTCGCCCCGAGCGCGGCGACGGGGAACCGGCCGTCCGCGAAGGGCAGGACACGGGCGACGGCTTCGACGCCGAGCACCGTCGCGGCGAGCGCGCCGACGACGACGGGCCACATCCACGTCCCCGCCGCATACTCGTCCACCCAGCCCCCGAGCACGTGCATGCCGACGACGAGCGCCGCCGTCGCCCCGACCGCGACGATCGGCATCCGTGCATCCGCCCGCTGTACCCGGGCTCCGGGCCCCGCGACGAGCGCTGCGAGCACCACGGCTCCGGCCCCGACGGCGAGCGGCCACTGCAGCGGCGACGGCAGTGCCGACGACTGCAGCGACGTCTCCGCCGGGCCGGCGACGAGGAACGCCGCCCACGTCCCGGTGACCACCGCCCACGGCCCGATCGGTTCCCCCCACACCGCGGCGACCGCCGACCCCAGCAGGATCCCGGCGGCTCCCGCGCCGATGAGGTCCAGCACGGTGAGGGTGTCGACGTCGGCGGTCGGCACCGCGAAGCGCACCGTGGCGAGCACCACCGTGCAGCCGGCGGCCAGCAGCCACGCCGTGCGGCGTGAGCCGGAGTGTTGCAGCCCCGCGACCGCCAGCACCGCCGCCACCGCGAACACGATCGGTGCCGCCGCGCTGCCGGTGCCGGCGGGGAGTGCCACCACGTCCACCGACACGGCGAAGCCGGCGAGAGCGCCCGCACACAACGCGGCGAGCCCCGCGACGGGTTCGTCCACTCGCACCGTCACGGCCGGCATCGTCAGCGTCCTTCGGCGTAGGCGCGCAGGTGTTCGACCTGGGCGGCGTCCAGCGAGGGGCGCACCGTCTTCTGTGCCGCCGCCACGTCGCCGGCGGTGACCGCCGCGGCGTCCACGCTGCGGCGCATCGCCGCGAGCGCCGCTTCCCGCAGCAGCGCCGCACAGTCCGCCGCGGAGTAACCGTCGAGGTCGGCGGCGAGGGCATCGAGGTCCACGTCGTCGGCCAGCGGCACCGACCGGCCCGCGGTGCGCAGAACCGCCGCGCGCGCCTCGGCGTCCGGCGGCGGTACGAACACCAGCCGTTCGAGCCGGCCGGGGCGCAGCAGCGCCGGATCGATCAGGTCGGGCCGGTTGGTGGCGCCGAGCACCACGACATCGCGCAGTGGTTCGACCCCGTCGAGTTCGGTGAGCAGTGCGGCCACCACCCGGTCCGTGACCCCGGAGTCCGAGCTCTGCCCGCGTCTGGGGGCGAGCGCGTCGATCTCGTCGAGGAACACCAGTGCGGGTGCCGAGTTGCGGGCGCGCTGGAACAGTTCCCGCACGGCCTTCTCCGAGGCGCCCACCCATTTGTCCATCAACTCGGCGCCCTTGACGGCGTGCACGCTCAGCTGTCCCGAGCTGGCCAGTGCCCGTACCAGGAAGGTCTTGCCGCACCCCGGGGGCCCGTAGAGCAGCACACCGCGCGGCGGCTCGACACCGAGGCGCGCGAAGGAATCGGGGTGCTGCAACGGCCACAGCACCGCCTCCGTGAGCGACTGTTTGGTGTCGACCATGTCGCCGACGTCGTCCAGGGTGACGCTGCCGATGGCCAGCTCCTCGGTGCCCGATCGTGACAGGGGGCGGATCACCTCGAGCGCACCGAGGAGGTCGTCCTGGGTCAGCTCCGGCTCGGTGTCGTCGCGACTGGCCCGCGCGGCCGCCCGCAGAGCCGCCTCCCGGCACAGGGCGGCCAGGTCGGCGACGACGAAGCCGGGTGCGCGGGCGGCGACGGCGTCGAGGGCGAGGTCGCCGGTGGGCACCCGGCGCAGCAGCACGTCGAGGAGGGCGCGACGGGTGGCGCCGTCGGGCAGCGGCAGGGCCAGTTCCCGGTCGCAGATCTCGGGGGACCGGACCCGCGAGTCCACCTCGGTGGGGTGCGCCGTGGTCGCGACGAGCGCAACCCCGACGGTGTCGACGGCGCGGCGCAGTTGGTCGAGGATCAGCGCCGACACCGGTTCGGGATTCGCGGGCAGCAGCGCATCGATGTCGGTGACCAGCAGGACCCCGCCGGCGGCCAGGTCGGCGACGGCGGCCGTGACGCGGCGCAGCCGGTCGTCGGCGGCGGTGGCACCCACGCCGGGCCCGTCGAGTTCGACGACGCGACGGTGGGCGAGCACCGCCCGGGCGAGGGTGGCCTTGCCGACGCCGGCGGGCCCGGTGATCAGCACTCCCAGGTGGGGGGAGGCGCCGAGGGTGCGCAGCAGTTCCGGCTCGTCGAGGGCCAGCTTCAGCCACTCGGAGAGCTTGCCGGCCTGGGTCTGCACGCCGACGAGGTCCTCCACCGGTGGCGGCGGCGGGGTGGGAACCGGGGACCGGGCCGACCGCACGGCTGCCGGACGAGTCTCGGCGACGAGTCGTCCGGCCGGGGCGCTGCCCCAGCTCACCGCGGTGTTCGGCTGCACGCTCACCGGTGCGCCGGGGTCGACGGCGGTGACGGTGAGCAGTTCCGTGGTCCAGGCGATCCCGAACGTGCGGGACAGGGTGCGGGTGGTGGGGGCGGTACTCGTACCCGGACCGAGATCGCGGGGCAGCAGTGACACCGCGTCGCCGACGGTGAGGACCTTGCCCAGCAGTGCCTGACGCAGCGTGACGTCGTCGATCGTGTGGGTGGCGAGCGCCGATCCGGCGACCGCGACGGTGCGGGCACCGTGGACGACGACCGGGCCGACGAGGACGGTGGCGTCCTCGCGCAGCCCCACGTTGGACAGCGTGACGTCGTCGAGCAGGATCGTGCCGGTCGGGGTGCCGGCGGGGGCGAGGCCGGCGACGGCCGCCGTGCGGCGCCCGCCGATCAGGCCGATCGCATCCCATTCGCGCAGGCCCAGCGCGGTGAGCACCTCCGGGTGCACGCGGACGACGCCGCGGCGCGCATCGGCCGCAGAGGTGTTCAGACGGACGGTCAATGCGAGTTCGGGGCTGCTCACCCCGCCGAGCCTAGAGCGTCGTCAGCGTCCGCGGGGGCGGCGCAGACCGAGCCGCGCGGCGGACTGCCGGGGTTGCGGAGCGCGCCGGATCCCGACCCGGCGAGGCCGCAGGGCGCGGTGCTCGGCGCGCAGGGCGCGCCGCTCGGACGGTTTGATGTTCCACGTCTCCGGCCGCGCCGCCACCCAGCGCTTGGAGCGGACCGCGAACGGGATGTGCGCCAGGTACAGGCCGACGAGGACGAGCATGAGCACGTACGGGTAGGTGACCAGTGCGGCCGCCGCGACCGCCACGAGCACCAGCAGGACGACTGCGTAGCGCGGTGGGACGGACACCGACTTCATCGCCAGGGTCGGGATCTGACTGACGACGAGGGCGGCGGTGAGCAGCGTCCAGACGGCCACCACCGGGTAGGAGTCCCACCAGCCGTCGCCCCACTGGACGTGCGCGGCGACCGGTGCCAGGGCGACGAGGGCGCCGGCGGGGGACGGCACGCCGACGAAGTACTCGCGGGCGTACGCGGGCACCGTGTCGTCCTCGAGCAGCGTGTTGAACCGGGCCAGGCGCAGCACGATGCTGACCGCGTACAGCAGGGCGACGATCCAGCCGAAGGGGCTGCCGTCCAGCAGCGTCACGTACAGCACGAGGGCCGGCGCCACGCCGAACGCGACCGCGTCGGACAACGAGTCCAGTTCGGCGCCGATCTTGGTGGTGGCGTCGAGCAGGCGGGCGATGCGTCCGTCGAGGGAGTCCAGCACGGCCGCCGCACCGATCATGCCCAGCGCGGTGCCCAGCTGGCCGTCGAGGGCGAACTTCACCGCCGACAGCCCGGCGGAGAGCGCAAGGATCGTGATGACGCTCGGCAGGAGCCGCACGGCCTGCGGGCGCCCGCGACGTCTGCGCTCCGGGGCTGCCTGGGAGGCCGGGGACGGGCTCACGGCAGCTGCGCGATGACGGTCTCGGCGCCGATCGTCTTCTGCCCGCGTTCGACGAGGAGAGTGCTGCCCGGGGGCAGATAGGTGTCGACGCGGGAACCGAAACGGATCAGGCCGTAGGTGTCGCCGATCGGCAGGGTGTCACCCACCTGGGCGTCGCACACGATGCGGCGGGCGAGCAGCCCGGCGATCTGGACGACGGCCACGTCGGCCCCGTCGCGCGTCTCGAGCAGCATGCTGTTGCGCTCGTTGACTTCGCTGGCATCGGCGAGATCGGCCGAGAGGAACTGCCCGGGCCGGTGCACGACCTTGGAGACGGTGCCTCCGACGGGGCTGCGCTGGACGTGCACGTCCAGCACGGACAGGAAGATGCTCACCCGCGGCCGTGGCTCGGTACCCATCTCGAGTTCGGCGGGCGGCACCGCGGTGTCCACCAGTGCCACCTCACCGTCGGCCGGGGCCACGACGACGCCGACCCGGTTCGGCGGCACCCGGTGCGGATGCCGGAAGAACCCGGCGGTGGCGGCGGCCGAGGCGAGGCCGGCGCGACGGATCCACTTGCGGTTGCGGCCGAGCGCCGCGACGGCGAGCGGCGCGGCGACGAAGGGGATGCCGGCCGGGTGGAGCGGTGGAATCGTCTTGCGGACCAGTTCGAGTACGTGTTCGACGCTGGTGGGCGGTGGGGTTCCGGGGGGTGTGGGCTTTCGGGCCACGGCTCCTCTTAGTGTCGCGCGGTGTGACCCGCGGGCGTGCGGCCCGCGGGCTATCACAGCCTACGCGAGGAGGGTCACCGGGCGAGGGCCGCGCCCTCGGCCTCCCGTTTGATGCGTGCGAGGGTGGCATTCATGCCGACCACCATGTCGTCGTCGAAGGCGGTGGCGCCACCGAGAACCTTGTCGATGAGGAACTGTGAGACCTTGCTGGTGCCGTTGGGGGCTTCCCGCCTCTGGGTCACCCGGGTGCCGGTCTCGGTCGGATCCAGAGTGAACGACCAGACGGTTCCGTTCTCCGCGACCCGGAAGCGGAGCAGGCGGCCCGGCTCGAACGAGAGCACCTTGGCGGTGGTGGGCCACACGAGCAGGCCCTTGCGGTTGATGTTGATCGTCTTGGTCCCGGGGCCGACGGGTCCGCCGAGAACGACCATCTTCCGGCACTGCGGGCTCCATTCGCCCATCCGCTTCAGGTCGGAGATCACCTGCCACACCTGCTGCGGCGATGCGGTGATCTCGACGGTGGCTTCGAGCGTCTTCGACACGGGGGTCCTCCCTGATCCTTCGCGTAACCGCGAGTTACAAGTAATTCCCGTCGATCATAGCCGAAGTTGTGATGCGCACCACCGGTGAGATTGCCGTCCGCTGCGGCTGAAGACCGTGGAGGGGGCGGTGCCCTCTCGTCCGGCGAGCGTTCGGCCGAGCAGTACCAGTCCCCACGGTCCGATCACCCAGATCGGCCACGGGTACACCGCCGCGCCGACGGCGATCGACACGATCGCCCAGATTGCGAGGTTGATCGTCCCGGCTGCGGCCCACGCCGCCCACTCGATCCGCTGATGCACGGGCAGCCGGGGGCCGGCGGTGCGAGCGGGGGCGGGGGCGGGTGCGGGCGGGGGTGCTGCGGGAAGGTCGCTCAGCACCCGGCGCGCCTCGTCGGTGGTGACGGATCGGTACACCGCGCCGACGCGCTGGTCGAACTCGCCGATCGTGAGCCGGCCGGCGGTGAGGTGCCGGCCAAGTTCGTCGACGAGACGTTCGCGTTCGGGGTCGGAGATGCGGACGCCGTCGGCGTATTCCATCGTTGCCTCCCGGAGGGATCGAGGCGACCGGGTCTGCGGGTCGAAGTTCCACAGTGGAAGGTCGCTATCACCATGGTGGATATGCCACAGTGGAATGTCAACCCCCATGGAAGGTGTCAGCTATGGCCGACCGCCCGTCCGAGGTCACCGCGGCCCGTCCGCGCAAGATCACCGCAGCCCGCCCGCTGAATGCCACCGCGGCCTCGCTGCTGGGATTCCTGCACGACGGCCCGAAGACGGGATGGGATCTGGTGGTGACCGCGCAGGAGCGGATCGGAAAGTTCTGGTCGATCACGACCAGCCAGGTGTACCGCGAACTCGCCGCGATGGAACGGGCCGGTCTGGTCGAGGCCGGCGAGGTGGGCCCGCGCGACCGTAAGCCGTTTGCGCTCACGGACGCCGGCCGGGCCGCGTTCGCCGAGTGGATCGAACGCGAACCCGGGCCGGAGAACATCCGCTACCCGCTGCTGCTCACCGTCGCGTTCGGCAGGCATCTGCCCCCCGGCAGGCTGGCGGAGATGCTCGCCGTCCACCGCGTGGCCCACGAACGCCGGCTCGCCGACTACGAGCGCGCTGCCGAATGCGGTGCGGATCCGTACTCGTCGGCGACCTTGGACTTCGGCATCGTCTACGAACGAGCCGTGCTCGAGTGGTTCGACCGGGTCGAGGACTCGTTGGGGCCGTGAACCCGGGCGTCTCGTGAACCTGCGCCTGTCGTAACCCTGGGCGGGCGACCGCGCCCACGATCGGGTCGCGGTCACCCGGCCGGCCTTCCCGCTCCGATTCCGCGGCGAACCGGCCGGTGCCGGGGACACAATCCGGATAGCGCGCATCGACCGGGAGGTGGCCGTGGCCGGGGAAGTCGTCGTCGGGGTCGGTCCCGTCGCCGCGGACGACGTCCTGCGCGTGGCGCGGTCCGGTGTGCCGGTCCGGATCTCCGCGGAGGCGCTCGCTCTCGTCGGCGCCGCCCGCGCAGTGGTCGACGCGCTCGCCCACGACCCCCGGCCCGCGTACGGCATCACCACCGGTTTCGGGGCGCTCGCCACCCGCCACATTCCGCCGGAATCACGAATAGATCTGCAGCGCAGCGTGATCCGCTCCCATGCCGCCGGGACCGGACCCGAGGTGGAGCGGGAGGTGGTCCGCGCGATGATGCTGCTGCGCCTGTCGACCTTCGCCACCGGGCACACCGGGGTCCGTCCCGGGACGGCCACGGCCTACGCCGCCATGCTGAATGCGGGAATCACGCCGGTGGTGCCCGAGCACGGCAGCCTCGGCTGTTCCGGGGATCTCGCGCCCCTCGCCCACGTGGCCCTCGCCCTCACCGGCGAGGGCGACGTCCGCGACGCCGCGGGCGCGCTCGTGCCGGCCGCCCAGGCCCTCGCCGCGGCGGGCCTCGATCCCGTCGTGCTCGCCGAGAAGGAAGGACTGGCCCTCGTCAACGGCACCGACGGGATGCTGGGCATGCTGGTCCTCGCGTGCCACGACCTGCGCGCCCTGCTGCGGCTCGCCGACGTCACGGCCGCGATGAGCACCGAAGCGCTGCTCGGCACGGACCGGGTCTTCGCCGCCGACCTGCACGCCCTGCGGCCGCACCCCGGCCAGGCGACGGCCGCCGCCAACATGACCCGGCTCCTCGCCGGGTCCGCCGTCGTGGCCAGCCACCGCACCCCCGACTGCCCGGTGGTCCAGGACGCCTACTCGCTGCGGTGCGCCCCGCAGGTCGCGGGAGCGGCCCGTGACACCCTCGCCCACGCCGAGCAGGTCGCCGCACGCGAACTCGCCTCCGCGATCGACAACCCCGTCGTCATCGGCGACGGCCGGATCGAATCGAACGGCAACTTCCACGGCGCCCCGCTGTCGTACGTCCTCGACTTCCTCGCGGTCGTCGTCGCCGACGTCGCGAGCATCAGCGAACGCCGCACCGACCGGCTGCTCGACGTGGCCCGCAGCCACGGCCTGCCGCCGTTCCTCGCGCACGACCCCGGCGTCGACAGCGGACACATGATCGCCCAGTACACCCAGGCCGCGCTCGTCGCAGACCTCAAACGCCTCGCCGTGCCGGCCAGTGTCGACTCCGTTCCGTCGTCGGCCATGCAGGAGGACCACGTATCGATGGGCTGGTCCGCCGCTCGCAAGCTGCGCCGCAGCCTCGACGCACTGACCCGGGTCCTGGCCATCGAGGCGCTGACCGCGGCGCGTGCCCTGGACCTGCGCGCCCCGCTCGCTCCGGCGCCCGGGACCGGCGCCGTCGTCGCCGCACTCCGCCGGTACGTGGCCGGCCCCGGCCCGGACCGGCGGCTCGGTCCCGAGATCGACGTCGCGGTCCGGCTCGCCGCGAGCGGGGAACTCGTCGCCGCGGCGGAGGCGGCGATCGGAGCGCTGGACTGATCGTCAGCGCAGCGGATCGAAGTGCCGCAGGACCGTCGCCGGCGTACCGGTCATCGTGTCGGCCAGCAGCCGCCCGGTCAGCGGGCCCAGCGCCACCCCCCACATGCCGTGACCGCCCGCGACGAACACGCGCGGCGAGCGGGTCCCCCCGACCAGCGGCAGACCGTCCGAAGTGCAGGGGCGCGAGCCCACCCATTCCTCCGTGCGGGCGGACCAGTCCACGCCGGTGAGCAGCGGCCGCGCGGCGTCGACGATGGCCTGGATCCGGCGCGGGTCGAGCGGGGCGTCGGGCCGCCGGAACTCCATCATCCCGGCGATGCGGAACCGATCGTGCAGCGGTGTGCATGCGACCCGCTGCGCCGGGAAGTAGATCGGGTTCTTCGGCAGGTCCGCCGGGCGCACGCTGAAGCTGTAGCCGCGACCGGCCTGAACCGGCATCCGGACCCCGAACGGCCGGGCGAGGTCGCCCAGCCTGGCGCCGGTGGCCAGCACCGCCGCGTCCGCCGCCCGGTCCGTGCCGTCGGTACCGACCACACGCACGCCGCGCGCGTCGTCCCGGACCGCCTGCACCTCACACCCGGTGACGACCGCACCGCCGCGATCACGCACCGAGTCCGCCAGTGCGGTGACGAACCGCGGCGGATCGAGGAACCGCTGCCCCCGCAGCCGGATCCCGGCCCGCACCCCGTCGCCGAGCAGCGGTTCCAGGGTGCGGATCGTGTCGCCGTCGAGCAGGTCGAAATCCACCTCGCCGCCGGCCGCGACCACCTGCCGGAACTCCTCGACGAGCACGCGACGGTCGTCCTCGGACGCGAACGCGGCCAGGAACGGATCCGCCGGCCGGGTCTGTTCGACGACCCCGCCGCGGGCCAGATCGTCGTAGGCACCCAGCGCGCTCCGGTTCACCT
The DNA here is from genome assembly GCF_057367935.1 of Rhodococcus sp. NS-SX18. Taxonomy (NCBI): domain Bacteria; kingdom Bacillati; phylum Actinomycetota; class Actinomycetes; order Mycobacteriales; family Nocardiaceae; genus Rhodococcus; species Rhodococcus sp. NS-SX18. Next base: position 4,084,943 of record NZ_CM170633.1, on the reverse strand, counting down.
CGGCGAACACGGTCATCGCCGCCCGCCACCGGCGGGTGGTGCAGTGCCGCGCGAAACCCACCAGGAACCGCCACAACCGCAGGTCGACCGCGGGCGGCACGTACACGGGTGACGACGGGGTGAGCATCGATCGGATCCCGTACCGCAGCACCGCCGGTTCCGGCAGCGGCAACGTCAGCGCGGGCGCCAGCCAGCCGGCGTTGCCCCACGATGCATCCGCCGCGACCCCGGCCCGGTCGAGCACCGTGACCTCGACGCCGCGCTCCTGCAGGAACCACGCCGTCGACAACCCGGCGAAGCCCGCCCCGACGACGACGACCCGACGAATCGCCATGACGCACTCCCGATCTCGAGGTACCCCATCACCTCCATCATGGACCGTCCGCGGGTTCGGTGCCCGCGAACCGAGGGTGGCCGCCGTCCCGCCGTCCCGTGACGATCCGGTGGATCAACCGCGCCCCCGCCCGTGCCGTCCGCCCGTCGACGTCGAGGGCCGGCGCCAGTTCGGCGACCTCGACGAGCGCGCGCCGGCCGCTGCGCGCCACGACGTCGCACACGTGCTGCACCACCTCGAACGCGACCCCACAGGCCGCCGGGGCACTCACCCCGGGTGCCACCCAGCCGGGCAGCACATCGAGATCGATCGTCAGATGCACCGCGTCCAGCTCGCGGACGAAGTCCTCCACGAACGTCTCCACGACGGGCAGGTTCGTGGCGCGGCACTCGTCGTCCAGTAGGTACTGCGCCCCGAACTCGTCCGCGGCGGCGAACAGCGCGGCGGTGTTGCTCGGCTGCGCGATGCCCACCACCGCGTAGCGCAGCGACCGGCCCTGTTCGCGTTCGCGTTCGGCCATCTGCCGGAACGGGGTGCCCGACGTCGGGACGGGCGCGGCCCGCAGGTCGAAGTGCGCGTCCAGGTTCAGCACCCCCCACCGGGCCCCGGCCCGCGCGGCCGCGGACTCGGCCCAGCCCAGGTAGCTGCCGAAGGCCACCTCGTGCCCGCCGCCGAGGACCACCACCGCGTGCTCCGCGTCGAGCAGCGCGGCGACCGCGGTCCCGAGACGGTGCTGCCCGTCGTCGAGGGCGCCGCCGCGCACCTCGATGTCACCGGCATCGTGGATGGCGACCGGAGCGGGTAGCGCCAGCGACGCCAGGGCGCGCCGCAATGCGACCGGCCCGTCCGCCGCGCCGGGCCGCCCCCGGTTGCGACGTACACCCTCGTCGCTGCGGAATCCGATCAAGACCTGAGCCCGCGCTGCGTCCGCGGGCAGCGGCGAGACGACACCGTGCCAGCGGAGGTGCTCGGGACCGGGCCCGTCGTCGCGGCCCGTCCACGGCGCCGGCGGCACGTCGACCGGAATCGTCACATCAGCATTCCTTCCTGCCAGACCTCGCGGATCAGCTGCACTCCCGGCCGGTACGCCAGGTGCAGGTACGACGGGGCGTCCAGCGCGATCAGATCTGCCCGTGCGCCCTCCCGGACGACGCCGACGTCGGTGCGGCGCAGCGCCGCGGCGCCACCGGCGGTCGCCGCACCGACCGCCTCCTCCGGGCTCATGTGCATCTCGCGCACCGCCAGCGCGACGCAGAACGGCATGCTCGTGAGATAGGAGGTGCCGGGGTTGCAGTCGGTGGCCAGGGCGACGGTCACGCCCGCGTCCAGCAGTGCCCGCGCGTCCGGATACCGGTTGCGCGTGCAGAAGTCGGCGCCCGGCAGCAGCGTCGCGACCGTGCCGGAAGCGGCGAGCGCCGCCACGTCCGCCGCCGTCGTGTACGTGACGTGGTCCACCGACGCCGCGCCGAGCTCCACCGCCAGCTGCACGCCGGGCCCGGGACCGAGCTGATTGCCGTGTACCCGCGGGGTGAGGCCGTGCGCCATCCCCGCCTGCAGCACGGCCCGGCACTGATCGGCGTCGAACGCGCCTCGCTCGCAGAACACGTCGATCCACCTGGCGTGCGGAGCGCACGCGGGAACCATCTCCTCGCACACCAGCCGGACGTAGTCGTCGGGGCGGCCCGCGAACTCCGGCGGCACGACGTGCGCGGCGAGCAGCGTCGTCTCGGGTGTGTACACCTCGGCGATCTGCAGGCTGCGCAGTTCGTCGGCGACGGACTGGCCGTACCCGGACTTGCACTCGACCGTCGTCGTCCCGGACCTCCAGCCCTCCGCGACGAGTCGCGAGACCGTCGCCGCGAGCGCGCGATCGGTTGCCGCGCGGGTCGCCGCGATCGTCGTGGCGATGCCACCGCCCGTGTAGGGCGCACCGGCCATCCGGGCGGCGAACTCCTCGGCGCGCTCGCCGGCGAACACGAGATGGGCGTGACTGTCCACGAACCCGGGCAGCACGGCTCGGCCCTGCAGATCGTGCCGGGTGCCGGCGGCGCCTTCGGGGATCCGCGTGCTCGGCCCCACCCACCGCACCAGACCCTCGCCCACGACGACCGCGGCGTCCACGAGCAGGCCCAGCGGGCCCCGCCCGAGCTCCGGGTCGTTCGTGACGAGGCAGCCGATGTTGTCGAGCAGGGTCCAGTCCCGTCGGTGCGACATCGCGTCAGCTCTCCCGCATCGGGATGCGCAGTCCGCGACGCGCGGAGACCTCGGTGGCCCGGGCATAACCGGCGTCGGCGTGCCGGAGGACGCCGGTGCCCGGGTCGTTCGTCAGCACCCGCTCGAGCTTGCGCGCGGCGAGGTCGGTGCCGTCGGCGATGCACACCTGCCCGGCGTGCAGCGACCGGCCGATTCCGACCCCGCCGCCGTGGTGGATCGACACCCACGACGCACCGGACGCCGTGTTCACCAGGGCGTTGAGCAGCGGCCAGTCGGCGATCGCGTCCGAACCGTCGGCCATCGCCTCGGTCTCGCGGTACGGCGAGGCCACCGACCCGGCGTCGAGGTGGTCCCGGCCGATGGCGATCGGGGCGGAGACCTCTCCGGCGGCGACCATCTCGTTGAACCTCAGGCCCGCCCGGTCCCGTTCGCCGTAGCCGAGCCAGCAGATGCGGGCCGGCAGCCCCTGGAATGGCACCGCGCGTCCGGCCAGGGTGAGCCATCGGACGAGATGCTCGTTCTCGGGGAACAGTTCGAGCACGGCCCGATCAGTGGCCGCGATGTCCGCGGGATCGCCCGACAGCGCGACCCACCGGAACGGTCCGCGGCCCTCCTCGAACAACGGACGGAGATAGGCGGGGACGAAGCCGGGAAAGGCGAATGCCCGGTCGAAGCCGCCCTTGCGGGCCTCGTCGCGGATGGAGTTGCCGTAGTCGAACACCTCGGCGCCGCGATCGAGGAACCCGACCATGGCTTCCACGTGCCGGGCCATCGACCGGCGGGCCTGCTCGGTGAACCACACGGGGTCCTTCGCCGCGAGGGTGTGCCATTCCTCGACCGTCACCCCGCGCGGCAGGTAGGACAGCGGGTCGTGGGCGGAGGTCTGGTCGGTGACGATGTCGATCGGGGCCTGCATCGCGAGCAGCGCCGGCACGACGTCGGCGGCGTTGCCGACCACTCCGATCGAGCGGGGTCGGCGCGCCTCCCGTGCCGCGAGCGCCTCGGCCAGCGCCGCCTCGACACCGTCGGCCTTGGTGTCGAGGAAGCCCTGCGCGAGCCGACGGTCGACCCGGGCCTCGTCGACCTCGACGCAGATCGCCACACCCTCGTTCATCGTGATCGCCAGCGGCTGCGCCCCACCCATGCCGCCCAGGCCCGCGGTCAGGGTGACCGTTCCGGCGAGGCTGCCCCCGAACCGCGCGCGGGCGACGGCCCCGAACGTCTCGTAGGTTCCCTGCAGGATCCCCTGCGAGCCGATGTAGATCCAGGACCCCGCGGTCATCTGCCCGTACATCGTCAGTCCCAGCGCCTCCAGACGGCGGAACTCCTCCCAGGTCGCCCAGTCGCCGACCAGGTTCGAGTTGGCCAGCAGCACGCGCGGCGCCCATTCGTGGGTGCGCAGCACCCCGACGGGCTTGCCGGACTGCACGAGCAGCGTCTCCTCGTCGCCGAGGGTCTCGAGGGTCCGCACGATCGCGTCGAATGCGGCCCAGTTGCGGGCCGCCCGGCCGGTGCCGCCGTAGACCACCAGGTCGTCCGGTCGTTCGGCGACGTCGGGGTCGAGGTTGTTCATCAGCAGTCGCAGCGCGCCCTCCTGCTGCCAGCCGCGGCATCGCAACTCGGGACCGCGCGGGGCGCGCACGGGCCGTGGTCCGGGGGAGGGGGTTGTTCCGGTGGCCATGGGGCCTCCTCTCGACACCGGCGCGCCTTCGCCTCACTCCATGACACTGCGGTGGAGCACCCCGCGACAACAGGTCCGGGCGGATGTGTCGGATCCGAGACCGAGTGCGCTCGCGGTCCGGCCGTGGCCCCTTGGAAGAGTGGACCGGACCGGTCGTACGATTTCGTCGAACGTTCTGCTGTCGAAGGGAACCATCCATGACCACGGGTATCGAACAGCTCGAGTTCCAGGCGGAGACTCGTCAGCTGCTGGATCTGCTGATCCACTCGGTGTATTCGAACAAGGACACCTTCCTCCGGGAACTCGTCTCCAACTCGTCGGACGCGCTGGACAAGCTCAAGCTCGAGGCGTTCCGCAACAAGGACCTGCAGGTCGACACCTCGGATCTGCACATCGAGATCGAGGTCGACAAGGAGCAGCGCACCCTCACCGTCCGCGACAACGGCATCGGCATGTCGCGGGACGAGGTGGTCGACCTGATCGGCACCCTCGCGAAGTCGGGCACGGCGGAACTGCGCCGCAAGCTGCGGGAGGCGCAGGAAACGGCTGCGCCGGAGGAGCTCATCGGGCAGTTCGGTGTCGGCTTCTACTCGACCTTCATGGTCGCCGACAAGGTGACCCTGCTGACCCGCAAGGCGGGCGAGCACGACGGCACCCGGTGGGAGTCGAGCGGCGAGGCGACGTACACGATCGAGACGGTCGAGGGCGCACCCCAGGGCACGTCGGTGACGCTGCACCTCAAGCCGGAGGACACCGAGGACCACCTGTTCGACTACACGGCCGAGTGGAAGATCAAGGAGATCGTCAAACGCTACTCGGATTTCATCGCGTGGCCGATCCGGATGCAGGTCGAACACACGAAGCCGGCCGAGGGCGAGGGGTCCGTCGCCGAGGTGGTCCGCGAGACCGAGACCCTGAACTCGATGAAGGCGCTGTGGGCGCGCTCGAAGGACGACGTCTCCGCCGAGGAGTACAACGAGTTCTACAAGCACGTCGCCCACGCGTGGGACGAGCCGCTCGAGGTCGTCCCGATGAAGGCCGAGGGCACTTTCGAATACCAGGCGCTGCTGTTCATTCCGTCGCAGGCGCCGTTCGACCTGTTCATGCGTGAGCGCAAGACCGGGATCCACCTCTACGTCAAGCGCGTGTTCATCATGGACGACTGCGAGGAACTGGTCCCGGAGTACCTGCGGTTCGTCAAGGGCGTGGTCGACGCACAGGACCTGTCGCTCAACGTCTCCCGCGAGATCCTGCAGCAGGACCGGCAGATCCGCGCGATCCGCCGGCGGCTCACCAAGAAGGTGCTGTCGACGATCAAGGACATGGCGGCGAACGAGCCGGAGAAGTACCGGACGTTCTGGTCGCAGTTCGGCCGGGTCCTCAAGGAGGGTCTGCTCTCGGACTTCGACAACCGCGACACCCTGCTCGCGGTGTCCTCCTTCGAGTCCACGCACAGCGAGGACGCCACGACGACGCTCGCCGAGTACGTCGCGCGGATGAAGGAGGGCCAGGACGAGATCTTCTACATGACCGGCGAGTCCCGGCAGCAGATCGAGAGTTCGCCGCACATAGAGGCGTTCCGCGCCAAGGGTCTCGAGGTGCTGCTGCTCACCGACCCGGTCGACGAGATGTGGGTGGGGTCCGTCCCCGAGTTCGAGGGCAAGCGGTTCCAGTCGATCGCCAAGGGCGAGGTGGACCTCGGTACCGAGGACGAGAAGAAGGCCGCGGAGGCCGAGCGCGAGGAGCGGGAGAAGGAGTACGCCGAACTGCTGTCGTGGCTCGGCGAGACGCTCGACGAGCATGTGAAGCAGGTGCGGTTGTCGTCGCGGCTGACCACGTCGCCCGCGTGCCTCGTCGGCGACACGTTCGCCATGTCGCCCGCCCTCGAGCGGATGTACCGGGCGTCGGGCCAGCCCGTCCCGCACACCAAGCGCATCCTCGAGCTCAACCCGGACCACCCGCTGGTCACGGCGCTGCGCGACGCGCACGCCCAGCGCGCCGACGATCCGACGCTCGGTGAGACCGCCGAATTGCTGTACGGCACCGCGCTGCTCGCCGAGGGTGGGGAACTCGACGACCCGGCGGCGTTCGCCCGCCTGCTCGCCGAGCGCCTCGCGCGCACGCTGTAGGCGCGCGCCCCTCCGGCTCACCCTTTTTTCCGGCCGAATGTCACATCGCGTCGATTCGATCGATGCGATGTGACATTCGGTCCGTGGGCGGCGGGGGTGGGGTGACCCGATAGGCTCGCACCATGGCCGGTGTGGACGGGGTGTTGTTCGATATCGAGGGCGTGATCGTGACGTCGTGGGTGCCCGTGCCGGGCGCCGCGGAGGTGCTTGCCGGGCTCCGCGAGCGCGGCGTGCATCGGGCCTTCCTGACCAACACCACGTCGCGGACGTGTGCGCAGATCGCCGAGACCCTCTCCGGCCTGGGCATGCCGGTCGAACCCGCCGAGATCGTGACGGCCGCGTCCCTCACCGCCGAGTATCTGCGGCAGACCTACCCGGGCCGGCGCTGCTGGGTGCTCAACCACGGCGACGTGGAGGCGGACCTCGAGGGCATCGTGCGCGACGAGGACGACCCCGAGGTGGTCGTGCTGGGCGGGGCCGGGCCGGAATTCAGCCACCGTGCCCTCAGCCGGGTCGCCGAACTGATGCTCGACGGGGTGCCGGTGGTGGCCATGCACCGCGGCGCCACGTGGCAGGCCGCGGACGGGCTGCGCATCGACACCGGCGTCTATCTGCCGGGTCTCGAGGAGCTGAGCGGGCAGACCGTCGTCGCGGTCGGAAAGCCGTCGATGCGGGGCTTTCTCGCCGCGGCCGAGCTGATGGGCACCGAACCGGACCGGATGGCGGTGGTGGGCGACGACCTGCACGCCGAGGTCATCCCCGGCCAGCGACTCGGTATGACGGGAATCCTGGTGCGCACCGGCAAGTTTCGGCAGTCGGTGCTCGATCTCGCGGTCGAGCGTCCCGACCGGGTGGTCGATTCGGTGGCCGACCTGCCGGAGCTCCTCGACACGCTCTGACGCCCTCTCGCTCCGGGCGGGTCCGGCCGGTACCCTCGCGCCGGGGGAGTCGCCCCCGTCCGCAGTATCCGAGCCCCGGCCCAGCGCAGAGGAGACCTTGTTGTCCATCCGATCCATCCGTGCCGTCGTAGTCCCCCGCCGTCTCCTCCGGGCCGGTGTGGTCGCCGCTCTCGGTGTCGCATCGGCGGCCCTGCTCGGCGTGGGCACCGCCGCGGCGGCACCGGTGACGTGCGTGTCGCCGCCGTCGGCCAACGAGATCCTGGTGTCCGACACCGCGAGCTGCGGTGCGACGGCCACCGAGGGCGGCACGGCCCACTCGTTCGCTTCCGAGAGCGGCACCGCGGTGTCGTCGGCGCAGACGGCGGGCGCGGCCGAAGCCCACGCGACGGGCTTCGGGACAGCCTTGAGCGGGGCCGGGGACGGTGGCCGCGCCTATGCATACGCCCTCGGCGGCGGGCTCAGCCATTCCTCGGCCCAGGGCCCGGCGACGACGGTGTCCGTCGCCGGCTGGGGTTCGGGGGCGACGGCCGACCCGACCGGCGTCACCTGCGTCGGTCCGCAGTCGTTCGCGGTCAACACGGCCACCGGCCAGTGGTGCGCCGTCGGCGTCGGTTCCACGCGTCGCTGATCCCACCCCGGACCGGGCCTGCGCGACGAGGGTGGCGGGTGCTCCAAACCTTGCACTCGCCACCCTCGAGTGCTAAGAATGCTCTTGGCACTCGCAACACGTGAGTGCCAGGTCGGGACGGTGAGGCCGGGAATATCGACACCCCTGGTCGTCCGTCGCGGGCACTGCTTCCGGCCGAAGGCGTACATGGGGCGACCCGACGAGCGGTCGCCCTGCGTGTCACCCCCATATCCGGAGGATCACTTCGCAATGGCCAAGATCATCGCGTTCGACGAAGAGGCCCGTCGCGGCCTCGAGCGGGGCCTGAACAGCCTCGCCGACGCTGTCAAGGTGACGTTGGGGCCCAAGGGTCGCAACGTCGTGCTCGAGAAGAAGTGGGGCGCCCCCACGATCACCAACGATGGTGTGTCCATCGCCAAGGAGATCGAGCTCGAGGACCCGTACGAGAAGATCGGCGCCGAGCTGGTCAAGGAAGTTGCCAAGAAGACGGACGACGTCGCGGGTGACGGCACCACCACCGCCACCGTGCTCGCCCAGGCGCTGGTGCGCGAGGGTCTGCGCAACGTCGCTGCCGGTGCGAACCCGCTCGGCCTCAAGCGCGGCATCGAGAAGGCCGTCGAGGCCGTCACCGCCAAGCTGCTCGACACCGCCAAGGAGGTCGAGACCAAGGAGCAGATCGGCGCCACCGCCGGCATCTCCGCGGGCGACCCCGCGATCGGTGAACTGATCGCCGAGGCCATCGACAAGGTGGGCAAGGAAGGCGTCATCACCGTCGAGGAGTCCAACACCTTCGGCCTCCAGCTCGAGCTGACCGAGGGTATGCGCTTCGACAAGGGCTACATCTCGCTGTACTTCGCCACCGACGCCGAGCGTCAGGAGGCCGTGCTCGAAGACGCCTACATCCTGCTCGTGTCGGGCAAGATCTCGACCGTCAAGGACCTGCTGCCGCTGCTGGAGAAGGTCATCCAGTCCGGCAAGCCGCTGGCGATCATCGCCGAGGACGTCGAGGGTGAGGCTCTGTCCACCCTGGTCGTCAACAAGATCCGTGGCACCTTCAAGTCGGTCGCCGTCAAGGCCCCCGGCTTCGGTGACCGTCGCAAGGCCCAGCTCGCCGACATCGCCATCCTCACCGGTGGCGAGGTCATCAGCGAAGAGGTCGGTCTCTCCCTCGAGACCGCCGGCCTCGAGCTGCTCGGCCGTGCGCGCAAGGTCGTCGTCACCAAGGACGAGACCACCATCGTCGACGGTGCCGGCGACGCCGACGCCATCGCCGGTCGCGTGAACCAGATCCGCGCCGAGATCGAGGCGTCGGACTCGGACTACGACCGCGAGAAGCTGCAGGAGCGCCTGGCCAAGCTGGCCGGCGGTGTCGCGGTCATCAAGGCCGGTGCCGCCACCGAGGTCGAGCTCAAGGAGCGCAAGCACCGCATCGAGGATGCCGTCCGCAACGCCAAGGCTGCGGTCGAGGAGGGCATCGTCGCCGGCGGCGGCGTCGCGCTGCTGCAGGCCGCCCCGGTTCTGGACGACCTGAAGCTCGAGGGTGACGAGGCCACCGGTGCCAACATCGTCAAGGTCGCCCTCGAGGCTCCGCTGAAGCAGATCGCCTTCAACGCCGGCCTCGAGCCCGGCGTCGTCGCCGAGAAGGTGCGCAACCTGCCCGCCGGCCACGGCCTCAACGCCGCCACCGGCGAGTATGAGGACCTGCTGGGCGCCGGCATCAACGATCCGGTCAAGGTCACCCGCTCGGCGCTGCAGAACGCGGCGTCCATCGCGGCCCTGTTCCTGACCACCGAGGCTGTCGTCGCCGACAAGCCGGAGAAGGCCGCCGCTCCCGCCGGCGACCCGACCGGCGGCATGGGTGGCATGGACTTCTGATCCACCCCCGACCGTCTTCGAGGCCCGGTTCCACTTCGGTGGGCCGGGCCTCGTGGCGTCGGCAGTTCGGGTGATTTCTCCGATTTCCGCGTTCTCGGGTCGTGTCCTGTTGTAACAATGGCGTCGCGGCCGCATTCCAGGGCCGCGCATCCGTGACACGGACGAAATCAAGGAGGAGTCGCCATGGGATCTCTCGCGGACATCATCGGCTGGGTGCTCGAAAACTTCGATCTGCTGGAGGTTCTGGACTCGCTGAGTGCAGACGACTAGCGGCCACCCACCACCCGGACGGAGAAGATCATGATCGGCAGCCTGCTCGACCTCATCACGCCCATCCTCGAACTGATCGCCGACCTCGGCTCGGGCAGCGCGGACTAGTCGCGGCCCGAGACCGCAACCGAATCGCAGCCGCAGCCGCAGGATCTCCTGCCGCCGCGGCTGCGTTCGGGTGAGGGGCGACCGGGTCAGACCGCGACGGCCGGGGCGGCCGCGCGCTTCGCCAGCCGCGCCGCGATCGCCGCGCACACCAGCAGCTGGATCTGGTGGAACAACATGAGCGGCAGGACGATCAGCCCGATCGGCTGGCCCGGGAACAGCACCGTCGCCATCGGCAGGCCCGTGGCGAGCGACTTGGTCGAACCGCAGAACAGGATCGTCGCGCGGTCCTCGTAGGCGAAACCCAGGCGCGGTGCGCCGAACCACGTGATCGCCAGGACCAGAGCGAGCAGCACGAGGCACACGCCCGTCAGGGCGAGCAGCCGCCCGAGCGACAGGCTCGACCAGATGCCCTCGTTCATGCCGCGGCTGAACGCGACGTACACGACGAGCAGAATCGAGCCGCGGTCGACGATCTTCAGCGGCCTGCCGTGCCTGCCGACCCAGCCGCCGATCCAGCGGCGCAGGAGCTGGCCCGCCACGAACGGGACCAGCAGCATGAGCACGATGTCGAGCACCGCCGAGGCACTGAACGTCACGCCCTGGGTGGTCATCGTCAGCGCGACGAGCAGCGGGGTGGCGACGATGCCGAGCAGGCTCGAGGCACTGGCGGAGACGACCGCGCCCGCGATGTTGCCGCGGGCCACCGAGACCAGCGCGATCGACGACTGCACCGTCGACGGCAGCAGGCACAGGTAGAGGACTCCGAGATACAGCGGCTCGGTCAGGACGGTCGGCACCAGCAGCTTCGTCGCCAGCCCGAGCAGCGGGAACAGCGCGAACGTGGTGGCGAGGATCGTCAGGTGCAGGCGCCAGTGCCGGAGGCCCTCGAGTGCCTCGCGCGTGGACAGTCGTGCCCCGTAGAGGAAGAACAGCAGACCGATGGCGATCTTCGCGGCCCACGTGAAGATGTCCAGGGCCGTGCCCGAGGCCGGCAGCAGTCCCGCGACCGCGACGGTGGTGAGGATGCCGACGAGGAACGGGTCGAGGCGACCGAGCACGGGAATCCTGGAGAACATGAGTCGACGCTAGGACACCGCCGGGGCGAGCCGACACCCGGTATGGGAAGCGTGCACCCTCTCCGACGTTCCGGAGCGGGTGCACGCTTCGTGGAAGGGGTGCAGGCTCGCCGTCACTCCGGCAGCAGCATCCACAGCGCCAGGTAGACCAGGGCGGCGCCGCCTCCGGTCACGAACGCGGCGACCACCACGCCGGCACGGACGAGGTTGACGTCGATGCCGAAGTACTCGGCGAGACCGCCGCACACACCGCCGAGCATGCGCTGCGAGCGGGAACGGGCGAAGGGACGGGGAGCGGGGGTGTTGTTCTCGAATGTCATGCGACAAGAGTGCCGCCGCGGGCCTGCCCGCCACATCGGGTGACGCCCCGATTCCGACCCTGATCTTTCGTCTCGGGGTGCGTCCTCAGCGATTCTTGGCGAGCGTCTTCTTGAAGACCACCAAGGGCAGCAGCATCCGGGCGACCAGCGCGACGGCCCACACGATGACCGTCGCGAGGATCCAGGTCGCCGCGCCACGGATCTGCAGGCCGTCGCTGACGAGGGAGGTGACGATCAGCGCGACCAGCGTCGAGACGAGCGCGCTGCTGCCCAGGAGTGCCGGGGTCTTGGTGACCGCCAGCTGGCGCAGCAGCGGGTCGACGAGCATCGCCGTCACGGTGAACAGGGCGACGGCGATGACGAAGGCGACGCCGTCGAGCGACATGCCGGGCAGGACCCAGGCGCCGACGAGCAGCGCCAGTGCATTGGCGAGCAGTGCGACGACCGCGGACGCGAGCAGACGGACCATGCCAGGAGAGTAGCCTCCTGAGCCGGTCGGTGAACCGGAAAGACGATCGGGCGGGCCGGAATCCCGGCTCGCCCGATCGTCGGCGAGAACTCGTCAGTTGCAGACCACCGTCAGGCCCACGCCTTGCCAGATCGGCGTCTCGACCCGTTCGAACTCGTTCTTCTCGTGGTCGTACTGCATGTCGACCTCGGTGCGGTAGCCCCGGTCGCGCTGGCCGGTGACGTGGCAGTGTCCGGACGCCGCGCCCGCGCGGTTGACCACGTTGTACGGCACGCCCTGCGCCTCGAGCGTGGCCCGGGCGTGCTGTTCGCTCATGCCGACCACGTTCGGGGCCGGCCGCGCCGCCGCCGTCCCGGCGCCCGGCAACACCGCCGCCCCGGCGCCCAGCAACACCGCCGCGCACCCGGCGGCGATCGAGGCGCGCATCGAACGTCCTGAGCGGCGCGCGGTTTCGGGTACGACGAGGGAACTGCTCGAAGTGCGTGTCATGCCGTCGAGCGTGCCGGGCGCAGGACCCGTTCCACATCGGGTGACGCCCCGATCCACACCCTGAACTTCCGTCTCGGGGTGCGCACCGACGAGGCTCCGTAGGATCTGGGCATGGCCGGACCGACGCGGGTGGCGCTCGCCCTGGGCAGCGGGGGCGCCCGCGGCTACGCGCACATCGGCGTGATCGAGGCGCTCGAGGAACGCGGACTCGAGATCGCCGGCGTGGCGGGCTCGTCCATGGGCGCGCTCGTGGGCGGGTTGTACGCGGCGGGCAAGCTCGACGACTACACCCGCTGGGCGACGTCGCTGACACAGCTCGACGTGCTGCGGCTGCTCGACGTGTCGCTGTCCGCGCCGGGCGCCATCCACGCCGAGAAGATCCTCGACAAGGTGCGCGAGATCCTCGGCGACACGCCCATCGAGGGGCTGCGGATCCCGTACACGGCCGTCGCGACGGACCTGGCCGCCGGACGATCCGTCTGGTTCCAGCGCGGCCCCGTCGACGTGGCGATCCGCGCATCCATCGCGATCCCCGGCGTGATCACCCCGTACGTGCTCAACGGGCGGGTGCTCGCGGACGGCGGGATCCTCGATCCGCTGCCGCTCGCCCCGATCCTCGCCGCGGGCGCCGACGTCACCATCGGTGTCAGTCTCGGGGCCGAGGAACGCGACGTCGAGGGCGGGGCCCCGGCCCACGCGAGTGCGGAGCCGCGACCGGTCGACGAGTGGATCGGCCGATTCCGGCGCAGCGCCGCGCAACTGCTCGAGCGGGACGTCGTCCGCACGATGGTCGGTCGATTCGGCGGTGGACCGGTGGCGCGCAGCGACGCCGCGGAGGACGTGGCCGCCGAGGACGTCGAGGCCGCCGACGATCCGGTGCCGGTCCCGAAGCTCAGCCGCTTCGAGGTGATGAACCGCTCGCTCGATCTGATGCAGTCGGCCCTGGCCCGCTACCAGCTCGCCGGGTACCCACCGGACGTGCTCATCCGCATCCCCCGCAAGTCGGGTCGCAGTCTCGACTTCCACCGCGCGGCGGAGATGATCGCGCTCGGGCGCAGCCTCACCGAGTCCGCCCTCGACGCCGCGGGACTCGGTACCGCGCCGACCGCCGAACCGCCTGACCCGGACACCGGAACCGCTTAGGCTGAGCCGGTGGAGACCGTACCGATCCAGCTGCCGGGCGGCACGACGACACCCGTTCGCCTGTTCCCCGGTCCGGAACAACCGGCCCGCATCGACGCGCCGCGGCCCGTCGTCGTGATCCTGCCCGGCCTCGGCATTCCGGCGGGCTACTACGAGCCCTTCGCCGACGCCCTGACCGCGCACGGGTTCGACGCCGCGCTCTGCGAGCTACCCGGACAGGGGGACAGCCGGCCCCGCCCCGGACCCGACAGCGACTACGGCTACCAGGAACTGGTGGCCGTCGACCTGCCGGCCATGCTGGAGGTGGTGCACGAGCGGTTCCTCGACTCCACCCCGTACCTGCTGGGGCATTCGATGGGCGGGCAGCTCGGGGCGCTCTATGCCGCCCGCAACCCCGGCCGGCTCGGCGGCCTGGTTCTCGTCGCCGCGGGGACCCCGTACTACCGCCACCACGCGGGGATCCGCGGGCCGGGTCTGCTCCTCGGGTCCGCGGCGATGTCGATCACCGCGAGCATCGCCGGGTTCTGGCCGGGCGACCGGCTCGACGTCGCCGGTTTCGGTCGCCAGTCCCGGCAGCTCATCTCGGACTGGGCGCGCCTGGCCCGGAGCGGGCGTTTCGAGCCCCGCGACGCCGACGTCGACTACGAGCAGCGGCTCGCCGAGCTGAAGCTGCCGGTCCTGTCCGTCACCGTCGAGGGCGACGACCTCACGCCGGTCGCCGCCGCCCGGCACCTGCTCGAGAAGATGCCGGGCGCGGACGTGACGACGTGGCACCAGTCCCGGCCGCTGGGGCACAACGGCTGGATTCGCGACAACGCGGACACCGTCGACCGCGTCGCGGCCTGGCTCAAGGACCGGTGACCCCTACCCGGACAGCATGCGTTCGAGGAACGTGAACGTCAGTGCCGCCTTGAAGGCGGCCTGGGCGTTGTCCGCGGCGCCGCCGTGGCCGCCCTCGATGTTCTCGTAGTACCAGACCTCGTGGCCCTGTTCCTCGAGCCGGGCCACCATCTTCCGGGCGTGTCCGGGGTGCACTCGGTCGTCGCGCGTCGAGGTGGTGATCAGGATCGGCGGGTACGCCGCGTCCGGGGCGGTGTTCTGGTACGGCGAGTACTCGCGCAGGTAGGCCCACTCGTCGGGATCGTCGGGGTCGCCGTACTCGGCCATCCACGACGCTCCGGCGAGCAGGAGGTGGTAGCGCTTCATGTCGAGGAGCGGCACCTGGCACACGATCGTTCCGAACAGTTCGGGGTAGCGGGTGAGCATCACTCCCATGAGCAGGCCGCCGTTGCTCCCACCCTGGATGCCGAGACGGTCGGCGGTGGTGATGCCGCGCGCGACCAGATCTCGTGCCACCGCGGCGAAGTCCTCGAACACCTTGTGCCGGTTCTCCTTCAGCGCTTGGGTGTGCCACTGCGGCCCGTACTCGCCACCGCCGCGGATGTTGGCGATCACGTAGGTGTAACCGCGTTCGAGCCACGCCAGGCCCACGCCGCCGCTGTACGCGGGCACCATCGAGTTCTCGAATCCGCCGTAGCCGTACAGCAGGGTCGGAGCGGGGGACGAGGTGTCGCGGCCGACGACGAAGTACGGGATCCGGGTCCCGTCGTCCGATGTGGCGAAATTCTGTGTGACGGTGATGTTCTCGGCGTCGAAGAACGCCGGTGCCTGCTTGATCGACTCCAGCGGCCCGCCGACCGTGCCGGACAGCAGCGTCGCGGGCACGGTGAAACCGCTGGAGTTGAGGAAGAATTCGTCGCTCTCGAGCGGGTCGACGTCGATCACGGAGGTGGTGGTCGCGGGCGGCACGTCGTCGACGGGTCGATCGGTCCACCCGTCGGCGTCCGGGGTGAGCACCCGCACCTCGGTCTGCACGTCGCGCAGCACGACCGTCAGCAGGTGGTTGCGCGTCCAGGCGTACTGTTCCAGCGAGCTGTGCGCGTCCGGTGCGAACAGCACCGTCATCTCGCGCGACCCGGCCAGGAAGTCCGGGTAGTTCGCGGCCAGCAGGGTGCCCGCCGGATGTCCGAGCCACGGTGACCGGGTCCGGATCAGCAGGTGGTCGCGGTACACGGAGACCTTCGCATCGTCCGGGGCCTCGATCCGGACGAGTTCCCCGTCGGGCCGCAATTCGAACCGGTGCGACGTGTAGAAGTCGATGGCGCGCTCGACGAAACTGCGCTCGAAACCGGGAGTGCGGTCGTACCAGGCGGAGACGGCGACGTCGGACTTGTCGCCCTCGTACACCGTCTCGGCCTCCGTCAGCGGCGTACCGCGGCGCCAGCGCTTGGCCAGGCGCGGATACCCGGAGTCGGTGAGCGAGCCGTCGCCGAAGTCGGTGCCGACGTACACGGTGTCCGCATCGATCCAGCCGATGTCGGTCTTCGCCTCCGGCACCGTGAAACTGTCCGGCCCGTCGACGAATTTCCTTGACTCCATGTCGAACTCGCGGATCACGGTGGCGTCGGCGCCGCCGCGTGACAGGCCGATCAGGGCCCGGGACTGGTCGGGTCGCAGCACCTGCGCCCCCGACCACACCCAGTTCTCGCCCTCCGCCTCGGCGACCGCATCGAGGTCGACCAGCACGTCCCAGTCCGGTTCGTCGCGCAGGTACTGCTCCATGGTGGTCCGCCGCCACAGGCCGCGCACGTGCCGGGCGTCGCGCCAGTAGTTGTACAGGTACTCGCCGCGGCGCCGCGCGTACGGAATGCGCGCGTCGGTGTCGAGCACCTCCCGGATCCGGGACTGCAGCGTCTCGAACGCCTCCGTGCGGGTGTACTCGTCGACGGTGCGGTCGTTGTGCGCGCGCACCCACCCGAGCTGCTCGTCGCCGGTGACGTCTTCGAGCCAGAGGTGCGGGTCGTTCGTGTCGTCGGCCATAGGCAATTCTTACCCATCCGGGCCGGAACGACCCGGCGGGGACCGCGGGCGCGGCTCCCGCGCCGCACCCGCCACACTGGCGGCATGCAGCTGCATCCCTCCGACGCCCTGCGGGACTGGCTCGACGACCGTGTCCGCAGCGACCAGTTCCTGCTGTTCTGTTTCGAGGGGGAGGCCGGCGACCCGGACGCCCTGGTGACCGAACTTCGGCAGCGGGCGTCGGCCGTCCCCGAACTCCGGCTGCGCGCCGTGCCGGTGCCGGGGGGTCTGGACTACCCGTACTGGGCGGCGGGACTCGTCGGTGCCGACCGGTTCGTCGTGCACCGGCTGCCGGATCCGTCCTGGCCGGGAGTGCAGCGGGCCCTCGGTGAACTGCTGACCGACCGGCTCGACATCACGGCCGCGCCGTGGCGATTGCACTTGCTGGCCGGCGTGACGGGGGCGCCGCGCTGCACCACGACCGCAACCGTTGTCGTGCTGCAGGTTTCGCACGCCTTCGCGGACGGGATGCGCGCTTCGGCCCTGGCCCGGGCGCTGCTGTCGGGTCCCGGTCCGACCGCCGACGGTGCCGAGACCGGGCCGGAGGCGCCGTCGGTGCCGGCGATGCTGCTGCGGGCCGTGACCCGGATGCCGATCCAGCTGGGCGCACTGGTCGTGACGGGGGCACGCGCGGGCCGCGCCGAGCGGGACCTGGCCGATCCGGCCGTCCCGCCGCCGGCCCCGGGATGCCCGCTGAGCGCCGTGAACACCGATCCCGGCCCGCGGCGTGCGGTGCGGACGATCGTGTGCCCGGCGACGGACCTGCGCACGGTGGGGACCGTGACCGTCGGTGCGCTGACCGCGATCGCGTCCGCGCTCCGCGAGTTCCTCGGCGACTTCCCGGCCGACCGGCTCGGCGCGGAGGTGCCGGTCTCCGTCGCCCGAAACGGGATGGCGCGCAACTCCTACCGCAGTGCCGGCGTCCGGCTGTTCGCGCACGTGGACGATCCCCGGGAACGTGCCGCGGCGATCGCCGCCGACCTGGCGCTGCGGCGACGACGGCTCGCGCATCCGGCCGTGGATCTCCGGGACCGTCCGTTCACGCACCTTCCGGCGCCGCTGTTGCGGTTCGGGCTCGCCCGCGCCGACCTCGGTGCGGTGCCGCGGACCGTCACCGGCAACACGGTCGTCTCCAGCGTGTACCGCGGCGCGGAGGATCTGGTACTCGGCGGGGCCGCCGTGCGCTTCACCGCCGGATTCCCGGGGTTGTCGCCGGTCATGGGCCTGACCCACGGCGTGCACGGAATCGGCGACGTGGTCATGTTGTCGATCACCACCAGTCCGCAGGTGATCGAGCCAGGAGAGCTGGACCGGTACGAGGCGTTGCTGCGCGAGGCCCTCGCGCAGGTCGCGCGGGCGTAGGCAAGGCGTACCCGGAGGCCCCGAGATGCGGGCGAGCAACTGCTTGGTTCGGGACGGTTCCGGCGGTAGCGTGCCGGTCGGAACCGGATCGACGAGGGAGTGGCGATGGGCGTGTACGCGGTGACCGGGGCGGCGTCCGGCATGGGCGCGGCGAGCGCGAACCGGCTGCGGGCCGCGGGCCACACCGTGATCACTATCGACCTGAAGGAGGGCGACGTCGTCGCCGACCTCGCGACCCCGGCGGGGCGGTCCGCGGCGGTGCGTCAAACCCTCGAGCGCGCCGGGAACCGGCTCGACGGTGCGGTGCTCGCCGCGGGTCTCGGCCCGGTGCCCGGCAAGGAGCAGACCCTCGCCCAGGTCAACGTCCGGGGCGTGATCGAGTTGCTCGAAGGATGGCGCCCGGCGCTCGCCGCGGCCGGGAACAGCAAGGTCGTCGTGTTCGGGTCGAATTCGACGACCACCACCCCCGCCGTGCCCATGTCGGCGGTGCGGGCGTTCCTCGCCGGCGACCTCGACAAAGGGGTGCGGCGGGCGGGACGGATCCGGCCCGCGGCCGCGCCCTTCACCTACGCCGCATCGAAGATTGCCGTCACTCACTGGGTGCGCCGGAACGCGGTGACCCCGGACTGGGCGGGGGCGGGGATCCGCCTGAACATCCTCGCGCCGGGCGCGGTGGCGACCCCCCTCCTCGACACCCAGCTCGCGAGCCCGGAGGGTGACCGGGTCCGGAGTTTCCCCGTCCCGATCGGCGGGTTCGGCGAGCCGGACCGGATCGCCGAGTGGGTGGAGTTCATGCTGTCCCCGGCCGCGGACTTCCTCGTGGGCTCGGTCGTGGTGGTCGACGGCGGCAGCGAGGCGTGGTTCCGCGCCGTCGACTGGCCGCGACCGGTGCCGGTCCGGAAGGTGCTGCGCTACGTGCGGCGGATGCGGAGCTTCCGCCGCTGACCGCGGGCCGCGCATACGGTTTCCGCTCCGTTCGACCCCGTGTGCACGCCCGATTCGTGCCCGGTGCCGGGACTACCGGCGAGTAACCGGACCATCCGCAGACACGCCGGAGCGGCAGGTCTACGCTGTTTGTTCGTGACCTCACACTATGACGTCGTTGTCCTCGGAGCCGGTCCCGGTGGGTACGTCGCTGCTATCCGCGCGGCACAGCTGGGCCTGAGCACCGCCATCATCGAGAAGAAGTACTGGGGTGGTGTCTGCCTGAACGTGGGCTGCATTCCCTCCAAGGCGCTTCTCCGCAATGCCGAACTGGCGCATCTCTTCACGAAAGAGGCCAAGACGTTCGGCATGTCCGGGGACGTGTCCTTCGACTTCGGCGCGGCCATGGACCGCAGCCGCAAGGTCGCGGACGGCCGCGTCAAGGGCGTGCACTTCCTGATGAAGAAGAACAAGATCACCGAATACGACGGTGCCGGCTCGTTCGTCGATGCCAACACCATCTCGGTCGAGCTCAACAAGGGCGGGACCGAGACGGTCACCTTCGACAACGCGATCATCGCGACCGGGTCGGTGACCAAGCTGCTGCCCGGCACGCAGCTGAGCGAGAACGTCGTCACCTACGAGGAGCAGATCCTCACCCGCGACCTGCCGGGCTCGATCCTGATCGTCGGCGCCGGCGCCATCGGCATGGAGTTCGGCTACGTGCTGAAGAACTACGGCGTGGACGTCACCATCGTCGAGTTCCTCGACCGGGCGCTGCCCAACGAGGACGCCGACGTCTCCAAGGAGATCGCGAAGGCGTACAAGAAGCTCGGCGTGAAGATCATGACCGGGGCGGCGGTGCAGTCCATCGACGACGACGGCAACAAGGTGACCGTCGCGATCAAGGACAACAAGTCGGGCAACGTCGAGTCCGTGGTCGTCGACAAGGTCATGCAGTCCGTCGGGTTCGCCCCGCGGGTGGAGGGCTTCGGCCTCGAGAACACCGGCGTCGAACTCACCGACCGGGGCGCGATCGCCATCGACGACGTGATGCGCACCAACGTGCCGCACATCTACGCCATCGGTGACGTCACCGCCAAGCTCATGCTCGCGCACGTCGCCGAGGCGATGGGTGTGGTCGCGGCCGAGACCATCGGCGGCGCCGAGACCCTCACCTTCGACGACTACCGGATGATGCCGCGCGCGACGTTCTGCCAGCCGCAGGTCGCCAGCTTCGGCCTGACCGAGCAGCAGGCCCGCGACGAGGGCTACGACGTCAAGGTCGCCACCTTCCCCTTCACCGCGAACGGCAAGGCCCACGGCCTCGGCGATCCCAACGGCTTCGTCAAGCTGATCGCCGACAACAAGCACGGCGAGCTGCTCGGCGGCCACCTGATCGGCCCCGACGTCTCCGAGCTCCTGCCCGAGCTGACCCTCGCGCAGAAGTGGGACCTGACGGTCAACGAACTGGCCCGCAACGTCCACACCCACCCGACGCTGAGCGAGGCACTGCAGGAGGCCATCCACGGCCTCGCAGGCCACATGATCAACTTCTGATCCCAGCGCGTCGAAGATCCTCCGCGCGGGCAGATCCCCGCTCGGATGTACCGGCCTCAGCCCGCGGTGACCGAAACGTCGCCGCGGGCTGTCGTCGTCTCGGGAGACGAAACCTGATTGGATACCCGTGACGCGGGGTACGTTGTCGGCATGGCAGAACGGGGTGCGCGTCCCACGGTGCATCCGGTGCGCAAGATGATGTTGCGCGCCGTCCGACACCTGTTCACTCCTCTCCGGCCCGACGACTACCTCGAGATGATCAATCCCCTGTGGACCACGAGGGAGTTGCGGGGCCGGGTCGAGCGGGTGGTACCGGAAGGGCCCGACGCGGCGTCCGTACTGATCCGTCCCGCGTACGAGTGGCGCGGACACCGCCCCGGTCAATACGTACGACTGGGCGTGATCATCGACGGCGTCTACCACTGGCGCGCCTACTCGCTGACCTCCGATCCCGATCCCGAGGACGGACTGATCAGCGTCACCCCGAAGGTGGTCGAGACCGGCGTGGTCTCGCCCTACCTGGTGCACCGCATCCGGCCCGGCGACGTGGTGCGGCTCGGCGAGGTCGAGGGTGTGTTCACCCTGCCCGATCCACTGCCGGGGAAGATGCTGTTCGTCAGTGCAGGCAGCGGCATCACCCCCATCATGAGCATGCTGCGCAGCCTGGACCACCGCGATCGCCTCGACGACGTCGTTCTGGTGCACTCGGCCCGCACCGCCGACGAGGTCATCTTCGCTTCCGTGCTGCGTGACCTCGACACGCGCCGCCCCGGCTTCCGGCTGGTGCTGCGGCTCACCGCGGAGCAGGGCCGCATGACCCCGGCCGATCTGGACGAGCAGTGCCCCGACTGGCGGGAGCGGGAGGCGTTCTGCTCGGGCCCCGGCGACATGCTCGACGCATTCGTCGAGCACTGGAACGACCACGGTGATCCGAAGAAGCTCCACATGGAGCGTTTCCAGCCGATCATCGGCGGGAATGCGGGATCGGGTGAGGGCGGTACGGTCCACTTCCTCGACAGCGAGGCCGACGTCGAATGCGACGGCGGCACGCCGATCCTGGTGGCGGGCGAGAAGGCGGGCCTGCAGCTTCCGTACGGATGCCGGATCGGGATCTGCCACACCTGTGTGGGCACGCTGCGTTCCGGCAAGATCCGGGACCTGCGTACGGACGAGGTCGCGGAACCCGCCGGCGCTGCGGTCCGCACCTGCATCCACACCGCCGAGGGCGACATCGAAATCGAGCTGTGAACGGAAGGAACGCGAGATGACGACGGAGATCGAGAGTCCACTCGCGCATCTGAGCGAGGAAACGCTGGACGCACTGGCGAAGGAATTCGACGCCATCCACGACAAGGTCTACTCCGAGTTGGGGGAGCGCGACCGTCGCTACATCAAGACCGTGATCGCGACGCAGCGCCAGCTGGCCGTCGCCGGCCGGGCCCTGCTGCTCGGTTCGGCGTCGAAGTCGGCCTGGGTCGCGGGCACGGCCTGCCTCGGCATGGCCAAGATTCTCGAGAACATGGAGATCGGCCACAACGTCATGCACGGGCAGTGGGACTGGATGAACGATCCGGACATCCATTCGTCGGTGTGGGACTGGGACACCGCCTCGACCGCGGCGGGCTGGAAGCACTCCCACAACTACATCCACCACACCTTCACGAACATCCGCGGCAAGGACAAGGATCTCGGGTACGAGATCATGCGGATCGATCCGCACCAGAAGTGGCACCCGGTCTACCTGGCCCAGCCGTTCTACAACGTGCTGCTCATGGCGTTCTTCGAGTGGGGGGTGGCGCTGCACGACCTCGATCTCGACGCGCTGTGGGCAGGGGAGAAGACGCCGGGGCAGGTGCTCGAGGAGCTGAAGGGCATCGCGGGCAAGGCGCGGCGGCAGTTCGTCAAGGACTACGTGGGCTGGCCGCTGGTCTCGGCCGGCGCGTTCGCGGCCGCGGCGCTGCTGTCGGGCGGACGGATCCCGCAGCCGCGGACCTCCCGGATCGGACGCCGGCTGCGGGGCCTCGGCCGTCTCGGGCGCGGTGGTGCTGCCCCGCGGGCCGACGCCGTGGCCGACGTGCTCGACAAGGTCCTGCCGGGGGTGGAGAAGACGTTTCTGGCCACCCTGGCGGCAGACTTCACCGCCAACATCATCCGCAACGTGTGGTCGCACGCGATCATCTTCTGCGGCCACTTCCCGGATCAGACGTACACCTTCAGCCGGAAGGAGGTGGAGAACGAGAGCCGCGGCGGATGGTACGTCCGTCAGCTGGTCGGCGCGGCCAACATCGAGGGCAGTCCGCTGTTCCACGTCATCAGCGGAAACCTCGGCTACCAGGTCGAACACCACCTCTACCCCGACATGCCCAGCACCCGGTACTCCGAGGTGGCGCCCGCGGTGAAGGACATCTGCGAGCGCTACGGGCTGCCGTACAACACCGGGCCCCTGTCGAAGCAGTGGGGCACCGTGCACCGGACGATCCTGCGTCTGGCCTTCCCCGGCGGCAAGCCGCGGCCGAAGCCGGGGCCGTACCGCAGCGCGGACGATCCGTCGGCGGCGGCGCCGAGCGAGGCGGCCCGCTTCCGCAGCCGGCTGCCGGCAGACCACCCGGCCGCCGGTCCGGAGCACGAGCACGGCGGTGTGGAGGTCGAGCCGCCGCCGCGCTGACGATCGCGGATCCGCGCGCGCCTTCGGAATCCGCTCACGTCGTGACCTGGGCGGATTCCGAAACACCGTGGGAATCCCGGTTGTCCACAGGCAGCGGCTTCATCCCCAGATGCGCCGGTCCGCGCATATTCCGACCGCGGCCGCCCGAGGCGTGCGTCACCCTCCTTGCATGACCGATCCCATCGCCATGACGAGACAGGACCTGCTGACGCAAGGCATATCGGACGACCGGATCCGGGCGGCGCTGCGTGCCGGAGACCTCGTCGCGCTGAAACCCGGCGTCTACCTGGGCCGAACCGACGTCGCGTCCCTCGACGACGTGGGCCGCCACCGGGTCATGGCGCGGCACTTCGGCGCGGGTCTGCGGCCCGGGGATGCGCTCAGCCACGTGTCGGCCGCCGTCCTGCTCGGCCTGGACGTGTGGAACGTGGACCTGCGCCGGGTGCACGTCTCGCGGGCATCTGCGAGCGGGCGCAAGGCCACATACCTCCATGTGCATGCAACCGACTGGCGCGACGGCGACGTCGTCGTAATCGACGGCGTCCACGTCACCTCCGTGGCGCGGACCGTCGTCGACCTCGGGCGGTCGCTGCCGCTCGACGAGGCCGTCGTCGCCGGGGACTCCGGCCTGCGCGCCGAACCGTCCGCGCGGGAGCTCCTGCCGGGGGTGCTCGCCGCCGCCCGGCACCGTACCGGCGCATCTCGGGCAGCCGCGGTGGTGAACCTACTCGACGGGCGGAGCGACAGTGTCGGGGAGTCGTTGTCCCGTCTGCGGATGGCTCGATGCGGCCTGCCGCGGCCCGAACTGCAGCACGAGGTCGTGGTTCGGGACGGGCGCCGGTACCGCGTGGACTTCTTCTGGGAAACCGAGGGTGTCGTCGGCGAGTTCGACGGCGCCGGGAAGTACTCCGACCGCCGCGATCTCGTCGCGGAGAAGCATCGGGAGGACGCGCTGCGCGATCTCGGGCTCGAGGTCGTCCGGTGGACGTGGGCCGACCTGGAGCGGTTCGACGTCGTCGCCGAACGATTCGCCCGTGCCGTCGCTCGGAAATCGAAGCGGTGAACCGGAATCTGCCCACGCCGGGGTGTGGGCAGATCCCGAAGTCGCGCACCGATTCAGCGACTCCGGTACGCCACCCAGCCGCCGAACTCGGTGATGTCGACGGCGTCCGCCGCGGCGTCGTGCGTGCAGCCGAAGCCGACGACCCACCGACCGTCGGACAGTTCGACGCTGGTGAGCGTCATCGGAGCGGGCAGCGCGGCCAGGAACCGGCCGAGGCCGGCCTCGGAGACCCGGAAGAGTTCGCCGACGATCGGCGCGCCCCGGCCTGCGCCGTGACGGACGAGGCCGGGTTTCGGGGGAGTGGTGTTCAGTGCCGTGAGCCGGTACGCGTCGGAGGTGCGAACCTCCTCGACGAACCGGGCGCCGATCTCCTCGAGCTGGACGTGCAACGGCTGACCGCGCAGGTGCGCCCCGAACACCGCCAGCTCCACCCCGCCCGTGACGAACTCCGGCGTGGGGACGCCCGTCAACCGGGCCGCGAGATCGACCGCGACCTGATCGGCGAAGGCCGGCACGACGAACATCACCCCGAAGGGACGGCCGTCGGCGGTCGGTGCACCCGGCACCGCGACGGCCGCCATGTCGAGCAGATTGCAGAAGTTCGTGAACGTGCCCATCCGCCGGTTGATCCCGGTCGGGTCCGCCTGCACCGCCGCGATCGTCGGGTGCTCGGTGGTGGTGGGCAGCAACAGCCCGTCGAACCCGTCCAGCAGGCCCGCCGCGACGGCCTCGACGTGGGTCAGCGTGTCGAGGTCGGCCACCAGCTCGTGCGCCGCCGGGCGCTTTGCGGCCGCGACGATCGCCGCGACCGTCGGATCGGCGCCGGCGGGGTTCGTCGCCAGGAACTCGCCGACGGCTGCATACCGCTGGGCGACGACGGCGCCGTCGTAGAGCAGCGTCGCGGCCTCCAGCAGGGGGGTGACGTCGACTTCGGTCACCTCCATCCCGGCGTCGCGCGCCGCAGTGACGGTGCGCGCGAACGCGTCCCGGTAGTCGTCGCACAGCGCGACGAGATTCTCGGCGCGCGGAACCGCGACACGCGGCGACGCCGGCGCCGCGAACGCTACGTCGGCCGGCCACGTCCGGCTGCGCGGGTCGCGCGGTTCCGGCCCGGCCATCACCGCCGCGGCGGTCGCCGCCAGGTCGAGCGACGTGGCGAACACCGTGAGGCAGTCGTAGTCCACGCAGGCCGGCACCACACCGTGGGCCGGGATCACGCCCAGGGTGGCCTTGATCCCCACGAGTCCCTGCAGCGCGGCCGGGACCCGGCCGGAACCCGCGGTGTCGGTGCCGATCCCGAGGTCCGCAATACCGAGTGCGACCGCGGTCGCCGAACCCGAGCTCGAGCCGCCCGACACCCGTTCGGGATCCCAGGAGCAGCGCACCGCGCCGTACGGGCTGCGGGTGCCGACGAGACCGGTGGCGAACTGGTCGAGGTTGGTCTTGCCCAGGATCACCGCACCGGCGTCGACGAGGCGCGCGACGCCCGAGGCGGTCTCGGTGGGGGTGTACGCGAACTCGGGACAGCCCGCCGTGGTCGGCATCCCCGCGACGTCCACGTTGTCCTTCACCGCGACGAGCAGGCCCGCGAGCGGCAGGTTCTCGCCCGCCGCGACGCGCTCGTCCACGGAGTCGGCGTCGGCGAGCACCTCGTCGGCAGGCCGCAGCGCAATCCACACCTCCGGCCGGTCCACCTCGTCGATGCGGCGCAGCGCCGCCTCCGCGCGGGCCCGGCTCGACTCCTGCGTATCCGAGAGTGCCTGTTCCACAACGATGCTCATGCTGCTCCGATCACGAGAAGAGGGGTACCGGGGGCGACTTTCGCGCCCGGTCCGACGAGGACCTTCAGGACGGTCCCCTGCACGGCGGCCGGCACCGGCATCTCGAGCTTCATGGCCTCGAGGATGACGGCGGTGTCGTCGGCGCCGACCTCTTGGCCCTCCGCCACCTCGACCCGCCACACGTTGCCGACCATGGGGGCTTCGACGACGACGGATCCGGCCGGCATCCCGGCGAGCGGGTCGGCGGACTCGGCCACTTCTGCCGGTGCCGTCTCGGCCCGGTCGAACTCACCGGCCGCGTGCCATGCCAGCTTCTCGGTCTCGAACGCCGCGGACTGCCGCTCGTGGAACGAGTCGATGGACTCGGCGTTGTCCGCCAGGAACCGCAGATGGTCGGCGAGGGCGAATGTACCCTCCGAGACCTCGGCGTCGAACCGGCCTGCCAGGGACGCGGCGCGGTGCTCGAGCAGCTGTTCCGGGCTCACCGGTTCCCACACGATCCGGTCGAAGAAGCGGAACAGCCACGGCTTGCCGTCCTCGAACGGGCCGGACTGCCGGTATCCGGACCAGATCGGTACCGTCCGCCCGATCAACTGGTAGCCGCCGGGGGACTCCATCCCGTAGACGCACAGGTACTTGCCGCCGATGCCCACGGCGTCCGACGGGGTCCACGTGCGTGCCGGGTTGTATTTCGTCGTCACGAGCCGATGCCGGGGGTCGAGCGGAACGGCCAGCGGCGCACCGAGGTACACGTCGCCGAGGCCGAGGACGAGGTACTCGGCGTCGAACACCGTGTCCCGCACCTGCTCGATGGAGTCGAGTCCGTTGATGCGCCGGATGAACTCGGTGTTCGACGGCAGCCACGGCGCCGACGCGCGGACACCGCTGTGGTAGCGGGAGATCGCCTCGGCGATCGACGGGTCGTCGAACGAGAGCGGCAGGCGGACGGTGCGGCTGGGGACCACCAGGTCGTGCGTGGCCGGCAGTTCGGTCTCGAGATCCTGCAGGATCCCCAGCACGCGGTGCTGAGGCAGCACGTCCGGGTCGAAGTGCACGTGCAGGGACCGCACACCCGGCGTGACGTCGACGATGCCCGGCAGGCGCAGCGCCGCGAGTGCCTCGGACAGCGCGTGCACCCGCATCCGCAGACCGAGATCGAGCACCATGTCGCCGTATTCGACGAGGACGTTGTCGTCGCCGCCGCGGAGATAGACCACCTCGGGGCGATCCAGGAATGCCGGGGTGCCGGCCAAGCGGCCACCGTCGAGTGCGGACGGCCGCGCCACGGGCGGGACGTCGAGGGCGCGGGTGGTGGCGCCGCGCAGCTCGACCGCCGCCTCGTCGGTCACCGGGACGAACCGCACCGAATCCCCGGGCCGGATCTGTCCCATCTTCCAGCGGTGCCCGGAGACGACCGTCAGCGGGCAGGCGAATCCGCCCAGGCTCGGGCCGTCCGGGCCGAGCAGGATCGGGGTGTCGCCGGAGACGTTGAGCGCGCCCACCGAGTAGGGGTTGTCGTGCAGGTTCGACGGGTGCAGCCCGGCCTCCCCGCCGTCGGTGCGGGACCAGCCGGGTCTCGGGCCGTCCAGGCGGATCCCGGTGCGGTTCGCGTGGGACTGCACCGTCCACGTGGCGGCGTAGAACTGGGCCAGGTCGTCCTCGGTGAAGTACGCCGGTGCCGGCTGCGGCCCCTCGGTGACCGCGAGGTGCCACGTACGGGTGAACTCCGGCCGACGGTCCACGGGCACCGGCGCGGGGGAGGCGAGCGCGCGGGACTCGGCCACACCGAGCACATCGCCCGTGGCGACGGCCCTGCCGGTGAGGCCCCCGAAGCCGCCGAGCGTGAACGTCGAAGCGCTGCCGTGGTAGAGCGGGGCGTCGAGACCGCCACGCACCGCAATATAGGTGCGCAGGCCCTGCTCGGCCGGGGTGCCGACGTCGAGCACGCCGCCGGCCGGCACCTCCAGGGGCTCCCACATGGGCACGCGGGTCCCGTCGACGGTGACCACGACCGGGGCACCGGTGACGCACACGAGCGTCGGGTCGGAGAACTCGAGACGCGGACCCTGCAACGTGCACTCCAGCGCCGGCGCCCCCTCCGGGTTGCCGACGGCGCCGTTCGCGGCGCGCATCGACAGGTCGTCCATCGGCCCCGACGGCGGAATGCCGACCGCCCACAACCCGATCCGGCCGGGGAAGTCCTGCACCGTGGTCATGGTGCCCGCGCGCAGCACGTCGATGCGGTGGCCCGTCGCCCGCACCTCCCGCAGCGTCGCGGTGGTGTGGGCGGCCCCGAGCACCGGCTCCGCCGTGCAGATGCGCCGCAGCTGCGGCAGATTCGTCTGCACCCCGTACAGGTGCGTGTCGTCGAGCGCCTCGGCGAGGGCCGCGAACGCGGTGCGACGGGATTCGCCGCGCACGATGATCTTGGCGAGCATCGGGTCGTAGAACGAACTCACCTCCGTGCCGGTGTCCACCCACGTCTCGACGCGGGTGTGGGCCGGGAACTCGACGGCGGTGAGCAGCCCGGCGCTGGGCCGGTAGTCGTGCCCCGGGTCCTCCGCGTACACGCGCGCCTCCACGGCGTGACCGACGATGCGCGGTCCGCTGTCGGGCAGGGCGTCGAGCATCTCGGTCTCGCCCCGGCCGAGCCGCAGCATCCACTCCACCAGGTCGATGCCGGTGACCTCCTCGGTGACCGGATGCTCGACCTGCAGACGGGTGTTCATCTCCAGGAACGACGCCTCGCCGCGCTCCACGTCGTACACGAACTCCACGGTGCCGGCGGAGCGGTAGTGCACCGACGACGCGAGCCGTCGCGACGACGCGAGCAGTTCCTCGACGACCGCGTCGGGCAGGTTCGGTGCGGGCGCCTCCTCGACGACCTTCTGGTTGCGTCGCTGCAGCGAGCAGTCGCGTGTGCCGAGACTGATCGTGCGGCCGAGACCGTCGCCGAACACCTGCACCTCGATGTGGCGGGCGTGGGCGACGAACCGTTCGAGGAACACGCCCGACGAGGAGAAGTTCGCGGACGCGAGACGCTGCACCCGCTCGTAGGCGTCCCGCAGTTCGCCCGGGGTGTGGCAGGCCTGCATCCCGATGCCGCCGCCGCCGCCGACGGCCTTGAGCATCACGGGGTAACCGACGGTGTCGGCAGCGGCGAGGGCGTCGTCGACGGACCCGAGCAGGCCGCTGCCCTCGACGAGCGGGACCCCGACGGCACGGGCCGCCTCGCGGGCGGTGTGCTTGTCGCCGAAGACCCGCAACTGCTCGGGGGTGGGCCCGATGAACGCGATGCCCGCCGTCTCGCAGGCAGCGGCGAATTCGGCGTTCTCCGAGAGGAAGCCGTAGCCGGGATGGACGGCGCCGGCGCCGGTCGACAGCGCCGCCTCGATCACCGCATCCGCCCGCAGATAGGACTGCGCAGCCGGGGCCGGGCCGAGGCGCACCGCCATGTCCGCCATTTCGACGTGCGCGGCGGACGCGTCCGCATCCGAGTACACGGCGACGGTCTTCAGCCCCAGCGTGTGCGCCGAACGCATGATGCGGCAGGCGATCTCGCCGCGGTTGGCGACGAGCAGGGTGTCGAAAGCGAACGTCACGACAGGCTCCTTCGGTGACGGGGAAGGGAAAGGTGTGGGGGCGGAACGGTCGTCAGTGCGCGAACGACATCGCGGTGACGGCACGGGTCACCCGGTCGAGCACCACTGCGAGGGATTCGCCGATGTGCCGGTGCAGCAACCGGTGGGCGAGTTCGAGTTCGTCGCCGAGGACGGCGTCGACGACGGCGAGATGTTCGGCGATCGACGTCTCGATCCGGCTGTTGACCATGAAGTCGTACATCCGCACGTGCCGGATCCGGGAGTTGACCGACTCGAGCGAGCCGGCCAGTTCCGCGTTGCCCGATGCGGCGAGCAGGGCCACGTGGAACTCCTCGTCGAGCACCACGAAACCCGGTTCCTGCTGCGGCGGATGGGCGGACAGGCGCAACCATCGTTCGCGTTCGGCGGCGAGGGCGACGCGGTCGTGCCGCACATCGGGATTGTCGATCGCGCGCGCAATGCCCTGCAGTTCCAGGGTGATCCGCAGCTCGTAGAGGTCGCGGATGCGGGGAATGCTCGGGGGCACCGGCGAGAATCCGTACTCCTCGCGGCGCAGCAGGCCGTCCGCGCACAGCATCGCGAGGGCCTCCCGGACCGGGGTGCGGGAGATGCCGAAGCGCGCGGACAGTTTCGGCTCGGTCAGCCGCTCACCGACCGGGATCGAGCCGTTCATCAGTTCGGTACGCAGTTCCCGGTACACCCGGGTCCGGAGCGGTTGCGCCGTGGCTGTATCCGTACGTGTCGACATAGCTGTATACGCTATGGACGTCGTGTTTCGCCGAGATTGCCCGCGGTAAAGCGACGGTTAGGAAGAACTCTCAGAAGTCCCGCTCGATGCGCAGCACGCCGATGGTGGTGGCCAGGCCGTCGTATTGCGCTACCAGCAGGCAGAATTCGATCATCCGCCGGTCGTCGAGGTGAGCAGCCAGCGCCGCCCACGACTCGTCGCCGAGGTCCTTGGTGGTGACCAGTTCGTCGACGGCCGCGAGCATCGCCCGGTGCCGCGGGCTCCACCCGGGGGCCTCGGGGCCGTCGAGGATGCGCTGCAGGATCTCGGGATTGATGCCGGCGCGGCGGCCGAGGCGGGTGTGATGGTCCCACTCGTAGCCGCACTCGCGCAGATGCGCCACCCGCAGGATGGCCAGCTCGGATTCGAACCGGGGCAACCGCCCGAACGGCATGAGCTTCCCGGAGTAGTGCAGCCAGCCGCGGAACAGGCCGCCGGTACGGCCGAGGGTGCTGAACAGGTGCGCGTCCTTCGTTCCCGCCACGGTCGACAGCACACGCCAGACCGCCCAGTTGAGCGGGCCGAGTTCCTTGAACCGGCCGGGCCGGATGCGAGGCGACATGCCGGTCAGTCTCGCACGGCACGCGCCAATCGGGCCATGGTCCGGGCCTGCTCGGCGCGCTGCACCACCACCGCCCTGGACATGTCGATGTGGGCGAGGAGCTGGTCGTGGGCGTCTTCGAGGCGGCCGGCGAGCACCGCCTCCGCCACGCCGATGTGCTCGTCGACGGTCGCCGTGATCCGGTCGTGCGTCAGGTAGTCGAACATGCGCACGGGCCGCACCTTCGCGTTCACGGCAGCCAGTGCGTCGCACAGGGCCGCATTGCCGGCGGCGGCCAGCAATGCCAGGTGGAACTGTTCGTCGAGCCCGACGAAGCCCGCGTCCGGTTCGGGCAGGTCCCGCCGCAGCGCGTACCACCGGTCGAGCTCGGCGCCGAGCACGTGCGGATCGTGCCGGACCGAGTGATCGGCCAGCGCCCGGCGGATGCCTCTCAGCTCCAGTGTGGTCCGCAGCTCGTACAGGTCGGCGAGGTCGTCGAAGCGCGGCCGGTACGGGAACAGCCCCTGCTCGCGCCGCTCGACCAGCCCGTCGGACACCAGCCGCGCCAGTGCTTCCCGCACCGGCGTCCGGGAGACCCCGTACTGCTCGGCGAGTCGTTCCTCGCCGAGCCGGGCGTCCGGCGGCAGAACGCCCGTCATCAGATCCGAACGCAGCGCCCGGTAGACCCGGTCACGCCGCGTGCCGCCGGCGCTCATCAGATCGCCATGGCCGCGCGGACGGTGCCGGCGGCGTCCGTCCCGCCGTCGCCGCTGGCGGTGATGCGGCCGGATTCGAGGACGTAGTACCGCTGCGCGGCCTGCAGGGCGAAGCCGATGTGCTGCTCGACGAGCAGGACCCCGAGGTCGCCGCGCCGGCTGAGTTCGACGACAGTGCTCTCGATCTCGGCGACGACCGACGGCTGGATACCCTCGGTGGGTTCGTCGAGGATGAGCATGCGGGGCTCGGTGATCAGAGCGCGGGCGATCGCGAGTTGCTGGCGCTGACCACCGGAGAGCAGACCGGCGCGTCGGTCCAGCAACGGCACGAGGGCGGGAAACAGCTCGAGCATGTCGGCGACGAGCTGCTTGCCGCGTCTGCGTCCGTCGGCGACGACCTGCAGGTTCTCGGCGCACGTGAGCTGCGCGAAGGACTGCTGCCCCTGGGGGACGTAGGCCAGGCCGCGGGCGACGCGCGCGGCGGGCCGCAGCGAGGTGATGTCCTCGCCGTCGAGGAGGATCCGGCCGAACGTGGTGGGCAGCAGGCCGACGGCGGCGCGCAGCAGGGTGGTCTTGCCGGCTCCGTTGTGACCCATGACGGCGACGACTCCGTCGGCGGGGACGGTCAGGGTGGCCCCGTGGATGATCTCGGTGCGGCCGTATCCGGTCCGCACGTCGACGAGCTCGAGCATCTCACGCCTCCTGTACAGCGGTGGCGGTCCCGAGGTAGACCTCCTGGACCTGCGGGTTGTTCTGCACCTGTTCGACGGTGCCGTCGGCGATCACCCTGCCGCGGGCCAGAACGGTGACGGAGGTGGCGAAGGCGCGCATGAAGTCCATGTCGTGCTCGACGACGACAACGGTGCGCTGCGCCCCGATCCGGCGCAGCAACTGCCCGGTCTCCTCGCGTTCGTCGTGGCTCATCCCGGCGACCGGCTCGTCGAGCAGCAGCACGTCCGAGTTCTGCACGAGCAGCATGCCGATCTCGAGCCACTGCTTCTGCCCGTGCGCGAGGATGCCGGCGGGCACGTCGCGCAGGCCGGTCAGGCCGATCGTCTCGAGGGCCTCCTCGATCTGTGGCAGCACCGTCGTGCGGCGGCGCAGCAGCGACCACGGGGAGCGACCGGCGCCGGCGGCGATGTCGAGGTTCTGCAGCACGGTGAGTTGTTCGAACACCGACGCGGTCTGGAAGGTGCGGCCCACCCCGAGCCTGGCGATCTTGTGCACCTTCTTGCCGAGCAGTTCGGTGCCGGACTTGGTGACCGACCCGGTGGCCGGCACCAGCCCGGTGACGGCGTCCACGAGGGTGGTCTTGCCCGCGCCGTTGGGGCCGATGAGAAAGCGCAGGTCGCCCTGCAACAGGGTCAGGTCCACGCCGTCGACGGCGGTGAACCCGTCGAAACTCACCCGCAGATCGCGGATCTCGAGGTACTGGCTGGACATACCGGCGTTGCCGCCGTAGTGAGGTTCGGTCATCTCGCCGGCTCCATCGTCGTGGTCGGTGCGGGGATCGGGCGGGCCGGGCCGGTGCGGGTGCGTCGCCGGCGCAACGTCGCGAGCCCGGCCAGGCCGGCGGGGAAGAACCCGATGACGACGATGAACAGCAGGCCCTGGGCGTAGGTCCACGCGGACGGAAAGTTCTCCGACAGGGCGGTCTGGGCCCACGCGACGCCGATGGCCCCGAGGACCGGGCCGAGCAGGGTCGTGCGGCCGCCGATGGCGACGCCGATGAGGAACGCGATGGAGGGGACGATGCCGACGTCGGCGGGGGAGATGATGCCGACGACGGGCACGAACAGCGCCCCGGCGATGCCGGCGAAGAAGGCCGCCGTGGCGTAGGCGACGACCTTGACGTCGGCCGGGTCGTAGCCGAGGAAGCGGACCCGCTCCTCCTGGTCGCGCACGGCCACGAGCAGCTCGCCGTACCGGGAGAACATCAGTTGCCGGGTGAGCGCGACGACGACGAGCAGAACACCCGCGGCGACGAAGAACAGCATCCGCTTGTTCGCCGGGTCGGCGAGCGACAGGCCGAA
Organism: Rhodococcus sp. NS-SX18; assembly: GCF_057367935.1. NCBI lineage: Bacteria > Bacillati > Actinomycetota > Actinomycetes > Mycobacteriales > Nocardiaceae > Rhodococcus > Rhodococcus sp. NS-SX18. The sequence continues at coordinate 4,051,355 of NZ_CM170633.1, read as the reverse complement.
GAAGCTGCGGAAGCGGTTGAGTCCGTTCGATCCGCCGATCGACTGCTGCCCGATCAGCAGGATCGCGAAGGCGGCGGTCAGGGCCTGGGAGAGGATCGCGAAGTAGGCACCCTTGACGCGGCGCTTGAAGACGCCGAGCCCGAGCAGCACCGCGACCAGCGCGGGGAGCACCAGGATCGCGGCGATCGTCACGAACGGAGAGGCGAACGGCGCCCAGTAGCCGGGCAGTTCACGGATTCCGGCAATCTGCATGAAGTCCGGGACGGCCTCGCCGCGCAGCTCGGCGTCGGCGATCTTCAGGTGCATTGCCATGATGTAGGCGCCGAGGCCGAAGAACACGCCCTGGCCGAGGGTGAGCATGCCGCCCCGGCCCCAGGCGAGACCGATCCCGACGGCGACGATCGCGAAACACAGGAACTTCGCGAGCAGGTTCAGCCGGAAGTCCGACAACACGACAGGGGCGAGGACGAACAGCAACAGCGCGGCGAGTGCGAACCCGGCCCAGGTGCGGGCCGGTCCGGGCCGGGTGAGTGCCGGCAGAAGTCTCGGGGCAGGCATCAGACCAGGCTCCTTGTCTTGACCGCGAACAGGCCCTGCGGCCGGACCTGCAGGAAGATGACGATGAGCACGAAGACGATCACCTTCGCGATCGAGGCGGTGGTGGAGTATTCGATGAACGAGTTGAGCAGGCCGAGTGCGACCGCCGCGACGACGGCACCCTCGATCCGGCCGAGGCCGCCGATGACGACCACCAGGAACGCGTCGATGAGGTACGACTGGCCGATGGTGGGGCTGGTGGAGCCGATCAGGGTCAAGGCCACCCCGGCCAGACCGGCCAGTCCGGAGCCGAGGAAGAAGGTGGTGATGTCGGTGCGGCGGGACGAGATTCCCACGGTTTCGGCGAGGTCGCGGTTCTGCACGACGGCCCGGATGCGCCGGCCCATCGGGGTGTACTTCATCGCGGCGATCAGAATCGCGACGCACACGACGGCGAGCACGAGGATGAACAGCCGGGTCCTGGGCACCACCGCTCCGAAGATCTCGACGCCACCCGAGAGCCATTGCGGTGCAACCACGTTGACGGCGGGTGCGCCGAAGACGTCGCGGGCGGCCTGCTGCAGCAGCAGGCCCACGCCGAAGGTCACCAGCAGGGTGTCGAGGGGGCGGTGGTACATGCGGCGGATGAGGGTGACCTCGAGCAGCACTCCCATCGTGCCACCGACCAGGAAACCGACGAGCAGTGACACCAGCAGGGACAACCCGGCGGCCGAGACCACCTGCTGCACGACGTATGCCGTGTAGGAGCCGGCCATGATGAACTCGCCGTGGGCCATGTTGATCACGCCCATCTGCCCGAACGTCAGCGACAGGCCCAGCGCCGCCAGCAGCAGGATCGAGCCGATGCTCAGACCCGTGAAGAGCTGTCCTACGACGACATCCATGTCGCCTCCCTTCTCGTCGGCTTCCCGGTCACGGTGGTCAGCTACCGGACAGGCCGGCGGCCCAGTCGTAGCTCTCGAGGTACGGGTCCGGCTCGATCGCCCCGCTCGACTCCCACACCGTGTAGATCAGTCCGTCGCCACGGATCTCGCCGATGCGGGCCGTCTTGAAGATGTGGTGGTTGTCCCCGTCGATCGTGACGGTGCCCTCCGGCGCGGCGAACGAGACGCCGTCGGCTGCGGCCTGCACGTCGGCGACGGCGAACGAGTTCGCCTTCTCGACGGTGTTCTTCCACAGGTACACCGAGGCGTACGCGGCCTCCATGGGGTCGGAGGTGGGCTTGTTCGCGCCGTACTTCGCCTTGTACGCGTCGACGAACGCCGTGTTCTCGGCACTGTCCACGGTCTGGTAGTAGTTCCACGCGGTGAGCTGACCGGCGATGTTCTGCGCGCCGATTCCGACGACCTCCTCCTCGGCGATGGACACCGAGATCACCGGCATGTCGGCGGCGGTGAGGCCGACGTTGGCGTACTCGCGGAAGAAGGCGACGTTGGAGTCGCCGTTGAGGGTGTTGAACACCGCGTCCGCGTCGGCGGTGCGGACCTTGTTGACGATCGTGGAGAAGTCGGTGGAGCCGAGCGGGGTGTAGTCCTCGCCCTTGATCTCGATGCCGTTGGCCTGGGCGTACGCGCGGATGATGCGGTTCGCGGTCTGCGGGAAGACGTAGTCGCTGCCGACGAGGTAGAGCGACCGGACGCCCTTTTCCTTCAGGTAGTCCAGCGCGGGAACGATCTGCTGGTTGGTGGTGGCGCCGGTGTAGAAGATGTTCGGCGACGACTCGAGGCCCTCGTACTGCACGGGGTAGTACAGCAGCGAGTTCAGGTCCTCGAACACCGGCAGCATCGCCTTGCGGCTCGACGACGTCCACCCACCGAACACCGCGGCCACGCAGTCGGAGCTGATCAGTTTCTCGGCCTTCTCGGCGAACACCGTCGGCTCCGACGCGCCGTCCTCGGCCACGATCCGGATCTGCTTGCCGAGAACACCGCCGTTCGCGTTGATCTCCTCGACGGCCAGCGCGATCGAATCACGCACCGTGACCTCGGAGATCGCCATGGTGCCCGAGAGCGAGTTCAACGAGCCGACCTTGATCGTGTCACCGGAGGTGTCGACGCACGAGGCGGATCCGGCGGCATCGGTGCTGTCGGTGGCCTTGCTGCCGCAGGCGCTGAGCACGAGACCGACGGCGGCCAGCGCGACCGGCGCGGCGACGGCGCGCCTGGCGAACGTGGATGTGGCAACTGGCATGGAGGTGCCCTTCTTCGAAGGTGGGAACCGGACGGGGCCCGGCGTATCCGGGCTGCGTATACAGCGCTGTATCCGTGGGTCCGAAGAGTAGGCGGCCGGTGTTGCGTGAGAATGTCTCGCGGTGACGAGTTCATGACGCGTGTTACGACCTCGTTGCCGAATGCGCACACCCCGAGGTGGTGCCCTTTCCGCACCATGAATAGCCGTCCGCGCCAGCAATTGCCGATGCGGATGCCGGGGGTCTTCGCGGCTGTTCTCAGCGACGCGATCGGGCGACGGCCCGTTCGAAGCGGGCGACAACCGTCGGGAACCGGAACAGCTCCGCCCACGTCCAGCGGACCACCTCGAAGCCGAGGTCTCGCAGCGCATCCTCGCGCAGCTTCTCGCGCCGCACCGTTTCGGCCGTGGTTCCGGGGTCGTCGGCGCCGTACTTGCCCATGCCGTCGAACTCCCCGACGATCCCGGGCTCTTCCCAGTAGAAGTCGGTCCGCGCGACGAATCGGCCTTCGCTCGTCCGGACGTCGTGCTGGAGCGCCGGGGCCGGCAGTCCGGCCTGGTGGATGCGGAGCCGACTGATCGACTCGCCGGGACTCTCGCTGCGACCGTCCAGGAACGGGACGATTCGCCGTGCCGCGGCGATTCCCGTTCGCGCCTCGGCCCGGTGGAGTGCGGTGGCCAGTGCCGGCCGCAGACCGGGATACCCGCGCAACGCGGAGTCCCCCGTCACCACGGCCTCTTCGGCGGTGACCGTGCGCGAGAGGTCCACGACCGTCCGCGCAGCCGAGGTGACGCGGATCCCCTCCACGGTCTCGACTTCGTCGTGGGGGAGAGCCGCGGCGTGGACGTGCTGACGTGGGGTACGTCGACCACCCGACGCGCGATCGCGGGTGAGGTGGATGCGGGACAGGTCGGTGCGCCAGACCGCGAAGCCGTGGACGACGGCGGCCGAGACGTGGCTGATCGCGGCGCCCTCGCGCAACCGCGCTGCGCTCGACCGGATCCGCAGCACGTGGCGTGCCACATCGTCGAGTTGCCCGGCGTCCTCTCGCCCGAGGTACATCCCCGGCACGATGCGTTCGAGACGACCCGTACGGATTCCTCGGCGTAGTTCGGCGTCGGTGATCCCGGTTGCGAGGGCGGCAGGGCGCAGCAGCGGCGTAGGTTCGCTCATACGTGGAGCGTGCCCGAACGCCGGCGCTCCGTCCGCGAGCCGCGGGCGCGAGACGGCGATCTGTGGATGAATCGTCCGCCTGTGGACAGAGGATCCGCGAACTTCGCAGTCAGCCGCGCACGCAATCGCTTTCGCGCACGACGAACATGTGCGCGGGTGTTACTTGATGAGGTAGGGGGACACCGAACTCTGGTGCTCGTTGATGACGAGTTCCTTGCCCAGTGGGGGAAATGCGCGTTGGGGGCAGTTCAGGCGCTCGCACACGCGGCAGCCGGCCCCGATGGGAGCGCCGGGGTTGGCGTCGCTGAGGTCGAGTCCGTCGGCGTAGACGAGGCGGTGGGCGTGGCGCAGTTCGCAGCCGAGGCCGATCGCGAAAGTCTTCGACGGCTGGCCGTATCGGGCGGCGCGACGCTCGACCGTGCGTGCGACCCACAGGTAGCGACGTCCGTCGGGCATCTGGGCGAGCTGGGTCATGATCTTGCCCGGATATGCGAACGTCTCGTACACGTTCCACAGGGGGCAGGTGCCGCCGCTGGTGGAGAAGTGGAAGCCCGTGGCGGACTGCCGTTTGGACATGTTGCCCGCCCGGTCGACGCGGACGAACGAGAACGGCACGCCGCGCAGCTTCGGTCGCTGCAGGGTCGACATCCGGTGGGCGATGGTCTCGTAGCTGACCGCGTAGAAGGCGGAGAGCCGCTCCACGTCGTACCGGAAGTCCTCGGCCATCTCGTGGAACTGCGCGTACGGCAGCATGATCGCCGCCGCGAAGTAGTTGGCGAGGCCGTGGCGGGCCAGGGAGAGCGAGGCCTCGCTGGTGAAGGCGCCTTCGGCGACCAGCTTCTCGATCAGCTCCCCGCACTCGAGGTAGGCCAGCTCGGTGGCCAGCTTGAACACCTGCTGGCCGCCCGACAGCCGCGCGGAGATCTCGAGGGTGCGCGTGGCGGGGTCGAACCGGTGCAGCACGTTCTCGCCGAGATCGACGCGACGGACGAGCTGCACGTCGTGCACCGCCTCCATGCGCTTGATGATGCCGCCGGAGATGTCGCCCCGGTGGAAGCGGATCCGGGTGGCGAGTTCCTCGGCGGCGGTGTCGAGTTCGTGCAGGTAGTTCTGCCGCTGATAGAAGTAGTCGCGGACCTCCTCGTGCGGCATGGTGATGGTGCCGGTGCCGCTGCCGTCGCTGTACCGGTCCTCGGTGGCGGCGGCGAGTTGCGCGGTGGTGTTGCGGAACCGCCGGTGCATGTTGACCATCGCCCGTGCGAGCCCGGGGTGGGCCGACACCATCGCGGCGATCTCCTGGGCGTCGGCGTCGATGCCCATCTCCTGGTCGAGGGCCACCTCTCGCATCTCGGCGATGAGCCGGGTGTCGTCCTGGGACGAGAAGAACGTGGTGTCGACCCCGAAGACCTCGCTGATGCGCAGCAGGACCGGAACCGTGAGCGGCCGCACGTCGTGCTCGATCTGGTTGAGGTAGCTGGCCGAGATCTCCAGGGTCTTGGCCAGTGCTGCCTGGCTCAATCCCCGCTCGGTCCGCAGCTGGCGCAGGCGGGCGCCGACGAACGTCTTTGGCATCACCCCAGCGTACGAGCGTCTACACAGCTTTGCAACGAGGGATTCGCAACGTTAGCTCTCCGCCAGGCCCAGCCAGGAACCGGGCGCGAAGGCCTCGTAGTGGACGGCGTCGGGCGATACCCCCGCAGCGAGCAGCGTCTGCCGGATCGAGCGCATGAACGGGACCGGACCGCACACGTAGACCTGCGGGTCGGTCGGCAACTCGACACCGTCGAGCGGGGAGTGGCCGTCCTCGCGGAGTTCTTCGAACTCGGAGTACCGGGTCTGCATGCGGGCCCGCGGCAGGCGATCGACCAGGGCCTGTGTCTCCGCGCGGCGGGGATGGTCGTAGGTCGAGCGGTCGACGTGCACGACGAGAACCTCGCGCTCGGATCGGTGCGCCGCCAGGTGCTGCAGCGCCGCGAGCGTCGGGGTGATGCCGATGCCGGCCGAGATCAGCACCAGAGGATCGTCGCCGTCCTCGACGACGAGGCTGCCGAACGGATGGGAGACGACGAGTTCGGTGCCGATGCCGACGCCCCCGGCGAGGAACGGGGAGACGATCCCGCCCCGGACCCGCTTGACGGTGACGGCCCACTCGCCCGGGACGTGGCTGCGCACGAGGGTGTACTGGCGGATCTGACGGGTGCCGTCACCGAGGGTGGTCGCGATGGAGATGTACTGTCCGGGAAGGAAATCCGGGAGCGGAGTGCCGTCGAGTGAGCGCAGCGTCAGAGTCGCGACCTCGGCGCCGTCGAACTGGACGTCGGTGACCACGACGACGCGCCACACCTGGCCGTGCCGGACCCCGGCCTTGTCGTAGAGGGCGGCCTCCTGCTCGATGAGCGAGTTGGCCATCAGGGTGTAGACCTCGCGCCAGGCCGCGGCGACCTCGGGGGTGACCGCATCCCCGAGCACCTCGGCGATCGCGGCGAACAACTGGTGCCGCACCACCTCGTAGTGGGGAGCCTGGACGCCGAGCGAGGCGTGCTTGGCGGCGATCCGGGCCATGATCGCGTCGATGTCCGCGGCGTCCTCGGTGACCAGGAGCGTCGCGAACGCGGCGACCGAACTCGCGAGGGCCTTCTGCTGCTCCCGGTTCTCCTGGTTGGTGCGGTTGAACAGGTCGGTCCGCAGCGAGGGTGCGGCCGCGAAGAGCTTGTCGTAGAACAGTTCGGAGATCCGGCCGATATGGGCACCGACGACCGGCAGGGTGGCCTCGATCACCGGCTTCGACGTGGCGGAAAGGATGGCGCCCTCCTCGACTCGTGTGCGAGTGGGGAGTGGGCACGCCCGCTCGGCGTGACCGGCCCCGACTGATCAACGCGCACATGGTAGACGAACGATCTTGGTCCCCGGCCGATTCGACCGGGACGACTTCCCGATTCGCCGCAGCCGATTCTGTGAGACTGGTCACAATGGAGGCGGTATCCCGCGTTCCCGGGGCTGGTGGGCCCGCACTCGGAGGTCTTCGCGATCCGCGCCCGCCGGAGGCGGCGTGGCGGACAATGCCGAGGTAATTGCTACCGACGAGTAGCCCAGGGCCCGGTAGGCGAGTTCGTTGGACGCCCCAAACGTTTACAACCTTTGCAAGGCTATTGGAAAACCTAGCGAAGATTGGCATTAGCAACAGGTAGACCGCACTTTCGGGGTGTGTCATTGTCGAGTGGTACATCCGAAAGGTTCGCGAAGGATGTGAAGTAGTACGCACGTACTGCAGAACGTCCGGCGCGGATCCGATCTAGAGAGTGGAGCTTTAGATGTCGACCACCGGCACCCCGAGGACCGCTGAGGAAATCCAGAAGGATTGGGACACCAACCCGCGCTGGAAGGGGATCACCCGCAACTACACGGCCGAGCAGGTCGCGAAGCTGCAGGGCACCGTCGTCGAGGAAGCCACCCTCGCCCGCCGCGGTTCGGAGATCCTCTGGGACCTCGTGAACAACGAGGACTACATCAACTCGCTGGGCGCCCTCACCGGCAACCAGGCCGTGCAGCAGGTCCGCGCCGGCCTCAAGGCCATCTACCTGTCCGGCTGGCAGGTCGCCGGTGACGCGAACCTGTCCGGCCACACCTACCCGGACCAGTCGCTGTACCCGGCGAACTCGGTTCCGCAGGTTGTCCGCCGCATCAACAACGCGCTGCTGCGCGCCGACGAGATCGCCAAGATCGAGGGCGACACCTCCGTCGACAACTGGCTCGCCCCGATCGTGGCCGACGGTGAAGCCGGCTTCGGTGGCGCGCTCAACGTCTACGAGCTGCAGAAGGCGATGATCGCGGCCGGTGTCGCCGGTTCGCACTGGGAGGACCAGCTCGCGTCGGAGAAGAAGTGCGGCCACCTCGGTGGCAAGGTGCTCATCCCGACCCAGCAGCACATCCGCACGCTGACCTCGGCTCGCCTCGCGGCCGACGTCGCCGACGTCCCCACGGTCGTCATCGCCCGCACCGACGCCGAGGCCGCGACGCTGCTGACCTCCGACGTCGACGAGCGTGACCGCGAGTTCCTCGACGGCACCCGCACCGCCGAAGGCTTCTACGGCGTCAAGAACGGCATCGAGCCCTGCATCGCGCGCGCCAAGGCGTACGCGCCGTACTCCGATCTGATCTGGATGGAGACCGGCGTGCCGGACCTCGAGGTCGCCAAGAAGTTCGCCGAGGCCGTCCGCGGCGAGTTCCCGGACCAGCTCCTCGCTTACAACTGCTCGCCGTCCTTCAACTGGAAGGCGCACCTGGACGACGCGACCATCGCGAAGTTCCAGAAGGAGCTCGGCGCGATGGGCTTCAAGTTCCAGTTCATCACCCTCGCCGGCTTCCACTCGCTGAACTACGGCATGTTCGACCTGGCCCACGGCTACGCCCGCCAGGGCATGACCGCCTTCGTCGACCTGCAGGAGCGCGAGTTCAAGGCCGCCGAGGAGCGTGGCTTCACCGCCATCAAGCACCAGCGTGAGGTCGGCGCCGGCTACTTCGACGCCATCGCCACCACCGTCGACCCGAACACCTCCACGGCGGCCCTGAAGGGCTCCACCGAGGAGGGCCAGTTCCACTAGGAACCGGCAACCGGATGTGGGCGCGGCGGGATCTCGAACGACCAGGTCCCGCCGCGGCCGTATCCACCCCCTGTCGAAAACTCCCTTCACGACCCCCACATGACGAGTAGGAGCTGACGTGACCAGCGAAAAGATTCAGCGCGTCGGCGTGATCGGCGCCGGGATGATGGGCGCAGGTATCGCCGAGGTGTGCGCGCGCGCTCATGTCGACGTACTTGTGTACGAGCAGACCCGCGAACTCGCGGCTGCCGGGCGTGCCCGCATCCTCCGGTCCCTCGACCGCGGTGTCAGCAGCGGCAAGATCACCGAACGGGAGCGTGAGCAGGCCGCCTGGCGGCTGCGCTTCACCTCCGACCTCGGCGACTTCGCCGATCGCCAGCTCGTCGTGGAGGCGGTCGTCGAGGACGAGAAGGTCAAGGCCGAGATCTTCGCGGAGCTCGACAAGATCGTCACGGATCCGAACGCGGTGCTGGCGTCCAACACCTCGTCGATCCCGATCATGAAGCTGGGCATCGCCACCACCCGGCCCGAGCGGGTCATCGGCATGCACTTCTTCAACCCGGTTCCGGTGCTGCCGCTGGTCGAGCTGGTCACCACGCTCAAGACCAGCCCCGCGGTCTCCCAGCGCGCGGAGGCCTTCGCCTCCGAGGTGCTCGGCAAGCAGGTCGTCCGGTCCTCCGACCGGGCCGGCTTCATCGCCAACGCGCTGCTCGTGCCCTACCTGCTGTCGGCGATCCGGATGGTCGAATCCGGCTTCGCCACCAAGGAGGACATCGACAAGGCGATGGTTCTCGGATGTGCGCACCCGATGGGTCCGCTCGCGCTGACCGACCTGGTGGGCCTGGACACGGTCAAGTCGATCGCCGACTCGATGTACGGGGAGTTCAAGGAGCCGCTCTACTCGGCTCCGCCGCTCCTGCTGCGCATGGTCGAGGCGGGCCTCGTCGGCAAGAAGTCGGGCGCCGGCTTCTACGAGTACGCCGACAACGGTCGTGCCGCCAAGAAAGTCAGCTAGGTAGGTAGCACCACACCGCATCTCGGCGCCCGTGTGCCGACAGCACAGCCGTTGCGCTGGCTGTCGGGGCACGGGCGCGAGGTGCATCGAGGGAAAGGTCGACCCCTGATGGCCAGCAATGCAGACGGATACGGCTCCAGCATTCTCGGGTATCCGCGCATCGGACCCCGCCGTGAACTCAAGCGTGCGCTCGAGGCCTACTGGCACGGTACCGGCACGCGCGACGAACTCGTCGCGGTGGCCCGCGAGATCCAGGAGTCCACCTGGAGCGAACTCGCCGCCACCGGACTCACCCAGGTGCCGGGCAACACGTTCTCCTACTACGATCACGTGCTCGACAACGCACTGCTGTTCGGTGCGATCCCCGAGCGGTTCCGCCCGCTCGTCGGCGAGCTCGATCCACTCGACCTCTACTTCACGCTGTGCCGGGGCCGTGAGGACTTCCCGCCGCTCGAGCTGGTCCGCTGGTTCGGCAGCAACTACCACTACCGGCAGCCCGAGCTCGACGAGACCACCACCTTTGCCCTGAACTCGGCGGCGGTACTCGACGAGTTCGAGCGCGCCAAGGCCCGTGGCATCGAGCTGCGCCCGGTCGTGCTCGGCCCGATGTCCCTGCTGCTGCTGTCCAAGGTCTCGGAGACGTCCGAGCAGGACGGGTTCTCCACGCTCGACCTGCTCGACCGGCTGCTGCCGGAGTACGAGAAGCTGTTCGCGGAACTCGCGCGCGCCGGCGCCTGGTGCGTGCAGCTCGACGAGCCGTCCTTCACCGAGGATCGCACCCCGCAGGAGCTCGAGGCGTTCGCGCGGGCCTACGACACTCTCTCCCACGCGCCGCTGCGCCCGCGCCTGCTCGTCACCGGCCCCTACGGCCACCTCGGCGAGGCGCTGCCCCTCCTCGCTGCCACCAAGGTCGAGGCCATCGGTCTCGACCTGGTCAACGGCCGGATGAGCGCCGAGGAGCTGGCCGCGGTGCCGGGACTCAAGCGCAAACGGATCTATGCGGGGGTCGTCGACGGCCGCAACGTGTGGAAGGCCGATCGGCACCGCACTCTCGAATACCTGAGCAGCCTCGCGGCCGTTGCGCCCGACCTGGTGGTCTCCACGTCGTGCTCGCTGCTGCACGTGCCCTACGACGTGCTCGCCGAGTACGACATCCCGGGCGACGTGGCGGACCGGCTGGCGTTCGCCAAGCAGAAGGTGGGCGAGGTGGTCTCGCTCGCCAAGGCACTGACCACCGGGGCGGAGGAGCGGTGGCGCAAGCCGCCGACCTCGGTGCACTTCAAGCAGAAGCACACGATCCGCGCCCGCGTCAACGCCCTGCGCCCCGAACACCGCCGCCGGGTCCCGTACGAGGAGCGCCGCGCCGCGCAGCAGGAGCGCCTGAAGCTGCCCCCGGTGCCGGCGACCACCCTGGGCTCGTTCCCTCAGACGGCCGAGATCCGCAAGGCCCGCTACGAGCTGGGTGAGGGGCGCATGTCGTGGGACGACTACGTCAAGCGCATCCAGGAGGAGATCGAGTCCACCATCCGGTTGCAGGAGGACATCGGTCTCGACGTGTTCGTCCACGGCGAGCACGAGCGCAACGACATGATCCAGTACTTCGCCGAACTGCTCGAGGGCTTCGCCACGACGCACTTCGGCTGGGTGCAGGCCTACGGGTCGCGGTGCACGCGGCCGCCGATCCTCTACGGCGACATCGTGCGGCCGAAGCCGATGACGGTGGAGTGGATCGCGTTCGCGCAGTCGCTGACCGACAAGCCGGTCAAGGGCATGCTCACCGGTCCGGTCACGATGCTGGCCCGGTCGTATGTGCGCCAGGACCAGCCGTTGCACGAGACGGCCGACCAGCTGGCGCTGGCGATCCGCGACGAGATCGCCGATCTCGAGCGGGCCGGCATCGCGATCATCCAGGTGGACGAGCCCGCGATCCGGGAACTGCTGCCGTTGCGGCAGGACGGCCGGGCCGAGTACCTGGACTGGGCGGTCGACGCATTCCGGCTCGCGACGGGCGGCGCCAAGCCCGAGACGCAGATCCACACGCACCTGACCTACTCCGGTCAGGCGTCGGTGGTCGACGCGATCGAACGGCTCGACGCGGACGTCACGGCGATCGTCGCGACCCGTTCGATCCGCTGGGTGCTCGAGGCCATCAAGGACAAGGCGCTCACGCACGGTGTCGGGCCCGGTGTCTACGAGAGCCGATCGGCGCGCATTCCCGACATCGACGAGCTCGACGAACTGCTCAGCACCGCTGCGGAATCCGTCGAACTCGACCGGCTGTGGGCCAATCCGGACGGCGGGCTCAAGACCCGGCACTACTGGCAGCTCGAGCCGTCGCTGCGCAACCTCGTCGCCGCCGCACGCCGGCTGCGGCGCCGCGCGGCCGGACAGTAGCGGCCGGACAGTAGCGACCGGAAAGCACCGCCGACGCGCACCCGCGAGCAGCCCCGCGGGTGCGCGTCGGCGCGCCGGCAGGTAGGCATGAACGCATGACTACCGTTGCTGCGTACGCCGCCACCACGGCGGACAGCCCCCTCGTCAAGACCACCATCGAGCGGCGCGAGCTCGGTCCCCTCGACGTGCTCATCGAGATCCGGTACGCCGGGATCTGCCATTCCGACATCCACACCGCCCGCAACGAGTGGGGCGGCACCCGCTACCCGGTCGTCCCCGGCCACGAGATCGTCGGGGTGGTGAGCGCTGTCGGCTCCGACGTCACCAGGCATGCGGTCGGCGACCGGGTCGGCGTGGGCTGCTTCGTCGACTCGTGCCTCGAGTGCGAGGCCTGCACCAGCGGCGACGAGCAGTACTGCACCGAGCGGGTCACCGGCACCTACAACGCGGTCGGCCGCGACGGCGAGGTGACTCAGGGCGGATACTCCACCCATATCGTCGTCACCGAGCACTTCGTCCTGAAGATCCCCGACGGCCTGGCGCTCGATGCGGCGGCGCCGCTGCTCTGCGCGGGCATCACCCTGTACTCTCCGCTCCGGCACTGGGGCGCCGGACCGGGCAGGAAGGTCGCCGTCATCGGCATGGGCGGTCTCGGCCACGTCGGCGTGAAGATCGCCGCGGCAATGGGTGCGGAGGTGACCGTGCTGGGGCATTCGCTGGCCAAGCGGGAGGACGGGCTGCGGTTCGGCGCCGTCGACTACCGCGCCACGACCGATCCGCAGACCTTCGTGGATCTGCGGGACACATTCGACCTGATCGTCAACACCGTGTCGGTGAATCTCGACATGGATGCCTACCTGTCGCTGCTCGCCCGCAACGGCACCCTCGTCGAGCTGGGCCTGCCCGAACACCCGCTCACGCTCCGGGCGTTCTCGCTCGCCCGGAACCGCCGCAGTCTCGCCGGCTCCATGGTCGGCGGCATCCCGCAAACCCAGGAGATGCTCGACTTCTGCGCCGAACACGGGATCGGCGCCGAGATCGAGGTCGTCCCGGCCGACCGGATCGACGAGGCGTACGACCGGGTCGTGGCGAGCGACGTGCGCTACCGCTTCGTCATCGATGCCACCACCATCTGAGCAGTCCGGCAGGTGTGAGACCGCGACGGCCGGGTACTCCCGCCTCGTACCTCGAGACGTGGAGGAAATGTGAAGAAGGCGTTGTACCGGCCCGTGAGCCTCGTAGTCAGTTCTCTGGCGGGTGTGGCCGCCGGCATGGTGTTCCGGAAGGTGTGGGCGCTCGGTGCCGGCCAGGACGATCCGCCGGAGGCCATGGACAGCCGCTTCGGGTGGCGTGAGGTGCTGGTCTCCGCCGCCGTGCAGGGAGCGATCTTCGGTGCGGTGAGCGCGGCGGCGAACCGCGCGAGTGCGGTCGGCTTCCGCCGCGTCACCGGCACCTGGCCCGGGAAGCAGTGACCCGGGGACGAAGAGCGACCCTCGGTCTAGAAGCCCTCGCCCAGTTGTTCACGCAGCTGGGCGAGGGTTTTCGTCAGCAGTCGTGACACGTGCATCTGGGACACACCGACCCGTTCGGCGATCTGGGTCTGGGTCATGTTCCCGAAGAAACGCAGCAGCACGACCGTGCGCTCGCGTTCCGGCAGCGCGGCCAGCAGCGGACGCAGCGCTTCGTGGTTCTCCACGTGCGCGAGCGCGGCGTCGTAGTCGCCGAGAGTGTCCGCAAGGGTGACGCCGTCGTCCCCGGCCGGGGCAGGCCGGTCGACCGAGACCGCCTGGTATGCGTTGCCGGCGACGAGGCCTTCCGCGACCTCTTCGGGATCGAGTCCCAGTTCCGCTGCGAGTTCGGCCGCCGTGGGGGCACGGCCGAGGCGCTGCGAGAGTTCCCCGGTCGCCTTGCTCAGCGCCAGGTGCATCTCCTTCATCCGGCGCGGCACGCGTACCGCCCAACCGGCGTCGCGGAAGTGGCGGCGCACCTCGCCCATGATGGTCGGAACCGCGAAGGACACGAAGTCCGAGCCGCGCTCGGGATCGAACCGGTCCACGGCGTTGACCAGGCCGAGGCGGGCAACCTGCAGAAGATCGTCGAACGCCTCGCCGCGGCCGTCGAATCGGCGGGCGATGTGTTCCGCGAGCGGCAGGCACCGTTCGACCAGGCTGTCGCGCATGGTTCCGCGTGCAGGATCGTCCTCGCCGAGCGTCACCATCTTCTCGAAGAGAGGGATGACGTCGGCGTATTCGTCGGCGGCTCGGCCGCTGCGCCGTTGGGCGCCGGTCCCCGTCACAGAACAGCGCTGCTGTCGGTCAGGGAGACGTCGATGGTGGTGACGGATCCCTCGTCGGTCTCGTCCACCTTCACGTCGACGGAGTCGGCGAGCGCATTGAGTACATGCCACCCGAAGGTCCGCGAATCCGCGGTCAGTCCACCGTCGACCGTGAGAGCAGACGCGCTGATCCGCAGTGCAGGCGGCATCGCCTGGAACCGGCACGACAACGTCGCACCTTCCGGAGCCCGGGTGATGAGCCGGGTGCCCGCCTCGTCGATCGCGAGCTTGACGTCGGCCACTGCATCGAGGTCGAAGCCCTGCTGGATGGCGATAGCGGCGGCGACCGCGCGCAGTACGGGAAGCTGGCCTGGTTCCGCGCGCACCCGCAACTCCACTACGGGATGGGTGCGTTCGAGGGCCGAATCGATCGATGCCGTGTTCGCCATGTGTGTCGTTTCTCCGTTGCGGCAGGTTGAGGGCCCGGGCGAGCGGGTGTTCCTGGCGAGACTACCCGCGACGCGGGGTTCTCAATCATGCGGAAACGGTTTCCGTGCCAGTGGCATTGCAGCTGGTAGGCCGGTTCTTTGCAGTGCCGTGGCGACTGCCGTAGGGTGTGAGTGAGGTTGAGCACACAGCCTGGCTCGGAAGTGCCGCGTATTCGCGGTAGCCGGTGTCAGTGCGGTCCCGTCCCGTCGGCGCTTCCACTCTCCCGACGATGGGAAGCTCATGACTACCGTTACCCAGCGCAAAGTCACCTCGCTGTGGGTCACCCGATCGGATCAGCCGCCGCTCTGCCGTACCTCGTCCGGGGCGGATTTCTCCACCGAGAGAATCAGTTCCGCGCTCGTCCGGGTCGCTGTGGCGGGCGAACTCGACATGCGCAACGCTCCCGCATTGTGCAGTTACGCGGGAGCCCGGCTGCACACGTCGTCGCGTGTGGTGCTCGACCTGTCGGACGTCGACTTCTTCGGTTCGGCAGGACTGACCGTGTTCGAGGAACTCGACACCCTGGCCCGGCGCCGGAACTCCCGGTGGGCGCTCGTCGGTGGACGGGCGGTGGATCGGTTGCTGCGGGTGCTCGGCGAACCGGTCTACGCGCATGCCACGCTCGACAGCGCGATCCACGCCCTGCGAGTGCCGGCCTGATCCGCTCCGTTCTCGCGACGTGGCATCTGTCCGCCGATCACCGGCCGATCAGGCCGGCTTCGGGAGCTTCGGGGGACGGTTGCCGCGCGGATCGACCGCCAGGACGAGCAACAGCACGCCCAATGCCAGGTGCAACCAGTTGTCGGCCGCGTTGACCGGCACCACGTTGACGGCGCTGTCGTGGCCGACCACCATGCCGAACGCCGACAGTGCCAGGTACGCGGCGCCACCGGCGATCAGGTAGATCCGCGACGCGCGCACCTTGCGGGCGGCCAGGATTCCCACCCCGCCGTAGGCGAGGTGCAGGAGATTGTGGGCGATCGAGACCCGGAACAGGCCCAGCAGGTGCGCGTGCGATTCCTGTCCCGCGAGCGTCATCGAGTCGTACCCGCTGGTGAGGCCGGGCACGAAGCCGAGCGCCCCGATCAGGAGAAACACGATGCCGACCGCGAAGGCGTAACCCTGGATCCGGGTGCGCTGCACCCTGGGATACGGGCTGGATCGGATCATCGTTCCTCCATCGGGTGCGCGGGGCGCCACGCCCCAGGACGGAGGAATAGCCCGGGCGGGTCTTCCCGAAACACGCCCGCCCGGTGTCTCGTCGGCTCACCCCGCGACGAGAACGCCGGACGAAATCGTCCCGTACACCAGGGTCAGGATCATCAGCCCCCAGCCCGTGCCGTGCCAGATCGGCCATGTCCCGCCCGAGCGCCACACCCGGTAGGTCTGCACGAACGCACCGACCGCACCGAGCAGCAGGATCGCCGTGGGGCCGAGGGCCAGGACGAGCCGCGCCGGATCGGTGCACACGAGGAATTCCTCGTCGGCGCATCGATCATCGTTCGCGGCGGCCCAGATCACGACCGCCGCCATCAGCAGCAGGGCTGCGACGACGACGACGGCCGCATAGCGCACCGCCGAGCGCGCGGTGCGGGGATCCCGCCACCGCTTCTCCACATCTTGTGTCACAGTGTCTCCTCACGGTCTCCTCACGCTCGGTCGGTGAGCGCGACCTGTCCCGATTTCCGGGCGCAGTGGGCGCAGCAGAACATGGTGCCGTCGGCTTCCACTCCGTGGCCGAGAATGCGGCAACCGCAGTGTGCGCACTGCGGCGCCATCGCCTGTGCCGCACATTCGAAACTGTCGAATGTGCCCGAGACGTCGCCCCGGGTCACGGTGAAGGTCTTGTCGTAGTCGTTGCCGCACGTATCGCAGGTAGCCATCACGCTCCTCCTCTCGGATGTCCGGTCCTGTGGAACGGGTGCCCGGCGGCCGATCCCGTCAAACTGCTCGCCGGTCGCCGAGGCGCCGCGTCGGCTCGGTCATGGCCCGCGGATACCCTGCACGGCCCGCCGTAACCGGAGCCGGCGCAGCGGTTTGGCCGGAGGCGGGCCGGGAACCCACCTGAGGCGGACGGCACCATCCGGCCACGTCACCTCCGGTCGGCGGGGTCGGCCGCCGAGAGAAAGGAGTGGGTGATGAACGCCCCAGATCCGCGGAACATCCCCGATCCGCAGGCACATGCCAGTACCGATCCCGACCCTGCCCGGACGCCCGATCTCGAGCCCGGCGGTGGGGTGGCACCTGGTTCGACACCGCCGGACTCGGGTACCACCTCCGGACTGTCGGCACCCGAGCCGCGCACTCGGAACCACTTCCCGCCCACCGGTATCCTCGCGATCGGCGCGGTCGCGCTGATCGTGGTGCTCTTCCTGGTGGTGATCGTGGGAATCCTGATGTAGACGGCGCAGCTACAGGCGCCGCAGTCCCGAGTGGTTTGCCGGAGTTCGACGAGGGTATTCCTGGCTCGCAAGCGAGGAACGCCGACGAGGGAGAGTCGCATGGCAGAGAACACGAGCGGACCGAGCGAAGGCGTGAAGGGCGTCGTCGAAGACGTCAAGGGCAAAGCCAAGGAGGCGACCGGCGCCGTCGTCGGCAACGACGAGCTCACCCGGGAGGGGCGGGCCCAGCAGGACAAGGCGGACAGCCAGCGGGAGGCCGCGAAGAAGGAAGCCGAAGCGGAGAAGGCCCGCGCCGACGCCGAGGTCGACGAGGCCCGCCAGCGCTCGCATCAGCAGTGACGGGGTGAGCGGCCGCTGGGTCGCGCCCGTCGTTCGTCCACGACCCGGGGGCCGTTCGGCTCCCGGGTCTTCGTCTCCCGAGGAGAAGCGATGCGCATTGTGACGTTCGTGGTGCTGGTGTGGCTGGTGATCGGGGCGATCGCGGCCGGGCAGCGAGGGTACTTCACGGAAGCCGAGCAGAACTGCGCCGACTTCGCCACCGTCGCAGTGACGGTCGTCGCGGGACCGCTGAATTACGCCGGGGTCAATCCGAAGGTGGAGTGCGAACTTCCGCAGCCGAGTCCGTGACGGCGCCCGGGGGAGTCGACTTCGACGGGACGCGCTCGTGCACGGTCATGAGCAGATGGTCGAATTCGTTCCGGAACGCCGCCGGCACGTCGAGTCCGGTGGTGACGTCGTGGACCAGTTGCTCGGCGAGCGCACGGAGCTTGACATTCGTCTCCTGGGACCGCCAGGCGAGGATCTCGAAGGCGTGATCCTCCTGGATCCGGTAGACCGCCATGATCATGCCCTTGGCCTGTTCGATGACGGCACGGTCCTGCGTGAGCGCCGAGACCGCCTCGTCGACGCCTTCACGGACCTCGTCGTCGTAGGCGTGGGACAGGTCCACGTAGAACCCGGCCGTGCCGACGACCCGTCCTCGCTCGTCGAGGAGGCGGTCGCCGATCACCACCACCGGTCGGACCCTGCCGTGTGCGTCGACGATCCGGTGCCGGCCGCTGAACGGCTCACCGTTGCGCTGCATGGCGCTCACCATGGCGGCGACCTGGGCCCGGTCGTCGGGGTGCTTGTGCTTCAGCAGCAGGTCGGTGGTCGGCTGCACGGTTCCGGGGGCATAGCCGTGCATCCGTGCCACGCCGTCCGACCATTCCCACTTGTCCTCATCGATCAGATAGCGGAAACTCCCGACCCGCTGCGGCTTTCCGCTCGCGAACACCTGCTCGGAGGCGTCGTCGGTCCGGGTGTCGCCGGTGTGCGTGCTCGGTTCCGTCACGCAACGATTATGCCTCGGGAAGCGAGCACTCTCTCCGACGGCGCGTGATGTGACGCGAGCTAACCGGCGTGCTGCTCCGCGTTCGCGAACACGTCGACGAGGGTCGTGCAGAAGGCGGGCAGATCCTTCGGATTGCGGCTCGACACCAGGTTCCCGTCGACGACCACCTCCTCGTCGACCACGTTTCCGCCGGCGTTGCGGATGTCCGTGCGGACACTCGGGTAGGACGTCAGCGTCCGTCCCCGGACCACGTCGGCCTCGACCAGCGTCCAGGGCCCGTGACAGATCACCGCGACGGGCCGCCCCGACTCGACGAAGTCCCGCACGAACGCGACGGCGGCGGAGTCCTGGCGCAGGTGATCGGGATTGGTGGTGCCACCGGGCAGGATCAGGGCGTCGAAGTCCGACACCGACACTTCCGATACCGCCTGGTCGACCCGGTATCTTCCGGCTGCGTTCACGTCGGACTTCATGGCTTGGATCTCACCGGGTTCGAGCGACAGCAGGCGCACCGTGCCACCCGCCTCCTCGACCGCGCGCCGCGGCTCCACCAACTCGACTTCCTCGACACCGTTCGTCGCGAGGACGGCCACGGTGCGTCCCGCCAGCCGGCCGTTTCCTGGGTCACTCATCACAAGTCGTCCTTTCGTCGTGTTCCGCCGGTCGCGTACCCGAGGCCGGCGACGGGGAAACGTCACTCCCGCGGCAGATCCCGGGTGGCGGGACCCTCGAGCAGGCGCCCGTCCGCGGCGAAGCGGGAACCGTGCAGCGGGCAGTCCCAGGAGGCCTCCGCATCGTTCCACCGCAGCACCCCGCCCAGGTGCGGGCACACCGCGGACACCCGGTGCGTGGTGCCGTCCACGGTGCACACCCCGACCGGACGGAGCTTCTCCCGGCGTACCTCGCCGCCGCCGGCGGGCGGCGGCGCGCCGTCCCCGGAGAACTCGGCGCGCATCCATCCGCGCGTCATCTCCACCGCCACGGCGGCATTGAGGCGGGTCGCGGCCGGAAGATCGAAAACCTGTGTGGGACTCCAGGCTTGGAACGCCGACCCCCACTCCGGAGTCGCCTCGCCGAGGATGCGGTCCGACAGCAACCGGGCCGCGGCCACCGCGTTCGTCATTCCCCACTTGCCGTAGCCGGTGCCCACGAGCAACCGGTCGTTGCCGGGCAGCAGCGGACCCACGTACGGCAGGTGGTCGAGTGTCGAATAATCCTGCGCCGACCAACGTGCCACGGTTTTCGCGCCGGGGAAGTGGCGGCCCGTCCACGCGACGAGATCGTCCGCGGCCCCGCGATGGTCGTGTGCCCGCCCGACGGTGTGCCCGTTGCCGCCCACGAGGAAGTACTGCCCTCCGTACGCCGTGCGCAGCGACCGCGTCGGCGAATCCACGGACAGGTACATGCCGCTCGGGACGTCGCCCGGCACTTCGAACGCGGCCGCATACGACCGCTGGGGCTCGAGCCGGGCGAAGAACCCGCCGCGATCGAGGATCGGTGTCCCCGTCGCGAGCACGATGTGCCCGGCCTGCACGTCGCCACGATCGGTGACGGCCACGCAGCCGTTCCGGTCCGAGCGGACCTTCCGGACCCGGCAACCGGTGAACAGCGCGCCACCGCGCTCCCGGAGTTCCCGGACCAGCTCGTGCAGCAACGGCATCGGATCGATCTGCGACTGGTCGGCCAGCGTCACCGCGGCGGCCACGGGGTACGGCAGTTCCGTCTCGGTGGTCATGCGGGCATCGAGCCCGGCGGCGCGGCAGGCCTCGTACTCGGCGCGCACCGTGGCGGCGCTCTCCTCGCCGGCGCTGTAGGTGTAGGCCGCCGCGGATTCGATCGGCAGGTCCCGTTCGCGGCACAGCTGCACCACCCACCGTTGGGCCTCGAGGTTGCCGGCCACGTAGTTGCGCAGGACGTCGCGCGAATGGCCCCGGGCGATACTCGAGAGCGTGCTGCCCTGCAGCAGGCTGACCTTGCCGGTGGTGTTGCCGGTGGTGACGGCGCCGACCGTGCGGGCCTCGAGGACGGCCACGCGGTGTCCGGCGCGCGCGAGCAGGAGAGCTGTCACCACTCCGGTGAGGCCGGCGCCGACCACGAGGGTGTCGAAGCGGGCCGGACCCTCGGGCCACGGAGTGTCGTCGAGGTGGGCGGTATCGGTGCGGGAGAGCCACAGGGAGGTCACCTGTGGGGTATGCCCGGTGCCGCGTGCGGGAAACCTCCGGTTGCCCGGGTGCCCGCCGGGGTATCCGCGGGGCAGGGAGCCGGCGGGAGGAGTGAGGGGGATGCGATTGCGGCGGAGCAGTACTTCCGGCCCCGGGATCCGGCGGGTGCGCCGCGGCCGCGGCTTCACCTATCACGACGCCGACGGCAATCGCGTGACCGACGAGGCCGTGCTCGCCCGTATCGACGAGCTCGTCATCCCTCCGGCGTGGCGCAAGGTGTGGATCTGCCCCCGCCCCGACGGGCACATCCAGGCCGTGGGCATCGATGCCGCCGGCCGGCGGCAGTACCTGTACCACCAGCGGTGGCGCGAGGAGCGCGACGAGGAGAAGCACGACCGGGTACTGGCCATGGCGGCCCGGCTTCCGTCCTGGCGGGCCCAGGTGCAGGCCGACCTGACCGGGCGGGGGGTGGGGCGGCGCCGGGTCGAGGCCGTGGCCCTGCGGTTGCTGGACCGGGCCGTGTTCCGGGTGGGCGGGGAGGAGTACGCGGCCGAGAACGGTACCTATGGGGTTGCGACGTTGCTGCGCAGCCACGTGCGGCTGCATGACACCACCCTGACGTTCGACTATCCGGCCAAGGGCGGCATCCGGAGGGTCGTCACGGTCGAGGACGCCGACCTGGCGACGGCTGTCCGGGCACTGCGCCGGGTCCGCAGCGAATCGGACCGGTTGCTGGTCTACCGCGACGGTGATGCGATCCGCGAGCTGCACGCGGACGACGTCAACGCCCGGTTCAAGGAACTCGCCGGGGAGGACTGCAGTGCGAAGGATCTGCGCACGTGGGGGGCGACGGTGCTTGCCGCCGCGGCCTTCGCCGAGCACGACGTGCCCGGCAGTGGGCGCGGCCGGACGCGGGTCGAGGCGGCCGTGATGCGTGCGGTCTCGGAGGAGCTCGGCAACACCCCCGCGGTGGCACGAGCCTCGTACGTCGACCCCCGCGTGATGCGGGCCTGGGCGGACGGCCGCACGATCCGCGCTGCGCTGCGGCGAGCCGGCAGGTGTGGCGATCCGGACGAATCCCGGGCCGTCGTCGAACGCGCCGTGATCCGGCTGCTGCGCCGGTCCTGAGTCCGCCTGCGAGTTTCGACCGCGGCGCCACGCGGTATCCGGCAGGTGCCCGCTCGTGGACCCGCGGGCATCGGACTGCGAGGTGGATCCGGTGGAGGCAGGGCACGGGAGCGTGGGACGGACGGTCGCGGCATGGCTCGTCGCATCCGCCGCGGTGCTGGGCAGCTGTGCGGGGCTGCCGGGTGGCACGGAGGGCGACCTCTCGCGTGCCGCCGCGCAGTCCGCCTCGGCCACCGCCTCCGCGGAACTGGCGATGGAACTGGTGGCCGGGCACCGCACCACCCGCGCCCACGCCGTGACCGTGCTGTCGGACGCACTCGACGAGGTGCTCGCCGCCTACTCGGCCGTGGCTGCGGTCGAGGTCGCCACCGGGCAGGAGGCGGCGCACCGCGCCGCGCTCCTCGACCGGATCGACGCCGCCGCGACCGTCCTCGGTGAGGCCCGCGCTCGAACGGACGCCGTCGCCACAGCCCCGTCCGCGGCGGACGTGACGGGCCGGCTGGCCGATCTCACCGGCTACCTGTCCGCGTTCGCGGAGGGGAGCCGATGAAGAAGCTCCTCGGTGTCGCCCTCGGAATCCTCACGGCCATCGGCGGGTTCCTCGACATCGGCGACATGGTCACCAATGCCGTGGTGGGCTCACGGTTCGGGCTCGGTCTGGCCTGGGTCGTCGTCCTCGGGGTCGGCGGCATCTGCCTGTACGCGAACATGGCCGGGCGCGTCGCCGCGGTGAGCGGTCGCGCGACCTTCGAGATCATCCGGGAACGGCTCGGTCCGCGCGCGGCGCTGGCCAATCTCGGTGCGTCGTTCCTGATCAACCTGCTGACCCTGACCGCCGAGGTCGGCGGCGTAGCCCTCGCTCTGCAGCTGGCCGCCGGGACGGGACCGTTGATGTGGATGCCCGTGGCGGCGTTCGCGGTATGGCTCGTGATCTGGCGGGTGCGGTTCTCGGTGATGGAGAACGTCACGGGCCTGCTGGGCCTGTGTCTGATCGTGTTCGCCGTCGCGCTGTTCCTGACGGGCCCGGACTGGGGGGAACTCACCGGTCAGGCATTCGCGCCGGCGGTCCCCGAGTCCGAGTCGACGGCCGTGTACTGGTTCTACGCCGTCGCTCTCTTCGGCGCCGCGATGACCCCGTACGAGGTGTTCTTCTTCTCCTCCGGCGCGGTGGAGGAGCGGTGGACGGTCGCCGATCTCGCCCGCTCCCGGATCAACGTGGCGGTGGGGTTCCCGCTCGGTGGGATCCTGTCGGTCGCGATCGCGGGATGCGCCGCGGTGGTTCTTCTGCCCCGCGGCATCGAGGTGACGTCGCTGTCGGAGGTCGTGATGCCGGTCGTGGTGGCCGGCGGCACGCTCGCGCTGGCGTTCGTCCTCGTCGGGATCGTCGCGGCGACCTTCGGGGCGGCGCTCGAGACCACCTTGTCGAGCGGGTACACGCTCGCGCAGTTCTTCGGCTGGTCGTGGGGCAAGTTCCGGCGCCCGGCGGAGGCGGCGCGCTTCCACGTGTCGATGATGATCGCCCTGGTCGTCGGTCTCGCGGTACTGGCGACCGGGGTGGACCCGGTTCTGGTCACCGAGGTGTCGGTGGTGTTCTCGGCGGTCGCCCTGCCGTTGACCTACCTGCCGATCCTCCTGGTCGCGAACGACCGCGAATACATGGGAGAACACGTCAACGGACCGGTCGTCAACGCACTCGCCCTCGCCTACCTTCCGGTGATCGTCGTCGCGTCGATCGCAGCGGTGCCGTTGCTGGTGATGACGGGAGCGGGAGCATGAGCGAACCCGGAACGCTGCCCGAGGCGCCGCTGCGCGGCCGGCTCGTCGACGCCCGGTTGCATCTGCTCGACCGGCTGGTCGTGGACGTCGACGGCCGGCCGGTGACCACCGTCGACGATGTCGAGCTGGCCGGGGTCGAGGCCGGGACGGACATCGACCCCGCCGCGCCGCCGCCGACGGTGCATGCAATTCTGAGCGGAAACGCGCTTCCTACAAGGATATTCGGTGGTCGTCCGCCGGATTCGCGACTCGACACGATCGACTGGTCGGACGTCGCCCACCTGGGCACCACGGTGGAGTTGCGAGTGTCCGGCGATCGACTGGACCACCTGTGGGTCGAGCGGTGGGTCCGGGACCGCATCGTCGCGCGCCTCCCCGGAGGTCGTCGTGCGCCTCAGTGAACTCGTCGGGGCGCGGGTCCACGATGCGGACGGCCGTCGCGTGGGTTTCGCCGTCGACGTGCGGTTCGTGGAGTCGCCGCAGAACCGGCTGCGGCTCGAGGGGGTGCTCGTCAGCCCGTGTTCGAGTGGCTCGTTCCTCGGCTACGAACGCACCGAGGAGGTCCGGCCCGCGCTGATCGCCCGGTATCTGCGGTGGCGACACCGTGGTGCGTTCCTCGTGCTGTGGCGCGACGTGCGCCGGGTCGGCGACGGCCGGGTCGAGCTGCGACCGGGGTATTCGCGCTGGTCGCCGATGCTGCGGTAGCGCAGGGAGGTTTGCATCCCGTCCTGGCGGGTAGGCGGTTCGAGCCGGCGTTGTGCCGCGTAGCCCACGACTGGAAGAGCCCGGCACGACCGGGGCGAGAGGAGCGGCGATGAAGGCAGTGACATGGCAGGGCAAGCGGAAGGTGAGCGTCGACACGGTCCCCGACCCGAAGATCGAACAGCCCACCGACGCGATCATCCGGGTGACGACCACCAACATCTGCGGTTCGGATCTGCACCTGTACGAGGTGCTCGGGCCGTTCATGTCGCCGGGGGACATCCTCGGGCACGAACCCATGGGCATCGTCGAGGAGGTCGGTGCGGAGGTCACGAAAATCAAACCCGGTGACCGCGTGGTCATCCCGTTCCAGATCTCGTGCGGCAGCTGCTTCATGTGCGGGGACGGCCTGTTCTCCCAGTGCGAGACCACGCAGGTGCGGGACCAGGGCTCCGGGGCAGCGCTGTTCGGGTACTCGAAGCTGTACGGGAGTGTTCCTGGCGGCCAGGCGCAGTATCTGCGTGTGCCGCATGCGGATTCGACCCACATCTCGGTTCCGGAGGGGCCGTCGGACTCGCGGTTCGTCTACCTGTCCGACGTGCTGCCCACCGCGTGGCAGGCCGTGGAGTACGCACACGTTCCCGACGGTGGTTCGGTGACGGTACTCGGCCTCGGACCCATCGGTGAGATGGCCGGGCGGATCGCCGTGCACCGCGGCTACCGGGTGATCGGTGTCGACATGGTGCCCGAGCGGCTCGCGCGGGCCGCCACGCGCGGCATCGAGACCATCGACCTGAAGGAGGCCGGGAATTCGCTGGGCGAGATGATCCGGGACCGCACCGACGGCCGTGGCACCGATTCGGTGATCGACGCGGTCGGCATGGAGGCTCACGGGTCACCGGTCGCGTCGGCGATGCACACCGCGACGAGCCTGCTGCCCTCCGCGCTGGCCGCGCCGCTGATGACCCACGTCGGTGTCGATCGCCTGCACGCCCTCTACACCGCGATCGACGTGGTACGGCGCGGCGGCACGATCTCGCTCAGCGGCGTATACGGTGGCATGACCGATCCGATGCCGATGATGACCCTGTTCGACAAGCAGATCCGGCTGCGGATGGGCCAGGCGAACGTCAACAACTGGGTGCCGCAGATCATGCCGCTGCTCACCGACGACGATCCGCTCGGTGTGGACACCTTCGCCACGCACCGGCTGCCGCTGTCGGACGCCCCGCACGCCTACGAGATCTTCCAGCGCAAGCAGGAGGGGGCGATCAAGATCCAGCTCGAGCCCTGACCGGTGCGCCGGTGTTCGGTGCCGCCGGCGTCACCCCAGGTCGGCTGCGGTGCGCGGCAGATCCTCGGTGGCGACGTCGGCGGCCTCGAAAGGCGACCGCAGCACCGTCGCCGTCGCCCAGCCCTGGGCGAGCAGGCCCGCATCCGTGTCCTCGGACTCCTCGGCCCGGATGTCGCTGAACGTCACCGTCACGAACCGGCGGTCGTCGTCGTCCGGGGTCTGGCCCGACTCGCCGATGTCGGCCTGCACGGCACCGAACGCAGCGAGCGGTGCCGTGCGCAGCCCGCGCAGCTCGTGCAGCGGGATGTCGGGCACGTTGACGTTGAGCACAGTGCCCGGCACGCCCTGACCCAGCACCCATTGCAGGGCATGCCGGGCGACGGCCTCGGCGCCGTCCCAGTGCTCGTGGACCGATCCCGCCAGGGACACGGCCAGGGCCAGACTGCCGTGGTTGGCGCCGGTCAGCGCCGCGCCGACCGTTCCGGAGTGCAGGATCGCATGACCGGTGTTGGGGCCGTGATTGATCCCGGAGAGCACGATGTCGGGTGGGGGACCGAAGGCGCCGTACATCGAGACGAAGGCGATCAGTGCCGGCGACGCCTCCACGGCGAGCACCGTCGTGTCCGGCAGGTCCGGGAACGTGCGCGGCGAGACGACGAGCCGGCCGTCCTCCTCGAGGGCGCTGAGCGAGGCGCTGGCGCCGCTGCGCTCGGCGTGGGGCGCGGCCACCACCACGTCGAGACCGGCCTCGACCGCCACCCGGCTGAGCACCGAAATGCCGTGGCTGTCCACCCCGTCGTCGTTGACGATCAGCGCTCTCACAGGACTACCTCCCCTTCTTGCCCTTCGCGAACGGCCGGACCTCGACGCTCTCGGCGACCTTGTCGACGAGTTCTCGCTGTCCGGTGGCCAGCCCGTGCCGGGTGACGTTGACGGCGCCGGCGGCCGCCCCGAGCCGCAGCGCCTCTGCGAGGGGCCGCCCGGCAGCCAGCGCAGCCCCGATCCCGGCGGTCATGGAGTCGCCGGCGCCGCGGTGGTCGGCAATGTTCAGCGGCGGCGAGACGATCTCCATCAGTTCGTCGTCGACGAGCGCGAGTGCCGGGTCGCCGGCGCGGGAGAGCACCACGTTCCGGGCACCCTGGGCGACGAGTTCCTTCATGGCGGCGATCAGGTCGTCGACGTCGTCGGACTTCGCCCGCCCGTCCTCGATGAGATCCTCGTGGCTGACCTTGAGTACGGCGAGGCCGCCCTCGAGCGCCGCGGTCATCGTCGGGCCGGACAGATCGGCGACGACGGGGACGTTCATCGCGGTCAGGTCGGCGGCCAGCCGGGTGTAGACGTCGTGCGGTATCGCCTGGTCGCAGTGCGGGCCGCCGAGCAGCGCCACGTCCGCGTCGAGACCCTCGGACAAGGCCGCACCGAACAGGTCGTCGGCCTCGTGCCGGTTGAGTGTGGGCGGCGGGACCTCGACGATCTCCTCGCGCTCGCCGCCGCGGCGGTCGTGCACGTACGAGCCGTTCTGCCCCGCGGTGAACACCGGTCGCACCGACACGCCCTCGCGTGCGATGAGATCGCTGACGACGGGACCGGTCTCGCCGCCGAAGGTGCCGCACAGCCGCACGTTCAGGCCGAGAGTGACCGCCATGCGGGCGATCCAGAAGCCCTGGCCGCCGGCATGGACGTGCAGTTCGGGGACGTCGGACGGCGACGACTCGACGGTGACGGTGAGCAGGGGGGTGGGAGCGAAAACGAAGGCAGAGGGGGCATTGTCGTCGTTGCCGTCGCGGGACGGGGCAGTCATGTAGATCCTTCGGGGAGAGATGGGTGCGCCGCCCGGGGTGACGGGCGTGCGGTTCGTACGCGGTGTCGGCCTGTCAGGCCGTTCCGTCGGGCGAACCGGCGAGGACGGGATCGTAGGCGGGAGCGTTCGGCACCTCGGCCGGATGCACGTTGGCGCCGAGCGAATACGCGAGGTGACCGCCCAGCAGGCCGCCCAGCCCGATCAGTGCCGCGCCGGCGGCGCTGAGCGTCACCGCGCCGGCGGTGGGCCCCCGCCGCCGGCGGCGGTAGGACAGGGCCATGAGGGCCGCTCCGGTTCCGTTGACGACCGCGTGGATCAGCCCGACCCGGCGCTGCACGGTGTCGGTGTGCGCCCAGTCGACCCAGCCGGCCAGGACCGTCGGTGGAGTCGCCAGCAGTCCGAGCCCGATCAGCCGCCGCGCGGCCTCGGGTTGCCGCAGGGCGTCGAAGGCGACGGCCGCGGTCCATGCCCCGATGGGCACGGTCACGAGTGCCGGATGCAGCGGGTGACCGACCGGCGTGCCGTGGAGCACCGCGCCGACCGGAGTGTCCGCGATCCGCTCGAGCTGCCTACCCAACAGTTCGGCCGGGCCGTCCAGCCACGTCGCCGATTCCGTCCCGGAATAGAGGATGTCCATCTGCGAGCCCGTCATGCCCACGGGCATACCCGTCCCCGGGCGGGTGAAACCTGCCACGAGGGGTGTACGACGCAGCTCGGGGGGGTAACTCCTGCGATCATGGGACAGCGCATCGTGATCACCGGCGCCAGCGGCAATGTCGGCACCGCCCTGCTGCGACGGCTCGCTCTGAGATCGGAACCGCCGGAGATCGTGGCCGTCGCCCGCCGCGTGCCACCGGCCACCGATCCCTACGGCGACATGAACTGGCACAGCATCGACCTCGCCGCGCCCGACGCCGAGACCCGGCTGCGCCCGGTCGTCGACGGCGCCGACGCCGTCGTGCATCTGGCCTGGGGCTTCCAGCCCTCGCACCGACGGGACTACCTGCGTCGCACCGGGGTGGACGGCACCGCGGCCGTGATCGACGCCGTCCTCGCCGCCGGGGTCGGGCATCTGGTCCACATGTCCTCGGCCGCGGTGTACGCGGCCGGGGCGTACGGCCGCGCGGTCGACGAGTCGTGGCCCGCGACCGGCATCGAATCGTGCGCCTACAGCGTCGACAAGGTCGCGGCGGAGCAGCTGCTCGACCGGCGCATCGCGGAGGCGGCCGTGGCGCCGATCGTCACCCGGTTCCGGCCGGGCTTCATCGGTCAGTACGCGGGCGGTAGCGCGCTGCGACGCTACGCGGTACCGGGATACGTGCCCGACCTGGCGCTTCGTCACCTACCTTTGCTGCCTGTGGATTCCGGAACGGCGATCCCCGCCGTGCACGCCGACGACGTGGCCGCCGCCCTCGACGTCGCCCTGGAGCGGCGCGTACCGGGCGTGTTCAACCTCGCGGCCCCCGAACCGCTGCGGGCGGCCGACATCGCCGGCGCATTCGGGGCGCGGGCCGTCCCGGTGCCGCGACAGGTGCTGCGGGCCGTCGTCGAGGCGACCTGGCAGGTCCACCTGCAACCGATCGCCGGCGGCTGGATCGACCTGGCGTACAACACCCCGATGCTGAACTGCGACCGGGCCCGCCGGGACCTGGATTGGGACACGACCGTCCCGGGCCCCCGGGTGTGGCGCGAGGCCATCGCGGGTATGCAGGCCGAGGCCGGCACCGACAGCCCGGTCCTGCGCAGTCGCGGACCGCTCGAGACGATGAGCGCCCTGCTCGGGCGGGGGACCGTCGGGCGCCGCGTCCCGCCGTGACCACTCGCGGCGCAGCGACGAGAGAGGGTATCGGGATGAGTGAGACGGCGCAGCGCGACACCACGGCGACGCCCCAGCAGGTGTGGGACGTCCTCGCCGACGGCTGGTCGTACGCGGGCTGGGTGGTGGGGGCCTCCCGTATCCGGGCGGTGGACGACACGTGGCCGGCGGTGGGCAGCCGCATCCACCACTCGGTGGGGGTGTGGCCCGCCCTGCTGAACGACCACACGGAGGTGGTGGAGTCGGTTCCCGGGAAGGAGCTGAAGTTGCGGGCGCGGGCGTGGCCGGCCGGGCAGGCCGAGATCACCATGCGCCTGCACGAGCGACCCGGCGGTTGCCGGATCGAGATGGCGGAGCAGGCCGCCGCCGGCCCGGGTCAACTCGTTCCCGATGCGATCCAGGCCCGGCTGGTGCTGCCGCGCAACGTCGAATGCCTGCGCCGGCTCGTCCTCATGGCCGAACGCGCCACCGAGCCGAAGGGCGTCGGCGAGTGAGTGCCGAGACCGTCGATGCCGTCGTCGTCGGCGCCGGCCAGAACGGCCTGACGGCCGCGGCCGTGCTGGCCGACGCCGGCTGGGACGTCCTGGTGCTCGAGGAGCAGCACGAGGTCGGCGGCGCCGTCCGCACGGCGGAACTGCATCCGGGCTTCCGGATGGACCTGTTCAGCGCCTTCTATCCCCTCGCGGCGGCCTCCCCGGCGTTCCGGGCGCTCGACCTGTCCTCACACGGGTTGCGCCTGCGCCGGGCGCCGAAGGTGTACGGGCACGCCGCCGGTCCGTACGACGAGGACGCCGCGGTGGTCTTCCCGGACGTCACGGCGACCGCGGCCGAACTCGAACGGCGGCATCCCGGCGACGGCAGCGCCTGGATCCGGCTGACCGAGCAGTGGAAAGAGATCCGTGAACCGTTCCTGAGCACCCTGTTCGAGCCCTTTCCACCCGTACGCGGCCCGGCGGGGCTGCTGCGCCGCCTCGGTACCGCGGACGCCCTGCGCTTCGTCCGGATGCTGGCGCTGCCCGCCCGCCGGATGTCCGAGGAACTGTTCGGTGGCGAACACGCGCGGCTGCTGCTGCTCGGCAACGCGATGCACGCCGACACCCCCGTGGACTCGGCGGGCAGCGGAATCATGGGGTACGTCCTGACCATGCTCGCGCAGGATGTGGGCTATCCGGTGCCCGAGGGTGGGGCCGGGGAACTCGCGGCGGCCCTGGCGCGTCGCGGCGAACACAGCGGGGCGCGGATCCTGTGCGACCGGAAGGTCACCGGCATCGAGGTCGGCGGCGGCACGGTCACCGAGGTCCGTACCGAGCAGGGCGAACGCTTCCGGGTCCGGCGGGCGGTACTGGCCGACGTGTCCGCGCCGGCGCTGTTCGGCTCGCTCCTGCCCGCGGACGCCGTGCCGGCCGCGGTCCGCGACGACCTGCGGCGCTTCGAGTGGGACACACCCGTGGTGAAGGTGAACTACGGGTTCGACCGGCCGATTCCGTGGCGCTCGCAGGCACTCGCGACAGCCGGAACCGTCCATCTCGGCGCCGACGCCGACGGTCTCGTGCGCTGGTCGGCCGACCTGGCAACCGGTCGCGTGCCGGAGCACCCGTTCATCATCTTCGGTCAGATGACCACCTCCGATCCGGTGCGCTCACCGGAGGGGACGGAAAGCGCCTGGGCGTACACCCATCTGCCACGCGGTGTCGCCGACGACGCCTCCGCAGAGGAACTGGCCCGGCGCGTCGACGCCGAACTCGAGGCACACGCTCCGGGGGTGCTGAGCTCGATCGTGCACCGCAGCGTGCAACGCCCCCGCGACCTCGAGGCCGCCAACTCGAACCTGGTCGGCGGGGCGGTCAACGGCGGCACCGCCCAGATCCACCAGCAGCTCGTGTTCCGGCCGTTGCCCGGCTTCGGTGGTCCCCGCACGCCGGTCGAGGGTGTGTACCTGGCCGGGTCGTCCACCCACCCCGGCGGCGGCGTGCACGGCATGTGCGGGTGGAACGCGGCCCGCGCAGCTCTGCGTGACCACGGCGTGGGCGGCAGGGTGCGGCGGCGGCTGAACGAGGCGATCTCGGACGTGCTGACACGCAGCTGATTTCCCGGTCTCGTCGCCGACGCGATTGGACGATCCGCCGAACGGGTATCAGTAGGCATGGGAATGCCAGTGGGAACACCGATCCGGCAGGTGCACGGCCCGTCGCTCGTGCCGCAGGCGCTGCGTGAGGTGGAAGGTGGAGTCGCCGCACTCGCTGCCGGAATCTGCGTGATCGCCGCCGTGGGTGTGGGTGTGCTCTCCGCTTCCGCACTCACGGGCGTCGGGGCGGGACTCGCCGTGGCGGCGGGGTTGTCGTTCATGCTCGGTTCGCTGACCGCGGCGCCGGCCGCCGGGCGGCCGGGTTCGGTGCGGTCAGCGGCCTCCCGCACTCGTCCGGACGGGGCCGCGGTGTCGCGACGCGGCGGCGCCGCCGCCTTCCGTCCCCACCAGGTTTCGGGTGGCCGTTCCGGGGGGTACTCCCACGTATGACAACGACGTCTCGCCCGGAACTCACCGTGTCCCTCGCCCGGTCCACCCACGGGGGCCGTGCCGTCGCAGCCGGGGTCCGGTAACGTGCCGGCGCCCAGGAGGGTGTGGCGACTGCCCGGTGTGTACCGCCCGCAGGAGGATTCGCATCTGCTCGCCGGAGCACTGGACCGTGCGGCGGCACCCCCCGGCGCCAAGGTGCTCGACTTCTGCACCGGCACAGGCTTCATCGCAGTATCGGCGGCGATGTCCGGCGCCGGGTCCGTGACCGCACTGGACATCGCGCCCCGTGCGGTCCTCGCGGCGCGTCTCAATGCGAGATCACGGAAGCTTCCGATCCGGGTCGTGCGCGGTGGACTGGACGAGGCCGGCCGGCACGGCCCGTTCGACGTGGTGCTGTCCAATCCGCCCTACGTCCCGCACGACGCCGATTCCGGCGATGCCCGCTGGGATGCCGGTGCCGACGGCCGGGCGGTGCTGGACCCCCTGTGCGCCGGGCTGCCGAACCTGTTGTCCCCCGGCGGTTTCGCACTCGTCGTGCATTCCGAGTTCTCGGGGGTGGACGAGACGCTCGTCCGGTTGCGCGACGGCGGTCTCAAGGCCTCCGTCGTCGCCCGTCGCCGGGTCCCGTTCGGGCCCGTGATGCGCAGCCGCACCGGATATCTGCGGACGCGGTACGAGCTGCCCGCAGGAGTCGACACCGAGGAAGTGGTGGTGATCCGTGCCGATCGAACACACAGCCCGTGAGGTAGCCACGGGTGGCAGCCCCCGGGACACGTCCCCCGGGGGCATCGTTGTGCCCGGCCTGTGCCCGGGACTGCGGGTGGAGGGCCTAGCGGGGGAGGATCCGAGGGTCGTCCGGCTCGTCCGCGGCGGTCCGGCCCTGGTGGAGGGCCCGGTTCGCATCGTCGCCGAGGACGGCGAGGAGGTGGAGTCGGACCGGTTCGTCGTCGCGATCTGCCGGTGCCGTCGCAGCGAGCGGTACCCGCTGTGCGACACCGGTCATCGTCGTCCCCGGCGCGATCCGCGCTGAGTCCGGCCCCTTCGGCCGGAGCACGATAGGCACACAGCGGGGCGGGCGGTTCCTGAGGAACCGCCCGCCCCGCAACGCGTCTACGCGCCGTCACACATCACGCATCAATACCAGTACTTCCGGCCGCCGACAGCCCGGCCCGTTGCTCCGAGGATTGCCAGGATTGCGCCCACCACCAGGAGAATGATCCCGAGCGTCCACAGGATCGAGATGTTGGTGAGGAAACCCACCACGAGCAGAATCAAACCCAGAATGATCATGAGTGTCACCTCGCTGTCGGTGCCCGTTGCCGGTCGCCTCCGGGCCTTGCCGAGGGGATACCCGCATCGGCCGTGCCGAAACCTCGCGAACCTCTCATCGGTCGACGGTGGGCACTTCCCGTGGATTCGTGGCGCGCCGACGGTACCGGTGGCATTGTCTGGGGCATGCCTACTTCGGAGAACCCCGGGGACAGCGTCCCCGGTGAGTACAGCGTCGACGACGAGGACCAGTTGCAGCCGGAGGACTCCCTGATCGACCGCGGCGTCGACGACGTCCTCGACGAGGGATTCTCGCCGATGGAACGGCCCGTCGGCCTTGACCGCCACGAGACCCTGGACGAGCGCCTGCGTGAGGAGGAGCCCGAGCCGGAGGACGAGGGCGAGAGCGAGTTCCGCAGCTCCGTCGCCGAGGCCGGCCGGGCCCGCGCCGGACGCCTCGTCGCGCCGGACGAGGGCACCGCCGAGGACCAGGACGCCGAGTTGTTCGGGACGGACGTGGGAATCGACGGAGGCGCCGCGTCCGCCGAGGAAGCGGCCGTGCACCTGATCGACGAGGAGGATTCGGGCCGGGAGGACTGAACGACGACGGCCCGGCACCCGAGAGGTCGGGTGCCGGGCCGGATCAGCCGGGGGACGGTCAGACGGCTCCGGTGCCGAGCAGGGTCGGCTCGTCGTTCTGCCACCGCTCGAGCAGGTACGCGGCGAGCCGGCCCTCGAGGTATTCCATCGCCTCTGCACCGAACGCGACGTCCCCGGCGCAGCGCGGATCGCGCTCCACGAGATCACCCGCCACGTCGTAGCGGAGGACCTGCTCGTGCACCGCGTCCGCCTCGATGTGCTCGGTGTAGAAGTGGATGCACGCGTCCGGTGCGCCCAGGCGTTCGAGACCGCGGGCCATCCGGCGGGCCATCGGCGAGGAGGTGATCTCGGCGGAGGCGAACAGGCCCACGAGCTTCGGGGTGTGCGCGCGGTGCAGACCGCACAGCGACATGAAGTTCACCGTGGCGAGCGTCTCCGCGGGCACCCGGTCCAGATAGGCCAGGTATCCCGTGTCGAGACCGGCCGCGGCGAGCAGGTCCGAGTAGAGGACCGAGTGCATGCGCTCGGCCCGGCCGCCGCCGAATTCGTCGAACTCCACTGCCACCAGCGCCGCCTTCGCTCGGCCGGTGAGCCGCGGGATGGCGAACGAGTGGGGGTCGGCCTCCTTGAGGTGGTAGACGGACCGGTGGACGAAGAACTCGCGCACCTGCTCCCACGTGCCGTGGTCGCGGATGTGATGGGACACGCCCCACGCGTCCTCGGGTTCGCGGCACAGGTCGTCGAACACTCGCTGGGGATCGTCGCCCGACGGTACGTCGGCGCGCAGCCGGTCCAGGAAGAGCCGTTCGAGACCGGCTCGGACGGCCAGCGGGCCCGGCGCCCATTCCCAGCCGGGGTCGACCCCGTCGAACCCGTGGTAGGACAGTTCGTACAACACCGCCAGAGCCAGCTGGGCATCCTCGCCGTAGGGATCGGTGCCGGCCACCTCGACCGGCCAGGTGTCGGTGTCGGCGGGACGCGAGAGCCGTTCGATCACCTGCTGGGAGACAGGCCCCCGAGCCCGGGGGAGGGCGGCGGACTGCAGCACGGCGGTCGCAGAATTCGCAGGCATGTGCGCGGATACCCGGACCCGATTCGTGCGAAACGCCGGGTGTGGGGTGGGTCCGCGCGGGTATCCGCCCGGACATGAACGGTGAAAAAGGCGACGGTGACAACAGCGACACGGAGAACGGGACGGTGTCCGGCGGCGAGGACGTCGAGCGTCCGCCGCACACGATCGACTATCCCGGTGAGACGGCCGACATGGCCGAGCAACCCCGCGACGAGATGCGGAACTATCGCGGCCGCGACCTGCTCGCCGGCCGCAAGGCGCTGATCACCGGCGGTGACTCCGGGATCGGGCGCGCGGTGGCGGTGGCCTTCGCGAAGGAGGGCGCCGACGTCGCGATCGCCTACCTCGACGAGCACGACGACGCCGAGCACACCGCGGAACTGGTGCGGCGTGCGGGTCGTCGGTGCCATCTGCTCCCGGGAGATCTCGCCGCGGCAGACCACTGCCGCGCAGTCGTCGCCGAGTCGGCGGCGGCGCTCGGCGGCCTCGATCTGCTGGTCAACAACGTCGCGTATCAGGAGCCGGTGGACGACCTCACCGAACTCGACGACGCCCAGTGGCGGCGGACGTTCGCCGTGAACATCGACAGCTATTTCCACGTGACGAAGGCGGCGCTCGCCCACCTGCCGCGTGGTTCCGCCGTGATCAACACCGCCTCCATCAACGGCCTGCGGGGCAACAAGTCGCTGATCGACTACTCGGCGACCAAGGGCGCGGTGCTCGCGCTGACGTACTCGCTGGCGCAGTCGTTCCAGGACCGGGGAATCCGCATCAACTGCGTCGCACCGGGACCGGTGTGGACGCCGTTGATCCCGGCGACCATGGATGCGGAGAAGGTCGCGACGTTCGGGCAGCAGGCCCCGTTCGGCCGGGCGGCGCAGCCCGACGAGATCGCACCCTCGTATGTGTTCTTCGCCTCCGAGACGATGTCGTCGTACTACAGCGGCGAAGTGCTCGCCCCCATCGGGGGTGAGACGCTGCCGGGCTGAGCCGGGGGGTCAGCGCCGGTATCGCCAGGGGTAGACCACCCACAGGGTCAGGAACAGCACGACCGTGACGATGCCCCCGGCGATGCCGGCGGCGGTGCCGACCACCAGCCCGACGACCAGCACGACGACGCCGGCCATCGCGACACCGAGCAGGAGCAGACCTGCCATGGCGAAGCGGTGCGCCGTGACCACCAGTTCCGGGAGGCGGCGCTGCCGGAAGAGCAGGCGGTGCATGCCCACCGGGGCGACGAGCAGGATGGTGGCCGTGATCGACGCCAGCACGGTGACGAGATAGACGCCGCGCTGGAAGCCGGTGAGCTCGTCGAATCGGCTCTGGAACGGCAGAGTGAGCAGGAAGCCGGTGAGGAGCTGGACGCCGGTCTGCACGACGCGCAGCTCCTGCAGCAGACTCGACCAGTTCCGGTCCAGCCGCTGCACGGGCGTCTCGTGCCGGACCCGCTTGTTCCAGTCCTCGTTCGGAACCGCTGTGGGCTGCACCCTCTCGGCATGCCCCGTGCGGCGCTCGTCAAACCTCCCGGGCGCACCGCCGCCCTCTTGTGACCTGCGTCACTGTACGGGTACTGTCGGCTCCACCAGGGACAACGTCGCTCCGAGGAAAGGAGGGCGGTCATGAAGCTCAATCTGTTCGTCGCATGGACCGGCTACATGCTCGCGTTGGTCTCGATCGTGAGTCTCGCGGGTTTCCTCTACGCCGCGGGGTCCGGCAACGGCGGGTGGGCGCTCGTCGCAGGGATAGTGTGCGTCCTCGCGGTCGCGTCGGCGATCGCGATGATCGGCAGTACCGTCCATCACGACCATCGTCTGCATCGCGAGACGCCGCACCTGTTCTGACGGCTCCGCCGTCTCACGCCTCGGCCAGGCGCCGCTTCTCGAGTTCCACATCGAACTCGACCGACGGCCAGTCCAGGTCGAGGCGCTCGAACGCGTCGATGAGCAGTTCCATGACGGCGATGCGGCTGTACCACTTGCGGTCGCAGGGCACGACGTACCACGGGGCGTGCTCCGTCGACGTCCTGTCCAGCATCGCCTGGTACGCCTCCTGGTAGGCGGGCCACAGTTTGCGTTCGGAGACGTCGCCGGGGTTGTACTTCCAGTGCTTGTCCGGCCGCTCGAGCCGTTCGGCCAGGCGCCGCTTCTGTTCGTCGAGCGAGACGAACATCGCCACCTTGATCAGCGTGGTCCCGCTGTCGACGAGTTCACGCTCGAACTGGTTGATCTCGTCGTACCGGGTGCTCCACACGCTCTCGGGTACGAGGTTGCGGACCCGCACGACGAGCACGTCCTCGTAGTGCGAGCGGTCGAACACCCCGAGTTGCCCCGCCCGCGGCAGCGCCTTGTTGATACGCCACAGGTAGTGGTGGCGCTTCTCCTCGGGGGTGGGCACGCCGAACGACGTATGGTCGACGCCCTGCGGATCCACGTGACCGATGACGTTGCGGACCATGCCGCCCTTGCCGGCGGTGTCCATGCCCTGCAGGATCAGCAGGATCGACCGGCGGTCCCCCCAACGTCCGTTGGCGAACAGCATCTCCTGCAGGCGCGAGAGCACCGCCCCGCGTTCCTCGATGAGCCGTTCACCGGTGGCCTTGTCGCCGGTGAAACCCGGGGTTGCGTTGGTCTCGATCTCGGCGACCCTGATCCCGGGGTGGGCGCGGAGCACCTCGACGGCCGGCGCCTGCCACGGGTCGGTGCTCTTGACGGTCATCTGCCGAGCGTGCCACATCCCGTGGCCGGATCAGCCGAGTTCGAGCTCGG
Source organism: Rhodococcus sp. NS-SX18 (assembly GCF_057367935.1). NCBI lineage: Bacteria > Bacillati > Actinomycetota > Actinomycetes > Mycobacteriales > Nocardiaceae > Rhodococcus > Rhodococcus sp. NS-SX18. Next base: position 4,014,027 of record NZ_CM170633.1, on the reverse strand, counting down.
TGTCGTCCGGGCGGGTGGGGTAGGGCGGAGCCGAGATCCCGTCGACCATGTGGCTGCCCCACAGGTCCGTCTCGGTGATCCGGGCGGCCGCCGGGACGGGGCCGTCGGGTCCGGGCACCGCGAGGCGGACGTCGGTGCCGGGGGAGAGGTCGGTGCCCGGGAGGGCTGCCGCGAGTCCGCGGAGGCGGCCCCGCCAGCGGTAGCGGCCGCTGATGGGGTCGAATGCCCCGGACAGCTGCACGTCCGTGGTGGCGTGCCGCTCGCCGACGGTGACCTCGGCGGGGCCGCGGTAGCCGTCGGGTTCGTCGTCGTGTGGGTCGGACATGCCCGCGACTTTACATGTAAACGCCAGTTACATAAACAGGGTCACGCAAACTGAGTCACGATGTGCCGGCGTCCGGAAGCAGCGGGTGCGGCCGGCTCTTGAAGCGGGCCGGCGAGCCGCCGACGGCCGCGATTCCGGAGATTCCGCCCCAGGTCATCATCGTGAGGTAGTCGGTCAGGTCCTCCGCCGACATCGACTTGTTGGAAATCCACCAGTGGGTGGCGAGCTGGATCGCGCCCACGATCGCGTACGCCCACGGCACGGAACCGCCCGAGTCCATCTCCAGGTGCCGCAGCCGCTCACCGATCACCGTCGCGACGAGTTCGGCGATCATCCGCTCCGAGTCGGCCACGACGTCGCGCCCCGCCGCGGCGCTGTTGGTCATCACGTACAGATACACCTCGGGATCGGAGGCGACGGTCTCGACGTAGGTGGCGATCGCGACCCGGGTCAGGTCGTACTCGTCGAGGTCCTCTGCCACCGCCGCGTAGATGCGCGGCGCCAGGATCGTCTCCACGTACCGCAGCATCGTCGCCGTGGTCAGGTCGTTCTTGTCGGTGAAGTACCGGTAGAGAACGGTCTTGGAGACGCCGATCTCGGCGGCGATCTCGTCCATCCCGACGTCGCGCCCGCGGGTCCGGATCGCCTTGATCGTGCCGTCGACGAGTTCCTCGCGGCGGGCGATCTTGTGTTCGTGCCAGCGACGCTTGCGGCCGTCCTGTTTGGTCGGCGCGGCGGTCGTCGGGACCGGCGTGTCGGTCGGGGACGGGGGCTGGGGAACTCGGTGGTTCGGCACTGGGTGGCACATCCGTTCGCTCGATCGTCCGTCCAGTTTAGAGGGGGGCGCGCGACCGGCCGTGTGGACGTCCCGATCGGGACGCCACGTCCGTTTCCGCCGCGTGCCGCCCTCGCCGGGCACGGCTTCGACACAGCCGGGCACGGCTTCGGCACAGCCGGGCACGGCTTCGGCACAACGGCGGAGGTGTCTTCGGCACAATGGCGGAGGTGCAGTTGATGAGCATCGACGATGACGCCAAGCGCAGAGACCTGCGCCGGATGAAGGCGGTCGCCACCGGCTTTCTGCTCGCGGCGACCGCTATCTACTTGTTCTGCCGCTGGCAGGAGACGCGCGGCGCCGGCGAATGGGTGGGGTACGTGCGCGCCGCCTCCGAGGCCGGGATGGTCGGCGCGCTCGCGGACTGGTTCGCGGTCACCGCGCTGTTCCGGCATCCGCTGGGTATCCCCGTTCCGCACACGGCCATCATCAAGCGGAAGAAGGATCAGCTCGGGGCGAGCCTGAGTTCGTTCGTCGGCTCCAACTTCCTCGCCCCCGAGGTGGTGTCGGCGAAGGTCGAGAACGCCCGGATCCCGCTGCGCCTGGGGACCTGGATGGCGGAGCCCGAACACGCCGAACGGATCGCGCAGGAGACGTCGACGGTGCTGCGGGGACTCGTGACGGTCCTGCGCGAGGAAGACATCCAGCAGATCATCGACAACACCATCGTCAAGCGCATCGCCGAGCCGGAATGGGGGCCGCCCATCGGCCGGGTGCTGTCCGAGCTGCTCGCCGAGAACCGGCAACTGCCGCTGATCGACATGCTGGCCGAGCGGGCTCATCAGTGGGCCCTCGGCAGCCAGGAGACGATCGACCGCATCATCAGCCGCGACTCGCCGTCGTGGTCGCCGAAGTTCGTGGACCTGCTGCTCGGCGAGCGGATCCACCGCGAGCTGGTGGAGTTCACCTGGAAGGTGCGGTCCAATCCCGACCACGAGGTGCGCGTGGCCGCGAACCGGTTCCTCGCCGAGTACGCGCGGGACCTGCAGCACGATCCGGTCACCATCGCCAAGGCGGAGAAGGTCAAGGCGGAGATCATGGGCCGCGAGGAGGTCACCCAGCTGGCCTCCGCGACGTGGCGCGCGGCCAAGCGGATGATCCTCGAGTCGGTCGACGACCCGCACAGCACGCTGCGCACGAAGGTCACCGAGAACGTCATCCACTTCGGTGTGCGGCTGATGGAGGACCACGAGCTGCGCGGCAAGTTCGACCGCTGGCTGCTCGACGGGGCCCGGTACATCGCGGCCAACTACGCCGACGAGATCACCGCGGTCATCCGGGAGACGGTGGAGCGCTGGGACGCGGAGGAGGCGAGCCGCAAGATCGAGCTCCAGGTGGGACGCGATCTGCAGTTCATCCGGATCAACGGCACGGTGGTCGGGTCGCTCGCCGGTCTGGCCATCTACACCCTGTCGAATCTGCTGTTCGCGTGACGTGTCACACCTGCTAGCAGACTGCTTGCTACAGCTAGCACTTGTGGGTACAGTGGAAATGTGTCCACGAAGGAACGGGGTGAACCCGCCGACGGAGGGGACGATGACAAGGACGACGCGTCCGGCGCCACCGAGATCGCCACGCGGGTGGTCAGTACTGCCGCGCAGGACATCGGCAGTTTCATCCGCTCGCAGCGCGAGGCGGCGCAGGTGTCTCTGCGCCAGCTCTCCCAGCTCGCCGGCGTCAGCAATCCCTATCTGAGCCAGATCGAGCGAGGGCTGCGCAAGCCCTCGGCCGAGGTGCTCGGGCAGATTGCCAAGGGGCTCCGGATGTCCGCGGAGGTCCTCTACGTCCGGGCCGGGATCCTGGAGCAACGCCCGCAGAGCGCGGTGCGCGACGCGCTGCTGACCGATGCCGTACTCAACGAGCGGCAGAAGCAGGTCCTGCTCGACATCTACGAATCGTTCTGCCGCGAGAACGGTTCCCACCCTTCCGGGGCGGACCTCTCACCCGAGGTGTCTGTACCCGAGGTATCCGCACCCGCGGCCGCTGCCCCGAACGGCGCGACCGACCCTGATCGACAGGAGAACTGACATGACCGATCCGAAGAACCTCGCCACCCCGCTGTATGCCGCCGTCGGTGCCGGTGACACCGTGGTCCAGGCGGTGGCGGACATCGTGGCCCGTACCCGCCGTCGCGCCGAGACCACCCAGACCGACGTCAGCGACCGGGTCGACAGTGCCCGGGGCCGCCTGGCCGATTTCCAGGAGGATCTGACCGAGAACGTCGAGTCCCTGCGCGAGCGGCTCGCCGGCCTGCCGGCCGAACTGCCCGAGGATCTCGCCGAGCTGCGCGAGAAGTTCACCGCCGAGGAGCTGCGCAAGGTGGCCGAGGCCTACCTGAAGGTGGCCTCCGACATCTACACCGCGCTCGCCGAGCGTGGCGAGGAGACCATCGAACGGCTGCGCAAGCAGCCGGTCGTGGAGGAGGGCATCGGCCGCGCGGAGGCTGCGTTCGGTGACGCCGTCGAGCTCACCGAGGAGGCTCTGGGCACCGTCGCGCGCCAGACCCGCGCCGTGGGCGAACAGGCCGCCCGGCTCGCGGGCCGTGCCGCCGGCCGGATCGAGGAGACCGCCGGCGACGTCGGCGAGGCCATCTCCGGGGCCGGCGAGGAGGCCGGTCTGCGGGTGCTCGACCTCGGTGGCCAGGCCCAGGAGGCGGCTGCGGAGGCCGCGGACCGGGTCGAGACCGCCGCGCTCGAGCTCGACGAGGCTGCCACCAAGGTCGAGGAAGCCGCAGAGAAGGCGGCTGCGCCGAAGACCGAGGCTTCGAAGACGGAGGCTCCGAAGACCCCGGCCGCCAAGACGCCGGCCAAGGCTGCCGCCAAGACTCCGGCCAAGGCGCCCGCGAAGAAGGCAGCGCCGCGCAAGACCACCGGCGCCTGATCTCCACCGGGCGGTAGAACCGCCGACGGCCCCCACGCGACCTTCGCGTGGGGGCCGTTGCTCGTACCATGGGAACGTGCCCAACGTCGATTCTCTCGCCGCCCTGATCATCTTCGCTCTGCAGATCGTCGCGCTCGCCGGGGCGGGTTTCGCGCTGCTGCATGCCGTGCGGCAACCCGCCGAGGCCTTCCCCGCGGTCGACAAGCTCACCAAGCCGGTGTGGCTCGGCATTCTTGCCGCCTCGCTGCTGGTGATCGTCGTCTTCTGGGGCACCTTCATGATGCTCGGAATCATCGCGGTCATCGCCGTGAGCGTGTACCTCGTCGACGTGCGACCACGGGTGGACGAGGTGCAGCGGCCGCGCTGGTAGTTCCCGCCGGGAGGCCTTGACAAGCGCCGAAAGGTTGATGACACTTCGAGTAACGGGTAATTACCGAGACGAGGTGATCGACGATGGCGCTCACCCGGACCGTCCGCACGGCCGACCGTGAGGACACCGCCGAACGACTGCTGGCCTCCGCCGCACGTTCCTCCTACGACCCGGCCCTCGAAATCGACTGGGACGCTCCCGTCCCTGCCGACAAGTACGGGATGACCCCCGAATGGAGCAGCCTCTACGGCACCGCTCTGTGGGAGTCGATGAGCGAACGGCAGCGGATCGTCCTGACCCAGCACGAGGCGGCCAGTATCGCCGGCACCGGCATCTGGTTCGAGATGATCCTGATGCAGATGCTCGTACGCGACCTCTACCGCCGCGACCCCGCCACCGCCTACGTCCAGTTCGGGCTCACCGAGATCGCCGACGAGTGCCGCCACTCGATCATGTTCGCGCGCGCGGCTCAGCACTTCGGGATCCCGTCCTACCGGCCGAAGCGCTGGATCCGGGAGAGCGGCAGGCTGTTCAAGGCCACGGCGAGTGGGGCGCTCGCATTCGGCGGAACCCTGTTCGCCGAAGAGATCCTCGACGCGATGCAGCGCGACTTCATGCGCGACGAGCGGGTCCAGCCCGTCACCCGCACGGTCAGCCGCATCCACGTCGTCGAGGAGTCCCGGCACATCCGCTACGCGCGCGAAGAGATAGTCCGCCGCACACGCCACCTGTCCCGCACCGACCGCGCCCGTGTCCGGCTGCAGTTGGGCATCTCCGCGTACTTCGTCGTCACGAGCCTCGTCCACGACGACGTCTACGCCGCCGCGGGGCTCGACGTCGCCGCGGCCACGGCGGCGGTGCGGACGAACACGCACTACCACGACCGGCTCCGTGAGGGCACCCGGCGGACGATCGAGTTCCTCGACGACGTGGGCCTGATCGGTGGACCGTCGACTCTGCTGCTCCGCCGCGCCCACGTCCTGTGATCGCGCACCCGTCCCTCGGCCGCCGCGTCCCGCGACGGCCGTCGTTCCAGCAACCAGGAGAACAACACAGGTGAAGAAGCCGTCCCGCAGGACCACGCTGGTTATCGCCGGGGTGGCCGGCGCTGCTGCCGTCGCCGGACTCGTGGCCTACCGCGCCCGCCGTCGCCGCGCCGTGGTGCGCGCCGCCGACCGGCCACCGCACGCGCTGCTCGCGCCGCCCACGCTGGACCCCGACGTCGTCGACCTCACCACCGACGACGGTGCCCACCTCCACATCCGCGCCTACGGCGATCCGGACGCCGACCCGATCGTGCTCAGCCACGGGTGGACGTGCAACGCCGACTACTGGATCCCGCAGATCAATGCACTCGCCGGGCGCTACCGGGTGATCACCTACGACCAGCGCGGTCACGGCCGCAGCGATCTCGGTACCCGGGCCTTCGGCCCCGATGTCCTCGCCGACGATCTCGCAGCGGTCCTCGCGGCGACGGTGCCGACCGGCCGCAGGGCAGTCCTCGCCGGGCACAGCATGGGCGGCATGAGCATCATCGCGTGGGCCGGCCGCCACCCCGAACAGGTGCGGGAGAAGGCGTCCGGAGTGCTGCTCGCGAGCACCGGCACCGACAGCCTGCTCGCCGAGGCCGCGCTGCTGCCGCCCCGGCTGGGACGAGTGCCGGAGCCCGTCGCGCGGCGTGTCCTCGGCGCCGCCCTGCCGCTCGTCGCCTCCCCCCTGACCACCCGCGCGCTGAAGTACGTCGCGCTCGCACCCGGCTCGAGCCCCGCCGAGGTGGAGTTCTGCGAGAAGATCGTGCTCGGCTGCACCCCCCGGGCCCGTGGCAACTGGGGGGCGGCGCTCAGCGCGATCGACATCCGAACGGGCCTCGAGCACCTCACCGTCCCGACCACCGTGCTGGTCGGCACCGCGGACCGCCTCACGCCGCCGGTGCACGCGCACCGGCTCGCCGAGGCCCTCGAGGCCGCCGGCCACCTCGAGCACTTCGTCGTCCTCGACGGGATCGGGCACATGAGCTCGGTCGAGGCGATCGACGCGTTCGACGACGAACTGCTGTACCTCGCCGAACGGGAGCCCGTGCAGGCAACCGCCTGACGCTCCCATCCGCGGCGGCCGCGGCACCGAACCCCCCGTGTGCCATCCACTGGAGAAGGACCCGTGACCGTGTCGGGCCACCGCGCCGCGCGTGCCCTCGCCGGACTGGTGTCGTTCGGTGTCGTCCTCGGCGTCGGCGAACTGCTCGCGGCGCTGGTCGGGCCGGCATCGTCGCCGTTCTACGCCGTCGGCGCCACGACTGTGGACCGGGCGCCCGCGTGGGCCCGCGAGTTCGCGATCGACACGTTCGGAACGTCGGACAAACCGGCGTTGTTCATCGGCATGTCGGTGATCCTCGCGGTGCTTGCCGTGGCGGCGGGGCTGCTCGAACAGCCCCGCCGACCGCGCGGCGGCGTCGTCATCGCGGTCCTGGCCGCCGTCGGCGGATACGCGGCACTGAGCCGGCCGGGTGCCACCGCCGTCGCTGCGCTGCCCACCGTCGTCGGCGCCGTCGCGGGCGCGGTGCTGCTGCAGTACGCCGTCCGGCTGCTCGCCGCATCCGGCGTCCGCGACGACGGGACGGCAACCCCGGCGGCGTGGCCGCGCCGCCGGTTCCTCACGGTGCTCGGCACCGCCGCCGCGGTGGCCGTGGCCGCCGGCGCCGCCGGCCGGCACCTCACCGACCGGCTGGCGCGGGCCGTCGAGGATCGTGCCCGGTTCCTGGTCCCGCGACCGGCCCGGGCCGCCGCACCCGTGCCGGCGGGCACCGAGGTGACGGCCCCCGGGGCGACCCCCTTCCTCACCTCGCCGGCGGAGTTCTACCGCATCGACACCGCGCTGCAGGTGCCGCGGTTGCGCACCGCGGACTGGCAGCTGCGCATTCACGGCATGGTCGAGCGGGAAGTGACACTCACCTGGGACGATCTGGCCGCGTTCGAACCCGTCGAACGGATCCTCACCCTCACCTGCGTGTCCAACGAGGTCGGCGGCAACCTGGCCGGCAACGCCCGCTGGATCGGATACCGGATGAGCGACCTGCTCGCCCGGGCCGGAGTCCGGGCCGACGCCGATATGCTCCTGTCCACCAGCGCCGACGGCTTCACCTGCGGCACCCCCGTCGACGCCGTCCTCGACGGCCGCGACGCCCTGCTCGCCGTCGCGATGAACGGCGAACCGCTGCCGTTCGAACACGGGTACCCCGCCCGGCAGGTGGTGCCCGGGCTGTACGGGTACGTCTCCGCCACCAAGTGGGTCGTCGACTGGGAACTGACCCGATTCGACCGGGCCGAGGCCTACTGGACGCAGCGCGGCTGGGCGGAACAGGCACCCGTCCGGACCGCCTCACGCATCGACGTCCCCGCCGCCTTCGGCCGGCTCGAATCCGGGCCCGTGGTCGTCGCCGGTACCGCGTGGGCGCAGCAACGCGGCATCGACCGCGTCGAGGTCCGCGTCGACGGTGGCCCCTGGAACGACGCCGAACTCGCCGAGGAGTACTCGCTCGACACGTGGCGGCAGTGGACGTGGCGATGGGACGCGACGCCCGGCACGCACACCCTCGAGGTGCGTGCCACCGACGGGGAGGGCCGGGTGCAGGACGAGCAGCGCCGCCCGCCGATCCCCGACGGCGCCACCGGCTGGCACAGCCGCACCGTCACCGTGGGCTGACCGGCCGATTCCGAGCCGTCAGCTGAAGACGACGGTCTTGCTGCCGTGCACCAGCACCCGGTCCTCGAGGTGCCAGCGCAGCCCGCGGGCCAGCACCAGCTTCTCGACGTCACGACCGAGGCGCACCATGTCGCCGACGGTGTCGGCATGACCGACGCGCACCACGTCCTGCTCGATGATCGGGCCGGCGTCCAGCTCGGGGGTCACGTAGTGGCACGTCGCGCCGATCAGTTTCACGCCGCGGGCGAAGGCCTGATGGTAGGGGCGTGCGCCGATGAACGACGGCAGAAAGCTGTGGTGGATGTTGATCGCCCGGCCCGCCCAGTGCTCGCACAACTCGGGCGGCAGGATCTGCATGAACCGCGCCAGCACGACCGCGTGCGGATCGTGCACGTCGACGAGCTTGCGCACCTGCTCGAACGCGGGCCCCCGCTGCTCCGGATCCTTCGGGAAGGACACGTAGTGGAAGTCGATGCCGTGCCGGCGGGTCACCCGTTCGAGGTCGGGATGGTTCCCCACGACTGCGCAGATCTCCGCGTTCAGTTCCCCGGCGGCCACCCGGCCGAGGATGTCGTGCAGACAGTGGCCTTCCTTGCTGACGAGGAGCACCACCCGCTTGGTCTCGCCGGTGTCCTGCAGCGTCCATTCGGTCTCCGGGCCCAGTTCCGCCGCGACGGCCGAGAATCGGTCGCGCAGTTCGTCGAGGCCGAGCGGGATGGACGAGGCGCGCACGGCCTGCCGAGTGAAGAACCAACCGCTGTCGGGGTCCGCGTGATAGCCGGCTTCGACGATCGAGCCGCCCACGTCCGCGAGGAAGGTCGAGATGCGGGCGACGATGCCGGTGGCGTCGGGGCAGCCCAGTGACAGTACATACCGACGGTCGTCGGACGAGGCAGCGGAGGTCATGCCGTCCAGTCTCTCAGGTGGGACCCCGGTCCGATTCGACCGGTCACACCGTCGCGGGGGGCCGCCGGACCGTGGCGGTCCCGACGAGGGTCGTCGCGTCGATCGTGTGGATGCCGCGCTCGGTGACGGCCGCGAGGAATTCGGCGCGCACCGCGGCGACCGCGTCGGTGTCGAGCCCGGCCAGGACCGCCCGCAGGCCCGATCCGGTCACCAGCGCCCAGCACAGCTCGTCGGTGGCGGGCAGCAGGTTCGACAGGGTGCGTACCTCCACCGAGTGGGTGCCGGCGGCCGCGAGCCACGCCTCGAGGGTGCGCGGCAGATCGATCGCCCGCAGCGGCGTCCGCTCCCGCAGCGACGGCCGGCCCGCCACCGCCGGGTTGCGCCGGCCGACGACGTCGAACAGCGTCGCGCTGATCTCCTCCATCGCCCCGGCCCGCCACACGGTCACACCGATCCGGCCGCCGTGCCGCACCAGGCCCACCAGACGATCGAACGCGGCATCCATGTGGGGCAGCAGGAACACCCCGTAGGAGATGGCGAGCACGTCGTATCCGGCTTCCGGGACCGTGGAGGGCGGTTCCCACGTGGTGGCGTCGGCGCACACGAAGTCGATGTTCTGCAGCGCCCGTTCGGCGGCGACGAGCCGGCCGAGCTCGAGCAGGTCGTCGGCGACGTCGATCGCGTGGACCCGGCCCGTCGGCCCCACGGCCGCGGCGGCGGGTAGCGCCGAGGCGCCGGCGCCGCAACACACGTCCAGCACCGTCGCACCGGGACCCGGCCCGAGCTGGAAGACCAGCGCCTGCCCGGCCGGACCCCACACCGTCGGCGTGAGCCGGCCGAAGTCGCCGCTCGCGTCGTCGAAGGTGCTCGCGAGCTGTGCCGTCTCGTCGTCGGTCATGCCTCCTCCTCGGGTTCTCTCGGATCCGCGGTCGGACCCGCGGAGGCCCGGCGGAAGTCCAGCCGGTTCATTGTTGCGCCGACCGGGTGGATCTCGCGGCGAACCGCGGAGTGCGCGGAAACCTCCCTCGCGTCAACCGAGGTCGTAGAACGGGGGCGCGTAGCGGAAGACGCCACGTAGCTGCGGCCGGTAGGCGGTGAGCGCACGGGCCTGCAGGTGCGACGCCCAGTCGGGCACGTCGGGTTCCACCCCGAGCTCGGCGGCCGGGACGAACCCGAAGCGCGGGTAGTAGTCCAGGTGCCCGAGCAGCACCACGAGCGGTTCGTCGAGGGCGTCCGCGGCACCGAGCGCCGCGTGCATCAGGGCACCGCCGACGCCGGAGCGCTGCAGCTCCGGCAGCACACCGATCGGACCCAACGCCAGCGCCGGCTCACCGTCGACTGTCGCCCGGGTGACACACACGTGCCCGACGACCGAGCCTTCGGCTCCAGCTGCACCCGAACGCTCGGCACTCGTTGCGACGAGCGAGAGCCGGGGCAGCCACGCCGGGTCGGCGCGCAGCGCCTCGACGAGACCGGGCTCCACCGGTTCCGCGCCCGTGGGGGTGAGCGCCGCGAACGCGGCGCGGTGCACGTCGGCGATCGCGGGGACGTCGGCGGGGAGTTCTCGTCGGACGATCACGACAGCAGTGTGGACACCGGCGCCGCCCCGGGCAACCGGATATCGCTGTGGAAAGCTGACGGGCATGCCGGAGACCACCCTCACCCGTGCCCGGGTCGCCGCGATCGTCGACCACACCCTGCTCAAGCCCGAGGCGTCGGGCGCCGACGTGCGTGCGCTCGTCGACGAGGCCCGCGAGCTCGGCGTCTGGTCGGTGTGCGTGTCGCCGTCGATGTTGCCGCTGCGGACGGACGGACTCGTCGTCGCCACCGTCGCGGGGTTCCCGTCGGGCAAGCACCATTCGCTGATCAAGGGCGCCGAGGCCAGACTCGCCGTGGATCAGGGGGCCGCCGAGATCGACATGGTCATCGATGTCGGCGCGGCCGTCGCCGGCGACTACAACGCGGTGCTCGCCGACATCCTCACCGTGCGCGAGGCGATCGGGTTCGACCCCGTCCTCAAGGTCATCATCGAGTCGGCCGTGCTGTCGGACGAGGCGATCGTGGAGGTATGTCGGTGCGCCGAGCGGGCGGGCGCGAACTTCGTCAAGACGTCCACCGGGTTCCATCCCGCCGGGGGCGCCTCGGTGCACGCGGTGCGGCTGATGGCCGAGACCGTGGGCGGTCGGCTCGGCGTCAAGGCCAGCGGCGGCATCCGCACGGCCGAGGCGGCGCTGGCCATGATCGAGGCCGGCGCCACCCGGCTCGGCCTGTCCGGAACCCGCGCGGTACTCGACGACCTGCCCGAGTGAGTGGGCCGCGTCCTCAGCAGTCGAGCTGGTTCTGCGACTGCTGACGGGCCGGCGGCTCCGGCATCGTGTAGGCGCCGCCCTCGAGCGTCACCTCGATGCCGGAGTCGGTGACCGCCACGGACGTCGCCTGCATGTCCAGCGGGTACTGCTGCAAGCTCTCGGTGAGGATCTGGACGATGCCGTCGACCAGCGCTGTCGGTAACCCGATGCCGAACAGCGACGCGTCCACCGTCTCGATCGCGATCGTCCCGTTCCGGGCCGCCGGCCGCACGGTCAGTTCCGCCAGCCCGGCGCCGCCGACGGTGAAGCGGAGGGTGCCCGCGTTCGCGTCCGGGGTGACGTCGGTGATCAGCGAGCCGAGCGGCAGCGTCTGCACGGTCGCGAGAATGCCCGACGACGGCCACACGACCTCCGCGCTCGAGCTGCCGATCGTCCCGGCGCCGTCGGCGCTCTCCCGTAGGTCCACGTCGCGAACCACGGCGTGTACCTGCATCTCCTGGGCAGGGCCGAACGCCGTGTCGTCGCTGTCGAGCGTGACGGACGAGACCTGCTTGTCGACGAGCGAGAGCAGCACCGGTTTCCATCCCAGGTCCACGTCGACGTTCGTGCCGAGTTCGCTCTCGAACGACTGCGCGAGGCAATTGGTGGCGCGGTTGCGGGCGTACACCTCGGCACCCACGAGTACCGCGACCAGCACGACGGCGAGGACGATGCCGATGGTGGCGAAGGGGACACGCTTCCGGTTCGTCATGAGATCGGATTGTCCCGAAGAACTCTGAGGAAGGTCTGTGAAGATGCGCAGCCGGGACGAGAAAGTGTGAGGTGGGACACAGTTGTTCGGGTACTGTGGCGGCATGACGGGCTGGACGGAACCTGAACACGACGCCTCCGGCCGGGTGGATCCGGACGAGGCCCTGCGACACACCGCGCTCGCGCAGGCGGGCTTCTTCACCACGCGACAGGCCGTGGCCCACGGCATCGCCACCATCGACTTCGTCGGCCGGATCGCGGCCGGGCACTGGATCCGGATCCAGACGGATCTGTTCCGGCTCGGCGACAGCCCGCACACGAAGTTCGACGAGTTCGCTCAGTGGTGCGCCTGGTACGAGGGCGCGGCAGTGGTCTCCCACCAGAGCGCGGCCGACCTGCACGGTATGGGCCACCTGCAACCCCGATTCCTGCATCTGTCGACGGCCGATCAGCGGACGGTGCCGAGCAACCGGCTCGCCCTGCACCACCGGCAGCTGCGCGAGCAGGACTGTGAGCAGGTCGGATGCTTCCGCATCACGACCCCCGCGCGGACCGCCGTCGACCTGGCGGCGGGCGGAGTCTCCCAGGAGGTGCTCGACGAACTCGTCGGCGACGCGATCGCGATCGGACGGGTGACCTCGGCGCAGCTGCACGCCGCGGTCGTCGATCAGCCCGCGGCGGTCGCGGACCGCATCGAGCTGGCGCTGCTCGCCGCCGGCTGAGCCGTCGCGGGGGCGACGAAGTCCCACGGGACGGTCAGCACACAGTCCCGCAGTCGACGGCGTTGTGGTGCCGCCGGCACCCCCTGGGCACGCAACAGTTCCAGCGTCGCGCGCCAGCGCATTCGCGGTCCGAACGCCGCGTGCGGCGCCGCCGCCGCCCAGGCGCGATCCGCCGCCTGCAGCAGCTCGTGGATCCGTTCCCCCGGCACGTTGCGGTGGATCAGCGCCTTCGGCAGACGCTCGGCCAGGTCCGACGGTGTGGCCGAATGGAACGGGCTCCACGCCATGGTGAGCGTGCGCGGTCCGTGCTCGTCGAGCAGCACCCAGGCGCACCGCCGACCCAGTTCGTCGCACGTGCCGTCGAGCAGCAGCCCGCCCGGTGCGAGCCCGGCCCGCAGCCGAGCCCACGCCGGCGCCACCGCCTCCTCGGGGTACTGACGCAGCACGTTGAACGCGCGGATCAGCACCGGCCGGAGCCCGGCCAGCTCGAAGCCCCCGCGGGCGAACTCCACGCCGTCACGGCCCGGCACCACCCGCTCGGGATCGATCTCGAGACCCACCACCCGCAGCCTGCGACGCACCGTGCGCAGCCGCGCGGCCAGTTCGAGGGTGGTCACCGGCATCGCGCCGTAACCGAGGTCGACGACGAGCGCATCGTCCCGCGAGTGCAGAACGCGGGCCACGTCGGGATGGTGCATCAGCCAGCGGTCGCTGCGGCGCAGGCGATTGATGCCCGTGGTGCCGCGGGTGACGACACCTTCCGGGCGCGGGACGCGCACTGGGGAACTATCCGAACCGGCGCGCGAGCCAGTCGGCGGTGATCTCCGCCTCGGTGCGGAACAGGTCGACGAGGTTGACGAGCATGAGCTGTTCGAGTTTGCCGCCGATGAACGGCAGGAAGACCTTGGCCTCCGACGTGGTGCGCAGGGTGCTGCCCCCGTCGGAGGCGAACAGTTCCATCGTGCCGGTGAGGCTGCCGGGCCCCGCGGGGACCGAGGCCTGGTAGCTGCCGGTGATCGTGTCGCCGAGGGGGGTGTACGTCTCCTTGCGGGTGATGACCATGTCCTTCTTCATCACCGTCCGGGCGATCTCGGGCAGTTCCGTGCGTGGCAGGACGTGGTGCAGGACCAGGTCGATACCGTCGTCCGACACTTCGAACTCCGCGAGATGGTTCTCGGAGTACTTGCGCATCTCCACGATGCGCGCCTCCCAGTGCGTGCGGTCCGAGAGCGCCTCGTACACCTGCTCCGGGCTGTACGGATAGCGGGCGGAGTAGTCGATTCGCCGTGCCATGACAGCCGAGGTTACCGGTTCGTTACCGAGCGACGGAAATCGTCACGGCTCCGCAACGGCACGTCGGTGCAGTGCGGACAGCCGCCGGTGCGGCTCGGGACTGCCGTCAGTGGGGTTCGGACTGCCGTCAGTGGGGTTCGGACAGCCGTCAGTGGGGTTCGGACAACCACTGCGCGGTGAAGGTGCGCTCGACGTCGAACAGTTCGACGATCTGCTCGACGATGATGCCCTCGATCTTTCCGCCGAGAAAAGGGATCCGCACCTCGGCAGTGCCGTCGATCTCCACGATGGTGCCGGAGCCGTCCGGGGCCATCGTTGAGGTGCCGTCCACCTTGCCCGGCAGCCCGTCCACGTGCGCGGAGAAGCGGCCCGTCGCGCGGTCCCCGGTCAGCGGCTGCCACGACTCGTGCCGATGGATCACCAGGTCTCCGGGATGGAAGTTGGTGACGAAGCTCGGCAGGTGCTCCGCCGGGATGGACTGGGTCATGTGCAGGTCGATCGTCCCGTCACCGGTGCGCACGTCCTCGAGCGTCGCGCCCGGGCCGCCGATCTCCGCCAGGCGGGTCCGCCAGTAGTTCTCGTCGACGAGCGCCGCGTGCACCGTGGCGACGGGGGACGCGTAGTGCGAGTAATGGTCGATGCGGCTGCCCATGGTCGGCACGCTACCGTTTGCGGGTGTCTGATCCGCGTATTGGGGCCCAACTCGTCGAGGCGGGCGCTGCCGTGTCCGAGCACGTGCCGCTGTCGACGCTGACCACGCTGCGGCTGGGTGGTCCGGCGCGGTGGCTCGTCGAGTGCACCACCACCGACACGCTCGTCGAGGTCGTAAGCCTGCTCGACGCGGCGCGTGTCCCCACCCTGGTCCTGGCGGGGGGCTCCAATCTGGTGATCGGCGACGCCGGGTTCGACGGCGTGGTCGTGCGCATCGCGACCACCGGGATCGAAGCGGGCGAGGACACCGTCCGCGCCGAGGCGGGTGCGGTGTGGGACGACGTCGTCGCCCTCACCGTGAAGTCCGGCCTCGGGGGGCTCGAGTGCCTGTCGGGGATCCCCGGCTCCACCGGCGCGACCCCGGTGCAGAACGTCGGCGCCTACGGGGTGGAGGTCGGATCGGTCCTGCGCGCCGTACGGCTTCTCGACCGCACCAGCGGCGATGTCCGGTGGGTCGGCCCCGGGGAGCTTGGACTCGGCTACCGCACCAGCGTCCTCAAGCATTCCGACGACGCGCTGGTGCTCGAGGTGGACCTCGCCGTGCGGCCGGACGGGGCGAGTGCACCGCTCGGCTATCGGGAGCTGGCGTCGGCCCTGCACGCCGAGGAGGGGGAGCGGCGCCCGGCCGCGGAGGTACGCGAGCAGGTGCTGGCGTTGCGCCGCGGCAAGGGCATGGTGCTCGACCCGGGCGACCTCGACACCTGGAGCGCCGGATCGTTCTTCACCAACCCGGTGCTCTCCGACGACGAGTTGTCCCGGGTGCTCGCAGTCGTCGAGGAACGTGTCGGGCCCGACGTGCGGATCCCGCGATTCCCCGCGGACGGCGGCACCAAGCTCTCCGCGGGTTGGCTGATCGAGCGGGCCGGGTTCGGCAAGGGCTTCCCGGGGCCCGACGCACCGGTGCGGCTGTCCACCAAGCACACCCTCGCGCTCACCAACCGGGGCGCCGCGACCACCGCGGATCTGGTGGCCCTCGCCCGGGAGGTGCGCGACGGCGTGCAGGACGCGTTCGGGGTGCGGCTCGAACCGGAACCGGTGACCGTGGGCTGCGTGATCTGACGATCGACAGCCGCTCGGCGCCCAGCCGTCCGCTGTGACGGTCGTCGGAGCGGACGGCTGCGGACGGCGCGAATGCGGGCTCCCGGCGTACTCTCGTCGGAGTGCATGACCTGGGTGAACGACGTCGTCGGTTGTTGTGGTCGGCGGTACTCGCGCTTGTCGCGGTGCTCGCGGCGTGCTCGTCGGGCGGGGGCGCGGTCCCGTCCGAGCCCCAGCCGATCGCGACGGTCGCCACCGACCCGGTCGACGGTGCTACCGGGGTCGCCCCGACCGCCCCGGCCCGGGCCTCGGTCACCGACGGCGAGTTCACCGACGTCGCGCTCACCAACACCGGCACCGGCACCGTCGTGCGCGGCGCACTGTCCGCCGACCGCCGGAGCTTCACCGTCGCCGAGCCGCTCGGCTACGGCGCGACCTACCGCTGGTCCGGCACGGCCGTCGGCTCCGACGGCCGGCCCGCGCCGGTCGAGGGCAGCTTCGACACGGTCGACCCCGACCGGATCGTGGCCGCGACCCTCGACATCGCCGACGGCCAGGAGGTCGGCATCGCCGCACCGATCGTGGTCCGGTTCGACGGCCCGATCGCGGACCGGGCCGCCGTCGAGAAGGCACTGGCGGTGACGACCGATCCGCCGACGATCGGCAGCTGGGCGTGGCTGCCCGACGGCGACGGCGGTGCCCAGGCCCACTGGCGGCCGCAGCAGTACTGGGTGCCCGGCACCGCAGTGCACCTCGACGCACGCCTGTACGGCCTCGACTTCGGCGACGGTGCCTACGGCGCGGAGGACCTCACACTCGACTTCACGATCGGTCGCAGCCAGGTCGTCGTAGCCGACGCCGCGTCGCACCGCATGCAGGTCGTGCGCGACGGGGCGACGATCATGGACATCCCCGTGAGCTACGGGCAAGGCAACGAGGCCCGCAACGTCACCCGCAGCGGTATCCACGTGGTCACCGAGAAGCACGCGGACTTCCTGATGTCCAACCCGCCGTACTACGAGAACGTGCGAGAGCGCTGGGCGGTGCGGATTTCCAACAACGGCGAGTTCATCCACGCCAACCCCGCGACCCTCGGTCAGCAGGGCGCGACCAACGTCACCAACGGCTGCATCAACCTCTCGCTCGGGGACGCCCAGGCGTATTTCGAGACGGCGATGTACGGCGACCCGGTGGAGGTATCCGGAACCTCGATCGAACTGTCCGCTGCGGACGGCGACCTCTACGACTGGGCGATCGACTGGCCCACCTGGCAATCGATGTCCGCGCTGTAGGAGAGGCGAACTACCAGCGGTTGTGCACCTTCTCGGCGAATCCGAGAAGGTCGCGCACCTCGAGCCGGACACCGTCGTCGAGCGTGACACGGCCGGTGAACCGGCCGAAGACCTGATGCTGCGTCGAGCGCAGGACAAGGGCGTTCACGTCGGCGGCACGGTCGAGGATCGGCTCGAAGCTCATCTCGAACCGGTCGTCATTGCTCGCGAACCGCCACGGAGCGCCGTCGTAGGTGCCGTGCGGAAGGTGGAACTGCACCCGGTCCAGCTTGTGCGCCACGCCGTCCACCAGGACCATGTTCTCGCTGCCCGCGGTGGTGTCGCCGAAGCCGTAACCGACGGTGAACCCGAAGGGACGCCCCTCGTGCCGTCCCGATGCGGAGGCCCAGAACCAGGTGTTGTCGTAGGTCCACACTCCGCGGCCCCAGTCGAACACCCCGGATGCCGACGCGGGGTCGAAGGTGTGCTCACGACCGGCGAGCGTGACGGTTCCGGCAGCGGAGAGGCCGGGGAACTTCTGGTTGTAGTAGAACGCCCGATCGTCGCCGGGGAACGGCAGCGCGACGACCATCCGCTCGTCGCCGGGTGGGATGAGCACCACCTCGCCCGACAGACCCCGTCCGCCCGCGAATCCGGGATGCCGGACGACCAGGCGCCGGGCGCCGTGCTCGTGCCGGAACTCCAGGCGGATGCCGCGCCGGTCGACGATTACCTCGCCAGCGTCCGCGGAGGCAGGCAACCGCAGTCGTCCCAGCGGAAACGGGACCATCACGTTCTCGGTGGTCTCCGTGCGGCCGGTCAGGTCCAGCCAGCTCACGCCGAGCAGGCCCAGGTAACCGTTGTCGGCGACGGTCAGCGCG
Source organism: Rhodococcus sp. NS-SX18 (assembly GCF_057367935.1). Taxonomy (NCBI): domain Bacteria; kingdom Bacillati; phylum Actinomycetota; class Actinomycetes; order Mycobacteriales; family Nocardiaceae; genus Rhodococcus; species Rhodococcus sp. NS-SX18. The sequence continues at coordinate 3,996,037 of NZ_CM170633.1, read as the reverse complement.
AGACCGAACGGCCCGTCGTCGCCGTCGGCGAGCACGCAGTAGTAGTCCCACTCCTTGATCCGCCACCGTGGCACCGCGATCCGGGAACGGTCGTAGGTGCGGACCTCGGAGCCGGCCCATCCGGCCTCGGCGAGACGGCCCCGCCCGTCGAGCAGCGGGCCCGGGGAGAGGCGGTGCTGCCCGGCGTCCCCCGAGATCTCCACCGGTTCTACTCGGCGGTGCGGTGGAAGCGCATGGGGCTGGCCTGGTCGCGCGGCTGCACGATGATCTGGTCCAGGTTCACGTGCGGCGGGCGCGAGGCAACGAACCCGACGATCTCGGCGATGTCCTCGGCCACGAGCGGGGTGATGCCCTCGTACACCTTGGCGGCGCGCTCGGCGTCCCCTTCGAACCGCACAAGGGAGAACTCGGTCTCCACCGCGCCCGGCGCGATCTCGGTCAGGCGCACCGGCTTGCCGAGCAGCTCGCCGCGCAGCGTCCGGTGCAGCACCGCCTGGGCGTGCTTGGCGGAGGTGTAGCCCGCACCGTTGTCGTAGGCATGGAACGCCGCCACCGACGTGATCGTGACGATCAGGCCGTCGCCGGAGTCGACGAGCTTCGGCAGCAGGGCCTTCGTCATCCGCAGGGTGCCGAGGACGTTCGTCTCCCACATCCAGCGCCAGTCGTCGAGGTCGGCCTCGGCGACCGGGGCCATACCCTTGGCCCCGCCCGCGTTGTTCACGAGCACGTCCACCCGGGGGAGCACCGTCGTGAACGCGGTCACCGAGTCCTCGTCCGTGACGTCCAGCTCGAGGGCCGTACCCCCGATCTCCTCCGCGAGCTTCTCGATCCGGTCGACGCGACGAGCGCCGACGACGACGTGGAAGCCCTGGGCTGCGAGGGTGCGGGCGCTGGCCTCGCCGATGCCGGAGGAGGCACCGGTGACGACGGCGACGCGGGAATCGGGAGAAATCGTCATGCGAGCGATCCTAGGGTGCCCCGGGTGCGGTCGCGCGGGGTCCGCGCGACCGCGGCACCCGCTACGACGCGAGCGGCCGGGGCGTCTCGATGATCGAGTAGGCGCTCGCGTCGCCGGCGACGGACCGGCTCGCCTCGCCGTGCACGCTCACCGGGACGTCGCCGGCGAGGGTGATGCGGTGCAGCCGACGGTGCAGACCGTCGTAGTCGGCGACGGCGTAGTGCTGCGTGGCCCGGTTGTCCCACACCGCCACGTCCCCGGCGGCCCAGTGCCAGCGGGTGGTGTACTCGAGCCGGGTCTGGTGGTCCTGCAGCAGCCGGAACAGCGCCTGCGACTGCCGGCCGCTCAGTCCGACGAACCCCTCGACGAAGTGGCCGAGCAGCAGCGACCGCGCTCCGGTCTCGGGGTGCACGCGCACCACGGGATGCTCGGTCGCGAAGTACTCGGACCGGAACTCGGCGCGGTACTCGGCGACCCGCTCGTCGGCGCCGTCGCGGAGATGCTCGGCGCTCTCGGCGGCGTAGTCGTACACGTTGGTGTGGGTGGCCCACAGGTTCTCGGCCAGTGTCTTCAGCGGCGCGGGCAGCCCCTCGTAGGCCGCCACGCCGGACGCCCACGTGGTCGAACCGCCGTAGGCGGGCAGTTCCACCGCGCGCAGGATCGACGCCTTCGGGATGCGGTCGACGAACGAGACGTCGGTGTGCCAGCTGTTCGCTCTGCCGTAGTCGGAGTCGATGGGTAGCACGTGCTCCCCGCGCGACGTCACCGTCGGGTGCGCGGTGGTCGGCGTGCCGAGCAACTCGGCGAACGCGTACTGCGACGCGTCGTCGAGGTGGTGCTGTTCCCGGAAGAAGATCACCTTGTGCTCGGCCAGGGCGCGCCGGATCGCTTCGACGGTGGGGCCGTCGAGGTCGCCGCCGAGCCGGACTCCGTCGATGCGGGCACCGATGTGCCCGCCCAGGCGGACCACGGTCACGTCGCGAGCGCGTGCGGTGTGGGTATCGAAATCGACAGACATGGAGTGCCTTTCGTGGATCGGATGTCGGTACCGTCGACCTCATCACCGGTGCTGTTCCGGCGTAAGGGTTTTCGTCACCGTGATCGGGACCGTTGCCTGCGCGTCGCCGGTCGGAGTGGACACGGCGGCGCCCGGCAGCTAGGTTGCGGGGTATGCCAGCTCGCCGTCTCCGTGCTCCGCGGGTCACCTATGTGACCGCCGCGCTGGGCTCGCGGCTGCCGCTGGCGCGCGAACTGTGTTGTCGCTGACACCGCACCTCGCGCCCCGCTTCGATTCCTGCCGTCACCCGGCGGATCGCGACCCTCGCGGTCGAGCGGATCGGCGCCTCCCCGTCACGCCCCGGGTCTTCGGACCCGCCCCCGAGGAAGAGCCGCAGTGTCTGCAGCAGCTACATCGAATGTCTTGTACCCCAATGCCGTCCGTCCGAAGTCCGGGGTCCGGTCCCGCGGCGCCACCGCCCGTGTGCGATCGACTGCGCGCGCGCAGATCGTGCCGCCCGAACTGAAGCTCGCCGACGGCGCCGCCGCGGCGGTGTTCCGGGCCGCGGCGGCGCGCGGGCCGATCTGCCGCGATCAGGCGGCGGCGACGACGGGCGCGAGCATCGCCACCGTCAACCGGCAGGTGTCGGCGCTGCTCGCCGCGGGTCTGCTGCGGGAACGGCCGGATCTGACCGTGCCCGGCGCCGTCGGCCGGCCTCGGGTGCCGTTCGAGACCGACCACGAGCGCTACCTGACCGTCGGGATCCACATCGGTGCGGCCGTCACCGGCATCGTCGCGAGCGATCTGCGCGGGCGTGTGATCGGCGCGGTGGAGATCCCCACCCCGCGCGGTGGCCAGGAAGCGGCGCTCGGGGTGATCACCAGCAGCGCCCGGGCCTTCGCGGCGCGCTGGCATCGGCGCACGCCGCTGTGGGCAGGCGTCGCGCTCGGCGGGCGCGTCGACTCGGCCACCGGAACCGTGGACCATCCGCGGCTCGGCTGGGCGGATGCGCCCGTCGGAACCGTGGTGGGCCGGGGCCTGGGCCTGCCGGTTTCCGTCGCCGCGCACGTCGAGGCGATGGCCGCGTCGGAGCTGCTGCTCACCCCCGACCGCGACACCGCCGACGTCGAGGGCGCCACCCTGTACTTCTACGCCCGCGAGACAGTCGGTATCGCAATCGCATTCGACGGCCGGGTACACACGCCACGCGGCGGCCCGGGTTCGGTGTCGCACCTGCCGACGGGATCGTCGGTGCCGTGCGCCTGCGGTGCCCGCGGTTGCCTCGAGGCCACCGTCGCCGACCGGGCGGTGCTGGCCCGGGCGCGGGAGGCCGGGTTGCTCGACGCACGTGCCACGTCCATCGCCGCGCTGTACACGCTGGCCCGCAACGGCTCTCGCGAGGCCCACGAGATCCTCGTGGAGCGGGCGCAGATACTGGGGCGGTCCGTCGCGATGCTCCGTGACCTGTTCAATCCGGACCGGGTGATTCTCGGCGGCCAGGCGTTCACCGCATACCCGGCGGCCGCACCGCACGTCGCGCGTGCGCTCGGGGCGCCGTCGGGCGCCGACGTCCGGGTCACCGGATTCGGCGACCGGGTACAGGCGCACGCCGCGAGCGTGGTGTCCTTGAGCTCGCTGTACTCCGATCCGCTGGGGGCGATGCGCCGGGCACTGGGCTGAGCCGCGCACGAAATAGCTATGCGCGCATGCAATTTCATGTGCGTGTGACCGGGGAGCGCGCGGATCCGGGGCCGCCGGTCATCGGCTGCGCAGTGGCGGACCGTCCGTGGCGCCCGCCGGCGCAGCCCGACGGTCCAGTTCGGCCCGGGCGCGCGCCAGACCGCCGTGTTCGAGTGCCGCGAGGGGGGACTCGTCCGCCCACACCGGTGTGCCGCGGTCGCGGACGGTCACGCTCAACGAGCCCGCCAGGTGCTCGAGGGAGCCGGGCACGTTGCGGCGTTCGAGCGGCAGCGGGACCGGCAGCACGTGGGCGTCGCCCAGAGGGGCGGTCGCCTCGATCTCGACGGTCCACCGCGGACCGCGGCCGAACAGCGACCACCGTTCGTCGGTGACGTGTGCCCGCACCGGGGAGACCACCGGGTTGCCGAGCCGGATCACAGGTCCGTCCGGCAGGGCGACGACCACGGCCGTCACCTCGGTCCGCAGGGGACCGGCGTGGACCTGCCCGCCGGCGAAGGCGACGCATGCGGCGGAGTCCGCGAACCCGTGCGCCTGGCCCCACCACCACGACTCCGGGAAACCGCCCCTGCCCCAGTTCTTCTCCGCGTACACCTGGGCGCCGTCGAGGTTCCAGGTCTCGCCGCCGAGCACGGCCTCGCCTTCGGCCCGGCCGTCGAGCAGCCACGGGTGCCAGTACTGGTTCAGCGCGGGAACCGCGTGGAAGATGCTGGATCCGCCGAATCGGCGACGAGGCCACGGCCGGGGCGCCGTCACGCGCACGTCGAGGCGGGCGTCGTCGCCGAGGTCCACGCGCAGCCGGTCGCGTTCCCCGTGGAACGCCGTGCCCGCCGATGCGCCGAGCCGGAGGGGATCGGCGAATCCGTCCGGGTACGCCGTCGTCCGCAGGAATCCGCCCGGGTGCGCCGCCAGGCCGAGCGTCGCCCACGACCCGTCGCCGGCCTGGTTGACGCCGCACAGCGCGATCACCACCCGCCCGGTTCCGGGTTGGGTGAACCGCCAGAAGTATCCCTCCATCGCGACGTCGTGCGCCGCGAGGGGATCGCCGAAGGGCAGGTCGGCGCCGGTGGCGCGGTAACGCGAATACAGCGACACGACGCTCAGATCCCGGCCCGGGCCGCGGCCGCGATGTCGTCGAGGTCCCGGCGCAGCGCCGTGCGCGTCACCCGCATGCCCAGGGGAGCGAGGAGCGCAGTCAGCGCCCGCCGGATCCGGCCGGGACGGTCGTCATCCGCGGAGAACCGCACGGTCAGCATCGTGCCGGCCCGATCCGGGGCCACGTCGAACTCGGTGCGGTAGCGCACCCCGCCGGATTCGGCCTCGACGACCGTGTGCCGCCCGGGCTCCACGGCCGTCACCGTCATCTCCTCGGTTGCCGCTCTGCCGAACATCCTGCGTGTCTCGCGCCAGCGGGTGCCGACCTCGTAGCCGACGCCTGCGAGCCGTTCGACACTGTCCACCCCGCTCAGCACCTGCGGGGCCGAGTCGACGGAGGTGAGCACCCGCCACACCCGGTCGGGTGGGGCGTCGACGGAACGGCTCAGTTCGATGTGGTGGCCCATTCGTGCTCCTTCGGTCGGGTCGGTCACAGCGGCAGGGCGTGCTCCCGCAGCGCCTGCTCCGCGCCGCGTCGGCGGAACCACTCGAGCCCGAACGCGCTCGCGAGCTGTTCCGGTGTCATCGCCAGCATCGGCCCGAAGTCGCCCACCTGCGAGGCGTGCGCGAGCATCGCCGCCCGTTTCGCGGGGATCGTCGCGGACACGTCGATCGTGGTGGTGATCTCGGTCTCGGGCAGGCCGAAGGTGTCCAGATCCGGTGGCGCCGCATCCGGGCCCATCTCCGGGGCGGCGGCGAGCAGACGACGGATGTGGTCCCGGTTCATGGCCGCCTCGTACACCGACGGGTGCGCCGTCAGCTCCTGGGCCCGGGCGCCGACGCGGTGCACCTGCACGTGGTCGGGGTGCCCGTACCCGCCGTTGGGGTCGTAGATGGTGACGACGTCGGCGCTCTCCTCCTCGAGCACCGTTGCGAGGCGCGCTGCGGCCGCCGCCACGTCGACGTTGCAGAACGCCGCCGGGTCCGAGTTCCGTGGCGTCCCCGCCATGCCCGAATCGGCGTAGCCGAGCGGAACCAGGCGGGCGACCCCGAGCGCCTCGGCCGACGCCTCGAGTTCGGCGCGGCGGCGCTGGGCCAGGGATTCGCCGGGCCCGAGCAGACCGTCGGGAACCTCGCCCGCGGCGCCGTCCGTCGCGACGACCAGCACCACCCGATGTCCCGCGTCCGCGGCCAGACGCATCACCCCGCCGGTGGTGAACACCTCGTCGTCGGGATGGGCATGGAAACACACCAGCACGCTCACGTACTGCATGCTGGCACGAATGCGCTCCTACCGTGCACTGTTCACCGCGCCGGGTGCCGCCGCGTTCTGCCTGGCGGGGTTCGTCGCGCGGCTGCCGATCGCGATGGTCGGCATCGGCATCGTGACGATGTTCTCGCAGCTCCGCGGCGACTACGGCCTCGGCGGAGCGGTGGCCGCGGTGTTCGCGCTGTCCTACGCCGCGCTCACCCCGCTGGTCTCGCGGGCCGCCGACCGGCACGGGCAGTTCCGCGTCTTACCGGTCGCCGCCGGGATCAGCGCGACCGCGACGGTCACGATGCTGGCGGGGGTGCGGTGGGAGGCACCCGAGGCGCTGCTGTTCGCGTGCGCGATCCCGGCGGGACTGATGCCCACCATCGGTGCCATGGTCCGGGCCCGGTGGACCGAACTGCTCCGCGGCACCGACCGGCTGCGGACCGCGTTCGCGCTCGAGGCGGTGATCGACGAACTGTGCTTCATCGTCGGGCCGGTGCTGTCGGTGGGACTGAGCGTCGCCGCGTTCCCCGAGGCGGGCGCGTTGCTCGGGGCGGTGCTGCTGGTGATCGGCACCGTCGCCCTCGCCGTGCAGCGCGGCACCGAACCGCCCGCGCGCCCGGTCGTCGGGGGTGTGCCCGGTGTGAGCGTGCTGCGGATCCCGGTGCTCGTCGTGCTCGTGGTCGCGATGACGGCGATGGGCACGATCTTCGGCGTCGTCGACGTGGTCGGGGTCGCGTTCACCGCCGAGCAGGGCGTGCCCGGCGCCGCGACCGTGGTGCTGGCGATGTTCGCGACGGGATCCGCGCTCGGCGGCCTCGTCTTCGGTGCGGTGCGGCTGCGGGCACCGCTGACGCGGCAGCTGCTGGGGGCGACGACGGCCGTCGCGGTGCTGCTGTGGCCGCTGCTGCTCGCCGGCACCGTGCCGGCCCTCGCCGTGCTCTACCTGGCGGCCGGGGTGGCCGTCGCCCCCACCATGATCGTCGCGACCTCCCTGACCGAGCGGATCGTGCCGCCGGGCCGGCTCACGGAGGGCATCACCTGGACGGTTACGGGACTCGGGGTCGGTGTCGCGGTCGGCTCCGCCGTCGTCGGTCAGGTCATCGACCGGTCGGGGCCGAGCGCGGGCATCGCGGTCGCCGTGGTGGCCGCGCTCGTCGGGTGCGCGTGTGCCGCGGGAGTGGCGCGGCTCGCCCGGCTAGGGTGACCCGCATGACAATCCGTGAGGTCGAGAGTTCCGACGGCACCCCCATCGTCTACCGCGCCATCGGCGATCCCGCCCATCGTCCCCTGGTCCTGCTGCACGGATGGGCCCAGTCGTCGCGGTGCTGGGGCGAGTCCGTGCTCGACGAGCTGGCCCGCACCCACCGGGTGATCGCCGTCGACCTCCGCGGACACGGGTACTCGGGCGCACCGGAGACCGGATACGACGAGTCGAAACTCTGGGCCGCGGACGTGCAGGCCGTGCTCGGCGCCGAGAACGCCCACGGCGCGGTGCTGCTCGGCTGGTCCTACGGCGGCCTGGTGATCTGCGACTACCTCGCGACCCACGGCACCGATCGCGTCGCCGGGATCGTGCTCGTCGGCGCGATCACCAGCATCGGGCGCGGCGAGAAGGGCGGCAAGGTCGGGTCGGCCATGCGCGCCGCCGTCCCCGATGCGATGTCCGAGGACGCGGCGACGGCGATCCGCGCACTCGGTGCCTTCGGCACCGCCCTCACCGGGACCGGGGCGGGCACGGGTGTCGCGGCGCAGGCACTGTTCGGCACCAGCCTGTGCACCCCGCCCCGCGTGCGGGCGGCGATGTTCGCCCGGACGGTGAGCAACGACGAGCTGCTGCGCAGCCTCGACACTCCTGTGCTCGTCCTGCACGGCACCGCCGACTCGGTCGTCGACGTCTCGGCCGCCGAGCACGCGGCGGCACTGCTGCCGAACGCGACGACCTCGTACTGGGAGGGGACCGACCACGGTCCGTTCGTCGAGGACCCGCAGCGGTTCGCCGCCGAGGTCACGCGCTTCGCGGCAGCGCTGTAGCGTCCACCGATTCGAGCGCCTGCGTCCCGGCGAGCAGGAGCGTCTCCTCCGGGGTGAGTGGGTGGAACTTGACCCCGCGCACGTCGCGATAGCACTGCTCGAGCGGGCTGGACCGGTAGAAGCCGCGGCCCCCGGCGACGTCGAGCGCCAGGTCGCACACCTCGATCGCGGTGCGTGCGATCTCGGCCTTGGCGGTCATCACCGCGGCGACCGTGCTCATCGACGGCACCGGATCGTCGCCGACGACGTCGAGGGCACCGTCGAGGGCCCACGACGCGACCTGCAGGCGGGTGGCCGCCACCCCGAGCTGGCGGCGCACCGTCGGGTCGTTCGCCCGCGGGGTCCCGGCGACGAGGGCGGTTGCGTGCGCGTGCGCGGTCTCGGCGACCCCGAGATACACGGCTGCGACCACGGGCATGGCGACGCTGAGCACCAGCTGGAACGGCGGGTCGATCACCCCGTAGGGGCGGCGGGCGGCCACGGCTGCGTCCGGGACGAACACGTCGGTCAGTTCGACGTCGTGGCTGCCGGTGCCGCGCATGCCCAGTGAGTCCCAGTTGTCGTGGACTCGTACCCCGTCGGTGTTCATCGGGATCATCATGTTGAGCACGATGCGGCCCTCGTCGGGGTCGTCGAACGGGAACATGGTGGCGAGCACGTCGCCGACGGGGGCCTGGCTGCAGAACACCTTGCGGCCGTCGACGCGGTAGCCGCCGGGCACCTTCCGGGCGGTCCCACGGGGGTGGGTCTGGTCGGCGCCACCGGTGGAGACGAGCACGATCGCCTCCTCGGCGACGCGGCGCAGCATCCGGTCGGCGCCGGGCGCACCGTGCCGGTACCGCCATGCGGCGGCGAGCACCACATGGTGGTGCATGGCCGAGGCGAGCGCGGTCGCCGCACAGTGGTGCGCCAGGGTGCGCTGCACGGTGGCGACGTCGCGCACGGTCGCGCCGTCGCCACCGAGTTCGCGGGGGACGGCGAGGGCGAGGCGGCCCTCCGAGCGCAGGATCTCGTAGGCCTCGGCGACGAACGTGCCGTCGCGGTCGTGGGCGCGGGAGTAGGGGGCGATCCGCCGGCCGAGTTCGTCGGCGCCGGCGACGAGTTCCTCGCGGGGCCGGGAGCGGGGGTACTGGGTGATGTCTACGGTGGTCATGTCTCGACGGTAGGAGGGCAGATCGATGCCGCCCAGTGCACGTTCTGGACCTACTCTGGAGGTGTGCGCGAGTACGGGCAGTACTGTCCGGTCTCGATCGGCAGCGAAGTGCTCGCCGACCGGTGGACCCCGCTGATCCTGCGCGAAATGGTCTACGGAAGTACCCGCTTCAACGAGATCGAGCGTGGTCTTCCCGGCATCTCGCGCACCCTGCTGGCCACCCGGCTGCGGCACCTTGAGCGCAAGGGCGTGCTGGTACGGGTTCCGCACGCGCGGGGCTGCGAATACCACCTCACTCCCGCCGGTCGTGAGCTCGCCCCGATCCTCGTCGCGATCGGGGAGTGGGCGGTGAAGTGGTTGTTCTCCGAGCCGCTGCCCGCCGAGGTCGACCCCGTGACGCTCACCTGGTGGATGCACCGCCGGGTGGACCGGGACCGGGTGCCGCCGCAGCGGGTGGTGATCGAGTTCGACTACACCGGTCCCGCCCCGATCCGGTTGTGGATCGTCCTGGACCGAGGCGAGCCGTCGGTGTGCCGGAAGCATCCGGGCTTCGACGTCGACGTCTACGTGACCGCGGAACCGGTGGCCCTGATGCGCGTGTTCGCCGGCACCCGGACGCTGACCGAGGCGCTCGACGACGGCAGCGTGCGAGTGCACGGCCCGGCCGCGCTGGTGCGCGGGTTCGGCGTCTGGTTCCTGTGGAGCCCGTTCCACGCGGCGGTGCGCCGCGCAGTCACGGGCTCCGGGGGTTCCTGACCGGTCGGGTGCGACGTCGCGCAGACGAACCGGTCGGGGGCGGAACCGGGCGGGGATGCACGGCAGGGCAGTATGGAGAAGTGACGTCGAAGTCGAACAGCCGTCCCCGCCGCGTGGCCGTCCTGTCGGTCCACACCTCGCCACTCGCGCAGCCCGGCACGGGGGACGCCGGCGGTATGAACGTCTACGTTCTGCAGACCGCGGTGCAACTCGCGCGCCGCGGGGTGGAGGTGGAGATCTTCACCCGGGCGACCTCCTCGGCCGACCCCGTCGTGCAGGAGGCGGCACCCGGCGTGCTCGTGCGCAACGTCGCCGCCGGTCCCTACGAGGGGCTCGACAAGCACGACCTGCCCACACAGTTGTGCGCCTTCGCCGCCGGGGTGCTGCGGGAGGAGGCCCGGCATCCGCAGGGCTACTACGACCTGGTGCACTCGCACTACTGGCTGTCCGGCCAGGTGGGCTGGCTCGCCCGCGACCGGTGGGGTGTCCCGCTCGTGCACACCGCCCACACCCTCGCCGCCGTGAAGAACGCCTCGCTCGCCGACGGTGACGTGCCCGAGCCGGCGGCCCGGCAGATCGGCGAGCAGCAGGTGGTCGCCGAGTCCGACCGTCTCGTCGCCAACACGGTCGACGAGGCGGCGCAGCTCGAGCGCAGCTACGGTGCCGACCCGTCGCGGATCGACGTGGTGGCACCGGGCGCGGACCTGTCCCGCTACCGGCCGGGGGACCGGGCACTCGCCCGTGCCGAGCTGGGACTGGATCCGAACGAGACGATCGTGACGTTCGTCGGCCGTATCCAGCCGCTCAAGGCACCCGACGTGCTGCTGCGCGCCGCCGCGGCGGCGATGGCCGCCGACCCGGAGGTGCCCCTGCGGGTGCTGGTGGTGGGCGGGCCCTCGGGCACCGGGCTCGAGCGCCCGCACTCGCTGATCGACCTGGCCGCCGAGCTCGGGATCGCCGCCCGGGTGACGTTCCTGCCCCCGCAGCCTCCCGAGCGCCTGGTGCAGGTCTATCGCGCGTCGGACGTGGTGGCGGTGCCGAGCTACTCCGAATCGTTCGGCCTGGTGGCGATCGAGGCGCAGGCGTGCGGGACCCCGGTGCTGGCGGCGAACGTCGGCGGCCTCGGCGTCGCGGTGCGCGACGGCGAGACCGGGCTGCTCGTCGACGGGCATCGCACGAGCGACTGGGCGGCCGCGCTGTGCTCGCTGGTCACGGATCCGGGTCGGCGGGCAGTGCTGGCGGCGGCAGCGCCGCTGCACGCGGAGAACTTCTCGTGGGAGCACACGGCGGACGGGCTGCTCGCCAGTTACCGTAAGGCCGGTGCGCTGCGGAACCGCTCTCTCGGGAGCGGCGAGTTCCCGCTGCGACGGCAGCGCGGAGTGTGGAAGATCCGGCGGACGACGGGGGTGCGGGCGTGAGCGAGCGACTGAGCGAGACGATCGAGGCGACGCTGCGCGATCGCGGCCTCGAATTCTCCCGCAAGGAGGGTGGGCACTTCGTCGTCGACCTCCCGGGGGAGAACAAGCTCAAGACGACGACCCTGCTCTCCCTCGGCAACCACGGCCTGCGGGTCGAGGCGTTCGTGTGCCGCAAGCCCGACGAGAACTTCGAGGGCGTGTACCGGTTCCTGCTCCGGCGCAATCGGCGGCTGTACGGGGTGGCGTACACCCTCGACAAGATCGGGGACATCTACCTCGTAGGCCGGATGTCGGAGGCATCGGTCACTCCGGACGAACTGGACGCGGTGCTCGGCCAGGTGCTCGAAGCTGCCGACCACGACTTCAACGTCATTCTCGGACTCGGTTTCCTCGCCTCCATCAAGCGGGAGTGGGAGTGGCGGGTCTCGCGAGGCGAGTCGCTTCGCAACCTCGAACCCTTCCGCCACCTGATCGAGGACGGCCGGCCCTTCGTGGTGGAGGACGCGCAGCCGTAACGGCGCGATATCGGTGACCCGTCCCACAATAGTACTGTGAGGCTGGTCACATAACGGCCGTGTAACTACGCGGTTTCGAAACGGCGATATCTCGGATGTCACCTGGGAAAACGCCGCAGCCCGATCTTGGAATGTGAGACGCGCGTGCCGGAAAACAGCGCGTGACCGATCCGTGATGACTCTCTAGCGTCGTAATCAGCCCGATACCACCGGGCAAGCAAGACCGGCCCGTCGCCGCTGACTCTGCCCCGCGGGACCGGAACTCGATACCAGATCGAGGGGCAGGGACGAGGCACAGATCCGAATCCGGGCAGCGGGATCGACATCGTCGGCCGCCGCAGTGCCTCGCCAGCAGACGCGAGAGGAATTCAACCGCATCATGGCTAACTTCACCTTCAAGCGCGCCCTCGGCACCGTCGCCGCCACCGCGGCCCTGGCCGTCACCCCGTTCGCCCTCGGCACCGGCACCGCGAACGCCGCGTCCGGCAACTGGGACGCCGTCGCACAGTGCGAGAGCAGCGGCAACTGGGCGATCAACAACGGCAACGGCTACCACGGCGGCCTGCAGTTCGCTCCGAGCACCTGGAACGCCTACGGCGGCCAGCAGTACGCCCCCACCGCCGACCAAGCGACCCGCGAGCAGCAGATCGCCATCGCCGAGAACGTCCTGGCCGGCCAGGGCCGCGGCGCATGGCCGGTGTGCGGTCAGTACCTCTGATCCCACACACCCGGCTCGCGCCCGTAGCAGCCGAACGAGCCCCGCGTGCACCGCACGCGGGGCTCGTCGCATCTCACCGGCTCGCCGCACGTCGGTAGACGGCGGCCTCGAAGTCGAGATAGCCCTGGAACGAGACGGCGTCCGCGAACGGCAGGATCTGCGTGGCCCAGAAGCCGCCGAGCCCGTTCTCCCGGTCGATCCAGTAGTAGAGATTCGCCAGACCCGCCCAGCCGAGCGCGCCGGCCGGACGGCCCGTCGGCGCCGTCTCCTCGTTCACCAGGAACGTGTACGCCCAGTTCTTGGCCAGGCCGGGGAAGAACTCCGCATCGTTCGACAGGGCCGGGACGACCCCCGGGAGCGCGGTCACCTGCTGCCCGTCCAGGCCGCCGCGCACGGCATCGGCGACCGTCGCAGGCGAGAGAACCCGGTCACCGCCGGGGGCCGCGCCGTCGCGCAGCCACATCCGGATGAACTTCAGGTAGTCCGGCACAGTGGTGTAGAGCCCGTGGCCGCCCATGTGGATCTCGGGGTCCTGGGGCAGCACCATCTCCGGCATCGGGGCGAGTGCTCCGTCCCCGTTGCGCTGGTGGACGACGGCCAGCCGCGCGCGCATGTCGTCGGTGAGCGCGAACGCCGTGTCGTCCATCCCGAGCGGCTCGAAGATCCGCTCGCGCATGACCTCGCCGAGGCGCCGGCCCCGCACGGTTTCCACCACGAGACCACACCAGTCGATGTTCGAGCCGTACATCCACCGCTCGCCGGGATCGAACAGCAGCGGTGTCGTCAGCGCGGCCTTCGATCCCGTGATCACGCTGGGCTGACCGTGCTCCTCGGCCAGGCGCCGGTAGTTCTCGTCGAAGAAGTCGTACCCGAAGCCGGCTGTGTGGAGCAGCAGCATGCGGGTGGTGACGTCGCGCTTCGGTGCGCGCAGCAGGGGCGCTCCGTCCGCTCCGAAGCCCTCGAGAACCTGGAGGTCCCCGATTTCCGGGACGTAGCGGGCGGCGGGGGCGTCGAGGTCGAGCAGGCCCTCCTCGACGCACTGGAGTGCAGCGGTGCCGGTGATCGCCTTGGTCGTGGAGAAGGCGGCGAACACGGTGTCCGTCGTCATCGCCGAGCCGGAGCCTGCTGCCCGTTCCCCGGCCACCCCTTCGTACACGACGCCCTCCCGGTCGGTGAGCATGGCCACCACACCCGGTAGGCCCGTCGGGCGGTGGGTGAGTTCTCGCAGGGCTGCGTCCATCGTGGTCGCGAAGTCGTCTGTCACGGTTCCTCCTGTGTGCGGTCCGCCGCAGACCGGCGTCGGAGGTGGACGCTACGGACGGCGTTGTGACGCGGGCCACCTCGGATCGGCACGCGCGTCGTCGGATTCCGGCAGTCAGCGTCCGCGGGCCCGGGCGAGCGTGCGCGACGGGTTCTCGCCGAATCGGCGACGGTAGGCGGCGGCGAAGACCCCCATGTTGACGTAGCCCCAGCGGGCCGCCACCGCCGAGACGGTGCACTCGGCCGACGGGGTGGAGAGCTCGTCGCGGATGTGCCGCAATCGCACGTCGGTGAGATACCGGTTCGGCGTGGTGTCCAGATGACGGCGGAACGCCCCCGACAGGGCGCGCACGCTGACACCCACGGCGGCGGCGACCTCGGAGACCGTGGGCAGGTCCGCGGCGTGCTCGCGAATGTAGCGCTCCGCGTGCCGGACGTATGCCGGGGCGGCCGGCGGTTCGTCGCAGTCGAGCGCGACGCCCGCCGCGGCGGCCCACTCGGTGACGAGGTGACCGAGGAGCAGCTCCTGCAGGTGGGCGCCCGGCCGGCCCTGCGCGATCCGCACCGGATCGGCCCGGATCGCGCGGACCGCATAGGCGAGCAGCGTGTTCCAGCCCGACTCGGTCCCGACGACGCACTTGTGCTGCCACAGGCGGTCGTCGGGGACGACACCGAACCAGCGGTCGGCGAGGTCGGCGATGAGCCGATGCGGCACAGTCAGATTCAGCTGCAGATGGTCGTCGTCGAAGTCGACGCGATGCTCGATGCGGCTGCAGTCGGCCACGAACGTGGCGCCGGAATCGACCTCCACCGCGCCCGCTCCGACCCGGTGCCGCGCGTGACCACGGATCGTCGTGAGCACGAGGATGTTGCCGGCCTCGGCCGAGAGCCGATCGACGGTCACCGGAATTCCGTAGCGGAACCGGGTGAGCACGATCTCGCCGATCGACGCGGAGAACATGCTCGATCGCGGGTGCAGCAGGCGTCCGCTCGGCCGCACGCGATAGGGCATGTACACCCGGTCCGACCACGCCCGGATCTCGTCCCAGTCGGTCGAGACCGTCGCGGGCGAGGAGCCGCGACCGGAGAACGGGTCCAGCGAGTGCACGACGTCCGTCATCCGGTCGAGCCTAGGGTGCCGGAACGGACGCCGACACTGCCCGATCGGCCGGACTCGGGGGCACGCGACCGGGCACGCGACGGTCCTCGACCCGGTAGTGTCCGGCATGCCTGTGACTGCCTTCACAGCCGTCGGATACCGTACTCCCGGCACGTCTGGCACGGCGTGCCAGAGATTCCTGCCCCCGAGGAGAACCAATGAGCTTTCGCAGTCCCTTTCCCGACGTCGAGATCCCGGCACTGAGTGTCTACGACTTCCTGTTCGGTTCGATCACGGAATCGGACCTCGATCGCCCGGCGTTGATCGAGGGCGCGACCGGAGCCGTCACCGACTACCGGACCCTGATCGGGCAGATCGACGCCATCGCCGGTGCGCTCGCGGCGCGCGGGGTGGGAGTCGGTGACGTCGTCGGCCTGCTCTCGCCGAACGTGCCCGCCTTCGCGGCCGTGTTCCACGGCATCCTGCGGGCGGGGGCCACCGCGACCACCGTCAATGCCCTCTACACCGCCGAGGACATCGCCAAGCAACTCGAGGATTCCAAGGCGACGTTCTTCTTCACCGTCTCGCCGCTGCTGCCGCACGCGAAGGAGGCTGCGGCCGCGGTCGGCATCCCCGACGACCGTCTCGTCGTGCTCGACGGCGCCGAGGGACATCCCTCCCTACGCGACCTGCTCGCCGAGAACGCCCCCGCCCCCGAGGTGTCGTTCGACCCGGCCACCCATCTGGCGGTGCTGCCGTACTCGTCCGGCACCACCGGTCGCCCCAAGGGCGTGATGCTCACGCACACCAACCTGGTGGCGAACGTGTGCCAGATCAAGTCCCCGATCAGGATCGAACCCGACGACCGGATCCTCGCCGTCCTGCCGTTCTTCCACATCTACGGCATGACCGTTCTTCTGAACGCCGCCCTGGTCAACCGCGCGTCGCTGGTGACGATGCCGAAGTTCGACCTGCCGGAGTTCCTGCGGATCGTCTCCGAGCAGAAGTGCACCTACGTGTTCATCGCGCCGCCCGTCGCCGTTGCCCTGGCCAAGCACCCGCTCGTGGACCAGTACGACCTCTCGAGCGTGCACACCGTGTTCTCCGGCGCGGCGCCGCTGGACAGGGCGCTCGGGAACGCAGTGTCCGCGCGGCTCGGATGGACGGTCCGCCAGGGCTACGGCATGTCCGAGATGAGCCCGGTCAGCCATGCCATTCCGTTCGACGGCGACGACGTGCCGCTCGACTCGGTAGGCCCGACGATCGCCAACATGGAGTGCAAGCTCGTCGACCCGACCACCGGCGAAGAGGTCGAGTACCCCACGGGCGAGGGGGTCTCCGAGCCGGGTGAGCTGTGGTGCAAGGGCCCCAACGTCATGGTCGGTTACCTGGGCAACCCGCAGGCCACCGCGGAGACCCTCGACGCCGACGGGTTCCTGCACACCGGCGACATCGCCACCGTCGACGCGGCCGGCAACGTCACCATCGTCGATCGGCTCAAGGAACTGATCAAGTACAAGGGCTACCAGGTGCCGCCCGCCGAACTCGAGGCGCTGCTGCTGACCCACCCGAAGATCGCCGACGTCGCGGTGATCGGCGTGCTCGACGACGAAGGCGAGGAGGTGCCCAAGGCGTTCGTCGTGCGCCAGCCGGACGCCGAACTCACCGAGGAGGAGGTCGTCGCGTTCGTCGCCGAGCGGGTCTCGCCGCACAAGAAGGTGCGGCAGGTGCAGTTCATCGACACCGTCCCGAAGTCCGCAGCCGGCAAGATCCTCCGTAAGGATCTGCGCACGCCGACGTCGTAGCCGGTCACCACCCGGGTCGCAGGATCCGGCCGAGATGCGCCGCGAGCGCCTCGAGCGTCGGATCCTGCGCCCGGAACCCGACATAGCCGTCCGGCCGCACCACCACGGCCGCGACGGCACCGTCGAAACCGTATGCCCGCGCGGCGCGGCCCGCGTCGTCGCGCAGTACCCGCCCGTCCGCCGGGCTCCCGGTGCTTCCCGCCACGAGCACGTACGCCCGCAGCGCGTCCCCGAAGCGGTCCGTCGCGTGCTCGGCGAGCTGTCGCTGTGCCTGCAGCGCCTGCGCCGTCGGCGCCCACAGCAGCACGGTGTGGCCGGGGTGGCGCAGCAGGTCGTGCAGCCGCAGCGGCGAGGCGACGGCGTCCTGCCGCAACCCCGTCGCATCGGGGGCACGATCGCCCGGAGCAGGGCCGCCGCCCGGCGGCACGGCGCTACCCACGAGCGGGCTGTCCCGGTAGCCGAGCAGCAGCTGGGCCTCGCGTGCGATCGCGGTCGCGGCGTCCGTCTCCCCTGCCCCGAGGCCCTGCCGGGCGTGCCGCACGGTGCGGCCCACCACCTCCTCCCCGACGGGCCGGCGCTCGGCGTCGTAGCTGTCGAGCAGGCCGTCGGCGGCGCGTCCCTGCACTGCCAGTGCAAGCTTCCAGCCGAGGTTGTAGGCGTCCTGGATACCGGTGTTCATGCCCTGTGCCCCGGTCGGGGGATGGATGTGCGCGGCGTCCCCGGCCAGGAACACCCGGCCCCCGCCGTAGCTGCCGGCGAGGCGGTGGCTGATCCGGAACACCGACGACCAGCGCAGGGCATCGGCCCGTGTCGGTTCGGGTGCCAGCCGGTCGAGCACGGCCTGGATGTGGCCGAGGGTGGGCCGGCGTCCGCCCTCGAGCCCGTGGGCCACGGCTCCGGCGCCGGAGGCGGAGGTCGCCAGGTCCGGCGCCACGAAGGTCGACAGGCGGTAGCGGCCGGTGCCGGGCAGCGGGATGCACACCATCATGTCCGTGGTCGTCCCGTCGCTCGTCGTCGAGGCGCGGATGCCGTAGCCGCCCGGCATCGACCAGTCCAGTTCGACGTCGGCGAGCATGTACTCCTCGGGAAACGCGTCGCCGTCGAAGGACACCCCGAGTCCTTTTCGGACGGCGCTGTGCGCACCGTCGCAGCCGACCAGGTAACGGGCCACCAGACGCGTGGTGTCGTCGCCGTCGCGCAGGGCGGCGACCACGCCGTCCGCGGTCCGCTCGAACCCGGTGAGCTCGACGCCGCGGCGCACGACGGTGCCGTGCTCGGCCAGGGCCTGCGTCAGCACCCGCTCCGTGGCGTACTGGGGCATGCAGACGAACCGGTACGGCACGTCCTCGGGCAGTTCGAGTTCGAGGCGCATCACTTGCCGGCCGTCGACGTAGACGATCTGCCCGTGCATCGGCGCGGACACGTCGAGCGCCGGCCGGACCACGCCCATCGCGTCCCAG
Organism: Rhodococcus sp. NS-SX18; assembly: GCF_057367935.1. Lineage (NCBI taxonomy): Bacteria > Bacillati > Actinomycetota > Actinomycetes > Mycobacteriales > Nocardiaceae > Rhodococcus > Rhodococcus sp. NS-SX18. Next base: position 3,977,816 of record NZ_CM170633.1, on the reverse strand, counting down.
ACCTCCAGGGTGCGCGGCTGGATGCCGACCGCCTTGGCGTACTGCGGCGGTTCCGGCAGCCGGTCGACGATCACGACGTCGACACCGCGGCGGCGCAGTTCCAGCGCGGCGGTCAGTCCGACCGGGCCGGCGCCGACCACGAGTACCGAGGTCTCGCTCATGGGCATGCCCTTTCGTCGCGTTCGAGGGCAGTATGTCGGAATTCGGCGGCCGTGCGGGGCCGGTTCGCCGCATCCGGAGCCGTGAGGTGACAGGTGCCCGGTGCCGGAGCGCGCGTCGTCACACGTCGAGCAGGTGCGGCAGGCCCGCGCGGTAGCGGTCGGCGTCGATGCGGCGCGCCGGTTCGAGTTCGGCCGGCTCGTACAGGCGGTACAGCGCCGGCGGCGCGGCGGGCGAGTCTGCGGCCTCGAGCAGTGCGGTGACGGCCGCGGGCGCGGATTCGCCGGCCGACTCCATGGTGGCGAGATCGATGTCGGTGCGGACGTAGTCCCCGGCGAGGAAGAGGTTCGGGATCGCGGTGCGGGCGTCCGGCCGGTCGGACAGGGAGCCGGCGGTGTTGACGAGCAGGGGAGTGGCGTTGGTGTTGCGGCCCTGCGCGGGATCCCACCGGATGCCGGGATCGAGGAACCAGGAGACGATGTCGTCCGCGTCGAGGACACCGGTGCCGGTGTCGTCGAGGCACGCCGACATCTGGGCCCACGTCTCCCGGGCGATCTCCTCGGCCGTGCACTCCTTCGCGGTCTTGCCGTGGAGGATGCCGGCGGTGTCCCAGTCGGAGATGTCCACGGACAGGCAGTCGTGGGCGCTGCCGTCGCCGTAGCGGGTGGCGAAGTCGCCGCGCCAGAACTGGCCCTGGCTGATGGAGGTCAGTGCCCACGGCGAGCCGAGGTATGCGACGTGACCGGCCGCGATCGGGGTGGGCCGACGCAGGAAGTACTGGATGCCCACCATCCAGTCCGTGTGCAGGTTCCGCATGCCTTCGAGGCGAGGATCGGCGGCGAGGATCTGCGGTGACCACAGGGGCGTGGCCCGTTCGACGGGCATCGCCGCGACGTACCAGTCGGCTTCGGCGACGGACCGGGTGCCGTTGCCGTCCACCAGCCGTACTCCGGTGATCGAGCCGGACGCGATGTCGAGTCCCTCTGCTGCCCAGCCCATTTCGAATACGACCCCCAGGTCGCGCAGGTGCGCGGCCCACGGGGCGATCCACGCCTCGTCGGTGGGACCGGCAAGGACCCGGTCGAGATGGCCGTATGCGGGGACGGTGCCCATCGCGTTCCATACGAATGCCTGGCCCATGATGCCGATGGTGCGGGTGGAGGCGACGGTGGGCCGGGCGGCCACCAGCTGACGGGTCAGGGCCGAGACGAGGATGTTGCGGTAGGCCGCCGACTTGCCGTCGGCCTCGAGTGTCTGCGACCACGTCCGGTGTTCCCACTGCCCGTTACGTCGTTCGAGACTGCTGGTCAGGAACATCACCAGCTTGCGGGTGAAGACGGCCAGTTCGTGCGGGGGGGATCGCGCCGCCGAAGGAGAAGGCGGCGGCGAGGGAGTCCTGCAGCGAGGCGGGATCGAGGGCACCGTGGGGCAGCGGGGCGATCGACGCCGGGGCGACGAGGTCGGGCCCGCCGGGGATCGCCATCCGGAAGGCGGCGCCGGCGACGAGATTGTCGAACACGCCGTTCGGGTTGCCCGGGAAGGGGATCCGCCGCATCGTGTCGGGGATGTGCTGATAGAAGCCCGGGAAGAACCGGAAACCGTGCTCGCCGGGCAGGTCGGCGCGGCCGCCGGCCGCGGTGCCCGGCGACGGGATGCTGCGGGCCTTGCCGCCGAGGGCGGTCGGTTCGAAGACGGTGACCTCGAAACCGCGTTCGATCAGTTCGTGGGCGGCCGTCAGGCCCGCCACCCCGCCGCCGAGCACGGCGACGCGGCGGCCCGTCGACCGCAGTGCCGGGGAGCGCGGGGCGGCGTGGACGGGGGCGGGCGTGACCGCGAGGGCGCCCAGGGCGGTGAGGAAGGTGCGGCGGGAAAATCGGGTGTCGAACACGAGAAGCCCCCATCCGGACGACATTCTGGAAACAGCCGTTGTCACATATATCCGATGCGTGCGTCTCCTGCGGGGGAATTCGCCGAACGGTGCGGACGTGGCACCGCCACGCGGGCGTGCCAGGATTGGCCCATGACCAACGGAACACTTGTGTTGCTCCGCCACGGCGAGAGCGAATGGAACGCGATGAACCTCTTCACGGGGTGGGTGGACGTCCACCTGACCGACAAGGGGATCGCCGAGGGCAAGCGGGCCGGTGAACTGCTCGCCGAGCACGATCTCCTGCCGGACGTGCTCTACACGTCGCTGCTGCGCCGCGCCATCAGCACCGCCAACTACGCGCTCGACGCCGCGGATCGGCACTGGATCCCGGTCGTGCGTGACTGGCGCCTGAACGAGCGGCACTACGGCGCGCTGCAGGGCAAGAACAAGGCGGAGATCAAGGCGGAGTTCGGCGACGAGCAGTTCATGCTGTGGCGCCGCAGCTACGACACCCCGCCCCCGCCGATCGAGGCCGGCAGCAAGTACAGCCAGGACAGCGACGTCCGGTATGCGGACGTCGACGAGGTGCCGCTCACCGAGTGCCTGAAGGACGTCGTCGAGCGCCTGATCCCGTACTGGGAGGAAACCATCTCCCAGGACGTGCGGGCCGGCCGGACCGTCCTGATCACGGCTCACGGCAATTCGCTGCGTGCTCTGGTCAAGCACCTCGACGGGATCTCCGACGAGGAGATTGCCGGGTTGAACATCCCCACCGGCATCCCGCTGCGCTACGACCTCGACGAGAACCTGCGCCCGCTGAACCCGGGTGGCACGTACCTCGATCCCGAGGCGGCCGCGGCGGGGGCCGCCGCCGTCGCCGGTCAGGGCGGCCGGTAGTTCCCGGGGGCCGCGGGCGGCTGCCCGCGGCCCCGGGGAAACGGGCGGTGAACATGCGGCAAATGCTGTGAACATGCGGTGTGACGTGCGGCGGAATGCCCCGACCCGCTGTCACCACCACGCCGCGCCTACGTACGATTCGAGACGTGACTGTTGCGCAGGCCGTGCTGCTCGCCGGGGCCGCCGTCCTCGGTGCCGTGTCCGCGATCGTGCTCATGCGGCTCCTTCGGCGCCGGTCCGCCGACCGCACGGACGCCGACCTCACCATGGCGCAGGTCCTCGATCGCGTGGTCTTCGGCGCGGACACGGGCATCGCCGTCGTCGACCGTTTCCACGACGTCATCCTGTTCAACCCGCGTGCCGAGGAACTCGGCCTGGTCCGCAACCGGCTCGTGGAGGACTCGGCCTGGGCGGCCGCCACGCGCGTCCTCGAGACGGGTGAGCCCACCGAACTCGACCTCACCGCGAAGACCCCTCGTGGTCGTGAGCGCGTGGCGGTGCGCTGCGTCGCGCGGCGTCTGCTCGACGACGACGCGCGCTTCGTTGCCCTGTACGCCTACGACGACTCGGAGCAGGTCCGGATGGAGGCCACGCGCCGGGACTTCGTCGCCAACGTCAGCCACGAACTCAAGACCCCGGTGGGCGCGATGGCCCTGCTCGCCGAAGCCCTGCTCGAATCCGCCGACGACCCGGAATCCGTGCGGCACTTCGGAACCCGGCTGCAGAGCGAGGCCAACCGGCTCGGCAACATGGTGACCGAACTGATCGCGCTCTCGCGCCTGCAGGGGGCCGAGAAGCTGCCGAACCTCGAGGTGGTCGAGGTCGACGACGTCGTCGAGGAGGCGCTGCGCCGCACCCGCCTGACCGCCGAGAACGCGCAGATCACCGTCACCACCGACGCCGCCAGTGGCTACGAGGTCCTCGGCGACCAGACGCTGCTCGTCACCGCGCTGGCCAATCTGATCGAGAATGCGATCGCCTACTCGTCTCCGGGTTCGCCGGTATCGGTCAGCCGGTCCCTGCGCGCGGGCAAGGTCGCGATCGCGGTGACCGACCGCGGCATCGGGATCGAGAAGGAGGACCAGGAGCGCGTCTTCGAGCGGTTCTTCCGGGTCGACAAGGCCCGCTCCCGCGCCACCGGTGGCACCGGTCTCGGGCTGGCGATCGTCAAGCACGTCGCCGCCAACCACAACGGGGAGATCCGGTTGTGGAGCCAGCCGGGAACCGGGTCGACGTTCACCCTCCTCATCCCGGCCTGTTCCGCCGATCCCCGCGAATCCCACGGTGCCTCCCCGCGCCACGAGGGCGGGCCCGCACTGACGGTGGAGCGATGACGGGGGAGCCGTGACGACCATGCCGACACCTACGACGAGAATCGGAAATGAGCCGGATGCACCAGGTGACAAAGGGTACGGAGGACCAGCAGTGACGCGTGTGCTGATCGTGGAGGACGAGGAATCGCTGGCGGATCCGCTCGCGTTCCTGCTGCGCAAGGAGGGCTTCGAGACCACCGTCGTCGGCGACGGACCGTCGGCGCTCGCGGAATTCGACCGCGCCGGCGCGGACATCGTCCTGCTGGACCTGATGCTGCCCGGCATGAGCGGCACCGATGTCTGCAAGCAGCTGCGCACCCGGTCCGGCGTGCCGGTGATCATGGTGACCGCGCGCGACAGCGAGATCGACAAGGTGGTCGGCCTAGAACTGGGGGCGGACGACTACGTCACCAAGCCGTACTCGGCGCGCGAACTCATCGCCCGCATCCGTGCGGTGCTGCGCCGCGGCGGGGAGAGCGACGCCGAGGCGACGCAGGACGACGGGATCCTCGAGGCCGGGCCGGTGCGGATGGACGTGGACCGGCACGTCGTGCACGTGGCCGGCAATCCCGTCACGCTGCCGCTCAAGGAGTTCGACCTGCTGGAGTACCTGCTGCGCAACTCCGGCCGGGTGCTCACGCGCGGCCAGCTGATCGACCGGGTGTGGGGTGCCGACTATGTCGGCGACACCAAGACCCTCGACGTTCACGTCAAGCGGCTGCGCTCCAAGATCGAGGCCGACCCCGCCAAGCCGCAGCACCTGGTCACGGTCCGCGGCCTGGGCTACAAGCTCGAAGGGTAGGGGTCCGCCTACGGGGTGCGCTCGGCGGCGGCCGTCGTCGCGGGATGCACGGCGATCAGGCCCAGCCCCTCGCGACGACGGCACAGCCGCGCGAGTTCCTCGTAGGCGGCGTCGCCGATCAGCTCACGCAGCTCCGGTGCGTACGACTGCCACACCGGCGCGGCACCCGCGTGGGCGTCCGGCGAGCCGGAGCAGTACCAGTCCAGGTCGTGGCCGCCCTCGCCCCAGCCGCGCCGGTCGTACTCGGTGACGACGGTGCGCAGCACCTCGGTGCCGTCGGGCCGCTCGACCCAGTCCTGGGTGCGGCGGATCGGCAGTTGCCAGCACACGTCCGGCTTCACCTCGAGGGGCTCGATGCCGCGTCGCAGCGCCATCTTGTGCAGCGCGCAGCCGATGCCCCCGGCGAAGCCCGGCCGGTTGAGGAAGATGCACGCGCCCTTGTAGCGGCGAGTGCGCAGGGCCGGCTCGTCCTCGAGGTCGTCCTCCTCGAGATAGCCCTTCTTGCCGAGTCCCTTCGGCATCAACTGCCAGTCCTCCGGCGTGAGATGTCTCACGGCGGCGTCCAGCTTGGCGCGATCGTCGTCGTCCGACAGGAACGCGCCGTGCGAGCAGCATCCGTCGTCCGGCCGGCCGGCGATGATGCCCTGACACGCGGGCGTGCCGAACACGCAGGTCCAGCGGGAGAGCAGCCACGTCAGGTCGGCGGCGACGACGTGCTCGCTGTTGTCCGGGTCGATGAACTCGACCCATTCGCGCGGGAAATCGAGGGGAACTTCGGGGGCCGGGACCTGCTTGTGGGCGGCACCGGGCATACCTGCTGTCACAGGACCCGACGGTAGACCCAGTACCGTATGTATGTGCGCCTAGGGGTACTCGACGTCGGAAGCAACACCGTTCACCTACTCGTGGTGGATGCTCATCGCGGTGGCCATCCCACCCCCATGAGCTCGACGAAGGCGACCCTGCGCCTGTCCGAGAACATCGACGACCGCGGTGACATCACCCCCCAGGGCGCCGACCGGCTGGTCGAGACGGTCGCCGACTTCGCCGGCATCGCGCGTACCTCCGGGTGCGAGGAGCTGATGGCCTTCGCAACCTCGGCGGTGCGCGATGCCACCAACTCCGACGCGGTGCTCAGTCGCGTCCGCGCCGAGACCGGCGTCGCACTCGAGGTGCTCTCGGGGGTGGACGAGGCCCGGCTGACGTTCCTCGCGGTGCGGCGGTGGTACGGCTGGAGCGCGGGACGCATCCTGTGCCTGGACATCGGCGGCGGCTCCCTGGAGCTGACCTTCGGGGGCGACGAGGACCCCGACGTCGCGTTCTCACTGCAGCTCGGTGCCGGGCGCCTGACCCGGGACTGGCTGAGCGAGGACCCGCCCGGCAAGCGGCGCGTCGCGGTGCTGCGGGACTGGCTCGACGCCGAGCTCGTCCGGCCCGCCGAGGAACTGCGGGCGGCCGGCGTTCCCGACCTGTGCGTGGGGAGCTCGAAGACCTTCCGCACCCTCGCACGGCTGACCGGTGCCGCCCCCTCGTCGGCGGGCCCCCGGGTGCGGCGCACCCTGACCGCCGCCGGGTTGCGTCAGCTCATCGCATTCATCTCCCGCATGACGGCCGCGGACCGTGCCGAGCTCGAGGGCGTGAGCTCCGACCGGTCGCAGCAGATCGTCGCCGGTGCCCTCGTCGCGGAGGCCGCCATGCGCGCGCTGGGAGTGGAAACGCTCGATATCTGTCCCTGGGCCCTGAGAGAGGGGCTCATTCTCCGCAAGCTCGACACCGAGATGGGGGGCGAACTGATGGTGGTTTCGCAATGACGGACGGCAACAGCACCGACACCGGGCAGATCTCCGTCGCGGAGCTGCTGGCCCGTAACGGCCAGAAGGTGAATTCCCGCGCCGGCGGACGCCGCCGCCGCGGCGTCAGCGGCGGCATCTCGGTCGCGGAGCTGACCGGGGAGATTCCCGTCACCGTCCCGGAATCGGCCCAGACGTCGAAGGCGGGCGTCCCCGAGACCGAGGATTCCGAGACTGCCGCGCCCGAAACCGCTGTCCCGGAGACTGCCGTCTCCGAGGCCGAGGACTCCGGCGCCGGCGTCCCGGAGGCAGCGCCGGTCGTGTCCGCTCCGCCGAAGGCGCAGACGCCGGAGCCGCCGAAGGCGCAGACGCCGGAGCCGCCGAAGGCGCAGACACCGGTGGCGGCCGAGGCGGACCGCCGCGAATCCCGGCGCCCCGAGGCCGAGTCGCCCGGGCCCGAGACCCCGGTCCCGACGTCCCTGCACCGGACGCGCGAGGAATCGGCGGCCGAGCCGGTGCCGCCGGTGAAGGTCGAATCGCCGACCGAGATCATCCGTCCGGCCGTCCTGCCGCGACGTGCGCGGGCGCACGCCGAGGTGGCCGCGAATGCGCCGGCGCGGCCCGCCGACACGCCCGAGCCGAGGCTGCTGTCCGGGCCCGCGAGCGACCTGCGGGGCAGCAGCGACGACACCGCCGACGACGAGACCGAGACGATCGGCAAGGCCGTGGCCGCGGGCGAGCAGGACGCGGAGCAGCGGGAGAAGCCCGCCTCTCGTCGCGGCGCTGCCGCGTCGGCGGAGACCCCGGCCGCGGCAGAGGCCGACGAGGCCCCGTCCGACACCGGAAAGTCCCGCGGCGCGATCGCCCAGTGGGCGTGGCTGATCGGCGAGGGCATCGTCGCGATCGTCGCGGGCGCACTGCTGTTCAAGGGGTTCGAGCAGCTGTGGGATGTGTTGCCGTGGGTGGCGTTCGCACTTGCCCTGCTGGTCATCGTCGGTCTCGTGGCGATGGTGCGTATCCTCCGCCGCACCGACGACATCGCGAGCCAGCTCATCGCCCTCGCCGTGGGTGCCTTCGTGACGTTCGGTCCGCTGTTGTTCCTGCTGCCCACCGGCTGAACCGGCCCGTCGTCATGAGCACTCTGTCGCGAGAGATCCTGGTCGGACTGTCCACCGCCTCGGTGTACCCGGAGAACACCGAGGCGGCCTTCCGCTACGCGGCCGAGCTCGGCTACGACGGCGTGGAGCTGATGGTCTGGGCGGAGTCGGTGAGCCAGGACGTGCGTGCGGTGCAGGCGCTGGTGCGCAAGTACGGCATCCCGGTGCTGGCGGTGCACGCGCCGTGCCTGCTGATCTCGCAGCGCGTGTGGGGTCCGGACCCGGCCGCGAAGCTCGAGCGTTCGGTGCGAGCAGCGGAGGCGCTCGGGGCCGCCTCGGTGGTGGTGCATCCGCCGTTCCGGTGGCAGCGCCGGTACGCGGAGGGCTTCGCGGATCAGGTCGCGGACCTCGAGGACCGCAGTCATGTGGTCGTCGCGGTGGAGAACATGTACCCGATGCGCGCCGACGTGTTCTTCGGTGGCCGCGACCGCACCGCGCAGCGCATGAGACGACGGGGCGGGCCCGGCCGGGCGGTATCGGCCTTCAGCCCGTCGATCGATCCCACCGACACCGGCTTCGCGCACTACACACTGGACCTGTCGCACACGGCCACGGCGGGGATGGACGCGATGGCTCTCGCCGAGCGGATGGGCAGTGGTCTGGCTCATCTGCACCTCGCGGACGGTCACGGTGCGTCGACGGACGAGCATCTGCTCCCGGGCGACGGTGGTCAGCCGTGCGAACAGGTGTGCCGGCTGCTGGCCGAGAGCGACTTCTCCGGGCACGTCGTTCTGGAGGTCAGTACCCAGGGGGCGCGCACACGGTCCGCGCGGGCGGGCGCGCTGACCCGGTCGCTGGCCTTCGCGCGCGAGCATCTGCACCGAGCCCCCCGCCTGGCGATCACCACCGGGCCCGAGCATCCGCGTGCGACGACGATCGAGCAGGTGCACCCGTCAGGCCAGAGCACCGATTCCGGCGCCGAGAACCACGACTCCTGAGATCGTCACGCCGGCGGCGAGGGCGGCGGCGCCGAGCCACACGCAGGCGATCATGGCGCCCGGCCGCTGGGGGTCGCGGCCGAGTACGGACAGGAAGAACCCGGCGGGAATCAGGATTGCCGAGCCGAGCACTGCGATCGCGCCCGCGGCGGCCCATCCGGGTGAGGCGCCGACGGCGTCGGTGAGTACGGCGACCAGCAGTCCCAGGGTGACGAGGACGCCGGCGTGGGCGTGACCGGCGCGGAAGAAGGACTTCTGCAGATCGTTGGCCGGCACGTGCCCGCCTGCGACGCGCATCAGGAAGGTGCCGCCGAAGGCGATCCCGGTGACGGTGAGCAGGGTGGCGCCGAGAGCGATGACGAGTACGGGATGCACGGAACCCTCCTCGCGGAGTATTGGATAGTTGCAATATCCAATACTGGATAGTTGTACTATCCGTTGTCAAGAGGAGGTGGCGGTGCGGATCTCGGAACTGGTGGACCGGACGGGTGTCCCCCTGGCGACCGTGAAGTACTACCTGCGCGAGGGACTGCTGATGCCGGGCGAGGCGACCAGCGCCACCCAGGCCCGGTACGACGAGCGGCACGTCCGGCGCCTCGCTCTGATCCGTGCACTCGCCGCCCAGGGGCTGCCGCTGCCGCGCATCCGCGAGATCGTCCGCCTCCTCGACGGCACCGACGAGTCGCTGTTCGTCGCCCTCGGCCGAGCCGTCGCAGCGCTGCCGCCCTACCCACCCGACGAGCCCGCATCCCACGACTATCCGCGCGCCCGGCGCGTCCTCGAACGGCTCGGTCAGCTCTACGACCCGAGGTTCGCCGCGGTCGCCCAGCTCGAGCGGGCCCTCGCCGCCCTCGATTCCGCCGGCCTGTCGATGAGCGACGAGCGCATCGACGTCTACGGACGGCACGTGCTCGGCATCGCCGAGATCGACATCGACCTGCTGCCTACCCGGTCCCGGGAGGCGACGGTCGAGGCGGCGGTCCTCGGCACCGCCCTGTACGAACCTGTCCTCACCGCGATGCGCCGGCTCGCGCACCAGCACCTTGCCGCTCGGCGCTTCACCGAGTCCGGTGCCCCGGACGGACCCGTCCCCGAGTCACCGGACGGCCCCGTCACCGAGTCACCGGACGGCCCCGTCCCCGATTCACAGGAGCAGCAGTGACCGACACCGTGCCCGATTCCGGCAACCACCCGTTCCGCGACCTGACGACGCTCGACGCCGCCGGCGACGACCGCTGGCTCGCCCACATCGCCCCGATCTGGACGATCGGCCCCAAGGTGCACGGTGGCTGCATGCTCGCCGTGTGCGCCGCGGCGGCCCGCTCGGCGGCGCAGGCGGCGGGATCCGATCCGGCGGCGCAACCTCTTGCGGTCAGTGCCGGGTTCGTCGCCGCCCCCGACCCGGGCGACGTCCAGCTCACCACCACCGTCCGTAAGCTCGGGAAGCAGGTCGGGCTCGTCGACGTGGAGCTCTCGCAGGGGGACCGGGTCGCGGTCCGTGCCTCGGTGACGCTCGGCAGGCCCGACGCGGGCGAGCCGCGGTATGCCACTGCCCATCCGGTCGCCGCACTGCCGGTGCAGCCACCCGACGGCGCGCCCCTGATCGGCCCCGGCCATCCGATGGCCCAGGTGGTGAACCTGTGCGGGGGCGCCGACCTCGTCGTGGACGAGACCAGTGCCCGCTTCCTCGCAGGAGAGCAGGGTGAACCGGTCGTGCGGATGTGGGCGCGGCCGTGGGCGGGGGACGAGGCCGACGTCGACACCGCCGCGCTGTTCGCGCTCATGGCCGGGGACATCTCCGCGCCGGTCACTATGAATCGGGGCCTGTTCGGCTGGGCGCCGACGGTGCAGCTCACCGCGTATCTGCGGCGACTGCCGGCACCCGGCTGGCTGCGGATCATGGCCGACAGCACGGTCCTGGGTAACGCCTGGTTCGAGGAGGACCACACCGTCGTCGATGCCACCGGCGCCGTCGTCGTCCAGAGTCGTCAGCTCGCGATGGTCCCGCGCTGATCGTCGGGGGGATGCGGACCCCGGCAGCGGCCGTGGCAGGCTGTTGCCCATGACGAGAATTGCGGTGATCGGTGGCGGCAGGATCGGTGAGGCGCTGGTCTCGGGGCTGCTGCACAGTGGATTCGCGACCAAGGATCTGGTGGTCGTCGAGAAGTTCCCGGCGCGGAGCGAGGAGCTCACCGCCGAGTACTCGATCCGGGTCACCGACTCGATCGCCGACGCGGCCGAAGGCGCGGACGTGCTGGTGATCGCGGTCAAGCCGGGCGACGTCGACGTCGTGCTCGCCGATCTGGGCAAGGCCGACCTCGACAGCGAACGCGAGAAGCTGCTGATGTCGCTGGTCGCCGGCGTGCCCACGTCGCGGTACGAGAACCGGCTGCCGGCCGGATCGCCGGTCGTGCGGGTCATGCCCAACACCCCGATGCTGGTGGGGGAGGGCGCGAGCGTGATCGCCGCCGGCCGGCACGTCAAGCCCGACGATCTGGCGCTGGCACGCCAGGTTCTCGAGTCGGTGGGGACCGTGACGGTGGTACCCGAGTCCCAGATCGACGCGGTGACCGCTGTGTCCGGTTCGGGTCCGGCGTACTTCTTCCTCGTCGCCGAGGCGATGATCGACGCGGGCGTCGCCCTCGGTCTGACGCGGGCGACGACCACCGAGCTCGTGGTGCAGACGATGACCGGCTCGGCGGCCATGCTCGCCCGGTCGGGGGAGAACGCCGCCGACCTGCGCGCGGCGGTGACATCGCCGGGTGGAACCACCGCGGCGGCGATCCGGGAACTGGAACGTGGCGGCGTGCGGACGGCGTTCTACGAGGCGCTCGCGGCGGCCCGGGAACGCTCGGCCGCACTCGGTTCGTCCGCTGATTGAGGAAATTGGTCGTGCGCATCGTCGCACGGGAACCATTGGTCACGCTAAGCTCGATTGAGCACGTGCGTGTCTGTTCCGCCGGAGGGGAAGCCGGCGGCGCGGGACGTGCCGGAGGTGTGTAATGGTATCTGGAAGCAAACCGTCGAAGGGTCAACCCGAGGACGGTCAGTCGGTTCTCTCCGGCACCCAGTTCCTCACCGTCGCCGAAGTGGCGGCGCTGATGCGGGTGTCGAAGATGACCGTGTACAGGCTGGTGCACAGCGGGGAACTGCCCGCCGTGCGAGTGGGACGTTCGTTCCGTGTGCACGCCAAGGCCGTGCACGATTACCTGGAAACGTCCTACTTCGACGTCGGCTGAGCGGTCGTCGGCCGCAATCGGAGCCCGGAGCGGACCTCGGTTTCACTAGTCGAAACCCGCCCCGGTACGATTGCTTGTCGTCGTACCGGCCACCCGGTGTCGTGAGGCGCTGAGCTCGTCACCACGCGGCCCAGCGTCGACTACAGGCGTACGTCACCGGCGTGCGCGCAGGAACGCTAGAGAGAACGTGAGGGAAACCCTGATGGGTTCTGTGATCAAGAAGCGCCGTAAGCGCATGTCGAAGAAGAAGCACCGTAAGCTGCTCCGCCGCACCCGAGTGCAGCGTCGTAAACTCGGCAAGTAGATCGATTCCCCGATGCCCGTCACCCGTGTGGTGGCGGGCATCGAGCGTCTGGGTCGGCAGGCCGTCGAGGATCGCCCGCAGAATGCCCGATCCGGGTGGTACGCGGGGTTCGGGTGGCCGAGGACGAAAGTCCCGCATCGAAGTCTTTCCGGTGATCGGTTACTCCGGTGTAATGCTTTGTTGCGAAAGTCACCGTATCGTGAGAGACCGAAGTGACAGCAGGGGGTGAGTGGGTGAGTTCGGAGATCGACGGAATCGACCCGCCGAGGGTGGCTCTGGTCACCGGCGCGAGCCGATTCCTCGGGGGGTACCTGGTCACCCGTCTCGCCCAGCACCCCGGCGTCGAACGCGTCATCGCGGTCGACACCCAATCGCCCACCAAGGACATGCTGCGGCGCATGGGCCGCGCCGAGTTCGTGCTCGCCGACATCCGCAACCCGCTCATCGGCAAGGTCATCCGGAACATGGACGTCGACACCGTCGTCCACACCTCCACCCTCACCAAGGCGCCGAAGTCCGGCAGTCGCGCCGCGATGAAGGACATGAACGTCCTCGGTGCGATGCAGTTGTTCGCCGTGTGCCAGAAGACCCCGTCCGTGCGACGCGTCGTGCTGCGCTCCTCGTCGGTGGTGTACGGGTCGAGTGCGAAGGACCCCGCGAAATTCACCGAGGAGATGAGCGCGCGCCGCCGGCCGACCGGCGCTTTCGCCCGCGACATGATCGAGGTGGAGGGTTATCTGCGCGGGATGGCACGCCGGCGACCGGACATCGCCGCGACGATCCTGCGCCTCGCCCCGACGGTGGGCAACCATCTGCCCGGCTCCGTCTCGCGGTACCTCACCTCACCGATCGTGCCCACCATTCTCGGCCGCGATGCCCGGTTGCAGCTGCTGCACGAGGAGGATGCGCTCTCGGCGCTCGAACGCGCCACCGTCGCCGGACAGGCCGGGACCTACAACGTCGCCGGGGACGGCATCGTGATGATGTCGCAGGCCGTGCGGCGCGCCGGCGGACTGACCGTGCCGATGCCCTACGGCTTGTTCCGCACCGTCGGGCAGGCGCTGATGGGGCCGGTGATGAAGTCGTTCAACAAGGAAGAACTCGACTACTTCCACTTCGGGCGCGGGCTGGACACCACGCGGATGCGCACCGAACTCGGCTTCGAGCCGAGGTGGACCACGAGGCAGGCTCTCGACGACTACGCTCGCAGCGTCGGGCTGCGGCAGGTCGTCAGGACGGAATGGGTCGATCGAACCGAGTCGATCCTGCTCTCGGCGCTCGGAGAGCGGATGGAGGCGCGATGACAGAAGTGGCCAAGGTGATCCCACTCCACGGGGGAGCGGGGTCGGCACGACGGGCGGGTGCACGCCCGGGCGCCGGTTCCGGTCACCCGTCGACCTACGGCTCCCCGATCCCACCCGAACGGCCCGCAGCGCCGGTGCAGGAGACGGCGGCGGACGGGTTCCTCGACGACTTGCGGCACAAACTGGTCGGACAGATCACCGGCACCGCCGAGTTCCTGCGGCGACGGATCACCGGCGACTACGAGGTGGACGACTTCGGCTTCGACCCGCACTTCACCGACAACGTCCTGCTGCCGGCGCTGCGGCCGCTGTTCGAGAAGTGGTTCCGTGTCGAAGTGCGCGGCATCGAGAACATCCCGGCCGACGGGCGCGCGCTGATCGTCGCCAACCATGCCGGCACCTTGCCGGTGGACGCATTGATGACCTCCGTCGCGGTGCACGACCTCGCCCACCGTCCCCTGCGCATGCTCGCGGCCGACCTCGCCTTCGGCATGCCGGTCGTCGGGAGCGTCACCCGCAAGGCGGGACACACTCTCGCGTGCCATCCGGACGCCGAGCGGCTCCTGCGCGAGGATCAGGTGGTCGCGGTGTTCCCCGAGGGGTACAAGGGTCTCGGCAAGCCGTTCAGTGAACGCTACAAGCTGCAGCGGTTCGGGCGTGGGGGCTTCGTCTCGGCCGCGCTCCAGACCAAGGCACCGATCGTGCCCTGCTCGATCGTCGGTTCGGAGGAGATCTACCCGAAGATCGCCGACCTGACGTCCATCGCCCGGCTCCTCGGCCTTCCGTACTTCCCGATCACCCCACTGTTCCCGGCGCTCGGCCCGCTGGGCATCGTGCCGCTGCCGTCGAAGTGGTACATCGAGTTCGGTTCGCCGATCGCCACCGACGTCTACGACGATGCCGCGGTGGAGGATCCGATGGTGTTGTTCGAGGTGACCGACCACGTGCGGGAGACCATCCAGCAGACGCTGTACCGGTTGCTCACCAAACGGCGCAACGTGTTCCTCGGTTGAGCCCGGCCGTCACGCCGCCGAGTCGCGGCGACGGCCGAGAGCGGCGGCGAGCGCGCCCCCTGCGGCGCCGAGGGCCAGCGCCGTCGGAACTCCGATGCGCGCCGCCTTGCGGGCCGTGCGGAAGTCCCGGATCTCCCATCCCCGGGTCTTCGCGAGTTCCCGCAGGTCGGCGTCGGGATTGACGGCGACCGGCGTGCCGACGAGCGAGAGCATGGGGACGTCGTTGTGGCTGTCGGAGTATGCCGTGCAGCGTTTGAGGTTCAGGCCCTCGCGGATCGCCAGGGCCCGCACCGCGTGCGCCTTGCCCAGGCCGTGCAGGATGTCGCCGACGAGACGGCCGGTGAACACGCCGTCCTCCGACTCGGCGACGGTTCCGAGGGCACCGGTCAGACCGAGGCGCTCGGCGATGACGTTCGCCAGTTCCACCGGGGTCGCTGTCACCAGCCACACCTGCTGCCCGGCGTCGAGGTGCATCTGTGCCAGCGCACGGGTACCGGGCCAGATCTTGTCCGCGATGATCTCGTCGTAGATCTCCTCGCCGAGACGGGCCAGCTCCGCCGTGGACCGGCCGGCGACGAACGACAGCGCCTTCTCGCGTCCGCTGGCGACGTCGTCCGAGTTCTCCTTGCCGGTGACCCGGAACTTGACCTGCTGCCAGGCGAATTCGGCCAGGTCGGACTTGGTGAAGTAGTCGCGGGCGGCAAGTCCGCGCGCGAAGTGGATGATCGACGCGCCCTGCACCATCGTGTTGTCGACGTCGAAGAATGCGGCCGCGGTGAGGTCCTGCGGAACGGGGGTCGTCGAGACGTCGACGGGCTCGGCTTCGGTGCGGGCCTCCTGCAGGGCGAGCGCGGCGTCG
Organism: Rhodococcus sp. NS-SX18; assembly: GCF_057367935.1. NCBI lineage: Bacteria > Bacillati > Actinomycetota > Actinomycetes > Mycobacteriales > Nocardiaceae > Rhodococcus > Rhodococcus sp. NS-SX18. Next base: position 3,962,171 of record NZ_CM170633.1, on the reverse strand, counting down.
GCGCTCGCCTGTCCGGCGAGGTTCGCGCGAACCTCGGTCTCGCTGGGGCCCAACTTGCTCAGCAGCCGGGGCCGGCCGGGCCGGATCAGGCCGGCCAGGGTCTCGCTGACGCGACCGGCCAGGTTCTCGCCGAATCCCCAGCCGTGTGGCACTGGACGTTCCGGCACCTGCACCTCCCTGTTGCGCGACGGCCGCGCCGTCGAGTGCTGCCGGCCGGGTTTGCCGGCGGCCGGCCGTCGTGTGTGGCAGACCGCCTCAGCCTAGCCCGCGCGGTGCCCCGCTCCGCGCGTTGCCGCATGTGGACCGGGGGTGTGACATTCGTCTCGGCGGGGTATGACGCACAGTTGACCCATGAGCGAACACCTGCCCGGGCCGTCCGCCGCACCCGGCGCCCCTCACGAGATCACCCTCCTCGTCCGAGCCGGCTGCGGCGCCTGCGCTCCCGCCCTGACGCTGCTCGAGCAACTGTGCGACGAGCTCGGCGCGGTCCTGACGTGCGTCGATGTCGATCGGGCCGCCTCGACGGATCCCGACCTGCGTGCCGAATTCGGCGATCGTCTGCCGGTGGTGCTGCTCGACGGCCGGGAGCACAGCTACTGGGAGGTCGACGAGCCGCGATTGCGGGCCGATCTGGCCGGTTGAGCGCCCCCGGGCGGAACCGTGGTGCAGGTGAGAAGCACATTCGGGGCCGTTCGAGCAACTTTGTGCAGGGCTTCACAAGCGGTTACCGTGGTGTGAACGAATCCCCCGGATCACCGTGAGGACCGACGTGTACCCGTCGGCCGGACGAGGAGCCACGAACGTGACAGAGCTGCACCCCCCGCAGGGCGATGCCGCCCGCGGCGGCGTCGCCGAAGTCGACGGGGGTGCGTCTCCCGGTGTCCCCGTGCGGGACATCCCCCAGGCTACTGTGACGCGTCTCGCGACGTACCTGCGGGTCCTCGGAATGCTCGCCGACGAAGGCACGCTCATCGTCTCGAGCGAGGAACTCGCCACCGCATCCGGGGTCGGTTCCGCGAAACTCCGCAAGGATCTGTCCTTCCTCGGACCCAACGGGGTGCGTGGCGTCGGGTACGACGTGCTGCGCCTGCAAGCCCGCATCGAGAACGCACTCGGCCTCGACCGAGGGCACCGCGTGGTCCTCGTCGGCGTCGGCAATCTCGGCCGCGCGCTGGCCGGGTACTCAGGGTTCGACCGCCGCGGCTTCACGATGGCCGGACTGTTCGATGCCGACCCGGCGCGGGTGGGCACCCGGGTGGGGAACCTGACCATCCGGCACGTCGACGGGCTCGAAGCGGCCGCCCGCGAACTCGCTGCCACGATCGGTGTCATCGCGACCCCGGACGACGCTGCTCAGGGCGTATGCGACCGGCTGGTGCGTTCCGGCGTCCGGTCCGTGCTGAGCTTCGCCGCGACACCGCTCGAGGTGCCCGGCCACGTCGAGGTCCGGCGAGTCGATCTGTCCGTGGAAATGCAGGTCCTCTCGTTCCACAGTGCCCGCAACGACGCGCCGGTGGACGGCAGTCGTGCCGGCCTGCCCGATATCTGCCAGGTCGCGTCGAGCGAAGGGCGCCGGGCAGCGACCGGCGCGTCCCGGCTCACCGCCCAGAAGGCGAGCGCAACCGGGTTCACCGCATCAGGAAAGCCGAGCCCCGTGGCCTCGGCAGCGACAAGAAACGGATCGGTGATTGCGCCGTGAGTGTTCTCCTCGTCGGGGTCTCGCACAGGACCGCGCCCGTCTCGGTGCTCGAAAAGGTGGCCGTCACCGACACCGACCGACCCAAGCTCACCGACAAGATGATGGCCTCCGGCCACATCTCGGAGGCGATGATCGTCTCCACCTGCAACCGGGTGGAGATCTACGCGGTGGTCGACGCGTTCCACGGCGCGCTGGCCGACGTGAGCGAGCTCATGGCCGAGCACTCGGGCCTGACCCTCGTGGATCTGCACAAGCACGCGTACGTGCGCTACAGCGAGGCGGCCGCCGAGCACCTGTTCGCCGTGGCCAGCGGCCTCGACTCGATGGTGGTCGGTGAGCAGCAGATCCTCGGCCAGATCCGTACCGCCTACGCGAGCGCCGACGCCCAGCAGGCTGCCGGCCGGGCCCTGCACGAGCTGGCTCAGCAGGCGCTGCGCGTGGGCAAGCGAGTGCACAGCGAGACCGGCATCGACGCGGCGGGTGCGTCCGTGGTGTCGGTGGCACTGGACAAGGCCGCGACAGTGCTCGACGGTCTGGCCGGCCGCACCGCCGCCGTGATCGGTGCGGGCGCGATGGGCGGACTCGCCGTCGCGCACCTCACCCGTGCCGGGATCGCGCGCATCGTGGTGGTCAACCGGACCCGTGAGCGCGCCGAGCGGCTCGCCGAGACCGCCCGCGGCAACGGCATCGAGGCAGATGTGCTGTCGTTCGACCGGCTCGCGGCCGCGTTGTCGCAGGCCGACGTGGCCGTCACCTGCACGGGTGCGGTCGGTACGGTCGTCACCCTCGCCGACGCGCACCGGGCCCTCGCGCAGCCCGAGCGGAGCACCCGACCGCTGGTGATCTGCGATCTCGGCCTGCCGCGCGACGTGGAGCCGGCCGTCTCGGGTCTGCCCGGCGTCACCGTCTTCGACATGGAGTCGCTGCAACGCGATCCCGCGGCCGGTGCCGCCGCCTCCGACACCGACGCGGCTCGCTCGATCGTGGCCGCCGAGCTGGCCGACTACCTCGCTTCCCAGCGTCTGGCGGAGGTCACCCCCACCGTCACCGCGCTGCGTCAGCGCGCCGCCGAGGTCGTCGAGGGCGAGCTGCTGCGGCTCGAGTCCCGGCTGCCGGGACTCGACGACGGCCAGCGCGGCGAGGTGGCCCGCACGGTGCGCCGCGTCGTCGACAAGCTGCTGCACGCACCGACGGTGCGCGTCAAGCAGCTGGCGTCCACTCCGGGCGGCGACCAGTACGCCGAGGCGCTGCGCGAGCTGTTCGAATTGCGTCCGGGTGCTGCCGAGGCCGTCGCCACCCCGGTGGCGAAGGAACTCGGCGCGCTCCCCGACGTGACCGGCGCGACCGACCTGTCGGCCGCGCTGGATCCGGCCGTCACCACGGAACTGCGGTCGCCCCGGAAGCAGTCGCCCGGGGCGCTGGGAGCTTCTCGAGAGGAAAGGCAGGCATGAGCGCCGAGGTCGCATCGGATACCCGGATCGAAACCGGAACCGGCAGCCGCACGCTGCGGATCGGAACGCGCGGCAGCCTGCTGGCGACGACGCAGGCGGGCACCGTCCGGGATGCGCTGATCGCCGCCGGCCATCCCGCCGAGCTGGTCGTCATCACCACCAAGGGCGACGTCACCGCGGGCCCGGTCGAGCGGATCGGTGTCGGCGTCTTCACCGCCGAGCTGCGGGAGGCGCTGCTCGCCGGCGACGTCGACCTGGCCGTGCATTCGTACAAGGACCTCCCGACCGCGCAGGATCCGCGACTGGTGATCGCGGCCGTGCCGCCGCGGGAGGATCCGCGCGACGCGCTCGTCGCCCGCGACGGACTGGTCCTCGGCGAGCTGCCGCCGGGCTCGCGCGTGGGCACCTCCGCGCCGCGCCGGCGTGCCCAGCTCGCCGCCATGGGCCTGGGCCTCGACATCCGGCCGCTGCGCGGCAACATCGACACCCGGCTCGGGAAGGTTGCGTCCGGCGAACTGGACGCCATCGTCATTGCGCGCGCGGGACTTTCGCGTATCGGCCGCCTCGACCGGATCACCGAGTCCCTCGAACCGGTGCAGATGCTGCCGGCGCCCTCCCAGGGTGCCCTCGCGGTCGAATGCCGCGCGGAGGACACCGCACTGATCGAGATCCTCGCCGGTCTCGACGACCGCGCCAGCCGCGCGGCGGTCGTCGCCGAACGGGCGCTGCTCGCAGAGCTCGAGGCCGGCTGCACCGCCCCCGTCGGGGCCGTTGCCGAGGTCGTCGAGTCCCTCGACGACGACGGCCGCGTCATCGAGGAACTGTCCGTGCGCGGCTGCGCCGCCGCGCTCGACGGCTCGGACGTGCTGCGCGCCAGCGCCGTCGGTGCCACCAGCCGCGCCGAGGAGCTGGGCCGGGCGGTGGCTCGCGAGTTGCTCGATCTCGGTGCGCGCGAGCTGATGGCCGACCGGGGGGACGACGCGCCGGAACAGGGCACGGCCGATGTTTGACGCCTTCCGTCCGCACCTCAGGTTTCCCTTTACCGCAGATTCGACCGCACTGGAGAATGACCGATGAGCCGAGTCCGTAAGCACAATCCCGGACGGATCCTGTTCGTGGGAGCTGGGCCGGGCGACCCGGCTCTGCTGACCGTGCGCGCCCGCGACGTGCTCGCGGGTGCGACGATCGCCTTCACCGACCCCGACGTCGACCGGGGGGTGGTGGCGCTCGTGGGCACCACCGCCGGCCGGGACGCGGAGACCGGGGAGCCCCTCGCCGAGGTGCGTCCCGCCCTGGGTGAGCCCACCGAGGTCGCCAAGACCCTCGTCGCGGAGGCGAAGAACGGCCACGATGTCGTGCGCCTCGTCGCCGGCGACCCGCTGACCACCGACTCGGTGATCGCGGAGGTCAACGCCGTCGCCCGCACCCACGTGGTGTTCGAGGTCCTGCCGGGCCTGACGCCCGGCTCGGCCGTGCCGAGCTACGCCGGCATGGCGCTGGGCTCGTGTCACACCGAGGTCGACGTGCGCGGCGAGGTGGACTGGGCGGCGCTCGCCGCCGCGCCCGGCCCGCTGGTGCTGCACGCCACGTCCGGCCATCTCGCGGAGACTGCCAGCGCCCTCGTCGAACACGGGCTCGCGCCGCAGACCCCGGCGGCGATCACCGTCCGTGGCACGACACGGCAGCAGCGCACCGTCGAAGCCACCCTCGCCACGCTCAACGACGCCGGTTCCGAGCTCGTCGGCCCGCTCGTCGTCACCGTCGGCAAGATCGTCGCGCAGCGCGGCAAGCTCTCGTGGTGGGAGTCCCGCGCCCTGTACGGCTGGACGGTGCTGGTGCCCCGCACCAAGGAGCAGGCCGGGGAGATGAGCGAGCGGCTCGTCACGCACGGTGCGATCCCGATCGAGGTGCCGACCATCGCGGTGGAGCCGCCCCGCAGTCCGGCCCAGATGGAGCGGGCCGTCAAGGGACTCGTGGACGGCCGCTACCAGTGGGTGGTGTTCACCTCCACGAACGCGGTGCGCGCGGTGTGGGAGAAGTTCGAGGCCTTCGGACTCGACGCTCGCGCCTTCTCGGGTGTGAAGATCGCGTGTGTCGGGCAGGCGACGGCGGACAAGGTGCGCTCGTTCGGGATCACCCCCGAGCTGGTGCCCTCCGGTGAACAGTCCAGCGAGGGGCTGCTCGCCGAATTCGCGCCGTACGACGACGTTTTCGATCCGGTCAACCGAGTGCTGCTGCCGCGCGCCGACATCGCCACCGAAACCCTCGCGGAGGGTCTGCGCGAGCGAGGCTGGGAGATCGACGACGTGACCGCCTACCGCACGGTGCGGGCGGCACCGCCGCCGGCCGAGACCCGCGAGATGATCAAGACCGGTGGGTTCGACGCGGTGTGCTTCACCTCGTCGTCGACGGTCCGCAACCTCGTGGGTATCGCGGGTAAGCCGCACGCGCGCACCATCGTCGCGTGCATCGGGCCGAAGACCGCGGAGACCGCGATCGAGTTCGGGCTGCGGGTGGACGTGCAGCCGGAGACCGCGCAGATCGGTCCCCTGGTGGAGGCGCTCGCCGAGCACGCCGCCCGGCTGCGGGCCGAGGGCGCACTTCCGCCGCCCCGCAAGAAGTCCCGCGCCCGCCGCTGACCCCCCGTGCGCGGTTCCGGTAGCCACCGCTACCGGAACCGCGCACGGCTTGCCTGGAAGGTGAGTACGCCGATGTATCCCGATGTCCGTCCCCGCAGGCTGCGCACCACCCCGGCAATGCGCCGGCTGGTGGCCGAAACGTCCCTCGAGCCGCGGCATCTGGTGCTCCCGATGTTCGTCGCCGACGGCCTCGACGCGCCGCGGGAGATCCCGTCGATGCCCGGCGTGTACCAGCACACCCCCGATTCGCTGCCCGCCGCGGCGACCGCGGCGGTCGAAGCCGGCGTGGGTGGGCTGATGCTCTTCGGCGTGCCGCGCGCCGAGGACAAGGACGCCCGCGGATCGGGCGGCACCGACCCGGACGGCGTGCTCAACCGTGCGCTGCGGGACCTGCGCGCCGAACTCGGCGATGCGACGGTCCTGATGGCCGACACGTGCCTCGACGAGTTCACCGACCACGGTCACTGCGGCGTCCTGGGCGCCTCGGGTGAGGTGGACAACGACGCCACCCTCGAGCGGTACGCGGAGATGGCCGTCGCCCAGGCCGAGGCCGGCGCGCACCTGCTCGGTCCGAGCGGGATGATGGACGGTCAGGTCGCATCCATCCGCGCGGCGCTCGACGCCGCGGGGCATCAGGACGTGGGGCAGATCGCGTATTCCGCGAAGTACGCCTCCGCGTTCTACGGACCGTTCCGGGACGCGGTGGGGTCCTCGCTCGAGGGCGATCGGCGCACCTACCAGCAGGATCCGGCGAATCGCCGGGAGGCGCTGCGCGAGGTCGATCTCGACCTCGCCGAAGGCGCCGACGTGGTGATGGTCAAGCCCGCGATGGCGTATCTCGACGTGCTGCGCGAGGTCGCCGACCGTTCGGACGTGCCCGTCGCGGCGTATCAGATCTCGGGCGAGTACGCGATGATCACCGCCGCCGCGCAGAACGGCTGGATCGACCGGGACGCGGCGATCCTGGAGTCGCTGACGAGCATCCGTCGCGCCGGTGCCGACATCGTGCTCACGTACTGGGCGGCCGAGGTCGCGGGCCGGCTCTCGTGAGCACGCCCGAACCGTCGCAGTGGCCCGGGCCGCCGGACACTCCGCCCGGGCCGGCACCGGCGCAGCGGCGCCCCACGCCCGTGGACGTCGAGACCGCGTTCCAGTTGTGGTGCGCGGTCGCGGTCCTGGGGTTGGTGTACCTCGGCGCGAGTGTGCTGCTGATGTGGGAGCGCAGGGACGAGTTCGTCGATCAGATGACGGCGGAACTGGCCCGGCAGACACCCCCGGTGGACATGCCGCGGGAGACGGTGGAGTCGTTGCTGCCGTTGGGATTCGGCATCACCGCCGTCCTGGGTCTGGTGTTCACCGGCCTGTTCCTGCTCGTGGCCTTCGCGATGCGCCGCGGCCGGAACTGGGCGCGCATGCTGCTCACGATGATCGGTGTCTTCCTGACCGTCACGGCGATCCCGACGGTGTTCGGCGTGGGTGCGCTGGGCGGCGGTGCCGGCCTCGTGATCGGTCTGGTGAGCATCCTGCAGGGGGTGTGTTCCGTCGGGGCGATCGTGCTCATGCACCGCCGCGAGTCGAATCTGTACTTCTTCCGGTTGCCCCCGAGCTGACCCGACGGGCGCACGGAGTACGGTGTCTGACGACCCACGGCCCGCGCGGTCGTTTCCGACGAGCGAAGAGGACTTTCATGCAGGTGGAGCCCCGGCCGTACGGTCGTCGTCGCGAGCTGGTCCTGATCGGCCTCATCGCCGTCCTGGGCGTGGTGACGCTGGTGCTGGTCGTCGTTCCGGGCATGCTCAGCGCCTGACTGCGACGTGAACGAGCCGACCGAGCCCCGCTTCCACGAACCCGGTGGCCGTTGGCGCACCGTGGCATTCGGGCCGGTGCTGTGCGTCGTCGCGCTCGTCGTGGAACTGGCGACCGGGCCGGTGGTGCACTGGGTCGCGCTGCCGGTGATCGCTCTGGTGCTCAGCGGCTTCGCGTACGTGATGGTCGTCGCGGCCCGACGGCACGTGAGCGTGGAGCTGACCGCGAAGACGCTGCGCCTCGGGACCGAGGAACTGCCGGTCGAGGAGATCGAGGCGGTGCTGCCCGCGGCCGATCCCCGGGCCCTGGATCCCGAGCGCTGGGAGACCGCGCGGCCGCTGGGCGAGCTGTCGAACGTGCCGCGGGGCCGGACGGCCGTCGGCCTGCGGTTGCGGGGTGGCGCTCTGGTGCGGGCGTGGGCCAGGGACGACGAGCGGCTGCGGTCCGAACTCGAAGCCTTGCTGGCCGAGCGCACCGATCCCCCCTTGCCCTAATACCCCCTAGGGGTACGATACGAGTATGGCCGGATACACCCCCCACCAGGAGGACCTGCTCAAGCGCCTGCGCCGCATCGAGGGGCAGGTCGCGGGCATCGCCCGGATGATCGAGGACGACCGCTACTGCATCGACGTCCTGACCCAGGTCTCCGCCGTCACCAAGGCCCTGCAGACGGTCTCGCTCAAGCTGCTCGACGCGCACCTGGCCGGCTGCGTCGTCGACGCCGCGCGGCAGGGCGGACCGGAGGCCGACGCGAAGATCCAGGAGGCCTCGGACGCCATAGCGCGCCTCGTCCTCAAACCCTGACCACCGAGGAGCCCGACCGGCATGCGGATCGCCCACGCACTGTGCGCTGCGGCGCTGGCCTGCGTCCTGACCGCATGTACGTCCGAGGAGCCCGCGCGGACCGTGCGCTCGGGCGCGCCCGCCCCGGTCCCCGACGCGGGAACCCCGCCGCGGGTCACCGTCACCACCGTCGTCGACGGTCTCGACCATCCGTGGGACGTGGTGCAGGCCCCCGACGGGACGTTGCTGACCGGTGAACGCTCGGGCCGGTTCGTCGTCCGCCGGCCCGACGGGCGCGTCGAGGAGCTGCGCGCCGACCTGTCGGACCTGTACGCGGTGGGGGAGACCGGGCTCATGGGCGTCGCGCTCGCCCTCGATTTCGAGGACAGCCGCACCGTGTACACGTGCCAAGGGCACCGCGACCCCGACGACGTCCGCGTCTACGCCTGGACCGTCGATCCCGGCTGGACCACTATGACGCGGCAGCGCACCGTCGTCGAGGGGCTGCCGGTCGCCCGCGGCGGCCGCCACGCCGGCTGCCGCATCCTCGTGCACCCCGACGGCACCCTGTACATCGGCACGGGCGACGCCACCCGCCCGACGGCGCCGCAGGATCCCGGCAGCCTCGGCGGCAAGGTGCTGCACCTGAACCCCGACGGGACGCCGGCCCCCGGCAACCCGGACCCGGGCAGCGTCGTGTTCACCCTCGGCCACCGCAACGTGCAGGGGCTGGCGCTGCAGCCCGGCACCGGCCGGCTCTACTCGGTCGAACAGGGCAGCAGCCGCGACGACGAGGTCAACCTGCTCGTGCCGGGCGGCAACTACGGCTGGCGCCCCGACCGGGAACCCGGCACGTACGACGAGTCGGTGCCGATGACCGATCCCGAGCGCGTCCCCGGAGCGATCCCGGCGGTGTGGAGTTCCGGATCGCCCACCATCGCCACCCCCGGGCTGGCGTTCGCGGCCGGACCGCAGTGGGGCCCGTGGTCCGGTGCACTCGTCGTCAGCAGCCAGCAGGGCGAGAAGCTGCTGCTGCTGCGCCTGTCCGACGACGGCCGCAGCGTGACCGAATCGGCCGAACTGCTCGAGGGGGAGTACGGGCGCCTGCGGTCGCTCACCCCACTGCCCGACGGTTCGCTCCTCGTCACCACCGACAACGGCTCCGACGACAGGGTGCTGCAGGTCGCCCCCGTCTAACGCGCCCCCGGGTCGACGCGCCGCGCGCCCGCGCCGTCCTCGCCCAGCCGATCGCCCGGATTGAACAGTGTGCAGGCCTGCAGCGACAGGCAGCCGCAGCCGATGCACCCCGCCAGCTCGCGCTGCATCCGGTCGATCGCCTGCTTGCGTTCCTCGAGTCGCTCGTGCCATGCCCGCGAGATGCGCATCCAGTCCCGCCGGGTCGGGGGCCGTTCGGCCGGCAACGCCGAGAACACCTCGGCCACCTCGACCAGCGGAATGCCGAAGCGGGTCGCCAACTGGATGATCGAGATTCGCCGGATCGTGTGCCGGGGGAAGCGGCGTGTGCCGCCTGCGGTGCGGTGTGCCGTCACGAGTCCCAGCGACTCGTAGTAGCGAATCGCAGACACGGCAGCTCCCGTGCGCCGGGAGACCTCACCGATTGCCAGCAGTTCTTCGCTCGTGCGGCTCATCACGACTCCGTTCCCCGCTCTTGATCTCGAGTGCACTTGAGACTCTACAGTCACCGTCATGCAAGGATCCACGACTCGTCCCGGCACCTGGTCGGAACTTCTCGGGCGCGAATACCTCGGTACGGCAGCGGCTCTCGCTGGTGGAGTTGCCCTCTATGCCACCAACGTGTACCTCACCGCGAGCCTGCTGCCGACCGCAGTCGAGGAGATCGGCGGTCACGCCTACTACGCGTGGACGGCGACGGTGTTCCTCCTCGCGTCGGTGGTCTCCTCGACGACCGTGGCCCGGATCCTCGCCGTACGCGGACCCCGGGGCGCCTACCTCCTGGGGCTGGGGGCTTTCGCGGCCGGCACCCTCGTGTGCGCGCTCGCCCCGTCCATGGAGACGCTGCTGGCGGGCCGGGCGGTCCAAGGACTCGGCGGCGGCCTGCTCGCCGGACTCGGCTACGCAGTCCTGAACAGTGCTCTGCCCGAACGCCTCTGGAGCCGCGGCGCGGCGCTCGTGTCGGCGATGTGGGGTGTGGGGACCTTCGCGGGACCCGCCGTCGGCGGCGTGTTCGCCCAGTTCCACGCCTGGCGATGGGCGTTCGGCGCGTTGCTGGTCTGCACGCTCGCGGTCGCAACCGCGGTGCCCTTCACCCTGCCGGCGCACGCCCGCGGATCGCGCGCTGCCGGCAGGATTCCGCTCGGTTCGCTGGCCCTCCTCACCGCCGCGACCCTGGCGGTCAGCGTGGCCGCCGTCGTGACCGGCGGTGCGTCCACGATCGCCCTGCTCGCGGTCGCGTCCGCTGCCGTGGTCGCGTTCGTCGCCGTCGACCGTCGCAGCCCCCACGGCATCCTGCCGGCGGCGACATTCACCACCGCCAGGCTGCGCTGGGTGTACCTGACGATCGCAGGGCTGGCGGTCGTCTCGACCGCCGAGACGTTCGTTCCGTTGTTCGGGCAGCGCCTCGCCGGCCTCGCGCCGCTGGCGGCCGGCTTCCTCGGTGCCACCCTCGCGGTGGGGTGGACGCTCGGTGAGATGCCGAGCGCCTCGGCGTCCGCGCCCCGGGCCGTGCACCGCATCGTGGTGAGTGCTCCGGTGCTCGTCGGCCTCGGCCTCGCGCTCATGGCGGCCGCCGTGCGTGACGAGGCCGGACCGGCTGCAGTCGCGGCGTGGGTCACGGGACTGGTCGTCGCGGGCGCGGGCATCGGCATCGCGTGGCCGCACCTTGCGGTCGCCGCGATGAACGCCGTCCCCGACCCGCGCGAAAGCGGCAAGGCGTCCGCTGCGATCAACACCGTCCAGTTGATCGCGAACGCGTTCGGCGCAGCACTGGCCGGAGTCCTGGTCAACGCGGGACAACCGTCCGGCGTGCGTTCGGCGCGGCTGCTGCTGTTCGGGTTCGCCGCCGTGGCGGTGTTCGGCATGCTCGCCGCTCGCCGGGCGGTTCCGGCGCGCGGCGAGCGGCTCCGGTCGGCACCCGCGGACGCTTCCGCAGCGGAACCCGAACGAATCTGACGCCGCCGCGCGTGTCGTCACCGTCCGGCGCGGCCCGTGTCCGTAGCATCGCCGGGATCCGGCGAAAAGGAGATGCGCGTGCGAATCTCGGGGAGCTGCGCGGCGGCGATCGCAGTCGGTCTGCTCGCGGCCGGGGCGCCCGGCGCCCACGCCGCGCCGCCCACGGCAGGCGCGCTGCCGGCGTCGACCGTGACGCCGCTGATCGAGGGCCTGAACAAGCCGTGGGACGTCGTCGCTGCACCGGACGGCACGATCCTCACCGGAGAACGCCGGGGCCGCTTCGTGGTCCGGGATCCGAACGGTGCCGTCCGGGAGGTGCGCGCCGACCTGTCCGACCTGTACGCCGAGGGCGAGACCGGCCTGATGGGTCTGGCGCTGGCGGCGGATTTCGGGACGAGCCGGACCCTCTACAGCTGTCAGGGCCACCGCGGTCCCGACGGCACCGACATCCGGGTGCAGTCCTGGACGGTCGATCCCGGATGGACGGAACTGACCCGTGGCGCCACCGTGCTCGCCGGCATTCCGGTCGGGCAGGGCGGCCGTCACGGCGGGTGCCGGCTGTTCGCCCATCCCGACGGGTCGCTGTTCGTCGGGACGGGCGACACCGCCCACCCCCAGGTGCCTCAGGACCGGAACAGCCTGGGCGGCAAGGTGCTCCACATCTATCCGGACGGCACCCCGGCGGCGGGAAACCCCGACCCGGACAGTCCCGTGTTCACTCTCGGCCACCGCAACGTGCAGGGACTGGCGCTGCGTCCCGGTACGGGCGAGCTCTATGCCGTCGAACAGGGCACCGTCCGCGACGACGAGGTGAATCTCCTGCAGCCCGGCGGCAACTACGGCTACCGCCCCGACCGCTTCCCGTTCGTCTACGACGAGTCGGTGCCCATGACCGATCCGGCCCGCGTTCCGGGAGCGATCGGGGCCGTGTGGAGTTCCGGTGCCCCCACCCTCGCGACTCCCGGCGGCACCTTCGTCACCGGTGCCGGCTGGCAGGGCTGGGACGGCGCGCTGGTGATCACGAGCCAGCAGCAGGAGAAACTCCTGTTCCTCGAACTGACCGCCGACGGGCGGTCGGTGGACGAGACCGCGACCGCGCTCGAAGGGCAGTTCGGCAGGCTGCGGTCGGTGACCGCACGGCCCGACGGCGCGCTGCTCGTCACGACGGACAACGGCCGCGACGACCGGGTCCTGCTGGTGGAACCCGCCGCCGACTGAGAGGGCGAGACGAATGTGCTCACCGGCCGTGCTGGACCGGGCGTACCGCGAAATCGAGGACGGCCGGGCGCGATTCGGCCGCCGGTCCTTCCTCGCGGCCCTCGGCGCGAGCGCCGCGGGTCTCGGCGTGAGCGCCGCGGGTCTGGGCGCGGCGACCGCCGCCGCGGCGCCGGCACGAGCCGGCGGGGACACCGCCGCCGTGCGGGCCGACACGGTGATCGACCTGACCCACACGCTGACCCCGCAGTTCCCGGTATGGCCCGGCAACGAACAGTTCGCGCTGCGTCCCGTGGCCACGTTCGACACCGGGCGATTCGCCGTCAACGCGATGTCGCTGTGGGAGCACACCGGCACCCACCTCGACGCCCCGGCCCACATCGTGCGCGGCGGCGCCACCGTCGAGGCGCTGCCGGTGCGCGACTTCGTGGCCCCGCTCGCCGTCGTCGACATCGCCGGCAAGGCCGCGCAGGACGACGACGCGGTGGTCACCGTCGACGACGTGGCGGCATGGGAACGGCAACACGGCCCGATCCCGCCGGGCGCCCTCGTCGTGATGCACTCGGGGTGGGAGGCCCGCCTCGCCGACCCCGCCCGCTTCGTCAACGCCGACGCACTCCGCATCCCGCACGCACCGGGCTTCGACCGCGATGCGGTGCGCATGCTCGTGCACGAACGGAACGTCGTGGGACTCGGCGTCGACACCCTGAGCCTCGACCGGGCGGGCGACGTCGGCGCCCACGTGGAGCTGCTCGGCGCGGGCCGCTACGGCATCGAGGCGATGGCGAACCTCGCCACCGTGCCGCCGCGCGGCGCGACCGTCGTCGTCGGCGCGCCCAAGCACGCCGGCGGCACCGGTGGGCCGTGCCGGGTACTGGCGCTGGTCTGAATCCGGCACTCGGCCCGGCAGGTCAGCCGAGGCGACCGGCGTCCGTGGCGTCGAGCATCGCCGACCCGAGCAGATGCTCCGGCACGCCGAGGCCCTCGACGAGGGCCGGCACGTGGGGACGCAGGGTCCGGCAGCGCTCGTTGATGCCGCGCAGCACCGCCTTCGCCCGTTCCACCGACAGCTGCCGGTGCTCCATGTACCAGGCCTTGTCCTCGTCGATGACGCTGAGCGCGTAGAGGTCGCACAGGTCCGACAGCAGCTCGCGGGCCTCCGCGTCGGGACACGACTCGATCCCGGCGACGAACGCCTCGAGCACGACCCGGTCGATGTGGGCACGCGCCGCGTGCAGCACGTGGTCCTGCACGAAGTTGAAGGCGTCGAACAGGTTCTCCTCGCGGTTCGACGCGGCCTGCAGTCGCCGCGCCGCCGTCGAGAGCAGGTACTGTTCCCGGTCCTCGAACATCGTCATCTGCGTGCCCCGGTCGAAGAGGCTGCCGTCCTCCTCGTTGTCCTTCCGGGTGTCGACGAGCGTCTGGATGATCTGCTGCGCGGCGGTGCGCTTCTTGACGATGTCCGACACCGTGACGGCGGCGAACTTCATCCATTCCACCGGGCTCATGCCACGGACCTCGTCCGCGTAGGCGGTGAGCAGTTCCTTGGCGACGAGCTGGGTCAGCACGTGGTTGTCGCCCTCGAACGTGGTGAACACGTCCGTGTCCGCCTTCAGCGCGGTGAGCCGGTTCTCGGCCATGTACCCGGCGCCGCCGCAGGCCTCACGGCACTCCTGGATGGCGCGCGTCGCATGGGCGGTGTTGGCGACCTTCAGCCCGGCCGCGCGACCCTCGAGCTCACGCTGCTCCTGCGGATCCACCTCCTCGACGGGCGTGGTCTGGATCCGGTCCATGGTGGAGATCAGCTCGTTCTGCGCGAAGGTCAGCGCGTACGACCTGGCGATGAGCGGCAGCAGGCGACGCTGATGAACCAGATAGTCCATCAGCAGCACTTCCTTCTCGTCACCGGGAGCGCTGAACTGGCGGCGCTGCAGCGCATATCGCGTGGCGACGGACAGCGCGACGCGGGCCGCGGCACCCGCCGAGCCGCCGACGGTGACCCGGCCCCGCACGAGCGTGCCCACCATGGTGAAGAAGCGGCGGTTCGGATTCTCGATCGCCGAGACGTAGGTGCCGTCGGCCTCGACGTCGGCGTACCGGTTGAGCAGGTTCTCCCGCGGAATCCGCACGTGGTCGAACATGATCCGGCCGTTGTCCACGCCCGGCAGGCCGCCCTTGTGGCCGCAGTCGGAGGTGGTGACGCCGGGCAGGTCGTCGCCGTTCTCGTCGCGGATCGGCACGACGAAGCAGTGCACGCCCTGGGACTTGCCCCCGGTGATCAGCTGTGCGAACACCGCGGCGACCGTCGCGTGCTGCGCCGCCCCGCCGATGTAGTCCTTGCGCGAGGACGGCGTCGGGGAGTGGATGACGAACTCCTCGGTGCCCGGGTCGTACGAGGCCGTCGTCTCGAGCGACTGGACGTCGGAGCCGTGGCCGGTCTCGGTCATCGCGAAGCAGCCGAGCAGGTCGAGGTCGATGAGGGGGTTGATGTAGCGGTCGTGGTGGCGGGCCGTGCCGAGATTCTCGATCGCGCCGCCGAACAGGCCCCACTGCACCCCGGCCTTGACCATCAGGGACAGGTCCGACATGGCGAGCATCTCGATCGACGCCACCGCGCCGCCGGCGTCGCCGCCGCCGCCCACCGCCTTCGCGAAGCCCGCCCGGGCGTAGCCGGATTCCGCGAGCATCCGCATCTGCTTCAGCGTGATCGCCCGGGCCTCGTCCAGGTCCGGGGTGTAGTGCGGGGCGAACTCGGGCCGGTCCAGGTCCGTGCGTGCCCGCTCGCGCGCCTGCCGCCACGCGCCGTCCAGGGTGATGCGGATGTGCTCAGCTGCGGTCGTCATGAAACGACACTAGGACGATTCGGGCCCTTCGTGTGGGTATGTGAGAACGTCGGTATCGGCTGCGGCATGCGCCCAGTCCGTCGGGACGTCCGCGCCCCCTTCCGGACTGACCCGGGTACCCACGCGCGCGAGCAGCGGAGTCGGGGCGATCGGCCCGGCGAACAGGGCCTGACCGAGCCCGAAGGTCGTGGCGCGGCGCAGCATCGCCGGGGGGACGTGGGAGAACAGGTGGGACAGCTCCTCGATGTCGGTGCTGCCGTTCATGCGCATCAGGAGCAGGTTGTCGCACTGGGAGACGACGTTCGGATGCACCTTCCCCGGACGCTGCGTCGCCACGAACAGGTGCAGCCCGAACTTGCGTCCCTCACCGGCGATGAGCACCCCCAGGTCCGCGGTGCTCGACAACAACGGATCCGCCGTGACCGACGGCAGGATGTTGTGGGCCTCGTCCACCACGAGGAGCATGGGCAGGCGGCGCCGTCGCAGCATCCACACCCGGCCCAGCAGCCCGAGCGACACCGCGGCCCGCTCCCCGGGGGTGTTCAGGCTGCCGAGATCGATCACGAAGCACCGGCCCGCGCTCACGTCGAGTTCGGCGGCCGAGCGTTCCTCCCCCCCGCCGCCACAGATCCCACGACGCGATCCCCAGATTGTCGATGCGGGTCGCCAGACGCCCCGTCTCAGGGTCCGCGGCCGCCGCGGACCGCACGTCCGCGACGGAGTAGGGGGCGTCGAGGGCGGCGGTGACGCGGCGCAGCGCCGAGTACTCGTCGAGGTCGTGCACCGGGTCCAGACGCAGCAGCAGGGCCTGCGCGACGAGGGGGAGGTCGCTCAGATCCAGGCACAGCAGGTGGTCGGCGCCGGTGCCGCGGGCCCGTACCACCCGCACGCCGGCGGCGGCCCGGCGATGCCGCTGCGCGACGGGGGACTCGTCCTCCGGATCCCGCAGCCGGCCGAGGTGCACGTGGTCGGAGTTGGGATCGAGCACCACGATCGGCAGGGTCGTCGCGGCGAGCAGCCGCTCGAGGACCGCCCCGGTGGTGTACGTCTTGCCGGAGCCGGACTGGCCGCACATGAAGGTGTGCCGGGCGAAGCCCGCCGGGTGCAGCCGCGCGGCCACGGCCGGGGTGTGCAGCAGGGTGCCGACGTCGAGGGTGCCGGTCAGGGCGGCCGCGAGCGTCGCGGTCTCGGCCGCGGTGGCCGGCCGCACATGCCGCTCGGGGAACGGTGCGACTTCCGGCGTGGCGGCGAACCGGCCGTCGCCGAACACGCCGAGCACACTCGCGGACCCCGCCAGCGTCCGCACCATGGCGCGGCCGCGCACGGAGCGCACCGGCAGACCCGGTTGGTCCACGTCGACGTCGACGTCTGCGCCCTCGCGCTCGACGATGCGCGCGCTGCGGACCTGCACGGCGAGACGGCGCTCGTCGTCGAGTTCGACGACCGCGAATC
This sequence comes from Rhodococcus sp. NS-SX18, assembly GCF_057367935.1. Classification (NCBI taxonomy): domain Bacteria; kingdom Bacillati; phylum Actinomycetota; class Actinomycetes; order Mycobacteriales; family Nocardiaceae; genus Rhodococcus; species Rhodococcus sp. NS-SX18. The sequence goes on along the minus strand of NZ_CM170633.1, from coordinate 3,945,133 downwards.
CGCCGACCTCCAGGCCGACGTCCACCGGTCCGGTGAGAAGTACCTCACGTCCGTCGGCGGACAACGCGGCGGTGACGACCCGGAACCGGTCGGCGAGGGCGGTACGGACGTCGTCGAACGAGACCATGGTCACATTCCTACCGCAACGACCGCCGTTGCAGGGGCCGCGCCTTTTGGCAAATCCCGCGAAACTGGGACACTGGAGGTCGTGACTGCGACCCCCGATGCATCTCGCGCCCGCGACTCCGTATCCACCGCACTGTTCGACCGGGCGTCGAAGGTGATTCCCGGGGGTGTGAACTCTCCGGTCCGCGCATTCGGATCGGTCGGCGGCACCCCGCGCTTCGTCGCCTCCGCATCGGGCTGCACGCTGACCGACGTGGACGGCAATTCGTATGTCGACCTGGTGTGTTCGTGGGGACCGATGATCCTCGGCCATGCGCACCCGGCCGTCGTCGACGCGGTGCGCAGTGCCGCCACGACGGGACTGTCGTTCGGCGCGCCGACCGCCGGCGAGGTGGAACTCGCGGAGGAGATCGTGGCCCGCGTCGAGCCCGTCGAGCAGGTCCGGCTCGTCAATTCCGGTACCGAGGCGACGATGAGCGCGGTGCGGCTGGCGCGCGGATTCACCGGCCGGACCAAGATCGTCAAGTTCGCGGGCTGTTATCACGGTCACGTCGACGCCCTGCTCGCCGACGCCGGATCCGGCGTCGCCACCTTCGGGCTGCCGACGTCGCCGGGGGTGACGGGCGCTCAGGCCGAGGACACGATCGTCCTGCCGTACAACGACCTCGAGGCGGTGCGCGCGGCGTTCGCGGCCGAACCGGGGAAGATCGCGGCGGTGATCACCGAAGCCGCTGCCGGCAACATGGGCACCGTCCCGCCGGTGCCCGGCTTCAACGCCGGTCTGCGCGAGCTGACCCGCGAGCACGGCGCGCTGCTGATCATGGACGAGGTGATGACCGGGTTCCGGGCGGGACCGGCCGGGTGGTACGGCATCGACGGCGTCGCCGGTGACCTCATGACGTTCGGCAAGGTGATGAGCGGCGGACTGCCCGCGGCCGCATTCGGTGGCCGCGCCGACGTGATGGCTCATCTCGCGCCGGCCGGGCCCGTGTACCAGGCCGGCACCCTGTCGGGCAATCCGGTCGCCGTCGCGGCCGGCCTCGCCAGCCTGCGCGCCGCCGACAGCGACGCCTACGCCGCGCTCGACCGCAACGCCACCACCCTCGGACGGATGATCGGTGAGGCACTGACGGCGGAGGGCGTGGCCCACCGGGTCCAGTTCGCCGGCACCATGCTCAGCGTGTTCTTCACCGAGGAGCCGGTCACCGACTACGCGCAGGCCAAGGCCGCGCAGACGTGGCGGTTCCCCGCGTTCTTCCATGCCCTGCTCGACCACGGCGTCTACGCCCCGCCGAGCGCGTTCGAGACGTGGTTCGTCTCGTCCGCGCTCGACGACGACGCGTTCTCCCGCATCGCCGACGCACTGCCGCACGCCGCGAAGGCCGCGGCAGCCGCCACCGCCTGAGCGCGCCTCTTCCAGGCCGTCCACACCCGCCGCACACCCGAGGAACTCCCACGTGACCGAACCTGCCCCGTCCGAGACCCGCACCATCGTGCACGTGCTCCGGCACGGCGAGGTGCACAACCCCAGTGGCATCCTCTACGGCCGGCTGCCCGGTTTCCGGCTGTCCGTGACCGGGGAGGCGCAGGCCCGGTCGGTGGCCTCGGCCCTCGCCGACCACGACATCGCGCACATCGTCGCCTCCCCGCTCGAGCGGGCCCAGCAGACCGCCCAGCCCATCGCGGACAAGCACGGCCTGCCCGTGGCGACGGACGAGAACCTCGTCGAGGCGGGCAACCAGTTCGAGGGCCTGCGAGTGGCCGTCGGCGACGGGGCGCTGCGCCGCCCGCGGCACTGGTGGAAGCTGCGCGACCCCTTCACCCCGTCGTGGGGTGAGCCCTACCTGCAGATCGCGCACCGCATGCTGGCCGCGGTCAACGCCGCTCGTGTCGCAGCCGTGGGACGCGAAGCCGTGTGCGTGAGCCACCAGCTTCCGGTGTGGACCCTGCGCCGCTTCCTCGAAGGGGAACGGCTGTGGCACAACCCGCAGCACCGCCAGTGCAGCCTGGCGTCGCTGACCTCGCTGGTGTACCAGGGCGACACCCTCGTCGACATCGTCTACTCCGAACCGGCCGGGGCCTCGGACCCGACCGTCCACGGCGCATGAGACGCCGGGCCACGCGACGGGCGGCGCTGGCGGCGACGGCGCTGGCCTGCAGTGTCGTCCTCACCTCGTGCGCGACCGGCGACGACGCCGTCGCCACCGGCGGCACCTTCGACTTCGTCTCGCCGGGCGGTCAGACCCGGATCTTCTACGACCCGCCCGCCGAACGCGGCACCCTCGGGACGCTCACGGGCGAGGACCTGATGAACGAGGGTGAGACGATCTCGCTCGACGACTACGCCGGCCAGGTGGTGGTGCTCAACGTGTGGGGCCAGTGGTGTGCCCCGTGCCGTAGTGAGGCCGACGACCTCGAACAGGTCTACGAGGCCACCGAGGACCAGGGCGTGCAGTTCCTCGGCATCAACGTCCGCGACAACCAGCGCGACAAGGCCCAGGACTTCGTCGTCGACAACCGGGTCGGTTACCCGTCGATCTACGACCCGTCGATGCGCTCGCTGCTGGCGCTCGGGGCGAACTACCCGACGTCGGTCGTCCCCACCACGGTCGTCCTCGATCGTGACCATCGCGTCGCGGCGGTCTTCCTCACCGAACTGCTCGCGAGCGATCTGCAGCCGGTCGTCGAGCGGATCGCCGCGGAAACCCCCGCCGAGCAGTGACATGGGTGGTGCAGTCGTGAGCAGTAGTCCGCTCGTGAGCGAGGCCGTCCTCGCCGCGGGCATCGGGGACACCTTCCAGTCGGTCGCCTCGTCCGGCCCGCTGCTGCTGGCCCTCGGAGCGTGCCTGCTGGCCGGGCTCGTGTCCTTCGCCTCGCCCTGCGTGGTGCCGCTCGTGCCCGGCTACCTGTCCTATCTGGCCGGGGTCGTGGGCGCCGAGGCCCCGGCGGTCACCGCCGCCGAGGCGCGGGGACGCACCACCACCGTCCGCGACGACGGCCGGCTACGCGTCGCCGGGGCCGCCGCGCTGTTCGTCGCCGGATTCACGGTGGTGTTCGTCCTCGCCACCGCGTCGGTGTTCGGGGCGATCTCCGCGCTCTCCGTCAACCGCGAGCTGCTGATGCGGATCGGCGGGGTGGTCACCATCGTGATGGGGCTGGTGTTCGTCGGCCTGATCCCGGCCCTGCAGCGCGACACCCGCCCCGAACCCCGGCGAATCTCCGGGCTGGCCGGCGCGCCGCTGCTCGGCGGCGTCTTCGCCCTGGGATGGACGCCGTGCCTCGGCCCCACCCTCGCCGGGGTGATCTCCCTGGCCGCCGGCACCGAGGGCACCACCGCCGCCCGGGGCGTCGCGCTCATCGTGGCGTACTGCCTCGGTCTCGGGCTGCCCTTCGTCGTTCTCGCGCTGGGCTCCGCCCGGGCCCTGCGCGGGGTGGGCTGGTTGCGCGCCCACGCCCGCACCGTCCAGCTCGTCGGCGGCTTCATGCTCGTGGCCGTCGGAATCGCCCTCGTCACCGGCGCCTGGGACGTGTTCGTCTCCTGGATCCGGGACGCCTTCATCTCCGAGGTCACGCTCCCGATATGACGGCCACCGACACACCCACCGCCCCACCGTCACCGACCCCGCCGCGGCAGGGCCCGGCCGGCCGCGCCGCGGCGTTCGTCCGCAACACCTGGCGCGGCCTGACGTCGATGCGCACCGCGCTGGTGCTGCTGTTCCTGCTCGCGCTGGCCGCGATCCCCGGCGCGCTGCTGCCGCAGCGCAGCCTCAACGCCGGCAAGGTCGACGAGTACATCGCCGCGCGCCCGACCCTCGGGCCGCTGATGGACCGGCTGGAGCTGTTCGACGTGTTCGGCAGCTTCTGGTTCACCGCGATCTACGTGCTGCTGTTCGTCTCCCTGATCGGCTGCATCCTGCCGCGCTGCACCGAGTACTACCGGGCGCTGCGCACCCGGCCCGTGCCGGCGCCGCGCAACCTGTCGCGACTGCCGCACCACCTCGAGGCCACGGTCGACGGCACCCCGGAGGAGGTGCTCGCCCGGGTACGGGGTCAGCTGCGGGGCTGGCGCATCGCCGAGCGCGGCGACGAGCCGGGCGCCCGCCGCGGCGCGCGCGACGGGGAACTCACCCTCTCGGCGGAGAAGGGATACCTGCGCGAGGCCGGCAACCTGCTGTTCCACCTCGCGCTGGTGGGGCTGCTCGCCGCCGTCGCGGTGGGCAAGCTGTTCGGCTACGAGGGCCAGCGCATCCTGGTCGCCGACGGCGAGGAGTTCTGCACCAGCTCGCCGGCGGCGTTCGACTCCTTCCGCGCGGGCAACACCCTCGACGGCACGGGCCTGACTCCGATGTGCATCCGCGTGAAGGACTTCTCCGCGGACTATCTCGACAACGGCCAGGCCGAGATGTTCACCTCGAACATCGACTACCAGGCGGGGGCCGACCTGGCGACGAACACCTGGCGCGAGGCCCAGCTGAAGGTGAACCATCCGCTGCGGGTCGGCAGCGACCGCGTCTACCTGCAGGGCCACGGCTTCGCGCCGTCCTTCACGGTGACATGGCCCGACGGCGAGACCCGCACCGAGAAGCTGCAGTGGCGACCGGACGACGCGACCACCTTCCTCAGCAGTGGCGCGATGCGCTTCGATCCGCCGGGCGGGATGTACCCGGATGCCGACGAGCGGCGGCGCAACCAGATCGCGATCGAGGGACTGTTCGCCCCCACGGCGGTGTTCCACGGCAACCTGTTGTCCTCCGGCTACCCGGCGCTGACCGATCCCGCCGTCGCGATCGACATCTACAAGGGCGACACGGGTCTCGACACCGGCACTCCGCAGTCGCTGTTCTCCCTGAACGGCGAGCTGATCAACCAGGGCCGGCTCGTCAAGCAGGACCGTGTGAACCTGTATGCGGGGGAGAGCGTGACGCTCGCCGACGGGACGCAGATCCGGTTCGACGGCGCGACCGACTTCGTGAACCTGCAGGTCTCCCACGACCCGGCGCAGACGTGGGTGCTGCTGTCGGCCGTCACGATGATGGCGGGGCTGCTGGTGTCGCTGGTGATCAAGCGCCGCCGGATCTGGGTGCGGGTCTACCCGGCCGGTACAGTGGCCGACGGGGAACGACGTACCGTAGTAGAACTCGGTGGTCTCGCCCGGACCGATCAGGCCGGATGGGGTGACGAGTTCGAGCGTCTGACCGGCCGACTGCTCGGCGACGACACGACCGCACGTGCGAAGGCAGCACAGGAGAAGAAGGCATGACCCTCAACGAAACCCTCGCGCAGTACAGCGACTGGGCGTTCGAATCGGCGTTCGCGGTGCTGGTGCTTGCGCTCGTGCTGCTGGTCGCCGAGTACGCGTCGCACCGGGCCGACCTCGTCGCCGAGCGCGAGCGCAAGCTCGTCGCCGTGGGCGCTGCCGAACCGCCGTCGGAGCCGGCCGGACCGGGCCGGGTGGCGGAGGTGCAGGGCCGGACGCTGTCCGAGCGTCTCGGCAACATGGGGCGTGCGCTCGTCGTCGTGGTGGCTGCCCTGCAGGTGACGTCGATCGTGCTGCGCGGGCTGTCCACCGAGCGCTTCCCGCTCGGCAACATGTACGAGTTCGTGGCCATGGCATGCGCCGCAGCGGTGCTGTTCGGACTGGTGGTGCTGCGCAAGCCGGCCTACCGGATCATGTGGGTCTACCTGCTCGTGCCGGTGCTGATCCTGATGTTCCTCGCGGCGACCGTGCTGTACGCCGACGCCGCCCCCGTCGTGCCCGCCCTGCAGTCGTTCTGGCTGCCCATCCACGTGACCATCATCAGCGTCGGCAGCGGCATCTTCCTGGTCTCCGGCGTCGCCAGCCTGCTGTTCCTGCTGCGCATCCGGTTCCCGAAGGGCGAGGAAGGCCGCGGCGTGTTCGGCCGGATCGCCGAACGCCTGCCCGACGCGCAGACCCTGGACCGTCTCGCCTACCGCACCACCATCATCGGGTTCCCGCTGTTCGGTGCCGGCATCATCCTCGGCGCGATCTGGGCCGAGGCCGCGTGGGGCCGGTTCTGGGGCTGGGATCCCAAGGAGACCGTCTCCTTCATCACCTGGGTGATGTACGCGGCGTACCTGCACGCCCGCGCGACGTCGGGCTGGCGCAACACCCGCGCGGCCTGGATCAACGTCGCCGGGTTCGTCGCCATGCTGTTCAACCTCTTCATCATCAACATGGTCGTCTCCGGTCTGCATTCGTACGCCGGCCTGAACTGATCTGTTATCGTCCGCGTCGGCCGGGCCGTGGGGGACCGGGGACGGGGGACGACAGCGTGGTGCCGCAGGAGAGCGAGCGGGCGGGGACAGCACAACCGTCGGCGCGGGATCTGGACGCGTCGCTGCTCGTGAACCGGGTGCAGTCGGCGCCCGCGCGGGGGTGGCGCCGGGCCGTGTACCGCGGCACCGGCGGGCGCATCGATCCCGGCGACGGCCGACGGGACCGGCAGCGGCGTGAGTTGACAGAGCAGGTGCGCGGACCGCTCCGGGGCTGCTACCGGATCGCGCTGCTGAGCCTGAAGGGCGGGGTGGGAAAGACCACCGTCACGGTCACGCTCGGATCCACATTCGCGTCCCTGCGGGGCGACCGGGTGGTCGCGGTGGACGCCAATCCCGACCGGGGGACGCTCAGCCAGAAGGTCGCCGACCGGGCCTCGGGAACCGTGCGTACCCTGCTGCGCGACGAGGCGCGCATCCGTCGCTACAGCGATGTCCGGGCCCATACGTCACAGAATCGGCACCGGCTCGAGGTGCTGGCCTCGGACAGCGATCCGGCCGTCTCGGAAGCGTTCAGTGCGCGGGACTACGAGCGGACGCTGGCCGTCCTCGAACGGTTCCACACCATCGTGCTCACCGACTGCGGCACGGGACTGATGCACTCGGCGATGCGGGCGATCCTCGAGAACGCGGACACGCTGGTGGTGGTCAGTTCCGGATCGGTGGACGGGGCGCGCAGTGCCTCGGCGACGCTGGACTGGCTCGACGCGCACGGCTACCGGGACCTGGTGGCCCGCTCGGTGGCGGTGGTCAACGCCGTGCGGCCCCGGTCCGGCAAGGTGGACGTGGACCGGCTGGTCGAGCACTTCGCCCGGCGCTGCCGCGGCGTCCACGTACTACCGTTCGATCCGCACCTCGAGGAGGGCGCGGAGGTCGACCTGGCCCGGCTGCAGCCACGCACCCGGCGGGCGCTGCTGGAACTGGCGGCGGGAGTCGCCGCCGACTTTCCGCGCCGAGGTGACCTGAGCCGGCCCGCCGACGGGAGATGACCCCCCGGGCGAGCGCAGTGACGTGAGAGAAACCGCAGGCGAGCGCAGCGACGGGAGAGAACCGCAGGCGAGCGCAGCGACGGGAGAGAACCGCAGGCGAGCGCAGCGACGGGGTCGCTCCGCCGCGAGCGCAGCGACGGAGCGGGCGCCGCGGTCCGAGGGTCAGTCTCCGGGGTCCTGCTCGGGGCCGGGGGTGCCGTCGGTGGAATTGCGACGGAACTGCCGGTCGACCTCCCACAGGAAGTCCGGGTCGTCGTCGGGGCCGATCACGCGGGTCGGCTGGGAGCGAAGTCCGGGACCGAACGCCTTCCACAGCAGCACCGCAATCGTGAGGGCACCGACTATGGCCAACAGGTAGAGCACCACGCACCTCCTCGCCGCGAGCAGTCTGCCGGCCTTTCCGTGGCCGGCCGGGCCTGCTCTTTCAGTCTATTCGTAGCGGCGAGGGTGTCGGTGCGCCCCCGGTCCCCGATCAGGAGTGCGGCCCGGTCAGCGGGTGGTGGCTTCGGTGGTGAGGGAGCGCAGCAGCGCCAGCACCTCGGACTCCCGGAAGCGGCGATGACCGCCCGGGGTACGCAGCGAGCCGAGCCGGCCGGCGTGAGCCCAGCGGGTGACCGTCTTCGGGTCCACGTGGAACAGGGCCGCGACCTGGCCGGGGGTCAGCAGGGATTCCTTCGCGCCGTTGAATGCGGGTGCGCTCATCGATGGTCCTTCCGGGTGTTTCGTCTCGTTCGGATCGTCGTGGCCATGTTGACACCGAATACCCTGGTTGCTCGAACGGTCTACCGTTGGTAAAGCGGAAGTAATAGACAAAACGGACGGTCGACCAGATGGACCGCTGCCCGCGGCGGTTACCCTGAACAGGTGAGTGAAGCATCGCAGAACCGCCCTGACCAGCCCGGAAATCCCGGCCGGCCCGGAAATCCCGGCCGGCCCGGAAATCCCGGCACCGACAGAGGCACCTTGGCCCGGGACGTCGCCCTCTATTCGCTGGCCCGCCTGCTCCTCGTCCTCGTGCTCGCCGTGGTGATCCTCTACCTTCCCCGTCTGTTCGGGGTGGAGATCCCCCTGCTGGTCGCTGCGCTCTTCGCGGTGCTGATCGCGCTGCCGCTCTCGCTCGTCGTGTTCGCGCCCCTGCGCCGCCGGGTGAACGCGGGCATCGCGTCCGTCGACGCGCGTCGCCGCGCCGACCGGGCCGACCTCCAGTCCCGGCTGCGCGGCGAGGATCGTAGGTGAGCGAAGGCGTCGTCGACCGCAGTGCGTCGCGGGAGTGGGTGGATCGTGCCGTCCAGCTGATCGAAGCCGACTCCCAGCGCAGCGCCGACACGCATCTCCTGCGTTATCCGCTGCCCCCCGAGTGGGGGGTGCAGCTGTACCTCAAGGACGAGTCCACGCACATCACCGGCAGCTTGAAGCACCGGCTCGCGCGATCGCTGTTCCTCTACGCCATCTGCAACGGCTGGGTGCGCGCGGACACCCCGATCATCGAGGCATCTTCCGGCTCGACTGCCGTCAGCGAGGCGTACTTCGCCAAGCTGCTCGGCCTCGACTTCGTCGCGGTGATGCCGCGGAGTACCAGCCCGGCGAAGGTCGCACTCATCGAGGCGCAGGGTGGACGGTGCCACTTCGTCGACCGGCCGCCGGAGATCTATACCGAGGCGCGCCGTCTCGCCGCCGAACTGGGCGGTCACTACATGGACCAGTTCACGCACGCGGAACGAGCCACCGACTGGCGCGGCAACAACAACATCGCCGAATCGATCTTCACCCAGCTGCAGCTCGAGGAGCATCCGATTCCGGAGTGGATCGTCGTCGGCGCCGGCACCGGCGGCACCAGCGCCACGGTCGGCCGGTACATCCGGTATCGCCGGCACCGTACCCGGCTGGCCGTCGTCGACCCCGAGAATTCCGCGTTCTACGGCGGGTACGAGACGGGCTCGGTGGACTACACGACGGGCATGCCGTCGCGTATCGAGGGCATCGGCCGGCCCCGGGTGGAGCCGTCGTTCGTCGGTCAGGTGGTGGATCGGATGATCCGGGTGCCGGACGCCGCGTCGATCGCCGCGATGCGGCACGCGAGCGAGGCCCTGGGCCGCCGCGTCGGAGGCTCGACCGGGACCAATCTCTGGGGTGCGTTCGGTCTGATCGCGGCGATGATCGCCGACGGCCGGCGCGGCAGCGTCGTCACCCTGCTGTGCGACGGCGGGGAGCGCTACGCGGGCACCTATTTCGACGACGACTGGGTGGCCGGGGAGGGTCTGGACCTGGCGGGCCCCGCTGCGACGCTCGAGGAGTTCACGGCCACCGGCAGATGGCGGGCGTGACCCCGCGACCCGGACCTTACGAGCCCGTAGCCTACGGTTGCGTAGGTTCGGTATCGTGAGGACATGGAACGTCCCGCCGTGTCCCTGGACAACTACGAAGCCGTCTACGACTTCTACCTCGGGCACCGGCAGAACCGGCCCGTCGCCCAGGCCGCCTACGCCCTGCTCGCCGCCCGGTATCGCCCCCGGGTGCACTACGCCCGGGACGTCCGCGATCGCCTCCGGGAACTCATCCGGGCTCGGACGCCCCTCCTGATCGTCGCCAACCATCTGACGCACAGCGATCAGTACGTCCTCGCGGCGACGGCGTGGCGCTCGCCGCTGCGCCCGGTGATCGGCAGGACGCGGGTGCTGGCGAAGGACGAGCTGTTCGCCGACGAGTCGCAGCGCCGCAAGATCGACATGATGGGCGGGATCCCGGTCTTCCGGGCCAAGAATCACGGCCTGCGGGCGGTCTCCGACGCCGGACGCCGGATGATGGACGTCTCCGCCGCCCGGCTGCATCACGGCGACAGCGTCGCGATCTTCCCGGAGGGCACCTGCAACGAGGGCGACCCGACGCGGTTGCAGCCGCTCGGGACCGGCATCGGCCACATCGTCCGCCGGGCGCGCGATCTGGGGGCGCGACCCGCCCTGGTGTGCGTCGGGATCGGGTACGGGCCGGGCAAGGGCCCGTCGCGCCCGGCGAGTGTGTTTCTCACCGACCCGGTCACCGACCTCGACGGCAAGGTCCGCGACGTCACGCGCCTGGTGCAGGACGAACTGCAGCGTGCCGTGGACGCTGCCATCGCGCGGTACTGATCAGCTCGGCCGGACCCGGCCTGTCAACTTCTGTTGACGTTCGTCGGATGTCAACGTAAATTGACGTCATGACCGAGGCCACCACACTCGCCGCCGCCGCCGGAAGCCCCGACCCCGCAGAGGGGCTGCGGGCCGTGCGCGCCCTGCGACGGTTGCTCGAGCGGCTCGAGGCGATCCAGGTCGACAACGCCCGCCGACAGGGCTGGTCGTGGCAGGCGATCGCCGACGCACTCGAGGTGAGCAGGCAGGCCGTCCACCAGAAGTACAACCGGAAGCGTGGGTGATCCGCCGTGTTCGAACGATTCACCGCCGGCGCGCGAGCCGCCGTCGTCACCGCGCAGGAGGAGGGCCGGGAGCTGGACGCCCGACGAATCACGCCGGCCCACCTGCTGCTCGGCGTCCTCGGCACCGCGGACGTGACGCTCCGTGACCTGCTCGCCGACCTGGGGCTCACCGCCGGGACCGTGCGCAGCGAACTGGCGCGGGACGCCGGGATGCTCGGCGACGAGGACGCCGCCGCCCTCGGTGCCATCGGTATCGACCTCGATTCCGTCCGGGCCAGACTGGAGGAGAGCTTCGGCGAGGGCGTCCTCGACCGCGGACCCGGCGGGGGCCGGCGGGGGCCGTTCGCGCGGCACATGCCGTTCGATCCGGCCGCGAAGAAGTCCTTGCAGCTCGCCCTGCGGGAAGCTCTCGCGCGCCGGGACCGCGTCATCGGCTGCGAGCACCTGCTGCTCGGGATCCTGCGTTCCGACGACGAACGTGCCTGCACCCTGGTCGAGTCCCACGTCTCTCGCAAGGTCCTGCGCGACCGTCTGCGCGACTACCGGGGCCGGGCGGCCTGACGTCCGAGTCTGCGACCGCGCCGCGGGAGCCGGATGTGGAACAGTGTCGGCATGATCAACTTCCTGGTCCGGCTGGTCCTCAACGCCGTCGCCATCTGGCTGGCGGCCCAGTGGGTCTCCGGCATCGACTTCACGGGGTCCGGCACCGGTGCCACCAACGAGATCATCGCGCTGCTGGTGATCGCGCTCGTCTTCACCGTCGTCAACGCCTTCGTCAAGCCGCTGGTGCAGCTGCTGTCTCTCCCGCTGCTCATCCTGACGCTGGGCCTGTTCACCCTCGTCGTGAACGCGCTGATGCTCATGCTCACCGCATGGCTGAGCGAGTTCACCGACTACGGTCTGACCGTCGAGGGCTTCTGGACCGCGTTCTGGGGCGCCCTGATCATCTCGATCGTCAACTGGGCGCTCGGCCTGCTGGTGCCCGACCGGAAGTGACGTTCCCGGGCACGACCGCTCACGCGACGAACAGCGCCGCCGCGGTCGCGACGGCCCACGCCAGCATCGCCACACCCGAATCCCGCAGCGCCGGGATCAGGTGCATGCCGAGACCACCGGACCGCACGGGTGCGTGGGCGCGCACCGCGAGCGGCAGCGCGAGCAGGCCCGCCAGCGCCCACGGCGTGCGCGCCACCAGGGCCAGCGACGCCACGAACGGCACGGCCAGCAGGACCAGGTGCAGCGTCCGGGTCCGCGGGTCGCCCAGCCGCACCGCGAGCGTGCGCTTGCCCGAGACGGTGTCGGTGGGGATGTCGCGCAGGTTGTTGGCCACCAGCACCGCACTCGAGAACGAGCCCACCGCCACCGCGCACGCCAGCCCGACCCAGTCGATCCGGCCCGCCTGCACGAACTGCGTGCCCAGCACGGCGACGAGCCCGAAGAACACGAACACCGCGACCTCGCCGAACCCGCTGTAGCCGTAGGGGCTCCGGCCCCCGGTGTAGTACCAGGCACCGGCGATGCACACCGCACCCACCAGCAGCAGCCACCAGGCGCTCGTGATCGCCAGCACGATCCCGGCGGTCGCGCCCACACCGAAGCACGCGAACGCGGCCCGCTTGACCGTCGCCGGCGCCGCCGCGCCCGAGCCCACCAGCCGCAGCGGGCCGACCCGGTCGTCGTCGGTCCCACGGATGCCGTCGGAGTAGTCGTTGGCGTAGTTGACCCCGACGATCAGCGCGAGGGCGACCACCAACGCCAGGAGAGCCTTCCACCACACCACGCCGTCGAGCGCGGCCGCGGCGCCGGTGCCGGCGACGACCGGCGCGATCGCGTTGGGAAGTGTGCGCGGACGGGCGCCTTCGAGCCATTGACCAGCGGTTGCCATGCGTCGATCCTGCCATCGAGCGAATGTGCCATCCCGTCGGGCCGAGGAGATGACCGATCCACTCGCCCGGCCGAGACGGGCCGACCTACGAGAACCGGGCCACCAGCGCCCGCCGGTCCACCTTGCCGGGGCCGCGCAACGGCAGAGCGGGGACGACGTACAGCGCCCGCGGTGCCGCGGTGACGTCCAGCGATGCGCTCGTCCAGGTTCGCAGTTCGTCCAGCGTGGGGGAGGCGCCGGCCTCCGGAACGACGACGACCGCCACCCGCTGCCCGAGCCGGGGATCGGGCAGGCCGATCACGGCGCACTCGCGCACCGCGGGGTGCTCGAGCAGGACGGCCTCGACGACCTGCGGCACGACGGTGAGACCGCCGGTGGTGACGGCCTCGTCCAGGCGCCCCAGGATGCGCAGGACCCCGTCGGTGAGTTCGCCCGCGTCGTCCGTGCGGAACCAGCCGGGCTCCGCGAACGCCGGATGGTCGGGCAGACCGCGGTAGCCGCGGGCGAGGGTGGCCCCGCCGAGCCACACCCGGGACTGCGCGTCGACCCGGACCGTGGTCCCGGCCAGCGGGACTCCGTCGTACACGCACCCGCCGCACGTCTCGCTCATCCCGTAGGTGCGGACCACGGTGATCCCGGCGTCCCGCGCCCGGCGCAGGACCGGGGCGGGAGTTGCGGCACCGCCCAGCAGGATCGCATCCAGGCCGGCGAGGGCCGCGACGGCAGCCGGGTCATCGAGGGCCTTGATCAGCTGGGTGGGCACCAGCGACGTGTAGCGCCGCCCGGCGGGCATCGCGGCGACCGCCGCGGGCAACCGGCCCGGATCGAAGCCGTCGGCGACGTCGATCACCACGGGCCCGGTTCCCGCCAGCAGGCCCCGCAGCAGCACCTGCAGGCCGGCGATGTGGTGGGCGGGCAGCGCCAGCAGCCACGAGCCGGGCCCGCCGAGACGTTCGTGCGTGGCGTCACCGCTGGCCCGCAACGCTGCGGCGGTCAACTGGGCCCCCTTCGGGGTGCCTGTGGTCCCCGAGGTGGCCACGACGAGGCCGATGCCGTCGTCGACGGGTTCGCCGGGGTGCAGGGCCCCGGTCAGTCGCCGGATCTCCCGGTCGTCGGCGGCCGGCACCGGGAGCAGGGCCGGTCCGTCGCCGTCGAGCATGCGGCGGAGTGCGGGCAGCACCTCCGGCACGGCGTCGCCGGAGGGGACGGGCAGCACCTCGAGGTTCACGAGGCGGGGCCGGTGAGCGGCCACCCTCCGGTCTCGAGGTGCCGGCGCACCCGATCGATGTCCTCCTCGAGCGGCATCTCGTTGGTGATCTTCGTGATCAGAACCGCGATGTCCGTCTTCGAGATGGGCAGGTCACCCTCGTCGACGAGGGCGTGCGCGACCTGGTCGACCTCGTCCTCCGACAGCCGCCGGCTGAGCAGCGCGAACAGCGGCACATAGTCCTGTTCCGGCACGCCCTCCGGGTAGCCGGCACGCAGCCATTCGATGATGGAGGTGAGGAACGGCGGAAGCGTCACGGGGGCACCTCCTCAGTTCGTCCCGACGTCGGCGGTCACCACGGTCCCGTCCTCGGCGACCACCGGCCAGCCTCCCGCGGCGAGGTGTCCGGCGACTCGTTCGAGGTCCTCCTCCGACGGTTCCTCGTGGAGCACGCCGGCGATGATCTGCTTCAGCGTGTCGTAGTCGACGTGGCGCTCGGGATGCTCGTGGGCCGTGGCGATCGACATCTCGCACACTTCGGCGATCTCCTCGTCCGTCAGACGCCGTCGCAGCACGGCGAGCAGCGCGAAGTGATCCTTGGCCGGGATGCCTTCCGGGTAGCCGGCGCGCAGCCAGTCGAGGACCGAGCGGAGCGAGTACTTGGGCAATGTCGTTCTTTCGTGGGACGGGCGGAGGGTCAGTGGTGGCTCAGAAGATGTCGAGGCCGAAGGTGCTCGACAGGAAATCCGAAGCCAGCAACAGTATCCCCGCGACGATCGCGATCAGCACGACGGCGAAGCAGACGACGGCGCCGGCGGTGCCGAGCGGGTTCGGCCGGGCCTGCTCACCGGCGCGGCCCGCCACGAGCGAGCGCATGCCGAGGGCGAAGACGGCCGGCAGGCCCGCCCCGAAGAAGAGTCCGACGAGGACGACCTGCCACAACGAGCTGAGGGTGTTCGTCAACAGGGTCACTTGCGTCCCTCCGTGGGAGTGGTCGGTGCGGCCGGCACGTCCTCGGGCGCCGGGACCGGAGTCTGCGCGGGAGCGAGCTTGCCGTCCCACTCCGCGGTGACGTTGGAGGCGTCGATCGGCTGCCGGCGCGAGCGCACGTACATCAGCAGCGACAGCGCGCACAGCACCGCGAACACCACCACCACACCCGGCAGGCCGCCGATCAGATGCGCCAGCCCCCAGCACAGGGCGCCGACGAGGGCCGCCGACGGCAGGGTGATCAGCCAGGCGACGGCCATGCGGCCGGCGACGCCCCAGCGCACGTTCGCCGACCGGGTGCCGAGTCCGGACCCCAGGATCGACCCGGTCGCCACGTGGGTGGTCGACAGGGGCAGGCCGAAGTGGCTCGAGGTGAGGATGATCGCGGCCGACGACGACTCGGCCGCCATGCCCTGCGGGGGTGCGATCTCCACCAGCCCCTTGCCGAGCGTGCGGATGATGCGCCAGCCGCCGAGGTACGTGCCCAGGGCGATCGCGACGGCGCAGGAGAACTTCACCCAGAACGGCATCTCCGCGTCGGCGGTGATGCTGCCGTGCGCGACGAGCGCCAGGAAGATCACGCCCATGGTCTTCTGTGCGTCGTTGGTGCCGTGCGCGAGCGAGACCAGCGAGGCCGAGCCGATCTGGCCGATGCGGAAGCCGTGCCCGCGGGTCTCGTCGGGCACCGCGCGGGTGATGCGGTGCACCGACCAGGTGCCCACGGTGGCGACGAGTGCTGCGACCACCGGCGCCAGCAGCGCCGGAATGATCACCTTGCCGATCACCCCGTCCCACACCACGCCGTTGATGCCGAGCGACGCCAGGGCCGCGCCGATGAGGCCGCCGAACAGTGCGTGCGACGAGCTCGACGGCAGGCCGAACAGCCACGTCGCGAGATTCCAGAGGATGCCGCCGACGAGCCCGGCGAACACGATGAGCAACAGGGCCTCGCCGCCGGTGCTGTCGAGGTTGACCACCCCCTTGGCGACCGTCGCGGCAACCTCGACCGACAGGAATGCGCCGATCAGGTTGAGCGAGGCGGAGAGGGCGACCGCGACCTTCGGTTTCAGGGCGCCGGTGGCGATCGATGTCGCCATCGCGTTCCCGGTGTCGTGGAAGCCGTTGGTGAAGTCGAATGCGAGGGCAGTGACTACCACCACCAGGAGGACGACAAGCTCTGTGGTCACATCTGCCGATTGTGAGGTAGCCGGTGGGTAAAAGTACAGCGACGGTTCGGTGAACGCCGACACCTCGACGGCTCCGCCGGTGGCAGCGTGCCCGCGCCGGTTCCCCGCTGTGCGGAGTTTCACTCACCGATGGGCGTGTGACCGACTTCACGGTAGGTCTCACTGACCGGGAATCCCACGTCGCGGCCTCCGCGGCCCTGGCTAGCTTTCGCCGCACCACCCCTCCCGAGCCGACCGCCGGACAGGGGTTGCTGTGACGAAGGAGACACCCGACCTTGAACAAGCACACACTCGCCAGGTCCGTGCTGGCGCTCACGGCCTCTGTGGCGTTGCTCTCGGCCTGTGCCGGCGAACGCGGCGCCGACCCGTCGGGCGGGGCCGGCACCGGCGGTACCGGAGCTGCCGCGGCCGACACCCTCGCGGTGGACAAGTTCGGCACCCTGGACTCGCCGTGCGGCGAAGGCGACGCCACGGGTGCCACCGACCAGGGCGTGACCGACACCGAGATCCGGATCGGCTACGGCGACGATCGCGGCTACGCCAAGAGCCCCGGCCTGAACAAGGAGATGTCCGACGCCGTCTCCGCGATGATCGACTGGTGCAACGCCCAGGGCGGCATCAACGGGCGCACCATCGTCGGCACCGACTACGACGCAGCGATGACCCAGGCCAACTCGGTCATGCAGGACGCGTGCCGCTCCGAGTTCATGTTGGTCGGTCACGGCTTCGCGATGGACCAGACCGCCGAGCAGACCCGCGTGGCCTGCAACCTCGCGGCGGTCCCCGGGTTCACCGTCTCGCCGGAAGCGGCCAACGGGCCGATGACCTACCAGGGCGTGCCGTTCCCCGTGGACTACGCCAACGGCTCGGCCTGGTTCCAGCTGGCGCAGCTGCGGCCGGACCTGAAGGACAAGTTCGACCTCGTCGGCAGCACGATGCCGACGATCGTCACGTCCCTGACGAAGGTGCGCTCGATCGCCGAGGCCGCCGGATTCGAGCTGAAGAACTGCGGCGTCACCATCAACTACGACGGCGAGGCCAGCTACGTCCCGTTCGCCGAGAAGTTCAAGGAGTGCGGCGTCGAGGGCCTGTGGACCTCCCGGTCGCCCGTGCCGAACGAACTGAACTTCTTCAAGGCACTCGGCCAGGTCGGCATCGATCCCGTCCTGATGGGTGAGGCCACCTGGTACGGCGAGACCGTCAAGGAGGCCAACGCCGGCGGCCTGCTCGACAACCTGTATGCGGGCATGGGCTTCCAGATGCTCGAGAACGCCGACAAGGTGCCGGCGGTGCAGCAGTACGTCGACCTCGTCGAGGAGCAGGGCGGCAAGACCGCGCTGCTCGGCATGCAGGCGACGTCGTCGTTCCTGCTGTGGGCGACCGCGGCCGAGGAGTGCGGGTCGGACCTGACCCGACAGTGCATGATCAACGAGCTCTCGCAGATCCACGAGTGGGACGGCGGCGGCCTGCACGCCGTCACCGATCCCGGCGCCAACATGCCCGCCAAGTGCGGACTGATGGTCTCGCTGAAGGGCGACGCGTACACGCAGGCGTTCCCGCAGTCCTCCGCCGAGTTCGAATGCAACGACTCCTACCTCGTCGCCACCGCACCCGAGACGTGGGGCACCGAACTCGGTCCGGACCGGATCGCCACCAAGTTCATGAACCCGAACGTGCTCGCGCCGCAGGACTGACCGGCCTGCTCCCACCGGCGGGGCGGTGCCCGCGCGGCGCCGCCCCGCCTCCACACGACCGGTTCTCTACCGACAGGGCTTCACCATGAACACATTCGTGACGTTCACGATCCTGGGCCTCGTGCTCGGGTCCGTGTACGCGATCGCGGCCTCCGGGCTCGTTCTGACCTACAACACCTCCGGAATCTTCAACTTCGCGCACGGCGCCCAGGCGATGCTCGGCGCATTCCTCTACTGGCAGCTCACGGCCGGATGGGGGCTGCCCGTCCCGCTGGCCCTGCTGGTGGTGCTGTTCCTCGCGGGGCCGCTCATGGGCCTGGCGCTGTACGTGGTGATCATGCGGGGCCTGCGGGACACCGCCGAGGTCACCAAGATCGTCGTGACCGTCTCGATCATGCTGGGGATGCTGTTCCTGTCCCAGTGGTTCTGGCATCCGGAGAAGCCCCGCTCGCTGGGCATGTTCTTCGGCGACGACACGGGGATCAGGGTGCTCGGGGCGTTCGTCCGGGTCCACGAGATCCTGTGCGTGCTCGCGGCCGTCGGGATCGCGGTCGGGTTGCGCATGCTCTTCCAGCGCACCCGGACCGGCGCCACGATGCGCGGCGTCGTCGACGATCCCGACCTGCTGCGGCTCAACGGGCACAACCCCGAGCGGATCGCCGCGTTCTCGTGGGCGCTCGGCTCCACCCTCGCCGTCCTCGCCGGCGTGCTGATCACCCCGATCAGCGGCGGCAGCCTCGAGGCGAACATGCTCACCCTGCTCGTCATCGACGCATTCGCGGCCGCCATGTTCGGCCGGCTCAGCTCCATCCCGCGCACCTTCGTCGGCGCCCTCGTCCTGGGCCTCGCCGGCGCCTACCTGATCGGTTACGCGCCCTCCTCGTGGGCATGGACGTCGAACCTGCGGGTCTCGCTGCCCATGGTGGCGCTGTTCGTGGTGCTGATCGTGCTGCCCCAGGACCGGCTGCGCGGCGCAGCGATGCGCACCCGCGAGCGCTACCACGTGCCGAGCGTGCGCAAGGCCGTGGTGTGGGCGGTCGCGCTGGTCGCGATCGTCTACCTCATCCGGCTGCTCATGGTGGAATCCGCGATCACCACCTTCACCCTCGGCATGACCTTCGCGATCGTCGCGCTGTCGCTGACCCTGCTCACCGGGTACGCGGGGGAGATGAATCTCGCCCCGCTGTCGTTCGGGGCGATCGCCACGATCGTCGTGTTCCACTTCGGGATCACCGGCACCGGACTCGACCAGCGGTTGACCGTGTGGGGTGTGCTGCTCGCCGTGGCCGTCACCGCGCTCGTCGGCGGGCTCGTCGCCCTCCCGGCGCTACGCCTGCGGGGTCTCTACCTTGCGCTCGCCACCATGGCGTTCGGCGTCTTCGTCTCCAACATGGTGCTGCGTGACACCACCGAGCACGAACTGTTCGGCGTGAAGTTCTCGATCTTCTCGGGTGGTTCGCTGGTGATCCCGCCCCTGCGGATCGGCCCGCTCGACCTGCAGGACGAGACGACGTTCCTCATGACGGCGACGGTGTTGTTCGCGCTGCTCGGTGTCGGCGTCGTCGCACTGCGCAACAGGGGCTACGGTCGTCGCCTGGCGGCGATGAAGGACAGTCCCGCCGCCTCGGCCATGCTCGGGCAGAACCTGATCACCCTCAAGCTGAGCGTGTTCATGCTCTCGGCCGCCATCGCCGGGCTCGGCGGGGTGCTGATGTCGAGCGCCACCGGCGCCGTCGCGGGCGAGAACTTCAACATCATCGTGAGCCTGACCCTGCTCATGCTCACGGTCGTCGCGGGCATCGGATACGTCAGCGGCGCGCTGTTCGGCGGTGTCATGGCCGGGGTGGGCTTCGCGGTCATCATGGTCTCGTTCAACAACCTCGCCAAGACGCAGCCCGAACTCGAGGGCCTGTACCTGCTGCTCGGCAACATCGCCGCCGTCAGCCCCGCGCTGATCGGCATCGGGGTGGGTCACAACCCGTCCGGCAGTGTGCACCAGATGGTCGAGGGTTACCGCCGTCTGCTCTCCGCCCGGCCGGTGCTCTACGGCGGCGGCGCCGTGATCGCGCTGCTCTACGTCCTGGCCCTGACGGGCGTCCTGGGCAACTGGTGGTTCGCGGCCCTGACCATCACGATCGTGTTCCTGCTGCCGGTCGTCGGCGAGTGGCTCATGCCCGGTGCGGTACTCGGAGCCGACGAAGTGGAACGGCGCCGCACCACCCCGCCCGAACTCGTCGGTCTCGACGAGCCGTACACCGCCGAGGGGCGCTACCGGCTGGACCGGGAACTGGGCCTGCCCGCGGCGCGGCCCACCCCGGCGGCGCCCGAACCGTCCGCGAGCGTCGCGAAGGAGCTGAGCGCGCATGTCTGACACCCTGCTCGAGACCCGGGGCATCACGGTCCGGTTCGGCGGGCACACCGCCGTCGACGACGTGAGCATCACCGTCGCCGCGGGCACCGTGACGGGGCTGATCGGCCCCAACGGCGCCGGCAAGACCACCCTGTTCAACACCGTCACCGGACTGCAGAAGCCGACCGCCGGGCAGGTGCTGCTCGACGGCGTCGACCTCACCCGCGCCGCGCCCTACAAGCGCGCCCGGCGCGGACTGGCCCGCACCTTCCAGCGGCTCGAGCTGTTCCTGTCGCTGTCGGTGCGCGACAACCTGCGGGTCGCCGGCGACATGCACCGCACCGCGACCCGTGCCCGCCACGACATCGACGCCGAGACCGACCGGCTGCTCGAACTGACCGGACTCACCGACGTCGCGGACATGGACGTCTCCGACATTCCCACCGGCCGCGCCCGCGTCGTCGAGGTCGCACGGGCGCTGATGACCCGGCCGCGCGTGCTGCTGCTCGACGAACCGGCATCCGGGCAGACGGAGCAGGAGACGGACGACTTCGCGGACCTGCTGTGCCGGCTCGCCGACGACGGCCTCGGGATCTGCCTGGTCGAGCACGACCTGCCGCTCGTGATGCGGGTGTGCTCGCGCATCCACGTCCTCGACTACGGCGCCCTCATCGCCTCGGGCAGCCCGGAGCAGATCCGCAACGACCCCGCGGTGATCGCCGCATACATCGGAACCGAGGAGGTGGCATGAACGCCCCCGTCACCGATCTGGCCGACATCTCCGGCGACGAACCGACCCCGTTGCTCGAACTGGTCGACGTGCGGGCCAGCTACGGACCCATCGAAGTGCTGCACGGGGTGAACCTCACGCTGCAGCCGGGCTCGGTGGTCGCCCTGCTCGGGCCGAACGGCGGCGGCAAGACCACGACGCTTCGGGTGTGCTCGGGCGTCCTGCCCGTCGAGCACGGCGAACTGCGCGTCGCCGGTCGCGTCGTCAACGGTGTCGACGCCGCCGCGCTCGCCCGGCTCGGCGTCTGCACCATCCCGGAGGGGCGGGGGATCTTCCCCAACCTCACCGTCCGGGAGAACCTGTGGGTCGCCACCGGCACCGGCGTGTCGCTCGAGGACCTCGAGACCGTCGCCTACGAGCGCTTCCCGATCCTCGGGAAGCGGCGCGGCCAGCTCGCGGGTTCGATGTCGGGCGGCGAGCAGCAGATGCTCGCCCTGTCGCGCGCCCTGGGCACCGCTCCCACCGTGCTGCTGCTCGACGAACTGTCCATGGGGCTCGCCCCGCGGATCGTCACCGAGATGTACGACATCGTCGGCCGGCTCGTCGAGGACGGGTTGTCGATCCTCGTCGCCGAGCAGTTCGCGCGGGCGGTGCTGCCCATCGCGACGTCGGCCGCGCTGATGCTGCAGGGCCGCGTCGTGCGGATCGGGGATCCGGCCGACATCGAGAACGAACTTTCGACCAGTTATCTAGGAGGATGACCATGACCGCACTCACCGAGGAGCGGCGCGCCAAGTTCCGGCAGGACGCGGCGGAGCTGAAACTCGACACCGGATCCGCGAAGGGGGACGGCCCCGCACGAATCGGCGGGCTCGTGCTGATGATCGGCGGTGCCGTCGCGGCGTTCGTCGTCTACTTCGCCTCGCTCACCCAGGCGGACCTGCGCAACATCGCGTCGTACCAGATCCTCGCCACGGCGCTGCTGATCGTCGCGATCCTCGGCGCCGCGCTGTACGTCGCCGGCGCGATCGCCCGGGTGCTGAGGCTGTGGCTGCTGCGTCAGCTCTACGAGTCGCAGGCCCACACCGAGCAGATCGCGGCTGCCCTCCAAACCCGCCGCTGACGCGGCCGGTGTGTCCTTCGGGCTGCCAGGGCAGCCCGAAGGACACACCGCTCAGCGGGTGTCGCGGCGCAGCGGGTGATCGGCGGGGATCTGCACGAGCACGATCGGGATGCCGTCCGGATCCGCGATCCACAGCTCGTGCAGGCCCCACGGCTCCTGCCGGGCCCCCCGCACGATGGGGACGCCCTTCGTCACCAACTCGGCCTCCGCGTTGTAGACGTCGCGCACCTGCAGCCACAGTGCGCCCTCGAAGTGCTGCGGCCGGGCGCTGCCGCCGTGCGCGGCCACCTCGATGAGCGACTGACCGGCGAAGAACACCGTCCCGCCGGGATATTCGCGGTAGATCGCCAGGCCCAGGACGTCGCCGTAGAACTCCAGGGCGACGTCGTAGTCGGACGGCCGCAGGATCGTCCGGCCGGCGAGGATCTCCATCTCAACCGTCCTCGGCCGGTCGGGCCTCGTGCCCGCGTCGCCCATGGGTGCGGCGGTCCTCCTTCATCTCCGCCTCGAACAGATGCCGGCGGCCGCGGACCAGCTCGTCGCGCACCTGCCGGTCGAGCTCACGGAACTCCGTCCAGTAGCCGTCGTCGAAGTCCTCCACGATCTGGAAGGTCCACCGCCCCTCGAGGACGTTGCGTCCCACCATCTCCGTCCGGACCCGGTCGGCGAGTTCGTGGTGACCGGCTTCGGCGAGCTTGTCGACGGCGTCGCCGAGCAACAGGTCGGCGCGGCCCATCAGCTGGTGGAAGGCGTACAGATTGCCACGGGCCTGCTCGACTGTCTCGAGCGCTTCGGAGAGTTTGCCGGCGGCCTCGACCGTCTCGTCGGAGACGCCGTCGGGCCGGATGTGGTCGGGGAGTGGTCGCTCGCGATCCGTCATGGTCAGGAGTGTGCCCGATTCGGGCCGTTTCAATCGGGACGTTCTCGCGACGAGCGGGAGGTTGTCGCGCACCGCACTCGGGCGACGAGGCGACAACCTCCCGCTCGGCACCGGCAACTCCCGCTCAGTAGTGCCAGGGGTAGGGCGACCAGTCCGGTTCGCGCTTCTGCAGGAACGCATCGCGACCCTCGACCGCCTCGTCGGTCATGTACGCCAGCCGTGTGGCCTCGCCCGCGAACAGCTGCTGGCCGACGAGCCCGTCGTCCTGCAGGTTGAACGCGTACTTGAGCATGCGCTGGGCCTGCGGGGATTTGCCGTTGATCTTCGCGGCCCATTCGAGCGCGACGTTCTCGAGTTCGGCGTGGTCGACGACGCGGTTGACCGCACCCATGTGGTGCATCTCCTCGGCGGTGTACGTCTCGCCGAGGAAGAAGATCTCGCGGGCGAACTTCTGCCCCACCATCTTCGCGAGGTACGCGCTGCCGTAGCCGCCGTCGAAGCTGCCCACGTCGGCGTCGGTCTGCTTGAACCGGGCGTGTTCCCGGGACGCGAGGGTCAGGTCGCACGTGACGTGCAGACTGTGCCCACCGCCGGCGGCCCAGCCGTTGACGAGAGCGATCACGACCTTCGGCATGAACCGGATCAGCCGCTGCACCTCGAGGATGTGCAGCCGGCCCGCCCGGGCCCTGTCCACGGTGTCGGCGGTTTCGCCGTTCGCGTACTGGTAGCCGCTGCGCCCACGGATCCGCTGGTCGCCGCCGGAGCAGAAGGCCCAGCCGCCGTCCTTCGGGCTGGGCCCGTTGCCGGTCAGGAGCACCGCGCCGACGTCGGACGTCATGCGGGCGTGGTCCAGCGCCCGGTACAACTCGTCGACGGTGTGCGGACGAAACGCGTTGCGCACCTCCGGCCGGTCGAACGCGACGCGGACGGTGCCCTGCGTGACGTGCCGGTGGTAGGTGATGTCGGTGAGGTTCTCGAACCCGGGTACGGGCCGCCACAGCTCGGAATGGAAAGTCACCCGTCGACCATAGATCTCCGATGGCCGCCCCGGCACCGACGCCCTGCTGGGTCACGGCCCTGCTGGGCCACTGTCCTGCCGGAACCCGGTCCTGCCGGGAGCCGGTCGTGCTGGAACGCGTTACCGTGCAGGGATGAGCGAGCAGACGGACAGCACGGTGGACGCCGAGTACGAACACCACGGCGGGTTCCCGGTGTACACGCCCGTGAAGGCGGGACCGAACTTCGGCCGCTTCGTCGAGGCCCTGCGGCGACTGCAGGATCTCGCCGTCTCCACCCACATCCCCGACGACGTCGTCGACCGCGCCATCGAGCAGGCCGAGGCGCTCGGGGACCTGCTCGAGCCGCACGTCGTGCCCGAAGGCCGGTCTCCGGCCGGCTTCAACGTCGACCTGCCCGGACGCGGCAGCCTGCTGATGCTGCCGTGGATGCTCGAGAAATTCGATGCCGAGTCGGTTCGCTCGCGGGGCACGTTCCGGATCTATCACCGCGGCGGCAACAGCGCGGCGCACGGCGGAACCCTCCCCCTGCTGTTCGACGACCTGTTCGGAATGGTCGTCCACGCGGCCGGTCATCCCATCGCCCGCACCGCCTACCTGCACGTGAACTACCGCAAGATCACTCCGCTCGAGACCGAACTCGTCGTCGAGGGCCGGGTCGACCGGGTCGACGGGCGCAAGTTGTTCTGCTCGGCCGAGCTGCGCGAGGCCGACGGCACGCTGCTCGCCGACTGCGAGGCCCTGATGGTCCAGTTGCGGCCCGGCCAGCCGTGACCGCCGCGGCCCTGCCGCCCCTCGACGAGATCCTCGACGCCGCCGTCGTGGTGTCGCTGCCCATGCGGGTGCGGTTCCGCGGCCTCACCGCACGGGAGCTCGTGCTCGTGCGGGGTCCCGCCGGGTGGGGAGAATTCGGGCCGTTCCCCGAGTACGCCGACGAGGAGGCGGCCCACTGGCTGCGTTCGGCCCTCGAATCCGCGTGGCTCGGGCCCCCTGCTCCGCGCCGGGACACCGTGCCCGTCAACGCGACCGTCCCGGCCGTCGGCCCCGGCGACGTGCCGCAGATTCTGGCCCGGTTCCCCGGAGCCCGCACCGCGAAGGTCAAGGTCGCCGAGCGCGGACAGGACCTGGCCCAGGACGTTGCACGGGTACGGGCCGTGCGCGAGCTGGTGCCCAACGTCCGCATCGACGCGAACGGCGGGTGGAGCGTCGACGAGGCGGTCGTGGCGCTCGGGGAACTCGTCGCCGACGGCCCGCTCGAGTACGCCGAGCAACCCTGCGCGACCGTGCCCGAGCTGGTCGAGGTGCGTCGCCGGATGCCCGACGTGCCGATCGCGGCGGACGAGAGCATCCGGCGCGCCGAAGACCCCCTGAAGGTGGTCCGGGCCGGCGGCGCCGACGTGGCAGTGGTCAAGGTGGCCCCGCTCGGGGGGATGCGACGGCTGCTGGCGCTGGCCGACGAGCTGGCCGGGCACGGCGTGCCGGTGGTGGTGTCGAGCGCACTCGATTCGGCCGTCGGCATGGGGGCCGGACTGGCCGCCGCGGCCGCGCTGCCCGCGCTGCCCTACGCGTGCGGGCTGGGCACGGGTGGGTTCTTCACCGCCGACGTGGCAGCGCCACGGACGATGGCCGACGGGAAGCTCCCGGTGGGGCAGGTGACACCGGATCCGGCGCTCCTCGACACCGTGCGAGCCGACCCCGAACGGGCGCGCTGGTGGTTCGACCGGGTGCGGCGGTGCCGCGCCGCGCTCGACTAGGTGCGGCTCGGGTCGTCGTATATCGTTCCGGGCGTTCGTACTCACGAGTCACATTACGGAGGCAGTGGAAGTGGTTGCAGCTCTGGATGATGCCCTGCTCGGCGCCGACAAGGTCCCGGCGGTCGTCGCCGACGTCGAGGCGCTGATCGACGCCGAGGTGGCGGACAAGAAGGGCGCGTCGGGTCTCGCGCTCAAGGCCGGCTATGCGGCGGTGACGAAGCTCGGCCCGTCGATCGTGCCCAGCGCCGTCGAGGGTCTGCTGCCGGAGTTCGTCGCCAAGATCCAGCCGTTCTGGCAGGACTACGCCGGCAACGGTGACTTCGCCGACTACCTCACCGCCCGCAGCGAGACGGTCGCGGACGCGCTGCTCGGTGTGACGGACGCGCGCATCGCGGCCTCGTCGCGCACGGCGATCAAGAAGGTCTACGACAAGCTGCGTCCGTCGGCGCAGAAGCACGTCGTCGAGGCCCTGCCCCGCGTGGGCGCGCTGGTGCAGAAGCACGCCGGCTGAGGCGGCCGTGGTGCCCTTTCGGTCCTGGACCGGAAGGGCACCACGTCAGTACGCGGCGGCCCCGTACTTCCAGTAGCCGCTGAACGTCACGGCCGACTTCTCCAGGCCCCGCTCCCGCACGAGGTGACGGCGCATCGTCGTCACCAACCCGGACTCTCCCACGACGAATCCGTAGCCCGGCCCGTCCGGCAGCTCCGCGGCGCGCACCGCGTCGAGCACCTGTGCTCCGGGCCGCACATCGGTCCGGATCACCGGGTGCACGCGGGTCCGCGGTCCCGTTACCAGGTTCTGCGCCACGACGTCCTCGAGCTGGGAAACCTCGACGAACACCTCCGTGACCGTCGCGTCGTTCCGCTCCGCCGACGACGTGAGGATGCCGGCGATCGCCGGCAGCGCACTCTCGTCGCCCACGACGATCTGCCAGGCCGCCCCGGCCGGGCGGTGGAACATGATGCCCTCGTCGAGCAGCGCGAGCGCCGCACCCGGTTCCGCCTTCCGCGCCCACGCCGACGCCGGCCCGGTGTCGCCGTGGGTCGCGACGTCCACGACGAGTTCCGCTCCGGGCCCGTAGCGGCCGCAGCCGGTCTCCCGGTAGTCGCGCACCGTGTAGTTGCGCAGGATCGGACGCACCTGTTCCGGCATCGCCTGCATCTGCGGCCACCAGCTGTGGTCGGCGGCTGCCGGCAGGGTCGGCTCGTGCCGGCCGGGACCGGGCAGGAACATCCGGAACCACTGGTCGAACCCCATCGGCGCGAACCGGGCGAGTCCGTCGCCGCCGAGGGTCACGCGCACGAAGCTCGCACCGAGTGGTTCGGTCGCAAGGACGTGGGCGGTGACGATCTCGCGGGTGGCGGGAGGCGTCCGGGTCGTGGTGCGCGCAGCCATACAGAACCTCCGTCCCGAGACGCCGGGCGTCGTCGGCGAAACTCGGTCGACGATGAAATCAGCGGAGGCTAACCTATCATTCGGGTCGATCGAGGTGGCGCACCTGCGGCGTCAGACCCCACTCGTTCCGCCCCAGCCGACTCGCCGGTGCCAGCGCCGCGACGTCCGGCAGCCCGTCCTCGGCCAGCACGTCGGCCCGGACCGACACGGCCACCACGTCGCCCATCACCACGAAGCAGTCGCCGACCTCGATCACCCGGTGCAGCGTGCACTCGATCGCCGCCGGTGACTCCGCGACCCGGGGTGGATGCACCCGCTCGCTGCGCTCGGGCCGCAGGCCCACGGTCGCGAACTCGTCCACGTCGTGCGCGAACCCCGCCGACGTCGCGTTGACTCGTTCCATCAGCGGCACGGTCGCGACGTTGATCACGAACTCGCCGGTCTCCTCGATGTTGCGGACGCTGTCCTTGCGTCCCACCGAGGTGAACTGCACCACCGGCGGGTTCACTGCGGCGACGGTGAAGAAGCTGTACGGCGCGACGTTGGGCACACCGTCCGCGGACACCGTCGACACCCACGCGATCGGCCGCGGCACGATCGCGGCGGTCATCAGTCGGTAGAAACGGCCGGTGCCCAGCTCGCTGGGATCGAAGACGGTGCGCATCGATCCATTGTCACTGTGACCCGCGTCCCGTGCCGCCCAGGGGACCGGGGTGCGTCGTTTGTCCCGCACTACTCTGGGTTCCGTGAACCCGTCCACCGCCCAGGCCACCGCCGTCGTCGACGAACTCGCCCGAGGGGGCGTCCGCGACGTCGTGCTGTGCCCCGGCTCCCGCAACGCACCGCTCGCCTTCGCGCTGCAGGCCGCCGACAACGCGGGCCGGTTGCGGCTGCACATGCGCATCGACGAGCGCACCGCCGGATTCCTCGCGATCGGCCTGTCCGTTGCCTCCGGCCGTCCGGTGCCCGTCGTGATGACCTCCGGCACCGCGGTCGCCAACCTCGCGCCGGCCGTGCTCGAAGCCAACTACGCCCGGGTGCCGCTCGTGGTGCTCAGCGCCAACCGGCCCTACGAGCTGCTCGGCACCGGCGCCAACCAGACCGTCGAACAGCTCGGCATGTTCGGCACCCAGGTCCGCGCCACCATCAGCCTCGGCCTGGCGGAAGGGATCGAGCAGAACAGCCAGTGGCGTTCCGCGGTCAGCCGCGTCCTCGCCGCCGCCCGCGGCACCCGCTCCGGAAACGCCGGTCCCGTCCACTTCGACATCCCGCTGCGCGAGCCGCTCGTCCCGGACGTGCATCCCCAGGGCCCGGTGCCCGAGGGCCGCGCCGACGGCAGCGCCTGGACCACCACGGTGCACGCCACCCTCGACGTGCCGATGGACCTCGACATCACCGCCGACACCGTGGTGATCTCCGGGCACGGCTCCGCCTACCGGCCCGAACTGTCGGCCCTGCCGACCGTCGCCGAACCCACCGCGCCGCTCCACGGTGTCCCGCTGCATCCGATGGCGCTGCCGCATCTGAAACCGCGGCAGGCAATCATCACCGGCAGGCCGACTCTGCACCGGCCGGTCTCCAAGCTGCTCGCCGATCCCTCGGTGGCGGTCTACGCCCTCACCACCGGACCCCGCTGGCCCGACGTGTCCGGCAACGTCCTCGCCACCGGCACCCGCGCCGTCGTCACCGGCCGGCCTGATCCGGCCTGGCTGGAACGCTGCCGGAACCTGTCCGCCCACACCGACAAGGCGGTGCGCGCCCAGCTCGACGCCCATCCGAAGCCGACCGGCCTGCACGTCGCAGCGACGGTCACCGATGCGCTGCGAGAAGGGGACCAGCTGCTGCTCGGGGCCTCCAACCCGGTGCGCGACGCGGCGCTGGTGAGCTACCCGCGCGACGGAGTGAGAGTGCTCTCCAACCGGGGTGTCGCGGGTATCGACGGCACCGTCTCGACCGCCGTCGGCGCCGCCCTGGCCTACCCCCAGGGCCGCACCGTCGCTCTGATGGGCGACCTGACGTTCCTGCACGACGCCTCGGGGCTGCTGATCGGCACCGCCGAACCGCGACCGCAGAACCTGACCGTCGTCGTCGCCAACGACGACGGCGGTGGCATCTTCGAGCTGCTCGAGCAGGGCGACCCGCAGTACGCCGGCGTCTTCGAGCGGGTGTTCGGCACCCCGCACGGCATGGACCTCGCCGCGCTGTGTGCCGCGTACCGGGTACCGCACGAGCGGGTGGACCTTCCCGCACTGACCGCCGCGCTGGCCGACCGGACCGAGCCCCCCAGCGGTATCCGGGTGCTCGAGGTGATCACCGACCGCTCCGGCCTGCGGGAACTGCACGCGGCCGTGCGCGCCCAGCTGTGACGGACGCATGAGCGGAATCGACAGGGCACGCCGGGCGGTGCTCGGCGTCGCGATCGGCATCTCGGTGCTCGCCGTGATCCTGGTCCTCGCGGCGTGGCGCAACGACCATCTGATCGCCTCCGACATGGGCACTGCCACCGCAGAGGTGCTTTCCGCCGGGTCGCTGCGCTCGGCGATCAGCTTCGTCACCCCCGACGGCGTCACCCACAACCCCGAGCTCGGTGTGCTGTATCCGACGGGACTCACGGCGGGGCAGCGGATCGCCGTCGAGTACGCCCGCAGCGACCCCGACCTGGCGCGGGTTACCGGCCGCGACGTCCGGGTCGCTCTCGTGCCCGCCGCCTCGTTGATCGTGGTGACCTGGCTGGTCGCGGCACCTGTGCTCGCGTATCTCCGGCGGCGCAGCGAGGCGCGCGTGTAGCGGTGCCGCCGGGAGGATTCGCCGGAACTTCGCCGGGCGGACACCTCGACCACCCCGCCCGGACTGCCGCCACCGCGATGCTGGGCCGGTGCGAGTAGCCATCGTCGCGGAATCCTTCCTCCCGAACGTCAACGGCGTCACCAATTCGGTGTTGCGCGTGCTCGAGCACCTCGACCGCCACGGCCACGAGGCCCTGGTCGTCGCTCCCGACACCGTCGCCGGTCTGCCGCCGGCCCCCGCCCATCACGACGGCATCCCGGTGTACCGGGTGCCGGCGGTGCACGTGCCGAAGGTCAGCTCCCTGCCCGTGGGGCTGCCACAGCCCGCGCTCACCGGCATCCTGCGTGGGTTCGCGCCCGATGTCGTGCATCTGGCGTCGCCGTTCCTGCTCGGTGCCGGCGGCCTCGGCGCGGCCCGCAGACTCGACCTGCCCACCGTCGCGGTCTACCAGACCGACGTCGCCGGATTCGCGTCCAGCTACGGGCTCGGCCTCGCGGCCCGTGCCGCCTGGCAGTGGACGCGCCGGATCCACCGGGCCTGTGACCGCACGCTCGCACCGTCGACGGCGGCCGCCGCCGACCTCGCCGCACACGGCATCCCCCGGGTGCACCGCTGGGCGCGGGGCGTCGACACCGCACGCTTCACCCCGGCCCGGCGTAACGAGGCGCTGCGCCGAGCCTGGTCGTCCGACGGCCGGCTCGTGGTCGGTTTCGTGGGCCGGCTCGCCCCGGAGAAGCACGTCGAACGTCTCGCAGTCCTGTCGGCCGACCCCCGCTACCGGCTCGTCGTCGTCGGGGACGGTCCCGAACGCGCCCGGCTCGAAACGGCCCTGCCCGGGGCGGTGTTCACCGGCCACCTCGGCGGTGACGCACTGGCCGACGCCTACGCGAGCCTCGACGTGTTCGTCCATCCGGGGGAGCACGAGACGTTCTGCCAGGCCGTGCAGGAGGCGCTCGCCAGCGGCGTCCCCGTGATCGCGCCCGACGCGGGCGGCCCGCGCGATCTCGTCGCCCACTGCCGCAACGGCTACCGGCTGCCGGTCGACGGCTTCACCGAACTGCTGCCGGGTGCGGTGGGCGCCCTCGCCGACCCGGTGCTCCGCGCCCGGTTCGGCGCGGCCGCGCGGCGCAGCGTTCTCGGCCGCACCTGGCCCGCGGTGTGCCACGAACTGCTCGGGCACTACGAGCAGGTCTGCTCGGTCCGGCCGGGCACGCTGCGGCGCAGCGCGTAGCCGGGCACGCTGCGGCGCGGCGCGTAGCGGTAACGTTTCGACCGTGGCAACTACTCACGGATCGCGGGCCTCGCTCGCGAAGGATCCGCGCGAGGTCGCGTCGATGTTCGACGACGTCGCCCAGCGATACGACATCACCAACACCGTGCTCTCCTTCGGGCAGGACCGCAGTTGGCGACGAGCCACCCGAGCGGCCCTGGACCTGCGGCCGGGGGAGCGCGTCCTCGATCTCGCCGCCGGCACCGGGGTGTCGACGGTGGAGCTCGGCCGGTCCGGCGCGTGGGTGGTGGCCACCGACTTCTCCACGGGAATGCTGCAGGCCGGCGCGTTCCGGCAGGTGCCGATGGTCGCAGGCGACGCGATGCGCCTGCCCTTCGCCGACGCGGTCTTCGACGCCGCCACCATCTCCTTCGGGCTGCGCAACGTCTCCGACTTCGAGGCCGGACTCCGCGAGATCGCGCGGGTGACCAAGCCCGGAGGCCGCCTCGTGGTGTGCGAGTTCGCCACACCCGTGTCGGCCCCGCTGCGCGTGCTCTACCTCGAATACCTGATGCGGGCGCTGCCGCGGGTCGCACGGACCGTCAGCAGCAACCCCGACGCGTACGTCTATCTCGCCGAGTCGATCCGGGCGTGGCCCACACAGCCCGAACTCGCCGAGCGGATCCGGGCCGCCGGCTGGCGGTCGGTGCAGTGGCGCAACCTCACCGGCGGGATCGTGGCCCTGCACCGGGCGGTGCGCTGACCGGACGCGGTCAGGCGAAGAGCGGTCGGCGGTCCCAGCGCAGCGACGCGCCGCCCCCGGCCCGCCACGCCCGTGCGACGACATCCTCGTCGCGCTCGGTGACGAGGTTGCCCATGACCCGGACGGCCACCGTCATCAGCGACGTCGAACTCATCCCCACGGGTCCGGTGGCCGGCAGGAACCTCGGCAACGTCAGCAGCCCGGCAAGCCGCCGGGCCACGGAGAACGCCCGGCCGTAGCGTTCGCGCAGCAGGGCCGGCCACAGCTGCGTGAGGTCGTCCGCCTCCAGGACGCCGGCGAGGAGCCGCCCGCCCTCGAGGCCGTAGTCGATGCCCTCGCCGTTGAGCGGATTCACACACGCCGCGGCGTCGCCGATCAGGGCCCAGTTCGGGCCCGCCACACCGGACACGGCACCGCCCATCGGCAGCAGCGCCGACGCCACCCGGGTGGTCTCGCCGAGTCCCCACTCCCCGCGCCGTCGCGACGCATACAGCTCGATCAGCGGGCGCAGCGACCCGGCGGCCGGCCGCTTGGAGGTGGCGAGCGTGCCCACGCCGATGTTGACCTCCCCGGTGCCGAGGGGGAACACCCAGCCGTAGCCCGGGTGCAGCGTGCCCGCGTCGTCGCGCAGCTCGAGGTGCGACGTGATCCACGGGTCGTCGCTGCGGGGGGAGGTGGCATAGGCGCGGGCCGCGACCCCGTACGCGGTGTCGCGGTGCCACTGCCGGCCGAGTAGCTTGCCCAGCGGAGAACGGACCCCGTCCGCCACGACGAGCCGTTCGCATCCGACGGTGCGCGGCCCGCGCGCGGTCGCGAAGGTCACCGCGGTCACCCGCGTCCCTTCGCGCTCGACGGCGACGGCCTTGGTTCCCTCGGCCGCTGCGGCACCCGACTCGACGGCGACGCGGCGGATCCGGTCGTCGAGCTCGGTGCGCGGCACGGCGCTGCCCTGCGCCGGGAAGGAACCCGACGGCCACGGAAGCTCGAGGCTGCGACCGAAGCCTTCCAGCCGCAGGCCCCGGTTGACGGTGCGCGTGCGCACCCAGTCGTCGAGGCCGAGGCGGTCGAGCTCGGCTACCGCCCGCGGGGTCAGGCCGTCGCCGCACGTCTTGTCCCGCGGGAAGGTCGCGGCGTCGACGAGCAGCACGTCGCGTCCGTCGCGGGCCGCCCAGGCGGCGGCGGCCGACCCGGCAGGACCTGCGCCGACGACGAGCACGTCGGTACGGTCGGGGAGATCCGGAAGGTCGGGCCGCGGTTCGGACCCAGCGTGTTCTGCCACCACGGCTCCATCCTTCCAGGTACGGCTTCGGTGCCTCGGGGAGGTAGCCGGCCGGCGGAGCGGCTAGGTTCACTACCGTGGAGCCGATTCGACAGCGGACAGCGGTAGCCGGGTCGACAGAACAGGATGGGTACCTCATCGTGAGCACTGAAGGGGCGGCGCAGTCCGCCGGTCCGTCCGGCGCGACGTCGGACACGGTGGTGGCCGGGGTGGACCTCGGCGATCCGGTCCTGGCGGGCGCCGTCCGGGACGGTCTCGCCCGAGTCGAGGAAGTGCTGATCTCGGAGCTGTCCGACGGCGAGGACTTCCTGACCGAGGTCGCACTGCATCTCGCCAAGGCCGGCGGCAAGCGGTTCCGTCCGCTGTTCACCCTCCTCACCGCCCAGCTCGGCCCGAAGCCGAACGATCCGGCGGTGGTGACGGCGGCGACCGCGGTCGAACTCGTGCACCTGGCCACGCTGTACCACGACGACGTGATGGACGAGGCCACCATGCGCCGGGGCGCACCCAGCGCGAACGCGCGGTGGAGCAACAGCGTCGCCATCCTCGCCGGGGACTTCCTGTTCGCGCACGCGTCGCGCCTGGTGTCGACGCTCGGTCCCGCTGCGGTACGGACCATCGCCGAGACGTTCGCCGAACTCGTGACCGGGCAGATGCGCGAGACCATCGGCAGCGGGAAGGATCGGGACCCGGTCGAGCACTACCTGAAGGTCGTGTGGGAGAAGACCGGCTCGCTGATCGCGACGAGCGGACGCTTCGGCGGGACGTTCTCCGGCGCCGACCAGGACCAGATCGCGCATCTGGAACGGCTCGGCGACGCCGTCGGTACCGCATTCCAGATCGCCGACGACATCATCGACATCTCGTCGGCGTCGACGGAGTCCGGCAAGACGCCGGGAACGGACCTGCGCGAGGGTGTCCACACCCTGCCGGTGCTGTACGCCTTCCGTGAGACGGGGCCCGAGGCCGATCGGCTGCGCGAACTGCTCGCCGGACCGGTCGAGGACGAAGCCGCCGTCACCGAGGCGCTGGAGCTGCTGGCGCGGTCGCCGGGAATGGCTGCGGCGAAGCGGACGCTGGGCGAGTACGCGGACAAGGCCCGCGCGGAGCTGGCGTCGCTGCCGCAGGGACCGGCGAACGAGGCGCTGCGCCGGCTCGTCGACTACACGATCGCGCGCGTGGGATAGGGACCCGGACGCCGGGACGCGGTTTCGGCCGGTGACGGCGGGGAACCCGCGCCCCACCCCGCTTCGTTGAACGCTCGGGCCAGATCGACGGGAAGAGGCGTGACGTGCACGGGAATGCGAACCGGCTGAAGACGGCGGGGCTCCTCATCGGGATGTCCGCCCTCATCGTGTTCATCGGCGCCCTGTTCCGGAACCCGACGATCCTGATCGGGTCGATCGTCCTGGCCGTCGGGATGAACGCCTACGCCTACTTCAACAGCGACAAACTGGCGTTGCGGGCCATGCATGCCCAGCCGATCACCGAGGTGCAGGCACCGGTGATCTACCGGATCGTGCGCGAGCTGGCGACCACGGCGCATCAGCCGATGCCCCGGCTGTACATCAGCCCGACCAGCGCACCCAACGCGTTCGCGACCGGCCGCAACCCCCGCCATGCGGCGGTGTGCTGCACGTCCGGGATCCTGCAGATCCTGAACGAGCGCGAGCTGCGCGCGGTGCTCGGACACGAACTGTCGCATGTCTACAACCGGGACATCCTGATCTCGTCGGTGGCCGGCGCGATGGCGGCGGTGATCTCGGGGCTGGCGAATCTCGCATTCTTCGCGAACATGTTCGGCAACCGCGACCAGGGCACCAATCCGCTGGCCCTGTTGCTGGTGTCGCTGCTCGGGCCGATCGCGGCGACCGTCGTCCGGCTCGCGGTGTCGCGTTCCCGCGAGTACCAGGCGGATCAGTCCGGCGCCGAACTCACCGGCGATCCGCTGGCGCTGGCCTCGGCGCTGCGCAAACTCGAGCAGGGCACCCGGGCGGCGCCGCTGCCGCCCGAACCCCGGATCGCCGCGCAGTCGCACATGATGATCGCGAACCCGTTCCGTCCGGGGGAGCGGATGAGCCGATTGTTCTCGACCCACCCGCCCATGGCGGAGCGCATCGACCGACTCGAGCGCATGGCCCGCGGGGGCTGACGCCCGCCGTGCCAACCGGTCGTCACCGCCTACCGGTAGTTGACGAATTGCAGCGCGATGTCGAGGTCGGCATTCTTGAGCAGTGCGATCACGGCCTGCAGGTCGTCGCGCTTCTTGCTGGTCACGCGCAGCTCCTCGCCCTGGATCTGCGCCTTGACGCCCTTGGGTCCCTCGTCCCGGATCAGCTTGGAGATCTTCTTGGCGTTCTCGGTGCTGATGCCCTGCACCAGGGACCCGCTGATCTTGTAGACCTTGCCGGACTGGGTGGGCTCGCCGGCGTCGAAGGACTTCAGGGAGAGATTGCGCCGGATCAGCTTCTCCTTGAACACCTCGAGGGCGGCGTTGACGCGTTCCTCCGTGTCGGCGGTCAGGGTGATGGACTCCTCGCCGCTCCACTCGATGCCCGCCCCGGTGTTGCGGAAGTCGAAACGGGTGCCGAGCTCCTTGGCGGCCTGGTTCAGCGCGTTGTCCACCTCCTGGCGGTCGACCTTGCTCACCACATCGAACGACGAATCAGCCACGTGCACTCCACTTCGGATCGGTTCTGTACGGGTTGCCGCCCCGACGCTATCGGGTGGCGCGGTGCCGCTGTCCACCCGGTTTGCACAACAGGGGGGTGTGCGTTGTATTGTTTCAAACGCGCCAGGGACACGGTCCCGATCGCGCCCGGCAGGTTGCCCGAGCGGCCAATGGGAGCGGACTGTAAATCCGTCGGCTTACGCCTACGTAGGTTCGAATCCTACACCTGCCACCGGAACGGCCCCGATCCGAACGGATCGGGGCCGTTCTGCGTTCGCGGTCGTTCCGGTGCCGACGTCGCTGCGTCCCGGTGTGCGGCCGGCGCACGCCCGAGAGCGCCTCCGGACGCTCGGCCGAGGGGTGAAAAAGTCGATTTACAGCCCCTGAACTGCCGATTTTGTTCCTGCAGAGGAGTGTGTGTAATCTTTTGGAGGCCGCAGCGAGCAGAGATGCTCACGGTGGTCGCGCCCCCTTAGCTCAGTCGGCAGAGCGTTTCCATGGTAAGGAAAAGGTCGACGGTTCGATTCCGTCAGGGGGCTCGCTGGATTGTGTGCCGCCGTTGTTCGCGACACTCGACACCGAGGCGGTGTAGCTCAGTTGGTAGAGCAAACGACTCATAATCGTTGCGTCGCCGGTTCAAGTCCGGTCACCGCTACCACAGTTGAATGAACCACCCTGATCGTCGTTGATCAGATTGACGCGAAAGAAGGCATCCCGTGGCCTCCTCCACCGACGTTCGGCCGAAGATCACCCTGGCCTGCGAGGTGTGCAAGCACCGCAACTACATCACGAAGAAGAACCGTCGTAACGACCCCGATCGGTTGGAGCTGAAGAAGTTCTGCCCCAACTGCGGCACTCATCGCGCACACCGCGAGTCGAAGTAGTCGTACAGGGTCGACGTCGACGCGTGAGCTCCCCGCACAATCGCCCACGCCGGCCGGCGTCCGGGCGAAGTTGCGGGAGTTCTGCGTATGACGGGCACATTCGTGAGTGAAGAATCGGTCGTGGACGGCACCGAACAGGCCGGGATCCAGTTCGATGTAGCGGCACATGCGGCCTCGATGGTCGGTCACCACTATCGCGTCGAAGACTTCTACGAGGTCGGGCGGGAGAAGGTCCGCGAGTACGCGCGCGCCGTGCTGGACAACAATCCGGCGCATCACGACGAGGAAGCGGCGAAGGGCCTCGGCTACGACGGCCTCGTCGCGCCGCTCACTTTCATCTCCATCGTCGGCATGATCGCCCAGCGCAAGCTGTTCGACGAGGTCGTCACCGGATACGACCTCAGCCAGATCATGCAGACGGACCAGAGGCTGGTGTTCCACCGGCCGATCCAGGTGGGCGATCGACTGTTCTGCGATGTGTACCTCGACGATTTCCGTCAGGCCGCCGGCAGCGACATCATCACCACCAAGAACATCATCACCGATCAGCACGACAACGTCGTGATGACCACGTGGACCACCCTGGTGGGCCGCACCGGTGGCGAGGTGGACGAGAACATCGCCCACGCAGTCAAGGATGTGATGATGCATGTCGCGCCGTAGGTTCGAGGACGTCTCGGTCGGTGAGGAGCTGCCCGTACGGGTGGTGACGCTCACCCGTGGCAACCTCGTGAACTACGCAGGTGTGTCGGGTGA
Organism: Rhodococcus sp. NS-SX18; assembly: GCF_057367935.1. Classification (NCBI taxonomy): domain Bacteria; kingdom Bacillati; phylum Actinomycetota; class Actinomycetes; order Mycobacteriales; family Nocardiaceae; genus Rhodococcus; species Rhodococcus sp. NS-SX18. Next base: position 3,907,753 of record NZ_CM170633.1, on the reverse strand, counting down.
TCCCAATCCGATCCACTGGAGCGACGAGGTCGCCAAGCTCGCCGGCTTGCGCGACGTGGTCGGCCACGGCATGCTCTCCATGGGCATCGCGGCCGGTTTCGTCACCGACTGGCTCGGTGACCCAGGAGCGGTGACCGAGTACAACGTTCGGTTCACCAGTCCGGTCTACGTCGAGGCCCATCGGGCCGCCGAGGTGGAGTTCTCCGGCAAGGTCAAGTCGGTGGACGCGGACAGCAAGACAGCAGTGGTCGCGATCGTGGCGAAGTCCGAAGGACGTAAGATCTTCGGGCGAGCCACGGCAACGGTCCGTCTGGCCTGACCGGCCGGCGGATTGGGTTTGTCCCGGGGCTATGAAGTACACTAAGACTTCTGGGATCGCATAGCGCAGCGCGCTGCTCTCGAAGGCCGTAACGGCCCACGGGGTGGCGCGCATGTCATGTGGTCGCAGATGGGTCGATCGAGACGCCGGTTTCCGGCGGAGGCATCGACCAGAGGGGCGTAGCTCAATTGGCAGAGCAGCGGTCTCCAAAACCGCAGGTTGCAGGTTCAAGTCCTGTCGCCCCTGCCCCCGGACTGCCAGCGACCGAGAGGAACGATGTGAGCGAGGAGCGCGGTAAGCGCGACGGCGGTACCGCAGGGACTTCCAGCCCTGACGACGCCGGATCGGCGACCGACGCGACCCCCGGCGCTTCCTCCGCATCCGCTGCCCCCACCGGCAAGAAGTCCCCGCGACGTTCCGCCGCTCCGGCGTCGACCGCGGTGGCGCCCGCTCGACGGGCCGAATCGCAGCCGGCCAAGTCCGCTGCTCGCTCCGGTGCCCAGGGCACGGAGAACATCTTCAAGCGCCTGCGGCGCTTCTTCCGCGAGGTCCTTGCCGAGCTGCGCAAGGTGATCTGGCCGAATCGCAAGCAGTTGGTCACGTACACGACGGTCGTCGTGGTCTTCGTGGCGGTCATGACCGCGCTCATCTTTGGATTGGATCTGGCGTTCGTGAAGGGCGTCAGCTGGTTGTTCGGCTAGCGCGTCAGCGTGCCGGCAAATGTGATCGACGAGAGGAAAGTGCCCGGTGAGCACCCCCGAGAACGACTCGTACGAGCCCTCGGCCGAAGAGCGCGTTTCGGACGAGGTCTTTGTCGACGACTCCGTGACGGCCGAGCCGGCCGACGAGTCGGCAGTAGAGCCGGCCGACGAGTCGGCGGTGGAAGCGGCCGACGAGTCGGCGGTGGCGGGCATCGAAACCGACGAGACGGCCGGTGACGAGTCCGAGGCGCCCGCGGAGGCCCCGGCGGAGGAGATCGATCCCGCGGAGGCCCTCGAGAAGCAGCTGCGGCTCGAGCCCGGCGACTGGTACGTCGTGCACTCCTACGCCGGTTACGAGAACAAGGTCAAGGCCAACCTCGAGACCCGTGTGCAGAACCTGGACCTCGGGGAGTACATCTTCCAGGTCGAGGTGCCCACCGAAGAGGTCACCGAGATCAAGAACGGCCAGCGCAAGCAGGTCAACCGCAAGGTTCTGCCGGGCTACATCCTGGTTCGGATGGAACTGAACGACGAGTCGTGGGGCGCGGTGCGCAACACTCCCGGAGTCACCGGATTCGTGGGTGCCACCTCGCGCCCGTCGCCGCTGACGATCAAGGAGGTCGTGAAGTTCCTCCTGCCGCAGCAGGCGAAGAAGAAGCCCGCCGCCGCTGCCGCTGCCGCCGAAGGCGCTGCGACCGCTGCCAAGCCCACCATCGAGGTGGACTTCGAGGTCGGCGAGTCCGTCACCGTCATGGACGGGCCGTTCGCGACGCTGCCGGCGTCGATCAGCGAGGTCAACGCCGAGCAGCAGAAGCTCAAGGTCCTGGTGTCGATCTTCGGTCGCGAGACCCCGGTGGAGCTGTCCTTCAACCAGGTGTCGAAGATCTGACGGTCCGACCCACTCAAACTTGCGATAGCAGTACGCAAGAACCACACCGAGCAAGAAACTAGGAATAGAGATGCCCCCGAAGAAGAAGAAGATTGCCGGGCTCATCAAGCTCCAGATCCAGGCAGGTCAGGCCAACCCGGCTCCGCCGGTCGGCCCCGCGCTGGGTCAGCACGGCGTCAACATCATGGAGTTCTGCAAGGCGTACAACGCGGCGACCGAGTCGCAGCGCGGCAACGTCGTGCCGGTCGAGATCACGGTCTACGAGGACCGCTCGTTCGACTTCAAGCTCAAGACCCCGCCGGCCGCCAAGCTGCTGCTGAAGGCCGCGGGTGTGCAGAAGGGCTCCGGCGAGCCGCACAAGACCAAGGTCGCCAAGGTCACCATGGACCAGGTGCGCGAGATCGCCAAGACCAAGCAGGAAGACCTGAACGCCAACGACGTCGAGGCCGCCGCGAAGATCATCGCCGGCACCGCGCGTTCGATGGGCATCACGGTCGAGGGCTGAGCGCAGCGCCGCTCGGAACCCGCAGGGCCGAGTGCCCGGCAGCAGTAATCCGTGGGAGGGCCGGCCAGGCTCGACAACCACGACCGAACCGTTCACCTTCCGGTGACAAGTTAGGACAGAACAATGGCAAAGCGCAGCAAGGCGTACCTCGCCGCCGCTGAGAAGATCGACGCCTCGACGCTCTACAGCCCCCTCGCGGCCGCTCGGCTCGCGAAGGAGACCTCGTCGAAGAACTACGACGCCACCGTCGAGGTCGCCATGCGCCTCGGTGTGGACCCCCGCAAGGCGGACCAGATGGTCCGCGGCACGGTCAACCTGCCGCACGGCACCGGTAAGACCGCCCGCGTCATCGTGTTCGCTGTGGGCGAGAAGGCCGCCGAGGCCGAGGCCGCCGGTGCGGACGCCGTCGGCGCCGAGGACCTCATCGAGCGGATCCAGGGCGGTTGGCTGGACTTCGACGCCGCAATCGCGACCCCGGACCAGATGGCCAAGGTCGGCCGCATCGCGCGTGTCCTCGGCCCGCGCGGCCTGATGCCGAACCCGAAGACGGGCACGGTCACCCCGGACGTCACGAAGGCTGTCGCGGACATCAAGGGCGGCAAGATCAACTTCCGCGTCGACAAGAACTCGAACCTGCACTTCGTGATCGGCAAGGCGTCGTTCGACGACGCGAAGCTGGTGGAGAACTACGCTGCCGCGCTGGACGAGGTCCTGCGTGCGAAGCCGTCCACCGCGAAGGGGCGTTACGTCAAGAAGGTCACGATCGCGACCACCACCGGCCCGGGCATCCCGGTGGACCCGTCGCGCACCCGGAACCTCCTCGAGGACGCCGAGTAAGGAGACCGGTACCCGGTCTTCGCGGGCAACGCACCGAACGGCCGGCACGGAACTGCTCCGTGCCGGCCGTTTTGCGTCCGCGCGCCTCGTCCGGTACGCTGGCTCGCGGAGTTCGGCGCGTGCCGATCTTCACCCCGATCATGTTCTACCCAAGACCGTTGGTCACCGGGTCCGCGTGCGGATTCGGTTGAAGGTCCGGGATTGCCCGGCGGCCCACGCAGGAGGACGAGGTAGGGGAGATACGACATCGCTCGCGATGCCGTCCTTCTCTCTGTACGCCCCGTGTGCCCTGCACCGGGGCGTTTTGCATTTTGCGGATTTCGAGTGGAACTTCCCGAGCGGGAAAACGACTGTTACTGAGAGGAGGCGAAGTATGGCAAAGCCTGAGAAGGTTTCCGCGGTTGCGGAGATCACCGAGCAGTTCAAGGACTCGACTGCCGCCGTGATCACGGAGTTCCGTGGTCTGTCGGTGACCAGTCTGACGCAGCTGCGACGCGCTCTCGGAGAGGGTGCCACCTACTCCGTCGCCAAGAACACCCTGGTCAAGCGTGCCGCCGCGGAGGCGGGCGTCGAGGGCCTTGACGACCTGTTCGTCGGACCGACCGCCATTGCGTTCATCAAGGGCGAGCCGGTCGACGCTGCGAAGGCCCTGAAGACCTTCGCGAAGGACAACAAGGCGCTCGTCATCAAGGGCGGCTACATGGACGGCGCTGCGCTGTCCGTGGAACAGGTCAACCAGATCGCGGACCTCGAGTCCCGCGAGGTGCTGTTGGCCAAGCTCGCCGGCGCGATGAAGGGCAACTTGGCAAAGGCCGCCGGCCTGTTCAACGCTCCTGCCTCGCAGGTGGCCCGTCTCGCGGCCGCTCTGCAGGAGAAGAAGGCGGACCAGGAGTCTGCCGCAAGCTGATCCGCACCATCGCGAATCACTGACCCACCCACCCCGCGCGCCCCGGCGCGTATCCCATCCGGTCGCGGATCAGCGACATGGGATCCACAAGGAAGGACCGCCACCATGGCGAAGCTCACCACCGAAGAGCTGCTCGACGCGTTCAAGGAACTGACCCTCCTCGAGCTCTCGGAGTTCGTGAAGGCCTTCGAGGAGACCTTCGAGGTCACCGCTGCCGCTCCGGTCGCCGTCGCTGCTGCCGGTGCCCCGGCCGCCGCCGCCGAGGCCGAGTCCGAGCAGGACGAGTTCGACGTCATCCTCGAGGGTGCCGGCGACAAGAAGATCCAGGTCATCAAGGTCGTCCGCGAGATCGTCTCGGGCCTCGGCCTGAAGGAGGCCAAGGACCTCGTCGAGGGTGCTCCGAAGCCGATCCTGGAGAAGGTCGCCAAGGACGCTGCCGACGCCGCCAAGGCGAAGCTCGAAGAGGCCGGCGCCAAGGTCACCGTCAAGTAAGACGTACGAGGCTGCCCGACCGCATCCCGGTCGAGCGATTCGGCAAGGCCGCTGCCCACGGATTCACGTCCGTGGGCAGCGGCCTTTTCGCCTATTCGTGACCGTTCGGCAGGCACGCGGATTCCATCCGCGATAGGTTGAGTCGATGCCGCACGGGGACGGCAAAGACGCAGGTCATCACCCTGATCGACGGGTGTTATGCCCGAGTTGACCTGTGTTCTTACTCGCTAGTAGGATCCCGTGTCACAGGTAACACTTCGATGCGCTACAGTGACGCAATCCACAGTGGGGAACAGCATCGAGCCGTGCGGAGGTAATGGTGGGAGTCGAAGTAGCTGTCGAGGGCTTGACGAAGTCCTTCGGGTCTCAGCGGATCTGGCAGGACGTGACGTTGACCCTCCCGGCGGGCGAGGTGAGTGCCCTGCTGGGCCCGTCCGGCACGGGCAAGTCGGTGTTCCTCAAGTCGCTGATCGGTCTGCTGCGGCCGGAGCAGGGCTCGATCGTCATCGACGGCACCGACATCCTGCAGTGCTCGAGCAAGGAGCTCTACGAGATCCGCAAGCTGTTCGGTGTGCTGTTCCAGGACGGCGCGCTGTTCGGGTCGATGAACCTCTACGACAACGTGGCGTTCCCGCTGCGGGAGCACACCAAGAAGTCCGAATCCGACATCCGCAAGATCGTGATGGACAAGCTCGAGCTCGTCGGTCTGCTCGGCGCCGAGGACAAGCTGCCGGGCGAGATCTCCGGCGGCATGCGCAAGCGTGCGGGACTGGCGCGCGCCCTGGTGCTGGATCCGCAGATCATCCTGGTCGACGAGCCGGACTCGGGTCTGGACCCCGTGCGCACCACCTACATCTCCCAGACGCTGATCGACATCAACGCCGAGATCGACGCGACGATCCTGATCGTCTCGCACAACATCAACCTGGCGCGGACGGTGCCGGACAACATCGGCATGCTGTTCCGCCGCGAGCTGGTGATGTTCGGTCCGCGTGAGGTGCTGCTCACCAGCGACGAGCCGGTGGTCAAGCAGTTCCTCAACGGCACGATGATCGGCCCGATCGGGATGTCGGAGGAGAAGGACGAGGCCACGATGGCGCAGGAACAGGCGCTCGTCGAGGCCGGGCACCACGCCGGTGGCGTGGACGACATCGAGGGCATCGTCCCGCAGATGAAGGCCACCCCGGGGATGCCCGAGCGTCAGGCGGTGCGCCGCCGGCAGGACCGGGTGCGGCACATCCTCCACACCCTGCCCGAGCCCGCCCAGCATGCCATCCTCGAGTCCTTCGAGGAGAACAACGGATCGCACGCCGCACCGGCGTATCAGGACCATTCCTACCGCGACGACGACACACAGGTCATTCCGGCGTACCCCGCTGACGGGTACGACGAGTCCGCCCGCCACCACACCAGCTAGGAGAACACATGGGGGTCGGTTCGGGCACCAGCTCGTTCGTGCGTCCGATACACGGTGCACTCACCCAGGCCGGAAACATCGTCGAGTTGTTCGTCGACGTCGTGCGCAACATGTTCCGCCGGCCGTTCCAGTTCCGCGAGTTCATCGAGCAGGCGTGGTTCATCGCGAGCGTGACGATCCTGCCCACTGCCCTCGTGGCGATTCCGTTCGGCGCCGTCGTCTCGCTGCAGACCGGGTCGCTGATCAAGCAGCTCGGCGCGGAGTCGTTCACCGGTGCCGCCAGCGTCCTGGCGGTGATCCAGCAGGGCAGTCCGATCGTGACCGCGCTGCTGATCGCCGGTGCGGCCGGCTCCGCGGTCACCGCCGACCTCGGGTCGCGCACGATTCGCGAGGAGATCGACGCGATGGAGGTGCTCGGCATCAACCCCGTGCAGCGCCTCGTGGTCCCGCGCGTGCTCGCGATGGTTCTCGTCGCGCTGCTGCTCAACGGACTGGTGTCCGTGGTCGGCATCGCCGGCGGCTACTTCTTCAATGTGATCCTGCAGGGCGGAACTCCGGGCGCCTACCTGGCCTCCTTCTCGGCCCTGGCCCAGCTGCCCGACCTCTACGTGGCCGAGATCAAGGCGGCGATCTTCGGTGTCATCGCCGGCGTCGTCGCGGCCTACAAGGGCCTGCACCCCGGTGCCGGGCCGAAGGGTGTCGGTGAGGCCGTCAACCAGACCGTCGTCATCACCTTCCTGCTTTTGTTCTTCGCGAACCTGATCCTGACGATGGTGTACCTGCAGATCGTTCCGGCGAAGGGATCCTGACTCGATGACAATCGCAAAGGGCCGCGGAGATGTCATCTGGCTCCGCGGGCGCAGAATCGTGCGCGCTCCTCTCGACATGCTGGATCGGGCAGGCGACCAGATGTCGTTCTACGCGCGGGCCATCGCCTGGACCCCACGCACCCTCGTCCACTACCGCAAGGAGGTGCTGCGGCTGCTCGCCGAGGTCACCTTCGGCAGCGGCGCGCTCGCCGTCATCGGCGGCACCATCGGCGTGATCGCGATGATGTCGGGATTCACCGGCGTCGTCGTGGGCCTGCAGGGCTACGCCGCCCTCGAGCAACTCGGCTCCTCGGTGCTCACCGGCTTCCTGTCGGCATACGTCAACACGCGCGAACTCGCGCCGATCGTGGCGGCGCTGGCACTGTCGGCGACGGTGGGCTGTGGCTTCACCGCCCAGCTCGGTGCTATGCGGATCAGTGAGGAGATCGATGCGCTCGAGGTGATGGCGGTGCCGTCGGTGCCGTTCCTCGTCACCGCACGGATGATCGCCGGTTTCGTCGCCGTCATCCCGCTGTACATCATCGGCCTGCTCGCCGCGTACCTCGCGACACGCGTGATCAGCACGATGTTCAACGGGCAGTCGTCGGGTTCGTACGACCACTACTTCAACCTGTTCCTCCCACCGGAGGACGTGCTGTACTCCTTCGCGAAGGTTCTCGTCTTCGCGTTCTTCCTGATCCTCATCCACTGCTACTACGGCTTCAACGCCAGCGGTGGTCCCGCCGGCGTCGGCGTGGCTGTCGGCCGTGCCGTGCGCACCGCGATCGTCACGATCGCAGTGCTCGACTTCTTCCTCAGCCTCGCCATCTGGGGTACGACCACGACCGTGAGGGTGGCCGGATGAACTCGACCCCCTCGACCCTCAAGCGGAGGGTCCTCGGCCTCATGTTCTTCGTCGTGCTGGGACTGTTCCTGTTCGTCACGATTGCGATGTACAACAAGACCTTCAAGAAGGTCGTCGAGGTGGACCTCGTGACCGACGAGGTCGGTAACGCGCTGCCGCTGAACGCGGACGTCAAGGTGCGGGGACTGATCGTCGGCGAGGTTCGCGGCACGACGGCCGAGGGCGGGACGGTGACCGCGCATCTCGCGCTCGAACCGGACAAGGCCGCCTTGATCCCCGCGAACGCGACCGCCCAACTGCTGCCGAAGACGTTGTTCGGCGAACGGTACGTCTCGCTGATCCTGCCGGACCAGCCGGCGCGCCCGGTCCAGGCAGGGGACACCCTGGTGCAGGACACGAGTGCCGAAACCGTCGAACTCGGCCAGGTGCTCGACGGGCTGCTGCCCCTCCTGGAGGCCATCCCGCCGCAGGACCTCGCGAACACCCTCGGCGCCCTGGCTCAGGGCCTGAGCGGCCGCGGCGAGACCCTCGGGCAGACCGTGGACCGGCTCGAACAGGTGTTCCGTGAGGTCAATGTGGAACTCCCGGCCGTGCAGGAGGACCTGCGCGGACTCGCGGACTTCTCCCAGACCTACTCCGACGCCGCGCCCGATCTGATCAGTGCCCTCGACAACCTGCGCACCACCGGCAACACGGTGGTCGAGCAGGAGAACCAGCTCGAGACGTTGCTCGTCACGGCGACAGGAGCGTCGTCGGCGACCGCCGGGCTGCTCGAACAGAACGCAGCCTCGATCATCAGCATCGCCGCCGACTCCAAGCAGGCCCTGCAGTTGCTGGCGCGGTACTCGCCGTCGTACCCGTGCATGCTGAAGGGCTTCGCCGACGCGGCGCCCGCGGCTGCCGGCGTGCTCGCGGCCGACGACCCGTTCCCCGGCGTCCGGGCGAGCGTCCAGTTCGTCAACCCGAAGGGCCGGTACCTGCCGAACCAGGACGAGCCGCGCCTGCTCGATACTCGTGGCCCCACCTGCTACGACAACGTCACGGCCCCGGGACGGTTCTTCCCGCAGTACCCCGGCGGCTCCATCAACGACGGCTCCTACCAGGTGCCGTCCCGGAATCCGGGACCGGAGTCCATGTCCTACTTCCCGGCGCCCGAGGGGTCCGGGGTGCCGGACGACGTCGGCGAGCTGACCGGGACGACCCCGGCGACGACGCAGGTCTCGTACTCCGGGTCCCGTGCCGAGCAGGACGCCCTCGACGTCGTGTACGCGGAGGCGACGGGCATCGCGCCCGAGGACGTGCCGACCTGGACGACCCGCCTGGGTGCGCCCGCGCTGCGTGGAACGGAGGTGAGCTTCCGATGAGAGGCCTGGCAGCACCGCTGATCAAGTTGATCGTCTTCGCCGTGGTGACGATCTTCGCCACCGGAATGCTCGCGGCAACCATCGCGAGCCTCGGCGGTGGGGGCGGGACGAAGTTCCACGCCATCTTCTCGGACGTGACCTCGCTCAACGAGGGTGACGACATCCGGATCGCCGGCGTCCGGGTCGGCCAGGTCGAGAAGATCGAGATCGTGGACCGCAGCGAGGCGCGCGTGACGTTCTCGGTGTCCGATCGGGACTGGCTGCCCGCCGCGACCACGGCGACGATCCGCTACCGCACGCTCGTCGGCCAGCGGTACATCGCTCTCGACCAGGGCGAGGGCATGCAGGGGATGAAGCTGACCGACGGCGACACCATCCCGCTCGAACGCACCAAGCCGGCCGTGAACCTGACCACCCTGTTCAACGGTTTCCGCCCCCTGTTCCAGACCCTCAGCGCCGACGACGTCAACCGACTCTCGTCCCAGATCGTCCAGGTGTTCCAGGGCGAATCCGGAACCGTCGACGACCTGGTGCGCACGACGGCGAGCCTGACCAACACGATCGCCGACAAGGACCGGGTGATCGGTGCGGTCATCGACAACCTGAACTCGGTGCTCACCAACATCAACGAGCGGGACGAGCAGCTCGACTCGCTGCTCGTCAACACCCAGGCGCTGGTCAGCGGGCTGGCCGCCGACCGCGACACGGTGGGTGCGGCCGTACAGTCGCTGGCCGGGCTGACGGACGCGACGGCCGATCTGCTCGAGCCGACCCGGCCGGCGATCGCCGGTTCGATCACGGCGGTCGAGCAGCTCGGGGCGAACCTGAACAACAACCGCGACGCGGTCGACGAGGTCCTCGCGACCCTTCCGGTCAAGCTCGAGAAGCTGGGCCGGGTCGCGAGCTACGGGTCGTGGTTCCAGTTCTACCTGTGCGGCATCGACGTGATCGCCGGGCCGGGTTCGGTTCCGTACCTGAATCTGCCGACCGGTCTGCCCACGGTGAACCAGCCGATCTACACCAACGCCGCGAAGCGCTGTACGCAGGACGGGATGCAGGAGTTGCAGGGACGATGAGCAGACGTCGCAGTCCGGCCGTGTCCGGCGCCCTCGGAATTCTCGTGGTCCTGCTGGCCACCCTGTCGGCCTTCTTCCTGGATTCGCTGCCGATCATCGGGGCGGGCGCCACCTACCGCGCGGAGTTCACCGAGGCGGCCGGCCTCAAGCCCACCAACGAGGTGCGCATCGCCGGCGTCAAGGTCGGCCAGGTCACCGACATCGAACTCGACGGTGACCGGGTGCTCGTGTCGTTCAAGGTCAAGGACGCCTGGCTCGGCAACGACACCTCCGCCTCGATCCAGATCAAGACCATCCTCGGCCAGAAGTACCTCGCCCTCGAACCTCGGGGCACCGAGGTGCTCGATCCGGACGACCGGATTCCGTTGTCGCGCACCGTCGCCCCGTACGATGTGATCGAGGCGTTCTCGTCGGCGGCCACCACCCTGGGCGAGATCGACTCCGAGCAGTTGGCCACGAGCTTCGACACCCTCTCGGAGGCGTTCTCCCAGACACCGGACGACATCCGGGCCTCGCTGGACGGGGTCACCAGGCTCTCGCAGACCGTGGCGAGCCGGGACCAGGAACTGAAGCGGCTGCTCGAGGCGACCGGCCGGACGTCGCAGATCCTTGCGGACCGCAACGCGGAGTTCAATCGACTGATCAGCGACGGAGCACTGCTGATCGCCGAACTCAACAATCGCCAGCAGGCCATCTCACAGCTGCTGACGGGGACGCAGCGTCTGTCGGCGGAGCTGACCGGCCTGGTTCGCGACAACGAGGCGACGATCGGTCCGGCGCTCGATCAGCTGCGGGGTGTCGTCCAGATCCTGCAGGACCGGAACGACGACCTGGACCGGGCGATGAAGCTGTACGAGCCGTTCGTCCGGCTGTACTCGAACGTCGTCGGCAACGGCCGCTGGTTCGACCAGGTCGTCGTCAACCTCATTCCGCCCGGATTGCCCGAGATCCCCGGATACCGCGATCCGGTTCGCACGTTGGGAGAGAACTGATGTCGCATGCCGAGTCCGGTGGCGGCTCCCGGCGCGGCCCGATCGTGCTGATCGCTGCGATCGTCGCGGCCGTGGTGCTGATCGCGGGCGTGCTGTGGTGGGTCTTCAACCGCATGGGAACCACCGAGATCACCGCGTACTTCGACAAGGCCGTCGGCGTGTACGAGGGGTCCGACGTCCGGGTCCTCGGCGTGGAGGTCGGTAAGGTCACCGCGGTCGTCCCGGAAGGGGACCAGGTGCGGGTGGACATGCGTGTCGACCGTGGCGTCGACATCCCCGCCGATGCCAAAGCCGTGCAGATCACCCCGTCGGTCGTCGCGGACCGCTACGTGCAGCTCGCCCCCGCATACACCGGTGGCGAGACGATGACCGACGGCGCCGTCATCCCGCGGGAACGGACCGCCACCCCGGTCGAGGTGGACGAGCTGTACGCCAGCGTCGACGAGCTGTCGCGGGCTCTCGGTCCGGAGGGCGCGAACAAGGACGGGGCACTGACCCGCTTCGTGGAGACCGGCGCCGAGAACCTCGAGGGCAACGGTGCTGCGCTCGGCCAGACCATCGAGCAGCTCTCCGCTGCGTCGCGCACGCTCAACGAGTCGCGGGGTGACCTGTTCGGCACCATCGAGAACCTGCAGATCTTCGTGTCCGCACTGGCCGCGAACGATCAGCAGGTGCGCGAGTTCAATACCCAGCTGTCGGACCTGTCCGGCTATCTGGCCGGTGAGCGGGAGAACCTCGGGCTGGCGCTGAATCAGCTGTCGGAGTCGCTCGGGGTGGTCGCGCAGTTCGTGAACGACAACCAGACGGCGCTGAAGGACAACGTGGACGCCCTGGTCCCGGTGACGAACAACCTCGCCGCAAACCGGGATTCACTGGTGAACTCGCTGACCCTGCTGCCCCTGGCGGTGAGCAACCTCGTCAACTCGTACGACGCGGAGTCCGGGTCGCTCGCCTCCCGCCTGGTGGTGACCGATCTTCAGGACCCGGCCGGCGTGATGTGCAAGCTCATCGATCTGGGTCGGCTCGTGCCGGGCGACCCGAGGTTCGAGCAGCTTGGCCGGCAGATGCAGCCGCTGATCGACCAGTGCTCCGGCCTCGCCGAACAGATCACCAACGACATCCGGACCCCGGATCTGATCCTGCCGTTCGGTGTCCTCAGCGGCGAGAACATCCAGCGTCAGGTGGTGCCCGGCACGGTGCCCGGCGTCGAATCCCAGCGCCTGAACCTCGAGGAGGGCGGACAGTGAGACGCTCGGTGATTCTCGGTGCCGGAGCATGCGCGACGGCCCTCACGGTGTCTGCGTGCGGTGGCGCCGAGAGCCTGCCTCTGCCCGGTGGCGCGGACGTCGGCTCGGACCCGATCCACGTGACCGTGCAGTTCGACGACGTGCTCGACCTCGTGCCGCAGTCGACCGTCAAGGTGGACGGCGTGCCCGTCGGCCGGGTGGAGACGGTCTCCGTGGGACCCGACGGGTGGACCGCGGACGTCGGGATCGTGGTGGACTCGGCGGTGGAGTTGCCGGCCAACGCGTATGCGGCGGTGGAACAGACCAGCCTGCTGGGCGAGAAGTTCGTCCAGCTCACTCCGCCGCCGAGCGACCCGTCGAGCGAACTGCTCGCCGACGGCGACGTCATTCCGCTGGACCGGACCCGGCACGCCACGGAGCTCGAACCCGTACTCGGTGCCCTCTCGCTGCTGCTCAACGGTGGCGGCGTCGGCCAGTTGCAGCCGGTCGTCGAGGAGCTGTCCACCGCGTTCGAGGGACGCGAAGGCACCACGAAAAGCCTTCTGCAGCAGGCGGATCGGCTCATCGACGGTCTCGATCAGCAACGCAACGACATCACCCGCGCCCTCGACGGCCTCGACGTGCTCACCGTCCGGGTCGCGGAACAGAACGAGCGTGTCGCGGCGATCCTCGACGACCTTCCGGTGGCCACGGCGGTGCTCGAGCAGCAGCGTCCCCAGCTGACGGAGCTGCTCGTCCAGCTCGACCGACTGGGAACCGTGGGCACCGACGTGCTCGACCAGTCCAAGGAGAACCTGATCGCCGATCTGCTGGCCCTGCGCCCCACCCTGCAGCAGCTCGCCGCGTCCGGGGACGACCTGGTGAAGGCGCTGCCGTTCATCCCGACGGTGCCCTTCCCGGACGGGGTCGAGAGGATCGCCCTCGGCGGCTCGGTCAACCTGTTCCTCGCTGTGGACCTGCAGATCGGGGACGCGCTGGCTTCGCTCGGCGTCGGACAGGGTGATCCGGTCTACCGGCAGCCGAAGTTCGGTGAGCCCAAGCCCGTCGTGGATCCGTCGAATCCGTACTACAACGGCAACGGGCCGAGACGGGGCTGGCCCACGGTCTCGCTGCTGCCGGAACTCCCGGAGCCGAGGCTGCCGGCGGGACTCGAACTGCCGCCGGGGGTGACGCTGCCCGGCGTGCCCGCCGCGGCGCCGGACTCCGGTGCGGCGCCGGCCAATCCGCTGGAAGGCCTGCTCGATCAGCTCGGAGTCGGGGGAGGGCGATGATGAGATCGCGGTTGCTGCGGGTACAGATCGTCGCGTTCGTGGTGATCGCGCTGCTCGGCGTGGTGTTCGTCGGTGCGCGGTACGTGCGCCTCGACAACCTGCTCGGGTTCGGGCAGTACACCGTCCACGCCCGGTTCGCAGATTCGGGTGGCATCTTCACCAACGCCGAGGTCACCTACCGGGGCGTGCCGGTCGGGCGGGTGGGGGAACTCGGTCTGACCGAGGACGGCATCGACGTCACCCTCCTCCTCGACAACGGCGGGCCGCAGATCCCGGCGTCGACCCGTGCCGTGGTGGCGAACCGCTCGGCGATCGGTGAGCAGTACGTCGACCTGCTACCGGACACCGACGAGGGTCCGTACCTCGAGGAAGGATCGGTGATCGGGGAGGACGCCACCGACGTGCCGGTGCCGGTGCAGGACCTCCTGGTGAGCACGAACGCGCTCGTCCGCTCGGTACCGGTGGACTCGCTGCGCACGGTGGTGACCGAACTGGGGGCCGCGTTCGACGGCCGCGGTGGCCAGCTGCAGACCCTCGTGGACTCCCTGGCCCAGCTCAGCGACGCCGGAGTGCAGTACCTGCCTCAGACGGTGTCGCTGATCCGCGACAGCCAGACCGTGCTCGACACCCAGTCGGTGCAGGCGTCGGCGATCCGGCAGTTCAGTGCGGACCTGGACCTGGTGACCGCGCAGCTGCGCGACAGCGACCCGGACGTCCGGCGCCTCCTCGAGACCGGGACCGCGGCGAGCGAGGAACTCACGCAGCTGGTCGCGGACTCGGGCCCCGGTCTGACGGCGAACCTGACGAACCTGGCGCTGCTCGGCGACAAGCTCGGCCCGCAGGCCGTAGCCCTGCAGCCGCTGCTCGCGTTCCTGCCGGCCGTCGCGGCCAGCGCCGGGACCGTCGCGCCCGGCGACGGAGCAGTCCGGCAGGGCATCCTGTTCGAGACGAACAACCCGCCGTCGTGCACCATCGGGTACGAGGGCACCCAGGCGATCCTCGACGAGATGCAGCGCCGTGACCCCAACTTCGACGACACCCAGCAGGACTTCCCGTTCAACACGGAGGCGTCCTGCGAGGTTCCGCAGGGCAGCGTCACCGGCGTGCGCAGCGCGAACCGGATCGTGTTCGCCGACCCGGCCACGATCCAGCCGTGGGACTTCACACCGAAGAAGGACCCGGACAAGCTCAATCTGAATCCGATCGCGACGCAGCTCGCGCCGTTGCTCGGAGTCACCCCGAAGTAGGTAAGTAGGTTGGTGTAGTGAGTTCAGACACGACGTCCCGTCCCCCGCAGACGGCGGGGGCGGGCGGCGACAAGATGCGCAGGATCGTTCTGGTAGTGGTGAGCGTGCTGGCGGTGATCGCGCTCGCCGCGGCCGCCTGGTTCGGCTTCGGGTGGGGGCGGACCCTGCTCGTGGACCGTCCGGCCGCCGAGGCGCGGGACGCCGCCCTGTCCGGGGCGATGCAGGCCGCGATCAATCTCAACAGCGTCGACGCCGCCGATGTCGACACGTCGATCGAGAACATGCGGTCCTCGATCACCGGCGAGGCCCTGAACAACGATCTCGCCGCGACGGAGCAGCAGATCCGGGAACAGGTGGCCCAGACGGGCACGGGCATGTCGGCAGACGTGCTGTTCGGTTCGCTGACGGCGCTCGACACGGACGCGGACACGGCGCAGGCCCTGATCGTCCTGGCGGTGAAGACCACCTGGCCCGACAACTTCGTCGAGAACAAGGTCACCGTGAACGTGGCGATGCGCAAGGACGGCGACGTGTGGAAGGCGGAGACGATCCAGCCGCTGGACTCCGTGCAGCTCGGTGCCGGGCCGGCGGAGGGAGCGCAGCAACCCGCGCCGCCCGAACCCGCCCCCGCGCCCCCAGCCGAACCCGGACCCGCCGCAGGCGAGTGAGCCGATGAAGGAGAATGTGTAGTGCCCCCGCAGCGTCGCAAGCCCAATCCGGCCGGTCCTCCGAGGGGCCGACGGCCCAAGATCGCGGGGACGGGCCGGACCCCGGCTGCGGGCGGTGCCGCCCGCCCCGAGCCGACCCCGACCGAGCCGACCCCGACCGAGCCGACCCCGACCGAGTCCACCTCGCCCGAGCCCACCCCGTCTCCGACGGCCCGGGCGGGAACGGCGGTCCCCGAAGCAACCGGGTCCGAGCCCTCGGCGGCCCCGGCAGGGCAGGTCTCCGACTCCGACCTCGAGAGCGCCCCGGAGCCGCGTGAACCGGCGCGCGTCGCGCAGACCGGCGGCACCGTCTCGCGCGGCAGCTGGCGTCCGGTGGTGATCGTCGGTGGTGCCGCGCTTGCGCTCGGTGCGTTCGCCGCGGTCGCCGCCGCCCGTCCCGGGGCGACGGTGACCAACGAGGCATGGGTCGACAGCGCCGCGACGTCCGAGGTCACCGCCGCCGCCGGCAATGCGATCGAGACGATGCACGGCTACAACCACGAGACGATCGACGAGGACTTCGCCGCGATCCGAGAGGTCCTCACCCCGCCGATGCGGGAGGAGTTCGATCTGACCGCGGATGTCACCAAGCAGGCCGCGGTGCAGACGCACACCGCGACGGAGGTGCGCATCGACCACATCGGTGCGTCGATGCTCGACGACGACCGGGCCGAGGTCGCGGCGTTCATCAGCGTCAGCGCGACCGGCGACGCGGTCGCCCAGGGCAGTGCGTCGGCGCCGCTGCTGGTGCGGATGGAGAAGATCGACGGCAAGTGGCTGGTCTCCGAGATCCGGGACCGCTGACGAGCGCGGTGACCGGGGATCGGCCCGGTTGCTCTTGACGCGGACGGCGTGAGCGGTCACTCTATCGGTACGCACGCACGAATATGCGTCCTGGGCGCCCGGGGTCGGGCGCTTCTTTTCGTGCCGTCGCTCGACATCTGCGACTTTTGGGTGTAAGTTCGGACTTTGCGCTGGCTGCCTCCTGTCCATCTCTCGACCGCATCGCGGGGAGCGTTGCCCTCCGGGGTTCGTTCCGCCGACTTCGCGGTGGGGTTGTCTTTCGGGTTGCAACCAGCGATAACGCCCCACATGAAGAAGCAGGTACAGCGGCGGTCGCACCGGTTGGAGCGGCCCGCGTGAGGTGCTGGAAGGACGCATCTTGGCAGTCTCTAGCCAGACCAAGGCAGTTGCCGGAATCCCCGGAGCCCCGAAGAGGGTCTCGTTCGCGAAGATTCGCGAACCTCTCGAAGTTCCCGGGCTCCTCGATCTACAGACAGATTCCTTCGAATGGCTGATCGGCTCCGAGCGCTGGCGCGCGCTCGCCGCCGAACGCGGTGACGGTCCCGTCGTCGGCGGCCTCGAGGAGATCCTCGCGGAGCTCTCTCCGATCGAGGATTTCTCCGGGTCGATGTCCCTGTCCTTCTCCGACCCGCGCTTCGACGAGGTCAAGGCCTCGGTCGAGGAGTGCAAGGACAAGGACATGACGTACGCGGCGCCGCTGTTCGTCACTGCCGAGTTCATCAACAACAACACCGGCGAGATCAAGAGCCAGACGGTCTTCATGGGTGACTTCCCGATGATGACCGACAAGGGCACCTTCATCATCAACGGCACCGAGCGCGTCGTCGTCTCGCAGCTGGTGCGTTCGCCGGGCGTGTACTTCGACCGCACGGTCGACAAGAGCACCGAGAAGGACCTGCACAGCGTCAAGGTGATCCCGGGCCGCGGCGCGTGGCTCGAGTTCGACGTCGACAAGCGCGACACCGTCGGCGTGCGGATCGACCGCAAGCGCCGCCAGCCGGTCACGGTGCTGCTCAAGGCGCTCGGCTGGACCAACGAGCAGATCGTCGAGCGCTTCGGTTTCTCCGAGATCATGATGTCCACCCTCGAGAAGGACAACACGGCCGGCACCGACGAGGCCCTGCTGGACATCTACCGCAAGCTGCGCCCGGGCGAGCCGCCCACCAAGGAGAGCGCGCAGACCCTGCTGGAGAACCTCTTCTTCAAGGACAAGCGCTACGACCTGGCGCGCGTGGGACGTTACAAGATCAACAAGAAGCTGGGCCTGAACGCCGGCCAGCCGATCGAGGCGTCGACCCTCACCGAGGAAGACATCGTCGCCACCATCGAGTACCTGGTGCGCCTGCACGCCGGTGAGAACACCATGACGGCGCCGGGCGGCGTCGAGGTTCCCGTCGAGGTCGACGACATCGACCACTTCGGCAACCGTCGCCTGCGTACCGTCGGCGAGCTCATCCAGAACCAGATCCGCGTCGGCCTGTCCCGCATGGAGCGCGTCGTCCGTGAGCGGATGACCACCCAGGACGTCGAGGCCATCACGCCGCAGACGCTGATCAACATCCGTCCCGTCGTGGCTGCGATCAAGGAGTTCTTCGGAACCTCCCAGCTGTCGCAGTTCATGGACCAGAACAACCCGCTGTCGGGTCTGACCCACAAGCGCCGCCTCTCGGCGCTCGGCCCGGGTGGTCTGTCCCGTGAGCGCGCCGGCCTCGAGGTCCGCGACGTCCACCACTCGCACTACGGCCGCATGTGCCCGATCGAGACCCCGGAAGGCCCGAACATCGGCCTGATCGGCTCCCTGTCGGTGTACGCGCGGGTCAACCCGTTCGGCTTCATCGAGACCCCGTACCGCAAGGTCGAGGACGGCATCGTCACCGATCAGGTCGACTACCTCACCGCCGACGAGGAGGACCGCCACGTCGTGGCGCAGGCCAACTCGCCGGTCGACGCCGACGGCCGCTTCAGCGAGGAGCGCGTCCTCGTCCGCAAGAAGGGCGGCGAGGTCGAATTCGTCGCGGCGACCGAGGTCGACTACATGGACGTCTCGCCGCGGCAGATGGTGTCCGTGGCCACGGCCATGATCCCGTTCCTCGAGCACGACGACGCCAACCGTGCCCTCATGGGTGCGAACATGCAGCGTCAGGCCGTGCCGCTGGTGCGCAACGAGGCTCCTGTCGTCGGTACCGGCATGGAACTGCGTGCCGCCGTCGATGCGGGCGACGTCGTCGTCACCGAGAAGTCCGGTGTGATCGAGGAGGTCTCGGCCGACTTCATCACCGTGATGGCGGACGACGGCACCCGCCGCACCTACCGTCTGCGCAAGTTCGACCGCTCGAACCAGGGCACCTGCTCGAACCAGCGGCCGATCGTGGACGAGGGGCAGCGCGTCGAGTCCGGCCAGGTCCTCGCCGACGGCCCCTGCACCGAGAACGGTGAGATGGCACTCGGCAAGAACCTGCTCGTGGCGATCATGCCGTGGGAAGGCCACAACTACGAGGACGCGATCATCCTGTCGCAGCGCCTCGTCGAGGAGGACGTGCTCACCTCGATCCACATCGAGGAGCACGAGATCGACGCCCGCGACACCAAGCTCGGTGCCGAGGAGATCACCCGCGACATCCCGAACGTCTCGGACGAGGTCCTCGCGGACCTGGACGAGCGCGGCATCGTGCGCATCGGCGCCGAGGTGCGCGACGGCGACATCCTCGTCGGCAAGGTCACCCCGAAGGGCGAGACCGAGCTGACCCCCGAGGAGCGGCTGCTGCGCGCGATCTTCGGTGAGAAGGCCCGCGAGGTGCGTGACACGTCGCTGAAGGTGCCGCACGGTGAGACCGGCAAGGTCATCGGCGTCCGCGTGTTCTCGCGCGAGGACGACGACGATCTGCCCCCGGGTGTCAACGAGCTCGTCCGCGTGTACGTGGCGCAGAAGCGCAAGATCCAGGACGGCGACAAGCTCGCCGGCCGGCACGGCAACAAGGGCGTCATCGGCAAGATCCTCCCGCAGGAGGACATGCCGTTCCTGCCCGACGGCACCCCGGTGGACATCATCCTCAACACGCACGGTGTCCCGCGTCGTATGAACATCGGCCAGATCCTCGAGACGCACCTCGGCTGGATCGGCAAGGCCGGCTGGAACGTCCAGGTCGCCGGCGACGGTGAGCGTCCCGAGTGGGCGAAGAACCTGTCCGACGACATGCTCGCCGCCGAACCGGACACCAACATCGCCACCCCGGTGTTCGACGGTGCCCGCGAGGACGAGCTGACGGGTCTGCTCGGCTCGACGCTGCCGAACCGTGACGGCGAGGTCATGGTCGGCGCCGACGGCAAGGCGACGCTGTTCGACGGACGTTCCGGCGAGCCGTTCCCGTACCCGGTGTCGGTCGGCTACATGTACATCATCAAGCTGCACCACCTGGTCGACGACAAGATCCACGCCCGTTCGACCGGCCCGTACTCGATGATCACCCAGCAGCCGCTCGGTGGTAAGGCGCAGTTCGGTGGCCAGCGGTTCGGCGAGATGGAGTGCTGGGCCATGCAGGCCTACGGTGCGGCGTACACGCTGCAGGAGCTGCTCACCATCAAGTCGGACGACGTGGTGGGTCGCGTGAAGGTCTACGAGGCCATCGTCAAGGGCGAGAACATCCCGGAGCCGGGTATCCCCGAGTCCTTCAAGGTGCTCCTCAAGGAACTCCAGTCGCTGTGCCTGAACGTGGAGGTGCTCTCCAGCGACGGCGCGGCCATCGCGATGGCCGACGGCGACGACGAGGACCTCGAGCGGGCGGCGGCCAACCTGGGCATCAACCTTTCCCGCAACGAGTCGGCCACGGTCGACGACCTCGCGAACTAGGAGCCGACCCGATGAGATGCACTCCCGCACGGCGGACTGCATCTCGTCGGGCCCCGGCAGCAACAGCGACAACTAGCAGCAACAAAACCCGTGAAGGGGAAAGGAAGTTACGTGCTCGACGTCAACTTCTTCGATGAACTCCGCATCGGCTTGGCCACCGCGGAGGACATCCGCAACTGGTCGTACGGTGAGGTCAAGAAGCCGGAGACCATCAACTACCGCACGCTCAAGCCCGAGAAGGACGGCCTCTTCTGCGAGAAGATCTTCGGCCCCACCCGGGACTGGGAGTGCTACTGCGGCAAGTACAAGCGTGTCCGCTTCAAGGGCATCATCTGTGAGCGCTGCGGCGTCGAGGTGACTCGCGCCAAGGTGCGCCGCGAGCGCATGGGTCACATCGAGCTCGCCGCGCCGGTCACGCACATCTGGTACTTCAAGGGTGTGCCGAGCCGCCTCGGTTACCTGCTCGACCTGGCGCCGAAGGATCTCGAGAAGATCATCTACTTCGCCGCGTACGTCATCACGGCCGTGGACGACGAGCTGCGCCACAACGAGCTCTCGACCCTCGAGGCCGAGATGGAGGTCGAGAAGAAGTCCGTCGCCGACCAGCGCGACGCCGACCTCGAGGCTCGCGCGCAGAAGCTGGAAGCCGACCTGGCCGAGCTCGAGGCCGAGGGTGCCAAGTCCGACGTCCGCCGCAAGGTCAAGGACGGCGGCGAGCGCGAGATGCGTCAGCTGCGCGACCGTGCCCAGCGTGAGCTGGACCGGCTCGAGGAGATCTGGAACACCTTCACCAAGCTCAAGCCGAAGGACCTGATCGTCGACGAGCTGCTCTACCGCGAGCTGCAGGACCGTTACGGCGAGTACTTCACCGGCGCGATGGGCGCCGAGTCGATCCAGAAGCTCATCGAGAACTTCGACATCGACGCCGAGGCCGAGTCGCTGCGCGAGACCATCCGCAGCGGCAAGGGCCAGAAGAAGCTGCGCGCCCTCAAGCGACTGAAGGTCGTCGCGGCGTTCCAGCAGTCCGGCAACTCGCCCATGGGCATGGTCCTCGACGCGGTGCCGGTGATCCCGCCGGAGCTGCGCCCGATGGTGCAGCTCGACGGTGGCCGCTTCGCGACCTCCGATCTCAACGATCTGTACCGCCGCGTCATCAACCGCAACAACCGCCTCAAGCGACTGATCGACCTCGGTGCCCCCGAGATCATCGTCAACAACGAGAAGCGGATGCTGCAGGAGTCCGTGGACGCGCTGTTCGACAACGGCCGTCGCGGCCGGCCGGTCACCGGTCCGGGCAACCGTCCGCTCAAGTCGCTGTCCGACCTGCTCAAGGGCAAGCAGGGCCGGTTCCGTCAGAACCTGCTCGGCAAGCGTGTCGACTACTCGGGCCGTTCGGTCATCGTCGTCGGTCCGCAGCTCAAGCTGCACCAGTGCGGTCTGCCGAAGCTGATGGCTCTCGAGCTGTTCAAGCCGTTCGTGATGAAGCGTCTGGTCGATCTGAACCACGCGCAGAACATCAAGTCCGCCAAGCGGATGGTCGAGCGGCAGCGTCCGCAGGTGTGGGACGTCCTCGAAGAGGTCATCAACGAGCACCCCGTGCTGCTCAACCGTGCTCCCACGCTGCACCGTCTCGGCATCCAGGCGTTCGAGCCGCAGCTCGTCGAGGGCAAGGCCATCCAGCTGCACCCGCTCGTGTGTGAGGCCTTCAACGCCGACTTCGACGGCGACCAGATGGCCGTGCATCTGCCGCTGTCGGCGGAGGCACAGGCCGAGGCCCGCGTGCTGATGCTGTCGTCGAACAACATCCTGTCGCCGGCATCGGGCCGTCCGCTCGCCATGCCGCGTCTGGACATGGTGACGGGTCTGTTCCACCTGACCCGTCTGGTCGAGGACGCGCCGGGTGCGTACCGGCCGGCCACCGACGGTGAGCCGGAGCAGGGCGTGTACTCGTCTCCCGCCGAGGCGATCATGGCCGTGGACCGCGGCGTGCTGTCGGTGCAGGCCCCCATCAAGGTGCGTCTGGAGCAGCAGCGTCCGTCACGGGACATCGAGACGGAACTGTTCCCCGACGGCTGGAACTTCGGCGACGGCTGGACCGTGCAGACCACGCTCGGTCGAGTGCTGTTCAACGAGCTGCTGCCGGTGAACTACGGCTTCGTCAACGACGTCATGCCGAAGAAGCGTCAGGCCGCGATCATCAACGATCTCGCCGAGCGCTACCCGATGATCGTCGTCGCGCAGACCGTCGACAAGCTCAAGGACGCCGGCTTCTACTGGGCCACCCGTTCGGGTGTGACCGTGTCGATGGCCGACGTGCTGGTGCCGCCGGAGAAGAAGGACATCCTCGAGCGCTACGAGGCGTCGGCGGATCAGCTCGAGCGCAAGTTCGCTCGTGGTGCCCTCTCGAAGGAGGAGCGGCGCGACTCGCTCGTCAAGCTGTGGCAGGAGGCGACCGAAGAGGTCGGTCAGGCCATGGAGGCCCACTACCCGGACGACAACCCGATCCCGACGATCGTGAAGTCCGGCGCCGCGGGCAACATGACCCAGATCCGCTCGCTCGCGGGCATGAAGGGTCTGGTGACGAACCCGAAGGGCGAGTTCATCCCGCGCCCGATCAAGTCCTCGTTCCGCGAGGGCCTGACCGTGCTCGAGTACTTCATCAACACCCACGGTGCGCGTAAGGGTCTGGCCGACACCGCGCTGCGTACCGCCGACTCGGGTTACCTGACCCGTCGTCTGGTGGACGTGTCGCAGGACGTCATCGTCCGCGAGACCGACTGCGGCACGCCGCGCGGTATCGAGATGATCATCGCCGAGCCCGAGCGGGACGGGACGGGCGCCGAGACCGGTCGCCTGGTGCGCGACGCCCACATCGAGACCAGCACGTACGCCCGTACGCTGGCCACCGATGCGGTCGACGCGGGCGGCAACGTCGTCGTCACCCGGGGCAGCGACCTCGGCGACCCGGCGATCGAGGCGCTGCTGGCCGCCGGCATCCGGAAGGTCAAGGTCCGCTCCGTGCTGACCTGCGACACCGGTACCGGCGTGTGCGCCACCTGCTACGGCCGCTCGATGGCGACCGGCAAGCTCGTCGACATCGGTGAGGCCGTCGGTATCGTCGCCGCCCAGTCCATCGGTGAGCCCGGTACGCAGCTGACGATGCGTACGTTCCACCAGGGTGGCGTCGGTGAGGACATCACCGGCGGTCTGCCCCGCGTGCAGGAGCTGTTCGAGGCCCGTGTCCCGAAGGGCAAGGCGCCCATCGCCGACGTCTCCGGTCGCGTGCGACTCGAGGACGACGACCGCTTCTACAAGATCACCATCGTCCCGGACGACGGTGGCGAGGAGGTCGTGTACGACAAGCTGTCGAAGCGTCAGCGTCTGCACGTCATCCGTAAGGCGGACGGGACCGAAGGTGTCCTGACGGACGGCGACCACGTGGAGGTCGGTCAGCAGCTGCTCGAGGGTGCGGCCGATCCGCACGAGGTGCTGCGGGTCATGGGACCGCGCCAGGTGCAGGTCCACCTCGTCAACGAGGTCCAGGAGGTGTACCGCAGCCAGGGTGTGTCGATCCACGACAAGCACATCGAGGTCATCGTGCGCCAGATGCTGCGCCGCGTGACGATCATCGACTCGGGGTCGACGGAGTTCCTCCCCGGATCGCTGGTCGAGCGCAGCGAGTTCGAGGCCTCGAACCGGCGCGTCGTCGCCGAGGGCGGGGAGCCGGCTGCCGGCCGTCCCGTGCTCATGGGCATCACGAAGGCGTCGCTGGCCACCGATTCGTGGCTGTCGGCGGCGTCGTTCCAGGAGACCACTCGCGTGCTGACCGACGCGGCGATCAACTGCCGCTCGGACAAGCTGATCGGTCTGAAGGAGAACGTGATCATCGGCAAGCTGATCCCGGCCGGCACCGGCATCAACCGGTACCGGAACATCCAGGTGCAGCCGACCGAGGAGGCCCGCGCGGCCGCGTACGCGATCCCGTCGTACGAGGATCAGTACTACTCGCCGGAGGGCTTCGGCCAGAACACCGGCGCCGCGGTCCCGCTCGACGACTACGGTTACTCCAGCGACTACCGGTAGAGCCGTCGCCGCAGCCGGTCCGCCGGCCGCGGTCAGGCACCTGCCGTAGCCACGAAGGTCCCGCCCTCTTCTCTTCGGGGGCGGGGCCTTCTGGGTTCCGGGGGTACCCGCGCGGCAGCACGGCCGATCCGATAGTTTGGGTAGGCACTCCTAATTCTTCGAAGGGAACGCTAGTGCCGTCGACCCGAATCCCGAGGTTGCTTGCCGCAGCCGGTTTCGCTCTCACGTTCGTCCTGACCGCGTGCTCGTCGGGAGGCGACGACCCCGCCGAGGCGTCCGGCCCGGGCGCGGGCGCTTTCCCTGTGACGATCGAGCACGCCCTCGGTGACACCACGATCGAGACCGAGCCCGAACGGGTGGTCACCTGGGGCTTCGGGAGCACCGATGCCGCCCTCGCCCTCGGGGTCGTCCCCGTCGCCATGCCGGCACAGTCGTACGGCGGTGACGAGCAGGGCGTCCTGCCGTGGATCGGAGACGAGCTCACCGAACTCGATGCCGAGACACCGACAATCCTGCAGAACGACGGCACGGACGTGCCGGTCGAGCAGATCGCGGCGGCCCGCCCGGACGTCATCCTCGCCAACTACTCCGGGCTCACCCAGGACCAGTACGACACCCTCAGCCGGATCGCTCCCACGGTCGCGTACCCCGGTGAGCCGTGGGCCACCCCGTGGCGCGACGTCGTCGCCACGGTCGGGCAGGCGCTGGGCCGCTCCGACGACGCAGAGCGCCTGATCGCCGACACCGAGGCGATCATCGCCGACAAGGCCGCGGCGTACCCGCAGCTGCAGGGCCGCACCGTCGCCGCGGTGTGGGACACGGGCGACACGTTCTACGTCTACAAGCCCGCCGATTCGCGCGTGGAGTTCCTCACCGACCTCGGTCTCGTCAGCGCCCCGAGCGTGACCGAACTGAGCACGGACGAGTCCAGTTTCTACTTCACGATGAGCTTCGAAGAGGCCGGCAAGCTCACCAGCGACATTCTCCTCTCCTACGCCGACGACGCCGCAGCGCAGGAACGCACGCTCGCCCAGCCGTGGGCACAGACCATGCAGCAGGTCACCGAGGGCAGGGTGGCGACGGTGAACGGCACCGAACTGATCGCCGCGGTCTCGCCCCCCACGGTCCTGTCCCTGACCTGGGGGATCGACGCCTATCTCGAGGCGCTCGCCGCGGCGGTGAAGTAGCGGCTCCCGGTCAGCGCGGGATGTGGAAATCGACCAGGGTGGCCCCACGGGCGCCGAGGTCGTGCCACGTCCCGCGCACCTCGAGCACCGCCACGGCGGAAGTCGGGAACTTCTCGAGGATCTGACGGGCCGCGTCGGAGTCGTGGTCGGTCGAGAGCAGCAGCGTCGTCGCCGACAGGACGGGCTCGTGTCCCACGACGAGCAGCGTGGACACGTCGTCCGGAACCCGGCGGATCGCGTCGACGATCCGCTTCGGCGTGGCCTCGTAGAGATCGTCGAGGAAGTCCGTGGCCGCCTCGACGGCGGCCTCTGCGAGCGTCTTGCGGGCCCGCGTCGCGGTCGAACACAGCACGGCGTCGACGGGGGGCTGGTGGGCCCGCAGCCAGCGCCCGGCGAGACCGGCCTCGCGCCGCCCTCGGGGGGCGAGCGGACGCTCGTGATCGGCGACGCCGTCCGGGTACGCGGACTTCCCGTGCCGCAACAGGATCAGGGTGCGGGTCATGGGTTCACCCTAGGCGGTGACGTTCACCGGCGGCCGACGCGTGCCACCGCCCGCACCTCGTCGTCGACCGTGAACCACAGGGTCAGCGAGTCGGCGTCGTGCCGGGCCCGCAGAACGAGCGTGTCGCCGGCGACGACCGGTCGAAGATGCTCGATCGCCGCACGGTACGGAGCGGTCTGCAACTCCGGCCGTCCGGCCAGGTGCTCCTCGATGCCGTGCCAGTAGGCGGCGTTGTTGACGTGGTCGAACGGATCGATGTCGGTGGCCCGCAGCGGGAAGTGCGTGCCGGCGTCGGCGTCGGCGGACGGTGTGGGCGGCAACCACGCCCGCCACCGCAGGCGGGTGTCCGCGGCGTGACGAGCCATGTGTTCCCAGAGTCGGTCGCTGATCCGCGCCGGCATGCCGTTGGTGGGCCCGATGTTGATCCAGAACGCCGAGGTGTCCATCGCGGCGCCGCCGGTGCCCTCGAACCGCACGCGGACATTGGCCCACCGGGTGGACAGGGCATCACACCACCGGCGCAGCTCGAGCTGTTCCCGGAAGCGGGCCGGCCGGTGCACGTCGACGACGGTGCGGCGCACGATCCACAGCGGATCGGTGTCGGTGGCGTCGACGGCGTCGAGGTTGTCGGTGCCGATGTCCTGCAGGTAGCGGGCCACGCCGTCGAGCCGGAGCCGTTCCCGGCTGTCGACGTCGCCGGTGCGCACCGTGCGCGTGGACCGGAACGCGTCGTCGGGCGGGGGAGTGGTGTCGAGGGGCTGCGCCCACGCGTCCTCCGGTGCGGGCTTTCCCGGTGCCGCTGCCGCGGCGGTGTTCGCGGTTGCAGCTTTCGCGGCGGTGTTTGCGGTTGCCGCTGCCGCGGCGGTGTCCGCGGTTGCCGCTGCCGCGGCGGTGTTCGAACCCATGCGTCCCCCTGGTCTTCGTCGGGCCCCGCCGATTCTGACAGTTGCGGGGCTGGGCCGCAGCGAATCTTGCGAGGGGCGAACCCCGAGGCTACAGTCGATATAACTGTTACCGGATGTCACATGAAATCCGGTCCCGGCTCTTCGAGGACGCGACATGGCCTACGTGATCACCCAGACATGCTGCAACGATGCGAGCTGCGTCGCCGTGTGCCCGGTGAACTGCATCCATCCCACCCCGGAGGAGCGCGAGTTCGCGCAGACCGAGATGCTGCACATCGATCCGCAGACCTGCATCGACTGCGGCGCGTGCGCGGACGCCTGCCCGGTCGAGGCGATCTTCCCCGAGGACCGGCTCACCGAGACCCAGGCCCGGTTCAAGGACATCAACGCCGACTACTACACGGCGCACCCGATGCCCGAGAACTGGAACCCGCTCACCCCGACCCCCGCCCCGCCCCGGGGGCAGGAGACCCTGCGGGTCGCGGTCGTCGGAGCCGGCCCCGCGGCGTGCTACGCCGCGCAGGAACTGCTCGAGCGCTCGAACGTCGAGGTGGAGATGTTCGACCGGCTGCCGACCCCCTGGGGCCTGGTCCGTAGCGGCGTCGCGCCCGACCACCCCGGGACCAAGGCCGTCACCGAGTCGTTCGAATGGTCGTTCCGTCGCGACGCGTTCGCTCTGCACCTCGACGTCGAGGTGGGCCGCGACCTCGACCACGACGAGCTGCTCGCCCATCACCACGCCGTCGTCTACGCCACCGGCGCATCCGCCGACCGCAGCCTCGGCATTCCCGGCGAGGACCTGCCCGGCAGCCACGCCGCCACCGAGTTCGTCGCCTGGTACAACGGCCACCCCGACTACGCCGACCGGGCCTTCGACCTCTCCGGTGAACGCGCGGTCCTCGTCGGCAACGGCAACGTCGCGCTCGATGTCGCCCGCATCCTCACCATGGACGTCGACGAACTGGCCCGGACCGACATCGCCGACCACGCCCTCGAGGCGCTGCGCCGGAGCAACATCCGCGAGGTCGTCCTGCTGGGCCGTCGCGGACCGGCCCAGGCGGCCTACAGCAATCCGGAATTCCTCGCCCTCGGTGATCTGAACGGGGTCGACGTCGTCGTCGACGAGTCCGAGCTCGACCTCGACCCCGCCAGCGCGGAGCTCGCCGCGGCGGATCCGGCGGTCGCCATGCGGATGCGGCTCGCCCGCGAATACGCGCGCCGCGAACCCCGGCCGGGAAACAAGCGCATCGTGTTCCGTTACCTCGTGTCACCCACCGAGATCGAGGGCACCGACCGGGTCGCGGGCCTGCGGGCGGTGCGCAACGAACTGATCCCCGGCGACGACGGTGCGCTCGTCGCCCGCCCCACCGAGCAGGCTCTGCACCTCGACGCGCAGCTGGTGCTGCGCTCGATCGGTTACCGCGGGGTTCCGCTCCCGGGGGTGCCGTTCGACGAGCGGCGCGCGATCGTCCCCAACGAGAACGGGCGGGTCACCGGGGCCGGACCGGGTGTGTACGTCACCGGGTGGATCAAGCGCGGGCCGAGCGGCGTGATCGGAACCAACAAGGCATGCGCCAAGGAAACCGTCGCGGCTCTGCTCGCCGACTTCGACGCCGGTCGGCTCACGCGGCCGGCGTACGGCCGGCGGGAACTCGATCGCCTGCTCGGGCAGCGGCGCCCGAGCCGCGTGGGCCTGAGCGGATGGCACGAGATCGACGAGGCCGAGCGCGCGGCCGGCCGTGCGGCCGGCCGGCCACGGGTCAAGCTGACCGATCGCGCACGCCTGACGACGACGGCGGCCGGCCGCCCGCGGTCGGGGCGCGGCCTGCTGCGTCTGGTCCGCCGATAACCGGTTGGGGCTTCGCCTGCGCCGGCACTAGAATCGTCCGACGGTGCCCGGCGCCGCCCGCGGCGACGTCCGCCGGGGGAGCTCAGGCCGGGAGGTCGATCCGCCGCGCTGTCGGGGCGCGCGCTGGTCGCCGGGCACGTCGAGGGTGACACGCAGTCCACGCCGGCGGTGACACGCGGCTCGTGCCGAGACGGTCATCGTCGTCCGGCACTGCCCGGCCCTCGACTCCGTTCCGGCAGGTCCGCCTGCCCTCGCGCCTCGAGAGGACCTACCCATGACAGCCCCCCATGCGGGCCCGGCCGCCGCGCCGGTGAGCGACAAGCTCGACGCGGCAGTTCTGAAGATCGCCTCGGTGGTGGTGCTCGGCGCCATCATGTCGATCCTCGACGTGACCGTCGTCTCCGTCGCCGTGCCGACGTTCATGAAGGAGTTCGACTCCAGCTACGCGACCGTCGCGTGGACGATGACCGCCTACACGCTGGCCCTCGCCAGCGTGATTCCGCTCACGGGCTGGGCCGCGGACCGGTTCGGCACCAAGCGCCTCTACGTCGCCGCACTCGTCCTGTTCGTCGCCGGCTCCGTGCTGTGCAGCATGGCGTGGGACATCACCTCGCTCATCGCATTCCGGGTCGTGCAGGGCCTCGGGGGCGGCATGCTCATGCCGTTGGGCATGACGATCATGACCCACGCGGCGGGCCCGCACCGGGTCGGCCGCGTGATGGCGGTGCTCGGCATCCCGATGCTGCTGGGCCCGATCGGCGGCCCGATTCTCGGCGGGTGGCTGATCGACACCGCCAGCTGGCACTGGATCTTCCTGATCAACCTGCCTATCGGTGTCGTGGCGCTCGTCGCCGCCGTGGTGATCCTGCCCAAGGACCGCCCGAGCCGGTCCGAGTCCTTCGACTTCGTGGGCATGGCGCTCCTGTCGCCGGGGCTGGCGCTGTTCCTGTTCGGTGTCTCCTCCATTCCGGAGGTCGGCACCGTCGCCGCGACGCGGGTCCTCGTTCCGGGCGTGATCGGCGTCGCGCTGATCGTCGCCTTCGTGTTCCACGCCTTGCGCGCCCGGAACCCGCTGATCGACCTGTACCTGTTCCGCAACCGCCAGCTGACGTTCGCGGTGCTCACCATGTCGGTGTTCGCGATCGCGTTCTTCGGCGCGGGGCTGCTGTTCCCCAGCTACTTCCTCCAGGTGCGGGGCGAGTCGACCTTGGCGGCGGGCATCCTGCTCGCACCGCAGGGCCTCGGCGCCATGCTCACCATGCCGATCGCCGGCCGGCTCGTCGACCGGATGGGTCCCGGGAAGATCGTGCTCGTCGGCCTGACCCTCGTCACGCTCGGCATGGCGGTCTTCACGCAGGTGGGCACGGACACCTCCTACGTCCTGCTCCTCGGCGCGCTGTTCGTCATGGGCATGGGAATGGGCGCCACGATGATGCCGACGATGACGGCCGCCCTGCAGACGCTGACCCATCAGAGCGTGGCCCGCGGGTCGACGCTGATGAACATCGTCCAGCAGGCCGCCGGTTCCGTGGGCACCGCGACCATGTCGGTGATCCTGAGCAGCCGCCTCGCGACCCCGGCGGGGGCGCCCGAGGGCGGCGGGCAGATGGACCCTGCGGCGCTCGACCAGATGCCCGCACCGGTCCAGGAGTCGATTCTCACCTCGCTCGCCGACGCCTTCGCGACTACGTTCCTCGTCGCGACGGTTCTCATGGCGCTCGCGGTGATCCCCGCGCTGTTCCTGCCGCGCACACGCGCGAAGTATCCGGCAGGAGAGGGACTGCAGCCGGTCGTCGTCCACTGAACCACCCGTCGGAGGGGGCGTGACGTACGTCGCGGCCCCTCCGCATGTCTGCGGCTAACCTCGTTCCGGCACCACGACGGCGACCCGAACGGACGTTTTCATGAGCATCGAACCCACCGACCGACGCCCCGCGCCGACGGGCGGACAGCCGCGCCTGTGCCGCCGCGCCCTCTTCGGCGGGGCCGGCGCCGTCGCCGCCGCCGCGGTCCTGTCCGCGTGCGGCACCGAGACCGAGGAAACCGACAGCACCCCCGCCGCGCCGACCACGCCGCCCGAGCCCGGTCCGGATGCCGCGGTCGTCGCCGCCGCGGCCGACATCCCGGTGGGCAGCGGCGTCCTGTTCGCCGACAGGCGTCTGGTGGTGACGCAACCCGTCGCCGGGGACTACCGGGCGTTCGTCGCATTGTGCACGCATTCGGGGTGCAACATCACCGGTGTCGAGGCCGACGAGATCGTCTGCGACTGCCACGGCAGCCGGTTCCGCTTGGACGGGACCGTGAGCAGAGGTCCCGCCCGCAAGCCGTTGAAGGCGCGGCCGGCCGGGGCCCGCGGTGCGGACGTCGTCGTCGATTGATCCGCGCGATCCGCTGAGCGGACGGGGGAGGCCGGAGTAGATTCGACCGCGACATCATCCCTGAAGTGCTGACCGGCAAAGGGGACCCATGGTGCGCAGGGGGCCGTTGATCACCTTGGCGGCGGTGGTGGTCCTCGCCGCCGTGCTGCTCGCGGTGAATGTCTCCAAGGAGGACGACGGCGCGACGCCGGCCCCGGGTCCCGCCGCGACGGCGGCGCCGGACCCCACCACCACGACGACAGCGACCCCGGCCGCAGTGGAATTCCCGGCGCAGGCCACCTACGTCGGACAGATCCCCGTCGCGACCGGAACGCTCACGCTCGCGATCGCCGTCGAGGGCGGGGACGCCGTCGCGTACGCGTGCGACGGCAGCGCGATCGAATCGTGGCTGGCCGGCGACGCAGACGCCGGCCGGCTCGACCTCGAGGGCCGGGAAGGAGCCCGTCTCGACGGCGAGTTCGACGGCGAGACGGTGCGCGGCACCCTGTGGCTCGGTGACCGCAGCTGGCCCTTCGACGCCGCGCCGGCCGAACCTCCGGCCGGCCTCTACCTCGCGAACGTCGGCGATGTCCGGGCGAGCTGGATCGTCACGCAGGACGGGACCGTCACGGGTGTGCTCCGCGGCGGCGACGGCGGCACCACACCCGCCCCTGCCCTCGCGCCGGACGGGACGGCGGTCGTCGACGGGGAGATCGTGACCGCGGACCCGGTGTCCGGCAGCGACACATTCTGACGGTGCCACCGGGTGGTGACGCCGAGAGGAGGACGGATGAGCACACCGCAGGTCCATCCCACCGCGCCGCCGCGAACGACCCCGGTGATCGTCGCATTCCTGGTGGGCGCCCTCGTCGCGGTCGGTCTCGGTGTCTACGGCAGCGTGCACGAGCCCACCTTCTTCTCGATCAACGTCGCCGGGTTCTCCAGCCCGACCGCCGTCAAGACGTGGCTGGCGACCCTCGCCGGTGTGCTGGCACTGGTGCAACTCGTCTCGGCGGCCGGGATGTACGGACGGTTGCCGGGACTGCGCGCGCCGAGCTGGATCGGGACCCTGCACGTGTGGTCGGGTCGCCTCGCCGTGCTGGCCACCGTCCCCGTCGCCGTGCACTGCCTGTATGCGCTCGGTTTCCGCACCGGTGAGCCGCGGGTGCTGTGGCACTCGCTGGCCGGTTGCCTCCTCTACGGGGCGTTCGTGACCAAGATGCTGCTCCTCAGCCGGCGGGGCCTGCCGGGATGGGCGGTTCCCCTGGCCGGCGGTGTCCTGTTCACGGCGATCGTGGTCGTGTGGACGACCTCGGCGCTGTACTTCTTCCGCACGACGGGCATCGCGTTCTGACGCCCCAACCCACTGTGTCCCTCCCACGATCGGAGCCGGAAATGGATCTCGAGCAGTTTCCCGTCAGCCGCCGTACGGTGCTGCTGGGGGCCGGGGTGGCCGCCGTCGCTGCCACCGCGGCCTGCAGTACCTACGGCGACGAGCCCGCCTCGGGGCAGACCTCCGCAGCGCAGGATGCCGGCAGCGGGACCCCGGCCGGCGCGTCCGCAGGACAACCGCTTGCGGCTGTCGCCGACATCCCCGTCGGCGGGGGGCAGGTCTTCCCCGATCAGAAGGTCGTGGTGACCCAGCCGGTCGCGGGCGAGGTACTCGCCTTCAGCGCGATCTGCACTCATCAGGGTTGCACGGTCGCGGCCGTGCAGGACGGCACGATCAACTGTCCCTGCCACGGCAGCCGGTTCAACCTCGACGGCACCGTCGCGAACGGCCCTGCCGCGCGTCCCCTCGAGAGCAGGGCCGTCACCGTCGACAACGGCGAGATCACGCTCGCGTAATCGGGTCCGCCGTCCGGCCGCCGGATCGCCCGGGGCGGCACCGGGATAGGGTCGATTGCGTGATCGGACCTCTGCGCGACTGGCGGCCGCGGGCGTTGCGTGAAGGCGGCGAACCCGACGCCCGCTTCACTCTCGCCAACGAACGCACGTTCCTCGCGTGGATCCGCACCGCGCTCGGCGTCATCGCGGCGGCCGTCGCGCTCGAGACCTTCGCCGGGGACGTCGTGGGACCGGTGGTGCGGACCACACTGTCGTGTGCGTTGCTCGTGTTCTCTGCGGTCCTGGTGATCGCCGCCCTGCGGCGCTGGCTGCAGATCGAGGCCGCGATGCGGACCGAACGCCCCCTGCCGCCGCCGCGGATCGCCTTCCTGCTGGCGGCGATGCTGGCGGTCGGGGCTCTGGCCCTCACCGTGGCTCTCCTGGTATGAGCGCGCCGCCGCGGTCCGGCCGACGATGAGACACGACGACCCCGGGTTGCAGCCCGAGCGCACCACTCTCGCGTGGCTGCGCACGGCGACCGGGCTGGGAGCGGTGGTCCTGCTGTTTCTGCGCCTGGCCCCCGGCCCCGCCCCCGTGGTGGTGACGATCGGCCTGCTGTGCCTGGTCCCGGCGCTCGTGCTGCTCGTGACGAGCGGACGCGAGCACCGCGCCCGGGTGAGCCGCTTCATCGAGGGACGGGCGAGGCACCACTGGTGGCGCAACATCGTCCTGACCGTCACCGTCGTGGTCCTCGCGCTCGCCGCCGCCACGCTCATCGTCACGTCGCAGGTGTGAGCGCCGCGCCGATGCGCGCCGTCCCGGGTCCGGTGCCGGAAGCCGACGACAGCGGCAGCGCCGGAGACTACCGTGGACATGTGCGTCCACCAGCCGTCGACACGGCCACGGGTGCCACCGACACCGGCCGTCACGCGCCGCGCCCGCAGTCTGCCCCGGCGGAACCGGCAGCACCGGCAGAGGGCCTGCTGGCGGTTCGGGCGCACTGGGCATTCGACGGTGAGCGGACACTTCCCGGCGGAGCCCTGGTGCTCTGCCGGGACGGCCGCATCATCGGAATGGAATCCGCCACATGTGCGCCGCCGGCGGGCTGGCAACTGCACGACTATCCCGACGCCACGATCCTGCCGGGGCTCGTCGACTGCCACGTCCATCTCTGCGGAGACTCCCGCAACGGCGCCCTCGATCGCCTCCCCGGCCTCACCGACGACGAACTCGACGCGATCATCGACCGCAGTCTCGCCGATCAGCTCGCAGCCGGTGTCACGACCGTGCGGGACCTCGGCGACCGACACTGGGCCGTCGTCGACCGGCGGGACCGCCTCGCGCACGAATCACCTGCGCGTTGTCCGACCATCGTGGCGGCCGGCCCCCCGATCACCACCCACCAGGGCCACTGCTGGCACATGGGCGGCGCCGCCGAACGATCCGACGAGATCCGCGCTGCGGTTCGTGAACGCGCAGATCGCCGTGTCGACATCGTCAAGGTCATGGCGAGCGGTGGAGCCATGACCGCCGGTACCGACGTCCTGACCTGCCAATACCGTCTCGGTCAGCTTCGGCTCGTGGTCGACGAATCTCACGCCGCCGGACTGCCTGTCACCGCCCATGCCCACGGGCTGCCCGCCGTCCGGCAGGCACTCGCGGCCGGTGTCGACGGAATCGAGCACTGCAGCTGCCTCACCGAGCACGGAATCGATCTTCCCGAATCGGTGCTTCGGCACCTCGCCGAGAGCCGGATTGTCGTCTGCCCAACCCTGGGAAGACGACCCGACGTGACGCTGCCGCCCGGTGTCCTTGCCGTGCTGCAGAAGACCGGCACGACGTGGGAAGCCCGGCAGGAGTTGGCGGTTCGCCTCTGTCACGCCGGGGTCGATGTCGTTTCCGGGGTCGACGCCGGCATCAGCGACGGGAAGGCCCACGGCATCCTGGCGCTCGCCGTCGCCGACTTGGTCGTCGGCGGCGCCGACGTCACCACGGCTCTCGCCACCGCGACCTCCCGGGCAGCACGTGCCTGCGGTCTCAGCGACCGCAAAGGTGCTCTCCGAACCGGGTACGACGCCGACCTGCTTGTCGTCGACGGCGACGTGACCGTCGACATCCGCGCGCTGCAACGCATCCGTGCCGTCTACCTCCACGGCACGCTCGCCGCCACAACGCGATAGCGCGAGGCATGCCTGGACGATCTACGCCCGTATCACCCGGGCACGGAGCCGTGGAAGGCCCACGACCGGGCGGTCAGCGCGATCCGGCCGGCTCCGTCGCGGCGCAGGCGGGCATCGAGTGCCGCCCGCAGCTCGGCTCGGCGCCCGGCCGGCAGTGACAGGCAATATCCGGGGGCGGGTCCCTGACCGCCGAGGAACGGTGCCCAGAAATCGTCGAAGTCGGCGAACACGGTGGGAACCTCGAGGGACTCGATCCGCACCCCGGTGAGACCTGCGGACGCCAGCAGGTCGTGGAGGGGACCGGGACGGCAGAGCGGGAAACGGACGCCCTCGTCCAGGTCCCGTGCCGTCTCGTCCAGGTCGACGGCCGCATCCCAGAAGGCGCGAATCATCTCCATGCCCTCGGCGTAATCCCACACGTAGCCGCCGATCGTCCCGCCCGATCGGGTGACGCGACGCATCTCGGCAAGACCCTCGAGCGGATCGGGAAGGAAGTTGAGCACCAATCCGGACACGACGTGGTCGAACTCGCCGTCCCCGGCCGGGAGCGCCGCAGCGGTACCCGGCCGGACCTCGAAGCGGGGATCGTCGACCGCTGTGCGGGCCGCCGTGGCGAAGCCCTCGGACGGCTCGACCCCGACGACTCGGGCCGGTTCCGCGGCGACAAGGACGGCGTGCGCAAGGGCGCCGGTCCCGCATCCCACGTCGCACCACGCCGCGCCCGCGCCGCCAGGGGGCAGCCATTGCAGGAACTTCGAAGCGACCGGGCGGCTCCAGCGGCCTACATAGCGCTCGTATGCCTCGGCGATCTCCCAGGCGTCGGCGGCGTGATCCGTCATCGCTGTCTT
Organism: Rhodococcus sp. NS-SX18; assembly: GCF_057367935.1. Lineage (NCBI taxonomy): Bacteria > Bacillati > Actinomycetota > Actinomycetes > Mycobacteriales > Nocardiaceae > Rhodococcus > Rhodococcus sp. NS-SX18. Next base: position 3,871,719 of record NZ_CM170633.1, on the reverse strand, counting down.
CCTCTCTCCGACCTCCGGAGCCGACCTGCGCGGACCGTCCCCGCTTCCTACGAACCGGATCCGGGCGTCCCGCCCGAACGGCGGTCGAGCTCGATCACCCGGGCGCCGCCTTGCGCCGCGGCCACCTTGGTCTCGGTGCCGTCCTCGGTCACGGCGACGATCTCGCACCGGCACAGCGCCTGCCGCCGGCTCGAGTCGACGACCGCCGCCTCGGCCCGCAGCAGCGTGCCACGACCCGGGCGCAGGTAGTCGATCGTGAACCCGGTCGTCACGATGGACGATCCGAGCACGGTTCCCGCTGCGAACGTCAGGGAATTGTCCGCCGCATAGGCCAGCACTCCACCGTGGACGAACCCGAACTGCTGCAGCAATTCCGGGCGCAGGGGGATCTCGAGCACCGCACGTCCCGGCTCGTACCCGACGACCCGGGCGCCGACCAGGACGCTGAACGGTTGCGCTGCGAGCACGGCCGCCGCGTCGTCCACTCCGCGAAGTTCCACGGACTGCAGTCTGCCCCACCCTGCCGGGAACGGCCATATCATTCGCGCATGACGCAGCCACCTCCGTCGCCTACGGTCCGCTGGCCGGACCTCGCCGCCCTCGAACTGCTCGTCGGCATCGACGACCACGGCGGGCTCGGGGCGGCTGCCCGCGCCGCCGGTGTCGCGCAACCCAATGCCAGCCGTGCGGTACGCCGCCTCGAGAAGCAGCTCGGGGCCGTGCTCGTGCGCCGGGGACGCGCCGGCTCTGCGCTCACCCCGGAGGGCACCGTCGTCGCGCACTGGGCGCGACAGACCCTCACCGACGCCCGTCGACTACTCGACGCCGCGGCGGCGTTGCGCAGCGACCGGCAGGCCGAACTGACCGTGGCGGCCAGCATGACCGTCGCCGAACACCTCATCCCGCGCTGGCTGGGCCGCTTCCGCGGTCTCCGCGACGACGTGCACATCCAGTTGCAGGTCCACAACTCGCGGCAGGTGTGCGACGCGGTCGCGGCGGGCCGCTGCCACGTCGGATTCGTCGAAGCTCCCGCCGTCCCACCGGGACTGCACAGCACGCCGGTGGCGCAGGATCGGCTCGTGGTGGTCGTCACGCCGGCTCATCCCTGGGCACGACGCCGGCGACCGCTCACCGTCGCCGAACTGGCCGCGACACCGCTCGTCGTGCGCGAGGAGGGCTCGGGGACGCGGCACACGCTGGACCTCGCCCTGCGCGAGTTCGATCGGCCGGCACCGCTGCTCGAACTCGGCAGCGGCGCCGCGGTACGCACCGCGGCGCTCGGGGGCGTGGGCCCGGCCGTGCTGAGCACCTTGGCCGTGGCCGACCATGTCGCGGCCGGGGAACTGCGGGCCGTCGACGTCGAAGGCCTCGATCTGGCCCGCACCCTGCGCGCGGTGTGGCGCCCCCCGCGCAAGCTCGCCGGGCCGGCCGGAGAACTGGTGCGGATGATCGTCCGCGGCGCCTGATCGCCCGATCGCCCCTGGTCCGGCGTCCGGATGCGTCATCATGATCGACGGGGACGCTGCCAGACGGGGACGCTGCCATCGGGAGTGAGACATGGACGCATCGCGCGGGCCGAGGCTGTGACGGTCGCCGAGATCGATCGTCGCCCGCAGCGAGCGGGTGCGGTTCTCGCGACGCTGATCCTCGTCGCCACCGTCGCCAACCTCAATCTCTCGGTGGCCAACATCGCGCTGCCCGCGATCGGCCGGGCCTTCGACGCGAGCCAGACGGAACTGAACCTGGTCGCGGTCGGGTATTCGCTGGGTCTGGCCGCGTCGGTGCTGTACCTGGGGGCGCTCGGGGACCGCTACGGCCGCAAGCAGTTGCTCGTGCTCGGTGTCGCCCTGTCGATACCCGCGTGTCTGCTGGCGGCCTTCGCGCCGAACGTCGAGGTGCTGTTCGCGGCCCGGCTGGCCGGCGGCCTCGCCGCGGGACTGGCGTATCCCACGACTCTGGCGCTGATCACCGCCTTGTGGTCCGGAGCCTCACGGACCCGCGCGATCGCGTTGTGGTCGGCGACCGGCGGGGCGATCGCCGCGCTCGGACCGCTGTTGTCCGGACTGCTCCTCGAGTACTTCTACTGGGGCTCGGCCTTCCTGATCACCCTGCCGCTCGCCGTCGTCGCCCTCGTGGCGGCGGCTGTGCTGATTCCCGCGCACGTCAACGAGACCACCGGCCCGGTCGACCATGTCGGCGGAGTCGTGTCGGTGCTGTTCGTGGCGGCGCTCGTGATAACGGTCAACCTCGCACCCGAGAGCGGCAGCGGCACGGCGGCTCTGGTCGGCGCGGCCGTCACCGCCGTCGCGGGCGCGGTGTTCGTGTGGCGGCAGCGGCGGGTCCCCGAGCCGCTGTTCGACCTGAAGGTGGCCGCGCGGCCGACGTTCTGGGTGGCTGCGGTGGCAGGCATCATCGTGTTCGGAACCCTGATGGGGGTGATGTTCGTCGGACAGCAGTTCCTGCAGAACGTCCTCGGTTACTCCACGCTCGCCGCCGGGTCGACGATCCTCCCCGCCGCAGCGTGCATGCTCGTCGTGGCTCCGTACTCGGCCCGTCTGGTCGAGAGCCGGGGTGCCCGCACCACATTGCTGCTCGGCTACGCGTTCATCCTCCTCGGGCTCGCCGTCGCACTGACGATGTGGGACGAGACCTCCAGCTACTGGCAGATCGCCCTCGCGTACGCCTTCGTCGGGGTCGGGGTGGGTCTCGCCGGCACGCCCGCCTCGCGCTCGCTCACCGGCTCGGTACCGGTGACCCGCGCCGGGATGGCGTCGGCGACCGCCGACCTGCAGCGGGATCTGGGCGGGGCCGTGATGCAGTCGGTCCTCGGGGCGTTGCTCACCGCCGGGTACGTGTCGTCGATCTCGGCGGCGATCTCGTCGTCACCGGACGCGGACGAGATCAGCAGCCAGACACAGGCTGCGCTGACCAAGTCGTTCGCGAGTGCCGCCGATCTCGCCGAGCGGTATCCGCAGTACGCCGACGCCATCATGGCTGCGGCGCGCGCAGCGTTCCTGGCCGGGGACACGAAGGCGTACACCGCCGCTCTTCTCGTCGTCGCCGCCGGTGCCGTCCTGGTGTTCTTCGCCTTCCCGAAGCGCGACACCGAAAGACGGCTGCTCGCGTCGTACCGCGCTCAGGACGAAGGCGCCGAGCCGGCGGCGGACGAACGCGCCGAGCCGGCGGCGGACGGCCGGTCGGAGGCCCAGCCCGGCGACGTGGACCGTTAGCGCGGCTCGCTGCTGCCGTGCCGGGTCAGCGCGGCTCCCCGCTGCCGTGCAGGGCGCCGATTCCGGCGACGACCACCAGCGCGATGCCTGCCGCCGCGATGGGCTGGACCCACTGGCCGAGCACCAGCGCGCCCGCCAGGGCCGCCGCGGCCGGTTCGAGAGCGATGAGGATGGCGAACACGTTTCTCGGCAGATCGCGCAGCGCCCGCATCTCCAGGCTGTAGGGGATCACGGAGGACAGCAGGGCCACCACCGCTCCGGCGGCGAGGATCGCAGGGTCGGCCAGGCCGGCGCCCGCGGTCCCGAGACCGAAGGGAAGGACGAGCACCGCAGCGACGGTGGTAGCGACGGTCAGGCCCGCCGCGCCGGATACGGTGGCGGCCACGTGCGAGCCCGCGACGATGTACCAGGCCCAGCCGGCCGCGGCGAGCAGCGCGAATCCGATCCCCACCGGGTCGAGAGCGCCGCCGTCCCCGCCGAGGCCGCGCGCCCCGAGGAGGGCCACCCCGGCCAGCGCGAGTGCCACCCACAGCGCGTCCCGTGGGCGGCGGGAGAGCACCGCGGCGAGGGTGAGTGGTCCGAGGAATTCGATCGTGACCGCCGCCGCGAGCGGGAGTCGCGCGATCGCCACATAGAAGAAGCCGTTCATCGCGGCCAGGCTCACTCCGAGAGCGACCGCGCCCCGCCACTGCGCCCGGCCCCAGTGCCGCACCGACGGCCGTACCGCCGCCCACAGGATCGCCGCGGCGAGCGTCAGCCGCAGCGTGACCGTGCCGAGGGCGCCGACGTCGTCGAACAGGGTGCTGGCGAAGGCCGCACCGAACTGCAGGGAGAGCACCGAGCCGAGCACGGCCGCGACGGGCACGGTCCGGCTGCCGCCTCGTGGCGTCCGTGCCGTGCCGCTCATGCATCCTCCGGAAGGTCTGGGGGATCCGTCGTCCCGCGTGCGACGAATGTTGCCGCACGGCAGCACGATCGGCAGCAGGGGCGACGCCGACCAAAAAACAATCATGAGAGCTTGATTTTTGCTGCCGGGGGTGTGACTCTGGTCGCATGACGGAGCTGCAACCGCTTCTCGACGACCTGCGTGCCGAGGGCGACGACCTCGACGCCCTCGTCGCCGACCTTCCGGACGAGCGCTGGACGACCTCGACGCCCGCCGAGGGCTGGACCATCGCCCACCAGGTCGGACACCTGCTGTGGACCGACCGCGCCGCCCTCACCGCCGTCGAAGACCCGGAGGCGTTCGTCGCCGGGCTCGGCGAGATCACCGACCCGGACCGCTTCGTCGACGACGGGGCGCGGGAACAGGCCCGTCGGCCGCCGGCCGAACTGCTCGCCGACTGGCGTGCGGCGCGGCGCGCCCTCGCCGACGCCCTCGCGGCCGTCCCCGCCGGGACCAAGATCGTCTGGTACGGCCCGCCCATGAGTGCGGCTTCGATGGCCACCGCGCGGCTGATGGAGACCTGGGCGCACGGCTCCGACGTAGCCGACGCGCTGGGCGTCACCCGCACGCCCACGCACCGGCTGCGCCACATCGCCCATCTCGGTGTCCGCACCCGCGACTTCGCGTTCACCGTGCACGGGCGCACCCCGCCTGCCGGGTCGTTCCACGTCCGGCTCACCGCCCCCGACGGGCAGGAATGGACCTGGGGTCCCGAGGGCGCCACCCAGACCGTCACGGGATCCGCCCTCGACTTCTGCCGCCTGGTGACCCAGCGGGTCCACCGCGCCGACACCGACCTCGTCGCCACCGGACCGGACGCGGATGCGTGGCTCGACCTCGCTCAGGCATTCGCCGGGCCGCCCGGCGCCGGTCGCACCCCGGACGGAGCGAACGCGTGAACGCGCAGCCGGCGGGCCGTGCGGTGCGCATCGGAAACTGTTCCGGCTTCTACGGTGACCGGCTCAGGGCCATGCGGGAGATGCTCGAGGGCGGCGAACTCGACTACCTGACCGGCGATTATCTCGCCGAGCTGACCATGCTCATCCTCGGCCGGGACCGGATGAAGGACCCGGAGCTCGGTTATGCCAAGACGTTCCTGCGGCAACTTGAGGACTGTCTCGGGCTCGCCGTCGACAAGGGCGTGAAGATCGTCGCCAATGCCGGGGGGCTCAACCCCGCCGGGCTGGCGACGGCCGTGCGCGACCTCGCCGGCCGGCTCGGACTCGACGTCGCCGTCGCCCACGTCGAGGGCGACGACCTCATCGCCCGGGCCGCCGAACTCGGTCTGGCCGCCGATCCACCGCCGCTGACTGCCAACGCCTACCTCGGCGCCTGGGGTATCGCGGAATGCCTGAACGCCGGCGCCGACCTCGTCGTCACCGGCCGGGTCACCGACGCCTCGGTGATCGTCGGGCCCGCGGCGGCCCATTTCGGTTGGGCCCGGGACGATTTCGACGCTCTCGCGGGCGCGGTGGCGGCTGGGCACGTGATCGAGTGCGGCGCCCAGGCGACCGGCGGCAACTACGCCTTCTTCACCGAGATCGCCGATCTCGACCGGCCGGGCTTCCCGATCGCCGAGATCGAGGCCGACGGAAGTTCCACGATCACCAAGCATCCCGGCACCGGCGGCGCCGTCACCGTCGGCACCGTGACTGCCCAGCTGCTGTACGAGGTGACCGGTGGCCGCTACGCCGGTCCCGATGTCACCACCCGCCTCGACACCGTCCGGCTCACCCAGGACGGGCCGGACCGGGTCCGGATCAGCGGCGTCCGCGGCGAGGCGCCGCCACCCACGCTGAAGGTCTCCCTCAACGCCCTCGCCGGCTTCCGGAACGAAGCGGTGTTCGTCCTCACCGGCCTCGACATCGAGGCCAAGGCCGCGCTGGTGCGACGGCAGGTGGAAGCGGACCTGACCACCCGGCCTGCCGAGCTCGAGTGGACCCTCGCCCGCACCGACCATCCGGACGCCGACACCGAGGAGGCGGCCAGCGCCCTGCTGCGCTGCACCGTGCGCGACCGCGACCCGAAGGTCGTCGGCCGCGCCTTCTCCTCGGTCGCCGTCGAGTACGCGCTCGCCAGCTACCCCGGCTTCTCGCTGACCGCCCCGCCCGGTAACGGGCAGCCGTACGCGGTGTTCACCCCCGGCTACGTCGATGCCGCCGAAGTACCGCACACCGCGGTGCTGCCGGACGGCGGCCGAATCCCGATTGCGTGCGTCACCCCGACGCGTGCACTCGAACCTGTCGGCGAACCCGAACTTCCCGATCCGCTACCACCCGGGCCCGTACGGCACGCGCCGCTCGGGCTCGTCGCCGGCGCCCGCAGCGGCGACAAGGGTGGCGACGCGAACGTGGGGGTGTGGGTGCGCACCGACGACCAGTGGCGGTGGCTGGTGCACACCCTCACCGTCGACACGCTGAAAACGCTGCTGCCCGAAGCGAAGAACCTGACCGTGACGCGTCATGTGCTGCCGAACCTGCGGGCGGTGAACTTCGTGGTCGAGGGCATCCTCGGCCGCGGCGTCGCCTCGCAGGCCCGCTTCGACCCGCAGGCAAAGGGCCTCGGCGAGTGGCTGCGCAGCAGATACCTCTACATCCCCGAGACCCTCCTGGACGGCGACGGGACGGAGAACCCCGAGAGGAAGAACACCGAGTGAGCATCTGGGACACCCCCGAACGCCGCGAGCTGCGCTCGACGGTCCACTCCTTCGTCCGGCGCGAGATCCTGCCGCATCTCGCCGCGTGGGAGCGCGACGGCGAACTGCCCCGCGAACTGCACAAGAAGGCTGCCGCGCTCGGCCTGCTCGGCGCCGGATTCCCCGAGGCCGTCGGCGGCGCCGGGGGCGACGCGGCGGACAGCCTCACCGTGTGCGAGGCCTTCCACGAGGCCGGCGCCTCCGGCGGGGCGTTCGCCTCCCTGTTCACCTGCGGCATCGCCCTGCCGCACCTCGTCGCCGCCGGCGACGAAGAGCAGATCGGCAAGTGGGTCGCGCCGACTCTCGCCGGTGAGCTCGTCGGCTCCCTCGCGATCACCGAACCCGGCGGCGGCTCCGACGTCGGGCACCTGACCACCACCGCCGTCCGCGACGGCGATCACTACATCGTCGACGGCGCCAAGACCTACATCACCTCCGGCTGCCGCGCCGACTTCGTCGTCACCGCTGTGCGCACCGGCGGCCCCGGTGCCGGTGGCGTCTCGCTGCTCGTGATCGAAAAGGGCACAACGGGATTCACCGTCTCGCGCAAACTGGACAAGATGGGCTGGCGTGCCTCCGACACCGCGGAACTGTCGTTCGCCGGTGTGCGCGTGCCGGTCGCCAATCTCGTCGGAGCCGAGAACAGCGGCTTCGCGCAGATCGCGCAGGCCTTCGTCTCCGAGAGGATCGCCCTCGCCGCGCAGGCCTACTCGAGCGCGCAGCGGTGCCTGGACCTGACCGTGGCCTGGTGCCGGGACCGCGAGACGTTCGGCCGGCCCCTGATCTCCCGGCAGTCCGTACAGCGCACCCTCGCCGAGATGGCCCGGCGGATCGACGTCGCGCGGGTGTACGGCCGGCGCGTCGTCGAGCGGTCCCTCGTCGGTGACGGCGACCTCGTCGCTGAGGTGTGCTTCGCCAAGAACACCGCCGTCGAGGCCGGGGAGTGGGTCGCGCACCAGGCCGTGCAGCTCTTCGGCGGCCTGGGCTACATGGCCGAGTCCGAGGTCGAACGACAGTACCGCGACATGCGCATCCTCGGTATCGGCGGCGGTACCACCGAGATCCTCACCGAACTTGCCGCGAAACGATTGGGGTACACCGCGTGAGCATCCTGCAGACGACCGTCGACCCGTCCTCGGCGGAGTACGCCGCCGCGGCCGAGGCGATGACCGCCCAGCTGGCAGACCTCGAAGCCGAACACGCCAAGGCCCTCGCCGGCGGCGGGGAGAAGTACGTCCGGCGGCATCACGAACGCGGCAAGCTGCTGCCGCGCGAACGGATCGAACTGCTCCTCGACCCCGACTCGCCGTTCCTCGAGCTGTCCCCGCTCGCCGCCTGGGGCACCGAGTTCCCGGTCGGCGGCAGCACCGTCACCGGAATCGGCGTCGTCGAGGGCGTCGAATGCCTGATCGTCGCCAACGACCCCACCGTCCGCGGCGGTACGAGCAATCCCTGGACTCTGCGGAAAGGGTTCCGCGCCAACGACATCGCGATGCAGAACCGGCTGCCGGTCATCTCCCTCGTCGAGTCGGGTGGTGCCGACCTGCCCACCCAGAAGGAGGTGTTCATCCCCGGCGGGCGCATGTTCCGCGACCTGACGCAGCTGTCCGCCGCCGGAATCCCGACCATTGCCCTGGTGTTCGGCAATTCCACCGCGGGCGGCGCGTACATACCCGGCATGTCGGACCACGTGGTGATGATCGAGAAGCGGTCGAAGGTGTTCCTCGCCGGGCCGCCCCTGGTGAAGATGGCCACCGGCGAGGAATCCGACGACGAATCCCTCGGCGGAGCGGAGATGCACGCCCGCACCTCCGGGCTGGCCGACTACTACGCGGTCGACGAACCCGACGCGATCCGGATCGGCCGGGGCATCGTCCGTCGTCTGAACTGGCGCAAGCAGGGCCCCGAACCCCACCCGGAGGTGCGTGAACCCCGTCACGATCCCGAGGAACTGCTCGGCATCGTGCCCGCCGACCTCAAGGTGCCGTTCGACCCGCGCGAGGTGATCGCCCGCATCGTCGACGATTCCGACTTCGACGAGTTCAAACCGCTCTACGGGTCGTCGCTCGTCACCGGCTGGGCTCGTCTGCACGGCTACCCGGTGGGAATCCTCGCCAACGCCCGCGGCGTGCTGTTCAGCGAGGAATCCCAGAAGGCCACCCAGTTCATCCAGCTCGCGAACCGTGCGAACACCCCGTTGCTGTTCCTGCACAACACCACCGGCTACATGGTCGGCCGCGAGTACGAGGAACGCGGCATGATCAAGCACGGCTCGATGATGATCAATGCGGTCTCCAACTCGACGGTGCCGCACATCTCGATCCTGCTCGGCGCCTCCTACGGTGCCGGCCACTACGGGATGTGCGGTCGTGCCTTCGACCCGCGGTTCCTGTTCGCCTGGCCCAGCGCCAAGTCCGCGGTGATGGGCGGCGCACAGCTCGCGGGCGTCATCTCCATCGTCGGACGGGCCGCTGCCGAGGCGCGCGGACAGGCGTTCGACGAGGCCGCCGACGAGGCGATGCGCGCGGCGATCGAGAACCAGATCGAGGCGGAGTCGCTGCCGATGTTCCTGTCCGGCCGGCTCTACGACGACGGGGTCATCGACCCGCGCGACACCCGCACCGTGGTGGGGATGTGCCTGTCGGCCATCGCCAACGCGCCGATCGAGGGCACCGACAGCTTCGGTGTCTTCCGGATGTGAGGCAGCAGTGAACCGTTCCGACACCGTCACCACCGTGCTCGTCGCCAATCGCGGCGAGATCGCCCGCCGGGTGTTCGCCTCCTGCCGGCGCGCCGGCCTCGGCACCGTCGCCGTGTTCTCCGACGCGGACGCCGACAGTCCGCACGTCACGGAGGCGGACGTCGCGGTGCACCTGCCCGGCACCGCCCCCGCCGACACCTACCTCCACGGCGAGGCGATCATCGCCGCCGCCCGCACGGCGGGGGCCGACGCGATCCACCCCGGATACGGGTTCCTCTCGGAGAACGCCGAATTCGCGAGGGCGGTCCTCGACGCGGGACTGACCTGGATCGGGCCGGACCCGGACTCCATCGCCCGGATGGGTTCGAAGGTCGAGGCCAAGAAGATCATGGCCGACGCCGGCGTGCCGGTGCTGGCCGAGCTGGACCCGGCCGCGGTGACCGAGGCCGACCTGCCCGTGCTGATCAAGGCTTCCGCCGGCGGCGGCGGCCGCGGCATGCGGATCGTCCGCGACCTGGCCGAACTGTCCGACCAGCTCGCGGCGGCGCGACGCGAGGCGCAGTCCGCGTTCGGCGACCCGACGGTGTTCTGTGAGCGCTACCTCGAAACGGGCCGGCACATCGAAGTGCAGGTTCTCGCGGACCGGCACGGCACCGTGTGGGCGGTGGGGGAGCGCGAATGCTCGATCCAGCGCCGCCATCAGAAGGTGGTCGAGGAGGCCCCGTCGCCGCTCGTCGACGCCACGCCCGGCATGCGGGAGCGGCTGTTCGAGGCGGCCCGGCGCGCCGCGCACGCCATCGACTACGAGGGCGCCGGGACGGTCGAGTTCCTCGCGACCGGGGCGAGCGGAGCGACGGGGGATGTCACCGGGGCGAGCGGAGCGACGGGGGATGTCACCGGGGCGAGCGGAGCGACGGGGGATGTCACCGGGGCGAGCGGAGCGACGGGGGATGTCACCGGGGCGAGCGGAGCGACGGGGGATGTCACCGGGGCGAGCGGAGCGACGGGGGATGTCACCGGGGCGAGCGGAGCGACGGGGGATGTCACCGGGGCGAGCGGAGCGACGGGGGATGTCACCGGGGCGAGCGGAGCGACGGGGGATGTCACCGGGGCGAGCGGAGCGACGGGGGATGTCACCGGGGCGAGCGGAGCGACGGGAGATGTCACCGCGGAGGGTGAGTTCTTCTTCCTCGAGATGAACACCCGGCTGCAGGTCGAGCACCCGGTCACCGAGTGCACCACCGGGCTCGACCTCGTCGACCTGCAGCTGCAGATTGCTGCCGGCGGCCGTCTCGATCCCGAACCGCCGCAGGCGAGCGGACATTCGATCGAGGTGCGGCTCTACGCGGAGGATCCCGCTCAGGACTGGCGGCCGCAGTCCGGCACGGTGCACCGCCTCGCCCTGCCCGGTCGTGTCGCCGAGTTCGAGGTGCTGACCGGACCCGGGCTGCGGCTGGACGCCGGCGTGCAGGACGGCTCGGTGGTGGGCGTGCACTACGACCCGATGCTCGCGAAGGTGATCGCCTACGCCCCGACCCGGGACCGCGCGGCCCGCATGCTCGAGACGTCGCTGGCCCGCGCGGAGGTGCACGGTCTGCGCACCAACCGGGACCTACTCGTGAACGTGCTCCGGCATCCCGGGTTCCTGGCCGGAAACACCGACACCGCCTTCTTCGACACCCACGGGCTCGCCACGCTCGCCGCGCCGCTCGCCGACGCCGCCGCCGAGTCGCTGTCCGCGCTCGCCGCCGCCCTGGCCGACGCCGCCGCTCGTCGTGCGGCGGCAACGGTCGCCCGCGGCCTGCCGAGCGGCTGGCGCAACCTGCCGTCGCAGCCCCAGGTCAAACGGTACGACGGTGACCACGGTGAACACGAGGTGCGGTACCGGCTCACCCGGCACGGTCTGGTCGCCGACGGCCATCCGGGCATCGTCCTCGTCGCGCACGGCGCGCGCCGGGTGGTGCTTGCGATCGACGGCGTGCAGCGGCAGTTCCACGTCGCGCGCTACGGCGACGCGGTGCACGTGGACTCCTCGCTCGGTCCGGTACGGCTGCGAGCGATCCCGCGGTTCGTCGAACCCTCGGCCCACGTCGCCGCGGGATCGCTGCTCGCGCCGATGCCCGGGTCGGTGATCCGGATCGGGGCCGCGGTCGGCGACGCGGTCGACGCGGGACAACCGGTCCTGTGGCTCGAGGCGATGAAGATGGAACACATCGTCAAGGCCCCCACCGCGGGCGTGCTCACCGAACTGCCCGTCGCCGTCGGCACCCAGGTCGAACTGGGCGCCGTGCTGGCCGTCGTCACCCCCGCCGAGTCCGGCGAACCGTCCGCCCCGGCCGACATCGAGGAGTAACCATGAGCGTCATCGAAACCGACGAGCAGAAGCAACTGCGGGCCGCGGTCGCGGGCCTGGCCAAGCGCTACAACTACACCGACTACGTGCTGCCGAAGGCCCGCAAGGGCGAACCGTTGACCGAGCTGTGGCGCGAGGCCGCCGGCCTGGGGTTCCTGGGTGTGAACCTGCCGGAGGAATTCGGCGGCGGTGGGGCCGGCATCTACGAACTCGCCCTGGTGCAGGAGGAACTCGCCGCGCAGGGCTGCGGGCTGCTGCTGGTGGTCGTCTCACCCGCCATCTGCGGCACCATCATCGCCAAGTTCGGCACCGACGAGCAGAAGCAGCGCTGGCTGCCCGGGCTCGCCGACGGCTCGAAGATCATGGCGTTCGGCATCACCGAGCCCGACGCCGGGTCCAACTCGCACCAGATCACCACCGTCGCACGCCGCGACGGCGAGGACTGGATCCTGCACGGCAGCAAGATCTACATCTCCGGCGTGGACCAGGCCGACGCGGTGCTCGTCGTCGCCCGCACCGAGGACGCGAAGAGCGGCAAGTTGCGGCCGGCCCTGTTCATCGTCCCGACCGATGCCGAGAACTTCGTCAAGACGCCGATGGAGATGGACATCGTCGAGCCGGACCACCAGTTCACCCTGTTCCTCGACGACGTGCGACTGCCGGCGGACGCGCTGGTGGGAGAGCCGGACGCGGCGCTGATGCAGTTGTTCGCCGGTCTGAATCCCGAGCGGATCCTCGGCGCGGCGATGGCCGTCGGGATGGGCCGCTACGCCCTGGACGCCGCGGTGCGGTACGCCAACGAACGCACCGTGTGGAAGTCGCCGATCGGGGCACACCAGGGCATCGCACACCCGCTCGCCCAGTGCAAGATCGAGCTCGAGCTGGCGAAGCTGATGATGCAGAAGGCGGCGGTGCTGTACGACAGCGGTGACGACTTCGGTGCCGCCGAAGCCGCGAACATGGCCAAGTACGCCGCGGCCGAGGCCAGCATCAAATCGCTCGACCAGGCGATCCAGACCCACGGCGGGGGCGGGCTCACCCGGGAGTACGGGCTGGCCGCGATGCTCGGCGCCGCGCGTATCGCACGGGTGGCGCCGGTCAGCCGGGAGATGATCCTCAACTTCGTGTCCCAGCACTCGCTGGGTCTGCCGCGGTCGTACTGAGGGAGCGCCGGTGTCCGAGACATTCGTCCGGTACGAGGTGAGCGAGGGTTTCGCCACCCTCACTCTCGACTCGCCGCACAACCGCAACGCGATCTCCGCCAGGCTCGTCGCGCAGCTCCGGCAGGGACTTGCCGACGCGGCCGCCGACGACGGGGTCCGCGCCGTCGTGCTCACCCACGAGGGCGGCACCTTCTGTGCCGGGGCCGACCTGAGCGAGGCGAGCGCCGCGGAGGGTGGCGCCGCGGCGGCGGCCGCCGCCCGGACCCGGGAGATGACGGCGGTGCTGCGCTCGATCCTGGAGCTGCCCAAACCGGTGATCGGGCGAATCGACGGGCACGTGCGCGCCGGCGGCATGGGGTTGGTCGGCGCGTGCGATCTCGCCGTCGCCGGGCCGCGGTCGACGTTCGCGTTGACCGAGGCCCGGCTGGGATTGGCCGCGTCGATCATCTCGCTGACGGTGCTGCCGCGGCTCACCTCCCGCGCCGCGAGCCGCTACTTCCTCACCGGGGAGCGGTTCGGGCCGGAGGTTGCGGCGGCGATCGGCCTGGTCACCGTCGACACCGACGATCCGCGGGCCGCGGTGGCGGAGATCCTCGCCCAGCTGCGCGAGTGTTCCCCGCAGGGGCTGGGCGAATCCAAGAGGCTGACCACGATGCGGATGCTCGCCGACTTCGACCGGTACGGGGAGGAGCTGGCGGAGCAGTCGGCGCGGCTGTTCGGCTCGCCGGAGGCGGTCGAGGGGATGACCGCTTTCCTGCAGAAGCGGCCACCGGCGTGGAGCCGTCCGTGAGGGACGGTCCGTCGCCCCGGCCGGACCCGACCGGGACGTGGTCGAGATCTGCCGGGCCGGGCGCGCACGTGCGGGCGGTCGTCGGCGGCACCCGTCCCGGGTGCCTCACGTGGACGGTCACCCTCCGCGAGCCGGCGCGGCGGTCTGCCTAATCTGATCGCCATGAGCAGCCCGTCCCCGGACACCCGCCGTCGCGGCGAGCAGGAACGCAGCCGCGCCACCCGCAAGCGGATCCTCGATGCGGCGGTGGCCGTGCTGGTCGAACACGGCTACTCCAACGCCACCACGGTGCGCATCCAGCAGGCAGCCGGCGTGTCCCGCGGACGGCTGCTGCACCACTACCCGTCGCGGGACGCGCTGCTCGTCGCCGCCGTGCATCACCTCGCCGCCCAGGGGGTTCAGGGGCTCGACCGAGACCGCCCCTGGCCCACCGACCCGATCGCACGGATCGCCGCCGCGGTCGACCGGATGTGGTGGCACTTCCGGCAGCCGTACTTCTGGGCCTCGATGGAACTGTGGCTCGCCGCCCGCGGCCACGAGGAACTCCGGGCCGAGTTGCTGCCGCTCGAACGCATCCTGGGGCGGATGATCAAGGAGCAGACGACGGCGAACTTCGGTCCCGAGATCGCGAACCGCCCCCGGTTCGTGGAGGTGCGTGACCTGATCTACCAGGCGATGCGCGGGGCGGCCCTCGGCTACGCCATCGACCCGCGCGACCCGCTGACCGAACCCCAGCTGGCGGTGTGGCGCCGTCAGCTCGAACAGGTCCTCGTGGACGACGAACCCACGGCCGCCACCGGCGAGGACGCGCCGCGATGACCCGCCAGCCCAAACAGGATCGGAGCCGGGTCACGCGCCGCCGGCTGCTCGAGGCGAGCATCGACTGCCTCGCGGAGCTGGGGTGGGGCGCGACCACCGTGGGCGTCGTCGCCGAACGGGCGGGGGTCTCCCGGGGCGCCGCGCAGCACCACTTCCCGACCCGGGAGGACCTGATCACCGCAGCGCTCGAGTTCATGTTCGACAGCCGGATGGACCTCGCCCGCCGCGAGCCCGTCGACATGCCCGTCGGCGTCGCCCGTACCGAGGCGGTGGTGCGCCGGCTCGTCGACTACTACACCGGCAGCCTGTTCAAGGCGGCGCTGCAGGTGTGGACGGCCGCGGCCGCCGATCCCGAACTGCGGGCCCGCATCGTCCCGCTCGAGGAACACTTCGGCCGCGTCGCCCACCGGGTCGCCGTCGAGCAGCTCGGCGTGGACGAGGTCGACCCGACGGTGCACCGCATGGTGCAGGCGACCCTCGACCTCGCGCGCGGCCTCGGCCTCGCCGACGTCCTCACCGACGACTCGCGGCGTCGGGCCGAGATCGTGAAGCACTGGGCCGCGCAGCTCGACACGGTGCTCGACGCGGCCCGGCAGCGTGCGGCGGCGCAGCACCCGGCCGGTTAGGTTGGTGTCATGCTTCCCAAGCCGGCCACGGTCGCGGTCCTCGGGCTCGTCGGTGCCGTCGTCGCCGGGTGCGGTTCGGATGCGGCCGAGACCCCGGCTCCGGGCGCGGCGCCCACGCTGGCGGTGACCGAGCCGGGCCCGTTCTTCGGTGCGTGCGGGTCGGTCACCGACGACGAGGTGGCCCGGGCCTTCGGGTTGGGGTCGTTCGCACAGATCACCCGCAACTCGGTGGGGTGCGAATGGGAGCTGGTCGGGGCGGGCGGCCCGAGCGTGACGTTCTCCTGGTACCGCGGCAGCCCGATCGGCCGCGAACGAGCCGGTTCCGACCTGATCGGCCGGCCCGCGATCGACGTGGAGATCGACGGCAGACCCGGCTTCCAGGGCTCGGCACAGAACGACGTCGGGCAGACCGTGCTGTGCGAGATCGGCGTGCAGTTCGGCGGCGACTTCGTGCACTGGTCCGTGACGTACGGGTCCTTCACCCCGGCCGCGGACGCGTGCGTGGTGGCCCGCGACCTGGCCGAGCTCAGCGCGGAAAGGGCACAGGAGTGACGCGGACGATGCGGGAGGCGGCCCTGCCGGCAGTGCTGGTCCTGGCTGCGGCGCTCGCCGGATGCGGCAGCACGATCGAGGGTCAGGCGGTGCCGCAGGGGGCCGGATCGGGTGGCGCCTCCGCCGAGTTCACCCGCCTGCTCACCGAGTGCGACGCCGTCACCGACGAGCAGATCGCCGAGGCGGTCGGCGTGGAGGCGGTCGAGCGGGGCTTCTTCGGGGCGATCTGCCGGTGGGACACTGCGGGCGGGGCGGCGAAGATCACCTTCAACTGGTTCGAGACGGGTTCGCTGGACACCGAGCGGGGGACGGCGCAACGGCTGGGGTACGCGGTGGAGAACACGACCGTGGAGGGCCGGCGGGCCGTGCTGATGCGCCCGCCCGACGACCCGGCGTCCTGCGGGATCTCGGCGGGAGCGTCCACGACAGGGATCTTCGGCTGGTGGGTCCAGTACGCCCCCGGCCCGCAGTCCTCGGATTCGTGTGCGGCGGCCGTCACGCTGGCCCGACTGACCCTCGACCTCAGCAGTTGAGCGCCGGCGGACCCCCGCGACTCGCTTTGACCTCGCGCCGCGCCGCCGGGTATCGTTGTGGGTCGTGTCCGGCATGCCCGGGCCGATCTGTGTGCCTATGCGAGGTAGTGCCGTGCGCGCGGTCTGTGGAATCTCCGCAGGAGCGAGCCCCCGGCTGCCTGTGTGGGGGTACGCGACACGCCCGACCTCGTGTGCACACGAGGGGTGGGTGCGGGGCAGCAGCTCTCTTGCCCCAACCGATGGATCCCTAATTTCAGAACAGCCAAGGTTGCTCGTGCGAGCAGTCTTCAGACAACGAGAAAGCCGGTAGATGCCAACCATCAATCAGCTGGTCCGCAAGGGCCGCCGCGACAAGGCCGCCAAGGTCAAGACCGCGGCCCTCAAGGGCAGCCCGCAGCGTCGCGGCGTGTGCACTCGCGTGTACACCACCACCCCGAAGAAGCCGAACTCGGCGCTCCGGAAGGTCGCCCGCGTGCGTCTGACCAGCTCCGTCGAGGTCACCGCGTACATCCCGGGTGAGGGTCACAACCTGCAGGAGCACTCGATGGTGCTCGTGCGCGGTGGTCGTGTGAAGGACCTCCCCGGTGTCCGCTACAAGATCATCCGCGGTTCGCTCGACACCCAGGGTGTCAAGAACCGTAAGCAGGCGCGCAGCCGCTACGGCGCGAAGAAGGAGAAGGGCTGATGCCACGTAAGGGTCCCGCTCCGAAGCGTCCCCTGATCGCCGACCCGGTCTACGGGTCGCCGCTGGTCACCCAGCTGGTCAACAAGATCCTGCTGGACGGCAAGAAGTCCACCGCCGAGCGCATCGTCTATGAGGCACTCGAGCGGGCGCGCGAGAAGACCGGCACCGATCCGGTCGTCACCCTCAAGCGCGCGCTGGACAACGTCAAGCCCGCCCTCGAGGTGCGCAGCCGCCGTGTCGGTGGCGCCACCTACCAGGTGCCGGTCGAGGTTCGTCCCGGCCGTTCGACCACCCTCGCGCTGCGGTGGCTGGTCACCTTCTCGCGTCAGCGTCGTGAGAAGACGATGGTCGAGCGTCTCGCGAACGAGCTCCTCGACGCCAGCAACGGTCTGGGTGCGTCCGTGAAGCGTCGCGAGGACACCCACAAGATGGCCGAGGCCAACAAGGCGTTCGCGCACTACCGCTGGTGAGTCGCTGCCGGTCGGGAGGGTCCGGTGCTACCGACATCCTCCCGGCCGGCCGCTCGCACAACTGTGTCGGTCCCTGAAGGCCGGCTGAACATCCGAGAACACTGGTCCGCACCCTAGGACCGACACGAGCTACGAGCGGGGTTACCTGTGGCACAGGAAGTGCTGACCGACCTGAACAAGGTCCGCAACATCGGCATCATGGCGCACATCGATGCCGGCAAGACCACGACGACCGAGCGCATCCTCTTCTACACCGGTGTGAACTACAAGATCGGTGAGACCCACGACGGTGCGTCGACCACCGACTGGATGGAGCAGGAGAAGGAACGCGGCATCACCATCACCTCCGCCGCGGTGACCTGCTTCTGGAACAAGAACCAGATCAACATCATCGACACCCCCGGCCACGTCGACTTCACGGTCGAGGTCGAGCGGTCGCTGCGCGTCCTCGACGGCGCGGTCGCCGTGTTCGACGGCAAGGAGGGCGTCGAGCCGCAGTCCGAGCAGGTCTGGCGGCAGGCTGCCAAGTACGACGTTCCGCGCATCTGCTTCGTCAACAAGATGGACAAGATGGGCGCGGACTTCTACTTCACGGTCCAGACCATCATCGACCGCCTCGGCGCCAAGCCGCTCGTCCTGCAGCTGCCGATCGGTGCCGAGGACGCGTTCGACGGCGTCGTCGACCTGGTCGAGATGAAGGCCTACACCTGGCGTGGCACCGTCGAGATCGGCGCCGAGCCGACCGTCGAGGAGATCCCCGCGGACCTGGCCGACAAGGCCGCCGAGTACCGCGAGAAGCTGCTCGAGACGGTCGCCGAGAGCGACGAAGAGCTCATGGAGAAGTACTTCGGTGGCGAGGAACTGACCGTCGCCGAGATCAAGGGCGCCATCCGGAAGCTGACCGTCGCCTCCGAGCTGTACCCGGTGCTGTGCGGGTCCGCGTTCAAGAACAAGGGCATCCAGCCCATGCTCGACGCGGTCATCGACTACCTGCCGAACCCGCTCGACATCGGCGAGGTCGAGGGACACAAGCTCGGCGACGAGGAGGAGACCCTCACTCGCAAGCCGAGCAAGGACGAGCCCTTCTCCGCGCTGGCGTTCAAGATCGCCGCGCACCCGTTCTTCGGCAAGCTGACCTTCGTGCGCGTGTACTCCGGTCGCATCGAGCCCGGCGCCCAGGTGCTCAACGCCACCAAGGGCAAGAAGGAGCGCATCGGCAAGCTGTTCCAGATGCACGCCAACAAGGAGAACCCGGTCGACGAGGCGGTGGCCGGCCACATCTACGCGATGATCGGCCTGAAGGACACCACGACCGGCGACACCCTGTGCGCGCAGGACGCCCCGATCGTGCTCGAGTCCATGACCTTCCCGGACCCGGTCATCCAGGTCTCCATCGAGCCGAAGACCAAGTCCGACCAGGAGAAGCTGGGCACCGCGATCCAGAAGCTGGCCGAGGAGGATCCCACCTTCTCCGTCGAGCTCGACGAGGAGACCGGCCAGACCGTCATCGGCGGCATGGGCGAGCTCCACCTCGACATCCTCGTCGACCGGATGCGTCGCGAGTTCAAGGTCGAGGCCAACGTCGGCAAGCCGCAGGTGGCGTACCGCGAGACCATCACCAAGCCGGTCGAGAAGCTCGAGTTCACGCACAAGAAGCAGACCGGCGGTTCCGGCCAGTTCGCGAAGGTCATCATCGCCCTCGAGCCGTTCGTGGGCGAGGACGGCGCGACCTACGAGTTCGAGAACAAGGTCACCGGTGGTCGCGTGCCCCGCGAGTACATCCCGTCGGTCGACGCCGGTGCGCAGGACGCGATGCAGTACGGCGTGCTCGCCGGGTACCCGCTGGTGAACGTCAAGGTCACCCTGCTCGACGGCGCCTACCACGACGTGGACTCGTCGGAAATGGCGTTCAAGATCGCCGGTTCGCAGGCTCTGAAGGAGGCTGCGCGCAAGGCCGCGCCGGTCATCCTCGAGCCGCTCATGGCTGTCGAGGTCACCACCCCCGAGGACTACATGGGTGAAGTGATCGGCGACCTCAACTCCCGCCGTGGCCAGATCCAGGCCATGGAGGAACGCAGTGGTGCCCGTGTCGTGAAGGCGCTGGTTCCGCTCTCGGAGATGTTCGGTTACATCGGTGACCTGCGGTCGAAGACCCAGGGTCGCGCGAACTTCTCCATGGTGTTCGATTCCTACGCTGAGGTTCCGTCGAACGTCTCGAAGGAAATCATCGCCAAGGCGACCGGCGAGTAACCTCGGTTGCAGAACCGGTCGGCTGCACGACCAAGTAAGTAACAAAACCGCACTGCTGCATACTGCAAGCAACAACAGTCCAGGAGGACCCTCAAGTGGCGAAGGCGAAGTTCGAGCGGACCAAGCCGCACGTGAACATCGGCACCATCGGTCACGTCGACCACGGCAAGACCACCACCACGGCTGCCATCACCAAGGTGCTCGCCGACAAGTACCCGGACCTGAACGAGAGCTTCGCGTTCGACCAGATCGACAAGGCTCCGGAGGAGAAGGCTCGTGGTATCACGATCAACATCTCCCACGTCGAGTACCAGACCGAGAAGCGCCACTACGCGCACGTCGACGCCCCGGGTCACGCCGACTACATCAAGAACATGATCACCGGTGCGGCTCAGATGGACGGCGCGATCCTGGTCGTGGCCGCCACCGACGGCCCGATGCCGCAGACTCGCGAGCACGTGCTGCTCGCCCGTCAGGTCGGTGTGCCCTACATCCTGGTCGCCCTGAACAAGGCCGACATGGTCGACGACGAGGAAATCCTCGAGCTCGTCGAGATGGAGGTCCGCGAGCTGCTGGCCGCCCAGGAGTTCGACGAGAACGCCCCGGTCATCCCGATCTCGGCGCTCAAGGCGCTCGAGGGCGACGAGAAGTGGGTCAAGTCCATCGAGGACCTGATGGACGCCGTCGACGAGTCCATCCCGGATCCGGTTCGTGAGACCGACAAGCCGTTCCTCATGCCCGTCGAGGACGTCTTCACCATCACCGGTCGTGGCACGGTCGTCACCGGCCGCATCGAGCGCGGTGTCATCAACGTGAACGAGGAGGTCGAGATCGTCGGTATCCGTCCGACCTCGACCAAGACCACGGTCACGGGCATCGAGATGTTCCGCAAGCTGCTCGACCAGGGCCAGGCCGGCGACAACGTCGGTCTGCTGGTCCGCGGCATCAAGCGCGAGGACGTCGAGCGCGGCCAGGTCGTCGTGAAGCCGGGCACCACCACTCCGCACACGGAGTTCGAGGGCCAGGCCTACATCCTCAACAAGGAGGAGGGCGGCCGCCACACGCCGTTCTTCAACAACTACCGTCCGCAGTTCTACTTCCGTACCACGGACGTGACGGGCGTTGTGACCCTTCCCGAGGGCACCGAGATGGTCATGCCGGGCGACAACACCGAGATGTCGGTCGTCCTGATCCAGCCGGTTGCCATGGACGAGGGCCTGCGCTTCGCGATCCGCGAGGGTGGCCGCACCGTCGGCGCCGGTCGCGTCACGAAGATCATCAAGTAGGCACCGCCTACGCGATCATCAAGTAGGCACCGCCTACGCGATCATCGAGTGAGCTGGTTCTCGCTGACGTCGAACGGCGTCCATCCTTCGGGGTGGGCGCCGTTCGGCGTTTCCGGCGTCGAGCGAATGTATCGCCGAGCCGATAAGCCGCGGTGAGCGAGACATTCGCTCAGCTCGGCCGGCGGCGGCTCCGGCCGTGGGCTCGGGCAGTGGGGGCTCGAGCGACGGGAAAGCGGCTACGCGGCGGGTTCGGGGTGAGCCGGATCCAGGTGCAGCAGCACCTGCGTCGCCACCCGGGCCCCGCCCAGCGCGCGGGCGGCCCGCTCGGCGGTTTCCTCGGCACGGGCGGTGAAGTCGGCGACGTCGATGTTCGGATCCGCATACACCGTGATCGACAGGGTCGGCAGGTGGCGCTCGACGACGGCCCGGCTGCGTGTGGCCCGCACCCCGGGCAGGGCCGCCAGCTCGCCGGCGACGCCGTCGGCCACCGGTCCGAGCTCCACGGCCAGGGTGGCCTCGGTGACCTCGTCGTACAGCTGCACCCGCGACGTCCGGCGCCGGGAGAAGTTGACCGCCAGGAGCACGATCCCGATTGTCACGCCCACGGCGACGGCGGTCCACAGCGCGCCCTCCCACCAGGACTGGTCCGGGATGTCGATGATGCGCGGGCGGTCCAGGCGGGCCAGCCATTCCCGGGCGAAACTCACCTGCCAGAGCCAGGCCAGCGCGAACGCCCCGGCGCCGAGCAGTGCGGCGCCCACGGCGAACGTGAGCAACCGGTTGACCAGGACGGTGCGCAGCTTCATCGCGCCGTCCTCGGCCGATGCACCTGCACCACGAGCGCGATCGGCTCGGCGAGCAGTTCCAGGTTCGGGGCCACCGCGCCCCGGACCGCGGCGACCAGATCGGCGGTCGACTCCTCACCCGATCCCACGATGCTGACCAGCGCCCGGCGACGGTCCACGACGGTGCGGGCCGCGTACACGCCGGGCAGCGTCGACGCGTGGGCGCTGCACATCCGGGCCAGGTCGGTTCGGCGCATCCACACCGTGGGAACCGGTCCGGACACCTGCAGGGGCACGTGCGTGCGGCGACGCGGCTTGACGGCCACCACCACGAGCACGACCCCGAGCAAGACCAGCGCCGCGGCGACGGGTGCGATCCAGCTCTGCCAGTGCAGCCGGCCGAACCACTCGAAGGAGTTCCGCAGCCACGGCGCGCCCGCATACGTGCCGCGGACGATGAGCAGTTCCCGGGCCGCGGCGAACGCGAGCGCCAGTGCCCCCACGGCGATGAGCGCGGCCGCCGGCGCCGCGGCCGGGTGGGCGAGGGGCGGCAGCGGCGCGACGACCGGGACCGGAGCCCGGTACTCGGTCCGGGCGACGATGTCGGCCTCGGTGTACTCGACCGGCACCGACGGTTCGCTGCGTTCGGCCGCCTCGGCGACGGACGTCGCGGCGACGAGGACGTTGAGTTCGTGCACCGGCAGACCGGTCAGCTCGTGGAGTTGACGGTCGACTGCGTCGTGCACCCGCCGGGTGAGGGCGGCGGCGTCGTAGGGCCATTCGGCCGCGATGTACAGGTTGACCGCGACGGCGCCGCCGCCGGTGGTGACGTCGGCGCGGGGCAGGTCCCGCCCGGTGAACAGGCTGAGTCCGCCGCGCTGGCGGATCACCCCGGGCACCTGGAGGGCGGCGGCCGCGGCGATCCGCTCGACGGCGCGGTCCTTGATCACCAGCTGTCCGCGGTGCCCGACGGGGTCGACCGTCTCGGGAGCGACCGCGTCGGCGCCGGCCCGGGACGGCAGCGTCTCCGGCTCGGTGGGCCTGGAGTCAGCCACGGCCCCGGCTCCGCAGCAGCGCGCCCAGGTCGAGGAGGCCGTCACGGTGGGCACCGACAGCCATGCCGAGGGCGCCGAGCAGGATGCCGAACAGCAGGCCGCTGAAGCCGCCGAGGATGCCGGCGAGGGCGAGGAGCAGACCCGCCAGGAGTCCGATGGCGGTGTTGCTGACAGGGGTGTGGTTCACGGGGTCACCTCACTGGTCGGGTGCTCGCCGTCGGGCGACGGGATCCGTAGGTCTTCGATGGTCACGTCGACGGGGACGCCGACCAGCGGCCCGAGCCGGTCCCGGACGGCGGCCGCGACGGCGTACAGGTCGGCCGGGTACTCGACGACGATGTGCACCGCGCACGTGTCCGCGCCGAGGCGGATCCCGGTGACACGCCGGCCCGGCAGATACGTCGCGACCTCGCCGAAGGCTCCGCCGTGCAGCTCGGCGACGCCGGGCACCTGGAGGGCGGCGGCCGCGGCCAGTTCTGCGGGCTCGGCGGGGGTGGTCACTGGACGCGGGGTTTCAGGTCTTCGGCGACGCCCGTGGCCTCGTCGAACAGCACGACGTCGAAGACGGTGATGTTGACTTCGGTGACCTCGAGGCCGGTCATCCGTTCGACGGCGGTGATCACGTTGTGGCGGATCGCGACCGCGAGTTCGTGCAGGGCCACGCCGTATTCGGCGACGACGCCGATGTCGATCGCGGCCTGCTTCTCGCCGACCTCCACGGCGACGCCCTGCCCGTGGTTGATCCGCGCGCCGGGGATGCGGTCCCGAAGCGCCCCGACCACGCGTGCGGTGCCGGCGCCGACGTCGTAGACACCGCTGATCTCGCGGGTCGCGATTCCGGCGATCTTGGCCACGACCGCGTCGGCGATGATGGTGCGCCCCTGCGTATCGACCGGTCCCGGCGTGATTCCGTTGCCGAACTGCACGCGGCTGATGCCTGCGCCGCTGTCGCTGGTCATGGGGGCTCCTCGTCGGCCTGCCGGATGAAGTTCTGTCCCCTCCGACTGTAGTAACTCCGGGCGGGTGCGGGGGGCGCGGCTCGCGCAGGAACGACGCGCTGTCCGGGGGTCCGCGCATTTGGTAAAACAGTTGCACGGATTGCGGTGGCCTGAGTCACTGTCTGAGGAGAGGGCGGAGCGGGTGGGTGTGACGGGTACGCAGCGGATCGTCGTGGTCGGGGCCGGATTGGCGGGGGTGCGCGTGGCCGAGGAACTGCGTGGCGGCGGATTCGACGGGGAACTCGTCCTGATCGGCGACGAACCGCACCTGCCCTACGACCGGCCGCCGCTGTCGAAGGAGGTGGTCCGGGGCGGCACCGACGACACCACACTGCGGCCGCGGGAGTTCTTCGACGACCAGCGCATCGAGCTGCGCCTGGGGGTCCGGGCGCGCGGGCTCGACCCGGCGACTCGTACCCTCGCCCTGTCCGACGGTCAGCGCGTCGGCTTCGACGAACTGATCATCGCAACCGGGCTGCGACCGAGGCCGCTGCCCGGCACGGCCGGGCTCGCCGGAGTACACGTGCTGCGGTCGTTGGACGACAGCCGGGCCCTGCGCGCTGCGGTGGTCCCGGGCGGACGAGCGCTCGTCGTCGGCGGCGGATTCATCGGGTGCGAGGTCGCGGCGAGTCTGCGGGGGCGGGGCATGGACGTGGTACTGGTCGAGCCGCAGGCCGCCCCGCTCGCATCCGTTCTCGGCGAGCAGGTGGGCGCGCTGGTCGCCCGGCTGCACACCGAGGAGGGCGTGCAGGTCCGCACGGGCGTCGGGGTGCAAGAGGTGCGCGGCGGCGGCCGGGTCACCGGGGCGGTCCTCGGTGACGGCACCGAACTCGAGGTGGATGTGGTCGTCGTCGGCATCGGCTCGGTGCCGGTCACCGACTGGCTCGACGGTTCGGGCGTGCGCGTGGACGACGGAGTGGTGTGCGACGGCGTGGGCCGCACGTCCGTCCCGCACGTGTGGGCGGTCGGCGACGTCGCGGCCTGGGAGGTCTCGGACGGCCCCCGCGCGCGGCTCGAGCACTGGACAAACGCCGGAGAGCAGGCGAAGGTGCTCGCCGGCGCGCTCCTCGGCTCCGAGAGCGATCCGGTCGCGCAGGTGCCGTACTTCTGGAGCGATCAGTACGACGTGAAGATCCAGGCGCTCGGCGCGGTCCGCGCCGACGACACCGTGCACGTGGTGCGCGACGACGGCCGCAAGTTCCTCGCCTACTACGAACGGGACGGCCGCCTGACGGGTGTGGTCGGCGCGGGGCTGGCCGGACAGGTGATGAAGATGCGGGGGAAGATCGCCGCGGGTGCGCCGATCACGGAGATCCTCACGCCCACGTCGTAACCGCCGAGTCGGCGACCGCTAGATTCGTAGGGTGATCGTTGCGCTCATCGACTCGGGTCTCGGCCTGCTCCCGACGTCTGCCTGGCTGCGCCGATTGCGTCCCGAACTGGACCTGATGCTGTCGATGGACCCGGACGGCGCCCCGTGGGGGCCGAAGCCCGGGGACTGGGTGATCGACCGGGTCGTGCGCACCGCGGAGCGGGCCGTGACCCGGGGTGCCGAGGTGGTCGTCCTGCCGTGCAACACGGCGTCCGTGACCGCGCTCGAGCATGTGCGCGAGGCCCTCGGTGACGAGATCCCGGTGATCGGAACCGTGCCGGCGATCAAGCCGGCCGCCGCGGTGTGCGAATCGGTGGCGATCTGGGCCACCGCAGCAACCACCGCCAGCCGCTACCAGGCCGACCTCGTCGCGCGGTTCGCCGGCGACAGCAAAGTGGTAGGGGTGGCCTGCCACGGGCTCGCCGACGCCATCGACCGCGGCGAAACGACCGCCGCGGCCACGGCGATCGCGGCGGCGGCGGAACGGACCCCGGCCGACGTGCGCGGTGTCGTCCTCGGCTGTACCCACTACCCGCTGGTGGCCGACGTCATAGCCGCGCACCTGCCGGCCGGGGTACGCCTGTTCGACAGCGCCGAGGCGGTGGCGGCGCAGACTCTGCGGCGTATCGACGCCCTCGGCCGGCCCTGGGCGGGCAGCGGGCGGGTCGAGGTGTTCCTGAGCGGCAGGCCCGGCGAGCTTCCCCCCGGTGCCCTCGGCTACCCGGCGGGCCGCGGGCTCGTCGACGGCTTCGGTGACCCGACCGCGGGGCTGCCCGGCGACGACGCTCCACGCGCCGGAACGCGCTGACCGGTCGTTCCGCTCAGCCCATCCCGGCCATGCCCGCGGCGACGAGCCGCGCGACGCCGCCGAGTTCGTCGGGGGAGGGGCCGTCGAGACCGAACAGCCGGTCGACCGTGGCCGCGGAGAACATCGCCGACACCCACGTCGTCGCACAGGTCCGCAGGGTGCCCGGTTGTATCGGGCCGGGCACGCTGGCCTGCAGGACCCGCATGGTGGCCTCCTGGAGGGAGGTGCGCAGCCGGCGCAACGGGGCGCGCAGGCCGGGATGGCTCTCGGCCTCACGCCAGATGACCCGGAGCAGCGAGGAGTGGTGGGTGCGCAGGTCGAGGGCGGCGTCGAGGTTGACGAGACTGGCCGCCGGGTCGCCGGGGGAGACGAGGCCGGTGACGTCCTGGATCGGTTCGGCGGGCAGTCGCTCGGCGACGAGCGTCTCGAGGATCGATTCCTTGGTGGGGAAGTAGTAGAAGATCAGTCCCTTGGGTACGTCGGCGGCGACGGCGATCGCGGTCGTCGAGGTGGCGTCGAAGCCGTGGGCGGCGAAGAGGGTTTCGGCGGCGTCGAGGATGTGTACTCGCGCGGCGTTGTCCCGCCGGGCGCGACGGCGCGGCGGTTTCGAGCCCGGGGTGCTCATGGCGTTCACCTCCGGGGGCACGGGCGGGAATGTGAAGGCGCCAGGGGCGTGGGCGGACGGCCGGCATGCCGGCCGTCCGCGGGGTGAGCGGTGGTGATCAGTGGTGCGTGGCCAGTCCGCCGTGTCCGTGCATCCGCGCGTTCATCGCGGGCAGTGCTGCTACCGCGACGACCACGGTGAGCACGCCCACCACCCAGGCCGTCCAGGATGCACCGCTGTACTCGGTGTAGCCCATGACCCAGGGGGAGAGGAACAACAGCACGCCGAATACACCCATCGCGTAGTCGATCGCTGCCATCGTGGGCCGGACGATCTGCGCGAGTCCGGTCAGCGCGATCAGCACGCCGAGAACGACGAGGGTCCACGTCGTCGTGGTGTCGGTGGTGACCCACAGGGGGGACAGGGCGGTGAAGACGCCCAGGATCACGGCCACGTAATCCTGTAGCCGGCTGTCGGAGAACATGTCGAGCCTCCTAGTGCGTATCGGGTCCTGTCTTCGGTATAACCCTGATCGACCGGTCGGTCAACGGTCGGGACGTTGCACTGCGGTAACGCTCGAGCGCAGGTGAGAGGCGGTTTTTACAGGGAAGTGACCGGGTGGGGAATGATCTCCGCGCCCGGCATGTTCCACTAGATCGTTGCCTTGGTCAACGAACTGTCGACTGTTCCCACGAGTTCCGAGGAGGTCCGATGCCGGAGCCGACGCCGGGTCGCTCCCTGCCACGCCGTCACGGTTTCCTGGCGGTCGGCACGGCCAGCTTCCTGCTCACCGCGTCGTCGTCCGCTCCCTCCCCGCTCTATCCGCTGTACCAGCAGCAATGGGGCTTCTCGCCGGGAATGCTGACCGCCGTCTTCGCCGTGTACGCCCTGGCCCTGCTCGCCACCCTGCTGACGATCGGCTCGATCTCCGATCAGGTCGGCCGCCGGCCCGTGCTGATCGGAGCGCTACTGCTGCTCGTGGTGAGCATGGGCGTGTTCATCCTTGCCGACGACGTGGGCTGGCTCGTCCTGGCCCGCGTGCTGCAGGGCCTCGCGGTCGGGGCGGCTACCGGAGCCGTGAGCGCCGCCGTGATCGACCTGCAACCGA
The DNA here is from genome assembly GCF_057367935.1 of Rhodococcus sp. NS-SX18. Lineage (NCBI taxonomy): Bacteria > Bacillati > Actinomycetota > Actinomycetes > Mycobacteriales > Nocardiaceae > Rhodococcus > Rhodococcus sp. NS-SX18. The sequence continues at coordinate 3,843,890 of NZ_CM170633.1, read as the reverse complement.
GCCCCAGGCTCGGATCGTTCGTCAACAGTGTCGCGCCGTCGCTCGGGCTCGCCCTCGGTGCCGCCGGCGCGGGACTGCTCGTTCAGTTCGCGCCCTTTCCGACTGTGCTCGTCTACGTCCTCGTCGTCCTGATGGCGCTGGCGCTGGCCGCCGTGCTCGTCTTCGTCCCCGACCGGGTACCCGCGCCGGGCTTCGCTACCCGCCGGGCCGCGCTGCGCAGCCTGCTGCCGAGTGCGTCCGTGCCGGCCGGGGTGCGGGGCCCGTACCTGGTGATCCTGCCGGCCCTGCTGTCGGCGTGGTCGCTCGGCGGGCTCTACATGTCTCTCGGACCGTCGATCGTGGGTACGGTCTTCGGGATCGGCAACCGCCTCGTCGCCGGGCTGGCGATCTTCACGCTCTTCGCGTCCGGTTCGGTGGCGGCGACGATGCTCCGCGGTCTCGATCCGCGGCGCGTGGTCGTCGCGGGGACCGCGATCCTGGCCACCGGCGTCGGCGTCGTCGTGACCGCCGTGCTCGGTGGGTGGGCCGTCGCCTACTTCGCCGGGACCGCCGTCGCGGGCTTCGGCTGGGGTGCGGCGTTCCTGGGAGCGATGAACGTCATCGGCGGTCTGGCGGCACCGCACGAACGCGGTCGCCTGTTCGCCACCACGTTCGTCGTCTGCTACCTCGCGTTCTCCGTGCCCGCGGTGATCGCGGGCCTCGCGACCGGCGCGTACGGGCTGACCGCGACGACGCTGGGCTACGGCGGCGCCGTGATCGTGCTCGCGCTCGGCGCCGGGGTGGGTGTGGCGCTGCGCGGCCCGCGAAAGCCGGCCGCCCAGCTGGTCGAGGCGCCGGTCCTCGTCCGCTGAGACGAGGACCGACGAGGGACCCGTCTCAGAAGACGATCTTGACGGTGTCCGTCACCGGGCGGGCCTGGCAGCCCAGGACGTAGCCTGCCTCGATGTCCTCGGGGTCGAGGATCTCGCAGTGCTCCATCTCGACCTTGCCGTCGAGGACGGTGCACGCACACGAGCCGCACTCGCCCTCCTGGCAGGAGTACGGCACGTCGAGTCCCTTGGAGAGCATGATGTCGACGAGGGTCTGCGAGCGCGGCCACGGAATCGTGTGGGTCTCCCCGTCCAGCTCGACCTCCACCGTCGCGGCGTCGGCCGCCTCCTCGTCGCTCACCTCGACGGGGGTGTGGTCGGCGAACGGGTCCCCCGCGAGGGAGTTGAACACCTCCGCGTGCACCTGCGTGCGCGGCATGCCGGCGATCTGCAGCGCCCGGTGCACGGCATCCATGAACGGGCCGGGGCCGCACATGAACGCCTCGTGGCTGCTGAACGGGGCCGCCAGGGTGGCGAGCTGCTCGGCGGACGGCAGGCCCTGCACGGACTCGAGCCAGTGCACGACGGTCAGCCGGGTCGGGTACTTCTCGGCCAGGGCGCGCAGCTCCTCGGCGAAGATGACCGACGCCTCGTCGCGGTTGGCGTAGACCAGCACGACCTTGCCGGACCCCTGGGTCAGTGCCGACTTGAGGATCGAGACGACCGGGGTGATGCCGCTGCCCGCGCCGAACAGCAGGAAGTCGTGGTCGAGGGACTTCGGGGTGAAGACGCCCGACGGTGGCAGAACCTCGATGCGGTCACCGGCGGAGATCCGGTCGCACAGCCAGTTGGACCCGTAGCCGTCGACCGTCCGCTTGACCGTGACCTTGGGGGCGTCGTCGGTGTACGGGGAGCTGGCCAGCGAGTAGCAACGGGCCACGGAGCCGGTCTGCTCGCTCGGGATGCGCAGGGTCAGGAACTGTCCGGGCTTGTACGCGAACTTGTCCTGGAGCTCGGCCGGCACGTCGAAGACGATCGAGCGCGAGTCCGGCGTCTCCTCGATGACTGCGGAGACGGTCAGGATCGCGGATCGCGAGCCGTGCGGCACCTCGACTGTCGTCATGGCCAGGTCGGTCCTTCCGTGGTGCGGGTGAAGCAATCTAGAACGCGTTCTAGTTTCAGGATATCAGCAACAGAACGCTACCGGGACGGGGTGCGTCGGGCTGCGGTCGGCTCCCGATCAGCGGGAACGGACCCCTGCCCGATCGGGCAGGCCGGCCCGATCGACCGGACGGCTTCGGGGCCGCGACCGGACGGTTCGAGCGCGAAGCCCTTTCCGTGGGCGTGATCGAGACCGAAGGTGGAGATGCGAAGAGACGCCGGTCACACCGGACGCCGCATTCGAACCACCACTTCCGGCCGACACATCAGGAGAGACGCGATGGCCATCGAACTCAACCAGATCTGGGACTTCCCCATCAAGGAGTTCCACCCCTTCCCGCGGGCACTGATGGGTGTCGGCGCCCACGACATCATCGGTGTCGAGGCGAAGAACCTGGGCTTCAAGCGCACCCTGCTGATGACGACCGGTCTACGCGGTTCGGGCATCATCGAGGAGCTGATCGGCAAGATCGAGTACCAGGGTGTCGAGGTCGTCCTGTTCGACAAGGTCGAGTCCAACCCCAAGGACTACAACGTCATGGAGGCCGCCGCCCTCTACCAGCAGGAGAAGTGCGACTCCATCATCTCCGTCGGCGGCGGCTCGAGCCACGACGCCGCGAAGGGCGCCCGCGTGGTCATCGCCCACGACGGCCGCAACATCAACGAGTTCGAGGGCTTCGCCAAGTCCACCAACAAGGAGAACCCGCCGCACATCGCCGTCTCGACCACCGCCGGCACCGGCTCGGAGACCTCCTGGGCATACGTCATCACCGACACCTCCGACATGGACCACCCGCACAAGTGGGTCGGCTTCGACGAGGCCACGATCGTCACCCTCGCCATCGACGACCCGCTGCTGTACTACACCTGCCCGCAGCACTTCACCGCGTACTGCGGCTTCGACGTCCTCGCCCACGGCTCCGAGCCGTTCGTCTCGCGGCTGGACTTCGCCCCGTCGCTCGGCAACGCCCTGTACTCGATCGAGCTCGTCGCCAAGCACCTGCGTGAGGCCACCTTCGAGCCGCGCAACCTCAAGGCCCGCGAGGGCATGATGAACGCCCAGTACATCGCCGCGCAGGCCTTCAACTCGGGCGGCCTGGGCATCGTGCACTCCATCTCGCACGCCGTGTCCGCGTTCTTCGACAGCCACCACGGCCTCAACAACGCGATCGCCCTGCCGCGCGTGTGGGAGTACAACCTGCCCTCGCGCTACGAGCACTACGCCCGCATCGCCACCGCGATGGGTGTCGACACCCGCAACATGACCACCGTCCAGGCGGCGGACGCCGCGGTCGAGGCCGCCATCCGGTTGGCCAAGGACGTCGGCATCCCCGACAACTTCGGTCAGGTGCGCGTCGACTCGTACGAGAAGAACCGCATGAACACCGGCAAGTACGCCGGACGCGGCGACGTCATCAAGGGCGACGAGAAGACCGTGCGCGCCATCTCCGAGCACATCCAGGGCGACTGGTGCACGCCGGGCAACCCGCGCGAGGTGACGGTCGAGTCGATGATCCCCGTCGTCGACCACTGCATCAACCGGGCCTACTGACCCACCACCCGACCGATCCGTGTCCGGGGCGGGGCGACCCGCCCCGGACATACCCACCTCGAGTGCCGACGACGACACAGGAGCACCGATGACCAGCTTCACCAGCGGACCGGAACTCGCCGACGCGCTGCGCCGCCACGACTACATCGCCGACGACGAGTTCGCGGTCGTCGTCCACCTCGCCACCGCGCTCGAACGGCCGCTGCTGCTCGAGGGCCCGGCCGGCGTCGGCAAGACCGAACTCGCCAAGGCGCTCGCCGCCGTCGGCGGGCGCAAGCTGGTACGGCTGCAGTGCTACGAGGGTCTCGACGACAGCCGGGCGCTGTACGAGTGGGACTACGCGAAGCAGCTGCTGCACGTGCAGATGCTGCGGGATCGCATCGGCGAGCAGCTCGCCGCCTACCCCGACGTCGCCGAGGCGTCCCGCTTCCTCGCCGCGCAGGACTTCGGCCTGTATTCCGAGAACTTCCTGGCCGTGCGCCCCCTGCTCGAGGCGATCCTCTCCCCGGAGCCGGTAGTCCTCCTCGTCGACGAGGTCGACCGAACCGAGGAGTCCATGGAGGCGCTGCTCCTCGAGGTCCTCGCGGAGCGGCAGGTCACCATTCCGGAGGTGGGCACCTTCACCGCCCGGTCCGCGCCCTGGGTGATCCTGACCTCCAACGACACCCGCGAACTCTCGCCCGCCCTCAAGCGCCGCTGCCTGCACTACCACGTCGGCTACCCCACCCCCGAACGTGAACGCGAGATCGTCACCGCCCGCGCCCCCGACGTCGACACCGTCACCGCCGGCGAGGTCGTGGACCTGGCCCGCACCCTGCGCGAACTGCCGTTGCGCAAGAGCCCGTCCATCTCCGAGGTCATCGATGCCGCGCGTGCCGCCACCGTGCTGCGGCGCGGCGGCGGCGACCACACCTCGCTCCGGCAGATCCGGGACATCCTGCTCGCCGCGCTGCTCAAGTACACCGGCGACGCCGACCTCGTCCGCGCCCGGCTGGACGGTGACACCGCACTCACCGCACCGACGACCACCGCGCCGGCGACCACCGCACCGAGGACCACTGTGGGGACCACTGTGGCGACGACGACCGCGTCGACGACCACCGAGCCGGCAGGGGAGCGACCCGAGCGGGCCACGGTCGCCTCCCGGCCCGCCAACACCACCACCGCGGTGTTCCGCGGGCGCGGTGGCGGGGGCAGCGGTGTCGGTATCGGTGCGCGGCGGTGACCCCATGCCGGTGACACCGCCCACGACGACGCCCGGGACACCGCTCGCGGCGAAGTCCGTCACGCCGCTCGCGGCGAAGTCCGTCACGCCGCTCGCGGCGATGCACCCGTCGTACCCCCTCGACGTGGTGGCCGCCGTCTTCGGCCGCCTGCTGCGACGGCACGGGGTCTCCGCCTCGCCCGCCGAGACCATCGAGGTCCGCCGTGTGCTCGGACTCGTCGGTGCCCGCGACCACGATGTGCTGCGAGCCTGCCTGCGTGCGGTGTGCGCGAAGTACCCGCACGAGCAGGCCGGTTTCGACCGCGCCTTCGACGCGCTGTTCGCCGCGGCGGACAGCGTCGGTGCGGCAGACGGGAAGTCCTCGCCGCGAGCACAATTCGCCGAGTCCCTGCCGACCGCGCTCGAGCTCGACGACGATCCGCAGGTCGCGCGCTACGCCGAGTACAACGAGCGCGCCGCGGAGGTCGGCGACCACTTCGACACCCCGGAGGCGGACAAGGGCTTCAATCCCCACAAGGACGACGACGACGTCTCGATGACCTCGTCCGACGCGGCGCTGTCGGTCGACACGGGCGCCGACTCGGGACGGCGCGGGGTCACCTACACCGTCGACGTGGATCGGGCCGGAGCCGCAGCGGTGGGCGAGCTGGCCGCGAATCCGGGTGCCGCCGTCGTCGGGTCGCTGTCGTGGGACGATCCCGAATCCATCCTCGCGTGGCTCGACGCCTACGACCCGCGCCGTGCCTACGGCGACGACCACGCCGACGAGCCACTCAGCGCGGCACAACTGAACCGGCTCGTCGAGGCCGTCGAGGCGTTCGTCGCGGCACTGTCGCAGGCCGGGCTCGGCGGCCCGCTGCCGGACGGCGAGCCCGACGCCCCCGCCACCGCCGGCGACGTCGCGTCCCGAGCCGAGATCGAACTGGCGTGCCACGAGGTGCTGCGCCGCATGCGCGGCCCGGCGCGGCCGGTGCCGCGCGAGCTGACCCGTGGCCGCCTCGACATGCGTCGCACGGCGCGTGCCGGGATGCGCACCGAAGGTGTGCCGTTCCACCTGATCGTGCGCGCCCCGCGTCCCGACCGGGTCCGGTTGCTCATCCTCGCCGACGTATCCCTGTCGGTGCGCCCGATCACCGCGTTCACCCTCCGCCTGGCGCAGGCCATGCACGGCCGTGCCCACCGCTGCCGCGTCCTGGCGTTCGTCGACCGGCCCGTCGACGTGACGCGGGAACTGCTGGCCGCCACGGGCGACGGCGCCCTCGCGGCCGTGCTGGCGCATCCCGGCCTCGACCTCGAGGCGAGCAGCGACTACGGCCGGGTGCTCGACGAACTGCTCGCCGAGCACGCCGGCATCGTCGACTCGCGCACGAGTGTGCTCGTCGTCGGCGACGGCCGCTGCAACGGTCTGCCCGCCCGCGCCGACCGGCTCGCCGACCTTCGTCGTCGCGTGCACCGGCTCGCCTGGATCACCCCGGAACCGCAGCGCTACTGGGCCCAGGCGACGTGCGCGATGCCCGAGTACGCCCAGGAGTGCGATCGCGTCGTCGTCGCCCGGGACGCCGCCCAGCTGCTGTCGCGGGCGGCGGAACTCGGGCACGCCCTGCGGTGAGCGGGAGACGGGGTCGCGCAGCCGCGGCCCGGCCGGTCATCCGCTGCTCCTGTCGGATCAGCGGAGAGCCGGGGGCCGAGCGGGTGTTCTCGGCCGATGGCCGGCCCGCGGTGGACCGGCGGTACCTGCCCGAACGGGCAGGTACCGCCCCTGCCGTTCGGCCCGGTGCCACGCCGTCGGGTAGGGGCTAGGCTCGGAAGCCACGTAAGCTGGATCACAGCAATCGGGATCGTCAGGAGTGCGCAGTGGCCGTCGCATCGGAGCACACCGCGACGACGCTGGCCAAGTTCCATGCCCCGGAGATCGTGTTCGGGGTCGGATCGCTGGTCGAAGCGGCGCACGCGGCGGTTCGGCTCGGCGCGGTCCGGCCCCTGCTGGTCACCGACCCGGGGCTGATCGAGGCCGGCTGGGTCGACGAGCTGCACGGCCATCTCGTCGAGCAGGGCCTCACGCCGATCGTGTGGGGTGATCTCACCCCCAACCCCAAGGACCACGAGGTCACCGCCGGGCACGAGACGTACCGTGTGCACGGCTGCGACGTGCTCGTCGCGCTCGGTGGCGGCTCGGTGATCGACGCCGCCAAGGGCATCGCGGTGCTCGCCGCCAACGGCGGCAGCATCCTCGACTACGAAGGCGTGGACCGGGCGGCCGTTCCGATCCCACCGATGGTGGTGGTGCCCTCGACCTCGGGCACGGGCGCCGACGTCTCCCAGTTCTGCGTCGTCACCGACACCGTCCGGGGCACCAAGATCACCATCATCGGTCGTTCGCTGGTCCCGGACCTGACCGTGATCGACCCGCGGCTGCTGACCACCATGCCGGACGAACTGAATGCGGCCACCGGGCTGGACGCGCTCACCCACGGCGTGGAGGCGTTCGTCTCCCGCGCCCACAACCCGCTCACCGACCACCACGCCCTGCGCGCGGTCGGTCTCGTCACCGACACGCTGGTACGCACGATCGAAGACCCCCGGGAGATGGCGGCCCGATCGATCATGGCCCAGGCCAGCCTCGAGGCCGGGCTGGCGTTCACCAACGCGATCCTCGGTGCCGCGCACGCGATGAGCCACCAGGTCGGCGGGCTGCTGGACCTGCCGCACGGCGTCATCAACGGAGTGCTCCTCCCGCACGTCATCCGGTTCAACGCCGCCTCCGATCCCGAGCCGTTTGTCGCGATCGCCCGGGCTCTCGGGCTCGACGAGCACCGCGGTCCCGCCGTGGAAGCCGCACTCGCCGTCGCAGACCGGGTCGAACGGCTCGCCCGCGAAGTCGGAGTGCCGCGCGGACTGCGGGAACTCGGAGTGCAGGCGACCGACCTCGAACGTCTGGCCGCGGGCGCGCTACGCGACGCGTGCATGTCCACCAACCCCCGCGAAGCGACGCACGAGCAGATGGTCGCGCTGTTCCGGGCGGCATTGTGACCGCTCCCGACCTGTCGCGACTGACCGGCCTGCGTTCCGGCAAACCCACGTTCTATCCCCAGTACCGCGGAGCCGCCGAACGTCTCGAGCGGGTCGTCCACGCGCTCGAGCTGATCTCGCGTGCCCTGGTGCGCACCGTCGAGGGTCCCGAGACCCTGATCTGCGCCGTGGCCGAGGCCGCGCGTGCCCACCTGAGCGCCCGCTGGGTGGTCTTCGCCCTGACCGACCGAACCCTGCCCGACGCAGGGCCGCGCCGTCTGGTCCTCGGACCCGATGCCACCCCGTTCCTCGTCGACAACGTCGAAGGTCCACCCCTGCCCGACGACGTGGTGCGCTGCCTCGAGGACATCCGGTCGGGGTCGATCGGCCGGGACGCCACCATCGACACCCATCACGCCTTCGTCCCCATCGTCCTCGACGGCGGGGTGGCAGGCGCGATCGCCGCGTGGACACCCGAACACCGCACCATCGACGGCACCGACCACGCCGTGCTGTCGATCCTCGCCAGCCAGACCGCCGTGGCTCTGCAGAATTCCGCGCTCTACCAGCGGGGCCAGCTGCTGCTCGGACGAGCCGAGCAGGCATACCAGGAAGCGAATCGCGCAGCGGCGGATCTGCAGGCCCGCAACGCCGAACTCGAGGCGACGTTGCGTCAGCTGGAGTTGACCCAACGGCAGCTCGGTGCCGCGCATCGGCACCAGGCGCTCGACGAGGAACGTCACCGCATCGCGCGGGAGCTGCACGACAGCGTCACGCAGGCCGTGCTGTCGGCCGGCATGCAGATCGAGGTGTGCCGCAGCGACATTCCCGACACCGAGCGCGGCGAGCGGCTCGACCTGGCCAAGGAGCTCACCCGGCGCGCGGTCGAACAGCTGCGCTCGGCGATCTACGCGCTCAACCACCCGTCCGACTCGGATCGCACGTCGCTGCCGGAGATGCTCGAGCAGCTCTGCAGCGCGCACACGCCGGGCGAACTCGACATCACGGTCCGGGTGGGCGGCCCGCCGGTCGAACTGCCGGGCGAGGCCGAGCATTCGCTGCTGCGCATCGCAGGGGAGGCGCTGTTCAACGCCGCGGTGCACGCCAATGCCCGGCGCGTGGTGCTGCGGCTGACGTACCGGCCGGACTCGGTGCTGTTGTCGGTCGCCGACGACGGGGACGGGGACCCGGCCCGGATGCGGCTGATGCTGCGCCTCGCCGCGGACAACGACTGGGACGGCCGCCATCGCGGGCTGGCCAACATGCAGGCCCGCGCACACGAGCTCGGTGGCACTCTCGAGGTGCGTCGCGCCCGTCTCGGCGGGGTCCGGGTGGCGGTGCGCATCCCGGTGCCCGAACGGGCCGTCGACGCGGAGCGGGACGCCGACGAGACGATCGGAACCAGCGGGAACAGTGCGGCGCCGGCACACGCGGCGCGGACAGGAGCACAGCGATGAACGTGGCAACCCCAGCCGGGACGGTGAATCGCACGGTCCGCATCGTCCTCGTCGACGACCACGCGATCCTGCGCCAGGGGCTGCGCTCGATCCTCGAGCGGGAGCCGGACCTCGAGGTGGTCGGAGAGGCCTCGCACGAGGCCGAGGCGCTCACCCTCGTGGGCCGGGTCCGGCCCGACATCGTCCTGATGGACCTGAAGCTCTCCGCCGGGTCGGACTACGAGGGACTGACGTTGTGCGGGCAGCTGTCGGCCGCCCACCCGGGGCTGGGCCTGCTCGTGCTCACCACGTTCCTCGACGAGCAGCTGGTCGTGCGTGCCGTGCACGCCGGGGCACGCGGGTACGTCGTGAAGGACGTCGACACGACCGAGCTGGTGCGCGCGATCCGCGCGGTGTCGCGCGGCGAGAGTGCCTTCGACTCGCGCAGCGCCGCGGCGGTGGTGCGTTCCCTCAACGGGCAGACCACGCCGCAGGAACAACTCACCGAGCGCGAACTCGAGGTGCTGCGGCTGCTCGCAGCAGGCTTGTCCAACGCCAAGATCGGTGAGCGCCTTTTCATCTCGGGTACCACGGTGAAGTTCCACGTGAGCAACATCATGCGCAAACTGAGCGTGAGCCGCCGCGCCGAGGCCGTGTACGCGGCAAGCAAGCGCGGCTTGATCTAGCGCGGCGGCGACGCCGTGGGTCAGCTGCTGCCGAACGCCGGCAGGGTTGCTGGCACGGTGACGACGGGGGAGGCCTGCTGGACCGGGTAGGCGGTGACCGGCATGGGCGCCAGATGGTCTGCGATGCCGGGGTAGTCCGAAACCCACATGGTGGCCAGGCCGTCCGTCGAGCACGAGGCGAGGACGACATAGGTGCCGTCGGGGATCTCGGTCACGGTCTGGGTGGTCACACCCGGCTGTACCCGGCCCGACGTGCCCAAGGTCTGACCGTTGGCGATCACCTCGGCGACCGGCGGCAGTACCCCGCCAGGAGCCGGGGCGAGCCCGGTCATGCAGTCCAGGGGCGTGCCCGAGTCGTTGGTGATCGTGTTCGTCACGGTCGATCCGCTGACGGTGAAGGCGAAGGCGACCTCGCCGGCGTCGGCCGCCGACGCGAAGGCGGGGGCAGCCAGGAACGAGGGAATGACGGCCACTGCTGTGAGCGCGGCACGGGTAATCGATCGCATCGGTGTCCTTCCGGTCGAACGAGCGTCTCCCACGTGATCCTGCCGGAAAAGCGACCGTTCGGCACGATCTTCGGAGGTTCCAGCTCTGTCGGCGCCGCACTCGTTGCGCGGGTGCGTTACCCGACCGAGGACGGACCCGCTCCGAGCACGACCGAGTACCCGGAAGCAGTAGCGCTGTCCGCCGATCAGCGACCCGATACTGCATGTACGCGCAGCTACGCGGCTGTGCAGGCGACTCCGTCGAGGCGCCCGCCGATCCGTTCGGGTCCGGTGGACGTGGACGGGTCAGCAGGTTCCGGTGACCGGTGCTCCGTCGAAACGCTCGCCGAGGAACTCGAACGCGTCCGGCAGGCCGAGCACCGCCGCCGACATGTGGTCGGGGCTGGGGGTCTCGACCCGGCGCACCGGCGCGCCCGCGGCGCAGTAGCGGTCGAGCGTGGCGTCGATGGAGTCCACCGGGATGAGTGCGTCGGTGGGACTGTGCCATTCGAACACGGGCACGGTCGGCACGCCCGGGTACAGCTCGAGGCTGTTCTCCTCCGCGACGGCGACCGCGTCGGCATCGTCGGCCAGGTGGGCATTGGTGCTCACCTGCCGCAGGCTGCCGCCGGCACCGCGCGCGAGGATGTCGTTGGTACAGGCGTTGGCCAGGGCGTCGCGCATCGCCACACCCGCGGGGGTCAGGTCCGCGCTGATCCGCATCCGTTCGGGGTACTCGCGTTCGAGGCCCAGCGCGGCCGCGAACGCCAGACCGAAGGCGGGGTGCGGGTTCTCGCCGAGAGCCTCGGCCATCTTGCGGATGTTCATCGGCACCCCGCCCATCGCCGCACCCACCAGGTTCAGGTCGGGGGCGTAGGTCGGAGCCAGTGCCGCGGCCCACCCGGTGGCCATCCCGCCGCCGGAGTACCCCGCCAGCGCAACCGGGCTGTGGGCGAGCTGCAGCTCGGGTACCTGCTGCACCGCGCGGATGCCGTCGAGGGTGATCTGTCCGCCGAGGCGAGCCGCGCCGTAGGCGCTGTTCGGCCCGAGATGGTCCGGGATCGCGACCGTCCAGCCCCGCCGGAGCACCACGTTGAGGGCCGGCGCCTCCCGCACGGCGAGATCCGGGTCGCTCGTCCACAGCGTCTGCGACGGTGCGCAGTGCGTGCCGAGGGCGTTGATGACGTGCTGGAACGACAGCAGCGGACCGTCCGGAGCCTTGCCGGCGGGGGCGAGAACCGTCGTCACCGCAGGGATCGGACGGCCGGTCGAATCCGTCGACCGGAAGCGGACCTGCCACGCCTCGACGTCGACGATGCCGGGCGGTGCGGGCACGCGCCGCACCTCGAGTGCATCGCCGGCCGGGGCGACGGCGACGTCGGCGGCCGCGCGGTAGAACGGGTCGGCCGGCGGCACCGGATACACGGGCGCGGCGCCCGCGGTTCCCGTGGCGGCGACCGTGGCGCACACCGCCGCGGCGCCGATCAGCGCATTGCGGATTCCCCGACCGAACCGTGCGGCCACGTCCCCCCACCTCTCCAGCGCACCGACCGGTGCCGTTCCTCGAAAACCAGCGATCCGGGCGAAGCCTAAACGACCGATTTGCGAGGGTTCACCCGACCCCGCGTGTTGCGCAAATCGTCACCGCACGGACCCCCGATTGGGCGTAGCCTCGGCACCATGTCGACGGCGATCTCCGTGGAAAAGCTCGTCAAGTCGTTCGGAACCACCCGTGCTCTCGACGGTCTCGATCTCGAGCTCCGCCGAGGCGAGGTGCACGGATTCCTCGGCCCGAACGGATCCGGCAAGTCCACCACCATCCGCATTCTGCTCGGGCTGCTGCGTGCGGACTCCGGCCGGGTCGAGCTGCTCGGGGGCGACCCGTGGCGCAACGCGGTGGACCTGCACCGGCGGCTCGCGTACGTACCCGGCGAGGTCAACCTGTGGCCCAACCTCACCGGCGGGGAGGCGATCGACCTGCTCGCCGGTCTGCGCGGCGGCATCGACGAACGCCGCCGCGCCGAACTGCTCGAACGCTTCGAACTCGATCCGACCAAGAAGGCCCGCACGTACTCGAAGGGCAACCGGCAGAAGGTCGCGATCGTCGCCGCGCTCGCCTCGGACGTGGAGTTGTTCCTCTTCGACGAGCCGACCTCCGGCCTGGACCCGCTCAAGGACGAGGTGTTCCGGGACTGCGTCCGCGAGGTCGTCGCCGACGGGAGCTCGGTGCTGCTCTCGAGCCACGTCCTCGCCGAGGTCGAAGCGCTGTGCGACCGGGTGACCATCATCCGGCAGGGCCGCACCGTCGAGTCCGGCACGCTGACCGAACTGCGGCACCTGACCCGCACGTCCGTGGTGGCCGACACCGTGCGTCCCGTGGCCGGGCTCGAGACGGTGCCCGGTGTGCACGACCTGCAGGTCGACGGCCTGCGGGTGCGGTGCGAGGTGGACACGGCCCGGATGGACGCGGTGCTGCGCGAGCTGCTCGACTTCGGCATCACGTCGCTCACCAGTACCCCGCCCACCCTCGAGGAACTGTTCCTGCGGCACTACGGGGACGACCTGCCGGGCGAGCACATCCACGTCCCCGGCGAGCACCTCGCGCACGGCCGGCCGGCCGTCGGCGACGGGGACAGCGCATGAATGCCGCATTCGTCGGTACCGGCCGGCTGGTGCGTCTGGCAGCCCGCCGCGACCGCGTGCAGCTGCCGGTGTGGCTGGTGACGATCACGATCGTGTACGCGATCTCGGTGTCGAGCCTGAAGGGGCTCTATCCGACACAGGAGGACCTGCACCTCATCGCCGTCAGCTCCGCAGTGTCCCCCGTGGTGCTGGCCACCAACGGCCTGGTCTCGGGGGACAGTCTCGGCGCGGTCGTCGCGGCGCAGACACTGCTGTTCCTGGCCCTGGCGGCGGGCCTGATGAGCACGATGGCCGTGGTCCGGCACACCCGGCAGAACGAGGAGACCGGCCGCGCGGAACTGGTCGGCGCCAGTGTCGTCGGCCGGCGTGCCCTGCTCACCGCGGCCCTGATCGTGGCCACGGCGGCGAATGTCGCACTCGCGCTGCTGCTCACCGTCGTCTCCCTGGGTTTCGGACTGCCGCTGTCCGGATCTGTCGCTCTTGCGGTGGCGACGGCGGCAGCCGGGATCGCGTTCGCGTCGGTCGCGGCGGTGAGCGCGCAGGTCGCCGAGGGTGCCCGGGCCGCGAACGGACTGGCCGGCGCGGCGCTGGGGGTCGCGTTCCTGCTGCGTGCCGTCGGCGACAGTGCCGCCACCGTCGACCCAGGCGGGGTCAGCGTCACGAGCATGTGGGTGTCGTGGCTCTCGCCGATCGGCTGGGCGCAGCAGATCCGGCCGTTCGACGAGGACGTCTGGTGGGTCCTGGTGTTGTTCGCTGTCTTCACGGTCGCGGCGACGTGGACCGCGTACGAGCTGACCGGGCGGCGCGATCACGGCGCCGGGCTGGTGCAACCGCGGCCGGGGCCGGACCGTGCGGCGTCGTGGCTGCCTACCGCGTGGGGCTTCGCGTGGCGGATACAGCGCACGACGTTGATGTGGTGGGCGCTCGGCATCGTCGTTCTCGCCGCGACGTACGGCAGCGTCGCGAACGAGATGAACAACTTCCTCGACGAGGGGGGCGCCGTCGCCGACATGATGAAGCAGCTCGGCGGCGGGGCGCAGGGCCTCACCGACGCGTACTTCGCGATGATCTTCCTGATGATGGCGCTGGTCGGCAGTGGGTACGCGGTGCAAGCCGTGCTGCGGACGCACGGGGAGGAGACGTCCGGGCGGGTCGAGCCGCTGCTCTCGACCGCCCTCGGTCGGGTGCCGTGGATGCTCGCACACATCGGCGTGGTGACGATCGGGGTGATCGTGCTGCAGATCGCCACGGGCGTCACGCTGGCGGTCTCCTACGGCCTGACGGTCGGCGACGTCACCGGATCACTCGGCAACCTGCTGCCGGCGTCACTGGCCTTCGTCCCGGCTGTTCTCCTGGTGGAGGCGATGGCGGTGTTGTGCGTGGGTGTGGTGCCGCGTCGCGCCGCGAGCGTCGCGTGGGGCGTGTTCGCCGTGTGGTTGCTCATCGGGCAGCTCGGCATCCTGCTGGACCTGCCGCAGGCTGTGCTGGACCTGTCGCCGTTCGTCCACGTGCCCCCGGTGCCGGCCGCGGAGGTGCGAGTGCTGCCGTTGCTGGTGCTGCTGGTTCTCGCGGTGCTCACCATGACGGCGGGGATCGGCGCGCTGCGCCGTCGCGATCTCGTCGTCCAGTGACCCGCGCCGGGCGCGGGGCCGAATGTCACATCGCGTCGATGTGACCGACGCGATGTGACATTCGGTCATACGGGGTTCGGTCACAGGGGGGTTCGGTTACCGCGCGTCGAGCACGAGCCAGCCGCCGTGGTGTTCGAAGGCCTCGAAGGTGCGGCCGGTCGACTCGCCGAGAGCGTGCAGGGCGGGCAGGTCGAACGTGCGTACGTGGCCGTGGCAGGCCGTGGCTTCGTCCTCGAACGGCACAGCGATCACCACGCGTTCCCGGGCGATTCGCAGCGCCTCGGCGACGACCGCCGCACCGGTGGCCGCGTCGACGTGCTCGAGCAGGTGGATCGCGGTGACGGTGTCGGCGCTGTCGTCGGGGACGGGGACGTGGGCCGCATCGCACACGAGGGTGTCCACCGCGAGGTCGAGGCGGGGTGCGACCGCGTCGAGCAGGGTCATGGTGCCGGGCAGAATGTCGGTGGCGGTCACGGCGACCCCGGCGCGAGCCAGGCGAAGGGGAAGGAACCCGAAGCAGGACCCGAGATCGAGCACACGGCCACGGACGAGTTCGGCGGCCATGTCGTGGATCGGCGCGAACTCGGCTGTGCCGTAGAGCAGTTCGGTCAGCGAGTTGCGGTAGTAGGTGACCCACGAATCGAGGGCGTCCGGCACGGTGGAGCGCACCAGTCCGACCATCGTCAGCTCGAACTCCTCCCGGCCGAGGTCGCTGCCGGCGATCGAGGCGGTGACGTCGGCGACGAGGCGTTCGCTGAGGTCCTCCGGTCCGAGGGAATGCGTGACGTGCAGTCGTCCCGCGTCGCGCCGCAGCGAGATCGGGCCCGAGGGCACCCGTTCCACCGTGACGTGGGCGTGCGACCATCGGCCGACCGGGCAGGGGGCGAGGGAATCGAGCACAGTCATTGCAGCGCAGCCTTTTTCGATGAGGTGGGGACGTCGGGGCCGGTAGTGGACGGCGCAGCCGCGTCGAGGCCACTGTAGAGGGCGCGCATGCCGGCCGACAAGAGGTCGGGCAGGGCGAGGGTGTCGTCGGCGAGCCACTGCTCGTACGCCGCCATCGCGACGCCGAGGACGAGATAGCCCACGGTGCGCGGATAGTGGTCCTCCGCGGAGCCCCCGATGCGGTGCGCGACGTACTCCGTGATCACGCGGCGCCAACCCTCGTACATCACCACCGAGTACGCCTGCAGCGCCGGCACCCGCAGGATCAGGTCCATGCGGTCGCGGTGCAACGTCGCCTCCGACGCGGGAAAGGTGTTGAAGTCCAGCAACGCCGAGGTCAGCGCCTCGGCGAGGGGTACCTCGGGCGGCAGGGCGTCGAGGTGGGCGCGCATCTGCTCGAGGTGGGCGTCGAAGTCGCCCCACGGCACGGCATTCTTGGACGGGAAGTATCGGAAGAAGGTGCGCCGGGCGATCCCCGCAGCCTCCGCGATCTGGTCGACGCTGGTCTCGTCGAACCCCTGGGTGCGGAACAGTTCGATTCCGATCGCACTGAGGCCCTCCCTCGAAGTGGAGGGGCGACGACCTATCCGAGCGGACGGTTTCCGGCGGCTACGCATGGTGTGAGCCTTCCATGGGTGACATTCTGCACTCGATGCCATTACAGTGGTGAACCGAGTCACAGCGCAACAGGCCTGTGACGACCGACTCCGACCGTGGAGTCCCCATCCGAGGAGGAATTTCATGTCCGATCGTGACAACAGCGTCGTCGAGTCCGACCTGGTCGAGGAGTCCCTCGTGGAAGAGGTCTCCATCGACGGCATGTGCGGCGTGTACTGATCGTGCCCGCCGACGCCGCCGCCACTGTGATCGATTCGACCGAGGTCGACTCGGCAGGGTTCGATCCGGACACGACGTGGAGGCTGCACCCGCAGGTAGCGCTTCGCCCCGAGCCGTTCGGGGCGTTGCTCTACCACTTCGGGACCCGCAAGCTCTCGTTCCTGAAGAACACCACGATCGTCCGGGTCGTCGAAACCCTCGATCAGCATCCGTCCGTGCGGGCCGCGCTCGCTGCCCACGGAATCGACGAGCCCGCGCAGCGTCCGTACCTGCGTGCGCTGGCCACGCTGGCCGACTCCCACATGATCGTGCCGGCCTAGACCCCGCCCGCACACCTTCCGCCCGCCACCGACGAGGACGCAGCCCATGACCTCAGTGCTCGAATCCGCCGCAGTACGAGACGCTTCCGCCCCACCGAAGGTCGGCCGCCTGGTCGACCAGTTCGAGAAGGGCCTCGACGCCCCCATCTGCCTGACGTGGGAGCTGACCTACGCCTGCAACCTGTCGTGCGTGCATTGCCTGTCCTCGTCCGGTCGGCGTGACCCGCGTGAGCTGACCACCGAACAGTGCAAGGCCGTCATCGACGAGCTGCAGCGCATGCAGGTGTTCTACGTCAACATCGGCGGCGGTGAGCCGACCGTGCGCTCGGACTTCTGGGAGCTCGTCGACTACGCCACCGAACACCAGGTGGGCGTGAAGTTCTCCACCAACGGCGTCAAGATCGACAAGAAGGTTGCCGCACGGCTGGCGGCCTCGGATTACGTCGACGTGCAGATCTCCCTCGACGGCGCCACCGCCGAGGTCAACGACGCCGTGCGCGGCCCCGGTTCGTTCGCGATGGCCGTGCGGGCCCTCGAGAATCTCGCCGAGGCGGGCTTCCGCGACGCAAAGATCTCCGTCGTCGTCACCCGCCACAACGTCGACCAGCTCGACGAATTCAAGGCCCTGGCCGACCGGTACGGCGCCACCCTGCGCATCACCCGGCTGCGCCCGTCCGGCCGCGCCGTGGACGTGTGGGACGACCTGCATCCCACCCACGAGCAGCAACGCCAGCTCTACAACTGGCTCGTCGCCCACGGCGAGGGCGTGCTCACCGGCGACTCGTTCTTCCACCTGTCCGCGTTCGGCGGCGCCGACGGTGCCGGCGCACTGCCGGGGCTGAACCTGTGCGGCGCGGGCCGGGTGGTGTGCCTGATCGACCCGGTCGGCGACGTCTACGCCTGCCCGTTCGCGATCCACGACAAGTTCCTCGCCGGAAACATCCTGTCCGACGGCGGATTCCAGCAGGTGTGGCAGCATTCCGAACTGTTCACCGAGCTGCGCGCCCCGCAGACCGGCGGTGCGTGCAGCAAGTGCACGTTCTACGATTCGTGCCGCGGCGGCTGCATGGCCGCCAAGTTCTTCACCGGTCTGCCGATGGACGGACCGGACCCCGAATGCGTCCAGGGTTACGGCGAATCCGCGCTCAGCGCCGACCGCACCGTGCCCAAGTCCAGCGTCGACCACTCCCGCACCGGCGAGCGCCGCACCCCGCGCGCCCCCGTCCCCCTGGAGCTGATGGTGCGCCCGCCGTCGCGGGCGTGCGACGAGAACCCGCTCGCCGGAATGCAGTAGCCGGCGTCTTCCCAGCAGTACGAGAGGCAGATTTCCCCATGGGCAACGACTGGTTCGAAACCGTTGCGGTCGCGCAGCAACGCGCGAAGAAGAAGCTCCCCAAGTCCGTCTACGGAGCCCTCGTGGCCGGCTCCGAGAAGGGCATCACCGTCGAGGACAACATGGCCGCGTTCGGCGAGCTCGGCTTCGCCCCGCACGTCGCGGGCCTGTCCGACAAGCGCGAGATGGGCACCCACGTCATGGGTCAGGACGTCGGGATGCCCGTGCTGATCTCCCCGACCGGGGTGCAGGCGGTGCACCCCGACGGCGAGGTCGCCGTCGCCCGTGCCGCCGCGGCACGCGGGGTCGCGATGGGCCTGAGCTCGTTCGCGAGCAAGTCCATCGAGGAGGTCGCCGCCGCCAACGACAAGACCTTCTTCCAGATGTACTGGGTGGGCAGCCGCGACGTGCTCGTCCAGCGGATGGAGCGCGCCCGTGCCGCCGGCGCCAAGGGCCTGATCATGACCCTGGACTGGTCGTTCTCCAACGGCCGGGACTGGGGCAGCCCCGCCATTCCGGAGAAGATGGACCTCAAGGCGATGTTCCGGTTCGCGCCCGAGGGCATCCTGCGGCCGAGCTGGCTGCTCGACTGGGCCAAGACCGGCAAGGTGCCGGACCTGACCACGCCGAACCTGACCCCGCCCGGTGGCAGCGCGCCGACGTTCTTCGGCGCCTACGGCGAATGGATGGGCACCCCGTTGCCCACCTGGGAGGACGTCGCGTGGCTGCGCGAGCAGTGGGGCGACGCGCCGTTCATGCTCAAGGGCGTGATGCGGGTCGACGACGCCAAGCGCGCCGTCGACGCCGGCGTCACGGCGATCTCGGTGTCCAACCACGGCGGCAACAACCTCGACGGCACCCCGGCCCCGATCCGCGCACTGCCGGCGATCGCCGAAGCGGTCGGCAGGGACGTGGAGGTGCTGCTCGACGGCGGCATCCGGCGCGGCAGCGACGTCGTCAAGGCCGTCGCGCTCGGCGCCAAGGCCGTCCTGATCGGCCGCGCGTACCTGTGGGGCCTGGCCGCCAACGGGCAGGCGGGCGTGGAGAACGTCCTCGACATCCTCGCCGGGGGCATCGGCTCCGCGCTCATCGGACTCGGCAAGACGTCGATCCACGAGCTGACCCCCGACGACATCGTCGTCCCGCCGAACTTCCGGCGCGACCTCGGAATCTGAGCGGTCCCATCTGCCGATGGGCACTCTCACCGAACCGATCACCCTGGCCGGCCGCGACGCGCCGGCCAGGGTGCTCTTCGGACCGCACGAAACCAATCTCGGTGCGGGAAGGGCCTTCTCCGCTGAGCACGTGGCGTACTACGAACGCCGCGCCCGCGGCGGAGCCGGGCTGCTCGTCACCGAGGTCGCCTCCGTGCACCCGCACGACCAGCCGTACGAGCGGGCACCCCTGGCCGCGGAGGGCGGCCCCGGCTGGGCGTCGATCGTCGCCGCGTGCCGACCCCACGGCACCCTCGTGCTGGCCGGGCTCGGCCACGCCGGTCTGCAGGGGTCCAGTGCGTGGACGCAGGCTCCGCTGTGGGCACCGTCGCGGGTGGCCGATCCGGCCGGCCGCGAACTGCCGATGGAGGTCGGCGACGACGAGATCGGGGAGCTGATCGAAGGGTTCCGCGCCGCCGCCGCCGTCGCGGTCGCGGCCGACGTCGACGGAATCGAACTGGACGCCGGGCCGACCTCGCTGCTGCGCCAGTTCCTCTCGGGACTGACCAACCGGCGCGCCGACCGCTACGGCACCGACCGGTCGTTGCTGCTGCGGCAGGTGATCGCGGCCGTGCGCGCCGAACTCGGTCCCGACCGGATCCTGGCGCTGCGTCTGAGCTGCGACGAGGAGGCCCCCTGGGCCGGCATCACACCGGAGCAAGCCGCCGATCACGCGTCCGTGCTCGCCCCGCAGCTGGATCTGCTCACCGTCGTGCGCGGCGGGCTCTACGCCCCCGGTGTGTACCGGCCCGACGCCCACACCCCGGCCGGGTTCAACGCCGGGCTGTGCCGCGCCGTCCGCGCCGCCGTGGGCGGAGCCGTGCCCGTCGTACTGCAGGGCAGCGTCGTCGAGCCCGTCGCCGCGCAGCGCGCCCTCGACGACGGGGTGTGCGACCTGGTGGAGATGACCCGCGCGCAGATCGCCGATCCGGACCTCGTCGCCGCCGTGCGCGACGGGCGCGCCCCGCGACCGTGCGTGCGGTGCAACCAGGCCTGCCTCGTGCGCGACTTCCGCAATCCCCGGGTCGGCTGCATCGGCAACGCGGAGGCCGGGCACGAGACCCGTACGCCGCAGCCTCCGGCGGCCGTCGCGCGGGACGTCCTCGTCGTCGGTGGGGGACCGGCCGGGCTCGAGGCGGCCCGCGTCCTGGCCGAACGCGGTCACCGCGTCCGCCTCGTCGAACGCGCCGGACGCGTGGGCGGGATGCTGCGCACCGCGGCGGTGGGCACGGGACGCGACACGCTCTCCGCGCTCGTCGACTGGCTCGAGGGCCGCTGCCGCGCGCTCGGCGTGCGGATCGACACCCGCAGCGCCGTCGCCGCCGCGGACCTCGACGCGGCCGCCGCGCAGGGAACGGTGGTCGTGCTCGCGACCGGCAGCCGCGACCGGCCGCCCGAGTACCCCGTGGAGGACGGGCATGTCGTGACCGCCGCGGGGCTGCTCGCCGGTGGCCCCATCCCCGTGCGGCCGGTGGTGGTGTGGGACCCGGTCGGCGGGCCCGTCGCCGTGGGTATCGCGGAACAACTTGCCGCCCAGGGGTACAGCGTCTCGTATGCGACGACGGACCCGATCGCCGGTGCCCGGCTCGCGCCGACGGGCGACCTGGTCGCGGCCAACGCCCGGCTCCAGCGGGCAGGGGTCACCCGGCATCTGGGGGTCACCGTGCGCCGGGTCGGTGCCGACGCCGTCGAACTCGAGCATCGGCTGACCGGGCAGCGCACCGACGTCGCGGGCGCGCTGCTCGTCGACTGCGCCCCGGGCCTGCCGGAGGACAGCCTCTACCGCACCGGGCTCGCACGGATCGGTGACTGCCTCGCACCGCGCAGTGTCCACCACGCGGTACGTGAGGGGCACGCACTCGCATCCGAACTGTAACCTGTTCCAAAATGCTGGGGATCGGAAGGATCGGCACATGGGCGAGTTCGACGGCAGGGTCGTGTTCATCACTGGTATCGCGCGCGGCCAGGGCCGCAACCACGCGATCCGGTTCGCGCGGGAGGGCGCCTCGATCATCGGCGTCGACATCGCCGGACCCGTCTCGGAGTACAACTCGTACGCGCCGGTCACGGAAGCCGACTTCCACGAAACCGTCCAGCTCGTCGAGGCCGAGGGCGCGAAGATCCACGCCCGCATCGCCGACGTCCGCGACAGCGCCGCCCTGCAGACCGTCGTCGACGAGGGCGTCGCCCAGTTCGGCCGTCTCGACGTCGTCGTCGCCAACGCCGGCATCTGCAACTGGAACCGCTTCTGGGAGATGCCCGACGAACAGTTCGAGGAACTGATCGACATCAACCTCACCGGAGTCTTCAAGACCCTCAAGGCCGCCACACCCGCCATGATCGAGGCCGGCAACGGGGGGTCGATCATCGTCGTCAGCTCCGTCGCGGGCCTGAAGGCCATGCCCGGCCAGGCCAACTACGCCGCGGCGAAGTTCGGTCTCGTCGGCCTGACCCAGACCGCCGCCAAGGAACTCGGCGAGTACCGCATCCGGGTCAACTCCATCCACCCGTACGGTGTGAACACGCCGATGGGCACCGACCAGGGTGCGCTGAAGTTGTTCGAGAAGTACCCGCACTGGTTGCCGAGCTTCGCGCCGATCCTCACCGAGAAACCGATCGCCGACGTCGACGACATCACCGAGGCCGTGCTGTTCCTCGCGAGCGACCGGGCCAAGACGATCACCGGCAGCCAGATGGCTCTCGACCAGGGGAACTCGAAGGTGTGAGCGAGTCCTGCCCCGCCCGGCCGTACCCGCGGCTGGCCGCCCCGCTGCGGCTCGGCCCGGTCACGCTGCGCAACCGGGTGGTGTTCTCCGCGCACCTGACGAACTTCGCCGTCGACGGCCTGCCGACCGCACAGCACGCCGCCTACTACGCCGCGCGGGCGCGCGGCGGTGCCGGTCTGATCGTCTCCGAGGAACACACCGTGCATCCGACGGACCGGCCCTACGAGAAGCTCATCCGGGGCTACGACCCCGCCGTGGTGCCCGGCTACCGGCGGATCACCGAGTCCGTGCACGCCCACGGTGGGCGAATCCTCGCGCAGCTCAACCACAACGGCGCCCAGGGCTCCGGCATGTACACCGGCCTGCCCCTGTGGGCCCCCAGCGCTGTGCCCGACCCGCTGTTCCGGGAGGTGCCCAAGGCCGTCGAGGAGCACGAGATCCGCGAGCTCGTCGACGGGTACGCCCGCGTCGCCGAACTCTGCCGTGCCGGCGGGTTCGACGGTGTCGAACTGCAGTGCTCGCAGGCGTCGATCGTGCGGCAGTTCCTGTCACCGGGCACCAACCGCCGCACCGACCGGTACGGCGGCCCGCTCCGGAACCGGGCACGGTTCCTGCTCGAGGTCGTCGAGGCCCTGCGCGCGGCGGTCGGGCCCGCCCTGGTCGTGGGGGTCCGGCTCAGCGGACACGACGGCACCGACGGCGGGATCACCCTCGACGACGCCGTCGCCCTCGCCGCCCTGGTCGAGGACAGCGGGCACGTCGACTACGTCAACACCTCGATCGGTGTGGCCACCGAGACGCTGCACCTGATCGAGGCTTCCATGGCGACGCCGCACGGCTACGCGCTGTTCGTGCCCGACGCGCTGCGGCGGCGGGTGCGCCTGCCGGTCGTCGGCGTCGGGCGCTTCACGACCCCGGCGCAGGCCGAGGCGGCGCTCGCCGAGGGGCGCTGCGACCTCGTCGGCGTCGTGCGCGGCCAGATCGCCGATCCCGACTTCGCCGCCGAGGCCCTCGCCGGCGACGACGTGCGCCCGTGCCTGGCCTGCAACCAGGAGTGCATCGGCCGGGTCGGCCTCGGGCGGTGGATCGGCTGCGTGGCCAACCCCCGCGCCGGACGCGAGGCGCAGCCGCTGCCCGGGCCCCGCCGTCCCGGCCGGCGGGTCCTCGTCGTCGGGGGCGGCCCGGCCGGGCTGCGCGCCGCCGCGACCGCCGCGCAGCGCGGGCACCGGGTCACCCTCTGCGAGAGCACGGACGTGCTGGGCGGGCAGATCCGCACGGCCGCGACCGCGCCGGGCCGCGGCGAACTGGCCGGTCTGGTCCGCAGTCTCGAGGTCGAGTGCCGGCGCGCGGGCGTCGAGATGCGCACCGGCGTGCACGTCGACGCCGCGCTCGTGCGCGACGCGCGTCCCGACGCGGTCGTCGTCGCGACCGGTGCGCGACCGCGGCGACCGGACTGGGCCGGCGACACCGGCCTCGTCGTCGACGTCCGCGACGTGCTCGACGGCCGGGTGTCTCCGCACGGTGACGTCCTCGTCGTCGACGACCTGGGCTTCCACCATGCGACGTCGGTGGCGGAGTTGCTCGCCGGACGCGGCGCCGCGGTCACGGTCTGCACGGCCGGGATGATCGTCGGCCAGGACCTCGGGCTGACCCTCGACATGGAGGGCTGGACCCGTCGGGCGCACGCACACGGCATCGAACAGCTGACCGACACCCTCGTCACCGCCGTCGCCGAACGCGACGGCCGGCTCGACGTCGCGCTGCGGCACCACCCGACCGCCGTCGCGCACCGGCGCACGGTGGCTGCGGTGGTGGTGGCCACCCATCAGGATCCGGTGGACGAACTCTGGACGGCGCTGCGCGGCAGTGCCTTCCACGTCGTGCGGATCGGCGACGCAGTCACCCCGCGACGCGCGGACGCCGCGATCGTGGAGGGCGAGCGCGCCGCGACCCGCCTCTAGGGCGTGTTTCAAATGTGTACTCATTCATAGCCACTGGTTGAGGGCAGCGACGTGGACGGTGGCCAGATACCGGACGGCAAGCTTGTCGTAGCGAGTGGCCACCGCCCGGTGCTGTTTGAGCCGGTTGATGCCGCACTCGACCGCGTGCCGCTGCCGGTACACCTGACGGTCGAACGCCGGGGGTCGGCCGCCTCGCGAGCCTCGTCTGCGGCGGTGCGCGAGCTGATCGGACGGGATCGCGATCGTCGCTCTGATCCGGCGTCGACGCAGGTAGGCGCGGTTGGCGCGGGAGCTGTACGCCTTGTCCGCCAGCACCCGCACCGGCCGGGTGCGGGCCCGACCCGATCCGAGTCGCGGCACCGAAGATCCGCTCGAGCACCGCGGTGAACTGCGGACTGTCGCCGTGCTGTCCGGGGGTGAGCAGCACCGCCAGCGGCCGCCGGTTCTGCTCACAGCCCAGGTGCAGCTTGGTGCTCCACCCACCACGCGAGCGCCCCAGGGCGTGGTCGTCGGGTTCGGTTTCGACGCCGCCGGGCGGTTCGAGCTGCAGCGATCGGCGGGCACCGGCGGCGTGCTGGTGGGCGCGCACGACGGTCGAGTCGACGCTGACATCCCACACGATCCGGCCGGCGGCGTCGGCCAACGCCTGCAGCGCGGTCAGGATCTGTGCCCACACCCCGGCCCGCTGCCAGCGTCGGAACAGTCCGTACACCGTCTGCCACGGCCCGTACCGCTCCGGGACGTCACGCCACGGCGCACCGACGCGGGTGCGCCAGCGAATACCGTCGATGAGCTGCCGTTTCGTCCACACACAGGGCCGTCCGGACCTGACCGGGCGCGGCAGCAGTGCTTCGAGCACCGCCCACTGCGCGTCGGTCAGGTCCGCCCGGCCCGTCACCGCTACGCTGGTCACGAGGTCTCCGGTATTCAGGTTTCTCTTGGTCGATAAACCCTCTACCGGAGACCTCGCTTATTCAGCGCTCACGACACGCCTCTACGCCTGAACAACCTGGTGATCTCCCACTTTTGAAACACGCCCTAGCCGTGCGTGTTTCCGGTAGCCACCGCTACCGGAAACGCGCACGGGCCGCGCAGCGGCCTATCGGCTCGCGCGCTTGGTGGCCTCGGCCCAGGACTCGACCGCCGCATACCCGTCGCCCACGCCCTGCGTGAACGCGACCAGGGCCCCGTACATCCGGGTGCCCTCCACGGCCAGTTCCGTCTTCGCCACCCAGTCCGCGGCCCGGGCCATCACGTGGGCGGAGATGTCGGCACCGTCCTGGGTGCCGCGGGAGGCGTGCAGGAACGACTCGTCGGCGATCTGGAAGGTCTGCACCACGGCGCGCCAGTAGTACTCCGCATCCATCGCCGCGCGGACCTCGTAGTAGTCCGTAGCGCTCTGTCGCGCCACCGCCTCCTGCAGCGTCGTCGCCGCTCCGGAGACGCTGCGCAGCGGCACGTACACGGGATCGTCGGACCCTCCCCGTGCGGTTCGTCTACTCGTCCCCGGCACGATGCTTTCAGTCAATGGCACCCCCTCGATGGTCCACAAGATCATCGCACGCGCAAGTACCGGCGCGGGTCAGCAGGTGAGCGCAGCGCCCGGGCACGCCGGTGCGTGCCGCTCGGGATCGAACGGTTCGAACCAGGCGTCGACGGTCGCGAACAGGGCGCGCTGGGGGATGCGGAAATCGCCGAGCCGCTCCTGTTCGGACAGCGGCCCGTCGGCACCGAGGTCGACGCCACGCACCGTCGCGGCGAGGGTGCGGACGGACCACAACCGGCGCGGAGCGGCACGGAACCACTGGCCGTTCGGCACGTTGCCGGTGAGGCGGATCCGGCCGGCGCCCAGGACCGGGCCGGCGACGCGTGCCACCCCGGCCAGGACCGAGGGATTGCGCCGTGCCCGGTCGGGCAGGAGCCGGCCGGCCAGGGTCGCCAGGGCGGTGGACGGCGACGAGGTCACCTGCACGTCCCAGACGACGTCGTCGCCCGCCGTGATGTGCAATCGGGACGGGTCGGTCCATTCGGCGGCGACGTCGGTGCGCACCGTCCGGCTGAGGGCGGCGCCGAGGTAGCGGGCGCATCCGTGCTCCGGCGCGGCATCGCTGTAGACGGTCCACCGGCCGTCCGGGGCGCGGTGCCAGACCGCGGTGAAGGCCGGGCCCACCGACGCGGCGGTGAACCGGCGCAGTGCCAGACAGTGCCCGCCGGCGAACGGTGCCCCGATCACCGCGTATCCGGTGAACCGCTCACCGGCGACCCGGGCCAGGGCGCGAGGCTCCTCGGCGGCTGCTTGCGGCGTGGTCTTCATGTCGTCCTCCTTCGGCGTTGCGCGTGTTCCGATCGTGCGCCGCGTCGTGTCCGGAAGGCATGGGGCCGATGCCTCATCTTTGCCCGCCGGGCGCCCCGGCTCCCGCAGCGGAGGACAATGGGGCCGTGCAGCGCAGGAGCGGGTCGTCTCCGGGGCCGCGGGACGGGCCGCGGCGTGCCGAGTTGCTCGCAGCGCTGTCCCTGGCGATCGACCTGGGCCTGGGGCAGCCCATGGAACACATGCTCCGCTCCGCCGTGCTGGCCGGACGGATCGCCGAGCGCATGGGCCTGGATGCCCGGCAGCAGGCCGTCGTCTACTACGCGAACCTCGTCGCCTGGATCGGATGCCACGCCGACTCGCACGAACTGGCGCAGTTGTTCGGCGACGACATCGCGCTCCGCGCCGACACCTACGGGGTCGACATGACGGGGCTGCCGTTCCTGCGGATGCTGACGAGCCACGTCGGGCGCGGGACCGACGGACCGCGTCGCGGACTCGAGGTCGCCGCGTTCCTGCTGACCGCCCGCCGCCGCATGGCCGAACTGATCGGTTCGCACTGCGCCTCGGCGGGAGCGCTGTCCGACCGGGTGGGCCTCGACCGGCAGGTCGGTGCGGCCCTGGCCTTCGCGTTCGAACGATGGGACGGCGCCGGCCTGCCCGCGGGAGCGCGCGGCGACGACATCCCGCTCGAGATGCACATCGTGCACCTGGCGGAGGTCTGCGAGGTCCATCTGCGGGCCGGCGGGCCGGGGCGGGCCGTCGAGGTCGCACGGGCGCGCAGCGGGACTCAGTTCTGTCCGCGGGTGGCACAGGTGTTCCGGGAGGGCGCGGACGAGTTCACCCACGATCTGCTCGAACAGGACGCATGGGCGGCGGCACTGGGTCGGGCACCCGACCGCGAGTGCGTCCTCGCCGGCGACGAACTCGACGCGCTGCTGCGCGCGATGGCCGACTTCGTCGACCTGAAAGTACCTTTCCTGCTGGGTCATTCGCGATCGGTGGCCGATCTGGCGGCGACGGCGGCCCGCCTGCGCGGCCTGCCGGAGACGGACATCGCGGTGCTCTACCGGGCCGGTCTCGTGCACGGTCTCGGGCGAATGGGGGTGTCCAACCGGATCTGGGAGAAGTCCGGCCCGCTCACCGCCACCGAATGGGAACGGGTCCGGCTGTACCCGTACCTGACCGGGCGGATCCTCAGCCGTGTCACCGGCATGGAGGACGTCGTCACCGTCGCGACCACACACCGCGAACGCCTCGACGGCTCCGGATATCCCAACGGCGTCCGCGGCCGCAACCTGAGTGTCGCCGCTCGGCTCCTCGGCGCGGCGGAGACGTACCAGCGCTTCGGCGAACCCCGGCCGCATCGTGATGCGCTCACCCCCGAGCACGCGGCGGAGCGTCTGCGGCGCGAGGCCCGCGGTGGCCGCCTCGACGCCGAGGCCGTCGAGGCGGTGCTGACGGCGGCCGGGCACCGGCAGGTGCGACGCGCGCCCTGGCCGGCCGGCCTGACCGCCCGGGAGGTGGAGGTGCTGCGGCTCGTCGCCCGCGGCCGCTCCAACCGGCAGATCGCCGACGAGCTGTGCATCGCGCAGAAGACGGCCCGCAACCACGTCGAGCGCGTCTACGCCAAGCTCGGGGTGGACAACCGCACGCGGGCCGGTCTCGCCGCCGTCGACCTCGGACTGGCGTGGTGAACCGCGGACGGACGGAGGCTACGAGCGGTGCACGGCCGGGTGTCGCGGTCCTCCCGCCCGGGTTCAGCGGGTCGGATCGGTCCTTGCACCGCCCGTCCGCTCCGTCAGACTGTTGACGAGTCCGGCGGCGGTCGCGGCGTCGTCGACCACGACCAGGGTGCGCACGCCGTCGCGCCGGTGCAGCACCAGGGCGGGGCCGCCGCGCAGGACGAACCCTCGTGCACCGCGCAGCGGGCCGAGCACCGCCATGCGGTATCCGTAGCCACCGAAGTGTCTCAGCGGTGCCACGTCGGTGACGGAGGCGGAGGCGATGTCACCGAGCGGAGTGTGCAGGTGCGGCCACCCGAACAGTCCCGCGACGGTGACCCCGCGGGCGTCGACGGTGACGCGGATCGAGCAGGTCGCGGCCACCAGCACCGCGAGCAGCACGGCCAGGCCCAGCAGGATCCACAGCCGGGTGAGCACGCCGATCGCGGCGACGAGGCCGATCGCCGCGACCAGCACGCTCGTCGTGACGCTGCCGGTGGCCACCGAGCGGGTCCACACCACGAGTTCGTCTGTGCCGACGGGAATTCGCGGTGCCTCCGCAGCCGGGGGAGCGGCGGGTCCACGCGACCACCGCGGTATCGCCGCGGCGGCGCCGGCCCCGAGGGTGAGGCCGACGCCGAGCGCGGCGAGGAGCGACGTCCCCGGGGGTGCGGCTGCGGCGGCGTCGGCGAGACCCCGTTGCGAGCCGGTCGCCAGCACGATCAGGGTGGTCACGAAAGCGACGGTGCCCGTGACGGTCGCGGCGACCGCGCGGGTGAGGGCGGGGTCGGCGGCGGCAGCCCGGCTGAGACCGAAACCGAGAGCGGCGAACAGCGCACCGAACCCCAGTATCAGTGCGATCGTCGCGGGGAGTCCGGCGAATCCGTCCGCGGCGCCGTCGAGGTTCCAGTGTGTCGCGATCGGATCCGGCAGTTGCGCACGCCAGTTCCTGAGCGCGAGTGCGCCCGCGGCGGCGACGACCAGCGGGGCGACCGTGGAGGCGAGGAGGATGCGGCCGGCTGGGCGCCGGCCGGTGCCGGGATCGTTTGTCATCTGTACTCCGCTCTGATCAGGTCGACGAGGCCGTCGGCGCTCAGGCCGACGCGCTTGGCGTGCGCGACGACCTGAGTGACGGCGGAATGAACAGCGGCATATCCGATTTCGGCGCGATCGGTAACGACCGCACCGCGTCCGCGACGCAGCTCCACCAAGCCTTCGTCGCGCAGTTGCTGATAGCCCCGCAGCACGGTGTGGACGTTGAGGCCGAGCGAGGCGGCCAGGTCGCGTGCGCCGGGGAGGCGCTCGCCCGCCCGGACCTCGCCGCGGGCCACCGCGCCGCGCACGGCCGCGGCCAGCTGCACGAACAGTGGGTCCGGCGAGTTCGGATCCAGTCTGATGAGCACGACACAAGCATATTGTTCTATTTAAAATAGAACAAGTCGGTTACCTGCCGAGGCGCGGGCAGGGCGGTCAGTCGCAGGCCTGCCATCCGCGATGGAGCATGTCGAGGGCCTCGTGCAGCAGCGCGTCCCTGTCGGCGGGGACCGAGGCGGGGATCTGGTGCAGTGCGGCCAACCGGGCGATGCCGTAGACGGTGCCCCACGCGGCCGCGCACCGGCGCAGTACGTCGGCTTCGTCGATGCCCGCGGGTTGGCAGGCCGAGACGGTGTCGTGCAGCAACTCCCAGTAGTCGGCCGCGGCCTGCTGCAGGCGGGGATGGTCGGCCTTGCCGACCGTGGGTCCGTAGGCCAGGTCGTGCACGTGCGGGCTGTCCCGCACGAAGCGCACGTAGGCGCCGGCGAGGGCGTGGAGCCGGTACAGGGGATCGGGGCCCGCGGCTTCGACGGCGGCGGCGGCCCTCGCCGCGGCTTGCTGCAGTCCGGTCCCGGCCACCGCCGCGAGGAACCGGCGCTTGGTGCCGAAGTGCACGTAGGGCGCCTGGTGGCTCACGTCCAGTTGCTGCGCCACCCGGCGCAGGCTGAGTCGCTCCGCGGGCTCCTCGCGCAACTGCTCGAGCGCGGTCCGGAGCAGGCGTTCGTCGAGGCCCTCGCCCGGCCGTCCCGCACCCGGGGCCGCATTGACAGTGTCAACCATGGGGAGGACCATAGCACTTGACAGTGTCAACCGACCGCCGGAGGCGGTGACGACCATGACGCGGAAGATCTCGACCGGAGTGGGCTCGCTGGCTGTGCGGGTGCGGGGGCAGGGCCCGCCCGCCGTGCTGTGGCACAGCCTGTTCGTCGACGAAAGATCCTGGGGCCGAGTGGAAGAGGAGTGGTCGACCGAAAGGCGGGTCGTGTCGATCACCGGTCCGGGGCACGGCGCGAGCGAGGATCCCGGCCGGCGCTACACCACCACCGAATGCGCTGCGGCGGCCGGAACGGTACTCGACGAACTCGGCGTCGACGAACCCGTCGACTGGGTCGGCAACGCCTGGGGCGGCCACGTCGGCATCGTCTTCGCGACCGACGCGCCATCGCGGTGCCGGACCCTGGTGACGCTGGGGACGCCCGTCCAGGCGCTGAACCGGGCGGAGCGCGCACGCACGGTATTCCTCCTCTCCGCCCACCGGATGCTCGGCCCCGTCGGCTTCATCCGCTCGGGGGTGGCGAACGTATTGCTGTCCGCCACAACGAGGGAACGCGATCCGGAGGCGGTCGCCCTCGTCGAGGACTGCCTCGTCCGCGCCGACCGGGCGGCACTGCGCAACGCGGTCGTCTCCATCTCGCTGCACCGCCCCGATCTGACCGGTCGCCTGCCCGGGCTGCCGGTGCCGACCCTCTTCGTCACCGGCAGTGACCACAAGGGGTGGACGCCGGAGCAGGCGCGCGCGGCGAGCCGCCTGGTGCCGCACGCCTCGTGCGCCGTCGTGGACGGCGCCGCGTACCTCGTCCCGCTCGAGGCGCCCGCCGAGACGACGGACCTGATTCGGCGATTCTGGGCGGCGTCGGTGCCGGGGTACACGTGACCTCGGCCGGCGCCGTTCACAGTTCGCGTCGCATCACCGCCCGCGGCCACCGATCCAGACCGTGGGCGGCCTCCTCGCGACGGATCCGGCGCAGGCCCGGACCGAGGTCGTCGTCGCGCACGAACTCGAATCCGAGCCGCCGGTAGTACGGACCGTTCCACGGCACGTCGGCAAACGTGGTCAGTGTCAGCGCGGGCAGCGCCCGAACGCGTGCCCAGGTCGCGAGGTGATCGATCAGGGCCCGCCCGAGCCCGCGGCGCGCGTGCTCGGGATGCACCGACACCTGTCCGACGTGAGCGGTGCCGTCGACGACCTCGGCGAGCAGGTAGGCCACCGGACGGTCGTCACCATCGGTACCCACCCACGCGCGCCCGCCGGTCACGTACGCGCGCAGCTCCGCGAGCGTGGGCGGCGCGTCGTCGGCGACGGCGTCCATGCCGAGCCCGGCGAATGCCCGCCCGGCCGCACGTTCGATGTCCTGCAGCAGCCGCAGGTCAGCCTCGGCTGCCGGACGGATGCGGTCGTCTCGCGGCGGCAGGTCCTTGGCGAAGTACAGCGACGACTCCGAGGAGGCGTACCTGCCGAACCGCTCGGCCAGCGGAACGTACCCGGACGCCGCGTACATCGCGAGCGCCTCGGGCTGCTCGGTGCCGGTCTCGAGCACCATGCGGCGCCGGCCCGCCTCGGCGGCGGTGCGCTCGAGTTCGGCCAGGATCCGTCGCGCCACACCCCGTCGGCGCAGGCCCGCGCGCACGTACATGCGCTTGATCTCGGCGTCGCCGTCGCGCAGCCCGGGGTGCGCCGAGTTCCGTTCCCGCCATCCGCCGATACCGGCCGGGACGTCGTCCAGCGACGCCAGCAGGAAGATGCCGTGGGGTGAATCGAACTCCTGCGGGCGCAGAAGTGTGTGGTCGGGACCGCCGTACCGGCGGACGTATTCGAGTTGCACCTCGTCGACGAGGGATTGCACCGCGGCGTCGTCGAGGGAACGCGGTTCGATGTGCACGCCCGCAGGCTAGCGCGCGGAATACTGGGAGCATGAGCACCGTCGACGGCGGGGTGGACTTCGTGGCTGCTCCGTGGCTCTACCCCGGACCCGTCGCGCCGGGAACGGGCCTGCTCACCCGCGACGGCTACCACCGCGCACGTGCTCGCGCCGAGGTCGGTGCGAGCACCCGCCGGCCCGCCGCGACCGTCGACGGCGCACTCCGGGCCGCCGGCGTCGGCGGCGTCCGGGACCGGCGTCTGGTCGTCGCCGTGGGGTCCAACGCCTGTCCCGCAGGGGTGGCGCGCAAGTTGACCGCCGGAGACGTCGACCCCACCGTGCCGTTCCTGCGCGCGACGGTGACGGGCATGGCGGTCGGGCACAGCGCCCACGTCAGCGTCGCCGGTTACGTCGCGGCGACCGCGTTCCGCCGGCCGGGGGCCCGCACCGCGGTGTTCGCGTCGCTGCTCGACCGGGACCAGCTCGCGTGCCTCGACGCGACGGAGCCGAACTACACGCGCCGTACCGTGACCGCGGACGAGTGCGTCCTCGAGATCGACGGGGGAGGGCGGCCGGTGAGCTTCGACGTGTACGTCTCGAAGTGGGGCACCCTCGCGCCGCCCGGAGGACCGCCGATCCCGCTGCAGACCCAGGAAGGGCTGTTCGGCACGCTGCTGCGCGACTGTGCCGCCTTCGCGGCGCTCGTCGGCCGCCCACCGCACGAGTATCGGTCCGTGATGACGGAACTCGCGGGAGCGGCAGACCTGCGCGCCGCCCTGCGACGGTCGTTCGCCACGTCGGGCTGGGCCGCCCTCAGCGGCTTCGGCGACTGACCGAGGTGTCGGCCGACGGGTGTGGAGCCGCTCGGCCGAGGCGGCGACGACACCGCGAATCGGCCCGCGTCACGACCGGCCCGTCTCCTCCAGACGACGGCGCAGGTGCGCGCGTTCGGGTTCGGTTCCGGCCAGCTCGAGTGCCCGCCGGTAGGCGACGGCGGCCTCGTCGTCGCGGCCGAGCCGGTGCAGCAGCTCCCCGCGGGCCGTGAGATACGGGTGGTAGCTGCGCAGCCGGGGCTCGCCCGCGAGGGCGTCGAGCAGCACCAGACCGGCCTCCGGGCCGTCACGCATTGCCACGGCCGCGGCGCGGTTGACCGCGACGACAGGAGTCGGTGTCAGGGTGGTCAGGACGTCGTAGAGCGCGACGATCTGCGGCCAGTCCGTGGAGGCGACGTCGGCGGCCTCGTCGTGCAGGGCGGCGATCGCGGCCTGCACCCCGTACGGGCCGGGCGGGCCACCGGTCAGTGCCACGGGCACGAGAGCGGTGCCCTCGGCGACGAGTGCGCCGTCCCAGCGTGCGCGGTCCTGATCCGCGAGCAGAACGACCTCGCCCTCCGGGCCGGTCCGGGCGTCGCGCCGCGCGTGGGTCAGCAGCATCAGAGCGAGCAACCCGGTCACCTCCCGCTCACCGGGCAGCAGCCGGTGCAGGATCCGGGCCAGCCGGATCGCCTCGTCGGCGAGGTCGAGGCGCTGCAGGTCCGGTCCGGAACTCGCGGCGTACCCCTCGGTGAAGATCGAGTACAGCACCTGCAGTACGCCCGGCAGCCGCTCCGGCAGTTCGTCCCGGTCGGGCATCCGGAACGGGATGCGGGCCTGCCGGATCTTCTTCTTCGCCCGCACGATCCGCTGCGCCATCGTCGCGGTCGGGACCAGGAAGGCCCGCGCCACCTCGGGTGTCCCGAGCCCGGCCAGGCACCGCAGGGTCAACGCCACCCGGTCCTCGGCCGCCAGCGCCGGGTGGGCGCAGGTGAAGTACAACTGCAGGCGCTCGTCGGGCACGTCGCTGCCGGCCTCGGGGACGGGAGAATGGGCCGCCCGATCCGAATCCACCTGCAGGACGGCCAGCCGGGCGGCGTAGGCCTGATCCCGCCGGAGCCGATCGACGGCCTTGCGCCGCGCCGTCGTCAGCAACCAGGCCCCCGGCTTGGCCGGCACGCCCCGGACGGGCCAGTGCACCAGCGCCGCTTCGATCGCCTCACCGGCGACGTCCTCGGCCAGGTCGAGGTCGCCGAAGCGGTGCACGAGGGCGGCGAGCAACCGTCCCCGCTCCTCCCGGAACACCGCTTCGACGGCCGCGTCGACCCGCGCGCCGGCGCCCGGCCCGTCCGTCGCGCTCACTGCCCGAAGTCGGCGATCGGCCGCACCACGACGGATCCGCCGCCGCGCGCTCCGGGGCAGCGAGCCGCCCAGTCCAGCGCGACGTCGAGGTCGGGCACGTCGACGACGTAGAAGCCGCCGAGAACCTCGCGCGTCTCGGCGAACGGTCCGTCGGTGGTGACGGAACGTGCCCCGTCGGGACCGACCTGCACGGTCGTCGCGGTGGTCAGGTCTGCGAGCGATTCCGAGGCGACGACGACTCCGGCCTCCTGGATCTCCTTGTCGAAGACCATCCACTCCTCGACGGTGCACTGGTCGCCCGCCTCGGCCGATGCGGCGTTGATCAGCATCATGTACTTCATGGGGAGCCCTTCCGTGGGTGGTTGTGCCGTGCGGCAGGGTTGCCGTACGACATGACGACGAACGGGACACGCGCGGATCGACAGGGCGACGGTACGTTCCCGTGAATGCGAGGGGGGAGGAATCCATGAGTGTGCCGCGACGGCTCGCCGCCCTCGTCTCGATCGTCGCGACGGTGCTCGGGCTCACCGCGCTGATCGCCTCCGCGACGGACGTGGAGAGCAACGCCGTGATCGCGTGGGCGTCGCTGGGGCCGTATCTGCTGCTCGGGACGGCGGCCGGTGCGGTCGTCGCCGCGCTCGCCCGGCGCCCGGTTCTGCTGGCCTCGGCGCTCGTCGTCGTCGCCGCCGGAGCCTGGACCCTGGGACCGTTGTACGTGCCTGGCGTCCGGGGTGACCGGCCGGCCTCGACTTCCGGTCCCACGATCCACGTGATGCAGGCCAATCTCATGGTCGGGCAGGCCGATCCGGATGCGCTGGTCCGGACGGTGCGCGAGCGGCGGGTCGACGTCCTGACCGTGCAGGAACTGACCGGGGACGCGGCGGCCGCGCTGCAGGTCGCGGGGCTCGACCACCTGCTTCCGCACCGCTTCCTCGCCCCGACGCCGACCGGCGGTGCGGGCGCCGGGATCTACAGCCGGTTTCCCCTCTCGGCGGGCCGCACGCTCGACGGGTTCGGGCCGACGAACCTGACCGCGGTTCTGGACACCGGCCCCGGGCGGCCGCTGATCCTGTACGCCGTGCATCCCGCGCCCCCGTACCTGACACCTGCTCCGGCGTGGGCAGCCGAGCTCGAACGCCTGGACGAGGAACTCGAGTCGGTGACCGGCCCGGCGCCGGTCGTGGTCAGCGGGGACTTCAACGCGACGTACTCGCACACCCGCTTCCGCGACCTCCTCGACTCCGGGTACGTGCTCGCCGCGGACCGGGTCGGCGGCGGGCTCGTGCCGACGTATCCGGCGGACCGCCGCTACCCGGCCGTCGTCGGGATCGATCACATCCTCACCCGGGGCGCCACGGCGATCTCCCTCGACCGGATCGAACTCCCGGGTTCCGATCATCACGGTCTCGTCGCCGCCGTCCAGCTCCCGCCGCCGTCCGGCGACGAGAGTTCCGGAGCCGGCGGATAGCGTTCTCACCGCACGACCCGCAGCCGGATGTCCGTCGCGCCGGGCCCCGAGGTCGTGCCGAGACGTTCCAGCGCGGGCGGGGTTCCGCCCGGGCGGTCGAACAGCCGGACACCGCCACCGCCGGGGCCGGCGATGAATCCGTCGATCGACGTCGTTGCCGAGTACAGCAGCTTGCTCATGGTCCACCTTCCGCCGCGGCGTCTCGATTCTGTCCGTACCGACCGCCGAACGGGCGAATACTCGTCGCGGGGTCCCGGTGGTCACGCGAGTCGGACCGCGAGCTGCCCTGCATGAGGGCTTCGCGCCGCAGGACGTCGAACGGCAGCTCGGGTCCCGCGGACCCCGGCCCGGACGAACGCGCTGCTCAGCGCGTCCACCGGCAGGGGGTGATGGCCCGGGTCGAGCGCGCACTCGCCACTGCCGGCGGCGACCCGAAGGGCGCACCCCTACCATCGGACCGGTGACCCGCGACCTCGCCACCGCCTACTGGCCCGACATCGAACCGGGCCGGGCGACGGTCGCGGTTCCCGTCGGCGCGCTCGAACAGCACGGGCCACACCTTCCGCTCGACACCGACACCCGGATCGCCCGGGCGCTGACGGCCGCCCTGCCGGGTGTGCTCGTCGCGCCGGCCCTCGAGTACGGGGCCAGCGGCGAGCACGAGGGCTTCCCCGGCACCGTCTCGCTCGGCGCCGAGGCGATGGAGACCGTCTTCGTCGAATACGGACGTTCGGTGTGCCGGTGGGCCGCGCGCCTGCTGTTCGTCAACTGGCACGGCGGCAATGTGCCCGCACTGGCCAGGGCGGTGTCCCGGTTGCGGTACGAGGGCCGCGACGTGGCATGGCTGCCATTCGCCGTCCCCGGCGGCGACGCCCACGCCGGCGTCACCGAGACCAGCCTCCTGCTGCATCTGGATCCGCACGTGGTGGACACCGCCCGTGCCGAGAAGGGAAACACCGGCACCCTCACCGACCTGATGCCACGAATGCGCGCGGGCGGTATCGTCGCCGTGTCCGCGAACGGCGTGCTGGGGGATCCGACGCCCGCGAGCGCAGCGCAGGGGGCACGATGGTTCGCCGAACTCGTCGATCGAGCGGCGGCACAGACGACCCGGTGGGAGCCGGATGCGAAAGGAAGACTCCGTTGACGAGCACGGCCCGACTGCCCGACGGATTCGGCGTCCGTATCGATCCGCGGGTACGCGCCTACTCGGACGGTCGCGTCCTCATCGGCGGCTCACCCACCCGCATGCTCAAGCTCGCCCCCGCCGCCGCGGCCATGATCGGTGACGGCTACGTGAAGGTCGTCGACTCGCAGACCGCCGTCGTGGCGCGACGCCTGCTCGACTCCGGCGTCGGAAACCCCCGTCCCACCGCGTTGCCCGCCACCTCCGACGTCACCGTCGTGATTCCCGTGAAGAACAACCCGGCCGGGCTCGAACGCCTGCTGGCCGCCGTGGAGGGCCTGACGGTGATCGTCGTCGACGACGGCTCCGACGCCCCGTTGCCCGTCCCGGACAGGGACTCGGTCCGGGTGCTGCGGCACGAGCGGTCCCGCGGCCCGGCCGCGGCACGCAACACCGGACTGCGCGCCGCCACGACGCCGTTCGTCGCCTTCCTCGACTCGGACGTGGTGCCGCGCAAGGGCTGGCTCGAGGTGATGCTCGGGCACTTCTCCGATCCGGCGGTGGCGCTCGTGGCCCCGCGCGTCGTCGCGCTCGAGCCCGACAAGGGCGCCCTGGGACGCTACGAACACGCGCGCTCGTCGCTCGATCTCGGCCGCCGCGAGGCCGCCGTCAAGTCCGGCAGCCCGGTCTCGTACGTACCGAGCGCGGCGATCATCGTCCGTCGCGATGTGCTCACCGCGACCGGCGGATTCGACGAGACCATGCACGTCGCCGAGGACGTGGACCTGTGCTGGCGGCTGCAGGAGGCCGGCTGGCGGCTGCGCTACGAACCGGTCGCGCACGTGGCCCACGACCACCGCGTCGGGTTCCGGAAGTGGTTCACCCGCAAGGCCTTCTACGGCACCGGCGCGGCGCCTCTCGCGAGCCGGCACCGCGGTTCGGTGCCCACCATGTCGATGTCGGGGTCGATGCTGTTCGCGTGCGTGGCCGCCGCGAGCCGCACCCGCCTCGGCGCGGTCGGCGCGGTCGCGTCGCTGTCGGTGACGATGCTCCGCCTGCGCCGGATGTTCGCCGAACTCGACCAGCCGACCCGGATCGCGGCGGTCCTCACCGCGCAGGGCTTCGCGGGCGGAATGTGGCAGGTCGCCTCCGCGCTGTGCCGGCACTACTGGCCGGTCACGTTCGTCGCCGCCGTGGTCTCGCCGAAGGTGCGTCGCGCGGTCCTCGGCTTCGCCGTCGCCGAGGGGCTGTGGGACTGGTACGGCCACCGCGAGGACGGCGGCCTCGACCCCCTGCGCTACGTGTTCTACAAGCGTCTCGACGACATCGCCTACGGCGCCGGCCTCTGGTGGGGTGCGGTCGTCGCCCGGGATCCGGCGGCGCTCGCGCCCCGCATCCAGGGCTGAGCGGGGTGTCCGCGCCGCCGTACGCCGACGTCGTCGTCGTGGGCGGCGGCAGTTGCGGCTGCGTGCTGGCCGCCCGGCTCAGCGAGGACCCCGACCGGACGGTCCTGATGCTCGAGGCCGGTCCGGGTTACCGCTCGACTCCGGGCACCCCGCCCGCGGTGCTCGATGCGACCGTCCTGCCGGTCGGGCCGGACAGCCCGTGGACCTGCGCCTACCCGGCCCGGCTGACCCGGCGTCGCCCGTCCGTCGTCGCCCGTGGCCGGCTGCTGGGCGGGTCCGGCGCGGTGAACGGGGCGTACTTCGTGCGGGCCCGCCCGGACGACTTCGAAGCCTGGCCACCGTCCTGGTCGTTCGATCGGGTGCTGCCGCATTTCCGCGCCACCGAAACCGATGCCGACGCCGGGACGGGTGTGCACCGTCGCTGGCACGGCGCGACCGGTCCCGTGCCCGTCGCCCGTACGCCGTGGGCACAACTGCACCCCGTCGGTTCCGCGTTCCACGACGCGGCGCTCGCCGCCGGGCACCGTCGTGTCGACGACCTGAACGCGCCCGGGCCGGACGGGGTGGGCCGCGTCCCCCTCAACATCCGCGACGGGATGCGCGTCGGTCCCGCCCACGCGTACCTGCTGCCCGCCCTGACCCGGCCGAACCTGACCGTGCGCACCGGAACCCGCGTGCGCCGGGTCGTGCTCTCGGGATCGCGCGCGGTCGGCGTCGAGACCGAGGACGGCGAGACCGTCGACGCCGGCCACGTGGTGCTCGCCGCCGGTGCGATCGGCTCCCCACAACTGCTCATGCTCTCCGGAATCGGCTACGGCGCCGAGCTCACCCGCCACGGCATCACCCCGCGGATCGAGATTCCCGGAGTCGGGACGGGTTTCACCGACCATCCGGAGATCGCCGTCCCCTACCGGTATCGCGTCCCGCAGCCCGGGCCGGCCCCGGTCCTGCAGGTCGTCCTGCACACCGGCAATCTCGAGACGCGCCCCTACACCGCACCGTTCGCCGCGTCCGTCCCCGGCAGCGGCGTCGCGGATCCCGTGCTGGGAGTGGTGCTGACCCGTCCCCGCAGCCGCGGCACGATCCGCCTCGATCCGGCCGACCCGACGCGGTCGCCGATGCTGGACTACCGCTACCTCGAGGACCCGGCCGACCGTGCCGACCTGCGCCACGGGGTCGCGCACGCTGCGCAGCTGCTCGCGGCGATGCCGGAGGTCGTGGACCGGACCGGTTTCGATCCCGATGCGTTCGACCCCGACGACGCGTGGCTCGAACGACACCTCGGGACGTCGCTGCACCTGTCCGGGAGCTGCCGGATGGGCACCGACGACACGGCCGTCGTCGACGACCGATGCCGGGTGCACACCACCGAGGCACTGAGCGTCGTGGACACGTCCGTGTTCCCGCAGGTGCCCGGCCGCGGACCGCACGCGACGGCAGTGATGCTGGCGGAGCGGGTGGGCACCCGGACCGACTTGTGACTCGGGTTACAGTTGTCCGGAGGAGGAACCGGCAGATGAGCAGCACCGCATGACCGACGAACGATCCGGCTCGGCCAACCCCTGGGTGGCGCTGCGGCCCGGTGACGACCCGTCGCAGCTGGCGCAACGCGTGTCGTCGGCGCACAGTTCGTTCCTCGACGCGGCCGACGCGTCGGTCGTGCCGGCCTCCGTGCGTTCGGTGGTGCGCGAATCCTGGCTGCGCAGCCGCCGCAACGGGATCAGTCCCGACGCCGTCGAACAGCCGAGTCTGCTCACCGGCCTGGATCTCGAGCGGTACCGGGCCGGGCACCCGATGGCGCTGATCCGTCCCGTCGTGCGCAAGCTGCTCGTGGAGGACGCCGCCGACAGTGGGCTGCTCGTGGCCATCAGCGACGAGCAGGGCCGGTTGCTGTGGGTCGAAGGCGACCACGCGGCCCGCGACCGGGCACTGTCGATGAGCTTCGTCGAGGGGGCCGACTGGAGCGAGGAGCGGGTGGGCACCAACGCGCCCGGCACCGCGCTCGCCGTCGACCACTCGGTCCAGATCGTGGCCGCCGAGCACTTCAACCGCACCGTGCACGAGTGGAGCTGCTCGGCCGCGCCGGTGCACGACCCGAGTACCGGGCGCATCCTCGGCGCCATCGACATCACCGGCGGTCTGCGTGTCGCCGCACCGGAGGTGCTGCAACTCGTGCGGGCCACGGTCGCCGCCGCCGAGTCGGAGCTGCGACTGCACCTGCTCAGCTCCCCGCGGTTGTTGTCGGCCGCTCGGACGAGCCTCGACACGTTCGGGTCCGGCCGGCCCACGTTGCACCGTGACGGCGAGCGGATTCCGCTCTCGCAGCGGCATGCCGAGATCCTGCTGCTGCTCGCCGAGCATCCCGAGGGTCTGAGCTCGGACCGGCTTGCGGTGCTGCTCGACGAGTCCGAGCTCGACTCCGTCACCATCCGTGCCGAGATGTCGCGGCTGCGCAAGGTGTTCGGATCCGAGGGTCTCGGTTCCCGTCCGTACCGTCTTCTGGGCGAACTCGTCACCGACGTCGCGGAGGTCCGCGGTGCGCTCGACCGCGGTGATGTGGCGACGGCGGTCCGCCTGTACGCCGGGCCGGTGCTGCCCGGATCGGTCGCGCCCGGTGTCGAGGAGATCCGGGACGAGCTGCGCGCCCGGGTGCAGGCGGCACTGCTCCGCGCCGGCGACGCCCAGTTGCTCGCGCGGTGGACGGCCTCGGTGCACGGGCGCGACGACATCGCGGCGTGGGAGGCGTACCTGACCACCCTCGATCCGCACTCGACACTGTTCGCCCAGGTCAAGGCCCGGATCGAGCTGCTGGACCGGCAGCTCGGCATCTGAGGTCGTAGCTACGCAACGTAGTTGCAACCCACCGGTTCGTAGTGTTCCGGATCACACGCCCCGTATGGGGTGTGCCAGACCATCCGAGGAGTGAACACCGATGACCGTGTACGCCCGTCCCGGCTCGCCCGACGCCCTGATGTCCTTCCAGTCCCGCTACGACAACTGGATCGGCGGCCAGTGGGTACCGCCTGTGAAGGGTCAGTACTTCGAGAACGTCACCCCGGTCACGGGACAGCCGTTCACCGAGGTGGCCCGGTCCACCGAGGAGGACATCGAGCTGGCCCTCGACGCCGCCCACGCCGCCGCGCCGGCCTGGGGCAAGACCTCCGTCGCCGAGCGGTCCATCCTGCTCAACAAGATCGCCGACCGCATCGAGGAGAACCTCGAGTCGATTGCTCTCGCCGAGACCTGGGACAACGGCAAGCCGATCCGCGAAACCCTCAACGCCGACATCCCGCTCGCCATCGACCACTTCCGCTACTTCGCGGGCGCGATCCGTGCGCAGGAGGGCTCGATCTCCGAGATCGACTCCGAGACCGTCGCCTACCACTTCCACGAGCCCCTCGGCGTGGTCGGTCAGATCATCCCGTGGAACTTCCCGATCCTGATGGCGGTGTGGAAGCTCGCCCCGGCACTGGCCGCCGGCAACGCGGTCGTCCTCAAGCCGGCCGAGCAGACGCCGGCCTCGATCCTGCACCTCATCTCCGTGATCGGCGACCTGCTGCCCCCGGGCGTGGTCAACATCGTCAACGGCTTCGGCGTCGAGGCCGGCAAGCCGCTGGCGTCGAGCCCGCGGATCCGCAAGATCGCGTTCACCGGCGAGACCACCACCGGCCGCCTGATCATGCAGTACGCCTCGCAGAACCTGATCCCGGTCACCCTCGAGCTCGGCGGCAAGAGCCCGAACATCTTCTTCTCCGACGTGCTCTCGGCCAACGACGACTACCAGGACAAGGCACTCGAGGGCTTCACGATGTTCGCCCTCAACCAGGGCGAAGTGTGCACCTGCCCCTCGCGCTCGCTGATCCAGCAGGACATCTTCGACGACTTCCTGTCGCTGGCCGCGGTGCGCACGAAGGCCGTGCGCCAGGGTGATCCGCTCGACACCGACACGATGATCGGTGCGCAGGCCTCGAACGACCAGCTCGAGAAGATCCTGTCCTACATCGAGATCGGCAAGAGCGAAGGCGCACAGGTGATCACCGGTGGCGAGCGCGCCGACCTCGGCGGCGACCTGTCCGGCGGCTTCTACGTCCAGCCGACGGTGTTCAGCGGCCACAACAAGATGCGCATCTTCCAGGAGGAGATC
The DNA here is from genome assembly GCF_057367935.1 of Rhodococcus sp. NS-SX18. Taxonomy (NCBI): domain Bacteria; kingdom Bacillati; phylum Actinomycetota; class Actinomycetes; order Mycobacteriales; family Nocardiaceae; genus Rhodococcus; species Rhodococcus sp. NS-SX18. The sequence continues at coordinate 3,801,611 of NZ_CM170633.1, read as the reverse complement.
TTCGGACCGGTGGTCTCGGTGACCTCCTTCCGGGACTTCGACGACGCCATCTCCATCGCCAACGACACCCTCTACGGCCTCGGAGCCGGTGTCTGGTCCCGCGACGGCGGCGTCGCCTACCGGGCCGGCCGTGCCATCCAGGCCGGCCGGGTGTGGACCAACACCTACCACCAGTACCCGGCGCACGCGGCGTTCGGCGGCTACAAGCAGTCCGGCATCGGCCGCGAGAACCACCACATGATGCTCGACCACTACCAGCAGACGAAGAACCTCCTGGTGTCCTACGCCCCGAAGGCCCAGGGCTTCTTCTGATCAGGCCCGGCACCTGTCACGTCACCCCCCCTGCGACGTGGCAGGTGCCGTTCCCATTCCGCCCCGCCCCGAGTCGAGCGAATGTATCGTTCACTCGATCAGTCGAGGTGAGCGACACGTTCGCTCGGGGGAGGCCCACGTCGACAACCGGAAGGCACCGCATGTCCGTCCCGCTCCGCCTCGTCGCCACCTCCGACGCGGTCGCGCTCCTGCGCCGCCTGGCCGAGCGGCACGGGCCGCTGATGATGCACCAGTCCGGCGGCTGCTGCGACGGATCGGCGCCGATGTGCTACCCGGACGGCGACTTCGTCGTCGGCGACCTGGACGTGCTGCTGGGGATGCTGGACCTGCGTCTCGAGGTGGGACGGACCGCCGACGACCTGCCCGGCGGCACCGACGCCGTCCCGGTGTGGATCTCGGGATCCCAGTTCGAGGCGTGGAAGCACACCCAGCTCGTCCTCGACGTGGTGCCGGGCCGCGGCTCCGGATTCAGTCTCGAATCCCCCGAGGGGCTCCGGTTCCTCAGTCGCGGCCGCGCCTTCACCGCCGAGGAGAACGACGCCCTCGCCCGTGACGCCCCCTTGCTCGGCAAGCAGTGGGCCGCCGGCGCCCGCCCGGATCCGGCCACGGAGCCGACCGTCGTGGCCGAGGCCGCCGACGCGTGCCCGGTGCCGACGACCCGGAGCCACTCCTCGTAACACTTCCGTGACCGCGTACTGACGCGGTGTGTACATGCCGCTCGTACCGTGAGTACTCGCGGTGTCCTCGGCGTGCCTGCTCGACACGTCGCCATCCTCCGTCGAGAAGAGAGATCATGTCGTTGACCGACCCGCCCAGGACCGGAACCGCGGCCCACCACGACGGCGCGGACTTCCACGCCGAGAGTCGTGCCTATCTCGAAAAGCGAAGTCTGAGAAAGGGTTCGGCAGGCTGGATTCTGCTCGCGGGGCTGGGGGTCAGCTACGTCATCTCCGGGGACTACGCCGGCTGGAACAACGGCCTGGCCGAAGGCGGGTTCGGTGGACTGCTCGTCGCCGCGGTGATCATCGCGGCCATGTACTTCGCGATGGTGCTCGGCATGGCGGAGCTGTCCTCCGCACTGCCGGCCGCCGGCGGCGGCTACACCTTCGCCCGGCGCGCACTCGGCCCCTGGGGCGGATTCGCCACCGGCACAGCAATTCTCATCGAGTACTCGATCGCCCCGGCGGCCATCGCCACGTTCATCGGCGGGTACGTCGAGTCGCTGAACCTGTTCGGCATCACCGACGGGTGGTGGATCTACCTCGCCGTGTACGCGGTGTTCATCGGCATCCACCTCACCGGCGCGGGCGAAGCCCTCAAGGCGATGTTCGTGATCACCGCGATCGCCCTGGTCGGGCTCGTGGTGTTCGCCGTCTCGGCAGTCGGGCTGTTCGACACCGCCAATCTCACCGACATCGCCGTCGACGAGACCGCCGCCGGCGCGTCGTCGTTCCTGCCCTTCGGTCTGTTCGGCATCTGGGCGGCCGTACCGTTCGCGATCTGGTTCTTCCTCGCCGTGGAGGGTGTGCCGCTGGCCGCCGAGGAGGCGACCGAGCCGGAGAAGAACGTGCCCAAGGGCATCATCGTGTCCATGCTGGTACTGCTCGTCACCGGTGCGACCGTGCTGTTCCTGGCCACCGGCGCGCTCGGCGCCGAGGCCCTGTCCACCTCCGGCAACCCCCTCGTCGAGGCCCTCGGCGACAGCGGCACCGCGAAGGTGGTCAACTACATCGGCCTCGCCGGTCTGATCGCGAGCTTCTTCTCGATCATGTACGCGTACTCGCGGCAGACGTTCGCGCTCTCGCGCGCCGGTTATCTCCCCACGAGCCTGTCGCTGACCAACAAGCGCAAGGCGCCTGTGCTGGCGCTGATCGTCCCCGGCGTGATCGGCTTCGCGCTGTCGCTCACGGGCGAGGGAGCGATGCTGCTGAACATGGCCGTCTTCGGTGCCGCGGTGAGCTACGTGCTGATGATGGTCAGCCACATCGTGCTGCGCCGGCGCGAGCCGAACATGCCGCGGCCCTACCGCACTCCCGGCGGTGTCTTCACCACTTCCTTCGCGCTGGTCGTCGCCGCCGCTGCCGTCGTGGCCACGTTCCTGGTCGACCCGATCGCCGCCCTGTGGACCCTCGGAGCCTTCGCCGCGTTCATGGCCTACTTCGGGCTCTACAGCCGGCACCGGCTGGTGGCGAACTCGCCCGACGAGGAGTTCGCCGCGCTCGCCGAGGCGGAGGCCGAGCTGAAGTGAGCGTCTACACCCAGCACCTCGCCGGCACCACCTACACCTTCGACGGCCTCGTGGATCTGCTCGCCAAGGCCACCCCGCGCCGCTCCGGCGACGAACTCGCCGGCTGCGCGGCCGAATCCGACGCCGAGCGCGCAGCCGCGCAGTGGGTGCTCGCCGACGTCCCGCTCGACGTGTTCCTCGCCGAACCGGTGGTGCCCTACGAGACCGACGAGGTCACCCGGCTGATCCTCGACGACCACGACCGGGACGCCTACCGCGCCGTGCAGCACCTGACGGTCGGGGGACTGCGCGACCTGCTGCTCGACACCGTCACGAAGGCCGATGCGGCCGCGACGTTCGCCGCCCTGTCACCCGGCCTGACGCCCGAGATGGTCGCCGCCGTCAGCAAGCTCATGCGCAACCAGGACCTGATCGCGGTGGCCCGCGCGATCGAGGTCACCTCGGCGTTCCGCACCACCGTCGGCCTGCCCGGCCGCCTCGGCACCCGGCTGCAGCCCAACCATCCCACCGACGACCCGCGCGGCATCGCCGCCGCGACGCTCGACGGGCTGCTGATGGGCTGCGGCGACGCCGTCATCGGCATCAACCCGGCGACGGATTCGCCCCGGGCCACCGCCGACCTGCTGCACCTGCTCGACGAGATGCGGCTGCGCTTCGACATCCCGGTGCAGTCCTGCGTGCTCTCCCACGTGACGACCACCCTCGGCCTCATCGAGGCCGGGGCACCCGTGGACCTGGTGTTCCAGTCGATCGCCGGCACCGAGGGGGCCAATGCCGGCTTCGGGGTGAACCTGGCTCTGCTGCGGGAGGCGAACGAGGCCGGCCGCGCCCTGGGACGCGGCACCGTCGGCGACAACGTCATGTACCTCGAGACGGGGCAGGGTTCGGCGCTGTCGGCCGGCGCGCACCTCGGCACGGGCGGACGTCCGGTGGATCAGCAGACCCTCGAGACCCGGGCGTACGCCGTCGCCCGCGCGCTCGACCCGCTACTGATCAACACGGTGGTCGGTTTCATCGGCCCCGAGTACCTCTACGACGGCAAACAGATCGTCCGGGCGGGCCTCGAGGACCACTTCTGCGGCAAGCTGCTGGGCCTGCCGATGGGTGTGGACGTGTGCTACACCAACCACGCCGAGGCCGACCAGGACGACATGGACACCCTCCTGACGCTGCTCGGGGTTGCCGGCGCCGCGTTCGTCATCGCCGTGCCCGGAGCCGACGACGTCATGCTCGGCTACCAGAGCCTGTCGTTCCACGACGCGCTGTACGTACGGCGCGCGCTCGGGCTGCGCCCCGCTCCCGAGTTCGAGCGGTGGCTCGCCGGCCTCGGCATGGTGGACGGTGCCGGGCACATCCTGCCGGTGGACGCGGCGGCCTCCCCGCTGCGCGCCCTCGCGGGAGGTGCGGCATGAGCGGGTCCGTCGACCGCGACTTCTGGGCGCCGCTGCGGTCGTCGACCCAGGCCCGCATCGGGCTCGGTCGCGCCGGCGACGGTCTCCCGACCGCGCGGGTGCTCGAGTTCCGGGCCGCGCACGCCGCGGCCCGCGACGCGGTGCACCAGCCCCTCGACGTGCCGGCCCTGGCTGCCGACGTCGAACGTCTCGGACTCGGCGCACCGGTCGTCGTCGAGAGCTGCGTACGTGATCGGGGCGAGTATCTGCGCCGCCCGGATCTCGGCCGGCTGCCCGCGGATCTGTCCGCGGTCCCGGTCGTGGACGCCGACGTCGGCGTGGTGCTCGCCGACGGGCTCTCGCCGCGGGCCCTGACCGAGCACGGCGTCGCGCTGCTCGAGGCGATCGTGGCGGCCCTGCCGCGGCACCTGTCCGTGGCGACGCCGGTGATCGCGACGTCGGCGCGGGTCGCGCTGGGCGACCACATCGGCGCAGCCCTGGGGGTGCGCACCCTGCTGGTCCTGATCGGGGAGCGGCCCGGGTTGTCGGTCGCCGACAGCCTCGGGGTGTATCTGACCCACGAGCCGCGGCCCGGTCGCGCCGACGCCGAACGGAACTGCGTGTCCAACATCCACCCGCCCGAAGGGCTCGGGTATGCGGCGGCCGCGGCCGTCGTCGCGGGGCTGGTCGACGGGGCGCGCCGGCTCGGGCGGTCCGGGGTGGACCTGAAGGACACCACGCGGGACGACCGGCTCGATTCCGCGAGGACGGGGGAGTTGTAGCGACGAGGACGCTGTAGCGACGAGAACGCGTGGTACCCGCTCGGGAGTTTGACACAGCCGCCGTTTCCGCCAAATCATGTACTCCGCCCGACCGGGTGACACGTACGGCCCGCGACCGGGCGACGAGGAGAGTACACGATGGCGTTCGCTGGCAATGTCGACGAGCTGGCTCTGCTGCAGACGGTGCGGCTGAAGCAGACCGTCACCGCGGAAGTGATCGCGGCGCACCTCGGGGTGTCCGTCGCGTCCGGGCGGGCGGCGTTCGACGCCCTCGTCGCCCAGGGCAAGGCCAAGGAGACCGGCGACGGCATCTCCCTGACCGACGCGGGGGCCGCGGAACTGACCGATCAGCTCGACGCGGAGCGCGTCTCGATCGACGAGGATTCCCTCGCGGAGCTGTTCGAACAGTTCGGGCCGCTCGACGACGCGCTCACCGCGCTGCTCGCCGACCCGGAATCCGCCAACTTCCTCGACGAATTGATCGAGCTGGATCGCAAGGCACAGAATCTCTTCGACGACGTGTCGGCCTTCGTTCCGCGTCTGTCGCGCTACCAGGACCTGTTCGCCGAGGCGCTCGGGAAGATCAAGTCCGGCGCGCTGGCATGGGCGACGGCGCCGAACATCGACTCGTACGCGACCGTGTGGCGCGAGATGCGCGCCGAACTCGCCGGCGCCGCCGGTCACTGACGCGCCGGTCACCGGAACGCGGCGACGAAACGCCGTTGCCCCGGTGTCTCCACCGCTCGGCGCGAATAGTGCTCGCGCACATAGGCAACCGCCTCGGTGGGCGGCACGCCGTCGAGGATCGCCAGGCAGGCCATGGCGGTGCCCGTGCGTCCGCGGCCCCCGCCGCAGGCGACTTCGACGCGTTCGGCCGCGCACCGCTCCCATGCCTCGTACAGGATCCGGCGGGCGGCCCGGGGATCGGCGGGGAGCCGGAAGTCGGGCCAGCGGATCCACCGGGCCTCCCACGGGACCGTCGGCGGTTTCCGACCGGTGAGGTAGATCCCGAGTCCGGGGCGCGGGCCGGGCGGGAGGGGCCGGCGGACGCCGCGGCCCCGAACGTACCGGCCCGACGGTAGCGCCAAGATGCCCGGCGTGGCCGGGTCCCAGGTCGTCGCCATGGACGGAGCGTAGACGGCCCGGGTGCGATCGGTCTGCCCGCCGGTTGCGCTACCGGGTGCCCGACGACCTGTCCTAGTCATTCGTTCGCCGAACTACGTGATCCGGCTCACAGCCACCCCCCTTTCGGGGGTAGTGGGGGAGTGAGGCGGATCACTACCTTTCCTTCCATCCCGCGGCGCAGGTCCGCCGCGGCTCGGACGGAAATACGGAGGACAGACGTGACCACAGTGTCGACACCGGGGGCCGAACCCCCCGTGGTACCGGCGGGGCACAAGCCCGCCGCGCCGACCGCTCCCGCCCCGGGCGGCCCCGGCATCCGACGCGTCGCCATCGCCAGCTGCATCGGCACCACCATCGAGTTCTACGACTTCTTCATCTACGGAACCGCCGCAGCCCTGGTCTTCCCGACGGTGTTCTTCCCGGCGCTCGGCGCCACCGCCGGTACGGTCGCCTCGTTCGCGACCTTCGCCGTCGCCTTCATCGCGCGCCCGGTCGGCGCCATGCTGTTCGGGCACTTCGGTGACCGCATCGGCCGCAAGAAGACCCTCGTCTCCACCCTGCTGCTGATGGGCATCTCGACCCTGCTCATCGGGTTGCTCCCGGGCGCCGAGACGATCGGCGTCGCCGCCCCGATCATCCTCGTGCTGCTGCGCTTCGCGCAGGGCTTCGCCGTCGGCGGGGAATGGGCCGGCGCGACCCTGCTCACCGCCGAGTACGCGCCACCGGGCAAACGCGGCCTGTATGCGATGTTTCCGCAGCTCGGTCCGGCCATCGCCTTCGCCCTGTCGAGTGGCACCTTCCTGTTCACCGGCCTGGCCCTCGGCGACACCAACGAGGCCTTCCTCGACTACGGTTGGCGAATCCCGTTCCTGCTCAGCATCGTTCTCGTGGCTGTCGGTCTGTACATGCGTCTCGCCATCCAGGAGACCCCGGTGTTCCAGGCCGAGCGAGAGGCCCGCGCCGCCGCCCCGGTCGAGAAGCGCACCCTGCCGTTCCTCGACGCCCTGCGCTACCAGACCAAGGAGATCCTCCTCTCGGCCGGCGCCCTGGCGATCATGTTCGCGTTCTTCTACATGGGCACCGCGTACCTGACCAGCTACGCGACCAAGACCCTCGGCTTCTCCCGGCCGTTCGTCCTGACCGTCGGCATCATCTCGTCGCTCGTGTTCGGCGCCGCGATCGTGCTCTCCGCTCTCTACTCCGACCGGGTCGGACGCCGTCGCGTCATCATGATCTCGTGCGGCTTCTCCGTCGTCTGGGCGCTGGCGCTGTTCCCGCTGCTCGACACCGGATCGCCGGTCGCGTTCGTCGTCGGCATGATGGTCACCCTGGCCATCTTCGGCATCGCCTACGGCCCGTGCGGTGCGCTGCTACCGGAGATGTTCCAGACCCGGTACCGGTACACCGGCGCCGGACTCGGCTACAACCTCGCCGGCGTCCTCGGCGGTGCGATCCCGCCCATGCTGGCCGCGCCCCTGGCCGCGTCCTACGGCGGCATCGCCATCGGCGTCATGCTCTCCGTGCTCGGCGTGCTGAGCTTCGTGTGCACGAAGGCTCTCGTCGAGACCCGGGACCGAGCGCTCTGATCCCGCCGGCGCCCTCCCCGACATTCCGGGGAGGGCGCCTCGTGCTGTCAGCACCCCGTCAACTGTCCAGAATCCGAACACCTGCGGCCCCGGATCGGCGAGCATGGTGGACGGAGTCCTCGAGACCCCGTCGCTCGTCCCGGGCCGCGCACACTGCAGGAGCACCAATGACCGGTTTCACCACACCCGAACTGCCCAGCTACACCTCGGGGGCGTGGAACACCCCGCTGCTCGGGGACACGATCGGTGACAACTTCGACCGCACCGTCGCCCGGCACGGCGAGCGGGACGCGCTCGTCGACCGTGCCGCCGGCCGGCGCTGGACCTACACCGAACTCGCCGTCGAGGTCGACGCCCTCGCGTTCGGACTGCTGCGGGCCGGTATCGGCAAGGGCGACCGGGTGGGCATCTGGGCGCCCAACTGCGCCGAGTGGGTGTTCGTCCAGTACGCCACCGCGAAGATCGGCGCGATCCTGGTCAACATCAACCCGGCCTACCGCTCGCACGAACTGCAGTACGTGCTCACCCAGGCCGGAATCCGGATGCTGGTCGCGGCCCCGAGCTTCAAGACGTCCGACTACGCGGCGATGATCGGCGAGGTGCGGGGCAACTGCCCGGATCTCGAACAGGTGGTGCTGCTCGGCTCCCCCGACTGGGACGAGCTCGGCGCGTCCGGACGCGCCGCACTCGCCGACGACCGTACCCGGCTCGACGCCGCGCAGCGTGACCTGTCGGCCGACGACCCGATCAACATCCAGTACACGTCCGGCACGACCGGATTCCCCAAGGGCGCCACCCTCAGCCACCACAACATCCTCAACAACGGGTTCTTCGTGGGCGAGCTGTGCCACTACACCGAGCAGGACAAGGTGTGCATCCCGGTGCCCTTCTACCACTGCTTCGGCATGGTGATGGGCAATCTGGCCTGCACCAGCCACGGCGCGACGATGGTGATCCCGGGACCGGCCTTCGACCCGACCCAGACCCTGGCCGCCGTCGCCGAGGAGCGCTGCACCTCCCTGTACGGGGTGCCGACGATGTTCATCGCCGAACTCGCCGACCCCTCCTTCGAGACCCGCGACCTGTCGAGCCTGCGGACCGGCATCATGGCCGGCTCCCCGTGCCCGGTCGAGGTGATGAAGCAGGTCATCGAGCGGATGGGCATGACCGAGGTCTCCATCTGCTACGGCATGACCGAGACCTCGCCGGTGTCCCTGCAGACCCGCAGCGACGACACCATCGACCAGCGGGTGTCCACCGTCGGCCGCGTCGGCCCGCACCTCGAGGTCAAGATCGTCGACCCGGCCACGGGCCTGACCGTCCCACGCGGCGAGCCGGGGGAGCTGTGCACCCGCGGCTACTCGGTGATGCTCGGCTACTGGAACCAGCCCGACAAGACCGCCGAGGCCGTCGACGCGGCCCGGTGGATGCACACCGGCGACATCGGCGTCATGGACGCCGACGGGTACGTCTCGGTCACCGGCCGCATCAAGGACATGGTCATCCGCGGCGGTGAGAACATCTACCCGCGGGAGATCGAGGAGTTCCTCTACACCCACCCGGACATCCTCGACGCCCAGGTCGTCGGGGTGCCCGACGAGAAGTACGGGGAGGAGCTCATGGTGTGGATCCGGATGCGGGAGGGGGCGGCGCCGCTCGACGCGCAGTCGCTGCGCGAGTACTGCACGGGCAAGCTCGCGCACTACAAGATCCCCCGCTACGTGCACATCGTCGACGAGTTCCCGATGACGGTGACCGGCAAGATCCGCAAGGTCGAGATGCGGGAGATGTCGACGGCCCTGCTCGGGGAGGCCGGGCAGGGGTGAACGGTCTGCGGCCGGAGATCGCGCTGTCCTGGAAGCGCTCACAGTTGAGCGGGATAGACCCGGGACGGCTTCCCGCACCGACGCTGCTGGGCCCCTCGGACGCGGCCGGGCGGCTGCTCGATGCCGCCCGGCCGGTGCTCGACGAGCTGCGCACACAGCTCGCCGGCACGGGCTGCTGCATCCTCCTCGTGGACCGGGACTGCCGGATCGTGGCCCGGTTGTTCGACTCGGCACCCATGCAGCGGGCCATGGAGGAGATCGGCGTGGTCCCCGGCGCCGCCCTGAGCGAGGACACCTACGGCACCAACGCTCTCGGCACCCCGTTCGAAGTGCGGCAGAGCCTCGTGGTGCACGGCGAAGAGCACTACCTCGAGTCCCTCAAGGACTTCAGCTGCTACGGGCATCCACTCGTGCATCCGGTCACCCGCCGCATCGAAGGCATCCTCGACATCACCGCCGCCGGCAAGACGGCCAATCCGCTGTTCGCGCCGTTCCTCGCCCGGGCGGCCCGCGACATCGAGGCACGGCTGCTCGAGGGCGCCCGCGAGTCCGACCGCCGGGTCGTCGACGCGTTCCAGCGGGCCGCGCAGCAGCGCGGCGTCGCGGTCGCGGCCATGGGCGAGGACATCATGCTCACCAACAAGGCCGCCGTCGAACTGCTCCTACCCGCCGATCACGCAGCCCTGCGCGCGATCGCGGTCGATCTACCCGCCGGGGAGTCCCGCACCATGGATTTCGCGCTGTCCGCCGGCGGCAGCACCCGGTTGCGGATCGACCGCATCCCGGGCATCGGCAGCGGCGCGCTGTTCCTGCTCGACGCCTCCGGGGCACGCGAACCCGTGCCCCGCAGCGATGTCGCGCAGGATGTGACGACGCGGCTGCGGCGACGGCTCGGGCGGCTGCGCGACGGCGCCGGTGGCGTGGCGATCGTCGGTGAGCCCGGGAGTGGACGAACTTGGGCTGCAAGGGAACTCGTCCGGGGTGAGGGCACGTTCCTGGACGCCGCCCGGATCGTCGGTGAGGGTGAACGCGAATGGTCGGCCCGGTTGCTCACGGTCGCGGCCGCCGCGACGGACCGCGGATTCGTGGTCGTCGAACACGTGCACCTGGCTCCGGACCCGGTGCCGGCCCTGCTCTCGTCGATGCTCTCCGACCCGGCCGCACCGCGGCTCGTGCTCACAGCCGACCCGCTCGACGACATCCGCCCGCCGGTACGGGAACTGCTGGCACGCTGCCCCGGTCAGGTCCGGATCCCAGCCCTGCGGCAACGGATCCGGGAACTCGGTGACCTGGCCGCCGCGCTCGCACAGGAACTCGGCCGAGGAGATCTGCGCCTGGGCCCGAGTGCCCTGACGGCCTTGTCGGAACGTTCGTGGCCCGGCAACCTCGCCGAGCTGCGTGCGGTGCTCGCCGCCGTCCCGGTGCGGGAGTCCCCGCTGCCGGTGCGACGAGAGGATCTGCCGGTCGACTACCGGGCGACGAGCCGGGTCTCCCGCCTGGGCGGGCGCGAACGCGCCGAGCGGGAGGCCATCATCGAGGCGTTGCGTGAGAGTGGCGGCAACAAGGTGCACGCCGCGGCGCAGCTCGGCATCAGCCGCACCACGCTCTACAGCCGGATCCGCGCGCTCGGCATCGCGGGCTGACGGTCGTATGCGCATGTGCGCACTGTCCAATCCTTGAACAGTTCCCGCGGTCCCACCCGAAGCAGTATGACCCGTGTCACACTACTTCAGGAGGTTGGGCATGACAGCTGTTGCCGAGCACATCGTCGCTCCGCGGGTCCGGGAATTCCTCTCCGGACCCAAGCAGCTCTACATCGGCGGCGAATGGCTCGACGCCGCCTCGGGCCGCGTCTTCGCGACCTACGACCCCGCGACCGGGGACAAGCTCACCGACGTCGCCCACGGCGGCGCCGAGGACGTCGACCGGGCCGTGCGGGCCGCCCGCAAGGCCTTCGACGAGGGCCCCTGGGCGACGATGAAGGCCGCCGAGCGGGAGCGCATGATCTGGCGGGTCGGTGATCTGCTCACCGAACGTGCCGAGGAGTTCGGCCAGCTCGAAGCGCTCGACAACGGCAAGTCCGCCGTGATCGCCGCGGCCGTGGACACGGCGTGGTCGGCGGACATCTTCCGCTACTACGCCGGGTGGGCCACCAAGATCGAGGGCAGCACGGTGAACGTCACGATGCCGTTCGTGCCCGGCGGTGAGTTCCACGCCTACACGCTGCGCGAACCGGTGGGCGTGTGCGGACTCATCGTGCCCTGGAACTTCCCGCTGCTGATGGCCGCGTTCAAGCTCGCCCCAGCCCTGGCCGCCGGCAACACGGTCATCCTCAAGCCCGCGGAGCAGACGCCGCTCACCGCGCTGCTGCTCGCCGAGATCTTCGAAGAGGCCGGGTTCCCGCCCGGGGTGGTGAACATCGTGCCCGGCTTCGGTGACGCCGGTGCCGCCCTCGCCGCGCACGACGACGTCGACAAGATCGCCTTCACCGGGTCCACCGAGGTGGGCAAGAAGGTCGTCGACGCCGCCAAGGGGAACCTGAAGAAGGTCTCGCTCGAACTCGGCGGCAAGAGCCCGAACATCGTCTTCGCCGACGCCGACTTCGATGCGGCCGTGCAGGGTTCCCTCGATGCGTGGCTGTTCAACCACGGCCAGTGCTGCGTTGCCGGCACCCGCCTGTTCGTCGAGCGCCCCCTGTTCGAGAAGTTCACCGAGGCCGTCGCCGAGGCCGCGAGCAAGGTGAAGATCGGACCCGGTCTCGACCCGGCCACCCAGCTCGGCCCACTGGTCTCCCAGGAGCAGCTGGATCGGGTCACCGGGTATCTGCGTGAGGGGCTGACCGACGGGGCGCGCGCCCTCACCGGGGGAAAGCGTTGGGGCGACAAGGGCTTCTTCGTCGAGCCGACCGTGCTGGTGGACGTGCAGCCCGATTTCAGCGTGGTGCGCGAGGAGATCTTCGGTCCGGTCGTCGCCGCCCTGCCCTTCGACGCCGACGACGGCATCTCCGCCGCCGCCAACGACTCGATCTACGGACTGGCCGCGGGCATCTGGACGCGGGACCTGTCGAAGGCGCACCGCACCGCGCGGCGGCTCAAGGCCGGTTCGGTGTGGATCAACCAGTACAACGGCTTCGACACCGCCATGCCGTTCGGCGGGTTCAAGCAGTCCGGATGGGGACGTGAGCTCGGTGCGGGAGCGCTGGACCTCTACACCCAGACCAAAGCCGTGAACATCGCCCTCTGAGCCGACCCACACCCCGACACACCCGAGGAGAACAACGATGAAGACCAAAGCTGCAGTCCTGCTCGAGACCGGCAAGCCCTTCGAGATCATGGAACTCGACCTCGACGGCCCCGGTCCCGGCGAGGTGCTGATCAAGTACACCGCGGCGGGGCTGTGCCACTCGGACCTGCACCTGACCGACGGGGACCTGCCCCCGCGCTTCCCGATCGTCGGCGGTCACGAGGGCTCCGGCATCATCGAGGAGGTCGGTCCCGGTGTCACCAAGGTCAAGCCGGGCGATCACGTCGTGTGCAGCTTCATCCCGAACTGCGGCACCTGCCGGTACTGCTCGACGGGCCGGCAGAACCTGTGCGACATGGGCGCGACCATCCTGGAGGGCTGCATGCCGGACGGCTCGTTCCGGTTCCATTCCGGGAGCACCGACTTCGGCGCGATGTGCATGCTCGGCACGTTCGCCGAGCGCGCGACCATCTCGCAGCACTCGGTGGTCAAGGTCGACGACTGGCTCCCGCTCGAGACTGCCGTCCTCGTCGGCTGCGGTGTGCCGTCCGGCTGGGGCACCGCGGTGTACGCCGGCGACGTCCGCTCCGGCGACATCGTCGTGATCTACGGCATCGGCGGCCTCGGCATCAACGCCGTCCAGGGTGCCGTGCACGCGGGCGCCAAGTACGTCGTGGTCGTCGACCCGGTGGAGTTCAAGCGCGAGACCGCCCTGAAGTTCGGGGCCACGCACGCCTTCGCCAGTGCCGCCGAGGCGGCCGAGAAGGTCAACGAGCTGAGCTGGGGCCAGGGCGCCGACGCCGCCCTGATCCTCGTGGGCACCGTCGACGAGGAGGTCGTCTCGGCGGCGACCTCGATCGTCGGCAAGGGCGGCACCGTCGTCATCACCGGCCTGGCCAATCCGGAGAAGCTGACCGTGCACGTGTCCGGAACGGAACTGACCCTGTTCCAGAAGACCATCAAGGGCTCGCTGTTCGGCTCGGCCAACCCGCAGTACGACATCGTGCGGCTGCTGCGCCTGTACGACGCGGGCCAGCTGAAGCTCGACGAGCTGGTCACCCATCGGTACAGCCTCGAGGAGGTCAACCAGGGCTACCAGGACCTGCGCGACGGCAAGAACATCCGCGGAGTCATCGTGCACGACGCGTGATCCCTGGGCCCCGGCCGTCCCGGCCGGGGCCCACCCGCGCGGCCCGCCGCAACATTTTGCAGAAGATTTACCGGAATTCACCCGAAACGTGCATGTTCCGCGCACTCTTGGGCATACCGTCCCCACGGTTCGATGTTCCGAGAGAGGAGCCCGTGATGGGAGAAATCATCGGCACGATCATCTTCGGTGCGGTCATCGGTGTGCTCGCACGGCTGGTGATTCCGGGGAAGCAGGCGATGGGTTGGATCATCACCGTCGTCATCGGCATCATCGGCGCTCTGATCGGTTACTGGATCTGGGGTCTGATCAGTGATCAGGGTGATACGCCGGGTATCGACTGGTGGCGCTGGATCATCAGTATCGCCGTCGCGGCGGTGCTGACGCTGGCCTACACCTCGATGACGAGGGACAAGGTCCGGTAGTCGCAGTACCGGCAGCAGCAGTACCGGTAGCCGCAGTGCCGGTAACAGCAGCACGACGGGAGCCCCGTCCGGTCATCCGGGCGGGGCTCCGTGCCTGTTCAGGCGCCGGATTCGGGGCGCTCTGCGCCCAGCGCGGCCAGGGTCATGCGCCGCAACACCGCTCGCGTTGCGGCAGGCGAGGACCGGTCGGCGCTGTGCGGTGTCGAGTTGATGAGCCCGAACGCTGCGTGCGCCATGGTCCGGGCATCGGACTCTCCCAGAGTGGGGTCGAGGCGGCGCAGGGCGCCCACCCACAGCTCGACGTACCGTCGCTGGGTCTGGCGCACCTCCCTGCGGGCGTCCTCCGGCAGGGACTGCAGCTCCCGGTCCTGCACCCGGATGAGGTCCGGTTCCCCGAGCGCGAAGTCGAGGTGGAAGTCCACCAGCCGGTCGAGCGTGCGGCGGGGATCGTCGGTGTGGTCGACCACGTCGGTGCCGCCGGCCAGCAGACGGCGGCTGATGTCGACCAGCAGTTCGACGAGCAGCGCGTCCTTGTTGGGGAAGTGCCGGTAGACGGCGGGGCCGCTGATGCCCACCGCAGCCCCGAGGTCCTCGAGTCGTACGCCGTTGAATCCGCGTTCGGCGACGAGTCGTGCGGCGGCCTGGAGCAGCTGCCGCCGCCGGTCGGCCTTGGCCCGGCCGCGTGCGGTGAGCAGCTGTTCGTCGGTGTCCGGCTTCAAGTCCGTCATCGGCCGCACCGTTCCTTCCTGACGTGGTCTGGACAACTCAGTTAATCACAGCTAACCTCATTTTCAGTTATCGAGTATTAACTCAGGCGCCCACCCCAAGGCGAGGACTGAACTGTGACAACCCCCCCGACAACCGCTGCGCGGACCTACCGCGAGCAGCATGTCCAGCTGGTCACCGAGCTGCGCGACAAGCTCGCGACCGCCGCGCTCGGCGGCAGCGAGAAGGCCCGGGAACGGCACGTCGCCCGCGGGAAGCTGCTGCCCCGCGAGCGCGTCGACGCCCTGCTCGATCCCGGCAGCGCATTCCTCGAGATCGCGCCGCTGGCCGCGAACGGCATGTACGACGACGAGTGCCCCGGCGCCGGAATGATCGCCGGCATCGGCCGGGTGTCCGGCCGCGAGTGCGTGATCGTCGCGAACGACGCCACCGTCAAGGGCGGCACCTACTACCCGGTGACGGTGAAGAAGCATCTGCGGGCTCAGGAGATCGCTCTGCAGAACCAGCTGCCGTGCCTGTACCTGGTCGACTCCGGCGGGGCGTTCCTGCCGCGGCAGGACGAGGTGTTCCCCGACCGCGAGCACTTCGGCCGCATCTTCTACAACCAGGCCACCATGAGCGCCAAGGGGATCCCGCAGATCGCCGCGGTCCTCGGCTCGTGCACCGCGGGCGGCGCCTACGTGCCGGCGATGAGCGACGAGGCCGTCATCGTCCGCAACCAGGGCACCATCTTCCTCGGCGGGCCGCCGCTGGTGAAGGCCGCCACCGGCGAGGTCGTCACCGCGGAGGAACTCGGCGGCGGCGACCTGCACTCGAAGGTCTCCGGTGTCACCGACCACCTCGCCGAGGACGACCGCGACGCGCTGAACAGGGTGCGCGCCATCGTCGCCACGTTCGGGCCCCGCACCCCCCGGCCGTGGGACGTCGCGCCGACGTTCGCGCCCGCCGCGGATCCGGCGGAGCTGTACGACGTGGTGCCCACCGACCCGCGCACCCCCTACGACGTGCACGAGGTCATCGAGCGCATCGTCGACGGCGACCCGACCGGACCCGGTTCGAGCTTCGCCGAGTTCAAGGCTGAGTACGGCAAGACCCTGGTCACCGGGTTCGCGCGGATCCACGGCCACCCCGTCGGCATCATCGCCAACAACGGCGTGCTGTTCGGCGAATCCGCCCAGAAGGGCGCCCACTTCATCGAGCTGTGCGACAAGCGCTCGATCCCGCTGCTGTTCCTGCAGAACATCTCCGGGTTCATGGTCGGGCGGGACTACGAGGCCGGCGGCATCGCCAAGCACGGCGCCAAGATGGTCACCGCGGTCGCGTGCGCGCGGGTGCCGAAGCTGACCGTCGTCATCGGCGGCTCCTACGGCGCCGGCAACTACTCGATGTGCGGGCGGGCGTACTCGCCCCGCTTCCTGTGGATGTGGCCCAACGCGCGCATCTCGGTGATGGGCGGCGAGCAGGCCGCCTCCGTGCTGGCGACGGTGCGTTCCGACCAGCTCGACGCGTCCGGCACGCCCTGGACCGCCGAGCAGGAGGAGGCGTTCAAGGCCTCGATCCGCGAACAGTACGAGCACCAGGGCAACCCCTACTACTCGACCGCGCGGCTGTGGGACGACGGCATCATCGACCCCGCCGACACGCGGGAAGTTCTCGGCCTGGCCCTGTCGGCGTGTGCGAACGCGCCCCTCGAGCCGGTTTCCTACGGCGTCTTCCGGATGTGAGGCAGTTGAACATGTTCGATACCACCGGCCGAGCCGGGATGTTCCATACCGTTCTGGTCGCCAACCGCGGGGAGATCGCGGTGCGGGTGATCCGCACGCTGCGGCAGATGGGGATCCGTTCCGTCGCCGTCTACAGCGACGCCGACGCCGGCGCCCGCCACGTGCGCGAGGCCGACACCGCAGTGCGGCTGGGTCCCGCCGCCGCGCGGGAGAGCTACCTCGACATCACCAAGGTGATCGACGCCGCGCGGCGCACCGGCGCGCAGGCGATCCACCCCGGCTACGGCTTCCTGTCCGAGAATTCGGGCTTCGCTCAGGCTTGCGCCGACGCCGGGATCGTGTTCCTCGGCCCGCCCGCCAAGGCCATCGAGGTCATGGGCGACAAGATCACCGCCAAGAACGCCGTCGCCGCGTTCGACGTGCCGGTGGTCCCGGGTATCTCCCGGCCCGGCCTGACCGACGACGAACTGATCGCCGCCGCGGACGACATCGGATACCCGGTGCTGATCAAGCCGTCCGCCGGCGGCGGGGGCAAGGGAATGCGCCTGGTCACCGAATCCGGTCAGCTCGCCGAGGCGCTCGCCTCGGCGCGACGCGAGGCGGCCTCGGCGTTCGGCGACGACACCCTGTTCCTCGAGCGGTTCGTCCAGCGACCGCGGCACATCGAGGTGCAGATCCTCGCCGACACCCACGGCAACGTCGTGCACCTCGGCGAACGTGAGTGCAGCCTGCAGCGCCGCCACCAGAAGGTGATCGAGGAAGCCCCGTCGGCGCTGCTCGACGAGGCCACCCGCGCCCGGATCGGCGAAGCGGCGTGCAACACCGCCCGCAGCGTCGACTACACCGGTGCCGGCACGGTCGAGTTCATCGTCTCCGCGGACGCACCGGACGAGTTCTTCTTCATGGAGATGAACACCCGCCTGCAGGTCGAGCACCCCGTGACCGAGCTGGTCACCGGACTGGACCTGGTGGAGTGGCAGGTGCGCGTCGCCGCCGGTGAGGCGCTCGGCTTCGCCCAGGACGAGATCACCCTGACCGGGCATGCGATCGAGGCCCGCGTCTACGCCGAGGACCCCGCCCGCGGGTTCCTGCCCACCGGCGGCCACGTCGCCGGCGTCGTCGAACCCTCCGGTCCGGGGATCCGGGTCGACTCCGGTCTCGAGGTGGGCACGGTCGTCGGCAGCGATTACGACCCGATGCTGTCGAAGGTGATCGCGCACGGACCCGACCGGGCCGCCGCGCTGCGCCGTCTCGACAGGGCCCTGGCCGACACCGCGGTCCTGGGAGTGGTCACCAACATCGACTTCGCCCGTTTCCTGCTCGCCGACCCCGACGTGCAGGCCGGGAACCTCGACACCGGCCTGCTCGACCGCCGTCTCGGCGACTACGCCGCCCCGGACACCCCCGATGCGGTGCTCGTCGCCGCGGCCGCGCACCGGTGGCTGCGACGCTGGCCCGCCGCGTCGAGCCAGTCCCCGGTCGATCCGTGGGACCGGCCCACCGGCTGGCGGGTCGGCGGATTCGCGCCGACCACGGTGCGGCTGCACACCCCCACCCGCACCGACCACGTGCACCTGTCCGGCACCCCGGAATCCGCCACTGCACGGATCGAGGACGGGCCGGACCGGGTGCTCACCGCTCGGCTCGAGGGGGATCGCCTCGCCGTCACGCTCGACGGGGTGCGCTCGGTGTTCCGCGTCGCCGAGGACGACGGCCAGCTGTGGCTCGCCGGCGACGGCGGCACCTGGCCCGTGCGCGAGGCCCGCGAAGCGAACATCCGCGGCGCCGACGCCCACGCCGGTGAGGCCGAGCTGACCAGCCCGATGCCCGGCACCGTGATCGCCGTGTCCGTCGAACAGGGCGCTGCCGTCACCGCCGGCGCGACCGTCGTCGTGGTCGAGGCGATGAAGATGGAGCACGCCCTGACCACGCCGGTCGACGGCACCGTCGAACTTCTCGTCGCCCCCGGGGACCAGGTCAAGGTCGACCAGCTCCTCGCCCGCGTCGTTCCCACCGACACCAACGAAAGCTAGGACACAGCAGCGATGACCGACTACCTCTCCACCGGACAGCTTCCCGAGGACTACCAGGACCTCAAGGACACCGTCGCCGACTTCGCCCAGAGCGTCGTCGCGCCCGTCGCCGCCGAGCACGACGCCAACCACACCTTTCCGTACGAGGTCGTCAAGGGCATGGCCGATCTCGGCCTGTTCGGGCTGCCGTTCCCCGAGGAGTACGGGGGACAGGGCGGCGACTACTTCGCGCTGTGCCTCGCCCTCGAGGAACTCGGGAAGGTCGACCAGTCCGTGGCCATCACCCTCGAGGCCGGCGTCTCGCTCGGCGCCATGCCGATCTACCGCTTCGGCACCGAGGAGCAGAAGCGCAAGTGGCTGCCGCAGCTCGCGGCCGGCCGGGCCCTGGGCGCGTTCGGCCTGACCGAGCCCGGCGCGGGCAGCGACGCCGGCGGCACCAAGACCACTGCCAAGCTCGACGGTGATCAGTGGATCATCAACGGCAGCAAGCAGTTCATCACCAACTCGGGCACCGACATCACCGAGATCGTCACCGTCACCGCCGTCACCGGCGAGCGGGACGGCAAGAAGGAGATCTCCACGATCGTCGTGCCCACCGACACCCCCGGCTTCGTCGCCGAGCCCGCCTACAACAAGGTCGGCTGGAACGCCTCGGACACCCATCCGCTGAGCTTCACCGATGTGCGGGTCCCGGCGGAGAACCTGCTCGGGGAGCGAGGCCGCGGCTACGCGAACTTCCTGCGCATCCTCGACGAGGGCCGCATCGCGATCGCCGCGCTGTCCACCGGTGCCGCGCAGGGCTGCGTCGACGAGTCCGTCAAGTACGCGAAGGAACGCGAGGCCTTCGGCCGCCCCATCGGGCGGAACCAGGCGATCGCCTTCAAGATCGCCCGGATGGAGGCACGGGCTCATGCCGCCCGCGCCGCGTACTACGACGCCGCGGCCCTGATGCTGGCCGGCAAGCCGTTCAAGAAGCAGGCTGCCATCGCCAAGCTGGTCGCGTCGGAGGCGGCGATGGACAACGCGCGCGACGCGACGCAGATCCACGGCGGCTACGGCTTCATGAACGAGTACGCCGTCGCACGGCACTACCGGGACAGCAAGATCCTCGAGATCGGCGAGGGCACCACCGAGGTCCAGCTCATGCTGGTGGCGCGGGAGCTCGGCCTGTGAGCGCCCGGGTCACCCAGCGAGGACTGTGGTTCGAGGAATTCGAGGTCGGTACGGTGTACGAGCACCGCCCCGGCCGCACCGTCACCGAGGCCGACAACGTCGCGTTCACCACGATGACGATGAACACGCAGGCGCTGCACCTCGACGCCGCCTACAGCTCGGGCACCGAATTCGGTGAGCGCCTGGTGAATTCGATGTTCACCCTGTCCACGCTCGTCGGTCTGTCGGTGGCACAGCTGACCCAGGGCACGATCGTCGCCAACCTCGGGTTCTCGGAGATCAAGTTCCCCGCCCCGGTCCGCCACGGCGACACCCTCTACGCCGAGACGCTGGTCACCGACAAGCGTGCGTCCAAGTCTCGTCCCGGGCAGGGGATCGTCACGCTCGAGCACACGGCCCGCAACCAGCGCGGCGACGTCGTCGCGGTCGCGGTGCGCCAGACGCTGGTCCAGTGCCGTCCGGCCGGGGAGGATCAGGCATGAGGACCGTGCCCACCGTGGGCGGCACCGCGTGGTTGTTCTGTCCGGCGGATCGGCCGGAGCGGTTCGGTAAGGCGGCTGCGACGGCGGACGTGGTGATCCTCGATCTCGAGGACGGGGTGGCGCCGGGGGACAAGGACTACGCCCGCAAGTGCCTGCAGGACACGGTCCTCGATCCTGCTCGCACGGTGGTGCGGCTCAATCCCGCCGGTACGTCCGACCATCTCGCCGACCTCGACGCCCTCGACCGGACCCCGTACACCCGGGTGATGCTGGCGAAGTGCGAGTCGGCGCAGCAGGTGACGTCGTTGGCGCCGCGGGAGGTGGTGGCGTTGATCGAGTCGCCGTTGGGGGCGTTGAAGGTCGACGAGATCGCGTTGGCGGCCGGGACGGTCGGTCTGATGTGGGGGGCGGAGGATCTCGTCGTGGGTCTGGGCGGGCAGTCGTCGCGCCGGGCCGACGGGACGTATCGGGATGTGGCGCGGCATGTGCGCTCGCAGGCGTTGCTGGCGGCGAAGGCATACGGGCGGTTCGCGTTGGATTCGGTGTTTCTCGACATCCGGGATCACGAGGGGTTGCGGGACGAGGCGCTCGATGCGGTGGCGGTGGGGTTCGATGCGAAGGTGGCGATCCATCCGGGTCAGGTGGGGGTGATCCGGTCGGCGTATGCGCCCAGTGAGCAGGATGTGGCGTGGGCGCGGCGGGTGCTGGCGGCGGTGCCGGAGGAGCGGGGGGTGTTCCAGTTCGAGGGCCGGATGGTCGATGCGCCGGTGCTGCGGCACGCCGAGCAGATCCTGCACCGCGCCGAGCAGTCCGCCGCGGCCGCCGACCGCTGACCGCATCGCCGACGGATCCGCGCGGCCCCCGGTCGTCCGCGCCCGAAATTTCCCGCGCGTACGACCGTCCGGCGCGCGGATCCTGGGCAAATGCCCTGACAGGGGACCATACGGACAGCATCATCGAAGAGATCACCGATGGAGGAGGTCTCTATGTACGGCGTCGGCGGCCCGGCGTGGTTGTTCTGTCCGGCGGATCGGCCGGAGCGGTTCGGTAAGGCGGCTGCGACGGCGGACGTGGTGATCCTCGATCTCGAGGACGGGGTGGCGCCGGGGGACAAGGACTACGCCCGCAAGTGCCTGCAGGACACGGTCCTCGATCCTGCTCGCACGGTGGTGCGGGTGAACCCCGCCGGCACCGACGAGCACGACGCCGATCTGAAGGCGCTGGCGGCTACGGACTACACCCGGGTGATGCTGGCGAAGTGCGAGTCGGCGCAGCAGGTGACGTCGTTGGCGCCGCGGGAGGTGGTGGCGTTGATCGAGTCGCCGTTGGGGGCGTTGAAGGTCGACGAGATCGCGTTGGCGGCCGGGACGGTCGGTCTGATGTGGGGGGCGGAGGATCTCGTCGTGGGTCTGGGCGGGCAGTCGTCGCGCCGGGCCGACGGGACGTATCGGGATGTGGCGCGGCATGTGCGCTCGCAGGCGTTGCTGGCGGCGAAGGCATACGGGCGGTTCGCGTTGGATTCGGTGTTTCTCGACATCCGGGATCACGAGGGGTTGCGGGACGAGGCGCTCGATGCGGTGGCGGTGGGGTTCGATGCGAAGGTGGCGATCCATCCGGGTCAGGTGGGGGTGATCCGGTCGGCGTATGCGCCCAGTGAGCAGGATGTGGCGTGGGCGCGGCGGGTGCTGGCGGCGGTGCCGGAGGAGCGGGGGGTGTTCCAGTTCGAGGGCCGGATGGTCGATGCGCCGGTGCTGCGGCACGCCGAGCAGATCCTGCACCGCGCCGTCGAGGCCCGCGCAGGTGATCACCGAGGGGGCGCGAGGGCATGACCGACACACAGATCCCTCCCCAGTGGACCCCCACCGAACAGGATGTCGCGAGCGCCCGGATCACCGCCTTCGCCCGGTGGGTCGAAAAGCGCCACGGCGTCTCCCTCCCCGACTACCCCGCCCTGTGGCGGTGGTCCGTCGACAATCTCGGACCGTTCTGGCAGGACGTGTGGGACTGGTTCGACGTACGGTCAAGCACCGACCCGGGACCGGCGCTGGACGACGCCACGATGCCCGGAGCCGTCTGGTTCCCCGGCGCGCGCCTGAACTACGTGGAGCACGCCCTGCGGCACGCGCGCGACGACCGCCCCGCGATCGTGCACGTCGGCGAGGACGGCGAACGCACCGAACTGAGCTGGGCCGAACTCCGCAGGCAAGCGGCCGCGCTGGCCGCCACCCTGCGCGAGCACGGCGTCGGTGCCGGCGACCGCGTCGTCGGTTACCTGCCGAACATCCCGGAGGCCGTGGTCGCGCTGCTCGCCACCGCGAGCATCGGCGCCGTGTGGGCGGCCTGCGGCCAGGACTACTCGGCCCCCGCGGCCGTGGACCGGCTCGGGCAACTCGACCCCGCCGCCCTGATCACGGCCGACGGTTACCGGTTCGCCGGCCGCACCCACCCCCGCGCCGAGGCGGTCGCCCGGCTGCGGGAGCAACTGCCCTCGCTGGTGCTGACCGTCGTGGTGCCCCGGCTGGCAGACCCGCACCAGGACCTGGAAGGCGCGCTCACCTGGGAGGCGGCCACCGTCGGGGAACACCCGCTGAGTCCCGAGCCGGTGCCGTTCGACCATCCGCTGTGGGTCGTGTTCTCGTCCGGGACCACGGGCCTTCCCAAGGGCATCGTGCACGGGCACGGTGGTGTCCTGCTCGAGCATCTGAAGGCCGTCTCGCTGCACACCGACCTCGGATCCGACGACACCTTCTTCTGGTACACCAGCCCGAGCTGGATGATGTGGAACTTCCAGGCCGCCGGGTTGCTCGTCGGGGCGACGATCGTCTGTTACGACGGCAGCCCGTCGCACCCGCAGGTCGACCGGCTGTGGCGGATCGCCGCACAGGAACGGGTCACCGTGCTGGGGACCAGCCCGGGGTACGTGCTGGCCTGCATCAAGGCGGGCGTCGTTCCCCGGCGGGACCACGACCTGTCCGCCCTGCGGGCAGTGGGCGTCACGGGGTCCACCCTGCCCGCGTCGTCGTCGCAGTGGCTGGCCGAGAACGTCGGCGAGCACGTGCCCGTGATGTCCATCACCGGCGGCACCGATGTCGTCTCCGCGTTCGTCGGTGCCGTGCGCACCGTGCCGGTGTGGCCGGGCGAGCTGTCGGTGCCGTATCTCGGCGTCGCCCTCGACGCGTTCGACGAGCGGGGCCGGCCGGTCCGCGACGAGGTGGGGGAGCTCGTGGTGACCGCCCCGATGCCGTCGATGCCGGTCCGATTCTGGAACGACCCGGACGGGCACCGCTACCGCGAGGCGTACTTCTCCGTCTATCCCGGGGTGTGGCGGCACGGCGACTGGATCACGATCACCGGGCGCGGGACGGTCGTGATGCACGGGCGTTCCGATTCGACGCTCAACCGCCACGGGGTCCGGATGGGCAGCGCCGACATCTACCAGGCCGTCGAGAAGCTCCCCGAGGTCGTCGAAGCCCTGGTGATCGGAGCCGAGCAGCCCGACGGCGGCTACTGGATGCCGCTGTTCGTGGTGCTCGCCGACGGCGCCACCCTCGACGACGCACTGCGCGAGAAGATCCGCACCGTGATCCGCGAACAGGCGTCGCCGCGGCACGTGCCCGACGACATCGTCGCGGCGCCGGGCGTTCCCCACACCCGCACCGGGAAGAAGCTCGAGGTGCCGATCAAGCGGCTCTTCCAGGGGGCGGACGCGGCCCACACCGTCGACCGCAGCGCGGTCGACGCACCGGAGTTGCTCGACTGGTATGCCCGCCAGCGGCAGCGTCGGTGAGCTGAGGCACGACCCGCGGAGCGAGGAGGGTCACCCGACTGGACATTTGTCCTGTTCGGGTGATCCGATGGCCACATGACGCTCGCCATCGACATCTTCCTCATCCTGCACTTCATCGGCCTCGCCGGGATCATCGGCTCCTGGCTCGCCGTGATCAAGGAACCGCGCGTGGTGGCCGGCATGCTGCACGGCGCGATCCTGCAGGTGGTGACCGGCCTTGCGTTGGTCGGGCTCAACGAGGCGGACGACGCCGACCTGAACCACATGAAGATCGGTGTCAAGCTCGTCGTCGCCGTCGTCATCCTCGTGATCGCGATCGTCGGCATGAAGAAGGAACGGCAGAACCCGGGCTCGACCGCTGCCCTGGCGCACGCGGCCGGCGCGCTCGGCATCCTCAACGTCGTCATCGCCGTGCTCTGGTGACCGCTCCGACACCGCGGCGGCAAAGATGAAGCCGACCTTACCGACCCTGTAGATTGGTCCGGTGCGCAAGTCACGCGGCCGGAAGGCGACCGGCGAGTAACCTGCTCGGGCAGCTCCGCGCCGACAGGCGGGGTGATCGTTGTCCCGGCGGGTCTCGCGGCGTTCGCGCCGTTGTCCGCCGTGTAACGCTCCTCCCCTGAACAGCAGATATACCTGAGCACGGTGCTCGCCCGGGTCACCGGGCGCGACGGTCGGGCCTGCGTCCGACGGTGAGAGAGAGGTTGGGGTTTGGACTCGCTGGGTGTCGGCGGATCGGGTGCGACGAACACGAACGCGGCGAACGTGCCGGACGGTGCCTTCCCCCTCTCCCCGGCACAGCTCGGGATGTGGTTCGCGCAACACGTCGACCCGTCGGTGCCCGCGAACATCGCCCAGTACGTCGAGCTCGTCGGCGACCTCGACCGTGACCTCCTGCTCGAGGCCAGCGCCCGCGCCGCCCTCGAGATGGGCTCCGGCTTCCTCCGGTTCCTCGAGGTCGACGCGCAGCCCTACCAGCTCGTCGATCCGAACCTCGACGCCTCCATCGGATACGTGGACCTGCGGGACTCGGACGATCCGCGCGAGGCCGCGATGGAATGGATGCGCGCCGACCGCAGCACCCCGGTGGACGTGCTCAAGGACCGGCTGATCTCGGCCACCGTCCTGCAGCTCGGCGAGCGCCGCTACTTCTGGTACAACCGCGTCCACCATCTCGCGCTCGACGGTTTCGGTGCCGCGACCTTCATGACCCGCATCGCGGAGCTCTACACCGCGGCCGTCGAGGGCGCCGAACCCAGCCCGAACAAGGCTTCGGACGTGCGCACCGTGTACGAGGCCGAGATCGGGTACCGGCACTCGTCGCGGTTCGACACCGACCGCGAGTACTGGTCGTCGGTCGTCGAAGGCATCGACGAACCCACCAGCCTGGCCGGTCGTCCCGCACCGCCGGCCCCCGTCAGCCGGATCGACAGTGCCACGCTCGACGACCGTGTCGAGGGGCTCGTC
Source organism: Rhodococcus sp. NS-SX18 (assembly GCF_057367935.1). Classification (NCBI taxonomy): domain Bacteria; kingdom Bacillati; phylum Actinomycetota; class Actinomycetes; order Mycobacteriales; family Nocardiaceae; genus Rhodococcus; species Rhodococcus sp. NS-SX18. Next base: position 3,776,113 of record NZ_CM170633.1, on the reverse strand, counting down.
GACCGCTTCGCCGAACGCGAGAGCACCAGCCTCGCCACCGCGGTGATCGCGGCCTTCGCCGCCTACATGGCCCAGATGACCGGCCGCACCGACGTCGTACTCAGCCTGCCCGTCGCCGCGCGGACCACCGCGGTGCTGCGCCGGTCCGGCAGCATGGTCTCCAACGTGGTGCCGTTGCGCCTCGAGGTGGCCGCCGACACCACCGTGCGCGGGCTCGTCGCGTCGGCGACCGCTGCCGTCTCGGGAGCGCTGCGACACCAGCGGTATCGCCACGAGGACATCGTCCGCGACGCCGGCAGTGCGGCCGGCGGCCGCTCGACGTTCTTCGGACCGTGGGTCAACATCATGCTGTTCGACAACGAGGTCCGTCTCGGCGACATGGTCGGACGGATCAACATCCTGTCCACCGGTCTCATCGAGGACCTCGGGGTCAACGTCTACAAGAGCGGTGGCACGCACACCCACATCGACTTCGAGTCCAACCCCAACCTGTACGGCGCGCAGGAGTCCCGGGCGCACCATGCCCGCTTCGTGGAGTTCTTCGACCGATTCGTCGCGGCCGATCCCGACCGGCGCGTGTGGGACCTGCCCCTCGGAACCGGTGCCGAGACCGCCCAGGTGCTCACCGAGTGGAACCGCACCGAGCACCCCCTCGACCACCGCACGCTGCTCGCGGAGTTCGAGGAGCAGGTGGCACGCACACCCGACGCCACGGCCCTCGTGTACGAGGGCGAGAGCCTGACCTACGCGGAGTTCGCCGCCCGCGCGAACGCGCTCGCGCGACTGCTCGTCGCGCGCGGCGTCGGACCGGAGTCACTGGTCGGACTGTCGGTGCGGCGTTCGCTCGAGCTGCTCGTCGGGATGTACGCGATCCTCGAGGCCGGCGGGGCCTGGGTGCCGATCGACCCGGACCATCCCGCGGACCGGACCGCCTACATCCTCGACACCGCTCAACCCGTCTGCGTGGTCACGACCGCGCGTGACCAGGTGGATCTGCCCGCCGGCCTCGACGTGGTCGAGATCGACCGCGTCGATCTCGCCGGCCTGGACACGCGCCCGCTCACCGACGCCGACCGGCTCGGGCCGGTACGTCTCGACAGCACGGCCTACGTCATCTTCACCTCGGGCTCCACCGGGCGTCCCAAGGGCGTCGCCGTCACCCACCGGGCGATCGACAACCAGATCCGGTGGATGAACGACCAGTACGCGCTGTCGGCGTCCGACGTGTACCTGCAGAAGACCGCGACGACGTTCGACGTGTCGCTGTGGGGCTTCTTCATGCCCCTGCGCGTCGGCGCGACCTTGGTGATCGCCACCCCCGACGGCCACCGCGACCCGATGTACGTGGCCGACAGGATCGCCGAACACGGGGTCACCCTCACCGACTTCGTGCCGTCGATGCTCACGGTGTTCGTCGCCAATGCCCGGCCCGGCTCGTGCGACACGCTGCGTCACGTGTTCGTGATCGGCGAGGCCCTGCCGTCCGAGACGGCGGCCGCGTTCGCCCAGTTGTGCGCCGCGCAGCTGCACAACCTCTACGGCCCCACCGAGGCCGCGGTCTCGATCACCTACCACCGGGCGACTCCCGAGGACGTGACCACCGTCCCGATCGGCGTCCCCCAGTGGAACAGCCGCGTCTACGTCCTCGACCACCGGCTGCGGCCCGTGCCGCCCGGCAGGCCCGGCGAGCTGTACCTCGCCGGGGTCCAGCTCGCGCGCGGCTACCTGCGCCGCCCCGACCTCACCGCCGACCGGTTCCTCGCCGATCCGTTCGGCGCCCCGGGCGACCGGATGTACCGCACCGGCGACCTCGTGCTGTGGCGCCTCGACGCGGACGGTGCCGGCTACCTCGACTACATCGGCCGTACCGACTTCCAGGTCAAGTTCCGCGGCCAGCGCATCGAGCTGGGCGAGATCGAGGCGGTCCTGCTCGCCGCCCCGGAGGTCTCGCAGGCCGTCGTGCTCGTGGTGCCGACGGCGACCGGCGACCAGCTCGTCGGTTACCTCGTCGCCGCTCCCGGCCATGCGATCGACACCGATGCGCTGACCGAGGCGCTGGGCCGGGCGCTGCCGTCGTACATGGTTCCGGCGTCGCTGATGGTGCTCGACGCGTTCCCGCTCAACACCAGCGGCAAGCTCGACCGCAGGGCCCTGCCCGAGCCGGTGTTCAACAGCGCCCGTATGTTCCGGGCGCCGCGCACCGCCGCCGAGCGGATCGTGGCCGAGACGTTCTCCGAGGTCCTGGGAGTCGCCGAGGTCGGCCTCGACGACGACTTCTTCGAACTCGGCGGCAACTCGCTCGTCGCCACCCAGCTCGTGTCCCGGATCGGCTCCGCCCTGGACACCCAGGTGCCGGTGCGGGTGCTGTTCGAGTCGTCCACCGTCGTGGGCCTCGCGGCCCGGGTGGCGCGACAGTCCGGATCGGGTGCCCGCCGGCCGCTCGTCGCGGGACCGCGGCCGGACGTGCTGCCGCTCTCGACGGCGCAGCAACGGATCTGGTTCCTCAACCGCTTCGACGCCGGCACCGCCGCCTACAACCTGCCCTTCACAGTGCGGCTCACCGGTCCGCTCGATCCGGCGGCCCTCGACGCCGCCTTCGGCGACGTCGTGGCCCGGCACGAGACACTGCGCACCGTCTACCCGGCCGTCGACGGGGAACCGCAACAGGTGATCCTGCCGGCCGAACACGTCGACAGTCGTGTCCCCGTCCTCGACATCGCCGCGTCCGATCTGCACGCCCGGGTCGTGGCCCTGGCGCAGCGCGGGTTCGACGTCGCCGTCGACCTGCCGTTCCGGATCGCCCTGTACCGGCTGGCGGACGACGAGTTCGTCCTGGCCATGGTGTTGCACCACATCGCCGCCGACGGATCGTCCTTCGAGCCGCTCGTGCGCGACATCGTTACCGCATACGCGGCGCGGGCGGCCGGCTCCGAACCCGGCTGGTCCGCGCTTCCGGTGCAGTACGCCGACTACGCACTGTGGCAACGCGACGTGCTCGGACTCGAATCCGACCCGGCCTCGATCTCTGCGCAGCAGATCGCCTACTGGACTCGGGAACTCGACGGCATCCCGGATCAGCTCGACCTGCCCGCGGATCGTCCCCGCCCGGCGGTCGCCACCTACCGCGGCGACAAGCGCCGGTTCCAGATCTCGGCCGAGACCCACCGTGGTCTGGTCGAGGTCGCCCGCTCGCATCATGCGTCGCTGTTCATGGTGATGCACTCCGCGTACGCCGTCCTCCTGTCGAGACTGAGCGGATCCGACGACATCGCCATCGGCAGCGTCGTCGCCGGCCGGGGTGATCGTCTGCTCGACGACCTGATCGGCATGTTCGTCAACACACTGGTGCTGCGCACGCGGGTCGATCCGGGGGCGCGTTTCGAGGAACTCCTCGACCGGGTCCGCGACTCCGATCTGAGCGCCTTCTCCAATGCGGACGTCCCGTTCGAGCGGCTCGTGGAGGTCCTCAAGCCGCCCCGGTCCACGGCTCGTCATCCGTTGTTCCAGGCCGCGCTGGCCGTGGAATCTCCTGGAACGCGCGATATTTCGTTCTCCGGTGTGCGTGCCACCGCGGCCGAGTTCGACGTGCCGATCGCGAAGTTCGACCTGCAGCTGTGGCTGGTCGAGCGGACCGACGACGAGGGTCGCCCGGCCGGCGTGGACGCCGTGTTCGAGTACGCGACCGACCTGTTCGACGCCGACACCGTCGACGTCTTCGGGCAGCGTTTCGCGCGGATCCTCGAAGCGATCGTCGCCGATGCGGCGACGCCGGTCGGTGACATCGACCTCCTCGCGCCCGAGGAGGAGGCCCGGCTCGTCTCGGTCCGCGGCCCCGAACTCCATCGGGCGGAGCGGCCGCTCGTCGAACTGCTCACGGCCGGAGTGGATTTCGCGCCCGACACGATCGCCGTCCGATGCGGCGAGTCCGCCCTGACCTACCGTGAGCTCGACGAGTGGTCCAACCGCCTCGCCCGCGTCCTCGTCGACAGCGGTGTCGGACCCGAAACGATTGTGGCCCTCGCTTTCCCGCGATCCGCGGAGATGGTGCACTGTGTGTGGGCCGTCGCCAAGACCGGCGCCGCGTACGTGCCGATCGATCCCGCACACCCGGTCGAACGCATCCGGCACATCGTCCGGGACTCCGGCGCCGTCCTCGGTCTGACCACCGCCGGGCACCTGCCGGAGCTGCCCGCGGACTTCGACTGGAACGCCCTCGACGTCGACGAGACCCGCACGGCGATCGAACGGGCTTCCGCCGCACCCGTCGGCGACGCCGACCGGCTCGCGCCGCTGCGCCTCGACCACGTGGCATACATGATCTACACCTCGGGGTCGACGGGCCTGCCGAAGGGCGTCGCCGTGACCCACCACGGACTCGCCGCGCTCGTGCAGGAGAGCGTCGAACTGTACGGCGTCACCGAGCGGTCACGGGTGCTGCACGTGTGCGCACCCAGCTTCGACCCGTCGGTGCTCGAGTGGCTCATGGCCGGCTCCTCCGGCGCCGAACTCGTCGTGACACCCGCGAACGTGCTGGGTGGGATCGAACTGCACGACCTGATCGAGAGGTACGGGGTGACCCATGCCGTCATCACCCCCGCCGTACTCGGATCGGTCGACCCCCGCGACCTCGACACCTTGCGCGTCCTCAACGTCGGCGGCGACGTCTCCACCGCCGATCTGGTCGCCCGCTGGTCGCCCGGCCGCCGCTACTTCAACGCATACGGCCCCACCGAGACCACGATCGTCACCACCCGCGGCGAACTGCACCCGGGCGAGCCCATCACCATCGGCACACCCGTGGCCGGGGTCGGTGCCCTCGTGCTCGACGCCCGGCTCCACCCCGTTCCGGTCGGTGTGTCCGGAGAGCTCTATCTGACCGGAGACGCGCTCGCCCGGGGCTACCACCGGCGGCCCGCGCTGACGGCGGACCGCTTCGTCGCCTCCCCGTTCGGCGCGCCGGGCGAGCGCATGTACCGCACCGGCGACGTCGTGCGGTGGGACGACGAGGGCCGGCTGGTGTACGCCGGGCGGACCGACTTCCAGGTCAAGGTCCGCGGCTACCGGATCGAGCTCGGGGAGATCGACGCCGCTTATCTCTCGTACCCCGCCGTCGACTTCGCCACCACGGTCGGGCACGAAATGCCCTCGGGGCAGACCACTCTGGTCACCTACGTCCACGGCGAGGCGGGACTCGACAGCGAGGAACTCACCGGGTACGTCGCAGGATTCCTGCCGTCCTACATGGTCCCCTCGGTCTGCGTCGTCCTCGACGCCGTCCCCCTCACCCCGAACGGCAAGGTGGACCGCAAGGCACTGCCCGAGCCGGTGTTCGAGGCGCGGGCCTTCCGCGCCCCCACCACGCCGATCGAGGAGATCGTCGCGGGCACCTTCGAGAGCGTCCTCGGCATCGACCGGGTCGGACTGGACGACGACTTCTTCGAGCTCGGTGGCAACTCGCTCGTCGCGACCCAGCTCGTGTCCCGGCTCGGTGCGGCCCTCGACACCCAGGTGCCCGTGCGTCTGCTGTTCGAGGCGTCGACCGTCGTCACGCTGGCCGCGCGGGTCGAACACCGTGCCGGCGCCGGCCGCCGCATCCCGCTCGTGGCCCGGCCGCGCCCCGACCGGATCCCGCTGTCCCTGGCCCAGCAGCGCATGTGGTTCCTCAACCGGTTCGAGCCCGAGTCGGCCACCTACAACCTGCCCTTCGCGCTGCGGCTGTCCGGTGAACTCGACATCACCGCGCTGCAGGTCGCCATCATGGATGTCATCGATCGGCACGAGTCGCTCCGAACCGTCTATCCCGAAGGGCCGGACGGGCCGATGCAGGTCGTCACGGACGCCGCCACGGCGGTGCCCAACCTGACACCGACGTCGATCACGGAAGAGAACCTGCAGCAGGAGATCTCGGCGCTCGCGTCCGCCGGTTTCGACGTGACCCGCGAGGTGCCCGTGCGGGCCCACCTGTTCGAGATCGACCCGACCGAGCACGTGCTGGCGATCGTCATGCACCACATCTCCGCCGACGGCTGGTCGATGGGACCGGTCGCACGTGATGTCATGGCCGCCTACGCCGCACGCATCGAGTGGGAGCGTCCCGCGTGGCCGCCGCTGTCGGTGCAGTACGCGGACTACACACTGTGGCAGCACGAACTTCTCGGCTCCGAGAGCGACCCGGAGTCGCTGATCGCCGACCAGCTCGCCTACTGGCGCACCACCCTCGCCGGGCTGCCCGACCAGCTCGACCTGCCGTCGGACCGGCCACGGCCGGCACGGCAGTCGTTCCGCGGCGGCACCGAGCGGTTCGTCGTGTCCGCCGAGATCCACTCCGCGCTCGACGACGTCGCGCGCCGGCACGGCACCACGCTCTTCATGGTGGTGCACGCGGCACTGTCGGTGCTGCTGGCGCGGTTGTCGGGGACCGACGACATCGCCGTCGGCACCCCGGTGGCCGGTCGCGGCGAGCAGGAACTCGACAACGTGGTCGGCATGTTCGTCAACACCCTGGTGCTGCGTACCCAGGTGGACCCGGACCAGCCGTTCACCGAGCAGCTCGCCCGCGCCCGGGAGGCCGCGCTCGGTGCGTTCGCGCACGCGGACGTGCCGTTCGAGCGGCTGGTGGAGGTGCTCAATCCCGCCCGGTCGACGGCGCGGCATCCGCTGTTCCAGGTCATGCTGGCCTTCCAGAATCTCGGGTCCACCCATGTGGAGCTGCCCCGGCTCGTCCTGGAGACGCAGGCCATCGACACCTCGGTGGCGAAGTTCGACCTGCAGCTGACGCTGTCCGAGTCCTCGGACGACGACGGCGGCGCCGACGGCCTCGTCGCCGAGATCACCTATGCGACGGATCTGTTCGATGCGTCGACGGTGGCGGGGTTCGCGGCGCGGTTCGTGCGGGTGCTCGAGGCGGTGGTGGCCGATCCGTCGGTGGCGGTGGGGGATCTGGAGATCCTCGAGCCGGTGGAGCGGTCGCGGGTGCTCGAGGTGTGGAACGACACGGGGCGTGCGGTGCCGGCGGCGACGTTGGGGGAGTTGTTCGCGGAGCAGGTGCGGCGGTCGCCGCAGGCGCCGGCGGTGACGTTCGACGGGGTGTCGCTCAGTTACGGGGAGTTCGCCGGGCGGGTGCGGCGGTTGGCGCGGTATCTGGTGTCGGTGGGGGTGGGGCCGGAGTCGCTGGTGGGGTTGGCGATGCGCCGGTCGGTGGATCTGCTGGTGGGGATGTATGCGGTGGTGGAGGCCGGGGGCGGGTATGTGCCGGTCGATCCGGATCAGCCGGCCGAGCGCAACGGGTACATCCTGGAGGTGGCGGCGCCGGTGGTGGTGTTGACCACGGGGCGGGACGGGTTCGTGGTGCCGGGGCAGGGGTCTGTCCGCACGGTGGTGCTCGACGAGTTGGATGTGTCGGGGTTGTCGGATGCGCCGGTGACCGATGGGGAGCGGCGTGCGCCGGTGCGGGGGTCGAACACGGCGTATGTGATTTTCACGTCGGGGTCGACGGGGCGGCCGAAGGGTGTGGCGGTCTCGCATGCGGCGATCGTCAATCGTCTGGTGTGGATGCAGGGTCGGTACGGGTTGTCGGCCGGCGATGTGGTGTTGCAGAAGACGCCGTTCACGTTCGATGTGTCGGTGTGGGAGTTCTTCTGGCCGTTGCAGGTGGGGGCGCGGTTGGTGGTCGCGGCCCCGGACGGGCACCGCGACCCCGGGTACCTCGCGGCGGTCATGCGCGCAGAGTCGGTGACCGTCGCGCACTTCGTGCCGTCGATGCTCGCGGTCTTCGTCGCCGAGTCCGCGGTCGGCGGGATCTCGTCGCTGCGGTACGTGTTCGCTTCCGGTGAGGCTCTCGCCGCCGCGGTCGCCGCCCGGGTGCGGTCGGTGCTGCCGGGTGTGGCTGTGCACAACCTGTACGGGCCGACCGAGGCCGCGGTGGATGTGACGTTCCACGAGGTGACCGACGCGGATGTGGTGTCGGTGCCGATCGGTGCGCCGGTGTGGAACACGGGTGTGTTCGTGCTCGACGGGCGGCTGAATCCGGTGCCGGTCGGGGTGCCGGGTGAGTTGTATCTGGCGGGTGTGCAGCTCGCGCGCGGCTACGTGGGCCGCCCGGATCTGACCTCGGATCGGTTCGTGGCGAATCCGTTCGGGGCGGCGGGGGAGCGGTTGTACCGCACCGGTGATCTGGTGACGTGGACCGAGGCCGGGGAGCTCGAGTACCTGGGCCGCACGGACTTCCAGGTCAAGCTGCGGGGTCTGCGCATCGAGCTCGGCGAGATCGAGGCGGCGTTGCTGGAGGTTGCGGCGGTGGCGCAGGCGGTCGTGCTGGTCCGCGCCGAGCAGCTGGTGGCGTACGTGGTGACGGCCGCCGGTGCCGTGTTCGACGAGGACGAGGCCCGCTCGGCGGTGGGGCAGGTGCTGCCGTCGTACATGGTGCCGTCGGCGTTCGTGGTGCTCGCGGAGTTGCCGCTCAACGCGTCGGGCAAGCTGGACCGGAAGGCGTTGCCGGAGCCGGTGTTCGAGGTCAAGGTGTTCCGTGCCGCGACGACTCCGGTGGAGGAGATCGTGGCGAGTGTGTTCGCCGAGGTGCTCGGTCTCGACCGGGTCGGTCTCGACGACGACTTCTTCGCCCTCGGTGGCAACTCGCTGATCGCCACGCAGGTGGTCTCGCGGATCGGGGCGGCGCTCGACGCGTCGGTGCCGCTGCGGGTGCTGTTCGAGAACTCGACCGTCGAGGCGTTGGCCGCCCGGATCGACGGGCACGACGGCCCGGCGCGACGGGCCCCGCTGGTTCCGCAACCCCGTCCCGAGCGGGTGCCGCTGTCGCTCGCGCAGCAGCGGATGTGGTTCCTCAACCGGTTCGATCCCGATTCGACGGCGAACAACATCCCGGTCGCCGTCCGCATGTCCGGCCGGCTCGACGTCCCGGCGCTCGAGGATGCCGTGTGCGACGTCCTCGCCCGCCACGAATCCCTGCGCACCGTCTACCCCGACCTCGACGGATACGGCTACCAGAAGGTGCTCGCCCCCTCCGAGGTCCGCGTCTCGCTCGAGGCGGTGCGCATCGACCGGGCGCAGCTGCCCGACGAGCTGCGGGCGCTGGCGGGCACGCACTTCGACGTGTCCACCGACGTCCCGATCGTCGTGCGGCTGCTGTGCCTGAGCCCCGAGGAGCACGTGCTCGTCGCGGTCATGCACCACATCGCCGGCGACGGCTTCTCGATGGGCCCGCTCACCCGCGACATCATGGTCGCCTACGCGGCCCGGTCGCTCGGCAACGAACCCGCCTGGGAGCCGCTGGAAATCCAGTACGCCGACTACACCCTGTGGCAGCGTGACGTGCTCGGCTCCGAGGACGACCCCGACTCGCTCGTCACCCGTCAGCTCGAGTACTGGAAGCAGGCGCTCGGCGGGCTGCCGGACGGCCTCGACCTGCCGACCGACCGCCCCCGGCCCGCGGTGGCGACGAATCGTGGTGCGACGCATCGGCTCACCGTCGACGAGTCGCTGCACGCCGCGCTCGGCCGATTCGCCGGCGAGCAGCGCGCGACGGTGTTCATGGTGGTCCACGCGGCCCTGGCGCTGTTGCTGGCCCGTCTCGGCACCTCCCGGGACATCGCCGTCGGCACACCGGTGGCCGGCCGCGGGGAGCGCTCGCTCGACAACCTGATCGGCATGTTCGTCAACACCCTGGTGCTGCGTACCGAGGTGGACACCGCCGACACCTTCGCGGACCTGCTCGCCCGGGTGCGCGAAGTCGACCTCGGGGCCTTCGCGCACGCCGAGGTGCCGTTCGAGCGGCTCGTGGACGTGCTCGCGCCGGAACGCACCCAGGCCCGGACTCCGCTGTTCCAGGTCATGCTGGCGTTCCAGAACATCGGCGACGTGGCCCTGGAACTGCCGGGGCTGTCCGTCGCGCAACTGCCCCTCGACGGCGGCGTGTCGAAGTTCGACCTCATGTTCACGATCCTCGAGGGTCAGGCCGCCGGCACCGACGCGGGCGCTCTCGCCGTCGAGATCTCCTACGCCACCGACCTGTTCGACGCCCCGACGATCGCCGCCGTCGGCGACCGGTTCGTCCGTCTGCTACGGCTGGCGACCGAACGACCCGACGTGCCGGTCGGCGACCTGCCGATGCTGCCGGGCGCGGAACTCGACGCGGTCGAGCAGCTTTCGCACGGTCCCCGTCGCGCGCTCGACGCCGACGCCACCCTGGTCGATCTCCTCGCCCGGCAGGCCGCCCGCACGCCCGACACCGTGGCCGTGGAATCGGGCGAGTCGACGTGGACGTACCGCGAGTTCGGTTCCCGGGTCAACGCCCTGGCGCGGTATCTCGTCGCGCACGGCGCGGGACCGGACACCGTGGTCGCAGTGGCCGCGAGCCGCTCGACGGAGATGCTCGTGGCGATCCACGCCGTCCTGGCTGCGGGGGCCGCCTACGTCCCGCTCGACCCGGACCAGCCGGCCGACCGGATCGCGTATGTCCTCGAATCCGCCTCGCCCGTAATGGTTCTCACCCGTACCGGACGTGAGCGCCTGCCGGGTGCCGACGCGGTGCCGATCGTGGCGCTCGACGAGGCCGACACCACCCCGTACGGCGATGCGCCCCTGACCGACGCCGACCGGCTCGCGCCGCTGCGCCCGGATCATCTCGCGTACGTGCTCTACACATCCGGGTCCACCGGTCGGCCGAAGGGCGTGGCCGTGCCGCACGCCGCCGTGGTCCACCAACTGCTGTGGATGCAGGACGAGTTCGGCCCGGGCGCCGGCGACGCCCTGCTGCTCAAGACCCCCGCCACCTTCGACGCGTCGGTCTGGGAGATCTTCCTGCCGCCGCTGGTGGGCGCCCGGATCGTGGTCGGCGCACCCGACCTGCACCGCGACCCCGCCGCAATGGCGGCAGCGATCGGGCGGCACGCCGTCACGCTGGTCCAGTTCGTGCCCGCCGTGCTCGACGCCGTGCTCGAACACCTCGACCGGACGACCGCCGCGTCCCTGACCCAGGTCTTCTGCGGCGGCGAGAGCCTCCCGGCCGAAACCGTCGCCCGGTTCCACGTACTGAACGATGCGCCCGTCCACAACCTGTACGGACCGACCGAGACGACGATCCAGACCGTCCACCGGACGGCCGGACCCGGCGACACCGCAACGGTTCCGATCGGTACACCGGTGTGGAACACCGGCGCGCTCGTGCTCGACGAACGGCTGCACCCCGTGCCGCTCGGCGTCGCCGGCGAGCTCTACCTCACCGGTCCCCAGCTGGCGCGCGGCTATCACGGCCGCCCGGACCTCACCGCCGACCGATTCGTCGCCGACCCCTGGTCCAGCGGCGAGCGGATGTACCGCACCGGCGACCTGGTGCGGTGGACCGCCGCAGGTGAGCTCGACTACCTGGGCCGGACGGACCTGCAGGTCAAGTTGCGCGGTCTGCGCATCGAACTCGGAGAGGTCGAGTCGCAGCTGACCGCCCTCGACGAGGTGCGCCAAGCCGTCGCCGTGGTGCGCGAGGACCCGCGCTTCGGACCGCAGCTGGTCGGTTACGTGGTGCCCGAACCGGGCGTCGACTTCGACCCCGCCCGGGCGAAGGACGCGCTCGCCACCGCGCTGCCGTCCTACATGGTGCCCTCGGCCTTCGTCCCCCTGGATGCGTTCCCGCTGAACGCCAGCGGCAAGATCGACCGGCGAGCGCTGCCGGCTCCGACCTTCGAAGCGCGCACCTTCACCGCGCCGCGGACCCCGGTCGAGGAGATCGTCGCGGGCGTCTTCGCCCAGGTACTGGGTGTGCCGCGGGTCGGCCGCGACGACGACTTTTTCGATCTCGGCGGCAACTCACTCGTCGCGACGCAGGTCGCGGCCCGCCTCAGCGACGCGCTCGACGCGTCGATCCCGGTGCGGGCACTGTTCGACGCCCCGACTGTCGAAGCCCTCGCGGTGCGGGCCGAGCAGGAGGCCGGCGCGGGTCGCCGCACCCCGCTGGTCCCGTACGCGCGGCCCGAGCGCATCCCGCTGTCGCCGGCGCAGCAGCGCATGTGGTTCCTCAACCGCTTCGACCCCGAGTCGGCGGTGAACAACGTCCCGATCGGAGTGCGTTTCACCGGTGCACTCGACGTGCCCGCCCTGCGCGGGGCGGTCCGGGACCTGACCGAGCGCCACGAGGTGCTGCGCACCGTCTACCCCGACGTGGACGGCACCGGCTACCAGCAGATCCTGCCGGACTCCCCGGTGCGGCTCGAGGTCGAGCGCATCGACGCGCACGCCCTGCCGGATCGTGCCCGCGAACTCGTCACGCGCGGGTTCGACGTCACCGCCGAGGTGCCGTTCCGGGCGGTGGTCTTCGAGCTGAGCCGGACCGAGCACGTGCTGCTGTTCGTCGCCCATCACATCGCCACGGACGGGTTCTCGGTGCGTCCGCTCGCCCGCGACGTGATGGTCGCCTACGCGGCCCGCACCCGCGGTGAGCTGCCCGGCTGGGCCCCGCTCGAGATCCAGTACGCGGACTACGCCCTGTGGCAGCGCGACGTGCTCGGTTCCGAGGACGAGCCGGGATCCGTGGCCGCCGAACAGGTGCAGTTCTGGAAGCGCACGCTCGCCGGGCTGCCCGACCAGCTGGACCTGCCGTCCGATCGGGCCCGCCCCGAGCGGACCTCCGGACACGGCCGCACCAGCCGCTTCCACGTCGACGAGGCGCTGCACGAACGTCTGCAGAGCCTCGCGCACGAGAAGAACACGTCGCTGTTCATGGTCGTGCACGCGGCGCTCGCGGTGCTGCTGGCCCGGTTGTCCGCAACCGAGGACATCGCGATCGGCACCCCGGTCGCAGGCCGCGGCGAGGCCGCCCTCGACGACCTGGTCGGCATGTTCGTCAACACCCTCGTCCTGCGCACGGACGTGCAGGGCGGGCAGTCCTTCGCGGAACTGTTGAGCGCGGTGCGCGAAAGCGACCTCGACGCGTTCGCCCACGCGGACGTGCCGTTCGAACGGCTGGTGGAGATCCTCGACCCGGAGCGCTCCCAGGCCCGGCACCCGCTGTTCCAGGTGGTGCTGACCTTCCAGAACATCGGACAGGCCGAACTCGAACTCGACGGTCTCGCGCTCGAGGCCCTCGACTACGACCCGCCTACCGCGAAATTCGACCTGCAGTTCACCTTCTCGGAGCAGGTGGCCGAGGACGGTTCGGCGGCCGGCATCGCCGCCGCCGTCACCTACGCCACCGACCTGTTCGACGAGCTGCGCGTCGCCGCCTTCGCCGAGCAGCTGCTGCGGATCCTGCGGGCCGTGGCGGCGGATGCGTCGGTGGCGGTCGGTGACATCGAGATCGTCGACGAGTTCGAACGCGAACTCGTGGTCTCCCGGTGGAATTCGCTCGGCGACGACGTCGCCCCGGCGGATGTGACGTTGGTGGACATGTTCGAGGCGCGCGTGAGCGCTGCGCCCGGCGACATCGCGGTGCGGTTCGGCGACGAGGCGCTGACCTACGCGGAGTTCGCGTCCCGGGCGCGGCGACTGGCCCGCCATCTGATCTCGGTGGGCGTGGGTCCCGAGTCGCTCGTGGCGGTCGCGCTGCCGCGGTCGCTGGATCTGGTGGTCGCCCTCGTCGCGGTGCTCGAGGCCGGCGGCGGGTATCTGCCGGTGGACCCGAACTACCCGTCCGACCGGATCGAGTTCATGCTCACCGACGCCGCGCCGGCCGCGGTGCTCACCGCCTCCGGCACCGGGATCGAGGTGCCCACCGCGGTGCCGGTGGTCGAGCTCGACACCGTCGATCTGTCGGGGGTGGACGACGCGCCGATCCGCGACGAGGAGCGCACCGCGCCGCTCGACGCCGCGAACCTCGCGTACGTCATCTACACCTCCGGGTCCACGGGCCGGCCCAAGGGCGTGCTGATCCCGCACCGGAACGTGGTGCGGCTGATGGTGAACACCGAGTCGGTCTACGGGTTCGGCCCGTCGGATGTGTGGACGATGTTCCACTCGTACGCGTTCGACTTCTCGGTGTGGGAACTGTGGGGCCCCCTGCTGTACGGCGGCACCCTGGTGGTCGTGGACTGGTTCACCTCGCGCTCGCCGGAGGCATTCCGCGAGTTGCTCGTGCGCGAACGGGTGACGGTGCTCAATCAGACGCCGTCGGCGTTCTACCAGCTCGCCGAGGCCGACCGCACGGCCGGTGGCACGGAGGGCGACCTCGCCCTGCGGTACGTGATCTTCGGCGGTGAGGCACTCGAGCCGCGCCGGCTGGAGGGCTGGTTCACCCGGCACGGGGACACCGCGCCGCGGCTGGTGAACATGTACGGCATCACCGAGACCACGGTGCACGTGTCGTACCGGGAGATCGGTGCGGACCTGGCCGAGGCCGGTTCCGCGAGCATCGTGGGCGTGCCGATCGCGGGCCTGCGGGTCTACGTCCTCGACACCCGCCTCAACCCCGTTCCCGTGGGCGTGGCCGGTGAGATGTACGTCGGCGGCGGTCAGCTGGCCCGCGGATACCTGGGCCGCCCGGACCTGTCCGCGGCCCGGTTCGTGGCCGACCCGTTCTCCGCCGACGGTGGATTGCTGTACCGCACCGGCGATGTCGCCCGCTGGGCGGTCTCGGGGGATCTCGAGTACCTCGGCCGCGCGGACGACCAGGTCAAGATCCGTGGCTTCCGGATCGAGCTCGGCGAGGTCGAATCGGCCGTGCTGGCCCAGCAGCCGGTCGGGCAGGCCGCGGTGATCGTGCGCGAGGACGCCCCCGGCGCGGCGCGCATCGTCGCGTACGTGGTGCCCGCCGACGGCGCGACCGTCGACGTCGAGGAACTGCGCGCCGGGGTGGGCGCGCTGGTGCCGGAGTACATGGTGCCGTCGGCGTTCGTGGTGATCGATGCGATCCCGCTGACCGTGAACGGCAAGCTCGACCGGCGGGCACTGCCGGAACCGGTGTTCGAGACCCGGGTCTTCCGGGCGCCGTCGACGCCGGTCGAGGAGATCGTCGCGGGCACGTTCGCCGAGGTGCTCGGTGTGGAGCGGGTGGGCGCCGACGACGACTTCTTCGAGCTCGGCGGCAACTCGCTGATCGCGACGCAGGTCGTCGCGCGCCTCGGGGTGGCGCTCGACACACAGGTCCCGGTGCGGACGTTGTTCGAGGCCTCGACCGTCGCCGCGCTCGCGGCGCGGGTCGAGCAGGACGCCACCGGCGGCGGACGGGTGCCGCTGACCGCGCGCACGCGTCCCGAACGCATCCCGCTGTCGCCGGCGCAGCAGCGCATGTGGTTCCTCAACCGCTTCGACCCCGAGTCGACGGCGTACAACATCCCGATGGCTCTGCGGCTGACCGGCGACCTCGACGTCGACGCGCTGCGCGCCGCCGTCGCCGACCTGGTGGCCCGCCACGAGACGCTGCGGACCGTGTACCCGGAGACGAATTCCGGTCCGGTGCAGGACATCCGGCCCGCCACCGCGGTCCCGGTCGACCTCGACCCGATCGACGTCCCGGCGGCCGAGCTGGAATCGCGCCTGCGCGAACTCGCCTCGACCGGTTTCGACGTCACCCGCGAGATCCCGCTGCGGATCGCGCTGCTGCGTCTCGCACCCACCGAGTACGTCCTCGTCACCGTGGTGCACCACATCGCCGCGGACGGCTCGTCGATGGTGCCGATGGTGCGCGATGTGATGACCGCGTACGCCGCCCGGTCCGCCGGCACCGAGCCGGCGTGGGCGCCGCTCGAGCTCCAGTACGCGGACTACGCGCTGTGGCAACGGGAACTGCTCGGATCCGAGGACGATCCCGAGTCGCTCGCCGCCCGGCAGCTCGACCACTGGCGGACCGCGCTGGCCGATCTGCCGGACCAGCTGGACCTGCCCACGGACCGCCCGCGGCCCGCGCAGCAGTCGTTCCGCGGCGACCGGGTCGAGTTCGTCGTGGACGCAGAGGTGCACGCCGCGTTGCGCGACCTCGCGCGCGCCCGCAACGCGACCGTGTTCATGGCGATGCATGCCGCGTTCGCGGCGCTGCTCGCCCGCCTGTCCGGATCCGACGACATCGCGGTGGGCACGCCCATCGCGGGTCGCGGCGAGGCCGCCGTGGAGAACCTGATCGGCATGTTCGTCAACACGCTGGTCTTCCGGCTCTCCGTCGACGGCCACCGCTCGTTCGACGAACTGCTCGGGGCGGCACGGGAAACCGACCTGCAGGCATTCGCCCACGCGGACGTGCCGTTCGAGCGGCTCGTGGAGGTGCTCAACCCGGCCCGCTCCACCGCGCGGCACCCGTTGTTCCAGGTGGGCTTCTCGTTCCAGAACCAGCAGCGCACGGAACTGGAACTGGCCGGTCTGACCGTCGCCCCGATCGACCTCGAGGGCGGCACGTCGCAGTTCGACCTGCACCTGATCGTCAGCGACCGATACGACGAGCAGGGTTTCCCGGCCGGCATGGACGCGATCCTGACCTTCGCCACCGACCTGTTCGACGAGTCCACCGCGCGTGCTGTGGCCGAGCGTTTCCAGCAGTTGCTCCGGGCACTCGTGCAGGCGCCGGACGTGCCGCTGGGCGATCACCCGGTGCTGCTCGCGCGCGAAGAGCACGACGTCCTGGCGGCATGGAACGACACCGCCCACGAGACCGACACGGCCGCAACGCTCGTCGACCTGTTCGACGAGCAGGTGCGCCGGGACCCCGGCGCGGTCGCACTGGTGTACGAGGGCACCGCTGTCACGTACGGCGAGTTCGACGCCCGCGTCAACCGTCTCGCCCGGCACCTGATCGCCCAGGGTGTGGGGCCGGAGGACCGGGTCGCGCTGATCGTGCGGCGTTCGCCGGAACTCGTCGTCGGCATGTACGCGATCGCCAAGGCCGGCGGTGCGTACGTGCCCCTCGACCCGGACCAGCCGGCCGAGCGCAACGCCTACATCCTCGGCACCGCGGCGCCCACGTGCGTGGTCACGGTCGCGGCGGATCGGATCGACCTGCCCGGCGTGCCGGTCGTCGAACTCGACCACGTGGACCTCTCCGGTCTGCCGGACGCGCCGGTGACCGCGGCCGAACGTCGCGCGCCGCTGCGTGCGGCGAACACCGCGTACGTGATCTTCACGTCCGGATCGACCGGCCGGCCCAAGGGTGTGGCGGTTCCGCACGCCGCCGTGGTCAACCAGATGCTCTGGAAGCGGGACGCGTTCGATCTCGGACCGGACGACGCGGTGCTGCTCAAGACCGTCGCCACGTTCGACTTGTCGGTGTGGGAGTTCTGGTCGGCACTCACCTCCGGTTCGCGTCTGGTGATCGCGACCGCCGACGGGCATCGCGATCCCGACTACCTGCTGCGGTTGCTGCGCGACGAGCGCGTCACCACGCTGCACGCGGTGCCGTCGATGCTGTCGATGCTCACGACCGCCGCGGGTGGGGAGGTCGCGCCGTCGCTGCGGCGCGTGCTCGCCATCGGCGAGGCCCTGCCGGCGGTCACCGCGCAGCAGTTCCGCGCGGACAACGAGGCGGCCCTGTTCAACCTGTACGGGCCGACCGAGGCCGCCGTGTCCGTCACCGTGCACGAGACGAGCGACGCCGACGCCGCGGTCGTGCCGATCGGCGTGCCCGAGTGGAACAGCCGCGTGTATGTGCTCGACGCGCGCCTGCGTCCGGTGCCGATCGGGGTCGGCGGCGAGCTGTACCTGGCGGGCGCGCAGCTGGCGCGCGGCTACCACGGCCGTCCCGACCTGACCGCCGACCGGTTCGTCGCCGACCCGTTCGGCGGGGGCCGGATGTACCGCACCGGCGACATCGTGCACTGGAACCGCGCCGGCGAACTGGTCTACCGCGACCGCGCCGACTTCCAGGTCAAGGTGCGCGGCTACCGCATCGAACTCGGGGAGATCGAGTCGGTGCTGCGCGCCCGCGACGAGGTGCGCGACGTCGCCGTCCTCGTCCGCACCGACCCGCACGTCGGCGACCGGCTGGTGGCGTACGTGGTCCCGGCCGACGGATCCGACACCGGATCCGACGCCGGATCCGACACTGCCGGAACCGTCACTGCCGGATTCGATGCGGCCGCGACGAAGGCGGCACTGGCGCAGGCACTTCCGTCGTACATGGTGCCGTCGGCGTTCGTCGTCCTCGAGGCGCTGCCGCTGAACACCAACGGCAAGCTCGACCGCCGGGCGCTGCCCGAACCGGAGTTCGAGGCCGGGCAGTTCCGGGCCCCCACCACCCCGGTGGAGGAGATCGTCGCCCGCATCCTCGCCGAGGTCCTGGGCATCGAACGCGCCGGCCTCGACGACGACTTCTTCGAACTCGGCGGCAACTCCCTGCTCGCGACGCAGCTGGCCTCCCGGCTCGGTGTCGCGCTCGACACCCGGGTGTCGGTGCGGACCGTGTTCGAGGCGTCGACCGTCGCGGCGCTGGCCGGCCGGATCCAGCCGTCCGTCGGCCGCGGTGCCCGGCCACCGCTGGTACCGCAGCCGCGGCCCGAGCGGATTCCGCTGTCGCTCGCGCAGCAACGGATGTGGACCCTCAACCAGGTCGATCCCGGATCCGGGGTCTACAACATCCCCGTCGCGGTGCGGCTGAGCGGCTCCCTCGACACCGAGGCCCTGCGTTCCGCGGTCGCCGACGTGATCGCCCGGCACGAGGTGCTGCGCACGGTGTACCCGGACACGGAGGACGGCCCGGTCCAGGTGGTGCTCCCGACGTCGCAGGCACTGCCGGACCTGGTCCCGGTGCCCGTCGCCGAGAGCGAGATCGTCGACCGGCTCACCGACGTCCTCGGTGCGGGGTTCGACGTGACGGCCCAGACCCCGCCGGTGCGGGCGCGGTTGTTCCGCGTCGCCGACGACGAGCACGTGCTCGCCCTGGTGGCGCACCACATCAGCGCCGACGGCTACTCGATGCGGCCGCTCGTACGCGACGTGATGGTCGCCTACGCCGCCCGCGCCGAGGCGCAGGTGCCCGGATGGGCGGAGCTGCCGGTTCAGTACGCCGACTACACGCTGTGGCAGCAGCAGGTGCTCGGCAGCCCGGACGACCCCGACAGCGAGCTGTCCCGCCAGCTCGGGTACTGGACCGACGAACTGACCGGCAGTCCCGAGCTGCTCGCGCTGCCGACGGATCGGCCGCGGCCGGCGCGGCAGTCCACCGAGGGCGACTCGGTGACGTTCACCATCGGGGAGGCGCTCGCGCAGCGCATCGAGAAGACCGCCCGCGAACACAACGCGACGGTGTTCATGGTCGTGCACGCCGCCCTCGCGGTGCTCCTGTCGCGCCTGGCGTCCACCGAGGACGTCGCGGTCGGAACTCCGACCGCCGGTCGCGCCGAGGAAGTGCTCGACGACCTGGTGGGCATGTTCGTCAACACGCTGGTGCTGCGCACCCGCGTGGCAGGCGGGGGCACCTTCGCCGACCTCCTTGCCCAGGCGAAGGAGAAGGACCTGGCGGCGTTCGGCAACGCCGACGTGCCGTTCGAGCGGCTCGTCGACGCCGTCGGCCGCCGGCGGTCGAGCTCGTACACGCCGCTGTTCCAGGTGATGCTCACGTTCCAGAACATCGAGACCGGCACGCTGGAACTGCCGGGACTGGCGGTCACCCCGCTCGAGGCCGGCGCCCACCAGGCGAAGTTCGACCTGCAGTGCACCTTCGTCGAGCAGTTCGCGCCCGGCGGCGGCCTCGGCGGTCTCGAGGTGATCTTCACCTACGCGACCGCGCTGTTCGACCGGGAGACGGTCGAGCTGTTCGCCGAACGGTTCACCCGCATCCTCGATGCGGTGACGTCGGATCCGCAGATCCGGCTGCGTGCGATCGACATCCTCACCGAGGCCGAACGGGCCCGGCTGGCCGCGCCGCGCAAGCCGCGGACCGTGGCGGACCTGCCGGACCTGGTCGCCGCCGCCGCCGAGACCGCCCCCGACGCGGTGGCGCTCAGCCACGAGGGCCGGGACGTCACCTTCGGGGAGTTCGCGCAGAAACTGGCCGCGACGGCCACGGCGACGGGCGGGGCACTGACCGCGGAGGCGCTCGTGCCTGTGGTGTTGAACACCCTCATCCCCGGTGTCCTGCCCGCGCTGGGCGCCGACGGGTTCGCCGAACTGGTCCGATCCGTGCTCACCACGGCCGACGAGATCACCGGTGGGGGGCTCTGACCTGGGCGCTTCGTTTGCTGTCGGTCCGACCGGGATAATCGAACATCGACTGTCGTCCGACCCCGTGGGTACCCGGGTGCCCACGGGGTCGGACGGAGCGCGCAAGACAGTGCGCGACACGCAGAGGTATCGGAGGATGAAGTAGATGGCTGAAGGCACGTCGGGCAAGCAGGCGCTGACGATCGCAGACCTGCCCCGGTTGCTGGCCGGAGTCGTGGACCGCGAGCCCGACCGCGTCGCCCTCGCCCACGGTGACACGCAGCTGACCTACAGCCGGCTCCAGCAGGAGATCGCCACCCTCGACGCCGCGATGGGGGGAGTGCTCGGGATCGAGGCGCTGGTCCCGGTCGTGCTGTCCAACCTCGCGCCCGAGCTCCTCGCCGACGGTGGTCTGCCCACCGTGCTCGACGGCCTCCTGACCGATGCCGCCTCCGTCCTCGGTGACGCCGCCGTGGCGCCCGCCGGACCCGACCTCGACACCCTCGTGGGCCGCTTCGACGCGCAGGTCGAGGCGACCCCGGACGCCGTCGCCCTCGAGTTCGATGGCGAGACCCTGACCTACGCGGAGTTCGCCGCCCGCGTCAACCGGCTCGCGCGGCACCTGATCGGGCTCGGCGTGGGCCCCGACACCCGTGTCGGCCTGTCGATACGACGATCCTTCGACCTGCTCGTCGGCATGTACGCCGTCCTCGAGGCCGGCGGCGCCTACGTGCCGCTGGATCCGGACCACCCCGCGGACCGCATCGCCTACGTCCTCGACATCGCCGAACCGGTCGCCGTGGTCACCACCGCCCGCGACGAGGTGGACCTGCCGGCCTCGGTACCCGTGGTCCTCGTCGACACCCTCGACCTCGCGGCCGTGTCCGCGGACCCGGTGCGCGACGACGAACGGCTCGGCGCCCTGACCGCCGACAGTCTCGCGTACGTCATCTTCACCTCGGGTTCCACCGGCCGCCCGAAGGGCGTCGCGGTCGAGCACCGGGCCATCGTCGCGAACATCGCCTGGCGACAGGCCGAGTACGGGCTGCGCGGCGACGACGTCGTGCTGCAGAAGACCCCCTTCACGTTCGACGTGTCGGTGTGGGAGTTCTTCTGGCCGCTGCAGGTGGGGGCGCGACTGTCGATCGCACTGCCCGACGGTCACCGCGACCCCGCCTACCTGGCGCAGACCATGATCGAGCGCCGGGTCACCGTCGCCCACTTCGTCCCCTCCATGCTCGCGGTCTACCTCGCCGAGCCGACCGCCGCGGCCGTCACCTCGCTGCGGTACGTCTTCGCCTCGGGTGAGGCGCTGCCCGCGCAGACCGTCGCCCGGTTCCACGCGATCTCCACGGCCGGGCTGCACAACCTGTACGGCCCGACCGAGGCCGCGGTCGACGTCACCTACTACGAGACCCACGGTGACGACACCGTCGTCCCCATCGGTGCGGCCGTGGCCGACACCGATCTCTACGTGCTCGACGAGGGTTTGCGGCCCGTTCCACAGGGAGTCGAGGGAGAGCTGTACCTCGCGGGCATCCAGCTCGCGCGCGGCTACCTGCGCCGGCCCGACCTGACGGCGGACCGCTTCGTCGCCGATCCGTTCGGTGCGCCGGGCGATCGCATGTACCGCACCGGTGACCTGGTCAAGTGGAACACCGACGGGCTGATCGAGTACGTCGGGCGCACCGACTTCCAGGTCAAGCTGCGCGGCCTGCGCATCGAGCTCGGGGAGATCGAATCCGCCCTGCTCGACCATCCCGGGGTCCGGCAGGCGGTCGTCGTCGTGCACTCCGACGAGACGCTCGGCGACCACCTCGTCGGCTACCTCGTCACCGACGGTGAACCGATCGACCGCACCGAGCTGGCTGCGGCCGTGCGCCGGCGGTTGCCGGACTACATGGTGCCGTCGCTGTTCGTGGAAATGACGGAGTTTCCCCTCAACGCGTCGGGCAAGCTCGACCGCGGAGCGCTGCCCGAACCCGACTTCAGCGTTCTGGCAACCGAATACCGCGCACCGAGCACCCCCACCGAGGAAACGGTCGTCGCGGCGTTCGAGAGTGTGCTCGGTGTCGAGCGGCTCGGCGTCGACGACGACTTCTTCGCCCTGGGCGGCAATTCGCTGAGCGCCACGCGCGTGGTGGCCCGGATCAACGCCGATCACAAGGTCCGCATCGACGTACGGGAGTTCTTCGACGCCCCTACCGCCGCGCAGCTCGCCACGCTCGTCGACGCGGCGATGGCGGCCGGCGACTCCCACCGGCCCCCGCTGGTGCCGCAGGTGCGGCCGGAGCAGGTGCCGTTGTCGCTGGCGCAGCGCCGGATGTGGTTCCTCAACCGCCTCGACCCCGGGTCGGCGGTCAACAACATCACGGTCGTCCTGAGGCTGTCGGGGACGCTCGACGTCGACGCGCTCGGCGCGGCCGTGGCGGACGTGGTGGCCCGGCACGAGGTGCTGCGCACCGTCTACCCCGAGACGGAGGGGGTCGGCTACCAGCAGGTGCTGCCCGCCTCGGAGGTGAAGCCGACGCTCACGCCGTCGACGGTGAGCGAGCCCGAGATCGTGCCGACGGTCGCGGAGATTGTCTCGGCCGGTTTCGACGTCACGACCGAGGTGCCCGTTCGCGTCCGTCTGCTGCAGGTGTCCGACACCGAGCACGTGCTGGTGCTCGTGGTGCACCACATCGCCGCGGACGGATTCTCGATGGGTCCGCTCACGCGGGACGTCATGGTCGCCTACGACGCCCGGACCCGGCACGAGGCACCCGCGTGGGAGCCGTTGACCGTCCAGTACGCCGACTACGCCATCTGGCAGCGGCAGGCCCTCGGCTCGGAGGACGACCCGCAGTCGGTCGTCGCCCAGCAGATCGAGTACTGGACACGTCGTCTCGACGGCGTACCCGAGCGACTGGACCTGCCGACCGATCGGCCGCGACCGGCGGTCGCCGGCAACCGTGCCGCGGTGCACGCCTTCACCGTCGACGAATCGGTGCACCGGGGTCTCGTCCGGCTGGCGCACGAGACCCGGACGACACCGTTCATGGTGGTGCACGCCGCCCTGGCGGCGGTCCTCAGCCGCCTGTCGGGTTCGGCGGACGTCACCATCGGCACTCCGATCGCCGGCCGCGGTGAGCAGGAACTCGACGACCTGATCGGCATGTTCGTCAACACCCTGGTGCTGCGCACCGAGGTCGAGACGGGTGAGCCCTTCACCCGGTTGCTGGCGCGCGTGCGCGAGTCCGACCTCGCCGCATTCGGGCACGCGGACGTCCCGTTCGAACGGCTCGTCGAGGTACTCGATCCGGTCCGGTCGCAGTCCCATCACCCGCTGTTCCAGGTGATGCTCGCCTTCCAGAACCTCGAGCAGACCAGCCTCGAACTGGGTGAGCTCGCGATCAGTCCCGTGACCGCGAACCGCCGACAGTCCCAGTACGACCTGTCGTTCATCTTCGTCGAAACCGTGGACGGGAACGGCGAACCCGGTGGTCTCGCCTGCGACCTCCTCTACGCCGCCGACCTGTTCGACGAGCCGACCGTCGCGACCTTCGTGCGCCGGTTGCTCCGGATGCTCGAGACCGTCGCCACCGACCCGGCACGGGCCGTGGGCGACACGGACCTCCTCTCGGTACCGGAGCGACAGGCACTGACCTCCGTGCACGGTGCCGCCGCCGAGCCTGGCGGCACCCTCGCCGACATCCTCGCCCTCGCCGCGCGTCGCGACCCGGCTGCCGTGGCCCTGCGGTTCGACGGCCGGTCGGTGTCGTACGGGGATCTGGACGCGACGTCGTCGCGTCTGGCCCGGATCCTGATCTCCCGTGGTGTGGGACCGGAAGACCGAGTGGCCGTGGCTGTGCCCCGGTCGGTCGAGTCGGTCACGGCGTTGTGGGCGGTGGTCAAGGCCGGTGCCGCGTTCGTCCCCGTGGACCCGACGTACCCGACCGAGCGGATCGCCTACATGCTCTCCGATTCCGGCGCGGTGCTCGGGCTCGCCACAGCCGAAACCGCCGGTACGCTACCGGATTCCGTTCCGTGGCTCGTACTCGAGGAAGCGGTCGAGGCCGGCGCGGGACTGCCGGCGGGACCGCTGGCCGACGCCGAACGCGTGCGCTCCCTGCGCCCGGCCCACCCGGCGTACGTCATCTACACCTCCGGCACGACGGGCACGCCGAAGGGCGTCGTGGTCGCACATGCCGGTGTGGTGAACTTCTGCGCCGAACAGGTGGAGCGGTACGCGGTCACCGCCGACTCCCACACGTTGCACTTCGCGTCGCCGAGCTTCGACGCCTCGGTGCTCGAACTGCTGCTGGCGTGCGGTGCGGGCGCGACGATGGTCGTCGCGCCGACCTCGGTGTACGGCGGCGCCGAGCTCGCCGGCCTGCTGGCCGCGGAGGCGGTCACCCACGCCTTCGTGACCCCCGCGGCCCTCGGGTCGGTGGATCCCGCGGGCCTCGACTGCATCCGCGTGGTGATCACGGGTGGCGAGGCGTGCTCTCCGGGCCTGGTGGCACGCTGGGCGACGATCCTGCCCGACGGGTCGCGCCGCGCGTTCTTCAACGCCTACGGTCCCACCGAGTCGACGGTGGCATCGAACATCAGTGACGCCCTGCTACCCGGCGAACCGGTGGTGATGGGCGGCCCCGTCCGCGGAATGCGGGTGCTCGTTCTCGACGACCGGCTGCAGCCGGTGCCCGTCGGTGTCCCGGGCGAGCTGTACCTGGTGGGAATCCAGGTGGCTCGCGGGTATCTGGGTCGGGCCGGGCTGACGGCCGAGCGGTTCGTGGCCGATCCGTACGCCACCGACGGCAGCCGGATGTACCGAACCGGTGACGTAGTGCGGTGGTCCGGTTCTCCCGGGGACGAGACGGCCGGCGTGGTCGAGTACGTCGGCCGGGCCGACGACCAGGTGAAGATCCGCGGTTTCCGGATCGAACTCGGTGAGATCGAAGCGGCTCTCGCGCGGTGCGCCGGCGTCGCCCAGGCGGTCGCGACGGTGCGCCGGGACGGGCAGCGGGGTGAGCAGCTCGTCGGCTACGTCGTTCCCGAGCCGGGCATCGAGCTCGACGGCGCCGCCGTGAAGGACTTCGTGGCCCAGTTCCTGACGAGCTACATGGTGCCGCACGCGGTCGTGGTCCTGGACTCGATCCCGCTGACGCCCGGCGGCAAGCTCGACCGGCGTGCACTGCCGGAACCGGAGCAGGAAACCCGGGTCTTCCGGGCACCGACCACCCCGGTCGAGGAGATCGTCGCCCGGGTCTTCGCCGACGTCCTCGGCGTGGAACGGGTCGGTCTGGACGACGACTTCTTCGAACTGGGTGGCAACTCGCTCGTCGCCACGCAGGTGATCTCCCGGCTCGCCGCGGCGCTCGGCACGGCGGTTCCGGTGCGGACACTGTTCGAGGCCTCGGCGGTCGCTCCCCTCGCCGCCCGCCTCGAGCAGGCCGACTCCGCCGGCACCCGGGTGCCGTTGGTGGCGCGCCCGCGACCCGAGCGGGTTCCGCTCTCCTTGGCGCAGCGCCGCATGTGGTTCCTGAACCGATTCGAACCGGACTCCGCGGTGAACAACATTCCGCTGGCCATCCGGTTGTCGGGGTTGCTGGATCGGCACGCACTGCAGGTGGCGGTCGCCGATGTGCTCGCGCGGCACGAATCTCTGCGGACGGTATATCCGGACGCGGACGGTGTGGCGTACCAGCAGGTGTTGCCGACCTCGCGGGTGATTCCGGATCTGTCGCCGATCCCGGCTTCGGAGGACGAGCTGCTCGCCGAGGTCCTGACGATGGCCTCGGCGGGGTTCGACGTGTCGACGCAGGTGCCGTTCCGGGCGCGGCTGTTCGAGGTGTCCGCAACCGAGCATGTTCTCGTCCTCGTCGTGCACCACATCGCGGCCGACGGCTTCTCCATGGGGCCGCTCACCCGTGACGTGGTGGTGGCGTACTCGGCACGGGCCACCGGTGGCGAACCGGAGTGGGAGCCACTGCCGGTGCAGTACGCCGACTACGCGTTGTGGCAGCGGGAGATACTCGGCTCGGAGGACGACCCGGATTCGGTGATCGCGAGTCAGGAGGCGTACTGGAGCGGCGCGCTCGCCGGGCTGCCCGACCAGCTCGACCTGCCGTCGGACCGTCCCCGGCCGGCGTCTGCCTCCAACGCGGGTGCGGTGCACGAGTTCTCGCTCGGGCCGGACCTCCATGCCGCAATCGGGCGGGTCGCACGTGAGCGCAACGTCACCCCGTTCATGGTGGTGCACGCGGCACTGTCGGTGCTGCTGGCGCGGTTGTCGGGGACCGACGACATCGCCGTCGGCACCCCGGTGGCCGGTCGCGGCGAGCAGGAACTCGACGACCTCGTCGGGATGTTCGTCAACACCCTGGTGCTGCGGACCCGGGTCGAGGGCGGGGAGTCCTTCGAGGACCTGCTCGCGCGGGTACGCGGCACGGACCTCGACGCGTTCGCGCACGCGGACGTGCCGTTCGAGCGGCTGGTGGAGGTGCTCAATCCTGCCCGGTCGACGGCGCGGCATCCGCTGTTCCAGGTCATGCTGTCCTTCCAGAACCAGGCGATGGGAGCCCTCGAGCTTCCGGGCCTGACGGTCTCGGGCCTCGACTTCGACGCCGCGACCGCACGGTTCGACCTGCAGTTCTCCCTCGCCGAAACGACCGCCGAGACAGCCGATTCCGCCGAGTACGCCGTCGGGATCACCTATGCGACGGATCTGTTCGATGCGTCGACGGTGGCGGGGTTCGCGGCGCGGTTCGTGCGGGTGCTCGAGGCGGTGGTGGCCGATCCGTCGGTGGCGGTGGGGGATCTGGAGATCCTCGAGCCGGTGGAGCGGTCGCGGGTGCTCGAGGTGTGGAACGACACGGGGCGTGCGGTGCCGGCGGCGACGTTGGGGGAGTTGTTCGCGGAGCAGGTGCGGCGGTCGCCGCAGGCGCCGGCGGTGACGTTCGACGGGGTGTCGCTCAGTTACGGGGAGTTCGCCGGGCGGGTGCGGCGGTTGGCGCGGTATCTGGTGTCGGTGGGGGTGGGGCCGGAGTCGCTGGTGGGGTTGGCGATGCGCCGGTCGGTGGATCTGCTGGTGGGGATGTATGCGGTGGTGGAGGCCGGGGGCGGGTATGTGCCGGTCGATCCGGATCAGCCGGCCGAGCGCAACGGGTACATCCTGGAGGTGGCGGCGCCGGTGGTGGTGTTGACCACGGGGCGGGACGGGTTCGTGGTGCCGGGGCAGGGGTCTGTCCGCACGGTGGTGCTCGACGAGTTGGATGTGTCGGGGTTGTCGGATGCGCCGGTGACCGATGGGGAGCGGCGTGCGCCGGTGCGGGGGTCGAACACGGCGTATGTGATTTTCACGTCGGGGTCGACGGGGCGGCCGAAGGGTGTGGCGGTCTCGCATGCGGCGATCGTCAATCGTCTGGTGTGGATGCAGGGTCGGTACGGGTTGTCG
Organism: Rhodococcus sp. NS-SX18; assembly: GCF_057367935.1. Lineage (NCBI taxonomy): Bacteria > Bacillati > Actinomycetota > Actinomycetes > Mycobacteriales > Nocardiaceae > Rhodococcus > Rhodococcus sp. NS-SX18. The sequence goes on along the minus strand of NZ_CM170633.1, from coordinate 3,748,608 downwards.
GCCGGCGATGTGGTGTTGCAGAAGACGCCGTTCACGTTCGATGTGTCGGTGTGGGAGTTCTTCTGGCCGTTGCAGGTGGGGGCGCGGTTGGTGGTCGCGGCCCCGGACGGGCACCGCGACCCCGGGTACCTCGCGGCGGTCATGCGCGCAGAGTCGGTGACCGTCGCGCACTTCGTGCCGTCGATGCTCGCGGTCTTCGTCGCCGAGTCCGCGGTCGGCGGGATCTCGTCGCTGCGGTACGTGTTCGCTTCCGGTGAGGCTCTCGCCGCCGCGGTCGCCGCCCGGGTGCGGTCGGTGCTGCCGGGTGTGGCTGTGCACAACCTGTACGGGCCGACCGAGGCCGCGGTGGATGTGACGTTCCACGAGGTGACCGACGCGGATGTGGTGTCGGTGCCGATCGGTGCGCCGGTGTGGAACACGGGTGTGTTCGTGCTCGACGGGCGGCTGAATCCGGTGCCGGTCGGGGTGCCGGGTGAGTTGTATCTGGCGGGTGTGCAGCTCGCGCGCGGCTACGTGGGCCGCCCGGATCTGACCTCGGATCGGTTCGTGGCGAATCCGTTCGGGGCGGCGGGGGAGCGGTTGTACCGCACCGGTGATCTGGTGACGTGGACCGAGGCCGGGGAGCTCGAGTACCTGGGCCGCACGGACTTCCAGGTCAAGCTGCGGGGTCTGCGCATCGAGCTCGGCGAGATCGAGGCGGCGTTGCTGGAGGTTGCGGCGGTGGCGCAGGCGGTCGTGCTGGTCCGCGCCGAGCAGCTGGTGGCGTACGTGGTGACGGCCGCCGGTGCCGTGTTCGACGAGGACGAGGCCCGCTCGGCGGTGGGGCAGGTGCTGCCGTCGTACATGGTGCCGTCGGCGTTCGTGGTGCTCGCGGAGTTGCCGCTCAACGCGTCGGGCAAGCTGGACCGGAAGGCGTTGCCGGAGCCGGTGTTCGAGGTCAAGGTGTTCCGTGCCGCGACGACTCCGGTGGAGGAGATCGTGGCGAGTGTGTTCGCCGAGGTGCTCGGTCTCGACCGGGTCGGTCTCGACGACGACTTCTTCGCCCTCGGTGGCAACTCGCTGATCGCCACGCAGGTGGTCTCGCGGATCGGGGCGGCGCTCGACGCGTCGGTGCCGCTGCGGGTGCTGTTCGAGACGTCCACCGTCGAAGCGTTCGCCGCGGAGGTCGGCCGTCAGATCGGTACCGGTGCCCGGCGTCCGCTCGACGCGGCACCGCGTCCCGAGCGGGTGCCGCTGTCGCTCGCCCAGCAGCGGTACTGGTTCCTCAACCAGTTCGACACTTCCTCCGCGGTGGACAACATTCCCTTCGCGGTGCGACTCCAGGGCGATCTGGATCTCGCCGCGATGCAGGCGGCGGTGCGCGACGTGATCGGCCGGCACGAGATGCTGCGCACCTACTACCCGGACCCCGACGGCGGACCGCACCAGATCGTGCTCCCCGTCGAGGAGGCGCTGCCCGATCTGACGCCGTACGACGTCACCGAGGACGACCTCACCGAGGAGATCGTCGCGTTCATGTCGACGACCTTCGACGTGACACGTCAGGTCCCGGTGGCCTCGCGCATCTTCCGGATCACCGACACCGACTACGTCCTGGCGTTCGTCGTGCATCACGTCTCCGCCGACGGCGCCTCGATGGCGCCCCTCGCGCGCGACGTCACCATCGCCTACGAGGCGCGGTCCCGCGGGGAGAACCCGGGATGGGAGCCGCTGCCCGTCCAGTACGCGGACTACGCGTTGTGGCAACGCGACGTCATCGGTTCGGAGGACGATCCCGACTCCGTCGCCGCGCAGCAGATCGAGTACTGGAAGCGGACCCTGGCCGGGCTGCCCGACCAGATCGATCTCCCCGCCGACCGCCCGCGGCCTCCGCGCCAGAGCTTCCGTGGCGACTCGCTGCACTTCACCGTCGATGCCGAGTTGCATCGCGGTCTGCAGGAGCTGGCACGCCGCCACAACGCCACGCTGTTCATGGTGATCCACGCCGCCCTGGCGACCCTGATGGGGCGGCTGTCGGGCACCGACGACGTCGCGATCGGTACGCCGATCGCCGGCCGCGGCGAGCGGGTGCTCGACGACCTGATCGGCATGTTCGTCAACACGCTCGTCTTCCGCACCCGCGTGCAGTCCGACGTCGCATTCGACGAGTTCCTGGCTCAGGTCCGGGAGACGGACCTCGGAGCGTTCGCGCACGCCGACGTGCCGTTCGAGCGCCTGGTGGAGGTGCTCAACCCCGTGCGGTCGACGGCCCGCAACCCGCTGTTCCAGGTGGGCCTGTCCTTCCAGAACCTCGCACAGACGAAGCTGGAACTGCCGGGACTGACCGTCTCGCCGACCAACTTCGAGCTCGAGCTCGCCAAGACCGACCTGCAGCTGACCGTCTTCGACCGTTACGACGAGGACGGGACGCCGGCTCGCATCGACGCGACGTTCACGTGTGCGACGGACCTGTTCGACAAGGGCACCGTGGCCGGTTTCGCGGAGCGGTTCGTGCGGGTGCTCGAGGCGGTGGTGGCCGATCCGTCGGTGGCGCTGGGGGATATCGAGATTCTCGAGGCGGCCGAGCGGGTGCGGGTGCTCGAGGCGTGGAACGAGACCGGTCACGACGTGGATGCGTCGGCGACGTTGGTGGATCTGTTCGACGAGCAGGTGCGGCGCGCCCCCGAGGCCACAGCCCTGTTCTTCGAGGGCGAGACGCTGACCTACGGCGAGTTCGACGCGCGGGTCAATCGTCTTGCCCGGCATCTGGTGTCGTTGGGGGTGGGGCCGGAGTCGACGGTGGCGTTGGCGATGCGCCGGTCGGTGGAGTTGCTGGTGGGGATGTACGCGGTGGCCAAGGCCGGTGGTGCGTATGTGCCGGTGGATCCGGAGCAGCCGGCCGAGCGGACCGGGTACATCCTCGAGGTGGCGGCGCCGGTGGTGGTGCTGACCACCGAGCGCGACGGTTTCGAGGTGCCGGGGGAGAAGTCTGTCCGCACCCTGGCGATCGACACCGCGGATCTGTCGGCGCTGTCGGGTGCTCCGGTGACCGATGCGGAGCGGCGGGCGCCGTTGCGGGCGTCGAACACGGCGTATGTGATCTTCACGTCGGGGTCGACGGGTCGGCCGAAGGGTGTGGCGGTGCCGCACGGCGCGATCGTGAACCAGTTGGTGTGGAAGCGGGCGGAGTATGCGCTCGGGGCCGACGATGCGGTGCTGCTCAAGACGGCGGCGACGTTCGACCTGTCGGTGTGGGAGTTCTGGTCGGCGCTGGTCTCCGGTGGCCGGTTGGTGATCGCGGCCCCGGACGGACACCGGGACCCCAGCTACCTGAACGGGTTGACGGCCGAGCAGTCCGTGACCACGTTGCATGTGGTGCCCTCGATGCTCGAGGCGTTGCTCGTCGAGGGTGGGGGCGTGCTGGCGGGTTCGCTGCGGCAGGTGCTCGCGATCGGGGAGGCGTTGCCGGCGGCGACGGCGGGACGGTTCCTGGCGCGCAACGCGGCGCGGTTGGACAACCTGTACGGCCCGACCGAAGCGGCGGTGTCGGTGACCTTCCACGAGGTCGACGACGCGGCGGGTGTGTCGGTGCCGATCGGTGTGCCCGAGTGGAATTCGCGGGTGTACGTGCTCGACGCGCGCCTGCACCCGGTGCCGGTCGGCGTGCCCGGTGAGTTGTACCTGGCGGGCACGCAGCTGGCGCGGGGTTACCACCGCCGGGCGGATCTGACGGCGGAGCGGTTCGTCGCCTCGCCGTTCGGGGTCGGTGAGCGGCTCTACCGCACGGGTGATCTGGTGCGGTGGGATGCGGCGGGTCGTCTGGAGTACGTCGGCCGCAGCGACTTCCAGGTCAAGGTGCGTGGTTTCCGGATCGAGCTCGGCGAGATCGAGGCCGCCCTGCGCAATCTGGACGACGTGCGGGACGTGGCGGTGATCGCGCGCGACGACGACCGCGGCGGCGCACAGCTCGTGGCCTACGTCGTTCCGGCTGGCGGTGCGGAAGTTGATGCGGCGCAGCTCAAGTCGGCCCTGGCGCAGCAGCTGCCGTCGTACATGGTGCCGGCGGCGTTCGTGGTGCTCGAGTCGCTGCCGCTGAACGTCAACGGCAAGCTCGACCGCAAGGCGCTGCCGGCGCCGGTGTTCGAGGCGCGGGAGTTCCGGGCCCCGACCACCGTCACCGAGGAGGCCGTGGCACGGGTGTTCGCCGAGGTCCTCGGGCTCGAGCGGGTCGGTCTCGACGACGACTTCTTCGAACTCGGCGGCAACTCTCTGCTCGCCACCCAGGTCGCGTCCCGGCTCGGTGCCGCCCTCGATGTCCGGGTGCCGATTCGTGCGCTGTTCGAGTCGCCGACCGTCGAAGCCCTCGCGGTGTCCGTCCAGCATCAGAGTGCCGACGCTCGACGTCCGCTCGAGGCGCGGCCGCGTCCCGAGCGGATCCCCCTCTCGCTCGCCCAGCAGCGCATGTGGTTCCTCAACCGGTTCGACACGGACACCGCCGCGTACAACGTGCCGATGGCGATCCGGCTGACCGGGACGCTCGACGTCGCGGCGCTGCAGGCGGCGGTGGGAGACCTCGTCGCCCGGCACGAGATCCTGCGCACCTACTACCCCGAGACGGCGGACGGCCCGATCCAGGTCGTCGTGCCTGCCGCCCAGGCCGAACAGGACCTCACCCCGGTCCCGGTGGCCGAGCACGAGATCCTGACGGCCGTCCACGAGCTCGGGGCCACCACCTTCGACGTCACCACCGAGGTGCCGTTGCGGTTGCGACTGTTCCGGCTGGCCGGGAACGACCACGTGCTCGCGCTGGTCGTCCACCACATCTCGGCCGACGGTTCGTCGGCGGGTCCGCTCACCCGGGACCTGATGCAGGCCTATATCGCCCGCTCGCAGGGCGAGTTCCCGGCGTGGGCGCCGCTGCCGGTGCAGTACGCGGACTATGCGCTGTGGCAGCGGGAGGTCCTCGGTTCCGAAGACGATCCCGAGTCGATCGCTGCGAAGCAGGTGGCGTACTGGAAGGACGCCCTGGCCGGTCTGCCCGACCAGCTGGACCTGCCCACCGACCGGCCGCGCCCGGCCGTGCAGTCCTTCGCCGGCGCCCGGACCGGGTTCGCCGTCGACCCCGACCTGCACGCGCGGCTGATCGAGCTCGCCCGTCGCAGTAACACGACGCTGTTCATGGTGATGCACACCGCCCTCGCGGTGTTCCTCGCACGGATGTCCGACACCGACGACATCGCGATCGGCACGCCCATCGCGGGCCGTGACGAGCGGGCGCTGGACGATCTCATCGGCATGTTCGTCAACACCCTGGTCTTCCGCACCCGGGTTCGCCCGGACGCGGCGTTCGAGGAACTGCTGGCGCAGGCACGCGAGGCCGACCTGGGAGCATTCGCCAATGCCGACGTGCCGTTCGAGCGGCTCGTGGAGGTGCTCAACCCCGTCCGCTCGACCGCGCGGCACCCCTTGTTCCAGGTGGGCCTGTCGTTCCAGAACGTCGCTCAGTCCCGCCTCGAGCTGCCCGGTCTGACCATCGCGAACGTCGATGCGGACATGGAGATCTCGCAGTTCGATCTGCATCTGATCGTCACCGACCGGCACGCGGAGGACGGTGCCGCGGCCGGTGTGACCGGCTTCTTCACCTACGCCACGGACCTGTTCGACGAGTCGACGGTGGCCGGCTTCGCCCGGCGCTTCCTGTGGTTGCTCGAGTCCGTGGCGGCGGACCCGTCGCTCCCGGTGGGCGACGTGCCGCTGCTCGACGACGCCGAGCGAGTGCGGGTGCTCGAGGGCTGGAACGACACCGATCACGCCGTCGACTCCTCGGCGACGCTGGCCGACCTGTTCGACGCGCAGGTGCAACGCACCCCGGACGCCCCCGCCCTGTTCTTCGCGGGCGAGACGCTCACCTACGGCGAGTTCGATGCCCGAGTCAACCGGCTCGCCCGGCACCTGATCTCGGTCGGCGTCGGTCCCGAATCGACGGTCGCCCTGGCGATGCGCCGATCGATCGAGCTGCTCGTCGGCATGTATGCCGTCACCAAGGCCGGTGGCGTCTACGTGCCGCTCGACCCGGACCAGCCGGCCGAGCGAACCGGATACATCCTCGACGCCGCGGCGCCGGTGGTGGTACTGACCACCGAGCGGGACGCGTTCGAGCTGCCGGGGGACAGCTCTGTCCCGCACCTGGCGATCGACACGGCCGACCTGTCGCCCCATGCCGGTGATCCGGTCACCGACGCCGAGCGGCGGGCGCCGCTGCGGGCGTCGAACACCGCGTACGTGATCTTCACCTCGGGTTCGACGGGTCGGCCGAAGGGCGTGGCGGTGCCGCACGCGGCGATCGTGAACCAGTTGCTGTGGAAGCGCGAGCACTTCGGCCTCGGGTCCCAGGACGCGGCGCTGCTCAAGACCGCGGCGACGTTCGACCTGTCGGTGTGGGAATTCTGGTCGGCGCTGGTCTCCGGTGGCCGCCTGGTGATCGCCACACCGGACGGGCACCGCGATCCCGGGTACCTGAACACCCTGATGGCCGAGCAGGCGGTCACCACCCTGCACGTGGTGCCGTCGATGCTCGAAGCGCTGCTCGTCGACTCCGACGGGGTGCTGCCCAGGTCTCTGCGCCGGGTGCTCGCGATCGGTGAGGCGCTGCCGGCGGCGACGGCGCAGCGGTTCCTGCAGCACAACACCGCGCAGCTGGTCAATCTCTACGGCCCGACCGAGGCCGCGGTGTCGATCACCGCGGGCGACGTGGCCGACGTCTCCGGGGCCTCGGTCCCGATCGGTGTGCCGGAATGGAACTCGCGGGTCTACGTGCTCGACGGGCGCCTGCACCCGGTGCCGGTCGGGGTGTCCGGCGAGCTGTATCTCGCCGGTGCGCAGCTGGCACGCGGCTACCACGGCCGGGCGGATCTGACGGCGGAGCGGTTCGTCGCCTCGCCGTTCGGGGACGGCGAACGGCTCTACCGCACCGGCGACCTCGTCCGATGGGACGCTGCCGGACGTCTGGAGTACCTCGGCCGCAGCGACTTCCAGGTCAAGGTGCGCGGATTCCGGATCGAGCTCGGCGAGATCGAGGCCGCGCTGCGCGGTGCCGACGAGGTGCGCGACGTCGCGGTCCTCGCCCGGGACGACGATCGGACGGGCACGCAGCTCGTGGCGTACCTGGTTCCGGAGCCGGGCGCGGTGCTCGACATCGCGCGCGTGAAGTCCGGCCTCACCGGGGCGTTGCCGTCGTACATGGTGCCGGCGGCGTTCGTGGTGCTCGAGGCGCTGCCGCTGAACGTCAACGGCAAGCTCGATCGCCGGGCACTGCCGGAGCCGGTGTTCGAGGCGCGGGAGTTCCGCGCCCCGAGCACCCCGGTCGAGGAGATCGTCGCCGGCGTGTTCGCCGACGTGCTCGGCCTCACCCGGATCGGTGTCGACGACGACTTCTTCGAACTCGGCGGCAACTCCCTGCTCGCCACCCAGGTCGTCTCCCGCATCGGCGCCGCGCTCGACGCGAAGATTCCGGTCCGGGCCGTCTTCGAGGCGACCACGGTCGGGGCTCTCGCCGTCGCGGTCGAGCAGCACGCCGGCGGCGGCGGGCGTCCGCCGCTGGTGCCGCAGCCGCGGCCGGACCGGATTCCGCTGTCGCTGGCCCAGCAGCGCATGTGGTTCCTCAACCGGTTCGACACCGAGTCGGCGGCCAACAACATCCCGGTCGCCGTCCGGCTGACCGGAACACTCGACGTGGACGCCATGCGGGCCGCGGTGCGCGACGTCGTCGCCCGGCACGAGGTGCTGCGCACCGTCTACCCGGAGTCCGACGGTCACGCCTACCAGGTGGTCCTGCCGGTCGCCGAGGCGGCCCCCGACCTCGCACCCGAACCGGTGTCCGAGGCCGACCTCGTCGCCCGGGTCGTCGAGGTGGTCTCCGCGGGCTTCGACGTCACCGACGAGATTCCCTTGCGGGCCCGGCTCTTCCGGGTCGCCGACGACGACCATGTGCTGGTGTTCGTCGCGCACCACATCAGCGCCGACGGCTGGTCCATGGCACCGTTGACGCGCGATGTGATGATCGCCTATGTCGCGCGCGCGGCCGGCCACGAACCGAACCGGGCGCCGCTGCCGGTGCAGTACGCGGACTTCGCGCTGTGGCAGCGTCAGGTGCTGGGATCGGAGGACGATCCGGACAGCCTCGTCTCCGCCCAGGCCGACTACTGGAAGCGGACGCTCGCCGGGCTGCCCGACGAGCTGAACCTGCCCACCGACCGGCCGCGACCCTCGGTGCAGGCCTTCGAGGGCGGCAAGATCGAGTTCCGCATCGACGCGGGCACCCACCGACAGGCCGCCGACCTCGCCCGGCGCAGCGGTACGACGCTGTTCATGGTCATGCACACCGCCCTGGCGGTGTTCCTGGCGCGCATGGCCGCCGCCGACGACATCGCGATCGGCACGCCGATCGCCGGCCGCGGTGAGGCCGAACTCGACGAGATGGTCGGCATGTTCGTCAATACCCTCGTGCTGCGCAGCCACATCGACGCCGACGCCGGATTCGCCGAGCATCTCGGGCGCATCCGCGAGAGCGATCTCGAGGCGTTCGCCCACGCGGACCTTCCGTTCGAACGGCTCGTCGAGATCCTCAACCCCGAGCGGTCCACGGCCCGGCACCCGCTGTTCCAGGTCGCCATGTCGTTCGAGAACCTCCCCGAGACCGGCCTCGAGCTGCCCGAACTGAGCGTGTCCACGGTCCCGTTCGACGTCGACAGCGCCAAGTTCGACCTCGCGCTGACCCTGCGCGAGCACACCACGGCGGACGGCGGACCGGACGGGATCTCCGCCGAGTTCACCTACGCGCGGTCCCTGTTCGACGCCGACACCGTCGAAGGGTTCGCCGCTCGCTTCGCCCACCTCTTCGACGCGGCCGTCGCCGACCCGGCAGTGCCCGTCGGTGACCTGCCGCTGCTCGAGCCGCACGAACTCGAGCGGCTGACCCACGTGCGCGGCACCGACGTCGTCAGCGGCGGAACCCTCGCCGACCTCCTCACGGCCGGCGCGTCCCTCGACCCGGACGCGACCGCCGTGCGGTACGAGGGACGCTCGATCACCTACCGCGAGCTCGACGAGGACTCGTCCCGGCTCGCGCGGCTGCTGATCGAGCGCGGCGTCGGCCCCGAGAACATCGTGGCCGTGGCGTTCCCGCGCTCCTACGACATGGTCCGGGCGGTGTGGGCGGTGGCCAAGGCCGGTGCCGCACACGTGCCGGTCGACCCGTCGTACCCGCCGGAGCGCGTGCGCTACATGCTCTCCGATTCCCGTGCCGCCCTGGGGCTCACGGGAACCGCTCACCGGGCCGGTCTGCCCGACGACGCGGAGTGGCTGGTCGTCGACGATCCCGGCCTCGCAGCGGACGTCGCGGCCCGTTCGGCGGACCCGATCACCGACGCCGATCGCGTCCGGCCGCTGCGCCCGCAGCACCCCGCCTACCTGATCTACACGTCGGGGTCGACGGGCCGGCCCAAGGGCGTCGTGGTCACCCACACCGGCCTCGGCGGCCTGCTGGACACGATCCTCGACCTCTACGGCCTGACGTCCCGATCGCGGTTCCTGCACATCATGTCGCCGAGCTTCGATCCGTCGGTGATGGAGTGGATCGCGGCGTTCTCCCAGGGCGCCACGCTGGTCGTCGTGCCGTCGACGATCATCGGCGGCCCCGACCTCGCGGACCTGTTCCGCACGGAACGCCCCACGCACACCATCATCACCCCCGCGGTGATCGGCACCGTCGACCCCGACGGCCTCGACAGCCTCGAGGTGGTCGTCGTCGGTGGCGAGGCCCTGCCGCCCGAGCTGGTGAACCGGTGGGCGCCCGGCCGCACCCTGCTCAACGGCTACGGTCCCACCGAAGCGACGGTCATCTCGACCTATGCGCACGTCCTGCCGGGAGATCCGATCACGATCGGCGGGCCCGTGCGCGGCACGACCGCCCTCGTCCTCGATTCCCGGCTGCGTCCCGTCCCCGTGGGCGTTGCAGGTGAGCTGTACCTGTCGGGTGCCGCGCTCGCCCGCGGCTACCACCGGCGTCCGGTGCTCACCTCGGAGCGGTTCGTCGCGGATCCGTTCGCGGCGGACGGTGCGCGGATGTACCGCACCGGCGACATGGTGCGCTGGCGTGTCACGGCCGACGACCGCCTCGAGCTCGAGTTCGTCGGGCGCAGCGACTTCCAGGTCAAGGTGCGGGGATTCCGCATCGAGCTCGGCGAGATCGACTCCGCGCTGACGTCCCACGAGAGTGTGGACTTCGCGGCCACGCTGGGCCGCACGACGCCGTCCGGCGGCACCGTGCTCGTCTCCTACGTGCTGCCGAAGGCAGGCGCGACGGTCGACACCGCCGCGCTGACCGAGTTCGTCGGCCGCTCGCTGCCGGCGCACATGGTGCCGTCCGCGATCGTGGTGCTCGACAAGATCCCGCTGACCCCGGTCGGCAAGCTCGATCGCCACGCGCTGCCCGAACCGGAGCTCGAGGAACGCGAAATACGTTCCGCGAGCAATGATCTCGAGGAGACCATCGCCGAGGTGTTCGCCGAGGTGCTGCGCCTCGACCGGGTCGGCGTCGACGAGTCGTTCTTCGCGCTCGGCGGCGACAGCATCGTGTCGATCCAGCTGGTCTCGCGCGCCAAGGCCCGCGGTGTCGTGTTCACCCCGCGGGACGTGTTCGAACGGCGATCCGTCGCCGGACTGGCCGAGGTCGCGACCCGCACCACCGCGGGGGAGGGCCCCGGCGGTCTGAAGGAGCTGCCCGGCGGCGGCGTCGGGGAGCTCCCGCTCACCCCGATCATGCGTGAGGTGCTCGGCTGGGGCGGCGGCTTCGACCGCTTCTCCCAGTCGGTGGCGGTGACGTTGCCGAAGGACATCGACTGGGACGTGCTGGTGCGCACCGTCGGCGCCGTCGTCGACCACCACGACGCGCTGCGGTCGATCCTCGAGCACGACGCCGATGGTGCCCCCGTGCTGCGGGTACGGGCCGCCGGCACGGTCGACGCCGACGAACTCGTCACCCGCGTCGAGGTGCCCGCCGACATCGACGACGCCGCGCTCACCGCGGTCGCGTCGCGCGAGCTCGACGCCGCGCTGAACCGGCTCGCGCCCACCGAGGGACGCGTTCTGCGGTTCGTGTGGTTCGACTTCGGACCCGGCGACCGCCCCGGCGTGCTGCTCGTCGTCGCGCACCACCTCGTGGTCGACGGCGTCTCGTGGCGGATTCTGCTGCCCGACCTCGCCGTCGCGTGGGGCCAGGTGGCCGCGGGACAGGACGTCACGTTGCCGGCGGTGGGCACCTCGCTGCGCCGCTGGGCCCACGGTCTGGTGGACGCGGCGCGCGCGCCCGAACGCCGGGCGGAGCTCGAGCTGTGGCGGTCGGTGCTCGACGGGCCTGATCCGCTGCTCGGCGCTCGTGCGTTCGACCCGGCGGTCGACGTCGCCTCGACCGTGCAACGGCTGGAGGTGACCGTCCCCGCGGCCGACACCGACGCCCTGCTGACCTCGGTGCCCGCGCTGTTCCACGGCAGCGTCAACGACGGGCTCATCGCCGCTCTCGGCCTGGCCCTGACCCGGTGGCGACGCGACCGCGGCATCGACGCGACGTCCGCACTGCTGAAGTTCGAGGGCCACGGCCGCGAGGAAACGGTCGTGCCGGGTGCGGACCTGTCGCGCACCGTCGGCTGGTTCACCAGCGCGCATCCCGTGCGGGTGGACCTGACCGGAATCGACGTGGACGACGCCTTCGCCGGCGGGAGTGCCATGGGATCCGCGGTCAAGGCCGTCAAGGAACAGCTCCTGGCGATTCCGGACAAGGGCATGGGCTACGGCCTGCTGCGCCACCTCGACCCGGTCGGTTCGCAGGTCCTGGCCGCGTACCCCACCCAGCCGCAGGTGAGCTTCAACTACCTCGGCCGGGTGTCGGCGGCGGACGTGCCCGAGGAACTCGCCGCGATCGGCTGGGTTCCCACGGACGCGCTCGGTGGAGTCGACGCTGCCCTCGACGCGGACATGCCTGCCAACGCCGTCGTCGACATCAACGCGATCGTGTCCGACGGTGCGGACGGACCTCGGCTCGCCGCCGGGTTCGCCTTCCCGACAGGGCTTCTCGATCCGGAGGACATCGAGTCCCTCGCCGCGTACTGGGTGGACGCGCTCGCGGCGCTGGCGCGGTACGCGAACGAGCCCGGCGCCGGAGGCCTGACCCCGTCCGACGTGCCGCTCGTGTCGGTGACGCAGCAGGACCTCGAGGCGTGGGAGGCGCGCTTCCCGTCCGCGGCCGACGTGTGGCCGCTGTCGCCGCTGCAGTCGGGCCTGCTCTTCCACGCCCTCATGGACGAAACCAGCGTGGACGTCTACACGATCCAGGCCGTGCTCGACCTCGACGGTGTGGTCGATCCGCAACGGCTGCGCACCGCCGCGCAGGCGCTGCTCGACCGGTACCCGAACCTGCGGACGGTCTTCGTCAACGACGCCGCCGGTGCCGCGGTGCAGGTGGTGCTGTCGGATGTGCGGGTGCCGTGGCGTGAGGCCGACCTCTCGCAGCTCGTCGCCGCCGAGGGTGTCCGCGCGACGGTGCCGTTCTGGCGGGAGGAGCAGGCGCGACGGTTCGCGATGGACGAGGCGCCACTGATCCGGTTCGTCCTCGCGTCCCTCGGAGAGGGCCGCTACCAGCTCGGCGTGACCGTGCATCACATCCTCGTCGACGGCTGGTCGATGCCGCTGCTGATGCAGGACATGATGATGCTGTACGCCACCCGCGGGGACGCGGCGCCGTTGCCGCGAGCCCGCTCCTACCGGTCGTTCCTGGCGTGGGTCGCCGAGCGTGACCTCGACACTTCCCGCGCGACGTGGGCCCGGGTCCTCGACGGGCTCGAGGAGCCGACGCTGCTCGCGCCGGCGACGGACCGGCACCCCGGTGCGGAGGGCGCCGACCGCGTACGGCTGCTGCTCGACGACGACCGCACGGCCGAGATCGCCTCGGCCGCAGCCCGGCTCGGTGTCACCGTCAACACCCTCGTCCAGGCGGCCTGGGGCGTACTGCTCGGCCGGTCGACCGGACGCGACGACGTCGTATTCGGCGCCACCGTGTCGGGCCGGCCGGCGGATCTGCCCGGCGTGGAATCGATGGTGGGCCTGTTCATCAACACCCTGCCGGTGCGGGTGACGTTCGACCCGCAGGAGCCGATCGAGCGGTTCCTGCAGCGTCTCCAGCGGGAACAGGCAGAGCTGCTCGAGCATCATCACCTGGGACTCACCGAGATCCAGCGGGTCGCCGGACCGGCCGTCGCGTTCGACACCCTCACGGTGTTCGAGTCCTACCCGCTCGACGAGAAGGGACTCGCCGAACAGGCAGCGTCGATCGACGGCATGTCGGTCACCGGCGTCGGCACGAACGACGCCACCCACTACCCGCTGAGCCTGTTCGTCCACGTCGGATCCGGCATGGAACTCGACCTGCGCTACCAGCGCAGGCTGTTCGACGCCCAGCAGGTCGAGACGCTGCTGTCGCGGTTCGTGCGCGTCCTCGAGACGATCGCCGGGCAGCCGGCGCTGCCGGTCGGCGACGTCGAGCTGCTCGACCCGGCCGAACTCGAGCAGATTCTGCACGGGTGGAACGACTCGGACCATGCTCTCGACGGCACCGAGTTGTTGCTGTCCCGGTTCGAGGCGCAGGTCCGCCGCACCCCGGATGCGGTGGCACTGGCCTACGAGGGTGCCGAGCTGACGTACGCCGAGTTCGGCGCCCGCGTCAATCGGCTCGCCCGGCACCTGATCTCGCAGGGCGTGGGGCCGGAGTCCCTGGTGGGCCTGGCGATCCGGCGGTCGTTCGACCTGCTGGTGGGCATGTACGCGATCGTCGAGGCCGGCGGCGCGTGGGTGCCGATCGATCCGGATCACCCGGTCGACCGCGTCCGGCACATCCTCGACACGGCCGATCCGGTGTGCATCGTCACGACCGCGCGCGACGAGTTCACCGTCCCGGACGGACTCGCCGTCGACGCCGTACTCGTCGACGAGCTGGACATGTCGGCGATTTCGGCTGCGCCCGTCACCGACCGGGACCGGCGCGCGCCGCTGCGCCCGGACAACACGGCCTACGCCATCTTCACCTCCGGCTCGACCGGCCGGCCCAAGGGCGTCGCCGTCACCCACCGCGCCATCGTCAACCAGACGGCGTGGATGCTCGACGAGTTCGAGATGACGGCGCAGGACGTCTACCTGCAGAAGACGGCCACGACGTTCGACGTGTCGCTGTGGGGCTTCTTCATGCCGCTGAGCGTGGGGGCGAAGCTGGTCGTGGCGACACCCGACGGGCATCGTGACCCGGTGTACGTGGCGGAGGTCATCGCCCGCGAGAAGGTGACGATCACCGACTTCGTGCCGTCGATGCTCACGGTGTTCGCCGCCCACGTCGACCGCGAGTCGTGCACCACGCTGCGCCACGTCTTCGTGATCGGCGAGGCCCTGCCGCCCGAGACGATCGAGGGCGTGCGGCGTATCAGTACCGCCGGGATCGACAACCTCTACGGCCCGACCGAAGCGGCGGTGTCTGCGACGTTCTGGCAGGCACCGGCCGACGGACCGGTCGACGTCGTGCCGATCGGCGTCCCGGAGTGGAACGTGCGGGTGCTGGTCCTCGACGGCCGGCTGCGGCCGGTTCCGGTCGGTGTCCCGGGTGAGCTGTATCTGGCGGGCGTGCAGCTGGCACGCGGCTACGTCCGTCGCCCGGACCTGACCTCCGACAGGTTCGTCGCGAACCCGTTCGGCGCGCCGGGGGAGCGGATGTACCGCACCGGTGACCTGGTCACGTGGAACGAGGCCGGGGAACTCGAGTACATCGGCCGCACCGACTTCCAGGTCAAGTTCCGTGGTCAGCGCATCGAGCTCGGCGAGATCGAGACGGCGTTGCTGGCGCACGAGTCGGTGAACCAGGCCGCGGTGCTGGTCGTACCGACCCCCACCGGCGACCAGCTCGCGGGGTACGTGGTTCCCGCGCCGGGCCACGAGGTGGATGCCGGCGCGGTGATCGAGTTCGTGACGCGGACGCTGCCGTCGTACATGGTGCCGGCGGCGATCGTGGTGCTCGCGGAGTTCCCGCTGAACACCTCGGGCAAGCTCGATCGCAAGGCGCTGCCGGCGCCGACGTTCGCCGCACGGGAGTTCCGGGCACCGACCACCCCGATCGAGGAGATCGTCGCGGGCATCTTCGCCGAGGTCCTGGGCGTCGAACGGGTCGGTCTCGACGACGACTTCTTCGCGCTCGGCGGCAACTCCCTGATCGCCACCCAGCTGGTGGCGCGTCTGGGTGCGGCGCTGGATTCGCGAGTGCCGGTGCGGGTGCTGTTCGACGCCTCCACGGTCGAGGCGCTCGCGGCGCACGTCGAGCAGCACGCCGGATCCGGCGGCGCGGTGCCGCTGGTGGCCGGGCCGCGGCCGGAGCGGGTACCGCTCTCGCTCGCGCAGCAGCGCATGTGGTTCCTCAACCGCTTCGATCCGGAGTCGGCGGCCTACAACCTGCCGGTCGCGCTGCGGCTGTCGGGCCGGTTGAACGTCGCCGCATTGCAGGATGCGATCCGGGACGTGTTCGAGCGGCACGAGGTGCTGCGCACGGCGTACCCGGAGACGGACGACGGCGCGGTCCAGGTCGTGCTGCCGGTGACGGCGGTGGTCCCGGATCTGACGCCGGTGGCCACCAGCTGGGACGAGGTGGCCGACCGGATCCGCGAGCTGGCCTACACGGGCTTCGACGTGACGTCGGAGGCTCCGATCCGGGTGCGGTTGTTCACTGTCGGCGAGGACGAGACGATCGTCGCGTTCGTCGTGCACCACATCTCGGCGGACGGTTCCTCGATGGGGCCGCTCACCCGCGATCTGGTGACGGCGTACGTGGCCCGCTCCACCGGCAACGCTCCGGACTGGATGCCGCTGCCCGTGCAGTTCGCCGACTACGCCCTGTGGCAGCGACGGGTGCTCGGCGACGAGAACGACCCGGCATCGGTGGCTGCGAAGCAGGTGACGTACTGGAAGCAGGCACTGGCGGATCTGCCGGACCAGCTGGATCTGCCGACCGACCGGCCGCGACCGGCCGTGCAGTCGTTCGCGGGCGGGAAGATCGACTTCACGATCGACGCCGACCTGCACCGGCAACTGGTCGAGCTGGCCCGGGCCCGGGGCGCGACGTTGTTCATGGCCGTGCATGCCGCGTTCGCGGTGCTGCTTGCGCGGCTGTCGGGCACCGAGGACATCGCGATCGGTACCCCGATCGCGGGCCGCGGTCAGCGTGAACTCGACGATCTGATCGGCATGTTCGTCAACACGCTGGTCTTCCGTACCCGGGTCGAGTCCGGTGAGTCCTTCGCGGACCTGCTCGACCAGGCGCGGGAGCGGGACCTGCAGGCCTTCGCGCACGCCGACGTGCCGTTCGAGCGCCTGGTGGAGGTGCTCAATCCGGAACGGTCGACGGCGCGGCATCCGCTGTTCCAGGTGGGCCTGTCCTTCCAGAACCTCGCGACGACCAGTCTCGAGTTGCCGGGACTGACCGTGTCCGGTGTGGACGCGGATCTGCAGACCTCGCAGTTCGACCTGCACCTGGTGGTCACCGACCGGTACGCCGACGACGGGGCCCCCGAGGGGATCACGAGCGTGCTCACCTACGCCACGGACCTGTTCGACGAGCCGACGGTTGTCGGTTTCGCGGAGCGGTTCGTGCGGGTGCTCGAGGCGGTGGTGGCCGATCCGTCGGTGGCGCTGGGGGATATCGAGATTCTCGAGGCGGCCGAGCGGGTGCGGGTGCTCGAGGCGTGGAACGAGACCGGTCACGACGTGGATGCGTCGGCGACGTTGGTGGATCTGTTCGACGAGCAGGTGCGGCGCGCCCCCGAGGCCACAGCCCTGTTCTTCGAGGGCGAGACGCTGACCTACGGCGAGTTCGACGCTCGGGTCAATCGTCTTGCCCGGCATCTGGTGTCGTTGGGGGTGGGGCCGGAGTCGACGGTGGCGT
The DNA here is from genome assembly GCF_057367935.1 of Rhodococcus sp. NS-SX18. Taxonomy (NCBI): domain Bacteria; kingdom Bacillati; phylum Actinomycetota; class Actinomycetes; order Mycobacteriales; family Nocardiaceae; genus Rhodococcus; species Rhodococcus sp. NS-SX18. Next base: position 3,731,606 of record NZ_CM170633.1, on the reverse strand, counting down.
TGGCGATGCGCCGGTCGGTGGAGTTGCTGGTGGGGATGTACGCGGTGGCCAAGGCCGGGGGTGCGTATGTGCCGGTGGATCCGGAGCAGCCGGCCGAGCGGACCGGGTACATCCTCGAGGTGGCGGCGCCGGTGGTGGTGCTGACCACCGAGCGCGACGGTTTCGAGGTGCCGGGGGAGAAGTCTGTCCGCACCCTGGCGATCGACACCGCGGATCTGTCGGCGCTGTCGGGTGCTCCGGTGACCGATGCGGAGCGGCGGGCGCCGTTGCGGGCGTCGAACACGGCGTATGTGATCTTCACGTCGGGGTCGACGGGTCGGCCGAAGGGTGTGGCGGTGCCGCACGGCGCGATCGTGAACCAGTTGGTGTGGAAGCGGGCGGAGTATGCGCTCGGGGCCGACGATGCGGTGCTGCTCAAGACGGCGGCGACGTTCGACCTGTCGGTGTGGGAGTTCTGGTCGGCGCTGGTCTCCGGTGGCCGGTTGGTGATCGCGGCCCCGGACGGACACCGGGACCCCAGCTACCTGAACGGGTTGACGGCCGAGCAGTCCGTGACCACGCTGCATGTGGTGCCCTCGATGCTCGAAACCCTCCTCGTCGACGGCGAGGGCCGTCTTCCGGCGGCGGTACGACGGGTGCTCGCGATCGGTGAGGCGTTGCCGGCGGCGACGGCGCGACGGTTCCTGGCGCACAACGCGGCGCGGTTGGACAACCTGTACGGCCCGACCGAAGCGGCGGTGTCGGTGACCTTCCACGAGGTCGACGACGCCCCCGGGGTGTCGGTGCCGATCGGTGTGCCGGAGTGGAATTCGCGGGTGTACGTGCTCGACGCGCGCCTGCACCCGGTGCCGGTCGGCGTGCCCGGTGAGTTGTACCTGGCGGGTGCGCAGCTGGCGCGGGGTTACCACCGCCGGGCGGATCTGACGGCGGAGCGGTTCGTCGCCTCGCCGTTCGGGGACGGCGAACGGCTCTACCGCACGGGCGATCTGGTGCGGTGGGATGCGGCGGGTCGTCTGGAGTACGTCGGCCGCAGCGACTTCCAGGTCAAGGTGCGTGGTTTCCGGATCGAGCTCGGCGAGATCGAGTCTGCGCTGCGCGGTCTCGACGACGTGCGCGACGTGGCCGTCGTCGTCCGCGACGACGACCGCGTCGGACCGCAGGTGATCGCCTACGTGGTCCCACAGCCGGGCGTCGTGCTCGACGTCGCCGATGTGAGCTCCCGCCTCGGGCGGGACCTGCCGTCGTACATGGTGCCGGCGGCGTTCGTGGTGCTCGAGGCGCTGCCGCTGAACGTCAACGGCAAGCTCGACCGCAAGGCGCTGCCGGCGCCGGTGTTCGAGGCGCGGGAGTTCCGGGCCCCGACCACCGTCACCGAGGAGGCCGTGGCACGGGTGTTCGCCGAGGTCCTCGGCCTCGACCGGGTCGGTCTCGACGACGACTTCTTCGCGCTCGGCGGCGACAGCATCGTCTCGATCCAGTTGGTCTCGCGGGCGAAGGCCCGCGGCGTGGTGTTCACCCCGCGGGACGTGTTCGAGCGCAAGACCGTCGCGGGGCTGGCGGAGATCGCCACCCTCACCGGCGGCGTCGAGCGTGCACTGACCGAACTGCCCGGCGGCGGCATCGGGGACGTCCCGTTGACCCCGGTGATGCGTGAAGCCCTCGAGGCTTCCAGCGACGTCGACCGGCTCGCCGTGTCGACTGCGGTGACCCTGCCCGCCGGCGTCGACGCCGCCGCGCTGGCCGGCGCGGTCGGCGCGGTCGTCGATCACCACGACGCGCTGCGCGCGATCGTCGAACACGATGCCGACGGTGCCGTCACCCTGCGGGTGCGGACCACCGGCACCGTCGACCCGGAAACCCTGCTGGCACAGGCGGAACCGGCGATCGGCGCGCCCGACGACCGGCAGGACCGCGCCGAACGGGCCCTCGCGGCGGCCGTCGACCGACTCGACCCCGCCGCAGGCCGGATGGTGCAGTTCGTCCGCATCGACGACGAGCGCGGCGAGACGTTGCTGATCGTCGCCCACCGTTTCGTTGCCGACGACGCGTCCTGGCGGATCCTGATCGACGATCTGGCCGCCGCGTACGACGCTCTCGCATCCGGGCAGCCCGTGGTGCTGCCGGCGGTCGGAACCTCCCTGCGCCGCTGGACGCACGGGCTGGCCGAGGCGGCCGGCCGCACCGAGCGCCGAACGGAACTCGCCCTGTGGCGGTCGATCCTGGACACCCCGGACTTCCCGATCGGGGACCGTCCGCTCGACCCGGCCGTCGATGTCGGCGCCACCGTCGAGCACGTGCACAGCACGGTGCCGGCGTCGGACGCGGAGGCACTGCTCGTTGCGGTGCCCGAGCGGTTCCACGGCACCGTCCGCGACGGTCTGGTCACCGCGCTGGGTCTGGCCCTGGTGCGGTGGCGCCGGGACCGGGGCATCGACGAGACGGCCACGCTGCTCGAGGTGGACGGGGACGGACGTGACTCCACGGTGGTGCCCGGAGCCGACCTGTCGCGGACGGTCGGATGCTTCACCATCGCCTTCCCGTTCCGTGCGGGATTCGGAGGGATCGACGTCGACGACGCATTCGCCGGGGGGCCGGCGATGGGCGCCGCAGTCAAGGCGGTCAAGGAACAGCTGCGGGCTCTGCCCGACGGCGGTGCCGGCTTCGGTCTGTTGCGGTACCTCGACCCCGGCTCCGACGGGGACCTGGGCGCTCCGCGGCCGCAGGTCGCCCTCCACTTCGGCGAGCCGGCCGTGTCCGTCGAGGGCGGCGCGTGGTCGCCGATGGCGGCACCCGGCGACCGGACCGTCCGTCCCGCCGGGACGCCGGTCACCACGACGGTCGACGTCACCGCGACCGTGTCGTACGGACCGGACGGCAGGCAGCTCGAGGCGCACTTCGGTTTCCCCGCCGGGGTGATCGAGCGCTCGGAGATCGAGGAGCTGGCCCAGCACTGGCACGAGGCGCTCACGGCGCTGGCCCGCCACGTCCGCGAGCCGGGCGCAGGCGGCCTGACCCCGTCGGACGTGCCGCTCGTCTCGGTCGCCCAGCACGACCTCGACGTGTGGCAGTCGCGGTATCCCTCGGCGACCGACGTGTGGCCGCTGTCGCCGCTGCAAGCGGGTCTGCACTTCCATGCGCTCATGACCGAGGCGAGCGTGGACGTCTACACGATGCAGGCGGTGCTCGAGCTCGGCGGGGTGGTGGAGCCGGAGCGGCTGCGCGCCGCGGCACAGGCACTGCTGAACCGGTACCCGAACCTGCGGACGGTGTTCGTCACCGACAGCGGCGACCCGGTGCAGCTGGTGCTGGGCGACGTCGAGGTGCAGTGGCGGCACGAGCACCTCGGCGACCTCGCCGAGGCCGCCCGCGACGCCGAGCTGGCCCGCATCCTGCGCGACGAACAGGTCCGGCGCTTCGACCTCGGCCGGGCACCGCTGATCCGGTTCCTGTTCGTCGACCTGGCCGAGGGTCGTTCGCTGCTCGCGGTGACGGTCCATCACATCCTGCTCGACGGCTGGTCCATGCCGGTCCTCATGCAGGACCTCATGGCGCTGTACGTCACGCGCGGGGACACCACCGCGCTGCCCGCCGCCCACTCCTACCGGGAGTTCCTCGAGTGGCTCACCGAGCAGGACCGCGAGGCGTCGCTCGAGGTGTGGGCGAAGGCACTCGCCGGTGTCGAGGAGCCGACGGTCCTCGCCCCGTCGGTGCGCCGGCCCGACGCGGACGCCATCTCCTCGGTGCACGTGGTGTTCGACGAGGAACGCGCCGCGGCGGTGTCGGCCTTGGCCGCGAGCCTCGGCATCACCGTGAACACGCTGGTGCAGGCGGCCTGGGCGGTGCTGCTCGGCCGGATCGTGGGTCGCTCCGATGTGACCTTCGGTGCCACCGTCTCCGGTCGCCCCGCCGAACTGCCCGGCGTCGAGTCGATGGTCGGCCTGTTCATCAACACCCTGCCGGTGCGGGTGGACACGGACGACGACGAGACGATCGCGCAGCTGCTGCGTCGCGTGCAGGCGCAGCAGGCGGACCTGCTCGGCCACCACTACCTGGGTCTCACCGAGATCCAGCAGCGGGCCGGCGGCCGGATCGGCTTCGACACCCTCCTTGTGTTCGAGTCGTACCCGATCGATCGAGCCGCCCTGTCGGCGGCCGCGACGGACCTCGACGGGATGACCGTCACGGACGTCCGGCTCGACGACGCGACGCACTACCCGCTGACCCTGCTCACCCTCGCGCAGTCGGAGATCGTGTTCACCTTCAAGTACCTCGAGCGGTACTTCGACGAGTCCGAGGTGAACGTGCTCTCGCAGCGGTTCGTGCGGGTCCTCGAGGCGTTCGTGGCCGACCCGCAGGCCGTGGTGGGAGACATCGATCTGATGGACGCGGCGGAGCGGGCGCACCTCGTCGCCGAGGCCGAACCCGCGGCGGCCCCGGTCGCGAGCACCGGCCGCACGCTCGCCGCGGTGCTGGCGAACGTGGTCGAGGAGGATCCGGAGGCCCCGGCGGTCGCCGTCGACGGCACCGAGGTGCCGTACCGCGAACTGGACGCACGGTCCTCGCGGCTGGCGCGGGTGCTCGTCGCGCGGGGTGTCGGTGCCGGCGACGTGGTCGCCGTCGCCGTCCCGCGGTCGGTCCAGTCCGTGGTCGCGCAGTGGGCGGTCGCCAAGACCGGGGCGGCCCTGCTGATGGTCGATCCCGCCGTCCCGGCAGCCGGGATGCCGGACTCGGCCCGGGTGACGCTGGGTCTGACGGTGACGGGCGTCACCGGACTGCCCGGCGCCGTCCCGTGGCTGCAGCTCGACGACGAGCAGCTGCGTGCCGAGCAGGCGGCGCAGGCCGCACACCCGGTCTCCTACGCGGACCGGCTCCGCCCGGTCGAGCCCGAGAGCCCGGCCCTGGTGACCGCGACGCGCACGCTCACCCAGGCGGAGGTGATCGACCGGATCGGTGAGCTGCGCGAGCAGTACGGCCTGACGTACGAGTCGCGCAGCGCCGCGGTCGGCTCGCCGGCGGCGGAAGGCGGGGTTCTCGAGCCGCTGCTGGTCACAGCCACCGGCGCGACGGTCGTCGTGGTGCCGGAGGGCGCCGACTCGGGGGACGCCCTCGACGCCGCCCTGTACGACGAGTGGGTCACCCATGCCCACCTGACCGCCGACGCGCTCGACACCCTCGAACCCGGGGGACTCGAGGATCTGGCGGTGGTGGTCGTCGTCGACCGCGCCCCCGACGAGTTGCTCGAACGGTGGCGCGCGGCACATCGGGTCGTCGTCGTCTGACGCCGTGCCGGCGTGGTGGGCTCCCTTCGGCTGGCGGGAGCCCACCACGTTCCGGCAGGTGAGGCCCGTAAAGGTAACGTCGCGGGCGTCTCGGTGGATGAACGGGTGGCGGCTACCGGCCGGTACGGTCCCGCCGAGGGCGCCGGGCGCAGTGACTATGCTTGATCGTTCGCGCGCGCTGGCAACGGAATCGAAGCGAAGGATGTGGGCACCTACATGCGGTCTTCTCGACACGACGGCAGTCCGGGCGAGAGCGATCCGGCGATCGCTCCGGAGCCGTCCGCCGGGAGGCACCGCGAACGCCCTGCCCGCAGCCGCCGTCCGTCCCCGGCCCGCCCCCAGCGCGGCGCCCGTGCCCGCACCCAGGTGGCCCTGCTGCCCCAGCTGCTGACGTCGACCGTCGAGGAACGCGGCGACCATCCGGCGGTCGTCACGCCCGGCGGAACGGGCCTCTCGTACCGGGAGTTGGACGCGAGGTCGTCGCAGTTGGCGCGAGTGCTGATCGCCCGGGGCGTCGGGCCCGGCGACGTGGTGGCCGTTGCGGTGCCGCGCTCGGTCGAGTCCGTCCTGTCCGTCTGGGCGGTCGCCAAGTCGGGCGCGACCTTCCTGCCCGTGGATCCGAAGTACCCCGCCGAGCGGGTTCAGCACATGGTGTCCGACTCGGGTGCGGCCGTCGGACTGACCCTGGCCGCCTTCGCCGGCGCTCTCCCGGGATCGACGCAGTGGACCGCGCTCGACGATCCCGGCGTGGCCGCCGACATCGCGGCCCGTCCCAGCCACCCGGTGTCGTACGCCGACCGGCTCCGCCCCCTGTCGGAGCTGCATCCGGCGTGGATGATCTACACGTCGGGATCGACGGGCCTGCCCAAGGGCGTCTCCGTCCCGCACAGCGGCATCGCCGCTCTGATCACCGCGGAACGTGAGCACTACCGGGTCACCGCGGACGCCCGCGTGCTGCACATCTGCTCGCCCAGCTTCGACGTGTCGATGCTCGAGCTGCTGACCACGTTCGGTGCCGGCGCGACCCTCGTGGTCTCGCCGCCGACGATCGTCGGCGGCACGGACCTCTCGGAGCTGCTTGCGGCCGAGCGCGTCACCCACACGTTCATCACCCCGGCCGCCCTCGGGTCGGCGGACCCTCGGGGGCTCGACGACCTGCGCGTGGTCGTGGTGGCGGGGGAGAGCTTCGGACCCGATCTCGTCGAACGGTGGGCCGCGCCCCACCGCGACTTCTTCAACGGCTACGGCCCGACCGAGGCGACCATCCTCGCGGTCAGCAGCGCCGCCCTGCACCCGGGTGACCCGATCCGCATCGGTACCCCGATCCCCGGTGTGGGGGCATACGTGCTCGATACGCACCTGCGGCCGGTCCCCGCCGGCGTCACCGGCGAGCTGTACCTGGCGGGCGCACAGCTCGCGCTCGGATATCACGCCCGGCCGGGTCTGACCGCCGACCGGTTCGTCGCCAACCCGTTCACCGAGGGCGGGGCGCGCATGTACCGCACCGGCGACCTCGTGCGCCGCGACGACGGCGGTGCGATCGAGTACCTCGGCCGCTCCGACTTCCAGGTCAAGATCCGCGGCTACCGCATCGAACTCACCGAGATCGACGCGGTCCTCGTCCGGCACCCGGACGTCGAGTTCGCCACCACCGTGGGCCGCCCGCTGCCGTCCGGGGAGACCGCGCTCGTATCCTACGTCGTACCGGCAGGTGCGGCCGCGGACCTCGACACCGGGGCGCTCGTCGAGTTCGCGGCCGGCTTCCTGCCCGACTACATGCTCCCGGCGGCGGTCGTCCCCATCCCCGAGGTGCCGCTCAATCCCGTCGGCAAGCTCGACCGCGCGGCCCTTCCCGACCCGGTCTTCGCGGTCCGCGAGTACCGGGCGCCGCAGACGCCGACCGAGCAGGCCGTCGCCGAGGTCTTCGCCGACGTCCTCGGCGTCGAGCGAGTCGGCCTCGACGATTCCTTCCTCGACCTCGGCGGCAACTCGCTCGTCGCCACCCGGCTCGTCGCCCGGCTCGGCGCGGTCCTCGACACGCGGGTGCCGGTGCCGCTGGTGTTCGAAGCCCCGACGGTGCAGGCGCTCGCCGACCGGCTCGAGGCGCAGGCCGGGTCCGGGGCCGTGGCGCTCGTCGCCCGCGAGCGCCCCGAGCAGGTCCCGTTGTCGCTCGCCCAGCAGCGGATGTGGTTCCTGAACCGTTTCGCGCCCGAGTCGGCGGTCGACAACATCCCCGTCGCGATCCGTCTCACGGGACACCTCGACGTCGATGCTCTGCAGGGTGCGGTCGCCGATCTCGTCGCCCGGCACGAGTCGCTGCGGACGGTGTACCCGGAAATCGACGGCGACGGCTACCAGGTGGTGCTGCCGGCGGCCGAGGCCGTCCCGGATCTCACGCCCGTCGACGTCGCGGTCGAGGACGTTCCCGCCCGGGTTCTCGAACTGGTCGGCACCGGGTTCGACGTCACCGCCGCCGTGCCGTGGCGCGTCGCCCTGCTGCGTCTCTCGGCCGAGGAGCACGTACTCGTCGTCGTCGTGCACCACATCTCCGGCGACGGCTTCTCCATGACGCCGCTGACCCGCGACATCGTCGCGTCCTATCGGGCGCGTACCCGCAACGAGCCGAACCCGTTGCCGCCGTTGTCGGTTCAGTACGCCGACTATGCACTCTGGCAGCGGGAGGTGCTCGGCGACGAGGACGATCCCGAGTCGGTGCTGTTCCGGCAGCTCGCCTACTGGCGAGCGCAGCTCGCGGACCTGCCGGAGGAGCTCGGCCTCCCGGCCGACCGCCCGCGCCCCGCCGTTTCCTCCAATCGTGGTGCCGCCCTTCGTTTCCCGATCGACAAGGAAGTGCACGCCGCGCTCGCCGAGCTGGCCCGCACCCACAACGCGAGCGTGTTCATGGTGGTGCACACGGCACTGGCCGTGCTGCTGGCCCGTCTGTCCGGCACCGACGACATTGCCGTCGGCACCCCCGTCGCGGGCCGCGGCGAGGCTGCTCTGGACGACGTGATCGGCATGTTCGTCAACACGCTGGTGCTGCGCACCGCCGTCGCTCCGGATGAGTCGTTCGCCGACCTGCTCGCCCAGGTACGCGGCACCGACCTCGAGGCGTTCGCGAATGCAGACGTGCCGTTCGAACGACTCGTCGAGGTACTCGACCCGCCCCGCTCGCAGGCAAGGCACCCACTGTTCCAGGTGATGCTCACCTTCCAGAACCTGCCGCAGTCCACCCTCGAGCTGCCGGGTCTGCGCATCTCCGGTGTCGAATTCGACACGGCGATCGCGAAGTTCGACCTGCAGGTCACCGTCGCCGAGCAGGTCTCGGACCGCGGCGCGCCGGGCGGGATGACAGTCGAACTCGCCTACGCCACCGATCTTTTCGACGCCGACACCATGCAGTCCTTCGCCGACCGGTTCACCCGGATCCTGCGCGGGGTCGCCACGTCCGCCGCCACCCCGATCGGCACGCTGCCGTTTCTCGGCGACGCCGAGGCCGAGCGGATCCTCACCGAGTGGAGCAGCCTCGGACCCGGCGCCCGGGTGCCGGCCGAGGCGACGCTCGTCGACCGCTTCGACGCCGTCGTCCGCCGCAGCCCCGACGCCCCGGCCGTAACGTTCGCCGGGCGCACCCTCACGTTCGCCGAGCTCGACGCCCGGGCCAACCGCCTGGCCCGGCGGCTCGTCGCGGCCGGAGCCGGCCCGGAAGAGCTCGTCGCCGTCGCGCTGCCCCGGTCGGCCGACCTGATCGTGGCGCTGCTGGCGGTTCTCAAGTCGGGTGCCGCGTATCTGCCCACCGACACCACCTATCCTGCCGAGCGCCTGCGGTACATGCTCGAGGACGCCCGGCCGCGCTGCCTCCTCACCGACGCAGGCGGTGACCTGCCGGACCTCGGCCTGCCACGGGTGCACGTCGAGGACGACGACCCGCAGGCCCCGAGCGGGCCGGTCACCGACGCCGAGCGGATCGCGCCGCTGCGCGCGGACAACCGTGCATACGTCATCTACACCTCCGGCTCGACGGGCCGCCCGAAAGGCGTCGCGGTCACCCACCGCAACGTGCTGACCCTGTTCGCCAACGCCGAACCGCTGTTCGGGTTCGGCTCCGACGACGTGTGGACGCTGTTCCACTCCTACGCGTTCGACTTCACGGTGTGGGAGCTGTGGGGACCGCTCCTGTACGGCGGCCGGCTGGTCGTCGTCGATTACCTCACGTCGCGCTCGCCCGAGCAGTTCCTCGAGCTGCTGCGGGCCGAGCGGGTCACCGTGCTGAACCAGACCCCCTCGGCGTTCCTCCAGCTCGACGAGGCCGACCGGGTGGCGTCGGTGGAGCGCCCCGACGCCGGTCCGCTCGCCCTGCGCTACGTCGTGTTCGGCGGCGAGGCCCTCGACCTCGGCAAGCTCGAGGGCTGGTACGGGCGGCGGCCCGTGGCACCGACCCTGGTCAACATGTACGGCATCACCGAGACCACGGTCCACTTGTCGTTCCTGACCCTCGACCGCGGCGCCGCCCGTGCCGGCGCCGCCAGCCGGATCGGCCGCTCGCTGCCGGGTCTGCGGCTGCGGGTGCTCGACCGGCTGCTGCAGCCCGTCCCGGTGGGCGTGCCGGGCGAGGTGTACGTCTCCGGCGATCAGCTCTCGCGCGGCTACCTCGGCCGACCGGAGCTGACCGCCGCGCGGTTCGTCGCCGACCCGTTCGGGTCGGGCCGGCTCTACCGCACCGGCGACGTCGCCCGGTGGAACACCGACGGTGAACTCGAATACGCCGGGCGCGGCGACGCGCAGGTGCAGTTGCGGGGCTTCCGCATCGAGCTCGGCGAGGTCGAGGCGGCACTGATGCGTGCCGACGCGGTGGCCCAGGCGGTCGCCGTGGTCCGCGACGACGGCCTCGGCGATCGGCTCGTCGCATACGTGGTGCCCCGCGCCGGTGAGGACCTCGACGTGGCCCGCGTGCGCGACCAGCTCGGTGCCTTCCTCACCGGCTACATGGTTCCGGACGTCGTGGTCGTTCTCGACGAGCTGCCACTCACCGTGAACGGCAAGCTCGACCGGCGCGCCCTGCCGGTGCCCCAGGCAACCACCACCGCGGGCACGCGCCGCGAGCCGGCCACCGACGCCGAACGCGCCGTCGCGCAGGTCTTCGCCGACGTGCTCGGCGTCGAGGGGATCGGAGCGGACGATTCGTTCTTCGACCTCGGCGGCAACTCGCTCATCGCGACGCGGGTGATCGCGCGGGTCAACGAGTCGCTGGGAACCGGCCTGGCGATCCGGGAGCTGTTCGAGGCGCCGACGGTCGCCGAACTCGCGGCCCGGGCCGACGCGCACGCGGAGTCGGCGCCCCGGCCCGCGCTGACCGCCGGCCCCCGCCCCGACCGGGTGCCGCTCTCCCTCGCCCAGCAGCGCATGTGGGTGCTCAACCAGCTCGATCCGGCGTCCGCGAGCTACAACATCCCGCTCGCGATCCGGCTGCGCGGCCGCCTCGACACCGCGGCCCTCACCGCGGCGGTGCGCGACGTGATCGAGCGGCACGAGTCGCTGCGCACCCGGTACCCGCAGGACGAGACGGGGCCCTACCAGCACATTCTCGGCGCCGACGCGGTCGTGCCCGCGGTGGTGCCGGTCGAGGCGGCGTCCGAGCAGGAGGCGCTCGCCGAGGTGGTCGCCCTCGCCTCGGAAGGATTCGACGTCTCGTCGCAGGTGCCGGTGCGCGGCCGGATCGTCTCGGTCGGCGCCGACGACCACGTGCTCGCACTCGTCGTCCACCACATCTCCGCCGACGGTGCGTCGCTGGCGCCGCTGGCGCGGGACCTGATGACCGCCTACGCGTCGCGGTTGTCGGGCGATGCCCCCGCCTGGGCGCCGCTCGAGGTGCAGTACGCCGACTACGCGCTCTGGCAACGCCGTGTCCTCGGCGACGCCGACGACGCGCAGTCCCCGGCCGGTGCCCAGCTCGACTACTGGCGTTCGCGGCTGACGGGCGTGCCCGAACTCCTCGATCTGCCCACGGACCGTCCCCGGCCGCCGCAGCCGTCGCTGCGCGGCGGCACGGTAGCCGTGCAGGTCGACGAGCACACCCGGCAGCGGCTCGACGCACTCGCGCTCGAGCATCGGGCCTCGCTGTTCATGGTGGTCCACGCGGCGCTCGCGGTGCTGCTGGCCCGGCTCAGCGGCACCCACGACATCGTCGTCGGCACGCCCGTCGCGGGCCGCGGCGACCGACGCCTCGACGACTTGGTCGGGATGTTCGTCAACACTCTCGCGCTGCGTACGGACGTCGACCCGGCGGCGACCTTCGCCGAGTTGCTCGACCGGGCCCGCGCCGTCGACCTCGAGGCGTTCGGTCACGCCGACGTGCCGTTCGAGCGGGTGGTCGACGATGTGGTGGCCGCGCGCTCTCCGGCCCGGCACCCCGTCTTCCAGACGGTGCTGTCGTTCCAGAACACCGAGGCAGCGCGGCTCGAACTGCCGGATCTCACCGTCGAGGCGCTCGACGGCGGTGAACTCGCCGCCAAGTTCGACCTGCAGGTGACCGTCGATCCGCGTGAGCACCCGGGCGGCTCGGCCGCCGGCATGCACGTCGGGTTCACCTACGCCGTGGACCTGTTCGACGCCGGCACCGTCGCCACCTTCGCCGAACGCTTCGTGACCGTCCTGCGCGCCGTCGCGGCGAGCCCCCGGGCAGTGGTCGGCGACATCGATATCCGTACCGAGACCGAGCGCTCGGCGCCCGCGGACATCGAGCCCGAGCCGGTGGCGGCCCCCGACCGGGTCGAGCGGACCGTGCCGCAGGAGTGGCAGGTCGCGGTGGAGTCCGACCCGGAGGCCCCGGCGTTCGTCGCGGACGGCACCGAGGTCACCTATCTCGAGCTCGATCGCCGCTCGTCGCAGTGGGCCCGGCATCTCATCGCCCAGGGTGTCGGACCCGGCGACGGTGTCGCGGTCGCCGCGCCGGCCGGACCGGAACTGATCACCGCGCTCTGGGCGATCACCAAGGCGGGCGCTGCGATCGTGCCTGCTGTCTCCGGCTCCACCGCGGCCGCGCAGACCCCCGAGCTCGGGTTGGCGACGCACGGGGCGGACGTCCGGCCGTCGGCCGCCGCGCGCTGGCTGTACCTCGACGACCCGGCGACGGCGGCCACCGTGGCAGCGCTGTCCACCCGTCCGGTCGACTACTCGGAGCGGGTCCGGGTCCTGCAGCCGCAGCACCCCGCGCTGCGGGTGGCCGACCGTGTGGTCGACCACGGCGAACTGGTCGCCCTGGCCCGCGGCGGAGGGGCGGCGGGGAAGCTGGACTACGAGTCGCGGTTGCTGGTGTGCGACGGTACGGCGGAGCAGTGGCGCGTCTTCGCGATCCTGACGGCCGGGATCGCCGGTGCGGTGGTGGTCGTGGCCGAGCCGGACGCCGACCTCGCCGCCGTGGTGTCCGACGAGTGGGTGACCCACGCATTCGTCCCGTCTTCGCTGGTAGAGGCGTTGAACGACGCGCCCGCCGAGGACCTCCGCGTCGTGGTCGTCACCGACCGTGACGAGGTTCCCGCGGGTTCCGCCGCGGCGGGTGACGAGTGGGCGACCGTGGCCGCCGTCGACCCGTGGAGTATGCGGAACTGAATACCGGCCGGTAGATTGCCTGCGGGCGGGACGAGTTCTCCATTCTCTTCCCGCGTGTGGAAGGAGCTGTTCCGTAGTGCAACGCAGGAGCCCGGTCCGGGCAGATCGAGGTCCGGGCGCGTGAGGCGGGAGTCGGGGGTGCGGCGCCGGGAACGGGGTCGTTCGCGTAGCCGGGCCGCGCGTGTGGCACCGCTGCCGACTCTGCTGACGTCTGCGGTGGAACTGCGCGGCGACCACCCGGCGGTGGTGTGTGCCGCCGGGGGCGGCTCCCTGTCGTACCGGGAGTTGGACGAGACGTCGTCGCGATGGGCGCGGTGGCTGATCGGTCGCGGCGTCGGGCCGGGTGACGCGGTCGCGGTGGCGATACCCCGTTCCCTGGAGTCGGTGCTCGCGCTGTGGGCGGTGGCCAAGTCGGGGGCGACGTTCGTCCCTGTCGATCCGCGCTACCCGGTCGAGCGGGTGGAGTTCATGCTGGCGGACTCCGGCGCAGCCCTGTGCATGACGGTGAACGACTTCTCCGCCGCCGTGCCGGCCGGAGTCGAACAGGTGCGGCTCGACGACGCGGCGACGGCCGGACAGGTCGAGCAGTTGCCCGGGCATCCGATCTCGTACGCCGACCGGACGCGCGCGCTCGAGGGCCTGGACGTCGCATGGATGATCTACACGTCCGGCTCCACGGGCCGCCCCAAGGGTGTCGCTGTCACACACGCGGGCATCGCCGGCGTGATCTCCGCCGAGCGTGAGCACTACGAGGTCGATGCGGACGCGCGGGTGCTGCACGTGTGCTCGCCGAGCTTCGACGTCTCCCTGCTCGAGTTGCTGACCGGGTTCTCCGCGGGTGCGACGGTCGTGGTGGCGCCGGCGTCGGTGGGCAGCGGCGCCGACCTGGCCGAGGTGCTGACGGCCGCTGCGGTGACGCACGTGTTCATCACCCCGGCGGCGCTGAGTTCGGTGGATCCCGTGGGGCTGACGGACCTGCGGGTCGTGGTGGCAGCCGGCGAGGCCTTCGGGCCGGAACTGGTGAACCGCTGGTCGGCTCCCGGCCGGCGGTTCTTCAACGCGTACGGGCCGACGGAGGCGACGATCCTGGCCACCAGCAGCGCGCCGCTGGTGGCCGGCGAGCCGATCACGATCGGCACCCCGATCCCGGGAGTGGGCGCGTACGTCCTCGACGGCCGGTTGCGGCAGGTGCCGCCGGGGGTGGTCGGTGAGCTGTATCTGGCCGGCGCTCAGGTCGCGCGCGGCTACCACCGTCGACCGGGGCTGACGGCGGAGCGGTTCGTGGCCGATCCGTTCGGGTCGGATCCGGGCACCCGGATGTACCGGACCGGGGACCTGGTCCGTCGCGCGGCCGACGGCCCGATCGAGTACCTCGGGCGCAGTGACTTCCAGATCAAGATCCGCGGGTTCCGGGTGGAACTGGGGGAGGTCGACGCGGCTCTGACGGCGCGGCCGGACATCGAGTTCGCGGCGACCCTCGGCAAGGTGCTGCCGTCCGGGGAGGCGGCACTGGTCTCGTACGTGCTGCCGGTGGCCGGAACCCGGCTGGAGGTGCCGGCGGTGCTCGCCGGGTTGGCGGAGACGCTGCCCGCCCACATGGTGCCGGCCCTGGTGACGGTGCTCGACACGGTGCCGCTGACGCCGGTGGGCAAGCTCGATCGCGCGGCGTTGCCCGAACCGGTGTTCGCCCAGCGGGAATACCGGGCGCCGCGCACCTCGGTCGAGGAGACCGTCGCGTCGGTGTTCGCCGAGGTGCTCGGTCGCGAGCGCATCGGACTGGACGATTCCTTCCTCGAGCTGGGTGGGAATTCTCTGCTGGCAACCCGGCTGGTGGCGCGCCTGGGGGCAGCCCTGGAGACCCGCGTGCCGGTGCCCGCGGTGTTCGAGGCGCCGACGGTCGCCGCGTTGGCGGCCCGGCTCGAGTCGGGTGGCCTGGCGGTCCAGGCGGTTCCGTTGGCAGCCCGGGAACGCCCGGACCACGTACCGCTGTCGTTCGCGCAGCAGCGGATGTGGTTCCTCAATCGGTTCGATCCGACCTCCGCGGCCGACAACATCCCGGTGGCGATCCGGCTGACGGGCCGACTCGACGTCGATGCCTTGCGAAAGTCCGTGTTCGACATCGCAACCCGGCACGAGATCCTGCGCACCCGGTATCCGGAGCGGGACGGGCTGCCGTACCAGGCGATCGTCACCGTCGCCGGGTACACCCCCGACTGGGCGTCGGAGTCGGTGCGTCCGGCGGATCTGGCGGACCGCATCGCCGACGTGGTGGCCACCGGATTCGACGTGACCACCGAAGTGCCGTTCCGGGTGCGGCTGTTCCGCGTCGCGGACGACGAACACGTGCTCGTGTTCGTTGCCCACCACATCAGCGCCGACGGCTGGTCGATGACGCCGCTGACCCGAGATCTGATGACCGCCTATGCCGCGCGTGCCGCCGGCGGGGAACCCGCATGGGAACCGCTGCCGCTGCAGTACGCGGACTTCGCGCTGTGGCAGCGCGAGGCGCTCGGATCGGAGGGCGACGCCGGCAGTCCACTGGCGGCGCAGGCGCAGTACTGGCAGCGGGTCCTCGAGGATCTGCCCGAGGAGTTGCACCTGCCGGCCGACCGCGCCCGCCCCCCGGTGCAGTCCTTCGCCGGCGGCCGGATCGCCTTCGACATCGACGCTCCGACGCATCGGCGGGCGGCGGAACTGGCGCAGCAGAACGGGTCGACCCTGTTCATGGTCCTGCACACCGCACTCGCAGTGTTCCTCGCCCGGATGTCGTCGTCGCACGACATCGCCGTAGGTACCGCAGTCGCCGGCCGCGGTGACGCCGCGCTGGACGACATGGTCGGCATGTTCGTCAACACCCTGGTGTTGCGGACCCGGGTCGATCCCGGGTCCGGGTTCGCGGACCACCTCGCCCGAGTCCGCGACAACGACCTCGAGGCGTTCACCCATGCCGAGATCCCCTTCGAACGAGTCGTGGAACTGCTCGCTCCGGAACGTTCGACCGCGCGGCACCCGCTGTTCCAGGTTGCCCTCGCGCTCGAGAACCTCCCCCCCGCGGGGCTCGAACTACCGGGCCTGAGCCTGGCGGCGGTGCCCTTCGAGGTGACCACCGCGAAGTTCGACCTGTCGTTGACCCTGCGCGAACGCACGGACCTCGACGGGAAACCCGCGGGAATGTCGGCGGAGTTCGTGTTCGCGCGGGATCTCTTCGACGACGAGACCGTGGCCGGATTCGCGCGACGGTTCGTGCGGTTGCTGGCCGCCGCCGTGGTGGACCCGGCCGTGCCGGTCGGCGACCTGGCGCTCCTCACCGGCGACGAGGCCGCCCGGCTCACGCGTGCCCCGGACGCCGTGCCGGGCGGTGCCCGCACGCTCGCCGAGATCCTGACCGCGGCGGTTTCCCGCGACCCCGCCGCGCCGGCCGTCCGGTACCGGGGCCGGACGATCACCTACCGCGAACTCGACGAGTCGTCGTCGCGGCTCGCACGAGAGCTGGCAGCACGGGGCATCGGCCCCGACGATGTCGTGGCCCTGGCGTTCCCGCGTTCGTACGAGATGGTGCTCGGGGTGTGGGCGGTCGCGAAGGCCGGCGCCGCACACCTTCCGGTGGACCCGTCCTATCCGGTGGACCGGGTCCGGTACATGCTCGCCGATTCCGGTGCGGCGGTGTGCCTCACCACCACCGAGTACGCCTCCGCGCTGCCCGACTCCCCGCCCCGGCTGGAACTGGACGATCCCGAGTTCGCGCGGGTCGTCGCGACGCGATCCGCCGCCGGGACGCCCGAGCGCGTCCGGCCCCTGTCGGTGCAGCACGCGGCATACGTCATCTACACGTCGGGGTCGACCGGGCAGCCCAAGGGAGTGGTGGTCACCCACGCGGGCCTCGACCCGCTGCTCGACGCCGCCGTCACGCTGTACGGCGTGACGTCACGGGCGCGCTTCCTGCACGTGTGCTCGCCGAGCTTCGACCCTTCGGTGCTCGAATGGATGGTCGCGTTCTCCCAGGGGGCGACGCTGGTCGTGGTGCCGTCCACGATCGGCGGCGGACCGGAACTGGCGGAACTGATCCGAGCCGAACGGGTCAGCCACACCATCGTCACCCCTGCCGTCCTCGGGACAGTCGATCCGTCGGGCCTCGAGAGCCTCGAGGCCGTCTCGGTCGGCGGGGACGTGACAACGCCGCACCTGCTGGCGCGGTGGGCGCCGGGGCGGAAGTACTTCAACGGCTACGGGCCGACGGAGACGACGATCATCTCCTCGTTCGCGCGGCTGCAGCCCGGCCGTCCGGTCACCGTCGGCCGGCCCGTCCCGGGAGTGTCCGCACTGGTGCTGGACTCCCGGTTGCGGCCGGTGCCACCCGGCGTCGCGGGCGAGCTGTACCTGGCTGGGACCGCCCTCGCCCGGGGATACCACCGGCGCAGCGACCTGTCGGCCGCACGGTTCGTGGCGAATCCGTTCGGGACGCCGGGCACGCGGATGTACCGGACCGGTGACACGGTGCGCTGGCGCGGCACCGGTGGGCTCGCCGAGCTGGAGTACCTCGGGCGGAGCGACTCGCAGGTCAAGCTGCGTGGATTCCGGGTCGAGCTCGGAGAGATCGACGCCGCGCTCGAGCGGGATCCGTCGGTCGCGCAGGCAGTTACGGTGCTGCACACCGATCCGCACGGCGGGGACAGGCTCGTCGGCTACGTCGTCGGAGCGGCCGGCGCCGCACCCGACCCGGCGCATCTGCGCGAGTTCCTCGCCGGGACGCTGCCGCACCACATGGTGCCCGGCCACGTCGTCGTGCTCGACGCCCTGCCCCTCACCGCCGGAGGCAAGCTGGACAGGCGGGCACTGCCGGTGCCGCAGCCCGAATCGGCCGAGTACTGCGCCCCGGCGACGCCCGACGAGCAGGCGGTCGCAGACGTGTACGGCGCCGTGCTCGGGGTCGAGCGGGTCGGCCGCGCCGACGACTTCTTCGCGCTCGGCGGCAACTCGCTGCTCGCGATGCAGGTGGTCGCGCGGCTCGATGCCGCCCTCGGTGTCCGGGTGCCGGTGCGGACGTTGTTCGAGGCGCCGACGGTGTCGGCCCTGGCGGCGCGGATGGGGGACCCGGTCGCCGTCCCGTCCCGGATGCCGCTGCGGCACCGGCAGCGCCCCGAGCGGATTCCGCTGTCGCTCGCGCAACGGCGGATGTGGTTCTTCAACCGGTTCGATCCGGACTCCGCCGCCTTCAACATCCCGCTCGTGCTGCGACTCACCGGCGAGCTGGACGTGCCCGCCCTGCAGGCGGCACTGCGCGACCTGCTCGCACGGCACGAGGCGCTGCGCACCGTCTTCCCCGACTCCGGTTCCGGACCGTTCCAGGTGATCGTTCCGGTCGAGGACGTGCCCCTCGATCCGGCGGCGCACGACGTGACCGAGGACGAGCTGTCCTCGCGGGTCGCCGCACTCGTCTCCCGCGGGTTCGACGTCACCACCGCGGTACCCGTCCGGGCGGCCCTGCTGCGCCTCACCGACCGGGACCACGTGCTGGTCGTCGTCGTCCACCACATCGCCGGCGACGGCGGATCCCGGGCCCCGATGGCCCGGGACCTGGCCACCGCGTACCTGGCCCGCAGAGCGGGCGTCGAGCCGGCGTGGGAACCCCTGCCCGTCCAGTACGCCGACTACGCGTTGTGGCAACAGGATGTGCTGGGATCCGAGGACGATCCCGATTCGCTGCTCTCGCGTCAGATGCACTACTGGACCACGGCGCTGGCGGGTCTGCCGGACCTGCTGGAGCTGCCCACCGACCGTCCGCGGCCCGCCGTGCAGACCGGCCGCGGCGCGAGCGTGGACTTCACGCTGGACGAGTCGTCGGCCGCCCGGCTCGATCGGCTCTCGCGGGACCACGGGGTGACGTTCTTCATGCTCGTGCACGCCGCGCTCGCGGTCCTGCTGGCCCGCCTGTCCGGTACCGACGACATTCCCGTCGGGGCGCAGGTCGCCGGCCGCGGCGAGGAGGCACTGGACGATCTGGTGGGGATGTTCGGCAACACCCTCGTGCTGCGCACCCGGATCGACCCGGATGCCACCTTCGCCGAGGTCCTCGCCTCCGTGCGAGAGGTCGACCTCGCCGCGTTCGGCAACCCCGACGTGCCGCTCGAACGTCTCGTGGAGGTCCTCGACCCCGTCCGGTCCACCGCGCATTCGGCGCTGTTCCAGGTGCTGCTCGTGGTGCACAACTTCGCCCGTTCCGAGATCGCACTGCCGGACCTGCAGATCGCACCGGTCGCAACGCCCCCGGGTGGCGCCAAACTCGATCTCGAGATCCACCTGACCGAGACGCGCGACGAGCAGGGGCGCCGAGAGGGGATCTCCGGATCCGTCGTCTACGCCTGCGACCTGTTCGACGAGGACACCGTGCGGACGTTCGCTGCGAGACTCGTGTCGATCCTGGAGGTGGCGGCGGCTGATCCGGGCGTCGCGGTCGGCGGCATCGACCTGCGAACGGTGGAGGAACGCGCCCGGCTCGACGAGCTGAACCGGACGGCTGCGCCGCTCGGTGACCGCTCGGTTCTGGACGCGTTCACCCGGCAGGTCCGGCGCACCCCGGACGCGACGGCAGTCGTCTTCGAGGACACCGCGCTGACCTACGCGCAGTTCGCCTCCCGGGTGGATCGGCTCGCGAGGCGCCTCGTCGCGTGCGGCGTCGGCCCCGAGCGTCTGGTCGGTGTCCACATGAGCCGATCGGTCGAGATGATGGTCGGCATCTATGCGGTGCTCCGGGCCGGTGGCGGGTACGTGCCGCTCGACCCGGAACATCCCGCCGAGCGAACGGCGTACGTTTTGGACACCGCCCAGCCGGTGGTGGTGCTGACCACGACACACGACCGGGACACGCTCCCCGATACCGTCCCGGCCCTCGTGGTCGACGAATCGGACGTCGCACCGGCGCCGGCCACCGAGTTCGCCGACCACGAGCGCCTGGCGCCGCTGCACGAGGCGCACGTCGCCTACGTGCTCTACACCTCCGGGTCGACCGGCCGCCCCAAGGGCGTGGCCGTGACCCACGGCGCCGTCGTGAACCAGATGACGTGGATGCGCGAGCGCTACGAACTCGGCATCGGGGACACGGCCCTGCAGAAGACCCCGGTCACGTTCGACGCGTCGGTGTGGGAGCTGTTCTTCCCGTTGCAGGTCGGTGCACGACTCGTGATCGCGGCACCGGGAGGCCATCGCGACCCGGACTACCTCGTCCGCCTCTCGCGGCAGTGGGCGGTCTGCATCCTCGAGTTCGTCCCGACGATGCTCGCCCTGTTTCTCGCGGATCCCGACCTCGAACTTCCGGCGACGCTCGAGTACCTGTCCGTCGGGGGCGAGGCGCTGCCCGGCGAGCTCGCGGCCCGGTTCGCCGAGCGTTCGGATGCGCTGCTCGACAACACCTACGGCCCGACCGAGGCAACCGTCACCGCGACCGTGCTGCGCTGCGCCGGCCGTCGCACCGATGCCGGCACCGTTCCGATCGGCCGCCCGATCCGCAACACCACCGCCTACGTTCTCGACGAGCGGCTGAATCCGGTGCCGATCGGGGTACCGGGGGAGCTGTATCTCGGTGGGGTGCAACTTGCCCGCGGCTACCACACCCGTCCGGATCTCACGGCGGAACGGTTCGTCGCGTACCCGGGCGGGACGCGGATGTACCGCACCGGTGACCGAGTCCGATGGTTGCGGGACGGAACCCTGGAGTTCCTGGGCCGCAACGACTTCCAGGTGAAGGTGCGCGGCCTGCGGATCGAGCTGGGGGAGATCGAGGCAGCACTTCTGGCGCAGCCGGAGGTGGCGCAGGCCGCCGTGACCGTCCACGACGGGACCCACGGTCCGCAGATCACCGCGTACGTCGTGCCGGTGGACGGTGCCGCGGCCGACGGCGGCGCCGTTCGTGCGGCCGTAGGACGCGTGCTGCCGCGGTACATGGTGCCCGACGTGGTGACCGTGCTCGGCACGCTCCCGCTCACCACCTCCGGGAAGGTGGATCGCCGGGCCCTGCCCGAACCCGTCCCGGCCGTCCGGGAGTTCCGCCCGCCCGCGACCGCGGTCGAAAAGGCCGTGGCCTCGGTGATCGGGGAGGTGCTCGGTGCGGAGCGGCTCGGGCTCGACGACGACTTCTTCGCTCTCGGCGGGAATTCGCTGATCGCCACGCGCGTCGTCGCCCGCCTCGGAGCGGCGCTGCATGCGTCGGTCCCCGTGCGCGTGATCTTCGAGGCATCGACGATCGAGTCGCTGTCGGCAGCCGTGGGACGCTACATCGGGTCCGGCGGCTCGCCCGCCCTGGCCGCCCGGCCGCGTCCGGAGCGGATTCCGCTGTCGCCCGCCCAGCAGCGGATGTGGTTCCTCAGCCGGTTCGAGGCGACCGCCGCGGCCTACAACATTCCGATGGCAGTGCGGCTGACCGGCCGACTGGATCCGGCGGCGTTGCAGTCGGCGGTCGCCGATGTCGTCGTCCGCCACGAGGTCCTCCGGACCTTCTACCCCGAGGTCGACGGGGTGCCGGTCCAGCAGATACTGCCCGCCGGCGCGGGTGCGCCGGCCCTGCACCCGACGGACGTCGACGAACCGGCACTCCGCGCTGCCGTCCGGTCGGCGGCGGCGACCCGGTTCGACGTCACCGGGTCCGTGCCGGTCCTCGTGCGGCTGTTCCGGTTGTCCCCGGCCGAACACGTCCTGCTCGTCGTGGTGCACCACATCGCCGCCGACGGATATTCCGTGGCGCCCCTCGTCCGGGATCTCGCCCTCGCGTACAGCGCGCGACAAGAGGGGCGCGAACCCGCGTGGCAGCCACTTCCCGTGCAGTACGCGGACTACACCCTGTGGCAGCGGGACATCCTGGGCAGCGAGAGCGACCCGGAGTCGCGCGTCTCCCGCCAGCTCGCCTTCTGGGCCGACGAACTGGCCGATCTGCCCGATCAGTTGCCGGTGCCCACGACCCGTCCGCGGCCTCCGGTGCAGTCCTATCGGGGCGACCGGGTTCCCGTCACGATCGACGCGGATCTGCACGGCAGGGTGGCGGCACTCGCGGCAACAACGAGGACGACGCCGTTCACCGTCGTGCACGCGGCCTTCGCCGTGCTGCTGGCCCGGTTGTCCGGCACCGAGGACATCGCCGTGGGCACCCCGGTGGCCGGTCGAGGCGAGGCAGCCCTCGACGACCTGATCGGGATGTTCGTGAACACCCTCGTGTTCCGCACCCGAGTCGACCCGGCTGTCTCCTTCACCTCGCTCCTCGCGCAGGCCCGGGAGAAGAACCTCCAGGCCCTGGCCCATGCGGACGTCCCGTTCGAACAGCTCGTCGAGGCGCTGGCGCCGGCCCGGTCCATGGCGCGGCATCCGCTGTTCCAGGTGGGCCTGTCGTTCCAGAACCTCGGCACGGTCGATTTCGAACTCGCCGGACTGACGGCGGCCCGGTTCGACATCGCGGGGGAGATCGCCCAGTTCGACCTGCACCTGATCGTCGGTGACAGCTACGGGGCGGACGGGACGCCGGCGGGGATCGGCGGGCATCTGTCGTACGCCACCGATCTCTTCGACGGACATGCGGCCGCGTCCATCGTGGACCGGTTCGTCCGGATCCTGGGCGAACTGGTCTCGGCTCCCGACCGCGCGGTCGGCGACGCCGACCTCCTCGGCGCCCGGGAACGACAGGCGCTGCTCGAGGCGGCGAACGACACCCGCGTCGACATCGCGGCCGGCGACTGCCTTCCCGATCTGCTCGGACGCCAGGTACGCGAACGCCCGGACGCGGTCGCGCTCGTCGGGGACGGGGTGCAGTCGACGTTCGGTGAACTCGGTGCCCGAGTCGCCCGGCTGGCCCGCGCGCTGGTGGCGGACGGTGTCGGACCGGAGGTCCGGGTCGGTCTGCTGATCCCCGGATCGGTGGATCTCGTCGTCGCGATGTACGCGGTCGCCGCCGCAGGCGGCGCGTACGTTCCGCTCGATCCGTCGCTTCCGGTCGCCCGGCTGACGCGCATGGTCGCGGCGGCGCGACCGGCGACGGTGCTCGTGTCTGCGGCATCCGCAGGCGTCGCGAGCGCGGTTGTGCCGGAGCCGATCCGGGTTCTCGATGTCTCGAGCGTGGACCTGTCGCAGTACTCGGCCGCCCCGGTGACCGACGCCGACAGGACCGCGCCGCTGCATCCCGCGAACCTCGCCTACATCCTGTTCACGTCGGGATCGACGGGGGTGCCCAAGGGTGTGGCGGTGGACCACGGGGCGGTGGTCAACCAGTTGCGTTGGCTGCATGCGGAGTTCGGGTTCGGTCCGGGGGAGGTGACGGTACAGCGGACCGTGGCCACGTTCGACCTGTCGGTGTGGGAGTTCTGGGGCGCCACGACGTGCGGTGGCCGGCTGGTGGTCGCCGACCCCGAGGCCCGCCGCGATCCGGTCCGCTTGCTGGCGCTCGTCGAACGCGAAGCCGTCACGACGCTGTACCTGGTTCCGTCCCTGCTGAGCGCCCTGATCGCTGTTGCAGACGGACAGTTGCCGACCTCGGTGCGACGGGTGCTTTCGATCGGGGAGACGCTCCCGGGGGCTGTCGCCGGGGCGTGCCGGCGGTCGAGCCGGGCGGAACTCGTCAACCTGTACGGACCCACCGAGGCGGCCGTGTCGGTGACGGCGCACCGGGTCACGCCCGCAGACACCGACCAGGTGCCGATCGGAGTGCCCGAGTGGAACACCCGCGTGTATGTACTCGACCGGCGGCTGCGACCCGTGCCGGCCGGAGTGACCGGAGAGCTCTACCTGGCGGGCCGGCAGCTTGCGCGGGGATACAGCGGAAGCCCCGGGGTGACCGCGGACCGTTTCGTTGCCGACCCCTTCGGGGCCGGGGGACGTCTGTACCGTACCGGCGATCTGGCCCGGTGGACCGATGCGGGCGTCCTCGAGCACGTCGGTCGTGGGGACTCCCAGGTCAAGCTGCGCGGATTCCGGATCGAGCTCGGGGACATCGAAGCGGCGCTGCTGCGTCTGCCCGTCGTGTCGGCCGCGGTCGCGACAGTGCATCAGGACGCGGCGACCGGTGCGCGAATCATCGCGTATGTCGTTGCTGCACAGTCCGAGTCGGACTTCGACGGGGCGTCCCTGCGGGGCGTGCTCGCGGACGAGCTGCCGAACTACATGGTGCCGTCCTCGATCGTGCGCCTGGACCGGCTCCCCGTCGGCGCGACGGGCAAGGTCGATCGTGGCGCGCTGCCCACGCCGATGCCCGAGCGGGCGTCCTACCGAGCCGCGGCGACACCGGTCGAGCGCGCGGTGGCGCAGGTGTTCGCGGACGTCCTCGCCGCGGACCGGGTCGGATCCGACGACGACTTCTTCGTTCTCGGCGGATCCTCCCTCGTGGCCGTGCGGGTGACCCGCGAGCTCACGCGCCGACTCGATCGTCCGGTCCCACTCGAATGGGTCTTCGCTCATCCGAAGGTGGCCGACCTTGCGGCCCGGATCGAGCGGTCGGTGGAGGAGCGGTCGGCGGCGAGCGAAGCCGCCGACTCGGCCCTGGCCGTTCTGCTTCCTCTGCGGGAGGGTGACGAGGGACGCGATCCGGTGTTCTTCGTGCACCCGGTGATCGGCCTCGCCTGGAGTTTCGCGTCGCTCGCCGGATACGTCGAGCCCGGCCGCGCGGTCTACGGATTGCAGTCCCCGGCACTGTCGGGTGAGTCGGACCTACCGGATTCGATCGAGTCCTGGGCGGCTCGGTACGTCTCGGAGGTCCGGCGGGTCCACCCGGACGGTCCCTTCCATCTGGTCGGGTGGTCCCTCGGCGGTGTGATCGCGCACGAGATGGCGGTCCAGCTCCAGCGGACCGGACTCGAGGTCGGTTCACTCGTGCTCCTCGACTCCTATCTGCCCGACGCCGTGCGCTCCCCGGTCGATCCGGTCTCGGTGGCGGCCGTGGCTCTGAACGCGAGCCACGGCGGCGGGCCCGGTGGGGTCGAGGACGGTCTCGATGTGCTCGCCGACGACATCGACCCGGATCTGACGGCGTCCGTCCTGACGAGCATCGAGCGCTCGTTCGATGCGCTCGAGGGGCATGTTCCGGGTCGGTACGACGGGCGCATGCTGTTCGTCGGCGCCGCGCCGCACACCGCGTCGGACGGGGGCCGGGACTGGGCGCCCTACGTCGCGGACGAGGTGCATCGGCACGATCTCCCCGTCTCGCACTGGGAGATGACCGGGCCGACTGCATGCACTCGTCTCGGACCGCTGTTGGCAGGCTGGACGTCGGTCGGCTCCTGCCCGGAATGCGGGTGCGCCGCGCGCTGACTCGGAGGTGTCGGGCATTGCGCACGAGTGGTTCGCGTGCGGTCGTCGTGTCCGACATCACATCGAACACCCCGGAGTGAATTGTCCAATCCCTGGACGAAATGGGGAGAGTGTCGGTCCTCGGTCCGTAGCGGCCATGGAGGCCGTCGGATCGAACCGCCGGGACGGCGAGGAGCTCGTCCATGCCGGGTTCCGGCTCCGTGTTCCGAAACCGCAGGTGCCGGGTCTTTCCCGTGGGGGAGCCGAAGACTCCCCGGATGCCGCTCGGGGGCATGGGCGCCTTCGGAAGCGGCGCTGCGGCGTGCGGCGAATCGGGCATTCGGATGTGCCGGTGCTCCCGACGGGACGGAACACGCGCTGTCCGGAATGCCGGTCTACCCTTCGGTAACTTGGCTTCTGGACGTACGAACAGGTGGCACGGTTTGTTTTCGTGTGGAATGGTGGCGAAGTGCTCTCGAGCCGGGAATCGTCGGGGTTCCGGTGCGCGAGACGACAGCGAAGCGGTGTCCGTCGGGGAGAGCGGGTGTCGCCGCAGTTCGTGACACCCCGACCGTGATCGGAACCGGTATGCGCACGCGCACAACGGATCCGGAATTCGGAGGGGACAGCCGATGAAGGTGATCGACCGAACCGCCCGTGGGAAGCTCCGCGCTTCGCGGCGCCGGCCGCCCACGACGATGCTGCCGCACCTGCTGTCGGTGGCCGTCGAACGCGACCCCGGCGCCCCGGCCCTTACGGCCGGGGAACACACCCTCACTTATCGGGAGGCCGACGCCGAATCGTCCCGGCTCGCCCGCCTGCTCATTGCCCGGGGCATCGGCCCTGAGGACCGCGTCGCGGTGCTCCTCACCCGCTCGATCCGGTCCGTTCTCGCCGTCTGGGCGGTGGCCAAAGCCGGCGCCGCGTTCGTCCCGGTGGACCCGCTCTACCCGGCCGATCGCGTCCGGTACATGCTGTCGGACTCCGACGCCCGTCTCGCCCTCACGGTGGGCACACACCGGGGGGTCGTTCCCGACGGGTTCGACACCGTCGTCCTGGACGAGCCCGAGGTCCGGAGGGAACTCGACGCCTGCCCGGCAGACCCGCTCACCTTCGTCGACCGCGTACGCCCGCTGCGCGCCGACCATCCCGCGTACGTCATCTACACCTCGGGTTCGACGGGACAACCGAAAGGGGTGGTGGTCACCCACACCGGACTCGCGGCCTTCTGCGCCGAACAGGTCGAGCGCTACCGGCTAACCCCCGCCGCCCGCACCCTGCATTTCGCGTCCCCCAGCTTCGACGCGTCGGTGCTCGAACTGTTGCTCGCCATCGGATCCGGATCGACGATGGTCGTCGCGCCGCCGTCCGTGTACGGCGGCGACGAACTGGCCGAGTTGCTGCGGAGGGAACGGGTCACCCACGCGTTCGTGACACCGGCCGCCCTTGCCTCGGTGGATCCCACCGGCCTGGACGACCTGGAGACGGTGGTGGTCGGCGGTGAGGCGTGCCCTCCGGACCTGGTGGCGCGCTGGGCGCCCGGCCGCCGCTTCCACAACGGGTACGGGCCCACCGAGACCACGATCATGACCAACATCTCCGGGCCGCTCGAGCCCGGGGAACCCGTCACCATCGGCAGGCCCGTTCGCGAAGCCGCCGCCCAGATCCTCGACACCCGCCTGCGGCCCGTGCCGGCAGGCACGGCCGGCGAGCTGTACCTGACTGGATCCGGCCTCGCCCGCGGGTATCACGATCGCCCCGGACTGACGGCCACCCGCTTCGTCGCCGCCCCCGGCGGCGCCCGGCGGTACCGCACCGGCGACCTGGTGCGGTCCCCGCGTTCGGCACGAGAAGGCATTACGTACCTGGGCCGCAACG
This sequence comes from Rhodococcus sp. NS-SX18, assembly GCF_057367935.1. Classification (NCBI taxonomy): domain Bacteria; kingdom Bacillati; phylum Actinomycetota; class Actinomycetes; order Mycobacteriales; family Nocardiaceae; genus Rhodococcus; species Rhodococcus sp. NS-SX18. The sequence goes on along the minus strand of NZ_CM170633.1, from coordinate 3,704,586 downwards.
ACTTCCAGGTGAAGGTGCGCGGCTTCCGCATCGAGCTCGGGGAGATCGACGCGGCGTTCGCCGCGCATCCCACCGTCGACTTCGCCGCCACCGTCGGTCACCGGGGCGCGACGGGGGACACTCGTCTCGTCACGTACGTGCATGCCGCCGCCGGTTCCGCGCTCGACATCGCCGTGCTCACCGCGTTCGTCGCCGAGCGATTGCCGGCCCACATGATCCCGTCGTCGGTGATCGCGTTGGAGACCATCCCGCTGACCCCCGTGGGCAAGCTCGACCGGGCGGCTCTGCCCGAGCCCGAGATCGCGTCGGCTCCCTACCGGGCGCCGTCCTCCTCCACGGAGGTGGCCGTCGCGGAGGCGTTCGGCGACGTGCTCGGGGTGGAGCGGGTCTCGGTCCACGACGACTTCTTCGACCTCGGCGGCAACTCGCTGCTCGCCACGCGCGTGATCGGCCGGATCAGGGCAGCGCTCGGGGTCACCGTCTCGGCCGCCGACCTGTTCGACGCCACCACCGTCGAGGCGCTCGCCGCCCGGGTGGCGGCCGCGCCGACGGCCGCCCGCGCCCTGCTGCCGCGCCGCCCGCGACCCGATCGGATCCCGCTCTCTCCGGCGCAGCAGCGCATGTGGTTCCTCAACCGCCTCGACCCGGACTCGGCGGTGTTCAACATCCCGCTCGCCGTCCGGTTGTCCGGCAGGCTCGACGTCGACGCGATGCGAACGGCGGTGCGGGACGTCGTCGCGCGGCACGAGACGCTCCGGACGGTGTACCCCGAGGTCGACGGCGTCGGCGAGCAGCGCATCCTCGACGTCGGCGACATCCCGCTCGACCTCGGGCCCGAGGACGCGACCGACTCCGACGCCCCGGCCCGGCTCGCCGGTTTCGTGGGAAGGCGGTTCGACGTCACCGGAGAGGTTCCCGTACGAGCCCGGCTCTTCCGCCTCGCCGACCACGAGCACGTGCTTGCCGTGGCCCTCCACCACATCGCCGGCGACGGCTCGTCGCTGGGTCCGCTCGTCCGGGACCTCGTCACCGCCTACACTGCACGCTCGACGGGCCGGGAACCGGCGTGGGAACCGCTGCCCGTCCAGTACGCCGACTACACCCTGTGGCAGCTCGACGCCCTCGGCGACGAGGACGATCCCCGCTCCGGCACGGCTCGGCAGCTGGCCTACTGGCGGCGCGCCCTCGACGGCATCCCCGAACACCTCGAACTCGCCACGGACCGGCCCCGGCCCGCCGTCGTCGGTCATGCGGGGGACCGGGTCTCGGCGCACGTCGACGAGGCCACCTACGACGCGATCAGCGCACTCGCCCGCGAGCGCGGCGTGACACCCTTCATGGTGCTGCACGCCGTCCTCGCGGTGCTGCTGGCGCGAGTGTCGAACACGCACGACGTCGTCGTCGGCACCCCCGTTGCGGGGCGCACGGCCCCCGAACTCGACGGGCTGATCGGCATGTTCGTCAACATGCTCGCACTGCGGACCGACGTCGACGCCGCCACCTCGTTCGCGACGCTGCTCGAGCAGGTCCGCGACACCGACCTGCAGGCGTTCGCACACGCCGATGTCCCCTTCGAACGCCTCGTCGAGGTGCTCGACCCGGTCCGGTCCACCGCGCGCCATCCGATCTTCCAGGTCGGGTTCTCCTACCAGAACTTCGCCCGGGAAGCCCTCGAGCTGCCGGGCCTGCGGATCACGCCGGTCGAGAGCGATTCGTACGCAGCGCGTTTCGATCTGCACGTCACGGTGGTCGATCACGCCGCGGGCGGTGGGCCCGGCGGTTTCGACATCGAATTCGGTTACGCCACCGACCTGTTCGACGCACCGTCGATCCAGCGCCTGCTCGCGCGGTATCTGCGGATACTCCGGGCGGTCGTCGCCGACCCCTCTGCCGTGGTCGGCGACATCGACCTGCACGACTCTGCGGAACTGGCCGAGATGATGCGGGCGTGGGAAGCCGAACAGGCCGACCTGTCCGCCGGCCGGACCCTCGTCGACCTGTTCGACGAGCAGGTCGCGGCCACCCCGGACGCCCCCGCCCTCGTGTTCCGCGGCGGCACCCTCACCTATCGGGACTTCGATGCGCGGGTCAACCGGCTCGCCCGTCACCTCGTGACCCAGGGCGTGGGGCCGGAATCCACAGTGGCTCTCTGTATCCGGCGTTCGGTCGACCTCGTGGTGGCGATGTACGCCGTCGCCAAGGCCGGCGGCGCCTACCTGCCTCTGGACCCCGACCACCCCGCGGCCCGCAACCGGTACATCCTCGATGCGGCGGCCCCGCAGTGCGTGCTGTCGACCACCGGGGACCGGGTCGACGCCCTGGCGGGCCGGACGGTGCTCGACGTCGACCGCCTCGACCTGAGCGACGTCGATCCCACACCGCTCGCCGACACGGATCGGCGGGCACCGCTGCGCGCCGCGAACACCGCGTACGTCATCTACACCTCCGGCTCGACCGGACGCCCGAAGGGCGTGGCGGTGCCGCACGAGGCGATCGTCAACCAGATCGCCTGGAAGCGGGCGCACTACGATCTCGGTCCCGACGACGCGGTACTGCTCAAGACGGCCGCGACCTTCGACCTGTCGGTGTGGGAGTTCTGGTCCGCACTCACCTGCGGCGCCCGGCTGGTGATCGCCGCCCCCGACGGTCACCGTGACCCGTCCTACCTCAACGACGTGATCCGCCGTGAGAAGGTCACGACCCTGCACGTGGTGCCGTCGATGCTCGAGGCGCTGCTCGAGGACTCGGCCGGCGCGCTGCCCGCCACCTTGCGCCGCGTCCTCGCCATCGGTGAAGTACTGCCCGCCCCGACGGCGCGACGCGCGCTCGGCGCCTCGAGTGCGGACCTGGTGAACCTGTACGGCCCGACGGAGGCGGCGGTCTCCGTGACCGCCCACGCGGTCACCACGCCGACGCTCACCTCCGTGCCCATCGGCGACCCGGTCCCCAACACCCAGACGTTCGTCCTCGACGAACGGATGCATCCCGTGCCGCCGGGCGTGGCCGGTGAGCTGTACCTCGCCGGTGTGCAGCTCGCCCGCGGGTACCTGGGCCGTCCCGGCCTGACCGCCGAGCGGTTCGTGGCCAACCCCTTCGGTGACCCGGGCACCCGCCTCTACCGCACCGGGGACGTGGTGCGGTGGCGCATCGACGGCGACGGTCGCGGCACCCTGGAGTACCTCGAGCGCGCCGACTTCCAGGTCAAGGTGCACGGGTTCCGGATCGAACTCGGCGAGATCGAGGCCGCGCTGCGCGCCCACCCGGCGGTCCGCGATGCCGCGGTCGCCGTCCACGGCGGGGACCGGCTGGTGGCCTTCGTGGTTCCGGCCGCCGGGCGGATCGACGTGGCCGGCCTCCGCGCGTCGCTGGCCGAGACCCTGCCCTCCTACATGGTGCCCGCCGGCGTCGTCACCCTCGATGCTCTGCCGCTGAACCCGCACGGCAAGCTCGACCGTGCGGCCCTCCCCGAGCCGGTGATCGCCCCGCGGCGCCACCGACCGCCGCGCACTCCCCTCGAGACGGAGGTCGCCACCGCCTACCGCGAGGTCCTCGAGCCGGCGGGGGAGGCCGGCGAGTTCCGAGTCGGTCTCGACGACGACTTCTTCGACCTCGGCGGCACGTCGCTGAGCGCGGTGCGGGTGATCGCCCGGCTGCGCGAACGCACGAACCTGCCGGTGTCGTTGCAGTGGATGTTCCTCACCCCCACCGTCGAAGCCCTCGCCGCCCGGATCGAGGGATCCGCCGGCGACCCGGGTGATCACACCGCGGGGTTCGACGCGGTGCTGACGTTGCGCCCGGGCGGTGCCGCCGAGCCGGTGTTCTGCATCCATCCGGTGATCGGTCTGTCGTGGAGCTTCGCGGGCCTGGCCCGTCACCTCGACCCCGAGCGGCCCCTCTACGGACTGCAGTCGCCGGCCCTGCGCGACGACGAACCGCTGCCCGAGAGCATCGACGCGTGGGCCGCGGGGTACGTGGACCGGATCCGGCGGATCCAGCCCGCCGGCCCCTACCATCTCGTCGGCTGGTCGCTCGGCGGCATCATCGCCCACGCCGCCGCGGTCCGGCTGCGGGCGGACGGCCACGAGGTCGCCACCCTCGCCCTGCTCGACGCGCACCCACCCGCCGCACCCGTCGAGACGGTCCCGCCCGCGGTCAGCGTCGCCGATCTGCTCGGCGCCATCGGAACCGACGTCGGGGCCGGCCTCGACCCGGCGCAGTTCACTCCCGAACAGGCATTGGAGCTGGTCGCCGACCTGCCGGCCCCGTTCGACGCGCTGACCCTGCCCCGCCTCGAGCGCATCTTCGAAGGCGTGCGCCTGTCCTACCGGCTGCTCGCCGAGCACCGGCCCGCCCGCTTCGACGGGGACCTGCTGTTCTTCGCCGCGAGCGAGGACGGAACCTCGGCGACCCGCGCCGCGCAGCAGTGGCGGACGCACGTCACCGGCACGCTTGCGGTCGAATCGGTCCAGGCCACCCACTGGAAGATGACGTCGCAGGATGCCGTCGCCCGGATCGGGCCGGTGCTCGACCGCTGGATCGGGGGCGGCCGCTGACCCGTGCCCCTCGTCGTCCGCCGGCTGGTCGCGGGGTGTGATCCGCGGCCGACCTCGCGGTTTCGACCGTAACGAAGCGTCAGGCCCCCCGATGGTCTAATGGGGCTGGCGCGTGCCACCCTGCACTGTCGTGTGCAGGGGGCGACGGCCGGGACGATGAGGGATACGCGAGGTGGATGATGCTGGGTGTGCACGCGCAGGACGACCGGCGACGGAGCACGCAGGGATGAGTGTCGACGGTTCGGGGGACCGACGACCGGACGAATCACGAGGTCGCCGGCCGGTCCGGCAGCGACCCGGCCGCCGACGCGGACCCCGCGTCGCTCTGCTGCCCCAGCTCCTGGCCGCAGCGGTCGAACGTGATCCCGCCGCACCCGCGGTGGTGTTCGAGGAACGCACCCTGAGCTACGGCGAGCTCGACTCGGCCTCCTCCCGGCTGGCACGGCTGCTCATCCGGCGCGGGATCGGGCCGGAGGACGTGGTCGCCGTCGCTGCGACCCGGTCGATCGAGTCGGTGCTGTCGGTGTGGGCCGTCGCCAAGGCCGGCGCCGCGTTCGTGCCCGTGGACCCCAACTACCCGGATGACCGGGTCCGGCACATGGTCGACGACTCGGGAGCCCGCGCCGGTCTGACCCTCACGGCTTCGGTGCCGGACCTGCCCGGCTCCGTGCCCTGGATCGCCCTCGATTCCGCCGAGACCCGCGCCGCCCTCGCCGAACAGTCCGCAGCACCCGTCGCACTCGACGACCGGGTCCGGACACTGCGGGCGGAGCACCCCGCGTACGTGATCTACACCTCGGGTTCCACGGGCCGGCCCAAGGGCGTGGTCGTCACCCACACCGGACTGGAGGGCTTCTGCGCCGAACAGGTCGAGCGCTACGCGCTGACCCCGGCCTCGCGCACCCTGCACTTCGCGTCCCCCAGCTTCGACGCCTCCGTCCTCGAGCTGCTGCTCGCCGTCGGCGCGGGCTCCACCATGGTGATCGCCCCACCGTCCGTGTACGGCGGCGAGGACCTCGCCGAGCTGCTGCGCAGCCGGCAGGTCACCCACGCCTTCGTCACACCCGCAGCCCTGGCATCCGTCGACCCGGCCGGACTGGACACCCTCGCGACGGTGGTCGTGGGCGGTGAGGCGTGCCCGCCGGACCTGGTCGCGCGATGGGCACCCGGGCGCCGCTTCTTCAACGGCTACGGGCCCACCGAGACCACCATCATGACCAACATCTCGCACGCGCTGCAGCCCGGCGAGCAGGTCACGATCGGCCGGGCCGTCCGCGGGATGACCGCGCACGTGCTGGACGAGCGCCTCAACCCGGTCCCGTCCGGGGTCGTGGGGGAGCTCTACCTCGAGGGCCCCGGTCTCGCCCGCGGCTACCATCGTCGCGCCGCGCTGACAGCCGAGCGGTTCGTCGCGGGTCCCGCCGGCACCCGCCTGTACCGCACCGGTGACCTCGTCCGATCGGGCGAGACCGGACTGATCTACATGGGGCGCAACGACTTCCAGGTCAAGATCCGCGGATTCCGGATCGAGCTCGGGGAGATCGACGCCGCGCTGGCCGCGCACCCCGATGCCGACTTCGCGGTCACGGTGGGACGCCGGACCCCTTCGGGAGAGGCCCGGCTGGTGTCGTACGTCCATCCCGTCCCGGGTGCGGACATCGACCCCGACGCACTGACCGAGTTCGTCTCCCACCGGCTGCCGGCGCACATGGTGCCCGCCGTGATCGTGCCGCTCGACCGCATCCCGCTGACCCCGGTCGGCAAGCTCGACCGGGCCGCACTGCCCGAACCGGAGTTGCCCGCGCACGAATACCGCGCACCCCGTTCCGCCACGGAACAGGCCGTGGCGGAGGTGTTCACGGAGCTGCTCGGTGCCGAACGGGCCGGCCTCGACGACGACTTCTTCGAACTCGGTGGCAATTCCCTCGTCGCCACCCGCGCGGCCGCCCGCCTCGGAGAACGCCTCGCCACCCGGGTCCCCGCGCGACTGTTGTTCGAGGCGTCCACCGTCGAAGGCCTCGCCGCACTCGTCGAACCCTCCGTCGGGGCGGGCGCGCCGCAACCGCTCGTCGCCGGGCCGCGCCCCGATCCGATCCCGCTGTCACTGGCGCAGCAGCGGATGTGGTTCCTCAACCGGTTCGATCCGGCGTCGGCGGCGAACAACATCCCCGTCGCGTTGCGCGTCCGCGGGGCGCTCGACGTCGATGCCCTGCGCCGGGCCCTCGCCGACGTCGTGGGCCGGCACGAGGTGCTGCGCACCGTCTACCCCGAGCACGACGGCATCGGATCCCAGCTGATCCTCCCGTCTGAGGAGGCGACGCACCCCCTCGACCCGGTGCCGACCCCGCCCGACGAGATCGCCGGAGCGGTCGCCCGGCTCGCGACGGCCGGCTTCGACGTGACGTCCGAGGTGCCGCTGCGGGTGAACCTGCTGCGGTCGGCCGACGACGAGCACGTCCTCGTCCTGGTCGTCCACCACATCGCCGCCGACGGCGCCTCCATCGCGCCCTTCGTGCGGGACCTGGTCACCGCGTACGTCGCACGCACCGACGGTGCGGCCCCCGCGTGGGAACCGCTCGCCGTGCAGTACGCCGACTACGCCCTCTGGCAGCGCGCCGTACTCGGTGACGAGTCCGATCCCGCATCACCGGCGGCGCGGGAGATCGAGTTCTGGCGGGACGCCCTCGCCGACCTCCCGGACCGTCTCGACCTGCCGACCGACCGGCCCCGACCGGTGGAGGCCTCGGGCCGCGGCGCCACCGTCGACTTCGAGATCGACGCCGCCCTGCACGAGGCGGTCGAAGCCGCCGCTCAGGCGACCGGCACGTCCGCGTTCATGGTCGTCCACGCCGCGCTCGCGGTACTGCTGTCGCGACTGTCGGGCACCGCGGACATCGCGATCGGCACACCCGTCGCCGGGCGCGGCGAGCGCGCACTCGACGATCTCGTCGGCATGTTCGTCAACACCCTCGTGCTGCGCACCCGCGTGGAGCCCGACGCCACGTTCGCCGAACTGCTCGGCCGGGTCAGAGACGCCGACCTCGCGGCCTTCGACAACGCGGAGCTGCCGTTCGAGCGGCTCGTGGAGGTGCTCGATCCGGTGCGATCGACCGGGCACCATCCGCTGTTCCAGGTGGCGCTGTTCTTCCAGAACCTCGACCGCGCCGAGGTGACCCTGCCGGACGTCGAGATCGAATCCGTCGACCTCGGTGGCGCCGTCGCCAAGTTCGATCTGCAGCTGACCGTCTCACCCCGCGAGGAAGCCGGAAAGCCGGCCGGAATGTCGGCGCAGTTCACCTATGCGACCGATCTCTTCGACGAGTCCACGGTGCAGGGTTTCGCCGGGCGCCTGATCCGGGTGCTCGCAGCCCTGGCCGCGGGCACCGACCGCGTGGTGGGCGACCTCGACCTCCTCGACACCGCCGAGCACCGCGCCCTCGCTGTCGGCAACGACCGTGCCGTGCATCCGGTCCGGGCGGCGGGGCTGCTGTCCGCGTACCGGGACGCCGTCGCGCATCGTCCGGATGCGGTGGCCGTCGTCTTCGGCGACGAGACGCTCACCTACGCACAGTTCGATGCGCGCGTCAACCGGCTCGCCCGGTACCTCGTCGGCCTCGGCGTCGGACCCGAAACCCTCGTGGCACTGGCCATCCGGCGTTCGATCGACCTCCCGGTCGCGATCTACGCGGTCGTCGCGGCCGGCGGTGCCTACGTGCCGCTCGATCCCGACCATCCCGCCGACCGCATCGGGCACATCCTGTCCACCGCGCAACCGGTGTGCGTCCTGAGCACCCGCGCGGACGCGGCGGACCTGCCCGGCACGGTCGCCCCCGTCCTGGTCGACGACCTCGACCTGCGGGACCACGCGCCCGACCCGATCCGGGACGACGAACTGGCCGGTCCGATCCGTCCCGGCACCCCCGCCTACGTCATCTTCACGTCCGGTTCCACGGGACGCCCCAAGGGCGTGTGCATCTCGCACGAGGCCATCGTCAACCAGCTCGAGTGGATGGCCCACGAGTACGAGATCGGCGACAGCGACGTCTATCTGCAGAAGACCGCCACCACCTTCGACGTGTCGCTGTGGGGCTGGTTCCTGCCCCTGCGCGCCGGTGCGACCCTCGTCGTCGCCACCCACGACGGTCACCGCGATCCGGTGTACGTCGCCGAGACGATCGCGCGGCACGGCGTGACGCTGACCGACTTCGTGCCGTCGATGCTCACCGTGTTCGCCGCTCATGCGCCGGCCGGTACCTGTACGAGCCTGCGGCACGTGTTCGTGATCGGCGAAGCCCTGCCACCCGAGACCGTCGACGCCTTCCGTCGCGTCTGCGCTGCCGCGGTGCACAATCTGTACGGCCCCACCGAGGCCGCGGTCTCGGTGACGTACTGGCCCGCCGGCGACGAGCGGCAGAGCGTGCCCATCGGTGTGCCCGAGTGGAACGTGCGCGTGTACGTCCTCGACGGCCGGCTGCATCCTGTCCCGGTCGGTGTACCCGGGGAGCTGTACCTCGCCGGCGTGCAACTCGCCCGCGGATACGTGGGTCGACCGGATCTCACCGCGGACCGCTTCGTCGCCGACCCGCTCGGCACCCCCGGCGCTCGCATGTACCGCACCGGTGACCTCGTCCGGTGGCGCCGCACCGCGAGCGGTGACCAGGTTCTCGACTACATCGGCCGTACCGATTTCCAGGTCAAGTTCCGCGGTCAGCGGATCGAGCTGGGGGAGATCGAGTCGGCGATGCTCGCCCAGCCCACGGTCGGCCAGGCGGTCGCTCTCGTCGTCCCCACCGTCACCGGCGAGCAGCTGGTCGGCTATGCGGTCCCCGCACCGGGCGCGACGGTCGAGAGCGCGCAGCTGCTCGGCGCGGTCGCCGAGACCCTCCCCGCGTACATGGTGCCGTCGGCACTCGTCGTGCTGGATGCCTTCCCCCTCAACGCCAGCGGCAAGCTGGATCGTAAGGCGTTGCCGGAACCGGTGTTCGAGACTCGCGGCTTCCGCGGCCCGCGCACGCCCGTCGAGGAGATCGTCGCGGGCGTCTTCGCGGACGTGCTCGGCCTCGACCGCGTCGGGTTGGACGACGACTTCTTCGCCCTGGGCGGAAACTCGCTCGTCGCGACCCAGGTCGCGGCGCGGCTCGGTGCGGCACTCGACACCAAGGTGGCGGTCCGCGTGCTGTTCGAGACCCCCGGAGTGGAGGCGCTCGCGGTCCGGCTCGAATCCGAGTTCGGCCGGACCGGACGCGTCGCCCTGCGTCCGCGGCCGCGGCCGGAGATCGTCCCGTTGTCCCTCGCCCAGCAGCGCATGTGGTTCCTCAACCGCTTCGACCCCGATTCCGCGGTGAACAACCTGCCGCTGGCCATCCGGCTCCGGGGTGAGCTCGACATCGAGGCGTTGCGGGCGGCGATCGACGACGTGGTGTTCCGGCACGAATCGCTGCGCACGGTGTATCCGGAGGTCGACGGGGTGCCGCGTCAGGTCGTACTGCCCACAGCGGATCCGGCCGCCGGGCTGGAGCCGGATCCGGTGAGCGAGGCCGGCCTCGCCGCCGCGGTCGCCGCCGAGATCGGTGCCGGGTTCGACGTGACGACCGGAGTCCCGTTGCGTCTGAAGCTGTTCCGGCTGTCCGCTCGGGAGCATGTGCTCGTCGTCGTGCTGCATCACATCAGCGGTGACGGATTCTCGATGGGGCCGCTGACGCGCGACGTGATGCTCGCGTATGCCGCCCGGGCCGCCGGCCGGGAACCCGACTGGGCGCCGCCGGCGATCCAGTACGCGGACTACGCGCTGTGGCAGCGGGAGGTTCTCGGCGCCGAGGACGATCCCCGGTCGGTGCTCGCGCAGCAACTCGGCTACTGGCGCCGAACGCTGTCGGGGATCCCGGACCAGCTGGACCTGCCCACGGACCGGCCCCGTCCGCCCGTCGCGTCGAATCGGGGTGCCCTGACCGGCTTCTCCGTCGATGTCGGCACGCACGCGGCACTGGCGGCGCTCGCCCGCGAGCACGGCGTCACGCTGTTCATGGTGGTCCACGCCGCGCTGACCACCCTGCTCGCGCGGCTGTCCGGCACCGAGGACATCGTGATCGGTACGCCCGTCGCCGGGCGTGGCGAGGCCGAACTGGACGACGTCATCGGCATGTTCGTCAACACCCTGGTGTTGCGCACGCCGGTCGGGCCCGGCGACACGTTCGCCGCGCTGCTCGGTCGCGTCCGCGAGACCGACCTGGAGGCATTCGGGCATGCCGACGTGCCGTTCGAGCGCATCGTCGAGGTCCTCGACCCGGAGCGGTCCCAGGCGCGGCACCCGTTGTTCCAGATCGCGCTCAGCTTCCAGAACCTGGCGCGCACCCGCCTCGAACTGCCGGGACTGACCGTCGAACCGGTCGACTTCGACTTCGATCAGGCGAAGTTCGACCTGCAGGTGACCGTCTCGGACGTGGTCACCGAGGACGGCGCGCCGGACGGGCTGTCCGTGGCGTTGACCTATGCGACCGATCTGTTCGACGCCGGCACCATGGAGTCCTTCGCCCAGCGATTCACCCGCGTCCTCACGGCGGTAGCCGCCGATCCGGCCACCGTGGTCGGGGACATCCCGCTGCTGCCGGACGAGGAACGGGCCGCCGTGCTCGAGGCGTGGAATTCGCCGGGCACCCGCGCCGCCGATGGGACTCTCGTCGGCCGGTTCCAGACGCAGGCCGACCGGACCCCGGATGCGGTCGCCGTCACCGCCGGTGACCGCAGCCTGACCTACGGGGAACTGGCGTCGCGCGTGAACCGCCTCGCCCGCACCCTGATCGACCGGGGTGTACGACCGGACACCCTCGTGGCCGTGGCGCTGCCGCGCACCGAGGAACTCGTCGTCGGGCTCCTCGCCGTGCTGCAGGCCGGCGGTGCCTACCTGCCGCTGGACCTGACGTATCCGGCCGACCGCCTCGAATTCATGCTCCGCGACGCTGCTCCGGTCTGCGTGCTCGTCTCGGGCACCGACCGGGAAGCATTGCCGGACAGCGCTGTCGAGGCGATCGACGTGTCGGCCCTCGAGTTGTCCGCGGTCTCGGACGCACCGGTCGGCGACGACGAACGACGGGCACCGCTGCGTGCCGACAATCTCGCGTACGTCATCTACACGTCCGGTTCCACGGGCCGTCCCAAGGGCGTGCTGGTGCCGCACCGAACGGTGCTGGAACTGTTCGAGAACACCTGGCCCGCATTCGAGTTCGGCGAGCACGACGTGTGGACGATGTTCCATTCCTACGCGTTCGACTTCTCTGTGTGGGAGCTGTGGGGACCGCTGCTCCACGGCGGCCGGCTCGTCGTCGTCGATCACTACACCTCGCGCTCGCCCGAGGACTTCCGAGCCCTCCTGGGCCGGGAGCAGGTGACCGTGCTCAACCAGACACCGTCGGCGTTCTACCAGCTCGCCGAGGCGGACCGCGCGGCGGCGGAACGCGGCGGGGAATCCGGTCTCCCGGCACTGCGGTACGTGATCTTCGGCGGGGAGGCGCTCGATCTGCGGCAGCTCGTCGGCTGGTACGCCCGGCACGCCGAGGATGCGCCGCGGTTGGTCAACATGTACGGCATCACCGAGACCACCGTGCACGTCTCGTACCTCCCGCTCGCTGCGGCCGACGCGGCACTCACCGCGAGTGTGATCGGACGCGGCATCCCGGGCCTGGGCATCTATGTCCTCGACGCGCGCCTGCAGCCCGTTCCTGTCGGTGTGCCGGGGGAGATGTACGTGCGCGGAGCGCAGCTCACGCGCGGGTACCTGGGCCGCGCCGACCTCACCTCCGGCCGGTTCGTCGCCGACCCGTTCGGTGCTCCCGGAACCCGCATGTATCGGACGGGTGACATCGCCCGCTGGAACGCGCACGGCATGCTCGAGTACGCCGGGCGCAGCGACTCCCAGGTCCAGTTGCGCGGATTCCGCATCGAACTCGGAGAGATCGAGGCTGCTCTCACCGGAGTCGACGGTGTGGCGCAGGCCGTCGCGGTCGTGCGGACCGACGAGCGCACCGGCGACCGCCTCGTCGGCTACGTGGTGCCGCGCGCGGATCGCGACCTCGATCCGGCGACGGTGCTGGATTCGGTGGCCCGGTTCCTCACCGGATACATGGTTCCCGACGCGATCGTGATGCTCGAGGCGCTGCCGCTGACCGCCAACGGCAAGCTCGATCGCAAGGCTCTCCCCGCTCCGATATTCAAGGGCGACAAGAAGTTCCGTGCTCCCAGCACAGACGCCGAGATCGCGATCGCGGAGGTCTTCGCGGAGGTCCTGGGAGTGGATCGGATCGGCGCCGACGACTCGTTCTTCGCGCTCGGAGGCGACAGCATCGTCTCGATCCAGCTGGTGTCGCGGGCGAAAGCCCGCGGAGTGGTGTTCACTCCCCGCGACGTGTTCGAACGCAAGACGGTGGCCGGGCTCGCCGAGGTCGCGCGCGTCGGGGCGGAGGCGGCGCCGCCCGCGCTCGCCGAACTTCCCGGCGGGGGCGTCGGCGCCATGCCGTTGACGCCGATCGTCCGGTACATGGTCGAACGCGGCGGCGGGTTCGATCGCTACACCCAGACTCTCGCACTCGAACTCCCGGCCGGGATCGACCGCGCCGGCGTCGTCGGAACCCTCACGGCCGTCGTCGACCGCCACGACATGCTCCGGGCGCGGCTGCGCCGCAACGACTCCGGTGACTGGGAACTGTCGACCACACCGCCGGGCAGCGTCGATGTCGATGCACTGGTCGCCCGCATCGAGGTCGCGGACGGGACGGACGAACAGGCGCTCGCCGACCTCGCTGCGCGGGCGCTCGACGAGGCCGAGTCGCGGTTGCGGCCGTCCGAAGGCGTCGTGCTGCAGTTCGTGTGGCTCGATCCGGGTGCCGGCCGCACCGGACGGCTCGTCGTCGTCGCGCATCACCTCGTCGTCGACGGCGTCTCCTGGCGCATCCTCGTACCGGATCTCGTCACGGCGTGGGCGCAGCTGTCGAACGGTGGACGTCCCGAACTCCAGCCGGTCGGCACGTCGTTCCGGCGCTGGGCACACGCCCTCTCCGAGACCGCGGCCCCGGCCCGTTCGGCCGAGCTCGGGCTGTGGCGCTCGATCGTCGAGGGCCCCGATCCGCTGCTCGGCGCCCGCCCCTTCGATCCCGCGGTCGACCTCGCCGCGACGGTGGAGAAGGCGCGGATCCAGGTCGATCCCGCCACGACCGACGCGTTGCTGACGACGCTGCCCGCACGGTTCCACGGCGGTGTCAACGACGCTCTCCTCGCCGCGCTGGCACTCGCCGTCGCCCGCTGGCGCCGCGACCGGGGCGTCGACGAGCCGTCGGCGCTGGTCCGGCTCGAGGGGCACGGCCGGGAGGAGGAAATCGTCCCCGGCGCGGACCTCGGCCGCACCGTCGGCTGGTTCACCACCATGTACCCGGTCCGGCTCGATCTGTCCGGTGTGGATCTCGACGACGCGTTCGCCGGGGGCCGCGCCGCGGGCACCGCGATCAAGGCCGTCAAGGAGAACCTGCGCGCCGTTCCGGACAAGGGCATCGGCTACGGATTGCTGCGCTACCTCGACCCTGCCGCCGGAGCCGTGCTCGGGTCGCTGCCCGCCGGGCAGATCAGCTTCAACTACCTCGGCCGGATCGACGCCGGCGAGATTCCCGACGGCGCTGCGGGGCTCGGCTGGCTGCCGGCCGGCGACCTCGGTGACCTGTCGGGCCGCGACGACGCCGACGCCCCCGCGATGGCCACGGTCGACATCAACGCGGTCGTGATCGGCGGCCGGCTCGGAGCGAACATCGGGTATGCGAGCGGTCTCCTCGGCCGCGACGACGTCGAGGAGCTCGCCCAGTTGTGGGTGCGCGCCCTCGAGGCGCTCGCCACTCATGCCGCCCGCCCCGATTCGGGCGGCCTGACACCGTCCGACGTTCCCCTCGTGCACGTGGGCCAGAGCGACCTGGACGCCTGGGAGGCGCGGTACCCCGCGCTGGTCGACGTGTGGCCGCTCGCCCCGCTGCAGTCCGGCCTGCTCTTCCACGCGATGCTCGCCGACGGCCGAGCCGACGTCTACACCACCCAGGTGCTGCTCCACCTGACGGGCCGGGTCGACGTGGCCCGGTTGCGCCGGGCGGCGGAGGCGCTGCTCGAACGCCATCCCAACCTGCGCACGGCGTTCGTCGCCGGCGAGTCCGGTGAACCGGTCCAGCTGGTGCTCGACGACGTCGCCCTGCCGTGGCGCGAGGTCGACTCGGTCGGGGCGGACGGCTCCGAACTGGAGTCGACGGTACGCGCGGACCAGGACGTCCCGTTCGACATGGCCGCCCCGCCGCTGATCCGCTTCCTCGTGGTGCGCACCGCCCCGGACGCGTGGACGCTGGCCGTCAGCAGCCACCACATCCTGCTGGACGGGTGGTCGATGCCGCTGCTGCTCCAGGACCTGCTCACCCTGTATGCAACCGACGCCGACGCGACGATCCTGCCGCGGGTCCCGGCGTATCGCACCTACCTCGAGTGGTTGGCCACGCGCGACCACACCCGGTCCCGCGAAGCCTGGGCGGACGCGCTGGCGGGCCTCGGGGAGCCGGCCATGCTCGCCGAGGCGCTCGGTGACGGTGAGACGGGAGCCGCGGGCGGCGCGGAGCACCGCGTGGCGGTCGATGCCGACACCACCGCCGCACTGACCGAGTACGCGAGCCGGCTCGGTGTCACCGTCAACACCGTCCTCCAGGCGGCCTGGGCCGTGCTGTTGGCGCGGTCGACGGGCCGCGACGACGTGGTGTTCGGAACCACCGTCTCCGGCCGGCCCGGCGGACTCGACGGTGTCGAGTCGATGGTCGGGTTGTTCATCAACACGATTCCGGTGCGTGTCCGCCTCGACCCGGACACGGCGGTCGACGCGTCGCTGCGTGCCCTGCAGGCAGAGCAGGCAGACCTGCTCGACCACCATCACATCGGGCTGGCGGAGATCCAGCAGCTCGCCGGGGCCGGTGCGCTGTTCGACACCCTGCTGGTGTACGAGTCCTATCCGATCGACCGGAGCGGCCTCGAGCAGGCGAGCTCGATCGACGGCATGATCGTCGCCGGCGTCAACACCCGCGATGCGACCCACTATCCGCTCACGGTGGTGGCCACGGCCGAGGAGTCGCTGACCTTCGGGTTCAAGTACCGCAGGGACGTCTTCACGGCGTCCACCGTGCAGACCCTCGCGCAGCGCTACCTCCGGGTGCTCGGCGACTTTGCCGCCGGAACCGCCGGGACGACGGGACAGCTCGAAATCCTCGGCGAGGCCGAGCGGGACGATCTCGTCCGGCGGACCGGACGCCCGGCGGAACCTGCCGTGCCGTTGGCCGACCTGCTGGCCGCTGCCGCCGCCCGCGACCCGCAGTCGCCCGCCCTGTCGTACGACGGTCGCGAGCTGACCTATGCCGAGCTCGACGCTCGCTCGTCGCGGCTCGCGCGTCTGCTCGTCGCGCGCGGCGTCGGACCGGAGGACGTCGTGGCCGTGGGGCTGACCCGGTCCTTCGAGTCCGTCGTCTCGGTGTGGGCGGTCGCGAAGACCGGCGCAGCGTACGTTCCCGTCGATCCCAACTACCCCGCCGACCGGGTCCTGCACATGGTCACCGACTCCCGGGCGCGGGTCGGACTGACCGTGGCAGCCGAACGCACCGTCCTGCCCGACACGATCCCGTGGGTGGTGCTCGACGACGGTGGGACCGAGTCCGAACTCGACGCGCTGTCGTCCGCCCCGGTGACGGACCGCGACCGACTGCGTCCGCTGCGCGTGGACAATCCCGCCTACGTCATCTACACCTCCGGCTCCACCGGGCTGCCGAAGGGTGTGGTCGTCACCCACACCGGGCTGGCCAACTTCGCGGCCGAACAGCGCGAGCGTTACGCCCTCGGCCCGGAGACCCGGGCGCTGCACTTCGCGTCGCCGAGCTTCGACGCGTCGGTGCTCGAACTGCTGCTCGCGGTCGAGCCCGGGGCCACGCTGGTGATCGCGCCGCCCACCGTCTACGGTGGCGCGGACCTGGCGGACCTGCTGCGCCGCGAACGCGTCACCCACGCGTTCGTGACTCCGGCGGCCCTGGCGTCCGTCGATCCCACGGGTCTCGACGATCTGCGGACCGTCGTGGTCGGTGGCGAGGCCTGCCCACCCGAACTCGTCGCGCGATGGGCGCCGGGCCGGGCGTTCCACAACGGGTACGGACCCACCGAGACCACCATCATGACCAACATCAGCGATCCGCTCACCCCGGGCGGCCCGATCACCATCGGCGGGCCGCTCCGGGGCACGCGCTCGCTCGTCCTCGACGACCGGCTCCGTCCCGTGCCGGTCGGGGTGACGGGGGAGCTGTATCTGTCCGGCGTCCAGCTGGCCCGGGGTTATCACGCCCGGGCATCGCTGACCGCCTCCCGGTTCGTCGCCGATCCGTACGGCACCGGCAACCGCCTCTACCGCACGGGTGACGTCGTGCGATGGACCGAGTCCGGTGAGATCGAGTACGTGGGCCGGTCGGACTTCCAGGTGAAGATCCGCGGATTCCGGATCGAACTCGGGGAGATCGACGCCGTGCTCCGCCGG
Source organism: Rhodococcus sp. NS-SX18 (assembly GCF_057367935.1). Classification (NCBI taxonomy): domain Bacteria; kingdom Bacillati; phylum Actinomycetota; class Actinomycetes; order Mycobacteriales; family Nocardiaceae; genus Rhodococcus; species Rhodococcus sp. NS-SX18. The sequence goes on along the minus strand of NZ_CM170633.1, from coordinate 3,687,459 downwards.
GATCCGGCGGTCGACTTCGCTGTCACCGTCGGCCGGACGTCCGAGGCGGGCGTCGTGAGCTTGGTCTCGTACGTGACCGCGCGGCCGTCGGCGGCCGTCGACACCGCCGCGTTGCTGGCCTCGGCGGCGAGGACGCTGCCGGGGCACATGGTGCCGTCGTCGATCGTCGTTCTCGACGAGGTGCCTCTCACCCCGGTAGGCAAGCTCGATCGTGAAGCACTGCCGGAACCGGGCACGGCCACCCGCCCGTACCGGGCTCCGGAGACCGATGCACAGCAGGTCGTCGCGGACATGTTCGCCGAGGTGCTCGGTCTCGACCGGGTCGGCCTCGACGACGACTTCTTCGAACTCGGCGGCAACTCCCTGGTGGCGACACAGGTCGTCGCGCGTCTGCGGGATGTCCTCGGGGTGCAGGTGCGGGTGCCGTGGTTGCTGGCGGCACCGACGGTGGCGGCGTTCGCCTCCCGTATCGGAGGCGATGGCAGCGGAGGGGACGCGGCGCTCGCCGTCGTGCTACCGCTGCGCGCCGGTGAGCCCGACGTGACCCCGCTGTTCTGCATCCATCCGATGATCGGCCTGGCCTGGCCCTACGCGGCCCTCGCCGCGCGGCTCGCTCCCAGCCGTCCGGTCTTCGGGCTGCAGACCCCGGCGCTCACGGACCCGGAATTCGTGCCGACCTCGATCGAGGTGCTCGCGCAGCGATACGCCGACGAGATCGTGCGGGTCCGACCCGACGGGCCGTACCGGCTGGCAGGCTGGTCGCTCGGGGGTGTGCTCGCCCACGCGGTGGCGGTGGAGTTGCAGACGCGAGGCTTCCGAGTCGAGCACCTCGCGATGCTCGACTGCATTCCGCGGATCGACACGGACCGCTTCGGCGCGGAATTCGCCGAGAATCTCCGCAGCCTCGGAGTGGACGTGGACCCGGAGGCCCTCCGTGACGGTCTGCCGCCGGAGGCGGCGAGTGCTGTGGCCGCCGCGGTGCCCACCGAGCTGATCGACCTCGACGCGCAGCGGGTACAGCGCATCTTCGCTGCGGCGGTGCTCTCCCCGGAGCTGATCAACCGGCACGAACCGGGACTGTTCGCCGGCGACGTCGAGTTCTTCAGCGCGCGGGACGAACACCCGAACGAAGCGGATGCGGCGAACCTGTGGGTTCCGTACGTGACCGGCCGGGTCCGGAACCGGTTCGTACCGGGGGCGCACGGCGCGATGATGGATCCCCCCGCGCTCGACGTGATCGTGCCGGCGTTGGATCGTGACTCGATCGATGTGACGGATGTGATCGGTGAGGTTTATGGCCCGCCGTCCGCAAGGTAACGTTCGTCCGCGTGCTGTCGATTCAGTACATGCTGCGCCGTAGGGCGCACCCCGGTCCGCCGGGGTTCGGGGACGCCCGCCTGCCGGGCCTGAGGAGGTTGACGGAATGAGTGTTGTCGAGTCGCGGAGCCGCGCTCGGAGGATGGGAGCAGCCGCGATCTCGGCGGCGGTACTTGCGCTGCCGCTGTTCACGGGCGCCTCGTTCGCCTCGGCCGACCCGGTGGCCGACACCCTGCAGCCCATCACGGCCGTCACGTCCGAGAACGGGTCGTACATCACCAGGATCGAGAACTACGGTGAGCAGCAGCTGCTCGTCTGGGTGTACTCGGCGTCCATGGACGAGGAGATCCTGCTGGACGTGTGGCGCCCGGCCGACACCAGCAAGCCCGCGCCGACGCTGTATCTGCTCAACGGCGCCGGCGGCGGTGAGGATATGGCCACCTGGCGGGGCCGAACCGACGCGATCGAGTTCTTCAAGGACAAGCACGTCAACGTCGTCTCGCCCGTCGGCGGCATGTTCAGCTACTACACCGACTGGAAGAACCCTGATCCGCAGCTCGGTGTGAACAAGTGGGAGACCTTCCTGACCGAGGAGATTCCGCCGCTCGTGGACGGGGCTCTGGGCACCACCGGAGTCAACGCGGTCGCCGGCATCTCCACCTCGGGCACCTCGGTGTTCCAGCTGCCCATGGCCGCGCCGGGACTGTACCGGGGTGTCGCTGCCTACAGCGGATGCGCACAGACGTCCGACCCGATCGGCCAGCAGTTCGTCAAGATCACGGTCGAGACGTGGGGCAACGGCGACACCGAGAACATGTGGGGACCGACGAACGACCCGATGTGGGCGGAGAAGGATCCGTACGTCAACGCGGAGAAGTTGCGCGGGCTCGAGATGTACATCTCCAACGGCACCGGCCTGCCCGGTCCGCACGACACGCTGACCGGCCCGGAGATCGACGGTGACGCGGGAGTGCTGGCCAATCAGATCGTGGTCGGCGGCGTGATCGAGGCCGCAACCAACTACTGCACGCACAACCTGAAGAACCGGCTCGACAGCCTGGGCATCCCCGCCACCTACAACTTCCGCGAGTCCGGAACCCACTCGTGGGGCTACTGGCAGGACGACCTGAAGGATTCGTGGCCGGTGCTGCAGCGGGCCCTCGGGATCTGATCTCCGGTCCCCGGATCGTGCACACGCGAACGGCCCCTCCCGGCGGGAGGGGCCGTTCGCGTGCCGCGACTGTCTAGCCGGCGGGAGGCGCCGTGCACGGGGCCGGCACGGTCTCGGCGTACTGCGGATCGAGAGCCGACTTCACCAGGTGCAGCGACTCGGGCAGTTCGAGTAGGGCGAGGTGGCCGGCCGGGCTGGTCGGACACGCGTCCTCGAGCCACACGTTGTGCACCACGCTGTTCTCGCTGGGCTGCAGGAACGCATTCTCCGGTGGCGTGGCGACCGTGTCCTGACGGGTGGCGATCGAGGTGTACTCGATTCCCGGCAGGGTCTCGGACCCGGAGTTGAGCCGGGCCAGCACGCGCGATCCGATCAGCTGCTGACGTCCGGCGATACCGAAGACCATCTGCGCGAGGCGTTCGGTGGCCCATTCCTGGTTCCCCAGTCCGAGACGGGCGAACAGGGAGTACAGCTGCTGCAGCCCGTTGAACGTGGTCCCGTGGTTGGTCGCACCGAGCATCACCAGCTTGTCGACCTTGTTGCGGTCCGGGTCCGCCGGGTCCGCGCCGCCCTCGAACCGTAGGTACTGGCGGGAGACCGGTCCACCCTGCGAGTGACCCACGAGGTCGACCTGGTCCGCTCCGGTGTGAGTGAGCACCGCATCGACGAACTCGCCGACCTGCTTCGCGGAGTCCTCGATGCTCCCGACTCCCCAGACCATGAGTTCGGGGTCGACCAGCGAGCGGATGCCACCGTAGTTCAGGGCGTAGACGCAGTAGCCGAGATCGGCGAGCTGCGGGGCTGCAACGGCCCACGTGCCGGTCATGTCCATCCTCGTCCCGTGGACGAGAACAACCGGCCGGGGATGCTCGGGGGAGGGCACACAGTCGAGGTCGTTCGCGCCGGCGGGACTCGGCCCCATCGAGTCGAGCAGCGCCGGTAGAGACGGGGGCTCGGTGGGCGCCGCGGCGGCCGTGGGCAGCGCCGGCCCGGCGGCCGCCAGGGCGGCCGCCGTCACGGCGACGGTGATCCGGCGGGCATACTTCATCGGCATTCCTCCGTGGGCCGCACTGGGTGACAGTGCCTCGGCTGCGTGCTGCAGCCGTTGTGCGGCCGCGGTCGGCGCACAGGATAACAGCCGGGGACGGCCGCCCGGGGTCGCCGCGATCAGCCCTCCTCGGCCGCGCGCCGATAGCCCCGGATGGCCGGCACCGTGAACACGGCGACGGCGAGGAAGACCCACAGCAGTGTCTTGACCAGCGGTTCGGCGAGCGGACCGCCCATCGCCAGTGCCTTCATCGCGTCGATCGCACACGACATCGGCTGGTTCTCCACGATCGGTTGCAGCCACCTCGGGTAGGCCATCACCGGGACGAACCCGGAGTTGAAGAACATCAGCAGGGTGCACCCGATCGACACCAGTTCCACGAGGGGCAGCTTGCTCGACATGGTGGCGAGGACGGTGACCATGAGGGCGAACCCGATCCCGAAGAGGATCGGGATCACCAGAATCCCGAGCACGGCGAGATAGCCCTGCGTGAACCGGAACCCCAGAGCCACCCCGGCCGCCAGGATGACGATCGTGGTGGCCAGCACCCGGACCGCCTCGGCGAACATCCGGCCCAACAGCCCGGCAGCCCGGTGGATCGGCAGGGTGTGGAAGCGGCCGAGCAGGCCCGTCTGCCGCTCCGTACGCAGACCCACCGCGCTGACCACCGAGCCGAACATGGCACCGACCAGGATGATCATCGGGACCGTGCCGTAGATCGCGGGCTGACCGGTCGCGGCGGTGACGGTGTTGCCGAGCACGACCCGGAACATCAGCAGGGTCAGCGCGGGGTAGAGCAGCGCCTGGATCATCGTCGCGGGATCGCGCGCCCAGCGCAGCAGCAGGCGCCCGCACTGGATTCGGCTGTGCTCCCACAGCGCCGCCGACGACCGCTCCGGATGGGCGCGCGTGGGGTCCAGAAAGGCGAATGCGGCGCCGTCGGCGTCGACGGGCCGGGCGTCGGGCGTTCCGGTCACCTGCGAATCACCCCCGCCTCGTGCTGGCCCATACGGCCAGTGGCGCGAACACGAGCGCGAGACCCGCGCACCAGGCCACGGTGGGGAAGAGGACCTGCCAGGTGACGCCACCCTCGGCCATGTCCTGCATGGCGAACGAGAACTGCGAGATGGGCTGGTTGCGGACGAACGGCCGGATCCACTCGGGGAAGCCCTCCTCCGGGACGAAGCCGCACGAGAGCATGCCGAGGATCAGCTGCGGCAGCGTCAGGGCCTGCGCGGTGGCCTCGGGACTCTTCGACAGCGTGCCGATCGCGTCGGCGCCCAGCGCCAGGACGAGACTGATCGCCAGGGCGGTGACACAGAACAGGACCGCCTGTCCGAACCCGGCCGAGAATCGGAACCCGATCGCGTATCCGAACAACAGCGCCCCGGCCAGGGACACGACGGACCGCAACATCGCGCTCGACATCCGGGAGAGCAGCGGGACCGCGCTGAACACGGGCATGGTCTGCAACCGGCTCGTCAGGCCCGTCATCGCCTCACCCGAGGACAGCTGCGCCGCCGAGATGGCGGTGAACGCCATCGCCTGCAGGACGATGATCGGCATCAGGTACTGCGCGTAGTCGATGCCCTGCAGCGACATGACGAACTTCAGGGGCAGGTAGAAGCCGAGGCCGAACACCACCGGGGTGATCGCCGCAACGACGAGTTCGCCGTACCGCGCCATGGTGCGGACCGTGCGCATCGTGAGCGCACTCCACTGGTTGAGCACCGTCGGGTCGGCCCGCCGGTGCGAACCGACCCGCTTCTCCGGGAGGGTGATCTTCGCGTCGTGCCGCACCCGCTGGGCGCTGATGCTCTTGGTGTGCACGGTCACGCCTGCCCTCCCGTCGTCGGTTCCGGGGCGTCGGCGCCCGCCGTGTGGCCGGTGAGGCTGAGGAACACGTCGTCGAGCGACGGCCGGCGCAGACCGATGTCGGCCAGCTCGATCCGGGTGGGTGCCAGCCGGCGCAGGGCCTCGGCGAGCGTCGCCGGACCGTGCGGCGCCGGGATGGAGACCCGGTCGTTGGATTCGGACCCGGCCAGTTCCGCCCGGACGTCGCCCGGGACGAGGTTGCCGAGCGCATGCACGACCCACGGCAGGGCCTTCGGATCGGCCGGGACGATCTCGCAGTAGCTGCCGCCGGTCGAGGCCTTGAGCTGGTTGGCGGTGCCCTCGGCGACGACGGTGCCCCGGTCGATGACGATGATGTTGTCGCTGAGCAGGTCGGCCTCTTCGAGATACTGCGTCGTCAGCAACACCGTGATGCCCTGCTTCTTGAGCGCGCCCACGAGAGACCAGACACCCTGCCGACTCCGCGGATCGAGACCGGTGGTCGGTTCGTCGAGGAACACCACCTCGGGGCGCACGACGAGACCGCAGGCGATGTCGACGCGGCGGCGCATGCCGCCGGAGTAGTGCCGCACCGCGCGTTTGCCGGCGTCGACCAGGTCGAATTCGCGGAGCAGATTGTCGGCGCGCTGGCGGGCGGCCGCGCGGTCGAGACCCATGAGGCGGCCGAACAGGATCAGGTTCTCCCGGCCCGACAGCGTCTCGTCGAGGGCGGCGTACTGCCCGGTCATCATGATCGAGCGCCGTACGGCGGCCGGGTCGGCGACCACGTCGTGCCCCGCGATCACCGCGCGCCCGCTCGTCGGGCGCAGCAGCGTGGAGAGGATCTTCACCGTCGTGGTCTTGCCGGCGCCGTTGGGGCCGAGAATGCCGAGGACCGAACCGCGCGGGGCGGAGAACGTGATGCCCTTGAGGGCATGGACGTCGCCGAACGACTTGTGCAGGTCGTCGACGAGGACCGCTTCGTCGTGGTATCTCAGCATCACTCTCCGCCGTGGAACTCTCGGTCGGCCGCTCGCGGACCCGTCGACGAGTAGATCCCGCCGCCACGCCGCGATGTTACCGGCCGCCCGGCGCGGTCCGAGCGGGCTGCGAGTGCCGCGCGGCGGCCGCGTCAGCTCCAGATACCGATCTCGTCCAGGTGCCGGACCAGGCGCCGGGCCCCGTCGGTGAAGTGCCGGCGGGTCTCCTCACCTGCGGAATCGGCGTCTGCGCGGCCGAGCGCGTCGATCAGGCGGCGGTGCGAGGCGACGGCGGCAGCGCCCCAGGCGGGATCGGACGAATAGAAGTGCACCGGGGTGTAGCGGGTGGCGTTGAGCAGGAACCACGACAGCTTCCGCGCGCCGGTCGCGCGGTTGAGGGTGCGGTGGAACGCGAACTCGAGGTCCTCGATCCGCGCCCCGTCGCCGCTGCGCACCGCCTCGGCGAGACGTTCGTTGAGGTCCGACAGTTCCGCGACGGTCTCCGGGGTGATCGCCGCCGCCGCCCGGCGCGCGAGCTCTTCCGCGATCTGTCCCTGCAACCAGAACAGGTCGTCGATGTCGCCCCGGCTCAACGGAGCGACGACGTAGCCACGGTGGGGGACGAGCTCGACGAGGCCTTCACCCCGCAGTGTGAGCAATGCCTCACGAACGGGGGTGACGCTCACACCGAGTTCGGCGGCGGTCTCGTCCAGCCGGATGAAGTCACCGGGCCGGACCCCACCGGACATGATGAGGTTGCGGACGTGCACCGCCACGTCGTCCGACAGCTGTGGCCTGCGCCGCAGCGGCCGCCCCCCGGACGCCCGGGACTGGGCAGAAGATGTCATCGGCACTCCCTACAGTCCTGCGTTCCGGTACATCGGCCGGTTCCGTTCGACGGATTATCGCGCACCGCTCATGCGTCGTGGGGGAGGGTGGCTCGGTGCGCTCGTCCTGCAGGCATACGGCGCCGACACTAGCCTCGACCGGGTGAGTTCCCGAACGTCCCGGCGTCGATTCCTCGGCACCGCTGCCGGCGGCGTCGTCGGGCTCGGCCTCCTCCCCGCCGCGCGCGCCGCCGCCCGCCCGGCCTCTCGCCTTCCCGACCCGGCGACCGTCCCGGCCACCGATCCGGCCATGTTGAGTGCGATCGAAGCGGCCAGTCTGCTGCAGGCCGGACAGTTGCACCCACGCGAACTGCTCGATGCGTACCTGCGTCGTAGCCGGGACCACGACGGCGGTGTCGGCGCATGGATCCACCTCTATCCGGACCTCGCCTATGCCGCTGCCGACGCGGCGGCCACGCGGCTCACCGCCGCCCGGGCGTCCGGTGAGCCCGTCTCGCCGCTGTGCGGACTGCCGATCGCCCTCAAGGATCTGTTCGCGGTGGGGGGCCTTCCGCTGACCGCGTCGAGCAATGTGCTCCGCGACAACGTCGCCGCCGGTGATTCGGGGGTGTGGCGCCGGCTGCGGGACGCCGGGGCGGTCCTGCTCGGTCACGTGCACACCGACGAGTTCGCGATCGGTGTCGTCACCCCGCAGGTGGCGAACCCGTGGAACACGCAGTATTCCCCGGGCGGCTCGTCGGGCGGCAGCGCCGCGGCGGTTGCGGCCCGCTTCGCCCCCTTGTCGGTCGGGAGCGACACCGGCGGCTCGCTGCGGCTGCCGGCGAGCGCGTGCGGCGTCTCGGCGATCAAGCCGACGTACGGGCGCGTCACCTCGCACGGGATGATCCCGCTCACGTGGACCAGGGACCATCCCGGCCCCATCGGGCACAGCCTCGCGGACGCTTCGCTGCTGCTCGGTGTCCTCGCGGGTGAGGAGACGGACGATCCGGTCACGGCCGGTGGCCCCGGCGTGCCCGAGGGCGGTTACCCGCTGGCGCCGCCCACCGGGGCGACCCCGCTCGCGGGCGTCCGTATCGGCCTGCCGCACGGCGGGACCGACCGGCTGGCACCGGAGCTGCGCCGCCTGTTCGACGAGTTCCTCGCGACGGCGCGCGCACTGGGCGCCGAACTCGTTCCGGTGTCGATGCCCCACCCGCCGGAGTCGCTCCTGGCCGGTGACACCGCGGAGATGGGTGCCTATCACCGGCAGTTCGTGGACCGGCTCGGTGAATACCGCATCGACCTCGCGCCGCTCGTGAGTGCCGCGGTGGCCTCTCTGGCGCTGCCCGTCGCCGACTACTTCTCGCTGGAGCGGGACCGGTTGCGTTATCAGCACCAGTACAACGCCATGTTCCGCGACCACGAGCTCGATGTGATCGCCCTGCCGGGCGCGCTCGACGACGGCTGTCCCCGCGATGCGTTCGCGGGTCTGAGCGTGCTGTCCGGGGTGGCCGGCGACGTCCAGTGGGCCAATTACACCGGCGCCCCGGCTGTTTCTTTCCCCGTCGGCCGCTCGGCGGTGACCGGGCTGCCGTTCGGCGTCCAGCTGGGTGCGCTGCCGTGGCAGGAGTCCGGGTTGATCTCGGTGGGCCTGGCCCTGCAGGAGGCCCTGCCGGTGTGGCGCGACGTGCCGGGTGTGACCCCGACGCCGCGCGAGCTGCCGGTGGTCACGCCGACGGCGCCGGGCCCGGGTCCCGATCCGACCAATACGCTCGGGGCGGCGGCGCCGGTCCGGACACCGGCGACCCTGTCGACCGGAGGATTGTGACGGCCGTCCCGCCGACGCGAAGTTGAGAATGCCGGGGCGGTCCTGCATACTGGTCGGGTTGCCTTGACCGGGTCACGGTTTTCCGCGGCTCGGAACAAGATCGAGTGACAGTCGCGGATCGAGCCTGACGGCCTGGTCGCGGCCACATGCAAGACGGAAGCAGTACCTTCCTGTACCCGTGCGGGTACATCCGGCAGGTCGGTCCGTGGTGTCGAGCATCGGTTCGGCGCTGCGGAGCGAGCGGTAGGGCGACACGCCCGACCGCGTGTGCCGGAGAACAATGACAGATGAACAGCGGCATGCGGATCGGGTGCGCCCGGTCACGAGGTGTGGAGAGTGCTGTTCGTCGTCGCCGTTCGGGCGGAACTGTGCAGACGAGGTGGTTCCCGATTCGCTCGGGTGCTACGAAACGCGGCAAGAAAAGGACACATAAGCGTGGCGGGACAAAAGATCCGCATCAGGCTCAAGGCCTATGACCATGAGGCGATCGACGCATCTGCGCGCAAGATCGTCGAGACGGTGACCCGTACGGGCGCTCGCGTGGTCGGCCCGGTGCCGTTGCCCACCGAAAAGAACGTGTACTGCGTCATCCGCTCGCCGCACAAGTACAAGGACTCGCGCGAGCACTTCGAGATGCGGACTCACAAGCGGCTGATCGACATCCTCGACCCGACGCCCAAGACCGTCGACGCGCTCATGCGCATCGACCTCCCGGCGAGCGTCGACGTCAACATTCAGTGACTTTCGAGACCAGCGAGCTTGTAGAAGACGCAGCGGAGACAACACATGACTAACCAGATCAAGGGAATCCTGGGCACCAAGCTCGGCATGACCCAGGTCTTCGACGAGAACAACCGGGTCGTTCCGGTCACCGTCGTCAAGGCCGGACCCAACGTGGTCACCCAGATCCGTACCGAGGAGCGCGACGGCTACAGCGCCGTGCAGCTCGCCTACGGTGCGATCGACCCGCGCAAGGTCACCAAGCCGGTCGCCGGCCAGTTCGCGAAGGCGGGCGTCACTCCTCGTCGCCACATCGTCGAGCTGCGTGTCGACGACACCGACGGCATCGAGATCGGCCAGGAGCTCACCGCCGAGGTCTTCGAGGACGGCGCATTCGTCGACGTCACCGGCACCTCCAAGGGCAAGGGCTTCGCCGGCACCATGAAGCGTCACGGCTTCGCCGGCCAGGGCGCCTCGCACGGTGCGCAGGCTGTGCACCGTCGTCCGGGCTCCATCGGTGGCTGCGCCACCCCGGGCCGCGTGTTCAAGGGAACCCGCATGTCCGGGCGCATGGGTAGCGACCGCGTCACGACGCAGAACCTCTCGGTCCACAAGGTGGACGCCGAGAACGGCCTGCTGCTGATCAAGGGTGCGATCCCGGGCCGCAAGGGCGGCGTCGTGATCGTCAAGACCGCAGTGAAGGGTGGTGCACGGGCATGACCAGCACCGAGACCGCAACCAAGCTGACGCTCGACGTCAAGGCTCCCGGCGGCCAGACCAACGGCACCGTCGATCTCCCCTCCGAGATCTTCGACGCCCCCGCGAACATCGCGCTGCTGCACCAGGTGGTCGTCGCGCAGCTCGCCGCGGCTCGCCAGGGCACGCACGCCACCAAGACCCGCGGCGAGGTCCGCGGCGGTGGCAGGAAGCCGTACCGCCAGAAGGGCACCGGCCGCGCCCGCCAGGGCTCGACCCGCGCGCCGCAGTTCGCCGGCGGTGGCACCGTCCACGGCCCGCAGCCGCGCGACTACAGCCAGCGCACGCCCAAGAAGATGAAGGCTGCCGCCCTCCGTGGCGCCCTCTCCGACCGGGCTCGCAACGAGCGCATCCACGTGATCACCGAGCTCGTCGCCGGGCAGGCGCCGTCCACCAAGGGCGCGCGTACCTTCCTCGCGGAGCTGACCGATCGCAAGAACCTGCTCCTCGTCGTCGGCCGTGAGGATCTCGCGGCGTGGAAGAGCGTGCAGAACCTGCAGAACGTGCACGCGATCGCTCCGGATCAGCTGAACACCTACGACGTGCTCTACAGCGACGACGTCGTGTTCAGCGTCGAGGCGCTCAACGCGTTCATCCACGGGCCGGCCGAGTCCGCCCAGGCAGAGAAGGAGGAGAGCAAGTGAGCACGATCGCGGATCCGCGCGACATCCTGCTGGCTCCGGTCATCTCCGAGAAGTCCTACGGGCTGATGGAGGAGGGCACCTACACCTTCCTGGTGCACCCGGACTCGAACAAGACGCAGATCAAGATTGCCGTCGAGAAGGTCTTCGGCGTCAAGGTGACCAGCGTCAACACCGCCAACCGTCAGGGCAAGCGCAAGCGGACCCGGTTCGGTTACGGCAAGCGCAAGGACACCAAGCGCGCGCTCGTGACCCTGTCGGCCGACAGCAAGCCCATCGAGATCTTCGGAGGGCCGGTCGCCTAGGCGGCCGGGACTCGAGAGATAGAGGACGAGAAGACTCATGGCAATTCGTAAGTACAAGCCGACAACCCCGGGTCGGCGTGGCGCGAGTGTCTCGGACTTCGCCGAGATCACCCGCTCGACGCCCGAGAAGTCGCTGGTTCGCCCGCTGCACGGCCGCGGTGGCCGTAACGCGCACGGCCGCATCACCACCCGGCACAAGGGTGGCGGACACAAGCGCGCCTACCGCCTGATCGACTTCCGCCGCAACGACAAGGACGGCATCCCGGCCAAGGTCGCTCACATCGAGTACGACCCCAACCGCACCGCCCGCATCGCCCTGCTGCACTACGTGGACGGCGAGAAGCGCTACATCATCGCCCCCAAGGGCCTGGTGCAGGGTGCTCCGGTCGAGTCCGGCCCGCAGGCCGACATCAAGCCCGGCAACAACCTGCCGCTGCGCAACATCCCGACCGGTACCACCATCCACGCGGTGGAACTGCGTCCGGGCGGCGGCGCCAAGATGGCCCGTTCCGCCGGCGCCAGCATCCAGCTGCTCGGTAAGGAAGGCACCTACGCCACCCTGCGTATGCCCTCCGGTGAGATCCGCCGCGTCGACGTGCGCTGCCGCGCCACCGTCGGCGAGGTCGGCAACGCCGAGCAGTCGAACATCAACTGGGGCAAGGCCGGCCGCATGCGCTGGAAGGGCAAGCGCCCGACCGTCCGTGGTGTGGTCATGAACCCGGTCGACCACCCGCACGGCGGTGGTGAGGGCAAGACCTCCGGTGGTCGCCACCCGGTCAGCCCGTGGGGCAAGCCCGAGGGCCGCACCCGCAAGAACAAGGCGTCCGACAAGCTCATCGTCCGTCGTCGCCGTACCGGCAAGAAGCGCTAGTCAAGGAGGGAGTTAGAGAATGCCACGCAGCCTCAAGAAGGGCCCGTTCGTCGACGACCACCTCCTGGCGAAGGTCGATACGCAGAACGAAAAGGGCACCAAGCAGGTCATCAAGACCTGGTCGCGCCGTTCCACCATTCTGCCCGACTTCATCGGTCACACGTTCGCCGTCCACGACGGTCGCAAGCACGTGCCGGTGTTCGTCTCGGAGTCGATGGTCGGCCACAAGCTCGGCGAGTTCGCGCCGACCCGTACGTTCAAGGGCCACATCAAGGACGACCGGAAGAGCAAGCGTCGATGAGCACTGAAACCACAAACAAGAGCGCTCGGGCTGTTGCGCGCCACGTGCGTGTGACCCCGATGAAGGCGCGTCGCGTCGTCGACATCGTCCGGGGCAAGACCGTGGACGAGGCTCTGTCGATCCTGAAGTTCGCGCCGCAGTCCGCGGCCGAGCCGGTCGCCAAGGTGATCGCGAGCGCCGCCGCGAACGCGCAGAACAACCTGGACCTCGACCCGAGCACGCTCGTCGTCGCCACGGCGTACGTCGACGAGGGCGCGACCCTCAAGCGGTTCCAGCCGCGTGCCCAGGGCCGTGCATTCCGCATCCGCAAGCGGACGAGCCACATCACCGTGATCGTCGAGAGCAAGGCGCCTGCGTCTGCTGGAAACCGTAACCGCCGGAAGGGAGCTCAGTAGTGGGCCAGAAGATCAACCCGCACGGCTTCCGTCTGGGCATCACCACCGACTGGAAGTCGCGCTGGTACGCCGACAAGCAGTACGCGGAGTACGTGAAGGAAGACGTCGCGATCCGCAAGTTCCTGGCCACCGGCCTCGAACGGGCCGGCATCGCCAAGGTCGAGATCGAGCGCACCCGTGACCGTGTGCGTGTGGACATCCACACCGCGCGTCCGGGCATCGTCATCGGCCGCCGCGGCGCCGAGGCCGATCGCATCCGCGCCGAGCTCGAGAAGCTGACCGGCAAGCAGGTTCAGCTGAACATCCTCGAGGTCAAGAACGCCGAGTCCGAGGCCCAGCTGGTGGCGCAGGGCGTCGCCGAGCAGCTCTCGAACCGTGTGGCGTTCCGTCGCGCGATGCGCAAGGCCATCCAGTCGGCCATGCGTCAGCCCAACGTCAAGGGCATCCGGGTGCAGTGCTCGGGCCGCCTCGGCGGCGCCGAGATGTCCCGCTCGGAGTTCTACCGTGAAGGCCGCGTCCCGCTGCACACGCTGCGTGCGGACATCGACTACGGCCTGTACGAGGCGAAGACCACCTTCGGCCGCATCGGCGTGAAGGTCTGGATCTACAAGGGCGACATCGTCGGTGGCCGTCGTGAGCTGGCCGCTGCGGCCGCCGCCCCGGCCGACCGTCCCCGTCGCGAGCGTCCGAGCCGTCCCCGTCGTTCCGGTGCCTCGGGCACCACCGCGACGAGCACCGACGCCGGCCGCGCCGCCTCCGCCGATGCACCCGCTCCGACCGAGAATCAGGAGGGCTGACGCATGTTGATCCCACGGCGGGTCAAGCACCGCAAGCAGCACCACCCGAGCCGCTCGGGTGCCGCCAAGGGTGGGACCCAGGTGACCTTCGGTGACTACGGCATCCAGGCTCTCGAGCCGGCCTACATCACCAACCGGCAGATCGAGTCCGCTCGTATCGCCATGACCCGGCACATCAAGCGTGGCGGCAAGATCTGGATCAACATCTTCCCGGATCGCCCCCTCACCAAGAAGCCTGCCGAGACCCGCATGGGTTCCGGTAAGGGTTCGCCCGAGTGGTGGGTCGCGAACATCAAGCCCGGACGGGTGATGTTCGAGATGAGCTACCCGAACGAGGAGATTGCCCGCGAAGCCCTCCGGCGCGCGATGCACAAGCTCCCGTGCAAGTGCAGGATCGTGACGAGGGAGGAGCAGTTCTGATGGCTACCGGAACCCCCGCCACAGAGCTCCGCGAGCTGACCGAGGAAGAGCTGGTCACCAAGCTCCGCGAGGCGAAGGAAGAGCTGTTCAACCTTCGTTTCCAGATGGCCACCGGCCAGCTGGACAACAACCGCCGGCTGCGCGTCGTGCGCAACGAGATCGCCCGCATCTACACGGTGCTGCGTGAGCGCGAGCTCGGCCTGGCCTCCGGCCCGGATGCGGGTGACGCGGCATGAGTGAGGAAAAGGCAGTGACCCAGAAGGAAGAGCGCGGCAGCCGCAAGGTCCGCATCGGCTACGTCGTCTCCGACAAGATGGAGAAGACGATCGTGGTCGAGCTCGAGGACCGGGTGAAGCACCCGCTGTACGGCAAGATCATCCGCCGTACCACCAAGGTGAAGGCACACGACGAGAACGGCGTGGCCGGCATCGGCGACCGCGTGCAGCTGATGGAGACCCGTCCGCTGTCCGCGACCAAGCGGTGGCGTCTGGTCGAGGTGCTCGAGAAGGCCAAGTAAGCCCTCTTTCGCATCGTCGACGACGATCGAGTACGGCACCCACATCGCTCGCCTCGCGCGCGGTGTGGGTGCCGTCGGTCTTTCCGAGGGCGCCCTCGGACGACACGCCCGGGTCCGGGGTAGGGAGCGACCTCACAGTTCGCGGATTTGCCCTGCATGAGGTATATCGCCTACCCTGGACGGGTTGCCTCACGGGACCCGTGTGTCTTGCGCGCGTGCGCCGTGAGCGACCGACGACCGCGTGCGTCCAGGTCGGAAATCTGACGTACACACCAATCCAGGTCAAGGAGAAGTAAGTGATCCAGCAGGAGTCGCGACTGCGCGTCGCCGACAACACGGGTGCCAAGGAGATCCTCTGCATCCGCGTTCTCGGTGGCTCGTCCCGTCGCTACGCCGGTATCGGTGACATCATCGTCGCCACCGTGAAGGACGCGATCCCCGGTGGCAACGTCAAGCGCGGCGACGTCGTCAAGGCCGTGATCGTGCGCACCGCCAAGGAGCGCCGCCGGCCGGACGGCTCGTACATCAAGTTCGACGAGAACGCCGCCGTCATCATCAAGGGTGACAACGACCCGCGTGGCACCCGCATCTTCGGCCCCGTCGGCCGCGAGCTGCGCGACAAGCGGTTCATGAAGATCGTCTCGCTCGCTCCGGAGGTGCTGTGATGAAGGTGCACAAGGGCGACACCGTGCTCGTCATCTCGGGCAAGGACAAGGGTGCCAAGGGCAAGGTCATCGCGGCCTACCCGAAGGAGAACCGGGTCCTCGTCGAGGGCGTGAACCGAATCAAGAAGCACACGGCGGTCTCGGCCAACGAGCGCGGCGCCTCTTCCGGGGGCATCGTGACGCAGGAGGCCCCGATCCACGTTTCCAACGTTGCGGTCGTCGACTCGGACGGCAACCCCACCCGCGTGGGCTACCGGACCGACGAGGAAACCGGCAAGCGCGTTCGGATTTCCCGGAAGAACGGGAAGGACATCTGACATGACCACCACCGAGAACAAGACCACACCGCGTCTGAAGACCCGGTACCGCGAGGAGATCCGCGACGCGCTGAACGCGGAGTTCGACTACGCGAACGTCATGCAGATCCCCGGCGTCGTGAAGGTCGTCGTCAACATGGGTGTCGGTGACGCCGCCCGCGACGCGAAGCTGATCAACGGCGCGGTCGCCGACCTGGCTCTGATCACCGGTCAGAAGCCGGAGATCCGCAAGGCCCGCAAGTCGATCGCCCAGTTCAAGCTGCGTGAGGGCATGCCGATCGGCGCGCGCGTCACGCTGCGCGGCGACCGCATGTGGGAGTTCCTGGACCGCCTGGTCTCCATCGCGCTGCCCCGTATCCGGGACTTCCGCGGCCTCAACGGCAACCAGTTCGACGGCAACGGCAACTACACGTTCGGCCTGAACGAGCAGTCGATGTTCCACGAGATCGACGTGGACAAGATCGACCGCCCGCGCGGCATGGACATCACCGTCGTCACGACCGCCACCAACAACGAAGAAGGCCGTGCCCTGCTCAAGCACCTCGGCTTCCCGTTCAAGGAGAACTGAGCCCATGGCTAAGAAGGCACTGGTCAACAAGGCCAACAAGAAGCCGAAGTTCGCGGTGCGCGCCTACACCCGCTGCCAGCGCTGCGGGCGCCCCCACTCGGTCTTCCGCAAGTTCGGACTCTGCCGCATCTGCCTGCGTGACATGGCACACCGCGGTCAGCTTCCGGGAGTTCACAAGAGCTCCTGGTGACGTGAACGGTGGGCGACCGCACGGTCGTCCACCGTCACTCCTGTCAGGGGCCGGTCGCAACCGCGTCCGGTCCGCATGAAACCAAGTTCGTCGTAGGCCCACGGCCGGTCCGCGCCGGCGACACGTTCGTCGCCGCTGCCGGTGTTGCATGGGAACCGCAACGAGAAAGGTGAACAGGTCAGCCATGACCATGACCGACCCCATCGCAGACTTCTTGACGCGTCTGCGTAACGCCAACACGGCGTACCACGACGAGGTGAAGCTTCCCCACTCGAAGATCAAGGCGAACATCGCCGAGATCCTCAAGCGTGAGGGCTACATCGCCGACTTCCGCACCGAGGATGCCGAGGTGGGCAAGACCCTCGTCGTCAACCTCAAGTACGGCCCGTCCCGTGAGCGCAGCCTCGCCGGTGTGCGCCGCGTGTCGAAGCCCGGCCTGCGCGTGTACGCGAAATCCACCAACCTGCCCAAGGTCCTGGGCGGCCTCGGCGTGGCGATCATCTCCACGTCCTCCGGCCTGCTCACCGATCGCCAGGCGGCCAAGCAGGGAGTGGGCGGGGAAGTCCTCGCCTACGTCTGGTAAGGGAGGCCACCACAATGTCGCGTATTGGAAAGCTTCCGGTCACCGTCCCGTCGGGCGTCGAGGTGACCATCGACGGCCAGGACGTCGCAGTGAAGGGCCCCAAGGGCAACCTCTCGCTGACCATCGCCGAGCCGATCACCATCGCCAAGGGTGACGACGGCGCGCTCAACGTGAGCCGTCCGAACGACGAGCGTCGCAGCCGCGCGCTGCACGGTCTGTCGCGCACGCTCGTGCAGAACCTCATCGTGGGTGTCACCGAGGGGTACACCACGAAGATGGAGATCCACGGCGTCGGCTACCGCGTCGCGCTCAAGGGCAAGGACCTCGAGTTCTCGCTCGGCTACAGCCACCCGGTCCCGATCGAGGCCCCCGAGGGCATCACGTTCGCGGTCGAGTCGCCGACGAAGTTCTCGATCTCGGGCATCGACAAGCAGAAGGTCGGCCAGATCGCGGCCAACATCCGCCGGCTGCGCAAGTCCGACCCGTACAAGGGCAAGGGCATCCGCTACGAGGGCGAGCAGGTGCGCCGCAAGGTCGGAAAGACGGGTAAGTGATCATGAGCCAGACCGAGAACCAGAAGGCCAAGCGGATTCCGCTCGGCAAGGACGCGTCCACCCGGCGTCGGCTGTCGAAGCAGCGTCGGCACTTCCGTCTGCGCAAGAAGGTCGCCGGCACCGCCGAGCGTCCCCGTCTCGTCGTGAACCGGTCCTCGCGCCACATTCACGCCCAGCTGGTCGACGACCTGACGGGCACCACCCTGGCGGCGGCCTCGACCGTCGAGCCGGACGTGCGTGCGCTCGAGGGCGACAAGAAGGCGCGCGGCGCCAAGGTCGGCCAGCTGATCGCCGAGCGGGCCAAGGCTGCCGGCGTGGAGGCTGTGGTCTTCGACCGTGGCGGCCACACCTACAGCGGCCGGATCGCGGCCCTCGCAGACGCGGCTCGCGAAAGCGGGTTGAAGTTCTGATGACCATCTCTTCGAACGGAAGGAACGCCTGATGCCGGGACGTCAGCGGCGTGACGGCGGCAACGGCCCCGCCGGACAGAATGGCCCCAACACCGGGGACCAGCGTGGTGGTCGCGACCGCCGCGATCGCGACTCGCGCGGCGGCGGTGCCGCCGAGAAGTCGAACTACATCGAGCGTGTCGTCTCGATCAACCGTGTGTCGAAGGTCGTCAAGGGCGGCCGTCGCTTCAGCTTCACCGCACTGGTGATCGTGGGCGACGGCAACGGCCTGGTCGGCGTCGGCTACGGCAAGGCCAAGGAAGTTCCCGCGGCCATCCAGAAGGGTGTCGAGGAGGCTCGCAAGGGCTTCTTCCGCGTCCCGCTCATCGGCTCCACGATCACGCACCCGGTGCAGGGTGAGGCCGCGGCCGGCGTCGTCATGCTGCGCCCCGCCTCGCCGGGTACCGGTGTGATCGCCGGTGGTGCGGTGCGTGCCGTGCTCGAATGCGCGGGCATCCACGACATCCTGTCGAAGTCGCTCGGCAGCGACAACGCCATCAACGTCGTGCACGCCACCGTGGCCGCCCTCAAGCAGCTGCAGCGCCCCGAGGAAGTCGCGGCTCGCCGCGGTCTGGCCCTCGAGGACGTCGCACCTGCGGGCATGCTGCGCGCCCGGGCACAGGCCGCTGGGAGCGTGAAGTAATGGCAGAGCTGAAGATCACTCAGGTCAAGAGCACCATCGGCACCAAGTCGAACCAGCGCGACAGCCTGCGCACCCTCGGTCTGCGGAAGATCCGCCAGTCCGTGGTCCGCGAGGACAATGCGCAGAACCGCGGCTTGATCAACGTGGTGCGTCACCTCGTCGTTGTCGAGGAAGTCACTGCTGAGGAGGCCTCCAAGTGACAATCAAGCTGCACCACCTGCGCCCGGCTCCGGGCGCGAAGACGGACAAGACCCGCGTCGGACGCGGTGAGGGTTCGAAGGGCAAGACCGCCGGTCGCGGTACGAAGGGCACCAAGGCGCGCAAGAACGTCTCGGCGGCCTTCGAGGGTGGCCAGATGCCGCTGCACATGCGGCTGCCGAAGCTCAAGGGCTTCAAGAACGCCTTCCGCACCGAGTACCAGGTCGTCAACGTCGGCGACATCGCCCGTCTCTTCCCCGAGGGTGGACAGGTCGGCGTCGACGAGCTCGTCGCCAAGGGCGCGGTTCGCAAGAACCAGCTCGTGAAGGTCCTCGGCGAGGGCGAGCTCACGGTGGCCGTGCAGGTGACCGCGAACAAGTTCTCCGGCTCCGCCAAGGAGAAGATCACCGCTGCCGGCGGCACCGCGACCGAACTGGCCTGACCGGTTCGCTCGTGCGTGACGCACAGCACACGAACGGCCGCACTGCAGCACGTGTTGCAGTGCGGCCGTTCGGCGTTCCCGCCCTGCCGGACACCGCACGGCGGCATCCTGTCGCCGCGGGGACGAGCAGCCCCGACCCGGCGCCACGGCACCGGTTCCGGGCGCGCTGCTAGAGTTCAAGAGTTGTCGACCGTCGGACCCCGCGCGTCGATCCACAGTCTCCCGTTTCGCCCTGCCAGGAGGATCTTTGCTTTCCGCCTTCGTCTCGGCCCTCAGGACCCCGGACCTGAGGCGGAAGATCCTCGTCGCGCTCGGGTTGGTGGCCCTGTACCGCCTCGGCGCGACGCTGCCGTCTCCGGGCGTCGACTACGGCAACGTGCGTGCCTGCATCGATCAGCTCAGCGGCGGGGACTCCGCCGGGATCTACTCGCTGATCAACCTGTTCTCCGGCGGCGCCCTGTTGCAGCTGTCGGTGTTCGCGATCGGCATCATGCCGTTCATCACCGCAAGCATCATCGTGCAGCTGCTGACGGTGGTCATTCCGCGCTTCGAGGAGTTGCGCAAGGAAGGCCAGGCGGGGCAGGCCAAGATGACGCAGTACACGCGCTACCTCGCGGTGGCGCTCGCCGTGCTGCAGTCCACCGGCATCGTCGCCCTCGCGGCGCGCGGGCAGCTGTTGCAGGGCTGTTCCGAACCGATCCTCGCCGACGACAGCATCTTCGGCATGGTCGTGATCGTGCTGGTCATGACGGCCGGTGCGGCGCTCGTCATGTGGTTCGGTGAGCTCATCACCGAGCGCGGCGTCGGCAACGGCATGTCGATCCTGATCTTCGCCGGCATCGCCTCGCGGCTGCCGTCCGAGGGCCGCACCATCCTCGAGTCCCGCGGCGGGCTGGTCTTCACGATCGTCCTCGTCGTCGCGCTGGTGGTCATCACCGGCGTGGTGTTCGTCGAGCAGGGCCAGCGCCGGATCCCGGTGCAGTACGCCAAGCGCATGGTGGGCCGGCGCATGTACGGCGGGTCTTCGACGTACCTGCCGTTGAAGGTGAACCAGGCCGGCATCATCCCGGTGATCTTCGCGTCGTCGCTGCTGTACCTGCCGAACCTCATCGCCCAGCTGACCGGAGCCACCTCGGCCACCGATCCGAGCTGGTGGCAGCGGATCATCAACGAGTACCTGGTGAATCCGAACAACCCGGTCTACATCGCGATCTACTTCGGGCTGATCGTCTTCTTCGTCTTCTTCTACGTCGCCATCACCTTCAATCCGGAGGAACGGGCCGACGAAATGAAGAAGTACGGCGGCTTCATCCCGGGCATCCGGCCGGGACGCCCGACTGCCGAGTACCTCAGCTACGTCCTC
This sequence comes from Rhodococcus sp. NS-SX18, assembly GCF_057367935.1. Lineage (NCBI taxonomy): Bacteria > Bacillati > Actinomycetota > Actinomycetes > Mycobacteriales > Nocardiaceae > Rhodococcus > Rhodococcus sp. NS-SX18. The sequence goes on along the minus strand of NZ_CM170633.1, from coordinate 3,666,760 downwards.
AACCGCATCACGGTGCCAGGTTCGCTGTACCTGGGTCTCATCGCGACGCTGCCCAACTTCTTCCTCTCGGGCAGCCAGACCGCCACCAGCATCTTCGGTGGCGCCGCGGTGCTCATTCTCGTCAGTGTCGCGCTGGACACTGTCAAGCAGATCGAAAGTCAACTCATGCAGCGCAACTACGAAGGGTTCCTCAAGTGAGACTTGTACTCCTCGGTCCGCCCGGTGCCGGCAAGGGCACGCAGGCCGCCATCCTGTCGGAGAAGCTCGGCGTCCCCGCGATCTCCACCGGGGATCTGTTCCGGGCCAACATCGGGCAGGGCACCCCGCTCGGTGTCGAAGCCAAGAAGTACATCGACGCCGGCGAGCTCGTACCCGCCGAGATCACCAACAACATGGTGCGCGCCCGTCTCGCCGAGCCCGACGCCGTCGACGGCTTCCTGCTCGACGGCTTCCCTCGGAGCGTGGAACAGGCTCGTGAACTCGAGTCCATCCTGAAGGACCTGGACACGAAGCTCGACGGCGTCCTCTCCTTCGACATCGACGAGGACGTCGTGGTCGAGCGGATGCTCGCTCGCGGCCGCGCCGACGACACCGAGGACGTCATCCGCAATCGGCTCCGGGTGTACCGCGAGGAGACGGCGCCGCTGCTCGACTACTACGCCGACGCGCTCGTCACGGTCGATGCCGTCGGCGAGGTCGACGAGATCAACGCCCGCGCCCTCGCGGCCCTCGGCAAGTAAGGACGCAGGAGCAAGACGATGGGTTTCGGGCGCAAGCGCAAGGTGGTTCCGTTCCGCACCGCCGGTGAACTCGATGCGATGGCGGCGGCGGGCGCTGTGGTCGGCGCCGCACTCGTGGCGGTCCGCGAGGCGGCGAAGCCGGGCGTGAGCACCCTGGAACTGGACCAGGTGGCGGAGGCGGTCATCCGTGACGCGGGGGCCGTCCCCTCCTTCCTGGGCTACCACGGGTTCACCGGCTCGATCTGCTCGTCGGTGAACGACCGCGTGGTGCACGGAATCCCCTCGGCGACGGAGATCCTCGCCGAGGGCGATCTCGTGTCGATCGACTGCGGCGCGATCCTCGACGGCTGGCACGGCGACTCGGCGTGGACCTTCGGCGTCGGGGAACTCGCCGCCCCCGACGTCGATCTCAGCGATGCGACACGGCTGTCGATGGAGGCGGGCATCGCGGCGATGCTGCCGGACAACCGGCTCACCGACGTCTCGCACGCCATCGAGACCGGCACCCGCGAGGCCGAACGGTTGCACGGCCGGCGCTACGGCATCGTCGACGGATACGGCGGGCACGCCATCGGCCGCGAGATGCACATGGATCCGTTCCTGCCGAACGAGGGCGAGCCCGGGAAGGGCCCGCGCCTCGTGGTGGGATCCGTACTCGCCATCGAACCGATGCTGACGCTCGGTACCTACGAGACCGAGGTGCTCGACGACAAGTGGACCGTCGTCACGACCGACGGCAGCCGCGCCGCGCACTGGGAGCACACCGTCGCGGTGACCGAGGACGGTCCCCGCATCCTCACCCTGCGTCCGGAGTAGTGCGGCGGTGGTGGCGAGCGAATGTCTCGCTCGCTGCCCGACGAGCCGAGCGAGACATTCGCTCGGGTCGCAGACCCCGGTTCACACCTCGACCAGGAGAGTGACCGGGCCGTCGTTCACCAGGCTCACCTCCATGTGCTCCCCGAAGACGCCGGTCTGCACGTCGGCGCCCAGCTCCCGCAGAGCCGACGCGAACTCGTCCACCAGCGGTTCGGCCACGGCGCGCGGTGCGGCGGCCGACCACGACGGGCGCCGGCTCTTGCGCGTGTCGGCCATGAGCGTGAACTGGCTGACCACGAGGATCGGGGCCGCCAGATCGGACGCCGACTTCTCGTCCTCGAGGATCCGCATCGTCCACACCTTCCGGGCCAGCGTCGCGGCCTTGGCCGCGTCGTCGTCGTGGGTCACGCCGACGAGCACGAGCAGGCCGTGACCGCCGACCGGGGGTGAGATCCGGGCGACCTCGCGACCGTCGACCGCGACGGCGGCACCCGTCACCCGCTGAACCAACGCCCGCACGGCTGTCCTCCTGTATGTCGGCATTTGGCCCTGGTGGGAAAGTTCCCGTAACATAGATCGATGGTGCGCCCTGCGCGCCGGTCTGCGGTTGTCCGCAGCCGGGCACGCCGAGCGTCACGGTAACGGACACCGATGCAACCACACGCCGAACAACACGGATCGCGGAGGATATGGCCAAGAAAGACGGAGCCATCGAGGTCGAGGGTCGAGTGATCGAGCCGCTGCCCAATGCGATGTTTCGCATTGAGCTCGAGAACGGTCACAAGGTCCTGGCTCACATCAGCGGCAAGATGCGTCAGCACTACATTCGCATCCTGCCCGAGGACCGGGTTGTCGTAGAGCTCTCGCCCTACGACCTGTCGCGTGGGCGCATCGTCTACCGCTACAAGTAAGAGCTTCCCCGGCCGCACGGTCGGGGAGAACCATGTCTGCAGCATGCCTCGTGCTCTGCCGCAGGCGTACACACAGGAGATCAGACGCACCGTGAAGGTTCAGCCGAGCGTCAAGAAGATCTGCGAGAAGTGCAAGGTGATCCGCCGTAACGGCCGGGTCATGGTGATCTGCGAGAACCTGCGCCACAAGCAGCGCCAGGGCTAGACCACCCGCTCTTCGACAGATCGGCTTGGCAACAAGCTAGAGAAGACCTTCCAGTACCAGTCGTTCGGTCACGATTCCCGATTCGTCGGGGAGCCGCGCGATACACCCCCGGTTCGGAGGCCGGGGCCCCACTGTGTTTCGGACTACCGGCGTTCCGGCTTCGGCCGGGCCGCGGGACCACACAGTTTCACGACGCAGGGGACGGGCTGGGAGCAGACCTCCGCACACCGAATAGGAATGCCACATGGCACGTCTCGCAGGTGTCGATCTTCCCCGCGAAAAGCGGATGGAGATCGCACTGACCTACATCTACGGCATCGGCCGTACCCGCTCGAAGGAGATCCTCGAGGCCACCGGCGTGAGCCCGGATCTGCGCAGCAAGGACCTCTCCGACGAGGATCTCGCCAAGCTGCGCGAGTTCATCGAGGAGACCTACAAGGTCGAGGGTGACCTCCGCCGCGAGGTCCAGGCGGACATCCGTCGCAAGATCGAGATCGGCTGCTACCAGGGCCTGCGACACCGTCGTGGTCTGCCCGTGCGTGGACAGCGCACCAAGACCAACGCCCGCACCCGTAAGGGTCCGAAGCGCACCGTCGCAGGAAAGAAGAAGTAATGCCTCCCAAGTCACGCAGCACCGGTCCCAAGAAGACCCAGAAGGCGCGCCGCAGGGACAAGAAGAACGTCCCGCACGGTGCCGCTCACATCAAGAGCACCTTCAACAACACGATCGTGTCCATCACGGACCCGAACGGCAACGTCATCTCCTGGGCGTCCTCCGGCCACGTCGGCTTCAAGGGTTCGCGCAAGTCGACCCCGTTCGCCGCGCAGCTCGCCGCCGAGAACGCTGCCCGCAAGGCGCAGGAGCACGGTGTCAAGAAGGTCGACGTCTTCGTGAAGGGCCCGGGCTCGGGCCGCGAGACGGCGATCCGTTCCCTCCAGGCCGCGGGCCTCGAGGTCGGCACCATCTCCGACGTCACCCCCCAGCCGCACAACGGCTGCCGTCCGCCCAAGCGGCGTCGCGTCTAACGGGAAAGGAAGGTTTGAATCATGGCTCGCTATACCGGTCCCGTTACCCGTAAGTCGCGTCGTCTGCGCGTCGACCTCGTCGGAGGCGACCAGGCGTTCGAGCGTCGCCCCTACCCGCCCGGCCAGCACGGCCGCGCGCGGATCAAGGAGAGCGAATACCTGCTCCAGCTGCAGGAGAAGCAGAAGGCCCGCTTCTCCTACGGCGTGATGGAAAAGCAGTTCCGTCGCTACTACGAGGAGGCCGCCGGCCGCCCCGGCAAGACCGGTGAGGTCCTGCTGACCATCCTCGAGTCGCGTCTGGACAACGTCGTCTACCGCGCCGGTCTCGCCCGGACCCGCCGTCAGGCCCGCCAGCTGGTGAGCCACGGCCACTTCCTGGTGAACGGCAAGAAGGTCGACATCCCCAGCTACCGCGTCTCGCAGTACGACATCATCGACGTCCGCGAGAAGTCGCTGGGCACGCTGCCCTTCCAGGTGGCCCGTGAGACCCAGGGCGATCGTCCGATCCCGGGTTGGCTGCAGGTCGTCGGCCCGCGTCTGCGGGTGCTGGTCCACCAGCTCCCCGAGCGCGCGCAGATCGACATCCCGCTGCAGGAACAGCTGATCGTCGAGTACTACTCGAAGTAAGGCGCTTCGCGCCGTGGTGTCCTTCCGGTCCTCCCGAGGTCCGGGGGGACACCACATCCCGACCAGGGCGTCATATGGCGGACGCCCACAAGGAGGCACTCCATGCTCATCTCGCAGCGACCCACCCTCAGCGAAGAGGTCATCGCCGACAACCGCTCGAAGTTCGTCATCGAACCCCTCGAGCCGGGCTTCGGGTACACCCTCGGCAACTCGCTTCGTCGCACCCTGCTGTCCTCGATTCCGGGCGCGGCCGTCACCAGCATTCGCATCGACGGCGTGCTCCACGAGTTCACCACGGTTCCCGGGGTCAAGGAGGATGTCACCGACATCATCCTGAACCTCAAGGGCCTCGTGGTCAGCTCGGAAGAGGACGAGCCGGTCACCATGTACGTCCGCAAGCAGGGCCCCGGCACCGTGACCGCGGGCGACATCGTGCCCCCGGCCGGTGTCACCGTCCACAACCCGGACCTGCACATCGCCACCCTGAACGACAAGGGCAAGCTGGAGATCGAGCTCGTCGTCGAGCGCGGCCGCGGCTACGTCCCTGCCGTCCAGAACAAGGCGTCCGGCGCCGAGATCGGCCGCATCCCGGTCGATTCGATCTACTCGCCGGTGCTCAAGGTGACCTACAAGGTGGAGGCGACCCGCGTCGAGCAGCGCACCGACTTCGATCGGTTGATTCTCGACGTGGAGACCAAGAACTCGATCACCGCGCGGGACGCGCTCGCTTCGGCGGGCAAGACCCTGGTGGAGCTCTTCGGTCTGGCTCGTGAGCTGAACGTCGAAGCAGAAGGCATCGAGATCGGTCCCTCGCCCGCCGAGGCCGACCACATCGCCTCCTTCGGACTCCCCATCGAGGATCTCGACCTGACGGTCCGGTCCTACAACTGCCTCAAGCGCGAGGGTGTGCACACCGTCGGTGAGCTCGTGGCACGCACGGAGTCCGACCTGCTCGACATCCGCAACTTCGGTCAGAAGTCCATCGACGAGGTGAAGGTCAAGCTGCACTCGCTCGGCCTCTCCCTCAAGGACAGCCCCGCGTCCTTCGACCCGAGCACCGTCGCCGGCTACGACGCCGCGACCGGTACCTGGAGCGATACGGACGCCGGTTCCTTCGGCGACGCCGAGGGGAACGAGGACTACGCCGAGACCGAGCAGCTGTAGCAGCTCACGGTCCGTTACTAGGAGATTCATCATGCCCAAGCCCAAGAAGGGTGCCCGCTTCGGCGGGTCGGCCTCGCACCAGAAGGCGCTGCTGGCCAACCTGGCCACTGCGCTCTTCGAGCACGGCCGCATCACCACCACCGAGGCCAAGGCCAAGGCCCTGCGGCCCTACGCCGAGAAGCTCGTCACGCACGCGAAGGCCGGCACGCTGGCCAACCGTCGTGAGGTGCTGAAGGTCATCCGCAACAAGGACGTCGTCCACACGCTGTTCGCGGAGATCGGCCCGTTCTACGAGGACCGCAACGGCGGCTACACCCGCATCGTCAAGACGATGCCGCGCAAGGGTGACAACGCTCCCATGGCGATCATCGAGCTCGTCAAGGAGAAGACCGTCACCTCCGAGGCCGACCGCGCCCGTCGCGTCGCCGCCTCGCAGAGCGCGCCGGCCACCGAGGCCCCGGCCGAGGAGAACGTCGTCGAAGCCGTCGAGGCCGACGCCTCCGACGCGCAGGTCGAGAACGCGGACGCCGTCGTCGACGCGATCGAGGACGAGACCGCCACCGCGGCCGACGCCAAGGACGCCGACGAGGCCAAGAAGGACTAGTCCACTTGGTTTCGGCATCCGCTGAAGCGAACGAGCCCGTCGCCCCGAACCGGGGCGGCGGGCCCGTTGCTTTCGAGAACCCGTCCGCCGCGGGGGACAGCACCCGGCTGCGGCTCGACATCGCCTACGACGGCACCGACTTCTCCGGCTGGGCACGGCAACCCGGACGACGGACGGTGTGCGGGGAGATCGAAGAGAAACTCGGGGCGGTCGTGCGCGCACCGGTCCAGCTCACGGTCGCCGGGCGGACCGATGCCGGGGTGCATGCGTCCGGTCAGGTCGCGCACGTCGACGTCCCCGCCGCTGCCCTTCCGGACGATCTCGGCCGTCTGGTGCGACGGCTCGCGCGGTTCCTGCCGCGCGACGTCCGCGTCACCGGCATCTCCGTCGCCCCGCCGCACTTCGACGCCCGTTTCTCGGCGGTCCGCCGGCACTACGAGTACCGGCTCACCACCGCCGTCTACGGCGCCGAGCCGCTGCGGGCCCGCGACACCGTCGCCTGGCCCAAGCCGGTGGACGTCGACGCGATGCGTGCCGCGTCGCGGTCGCTGCTGGGCCTGCACGACTTCGCGGCGTTCTGCAAGCGGCGCGAGGGCGCGACGACGGTCCGCGAACTGCAACGCTTCGATTGGACGAGCACGGGGGACATCCTGACCGCGCACGTGAGCGCAGACGCGTTCTGCTGGTCGATGGTGCGCAGCCTCGTCGGGGCGGCGCTCGCGGTAGGGGAGGGGCGGCGCAGTGTCGAGTGGATGACCGCGCTGCTCGACGAACGGCAGCGCGCCGCGGCCGTGGCCGTGGCTCCGGCGCACGGACTCAGCCTCGTCGGCGTCGACTATCCCCCCGACGGCGAACTCGCGGCGCGCAACGCGGCCACCCGCGAGCTGCGCGGCCCCATCGGCCACGGCTGCTGCTGATCCGCGGCCTTCCAGTGATATGTGCCTTCCGGTGATATGTTCCGACGAGCACCTCCCCCGGCCGGCCCGGCCGGGGGATCGGCATGTGAGAGGGAGGCGCAGTGCTCGACATGCCCGCGATCCGGCGACGCGGCGCGACGATCGCGGCGGCGCTGTTCGCCGCGGCGTCGCTGCTGACGGCGCCGGCAGCCGCCGAGCCGGCTCCGGCCGGGGCCTACGTCGATCACGTGGAGGAGCGGACCGCGCGCGACTGGGTGCTGCACGTGTACTCGCCGTCCATGGACCGGGTGATCCCGGTGGAGGTGATCCGGCCCGCTGACACTTCCGTTGCCCGGCCCACCTTCTACCTGCTCAACGGCGCCGGCGGGGGTGAAGACGCCGCGAACTGGCGGGAGCAGACGGACGTCCGCGAGTTCTTCGACGGCAGGAACGTCAACGTCGTCACCCCGGTGGGCGGCGCCTTCTCGTACTACACGGACTGGGTGCGTGACGACCCGAAGCTCGGCCGGCACCGATGGGCGACGTTCCTGACGTCGGAACTGCCGCCGGTCGTGGACGCGGCACTGGGCGCCGACGGTCGCAACGCCGTCGCGGGAATGTCGATGTCGGGCAGTTCGGTGCTGGCTCTCGCGCAGCAGGCGCCGGGACTGTACGAGGCGGTGGCGTCCTACAGCGGGTGCGCTCAGACGAGCAGCGATCCGGGACGCAGCTACGTCGAGGCCGTCGTCACGATCGGGGGCGGCGACGTCGAGAACATGTGGGGCCCGATCGGTGGCCCGGGGTGGATGGCCAACGACGCGGCGCTGAACGCGGAGAAGCTGCGCGGCACGACGCTGTACATCTCCTCCGGCGGTGGCCTGCCGGGCCCGCACGAGGCGGCCCTGGGTGGGCAGGTGGATCCGGTCGACCTGCTCGTCCTCGGATCCATCGAGGCGGCCACGGCACAGTGCACCGAACGGCTGCGACGGACCTTCGACGAACTCGGGATCGAGGCGACCTTCAGCACAGCGGTGGAGGGCACGCATTCGTGGGGCTATTGGCAGGACGCGCTGCACGAGTCCTGGCCGATCCTCGAGGAGGCGATCGGCGCGTAGCGCGGTCAGGTCGTGACCATCCGGAGCAGCGCCGCCGCCGCGCGGAACGGCAGCGACAGCAGTCTCAGGAACAGGATCCCCAGTTCGGCAAGGGTTGCCACGACGTCCGCGGCATCGGCCGCCCGCTCCAGTCGGTTCGCGGCCCTGCGGCCCCGCCTGCGCTGTCTGTTCACCGGCGCACGGTAGCAGGCTCGCAGAATCTGACAGGAAGATGTTTCAGATTCCGCGGCGCGAGCTATCCGGGCAGTGTCGGGGCGCGCACGCCGCCGGGGAGGACGGCGACGCGCCCCGACACCTCTGCCGGTCAGCCGGCCAGGTGCCGGGCGATGACCAACCGCTGGATCTGGTTCGTCCCCTCGAAGATCTGCGTGATCTTCGCGTCCCGCATGAACCGCTCGACGGGAAAGTCCCGGGTGTAGCCGTAGCCGCCGAGTACCTGCACGGCGTCGGTGGTCACCTTCATTGCCGCGTCGGTCGCGACGAGCTTGGCGACCGACGCCTGCCGCGAGTAGGGCAGACCGGCATCCTTGCGGCGCGCGGCGTCGATGTAGGTGGCGCGGGCCGAGTCCACCGCCGCGGCCATGTCGGCGAGGACGAATCCGAGGCCCTGATGATCGATGATCTTCTTGCCGAACGCCTTGCGCTCCTTGGCGTACGCGGTGGCCTCGTCGAGCGCGGCCTGCGCGAGGCCCACCGCGACGGCCGCGATCCCGAGGCGACCCGAATCGAGCGCGCTGAACGCGATCGGCAGACCCTGGCCCTCGGCGCCGATACGGCGCTCCTCGGGTACGAACGCGTCGTCGTAGTGGGCGGTCGTGGTGGGGATGGCATGCAGGCCCATCTTCTCCTCGGGCTTGCCGAAGCTGAGACCTTCGGTCCCGGCGGGCACGAGGAAGCAGGAGATGCCCTTCGAGCCGGCGTCGGAGGTCCGGGCGAACAGCGTGTAGAAGTCCGCCTTGCCGCCGTTGGTGATCCACGCCTTCGACCCGGAGATCCGGTAGCCGCCGTCCACGGCTGTCGCGCGGCAGGCCAGGGCCGCGGCATCGGACCCGGCCTGCGGCTCGGACAGGCTGTAGGCGCCGATCGTCTCGCCGCCGAGCATGTCCGGCAACCACCTGGCCTTCTGCTCCTCGGTGCCGTGGGTGGCCAGCGCGAAGCACGACAGGCCGTGCACGCTCACGGCGACGGCGACGGCCGCCCAGCGGGCGCCGAGTTCCTCGAGCACCTGCAGGTACACCTCGTACGGCTGATTCCCGCCACCGAACTCCTCCGGGTACGGCAGGCTCAGCAGGCCGGCCGCCCCGAGGGCGGGGAACACGCCTTCGGGGAACGTCTCGTTGCGCTCGTGTTCGACGACCCGCGGCGCGAGAACCTTGTCCGCGACGTCGCGGGTCAGCTCGATGAGGTCGTAGGCCTCGGGGGTGGGCAGCAGGCGCTCGACGGGCACGGTGACTCCTCGCTCAGAAAATAGTACTGAGAACGATACTGCAGTACTATTCATAGTATGACAAGAGCGGGAACCCGGCGCGGTACGGCGCGGCAGGCGCAACTGTTCGACCAGCTCGTCGCGCTGTTCCTCGCCGAGGGCTTCGCCCGCTTCACCCTCGACGACATCGCCGCCCGCCTGCACTGTTCCAAGTCGACCCTGTACGCCCTCGCCGAGAGCAAGGACCGCCTTGTCCGGGCCGCCACCGTGCACTTCTTCCGCGGCGCGACCGAGCGTGTCGAATCCGAGCTCGAGGGCCGCAGCGGCGCCGTCGACCGCATCCGCGGCTATCTCGAGGCTGTCGGCCGGCAACTCGAACCCGCCTCCGCGCAGTTCATGGAGGACATGGCTGCCGCCCCCGCCGCCCGTGAGGTCTACGAACGCAACACCCGGCTCGCCGCCGAACGCGTCCGCGACCTCATCGTCGCCGGAGTCGCCACCGGCGAACTGCGCGACGTGCACGCCGCGTTCGTCGCCGACGTCGTCGCCGCCGTCATGGTCCGCATCCAGCAGCGCCACGTCGCCGAGGCCACCGGCCTGCCGGACGCCCAGGCCTACCGCGAACTCGCCGCCCTGCTCACCCACGGCCTCACCGCCTGACCCGCCTACCATCGGCCCATGGACGCCGAAGCCCCGATTCGTCTCGAGATCGTCGTCGCCAGCGTGCGGGCCGGGCGGATCGCGCCCGTCGTCGCCGACTGGTTCGCCGCGGCCGCGCGGCAACGCCCCGAGTTCGACGTCGGCGTGCTCGACCTTGCCGACACCCCGCTGCCGCAGGATCTTTCCGGCGGCCGCGAGGCCGAGGCGTTCACCCGGCGCATCGGTGCGGCCGATGCGTTCGCGGTCGTCACCTCCGAGTACAACCACGGCTATCCGGCCGCCCTGAAGACCGCCCTCGACACCGTCAAACACGAATGGCGCACCAAGCCCGTCGGATTCGTCTCCTACGGCGGGCTCTCCGGCGGTCTGCGCGCGGTCGAACAACTCCGGCAGGTCGTCGTCGAGGTGCACATGGTCCCCGTACGCGAATCGGTCAGTTTCCACCGCGTCAAGCACGCCTTCGCCGCAGACGGCACCACCACCGACGGCGCCGCGGCCGATGCGGCCCAGCGGATGCTGAACCAGCTCGCGTGGTGGGCGCGGACCGTGCGCGCCGGGCAGGCCGCCGACCCCTACCCCGGCTGAGGAGCCCGGCTGCGCCCACCCGCCCGCGGACGACCGATGAACGCGGCTTCGGCGCCCACACTCACCAGCGACAACGACATCCGGCGGCCCCCTGTCGTGAGCACCACCCGATCCCCGGCCGCGCCGGGTTGCAGGATCGACACGTCCGGGCGCTCACGCGGCCACCGGTCCGGATCCGCATGCACGTGGATCGCGGTCGTCCCGGCGGGAACCGTCGCCGGGACCACGCCGTCGTACACGATCGTGTCGACACCCCGGTCGTCGCCGAGCCGCAACCGGTCCGGACCCGCCGCGGCGAGCAGGGGACGCCAGGCCGAGGCGCGATCGGTGTGGATCGCCACCCGGGCGCCGATCGCGACGGACCGGAACACCAGCTGCTGCGCCAGGTACAGCTCCCCGGCGACATACACGGATCGCACTCCCGGGCCGGTCACGCGGGCAGACACGGCCGCCCCGGACTCGTCCGCCCCGATCACCTGTCCGCATCCCGTCACCGGCAGGGTGAGGGCGTCGACGTCGCCGAGCTGCACGGTGCGCAGGGGAACCAGATCCTCGAGCCCGGCCGCGGCCGTCGGGGTCGACGCCAGCAGCCCGTCCAGTTCGCGACTCCACAGCCGTCGAGTGCCCGGCATCCGGCGGCTCGGCTCGGGGGAGCGGCTCGTTCCGCGCACCACTGCCCCCATCCGCACGGTTCCGGGCTCGGTACCGGGCCGCAGGCGTACCGTGATCGTCGCCGACGACAGCGGCTCCGACCAGAGGTGGGTCAAGGTCGTCCGGTCGAGGCGCCCAGGTTCGACGACGGCGGCGCGACTGAGACCGCCGGGAAGCCGTACCGCGTCGCGATCCTCCTCGAGCAGCAGCGGATCCGCGCACCCGGTGACGGACTCCACCGCCCGGGTGATCTCTCCCGCGTCGAGGATCCGCGCGGCGTGGCGCTGATCTGCCAGCGCGCGCACGACCCGGCGCGCCGCGATGCGCACGGCGCGTGCCGCGCCCTCGGACCCGCCGCCCCGGCGCGCCACCGCGGCCGGGCAGGCGAGGGCGTCGAACCGCAGCGCGAGCCACACCGTGCGGGTCGCGGCGGCGGGCAGCGGACCGACCAGGCTCCCGTACGCCTCGCCGGCCGCGGTCTCGTCGCACACCCGGCCGCCGTGCACGACGACGTCGATCCCGTCGAGTTCGACGTCGTGCCGCGAGAGGCACGCGGCGATCGCCGCCAGCGGAAGCCGGCGCAGTGGCTCTGCCCGATCGCGTGTCAGCCGGGTGAGGTCCCCACCCGCCGGCACCAGCTCCACCACCGCGACGACGGCCGAGCCGTCCCAGCACACCCCGACGGCCGAGCCGTCCCAGCACACCCCGACGGGTCCGTCGCCGGCCGCGGTGACGTCGACGATCACCGGGGCGGTCCGGATCGGACGGTTCCGGAATCGCCACCATTCCCGCCACCAGTCGACGGCGTCGCGCCCCCGGACCGGAACCACCACTGCCACCGCGGCCAGTGCCGCCGCGAGCACCGAAGCGGGAGGCGGTGCTCCGGCAGCCACCGCAGTCGTCCACCCGGCCACCGCCGCACACTGCGCACGCACCACCCCGGCCGCGGAGCGGCGCCGTGGCCGCCGGAAAATCCCATCCTGCACGACGATTCCCCCGTTCCCACCGAGCGACGGCCCGGTCCCCCCGACGTTCCCCGGCGGAACTGTACTGTGTTGCGGCGGAGGGGGCGTCGTACGGGGGAGGATCGATGGGAGCGCAGCCGACCACGCGCTGGCAGGTCAACGGCTACCGATTTCTGGTGCGCCGCATGGAACATGCACTGGTGCGGCGGGACGTGCGGATGATTCACGACCCGATGCGGGCGCAGTCGCGCGCTCTGGCGGTGGGTGCCGTCCTCGCCTGCGTCGGACTCGCGGGTTGCGCCGCACTCGCCCTGTTCCGCCCGCAGGACAAGATCGGCGACGCGACGATCGTGGTCGGTCGCGAATCCGGCGCGATGCTGGTCGCGATCGACGGCACCTTCCATCCGGTGCTCAACCTGGCCTCCGCCCGCCTGGTGCTCGGGCGGCCCGACGAGCCCGCCGTCGTCGCCGACGGGGAATTCGAAACGCGCCCACGAGGTTCCCTCGTCGGCATTCCGGGTGCGCCGTCCGCGCTGGCACACGTCGCGGAGCCGTTGTCGTGGACGGTGTGCGAGAGCGTGGCCACCGACGGAAGCCGCACGGTCACCACGAGTGTCGCCGCCGGGAAGCCGGCCTACGGTGACCGCACGCGACCGCTCACCGACGACGAAGCCCTGCTCGTCGCGGCCGACGGCAGGCACCATCTGGTGTACCGCGGATCCCGGGCCGAAGTCGATCTCTCGGACCGGGCGCTCACCCGCGTCCTCGGCATCGATGCCGGCATGGCGCGTCCCGTCGGTCCGGCCCTGCTCGCCGCCATCCCGGAGGTGCCGCGGCTCGAGGCTCCGCGGATCCCCGGCGCCGGCGGCGAGCCCGGCTATCCGATCGGTTCGCTGACCGTCGGGTCGGTGGTCCGCGTCGCAGTGCCGGACGGGAAGAAGTTCTACGTCGTGCTGCGCGACGGAGTGCAGGAGGTCTCCGAGGCCACGGCGCAGATCGTCCACTTCACCGATTCGCAGGGCGCCGCGGAGATCCCGGCCGTCCCACCGGATCTGCTGCGGGACGCTCCGGCCGTGCGCGGTCTCGACGTGGACACCTTCCCCACGACCGTGCCCACGGTCGTCGATGCGGGCGACCGCCCCGTCGGATGCCTGACGTGGACACCGGAGGCCGGCGCGGACGGAGGATCGCGGTCCGCCGTCGAGGTGTCGGCAGGCTCCGCGCTGCCGCTACCCGAGGGTGCGGTGCCGGTGTCCCTGGCCCAGGCGGACGGCGGCGGGCCCGAGGCCGACAGCGCGTACCTCGCGCCCGGCCGGGGCGCGTTCGTGCAGACCACCTCCGTCGCGCCGGACAGCGCGCGGCGCGGCGCCCTCTTCTACGTCGCCGACACCGGCGTGCGGTACGGCATCGTCGACGCGGACGCCGCGACCGCCCTGGGATTCTCCGAACCGGTGCCCGCGCCGTGGCAGATCGTCGAACTGTTCGCGCCGGGTCCGGCGCTCGGGCGGGCGGAGGCGCTCGTCGCTCACGACGGCGTCGCACCCGATCCGGACCCGGCGCCGGTCGGCGCCGGAAGCTGACGTCGGCGTCGCAGCGCCGCTGTCGCTCCCACGATCGCGAGCACCACGGTCGCCGCGACGACCGCGACGTTCCTGGGCCGCTGATCCGTCGGAGCCGGCGGCGCCGGAGGTGCGACAGCCACCGAGGCCGCCACGGGCGCACGCGCTTCCGCCCGCGGGGCGGTCACCGCCGCGAACGGGTCGATCACGCCGAAGCCCACCCGCGGATTCCAGCCCTCGGCCGGCGCGTGCGCCGTGGCCTCGATCCGCATCGCGACGGCGCGGGCATCGAGATGCGGAAATCGTGCCCGTACCAGCGCGACGGTGGCGGACACGAGCGGCGCCGCGAAACTCGTGCCCGCCACCGGAGTCGGGCCCTGAGCACCCGGGTAGGCGTCGACGAGGGCGTCCGCGGTGGGGTGCAGGGAGACCACCCCGCCGCCGGGCGCGGCGACGTCCACCCACGGTCCCGGCAGACTGAAGCTCGACGGTGAGCCGTCCGGCTCGACCGAGCCGACCGTGAGTACGTAGTCGTCGTACCAGGCCGGCGAGGCCACGGTCGTGACCGCGCGCCACGGATCCGCTCCCGGGCGGAGCGGATCGAGTCCGTGCGGGTTCGACCCTCGGCAGCGATCCTCCACATTCCCGGCGGCAGCGACGACGACGACGTCCTTCACCTCCGTCGCGTACCGCACCGCCGCCCCGAGTTCGGGGTCGTCGATGCCCTCTGCGGCCGGCGCGCAGGCGACCTCGGAGATGTTGATGACGGTGGCACCGCGGTCCGCCGCGTGGCGCACCGCCATCGCCATCGTGCGCACGTTGCCGTAGCCGGGCGACGTGCGCGCATCCTGGTCGCCGGCATCCGGCCGGTGCGCCGAGAAGTGGCGGCTGGACTGGCGCACGGCGAGGATCCGCGCGTCCGGGGCGCCGCCGGCGAACCCCGACCCGGCGACCGGCTGGGCCGCAACGAGTCCCGCCACCAGCGTTCCGTGGGCGTCGCAGTCCTGCGTCCCGTCGCCCGAGGACACGTAGTCCCCACCGGGGACCAGCCCGGGCAGCCTGGCGTTCCGGCCCACTCCGGTGTCGATCACCGCCACGAGCTGACCCGCGCCGCGCGTCAACGGCCACACGGCCGGAAAATCGAGGAGGCGCTGCGGATCCGGGATCGTGGCGGTGTCGTCGACGATGTCGACGGTGGTGCACGGCGAACGTTGCGCGGTGTCGTCGACGGGTCCGGGCTCTGCGGGAGGAGGCAGGCTCCCGGCATCGACGGGCGGAGGTTCTGCCCCGGCGAACGGGACCGTGCCGAAGGACGAGGTCGTCAGCACCAGGGCGACGAGGAAGAGGCGTGCCCCGCGGGCCACGTCAGATCCCGCGGACGGCGGCGTAGAGGCCCGTGACCCAGCAGGCCAGTGGCAGGACCGACGCGATCGTCGCGTACTCGACGAGCTCGGCGGCGCGGCGCTGCACCGGGGTGAACGAGCGGCGCGGAGCGGCCATGCCGAGCACCAGCGCTGCGGCCGCGACGCCGGATGCGAGGGCGAAGACAGCGACGGGAGGCACAGATCCGCTGATCGCTGCGGCGGCGAGCAGGACCACCGGCACGGAGGCGCCGCCTGCCACCAGCAGCGTCGCCTGGCGCGCGTCGGTGTAGGTGCGGCCGCGCAGCATGATCACCGCCGCAGCGGCGACGGCCAGGGCGGTGCCCGGGCCGACGGGGTCGGCACCGGACAGCGGGGCCGCCGCGCACCACGCGCCCGCGACGGTCAGAACGGTTCCCGCACCGACGAGACCGGTGAGGTGGTCGCGTGCCCGCGCGGCGGCCTCCGCGAGTTCGCTCCGATCGGGCAGGGACCGGCCCCCGCCGTCCGGGGCGTCCGCTCCGTCCTCGGTCCGGGATGCGTCCGTGCCGGGCCCGGGCACCGGGGGCAGCGGCAGGTCGGCGAACTTCATGGCGAGTCGGGGCGCGAACGTCACAGTCAGCAACGCCGTGACGACGACTCCGGCGCCGACCGCGGACGCGGGGATTCCCCATGTGGCGACGAGGAAGGCAGCCGCGGCAACCGCAGCGACGGCGGCAACCGCGGTGAAGGGCGCCCGTCCGACGTCGGTCCAGACCAGGACCAGGGTTGCCGCGGCCCCCGACAGGACTGCACCGAGCATCGAGTGCGCCGGTCCGAAGGTCCCCGGCACCACGAGGATTCCGGTGACGAACGCGGCCGGCACCGCACAGGCGCACAGCAGCACCACGGGGCGACGGTCGTCGCGGACCCGTCGGAGCAGGATCCCGGCGAGCAGGAGCAGGACGGTGAGCGCGGCGCAACCGGCCCCGGCGGCGAGCCGTCCTTCCTGCGCGGAAAGGCGCAGCAGAGCCCCCGCACCGGTCACCGTCGCGGCGAGGGTGACCGCCGCCGCGACCGTCGCCGCCGAATTCGGCGACCAGCGGCCCGTCCCGGCCTCGTCGTCGGTCGCGACGCTGTGGGTCACGTCGTCGAACAGCGGGGGTGGCGCCGGTGCCGACGCGTCCTCGAGTACCAGCAGTTCACCGTCCCGGACACCCTGCTCGTGCAGGCTCAGTGCCGCCGCGAGCCGCGACGAACCGAGACGGGCAAGCGCCCACGCTTCGGGCTCCACCCGCTCGACGGAGGAATCGAAGTCGTTGAGGGCGCGGTGGTTTGCGATGAGGTCGACGACGCCGGGCACGATCAGGGCGACGGGGACGTCGCCGGGCAGGGCGAGGTCGACCTGGGTGTGCCGTGCCAGCACGGTCACCCGGCAGAGTTCGGGTGCGCCGATCCGCCCCGGTTCGGTATGCGCAGCCGCCATCGTCCATCCCCCCGTCGTCCCCCGACCGTGCTTCGGTCCGGGCGGGCGCGCCCGCCCGGATCTCGCGGAGACGATACGACATCGCCTCGCGCAGACGCCGTCGCGTCCGCGTGCATGCCGATCTCTCGGGTGTGCGTTACCCTTCGTCGACCGTGGGGGGACGGCCGTCGCGAGGACGGCTGCCGTGGTGGGCCGGTGGGGGTGGGTTGGTGAGCACAGAGCGGTTCGTGGGCACTGAGCGGTTCGTGGGCACTGAGCGGTTCGTGGGTACAGTGCGGTTCGTGCGCAGGCCGCGGCGTGAGGTGCCGCGCGTACCGGTGGGCGAGGTCGGAATGCAGGCCCCGCCGGAGATTCCGCGGTCGACGCCGGGCAACCTCCTGGCGAAGCTGCTGCCGGTCGTGATGGTCGCGGCGATGATCGGCATGGTGGCGCTGATGTTCGGTTCCGGGGCGGCGCGAAGTCCGATGTCGCTCGTCTTCCCGCTCATGATGGTCGTCTCGATGGTCGGCATGTTCGCGGGCAGCCGCGGAGGCGGAGCGAAAGCGGCGGAGGCGGACGAGGATCGAAAGGACTACCTGCGGTATCTCGACGGCCTCCGGCGGGAGGTCCACGACACCGCGGACCGGCAGCGGCGGGCCCTCGAATGGACGCATCCCGACCCGGCCGTGCTGTGGACGCTCGCGGGGACGGTACGCATGTGGGAACGCAGCGGAACCGACGTCGACTTCTGCCACGTCCGGGTCGGGCTCAGCGGGCAACGTCTCGCGACCCGGCTGATCGCCCCCGACACCGGTCCCGTCGAGGACCTCGAACCGGTGGCGGCCGTGTCGCTGCGGCGGTTCGTGCGCGCGCACTCGGTGGTGCCGGCACTGCCGACAGCGGTGTCGCTGCGCGGGTTCCCGGCCGTGGCGTTCGGCGGCGACCGCCGAGCGGCACGCGATCTGGTGCGCGCGATGCTCCTGCAACTGTGCACCTTCCACAGCACGGAGGTGCTGCGAATCGCCGTGGTGTGCGGGCCGGACACGGCCGACGAGTGGGACTGGGTCAAGTGGCTGCCGCACGTGCAGAACCACGAGCTCGTCGACGGGGCGGGCAGCGCCCGCGCCGTGTTCGGGTCCGTCCGCGATCTCGAGGCCGCGTTCGCCGACCGGCTGACGGGGCGCGGACGATTCGTCCGCAATGCGGCCCCGGTCGACGGTGTGCCCCAACTGGTGATCGTGATCGACGGGGGCGTACCCGGCTCGGGCTCGGGGATCCTCGACGACGGACTCGACTCCGCCACGATCCTGGACCTGTGCGCGTCGATGCCCGCCGCGGCCTCTCGCGGACTCGAACTCGTCGTCGGTACGGGACGACTGGGTGCGCGGGCCGGCGAGCGGGTGGAGACCTTCGCGGTTCCGGACGGAGCGAGCGTGGCGCAGGCACAGACGGCGGCGCGGCGACTGGCGCCGTACCGAGCCACCCACCGGGCCGCCGAGTCCGGTCCCGGTGAGAGTCGACCGGACCGGTGGGAGGATCTGCTCGGGCTCGGCGACGTCGCACAGTTCGACCCCGGCCGGGCCTGGTCGCCGCGGCGGGGACGCAACCGGTTGCGGATCCCCATCGGAATCGGAACCGACGGCACACCGGTCGAACTGGACCTGAAGGAGGCCGCCGAGGGTGGCATGGGCCCGCACGGGCTGTGCATCGGAGCCACCGGCTCGGGAAAATCGGAGCTCTTGCGGACCCTGGTACTGGGTCTGATCGCAACGCACGCCCCCGACTCGCTGAACCTCGTTCTCGTCGACTTCAAGGGCGGCGCAACGTTCCTCGGACTCGAGTCGGCGCCGCACGTCGCGGCGGTGATCACCAACCTCGCCGACGAACTGGCCATGGTCGATCGGATGAAGGATGCCCTCGAGGGCGAGATGAACCGCAGGCAGGAGCTTCTGCGCGGGGCAGGCAACTTCGCGAACGTGGGCGACTACGAACGAGCCCGCGCCGGCGGTGCAGCGCTGGCACCGTTGCCGGCGCTGGTCGTCGTCGTGGACGAGTTCTCAGAGTTGCTCACGCAACAGCCGGACTTCGCGGACCTGTTCGCCACGATCGGCCGGCTGGGGCGGTCGCTGCACATGCATCTGCTGCTCGCCAGCCAGCGGATCGACGAGGGCCGGTTACGCGGACTCGACAGTCATCTGTCGTACCGTATCGGCCTGAAGACCTTCTCGGCCAACGAATCCCGAAGCGTTCTCGGCGTTCCCGACGCCTACCACCTGCCGCCGTCGCCGGGAGCCGGATATCTCAAGTGCGACTCGGCGGAGATCGTGCGGTTCGCTGCCGCCTACGTGTCCGGGCCCTACGAGCACCGTCGCTCGGACCGGTCGGTGACCCGGCACGGCACTGCAGCCGCCCGGCCGCGGCTGTTCACCACCGCCGAAGTGCCCCTGGCACAGCCCCAATCCGTTCCCGAGCCGGCCGAACCCGGCGACGACCCCGTCCCCGCCGAGGAAAGCCGTTCCGTGCTCGATGTCCTCGTCGCGCGGGTGCGCGGCCACGGAACTCCCGCGCACGAGGTCTGGTTGCCGCCTCTCGACGCGGCACCGAGCCTGGACCGGCTCCTCCCGCGCTCGCTGCTGACCGGTGACGTGCCGGCGCGGAGCACCCTGCGCACGCCGGTCGGCATCGTGGACCGCCCTTTCGAGCAACGGCGGGATCCGCTGGTGGTGGACCTTGCGGGCTCGGCAGGCAACGTGGTCGTCGTCGGAGGACCGCGCGCCGGCAAGTCGACGATGCTCCGCAGCCTCGTGCTGTCGTTGGCGATGACGCACACGCCCGAGCAGGTGCAGTTCTACTGTCTGGACTTCGGCGGTGGAGCGCTCGCCGGACTCGCCGGCCTTCCGCACGTCGGCTCGGTCGCCAACCGGCTGGACGCCGACCGGGTCCGCCGGACGATCGCCGAACTGTCCGCCCTGCTCCGGCGCCGGGAGGGTCGTTTCGCCGAACTCGGCCTCGAGTCGATGGCCGAGCTGCGTCGTCGCCGGGCCGGCAGCGGGCCGGCCGCGGACGTGGACGCCTTCGGCGACGTGTTCCTCGTGATCGACGGCTGGCCCAGCATCCGGCAGGACTTCGAGACGCTGGAACCGCAGGTCGCGGTGCTGGCCGCCCAGGGGCTGTCCTTCGGGATCCATGTGGTGCTCACCGCGCCGCGCTGGGGCGACGTACGACCGGCGATGCGGGACCATCTCGGCACCCGCCTCGAACTGCGCCTCGGCGATCCCGCCGATTCCGAGTACGGCCGCAAGAAGGCGGCGGCGGTGCCCGAGGGCCGACCGGGCCGGGGCATCGACCGTGACGGGCTGCACGTACTGTCCGCGCTGCCGCGGGTGGACGGCAGCTCCGAAACCGTCGATCTCACGGCGGGACTGGCGGACGCCGTCGCCGCCGTCGCCGCGGCTGCACCTGGCCGCCCCGCCCCTGCCGTCCGGATGCTCCCCGACCTCGTCGATCGCGCCGACGTCCTGGCGGCCCTCGGCGACCGGTCGGCCGGCGGCACGTCCGGGCAACGGCGGTTGTTCGTGCCGCTCGGCATCGACGAAGCCGAACTGGCCCCGGTGGGGATCGACTTCGCCGAACAGTCTCATCTGCTCGTCTTCGGTGACTCGGGTTGCGGGAAGACGACTGTGCTGCGCGGCATCTGCCGCAGCCTCATGGAGTCCCGCACCGGGGCGCAGGCCCGCATCATCGTCGGGGACTACCGGCGCACCCTGCTCGGCGTCGTGGAGGGGGACCACCTCGGCGGATACGCGCCGTCCGCCGTCACGTTGTCCGCGATGTCCCGCGACCTCGCGGCGGTGTTCGAGCGGCGCATGCCCGGTCCCGACGTCACTCAGCAGCAACTGCGGGAACGCTCCTGGTGGTCGGGACCCGAGGTCTTCGTCGTCGTCGACGACTACGACCTCGTCTCCGCTGCGAGCCAGTCACCGCTGACGCCCCTGCTCGACTACCTGCCCCAGGCCAAGGACGTCGGGCTGCACCTGGTCCTGGCGCGCCGCTCCGGAGGAGCCGGGCGCGCACTCTTCGAACCGGTCATCGCGCGGCTGCGGGAATTGTCGGCGGCCGGTCTCGTGATGAGCGGCAACCGCGAGGAGGGTGCACTCGTGGGCACCGTGCGTCCGCGCCCGATGCCGCCCGGGCGGGGCATCCTCGTGCAGCGCGACGGGGAGGCGCTCGTGCAGACGGCCTGGCTGCCCCCGCAATGAGCGACGTCCCCGCGCTGCATGTGCAGGTCGTCCCGGGACGGATCCACGCACGGTGGGCGGATCGGACCGTGACGATTCCCGCCGCTGTTCCCCGGCCCGGTTCGGGCGACGGTGCGCACCCGGCCGCCCTGCTCGGGTACGCCGCGGCGACGGCAGGGGCGCCGGACGATCTCGACACCGTGACGGTGGTGCATCCCACCGAGTGGGGAGAACGTCGTCGTGCGCAGCTGCACACGGCCGCACGGCAGGTCGCGCGGCACGCCGTCCTCGTGACCACCGCGGTCGCCGCGCGCCGCACCGCGCCGCTGGGCGACGGCGAGCGGTACGCGGTCGTGGAGGTCGACGGTGCCGGTGTGACGGCGACGGCCCTGACCGCGCCCGACGGCGAGGTCGACCGGCTCGCCCGGGATCCCGACCTCGACGAGGTACTGCTGGACTCTCCGACCGGGGCCCGCCGGCTGGACGAGCTGATAGGAGACGTGTGCGGTTCCGTCGATCCGGATGTCGTCCTCGTGACGGGCAGTCCGGGCGAGCCACCCGGAATGCCGCTGTGCGAGCGCATCGCCGAGCGGCTCGGCCGTGGCATCCGGGTGATACCGGTCGCAGCGTCCGAGATGCTGGCCGCGGTGCCGGACCCCGTTCCCGTCCCGCCGGGGGACGCGGCGGCGGCACCGCGCTGGCTGCGCACCGAGCCGGCGTCCCGGCCCGTCCGCCGGATGCGCCGGGGCATTGCAGTCGTCGCAGTCGTTGCGGCCGTGACCGCTGTCGGCCTGGTGTGGACTGCCGGACACCGTGCGGACCTGCACGGGGAGGTCGTGGACGATCCCGCCCTCGGCGACACGGCCGGCGCGACCCCGGGGACGAGATCTCCTACGCCGCGAGCTCCTTCGGTGCAGCATGTGCTCGGGCCCGTCCGGCTGGAGTTGCCGGAGGGGTGGAAGGTGCGCGACCCAGCCGGTGCCGACCGTGCCGAACTCGTCCCAGTGGGCGGGAATGATCGACGAATAGTATTGGTGCACAGTATTCTTCGTCGCCCTCTGGACTTGTCCGGCCTGGGGGAGGTGCTGGCCCGTCGCGCTGCCGAACGGGGCGGGGTGATCCGCGATCTCGATACCGACACCACCTTCGCGGACCGTCCGGTGATCGCCTATGTGGAGGCACCGGACGAGTTCTCGCTCGTGCGCTGGTTCGTCGTCGTCGAGTCCGGCATCCAGGTCGCGGTCGGATGCCAGTTCCTCGACGGGGAATGGGCAGGCATCAAGAACGAATGCGAGCAGGCCGTTCACACGGTGACGGTCGCGTAGCGGATCACCTCGTTAGCCGAGGAGGGAACCTGACCGGGCGGCGCTGCGTCCAATCGGTGTAGGCGCGAACCGCTTCGGCCACGGGGGTCCGGAGGGACACGGAACGCGGGACGGCAGAGGAGACAGGCGTGACGCAACCAGGGCAGGGCAGTTCGAATCGGGTGGCGACCGACGTCGCGACTATGGAGACGGCGGCGCGGCAGATCGAGGACTCCCACGGAGAACTCGAACAGTTGCTCGGGGCGCTGCGTACCACTGTCTCGTCGTCGCCGGACGTATGGCAGGGCCGGTCGGGAATGGCGTTCACCGACGTGATGTCGCGATGGGACCGCAGTGCCCTTCAACTCAACGAGGCACTGGCCGCGATCGTCACCGGCATCCGCACCAACGGCCGGGCGTACGAGGGCACCGTCGAGGCTCAGGCGCAGTCGCTGAACGTCCTCGGCGACAGCCTCCACGGCACCTACTGACCTCGACCGGTCCGGTACCGCCCGGGCCCGATTCAGTCCGCACGACCCGACCCGAGGAGAACGAATGAGTGGACCCGATGTGATCCGGCAGGACTTCGGTGGCATCGACGACCTGCATGCACGCGTCGTCGGGCTGCAGCGCGGCATGAACGACACGCTCGACCGGATCAGGTCCCAGGTCGAACCGCTGGTGCAGACCTGGGACGGTCAGGCCCGGTCCGAGTACCACGTCACGCAGCAGAAGTGGGATCGGGCGTCCGCCGACCTGAACCTGCTGCTCGACCAGATCGCCGTCGCCGTGGCGCGAGGCAACGACGAGATGCGCAGCGTCGAATCCGAGTTGGCACGGAGGTGGCAGGCCTGAGACGACACGAGTGACGAGCGACGTCCCGGTGGTGGAGAGGCCGCCGGGGCGTCGTGCTGTTTCGACCGGGCCGAGTGCTGTTTTGACCGGGCGGACGCGTCCCCGGTATCGTGTCCCGTTGGCGTGTCGTACGTCGTCGTTGCTTCGTGCGCGGCGAACGTCGCTTCTCGGGTCCCAACTGGCCGCCGAGGGTGATCATCGACGGCGCGCGGGCCAGCAGCGAAACGATAGACGAGGAAGATCTGTGTCTACGTACACACCGAAGGCCGGCGACGTGACCCGCCAGTGGCACGTCATCGACGCCACCGACGTGGTGCTCGGCCGCCTCGCGGTGCAGGCGGCGAACCTGCTCCGCGGCAAGCACAAGCCCACTTTTGCCCCCCACGTGGACGGTGGCGACTTCGTCGTCATCATCAACGCGGACAAGGTTGCCGTCTCCGGCAACAAGAAGCAGGACAAGCTCCTGTACAACCACTCCGGCTACCCGGGCGGCCTCCGCTCCCGCACCGTCGGTGAGGTTCTGGAGAAGAACCCGGACCGTCTGGTGGAGAAGGCCGTCACCGGCATGCTCCCGAAGAACAAGCTCGGTCGCGCGATCGCGAAGAAGCTGAAGGTCTACGCGGGCCCGAACCACCCGCACACCGCGCAGCAGCCGGTGCCGTTCGAAATCAAGCAGGTGGCGCAGTGACCGAGAACGTGAACGAGAACTACAGCGACGAGTACACCGACACGGAGAACGTCGAGGTCGCCGCGGACGAGTACGTGGCCGAGGAGGCCGCTGTCGCTCCTGCGCCGATCGTGTTCGACCGCCCGGTGCAGACCGTCGGCCGCCGCAAGGAGGCCGTCGTCCGCGTCCGCCTCGTGCCCGGCACCGGCAAGTTCGTGCTCAACGGCCGCACCATCGAGGACTACTTCCCGAACAAGGTGCACCAGCAGCTCGTCAAGTCGCCGCTGGTCACGGTCGAGCGCACCGAGCAGTTCGACGTGCACGCCCGCCTGCACGGCGGCGGCCCGTCGGGTCAGGCAGGCGCCCTGCGCCTGGCGATCGCCCGCGCGCTGATCGAGGTCACCGCCGAGGACCGTCCCGCGCTCAAGCGCGCCGGCTTCCTCACGCGTGACCCGCGTGCCACCGAGCGCAAGAAGTACGGCCTGAAGAAGGCCCGTAAGGCACCGCAGTACTCCAAGCGCTGATGTGCCGCCGACGCTGACCTCGTCAGCCTCGGCACCTGTTCGACCACGAGAGCAGGCGCCGGTAGAGAATTCGCTACCGGACGCCTGCTCTCGTGCATTGACGTACTTTTTGCGACAGCAGGCGGCGCAGGCCGCATTTCTCGACGTGGAGGACTTTGCTCGATGGGTCGGATGTTCGGTACCGATGGCGTGCGAGGCTTGGCGAACGCCGAGCTCACGGTCGAACTGGCGATGCGACTCGCCGGTGCGGCCGCGACCGTGCTGGCGAACGGTGCCGAGGGGCGGCGCCCCGTCGCGGTGGTGGGCCGCGACCCCCGTGCGAGCGGGGAGATGCTCGAAGCCGCGGTGACCGCGGGTCTCGCAGCGGCCGGCGTCGACGTATTGTCGGTCGGGGTGCTGCCCACTCCGGCGGTCGCGTTCCTGACCGGCGCCTACGACGCCGACCTCGGCGTGATGATCTCCGCGTCGCACAACCCCATGCCGGACAACGGCATCAAGATCTTCGCGGCCGGTGGCCACAAGCTCGACGACACCGTCGAGGACCGCATCGAGGCGATGCTGCACGGTGAGGGCGTCGTCGCACGTCCCACCGGTGCGGGCGTCGGTCGGGTGCGCACCGCCGCCGACGCGGCCGACCGCTACCTCGCGCACCTCGCATCGGCGGTGCGTACGCCGCTGACCGGACTGACGGTGGTGGTGGACTGCGCCAACGGCGCGGCGGCGCACGTCGGGCCGGCCGCGTACGCCGCGGCCGGGGCCACGGTCGTCGCGCTGCACGCGGAACCGGACGGGCTCGACATCAACGACGGTTGCGGTTCGACCCACCTGGACGGTCTGCGGGCCGCCGTCGTCGAGCACGGCGCCGACATCGGTCTCGCTCACGACGGCGATGCCGACCGGTGCCTCGCGGTCGATGCGACCGGCGCCGTCGTCGACGGCGACGCGATCATGGCGATCCTCGCCCTCGGGATGCGGGAGGCCGGCGAACTGCACGACGACACGCTCGTCGCCACCGTGATGAGCAATCTGGGCCTGCACCTGGCGATGCGCGAAGCCGGGATCACCGTCGTCACCGCCGGGGTCGGCGACCGCTACGTGCTCGAAGAACTGCGGCGCGGTTCCTTCAGCCTCGGCGGTGAACAGTCCGGTCACATCGTGCTGCCGGCTCTGGGCACCACGGGTGACGGGGTGCTGACCGGTCTGCGACTCATGGAGCGGATGGTGGCGACGGGGTCGTCCCTCGCGGACCTGGCCGCGGTCATGCGCACGCTGCCGCAGGTGCTGGTGAACGTGCCCGTGTCCGACAAGACCGCGGTTGCCGAGGCGCCCGCCGTCGCCGACGCGGTGGCCGCGGCGGAACGGGAACTGGGTGAGTCCGGGCGGGTGCTGCTGCGGCCGTCCGGCACCGAACAGCTGGTGCGGGTCATGGTGGAGGCCGCCGACGACGCACTGGCCCGCGCGCTCGCCGATCGCCTCGCGGGAGCGGTCGCCGCCGTCTGAGGCGTTTCTACCGACGGGGAACCGATCCGCCGCCCGCTGCGTCCAATCCCTCGGGGGACGAGGGAGGGGGCGCGGTGCGTGACGGAATGGGACTCGACGGCGCGCTGATCCGGTCGGTCGCCGACGGACTGGCAGACTCGGCCGGCGACGTGGAACGTCGTGCGCACGCGTTCCGCGCTGTCGGCTTCGGTGCGGACGCGGTCGGCGACCGCTACCGGTCCGAAGCCGAAGCGGTGCAGGTGTGCTACGACGGACTCCATCGCGCGGTGGTGGAGTGGTCGGCGGCGACGGCCGCGCGTGCGTCGGCGCTGCGGCGCGCGACCGGGGAGTACGCGTGGCTGGATCAGGAGACCGACTCCGCCCTGCGGGGCGTCGACATGCCGCCGACGGTATCCCGGTGATCGGGGGCGAGCGCCGGCTCGACCCGGTGCTCGACGGGGGACGGGTCGGGTTGCGCTTCTTTGCCGAGCATCTTCCGCGCGTCGAGCGGTACGCCTCCGGTGTGCCGCCCTACTCGCACCTGGTGGAACGCTACGACGAGCAGCGCGGCACGGACCCGGCCGTCCTGCTCGTGGATGCCGACGTCTTCGCCCGGCTCGAGACCGGCCTGGATGCCGAGGTCGCGCGGCAGCGTTCCTGTGTCGATGCGCTGGAGACGGCGTGGACCGGAGAGGGAGCGGCGGGTGCGGTCGACGCGCTCCTCCGCCATGTGACGGTGGGGGAGGACCTGCAGGCACGGCTGGGCGCTGCTCACCGTGCGCTGGCCGACGCTGCCGCCGCAGTGTTCGCCGTCGTCGAGGAGAAGGCCCGGGCGGCCGCAGAATTCGCGGACACGACCGTCGGCGGGCGCACCGTCGAGGAGATCGACGTCATCCTGGCCGGGGCCGCGGACGGGGACGGTCCGACGGCAACCCAGCTCGCCACATGGGATCCGGCCCTGGGCCAGGATCCCGACCGCGCCGCAGTCGTGCACTGGTGCGCACGGTGGCGTGACGAGGTGTACCGACCCGGCGTGGAGACGAGTGTCGAGTCCTTCCTCGCACTGTGCGACGACACCGACCATGCGGTGCGGGCGGTGTTCGCCGAACTCGCCACGGCACTCACGCCGCCGGATCCGGCTGTGCGGGATGTGGGTCCGGAAACCGACCTGTGCTCGCCACGAGGCGCAGCCACGGACCTGGTCGCGGCGGGACTACGGCTCGTGACCGCTGTGGGCGACCTCACCGGCGCGTTCCTCGGCCTGGCCGCGACGGTGGTGGGGGAGGTGTCCGAGGCCGTCGAGGCGGCCGTCCCGCCGGATCCCGCACAGCCGCCGTCGCACGCTTCCGACCCGCAAGCATCCGTACCCGGAACTACTGCCACGGAACCGGCCCCGCCCCTGCCCGTCGACGATCCGGGACACATCGCCCCGGGACAGGGCACTGCGGGACAGGGCACTGCGGGACAGGGCACTGCGGGACAGGGCACTGCGGGACAGGGCGCAACGGGATCCGGCACGTCGGCGGGACCGCCGCCGCCCGAGCCTCCGCGGGCGGATGCGCCGGGTGGTGGAGTGCCCCCTGCGCCGGCCGGGAGACCGGGGCCCCGGGCGGACACCGCCCGCCGGACCGGGCCGGCCGCGGACGAGCGCGCCGGCCCCGGTCCCGAGCAGGAGACCGGCGACGGGGTGGTCCTGGCCGAGGCAGGACCGCTGTGACCGGACGGTTCGAGCGCATCGTCGCTGAGCACCGGGAAGCGGTCGCCTGCCACCTCGAGGCCCTACGGCGCGTGCGGGACCCCCTCGAGCTCGGGACCGGGACGATGCGCGCGCCGGAGCCGTCCGGCGAGGAGCAGTTCTACCGTCCGAGAAGCTGGTTGATCTGAGTGCCGAGTTCGCGGTCGATCGCGTCGGGCTCGGTGAGCACCTCGGAGCCGGGAAGCTCCGCCTCGGGATCGGCGAACGGCGCGTAGGTCTTGTCACCGGCGAGCCGGTACAGCAGGTATCCGGTGAGGAGCGCGCGTGTGACCTTCTGGGTGTTCCGCTGTGCGCCCCCGACGCCGAGGAAGGCGAGCAGGCGCCGGCCCTCGATCATGCCGTCGTCGGTGGCCTTGTGCACGGCCCGCATCAGCACCTCGCCGCCCCAGGCCTGGGCGACAGCGACGGCGTCGCTGCCCATCGAGCCGAGGTCCTTCTCCGCGGCGAGCACGAGACCGGGAGCGTGCACCCGGGCGGCCAGGGTCGAGGCCGGGGGCGACGTCGGAGCCGGGTAGAGCGCCGCGACGGCCGCCACCTCGCGTCGGGACGCGGCAAGCACCGCGGCTCCCGCCCCCATGCCGTGGCCGACGAGGCCGAGCCGATCGGGGTGGACACTGATCCGGCCGGTACCCAGGCGCACACCCACGCAGATGTCGAGGGTGGTGCCGAGGTCGGCGGCGAGCCCGAGGTGCGACGGGATCGGTCCGCGTTCGGTGCTCGGAGCAGCGACCACGATGCCCCACGAGGCCAGGTGCTCGAACAGCTTCGAGTACTTGTCGAGGCCGGTCATCCAGCCGTGGCCGAACGCGACGGCGGGTAGGCCGAATCCCTCGGCGGGGGTGTAGACGGTGCCCGGCTGACCTGCGAGAGCGAGGTTGCCGCGCAATACCGTGTGCGGTCCGCGCTTCGAGAGCCGCTGGGCCAGGGATTTCGGTTTCGCCGCCACGGCGTGAACGTTAGCCGATGATCAGCTTCGTGCGTGCCACCCGTCGGGGACACGGACGAGTTGTTACCGGCGGGTCGTGGACCAGTACCCTGCTAACCATGTGCGGAATCGTGGGGTACGTCGGGCACCGCCCGGCTCTCGATGTCGTGGTGGAGGCACTGCGGCGGATGGAGTACCGGGGCTACGACTCGGCCGGGGTGGCGGTCCTGGACGGTGCGGGTGGTCTGGCCGTGGAGCGGAAGGCCGGTCGGCTGGCGAACCTGGAGGCCGAACTCGACGAGATCGGGGCCGGGCACTTCGCCGGGACCACCGGCATGGGGCACACCCGGTGGGCCACGCACGGTCGTCCGACGGACCGGAACGCGCATCCGCACCGGGACGCGTCGGGGAAGGTGGCGGTGGTGCACAACGGCATCATCGAGAACTTCGCGCCGCTGCGGGCCGAGCTCGAGAAGGCCGGGGTGGAGTTCGCCAGCGACACCGACACCGAGGTGGCGGTGCACCTGGTGGCCCGGGCGTATGCCGAGGGGCCGACCGCGGGGGATTTCGAGGCCAGTGCGCTGTCGGTGCTGCGCCGGCTCGAGGGGGCGTTCACGCTGGTGTTCACCCATGCCGATCATCCGGGCACGATCGTCGCGGCGCGCCGGTCGACGCCGTTGGTGGTCGGGGTCGGGGACGGGGAGACGTTCGTGGCCTCGGACGTGGCGGCGTTCATCGAGCACACCCGGCGCGCGGTCGAGCTCGGGCAGGACCAGGTGGTGGTGATCACCGCCGACGGGTACCGGGTGTCGGACTTCGACGGGGACACCGACGTGGCGACCCGGCCGTTCGAGATCGACTGGGATCTGGCGGCCGCGGAGAAGGGCGGCCACGACTACTTCATGCTCAAGGAGATCGAGGAGCAGCCCGCCGCGGTGGGCGACACCCTGCTCGGGCACTTCGCCGAGGGTCGCATCGTGCTCGACGAGCAGCGGCTGTCGGATCAGGAGCTGCGCGATGTGGACAAGGTGTTCGTCGTCGCCTGCGGCAGCGCGTACCACTCGGGTCTGGTGGCCAAGTACGCGATCGAGCACTGGACGCGGTTGCCGGTGGAGGTGGAGCTGGCCAGCGAGTTCCGGTACCGGGATCCGGTGCTGGACCGGTCGACGCTGGTGGTGGCGATCTCCCAGTCCGGGGAGACCGCCGACACCCTCGAGGCGGTGCGGCACGCGAAGGATCAGAAGGCGCGGGTGCTGGCGGTGTGCAACACCAACGGTGCGCAGATCCCCCGGGAGGCCGACGCGGTGCTCTACACCCGGGCCGGGCCGGAGATCGGGGTGGCCTCGACCAAGGCGTTCCTGGCGCAGGTCGCCGCGAACTACCTGGTGGGGTTGGCGTTGGCGCAGGCCCGCGGCACCAAGTATCCGGACGAGGTGGCCCGCGAGTACGCCGATCTGGCGGCGATGCCGCACCTGATCGGGCGGGTGCTCGAGACGGTCGCGCCGGTGCGGCGGCTGGCGCGGGAGCTGGCGTCGTCGTCGACGGTGCTGTTCCTGGGCCGGCACGTGGGGTATCCGGTGGCGCTCGAGGGTGCGCTCAAGCTCAAGGAGCTGGCGTACATGCATGCCGAGGGCTTCGCCGCGGGCGAGCTCAAGCACGGTCCGATCGCGCTGATCGAGGACGGGCTGCCGGTGATCGTGGTGATGCCGTCGCCGAAGGGGCGGGCGGTGCTGCACTCGAAGCTGCTGAGCAACATCCGGGAGATCCAGGCCCGGGGCGCGCGGACGGTGGTGATCGCCGAGGAGGGTGACGAGGCGGTGCGGCCGTTCGCCGACCACCTCATCGAGATCCCGGCGGCGCCGACGCTGCTGCAGCCGCTGCTGTCGACCGTGCCGCTTCAGGTGTTCGCCGCCGAGGTCGCCCAGGCGCGCGGCTACGACGTCGACAAGCCCCGCAACCTCGCCAAGTCCGTGACGGTGGAATAGCGACCCCGGCCGGGAGACCCGATGCGCAGCTACTACCCGTGTGAGCAGGTGCGGGCGGCGGAGGCGCCGCTGCTCGCAGCCCTGCCGGAGGGCACGTTGATGCGTCGCGCCGCGTTCGGGCTCGCCCGGGTCGCGGCGACGGAACTGCGTGCGCGTACCGGGTCCGTCGCCGGCCGGCGCGTCAGCCTGCTCGTCGGGTCGGGCGACAACGGCGGCGACGCCCTGTGGGCGGGCGCGTTCCTGCGTCGTCGCGGGGTCGCGGTCACGGCGCTGCTCCTCGACCCGGAGCGGGCCCATCGAGCGGGAGCCGCGGCGCTGCGTGCTGCCGGTGGACGCCTCGTACCGGCCGATCCGGGGCGGATCGGTGACCCGGATCTCGTGCTCGACGGAATCGTCGGCATCTCGGGCCGGGGCCCGCTGCGCCCGGCGGCCGCGGCGGTCGTCGAGCAGATCGTCGCGCCGATCGTCGCGGTGGACACCCCGAGCGGCGTGGACCCGGACACCGGTGCCGTGGACGGACCGGCCGTCACTGCGGCGGTAACCGTCACGTTCGGTGCGTACAAGCCGGTCCACGTCCTCGCCCCGGCCCACTGTGGGCGGGTCGAGCTCGTCGACATCGGTCTCGAGCTGCCCCCGTCGCACCTGGTGGCGGCCGAGCCGGCCGAGATCGGCGCGATCTGGCCGGTGCCCGGCGCCGACGACGACAAGTACAGCCAGGGCGTCGTGGGCATCGTCGCCGGGAGCGCCCGGTTCCCGGGCGCCGGCGTGCTCTGCGCGGGCGGTGCGGTGGCCGCGACGTCCGGCATGGTCCGCTACGCCGGCAGTGCTGCGCCCGTCGTGCTGGCCCGGTTCCCCGAGGTGGTGGCCGCGCCGTCGTTCGCCGAGGCGGGTCGCGTGCAGGCGTGGGTGTTCGGGCCCGGCGGCGGCACCGATCACCAGGCGGCCGACGCGCTGCGTGAGGTGCTGGCGACGGATCTGCCCGTCCTTATCGATGCCGACGGGCTGACGCTGCTGTCCCGGCAGCCGGAACTGGTCCGCGGCCGAGACGCCCCGACGCTGTTGACGCCGCATGCCGGGGAGTTCGCGCGCCTGACCGGCCGTCGCCCGGAGCCGGACCGGGTGACGGCGGTGCGAGCCCTGGCGGCCGACTGGGGAGTGCACGTGCTGCTCAAGGGCCGCTCGACGCTGATCGCGAACCCGGACGGGCACGTGTTCGTCAACGAGGCCGGCGGGTCGTGGGCGGCCACCGCCGGGGCGGGCGATGTCCTGTCCGGGATGATCGGGGCACTGATGTCCGCCGGTATGGCCCCGGACCTCGCCGGCGCAGCCGGTGCGCGGGCCCATGCGGTCGCCGCGGACACGGCCGCGCGCGGGGGCGCCGACGCTGCCGGGGCGCCGACGTCGGCGAGTGCGATCCTCGACCGGGTGCCCGCGGCGGTACGCCGTCTGCGGAGCATGGCCGAATCGTGACCCGACACCGTCGACCGTGCTGCGGGCCACTTCGCCCGCAGTGGCAGGATCGGGACCCATGACCACGGCCGAACCCCGACCCCGCAACCACCTCCACCACGACCTGCCGCAGGCCGAGGCACTGATCGACCTCGACGCCGTGGCCGAGAACGTGCGGCGGCTGCAGGAGTTCGCCGGGGAGGCGGCGGTGATGGCCGTCGTCAAGGCCGACGCATACAACCACGGCGCGGTCCCGGTCGCGCGGGCCGCCGTCGCCGCCGGGGCGCGCGAGTTGGGGGTGACGACCCTGACCGAGGCACTCGAACTGCGTCGCGCCGGGATCGACGTGCCCGTGTTGTCGTGGCTGCACACCGTCGACGCCGATTTCGCACCCGCGATCACCGCTGGCGTCGAACTGGGGGTTTCGTCGACCCGGCATCTCGCGTCGATCGTCGCCGCCGCGCGGGAAACGGGCGTGACCGCGGTGCTCACCGCGAAGATCGACACCGGGCTCAACCGCAACGGCGTGGCACGCGACGAATGGCCGGCATTTCTGCAGGACCTGGGCCGGGCCCACGCCGAGGGCGCGATCCGGCTGCGCGGCGCCTTTTCCCATCTGGCCCACGCCGACGAACTCGGTCACCCCGAGATCGACTGCCAGCGGGACCGGTTGCGCGAGGCCGTCGCCGATCTGAGCCGCCACGGAATGAGCCCCGAGGTGGTGCACCTGTCGAACTCGGCAGCGACTGTCACCCGCCCTGACCTGCGTTTCGACATGGTCAGACCGGGTATAGCGATGTACGGGTTGTCCCCGATCCCCGAGATCGGGGACTTCGGGTTCCGTCCCGCGATGACGTTACGAACGAGGGTGGCGCTGGTGAAGAAGGTGCGTGCAGGGTCCGGAGTGTCGTACGGGCATCGCTGGGTGGCGCCCACCGACACCACCGTGGCCCTGTTGCCGATGGGATACGCCGACGGAATCCGGCGCAATCTCAGCGGCCGCTTCGAGGTGCAGCTCGGCGGACGTCGCCGCCCTCAGCTCGGCCGCGTGTGCATGGACCAGGTCGTGGTCGATCTCGGACCGGACGGGGACGGAGTAAAAGAAGGCGATACCGCGTTCTTCTTCGGTGACGGTCGTCACGGCGAGCCTGTCGCACAGGTGTGGGCAGAGCTGCTGGACACCATCAACTACGAGGTGGTCACCGGCGTCGGCGGGCGCACCGTCCGCACCTACGTCGGTGGCGGAGGAGGCGAGCGGCGATGACGCTGTTGGGCAGTCTGGGACTGTTGGGTGCGAGCCTGGCCACGCTCGGCTCGAACGCGGGGTTGTACGCGGTGCGCACCGCGGGTCTGCCCGCGCACGAGATCTACGGCGAAGAAGACTTCGACGCGATGCTCGCGCTGCCCAAGCGCACCGTCCGCACCGAGGACGGCGTCGAACTCGCCGTGCGAGAGGTCGGCTCGGCGCTGGCGCCGCTGACGATCGTGTTCGTGCACGGGTACTGCCTGCGCATGCAGTCCTGGCACCTGCAGATGCGCCACCTGCAGGAGCGCTGGGGCAAGGACGTGCGGATGGTGTTCTACGATCAGCGCGGCCACGGGGAATCCACCGCGCCGAAGTCGAAGTCCTGCACCATTGCCCAACTCGGCCGCGACCTGGGCACGGTCGTCGACACGGTCGCCCCCACCGGCCCGGTGATCGTGGTCGGGCACTCGATGGGCGGAATGACGACCATCGCCCTGGCCGCGCAGCGTCCGGAGCTGTTCGACGAACGCATCGTCGGAGTCGGATTGCTCGCCACCACCGCGGCCGGTCTGACCAAGACCGGCATCGGCCGTAACCTCGAGAACCCGGTGATCGACGGATTCCGGCACCTGGCCCGTACCGCGCCGGGCTTCGTGCAGTACGCCCGCGGTGCCGCCAAGGCGATCATCGCGCCGATCCTGCGTGCCGCGTCCTACGGGACGGTGGTCAGCCCGAAGCTCGTCGAATTCTCCGACCGGATGCTGGCGGAAACCTCGGTGCTGACCATCGTGAACTTCCTGCGCACCCTCGAACTGCACGACGAATCCGCGGCACTGCCGGTGCTGGGACAGGTACCCGCCCTCGTGCTGTGCGGGGACGCCGACATGATCATCCCGTTCTCCGGCTCCGAGGAACTCGCGGCGGCCCTCCCGGACGTCGAGCTCAAGCGGGTCCGCGGCGCCGGACACCTGGTGCAGCTCGAGTTCCCCGAGGTCGTCGTCGGTGCGCTCGACCGGCTGATCCAACGCGGGTTCGCTCACGACGCGGGCAGGAGGCGCGCCGCAATTGGGTGACGATCTCGCCGCCGGCACGCACACCGAGCACAGCGCCGAGCTGCCCACGGTCGAGGACACCGAGGCACTGGGCCGACGCCTGGCGGAACAACTGCACGCCGGCGATCTCGTGGTCCTGGACGGGCCGCTCGGCGCCGGGAAGACCGCCCTGACCCGTGGCATCGCCGCAGGCCTCGGGGTGCAGGGCCGGGTCACCTCGCCCACCTTCGTCATCGCCCGCGAACATCGTCCCGGCGATCGCACCCAGGGCGAACCCGTCGGAATGATCCACGTCGACGCCTACCGCCTCGGGGACGGACCGAACGCCCTCGACGAACTCGACGCTCTCGACCTCGACACCGACCTGACCGCCGCCGTGGTCGTCGTGGAATGGGGTGAGGGACTGGTCGAGACGCTCACCGAACGGCACCTGCGGGTGCGGCTGCGCCGCGAACCGGACTCGGACGTGCGCACCGCCACCTGGTCCTGGGTGGGGTGACCGCCGCGCCCGGCGGTACTCTGGATACTCGTGCTCGTTCTCGCCGTGGATACCGCCACCCCCGCCGTCACCGCAGGTCTCGTCCGTGTGGACGATCGCGGTGAACCAGGGACCGCCGGTATCGAGACGTTGGCCGTGCGGGTCACGGACAATCCACGCGCCCATGCCGAGGTGCTGACCCCGCAGATCCTCGAGTGTCTGTCGTCCACCGGCCACACGCCGGCCGACCTCGACGCCGTCGTCGTCGGGGTCGGGCCGGGACCGTTCACCGGGCTGCGTGTGGGCATGGCGACCGCCGCGGCCTTCGGCGACGCCCTCGGCGTGCCGGTGCACGGTGTGTGCAGTCTCGACGCGATCGCGGCCGACGTCCGCGGCGCGGACGGTGCCGGTTCGGTCGCCTGCGGCGACGGTTCCGGTTCGGTCGACTGCGGCGACGGTGCCGGCGATCTGCTCGTCGTCACCGATGCCCGTCGCCGCGAGGTGTACTGGGCGCGGTATTCCGGCGGCGCCCGCATCGAGGGTCCGGGGGTGTGCAGGCCGGCGGATCTGAAGGCGGAGCCGTCGCAGCGGATCGCGGGATCCCGCCCCCACGTCGGCCTGTTCGAGCTGCCCGCGCATCCGGTGGCCACACCGTCCCCGGCAGGGCTGGTCGCGGTTGCCGCCGCGGACCTGCTCGCCGGGGTGGAGCCCGAGCCCCTGGTGCCCCTGTACCTGCGCCGTCCGGACGCGGTGGAGACGGCGGACCGGAAGAAGAAATGACCACCCACGACCCCCGCCCCCTCGTCGACGCGCTGCAACCGTCCGACGTCGCCCGGTGCGCCGAGCTGGAACGGATCCTGTTTCCCGGCGACGACCCGTGGAGCGCCGACGCGTTCCGCGCCGAGCTGGCGGCACCGCAGAACCACTACGTCGCCGCCCGCGACGACGAAGGCCGGCTCATCGGCTACGCCGGTCTCGCCCGACTCGGTACCGCGGTTCATCCGGAGTCGGAGGTCCATACCATCGGGGTGGACCCACGACAGCGGCGCCGCGGCGTCGGTGGCGCGCTGCTCGCCGAGCTGTTGCGGATGGCCGACGTCTGGGGCGGTCCCGTGTTCCTGGAAGTCCGCACCGACAACGACGCAGCGATCGCGCTGTACCGCCGGGAGGGTTTCGAGATCGTCGGGACGAGGAAGCGCTACTACCAGCCGAGCGGGGCCGACGCGTACACCATGTGCCGGCCGGACCGGCGGAAGGAGTCACAGTCGTGATCGTGATGGGGATCGAGAGCTCCTGCGACGAGACAGGCGTCGGCATCGTCCGGTGGGTCGGTGACGGCACGCTCGAACTGCTCGCCGACGAGGTGGCCTCCAGCGTCGACGAACACGCCCGCTTCGGTGGCGTCGTCCCGGAGATCGCGTCCCGCGCGCACCTCGAGGCGATCGTCCCGACCATGCGACGGGCGCTCTCCGCCGCCGGGGTCGTCGAACCCGACGCCGTGTGCGTGACGATCGGGCCCGGTCTCGCCGGCGCACTGCTCGTCGGTGTCGCCGCGG
Organism: Rhodococcus sp. NS-SX18; assembly: GCF_057367935.1. NCBI lineage: Bacteria > Bacillati > Actinomycetota > Actinomycetes > Mycobacteriales > Nocardiaceae > Rhodococcus > Rhodococcus sp. NS-SX18. The sequence continues at coordinate 3,630,491 of NZ_CM170633.1, read as the reverse complement.
CCAAGGCGTATGCGGCGGCATGGGACGTGCCGTTCTACGCGATCAACCACCTCGGTGGGCACGTCGCCGTGGACACGATCGAACACGGACCGATGCCGCCGTGCGTGGCGCTGCTGGTCTCCGGCGGGCACACCCACCTGCTCCACGTCGAGGATCTCGGCCGCAAGCCGATCGTCGAGCTCGGCACCACGGTCGACGATGCAGCCGGGGAGGCGTTCGACAAGGTCGCCCGGCTGCTCGGACTGGGTTTTCCGGGCGGACCGGCGCTGGATCGGGCCGCACGGAACGGTGACCGCACCGCGGTGGTGTTCCCGCGGGGGATGACGGGGCCGCGCGACGCCCGGCACGACTTCTCCTTCTCCGGGCTCAAGACGGCAGTGGCGCGGTTCGTCGAGGCGCGCGAGCGGTCCGGCGAACCGGTCCCGCTCGAGGACGTCGCGGCCGGTTTCCAGGAGGCGGTCGCCGACGTGCTGACGATGAAGGCGGTGCGGGCTGCGCAGGACATGGGCGTGGACACGCTGGTCCTCGGGGGCGGAGCCACTGCCAATTCCCGTTTGCGTGAGCTCGCCGAGGAGCGCTGCGCCGCCGCCGGGATCACGCTGCGGGTGCCGCGGCCGCGTTTGTGCACCGACAACGGGGTGATGATCGCCGCGTTGGGAGCGCATCTGATCGCCGGGGGCGCCCAGCCCTCCGCGCTCACCGTCGGCACCGATCCCGGCCTGCCGGTCGAGATCGCCCAGGTACCCGTCTGACCCGATCCTGCGGGGATCGGCGGGTGCGATCAGCCGGCCGGTGCGGGTTCGGTGAGCGGCGGTGACGTGCTCGGCGCCTCCTCCTCCGGGGCCGCGGTCGAGGAGGCCTCGGTCGTCGTCTCGGGCGGTGCGAACTCGGACGTCGGCGCGGACGGCGTCGAGCTCGGTGTGGTGCTCTCCGACGGCGTCGTGCCGGGCAGCGTCGGCAGCGGGACGGTCGGCAGCGGCAGGCTCGGGAAGGTTCCCGGCAACTGCCACGGCCGGTCGGTGCCGGGGACGTCCGCAGGCGACTCGGGCCGCTCGTTCGTCGTCGATTCCGGTGTGCTGGACGGCGTGGTCGTCGCCGGCGTGCTCGTCGAGGGCTGCGGCACGGTGGGCGTCGGATAGGGCACCGGCGTGTCCGTGCGTGGGTAGCCGTCGTCGGGAGCTGTCGTGGTGACGGCGGCGTGGGGATCCTCGGAGGGGATCTGCGTGTGTCCGGTGTCGGGGACGGCTGCCGCCGGCTGGGTCGTGGCCTGGCCGCTGGTCCCCGCGGGGGACACGGCGGTGTCGTCGGACGCGACGTGGTCGGTCGCATAGCCGGCTACGAGCGCACCGATGACCAGCGCCCCGGCGAGGGCACCCGAGACCTTGCCGCCGGGGGTGCCCGGCGTCGGAGCCGAGGCACCTACCGACGGATAGGCGGACAGTCGTGACGACGCGGCGAGCAGCGCGGCGCCGTGGGCCGCTGCCGTGGCCGGTTCCGGCACCACCGCGACGGGACCGGCGAAGGCCGACGTCACAGCGCCGGCGAGAGCCGGCATCGCCGCTGCGCCGCCGACGAGCGCGAGCATCTGCGGCCGCGGCTCGGTGTCGCAGACCCGCCGGGTGAATGTCGCCGCGGTGTCGCTGAGGTCGGACACCATCTCGTCGAGTTCCGTGCGGGTCAGGGGCACCGCCGGGCCGGCGTCGCCGAGTTCGATCCTGGTGGTGGACGCTTCTCCGAGGGCCTCGAGTGCGCCCTGGCAGCGCACCGTCAGCAGGGCGGGGTCGATCGGGATGCGGCCACGGGCGCGGCCGATCCGGCGGCGCACGTGGTCGTAGACGCGGGCGCGGACGGCTCCGCCCCCGACGTCCTCGGTCCGGGCCGAGCGCAGCATCGATCCGGAACGTCGGTCGACAACGGAGACTGTGAATCCCGATGCACCCAGGTCGGCGACGGCGAGGGTGTCGGCGGTGTCGACGAGACCGGTGCTGTTCAGGTAGGCGAGCACGGCCGTCGTCTCCGGTACCAGGTGGACGATGTGGCCGTCGCGCACCGACGCGGAGCGGATCGCCTCTGCGTGTTCGGAGGTTCGATAGGCCACCGCCACCGCGTCGGGGACGGCGTGCCCGTCGATCTGGGTGCTCATGAGGGAGAGGGCATCGATGACGAGGTCGCCCAGGTCGCCGGCTGCCTCGGGATCGGCGGCGAGAAATCGGTACTCGGTGGTGTGCTCTCCCGGCCCCTCGACGACGAGGGCCGAGCCCACTCCGGAAGCGCCGGTGGAAATTCCCAGCGACGTGCGCATAGTTCCCCTCCCGTGCGTGACCGGCGGACAGGGACGCGGTCGAGCCGCAAAGTCACCGAATGGTCACGCGTTCGGTCTCCGTTATCCGAACGTAACAGACGGGGGTGTGTGAGCGCTCGCCGAAAAGCGCCGATCCTGGTCCGTCCGGCACCGTCGCAGGGCGGCGTGCCTGTTCCGCCGGGCGCTCTCGACGTCGGCTCCGGGCGAGGGTTGCCCGTTCGTGCCACCGCTGTCGTCCCAGCTCGGAGCCGTTCTCTCCGAGGGTGGCGCGAGCGGAGCGTCGTAGGCGCGGGCGCCGAACGAGCGTTTTCCGGAGAGGGGGAGCGACCGGGACCCGACCGGGGTACGAATGGTCACAGTTCGGTCTCCACGGTTGCAGGCGCGCTGGGTCTGTGCGGGGCGACGGCCGGCGGTGGGTCCGGAGCCTCCGGACGGGGTGCGCTCGACCGGAGGTCGCCCCTGGTGGAGGCGCGGTGGTCACGGTCGTGGTGCGTCCGAGGCGACACGAGCGCATTCAGCACCCACTGCCCTTGAGCGCTGGCACTCGCGTGTATAGAGTGCTAGTCGACGCCGAGCGTGTTCCGGCACCCGCGACGACGGGACTGCGCGCGGAGTCACCGTGGTGACTGAACAAACCCTGTCCGAGGACCATCAGAGGCCTCGGACCATCGAACCCCTGAAAGTGGAGGGCTCATCGTGGCGAGCGTGAACATCAAGCCGCTCGAGGACAAGATCCTCGTCCAGGCCAACGAGGCCGAGACGACGACTGCCTCCGGCCTGGTCATCCCGGACACGGCGAAGGAGAAGCCCCAGGAGGGCACCGTCGTCGCCGTCGGCCCCGGCCGCTGGGACGACGAGGGTGAGAAGCGCATCCCCCTCGATGTCAAGGAAGGCGACGTCGTCATCTACAGCAAGTACGGCGGAACCGAGATCAAGTACGCCGGCCAGGAGTACCTGATCCTGTCGGCTCGCGACGTGCTGGCCGTCGTCGCCAAGTAAGCCGCACGCATTCCGCCCCGGAGTTCCGCCTCGGACCCGGGGCGGAATCCGTTCCGGATCCTTCGTTCCAGGAGTAGTCGGAGAACATGTCCAAGCAAATCGAGTTCAACGAGACCGCGCGGCGGGCACTCGAGCGTGGCGTCGATCAGCTCGCCGACGCCGTCAAGGTCACCCTCGGCCCGCGTGGGCGGCACGTGGTGCTCGCCAAGGCGTTCGGCGGCCCGACCGTCACCAACGACGGTGTCAGCATCGCCCGGGAGATCGAGCTGGAGGACCCGTTCGAGAACCTCGGCGCCCAGCTGGTCAAGAGCGTGGCCACCAAGACCAACGACGTCGCCGGTGACGGCACCACCACCGCCACCGTGCTCGCCCAGGCCATCATCAAGGCCGGCCTGAAGAACGTCGCGGCCGGCGCCAACCCCATCGCACTCGGCAACGGCATCGGCCGGGCCGCCGAGAAGGTGTCGGAGGCGCTCCTCGCCGCCGCCACCCCCGTCCAGGGCAAGGAGGCGATCGCCCAGGTCGCCACCGTCTCCTCGCGCGACGAGGAGATCGGCGCCATGGTCGGCGAGGCCCTGAGCACCGTCGGCAAGGACGGCGTCGTCACCGTCGAGGAATCCTCGACGCTGCAGACCGAGCTCGTCGTCACCGAGGGCGTCCAGTTCGACAAGGGCTTCCTGTCGCCGTACTTCATCACCGACATCGACGCACAGCAGGCGGTCCTCGAGGATGCCGTCATCCTCCTCTACCGCGACAAGATCGGCTCCCTGCCCGATTTCCTGCCGCTGCTCGAGAAGATCGCCGAGAACGGCAAGCCGGTTCTGATCATCGCGGAGGACGTCGAGGGCGAGGTGCTCTCCACCCTCGTGGTCAACTCCATCCGCAAGACCCTCAAGGCCGTCGCGGTCAAGGCGCCGTTCTTCGGTGACCGCCGCAAGGCGTTCCTCGACGACCTCGCCGTCGTCACCGCCGGCACCGTCATCAACTCCGACATCGGGTTGACCCTGAAGGATGCCGGTCTCGACCTGCTCGGTTCGGCCCGCCGGGTGGTGGTCACCAAGGACAACACCACGATCGTGGACGGTGCCGGTACGCAGGAGGACATCGAGAACCGCGTCGCACAGCTGCGTCGCGAGATCGAGGCCACCGATTCCGACTGGGACCGGGAGAAGCTCGAGGAGCGGCTCGCCAAGCTCTCCGGTGGTGTCGCGGTGATCAAGGTGGGCGCAGCGACCGAGACGGACCTCAAGGAGCGCAAGTTCCGTGTCGAGGACGCCGTCAATGCGGCCAAGGCCGCGGTCGAGGAGGGCATCGTGCCCGGTGGCGGTTCGGCGCTCGTGCAGGCCGCCCGTGAGCTGGACGCGCTCGAGAACTCTCTCTCGGGTGACGAGGCCACCGGTGTCGCCGTGCTGCGCGCCGCTCTCACGGCCCCGCTGTACTGGATCGCCGGCAACGCCGGTCTCGACGGGTCGGTCGTGGTGAACAAGGTGTCCGAGGCCCCTGCCGGATCCGGCTTCAACGCGGCCACTCTCACCTACGGTGACCTGCTCGCCGACGGTGTCGTGGATCCGGTCAAGGTGACCCGGTCCGCGGTCGTCAACGCGTCCTCGGTGGCGCGGATGGTGCTGACCACCGAGAGTGCCGTCGTGGACAAGCCGGAGGAAGAGCCCGAGGCCGGCCACGGCCACGGTCACGCTCACTAGCGAGCCGGGCACCCGGGAACCACGAAGCCCCGCACGGAACAATCCGTGCGGGGCTTCGTCTTCTCGTGAGGTCGTCCGGCGGCCCGGTCAGACAGCGATCCGCCGTCGTCGGTGCCGCGCGTACATTTCCCGTTCGGTCTCGGACATGCCGCCCCAGATGCCGTACGGCTCGGACACCGCCAAGGCGTGCTCCCGGCACTGCGCGAGTACCGGGCACTGCCGGCACATCTCCTTGGCCCGGCTCTCGCGCTGCGCTCTGGCCCGGCCGCGCTCACCGTCCGGGTGGAAGAACATCGAGGAGTCCACCCCACGACACAGTCCGTGCATCTGCCAATCCCAGACGTCCGCGTTCGGTCCGGGCAAGTGGTGGGGTGCAGGCATGGGTACTCCTTTGCAGCGTGCTCGCCCGAGGGGCGAGCGGACCGTGGGCGGAAGGTCTTTCCTCCCAAAGCAGTTGTTCAGGCTCCGTAACCGTAAAGGTGGCGAGGAAATGGAGTCAACACTTTCGCGGAGTGGCAATTTGCATATCCCGATCTGCGAGAATTAACCGCCGAAATATTTACTTCGTGGCAGATTCGTGATTGTGTCCTGAAGGTGTGCGCCTCGCTCGTGCGTACCGGCCTCCGGTGACCGGAACGGCCCCGAACAGGGACTATAGACCCTGTGCTGAGCGCGGAAGGGCATCCGTCCGGCTTGTGTGAACCGAAAATGGCTCCGGTCCGCACGTCTTTACTTACCTACACCTTGTCTGTAATTAACAAAACGTAAACCGGATGTTCAACCGGCTGAAGCACGGAAGTAATTGATGCGCCTTCGGTGCATATTTCTCGGAATGCACTCTGCCTCCCCGGCGGGCGGAGGAGAAGGTGGTGCGATCATGGGCTCGTGCCCGTCACAGCTCCGCCGTCCGACACGTCCACGCTCGCATCGGCGGCCTTCGGTGCCAGGCCGGACCTGTTCCCGCTCCCTCTCGGCGGGGATCCCGTCGCGTCGTGGCACCGGGCCGTCGCCCTGGGCGGTCAGGGTCGCTACGCCGCCGCCCGCGCGGAGCTGACCCGGCTCCACCGCGCCACGGGTGCGGACGGAGCGCTCCTGTCCCTGGCGGCGAGCACCGAAGCGTCGCTGCTGCGTCAGCTCGGCCGGCACCGCGAGGCCGCCGTCCTCGACGGTCGGGCGGCCGCGGTGCTCGCCGACGCCCCGCCGTATTCCTCGCGGACCGCCGAGGCTCGGTGTGACGCCCTCACGGGTCTGGCGGCGGATGCACTCGGATGCGGCCGGATCCGGCTGGCCGTCCGGCTGCTGGACCGGTGCGCCGCCGCTCTCGACGAAGCCGAGGGCGTGCACGGCACGGTGCTCCGGCGGCAGCGGGTGCGACTGCACTGGGTCTGCGCGGAGACTGCGCTCGCTTCCGGGGACTTCGCCACGGCCCGCCGGCGTTCGGCTGCTGCCGCGACGGAGGCCGAACGCAGCGGCTCGGTCCGGCACCTGGTCAAGTCCGATCTGCTGCGGGCCGCCTCGTGGACGGGGGAGTCCGATCTCGCACCCGCTCGTGACCTGTGCCTCGACGTACTCGATCGCAGTACGGCGCTGGGTCTTGTCCCGCTGCGCTGGGCGGCCGCGATGCTGTGGGACGGGCTCGGGGGCGGCGACGCGGCTCGGCGCGTGCGCGACGAGTCGGCGGCACTCGTCGCCCGGCGCGGTGGGAGATTCGCAACGATCCGGGCCTAGAAGCCATCCGTGCGTCCGTTCCGTCCGATCGTGTCGCTAGTCTGGGAATGTTCCACTGCGTGTGGAAGCACACCCGGCCGGGGGGTCGTGTCACTTTGTAACGCCAGGACTTGCGCAATCGATGACTGTTATGGGTGAGGAGTTGGACTCCGCTGTCGCTGCGGCTGCGCAGGGAGATCGGACAGCTCTCGCTCAGGTTCTGAGAATTATCCGGCCCTTGGTCGTCCGGTACTGCCGGGCTCGGGTCGGAGCCGCGGAGCGTGGCCAGCTCTCCGCGGACGACGTAGCGCAGGAGGTGTGCCTGGCCGTGATGACGGCGTTGCCGCGGTATCAGGACCAGGGACGCCCCTTCATGGCATTCGTGTACGGGATCGCGGCACACAAGGTCGCCGACGCGCACCGCAGCGCCGCCCGCAACCGGGCGGATCCGGTCGCAGAGGTACCCGAGTCGATGTCGCTGGACGACAGTCCGGAGGAGCAGGCACTCAACGCGGAGACGAGCCGGCAGATGAAGCAGCTGCTGGGCACGCTTCCGGAGAAGCAGCGGGAGATCTTGGTCCTGCGGCTCGTGGTGGGTCTGTCCGCCGAAGAAACAGCAGCAGCGGTGGGAAGTACGGCAGGGGCCATTCGGGTGGCGCAGCACCGTGCCATCGCCCGACTGAAGAAGGAAGTGACGAGAGCAGGTGAGAGAAATGGGTAGGAAGCACGGCGCGGATGACGATTTCTTCGCCGATCTCGCCGACGACGGCACCCCCGTGGACATTGCGGCAGTGCGCCGTGACGACGCCCTCATCGACGCGATCTCCGGCGACGGACCGGTGCCCACCGAGACGACCGAGGAATACGAGCTGGCCACCCTTCTTGCGGGCTGGCGTGCCGAGATCCTGGCCGATCCGCTTCCTCCCGAACCGGATCTCGACGAGATCGTCGCTGCGGTCAACCGGGAGATCGGTGCCCGCGACGCACTCGCCGAGCGCCGCTCCCGCTCCCGCACCCAGCTCCGCCTGATCCGGCCCATCGCCGGTGCCGCCGCCCTGATCGCCATCGCCGTCGGTGGGGCAACCGCCGTGTCCTACCAGGCAGAACCCGGCGACCCGCTGTGGAGTGTCAAGCAGGTCGTCTTCAGTGAGCAGGCCGAGTCGACGATCGCCCGGATCGACACCGCCTCCACGCTGCAGGAGGCCGAGCAGCGGCTCGCCGTCGGCGACACGGAAGGCGCGCAGGAACTGATCCAATCGGCACAGCAGCGGTCCGGGTCGATCACCGACGCCGGCCAGCGCGACCAGCTCGGTGACTGGGTGCAGCGGCTCACCACCGAGTTGAGCAAGCTTCTTCCGCCCCCGCCCCCGCCTGTGCTGCCCGCGCCGCCGGTCCAATCGACCCAGGTGATTCCCGCGCCGGCGCCGACCACTCCGACGACCCCGTCGACCGTGGACCCCACCATCGCCGGCACGACGCCCGGTACGGGAACGGTGCCTCCGGCGACCTCCAGCGATGCACCCGGCGTCGATCTGGTGCCGCCGTCGTCGCAGCCGGCACCCAGTCCGTCACCGTCCCCGGTCACGACGCCGCCGCCGCTCCCGTCCACCGAACCGACGAGCGCACCGGTGACACCGGAGCCCACCACCGTGCCGACTGCTGCGCCGACCACGACCCCGTCGGCGTCGGCGCCGACACCCTCCACTTCGCTCGAGCAGCAGTCGATCAGCCAGACGATCACCGTGGTGCCCGCACCTTCGGAGTAGACGCAACGGGAAGGGCCCGCCGGGACGAACGTCCCGGCGGGCCCTTCCCGTGGTGCGGTGGCTTCTTCTAGGAGTCGAGGCCGTACGGGTCGACCGGCAGTGCCTCGTTCATCGACGCATCCGCGTAGCCGCGGCAGTAGTCCCATGTCACATAGGCGTCGGGTGAGGGATCGTAGGCCGGCTCGTGGGGCCGGACCGTACCGTCGACGAGCAGCTGCAGCAGGTTCGCCCGCAGCATGTCCCAGTCGTGGTAGTGATCCTGATGACAGTCCTCGCAGCACACCACCAGGCCGCGGACGCCGCGGGGCGACAGCAGCGCTTCGTACACCGCGAGGTCGGCGAGATCCTCCTCGACGGCCAGCCGCTCGGCAGGGTCGAGCGGCTGACCCGGCTCGATGGCGTCCAGTGCGGCGGACGGATCGTCGGGATCTCCAGCGAATGGGTCCGGTGGCAGACCGGGAGGCAACTGATCACGCACGACTCCACGGTACGCAGTCCGACGGGGTCCGCGCCAGCCGTCACACCGTGGACTTCCCGCGCAGCTTCGTGTACGCGTGCGGATGCGCGTGTGTGCCGGTCCCGGTGAACCGATACGATAGTTCATGAGCAGGGCATCGTTGTTCGGAGTGTCCGGGGAACGGTGTGCACCGCTCGCACCATTGTCTTTCACGACATTGTGTTCCGTAATCACCGATGCCGGGCCGGGGCCCACCCGCCCGCACCGTATCGACGCGTCATGGAGGGTCCGAACCGCATGAGGAGTACCGGAGGGCACGTGCATACCGGCGGTGACGACCCCGACAAGGTCGCCATGCTGGGTCTGACCTTCGACGACGTGCTGCTGCTTCCGGCCGCGTCGGACGTCATCCCGAGCCAGGTGGACACGTCGAGCCAGCTGACCCGGGACATCCGCCTCCGGGTTCCGCTGGTCAGTTCCGCAATGGACACCGTCACCGAGTCGCGCATGGCCATCGCGATGGCCCGCGCCGGTGGCATGGGCGTCCTGCACCGCAATCTGTCCGCCGAGGCGCAGGCCGCGCAGGTCGAGACCGTGAAGCGGTCCGAGGCGGGCATGGTCACCGACCCGGTCACCTGCAAGCCGACCGCCACCCTCGCCGAGGTCGACGCCATGTGTGCGCGCTTCCGCATCTCGGGGCTGCCCGTCACCGACGACGAGGGTCAGCTCGTCGGCATCATCACCAACCGGGACATGCGGTTCGAGGTCGACCAGAACCGCCCGGTCGCGGAGGTCATGACCAAGGCGCCGCTGGTGACCGCGCAGGAGGGTGTCACCGCCGAAGCCGCCCTCGGGTTGCTGCGCCGTCACAAGATCGAGAAGCTGCCGATCGTCGACGGGCAGGGCCGCCTGACCGGACTCATCACCGTCAAGGACTTCGTCAAGACCGAGCAGCACCCCGACGCCACCAAGGACCGCGACGGCCGCCTGCTCGTCGGTGCCGCCGTCGGCGTGGGCGACGACGCGTGGACCCGGGCCATGACCCTGGCCGACGCCGGGGTGGACGTGCTCGTGGTCGACAGCGCCCACGGTCACTCCGCGGGTGTCCTCGGGATGATCGCCAAGCTCAAGACCGAGGTCGGCGATCGGGTCCAGATCATCGGAGGCAACGTCGCGACCCGGGCGGGCGCCGCAGCGCTCATCGAGGCCGGCGTGGACGCCGTGAAGGTTGGCGTGGGTCCCGGCTCCATCTGCACCACCCGCGTCATCGCGGGTGTCGGCGCGCCGCAGATCACCGCCATCCTCGAGGCCGTCGCCGTCGCCAAGCCCGCGGGCGTGCCGGTCATCGCCGACGGCGGCCTGCAGTTCTCCGGCGACGTCGCCAAGGCGCTCGCCGCCGGCGCCTCCACGGCCATGCTCGGCTCCCTGCTGGCCGGCACGGCCGAGTCGCCGGGTGAGCTGATCCTGGTCAACGGCAAGCAGTTCAAGAGCTACCGCGGCATGGGTTCGCTCGGCGCGATGCAGAGCCGGGGCGCGGGCAAGTCGTACTCGAAGGACCGCTACTTCCAGGACGACGTGCTCTCCGAGGACAAGCTGGTGCCCGAGGGCATCGAAGGTCGCGTGCCGTTCCGCGGTCCGCTGCAGCAGGTCACGCACCAGCTGATCGGTGGCCTGCGGGCAGCGATGGGCTACGCCGGTGCCGCCACCATCGAACAGCTGCAGGAGGCCCAGTTCGTGCAGATCACGGCGGCAGGTCTGAAGGAGAGCCATCCCCACGACATCACGATCACGGCCGAGGCACCGAACTACGTGGTTCGGTAGAGCAAGAGTCCGCGATCGGCCCCCGCCGGAGTGTCCGGTGGGGGCATCTACCTGAGAAGAAAGGGACGCGCGTGCGCGACCTGGTTGAAATCGGCATGGGGCGAACCGCCCGACGCACCTACGAGCTGGACGACATCAACATCGTGCCGTCCCGCCGGACGCGCTCCTCGAAGGAGGTGTCGACGGCCTGGCAGCTCGACGCGTACCGATTCGACATCCCGCTGCTCGCCCATCCCACCGATGCGCTGGTCTCGCCGTCCTTCGCGGTGCAACTGGGCAAGGCCGGCGGCCTCGGCGTCATCAACGGTGAGGGACTGTGGGGCCGGCACGCCGATGTCGATGCCGAGATCGAACGCCTCGTCGGCATCGCCGAATCCGACCCGGACCCGGCAGCGGCGATCGCCCACCTGCAGAAGCTCCACGCGGCCCCGCTGCAGCCCGACCTGCTGGCCGCCGCGATCGCGCAGGTACGCGACGCCGGTGTGACCACGGCCGTCCGGGTCAGCCCGCAGAATGCGCGGGCACTGACTCCGCACCTGGTGAAGGCAGGCCTCGACCTGCTGGTTGTCCACGGGACCATCATCTCCGCGGAGCACGTGGCGCACGGTGCGAGCGAGCCGTTGAACCTCAAGACGTTCATCTCCGAATTGGACGTGCCGGTCGTCGCAGGTGGTGTGAGCGATCACCGCACCGCGCTGCACCTGATGCGTACCGGCGCGGCGGGCGTCGTCGTCGGCTACGGCTCGACAGCGGGCGCCACCACCACCAGCGAAGTGCTGGGCATCGGTGTGCCCATGGCGACGGCGATCGCCGACGCTGCCGCCGCCCGTCGCGACTACCTGGACGAAACCGGTGGCCGGTACGTCCACGTCATCGCCGACGGCGACATCGAGACCTCGGGCGACCTGGCCAAGGCCATCGCCTGCGGCGCCGACGCCGCCGTGCTCGGCGCCCCTCTCGCGGTCTCGGCCGAGGCCCCGGGCCGTGGTTGGTACTGGCCGTCGGCGAGCGCGCATCCGTCCGTGCCGCGCGGCGCGCTGCTGCAGGTCGCCTACGACGAGCGCCCGAGTCTGGACCGCGTGCTCACCGGTCCGTCCGACGACCCGTTCGGCTCGCTGAACCTGGTCGGCGGTCTGCGTCGTGCGATGGCGAAGTCGGGCTACTCGGATCTCAAGGAGTTCCAGAAGGTCGGCCTGACCGTCCGCGCCTGACCGCCCCTGCGCCTTTCCCGCTGTGGCCGAATGTCACATCGCGTCGATTCGATCGAAGCCATGTGACATTCGGCCACAGCCGTTTCCGGGCCTCACCTGCGGTTTACGGAACTCGAGGTTACAGTTAGGGCACCCTTGTGGCAGTGGTCACAGCAAGTCCGTGCATACTGGTGAGTAACAACCAGCTTCATGGAGGTGTTTCGGTGGGTGAGCAGCGCGCGACGGACTACGACGTCCTCATCGTCGGATCGGGTTTCGGCGGAAGTGTGACGGCCCTGCGGCTCGTGGAGAAGGGCTACAAGGTCGGCATCCTCGAAGCGGGCCGGCGTTTCGCCGACGCCGACTTCGCGAAGACCAGCTGGGATCTCAAGCGATTCCTCTGGGCCCCCAAGCTGGGGTGCTTCGGCATCCAACGGATCCACCTGCTGCACGACGTCCTCATCCTTGCCGGAGCCGGCGTCGGCGGGGGTTCCCTCAACTACGCCAACACCCTCTACAAGCCGCCGGCGCCGTTCTTCGAAGACGGCCAGTGGGCACACATCACCGACTGGGACGACGAGCTCAGCCCCTTCTACGACCAGGCGCGTCGCATGCTCGGCGTGGTGCAGAACCCGCACATGACCCCCGCGGACCGGATCGTCAAGTCCGTCGCCGAGGACATGGGTGTGGGCGACACCTTCATCCAGACTCCCGTGGGGGTGTACTTCGGAGAGCCCGGCCGTACCGTCGCCGACCCGTACTTCGGCGGTGTCGGCCCCGACCGCACCGGCTGCATCGAATGCGGCGAGTGCATGACCGGATGCCGACACGGCGCCAAGAACACACTGCTGAAGAACTACCTCGGGCTCGCCGAGCGGGCCGGCGCCGAGATCGTCCCGCTCACCACGGTCACCGGCCTGCGCCAGGCCTCCGACGGCACGTGGGACGTCGACACCGAGCGCACCGGCACCTGGAAGCGGAAGAACCGTCGCACCTACACCGCCGGGCACGTCGTCCTCGCCGCCGGCACGTGGGGCACCCAGCATCTCCTGCACCACCTCAAGGACACCGGCGCCCTGCCGGAACTGTCCGACCGGCTGGGCCATCTGACCCGCACGAACTCCGAGTCGATCGTCGGCGCCGGGAAGATGAGCGTCGACCCGGACCTGGATCTCACCCGCGGGGTGGCGATCACGTCGTCGTTCCATCCCACTGCCGACACCCACATCGAGCCGGTCCGCTACGGCAAGGGCTCCAACGCGATGGGTCTGTTGCAGACCTTGATGACCGACGGTGGCGGCCGCACGCCGCGCTGGCTGAAGTTCCTCGGCCAGGTGGTGAAGAACCCGGTCCAGATGGCCCGGATGCTCAGCGTCAAGGACTGGAGCGAGCGCACCATCATCGCCCTGGTCATGCAGAACCTGGACAACTCGATCGTCACCTACACCAAGAAGGGCCTGTTCGGTCGCCGCAAGGTCACCAGCCGGCAGGGCCACGGGCACCCCAACCCGACGTGGATTCCCGTCGGCAACGAGGCCACCCGCCGGATCGCCGAGAAGATCGACGGCGTCCCGGGCGGCACCTGGGGGGAGATCTTCAACGTCCCGCTCACTGCGCACTTCCTCGGTGGCTGCGTGATCGGCACCGATCCCGAACACGGTGTCATCGACCCGTACCACCGCGTGTACGGATACCCGACGCTGAGCGTCGTGGACGGGGCCGCCGTCTCGGCCAATCTCGGTGTCAATCCGTCGCTGACCATCGCTGCGCAGGCCGAGCGCGCGGCGGCGCTGTGGCCGAACAAGGGGGAGCAGGACCTGCGTCCCGGCCAGGGGGAGGGCTACCGCCGGCTGGACCCGATCGCCCCGAACAAGCCGGTCGTTCCGGCCGGCGCCCCGGGCGCGCTGTCGCTGCCGATCGTCGAGGTCCGCACCGGGTCCGCGTCCGGCGTCGCCTGACCCGAACCGCCGTTCGTTGGACGAGGACCGGGCCTCTAGACTGTTCGGGTGTCGCAAACCCAGCAGTCCAGGCCGGTCCTCGTCGTCGACTTCGGAGCCCAGTACGCGCAGCTGATCGCCCGCCGCGTCCGCGAAGCCAAGGTCTACTCCGAGGTCGTGCCGCACACCACCCCGGTGGAGGAGATCGCGGCCCGCGATCCGCTCGCCGTGGTGCTCTCCGGTGGCCCCTCCAGCGTCTACGCCGACGGGGCACCGCAACTCGACCCGAAACTGTTCGACCTGGACGTGCCGGTGTTCGGGATCTGCTACGGCTTCCAGGCCATGGCCCAGGCGCTCGGCGGCACCGTCGCGCACACCGGCAATCGTGAGTACGGGCGCACCGAGATGTCCGTCACCGGAGGTGTCCTGCACGACGGCCTGCCCGCGACACAGCCGGTGTGGATGAGCCACGGCGACGGGGTCACCGCCGCGCCGGAGGGCTTCGAGGTGACCGCCAGCAGCGCCGGCGCGCCCGTGGCCGCGTTCGAGGACCGCGCGCGCCGCCTCGCCGGCGTGCAGTACCACCCTGAGGTGCTGCATTCCCCGCACGGCCAGCAGGTGCTCAGCCGCTTCCTGCACGACATCGCCGGTATCCCCGCCGCCTGGACGGCCGCGAACATCGCCGAGGCCCTGATCGAACAGATCCGCGAGCAGGTCGGTGACGGACGCGCCATCTGCGGCCTGTCCGGCGGGGTCGACTCCGCGGTCGCCGCAGCCCTGGTGCAGCGGGCCATCGGCGACCGCCTGACGTGTGTGTTCGTCGACCACGGCCTGATGCGCGAGGGCGAGCGGCAACAGGTCGAGAAGGACTTCGTCGCCGCGACCGGGGCGAGGCTCGTCACCGTGGACGCCGCCGACACGTTCCTGCGGGAACTGGCCGGCGTGACGGATCCGGAGACCAAGCGCAAGATCATCGGCCGCGAGTTCATCCGCAGCTTCGAAGGCGCCGTCTCGGAGGTGCTCGGCGAGAACGCCGCCCACGGCGAAACCGTCGAGTTCCTGGTGCAGGGCACGCTGTACCCGGATGTGGTCGAGTCCGGCGGCGGCACCGGCACCGCGAACATCAAGAGCCACCACAACGTCGGTGGCCTGCCCGAGGATCTGCAGTTCGCACTGGTCGAGCCGCTGCGGCTGCTGTTCAAGGACGAGGTGCGGGCAGTCGGGCGTGAACTCGGCCTGCCGGAGGAGATCGTCGGCCGCCAGCCCTTCCCCGGCCCGGGCCTGGGTATCCGCATCATCGGCGAGGTCACCCGCGAGCGCCTCGCGATCCTGCGCCGCGCCGACTCCATCGCCCGGGAGGAACTCACAGCTGCCGGCCTCGACAAGCAGATCTGGCAGTGCCCGGTGGTGCTGCTCGCCGACGTGCGGAGCGTGGGCGTTCAGGGTGACGGCCGCACCTACGGTCACCCGATCGTGCTGCGCCCGGTCTCCAGCGAGGACGCGATGACCGCGGACTGGACCCGCCTGCCGTACGAGGCCCTGGAGCGCATCTCCACCCGCATCACCAACGAGGTGCCCGACGTCAACCGCGTCGTCCTCGACGTCACGAGCAAGCCGCCGGGCACCATCGAGTGGGAGTGAGACGCGGCTGCGCCCTTCGGATCGGAACCGAAGGGCGCAGTGCGTTCCGGGGCGACGGTGTCAGCGCTTCTTCTTGCCCGGCGCGAACACCAGCGTCGCGCCGACGACCACGGCGAGCGCGACGAGTAGCCAGCGGAACTCGACGTTCGCCAGCGGCTCGAGGGAGAACGGCCCGATCAGCGCCCACGCGCTGACGGCCAGCGCCGCGATCGCAGAGAGCAGCATCAGGATCGACGGGCCCCGTCGCCGGGCGCCGGACGCCGGCTGGGTGGGGTCGGTGTAGTCGGTGTCAGCCACGGCGCACCTCCGAGTTGCCGAATGCGGTGTCGAGATTCAGGGTCAGGACCGGTCCGCCGACGCCGTCGTCGCCGCCGTCGAGGCCCTGGATCGTGCAGGGGTTCGAAGCCCGTTCGGTGCAGACGACGTCGACGTCGAGGTTCTGCGGCAGCAGGACCTCGGTGGCGCCGAATCGGGTTTCGACGGAGACGGTCTCGTCCTCGGTGAGTTCGAGTCCGCGCAGGTCCAGTTGCAGAGCCCCCATCTGCACCGAGTACTCCGGCTGCAGTTCCGCGGCAGTGCGGGGCGAATACAACTGCTCTCCCCACGACGAGGTGTCGATCGGTCCGACGAGCGAGGCGAGCACCACGAACCCGAGCAGTGGACCGGTCACCACCAGCAGTCCGTAGCCGCGATGCAGGAATGCCCCGACGAGCAGGCCGAGCCCGATCACCACGAGCGCGATCGCACCGATGCGCGCCGGGGTGAGCCACGCGACCTCGCCGGCGGAAGCCACCGCCCCCGCAGCCGCCGCGGCGAGCACCGCCAGGCCCAGCACGGTCGTGGTCAGCCGGGAACGAGGCTGTTTCGCGGGCACGACGGCCGTCGTGGGCGCAGGCTCGGGCAGGTCCCATGCGAACGGTGCGACACCGAGCGGATCCCACGACGGTGGCGTGGGGCGCTGCAGCAACGGATCCTGTGGGGGTGCCGGTTCCGGCCCGGGGGACTGGTCGCCGGGCCGGGGCGATTCCGGTTCCGGCTTCGTCCAGAAGTCCGGGTCCGCCGGTGCGGGGCCGGGGGCGGCGCTGTGCTGCGCGAAGGGTGCCTGCTGGTACTGACTCTGCTGGAACGGCGCCTGGAAGGGGTTCTGGGGGAACAGCTGCGGTGCCCCGGGCAGGACCGGTGGTTCCGGCCGGCGCTGGTACAGCAGCCACAGACCGCCGAGCATCAGCACCATGCTGACGAACCCGGAACCGCCCACCCCGGCGCCCAGCGGACCGAAGGCGCTCGCCGCGACGGCCAGCACCACCAGCAGCACCACGACCTTGGTGCTCGATTCGGAGCTCTGGCCGCGGCCGACGAGGGATTCGGCGGGGGAGACCTGATCGCCGTAGCGCGGCAGCAGCAGCCAGCACACCAGATACAGCACCAGGCCGGCGCCGCCGAAGAAGGTGGACACCACGAACGCCACGCGGATCAGCACCGGATCCACGTCGTATCGCACGCCGATGCCCGCGCACACCCCGGCGACGTGGCCCTGTCGTGGCAGCCGGACCGGACGGGTGCGCCACATGTCCGAGAGCTGCTCGGGGAAGCTTCGCGTGTTCATGAACCACATCCTTCTGGACCGGCGCACCGTCGCGCATCAGGGACCGACCCTGATTTCCGCGCCGGTGCGCGGTCGCCGGTTCAGGGTTCGTCCCCGATGCCCGGGACGGGGTACGCGTGCCAGTATCGAAGGTATGCAGCCGGTTCCCTACCCACCCCTGCCCACCCCCCGCCTCGAGCGCCGGGTCGGTGGCCGGGTCGTGGGCGGCGTGGCCGGCGGCCTCGCCGACCATCTCGGGGTCGACGTGCTCAAGGTGCGGGTGGCGTTCACGGTGCTGGCGGCGCTGGCCGGCCTGGGCATCGTCGCCTACGGACTGCTGTGGGTCCTCACACCGCAGGGCTCGGACACCGAACCGCCCTCGCCGACCGAACGGCGCCGGGCCCTCGGCCTTGCGGTCATCGGAGTGGGCCTGGCCGTGGGGCTTTCGTGGCTGTTGAACGGCGGCGTGGGCTCGGTGATCGCCCCCGTCGTCGTGGTGGCGGTGGGCGCCGCGCTGGTCTGGCGCGAGTTCGACGCGGAGGGACCACGTTCGGTGCTGGGCCTGCCCGCCCGCCCGACGGTGCTCACCTGGGCGCGGGTGGTCGGCGGTGCCTCGCTCATCGTGATCGGGCTCGGCGTCGTGATCCTCGCCCAGGTCGACGTGGCGGCCCTACGTTCGTCGGTGCTGGCCGTGCTGGTGACGCTGGTCGGGGCCGGCCTGCTGTCGGTGCCGCTGTGGGTGCGGATGTGGCGCGCGCTCGAGGAGGAACGTGCCGCCCGCGTCCGCAACGAGGAACGCGAGGAGATCGCGTCGCACCTGCACGATTCGGTGCTGCAGACGCTCGCCCTGATCCAGAAGCAGGCCGACAACTCGCAGGAGGTGCTGCGCCTGGCGCGCAGCCAGGAGCGCGAGTTGCGGCGCTGGCTGTTCGGCGGTGGCGAGACCCCGCACACCAGCCTGGCCGAGGCGCTGCGCACCATCGCCGGCGAGGTGGAGGACCAGCACGGGGTATCGGTGGCGCCGGTGATCGTGGGCGACGTGACGCCCGGCGACGACGAGGACCTCACCGCCGAGTCGTTCACCGCCCTGCTCGGTGCCACCCGGGAGGCGCTGGTCAACGCAGCCAAGCACGCGCAGGTGGACAGCGTGGACCTGTTCGTCGAGGTCGAACCCGAGCAGGTGAGTGTCTTCGTCCGGGACCGCGGCGTCGGCTTCGACGAGTCCGCGGTCCCGGAGGACCGGCAGGGCCTGGCCCGTTCGATCCGGGGCCGGGTGGAGCGTCGCGGCGGCCGGGTCGTCGTGCGCTCGAACCCCGGCAAGGGCACGGAGATCCGCATCCACATGCCCCGTGCCGGTACCGGAGCGGAGCGCACGACAACCCTAGAGTGGGAGGGCACCGACGCCCGTTCAGAGGAGCAGCCCACTTGACGTCACTCGACGCCTCCCGCCGTTTCCGTGTGTTCCTGGTCGACGACCACGCCGTGTTCCGCTCGGGGGTGCGCGCAGAGCTCGGCCGGGAGGTCGACATGGAGGTCGTCGGCGAGGCCGGCACGGTCACCGAAGCGGTCACGGGAATCGACGCCACCCGCCCCGACGTGGTCCTGCTCGACGTCCACATGCCCGACGGGGGTGGGGTGGCGGTGCTCGGACGGATCGCCGACGGGCCGGTGTGCCTGGCGTTGAGCGTGTCCGACGCCGCCGAGGACGTCATCGCGGTGATCCGGGCCGGCGCGCGCGGGTACGTCACCAAGACCATCTCGGGATCCGAACTGGCCGACGCGGTGCGACGGGTCGCCGGCGGGGACGCGGTGTTCAGCCCGCGTCTGGCCGGATTCGTCCTGGACTCGTTCACCGGCCGCTCGAGCGTGCCGGAGCCGCCGCTCGACCCCGAACTCGATTCGCTCACCCCGCGCGAACTCGAGGTGCTGCGCCTGCTCGCGCGCGGTTACACCTACCGGGAGATCGCCGAGGAACTGGTGATCTCGGTCAAGACCGTCGAGACGCACGCGTCGAACGTGCTGCGCAAGACCCAGCAGTCCAACCGCAACGCGCTCACCCGGTGGGCGCACCGGCGGCGGATCGACTGACCGGAATTCAGTGCGTGGGCAGCCGCGCGGTCGAGCCGGTCGCGAGTGCCGCAGCGACGTGCTCGATCCCCGCGCGTACCGTGCGGCCGTACCCGTCCTCGGGCAGGATGTCGACGCAGTCGCGGGCCGCCGTCAAGTGCTCCGTGGCGACCGCGAAGGACCCGAGACGCCGGTAGTCGTCGGCGAGATTCGGGTGCAGCGACGGCTGGAAGGCCCGCACCTGCAACGCGGCGTGGTGCCGGGCGAGCCGGTCGTCGTCGAGGGCCGCGGCCGCGTCGAAGGCGCGGAGGTCCCAGGTGAGGGAGACGGCGGGATCGTCGTACAGATCTGCCAGGTAGTGAGCCAGAGCGCAGCGGTGCAGGGGATCGCCGTGCGGCCCCATGCTCGACCACAAGGCCACCAGCCGAGTCCGGGCGGTGGTGTTGTCGCCGGAGCGGCCGGCTGTGACCGCGTCGGTGACGGCGGCCATGATTGGGTCGGGATCGGTGGTCACGGTCGTTCCTCTCGGGGGACGGGCATGGCCAGCGTGGTCAAGTCCCCGGCCGCGGCGGAACGGATCACGACGGGCCGGTCGTAGGAGGCGATGTCCAGCAGCACCTCCGGGCCGACGGCGGTGTCGAGGGCGGCGCCCAGCCCGTCCCGGTCGAAGGCGAGATCCAGGTCGGCGCCGGTGACGTCGGCGGGCAGCACGCGGTCGTGCCTCCCGTGGCCGACGGTGAGTGCCGTCTCCCGCACGCGAAGGTCGATCGTGCCGGCCGCAGCGTCGCACACGGCCCCGGCCAGGGCGTCGCGGTGCACGATCACGCGCGTGACCGGCGGGGTGAGGACGGCGAGCATGCTGCGGTAGTCGGGGAAGGTTCCCTCGACGGCGGGGCAGCTGTGCCGCTCACCGTCCGCGCCGGTGAGGGTGAGCGCGCCCGAGTCGTCGAGGGCCAGGCCGACGTTCTCGTGTTCCCGCAGTGACGTGGCGGTCCCGCGGAGCGCGGAGCTGTCGGCGACGGTGCGGAACGGGTCCCCGGTGCGGGCCGCGGCCGTCACCGAGCCGGTGGTCAGCCGGTAACGGTTCGTCGCCGTCAGGACCACCGCCCCGGCATTCACCTCGACGAGAATTCCTGTCAGACAAGGAATTTTCGGATCCATGGCGATGGACGGAAGGACGCGTTCGACGGTGTCGGCGAGGAGCCGGCCTGGCACGGCGACCGCCGGCGGTGCCGCAAGGGCGGTGAGGCGGGACTTGACGGCGGAGGCCAGCCGGGTCGCGCGCTCGGCCCGGCGATGCAGTTCGGCGACGTGTTCGTCGAGCAGCGCGGCACCGGACTCGGCGTCGCCGTCGAGGATCCGGCCGACGTCCTCGAGCGGGACGTCGAGTTCGCGGAGCTGACGGATCGTCACCGCTCGTTCGCGTTGGTCGACCGTGTAGTACCGGTAGCCGGTGACGGGATCGACCATGGCGGGCACGAGCAGCCGGCAGTCGCCGTAGAACCGCAGCGCCCCCGGGGTGAGCCCGCTGAGCCGGGCCATGATGCCGATCGTGATCAGGTCTGGGGAGGGGGTCACGGCACCATCATCGAGCTTCGGCCGACCCGAAGGTCAAGCTCAGCTGACGGCGACCGCGATGATCAGGGCCACGATCAGAGCGAGAACGATCACGGCCACCATGACCGCCATCGCCATCGGCGCGAACGCGACGATCTTCTCCTGCGTGGTGCGCGGCGGGGGCCCGGTGGGGCGCAGCCGGCGCAGCAACTCCGCGGGGCGGGGTACGCCCCGGAGCGAGACGGGCTGGGGAGCGGCGGGCAACCCGGTGAGAGTGCCGCCGGTAGCCGCGGTGCGCCGGGATCCCACGACGGGTGCGGTGGCGCGCCGGGCCCACACGGGGACGGTTCCGTCGGCGGACAGGATCGGACGGCCGCGAAGCAGCTCCGGGTCGGCGTCGGCCCCGAGGACGACCGCGGCGAGACGGTCCCGGGCCTGCTCCATTGTCGGGCGACGGGCAGGGTCGGGTTCCAGCATCGCGAGCAGGACGTCGGTCAGTGGGCCCGTACGAGTCGGCGGGATGATCTCGGCGCGGGCGACGCGGTGCAACAGGGCGATCGAGTCGGGATCGATGCCGAACGGCGGCTGACCCTCGATCGCGGTGTAGAGGGTCGCACCCAGGGAGAAGACGTCGCCGGCCTCGGTGGGATCGCTGCCGCGGGCCACTTCGGGTGCGAAGAAGGCAGGGGTGCCGGTGATCACGCCGGACCGGTCGTGATCGCCCTTGGCCCGGGCGATGCCGAAGTCGCTGATCTTCACCCTACCCAGTTCGCGGCCGCGCTCGGCGACGAGGATGTTGCCCGGCTTGATGTCGCGGTGCACGATCCCGGCAGCGTGGGCGGCGGCGAGTGCGTCGGCGATGTGTGCGCCGATCTGCGCCACCTCGAGCGGCGGCAGGGTGTCGGCGATGTTCATCACCTGGGCGAGGCTGCGGGAGGGAAGATGCTCCATGACCAGCCACGGCTCGCCGGAATGAAGGGCGACGTCGTACATCGCGATCGCGTGCTCGTGGGTGAGGCGGGCAGCGATCCGGCCCTCCCGCAGCGTGCGGCGGCGGATCTCCTCGGCGGCCTCCGTGGGCAGGCCCACGGTCGAGGTGACCTGTTTGACGGCCACGTCCCGATCGAGCAGGGTGTCGTGGGCGAGCCAGACCGCTCCCATGCCACCGCCACCGAGTTTGGAGACGAGCCGATAACGTCCGGCCACCAAGTGATCCGGGCCGACGACGCTTGCCGCTCGCTCCTGTTCCGACACCTTGACGAGGGTAGTGGATGCCGCGGGGGCCATCGCTTGACGGGCGCCCCGGAGTCGGGTCTACTGAAGTCGTTCGAATACATGTTCGAACAACCGCGTCTTCCCCGCGGTTTGTCGGTGGGCCGTGTTATACGCGGCCGGCGCAGGGCGAGGGGAGTTCGTGTGGGTGAGGTGGCCGAGTTTCCGGTCGAGGGCGGGTCGCAGGATCCGGTGGGTCCCTCCCGGCAGGAACGGCTCGAGGCGTTGCGTCGGCAGATCGCCGCGATCCCTGCGAGAGGGGAGAGCGCCCGTCCCCGCCCGGCGGAACCCACCGCATCCCCGGTGCCGGCCGACCGGCTGCTCCCGGTGCCCGAGCCACTCGCCCGGCTGCTCCCGGGCGGCGGCCTGACCCGCGGATCCGTCGTAAGCTTCTCCGGCGCAACATCTTTGCTGCTCGGTGTGCTGGCCTCGGCCACCGCCGCCGGTGGGCACGCCGCAGTCGTCGGTCATCGTCGCCTCGGCCTGCTCGCCGCCGCCGAGATGGGGGCCGAGTTGAGCCGGATCGCGCTGATCCCCGACCCGGGGCCGGACCCGGTGGAGGTGGCCGCCGTCCTGCTCGACGGCATGGACCTCGTCGTTCTCGGTCTCGGGGGCGCCGTGGTGCTGCCGTCGCGGGCCCGGGCGGTGGTCGCTCGGGCCCGGAGCAAGGGCGCGGCCCTGGTGGTCACCGACGGCCGGTGGGACGGGGCGCACGTGCGGCTCGAGGCTGCGGTGCACGGTTACCGGGGGCTGTCGGCCCCGGCCCGGGGCAGGCTGTGCGGTACCAGGTTCTCCGTGCGTGCGCAGGGCCGGTCCTTCAAGCCTCGGTCGGCGCGAATGGACCTGTGCGCCGGTCGAGCCGGGGTGGAGTGGCGACCGGGTGGACCGGCGCAGGTGGGCAGTCCCCGGCCTGCCGAGGTGGCGCTGTGAGCGAACCCCGCCCGGCCCGGGTGGTGGCCCTGTGGTGCCCGGACTGGCCGGCGATCGCTGCCGCCGCGGCCGCCGACCTGCCGCCGACGACGCCGGTGGCGGTGATCTCGGCCAACCGGGTGGTGGCCTGTTCCACGTCGGCCCGGGCAGCCGGGGTGCGACGAGGTCTGCGCCGCCGGGAAGTCCAAGCCCGGTGCCCGGATCTGTATGTGGTCCGAGATGATCCGGATCGCGACGCGCGGTTGTTCGAGCCGGTGGCGGCGGCGATCGATGCGGCGGCGCCGGGCGTGGAGGTGCTGCGTCCCGGTCTGGTGGTGCTCGCCGCGCGCGGTGTCGTGCGCTGGTTCGGTTCCGAGGAAGCAGCGGCCGAGCGACTGATCGACGAGGTGGCCGCCGTCGGCGTCGAATGCCAGGTGGGCATCGCCGACGAGCTGTTCACGGCGGTGCTCGCCGCCCGCCACGCCCGTCTCGTCCCGTCCGGTAGAGACGAGGAATTCCTTGCGCCTTTGAATATTTCGGAGATCTGTCTGGAGCCGTCCCTGGCTGCCCCGGAGCGCGTCGACCTGGTGGACCTGCTGAAACGGCTCGGGCTGCGCACGATCGGGGCCTTCGCTGCCCTCTCACCGACCGATGTCGCCTCCCGCTTCGGACCGGACGCCGTCGCCGCGCACCGCGACGCACGGGCACGGCCGCAACGACCGCCGTCCGGCCGTGCCCTGCCGCCCGATCTGGTGGTGGAACGTCCCTGTGATCCGCCGCTCGAACGGGTCGATTCGGCCGCCTTCGCCGGCCGGGCGCTTGCCGCGCTGCTGCACACCCGGCTGGCCGCGGCGGGAGTGGCCTGCACCCGGCTGCTGGTGGCCGCTCGCACCGGCAACGGTGAGGAACTGACCCGGACGTGGCGCTGCGCCGAGCCGCTGACCCCGGACGGCACGGCCGATCGGGTGCGCTGGCAACTCGACGGCTGGCTCACCGGGCACAGTGCGGCCCGCCCTACCGCCGGAATCGTCCTGCTGCGGCTCGAACCGGTGGAGGTGGTGACGGCGGGGTCGCTGCAGCTGGGTCTGTGGGGCGGGGTCGGCGACGAGGACGAACGGGCCCGGCGCGCCCTGGTGCGGGTGCAGGGACTGCTCGGTGCCGACTCCGTGTTGGTGGGGGTGCTCAGTGGTGGACGTGGCCCGGTGGAACGGGTGACCCTCGTGCCGTTGGGGGAGGAGTCGGTGCCGGCGACGGATCCGTCGGCGCCGTGGCCGGGCCGGCTACCGCCGCCCGCCCCGGCTGTGGTGCTCACCACCCTGCCCGGCGTGGCGCTCGAGGATACGGCGGGCACCCCGGTGACGGTGACCGAGCGCGGTCTGCTCAGCGGCGATCCCGGCCGGCTGAGCTGGGGCAGCCGCAGCTGGCGGGTGCGCGGGTGGGCCGGACCGTGGCCGGTGGACGAGTACTGGTGGGATCCGGCGGCGGCGCGGGCGGTGGCGCGGCTGCAGGTGCGACTCGAGGAGTCCCGGGCCCTGCTGGTGATCCACGTCGACGAGCACTGGCATGTGGAGGGCGTCTACGAGTGAGTACGCTCGATCGACGTGGAGACCAGTGTGTTGACGACCGCGCCGAACGGGGTGGCGATCGCCTACCGGGATTCGGCTCCCACGACGGGCCACCACCCCGTGCCGGTGCTGCTGGTGCACGGGATGGGCGGCGACGGCCGCACGTGGGACCGGTTCGCCCGGTCCCTGCTCGCGGCCGGCCGGCGGGTCGTGGCGGTGGACCTGCGCGGCCACGGACGCAGCGCCCGCGCCGCGTCCTACAGTTTCGACGAGTTCGGCGCCGACGTGCTCGGGCTCTGCGAGCACCTGGGCCTCGAGACGGTCGACCTCGTCGGGCACTCCCTCGGCGGGCACACCGGATCCCTCGTCGCGCAGCAGCGCCCGGGTCTGGTGCGGCGGCTCGTGCTCGAGGAGGCCCCCCTGCCGCTGCGCCCGGGTGATCCGCCGCCGGTGCTCGGTGGCCGTCTGCCGTCACCGGCCGAACTGTGGCACGCCTCGACGGGCCTGCTGCGCAATCCGCGCGCGACCTTCGCCTTCGACCGCTCCATGACCGGCTCGGCCATCACCCAGTTCCGGGCGCCGAATCCGATGTGGTGGGAACGTCTTCCGCAGATCACCGCGCCGACGCTGATTCTGCGGGGCGGGCCCGGCAGCATGGTCGATCCGACCCGGCTCACCGCCGCGGTGGACGTCCTCGGCGACGTCGCGGTCCACGACTTCACCTGCGGCCACAGCATCCACCGCGACCGGCACCGCGAGTTCGAGGCCACCGTGCTGCCCTTCCTCACCGACTGAGCGGAACTCCGGGTCTACCGGAGCTGGTCCAACCAGATGCGGCGATCGAAGCCGCCGCGTTCGGCCCGCTTTCCCGCGGCCGCGGCAGCCACCTCGTCCGCGGTGATCCCGAACGCGGAGAGCACAGCCGTGAACACCTCGTGCACGTCGGCCAGTTCGCCGAGCCGCTCGTCGTAGTTCTGTGCTTCCCGCAGTTCGCGCGCTTCCTCCGCCAGCTTGTCGAGCAGGGCGCGGCGGTACTCGTCCCGATCGAGTACGCGAATGCGCGCCACCCGGCCGGCGGCTTCGATGATCTCGGGAATCCGGTCGCGGACCAACTTGCCCATCGTGGTTCCTTCCGCTGCGCTACCGTCGCGGGGTGGACGGTACCGGATCACCGACGGATCCTCTCGCGCTCGGTCAGCGCGTCGTCGCGGTCCTCGAGACCGGAGCGCGCACCGCCACCTACAAGCTGGCAACCCTGTCGGCCCTGGTCGGCGTCTGCGTCGAACATCTACCGGCGGACCCGGCCGCGGCACTCGACGTGCCGATCGACGCTCTCGCCGAGCGGGTGATCGACCTGTACTGGCCCCAGGTCCGCCCGTTCGACGGACATCGGCTCCGCCAGTCCTCGCAGCCCAGGGCTCGGATCCTGACGGCGGTGGAGGCGCTGCGCGGCGCGGCGAACGCCGGCGGGGTGGTCGGTCTGTCCCTCGCGAGATTGCGGAAGCCCGACCTGTACCGCGAGACCGTCGCGGAGGTCGCGCTCACGCTCGCGCAACAGCCGCTGTACCGGCTTCAACGGTTGCCGGGCAGACGCGGCGAGCCGTTCCTCTACGACGACTCCTGGCTGCATTCCGGAGTCACCCGGGCAGCGATCGTCCGGCAGGGCGGCGCGATCCGCCTGTTTCCGGGAGTTGCGGCGGCCCTGGCACGCCTGTCCGGTCTGCTCACTCCGACTCTGGAGATCCTCTGGGTTCAGGACGTGCGCCGGTACAACGTCTTCCTCGACGAGGACGTCCCCGACATTGCGGGGCACCTGTTCGGCCGCGAGCGCGTCTCGCTGACGAAACCTCGGGTGGCGCTTCGTGAGGCGTTCGGAGCGCGTTGCTTCTACTGTGCGGCAAAGCTTTCCGATGGAAGTCCGGTCGACCACGTACTACCGTGGTCCCGGGCATCCCTCGACGGACTGGCGAATCTCGTACTCGCCTGCGGAGCATGCAACACCGACAAGCGGGACTCGCTGCCCGCACTGGCGCACACCGAACGGGCATTGAGCCGAGATCGCTCCGTCCTCGAACAACTCGCCGCCGACATCGGCTGGCCGACCCAGTACGACCGCACCCTCGCCGCCGCTCGCGGCCTGTACCGCAGCTCGCCCCTGGGCACGCCGACGTGGCAGGGCCGTTCGCGGACCGGAACGTGGGACACGGTATTCCCGCCCGGCTGGGTCGTCTCGACGGTGCCGTAAATCGGGTACGCATGAATTCACCGCTCGTCTACGATTCGACGTCATGCGGCTGGCGGAGGCACTCGCCGAACGAGGCGAGCTGAAACGACGGATCGAGCAGCTCGGCACTCGGGTCGTGGCGAATGCCCGATATCAGGAAGGGGAGGAGCCCGCCGAGAACGCCGGCGAGCTTCTCGAACAACTCACCGACGCCGTCGATCGGCATGCTCTGCTGATCGCTCGGATCAACAAGACGAACACCGCCACCCGTGTCGGAGACCGGACCCTCACCGATGCGCTGGCCGAACGGGACGCTCTGCAGACGCGGCACCGTGCGCTCACCGCGGCCGCGGACGCGGCCTCCGGTGGCAAGGATCGATACGGCCGACAGCTCCGGTCCGAACTAGCGTACGTCTCGGCACTGTCGGTCCGGGACCTGCGGCGCACCGCCGACGATCTGGCCCGCCGGATCCGCCGGGTGGACCTGGAGATCCAGCGCGTGAACTGGGAGGTGGACCTGATCGACGAGTGATCGTGGGCAGCGGGTACCCGATCGGAAGCGAGCACACGCCGTGGGTCGCGGTGAATCGACCCGTCTGTATCCTCCGGCGCGCGGAGGGCAGCGCAGCGGGTTCGAGTCCCGCGCACGGAGCAGCCCTGCACGACGCACGAGGACACGGTGCACGCCGGCACAGTTCATCACCACGTGCTGATCCGAATCGGGGAGGGCGGGAACGGGGCACCCACGAACTGCGGGCCGGGAGGTTCGGCACGAGAAGGGAACGACAGGGGAGTACCGCGCATTCGAACCCGCAGTACTCCCCTTCGTCGCCGACTGCGTGAGTCTGCCGTCGGTGCAGTCCCTCACCAGTGCAGTCCCTCACCAGTGCAGTCCCTCACCAGTGCAGTCCCTCACCGTGACTGCAGATCGTCAGACCGCGGCGACGGCGGCGTCTTCGTCCGCGAACGGTTCGCCGCGCCGGTCGGCGTCGTACCGCTCTCGGTCGAGGATCCCTTCACGCTTGGCGACGATGGTCGGCACCAGGGCCTGGCCGGTCACGTTGACGGCGGTGCGGCCCATGTCGACGATCGGCTCCACCGCGAGCAGCAGCCCCACCCCGGCCAGCGGCAGACCCAGGGTGGACAGCGTCAGGGTCAGCATCACCGTCGCGCCGGTGGTGCCCGCGGTGGCGGCCGAACCCACGACGGCGACGATCACGATCAGCAGGTAGTCGGTGATGCCCAGCGGTACGCCGTAGAACTCGGCGACGAAGATCGCCGCGACGGCGGGGTAGATCGCGGCGCAGCCGTCCATCTTGGTGGTGGATCCGAGCGGAACCGCGAACGCGGCGTACTCACGTGGGACGCCGAGGTTGCGTTCCGTGATGCGCTCGGTCAGTGGCAAGGTGCCGATGGACGAGCGGGAGACGAAACCGAGCTGCGTCGCCGGCCACACGCCGGAGTAGAAGCTGCGCACCGACAACCCGTGCATGCGCAGCAGGATCGGATACACCCCGAAGAAGACGACAGCCAGGCCGATGTAGACGGCGGCGGTGAACCATCCCAGCGAACCGATGGCGTCCCAACCGTAGGTGGCGACGGCGTTCGCGATCAACGCGGCGGTGCCGATCGGGGCCAGGCGGATGATCCACCACAGCACCTTCTGCACGATCGCCAGCAGAGACGCGTTGATTTCGAGGAAGGGTGCAGCCTTGTCCCCCACCTTCAGGGCGGCGATACCGACTGCCACGGCGACGACGAGCAGCTGCAGCACGTTGAAGCTCAGCGTCGTGGTGGCCGCGCCCTCGGCGAGCGTGGTCTTGACGTTGAGGCCTAGGAAGTTGTTCGGCACCAGGCCGGTGAGGAATGCCCACCAGGAGCCGGTGGTCCCGGGTGCCTTCTCGGCCGAGGTGCTGACGTCCGTGCGCGCACCGGGTTCGACGATCAGACCGACGACGAGGCCGACGATTACCGCGACGAAGGCTGTGAAGGCGAACCACAGCAGGGTCTGTACGGCGAGACGCGCGGCGTTGGTCACTTCGCGCAGATTCGCGATGGAACTCACGATGGCGGTGAAGATCAGGGGGATCACCGCGACAGTGAGGAGTTTGACGTAGCTCGAACCGAGGGTGTGGACGGTGCCCACGAGCCAGTTCTCGTTGCCGTCGGCGGCGTCGGGCATCGCTCGTGCGACGAGACCGACGACGACGCCGACGACGAGACCGAGGACGATCTGGGGGCCGAAGGAGGTAGCCCATCGGGGCAGGCGCCGCGAGGTCTTCTCGGCGCGCGCGGACAGGGCGGTGTCGGGCATGGGTGTGCCTTTCGAATGAAGAAGTCGTAGCACAGCGCCGGATGCGGCGGCCTACGACGGGAGGGTTCCTGGAAGAGCGGTCGTCAGAGCGAGCGCGAACAGATGGCGCTCGCCTGGAGCTCGAGGTCGACGTATCGCCGAGACGTCAGGAACAACACCGCGCCCACTGTACTCGCGGGGGAATGGCAGATTCGAATACGAGCCAGGCGACGTGCGTCACACCACCTACGATCGCCCCATGGCTCCGACTGCTCCGGATCGCAGACTCCTCGCCACGGCCGCGCTGTTCGTGGTGTCCCAGGCGAACATCGCCCGCGTGCTCGGCCCCGCCGCGCCGGCGGTGGGACGGATCCAGACCGCTCGATCGGCGGCGGCATACCGTGCCGTTCTCGACGGACTCGACCCAGACACCGTCGCGCGCTATCGCCGACACTACTACTGGGATCTGTTGCATCCCTTGACCTTTGCCCTCGCGCTGCGGGCCGGCGCGCGATCGCTCGCCGAGCACCGGCCCGTGCCGGCGCGCATCCGCCGCGCCCTCGCCGTCGCCCCCGCAGTGGCCGCGTTCGCGGACTACGTCGAGAACGTCGCGGGTCTGTATCTGCTCGACCACCGGGACCGCATCACCGACACCACGGTCCGGGCGGCGACGACGGTCAGCACCGTGAAGTGGGTGCTCGCGCTCGGCTCCCTCGCCTACCTGTCCCAGGGTTTCCTCGGTCTGTGGACGCGGGCCGGCCTGCGCCGGCTGGGGAGATGACCATGGCCGACGAGTTGCCTGTCGAGTACTTCCCCGATCGGGAGTCCTTCGCCACCTGGCTGCGTGAGCACCACACCGATTCGCCGGGCATCTGGGTCAAGCTCGCCAAGAAGGGGTCGGCGCATCCGTCGGTGAGCTACGCCGAGGTGGTCGAGGAACTGCTGTGCCACGGTTGGATCGACAGTCAGGCACGCAGGCTCGACGACGACTTCCGCCTCCAGCGCATCACCCCGCGTCGTGCCCGCAGCCCCTGGTCGCAGCGCAACCGTGAACTCGTCGAGCGCCTCGAGGCCGAGGGGCGGCTGAGCGCGGCCGGGGCTGCGGAAGTCGCCCGCGCCCGCGCAGACGGCCGCTGGGAGCGCGCCTACGCCGGCCAGGCGACCGCGCAGGTGCCGCAGGACTTCCTCGACGCCCTCGCGGACAATCCCGCCGCGCGGGCCTTCTACGACACGCTCGACGGTCGCAACCGCTTCGCGATCGCCTACCGGCTGCAGGCCGCGAAGCGCCCGGAGACCCGTGCCCGCCGCATCGAGACCTTCGTGCAGCAACTCGCGGAGGGTCGTCGCTTCCACGACCAGCCCGGACGGACACAATGAGCGGGTGAGCCCTGAATTTCCTCCCACCTGCTCGGCGGCGTCCGCGCTCGACGAGCCACTGCCTGGAACCGCCGCCACCGCTCCGGGCTGGGTGTGCCTCGAGATGCCGTCCGGCTGGGGACGCGACGTCCTCGACGGCACCGCTCTCGGTCCCGACCTCGCCGGCGAGTTCTCGGCCGCGGCCGACGCCGCCGGCGTGCGGCTGCTGTTCATCCGGCGACCCGGCCGCGACACGTCGCGTCCCGGCAGCGCCCGCACCGTGCTCCTGGCCCGGTCCGATCCGGGCAACAGCTGGTGCGAGCGACTCGAGGTCGGGGAGCCGAAGGAACTGCTCGATCTGATCCCGCACGTCGTCGCCGGTCCCGCCCCCGGCCTCGGCCGTGCGGAGGGCCGGCCCGTCGCACTGGTGTGTGCCCACGGCAAGCGGGACCGGTGCTGCGCCGTGCTGGGGCGTCCCGTGGCGGCGGCGCTGGCCGCGGAGTTCGGCGAGGATGTGTGGGAGTGTTCGCACACCGGCGGGCACCGGTTCGCTCCGTCGCTGATCCTGCTGCCCACCGGCTACACCTACGGCCGGCTCGACGTCGCGCAGAGCCGGGACGCCATGGCGGCCGCCGCTCGCGGGGAGGTGTACCTGCCGGGGCTGCGGGGGCGCAGCAGCTGGTCCGCGGCCGGGCAGGTCGCCGAGATAGCGGTGCGTGAGCAGGTGGCCGCGGATGCCGATGCGTTCGTCGTCGACGAGAGCGACGCCGCAGCGGTCGTACGGCACCGCGACGGCCGTCACTGGCGCGTGCGGGTCGAGGCCCGGCAGCTGCCGCCGCGTCCGGTCAGCTGCGGCGCCGAGCCGAAGCCGGTGCGACCACTGGTGGCGGTCCTCTAGCGGTGTGTCCTTCGGGCGGCCCCAGCCGCCCGAAGGACACACCGGCGGCGGAGCCGCCTCACCAGTGCACGCCGGGCAGCAGCCGGCCGACTCGGCGCAGCACCGCGGGGTTCGGGAGCGCCGGACGGGTCGGCGTCCGCAACTGCGGGGGCGCGTCGGACTTCTCACCGCGGGCGGCGGGCGTATCCGGATAGGCGTGGTAGTAGAGCGCGAACATCCGATCCCGCAGACCCGGGGCGAAGATGCCGGCGAACTCGCCGACAGTCCCGATCGGCACGTCGATGCGCTTGGGCCGCTCGACGAGGGCCCGGACGACCATCTGCGCGGCGTCCTCCGGGCTGATCGCCGGACCCGGGTTGTACGACCCGGAGGGTTCGATCATGGGGGTTCGGACGAGGGGCATGTGGATGGTGGTGAACGTGATTCCGTCGTCCCGCATTTCGGAGGCGGCGACGTCGGCGAACCCCTCGAGCGCGGACTTCGACGCGATGTACGCCGCGTATCGCGGGGTGCGGGCCTGAACCCCGGCGGTGCTGATGTTCACGATGTGCCCGAACCGGCGCGCCCGCATGTGCGGAACCACGGCCAGGGTCGACCGCACGGCGCCGAAGTAGTTGACCGCCATGGTGCGTTCGAAGTCGTGTAGCCGGTCCGTCGAGTGGTACAGCCCGCGCCGGATCGAGCGGCCCGCGTTGTTGACCAGCATGTCGACGTGGTCGTGCTCGGCGAGGATCGCCTGCACGGTGTGCTCCACCGCAGCCGAGTCGGTGAGGTCACACGGGTAGGCGTACGCGCTGCCGCCGTCCGCGCGGATCGCGGCGACGACCGCGTCGAGTTCCTCGGCGCGGCGGGCGAGCGCGAAGACGACTGCGCCCTCGCGGGCCGCGGCGATCGCGCTCGCACGGCCGATGCCCGAGGAGGCGCCCGTGATCAGCACGTGCCGTCCCACGAGCGGTCCGCGCGGATCGTCGCGGCGGGCCCGGCCGGGGTCGAGGTGCTCGCGCCAGTAGCGCCACAGCACCGGGGCGTACCCGGCGAACACGGGCACTGTGATGCCGCTGCCGCGCAGGGCCTCCCGGGTGTTGCGGTCGGCGAACCGGCTCGGGAAGGTCAGCTGGTCGAGCACGACCGGTGGGATGCCCGCCCGGCGCAGCACGAGACGACGGACGGTGTCCAGGCCGGGAAGCGCGCTGCTCGACAACAGCGGACGTACCAGCGCGCCGGGCACGCCGGCGACGGGGGCGGGGGCGCCGGCCGCGGCGGCCAGCGCCGCGAACACCTCGCGGACCGGTTGCGGGCGGGAGACGAGATGGAAGGTGCACCCGTCCGATCCGGGACGGTGCATCAGTTCGACGATCGCCGCCGCGACGTAGTCGACCGGCACCAGGTTGGTGTCGCCGAGGTCGGGCAGGACCAGCGGCAGCCGGGACGGCAGCGCCGCCAGCGCGGCCAGGGCGGGAAAGAAGTAGTAGGGACCGTCGATCTTGGTGATCTCGCCTGTGGTGGAACTGCCCACGATCACCGACGGCCGGTAGATGCGCCGGCGCACCGGACTCGCCCGGACCGCCTTCTCGGCCTCGAACTTGGTGCGGTGATACGGCGACGGGAAGTGCTGGCCCAGGTCGAGGTCGTCCTCGGCGAACGTGCCGCGGTGATCACCGGCGACGGCCACGGACGAGACGTGGTGGAGGGTCGCGCCCAGTTCCAGCGCGAGCGCGATCACCGCGCGCGCACCCGCCACGTTCGTGGTCGCCTGTTCCTCGCCGGCGGTCAGATCGTAGATCGCGCCGAGGTGCAGGACGTGCTCGGCCGGCGGCACCGTGGCGGGGTCGAGTCCGAGACCCGGTTCGGTGAGATCGCCGAGCAGTGCGTGCAGCCGGGATCCACCGTCCAGGCGCTTGCAGAGGGCCTCGAACTTCGGCAGCGACGCCGGCCGGACCAGCACATGGATGTCGGCGTCCGGGTGGGTCGCGAGCAGTCGGCCGAGCACGTGCGTGCCGAGGAAACCGGTGCCGCCCGTGACGAGGTACGTGGCCATGGCCCGAACCTACTGCAAGGTAAGAACGGATTCTAGTGTCCGATGCCGACCTTCGCGTGCGCCCGCTTCATCCACGCCGGCGCCCACCAGTTCGCCTCGCCCATCAGCTTGACCAGCGACGGCACCAGCAGCATCCGCACCACGGTCGCGTCGATGATCAGCGCGAGGATCATCCCCATGCCCAGGAACCGCATGATCGACAATCCCGAGATCGTGAACGCGCCGGTCACCACGATCAGCAGCAACGCCGCCGAGGTCACCACCCGGCCGGTGCGCTCGGTGCCGAACCGCACCGCCTCCTCCGTGCTCGCTCCGGCGGCCCGGGCCTCCACCATGCGCGACATCAGGAACACCTCGTAGTCGGTGGACAGGCCGAACACCACCGCCAGGATCAGAACCACGAAGCTCGGCTCCAGCGGGCTGGGGGTCACGCCGAGCAGCTCCGCTCCGTTGCCGAGCTGGAACACCCAGGTGAGTACGCCGAACGTGGCCGCCAGGCTCAGACCCGCCATCGCCACCGCCTTGAGCGGCAGCACCACGGACCCGAATGCCAGGAACAGCAGCACCAGGGTCGAGAGCACCATGACCGCGATCATCGCCGGCATCGAGCGTGCGATCGCGGCATTGCTGTCGTCGACCATCGCCCGGCCGCCGCCGACGAGCAGGTCGGTGCCCGGCGGGGGCGGCAGATCCCGTAGCTCCCGGACGATCTCGCCCGCCTGCGGCGTCTCCTCCACACCCTGGGCGTACAGCGCCAGCAGGACCACGACGTCGTTCCGCGCGGCGACGGTGACGGTCTGCGCGACGCCGTCCACCTCCGCCGCCGCGCGGGACACCGCCGTGACCGCGGCCGGGGCGGGTCCGGAACCGTCGTCACCCCGCAGCACGAGCGTGACGCCGTTGCCGGTGGAGGGGAACTCGTCGAGCAGTGTCTGGGTGGCGGCACGCGCCGGGTCACCCGCGGGCAGGGCGGTGTACTCGATCTCGCCGAAGGAGGCGCGCAGCAGCGGCGTGGCGAGCAGCAGCAGACCGACGGTGATCGTCACCGCCACCAGCGCCGGCCGGCGCATCACCTTCGTCACCACCGACCCCCAGAAGCGCCGGGCCCGGGCCTCGCCCCGCCGCGCGGCGCCCTCACGCCACGTCAGCGCGTTGATGCGGTGCCCGAGTATCGCCAGCAGTGCGGGAATCGCGGTGAGTGAGAGCACCGCCGCGCTGAGCACCGCGGCGATCGCGCCGAGACCCAGGGACCGCAGCAGGGCCTGTGGGAACACGAGCATTCCGGCGAAGGCGCACATCAGCAACAGCCCCGAGAACATGACCGTGCGGCCCGCGGTGAGCACGGTGCGATGCGTCGCGGTGGCCGGGTCGGCGCCGGAGTCGAGTTCCTCCCGGAAACGGCTGACGATGAACAGGCCGTAGTCGATCGCCAGGCCCAGACCGATCAGGGACGTGACGTTCAGCGCGAACGAACTCACCTCGGTGTACATCGTGAGCAGACGCAGCGTCGCCAGGGCGCTGAGGACGGCAAGGACCCCGACGAACACCGGGACCGCTGCGGCGACGAGACCGCCGAAGATGAACACCAGGAGCACCAGCGTCACCGGCAGCGCAATCGCCTCCGCGAACAGCAGATCGCGCTCGAGCCGGGTGGTGAACGCGACGCCGACGACCGAGTTTCCCGCGAACTGCGCATCGACACCGGGGACCTCGAGTTTCGGGAGCAGACCCTGGAACGTCTGGACGGTGATCTCCGAGCCGGGCTCGAGGGTGACGGCCGCCGCCGCGCTGCCGCCGTCCTTCGACAACAGCAACTGCTTCGCCGGGGGCGTGGCCGACCAGTAGGAGTCGATCGAATGGGTGGGCACCTCGGCCGCGAACCGATCGAGCACCGCGGTCACCTCGGGTCCGATGTCGGCGACGGTGCGCCCGGGCGGCGGGGTGTAGATCGCGATGATGTCGGCGGTCTGGGGACCGAAATTGTCGTCCACGATGCGCTGCACCTCGGCCGATTCGCTGCCGGGGTCGTAGAACCCGCCCTGCGAGAGCCGCCCGAACACCCCGGTGCCCCAGATGCCCGCGAGCACGACGACGACGACCGCCAGCCCGAGCACCCACCAGCGCCGGTCGACGACGAATGTGGCCCAACGGTTCATGCGGTGCTCCGTTCCCGGTGACGACCCGATGCTCCGCGACTGTAGTGCGACCGGTCCTCAGCCGACGTCCCGGTGCCGGAACCCCGCGAACCCCACGGCCACGAACAAGGTGGCCACGACGGTGAGCACGGCGAGCCCGAGCCACTGCGGCGGCGCCGCCGTCACCACGGGCACGTGCCGGAACGGACTGATTCCCAGAATCCAGTTCCACAAGCGGAACAGCGGGCCCAGGATCGTCAGCGCGAATGCCGCGACCACCCCGAGCCAGCCGAGCATCCGCCCCCGGGGCCGGGCGCCGATCACCGCGACCGCGAGCCCGACCAGCACCCACACCGCCGGGATCGTCACGAGCGCCTGCCGGATCAGATCTCCGGCCGCGATCCGTCCACCCCGCGCCGACGAGACGTACGCGAACAGCGTCGCCCCCATGAGCAGCGTCGCCGCGGGGGCGAGCAGCGCAATTCCCGCGTGCGACGCGAAGAACCGGGTCCGGGTCAGGGCCCCGGCCAGCACCGGTTCGACGCGCAGCGCCAGTTCCTCGGCGCGCAGCCGCATCATCACCTGGACCCCGAACACGGCGGCGACGATTCCCATCAGCTGCAGCATCGTCACCACGAAACCGAAGACGAGCGAGCCGCGTCCGCTCCCGAGCAGCGATCCGAGCGCCGGATTGTCGGCGAAGACCTCGGTGAACGTGGTGGACATGAAACCGAACACCACCCCGAGCGCCACGAACACCGTCGTCCACGCGGCGAGCGCGCCGCGGTGCAGACGCAGCGCCAGGCCCCACACGTTCGTTGCGGCGCCGCCTTCGGCGGGCCCCGGCGACGGCGCGATCACACCGACCCCGAAATCGCGCCGGGCCTGCAGGACGAAAGCGATCAGCAGCAGTACCGCGGTCAGCGCCAGGCAGGCCGCCAGGGGCCACCAGTCGTTTCCCGACGCGGGACGAACCTGCTGCACCCAGCCCAGCGGAGTCGTCCAGATCGCCCATCCGTCGGGGGCGACCACGTCGACGTAGGCGCGGACCAGCAGGCAGGCCCCGAGCACCCCGACCGCCAGGGTGTTGGCGGTGGGCGCGTAGGACCCCAGCTGGGCGGTGACCGCGGCGAGCGCACCGAACACCAGCCCGGACGCGGTGAACGTCGCGGCCAGCGTGACCGAGTCGGCGACACCGCCGCCGACGAGGATCGTCGCGCCCGCGCAGACGACACCGAGCACGACGGAGGCCAGCGACGACCACGCGACGGCCGTCGCCAGCCGGGCCTGGCGCCCGACGACGCCCGAGGCGACGAGTTCGGCCTGACCCGAATCCTCGTGGGCACGGCTGTTGCGGGTGACGGCCAGGATGGCCATCAGGGCCGTGAAGAACGCGCCGAGCGCCCCGGCCCGCCACGCGTTGAATCCGTCCGCGTACGTCAGGTCGCGCGCCGGGCCGAACACGACCCGCAGCGCCGGGTTCGCGCCGAGGGTGGCATCGAGGGTGCGGCGGCTCGTCGCATCCGGGAACACCCAGCCGTAGGCGAGGACCGACGACACCGACAGCGCCGTGACGAGCACGATCCACGGCGCGACGCTGCCGCGGTCCTGCTCGACGGTGGCCCGCAGCAGCGGCCGCATCCCCGTCCACGAGGCCGTCACGTCGGGCCCTGCCCGTGCCGGTGATAGTGCCGCAGGAACAATTCCTCGAGGGACGGTGGCGAGACGGTGATGCTGCGGATGTCGTTGCGGCCCAGAGCCGCGAGCACCGGACCGGCGTGGCCGTGCTCGACCGCGCAGTGCACGCGCGGGCCGTCGATCCGCACGTCGTGGATCCCGGGCAGTGCGGTCAGTGCCGTCGGGTCGGCCACGGGTGCGGCGAGGACCGCGTCGATCGTCGAGCGCAGATCCGCACGCATGTCCTCGAGCGTGCCGGTCTCGACGACCCGGCCGTCACGGATGATGCTCATCCGGTCGGCGAGCGCCTCGACCTCGCTGAGCACGTGACTCGACAGCAGGACCGTCCGCCCGCGCTGCTTCTCCCGGGTGATCTCGTCGTGGAACACCGCGGACATGACCGGGTCGAGCCCCGAGGTCGGCTCGTCGAACAGCAGCAGTTCCACATCCGAGGCCAGTGCCGCGACGAGCGCCACCTTCTGCCGATTGCCCTTCGAATAGGTACGGCCGCGCCTGGTCGGGTCGAGCTCGAACCGGTCGAGCAGGTCCGCGCGGCGCCGCCGGTCGAGCCCGCCGCGCAACCGTCCGAGCAGATCGATCGCCTCCCCACCGGTCATCCCGGGCCACAGGCTCACATCGCCCGGCACGTAGGCGAGCCGCCGGTGCAGGCTCACCACGTCGCGCCAGGGGTCGCCGCCGAGCAGTTCGACGTGCCCGGCGTCCGGGCGGAGCAGACCCAGCAGAACCCGCAACGTGGTGGATTTGCCGGCCCCGTTGGGGCCGAGGAAACCGTGCACCTCGCCCGCGGCGACCTCCAGATCCAGGCCGTCGAGCGCAGTGAAGCGTCCGAATCGCTTGACCAGTCCGTCGATCCGGATCGCGGACGTCATAGGACGCACGCTACTCGTGGACGGCGGTGTGGGCGGGCGGTTCGGGTGGCGGCCCCGCACCCGGGCCGACGACGACGAACTGCCCCATCATGCCGCCGTCCTCGTGCCGGAGCAGGTGGCAGTGGTACATGTACGGCGCCGCGGGATCGGGGTGGCCGGTGAACCGCATCAGCAATCGGACGGTGCGCCCCGGTGCGATGTAGACGGTGTCCTTCGGTCCGGACAGGGCGGGATGGCCGTCGCCGAGGACGCGGAAGCTCGTGCCGCGGACGTGGAAGTTGTGGATCGCCCCGCTGCTGTTGCGGACCTCCCACACCTCCGTGGCGCCGGCGACGACGGTCTGGTCGATGCGGGACATGTCCATTGCGCGGCCGTCGATGGTGCCGGAGCCGGTGAGGTCCAGGTGCCGCGTGACGGCGGGGGTACCGGGATCCTCCTGGGTGACCGGTCCTTCCGGTGCGTGCGCGCTGGGCGCGAGCGTATGCGCGGCGCGCAGTTCGAGGATGTCGAACTCGTCGTCACCGCCGGAGAACCTGGTCTGCCAGAAGTCCGCACCCAGGTCCGGCGGGGTGCTGCGGAGCACGGTCGTCGCGCCTGCGGGCAGCGCGGCCACGATCTCGGCGCGCTCGCCTGGGGAGAGCTGGATTCGGCGCATCGGTGCCGGACGGGTGAGCGGGCCGCCGTCGGTGCCGACGAGCAGGAACGGCAGACCGGTATCGAAGGAGAAATTGTAGACGCGAGCGTTGGAGGCATTGAGCAATCGCAGCCGGACCCGCTCGGTGGTGATGTCGAGGTAGGGCCGCGGGGTGCCGTTGACGACGATCTCGTCGCCGAGGAGACCGACGGCGGCGAACATCGCTTCGTCGGTGTCGAGTTGATCGCGGTCGAACCGCTTGTCCTGCACCACGAGTGGGATGTCGTCGATCCCGTACCGGTCGGGCAGGGTCGGACCGCCGGCCGGGTCGTCGAGCAGGAACAGCCCGGCGACCCCGCGGTAGACGTGGTCGGCGGTGGCGCCGTGCGGGTGCGGGTGGTACCACAGCGTCGCGGCCGGCTGGTCGATCGTCCACTGCGGGCTCCACGTCGCACCCGGAGATATCACCTGGTGCGGACCACCGTCTGCGACGGCCGGCAGGTGCATGCCGTGCCAGTGCAGGGTGCTCGCCTCGCCGAGATCGTTGGTGACGTTCACCCGGACCTGTTCGCCGCGGCCGGCACGCAACGTCGGTCCGAGATACGCCCCGTTCACGCCCCAGGTCCGGGTGCCGGGACCGTGCCCGAGGTCCGTGGTGCCGCGCTGCATGGTCAGGTCGAACACGCGGACCCCGTCGGGTGCGATCTCGCTCGTCGCGAGCGGCGGGATGTGCAGCGCACGGTCGAAGGTGACCTGTCCGGTGGTGTCGACCACCGCCGAGTTCCACGCGTGCACGACGACGCCTGCCGCGATCGCAGTGACGACGACGACGACGGCGCCCGCGGCGGCGGACAGTTGCAGCAGGATCCGCTTCACGAGATCGATACTGCTGCGGTGGGCGGAGCGGCACATCCGGGCGCACACCCGAAATCGGGATGGGGGACAACCCCGAAATGGACCGGTGTGCGCGGGTGCTCCCAGCGGGCCGAACGGGAGGTTCCTGTGACGAGCGGGCAGTTGCCGGGCCCGCTACTCGGCCGATACCGCGGGAACCGCCTTCTCGTCGCGAGTTCCTCCCGGTGGTTTCGGTCCGGTACGGCGATCCTCCCCGGCGACGCACGTCTGTACGAACGGCCCGTCTCGGAGAGTGGGGAACCAGTCAGCGCGCGGAGCGGATCGCCGGGATCCGATCGTGCCGATCGGCGCGGACGATGCTGGGGAGCAACAGCTCCCACATCTGGTCGAGGCGGGCCTCGAGGTCCGCGCGGCCGGCGAGAACCATCGACAGCAGGTACACCCCCGCAACGGAGGAGACGAGGAACCGGGCGTGTGCGTCCGGGTCCAGCCGGGCGCTCAGTTCCTCCTCGTCCGACGCGCGCCGGAACAGGCCTTCGAACACCGTGATCCAGCTCCGGTAGGCCTCGCGGTCGGCGCGCTCGTACTCGCCGGTCAGCCGCAGTCCGGCTTGGACGATCAGGTCTTCGGTGAACAACCGGCCGAGCGCATGGGTGAGCGCGACCAGCTGCTCGAGCGCGGGGACGTCGGTGTGCAGGACAGTGCCGATCGCGGCGCGGGTGCGCTGTTCCTGTTCGCTGATCAACGCTTGTACCAGGGCGTCCTTGGTGGGGAAGTGGAAGGTCAGCGCTCCCTTGGTCACTTCGGCTGAGGCCGCGGCCTCGGCGAGGGCCGTGCCGTGGACGCCGTTGTCGGCGAACAACCGGGCGGCGGCGAGAAGGATCTGCTGTCGGGTCCGGATCGCGCGTTGCTGGGCCGGGCGCCCGCCGGCGGAAGTCTCGGACGGGGGGTTCGCAGCGGCCGGAGTGGCTGCCGGTTCGACGGTCGGTGCACCGACGGAGTCCCGGGGCATGTCCACTCCTCGCTTCGTCGGCCGCCCTGCGTGACCGGGTGCGGACGGAGGTGTTCCGTTCGGGCCGGCCCCCCGAGCCTGCCCGAACGGAACCTCACCCTCCGCTCCCTGCGGAGCCACCAGAGGCCCGTCCGTGCCGCGGCACAAGGCACGTCCCGGAGGTCTGTCTCTGGTAGCGCTCGCAGCATACCACCGAAAAACCATTCGTCCGGTTTTGTAAGGCCACCGGCGCCGGTGGAGTTCTCGACGGGGGGCTTTCGTCGGTTCGGCCGCCCCGGCCGCGATTTCCGGCCCGGCTGTCACATTCGGTTCGTGGCCGGTGTCTCCATGCCGAGAACAGACGATCAGAGGAGGAATCATGACCAGCAGGATCCCGAAAGCGGAGCTGAGCGGCCTCTACGGCGTGCTCGTCGAGCGGACGGCCCGGAAGATGCTCGGCGACGTGCCCGAGGGGGTGGGGGTGATGTGGCACAACCGGAGGGTGCTGAACTTCGGATTCGCGGTCGCTCGCAGGATTCGGAAGTGGGACCGGTGTGACGAGAACCTGAAGTCGTTCGCCCACATGGCGGTGGCCGCACTGGTCGGATGCAGCTTCTGCCTGGACCTCGGCTACTTCGACGCCCACAACAAGGGGCTGGATCTGAGGAAGGCGCGTGAGGTGCCCCGGTGGCGTGAGTCGGATGTGTTCACGCCGCTGGAGCGCGACGTCATGGAGTACGCCGAGGCGATGACGCAGACGCCGCCGACGGTCACCGACGAATTGTCGGCCCGGCTGCTGGAGGCGCTCGGCCCGGCCGCGATGGTGGAGTT
Organism: Rhodococcus sp. NS-SX18; assembly: GCF_057367935.1. NCBI lineage: Bacteria > Bacillati > Actinomycetota > Actinomycetes > Mycobacteriales > Nocardiaceae > Rhodococcus > Rhodococcus sp. NS-SX18. The sequence continues at coordinate 3,589,191 of NZ_CM170633.1, read as the reverse complement.
GACCGCCTACATCGCGCTGGTGAACTTCATGACCCGCTCCAACACGGCATTCGGCATCGAGTCGCAGGGGTTGTCCGCCGCCTGCAATCTCGAGCCGCTCGCCGTAGCGTCGAAGTCGTGACCGGCGACCCGTTCGTCGCCCACCGCAACCTGCTCTTCACCGTCGCCTACGAGATGCTCGGCTCTGCCGCCGACGCCGAGGACGTCGTCCAGGAGACATGGCTGCGGTGGGCCGACGTGGACCGGACGCACGTGCGGGACGCGCGCGCCTACCTGGTCCGGATCGTCACGCGGCTGGCGCTGAACCGGCTGCGGGCATTGGCGCGGCAACGCGAGGAGTACATCGGGGAATGGCTACCCGAGCCGCTGCTCACGAGTCCCGACGTGGCCGAAGACGCCGAACTCGCCGAGAGCGTCTCGATCGCGATGCTCACCGTGCTGGAGACCCTCGGTCCGGTCGAGCGGGCGGTGTTCGTCCTACGTGAGGTGTTCGATACGCCCTACGACGAGATCGCCGAGGTGGTGGGCAAGGCCCCGTCCGCGGTCCGGCAGATCGCCCACCGTGCCCGCCGGCACGTCGCGGCGCGGCGACCGCGGATGCGGGTGGCGCCGGCCGAGCGGCTGGCAGTCGTCGAGAAGTTCATGACGGCCCTCGCGACGGGCGATGTGCAGGGCCTGATGGAGGTGCTCGCCCCGGACGTGGTGGCCATCGCCGACGGCGGTGGGGTGGTGCCGGCGGCCCGCAAACCGATCGCCGGAGCCGAGAGGCTGACGGCGTTGCTGCTCCGCCTCGCCCAGGCCCCGGGCTTCGTGGCGGCCGGCGCCTGGCTCAACGGGATGCCGGGCGTGCGATTCGAGGTCGAGGGCGCAGCCGCTGCGGTGAGTCTGGTGGTCGAGGACGGCCGGATCACTCACCTCTACGCGGTCAACAACCCCCACAAGCTGGGGCGGCTGGAAAGTCCGGCGGAACTGCGGCGGTGACCGTCGCGCCCGACAGGAGCGCGGCAAGCAATCGAACATATGTACGATGAGCGGAGACGGTCGAGCTGAAGGCGGTGCAGGGATGGGCTGGGGGAGTGGGCCGCCGACCTGGTCGGAGCTCGAACGCGTGTTGTCGGGCCGGCCCCGCCGCGACGTCGAATTCCCCGGTGACGGCAGCGACAGCCCCGCCTGGTCGCGCACCCGCGGAGAGTACGAACCGCGCGTCCGGCCGCCCGACGGGCCCGTCGTGCCCTACGCCGAACTGCACGCCCATTCGGCATTCAGCTTTCTCGACGGCGCTTCCGGCCCCGAGGAACTCGTGGAGGAGGCGGTGCGCCTCGGTCTCGAAGCCGTTGCGCTCACCGACCACGACGGTCTCTACGGCGTCGTGCGCTTCGCCGAGGCCGCCCGCGAACTGGGGATGCGAACCGTGTTCGGCGCCGAACTCTCCCTCGCCGCCGGGTCTCCGGAGGAGACGCACCTCCTGGTCCTCGCGCGGGGGCAGGAGGGGTATCGGCGGTTGTCCCGCGAGATCGCCGCCGCGCATCTGACCGGTGGGGAGAAGGGCCGGCCGTGCTACGACTACGACGCGCTCACCGATGCGGCCGGTGGGCACTGGCAGATCCTCACCGGCTGCCGACGCGGGCACGTCCGCCGAGCCCTCGACGTGGGGGGCCCCGAGGCGGCCGAGGCGGCCCTGCGCGACCTCGTCGAGCGTTTCGGTGCCGATCGGGTCACGGTCGAGCTCACTCACCACGGTCTCCCCGAGGACGGCGAACGCAACGCGTTCCTCGCGGAACTCGCCGATCGCCAGGGTCTTCCGTGCATTGCGAGCACGGCGGCCCACTACGCCACGCCGCACCGCCGGCGACTGGCGACAGCGCTGGCCGCCATCCACGACCGGCAGAGTCTCGACGAAGCCGCGGGCCGGCTCCTCCCTACCGGTGGTGCCCATCTGCGTTCCGGTGCCGAGATGGCGCAACTGTTCACCGCCCACCCCGGTGCCGTCCGCCGGGCCGCCGAACTCGCCCGAGACTGTGCGTTCGACTTGCGGCTCATCGCCCCGGATCTGCCCCCGTTCGATGTACCGGAGGGTCATACCGAACTCAGCCGGCTGCGCGAACTCGCGCTGCACGGGGCACGGCACCGCTACGGCACCCCCGAGGACGATCCGGCGGCCTACCGTCAGATCGAGCACGAACTCGACGTCATCGGCCGGCTGAACTTTCCCGGCTACTTCCTCGTGGTGCACGACATCGTCACCTTCTGCAAGGACAACGACATCCTCTGCCAGGGGAGAGGTTCGGCCGCCAACTCCGCCGTCTGCTACGCCATCGGCATCACCAACGTCGACCCGGTCCGCAACGAACTGCTCTTCGAACGCTTCCTGTCCCCGGAACGCGACGGACCTCCCGACATCGACATCGACATCGAATCCGATCGGCGGGAGGAGGCCATCCAGTACGTCTACGCCAAGTACGGGCGGACCCACGCCGCTCAGGTCGCCAACGTCGTCACCTACCGCGGCAAATCCGCCGTCCGCGACATGGCGCGGGCTCTCGGCTACGCGCAGGGCCAGCAGGACGCCTGGAGCCGCCAGGTCACCCGGTGGCACGGTGTGGACCAGGAGACGGACACCGACATCCCGTCGCCCGTCCTCGAACTCGCCGCACAGGTCGAAGGACTGCCGCGCCATCTCGGCATCCATTCCGGCGGGATGGTGATCTGCGACCGTCCCGTCGCCGACGTGTGCCCGGTCGAATGGGCCCGGATGGCGGGCCGCACCGTGCTGCAGTGGGACAAGGACGACTGTGCCGCCGCGGGACTGGTCAAGTTCGACCTTCTGGGGCTGGGCATGCTGTCCGCGCTGCACTACATGATCGACCTCGTCGCCGAGCACGAAGGGATCACGGTGGATCTCGCGCGTCTCGACCTCGCGGAGGAGGGGGTGTACGAGATGCTGCGCCGCGCCGACGCCGTCGGGGTCTTCCAGGTCGAGTCCCGCGCGCAGATGGCCACCCTCCCGCGCTTGAAGCCGCGCGTCTTCTACGACCTGGTGGTCGAGGTGGCACTCATCCGGCCGGGTCCCATCCAGGGCGGGTCCGTGCACCCGTACATCCGGCGCCGCAACGGGCTCGAACCCGTCACCTACGACCATCCCTGCCTCGAGAAAGCCCTGAAACGCACCCTCGGGGTACCGCTGTTCCAGGAGCAGCTGATGCAGATGGCCGTCGACGCGGCCGGGTTCACGGCGGCCGAGGCCGACCGGTTGCGCCGGGCGATGGGGGCCAAGCGTTCGACCGCGAAGATGGAACGGCTGCGCGGCCGGCTCTACGACGGTATGCGCGAGCGGCACGGCATCACCGGCGACGTTGCCGACCGCATCTACGAGAAGCTCTATGCCTTCGCGAATTTCGGTTTCCCCGAAAGTCATTCGCAGAGTTTCGCGGCCCTGGTGTTCTATTCGGCGTGGTTCAAGCTGCATCATCCCGCGGCATTCTGTGCGGGCCTGCTGCGCGCGCAGCCGATGGGGTTCTACTCCCCACAGTCCCTCGTCGCCGACGCCCGCCGTCACGGTGTCGTGGTCCACGGGCCGGACGTGAACGTGAGCCTCGCCCATGCCACCACCGAGAACCGCGGCCGCGAGGTGCGTCTCGGCCTCGGCGCGGTCCGCCACCTCGGTGACCCGCTCGCCGAACGGATCGTCGCCGAGCGCACGGCGCACGGACCCTACACGTCGTTCCCGGAACTGTCCCGGCGGGTCGAACCGAGCACCGCCCAGGCCGAGGCCCTCGCCACGGCGGGAGCCCTCGGGTGCTTCGGCATCACCCGCCGGGAGGCGCTGTGGGCGGCGAGCGCCGCGGCGGCGCAGCGGCCCGACCGGCTGCCCGGCGTCGGCGCTTCGACGCAGGCCCCCGCCTTGCCCGGCATGAGCGATGTCGAACTGGCCGCCGCGGACGTGTGGGCGACGGGGATCTCCCCGGACAGCTATCCCACCCAGTTCCTGCGCCCGCAGCTCGACGCGCTCGGTGTCGTGCCGGCAGCGCAGCTGCTGCAGGTCGCCGACGGGGCCCGGGTACTCGTGGGAGGCGCGGTCACGCACCGGCAGCGACCCGCGACCGCCGAGGGTGTGACCTTCCTCAACCTCGAGGACGAGACCGGGATGGTGAACGTGGTGTGCTCCGTGGGGCTGTGGGCGCGGTACCGCACGCTCGCGCACACCGCACCGGCGCTGCTGGTGCGCGGACGGGTGCAGAACGCGGAAGGGGCGGTGACGGTGGTCGCGGACCGGTTGCAGCGCATGGATCTGCGCATCATCGGAAAGTCCCGCGACTTCCGTTAGCATCCTGCGGCATGCGACGCCCCCTGGTGATCCTGCTCGCCCTGCTGTTCCTCGCCGGATGCGCCGGAGGCGGGGAAGGGCCGGGTGACGGGAGCGCGGCCGCACCGCCGCAGCCGTCCCTGTCCGACGGCACCCGCGAATCGGCACCCGCGGACGCGCAGCCCACCGCGCGCAAGGAGATCGTCACCGGCTACCTGGTTCTGCGTGCCGACGATCCGATTGCTGCCGGACGACAGGCGGTGACGCTCGTCGAGGCCGCGGGCGGGCGGGTGGACTCGGTCACCGAGCAGCCGGGCACCAGCAGTGTGCTGACCGTCCGGGTGCCGGCGGACCGGCTCACCGGGACGATCGAGGACATCCGCGGTCTCGGCGAGGTGACCAGCCTGACCACCACCCGCGAGGACGTCACGCTCCAGTACACCGATCTCGAGGCGCGGATCGCGGCCTTGCAGTCGTCCGTGGACCGGTTGCGCGCACTGATGGCCTCCGCCGCGAACACCGCCGACCTCATCGAGGCCGAGAACGCGCTGGCCCAGCGTCAGAGCGAACTCGACGGTCTCGTCGCCCAGCAGCGCTACCTCGCAGACCAGATCGAGCTGTCCACGCTGACCGTGGACATCTCGGCGGAGCGCCGTGCGGACCGGGACAGCTTCTGGGACGGAGTCCTCGCCGGATGGGACGCGCTGCGCTCGGCACTGGCCGGGTCGGTGGTCGCTCTGGGCGTCGCGTTACCGTGGGTGGGGTTTCTCGCCGTGTGCGCAGCCGTCGTCTACGTGATCGTCCGGCTCGTCGCGCGGCGGGGCAAACCGGAACCAGTCCCGAACCCGGAGAGGAACGACCAGGATGCGTGAGGTCGGCCTGGCCGCCCTGGACACCGCGCTCGCCGCCGGTGCCCCTGTCATCGACGTCCGTGAGCGCGACGAGTACCTGCAGGTGCGGGTGCCCGGAGTGACGCTCATTCCGCTCAGCGAGTTCGTCGCCCGCGCCGACGAGATTCCGGACGCGGAGACGGTCTACGTCATCTGTGCGGTCGGGGGACGCAGTTCGCAGGCCGCCAGCTATCTCACCGGCCGCGGCATCAACGCCGTGTCGGTGGCCGGCGGCACCGTCGCCTGGCAGCAGTCCGGTCGCGACATCGAAGTCGGGGTCTGACCGAACGCACTGAAGTGCGTCCTCACCGCGCCGTCAGACAGCGGCGGCGACGACGGCCACGGCACCGGCCACGATGACGGCGAGGGCGACGGCCAGCAGCGCGGAACCGGCCATCGCCACCGCCGCGAGCACACCCACGACCGTGAGGACGCCCGCGAGGACGATCCCGGCGTGCGGATCCTCGAGCAGTGCCGACGGGTTCTTCGGACGGTGGGGGAGGTGTGGTGCCGCCATGTCTGTTCTCCGACTCGTTCGTCCGACTGCCGGGCGGCGAGCGCGTCGCCGGGTGTCCCGGAGTGGTCCGGATACCGAGAATCCCCGGCGCCGGTGTCACACCCGACGCGGGAAAATCACGAAATGATAACGACGTATAACATTTCGATGCGGCGTCCGTTTCTCCTGCGACGAGAAGCGGGACGCCGACGTCCGGCCCGTCGCCGGGACCGGGCGGGCGGCCTAACGGGCCAGCGCCGGCAGCACCGCGCCGAGGACGTGCGGCATCCACGGCGCGAACACCTGTGGGGTCTGCTCGACGTCGCGCACGACCTCGGCGAGGGACTGGAACCGCACCTCGGCCACCTCGCTCGGAACGGGACGAGGAGCCGTGTGCACGCGTCCGACGACGACGTGGTCGAACTCGTGCTCCATGAGCGACGAGTCCGGATCGTGGGCGGAGTAGACGACCGAGGCCACTTCCCGCAGGTCCGACGGGCGCACACCCAGTTCGTCCCAGCTACGCCGGGCCGCAGCGTCGAGCACGCTCTCACCCGGGAGGGGATGCCCACAGCAACTGTTGGCCCAGAGGCCGGCGAAGTGGTACTTGTCCAGGCTCCTGCGTTGCAGCAGGACGTTGCCGTCGGCATCGAGGAGGAACGCCGAGAAGGCGCGATGCAGCGGTGCCGGAGGGCGGTGCGCTGCCACCTTCTCGGCGGTTCCCACTTCCCGACCGTCGCGGTCGACCAGCACGACAAGAGTCACGACGTCTCCACCTCCCCGTTCCACATTCCCACAGTTGCGGCGTCTCCTCACGACGAGGCTCCGCGCGGCGTCGAAGGGGATTCGGGGCCGCCCCCGGCGCGGATGGGTCCGTTGCCCGGCCGGTTCAGACCGCCCCCGCGAAACCGTGCTGACGCCACGCCTCGTACGTGACCACCGCCGCCGCGTTCGACAGGTTCAACGAGCGCCGGCCCGGCAGCATCGGAATCCGCACCCGGGTCGTGACGTGGGGATCGGCGAGCACCTCGTCGGGCAGTCCCGTGGGTTCCGGCCCGAAGAGGAACACGTCGCCGGGCCGGTACTCGAGTGCGGCATACGACACGCTCGCATGCGCGGTGAACGCGTACACCCGCTCCGGCCGCAGCGCGGCCCACGCGGCCTCGAGGTCCTCGTGCACGCTCACCGACGCCAGATCGTGGTAGTCCAGGCCCGCGCGGCGCAGTTTCGGCTCGGAGAGATCGAATCCGAGCGGCCCCACCAGATGCAGCTCGCAGCCGGTCCCGGCGACCATGCGGATCGCATTGCCGGTGTTGGGTGGGATGCGCGGCTCGTAGAACATCACTCGGAACACCGATTCAGCTTGCCAGTTGCACCTCCGGCGGTGCCGCCGGGGACCGACCGCGCCCGGAGCGGACAGCCGCGCGGTGCCGGACGTGCGGCTGACCGGTGAGGCTGCGTCCGACGTTGCCGGGCGACCTGAGACAATGACGGTTGTGACTGCGACGATCCTGGACGGTAAAGCGACCCGCGACGAGATTTTCGAGGACCTGAAGGCCCGCGTGGCCGCGCTGAAGGCGAAGGGCATCACCCCCGGCCTGGGCACCGTGCTCGTCGGCGACGACCCGGGATCGGCAGCGTACGTGCGCGGCAAGCACAACGACTGCGCCAAGGTCGGGATCAACTCGATCCGCCGCGACCTGCCCGCCGACACGACGCAGGAGCAGCTCGACGCGGTGATCGACGAGCTGAACGCCGACCCCGGCTGCACCGGCTACATCGTGCAGTTGCCGCTGCCTGAGCACCTGGACGAGAACGCCGCGCTCGAGCGCATCGATCCCGACAAGGACGCCGACGGTCTGCACCCGATCAACCTCGGCCGCCTGGTCCTCGGCAAGGAGGCGGCCCTGCCGTGCACCCCGCGCGGCATCGTGCATCTGCTGCGCCGGTACGAGGTGCCGATCGCGGGCGCCCACGTGGTGGTGGTGGGCCGCGGCGTCACCGTCGGCCGGCCGATCGGGCTGCTGCTCACCCGCCGCAGCGAGAACGCGACGGTCACTCTCTGCCATACCGGCACGAAGGACCTCGCAGCGGAAGTACGGCGTGCGGACATCGTCGTCGCCGCTGCGGGTGTGCCGGGACTGATCACCGCGGACATGGTCAAGCCGGGTGCGGCGGTCCTGGACGTGGGTGTGAGCCGGACCCCGGAGGGCCTGCGCGGCGACGTGGCCGCCGACGTCGGCGAGGTTGCCGGGTTCCTGTCGCCCAATCCCGGTGGCGTCGGCCCCCTGACCCGTGCGTTCCTGCTGGCGAACGTGGTCGAGCGAGCCGAACAGCTCGCCGGCCGCTGAGCCCGTGGTGCACCTGGCCGGCGCGGAGCGCTGGTTGCGGCTGGCCCGGCGGAACCTGCCGTTGCTGGCGGTGACGGTCGTCATCGCCGCGGCGGTGATCCTCGTCCTGGCGGACCGGTGGCGTCGTGGCGCGTTCGTCTTCGGCAGCGCCACCCTGCTCGCCGGTCTGCTGCGCCTGTGGGTGCCCGAGGATCAGGTCGGTGTGCTCGCCGTGCGCAGCCGGGCCTTCGACGTGTCCGCGCTCCTCGTCGTGGGCGGACTCGTCATCGCCCTGGCGGTCTCGATCGATCCGCTCGGCACCGGATGAGCCGCTCGGCACCGGATGAGCCGCCGGGCCGCGGCCCGGCGGCGCGCGGCCCTCAGCCTCGTGCGAGGGTGACGAGCTCGGTCAGGAGTTTGGCGACGGCGTCGGCCTCGGTGAGGAAACCGTCGTGACCGTCCCGGGACTCGAGGACGCGCAGCCCGTCGCAGCCCGGCAGGCCGTCGGCGATCTCCTGTTGCAGCCGCAGCGGATACAGGCGGTCGGAGTCCACGCCGGCGACGATCGTCGGCACCGGGGTGGATCCGAGTGCGGCGGCCACACCGCCCCGCCCGTGTCCGACGTCGTGCCGGTTCATCGCCTGGGTGAGCGCGACGTACGTACCGGGATCGAACCGCGCGACGAGCTTGTCGGCCTGGTGCTCCAGATAGCTCTGCACCGCGTATCGTCCGCCGTTCCAGGGGTTTTCGCTTCCCTGGGGGGAATTGGCGAAGCGGGTGTCGAGTTCGCCCTCGGTCCGGTAGGTCAGGTGTGCGATCCGCCGTGCGATGCCCAGCCCGGCCCGCGGCACCCGTCCCGTTCCGTAGTAGTCCCCGCCCTGCCAGTCCGGGTCGGCGGTGATGGCGGCGATCTGCGTGGTCTGGGTGCCGATCTGGTCGGCGGTGGCGCGGGCGCCGACGGCGAGGACGAGGGCCGCCTGCACCCGTTCCGGATACCCGATGATCCACTCGAGCGTCCGCATGCCGCCCATGGACCCTCCGGTGACGGCCGCCAACCTGTCGATGCCGAGCGCATCGGCGAGCGCGACCTCGGCGGCGACCTGGTCGCGCACCGTGATGCCGGGGAACCGGGAACCCCACGCCTTGCCGTCCGGAGCGGGCGAACCCGGTCCGGTGGTGCCGCGGCAGCCGCCCAGCACGTTCGTCGCCACGACGCACCACGTGTCGGTGTCGATCGGCGCGCCCGGACCGACCATCCCGGTCCACCAGCCGGGCGACGGGTGTTCGGGTCCGGCGGGCCCGGTCACGTGCGAGTCCCCCGTGAGGGCGTGTTCGACGAGGACGACGTTGTCGCGCGACGGCGACAGCCGGCCCCATCGTTGCACCGCCACGGTCACGTCGGGCAGGGTCGCGCCGGACTCGAGCGTCAGCGGCCCGATGTCGACCGTCCCGAGACGGCCGTCCTCCGGCGGCAGCTCCACGTGGCGCCGGTCGACGCGCGCCGTCAAGACGCGACCGCCTCGAGGCCGGTGGTGAGGTCGGTGAGGATGTCGTCGATGTTCTCGATGCCGACGGCGAGGCGGACCTGGCCGGGGGTGACGCCGGCGGCGAGTTGTTCGGCGGCGGTGAGTTGGGAGTGGGTGGTGGAGGCGGGGTGGATGACCAGCGAGCGTACGTCGCCGATGTTGGCGACGTGGCTGTGCAGGGTCAGCGCGTTGACGAACTGCTTGCCGGCGTCGATGCCGCCGGCGAGTTCGAAGGTGACGATGGCGCCGGCGCCGCGGGGGGCGAGGTGCCGGGCGCGGTCGTGCCAGGGCGAGGAGGGCAGGCCGGCGTAGGCGACGGCGGTGACCTCGGGGCGGCGGTCGAGGAATTCGGCGACGCGCTCGGCGTTGGCGACGTGGCGTTCCATGCGCAGGCTCAGGGTCTCGAGGCCCTGGGCGATGAGGAAGGCGTTGAACGGGGAGACCGCGGCACCGAGGTCGCGCAGCAGTTGCACGCGGGCCTTGAGGGCGTAGGCGGGGGCGCCGAGGTCGGCGTAGACCACGCCGTGGTAGCTGGGGTCGGGGGTGGTGAACTGGGGGTGGCGGGGGGCGCCGTCGGGGCCGGTGCCGGTCCAGTCGAAGGTGCCGCCGTCGACGAGGACCCCGGCGATGGCGGTGCCGTGGCCGCCGAGGTATTTGGTGGCCGAGTGCACGACGATGTCGGCGCCGTGTTCGAGGGGGCGGATCAGGTAGGGGGTGGCGACGGTGTTGTCGACGATCAGCGGCAGGTGGTGGGCGTGGGCGACGGCGGCGATGCCGGGGATGTCGAGCAGGTGGTTCTTGGGGTTGGCGATGGTTTCGCCGTAGAGGGCGCGGGTGGTGGGGCGGATCGCGGCGCGCCACTGGTCGAGGTCGTCGGGGTCGTCGACGAAGGTGACCTCGATGCCGAGGCGGGGCAGGGTGTAGTGCAGCAGGTTGTAGGTGCCGCCGTAGAGGTAGGGGCTGGCGACGATGTGGTCGCCGGCGGCGGCGAGGTTGAGGAGGGCGTAGGTTTCGGCGGCCTGGCCGGAGGCGAGGAGCAGGGCGGCGACGCCGCCTTCGAGGGCGGCGATGCGTTGTTCGACCGCGTCCTGGGTGGGGTTCATGATGCGGGTGTAGATGTTGCCGGGTTCGGTCAGGCCGAACAGGGCGGCGGCGTGGTCGGTGTTGTCGAAGGTGTAGCTGGTGGTCTGGTAGATCGGCAGGGCGCGGGCGCGGGTGTCGCCGCCGGCGGGCTGTCCCGCGTGGATCTGCTTGGTCTCGAAGCTCCAGCCGTCTTCGCGCCGGGTGTTCTCGCTGTCGGTCATGATGTCCTTACTGGCCGTGGTCGGGAGGTCGGGGCGGCTAGTGACGACAGCTCATGATCACAACCCTCATGACGAATACCTCCATCGGACCGGCTTGTCGTGCGGCGTGTCGCCGGACGACCGGGTCATCACCCGGAGCACCCCACCCTGGCCGGAGGGTTGCCGACCAGCAAGCCGGGGCTTCACGCTGGTACTCATGACCTGGCGCGAGTCTAGCGGCTCGAACAGACGCTTCGGTAGGCGACCCGTACCTGCCGGCGGAGGGCGCCTGAGCAGGCGAAAGTTACCCGCGGGTAGCCGGGGGTGCGCTTGGCGGGCCGGGGCAATAGCAGTACGCTCGTCTTGTTTGGACCGTGTTCCGTACGTGTGAGCACGCCATGAATGGTTCATTGAGCCGACCACGATCGCACCCACAAAGTGGGATCGACTTGGGACCAGGGACACTTCCTAGGAGGACGCGAAGCGCACATGTCCAAGATCAAGGTTGAGGGAACGGTCGTCGAACTCGACGGCGACGAGATGACCCGCATCATCTGGCAGTTCATCAAAGACAAGCTGATCCATCCTTACCTGGATGTGAATCTCGAGTACTACGACCTCGGCATCGAGCACCGCGATGCGACCGACGACCAGGTCACCGTGGATGCGGCCAACGCCATCAAGAAGCACGGCGTCGGCGTCAAGTGCGCCACCATCACTCCCGACGAGGCCCGGGTCGAGGAGTTCGGCCTGAAGAAGATGTGGCGTTCGCCCAACGGCACGATCCGTAACATCCTGGGCGGCACCATCTTCCGTGCCCCGATCATCATCTCGAACGTGCCCCGTCTGGTGCCGGGCTGGACCAAGCCGGTCATCGTCGGCCGTCACGCCTTCGGCGACCAGTACCGCGCCACCGACTTCAAGGTCGACCGCCCGGGCACCGTCACCATCACCTTCACGCCGGAGGACGGCTCCGAGCCGATCCAGCACGAGGTGTGCCAGATTCCCGAGGACGGCGGCGTCGTCATGGGGATGTACAACTACAAGAAGTCCATCCAGGACTTCGCGCGGGCCTCGCTGTCCTACGGCCTGCAGCAGAACTACCCGGTCTACCTCTCGACCAAGAACACGATCCTCAAGGCCTACGACGGCATGTTCAAGGACGAGTTCCAGCGGATCTACGAGGAGGAGTTCAAGGCGGAGTTCGACGCCGCCGGACTCACCTACGAGCACCGCCTCATCGACGACATGGTCGCTTCCTCGCTCAAGTGGGAAGGCGGTTACGTCTGGGCCTGCAAGAACTACGACGGCGACGTCCAGTCGGACACCGTCGCACAGGGCTACGGTTCGCTGGGCCTGATGACCTCCGTGCTCATGACCCCGGACGGAAAGACCGTCGAGGCCGAGGCTGCCCACGGAACCGTCACCCGGCACTTCCGGCAGCACCAGGCCGGCAAGCCGACGTCGACCAACCCGATCGCGTCGATCTTCGCCTGGACCCGTGGTCTCGAGCACCGCGGCAAGCTCGACAACACCCCCGAGGTGATCGAGTTCGCCCAGCAGCTCGAGGACGTCGTCATCAAGACCGTCGAAGCCGGCCAGATGACCAAGGACCTCGCCCTGCTCATCGGACCCGAGCAGGCCTGGCTGACCACCGAGGAGTTCCTCGCCGCGCTCGACGAGAACCTCCAGAAGGCTCGCGCCTGACGCACGGACCGCACACGACGGGACGCCCCTGCCGGGGGCGTCCCGTCGTCGTTGCGGGTCGGGTCCGTCCGCTACGGTGACCGGCGTGCCTCATGTCGTCTCCACCGTCAACGTCAACGGCGTCCGTGCCGCCGCCGGCAAGGGACTGCTCGCCTGGCTGGCCACCGAGCCCGCCGACATCGTGTGCCTGCAGGAGGTGCGCGCCACCGAGCAGCAGTTCCATGCGGCGATCGCGCCGGCCCTCGATGCCGGGTGGTACGTCGTGTCGGCCGAATCGGAGGCCAAGGGCCGTGCCGGGGTCGCGATCCTGTCGCGGCGCCCCGCCGACTCCTCCCGCGTCGGGTTCGACGAGGACGAGTTCGCGGCCTCCGGACGGTACGTCGAGGCGGACTTCGGCGATCTGACCGTCGGCAGTCTGTACCTGCCCACCGGGGAGGCCGACACCCCGAAGCAGGAAGAGAAGGAGCGGTTCATGGCGTCGTTCGCGGCGCACCTGAACCACCGGGCCGCCGAGGCGGAGGCCGCGGGCCGGCACATGGTGGTGTGCGGGGACTGGAACATCGCCCACACCGAGCGCGACATCAAGAACTGGAAGGGCAACGTGAAGAAGTCCGGGTTCCTGCCCGGCGAACGCGCCTGGCTCGATGCCCTCCTCGCCGACGGCCGCTGGGTCGACGTGGTGCGCGCCCTGCACCCCGACGTCGACGGCCCGTATTCCTGGTGGTCCTACCGCGGCAAGGCGTTCGACACCGACGCCGGCTGGCGGATCGACTACCACCTCGCGACGGCGGGGCTGGCCGCCCGGGCGAAGGAGGCCCGCGTCGAGCGCGCTGCCACCTATGCCGAGCGCTGGTCGGACCACGCCCCGGTCACCGTGCAGTTCCGCTGATCCGGGCGGACCCCGCGATCGGAGCCGACCTCCCGGGAGCGGCTCTTCCCGCACGTGAAAGTATCGACAACCATGGCGAGCACTGCAGAACAGAACACCACCACGCCGACCGCCCGGCCCCGGGTGCTGTCGGGTATCCAGCCGACCTCCGATTCGTTCCACCTCGGGAACTTCCTCGGCGCGCTGCAGCAGTGGGTTCCGTTGCAGGACGAGTTCGACGCCTACTACTTCATCCCCGATCTGCACGCGATCACCGTGCCGCAGGATCCGAAGGGGTTGCGCCGGCGCACTCTGCGGGCGGCCGCGCAGCTGCTCGCCGTCGGCATCGACCCGGACCGGTCGGTGCTGTTCGTCCAGAGCCAGGTACCCGAGCACGCCGAGCTGGCGTGGGTGCTGAGCTGTATCACCGGCTTCGGCGAGGCGGGCCGGATGACGCAGTTCAAGGACAAGTCCGCCAAGGAGGGCACCGAGCACGCCAGCGTCGGTCTGTTCACCTACCCGGTGCTGATGGCGGCGGACATCCTGCTGTACCGGCCGCAGCGGGTGCCGGTGGGGGAGGATCAGCGTCAGCACCTCGAGCTGACCCGGGATCTCGCCCAGCGGTTCAACACCAGGTTCGGCAAGACGTTCGTCGTTCCCGAGCCGCAGATCATCAAGGGCACCGCCAAGATCTACGACCTGCAGAACCCCACGGCGAAGATGAGCAAGTCCGCCGCGACCCCGGCCGGCCTGATCAACCTGCTCGACGATCCGAAGGTTTCGGCGAAGAAGATCAAGTCGGCGGTGACGGACAACGAGCGCGAGATCCGCTTCGACCCCGCGAACAAGCCCGGCGTGAGCAACCTGCTCACCATTCAGGCCGCCCTGTCCGGCCGGCCCGTCGACGAACTCGTGGCCGGCTACGCGGGCAAGGGATACGGCGACCTCAAGACCGACACCGCGGAGGTGCTCACCGAGTTCGTCACCCCGTTGCAGGCGAAGGTGGACGAGTACCTCGCCGACGAGGCGGAACTGCTGCGCATCCTGTCGACCGGCGCCGACCAGGCCCGCGAGGTGGCTTCCCGGACACTCGGCCAGGTCTATGACAAGGTGGGATTCCTGCCCCGCAAGTGAGCCGGGGCGTGCGCCGGACGCAGCACACGGGCGGCGGAACGCGGAAGGAGTTGCCCACCGATGGCCGACGATTCCACCGAACCGTCGAAACCGGGGTTTCTCGAGCGGCAGCGCGCGGCGCATCCGGCACTCGACCATCTGGTGCGGGCCGGCCTGCGATACCAGGAGCAGAAGGGCGACTACTACGCGGCAGGGATCACGTACTTCAGTGTGCTGTCCCTGATTCCCATCCTGATGCTGTCGTTCTCGATTGCCGGCTTCGTGCTCGCGGGCCGGCCCGAGACCCTCGAACAGCTGCAGACCGCGATCGCCCAGAACATCCCCGGTGAACTCGGCGCGACGGTACAGGGCCTGGTCGACTCCGCGATCGCCTCCCGCAGTGCCGTGGGCACCCTCGGTCTGCTCACCGCCGCATATGCAGGAATCGGCTGGATCACCAACCTGCGGGACGCGCTCACCGCGATGTGGGACCATCCGCACGGCAAGACGGGGTTCGTGCGCACCAAGGTCAACGACGTGCTGACCCTCCTCGGCCTCGGCCTCGCCATCGTGGCGTCGCTGGCCTTGTCGGCCGCGAGCAGCGGACCGGTCATGGACTTCTTCGTCGGTCTGCTGCGGCTCGAGAACGTGCCCGGCGTCGGCGTGGCACTGACGGTGGCGACGATCGCCATTTCCGTGTGCGCGACGTGGGTGCTGTTCACCTGGGTGATCGCCCGGCTGCCCCGGGAACCCGTCACCTTCCGCAGCGCGATGCGCGCCGGCCTGCTCGCCGCCGTGGCGTTCGAACTCTTCAAGCAGGTCGGTTCGATCTACCTCTCCCGGGTCACCAGCGGCCCCGCCGGAGTGGCCTTCGGCCCGATCCTCGGCGTACTGGTGTTCGCGAACCTGACCGCCCGGATGGTGTTGTTCGCCACGGCGTGGGCGGCATCGTCCAAGGAGAATCTGGTCATGGCTCACGTGCCGCCCCCGGAGCTGGCACGGATCACGCCGCGCGTGGAGGTGCACGAGGGGCCCGGGCTGCGTGGCGGTCTGGCGCTCGTCGGTGCCGGAGCGCTCGGCGGGGTCCTGCTCAGCGAGCGCTCGCGCGCCATTCGTCGAGCTGCGCGATCGCGGTTTCGGCGGTAGCGACCGCCTCGTCGCGGTCGACGCGGGCGAGGAGCAGCGTGCTCGTCGACAGCGACGTCAGTACCCGCACCCGCCGGGCGAGCGTCTCGTCGTCGGCGGCGGGATCGAGGGCGCGCAGCGCGTGCGCGAACGCGGTCGCCAGCTCGGTGCGGTAGGCGGTGACGACCGCGCGTTGCGTCTCGTCGTGCGCGGCGAGGCCGGCGGCGCTGTTGAGCAGCAGGCAGCCGCGGCGCGGCGAGTCGTCCGGGAGGGCCGCGACGGTGCGGGCCAGCGCCCGGAAGTAGCGTGCCGCCGCATCGGGGGCGGTCGGTTCGTCGGTGAGGACGCGCAGCCGGGGGCGGACGACACGGTCGAGGTAGTCGCGAACGGCCGCGTCGAACAACCCGCGCTTACTGGTGAAGGCGTTGTAGAGACTCGACCGGTTCAGGCCCGTCGCCCGCTCGAGCTCGGGGACGGAGGTGGCCTCGAAGCCCTTGTCCCAGAACAAATCCCGTGCCCGTTCCACGACGTCGGCGGTGTCGAACCCCGGTGGCCGTCCCATGCGTCCTTCCGATCTCCGTTGTGCAATGACCGGTCCAGTATATATTGGAAAGGTCAGTTCAATACTCCGGAGCCGCCGGGAACTGCCTCAGCGGCTCGAGACGTGAGGAAGGTTCACACCCGGTGACCTCTAGCACCCAGATCCAACTGGTCCGGCGCCCCGTCGGCTGGCCGTCGCACGACGACTTCCGCACCGTGACGGTCGACCTGCCCGACCTCGGTCCGAACCAGGTCCGCGTCGTCAACGAGTTCGTCTCGGTCGACCCCTACATGCGGGGACGGATGAACGACGTCAAGTCCTACATCCCGCCGTTCGCCCTGGGCGAGACCATGACCGGCGGCGCCGTCGGCCGCGTCGTGGAGTCGACGTCGCCGGCCCACCCCGTCGGCTCGGTCGTGCTGCACGATCTGGGCTGGCGCGACGTCGCGCAGGGCGACGCCAGGGCCTTCCGGGTGGTCGACGAGCTTCCGGGGGTTCCGATTTCCGCCTACCTCGGCATCCTCGGCCTGACAGGGCTGACCGCCTACGTGGGTCTGATGCACATCGCCCGCCTGCAGCCGGGTGACACCGTCTTCGTCTCCGGCGCCGCCGGAGCAGTGGGCACCGCCGCCGGACAGATCGCCCGGCTCGAGGGCGCGAGCCGGGTGCTCGGCTCCGCCGGCTCCGAGAGCAAGGTCGCGATGCTCACCGAGCGCTACGGCTACGACGACGCGTTCGACTACAAGTCGGCGCCCGTGCGGCGTCAGCTGCGCCGGGCCGCGCCCGACGGGATCGACGTGTACTTCGACAATGTCGGCGGCGACCATCTCGAGGCAGCCCTCGACGTCCTGCGCGACGGCGGCCGGGCCGCCCTGTGCGGCGCAATCGCCCTGTACAACAACACCGAACGCACGGCCGGGCCGGACAACATGGCCAACATCATCACCCGGGGGCTGACCCTGCAGGGCTTCACCCTCGGCCACTACACCCACGTCTTCCCCGAGTTCGCGGCGAAGATGGGGCCGTGGCTCGCGGCCGGCGACGTGGTGTTCGACGAGACGGTCGTCGACGGCATCGGCAACTCGGTGGACGCCTTCCTCGACCTCATGCGCGGGCGCAACGTCGGCAAGATGCTCGTCCGGACCGCCTGACGTCCGGAGCCGGAACGGCCGGCGTCGCGCAGCGGAAGAGTCGCTGTAGCACCGGGCGGGCCCACACCCCCGGCCGTAGAGTCGGGCGCATGAAAGCCCTCCAGTACACCGAGATCGGCTCCGAGCCGGTCGTCGTCGACGTCCCGACTCCGTCGCCCGGGCCGGGTGAGATCCTGCTGAAGGTCACCGCGGCCGGGTTGTGCCACTCGGACATCTTCGTGATGGACATGCCGGCGGGGCAGTACGCCTACGGTCTTCCCCTCACCCTCGGCCACGAGGGTGTCGGCACCGTCGCCGAACTCGGTGACGGCGTCACCGGATTCGAGACGGGGGACGCCGTCGCCGTGTACGGGCCGTGGGGTTGCGGTGCGTGCCACGCGTGCGCGCGTGGCCGCGAGAACTACTGCACCCGCGCCGCCGAACTGGGCCTCACCCCGCCCGGTCTCGGCTCGCCCGGGTCGATGGCCGAGTACATGATCGTCGACTCGGCGCGCCACCTCGTCCCGATCGGGGACCTCGACCCGGTCGCCGCGGTTCCGCTCACCGACGCCGGCCTGACGCCGTACCACGCGATCTCGCGGGTCCTGCCGCTGCTGGGACCCGGCTCGACGGCGGTCGTCATCGGGGTCGGCGGACTCGGGCACGTCGGCATCCAGATTCTGCGCGCAGTCAGCGCGGCCCGCGTGATCGCCGTCGATCTCGACGACGACCGCCTCGCACTCGCCCGTGAGGTCGGTGCCGACGCGGCGGTGAAGTCGGGCGCCGGTGCGGTGGACGCGGTCCGGGAACTGGCCGGCGGTGAGGGGGCGACGGCGGTGTTCGACTTCGTCGGCGCCCAGAGCACGATCGACATGGCCCAGGAGGTGGTCGCGGTCGACGGGCACATCTCGGTCGTCGGCATCCACACCGGCGCGCATGCCAAGGTCGGCTTCTTCATGATCCCGTTCGGGGCCTCCGTCGTGACCCCGTACTGGGGCACCCGGTCCGAGCTGATGGAGGTCGTGGAGCTGGCCCGCGCCGGCCGGCTGGACATCCACACCGAGACGTTCACCCTCGACGAGGGGCCCACGGCCTACCGGCGGCTGCGCGAGGGCAGCATCCGCGGTCGCGGCGTCGTCGTTCCGGGCTGATGCGACGACGAAGGCTCCGCACTCGGATCGAGTGCGGAGCCTTCGTCGGGTACGGGGATCAGCGAGCGAACAGCAGCGCGCGCTTGACCTCCTGGATCGCCTTCGTCACCTGGATGCCGCGGGGGCACGCATCGGTGCAGTTGAAGGTGGTGCGGCAGCGCCACACGCCCTCGACGTCGTTGAGGATGTCGAGACGCTCGGCGGCGCCCTCGTCACGGCTGTCGAAGATGAACCGGTGCGCGTTGACGATGGCGGCGGGGCCGAAGTAGCTGCCGTCGTTCCAGTACACCGGGCACGAGGTGGTGCAGCACGCGCAGAGGATGCACTTGGTGGTGTCGTCGAAGCGGGCCCGGTCGGCCTGCGACTGGATCCGCTCGCGGGTGGGCTCGTTGCCGGTGGCGATGAGGAACGGCTTCACGGCGCGGAACGCGTCGAAGAAGGGTTCCATGTCGACGACGAGGTCCTTCTCGACCGGCAGGCCGCGGATCGGCTCGACGGTGATGGTCACCGGCTTGCCGTCCTTGGGCAGCATGTCCTTCATCAGGATCTTGCAGGCCAGGCGGTTGACGCCGTTGATCCGCATCGCGTCGGAGCCGCACACGCCGTGCGCGCAGCTGCGGCGGAACGTGAGGGTGCCGTCGAGGTAGCCCTTCACGTAGAGCAGCAGGTTGAGCATGCGGTCCGACGGCAGCGCCGGAACCTGGAAGCTGTCCCAGTGCTGACCCTTGCCGTCCTCGGGGTTGAACCGCGCGATCTTGAGGGTGACCATCGTGGCGCCCTCGGGCACGGGTGGCAGGTTCGAGACGTCGGCTTCGTTCTTCTCGAGGGTTGTCATCAGTACTTCCGCTCCATCGGCTCGTAGCGGGTCTGCACCACCGGCTTGTAGTCCAGGCGGATGGGGGAGATCAGCTCCGTCCCCTCCTTGTAGGCCATGGTGTGCTTGAGGAACTTCTCGTCGTCGCGCTTCGGGAAGTCCTCGCGGGCGTGACCGCCGCGCGATTCCTTCCGGTTGAGCGCACCGGCGACGGTGACCTCGGCCATCTCGAGCAGGAAGCCCAGCTCGACGGCCTCGAGCAGGTCGCTGTTGTAGCGCTTGCCCTTGTCCTGGACGGTGATGTGCTTGTACCGCTCCTTCAGCGCGTGGATGTCCTCGAGCGCCTTGGTGAGCGTCTCCTCGGTGCGGAACACCGAGGCGTTGTTGTCCATGGACTGCTGCAGCTCGCTGCGGATGTCCGCCACGCGCTCCTTGCCGCCCGCGCCCAGGATCCGCTCGAGCCACTCCACGACGTTGCGGGCCGGGTCCTCCGGCAGGTCCACGTGGTCGTGGGTGTTCGCGTACTCGGCGGCAGCGATGCCGGCGCGACGGCCGAACACGTTGATGTCGAGCAGCGAGTTGGTGCCGAGGCGGTTGGCGCCGTGGACGGAGACGCAGGCGCACTCGCCGGCGGCGTACAGGCCCGGGACCTCGTCCTCGTTGTTGCGCAGCACCTCACCGTTGATCTTGGTGGGGATGCCGCCCATCACGTAGTGGCAGGTCGGGTACACCGGCACGAGCTCGGTGACGGGGTCGACGCCGAGGTAGGTGCGGGCGAACTCGGTGATGTCCGGGAGCTTCTCCTCGAGGACGTCCTCACCGAGGTGGGTCACGTCGATGTAGACGTAGTCCTTGTTCGGTCCGGCGCCGCGGCCCTCGAGCACCTCGAGCACCATCGAGCGGGCGACGATGTCGCGGGGCGCGAGGTCCTTGATGGTGGGGGCGTAGCGCTCCATGAAGCGCTCGCCGTCGGCGTTGCGGAGGATGCCGCCCTCGCCGCGCACGGCCTCGGAGATCAGGATGCCCAGGCCCGCGAGTCCCGTCGGGTGGAACTGGTGGAACTCCATGTCCTCGAGCGGCAGGCCCTTGCGGAAGATGATGCCCATGCCGTCACCGGTGAGGGTGTGCGCGTTGGACGTCGTCTTGTACATCCGGCCCGAGCCGCCGGTGGCGAACACGATCGACTTCGCGTGGAAGATGTGGATCTCGCCGGTGGCGAGCTCGTAGGCGATGACGCCGGTGGCGACGGGACCCTCGGGGGTCTGCGTCAGCGCGATGTCGAGGGCGTAGAACTCGTTGAAGAACTCCACGTCGTGCTTGACGCAGTTCTGGTAGAGCGTCTGCAGGATCATGTGGCCGGTGCGGTCGGCCGCGTAGCAGGCGCGCCGTACCGGGGCCTTGCCGTGGTCACGGGTGTGGCCACCGAACCGCCGCTGGTCGATCTTGCCCTCGGGGGTGCGGTTGAACGGCAGACCCATCTTCTCGAGGTCGAGCACCGCGTCGATGGCCTCCTTGGCCATGATCTCCGCAGCGTCCTGGTCGACGAGGTAGTCGCCACCCTTGACGGTGTCGAAGGTGTGCCACTCCCAGTTGTCCTCCTCGACGTTCGCGAGGGCGGCGCACATGCCGCCCTGCGCGGCGCCGGTGTGGCTGCGGGTGGGGTAGAGCTTGGTCAGAACTGCGGTGCGGGCGCGGGGACCGGCCTCGATGGCCGCACGCATGCCGGCGCCGCCGGCACCGACGATGACCACGTCATAACGATGTTCCTGCATGAAGTCGTAGCTCCCCTAGCTCGCAACGATGTTGGGGTCGAAGGTGAAGATCACGTAGGTGCCCAGGCCCATGATCAGGATCATCGACACGACCAGGATCGTGTTGAGCCAGAATCGGGTCGAGTCCTTGCGGGAGTAGTCCGCGATGACGGTGCGCAGGCCGTTGCCGCCGTGGAGCTGCGCGAGCCAGAGCATCGACAGGTCCCAGAACTGCCAGAACGGGCTGGACCAGCGTCCGGCGACGAACGCGAAGTTGATGCGGTGCACGCCCTCGTCCAGCATCAGCATGATGAACAGGTGGCCGAGCACCAGGATGATCAGCGCAAGGCCGGACAGGCGCATGAACAACCAGGCGTAGAGCTCGAAGTTGTTCTTCGCGGCACGGCGCGGGGAGCGCGGATTGTCGAGGCTGGCCGGGCGGTCGTACGCCTTGCCGAGAGTCTTGGCTTCAGTCATCTCAGTGCCCCGCAAACATGTTGTAGAAGATGCGACCGGCGGCCGGGATCATCACCACGAACCAGATCGCCAGGACCGTCCAGAGCATCACCCGCTGGTACTGCGGGCCCTTGGACCAGAAGTCCACGAGCATCACGCGCAGGCCGTTGAGGGCGTGGTAGAGCACCATCGCCACCAACCCGAGCTCCATGAGCCCGACGACGGGATTCTTGTAGGTCTCGATGACACTGTCGTAGGTTTCGGGATTCACCCGGACGAGTGCCGTGTCCAGGACGTGGACGAAAAGGAAGAAGAATGTCGCCACGCCTGTGATCCGGTGCAGAACCCAGGACCACATGCCCGGGTCTCCCCGGTAAAGCGACCGTGTGCGCCCCGGTGCGGGAGCGGCTTCAGTCGTGCTGCTCATCGAGTGCTGTGCCTCCAACGTCAATGGTGGACGCGTCGAGCCTCTCCAGCCTCTGGGGGATTCCGCAGCACGGGCTCGACGTGAACCTGAACCGACTTCGACCGACTTTAGTCCTATTCGAAAGTCGGGAACTAATTCGCGTGGCGGTTCGTACGGCCGCCGAATTGCAAGTTAGGTTTGCCTTTCCAACTGTGATCTGGCCCGGCCGGGTCGGTGAATCGTGGAATCGGCCACCGTGACAGGATGGGCAACTATGCCGGACGTAGACTGGAAAACCTTGCGCGCCAAAGCACATGAGGTGATGGGACGCGCGTATGCACCCTACTCCCGTTTCCCGGTGGGGGCCGCGGCGCTCGTGGACGACGGACGGATAGTCGTCGGATGCAATGTGGAAAATGTCTCACACGGAGTGGGCCTGTGCGCCGAATGCGTACTGGTCGGTAACTTGATTTCCAGTGGCGGCGGGCGATTGCGTGCCGTCGCCGTCTGCGACGCTCGCGGAGCCGTCCTGAGCCCGTGCGGGCGCTGCCGGCAGATCCTCGCCGAACACGGTGGCCCCGGCCTCGAGGTCGACACGCACCGCGGACCGCGCCCCATTTCCGAACTGCTGCCGGACGCGTTCGGGCCCGGCGACCTGGACGCGGTGCGCGAGACGGGAGGGACCGACCGTGCCTGACGCCCTGTCGATCATCACCCGCAAACGGGACGGCAAGGAACTCAGCGGCGCCGAGATCGACTGGATCATCGAGGCGTTCACCCGCGGCGTCGTCGCGGACGAGCAGATGGCGGCCCTCGCGATGGCGGTCTACTTCCGGGGCATGACGCGCGCCGAGACCGCCCGCTGGACCACCGCAATGATCGACTCGGGCCGGCGCCTCGACTTCACCGGCCTGGGCCTGCCCACCGTCGACAAGCACTCCACCGGCGGTGTAGGCGACAAGATCACCCTTCCGCTGGCCCCGCTCGTCGCCGCCTGCGGCGTCGCAGTACCCCAGCTCTCCGGCCGCGGACTCGGCCACACCGGCGGCACCCTGGACAAGCTCGAGGCGATTCCCGGCTGGCGGGCGGAAATGAGCACCACCGAGATCGCCGAGATCCTCGCCGACCCGGAGGTGGGTGCCGTCGTCTGCGCGGCCGGCGCCGACCTCGCCCCGGCCGACCGCCGCCTCTACGCCCTGCGCGATGTCACCGGCACGGTCGAGTCCATTCCCCTGATCGCCAGCTCGATCATGAGCAAGAAGATCGCCGAAGGCACCGGCGCCCTCGTCCTCGACGTCAAGGTCGGCTCCGGGGCGTTCATGAAGAACCTGGGCGACGCCCGCGAGCTCGCCCGCACCATGGTCGAGCTGGGCGAGGACGAGGGACTGCACACCACCGCGCTCCTCACCCGGATGGACGTCCCGCTCGGACGCACCGCCGGCAACGCCCTCGAGGTGCGCGAGGCCGTCGATGTACTCGCCGGTGCCGGCCCGCCCGACGTGGTCGAGCTGACCCTCGCCCTCGCCCGCGAAATGCTCGCCGCCGTCGGCCGCGACGACGTCGACCCCGCGGACCGGCTGCGCGACGGCACCGCCATGGACCGGTGGCGCGCGATGATCGCCGCGCAGGGCGGGGACCCCGACGCACCGCTGCCCACGGCCCGGTACACGGAGGAACTGCGCGCACCCGGCGACGGCGTGCTGGCCGAACTCGACGCGATGGCGGTGGGTGTGGCCGCATGGCGACTCGGCGCCGGGCGGGAACGGCAGGGCGAACCCGTGCAGGCCGCAGCGGGGATCGAGCTGCACGCGAAGCCGGGGGACAGGGTCCGCGCCGGGGACACGATCGCCACCCTGCACACCGACACTCCGGCGAAGTTCCCTGCCGCGATGGCGACCCTCGGCGAGGGCGTGCACATCTCCGATTCCGCGCCGGCGACACGGCCGCTCGTCGTCGAGCGGATCACCGCCTAGCCGACTACCGTCGGGGCATGACGGAGCCGGCGACGACGACACTGACCGAACCCGCCCTGCGGACCGCGCCGAAAGTGCTTCTGCACGACCACCTCGACGGCGGTCTGCGGCCGGGAACCGTGCTCGAACTGGCCGATGCCTGCGGATACCGGCTGCCGGCCGGCACGGAGCCCGAGCTGGCGCGCTGGTTCCGGGACTCGGCCGACAGCGGGTCGCTCGAGCGCTACCTCGAAACGTTCGCGCACACCGTGGCCGTCATGCAGACCCCGGACGGCCTCGAGCGAGTCGCCCGCGAATGCGTGCTCGACCTCGCCGCCGACGGCGTCGTCTACGCCGAGGTCCGGTTCGCGCCCGAACAGCACCTCGAGCGGGGGCTCGACCTGGACTCCGTGGTCGAGCACGTGCTCGAAGGTTTCCGATCGGGGGAGTCCGCGGTGGAGGCCTCCGGGGCCCAGCCGATCCGGGTGCGGCTGCTGCTCACCGCGATGCGGCACGCCGCCCGGTCCCGGGAGATCGCCGAACTCACGGTGCGGTTCCGCGACCGCGGCGTCGTCGGGTTCGACATCGCCGGCGCCGAGGCCGGCTACCCACCGAGCCGGCATCTCGATGCCTTCGAGTACATGCGCGCCGCCAACGCGCACTTCACGATCCACGCGGGAGAGGCATTCGGACTGCCGTCCATCCACGAGGCCATCGCGTTCTGCGGCACCGACCGCCTGGGCCACGGCGTGCGCATCGTCGACGACATCACCGTCGCCGAGGACGGCACCGCCACCCTCGGCCTGCTGGCGAACTACGTGCGCGACAAGCGGATCCCACTCGAGCTGTGCCCGAGTTCGAACGTGCAGACCGGTGCCGTCGACACCCTCGAACGGCACCCGTTCGACCTGCTGGCGCGTCTGCGGTTCCGGGTCACCGTCAACACCGACAACCGGCTGATGAGCGACACCACGATGAGCAAGGAGATGATGCGGCTCGTCGAGACGTTCGGGTACGGATGGTCCGACCTCGAGCGGTTCACGATCAACGCGATGAAGTCCGCGTTCCTGCCGTTCGACCAGCGGCTCGAGCTCATCGACAACGTGATCAAGCCCGGCTACGCCGTCCTGATCGGCTGACGGTACCGCCGGCGGTCGTCACCTCGTAGGGTCGAGGTATGAGGGACCGCGTCCCGCCCTCGGCAACTCTCGGCGACGTGCTCGCCGCGCGCCGCCGCCGCCGGTTCGTCGGGCGTTCGGCCGAACTCGAACTGGTACGTGCCGCACTCGACGCGCCTCGATCCCCGTTCTCGGTGCTGTACCTGTACGGACCCGGAGGGATCGGCAAGACGAGCCTGCTCGACGAGGTCGCCGATCTCGCCGTGGCTGCCGGATCCGCTCTCGTGCGTCTCGACGGGAGAGACCTCGTCCCCGACCCGGTTGCCGTGCTCGCGGCTTTGGCGGACCACCTCGACGTGGACGCGGACCGAATCGCCACCACCTCCGGGCAACGGCTCGTGACGGTGATCGACACGTACGAGGCACTCGCACCGATCGACGGCTGGATCCGCCGGAATCTGCTGCCGCGGTTGCCGGAAGACGCGATAGTCGTGATCGCGGGACGGAATCCACCGTCGCCGCAGTGGCAGTCGGATCCGGCATGGGGCGATCTGCTGCGAGTGGTGTCGCTGCGCAACCTCGCGCCACCGGAGAGCGTCGAGTACCTGCGCGCCGCCGGGGTCCGCGACGACCTGCACGAGCGCCTCTGCCGCGTGGCCCACGGCCACCCGTTGGCGCTGTCGTTGCTCGCCGACGCGGTGCTCCGCGGCGGCAGCGCCGACGCGGATCCGCTGACCCCCGACCTCGTGGGGACGCTGCTGCACCGGTTCGTCGACGAGGAACCAGGCACTGTCCGCCGTCGGGCACTCGAGGTGTGCGCCCTCGCCCGCGTGACCACGGAATCGCTCCTGCGGGACGCGCTCGGGGCGGACGACGACTGCGCCCACGACGCGTTCCGGTGGCTTCGGGGCCTGTCCTTCGTCGAGACCGGAGCCGACGGTCTCCATCCTCACGACCTGGCCCGCGACGTCATCGACGCCGACCTGTGGTGGCGGGACGCCGACAGCTACGCCGACGTCTTCCGCCAGGTGTGGCGGCACATCCACCGGGCGCTCGATTCGGCGACCGGCCGGCGGCAACAGCAGGCGATCTTCGATCTCAAGTTCGTGTTCCGCAACCTCGCCGGCGTGCTGTCGCCGGTGCAGTGGGAGAGCTGGGGCCGGCACTATCCCGAGCCCGCCACCGTTGCCGACCACGCGGCGGTCGTCGAGCTGGTCCGGGCTGCAGAGGGCGAGGAATCCGCACAGCTCGCACGGTGGTGGCTCGCACGGCAACCGGACGGCTTCTTCGTGCTCCGGGACCTGGACGGGACCGTCCGCGGGGTGATCGGGCTGCTGGACCTCACCCGCGCCACCGAGGCGGATCGGGTCGGCGACCCGGGCGCCGCGGCGGGATGGCGGGCCGCGCAGCGATGTACGCCGCTGCGCGAGGTCGAGGTCGTCACCCAGACCCGCTTCGTCGTGGACCGGGAGGCGTACCAGGACCCCTCGCCGACGCTCAATGCAGTCCCGATTCTCACGATGCAGCGATGCCTTACCACTCGGGGTCTTGCCTACGACGTGCTCGTCCTGGCCGAGCCGGACCGGTGGGACGACTACTTCGCGGTGGCCGATCTGCCGCGGGTCGACGGCGGCGATTTCGTCGTCGGTCGCCGCCGGTTCGGCTTGTTCGCCCACGATTTCCGGCGCGTCCCGGTCGACGCCTGGCTCGAGCGGGTGACGGAGCGGGCGCTGGCTCGCGGTCCGTCCCCCTCCGTGCCCGGCGCACCCGTGCTGCTCGTGCTCTCCCAACCCGAGTTCGCGCAGTCGGTCAAGCAGGGACTGCACGACCTGCGGCGACACGACCTCCTCGCCCGCAATCCGCTGCTGCGAACTCGGGTGCTCCACGACCGGACCGGCTCCGGGGAGCCTGACGCTGCGCTGCTCGAGGAGGTGCTGCGCGACGCGGTCACCACCCTGGCCGACCATCCCCGCGACGACAAACTGCTGCGGGCCGTGGACCGGACGTACCTGCGACCGGCCGCGACCCAGGAATCGGCCGCAGCGGCGCTCGGCCTGCCGTTCAGCACGTATCGCAGGCATCTGACCGCAGGGGTCGAGCGGATCGTGTCCTGGCTGTGGGACCAGGAGGTGTACGGCCGCCGGCAGTGAGCACAGTCGAGTACCGAACGGACTGGTGACCGAGCAGATTCCGGCCGCATGCTTCTCGCACTCGAACGAGGAGGTGCCGGAAATGACGACACGAATCGGTGAGCGTGCCGTGGTACTCGGAGCGGGAACGGCCGGTCTGCTGGCCGCACGGGTGTTGTCGGATGCGTACTCGGATGTGGTGGTGATCGACCACGACAGGCTGCCGGACGGCGCCGCGGCGCGGCGCTGTGTGCCGCAGGGACGCCACATCCATGTGCTGGTGGCCGGCGGGATGCGCGCCATGGAGGAGCTCCTGCCCGGCCTCACCGCAGAACTCGTCGCAGACGGGGCGCCGATGGTGGACCAGTGCGGCGACGTGCGCTGGTATCTCGGCGGCCACCGCCTCCGGCAGGCGGCAAGTGGCCTGACGGCGGTGAGCGCGAGCCGGCCGAATCTCGAACGTCGGATACGGTCCCGCGTCGCCGCACTACCCGGAGTGCGGATCGTCGACCGGTGCGACGCCCTGGGGCCGACCGTGAGCAGTGACGGTCGACGGGTCACCGGCGTGCGCGTGCTCCGCAGGGCGGACGGCAGCGTCGAGGAAGTCCTCGACGCCGACCTCGTCGTCGACGCCACCGGGCGCGGTTCGCGAACCCCGGCGTGGCTCGAGCAGCTCGGATACCCCCCGCCCGCGCGGGAGGAGGTCCGCGTCGATCTCACGTACGTCACCCGCACCTACACTGCCGATCCGGCACACATGGGCAGCGACCTGGGCATTCTGCTCGCGCCGTCCCCGCCCGACCCGCGCGGCGCCGCTCTCCAGACGATCGAGAACGGCCGCTGTCTCGTGACGGCGGTGGGCATGCTCGGTCAGCGGCCTCCGGCCTCACCGGAGGGCTGGGTGGACTTCGTGCGGTCCTTGCCGTGGCCGGACGTGTACGACGCGATCCGGGACGCCGAACCGCTCGACGCACCCCGGTCGTACCACTTTCCGGCAAGCCGACGCGTGCGCTACGAGCGGTGCCGGCGGCTGCCGCAGGGACTGCTGGTGATCGGCGACGCGGTGTGCAGCTTCGACCCGATCTACGCGCAGGGAATGAGCGTCGCGGCGTTCGAAGCCGTGCTCCTCGCCGAACACCTGGCCCGCGGCTGGGAACCGGACCCGCACCGGTGGTTCCGGGACGTGGCGAAGGTCGTCGCCGTGCCCTGGGACATGGCGACCGGCGGAGACCTCGCCTGGCCGGAGGTCGAGGGCCGGCGCGGCGCGAAAGTGCGCGTGGCCAACCGTTATCTGCCGCTCGTACACGCCGCTGCCGTACAGGATGCCGAGGTGGTCCGGGCATTCTTCCGCGTCGCGGCGATGGTGGACCCGCCGGGCAAACTGTTCGCCCCGCCGATGCTCCGCCGGGTGCTCCGGCGATCGGTCAGTGCTTGTGCAGCCGGGCCTCGAACTCCCGCTCGAGAGCCCGCCACGCCTCGGCCTCCGCGGTGAACGGCGCGCTGGGCGCGAGCCGCGTCGGATCCGGTTCGAGCACGTAGTTGACGAACCAGCCCAGCTCGGTGGAGCCGGCCAGCGCGGCGTCGGTGCTGTCGTCCTCGGCGTAGTTCGCGGCGTCGGTGAACAGCTCGACCGCCAGATCCAGCTGATCGGCGTCCACCGCCTCCGTGCCGTGCTCGATGTCGTCGGCGATCCCGGGCAGCACGTACACGTTCTCGTCCGTCACGTCGATCTCGAGGGAACCGTCCGTCGCTGCGTGCCGGATGTCGTCGTAGGTGTTCAGCGCCGCCAGATCGTGGTCGTGGTGGTCGGCCAGATAGCGCGCCAGGGCGCGCTCGGTGGGGAACACCATTATCGTCCCGTCCCGGCCGAGGAACAGCGCATCGTCGTCGAGGTAACAGCGCAGGGTGAACCACGTGCCGTCGGAGGCGATGATCTTGACCGGGTCGATTCCGACCGCGGTCCAGAAGCTCGTCTCCTCGTCCCCGTCGACGAACTCGTACTCCTCGTCCTCCGCCTCCTCGGCCGCGTCCTCGGCCTCGACGACGTTCTCCTCGGCCGCGACGAGTTCCGCTTCGGCTTCGGCGATGAGTTCGGGGTCCACCGCGGGTGACTTCACGACGCCGTCGATCGCGTCGAGCACCCCGTCCCAGTCCTCGGCAACGGCCGCGCCGACCCGATTCCACAGTTCCACGCCCTCGCGGCCCTCGAACGCCGCGACTCCGTGGCTCAGCAGCGCCTCTATCTCGGCCCGCTCGAAGAACTTCGTCACCGGCTCGAGTTCACACACGTCGCCGAGGACGGACGCGATGTCGAACGTGTTCTGCAGTTCGGCGACGGACTCCGGATCCGCGTCGTCCGCCACGAGTTCCGGCACGCCGATCAAGTCGTACGAATGGCTCTCGTCCGGCTCGAACTCCTCCGCCGCGAGTTTGGACACGACCGGCCAGGCCGGATGCTCGACGAGGTCGTTGTCGGCGCCGGAGCGGACGAACGCGACGAGCTCGGCCACCGCACCGAACGCATACAGATCGTCACCGTGGCCGAGGAACGCCTCCCATTCGTCGTCGCCCTCGCGCCACCGCGGCGCCCAGAGGGTCGCGACGTCGCCGTCGGTGAGACCGAGCTCGATCGGGACGATGTCTCCAGCCATGGTCGCCAAGCCTAGCCATCTCCGGGCCGAAGACATAGCGGGGCGACGGTGAGACAGCCGTCACCCGAGCGCACCGCGGAGTTCCCCGAGCAGACGGGCCCGTTCGGCGGCGGCGACCCGTGCGGCCTCGTGCGCCGTGGCCAGGATCGATGCCGTCACGTCGCGGGTGTGGTGCCCGCGCAGCGCCTCGGCGAGCCACAGTCCGGTCAGGGCGCCGTTGCCGTCCACCTCGGCCCGCACGAGGCCGTCCGGGCTCGTCGCGGTGCCCGAGACCACGCCGAGTGCGGCCACGCAGTCCTGCAGGGCCCCGAGCCGCGTGCGCACACTCTCCACGATTTCCGTCACGCGCTGGTCGCTCGCCGACATCGCGCTCACCACCGGAGCGCCGAGCGAGGACCGGCCGCGTGCCCGTCCTCGCGGCGCGCACGCTGCACATCGTCGTGGGTGGGCAGGCCCAGCCGATTCAGCAGCCCCTCCGGTATGCCTCCGTCCGCCAGTTCCTCGCGGTGCCGCGCAGCGGCCTCGACTGTCGCGCGCCGGCACAGCGACACGATCTGTTCGGCCAGTTGTGCTGTGCCGTAACGTAGTTCGCTCTGATCGATGTGCAGGTCGACGGGCAGGCCCTGTTCGGTGGTGCGTACCGAGACGGTGCCGGCCCGGTTCCGGGCGGTCGCCGTCGTGATGGTCGTCTCCGCGATGTCCATACCGGACTTGGACGCGCACCCACGCCGATCGGTTCCCGTGTTCACCCGGTGGGGCGGAAGAATCCCTGGAATCCCATCTCTCCGTTCGTGGTCCGGATCGGCGACAGTTGGACCGGGTCACCCGCCTCGACCATGAGGCCGTTTCCGACGATCATCGCGACGTGCCCGTCCCACACCGCGAGATCGCCGGGTTGCACCGCGCTCGCGTCGACTGCGGTTCCGACGTCCTGATCCTGGGCGAGGCGTGGGATCTGTACTCCTGCCTGCCCGTACGCCCACTGGGTCAGGCCGCTGCAGTCGAGGCCCTGCCCCGGTGCGGTCCCACCCCACACGTAGGGCGTGCCCTGCTGGGAGAGCGCGTGCCGCACGGCATCGGCCGCCGCGCGATTCGGTGCGACGGCCACGCTGCCGTCCGGTAGCCGCACCTCGGTTCCCTGGCTGCCGAAGGCTCGCAGCTCGCCGTCCCGCGGCACGACAGGTTCCTGCCCCGGCGGTGCAACCGGGGCAGGATCCGGCGGCATCAGCTCTGCCATCCGTGCCGTGTGGTCCGCCAACGTGGAGGTGACCCGGGCCAGGACGTCGAGGCCCGCTGCGATGTGCTCGACGGCCGCCACCAGCAGCATCATCTGCGCCTGTGGGAGTGCGGCGAGGGGAGCGGAGCGTTCGGCCAGCGTCGCGAACGAGTCGATCAGCCGGGCGACCTCGGCGGCACCGGTGAGGACGGTCGTCGTCGCTTCCACCGCGACGTCGGCGATGGCCGTCCCGCGGTCGGCGGCGGCGACGACGTCGGTCAGGGCCCGTTCGCCGCTGCGGACGGCGGCCTCTGCGGCAGCCCCGGCCCAGTCCCACGCGAGCTCGCCCAGCGCGGTCCGGCCCACCGTGTGGACGCCTTCGACCAGTTCTGTGCAGGAGCGCAGTGCCGCGGCCGGATCGGTGGCGACGGTGCCGGTGCCGAACGCCGACAGTAGCTCGGTCAGGGGAGCGGCGAGCAGGTCCACCTCCGGCACCGCGGTCACCGCGGGGCTCCGGCGGCCTCCAGCAGTGCGGATTGGGTGGTGACGGCGCGTTCGTACGCGGCGGCGGTGGCACCGGCGACCGCGCCCATTGCCGCGAAGGTGCCGCCGAGCCGGGTCAGTTCGGTCCGATGGGCGCGGTGAGTGGCCGTGAACGCGGCGAGGAACGCGGTGCCGACCGGACCGAATGCCGGCGCGAGGGGCGCCGGATCGACAGCGTGTGCCTCGGCGGCGGCTTCGTGGAGCCGCTCCGCCATGGCCGCAGCGGTGCGTCCGAACGCCGCGATCGTCTCGGGTCGAGCGCGTACCACGTCGTGGTTTCCGGTGCCTGCGTCCATTCGGGCTGTTCCCCCTCGGTGAAACGGATCGTCCTTCGACCGATTGGACGCAGCGGGTGGTGCCCCGGTTCCGCGCCGG
The DNA here is from genome assembly GCF_057367935.1 of Rhodococcus sp. NS-SX18. NCBI lineage: Bacteria > Bacillati > Actinomycetota > Actinomycetes > Mycobacteriales > Nocardiaceae > Rhodococcus > Rhodococcus sp. NS-SX18. The sequence goes on along the minus strand of NZ_CM170633.1, from coordinate 3,557,317 downwards.
CGGGCCGGATTTGTTCCCCGCCACGGGGTGTGGGACCTTGGAAGCGAGCCCGGAACCCGGGTTCCCGGACGAGGGGCGCCGTACCCGGTGTGCGACAAGACGGCCCGAGGGAGCCTGTGATGTCGTGGTTGGTGCTGGTGGTGTCCGGGGTGCTGGAAGCGGTGTGGGCCACGGCATTGGACCGCTCCCGAGGGTTCACCCGTCTCGTTCCGACGGTCGTGTTCGTCACGGCGCTGATCGCGAGCATGGCGGGCCTGGCCTACGCGATGCGTCGACTGCCGGTGGGAACGTCGTACGCCGTGTGGGTGGGCATCGGCGGGGTGCTCACCGTGGTGTACGCGATGGCGACCGGGAACGAATCGGTCTCGGCATGGAAGATCCTGTTCCTGACCATGATCGTCGGCGGCGTGGTGGGACTGAAGTTCGTCCACTGACACGGCAGTTCGTCCACTGACACGGCAGTTCGTCCACTGACACGGCCGCGGGTGCAGCCGGTGTCCCACTCCCGGTCACCTATTCGACGAAGCCCTCCTGAACCAGCCAGTCGTAGGCGACCTCGGCCGGCTCCTGGCCGTCGACGTCGATCCGCCCGTTCAGTTCGATGAGTGTCTCGTCGGTCAGTTTCCGGGAGACGGGGGCGAACAACTCCGCGATCTGCGGGTTCTCGGTGAGGGTCTCCTCGCGGACGACGACCGCCACGTTGTAGATGGGGAAGAACTTCCGGTCGTCCTCGAGCACGGTCAGATCCAGGGCCTCGATCCGGCCGTCCGTGGTGAACACCTCGCCGAAGTTGCAGTCGCCGCGTGCCGTCGCCTCGTAGATGGCGCCGGTGTCGAGCGTCCTGATGTTCTCGCGCGGCACACCGGATCCGAGCGGAATGCCGTAGGTCTCGAGCATCGGCTGCAGACCGTCGTTGCGGTTGGCGAACTCGGATTCGACGCAGAAGGTGCGTTCGGGGACCGGGATGTTCGCGATGTCGGAGAGCGAAGCCACGCCGAGTCGTTGCGCATTGGCGCTGGTGGCCGCGAAACCGTAGGTGTTGTTCATGGGGGCGGGCGGCAGCCACACCAGACCGTTCTCGCGCAGGTCCTCGTCGCGCACGGCCTCGTACTGGCCGCGCTCGTCGGGGATCGGTTCCTCGTGTCCGAGATAGGCGATCCATGCCGTGCCGGTGTACTCCCACTGCAGATCGACCTGTCCCTCGAGCTGCGCCTGGCGGGCACTGGCGCTGCCGGGGATGTTGGTCAGATCCGTGACGTCCGCGCCCGCCGAGCGCAGCAGGATCACCGCCATCTTCCCGAGGAGGAGGGCCTCGGAGAAGTTCTTCGACCCGACCGAGATGCTCGCACCGTCGAGCGGCTCGACGGACTGCAGCGGGCCCGCGAGTTCGCCGGTGGGGACGAAACCGCCGGCGGTTCCCAGCCCGCACGCGACCAGCGTCGACGCCGCGAGGAGCGCTCCGGCGAGCCGGGACAGAAGACGTGCGGTCACGAGCGGAGCCCCTTCGGCCGGACCGTGAACTCGAGCATGCGCCCCGCCCAGTCGACCAGAAGGGCGAGCAGCGCCACCAGTAGCGCACCGCTGACGAGGACGGGATAGCGGAAGAGGGTGATTCCGGTGACGATGAGGGAACCGAGGCCGCCGGCGTTGATGAAGGTGGCGAGAGTGGCGGTGCCGACCAGCAGAACGAGCGCGGTGCGGACACCGGTCATGATCACCGGCAGGGCGAGGGGCAGCTCCACCCGGAGCAACACGCCGAACCCGGACATGCCGAGTCCGCGCCCGGCCTCGACGAGGGTCGGATCGACACCTTCGATGCCGGTGATCGTGTTCCGCAGGACGGGAAGCACGGCATACAGGGTCAGGGCGACGACGGCGGTGCCGAATCCGAATCCCAGCCAGATGGCCAGCAGCACGAGCAGTCCGATGGCCGGCGCCGCCTGCCCGGCGTTGGCGACGCCCACCGCGACGGGCGCGAGGGCGCGCGACGCCGGCCGGGTGAGGGCGATCCCGAGGGGGACGGCGATCACGACGACGAGGATCGCCGAGACCGCCGTGAGTTCGACGTGTTCCCGGAGGAGGGTCGAGATGGTGATCCATTCGAGCTGGCGGGCCTCGATCGAGTCGAGGTCCGCGTTCGCGCGCCACAGCAGCCAGGCGGCGAACACCACGGCGACGACGAGTGGCAGGACGAACAGCATCGCGGTACCGCCGCGGCGGCGCGAGGGAGGACCCGGACGGGTACCGGACCCGGCGGTCGACGGTTCGGTGTCGATGCTCATGTCCGGTGTCCCGTCTCGCCGGGGCCTGCGGCCGCGGACTGCGACTCGCCGCCGCGGATCCGTCCGGTCACCGATTCGAAGTTGATCAATCCCTGGAATTCGCCCTGCCGTCCGGTCACGATCGCGGCCCCGTGCGCGGAGGCGAGCATCGTGTCCAGTGCGTCGTTGAGGGTGGCGTGCCGGTCGAGGGTGACCAGGTCGTCGGGGTCGCCGTCCGGGACGGTGCCCGAACCCTGCAGCTCGCGCACCCACAACCAGGCCACGGGACGACGGCGCCGGTCGAGGACGACGACGGTGTCGTCTCCGCGCGCCCTGGCGCGTGCGACGGCCTCGTCGGCGGAGCTGCCGACTTCCGCGGTGGTGAGTTCGGCCAGTTCGACTTCCGCGACGCGGCTGAGCGAGAGCTGTTTGAGGGTGGAACCGGCACCGACGAATTTCTCCACGAACGGGCTCGCGGGCGCCGACAGGATCGTCTCGGGGGTGTCGTACTGCGCGACGTGCCCGCCCTCCTGCATGATCAGGATCCGGTCGCCCAGTTTGACGGCTTCGTCGATGTCGTGGGTGACGCACACGATCGTCTTGCGCAGATCTTCGTGGATGCGCAGGAGCTCGTCCTGCAATCGGAGCCGGGTGATCGGGTCCACCGCGCCGAACGGCTCGTCCATCAGCACGACGGGCGGGTCGGCGGCGAGGCCCCGGGCGACGCCGACCCGCTGCTGCTGCCCGCCGGACAGTTCCCGCGGGTACCGGTCCCGGTACCGGTCCGGGTCGAGGTTGACCAGTTCGAGCAGCTCGGTGACGCGGTCCGCGGTTCGCCGCCGGTCCCACCCCAGCAACCGGGGCACGATCGAGATGTTCTGCGCGACCGTCATGTGCGGAAAGAGGCTGCCACCCTGGATCACGTACCCGATCCGTCGCCGCAGGTCGTCGACGTCCGCCGACCGGATGTCGTCGCCGCCGATCCGGATGGTTCCGGACGTGGGTTCGACGAGACGGTTGATCATCTTCAGCGACGTGGTCTTGCCGCAGCCCGACGGGCCCACGAACATCACGATCTCACCCGCGGGGATGTGCAGGCTCAGACCGTCGACTGCCGGGCGCGCCTGCCCGGGGAACGTCTTGACCACGTCGATCAGGTCGATGTCGGTGCCGCTGATCCGGGCGGCGGACGAGGACGGCGGGTTCATCTCAGGCACGGATTCCCTTCGAGACGGTGACCTTGCCGAGCGCGAGGAGCAGCGCGTCGAGCGCCAGCGCGAGGACGACCACTCCGATCGTGCCGACCAGGGCCGAGTTCAATGCATTCGCGCCGCCGATCTGCGACAGACCCGTGAAGATGAACGAGCCGAGACCGGGACCGAGTACGTACGCGGCGATCGCGGCGATACCCATGGACATCTGTGTCGAGACCCGCACGCCGGCGAGGATGACGGGCCAGGCCAGCGGGAGCCGGACGCGGGTGAGCGAGCCGATCTCACCCATGCCGATTCCACGCGCGGATTCGACGAGGGTGCCGTCGACGCCCTGCAACCCGACCACCGCGTTGCGCAGGACCGGCAGGGTCGCGTAGAAGGCGACCGCGAGGAATGCCGGTGCCACCCCGATCCCGACGAGCGGGACGAGGATGCCGAGCAGCGCGAAGGACGGGATGGTCAGACCGACGGCACTGAGGGTGTTGGCCACCGGTTCGAGCCGGGGGATCCGGGTGACGATCACCGCGAGCACGACGGCCACGACGGTGGCGAGAAGCACGGCCTGCACGACGAGGCTCACATGCTGGTACGCGCTGAAGGCGATCTGCGCCTTGCGCTCGTCGATGTAGTCCCACATGCCCACCCGTCCCGTCCGCCCGCATGCCCGACTGTCACGATGGCACACGTGCACCGGCGTCGGGGCGAGTCGGGGAAACAGGACCGCGACGGACCGTGCGCATGGGCTGGGCCGGGAAGCACTCGGCGACGGCGGGCGAACGACGGCGTTCTATCCTTCCGGCATGGATTCGCTCGTCGTCGACCACCCGCTCGCCGCTGCCCTCCTGACCACGCTGCGCGACGAGCGCAGCGACAACGCAGCCTTCCGGTACGCGCTGCGCCGGCTGACCCAGATGCTGGTGTACGAGGCGATCCGGGACGCGCCGGTCGAGCAATTCGAGGTGCGGACGCCGGTGGCGACGACGATCGGTGTGCGCCTCCGACAGCCACCACTGCTGGTGCCGGTGCTGCGAGCGGGCCTCGGGATGGTGGAGCAGGCCCACGCGCTCATCCCGCAGGCGCGGGTGGGGTTCGTCGGCCTGGCTCGCGACGAGAAGACGTTCGAGCCGGTGCCGTACCTCGAGTCGCTTCCCGACGACCTGTCCGGCCTGCCGGTGTACGTGCTCGATCCGATGCTGGCCACGGGCGGTTCGATGGTGCACACGATCGACCTGCTGGTCGCTCGCGGGGCGACCGACGTCACGGCGGTGTGCGTGGTCGCGGCTCCGGAAGGTGTGACGGCGCTGTCCGAGTCCGGCCACCCGGTCCGGCTCGTGACCGCATCGATCGACGACGGTCTCAACGAGAACAAGTACATCGTTCCGGGCCTCGGGGACGCCGGTGACCGGCAGTTCGGCCCACGCTGACCTCCTGCGCGGGTCCGCGCGCGGCATCGGTGAACCCCCGAACGACCGGATCGCCGATTTTGCCCGAATAGTCCGTGTTGTTGCAGGATAACAATAGAGTGTCGGATGAGGTTGGTCGGCGGGTGCCCGGTCGTCCCTGCGCCGGGCGGTGTCCGGGCGGTCGAAATACCAGGTGGAACGGGTTTTCAGCGCCGAATGCGACGCCGCTGAGGACCCCGGTCCGAGCGGCCGCAGCCGGGACGGGCACCGTCTCGATTCGGGGAAGTTGATCAACTTCCCTTTTCCACGGGCCTGCTCTGGTTACGCTCCCCGTGATCGGTTGGAACGTCCACTGTCCTCGACCGCCCACGAAAATGAGGTCCGCTCGATGATCAACACCTTCTCCGGCAACAGATTTCGACAGTGCGCCCGGGCGACCGCACTCGGTGCGGCCGCCGTGCTGGGCATGGTGGTGGGGTCCGGCAGTGCCGGAGCCGCTGTCGACAACGCCCGGACACTGCCCCTCGGAAACAACAACGCCATCGAAGTCCTCCAGGCCGACACGTCGATCCAGTCCTATCCGCCGCTCGACAGCTCGCCCGTCAGCTTCGAGTTCTTCCACGACGAGGTGGTGTCGGTCAACTTCACCGGGCCCGATGCCGACTCGTTCCAGGACACCAAGCTGACCATCGGCTACCAGATCGGCTACCCGGTCGCTCTCAACGGGGCCGTCGTGCACATCAACACTCCCAGCCTCGACTGGGAGGTCGGCAACGAGTTCGGTATCGGTGTCGAACTCGCCCCCGAGTTCGCTCTCGGACTCGACGCGAGCACCGGAGCGACGATCGGTGGGTCGATCATCCCGTCCCAGGAGATCGAGGTCGATCTCTCGCCGGGCGGCATCACCGACGTGGCGTTCGTCGAGGACATGGAGTTCGACGGCCGGTCCGCGACCGTCCGGCTGGCCGGGGTCCACGGCTCCGTCTCGGGAGCGCTCGGCCCGGTCACGATCCGGCCGTACGCCCGGGCCGTCACCTCGAACAACGACACCGTCATCACCTACGGTGTGCCGCACCGTCTCTGAGGGTTGTCGTTCCTCCTCCGGGCCGGTGACGACCGCGACGAGCGGCCGTCACCGGCCCGTCGGTGCTGCCCGTCGGTGCCGCCCGTCAGTGCTCACCGAGGCCGCTGGCCCACGCGCGCAACGCCTGCAGTCGCGCGCTCGCGCCGTCGCGGTCGCCGTCCGCAGCGACGGCCTCGAGGTAGCACTTGAGCTTCGGTTCGGTGCCCGACGGCCGGACCACGACCCGCACCGACGCGCCCTCGAGCACCACGGCGTCCGTGCGCAGCGGGCCGCTCGCCGTCGCCAGGTCCGTGGCCGTGACCGGCTCCCCGGCGAGTTCGGCCGGTAGCGCGGACCGCAACCGGCTCATGATCGCCCCGATCCGGGCGAGATCGGTCACCCGGATCGAGACCTGGTCGCCGAGATGCAGCCCGAACTCGCGGTACAGGGCATCGAGCGCGTCGACGAGAGTGCTTCGGCGGGCCTTCAGTTCGGCGGCGTAGTCTGCGACGACGACCGCCGTCGCGATGCCGTCCTTGTCGCGCACCGCATCCGGGTCGACGCAGTGACCGAGGGCCTCCTCGTACGCGTACACGAGTCCGTCGCCCGCGCGAGCGAGCCACTTGAAACCCGTGAGGGTCTGCGCGTAGCGGGCACCCCGCGCGGCGGCGAGTTTGCCGAGCAGGGTCGAGGAGACGATCGTCGTCGCCACCAGCGCGCCGCGTGGGGCACCCGCGAGAATTCGGTCCCCGAGCAGCGCCCCGGTCTCGTCGCCGCGCAGCATTCGCCAGCCCTCGGGTGTGGGGACACCCACGGCACACCGGTCCGCATCGGGATCGAGGGCGAGCGCGATGTCCGCGCCCACGTCGGCGGCAAGAGCGAGGACGGCATCGGCGGCCCCCGGTTCCTCCGGATTGGGAAACTCCACGGTGGGGAAGCGCGGGTCGGGCGCGAACTGGGCGTCCACCACGTGCACGTCGTCGAAGCCCGCGGCGTGCAGCGCCGCGACGGCAGTCTCGCCGCCGACGCCGTGCAGCGGTGTCAGCGCGATGCGCAGGGTGCGCGCCGTGGCGCGCGGTAGCGAGGCGACGCGCGTCAGATACCGCGCCACCAGGTCGTCCCCGGCGGGCGCGACGGCGGTGCGCGGCACGGACGACGCCGCGCCGACGGCGTCGATCGCCCTCTCGATCTCACGGTCGTCCGGCTCGACCAGTTGGGCACCGCCACGGGTGTAGACCTTGTAGCCGTTGTCCGAGGCGGGGTTGTGGGACGCGGTGATCTGCACGCCCGCGACCGCGTCGAGGGTCCGCACGGCGTACGCCGCCACCGGGGTCGGCAACGGACGCGGCAGGGCCACGACAGCGAAACCGGCGGCCGCGAGAACCTCGGTGGCGGCGGCGAAGAACTCGGCGGATCCGGTGCGGGCGTCACGGCCGACGACCACGGTGCCGCCGCCGGACCCGCGCGCCCGGAGCCACCGGGCCAGGCCCGCGGTAGTGCGGACGACCACGTCCTCGTTGATGCAGCCGGGTCCGTCGCCGACGGGCCCGCGCAGCCCGGCGGTCCCGAAACGCAGGCTCACAGCCGGCCCGCCAGCTCACGCAGCAGGTCGCCCATGCGGGTGGCGGCGGCCCGCCCCGCCGCGAGCACCTCGTGGTGGTCCAGGTGCTCACCGGTGAGTCCCGCGGCGGCATTGGTGACCAGTGAGATTCCGAGCACCCGCGCGCCCGCGGCCCGCGCGGCGATGGTCTCGTGCACGGTGGACATGCCCACCAGGTCGGCGCCGAGCGTGCGCAGCATGCGGATCTCGGCGGGGGTCTCGTAGTGCGGGCCGGGCAGACCGGCGTACACGCCCTCGTCGAGGGTGGGGTCGATCTCACGGGCGAGGGCGCGCAGCTGCGGACAGTAGGCGTCGACGAGATCGACGAACTGGGCGCCGCGCAGGGGCGATCGCCCGGTGAGGTTGAGGTGGTCCGAGATCAGCACCGGCTGACCGACCGTGTGATCGGGCCGGATGCCGCCGGCGGCGTTGGTGAGCACGACGGTGCGCGCGCCGGCCGCGACGGCGGTACGCACCGGGTGCACGACGCGGCTCAGGTCGTGCCCCTCGTAGGCATGGGTGCGGCCGGCGAGGAGCAGCACCGGAGTGTCGCCGACCCGCACGGAATGCACGGTGCCCGAATGCCCTTCGGCGGTGGGCGGGGCGAACCCCGGCAGTTCGCCCATCGGGACGTCCGCGACCGCCGTGCCGAAGCGGTCCACCGCAGCGCGCCAGCCCGAACCGAGCACCACCGCCACGGGGTGTTCGGGCACTCCGGTGCGCTCGGCGAGTGCCGCGGCGGCGCGGGCGGCCTCGGCAGGGGGGTCGGCGATGGCATCGGGTGCTCCCATGTCGGTCGACCCTAGCGCCACACCGGTTATTACTCGCGGGTAGGTTGTGGCGCTATCCTCTCCGCATGCCATACCTCGACCGCGACGGCGACGTCTTCGTCCTCCACCTCGGCGACCGCTCCGGCGGCGACACCGAGAACCGCTTCCATCCCGGCTGGCTCTCCGCCGTCCACGAGCTGCTCGACGAGGTCGTCGCCCACGACGGCCCGGCCGCACTCGTGACCGCGGCCACCGGAAAGTTCTGGAGCAACGGGCTCGACACCGACTGGATCTTCGGCAACCTCCCCGAACTTCCCAGCTACCTCGATTCCGTGCACGAGTTGTACGTGCGGATCCTGACCTTCCCCGCGGCGACCGTCGCGGCGGTGCAGGGCCACGCGTTCGGGGCCGGTGCAATGCTCGCGCTGACCCACGACTTCCGCGTGATGCGGGCCGACCGCGGCTTCTGGTGCCTGCCCGAGGTGTCCCTGAACATGCCGTTCACCGTGGGCATGTCGGCACTCCTGCGCGAGCGGCTGCCGATCCAGGCCGCGGTCGAGGCGACCACGACCGGCCGCCGGTTCGGCGGTGGTGACGCGCTCGCGGCGGGCATCGTCGATCGCACCGTCGACGGCGATGCCGTGCTGGCCGCCGCCGTCGAACGGGCCGCCACCCTCACGGGCACCCGCGGCGCCAACCTGGCGGGCATCAAGCGTGGTCTGCATGCACCGCTGATCGCGGCACTCGAGACGAAGACGGACGAGTCGAACTTCCGCCTCGGGTGAGGTGCGTGCTCTCCGCCCGTGCCAGACTGAGCGGGTGACGAGCGATGCGGACAGGGCGATCGAGGCTGCGTCGGACGGCCTGATCGCCCTGTCGCATTCGATCCACGCCGAGCCGGAACTGGCCTTCGACGAACACCGCAGCGCCGCGAAGATCGCGGACCTGTTGCGCAGCGGCGGATTCGAGGTCCGTACCGGGATCGCCGACCTGCCCACCGCGTTCGACGCCCGGTTCGGCAGCGGAGACCTCGTCGTCGGAATCTGCGCCGAATACGACGCGCTGCCCGGGATCGGGCACGCGTGCGGGCACAACATCATCGCTGCTGCCGCCGCCGGCGCGGGCCTGGGTCTGGCCGCCGTCGCCGACGCGCTCGGCATCACCGTCCGCGTCATCGGCACACCCGCCGAGGAGACCGGCGGGGGCAAGGTACTCATGCTCGAACGCGGGGTGTTCGACGACGTCGGCATGGCCCTGATGGTGCACCCGGGCCCGTTCGACATCACCGGGGCGACGTCGCTGGCCCTCGCGGACATCGCGGTCAGCTACACCGGCCGTGAGGCGCACGCCTCCGCCGCTCCCGAATACGGCCGCAACGCTGCCGATGCGGCGACCGTCGCGCAGGTCGCCGTCGGCCTGCTGCGTCAGCATCTACTGCCCGGTCAGCAGATCCACGGGATCGTCAGCGACGGCGGCACCGCACCGAACATCGTGCCCGCGCACACGGAACTGCTGTACTACCTGCGGGCGACTACCGCGGAGGCCCTCGCCGACCTGACCGAGCGTGCCGGCAACTGCTTCGCGGCCGGGGCCCTCGCCGCCGGCTGCACGCACGAGATCCGCACGGTGTCGCCGACCTATACGGAACTGACTCCCGACCCGTGGCTGGTCCGGGCTTATCGTGAGGAGATCATCGGTCTCGGGCGCACGCCGCTGCCCGTCGAGGAGGAAGGATCGCGCCCGCTGGGCAGTACGGACATGGGAAACGTGACGAACGTGGTGCCGGGTATCCACCCGGTGATCGGTCTCGACTCCGGTGGTGCGGTGACCCACCAGGCGGCGTTCGCCGACGCGTGCGTCACCGCCTCGGCGGACCTCGCCGTCCTCGACGGCGCCCGCGCCCTGGCCGCGACGGCAGCCCGGGCGGCGGCCGATCCCACGCAACGTGCGCGGCTGCTCGAGAACGTGGCACGCCGATGAACCCGTACATCGAGAAATGGCTGGGCGAGCACACCGACGACCTGTCGGCGTGGCGCCGGCACATCCACGCCAATCCCGAACTGGCCCGTCAGGAGTACGCGACCACCGAGTTCGTCGGAAGCACACTCGCGGCCGCCGGGCTCGAACCCAAGGTGCTGCCGCGCGGCACGGGCCTGATCTGCGATCTCGGTCCCGACGGGCCGCGGATCGCCCTGCGTGCCGACATGGATGCGCTGCCCATGCAGGAGATGACGGGCCTGTCGTTCGCCTCCACCGTGCCGGGCGTGGCGCACGCCTGCGGGCACGACGCCCACACGACCGTGCTGCTCGGCACGGCGCTGGCGCTGAACTCGGTGCCCGAGCTGCCGGTGGGGGTGCGGCTGATCTTCCAGCCCGCCGAGGAGGTGATGCCCGGCGGCGCGCTCGACGTGGTGGCCGCCGGCGCGCTCGAGGGCGTGGTCCGGATCTTCGCGCTGCACTGCGATCCCAGACTCGAGGCCGGCAAGGTCGGGGTGCGGGTCGGGGCGATCACCTCGGCCGCCGACACGGTCGAGCTGGTTCTCGACTCGCCGGGAGGACACACTTCCCGCCCGCACCTGACGGGCGATCTGGTGTACGGCCTCGGCACCGTGATCACCGGGCTGCCCGGCATGCTCAGCCGGCGCATCGACCCCCGCACGAGCACGGTGATGGTGTGGGGCGCGGTCGCGGCGGGCAAGGCCGCGAATGCGATTCCCCGCACCGGCATGCTGACCGGCACCGTCCGCACCGGCGACCACGAGACGTGGGAACTGCTCGAGCCGATGGTGCGCGAGATCGTGCACGGCCTGCTCGCCCCGACCGGTCTGAGCTACGAGCTGGACTACCGGCGCGGTGTGCCACCCGTCGTCAACGACGAGGTGTCGGCCCGCATGGTGGAGGACGCGGTGCGGGCGATCGACCCGGACGCGCTGGCGGACACCCCGCAGTCCGGAGGCGGGGAGGACTTCTCCTGGTACCTCGAACAGGTTCCGGGTGCGATGGCCCGGCTGGGTGTGTGGCGGGGGACCGGACCGAAGCTCGACATCCACCAGCCCGATTTCGATCTCGACGAACGTGCCCTGGCGGTCGGCGTACGGGTGATGACGAACCTGGCCCTGGGCTCAGGTTAGGCTTAGGCAACCTGTACGTTGCCTGTGAGTCGCCGCTCACGCCAGGAGGTCCGGAATGCAATTTCGACGCAGAGCCGTCGCAGTACTGTCGGCCGGGGTACTTGCCGCCGCGCTGGCCGCGTGCGGCAGCGACTCGAGTGAGTCCGAGGGTGACTCCACCGGTGCGCTCACCCTGTACTCCGGGCGCAGCGAGAACCTGGTCGCACCCCTGATCGACCAGCTCGAGGGCACGCTCGGCTTCGAGATCGACGTCGTCTACGGCAGCACCCCGGAGATCACCGGGAAGCTGGTGGAGGAGGGCGCCTCCTCGCCCGCCGACGTGGTGTTCACCCAGGACGCCGGTGCGCTCGGCCTGCTCGACCAGGCGGGGCTGCTCGAGACGCTGCCGGCCTCGGTGACCGACCTGGTTCCCGCCGACTACCGCGCTGCCGACGGCACCTGGGTGGCGACCTCCGCACGTGCCCGTGTACTCGTCTACAACGACCAGAAGGTGCAGCCACAGGATCTGCCCACCGGCATCGACGGCCTGCTGGACCCGAAGTGGAAGGGCCAGATCGGCTTCGCCCCGACCAACGCGTCGTTCCAGGCGTTCGTCACCGGGCTGCGCGTCGCGCGCGGCGAGGACGGCGCCCGCGCCTGGCTCGAGGGCTTCAAGGCCAACGAGCCGGTGGCGTTCGAGGGCAACGGCCCGCTGATGGAAGGCGTCGACACCGGCCAGGTCACCCTCGGCCTGACCAACCACTACTACTGGTACGGCCTCGCGGACGAGCGCGGTGCCGAGAACTTGAACGTGCAGGTCTACTACTTCCAGGCCGGTGATCCGGGCGCACTCGTGAACATCGCCGGGGCCGGCGTCGTACAGACCACGGACCAGAAGGAACAGGCGGAGCAGTTCGTCGCCGCGCTGCTCTCGCCCGAAGCCCAGACGTACTTCGCCGACGAGACGTCCGAGTACCCGGTCGTCGAGGGTGTCGAGACCAAGGATCAGCTGCGTCCGCTGTCCGAGATCGGCAATGCCGACATCGAACTCGCCGAACTCGCCTCGCTCGAGCAGACCCAGGCGTTGCTGCAGGAGCTGGGATTCATCTGATCCAGCTCGCCTCGCTCCGTCCCACCCGGCGCAGCCGGCCGGTTCTCACGCTGGCTGCGCTGGGTGTCTCGGTCTTCGCACTCGCCCCCGTCGCGCACCTGGTCATGCGCGCGTTCGCCGACGGTCCCGACCGGGTGTGGTCGCTGGTGTTCCGGCAGCGCACCCTCGATCTGGTCTGGCGCAGCGGCATTCTCGCGCTCACCGTCACCGTGGCCTGCCTCGTCGTCGGGGTCACCGCCGCGTGGCTCACGGCACGCACAGACCTGCCCGGCCGACGGTGGTTCGCCCTCGCACTGAGCGTTCCCCTCGCCATTCCGTCGTACGTGTCCGGGTTCGTGTACATCGCCCAGTTCCCCGGGCTCGCGGGCTTCGCGGGTGCTGCGCTGGTCCTGACCGCGGCGAGCTTCCCGTACGTGTACCTGCCGGTGTCCGCCGCGCTGGCCTCGGTCGACCCGGGGCTCGAGGAGGTCGCGCGTACTCTCGGCCGGTCCCGGCTGCGCACCACGCTGACCGTCACCCTGCGGCAGGTATGGCCCACCGCGGCGGCCGGCGGCCTGCTGGTGGCGCTGTACACCCTCAGCGACTTCGGGGCCGTCGCGCTGATGCGGTACGAGGCGTTCACCCTCGCCATCTACGGCAGCTACCGGGGGCTGCTCGACCGCACGCCGGCGGCGGTGTTCGGCCTCGTGCTCGTCGTGCTCGCCGTCGCGCTGACGGTCTCCGAACGCCGGGTGCGCCGCGGGGCCACCGCTCGCATCGGCTCCGGCGCCCCACGGCCCGCCGCGCCCGTACCGCTGGGCCGGCAGCGGTGGACGGCTCTGGCGTTCCTCGCCGTCGTGCTGACGGCCGGCGTCGGTGTGCCGCTCGCCGGACTCGCGCGCTGGCTGTGGTTCTCGCAGCAGGCGGCGATCGACTGGGCGGGGATCTGGACGGCGACGACGTACACCCTGTGGGTGGCTGCCCTCGGCGCGCTGCTCACCACCGCGCTGGCCCTCCCGGTCGGCGTCCTGGCGGCGCGGTCGACCTCGCCGGTCTCGCGGTTCACCGAGAGCGCCGCCTACGTCGGATTCGCACTGCCCGGCATCACCGTGGGCCTGGCCCTGGTGTTCTTCGGGATCCGGTTGCTGCCGCAGTGGTACCAGCACACCCCGATGCTCGTGATGGGCTACGCGGTGCTGTTCCTGCCGCTCGCCGTCGGCTCGATCCGCGCGGCGGTCGCCTCGATTCCGCTCGGCCTCGAGGACGCGTCCGCGACGCTCGGCAGCGGACGGATGCGGACCGGCATCCGGGTGATGATCCCGCTGGCGGCGCCCGGCGTCGTCGCGGGGGCGGCACTGGCGTTCCTCACCATCGCGAAGGAACTGCCGGCGACGTTGTTGCTCGTGCCGATCGGGGAGGACACCCTGGCGTCACGGATGTGGAAGTACACCGAGACCCTCGAGTACGGGTCGGCGGCCCCGTACGCGGCGATCCTGGTGCTCGTCGCCGCGCTGCCGTCCCTGGTGCTGGGCCGGCTGCTGCGCGGCCGGGTCGATGCGGAAAGTGGCGGTGAGGAATGAGCGGGCTCTGTCTCGAGGGCGTCTGCGCCCGGTACGGGCGGACGAAGGTCGTCAGCGACGTCTCGCTGACGGTGGAACGAGGCGCGCTGCTGGCCGTGCTGGGGCCCTCCGGTGGAGGCAAGACCACGCTGCTGCGGGTGATCGCGGGCCTGCACCCGGCCGCAGCGGGCCGCGTCGTCGCGGACGGACGCGACCTCACGGCGCTGCCGCCGGAGCGCCGTGGGGTGGGGCTGGTGCCGCAGGAGGGTGCGCTCTTCCCTCATCTGAGCGTCGCGCGCAACGTCGGCTACGGGCTGGTGCAGCCGACGTGGCGGTCGATGGTGCGGCAGCAGTCCGTGCGGCAGCGTCGCGTGGAGGAGCTGCTGGAACTGGTCGGCCTGGCCGGCACCGGCCAGCGCAAGCCGTCGCAGCTGTCCGGCGGTCAGCAACAGCGCATCGCGCTGGCACGGGCGCTCGCGCCCAATCCGGCCGTCGTCCTGCTCGACGAGCCGTTCAGCGCTCTCGATGCCGGGCTGCGGTCCAGCCTGCGCACCGAGGTTCGCACCCTGCTGCGGGACCAGGAGGTCGCCTCGGTGCTCGTCACCCACGACCAGGCCGAGGCCCTGGCCATCGCGGACACGGTCGCGGTGATGCTCGGCGGGCGTCTGGCGCAGGTGGGCACGCCGGAGGAGGTCTACCGGTGGCCCGCGACGCTCGAGGTGGGTGCCTTCGTGGGGGATTCGGTCGTCCTGGACGCCGACGCGGCCGGCGACCGCGCGCACACGGTGATCGGGGCGGTTCCCCTCGCGACCCCCGCCCACGGCAAGGGCCACGTCCTCGTACGCCCGGAGCAGGTGCAGGTCGCCGCAACCGACGAGCCGTCCAAGTTCACCGTGCTCGACCTGGCCTTCGGGGGCGCCCTGACGGAGGTGCGGGTGACCGGTGCCGGGCAGACGATCCGGGCGCAGCGGGCCGCGTCGCACGACGTGCAGCCCGGGGATCCGGTGACGCTGCGGGTCGGCGTCCCGGTGCCGTTCTACCCGGCTCGGCCGGGCGGGGCCGGGAAGCCGGCCTAGAAGCTGTCGGGCCGGCCGGGCCCGACGTTACGGCTGTTGCGGGTGCGCAGATCCCGCACATAGTCGGCGGGGGCACCGGCGATCTCGGCGGCGTCGGCCATCACGCCCAGGTAGCGCGCCGACGGCAGGCCGCCCTCGTACGCGTCGAGGACGTACAGCCAGGCGAGCACGGGCCCGTCGTCGGTGTCCACCCGCAACCGGATCTTGCGGTGGATGCCGAGTTCGGAGCCCTCCCAGCGGTCGAGGCTGCGTTCGTCCTCGTCGGGCACGTCGTAGAGCACGACGAACACCTTCGAGTCGGGGTCCTCGACGACGGTGGCGAGCGCGCCCTCCCAGCCGATGTCGCCGCCGCTGAAGGTCAGCCGCCAGCCGTGGAGCCAGCCGGTTCCGGCCATCGGCGAATGCGGGCAGCGCTGCAGCATCTGCTCGGGATGCATGTTGGAGCCGTAGGCGGCGTAGATCGGCACGGGGTACAGGCTAATGGCTGACCGTCCGGCGCAGGACACGGGGCGCCGGCCGCTTCGTGGTGGCGTCCGCGTGCGCAGGACGGTGCCCGTGGCATAGCGTGTCTGCGGACGTTCGGCAACCCCGGCGCCCGCACATCCCGGACCGAGGACCATCTCGGAATCGATACAGAGGAGAACAATGACCCGGATCGTGATCATCGGCGGCGGCCCTGCGGGCTACGAAGCGGCGCTGGTGGCGGCTCAGTACGGCGCGACCGTGTCACTGATCGATTCGGACGGGATCGGTGGTGCCTGCGTGCTCTTCGACTGCGTGCCGTCCAAGACGTTCATCGCGTCCACGGGCATCCGCACCGACATGCGCCGAGCGGCCGACCTCGGCGTTCGGCTCGAGAGCGCCGGAGTGGCGCTGCCCGAGGTCAATACCCGTGTCAAGAGCCTCGCCCGGGCGCAGTCCGCGGACATCCGCACCAAGCTCGAGGCGGCCGGCGTGCAGCTGCTCAGCGGACGCGGCGAGCTCATCGACACCCAGGTCGGGATGGCGGCGCACCAGGTGCGCGCCGACCTCTCCACCGGCGAGGAGCGGGTCCTCGACGCCGACGTCGTGCTCATCGCGACGGGCGCGAGCCCGCGGGTGCTGCCCGGTGCGGAGCCGGACGGTGACCGCATCCTCAACTGGCGTCAGCTCTACGACCTCGACGCGCTGCCCGAGCACCTGGTGGTCGTCGGCTCCGGTGTGACCGGCGCCGAGTTCGTCTCCGCCTATACGGAGGTCGGCGTGCAGGTGACGCTGGTCTCGAGCCGCGACCGGGTGCTGCCGCACGAGGACGAGGACGCCGCCCTCGTGCTCGAGGACGCCTTCGCCGAGCGGGGCGTGAACCTGGTCAAGCACGCCCGCGCCGACGCCGTCGAGCGCACCGGGGACGGGATCCGCGTCAAGCTGGCCGACGGCCGCATCGTCGAGGGCAGCCATGCGCTGATGACGGTCGGCTCGGTGCCGAACACGGCGGGCCTCGGGCTGGAGAAGGTCGGCCTGCAACTCGACCGCGGCGGTTACCTCCAGGTCGACCGGGTCTCGCGCACGTCCGTCTCGGGGATCTACGCCGCCGGCGACTGCACCGGGCTGCTGCCGCTGGCGTCGGTGGCCGCGATGCAGGGCCGCATCGCGATGTACCACGCCCTCGGTGAGGGGGTCAGCCCGATCCGGCTCAAGACCGTCGCCTCGGCGGTGTTCACCCGGCCCGAGATCGCCACGGTCGGTGTCAGCCAGGCCGCGATCGACAACGGCGAGGTCCCGGCCCGCACCGTGATGTTGCCGCTGCACACCAACCCCCGCGCGAAGATGGCGGGGCTGCGCCGCGGCTTCGTGAAGATCTTCTGCCGTCCCGCCACCGGCGTCGTGATCGGTGGTGTGGTGGTCGCGCCCACCGCCTCGGAGCTGATCCTGCCCATCGCGATCGCGGTGCAGAACAACCTCAGCGTCGACGACCTCGCCCACACCTTCTCGGTCTACCCGTCGCTGACCGGGTCGATCACCGAGGCGGCGCGTCAGCTGATGCGGCACGACGACCACCTGGACTGAGCCAGATGACCGGCGGCGACGTCCTTGACTCTCTCCCTGGGGGAGGGCCGACGGTGGACGCATGCGAACGAACAGCATCTTCCCCGTGGTCCCCGCTCACGACGTCGCCCGCAGCCGCGACTTCTATGCCGGGCTGCTCGGTCTGCGCGTGGTCTTCGACAGCGGCTGGTATGTGCAGCTGCAGGCGGCGACCGACGAGACCGTGCAGCTCGGTCTCGTGGCACACGGCCACGAGACGATTCCCCGGCCCCACCGCTCCACCCCCGCCGGCGTGCTGATCTCGGTGGAGGTCGACGACGTCGACGCCGTGTACGCGCGAGCCGGGGACCTCGCACTCCCGATCGCGTCGGAACTGCGCGACGAGGACTTCGGGCAGCGGCACTTCATGACCGTCGATCCCGACGGCCTGCTCGTCGACGTCATCACGGTGATCCCGTACGCGCCGGAGGTTGCCGGTAGCGGGGCGGTGGTGACCGGGTGAGTCCGGCCGGCGGATGGCTGAGCATCGGCGAGTTCGCGCGGATGTCCCGGCTGAGCGTCAGGACGCTGCGCCACTACGACCGCGAAGGGCTGCTCGCTCCGGGCCGGGTCGATCCGCGTACCGGATACCGGTACTACTCGCGCGAGCAGCTCGCCGCGGCTCTGCGCATCGCGGTACTGCGCAGAGCCGAGGTGTCCGTCCCGGCGATCCGTCGCCTGCTGCAGGACCCCGGACACACCGAGGCCGTCCTCGCCGCGGAGCGGGAGCGGATCGAGCGCGAGGCCGCCCGCAAGTACCGGGCACTCGCCCTCGTCGCTTCCCTCGCCGACGCCGGAGCCGACGGCCTCCCCGTGCGCCGGTACCGGATCGAGGATCGAACGGTCTTGTGGCGCAACGGGGAATCGACCGCCGAGGCTCTGGATACGGATGTGACGAACCTCGTGACGGCGCTGCTGGCGGACGCGACGAGCGCCGGGCTGCCCACCGACGCGCCGGTGGTGGGGCAGTACCCGGCCGCCCTCGACGGGGTGGTGCAGTTCGGCGTCGGCCTCGAGTTGCGGTCCCCACCCGGACGTGCGGACACCGCCACGACGACGCTGACCGGCGGGACTTTCGCGGGCGTGGACTTCGTCGGTCCGGTCGCGCTGCTGCCGGTCGCCTATCACGCCCTGTTCGGGTGGCTGGAGGAGCGCGGTCTCGGGGCCGGGGGACCGTTCCGGGAGTACTACCTCACCCACCCGCGCGACGTCGCTCCCGAGGCGATGCGGACGCGGGTGCTGCACCCTGTGCCGGGTGACCTCGTTCCGGAATGAGGGTTCCCGAGGCCGCCGCGCCGCGCGGCCCGGGCATTTCGCGGCCCTCGCCGAACGGTGCTGCCCGTCGCGGCCGGGCACGGCGTCGCGTGCGTGCCGGGCGCCTTCGTGGTCTCCGGGGACCACAGCCGCAGTGCGCGGCTACGTTTCGCGACCGCCGGGGAGGCCGACCTCACCGAGGCGGCTCGGCCGCGCCGCGCGAGCCGGAACCCGCCCCGGAGCCGCAGTGCCGCACGTGTGCGACGCCACTCAGGCCCAGCCGTAGGTCCGTTCGACCGCCCTGTTCCACTCGGCGTAGAGCCGTTCCCGCTCGGCGCCGTCCATCTTCGGTTCCCAGGTCCGGCCGGCCGCCCAGTTGTGCCGGATGTCGTCCTCACCGTCCCAGAAGCCGACCGCCAGGCCCGCCGCGTACGCCGCACCGAGCGCGGTGGTCTCGGAGACCACGGGACGGACCACGGGGGCGCCGAGGATGTCCGACTGGAACTGCATCAGGGTCTCGTTGACGACCATCCCGCCGTCCACCTTCAGGGTGTGCAGTTCGACACCGGAGTCGGCGTGCATCGCCTCGATGACCTCGCGGGTCTGATAGGCGGTCGCCTCGAGTGCGGCCCGCGCCAGGTGCCCCCGGTTGACGAAGCGGGTGAGGCCGGTGATCACACCGCGCGCGTCGGGGCGCCACCGCGGGGCGAACAGGCCCGAGAAGGCCGGTACGAAGTACGCGCCGCCGTTGTCGGGGACCGTGGCGGCGAGGTCCTCGATCTCCGCGGCCGTGCGCACGAGCCCCAGATTGTCGCGCATCCATTGCACCAGGGAGCCCGTGACGGCGATCGACCCTTCGAGGGCGTACACGGCCGGGGCATCGCCGACGCGGTAGCACACGGTGGTCAGCAGTCCGTGCTCGCTGCGCACCGGCGTCGTCCCGGTATTGAGAAGCAGGAAATTGCCGGTTCCGTAGGTGTTCTTCGCCTCCCCCGGCGACAGGCACGCCTGACCGAACGTCGCGGCCTGCTGGTCGCCGAGGATGCCGGCCACCGGGACGCCGGCGAGCGGTCCGCGGTCACGGGCGTAGCCGTAGATCTCGGACGAGCTCCGGATCTCCGGCAGCATCGACATCGGAATACCGAAATCCGCACAGATGTCCGGATCCCATTGCAGTGTCTCGAGATTCATGAGCATCGTGCGCGAGGCGTTGGTGACGTCGGTGAGGTGCACCCCCGGCTGCCGGTTGCCTGCGCCGGTGCCGCCGGTGAGGTTCCACAGGATCCAGCTGTCCACCGTCCCGAACGCGAGTTCGCCGGCCTCCGCCTGCTCCCGGGCGCCCTCGACGTTGTCGAGGATCCACCGCACCTTCGGGCCCGCGAAGTACGTCGACAACGGCAGGCCCGTGGCGTCGCGATACCGGTCCACGCCCGCGTCCCCGGCGAGCTGCTCGACGAGGCGATCGGTGCGGGTGTCCTGCCACACGATCGCGTTGTGGACGGGCCGGCCCGTGGAGCGTTCCCACACCACCGTGGTCTCGCGCTGGTTGGTGATCCCGATCGCGGCGATGTCGGCACGCGTGAGATCCGCCTTCGCCAGTGCCAGGGCGGCGACCTCGCGAGTGTTGATCCACAGCGTTTCCGGATCGTGTTCCACCCAGCCGGCGCGGGGGAGGATCTGTTCGTGCTCGGTCTGGGCCCACGCCACGATGCGACCGTCGTGGTCGAAGATGATGCAGCGACTCGACGTGGTCCCCTGATCGATCGCGGCGATGTATCGGGTCACGGCAACCTCTCCGGGCGTGTGGTTCGGGACGGCAGTCTGCGGACGAACCTACTAGCCTGAGTGCGGAAACGTCGGCGACTCACGGGAGCGATGCGGTGACCAACCAACCAGGCGTCCAGGTCCTCGGACCGCAGCAGCGCCGTGACGCGTGGCGACGACTCGGCTCGGAACAGTTCGACGTGGTGGTCATCGGTGGCGGTGTCGTCGGCGCCGGCGCCGCCCTGGACGCCGCCACCCGCGGGTTGCGGGTCGCACTGGTGGAGGCGCGGGACTTCGCTTCGGGCACGTCGAGCCGCTCGTCGAAGATGTTCCACGGCGGGCTGCGCTACCTCGAGCAACTCGAGTTCGGCCTCGTCCGCGAGGCGCTGCGCGAACGCGAACTGTCGCTCTCGACGCTGGCCCCGCATCTGGTCAAGCCGCTGAAGTTCCTCTTCCCCATCACCCACCGCGGGTGGGAGCGCCCGTACATCGCCGCGGGGATTTTTCTCTACGACCGGATGGGCGGCGCCAAATCCGTGCCCGCCCAGAAACATCTGACTCGATCCGGCGCGCTGCGCATGGCGCCCGGGCTCAAACGCGACTCGCTCGTGGGCGGGATCCGGTACTACGACACCGTCGTCGACGACGCGCGGCACACGATGACCGTGGCCCGCACCGCCGCGCACTACGGCGCCGTGGTGCGCACCTCGACTCAGGTGGTCGGGTTCCTGCGCGAGGCCGACGGGGTCTCCGGCGTACGGGTGCGTGACTCGGAGGACGGCTCGATCACCGAGGTGAAGGCGCACGTGGTGATCAACGCCACGGGGGTGTGGACCGACGAGATCCAGGCGCTGTCCCGGCAGCGCGGCCGGTTCCGGGTGCGCGCGTCGAAAGGCGTGCACATCGTGGTGCCGCGCGACCGGATCGTCAGTGACTCGGCGATCATCCTGCGCACCGAGAAATCCGTGCTGTTCGTGATCCCGTGGGGCAGCCACTGGATCATCGGCACCACCGACACCGACTGGAATCTCGACCTCGCCCACCCCGCCGCGACGAAGGCCGACATCGACTACATCCTCGACCACGTCAACCGGGTCCTGGTCGTCCCGCTCGACCACGACGACATCGACGGCGTGTACGCGGGGCTGCGGCCGTTGCTGGCGGGGGAGAGCGACGAGACGTCGAAGCTGTCTCGCGAGCACGCCGTGGCCCGGGTCGCGCCCGGGCTCGTGGCGATCGCCGGCGGCAAGTACACCACCTACCGGGTGATGGCCGAGGATGCCGTCGACCTGGCGGCCGAGGACATCCCCGCCCGGATCGCCCCCTCCATCACGGAACGGGTGCCGTTGGTCGGGGCCGACGGCTACTTCGCACTCGTGAACCAGACGATGCAGCTCGCCGAGCGGTACGGCCTGCATCCGTACCGGATCAAGCATCTGCTCGACCGGTACGGATCGCTGATCGACGAGGTGCTCGAGGTGGCGGCCGACCGGCCCGAGTTGCTCGAACCGCTCACCGATGCCCCACAGTATCTGCAGGTAGAAGTCGTCTACGCGGCAACGGCGGAGGGAGCGCTGCACCTCGAGGACATCCTCGCCCGCCGCACCCGCATCTCGATCGAGTATCCCCATCGCGGCGTGCACTGCGCCGAGCAGACGGCCCACCTGGTGGCACCCGTCCTGGGGTGGGACGCCGCGACGGTGGAGCAGGAGATCGCAACCTACCGGGCGAGGGTCGACGCGGAGATCGAATCGCAGAGCCGGCCCGACGACGAGTCCGCCGACGCACTGCGGGCGGCCGCTCCGGAGGCACGCGCGGAGATCCTCGAGCCGGTGCCGACGGGCGCCTGAGTCGCGGCCGGGGCAGCAGCGGTGGTCGACGCGCCCCGACATCGGTCGCCGAGCCGGGAGCGCAATGTCAGTGGGTCAGGATCACCTTGACGAGCACCACGGTCGCGGCGACGGCGGTGAGCGCGAGGGCGCTGACCAACGAGCTTCGGCCCGGCCGCTCCCCGTTGAGGCGGCCGATGACGAAGACGATGCCTCCGATCCGCACCAGCACGGCGACCTCGGCGAGCAGCTGGGCGGTGCGCGGTTCGAGCCACCCCAGCCAGCCCATCCCCAGGATCGCGCACGGCAGGACCGCCGAGCTCAGGATCGGCACCGAGTTGCGCAGTTCGGCGATCTTCTCCGCGCGGCTCAACGGGGTGCCCTGGCGCACGGTGTGCCCGACCGCCTCGGCGAACGTGTGGGCGACGAACGTCGACAGAGCCGTGCCGAGCACGATCGCGATGCCGACGTACTTCGGCCCGGTGACGATCGGTACGAGTGCCGCGAGCACCAGGACGTTGCCGTAGATGTAGGCGCTGATGCGACTGGCGGCATTGCCGCGGTCGAGCGGCATGCGCCGGGAGAACAACGGGCCGTGCAGGAGCGCGTTGGCATCGGAGTCCATGCCGACAAGGGTGACAGACCGCCGGGCACACCGAGGCGGCAACCGCGTGCATCCGTCGCGGCCGGCCCCGGCGCGTAGGATCCGACGGCGCAGACGGTCGACGACGGGATCGCGGTGGTGGAGAGGGCGCGACGGCGCTGGGGCGGCACCGACATGGCGGAACGCCGGCGGGCACGCCGGGACGCACTGTTGTCGGCGGGCATCGACCTGCTCGGTGCGCCGGACGGACCGGCGGCCGACGTCCGCGCCGTGTGCCGGGCGTCCGGCCTGACCGAACGGTGCTTCTACGACAGCTTCGACGACCGGGACGCGTTCGTGCGCGCCGTGTACGCAGCGGTCGGGGAACAGGTGCGCACAGTGCTGGAGGGCGCGGTCGGAACGGTCCCGCAACCGCGGGACGTTCCCGGAGCGGCGGTCCCGGCCTTCGTCGAGCTGATCGTGGACCGCCCGGCCGTGGGCAGGGTGCTGCTGCTCGGCCCGCTGCGCGAACCGGCGCTCGGCGGCCGGGGCCTCGATCTCGCTCCCGCGTTCGTGGCGCTCGTCCGGCACCAGCTCACCGCGATCACCGACCGCGAGGAGCGGCACCTCGTGGCCGTGGGGTTGGTCGGGGCACTGACGAGCCTGTTCATCGGCTACCTGGACGGCACCGTCGCGGTCTCGCCGGAGCGGTTGGTGCGGCACTGTGTGAGCCTGCTGGTCCAGGCCGGAGGTGTACGGCCCCGGCCGGAGGGGTATCCGCAGCACAACAGCACGCTCGACGAAAGGAGGGGCACCATGCCCAGGTCGTCGATCAAGGACGAGAAGCTGTATCAGGAACTGCGTGACGACGGCGCCTCCAAGGAGAAGGCCGCTCGAATCTCGAATGCGGCTGCGAATCGTGGCCGCTCCTCGGTCGGGCACAAGGGTGGCAAATCGGGGTCCTACGAGGACTGGACGGTCGACGAGTTGAAGAAGCGGGCGAAGGAACTCGGAATGTCGGGTTACTCGTCCAAGCGCAAGAGCGAGCTCATCGACGCGCTGCGCAACCACTGAGACGGACGGGGCGACCCGGGTCACGGAGCCGGGGGCGACCCGGGTGACGGAGCCGGGGCGGCTGGACCGTCCCCGGTCCGCGGCTGACAGTGCGGGCACCAGTCGATCTTGCGGTCCGGGTCCTCGGCGGACCCCAGCGCCCCGGTGCGGATCACCGTGCCGCACCGGCGGCACGGCTTGCCCGCGCGCCCGTACACCCAGGTGCCCCGGCCGGGCCGGCGGTCGCCGGTGGTGATCCGGCTGACGCGGTCCCGATTGAACATGAGCAGCCGGTGCGCCAGATCGACCCAGGCGGCCGGCTCTCCCGCGTCCGCTACCGGGGTCGCCGGGTGCACGCCCCGCAGGAAGCACAGTTCGCACCGGTAGACGTTGCCGACCCCGGCCATCACACGCTGGTCGAGCAGTGCCAGGCCGACGGGGCGGCTCGGGTCGCGCGCCAGGTTGGTCGCGGCGACAGCCGGGTCCCAGTCCGGCCCGAGCAGATCCGGTCCCAGGTGTCCCACGGCCTCCGCCTCGCGGTCGCGGTCCAGCACCTCGACGATGCCGAGGTCGAAGCCCACGGCTTCGGCGTCCTCGACGGCCAGCACGATCCTGGCGTGGTATCCCTGGCGGCGCCAGCGTGTCCCGGGCGGATGGACGTCCCACACTCCCTCCATCTTCAGGTGGGTGTGGATGGTGTGCGCACCGGCGCGGATCAGCAGGTGCTTGCCGCGCGCGAGCACCTCCTCGACCACGGTGCCGGTCAGGTCGACTGTCGCGTACCGGGGAACGCGGATATCGCAGCGCGTCAACGGCTTTCCTGCCAGTGCGCCGCGCAGGAGAGTGGCCGCCCGGAAGACCGTGTCGCCCTCGGGCATCAGGCCCTCAACCGGAATCCGCGCGGGGTGGCCGAGAAACCGGCCTCGGCGAGGAACTCGGCGAACGGGTGGCCGTGGATGGACCTGCCGTCGACCTTCTCGACGACGAGAGTGTCGAGGCCCCCGCCCTTGACCGTGCCGGCCAGTGACGCGCACGCGCCGCGGAGAGTCCCCGGATCCTCGGTGAACGTCAGTACCGTGCGTCCGCCGCGTTCGACGAACAGTCCCAGTTCTCCGTCGACGAGCACCACGAGCCCACCGGCCTTGCGCCCGGGACGGTGCCGCGGCGAGTCCTCGGGTGCGGCCGACCTGGGCCACGGCAGGGCCGCACCGTACGGGTTCGCCGGGTCGCACGCGGCCAGGGTCACCGCCGGTGTGTCGGTGTGGCGGCCCTCGAGCGACTCGCCGTAGGACCGCAACCGGTCCACCACCTCCGGTGTCGAGAACTGGGCACCGCCGAGCGTGTCGACGAAGTAGCCGCGACGGCACCGGCCGGTCTCCTCGAACCGGCTCAGCACCTTGTACATCAGCGCGAAACCGCCCGGCACGCCCTCGGTGACGACCGCGCCGCGGGTGACCACGCCGTACCGCTCGAGCAGCAGGTCCGCGGTGGCATGGGTGCGCACCGTCGGGTCGGTTTCCCGCTCGGGTAGCAGCGACCACCGGCCGCCGACCGTCGGGGGTCCGCTCCGGCTCGGAAGTGCCGGGCGTCCGCGGTACATCCGGGCGCGCGGGGCCCGGCGGGGCGTGCGGTGCGCGGGGGTCGCGCGTGAGGTGTCGCCGACGAGGGCGCGCAGCGCGGCCGGTGCGTCACCCGAGACGAGACCCGCCCACACGAGATCCCAGAGAGCCGAGGAGGTTTCCGCGTCCGTGGTGCCGAGGGAGTCGGTGAGCTGGCGGAAGAAGTACGCCCCGCCGCCCGCGAGCGTGTCCAGGATGCCGCGGTGGACGTCGGTCTCGTCGATCTCGGCTGCCGGTGCGAGGGTCAGCGGAGCGGTGTCGGCCAGGTGCAGCGAGACCCAGCCGTCCTTGCCGGAGATCTGCCCCGAGCCGGCCCAGACGACTTCGCCCGTCGTGGTGAGTTCGTCGAGCATCGCGGGGGAGTAGTCCCGGACCCGGGGGGCGAGGATCAGCGGCTCGAGCGCGCTCGCCGGCACCGGCACCCCGGCCAGCTGCTCGACGACCGTGGCCACCCCGTCCACCCCGCGCAGTCCACCACCCACGTGCTGCCACGCCGGCAGGAACCGGCCGAGGGTGGCGGTCCCGACCGGTTCGACCTCCTGGCGTGCTGCCGCGAGCGACCGTCGTCGCAGCCGCCGCAGGACCTCCGTGTCGCACCACTCCGCGCCGGTCGTGCCGGGCCGGAACTCCCCTGCACTGACTCGTTTCTCGGCAGCCAGCCGATGCAGCACGTCCTGCACCACCGCGGTGCCGAGTCCGAACCGGGCCGCCGCCTCCGCCGCGGTGAACGGGCCGTGGGTGCGCGCGTACCGGCCGATCAGGTCACCCAGGGGATCGGGCACCGGCTCGACGAATGCCGTCGGTACGCCGATCGGCAACGGGACCCCGAGAGCGTCCCGGAGACGCGAGGCGTCCTCGATGGCGGACCACCGCTCCCGGCCGGCGAAGGACACCTTCAGCACCCGGCGCTGGGCGTCCAGTTCGTCGAGCCAGGCGACCGGATCGGCGGTGGTGCGCTCGGCGATATCGGTGTCGGTGAGCGGGCCGAGCAACCGGAGCAGGTCCGCGACACCCTCGGCGTCGCGGGCTCTGCGGTCCGGGGCGAGATGCTGCAGCTCGAGTTCGGCCCGGGCGATGACGTCGGCGTCGAGCAACTCGCGCAGCTCCACCCGGCCGAGCAGTTCGGCGAGAAGGGTCGAGTCCAGGGACAGGGCCGCGGCGCGCCGCTCGGCGAGGGGACTGTCGCCTTCGTACATGAACGCGCCGACGTAGTCGAACAGCAGCGAGGTCGCGAACGGCGACGCGGTGGCTGTCTCGACCTCCGCGATCCGGACCTGCCGCCGGGCGACACGGCCGAGCAGGCTGCGCAGGGCAGGCAGGTCGTAGACGTCCTGGAGGCATTCCCGCACCGTCTCGAGGAGGATAGGGAAGGTGGGGTAGCGACGGGCCACGTCGAGCAGCTGGGCCGACCGCTGGCGCTGTTGCCACAGCGGCGCGCGCTTACCCGGATTGCGGCGTGGCAGCAGCAGGGCGCGCGCCGCGCACTCCCGGAAGCGGGACGCGAACAGTGCCGAGCCGCCGACCTGCTCGGTGACGAGATCCTCGATCTCGTCGGTGTCGAAGGCGAACACCTCCGCCCCCGGCGGTGCGTCCTCGGTGTCGGGGAGCCGGACGATGATGCCGTCGTCCGACGCCGTGGGTGCGGCTTCGACGCCGTATCGGTCGAGCAGTCGCGCGCCCACGGCCAGCGCCCACGGTGCGTGCACCCGCATCCCGTACGGGGAGTGCAGCACCAGGCGCCAGTCGCCGAGTTCGTCGCGGAACCGCTCGACGACCAGGGTGCGGTCGGTGGGCAGATGCCCCGTGGCGGTGCGCTGCTCCTCGAGCAGCCGGGTCAGGTTCGTGGTCGCGTTGTCGTCCAGGCCGCCGCGACGGCACCGGGCGGCGGCGTCCTCCGGGTCGGCGTGCCCGAGTTCGCGCACGAACGCCCCCAGGGCGGCGCCGAGTTCGGCCGGGCGGCCGACCCCGTCGCCGTGCCAAAACGGCAGCCGGCCGGGCTGTCCGTAGGCGGGGGAGACCAGCACCCGGTCGAAGGTGATCTCCTCGATGCGCCAGCTCGTCGCGCCGAGCGCGAACACGTCGCCCACCCGGGACTCGTACACCATCTCCTCGTCGAGTTCCCCGACGCGCGTGGCCTTCTCGCCGACCATGTACACCGTGAACAGGCCGCGGTCGGGGATCGTGCCACCCGACGTGACGGCCAGTCGCTGCGCGCCGGGCCGGCCGGTGAGCGTGCCGGCGGTGCGATCCCACACCACCCGGGGCCGCAGTTCGGCGAACTCGTCCGACGGGTACCGTCCGGCCAGCAGGTCCAGCGTCGACTCGTACGCCGAGCGCGGCAGCGTCGCGAAGGACCCGCTGCGCCGCACCGTGTCGAACCACTCGTCCACGTCGACCGGCTCGAGGGCGACCGCGGCGACGGTCTGCTGCGCGAGCACGTCCAGCGGGTTGGCCGGCACCTGTAGAGCCTCGATGTGCCCGCCCACCATCCGTTCGACCGTGACCGCGCAGTGCACCAGGTCGGTACGGTGCTTGGGGAACAGCACCCCGCGAGAGACCTCGCCGACCTGATGCCCCGCCCGTCCGACGCGCTGCAGGCCGCTCGCCACCGACGGCGGCGCCGAGACCTGGATCACCAGGTCGACCGCGCCCATGTCGATGCCGAGTTCGAGGCTCGAGGTCGCGACGACGCAGCGCAGCCGCCCGGATTTGAGGTCGTCCTCGATCAGGGCCCGCTGGTCCTTGCTCACCGAGCCGTGGTGAGCCCGCGCCAGCAGCGGCTGTGCGCCGAGGGAGACCTCGGTGGATGCCCCGAGCTGCGCTGGCGGGCGCGGCCGGGGGTCGACCGCCTCGCCCTCGCGTTCGGCGTGGATCTCGTTGAGCCGGGCCGTCAACCGCTCGGCGAGTCGGCGGGAGTTGGCGAACACGATGGTGGACCGGTGCGCGACGATGAGGTCGACGATCTGCTCCTCGACGTGCGGCCAGATCGACCCCGCCTGCGGAACCGCCGGCATCCCGTCGTCCGCCGTCTCGGATTGCACGCCGAGTTCGGTCATGTCCTCGACGGGCACCCGCACCGTCAGATCCCACGTCTTGGCCGACGGCGGGGCGACGATGCGGATCGGCGCCGACCCGGCGAGGAACCGGCCCACCTCCTCGTGCGGCCGCACCGTCGCGGAGAGTCCGATCCGCTGCGCGGGTCGCCCGAGCAGCAGATCGAGCCGTTCCAGGGAAAGGGCAAGGTGGGCACCGCGTTTCGTGCCGGCGACGGCGTGCACCTCGTCGACGATGACGGTGTCCACCCCGGCGAGTGTCTCGCGCGCTGCGGAGGTGAGCATGAGGAACAGGGATTCGGGGGTGGTGATGAGGATGTCCGGCGGCGTGCGGACGAGGGTGCGCCGGTCGGCGGCCGACGTGTCGCCCGACCGCACCCCGACTGTGATCTCCGGCGGCTCGAGGCCGAGTCGCCGCGCGGTCTGGGTGATGCCGACCAGCGGTGAGCGCAGGTTCCGTTCCACGTCCACCGCGAGGGCCTTGAGCGGGGAGACGTAGAGCACGCGGGTGCCGGTGTGCTCGGCCGGGGTGGCTGCCAGGCGGTCGAGCGACCACAGGAACGCCGAGAGCGTCTTACCCGACCCGGTCGGGGCCACCACCAGGGTGTGCGCGCCCGACGAGATCGACTCCCAGGCCCCGAGCTGCGCGGCGGTCGGGGCTTCGAAAGCGCCCGCGAACCACTGCCGGGTGGGCTCGGAGAAACGGCTCAGGACATCGGTCACCGTTCCATGGTGCACCGCCGGTACGACACCGCGGGCACCTCGCGGATTCCGCGCCCCGCTTCCCGGTGTCAGTCGGCCAGCGCGAACCGCGCCAGCTGGGCGCAGTGGTGCGCCGCCCAGCGGCACCTGCCGGTGCGCATCACGCGGCCGACGAGTGCGGCAGCGGCCGGCTCCCACGGCACGGCGGCGAACTGCGCGCGGCCGGCCGGCTCGCCGGACCAGCCGATCGACACGATGGGCCCGTCGAGCCGGAACCTCAGCTCCGGATGGGTTGCGGCGAGCACGTCCACGTTCGCGCCGGCGGCGGTCTCGAGGTCGTCGACGGCGACGGTGACCCGTCCGCCGAGCCGGCGTGCCTGTCCGGCCGGAGCCTCGACGAACAACGCGGCGGCCTCGATCGCGCCGACGTGCACGCTCACGAGCGGCTCGCTGGGGTGGCTGCCGTCGTGCGGTGGCAGGCACACCACCGACCAGTACTCGCGTTCACTCATCCGCGGGTTGGGTATTGCGGCGCGCACGTAGTCGCGCAGCCACGTCGTCGCCGCGGCGAACTCCGGGTACTGCTCGAAGGTCCGGTAGCGCGTGTCGCGCAGCGGCAGACCCGCCGGTGACAAGGGCGTACGGGCGTTCACTCGATTCGGTCCTCACGCACGCGGCCACCGTACTCGATCTTGCTTCAGAGGATGACGCCCGGATTGAGGATCGAGTCCGGGTCGAGTGCCGCCTTGATCCGCCGGGTCAGGTCCATCACGTCGGGACCCACCTGGTCCGGCAGCCACGCCTTCTTCAACCGGCCCACCCCGTGCTCGCCGGTGATGGTGCCGCCCAGCGCGATCGCCAGGTCCATGATCTGCCCGAACGCCAGGTGCGCCCGGGCCGTCTGGTCGGCGTCGGCGGGGTCGTACACGATCAGCGGATGGGTGTTGCCGTCACCGGCGTGCGCGATGACCGCGACCGTCACCGCGTTGCGTTCGGCGATCTCGGCGACGCCCCCGACGAGTGCCGGCAGGGCCGGCAGGGGGACGCCGACATCCTCGAGCAGCAGGCTGCCGGTCCGTTCGACCGCCGGGATGGCCATCCGCCGCGCCGCCGCGAACGCCTCTCCCTCCTCGGGGTCGTCGGTCGAGAACACCTCGTCGGCACCGGCGTCCTCGCACGCCTTCACCATCGTCGCGATCTCCTGCGCGGACGCCGTGCCGGGCGCGTCGGACCGGGCGATGAGCATCGCCTCGGTGGTGCGGTCCAGCCCCATGTGCAGTGCGTCCTCGACGGCGTTGATCGAGGCGCGGTCCATGAACTCGAGCATCGCGGGCCGCAACGTCGCCGTGACGGCCAGCACCGCGTCCGCCGCGGCCTGCACTGAGCCGAACGTGGCGACCATCGTCGAGGCCGGCGGCTGCGGCGGGAGGAGCCGCAGCGTCACCTCGGTGATGACGCCGAGGGTGCCCTCGCTGCCGACGAACAGCTTGGTCAGCGACAGGCCCGCCACGTCCTTGACGCGCGGTCCACCGAGCCGCACCGCGGTACCGTCGGCGAGGACCACCTCCAGACCGAGCACGTAGTCCGTGGTGACGCCGTACTTCACGCAGCACAGTCCACCGGCGTTGGTCGCCGCGTTGCCCCCGATGGTGCACATCTCGAACGACGACGGGTCGGGTGGATACCACAACCCGTGCTCGGCCGCGGCGCGCTTGACCTCGGCGTTGAGCAGTCCCGGCTGGACGACCGCCGTGCGGGTGACCGGGTCCACGGTGATCGCGCGCATCCGCTCGGTGCTCAGCACGATCCCACCCGCGAGGCCGCCCGCGCCGCCGGACAGGCTGGTGCCCGCAC
Organism: Rhodococcus sp. NS-SX18; assembly: GCF_057367935.1. Classification (NCBI taxonomy): domain Bacteria; kingdom Bacillati; phylum Actinomycetota; class Actinomycetes; order Mycobacteriales; family Nocardiaceae; genus Rhodococcus; species Rhodococcus sp. NS-SX18. The sequence goes on along the minus strand of NZ_CM170633.1, from coordinate 3,526,396 downwards.
CGCGCGGCACCACGGGCACCCGGTGTGTGCTCGCCCAGCGCAACGTGGCCTGCACGTCCGCCGTGCGCGTGGCCCGCACCACCGCGCGGGGGACGGCGGCGTCCGGATCGCGGGCCCAGTCCTGCCGGTATCCGGCGAGCAGATCCGGGTCGGTGATCAGCGCGCCGTCCGGGAGCAGACCGGCGAGCTCGGCGAGATCGGCGGGCACGGTCAGCCCGCCGGGGTGAGGTAGCGGGCGCGCAGCTTGTGCTTGACGAGTTTGCCGGTGGGAGTACGCGGCAGGTCGTCGGAGAAGTCGATGCTGCGCGGTGCCTTGAAGTGGGAGACGCGTTCCCGGACGAAGTCGAGGAGCTCACGCTCGACCTCGGGCCCGGGCTCGACCCCGTCGACGAGCTGGACGACGGCCTTGACCTCCTCGCCCATCTCCTCGTTCGGAACCCCGATCACGGCGACGTCGTACACCTTGGGATGCAGGGTGAGCACGTTCTCCGACTCCTGGGGGTAGATGTTCACACCGCCGGAGATGATGGTGAACGCAGCCCGGTCGGTGAGGTACAGGTAGCGCTCCTCGTCGAGGTACCCGATGTCGCCGCTCGTGGTCCACGTCGGATGGTCGGGATGCGTGGCCTCACGGGTCTTCTCGGGATCGTTGTGGTACTGGAACGGATGCTCGTCCCGCTCCCACCACACGGTGCCGACCGCGCCGGTGGGAAGTTCGCGTCCCTCGTCGTCGCAGATGTGGACGATCCCCATGCCCCCGTCGCGTCCGACCGACCCGGGATGCGCCAGCGCCTGCGCCGAATCGATGAACGTGGCGCCGGCACCCTCGGTGGAGGCGTAGTACTCGTACACGACCGGGCCCCACCACTCGATCATCGCGCGCTTGATCTCCGGCGGGCACGGTGCCGCCGCATGGATGGCGACCTTCAGGCTCGACACGTCGTACTTGCCGCGCACCTCGCCGGGAAGCTTGAGCATCCGCACGAACATCGTCGGGACCCACTGGCTGTGCGTGACCCGGTAGCGGTCGATCAGGGCGAGTGCCTCCTCGGGCTCGAACCGGTCCATGAGGATCACAGTTCCCCCGACCGACTGGATGGTGCCGCAGAAACGAAGGGGAGCAGCATGATAGAGGGGCGCGGGGCACAGGTAGACGGTGTCGGCGTCGAACCCGTACATCGGCGCGAACACCGCCGTGTAGGGATCCGGCACGTCCTGCACCTGACCCTCGGGCAACTTCGGCTTGATGCCCTTGGGCCGCCCGGTCGTTCCGGACGAATACAGCATGTCCTGACCGCGCGGCTGCGACTCGAGGGGCGAGGCGTCGAACGCGGCGAGCGCCTCGGAGTAGTCGTCGAAACCGGGCAGCGCACCGCCGTACACGAGCCGGCGGACCACGTTCGGATAGGCCCCGGCGCCGGTGTCGACCGCGGTGGCCGCACCGGCCGAGGCGACGAGCACCTTCGCGCCGCAGTCGTTCACCACGTACGCGGCCTCGGCCGGGGTCAGATGCCAGTTCACCACCGTGACGTACAGGCCGGACCGCAGCGCCGCCCAGTAGACCTCCATGACCCGCAGATCGTTGTCGGAGATCAGCGCGATGTGATCGCCCGGTTCGAGGCCCGCGGCGCGCAGGTACTTCGCGAGGCGGACGGAGTTCTCGTCGAGCTGCCGGTAGGCGAGCGACTCCCCGGTGGCGGCCCGCACGATGGCGGGCTTGTCGGGCGTCGTGGCGACGAAGTTCCCAGGAAACATGTTCCCTGGTCTACCACAGCTGTGGCCCGCGTCACGTGAGTCGCGCGCCGCGCGGTGCCGGCCCTCGACCGGACCGCCCGCCGCGGCGTACCCTCACCCGCACGTGCACGGCACCGCAACCCGCGGACGGGAGGACGACGTGGCGCTCGCTCTCGAGAAGGACCGCCTGGTGTTCGAGTTCCCGGAGGTGCACGCTGCCGCCCGCATGGCCGTCTCCTTCCACCGCACCCTGCGGGTGCCCGACGACGGCAACACCTATCCGTTGCCGCCCGGGCTGGGACGGTTCCCGCTGCGGGCCGTCGCCGAGCTCGACGAGGCCGCGCTGCCGCCTTCGTGGCGATCCCACGGCGGCCTCGTGATGCCGATGTGGCAGTCGGAGGCGTGCTGGCTCGGGTTCGAGTCCCGGTACCCGTTCCTGGTGAAGGTCGGCGCCGGGGACGTCGATGCGCTCACCGGCGAACCCTGGTCGCCGGAGCCGGACTTCGAACGCGAGGACTACCTCGAGGTGCCGGCACAACCGTGGCTCGACGGCTACGTCGTGGCGCAGGGCCGGGTGCGCCAGTTCGTCGCGATGCCGCTCGGGTCCGGCTACAGCGTCGAGGAGCAACTGCGGTCCGGGCCGGCGCGGGGCGGGATCCGCGTCGCGGCCTGTCCCATGCGGGCGCAACGATGGGAGGAGCGCGCCGAGTTCGACTCCCGGCGCCCGCTGCACGCCTTCGCGCCGGCCCCGGCCATGGGACTCGGCGCCGGCGGATCCGTCGACCAGGGCGTCGCCACCCCGGTCGAGTCGCACGACGCGTGGGATCTGGACCACCGGTCCGTGGTCGAGGTACGCCTGGTGAACAGCGAGCAGTGGCGCGCGCTCACGGACGAGGACCCACCGACCCGGCCGCTGGCCGCGAGCGACTACACGGCGCGCGGCTTCCCGTGGTTCGAGCTCTACGACGAGACCGTCGCGCGACAGGGGGCGGCGCCACTCGCGGACGTCGACACGGTCGCCGACGTCGGGCGCCGGCGGGAAGAGTCGTTGCCCGACAACGAGACCGTCACCGTGCCCGAACCCGTCCGGATCCGGCCGGCCCCGCGCGAGCCTGGCCGTCGCGGATGATCCGGCGGTATCGTCTGTCGACATGGGGCGGATCACCCAGCGCGTCGAACCGGAACCGCTTGCCGACAGGCTGATCGGGCACGGTCGCGCGGCGATCGCCTTCGACGAGGCCGGGTCGGTCACCGCGCTGCCCGCGCGGATCCGACGGTACGACGGCCGATTGTGGGTCGGTGTGCCGCGGGAATCGGTGCCGCCCACGGCCGGACTCGAGCGGGTCACCGTCCTGCTCGACGACGGCGAGTTCTGGTTCGAGCTGCGGGCGGTGAACTGGCGCGGCCGCCTGACGGCAGCGGACGCTCCCGCCCCCGACGGACGTGCGGACCTCGCCTGGTTCGTCTTCACGCCGCACCGGGCCACCGCGTGGGACTACGCGACCCTGCACGAGGAGCCGGAACCGTGAAGGCCGACGACGCCGTCGTGCGCGACTTCCTTACCCGCGCCCGCGTCGCGCGCCTGGCGACCCGGTCGCCGAAGGGCGCGGCGGCCCTGGCGCCGCTGTGGTTCGTGCACGTCGACGGCCGGTTGTACTTCGCTACCGGGCGCGACACCGTGGCTGCGCGCAACGCCGCCGCGAATCCCGACGTCGTCGTGCTGCTCGACGACGGCGAGCGGGGGCCGGTCCTGCGGCTGCACGGCCGGGCCACGGTGCAGCCGAGCACCCCGCCGCCTGCCGTCATGGCCAGGATCGGCCGGAAGTACTACCTGGGGGGCTGGCGCAACGAACTCGGGCACGCGCGGCTCTGGCGGTTGCGTACCCGGTACTACGGGCAGAGCGCGCCGGCCACGATCGTCGTCGAGCCGGGAGAGGCCGAGCTGCTGCGGCGGCCGTAGCCCGCCGCAGCGCCGAGGCTCGTCGTGTCGCGTGCTCCGGTGCCGTCCGCGCGGGAAAATTCCTGCGCAGATGGGACTTTCGCGCGCGCCTCGATCCGGCGTCCTGTGTGCCCGCTCGTCCCCGGCTCATGGTGGTGGTCCGGCGTTCACGGCGGCGACGTGCCGCAGCCAGTCGGCGAGCGCCTGGAACCGCTGCCGATCGGGGTGGTGGAACACCACGGTGTCGGGATCCGTCGGCGCCGGCGCACCGTCCCCGTTGCCCGTCACGATCCGGAGCATGCCGTCGGTCTGCGGCAGCGCCGGGCGGAACTGCACGTCCGTCACATCCCGTAAGCGGATTCTCTTGGGCGTCAGCGGAACCGGTCCCAGAGCTCGCGCCACGGGGCCCTCCCGCAGGATCCACAGCCGGTCTCCCTGCACGACGATCTGGCCGCCCCACCCGTGGTACCGGTGCATCGGCAGCACCGGGTCGGGTGGGTCGGCGACCGGTCCGGGCGCCAGCCGCGGCACGGTCACCGGTGGCCCGTCGAGGGCGCGCCCGTCGATCTCGTCGGCCGGCGTCACCGACACCGTCACCTCGGCGGCCAGCCGGGATCCGCTCACCGCGGCACGAGCGGCTGTACGCAGCCCCCGCGCGGACAGGTGGGTCACGATCGGCAGCAGACGCGCGCTGGACCGCCGGCCGAGATACCCGCACGGGCGGTCGTCCACCCGCACCTCCACCAGCGCGCCGTCCGCGTCGTGCAGGGTGACGAGCAGGGCGTACTTGCCGGGCGGGTCGGCATAGGGGTGCAACAGGTCGAAGTGCTGTTCCTCCCCGGTGACCTGCAGGGTGCGACCCGCGGGCAGCAGGGTGTAGGGCACGTCCGGCGGATCGTTGCGGGGCACCAGCCGGGCCGGGGCGCCGAGGCTGACCGTGACGCGCGCGATGATGCGCCCGCTGCGGGCGGGGTCGTCGTTGTAGGTGCCCGCGTCCGCGGCCCAGATGCGGCCCGGTACCGTCGGCAGGTACCCGCCCGCGACGACGCGGCGCAGCACCGGCCCGTAGCGCAGCGCGTCGCCGTCGCCGAGGATCCCGAGCGTCAGCCCGTCGGCGCGCACGCTGACGCCGTGCGTCTCCGGCAGCAGGGACACGTCCCTCCGGATCTCGGCACCGGCCGGATCGAACGCCGCGCCGAGGGTCCGCACGATGTGGTCGGTCCACGCGAACTCGCCCTCGATCTCGGTGTCGAACCGATCCGGTCGGCACCCCCACAGCCGGTACGGAACCAACGTGTCGCTCAACCGAACTCCACACCCTGCGCCAGGGGGAGATCGTCGGAGAAGTTGATCGTGTTGGTGGCGCGGCGCATGTACGCCTTCCACGAGTCCGAACCCGACTCGCGTCCGCCGCCGGTCTCCTTCTCCCCGCCGAACGCGCCCCCGATCTCGGCGCCGGAGGTGCCGATGTTGACATTGGCGATGCCGCAGTCCGAGGCGGCGAGGAAACGCTCGGCCTCACGTTGGTCGGTGGTGAAGATCGACGAGGAAAGCCCCTGGGGCACTCCGTTGTGCAGGGCGATCGCCTCGCCGAAGTCGTCGTAGGTCAGCACGTAGAGGATCGGTGCGAACGTCTCCTCGCGGACCACCTCCGTCTGGGCCGGCATTCGCACGATCGCAGGCCGGACGTACACCCCGTCGCCGGGGACCTCGACCGGGTCCCCGCCCGTGACGACGATGCCGCCGTCGAGTTCGGCGCGTTCGAGTGCGGCCCGCATCGCGGCGTGGGCACGGCCGTCGATCAGCGGGCCGACGAGCACCCCCTCGCCGAACGGATCACCCACCCGCAGCCCCGAGTAGGCCTTGGCGATCCGCTCGGTCACTTCGTCGACGACCGAGCGATGGGCAATGAGCCGTCGCAGGGAGGTGCAACGCTGACCGGTGGTGCCGGCCGCGGCGAACACCACGGCCCGCACGGCGAGCTCGAGGTCGGCGGAGGGGCCGACGATCGCGCCGTTGTTGCCGCCGAGTTCGAGCAGGCAGCGCCCGAACCGCGCCGCCACCCGGGGCGCGACGATGCGACCCATCCTGATCGAACCCGTCGCACTGACCAGTGCGACGCGGGGGTCGTCGACCAGCGCCTCGCCGACGGCTGCATCGCCGACGAGGACGTGGTGCAGGCCGCCGGGGGCACCCACATCGCGGGTGGCCCGCTCGAGCAGGGCGTGGCAGGCCAGCGCCGTGAGCGGGGTCTTCTCCGACGGCTTCCACACCACCGGATCGCCGCACACCAGCGCGATCGCGGTGTTCCAGGACCACACGGCGACGGGGAAGTTGAACGCCGAGATCACCGCGACGACGCCCAGTGGATGCCAGGTTTCCATCAGCCGGTGGCCGGGGCGCTCCGACGGCATGGTGCGGCCGTAGAGCTGGCGCGCGAGGCCCACCGCGAATTCACAGATGTCGATCATCTCCTGCACCTCGCCGAGGGCCTCGGAGGGGATCTTCCCGGCCTCGAGCGTGACGAGTTCGGCAAGGTCGGACTTGTGCTCGCCGAGCAGCTCCCCGAGCCTGCGGACCAGCCGCCCCCGCACCGGCGCAGGGACCTGCCGCCAGCGCTCGAAGGCCGCGCTCGCCGCGGTGACCGCGGCATCGACATCCCCCGCGCTCGCCGGGTGCAGCCGCGCGAGCTCCGAACCGTCGATCGGACTGGTGACCGGGTGGGGGCCGTCGAGCGTGGGCGCGCCCGCCCCGCAGCGGCGCAGCGCGGCCGCGGCGCGATCGTGGAGATTGCCAGTCGGATTCATCGTCGATGTCCTTTCCGGGTCGGTTAGCCTGCGCTGATGGCGGAAAACTCCAAGGAGTCCCTGGACGAGATCGACCGGCTGCTCATGCGCGAATTGGTGGTGGACGGCCGGGCGACGCTGGCCACACTCGCCGAGAAGGCCGGATTGTCGATCTCCGCGGTGCAGTCCCGGGTCCGCCGCCTCGAAGCCCGGCAGGTGATCCGCGGGTACACGGCCAAGGTCGATCCCGAGGCACTCGGGCTGATGCTGTCGGCGTTCGTCGCGATCACCCCTCTCGACCCGTCCCAGCCGGACGATGCGCCGGCACGGTTGCGGCACATCGACGCCATCGAATCCTGCCACTCCGTGGCAGGGGACGAGAGCTACATCCTGCTCGTGCGCGTCGCCTCGCCGCGGGCGCTCGAACAACTCCTGCAGGAGATCCGCGCGACGGCGAACGTGGCCACCCGCAGCACAGTCATTCTCCAAACATTTTACGAACGATAGCGTGTCTGTGGATCGATCTTCCGGTATGCACCCGATATAGGGGGAAAACTAACGTACTCTCGTGGCATGAGCACTGCATTCCGACACCCGGACGGTGCCCGCGAGCTGCCCCCGAGCCGGGTACACGCCGTTCTGCGCGAACATCTGCTGGTGGACGGGTTCGATCTCGTCCTCGACCTCGACCGGTCGCGGGGGGTGCGGCTCGTCGACCAACGGGACGGCACGACCTACCTCGACATGTTCGGGTTCTTCGCGTCCTCCGCACTCGGGATGAACCACCCCGACATCGTCGACGACCCGGCGTTCACCGCCGAACTCACCGCGGCCGCCGCGAACAAGCCGAGCAACTCCGACATCTACACCGTGGCGATGGCCCGGTTCGTCGACACCTTCGCCCGGGTGCTCGGCGACCCGGCCCTGCCGCACCTGTTCTTCGTCGACGGCGGCGGACTCGCGGTGGAGAACGCACTCAAGGCGGCCTTCGACTGGAAGAGCCGGCTCAACGAGGCGCGCGGACTCGGCTCCGACCTCGGGGGCAGCGTTCTCCACCTCACCGAGGCGTTCCACGGCCGCACCGGTTACACGATGTCCCTCACCAACACGGACCCGGTGAAGACGGCCCGGTATCCCAAGTTCCGCTGGCCGCGCATCGACGCGCCCTACCTGGCCGACGATCGCGACGTCGAGGCCGCCGAGGCGCACGCACTGCAGCAGGCGCACCGGGCGTTCGCCGAGAATCCGCACGACATCGCGTGTTTCATCGCCGAACCCGTTCAGGGCGAGGGTGGCGACCATCACTTCCGGCCCGAGTTCTTCCAGGCCATGGCCGAACTGTGCCGCCGGCACGATGCGCTGCTGATCTTCGACGAGGTACAGACCGGCGTCGGGCTGACCGGAACTACGTGGGCGTACCAGCAGTTCGGCGTCGCCCCCGACATCGTCGCCTTCGGCAAGAAGACCCAGGTCTGCGGCATCATGGCCGGTGGCCGGATCGACGAGATCCCCGACAACGTCTTCGCCGTGTCGTCGCGGCTGAACTCCACGTGGGGCGGCAACCTGACCGACATGGTCCGTGCGCGGCGGATTCTCGAGGTGATCGAGCGGGACCGCCTCGTCGACCGCGCACGGATGACGGGGGCGCACCTGCTGTCCGGGCTGAAGCAGCTCGCCGTCCGCCACCGGCTGGTCGGCGAGCCCCGAGGGCGCGGCCTGATGTGTGCGTTCACCCTGCCCACGCCGGCCGTGCGCGACGCCGTGCTCACCCACCTGCGGGTCGACGAGCACGTGCTGATGATCGGCACCGGGCAGCGCGGCATCCGGTTCCGGCCGCCGCTGACGGTCACCACCGCCGAACTGGACGAGGCACTCGACGCCCTGGACCGGGTCTTGGGGGCGGTCGCGCGGACCTGACGGGGTCGCCCGGGGGCGGCGGAGGTGGCCCGCTCGTTGCGCGATCACAGAACCGTCCATCGGGTTCCCGGTCAGGACCCGGCGTCGACGCGGAACGGCAGGGTGACGTCGACGGTCGTGCCTCCGCCCTCGGGGCTGTCGAGGACGAACTCGCCGCCGAGCGCCGCGGTCCGATCGCGCAGCCCGTCCAGGCCGCCACCGGGTGTGGCTCGCGCACCGCCGTGCCCGTTGTCCCGGATCGTCATGCGCAGCATGTCGCCCGCCCGGTGCAGGCCGATCCGGACGACGGAGGCCCCGGAGTGCTTACCGGCGTTGGTGACCGCCTCCGCGCCGATGAGGTACGCGGCGAGTTCGACGGGGGCCGAGGGCCGTTCGTCGAGTGTGTCGTCGATGTCCACGGGCACGGGTGCCCGCTCGGCCAGCGATCGCAGCGCCGCCGCGAGCCCGCGCTCGGTGAGCGCCGCCGGGTACACGCCTCTGGCGAGCTCGCGCAGTTCCCGCAGTGCGACGTCGAGTTCGGCAGCACCGTCCGCGAGCAGCCGCCGCACGGTCGGCTCGTCCCCGGCACGCTGCGCACGGCGCAGCAGCAGCGACGCGGCGACGAGACGCTGCTGCGCACCGTCGTGCAGGTCGCGCTCGAGACGCCGGCGCTGGACGTCGCCGGCCGTGACGATCCGTTCGCGGGAGCGCCGCACCTCGTCGAGCCGGAGCTGCAGGTCCGCGTGCAGTCGCTCGTGCTCGAGAGCCAGCGCGGTGGCGCTGCGGACCGCGGCGAGCAGCTCGGGCTGCGTCTCGAGCGACGGGTCGTACACGAGCGCGCCCACCGGTGTGCCGGCGCGCTCGAGGACGGTCGCCGCCCGGGAGTCCGACCGGCGGGGCAGAGCACGCACCGCACCGTCCGGATCGACGTACGCCGCCCGCTCCGGGACGTACGTCCACAGCACCAGGCTGGGATCGTGCACGGCGCGTCGGAGCGCGTCGACGAACCCCAGACCGAGCGGTGCGGTGCCGATCTCGACCATCGCGTCGCTGACCGCAGCTCGTGCGAGCCGATACCGGACGAGGCCGACCGCGACCGCCAGCGGGAACAACGCCGTGGCCGGGTAGCGCAGGTTGAGCACCCAGGTCGGGGGCGACCACGGCAGGTTCACCGCGCTGGAGAGCACGGCGAGCGTGATCACCGCCGAGAGACCGTATGCGATGCCGAGGGGCGCGAACCCGGACCGGTACGCCGGCGACCCCGACCGCCAGCGCGCGACCACCACCACCACGAGTGTCACCACGATCAGGAACGCGCAGAACCCGACGACGAGCTGCACGATCCGTGCAAGGGCCGGGTCATCGCGCAGGAGAAGCAAATTCGTCGACGTCGACGGGGACGCCGCGGGTGCGGTCCGCGGATCGAAGAACAGCCACTCGGCCACGATGCCGACCGTGGCGAGAATCCAGGCGGCACCGACGAACACGCGCTGCCACGGTCGTTCCAGCCGACCGGTCGGGAACCCCACGAGAGCCTGGAGCAGGACGGGCAGGTACAGGTTCGTCGCCACCACGCCGACGGTGAAGGCCACGGGCTCGCCGGAGCGTCGCAGACCACCGAGGAACCACAGCAGGCCGGCGATGAGGACGAGGGGACCGGTCAGGTCGTGCGGGCGGGTGTTCCACGCGATCGCTCCGGCCACGACGAACGCCACACCGGCGCCGAGGAACAACCCGAGTTCGGTCGGGCCGAACACCGGCAGGAACGGGCCCTCGGCGGCAGCGAAGGACTCGCGCGGTCCGAGCAGGAGCGTGCGCGCCGGATCCCGCAGTCCCGTCGGCGAGCGGTCCACTGCCGCGGCGATCGACGCGACGAGCACCACGGTGACCACGACGAGCAGCTGAATCACCCGTTGCCGCACCCCGGCCTCCTCCTGGACCGTCTCAGTCTCCTCCCACGTCGACGCGGGCACCACCGTGCTGGCACGGATCGCCTCAGGTGTCACCACGGTGCCGGAATCCGGTGTCACCACGGATCCGCCGAACGGGCAGCGACAGCCACAGTCGTGACGTGTGCGGAACTCGCCGGAACACCCCGGAAAGCAGAAGCGAGTGCGCCTCGCGAAAACCGAAGGAGAAATCCCATGCTGTTCGCCGTCATCGTCAATGCCCTCGTCAACCTGCCGGCACTGGTGCTCCCCAGCGACGTGACCATCGAGTACGACCTCCGCGCTCTCACGCGGTAGCGGGCGAGTCCGCCGAGGAAGCGGGCACGACAGCCTGAATCGACCCGGCTAGGGTGGGCCCATGTCGGACTCCGCCGCCGGTAGCCCTGCCCGAACGTCCGGGCCCGGGCTCGAACCGAAGTCGATCCCGAACCTGCGCGACATCGGCGGGTGGGCCACCCGGGACGGTGCGTCGGTGCGACGGGGCGTGGTGTACCGCTCGACCGACCTGAGCCGGGTCACCGACGCGGATGCACGCGTACTCGAAGGCCTCGGCCTGACGGCGGTCGTGGATCTGCGCACGGCCGCGGAACGGGAGGCGGCGCCCGACCGGATGCCGGCCGGCGCCCGGCATCTACCCCTCGACGTGCTCGCCGATCGTGAGCACGGTTCGATTGCCGCGCACATGAAGGAGTTGCTGACCGACGCCGCGTTCGCCCGGGAGATTCTCGGGGACGGCCGCGGAGCCGACTACCTGCGGGGCAGTTACCGCGACTTCGTGCTGCTGCCGAGCGCCCGGGCAGCGTATCGGACGCTGCTGCACTCGCTGCTCGCCGACGACGGTGCCCCGGTTCTCGTGCACTGCACCACCGGCAAGGACCGCACCGGCTGGGCCGCAGCGGTGCTCCTGCGGGCGGTCGGTGTCGAGGTCGACTCGGTGTTCGAGGACTACCTCCTGACCAACGAGTTGCTGCTGCCGGTGTTCGAACCGATCCTCGCGGCGCTCACCGAGAAGGGGGTGGACCGTACGGACCTCGAATCCGTTCTCGGCGTCCGCGCCGAGTACCTCGAGGTGGCGTTCGCGACGGCGGAGGACACGTTCGGGTCGTTCGACCGGTACCTCGACGAGGGCCTGGGGCTCACGAACACCGATCGGGACCGTCTCGGGCAGGCTCTACTGGGGTGAGATCCGGACCGGCGGTACCGCGCGGATCATCCGACGCGGCCGTCCAACTCGCGCACCAGCCGCGCCGGTGCCGTGACCCGGAACGACATGTCGAGCAACTCGGCGACCTCGTCCCAGTCGACGTCGGCCCGATCCAGATCGAACCCGATCCATCCCGACGGACCCAGATACGCCGGAGTGAAGGTGTGTCGCTGCCCGAGCAGAGCGTCGTGCTCGGCGGTGTCCGGTTTGACGAGCAGAGACCGCGGGAATTGCGCGCCCGTGGCCTTCACCGACCCGCCGTACACGGCGAACGCAGTCTTCGTGTAGAAGAACGGCCTGCCGTGCGAGATCTTCTCGGCGGCGCCCGGGAAGGTCAGTGCCAGCCCACGTACCCGTGCCAGCAGCGGATCGGACTCGTCGAACATGACGGGATGCGGCATGCGCGCAGCGTACCGCCCGGAGGCGACACCACGGCCGGCGTCCGTTCTCGGTGATCGCGGCAGCGGGGAAGTCGTCCCGGCGGACGCGGGCAGCTACGCCCGTGCTCGGGAACGACGACGCACCGCGGCATACAGCGCGATGCCGAGCAGCGCCCCGGCCAGGTCCGCGCACCAGTCCCACACCGACCCCGACCGGCGCACCGCGACGGCGGCCTGGAGGACCTCGGTGAGCGCCGCGTACACCGCGAGCCAGAGGACGGTCGCGGCGGGCGGGATGCGGGCGAAGCGGGAGGTGTACGCGAGTACCGCGAACATCAGCGCGTGCGTGATCTTGTCGGCGTGCGGGAAGCCGGACGGGGTCGCATCGCCCGGCAGCATGAGTAGCACGGTGACGACCACGAGCGTGAGCGTCACCGGCGCGAACCGGGCGGTCATGGACCTTCGGTGACCGTCATGCCCAAGGCGCCCTCGGCGAACCGTCGCACCGCGGCCGAACCCGCGGCCAGGGCGTCGGAGCAGCCGGGTTCGGCCGTGCCGGTCAGTGTCCCGTCGGGACGCAGTTCGACGGTGGCTTCGACGCCGGCGGTCGTCGCCTCCCGCACCGACCAGCGGTAGCCGGTGTCTGCGGCCCACGCCTCGGGGTCCTCGGCGAGCAGATACCAGTTGCCCGCGTTGATCTCGACGGGCTCCACTCAGCAGCCACCCTTCGTGCCCTTGGTCGCGGAGAACAGGATTCCCGCGACCGGGATCAGCAGGAACCACAGCCAGTTGTCGAAGACGAAGAACAGCACCAGCGCGACGAACGGGACCAGCGCCATGGCGGTGGTGCGCCACTTCTCCCACTGCTCGGCCTTCGCGGTGTCCTTCACCGGCGCAGGCGTGTTCGGGGTGGAGGGGGGAAGATCGGTGAACAGGGCGTCGAGTTCGGCACGGGTGGTGGCGGCCGCCGCCTTGGCGCTGCGCTCGTCGAATTCGGTGAGGGTGAGCCGGCCGGCACCGAAGTGCTCGCCGAGCAGGTTCAGCGCCTGCTCGCGTTCGACGGTGCCGATACGGACCTCGGGGGAGTCGGCCATGGGTCCACAGTAGTGGGTCGTCAGCCGCCCGACCCGCCGGTGCCGGTCCGAAATGCTCTGGAGATGATCAGGATCAGCGCGACCGCGGAGATCAGCAGCGCCACCGGATGCCGCAGGACCAGCGCCGGGGCGACGGCGAACATGCTCATCGCCAGCAGCCACACCACGTCGGGGACGTCGCGGGGGGCGGGCGGTTGCGGTTCCCGGGGGGCGGGGACCGGAGGGCCGTCGCGCAGGAAGGCCGGCTCGGCCGGGCGGGGCCGCCCGGTGCGGGCGCGGACGGCGAGGACGGCGACGGTGGCGGCGGCGCCCGCACCTGTCATGATCCACACGCCCGGTTCCAGGAGTTCGTGGAGCGCGAACAGTCCGAGCACCACGACCGGGACCAGAAGCCACCACCCGCGCCGGTGCGCGTCGGTCCGGCCGGTCACGGGAGGCAGGTCGGTGAACAGCAGTGCGAGGTCGCGGCGGGTGGTGGCGGCGGCAATGCGACCGCTGCGGTCCTCGAACTCGGCGAGGGTGAGGCGGCCGGCACCGAAGTGCTCGCCGAGCAGGCGCTGAGCCTGCTCGCGCTCGACCGTGCCGACACGGATCTCCGGTGAATCGGCCATGTCACCACCCTAGACCCGGGACGGGCGACGGCGCGCCCCCGGAATCCTCGGATTCCCGGGGCGCGCCGTCGCACGCGGGACTACTTGAGCTCGGCGAGCACCGTGCCCTGGGTGATGGCGGCGCCCGGCTCGACCGCCAGGCCCGTGACGACACCGGCCTTGTGCGCGTTGACCGGGTTCTCCATCTTCATGGCCTCGAGCACCACGATCAGGTCGCCCTCGGCGACCTCCTGGCCCTCGGAGACCGCGACCTTGACGACGGTGCCCTGCATCGGCGCGGTGACCGCGTCACCCGAGGCCTTGCCTCCGTGGGCACCCCCGCGCTTGCGCGGCTTCGGCTTCTTGCGGAGCGCGCCACCGGCGGCAGCGCCACCGGCGCCGAGGGTGAACTGGCCGGGCAGCGACACCTCGACGCGACGACCGCCGACCTCGACGACGACGTTCTGCCGCGGCAGGGCCTCGTCCTCGTCCTCGGTTGCTGCCGCACCGCCGGTGTACGGCTCGACGGTGTTCTCCCACTCGGTTTCGATCCACTTGGTGTACACGTCGAACTTCTCGCCGTCCCCGACGAACGCGGGGTGCTCGACGATGTGCCGGTGGAACGGGATCACGGTGGCCAGGCCGTCGACCTCGAACTCGGCCAGGGCACGACGGGCGCGCTCGAGCGCCTGCTGCCGGGTCTCACCCGTGACGATCAGCTTGGCGAGCATCGAGTCGAACTGGCCACCGATGACGTCGCCGGCGACGACACCGGAGTCGACGCGCACGCCGGGGCCCGTGGGCTCCTTGTACACGCTGATCGGGCCGGGGGCCGGCAGGAAGCCGCGGCCGGCATCCTCGCCGTTGATGCGGAACTCGAACGAGTGCCCGCGCGGGGTCGGGTCCTCGGTGATCTCGAGCTTCTCGCCGTTGGCGATGCGGAACTGCTGGCGCACCAGGTCGATGCCGGCGGTCTCCTCGGTGACCGGGTGCTCGACCTGCAGGCGGGTGTTGACCTCGAGGAAGGAGACGGTGTCGCCCTGGACGAGGTACTCGACCGTGCCGGCGCCGTAGTAGCCGGCCTCGCGGCAGATGGCCTTGGCGGACTCGTGGATGCGCCGGCGCTGCTCGTCGGTCAGGAACGGCGCGGGGGCCTCCTCGACGAGCTTCTGGAAGCGGCGCTGCAGCGAGCAGTCGCGGGTGCCGGCGACGATGACGTTGCCGTGCTGGTCGGCGATGACCTGCGCCTCGACGTGGCGGGCCTTGTCGAGGTACTGCTCGACGAAGCACTCGCCGCGGCCGAAGGCGGCGACGGCCTCACGGGTCGCGGACTCGAACAGCTCGGGGATCTCCTCGATGGAGTGCGCGACCTTCATGCCGCGGCCGCCACCACCGAAGGCCGCCTTGATCGCGACCGGCACGCCGTACTGCTTCGCGAACTCCACGACCTCGTCGGCGTTCTTCACGGGATCCTTGGTGCCGGCGGCCATCGGCGCCTGGGCGCGCTCGGCGATGTGTCGTGCGGTGACCTTGTCGCCGAGGTCGCGGATGGACTGCGGGGAGGGGCCGATCCAGATCAGGCCGGCGTCGATCACGGCCTGGGCGAAGTCGGCGTTCTCGGACAGGAAGCCGTAGCCGGGGTGGATCGCGTCGGCGCCGGACTTGCGGGCGGCGTCGAGGATCTTGTCGAACACCAGGTAGGACTCGGCGGAGGTCTGGCCGCCGAGTGCGAATGCCTCGTCGGCGAGCTTCACGAACTGGGCGTCGGCGTCGGGTTCTGCGTAGACGGCCACGCTCCCGTAACCGGCGTCCTTGGCGGCTCGGATGACCCGCACAGCGATCTCGCCGCGGTTGGCGACGAGCACCTTCGTGATGTGCGCGCTGGCATGACTGGGCACGGAGCCTCCTGTTGATCGATCGTTAGGTTATTGCCGTCTCTGGGAGTGTATGCGCCAATCCGATAGACGATGTAACCGGATAGCCACTCCACCTTACGGGGCGCCCGGAACCCGGGAACGTTACCGGCCGGTAGTCGGAGCGCCCCGGTTCCCGCGTTCCGGCGTGTCCCACTCGCGGTCCTCGCTCACCTCGTGCATCAAGGTCCGGACCCGTTCGACGAACGGCGGCACGTTGGCCGCGGCGGTCGGCGTGTCGGGGAACCGGCCCGCCAGGTTGACTCCCTTCGGGCTGCGGTTGAACCACAGGAACACGTCGTGTGTGTAGCTGCGGCTGCGCAGCGTCCGCGCGTTCCACTGCGGCCACTGCGCGGCCATGGGGACGAAGCGAATGTCCATGTACGACACCAGGAATCGAGGTCGCATGGGTATCCCCAGCAGTTCGCCGACCAGGTCGAACGGCACCCGGGCGCTCGCCCGGGTGCGGCGCAGTTCGGCACCGGCGCGCGCCGCGAGCGTCGCGAAGTCCGCGGTCCCGGTCGTGTCGATCTCGACCGGACGCAATCCCACGAACCAGCCGAGGGCCCCGGCCCACATCGGGCCGCTGCGGGTGTGGGCGGGCGCGATCGTCCGGAACTGTTCGACACCCGCGAGTTCGACCGCGGCACGGGCGAGGCACGCGAGCGTGCCGGCGAGGAACCCGTGCCCGGCCTCCCGGCAGCGGGCGGCGAACCGGTTGGCCCGGTCGTCGTCGAGCATCCGCACGGACAGCCGACGCTGCGGCGACGCACCGGCCGGCCGGGGGCCGAGGGGTAACGGGAACTCGGGCATCCCACCGCCGCCGGCGGTCAGGGCGTCTCGCCAGATCCGCACGGCCTCGTGGTCGCCGGCCAGATCCGCGGCGTCGGCCCGTTCCGTGGCACCGAAGTCGATGTAGCTGCCCACGGGAAACAACCCGGCCGGCCGGCCGGTCCGCTCCTGCTCGTACAGGGCGGTGATCTCGTGGGCGACCAGGACGACCGAGTAGGCGTCGGCCACGGCATGGTCCGCGGCGAAGAACACCGTGAACGACGGGCCGGACGCGTCCACGTCCTCGGGTTCGAGGGTGGCGAAGACGTACGCCGGCCACGTGTGCGGCTCGGTGCAGTCGGCCAGCAGCTGCTCGAGGTGCTCGCAGATGTCGTCCGGAGCGGAGGGCAGGTGCCGGATGAACCGGACCGACACCGCACCGGCGGGTGTGGTGCGCCGGATCGCGCCGCCGGCGGCTGCGTCGCCGCTCAGGGTGACGTGGCTGCGCAGCGGTTCGTGGCGGTCGATCCAGCGCTCGAGGGCGCGCCGGAACGGTTCCGGCTCGAGATGCCCCCGGACCTCGAAGGCGGTACCCAGCCACGCATCCGGAACGTCGCCGTAACGGCTGCCCGCGGTGCGGCGCAGATGCGCCTCGTGGACGTGCGACACCGGCCGCGGATCGGTCCTCCAGGCATCCTCCGCAGCGCACGGCAGCCATTCGGTCAGTACACCCGCCGGGATCGGGTAGTCCGCCAGCTCGGTGAACTCCATGACTTCTCAGGCGCGCAGGTGCCGCTTGATGCGCGCGAGCATTGCGCTCATCCCCCGCAGGCGCAGCGGGCTGACCGCGTCGGCCAGGCCGAGGGCCGAGTAGAAATCGTCGGGGACCCCGAGGATCTGTTCGGCACTGAGACCGTCGAGCCCCTGATGCAGGATGGAGGCGAAGCCGCGGGTGGTCGGGGCCTCGGGGGGCGCGCTGAAGTGCAGCCGCACATGCTCACGGTCGGCCGTGTCGACGGACAGGAACAGCGGTGACTGGCACTCGGGCACCGGCTCCATGGCCGCTTCCTCGAGTTCGGTGGGAATCGGCGGAAGTTCCCGGCTGAACTCGAGCAGCAGCTGCAGCTTGTCCTGACCTTCGACCGCGGCGAAGTCGTCGACGATCTCGGCGAGAGGTGCGGGCAGAGTCACCGGGCCGGCACCTCTCCGGGCTCCTCGCCCTTGACGATCGGCACCCGTACCGCATTGCCCCACTCGGTCCACGATCCGTCGTAGTTGCGGACGTGCTCGTAGCCGAGCAGGTGGGTCAGCACGAACCACGTGTGGCTCGACCGTTCGCCGATGCGGCAGTACGCGATGACGTCGGCGTCCCGCGCGATGTCGGCGTAGATCTCCTCGAGTTCGGCGCGCGACCGGAACCGGCTGTCCGGTGCCGCTGCCCGCGCCCACGGAATGGACACCGCGGTGGGGATGTGCCCGCCGCGCAGCGCGCCTTCCTCGGGGTAGTCCGGCATGTGGGTGCGCTCGCCCGTGTACTCCTGCGGCGAGCGCACGTCCACGAGCGGTCCCTTGCCGAGATGGTCCAGGACGTCGTCCTTGAACGCGCGGATCGCGGCGTCGTCCCGCTCGACCACCGGGTAGCCGCTGGTGGTGCTCACCGGGATGTCGAGGGTGGTGTCGCGGTTCTCGGCGATCCAGGCGTCGCGGCCGCCGTCGAGCAGGCGCACGTCCTCGTGACCGAACAGCGTGAACACCCACAGCGCGTAGGCGGCCCACCAGTTCGACTTGTCGCCGTAGATGACGACCGTGTCGGTGCGACGGATGCCCTTGCGGTCCATCAGGGCGGCGAACTGGGCGCCGTCGATGTAGTCGCGGGTGACCGGGTCGTTGAGGTCGAGGTGCCAGTCGATCTTCACAGCGCCGGGGATGTGGCCGACGTCGTAGAGCAGCACATCCTCGTCCGATTCGACGACCTTCACCTCGGGTGCACCCAGGTGGGCGGACAGCCACTCCGTCGACACCAGGCGGGTCGGATCGGCGTAGGCGGCGAAGGACGGGTTGGCGTCGGGCGCGACGGGCACAAGTGGCTCCTGAGGCAGTGGTGGACAGTTCGGTTATCGACAATCCGTGACGACGTGCGCCGTCGATTCTAGGCGGTACCGTCGGGCAACGTGCTGCGCTCCCCGTCCGCCCCGACCGACCTCGCGACCCGCGCCGACATCGATCGGCTGCTGCGCCGGTTCTACGAGCGCGCGCTCGTCGATCCCGTACTCGAGGCGCCGTTCTCGACCCTGGCCGTGGTGGGTCTCGACGACCATCTGCCGACGATCGGGGACTTCTGGGAGCAGGTGCTGCTGCGCACCGGCCGGTACCGCGGCGCCCTCGTGCCGGTGCACGCCGCGCTGCACCGGCAGTACGGGCTCGACGCGGCGCGATTCGACCGCTGGGTGCGGCTGTGGAACGAGGCCGTCGACGAGTTGTTCGCCGGGACGAACGCCGACCGCGCCAAGGCGAAGGCGGCGTCGATCGCGGCGGCGCTCAGCGCGCGGCTGGATCGAGCATCGTCAGCATGAGCCGCGACGGCACGACGGCTCGTACCGCGTGCGGCAGCCGGGTGGTCATGTGCACCACCCCGCCCGGCTCGAGGTCCACGGTGCGCCCGTCGGCGGTCACCTGCAGGTGACCCGTGAGGGCCTGCAGCAGCACCGGAAACGCGGCACTGTGCTCGCGCAGTTCCTGCCCGGCGTCGAAGGCGAAGACCACTACGCGGGCCCCCTCGGCGACGAGGACACGCTGCGGGCGCGGCCGGTCCGGGTAGGGCTCGACGGCGTCGCGGACGTCGTCGAGATGCGACAGGGCGGGGGTGGCAGGTTCGGGCTGCGGCGCGGCGGGGCTCACGAGCGCAGGCTACCGCGGCTTGGTCGCGACGATTGCCCTACCGCGGCTTGGTCGCGACGATTGCCCTACCGCGGCTTGGTCGCGACGATTGCCACGGCCGCGATCGACTTTCGGTACGTCGTGAACGTCGCACGCATGCCCAGCACCCGCTTGCGGGCGTCGCCGTCGCGCAGCACGTTGCGTACGAAGCGCAGGGTGCCTAGGACGCCCTCGTCGGCGACGAACCGGGCCGGCCGCAGCAACGCCATCGGGGCGAGCCGCACGACGTCGACGCTCAGACCGGCGTCGGTGAGCAGGGTCCGCCACTCGGCGACGGTGAGCGGACGGGCGTTGACCTTGATGGAGCGGGCCAGACCCTGCCGGATCTCGGTCTTCACCGTGTCGTCGAGCTCGTCGGGCACAAGGGCGAGCTCGTGGATCGCGTACCGGCCTCCGGGGCGCAGCGTGCGCGCGGCCTCGGCGACGATGCGTGCCTTGGCGGCGTCGGTCTGCATGGTGAGCATCGCTTCGCCGACGACGACGTCGGCGCCCGCATCGGGAAGGCCCGTGGCCGCGGCGTCCGCGACGACGCAGCGGCCGCGGTCGCCGATCGCGTCGCGGGTCAACTCCGCGGCGGTCTCGTCGTGCTCGACACCGGTGTAAGAGCGCGGCGCCGAAGCCAGGATCTCCCGCGCGGTCCGCCCGAGGCCGGGAGCGAGTTCGACGACGTCGCTGCCCGCGATGCCCGCATCGGCGAGCAGCCGCGTGGTCGTGCCCGCGCCGCCGGGACGCAGCACGCGTTTGCCGAGGCGAGCGAGCAGCCAGTGGCCGGGGAGGTGGGCGGAGTCGCGTTCGGACATGGGCAGGGCAGGGGAATCGCTCATGCCCAAATGCTAAGGGAAGGCAAACCTAATTAGAAGGGGGGTCGGCGGTGTTCGATGCCCACAGCTGCGCCACCGACACGCCCACCTCGGCCAGCAGCTGTCGCACCAGGGGCAGGCCGATCCCGATCACCGACGAGGGGTCGCCCTCGACGCGCTCGACGAACCACCCGCCGAGGCTGTCGAGCGTGAACGCCCCCGCCACCTGCAGGGGCTCGCCGCTGGCCAGGTACGCCTCGAGGTCGGCGTCGGTGGGGCGGCCGAAGTGGACGGTGGTGCTGCTGTGCCCGGCGGCGCGGGCGATGACCTCACTGTCACGCAGACGCAGGACGCTGTGGCCGGTGAGTAGGTCGGCGCTGCGGCCCGCCATCGTCCGCCAGCGCTCGCGTGCGACCTCCACCGTGCCCGGCTTGCCCTGGAGCTGCCCGTCGACCAGCAGCATCGAGTCGCAGCCCACGACGAGGGTGTCGTCACCGAGACCGTCGCGCGCGAGGGTCGGCACGACGTCCGCCGCCTTGGCCCTCGCGAGTTCGGTGACCACCACTTCGGGGGCTGCGCCGGGACCGAGCTCGGCGATCAGCGCATCCTCGTCCACCGCCGAGACCCGCACGATCGGGTCGACGCCGGCCGAGCGCAGCACGGACAGCCGGGCCGGGGACGCCGACGCGAGCACCAGCCTGGCCACGATCAGCCCAGGTTCGGGTACGAGTACGGCGAGAACGGCGCCGTCCGGCGGTGCATCCGGGTGGGATCGCCCCAGGTCTCGCGCGGGCGGTCGTCCGCTGCCGGGGCGGCGGACCCGGCAGCCGCGGCGAGCACCGCGACCAGCGCGGCGACCTCGACGTCCGAGGGGTTGCCCTTGACGATCCGGATCGCGGCGGAGGTCTCGGGGGCGGCGGTCTCGGCCGCCGGAGCCGTCGACTCGGCCGCCTCTGCCGACTCGGTCGCTGCGACCTCGGTCACCTCGGTGTCGATGATGGTCTTCTCCTCAGCTACCGCAGTCACAACACACCTCCCGGGAGGCTACCGGAGGCGGCGGGCAGGGCGCGGGAGCGGGCGCGCTGCGCGTTCGAAGTCATGTCGTCCCTCTCGTGGGTCGTGGCCCGGCCGGCTCGGCGGAACCGAACCGGCCGGGATGGTCTCGGCCGTGTGGCCGTCAGAGGGGGATGTTCCCGTGCTTCTTCGACGGAAGCGTGACCATCTTGCGCTCGAGCAGCCGCAGGGCCGCCACGATCTGTCCGCGCGTGTGCGACGGCGGGATGACCGCGTCGACGTACCCGCGCTCGGCGGCGACATACGGATTCACCAGGGTGTCCTCGTACTCGTTCTGCAGCTCGAGGCGCAGCGCGTCGACGTCCTCGCCGTTCTTGGCCGCTTCGAGAAGGCGCTTGCGATAGACGAATCCGACGGCACCGGAGGCGCCCATCACGGCGATCTGCGCGGTCGGCCAGGCCAGGTTGACATCCGCACCCATGTGCTTCGAGCCCATCACGTCGTACGCGCCGCCGTAGGCCTTGCGCGTGATGACGGTGATCTTGCCGACGGTGGCCTCGCCGTACGCGTACAGCAGCTTCGCGCCGCGGCGGATGATGCCGTTGTACTCCTGCTCGGTGCCCGGCAGGAAGCCCGGCACGTCGACGAGGGTGACGATCGGGACGTTGAACGCGTCGCAGGTGCGCACGAAACGCGCGGCCTTCTCCGAGGCGTCGATGTCCAGGCAGCCCGCGAACTGGGTGGGCTGGTTGGCGACGATGCCGACGCTGCGGCCGTCGACGCGGCCGAAGCCGACGATGATGTTCTGGGCGCGCTCGGCCTGCACCTCGAGGAACTCGTCGTCGTCGAGCAGGCGACGGATCACCTCGTGCATGTCGTAGGGCTGGTTCGGCGAGTCCGGGATCAGGGTGTCGAGCTCGAGATCCTCCTCGGTGAGCGAGTCCTCGATCGAGCCGACGATCGGGTCGGTCGGTGCCGTGCGAGGCGCTGCGGCCTGATTGTTGCTCGGCAGGTACGACAGCAGATCCTTGACGTAGTCCAGGGCGTCCTGCTCGCCCTCGGCGACGTAGTGCGCGACCCCGGACTTGACCATGTGCGTGTGGGCGCCGCCGAGATCCTCCATGGTGACGTCCTCACCGGTGACGGTCTTGATGACGTCGGGTCCGGTGACGAACATCTGGCTGGTCTGGTCGACCATCACCACGAAGTCGGTCAGGGCGGGGGAGTAGACGTGTCCGCCGGCGGCCGGGCCCATGATCAGCGAGATCTGCGGGATGACGCCGGAGGCCTGCACGTTGCGGTGGAAGATCTCGCCGTAGAGGCCGAGGGAGACGACACCTTCCTGGATGCGCGCACCGGCGCCCTCGTTGATGCCGATCAGCGGACGACCGGTCCGCAGCGCGAGGTCCATGACCTTGACGATCTTCTCGCCGTAGACCTCGCCGAGGCTGCCGCCGAACACGGTCGCGTCCTGCGAGAACACGCACACGTCGCGGCCGTCGACGGTGCCGTAGCCGGTGACGACGCCGTCGCCGACCGGCCGGTTCTCGGCCAGGCCGAAGTTGGTGCTGCGATGGCGGGCAAGCTGGTCGAGCTCGACGAACGAGCCTTCGTCGAGCAGTGCTTCGATGCGCTCACGGGCCGTGAGCTTGCCCTTCGCGTGCACCTTCTCGACGGCGGCCGCACCGCTCGGGGCCTGCGCCTGAGCCTGGCGATTGCGCAGGTCCGCCAGCTTGCCGGCGGTCGTGTGGATATCGGGCGTGCTCGCCGCCTCGGGCGCGGACGGCTCCTGGACAGTGGTCATGAGCCATGAGCTTAGCGAGCGTCAGTGAGCGAGCGCGCACCGAGGCCCCGCTTGTGTTGAATCATTGAACTGAAGCTACCGGCCAGTACGTTTCGCCGCCCATCCTAGGCTGTGCGGATGCCCACCGAACCCGAACCGCAGCGTCCGCCCGTCGGCCCCGCGCCGGCGCGACACGAACTCGACGCCGAGCGGTTGCGCGCCGCCCTCGTGCGCGGCGCCGATCCCGACGCGTTCTACCGGCGCCTCGACGTGGTCACCGAGACCGCCTCCACCAACGCCGACCTGCTCGCGGCCGCCCGCGACCCCGGCACCGACCGCCGCGTGCTGCTCGCCGAGTTCCAGCACGGCGGCCGGGGCCGGCACTCGCGGGGATGGGCCGGCGTTCCCCGCGCCCAGGTGATCGTCTCGGTGCTGCTGCGCATGCCCGGCATCGACCTCGCCGATCTGGGCTGGCTGCCACTGCTGGCCGGCACCGCGACCGTCGACGCGATCCGCTCGGTCACCGGGGTGGATGCCGAGCTGAAATGGCCCAACGACGTGCTCGTCGGGGGCCGGAAAGTGGCCGGAATCCTCGCCGAGGTCGCGGGAACCCATCCCGAGCCTGTCGTGGTGGTCGGGATCGGGCTCAACGTCTCGCTCACCGAGGACGAGCTGCCGGTCCCCACCGCGACGTCGCTCGCGCTCGCCGGGGCGACCGATCTCGATCGCACCGCACTCGCCGAGGCGCTGCTGCGCGAACTCGCCCACCGCTGGCAGCAGTGGTACGTCGCGGGCTGGGACGTCACCGGGCCGGCCGCCGCCTACCGCGAACGGTGCGGCACGCTCGGCCGTCGGGTGCGAGCGGTGCTGCCCGGCGACACGGAGCTGCACGGCGTGGCGGCCGACATCGACGAGCAGGGCCGCATCGTCATCACCCCGGACGACGGCGGCGAGCCGATCGCGGTGTCGGCCGGGGACATCACCCACCTGCGCCCGGTGCCCTGACCTGCACTCGAGCACCCCGCATCCCGGCTGTGCCATCGTGTCCGGCATGGGATACCCGGAGGACGCCCTCGCCGCCGAGGAACGGCTGCTGCTGCACCGGCACCCGCACTGGAAGATGCTCATCGTCCCGGCGGCGATCTTCGTGCTCGCCACCGCACTCGCCGGCTTCCTGCTCGGCCTGAGCCAGGCCCGGCTCGACGGCTCCACCGCGAGCACCCTGACGATCGTGCTCGCGGTGGCGTGGGCGGCGATCGTCGCCTGGCAGTGCCTGGCGCCGCTCGTCGGCTGGTTGTCGACCCACTTCATCGTCACCGATCGGCGGGTTCTCGTCCGGCAGGGCGTGCTCACCCACTCCGGCATCGACATCCCGATGGGACGCATCAGCAACGTGCAGTTCCGGCACGGTCTGCTGGACCGGATCCTGCGCACCGGCACCCTCGTCATCGTCTCCGCGGCCGACGATCCGCTCGAATTCGACGACATCCCCGACGTGCAACGTGTGCATGCCCTGCTGTATCAGCAGGCGTTCCACGCCGACCCGGTGCTGGGCCGGGAGGAAAGACCCGACGGGCCGGGCCGCAAAGCCTGGTAACGCGCCGTGCGCCCGGCCCCGATCCGTACCCTGGATCCGTGACCGCAGTCCTGCTCGCCGAAGACGACGAAGCCATCGCCGCGCCCCTGTCCCGCGCGCTGGGCCGGGAGGGGTACGACGTCACCGTCGAACAGACCGGCCCCGACGCGCTCGAACGGGCGCTGTCCGGTGCGTACGAACTGCTCATCCTCGATCTCGGCCTGCCCGGCATCGACGGTCTCGAAGTGTGCCGGCAGATCCGTGCCCACCGCTCCGACCTCGCCGTCCTGATGCTCACCGCCCGCACCGACGAGGTCGACTTCGTCGTCGGTCTCGACGCCGGCGCCGACGACTACGTCGGCAAGCCCTTCCGGCTCGCCGAGCTCATGGCCCGCGTCCGGGCGCTGCTGCGCCGCCGCGGGGGTGGCGAGTCCGAGGACGTCGTCGAGGTCTCCGGGATCCGGCTCGAACGGGCGGCCCGGCGCGTGCTCGTCGACGGCTCCGAGGTCACCCTCGCCAACAAGGAATACGAACTGCTGCGGGTGCTGCTCGAGCATGCCGGCCAGGTGGTTTCCCGGGATGCCATCCTGCAGGAGGTCTGGGGCGACGCCGACCTGCGAGGTTCCAAGACCCTCGACATGCACATGTCCTGGCTGCGCCGCAAGATCGGCGACGAGGGCCCGGCCGGGGAACGACGCATCGCTACCGTCCGCGGTGTCGGCTTCCGGCTGAACACCGACTGACGGGGCCGGGGTGCGCAGCCGAATCCTGTTCGCGGTCCTCGCGGGCTCGCTGCTCGTGGCCCTGCTGCTCGGAGTCCCGCTCGCCTACACCGCCTGGCTGTTCGTCGAGGACACCGCACGCCGCGACCTGCAGGGCCGGCTCGAGCGCATGTCCGCGGAGGTCATCGCCCAGGAGGGCGCCGACGGACTGGTCGTCGGCGGACTCGACACCAGTTCCCTGCGGCTCGTCGTGCCCGACGGCGGACGCCTCCTCGTCGTCTACCCGACCCCCGAGGACGCCGCGGCCCGGCTCGACATCGGTGCCGCCACGGTGCCCGACCCCCTCGTCGAGTCCCTGTCGATGGGAACATCGGGATCCCTGCGGCTCGAGGCGCCGGCCGAGGACATGCGTCTGCTGCAGCGGCAGGTCCTCGTGGGGGTGACGCTGCTCGTGCTGCTGTCCGTGGCCGTCGGTGCCGTCGTCGCCGTCGTCACCGCGCGCCGGCTGGCCGATCCCTTGCGCGACGTCGCAGCGCGGGCGCGCCGGCTGGGCGAAGGCGACTTCCGGCCCGATCCGCGCCGGCACGGCATCCCCGAACTCGATCGCGTCTCGGACGTCCTCGATGCCGCCACCGTCGAGATCGCCGGCCGCCTGCAGCGGGAGCACGCCCTCGTCGGCGACGTCTCGCACCAGTTGCGGTCCCGGCTGACCGCGGTGCGGCTGCGTCTCGACGAGCTGTCCACCCACACCGACCCGGCCGTCGTCGAGGAAGCCGAGGAAGCGATGCGCCAGGTGGACCGGCTCACCACTGCCATCGACGAACTGGTCCGCGCGTCCCGCAACAGCGGTTCCGAGCTGCGCACCGAGGTGTCCGTCGTCGGGGAGCTGACCGGGGTGATCGCGGACTGGCGCGGCCCCTACAAGGAGGCGGGGCGGGAACTGCACCTGAGCGGAGATCCGTCGCTGCGCAGCCGGGTGACCGGATCCCGGCTCCGCGAGGCCGTCGCGGTGCTGGTCGACAACGCGCTCATGCACGGAGACGGGACGTGCACGGTGTCCGTGCGGCGGGTCTCGACCCTCGGCGGCGGATCGACCGTGTGCGTGGAGGTCACCGACGAGGGGGACGGTGTCAGCGACGAGCTGGCGCCGCACATCTTCGACCGCGGCTTCTCCGGTACCGGCTCGACCGGAGTGGGACTGGCCCTCGCCCGGGCTCTTACCGAGGCCGACGGCGGGCGCCTGGAACTGCAGCGCCGCCGGCCCGCCCTGTTCGCACTGTTCCTCGGTTCCACCCGCGACGAGTCCACCCACCCGGGGATCCGGGAACCGCGCTGAACCGGAAGTGGCTCCTGACCTGCAATGGGGGCAGGGCGGGACCCGGTCAGGAGTGTCCCAGGCCTTCCTCGGCGAACTCCTCGTGCCCGGGAACCTCGTCCCCGTCCGGATTCATCTCCTCGGGGAACACGAAGCGGCGGAAGCACCAGAACCGGAACACCATCTGCAGCAGATTGCCGATGATGTACGCGCTGACGAAGTCGGCGATGTTCTCGACGGTGAGACTGACGTCCGGCACCCGCAGGTCGAACACGTAGCTCGAGATCCACAGCGGGATGAAGCTGAGGACCACGCCGATGCCGCTGACGGCGAAGAACAGCAGTGCCTCGTGGTGCCGTTCCCGGCCGCCCCGGTTCTTGAACGACCACTCCCGGTTGAGGACGTACGAGCAGATCACCGCGATCACCCCGGCGATGACCTTGGCGGTCACCGGCTTCTCCTCGAGCACCGTGAGCTTGAGGGTGTAGAAGATGACCGAGTCGACGACGAAGGTGGTGCCACCGACGATCGCGAACTTGATCAACTCGTGGTGCCGCAGCAACAGCCCCCGGAGAGGCTCGGGGACTCGGTTCACGGCCGCATCGACGAAAGACACCCGGACGAGTCTACGAAACCGTGGCCCGAAGGCACGAACCCGCCGGTGGATTATCAGCTTTACCACAGGAACGCGGGGGTGTCGCGTGGGAGCGCGGCGCCACCCCCGGCGCCCGCTGTGACACCATGGTGAGCCGTGACCGCTACACCCCCGGACTCGGCCGCCGCGACTCCCGCCCCCGCGGCCGGTGACACCCCCTCGCACACTCCCCGCACGCTGCCCGCCGGTATGCCGGTCGTCGCGATGGTCGGCGGCGGTCAGCTCGCCCGCATGACCCATCAGGCCGCGATCGCGCTCGGCCAGACCCTGCGGGTGCTGGCCGCGAGCCCGGACGATCCGGCCGCACGGGTCAGCCCCGACGTAGTGATCGGCAGCCACACCGACCTCGACGCGTTGCGCAGTGCCGCGACCGGCGCCCACGCCTTGACGTTCGACCACGAGCATGTGCCCACCGAGCACCTCGAGGTGCTGCAGCGCGAAGGCGTCAGTGTGCAGCCGCCGCCGCAGGCCCTGATCTATGCGCAGGACAAGCTCGCGATGCGCCGGCGCCTCGCGGAGCTCGGCGCTCCGGTGCCGCCGTTCGCGGAGCTCACCTCGGTCGAGGACCTCACGGCCTTCGGCGACGAACACGGCTGGCCCGTCGTGATCAAGGCGGCCCGCGGCGGCTACGACGGTCGCGGGGTGTGGATCACCGGCGACGCGGACGAGGCGCAGCGGATCGTCGCGGAGCAACTCGCCGCCGGGGTGCCCCTCATCGCCGAAGAGAAGGTCTCGTGGCGGCGGGAGCTGTCCGCGATGGTCGCGCGCTCGCCGTTCGGGCAGGGCGCGAGCTGGCCCGTGGTCGAGACCGTGCAGCTGAACGGGCAATGCGCCGTCGTCATCGCGCCCGCCCCGAACCTGCGGGCCGACGTCGAAGCCGCCGCCGAACAGCTGGCCCTGCGCATCGCCGCCGAGCTCGGTGTGGTCGGGGTCATGGCCGTCGAGCTCTTCGAGACCGAGACCGGCGAGCTGATCGTCAACGAACTCGCGATGCGGCCGCACAACTCCGGCCACTGGGGCATGGACGGCGCCCGCACCGGCCAGTTCGAGCAGCACCTGCGTGCGGTGCTGGACTACCCGCTCGGCGACACGTCGCCGATCGCGCCGGTGACGGTGATGGCGAACGTGCTCGGCGCCCCCGAAGCGCCCGAGATGAGCATGGACGAGCGGCTGCACCACCTGTTCGCCCGGATGCCCGACGTGCATGTGCACCTCTACGGCAAGGGTGAGCGCAAGGACCGCAAGATCGGGCACGTCAACGTGCTCGGGGACGCGACCGGGTCGACCGACGACCCGCAGTACGTGGCGGCGGTGCGCGAACGCGCGGAGCGCGCGGCGCACTGGCTCTCGCACGGAGTGTGGACCGACGGATGGGATTCTCACGGTGACTGACGGAGCACAGGTCGGCCTGATCATGGGCAGCGACTCGGACTGGCCGACGATGGAGGCTGCGGCCGAGGCGCTCGTCGAGTTCGGCATCCGCTTCGAGGTGGGGGTCGTCTCGGCCCACCGCACCCCGCAGCGCATGCTCGACTACGCCCGCGACGCCGCCGGACGTGGCATCAAGGTGATCATCGCCGGTGCGGGCGGCGCCGCGCACCTGCCGGGCATGGTCGCCTCCGCGACGCCCCTTCCGGTGATCGGCGTGCCGGTGCCGCTGAAGTACCTCGACGGCATGGACTCGCTGCTGTCGATCGTGCAGATGCCCGCCGGGGTGCCCGTCGCGACCGTCTCCATCGGCGGAGCCCGCAACGCCGGGCTGCTCGCCGCCCGCATCCTCGGCGCGGCCGACCCCGCGCTGCGGGAACGGATGGAACAGTTCCAGGCGGGCCTCGAGCAGATGGTGCTCGAGAAGGACGACGCGTTGCGGCAGAAGCTGCTCGGCTGACTTCGTGTACGTACGCGCGCTTTTCGGTCGTCCGCGCTCGAAATCGAGCGCGCGGACGACCGCGCGCCGCGCGGATCGTGCTGTGCGCGCGGTGACGGCCCTGGCTCTGCTGTGGGCGCGCGCGTGGGGCGGCCGCATCGACTTCGACGACGAGTTCGGTCTCTACGTCTGCAGCGGGATGCGCGGCGGCTACGCCCGCTCGGGTACGACGATCGGCGGGGCGTTCCTCACCGGCCGGTCACCGTCGCGCCGGATCCTGCGGCACGAGGCGGTCCACGCCGATCAGTGGGCGCGGCACGGCGTCGGGTTCGCGATCCGGTATCTCCGGGAGGAGTTGCGCCGTCCCGGTGCCCGCAACCGGTTCGAGATCGAGGCCGGCCTCGCCGACGGTGGCTACACCGGCGGGGTCAACCGTCCAGACGGGCGGTGATCTTCTCGCTCTCGGCCCGCCGGTCCGTGGCTGCCGGATCCGGATTGCTCACCTGCACCAGCGATGCGCCGACGGCGAGGACGGCGAGCAGGCCCTCGATCAGTGCCTGCGGGGTGCTCCAGTCGCGGCTCGAGAGCACCCGGTCCGCACCCGTGACGCCTGCGGCCGCGGCGGCCTCCCGGGCTGCCGCCACGACCTCGTCGGCCGTGCGGCCGTCGAGCACCGGCCCGCCGTCCCCGGCGGGGCGGAACTGGTCACCGTGCACGCGCACGTGCGTCGCATAGTCGGTGACCCCCACCGGCAGGTCCGGCACGGGCCGGCCGAAGGCGTCGAGCGAGAGGACCGCGACCTCGGCAGCGTCCGCGACTTCGTCGAGACGGTCCACGGTGACCAGCGCGAGGTCCGCGTCGTCGGGTTCGAGCACCACCTCGGCACCGGCCCACCACGCGCCGAGCAGGACCGCGGCACTCTGCCAGTGGGCCGGGAGCAGGACGGCCACCCGCCCGCCGGGCAGCAGGCCGAACTCGTCGCGCACCATGTTCGCCGTCTTGGCGGCCCAGTTCGCGAGGGTGACCGCGGACAGCTCGATGCGGGCGCCGGACACATCGTCGTACCACGTGATGCGGGGGCCGGCCGGGTCGGCGGCCAGGATCGGATCGAGCAGGGTGTCGGTCAGCGTGGTCACGGCGTCCTCATCCTTCGATTCACACAGTCCTTCAGTTCACACAGCGGGGGCCCGTGGAGCCGGCATCGATCGGCGGGCCGGGTGGAACCGATGTGGGGGCGGCCCCGGCGCTCACGAGTTCCGATCCGGAGGCCACGGAGGTGACGCTCGCGTCCGCGCCCGGACCCGCGTAGTCCTCGGTGAGCACCACCCGCACCGTGCCGGCGTCGAGCGACGGGTCGGCGGCGGTGACCAGGCCGCCGAGTGCCTCGGCGACGGCACGCGCCTGGTCGGACCGGGGGTCGGCGGCGAAGACCGTCGACTCGTCCACCGCGCGGCCGGTGTGGTTGCCCACACCGCCCTCGACGAAGCCGTCACCGACGAGTGCGGCCGCAACGCGGGAGGCCAGACCGGCGACACCGCCGGCGTTCGCGACGTCCACCGTGATCGTGCCGGCCTCGACGTCCGGCGCCGGGTCGGTCGTGGACTGCGACCCGTCGTCGTCCGGATCGACGAGGTCGGCGACGAAGCTGCGCACCTCCTCCGGGTCCACCTGCACCACGGATTCGCCGTAGTCGGTCATCGCGTTGAGGTCCTGGACGGGGATCGTCGAGAACTGCACGGCGCCGCCGGCCAGGTCCTGCATCCGGGTGGCCAGGTCGAGGATGTCCCAGTCGGAATCGAGGACCACCGACCGCTGCACAGCGGCGCTGAGCTGGTTCAGCTTGGACGGGTTGCTCAGCGTCTTCGCGCTGAGCACCTTCTGCACGAGCGACGCCATGAACACCTGCTGCCGCACGATCCGGTCCAGGTCGCCGCGCGGCAGGTCGTGGCGCTGCCGGACGAAGCTCAGGGCGTCCGCACCGTCGAGGGTCTGCTCACCTGCGGGGAAGTTCGCCCCGGACAGCGGCTCGTCGACCGCGTTGTTCAGGCAGACGTCGACGCCGCCGACGGCATCGGTGAGCAGCACGAACCCGAGCAGGCCGACCTCGGCATAGTGGTCGACGGTGATGCCGGTCAGGTCGGCCACCGACTCGACCAGCGCCTCCCGGCCCGCCTGCGTGGCCGCCTTCTCGGCAGCCGCGTCGGACTCACCCGCCTCGACGAGTCGCAGCCGCTCGGTCTCCTTGGTGGCACCGAACGCGGCGTTGATCTTCGACATGCCGATGTCGGGCACCTCGACGTAGGTGTCGCGGGGGATCGAGACGGCGGTCGC
The DNA here is from genome assembly GCF_057367935.1 of Rhodococcus sp. NS-SX18. NCBI lineage: Bacteria > Bacillati > Actinomycetota > Actinomycetes > Mycobacteriales > Nocardiaceae > Rhodococcus > Rhodococcus sp. NS-SX18. The sequence continues at coordinate 3,495,140 of NZ_CM170633.1, read as the reverse complement.
CGAGGTGCCGTCGAGCGGTACCCGGATCAGGATGATCGTGTCGGTGTTGTTGGCCACTTCCTCGCCGGCCCGCAGCGCGTCGAGTTCGCGCTGGGATAGTGGATTGCCGTGGGCGTCGGTGCGGCTGTCGGTGCCCACCAGCAGGATGTCGAGGGCGCCGTCCCGGCCGTCCCCCAGGGTGAGCCCACCCACGGTGGCGAGGGAGGACCGCAGCGAATCGACACCGCGCCACGCGACGCCGGTGGCGACCAGGGTGAGCGCCGCGGCGACGGCGACGGCGATCCGCAGCGGCCGACCGCGCAGGACCCCCGATCCTCCCCCCGCGTCGCGCGCCGGAGCTCGGCGTGTGGGCGGTTCTGGCGGCACCTGGCGGTCCTCTCGTCGGGCGTCGGCGGTCGCACCCAGGCTACTGCCGAGACGGCGGCCGTTGTGGCACCCGTCGCGGCGGCGTGCCCGGCTCGTACCGGGTGACAGCCGCCGGGGCATGCCACACTCGTGCCCGTGCAGACCGTTCTCGTCACCGGGGCCCGCGGACAACTGGGCCGTCACCTGCTCGCTCGCGGCGCCGCGGGCGGCCTCCGGATCCGGGGCGTCGGGTCGGAGGAGGCGGACATCACCGATCCCGGCGCCGTGGCCGCGCTCGTCGAACCCGGCGCCGTCGTGCTCAACTGCGCCGCCTACACCGCGGTGGACGCGGCCGAGACGCATCCCGAGGACGCCGCCGCGGTCAACGAGCACGGCCCCGCCAACCTGGCCGCCGCATGCGCCGCCGCCGGCGCGCACCTGATCCACGTGTCCACCGACTACGTGTTCGCCGGCGACGGGAACCGCCCGTACCGGGTCGACGATCCGACGGGGCCCCGCACCGTCTACGGCCGGACCAAGCTCGCCGGGGAGCGGGCGGTGCTCGACCGGCTACCGGGCGCCCACGTGGTGCGCACCGCGTGGCTCTACACCGGCGACGGCAACGACTTCGTCGCCACCATGCTCCGGCTCGAACGCGAACGCGACACGGTGCGCGTCGTCGACGACCAGGTGGGCTGCCCCACCTACGCCGCCGATCTCGCCGACGGGATCCTCGAACTCGCCGCCCGCGCGGGCACGGTGCCCGGCGGGATCCTGCACGCGACGAACTCCGGGGAGGCGAGCTGGTTCGATCTCGCCCGGGCAGTGTTCGCCGAGGCGGGCGCCGACCCGAGCCGTGTGCAGCCGTGCGGCAGCGACGAGTTCGTGCGGCCCGCACCCCGTCCGGCGTACTCCGTCCTCGACGGCAGCGCATGGGCCGCCACCGGGCTGACGCCGCTGCGGCCGTGGCGGCCGGCCCTGCATGCCGCGATCGGCGCCCTACGGGCCCGGGCGTGATTCGGCGCGGCCGCGGCCGGCGGCTAAGGTGACGGCGTGAGTTCGACGCTGACCGTGGTGACGGTGACCTACTCGCCCGGTGAGCATCTGGAGCACTTCCTGACCTCGCTGACCGGCGCGACGAACCTGCCCACCCGGGTGATCCTGGCGGACAACGGGTCCACCGACGGCGCTCCGGAAGAGGCCGCCGCGCGGCACCCGAACGTGCGACTGCTGCACACCGGCGGCAACATCGGCTACGGCGGGGCCGTGAACCGGGCCGTCGCAGAGGTCGACCCGGCGGAGGAGTTCGTCGTCGTCGCCAATCCCGACGTGCGCTGGGGGCCCGGGTCGCTGGACCGGCTGCTCGAGGGGGCGCGTCGCTGGCCGCGTGCCGCGTCCCTGGGCCCGTTGATCCACGAGCCCGACGGCACCGTCTATCCGTCGGCGCGATCGGTGCCCGGGCTGGTCTCCGGCGCGGGGCACGCGCTGCTCGGCACGGTGTGGCCGAAGAACCCGTGGACGCAGCGGTACCGGCAGGAGAACGAATCCGTGTCGGAGCGGCCGGTGGGATGGCTGTCCGGCTCGTGCCTGCTGGTGCGGCGGGCGGCTTTCGACGCGGTCGACGGCTTCGACTCGCGCTATTTCATGTACATGGAGGACGTCGATCTCGGCGACCGGTTCGGCCGGGCGGGCTGGCTCAACGTGTACGTGCCCTCGGCGGAGGTCACGCACGCGAAAGGGCACGCCGCCGGCCGGCATCCCGAACTCATGCTTCCGGCCCACCACGAGAGCGCCTACCGGTTCCAGGCGGACCGGCACCCGCATCGGTGGCAGGCACCGCTGCGATGGACGCTGCGGGCCGGGCTCGCCGCCCGGTCGAGGATGTCGGTGGCCGCGGCGGCGCGCGAACGGGCGCGGACAGCCGAGGCGGGTAACACCACGGAACAGGGGACACGATGACGAACGATGCTGCGCCGCACACCGATGCGGTGATCCTGGTGGGCGGACAGGGAACCCGGCTGCGGCCGCTGACGCTGTCCGCGCCGAAGCCGATGCTGCCCACCGCCGGCGTGCCGTTCCTGACGCATCTGCTCACCCGCATCCGTGCGGCCGGCATCAAGCACGTGGTGCTCGGTACCTCGTTCAAGGCGGAGGTCTTCGAGGACTACTTCGGTGACGGCTCGGAACTGGGACTCGAGATCGAGTACGTCACCGAGGCCGAGCCGCTGGGCACCGGCGGCGGCATCCGCAATGTCCTGCCCAGGTTGCGGGCCGACAACGTTATGGTCTTCAACGGTGACGTTCTCGGTGGAACGGATCTCGGCGCGGTGCTCGACACCCACCTGCGCACCGACGCCGACGTGACGCTGCATCTGGTGCGCGTGGGCGACCCGCGCGCGTTCGGGTGTGTGCCCACCGACGAGGAAGGCCGGGTCACCGCGTTCCTGGAGAAGACGCAGGATCCGCCGACGGACCAGATCAACGCAGGCTGCTACGTCTTCAAGCGCGAGATCATCGAGTCGATCCCCGAGGGTCGTCCGGTGTCCGTCGAACGTGAGGTCTTTCCGTCTCTGCTGGCGGAGGGCAGGCGGGTGTACGGGCACGTCGACGCGGCCTACTGGCGGGATATGGGCACACCGGAGGACTTCGTGCGGGGCTCGGCCGATCTGGTGCGGGGTATCGCGCCGTCGCCGGCCCTCGGTGGGCAGCGGGGCGAATCCCTCGTCCATCCCGGTGCCTCCGTCGCGCCCGGCGCCCTGCTGATCGGTGGCACGGTCGTCGGCCGCGGTGCCGAGATCGGTGCCGGCGCGCGTCTGGACGGTGCGGTGATCTTCGACGGCGCGCGGGTCGAGGCCGGTGCAGTGATCGAGCGGTCCATCATCGGATTCGGGGTCCGCGTCGGCCCCCGCGCCCTGATCCGCGACGGCGTCATCGGCGACGGTGCCGACATCGGGGCGCGCTGCGAGCTGCTGCGTGGCGCCCGGGTCTGGCCCGGGGTGCAGATCCCCGACGGCGGGATCCGTTTCAGCACCGACGTATAGCACGGGGGGATCCACAGTGAAGTTCGAACGGTATGTGGCACTGGGGGATTCGTTCACCGAAGGCGTCGGGGACCCGGATCCGGCCCGGCCCAACGGGTTGCGGGGCTGGGCGGATCTCGTCGCCGAGGAACTCGCCCGCGACAACCCGGGATTCGGATACGCCAATCTCGCCGTGCGCGGACGACTGCTGCGCCCGATCCTCGACGAGCAGCTCGACGCGGCCGTGGCGATGCGGCCCGACCTGGTGACGATCTATGCCGGCGGCAACAACCTGATGCGCCCGAAGCTCGATCTCGACGCGCTGGCCGCCGAGTACGACGAGGCGGTCGGCAAGCTCGCTGCGACGGGTGCCCGGGTGCTCGTGTGGACGGCCTACGACGGCAGCTGGGCGCCGGTGTTCCGGATCCTGCGCGGGCGCTGGGCCGTCTACAACGAGCTCGTCCGCGAGATCGCCGACCGGCACGGTGCGACGATCGTCGACTTCTGGCGTTTCGCGGAGTACCGCGACTTGCGGATGTGGGATTTCGACCGGCTCCACATGTCGTCGGCCGGGCACCGGAACATGGCGATCCGCGTGCTCGATCTCCTCGGTGCGGCACACACGCTCACTCCGGCCGAGTTCGAGGCCGCGCCGGTGGTGTCCGCGGCGAAACGGGCCGAGGACCGCCGGTGGGCGCGGGAATTCCTGGTTCCCTGGCTCGGGCGGCGCGTGCGCGGCACGTCCTCCGGGGACGGTGTCGCGCCGAAACGCCCCACGCTGCAACCGGTCTAACCGGCCGCCCGGAAGCGTGCGCCCGCGAGAGCGAGCAGGTGCCCGAGGGTGTCGTGCTCGGCCTCGGGCGGCAGCGCGTCGACGGGCCACCACCGCAGGTCCGTCGATTCCGTGCTCCGGACGGGTACGGCTCCCGGTGGCGCGACGACGAGGAACCGCAGGTCGAGGTGCCGGGTCGGGCGGCCGAGCGAGCAGGTGATCGGGTGGGTGTGCGCCGAGAGCAGTTCCGGGTCGATGGTCAGAGCCGCGATTCCGGACTCCTCGGTCGCCTCCCGCATCGCCGCGTCGACGACCGTCTCGTCGGATTCCTCGCAGTGCCCACCGAGCTGGATCCATCGTCCCACCCGGGGATGCAGGGTCAGCAGCACGTGCCGCCGGTCGGCATCGAGCACGAGCGACGACGCCGTGACGTGTCCCGGGACGTGCCGGCGCAGACATCCCTCGGGGGCGGCGTCGAGAAATGCGAGCATGGTGTGCCGCAGCGACTCCGCGTCCGCCGAATCGGTCCGCCAGGTCTGCAGCCGGTCGACGGCCGAGGCGTGCAGCGTGGACGCGGTCATCTCACAGCTCCAGCAGCAGGTCGCCGGCCGCGGGGGCGATGCGCGGCGTCGCCGGCTCGAGGGGGTGTCCGACCGCGATCGCGCCGAGCGGCGACCAGTCCGCCGGCAGGTCGAGTTCACGCCGCACGACGTCCGGGGCGAAGATCGTCGACCCGATCCAGCAGCTGCCGAGCCCGCGGACGGCGAGCGAGACCAGCAGCCCCTGGACGGCGGCGCCGGCGGCGACGGTGAACATCGTGGCCTCGGCGGCGGTACGCCGGGCGTCGGGGTAACGGTGGGCGCCGTCGGGAACCCAGAACGGGATCACCACTTCGGGCGCGTCGTAGAGGATCGCGCCGCGGCCCACCCGTCGGTCGATCGCCGCCGGTGCGAGCCCGTCACCGGCGAGGTCGGCGGCCCAACGTTCGCGCATGCGGTCGAGCAGCCGGCGGCGCACCTGCTCGGTGCGGACCCAGACGAACCGCACCGGGTGGGTGTGGTGCGGCGCGGGAGCGGTGAGAGCCTCGGCGACGGCGTCGCGCAGATCTTCGGGATCGACCGGTTCCGAGGAGAATTCCCGCACCGACCGCCGCAGCAACAGCGCCTCGCGGCGGCCTCGCTCGAGTGCCTCGGCGGTGCCGAGCCAGAACAGGTCGTCCTCGCCGCGACGGACGAGTTGCCGGGCGGTGGAACCGTTGTCGGGCAGGTCGAGGCCACGGATCACCGCGACCGGGACACCGCCCAGCTTCCCCTTGACGAGGTCGCCCGCGGCCGCGATCTCGTCGGCGACGGCGACGGAGGTGACGAACAGTTCGTTGCCCTGTCCGTCACGGGATCCCGCGTACTCGTGCAGGACCGGAATTCCGGCCGCTCCGATCGCGGCATCGGTCTGGCCGACGCGCCAGGCCCGGCCCATCGTGTCGGTGACGACCACGGCGACGCTCACACCGAGCAGCGCCTGCAGACGCTCGCGCAGAGCCGCGGCGCTCGCATCGGGATCCTCGGGCAGCAGGGCGAGTTCCGAGGCGGCGACATTCGAGCCGTCGATCCCGGAGGCGGCCTGCACGATCCCGAGCCGGTTCTCGGTGATGAGCGTGCGTCCCTTGCGCGCGAGCACGCGCACCGCCTCCTGGTCGACCAGGCGGCGGCGGAGCGCATCGCGGGCCTCGGGGTCGGTGGGGGAGTCCACGATGCGGCCCTCGACCTTGGAGAAGATCTTGCTCGTGACGACGAGGACGTCTCCGTCGGCGAGCCAGGGCGCCGCGGCGGCGAGCGCGGTGGCGAGGTCGTCGCCGGGTCGGAACTCGGGCAGGCCGGGCACCGGGAGGATCTCGATCGGCCGTCCGGGGGAGTGGTCGCGCACCCCGGCGGCGGTACCGACGGCCGTGTCGGAGGGCGTGGTCACAGCGTCACTCCTGCCAGTTCGAGTGCGGCGCGAGCCATTTCGGCTGTCGCGTCGGGATCGGTCATGAGCAGCGGCACGCTGCGCACCTCGACGCCGGGCACGTCGGCGGCGTCGGTGGAGTGGATCAGCCAGCCGTCGAGCAGGCCTGCGCCGCTGCGGGCGCCGTAGTGCCGTCCCACGCCCTGGGCGGTGGTCTCGACGCCGATCACGCCGAGGCACGCGTCGGCCATGCCGCGCAGCGGTTTTCCGTCGATCACCGGCGACAGTCCGACGATCCTCGCGGACGTGGTGCGCAGCGCGCCGCGCAGTCCGGGGATCGCGAGGATCGCGCCGATGCTCACCACCGGGTTGGAGGGGGCGAGGATCACCACGTCCGCCGAGTCGATCGCCTCGAGCACACCCGGTGCGGGGGCGGCCTTCTCGGCGCCGATGTGCGCGAAGCTGTGCGTGGGCACCTGGGCGCGGTGCCGGACCCACCATTCCTCGAAGTGCACGGCGCGTTGCTCGCCGTCGGCCGGATCGGTGATGACGACGTGGGTCTCGCTGCGGTCGTCGGAGACCGGGAGGAGGGCGACGCCGGGTTTCCAGCGGTCGCACAGCGCCTCGGTCACGGCCGAGAGCGGGTACCCGGCGTTCAGCAACTGGGTGCGCAGCAGGTGGGTCGCGATGTCGCGGTCCCCGAGGCCGAACCAGTCCGGTGTCGCTCCGTACGCCGCCAGCTCCTCCTTCGCGTGCCAGGTCTCGTCGGCCCGGCCCCATCCGCGTTCGGTGTCGATCCCGCCGCCGAGGGTGTACATGCACGTGTCCAGGTCGGGGCAGATGCGCAGCCCGTGCATCCAGACGTCGTCGCCGATGTTGACGATCGCGGTCACCCGGTGCGCGGCGTCGGGGTCGAGGTCGCGGCCGGGTTCGATGCCGAGGAGCCGGCGCACGCCGGTGAGAAAACGCGCACCTCCGACGCCGCCGACCAATACAGTCACGTTCACAGGGCAAGCGTAGGCGGTGCGCCGCGAGGGCTGCCGGGGTGCCTGCGCACCCGGGCGGCAGGTGCGCAGCGGCGCGGAGGAGAACCCCGGATGGTAAGACAGCGGCGCCGCTCGGCTTGACCGCGACACGCCCCACGTGTCTAATCACATAAGTGTCATTTCCAGTGAACCGGAACCGAGATCGGTTGTGGCGAACTGCATTCGAACGCATGTTCGATGGGGGTGGCGCGGAGTGGGCCGGTTTCGACGAGAGTTGCAGCGCTGCAGGTGAGGAGGCGAACGATGGCCGACGAGCGCGAATGGTTCGAGAGCTCTCGGATCGACACTGCAGGCATCGACACTGCAGGCGAGGACGTCCGGGACGACATCGACGGCATCGGGGGGGACGCGCCTGCGCGGCCCGTGCTCAGTCTGATCGATGGTTTCGGCGACCCGTCCGACGGTGCCGACGAACAGTGGCAGGAACGCGCCTTGTGCGCGCAGACGGATCCCGAGGCGTTCTTCCCTGAGAAAGGGGGATCGACCCGGGAGGCGAAGCGGATCTGCTTGGGGTGCGAGGTGCGGGACGAATGTCTCGAGTACGCGCTGGCCAACGACGAACGCTTCGGCATCTGGGGTGGTCTGTCGGAGCGGGAGCGCCGACGCCTCAAGCGCGGCATCGTCTGAGGCGTCAGTCCTCGTCGAAACCGCCGAGTTCGGGGTCGACGACCTCGGGCTCGACGCCGAGGTACGTCGCGACCTGGTGTACGAGCACGTCGTGCACCAGGTCGGTGAGATCCTCGGGATCCTTCGCCCGCAGTTCCAGCGGGCGGCGGAAGAGCACGATCCGGGCCCGCGTCGCCGCGCCGCGCCGGTCGATCCCTGCGGGGACGAGCCGCGACAGCGGCACCGGGCCGTCCGCGACCACCTCCGACGGCCAGTTCACCGAGTCCGGGTCGAGGGCGCGGATCTTGGGCACCTCGTCGACGGCGATGTCGAGCTTGGTCAGCCGGTCGTGCCACTGTGCGTCGATCGGCGCGAAGGCCCCCAGCACGAGCAGATCGAACTTCTCCGCGCGCGAGCGCCACGCCGGCACCTCGTGCGGGAACAGCGGGCCGCGCACACCGCGGCCGCGACGGGCGACCGAGCGGGACGTCACGGGTCTGGGACGGCGCGATCGGGGCATGCCTGGACAGTACGACACGCAAATCCGAACCCGCTTCTCCGGTGTGTCCGGATAGTCCCGGAGCGCACGGCGCGCTACTCTCCGACTGTGAGATCACTGCGTCGATGCTGCCGGCCTGGGTGCAAGAACCCTGCTGTTGCGACGCTGACCTACGTGTACTCGGACTCCACCGCGGTCGTCGGTCCCCTGGCAACGGTCGCCGAGCCCCACTCGTGGGATCTGTGCGAATCGCACGGCTCGCGGATCACCGCCCCGAAGGGGTGGGAGCTGGTCCGGTACGAGGGCGCCTTCACCGCCGGGACTCCGGACGAGGACGACCTGACCGCACTGGCCGAGGCGGTGCGCGAAGCCGGACTCGGCGAGCGGGGCCGCACCGACTCCGACGACACCGATTCCGGTGTCCCCACCACCCTGGCCGCACCCCCCACCGCCCGCACCGGCCGTCGTGGCCATCTGCGCGTGTTGCCCGATCCCACGTCCTGATCGCCGCGCACTAGGCTGACCGTGCCCCGCCGCGGAGGCGGCGGCGCCAGTCGACGATCAGGAGCAGCAACAGTGGCGAGAACTGCCGAGTCCGTGTCCGCCGTGGTCAAGGCGTACGACGTGCGTGGCCTGGTGGGAGAACAGCTCGACGCCGGATTCGTCCGGGACGTCGGAGCCTCCTTCGCTCGCCTGATGCGGGACACCGGCGCCACCCGCATCGTGATCGGCCACGACATGCGCGCATCGTCCCCGGAGCTGGTCGAGGCCTTCGCCGCCGGCGTCACCGCCCAGGGAGTCGACGTCGTCCACATCGGCTTGGCCTCCACCGATCAGCTGTACTTCGCGTCCGGGATCCTCGAGGCTCCCGGCGCCATGTTCACCGCGAGCCACAACCCGGCGCGCTACAACGGGATCAAGCTGTGCCGGGCCGGGGCCAAGCCGGTCGGACAGGAGACCGGGCTCGCCACCGTCGCGGCCGAACTCGTCGCCGGCGTCCCGGACTTCGACGGTGCCCCCGGCACCGTCACCGAGCGGGACGTGCTCGCCGACTACGCCGCGTTCGTCCGCTCGCTGGTGGACCTGTCCGCGATGCGCCCGCTCCGGGTTGCCGTCGACGCCGGCAACGGTATGGGCGGGCACACGGTGCCCGCGGTGTTCGGTGCGCTCCCGATCGACCTGGTGCCGCTGTACTTCGAACTCGACGGAACCTTCCCCAACCACGAGGCCAATCCGCTCGATCCCGCCAACCTGGTGGACCTGCAGAAGCTGGTGCGCGACTCGGGTGCCGACCTCGGCCTCGCGTTCGACGGTGACGCCGACCGCTGCTTCGTCGTCGACGAGCGCGGTGAGCCGGTCACGCCGTCGGCGGTCACCGCGCTGGTGGCCTCGCGCGAGCTCGCGAAGGAACCCGGATCGACGATCATCCACAACCTCATCACCTCCCGCGCGGTGCCCGAGCTCGTCACCGAACTCGGGGGCAAGCCCGTCCGCACCCGCGTCGGGCACTCGTTCATCAAGCAGCAGATGGCCGAGACGGGGGCCGTGTTCGGCGGCGAGCATTCGGCGCACTACTACTTCCGCGACTTCTGGGGCGCGGACTCGGGCATGCTCGCGGCCCTGCACGTGCTCGCCGCGCTCGCCGGCCAGGACCGGCCCCTGTCCGAGCTGATGCGCGAATACGACCGGTACGCCGCGTCCGGGGAGATCAACTCCACCGTCGACGACGCCGCGGAGCGCACCGCCGCAGTGCTCGAGGCCTTCGGCGACCGCGCCGAAGCAGTCGACCGGCTCGACGGCGTCACCGTCGATCTCGCCGACGGTGCCTGGTTCAACCTGCGGGCCTCCAACACCGAGCCCCTGCTGCGACTCAACGTCGAGGCCCGCACGGCGGAGCAGGTCGACGCGCTGGTGAGGGAAATCCTGGCGATCGTGCGCGCGTGACGGAAGTATCCGTGGCGGGGATAATCGAGTTCCCGGGGCTCGGTCCCGGGACGGTGCGAGTCGGAAGGACGGTGGCGCAGCCATGACGGCTCCCTCTTCGATCCTCGACTTGGACGACACCGGTGCCCTGATCGACGCCGACGTCGACGGGATTCTGCGGTTCGCCGCGCTCGGCGGGGCACAGATCCGCGCCACCGCCGCGGCCGTCGACGAGCAGATCCTCGACCGCCTGCACGGCCTGCATCCGCGCAGCGTGGTGCTCGTGTGTGGCGATGCGCGCGCCGCTCGCGCGGGCGAACTCGTCGTCGCGATGCTCGCGGCGCGTTCGGCCGTGCCGCTGGTCACGGCCCCCGTCACCCCGCCCTGGGTCGGCCCGCTCGACGTCGTCGTCGTCGCGGGCGACGACGCCGGCGACCCCCAGCTCGCCGAATCGGTCGCCGCGGCCCTGCGGCGCGGCGCCGAGGTGGTTGTCGACGCCCCGGACGAGGGACCGATCCGTGGGGCGGCGGCGGGCCGGGCGATGCTGTTGCCCCCGCGGATCCGAGTGCCGGTGGCGTACTCCCTCCTGCGGCACCTGGCGGTGTTCCTCGCGGTGGTGGTGGCAATGGAGGCCACCCGCACGGCAGGCGTGGTTCCCCCGCTGGCCGATCTCGCCGACTCGGCGGACGGCGAAGCCGGCCGCGACCAGCCGGGCAGCGAGGTGTTCCGGAATCCGGCGAAGGCGCTGGCCTCCCGGATCCAGTCCCGACGGGTGGCCCTGGCGGGCGACTCGGCGGTGACGGCTGCGCTCGCCCGGCACGCGGGGGAGTCCCTGCTGCAGGTGGCCGGGGTGATCGCCTCGGCGTCGGCGCTGCCGGACGTTCTCGCCGCGCGGGACCGACTGGTCGCGATACCCCCGGCGGGTGGGGAGTCGTACGATCCGTTCTTCCACGACGAACAGCTCGACGGGCCGGTGCCCGCACCCCCGGTGCGGGTCTTGGTGTTGAGTGTGGAGGAAGATCGGCGGCAGGCGGAGCGGCGCGCGGCAGCGCTGCCGGACATGGAGTTGGTATCGGTGGTGGGGGAGTTCGAGGCGAAGGCGGTGCCGTCGGTGCCGGAGCAGGTGGCGGTGCTGGCCGTGCGATTCGAGATGGCCGCTGCCTATCTGCGGTTGGTCGGTGGTCGCTAGTGCTCCGACTCGAAGGTGCGCTGCGTTCGTATGCCTGGGGTTCGCGCACCGCGATCGCGGCGCTGTGCGGCCGGACGGTGCCGTCCGCGCATCCGGAAGCGGAACTGTGGCTGGGTGCGCACCCCGCGGACCCGGCGCGGGTGGTGAGCACCAACGGTGACGGGCCGGGTGAGGACACCTCCCTGCTCGACGTCCTCGAGGCCGATCCGGGCGGACATCTCGGGCCGGCGACACTGAGCCGGTTCGGGCCGCGGCTGCCGTTCCTGCTCAAGTTGCTGGCCGCCGAGGAACCACTGTCGCTGCAAGCGCATCCGAGTGCCGAACAGGCTGCCGAGGGCTTCGCCCGCGAGGAGGCCGCGGGCCTGCCCCTGGAGTCGCCGGTGCGGAACTATCGCGATGCGAGCCACAAGCCCGAGCTCGTCGTCGCGCTCACCCGCTTCGAGGCACTCGCCGGTTTCCGGGATCCGCATCGCACCGTCGAGCTGCTCGCCGCCCTCGAGGTACCCGAACTCGATCCCTACGTCGGGCTGCTCGCCGGGCAACCCGACTCCGACGGCCTGCGCGCGCTGTTCACCATCTGGATCACCCTTCCGCAGTCGGTGCTGTCGGCTCTGTTGCCGCGGGTACTCGACGGCTGCGTGACCTACCTGGCGACGCACAACGGCAACGGCACGGCCCCGTTCGCCGAGGAGGTCCGGACGGTGCTGCAGCTCGCCGAGTTCTACCCCGGCGACGCGGGCGTGCTCGCCGCCGTACTGCTCAACCGGATCACTCTCGAGCCGGGACAGGGCCTGTTCCTCGCAGCGGGAAACCTGCACGCGTACCTGCACGGCATGGCTGTGGAGATCATGGCCAACTCGGACAACGTGCTGCGCGGCGGACTCACGCCGAAACACGTCGACGTGCCGGAGTTGCTGCGGGTGCTAGATTTCCGGCCCGTGGACGTGCCGATCCTCGAACCCGAGCCGGCCGGTCCGGGGGAAGTGCGCTACCGGACTCCGGCCCCGGAGTTCGCCCTGTCGCGGATCGATCTCGCCCCCGGCTCCGGTGCGGCACCGGACGACGTCGCACTGCCGCCGTGCGGTCCGCAGATCCTGTTGTGCACCTCCGGGTCCGCCGGCGTGGAATGCGCGGGGCGGACCCTGCAGCTGGCGGCCGGACAGGCGGTCTGGCTGTCGGCATCCGACCCGGCCGTCACCGTGCGTGCCGCCGGCGAGCCGGCGCAGCTGTTCCGCGCCCGGTTGGCGGACGTCGACGCCCGGATCGACTAGCGTGGCGCCGCTCGGTTCCCGAGCGGACGACAGGCAGCCGGTGTCGGCTCGCGGTGCACGAAGGCCATCGACGGGACGCCGGGAGCGTACGCCGCCGCGATCGAGGACACCGGGACACGACTGCGCTGCGGTACGGCTGACCCACCTCGGGCGCGAACGGTTCCGCACGCCGTGGCATGGATTGCCGCGGCGCGGGGTACTCCCGACCTCGAAACCGAGGGGAGTGCCCGATGACCGACAACAGGGGCGTGTCCCGCAGCGGGTTGTTCCGGACCAAGTCGGTGGAGCGGTCGATCCTCGACACCGACGAACCGGATTCCCGGCTGCGCAAGGATCTCACGGCGTGGGACCTGATCGTGTTCGGCGTGGCCGTCGTCATCGGCGCCGGCATCTTCACCTTGACGGCCCGGACGGCCGGCAACGTCGCCGGCCCGTCCGTGTCGCTCGCGTTCGTGCTGGCGGCCGTGGCCTGCGCGCTCGCGGCACTGTGCTACGCCGAGTTCGCGTCGACGGTGCCCGTGGCCGGGAGCGCCTACACATTCTCCTTCGCGACGTTCGGCGAGTTCGTCGCGTGGATCATCGGCTGGGACCTCATCCTCGAGTTCGCCCTCGCTGCGGCCGTGGTCGGCAAGGGCTGGTCGCTGTATCTGGGTGAGGTGCTCGGCGGGCTGTCCCCGGTGGCCACCGTCGGACCCGTGAAGGTGGACTGGGGCGCGATCTTGATCGTCGTGGTGATCGGAATTCTCATCGCTACCGGAACGAAGCTGTCCTCGCGCGTGTCGCTGGTGATCACCTCCGTCAAGATCGCCGTCGTCCTGTTCGTGGTCGCGCTCGGCGTCTTCTTCATCGACACTGACAATTACACCCCGTACGTACCGCCGTCGGAGTCCGCGTCGACCGGGGAGGGGCTGCATCAGTCGCTGTTCTCGTTCCTCACCGGTGCCGGGGGCAGCACATTCGGGTGGTACGGATTGCTCGCCGCGGCGAGCCTGGTGTTCTTCGCCTTCATCGGGTTCGACGTGGTCGCCACCACGGCGGAGGAGACACGGCATCCCCAGCGGGCGGTGCCCATCGGGATCCTGGGGTCCCTCGCGATCGTCACCGTGCTCTACGTGGCGGTGAGCCTCGTCCTCACCGGGATGGTGAACTACAGGGAGCTGGCCGGGGACGAGTCGACACTCGCGACGGCGTTCGCTCTCAACGGGATGGACTGGGCCAAGAATCTCATCTCGATCGGCGCCCTCGCCGGCCTGACCACGGTGGTGATGGTCCTCATGCTCGGCCAGACCCGCGTGCTGTTCGCGATGGCCCGCGACGGCCTCGTTCCGCGCCGTCTCTCGCACACGGGCCGTCACGGCACTCCGGTGCGGACGACCGTGCTGGTGACGGTCGTGGTGGCGGCGCTCGCCGGGTTCATCCCGCTCGGTGCCCTGGAGGAGATGGTCAACATCGGGACGCTGTTCGCATTCGTTCTGGTGTCGATCGGAGTGGTCGTGCTGCGGCGCACCCGGCCGGACCTCGAGCGCGGCTTCCGGGTGCCCGCGGTGCCGCTGGTGCCGGTCCTCGCGGTGCTGTCCTGCCTGTGGCTCATGGCCAACCTGTCGGTGGAGACGTGGTTGCGGTTCGTGGTGTGGATGGTGATCGGTGTGGTCGTCTACTTCTCCTACAGCCGCAGGCACTCCGTGCTCGCCGAACCGGCGGTACCGCGCCGGTAGCTCTGTTCGTGTTGACGGGATCGGCCTCGCGTGAAACCGTCGCGGCATGTCGATCGTGCACGAATCCGCCACTGCCGGGGAGCCTCCGCGAGCCGGGGAACCCGGAGACCGGCAGCGCGTACCGTTCCACGAGGCCAGCCGGATGCTGCTGCGCAATTCGGTGCTCGACGCCATGCGGGACCTGCTCACCGCCCGTGACTGGTCCGCGGTCACCATGACGGACGTCGCGCGGGGCGCGGGTGTGAGCAGACAGACCCTGTACAACGAGTTCTCGTCGCGGCAGGGACTCGCTCAGGCGTACGCGCTGCGCCTGGTGGATCAGTTCGTCGACGCCGTCGACGACGCGATCTACACCCACGTGGGACAGGCGCGCGCCGCCCTCGTCGAGGGGTTCACCTCGTTCTTCGTCGAGAGCAGTGCCGACCCGCTGATCCAGTCGCTGCTGCGCGGCGACGCCAAGCCGGATCTGCTGCGCCTGATCACCACGGACTCTGCGCCGCTCATCGAACGAGCCTCCGCCCGGCTCTCGGAAACTTTCCAGCGCAGTTGGGTACAGGCGTCCGCGACGGACGCGGGCATTCTGGGGCGGGCGATCGTGCGCGTCGCGATGAGCTACATCTCGATGCCGCCCGAGTCCGACCGGGACGTCGCCGCGGACCTGGCCGAGCTGCTCGGCCCGTTCATCGATCGCTCCGCCCGGCGCGACTGAACAGCGAGTTGTATAGCCTGTTGGCAGAACCGACTGCCAACAGGAGAGGCATCCTCACGTGTCCGACAACAAGCTCGTGGCCGACCAGCGCAACGGCATCGACTTCAAGGTCGCCGATCTGTCCCTCGCCGAATTCGGCCGCAAGGAGATCCGGCTGGCCGAGCACGAGATGCCCGGCCTGATGGCGCTGCGCCGCGAGTACGCGGAGGTGCTGCCGTTGAAGGGCGCGCGGATCTCCGGCTCGCTGCACATGACGGTCCAGACGGCCGTGCTGATCGAGACCCTCGTCGCTCTCGGCGCCGAGGTGCGCTGGGCCTCGTGCAACATCTTCTCGACCCAGGACCACGCCGCCGCGGCGGTCGTCGTCGGCCCGCACGGAACCCCGGAGGAGCCCAAGGGCGTGCCGGTGTTCGCATGGAAGGGTGAGACGCTCGAGGAGTACTGGTGGGCGGCCGAGCAGATGCTCACCTGGCCCGCCGCCTCCGACGGCACCCCGCGCCCGGCCAACATGATCCTCGACGACGGCGGCGACGCCACCATGCTGGTGCTCAAGGGCGCGCAGTTCGAGAAGGCGGGCGTGGTGCCCCCGGTGGACGAGGACCAGGACTCCGCCGAGTACCGGGTCTTCCTGGCGCTGCTGCGCGAATCCCTCGCACAGGATCCCAAGAAGTGGACCGCCGTCGCCGAGTCGGTGCGCGGCGTCACCGAGGAGACCACCACCGGCGTGCTGCGGTTGTACCAGCTCTCGGCCGGCGGCGATCTGGCGTTCCCCGCGATCAACGTCAACGACTCGGTCACCAAGAGCAAGTTCGACAACAAGTACGGCACCCGGCACTCGCTGCTCGACGGGATCAACCGCGGCACCGACGTCCTCATCGGCGGCAAGGCCGCCCTGGTGTGCGGCTACGGCGACGTCGGCAAGGGCTGCGCGGAGGCGCTGCGCGGGCAGGGCGCGCGGGTGTCGGTCACCGAGATCGACCCCATCAACGCGCTGCAGGCGCTGATGGACGGCTTCGACGTCGTCACCGTCGAGGGCTTCATCGAGCAGGCCGACATCGTGATCACCGCGACCGGTAACAAGGACATCATCACCTTCGATCACATGCGTCGCATGAAGCACCAGGCCATCCTGGGCAACATCGGCCACTTCGACAACGAGATCGACATGGCCGGCCTCGAGCGGGCGACGGATGTCACCCGGATCAACATCAAGGCGCAGGTCGACGAGTTCCGTTTCGCAGACGGGCATTCCATCCTCGTGCTGTCCGAGGGCCGGCTGCTGAACCTCGGCAACGCCACGGGCCACCCGTCGTTCGTGATGAGCAACTCGTTCGCCAATCAGGTGATCGCCCAGATCGAGTTGTGGACCAAGCCGGACGAGTACGACAACGAGGTCTACCGTCTGCCCAAGCACCTGGACGAGAAGGTCGCCCGCATCCACGTCGAGGCGCTCGGTGGTGAACTGACCAAGCTGTCCAAGGATCAGGCCGAGTACATCGGGGTCGACGTCGAAGGCCCGTACAAGCCCGAGCACTACCGGTACTGAGCGCGGGAATCGCAGGACACCACCGATGGGTGCGTTGATCGTCGTGGAGGGGCTCGACGGGGCCGGCAAGCGGACACTCTCCGCCGGCCTCGTCGAGGCTTGGCGCGCAGCCGGATTCGTCGTCTCGACGCTTGCGTTCCCGCGTTACGGGACATCGGTGCACGCCGACCTCGGTGCCGAGGCGTTGCGGGGCCGGCACGGTGACACCGCCTCGAGCATCGAGGCGATGGCGCTGCTGTGGGCTCTCGATCGCCGTGACGCCGCCGACGGGTTGCGGAAGCTCCTGGCGGACAACGACATCGTCCTGCTCGATCGGTACGTCGCGTCCAATGCCGCCTACACCGCCGCCCGGCACCACGAGGGCGGCTCGGGACCGGCGGTGGAGTGGGTGCGTGAACTCGAGTTCGAGCGGTTCGCGCTGCCCGTGCCGGATCTGCAGCTGCTGCTGCGGGTGCCGGTCGAGCTGGCGGCGCGCCGGGCCCGCAGCCGCGCCGCGTCCGACACGGGCCGCGACCGGGACGCCTACGAACGGGACTCGGGTCTGCAGGCCCGCACCGGACAGGTGTACGACGACCTCGCACGCCGACAGTGGATGTCGCCGTGGCGGGTTGCCGGACCCGATGCCGATCCGCGACAACTCGCCGCCGAGATCTCAAATCAGCTTCACCACGGTCGAGGAGTGACACGATAGAAGCCATGAAGCCGAGGATTCTGGTTGTCGACGACGACACCGCGCTCGCCGAGATGCTTACGATCGTCCTGCGGGGCGAGGGATTCGAGCCCTACGTGGTGGGGGACGGTTCGCAGGCGCTGAACGCGGTCCGGGAGATCCGGCCCGACCTCGTCCTGCTCGACCTCATGCTCCCGGGCATGAACGGTATCGACGTCTGCCGGGTGCTGCGCGCCGACTCGGGCGTGCCGATCGTCATGCTCACCGCCAAGTCGGACACCGTCGACGTGGTGCTCGGACTCGAATCCGGCGCCGACGACTACATCGTCAAGCCGTTCAAGCCGAAGGAACTCGTGGCCCGGGTCCGCGCGCGGCTCCGTCGCACCGAGCAGGAACCGGCCGAGGTGCTCTCCATCGGCGACATCGCCATCGACGTTCCCGCTCACAAGGTCACCCGCGGGGACGAACTGATCTCCCTCACCCCGCTCGAGTTCGACCTGCTGGTGGCGCTCGCGCGCAAGCCGCGGCAGGTGTTCACTCGTGAGGTGCTGCTCGAGCAGGTGTGGGGCTACCGGCACGCGGCCGACACCCGTCTGGTGAACGTCCACGTGCAGCGGCTGCGGGCGAAGGTCGAGAAGGATCCCGAGAACCCCGAGGTGGTGCTGACGGTGCGGGGCGTCGGCTACAAGGCCGGACCGCCGTGATCGGTGTGTACCGACTGCGGCGGCGGATCACCAGGAGGACTCTGCCGCTGCTGAGGTGGTCACGTGCGGTGAGCAATCGGCTCGCCCACACGTGGCGGCGATCGCTGCAACTGCGGGTCGTGGTCTCGACCCTGTCGTTGTCGCTGATCGTGATGCTCGTCCTCGGTGTCGTCCTCACCAGCCAGATCACCGAACGACTGCTCGAGGTGAAGATCAACGCCGCCACCGAGGAGGTCGAGCGGTCCCGCGCCCTCGTCGAGGGTCAACTCGCCGGCGCCGACGACTCCGGCTCGCTGCAGGTCCGGCTCGACGGCGCCGTTGCGGCGCTGACGAATCGCAGCAGCGACGCGGGCGAGGACACCGGCGTCGCGGGCACCTTCGACCCGGTGCTGATCGTGCCGGGCGACGGACCACGCGCACCGACGTCGAGCGGGCCCGCCGACCAGATCCCCGAGAACCTGCGCGCCTTCGTGCAGAAGGGCCAGATCGCCTACCAGTTCGCGACGGTGTCGGATCCCGACGGCTACTCCGGTCCGGCGCTGATCGTGGGCACGCCGACGGCGTCGGACATCTCCACCCTCGAGCTGTACCTGGTGTTCCCGCTGGCGGGCGAGGAGAACACACTGTCACTGGTGCGGGGCACGCTCCTCGTCGGTGCCGGGGTGCTGCTCGTGCTGCTCGCCGCGATCTCGATGATCGTCGCCCGCCAGGTGGTCCTGCCGATCCGCTCGGCATCGCGTATCGCGGTCCGGTTCGCCGACGGCCGGCTCAAGGAACGCATGCCGGTACGCGGCGAGGACGACATGGCGCGCCTGGCCATGTCCTTCAACGAGATGGCCGAGAGCCTGTCGCGGCAGATCACCCAGCTCGAGGAGTTCGGCAACCTGCAGAAGCGGTTCACCTCGGACGTCAGCCACGAGCTGCGTACCCCGCTGACGACGGTGCGGATGGCCGCCGATCTCATCCACGACGGCAGCGACGAACTCGACCCGTCCCTCAAGCGCGCCTCGGAGCTGCTCGTCACCGAGCTCGACCGCTTCGAGAGTTTGCTGGGCGACCTGCTCGAGATCAGCCGCCACGACGCCGGCGTCGCCGAACTCGCCGCCGAGCAACTCGACCTGCGCATGTGTGCCCGCGCCGCGGTGTCCACCGTCCGGCATCTCGCCCGCGAGAGCGGCACCGAGCTGATCGTCGACCTGCCGGGTGAACCCGTCGACGCCGAGGTCGATCCGCGCCGCGTCGAGCGCATCCTGCGCAACCTGCTCGCCAACGCCATCGACCACGGAGAGGGCAAACCCATCCTGCTGCGCCTGCGCGCCGACGACACCGCCGCCGCGTTCATCGTCCGGGACCAGGGCGTCGGTCTGCGGCCCGGCGAGGAGAAACTCGTCTTCAACCGGTTCTGGCGGTCGGACCCGTCCCGGGTGCGGCGCTCCGGCGGAACCGGGCTCGGGCTGGCGATCAGCGTCGAGGACGCCAACCTCCACAACGGCAAGCTCGAGGCCTGGGGTGAACCCGGCCTGGGGTCCTGCTTCCGGCTCACCCTCCCGCGACAACGGGGACGCAAGGTCGGCCGCAGTCCGCTGCCACTCGTTCCCAGCACGGTCCGCGCGGTCCAGGGCCGTCCGCTGCCGGGTGCGCCCGCGGCGGACGAGGACGCGTCCGTGGACGCCGAGGCCGGCGAGGACACCGCGACCGCTGCGAACCCGGCGGCGGTACCGGTCCCGCCCGAGGGGGCCACCCCATGAGGGGCACGAAGACGCTGCTCGCGGTGCTCACGGGCCTGACCGTCGCCGTGTCCGGCTGTGCCAGCCTGCCGGACTCGTCGTCGCCCCAGGCGGTGGGCACCATCGCTCGCGAGCCCACCACCACGTCGGTCCCGGCTCCGGCGCCGGGGCGGGAACCGGACCTGCTCCTGCGGGACTTCCTGCGCGCCAGCACGGACCCGGCCAATCGTCACCTCGCCGCCCGGCAGTTCCTCACCGCCGACATGTCGGCCGAGTGGGACGACGCCGCCAGCGCGACGATCGTCGACAAGGTCGACGTGCTCCCGGAGTCGCGCAGCGCCGACCGCGCGACGTACGTCATCCGCGCCAACCGGGTCGGCCACCTGGAGGAGGGCGGGGTCTACCGCCCCGACGAAGGACCGTTCGAAACCAAGATCACCCTCGTGCTGCGCGGCGGCGAATGGCGCATCGACGAGATGGGGCCGGGCGTGGTCATGGACCGCCCGCAGTTCCTCAACGGCTACCAGCGGCGTTCGCTGTACTTCGTCGACCCGTCCGGGCGCACGGTCGTCCCCGACCCCCGCTGGATCGCCTCGAACCAGGACCAGACCGCGGCCCAGCTGATCGACCTGCTCATCGACGGCCCGAAGGCAGCCCTGGCACCGGCCGTGCGCACGGAACTCGGCTCGGGAGTGTCCGTGCGGGGGCCGATCACCAAGGCCGACGGCCGCACCACCCAGGTCGGTGTCGGTCTCGGGGGTGTCCGGATCGACTTCCTGGGGTTGCGGCCCCTGAGCAAGGAAAGCCGCGAGTTGCTCGCCGCCCAGGTGATCTGGACGCTGGCCAACGCCGAGATCACCGGCCCGTACGTCCTGCTCGCGGACGGTCAGCCCCTCGACGAGCGGTTTCCGAACGGCTGGACCACCGCGGACGTCGCATCGATGAACCCGCTGGCCACCTCGAGCGCCACCATCGGCCTCCACGCGCTGCGCGGTGGCGGGCTGGTCAGCGTCGCCGAGACCGGGGTCACTCCGGTGCCCGGGACCTTCGGCACCGCCACGAACCTGCGCTCGGTGGCGTTGTCGCACGACGGCGAACTGGCGGCCGCCGTCGCCGACACCGGGCGTCCGGAAGCCACCGCCGAGTTGCTGATCGGCCCGTACCGCGACGGCCCGGCGGCGCGCGCACTCCAGGCCGACTCGATCACGCGGCCTACGTGGGCACTCGACGACAATTCCGTGTGGTCCGTGGTCAACGGCACGAACGTGGTGCGTGCGGTGCGTGAGCCGGGCACCGGCCGGATCACGGTCCTGCCCGTCGACGCCGGGGCCGTGCGGGCGGTGGGCAACACGATCAGCGATCTGCGCCTCTCCCGCGACGGCGTGCGCGCGGCGATGATCGTGGACGGACGCGTCTACGTCGCGGTGGTCGTGCAGAGATCGAACGGGGAATTCTCACTCACGTCACCCCGTGAGATCGCCGTCGGTCTCGGCAGCCCGGCCTTGTCCCTGGACTGGAGCACCCCGGACACCGTGGTCGTGGCCCGGGCCGCCTCCGACGTCCCGGTCGTGCAGGTCGCGGTCGACGGCTCACGAATGGACGCCCTGCCGAGCCGCAACCTCACCCCGCCGGTCGTCGCCGTCGAGGCGTCGACGACCTCGGAGTTCGTGGCCGACTCGCGGGCGGTGTTCCAGCTGAACAACGCCGATCCGGCCGGCGATCGGTACTGGCGGGAGGTGCCCGGCCTGACCGGGCTGCAGGCCGTCCCCGTCCTGCCGGGCTGACGGCTCGGGTAGATGTCGGGGCCGACGGTCACACTGTCGCGGTGCTGACGTCGCTGCTGGATCTGGTGCTGCCCGTCGAGTGCGGCGGTTGCGGCCGCCCCGGCGTCGGCTGGTGCCGGCGCTGCGCCCGGGAGCTGGCGGACGTGCCGGCCCGGGTCCGGCCCCGAGTCGATCCCGGCGTTCCGGTGTGGGCCCTGGGGCCGTACGGCGGTGCGCGCCGCCGCGCGGTGATCGCGGCCAAGGAACACGGCCGGCGCGACCTGGCCGGTCCGCTCGGCCTCGCGCTGGCCACCGCGGTGTCACGGCTGCGGCGCTGGGGGGAGCTGCCCGCCGGGCCTCTCGTCGCGGTGCCCGCCCCGACGAGGGCCCACGCGGCGCGCGCTCGCGGCGGCGATCCGGTGCTGCGTGCGGTGCGGGCGGCCGCCGGTTACGACCGGCGTCTCGAGGTCTGCGGCCTTCTCGTCACCGGACGTGCTGTCCGGGATTCGGTGGGATTGTCGGCTGCGCAGCGGCAGCGCAATCTGGCCGGGCGGGTGCGGCTGCGGAGGGCCGGGCCACCGGCGGGAGCGGACGTGCTGCTCGTCGACGACGTCGTCACCACCGGCGCCACCGCCACGGAATCGGTGCGGGTCCTGCGGGCAGCGGGCCATCGCCCGTGCGGGGTGCTGGTGATCGCCGCCGCATGAGAGCCGGAGGACCCCGAGCCGCAGGCCGAGGGGCCGGGCACGTCGGGGACATCGGTCCCACCGTCAGGTGACGACGGCGTGAAATTGAGCGGAACGGTGGCACTCCCCGCCGTTCCGTACTACCGTCGCCCTCAGACCCGAAAACACAGGTAGCGGGCGCAAAACGCCCCTCAGCCGTCGTGTCGGGCGGAGCGCATTTCGCGCTCGTCGATCATGCCGGCGCGCGAGCTGCGCCGGCCGTACTCGGGAGGTACGAGTGACGATCCCTTCGAAGTCCAAGGTTCCCGCTGCTGAGGCCGAAGCCGGTACTGCGGAGTCCAACGGTCCCCGCGCCGACGTCGTCGTCAAGGGGCGCAACGTCGAGGTCCCGGATCACTTCCGGGTCTACGTGTCCGAGAAGCTCGCTCGGCTCGAACGTTTCGACCCGACGATCTTCCTGTTCGACGTCGAGTTGCAGCACGAGCGCAATCGCCGGCAGCTGAAGAGTTGCCAGCGCGTCGAGATCACCGCTCGGGCCAAGGGGCCGGTGGTGCGCGCAGAGGCATCCGCGGACAGTTTCTACGCTGCCTTCGAGTCCGTGACGGACAAGCTCGAGGCGCGGCTGCGCCGCACGAAGGACCGCCGCAAGGTGCACCACGGGGAAAAGACCCCCGTCTCGGTGGCCGAGGCCACTGCCGAGCTCGCCCGGGACGACTCGCTCGGAATCTCACCGGAGATCTCGCTGGAGCAGTACGAGCCCGAGCCCTCGGGTCCCGGCCGGATCGTGCGAACGAAGGAACACACGGCCGAGCCGATGACCGTCGACGACGCGCTGTACGAGATGGAGCTGGTCGGTCACGACTTCTACCTGTTCCACGACAAGGAGTCCGACAGTCCGTCCGTCGTCTACCGCCGGCACGCGTTCGACTACGGGTTGATCCGGCTCGTGTGACCACTGCGCCGCACAGCGGCGGCACCGTGTGTGCCACCCCGCCGAGCGGTCGCCCGTGGTCACCTCGTCGATAGACCGCCTACCATGGAATCCGGCCGGGGTCGATACAGGCCTCGGCCGGATTTTCGTTGTCCGTGCTGTACCCGAGATTGAGGACGAACACGCCCGTGCTGTCGCTGTCGAAGCTGCTCCGAGTCGGTGAAGGTCGCATGGTCAAGCGGCTCAAGCACATCGCCGACCACGTCGATTCCCTCTCACCCGAGTTCGAGTCCCTCACCGACGAGCAGTTACGGGCCAAGACGGACGAGTTCCGTCGTCGCTACCAGGAGGGTGAGGCCCTCGACGAGTTGCTGCCCGAGGCGTTCGCCACGGCCCGCGAGGCGTCGTGGCGCGTGCTGGGGCAGAAGCACTACCCGGTTCAGATCATGGGCGGCGCGGCCCTGCACTTCGGCAACATCGCCGAGATGAAGACCGGTGAGGGCAAGACCCTGACCTGTGTGCTGCCCGCATACCTCAATGCCATCGCCGACGAGGGCGTGCACGTGGTGACGGTCAACGACTATCTCGCCAAGCGCGACTCCGAGTGGATGGGCCGGGTGCACCGGTCACTCGGTCTCGAGACCGCGGTGATCCTGTCCGGTCTGACGCCCGCCGAGCGGCGCACCGCATACGCAGCCGACATCACCTACGGCACCAACAACGAGTTCGGCTTCGACTACCTGCGCGACAACATGACGCACTCGCTCGACGATCTCGTGCAGCGCGGCCACAACTTCGCGATCGTCGACGAGGTCGACTCGATCCTCATCGACGAGGCCCGGACGCCGCTGATCATCTCCGGCCCGGCCGACGCGTCGAGCAAGTGGTACGCCGAGTTCGCGCGGATTGCGCCGCTGCTGAAGAAGGACGTCCACTACGAGGTGGACATCAAGAAGCGCACCATCGGCGTGCACGAAGCGGGGGTCGAGCTCGTCGAGGACCAGCTCGGCATCGACAACCTGTACGAGGCGGCGAACTCGCCGCTGGTGAGCTACCTCAACAACGCGATCAAGGCCAAGGAGCTGTACCAGCGCGACAAGGACTACATCGTCCGGGACGGCGAGGTGATCATCGTCGACGAGTTCACCGGCCGCATCCTCGTCGGACGTCGCTACAACGAGGGCATGCACCAGGCCATCGAGGCCAAGGAACGCGTCGAGATCAAGGCGGAGAACCAGACGCTCGCCACGATCACGCTGCAGAACTACTTCCGCCTCTACGACAAGCTCTCCGGCATGACGGGCACCGCCGAGACCGAGGCCGCGGAGCTGCACCAGATCTACGAGCTCGGGGTGATCCCGATCCCGACCAACAAGCCGATGGTCCGCGTGGACCAGGGCGACCTGATCTACAAGACGGAGACGGCGAAGTTCGCGGCGGTCGTCGACGACGTCGCCGAACGGCATGCCAAGGGGCAGCCGGTCCTGATCGGCACCACCAGCGTCGAACGCTCCGAGTACCTGTCCGCGCAGTTCACCAAGCGCGGCATTCCGCACAACGTGCTCAACGCCAAGTTCCACGAGCAGGAGGCGACCATCATCGCCGAGGCCGGGCGGTCCGGTGCGGTGACCGTCGCGACCAACATGGCCGGCCGCGGTACCGACATCGTGCTCGGCGGCAACCCCGACATCCTCGCCGACGTGGAGCTGCGCAAGCGGGGTCTCGACCCGGTCCACACGCCCGAGGAGTACGAGGCGGCCTGGGACGAGGCGGTCGAGCGGATCAACGCCGAGGTCAAGGCCGACGCCGACAAGGTCAGGGACGCCGGCGGCCTGTACGTCCTCGGCACCGAGCGGCACGAGTCCCGCCGGATCGACAACCAGCTGCGCGGCCGGTCCGGCCGGCAGGGAGACCCGGGCGAGTCGCGCTTCTACCTCTCGCTCGGTGACGAGTTGATGCGCCGGTTCAACGGTGCGGCGCTCGAATCGATCATGACCCGCTTGAACCTGCCCGACGACGTGCCGATCGAGGCGAAGATGGTCTCGAAGGCCATCAAGAGCGCCCAGACACAGGTCGAGCAGCAGAACTTCGAGATCCGCAAGAACGTCCTGAAGTACGACGAGGTGATGAACCAGCAGCGCACCGTCATCTACGACGAGCGTCGCCGCATCCTGCGCGGGGAGGATCTCGAAGGCCAGGTCGAGCACATGATCACGGACGTGGTCACCGCCTACGTCGACGGCGCCACCGCCGACGGTTACGTCGAGGACTGGGACCTCGAGCAGCTGTGGACGGCCCTGCGGACCCTCTACCCGGTGGGCCTCGATCACAAGGAGCTCGCCACCTCCACGGACGGCGAACCCGCGGATCTCAGCCGGGAGGAACTGCGTGAGGCGTTGCTGAAGGACGCGCACGCCGCATACGCCCGCCGTGAGGCGGAGATCGACGCCATCGCCGGGGAGGGCGGCATGCGCGAGCTCGAGCGTCGGGTCCTGCTCTCGGTGCTCGACCGCAAGTGGCGCGAACACCTCTACGAGATGGACTACCTCAAGGAGGGCATCGGCCTGCGGGCGATGGCCCAGCGCGATCCCCTCGTGGAGTACCAGCGCGAGGGCTACGACATGTTCGTCGGGATGCTCGAGGGCCTGAAGGAGGAGTCCGTCGGATTCCTGTTCAACCTGCAGGTCGAGGCCGCGCGGCCGCAGCCGGCCCCGGGGGTCGGTGTCACCGCCGCGTCCGCCGCGGCCACCGCGCAGGCCGCCCCCACCCTGACGAAGCCGGCTCCGACCCCGGCCGCCCCCGCGCCGACTCCGGCACCCACGCCCGCCCCGGCGACGCTGCGCGCGAAGGGACTCGACGAGGACGACGATCGCAATCTCACCTACACCGGGCCGGCCGAGGACGGCAGTGCCCAGGTTCGGCGCAGTTCCGCGACCTCGTCGCCGGCCGCGTCCGCACCCGGGACGACGGGCACTCGTCGGCAACGCCGGGAGGCGGCACGCAAGCAGGCCAAGGCGCAGCGCCGCCGCTGACGGTGCGTCCGGGCCGGGAGGTGGCCGGCCCGGACGCATAGTCAGCCCGGACGCATGGTCAGCCCAGCCACACCGTGGTGAGCAGCCATCCGTGCGGCGTCCGGCGTGACACGGGGTGGCGCGAGATCCGGCCGGCCAGCGCGAACACGCGATGGCCGCGGCCGTAGGAGCCGAACAACTCGGCGGTGTCGGCGTCCACCGCACGCAGCCGGGTCCGCAGGAGCACCGCCGTCCCCGCATCGTTCGTCCTCGTGCCGACAGCTACGGCCGCATGCAGCGACGGATGGAGCACGGCGGCGAGCTGGGGCTCCGGGCGGCGGCGGTCGGCTACTTCGAGGATCAACCGGGCCGCGAGGTCGGCGAACCGTCGTGCCGCCGGATCCACCTCCGGTAGTGCTCGCCCGGTCGGCGGCACGGCCTTCACCCGCATCGAACGGCCGTCGTGCGGGGTGAGGCGCCGCTTCGCGTGCCGGCGGTGCGGTCCGGCCGGGCAGCAACGCTGCACCGGCGGCTCGAACGGAACGATGCGCCGGACGTAGCGGGCGTCGTGCTGAGGGGTCATCGATTCTCCCGGTTCCGAGGGACGACGTCGGCGCGGAACAGCCGACAGCGGGTGCACAGACCCCGGGAGAGGACGGAGTCGCCGGTCATGGTGCCACATCCGCGCGCCGGTGTCGCCGTGTCGTTCGGGTCGTTGCATCGCCTGACCGGTGCGCGCGAACTAGGGTGAGGCGATGCGTGGACTGGTTCTCGATTTCGGTGGGGTGCTCGCGGGCCCCGGCACGGACGCGGCCGCGCTCGGCGGGATCCTCGCCGAGGTGCGCCGGCGCGGCGTGCGCACCGCGATCCTCAGCAACGATCCGGGTGGTGCCGCGGCCGCACCCCTGCGTGATCTGGGGCGGGGCCGGCTGGTGGACGAGGTGGTGCTGTCCGCAGACGTGGGCACCGCGAAACCGGATCCGCGCAGCTACCTGGCGGTGGCCCGGCGTCTCGGGCTCGAGCCGTCGGTGTGCGTGTTCGTCGACGACCTGCGGGTGAACGTGGACGGTGCGGTCGCCGCGGGAATGGTCGGCGTGCACCACGCCGATGCCGCCGAGGTGGTGGCGGAACTGACGGTACTGTTCGGTCTCGACGTCCCGTCGCAGGCCGGAGCGGCGCGACGGGACGAAGACGAGAGGGATGCGGGGCGATGACCCACCGGATGTCGGCTCAGGACGCGTCGTTCTACTTTCTGGAGACGAGCAACACCCCCATGCACATCGGGTCGCTCGCCATCCTGGAGCAGCCGAGCGGCGGGCTCGACTACGAGGACGTGCTGCGGCTCGTGGAGCGCCGTCTGGCCGCGGTGCCGCGGTACCGGCAGAAGGCGCGCGAGGTCGCGCTCGGCCTGGCGCGTCCGGTGTGGGTCGACGACCGCGACTTCGACATCACCTATCACGTGCGGCGATCGGCACTTCCGCGGCCCGGCTCCGAAACGCAGCTGCACGACCTGTTGGCCCGGTTGATCTCCCGTCCCCTCGACCGCTCCCGCCCGCTGTGGGAGATGTATCTCGTCGAAGGCCTCGCCGGCGACCGGTGCGCCCTGTTCACAAAGACCCACTCGGCGCTGGTGGACGGCGATCAGGCACTCGAGATCGGACAGGTCCTCTTCGAGCCCACCGAGACGCCCCGGGTGGATCCGGAGGAGTTGTGGATGCCGGAGCCGGAGCCGAGCGACTCGGCGCTGCTGCTCGGCGCGCTCGCCGAGCTGGTGGCCCGGCCCGGTGAGGCGGTGTCGGGAGTGCGGGCGGCGGTCGGCGATCTGGCCGCGACGGCCGGGGAGGCGCTGGACGTGGTGGGCCGGTTGGCGCGCACCGCCGCCCAGTCCGCGCCCGACAGCCCGTTGAACGCCCCGATCTCCCGTAACCGCCGGTTCGCGGTGGTCAAGGCGGATCTCGAGTTGTACCGCAAGATCCGGGCGCGGTACGGCTGCACCGTCAACGATGTCGTGCTGGCGGTGATCGCGGGGGCGCTGCGGTACTGGCTGCTCTCCCGCGGGGAGCCGCTGACGGAGGCGACGGTGGTCCGGGCGATGGTGCCCATGTCCGTGTACGCACAGGACCCGGACGCGCCGGAGGCGGGCCGGGAGGAGTCCGAGACGGGTCCGCGCGGGGAGGTCTCGACGTTCCTGGTGGACCTTCCGGTCGGGGAACCGAACGCGGTCGTCCGTCTGTCCCACATCTCGCACGCCGGGGAGGCCTACTCGCGGCAGGGCCGGCGGGTACCGGCGCGGTCGATGATGCGACTGTCCGGATTCGCGCCCGCGACCATGCATGCGGTGGGGGCTCGGGTCGCGAGCGGATTCTCCCAGCGCATGTTCAACCTGATGATCACGAACGCGCCGGGCCCGCAGCATCCCCTCTACCTCGCCGGGGCCCGGGTCCTCGAGATGTATCCGATCTCGCCCCTGCTGAAGAATCAGGCGCTGAGCGTCGCGTTGACGTCGTACGACGGCAACGTCTACTACGGTCTCAATGCGGACCGCGACGCCATGCCCGATGTGGAGGTGCTGACGTCGCTGCTGCACGAGTCGCTCGAGGAGTTGTTGGATGCCAGTAGGTGAGTTGTGACGCGGGTGTACGTACCGGCGACCATCGAGACGTTGAAGCGGCTGGTCGCCGACGGTGAGTTCGAGGCGGTGAGCCGTACCGCGTTCGCTGTCACCCCGGCGCTGCGCGAGGCGTACACCTCCGGCGACGACGAGGAACTCGCCGAGGTCGCGATGGCCGAGGCCGCCCGCGCCTCGCTGCGGCTGCTGGCCGGCCGGGCCGACGACGACCCGCCGCCCGAGTTCGGTCTGCGCCGGGTGGTGGTGGCCGCGGACGTCGACGAAGTGACCCTGCGTCCCGACCTCGACGACGCGGTGGTCCGGCTGCCCGGTCCGGTGCCGCTGTCCGCGGTGGCGTCGGTGCACGTGGACCTCGCCGCTGCGGAGCCGGACATCGCCCGGGCCCTGCCGGTCGTCGATGCCGCCGATCTCGGCGACGAGGAGGCGGAGTTCGTGCTGGGCGACGCCGAGGACCACGAACTCGCCTGGTACGCCACGCAGGAGCTGCAGTTCCTACTGGAGCTGCTCTGATCGGCTCCGAGTGTGATCGCCGTCTCGACTCAACCTACGCCTCCGTAGGGAACTGGTAACCTACGGAGGCGTAGCCCGTGGACGAGGAGAAGTGATCGGATGGGTCTGAAGGACTGGATCGAGCGGCCGGCGGCGCACGTCGCGACGAAGGACCGATCCGTGTCGAACATCCTGCGTGGCGCGGCCGCGCGGCTGACGACACCCCTCCTTCCCGACGACTACCTGCATCTCGCCAACCCGCTGTGGTCGGCGCGCGAGCTGCGTGGACGCATCGTCGAGGTCCGCCGCGAGACCGCGGACTCCGCGACGCTCGTCATCAAGCCCGGCTGGGGCTTCGACTTCGGGTACGCACCGGGTCAGTACATCGGCATCGGACTGCACGTCGACGGCCGCTGGCACTGGCGTTCGTACTCGCTCACCTCCTCGCCCACCTGGGACCGCAAGCTCATCTCGATCACCGTCAAGGCCATGACGGACGGGTTCCTCTCGACCCACCTCGTCAGCGGCGTGCCCGCCGGCACGATCGTGCGGCTCGCCGAACCCAAGGGCGAGTTCGTCCTGTCCGACCCCCCGCCGCCGAAGATTCTGTTCCTCACCGCGGGCAGCGGCATCACCCCGATCATCTCGATGCTGCGCACCCTCGACCGCCGCTCCGAGCAGGCACATGCCCAGCTGCCCGACGTGGTGCACATCCACTCGGCGCCCACCGCCCCCGAGGTGATGTTCGCCGACGAGATCGCCCGATTCGGGGCAGACCACGAGCAGTACCACCCGTACGTGCGCCTGACTCGGGAGCAGGGCAAGTTCGCCCTCCCCGAGCTCGACACGGTGTGCCCCGACTGGCGGGACCGCCAGGTGTGGGCGTGTGGA
Source organism: Rhodococcus sp. NS-SX18 (assembly GCF_057367935.1). Taxonomy (NCBI): domain Bacteria; kingdom Bacillati; phylum Actinomycetota; class Actinomycetes; order Mycobacteriales; family Nocardiaceae; genus Rhodococcus; species Rhodococcus sp. NS-SX18. The sequence goes on along the minus strand of NZ_CM170633.1, from coordinate 3,465,054 downwards.
CCGCAGGCGATGCTCGACGACATCGAGCGGTTCTGGGATTCCGCGGGCCTGCCGGAGCGGCTGCATCTGGAACGCTTCGCCGTCTCCCGCGCGGACACCTCCGGCGCCGGCGGCACGGTGACCTTCGCCAAGTCCGGAAAGGTCGTCACCGTCGACGGTGCGACGACCCTGCTCGAGGCCGGTGAGAGCGCCGGCGCGCTGATGCCGTTCGGCTGCCGGATGGGAATCTGTCAGACTTGTGTGGTGCCCCTGGAGAAGGGGCATGTCGTCGACCTTCGGTCCGGCAAGGAACACGCCGAGGGGGAGCGGGTGCAGACCTGCATCTCCGCGGCTGCCGGAGACTGCACGCTCGGCGCCTGACGCACTACCCACCCGTTCCAGGGGGAAGGACCCCGGTGGCAATCACCGACATCACCGAGTTCGCCCATCTCACCGACGCGGACATCGAGGAGCTCGGCCGCGAGTTCGATGCAATCCGTCGCGATATCGAGGACGCGCGAGGACTGCGCGACGCCCGCTACATCCGCAACACCATTCGTCTGCAACGCGTCCTCGAGATCGGCGGCCGTGCGGCGCTGTTCGGCAGCCGCCGACGTCCGCTGTGGCTCCTCGGCACGGGCCTGCTCTCGCTGTCGAAGATCATCGAGAACATGGAGCTCGGGCACAACGTGATGCACGGGCAGTGGGACTGGATGAACGATCCGGAGATCCACTCGACCTCGTGGGAATGGGACCAGACGGGGCCGTCGCAGCACTGGAAGCGTGCCCACAACTACGCGCACCACACCTACACGAACATCGTCGGGATGGACGAAGACGTGGGATTCGGCATCCTGCGGATGACGCGCGACGAGAAGTGGCGGCCGATCAACCTGCTGCAGCCGCTGGCCAACCTGATTCTCGCAGCCACGTTCGAGTGGGGTATCGCACTGCACGACCTCGATGCCGAGAAGAAGGCTGCCGGTGTGCCGGACGGCCAGTGGAACTCCCAGCCCACCAAGGATTTTGCTCGCAAGATTGCGCGCCAGCTGGGCAAGGACCTGGTGCTGTTCCCGGCCATGACCGGTCGCGCGTGGCGCAGCACGATCACCGCGAACCTGACGGCGAATCTGGTGCGGAACCTGTGGGCGTACGTGGTCATCTTCTGCGGCCACTTTCCCGACGGCGCCGAGAAGTTCACCGTGGCGCAGTACGAGAACGAGACGCAGGGGCAGTGGTACCTGCGGCAGCTGCTCGGTAGCGCCAACATCGATGCCGGTCCGGTGATGGCCTTCATGACGGGCAACCTGAGCTACCAGATCGAGCACCACCTGTTCCCGGACCTGCCCAGCAACCGCTACCCGGAGATCGCGGAGCGGGTACGGGCGCTGTGTGCGAAGTACGACCTGCCGTACACCAGCGGTCCGCTCGGTAAGCAGTACCTGCTCGCCCTGCGCACGATCCACAAGCTGGCACTGCCGGACTCCTGGCTGCGGGCGACGTCGGACGATGCCCCGGAGACCTCTTCCGAGCGAAAGTTCCAGCGTCCCGATCTGCCGCGGGCGCGGTCGTTGGGTGAGCGTCGCGAAGGGCTCGCGACTGCGCTGCGGACCTTGCGTGCCACCAAGCGCGCCGCCCGGCGGAAGTGATCTGCCGCACAAGCTACATTCCCGTAACCTACGGACTCGTAACTTACGGTACGGTAGGCGCATGGCCATTTCGGACATCAAGGAGTACGCGCACCTCACCGAGGCAGACGTCGAGGCCCTCGGCCGGGAGCTCGACGCCATCCGACGGGACATCGAGGACTCCCGCGGCGAGCGCGACGCCCGCTACATCCGCAACACGATCCGGCTGCAGCGCGGCCTGGAGCTGAGCGGGCGTGCGGTGCTGTTCGGCAGCCGCCGTCGGCCGCTGTGGCTGCTCGGTGCGGGCTTGCTCGGCCTCTCGAAGATCATCGAGAACATGGAGCTCGGGCACAACGTGATGCACGGGCAGTGGGACTGGATGAACGATCCCGAGGTCCACTCCGTCCACTGGGAGTGGGACAACGCCGACCCGTCGGCGCACTGGAAGCAGACCCACAACTACCTGCACCACAAGTACACCAACATCCTCGGCATGGACGACGACGTGGGATACGGCCTGCTGCGGGTCACGCGCGACCAGCGCTGGCAGCCGTTCAACTACGGCAACATCGTCTACAACGCCCTGCTCGCCCTGCTGTTCCAGTACGGCGTCGCGATCCAGCACCTCGAACTCGGCAAGGTCGCCAAGGGCCGGGACGACCGTGCCGAGACCAAGCGCAAGCTGCGCGAGGTCGGGGACAAGATCGGTCGCCAGATCGCCAAGGACTACGTGGTCTACCCGGCGCTGACGGGTAAGGCATGGAAGTCCACGCTCACCGCTAACATGACGGCCAATGTGATCCGCAATCTGTGGACCAACGCGGTCATCTTCTGCGGACACTTCCCCGACGGCGCCGAGAAGTTCACCAAGGCCGACGTCGATAACGAGACGCAGGCGCAGTGGTACCTGCGCCAGATGCTCGGCAGCGCCAACATCTCCGGCGGCCCGGTCATGGACTTCATGACGGGCAACCTGAGCTACCAGATCGAACACCACCTGTTCCCGGACCTGCCGTCGAACCGGTACGCCGAGATCGCGGTGCGGGTGCGCGAGCTGTGCGACAAGTACGACCTGCCGTACACCACCGGCCCGCTCGCCGTGCAGTACTTCAAGTCCTGGCGCACCATTGCCAAACTGTCGCTGCCGAACAAGTACCTCGCGGACACCCCGGACGCCGCCCCGGAAACCGCGTCCGAGCGCGGCTTCGGCGGCACCGCCGTCGTGGACCCCGCGACCGGGCGGCGACGCGGTCTGGCCACGGCGATCCGCGAGAACCGCCGGGTCCGCGGCGTGCGCCGGCTCCTCGGCATGCGCTGATCCCGAATCCGCACCGAGCGCCCGGCGTCCCTGTGACACCGGGCGCTCGGCGTCCCTGTGACACCGGGCGCCCGGGGGGTCACCAGGTTTCGTTGGCGGCGATCGCGGTCAACAGTGTGCGCACCGCCATCGCGCGGCGCCCGGACTTGCCCTCGAGGGTGTCGAGTGCGCACTCGGGGTCCGCGGGCGGACCCAGGTGGGTGCAGCCACGGGGACAGTCCTCCACCGCGTCGGCGAGATCCGAGAACGCGGCGATCACGTCGTCGGCATCGATGTGGGCGAGTCCGAACGACCTGATCCCCGGCGTGTCGATCACCCACCCGCCGCCCGGCAGCGGGAGCGCCACCGACTGCGTGGAGGTGTGCCGGCCCTTCCCGACTCCCGAGACCTCGCCGGTGGCCCGGTCGGCATCCGGGACGAGCCGGTTGACCAGAGTGGACTTTCCCACGCCGGAATGACCGATCAGCGCGGTCGACCTGCCCGCCAGCATCGCCTTCAGCTCCGACAGGTCCTGCTCACGGCCCGCCAGCACCACAGGTACGTCCAGATCCGCGAACTGCGCCGTGAACTCTCCGGGATCGGCCAGATCGCTCTTCGTCAGGCACAGCACCGGTTCCAGCCCGCCCGCATACGCGGCGACCATGGACCGTTCGACCAGCCCGGTCCGCGGCGGCGGATCGGCCAGTGCGACGACGATCAGCAACTGCTCCGCGTTGGCCACGACGATCCGCTCGAACGGGTCGGTGTCGTCGGCGGTGCGGCGCAACACCGTGGTGCGTTCCTGTACCCGCACGATGCGCGCCAGCGTGTCGGGCCGCCCCGACAGGTCTCCGACCACGCCGACCCGGTCCCCGACGACGACGGGGGTACGCCCGAGCTCCCGGGCCCGCATCGCGACGACCGGCCGCGCGGGATCACCCTCCAGCACGCAGCCCCACCGACCACGGTCGACGGAGACGACCATCGCTTCGACGGCGTCCCGATGGGCCGGCCGGTCCTTCGTGCGCGGCCGCGAGCCCTTGCCCGGACGGATCCGGACGTCGGACTCGTCGTAGGTCCGCCGGCTCAGGAGCGCGCTCCCCTCAGCATCCCGGCCCACAGCTCGGGGAAGCCGGGCAGGGTCTTGGCCGTCGTGCCGATGTCCTCGACCTCGACGCCGTCGACCACGAGCCCCACGATTGCGCCCGCCGTGGCCATCCGGTGGTCCGCATACGAATGCCAGCGTCCGCCGTGCAGCGGCGCGGGCACGATGTGCAGGCCGTCGGCGAGTTCGGTGGCGGAACCACCGAGCTTGCCGAGCTCCGTGGCCAGGGCGGCCAGGCGGTCCGTCTCGTGCCCGCGCAGATGGGCGATGCCCCGCAGGGTGGACGGGGTGGTCGCCAGCGCTGCGAGTGCGGCGACCGTGGGGGCGAGCTCGCCGACGTCGTGCAGATCGACGTCGAGGCCGCGCAGCTGCTCCGGACCTCGCACGGTGAGCGTTCCGTCGGACAGCGCGACATCGGCGCCCATCTGTTCGAGGATGCCGCGGATCGCGTCGCCGGCCTGGGTGGTGCGCTGCGGCCACCGCGGCACCGACACCGTGCCGCCCGTGACGGCCGCGGCCGCCAGGAACGGGGTCGCGTTGGACAGATCGGGCTCGACGACCCGGTCCACGGCGCGGACCGGGCCCGGTGCGACCCGCCAGGTGTCGGGCACGGACGTGTCCACCGTCACTCCGGCCTCACGCAGCATCTCGACGGTCATGTCGATGTGCGGCATGGACGGCACCGTCGCCCCGGCGTGCCGCACCGTGACGCCCTCGTCGAACGCGGCGGCGGACAGCAGCAGACCCGAGACGAACTGCGACGACCCCGACGCGTCGATGGTGACGGTGCCGCCGCGCAGGGAGCCGCGCCCGTGCACGGTGAAGGGCAGGGTGTCGCCGTCGACGTCGGCGCCGAGCGAGCGCAGGGCCTCGAGGACGGTGCCCATCGGGCGGGTACGCGCCTGCTCGTCACCGTCGAAGAAGACGTCGCCGTCGGCCAGCGCCGCGAGGGGCGGCACGAATCGCATCACCGTTCCCGCCAGGCCGCAGTCCACCCGGGCGCCGTGCAGCCGGCCAGGGGTCACGTGCAGCGTGGTGCCGTCGTCCCGCTCGTCGATCGTCGCACCCAGTCCGCGCAGAGCCTCGATCATCAGGTCGGTGTCGCGGCTGCGCAGCGCGCCGGTCACGGTGGACGGGCCGTCCGCGAGGGCAGCGAGGATCAGGGCGCGGTTGGTGATCGACTTGGACCCGGGCAGCACGACGGAACTGTCGACGGGTGACTCGGCTCGGGGTGCACTCCACGGATTCACCCGTCCATCTTCGCCTATCCGGAGCCGGCGGCCACCCGCCACACCCCGCAGCCGGGTGTGGTCCGCGCGGGGCACGGTCGGCACGCCACCTGCCGGGCGGCCCCGCATCAGGCCCCGGCGGTGATCGGCGCAACCACTGCTCCGGTGAGCCGCACCAGGTCCGCCGGGGCGAGTTCGATCTCGAGACCGCGGCGGCCGGCGCTGCACAGGACCCGATCCCACTGGTGCGCGGAAGCGTCGACGGCGGTGCGCAGCCGGCTGCGCTGACCCAGCGGTGAGATGCCCCCGAGGACGTAACCGGTGGCGCGTTCGGCGTCGCTGCGCTCGGCCATGACCGCCTTGCCGCCTCCGAGGGCGGCCGCGGCCGCCTTGAGCGACAGCGTCGCCGGGACCGGGATCACGGCGACCGCGAGCTTGCCGTCGGAGAGCTTGATCACGAGGGTCTTGAAGATCTGGGCGGGAGCCACCCCGAGCCGCTGCCCGAGGATCTCGACGGCCTCGGTACCGAACGAGCCGGCTCGCGGGTCGTGCGGGTACTCGTGGACGCGGTGGGTGACTTTCTCGCGTGTCAGCAGCGTGGTCGCGGGAGTGGAGGTCGAGGCCATGCGCGTCAATGTAGGGAACAAGCACCCACCCTGTCGTGTTGATTCCGGGTGGCCGCCACGATCGGCGTGGCCGGTGACCGAGAGCGAGGAGTACCGCGTGCCTGTGCTGTGCCCGTCCCGGCCGGTAGCCTTCACGGATACGGCAAGTGAAGGGATCGGTGTGGTCGAGGAGTCTGGTACGGAACTGGCCGAACGGTTCGAGCGGGACGCGCTGCCCTTGCTCGATCAGCTCTACGGCGCGGCCCTGCGGATGACCCGCAACCCCGCGGACGCCGAGGATCTGGTTCAGGAGACGTATATCAAGGCGTTCTCCGCCTTCTCCTCGTTCAAGGAGGGGACCAACCTCAAGGCGTGGCTGTACCGCATCCTGACGAACACCTACATCAACTCCTACCGCAAGAAGCAGCGCCAGCCCGCTCAGTACCCCACCGAGGAGATCACCGACTGGCAGCTGGCGGCGACGGCCGAGCACAGCTCCACCGGGCTGCGGTCGGCGGAGGTCGAGGCGCTCGATGCGCTTCCCGACGACGACATCAAGGCCGCGCTGCAGGAGCTGCCCGAGGAGTTCCGGATGGCGGTGTACTACGCCGACGTCGAGGGTTTCCCGTACAAGGAGATCGCGGAGATCATGGGCACCCCCATCGGCACGGTCATGTCACGGCTGCACCGTGGCCGCAAGCAGCTGCGCGGCCTGCTGGCCGATGTCGCGCGGGAACGAGGATTCAACCGGAGCGGGGCCGTCGACGCGGCTGTCGGACCCGGTGTGGACGAGAAGGAGGTCTCGAGGTGAGCGAGTCGGCCGACTTCGATCAGCTCGACTGTTCCGCAGTGATCGCGGACGTCTATCTGCTGCTCGACAGCGAGTGCGACGACCGGTCGCGTGAGCGTCTGCAGCGCCATCTCGACGACTGCGGGTCCTGCCTCGAGGCGTACGGGCTCGAATCCCAGCTCAAGTCCCTGCTCAGTCGCAAGTGCGGCGGCGAGCACGCTCCGGAGGGTCTGCGCGAGCGGCTGCTGGTCGAGATCCGGCGGACCGTCGTCGTGACGCGCACCGACGCCCGGGATTGAACCCCGAGACGCGCGAGGGGGCCGGAAGCAGTGCTTCCGGCCCCCTGTTCGCGCCTCAGGCGTTGGGACGCTTGCCGTGGTTGGCGGCGTTACCCTTGCGGCTGCGCTTCTTGCGGCCTCGCTTACCCATGGTCCGATCTCCTTTCTCGTTCATTACAGTGTTTCACGTGTGGTCCGGTGGCCCTGAAAGCAGGGCCGCCGTCTTCTTCGTGGAATGAGGTGCCCGATGGCCGAAGACGTGCGCGCCGAGATGGTCTCCACCGTGTTCGAGGTGGTGGTGCAGGAAGGGGACGTCGTCGCCGAGGGCGACACACTGGTGATCCTGGAGTCCATGAAGATGGAGATTCCGGTGCTCGCCGAGACGTCGGGCACCGTGACCTCACTGGACGTGGTCGTCGGCGACGTCGTGCAGCAGGGCGACCTCATCGCGGTCATCTCCTGAGCCCGCACGTGCCGCCCGTGTCCACCCTCAGCGCTCTTCTCGCCGAGCACACCGACCTGCCGGGCGGTGCGGTCGACCACCTGCAGCGAGTCGTCGGGGAATGGCAGCTGCTCGCGGACCTGTCCTTCGCGGACGTCCTGTTGTGGGTGAGCGCCGAGCCGGGTGGGGTGGTGTGCGTGGCGCAGTGCCGCCCCACCACCGCATCGACCGTGCTGCCCGAGGACATGGTGGGTTCGGTGGTGTCCGAGCGGGAGCACCCACACGTGTTGCGGGCCCTCGAGACCGGAGTGGTCGTCTCTGCGGACGCGCGGCCGAGCCACGTCGCACCGCTGCGCCGGCAGGCGGTGCCGGTCCGCTGGGACGGACAGGTCATCGCCGTCCTGAGCCGCGACGCGGCCACCGTGGCCAGGCGCACCAAGAGCGCTCTCGAGACCGCGTACCTCGAGTGCGCGGACGCCCTGTTCACGATGATCTGCGAGGGCGCCTTCCCGACCACGGAATCGCGTTCGGACACCAAGTCGAGTCCCCGCGCGGGCGACGGCTTCATCCGCCTCGACCGGTCCGGCCGGGTGGTGTATGCGAGCCCGAATGCCCTGTCCGCCTATCACCGGATGGGCCTGAACTCCGACCTGCTCGGCCAGAACCTGATCGAGACGACACGCGCGCTGGTGACCGATCCGTTCGAGAGCGAGGACGTCGAGAGCTACCTGCGGGGCGCGGTGCGCGGCAAGCTGGGCCGGCCCATGGAGATCGAGGCACGCGGGGCCACCGTGCTGCTGCGTGCGCTGGTGCTCGCGCCCGGCGGCCGGCTCGAGGGTGCTGCGGTGGTCATCCGCGACGTCACCGAGGTCAAGCGGCGCGATCGGGCGCTGCTGAGCAAGGACGCCACGATCCGGGAGATCCATCACCGGGTGAAGAACAACCTGCAGACGGTCGCGGCTCTGCTGCGGCTGCAGGCCCGGCGCACGGGCAACACCGAGGCCCGGCAGGCACTGGCCGAGGCGGTACGCCGGGTGACGTCGATCGCGCTCGTGCACGAGGCGCTGTCGATGTCGGTGGACGAGGAGGTCGATCTCGACGACGTCGTCGACCGGCTGATCCCCATCGTCGTCGACGTCGCGACCGTGGGGAGCCAGGTCCGGGTGCGACGGGAGGGCAGCCTCGGTGTCTTCCCCGCCGAGCGGGCGACACCGCTGGTGATGGTGCTCACCGAACTCGTGCAGAACTCCGTGGAGCATGCCTTCGATCCGGGTGCTGCCGGCACCGTGACGCTGCGGGCCGAGCGGTCGGCCCGCTGGCTCGACGTGGTGGTCCACGACGAGGGCAAGGGACTGCCGGAGGGATTCGACCTCGAGAGCTCGGACCGGTTGGGTCTGCAGATCGTCCGCACGCTCGTCGCCGCCGAACTCGGCGGCACGTTGCGGCTCGAGCGGGGCGCGACGACGGGAACGGATGCGCGGCTGCGGGTTCCGCTGGGCCGGGTGACGCTCGGCTGAGTCACGGTGAGGTGTACGGCGGGGGAGCCGGCCTCCGGAAGCAGGAAGGCCCGGCACCGAAGTGGTGCCGGGCCTTCCCGGAGATCTGTGGCGGTCGGCCGCGTCAGACCGCGGAGCGCGCCCGGGTGCGGGCGTTGCGGCGCTTGAGGGCACGACGCTCGTCCTCGCTCATGCCGCCCCACACACCCGCGTCCTGACCGGACTCGAGGGCCCAGGAGAGGCACTCGGCGGTGACGGGGCAGCGGTTGCACACGAGCTTGGCGTCGGCGATCTGCGCGAGGGCCGGGCCGCTGTTACCGACGGGGAAGAACAGCTCGGGATCCTCGTCGCGGCAGATGGCCTTGTGGCGCCAGTCCATGCTTCTACTCTCCTTCGATAGTGCTCGTCGCACCGGCTGATCGTGGTGGCAAGTTCATGCGTGCGTCGGCAAGTGTTTCCGCGCGGTTACTTGTGAATGCTTTCACGAACCAGCGTGAAGTCAATAGGAATCGACACGACCGTGGGGAAGCTCACGCCGGTTGTGGCCCGTTGCGGGACTCGAACTTCCTTTGTACACCTCGGAAAACGAAAATGTAACCCGAGTCACTCGACGCACGGGATGGGCGCCACGACCTCGAGTACGGCGGGGACCGACACGAACTCCACCTCGGTGCGAAGACCGAGGTAGTCCCCGTCCACCTGCAGACCGATCGGCCGGCTCGACACCGCCTGCACGCGCGTCACGTCGTCGACCCGCACCAGTCGGCGGGAATTCGGATTCCCGTGGCGCGCGAGCAGCTGGCGGACCACCCGCAAGCTTGCGAACACTGCCGTCGTCGTCATCGCGAAGACACCGAGCCCGGTGTCGAACGAGGTGCCCGGGTTGGTGTGCACCGGGCGCTTGTCGAGATAGGTCCACGGGCTCGAGTTGGAGACGAACGCGTAGTACACGCCCGGAATCGGCGGCCGGCCGGGCAGCGTCAACGTCAGCGCGGGCTCGGCACCCTTCGACTTGAAGAACTGCGTGATCGAATGCACGACGTACCGCGCCGTCGTGACCTTCCGCCCGCCCAGCCGGCTCAGGTCGATGGCCTCGCACACCTGTGCGTCGAGTCCGAGCCCCGCATTGAAGACGAACCACCGGCCGTCGCAGTGGCCGAGACCGATCCGGCGGGTCGTGCGCCGGGCCAGCAGATCGAGCAACTGCGCGGTCGCCTTCACCGGATCGGCGTCCACACCCAGCGAGCGGGCGAAAACATTGGCCGATCCGCCGGGGACCACCGCGAGCAGCGGGAGCGTGGGGTCGGCCGCGCGCACCGACGGGGTACCGAGCAGGCCGTTGACGATCTCGTTGACGGTGCCGTCGCCGCCGTGCGCGACGACGACGTCCATTCCGTCGGCGTGCGCCGAGCGGGCCAGTTCGGCGGCGTGCCCCCGATGAGTGGTGTGGGCGACGGTGAGGGAGACCCGGTCGGCGAGTGCGCGGGCCAACCGGTCGCGACCGGCCGGAGTGGTGGTCGTCGCGTTGGGGTTCACGATCAACAGTGCGCGCACGGAGCATCAGCCTAAGTGGTCTCGCACGGGTCCACTACGCTGGCCGGGTGTCCACCGAGTCGCCACGCAGCACCGTTCCGTCCACCGTTCGAGCGGCGGGTGGTCTCGTCGTCCTCGAAGGCGTGATCGCCATCGGTTTCGCTGTGGTCTCCGTGGTCCGGGCGCTGACGGGCGGGCACGACCAGACGGTCGGAAACGGCTACGGCCTCGCGCTGTGGCTGGGAATCCTGTTCGGTGCCGTGCTCGCGGCCGGGATCGCGCTGCTGCGCGGAAAGCGCTGGGGACGGGCCGTGGCGATCGTCGCGCAGCTGCTGTTGCTACCGGTGGTCTGGTCGCTGCTGACCGACTCGCACCAGGTGCTGCTGGGCATTCTGCTGGCGCTGATCGTGGTGCCGGCGCTGGTGCTGCTGTTCGCCCCGCCGACGACGCGGTGGCTGGCCCAGGACTACGCGCCGGACGCCGACGACGCGGTCTGATCTCCGCCGAGCGCGGCGAGTGCCGGCCCGCTGAGACGGAAGGTGGTCCACTCGTCCTGCGGGACCGCGCCGAGCGAACGGTAGAACCCGATCGACGGCGTGTTCCAGTCCAGCACCGACCAGCTCAGGCGACTGTAGCCACGGTCGACGCACTCGCGGGCCAGCGCCGCGAGCAGGGCGCGGCCGTGTCCCTGTCCCCGATGCTCGGGCCGGACGTACAGGTCCTCGAGATAGATGCCGTGCACCCCGTCCCAGGTCGAGAAGTTGCGGAACCACAGCGCCATGCCCACCACCGTTCCGTGCGCGTCCTCGGCCACGTGGGCGAACGCGGCGGCATCGGCCCCGAACAACGCCGTGTGCAGCTGCTCGGGCACGACGGTGCACTCGTGGCGGGCCTTCTCGTACTCGGCCAGTTCGTAGACGAGGGCGGTGAGGGCGTCGACGTCGGCGGGACGGGCGCGGCGGATCACGATCGGGCCTTTCGTGAGGTTCGGCGACCCGCCGAGGGGCGGAAGTCGCGGTCGATTCTCGCGTTCGGGCGAGTTTTCAGCGAGGATCGACCCGTGACAACGGTACTTGCGGTGGCAAATCAGAAGGGTGGCGTCGCGAAGACGACCACCGTCGCGTCTCTGGCGGCCGCCCTGGCCGGGCTGGGGCAACGGGTGCTCGTCGTCGACCTGGACCCACAGGGATGCCTGACGTTCTCGCTCGGGCACAATCCCGACCGGCTCGAACGGTCGGTGCACGACGTGCTGGTGGGGGCGGCAGAGGCCAAGGAGGTCCTGCTCGACACCGACGAGGGGTTCACGTTGCTGCCCGCGACGATCGACCTCGCCGGCGCCGAGGCCCTGCTGCTGATGCGGCCGGGACGCGAGTTCACCCTTCGCCGGGCGCTGGCGCCTCTCCTCGACAGCTTCGACGTCGTCGTGATCGACTGCCCGCCGTCGCTGGGCGTGCTCACGCTCAACGGCCTGACCGCGGCGCAATCCGTGCTCGTGCCCCTGCAGTGCGAGACCCTCGCGCATCGCGGCGTCGGGCAGCTGCTGCGCACCGTCGCCGAGGTCAAGCAGATCACCAACCCGGACCTCGAGCTGCTCGGTGCCCTACCGACCCTCTACGACGCCCGCACGACGCACAGCCGTGACGTGCTCGCCGACGTCGCCGACCGGTACGACATGCCGGTACTCGCGCCGCCGATCCCGCGCACCGTCCGCTTCGCGGAGGCGTCGGCATCCGGGGCCTCGGTGCTGGCCGGCCGGAAGAACAAGGGTGCCGAGGCCTACCGTGAGCTGGCCGAGAACCTGCTCGCCCACTGGCGCGACGGCAAGGAATTGACCACCTTCACGTCGTGACGGGTCGGCCGGGGCTCACCGCAGCACCACGACCTGCGGCCCCCGCTGCTCGAGCACCGCACTCCCGGCGACCGCGACGTTCACGACACCGGTCTCGTCGCGCGCGACCGGAATGCGCTGCCGCTCCGTCCCGGTGGCTGGATCGACCACGGCGAGGGCGTCGCGCACCGGAAGCAGCAGCGCTCCGGCCATGGCACCGCCGGTGCCCGTCGTTCCGGGCACCGTCCACTGCGGTACCAGGTCGTCGCCGCCGAGGGCGACGGTCTGCGTGCCCGACCACCACGTGAGGATCGAACCCTGCACCGTCGCGGGGAACACCGCCTCCGGCGTCGCCGGGGCCGCCAGCGGGTGTCGCGCGGTGACCGTTCCGGCCGCGTCGTACACGGCGAGCACGGGCCCGGACGACGCGGTGGGGGGCAGATACAGCACCGTGCGCTCACCGGCCACCGCGACGACCCGTGTCCCGACGTCGTCCGGGCCCAGTTCCGGTAGCACCGACGAGGCGATCTCCGTCGGCTGCGAATCCGCCTCCGGGGTCGTCTCGAGCAGCGTCAAGCGGTCGGCCTCCTCACCGGGGCAGCGCTCGACGACCGCAAGCCGGCTGTTGCTCGCCGCGGCCGAATTCAGCGTGCATCCGCTCCGGGGCTGCGCCCCCGGCACGACGGGTGCGTCCACGCGTCCGTACTCGAGTGTCCGCACGAGATCGGACCGCCACAGTTCGAGACGGGTCTCGCCCCGGGAGATCACGTGGGTGTCGGCAGCGGTGAGGGTCACCGCGTCGTCGGCGTCGCTCGATCGTTGTGCGCCGCGCATTCCCGAGTCGGGCACGAGCTGGGTGACCTGGCTGCATCCCCGCTGGTCGCGATAGACCGCCACGGCGGTGCGCCAGTCCTCGACCACGCCGCACAACGGCATGTCGCGGTCGTAGCGCCACAGTTCGGCGCCCGAGTCGAGGGCGCGGCCGGTGACGGTGCCACCGTCCCCGGTGACCACGACGGCCCCGACCGCGATCGGACGGGACGTCGCGCCGCTGGGGGCGCGCCACGCTTCCGTCAGGGTCGACGGGACGACGGTCGCGGACGGCGGTGGCTCGGGCGCCGCGTCGGTCGTGACGGACACGGTGCCGCGCGCATCCGAGCGCAGCCAGACGACGCTCGCCGCCGCGACGACCGCGACGGCGAGCACGAGGGCTGCGATCAGATCCGCCCGGGTTCTGCGCTCCGGTGCGATCATCGCGAGCGGCTACTGGGCAGCCGAAGCCGTGACCGTTTCGCTGTTCGCGACGGTGTCGCTGTTCGCGGCGGAACCGCCACGGCGACGGCGACGGCGCCGCCGTGCGGGCGCAGTTCCGCTTCCGGACTCCTCGGCCTGCGCCGATGCGGAACTCCCGCCCGGCGTCTCGGGTCCGGTGCCCGAGTTCTCGGAGCTGCCGGTGTCCGGCCGGCCGCCGCGCGTGCGCCGGCGGACCCGGGTGCGCTTGGGTCGTGCCGCATCCTCGGAGCCCTCCTCGCGGGCGGGCCGCTCGGCCGGCGCCTTGCGGACGGTTCCGGTCGTGCCTTCGGGGATGCCCAGCTCCTCGAACAGGTGCGGCGAGCTCGAGTAGGTCTCGACCGGATCGGGCATGCCCAGGTCGAGAGCCTTGTCGATGAGCTGCCAGCGCGGAATGTCGTCCCAGTCGACGAGGGTGACGGCGATGCCGGTGCGCCCCGCCCGGCCGGTGCGGCCGATGCGGTGGACGTAGGTCTTCTCGTCCTCGGGGCACTGGTAGTTCACGACGTGCGTGACGTCGTCGATGTCGATGCCGCGGGCGGCCACGTCCGTGGCGACCAGCACGTCGATCTTGCCCTTGCGGAACTTGTCGAGCGCCTTCTCCCGGGCGATCTGCCCCAGGTCGCCGTGCACGGCGCCGACGGCGAAGCCGCGCTCGGCGAGTTCGTCGGCGACCTTCTGGGCGGTGCGCTTGGTACGGGTGAAGATCATGGTGGCGCCACGGCCCTCGGCCTGCAGCACGCGCGCCACCAGTTCCGCCTTGTCGAGCGCGTGTGCGCGGTAGACGAGCTGGTTGGTGCGCTCGTGCACCGCGGAGGACTCGGGTTCCTCGGCACGGATGTGCGTCGGGCGGCTCAGGAACGTGCGGGCGAGCGTGATGATCGGGCCGGGCATCGTGGCCGAGAACAGCATCGTCTGGCGGCGGTCGGGCACCATGCCGAGAATGCGCTCGATGTCGGGCAGGAAGCCGAGGTCGAGCATCTCGTCCGCCTCGTCCATCACCAGGACGCCGATCTTGCCGAGGATCAGATGACCCTGGTTGGCGAGGTCCAGCAGCCGGCCCGGGGTGCCGACGACGACGTCGACGCCCTTCTTCAGCACGTCGACCTGCGTTTCGTACGGGCGTCCGCCGTAGACGGACAGGATCTTCAGGGATCCGGTGGAGCCGGGGAGGTACTTGGCGGCGTTCTCCAGGTCCTGCGTGACCTGCAGGCACAGCTCACGCGTCGGCACGATCACCAGCGCGCGGGGCGTGCCGTCGAGGGCGGTGGTGCCGGACTCGGCGGTGGTGAGGCGGTGCAGCAGCGGGACACCGAACCCGAAGGTCTTGCCCATGCCGGTGCGCGCCTGGCCGATCAGGTCGTCGCCGGCGAGAGCAAGGGGGAGCGTCAGCTCCTGGATGGCGAAGGTGCGCTCGATGCCGATCTCGGCGAGAGCGCGGACGATCTCGTCCCGAACGCCCAGTTCGGCGAACGTGGGCGGGGTGTGGGTGGAGTCGAGTTGGGCCGACACCGTGGTTTCGGTGGCGTCGTCTTCGTGGTCGACAGTGATCTTGCTCAGGGGTCTGGCCTTCCTGGTCTCGGCACGCACGCACGAGTGGAGAGGCGACCGGGCCTGCGCCTCAGCGGCCGGTAGGGCTCTGCGAGGCGCGGCAGCGATCTGCGATCGGGTGCGCGCACATCATCGGTGAAGTCCGCGGGGCCGGTGGTCGGCGCCTCGAGGCGCGGCCTTCCGGGACCATTGTACCGGGTGCGAGTACCGTGAGCCGCGCGGTCGCCGGCCGGGGTACTACGCTGTGTCGTCATGGGAGCCGAAACGTCGCCGTCACCGTCCCGTCCACCCGCCGCCCTGGTGCGCGTGCCGGCCGACCATCCCGGCGTCGCCGAGCTGTTCGCGGTGCTCGCCTACGGCGAGATCTCGGCTTTCTACCGCCTGGCCGACGATGCGCGGATGTCGCCGAGCCTGCAGGGGCGGGTGGCGTTCGCCAGCATGGCGGCCGCGGAGATGAGCCACTTCGAGACGCTGCACGCCGCGCTGACCGCGCGCGGTGTCGAAATCTACGCGGCGATGGAGCCCTACCGGCGTGCCCTCGACGCCTACCACGCGTCCACGAACCCGTCGAACTGGCACGAGTCGTTGGTCAAGGCATATGTCGGCGACGGCATCGCCGCCGACTTCTACCGGGAGATCGCCGGCACCCTCGCGCCCGAAGTCGCCGAAGTCGTACGGGAGGTGCTCGCCGAGACCGGACATTCGGAGTTCGTGGTGCACGAGGTCCGCGAGGCGGTACGGCACAGCGCCGCCGACAAGGACCGGCTGATGCTGTGGGGGCGGCGGCTGCTGGGTGAGGCCATCACCCAGGCCCAGTACGTGATGGCGCAGCGGGAGGACCTCACCGATCTGGTGATTGCCGCTACCGGTGATCTCGCCGACATCGCGGCGTTGTTCGACCGGATGCAGCTCGCGCACGCCGACCGGATGGCAGTGCTGGGACTGCACTAATCTGGGCGGGGACAGCTGTAGAGCCCTGAGAGTTCGGAGGTCGACCGTGGAGGTCAAGATCGGTGTTGCGGACAGTCCCCGCGAGCTCACCGTGGTCAGCGAGCAGACGCCCGACGAGGTCGAGTCGCTCGTGACGCAAGCCCTGGCCGGCGACAAGGACGGCGTCCTGACGCTCGTCGACGAGAAGGGTCGCAAGCTCATCGTGCAGGCATCGCGGGTCACCTACGTCGAGATCGGCCCCGCCGACATCCGCAAGGTCGGGTTCGCGGCGAGCTAGAGCGACGGCACAACGACGGAAGGGCCGGGGCGACTGCCCCGGCCCTTCCGTCGTTTGCGGGCGCGACCTCGGTCGGCGCCGTCGATCATCGCCGGCGCAGCTCCGGCTGCAGCGGCACATGTGAGAGACCACCCCAGGCGAGCGCGACCGTGGTGTCGACGGCGTCCTCCTTCGGGATCGGCCGGGCGGCCTCGAGCCAGTAGCGGGCCGTGAACTGGCTGGTGCCGACGAGCCCGACCGCCAGGATGCGCGCCCGGTACGGGTCGAGTCCGGAGTCGTGGCTCACCAGGTCGAACACCGCGTCGACGCACGCCTCGGTGGCCTGCTCCACGCGGTTCGCCACCTGCGGTTCGCCCATCAGGTCCGACTCGAACACGAGCCGGAAACCCTGCGAGTCGTTGTCGACGAAGTCGAAGAACGCCTGCACCGCAGCGCGGACACGCTGCCTGTTGTCGGTGGTCGACCGGAGGGCCTGGCGGACACCGGAGATCAGGCTGTCGACATAGCTCTGCAGCACCGCGCAGTACAGCTCGAGCTTGCCGGGGAAGTGCTGATACAGCACCGGCTTGCTGACCCCGGCACACTCGGCGATCTCGTCCATGCCGGCCGCGTGGTACCCGCGGGTGACGAAGACTTCGCTGGCTGCAGCGAGGAGCTGGACCCGGCGCTCGTCCCGGGGCATCCGGGCGCCGCGTCGAGTGCCGGTGCCGTTGCCCGAGGTGGTGGCGCGGCCGGACGATGTCCGGGCTGCGAGTTCGGTCATGTCGCTCCCAATCCGAGATATTCGTCGAAGTGATGCCTACCACTACGACGTGCAATCGTCTCTGCACGTTACAGGCCGGGGGGCCCCGAGGTGCCGCGCACCCCTACCCACGAGTATCCCAGCCGAAGCGCTATTGTGCGCGGCGTCACAGCGGCGCGGCGGCGTCGTGCGCCGCGCTTCGCGACTCGGCACGCCCGGCGACGGCCGTGTGAGATTCTGGCTCCCGTGACCGAGCGAGCAGGAGCCGACGTGGCGGACACACCGCGCCGCCCGGTGCGCAGGCCGCACCGGACACCCGAGGACCGGCCGTCCGACCGGCGCCGCACCCGCGCCCCTTCCCACCAGCCCCTGCGAGCCCAGTGGGATCCCGTCTCAGGGGAGGACACCCGCCCGCGCGCACCGCGCCCGGATCGCGGGGTGCGCCGGCAGAGCCGGCTCGGGCGATTCGTCGCGACCTACGGGTGGCGGGCCTACGCCGTTCCCGTCCTCGCGATCCTCACGGTGATCGTCGTGGTGGATGCCCTGCGCACCGGCGGCGATCCGCCCGAGGCCGCGGCAACCGGGGACACGGTGGCCGAATCCGGCGCCGTGGTGGGCGTGCCCGCACCGGTCGCCGACGGCACGTTCCCCGCCGATCTGCCGTCCGGTGCGCTCCCGGAAGGGGGGCCGTTCACGGCGGCCGGAACCGGCGCCTGGCGGGTGGTGCCGGGAACCAGCGGTCAGGTCGGCACCGGCCGCGCCTACACCTACACGGTGGAGATCGAGGACGGCGTCGACACCACCGGCTACGGCGGCGACGCGGCATTCGCGCGGATGGTCGACGAGACCCTGGCCAACCCGAAGAGCTGGATCCAGGACCCGGCGTTCGCATTCCGGCGCGTCGATCAGGGCGAACCCGATTTCCGGGTGTCGCTGACCTCCCAGATGACGATCCGGCAGGGCTGCGGGTACGACATCGAACTGGAGGTCTCGTGCTTCAATCCCGGTCTGGGCCGGGTCCTGCTCAACGAGCCCCGCTGGGTGCGCGGTGCCGTCGCTTTCCAGGGTGACATCGGCTCCTACCGGCAGTACCTGATCAACCACGAGATCGGGCATGCCATCGGCTTCGCCGCCCACGAAGGGTGCGGTAGCGACGGAGGCTTGGCACCGATCATGATGCAGCAGTCGTTCGGCACCGCCAACGACGACATCGCCGGGCTCGACCCCGAGGGCGTCGTCCCCCGCGACGGTCTGACGTGCAGGTTCAATCCGTGGCCGTATCCGCGAGCATGAGGATGGACCATCCGCGAGCATGAGGATGGACCATCCGCGAGCATGAGGATGGGCCATCCGGGAGCATGAGGATGGACCATCCGGGAGCATGAGGATGGGCCATCCGGGAGCATGAGGATGGACCATCCGGGAGCATGAGGATGGGCCATCCGTGAGCGTGAGGATGGGACAATCGGGGAACCGCCCGATCGAGCCGGCCGAGGAGCTGTCGTGACGTCACTGCCACCTCTGGTGGAATCTGCTGCACTGCCACCGTTGGTGCAATCTGCTGCACTGCCACCTCTGGTGGAATCTGCTGCACTGCCACCTCTCGTGGAACCTGGTGCGGACCTCACCCGCGAGGAGGTGGCCCGCTACAGCCGGCACCTGATCATTCCCGACGTGGGCGTCACGGGGCAGCGGCGGCTGAAGAACGCGAGGGTGCTGTGCATCGGTGCCGGCG
Organism: Rhodococcus sp. NS-SX18; assembly: GCF_057367935.1. NCBI lineage: Bacteria > Bacillati > Actinomycetota > Actinomycetes > Mycobacteriales > Nocardiaceae > Rhodococcus > Rhodococcus sp. NS-SX18. The sequence continues at coordinate 3,446,298 of NZ_CM170633.1, read as the reverse complement.
GCCTCGGTTCGCCGGTGCTGCTCTACCTCGCCGCGGCCGGGGTCGGCACTCTCGGAATCGTCGAGTTCGACGACGTCGAATCGTCCAACCTGCAGCGGCAGGTGATCCACGGGGTCGCCGACGTGGGCCGGCCTAAAGGGGAGAGCGCCCGCGACACGATCCGGAGGATCAACGACAACGTGGCGGTGCGGCTGCACCCGGTCCGGCTCGACCGCACCAACGCCGTCGAGCTGTTCGAGCAGTACGACCTGATTCTCGACGGCACCGACAACTTCGCGACCCGCTACCTCGTCAACGATGCGGCGATCCTCGCCGGCAAGCCGTACGTATGGGGGTCGATCTTCCGGTTCGAGGGACAGGTGTCGGTGTTCTGGGAGGCCGCGCCGGGCGGGCGGGGACTGAACTACCGGGACCTGTACCCGGAGGCGCCTCCGCCGGGAATGGTCCCCTCCTGTGCGGAGGGCGGCGTCCTCGGGGTGCTCTGTGCGTCCGTCGGCTCGATCATGGCCACCGAGGCGATCAAGTTGATCACCGGCATCGGCGATTCGCTGCTCGGACGTCTGATGATCTACGACGCGTTGGCGATGAGTTACCGGACGGTGACGTTGCGCCGGGATCCGGGACGGGTGCCGGTGACGGAGTTGGTCGACTACGAGTCCTTCTGCGGTGTGGTGCCGGACGATGCCGATGCCGTCGCCGAGTCGACGATCACCCCGACCGAACTGCACCGGCTGCTCGAGTCGGACCGGGAGATCGAACTGATCGACGTGCGCGAGCCGGTCGAGTGGGACATCGTCCACATCGACGGGGCGCGGCTGATCCCGAAGGACCGCATCCTCTCCGGCGAGGCGCTGGCGGAGCTGCCGCAGCACAAGCCGATCGTTCTGCACTGCAAGACCGGGATCCGCTCGGCCGAAGCGCTCGCCGTGCTGAAGAAGGCCGGCTTCGCGGACGCCACGCACCTGCAGGGCGGCGTGCTCGCGTGGGCGCAGCAGGTGGACCCGTCACTGCCCGTGTACTGAGGGAACACGGCGAGATAACGATGCGGGAATGCTGTCCCGAGGTAACGGAGTGCCTTCCCTGAACGCGGCGGCGCCGACTGTACGGTGTGCCCCGTGAGCCCCCTCGAACCCCCGCAGCACGTGCGCTCGACCTTCGGCCTCCGCGACGTCGAACCGGTCCCGCTCGGGGCGGACTGGGACGGTGGCTGGCGCTGTGGCGACGTCGTGCTCTCGCCGGTCGCCGACCACGCCCGGGCAGCGTGGTCGGCGAAGGTGCGCGAGAACCTCGACGTCGACGGGGTCCGACTGGCGCGGCCCGTCCGCTCCACCGACGGCCGCTACGTCGTCTCCGGCTGGCGCGCCGACACCTACATCGTGGGCACGTCCGAACCGCGGCACGACGAGGTGGTGGCGCTGTCGCTCCGGTTGCACGCCGCCACCGCGCAACTCGAACGACCACGTTTCCTCATGCAGCCACCCGTGGCGCCGTGGGAGGACGTGGACGTGTTCGTCGCCGCCGACCGCGCGGCATGGGAGGCGGTACCGCTGCGCACCGCCCGCGCCGCCGGCGCCCCCGAAACCGTCACCCCCGACGGACGCAAGAGCATCGATCTGATCAACCAGCTCGCGACGTTGCGCAAGCCGGTCCACCTGCCCGATCAGCTCGTGCACGGCGACCTGTTCGGCACCGTGCTCTTCGCCGGTAGCGCCGCACCCGGCCTGACCGACATCACCCCCTACTGGCGGCCCGCGTCCTGGGCGGCCGGCGTGGCCGTCGTCGATGCGCTGTCGTGGGGTGGTGCCGACGACGAGCTCATCGGGCGCTGGGAGGACCTGCCGGAGTGGCCGCAGATGCTGCTGCGCGCGGTGATGTTCCGGCTCGCCGTGCACGCGTTGCATCCGCGTTCGACGGAGGAGGCGTTCCCGGGACTGGCGCACACGTCGGATCTGGTGCGCCTGCTCCTCTGAGCCTTCCTCCCCTAGGCGTCACCGCCGCGCAACTCCCCGAACATCGCGAGGGCGGCGGCCGTGGCGCGGCCCGGGTCTCCTGCGACGACGGCGAGCACCAGTTCGCGGTGCTCGTCGTGGAAGCCCGCGCCGGTCTCTTCGACGCGACGGCGGATCGTCTCCTCGATGACGGGTATCAGCGAGTCGTAGAACTCCAGGTACACGGCGTTGTGGCTGGCCGCGACGATCGCGCGGTGCAGGGCGACGTCGGCGGCGAGGGCGGCAGCCGAACGCGGGTCCGCCCACGCGCGCATCCGCGCGTCGAACAGTTCGGTCAGGTGCGCGGCGTCCGCCTGGGAGCGGCGCTGCGCGGCGAGGGCCGCGGCGGTGACGTCGAGCGCCTGCCGCAGTTCGAGCACGTCCTGTTCGTGGGCGTCGGCGAAGTAGGTGCCGAGTGCGCTGCCCACTTCCGAGGTTGCGACGACGTAGGTACCCGACCCCTGCCGTCGCTCGAGCAGGCCCGAATGCACGAGTGCCTGGACGGCTTCGCGCACGGTGTTGCGACCCGTGCCGGTCAGCTCGGCCAGAGTGGGTTCGGTCGGGATGCGGGAGCCAACTGCCCAGGCGCCGGTGCGGATGTGGTCGCGTAGCTGCTCGGTGACCTGAGCGACGAGACCGGTGCGTCGCACGGTGCGCATGGGGCTCCTTCCTGCATCCGGAAAACGCCTTCGACGATATACATCGGGTCATCCTATGATTTGCCCCGTGGTTGTCACCGGTGCCGGATCCTCGTCAACGTCCCTGCTGCGGGGACGTCTCCTCGTCTTCGTCGCGATCGTGATGTCCGCGCTCACGCTGCGCCTCGCCGTGACCTCGTTCAGTCCCCTCGCCGAACAGATCCGCGCCGAAATCGGCTTCGCACCCGCCGTGGTGGGCGTCTTCGGCATGGTGCCGACCGCGATGTTCGCGGCGTTCGGTCTCCTCACCCCGGCCATCGCACGGCGGGTCGGACTCGAGGCGACGGCCCTGATCGCGATGCTGGCCGCCGGAGTCGGCATGGCAGCCCGCGCGCTGACCCACGAGACGTGGACACTGCTCGCGTTCTCCGCCCTCGCCCTCGCCGGGATGGGCGTCGGCAACGTGGTGATCCCGCCGCTGGTCAAGCGGTACTTCTCCGATCGGCTCGCCGTCGTGAGCACCGTTTACATCGTGGGCGTCCAGATCGGCACCGCACTACCCGCCCTGGCCGCGGTCCCCGTCGCGGAAGCCGCGGGGTGGCGCTGGTCGATCGGTCTGTGGGCGGTGTGGGCGTTCGCCGCGGCGGTTCCGTGGATCGTCGTCCTCCACCGGGCCCGGGGTCCGAAGCCGGTCACCCGCGACGCGGCCCCTTCCGACCCTGCACCCGGCCGGGTGTGGCGCTCGCCCGTTGCGTGGGGGATGGCCGGCATGTTCGGCATGACCTCGCTGATCACCTACTCGATGTTCACCTGGATTCCCGCCGTACTGCTCGACGCCGGAGGCAGCGAAGCACTCGGTGGCGCGATGACCGCGCTGTTCTCCTTCGTCGGTCTGGCGGCCTCGTTCGTCGCCCCCGCCGCATGCGCCCGCATGCGGGATCCGTTCCCGCTGGTCCTCGTGTGCGTGGTGAGCTACGCGGTGGGTTTCACCGGTCTGCTGCTCGCACCGCTCACGGCCACCGCCCTGTGGGTGCTGGCGATCGGCGTCGGGCCGACCACCTTCCCTATGGCACTGACCCTGATCAACCTGCGCACCCGCACCCATGCGGCGTCGGCGGCGCTGTCCGGGTTCACGCAGGGCCTCGGGTACACCGTCGCCTGCGCCGGACCGGTCCTGGTGGGGGTGCTGCGCGAGACCACCGGCGGCTGGACGGTTCCGTTCGCGTTCCTCGGCGGCGCCGCGCTCGTGGTCCTGATCGCCGGCCGCGTGGCCTGCCGGCCCCGGTACGTCGAGGACTCCTGGGGCGGCTCCGGCGCCGACCCGTACCCCGCGCCTACCCGTGGCGACGACCTCACGGAGACCTCCTGCCGCAGGTGAGCATCTCTTGACGCGGCAGTCACCGAGGGCAGCACCGCGGCAACACCCGTTTCCTAACTTGGGTCCATCGATACCGACCCGAGGAAGGGGCATGGGGTGGCCGCAACGACCGGAATATCACCGACCGAAGGCCTGCGTGCAAAGTTCGCCCGCAAGCACCGCATCGAACACTGGGACGCCGAGGACACGGCGGCGTGGGACGCCGGCGGCAAGGAGATCGCGAAGCGGAACCTGATCTGGTCCGTCCTGGCCGAGCACGTCGGCTTCTCCGTCTGGTCCATCTGGTCCGTGATGGTGCTGTTCATGCCGACCGACGTCTACGGCATCGATGCCGCCGGTAAGTTCTTCCTCGTCGCCGTGCCGACCCTGGTCGGTTCGCTGCTGCGCATCCCCTACACGGTCGCCACCGCCCGGTTCGGCGGTCGCAACTGGACGGTGTTCAGCGCGCTGGTGCTGCTGATCCCCACCGTCGCGACCCTGTACCTCATGCTCAACCCCGGCTTCTCGTACACCACCTTCCTGGTGGTGGCCGCGATCGCCGGCCTCGGCGGCGGCAACTTCGCGTCGTCGATGACCAACATCAACGCCTTCTATCCGCAACGGCTCAAAGGCTGGGCGCTGGGCCTGAACGCGGGCGGCGGCAACATCGGCGTGCCGGTGGTGCAGCTCGTCGGACTGCTCGTCATCGCCACCGTGGGCAACACCGAACCGTGGATCGTGTGCGCCGTCTACCTGGTGCTGTGTGCCTTCGCCGCCCTCGGCGCGGCCCTGTTCATGGACAACCTCGGTGATCAGCGCGCCGACCTGCGCGCGATGGGGGAATCCCTGCGGTACCGCGACTCGTGGATCCTGAGCTTCCTCTACATCGGCACCTTCGGCTCCTTCATCGGTTTCAGCTTCGCGTTCGGGCAGGTGCTGCAGATCAACTTCCTCGCCGGGGGCGCGACCGCTGCCGAGGCCGCTCTGCACGCAGCGCAGATCGCGTTCGTCGGCCCGCTGCTCGGATCGATCGCCCGGCCGCTCGGCGGCAAGCTGGCCGACCGCATCGGCGGAGGCCGGATCACGCTGTACACGTTCGCGGCGATGGCCCTCGCGGCCGGACTGCTCGTCACCGCCGGCACCCTCGACGACGCCACCGCCGGCGCCGCCACCGGCGGCATCATGGTGACCTTCGTCCTCGGATTCATCGCCCTGTTCCTGCTCTCGGGCATCGGCAACGGCTCTGTCTACAAGATGATCCCGTCCGTCTTCGAAGCCAAGGCACAGAGCCTCGACTCGCTCGACAGGGCCGGGAAGGCTGCGTGGGCGCGCAGCATGTCCGGTGCCCTGATCGGTTTCGCCGGCGCCATCGGCGGTCTCGGTGGTGTCGGCATCAACCTGGTGCTTCGCGCCTCCTACAGCAGCGAAGCCAAGTCGGCGACCATGGCGTTCTGGGTGTTCCTCGCCTTCTACCTGGTCTGCATCGTCGTCACCTGGGCCGTGTTCCTGCGCCGCCCCAGTGCCCCCACCGGGCCGACGCCCGCCGAGCGCGCCGTCACCACCGTGGCCGTCCGCGCCTGAGCGCGCCCCGGCCCCACCTGCACCCCAAGGAAGAAGGAAACGGTATGAGCCACAAGTCTGTTGTCGTCGTCGGGCACGGCATGGTGGGCCACCGATTCGTCGAGGCGCTGCGCACCCGGGACGAGGACGACCTCTGGTCGGTGACGGTCCTGTGCGAGGAGCCGCTGCCCGCATACGACCGTGTGGGACTGTCCTCGTACGTCGGTTCGTGGGATTCGAAGGAACTCGCCCTCGCCGGCAACGAGTACGAGGGCGACGACCTGGTCGATCTGAGGATCGGCACCCGGGCCGCGGCCGTCGACCGCACCGGGCGCACCGTCACCACCGACACCGGCGAGGTGATCGGGTACGACGCACTCGTCCTGGCCACCGGCTCGTACCCCTTCGTCCCACCGATTCCCGGCAAGGACCTGGCCGGGTGCTTCGTCTACCGCACCCTCGACGACCTCGACGGCATCCGGGCCGGCGCGCACCGGGCCGCGCCGGGCGCGGTCGGCGTCGTCGTCGGGGGCGGGCTCCTCGGGCTCGAGGCGGCCAACGCGCTGCGGATGCTCGGCCTGACGCCGCACGTCGTCGAGTTCGCGCCACGGCTCATGCCGCTGCAGGTCGACGAGGGCGGCGGTGCGCTCCTCGCCCGCCTCGTCACCGACCTCGGCCTGACGGTGCACACGGGCGTCGGCACCGCCGGGATCACCGAGGGCCCCGACGGGTTGCGGGTGGAACTGTCCGACGGATCGGTGATCGATGCCGCGCTGCTGGTGTTCTCCGCCGGGGTGCGCCCCCGGGACGAGCTGGCCCGCGACGCGGGGCTCGAGCTGGGCCCCCGCGGCGGCGTCCGCACCGATCTCGGCTGCCGCAGCACGACCGACGACGCGATCTACGCCGTCGGTGAGTGTGCCGCCGTCGACGGCACCTGCTACGGACTCGTCGCGCCCGGCTACAGCACGGCCGAGGTGGTGGCCGACCGGCTCCTCGGCGGCGGCGCCCAGTTCCCCGGAGCCGACCTGTCGACCAAACTGAAGCTGCTGGGGGTCGACGTCGCGAGCTTCGGCGACGCGCACGCCGAAACCCCGGGCGCCCTCGAGGTCGTGCTGTCGGACGCGGCCAAGGGCACCTACGCCAAGCTGGTCGTCTCGGACGACGCGAAGACACTGCTCGGCGGCATCCTCGTCGGCGACGCCTCCGCATACGGGTCGCTGCGGCCGCTCGTCGGCCGGGAGCTGCCCGGCGACCCGGCGGCGCTGATCTCGCCGGCGGGGGAGAAGCCTGGCGCCGGGTCGCTGCCCGACGACGCCGAGGTGTGCTCGTGCAACGGAGTCACCAAGGGGGCGATCTGCGGCGCCATCGCGGACGGCGCGTGCGACATCGCCCAGGTCAAGGCCTGCACGGGCGCCGGCACCACATGTGGCGGATGCCTGCCCACCGTCAAGCAGCTCCTCGCGGCGTCCGGTGTGGTCATGTCGAAGGCACTGTGCGAGCACTTCGATCAGTCCCGGGCCGAGCTGTTCCAGATCGTGCAGGCCACCGACACCCGCACGTTCTCGGCGCTGATCGCCAAGTACGGGCGGGGGAGCGGCTGCGACATCTGCAAACCCGTCGTCGCCTCGATCCTCGCCTCGACCGATTCGGATCACATCCTGGGCCGGCAGCAGGCGGCGCTGCAGGACACCAACGACCACTTCCTGGCCAACATCCAGAAGAACGGCACCTACTCGGTGGTGCCGCGGATGCCCGGCGGTGAGTGCACCCCCGAGCAGCTCATCGTCATCGGCGAGGTCGCCCGCGACTTCGGGCTGTACGTCAAGATGACCGGAGGACAGCGCATCGACCTGTTCGGCGCGCGGGTCGAGCAGTTGCCGCTCATCTGGAAGCGCCTCGTCGACGCCGGCATGGAGTCCGGCCAGGCCTACGGCAAGTCGTTGCGCACCGTGAAGAGCTGTGTGGGATCCACATGGTGCCGGTACGGCGTGCAGGACTCGGTCGGCATGGCCGTCGACCTGGAGCTGCGCTACCGCGGCTTGCGCTCCCCGCACAAGCTCAAGTTCGGTGTCTCCGGGTGCGCACGCGAGTGCGCCGAGGCCCGCGGCAAGGACGTCGGGGTGATCGCGACCGAGAGTGGCTGGAACCTGTACGTGTGCGGCAACGGTGGCCAGTCACCCAAGCATGCGCAGCTGCTCGCCGGTGGTCTCGACGACGAGACGCTCGTGAAGTACATCGACCGGTTCCTGATGTTCTACGTGCGCACCGCCGACCGGCTGCAGCGCACCGCGCCCTGGCTCGAGGCCCTCGACGGCGGTCTCGAGCACCTGAAGGCGGTGGTGTGCGAGGACAGCCTCGGCATCGCGGACGAGCTCGAGGCGGCGATGGCCAGGCACGTCGCCGGATACCGTGACGAATGGGCCGGCGTCCTGGAAGACCCCGAGAAGCTGTCCCGGTTCGTGTCGTTCGTCAACGCCCCGGACGTGGCCGACCCGACCGTACGGTTCGACGACTCGGGCAAGCGGAAGGTGCCGGTACTGGTCGGAATGCCCTCTTACCGCGAGGGAATCTCGGGTTAACCCCCGAGAAACACCGGCCCCGGAGAATTCCGTCCGTAGTTCCAAGGAGGACATTCATGACCGTCATCGAGACGCACACCCCCGAACGCGCGTCGCGCGCCACCGTGTACGACGGGCGTCTGGAGTGGACGTCGGCCTGCCCGCTCAGTCACCTCATCCCCGGTCGCGGCGTCGCCGTGCTGCTGCGCGGCGGCGAGCAGGCCGCGCTGTTCCTGCTCGACGACGGCACGTTGCGGGCAGTGGGCAATTTCGACCCGTTCGGCCGGGCCGCGGTGATGTCGCGCGGGATCGTCGGTGACCGCAGCGGCGAGCCGACCGTCGCCTCGCCCCTGCTCAAGCAGGTTTTCTCACTGGACGACGGACGCTGCCTCGACGACCCGTCGGTCCGCCTGCCCGTGTACGACGTGCGGGTGTGGGCCGGTGTCGTTCAGATCCACAGCCTCGTGCCCGTGCACCGCGGTTACGGCGAGCGTTCGTGAGCGAGGACACCGCGCCGCTGCACGGCTTCACAATCGGCATCACCGCGGCCCGCCGTGCCGACGAGTTCGCCACCCTGCTCACCCGGCGCGGGGCGGAGATCGTCCATGCGCCCGCCATCCGCATCATCCCGCTGGCGGACGACACCGAACTCGAGCGGGTGACGCGCGACATCCTTCGCACCCCGCCGGACATCACCGTGGCCACCACGGCGATCGGCTTCCGCGGCTGGATGGGGGCCGCGGACGGCTGGGGCCTCGCCGAGGAGCTCGGCGAGGCCCTGGGCGGCAGCCGCATTCTCGCCCGCGGTCCGAAGGTCACCGGCGCGATCCGCGCAGCCGACCTGCGGGAGGAGTGGTCCCCGGCGTCCGAGTCCTCCGCCGAGGTGCTCGAGCACCTGCTGGCCGAGGGCGTGGAGGGAGTGCGGATCGCGGTGCAGCTGCACGGCGCCCGGACCGAATGGGAGCCCGGTGCGGATCTGTGCGAGGTGCTGCGCGACGCCGGTGCCGATGTGGTGGCGGTGCCGGTGTACCGGTGGACCCCGCCCGACGATCCCACGGCGATGGACCGGCTCATCGAGCAGATCGCCGACCACAGCATCGACGCGGTGAGCTTCACCAGCGCACCGGCCGTCGCATCGTTGCTGCAGCGTTCCAAGGCCACCGGCATGCTCGAGGCCATGCTGCGCGCTCTGCGCACCGGCGTCACCGCGGTGTGCGTGGGTCCCGTGACGGCCGCACCCCTGGTCGAGCTGGAGGTACCGGTCTCGGCGCCGGGCCGGGCACGGCTCGGATCCCTCGCCCGCCACCTCGCCGAGGAGTTGCCGCGGCGCGCCCACCGCATCGAGGCGGGCGGGCACGTGCTCAGCGTCCGCGGCCGCTGCGTCGTGGTCGACGGTGAGATCCGCTGTCTGGCGCCCGCCGCGATGGCGTTGATGCGGACCCTGGCCGCCCGCCCCGGCCGGGTCGTCTCACGCGAGGAACTGCTCGCTGCGCTGCCTGGGGGCGGGGGCGACACCCACGCGGTGGAAACCGCGGTGGCGCGGCTGCGGTCCGCGCTCGGCGCTCCCGCGATCGTGCAGACCGTCGTCAAGCGCGGCTACCGGCTCGCGGTGGATCCCGCCGGCTGCGCCGACAAGGAGTATCCGATCGGCTAGGGACCTCGTCTCCGGCCGACCCGTTCCCGACCAGGAGTTGTGACCATGACCGACCCGGCTCTGCTGCTCGTCGCCCACGGCACACGCAATCCGCGCGGCGTCGAGACGATCGCGGCCGTCGCCGACGCCGTCTCCCGCGAGGTGGGCACCACCCGCGTCGCCTTCGTCGACGTCCTCGGACCTTCCCCTGCGGAGGTGCTGCGCGGCTCGAGGCGACCCACCGTGCTGGTGCCCGCGTTCCTCGCCTCCGGCTACCACGTGCACGCCGACGTGCCCCGAGAGGTCGCCGAGAGCGGACATCCCGCCGTGGCGGTCACCCGCGCACTCGGACCCGACCCCGTACTCGCCCGCGTGCAACTGCAGCGGCTCGCCGCAGCCGGCTGGAGACCCGGGGACGCCGTGGTGCTCGCCGCGGCCGGCTCCTCCGACCCCCGGGCCCGCCGGGACGTGCGCCGGGCCGCGGAGATGGTCTCGTCCCTCGCGGGCGTCGCGGTGCGCGTCGGGTACGTCGCCACCGGAGCCCCGCGTGTGCCGGACGTCGTCGCCGAACTGCGCGCCGCGGGTGCGCGGCGGGTGTTCGTCGCGTCGTACCTGCTCGCCGACGGACTGTTCCATGCCCGCCTCGCCGACGCGGGTGCCGACGGCGTGGCGGCACCGCTCGGGGTACACGAGGCCGTGGTGCGCCTGGTGGCACAGCGGTACCGGTCCGCGGCCGCGGCGTTGCTCACCGAGGAGCCGCTGCGCGGGTGAGCTTGCCGACACGGCGCCGTCGACGAGGGCTGCGCCCCGTATCGTCGATCCTCGTGTCCGAAGCAGTGACAGAGGCAGGAGCAGGGGCCGGCAAGGGCGCCGTGTGTGCCCCGATTCCGGCGCCGGGACCGGCCCGGACCCTTCTCCTCGGTGTGCCGCGGCGGGGCCGGCGGTGGCCCGGTGCCCTGCGCGCTGCCGCCGCGGTGGCGCTACCCGGCCTCGCGGGTCTCGCTCTCGGTCACGGTCCCGTCGCCGCGACCGTCGCCCTCGGGGCGTTCGCCGTCGTGTACGGCGAGGGCCGCGCCTACCGCGCGCGGTGGAAGGTGGTGCTGTTCGTCGCGGCGGCACTCGTCGCGCTGGCCGGTGTGGGCGCCGGGGTCGGTGTGCTCGTGCAGACGGGTGCGCCGGAAACGTGGCTCCTGCTCGTGGCGGTCATGACCGCCGTCGTCGCGGTGGGTGCCTTCCTGGTCGACGCGTTGCGGTTCGGTGCCCCCGGTGCGTTCCTGCCGCTGCTCACCCTGGAGATCGCGGCGGCGCTGCCGAGCGCCGGCGTCCCGGTCGTCGCGGTCGTGTCGTGGACCGCGGCCGGTGCGGGCACCGCGGTTCTCGTGTCGATGTCCGGCGTGGTGCTCAGGCCCCGCACGCCCGAGCGTGTCGCGGTGGCGGCGGCGGTGTCGGCCGTCGACACCTGCTTGCGCGCGCCGGCGGCGCTCGGCCCGCGGCACGAAGCGGTCCGGGCACTGCACGCCGCGTGGATGTGCCTGCACGACGGGCGGATCGGCGAGAGCGACCATCCGCTGGCCCGGACGCTCCGAGCGGCGCACCTGCGGCTCGCGACCCTCGTCGCGGGCACCGACGAGGGCGCCGCCTCCGAGACCGACGACCTGCGGCCGCAACCGCCGCTGCCGCGTCCGTCGGTGCGATACCGGCTCGCGCGGGCAGCTCGGCCCGGCAGCCGATCCTGGACCATCGTCGTGCGCCTTGCCGTGGCCGGTCCCGTCGCGGGCGCACTGGCGCTCGCCGGCGGTGTCGGACGACCGGACTGGGCGGTGATCACGGCGGCGATGGTGCTGCATCAGGGACCCGACCGGGTGCTGGGCAGCTACCGGGGTCTGCACCGGTTCGCCGGCACCGTCGTGGGCCTCGGCGTGCTGGCCGCGGTCGTGTGGGCCGCGCCGACGGCCGTGGGGGTCGTCGTCGTGGTGGCGGTGCTGCTGGCCGGAACCGAGGAATACCTCGTCCGCAACTACGGCGTGGCGATGGTGTTCATCACGCCGCTCGCGCTGCTGCTCGGGAGCGGTGGGGTGCCGCACAACTTCACCGTGGTGGCTCGCGACCGGTTGCTCGAGACGGTGATCGGTGTGTTCGTCGCTGTCGCGGTGCTGTGGTTCGTGCTGCCGTCCGCGCATCGCCGCGTGCTGCGCTTCGCCGACGCGCGGGTCGCCGAGACGGTCGCCACCATCGTGCACGCACGCGCGGCGGGGGAGCGGACGGCACTGCCGGAACTGTGCCGCGACCTGGAGTTCGATCTGCACGCCGCGACGACCGCGGCGATCGTCGCGGCCTACTCCGAACCTGCCTGGACCCGCGACCGGTGGCCGGAGCACCGGCGGCTCCACGAGACCGGATACCGGGTCCTCACACATCCGGGCTGACCGGTGCCGGTCACTGCGGCAGCGGCACCAGCTCCACCGGATCGCCGTCCGCCGCGCCGGGTGGCACGAGCGCGATAGCCCGCCGCCCGATCAGCCCCGCCAGGTGTGCGGTGCGGATCGCGTTGTCGCACAACCAAAGTCCGTTGCCGGTCTGTCTCGCCGGGAGCAGTCGGGTGATGTCGCCGCTCACCTGTGAGGCATTCGCCAGCGGCGCGGTCCACGGTGGCTGCGGCCGGCGACCGGTCAGACCGTCGACGACGGCGGGCAGCATCACCAGCAGCGTCGCGACGGCCGCGACCGGATTGCCCGGCAGGCCGAGCACCACGCGGCCGTCCGGCAGCACGGCTGTCACCTGGGATCCTCCCGGCTTGCACCGGACCCGCTCGACGACGAGCGACGCGCCGGCCCGCGCCAGCGCAGACCGCAACTGATCCGCGGCCCCGCCGCCGGTCGCCCCGGCCACGACGATCACGTCGACGCCGGTGGCCTCGCCGAGCAACCGGTCGAACCCGTCGCCGGTGTCGCGCAGGTGGGCCTCCCCGGCGACGACAGCCCCGCACCACTGCACGAACGCCGGCAGGACGGGACCGAGCGAATCTCGGGTCTGACCTTCGCGCAGCGGCCCGTCGCGGCGGATCTCGTCGCCGGTGACGACCACGTGGACCCGCACCGGGCCGCGGACCTGCACGGCGGTCACCTCGCCGCTCAGCGCAGCGGAGATCACCGCCGGGCCCAGAGCGACACCCGCCGCGGCGAGTTCGACGCCGGGCGCCCAGTCCTCCCCGCGCCGGCGCGCGTCGTCGCGCACCGGGGCACCGGGTATCGGGGTGACGGTGTCGGCGGTCACCTCGACGTGTTCGTCGCGCACCACCGTCGTCGCGCCGGGCGGCAGGTAGGCGCCGGTGGCGATCCGCGCGGCCTGGCCGTCGTGCAGACCGAGCGGCTGCGTCGCGCCGGCCCGATGGACCTCGGTGCGCAGCAGCCACGGGCCGTCGCCGGCGACGGCGTATCCGTCCATCGCCGACACCGCGGCTCGCGGCAGCGCCTCGGCGGCGACGAGCGGTGCAGCGAGGGTCGCGCCCGCCGCCTCCTGCGGCGCGCGGGTGCGGACCGGCAACCGCGGCAGCGACTTCCGGATCTCCGCGCGCGCGGCGTCGGGGTCGGCCGCGACCAGCCCGGAACGGGCGGCGCGGGCCTGCGCGAGCTCCTGCGGTGTGTCGCAGTCCGCGGTCCCCGCCACCGGGACCGTGACGTAGCGCTCCGGCAGCAGGGCCTTCATCGGCTGATTGGCCGGATCCGACCCCAGCGCGGCGAGGTGTCCGGCGAGCGCGGGACCACGCCACGCGGCGAGCAGGAACTGGATCCGCCCCGAGTTGTCGATCGCGAACGCCGCGTCGGATCCTGTGTTGCCGCGCAAGGCCTCGACGAGTGCGGTGACCGTGTCCGCGGTGAGGAACGGCAGGTCGGCGGCGAGGGTCAACACCACCGACTCGTGGACACCCGCGGCGGCGAGCGCGGCAACCGGCCCGGCCCCGGCGGGCCGCTCCTGCACCTGGATCACCGCGGGGTCGAGATCGTCGCGCCGTGGTCCGACGACGGTGACCCGCCGGCACCCGGCCACCGCGGCCAGGGCGATGTCGAGCAGTCGCCGGCCCCCGACGACGAGTGCGGGCTTGTCGACACCGCCCATGCGGGTCGCGCGCCCACCCGCGACGATGACGGCCTCGACGTCGGTCAGCGAACTCATGAACTCATGCTGCCCGACGCCGGTCGGCGGGATGTGCCGGGGCGGTCAGTCGGGCGTGTGGTGACTGCGCGGCGGACCGCCGATCCCGCACCGGCCGCCCTGCGCGGTGTCCAGCACTGTCCAGGTGGCCGCCGCCAGGCTGAGCGCGGTGAGGAGAACGACCAGGAAGATCATGGTCCTATTCTCTCGGCTCGGTGGACCGGAGAGTTCGGTCCACCGTGCGAAAGTGGACTGCATGAAGGACGTGTCCGCCACCCCGTCCGCGGCGCGGGTCGCGGCGCTGCTCGGCGAGCTCGGAGCCGACCGCGGTCCGCTGTACCGAGCCGTCGCCGCCGCGCTGCGCCGGCGCATCGCCGACGGCCGGCTCCCGGTCGGCACGCGCCTGCCCGCCGAGCGGGCGCTGGCCGACGCGCTCGGCGTCAGCCGCGTCACGGTGGCCGCCGCCTACGGCGACCTCCGCGACGACGGCTGGGCGCTCACCCGGCACGGGGCAGGGACATTCGTCGCCGCACCCGACGGCCGGACGCCGTGGGGCTCCGCGCTCGGCGCCCCTGTGCCCGGCGTACTCGACCTCGGCAACGCCGCCCCGGAGGCGTCGTCCCTGCTGACTGCGGCCTACGCCGCCGCCCAGCGTCGACTGCCCGACCTGCTGGCCGGTCACGGGTACGCACCGACCGGCCTGCCCGAGCTGCGTGCCGCCGTCGCGGCGCGGTACACCGCCCGCGGACTGCCCACCGACCCCGAGCAGGTGCTGATCACCGCCGCCGCGGCGGACGGGCTGGACGCCGTCCTGCACACCGTCGTCGGGGCGGGCAGGCGGGTGCTGCACCAGCATCCGAGCCACCCCGGCGCTCTCGAGACGATCGCGGCGACCGGTGCCCAGTCCGTCGCCGTGCCCGTCGACGTCGACGATCCCGACATGATCGTCGTCGAAGCCGATCGCGCCGCGCGTCAGCACGCACCCACCGTCGCGTACCTGATGCCCGACCATGCCAATCCGACCGGGGCGAGCCTGAGTGTCGCTGCGCGGCGGTCCCTTTCCGCGACCCTGTGGCGGCACCGCGTCCTGACCGTCGTCGACGAGGTCGCCGCGGAGCTGTCGTTCGCCGGCGATGACATCGAGCCGTTCGGGGCGCCGGTCCCGGACGCGGCCACCGTGCACGTCGGCTCGTTGAGCAAGGTGGTCTGGGGCGGCATCCGGATCGGCTGGGTGCGCGGCGACCGGGCGACCGTCGCGCGCGTGCGGGAAGTGCTGCTGCGGCGCCAGCTCGGGGTGTCGATCCTCGATCAGCTTGCGGCCGTGGAGTTGTTCGCGCGGTGGGAACGGATCCTCGACGAGCGCCGCGCCGGGCTGCGCGCCCGTCAGGAGGCGCTCGCCGCGGCCGTCACCGCACGCCTGCCCGGGTGGCGGTTCGTACCGCCCACGGGTGGGTTGTCGCTGTGGTGCCGGCTGCCGGACGGCATAGGTTCCACCCGCCTCGTCGCCGCCGCGGAACGGCAGGGACTGGTCCTGCTGCCGGGCACCCGATTCGGCACCGGCCACGCGTTCGACGACCATCAGCGCCTGCCGTTCACCCGGCCGGTCCCGGAACTGCTCGCCGCGGTCGAGATGCTGGCCGGGCTCGGCGCGGCCGTCCTCGAGCCCCGGCGCGGGGCACCACCGCTGGTGTGAGCCGGTTCAGAAGCGGTGTCGCGCCGCCGCGAGATCGACCCGGCCGTCGCGGATCGGCACTCCCTCCTGGCTGAGCCGGGCGAGCTGCCGACGGGCCAGGTGCGCGGCCGGACGCCCGGAGGCCGGGACCACCCGGTGCCACGGCAGGTCCGCGCTGTCGGTCCGCATGATCCAGCCCACGGTGCGCGGGCTGGACAGGCCGGCCGCCGCCGCGACGTCGCCATAGGTGGTCACCCGGCCCTCGGGAACGGAGGCCACCAGCTCCCGGACGCGTTCGACGTCGGCCTCGCTCGTCGCCGGCATCTACAGGAGCTTCCGGACGAGGGTCGCGGTCTCCTCCGGGCGCGCCTGTTCGATCATGTGGTCGCAGTCGAGCTCGAGTGTCGTGAGGTTCGTGCCGAGCCGGTCGGCGAGGGCGGCCCGGAACTCGGCGGTGACATACGGCGGCTGCACCTTCGCGGCCCGCGCGACGATCGTGGGCAGGTGCGCCGGTGGTAGGACGAACTCGCGGGCCAGCTCACTCCACGACGCCACGAGGGCGGGAACGCACAGCCGCCAGTTGACCCGGCCGGAATCGAGGGTGATCAGGTGCTCGGCGAGTTCGGCGTCGAGCCGTGCGGGATCGACCTCACCCCAGGAACCGTTCGTCTTGTCGGCGCGGGCCTCGGCCGCGTCGGTGTAGTCGGGGTGCTGCACCGTCAGCTCCGCGATCTCGAGCATGCGCTCCGGCGGCAGCCCGATCGCCGGATCCAGCAGTACCAGTCCACGTACCCGCTCGGGCGCAGCCGCCGCCAGATGCACGGCGAGGGCACCGCCGAAGGAATGCCCGACCACCAGCACCGGACCCGAGGCGTGGGCATCGAGGACGGCGAGCAGGTCCCGCACGTGCGTCTCGAAGTTCCACGGCGGCGTCCACGGGGAGCGGCCGTGTCCCCGCAGGTCCGGCGCGATGACCCGGGCCTGGGGCAGGTGCTCCGACGCGAGGTGCTCCCAGCGCCGGCCGTGACCGGTGAGGCCGTGCAGGGCGAGCAGCTGCGGACCGTCGACCGGACCGAACAGGTGGGTGTGCAGTTCGTTCACCCGTCGATTGTGTCAGGGTCGCGGCCGGTTCCGATGGCAGCCGATGCGCTCGCGCGGGACCGGTGCGGCCGTGCCGGCCGGTCGGCGGGGACGGGCCGGGCTCCCGGACCCGGGGTCGATTCGGTCTCGCGGGCGGTCAGTCCGGCCGTGCCGGCGGGAACGACCACCGCGGCGACGGGCCGACCGCTCACCCGGTCCCGAACCACCACGGGGGGTCCGTCCTCGTCGCCGCAGTAGCGGTCGCCCCACTGGAGCAGGGCGACGAGGACGGGAAAGAGGTCCAAACCCTTGTCGGTGAGCCGGTACTCGTTGCGGGTGCGGTGTCCGGCCTCTCGGTACGGCACCGGACGCAGGATTTCCGCGGCCACCAGTTTGCGCAGGCGGTCGGCCAGGATCGGCTCCGACATCCCGACGTGCCGCCGCATGTCGTCGAACCGGCGCACGCCGTTGAACGCCTCCCGCAGGACGAGCAGGGTCCACTTCTCGCCGATCACGTCCAGTGTCCGCTGCACGGAACAGTTCGCCGTGTCCGTCTCCAACCAGCGCATGCATCGAGGCTAGACCCTTGCTAACTGTAATTTCAGAAGTTAGCGTGGCGTGATGGACACCACCTCTACCGATCTCCCCACCGGCAGCGCTTTCCTGCAGGCCGCGGGTCTCGTGCTCGACGAGGTCTCCGGCAGCCGGGTCACCGGACACATCGATCTGAGCCGGGACCATCACACTCCGTGGGGCGTCGTGCACGGCGGTGTCTACACCACCGCCGTCGAATCCGCGGCCAGCGTCGGGGCCAGCGCCGCTGTCCAGGACCGCGGCCAGTTCGCGGTCGGGGTGCACAACAGCACCGACTTCCTGCGCTCGAGCACGGGTGAGCGCGTCGACGTCGTCGCCGAGCCGCTTCAGCAGGGCCGCGTCCAGCAGCTGTGGCTCGTCACCGTCACCGCCACCGAGAGCGGCAGGACCCTGGCGCGCGGTCAGGTCCGGCTGCAGAACGTTCCGTTGCCCGGCTGACTCGCTGCGCGGCGGTGCAGGAGTCGCCGCTCCGCGGCGGTGCAGGAGTCGCCGCTCCGCGGCGGTGTCGGTCCCGTCTGCTGGAATGGCCACATGACCGACGCCGACCTCCGTCCCGACGCCCGGCCGCAGCAGGTCGAAGTGCGCTTGGTGCCGAGGCCGGACGAAGCGCCGCCGCAGCGACAGTGGCCCGAGGACGTGAAGCGGGTGTTCGCGGACTCGCCGCCCCTGCCGCAGTGGCGGCCGTGGCAGGTGCTGGGCGGTCCCGGGACGGGAAAGACGTCGCTGCTCGTGGACCTGGCCGTGGCCCGCATCGTCGCCGGCGCCGACCCGGAATCGGTGCTGGTGCTCACCCATTCGCGACGCGCCGCGACCGAGGTCCGCGAAGCGATCACCGCCGGGTTGCTGCACGCGGGGATGGCTGCCGGCGGTCCCCGTGCCACGAGGGAACCGCTGGTGCGCACCGTCCACTCGTACGCGTTCGCGGTGCTGCGGCTGCAGGCGTCCACACACGGCAACCCGCCGCCGCGCCTGATCACCGGCGCCGAGCAGGATGCGGTCCTGCGCGAGTTGTTGCGCGGAGACCTCGACGACGGCGCGGGAATGTGGCCCGAGCGGCTGCGGCCCGCGCTCGGCATGACCGGCTTCGCGGTGGAACTGCGGGACCTGATGCTGCGCGCCAACGAACGCGGTCTCGGCCCCGAGGACCTGACCGACCTCGGGCAGCAGCGGTCCCGACCGGAATGGGTCGCCGTCGGCGAGTTCGCGGCCCGGTACGAGCAGATCATGCTGCTGCGCGGTGCCGTCGGCATCGAGGCACCCGAGGCCACCGCGCCCGCCCTCGACGCTGCCGAACTCGTCGGTGCCGCCCTCGCCGCGTTCGTCACCGATCCGGACCTGCTCGCGCGGGAACGCGCCCGGATCCGGCACCTGCTCGTTGACGACGCGCAGCACCTCGATCCGCAGGCCGCCCAGCTGGTGCGCGTCGTGGGCCTCGGCACCCGCACCACCACCATTGCCGGTGACCCGGACCAGGCGGTCTTCACCTTCCGCGGTGCCGACCCGGCCTTTCTCACCTCGCTCGCCGACGACGACCCGAGCCGCCGCGTGGTGCTGGGAACCAACCATCGCGCCGCCCCGGAAGTGGCGGAACTCGTCGGGCGGATCACCCGGCGGCTCTCCGGCCTGCCGCCCCACCGCGGCGCACCCGCCGTCCCGTCGGACGATCCGGGAACAGTGCGGGTCCGGGTGCTGTCGACGCCGGCGAAGGAGGCCGCGCTCGTCGCAGACACGCTGCGCCGCGCCCATCTCGTCGACGGGGTGCCGTGGTCCCGCATGGCCGTCGTGGTGCGGTCGGTGCCGCGTTCGCTCGCTCCGCTGCGGCGGGCCCTGCTGGCAGCCGGGGTGCCGGTGACCACAGCGGCATCCGAGCTGCCGCTGGCCCGTCAGCACGGAGTCGCCGGTCTGCTGCTCGTGCTGCGGGCGCTGTCCGGGCTGCCGTTCGGCGGGGAGGAGGCGCTCGCCCTGCTGTCCGGTCCCGTCGGCGCAGCGGAACCGGTCGCGCTGCGCCGCCTGCGCCGGGGCCTGCGCCGGGTCGAACTCGCTGCCGGTAGCGACCGTGACTCGGCCGAACTGCTGCGGCTGCTGCTCGTCGACGACGAGAGCGAGGACGCCGAACGACTGGTGCGCGGCCTCACCGATGTCGAAGCGGCGCCGCTGAGGAAGGCGCAGTCCGTGCTGCGCAAGGCGCGGGACGCCGCGCGCCGCGGCGGCGGGATCGAGGACGTCCTGTGGGAGGCGTGGCAGGCCACCGGTCTCGAACGCAAGTGGTCCGCGGCATCCGAACGCGGCGGGCCTGTCGGCGCGCAGGCAGACCGCGACCTCGACGGCATCGTGGCACTGTTCGACGCCGCCGCCGACTACGTCGACCGGCTGCCGCGCGCTCAGCTCGCCGGATTCGTCGACTACCTCACCGAGCAGGAGATCCCGGGTTCCGTCCGCGCCCGCCTCGTCGCGCAGGCCGAGGCCGTCACCGTCGTCAGCGCGCACTCGGCGGCCGGCCGGGAATGGGACGTCGTGGCGGTCGCGGGCGTGCAGGAGGGACTCTGGCCGAGCCTGCGGGCCCGTGGCACCCTGCTCGGTATCGAGACGCTGATCGACGCGGTCTCCGGGGCCGACGGCGGCGACGGCGCGACGCGGCTCTCGCGCACCGCGCCGCTGCTGGCCGACGAGCGCCGTCTGTTCCTCGTGGCGTGCAGCCGCGCGCGACGCACCCTCCTCGTCACCGCCGTGGAATCGGTCGGCGGCGACACCGACATGGTGCGGTCCCGGTTCGTCGACGAGCTGGTGGGTGCGGCCTCCGACGACGAGGTCGACGAGCCGGGGGAGGACGTCTCGGTACTGCCGGAGGAGACCCGCACCCGCGTGCTCGCGCTGCCGACCCTCGTCGCCGAACTGCGCAGCGTCGTGTGCGACCCCGTGGTGGCCCGCGACGATCCGCAGCGGCAGCGCCGGGCGGCGGCGCAGCTCGCGCGGCTCGCCCGGGCCCGGGTGCGGGGCGCGCACCCGGACCAGTGGTACGGCACCGCCGAGCCCAGCACGCAGCAGGAACTGTGGGACCCCGGAGCCGACGCGGTGCCGCTGTCGCCGTCGACGGTCGAACAGCTCACCACCTGCCCGCTGCGATGGATGTTCGAGCGGCACGGCGGCTCCGACGGCGACAACACCCACGCTGTCGCGGGGAGCCTGGTGCACACGCTGGTGCAGGCACTCGCCGGACGGATCCCGCCCGACCAGGTGGAGCGGGCGCTCGAACGGGCTTGGGACTCGGTCGATCTCGGCTCGCAGTGGTACGCCCGCCGCGAACTCGAGCGCACCCGCGCCATGCTGGACACGTTCTCGGCATGGCTGCGCGGTACCCGTGGCGAGCTCACCGAGGTCGGTGTCGAGATCGCCGTCGACGGCATCCTCGAACCCCGGACCGAGGACGAGCCGCGGGTGCGGCTGCGCGGCCGGATCGACCGGCTCGAGCGGGACCCCGACGGGCGGCCGGTGATCATCGATGTCAAGACCGCGCGCCATCCCGTCACCAAGGAGGCGGCGCAGGAGCACGCGCAGCTGGCGGCTTACCAGGTCGCCGCCGCGGCCGGCGCGATCGACGGGCAGCCCGCCGCCGACCCCGGCGGGGCACGGCTGGTGTTCGTCGCCAAACCGCACAACAAGGAGGGCGCCACCCAGCGGGTGCAACCTCCGCTGGACGGCGAGACACTCGACCGTTGGCGTGACGTGATCCACGAAGCAGCCGCGGCCACCCGGGGACCGCAGTTCCTGGCCCGGGTCAACGACGGGTGCCGGCACTGCCCGGTTCTGTCGAGCTGCCCGGCGCACGACGAGGGCAGGCAGGTGACGGGACAGTGACAGCACCGACGGTGACCGCGGCCGAGCTGGCCGCCGCGCTCGGGCAGTTCCCGCCGACCGACGAGCAGGCCGCGGTGATCGAGGCGCCGCTGCGGCCCACGCTCGTCGTCGCCGGTGCCGGGGCCGGCAAGACCGAGACGATGGCGGCGCGCGTCGTCTGGCTCGTCGCGAACGGTTTCGTCGACCCGGAACAGGTGTTGGGCCTGACGTTCACCCGCAAGGCCGCCCAGCAGCTCACCACCCGGATCCGCCGGCGGCTGGCGAAGCTCGCCGGTTCGCTGCTCGTGCGCGATCTCGATCCCACCGGCGGGCTACGGGCCCGCATCCTCGCCGGCGAGCCGGAGGTGGGCACCTATCACGCGTACGCCGGGCGACTGCTCGGTGAGCACGGGCTGCTCTTGCCCATCGAACCGTCGGCGACGCTGCTGTCCGAGACCGAACTGTGGCAACTCGCGTACCGCGTGGTCAGCGCCTGGGACGGCGACCTCGACACCGACCGCAACCCCGCCTCGGTCACCGAGTGCGTGCTGGCGCTGGCGGGGCAGCTCGCCGAGCACCTCGTCGAGCCGGACGACCTGCGCGTCGCGCACACCGAGCTGGACAAGCTCGTACACACCCTGCCCGCCGGTCTCAGGCAGCGCGGGGGGCCGTCGAAGACCCTGCTGAACATCCTCGAGGTGCAACAGTCGCGGATCGAACTGCTGCCCCTGGTCGAACGATTGGCGCAGACGCTGCGCCGCGAGGGCGCGCTGGACTTCGGCAGCCAGATGTCGCTCGCGGCCCGGATGGCGCGCGACCACCCGGAGGTGGGCCGTGCCGAACGGGCCCGGTTCCGCGTGGTGCTGCTCGACGAGTACCAGGACACCGGCCACGCCCAGCGCGTCCTGTTGTCGTCGCTGTTCGGCGGTTCGCCGTCCGGCAGAGTCGAGGATCCGATGCCCGCCGTCACCGCGGTGGGTGATCCGATGCAGTCGATCTACGGATGGCGTGGCGCGTCCGCGGCGAATCTGCCCCGGTTCTCGACGGACTTCCCGCTGGCGGACGGCAGCCCCGCACCACGCCTCGAGCTGCTCACCAGCTGGCGCAACCCTCCCGAGGCCCTGGAACTGGCGAACCTGGCATCGGAGCCGTTGCGGCACAAGGGAGTCCAGGTAAGCGTGCTGCGGGCCAAGCCCGAACCCGTCACCGGTGACGTCCGGCTCGCCCTGCACGCCGACGTCGAGGCGGAACGGGAATGGGTGGCGGAGCGGATCGCCGCCGAGTACGCGGCCGCCCGGGAGGCCGGGGCGTCGCCGCCCACCGCGGCGGTACTGGTGCGCCGCAACGCCGACGCCGCGCCGATCGCCGAGGCGCTGCGCGCCCGCGGGCTGCCCGTCGAGGTCGTCGGTCTCGGCGGCCTGCTGCACACGCCCGAGGTCGCCGACGTGATCGCGATGCTGCGGCTGGCCGCGGACCCGGCGGCCGGCAGCGCGGCCGTGCGGGTGTTGACCGGGGCCCGCTGGCAGCTCGGCGCCGCCGACCTGCAGGCGCTCTGGCGGCGGGCCGGTGAACTCGCCATCGGTGGCCGTTTCGGCGTCGGCGGCTCGGTCACCGACTCGGCCGCCCTCGCCGAGGCGCTCGACAGCGCACTGCCGGGTGAGCAGTCCGAGCAGGCCGGGATCGCCGACGCACTCTCCGATCCCGGACCACCGCAACGTTATTCGGAGTTCGGATACGCGCGTATCGTCGCGCTCGGCAAGGAACTGGCGTCCCTGCGGGAACGGCTGGGCCAGCCGTTGACGGAACTCGTCGCGGAGGTGGAACGGGTCCTGGGCATCGGCATCGAGGCGCAGGCCAGGGCCGGCAGCGACGGCGGAGTCGGCCGGGAGAACCTCGATGCCTTCGCCGACGTGGTCGCCGGGTACGCGAGCCGGGGTTCGGCGACGCTGACCGGACTGCTCGCCTATCTCTCCGCCGCGGAGGAGATCGAGGGCGGACTCGCCCCGGGCGAGGTGCAGGTCGCCACCGAGCGGGTGCAGGTGCTCACCGTGCACTCGGCCAAGGGCCTCGAATGGGAGGTGGTGGCGGTTCCGCACCTGACGGCGGGGGTGTTCCCGTCGTCGACGGCGGGCAGCACATGGCTCGGCGCCCTCGGCGAACTGCCGCCGTCGCTGCGCGGCGACCGGGCACTGCCGGACGAGAACAGCGAAGGTGTCCCCGTCCTCGATCTCGACGACGTCTACGACCGAAAGTCGCTCGAGGACCGCATCGACACCCACAAGGACGCCCTCAAGCACCGGAAGCTGGACGAGGACCGGCGTCTGTTCTACGTCGCGCTCACCCGCACGGAACGAAGCCTGTTCGTCTCCGGCCACCACTGGGCCGAGTCCGGAACGGAGCCGAAAGGACCGTCCCCGTTCCTGTCCGAACTGCACGAACTGGTAACGGAGCGAACCGGACTCGGGAGTATCGAGATCTGGGCTCCGACGCCGGAAACCGGCACCGAGAACCCGATGACCGCGGATCCGCACACGGCCGTGTGGCCGCGCGACCCTCTCGGGCTCCGGCGTCCCTTCGTCGAGCAGGGCGCGGCCCTGGTCCTCGCGGCGCTCGAAGAGCCCGAACCGGCGCCTCCGGCGAACCCGGACGACGACCCCGACGACTGGGCCGCGGACGTCGACGCGCTGCTCGCCGAACGGGCCCGGCGTGCCGAGCAGCGTGCCGAGGTGACGCTGCCCGCGCAGATGTCGGTCAGCCAGTTGGTGGATCTGGCTGCGGACCCGGCCGCCCTGGCCGCGCGACTGCGCCGCCCGTTGCCGTTCCGGCCGAACCCGCTGGCGCGGCGCGGCACCGCCTTCCATGCCTGGCTCGAACGCCGGTACGGCGCCACACGCCTGCTCGATCTCGACGAGCTGCCCGGCGCGGACGACGCCGGCGGCGACGAAACCGAACTCGACCGGCTCCAGGAGGCGTTCCTGCGGTCGCGGTGGGCTCAGCGCAGCCCGGTGGAGGTGGAGGTCCCGTTCGAGACCTCGCTGGCCGGGGTGGTGATCCGCGGCCGGATCGACGCCGTGTTCGAGGACCAGGACGGCGGCTGGACGGTCATCGACTGGAAGACCGGCGCCGAACCCGACGAGGACCGGCTCGAGGCGGTGGCGATGCAGCTGGCCGCGTACCGCCTGGCCTGGGCGCAGCTGATGGCAGCCCGCACGTTCCGCGCGACCGGCCGGCCGGTCGCGCCGCCGCTCGGCAAGGTCCGGGCCGCCTTCCACTACGTGCGCTCGGGACGGACCATCGCACCCGAGGACCTGCCTGGAGCCGAACGGCTGGACCGGCTGGTGCGCAGCGCCGGTGCCGACCGCCCCTCGGCCGGCGAACGGTAGCGGCCGAGGTCAGCGGCGCGGCGCGTTGCGCCGGGCCGTGAACGCCTGGGCGATCAGGGGCAGCTGCAGAGGCAGCCGGGCCACCGCGATCGCCTTCGCGGCCGGGGAGAGCCGCTCGCTTCGCAGCCATGTCACGGCCATCTGCACGTTGGCGGGGAACACCGCCACCAGTAGTGCCGCGGCCAACGCCCCGCCGAGCCGGCGGGTCCGCGGAATCGCAAGTGCCGTCCCCACGGTCAGCTCGGCGACTCCGGATGCGTACGTGTAGGTCCGCGGCGAACCCGGCAGCGCTGTCGGCACGATCCGGTCGAAGGGTCGAGGGGAGGCGAAATGCGCGGTGCCCGCGCCGAGGAGGAGCGCGGACAGCCGCAGCGCCGCGCGCTGGGACGGGTGTGTGGACATGCGCGCCACACTAGCGGCCGACGCGTAGGCTGCGAGCCGATGTCAGCAACGAGAACGTCGGTGACCGCATCGACGGAGCCGAGAACACCGCGGGAGCGCCGCCATGCCGGGTAGGTTACGGGGCCGCTTCAGCCGTTCCGACGTGCTCACCGAACGCCCGGACTTCGCACTGGTGGGCATCCTGCGGGTGCCGCAGTTGCAGACCAGTCCGAGCCGGGCCATCACCCGCCGCGTCGGATATGCGGTGGCAGCACTGGCGTTCGCCGTGCTGGTGGTCTATCTGGACCGGGACGGCTATCGCGACGCCCAGGGTGATGCGCTGTCGCTGCTGGACTGCGTCTACTACGCAACCGTCTCGCTGTCGACCACCGGGTACGGTGACATCACCCCGATCACTCCCGAGGCGAGACTGATCAACGTTCTGGTCATCACGCCGCTACGGATTTTCTTCCTCATCGTCCTGGTCGGTACGACGCTCTCGGCACTGACCGAGAGTTCCCGTCAGGCGTTCAAGATTCAGCGTTGGAGGCGCCGCGTGCGTAATCACACCGTCGTCGTCGGATACGGCACCAAGGGCCGCACCGCCGTGGATGCGATGCTGGGCGACGGGGTTCCGCCGTCGGAGATCGTCGTCGTCGACACGGATCCGGTGGTACTCGAAACCGCCGCGGGACAAGGCCTGGTGACCGTGCAGGGTTCGGCGACGAAGTCGGATGTGCTGCGCCTGGCCGGGGTTCAGCATGCGGCCGCGATCATCGTCGCCGCCAACCGGGACGACACCGCGGTGCTCGTCACCCTCAGCGCACGCGAGATCGCTCCGAGGGCGAAGATCGTCGCGGCCATCCGCGAATCGGAGAACACGCATCTGCTGCGTCAATCGGGCGCGGACTCGGTGGTCATCTCGTCGGAGACTGCGGGCCGGTTGCTCGGCATCGCCACCACGACGCCGAGCGTTGTGGAGATGATCGAGGATCTGCTCACCCCGGAGGCGGGATTCGCGATCGCCGAACGCGACGTCGAACCGAACGAAGTGGGCGGCTCGCCCCGCCACCTGTCCGACATCGTGCTCGGCGTCGTGCGCGACGGCCGCCTGCTGCGCGTGGGGTCCCCCGAGGTCGACGCCGTGGAGGCGGACGACAAGCTGCTCTACATCCGGCGGGTGTCGGGCTGAGCCCGCGCCGCCGCTAGGGTGCAGTCGTGAGCCGTTTCCAGCTGTCCGACACCCCCTTGCTCTCCCGTGCGGTCGTCGACCGCGCCGAGGAACTGCGGGGCGACGCCGCGGCCCTGCACGACGGTTGGTCCCGGGCCCAACTGCTCCGGGTCGATCGTCGCGGGCAGGTACCGGTGGACGGCGACGCCTTGGTGTTCGCCGCGGCGGTGGAGCTGGGACCCGAGCCGGTTCCCGGCGCGGTGTTCCTCGGTGTGCGCGGCGACCGGCACGTGTGGGCGGTCCGGGTGCTCGCGCAGACCGGAACGGTCGCCGATCTGCGCCGGGTCGGGGAGCGGCTCGACGACGCCGACGCGGGTCTGATGGTGACCGCGGTGGCCCTGCTCAACTGGCACGACAGCGCGGGCTTCAGTTCACTGGACGGAGCGCCGACCGAGCCGACCCTGTCCGGCTGGTCGAGGATCAGCACCAGCACCGGTCACGAGGAGTTCCCGCGTACCGACCCGGCAATCATCTGTCTCGTGCACGACGGCGCGGACCGGGTCCTGCTGGCGCGACAGCCGGTGTGGCCGGAGCGACGGTTCTCCGTGCTCGCCGGGTTCGTCGAGGCGGGGGAGTCGCTCGAGTCCTGCGTCGTGCGGGAGATCCGCGAGGAGGTCGGCGTCGAGGTGCGAGACGTGCGGTACCTCGGTAGCCAGCCGTGGCCGTTCCCGCGGTCGGTGATGATCGGGTTCTCCGCCGTCGCCGATCCGGAGCATCCGCTGGCCTTCCTCGACGGGGAGATCGCCGAGGCCCGCTGGTTCAGCCGCGACGAGGTGGGGGCCGCGCTCGCGCTCGGCGACTGGGCTTCCCCGGCCGACGCCCCGTTGTTGCTGCCGGGATCGATCTCGATCGCCCGGGGCATGCTGGAGGGCTGGGTCCGGGGGACCTGAACCGGTCAGGACCCCGGCCTCGGCAGGCCGGTGAGCACGGTCTCGACGAGGTGATCGGTGTATTCGTAGGTCAGCGGACCGGAGCGCAGCAGCCAGCGCTGGGCGACGGGGGCGAAGAGGGTGTCGACGACGGCGTCGAGATCCACATCGGGGGACAGCTGACCCTGTCGCTGCGCCGCGCGCAGCCGCTCCTTCTTCATCTGCCGCGTCGGCTCGTCGAGACGACGGGAGTATTCGGCGGCCAGGGACTCGTCCTCGAGTACGGCGACGGTCAGCGCGCGCAACGGCCGTTCGAACCGGGGATCGTTCAGTTCGTCGACGGTGGCGCGCAGCACCGCCCTCATGTCGGCGACGAGATCGCCCGTGTTCGGTAGGCCCTGCGGGTCCTCCGGTTCGCCGCCCACGTTTGCGTTGAGGTAGGCGTCGAGCAGCACCGATCCTTTCGACGACCACCACCGGTAGATGGTCTGTTTCCCGACGCCGGCTCGGGTAGCGATCGCCTCGATGCTCGACTTGCTGTAGCCCACTTCACCGACCAACTCCACCGCGGCGGTCAGGATCGCTGTCCGGGCGGCGTCGCTGCGGCGGGTGCTTCTCGGCGGCATGGAGCACAGCATAGCCATAACGAGACGAGACGGACCGTCTTGACTAGGGGGAACGAGGGTCGCATACTCACATGACGAGACGATCCGTCTCGTCTAGATTTGAGGAGGCGCCGGCATGGTCGAGCAGCGGATATGGCTGGTCACGGGGGCAAGCCGAGGGCTTGGCCGAGCGTTCACCCGGGAGGCGCTCACCGCAGGAGACCGGGTGGCCGCCCTTGCCCGCACCGCAACCGCCGTGCCCGAGTTCCGGGACGACGAGCGGGTGCTCACCGTCGACGTCGACGTGACCGACCGGTCGGCGGTGGTCGCGGCGGTCGATCGGGTTGTCGACCACTTCGGGCGCCTCGATGTCGTCGTCAACAACGCCGGGACGATGTGGACGGGCTTCGTCGAGGAGTTCACCGAGGAGCAGGCACGCGCTCAGATGGAGACCAACTTCTTCGGAGCGCTGTGGGTCACGCAGGCGGTGTTGCCGGCGCTACGCCGGCGCCGGGGCCGGCTGCTGCAGATCTCCAGTATTGCGGGGATCGCGGCATTTCCCACCACCGGGTTGTACAGCGCGAGCAAGTTCGCACTGGAAGGACTGAGCGAGGCGGTCGCTGCCGAGGCCGCACACTTCGGGGTCGCCGTGACGATCGTCGAACCCGGCGGATACTGGACGGACCTGTACAAGGACATGCCCGCCACTGCTCCGCTCGACGACTATGCGGCGCTGCGCGCCGAGATGGCAGCGACGTCGGCCGCCGGCGGCGTCGACAGCGAGCCGGCGCTCGCCGCGGCCGCGGTCCGGGCAGCCGTGGACAGCGACGCCCCGCCGAGACGGTTGATCCTCGGCAGCGTCGTCTACGACGCCGCGGTCGGACTCGCGCAGGACCGCATCCGGGACTGGGCGGCATGGGAGAAGGTCAGCCGGGCAGCCGAACACGCCGTGCCGGCCCCGCCGGGATACACCACCTGAGCTCCTCGGTGCTCCCGGCGGATGCGGTGCCGTCGGCTAGAGACCGAGCGCCTGCTTGACCGCGGACAGCGGGGGATTGGTCGCGGTGCTGCCGTCGGCGTACTGGACGGTGGGAACGACGTGGTTTCCGTTGTTGACGCTGCCGACGAACTCGGCGGCCGCCGGGTCGGCTTCGATGTCGATCTCGGCGTAGCCGATGCCGTGCTCGTCGAGCTGGAGCTTGAGGCGACGGCAGTAGCCGCACCAGTCGGTGGTGTAGAGCGTCAGGGCAGGAGCGTCGGTCGTAGTCACGGTGCGCACAACAACCACCGTCTGCGCGCTGTTCCGTCCCCCAGCGAAATGTGTTCTCCGCCACAGGCGGTGTGGGCCGGATGCCTGTCACCACGTCCTGCCATGATGGAGGCCATGCGCGCAGAGACATCGGTGGAGGGGCTCGATCCCCAGCAGGCCGCGGCGGTCCTCGCGCCGCGGGGCCCGGTGTGTGTCCTCGCAGGCGCAGGTACCGGGAAGACCCGGACGATCACCCGCCGCATCGCGCACCTGGTGTCCCACGGGCACGTCGCGGCCGGCCAGGTCCTCGCAGTCACGTTCACCGCGCGCGCCGCCGGAGAGATGCGCGGTCGTCTGCGCGAACTCGGCGTGGGCGGCACGGGCCCGCAGGTGCAGGCGCGCACCTTCCACGCCGCCGCTCTGCGGCAGCTGCGCTACTTCTGGCCGCAGGTGGTCGGCGACACGCCGTGGCAACTGCTCGACCGCAAGTTCGCGGTCGTCTCCCAGGCCGCGCACCGGGCCGGGTTCGCCACCGACACCGACACCGTGCGCGACCTGCTCTCGGAGATCGAGTGGGCCAAAGGATCGCTCGTCGCGCCGGAGGACTATCCGGCCGTGGTGGCCCGCGCCCGGCGGGAACCTCCCGCCGACGCTGGGCGGGTCGCCGCCGTCTACGCCGGCTACGAGTCGCTCAAGGTGCGCGACGACGGCATCTACCTCGATTTCGACGACCTGCTGCTGCACACGGCCGCCGCGCTCGAGGAGCACACCGCCGTCGCCGAGGAGTTCCGCGACCGCTACCGCTGTTTCGTCGTCGACGAGTACCAGGACGTCACGCCCCTGCAGCAGCGAGTGCTCGACGCGTGGCTCGGCGACCGCGACGACCTCACCGTCGTCGGTGACGCGAACCAGACGATCTACTCGTTCACCGGTGCCACCCCGCAGTACCTTCTCGACTTCTCCCGCCGGTTCCCGGACGCGACCGTGGTCCGGCTCGAACGTGACTACCGTTCCACCCCGCAGGTCGTGTCCCTTGCCAACCGGGTCATCGGCGCGGCGCGCGGGCGCATCGCCGGGACCCGGCTCCAGCTCGTCGGCCAGCGCCCGCCCGGACCGGAGCCGGCGTTCGCCGAGTACGACGACGAACCCGCCGAGGCGCGGGCCGTCGCCAAGGCGATCGCCGAACTGCTGGGTTCGGGGGTACCGGCCGCCGAGATCGCCGTGCTCTACCGCATCAACGCTCAGTCCGAGGCCTACGAGCAGGCGTTCACCGAAGCCGGTATCCCGTACCAGGTCCGCGGCGGCGAGGGCTTCTTCACCCGGGCAGAGGTGCGGCAGGCGGTCGGGGCGCTGCGTCAGGCGCAGGCCCGAGACGACCTGCCCGAGGGCGCCGATCGCGGCGCCGCCCTGGTCACGCTGGTGCGGGCGGTGCTCGCCCCGCTCGGGCTGAGCGACACCGAACCTGCCGGTGCGCAGGCGCGTGAACGCTGGGAATCGCTGCGGGCGCTCGTGCAGCTCACCGAGGAACTCCTCGGGCACGAGCCCGACCTCGATCTCGACGGCCTGCTGCGCGACCTCGCGGCGCGGGCGGAGGCGCGGCACCCACCGACGGTGCAGGGCGTCACACTTGCGTCGCTGCACGCGGCCAAAGGCCTGGAATGGGACGCAGTCTTCCTCGTCGGGCTCACCGACGGGACACTGCCCATCGTGCACGTCGTCGGTGACAGCTCCACACCGCCCGACGAAGCCGGGATCGAGGAGGAGCGCCGACTGCTGTACGTCGGGGTGACCCGCGCCCGCGTGCACCTGCACCTGTCGTGGGCGCTCTCGCGCACCGAGGGCGGTCGCCGGTCGCGGCGGCGATCACGGTTCCTGCACGGTCTGATCCCCGACGATTCGCCGGCCTCCCGGATTGCGGCTCCCGCGTCGCCGAAGCGGAAGCGGCCGCAGTGCCGCGTGTGCGGCAAGCCCCTCATGGGATCGTCCGCGACCATGCTCGGACGCTGCGAGGGTTGCCCGTCGAACCTGGACGAATCGCTGCTGGTGGCCTTGAAGGACTGGCGCCGGGAGCGGTCCAAGGAGATGAAGGTCCCCGCGTACGTGGTGTTCAGCGACAACACGCTCATCGCGATCGCCGAGCAGCGGCCGGGCGACGACCGCGCCCTCGTCGCCATCCCCGGTATCGGGGCGAAGAAACTCGAGCAGTTCGGAGCGGACGTGCTCGCTGTCGTGCGTGGGGAACGCGCGGCCGACACCCTCGATTTGTAGCGGTTCCACGGATGCGGCAAAACCGCAGGTAGAAAATGGGTTGTGCGATCGACGGCCGAGTTTCTAGGCTGGAGGTCGATGTCACGGGAAAGGCCCGTGCGCGGACGACGTCAGGAGGTGGCCCCGATGCTCGGCTTCGATGCAGCTGCAGTGGTGGTCGCCGCCCCCGTCGCCGGCGCCCCCGTCGCCGCCGGTGCGTGCACTCCGCGCGTCGCCCGCGTGCGCGCAGCCGCCCTTTCGTCCGTGTCCCGAAGCCACCGAGGTCAGCCCCGGTAATCTTCGATTCGCCTTCCGGCCACGGACACCGCCCAGCGGACCGTGGCCTTCTTCGTCTTCTGCCCGGTTCGCCCCTCGCATCCGAACCAGACAAAGGAGACATCCATCGTGCAAACCGCAACGCTCGACGTCGACCGAACGACGCGCGTGCGCGAGTTGCCCTGCCGCGGCGACGACCCGGATCTGTGGTTCGCCGAATCACCGGCCGAGTTGGAGCGGGCCAAGACGCTGTGCGGCCGGTGCCCGATCCGAGCCCACTGCCTCGCCGCGGCACTCGACCGAGCCGAGCCGTGGGGTGTGTGGGGCGGCGAGATCTTCGAACGGGGCGTCGTCGTCGCCCGCAAGCGCCCGCGGGGGCGTCCCCGCAAGGAACTCGTGTGCGCCTGACCGGGTTGCCGGGACGTCAGTCCACCGGGTCGGTGAATCCCGGCAGCCACTCCGACAGGATCCGCATGTAGGGGGCGTGCGCATCCAGCTGGGCGCAGATGCCGACCGAGCCGAGGAGTACGCGGACGATGTTCGCGTACTCCGGCGGCAGGTTCAATGCCCGCGCGGTCCGGAAGTTGGATCCGGAGAAGTCGGTGGCGGTGCCCGCCGCCTTCTGCAGCCAGGCCCGGGTGAAGTGGAAGGACTCCGTGTGGATCGGGTCGGTGAACGGGCGCAGGTAGTCCGCGATCTCCTGCTCGGTGACCTCCCTGCCCGGCAGGACGAACCGGTTCTCGTAGAGCAGAGTGGTCAGCTCGTCGAAGCGTTCTTCGAGGGCCAGCCGCACCATCCGGCCCAGCACCGGTGGCAACCCGTTCGGCATCGCGGCCGTGGCACCGAAGTCGATGACGCCGAGCCGGCCGTCGTCGAGCAGCATGAAATTGCCCGGATGGGGGTCGCAGTGCAGCAGTCCCACCTGCGCCGGGGAGGCGAAGTGGAATTCGGCCAGCAGCGCGCCGGCCCGGTTGCGCTGCTCGCGGGTACCCTCCGCGATGATCGTGGAAAGCGGTGTCGCCGTCAGCCATTCGGTGACGAAGACCTTCGGGGAACTGGCGACCACCCGCGGCACGACGAACCGAGGATCGTCGCTGAACACTCTGGCGAAGGCCCGCTGATTGTCGGCCTCGATCCGGTAGTCGAGCTCCTCCTCGGTGCGGGCGGTCAGCTCGTCGAGCACCGCCCGCACGTCCGTGCCCGGCATCACCGTCGCGAACAGACCCGCGAACCGCGACAGGGTGCGCAGATCGGCGCGCAGTGCCTCGTCGGCACCCGGGTACTGGACCTTCACCGCGACCTCGCGGCCGTCCGCCCACGTCGCCCGGTGGACCTGTCCGATGCTCGCCGAGGCGGTGGGAACGTCGTCGAACGAGGCGAAGCGTTCCCGCCAGCCGGCGCCGAGCTGCTGATCGAGGACACGGTGGACCGTCTTGGCAGGCAGCGGCGGAGCGGCCGACTGCAACTTCGTCAGCGCCTCCCGGTACGGTTCGGCGAACTCCTCCGGTACCGCGGCTTCCATCACGCTCAGTGCCTGGCCGACCTTCATGGCTCCGCCCTTGAGCTCTCCGAGCACCGTGAACAGCTGCTCGGCCGCCTTCGCCGCGAGCTCCGCATCGATCTCCTCGCGGTCCCCGCCGGCCAGACGCCGGCCGAACCCCACCGCGGCACGACCGGCGATCCCGAGGGGGATGCTGGCGAGCTTGGCGGTGCGGGAACTGCTTCTACGGGGGATTTCGGCCACGCCCCCCATCATGCCTGACGCCGTCCTCCCGGCGCGGGGCGCCGGGGGCGACCCCGCTTCACGCGGGCGGGGCTGCGCACCCACACTCCGGGTGCCGGTACCAGCGCCGCGACGCGAGCCGATGACTGCGCAGGTCCACCTCGAGGGTCCGGTCCAGTGTCGCGGGCGCCGCGGTCGTGAGAATCGCGTCGAGCTCACCGAGGGCGAGAGCCGCGGTCGCCAGCACCGCCGGGGGCTCCGCACAGCCGACGCGGTCGCACAGTTGAGCCGCGAGCTGCGGCCAGTGCGGGTCGAGGTCGGTGCGGGTGAGATCTGCGCATCGCAGACAGCTCGTGCGACCCGGGACGACGAACGGCCCGACGATGCCACGGCCGTCGCGCAGCAGCACGGGCAGGTGCGGCACGCGGTGCCGCATCAGCTCCCGGACGAGCCGGGGGTCGGGGACCAGTGCGTCGGCGAGGAGCACGCACTGCACGTCCCATCGGGCCACGTCACTGTCGCCGGTGTAGGCGGCGGACCTGCTCAGCCGGGTGCCTGAGACCGTCAGGTGGGCGACCAGCGTATCCGCCAGGGGGCCGCGCCCGTGCACCCGCACCCGAGGAGCCACCGGTACGGTCCCGTCCGGATCCCGGACCGCGCCGACGGTGGTCAATTCGTCGAGCAGGACGGTGACGGCATCGTCCGCGAGCCCGGCCCGCGCGGCGCGGACCAGAATCTCCGCACGCGACGAACGTCCGTCGAGCAGGTTCAGCACCGTCGACAGGCCGAATGCGTCGAGGTCTTTGCCGGGCGAGAGGACTGCGGCGGTGTCGGGACCCCACCCGAGCTGGACCGAGCCGTCCGGGCGGCGGAGCACTTCGAGGGCAGGATCGAGCGCCGGTCCGGGCTGGTGCGTGGCCGTGGTCATGCCCGCCAGTCTGCGGCAACCCGGACCGCGCCCCGGGGTGCTCGAGGCCGGTTGTCCACAGGGAAGAACCGGGATCTACCTGCGCCGAAGCGTGCTCAGGCGGATTCGTCGGGATCGGTGGACTCGCCGGAGTCGCCCTTCTCCCGCTCGGCGCGTTCGCGTGCCTCGGTCTCGCGCAGCTGCGCGATCGGATCGTCGAACGTGGTCGTTTCGCCGCCGATGATCCGATCGAGGAAGGCGGCCGGGTTGTCCAGGTCCGCCGAGTCCGGCAGCAGGTCCGGATGGGCCCACACCTTGTCCCGTGCCTCCGTCCCGGCATCGGCGGTGAGGCGGCGCCACAGGGCGGCGGCCTCGCGCAGTTTCCGCGGCCGCAGCTCGAGACCGACGAGTGTGGCGAAGGTCTGCTCGGCGGGGCCACCGCTCGCGCGGCGGCGGCGCAGGGTCTCGCTCAACGCGGCCACCCCGGGCAGCCGGTCGCCGAGGGCATCGGCGACCACGGTCTCGACCCAGCCCTCGACGAGGGCGAGCAACGTCTCGAGGCGCTCGAGGGCCTGCTTCTGCTCAGGGGTGGTCTGCGGCTCGAACGCCGCGCCCTTGAGCAGTTCCTCGATCTTCGACGGGTCCGTCAGCGCCGTGGGGTCGATGCCCTGGGCGAGGTCCTCGATCGCGGAGAAGTCCATCCGGATGCCGCGCGCGTAGTCCTCGACCGTGGACAGCAGGCGCGATCGCAGCCACGGCACATGGCTGTAGAGCCGCTGGTGTGCGGCCTCTCGCGCGGCGAGGAAGACGAGAACTTCCTGTGCCGGCTGCTCGAGCCCCTCACCGAAGGCATCGATCGCGGCGGGCATCAACGCCGCGGTGCCCGCAGGACCGAGGGGAAGACCGATGTCGGTCGAGGTCAGGACCTCTTTGGCCAGCTGTCCGAGCGCCTGGCCGAGCTGGGATCCGAACGCCAGGCCTCCCATCTGGGAGAACATCCCGAGCATCGGCCCGGCCATCGTCCGGGCCTCTTCCGGCAGACCCTGGACCCACATGCCGTTGACCTGCTCGGCCACGGGATCGCACAGCCGTTTCCACGTCTCGAGCGTGTTGTCGAGCCAGTCCACGGGCGTCCAGGCGACGGTGCGGGTCGCGCCGGCGGGCAACGTGGTCGCGCCGTCGAGCCACAGCTCTGCCAGGTGCGCGGCGTCCCGGACGGCGTCCGCCGACCCGGACGAGACCGGCGTGATGGAGCCGATCTGCTGGCGGGCGAGCTTGGCGGCCACCTCGTAGTTGACGGGTCCCGAACCGCCGGACCCCATTGCGCTGCCCATGCCGCTGAGCATCTGACCGAACTGCGTCAGCATCTGACCGAGCGCTGCCGGGTCGAAGCCCTGCGCTCCGAACGGGTTGTCGCCACCCGCCCCGAACGGGGCACCGCCTGCGCCGGGCACACCGAACCCGAAGGGAAACCCGCCGGGGGTGCCGCCCTGGGACCCGCCCCCTGCCGCGCCGGCACCCTCGGCACCGGATCCCTCGGCGCCGGAACCGGAATCCTTCCTGCGGTCCGGGTCGTCGTCGGGATTCGAGAATCCGAAAGGCGTGTCGCTCATGCCGTCAACGGTACAAGGCCCACCGCGCAGCGGTGGCCCCCGCGATCACGCTGACCGCGAACACCGCCGCTCCGGATACCCTGGCCGGGTGAATCGACGGCTCGTGACGATCCTGGCGGTGCTGTTCCCCGCGCTGCTGCTGGTGACGGTGGCGCTGAATGTGAAGGTGCCCTACGTGGCGCTCGGTCCCGGCCCGACGTTCGACACCCTCGGCGAGATCGACGGCAAGGCGGTCGTCGCCATCGAGGGCACCGACACCGACCCGACCACCGGCGAGCTCGTGATGACCACGGTCGGTGTCAGCGACCGGCTGACCGTGGCGCAGGCCCTCACGGCGTGGCTCGGCAGCCGGTACGGAATCGCCCCGCGCGAGCAGATCTACCCGCCCACCGCCACCCGGGAACAGGTCAAGGAGGCGGACGCCGCACAGTTCGAGCAGTCCGAACGCAGCGCGGAACTCGCCGCCCTGCACCATCTCGACCTGCCCGTCGTCCTGCGTGTCGCCCGGGTCGGCGAGTCCGGTCCCTCCGCCGGGGTGCTGCGCGAGGACGACCGGCTCGTCACTGTCGACGGGGAGCCGGTGACCACCGCCGGCAGCGTGCAGCGCGCCGTCGCCGCCGTCGCCCCCGGTACGCCGGTCGACGTCGGGATCGTGCGGGACGGTGTCGAGCAGACCGTCACGGTGACCGTGGGCGCCCGCCCCGACGATCCGGAGGAGGGTTTCCTCGGCATCAGCCCTGAGGAGGTGCCGGACGTGCCGTTCGACGTGACGTTCAACCTCGCCGATGTCGGCGGGCCGTCGGCGGGGCTGATCTTCAGCCTCGCGGTGGTCGACAAGCTCAGTCCCGGCGAACTCAGCGGCGGCGCCGTCGTCGCGGGGACCGGCACCATCGATTCCGACGGGGCCGTCGGCCCGATCGGCGGCATCACCCACAAGCTCGTCGCGGCGTCGGAGGACGGCGCCACGGTGTTCCTCGTGCCCGCCGACAACTGCGCGGAGGCGCGCAGCGCTGCTCCCGACGGGATGCGGCTGGTCGAGGTCGAAACCCTCGAGGGTGCGATCGGTGCGCTCGGCTCGCTCGCCGACGGGGGCGACGCGCCGAGCTGCGAGTAGACGCGGGACGGGCGCTAGTCGTCGCCCGGTTCGAGGGTCGCGTAC
The DNA here is from genome assembly GCF_057367935.1 of Rhodococcus sp. NS-SX18. Classification (NCBI taxonomy): domain Bacteria; kingdom Bacillati; phylum Actinomycetota; class Actinomycetes; order Mycobacteriales; family Nocardiaceae; genus Rhodococcus; species Rhodococcus sp. NS-SX18. Next base: position 3,409,589 of record NZ_CM170633.1, on the reverse strand, counting down.
AGCGCGGCTACCACGTTGGGGGCGAGGTTGTCGTAGGTCCGCAGTTCGATCCCGGCGAACGGGTCGTCCTCGTCGGTGGGCCGCAACTGCAGTAGCGACAGCGACGGACCGTCCCGCAGCACCGCCGCGATCAGTCGCGCATCGCGCCGTTCCGGATGGCCGTGCGCCGCGACGCGGGCGGCCTCGTCGGCGGCGTGCGGATCCGCCAGCAACGGGACCAGCGCGTCGTCGAGATCCGACTCCGCGCTCGGCGGCAGCACCACGATCTCCTGCACCAGGGCACAGCCGGCGACGGACTCGGGCCAGCTGGTGGTGGCGAGGAACTCGTCGAGGGCGGGACTGCCGCCCTCGACGTCCTCCGGGAAGGCGTCCTGCTCCACCGGGGTGTACTCGTGGCCCGCGTCGAGCTGGTCGAGCAGCGTCGGTTCCGACGCCGCCAGCAGGGCCGTCGGCACCAGCGCGAACATCTGTGGTGGCTGTCCCCAGCCACCGGCGTCGACGAAGTCGACGATCTCACCGACGCACCGGCGCAGGGCGTCTTCGGACGGGACGGGATGACTGTCGCTCACGGGCATATCCTTGCACCGTCGCCCGGTCTCGTCGCCGCCGCGGCGTGGTGGCGGCCTCATTCCGTAGAGTGGGGCGAAACGGTCACCACGAGTGCCGTGGGTGACAGTCGAGGTGAACAGCTGCGGCGCGTCCGCGTCGCCGGAGAATTGGGAGTGTGGCACGTGGGCATGAGGCCCCCCACCGGAGTACCTTCGCTGTCGAAACGCAGCAAGATTCTGCTGAGCCTGGCCGTGGTGGCCGCGGTGCTGCTGCTGGTCGGTCCCCGACTGGTGGACGCCTACACCAACTGGCTGTGGTTCGGCGAGGTCGACTTCCGTGACGTGTACGTGAAGGTGCTGCTGACCCGGATCGTCTTGTTCGTCGTCGTGGGTCTGTTCGTGGGCGCCGTGGTATGGCTCGCCATGCTGCTGGCGTACCGATCGCGCCCCGTGTTCGTGCCCGCCTCCGGGCCCAACGACCCCATCTCGCGGTATCGCACCACGGTGATGTCCCGGCTGCGCACGTTCGGCCTCGGCATCCCGATCGTGCTCGGTCTGCTGTCCGGCCTGATCGCGCAGGCGAGCTGGGTGACCGTGCAGATGTTCTTCAACGGCGGCTCGTTCGGCACCACGGACCCGCAGTTCGGACTGGACGTCGGCTTCTACGCCTTCGACCTGCCCTTCTACCGGTTCCTGCTGAACTGGATGTTCGTGGCCGTCATCCTGGCGCTCTTCGCCGCTCTGGTCACCCACTACATCTTCGGCGGTATCCGGCTTGCCGGCCGCGGCGGCAGTCTCACCCGCGCCGCCCGCATCCAGCTGGCCGTGCTGGCCGGCATCTTCGTCGCGCTCAAGGCGGTCGCGTACTGGCTCGACCGGTACGCACTGCTGTGGAGCGGGCGCAAGGAGCCCACGTTCACCGGTGCGGGATTCACCGACATCAACGCCGTGCTGCCCGCCAAGCTGATCCTGATGGCGATCGCCGTCATCTGCGCGGCGGCGTTCTTCGCAGCGATCGTGCTGCGCGACCTGCGTATCCCGGCGATGGCGACCGCGCTGCTGGTGCTCTCGTCGATCCTCGTCGGAGCCGTGTGGCCGCTGGTGGTCGAGCAGTTCTCCGTCCGGCCGAACGCCGCCGTCAAGGAGGCCGAGTACATCGAGCGCAACATCGCGGCGACGCGTCAGGCCTACGGCATCACGGACGAGACCGTGGAGTACCAGGACTATCCCGGTGTGGGGAGCACGTCACCGCGCAATGTACCGGCGGACGTGACCACGATTGCCAACACCCGTCTGCTCGACCCCAACGTGCTGCCCCGCACCTTCACCCAGCAGCAGCAGCTGAAGAACTTCTACGGGTTCCCGCCGTCGCTGGACATCGACCGGTACGAGATCGACGGGCAGCGCGAGGACTACATCGTCGCCGCCCGTGAACTGTCGCCGTCGAGCCTGACGGGTAACCAGACCGACTGGATCAACAGGCACACGGTGTACACCCACGGAAACGGCCTGGTCGCCGCCCCCGCCAACCGGGTGAACGCCGCTGCCAGCGAGTCCGCCGAGGAGGCCGCCAACAGCAACAGCGGCTACCCGGTGTACATGGTCAGCGACATCGCGTCGCTCGAGTCCGGAGACCAGGTGATCCCGGTCGAACAGCCGCGGATCTACTTCGGTGAGGTCATCGCGCAGGAGGAGCCCGACTACGCGATCGTCGGTGCCGCCGAGGGCGAGGCCCCGCGCGAATACGACACCGACACCGCGCAGTACACCTACACCGGCTCGGGCGGCGTGTCGATCGGCAACTGGTTCAACCGCCTCGCGTTCGCTTCCAAGTACGCCGAACGCAACATCCTCTTCTCGAGCGCGATCGGCAGCGAGTCGAAGCTCTTGTTCAACCGCGATCCGCGGGACCGGGTGACGAAGGTCGCACCGTGGCTCACCGCCGACGGCGACGCCTATCCTGCGGCCGTCGACGGCCGCATCGTGTGGATCGTCGACGCCTACACCACGCTCGACAACTACCCGTACGCGCAGCGCAGTTCCCTCGAAGGTCTCGTCGAGGACAGCGTCGACCAGAACACCGGCCGGCTGCTGCCCCGCAAGGAGGTCTCCTACATCCGGAACTCGGTGAAGGCGACAGTCGATGCGTACGACGGCACCGTGACCCTCTACCAGGTCGACGACCAGGACCCGGTCCTGAAGGCGTGGATGGGTGTCTTCCCCGATGCGGTGACCCCGCAGGATCAGATCTCCGACGAGCTCCGTTCGCATTTCCGGTACCCGGAGGATCTGTTCAAGGTGCAGCGCGAGATGCTCGCGAAGTACCACGTCGACGATCCGCGCGAGTTCTTCACCAACAACGCGTTCTGGTCGGTGCCGAGTGACCCGACGGTGGAGACGACGGCGAATCAGCCGCCCTACTACGTGCTGATCGGTGACGAGGAGACGGCCCGCCCGTCGTTCCGGCTCACCTCCGCGATGGTGGGCTTCAACCGGCAGTTCCTGTCCGCGTACATCTCGGTGAACTCGGATCCGGACAACTACGGCAAGTTCACGATCCTCCAACTACCGACCGACACCCAGACGTTCGGTCCCGCACAGACGCAGAACGCGATGATCTCCGACACGCGCGTCGCGTCGGAACGCACCTTGCTCGAGCGGTCCAACCGGATCCAGTACGGCAATCTGCTGACGCTGCCCATCGCCCAGGGCGGCATCCTGTACGTGCAGCCGATGTACACGGAACGCAACTCGGCGACGGGAAACACCTCCACCTTCCCGCAGCTGTCCCGGGTGATCGTCAGCTATCGCGAGCCCGGGCCCGCCGGTGGCGTACGGATCGGCTATGCCCCCACCCTTGCCGCGGCGCTGGACCAGGTCTTCGGTGGCGGCGTCGGTAGTGCGGCCACCGCACCGGGTGGCGAGTCGACGCCCCCGGCACCGGCCGAGGGGGCACAGGGGACACCGCAGGACGGTCAGGCTGCGGCACCGGCTCCCGCTCCGGCACCGAACCCGGCGCCCGCGCCGGCGCCGGCGGACCGGACGGCGGCAGTCGCCGAACTCGACGCGGCACTCGCCGAACTCAGCGCGGCGCAGAGCACCGGCGATTTCGCGGCGTACGGCCGAGCGCTGGAACGGGTGCAGGCCGCCGTGGAGGCGTACCAGTCCACCGGCGGCTGATCCTGCCGTGACCGGAACGGGGCCCCGCGCACATCGTGCGCGGGGCCCCGTCGTTCGCGGACGAATCAGCGGCCGGTCAGTGCGATGCCGACTGCCTGGTCGAACTGCGCGGCGAAGCCGTGCTGCGCGGCGAACTCACCGGCGACACCGAGTGCCTGCTCGACGGGCGCGGCCTCGGGTGCCGGGGTTGCGGGTGCCGGGGCGGCGGGTGCCTCGGGAGCGGGGGCGGGCGCGGCCTCGCTCTCGGTGGTCAGGTACTGACCGCAGACCGGCCACGCGCCCGGGCCCTGGGTCTGCAGCGTGTTCTCCGCGACGCGGATCTGCTCGGCCTTCGAAGCGGTGTGTGGGCTGCCGGTGCCGCCGTTGGCTGCCCAGGTGCTCTGCGAGAACTGCAGACCGCCGTAGTAGCCGTTGCCGGTGTCGATCGACCAGTTGCCGCCGCTCTCGCACTCCGCCACCGCGTCCCAGTTGTGCGGGGCAGCGGAGGCGGTACCGGTGGCGAGGCCGAACGGCACCGCCACGAGGGCGCCGGTGACAACGGCCGTGCCGAGGCCGCGCTTGCTGAAGAAAGTGGTCATGCGGGATGAATCCTCTCCGCGCTCGCCGACGCCGGACCCGGGGCACCGCTCGGTCGTGGCGGTGCGGACAGTCGGCCGGGTCGCGTCGCTGCCCCCTGAAGGTTCCGTCGTACCGATTCCCGCGGGGCAGCTCGGCGGCGGCGGGACGGCGTCGGCTCGGTGGTTTCGAGCCGCGGCCGACCGTACCGAGCCGTGGCGACGCGGGCCACCGGCCGCAACAACGCCCCGGGTGTCCATCAGGTGGGACGAGCGACCGGCGTTTGCGCAGGTCGTCGCGGCAAGTCGGCCGACCCGTCACGCGATCGTTATGCCTCCGTTATGTGAGGGGGATCATGCGACGAGTGTGGTCCAGGACACGCGATGACGCGCGAAAAAGACCTTCGCCCAGGCGATTTGCATTCCGTTCACCGCGCCGTGTAACTTCGTTTCTGCAACGCGGGGTGGAGCAGCTCGGTAGCTCGCTGGGCTCATAACCCAGAGGTCGCAGGTTCAAATCCTGTCCCCGCTACCACGCCGAAGGGCCCGGCACCGGATGATCCGGTGCCGGGCCCTTCCGTATGAGATCAGGGCTTCATGTCGACAAGTACGCGTCGCAGCAGCTTCCCCGTCGCATTGCGCGGCAGTTCGTCGAGGAAGACGACGTCACGCGGAACCTTGTAACGTGCCAGGTTCGCCTTGACGTACTCCTTGATCTCCTCGGCGTCGCGCGCGGAGCCTTCGGCCGGCACCACGAAGGCGCGCAGCCGGTGACCGAAGTCCGGATCCTCCACCCCGACCACCGCGGCATCGAACACGTCGTCCCGTTCGACGAGAAGGTTCTCCACCTCCAGCGGGTACACGTTCTCGCCACCGGAGACGATCATGTCGTCGTCCCGGCCGTCGACGAACAGCAGTCCCGCCTCGTCGAAGTGCCCGACGTCGCCTGTCGAGAGCAGACCGTTGATCCGCTCCTTGTCCCGGCCGTCCGTGTAACCGTCGAAGCTCAGCCCGCTCGCGACGAAGATCCGGCCCACCTTGCCGGGTGCCGTGATGCGGTTGCCTTCCTCGTCGTACAACTCCACCCGGCACGTCACAGGCGGCCGTCCGGCCGTACCCGGCGCCCGGCGGATGTCCTCGGGTGTGGCGACGGTGGCCACCGCGCATTCGGTCGATCCGTACAGGTTGTGCAGGACATCGCCGAAGTACTCGCGGGTGCGCCGGCACACGTCCGGCGACAGCGCCGAGCCGGCGGAAAAGATGATCTGCAGGCTCGACGTGTCGAACCGGCCGATCGCCTCGCCCCCCAGGTCCAGGATCCGCTGCAGCATCGTCGGCACGACGACGAGCACGTTCGCCCGGTGCCGTTCGATCAGGCGAACCGTTTCGAGCGGATCGAACCGCCGCTCCAACACCACCGTCTGACCCAGCGCCAGGGCGAGTCCGAACTGCGAGATTCCGGTCCCGTGGAACGCCGGCGCCGCCATCAGCATCGTCTGTCCCGGCCGTAGCGGTACCCGGTCCAGGAACTGCGCCGAGGCGAGCGGCGACGTGCGCTCGCGCGGGGCACCCTTCGGGGTGCCGGTCGTGCCGCTGGTGAGCAGCACGAAACCGCCGAGCGTGCTCGGTGCGGGAACAGTGGACCGGTCGAACTGTGCGAGCACGGACTCGATCCCGGGTGGTTCCGGCTCCTCGCCCTCGAGCCACGAGCTGTACGTGCGCACATCCGGCGGCAGGGCTTCGGCCACCGCCGCGAACTCGGCGTCGTAGACGAACGTGCCGACCCCTTCACGTTCCGCGACGTCCGCGAGCTGGCGCGGAGCGAACCCGGTATTCATCATGACCAGCTTCGCGCCGAGCTTGGCGGCCGCGAGCATGGTGAGAACGAGTCCACGGTGGTTGCGGGCCATCAGGCCCATTACGTCGCCTGCCGCGACCCCGTCGGCCTGCAGCGCCCGTACGAGCGCATTCGACTGCCCCTCGAGTTCCTGGTAGCTCAGCCGGCCACGCTCGTCGACGAGGGCGACGGCGTCGTAGCCGCGCGCGGCGTGGGCATGTACCGGTCCGGCGAACGGGCCGTAGCGGCTCACCGCGACGAGGGTGCCGATTCCGTGGTCGACCCGGGGAAAGTGCAGCAGTCCGGAGCGGGCGAGTACCCGCACGGCGCCCAGCGTGTCGGTCACCTCCCCGACGGCGCCGGTGATCTTGTCCTTGATGTCCTGCCCGGGCATGCTGTCCCCTTCGAGCTCGTGCCGGATTCGTCACCGCAACCCTAGTGGTGATGGACTTCACAGAGATGGACATTCGTCCGAATTCCGGGAAGCGGCCCGAAGCGTGAGAAAACCCCCGCCGTCGGTGAGTACGGCGGGGGCCCGACCCCTCGGAGAAGCGGTCTGTGACCGGCTACTTCAGCTCGGCGCTCGACAGGCCCAGCAACCGTCGCGCAATGATGAGCTGCTGGATCTGCTGCGTGCCCTCGAAGATGTCGAGAATCTTCGAGTCGCGCGCCCACTTCTCGAGCAGCGGACGTTCGGAGTAGCCGTAGGTACCCGCCAGTTCGACGGCCTTGAGGGTGACCGCGGTACCGGTGCGGCCGGCCTTGGCCTTGGAGATCGACGCCTCGAGCGAGTTCGGCTGCTTGTTGTCGGCCATCCACGCGGCCCGCAGCGCCTGCAGGTAGGCCGCCTCCCAGTCGGCCTCGAGCGCGAGGAACTCGGCGGCCGCTGCGTGCTGGTTGCAGGCCGGGACGTCGTAGGACACTTCGACGCCGGCCTCGGCGAGGATGCCGCGCAGTTCCTCGAGCGCCGCGCGGGCGACGCCGACGGCCATACCGGCGACGATCGGACGGGTGTTGTCGAAGGTCTGCATGACCCCCGCGAACCCCTTCTCGACGTTCACCTCGGGGCTGCCGAGCAGGTTGTCCCTCGGAATCCGGCAGTTGTCGAGCACCAGCACGGCCGTGTCGGAGGCCTTGATGCCGAGCTTATGTTCGAGGCGGGCCACGCTCAGGCCGGGGGCGTCCCGTGGGACGACGAACGACTTGATCGCCGCGCGTCCCTTCGACCTGTCGACGCTCGCCCACACGACCACGTGGGTCGAGCGCTCGCCGGCGGTGACGAAGATCTTCTCACCGTTGAGGACCCACTCGTCGCCGTCGAGGACGGCGGTGGTGGTCACGGCGGCGGAGTCGGAGCCGAAGCTCGGCTCGGTGATGGCCATCGACGCCCACACCTTGCCGAAGCGCTCGAGCTGCTCGTCGGTGGCGACGGCGGCGATCGCCGAGTTGCCGAGGCCCTGGTAGGGGATCGAGAGAGTCAGACCCACGTCGCCCCAACAGGTTTCGATCACGTTGAGCAGCGACGCCATGTTGCCGCCGTTGACGTTGCCGGTCTGCTTCTTCGGCTCGTCGCCGCGGCCGAGCGCCGCGCCCGAGGCGCCCTGACCGGAGTCGTTCAGGCCCTCGACCATTGCCGCCATCGTGTCCAGCTCGACCGGGTAGACGTGCTCGGCGAGGTCGTACTTGCGGGAGACGGGACGGAAGATCTGCGCGGCGACCTGGTGGGCCTGGTTCGCCGACGCCTTGAGCCTCTTGGGAAGTTCGAGATTGATCATCGCGGGTTCCTAAATGTGAGGGGACGCTGCCGGGTCGGGCGGTTCAGACGAGGACGACGCCCTCGGCGACGCCCACGGCGCGCAGGTCGCGGTACCAGCGTTCGACGGGGTGTTCCTTGGTGAAGCCGTGGCCGCCGAGCAACTGGACGCCGTCGAGGCCGATCTGCATGCCCTTGTCGGTGGCGAGCTTGCGGGCCAGCGCTGCCTCGCGGGCGAAGGACAGGCCCTGCTCGGCCCGGGCCGCGCCGCGCAGCGTGACCAGCCTGATCCCGTCGAGCTCGATCTTGATGTTCGCGACCATGAAGGCGACGGCCTGCCGATGGCTGACCGGTTCGCCGAACGCCTGCCGTTCGTTGACGTAGGGGACGACGTAGTCGAGCACGGCCTGCCCGGTGCCCGCGGCGAGGGCGGACCAGCCGAGCCGGGCGAGGCGGACGGCGTCCGCGTACTGCTCGGCGCGCACATCGGCGTCGGCGTCGCCGAGGAGGGCGCTCTGCGGGACGGCGACGTCGGTCAGGTGTAGCCGGCCGAGCCCGGCGGCGCGCAGCCCCATCGACGGGTCGGCCTCGATCACGACGCCCTTGCTGTCGGACTCGACCAGGAACAGCGACGGCTTTCCGTCGAGTTCGGCGGCGACGACGAACAGCTCGGCGCTGCCCGCGGCCGGCACCAGGCACTTGACACCGTTCAGCCGGTAGCCGCTGGGGGAGCGCACCGCCTTGGTCTGCAGCGCGAACGGGTCGAACAGCGCCCGCGGCTCGGTGATCACGACGCAGGCCTGCGGGACGTCGTCACCGGCGAACGCGGGCAGGTACGTCCGTTGCTGCTCCTCGGTGCCCCACTGGGCGAGGGCGACCGCGACGCCGCTCGGCGCGAGGATCGGCAGGGCCAGCCCCATGTCGCCGTGAGCGAGTGCCTCGGCGACGAGCGTGTTGGTGACGGCGCCGCGCTCGGTGGCGACTCCCTCGAACGCCTCGGGCACGTTGACGAGGGTGATGCCGAGTTCGGCGGCCCGGGCGAGAAGGTCGGCGGGGGCGGCGGCTGCCTCGTCCGCGTCGTGCGCGGCGGGCCGCAGGATCTCGGCGGCGAACTCGCGGACGGTCTCGACGATCATCTGCTGATCGTCGGTGGGGGTCAGGTCGAACAGGTCGGTGCGGACGGCGGTGTCGAGGCGCTGCGGTGCGCCGGATCCGCCGGTGACCTTCTTGAAGGTGCGGGTGGCGGCGCCGAGCGTCTTGAAGCCGGTCTTGGTGGACTGGTAGGTCACCCGGTCGATGGCCTGCCGGAGGTTGTACCGGTCCGCGAGTTCCGAACCGGTGATCCGGGTGAGCACCCGCATCGCCGCGCCCATGGCGTCCCGCCGGAGGGGGTTCAGGCCCACGGCGGACGTGTCGCGGGGGGTGTTCCGGGCCACACTGTCTTGCTTGCTCATGATCACCAGACGTTTCTCGATGTGGGGACGGACAGTCCCAATCTTACTGCGGAGTAAGATTGCTGTCTACTATCGAGTAAGTTGGTGGTGAGTGCTCTACCGGGCTTGCCGCAGACGGGTGAGCACACCGTCGTGCAGTGCTCCGTTGGTGGCGACCGCGCTGCCACCGTGCGGGCCCGTCGCGCCGTCGAGATTCGTGAACCGGCCCCCCGCCTCCCGGACCAGCACGTCCAGCGCAGCCAGGTCCCACAGGGACACCTCGGGCTCCAAGGCGATGTCCACCGCACCCTCGGCCAGCAGGCAGTACGAGTAGAAGTCGCCGTAGGCCCGTACCCGCCACACCTCGTCGGTGAGCGCGACGAATTCGTCGCGCCGGCCGCGGTCGCGCCAGCCCGACAGGCTCGAGAAACTCAGCGACGCGGCGGACAGCTCGGCGACCTGCGAGACCGTGAGCCGACGAGGCTGCGCGCCGTCGTAAGCCAGCCACGCCCCCGCGCCGGCCGCGGCCCACCAGCGGCGGTTCAGAGCCGGGGCGCTCACCACGCCCACCACCGGCACACCGTCGTCGAGCAGGGCGATCAGGCTGGCCCACACCGGCACACCGCGCACGAAGTTCTTGGTCCCGTCGATGGGATCGACCACCCACTGGCGGCCGGTGAACACGGCGTCGCCGCCGAACTCCTCGCCGAGGATCGCGTCCCCCGGGCGCTCGGCGCCGAGGGTGCCGCGCACGGCGCGTTCGACGCCGAGATCCGCATCCGATACCGGGGTCAGGTCCGGCTTGTCGGTGACGGTCAGATCGAGGGCGCCGAACCGGGTGCGGGTGATGGCGTCCGCCTCGTCGGCGAGGCGCAGGGCGAGATCCAGATCGGCCGAGAAGTCGGTGCTCATGCCCCAGACGCTAGTCCAGAGCCCACCCGGCCCCGAGCGGTGGCGAGGTCACGCCGCACACCCGGTAGCCTTGAGAATCGTGCATCCCGATGTTTCCGCAGACCTGGCCGAACTGGCGACCACCCTCGAGACCGTCGAGGCGGTCCTCGACGTGGACGAGCTGCGCCGGCGCATCGACGAGCTCGAGCACCAGGCCGCCGACCCGGAGTTGTGGAACGACCAGGAGCACGCGCAACAGGTCACCAGCCAGCTCTCGCACGCCCAGGGCGAACTGCGGCGCGTCGAGGAGCTGCGCTCGCGACTCGACGACCTGCCGGTCCTCTACGAACTCGCCGAGGGCGAGGAGGGGGAGGACCGCACCACCGCGCTGGCCGACGCCGACACCGAGCGCGCCGCCCTGCGCACCGACATCGAGGCGATGGAAGTGCGCACCCTGCTCTCCGGCGAGTACGACCAGCGCGACGCACTGGTCAACATCCGCGCCGGCGCCGGCGGCGTCGACGCTGCCGACTGGGCCGAGATGCTCATGCGCATGTACATCCGATGGGCCGACAAGCACGGCTACCCGGTGGAGGTCTACGACACCTCCTATGCGGAGGAGGCGGGCATCAAGTCCGCGACCTTCGCGATCAAGGCGCCCTACACGTACGGCACCCTCTCGGTCGAGATGGGCACCCACCGACTCGTGCGCATCAGCCCGTTCGACAACCAGGGCCGGCGCCAGACGTCGTTCGCCGAGGTCGAGGTGCTGCCGGTCGTCGAGACGACCGACCACATCGACGTCGACGAGAACGACATCCGCGTCGACGTGTACCGCTCGTCCGGCCCGGGCGGGCAGTCCGTCAACACCACCGACTCCGCGGTGCGCCTGACCCACATCCCCACGGGAATCGTCGTCACCTGCCAGAACGAGAAGTCGCAGCTGCAGAACAAAGTCTCGGCGATGCGCGTGCTGCAGGCCAAGCTGCTCGAACGCAAGCGGCAGGAGGAGCGTGCGGAGATGGACGCCCTCAAGGGCGACGGCGGGAGCTCCTGGGGCAACCAGATGCGCTCCTACGTCCTGCACCCCTATCAGATGGTCAAGGACCTGCGCACCGAGCACGAGGTGAACAACCCGGCGGCCGTCCTCGACGGCGACATCGACGGGTTCCTCGAAGAGGGCATCCGGTGGCGCATGCGCGAGAACCAGAAGCAGAACCAGTAGGCCAGAACCAGCGACACGGAGGATCGAACCCTGTTTCCCGGTAGCAGGATTCTCGACTGGCTGTCGAGCAGCGGTCTGCAGATCGCGCTCACCGTGCTCGGTGCCGCGCTCGTCGCGCGATTCGTGAGCTGGGTCGGTGGCCGGATCACGCGGCGGATCGACGAGACCTATCAGCAGTCCGACGCTCTGGTGCGTTCGGAAGTCACCAAGCACCGCCACTCGGTGGCGCAAGTGATCACCTGGGTGGTGATCACTTTCGTCTACATCATCGCAACCCTGAAGGTCTTCGACTACCTGGCGCTACCCATCGGCAGCCTCGTGGCGCCGGCCACGGTGCTCGGTGCCGCGCTCGGCTTCGGCGCCCAGCGCATCGTCCAGGACATCCTCGCCGGATTCTTCATCATCACCGAGCGGCAGTACGGATTCGGTGACACCGTCCAGATCTCGGTCACCGGTGCCTCCGCCGACGCGGTCGGCACGGTCGAGGACGTCACCCTGCGAGTGACGAAACTGCGCAACGCCGCCGGCGAGGTCATCACCGTGCCCAACGGGCAGATCAACAAGGCCGTCAACCTGTCCAAGGACTGGGCCCGTGCCGTCGTCGACGTGCCGATCCCGGTCACCGCGGACATCGCCGAGGTCAACGATATCCTGCACGAGGTCGGCGTCGCGGCGTTCGAGGACGAGAAGCTCAACGAACTGCTGCTCGACGAGCCGACCGTGATGGGTGTCGAGAGCCTCGAGGTCGACCAGGTCAGCGTCCGCATGGTGGCCCGGACCCTGCCCGGCAAGCAGTTCCAGGTGGGCCGCGAACTCCGGGTGCGGGTCGCGCTGGCGCTGCGCCGCCGGGGGATGACCGTCAACCCCCAGCTGGACACCTCCACTCCCATCCACGGCATCGAGGCGGTGCAGTGAGCGAGCGACGCCGATTCCACATCCCGGACCACGTTCTCGGCGGCCGGGTGCGCACCACCACGTTGTCCCTGTGCCTGCTCTGGGTCGGCCTGTGGTTGCTGTACGTGTACTTGAATCCGGAGGACGAGCAGAGCGCGGCGGCGCCGCCGGGAGCGGTCGTCGTCAGCGACGTGCCGTACGTGCCGTACGTGCCGGAGCCCACGACGGTCGAGCCCGTGCCGACCACCACCGCCCCCACTACCACCGAACCGACTCCGACGACGACCGGCCCGACACCGACGGGCCCGGGATCGACGCCGGGCGGACGCGGCTCGGAGGCGGTGCCCGGTGCCCCGGCCCCGACGACCACGACGACCCAGCCCGGCCTGCGGTTGCCCGAGATCCCGATTCCCGGTCTCGGCGATTCGTCCCCCACCGAACCTACCGGCGAGTCGGTTCCTTAGGTCACCGTCCGATAACGGCTAGCATGGCGGCGTGATCCGCCTGGAGAATGTGTCCAAGTCGTACAAGACGTCGACCCGGCCGGCTCTCGACAAGGTGAGCGTCGAGATCGACAAGGGCGAGTTCGTCTTCCTCATCGGCCCGTCCGGTTCCGGGAAGTCGACCTTCCTGCGGCTGCTTCTCCGCGAGGACACCCCCACGTCGGGTGACATCCACGTGGCGGACTTCCACGTCAACCGGCTCTCGGCCCGGCGGGTGCCACGGCTGCGGCAGAACCTCGGCTGCGTGTTCCAGGACTTCCGGCTGCTGCAGCGCAAGACGGTGGCCGAGAACGTCGCGTTCGCGCTCGAGGTGATCGGCAAGCCGCGCTCGGTCATCGCCCGCACTGTGCCCGACGTGCTCGACCTCGTCGGCCTGTCCGGTAAGGCGGACCGCCTGCCCACCGAGCTGTCCGGCGGTGAACAGCAGCGCGTCGCGATCGCGCGGGCGTTCGTGAACCGGCCCCTCGTGCTCATGGCCGACGAACCGACCGGCAACCTCGACCCGGACACCAGCCAGGACATCATGATGCTGCTCGAACGCATCAACCGCACGGGAACCACCGTGCTGATGGCCACTCACGACCATCACATCGTCGACTCGATGCGGCGCCGGGTGGTCGAGCTCGACCTCGGACGGGTCGTGCGCGACGAGGCGCGCGGCGTCTACGGCGTCGGCCGCTGACTGCTCCCGCTCCATCGCACTCGCCCCTCCGGCAACCGAAGGACTTCGACACTCCATGCGTGCCAGCTTCATCCTGAGCGAGGTCGTCACCGGCCTGCGCCGCAACCTGACCATGACCGTCGCGATGATCCTGACCACCGCGATCTCCCTCGGCTTGTTCGGCGCGGGTCTGCTCGTCGTGCAGATGGCGGACAAGACCCAGCAGATCTTCCTCGACCGGGTCGAGGTGCAGGTGTTCCTCACGGAGGACATCTCGACCCTGGACCCGGACTGCGAGCAGGACATCTGCCGAACCCTGCGCTCGGATCTGGAGAACACCCCGGCAGTGGTGTCGGTGCAGTACCTCAACCGCGAGGACGCCGTCGCCGACGCGACCGAACGGGTCTTCAAGGATCAGCCGGAACTCGCCGAACTCGTCAGCCCCGAGAGCTTCCCGGCCTCGTTCAAGATCAAGCTCTCCGACCCCGAGCGGTTCGGGGTGATCGAGGACCAGTTCGCCGTCCGACCCGGGGTCGACAGTGTCCTCAACCAGAAGGACCTCGTCGAGCGGCTGTTCAGCGTGCTGGGCGGCGTGCGCAACGCCGCGTTCGCGATCGCCACGGTCCAGGCGGTCGCTGCGATCCTGCTCATCGCGAACATGGTGCAGATCGCCGCGTTCACCCGCCGCACCGAGGTGGGCATCATGCGGCTGGTGGGCGCGACCCGCTGGTACACCCAGCTGCCGTTCCTGCTCGAGGCCGTCGTGGCGGCCGTGATCGGTGCGGCGCTGGCCATCGCCGGGTTGTTCGCCGCGAAGGGCGCCTTCGTCGACGAGGTGCTCTCGGAGGTCTACGAGGCCAACATCGTCGCCCGCATCTCCAACAGCGACGTCCTGCTGGTCTCCCCGATCCTGGTGCTGGTGGGCGTCGGCATGGCGGCGTTGACCGCCTACGTCACCCTGCGCCTGTACGTGCGCGAATAGCTCCCCGCCGGTGCGCCGGGAATATCCGGTTGTCTCCGCTACCTATGCTGTACACAGATCTGTCGGACGCATCGAGGACCGGAGGGGCCCGAAAGTGAAGGAAAAGGGCCGCAAGGTCATTGCGACCAACCGCAAGGCGCGGCACAACTACACCATTCTGGACACGTACGAGGCCGGAGTCGCACTCCTGGGCACCGAGGTCAAGAGCCTGCGTGAGGGCAAGGCCTCGCTCGTCGACGCGTTCGCCACCGTCGACGACGGCGAGGTGTGGCTGCGCGGGTTGCACATCCCCGAGTACGGGCACGGGACGTGGACCAACCACGCGCCGCGGCGCACTCGCAAGCTGCTGCTGCACCGCCGGGAGATCGACAACCTCGTAGGCAAGACCCGCGAGGGCAACCAGACCCTGGTGCCGCTGTCGATGTACTTCTCCGACGGCAAGGTGAAGGTCGAGTTGGCGCTGGCCCGGGGCAAGCAGGACTACGACAAGCGCCAGGATCTGGCCCGTCGCACCGCCGAGCGCGAGGTGACCCGCGAGCTCGGCCGGCGGGTGAAGGGCATGCGCTGACGGCGATCGTGCTCGCCCTGGTGGCCGCGGTCGGCTACGGGGTGAGCGACTTCCTCGGCGGAGTCGCGTCCCGGCAGGTGGCCGCGCTGCGGTTCGTGCTCGTGTCGTACCCGCTGTCGCTGCTACTGGTGCTCGCCGTCGCGCCGCTCGTCGGCGGTGGCGTCACGGCCGGGTCGCTCGGCTGGGGCGCGGCGGCCGGTGTGGCCGGCGGCGTCGCGATCTGGTGGTTCTATCTCGCGCTCGCCGCAGGTCCGATGTCTGTGGTGTCCCCGCTCACCGCCGTGCTCGTGGCCGGGATCCCGGTGCTCGTCGGCATCGCGACGGGGGAGCGGCCCGGGGCGGTCGCCTACGCCGGCATCGCGATCGCCCTCGTCGCCGTGGTGCTGGTCAGCAGGGAATCGAAGGAGAGTGTCGCCGGGGACGCGCAACCACGTTTCACCGCGAACGTGGCGTGGCTGACCGTCGGCTCCGGAGTCGCGTTCGCCCTGATGTTCGTCGCGCTGCACCGCGTCCCCGAAGGCACCGGCCTGTGGCCCCTCGGCATGTCGCGGCTCACCGCGACGCTCGTGGTGTGGGCCGTGGCCATGGGGACGCGGCAGCTGATCCGGCCGCCGGGGCGGGTGTATCCGCACATCGTCGCGGTCGCGGTCCTGGACGTGATCGCCAACGGTGCGCTGATGTTCGCCTTCCAGGGCGGGATGCTGTCGCTGGTCAGCGTGATCGGCGCGCTGTACCCGGCGGCGACCGTACTGCTGGCGATGATCGTGCTGGGCGAGCGTATCGGGCGTGGCCAGATGGCCGGCATGGTGCTCGCCCTCACTGCCGTCGGCATGATCACCGCGGCCGCCTGACGGCTGTGATCCACGTCATTCACGGCTCGGACGAAATGGGAATGACGGAGGGGGGTCCGCGCGTTAGAGTGGGTAGTCCTGCGAAGGTCGCAGGTACGTACGGGGCTGAACGGTTTCGACTGCGTACGTTGAGCTAGGGGAAGCGTGTCGGTGCAGGCAAGAGACCACCGTAAGCGTCGCTGCAAACCAATAAGCGCCGAGTCTACTCAGCGCGAGTACGCCCTCGCTGCCTAAGCGAGCGCGTCTCTGTCAGACCGGGTGTGCTCCCGCCCCGGATCCTGGCATCGACTAGGGAGCTCCACCGTACGGCTCGGTCGCGGAGCCGGACGGGACAGCAAACAGCGACTGGGATCGTCATCTCGGCTTGTTCGCGGGACCGGGAGATCCAAGTAGAGACATAGCGAACTGCACACGGAGAAGCCCTGGCGAGGCGGCGGAGGACCCGGGTTCGATTCCCGGCAGCTCCACCGGAACGCGAAGGACCCCGGCCACCCGGCCGGGGTCCTTCGCATTTGCCGGACCTCTACGGTTACCGGCATGGAGTACAAGCCGACGGCTGTGGTCGCCGCTGGGGGAGCGATGGGCGCCGTGGCCCGGTACGCACTGGCCGTGCAGTTCCCCGGCATCTGGACGATCGCGGCGGTCAACGTCGCCGGTTCGCTGCTGCTCGGTCTCGTCGCCGCGCTGCTCGGTCCCGATCGGCTGTGGCGCCTGTTCCTCGGTGTCGGGGTACTCGGCGGCTACACCACCTTCTCCACGTTCGCCGTCGACGCCGTCCACCACCCCGCGACCGCCGCCGTCTACGTGACCGTGACCCTCGCCGGGGCACTCACGGCGGCACGCCTCGGTATGGCCGCCGGTGAGGCGTGGCGGCACCGGTCGGCGACCCGATGACCGTCCTGCTCGTCGCCGTCGGCGGCGGTGCCGGCGCGGTCCTGCGCTACCTCGCGGGCCGGCACGTCCGCTCCTATCGCAGCGTCCCGGTGGCGACCTTGACGGTCAACGTCCTCGGCTGCCTGCTGCTGGGCCTGCTGTCCGGCGCCGCGCTGGCACCGGCGACGTTCGCGCTGCTCGGCACCGGATTCTGCGGAGGCCTGACCACCTATTCGACGTTCGCCGTCGAATCGGTCGGTCTCGTACGCGTGCGCCGCCCGGTCACGGCGACGGCATATGCGGTGGTGAGCGTGCTGGCCGGTACGGCCGCGGCCTGGGCCGGGTTCGCCCTCACGTCCTGACCGCCGACGATCGGCGCGCGCGGTGCACGCCGGCCGGGCAAGATGAGCAGGGCAAGGTCGGGTGGACGAGGAGGTCACATGGCGCACGAACGAGCGGGACAACCGGCGGCAGCTGCGGATCTGGAGGATCTCGCGCACCTGGTCACCGCGTACTACACGGTGACGCCGGACCCGCAGGATCCGCTGCAGCAGGTTGCCTTCGGCACCTCGGGTCACCGCGGATCGAGCCTCGACGGCGCCTTCAACGAGCAGCACATCCTCGCCACCACCCAGGCGATCGTCGAATACCGCGCGGCGCAGCAGATCACCGGGCCGCTGTTCCTCGGCCGCGACACCCACGCGCTGTCGGAACCGGCATGGACGAGCGCACTCGAGGTGCTCGCCGCCAACGGCGTCGCTGTGGTCGTCGACGCCCGCGACCGCTACACACCCACCCCGGCCGTGAGTCACGCGATCCTGCGGCACAACGCCGCCGGATCCGGGGCCCGCGCCGACGGGATCGTCGTCACCCCGTCGCACAACCCGCCTCGCGACGGCGGATTCAAGTACAACCCGCCGCACGGTGGGCCGGCCGACACGGACGCGACGTCGGTGGTCGCGGCGCGCGCCAACGAACTGCTCGCCGCGGGACTGGACGGGGTGCGCCGGGTTCCCGTCGTCCGGGCGCTCGCCGACGCCGGCCGGCACGACTTCCTCGCCGCCTACATCGACGACCTGCCGAACGTCCTGGACCTCGACGCCGTCCGCGAGGCGGGGTTGCGCATCGGTGCCGATCCCCTCGGCGGCGCGAGCGTCGACTACTGGGGCGAGATCGCCGAGCGGCACCGGCTCGACCTGACCGTCGTCAATCCGCTCGTCGACGCCACGTGGCGGTTCATGACCCTCGACACCGACGGCAAGATCCGGATGGACTGCTCGTCGCCCAACGCGATGGCGTCGCTGATCGGCACCTGCGACCGCTACGACCTGGCCACCGGCAACGACGCCGACGCCGACCGGCACGGCATCGTCACCCCCGACGGGGGGCTGATGAACCCGAACCACTACCTCGCCGTCGCCATCGACTACCTGTACCGGCACAGGTCCGGATGGTCCGCCGAGGCGAAGGTCGGCAAGACCCTCGTGAGCTCGTCGATGATCGACCGGGTGGCCGCGGGCCTGGGCCGGGGCCTGCTCGAAGTTCCGGTGGGCTTCAAGTGGTTCGTTCCCGGTCTGCTCGACGGCACCCTCGGATTCGGCGGGGAGGAGAGCGCCGGCGCATCGTTCCTGCGGCGCGACGGCTCCGTGTGGACGACCGACAAGGACGGCATCCTGCTGGCCCTGCTCGCGTCCGAGATCACTGCCGTGACCGGCACGACCCCCTCCCGGCGCTACGCCGAACTCGCCGAACGCTACGGCGACCCGTCGTACGCCCGGGTCGACGCGCCCGCCACGCGTGAGCAGAAGGCCGTGCTGGCGAAGCTCGCACCCGAACAGGTCGACGCCACCGAACTGGCCGGCGAGCCCATCACCGCGACCCTCACCGCCGCACCGGGCAACGGCGCCGCGATCGGCGGACTGAAGGTCACCACGGAGAACGCGTGGTTCGCGGCCCGGCCGTCGGGCACCGAGGACGTGTACAAGATCTACGCCGAATCGTTCCTCGGTCCAGACCATCTCGCGCAGGTCCAGGACGCGGCGCGCGACCTGGTGTCCCACGTTCTCGGCTGAGTCCGCACCGGCGGGACGCGCCTGCCGGACCGATCGTGCGCGTCGCTAACATCGGGCCCATCATGCGAACACGCGACGCCGCCTTGCCGCGGGAGATCTGGGTCCTGGTCAGCGCGGCCTTCGTCATCGCCCTCGGCTTCGGTCTCGTCGCGCCCGCACTGCCGCAGTTCGCACGCAGTTTCGGGGTGGGGGTCACCGCGGCATCCGTCGTGATCTCCGCGTTCGCGGCCATGCGGCTGTTGTTCGCCCCCGCCAGCGGGAATCTCGTGCAGCGGCTGGGAGAGCGGCCGGTGTACACCGCCGGTGTGCTCATCGTGGCGCTGTCGACCGGCGCCTGCGCCTTCGCGACGGACTACTGGCAGCTGCTGCTGTTCCGGGCGCTCGGCGGGATCGGCTCCACCATGTTCACCGTCTCGGCGCTCGGATTGCTGATCCGCATCTCCCCGCCGAACGCGCGGGGCCGGGTGTCGGGGCTCTACGCGACGAGCTTCCTGCTCGGCAACATCGGCGGCCCGCTCGTCGGTGGCGCCCTGGTAGGTCTGGGGTTGCGGGCACCGTTCCTGATCTACGCGGTGGCCCTCCTCGTCGCCGCGGCCGTCGTGTTCGTGAGCCTGCGGCACTCCGCACTCGCCGCACCGGACTCGGGCGGCAGCATGCCGGCGATGCGGTTGCGGGAGGCTCTGCGGTCGCCGGTGTACCGGGCCGCGCTCGGATCGAACTTCGCCAACGGCTGGGTCGTCTTCGGCGTGCGGGTGGCAATGGTGCCGCTGTTCGTGGTGGAGGTGCTCGGACGCGATGCCGGCCTGGCCGGAGTGGCGCTGACGGTGTTCGCCGTGGGCAACGCCCTGGTCCTGATGGTCTCCGGGCGGTTGTCCGACCGGTTCGGCCGCCGCCCGTTCGTGCTGCTGGGGCTCGTGGTGTGCGGGACCAGCACCATCGCGATGGGCCTGACCACGAACCTCGCGCTGTTCTTCGCGACCTCGTTGCTGGCCGGCGTCGGGTCGGGCCTGATGAACCCGGCCCAGCAGGCGTCCGTCGCCGACGTGGTCGGCAGCAAGGCGCGCGGCGGTCCGGTGCTGGCGACTTTCCAGATGACCGCCGACGTGGGCGCGGTGATCGGACCGGTCGCTGCCGGAGTCCTGGCGCAGCAACTTTCGTACGGGGCCGCGTTCGCCGTGACCGGTGCCGTCATGCTGCTGGTTGCCGTGCCCTGGGTACTGGCGCCGAGGCCCGTCCGGGAACCCGCGGTGACCGAAGCCACGGAGCGCTGAGCGCCGACCTCGGTACTGTCGATGAGGTGTGGATACCCCTGCTCAGCCTGATCGCCCGGCTCGGTCTCGCCGCCGTGTGGCTGATCTCCGGCTGGATCAAGTTCGTCGATCCCTCTCAGACCGTCGTGGCCGTCCGCGCGTACCAGTTGCTGCCCGAGGTCCTCGTGCGGCCCGTCGCGGCCGGGCTGCCGATCTTCGAGCTCGTGCTCGGTCTGCTGCTGCTGATCGGGCTCGCGGTGCGCGCGGCAGCAGTCGTGGGTGCGGCCGCGCTGCTGACGTTGATCGTCGTGATCGCGTCGGTATGGGCGCGCGGGCTGTCGATCGACTGCGGGTGCTTCGGGGGCGGTGGGGCCGCCGACGTGGACGGCTGGGACTACGCCGGAGAAATCGCACGAGACCTCGGCTTCCTTGCCCTGGCCGCCTGGCTGACGGTGTTCCCCCGCAGTCCGCTCGCGCTCGGTCCCGGCTCCCGGGCGAGGCTCTCAGCACGCACTCAGCCCGCGATGGCAGAGTGATCCCGCATCGATTCCCGGACAGCGAAGGGCAGATTTCGTGAGCGCCAAGAAGGTCAAACCGGTCAAGTACACGCCGGAGCCGACGTCGAGCAAGTCCACCTTCATCCTCGGCGGGATCGCGGTCGTGGTGATCGCGGTGCTGGTCATCGGGGGCGTGCTGTGGCAGGCGAACCGAAGTAAGGCGCGCAACGAGGGCTACGGGGCGGTGCAGAACGCCGCGGTGCAGGTGGAGCTGCAGGACGACGGGGTCGTCCTCCTCGGTCTCCCCGACGCCGCGACCACGATCGACCTGTTCGAGGACCCGCTGTGCCCGTACTGCGCCGAGCTCGAGCACAAGCACGGTCAGGAACTGGCGCAGGCGATCGACGCCGGCGACCTCGCTGTGCGGTACCACATGCTCGCGTTCCTCGATCAGCTCTCCGCGAGCGGCGACTACTCGACCCGCGCGGTCGCGGCCGGTCAGTGCGTTGCGCAGAGCGGGGACGCGACGGCGTTCTCCGCGTTCCATGCGGCGCTGCTCTCGCCGGAGAACCAGCCCGCCGAGCGGGGCGAGAGCGACCTCACCAATGCCGAGCTGGCACAGATGGCGCGGGACGCCGGGGCGTCCGACGACGCGGCGCAGTGCATCGCCGACGGTGCACGTGTCGAGCAGGCGGCCGCCGACGCGGAGGCGGGGCGGCAGGCGCTCGCGGCGACGGGCGCGTCCGGCACCCCCGCGGTGGTGCACGACGGCACGGTGATCGACGCCCTCGGTAACGACAACTGGGTGGCCGAGCTCGGCTGAGGCGGCGGCGACGGTGGTCGGACGACCGACCACCGTCGCCTCGCCGGTCGCCTCCTCGGTCCGTACTGACCAGGCGATTTGTTGTCGTCGACGGCGATGGTGTAATTTTCTCTTCGCACCGGGGAGTTGATCCCAGGTGACGGTACGGGGCTATGGCGCAGCTGGTAGCGCACCACACTGGCAGTGTGGGGGTCAGGGGTTCGAGTCCCCTTAGCTCCACCATCACGACAAGAGGCGAGAGTGAATGCTCTCGCCTCTTGTCGTGAGAGGCCCACCTCGGGTGGTGCGGTTTTGTTCAGGGGCTATGGCGCAGCTGGTAGCGCACCACACTGGCAGTGTGGGGGTCAGGGGTTCGAGTCCCCTTAGCTCCACTCTCTCCGGGACGCCCTGATCATTCTGCGATCGGGCCGATATCCCGGGCAATGCCGACATTTTCCCCTCGGAACCTGCTTCATGCTCTCTCGTAGCGGCGCACACTGTGATGGATCGCTTCGAAAACGGGAGAGGTGAGCTGTCGTGTCCGAAGGTTCGAACATTACCCCGGGTTCTTCTGCCGGTGCCGCGCCCGGTGCGGGTGCCACTGCTGGTTCAGGTGCCACTGCTGGTTCAGGTGCCACTGCCGGTTCAGGTGCGGCTGCCGGTTCGGGTTCCACCGCGGCAGCGGGTGCGTCCGCACGCCATGCCGGTGGTGCCCACGAGGGTGGCGGTCCCACCGCCGCTGTCCGCCACGGCTCGGGGCCGGCGACCGGCTCCGGCCTGAAGCAGGGCTTCGCCGCCGGCACGTCGATCGCGGCCGGCATCCTGCTCGCCACGGTCGGTGTTCTGCAGTTCCTGCAGGGCATCGCCGCGATCGCCAAGGACGACATCATCGTCGTGGGACAGGAGTACACGTTCTCCTGGGACGTCACGGCATGGGGCTGGGTGCATCTGATCCTGGGCATCCTGGTGGCCGTGATCGGTCTCGCGCTCGTCACGGGCGCGACGTGGGCGCGCGTCGCTGCGATCGTCATCGCGGCGCTGTCGATCATCGTGAACTTCCTGTGGTTGCCGTACTACCCGGGCTGGTCGCTCGCGATCATCGCGATCGACGTGGTGGTGATCTGGGCAGTGTCCACCTGGGATGCCGATCGCACCTGGGATGCCGATCGCACCTGGGATGCCGGAAGCACCGAGCCGGGCTACCGTCCCTGATCAATCCTCGTACAGACGCTGCACGACGTCGGCGCAGCGCGCGAGCACTCGCTCCGGCAGCGGGTGCCCGTGCGCGTCGACGTCCGTCGATGGCAGCGGTGTGGGCAGCACGATGAACCGGCGAATGCGTTCCCAGCGGCCGAGATCCGCGTTGAGCCGGTCGACGGCTGCCGCGGCCTCCGCCGGTGGGATCGGCCGGTCCGACTTGGGGACGACCAGTCCTACGCAGTAGGGCCGGAGTTCACCTGCCACGACCAGGTCCGCGTCGGGGAGCAGTGCCCGGAACCGGCGTGCGAGGGCAGCCGGCGCGACGTACTTGCCGGTCGAGGTCTTGAACACCTCTTTCTTGCGGCCCCGCAGTGTGACGAATCCGTCGTCGTCGACGGCGCCGCGATCGCCGGTATGGAACCAGCCGTTGCGGTCGACGGCGGCCGCGGTGCGTTCGACATCGTCGTGGTACCCGGCCATCACCGCGGGGCTGCGCACGAGCAGTTCCCCGTCGGGGGCGATACGCACCTGCGTGCCGGGCAGGGGCCGGCCCACGGAGCCGAGACGCCGGCTGTCCGGCCGGTTGACGCAGGACGGCCCCGCCGTCTCGGTGATGCCGTAGCCCTCGAGGGCCGGCACACCGACCCCTTCGAACCACTCGGCCAATGGCCGGGCGAGCCGGGCCGACCCGGACAGCACGAACCGCAGTCGACCAAGATCCGCGGCGCCGGACTCGACGCCGCCGCGGATCTTGCCCAGTACATGCGGAACGGATCCGAGGAAGGTCGGCCTGACCTCGACGAGGTGCTGCACGACCCGGTCGGCACGGCCGTCGACGAACGTCGGCACCCCCAGATGCACGCCCACGAACAGCAACGCGCGCCCGAAGACGTGGGAGAGCGGCAGCCAGAGCAGTTGCAGGTCCGAGGGCGTGAGCATTCCCAGGCGGGCCATGGCCCGGGCTTCGTAGGCGACGGAAGCGTGTGACAAGCACGCACCCTTGGCGGTGCCGTCGGAACTGGAGGTGTAGATCAAGGTGGCCAGGTGGTCGGGCGTCACGCCCGCGATGCGGGCCGCCACCGCTCCGGGGTCGGCAGCCAGGAGGCGCCGGCCCTCGTCCTCGAGTTCGCCGAGCCGATTCAGGTACAGCGCCGGCGTGGCGGGCAGCGGCCGGTCCGTGAACGTCAGCACGCTGCCCGAGTGCCGCAGCAGCGCCGCCACGTCCGCCGGCGGGGTCGCGGGGTAGATCGGCACGGTGACCGCTCCCGCACACACGATCGCCAAGTCGGCGAGGATCCACTCGTAGCTGGTGGCGGCGCAGACGGCGACATGCGTGCCCGGGGCGATGCCCCGGCCGATCAACCCGGCGGCCAGCGCCGTGACCCGGCTGCCCACCTCGGTCCACGACACGCTCGACCAGTCGCCACCCGCGGGTTGCCGGAACGCCTCCGCGTGGGGCGTGCGGGCGATCCGGTCGAACAGCAACCGCGGCACGGTGCGGGCGGGTTCAACCATCGCTGCTCGTCAATCCGCCGGGTCGCAGGGAGCGGCCGATCGCACGCGCGGCGGTGCGGACAAGCTGGGACAACGCGGTGACCTGCGCGGTGTCGGCGGCGGCGACGATCGACAGTGCCGCGACGGCGATTCCGGGCCGCTCGAAGATCGGTGCGGCCACCGAGACTGCCTCCATCGTCACCTGGCGGTCGCTCACCGCGATCTCGGTGCGGCGCACCTCGGCCAGAACCCGGCGCAGCTCGTCCGGTGAGGTGAGGGTGCGTTCGGTGAACCGTTCCAGTGGCCGTGCCAGCACCTCCTCCTGAACGGCGCGCGGCGCGAACGCGAGCAGCACGAGTCCCAGGCCGGACGCGTGGATGGGAAAGGGACTGCCGACGCGGGTGAGGGTCTTGACCGCTCGCTGACCGCCCAGCCGTTCGACGAACACCACCTCGGTGCCCTCGCGCACGCCGAGCTGCACGTTCTCCTGGGTGATCTGCGACAGGTCTTCCATCACCGGCAGTGCCAGCTCGCGCAGCAGCGCACCCCGGGGTGCGAGGGCCGCGACCTGCCACAGCCGGAGCCCGACGCTGAAGCGGCCGGACGAGTCGCGCTCCAGCGCGCCCCATTCCGTGAGGTCCCCGGCCAGCCGGTGCACTGTGGTGAGCGGCAGACCTGTGCGCCGGGAGATCTCGCTCAGGGTCAGGCTGGGCTGCGCACGGGTGAACGCCTCGAGGAGGGTGAGCGCGCGTACCGTGACGGAACCGGTGGCCGGGCGGGCGGTGCCGGTAGGGGTCACGGTGCTCACCACTTCCTCGGGAACTGCTCCGGCCGGGCCGGTACGACTCTGAGCGGAATGCTAGTCCAGCTCTCGAGCGCATTGTCCGGTTGCGGCATCGGATCCCGGCCGCCTCGATCCGGCGCGGTGAGCAGCAGCGCCGCAGCGGGGCATGCACCCGGTCCGCCGACGCGCGTATCCGGGTGACCTCCCGCCGAGCGGGGGAGCCGGTTCTCGGAGCGCCCGCGCTATCGTGGCCGGAGTGAGCACCACGATCCCGGCCCCCGACACGATGATCACCCACCTGCGGGACGTGCTGGTCGGGCCGCTGACCGAGATCGGCCAGCGCTTCTCGGCGCTGCTCACCGACCTAATCCCGCACACCGCCCTGGTGATCTTCACGCGGGAATGCACCGGCCGGCCGCGCAAGGTGGCCGGCGACCCCGGAGTCGTCGACCGGGTGACCATCGCCGAACTCGACCGCATCCGGAGCGAGCTCGCGACCGGGCAGATCCGTCGCGGCCCGGCCCGGATCGCCGGCCGGGACCGCGACGTGTGGGTGATCCTCGATGCGACCGATACGCTGCTCGTGCTCGTCCCGGACAGTGCCCGCCCCGCCTCGATTCCGCTCGAGCTGGTCCGGGCCCTGTTCGCCGTCGTGGCCACCGGAATCCAGCTCCAGGTCCGCAACGCCAGCCCGGCGTATCTCGCCGAATCGCGTGCCGCCTCGTCCGAACGCGCACGGACCGTTGCCGAGCTCACCGAGGCTCATGCGATGACACTCGAGTCGATCCTCGCGACGCTGCGGTCGAGGGATCTCGACGACACCCGGGCACGCGTCACCGCGCGGGAGACCGCCACCAATGCCCTCATCGGGCTCCGCTCGGCCGTCGACCGTCACCGTGAGCTCGCCGAGGAAGCAGTGACCACGGCCTTCGCCCGGCTGCACGGGGAGTTGCGTGGTCTGCTCCGGCATCGCGAGGTGGTCCTCGAGATGGTCGCCCCGCCCGTGGACGGGCGGGCGCTGCCCGGAGAGGTCGCGCACGCGGCGCGGGCTCTCGCTCGCGGCGCGGTGCTTGCGATGTCCGCGCAGGCGGACCTCGGCCGCATCCGGGTGGCCTGGAACTGTCACGGCGGCGACCTGCTGATCGACATCCGGGACGACGGGGACGGCGAGGCCGACGCGGCCGACCTCGCGCGGCAGTTGCGGGACCGGGCCGAGACCCTCGGCGGCACCGTAGAAGCCGAGTCCACGCCGGGGTGGGGGTGCCGTGTCGCGGCGCGGCTACCGCTCGACTTGCCCGCACCGGTGGCCGGTGGCTCCGCACTCGAGGCGCTGGCGGTGCTCGCGCCCCGAGAGGTGGAGGTGCTCGAGCACCTCGTCGCGGGCCGGCGGAACCGGATGATCGCCGAGCGGCTCGGCGTCAGCGAGTCGACGGTCAAGTTCCACGTGGCGTCGGTGCTCCGCAAGCTCGGCGTGAGCACCCGCGGAGAAGCGGCCGCGCTCGGTGCGGAGGCGGGGATCAAGGCCGCGGGTTGACGTCCGTCCCGTGCATCCATTCGGTTGCGCGCCCGACGATCTCGGAGGCGATCGCGGCGGGCTCGTCGCCGATGCCGACGACGATCGCCGCTTCGTCGGGTTCGAGCGGCTCGAACGCGGCGAACTGCGAGTCCAGGAGGTCGGCCGGCATGTAGTGGCCGTGCCGTGTGCGCAGTCGTTCCCGGATCTGTTCGCGCGTGCCTGCCAAATGCACGAAGACCACGTTCGCACCGGCCAGGTCGTCGCGGTAGCTGCGGCGCAGTGCGGAGCACGTCACCACTCCAGGCCGGCCCCGCGCGGTGTGGTCCCGGATCCATTCGCCGATCGACGCGAGCCACGGTGCCCGGTCGGCGTCGCCGAGCGGCCGGCCGGCGGCCATCTTCTCGACATTGGAACGCGGATGCAGGTCGTCGCCCTCGAGCAGGTCCCACCCCAGGGCGTCGGCGACGAGTGCCGCGACGGTCGACTTGCCGGAACCGGACACACCCATGATCACGAGAATCGGTGGGCCGGAACGGGCGGGAGAGTTCACATCTGCCTCCGTCGGTCGACGCCGGACGCCGGGGCGTTCGTCAGCGCCCCAGCATGCCCCACCGGGTGGACCGGTTGACGGCGGCCCGGCGCGAGCGGCGCTCGGATTCCGACATTCCACCCCAGACGCCGTACGGTTCCCCGACCTCCAGGGCGTGGGTGCGGCAGCGCTCGAGAACCGGGCATCGGGCGCAGACGAGCTTGGCGCGGTACTCGCGCAGCTCGCGCGCGTGCCCACGTTCCCCGTCGGGATGGAAGAAGGCCGACGACTCGTGGCCGCGGCACGCAGCGTGCAGCTGCCAATCCCAGCTCTCGCTGCGGGGGTGGGGGAGGGTCACCGTGTTGGCGATCGACATTGCACTCCTCGGGCCTGCGAGGGGTCGCCTCGCCTGGACGCTGCGCCCTGTGAGGGCGGTCATATCGCAGCTTAGCCCGACTTCCGTGCCTGATCAACGCTACTTATGCATTTTCGAGTTGAAAGTGCGGGCTGGTCTTTCGGTCAGGTGAAGCCCCTCCTTCGATCAGGTACCGGGTCGTCCCGCCGTCGATAGCGTGTGCGCATACCGCGATACGTCGCGTGAGCACCGAGGAGAAGGAGGCAGTCATGCCACAGCAGGTACGGGGCGTCGTCGCCCGCGCGAAGGGCGCTCCCGTCGAGGTCGTGCCGATCGTCATCCCCGATCCGGGGCCGGGCGAGGTCGTCGTCGCGATCGCCGCGTGCGGGGTGTGCCACACCGACCTGCACTACCGGGAGGGCGGCATCAACGACGAGTTCCCGTTCCTGCTCGGCCACGAGGCGGCCGGGGTCGTCGAGTCCGTCGGCGAGGGCGTCGACTCGGTCGCGGTCGGCGACTTCGTCGTCCTCAACTGGCGGGCCGTGTGCGGGCAGTGCCGCGCCTGCAAGCGCGGCCGCCCGCAGTACTGCTTCGACACCCACAACGCGACGCAGAAGATGACTCTCGAGGACGGCACCGAACTGACCCCGGCCCTGGGCATCGGCGCGTTCGCCGACAAGACCCTCGTGCACGCCGGGCAGTGCACCAAGGTCGATCCCAGCGCCGACCCGGCCGTCGTCGGCCTGCTCGGCTGCGGGGTGATGGCCGGACTGGGTGCCGCGGTGAACACCGGCGGAGTCACCCGCGGCGACTCGGTGGCGGTCATCGGCTGCGGAGGCGTCGGCGACGCCGCGATCATGGGTGCCCGCCTCGCCGGGGCCAACAAGATCATCGCGGTCGACCGGGACCCGAGGAAACTCGAGTGGGCCACCGACCTGGGCGCGACCCACACCGTCAACGGCGCCGAGACCGACCCGGTCGAGGCGATTCAGGAGCTGACCGGCGGCTTCGGCGCCGACGTGGTCATCGACGCCGTCGGCCGCCCGGAGACGTGGAAGCAGGCTTTCTACGCCCGTGATCTGGCCGGCACCGTGGTGCTCGTCGGCGTGCCCACCCCGGACATGACCCTCGAGATGCCGCTGATCGACTTCTTCTCCCGCGGCGGATCGCTCAAGTCCTCCTGGTACGGCGACTGCCTGCCGGAGCGGGACTTCCCGATGCTGGTCGATCTCTACCAGCAGGGCCGGCTGCCGCTCGAGAAGTTCGTGACCGAACGCATCGCCCTCGACCAGGTGGAGAAGGCGTTCGAGACCATGCACCGCGGCGAGGTGCTGCGCTCGGTGGTGGTCCTGTGACCGGGGCGAGCGGAGCGACGGGGAATCGACACCAGCTGCGTATCGACCGGGTGGTCACCCACGGCACCTTCGCCCTCGACGGCGGCGAGTGGGAGGTCGACAACAACATCTGGCTCGTCGGCGACGACGAGGAGGTGGTCGTGATCGACGCTGCACACACCGCGCAGCCGATCATCGACGCCGTCGCGGGGCGGAAGGTGGTGGCGATCGTGTGCACGCACGGGCACAACGACCACGTCACCGTCGCGCCCGAGCTGGCCGAGAAGCTCGACGCGCCGATCCTGCTCAACCCGGCCGACGACGTGCTCTGGGAGATGACCCACCCCGGTGTGGCACACCGGTCGCTCGAAGACGGGGACCGGATCACGGTGGCAGGCACCGATATCCAGGCCATCCACACCCCCGGGCATTCGCCCGGCTCGACGTGCCTGTACCTGCCGGAGGCGGGTGAGCTGTTCACCGGCGACACCCTGTTCTCCGGCGGGCCGGGGGCGACCGGGCGCTCGTACTCGGACTTCCCGACCATCATCGGCTCGATCCGCGACAAGCTGTTCGCCCTGCCCGCCGAGACGACGGTGCACACCGGTCACGGTGACGGCACCACGATCGGCACCGAGTCCCCGCACCTCGAGGAGTGGATCCGCCGGGGCAGCTGACCCGGCTGCGGTGCGTCCCGTCGCCGGACCGCGCGGCGGGACGCACCGCTACGCTCGCTTCATGGCGAACGAGCGGATCCCCGTGGTGATCGTCGCAGGCTTTCTGGGCTCCGGGAAGACGACCCTGCTCAACCACCTGCTGCGGAACAACCGTGGCGCACGAATCGGAGTGATCGTCAACGACTTCGGCGCGGTCAACATCGACTCGATGATGGTCGCGGGGCAGGTCGACTCGATGGTCTCGTTGAGCAACGGCTGTCTGTGCTGCGCCGTCGACGTCGCCGACATGGACGCGATGCTCGACCGGCTCGCGCACCGCGCCTCGGACATCGACGTCATCGTCGTCGAGGCCAGTGGACTCGCCGAGCCGCGCAACATGATCCGGCTCGTCGTGGGGTCGGGCAACGAGTACGTGGGTTACGGCGGGCTGGTCCTCGTCGTCGACGGGGCCGAATTCGGCGGCACTCGTGAGCGGCACCCCGAACTCGACCAGCACGTCGCGCTGGCAGATCTCGTGCTGCTCAACAAGACCGACCGCATCGACGGCGACGTGCACGACGAACTGCTGGAAACGCTGTGCCGCCTCAACGACCGCGCCGCGATCGTGTCCACCGTGCACGGGCGCATCGATCCGGCGCTGTTGTTCGACATTCCCGAACGTCCCGAGCCGCAACCCGGCGAACAGCTCAGCCTCGACCAGTTGCTGTACGAGGAACACGACGGCGAGCACACGCATCTGCACGACGGCTACGACGCCGTGGACTTCGATTCGCCGGTACCGTTGCACCCTCGCGCCCTCGTCGGCTTCCTCGAGGACCAGCCGGCCGGGGTGTTCCGCATCAAGGGGTACGTCCACGTCGTCGCCGGAGGTCGGACCCGCACCTACCTGCTGCACACTGTGGGCGACCACATCCGCTTCGATCCCGTGCGGCGTACGGGCGACGCCCCTGCCACCACCCGGCTCGTCGTGATCGGTGCCGATCTGGATCCCGA
The DNA here is from genome assembly GCF_057367935.1 of Rhodococcus sp. NS-SX18. Taxonomy (NCBI): domain Bacteria; kingdom Bacillati; phylum Actinomycetota; class Actinomycetes; order Mycobacteriales; family Nocardiaceae; genus Rhodococcus; species Rhodococcus sp. NS-SX18. The sequence continues at coordinate 3,379,333 of NZ_CM170633.1, read as the reverse complement.
TGCGGTACGCGCCCGGCTCGCCGCGTGCGTACCCACCGAACCGGTGCCGGCCGACGCGATGCTGGCCGTGCACCGGTTCACGCCGCGTTGAGTGCGGGTCCGGGAACCTGTCTGCCGGTCTATCCCCGTGCGGCAGTCGCCGACGGGCGGTTCGGGCGACGACGGCGGCCGGCCTGACCGGCGCGCTCTTGCCGGGCCGGTTGTTCCCGTCGCGACGCGCCCTGCTCCCGGGCGGCACCGCCGCCGTGCTGTCGGGCGGCACTGCCGCCGTGCTGTCGGGCGGCACTGCCGCCGTGCTGCCGGGCGCCGCGCTGAGCGGTCGCTCCGCTGCCGCCGCGTCGGGCCGGCCGTCGCGATCCACCGCCCGAGGGGGCCGGCGCGGCCTGCTTGGCGGACGGCGCCACGTGCGGGGCGATCTCGCCGACCAGATCCAGCACGTGCTCCGACTTCGCCGTCACCCGCACCGGGGTGACCTTGATCGCAGCCTTGCGCATGATGACGGCGAGATCCTTGCGCTGTTCCGGCAGGACCACGGTCACGACGTCGCCGGTGCTTCCGGCGCGGGCCGTGCGGCCCGAACGGTGCAGGTACGCCTTGTGTTCGGCCGGCGGGTCCACGTGCACCACCAGTTCCACGTCGTCGACATGGACGCCGCGGGCCGCGACGTCGGTGGCCACGAGCACTCGCGCCTCCCCGGAGGAGAACGCCGCGAGGTTGCGGTCGCGCGCGTTCTGCGACAGGTTGCCGTGCAGATCGACGGCGGGAATGCCGGACTCGGTGAGCTGACGGGCGAGCTTGCGGGCCTGATGCTTGGTGCGCATGAACAGGATTCGACGGCCCGTGCCGGAAGCCAGGGTCCGTACGAGGTCCTTCTTCGTGTCGGCGTTGTCGACGTCGAACACGTGGTGCGTCATCGCTGCGACCGGGGAGTGCGCCTCGTCGACCGAGTGCAGCACCTCGTTGCGCAGGAACCGCTTGACGAGCTTGTCGACCCCGTTGTCGAGCGTGGCCGAGAACAGCAGGCGCTGACCGTCCTTCGGTGTCGCGTTCATGATCCGCGTCACGCCGGGAAGGAAGCCGAGGTCGGCCATGTGGTCCGCCTCGTCGAGCACGGTGATCTCCACCGCGTCGAGGGTGACGAACTTCTGCCGCATCAGGTCCTCGAGCCGGCCCGGGCAGGCGATCACGATGTCCACGCCGCGGCGCAGTGCGTCGACCTGACGGTTCTGCGAGACTCCGCCGAAGATGGTGGTCACCCGCAGCCCGGCCACCCGTGCGAGAGGCTCGACGACCGCGGCGATCTGCGTTGCCAGCTCGCGGGTGGGGGCCAGCACCAGTCCACGCGGGCGGCCCGCCGCGCGGGTGGCGCCGCCGGCCAGGCGCGCGGTGAGCGGAATGGAGAACGCCAGCGTCTTGCCGCTGCCCGTGCGGCCTCTGCCGAGCACGTCACGGCCGGCCAGCGTGTCGGGCAGCGTGTCGACCTGGATCGGGAACGGGCTGGTGATGCCGCTGTCGTTCAGGGAGGCCACCAGGGTCCGGGGGACGCCGAGGTCGGAGAAGGAAACGGTCATGGGTGCAGAACTGCCTTTCGATGCAGCGTGCACGCACTCCGAGACGCTCTCGGAGGGCGCAGTGGATCGCCGCAAGGAAAGCCGATGCCGGTGTTGCATGCGGAGCCGGGCACGATCCCGGCCCGCCGGTATCCCACGACGGTGGGCATCGTCGTGATGCCCGAACTACCGCAGCCTACCCCACGCCGGGATGCTCGTCGGCGCACGCGTCGAGGCCGACCCACTCGGACAGGCCGTCGTCGAAACGCTGCCGCTTCCAGATGGGAACCTCGCGTTTGATGCGTTCGACCAGTTCAGCGCACACGGCGAAGGCCTCGGCCCGGTGGGGTGCCGCCACTGCGGCCACCAGCGCGAGATCGCCGACGGTGAGATCGCCCACTCTGTGCACCGCGGCGACCGGCAGCCCCGAATCGGCCGCCAGCTGTTCGCAGCAGCGGCGCAGGAAGTGCTCCGCCTCCGGATGGGCCTGATACTCCAGCGCACTGACCGAGCGCCCCCCGTCGTGGTTGCGCACCACGCCGCTGAAGAGCACGACCGCCCCGTGCTCGGGGCCGGCCACGGCGGCGTCCACGGTGCCCGGATCGAGCGGTTCGCTCGAGATCCGCGCCAGCAGTTCACTCATGCGCTCCTCCTCCGGCGACCTGAGCCAGCAGGTGACCGAGAATCGGCTCGAGCACCGCCAGCCCGTCCTTCACGCCCCCCGGTGAGCCGGGCAGATTGACCACCACCGTGCGGCCGACGAGGCCGGCCACACCGCGTGACAGCGACGCGTGCGGGGTGACCTGCAGGCCACGCAGACGGATCGCCTCCGCGACGCCCGGCAGCTCGCGGTCCAGCAATGCCAGCGTCGCTTCCGGCGTCGCATCCGTCGGGGAAGCGCCGGTCCCGCCGGTGGAGATCACGAGGGCGGGATCGCCGGCGAGCGCGTCCTCGAGTCCCCACGCGATGTCCGCGTCGGCGTACACCAGCGGACCCCGCACCGTGAAGCCGCGCGTCTCGAGAAACTCCGCGATCAGCGGGCCCGTCCTGTCCTCCCGCGTACCGGCGGCCACACCCGTGGACGCGACGAGGACCGTCGCCGGCGCACCCGTCTGTTCGACGAAATCGTCGTCCTCCGGCGCGACGGTCACGGCCTCTTCGGCGGTGGCGGTCTCCTCCTCGCGGCGCTGCCAGTGCCCGCGTTTGCCGCCGGCCTTCGAGAGCAGCCGCACCCCGTTCAGGACCGCGGCGGGGTCGACGGCCTTGACCATGTCGTGCAGCGTCAGCCCGGCCACCGCGACGGCGGTGAGGGCTTCCATCTCGACGCCCGTGGGGCCCTTCGTCTTTGCCGTGGCCTCGATCGTGATCGCGGTGTCGGTGAACCCGAAGGTGACCTGCACCGACGACAATGCCAGCTGGTGGCACAGCGGAATCAGCTCCCATGTGCGCTTGGCCGCGGCTATCCCGGCGATTCGCGCGGTGGCGAGCACGTCCGCCTTGGGCATGTCGTCGGCCCGCACCAGCGACACCACCTCCGCGGTGGTGACGAGTTCGCCGGCGGCGACCGCGACGCGGGCGGTGTCGGACTTGCCGGACACGTCGACCATCCGGGCGCGGCCACTGTCGTCGAGGTGGCTCAGAACGCCGCTGTCGGGCATGGTGACGTCGTGCGGTTCGGTCATAGCGGCAGCACCCTTACGAGTTCTCCGGGTTCGAGACCCGTGGTGTCGGCGGGGATGTCGAGCAGGACATCCGCGGTGGCCATCGCGGCGATCAGGTGGGACCCGGCGCCGGGGATCGCCACCACGGCGTCGCCGTCGCGCCGTCCGCGCAGGAACTGACGCTTACCGGGAACGGAGACGAGACTCGTTGCCAGAGGGCGCTTCTCGGGATCGATCGCGGGCAGGCCCGCGGCGGACCGCAACACCGGCCTGGCGAACACCTCGAACGAGACCAGCGCGCTGACCGGGTTACCGGGAAAGGTGAGCACCGGTACCGCATCCACCCGCGCCGTCCCCTGCGGTCCACCGGGTTGCATCGCCACGGACACGAACTCGGCACCGCGCGGGCCGAGCACGTCCTTGACGACTTCGAAGTCGCCTTTCGACACTCCGCCCGAGGTGAACACCACTTCGGCCACGGAGGTCGCGTGCGCGAGTTTCGCGGCGAACACCTCCGCGTCGTCGCCACTGCGATCCACCGAGACCACCAGCGCGCCGTTGGCGGCCGCGCTGGCGGCCAGAGCCGGCCCGTTCGAGTCGTGGATCCTGCCCGTCGTGAGAACGCTGCCACCGGGCACCAGTTCGCTGCCGGTCGAGATCACCGCCACGCGCGGTCGGGTGCGGACGGGCACGTGGGTGAGACCGACCGCGGCGAGGGCCGCGACGTGCCGGGCGGCGACGACGGTCCCCGCCGGCAGCAGGGGACGGCCGCGACCGATGTCGCTGCCGCGTTCGCGCACGAACGCGCCCGGGGCGGGCGCCGTGCGCAAGGTGACGTGGCCCCCGTCGTCGGTCACGGTGTCCTCGACCGGGACGACGGCATCGGCGCCGACGGGCAGTGGCGCCCCGGTCATGATCTTGGTTGCAGTTCCCGGCACGTGCGCCGTCTCGCCGTCACCGGCCGCGAGGACGGCACGAACGGGCAGGGTCACCGGTGCGGTGGTGACCGACCCCGTGTCGACTGCGTACCCGTCCATCTGCGAGTTCCGGAAGGTGGGAAGGTCGATCGGGGCGACGAGGTCCTCGGCCAGTACCCGGCCGAGCGCATCGAGGAGCGGGACCGGTTCGGCCCCGCGGATCAGCAACGGGGAGAGCAACGTCGCCACGTGTCGCGCATGCTCCTCCACCGACCGCCTGCCGCCCGCCATGCGTCAATCCTAGGCACACCGGACGCGGCGCCGTGCGCCCTTGTCGAGTCGTGGATTTCGCTCCCGCCGCGCGAGGGGACCCGTAACGGCATACTGAGGGTCATGAGGAGGGAGGCCCGATGACGGCGGTACACGTGGGGATCCCGGTGGTGCGCCCCGTCGCGGCCGAGGACGTCTCCGACCGGCCGGACACCCCTGTGCTGCTCGACCGCTTCGGGCGTGTCGCCCGCGACCTGCGGGTGTCGATCACCGAGAAGTGCTCGCTGCGATGCACGTACTGCATGCCGGAGGAGGGCCTGCCGGCGATCCCGCGTGAGCGGCTGCTCAGCGCCGAGGAGATCGTCCGCCTCGTGGCCGTGGGCGTGCACCACCTCGGAATCCGGGAGGTCCGCTTCACCGGCGGCGAACCGCTCATGCGGCGGGACCTCGAGCAGATCGTCGCCGGTTGTGCCCGCGTCGTGCCCGGGGTGCCGCTGGCGGTGACCACCAATGCTGTCGGTCTCGCCCACCGGGCCGATGCGCTGGCGCGGGCAGGTCTGACGCGGGTCAACATCTCGCTGGATTCGGTCGACCGCGCGCGGTTCGCCCAGCTGACCCGGCGCGACCGGCTCGATTCGGTGCTGGACGGGATCCGTGCCGCCAAGGCGGCGGGATTCGCGCCGGTGAAGGTCAATGCCGTGCTGATGCCGCAGACCCTGGACGGAGCTGCGGACCTGCTGGCGTGGTGCCTGGACGAGGGCGTGCAGTTGCGGTTCATCGAGCAGATGCCGCTCGATGCCGACCACGAGTGGGCCCGGGCGAACATGGTCCCCGCACAGCGGCTGCTCGACCTGCTCTCCGCCCGCTTCGCCCTCACCGAGGTGGGACGGGAGGATCCGTCCGCGCCGGCCGAGCGGTGGGCCGTCGACGGTGGTCCGGCGACCGTGGGCATCATCGCGTCGGTGACCCGGTCGTTCTGCTCCGACTGCGACCGCACCCGCCTGACCTCGGAAGGCACCGTGCGCTCGTGCCTGTTCAGCGATCGGGAGACGGACCTGCGGGCGGCACTGCGGGGCGGGGCGAGCGACGACGAACTCGCCGCGTTGTGGCGCGGCGCGATGTGGAACAAATGGGCCGGGCACGGCATCGACGCGGCGGACTTCACGCCGCCGCAGCGCAGTATGGGAGCAATCGGTGGCTGACACGACGGGTATCGAGGTGCGGTATTTCGCCGCGGCGGCGGATGCGGCCGGGGTGGAGAAGGAGACGGTGGCGTTGCCGCCGACGGCGGATCTGGGGGCGCTGAAGGCGGCGCTGGTCGACCGGCACGGCGCCGAGATGGCGCGCGTGCTGTCGGTGGCGGCGTTCCTGGTCGACTCCGAACTGACTCGTGACCTCGGACGCGCCGCCGGCCCGGCGGTCGACGTGCTGCCCCCGTTCGCCGGCGGCTGACGGGACCGGCCCCGCCCGGTGCCGGCTCCCCGTCAGCGCCACCAGGTGTCGAGCGGCGACACCGGCACGGTCCGCTTGTGGCGGGTGTTCAGGTACGTCCGTTCGAGCTTCCCGGCGAGCGCCGGGGTGACGTCCTTGCCCTCGAGGTAGTCGTCGATCTCCGCGTAGGTCATGCCCAGGGCCACCTCGTCCGGAAGGGCCGGCCGATCCTCCTCGAGATCCGCGGTCGGGACCTTCTGCCACGTGCTGTCGGGAGCCCCGAGTTCGCGGAGCAGCGCCGCACCCTGCCGTTTCGTCAGGCCGCTGAGCGGGGTCAGGTCCACGCCGCCGTCGCCGTGCTTGGTGAAGAACCCGGTCACCGCCTCGGCGGCATGGTCGGTCCCGACGACCAGAAGCCCGAGCTGACCGGCGATGGCGTACTGCAGGATCATCCGCTCACGGGCCTTGATGTTGCCCCGCACGAAGTCGCTGAGCTGCGATCCGTTGCCGTAGATCTCGTGCATGGCCTGCCCGGCCTCGGCGGCGGAGGCGTCGGCACCGGGCTTGACGTTGATCCGCAACGAGCGGTCGGGGCCGATGAACTCCATGGCGACCTGCGCGTCGTGCTCGTCGGCCTGTTCGCCGTAGGGCAGTCGTACGGCGACGAACTCGGCCTCGTGTCCCTCCGCGCGCAGTTCCTCCGCGGCGAGCTGGGCGAGACGGCCGGCGAGCGTGCTGTCCTGGCCGCCGCTGATGCCGAGAACGAATCCCTTGGTGGAACTCGACACGACGTAGTCCTTCAGGAACTGCACGCGGGACCGGATCTCCGCCTGTGGGTCGATCGTCGGCCGGACGCCGAGTTCCTCGATGATCTGCGCGCGAAGGTTCGTCATCGTTCGAACCCTAGCGGGACGTCCGGCGGTGTGCTCGGGTGACATGTGCGGCACGCGGCGGGCACACTCGTGACGATGAGCAGCGACCTCTTCCGCAAGCACGGGGCCGGGGCCCACCCCGACTTCTTCCGCGCCGAGGCCGCAGGCCTGGGCTGGCTCGCGGCCGCGGGCATGTCCGTCGTCGCCGTCCGCGAGGTCGGGGCGGACCACATCGATCTCGAGCGGTTGACCGAGGCGGCCCCCAGCGCGGCGGCGGCTCGGGGGTTCGGTGCGCGCCTCGCCCGCATGCACGCTGCGGGCGCCCGCGGATTCGGTTGTCCGCCGGACGGATTCGACGGCCAGCTGTTCATCGGCAAGCGCCCGATGAGCAGCACCGTCCACGCGAGCTGGGGCGAGTTCTACGTGACGGAACGGGTCGAGCCGTTCCTGCGGATCGCGGTCGACGCGGGCAGCGTCACCGCGACGCAGCTGCCGGACATCGAGAAGGCCTGCGCGCGCGTCGCCGCCGGCGAGTTCGACGACGACGAGTCGCCCGCCCGCCTGCACGGTGACCTGTGGAACGGCAATGTGCTGTGGACCGCCGCGGGTGTGGTGCTGATCGACCCGGCGGCGCACGGCGGTCACCGGGAGACGGATCTGGCGATGCTGGAGTTGTTCGGCTGTCCCCACCTCGACGAGATCGTCGCGGCCTACGACGCCACGTGCCCGCTGCGGGAGGGGTGGCGCGAGCGCGTGCCGATGCATCAGCTGCATCCGCTGGCGGTGCACGCGGCGGGCTACGGTGCAGGGTACGGGCGGGCGCTGCACCGGGCAGCGCTCGCGACCCTCGCGCTGGGAGAGCAGAGTTGACCGAGATTCTCGTCGTCGCCGCCACGAGGTCCGAGGCGGCGCACGTCCCGGCGCGCTACGAGACGGTGATCACCGGCATCGGCAAGGTGCACGCCGCCGTCGCGGTGACCGAGGCGCTGGCGCGGCACCGGCTCGGGACGCCGCCCACGGTGGTCAACCTCGGGACCGCCGGGGCGCTGCACATGCAGCACGGCGGGCTCTACCTGCCGTCGGCGGTAATCAACCACGACATCAGCAGCGAGGTGCTGCGCAGCCTCGGCTATCCGGTCGAGGACGTGGTCGAACTCGAGGGCGGGGACGGGACGGTGCTCGCCACGGGCGATTCCTTCGTCTCGGACGCGCAGGTGCGGGATGCGCTCGCGGCCCGCGCCGACCTCGTCGACATGGAGGGTTTCGCGATCGCCTTCGCCGCGGCCCGCATGGGTGCGCCGTGCCGGCTGGTCAAACACGTCAGCGACCACGCGGACGAGACCGCGCTGGACTGGCCGGCCAGGGTCGACGCCAGCGCCCGCGAACTCGCGCGGTGGCTGGTGGAGCAGTACTGAGCCGGCTCGTCAGCGCGCGGTGTACCCGAGACCGGTGACGCCGTCCGCGCCGGTCAGTCGCATCCGCGCGCCCTCGACCGCGTAGCGCACCTCGCCCGACAGCACGGCGAGGACGGTCGACTCGATGCGCGCGAGCTCCGGGTCGGGGCACGCGGCGCGGGTGGTGGCCAGCGGCCCGAACGTCAAGGTGTCTCCGACGGTGACGTGGCCGGTGAACCGGTTGCAGCCGGTGCTGCCCGAGACCGTGCCGTCGTCGGCGACGGTCAGCGTGGGCGCGGCCTCCTCGAGGGCCCGGGAGGTCGACACCGCGGCGGCCGTGACGAGTTCGGTGAGCACCCACTGCGTGCCCACGACGGGACGGTCCGGGTCGGCGACCGTGCGGTCGAGCAGGGACACGGACACGTCGCCGCCGTCGAGGGTCAGCATGTCGCCGTCGAGGTGCCAGCGCGGCTGCGCGGCGAACAGATCGGACAGCCAGGTGTCGGCGCCGTCGAGCGGCCGCGGGCACGACATGAGAGTGCTGGCGAGCCGGTCGGCGCGCAGCACGCCGTCGGCGAGATCGACCGAGCCCACCGAGCGGTTGCAGCCGGCGGTCGCAGCGATCCGGCCCGACTCGGGGAACTCGACGACGAGGGGTCCGCCGCCGGGGATCGGTGGGCCCGACACGGCGGTCGAAACGAATGCCCGTCCCGTGAGCAGGGCGGGGTCCTGGGGCGGGGCGGCCGCGCCGTCGCCCGCACAGGCGGCCGTCGTCGCCGCCAGCGCGAGGAGCACCGAGAGCCCGAGCGTCCGCAGCATGCCGGTCACCGTACCGTCCGCCCGGCGCGGGCCGGTGCCGCGACGACGCGCCGCGCGAGGTCCGCCCACCCGTCGGCGAGCCGGTCGAGCGAATACCCGAGATCACGCCACTGATGCAGGACCAGGGTGGCCTCCAGGGGGGCGAACAGGGACTGGGCCAGCAGAGGCAGGTCGCCGTCGACCCCGGCGGTACGCAACAGGATCTCGATGTGGGTCAGGCTCACCGCTCGCGCCGGGGCATTGAAGCGCGCTTCGGCAGAACTCTCGGCGGCCCGCAGCACCTCGCCCTGCACCTCCACGAGGTGGATACGGGCCCGGCCGAACGCGACGAGACGGTCGACGGGATCGGCGCCGGGGCCGAGCGGTGGGGGACCGGTGAGGAACTGCTGCTGCAGGGCCTGTTCGGAGTGGTCGAGCAGCGCGCGCATGAGTCCTGCGCGGGAGCCGAAGCGCCGGAAGACGGTGCCCTTGCCGACCCCGGCGCGCGCGGCGACGGCATCCATCGTGACCGCGTCGACGCCGCGTTCGGCGACGAGGAGCGAGGCCGCCTCGAGGAGCCGCCGCCGATTGCGGGCGGCGTCGCACCGTTCGACGCCCTCGTCTCCGGCGAGCGGCAGCAGCGGAATGTTCACCACGTCACAGTACCGCCCGGGAACATAAGTGGACCGTAGTCCGTTTAGAGTGGAGTCAGACACGGACACCCGAACCGAAGGAACACTCCCATGTCCCAGACCCGCGTTCTCGCTCTCGTCGGCAGCCTGCGCTCCGGCTCCGTCAATCGCCGCCTCGCCGAGACCGCGGCCGCCGTCGCGCCGCAGGGCGTCGAGGTCTCCGTGTACGAAGGCCTCGCCGAGGTGCCCTTCTACAACGAGGACCTCGACGGCGAGACGGGCGCCCCCACCGCCGCCGAGGCGCTGCGCGTCGCGGCGAGCGAGGCCGACGCTCTTCTGCTCGTCACCCCCGAGTACAACGGCACCATCCCGGCCGTGCTCAAGAACGCCATCGACTGGCTCTCCCGCCCGTACGGCGCCGGTGCCCTGGCCGGCAAGCCCGCCGCCGTGATCAGTGCCTCGCCGAGCGGCAACGGCGCCAAGTGGGCGCTCGAGGAGACTGTCAAGGCGCTCGGCATCGCCGGCGGCCGGACGGGCCTGCAGCTGTCCATCGCGGGCACCCTCGACAAGTTCGGCGACGCCCACCCGAAGGAGAACGCCGAGGTCGCCGAGCAGATCTCCGCGCTGCTGTCCGAGCTCGCCGCCGCCCGCCGGGAGCTCGTCGACGCCTGAGCCGACCACGTCTCGGACGGCCCCGGACCGCGCACGGTCCGGGGCCGTCGGTGTCCGTGCCCGATTCGCGCCCGCGGTCGTGATTGCCGGGGCATGCTGCGGGGAATACCTCGCCAGTCCCCATCGCGACGGAGGAGCCCATGGCGCACGAGAGCGACAGTCCCGGCGAACACGAGCACACGATCACCCTGCGCGTCGACGGCCGTGAGCGCCGCTGCACCGTCGACGTGCGCACGACGATCCTCGACGCCCTCCGCGACCGGCTCGGGATCTACTCCCCGAAGAAGGGCTGCGACCACGGTCAGTGCGGCGCGTGCACGGTCCTGCTCGACTCCCGACGTATCGTGAGCTGTCTGTCGCTCGCGGTCGCGCACGACGGCGCCGACGTCGTCACCGCCGCCGGAATCGCGGACGACGGGCCGTCGCATCTGCCCCAGGCGTTCGTCGAATGCGACGCGTTCCAGTGCGGCTACTGCACGCCGGGCCAGATCTGCTCCGCCGTCGGCATGTTCGACGAGATGGCCAAGGGCGCCCCGAGCCATGTCACCGCGGACCTCACCCAGGATCCGGAACTCACCGACGACGAGATCCGCGAACGCATGAGCGGAAACCTGTGCCGGTGCGCGGCCTACCCGAACATCGTCGAAGCGCTCCGGCACGTCGCGAGCGGGGAGGGGCACTGCTCGTGAAGACGTTCCGATACGAGACGCCCACCGATCCCGCCGCCGCGGTTGCCGCGGTCGCCGGCCACCCCGGTGCCGCCTACCTTGCCGGCGGCACCAACCTGGTGGACCACCTCAAACTCGGTGTCACCGCGCCCGACGTGCTCGTCGACGTCTCCCGTCTGCCGCTCGACGTCGTCGCGGAGACCGCCGAGGGCGGACTGCGGGTGGGTGCCAACGTGCGCAACAGCGACCTGGCTGCCCACCCGGTCGTGCGCCGTCGGTACCCGGTCCTGTCCCGGGCCCTGCTGGCCGGTGCGTCCCCGCAGCTGCGCAACATGGCCACCACCGCCGGCAACCTGCTCCAGCGCACCCGCTGCGTGTACTTCCGGGACCCGTCGACTCCGTGCAACAAGCGTGCCCCGGGCAGCGGCTGCACTGCACTCGGTGGCTACACCCGCTACCACGCCGTGCTCGGCGCCTCCGAACACTGCGTCGCCACCCATCCGTCGGACATGGCGGTGGCGCTGCTCGCGCTCGATGCCGAGGTGACGGTGCTCGGCGCGCAGGGGGAGCGGTGCATCCCCGTCGAGCAGCTCTACCGGCTTCCCGGCGACAGCCCCGAGCGCGACACGGTGCTCGAGCGCGAGGAGCTGATCCTGGACGTCGAGATCCCCGCCCCCGAGGGCGCCGTCTCGACGTATCGCAAGGTGCGCGACCGGGCGTCGTACGCGTTCGCGCTCGTCTCGGTGGCGGCGGACCTGACGGTCGCCGACGGGCTGATCACGGGATGCCGCATCGCTCTCGGCGGCGTCGCGCACCGGCCGTGGCGCGCCCATCGGGCCGAGCACGTCCTGCTGGGCAGCGCCCCCGTCGACGCCGTCTTCGCTGCGGCCGCCGACGCGGAACTCGCCGATGCCCGGCCCCTCGACGGCAACGAGTTCAAGGTGCCGCTGCTGCGCCGCACCCTCGTGTCGGTACTGCGCGAACTCACTTCGGAGGCAGTCGCATGACCCCCTCGGCCCAGCGCCCGATCGGCACGTCGACGGCGCGGGTGGACGGCCCGCTGAAGGTGGCCGGCGCCGCACCCTACGCGTACGAGCACCCGTTCGACGACCCCGCCTACCTCGTCCCGATCACGGCAACCGTGGCGCGGGGAACGGTGACCCGCGTCGAGACCGCCGCGGCGCAGGCCCTGCCCGGCGTGCTCGCCGTCCTCACCCCCTGGAGTGCCCCCAGGCTGGCGGACACCTCGGAGGCCGAGTACGCGGTCCTGCAGGACCCGGCCGTCGCCTTCCGGGGGCAGATCGTCGCCGCCGTGGTGGCCGAGACACCCGAGGTCGCGCGACACGCAAGCGAACTGGTGCAGGTCGAGTACGAGTCCGCACCGCACGACGTCGTATTCCGGCCCGATCATCCGCGCAGTTACGCCCCCGAACAGGCCAACGGCGGCTACCCCACCGACGCGGAACAGGGCGACGCCGCGGCCGTCGAGGTCGCGGAACGCGACGGCGTCGTCGTCGACGGCTGGTATTCCACGCCCGAGGAGCACAACAACCCGCTCGAACCGCACACCGTCGTCGCGCTGTGGTCCCGGGGGTCGTTGACGCTGTACGACTCCACGCAGAGCCCTCACGGCGTCGTCTCCACGCTGGCGCCCGTGCTCGGGCTGCGCCCCGAGCAGATGCGGGTTGTCAGTCCCTACGTGGGCGGCGGTTTCGGCTCGAAAGGAGCACCGCATGCCCACGACGTCGTAGCGGCGATGGCGGCGCGGCTGCTGCCCGGTCGGGCGGTCAAGTTCGCGGTGTCCCGGCAGGACATGTTCGGCTATGTCGGCTACCGACCGCCCACCGTCTCGCACGTCCGGCTGGTGGCGAGTCGGGAAGGGCGGCTCGAGGCGGTGGTGCACGAGGCCTTCTCGCAGTCCTCGCACGTGCGCGAGTACGCGGAGCAGACGGCGGTGTCGTCGCGGGGGATGTACGCCGCCCCGTATCGGCGTACCTCGCACCGCATCGTCGCACTCGACGTGCCTGCTCCCTACTGGATGCGGGCGCCGGGGGAAGCGCCGGGGATGTTCGCGGGGGAGGTCGCGATGGACGAGCTCGCGGTGGCGTGCGGGCTCGACCCCATCGAGCTGCGAGTGCGCAACGACCCGCCCGCCGACCCCGAATCCGGGCGTCCGTGGTCGTCGCGACGGCTCGTGGAGTGCCTGCGTGAAGGTGCGCGGGTGTTCGGCTGGGATCCGGCCGACCGTACTCCCGGCACCCGCCGCGACGGCCGGTGGCTCGTCGGCACCGGAGTCGCGGCAGCGAGCTATCCGCACCTGCTCAACCCCGGCACCGAGGTCAAGATCCGCCACGACGGCGACGGTCGCTACACCGTGCGCACGGGTGCCGCGGACATCGGGACCGGTGCGTGGACCGCGCTCACCCTCATCGCGGCCGACGCGCTCGGATGCGGGCCCGAGGACATCCATCTCGAGATCGGTGACTCGGCCCTGCCGAACGCCACGGTCGCCGGCGGGTCCTCCGGCACCTCGTCGTGGGGCACCGCGATCGTCGCCGCGGCCCACGCCTTCCGCAAGCGGCACGGTGACCGGCCGGAACCCGGTGCCGAGGCCTCGGCGACGGCCGAGGAGAATCCCGCGCTCGAGCACTACCGAATCCAGTCGTTCGGTGCGCATTTCGCCGAGGTACGGGTGGATGTCGACACCGGCGAGATCCGGGTACCGAGGATGCACGGCGTGTTCTCGGTAGGGCGGGTGGTCAATCCCCGCACCGCACGTTCGCAACTGATCGGCGGGATGTGCTTCGGCATCTCCATGGCGCTGCACGAGGAGAGCATCCGCGATGCCCGCACCGGGCACGTGGTCAACCACGATCTGGCGGAGTACCACATCCCCACCCATGCCGACATCGGGGACGTGGACGCAACCTGGCTCGACGAGGACGACCTGCACGCCACCCCGATGGGGTCACGCGGGGTCGGGGAGATCGGGATCGTCGGCAGCGCGGCGGCGGTCGTCAACGCCCTGTGGCACGCCACCGGGGCGCGGGTGCGCCGGCTGCCGGCGCACCTCGAGGACGTGCTCGCGCACCTGCCCGACAGCGCTGCGGGCGAGTGACGACCTGGGAATATCACGGCTGTAACTCACAACATCTCGCGTTCTATGATTCTGTCGGCCACTAGGTGTAGTGTCTAGAGCGCTGGAAGGCTTGATCGTTTCCGGTCCCTCGGGGAAGCGGGATCGCAGTGATACGACGGGCCTCGAGGCACTGCTGTGCAGTCAGTCGTCAGGTTGCCGAAAAGGGGAAGTCATGAACATCACCGTCTACACCAAGCCTGCCTGCGTCCAGTGCAATGCCACCTACCGAGCCCTCGACAAGGCCGGTATCGAGTACTCCGTCGTCGACATCTCGGAGAACCCCGAAGCGCGGGACTACGTGATGGCCCTCGGCTACCTGCAGGCCCCCGTGGTGGTCGCCGGTGACGAGCACTGGTCGGGCTTCCGTCCGGACCGCATCAAGGCCCTCGCCGTCGCCGCCTGACCCGTCGCGAGCCGACCCACCGCCCCTGCGGCCGGTCGCCGGACCCGAGCGAAGTGATGTGAGACATCCATGACCTCGTTGGTGTATTTCTCGAGCGCATCGGAGAACACGCACCGATTCGTCCGGCGACTGGGGTTGCCGGCCACCCGGATCCCGTTGCACGACCGGGACGGCGCCTTCGCGGTGCACGAACCGTACGTGCTGATCCTGCCGACCTACGGCGGTGGCACCACCGCAACCGGCCGGGACACGAATTTCGTTCCCAAGCAGGTGATCCGGTTCCTCAACAATCCGCACAACCGTGCGCTGATTCGCGGGGTCATCGCCGCCGGCAACACCAACTTCGGCGAATCCTATTGTTACGCTGGAGATGTGGTGTCCCAGAAGTGTAAAGTTCCGTACCTCTACCGGTTCGAACTCATGGGTACCGCCGAGGACGTCGAGCGCGTCCGCGAGGGCCTGACACAGTTCTGGGCGCAGTCGTTGCAGTCGGCCTGACCGCGACCCACCCACACAACGTCCACTCCATCAACGCTGCGCCACCGTCGGGGATACGGGCGCGGCGAACCCGTCTACTCACAGTGGGAGCAAGCACCGTGACCGTCACCGATGCCGCGCCGGCAGCGAGCGCCAAGATCGACGAGTCCCTCAAGGGACTCGACTACCACGCGCTCAACGCGATGTTGAACCTGTACGGACCCGACGGCGAGATCCAGTTCGACAAGGATGTCGCCGCCGCCCGCCAGTACTTCCTGCAGCACGTCAACCAGAACACGGTGTTCTTCCACAACCTCGACGAGAAGCTGGACTACCTCGTGGAGGAGAACTACTACGAACCCGAGGTGCTCGAGCAGTACTCCCGGCCGTTCGTCAAGCAACTCTTCGAACACGCCTACTCGAAGAAGTTCCGCTTCCCGACGTTCCTGGGCGCGTTCAAGTACTACACCTCCTACACGCTCAAGACGTTCGACGGCAAGCGCTACCTCGAGCGGTTCGAGGACCGCGTCTGCATGGTCGCGCTGACCCTGGCCGCCGGTGACGAGCAGCTCGCGACCCACCTGGTCGACGAGATCATCTCGGGCCGTTTCCAGCCCGCCACCCCGACGTTCCTCAACTCCGGCAAGAAGCAGCGCGGCGAACCCGTCTCCTGCTTCCTGCTGCGGATCGAGGACAACATGGAGTCCATCGGCCGCTCGATCAACTCGGCGCTGCAGCTGTCCAAGCGTGGCGGCGGAGTAGCGTTGCTGCTCAGCAACATCCGTGAGCACGGTGCGCCGATCAAGCAGATCGAGAACCAGTCCTCCGGCGTCATCCCCATCATGAAGCTGCTCGAGGACTCGTTCTCCTACGCCAACCAGCTCGGGGCGCGCCAGGGTGCCGGCGCGGTGTACCTGCACGCGCACCACCCCGACATCTACCGATTCCTCGACACCAAGCGCGAGAACGCGGACGAGAAGATCCGCATCAAGACCCTGTCGCTGGGCATCGTCGTCCCCGACATCACGTTCGAACTCGCGAAGCGCAACGAGGACATGTACCTGTTCTCGCCGTACGACGTCGAGCGCATCTACGGTGTGCCGTTCGCCGACATCGACGTCACCGAGAAGTACTACGAGATGGTCGACGACAAGCGCATCCGCAAGTCGAAGATCAAGGCCCGCGAGTTCTTCCAGACCGTCGCGGAACTGCAGTTCGAATCCGGCTATCCGTACATCATGTTCGAGGACACCGTCAACCGGGCAAATCCCGTCAAGGGCAAGATCACCCACTCGAACCTGTGCTCGGAGATCCTGCAGGTCTCCACGCCCTCCACCTTCAACGAGGACCTGTCCTACAGCCATGTGGGCAAAGACATCTCGTGCAACCTGGGATCGCTCAACATCGCCAAGGCCATGGACTCGCCGGACTTCGCGCACACCATCGAGGTGGCGATCCGGGCGCTGACCGCCGTGTCGGATCAGACCCACATCTACTCGGTGCCGTCGATCGAGCAGGGCAACAACGACTCCCACGCGATCGGACTCGGGCAGATGAACCTGCACGGCTACCTCGCCCGGGAGCGCATCTTCTACGGCTCCGAAGAGGGCGTCGACTTCACGAACATCTACTTCTACACCGTGCTCTACCACGCGCTGCGCGCGTCGAACCGGCTCGCCGTCGAGCGGGGTACGTACTTCAAGGGCTTCCCCGAGTCGAAGTACGCCTCGGGCGAGTTCTTCGACAAGTACACCGACCGGGTGTGGGAGCCGGCCACCGCCCGCGTGCGGCAGCTCTTCGCCGACGCCGGCGTGGCGATTCCCACGCAGGACGACTGGCGCGCCCTGAAGGCGTCGGTCCAGGAGCACGGCATCTACAACCAGAACCTGCAGGCCGTGCCGCCCACCGGGTCGATCTCGTACATCAACAACTCCACCAGCTCCATCCACCCGGTGGCGTCGAAGATCGAGATCCGCAAGGAAGGCAAGATCGGTCGCGTCTACTACCCGGCTCCCTACCTGACCAACGACAACCTGGAGTACTTCCAGGACGCGTACGAGATCGGGTACGAGAAGATCATCGACACCTACGCGGCGGCCACCCAGCACGTCGACCAGGGCCTGTCGCTGACGTTGTTCTTCAAGGACACCGTCACCACCCGCGACGTGAACAAGGCCCAGATCTACGCCTGGCGCAAGGGAATCAAGACGCTGTACTACATCCGACTGCGGCAGATGGCGCTCGAGGGCACCGAGGTGGAGAACTGCGTGTCCTGCATGCTGTGACTCAAAGCATTTCACCGCCAGGCTGGCGGTGAGAAAGAAGTGAGGGGTTCGACTGCCCAACAGTCGAACCCCTCATAGCCTCGACGCGCGAGACCGCATATCCAGAAGTTGAGCGTACACGAGTTGAACCTGGGAGAAGCCCCGGGGCTCAGTCGAGGCGTAGCCACCGTAGGAGGTGGTCGGTATGACTCGTCGAGTCAACCGAAGCGCAATAAGTGGTCGATTTGTCAGCAAGGCTTCCGCCGCCAGATGGCCTTCGAAAACCATTAACGAGGCGATCGGAAGTGGCACATCGAACCAGCGTTCGGTTACGAGATCGGCCGAGACCGGCCGGTTCGTGACCAAGCGTAAGGGTGGTGACGACCCACGCGGGACGGTCACCCAGCGCGTCTGATGTAACCCGTAGGTGGAGGATGGGATGCTCCCATCCTCCACCTACCCCTGTCTCAATCCCGAGAACTGCTAGCAAACTCGAATGCCATTACTCGCAACGACTTTCGCTGCAAAATTCGCAGAATGCTTGCCTGTGGGGCTACTATCCGTAGTACTACTACGTCGAGCCGGATGTTGCATGAATCCTGGCTTTCGTTCGGATGGCGCAGTCGATCGACTACGCCACAGTGGGCAAGTTGAGCCAACAGGGAAAGGTAAATGACTACTTCCGCACCCCGTGCGCATTCGCCAGCCGACGGCACACGCGTAAAGCTCATCGATCGTGTTTCCGCGATCAACTGGAACCGCGTCCCCGACGACAAGGACGCCGAGGTCTGGGATCGTCTTACCGGTAACTTCTGGCTCCCGGAGAAGGTTCCGGTGTCCAACGACATCCAGTCGTGGGGCACCCTCACCGAATACGAGCAAGAGCTGACGATGCGGGTCTTCACGGGCCTGACGCTCCTCGACACCATCCAGGGCACGGTCGGTGCGGTCTCGCTCATCCCCGATGCGGTCACCCCGCACGAGGAAGCGGTGCTGACCAACATCGCCTTCATGGAGTCGGTGCACGCGAAGAGCTACTCGCAGATCTTCTCGACGCTGTGCTCGAGCCGGCAGATCGACGACGCCTTCCGCTGGTCCGAGGAGAACGAGCACCTGCAGCGCAAGGCGCAGATCATCCTCGACTACTACAAGGGCGACGACCCGCTGAAGCGCAAGGCGGCGTCGACACTGCTCGAGTCGTTCCTGTTCTACTCGGGCTTCTACCTGCCGATGTACTGGTCGTCGCGGGCCAAGCTCACCAACACCGCCGACATGATCCGCCTGATCATCCGCGACGAGGCGGTGCACGGCTACTACATCGGCTACAAGTACCAGCGGGGTCTCGAGCAGATCACCCAGGCCGAGCGCGACGAGCTCAAGGACTGGGTCTTCGAGCTGCTCTACGAGCTGTACGACAACGAAACCCACTACACGGCGGATCTCTACGACCAGGTCGGCCTGACCGAGGACGTCAAGAAGTTCCTCCGGTACAACGCCAACAAGGCCCTGATGAATCTCGGCTACGAGGCGCTGTTCCCGAAGGACGAGACCGACGTCAACCCGGCGATCCTGTCCGCGCTGTCACCGAACGCCGACGAGAACCACGACTTCTTCTCCGGCTCGGGCAGCTCGTACGTGATCGGTAAGGCAGTCGTCACCGAGGACGAGGACTGGGACTTCTGATCCTCCCACCCACCCGGTGTGACCGCCCGGTGTGACCGCCCGCTGTGACCGAATGTCACATGGGTTCGATGTGATCGAACCCATGTGACATTCGGTCGTGGGGCTCAGTTCGAATAGCCGTTGAGGGTGTTGCGCACGTCCGTCAGAACGGCTTTCGCGGCCACCGGGCCGGGCGTGGACCACACGAGGTCGTCCATCGCGAACAACCGGCTGTCGGTGACCGCCCCGAGGTCGAGCCAGGCCTCGGAGTCCATCACCTCGCTGCCGTGGGCGACGCCGTCCTCGCCGGCGAAACGGACGTAGATCAGGTCGCCCTCCGCGGCGGCCGGATCGGCCTCGTCGAGCGGCGCGTCGGCACTCCCGTCCTGCACACCGAACCGCTGTGCGGGCGGGCGCGCGACGCCGGTGTCGGCGAGGACCTGGCCGGCGAACGACGCGGTGCCCTCGACGACCGCGCCGTCGCCGGTGAACCGCACGATCGACGCCTGCGTCTGAGACGCGGTCGTCGCCGTGCCCACGTCCGTCGCGGTGGCACGGTAGTCGTCGAGCACCCGGGCGGCCGCCTGCGAACGTCCGAGTGTCTCTGCGGCGCGGAGGAACTGCTGCCGCCAGAACACCGGGTCGGAGCCGACGAGCACCGTGGGCGCGACGGCCCCGAGGCGGCGGTAGAGCTCCGGGTCGGCAGAGGAGCCGAGGATCAGATCCGGCTCCGCACCGTCGATGAGCGCGACGTCGGGCGCCGACGTCGCGCCCACCGACGGCAGTTCCGCGATGCCGGTGCCGAGGTACTCCGCCCGGGCGACGTCGGTGGTCGTGCCGACCACGCGCTCCCACAGCCCGAGTGCGCACACCGCGTCCATCGCGGCAGCGTCGAGTACCACGATCCGCTGGGGGTCGACGGGCACCTCGGAGACACCGCCGGTGTGGATCACCGACCGGGTGCCGCCGGCGGGCTGCCCCGGATCCAGGGGGCTCGGCAGCGCGCACGCGGTCGTGGTGTCGCGTTCGATGCCGATGACGGCGGCTCCGGCGATGCGGGTGGTCGTGCGTACGATGCTGCTCGCCGGATCGTCGGTCGTCTCCGCACATCCCGCCAGCCCCAGCGCCGCGACGGCAGTGAGGGCGACGGTGCACGTGACGGCGCGGGACCGGGACGCTGCGGGCATACGACCACTCCTGTCTAGGGGACGGTCCAGGTTAACTGGTGTGCGGATCGACCCCGAAAGCCTCGGCGAGGTCGTCGAGGATCTTGTGTGCGCCCTGGATGGACACCGGCGTCATCCAGAGGCTGTCGTCCACGTCCACCTTCCGGCCGCTCAGGTTCTGCCACAGCGGATTGGACAGGAACGGCTGCGCCGCCGCCTCGGACTTGCCCTCCCCGTCGCGGTACATGCTGACGAAGATCACATCCGCGTCCGCCTCGCCGATGAGTTCGGGGCTGACCGCATTCATGATGCTGCTCGGATCGGCCGGATCGGGTCCCTGGCTCGCCGGCCTGGCCAGGCCGGCATCCTCGAGGACGATGCCGCTGAACGACGTGGTGCGGTACAGACGAGCGGTGGGTTCGCCGGCGAAGCGGACCACCGAGACGGTGGGGTTGCCGGCTGTGGCGTTGATCTCGTCGCCGATGGCTTTCGCCCGGGCCTCGTAGTCGGCGATCTTCTGCTCGGCGAGGTCCTCCTTGCCGAGGGCACGCGCGGCGAGCCGGATGTTGTCCTTCCAGGTCGGTCCGGTGCTCTCGGAGAAGACCGTCGGTGCGATGGCGGAGAGCTTGTCGTAGTTCTCGCCGTCGCGCACGTCCGCGGACAGGATCAGGTCGGGCTGCAGAGCGGCGACCTTCTCGAGGCTCGCGTCGGACACCGCGCCGACCGACGTCGCGTCCGCGGCGAACCGGTCGCGCGTGTCACCCAGGTAGTCGGGCAGGCCCTCGGTGCGGTAGTCGACGTAACCGACGAGTTCGGATTCGAGCAGCAGGGTCGCATCCGCGTAGCTGGTGTCGAGCGCGACGACCCGCAGCGGCGGGGAGTCGAGGGTGGTCGTTCCGCGGAAGTGCTCGACGGTACGGGGGAAGCCCGCGGTGGCCGGGGCCTGCTCTGCCGTGTCGCCGGAGGAGCAGCCGGCGAGCAGCACAGCCGCAGTAAGGGTCGTCGCGAACGCGGCGATGCCGCGGCGCAGGGGGAGGGGGTGCACGGTGAACCTCGTCTCTCGGGGCTTCATATTAGGTGACGCTTACCTTAGGGCCTGGGCGAAACGGGAGGTGCAGAGGGTGGCGGACCGCCCCCGGGTTGCGTGGGTCACAGACCCCCGTCGGTATGCTCGAGGGCCGAGTACGACACTGAGTAGGACCCGGTGAGCGTGCGGTGGTCGCACCGTCTACGATTCGATCAGCGCAAGCCAGAGAACGTTCGTCTCGCACTGCGAGTCGAGCGCGCAATCAGGAGGATTAGTGACTGCCGTAGCGCCCCAGCCAGTCCCGGAGATAGCTGCAGCGAGGCCGTACCCGCCGCGGCAGGGACCCAAGGGCTCGTTCTTCTACAAGATGATCACGACCACGGATCCCAAGATGCTCGGGATCATGTACATGGTCACCTCGTTCGCGTTCTTCCTCATCGGCGGCGTGATGGCTCTGCTCATCCGCACCGAACTCGCGGTTCCGGGTCTGCAGTTCCTGTCGAACGAGCAGTACAACCAGCTGTTCACCATGCACGGCACGATCATGCTGCTGATGTACGCGACCCCGGTCGTGTTCGCGTTCGCGAACTACATCCTGCCGCTGCAGATCGGCGCCCCCGACGTCGCGTTCCCGCGCCTGAACTCCTTCAGCTACTGGCTGTACCTGTTCGGCGCCACGATCGTGACCGCCGGCTTCATCACCCCCGGTGGTGCGGCCGACTTCGGCTGGACCGCGTACAGCCCGCTCACCAGCGAGCTGCACTCGCCCGGCGTCGGCGGTGACTTCTGGGTCCTCGGCCTCGGCGTGATGGGTCTGGGCACCATCCTCGGTGCGGTCAACTTCATCACCACCGTCGTGTGCCTGCGCGCCCCCGGCATGACCATGTTCCGGATGCCCATCTTCACGTGGAACATCCTCATCACCAGCGTGCTGATCCTCCTGGCGTTCCCGCTGCTGACCGCTGCGTTCTTCGGCCTCTTCGTCGATCGCCACCTCGGTGGGCACATCTTCGACCCCGCCAACGGTGGCGTCATGCTGTGGCAGCACCTGTTCTGGTTCTTCGGCCATCCCGAGGTGTACATCATCGCGCTGCCGTTCTTCGGCATCGTCTCGGAGATCTTCCCGGTCTTCTCCCGCAAGCCGATCTTCGGCTACACCGGCCTGGTCTACGCGACCCTGGCGATCGCGGCGCTCTCGATCGCGGTGTGGGCGCACCACATGTACGCCACCGGCGCCGTGCTGCTGCCGTACTTCTCCTTCATGACGTTCCTGATCGCGGTGCCCACCGGCGTGAAGTTCTTCAACTGGATCGGCACCATGTGGAAGGGCCACCTGACGTTCGAGTCGCCGATGCTGTTCTCGGTGGGCTTCATCGTCACCTTCCTGTTCGGCGGCCTGTCCGGCGTCATCCTCGCCAGCCCGCCGCTCGACTTCCACGTGACGGACTCCTACTTCGTCATCGCGCACTTCCACTACGTGCTCTTCGGCACCATCGTGTTCGCCACCTACGCCGGCATCTACTTCTGGTTCCCGAAGATGACCGGGCGCATGCTCGACGAGCGCCTCGCCAAGTGGCACTTCTGGCTGACCTTTCTCGGCTTCCACACCACGTTCCTGGTGCAGCACTGGCTGGGCAACGAGGGCATGCCGCGTCGCTACGCCGACTACCTGCCGTCGGACGGGTTCACCACCTTGAACATCGTCTCGACCATCGGTGCCTTCGTGCTCGGTGCCTCGACCCTGCCGTTCCTGTGGAACGTGTTCAAGAGCTACCGGTACGGGCAGGTCGTCACCGTCGACGACCCGTGGGGCTACGGCAACTCCCTCGAGTGGGCGACCACCTGCCCGCCGCCGCGGCACAACTTCTACGAGCTGCCGCGCATCCGCTCCGAGCGGCCCGCGTTCGAGCTGCACTACCCGCACATGGTGGACCGCATGCGGGCCGAAGCCCACGTCGGCCCGGGCAGCAACAAGCACAACCATGTGGCGCTGAGCGAGGGTGCCGAAAGGACCCCCGCCGACCGCTGATCCGTCCCTCGGATCGACGCCTCCCGAGGCCCCGCCCGTCCCCGACGGGCGGGGCCTCGTGCGTCCAACCGAAAGGACCCCTGCTCACTCGGCACCCCGTTCACCTGCCACAATGAGTGGGTAAGTGCCGCGACTGACGAAGGATCGGAGACGTAGGTGGCGTCTGACACCGCGATGCTGGTGACTGTGACGGGGCCGGACCATCCCGGCGTGACCTCGGTGCTCTTCGCGGCGCTCACCCGGCACGACGTCGATCTGCTCGACGTCGAGCAGGTCGTGATCCGAGGCCGGCTCACCCTCGGGGTGCTCGTCTCCTGCCCGGCAGATCCCGACGCGCTGCAGGACGAGATCGAGGCCGCCATGGCCACCATCGGCATGCACGCCCAGGTACAGACCGGAGTCGAGCCGGGTATCGGCTCGTCCGTGTCCACACACGCCCTCGTGGTCCTCGGCAGCCCCGTCAGTGCCCGAGCCCTGCGCTCGGTGGGCCGTGAGCTTGCACGGCAGGGCGCCAACATCGACTCCATCCGGGGAATCGCCGACTACCCGGTGACCGGACTCGAACTCATGGTCACCGCTGCCGACCCCGGCGCCGAGGCCGATGTCCGACTACGCGCGGGGCTCGCGGAGGTGGCCGCCGGCCTCGAGGTCGACATCGCCGTGGAACGCGCCGGTCTCGCTCGTCGTTCGAAGCGGCTGATCGTGTTCGATGTCGACTCCACCCTCGTCCAGGGCGAGGTGATCGAGATGCTCGCCGCACACGCCGGCGTGGAGGACAAGGTCCGCGCTGTCACCGAGGCAGCGATGCGCGGCGAGATCGACTTCACCGAGTCGCTGAACCAGCGGGTCGCCACCCTCGCCGGCCTGCCCGCATCGGTCATCGACGAGGTCGCCGAGAACCTCGAACTCACCCCCGGTGCCCGGACCACCATCCGCACACTGCGGCGTCTCGGGTTCCGCTGCGGCGTCGTCTCCGGTGGCTTCCGACAGGTCATCGACGGTCTCGCCCACGAACTCGAACTGGACTTCGTCCGGGCCAACACGCTCGAGATCGTCGACGGCAAGCTCACCGGCCGCGTCGTCGGCGAGGTGGTGGACCGGGCTGCGAAGGCACGTGCCCTGCGGGAGTTCGCCGCCGAGGCCGGCGTGCCGATCGAGCAGACCGTCGCCGTCGGCGACGGCGCGAACGACATCGACATGCTCGGAGCGGCCGGACTCGGCATCGCGTTCAACGCCAAGCCGGCGCTGCGGGAGGTCGCGGACACGGCTCTGTCCCACCCGTACCTGGACGCGGTGCTGTTCGTCCTCGGCGTCACCCGCGACGAGGTCGAGGCCGCCGATCGGGTCGACGGCACACTGCGCCGCGTGCCCCTCGACACCGGTGCCTGAAACGACCGCACCGCACGGTGCCGACGTCGCGGCAGGCCGCGGTGATGACGTGGTGGCTCGCCACGGTGCCGATGTGGTGGCTCGCCACGGTGACGATGTGGTGGCTACCCACGGTGCGGATTTCGTGGCTCGCCACGGTGTCCTCACCCGCGGCTACGGGCATCGACCCGACCCGGACGACCCGGGGGCAGTGCTCGCGATGCCGATCGTGCTCCACATCCCCAAGCAGGATCCGCCCGCCCGGAGCGCACTCCTTGAGGCCGCTGCGATGGCGACGATCGCGTTGTGCCTGGACCCACGCGTCGGGACCGGACCGGACGGCGAACCAGGACCGTGGCGCGAGCCCTATCTCGCGTGGACCGACGCGCGAATCCGCAAGGTCAGCCGCCGTGCCCGCGGCGCCCAGTGGCGCGCCGCGCAGGAGGTCGACGGGATCACCGTCGAACACCGCGGGGCGCAGGCCCGCGCGCTGGTCCCCGGGCCCGTGGGACTTCTGGATCCCCGCATCTCGAGGCTGCAGATCGGCGGCACGGATCTGCCGCACGACACTCCGGACGATCCGCCCGCCGGCGTTCCGGTGCTGTGGATCGATGCTGCGCTCGACATGACGGTCGGGAAGGCCGCGGCGCAGGTCGGCCACGCCGCGATGCTGTTCGCCGGGGGCCTCGACGCCGAGCACGCCGGTGCCTGGGCCGAGTCCGGTTTCGTGTGTGCCGTGCGTGACGCCGACCCCGTCCGGTGGCGGCACCTGACGAAGCGGGTAGCGGACGGCACTGCCGTGGCGGTGCGCGACGCCGGCTTCACCGAAGTGGCTCCGGGGTCGGTGACGGTAGTTGCCGTCCCGGGCTGATCACGTCGTGATCCTGAAAACCAGCAGGGTCGGCCCCGTCACCGGCAGTGTCGAACCGGCGGGCAATGGTGTGAGGTCTGCGGGTTCTCCGTCGACGGAGCTCGAGTCGAAGACGCACACCATGTCGCCGCGGTACCATTCGGCGCGGCCGAGTGTGACGGTGGCGGGGCCGCCCGCGTGGAGCACGAGCAGACCACTGCTGTCCGCCAGCGGGACGCCCGCGCGGGTGACCGTGCCCAGCTGGGAGCCGTCCACCCAGGCCTGCAGCGTCCGCCGGTCTTCGTCGAGCCAGTCCGCATCCTGCATTTCTCGCCCGTCCGCGCCGAACCACACCAGGTCGGGGTACCCGACCTGACGGGCCCGGCCGTCGAAGAATCGGCCCTGCCGCAGCACCGGGACCACCTTGCGCAGGCGCAACGCCTGCCGCACGAACTCCACCAGGTCCCGGTCCGCGTGTTCCCAGTCGAGCGGCCAGGCGTCGCGAACCGGGACGTCGACCGGTACACAGTAGGCATTGTTGTTGCCGCCCTGGGAGTGCCCGAACTCGTCCCCGGCGAGCAGCATCGGGGTGCCGGTCGACAGCAGCAGGGTCGCGAGGAGCGCACGCACGTGCCGTGCGCGGGCAGCCACGACGAGGAGGTCGTCCGTGGGCCCTTCGACGCCGTGGTCGACGGATTCGTTGTTGTCACTGCCGTCCCGGCCCTGCTCACCGTTGGCCTCGTTGTGCTTGCGCCGGTAACTGACGAGATCGGCCATCGTGAAGCCGTCGTGCGCCGTGACGAAGTTGATCGACATCCACGGGCGGCGGGTGTGCCGGCCGTAGAGGTCCTCCGAACCCGCGAGCCGGGAGGCGACTTCCCGGATTCCCGCCCCGCGCGCCCAGAAGCGCCGTACCGAGTCGCGGTAGCGATCGTTCCACTCCGACCACTGGGGACCGATGTTGCCGAGTTGGTAGCCGGGCAGCGTCGCGTCCCAGGGTTCGGCGATCAGCTTGAGCCGGGTGAGGACAGGGTCGGTGGTGATCGCGGTGAACACGGCCGCGCGGGGGTCGAAGTCGCCACCCCGGGGGCGGGCCAGTGCACTGGCGAGGTCGAACCGGAAACCGTCCACGCCCATTTCCGTGGCCCAGTACCGCAGGCTGTCGCAGATCATCCGCACCGCCACCGGGGAACTGCCGTCGATGGTGTTGCCGCAGCCCGTCAGATCGATGTCGTGGCCGGTGGCATCGAGGAGGTAGTAGCCGGGCGCGTCGAAGCCACGCCAGGACACGTGCGGGCCGTCGACCGACCATTCGCAGGTGTGGTTGTAGACCACGTCGAGGATCACCTCGAGTCCCGCCTCGTGCAGCGCGTCGACCATCGTCCGGAACTCCGCGATCTCGTTGCCGGGCATTGTCGCGTAGCCGGGGTGCGGTGCGAAGTACGACGCGGTGGAGTAACCCCAGTGGTTACGCATGCCGCGGACCCGTACGGGTGGCTCGGTGAGGAAGGCGTGCACAGGCAGGAGTTCGACGGCGGTGACACCGAGGCCGACGAGGTAGTCGAGGACGGCGGGCGCCGTCAGTCCCAGGTAGGTGCCACGCCACTGTTCGGGAACATCGGGATGGTGGGCGGTGTAGGAGCCGACGTGCAGTTCGTAGATCACCGTCTGCTCCCACGGTGTGCCCGGGCGGTCGTACCGGGACGCGGCGGGGGTGTCGGTCACCACCGACAGCGGTGTGTGGCCGAGCGAGTCCACGGTCGACGCCTCACCGAACGGAGTGCGTTCGTAGCCGAGGAGGCGGCTCATGTCGCCGATGTCGCCGGTCAGCTGCCGGCCCCACGGGTCGAGCAGCAGCTTGTGCGGGTTGGCGCGGAGCCCGGTCCGGGGCTGCCACGCGCCGTGCACGCGGTATCCGTACCGCTGGCCCGGGCGGACTCCCGGCACCTCGCCGTGCCAGATGCCGTACGTCTTGTCCGGCAGGTCGATGCGATCCTCGCGACCCGCGTCGTCGATCAGGCAGAGCTGGACGCGGCTGCCGTGGGGCGCGTGCACCGCGAACCGTGTCCCGTCGTCGCCGGGGAAGGCGCCCAGAGGAAAGGGACCGGCGCCGGACCGGGCGACGGCAGGACGCACCGACGGCTCGCCGGGTGCCGGTGAGGGGTGCGGAGAAGACGAGGGGTACGACACGGAAGCGATCCTGCCGTGAACCGGGCTCGCGCGTACGCAAAGATGGTCGGCGTGGCCAAACCTGATCCCGATCTGCTCATCGAATTCGACGACGTGCTCGTGCGGCGGGGCGGCAACGTCCTCGTCGGTCCCGTGTCCTGGAAGGTGGAACTCGACGAACGTTGGGTGATCCTCGGACCGAACGGTGCGGGCAAGACGTCGCTGCTGAGGGTCGCTGCGGCTGAGACATTCCCCACATCGGGGACGGCGCACGTACTGACGGAGACGTTCGGGAAGACCGACCTGTCCGAGCTGCGACCTCGGATCGGGATGTCGTCGTCGGCGCTGGCGAACCGCGTCCCGTCCGACGAGAAGGTCGTGGACCTGGTGATCTCCGCGGGGTACGGCGTGCTCGGGCGCTGGCGCGAGCGGTACGACGAGATGGACAACGCCCGTGCCGTGGAGATGCTCGAAAGCCTCGGCGCCGAGCACCTGGCCGACCGCACCTACGGCACCCTCTCCGAGGGGGAGCGCAAGCGCGTCCTCATTGCCCGCGCGTTGATGACGGATCCGGAACTGCTGTTGCTCGACGAGCCCGCGGCCGGCCTGGACCTCGGGGGGCGTGAGGAACTCGTGGCGCGGCTCGGTGTGCTGGCGGCCGATCCGGACGCTCCGGCGATTGTGCTGATCACCCATCATGTGGAGGAGATTCCGCCGGGCTTCACCCACGCGATGCTCCTCAAGGAGGGGCAGGTGGTTGCACAGGGTCTACTCGACGACGTGATCACGGGCGAGAACCTCAGCGAGGCGTTCAGTCAGGCGATCGCCCTGGACAAAGTGGACGGCCGGTTCTTCGCGCGCCGTAAATACCAGCCCGGGCGGCACCGCCGCGCGTAGCGCAGGGGAGCCGCGGATGTGGGCACCGTCGCGCATAGCGCAGCGGGAGCCGCGTTCGAGGGCACTGCCGCGCGTAGCGCAGCGGAGCCGCGGTCGAGGGCACCGCCGCACGTAGCGCAGGGGGAGCCGGCAGGTGGGTGAGTCGTGGGTCACGTCATGCCGTAACTTGTGCGTATGGCTATCGAACGTTCGGGAGAACTCGCGGCGGCGGCGGTGCCGCTCAAGGATGCCTCGACGGTGATCCTCGTCCGGGACGGCGACCGTGGCGTCGAGGTGTTCCTCCTGCAGCGCGTGCGCGGCATGGCGTTCGCGGGCGGCATGACGGTGTTCCCCGGAGGCGGCGTCGACCCGTCGGACAGCGCTGCAGCGGTGGCGTGGGCGGGCCCGCCGGTGCGGTGGTGGTCGGAGCGGTTCGGCACCTCCGAGAATCTGGCACAGGCGCTCGTTCTCGCGGCGGTGCGCGAGACGTTCGAGGAGTGCGGCGTCCTCCTCGCCGGTCCGACGCCGGACACTGTGGTGGCGGACACGACCGCGTTCGGTCCGGCACGCCGACAGCTCGAGGCTCGGGAGTTCACCTTCGGCGAGTTCCTCGAGCGCGAGGGCCTGGTGCTGCGGGCGGACCTGCTGCGGCCGTGGTCGAACTGGATCACGCCGGTCGGGGAGGGCCGTCGGTACGACACCAGGTTCTTCGTCGCGGCGGCCCCGGAGGGACAGATCGCCGACGGTGACACGAGCGAGGCCGACGCGGTGCGGTGGCAGACTCCCCAGGAGGCGATCGCGCACTGGCAGGACGGTGGGAGCGTGCTGCTGCCCCCGACCTGGAGCCAGTTGACGGCGTTGTCGCGGTTCGGTTCGGTCGCGGAGATCCTTGCTGTGGAACCGCAGATCACGCCGATTCTGCCGACCCTGGTCACGGGGGACGGAGAACTTCGGGTGGAGTTCCCCGAGCAGGACGGGTACTACGAGGCGGGGCCGCATCCGTGGGCCGCCCGGGGCGCCAACTAGCCTGTGCCTCATGGCTGAATTCGTGACACTCGAGGTCTCCGACGGTATCGGCACCATCCGGCTCGACCGGCCGCCGATGAATGCACTCAACCGGCAGGTTCAGGAGGAGATCCGGGCAGCTGCGCGCGAGGCGGCGGTCAACTCCGACGTCAAGGCCGTGATCGTCTACGGCGGAGAGAAGGTGTTCGCGGCCGGCGCGGACATCAAGGAGATGGCGGAACTGAGCTACGTGCAGATGAGCGAGATCATCGCGGACCTGCAGTCGGCGCTCGGGTCGGTGGCGGACATCCCGAAGCCGACGGTCGCTGCGATCACCGGCTATGCGCTGGGAGGCGGTCTGGAACTCGCACTGGGTGCGGACCGGCGGATCGCCGGCGACAACGCGAAGGTGGGCGTTCCGGAGATCCTGCTCGGCATCATTCCCGGCGGCGGTGGAACTCAACGCCTGGCTCGCCTGATCGGCCCGTCCAAGGCCAAGGACCTCGTGTTCACCGGCCGTTTCGTCGGCGCGGACGAGGCTCAGCAGATGGGACTGGTCGACGAAGTCGTCGCCCCGGACGAGGTGTACGCCGCGGCGCGCACGTGGGCATCGCAGTTCACCCGGGGCGCCACCCGCGCACTCGCGGCGGCGAAGGCGGCGATCGACCAGGGTCTCGATACCGACCTGGACACGGGCTTGAAGATCGAGCAGCACGTCTTCGCGGGTCTGTTCGCCACGAAGGACCGCACGATCGGCATGGAGTCTTTCGTGGCCAACGGTCCGGGGAAGGCCGAGTTCGTCGGGGAGTAGCACCCCGGAACTGGAACTTGTTCACAGCTTACCGATGGGTAGGATGCCCTTCATGACTGCAAGCAGGACCGACGGGGCCGACCCCGCGCCGAACCCGCACGCCACTGCCGAGGAGGTTGCGGCCGCCCTCCAGGACACCAAGCTCGCACAGGTGCTCTACCACGACTGGGAGGCCGAGACCTACGACGAGAAGTGGTCGATCTCCTACGACGAGCGTTGCATCGACTACGCGAAGGGCCGTTTCGACGCGGCCGCCGGCGAGCAGCCCCTTCCGTACGAGAGGGCCCTCGAACTCGGTTGCGGCACCGGCTTCTTCCTGCTGAACCTCATGCAGGCCGGAGTCGCGCGGACCGGCTCGGTCACCGATCTGTCGCCCGGCATGGTCAAGGTCGCGCTGCGCAACGCCGAGCATCTCGGCCTCGAGGTGGACGGCCGGGTGGCCGACGCCGAGACGATCCCGTACGACGACGACACCTTCGACCTCGTCGTCGGGCACGCGGTGCTGCACCACATCCCCGATGTCGAGCAGTCGTTGCGCGAAGTGCTGCGGGTGCTGAAGCCGGGTGGCCGATTCGTGTTCGCCGGCGAGCCCAGCACGGTCGGGAACTTCTACGCGCGTTGGCTCGGCCGTCTCACGTGGGAGGCCACCACGACCGTCACCAAGCTGCCGTTCCTGCGGGAATGGCGGCGGCCGCAGGCCGAACTCGACGAATCCTCACGCGCCGCGGCGCTCGAGGCGGTCGTCGATCTGCACACTTTCGACCCGTCGGACCTGGAACGGATGGCGGCCTCGGCCGGCGCGGTGCAGGTGAAGGCCAGTAGCGAGGAGTTCGCGGCGGCGCTGTTGGGCTGGCCGGTCCGCACCTTCGAGGCCGCGGTGCCCGCGGAGAAGCTGGGCTGGGGCTGGGCGCGCTTCGCGTTCGGGGGGTGGCGGACGCTCAGCTGGGTGGACGAAAAGGTCCTCAGGCACGTCGTCCCGCGCAGCTTCTTCTACAACGTCATGATCACCGGCGTGAAGCCGTAGGGTGGGCTACGCGTTCACCCTCGCCGACGTCGCGTACCTGCGTTCGGCGCAGGGGGCGGCCGATCTCGCGGAAGTGGCCGCCCGGGAGCTGTCCACGCGTACGCGCCTGGTCGATATCGACTGGTCGCGTACGCGTTTCGCTGACAGGACCGCTCCGCTGATCGAGACCGTGCTGTTGCGCCGCAAGGCGGTCGCGAAGCTGCCCGCCGCCGGTGGCTGGCTGTCGACCGACGACGCGCTGCAACAGGCGACG
Source organism: Rhodococcus sp. NS-SX18 (assembly GCF_057367935.1). Classification (NCBI taxonomy): domain Bacteria; kingdom Bacillati; phylum Actinomycetota; class Actinomycetes; order Mycobacteriales; family Nocardiaceae; genus Rhodococcus; species Rhodococcus sp. NS-SX18. The sequence continues at coordinate 3,347,945 of NZ_CM170633.1, read as the reverse complement.
CCGGCACCCGTCGCCGCGCACCGGGCACACCGGCTCGCCGGCCGGCGGGTTCACGACGTGACGTGTTCGATCGGGGCGGAACTCGCGGCCCTGGCCGGAGTCGCCGAGATGGTGATCGGCAGCGACCTCGACCCGGTTCGTCTGGCGATGGCCGAGCACAACGTTCCCGGAGTGGCGCTGGTCCGTGCCGACGCGCTGCGGCCGGTCACCCGTGGTACCACCGTGATCGCCGATCCGGCCCGTCGTTCCGACGGGCGGCGTACCCACGATCCGGCGGCACTGATGCCGCCGCTGCCCGACCTGCTCGACGTCTATGCCGGGCGCGACCTGGCCGTCAAGTGCGCCCCGGGGCTGGATTTCGAGGCGCTGGACTGGGCGGGGGAGGTCGAGGTGGTGTCGCTCGACGGGGGTGTCCGTGAGGCGTGCCTGTACTCGCCGGGTCTCGCGGCGCCGGGTGTGCGTCGACGGGCGAGTGTGTTGCGTTCGGATGGTGCCGGGTTCGAGATCACCGACGCGCAGCCGGACGAGCTTCCCGAGCGGGAACCGGGGGAGTGGATCGTCGATCCGGACGGGGCGATCGTGCGCGCGGGACTGGTGCGGCACTACGCGGCCGCGCACGGTCTGTGGCAACTCGATCCGCGCATCGCGTATCTCACCGGCGACGTACTCCCTGCGGGCCTGCGCGGATTCCGCATCCTCGATCGGCTGAAGTACTCGGAAAAGTCGCTGCGGCAAGCCCTTTCGTCGATGGACTGCGGGGTGGCGGAGATCCTCGTGCGGGGGGTGGACGTCGATCCGGCGGTGCTCCGGCCGCGGCTCAAGCTCCGTGGTCCGCGGTCGCTGAGCGTCGTGTTGACGCGGATCGGCCGCACCCCGACGGCATTCGTCTGCGAGCCCAGTCGCTGAGTTCGCCCGGCGAGATCTCGTGCGACCATTGATATGCAAGCAAACACTTGCGTATCATGGGCGGTGTGGTCGACGTCTTCAAAGCGCTGGCGGATCCGACCCGCCGGGCTATCCTCGACGAGCTCGTCGAGCGGGACGGGCAGACGTTGTTCGAGCTGTGCACCCGGCTGATCTCGCGGCACGGTCTGGGTTCGTCCCGGCAGGCGATCTCGCAGCACCTGGCAATCCTCGAGGAGGCCGGTCTGGTCCGGACCCGTCGGGAGGGGCGATCGAAGTTCCACCACGTCGACGTTGCACCACTGCACGGCCTCGCCGACCGATGGACGGTCGCGCATCGAAAGGAGTCGCAGTGAAGGTCACTCTCACCAGCGTCCTGGTCGACGACCAGGACAAGGCGCTTGCCTTCTATACCGATGTCCTGGGCTTCGTGAAGAAGACCGAGATCCCCCTGGGCGAGGCGCGGTGGCTCACCGTGGTCTCGCCGCAGCAACCGGACGGGCCGGAAGTGGTGCTCGAACCCGACGGGCATCCCGCCGTCCGCCCCTTCAAGGAAGCCCTCGTCGCCGACGGCATCCCGTTCACCTCGTTCGCCGTCGACGACGTGCACGCCGAGTACGAGCGGCTGCGCGGCCTCGGGGTGCGGTTCACCCAGGAGCCTCTCGAGATGGGCGGCATCACCACCGCCGTATTCGACGACACCTGCGGCAATCTCATTCAGATCGCCGGCTGAGCGCGGGTCAGCGGAGCACGTACACCTCGCCCGGCAGGGTTGTCGTGACGAACTCACCGGCCGGCCCGACCGCGGTGCCGACCGAGAATCCGGCTGCACCGGGCAGGGTCTCCTCGTCGAGGGTCTCCCCGCTCGCGGCGTCGAACACGAGGGCGGCCAACCCGTCGTCGGTACGGGCCACCGTGTACCCGGTGCCGTCGGCGGTCAGCGCCGGCACTCCCAGTTGACGCACGTCGCCGCGGCGCCACACGGTTTCGGCCGCCTCGCCGGTGTCGCGCAGCGCGACCAGGTCCCCGGTCCGGCCTCCCGGTGCGAGGACCAGCAGTCCCTCGGCTGACACCGCAGGGCCGGCGGAGGCCACGTACCCGAGGTCGTGACTCCACCGGGGCGCACCGGACCCGGCGTCGAGGGCCCACAGGGCTCCCTCACCGTCGTGCACGTACACCGTTGCACTGTCCGCGGACAGCACGGGACTGGTGGTCGCGCCGCCCGGCAGCTCCGTCTGCGACCATTCCTCGACCACGCGCGCATCGTCGCCGCCGGTGTAGCGCATCGACACGACAGCCGCCCGATCGGCGCCGGGCCGCCACAGCGTCACCAGAATCCGGCCGGTATCGAGATCGACCGCCGGGGTGGTGGCCACCGGGCAGTCCTCCGATCCGCCGAAGCAGGCGGCCAGACCGTGGTCGTTCGGCAACCGAGGCACGTTCGTCCCGTCCGTCACCGCGGGAGTGGGCACGAGGTCGAAGATGGGTGCCGCGTGCTTGCCGGTCTGCGGGTCGAGTACGTTGACCTGCCCGAAATGCGTGACGAACACCAGGTTTCCGTCACCGGTGAACTGGGCGGTTCCCGGCGTGCCGCTCACCGGAATTCGCCACCGCCGCTGGCCGTGCTCGTTGAACGACACCATCGCGCCCTCTTCGCCGACGTAGATGTTGGCCACACCGTCGACGGCGGGAGTCACCCCGGCGACCCCCGGCGCCAGGCGGGTGCACCAGCGCTTGCGGCCGGTGTCGATCTGGAACGAGACGAGGTTGCAGCCCACGGTGGTCGCGCCGGTGACGAAGATCTGCCCGTTGGCTGCGACGCTCGCCGGGGAGGTGACGGCGCCGCCGAGCGGGCGCGACCACGCGGGCGCGACGTCGCGCAGCCCGTCGGCCTGCGCGGTGCTGCTGTTGCGGGCGTCGGCGTACCGCCCCGGCCAGGCCCCGGCGGCGAAGACGTCGACCGGGCCGCTGCTGCTGCCGCATCCGGTCAGCACCAGTGCCGCCGAGGTCGTCAGCATCACCGTCCGCAGGGCAGCCCGCATCACTCATCTCCTCGCCGTGGCTCGAATGACCGATGTGCCACACTATCGGGCCGGGTGGCGCACTCCGCGCACGAGGCGGACCGTACGCTGGCAACCATGACGAGCATGTGGGGCGCACCGTTGCGTACGAGGTGGCGCGGGTCCCGGCGACGGGACCCCGACCAGGCCCGATTCCTGACCGTCGCCTCGCTGCGATGGGTGCTGGCGCACAAGGCGTACACGCCGTGGTACCTGGTCCGGTACTACCGTCTGGCCAAGTTCAGGCTCGCCAACCCGCACGTCGTGCTGCGCGGCATGGTGTTCCTCGGCAAGAACGTCGAGATCCACTCCACCCCGGAGCTGTCCAGGCTCGAGATCGGTCGGTGGGTGCACATCGGCGACGGCAACGCCATCCGCTGCCACGAGGGGTCGCTGCGCATCGGCGACAAGGTCGTCTTCGGCAAGGACAACGTCGTCAACACCTACCTCGACATCGAGATCGGCGCCTCGACGCTCGTCGCCGACTGGTGTTACATCTGCGACTTCGACCATCGCACCGAGGACATTACCTATCCGATCAAGGACCAGGGGATCGTCAAGGGCCCGGTGCGCATCGGACCCGACACCTGGATCGCGACGAAGGTCACGGTGCTGCGCGGCACCCGCACCGGACGCGGCTGCGTCCTCGGCGCGCACGCCGTGGTCAAGGGCGACATCCCGGACTACAGCATCGCGGTCGGCGCGCCGGCCAAGGTGGTCAGGAACCGCCGCACGGACTGGGAGTCCGGCGCCGCCGACCGCGCCGCCTATGTCGCCGCGCTCGAGGACATCGCGCGCAAGAAGGCCGGACGCGAACCGGCAGCGGAACCCGGTTCCTGACAGGAGCCCTGCGATGGACTACGCCGACTACCGCCGCTACGACGCCGTGGGGCTCGCCGAGCTCGTCGCCCGTCGTGAGGTCACGCCACACGAACTGCTCGACGTAGCTCTCGCCCGCCTCGAGGCAGTGGAACCGACGCTGAACGCCGTCGTATGCCGGCTCGACGAGCAGGCGCGCCGCCGGGCCGGTGAGTCGCTCGAGGGGCCGTTCGCGGGTGTTCCGTTCCTGGTCAAGGATCTGCTCCAGGACATCGCCGGGTTACCGACCGGCAGTGGGAGCCGGTCCCTGGCGACGCTGCCCGCCGCGCGCAACGCGGTGGTCGTCGACCGTTGGCTGGGCGCGGGCCTCGTCGTGTTCGGCAAGACGAACACCCCGGAGTTCGGGACGAAGGGGATCACCGAGCCCGAGGCGAACGGCCCTACCCGCAATCCGTGGAATCCCGCGCACACGCCGGGTGGGTCCTCCGGCGGGTCGGCGGCGGCGGTCGCCGCCGGCGTGGTCCCGGCGGCCGGCGCGAACGACGGCGGCGGCTCGATCCGCATTCCTGCTGCCTGTTGCGGTCTGGTCGGCCTGAAGCCGGGCCGGGGCCTGGTGCCGAGCGGTCCCGCGGTGGACGAGGACCGGCACGGGGCGGTCAGCAACGGAGTCGTCACCCGGACGGTGCGCGACGCGGCAGTCATGCTCGACGTCCTGGCCGGCGCGGACCCGAACGGGCCCTATCTCGCGGCGGTACCGCAGGAGTCGTACGCCTCCGCGGCGAGCGTCCCCCCGAGGACGCTGCGCATCGGATTCGCGACGGATTCCCCGATCGGCACCGGGGTCGACCCGGAGGCCGTCGCGGCGGTCGAGGACGCCGCGGCGCTGCTCGACGGGCTCGGCCACGTCGTCGAACCCGCCGCGACGGGGATCGACGAGCGACGGTTGTCCACCGACTGGCTGACGATGTGGTTCGCCTGGCTCGCCGCCGACGTCCGGCAGGCGCGCCGCAGCACCGGGTGCGCACCCGACGCGTTCGAGCCGGACACGCGGTTCCTCGCCGCGCTCGGCGACTCCGTCCGACCCTCGGACTATCTCGCTTCGCTGCGCCGGTGGAACGGATACACGCAGCAACTCGGCGCCTTCCACGAGCGGTACGACCTGCTGCTCACTCCGACCCTGGCGTATCCGCCGGCGCGCGTGGGGGAACTGGCCACGCCGCCCGCGCTGCAGCGGGCCGCGCGCCTGATCGTGACGGCGCGACTCGGCCGTGCGGCGCGGTGGGCCGGGCTGATGGACCGCATCGTCGACGAGAACCTGGCCCGGACGCCGTACACCCAGCTCGCGAACATCACTGGGCGCCCGGCGATTTCGGTGCCACTGCACTGGACCGCGGCGGGATTGCCGCTGGGCGTGCAGTTTCTCGGGCCGCTCGGCTCGGAGGGGCTGCTGCTCTCGCTCGCGGGTCAGCTCGAGCAGGCCCGCCCCTGGGCGCACCGCGAACCCCCGCTGCTGCCGGCCCGGTGAGGCGGGCCGGCGCTGCCGGTCACCGGTCGGGCAGGGGGCGCTGAGGAATAGAAGGCCGGGGAAGTGGATGGCGCACACGGCGTTTCGCCTCCGCATACACCCGGGCGGTCTCGGTGGCCACCAACCGCCAGTCGAAGTCCTCCGTGAGACGCTCGCGCGCCGCCCGTGCCCGCTGCTGGGCGGCGGCGGGATCGTCGAGGGTCCGCCGGACCGCCGACGCCAGCCCGGCGACGTCACCCGGGGCGAACGCGAGTCCGGTCTCGCCGTCGACCACCGCCTCGCCGAGGCCACCGGCCGTCGACGCGACGAGCGGCGTCCCGGCGGCTGCGGCCTCGAGCGCGATGATCCCGAACGGCTCGTAGCGACTCGGCAGCACGATCGCGTCGGCGCGGTGCAGCCGGCCGAGCAGTTCGGTGCGGTCGAGGTTGCCGACGAACGTCACCGACCGCGCGACGCGGTGCACCCGTGCCTGCTCGCGCAGCCACTCGAACTGGGTGCCCTCCCCGGCGACGACGAGCGTGGTTCCGGGGTGCGTGCGCCGGATCCGGGGCAGGGCGGCGATCGCGTCCTGCACCCCCTTCTCGTACTCGAGCCGGCCGACGAACAGCAGCTGCGGCGGCCCGGAGCGCGGCGCCCGCTCCCGGTAGGACCAGGCGGTGACGTCGATTCCGTTGCGGATCACCGTCGCCGGCGGCAGCTCCGGTCCGTAGAGCGCGACGACCTCCTCGTTCATCGAGGCCGAACACGTGATGAGCCGATCGGACTCGTTGGCGAGCCACCATTCGATCGAGTGCACCTGCCGGTTCATGCGGCTCGACAGCCAGCCGCTGTGCCGGCCCGCTTCGCTCGCGTGCAGGGTGGACACGAGCGGCACGTCGAAGAACTCGGCGAGCGCCACGGCCGGGTGTGCGACGAGCCAGTCGTGCGCGTGCACCACGTCGGGGTACCAGCCGTCGCCGATTCCGGCCTTGGTCAGATCCAGCCCCGCCCGCACCATGGCATGGCCCATGGCGAGCGTCCAGGGCAGCATGTCCACGCCGAACTCGAAGTGCGGCGGGTCCTCGGCGACGGCGACGACGAGCACACCCTCGGCGATGTGGCTGATCGTGGGGTGGGTGCCGGCATCGGTGCCGGACGGTCGGCGCGAGAGCACGACCACCTCGTGGCCGGCGGCGGCGAGTTCGGTGGCGAGGTGGTGCACGTGCCGGCCCAGGCCGCCGACGACGACCGGCGGGTACTCCCAGGAGACGATCAGTACCTTCACGACGGGGCTCCCATCCGATCGGGCAGGCGGCGGGCATCGAGCCCGGGGAACAGATTGTCCGCTCGGTTCCAGCCGGCGGCCAGCTGCGCCGCCGTCTCGTCGCGGCCCGCGGCGACCGCGGCGGCGATCTCCCGCAACGCGTGGGCATGCGTGTGGGCCCGGTCCCGCGCGTAGCCGGCCGCGGTGTCCTTGCTGACCATGAACGCCCAGTCGCTCGACACCGTCAGCAGCGCCTCGCGCAGCATCTGGTCGTGCGCCCGGTTGCGCAGCGCGGGGCCCCGGGACCCGGAGCGGGCCTTGTCGAGGGTGTCGAGGGTGGTGCGCACGACTTCCTCGTCGAGCTGGACGAGGTCGCGCACCTGCTCGCCGGCCCACACCCGCCAGTCCTTCCCGGATCCCCACGAGGTGTCGGGCAGTTCGACGGGGGCGCCCACGTACCCGCGGTTGCGTGCGTCGGCCAGAGTGCCTACCTCGATGCCCGCGGCCGGCAGTGCTCGCAGCAGTCGTTCCAGGAACAGGGGGCCCTCGTGCCACCAATGACCGAACAGTTCGGTGTCGAACGCGGCGACCACCAGGGCGTCGCGTCCGATGCGCTCGGACTCGCGGCGCAGTCGCAGGCGGATCGTGTCGACGAAGTCGGCCACGTGCCGGTCGACGGCCGCAGACGCCAGGTCGGGGTCGTAGGGCGCCTTGTCCTGGGGGGCGACGGTCCGGCCGGTCACGCGGGCGGGCTTGAGCCCGGTGTCGTGGCAGTAGGTGTGGAAGTCGCGGTAGGCGGCATGGCCCGGGTAGCCGGACTTCGGCGACCACACCCGGTAGGACACCTGCAGGTCCCGGCCGAAGGCGACGACATCGGAGTCCCACACGGTCCGCCCGAGGGACGTGTCACCGCGCAGAGCGGGACCGTCCACCATGAAGTGCCCGACCCCGGCGGCGGCGTATCCGGTCTCCATGCCGGGGGTGAAGGCACACTCGGGAGCCCAGATTCCGGCCGGTGTGTGCGCCCAGCGGGCGTGTGCGTCCGCCAGGCCCTCGGCGAGGGAGAATGCCCGCAGCCGAGGGTCGAGCAGAGGCTGGAACGGGTGGGCCAGGGGCCCGCCGAGCAACTCGACCGCGTCGGCGTCGACGAGCTCGCGGAACACGGGCGATCCGCCGTGGCGCCAACGGGTTTCGAACTGCTCGAGGGCAGCGGCAGCCTGCCGGTGTTCACGGGCTCCGAGCTCGCGGTAGGACGGCTCCCGCATGCCCGCGGCCTCGTGGGCCCGCAACTGCCAGTTGCCGAGCCAGTGATGCATCCCCGTCAGGCAGTACGGATCGTCGAGCTGCGCGGCCAGCACGGGTGTCACCCCGAGGGTGACCAGGTGGGTGCGGCCCTCGGCGGCGAGGCGGCGCAGGACATCGGTGACCGGGAGATACGTTGCGGCCCAGGACTGGTAGAGCCATTCCTCACCGACGGGCCAGCGACCGTGGTGGGCGAGCCACGGCAGGTGCGAGTGCAGCACGAGCGCGAACAGACCCGGTTCCCGCCGGGCGGCGGGAGTGGTCACCGCGCCGGATCCTTCACCGCGATCGCGACGAGATCGAGACTGGCGTCGATGTTCTCGGGCGCGAGGAGGAAGTCGTCGACCGTCACCGCGGCGACGTCCGCGGTGAGGTCCGCGGGCCAGGGCTCGCCGGCGAGGGCGCGCTCGATCTGGGCGTCGATGAAGGAGCCGCCGTGCTTCGCGTCGAGGGCGCGCAGGACGGGCCCGTGGTGCACTCCGGTGGTGAGGGTGACGCGGAAGCCGGCTGCCTCGAGGAGCTCGGTGAGCTCGGCGGCGTTCAGTTCCCGGGTGTGGAACGGGTTGAGCGGGGTGTCGCGGCCGGGGGAGAACGTGATGCGGTTGGGGGTGCTGATCAGCAGTTCGCCGCCGTCCCGGAGCACCCGGTGGCATTCGCGCAGGAACCCGGGCTGGTCCCACAGGTGCTCGATGACCTGGAAGTTGACGACGACGTCCACCGACGCGTCGGGGAGCGGCAGTTCGACGAGGTTGGCGTGCCGCATGTCCACGCGCGGGTAGCGGGCACGCACGTGCGCGACGGCACTCTCGTCGTAGTCGAGTCCGACGACGGCGCTCGCGACGTCCGCGATCATGTCGGCGCCGTAGCCCTCGCCGGCGCCCGCCTCGAGCACGGTGCGGCCCGCACACCGGGGGAGCAGGTCGCGGTAGACCACCTCGTGGCGGCGGAACCAGTAGTTCTCCTCTGCGATGCCGGGAACGGTGCGTTCACCGGTGAGGGGCAGTCGAGGGGCGTCGCCGGCGGGGACGGTGGATTCGCTCACCGCCCCGACATTAGCCCCACCTTTGTCGACCTCGGCGTCGGTGGTCCAGATCACAGCCGTGCGGTTCCCTTCGTGTGGTTATGGTGGACGAGGTTTCCATCCAAGTTACCAGCGGGTAACTTAGCGTGAGGTAATCTATCGCACACCCCCGTGCGAAGCACGAGAGCTCGGTCAAGGCGTTGCGCCTCGCCGATCCAAGGAAGTCATACACAGGAGGTCGACGTAGACCCATGACGAACATCGTCGTTTTGATCAAGCAGGTCCCCGACACGTGGTCCGAGCGCAAGCTCAGCGACGGCGACTTCACGCTCGATCGCGAGGCCGCCGACGCGGTGCTCGACGAGATCAACGAGCGCGCCGTCGAGGAAGCCCTGCTCATCAAGGAGCGCGACGGCGGGGAGGTCACCGTGCTCACCGCCGGTCCGGACCGCGCCACCGACGCGATCCGCAAGGCGCTGTCCATGGGTGCCGACAAGGCAATCCACCTCAACGACCCGGCCATCCACGGCTCCGACGCGATCCAGACCGCGTACGCGCTCGCGGCGGCTCTCGGCCAGATCGAGGGCGTCGACCTGGTCATCGCCGGCAACGAGGCCACCGACGGCCGGATGGGTGCCGTGCCCGCGATCATCGCCGAGTACCTCGGCCTGCCGCAGCTGACCCACATGCGCAAGCTCAACGTCGCCGACGGCAAGGTCAGCGGCGAGCGCGAGACCGACGAGGGTGTCTTCACCCTTGAGGCCGCGCTCCCGGCCATCGTCTCGGTCACCGAGAAGATCAACGAGCCCCGCTTCCCGTCCTTCAAGGGCATCATGGCCGCGAAGAAGAAGGAAGTTCAGGCCCTCACTCTCGCCGACATCGGGCTCGATCCCGAGATCTTCGGCGTGGCCAACGCCGGCAGCACCGTCACCGGTGTCAGCCCGAAGCCCCCGCGTACCGCTGGTGAGCGCGTCGCGGACGAGGGTGACGGCGGCAGCAAGATCGCCGCGTACCTCGTCGGCCAGAAGATCATCTGATCGCACCCACGCGACACCGCAGACATACCAAGGGAGAGAAAGAGCAATGGCAGAAGTACTCGTGCTCGTCGAGCACGCCGAGGGTGCGCTGAAGAAGGTCAGCACCGAGCTGATCACCGCCGCCCGTGCACTGGGTGAGCCCGCCGCCGTCGTGACCGGCCCGGCCGGCACCGCCGACAAGCTGCAGGACGCGCTCGCCGCCGCCGGCGCCGCCAAGGTCTACGTTGCCGAGTCCGACGACATCGACGGCTACCTGGTGACCCCGAAGGTCGACGTGCTGGCTTCGCTCGTGGAGTCCGCCAGCCCCGCCGCGGTGATCACCGCCGCCAGCGTCGAGGGCAAGGAGGTGTCGGGCCGCCTCGCCGCGCGTATCGGTTCCGGCCTGCTCTGCGACGTCATCGACGTCAAGTCCGACGGTTCGGCCGTGCACTCGATCTTCGGTGGCGCGTACACCGTCGACGCCAAGGCCAACGGCGAGGTGCCCGTCGTCTCCGTGCGCCCCGGTGCCGTCGAGGCACAGCCGCAGGCCGGCGCCGCCGAGCGCGTGGACGTCGAGGTTCCGGCGCAGGAGGAGAACGCGGTCAAGGTCACCGCCCGCAACCCGATCGTGGGCGGCGACCGTCCCGAGCTGACCGAGGCGTCGATCGTCGTCTCCGGCGGCCGCGGCGTCGGCAGCGCCGACAAGTTCACCGTCGTCGAGGAGCTCGCCGACTCGCTCGGTGCGGCCGTCGGTGCCTCCCGCGCCGCCGTGGACTCCGGGTACTACCCGGGCCAGTTCCAGGTCGGTCAGACCGGCAAGACGGTCTCGCCGCAGCTGTACGTGGCGCTGGGCATCTCCGGCGCCATCCAGCACCGGGCCGGCATGCAGACGTCGAAGACGATCGTCGCGGTCAACAAGGACGAAGAGGCCCCGATCTTCGAGATCGCGGACTACGGCGTCGTGGGCGACCTGTTCAACGTCGCTCCGCAACTGACCGAGGAGATCAAGAAGCACAAGGGCTGATCCCCGAGGTCCTGCCGCGGCCCCGCACCCGTCCGGGTGCGGGGCCGCGCGCGTGCCGGGGCATGTTCACCGGACGTGCACGGAGGCGACACCGTGCCGCCCCTGCCGCGACGTACCGGCTCGATACACATTGCGCCATGACCACTTTGCTGGCGCCGGCCCGGAACCCGAAGCCGGAGGCGATGCTGTCGGGGCCGCGTTACTCCCTTCTCGTGTCCGCCGACCGCGAACACCGCGAGGCCGCCCAGAGGCTGCGTTACCGCGTCTTCGCCGCAGAACCCGGGTTCCGCCTTCCCGCAGGCATGCCGCCGGGCATCGACGCCGACCGTTTCGACGAGTACTGCGACCACCTGCTGGTGCGCGAGAACCGTACCGGCGCGGTGGTGGGTTGCTACCGGATGCTGCCGCCGGATGCCGCTCGCGCCGCCGGGGGCTATTACACCGCTACCGAATTCGACCTGACCGCCCTCGATCCCGACGGACTGCGGGCGGTGGAGATGGGGCGCGCCTGCGTCGACCCCGCCCACCGTTCCGGTTCGGTCCTGTCGCTGATGTGGGCCGGGATTCTGCGCTACCTGCAGCTCACCGGGCACAACTGGGTGATGGGGTGCGTGTCGGTTCCGATCCGCACCCACCCGGCCGACGTGCCCGGCGCCAACGTACGGGCAGTGCGCGACGTGTTGCTCGCCCGGCACGCCGTCGAGCCGGTCCGGCGGGTGCTTCCCCGGAACCCGGTCGTCCTCGACGGCCGCACCCTCGAGGAGATTGCCCCACCCGCGCGACCGGTGCTGCCGCCGTTGCTGCGCGGATATCTGCGGCTCGGTGCCCGCATCTGCGGCGAACCCGCCCACGACCCCGAGTTCGGCGTGGCCGACTTCGTGGCGCTGCAGAGCCTCGCCGGCGCCGACGCGCGCTATCTCGACAGGCTTCGGAACGCCGCCGAGAACGCCGAGGCGGCCGCCGGAGCACGGGCGTGAACGCCGCGGGAGCACGGGCGTGCACGCCGCGGGAGCACGGGCGTGCACGCCGCGGGAGGACAGCCGTGAACGCCGCGGGAGGACAGCCGTGAACACCGCGGGAGGACAGCCGTGAACACCCGCGCTCACGCCTGGATGCCGGCCAGTCCCTGCGGCGCGGGCTGCCTCCCGGCCGATCCGGGGCGCGTGAATTTCGTCACGGCGGCCGGCCGGTGGATGCTCGTCGTGGCGGTGCTGGTGACCGCCCCGTTCCTGACCGCCGGCCGGCTCCTGCCCCGCCGCGGGCGCCTCGCCACCCAGCGCGCGTTCGCCCGGGTGCTGCTGCGGTGCGCCGGGCTGCGGCTGACGGTGACCGACCTGCGGGACCGGGGTGACGAGGGCGGGGGCGTGCTCGTCGTCGCCCCGCACGTGTCCTGGACCGACGTGCTCGTGCTCACCGCCGTCGCCCCCGCGGGGTTCGTCGCCCGCAGCGATCTGCTGGAGTGGGGACTCCTCGGCACGCTGGCCCGGCGGATGCGGATCATTCCCATCGAGCGCGAGCGCCTGCGAGAGCTGCCCGTCGTGGTCTCACGAATCCGTGACCGTCTCGTGGCGGGGGAGAAGGTCGCGGCGTTCCCGGAGGGCACGACGTGGTGCGGCAGGGCGTACGGCGGATTCCGTCCGGCGCTGTTCCAGGCCGCGATCGACGCCCGGCGCCCGGTGCAACCGGTCGGGCTCCGGTATGCCGACGCCGCCGGGAGGATCGCCACCGGCCCGGCGTTCGTCGGCGACGAGACGATGGGCGCCTCGTTGCGACGGCTGCTGCGGCACCGGGGCGTCGTGGTGGAAGTGGTGCTCGCCCCGCTCGAGCGGCCCGGCTCCGATCGACGAGACCTCGCCGCACGGTGCGAACGGGCCGTGCGCCGGAACGACGACGACGCCGAACTCGCCGGGCTCGGCCGCGCCGTCCACGACATCGCCGGTCGTGAGGAACTCCGGGCCGGACGGTGAGGTCGGCAGGCGCGGAGCCCGACCCGCTATCCTGGTCCGGTCATGACCTCGAACCCCGCCGGAGCCTCCGGCACCTCGAAGACCGTCTACCTCGATCACGCCGCGACCACGCCGATGCTGCCCGCGGCCGTGTCGGCGATGACGGAGATCTTCGCGACGGTCGGCAACGCCTCCTCCCTTCACGGGTCGGGACGCGCGGCGCGCCGCCGCGTCGAGGAGGCCCGGGAGTCCGTCGCCGCGGACCTCGGCGCCCGTCCCTCGGAGGTCGTCTTCACCTCGGGTGGCACCGAGGGTGACAACCTCGCGGTCAAGGGCATCTACTGGGCGCGCCGCGACGCCGATCCGCGCCGTCGCCGGGTGATTGCGAGCGCCGTCGAGCACCACGCGGTGCTCGATGCCGTCGAATGGCTCGTCGCCCACGAGGATGCCGAGGTCACCTGGCTGCCTGTCGAGGCCGACGGGCGGGTCGAACCGGATGCGCTGCGCCGGGTCCTGGCCGAGCACGCCGACGAGACGGCGCTCGTGTCGGTGATGTGGGCCAACAACGAGGTGGGCACCGTGATGCCCGTCGCCGAACTCACCGCCGTCGCCGCCGAGTACGGGGTTCCGGTGCACAGCGACGCCGTGCAGGCGGCAGGTCATCTGCCGGTGGACTTCGCCGCGAGCGGGCTCGCCGCCATGACGATCGCCGCGCACAAGTTCGGTGGTCCCCAGGGCGTCGGTGCCCTGCTGCTGGGCCGGCAGGTGCCGTGCGTGCCGCTGACGCACGGCGGCGGGCACGAGCGCGACGTCCGGTCGGGAACGCACGACACGGCCGGAATAGCCGGCATGGCCGCGGCGCTGCGCGATGCGACGGCCCAACTCGGCGAACGCGCCGCCGTCCTCACGGCGCTGCGTGACGACCTGATCGCCGGCGTGACGGGCGTGGTACCGGACGCGATCCTCAACGGCCCGCGCGGTGCGGACCGCCTGCCCGGCAACGTGCACTTCACCTTCCCCGGCTGCGAAGGTGATTCGCTGCTCATGCTGCTGGATGCGGCCGGGATCGAGTGCTCGACCGGTTCGGCCTGCACCGCAGGCGTGGCCAGGCCCAGCCACGTGCTGGTCGCGATGGGTGCGGACCCCCGCACGGCCCGCGGGTCGTTGCGATTCTCCTTGGGCCACACGTCGACTCGTGCCGACGTGGAGGCCGTCGTGGCGGCACTGCCGCAGGTGGTGGGACGGGCGCGGGCCGCTGGACTGGCCGGCGCCGGTAGTCGAGAGAGGTGACATCGATGAGGGTGCTCGCGGCAATGAGCGGTGGCGTGGACTCGGCGGTGGCCGCGGCCCGCGCGGTCGATGCCGGCCACGACGTCGTCGGCGTGCACCTGGCGCTGTCCACGGCGCCGGGGACGCTGCGGACCGGGTCGCGGGGCTGCTGCTCGAAGGAGGATGCCGGCGACGCCCGCCGGGCCGCTGACGTGCTCGGAATCCCTTTCTACGTCTGGGATTTCGCCGACCGGTTCAAGGAAGAGGTCATCGACGACTTCGTCGAGTCCTATGCCGCCGGCCACACCCCGAATCCGTGCCTGCGCTGCAACGAGAAGATCAAGTTTGCGGCCCTCGCCGACCGGGCCGTGGCCCTCGGCTTCGACGCGGTCGCCACCGGTCACTATGCCCGGCTCGAGGGCGGCGTCCTGCGACGCGCGGTCGACGCCGGCAAGGACCAGTCGTACGTGCTCGGCGTGCTGACGGCGGATCAGCTCGCGCGTGCGATGTTCCCCGTCGGGGACACCCCCAAGGAACGGATCCGCGCCGAAGCGGCCGAGCGGGGTCTCGCGGTGGCGGACAAGCCCGACAGCCACGACATCTGCTTCATTCCCTCCGGTGACACCCGCGCCTTCCTCGGCGCCCGCATCGGGGTGCGTCCCGGCCGGGTCGTCGACGCACGGTCCGGCGCCGTGCTCGCCGAACACGAAGGGGTGCATGGTTTCACGGTCGGGCAGCGCAAGGGCCTGGGCATCGCCGGCCCCGGCGCGGACGGCCGCCCCCGTTACGTCACCGCGATCGAGCCGGACACCGGTACCGTGAAAGTGGGCTCCGCGGAGGACTTGAAGGTGTGGACGATCCGCGCCGAGCGTGCGGTCTGGTCCAGCGGCACCGCGCCGGCCGGACCGCTCGAATGCGTCGTGCAGGTGCGCGCCCACGGCGGTGTCGCCGCGGCCGTCGCCGAGAGCGTCGGCACCGGTCTCGAGGTGACCCTGCGCGAACCCCTCACGGGCGTGGCCACCGGACAGGCCGTGGTGCTGTACCGGCCGGACGCGGCCGGCGACATCGTCCTCGGCAGCGGCACCATCGCCGGCACCGGTACGGCGACAGCCCGGTGAGTGCGGAATCCTGGTCCGGTGTCGCCACCGGCATCGGCTCGTGGCCCGGCGTCGACGCCCGGGAGTCGGCGGCGACCGTGCTCGGCGAGCTCGAGGCGCTGCCGCACCTGGTCGAGCTGCCGGCCCGGGGCCTCGGGGCCGATCTCGTCGGCCGTACCGGCGCGCTGCTGGTCGACCTGCATCTCGACACGTCCACCACCGGATACCGGCTCGGCGGTCGTCGCGGCGTGGTCGCCGCCCGCGCCGGCGATCTGCTGCGCCGAGATCTCGATGCACTCGAAGAGGCTTGGGAGACAGCAGGACTCGGTCCGGGCCGGACTCTGAAGGTGCAGGCCGCCGGACCTTTCACCCTCGCCGCGCACACCGAGCTGGCCGGGGGCCGGCGCGTGCTCACCGATGCCGGCGCCGTGCGCGACGTCACCGAGTCCCTCGGTGAGGGTCTGGCGCGGCACGCCGCGGAACTGACTCGTCGTCTCGGCGCGGACGTGGTGGTGCAGCTGGACGAGCCCGCGCTGCCCGCCGTCCTGGCCGGAACCCTGACCGGGCGCACGACCCTCGAGTCGGTGCCCGCGCTCCCCGAGCCGGAGGCGCAGCACCTCCTCGAGACCACACTGGCGGCGATCGGGCGGCCCGTCGCGGTGCACTGCTGCGCCCCGGGCGTGCCGGCCGGGATGCTGCGTCGCAGCGGTGTCGACGCCGTCGCACTCGACGTCGCCCAGCTCACCGCCGCCGACCTCGACGGCATCGGTGAGCTGATCGACGCCGGAACGACCCTCCTGCTCGGGCTCGTGCCCTCCACCGCGCCCGACTCCGCCGTCCCCACCTGGCGTGAGCTCGCCGACCCCGCGACCGCGCTGATCGATCGGCTGGGCTTCGCCCGTGCCACCTTGCGCTCGGTCGGGGTCACTCCGCGCTGCGGCCTGGCCGGCGCCGATCCCACATGGGCGCGGCGGGCGCTGCGCCTCGCCCGCGACATCGCCGCCGCATTCACCGACGATCCCGACTCGCTGCGGTCCGGAGCGGCCGGGAACGTCGTATCGCTCGACTAGTCTTTCCGGCGTGAGTGAATCGACGGACGCGCCCACCCAAGCTCCGCCCGACGTGCGCGAGCGCTGGCAGCAACTCGCGGAGGAGGTGCGCGAGCACCAGTTCCGTTACTACGTGCGCGATGCGCCGATCATCTCCGACGGTGCCTTCGACCAGTTGCTCGGCACGCTGAAGCAGCTCGAGGACGACTACCCCGACCTGCGCGTCCCCGATTCCCCGACCCAGCTCGTCGGGGGTGGCTTCGCCACCGACTTCACCGCCGTCGACCACCTCGAACGGATGCTCAGCCTCGACAACGTCTTCACCGAGGACGAGTTGCGGGCCTGGGCCTCCCGCGTGGAAGCCGAGACCGGCCCGGACCTGCACTACCTGTGCGAGGTGAAGATCGACGGCGTCGCGCTGAGCCTGGTGTACGAGGACGGCCGGCTGCGCCGGGCCGCCACCCGCGGCGACGGCCGCACCGGCGAGGAGGTCACGCTCAACGCCCTCACGATCGACGACATCCCCGAAAGGCTCACCGCGACAGAAGAATTCCCGATTCCGCGCGTGCTCGAGGTGCGGGGTGAGGTGTACTTCCGGCTCGAGGACTTCCACGCGCTCAACGCCGCCCTCGTCGCCGAGGGCAAGGCCCCGTTCGCCAATCCACGCAACACGGCGGCCGGATCGCTGCGGCAGAAGAACCCTGCGGTGACCGCGCGGCGGCGCCTCGGGATGATCTGCCACGGGCTCGGCCACGTCGAGGGATTCGAGCCGGTGTCGCTGTCGCAGTCCTACGCCGCCCTCGCCGCCTGGGGGCTGCCCGTCTCCGGGCACACCGCCCGCGTCGTCGGCGTCGACGAGGTCCTCGCCCGGATGCGGTACTGGGGTGAGCACCGCCACGACGTCGAGCACGAGATCGACGGGCTCGTGGTCAAGATCGACGAGGTGTCCCTGCAGCGGCGGCTCGGCAGCACCTCGCGCGCGCCCCGGTGGGCGATCGCCTACAAGTACCCGCCGGAGGAGGTGACCACCAAGTTGCTCGACATCCGGGTCAGCGTCGGCCGTACCGGCCGGGTCACCCCGTTCGCCTACATGGAACCGGTCACGGTCGCCGGATCGACCGTCTCCCTCGCCACGTTGCACAATGCGTCGGAGGTCGCACGCAAGGGGGTGCTGATCGGCGACACCGTGGTGCTGCGCAAGGCCGGTGACGTCATCCCCGAGGTGCTCGGGCCGGTCGTGGACCTGCGCGACGGCACCGAACGCGAGTTCGTCATGCCCACCGAATGCCCCGAGTGCGGGACACCGCTCGCCCCCGCCAAGGAAGGCGACGTGGACCTGCGCTGCCCCAACCAGCGGTACTGCCCGGCGCAGCTGCGCGAGCGGGTCTTCCACGTCGCGGGCCGCGGCGCGTTCGACATCGAGGCCCTCGGGTACGAGGCGGCCACCGCGCTGCTCGAGGCCGGGGTGATCGCCGACGAGGGCGACCTGTTCGACCTGACCGCCGACGACCTGCTGCGGACGTCGCTCTTCCGCACCAAGGCCGGGGCACTGTCCGCCAACGGCGCCCGGCTGCTCACGAATCTTCGTGCGGCCAAGGACAAGCCGCTGTGGCGGGTGCTGGTCGCGCTGTCGATCCGGCACGTCGGTCCGACCGCCGCGCGGGCGCTGGCCACCGAGTTCGGCAGCCTCGACCGGATCCGGGAGGCGTCCGTCGACGAGCTCGCCGCAGTGGAGGGGGTCGGACCGACCATCGCAGCGGCGCTGGGCGAATGGTTCGCGGTCGACTGGCACGTCGCGATCGTCGAGAAGTGGCGCGCGGCAGGGGTGCGCATGCTCGACGAGCGCGACGAATCCGTCGAACGCACCCTCGAGGGCCTGTCGATCGTCGTCACCGGCTCGCTCGAGGGGTTCTCCCGGGACCAGGCCAAGGAGGCGATCCTGCTCCGCGGCGGCAAGGCGGCCGGCTCGGTGTCGAAGAAGACCGCGTTCGTCGTCGTCGGGGACGCGCCGGGAACGAAGGCCGACAAGGCGGCCGAGCTGGGCGTCCCTGTCCTCGACGAAGAGGGGTTCCGCCGCCTGCTCGAGCTCGGCCCGGCCGCCGTCACGGAGGGCACCGACGCGATCGAGGAGGAGTTCGGCGAGCTCGAGAGCTGACCGGCGGCCGGTGCCGGTGTGACGAGGATCGCTCGGGAACCGTTTGGGCGGAAGGGGTGAGCACTGCGATAGTCCTCGAGTGATCGAGATCAGACGCGTGAGCCCGGACGAGTACGGCGCCGTCGGCGCCCTCACCGTCGACGTGTACGTCGGCGGCGGATTCGTCGAGCCCGACGACCCGTACGCCGAGCGTCTGCGCGACACCGCCGCCCGCGACGAACACGCCGAGGTGGTGATCGCGCTCGTCGGCGGTGAGATCGTCGGGTCGGTGACGCTGGCCGAGCCGGCATCACGCTTCGCGAACGTCGCCGAGAAGGGCGAACTCGAGTTCCGGATGCTGGCCGTCGCGGCGTCGGCGCGCGGGCGCGGTGTCGGGTCGGCGCTGGTGCGGCACGTCCTCGACACCGCCTACGACCGCGGTGACCGCGCGGTGGTGCTCTCCACCCAGCCGGACATGGTCGAGGCGCGCCGCATCTACGACCGCAACGGATTCGTCCCGGTCACCGAGCGCGACTGGGCGCCGGTGCCCGGCGTGGAGCTGACCACCCTGGTCCGCGAACTGGTCTGAGGCGTCCGGTCAGCCGAGGACCGTGCCGATGATGCCGGCCAGGTAGCCGAGCCGGGCCACCTCGGACGGGCGGAACTCCGGGCCGCCGGGCCGGCCGAGCATCAGCACCCGTCCGTGGGTGCCCAGCGGCGCCGCCGCCAGAGTCGTGTTCATCGTCCGCCACAGGTCGGGCACCCACTCGCCCTCGTGGTCGAGCAGCATCGGCTTCTCCAGCGGCATCCACGGCACCTCCGCCGGCCGGGTCTCGGGGGCACCGGAACTGCCCACGACCCGGTACGCGCCGTGCGGGCCGGTGTCCACGACGGTCGCCCAGCCGACCCGCAGCACCCGGGGTGCGCCGTCGACGAGCACCTGCAACCGGTCGTGGCGTGCGGTGGCAACCTGGTCGATCAGCTCGAGTTCGCGGTGGGTGTCGAGGATTCCCGCATAGGGCCGGATCGAGTCCACCGTCACGCCCTCGAGGCGTTCGGCGGCCGTGATGAGCGTGTCCGGCAGCGAACCGGCATCGACGTCGACGACGAGATCGTCGATCGCGAAGCCGGCGCCGCGCTCGACGACGTCGAGCGAGAGGATGTCCGCACCGACCGACCCGAGCGCGACGGCGAGTGAGCCGAGGCTGCCCGGGCGATCGGGAAGCTGGACGCGTAACAGGTACGACACGAGCGTCCTTTCCCGGTTCCGAAGTCACGGCCGAGGCGGCCGGCCTGCGACGGACACCATCTTTTCACCCCCGAACCCCTACCGGACGCCGCTCCGGCACAGCGGCGCCGAGACCTGCCGGGAAACCGCCGGTCACGCGCGCCTTGTCACACGAACGACACAGGTGTTTCTCCGAACTGCAACACGGCCGGCGGCCGGCGACGGTCCGGGGAACCGGCGAAACCGTGCCGTTCGGCACGCACTACCCTGGACGGCACGTTCGTTTCTTCATCGGAAAGGGGTCACCGAAGGTGCCTGCCATCTCCCGTGACGAGGTCGCGCACCTCGCCCGGTTGTCCCGGCTCGCGCTGACCGACGCCGAACTCGACGAGTTCGCCGGCCAGCTGGATACGATCCTCAGCCACGTCAAGGCTGTGTCGGAGGTGGCCGCGGACGATGTGGCGCCGATGGCCAACCCGAACGCGGTGACCAACGTGACCCGTCCCGACGAGGTGCACCCGGGCCTGACCCCGGAGCAGGCGCTCGCCGCTGCCCCGCTGGTCGAGGACGGCCGCTTCTCCGTCCCGCAGATCCTGGGGGAGGGCGAATGAGCACCGACCTCACCCGGCTGTCCGCGGCCGATCTCGCCGAACGCATCCACTCCGGCGACCTGTCGTCGGTCGAGGTGACTCGTGCGCACCTCGACCGCATCGCCGAGGTCGACGGCGAGTACCACGCCTTCCTGCACGTGGCGGGCGACCAGGCGCTGGCCGCGGCAGCCGAGGTGGACCGCGCGGTCGCGGCGGGGGAGAGCCCGGCCTCGCCGCTCGCCGGGGTCCCGATCGCCCTCAAGGACGTGTTCACCACGACCGACATGCCCACCACGTGTGCCTCGAAGATCCTCGAGGGCTGGATGTCGCCGTACGACGCGACCCTGACGACGAAGCTGCGGCAGGCGGGCATCCCGATCCTGGGCAAGACCAACATGGACGAGTTCGCCATGGGCTCGTCCACCGAGAACTCCGCGTACGGCCCCACCCGCAACCCGTGGGACACCACCCGCATCCCCGGTGGGTCCGGTGGCGGTTCGGCCGCCGCGCTGGCCTCCTACCAGGCGCCGCTGGCGATCGGCACCGACACCGGCGGGTCGATCCGCCAGCCGGCCGCCGTCACCGCCACGGTCGGCACCAAGCCCACCTACGGCACGGTCTCCCGGTTCGGTCTCGTCGCGTGCGCGTCGTCCCTCGACCAGGGCGGCCCGTGCGGCCGCACTGTGCTCGACACCGCGTTGCTGCACGAGGTGATCGCCGGCCACGACCCGCGCGACTCCACGTCGGTGGACGCGCCCGTCCGGCCCGTCGTCGAGGCCGCCCGCCAGGGCGCGCAGGGCGACCTGAAGGGGCTGCGCATCGGGGTCGTCAAGGAACTGCACTCGGACAGCTACCAGCCGGGCGTGCTGGCGTCGTTCGACGCGGCCGTGGCCGAACTGACCGCGCTCGGCGCCGAGGTCGTCGAGGTCTCCTGCCCGCACTTCGAATACGCGCTCGCCTCGTACTACCTCATCCTGCCGTCCGAGGTCTCGTCCAACCTGGCCCGCTTCGACGCCATGCGCTACGGCCTGCGCGTCGACGACGGCACGATGAGCGCCGAGCAGGTCATGGCCGCCACCCGGGCCGCCGGGTTCGGCAAGGAGGTCAAGCGCCGCATCATGATCGGGACCTACGCGTTGTCCTCCGGCTACTACGAGGCCTACTACGGGCAGGCGCTCAAGGTCCGCACCCTCATCGCGCGGGACTTCGAGAAGGCGTACGAGCAGGTCGACGTCCTCGTCTCGCCGACCAGCCCCTTCACGCCGTGGAAGATCGGCGAGAAGGTCGACGATCCGCTGGCGATGTACCTGTCGGACCTGTGCACGCTCCCGACCAACCTTGCCGGGCACTGCGCGATGTCCGTTCCGTCCGGGCTGTCCGCCGACGACGGGCTGCCCGTCGGTCTGCAGATCATGGCCCCGGCCCTCGCCGACGAGCGGCTCTACCGCGTCGGCGCCGCGTTCGAGGCCGCCCGCGGCCCGATCGTCGCCTGAGTCCGGCTCCCGGTGCGACCGCCGCGTCAGGGGCGGTCGCACCGGGCCTGGTCCGGGCCGTAGCGGTGCCCGTGACCGGGAGGCGCGTCCAACGCCACCGGCAGGTCCAGCGTCGCCTGCACGAAGCTGACCACCGGCAGCCACCGCGGCACGGGCGCGTCGCGCCGCGCACGGGACAGGTCGGGCGGTGACCACAGCAGCGACGGTTGCCACCACACCACCGGATCCGACGTGTTCGCGGTGACGACCGCCCCGTCCGTGCGCACCGCGCCTGCCGGTGGACCGGCCCAGATCGCCGTGCACGGACCCGTCGCGGTCGCCGCGAGGGCGGCGCTGCCCCCGATCGAGCCGAGGCTCTGCCCGTACACGTGCACCTGTGGACGCCGGACCGGGTCCAGGGCATCGATGCGGGATCGTACGGACGTGAGCAGTGCGCGGGCCGACTCCGCGGCCGCGTTCCGGTCGAACAGGAAGGTCACCCAGCTGGGTGCGGCCGAGTACTGCTGCGCGACGAGCGCGACGTCGCCGCCGAACAGCGAGGTGAACCCCCGCACCGCGGCGGGGTCGACCCACCCCGAGCCGGTGGGCACCACCACTACGACATGGGCGCGTGCGAACCCGCCCGCGCGCTCGAGCTCGCGGACGGCGAGCGCTGCGCGCGACCGGACGTCCGGCGCGGATTCGAGCCCCACGTATGTGCGGATCGCTCGCGCGTCGGCGCTCACGAAACGGCGACCCTCGTCGCCCAGTGACTGCCACGCCACCAGCGACGACGGGCCCCCGGCCGCGGTGGCGGCGACGGGCGCCGCGTCCGGATACACCTGCCCGGCCCCGACGGGAGCGACCGCGGCGACCGCTCCCAGCATCACCGCGACGGCCGTGGCGGCGGCCGCGCGGACACCCGCCCGCCGCCACGTCTCCGGAACCCGGCCGAGCACCCGCGTCGCGCCGAGGACCCACGAGGAGCACACGCACACGACGATCCAGTGCGCCGGGCCCGTCGTGGGCCGCCCCATCGCGGCCCGCAACCCGTCCTGCCACTGCGCTGCCGCGAGAACCGTCCACCCCAGCGCGACGGCTGCGGCGAGCAGCGCCACCAGCCGCGCTGCGGGGCGCGCGGACCCCGCGTTCCGCCGGCGGCACAGGCCGGCGGCTCCCGCCGCGGCTGCGGCGGCGCATCCGGAGACCGCGGCCTGCGCCAGGGCCGGACGGGGCAGCAGCGACGGCGCGAGCGAGACCCACACCGCCACCGTCACGGCTGCGGTCGTCGCCACCCGCGGGCAGCGCCCTGCGAGGGCGTCGAACCCCGAGTCCTGGGACGTCGCGCGCCCACTCATCGGGGCGTCCATCGCGCCGCTGCAACCAGCGCCCACACCGCGGCCGCGTACGGAAGCGGTGACTCGGGGATCGGGGCTCCGTCGCGTTGCCGCCACGAATTCACCCGTACTGCAAACGAAGTCACAGTCGCGGTGACGACGCACCAGTCGTCGCCGGGTGCCGTCGCGCGGCACGCCTCGTGCAGCTGCCGGCTCAGCCGGGCGTCCAGGCCGCGCCGCGCCTGCGGACCGGGTTCGTGTCCCGACGACCGCGCGTACCGCAACAGGTCGTATCCGAGATCGTGCTCCCGGCAAGGCGTTTCGAAGAAGTCCGGCAGGGGGACGGGGGAGGAGCAGCCGCCGAGCGGGTCCACCAGGATCCCGTCCTCGGTGACCGGTCGATAGTGCATCGCCGGCTCGAAGCCGTCCGGGAAGGTGTCGAGCGCTGCCGCGGTGTCGCCCTCGGACAGTTCCGCCACGGTCGCAATCACGGTGTCCGGATCGGGCCGCGTCGGCGGAGCGGGCTGTGCCCACGTGGTTCCCAGACACAGCGCTGCGGCCGTGCCCAGTAGAGCTGTCATGGGTGGTCTGCGCATGTGGCGGACGTTAGGGACGGCGGGGACTGCGGGAGATCCCGCGACGGAGCGGTCCGGCCACGAGCGTCTGCCGCCACGGGGCCAGGCGGATCTCACTCCCCGGTATGACGACAGTGAACACGCCCCGGACCTACCGTGGTGCCGTGCACTGGACGAGAGAACACGGCCGCGGCCGTTGGGGGACGATGGCGATCGTAGCGGTGACCCTGATCCTGTATGCGGTCGCGTGGCCCACCCTGCACCTCACTCACGAGGTGCCCGTCGCGCTGATGCCCGTCGTAGCGGCGCTCGCGGCCTGGCCGTTCGTGGCGATCCGGACCGACCCCGCCCTCGGCTGGGCGGTTTCGGCCGGGGCCGCGCTGGCGATCCCCCGCGCCTTCGACCTCGTCCCCGGCTACGACTACCCCTGGCAGGTGGTGCACATCCTCGTGCTGTGCGCGCTTCTCGTCGCGGTGAGCATGCGCGCTTCCCTTCAGGTCGCCGGGCTCGTGTGGGCGGCCACCGTGGTGCTGTTCTTCACCCACGTGCCGGGGCAGGACGGCTGGGGGTGGGCACTCGGCCTGACTGCGATGGCGGTGTTCGGCCTGCTCGTGCGGTGGCTCGTGCTGTCCCGCCGCCAGCTCGCCCGGCAGGAGGAGGTCAGCGAACTCGAACGGGCCCGCCGGGCGATCCTCGAGGAGAAGGCCCGCATCGCCCGAGACCTGCACGACATCGTCGCGCACCACATGTCCCTCGTCGTCGTGCAGGCGCAGAGCGCCCCGTACCGTCTGCCGGGCGTCTCCGAGCCGGTACGCGCCGAGTTCGACTCCATCGGGGCGACCGCGCGCGAGGCGCTGAACGAGGTGCGCGGCATGCTCGGGGTGCTCCGGAGTGACAGCCTCCCCGACGACAGGGGCGCCGACGACGAACGGGTGCAGGATCCGCAGCCCGGCCTGGACCGGCTCGGGGACCTGTTCGAGGGGGCGCGGCGCGCCGGCATGGTCCTGTCCACCGCGGAGAACGGTGATCCGTCCGGCGTCTCGGACGCCACGGCCCTGACGGTGTACCGCATCCTGCAGGAATCGCTCGCCAATGCCGCCCGTCACGCCTCCGGTGCGCCGGTGCGGGTCCGCGTGGGCTACGGGCCGGACGAGGTGAGCGTGACCGTGTGCAACGGCCCCGGGCAGGCGGGGCCCGGGCCGGGGGACCGCAGCGGTGGCAACGGCATCCGCGGCATGGTCGACCGGGCCCTGGCGGTCGGAGGCCACCTCGTCGCCCATCCCGCCCCGGGCGGTGGCTTCGAGGTGCGAGCGCAGCTGCCGCGCGTCCCGACAGCCTAGGCTGAGGCCGTGACGGACCCGAGCCCCATCACCGTGTTGATCGCCGACGACCAGGCCATGGTTCGGCAGGGCTTCGGCGCGCTGCTCGCCGCCCAATCCGACATCAGCGTCGTCGGCGACGCTCCGGACGGGCGGCGGGCCGTCGCGGAGGCGGCCCGCCTGCGGCCCGACGTCGTCCTGATGGACGTCCGGATGCCCGAGATGAACGGACTGGACGCGGCCCGGCACATCCTGGGCGGGCGGGCCGATCCGCCCACGCGGGTACTGATGCTCACCACGTTCGACATCGACGACTACGTCTACGAGGCGCTGAGCCTCGGCGCCAGCGGGTTCCTGCTCAAGGACGCGCCCGCCGAGGAACTGGTCCGGGCGGTCCGCGTCGTCGCCGACGGCCAGGCGCTGCTCGCCCCGACCGTCACACGCCGGCTCATCGCGGACGTCACCCGCCGGCGATCGCCGCGCCGCGGCCGCGACCGGGCACTCGACGTGCTCACCCCGCGCGAACGTGAGGTGCTCGAGCTGATTGCCCGAGGACTGTCGAATCAGGAGATCGCCGCTCACCTGTTCGTCGCCGAGCAGACGGTCAAGACGCACGTGGGGAAGGTGTTCGGGAAGTTGCACCTGCGGGACCGGGCACAGGCGGTGGTGCTGGCATACGAGTCCGGACTGGTCGTGCCGGGGTGAGCGACGCCGGCGATCGGGATGCCGCGGGCGCCGTGCCGGGGCAGTATTGCCGGGAGGACCACCGACAACCTGCACGGAGGAACGAATGACGCGCATCGGCATTCTCACCAGCGGCGGGGACTGCCCCGGCCTGAACGCGGTGATCCGCGGAGCGGTCCTCAAGGGCAGGACCGTCTACGACCAGGAATTCGTCGGGTTCCTCGACGGTTGGCGCGGATTGGTGGAAGGCGATGCAATCCCCTTGGACCGCAGCAAAGTTCGCGGATTGTCGCATCAGGGCGGCACCATCCTCGGCACCAGCCGGTTCGGCCCCTACCAGGGACCGGACGGCGGCGCGGAGAACATCGCCCGCACGCTCGAGCGCATGGGCGTCGACGCCGTGATCGCCATCGGCGGCGAGGGCACGGCCGCCGCGTCCAAGCGGCTGTTCGAGGAGGGCATCCGGATCGTCGGGGTACCCAAGACCATCGACAACGATCTCGGCCAAACCGACTACACCTTCGGATTCGACACCGCCGTCGAGATCGCCACCGAGGCGATCGACCGGCTGCGCACCACCGGCAACTCGCACAAGCGCTGCATGGTCCTCGAGGTGATGGGCCGGGAGGCGGGGTGGATCGCGCTGCACTCCGGCACCGCCGGGGGCGCCCACGCCATCCTCATCCCCGAACAACCCGAGAGCATCGAACAGATCTGCGAATGGGTCACCAGTGTCCGGGACCGCGGCCGCGCCCCGATGGTGGTGGTCGCGGAGGGATTCACCCTGCCGGACATGGCCGAGGCGTACTCCGACAAGGGACGCGACGAGTTCGACAGGCCACGGCTCGGCGGCATCGCCGACGTCCTCGCCCCGATGATCGAGGAGCGCACGGGCATCCAGACCCGTGCCACGATCCTCGGCTACATCCAGCGGGGCGGCGTGCCCACGGCCTTCGATCGGGTACTCGCCACCCGCCTGGGTATGGCGGTCACCGATCTCGTCGCCGACGAGGAGTGGGGCCACATGGTGGCGCTGCACGGAACCGACATCGTCCGGGTCGGTTTCGACGAGGCGCTCGCCAACCACAAGCGGGTGCCGAAGGACCGCTACGAGGAGATGCGGATCATCTTCGGGTGAGCTCACGCCGGGCGTGAGCGCCGGATCGCCGGATGTCGGCACCGTCTAAAATCGAGCCCATGACTGCCGCCATGTCCGATGATCTGCTCGCCTACGACGAGGTGCTCGCGAAGTTCGAGCCCGTGATGGGCATGGAGGTGCACGTCGAACTGCACACCGCCACCAAGATGTTCTGCCCGTGCCCGACCACGTTCGGGGCCGAGCCGAACACCCAGGTGTGCCCGGTGTGCCTCGGTCTGCCCGGTTCGCTGCCCGTGGTCAACCAGGCGGCGGTGGAGTCGGCGATCCGCATCGGGCTGGCGCTCAACTGCTCGATCACGCCGTGGGGCCGGTTCGCGCGGAAGAACTACTTCTACCCGGACCAGCCGAAGAACTACCAGATCTCGCAGTACGACGAGCCGATCGCCACGGACGGCCACCTGGACGTGGTCCTCGACGACGGCAGCACGTGGCGGGTGGAGATCGAGCGCGCTCACATGGAAGAGGACACCGGCAAGTCGTTGCACGTGGGCGGCGCCACGGGCCGCATCCACGGGGCGAGTCACTCGCTGCTCGACTACAACCGGGCGGGGGTGCCGCTCATCGAGATCGTCACCAAGCCGATCGTCGGTGCCGGCGAGCGCGCCCCCGAGGTCGCCCGCGCCTACGTCACCGCGCTGCGGGACTTGCTGAAGGCTCTCGACGTGTCCGACGTGCGCATGGACCAGGGCTCGATGCGGTGCGACGCCAACGTCTCGCTCAATCCGATCGGAGCGGCGGAGTTCGGCACCCGGACCGAGACGAAGAACGTCAACTCCCTGAAGTCGGTCGAGGTCGCCGTGCGGTACGAGATGCGCCGCCAGGCCGCGGTTCTGACCGCGGGCGGCACCGTGGTGCAGGAGACCCGGCACTTCCAGGAGGCGGACGGCACCACGTCCCCGGGCCGGCGCAAGGAGACGGCGGAGGACTACCGCTACTTCCCGGAGCCGGACCTCGAACCGATCGCTCCGAGCGCGGAGTGGGTCGAGGAACTGCGCGCCACCCTGCCCGAGCTGCCGTGGTTGCGGCGCGCCCGGATCCAGGCCGAGTGGGGCATCTCCGACGAGGAGATGCGCGACCTCGTCAACGCCGGCGCCCTGGACCTGATCATCGCCACCACCGAGGCCGGGGCCCCGGCCTCGGAGTCCCGGTCCTGGTGGGTCGCCTACCTGGCGCAGCAGGCCAACAGCCGCGGCGTCGAGCTCGGCGAGCTGCCCATCACCCCGGCGCAGGTCGCAGAGGTGATCGCCCTCGTCGCCGACGGCACGCTCACCAACAAGCTCGCCCGCAAGGTCGTCGACTACGTGCTCGCCGGTGAGGGCGACCCGAAGCAGATCCTCGCTGCCCACCCCGAGCTGGTGGTCGTGCGCGACGACTCGCTGATCAAGTCGGAGGTGGAGAAGGCACTGGCCGCCAACCCCGACATCGCCGACAAGATCCGCAGCGGCAAGGTCCAGGCAGCCGGCAAGATCGTCGGCGACGTGATGAAGGCCACCCGCGGCCAGGCCGACCCGGCCCTGGTCAAGGAGCTCGTGCTCGCCGCCTGCAGCTGAGTTCTTCGAGAGGAAGTTCTTGCACGAGAGAGGGTGGCCCGCCGGGACGGCAGGCCACCCTCTCACGTGTGTCTACTGCGATTCGCCGGCGATGTTCACCATCCACTGGATGCCGAACCTGTCGGTGCACATGCCGAAGTGGTCGCCCCACGGTGCTCGCTCGAGCGGCACGGCGACGGTTCCGCCGTCGCTGAGCTTGTCCCAGTAGCCACGCAGCTCGGTCTCGTCGTCGCCGCTGAGGGATATCGAGATGTTGTCCCCCGGGTTGTAACTCATCTGGTTCGGGGTGTCCGCCGCCATCAGGACGAATCCGTTCGGACTCGACAGCATCGAGTGCATGACCTTGTCCTGCTCGGACGGGTCATCGCTCGCGTGCATCTCTGCGAACGTGCTCACGTTCAGTTCTCCGCCGAACACGGACCGGTAGAACTCCATGGCCTGGCGGGCATTGTCGCGAAAACTGATGTACGGGTTCAGTCGTGTGGTCATTTCGGGCCCCCCTCGGGCGTACCACTGCGTCGGACCGATCGGCGATATTGTCGCACCGGCCCGCACGGGAGGTGGGCGTAGAACCGAATATACTGCAGCACAGTACAAGTCGTGTGCACGGAACGGGATCGGCGCCGTTCCGTGCAATTGGTTCGCGAAAACGCTCGAATCGGACCGAAATGTCCGTATCGTCGTTCCCGTCGCGGGCGGCATGTCGACGCTCACGGCACGGACGGCCGGATTTCCCCTCGGGCATTCTGGAGGACCGATGTGCACTCGGGCGATGTGGACCGGAAGCGGGCACGGCGTTCTCGTCGGCCGGAACATGGACTGGCGCGAGGAGATGGACACGAACCTGTGGTCGCTGCCGCGCGGGGCCGACCGGATCGGGCACGACCGTGATCCCGACCCCATGACCTGGACGGCCCGCTACGGCAGCCTGGTGGCCACCGTCTGGGACAACGCCACGAGCGACGGGATCAACGAGGCCGGTCTGGCCGCCCACGTGCTGTGGCTCGCGGAAGCCGATTTCGGGGAACGGAACCCGGATGTTCCCGCGCTCGCGGTGTCCCTGTGGCCGCAGATCTTCCTGGACCTGTGCGGGACCGTCGACGAGTGCCTCGCACTGATGGCCGACCGGCCCTTCCAGGTCCGTCCGCTGATCGAACCGCGGTCCCGGCGTCCCGCAACCGTGCATCTGGCCCTCGAGGACGCGAACGGCGACTCCCTGATCCTCGAGCACATCGGGGGAACGCTGCGGGTGCACCACGACCGCGCGCACACCGTGATGACGAACTCGCCGCCCTACGACGAACAGATCGAACTCCGGAAGAACTTCACCGGCTTCGGGGGATCCGAGCCGCTGCCGGGCACGACGGAAGCGTCCGACCGCTTCGTCCGGGCCGGCTACTATCTCGACCGGTTGCCCGCCGTGGAGACGCCGACCCGCGCGTATGCGGCGCTGCTGAGCGTCATGCGCAACGTTGCACAACCTTTCGGCGAGCCGGATCCGCAGCGGCCGAACATCTCGATGACGATCTGGCGCACGCTGGCGGACCTCACCGAGGGGCTGTACATATTCGAGTCGTCGTTCAGCCCGAACATCGTGTGGACCCGGTCGGCCGACATGGACTTCTCGACCTGCCGCAGGCTCGACCTGGCGAAACCGGGTCTGCTGGGCAACGTGAGCGGCGCGTTCACCGATGCGGCCGAGCCGCCCTTCACGCTGTCGTGAAGGATCCGTGCCGGACGGTTCCGGCTAGTCGAAACCGCCGCCGCCTGCGGGGAACTGGATCAGCACGACACGATCGTCGTTCGGGCCCGGTTCGCCACCGGACTTGTTGACGGTGGACACCCACAGCTGCCCGTCCCCACCCACCGCCGCGCCGCCGAGCCGGCCGTAGCGGTCCTGCACGGCCGTCACGGGCGCGGCCGTCACCGCCCCGGTTCCGGGGTCGACGGCGACCACCGCCACCGCCTTGCCGTCCGTCAGCGACACCGCGACCGCGTCCGCTCCGGCCGCGCATCCGGCCACGCCCGGACGTTCGGGCCACGTCCACGCCGGGGACGCGCTCACCGCGCCGTCCACGTCGACACGCTGCAGCCGGTCCTCGAGGACGGTGCGGTCGGTGATCCACAGGTTCCCGGCGGGGTCCCGGCACACGTCGCCCGCCGTCCCGATCCCGGACAGCACGACCGACGGCGCGGCAGCCGCACCCGGCGCCGGCACGGGCATGCGCAGCAGCTTTCCGGCGAGCGACCCCGGATCGGCCGCCGCGGCCGCATCTCCGGCATTGCCGGTCAGCACCACCAGGTCGGTGGGGGAGGTGAACTCGAGCGCCCCCGCGTTCCCGCTCGCTCCCCGCGGGATGCCGGTAAACACCGGCTTCGGGACGTCGCCCGCGGCGAGCCGCACGACGCGGTTGTCGGTGGGGGTGGTGATGTAGGCGTAGAGCAGCCGATCCTCGTCGTAGGTCGGCGACAGTGCGAGATCGAGGAGCCCACCGTCGCCGGATCCGTCGACCGGCACGGTCGCCACCTCCACCGGCTCCGTTCGCGGCGCCACCCGCAGGATCCGGCCCGTGCGCCGCTCCGCGACGAGCGCGGACGCGCCGTCGGGCAGGGTGACCAGCCCGCCCGTGGTATCGAGACAGGTGGCGACCACCGCGGGGTCGGGGTCCTGGCACGGGCCCGGCGGTGTGGGTGGTGCGCCCGTCGTCGTGGTTTCCGTCGGGGGTTCGAGCGGTTCGAGTTCGGCGCCCGCGTCGAAACTCGGTTCCGGGGTGAACGGCGTGGTGGTTGCGTCGTCGAACCGGGCGCACGACGTGGTGAACGCGAGCAGACCCACGATCGACGCGACCGCCGTTCGCATCCGTCGCGACCCACCGACTCTCGCGCGCCTCGTCATGTCCATGACGTTACCGGGGCGGCGCGCCCCGCCTCGGTTCCCGGGTCGGCCCTCCCGGTCGACCTACCCTGGTCCGGTGACCGACAAGGCGAAAGACCACCTTCCGGAGCCGACGCCGCAGAATGCCGCGGAGCCGGTGTCGAGTCCCTACGACGAACCCACGCTGGAGCTGCGGCGTCCCCGTTCGTCGATGCTCGAATCCGACGACGACCTCGACCTCGACAACTCCGCTTTCGACCGGCCGGCGCAGTACGGCTACGACGACTCCGGCGTCGCGCCCACCGAACAGCTGTACCGGTACGAGCCCGGCGGCGCGACCGCGGCTGCCGTCGGCGTGGAGGAGGGGGCCGCGACCGGTCCGGCGAAGGCGCGCCGCGGCAGCCTGGACCTGGGGCTGCTCGTGTTGCGGTTGGTCGTCGGCGCCACCATGGTGGTGCACGGGCTGCAGAAGCTGACCGGGCTGTGGGGCGGTCCCGGTATGGACGGGTTCGAGGCGATGCTCGCCGACGCCGGCTACCAGCGTCCGGCGCTGCTCGCGGTGCTCGGTGCGGTGGGGGAGGTGGCGGCCGGCGCGCTGCTGATCCTCGGCCTGCTCACCCCGCTCGCCGCCGCCGCCGTGCTGGCGATCATGATCAACGCGTGGCTGTTTCGGCAGTCCGCCGAGCCGGGACTGCAGTACTTCGCACCGGACGGGGTCGAGTACGAGACCCTGCTCGCGGCCACCGCGGCGGTGATCGTCCTGACCGGCCCGGGCCGCATCGCGATCGACGGCACCCGCGGCTGGGCGACCCGGCCGTTCCTCGGCTCCTTCGTCGCACTGCTGCTCGGCGTCGCCGGCGGGGTCTGCCTCTGGCTGTTCGGCCGCTGACGCGGCCGGTGTGTCCTTCGGGTTGCCCCGGCAGCCCGAAGGACACACCGGTGCCTACGGCACCTGGCGGACGGCGCCCTTGTCGGCCGAGGTCGCCAACGCGGCGTAGGCGCGCAGCGCGGTGGTGACCGTGCGCTGCCGGTCGACCGGCTGCCACGGCCGCTCCGACGCCTCCATCTTGGCGCGCCGCTCGGCGAGAACGGCGTCGTCGACGAGGACCTCGAGGGTGCGGGAGGGAACGTCGATCCGGATCCGGTCGCCGTTCTCGAGCAGACCGATCACACCACCGGACGCAGCTTCGGGCGAGATGTGCCCGATCGACAGCCCCGAGGTGCCACCGGAGAAGCGGCCGTCGGTGATCAGGGCGCACCGCTTGCCCAGACCCGCGCCCTTGAGGAACGCGGTGGGGTGCAGCATCTCCTGCATGCCGGGGCCGCCGGCGGGTCCCTCGTAGCGGACCACCACCACGTCACCGGGCTGCACCTTCTTGCCGAGGATCACCGAGACGGCCTCCTCCTGCGACTCGACGACGAGCGCCGGGCCCTCGAAGGTGAACAGATCCTCGTCGATGCCGGCGGTCTTGAGGATCGCACCGTCCGGGGCGAGGTTGCCGCGCAGGACGACGAGTCCACCCTCGACGGTGTAGGCGTGCTCGACGTCCCGGATGCAGCCGCCTGCGGCATCGGTGTCCAGCGACGACCAGCGGTTGTCGGTGGAGAAGGGCTCGGTCGTGCGGACGCCGCCGGGCGCCGCGTGGAACAGCTCGATCGCCTCGTCGGAGGCCTTGCCGGAACGGATGTCCCACGTGTCGAGCCACTCGTCGAAGCTCGCGGTGTGGACCGTGGTCACGTCCGTCTCGAGCAGGCCGCCACGGCGCAGCTCGCCGAGGATCGCCGGGATGCCGCCGGCCCGGTGGACGTCCTCCATGTGGTAGTCCGAGTTCGGGGAGACCTTCGACAGGCACGGCACCCTGCGGCTGATCGCGTCGATCGTGGTGAGGTCGAAGTCGACCTCGCCCTCCTGCGCGGCGGCGAGCGTGTGCAGCACGGTGTTGGTCGAGCCGCCCATCGCGACGTCGAGCGCCATGGCATTCCGGAACGCGGCGGGGGAGGCGATGTTGCGCGGCAGGACCGACGCGTCCTCGTCCCGGTACCAGCGCAACGCCGCCTCGACGACCGTGGTCCCGGCCCGCTCGAACAGCGCGCGGCGTGCCGCGTGGGTGGCCAGCGTCGAGCCGTTGCCGGGCAGCGCCAGTCCGAGCGCCTCGGTCAGGCAGTTCATCGAGTTCGCGGTGAACATGCCCGAGCACGACCCGCACGTCGGGCAGGCGCTGCGCTCGACCTCGTCGAGGCCCTCGTCGGTGACGGCGTCGTTGGCCGACGCCGAGATCGCCGTGATCAGGTCGGTGGGGGCCTGCGCGACACCGCCGACGACCACCGCCTTGCCCGCCTCCATCGGACCGCCCGAGACGAACACCGTCGGGATGTTCAGGCGCATCGCAGCGTTGAGCATGCCCGGGGTGATCTTGTCGCAGTTGGAGATGCACACCAGCGCGTCGGCGGTGTGCGCGTTGACCATGTATTCCACCGAATCGGCGATGATCTCGCGGCTGGGCAGGGAGTACAGCATGCCGCCGTGCCCCATGGCGATGCCGTCGTCGACGGCGATGGTGTGGAACTCGCGCGGCACACCGCCCGCGGCCCGGACCGCCTCGGCGACGATGTCGCCGACGTCCTTGAGGTGCACGTGGCCGGGCACGAACTGCGTGTAGGAGTTCGCGATCGCGACGATCGGTTTGCCGAAGTCGGAGTCGGTCATGCCGGTGGCGCGCCACAGGGCGCGGGCCCCGGCGGCATTGCGTCCGGCGGTGGTGGTGCGTGACCTCAACGGGGGCATCGGATTCCTCGGGGGCTAGGGCTCTTCGGGCTGCATGCTGCGCGGGCGCGGCGACACCGGGGGCCGGGCTCCCCCGGGCGGGGCGGGAGCGGGCCTGGGCGACGTCGAATCTACCCGTGTGCTATTTCGACTCGACGTCCGCGTCCGGCTCGGTGTCCGTGGCCTGTTCCCGCGCCTGGGCGTCGTGCGCGGCGGCGTACGGGTCGGTGATGCGACCGCCGCTGCCGGCGGCGAGCTGGGGGAGGCGGCCGAACGTGACGACCGGGAGGGGGACCTCGGTGCCGTCGGTGCGGCGGGCGCGTGCCCAGCCCCGCTTGGGGAACCGCAGGCCGTCGAGCTCGTCCCAGGCGAGCGTCCGGGTGGAGAACGTGGATCGGGCCGTGATGCCTTCGGGGCCGACGACGGTGCGCACCCGCAGCACCCACGCGGCGACGAGGAACGGGATCACCACCATCCAGCCGAACGCGGCGGGCCAGGCCAGGGCCGGGGAGGCCGCTCCGAGCAGTACGAACCCGCACGCGAGCAGGGCGAGCCGGGAAATCTGGATGACCTGCGGCTGCTGTTCCGCCGTATGGGATGATGGGCGTGGTGGCACGGGCTGCTGTGGAGATGACACCTCACCATCTTCCCATTGCAGCCGAGGCATCTCACATTCTGGGACAGGTGACCGAACCAAGTTGACTGTCGGACGTTCGCGCGCCTACCGTCGAGCGCGTGAATCAGAATGGGTTGCTCGTAATCGGCCGGCGCGTCGTCGCCTGAGCCGCTTCTCGCAACTCGCCCACGACGCGCCACCCTCGTACAGCAGATACTGCTGACGGGGGTTTTTTGTTGCCCGGAGCCAGAACCAGAGGAATCGCAGTGAGCGCACCAACCGCAAGGCCTCAACCGTCGCCGCGCAAGCCCGGGGCCGCAGCCCCGTCGCCCGCGGCCGCGGCCGCCCAGCCCGGTACCCGACGCCAGGTCGCCCCCGAGCGGGTCACCGGCGCCCAGTCGGTGGTCCGAGCCCTCGAGGAGCTCGACGTCGACACGGTCTTCGGCATTCCGGGCGGTGCGATCCTTCCCGTCTACGATCCGCTGTTCGACTCGCGGAAGGTCCGGCACGTGCTGGTCCGCCACGAACAGGGCGCCGGCCACGCCGCGACCGGATACGCCCAGGCCTCCGGCAAGGTCGGCGTGTGCATGGCCACCTCCGGCCCCGGCGCCACGAACCTCGTCACGCCGCTCGCCGACGCGCAGATGGACTCCGTTCCCGTCGTGGCGATCACGGGTCAGGTCGGCCGCGGTCTGATCGGCACCGACGCCTTCCAGGAAGCCGACATCTCGGGCATCACCATGCCCGTCACCAAGCACAACTTCCTCGTGACCGACGGCGCCGAGATCCCCCGCGTCCTCGCCGAGGCGTTCTACCTCGCCGCCTCCGGCCGTCCCGGTGCCGTCCTGGTGGACATCCCGAAGGACATCCTGCAGGCCCAGACCACCTTCAGCTGGCCGCCGGAGATGCACCTGCCCGGCTACCGTCCCGTCACCAAGCCGCACGGCAAGCAGGTCCGTGAGGCTGCCCGCCTGATCGCCGAGGCGAAGTCGCCCGTGCTGTACATCGGCGGCGGCGTCATCAAGGCGGAGGCCTCTCCGGAGCTGCTCGAGTTGGCCGAGCTCACCGGCATCCCGGTCGTCACGACCCTGATGGCCCGCGGCGCCTTCCCCGACACCCATCAGCTCAACTGCGGCATGCCCGGCATGCACGGCACCGTCGCGGCGGTTGCCGCCCTCCAGCGATCCGATCTGCTGATCACGCTCGGTGCGCGGTTCGACGACCGCGTCACCGGTCAGCTCGACTCG
Source organism: Rhodococcus sp. NS-SX18 (assembly GCF_057367935.1). Lineage (NCBI taxonomy): Bacteria > Bacillati > Actinomycetota > Actinomycetes > Mycobacteriales > Nocardiaceae > Rhodococcus > Rhodococcus sp. NS-SX18. Next base: position 3,312,121 of record NZ_CM170633.1, on the reverse strand, counting down.
TTCGCGCCCGACGCGAAGGTCATCCACGCGGACATCGACCCGGCCGAGATCGGCAAGAACCGGCACGCCGACGTGCCGATCGTGGGTGACTGCAAGGAAGTGATCGTCGAGCTGATCGAGGCGATCCGGGCGGATCTCGCGACGGGTACGACGCTCGACTACGCCCAGTGGTGGGAGTACCTCGACGGGATCCGGCGCACCTACCCGCTCAGCTACGACCGGCCGGCCGACGGCATGCTCTCGCCGGAGTACGTGATCCAGATGGTCGGCAAGCTCGCCGGACCGGACGCCATCTACTGCGCCGGCGTCGGGCAGCACCAGATGTGGGCTGCGCAGTTCATCGACTACGAGAAGCCGCGCACCTGGCTCAACTCCGGTGGGTTGGGCACCATGGGCTACGCCGTGCCGGCGGCCATGGGCGCCAAGATGGGCGTGCCCGACGCCGAGGTGTGGGCCATCGACGGTGACGGTTGCTTCCAGATGACGAACCAGGAGCTGGCGACCTGCGCGGTCGAGGGAGTGCCGATCAAGGTCGCGCTCATCAACAACGGCAACCTCGGCATGGTCCGGCAGTGGCAGACACTGTTCTACGAGGAGCGGTACTCGAACACCGATCTGTCCACCCACACCCTGCGCATCCCCGACTTCGTCAAGCTGGCCGAGGCGCTCGGCTGTGTCGGCATCCGGGTCGAGCGCGAGGAGGACGTCGAGGAGGCGATCCGCCGGGCGCAGTCCATCGACGACCGGCCGGTCGTCATCGACTTCATCGTCGGTCAGGACGCCCAGGTGTGGCCGATGGTCGCCGCCGGTACCAGCAACGACGAGATCATGGCGGCGCGGGGCATCCGTCCGCTCTTCGACGAGGACGAGGCCGCCGCGGAGCCGGCCGTCATCCACGAGGCACTCGAGCACGAGCGGCACCCGGAACAGCGCGGTGCCGCAGCACCAGGAGAGGATCGTCAGTGAGCACCAGTCACACCCTCAGCGTTCTCGTCGAGGACAAGCCGGGCGTGCTGGCCCGCGTGGCGAGCCTGTTCTCCCGCCGCGGGTTCAACATCGAGTCCCTCGCGGTGGGCGGCACCGAGATCCCGGAGATCTCCCGGATGACGATCGTCGTGACCGTCGAGGAGTTTCCGCTCGAGCAGGTGACCAAGCAGCTCAACAAGCTCGTCAATGTCATCAAGATCGTCGAGCAGGAAGAGGATGCCTCGGTCGCCCGCGAGCTGCTGCTGATCAAGGTGCGGGCGGACGCGAGCGTGCGCACGCAGGTCATCGAGACGGTGAATCTGTTCCGCGCCAAGGTGATCGACGTCTCACCCGAATCGCTCACCATCGAGGCCACCGGTACCCGCTCCAAGCTCGACGCCCTGCTGCGGATGCTCGAGCCCTACGGCATCCGCGAGATCGTGCAGTCCGGGGTCGTCGCGGTCGGACGCGGTCCGAAGTCGATCACGGCCACCCGTTAGCCTGAACACACCCTTATTTGCTGAGAGAGGTAACAACTGTGGCAGTCGAGATGTTCTACGACGACGACGCCGATCTGTCGATCATCCAGGGCCGCAAGGTCGCGGTGATCGGCTACGGCAGCCAGGGACACGCGCACTCGCTGAGCCTGCGCGACTCCGGCGTCGAGGTGCGCATCGGCCTGAAGGAAGGCTCGAAGTCGCGGGCCAAGGCCGAGGAGGCCGGCCTCGCCGTCGGTACCCCCGCCGAGGTCTCGGAGTGGGCCGACGTCATCATGGTGCTCGCGCCCGACACCGCGCAGGCGTCGATCTTCAAGAACGACATCGAGCCCAACCTGAAGGACGGCGACGCGCTGTTCTTCGGCCACGGCCTCAACATCCACTTCGGTCTCATCGAGGCGCCGGAGAACGTCACGGTCGCCATGGTCGCCCCCAAGGGCCCCGGCCACCTCGTGCGCCGGCAGTTCGTCGACGGCAAGGGTGTGCCCGCGCTCATCGCCGTGCACCAGGACCCGAAGGGCGAGGGCCAGGCGCTGGCGCTGTCCTACGCCAAGGGCATCGGCGGCACCCGCGCCGGCGTCATCAAGACCACCTTTAAGGAAGAGACCGAGACCGACCTGTTCGGTGAGCAGGCCGTCCTCTGCGGTGGCACCGAGGAACTGGTCAAGACCGGCTTCGACGTCATGGTCGAGGCGGGCTACGCCCCCGAGATGGCGTACTTCGAGGTTCTCCACGAGCTCAAGCTCATCGTCGACCTCATGTACGAGGGTGGCATCGCCCGCATGAACTACTCGGTGTCCGACACCGCGGAGTTCGGTGGCTACCTCTCCGGCCCGCGCGTCATCGACGCCGGCACCAAGGAGCGCATGAAGGAGATCCTGAAGGACATCCAGGACGGCACCTTCGTCAAGCGTCTCGTCGCCAACGTCGAGGGTGGCAACAAGGAGCTCGAGGGCCTGCGCAAGAAGAACGCCGAGCACGGCATCGAGGTCGTCGGCAAGCAGCTGCGCGACCTGATGAGCTGGGTGGACCGGCCGATCACCGAGACCGCCTGATCGGATCCCGCCGCTTCGACGGCCCGGCACCGCTGTGGTGCCGGGCCGTCGGCGTTCGAGGGTGGATAATGCCCTGATGTCCTGGGGTCTGGGAAAGCTGCCGGGGGTCGTCGCGGCCCGCACCTACCGGCGGGAGTGGCTGCGCCCCGACTTCACCGCCGGCCTGGCGCTCACCGCGCTGCTCGTTCCCGCGGGCATGGGTTACGCGACGGCGGCCGGGTTGCCCGCCTACGCCGGGTTGTACGCCACGATCGTCCCGATGCTGGTGTACGCCCTGCTGGGGCCGTCGAAAGTGCTTGTGCTCGGCCCCGATTCGGCCCTCACCCCGCTCATCGCCGCGGCGGTGCTCCCGCTCGCCGCGACGGGCGATCCGCAGGAAGCCCTTGCCCTCGCTGGAGTCCTGGCCCTGCTCGTGGGCGTGATCCTCGTCGTCGCCGGCTTCCTGCGGCTCGGTTTCGTCACCGAACTGCTGTCCAAACCCATCAGGCTCGGTTACCTCAACGGCATCGCGCTGGTCGTCGTGGTCGGGCAGCTGCCGACACTGTTCGGCTTCGCGATCGACGAACCGGGGCTGGCTCAGGACCTCGCCGCGATCGTCCGGGCGGTCGCCGCGGGTGACGTCGACCCCGTCGCCACCGCCGTCGGTGTGGCGTCCCTGGCGGTGATCGTGGCGTTCCGACTCCTGCGGGTGCGCATCCCGGGTGTCCTGGTCGCGGTGGCCGGAGCGTGTGTGGTGTCCTCGCTGCTCGGCCTACCGGAGCAGATCGCCATGGTCGGCGCGCTGCCGTCCGGGTTGCCGGCACCTGCCGTGGCCGCGGTGAGCTGGGAAGACGTGCTCGCGCTGCTCGGCCCGGCAGCCGGCATCGCGCTCATCGCGTTCGCGGACACGGGGGTGCTCTCGCGGACCTTCGCGGCCCGCCGCGGCGACGACGTGGACGGCAGTACCGAGATGAAGGCCATCGGCGCCGCCAACGTCGCGACCGGTCTGCTCGGGGGATTCCCCATCTCGGCCAGCTCGTCCCGCACGCCCGTCGCCGAGCAGAACGGCGCCCGCACCCAGCTCGTCGGGGTGGTCGGTGCCGTCGCTGTCCTGCTGTTCGTGCTGCTCGCGCCCGGCGTGACCGCCTATCTGCCCGAGGCGACACTCGCGGCGGTCGTGCTGGTCGCGGCGTCGGCCCTCATCGACGTGCGCGGGGTGATCCGCATGTGGCGGATGAGCCGGCTCGAGGCCGGTCTCGCGGCGGCGGCCTTCCTCGGGGTGGCGCTCGTCGGGGTCCTGGAGGGGATTCTCGTCGCCATCGGGCTCTCGTTCGTCGCCGTCGTGTGGCACGCATGGTCGCCGTACCGCACCGAGCTCGTCGAGCTGACCCGCGTCGCGGGCTTCCACGACATCAACCGTCACCCCGAAGGGCATCGCATCCCCGGTCTGCTGCTCGTGCGGTTCGACGCCCCGCTGTTCTTCGCCAACGGTTCGATCTTCGACGACTACGTCCGCTCGCTGGTTGCGAAATCGCCCGAGCCGGTCGAATGGGTCGTGATCGCTGCCGAACCGATCACCGGGCTCGACACCACCGCCGTCGACGAACTCGTCGACCTGGACCGATACCTGGCCGGCAAGAAGATCCACCTGGCCTTCGCCGCCATGAAAGGCCCCATCAAGGACCGGCTCGTGCAGTTCGGAGTGGGGGACCGGTTCACCCCCGACCGCTTCTATCCCACTGTGCGGACAGCGGTCGTCGCGTTCCGGCACCGCGCGTCGTCGCCGTCCCCGGGATCCGCGCCGCGCGGTAACCCCGATCACACCACCGGTCGCGCGCCGAAGTCGCTGCCGCGCAGGAGGAATCGCCGACGTTGAGCTCCCGGGGCCGGTCCCGGCCGGCGCGTGCCGCCGATCGGGCGTTCCCGGGTTCGGCGCGCCCGCCGCGAAATCCACTGCGGCTCGCAGGGTGGCGGTCCGGAAGCGACACGTACGCACTAAACTGAGCCGGGTCACGGCCGCTTCGCGCACCTCGGGGTGCGGCGCCGTCGACGACCCGTCAGACAAACCAACCACAGGGGAGTTCGCACGTGAGCCAGAATGGCCGTCCCGTTGTCCTGATCGCCGACAAGCTGGCGCAGTCGACCGTCGATGCGCTCGGTGACGGCGTCGAGGTGCGCTGGGTCGACGGCCCGGACCGTCCCGCGCTGCTCGCGGCGGTGCCCGAGGCGGACGCCCTGCTGGTCCGTTCGGCGACCACGGTCGACGCCGAGGTCCTCGCCGCCGCCACGAAGCTGAAGATCGTCGGTCGCGCCGGCGTCGGCCTCGACAACGTCGACATCCCGGCCGCCACCGAACGCGGTGTGATGGTCGTCAACGCTCCGACGTCGAACATCCATTCGGCCGCCGAGCACGCCGTGGCGCTGCTGATGGCCACGGCGCGGCAGATCCCCGCCGCCGACCGCACGCTGCGTGAGCGCACCTGGAAGCGGTCGAGCTTCAACGGCACCGAGATCCTGGGCAAGACCGTCGGCGTCGTCGGCCTGGGCCGGATCGGACAGCTGTTCGCGCAGCGCCTCGCCGCCTTCGAGACCCATGTCATCGCCTACGACCCCTATCTGCCGCCGGCCCGCGCCGCCCAGCTCGGGATCGAACTGGTCGACATCGACGAGCTGATCGAGCGCGCCGACTTCATCTCCGTGCACCTGCCCAAGACCAAGGAGACGGCAGGCCTGATCAACGCCGAGCGGCTCGCGCGGGCCAAGGACGGCGTCATCATCGTCAACGCCGCCCGCGGTGGCCTCATCGACGAGGACGCCCTCCACGACGCCCTCGTCTCCGGCAAGGTTCGCGCCGCCGGCCTCGACGTCTTCCACTCCGAACCCTGCACGGACTCGAAGCTGTTCGACCTCGACAACACCGTCGTCACCCCGCACCTCGGCGCCTCCACGACCGAGGCCCAGGACCGCGCCGGCACCGACGTCGCCAAGAGTGTGCTGCTGGCCCTGGCCGGCGAGTTCGTCCCGGACGCCGTGAACGTCTCCGGCGGCCCGGTCGGCGAGGAGGTCGCACCGTGGCTCGAGCTCGTGCGCAAGCTGGGTCTGATCGCCGGCACGCTGTCGCCCGAGGCCGTGCAGAACGTGCAGGTCGTCGCCAGCGGTGAGCTGTCCGCAGAGAACGTCGAGATCCTGGGCCTTGCGGCACTGCGCGGGCTGTTCTCCGCCAGCAGCGACGAGCCGGTCACCTTCGTCAACGCCCCCGCCCTCGCCGAACAGCGCGGCGTGAGTGTGGAGGTCGACAAGCACAGCGAGGCCTCGACGCACCGCAGCGCCGTGGAGGTCCGCGCCGTGGCCGCCGACGGACTCGTCACCACGGTCACCGGTGCGCTGACCGGCCTGCAGCAGATCGAGAAGATCGTCAACATCAACGGCCGCAGCTTCGACCTGCGTGCCGAGGGCCACAACCTCGTCGTCCACTACGAGGACCGTCCGGGCGTGCTCGGGGTCCTCGGCACGGTCCTCGGCAACGCCGGGATCGACATCCAGGCGGCGGCCTTGAGCCAGGACGTCGAAGGACCCGGCGCCACGGTGATCCTGCGGGTCGACCGGGTCGTCGGCGACGCCGAGATCGCGCAGATCGTGGAGCAGCTCGACGCCCGCGTCGCGCAGGTCGACCTGTCCTGAACCACCCCCGCTGTACCCGATGGCCGCGATCGTCGAACACGGTCGCGGCCGTCGTCGCGAAGAGGAAGAGAGTGTGTCCATGAAGCTAGCGGTCATCCCCGGTGACGGCATCGGTGTCGAGGTCACGGCAGAGGCCCTCAAGGTCCTCGGAAGGCTGGTCCCCGACCTCGAGACCACCGAGTACGACCTCGGTGCCCGGCGGTACAACGCCACCGGGGAACTGCTCCCGGACGCCGACCTGGCGGCGATCCGCGCGCACGACGCAATCCTGCTCGGCGCCATCGGCGACCCCTCCGTCACCCCGGGCGTGCTGGAGCGGGGGCTGCTGCTGAACATGCGGTTCGCGCTCGATCACCATGTCAATCTGCGGCCGTCGCGGTTGTACCCGGGGGCGAAGTCGCCGCTCGCGGCGCAGCCGGAAATCGACTTCGTCGTGGTGCGGGAGGGCACCGAGGGCCCCTACACCGGCAACGGCGGTGCCATCCGCGTCGGCACCCCCCACGAGATCGCCACCGAGGTCTCGATCAACACCTGGTTCGGAGCCGAACGCGTCGTGCGTTACGCCTTCGAGCTCGCACAGAGTCGCCGCAAGCACCTGACCCTGATCCACAAGACCAACGTGCTTTCCAACGCCGGTGCCATCTGGACGCGTGCGGTCGAGACGGTGGGTGCGCAGTACCCGGACGTCGAGACGGCCTACTGCCACATCGACGCCGCCACCATCTACATGGTCGACGACCCGGGCCGGTTCGACGTGATCGTGACCGACAACCTGTTCGGCGACATCGTCACCGATCTCGCCGGTGCGGTCACCGGTGGCATCGGGCTGGCGGCCAGCGGCAACATCGACGCCTCGGGCACCAACCCGTCGATGTTCGAGCCGGTCCACGGCAGCGCCCCGGACATCGCGGGCAAGGGCATCGCCGACCCGACCGCGGCGATCCTGTCGGTCGCCCTGCTGCTGCGCCACCTCGGCCGGGCGGACGAGGCGACCCGGGTCGAGCGTGCGGTCGAGGCGGACCTCGCCGCCCGCGGCACGGGGCCGATCGTGACGACGGAGGTCGGCGACCGCATCGCTGCCGCCCTCTGACCCCGTCCCGGTGCGGCCTCCCGGAGAGCCCGGAAGGCCGCACCGGCTCAGGTGCGGGGGACCAGCGGTACCGCGGCGGCGGGGATCAGCGCGGCCAGCGCGAACGCCGCGGGGAAGCCGGCCAGCGCGATGAGTCCGCCGAAAGCGGGTCCCACGCACGCCGCTGCAACGAACTGGCCGGTGTTCTGGATGCCGAGCGCGCGGCCGCCCCAGAACGGTCCCGCGATCTCGGCGACCGCGGTGAAAGCCAGCCCGTTCGGCGCCACCGTCGTCACCGAAGCCACGATCAGGAGCGCGACGGCCACCGCCGAATCGGTGAGTGCGGCGGCGGCGAACACGGCCATGGACAGCACCACCGACAGCGCCACGATGCGTAGCGGCCGCAGGCGGCTGCCGGCCCGGTCGGACCACATCCCCGCGCCGACGCGGCCGAGTGCACCGAGAAACTGCGCGGCGGTGATGACCAGGCCCGCCGCGGACTCGGCCCAGCCGCGCTCGGAGATCAGCCACACCAGCGCGTAGGTCCACACCACGTACTGCGGCACCACCAGCAGCACCGACGCCGCGTGGATCCGCTGCAGCGACCGCCCGGCCCGATAGGGGTTGTCGAGCAGGCCGAGTTCGGCGGCCCGGCCGCGTTCCGGCCGCGGTGGATCGACGATGCCGATCGCGCACGCGACCGCCGCGGCGGCGCAGACCACCGCGGAGAAGGCCAGCGCAGCGCCGATTCCGTGGTCGCGTGCGAGCGGGGGAATTGTCAGCGCGGCGACGGCGACGCCGAGGGGTAACGACATCTGCCGGATCCCCATGGCGAGACCGCGCTGGTGCGGTGGGAACCAGCCGACGACGACGCGACCGCTCGCGGCGTTGGCACTCGCTGCGGCGGCGCCGCCGAGGGCCAGCATGAGCGCGAGCATCGGCGCTGTCCCGCTGACCCCGGCCGCCGCCGCAGCCGCCGCGGCCAGTGCGAGTCCTGCGGCCAGGACCCGCCGCTCGCCGTACCGGTCGGCAAGGGCGCCCCATGCAACTAGACTGAAGACGACTCCGAATATCGGTGCAGCGGAAAGTGTTCCGGCTTGCGCGAGCGTGAGGCCCCAATCCTCGTGGAGCGTGGGGATGAGGAAGGCGGCGCCGTTGACGAGGACCGCCTGAGCCGCCTGCGCGAACACGCCGAGCGCCAGGATGACCCAGCGCCGCGCGCCGATGTCCCGAACCGTCATGTTGTCTCACTATCTGAAACGATAATCCCGTAGAATGAACTTCTGCGTGGGAGCCTATACCTGCGCGACGTGGTCCGCAGGGCCGCGGGCGGCCGCACGGATAGACTCCCCGGCATGCGCCTTGGTCGAATTGCCAGCCCGGACGGTGTCGCCTTCGTCAGCATCGAGGGGGAGGGGGACGCCGCGATCGCGAAGGAGATCGCCGAACATCCTTTCGGCACCCCGACCTTCACCGGCCGCAGCTGGCCGCTCGCCGACGTCCGGCTCCTTGCGCCGATCCTGGCGAGCAAGGTGGTCTGCGTCGGCCGCAACTACGCCGCCCACGCGGCCGAGTCCGGCAACGAGGTCCCCGACGAGCCGGTGATCTTCCTCAAGCCGAACACCTCCATCGTCGGCCCGGGGGCGCCGATCGTGCTCCCGCCGAGCAGCAACCTCGTCCACCACGAGGCCGAACTCGCCGTCGTCATCGGCCGTCCCTGCAAGGACGTTCCGGCTGCGAAGGCGCAAGACGTGGTCCTCGGCTACACGGTGGCCAACGACGTCTCGGCGCGTGACCATCAGCAGCAGGACGGACAGTGGACGCGAGCCAAGGGACACGACACGTTCTGCCCCCTCGGGCCCTGGATCGAGACGGACATCGATCCCACGGATCTCGAGATCACCACGCAGGTCGACGGACAGACGCGTCAGCGCAGCCGAACGTCGTTGATGGTGCACGACATTCCGAAGCTGATCGAGTGGGTCTCGGCGGTGATGACCCTGTTGCCGGGCGATGTGATCCTCACCGGCACCCCGGAGGGCGTCGGACCGATCGTCGACGGCGACACCGTCTCGATCACCGTCGAGGGCATCGGCACGCTGACGAACCCGGTGACCGCCAAGCGCAGGTAGGCCGCGGCTTCGCGACCGGTCGGGACTAGCCTGGAGGGGTCTTTTCGATCCCTCGACCCGAGTGAGCCATGACCAACAGCGAAGTACGCGTTCGTTTCTGTCCGTCCCCGACCGGAACCCCGCACGTGGGCCTCGTGCGCACCGCCCTGTTCAACTGGGCTTTCGCCCGTCACCACGGCGGCACCTTCGTGTTCCGCATCGAGGACACCGACGCCGCCCGCGACACCGAGGAGTCGTACCAGGCGATCCTCGACGCGCTCCGGTGGCTCGGGCTCGACTGGGACGAGGGCCCCGAGGTGGGCGGCCCGTACGAGCCGTACCGGCAGTCGCAGCGACGCGACCTGCACCTCGACGTCGTCGCCCGGCTGCTCGACGCAGGCGAGGCGTACGAGTCGTTCTCCACGCCGGAGGAGGTCGAGGCACGCCACCGCGCTGCCGGCCGCGACCCGAAGCTCGGCTACGACAACTACGACCGCGATCTGACCGCCGAGCAGCGGCAGGCGTACCGCGAGGAGGGGCGTAAGCCCGTGGTGCGCCTGCGCATGCCCGATCACGACCTGGCCTGGAACGATCTGGTGCGCGGTGAGACCACGTTCAAGGCCGGCACCGTGCCCGACTTCGCGCTGACCCGCGGCAACGGCATCCCGCTCTACACGCTGGTCAACCCCGTGGACGATGCCCTCATGCGGATCACCCACGTGCTGCGCGGCGAAGACCTGCTCTCGTCGACGCCGCGTCAGCTCGCCCTCTACCAGGCGCTGCAGCGCATCGGCGTGACCGATTTCACGCCCGAGTTCGGTCACCTGCCGTTCGTGATGGGGCAGGGCAACAAGAAGCTCTCCAAGCGCGACCCCGAGTCCAATCTGTTCATCCACCGCGACCGCGGCTTCATCGCCGAGGGGCTCCTCAACTACCTCGCGCTCCTCGGCTGGGGACTGGCCGACGACCGTGACGTCTTCTCGCTCGACGAGATGGTGGCCGCCTTCGACATCGGCAAGGTCAACTCGAACCCGGCGCGGTTCGACCAGAAGAAGGCAGACGCCATCAACGCCGAGCACATCCGGCTGCTCGAACCGGCCGACTTCACGGCACGGCTGAAGTCGTTCCTCGTGGAGCACGGCCGCATCGGCGCGGATGTCGACAGCGCCCGGTTCGCGGAGGCGGCCGAGCTGGTCCAGACCCGCATCGTGGTGTTGTCGGACGCGTGGGACCTGCTGAAGTTCCTCTACGTCGACGAGGCCGACTTCGTCCTCGACGAGGCGGCCGCAGCCAAGAACCTCGGCCCCGACGCCGCACCCGTGCTCGATGCGACGATCGCTGCGGCCGGCGGCGTGACCGAGTGGAAGGCGGCGGCCCTCGAAGAGGCCCTCAAGGCCGCGCTGATCGACGAGCTCGGCCTCAAGCCCCGCAAGGCCTTCGCGCCGGTGCGCGTGGCCCTCACGGGATCGCACATCAGTCCGCCGCTGTACGAGTCGATGGAACTGCTCGGCCGGGACGTCTCGCTGGCACGGCTTCGTGCCGCCCGCGCTCGCACGGCCTGAGTCGTGCACGGGCCGGCCGCGAGCCCTCCCGCGGCCGGCCCAGGTGGCACATCACCCGGCTTGACCAGGCGATTTGTTATTGGGGGCACCGATGGTGCTAACCTTCTTCTCGGTTCGGAACGGAGGCCGCAGCGCCGCGAGGCGGGTCTCCGGAACAAGCCATTGGGGTATGGTGTAATTGGCAACACAGCTGATTCTGGTTCAGCCATTCTAGGTTCGAGTCCTGGTACCCCAGCGTCTGCCCGGTGATTTTGTCACCGAGCCTCGGCCGGTTAAGCTGGCTGAGCCTCCGCCGCAAGGTGGGGGAGCACGGAGAAGAAGTTCCTGGCCCCGTCGTCTAGCGGCCTAGGACGCCGCCCTCTCAAGGCGGTAGCGCGGGTTCAAATCCCGTCGGGGCTACCACGGAAGATCCTTCGATCGCGAGGTCGAAGGGTGTTCTTCTCCGAGCAGTGAAAGTTCCTGGCCCCGTCGTCTAGCGGCCTAGGACGCCGCCCTCTCAAGGCGGTAGCGCGGGTTCAAATCCCGTCGGGGCTACCACGCGAAGGTCCCTGCCGATCCACGGATCGGCAGGGACCTTCGTCGTTCCGTTCTCGTCAACCGCTCTTGCGCCGGAAATTGCGGCGGTGGTCGGCGCTGCCGTGCGGCGCCTGCGCCTTGGCCCTCCCGTCGAGATGGTCCGTGCCGTGGCGGGCGTGCTGATTCTTGCGTTCGAGGGCTGCGCGGAACTGCTCCGCGATCCGCTTCCCGTTCGGGTCGTTCACCGCTGTCTCCCTTCCCCCGCCCGGTACTCGGCCGGGACATCGGAAATCTAACTCGGCAGCCCTACGTCTGTCGTCCGGTTTTCCAGCTCCTCGAGCAGGTACGGCGCGGTGCTGCCGCCGATCGGCATCGCCGGCAGTCCGAGTTTCCGATGGTCCCAGGACCGGACCCGTTCCGCGACGACTCGCACCGCAACGCGCTTGTGCATCATCTGCTCGATCGCGGGTCGCAGTTCCGCGGTGTAGGGGCCGGTGTAGCGTTCCCACACGCTGCGGCACACCTCGAACAGCACGTCCCGGTCCTCGACCGTTTCGGCGTGTCCCTCCAGTGAGACCCCGCGCAGCGTGTCGTACGTGTGGCCGTCTTCGACGAGCGCGCTGATCCGGTTGTCCCGCCGCAGATTGACCGCCTTCTGCGACTTCAGCTTGGTTTCGAACCAGATCTCGCCGTCGAGCACCGCGTACCACATCGCGACCAGGTGGGGGAGGCCGCCGGGGCCGACCGTCGCCATCGTCGCGACGCGGCTGCGTTCGAGGAAGTCGCCGATCTCGGCGTCGGTCATCGTGATCTGTGCGCGCTGGTGGGTTCCCATGCGTGCACTGTGGCACAGGAGTCGGCGGATGCGACAGCCTTCTAGAGTCGCTTGTGCAGGGCGTCGGCGGCCGCGAGCAGATCCGCGGCCCACCGTGCTCCGGGCCGGCGGCCCATCCGGTCGACGGGTCCCGAGACGGAGATCGCGGCGACGACCGAGCCGGAGGCATCGCGTACCGGTGCGGCCACCGAGGCCACGCCGGGTTCTCGCTCGGCGACGCTCTGCGCCCAGCCGCGGCGACGCACCTCGGCGAGCACCCGCTCGCCGAATGCCGCCTCCGGCAGGATCGCCCGCTGCGTCGCGGCGTCGGCCCAGGCGAGCAGGACCCGCGCGCCGGACCCGGCGGTCATCGGCAGTCTCGCGCCCACGAGGACGGTGTCGCGCAGACCGGTCGGTGGTTCGAGGGCGGCGACGCACACCCGGTGCGTGCCCTCCCGCCGGTACAACTGCACGCTCTCGCCGGTGATCTCGCGTAGCCGTGGGAGAACGAGCGAGGCGGCATCGACGAGTGGGTCGCCCGCGCCCGCGGACAGTTCGGCCAGGCCGGGGCCCGGGCGCCACTGGCCGTCACCGTCGCGCGCGAGCAGCCGGTGCACTTCGAGCCCGACCGCGAGTCGGTGCGCGGTGGCGCGGGGTAGTCCGGTGCGAGCGCACAGTTCGGTCAGGTTGCACGGTTGCTGGGCCACCGCGTGGAGGACCGCCATGGCTTTGTCCAGCACTCCGATCCCGCTATGCTGTCTCATAGGTCGATACCTCCGTCTCGCATAATGGGAAGCATAGCCCACGCGGAAACCGGCGGGGACGACAGTATTCGCGGCCCGGGACAGCCCGAGAACGGGAACCGCGTTCGTCACGTACGACAGGTGGAGAAGATGGCTGGAAAGACTCTGGCGGAGAAGGTGTGGGACCAGCATGTGGTCGTGCGCGGTACGGGAGAGGGTGCGGCACGGCAGCCGGACCTGATCTACATCGATCTGCATCTCGTGCACGAGGTCACGAGCCCGCAGGCGTTCGACGGCCTGCGGCTGGCGAATCGGCCCGTGCGGCGCCCGGACCTGACCATCGCGACCGAGGACCACAACGTCCCCACGGTCGACATCGACAAGCCCATCGCCGACCCCGTCTCGCGCACCCAGGTCGAGACGTTGCGCCGCAACTGTGAGGAGTTCGGCATCCGGCTGCACCCGATGGGGGACGTGGAGCAGGGCATCGTCCATGTCGTCGGACCGCAACTCGGACTGACGCAGCCGGGCACGACCGTGGTGTGCGGCGACAGCCACACCTCCACCCACGGCGCCTTCGGTGCCCTGGCGATGGGTATCGGCACCAGTGAGGTCGAGCATGTGCTGGCGACCCAGACGCTTTCGCTGCGCCCGTTCAAGACGATGGCGATCACCGTCGACGGCGAACTGCCCCCCGGCGTCTCGAGCAAGGACCTGATCCTCGCCGTCATCGCCGAGATCGGCACCGGCGGCGGCCAGGGCTACGTGCTCGAGTACCGCGGCGAGGCCATCCGGAAGCTCTCGATGGAAGCGCGGATGACCATCTGCAACATGTCCATCGAAGCGGGCGCCCGGGCCGGGATGATCGCACCGGACGAGACCACCTACGAGTTCCTGAAGGGTCGTCCGCACGCGCCCCAGGGCGCGGACTGGGACGCCGCGGTAGCGGCGTGGGAACAGTTGAAGACCGACGAGGATGCGGTTTTCGACGCCGAGGTCCGCATCGACGGGTCGGCCCTGACGCCCTTCGTCACATGGGGCACCAACCCGGGTCAGGGTGCGCCCCTCGGTTCGTCGGTGCCCGATCCGGCGGCGATGGCAGACGAGAGCGAGCGTCTCGCGGCCGAGAAGGCACTGCGGTACATGGGACTCGAGCCCGGCACCCCGCTGCGGGAGGTGCCCGTCGACACCGTCTTCGTCGGGTCGTGCACCAACGGCCGGATCGAGGATCTGCGGGCCGTCGCCGACGTCCTGCGGGGCCGCACGGTCGCCGACGGAGTCCGAATGCTCGTCGTGCCCGGATCGATGCGCGTTCGTGCCCAAGCCGAAGCCGAAGGTCTCGGTGAGATATTCACGGCCGCAGGGGCGGAATGGCGCCAGGCGGGCTGCTCGATGTGCCTGGGCATGAACCCGGACCAGTTGGCGCCGGGTGAGCGCTGCGCTTCGACCTCGAACCGGAACTTCGAAGGCCGCCAAGGCAAGGGCGGACGCACCCACCTCGTCTCGCCTCAGGTCGCGGCGGCGACTGCGGTGCGCGGCACTCTCTCCGCTCCGGCGGATCTGGACTAGGTCACGGGACCGAAGGAGAATTTTCGATGGAAGCCTTCACCACTCACAAGGGAATCGGCGTTCCGCTGCGCCGGTCGAACGTCGACACCGATCAGATCATCCCCGCGGTGTACCTGAAGCGGGTCACTCGAACCGGATTCGAGGACGGCCTGTTCGCCGCCTGGCGCACGGATCCGGCCTTCGTGCTGAACACCCCGCCGTTCGACCGGGGCAGCGTCCTGGTGGCCGGGCCGGACTTCGGCACCGGGTCCTCGCGCGAGCACGCCGTGTGGGCGCTGTCCGACTACGGTTTCCGCGTCGTCATCTCGTCCCGCTTCGCCGACATCTTCCGGGGCAACGCCGGCAAGGCCGGATTGCTGGCCGCTCAGGTCGAACAACCGGACGTCGAATTGCTCTGGAAGCTCATCGAACAGCAGCCGGGGCTGGAGCTCGAGGTCGATCTCGAAGCTCGTACCGTGACCGCCGGAACCACCGTGGTGCCGTTCGGCATTGACGACTACACCCGGTGGCGGCTGTTGGAGGGTCTCGACGACATCGGACTCACGTTGCGCCAGGTAGACGCGATTTCCGAGTACGAAAACGCAAGGCCTTCTTGGAAACCACGCACCCTCCCGGCACCCTGATCGAGCCTTCGAATCGGGCCTCGGCGGGCCGGATCCGGCGGACGCCCGGATCCGGCCCGCCGGTAATTTGCATGAGAATTGGCGTGGCACATAGACTCTTGCCCGTTTGCGGGTCTACCGTGGACTCGAGTCGGTCTGACGGTGGACCGTAATGTGCGGAGGAATGCAATGAACAAGGCAGAGCTGATCGATGTTCTGACCGAGAAACTCGGTTCGGACAGGCGCACAGCAACGGCGGCCGTGGAGCACATGGTCGACGCGATCGTGCGTGCAGTGCACTCGGGCAAGAGCGTCACCATCACCGGATTCGGTGTCTTCGAGCAGCGCCGCCGCGCCGCCCGGGTCGCCCGCAACCCGCGTACGGGCGAGACCGTGAAGGTCAAGCCGACGTCGGTGCCGGCATTCCGCCCCGGCGCACAGTTCAAGGCGGTCATCGCCGGTTCGCAGAAGCTCCCCGCGACGGGTCCGGCCGTCAAGCGCGGCGCGGCTGCCGCCGCCAAGAAGACCGCGGCGGCGAAGAAGACGGCCGCCAAGAAGACCGCGGCGGCGAAGAAGACTGCCGCCAAGGCCGCTCCGGCGAAGAAGACCACGGCGGCCAAGGCTCCGGCCAAGACCACCGCGGCGAAGAAGACCACCGCGGCGAAGAAGACCACGGCGGCCAAGGCTCCGGCCAAGACCACCGCGGCGAAGAAGACCACCGCGGCGAAGAAGACCACGGCGGCCAAGGCTCCGGCCAAGACCACCGCGGCCAAGAAGACCACCGCGGCGAAGAAGACCACGGCGGCCAAGGCTCCGGCCAAGACCACCGCGGCCAAGAAGACCACCGCGGCGAAGAAGACCACCGCGGCGAAGAAGACCACCGCGGCCAAGAAGGCGCCGGCCCGCAAGACCGCCGCCAAGAAGTAGCAATTCCGGCACGGCGCGGGTCCGGAAGACCGTCGCCGAGAAGGGGCGCCGCCGAGCGTGGCGCTACCGCCCGGATCCGTCCGTTCGGCGGCCATCGGGGGTTTTCCCTCGATGGCCGCCGACGTGCGTTCAGGCGGGGGTAGGGGGCAGTGGACTGTCGATGTGGTCCACTGCGACGAGCCGGTCACCGGCCAGCGACAGGACCCAGGTGCTGCCCTTCCGGTTGCGCGTGTTCGGCGCGACCACCCCGTCGTGCTCGGCCCACCATCGCACGAGGTCCGGAATCACCTTGCCCTGACTGCAGATCACCGGCACGCCGCCGCGCTGGGCGAGTTCGAGCGCTCGCTTGCGTCCGAGTTGCGGGTCGGCGCCGTATTCCTCTTCGGTCAGGGAGGTCTCGACGGCGATCTCGACCCCGAGCCGGTCCGCGAGCGGCTGCACGGTCTGCACACAGCGCACCCGGTCCGCGGCGAACACACTGTCCGCGCCGAACGCGAGCAGTTGGGGAACGAGGGCCTGGGCCTGGGCGCGGCCCGCCGCGTCGAGAGGCCGGTGCCGGTCGTCGCCGCGATGGTTCTTGCGGCTGCCGGCCTTCCCGTGCCGCACGATCAGCACCGTCGCCGTGTCCGGCGGCAGGGTCTGGAAGCGCCGCAGCACCGTATGGTCCATCGGGTACGACAGGGCCGCGAAGGCGTCGTCGGGTGCGAGCCAGCGCAGCTCGTCGACCTCGTCGTTGGGGACGAACCGGCCGCTGCGTTCCGCGGCGGCCCAGTAGTCCACCCGCTTGAGCTTCCGGTGTCCCGGAACCGGGTAGGTGACCTTGCCGAGATACCGGCCGAGGCGTGCCGAAATGCCGGTCTCCTCCTCGATCTCGCGTACGGCGGCGACGACGGCTGTCTCGCCGGGATCGAGTTTGCCCTTGGGGAAGGACCAGTCGTCGTATCGCGGCCGGTGCACGACGGCTACCTCGAAACGGTTCCGGGCGGTCGGGTTCCTCCGCCACAGGACGGCTCCGGCGGCGAAGATGTTGGCTCGCATTGCGTTGTCGGAAACGGGGGACACCGACATCCTTCCGATCAGGAGCTGCGGCTACGCATGAACTCTTCTTGGTGGTCGCGGGCGGCGGTTCCCGGTGCCGGCGACGCGAGCCAGGTGCCGTCGGCCCGCAACGTCCAGCACCGGGTCGCCGGATCGAGCGCCGACTCGAAGATCGAGTCGAGTTGCGCAGCGAGCCGGGGGTCCTTCACCTGGGCCATCACCTCCACCCGGCGATCGAGATTGCGGTGCATCATGTCCGCGCTGCCGATCCAGATCTCGTCGGCCGCCCGGAAATGCAGGATGCGCGAGTGCTCCAGGAACCGCCCGAGAATGGAGCGCACCGTGATGTTCTCACTGAGGCCCGGTACTCCGGGCTTGAGCGCGCAGATGCCGCGCACGACGATCTCCACCGGTACCCCGGCCCGGGAGGCGCGGTACAGCGCGTCGATGACCTGTTCGTCGACGAGCGCATTGGCCTTCAGCCGGATCCGGGCGTCGCGTCCGGCCTCGTGGTGCTCGATCTCGGTGTCGATCCGTTCGATGATGCCCGACCGCACCCCGTGCGGGGCGACGAGCAGGTTGCGGTACTTCGCCTTGCGCGAGTACCCGGTGAGCGTGTTGAACAGATCGGTCAGGTCCGCGCCGATCTCCGGTGCGGCGGTGAGCAGACCGACGTCCTCGTACAGGCGCGCAGTCTTCGGGTTGTAGTTGCCGGTGCCGATGTGGCAGTAGCGGCGGATGAGCGAGCCCTCACGGCGGACCACGAGACACGTCTTGCAGTGGGTCTTGAGTCCCACCAGGCCGTACACCACATGCACGCCGGCCTGTTCCAGCTTGCGGGCCCACTTGATGTTCGCCTGTTCGTCGAAGCGGGCCTTGATCTCCACCAGTGCCACCACCTGCTTGCCGGCTTCCGCCGCGGCGATCAGCGCGTTGACGATGGGGGAGTCACCCGAGGTGCGGTAGAGGGTCTGCTTGATAGCGAGCACCTGGCTGTCGGCTGCGGCCTGCTCGATGAACCGTTGCACGCTGGTGGAGAAGGAATCGTAGGGGTGGTGCACCAGCACGTCGCCCTCGCGCAGCGTCGAGAACACGCTCTTGGGGGTCTCGCGTTCGCCGAAGGCGGGGTGGGTGGCCGGCACGAACGGCCGGTCCTTGAGGTCGGGCCGGTCGACGCCGTGCACCTGCCACAGACTCGACAGGTCCAGCAGTCCCGGCAACTGCACCACGTCGGCGGGATCGACGTCCAGTTCGCGCAGCAGCAGTTCGAGCATGTGCTCGGTCATGTCGTCGGCGACCTCGAGGCGCACCGGGGAACCGAAACGGCGACGGGCGAGTTCCCGCTCGAGTGCCTGCAGGAGGTCCTCGTCGCGGTCCTCCTCGACCTCGAAGTCGGCGTTGCGGGTGACCCGGAAGGCATGGTGCTCGACGATTTCCATGCCGGGGAACAGCACGTCGAGGTGGGCCGCGATGAGTTCCTCGAGCGGAAGGAACGCGTCGATCCCCTCCGGCGAGTCGTCCCGGCGGACCCGCACGAAGCGGTCGACGTTGTCGGGCACCTTGACCCGGGCGAAGTGCTCGCCGGCGGACTGGCGATCCTTCACGGTGACAGCAAGGTTGAGGCTCAGGCCGCTGATGTACGGGAACGGGTGCGCCGGATCGACCGCGAGCGGGGTCAGAACCGGGAACACCTGTTCGGCGAAGTGCGCGGTCAGACGCTGTTTCTCGTCGTCCGCCAGATCGTCCCACCGGATGATCGAAATACCTTCGGCAGTCAGGGCGGGCAGGACCGAGTCGAGGAAGACGAGGGAGTGGCGGCGCGCGATCTCCTGGGTGCTGCGCGCGATGAGCGCGAGTTGCGCTCGTGGCGACAGCCCGTCGGCGGAGCGGACCGACAATCCCGTCTCGGCGCGGCGCTTGAGGCCGGCGACACGCACCATGTAGAACTCGTCGAGATTCGAAGCGAAGATGGCGAGGAACTTGGCGCGTTCGAGCAGCGGCAGGGACGTGTCCTCGGCCAGCGCGAGCACCCGCGCGTTGAAGTCGAGCCAGCTCAGTTCGCGATTGAGGTAGCGGTCCGCGGGCAGACTGTCGGCGACGGCCTGCAGCGTCGTGGCGGCAGGTGGGGCGCTCGGCGCCGAGGCCGAACGGGTAGCGGTCGCACCGTCGAGGCCGCCTCCGCCGTCGCCGGATGCCCCGGCGAACCCGGGAGGGTCGGTGTCGATGCGCTGGTCCGTGGAATCGCCGTGGTTCACACGTCGATCATCCCTCAGTTTCGGAACGGCGGACAATCCGTCGGCGTCCGTCACCCGAAGTCGGGATGACGAACAGGCATCGGCCATCCGATCCGTGCCAGCACCGACGCCGTCGCGGACCCGACACCCTGCGCCGTCGCGGCCTCGAGGTCGGCGACGGTGTCGACGTCGAGCCGCAGTCCGGGCCAGTCCCCGGTCAGGGGGTGGGCGCCCGCCCGCACGTGACGGTGCGCCGAATCAGGGCCGAACAGCGGGTCGAGTGGTTCGGGCGTGCAGTGCAGCAGCGCCGAGGTGCCGGTGCCGGTGTGGTCCACGACGACCGCCCGGCCGGCCTCGCGGGCCGCGGAGAGCGCCGCGGACAGTTCGGCGGGCCGCAGCGCCGGCAGGTCCGCGTGCAGCGCGATCAGATCCACGCCCGGCTTGCGGGAGCGCACCCGGTGGGCGGCGGCGGCGAGCGCTGCATTCAGTGGATCGAGGGAGGCGGGATCGAGGGAGGCGGGATCGAGGGAGGCGGGATCGAGGGATGGGGGATCGGAGGGGCCGGGACCCACGGAGGCGCCGGCCGTGTCGGCGACCGGGGGATCGGCGAGCGTGTGCGCACCCGCGCCGAGGGCGAGCGCGGCGACGTCGGCGTCGGTGGTGATGACGGTGACGGCGAGCCCCTCGACCGCCAGCGCCGCGTGCAGGGTGTCGGCGAGCATCGCGAGCACCAGCGCGGCTCGGTCGCCGGGATCGAGAACATGCGCGAGCCGCGACTTCGCCAGGCCCAGGGCCTTGACGGGAATCAGCGCGTGCGCGGTGGTCATGGTCGTCGATTCTGCCAGTCGGCGGCGACGGGGGTCGCGGGCGCGGCGGTAGGCGATACTGGAGCAACCGCGGCGCTGGTCTGCGGACGGGATCGGACACGAGTAAGGGGACTGCGTGAGCAAGGCTGCGGTGTTGGGGGCGGGGTCGTGGGGGACGGCCTTCGCAAAGGTGCTGGCGGAGGCCGGAACGGACGTGACGATCTGGGCGCGGCGCGCGGAGGTGGCCGAGGCGATCGCCACCCGGCACGAGAACCCGGACTACCTGCCCGGCGTCGAACTGCCCGCTACGGTGCGCGCCACCGCGGATCATCGCGTCGCTCTCGACGGAGTGGACTTCCTCGTCCTCGCGGTGCCGTCGCAGACGTTGCGCGCGAATCTCGAGTCGTGGCGCGACGACATCGGTCCCGAGGCGACCCTGTTGAGCCTGGCGAAGGGCATCGAGAGCGGCACCCTGATGCGGATGAGCCAGGTGATCGCTCAGGTGACCGGCGCCGAGCACGACCGCATCGCGGTGCTGTCGGGACCGAATCTCGCCCGTGAGATCGCCGATCGGCAGCCCGCCGCCACGGTGATCGCATGTTCCGACTCCACTCGCGCGCTCGAGATTCAAAGAGCATGTGCGACAGGTTATTTCAGGCCTTACACGAATACCGATGTCATCGGCTGCGAGATCGGTGGCGCGTGCAAGAACGTCATCGCCCTCGCGTGCGGCATGGCGGCCGGGGTCGGACTCGGCGACAACACCGTCGCCTCCATCATCACCCGCGGCCTGGCCGAGATCACCCGGCTGGGAACTGCCCTCGGTGCCAAGCCGGCCACGCTGGCCGGGCTCGCGGGCGTGGGCGACCTGGTGGCCACGTGCACCTCACCCCTGTCGCGCAACCGGTCGTTCGGCGAACGACTGGGGCGGGGAGAGACACTCGAGAGTGCGCAGGAGGCCACCCACGGCCAGGTGGCCGAGGGGGTCAAATCGTGCACCTCCGTCCGGGCGCTGGCGGCCAGCTACGACGTGGAGATGCCGCTCACCGACGCCGTGCACCGTGTCTGCTATGAGGGCATGTCGGTGCCCGAGGCGATCGGACTGCTTCTCGGCCGTCGAGTCAAACCGGAGTGAGAGCGTGCCGGGCGACTCGACGCGTTGTGTGAAAGCGGTTGCTGCCGAACATGTTCCCGGGGCTCCACTGCAACCCGGCCCGGTTCTCGCGGCTCCCTACCAGCTCGGCGCGGAAGGCACCGAAACCGACACCTACGCCCGCGCCTCCAATCCTGGCTGGCGGGCCCTCGAATCCGCGCTGGCCGCGCTCGAGGGCGCGGCGGCAGCCCGCGTCGTCGGATCCGGCATGTCCGCGGTCACCGTCGCGCTGCGGTCGCTGAGCCGTGGCGGTGGCACCGTCGTCGTCCCCGCGGACGGGTACTACCAAATGCGGGCCTACGCGCGGGAACGCCTCGAACCCCTCGGCATCACAGTTCACGAGCTCACCTGTGCCCAGTTCGGCGACGGTGGTCTCCACGCGGTCCTCGCCGATGCCGGAGAGGGCGCGCTCGTGCTCGCCGAGACCCCGTCCAACCCGGGACTGGACGTCGTCGACCTGCGCGCCACCGCGGCGCTGTGCCGGACGGCGGGCGCCCTGCTCGTGGTGGACAACACCACCGCCACCCCGCTGGGGCAGCAGCCCCTCGCGCTGGGCGCGGACATCGTTGTCGCCAGCGGCACGAAATCGCTCAGCGGGCACAGCGATCTGCTGATGGGGTATCTCGCCGTGGCCGACGGCGCCCTCGTGCCACCCCTCGAACGGGAGCGCCTGCTCTCCGGCGCCGTCCTCGGTCCGTTCGAGACGTGGCTGGCACACCGCAGCCTGGGCACCGCCGGGTTGCGCTTCGACCGGCAGTGCGCCAACGCGCTCGCCGTGGCCACGATGCTGCGCGAACATCCCGCGGTCCGTAGCGTCCGATACCCCGGCCTGGACGACGATCCCGCGCACCCCGTCGCCGCGGCGCAGATGCGCCGGTTCGGGCCGCTGGTGACCTTCCGGCTCGACGACGAACAGCAGTTCCACCGGTTCGTCGCGGCGAGCGAGCTCGTCACCGCCGCGACCAGTTTCGGGGGCATCCACACCACCGCGGACCGGCGTGCCCGCTGGGGTGATCCCGTACCGCCCGGCTTCGTGCGCTTGTCCTGCGGGATCGAGGACACCGCCGACCTCCTCGACGATCTCGACCGCGCGCTCGCCCGCCGCTGAGCAGGACTCGGATATCGGCCGGGCCGGCGGCACCGGTACGGTTTGTGCCGTGAGCACACCCCGAATCCGGGTGGCCGTCGTCTTCGGTGGCCGCAGCAACGAGCACTCCGTCTCCTGCGTTTCGGCAGGTAGCATCCTGCGTCACCTCGACCCGCAACGCTACGAGGCCGTCCCGATCGGCATCACCACCGACGGCGCCTGGGTGCTCGCCGACACGGACCCGGAACGGCTCGCCAAGGCGGGCCGCGAACTGCCGACCGTCGACGCGGACGGTTCGGCGCTGGTCCTCACCGCCGACCCCACCCGGGCGGGCGACATCGTCGCCCTCGCCGAGGGCGAGTTCGGCAAGGTGCTCGCCTCCGTCGACGTCGTGTTCCCGGTGCTGCACGGTGCGTACGGCGAGGACGGCACCATCCAGGGGCTGCTCGAACTCGCCGGCGTCCCGTACGTGGGACCGGGGGTCCTCGCCAGCGCTGCCGGTATGGACAAGGAGTTCACCAAGAAACTGCTGGCCGCGGAGGGTCTGCCCGTCGGCTTCCAGGTCGTGCTGCGGCCCGGTACCGCGACCGTCACCGAGCAGCAGAAACAGCGTCTCGGCCTCCCCGTCTTCGTCAAGCCCGCCCGCGGCGGGTCCTCCATCGGGATCAGCCGGGTCGCCGACTGGGCGGCGCTCGATGCGGCGATCGACAAGGCCCGCCGGCACGACCCGAAGGTGATCGTCGAATCCGCGATCGTCGGCCGCGAGGTCGAATGCGGGGTGCTCGAGTTCCCCGACGGCGATGTGCGGGCCAGCGTCGTCGCCGAGATCCGGATGCCCGACCCGTCCGGCGATCACGAGGCGTTCTACGACTTCGACACCAAGTACCTCGACGACGTGTGCGAATTCGACGTGCCTGCCAAGCTCGACGACGACGTCTCCGACCGGATCCGGGACCTCGCGGTCCGCGCCTTCCGCGCCCTCGACTGCCAGGGCCTGTCCCGGGTCGACTTCTTCGTTACGGAGGACGGGCCGGTGATCAACGAGATCAACACCATGCCTGGGTTCACGTCGATCTCGATGTACCCGCGCATGTGGGAGGCCAGCGGCCTCGAATACCGCACGTTGCTCTCCACCCTGGTCGACACCGCCCTGGCCCGGGGGACCGGGCTGCGCTGAGCGGTCCGGATGCGGACTAGTCTGGAGGCCATGACTGCCGTGACCCCTGACTCATCTGCGACCGTTTCCGGGGACGTCCGGGCGACCGGCGCCGGGGACACCCGCGAGGCCGTGCACGCCGCGGCCCGTCGCGCCCGCGTCGCCTCCCGCCGGCTCGCCCTGCTCACCACCGCGCAGAAGGACGCCGCCCTGCATGCCGCCGCGGACGCGGTGCTCGCCGCGTCCGACGCGGTGCTCGCGGCCAACGCCGAGGACATCGAGACCGCCCGCGCGGCGGGCACCGAGGAATCCCTGCTCGACCGGCTCCGTCTCACCCAGGCCCGAGTCGAGGGCATCGCGGCGGGGTTGCGCCAGGTTGCGGGGCTGCCCGACCCGATCGGCGAGGTGGTCCGCGGCTCGACCCTGCCCAACGGCCTCGAGATCCGGCAGCTGCGGGTGCCGCTCGGCGTCGTCGGCATGGTGTACGAAGCCAGGCCGAACGTCACGGTCGACGCCTTCGGTCTGGCCCTCAAATCCGGCAACGCGGCCCTGCTGCGCGGGTCCTCGTCCGCCGCCCGCTCCAACGCGGCCCTCGTCGAGGCCCTGCGCGGCGCCCTCGCAACGCAGGAACTGCCCGAGGACGCCGTACAACTGCTGCCCAGTGCGGACCGATCCTCGGTCACGCACCTCATCCAGGCCCGCGGACTCGTCGACGTCGTCATCCCGCGCGGCGGTGCCGGACTGATCTCCGCCGTCGTCCGCGACGCGACCGTGCCCACCATCGAGACGGGCGTGGGCAACTGCCATGTCTACGTGCATGCGTCGGCCGATCCGGAGATGGCCGAGAAGATCGTGGTCAACGCCAAGACCCGCCGGCCCAGTGTGTGCAACACCGCCGAGACGATCCTGGTGGACAAGGCCGTCGCCGACGACGTCGTGCCCCGGCTGCTGCAGGTGCTGCGCAGCCACGGCGTCACCGTCCACGGCGACCTGCCCGGCCTCGAACCTGCCACCGAATCGGACTGGGCCGACGAGTACCTGAGTCTCGACGTCGCGCTCGCCGTCGTCGACGACCTCGATGCGGCCGTCGCGCACATCGACCGGTACGGCACCGGACACACCGAGGCCATCGTGACCTCCGACCTCGCGGCGGCCCGTGAGTTCTCCGCGCGGGTCGATGCCGCAGCCGTCATGGTCAACGCTTCGACGGCGTTCACCGACGGGGAGCAGTTCGGGTTCGGTGCCGAGATCGGTATCTCCACCCAGAAGCTGCACGCCCGCGGCCCGATGGGACTGCCGGAACTCACCTCCACCAAATGGGTGGTCTGGGGCGACGGCCACACCCGGCCGGCCTGAGGTCGGCGCCCGACAGCGCTCGACGAGATCCGCACCCCGACCGGCCCGCCCCGACGAAAGGACACAGCGTGGACCGTGCGCTGCCGACCACCCCGCCGATCTTCGCCGACGTCGACGAGGTGATCGACCGCCTCGCCGAGACCGGATACCTCGCCGACAAGGCCACTGCCACCGCGGTGTTCCTCGCCGATCGCCTCGGCAAACCGCTGCTCATCGAAGGCCCCGCCGGAGTGGGCAAGACCGAGCTGGCCCGCGCGGTGGCGCAGACATCCGGCGCCGAGCTGGTGCGGCTGCAGTGCTATGAGGGTGTCGACGAGTCGCGGGCACTCTACGAGTGGAACCACGCCAAGCAGATCCTGCGGATCCAGGCCGGCACCGACCATTCCTGGGACGCGACCAAGCAGGACGTGTTCTCCGAGGAGTTCCTCCTGCCGCGCCCGCTGCTGACCGCCATCCGCCGGGAGGACCCGACGGTGCTGCTCGTCGACGAGGTCGACAAGGCCGACGTGGAGATCGAGGGTCTGCTGCTCGAGGTGCTCAGCGATTTCGCGGTCACCGTGCCCGAACTCGGCACCATCAGCGCCACCCGCAAACCCTTCACGGTGCTCACCTCGAACGCCACCCGAGAACTGTCCGAGGCACTCAAGCGGCGCTGCCTGTTCCTGCATCTCGACTTCCCCGATGCCGACCTCGAGCGCCGCATCCTGGCGAGCCGGGTTCCGGAGTTGCCCGAGGCCGTCGCCGAGCAGCTCGTGCGCACAGTCCGGGTACTGCGCGGCATGCAGCTCAAGAAACTGCCGTCGGTGGCGGAGACGATCGACTGGGGCCGCACGCTGCTCGCCCTGGGCCTCGACACCCTCGACGATGCGGCCGTGCGGGCGACCCTCGGCGTCATCCTCAAACACCAGTCCGATCAGCTGCGGGCCGCGGCCGAGCTGCGGTTGAACTGAGATGGCCGGGGCGCGCCCGCCGCTGCGGGACCACGGGCCGTCGGCGCCGCACGGGTTGCCCGGCCACCTCGTCGGGTTCGTCGAGGCGCTGCGCCGTCGCGGCATCCCCGTAGGACCGTCGGAGACCGTCGACGCCGGCCGGGTCGTCTCGGTGCTCGACCTGCTCGACCGGGACGCCCTCCGCGAGGGGCTGGCGTGCGCGCTGCTGCGACGGCCCACCCATCGGCCGACGTTCGACGCCCTGTTCGACCTGTGGTTCCCGGCCGCGGTCGGACGCCGCGAGGCCGGCGGGATCGATCCGACCCTGCCGCGCACCCCGGACGGCGAGATCGACTTCGAGGCGCTGCGGGACCTGATCGCCGAGATGCTGGCCGACGACTCCGCCGAGGCGTTCGAACTCGTCGAGTTGCTGACCGCGCAGATCGTCGAGGAGCTGGGCCAGTACACCTCGGGTGACAAGTCGTCGTTCTCGGCGTACCAGGCCCTGCGCCAGGTCTCGCCCGAGACACTGGTGTCGAAGATCCTCGAGGGACTGCTCGGCAACGCCGGCGCCGAGGAACGGGACCAGGACACCGAGTACGCCACCGAAGTAGCCCGCCGCACCGCCGCGCGCCGGGTGGCGGACTTCCGGGCCATGGTCGAACGCGAGACGCGGCGCCGCACGGCCGAACAGGTCGGACGCGACCGCGTCGCCACCTACGGGGTGCCCAAACTGGCCGAGGAGGTCGACTTCCTGCGGGCCACCGACGCCGAGCTCACCGCGCTGCGCCGCAGCGTCACCCCACTGGCGCGGCTGCTCGCGAGCCGGCTCGCCGCGCGACGACGGCGGGCCCGCGCGGGGGCGATCGACCTGCGCCGGACCCTGCGCAAGTCGATGTCCACCGGCGGGGTGCCGATCGACCTCGTCAACCGCAAACCACGTCCCGCCCGTCCGGAGCTCGTGGTGCTCTGCGACGTCTCCGGATCGGTCGCCGGCTTCTCCCACTTCACCCTGCTACTCGTGCACGCCCTGCGCGAGCAGTTCTCCCGTGTCCGGGTGTTCGCTTTCATCGACAGCACCGACGAGGTCACCCACCACTTCTCCGCCGGCGCGGACCTCGGGGTCGCCATGTCACGAATGCTGCAGGAGGCCGAACTGATCGCCTACGACGGCCACTCCGACTACGGTCACGCGCTCGGCGTGTTCACCGAGCGGTACGCGCACAGTCTCACCAGCCGCAGCTCCCTGCTCGTGCTCGGCGACGCCCGGACCAATTACCGCGATCCCAACCTCGCAGCGCTCGAACACCTGGTGGCCGTTGCCCGGCACGCCCACTGGCTCAACCCGGAACCACGCGGCCAGTGGGGAGCCGGCGATTCGGCAGCCGAGGTGTACAGCGAGGTGATCACGATGCACGAGTGCCGGTCCGCACAGCAGCTGGCGCAGGTGGTGGCGGCCCTGCTGCCGGTGTGAACCCGTAAGCTGGACCATCGTGCACGAGCCATCCGTCCCGAATTCCCCGCCGCGCCGGCGCGTCGGTGTCATGGGCGGAACCTTCGACCCCATCCACCACGGGCATCTCGTCGCGGCCAGCGAAGTGGCCGACCGGTACGACCTCGACGAGGTCGTGTTCGTGCCCACCGGACACCCCTGGCAGAAGTCGG
Organism: Rhodococcus sp. NS-SX18; assembly: GCF_057367935.1. Classification (NCBI taxonomy): domain Bacteria; kingdom Bacillati; phylum Actinomycetota; class Actinomycetes; order Mycobacteriales; family Nocardiaceae; genus Rhodococcus; species Rhodococcus sp. NS-SX18. Next base: position 3,284,606 of record NZ_CM170633.1, on the reverse strand, counting down.
GACGCGAGGTCAGCACGGCAGAGGACCGCTACCTGATGACGGTCATCGCGACCGCCTCGAATCCACGGTTCTCCGTCAGCCGGGTCGACATCGAACGCGAGAAGGCCACCTACACCGTCGACACGCTGCGCGACCTGCGCGCACTGATGCCCGACACCCAGTTGTACTTCATCACCGGCGCCGACGCGATGGCATCCATTCTGTCGTGGCAGGACTGGGCCGAGCTGTTCGAGCTGGCCCGGTTCGTCGGGGTGTCGCGTCCGGGCTACGACCTGCACGTCGAGCACCTCGCCGAGCATCTCGCGAAGCTGCCGGCCGACACCGTCGGCCTCGTCGAGATCCCGGCGCTGGCGATCTCGTCGACCGACTGCCGGACGCGGGTGCGTGAGCACAGACCCATCTGGTACCTGGTGCCCGACGGGGTGGTGCAGTACATCAGCAAGCGCAACCTGTATCGGCCCGCGAACTCGCGGCGCCCCGACGGCACGACGACCGTGTCTCACCCCCACGCTGAGCCCCACCCCCACCCGGTGACCCATCCCGAGTCCCATCCCCACCCCGAGAGGAAGACCACGCAGTGACGGCAACTGCAGAAGCCATCGAGATGGCACGCATCGCGGCCCGCGCGGCCGACGAGAAACTGGCCACCGACGTGGTGGTGCTCGACGTGTCCGAGCAACTGGTCATCACCGACTGCTTCGTGATCGCCTCCGCGGCCAACGAGCGCCAGGTCAACGCGATCGTCGACAACGTCGAGGAGAAGCTGCGGCTCGCCGGGCACAAGCCCGTGCGGCGCGAGGGCACCCGCGAGGGTCGTTGGACCCTGCTGGACTACGTCGACGTGGTGGTGCACATCCAGCACGACGACGAACGCAACTTCTACGCACTCGACCGGTTGTGGAAGGACTGCCCGGTGATCAGCGTCGACGGCATCGGCGCGCCCGCGCCGGCGGGCGACACGGACGCGCCCCCGTCGGCCGGCGACGCCGGCACGGGTGCAGCGGCGGGCGGCACCACCCCCGCCCCGGACGACGCGCCGGGGGACCGGTGACCCACGCGGTACCGGTCCGGCGGCTGATCCTGGTACGCCACGGCCAGACCGAGTACAACGCCACCAGTCGCATGCAGGGGCAGCTCGACACCGAGCTGTCCGCGCTGGGGCGGCGGCAGGCCGTGGCCGCGGCCCGGGTCCTCGTCGAGCACAGTCCCGTCGCCATCGTCTCGTCCGATCTGCGGCGCGCCTACGACACCGCCGTCGAACTCGGTGACCAGGCCGGGCTGCCGGTGGAAATCGATCCGCGTCTGCGCGAGACCCACCTCGGCCGTTGGCAGGGCCTGACCCACCACGACGTGGACGCGGTGTCCCCGGGGGCCCGCGCGGCGTGGCGGGCCGACGCGACCTGGGCCCCTCCCGAGGGTGAGAGCCGGGTCGACGTGGCGCGGCGCAGCGCACCGGTGATCCAGGAACTGCTCGACAAGCACGAGCAGTGGGTGCACCGCCCGATCATCGTCGTCGCGCACGGCGGACTGATCGCGGCGCTCACGGCCGCCCTGCTCGATCTTCCGGTCGACCGGTGGCCGGTCCTCGGCGGACTCGGCAACACCGGCTGGGTCCAGCTCAGCGGATACGGCGACCGGCCCTCGTGGCGCCTCGACGTGTGGAACGCGACGGCGACGGTGGCGGCCGATGACGTCCTCTGAGCCACAGCCGACGGCCGGTCCGCAGCGGCCGACGCTGCTGGTGATCGGGGACTCCCTCAGCTACTACGGCCCGAAGGGCGGGCTCCCGGCGGACCATCCGCGAATCTGGCCGAATATCGTGGCGCGCGAACTCGACTGGGACGTGGAGCTCGTCGCGCGGATCGGGTGGACGACGCGCGACGCGTGGTGGGCCATGACCCAGGATCCGCGCGTATGGGCGACGATTCCGCGGGCAGGTGCTGTCGTGCTGGCCGTCGGCGGCATGGACACGCTGCCGTCCCCGCTGCCGACGGCGCTGCGCGAAACGCTGCGTTACGTGCGCCCACCGCGGTTGCGCCGCGTCGTACGGGAGACCTACGGGTGGCTGCAGCCCCGGCTGTCCCCGCTCGGCTGGCCGGTGGCCCTGCCGCCCCGGGTCAGTGTGGACTACCTCGAGACCATCCGCGAGTCGCTGGCGTACATGCGGCCGGACCTTCCGGTCATCGCCACGCTGCCGTCGGTGCACCGCAGCGAGCAGTACCGCGCGGTGCACCGCGGTCGACCCGCCGCCGCCCGGGCAATCAACCGGTGGGCCTCCGAGAAATCGGTCCCGCTGGTCGATCTCGGCGAGGCCGTGCACGCGGACATCCATTCCGGTGACGCGAACCCGGACGGCATCCACTGGGGTTGGAACGGGCACAGCGAGGTTGCCGCCGCGGTGGCCGAGGCGGTACGTATGGTGCGCCGGGATGCGCGCCTCGCTGCGGAGGACATACGGTAGGCGGCGTGTCTGTAGTAGTGGTGACCGACTCGTCGTGCTGTCTCGACCCGGAACTGGTGGAGCGCTACGACATCCGTGTCGTGCCGCTGCACGTGATCGCCGACGGTGTCGAGTTGCGTGAGGGCGTGGACGACCTGCCCGCCGACCTCTCCGGCGTCACGACTTCCGGCCCCTCCCCGGCGGAATTGACGCAAGCGTACGCCGACGCGCTGTCCGACAGTGGCGGCGACGGGGTGGTGGCCGTGCACCTGTCCCGTGAACTGTCGGGTACCTGGTCGGCCGCCCGCTATGCTGCCGACGCCCTCGGTGACCGAGTGCAGCTGGTCGACAGTCGAACCACCGCAATGGGTCTGGGATTCGCTGCTCTGGCAGCCGCGGAAGCGGCCCGGTCCGGTGCGAGCGTGCGGGAAGTGTACGACCGGGCGGTGGAGGTCGCCGCCCACAGTCGAACCCTGCTGGTGGTCGACCGGCTGGACCATCTGCGCCGCGGCGGACGTATCGGCACCGCCACAGCGCTGCTCGGCACCGCTCTGGCGATGAAACCCGTGCTGCACCTCGTCGACGGCCGGCTGGTGTTGCGGGAGAAGACACGCACCATGACCAAGGCGATGACGAAACTGGTCGACGGCGTCGTCGACTCCGCGGAGCCGGTGACCGCGGTGGCCGTGCACCACCGCGAAGCCCCCGAGCGTGCCGAGCGGCTCGCCGCAGAACTCGCCGAACGGCTGCCCGCCGGGATTCCGCTGTCGGTATCGGAACTCGACGCGGTCCTCGGCGCCCACGTCGGGCCCGGCGCCGTCGGGGTGGTCGTCTCCCGGGCGTAGGAGTTGTCCACAGGCGGACAGTTCATCCACAGATTCGACGGCTCGTCCCAGCCTTCGCGGTGACAGCGGTCCTGTCCGGTTAGCGTCGCGCCATGGGCAGCAGCGACGAGCACGACTTCGTGCGCAGCCGGCTCGACGCGATCGCCCGGTCCACCGGCGACCGTCCCCCGGCGGCGCCGACGGTCCCGGCGGACGACGACCCGTACCCGTGGTACGACGCAGCCGGAACCGCCGATCCACCGGGTCCGATCGAGCGGTTGCGCGCGGCCCGCTGGCAGACCGGCCGCCGCGGGACCGGGGCCCTGGCGGTGGTCGGTGTCGTGGTCGTGCTCGTCACCCTCGTCGTGACCTGGCGCGATCGTCCCGTCGCGGAACCGGTCCCGCCGCTGCCGGCGGTGGAGGTCGCAGCACCGACGGCGGATCCCGTCGGGCCCCAGCAGGACTCGGCGCCGGAAGAGGTGGTGGTCAGTGTCGTGGGCCTGGTGGGCAAGCCTGGCCTCGTGCGAATTGCGCCCGGCTCGAGGGTTGCCGATGCCCTCACCGCCGCGGGCGGCGCCCTCGAGGGGGCGGACCTGACGGGCTTGAATCTGGCGCAACGGCTCGCGGACGGCGACCAGATCATGGTCGGCACCCTGCCGCCGGTCCCGCCGGTGAGCGGAATCTCCGGCGCCGCAGGTGCGGGCGAAACCGGAGTGTCCGGCGCACCCGAGACAGGGGGACCGGTGAACCTCAACACCGCCGACGAGGCGGCCCTCGATGCGCTGCCCGGCGTCGGTCCCGTGACCGCCGCCGCGATAGTCGCGTGGCGCCGGGACAACGGTCCGTTCACCGACGTCGAACAACTCGCCGAGGTAGACGGGATCGGCCCCGCTCGGCTGGCGCGCCTGCGAACGCTGGTGACGGTATGACCGAAGCCGGCTGTGACGACGCACGCCTGGTGCCGGCCGCGGTCGCGGCGTGGGCCGCAACCACGCTCGGGTTGCACGCCGGCTGGCAGGTCGCGCTGGGGCTGGCGGCGATCGCCGCCCTGTGCGCGGCGGCGACGGTCGTGGCAAGACGCCGACGGCGGTTTCGCGCCGCGGCCGCGCCACTGCTCGCGACTCTCGTCGTCGCCGCCGGGTTCTCTGCGGCAGTCGCGCTTCGGATGTGGGCGGTCGAGACGCATCCGGTCGCCGCGGCGGCCGCGCGCGAGGGCTGGGCCACGCTGGTGGTCGAACCTACGGAGGATCCGAAGAGATTGGGGGACAGTGTCTTCGGAGGAGATCAGGTGCTGGTCCCGGCGAGGCTGCACCGCGCCGAGCTGGGTGCCGGCCGGTACACCGGCGGCGGTGCCGTCGTGGTGTTCGCCCCCGCAGACGCGTGGGCGGAACTGCTGCCGGGGCAGCGGGTGACCCTGCGCGGGCGGCTCGCCGACCCGGACAGCGCGGACCTGACGGTGGCCGTGGTCCGAGCCGACGGCCCACCCCGATCGGTGCAGGCGCCGTCGCGGGTGCAGCAGGAGGCAGGACGGATCCGCGAGCGTCTCGCCTCGGCGTCGGGGGCGGTGCTCCCGCCCGCTGCGGCCGGGCTCCTGCCGGGTCTCGTCGTCGGCGACACCTCACAGCTGCCCGACGGCGTCCGGGAGAGTTTCCGGGTCGCGGGCCTGACCCACCTGACCGCGGTGTCCGGCGCCAACGTCAGCATCGTTCTCGGCGCGGTGCTGCTCGCCGTGCGGGGACTCGGCCTCGGTCCCCGCACGGGCGTCGCGCTCGCGGCTGTCGCGCTGGTGGCGTTCGTCGTCGTCGTGCGCCCGTCGCCGAGCGTGCTGCGTGCCGCCGCGATGGGTGCGATCGGATTGCTGGCGCTCGTGACGAGCCGGCGACGGAACGGGCTGCCCGCCCTGGCGGCCACGGTCGGGGTGCTGCTCGTCGCCGCACCCGAACTCGCGACGGACACCGGGTTCGCCCTGTCGGTCGCGGCCACGGCCGGCCTGGTATTGGTGGCGCCGGTCTGGGTGACCCGGCTGCGGGCCCGCGGGTGGCCCCGCGCGGTGGCCGAGGTATTCGCCGTATCGGCGGCCGCATTCGTCGTGACCGCACCGATCGTCGCCGCGCTGTCCGGCACCGTCAGCGTCGTGGCGATCGCGGCCAACATCCTCGTCGCACCGGTAATTCCGCCGTTGACCGTGCTCGGTACGACCGTCGCGGCGGTCTCCGCGGTGTCGCCGGCCGCGGCGGAGCTGCTCGCTCGTGGGACCGCGCCCATGCTGTGGTGGATCCTCGAAGTGGCGGCGCGTGCCGCTGCCCTGCCCCTGGCCGAGGTGCCCGTCCCGGCGGGCGTGGGCGGAGCGGTCGCCGTCGTCGGCGGGCTCGTCGCTGCCGGCTACCTGCCGCGGCTACGGCGCGGACGCCCGGCCGGGGCACCGACGGTGATGTCCGAAGGGCGTGGCACGATCGATCGGTGACCAACCCGCAGTTGCATCTCGTGCTCGGTGACGAAGACCTTCTCGTCGAACGGGCCGTCGCGCGGATCGTCGGTGCCGTCCGGGAGCGGACGGGGGCGGGAGCCGAGCTGCCCGTCTCGCGGCTGCGCGCCGGGGACGCCGGCGCCGCCGAACTCGCCGAGCTGCTGAGCCCGTCGTTGTTCGCCGAGGACCGGGTGGTCGTCCTCGAATCCGCCGCGGAGGCCGGCAAGGACGCCGTCGCACTGATCGTCGACGCAGCGACCGACCCACCCGAGGGGGTGGCCCTCGTCGTCCTGCACAGCGGCGGCGGCCGCGCGAAAGCCATGGTGGGCGAACTGCAGAAGTGCGGCGCCGAGACCCACGAGTGCGCCAGGATCACCAAGGCGGCCGAGCGGGTGGACTTCGTGCGGACCGAGTTCCGCACGGCCGGCGTTCGGGTCGCTCCGGAGGTCGTGCAGGCCGTGATCGACGCCGTGGGCTCCGACCTACGAGAGCTGGCGGCGGCGTGCAGCCAGCTCGTCGCCGACACGGGCGGCAAGATCGATGCCGCCGCCGTGCAGCGCTACTACTCCGGCAAGGCCGAGGTCACGGGGTTCGAGGTGGCAGAGAAGGCCGTCGCGGGTGACGAAGCCGGGGCGCTGGAATCGCTGCGGTGGGCGACGCATCGTGGCGTCGCGCACGTCCTGCTCGCCGATGCTCTCGCCGACGCCGTCCACACGATCGCGCGCGTCGGCTCGGCCGGGCGTGGCGACCCGTTCAAGATGGCGTCCGAACTCGGCATGCCGCCCTGGAAGGTGAAGAAGGCCCAGACGCAGGCACGCGCGTGGGATCCGGGATCGATCGGGACGGCGCTGCGGGTGGTGGCCGACCTCAACGCCGACGTCAAAGGCGCGGCGGCGGACGGCGACTACGCGGTCGAGCGTGCCGTGCGCCGTGTCGCCGGGCTGGCCGGCCGGAGCCGTTAGACGACGGAGCCGCCCGGTCCGAGGACCGGGCGGCTTCCGGAGCAGAGCTTGCGTTCTACCTCAGAGTCCGTTGGCGACCTTGGCCAGAGCGGACTTCTTGTTGGCGGCCTGGTTGGCGTGGATCACGCCCTTGCTGGCTGCCTTGTCGAGCTTGCGGCTGGTGGAGACGAGGAGCTCGGTGGCCTTGTCCTTGTCACCGGCGGCCGCGGCCTCGCGGAAGGAACGGATCGCCGTGCGCAGCGAGGACTTGACCGACTGGTTGCGGAGTCGGTTGCGCTCGTTGGTGCGGATCCGCTTCACCTGGGACTTGATGTTGGCCACGCGTAAAATCCTGTCGTCTTGCTGGTAGTTGGTCGGAAAGCTCTGGGCGCACTACGGCACCGACGGACCACGATACCAGCGGCTCGGCGGAACCCCAAACCAGGTGTCCGGGACCGTACACCGGGTGTCTTTGCGCTCACTGCCTGCCGCCCCTGCCGGAAACGGTCCTCGGCGTCACCGGAAGTTGTTGTGGACGTCACCCGGCTTGCGTAGTGTCCGCTGTGTTCTGTTGCGGTAGTGCTGTGCGGCCGGTGGGCCCCTCTTCGACCCGCGGTGTTCGCCAGTGCGGATGTTCGACACATCGGATCCGGTCCTCCGGGATCGCACGACGCGAGGTGGGCGCATGACGAACGAACACGAGGCGGGCCGCAAGGACCGGGCGGAAGACCGGACGGCGGACCTTGCACCCGGCGCGGCCGAACACGAGACCGCGCTCGAAGCCGTCGAGAAGGAAGAATTCTCGGACGCGAAGAAGTACGCAGCGGAGGCGATCGGCACGTTCGTGCTCGTGTTCTCCGCGGTCGGCACGGCGGTCTTCGCCGGAAGCAAGGTCGGCAATCTGGGCGTCGCACTGGCGTTCGGGCTGACCCTGCTCTTCCTCGTCTACGCCATCGGGCCGATCTCCGGTTGTCACGTGAACCCGGCGGTGACGGTCGGTCAGCTCGCGATCGGTCGGGTCACGGCCAAGCGGGCGGTGTTCTACATCGTGGCCCAGGTCTTCGGCGGGCTCGTCGCGGGCGTGACGATCTACTCGGTGGCGCAGTCGCTGCCGACCTACGACCGGGCCGTGCAGGGGCTCGGCGCCAACGGTTGGGGACCGCACAGCCCGTCGGCGGTGGAGGGCCCGCTCGGTGGGGTGCTCATCGACGGTTACGGCATCGGGGCGACCATGATCGTGGAGGTGCTGCTGACCGCGCTCCTGGTGTTCGTCGTGCTCGCCGCGACGGACCAGGCGTCGGACGTGCTGCTGGCCGGGGTGTCGATCGGCTTCACCCTGGCGGTGATCCACCTGGTCGCGATCCCGATCGACAACACCTCGGTCAACCCGGCGCGGAGCATCGCGGTCGCTCCGTACCAGGACGGCGCGCTCGCGCAGCTCTGGCTGTTCATCCTGTTCCCGCTGATCGGCGGCGCCCTCGGTGCGCTCGTCTACCGCTCGCTGTTCGGCCGGTTCGCCGGACTGCGGCCGTCCATGACGCCGCCCGCAGGCGTCCGCCGGCGGTGACGGGACGACCGGCTACCGCCGGCGGTGACGGGACGACCGGCTACCGCCGGCGGTGACGGGACGACCGGCTATCGCCGGCGGTGACGGGACGCGCAGCTACCGCCAACCGTAGTCGGCGCGCAGGCGCGCCGCGACCTGCTCGAACCTGGACCGGTCGAGCACCGCGCCTTCGCGCCGGATGCCGTCCTCGGGTACGTCGAGCACGCGGTCCAGACGGACCCAGCTGGGCCGGTTGCCGGCGTCCCAGCTGCCGTTACCCAGCGCCAGCCAGTCCCGGTGACCGTCCCGGTCGTCGTTCGACGACAGCATGAGACCGAGCAGGGTTCCGCCGTTGCGTCCGACGACGAGCACGGGCCGGTCCTTGCCCTGGGTCGCGTCCTCCTCGTAGGCCACCCACGTCCACACGATCTCGCCCGGGTCGGCGCGGCCGTCGAGGTCGGGGGAGTACGAGATCTGCCGGGCGCGCTGCGCGGTGGGGGCGGTACGGGAGGCCACCGGACGGCCCGGCTTCGGGGCCGGCCGGGCGGCGTCGGCTGTCCCGGAGCCGAGGGCGGTCCGGGCCCGGTCGAGGGCGCCGGAGCGCTGCATCTGCTCGAGCAGCCGCGGCCCCTGCTCGACCGCGATCCGTCCCAGTTGTCTGCCGAGTTTCTTCCATGTGCCAGCCACGTCGGCGAGCTTAGCGGCGCCCGCTGCCGTACAGGTGCGGCCGCGGGACCGGACCCGGCGCGACTTGGATATTCTGCAGGGGTGACCGCGGCCCGCCAGGGCTGCTGCCCGTCCGAGTCAGGAGCCCGACATCAGCACCTTCGCCGACACCACGTTCACGGACCCCGCGAAGATCCGGAACTTCTGCATCATCGCGCACATCGACCACGGCAAGTCGACGCTCGCGGACCGCATGCTGCAGCTCACCGGTGTGGTCGAGGAGCGCCAGATGCGTGCTCAGTACCTCGACCGGATGGACATCGAGCGCGAGCGCGGGATCACCATCAAGGCCCAGAACGTGCGGCTGCCGTGGCAGGTCGAGGGCGAGGACTACGTCATGCACCTCATCGACACGCCCGGGCACGTCGACTTCACCTACGAGGTCTCCCGTGCGCTCGAGGCGTGTGAGGGCGCGGTGCTCCTCGTCGATGCCGCCCAGGGCATCGAGGCGCAGACCCTCGCCAACCTCTACCTCGCTCTCGACAAGGACCTGACGATCATCCCGGTCCTGAACAAGATCGACCTGCCCGCGGCCGACCCGGACCGCTACGCCGCCGAGATCGCGCACATCGTCGGCTGCGAGCCCGACGACGTGCTGCGGGTGTCCGGCAAGACCGGGGTGGGCGTGCGGGAGCTGCTCGACGAGGTGATCCGGCAGGTGCCGCCGCCGGTCGGCGACCCCGACGCGCCCGCCCGCGCGATGATCTTCGACTCGGTGTACGACACCTACCGTGGCGTCGTCACGTACGTGCGCGTGGTCGATGGCAAGATCGTGCCGCGCGAGAAGATCAAGATGATGTCCACCGGCGCCACCCACGAGCTGCTCGAGGTGGGCATCGTCTCGCCCGAGCCGAAGGCCACCGCCGGGCTCGGGGTCGGCGAGGTCGGGTATCTCATCACCGGCGTGAAGGACGTGCGTCAGTCGAAGGTCGGTGACACCGTCACCTCGGCGCGGGGCGGTGCCGCCGAACCCCTCACCGGTTACCGGGAACCCCGCCCGATGGTCTACTCCGGCCTGTATCCGGTCGACGGGTCGGACTATCCCGTCCTGCGCGATGCCCTCGACAAGCTGCAGCTCAACGACGCCGCGCTCACCTACGAACCCGAGACGTCGGTGGCCCTCGGCTTCGGGTTCCGGTGCGGCTTCCTCGGCCTGCTGCACATGGAGATCACCCGGGAACGACTCGAGCGGGAGTTCGGCCTGGACCTGATCTCCACCGCCCCCAACGTGGTCTACCGCGTGGTCCTCGAAGGCGGGCAGGAGCACATCGTCACCAACCCGTCGGACTGGCCCGAAGGCAAGGCCCGCGCGATCTACGAGCCGATCGTCAAGTGCACGATCATCTCCCCGAGCGAGTTCATCGGTTCGATCATGGAGCTGTGCCAGTCGCGGCGTGGCGAACTCGGCGGCATGGACTACCTGTCCGAAACCCGGGTCGAGCTGCGCTACACCCTGCCGATGGCCGAGATCATCTTCGACTTCTTCGACTCGCTGAAGTCCCGCACCCGCGGCTACGCCAGCCTCGACTACGAGGAGGCCGGCGAGCAGGAGGCCGCACTGGTGAAGGTGGACATCCTGTTGCAGGGCGAGGCCGTCGACGCGTTCAGCGCGATCGTGCACAAGGACGCGGCCGCCGCGTACGGCAACAAGATGACCACCAAGCTCAAGGAGCTGATCCCGCGGCAGCAGTTCGAGGTGCCGGTGCAGGCGGCGATCGGATCGAAGATCATCGCCCGGGAGAATATCCGTGCGATCCGCAAGGACGTGCTCGCCAAGTGCTACGGCGGCGACATCAGCCGCAAGCGCAAGCTGCTCGAGAAGCAGAAGGAAGGCAAGAAGCGGATGAAGACGATCGGCCGGGTGGACGTCCCGCAGGAGGCGTTCGTGGCCGCGCTCTCGTCCGAGGCGTCCTCGGACAAGCCGAAGGGGAAGTAGTCCACCGTGCTCGAGACCTGGCTCACCCGCACCCTGGGCATCACCGTCCCGCTGCTCGGCGCCCCCATGGGCGGCCGCGCCGGCGGCCGCCTGGCCGGGGAGGTGACCCGGGCCGGCGGGCTCGGCCTGATCGGGGCCGCGCGCTACAACACCCCGGAGTGGCTGGCCGCCGAGTCGGCGGTGGCGCGCGAACTCGGCGGTGGACCGCTCGGTTTCGGGCTGATGACCTGGTCGCTCGCCGACGACGACAGTCTGCTCGACGCGGTGCTGGCCGAACGGCCCCGCGTGGTGTCGCTGTCGTTCGGCGACCCGGCTCCCTATGTGCCGCGCGTGCGGGCAGCCGGTGCCGTCGTGATCTCGCAGATCAACACGATCGAGGACCTGCGGGTCGTCGAGGCCGCGGGGGTCGACGCCGTCGTCGCCCAGGGACACGAGGCCGGCGGTCACACCGGGCACATCGGGACCCTGCCGCTCCTGCAGGAGGTGCTCGAGTCGACGTCGCTTCCGGTGCTCGCCGCGGGCGGCATCGCGTCCGGGCGGGGACTGGCAGCGGTGCTCGCGGCCGGTGCGGAGGGCGCGCTCGTCGGCACGGCGTTGCTGGCGAGTCCCGAGACGGTGGGTCCGGAGTACGCCCGGGACCGGCTCGTCGCGGCGAGCAGCAGCGACACCGTCTACACGGACGTCTTCGACCGGGCCCGGCATCAGCCCTGGCCGGCGCGATGGGGTGGCCGGGCCCTGACGAACGACTACACCGCCGAATGGCACGGGCGCGGCGCCGACGAGGAGACCCTCGCCGCCGCGTACGACGGGACCGACCCCCGGCGGGGTGTGGTCTACGCCGGGGAGGCCGCCGGACTCGTGCGGGAACAGCGGCCCGCCGGCGAGATCGTCCGGGACATCGCCGATCGCGCGGAAGAACTGTTGCGCCGGTCCTGGTAGCGGGTCACGGCGCCCGGCGCGCGGGCTGGAACTCCCCGGCCGCGATCTGCTCCTCCGCCCGGATCACGTGCACGACCGCATTGATCTGGGCCAGGTGGGTGAACGCCTGGGGGAAGTTGCCCAGGTGCCGGCCCGAGCGCGGGTCGATCTCCTCGGCGTAGAGCTTGAGGGGGCTGGCGAAGCCGAGCAGACGTTCGCACAGTGTGCGCGCCCGCTCCACCTCGCCGATTTCCACCAGGGCGGAGACCAGCCAGAACGAGCAGATCGTGAAGGTGCCCTCCTCGCCGGTCAGTCCGTCGTCGGTCGAGTCCACGCGGTAGCGCAGGACCAGTCCGTCCTCGGTCAGTTCGTCCTCGATCGCCAGGACCGTCGCCCGCACCCGCGGATCGTCGGCCGGCAGGAACCGCAGCAGCACCACCAGCAGTGCGGAGGCGTCCAGGGAGGGGTGACCGTAGCGCTGGGTGAACACCCCGCGCTCGTCGACGCCGTGCTCGAGGATGTCCGCCTTGATTTCGTCCGCGACGGCCTCCCACCGCACCGCGTAGTCGGGACGGCCGTGCGTGCGCGCCAGCCGTGCGCCCCGGTCGAGCGCGACCCAGCACATCACCTTGGACGAGGTGAAGTGCTGGGGCTCACCGCGCACCTCCCAGATCCCGCGATCGGGCAGGCTCCAGTGCTGCTCGGCCTGCCCGACGAGACGTTTCACGGCCGGCCAGAAGGACTGGGGCATGTGCCGGCGGGTCCGCGCGTGCAGATATACCGAATCCAGCATCGCACCCCAGATATCGTGCTGCACTTGATGATACGCATCGTTGCCGATCCGCACCGGACGCGCTCCGTCGTAGCCGCACAGGTGCTCGAGTTGCGATTCGGTGAGCACCCGCTCGCCGCCCACGCCGTACATGACCTGCAGCGGCTGCAACTTGCCGTCCTCGCTGCGGGACGCGTCGGAGATGAAGGCGAAGAACGCGTCGGCCTCCCGGTCGAGCCCGAGGGTGTACAGACCCCACAGCGCGAACGTCGAATCGCGCACCCACGCGTAGCGGTAGTCCCAATTTCTTTCTCCGCCAGGTGTTTCCGGGAGAGATGTGGTGGCTGCGGCCAGCAGTGCCCCGGTGGGGGCGTACGTCAGCCCCTTGAGGGTCAGTGCGCTGCGCTGCAGGTAGCTGCGCCAGGGGTGATCGGGGAAACGACCGGTGGTGATCCACTCCCGCCAGAAGTCCGCCGTCTCGGCCATCTTCGCGGCGGCCTCCTCGAACGTTCCCGGACACGGCACGTCCGACCACGACAGGGCGACGAACGCCGTGTCACCTTTGCTCATCCGGGTTCGTGCCCGCGCCTCGCCGTCCTCGAGGCCGAGCCGGAGATCGGTGGTGAGCCGCAGTTCGGGGTGCTCTCCGGGTTCGCCGGCGGTGCAGTACGCCGTGGCCTCCTCGTACACCTTGCCCGTGTACTCCCACCGCGCCGGAGCGCGATGGTAGTCGAACGCGGGGGCGCAACTGACCTCGAGTTCCACGGTGCCGCTCACGCAGCGGACGGTGCGCAGCAGCATGTGCTCGGCGTCCCAGTCCGTCGGCGTCCGCGTGTGGGTCCGCGACCGCTCCTGGACGGCATGCCACGGCGCCATCACCAGCGCGTCGCGCACCACGATCCAGCCCGTCTCGGTCTGCCACGTGGTCTCGAGGATCAGTCCGCCGGGCAGGTACCGGCGTGCCGCCGGGACGGTGCGGTCGTGCGGGCCGATGCGGAAGTAGCCGGCACTGCGGTCGAGGATCGCCCCGAACACGCTCGGCGAGTCCGGCCGGGGCAGGCACATCCATTCGACTGCCCCGTTGCGGGCGATGAGGCAGGTCGTTTCGCAGTCCGACAGGAACGCATAGTCGTCGATCGGCGGGTAGGGGCTCCGGTGTGGGGGGTGCGAATGCGCGGAGGAGAGGCCCGATCCTTCAAACGTCTGTGCCATCACCTCATGATCCCGGCACCCGGCCCTCGGCGTCCACCGAACGAGCGCCGACTAGGGTGGGGGCGTGGATCGGGTGGCTTCGTGGTGGGACGGCTTCGAGTTGTGGTTGGCCGGCCTCCCGTTCGTCCCGCAGGTCGCGCTGGTGCTGGGTGTCGTGGTGCCGGTGTGCGCCGGCGTGGCCTGGTTGCTCGACCGTGCCCTCGCGGGCGTCCTCGCGGCCGTCGGACGCAGGGAGCCGGCCGCGTCCGAACCGAAGACGGAGGATCGCTGACATGCCGCGCTCACGCGTGACCCTCGCCCTGGCCGCCCTGCTCGTTCTCGTCGTCGTGGCCTGGCTGCTGACTCGTTGATCCGCGCCGGAGGTATGTCGTGAGATTCCGTCCGAGCCGGCACCTCGTCGCGCTCGCTGCCGCCGCCGCGCTCACGGCGTGCTCGGCCGGTGACGGGCAGCGGGACGACGACGATGCTGCGGCCGGCTCCGGCCCCACCGTCGACCTGTCCGCAGCCGAGGGCGCCAGGGCGGCGCTGGACGAGGTCATCGCCGCGTTCGGCACCACCGAAGCCGGCGAGGACGTCCGTTTCGACGTCACGTCCGGTCCGTCCGCGCAGCAGGCTGCCGCCGTCGTCGGCGGCGCCTCGGCCGATTTCGTCACCTTCGCCTCGGTGCCGGACCTGTCCGGGCTCGTCGACGCCGGATTGGTCGACCCGGACTGGAACGCGGGGGTGTACCGGGGGATCCCGTACGGATCCGTCGTGACGATGCTCGTGCGGGAGGGCAATCCCTGGGGCGTGACGGACTGGGACGACCTGCTCGCTCCGGGCCTCGAGGTGGTCACGCCCGACCCGACGGCCTCCGGGGCGGGCGAGCTCAACCTGCTCGCCGCCTACGCCGCGACGAGCAACGGCGGTGCCGACCCGCAGGCGGGCCGGGACTACCTCGCGGCGCTCGTCGGTGACCACATCGAGTCCTCGCCCGCGAGCCCCGAAGAGGCCGTGGATGTGTTCGAGCAGGGTGCCGGGGACGTGCTGCTCCTGTCGGAACGCGACGCGGTCCGGCTCGAACGCGACGGCGCCGCGGTCCGGCGCGTGCCCCTGGCCACCACCCTCCGGATCGACAGTCCCGCCGTGGTGATCGACAACGCGCCCGACGTGGTGGCCGCCCAGGAGTTCAACGACTTCCTCTACACCGCGCAGGCACAGAGGATCTGGGCCTCAGCCGGATTCCGGCCGGCCGACCCGGGCGTCGCACGGGAGTTCGCCGACGACTTCCCGGCCCCCGAAACGCTGTGGACCGTCGACGATCTCGGCGGCTGGAGTGCGGTCGAGGCCGAGCTGTTCCGGCCCGGCACCGGCAGCATCGCCGTGATCTACGCCGAGGCGACACGGTAGGAGGGCGCCGACTTACGGTCGCGTTCGAAATGCCCTGCGTGAACCGGGATTCGCGGGTCCGGGTGTCATTGTCGGCAGATGAGCACCGGGCAGCGGGAATGGTGGAGCAGCCCCTGACCGGTGGAGCCGAGGAGGGCCGACGCGATCGTGCTGCGACCATGACTGCCCACCGCGACGAGTTGCGCGTCGACGGAACGCTCGATGAGGGCCACCATCGCGCCGCGGCGCTCGAGCTCCGGCCGCACCTCGACGTCGGGATACCGCTCGCGCCACCCGGCCAGGCTCTCCGCGAGGTCGGCCGCCTTCTGCTGCGCGTACGTCGACCAGTCGACGAAGCGCGCGGACTCGTCGTAGCCGCGCAGTGTCGACTGTTCGGTCCACGCGTGCACCGCGATCAACGGCACGCCGAGGAAGGAGGCGAACTCGAACGCGTGCTCGATGGCGGCGGTGCTCAACGCGCTGCCGTCGACACCGACGACGACCGGCCGCGTGTCCACCTCCTCGTGGTCGTCTTCGCCCCGCCACGCCACGACCGGGCAGCGGGCATGGTTGGCGACGCGGACGACGTCGGAGCCGGCGAACATCGAGCGCAGTTCCCCCGTCGTGGTTCGTCCGACCACCAGCAGACGGGCCGTATTCGACAGTTCGACGAGCGTCTTCGCCGGGGGACCCGGTCGGCTGCTGCATTCGACCTCGACGTCCGCACGACCGTCCAGCGCCGCGCGGCGGGCACGTTCGAGCAGCCGTTCGCTGTCGGCCTGCAGGAGCTTGGCGAATTCCTCCCTGGATCTGCCGGTTGCGCTCGGCGCATCGGGGAGCACGTTGACCAGGTGCAACGGCTCACCGAAGATCCGGGCGGCGGACGCGGCCCAGTGCGCCGCGGAGAACGAGCCGTCCGAACCGTCGACCCCGACGACGATCCCGTGCCGAATCGGTGCTGTGGCCATGACGATGCCTCCTTGCCTCGAGTCCAGTCTGTGCCGATACGACCGGAGTGCGCCAGAGGCAATCGGCGGATGTCAGGCGGTGTGACGCGATGCGGCCCCGGCGTGCACGAGCGACTGCCGGTAGCGTTCGTCGATCACGAACCCGACGGCAGGGGAGTCCGCGAGGGTGCCGGAACAGACGACCTCGGGGAACTCCGCCTGCGCGGCGGCGACGGCGCGGTCCCACAGCAGCCCGGGCGCGAGCATCCAGGGGGCGAGC
Source organism: Rhodococcus sp. NS-SX18 (assembly GCF_057367935.1). Classification (NCBI taxonomy): domain Bacteria; kingdom Bacillati; phylum Actinomycetota; class Actinomycetes; order Mycobacteriales; family Nocardiaceae; genus Rhodococcus; species Rhodococcus sp. NS-SX18. The sequence goes on along the minus strand of NZ_CM170633.1, from coordinate 3,268,229 downwards.
ACGAGCGTGGTGGCACCGGCGGCACGCAGGTCCGACAGGGCGTCGACGACGGTCGGTGCCGCGGCGGTGGCGAAGCACGTGCGGCCCCACCCCCACGCCGTGCCGCGCAGTAGACGCGGCGTGATCGCCGAGGTGGCGGCATTGGCGTCCCGGCGCCGGGATCCGACCGCGCACAGGGCGACGCCCACGGTCGGTTCCGTCGGGGAGACACCGGCTGCACCGATCGCCTCGCGGGCCGCCGCGACGAGGCGCTCGTCGGCGCCGAGGACGTCCGCCTGGACCACGTCGAGACGCGGATGCCGGACGCGGGCCTCGGCGAGGAGCGCGGGCAGATCCACCCGGGCGTGGAAGGCGCTGCCCAGCAGCAACGGAACCACCACGACGCGGCGGTGCCCCTCGGCGGCGACAGCATCGACGACCTGCCCCACCGAGGGAGTGTTCAGATCCAGGAACGCGAGCCGCACGTCCCGGTCCGGGTGGCGGTCCCGTAGCACCGCCAGCGCGGCAGCCATGGCACGCGCCGAGCGCGGGTCACGGCTGCCGTGCGCGACGGCGACGAGCGGGATCATGCGGGGACGCGGTCCCCGAGTTCGACCTCGGCGAGGCTGTTGCCCACCAGGCCCGCGGCGAGGGTGTTCCCGCCCGCGGGGTCGATCAGCAGGAAGCTGCCCGTGCGGCGGTTGACCTTGTAGTCGTCGGCCGCGATGGGTTCGGCGACCCGGACGGTGATGCGGGCGATCTCGTTGAGCTCGAGCGACTCCGGGGCGGGAACCGAGGTCAGGTTCTGCTCGTCGAAGCGCTCCTCGAGCGTCCCGACGATCGCCTGGGTCGTGCGGGTGCCGTGCTTGAGCAGCAACCGGGCGCCGGGTCGCAGCGGCTTCTCCGCCAGCCAGCACACCGTCGCCTCGAACTGATCGATCGGTTCCGGGGCGGCGGTCGGGGCGGCGATGACGTCCCCGCGGGAGACGTCGACGTCGTCCGCGAGAATCAGGGTGACGCTGCGGCCGGCATGGGCGAGAGCGAGCTCGCCGTCGGCGGTGTCGATCCGCTCGATCGTGGTCCGGGTGCCCGCGGGCAGGATCACGACCTCGTCGCCGGGCCGGACAGTGCCCGCCGCGATCTGCCCGGCGTAGCCGCGGTAGTCCGGGAAGTCGGCGGTGCGGGGCCGGATCACGTACTGCACCGGGAACCGCAGCCCGATCTCGTGGCGGCCGTGGACGTCGGCGTCGACCGGGACGGACTCGAGGTGCTCGATCAGGGTCGGGCCGTCGTAGTACGGCGTGTTCTCCGAACGGACCGCGACGTTGTCGCCGTGCAGGGCGGAGACCGGGATCTCCTGCACGTCCTCCGGCGACCAGCCGAGCGACCGGGTCAGCTCGTTGAACCGACCGCAGATGTCGGCGAACACGGCTGCCGGGTCGTCGACCAGATCGATCTTGTTGACCGCCAGCACGAGCTTGGGCACGCCGAGCAGCGCGAGCACGGCGGCGTGCTTGCGGGTCTGCGCGACCACGCCCTTGCGGGCGTCGACGAGCAGCACCACGAGCTGGGCGGTGGAGGCCCCCGAGACGGTGTTGCGGGTGTACTGCACGTGTCCCGGGGTGTCCGCCAGCACGAAGCTGCGCCGGGGAGTGGCGAAGTAGCGGTACGCGACGTCGATGGTGATGCCCTGTTCGCGCTCGGCGCGCAGGCCGTCGACGAGCAGCGACAGGTCGGGGGTGTCGAGACCCTTGTCGACCGAGGCGCGGGTGACCGCGTCGATCTGGTCGGCGAGCACGGACTTGGTGTCGTACAGGAGCCGGCCCACGAGGGTGGACTTGCCGTCGTCGACACTGCCGGCGGTGGCGAGCCGGAGCAGCTGGGTGCTGTGCACGGGGAGGTCGCTCATGATCAGAAATATCCCTCTCGCTTGCGGTCCTCCATGGCCGCTTCGGACACGCGGTCGTCGCCGCGGGTGGCGCCGCGCTCGGTGAGCCGCGACGCGGCGACCTCGTCGAGGATCGCCTCGTTGTCGGCCGCCTCGGACAGGATCGCGCCGGTCGTGGAGCCGTCCCCGACCGTGCGGTAGCGCACCGACCGGACCTCGAGTTCCTCACCCTCGGCCGGGCCGCCCCACACGCCGGGTGTCATCCACATGCCGTCACGCCGGTACACCGGGCGCTGGTGGGCGTAGTAGATGCTCGCGAGTTCGATGTCCTCCCGGGCGATGTACCGCCAGATGTCGAGCTCGGTGAAGTTGCTCAGCGGGAAGACCCGCACATGCTCGCCGGGGGCGTGCCGGCCGTTGTAGAGGTTCCACAACTCGGGCCGCTGCCGCTTGGGATCCCACTGCCCGAACGCGTTGCGCAGGGAGAAGATCCGTTCCTTGGCACGGGAGCGTTCCTCGTCGCGGCGGCCGCCGCCGAACACCGCGTCGAAACGGTTGTCGGCGATGGCGTCGAGCAGCGGAACCGTCTGCAGCGGGTTGCGGATCCCGTCGGGCCGCTCGGTGAGGCGGCCGTCGGCGAGGTAGTCCTCGACCTTCGCCACGTGCAGCCGCAACCCGTACTTCTCGACGACGTGGTCGCGGAACTCGAGCACTTCGGGAAGGTTGTGGCCGGTGTCGACGTGCAGCAGCGCGAACGGCAGGGGCGCCGGCCAGAAGGCCTTGAGCGCCAGGTGCAGCAGGACCGTCGAGTCCTTGCCGCCCGAGAACAGGATCACCGGACGTTCGAACTCGCCGGCGACCTCGCGGAAGACGTGGATCGCTTCCGACTCGAGGGCGTCGAGGGTGTCGAACCTGCTGCCGTCCGACGTGTTCCGGGATTCGGTGAATTTCGTGTCGATGAGTGTCATGAGGCGTGCAACCCGCATTCGATCTTGGCTCGGCCGGCCCACCGTCCGCTGCGCGGATCGGCTCCGGGTAGTGGTTTGGCGGTGCAGGGGGCGCACCCGATGGAGGGGTAGCCCTCGTCGACCAGGGGATTGACGAGGATCCCGTGTTCGTCGATGTAGTTCTGCATGTCCTCGTCGGACCACGCGGCGATCGGGTTGATCTTCACCAGCCCGAAGGCGTCGTCGAAGGAGATCAGCGGGGCGTTGGCCCGGGTCGGGGCCTCCACCCGGCGGATGCCGGTGACCCACGCCTGGTAGCCCGCCAGGGTCTGCTTCAGCGGCACCACCTTCCTCAGGCGGCAGCATTCGTTGGGGTCCCGTGCGAACAGGTCCTTACCGAGCAGGGCGTCCTGCTCGGCCACCGTCTGCTGCGCCTTGGCCTCGACCAGGTTCACGCCGTACACCTGCGCGACGGCGTCCCGGGTGCCGAGGGTCTCGGCGAAGTGGTAGCCGGTGTCGAGGAAGAGCACGTCCACGCCGGGATGCACCTGCGCCGCGAGGTGCACGAGCACCCCGTCCTGCATGTTCGACGCCACGATGTACGAGTCGCCGAAGTTCTCCTCGGTCCACTGCAGCAGCTCCTGCGCCGAGGCGCCCTCGAGAGTGGCCGCCCCCTGCGCGGCCAGTTCCCGCAGTTCCTCCGTCGTCCGTGTCGTCGTCACGTTCCGTCCTTCGATCGTCTGCTCCCCGGTCATCGCAAATCGGCCTCGTCCGCGCGCAACACCCACTGCGAGAAGCGTTCTCCCGCGTTGCGGTGCTTGACGAAGTTGCGCACCACCCGCTCGATGTAGTCGCCCGTCTCGGCGCTGGTCACCTTGTGCTGGCGCAGCTTCCGGCCGAACGCCGCGTCCATGCCGAGCGTCCCGCCGAGGTGCACCTGGAATCCCTCCACCTGGTTGCCGTCCCCGTCGTCGACGAGCTGGCCCTTGAAGCCGATGTCGGCGACCTGCGACCGGGCGCACGAGTTGGGGCAGCCGTTGATGTTGATCGTCACCGGAACGTCCAGCTGGGCGTTGATGTCGGCGAGGCGCTGCTCGAGTTCGGGCACCAGCGCCTGCGAGCGCTTGCGGGTCTCGACGAACGACAACTTGCAGAACTCGATGCCCGTGCAGGCCATCAGGTTCTTGCGCCACGGCGTCGGGTTCGCGGGCAGGCCGAGCTCGTCGAGGTCGGCGATCAGCTGATCGACCTTCTCGTCGGCGACGTCGAGGACGATGAGCTTCTGGTAGGGCGTGAAGCGGATGCGATCGGATCCGGCCTTCTCGGCCGCGTCGGCGACGGCGGCGAGGATCGTGCCGGAGACCCGGCCCGCGATGGGGGCGACGCCGACCGCGTTGAGTCCGTTGCGCAGTTTCTGCACGCCCACGTGGTCGATCGGTCGTGTCGGCTTCTCCGGGGCGGGCCCGTCCAGCATCGGCCGCTTCAGGTACTCCGTTTCGAGAACCTCGCGGAACTTCTCCACGCCCCAGTCCTTGACCAGGAACTTCAGCCGCGCCTTCGACCGCAGCCGGCGGTAGCCGTAGTCGCGGAAGACCGACACGACGGCTTCCCACACATCGGGTACCTCGGCGAGCGGAACCCACGCGCCGACCCGTTGCGCCAGCATCGGATTCGTCGAGAGGCCACCGCCGACCCACAGGTCGAACCCGGGGCCGTGCTCCGGGTGGTTCACGCCCACGAACGCGACGTCGTTGATCTCGTGCACCACGTCCTGCTGACCGGAGATCGCGGTCTTGAACTTGCGCGGCAGATTCGAGTACTTCGGGTCGCCGATGTAGCGGCGGACGATCTCCTCGACCGCCGGTGTGCCGTCGATGATCTCGTCGAGGGACTCGCCCGCGAGCGGGGAGCCGAGGACCACACGAGGGCAGTCGCCGCACGCCTCCGTCGTCTTCAGGCCGACGGACTCGAGACGTCGCCAGATCTCCGGGACGTTCTCGACCTCGATCCAGTGGTACTGGACGTTCTCACGGTCCGACAGGTCGGCGGTGTTCCGCCCGAACTCGGTCGAGATCCCCGCGATGGTGCGCAGCTGCGCGAGATTCAGGGCGCCGCCGTCGCAGCGCACCCGCATCATGAAGTACTTCGCCTCGAGCAGATCGATGTTCTCGTCGCCGGTGTAGGTGCCGTCGTAGCCCTGTTCGCGCTGGGTGTACAGACCCCACCAGCGGAACCGGTTGCGCAGGTCGGTCCGGTCGATGCCGTCGAATCCGGTGTGCGCGTAGATGTCTTCGATGCGACGCCGCACGTTGAGCGGGTTGTCGTCCTTCTTGACCTGCTCGTTGGGATTGAGCGGCTCACGGTATCCGAGCGCCCACTGGCCCTCCGCGCGCCGTTTGGCGGGGCGGGTGGAGCGGGGGCGGGCCGCGGCGGTTTCGGTGGTATCGCCGGCGGGGGAGACGTCGGTGGTCGACGACATACGGGTACTCCTGGAATTCGCGAGGGACCGGATCGGGGGTCGGCTGGGCGGGACTGAGCCCGCGCGGACATGCCTCGACCCGGCAGGAATCGGGGTCTGCCGGAGGGGGTGGGCCGACTATCGACAGTCGGCGCAGAAACCGGCGGTGCAGGACAGACACCGCGATGCACAGACGCGCTTGAGGTCGACGTGGCGTCGCGCCACGAGTCGCACTCCGGGTCCGGTCATGGGGACCATTGTGCCATGTCACGGCCCTGTTCTCGAAACGTGGCGGTATTTACACCGGAAATCGGGGAAATGCCGAGGTGACAGGGCCGAACGCGGCGTGGCGTGTCCGGACCGTGTTGGAGCGACGGGCCCCGTGCGGGCTTCTGGAACACTGGGGGAGTGAGCGGAACGCGTGTCGGAGTCGGTGCAGGACTCGAGCTGCCGGCTTCGGCGCTGGCCGGGGTCGGTTCCCGCCCGTTCGGTGTGTACGTGCACGTCCCGTTCTGCGCGACCCGCTGCGGCTACTGCGACTTCAACACCTACACCGCCGGGGAGCTCGGCACCTCGGCGTCCCCGCAGTCGTGGCTTGAGGGCCTGCGCCGTGAACTCGATGCCGCGGCGCAGCTGCTCGGGTCTCCGGCGGCGCAGACCGTCTTCGTCGGTGGTGGCACCCCGTCGCTGCTCGGTGCCGACGGCCTGGGGCAGGTGCTCGACGCGGTGCGATCGAGCTTCGGCCTCGCCCCCGGCGCGGAGGTGACGACGGAGTCCAACCCGGAATCGACGTCCCCGGCCTTCTTCGACCGCATCCGTGCGGCCGGATACACGCGGGTGTCGCTGGGCATGCAGTCGGCTGCCCCGCACGTGCTGGCGGTACTCGACCGCACTCACACCCCGGGCCGGGCCGTCGCGGCGGCGGGCGAGGCACGCGCCGCCGGGTTCGGCCATGTCAATCTCGACCTGATCTACGGGACCCCCGGGGAGCGGGACGAGGACCTCGACGCGTCCCTCGATGCCGTGCTGGCGGCGGGCGTCGATCATGTCTCGGCGTATGCGCTGATCGTCGAGGACGGCACCGCGCTCGCCCGCCGGGTGCGGCGGGGTGAGCTGCCGGCTCCCGACGACGACGTTCTCGCGGCCCGCTACGAGCGCATCGACGCGCGGCTCGAGGCCGCCGGACTGACCTGGTACGAGGTGTCGAACTGGGCTCGTGCCGACGATCCGTCGGCACGGTGCGCCCACAATCTCGGATATTGGGACGGCGGCGACTGGTGGGGGGCCGGACCGGGCGCCCACAGCCACGTCGGCGGCGTGCGTTGGTGGAACGTCAAACATCCGGCACGCTACGCGGACGTGCTCGCCGCCGGTGACCTCCCCGTCGGCGGCAGCGAACTGCTCACCGCCGACGACGTCCACACCGAGCGGGTGATGCTCGAGGTGCGGCTGCGCACCGGCGTGCCGCTGGACGTGCTCGGCCCGGACGAGCGGCGCGCTGCCGAGACGGTCGTCGCGGACGGGCTCGCCGAACTGCGCGCCGGCCGGCTGGTGCTCACCGACCGCGGCAGGCTCCTCGCCGACGCCGTGGTCCGCACGATTCTGACCTGATCGCGCGGCGGCGGGCCGCCTGATCGCGCGGCGGCGTGGTGTCATGCCCCACGGCCGTGCGGCGTCTACGACTCGGCGGTGTCGGTGTCCGCCGTGTGCGGGAACAGGACGTCGTAGTCGAACACCCGCGCGTGCAGGACGGTACGGTTGCGCAGCGCCGAACGTACGGCCCGGTGCAGGCCGTCCTCGAGGTACAGCACGCCCTTCCACTGGACGGCGTGGGGGAAGAGGTCACCGTAGAAGGTGGAGTCCTCCGACAGCAGCCGGTCGAGTTCGAGCACCTTGGTGGTGGTGACGATCTGGTCCAGCCGCACCTGCCGGGGCGGGATCTGCGCCCAGTCGCGCAGCGAGAGCCCGTGGTCGGGATACGGCTTGCCGTCCCGGACGCCCTTGAAGATCATGGCACCAACTTACGACGCATCGTCGACGGGCGCCGCGCCGCTCGCCGCCCCGGCTCGGCGACTAAACTGGAGCGAAACGGCACGCAGTGCACCGTCCTGCGGTGATGCGTGCCGTCCGGGTGCGACTGCAGAGACGGAGGTGGGCGGGATGTCGAGCACCGAGGAACGACGCTTCGAGGTGTTACGAGCGATCGTGGCCGATTACGTGTCCACCAAGGAACCGATCGGTTCGAAGACGCTCGTCGAACGCCACAATCTGGGTGTGTCCAGCGCGACGGTCCGCAACGACATGGCCGTGCTCGAGGCCGAGGGTTACATCACCCAGCCGCACACCAGCTCGGGCCGGGTTCCCACCGACAAGGGTTACCGCCAGTTCGTCGACCGGATCGCCGACGTCAAACCCCTCTCGGGCGCCGAGCGCCGCGCGATCCTGCAGTTCCTCGAGTCGGGGGTGGACCTCGACGACGTGCTGCGCCGCGGCGTCCGGTTGCTGGCGCAGCTGACCCGGCAGGTCGCGGTGGTGCAGTACCCCACGTTGTCGGCGTCCTCGGTCCGCCATCTCGAGGTGGTCGCGCTGACGCCTGCGCGGTTGCTGCTGGTGCTCATCACCGACTCCGGCCGGGTGGACCAGCGCATCGTCGAGCTCGGTGACGTCCTCGGCGAGGAAGACCTGTCGCGGCTGCGGGACCTGCTCGGGGCGGCGCTGACCGGCAAGCGCCTCGCCGCGGCGTCGATCGCGGTGAGCGAGCTCGCCGGGGACGCGCCCGACGACCTGCGTGATGCGGTCATCCGGTGCGCCACCGTGCTGGTGGAAACCCTCGTCGAACATCCCGAGGAACGGCTCGTGCTCGGCGGCACGGCGAACCTGACGCGCAACGCCGCCGACTTCGACGCGCATGCCGGCTTCCCCGGCTCGTTGCGTACCGTGCTCGAGGCGCTCGAGGAGCAGGTGGTGGTCCTCAAGCTGCTGGCGGCGACACAGGACGCCGGGCGCGTGACGGTGCGAATCGGCGAGGAGACCCAGGTCGAGCAGATGCGCGGCACGTCCGTGGTGTCCACCGGGTACGGTGCCGCGGGCACCGTCTTCGGTGGCCTCGGTGTGCTCGGCCCCACCCGGATGGACTATCCGGGGACGATTGCGTCGGTGGCTGCGGTTGCCCGCTACATCGGTGAGGTGCTCGGCGAACGCTGAGCGCCGCTCGGCGCCGACGCACCATCCGACGACACAACATCTGTGCGAATAGAGAAGGACGAAGAACTCACGTGGCACGGGACTACTACGGGACGCTCGGCGTGTCGAAGAACGCGACCGATCAGGAGATCAAGCGGGCGTACCGCAAGCTTGCGCGCGAGCACCACCCGGATGTGAACCCGGACGAGGCGGCGCAGAAGAGGTTCCAGGAGATCTCCGCAGCGTACGAGGTGCTCTCCGACCCGGAGAAGCGGCGCATCGTCGATCTCGGCGGGGATCCGCTCGAAACCGGTCCGGGTGCGGGTGGGGGCTTCTCGGGAGCCGGCTTCGGTGGTCTCGGCGACGTGTTCGAGGCGTTCTTCGGCGGCGGGGCGACCACCTCCCGCGGACCGCGCGGCCGCGTCCAGCCCGGCGCGGACTCGCTGCTGCGCACCCGGCTGACACTCGAGGAGTGCGCCACCGGTGTCACCAAGCAGATCGCCGTGGAGACCGCGATCCTGTGCGACGGGTGTGCCGGGTCCGGCACCCACGGCGACTCGAAGGCCGTGCGTTGCGAGACGTGTGGCGGCGCCGGGGAGGTGCAGTCGGTGCAGCGCTCGTTCCTCGGCCAGGTCATGACGTCGCGGCCGTGCCCGACGTGCCGCGGTGCCGGGGAGACGATCCCGGACCCGTGCCGCAAGTGCGGCGGCGACGGCCGGGTGCGGGCTCGCCGGGAGATCACGGTCAAGGTGCCGGCCGGTGTCAGCAACGGCATGCGTATCCGGCTGGCGGCGCAGGGCGAGGTCGGCCCCGGCGGCGGTCCCGCCGGCGACCTGTACGTCGAGATCATCGAGCAGGCGCACGACGTGTTCGTGCGCGACGGCGACGACCTGCACTGCACGATCCGGGTCCCGATGGTCGACGCGGCACTCGGCACCACCGTCGTGCTCGACACCCTCGTCGACGGGCCCGCCGAGATCACCGTCGATCCCGGCACCCAGCCCGGGTCGGTGGTGGTGCTCCGCGGGCACGGCATGCCCAAACTGCGTTCCGGGGTGCGCGGGGACGTACACGCCCACCTCGAGGTCGTCGTCCCGTCGAAGCTCGACGGCAAGCAGGTCAAGCTGCTCGAGGAGTTCCGGCGCAAGCGCGAGCACGAGGTGCCCGAGGTCGTCACCACCGGCTCGCAGCACGCCGGGGGCTTCTTCTCCCGGCTGCGCGACGCGTTCAGCGCGCGCTGAGGCCGCGCGGTGGCCGCAACGCTGTTCTACCTCGATCCCCTGCCCGACGCAGGAGCGGTCGCGGTCCTCGACGGTAAGGAGGGTCGCCACGCGGCGACGGTGCGGCGCATCGCAGTGGGCGAGCGCCTCGTCCTGTCGGACGGGCGCGGCCACGTCGCGGACGTGGAGGTGACGGCGACCGCGAAGGACCGGCTCGAGGCCCGTGTCCTGGCCCGTCGGGAAGTCCCCGCACCGCGTCCCCGGGTCACCGTGGTGCAGGCGTTGCCGAAATCCGATCGTTCCGAACTGGCGGTGGAACTGGCCACGGAGGCGGGCGCCGACGCGTTCGTGCCGTGGCAGGCCGCGCGGTGCGTCGCCCGGTGGGACGGTCCGAAGGCCGCCAAGGGTGTCGGGCGATGGCAGGCCGTCGCGGTGGCGGCCGCCAAGCAGTCCCGGCGTCCTCACGTGCCCGAGGTCGCGCCGGTCCACCGGACCGCGGACGTCGCCGAGGCCGTGCGCGCGACGGTCGCTCGCGGGGGTGTCGCGGCGGTCCTGCACGAGTCCGCGACCGACCCCTTCGGCTCGCTGTCCCTGGCCGACGCCGCCGAACTGCTGCTCGTGGTCGGACCGGAGGGCGGCGTCGACGACGCCGAGCTGGCGGCGCTGACGACGGCGGGAGCGCGGCCGGTGCTGCTCGGGCCGACGGTGCTGCGAACGTCCACGGCCGCGGCGGTCGCGCTGGGGGCGGTGGGCGTGCTGACCCCGCGTTGGGATGCGCGACCGCTCCACTGACACACTCGAGGACATGTCCCGAGTGCGCATCGCCTACGGTCCGCAGCCGCAGCAGTTCGGCCACCTGTACCTGCCGGACGCCACGGACCCGGCCGTGCCTGTACCGGTGGTGATGGTCGTCCACGGCGGCTTCTGGAGCGGCGACTACCACCTCAACCTCGGTACGCCACTCTCGCTCGAACTGGCTGCGCACGGCGTGGCGGCCTGGAACGTCGAGTACCGGCGGATCGGTGCGGGCGGGCGGTGGCCGGAGATGTCGGCCGACATCGTCGCGGCCCTCGACGCCGTCGCCACCGCCGTGGTCGAGCAAGCCCGGACCGCAGGCGTCGCACTCGATCCGGGCCGGGTGCGGGTGGTCGGGCACTCGGCCGGCGGTCAGCTCGCCGTGTGGCTCGCGGGCCAGCGAACGCAGGTGCGTCCCGAGCTCGTCGTCTCCCAGGCTGGTGCGCTGGACCTCGCGTCCGCGGGCGAACGTGGCCGCCGGGTGGGCTACATCGAGGATCTGTTCGGTCAGCCCTACGATGCGGACCCGCAGTTGTACCGGTCGGCGTCGCCCCGGCATCGGGTGCCGATCGGGGTGCCGGTCGCGCTCGTCCACGGCACCGAGGACGCACAGGTGCCGGTGAGGGTCGCCGAGCGCTACGCCGAGGCGGCGGTCGCCGCGGGTGATCCGGTGGCACTGCACGTCGTCGACGGCGAGGATCACTTCGCGTTCCTCGACAAGCGGACCCGCAGCTGGACGCTGTCGCGCGAGTTGCTGCTGGCCCCGGAGCCGCTGGGTTCGCAGGTGTGTCCGGAGGGCTGACGGTTCAGCGGCGCGGTGGCAGGACCGCGGTGACGACGACCGCGCCGACGGCCAGGGCGACGCCGCCGACGAGGCTCGCCGACGTGATCGCCTGCGAGAATGCGTCGGCCGACGCGTCGAGAAGCGGCTGCGCGTAGGAGGCGGCGAACGGGTTCTTCGCCAGCTCCTCGGCGACCAGCGCGGCACCGCCCACGGAATCGCCTGCCGCAGCGACGGCCGTGTCGGCCTGCGCGGCCATCGGCCCGTCGAGATTCGCGAGCGGCAGTCCGGCGAGGAACGCGGAGATCTCACGCTGGTAGGCGGTGGCCAGCACCGAGCCCAGCACGGCGATGCCGAGGGAGCCGCCGAGTTCGACCGCGGTGTCGTTCAGGCCGCCCGCGGCGCCGAGTTCGGCCTCGGGGAATCCGCTCATCACGAGGTCGGTGGCCGGCGGGGCGGCCAGCCCGATGCCGAGACCGAGAAGAACGAGCGCGACGAGGAACACCGGGTATCCGGAACCGTCGTCGAGCAGGGTGAGGGTGAGGACGCCGATCGCGGCGACGGCCGTGCCGGCACCGATCGCGACGCGCGCCCCGAGACGTGGCGCCAGCCGGCCGCTCACGGCCGAGCCGATCGAGACGGCCGCGGCCAGCGGAAGCAGGCGCAGACCGGTCTCGAGCGGGCTGTAGCCGAACACGAACTGGAACTGCTGCGCCACGAAGTAGATCGCCCCGAACGACGTGAGGAAGAGCAGCAACACGGACAGGCACGCACCTGCGACGGACCGGTCGGCGACGCGCCCGAGGGCCAGCAGCGGCTGCGGGTGCCGCAGCTCCCAGGCGACGAAGCCGCCGCCTGCGAGAACGGCGACCGTCAGCGCGCCGAGCGCCGTTGCGTGCCAACCGAAGTGGAATCCCTCGATGATGCCGGCGACGAGCGCGCCGACGGCGGCCACGGACAGGGCGCCGCCGACCCAGTCGATGCGAGTGACGTGTTCGGCCCGGGAGGGCGGCACCAGCGCGAGCGCCGCGACGGCGGCGAACGCCGCGATCGGCACGTTGACGAGGAACGTCGAGCCCCACGAGTGCTGTTCGAGCAGCCACCCCGCGAGGAGGGGGCCGAGTGCGATCGCCAGTCCGGACGTCGCGGCCCAGGCGGCGATGGCGCGGGGTCGTTCCGCGGCGGGGAACATGGCGACGAGCAGGGACAGGGTCGCGGGCATGATGACCGCGGCGCCGACGCCCATCGTGATGCGGGCGCCGATCACCTCGGCCGCGGTGCCGGCGAGGCTGCCGAACACGGCGCCCGCGGCGAAGACGGCGAGCCCGGTGAGGAGGGCGCGCCGCCGGCCGTAGCGGTCGCCGAGGACGCCCGCGAGCAGCATCAGCGCGGCGTAGGGCACGGTGTAGCCGTCGATCACCCACTGCAGGTCGGTGCTGGTCAGCTGAAGTTCGCGCAGCATGCTCGGGGCCGCGACGATGAGCGCGGTGTTCGCCATCACGACGATCAGCAGGCTCAGGCAGAGCACGGCGAGGCCGGCCCACCGGCGCGGATACGGACGGGCGGGACCCGTGGTCGGGCGGATCAGGCTCGAGGTCAACTCTGCTCCTCACGCATGCGGGCGTCGGCAACTATTTGCACAACCATGTGCAAGTTAGGAATTTGCACACGAGTGTGCAAGTAAAGTTGACGGACGTCACACTCGGCGGTGGAAGAAGGTGTTCACGTGGCGGAACCGATCCGGGGGCCGCGACGGCGGACGAGCGGGAACCGAGCGCGGATCCTCGAGGCGGCCATGGGGTGTTTCGCAGCCGACCCGGACGCCAGCATGGACGAGGTCGCCCAGGCTGCCGGCGTGGTGCGCCGCACCGTCTACGCCCACTTCCCGAGCCGCGAGGCGCTCGTCGACGGCATCGCGGAGGAGGCGGCCGCCGCGCTCGCGGCGGCCGTCGACCGGCCGGATCCCGAGGAACCCGACCTGGCGCTCGCCGTCGCTGCCCTCATGACCTGGCCCGTCGGAGACCGCTTCCGCGTGTTGCTGTCCTTCGCGCGCAAGGAGGTCGGCGACGAGCGCATCGGGGAGCTCATCGCCCCGCTGCGCACCCGCACCCTCGCGATCGTGGAGCGGGGCCGGCGGTCGGGGGTGTTCTCCGCGTACCTGCCGCCCGTCGTCCTCGTCGGAATGCTCGAGGGGCTCACCATGGCCACCCTCGAACAGGCCAACCGCGGCATGGTGCACGACGCGGGTGAATCCGTCGCCCTCGCCGCCCTCGTCCTGATGGGGGTTCCGCCGGAGCGTGCCGTCGCCGTCGTCCAGCAGGCCCGGCGAACGCAGCAGGATCGGCACCGGGCACCCGCCCCAGGCGGCAATGCGGTGGGGCGCGGAGACACCCGGCGCTAGACTGACATCGTCACGACGCCCGTCGTGCGCCAGCCGAACCGAAAGCAGGCCGTACCGTCCACGTGAGTGAACCAGACGACACCCGAGAGACCGGGAACGCCGAACGGACCACCGTCCGTTCCAACTTGGACCTGCCCCCCGAAGCTGCGGCACCGTTGCTCGGCTCGGCCGACGAGAATCTCATCGCCCTCGAACGGGCTCTCGGCGCGGACATCCACGTACGCGGCAACTCCGTCACCCTCACCGGCGCGCCCGCGGACGTCGCGCTCGCGGAACGGGTGCTCGGGCAGCTGGTCACCCTCGTCGGACGCGGCCAGGCGGTGACCCCGGACGCGGTGCGCCGCACCGTGGGAATGCTCACGCAGGGCTTGTCCGACGCGCCGGCCGACGTCCTGAGCCTCGACATCCTGTCCCGGCGCGGCAAGACCATCCGGCCCAAGACCCTCAACCAGAAGCGCTACGTCGACGCCATCGACACCAACACGATCGTGTTCGGTATCGGGCCCGCGGGCACCGGCAAGACGTACCTCGCCATGGCCAAGGCCGTGCAGGCCCTGCAGTCGAAGCAGATCACCCGCATCATCCTCACCCGTCCCGCCGTCGAGGCGGGGGAGCGCCTCGGCTTCCTGCCCGGCACGCTGCACGAGAAGATCGACCCGTACCTGCGCCCGCTGCACGACGCGCTGCACGACATGATGGATCCGGAAGCCATCCCGAAGCTCATGCAGGCCGGAGTCATCGAAGTCGCACCGCTGGCGTACATGCGCGGGCGAACCCTCAACGACGCGTTCATCATCCTCGACGAGGCCCAGAACACGACCGCCGAACAGATGAAGATGTTCCTGACCCGGCTCGGCTTCGGGTCGAAGATCGTCGTCACCGGCGACACCACGCAGGTGGACCTGCCCGGTGGTGCCCGCTCCGGACTGGCTGCCGCCGCCGAGATCCTCGACGGCATCGACGGAATCCACTTCGCGGTCCTCGACAGCAGCGACGTCGTGCGCCACCGGCTCGTCTCCGACATCGTCGACGCCTACGAGCGCTTCGAGGCCGATCGGCCGACCGGCGTGGCGATGGGCAACCGCGCCCAACGGCGGGCGGCGGCCCAGAACCGGGTGCCACGCCGGTGACCGCGATCGAAGGCCCCTCCAGCCTCGCACCCGCCGTGTCCGCACCTGCCCAGAAGGAACTGCACAGATGAGCATCGAGATCTCGAACGAATCGGGGATGGACGTCGCCGAGGAGGACCTGATCGACATCGCGCGGTTCGTCATCGCCCGGATGGACGTGCATCCGGCCGCAGAACTGTCGATGGTGCTCGTCGACTCCGGCACCATGGCCGATCTGCACATGCGCTGGATGGACCTGCCCGGCCCCACCGACGTGATGTCCTTCCCCATGGACGAGCTCGAACCCGGCGGCCGCCCCGACGCTCCCGAGCCCGGCCCCTCCATGCTCGGCGACATCGTGCTGTGCCCGTCCTTCGCTGCGGAACAGGCCGACAAGGCCGGCCATTCACTCGCGCACGAACTCGCCGTGCTCACGGTCCACGGCGTTCTGCACCTGCTCGGCTACGACCACGCCGAACCCGACGAGGAGAAGGAGATGTTCGGTCTGCAGAATCAGCTCCTCGAGGAGTGGTACGAGGAACTGCGGCGCGCCGAGCACGAGGCCCGGCTCGCCGCCCGCGACCAGCAGCTCCTCGGCAAGGCCGGGTTCTTCGACCCGACCGAGCGGTAGCGGCGTCGTGTTCGGAGGATCGGCATGAGTGCCCCCGCGCTCGTCGTCGCCGCCGTCGTGCTGGTGGCGCTCGGCGGATTGTTCGCGGCGGTCGACTCGGCGCTGAACACCGTCTCCCCGGCCCGGGTGGAGGAACTCGCGAAGGGTGAACGGCCCAGCGCGCAGAAGCTGCTGGTGATCCTCGGAGACCGCCCCCGGTACGTCAACCTGATGGTGCTGCTGCGCATTCTGTGCGAGATCACCGCGACGGTCGTGCTGGTGGCGGCGCTGCTCGACCGGATGGACCACACCTGGGCGCTGGTCACCGCTGCCGTGGTCATGGTGCTCGTGGACTACATGGTGATCGGCGTGGGTCCGCGCACCCTCGGCCGCCAGCACGCGTATTCCATCGCCCTGGGCGCGACGGTGCCGCTGCGCGTGATCGGTGTGCTGCTCGGCCCGCTGAGCAGACTGCTGATCCTGATCGGCAATGCGATCACCCCCGGTCGCGGATTCCGGAACGGGCCGTTCGCCAACGAGATCGAGCTGCGCGAGCTGGTGGACATGGCCCAGGAGCGCGGCGTCGTCGCGGCCGAGGAACGGCGAATGATCCAGTCGGTGTTCGACTTCGGTGACACCACCGCGCGCGAGGTGATGGTGCCGCGTCCCGAGATGGTGTGGATCGAGGCGGACAAGACCGCCGGCCAGGCCACCTCGCTCGCGGTACGCAGCGGGCACTCCCGCATCCCCGTGGTCGGGGAGAACGTCGACGACATCCGCGGCGTCGTGTACCTGAAGGATCTGGTGCAGCAGACCTACTATTCACGCGACGGCGGCCGGAGTGTGACCGTGGCCGAGGTGATGCGCCCGGCGGTGTTCGTCCCCGATTCCAAGCGTCTCGACGATCTGCTGGCCGACATGCAGCGCGACCGCAACCACATGGCGCTGCTCGTCGACGAGTACGGCGGCATCGCCGGTCTCGTCACCATCGAAGACATCATCGAGGAAATCGTCGGCGAGATCGCCGACGAGTACGACACCGCAGAGATCGCCCCCGTCGAGGATCTCGGCGACGACACCTTCCGGGTCTCCGCTCGATTGCCCGTCGAGGACCTCGGTGACCTGTTCGACGTCGCGCTCGACGATCTCGAGGTCGACACCGTCGGCGGACTGCTCGGGTTCGTGCTCGGCCGGGTACCGTTGCCGGGCTCGGAGGTGGAGATCCACGGCTTGCGGCTGCGCGGCGAGGGCGGCCGCGACGCCCGCGGCCGGGTCCGCATCAACACCGTGTACGTGCAACGGGTTCCCGCGACCGAGGAGGCCGCCGCGGTCGCCGAGGAGCCGGTCGACGGGTGACCTCGTCGCCGAGGCCCCACACCCCGTGCCGATCCGTACGGCGGCACCACAGACGAGGAGCTCTGCATTGACCGATCCCGACTTCCGTTCCGGCTTCGTGTGTTTCGTCGGCCGCCCCAACACCGGCAAATCGACGCTGACGAATGCGCTCGTGGGCAGCAAGATCGCGATCACCTCGTCGCGCCCGCAGACCACCCGGCACACCATCCGGGGCATCGTGCACCGGGAACACGCACAGATCATCCTCGTCGACACTCCCGGCCTGCACCGGCCGCGGACCCTGCTCGGGCAGCGCCTCAACGACCTGGTGCGCGACACCTATTCGGAGGTCGACGCCGTCTGCGTGTGCATCCCGGCGGACGAGAAGATCGGCCCCGGCGACCGCTGGATCGTCGAACAGGTGCGGCAGGTCGCCCCCCGCACGAAGCTGATCGGCATCGTCACGAAGATCGACAAGGTCAGCAAGGAACGGCTCGCACCGCAGCTGCTCGCCGTGTCCGAGCTGCTGGGGCCCGACGTGGACGTCGTGCCCGTGTCCGCCACCTCGGGGGAACAGCTCGAGGTCCTCGTCGACGTTCTCGCCTCGCACATGGAACCCGGGCCGGCGTTCTACCCCGACGGGGAGCTGACGGACGAGCCCGAGGAGACGCTCATGGCCGAGCTGATCCGCGAGGCCGCGCTCGAGGGGCTCGGCGACGAGCTGCCCCATTCGCTCGCGGTAGTGATCGAGGAGATCTCCGAGCGGGAGGGCCGAACCGAGAAGCAGGGCGAACTGCTCGACGTGCATGCGCTGCTGTACGTGGAGCGGCCGAGCCAGAAGGGCATCGTCATCGGCAAGGGTGGTGCGCGCCTGCGCGAGGTCGGTACCGCCGCCCGGTCGCAGATCGAGAAGCTGCTCGGTGTGAAGATCTACCTCGATCTGCACGTCAAGGTCGCCAAGGACTGGCAGCGTGATCCGAAGCAACTCGGCCGCCTCGGCTTCTGATCTACGGTGGTCCCCGAGAGGTCTTGGGGGCCACGGCCCGGGCTGCGAACGCGGAAGAGACAGCCGTGAACGGTGATTCGGCGAGCGGTGTACGGGCGGTGGTGACGCGGAATCGCGTCGCCGTCGGCGTCGTCCTCGCGGCATTGTGTCTCGGACTCGCCGTGCTCTGGCTGTTCGTGGTGCCCGCGAAGGCCGGCACCACGACCGGTGTGCAGGAAGCGGCGATCCGCTACGGACATCCGGCGTGCTGGGCGCTGCTGGCGACGGCCTCCGTCCTGTTCGCGGTGCGGGCCCCGCGCCGGTCGGTCCACGTCGTCGTGCGGAGCGCCCTCGCGGCCTACGTGATCTTCGTCGTCGCCACCGTGGTGTGACCGGTGCCCGGGTCACCTCCCGCGGTGTCCGGGGAGACCGCGCTGCGGACCAGGTGCAGCACGGAGGTCGCGATGTCCACCGCACCGCCGGTGGCGAGGCGCCGCAGCTGCAGGCCCGTGATCGTGGCCACCAGCGTCGGCGCGATCGATTCCGCTCGGGGTACGCCGAGTTCGGTGAGGATCGTTGCGGTCAGCGCATCGTAGGCGGACCAGCACTGTGCCGCGGCGTCCCGCAGCCGGGCATCCCTGCCCGCCTGGATGTAGAGCTCGAACGGGGCGATCCGTTCGGCCGAGAACGACAAGTCCTCGGCAACCTGCTCGGTGAGTGCTGCGGCGTCGACCAGGCTCGGATCCCGGCCCCGGTACTCCTGTGCGAGCTCGCGCAGTCGTGTGGTCTCGTCGGCGACGAATGTCGTGAGCGCCGAGCGCAGCAGATCGGACTGGGTGGGGAAGTGGTAGGTGATCGACCCGAGCGAGACCTCCGCCCGGGCGGCGATGCGGCGGTTGGTGACTGCGGCGATGCCGTCCGTGCCGATCAGGTGCAGGGTCGCGGCGACGATCCTGCTGCGGACATCCGTGCCCATCGAGCTCACCACCATCGCCGCGGCGTGTGACGATCCCAGCGCAGTTCCGACTCGAGCTGCGAGGCAAGGGAGATCAGCACGGGCTCGGCGTTCTCGTGCCCCATGAGCTGGGCGCCGACCGGCAGGCCCGATCCGGTGAAGCCCGCCGGGATGTTCACGCTCGGCCAGCCCAGGACGTTCCACGGCCAGGTGTAGGGGCAGGCGGCAGTGATCACCTTGTCGGTGGCCCAGCCTCCGAGACCGTCCATTGCGTCCACCGTCGGCGGCGGAGTGGCCGTGGTGGGGGCGAGGATGACGTCGAACCGGTCGAAGATCGAGCCGATGCGCCGGCGTATGCGTGGTTCGGCGGCCCGCGCGGCACGGAGCGGGCGGCCGCGGAGCAATCGGCCGGTGCGCGCGTTCGCGCGGGTCCGGGGGTCGGCCAGGGCGGGGTCCGGCAGGCGCCGCACCCAGTCGTCGATTCCCGCCATGGACCGGGGCAGAAAGTTCAGGCCCAGCAGTTTTCCGTAGGCGGGGTCGGCGAGAGTGACCTCGTGACCCAGGGCGCGCAGGGTGCCGGCGAGGGATTCGACGCTCGCCCGGATCTCGTCGTGCAGGCGGGCGCGGGTTGCGGTGTACGGCAGGGCGAACGAGAGCGCGACGCGGAGCCGGCCCGGATCGCGGCCCACGGCGTCGGACACCGTGACGGACTCGGCTTCGTGCAGGTCGCCGACGTGGCCGCCGGCGACAGCGTCGAGCAGCAGCGCGGCATCGGCGACCGTACGGGCGAGGGTGCCGTGCGTGGTCAGGCCGTAGAACGCCTCGGGGTCGGGCCACATCGAGATCCGGCCACGCTGCGGCTTGATCCCCACGAGGTTGGTCCAGGCGGCCGGGATGCGGACCGACCCGGCGCCGTCCGAGCCCAGCGCCGCGGACACCATGCCCGCCGCCACCGCCGCAGCGCTGCCCCCGGAGGACCCGCCGGGGGTGTGGTCGCGGTGCCACGGGTTGCGGGTGTGCCCGAAGGCGCTGCCACCGGTGAACGGCCACTGGCCCAGTTCGGGGGTGTTCGTCTTGCCGACGATCACGGCGCCGGCTGCCCGCAGTCGTCGCACCACTTCCGCGTCCTGCCCGCAGGCGGTGAACTCGCCGGCGCATCCGAACGCGGTGACCTCCTGCGCGATGTCCGTGTCGTCCTTCACCGCGACCGGCACCCCGAGCAGGGGAAGGCGGACCCCGGCGGCGAGACGCCGGTCGGCCTGCTCGGCCTCGGCGAGGGCCTGCTCGCGGCGGACGCTCCGAAAGGCGTTGAGGGCGGGATCGGCGGTCGCGATGCGGTCCAGGGCCGCCCGCGTCGCGGCGACGGACGTGGTGGCGCCCGCGGCCAGCGCGGCGGCCTCGGCGGCGAGGCCCGGCGCTCGGGTGTCGGCCTGGGGTGCGGTCATGCGGCGGCGTCCTCCGGTAGCTGTTCGTTCGAACGAACAGTAACTTGTTCCAGTGCGTCCGGTCGAGTGTTCGAGTTCGAAAATGTGATGCTTGTCACATAAGGGACATGTGCGGTGGGTCGCTGGGTATGCCCCCGGGGATATCGCGGGCGCCTCCCGGGATGTCGTAGAGATCGGCTGTCAGGAGTTACACATGGGTTCATCACGCACACGCAACCTCCGGCGCGTACCGGATACGGAGACGCGGGTGGTCTTCCGGACCATCCACGGCTACCGCCGCGCGTTCCGGATTGCCGGTGAGGGACCCGCGCTGCTGCTGATCCACGGGATCGGCGACAACTCCTCGACCTGGAGGGAGGTCATCCCGCACCTGGCCCGCAAGTACACGGTCATCGCGCCCGACCTGCTCGGCCACGGGCGCTCCGACAAGCCCCGCAGCGACTATTCGGTCGCCGGATACGCCAACGGTGTGCGAGATCTGCTGTCGGTGCTGGGCATCGACCGCGTCACGGTGGTCGGGCATTCCCTCGGCGGGGGCGTCGCGATGCAGTTCGCGTACCAGTTCCCGCAGCTGGTCGAGCGGCTCGTGCTGGTCTCGGCCGGTGGTGTCACCAAGGACGTGCACCCCGCCCTGCGGCTGCTGTCCGTGCCGGGACTGAGCGAGGCGCTCAAGCTGCTGCGGCTCCCGGGCGCCATGCCCGCTGTGCGGATCGCCGGGGGTCTGCTGGGCCGCTGGCACGACACGCCGCTGCGTCCCGGTGTCCTGCTGCACGACACCTCGGACCTGATCCGGGTTCTCGGGGGCCTGCCCGATCCCACAGCGTGCGAGGCGTTTCTGCGCACACTGCGGGCCGTCGTGGACTGGCGTGGTCAGGCGGTGACGATGCTCGACCGCTGCTACCTGACCGAGGACCTGCCCGTGCAGTTGATCTGGGGTGAGCACGACAGCGTGATCCCCGTCGGGCACGCGCACCTGGCGCATTCGGCGATGCCGCATTCCCGGCTCGAGATCTTCCGCAACTCCGGTCACTTCCCGTTCCGCGACGACCCCATCCGGTTCGTCCGGGTCGTCGAGGAATTCCTCGGCTCCACCGCCCCCGCCGAGTTCGACGAGCAGCGCTGGGGCCGGCTGCTCGTCAACGGCGCCGGCGAACGCCGGATCACCGGAGGTCCCGCTACCCGGCAGGCCGTGCTCGGGGCGATGGGTGCCGACGAGCGCAGCGCCACCTGAGCCGACCGAGCGAACCCGGACGTGGCGTGCGGCGGGTGTCGGCCGGGCGTGACAGACTCGGATCGTGAGGTTGTACCGGGATCACGCGGTGGTGCTGCGCCAGCACAAGCTGGGCGAGGCCGACCGCATTGTCACCCTGCTCACCCGTCGCCACGGACTCGTGCGGGCCGTCGCGAAGGGTGTGCGGCGCACCCGCTCGAAGTTCGGGGCCCGGCTCGAGCCGTTCGCGCACATCGACGTGCAGCTGCATCCGGGCCGCAGCCTCGACATCGTCACGCAGGTCCAGACCGTCGACGCGTTCGGTGCCGACATCGTCGACGACTACGGCCGCTACACCACCGCGTGCGCCGTCCTCGAGACCGCCGAACGGCTCGCCGGTGAGGAACGCGCCCCCGTCCCGCAACTGCACCGCCTCACCGTCGGTGCGCTCCGCGCGCTGTCCGACCGGATCCGGCCGCCGGAGCTGATTCTCGACGCGTACCTGCTGCGCGCGATGGCCTACGCCGGCTGGGCACCTGCGATCGGCCGCTGCGCCCGCTGCGACGAGCCCGGCCCGCACCGCGCATTCCATGTCGCGGCCGGGGGAGCGGTGTGCGTGCAGTGCCGTCCGCCGGGTGCCGCGACCCCCGGTGCGGGGGTGCTGGACCTGATGGACGCGTTGTTCCACGGTCGCTGGGAGGGCACCGAAACGGTGCCGGCGGCCACGCGCGGGCAGGCCAGTGGCTTGATCGCCGCCCATCTGCAGTGGCATCTGGAGCGGCAGTTGCGGACTCTGCCCCTCATCGAACGCAGTCGTCCCCATGCCGTGGCTGTGGACGGGGAGACGGTCGGGCAGGATGGGGGGCGTGATTCGACGCCGCACCCCGCAACCATCGCGTGACCGCGAGATCCGGCCGCCCGATCCGCATCCGTCCGGCGCCCGCCCACCGGGGCTGCAGCCCGAGCTGATCCCGCGGCACGTCGCCCTGGTCATGGACGGCAACGGACGCTGGGCACAGGAACGCGGCCTGCCCCGCACCGCCGGCCACGAACGCGGCGAGGCGGTGCTGATGGACACCGTGTGCGGCTGCATCGAGATGGGCGTCAAGTGGCTCTCGGCGTATGCGTTCTCCACCGAGAACTGGAAGCGCAGCCCGGACGAGGTGCGCTTCCTCATGGGCTTCAACCGGGATGTGATCCGGCGCCGGCGCGACGAGATGCACGAGATGGGGGTGCGCGTGCGCTGGGCCGGACGACGGCCCAAGCTGTGGCGCAGTGTCGTCAAGGAACTCGAGATCGCCGAGGAATTGACCCGCGACAACGACGTGATGACTCTCACCATGTGCGTGAACTACGGGGGCCGAGCCGAGATCGCCGACGCTGCAAGGGAAATCGCGCACCGGGTGGCCGCCGGACAGCTCGACCCGGATCGTGTCACCGAGGCCACGGTGGCGCGGTATCTCGACGAACCCGACATGCCGGACGTGGACCTGTTCCTGCGGCCGTCCGGTGAGCAGCGCACCTCGAACTTCCTGCTCTGGCAGTCGGCCTACGCCGAAATGGTGTTCCAGGACAAGATGTTCCCCGACTTCGACCGTCGGGACCTGTGGGCCGCGTGTGTGGAATACGCCTCGCGCGACCGTCGATTCGGGGGTGTGAAGTGACGGACGCCGGGACCGGGCGGGGCGACCGGGTACCCGACCCCGGCGGGACGGACCCGAGCGGACTGAGCCTGCGCGAGCGGATCGCGTCCGCGCTGGCGGGGTTCGTCGCCCTGCACGAACCCAGGACGAACGGTGACGACGCGCTGGGATTCGACTACGCGGGCGTGCCCTGCGCCGTGCGGGTGGTGACCCTCACCGAGGGTCTCGACGTGGTGTCGCTGACCGGGATCCTCGCGTGGGACCTGCCCCTCGACGACGCGTTGCGCACGCGCGTCGCCACGGCAGCGGACGCCCTGCAGTTCGGGTCGATCCATCTCGTCGAGCGGGACGCCGAGGCGGACGTGGTGCTGCGGTACTCCTTTCCTGCCACCGGCCTCGACGATTCGCCCCTGACGACGATGCTGCTGCTCGTGCTCGGTGGCGCCGGCGACGCGCGTTCGGCCGTCGCGGGTACGGGCGGATCCGAGTGAGCGAACTCGACTGGGACTTCCCGATCGCCACCGGAGACGACGACGCGCTGCGCGCGGCCGTGCTGCGCGTCCTGTCGACGGTCCTCGCCGAGGAGATCGAACCGGACACGGACGGCGACGTGCCGATCTGGGTCGACGATGTGCTCACCTATGTCGTCGTCGACTCACGAGCCGGGGTGGTGGAGCTGACGACGTACCTCGTGGAGCGGATCTCCGGTCGTACCCGCGCGGCCGAGGTTCTCGTCGACCTGCAGGCGCAGTGGCCGGACGCGACGCTCGAGCTCCATCAGGACCGGGTGACGGCGGTGCAGCGCGTCCCGGCGCACCCGTTGGTGCCGGCGCACCTGGCGCGCGCGGTCGCGGTGGTGGCGGCACTCGTGCCGTCGGCTCCCGACCTCGCAACGCGGCTCGGCGGGCGGGCGTGCGTGTTCGACGAGCCGGGCGACGAGGCCCTCGATCTACTGGGCGGGTGCGGTTGCGACGGCTGCGGGTGCCGCTGAGGGTCGGCCGCTCAGCGGGTGGTCGCGGGCTCGGCGGCTGCGCACTCGCGGCAGGTGCCGAAGATCTCGACGGTGTGACTGACGTCGACGAAGCCGTTCGCCTCGGCCACCTCGTGGGACCAGCGCTCGACCTCGGGTCCGTCCACCTCGACGGTGAATCCGCACGCGCGACACACGAGGTGGTGGTGGTGACCGGACGAGCAGCGCCGGTAGACGGACTCGCCGTTGTCGGTGCGCAGCACGTCGACGGTGCCGGCTTCGGCGAGGGACTGCAGGGTGCGGTAGACGGTGGTCAGGCCGATGCCCTCACCTCGACGGCGCAGTTCGTCGTGCAGGTCCTGGGCCGAACGGAATTCCTCGATCTCGTCGAGCAGCGCGGAAATCGCACTGCGTTGTCTGGTGGAGCGGACTCCGACGACGGGTTTGGGGGCGGGCGGCACGGCTGGGGTCAACCTTCCTCGACGTGGGCGACGGCATCGACGACGATGTGGGCGAGATGGTCGTCGACGAGACGGTAGAGCACCTCGCGGCCGGCGCGCTCGCCGCGGACCACCCCCGCGGCTTTGAGGATGCGCAGGTGCTGGCTGATCAGCGGTTGGGTGACGCCGAGCGCGCCGACCAGCTCGTGGACGCAGCGCTCGGACTCGCGCAGTTGCAGCACGATCGCGATGCGCACGGGTGCGGCCAGGGCGCGCAGCAGCTCGCCGGCGGCGGCGAGGGTCTCGCGCGACGGAGCCGGGGCCGGGGAGGGTGTCACCGAGTCCGGCCGGCAGTCCTCGTGCGGTGGGTTCGCGGCGGTGGCGTCGCCGCCGCGGCCGGTGTCGGCAACGCTCAACGGGTCTCCTTCGGGTCCTCGGCCGCGTTATTGCAAACCGATTCCATTTTGATATGCACGAATGTGCATGTCAACCGGCGCGAAGTTCGGCCCCACCGACCGGAGCGATAGGCTTACGGGTCGACGCACGCTGCGAAACCCCGCATCGAAGATGGAGTGAATCCGAGTGGCACCGAAATCCAAGATCGATACCGTCGCCAACCTGGCCAAGCGCCGGGGCCTGGTCTACCCCTGCGGTGAGATCTACGGCGGTACGAGGTCGGCCTGGGACTACGGGCCGCTCGGCGTGGAGCTCAAGGAGAACATCAAGAAGCAGTGGTGGCGCAACATGGTCACCAGCCGTGAGGACGTCGTCGGTCTGGACTCGTCGGTGATCCTGCCGCGTCAGGTGTGGGTCGCGTCGGGTCACGTCGGAGTCTTCAACGATCCGCTCGTCGAGTGCCTGAGCTGCCACAAGCGCCACCGCCAGGACCACCTGCAGGAGGCGTACGCCGAGAAGAACAAGCTCGACGATCCCGACGCTGTTCCCATGTCGGAGATCGCCTGCCCCGACTGCGGCACCAAGGGCCAGTGGACCGAGCCCCGCGATTTCAACATGATGCTCAAGACCTATCTCGGTCCGATCGAGAGCGAGGAGGGGCTGCACTACCTGCGCCCCGAGACCGCGCAGGGCATCTTTGTGAACTTCGCCAATGTCCTCACCACGTCGCGCAAGAAGCCGCCGTTCGGCATCGGCCAGATCGGCAAGAGCTTCCGCAACGAGATCACCCCGGGCAACTTCATCTTCCGGACCCGCGAGTTCGAGCAGATGGAGATGGAGTTCTTCGTCAAGCCGGGCGAGGACGAACAGTGGCATCAGTACTGGATCGACTACCGGATGGACTGGTACACCGGGCTCGGCATCAACAAGGACAACCTGCGCCTGTACGAGCACCCGCAGGACAAGCTGTCCCACTACTCGAAGCGCACCGTCGACATCGAGTACCGCTTCCACTTCCAGGGCAGCGAATGGGGTGAGCTCGAGGGCGTCGCCAACCGCACCGATTTCGACCTGTCGACGCACGCGCAGCACTCGGGTGCCGACCTGAGCTTCTTCGACCAGACCACCAACGAGCGGTACACCCCGTACGTCATCGAACCGGCAGCGGGCCTGACGCGTTCGCTCATGGCGTTCCTCGTCGATGCCTACAGCGAGGACGAGGCGCCCAACGCGAAGGGTGGCGTCGACAAGCGCACCGTGCTGCGCCTCGATCGCCGGCTCGCCCCGGTCAAGGCGGCGGTGCTGCCGCTGTCGCGCAATGCGGACCTGAGCCCCAAGGCGAAGGACCTCGCCGCGCAGCTGCGCCAGCACTGGAACATCGAGTTCGACGACGCCGGCGCCATCGGCCGTCGCTACCGTCGCCAGGACGAGATCGGCACCCCGTTCTGCATCACGGTCGACTTCGACACCCTCGAGGACCAGGCCGTCACCATCCGTGAGCGCGACACCATGGCGCAGGAGCGCGTCGGGCTCGACCAGGTCGAGGGCTACCTGGCGCAGCGGCTGATCGGCGCCTGACCACGCAGCGGCAGTGAGTGGGGGCCGCCTCGCGCGAGGCGGCCCCCACTCACTGCGCGGTCGCGACTAGAACCGCCCCCCGCTCGAGCCGCCGAAGCCGCCGCCCCCGAAGCCGCCGCCGCCGAAGCCCCCACCGCCGAAGCCCCCGCGGCCACCGGTCAGGACGCTGTTGATCAGGATGCCGCCGAGCACCGCACCGGCGATGTTGCCGCCCGATGCGCCGCCGCGGGGCGGACGTTGCTGACGGTCCCAGCGCTGCACGTCGTTCTGCGCTGCACGCAGCGCATTTGCCGCGAGAGTCCCCGCTGCCTGAGCGTGTTGCAGCGCCCGGCCCGGTTCGTGCGCGGCGAGTTGCTGCGCGGCCTGCAGATGACGCTGCGCCTCCGACAGGCGGGTGCGGGCTTCGGCGCCGATCACGCCGCGCCGCGTCCCGATGAAGTCCGCGGCGGCGGTGACCTGGGACTGGGCGGCCGTCAGATCCTGCTCGAGACGCTGACGGGTGCGCTGTGCCTCCTCCTGTGCCTGCCGAGTGCGGGCCCGCAGCGCGTCGAGGCGGGCGTCCGCCTCCACGACCCGGGTGAAGCTGCCCAGAGGATCGGTGTTCATCGCCGCCCGGGCGTGGTCGAGTGCCTCCTGCGCGGCCTTGCGGGCTTCGGCCAGTTCCACGCCCCCGGTGGCCGCGAGTTGTTCGGCGTCGGCGATGCCCTGCGCGGCGTCGGCCATCGCCGCCGGCAGAGTCGCGATCGCCCGCCGGATGTCGTCGGCGGCGTGGTCGACCGCGTCGAGCATGGTCGTCGCGTGTCCGAGAGCGCCTTCCGCTTCCCGGATGGCGCGCACGGCGTCGCCCTGCTCGCCGACGGGACGCGCCACCGCGGTCCGGCCTTGGTCGACGGACTTCTCGGCGAACTCGATCTCGTCCTGGGCCAGCGCCACGTTGTCGGTGATCGGGGCGAGCGCGCCGGCCGGGAACTCCGTGCGCAGGTCCGCCAGCGTCGCCTCGGCCTGGGGTAGGCGCGCTCGCAACGCGATCGCGCGCTGGGTGAGTGCGTCGAGTCGGGCGGGTGCATCGAGCAGCAGATCGCGCATCCGGTCGAACGCTTCGACCTGCGCGTCGAGTTCCCGATCCGCGCGCCCACACGACGAGATCAACTGCACGAGCATCTCGCGCTGCTGCTGAGGCGTCTCGGGGATGGCGTCATCGAGCCGCTGCCGGATCTCGAACGCGGACGCCAGGGCCGACTGCGCCTGACGGTAGGCGTGGTCGAACGGTTGAACCGCGCCGTCGCCGAATTCCCCGCGCGCCAGTTCCAGCGCCTCGTAACTCGAACGGACCGCGTTGTCGGTCTCGACCAGGATCTTCCGGGCGTGCAGTTCGAGCCCCTCGAGCGGCAGTGCACTCAGCGCGTCGGTGTCGGTCGGGTCGGTGTCCGCCGCCGCCCGGGCGCCCGCCTCGGCCCGCTTGCGCTTGGCGCGCTTGGAGTACAGGTACACCCCGCCGGCGCCGGCGGCGATGACCCCGCCCCCCACGAGCAGCGTCGTGCCCGAACCCGAACCCGAACCCGAGGTCGACAACGCCCCGTCGAGGCCCTCGGCCGCCGCCACCGCGGCGCCGGACCAGTTCTCGTTCCGCAGCTGCGGCACGATCCGCTCCGTACTGATGGCGTCCCGCTCGGACGCGGTGACCCCGGACAGGGCGTTCGGCGTCCACAGCGCGTACTCGCGGTCCTGCGTGGCCACGGCCAGCAGGGCGGTGTCCGTCCCGAAATTGCTGGCCTGCGCGGTCCGCTCGGTCCAGTCGTCGGACGACAGCCCCGAGAACGTCGGCACGTACGCCACCCACAACTGCACCCCGTGCTCGGCGTAGAGCACGTCCGCCGCCTGCTCGATCTGCGCCGTCGCCGCCGGATCCAGCACGCCGGCCGTGTCGGTGACCGGCTGCGGGAGCCGGAAGGGTGGCTCGGCCGTCGCCGAACCGGGCAGCAGCAACCAGACCAGCGCCGCGAGCAGGACCGGCACCGACAGCGACAGCGAACGGTGGAGCGGACGGACCGAACGTGGCCGGACGACGACCGGATACGGTGACATGCGTCCGAATCTATCGGCTCGCATGCGTCGTCGCCCGTGGCGCGTCGCCGGGTGGGCGCGCACGCAACACTGGCAGAATCGGGGAGTGAGTACCGCAGCCCGTACACGCCCAGCCCCGCCCCTCCCCGAAACCCGGCGCGGGTTCGGGGCGAGCGTCGCACGCTGGACGCGCCGGCTGGTGCTCGGCGTGGTGCTCGCGGCGATCGCGGTCCTCGCCGGGACCGCGGTGCGGGTGTGGCAGGTGGCGCGCATCGACGACCGGAGCCCGGCCGATGCCATCGTCGTGCTCGGCGCCGCCCAGTACTCCGGCACCCCCTCGTCGGTGTTCCAGGCCCGCCTCGACCAGGCCTTCGCGCTGTACGAGAACCGGGTGGCCGAACGGATCGTCACCGTCGGCGGGAAGCAGGAGGGTGACCTGTTCACCGAGGCGGCCTCCGGCAAGAACTATCTGGTCGCCAAGGGTGTGCCGGAGTCGGCGATCACCGCGGTCGAAGAGGGCTCGGACACGCTGCTCAGTGTCGAGGCGGTCAGCCGCGAGATGAGCGCGCAGGGACTGCACTCCGCGGTGCTGGTGAGCGATCCGTGGCATTCGCTGCGAACTCGCACCATGGCCCGCGATGCCGGTCTCGACGCGTGGACCGCGCCGACCCGCACCGGCCCCGCCGTGTACACCCGGGAGTCGCAGCTGCACGGGATCGCCCGTGAGACGGGCGCGCTGATCTGGTACCAGCTCACCCACGACTCCGCGGACTTCCCCTACACGGCCGCACAGTGAAGGAGGACGTGATGCCCGGCTACGACGAACACGACCTCGAACGGCGCGTCGCCGAGGTCCCGAAGGTGTCGGCGCTCGCCGGTGCCGGGCCGGCGACCGCGAGCCGTACGCCGTTCGCGCGGGACCGCGCCCGGGTCCAGCACAGCGCCGCCCTGCGGCGGCTCGCCGACAAGACCCAGGTCGTCGGTCCCCGCGACGGTGACACTCCGCGCACCCGTCTCACCCACTCGATCGAGGTCGCCCAGATCGGCCGCAGCATCGCCGACGGACTCGGTTGTGATCCCGACCTGGTGGACCTCGCCGGCCTCGCGCACGACATCGGGCACCCGCCCTACGGTCACAACGGCGAACGTGCCCTCGACGAGGTGGCCGCCGAGTGCGGCGGGTTCGAGGGCAACGCGCAGAACCTGCGGATCCTCACATGCCTCGAGCCGAAGATCGTCCACCCGGACGGTACGAGCGCGGGTCTCAATCTCACCCGCGCGGCCCTCGACGCGACACTGAAGTACCCGTGGACCCGCCCGGCGCCCGGCGCGAAGTTCGGCGCCTACGACGACGACGCCGACGTCCTCGACTGGGTGCGCGACGGCGCGCCCGACCGGCACAAGTGTCTGGAAGCCCAGATCATGGACTGGTCCGACGATGTCGCCTACTCCGTCCACGACGTCGAGGACGGCGTGATCGACGGACGGATCGACCTGCGCGTGCTCACCGACCCGGCGTCGGTGAACACCCTCGTCGACCTCGGCATGCGTGAATTCTCCGGTCTCGACCCGAACGAGCTGGTGGAGGCCTCGAAGCGACTGTCGCAGATGCCGGTGGTCCAGGCCGTCGACACCTACGACGGCAGCCTCGCGTGTTCGGTGGCGCTCAAGCGGCTCACGAGCGAACTCGTCGGCCGCTTCGCGACGGCCGCGATCATCGGCACTCGCGCCGTCACCGGCGATCGCCCGGTCACCCGCTACGACGCCGACCTCGTCGTCCCACCGGTCGTCGCGTCCGAGGTGGCCCTGCTCAAGACCATGGCCCTGCAGTTCGTGATGTCCGATGCCGCCCACCGGCAGCGTCAGGAACGGCAGCGGGAACGGATCCACCGCGTCGCCGAATGGCTCGAGCGCACGGCTCCCGTCGGCCTCGACCCGTTCTTCGCCCCCCTGTGGGACGCCGCGCCCGACGACGCCGCCCGCATGCGGGTGATCGTCGACCAGATCGCCTCGTGCACCGAGTCCCGGCTCGAGCGGATCGACCGCGACAGCCTCGCCGCGCAGGCGAGTTGGGGGTAGCGCCTAGACTCGTCGTCGTGGCCGGGCGAATTTCAGACAGGGACATCGCGGCCGTCCGTGACCGCGTCCGGATCGAAGACATCGTCGGCGAGTACGTCGCCCTCAGGCGCGGCGGCGCCGATTCGATGAAGGGGCTGTGCCCCTTCCACGACGAGAAGTCCCCGTCCTTCCACGTCCGTCCCAACCACGGCCACTTCCACTGCTTCGGCTGCGGCGAGGGTGGCGACGTGTACTCGTTCCTGCAGAAGATCGAGCACATCAGTTTCGTCGAAGCCGTCGAGCAGCTCGCCGATCGAGTCGGCTACACCCTCAACTACGAGGGCGGCGGGCCGTCGGTGCAGCGCGACCGCGGCACCCGCGCGCGGCTCGTCGCCGCCAACGCGGCCGCGCAGGAGTTCTACGCCGAGCAGCTGCGGACGCCCGACGCCCAGGTGGCGCGGGACTACCTGACCGAACGCAGCTTCGACGAAGCCGCCGCCGAGACGTTCGGGTGCGGATACGCTCCCGCCGGCTGGGATGCTCTCACCAGGCACCTGCTCTCCCGCGGCTTCGAATTCGCCGAGCTCGAGGCCGCCGGGCTGTCCAAACAGGGACGTCGCGGGCCCATCGACCGGTTCCACCGGCGGCTGCTGTGGCCGATCCGCAACCTCGCCGGTGACGTCATCGGGTTCGGTGCCCGTCGCCTGTTCGACGACGACACGCTCGCGGCCAAGTACGTCAACACCCCGGAAACGTTGCTCTACAAGAAGTCCCAGGTGCTGTTCGGACTGGACCTGGCCAAGCGGGAGATCGCCAAGGCGCACCAGGCGGTGATCGTCGAGGGTTACACCGACGTCATGGCAATGCACCTGTCGGGCGTGAAAACCGCAGTCGCCGCGTGCGGCACCGCATTCGGCGACGAGCATCTGGCGATGCTGCGGCGACTGCTCATGGACGACAGCTACTTCCGTGGTGAGATCATCTACACCTTCGACGGCGACGCTGCCGGCCGGGCTGCGGCGATGAAGGCGTTCGAAGGCGACCAGAAGACCACGGCCAAGACCTTCGTCGCGATCGCACCCGAGGGCATGGATCCGTGCGAGCTCCGGCAGAAGTCCGGTGACGGGGCGGTGCGCGACCTCGTCGCCCGGCGCACCCCGATGTTCGAGTTCGTCGTCAAGTCGATTCTCGCCGAGCACGACCTCGACACCGCCGAGGGCCGGGTGGAGGCGCTGCGCCGGACGGTTCCCGTGGTGGCCCGGATCAAGGAACGTACGCTGCGCGACAGTTATGCGGTGCAGTTGTCGCACTGGGTGGGCTGGGACGACATTCCGGCCGTCCGCCGGCGGGTGCAGGAGGAGTCCCGGCGCGTCGCGCGCGGCGGCGACGAGAAGGCACGTACCGCCGCGCCGCACCAGCGGGCGGAGGCGGGTCCCGCGGAGACGGTCCTGCGCCGGCCGCGTCCCGACGATCCAGCGCTGTGGCCGCAGCGCGACGCCCTCAAGGCGGCGCTGCAGTACCCCGGGATCGCCGGCACCGTGTTCGATTCGCTGCCCGCGGAGACGTTCACCGATCCGGCCTACGCGGCCGTCCGCGAAGCCGTGGCCGCGGCCGGCGGGACCGGCGCGGGTCTCGGCGGCGCGGAATGGGTCGACGCCGTCGGGCGCGCTGCCACCGACCCCGTGGTGCACTCACTGGTCATGGAACTCGCGGTGGACCCGTTGCCCGCGGAGGACGACCGGATGCCCCGCTACATCGGCGGGGTCCTCGCGCGACTGCAGGAGGTCTGGGTGGGGGAGCAGGTCGCCGAACTCAAATCCAAACTGCAGCGCATCTCCCCGGCCACCGAATCCGACGAGTTCCACTCCCTGCTCGGGGACCTCGTCGCACTCGAGCAGTATCGGCGCAGCCTGCTCGACCAGGCCATCGGCGACACCAGCGGCGACGGCCTGGCCGGCTGACCTCACGCCACCCGCGTCACCGCCGCAACTGGTCGCGGGGGACGAGGATCGTGGTCTGCTCGTCGAGCGGCTTCATCGGTTCGAGCTTCGGCTCCGGGCTCAGGGAGTCGGCCAGCTTCTGCCTGCTCACCTCGATCGCCTTCTTCGTCACCGGACTACCCGCGACCGCCTTCGCCGTCCTGCTGAGCTGTTCGTATCGGGCGCGGCCCGCCCGTGTCCCCAGGACGTAGCCCGCGGCAACCCCCACCATAAGTCCGATCAACGTCGTCTCCGTTCAGCCGTGTCAGCGTCCCACCCATCCTGCCCGATTCACGTCCCAGGGCTCACAGGCAGGCGATTTGGTGCCGCGTCGGGTGGGGCGCTACAGTTCTTCACGCACCGCGGGAAACGGCGGGGCACGCAGGACAATCCCCTGTAGCTCAATTGGCAGAGCATTCGACTGTTAATCGAACGGTTGCTGGTTCGAGTCCAGCCGGGGGAGCTTCCGGAAAACCCCTTCCACCCGATCTCGGGTGGGAGGGGTTTTCTCGTCCCGGCCGGCACGAACCGTGGCCGGTGTGACGGAAGTTACACACTCCACCGTGCTGCCGCGGCGCGGCCTGCTCCCGGCGACACGGGGCGACCCACGACGGGGACCGGTCGTCGCAGCCGGTAGCATTCGGCACACGTCGCGTACCTTCGGATGCGCGCGGACGGGGCGGTAGCTCAGTCGGTTAGAGCCGTGGACTCATAATCCATTGGTCGCGGGTTCGAGCCCCGCCCGCCCCACCTTTCCCGCTCCGGCCGTCACACCCCCTGGAGCCGGATCTGCTGGAAGGCGACGGCGTGCCGCACGCCGATTCGGGTTCCGGCGGCCGCGGTGAACTCGCGCAGGAACGCCGCAGGATCGAAGTCCCGGCCCAGCCCGTCCAGGTAGGACCGGTGGGCGCGCAGTGATTCGATTCCGGTGTCGAGGCTCTCGGTGACGTCGACGGCGTGCGACGGCTCGTTCGCACCCATCAGGTACACGTGGCCGACCCCGTTCCACGGAGGCAGGTTCTCGTCGAGCAGCTCGGGGAAGATCCAGCGATTGCCGGCGTCGCGGGCGGCGTCGAGTACCGCCAGGCCCACGGCGCGATGGTCCGCCTGATTGACGATGCGCCCGCCGTCCAGTCCGTAGGTGGGCTCGTACGTGGCGGTGATCAGCACGTCCGGCCGGAACCTCCGGATCTCGCGGGCGACGGCGCGGCGCAGGTCGAGTCCGTATTCGACGACGCCGTCGCGGTATCCGAGGAACGTCACGTCCTCGACGCCGACGACGGCGGCGGCGTCGAGCTGCTCGCGGCGTCGCAGGGGTGCCGCCTCGGCGGGGGTGCGGCCGTCGATGCCGGCCTCGCCGTCGGTGGCGACGACGTAGGCCACCGCCTTGCCCGAACGGGTCCAGCGGGCGATGGCGCCGGCCGCGCCGTACTCGAGGTCGTCCGGATGAGCGACGATGGCCATCGCGCGGTTCCAGTTCTCGGGCAGCGTGGTGGATGTGGTGTTCACGACGGATCCTTTCGAGTCGGTGACCGAGTCTCCTTTCGGACGTCGCACCGCGGCGAAGGACGCATTCTCCGAGCGAACGACGCCGGCTGCGTCCGTCCGGCGCGACGGTCGTCAGTAGGGAGGACACACGGTGACGAGGATCCACGGTGGATTTCCGGGCCGGTGTCCCGATTTCGAGGAGTGACCACCATGTCTGCCACCCGAGTCCAGCTCGCTCTCAACGTCGAGGACATCACCGCGGCGACCGAGTTCTACACCGCGTTGTTCGGGGTGTCCCCGCACAAACAGCGCCCCGGCTATGCCAACTTCGCGATCGAGGATCCTCCGCTGAAGCTGGTGCTGATCGAGAATCCCGGTGCGCGCGAACGCCTGAACCACCTGGGAATCGAGGCGGACGGCCCCGACGAGGTGTCCGGAGCGCTGGCCCGGTTCCGGGACTCCGGACTGACCGCCACGATCGCCGAGCAGGATCTGTGCTGCCATGCCGTGCAGGACAAGGTGTTCGTCGACGCACCCGACGTCCCCAACGGATGGTGGGAGTACTACGCCGTGACCGACGACAATCCCGCCAACCCGGACGGGCTGACGGGCTCGGCGTGTGCGGTCGCATGCGCGAGTGAGGACAGCCCCACCGCGGGCGCCTGCTGCGGCTGATCGGAACTCGCCCGGTGTGCCGTCCCGCGACGGCACACCGGGCGCACGCGCCATCAGGCGCCGGCGCACCGGCAGTCGGTCGAGGCGGTGTAGTCCATCGGCATCCCGTGCGCATCGAGGGTCAGGGCGCAGCATCGCCCGAGCAACTCGGCCAGCTTCCGCCGGCCTCGCTGGACACGGGACTTCATTCCGGACAGCGACACCCCTTCGACCGCGGCGGCGCGGGCCTGCGTCAGTCCTTCCAGGTCGGTCAGCTCGACGGCTCGGCGTTGCTCGGGGGAGAGCCCCTCGAGCAGCGGACGCAGGCAGGCGGCCAGCTCCCGCTGGGCGGTCGTCGTGTCGTCCCACTCCTGTCCGGCCTGGTCGGGTGCGTCGTCGACGAGCGGCGCGAGCCGGTCGCGATCCCGGGCGGCCCGGCGGTAGTCGTCGATGATCGCGGTGCGGGCGATCCGGTACACCCACCGGATCAGGTGCTCGCGGTCCTCGACCCGGCCGAGGTTCCTGTGGACGCGCAGCAGGATCTCGCCGAGCACGTCGTCGGCGCGGTCCGGATCGGCGATCCGCCGCTGCACGAAGACGCGTAGCTGCGCACCGAACTCGCGCCAGACGGCTTCGGTGGTCAGGGCGTCCGCGTCCGTCGCGGACCTGAGGGATGCCGTGGTCATGGTGTGGTCCTCCAGGAAGGGGCGCTGTACGGGCGGTGTCCCTTCACAGACGACGGTACCGGTGAAAGGACGCAATCCCACGTCGGTGCCTGCACACTCCGCCTGGATTGCGTCCTTGCGGTGGCGGCGCCGTCTGTGTCGGTGCCAGTACGGGACACACGATCCCGCAGCATCGGACGAAGGAGTGATCATGACCGGCATCGTGGAACGTGACGCAGACCGGGCGCTGAAGGCCAGGCACCGGGCGTTGTGGGCGGCCGGGGACTATCCGGCGGTCGCGGCCGACCTGATTCCGACGTTCGGGCCGACGCTCGTCGCCGCGGCCGGGGTGACAGCGGGCCGGCGAGTGCTCGACGTGGGCGCCGGATCCGGCAACGCTGCCATCCCGGCTGCCGAACGGGGCGCGATCGTCACCGCCGCGGACCTGACGCCGGAGTTGTTCGTCGCGGGCCGCAGAGCCGCGGCGGAGCGGGGTGTGGACGTCGAGTGGGTGGAGGCGGACGCCGAGGCCCTGCCGTTCCCCGACGGCAGCTTCGACGTCGTGCTCTCCAGCGTGGGCGCGATGTTCGCACCACATCACCAGGCCGTCGCCGACGAACTGCTGCGGGTGTGCCGGCCGGGTGGGACGCTCGGGATGATCAACTGGACGCCGGAGGGCTTCATCGGTCAGCTGTTCCGGCTCATGGCCCCGTATGCGCCGCCACCCCCGGCGGGCGCTACGCCGCCCCCGATGTGGGGCGACGAGCAGCACGTCCGGGAGTTGTTCGGTGATCGGATCATCGATGTGCGCATGGATCGCCGAAGCGTGGTGATGGACCACAGCGCGGAGCCGATCGAGTTCCGTGAGTACTGGAAGCGCAACTACGGTCCGACGATCGCGGTGTACCGGTTCAACGACCCGGAGCGGATCGCAGACCTGGACCGGGAATTTCTGCAGTTCCTCACCGCGTGGAACCGGGCCGAGCAACCCGGCCGGACCGCGTACGACGCCGAGTACCTGTTGCTCACCGCCCGCAAGAGATAGCCGACCGGGTCGGTGCGGGCTTTCACCGCAGCGCCGCGGCGTTCTCGTGCGGCCGCAGCAGCGGTGCCGAAGGAGAAGGCGAGGCCCCGCCGGCTTCGCGCGTCGTCGCCGGCGGGGCAGGGCCACTGTGCAGGGGGATCGTGGCCGGACCCGAGCGTAGGTGGCGTGTGAGCGGATGTGAAGGAAAACGGCCCGGTCGGGCAGGGTAGAAGGTCCCGAATCGAGCAAATCGGGCGCCTCGGCGAGGGTGTGGATCCGGCTCAGTCCCGCTTCCGTACGCCGTGTGCGGGGCGGACATCTGCGTAGCTGTCGAGGATCTCGCGGATCTCGGCGACGGCCCTCCGGCGCGATTCCGCATCCGTGATGCGTCCGAGTTGCTGTTTCAGGCTCACTGCCAGTTCGGCGTAGTCGTTCTGCCAGTCGCGGCCGATCAACCGAGCGACGTCCGCGCGAGCAGGTTGAATCCGCGACGCGGGGGTACCGGGCGCCACCAGGTAGCTCTCCCCGATCTCCGGGGTGACGATAGACAGCGAAGGGTCGAGCTCGTGCACCAGTTCGGCCAGTTCCGCAACGGCCTCCGGCTCGCCGTGGGTGAGGAACAGGCTGCCTGCCACGGGACCGCGTGCCGTGATCCAGTCCAGGAGCTCGGTCTGATCCGCGTGCGCGGAGTAGCTGTCGATCCGGCGGATCTGCGCCCGCACGTCGATGTCCTGACCGGAGATGCGGACGCGCTTCGCACCCTCGAGGATCACGCGGCCGAGCGAACCCTGCGCCTGGAAACCGACGAACAGGATCGTCGAATCCCGGCGGTGCAGGTTGTGCTTCAGGTGGTGACGGATGCGCCCCGCCTCGCACATTCCCGAGGCGGCGATGATGATCGCTCCCGAGACGTCGTTGATCCGCTTGGAGGTGGATGCGTCGTCGACGTAGTGGATCGCGGGATGGCGGAAGATGTTCTTCCCCTCGAGATCCTCGAGTTCGCCCGCGTGCGCGGCGAACACCGAGGTCGCCCGGTTGGCGAGCGGTGAGTCGACGAACACCGGTACCGCGGGGATGCGGTTCTCGTCGACGAGGTGGGCGATGTCGAGCAGCAGTTCCTGGGTCCGTTCCAGCGCGAAGGCGGGGACGACGAGGTTGCCGCCGTGCCCGACCGCACGGGCGATCTCCTCTTCGAGCAGGTCACGCCGTTGCTCGATCGTCATCCGCACGCGGGTCCGGTTTCCGTAGGTGGATTCGCAGACGAGATGGTCCGGTCCCGAGGGGCCGGTCGGATCGGGATGGAATGCCTTCTGGGCGGGACCGAGGTCACCGGAGAAGAGCAGGCGCACACCCCCCGCTTCGATCTCCGCCGATGCGGCCCCCAGTATGTGCCCGGCGTTCCAGAACCTCGCGCGAAAGCCCGCGGCGGGCTCGAACCACTCTTCGAGCGCCACCGGGCGGGCCTGCCCCCAGGCGGCGAGGGCGTCTGCCTCCGTGTAGAGCGGGACGAACCTCCTCCCGCGCGTGCGGTCGCGTCGCCGATTCCGCCGCTCGGCCTCGAACTCCTGGATACGCCCGGCGTCGGCGAGCATGAATTCGAGCAGGTCGGCGGTCGGGCCGGTGCAGAAGATCGGCCCGTCGAAACCCTGGGCCACCAGCTTGGGCAGCAGACCGCAATGATCGATGTGGGCATGGGTGAGAACGACGGCGTCGATTTCGTCCGGCGTGAACGCGAAGTCGCCGTAGTTCAGCTCTTCGAGACTGCGTGAGCCCTGGAACAGGCCACAGTCCACCAGGATCCGCGTCGAGTCCAGTGCGATCTCCGTGCACGAGCCGGTGACCGTCTGTGCGGCACCGTGGAAGACGAGAGTCGGATAGTGCGCCACACGTAGCTCCTACGGCATGGAATCGCGGGTACCACAGTCAAGCTATCCGAACATCCGGGTCGGCCGGACCAGCTTGGGCAGGTCGAGTAGTCGAGGACGACCTCGGGCCCGCGCCGACCGTGGATATCACCCCGGATCTCACCCCCGCCCGCTGTCACACCCGTCGGCGCCTGCCCGATTGACATCATGGTGGCGTCGAGCACCCCGACGCTCGGCGCCACCTCGGACCGGCGCCCCGTCCGTCGCGTCAGTCCCGCAGCTCCGCACACACGGTGCGCGGCCGCTCGGCACGTGCCGCACGGTGGGGGCGTCGTCTGAGCCCCTTCGGCTGCATCGGACCGGACCGCGGGGACCGATGCTCGGCCCGGAGGGCGATCGCTGCCCCGACGATCGTGGCAACCACCGCAGCGACGGCGACCCACGCGACGAGCAGCGAGGCGATCACGTTCATGCCGTCTACACCGCTGCTGCCCGGGGGAGGGTTACGCGGTTTTCGATCTTCACCCTGGGATTCACCCTGGTCGACGTCCTGTTCGCGTGATCGGTCCGGTTCCACCGCGCCGGCGGCGTGCCTGGCCGCATCGCAGCTCGATCGTCAGCCCGATCCTCCGGCCCGGGCCGGCGGGGGCGAGCCGGCGGGCGACATCGGGACGCAAGTCCCTACCCGGCGCCGGTCGTCCGTCCCACCGTGCCGGGTCGGCAATAGAACCTGTTCCAATTTCGTCGTCTTGTGGCTATGGTCACATGCGTACACACGCACTGTGACGGAGGGCGATGCAGATGAAGACCAAGGGCGCGATCCTGTGGGGTCTCGACGAGCCGTGGTCGGTGGAGGAAATCGAGATCGGTGACCCGGTCGCGGGTGAGGTGCAGATCCGCATGGAGGCGGCGGGCATGTGCCACTCGGACCACCACATCGTGACGGGAGCGACGCCCATGCCGTCCTTCCCGGTGATGGGCGGGCACGAAGGGGCCGGCGTCATCACGAAGGTCGGAGACGGCGTCGTGGGCCTCGAGGTCGGCGATCACGTCGTCCTTTCCTTCATTCCGGCGTGCGGGCGCTGCCCGTCGTGCGCCACCGGCCACTCGAACCTGTGCGATCTCGGCGCCGGGCTGCTCAGCGGGATGGCGATCTCCGACGGCACCTACCGGATCCACGCGCGCGGACAGCACGTGATTCCGATGTGCCTGCTCGGCACCTTCTCGCCCTACATGACGGTCAACCAGACTCAGGTCGTCAAGATCGACAAGGACGTCCCGTTCGAGCTGGCCGCCCTCGTGGGCTGCGGCGTGCCCACCGGCTGGGGATCGGCCACCCACGTCGCCGACGTCAAGCCCGGTGAGGCCGTCGCCGTGATCGGCGTGGGGGGTGTGGGAATGAGTGCGCTGCAGGGCGCCGTCGCCTCCGGAGCGCGGCAGATCTTCGCGATCGACCCCGTGCCGTGGAAGCGTGAGCAGGCCCTGAAGTTCGGCGCGACGCACGCCTACCCGTCGATGGCCGAGGCGCTCATGCCGATCATGGAGACCACGTGGGGACGCATGGCGGACAAGACGATCATCACCGTGGGCGAGATGCGCGGTGAGTACGTCGAGGAGGCTCTGCAGCTGACGGCGAAGAACGGCCGCTGCGTGGTCACCGCGATGGGGCACATGACGGACATGGACGTGAAGCTGAACGCGTTCCTGTTCGCGATGCTGCAGAAGGATCTGCAGGGCAACATCTTCGGCGGCTGCAATGCGCGGGTCGATATTCCGAACCTGCTCGCGATGTACAAGGCCGGACACCTCAACCTCGCGGACATGGTCACCCGGACGTACACCCTCGAGCAGGTCAACGACGGCTACCAGGACATGCTCGACGGGAAGAACATCCGCGGCGTCATCCGGTACACCGACGCCGATCGGTGATTCCGCGGCCACCGGTGCCGTCTTCTAGGCTGGGTACGTGAACAGCCTCGACGCGATCTCCGACTGGCCTGTCGACCACGCCGCCGCCGCGGTTCTCACCCGCGCCGGCGGTGTCGTCGCAGAGCACGGCGACCAGTTGCGGCTCTACCGTCTCGCATCGGTCACCAAGCCCCTCGTCGCCTACGCGGTCCTCGTCGCCGTGGAAGAGGGCGCGCTCGAGCTCGATCAGCCCGCCGGCCCGTCGGGGTCGACCGTCCGCCATCTGCTGGCGCACGCATCGGGACTGGCCTTCGACGAACGCACGGCGCAAACGGAGCCCGGCCGCAAACGGATCTACTCGAGCGCGGGCTTCGAGATTCTCGCGGAGCTCGTCGAGGGTGAGACGGGCATCCCGTTTCCCGAATACCTCACCCAGGCCGTCTTCGAGCCGCTCGGCATGCGGGAGTCGTCGCTGCCGGGACCTGCCGGGCACGGTGGGCAGTCGTCGCTCGCCGACCTGACGCACTTCGCCGCGGAACTGCTCGCGCCCCGTCTGGT
This sequence comes from Rhodococcus sp. NS-SX18, assembly GCF_057367935.1. NCBI lineage: Bacteria > Bacillati > Actinomycetota > Actinomycetes > Mycobacteriales > Nocardiaceae > Rhodococcus > Rhodococcus sp. NS-SX18. The sequence continues at coordinate 3,227,638 of NZ_CM170633.1, read as the reverse complement.
GTCGGCGCAGACCCTCGAGGAGGCCACCCGGGTGCAGTTCCCCGGTCTCGACGGGATCGTGCCCGGATACGGGATGCACAAGCCCAACGACTGGGGGCTCGGTGTCGAGATCCGCGGCCGGAAGGACCCGCACTGGACCGGTTCGGCCAATTCGCCCGAAACGTACGGGCACTTCGGTCAGTCCGGTACATTCCTGTGGGTCGATCCCCGCGCGGAGATCGCGTGTGTCGTGCTGACGGACAGGGCTTTCGGCGACTGGGCGAAACCACGGTGGCCCGCCCTGTCGGACGACGTTCTCACCCAATTCTCAAATTCCTCATCCGTTCTCTAGCGAAACAGGAGTAACACAGGCAGACTGTCCCCTGTCGCCACGCGCGACCGCTTCGATCTCAGGCCGTTGGGGAAGACGTCCCTCGTCGAAGTGGAGGTGTGTAGTGCGTGCGTCGAACCAGTTCGCGGATGCGACGACCGGGGTGGTCTACATCCACTCGTCGCCTGCTGCGGTCTGCCCGCATATCGAATGGGCACTGGCCGCCACCCTCGATTGCCGTCCGGACCTCACCTGGATCGGTCAACCGGTCGACGTCGGACAACTACGCACCACTGTGAACTGGGCGGGTCCCGTGGGGACCGCCGCACGCCTCGTCGACGCTCTCCGGGTGTGGCCGATGATCCGCTTCGAGATCACCGAGGACCCCAGCGACGGCGTCGACGGCGAGCGCTACAGTCACGTGCCCGGACTGGGACTGTGGCGGGGCAACACGAGCGCGAACGGGGACGTCGTGGTCGGCGAGATGCGGCTGCGGTCACTGCTCGCCGGCGGCAGCAACATCGTCGAGGAGCTGAATCGGGTGCTGGGTACGGCCTGGGACGAGGCCCTCGAGCCCTACCGCAGCGGCGGCGAGGGTGCCGAGGTGACCTGGCTGCGCCGGAACGTGGGATAGGCCGCTACGCGGCCGGTGCGTCCTTCGGGCTGCTGGGACAACCCGGAGGACGCACCGGCGGCGCAGCCGTCTACAGCGGGATGTTCTTGTGCCGGCCGCGACGCGCCGGAGCCGCCGCCAGCGCCTGAGCAAGCGTGCTGCGGGTCGTCGCCGGATCGATGAGTTCGTCGACGACACCGATCGACATCGCCCGACCGACGCCGCCGGCGATCGCCTCGTGCTCGGCAGCGAGACGGTCGTGCAGGGCTTCGCGTTCCTCCTCCGGTGCCGCGGCCAGAGCCCGCTTGTGCAGGATCCCCACCGCGGCCTTGGCGCCCATCACGGCGACCTCGGCATCAGGCCAGGCGAACACGGCGGTCGCACCCAGTGCCCGGGAGTTCATCGCGATGTAGGCGCCGCCGTAGATCTTCCGGGTCACCAGCGTCACGCGGGGCACCTCGGACTCGGCGAAGGCATGCAGCAGCTTCGCGCCGCGACGGACGACACCCTCCCATTCCTGGCTGACGCCGGGCAGGTAGCCGGGCACGTCGACGACGACGACGAGAGGGACACCGAACGCATTGCACAGGCGCACGAAGCGCGCGGACTTCTCGGCGCTGACGGAATCCAGGCAGCCACCGAGGCGCAACGGGTTGTTCGCGATGACGCCGACGGTGCGGCCGCCGAGACGGCCGAAACCGGTGACGACGCTGCGGGCCCATCCGGCCTGCAGCTCCTCGAAGCTGGACTCGCCCTCGACGTTGTCGAGCAGCTCGTGCAGGATCGGGCGGACATCGTAGGCGCGGCGCGGGGATTCGGGCAGCAGCGCCCGCAGGTCGGTGTCGCCGCGACGGGCGGCGTCGAGGTCGAACTCGCCCTGTTCGGCGAGCATCGACACGAGGCGACGGGCTCGGTGCAGGGCGTCGTCCTCGTCGTGGGCGGCGATGTGCGCGACGCCCGACTTCTTGGTGTGGGTGTCCGGACCGCCGAGGGATTCCATGTCGACCTGCTCACCGGTGACGCTGCGCACCACGTCGGGGCCGGTGACGAAGATGCGGGCCTCGGGCGCCATGATGACGATGTCGGTGAGTGCCGGTCCGTAGGCGGCGCCGCCCGCCGCGAACCCGAGGACGACGGAGATCTGGGGGATCCGGCCGGAGGCGCGGACCATCGCCTCGAAGATCAAGCCGACCGCGTGCAGGGAGTCGACGCCCTCGGCGAGCCGGGCACCGCCCGAATGCCACAACCCGACGATCGGGATGTCCTGCTCGAGGGCGGTGTCGATGGCGTCGACGATGTGCTTGCAGCCGTCCACGCCCATGGCGCCACCCATCACGGTGGCGTCGGAGCAGTACGCGACGGTCCGGACACCGTCGATGGAACCGATCGCGGCGAGCATGCCGGACTTGTCCCGGGGGTGCAGCAGGCTCAGGGTGCCCGCGTCGAACAGCCGCTCGAGCCGCCGGAGCGGATCGCGGGGGTCGACGGCGGCGTCGCGCGTCTGAGCAGGTTCCAGGACGGTCATCGCGTTCTCCTCGGACAAGGCAAGAGCGGGGGATGGGCGCCGGGGGTGGGGATCTCGTGACGAGATCCCCACCCCGACGGGGAGCGAAGTCCGGTCGGGTCAGGCCCGGCCGAACGCGAGCGCAACGTTGTGCCCACCGAAACCGAACGAGTTGTTCAGCGCGAAATCGATCTGGCCGTACCGGGCTTCGCCCTTCACGACGTCGAGATCGATCTCTGGATCCTGGCTGTCCACGTTGAGCGTGGGCGGGATGACCCCGTCCCGCAGGCTCAGGACCGTCAGGACCGCTTCCAGCGCACCGACCGCACCGATGGAATGCCCGAGGGCACCCTTCGGTGCGTAGACCGCGGCATGGTTGCCGACCGCGGCATTGATCGCCTTCGCCTCGGCGATGTCACCGATGGGTGTGGCCGTGGCATGCGCGTTGACGAATCCGATGTCGGCCGGCGCGAGGCCGGCGCCGCGGAGGGCCTTCGTCATGGCGCGTGCCGCGCCGGTCCCCTCGGGATCGGGCGCCACGATGTGGAATCCGTCCGAGGTGATGCCGGCGCCGAGCAGGCGGGCGTGAATGGTGGCGCCGCGAGCCTTGGCGTGTTCCTCGGTCTCGAGCACCATCAGCGCGCCGGCCTCGCCGAAGACGAAACCGTCGCGGTCCTTGTCGAACGGACGCGACGCCCCACGCGGATCGTCGTTGCGGGTGCTCAGTGCCCGCATCATGGCGAAGCTGGCGGTGGCAACTGCGTCGAGCTGGCCCTCGACGCCACCGGCGACGACGATGTCGGCGTCGCCCATCGCGATCATCCGGTAGGCGTGGGCGATGGCCTCGTTGCCGGACGAGCAGGCGGACACCGGCGTCATCACGCCGGCCTTCGCGCCGAGCTCGAGACCCACGGTCGCCGACGGGCCGTTCGGCATGACCATCTGCACGGCGAACGGAGACACCTTGCGGTAGCCGTCGCTGCGCAGCTTGTCGACCGCGTCGATGAGCGCTTCACCGCCACCGAGACCGGTGCCGACGACGACGCCGAGGCGTTCGCGGTCGACCTCCGGGCTGCCGGCATTCGCCCACACGGTGCGGCCGAGGTTGAGCGCGAGCCGCTCGACGAAGCTCATCCGGCGGATCTCGACGCGCGAGAGGGTTTCGTCGGGGCTCGTCTTGAGCTTGCCGCCGATGCGAACCGGCAGGTCGAACTCGTCGACGAATCCGGTCAGCGTGTCGATCCCGCTCTCACCGGCGAGCAGGCCCTTCCACGTGGCATCCACGTCACCTGCGATCGATGTCGTGGCCGCGAGGCTGGTGACGACGACGTTGGGAAATGTCCCTGTGCGGGGAGAGGCGGAAGTCACGGCTGGGCTCACTCGTTGTCGTTCGTGGCCTGGACGCCCTCGGCCTCGAGCTTCTGGATGTAGGCGACGGCGTCACCGACGGTGCGCAGGCTCGCGAGGTCCTCGTCGGGGATCTTCACGCCGTACTTGTCCTCGGTCTGCACGGCGATCTCCACCATGGACAGGGAGTCGATGTCGAGATCGTCGACGAACGACTTCTCGACGGTCACCTCGGAGGGCTCGATGCCGGTGACCTCTTCGATGATCTCCGCGAGACCGGCGATGATTTCTTCCTGGGTGGCGGCCACGTCGTGGCTCCCTTCTTCGTTTCGTCTTGCTGTGATCGGACCGGGTGGAGGGTTCCGCCCGGATTCCGGGTGCCCGTCGAGGGCAGGTCCCGTACTGCGCGACGCGCGCGCAGCAAACTAACCGACTCTGATCGATTCGGCCAGCGCTGAGATGTCCTCAGGGGTCTGGAGTGCCGTGGTCGGCGTGCCGCGCATCTCACGCTTGGCAATGCCGACCAGGGTGCCGGCCGGGGGAAGCTCCACGACCGCCGAGACCTCGGCCCCGCGCAGGGTCGCGGTGCACAGGTCCCAGCGCACCGGTCGGGTGACCTGTGCGGCAAGCTTGGTCAGTGCGTCCGCTCCGGAGGCGACGGGCGCCCCGTCGGAGTTGGACAGCAGTGTGCGGGTCGGATCGCTGGGGACGATCTTCGCCGCGGCCTCGGCGACGGCTTCCTGGGCCGGGGCCATGAACGCGGTGTGGAAGGCCCCGGCGACCGGAAGGGGCCGGATCCGGGCCTTCTCCGGAGCATTCGCCGCGAGCTCCTCGAGCGCTGTGAGGCGGCCGGCGGCGACGATCTGGCCGGCGGCGTTCACGTTCGCCGGCGTCAGGTCCAGCTCGGCCAGCCGCGCGAGCACCTCGTCCTCCCGGCCGCCGAGCACGGCCGACATGCCGGTCGGCTCGAGCGCGCACGCCCGGGCCATCTCGGCGCCGCGGACGGCAGCGAGCATGACCGCCTCGTCCGCGCTGATGACGCCGGCGATGGCTGCGGCGGCGAGCTCACCGACCGAGTGCCCGGCGACGATCGTGTCGTCCGGGACGAGGCCGCGGGACTCGAGCTCCTCGTAGGCGAGCAGTGCCGTCGCGACGACCAGCGGCTGGGTCACCGCGGTATCGGTGATCTCCTCGGCCGTCGCCGTGGTGCCGAGGCGTTCGAGGTCGAGGCCTGAGACCTTCGACCACAACTGGACGCGATCGCGGGCGCCGGTCTGCTCCAACCAGGAGGCGAGCATGCCGGGTTTCTGGGACCCCTGACCGGGGGCGAGCAGCGAAATCACGATGATCAGGGAACACCCTGGGGACACCCCTGCGAGATGTCGGTAGGGATGAACTCTCGGGTGCAGTTTTGTAGGGTTCCAACAAAACTGCACGTCGGCGTTCACCATCGACGAAGTGCCGCCCCCTGTTACGCGCCCGGTTCGCGCAATGTGAAGCGGGAGACAGGTGGGACTGGAGTCCGCAATTCGTTATGACTTCGAGCCAACCTTCCCACGGTGGCCGCTATCCGCAACACGTACGCATCACGGGGATTCGTCGGGTCCCGGCCGGTGACTTCTGTGATGCGCTTGAGTCGGTACCGCACGGTATTTGGATGAACAAACAGCTGTCGGGCGCAGGTCTCGACAGCACCCCCACAGTCGAGGTATGCGTCGAGGGTGTCGGCCAGCGCCACACCCGCCTCGGTGAGCGGAGCCACCACCTCGTCCTCGAGGGCGGCGATCGCTCCCGCGTCGCCGAGCAGGGCCCGCTCCGGCAGCAGCTCCGCCGCATGCACCGGCCGCGGCGCACCCCGCCAGCCGGCCACCGCTTCCATCCCGGCCATCGCCTCGACCGCCGAGGCATGCGCCGACGCGAGGGTGGGCGTGGTGGGACCGATCACCACCGGATCGTCGGAGAAGCTGCGCATCAGCTCGGACCGGAACGTCATCGCCTCGATGCTCCCGTGCAGCTCGCCGCTGACCACCATCACGAGCCGCTCACCCTGCACCACCGCCAGCGCCGCCCGGCCGTGCTGCTGCGCGATCGAGTGCACGGTCGTCACGACCGACACCCCCTCGTTCGGCGGGGGTGTACCGATGATCACGGTGGCCGGCGCCGTCGCATCCCAGTTCAGCGTCGCGGCGCGCGAAAGCATGTCCGAACCGGTGTCGCCACGGACCACCGCGTCGACGACCAGGGCCTCGAGGCGGGTGTCCCAGGCACCGCGGGACTCCGCTGCGCTCGCGTACACCGAGGCCGCGGCGAATCCGAGTTCCCGGCCGTAGCGCAGCGTCGCCTCGGTGAGCGCGACGAGTTGCTGCTCGTTGCGTGCCAGGGCCGGCAGCCACTGCTCGAAGAACTCCATGGCTGCGCGGACCATGTCCACGGTCTGGCGCAACGTCAGCCGCCGCGCCAGGTCCTGCGGGATCACCTGGAACGCGTCCAAGCTGAACCGCAGATCGCTGTCGGGATTGCGCACCCATTCCAGGAAGTCGACGACCGCCGTCTGGATGATCAGCTGCACGTTGGACCGCTGCGACGCGTCGAGATCGGCGAAGAACGGCAACTGCTCCTGCATGGAGTGCACGGCCTCGGTGGACAGCCGTCCGGAGAACTGCTTGACCCGACGAAGGAGCGCATCGGGCAGGGGATCTCGCTCAGGCCGCGCCGGCGGCACCGGACGCCCCGTAGGGACGCCCGGTGCGCGCTTCGGACGCGGCTCTGCGGGTTCTGCGACCATGGGACGAAACTACGCCCGCGGCCCGTCGCCCGCGGCAGAGCGGTTCGGATCAGGCCACGCCGGGATCCGAGGTCTGCTCCGGTGCGGCCGCCACGTCGTCGATCCGGTACCGCTGGGCGGCCTCGACGGCTTGCGCGCGATCGACAGCGCCGTCCCGGCCGAGGGCGGCGAGCACCGCGACCACCGTGGACTCCGCGTCGATGTTGAAGAACCGGCGCGTGGCGGGGCGGGTGTCGGAGAACCCGAACCCGTCGGCGCCGAGGGTGGTGTAGTCGCCCGGTACCCACTGCCGGATCTGGTCCGGTACGGCACGCATCCAGTCGGAGACGGCCACGAACGGCCCGGCGGCGTCGGCCAGGACCTTGGCCACGTACGGCGTCGGAGCGTCGGCGCCCGGGTCGAGCAGCGCCTGCCGCTCGCATTCGACGCCGTCGCGGCGCAGCTCGCCCCACGAGGTCACCGACCACACGTCTGCGGCCACGCCCCATTCGTCGGCGAGCATCTCCTGAGCCCGCAACGCCTCGGGCATGAGCACCCCGGAGGCGAGGATCTGCGCCTTCGGCCCGGCGCCCTCACCGCGGCGGTACAGGTAGATGCCCTTGAGCAGGCCCTCGACGTCGAGGTTCTCCGGCTCGGCCGGCTGCACGTAGGGCTCGTTGTAGAGGGTGATGTAGTAGAAGACGTTCTCGCCACCGAACCCGTCGACGCCCTCCGTGCCGCCGTACATACGGCGCAGACCGTCCTTGACGATGTGCGCGAGCTCGTAGGAGAACGCAGGATCGTAGGACACCACCGCCGGGTTCGTCGACGCCAGCAGCAACGAATGCCCGTCGGCGTGCTGCAGACCCTCGCCGGTGAGGGTGGTGCGGCCGGCCGTCGCGCCGAGCACGAATCCGCGGGCCATCTGGTCCGCCGCCGCCCACAGGCCGTCGCCGGTGCGCTGGAAGCCGAACATCGAGTAGAAGATGTACAGCGGGATCATCGGCAGCCCGTGCGTGGCGTACGAGGTGCCGACGGCGGTGAAGGAGGCGGTGGACCCGGCCTCGTTGATGCCCTCGTGCAGGATCTGCCCGGCGACGCTCTCCTTGTAGGCGAGCATCAACTCGGCGTCGACCGACGTGTACAGCTGGCCGTTGCGGTTGTAGATCTTCAGCGACGGGAACCACGAGTCCATACCGAACGTGCGGGCCTCGTCCGGGATGATCGGCACGATGCGCGGACCGATCTCCTTGTCGCGCAGCAGCTCCTTCATGATGCGCACCAAAGCCATGGTGGTGGCCACCTGCTGCTTGCCGGACCCCTTGCGGACCACCTCGTAGGTCTTGTCCCCGGGCAGCGGCAGCGGCGCATCGGCGGTGCGACGTTCGGGCAGGAACCCGCCGAGCGCGCGGCGCCGCTCGAGCATGTACTGGATCTCCGGCGAGTCGTTGCCCGGGTGGTAGTACGGCGGCATCTTCGGGTTCGCCTCGAGTTCGGCGTCCGAGATCGGGATGCGCTGCAGATCGCGGAAGTACTTGAGGTCGTCGAGCGTGAGCTTCTTCATCTGGTGCGTGGCGTTGCGGCCCTCGAAGTGCTTACCGAGGGTGTATCCCTTGATCGTGTGCGCCAGGATCACCGTCGGCTGACCCTTGTGCGCCATGGCCGCAGCGTAGGCCGCGTAGATCTTGCGGTAGTCGTGGCCGCCGCGCTTGAGATTCCAGATCTCCTGATCGCTGAGGTTCTTGACCAGCTCCTTCGTGCGCGGATCACGGCCGAAGAAGTGCTCACGGACGAACGCGCCGTCGTTGGCCTTGTAGGTCTGGTAGTCGCCGTCCGGGGTCACGTTCATCAGATTGACGAGCGCGCCGTCCTTGTCGGCGTGCAGCAGGGTGTCCCACTCCCGGCCCCAGACCACCTTGATGACGTTCCAGCCGGCTCCCCGGAAGAACGACTCCAGCTCCTGGATGATCTTGCCGTTGCCGCGGACCGGGCCGTCCAGGCGCTGCAGATTGCAGTTGACCACGAACGTGAGGTTGTCCAGACCCTCGGTCGCCGCGACGTGCGCGAGACCCCGCGACTCCGGTTCGTCCATCTCACCGTCGCCGAGGAACGCCCACACGTGCTGGTCGGAGGTGTCCTTCAAGCCGCGATCGTGCAGGTAGTGGTTGAACCGCGCCTGGTAGATCGCGTTCATCGGCCCGAGGCCCATCGACACCGTCGGGAACTCCCAGAAATCGGGCAGCAGCCGCGGGTGCGGGTAGGACGGCAGGCCGCCGCCCTGGTCGGCGTGGCTGGCCTCCTGGCGGAACCCGTCGAGTTGCTCGGCCGGGATGCGGCCCTCGAGGTAGGCGCGAGCGTAGATGCCGGGGGAGGCGTGCCCCTGGATGAAGATCTGGTCACCGCCGCCGGGGTGGTCCTTACCGCGGAAGAAGTGGTTGAAGCCCACCTCGTACAGTGCCGCGGAGGACGCATAGGTGGAGATGTGGCCGCCGACGCCGATGCCGGGACGCTGTGCGCGGTGCACCATGATCGCGGCGTTCCACCGGATGAAGGCGCGGTAGCGGCGCTCGACCTCCTCGTCGCCGGGGAACCACGGCTCGTTCTCGGTCGGGATGGTGTTCACATAGTCGGTCGAGGTGAGGGCCGGGATGGACACACGGCGTTCGCCGGCGCGCTCGAGCAGGCGCAGCATCAGATACCGGGCACGCGCAGGACCGGCGGACTCGAGCAGCCCGTCGAAGGACTCGAGCCACTCCGTGGTCTCGGCCGGGTCTATGTCCGGCAGGTAGGAGGCCACGCCCTCGCGGATGACCCGCACGCGGCCGTCGGTGGCCCCGGTGGTGTTCGGCGAGGATCCCGCTTCCGAGGCGCCCGGTGTGGCGGCGCTCGTCGAGGAATCGGGCTCGTGGATCAGGTCTGTCAACGTCTGCTCCTCATCGTGGTGGGGCGCGCAGGTGTGGCGCCCGCTCCGTAGGGCCGGCTCTTGTGGGAGCCGACTCATCGACATCTGAACGAGATGCACTGCTCATCTTCCCCCATCCCGCGGTAGGAGGCATCCCCCCGGGTGTACAACGCGCGCAGGGTGGGTATCCGGACGGTTCGGGTCCGCGCGGCGGGTCGGCAGTGTGACGCTTCTCGCGGTAACGTCCCCGGAAGATTCTCGAGAATTTCCGTGCGGTTCGGCTTGCGTTGAGCTCCCCGAGGATGTTCGCTTTGAAAAATCGCTCATGACATCCGGTACGCGGCAAGCCCGCGGCCACAACCGAAGGAGGACACCACCGTGGTCGCCGCGGCGGACGCCCAGAACTACGTTCAGAAGCTCGGTATCTCCCACGACCAGGTGGTTCAGGAACTCGGTTGGGACGAGGACACGGACGACGACCTGCGGGCCGCCGTCGAGGACACGATCGGATCGGACCTGCTCGACGAGGAATCCGACGAGGTCGTCGACGTGGTGCTGCTCTGGTGGCGCGACAGCGACGGAGACCTTGTCGACGCCCTGATGGATGCGATCGGCCCGCTCGCCGACGAGGGCGTCGTCTGGGTGCTGACGCCGAAGACCGGGCGTCCGGACCATGTCGAGCCCAGCGAGATCGCCGAATCGGCGACGACCGCCGGCCTGACCCAGACCTCGACCGCCAATCTCGGCGACTGGGTGGGCAGCCGGCTGGTGCAGCCGAAGGCCGCCCGCACCAAGCGCTGAGCACACCGCTCAGTTCCGCCACCGAAGTAAGGACGACCGACGCAATGGCGATCGAGGTGGGTGCCCAGGCGCCCGATTTCACACTGAAGGACCAGAACAACCAGGAAGTGACGCTGTCGAGCTTCCGTGGGAAGAAGAACGTGCTGCTCGTGTTCTACCCGCTGGCGTTCACCGGTGTCTGCCAGGGCGAGCTGTGCGCCGTGCGGGACGACCTGCCGACCTACGAGAACGACGACACCGCGATCGTCGCCGTGTCGGTGGGGGCCTCGCCCACGCACAAGATCTGGGCCGCCGAGCAGGGTTACACGTTCCCGCTGCTGTCCGATTTCTGGCCGCACGGTGCCGTCGCCCAGGCCTACGACGTGTTCAACGAGAAGCTCGGTTTCGCCAACCGCGGCACCTTCGTCGTCGACAAGGACGGCATCGTCCGGTTCGCCGAGGAGAATCAGCCCGGCGAACCCCGTGACCAGGGCGCTTGGGTGCGAGCGCTGGCCGCGCTAAAGTCCTGAGACGAGATCCGGCGGCGTGAGCCGCCGGATCTGCGGGCGTGTAGCTCAGTGGTAGAGCTCTGGTTTTACACACCAGCGGTCGGGGGTTCGAAACCCTCCGCGCCCACCAGGAATGTGGCGGTGAGAGGCCTGTTCAGGGCTTTGTGGCCCGCCGGATGATGCCCTCGCTGCCCACATCTTGCCCACACTCGTTACCGCTCGGGCTTCCGGCAGAACGGTAGCTACCGCCTCCAAGTCGTCGAAGAGATCGGCGTAGACGTCGAGCGTCGTCGCCGCGCTCGCGTGTCCGAGCATCCGCTGAACCGCCGTTGACGTTCACGCTCGCCGGCATGGCTCGACTTGCCGCTGTATGCCGGAGGTCGTGAGGCGTGACGCGGGGGACGTCGGCGGCGGCCTTGTCGAACCAGGACGCCTCACTCTGACCGCGGGACGCTCGAGTACCGCCCTTCGCAACCCTCCTCCCTGTGGCCCATCCGCTTGCAGCCTGGACGTTTACAGCGTCGGCGCGACGGCTCCCGGGGGACCACTCGGGATGGCTCTGTAACGGCCGGAGTCACTGGGTGATAGTCCTAGCGAACCACTTGGTCTGCTGCAACACGAGGGCAGGCCTCCACCGAATGGACGAAGGCATGGCCCAGCCGCCCCCATACCCCCATCGCGACCAGCCACCTGCAGGGGCGCAACAGCCGTACGGGTCGGCACCGCAAGGCAATGGATACCTGCAACAGCCTTACGGCTATCCAGGTCAGCCTGGAACTGTGCCAGTCTATGGAGCCGTCCAGGCCCCGCCCCCGCAGCCGAGGAAGCGGAAGAAGCCGAAATGGCCTTGGGCTGTGCTGGCAATCCTTGTGATTTCCATCCTCAGCGTCCAGTCGTGCAGTCGAGGTGACTCCACCCCGAGTCCCAGCCGATCCTCGAACGTGGGTAGCGGCGCGACGACCACACAGCCGGAGGACCCCGTCAAGCTTGATCCGGCCACCTATCAGGAAATCTCGGAGCGGGACTTTGCTCTGCTGGTGAAGGACCCGGATGCTTTTTCGGGACGGAAGATCCTCGTCTACGGCCGGGTGACCCAGTTCGACTCAGCCACCGGTACCGACCGCTTCCGAGCCGACACCGCCGCTGTCCTGCAGGACAGCCCGTACGACTACGACGAGAACACCGCCATCGAGGCCGACGACCCCGCCCTGGTGGCCGACGTGGTCGAGGACGACATCGTCAAGATGTACGTCGAGGTGGACGGGTCGTACTCCTACGACACCCAGATCGGGGGCCGTACCACCGTGCCGAAGTTCACCGTGAACATCATCGAGCTCATGCCGAGCGATCCAGCGTCCACATCGCGCATGACCACCCCCGTTCCCCCCTCGACGGTCAGCGCACCCCGCACGGCGGCACCACTACCGACTGTTGCCGGTACCGACGCGCAGGGTTTCATCGGTGTTCCGGGGGGACGCTGCAACTACACCAACTCGGCGGTGCTCATCGGCCGTACCCCGCAGTCGCTGGTGGTCATTTGCGAGACCGGGGTCGGGCGGCTGTACTACAAGGGTGTACGGCTCAGCGACGGCGCGCCCATCGAGATCGACGATCCGGTCCGCACGGAACTCGGGTACGTCGTGACGAACGAAGGCGTGCAGTACTGGATCGACCGGGACGCGCTCATCATCACTCGAGCAGATACGCGACTGGCCGAGGAGCCGATGCTGCAGTACTGGGCACGCTGAAGGCGACGAACCACCTGCTCAGGTATGGACGACATCTCGCCAGTGCTTGTACACGTTCGTACGTTCGGAACTCGGATTGCCCCGGAAGGCTGACCCCACCTCGCCGGTCGACTGAGACACGACGAGCGCAGCAAGGGAGGGCCCGCCGCGACGGAAGCAGTCTTCGGACAATAGGTCGAGTACGCGCCCCAGCCCGTCGGTGGCGTGCGGCAGTTCGGCAAGACCGATATCGGCGCACCTCGCCATCTTGAGCGTCACACCGTCGACAATCTAACGAGGCAGTCTGCCCGCGCTGGATTGAGGCAAGGGCGTGCCCACATTTTGCCCACACGCGTGCGTCAGTGAGCATGGTGTGATGGGGTATGCGCGAAAATCCCTGTTCAGGGGCTCAGCGACCGGCTGACCTCGGTCACGTCTGGGGTTCGAAACCCTCCGCGCCCACCAGGAATGTGGCGGTGAGAGACATGTTCAGCGGCAGGCCTCGATGGGGCTTCTGCCCGGCAAGCGTCGACGTCCGCTGACGCAGCCGGACTCGTGGGGTCGCGCCCGGGGTCTTCGGACTCTGTCGTGGCTGGGCAGGGTTTGCTGTGCTCGTGTTGTGAAGGTGCCGCTGCTCACGTCGTTCGAGGGCTGTCGGGCAGATCGGATCGGACGGGACCTGCTGGCCGGCCTGACGGTCTGGGCGGTTCTGGTGCCCGAGGCTCTCGCGTACGCCACGATCGCCGGGGTGTCCCCGGTGATCGGCCTGTACGCCGCGCCCGCGGCTCTGCTCCTCTATGCGCTGTTCGGCAGCTCCCGGCAGCTGGTGGTGGGTCCGATGGCGGCCACCGCGGCGCTTTCGGGTGCTGCTGTTGCCGGCATCTCCAGTGACGCCGATGCGGCAACGCTGACGGCCGGTCTGGCGCTGTTGGTCGGGGCGCTCGGGATCCTCGCGGGGCTGGCGCGTCTGGGGTTTCTGGCTTCCTTCATCTCCGAACCGGTGCTGAAGGGGTTCATCGTCGGCTTGGCGCTGACGATCATCGTCGGGCAGCTCCCGAAGCTCTTCGGAGTCCCGAGGGGGGAGGGGGACTTCTTCGAAAAGACCTGGCACCTGGTCACGTCGCTGGGCGGGACGAACGGCTGGACGTTGGCCGTCGGCGCCGGTTCCCTCGCGGTCGTCCTGGTCCTGCACCGGGTGTCGCCCCGGCTGCCCGCCCCGCTGGTCGCGGTCGTCCTGGGCATCGTCGCCGTCTCGGTTTTCGATCTCGACGCCGAGGGAGTGGAGATCGTCGGGCGGATCGAAGGCGGGCTACCTCCGCTCGGGCTCCCCAGCGTCTCTGGATCCGACTACGCCGCGCTGCTCGCGTCGGCGGCAGGGATCCTGCTGGTGGCGTTCGCCGAGGGCATCGGCGCAGCCAAGAACTACGCCGCCCAGGAACACTACGAGATCGATCCGAACCAGGAGCTGCTCGGGGTGGGCGCAGCGAACATCGGCGCAGGACTGTCCTCCGGAATGATCGTCAACGGGTCCCTGTCGAAGACCGCCGTCAACGCCTCGGCCGGGGCGGTGTCGCAGATCTCCGGCATCGTCGTGGCGGCGCTGACGGTGATGACGCTGCTGTTCCTGACCGGTCTGTTCGCGAACCTGCCGGAGGCGACCCTCGCCGCCGTGGTGATCGCGGCCGTCATGAGACTCGTCGATGTCCGGGGGCTGCGCAAGTACGCGCGTCTGGCCACCCCGAGCCTGCGGCGGATCTACGGCGTCACGGCGTATGCGGACTTCCTCGCCGCGGCGAGCGCGATGGTGGGTGTGCTGGTCCTCGACATCCTGCCCGGGCTCTTCCTCGGTGTCGCGGTGTCGGTCCTGCTACTGCTGTTCCGCGCCTCGCGGCCCCATGTCGCCGAGCTGGGCCGCACACCGGACAGCGGCCGCTGGGTCGACCTGCAGCGCCATCCCGACGCGGTCACCGAGCCCGGGATCGTGGTGCTGCGGCCCGAGGCCGGGCTGATTTACGCCAACGCCGACAACGTGGCAGCCGCCGTACGCGGCCACGTCCACGACGACACGCGGGCCGTCGTCCTCGACACCGCCTCCGTGCCGGGAATCGACATCACCGCCGTCGAGATGCTGGACCGGTTGTACGCCGACCTCGAGCACCACCGCATCCGGCTGCTATTCGCCGGCGAGATCGGCCAGGTGCGCGACCTGCTCGACGCGACCGGCATCGCCAGTGTCGTCACAGACGCACACCCGACGGTCGACGCGGCCGTCACCGCGGCCCGTCGCAACCTCGACCACCCGCCGGACACCGACCCGACGTCGGCGTGACCTCCAGGACCGGGGGCGGGACCCGCGGGTCGTCGGAGGACCTTGGCCTCTATGGGGCGCAGTGCCGGGAGACGCAGCATGGCAGTGGCGGACGGGCGAGGCACACGGACTCGGCGCGAGCCACCAGGGGAAGGAGAAGACGATGCCGAAGGTATCGAAAGCCACCGCGTCCCGCATGGTCGTCCCGGGTTACACGGACGAGTACAGCCAGGAAGTCGGGGGCTGGCTGGTCAGCATCGAAAGCGCCTCCGCGGACATGGACTATGCGCCGTTCTTCAAGGGCGGGCCGAACGACCAGTGCCCGGCGAGCCACATGGGCTATGTGCTCAAAGGGAAGTTCGGTGTCCGGCGAGCCGACGGCGTCGAGGAGATCTTCGAGGCCGGGGACGCCTTCGTCCTCGAGCCGGGGCACACGCCCTTCGTGTTCGCCGGAACCGAGTATGTGGCCTTCACTCCCGTCGAGGAGGCGAAGCAGCAAGCTGCGGTGATGATGCCGAACGCGATGAAGTGGGCGGAAGAGAACGGGATCGAACTGAAGCTGCCGGACCAGGAGGCGACTTCCTAGCTCGTACGGGTCGCAGTCGCCGACCTCGGCAGAGTCGAGTGATGCGGACGGTCCTTCCGCGGCAGGAGCAGACATACCCCGACCGCATCCGCTGACAGGGGAAGCTTCTGCCCTTGCACCAGCCGGCTCCCGACGAGCTCGGTGAGTGCCCATCACCCGCCAGTACTCCTCGGCCTACTTCACGGCCGAGCCGTACTCTGCCGGGTTCCACGGGGACCTCCTGGCCGGACTCGAAGACGCGAGGCTCTCGGGCAAGCGTGTTGTTCACGCACCGGGAGTGCAGGTGTCTGGCATAGTCGGTCCCGGTCCGACGTCCGGGTGGTGGTGGGGTATGCCGTGGCTTTCGTGATTCGCCGATCCGTCCGTAGCGCTGTGTTCGCGATCGCGTTCGCACTGGTTGCGACCGTCTCCGGCACCGGCAGTGCAGGCGCCGCACCGCTGCTGCCCGCCCCCGATCCGGACCCGTTCTACGCCGCGCCGGCCGATCTCGCGGCCCGCGCACCGGGCGACGTGCTACGGGTCCGGCAGTTGCCGCCCTCGTACTACTTCCCGGGCAGCACCGTGTGGGAAGTGCTGTTCCGCACCACGGATTCGCAGGATCGACCCGTCGCGGCGAACACGACCTTCGTGCGGCCGGCGCATCACGTGCAGAACGGGCCGCTGCTGTCGTATCAGCACATCATCAACGCGCTCGGGCACAAGTGCAAGATCGTCTCCCAGCTCTACACGAGCCATCCGTTGCATCAGATCCGGGAGGCTGCCGGACTCAATCTTGCGCTGGCGCGCGGGTGGGCGGTGGCGCTGCCCGACCATCTGGGCCCGCGGATGGCCTACGGCGCCGCCAAGCTCGGCGGCCGGGTCACGCTGGACGGAATCCGCGCCGTGCAGCGCGTGCCGGAACTGCAGGTGGCGGACAGCAAGGTCGCGCTGGGCGGCTATTCGGGGGGCGGGATGGCCACCTCGTGGGCCGCGGCGCTGGCCCCGGAATACGCCCCGGAGCTGAACATCGTGGGAGCTGCCGAGGGCGGTGTCCCGATGAACCTGGTGAAGATGGCCGAGAGTCTGGGCACCGCCCCGCATCCGGCGTTCGGCCTCGCGATGGCTGCCGCCCTCGGGCTCGAACGCGAGTATCCCGACCGCATTCACGTCACCCCGCAGCTCAACGCCCAGGGACACTGGCTCAAGCAGCTGATCGCCAACGGCTGCACCAACGAGATCATGTTCTGGGGAGTCGGTCGCAGCGCGGCCGAGATGACCGACAACCGCCGCTTCCTCGACGATCCCGCTGCGCGGACGGTGATGGAGGAGAACAGCCTCGAGCTGTATGCCGGCGTGCCCAAGGCCCCGATCTTCGAATGGCACAGCCCGACCGATGCGCTCATCCCGGTCGACTCCGTGGTCGCCACGATGCGCCGCTACTGCGCGGCCGGGGTGCCGGTGCAGACTCTCCTGACCCCGACGCCGGATCATCTCTCCGCCGCCGCCCTGGGCCTGTTCCCCGCTCTGGACTGGGTCGACGCGCGGTTCCGCGGCGAACCGGCGCCCAGCACCTGTTGACGCCTCTGACCTTTGGGTAACTGCCCACGTCGGCGATCGCTGCGGATCTACACTCGGCGCATGGCTGCGCTGCGGGCGGTGGACGAGACGGTCGACTTCGCGAAGATCGACGATCGGGCCCCGTCGGTGGCCCGGCTGTTCGTCGACCGGGTAGCCGCGACGCCGGAGGCCGAGGCTTTCCGGTATCCCGAGGGGGACGGCTGGGGAAGCACGACCTGGCAGCAGGTCGGCGACCGGGTCACCGCACTCGCCGCCGGCTTGATCACCCTGGGAGTCGAACCCGAGGATCCGGTCGCGATCGCCTCCTCGACCCGGTACGAATGGGTGCTCGCGGATTTCGCGATCATGTGCGCCGGCGCCGCGACCACCACCATCTATCCCACCACCAACGCACCCGACGTCGCCTTCATCGTCGCCAACTCGGGCAGCGCCGTCGTGGTCGCGGAGGACTGGACCCAGGTCGACAAGCTCGTCGCCCACCGCGCCGACCTGCCCGACGTTCGGACTGTCGTGGTCGTCGACGGCGAGGGCGACGGGGACTGGGTCGTCACCCTCGCGGACCTGGAGACTCGGGGCCGTGCACTGCTCGCCGACTCGCCCTCCGTCGTCGCCGACCGGGTGGACGCGATCCGTCCCGAACAGTTGGCGAGCATCATGTACACCTCCGGCACCACAGGGAAGCCGAAGGGCGTGCTGCTGCCGCACTCGGGGTGGACGTACACCGCCGCGGCCGTGGACGCGGTGAACATCCTCGGCCCCGACGACCTGAACTTCCTCTGGTTGCCGCTGTCGCACGCCTTCGGCAAGGTGATGCTGGCGTTGCCGCTGCAGATCGGCTTCACCACGGTGATCGACGGCCGCGTGGAGAAGATCGTCGAGAACCTCGCTGTCGTGCGCCCCACCTTCATGGGCGCCGCCCCGCGCATCTTCGAGAAGGCGCATGCGCGCATCGAGGCGATGGTCGCCGAGGAGGGCGGGGCGAAGAAGAGGATCTTCGACTGGGCCGTCGGCGTCGGGCTGCGTGTCTCGCAGGCCAGGCAGGAGGGCCGCACCCCGTCCGTCCTCGACCGGCTCCGGTACCGGATCGCCGACCGGCTGGTGTTCTCCACCGTGAAGGAGCGTTTCGGCGGTCGCCTGCGGTTCTTCGTCTCGGCGGCAGCGCCGCTCGACCGCGCCGTCGCGCAATGGTTCGATGCTGCCGGCATCATCATCCTCGAGGGGTACGGCCTGACCGAGACGTCCGCCGCGTCGTTCATCAACCGTCCGTACGCGTACCGGCTCGGCACCGTGGGCTGGCCTTTTCCCGGCACGGAGGTGCAGATCGCCGAGGACGGCGAGGTGCTCCTGCGCGGACCCGGTGTGATGGACGGCTATCACGAGCGGCCCGAGGCTACCGCGGAGGCGCTCGAACCGGACGGCTGGTTCCACACCGGCGACATCGGGGATATCGACGCCGACGGATTCCTGCGGATCACCGACCGAAAGAAGGACCTGTTCAAGACCAGCCAGGGCAAGTACGTCGCGCCGTCCGCGATCTCGGCCACCTTCAAGGGCATCTGCCCGTACGCCGGCGAGATCGTCGTGTACGGCGAGAGCCGTCCGTATTGTGTCGCCCTCGTCGGTCTCGATGCCGAGGCGATCACCGATTGGGCGGCCAAGAACGGCATGGCCGGCCGGGAGTTCGGTGACATCGCCCGGGACGAGCGGACACACGCGCTGATCGCCGACTGCATCGACCGGCTCAACGACCGGCTCAACCGCTGGGAGCAGATCAAGAGGTTCGCTGTCCTCGATCGGGAGCTGTCCATCGAGGCGGGAGACCTGACACCGAGCATGAAGCTGCGCCGCAAACTGGTGGTCGACAACTTCGCCGACCGGATCGAGCAGTTGTACGCCTGACGTCCGGGTTCAGGCACCCGATCCGGTACAGACTCGACCGGCATGATCAGGAACTCGACCGCCGGGGCGTCGACGGCGTCCGAGGTTTCTCGACACGGGTCGGCATCCACGCGCCGGCCCGGAATCCGCCCACGTCACGGAGTGTGCGGATTCCGAAGTCGCGGGCGAACCTACCGGGCGCATCGTCACCTGGAATCCGTCGGGAGATATCGGGCTCCAGTCCGTCGAGGCTCGACAAAGCTCCAAGGGAGCGTCGTGCAGGTTCAGGCACCCGGTCCCGCGTCGTCGTCCTCCCCCTCGGCCTGATCCGGCTGGGTCGGGGCGCTCGACCTCAACTGCTCGGGGTCGGCGTCGGGGTCCTGGGAAGCGTCGTACTGCTGTGGGTTTCCGGTGTTCTCGGTCATGACCGACGGATGCCCCGGCCGGGCCGGTCCTGAACCCGGCGCTGAGCGGAATCTGCTACCGGGCACGTTCTCCGGCCGTCTCGTACGCCTCCGCCAGCAGCGCGACGACGCCGTCGTCGAGCTGGTCCGGGGTGGCGATGCTCAAGCGGTGGGTGGTCACCTTCGCGGTGGTCGGGAAGGCCTCCCGCAGCTGGGGGTGGTGGACCCGCCGCGGCAGGTCGACGGCGATCTCCAGCCGCGACGAATAGACGAACGCCGCCGCGAACACCCGGCCGCGTCCCCACCGCACCTCGGCGGGACGGACCTGCTCCTCGACGTCGCCGCCGAGGCCCAGCACGAGTGTGCGGAGCCGGCAGAACATGTCGACGGCAGCGTCGTCCTTGTCGGCCAGGTAGTCGTCGATCGTCGCGTGCATCGCGGGCTCCTCGCCTGGGTGGCTCAACGGGACCGGCCGTAACGGTCGGCGAGCTTGTCTTCGGTGCTGCGCTCCACCGGAGCGGGTGCCGGCTCGGCCTCGGGTGCGGCCGCGGGCGCCGGTTCCTTCCGCTTGCGGCGCTCGCGCAGCTCCGCCCACACGAAGTACCCCAGGCCCAGCGGCGCCATGATCCCGAACGCCACCCACTGCAGCCCGTACGACAGGTAGGGGCCGGCGTCGAGCTGCGGCAGCGGGATCGTGCCCAGCCCCCCGGCCTGGTTCTCGGACAGCTGCAGGTATCCGCCCGTCAGCTCCAGCCCGGTGAACGCCGCGATCTGCGCGGGATCGATCGAGTAGGCCTGGGTGCGGCCGGCGTCGCGGAACGGGGTCCTGCCCTCGGCGGTTCCCTCGGACATCCGCAGGCGCGCATCGACGGTCACCGTGCCGGTGGGCGGCGGGGCGAACGCGGGGATCTCCGTACCCCGTTCCGGACGCACGTATCCGCGGTTCACCAGGACGGTGCGGCCGTCGGCGAGCCGAAACGGTGTGAGCACCTCGTAAGCGGGGGAGGACTCGACGCTGCGCAACCGCACCAGCAGATCCGAGTCCGGGAGGTAGGAGCCGGTCGCGACGACGCGCCGCCACTCGTCCTCCGGAGCCGGCGCGGGGCCGGAGAGCAGCTCCTCGACCGGCACGGGGTCCGTGGCCAGCGAGGCGGTGATCCGGTCGTTGCGCTCCTCGGTGGTGGTGTTCTTGCCGAGCTGCCACGGCGCGAGCACGGTGAAGCACGCGTAGGCGAAGCCGCCCACCACCAGGGCCAGCACCAGCCAGCTCGGGCGGAGCAGGAACGTCAGTCGTCGCACGTAACCACGGTAGCCGGTGACGCGGGCCTCAGTGCCGTCGCACCCAGTCGAGCAGACCCGGGATCGCCGCCTCGATCTGCCGCCGGACCAGTTCGAACTCGTGCCGGTCACCGTAGTACGGATCCGGAACCGACTCGCCTTCCGCGTCCGGGTCGAAGCTGCGCAGCAGCGCCCGGCGCTCGGCGGGCACCCCGAGCTGCGCGAGCATCCGGTCGTGACCGGCGTCCAGGGCGACCACCAGATCGGCGGCGAGCTGCTCGTCCGTCACGCGCCGGGCACAGTGCCCGATCGGGTAGCCGTGCCGCCGCAACAGATCCGTGGTGCGGGGATCCGCGTCCTCGCCGGCATGCCAGTCGCCGGTGCCGGCGCTGGTGACCCGCACCCGGCCGGCGAGACCGGCCCGGCGGAGATGCTCGGCGAAGATCTTCTCCGCCATCGGCGAGCGGCAGATGTTGCCGGTGCACACGAACGTCACGTGCAGGCGCTCAGCGGCCACCGGTCAGCACCCTCGTCAGTTCGCCGACGCTGGACGTGGACCGGTGCGCGTCGGCCGCCTCGTCGGCCGCGCCGTACCCCCACTCGACGAACACCGTCGGGATGCCCCATCGCGCCGCGCCCGTCACGTCGTGCTCGCGGTCACCGACCATGACCACACCTCCGGTGCCGCCGTCCGCGGCGGCGACCGGGTCCACCCCGAGCGAGACGAGACTGTGCGCGATCACGTCCGCCTTCGCCCGCCGGGTCCCGTCGTCGCTCGCGCCGCCGATGAAGTCGAAGTGGCCGGCCAGCTCGAAATGCTCGAGGATGCGGACCGCGAAGTTCTGGTTCTTCGACGTCGCGACGGCGAGCCGGCTGCCGGCGTCGCGCACTCGCTCGAGCATCGTCGCCACCCCGTCGAAGACGGAGTTCTCCGCCCAGCCACGCTCGTCGTAGCGCTCGATGTACGCGGTGAGGGCCTGTTGCACCCGCTGCTCGTCGAGGCCGAGTCCGCGCAGGGTGTCGATCATCGGTGGACCGAGGATGCGTTGCGGCTCGTCGTGCGCCGGTTCCGGAACGCCCACCGTGGCGAGTGCATGCCGGAACCCGTCGATCACGCCCGCCGCCGAGTCCGTGAGGGTGCCGTCGAGGTCGAACAGCACCACGGGTGCCGGCAACAGCAGCGGAGGCAGATCGGCGAGAGTCGTCACGCCCTCATTCTCCCGGCTGCCGGCGAAGCCCGCCGCGTAGGGTCGGGGACAGTTGCCGGGACGACGGAGGAGGAGCGGTGACGGCGGTGACGCTGCGCGAGGTGATCGACGTGCTGGAGACGGCCTACCCGCCGTCGCTGGCAGAGTCGTGGGACTCTGTCGGACTGGTCGCCGGCGATCCCGACGAACCCGTGAACCGGGTGCTGCTCGCGGTCGACGCCACCGCCGCCGTGGTCGACGAGGCCCTCGACTGGGGCGCACAACTGCTCCTCGTGCATCACCCGCTGCTGCTGCGCGGTGTCGACACCGTCGGCGCGCACACCCCGAAAGGCGCCCTGATCCACCGGCTCATCCGGGGTGGCTGCGCGCTGTTCACCGCCCACACCAACGCCGACCGCGCCGATCCGGGCGTGTCCGACGCGCTGGCGCAGGCGCTCGGCCTGACCGGACTCAGGCCGATAGAGCCCAAGCCCGAACCGGCCGTCGACAAGTGGGTGGTCCTCGTGCCCGCCGACTCGGCCGAACAGGTGCGCGCCGCCCTGTTCGACGCCGGTGCGGGCCGGCTCGGCAACTACCGCGAGTGCTGCTGGACGACCTCCGGGACCGGACAGTTCCGTCCCGAGGCCGGAGCGGATCCGGCAATCGGCACCGTCGGCGACCTCGAACGCGTAGCCGAGGACCGCATCGAGGTCGTCGCCCCGCGCGCGGTGCGCGGCCGGGTGCTTGCCGCTCTGCGCGCGGCGCACCCCTACGAGGAACCCGCGTTCGACGTGCTCGAACTGGCCGAGCTGCCCGGCTCGCGGGGCCTGGGCCGCGTCGGCGACCTGCCGGTGCCGCAGACGCTGCGCGAGCTCACCGAACGCGTCGCCGCGGCACTGCCGGCCACCGAGTGGGGGGTGCGCGGTGCCGGCGATCCCGACCGGATCGTCCGCACCGTCGCGGTGTGCGGCGGCTCCGGCGACTCCTTCCTCGGCACCGTCACCCGGCTCGGCGTCGATGCGTACGTCACTGCGGATCTGCGGCACCATCCGGCCGACGAGCACCTGCGTACCGGCGGGCCCGCGCTCGTCGACGTCGCGCACTGGGCCAGCGAGTACCCGTGGTGTGCGCAGGCGAAAGGTGTGCTCGACGCCGCCTTCGCCGACCGCGACGGGTGGGCGGCCCGTGTCAGCGAGCTGCGCACCGATCCCTGGACCACCGCCGCCCGGTAGGTCCGGGTTCCTCGTGACCGCCCGCGCGGTACGGTAGGCAGCTACCACCCCCCACGATCTCGCCGCCGAAAGCAGGAACCCGCCGAGTGAACGTCGAACCCGCCGTGCAGTCCAAGCTCCTGGCCCTCGCCGCTGTGGACACCGAGGTGACCCGCCTGGCGCACCGGCGCCGCACCCTGCCCGAACAGCAGGAGGTCGAACGGCTCGAGGCGGAACGCACCGCGCGGCGGGACGCCGCCGTCGCCGTCGAGATCATCCTCGACGACCTCGACCGCGACATCCGCAAGCTCGAAGGGGAGGTCGAGGCGGTCCGCCAACGGGAAGAGCGCGACCGCAAGCTCCTCGCCGGCGGCAGCGTGGCCGCCAAGCAGCTGTCCGAACTCCAGCACGAACTCACCAGCCTCGAACGGCGGCAGGCGCTGCTCGAGGACGAACTGCTCGAGGTCATGGAACGCCGGGAGGCGTCCAAGGCCGATCACGACCACGCCGGCGCGCGGCTGTCGAGCGTCGATGCGGAACTCGCGGACGCCGTCCGTCTGCGCGACGAAGCGCTCGCCGACATCGAGGTCGCCGAGCACCGGTGCCTGAGCGACCGCGCGGCGCTCGTGGAGGCCTTTCCCGCCGAGCTCGTCGACCAGTACGAGGCGCAGCGGTCGAAGACCGGCATCGGCGCAGCCCTGCTGCAGGCGCGACGGTGCGGCGCGTGCCGTCTCGAACTCGACCGCGGCGAGATCTCTCGCATCGCCGCAGCCCCGCCCGAGGCGCTCGTGCGCTGCCCCGAGTGCAACGCGATCCTGGTGCGCACCAAGGAGTCCGGGATTTGAGCCGGGTCGTTGTCGAGGCCGACGGCGGCTCGCGCGGCAACCCGGGTCCGGCCGGCTACGGTGCGGTGGTCTTCGATGCCGACCACGAGACGGTGCTGGCCGAGCGCAGCGCGAGCATCGGCCGCGCCACCAACAACGTGGCCGAATACCAGGGCCTGATCGCCGGATTGACCGCCGCCGCCGAACTCGGGGCCGACGAGGTCGACGTCCGGATGGATTCCAAGCTGGTCGTCGAGCAGATGTCACGCCGATGGAAGATCAAGCACCCGGACATGATTCCGCTCGCCGCGCGCGCCCGCGAACTGGCCGGGAGATTCTCGCGGATCGAGTTCACCTGGGTGCCGCGCGCGGAGAATGCCTACGCCGACCGGCTCGCCAACGAGGCGATGGACGGTGCTGCCTCGGCCGCGGCGGGTTCCGAACCGCCGTCTTCCGCGTCGGCGAAGGCGCCGGGCTGGACCGGCGCCGTCGGCACGCCCACCCGGATGCTGCTGCTGCGGCACGGACAGACCCCGTTGTCGGTGGAGCGTCGCTACTCCGGGCGTGGCAACCCGCCGCTGACCGAACTCGGCCGCGCGCAGGCGCACGCGGCTGCCCGCCGTATCGGTGAGCGGGGCAACATCGCCGCGGTGGTCTCGTCGCCGCTCGGGCGGGCGCGGGAGACCGCCGATGCCGCCGCGGCGGTACTCGGTCTGCCCGTGACCGTGCACGACGGGCTCCTCGAGACCGACTTCGGCAAGTGGGAGGGACTGACCTTCGGCGAGGCGGCGCAGCGTGACCCCGAGGTGCACCGTCGCTGGCTGGGGGACACGTCGGTGCGTCCGCCGGGCGGGGAGAGCTTCGACGAGGTCCGCGGCCGTCTCACTGCCGTCCGGGACGATCTGGTCGCGGAGTACGGCGGGGCGAACCTGCTCGTGGTCTCCCACGTCACGCCGATCAAGACGCTGCTGCAGATGGCGCTCGACGCCGGGCCGTCGCTTCTGTACCGCCTGCACCTGGACCTCGCGTCGCTGAGCATCGCCGAGTTCTATCCCGACGGTGGCGCGGCCGTGCGCCTGGTCAACGACACCTCGCACCTTTAGGCGACGGACCGATCCCTGCGCGTGCGGACGCCCGAGCCCGGCGCCCGCACGCGTCGTTCCGCCGTTCACACCTGGAGCTTTCGGAGCGTACGCAGGTTCCGCGTCGTGGTCACCGCCTTGTAGCGGGGCTTGCCGAGGTTCCGGCCGAAGGCGCCCCGGACCGTCTGCCCGCGCTCGACGTCCCAGTACAGGACGCCGTCGCCCCGGGCGACGCGCTCGACAGCCGGATCGAGGTCCGCTGTCGTCGCCGCGAGCTCGTCCAGAACCGCGGGTTCGGCGACGAAGACCGCGTATGCGTGCCGGCCGTCGCGCTCCTGGAACGGGTAGGCGTCGACGACAGCCGCGACGGCAGCCTGATCGTGGACGAACACGAACGCCTCGTAACCGAAGCGGGCGCGCAGCGCCGCCTCGATCCGCGCCTTCGATTCGGCGGTGTCGGCCGTGCCGGCGTCGAACACCACATTGCCCGACGCGAGCACGGTGCGGACGTTCCCGAAACCGAGTCCGGTGAACACGTCCTTCAGATCCGCCATCGCGATGGTGATGCCGCCGACGTTGATGCCGCGCAGCAGAGCCACATATCTCGCCATGGCGGTACCGTAGTTCGCATTTGCGACACGTGAGGCAGTACGCTGATCGACGCGGACGAGTTGGCCGGGCGACCGCGGCACAGGGAACCGGCACCGTGGCGGTGCCAGGCCCTGGATCGAGGAAAGTCCGGACTCCACAGAGCAGGGCGGTTGCTAACGGCAACCCGAGGTGACTCGCGGGACAGTGCCACAGAAAACAGACCGCCCACCCCTCGGGGTGGGTAAGGGTGAAACGGTGCGGTAAGAGCGCACCAGCACCCCGGGTGACCGGGGTGGCTCGGTAAACCCCGCCCGGAGCAAGGTTGAAGGCCGCACCGACCCGGTCGGTGCGGCTGCGCAGGTGTCCGAGGGCTGCTCGCCCGAGCCTGCGGGTGAACCGCTCGAGGTACCCGGCGACGGTGTGCCCAGATGGATGGTCGCCACCCCGCCTCGGCGGGGTACAGGATCCGGCTTACAGGCCGGCTCGTCCGCCCACCCGGCTCAGATCGGGGCGACGACCAGCAGGTGCGCCCAGTAGGAGGCGGCCTCGTGCCCCAGGTAGGGGAGCAGGAAGTCGTAGAGCAGGTACGACATGCGATTCCTTTCGCGTCGTCGAGCGGGGACCAGGGGCCGACGGTACCAGCCGCGCCGCCGCGCGCGGGTTACCCCGAATCTCGGCGCCGCGTGGGGCAGACTGGGAGTCATGAGCGACGAGGGCTGGTACTACGACGTACACACCGGAAAGGTCAGCCAGGGGAAGGACCCCAGTGCGCTGAACCGCATGGGGCCGTACCCGGACCGCGCCACCGCCGAACGGGCACTCGAGATCGCGGCCGAGCGCAACAAGGCTGCGGACGAGGCCGACGAGGAATGGAACCGCTGAGCGGTTCCTCGGCACGGTGACGCACACCCGCATCGTCGTCGCCCCCGCGATCGACTTCGGTGCCGTCCGAACCGAATTCGCGCTCGACGACGATTACCCCCTGCCCGCCATCGCCGAGTCCGAGGCCGCGGCCGACCGCTGGTCCGCCGCGCGGGTGGACCGCACTGATCTGCCCCTGGTGACCATCGACCCGCCGGGATCGATGGACCTCGACCAGGCCCTGCACCTCGAACGGACCGTCCACGGTTTCGTGCTGCACTATGCGATCGCCGACGTCGCCGCCTTCGTCACCCCCGGCGGCGCGCTCGACCGCGAGAGCAGACGCCGCGGTCAGACCTACTACCTGCCCGACGGGTCGGTCCCGCTGCATCCGCGGTCGTTGTCCGAGAACGCGGCCAGTCTGCTGCCCGGCCGCGTGCGCCCGGCCGCGCTGTGGCGCCTCGTTCTCGACGAGACCGCCGAGCCGGTGGACGTGACCGTGCGGCGCGCACTGGTCCGATCCGTCGCACGGTTCGACTACGCCGAAGTGCAGGCCGGTGTCGACGCCGGGGTCGTGCATCCGTCGATCGCGGCGCTGCCGGAGTTCGGCCGGCTCCGCGAAGCCGCGGCCCGGGCCCGTGGCGCGATCGAACTACGACTGCCCGAACAGGACGTGATCGCCGACGGGAACGGCTGGCGGTTGACCACCCAGCCGCGCACGGAGGTCGACGACTGGAACTCCCATGTGTCGCTGCTGACCGGAATGTGCGCGGCGCAGATGATGCTCGACGCACGGATCGGGTTGCTGCGAACCCTGCCGGCGGCCGCCCGCGAGGCTGTGGCGCAACTGCGGCGCACCGCCGTTGCCCTGGGGGTGCCCTGGCCGGAAGGCCTGCCGGTGGGCAGCTTCCTGGCCGGCCTCGATGTGAACGTGCCCGCCACGCTGGTGCTGATGAGCGAGGCCCCGGCGCTGCTGCGCGGCGCGTCGTACGTCGCGTTCGACGGCGAGCTGCCGGAGCAGCCGGGTCACGGGGCGATCGGGGCGCCCTACGCACACGTCACGGCGCCGCTGCGGCGGCTGGCCGACCGGTTCGTGACGGAGGTGTGCCTGGCGGTCTGTGCCGGCACCGACGTGCCGGCACCGGTGCGGGCGGCGCTGCCGGAACTTCGCGAGACCATGGCCGGTTCCGACGCGCTCGCCGGGAAGGTGACCCGCGCGTGCATCGCACTCACCGAGGCGACGGTCCTCGCCCCGCACGTGGGGGAGTCGTTCGATGCGACGGTCCTGCGCGCGACCAACGGCCGCCGGGACGCCGAGGTGTTCGTGCCCGACGCCACCGTGATCGCCCCGTGTACCGGGGAGCCGAAGGAGGGCAGCCGAATCCGGATCCGGCTGACGCACGCCGACCCGCAGACCCGGACGGTGCGGTTTGCGTACCCGGCGTGACGGCGCTGCCGGCCGGGAGCGGCGGCCGCGGGGCCTGTTCGCCGGCGTCGCCGCCGGGCTGGTGCTCGTGGTCCTCGCCGCGGTGCTGATGCTCGGCGCGGTACCGAGCAGATACCTGCCCTGGGACACCGCCGATTTCCCGGACGTGGACACCTCGGCGCTGACGCAGCCGCAGACGCGGATCGTGGAGTTGCTCGCGGACGAACACCGCACGCAGCGGCCCGGGACCTTCTATTCCGAGGGCGCCGAGGAGCCGTGGTGCGCGAACTTCGTCAGCTGGATCATGCGGGAAGCGGGGCGTCCGCTGGCCAATCCGCATTCCGGGCACTGGCGGATCCCCGGCGTGTACACCCTGCAGGAGTACTACGAGTCGGCCGGCCGGTTCGAACCGGCCGCCGGCGGCTACCGGCCGGTGGTGGGGGATGTGGTGTTGTACGAGAACGAGCTGTGGGTCGGCCAGCACACCAACATCGTCGTCGCGGTCGACGGCGACACCGCGACGACCGTCGGTGGAAACGAACTCGGCCGCATCCGCGTGCACACCGTCGACGTCACGTCCGACTCGGCGGTGGTCGGGTTCGGCCGCCTCGAATGAGGTTCAGCGGAAGCGGTCGGTCGCCTCGAGCAGGTGATGGGTGATGCCGGGTTCGTTCGCCGCGTGCCCGGCGTCGTCGACGACGACGAAGTCCGATCCGGGCCATGCCTTGTGCAGCTCCCACGCGCTCGTCGCCGGGCAGACCACGTCGTAACGGCCCTGCACGATCACGCCCGGAACGGTGCGCAGCCGGCCGGCGTCGCGCAGTAGCTGCCCTTCCTCGAGGAAGCCGCGGTTGCGGAAGTAGTGGTTCTCGATGCGGGCGAACGCCAACGCGAAACGCGGGTCCGACGTCTCCGCCACTCGTTCCGGCGCGGGCAGCAGGGCGCTGGTCGCACCCTCCCACGTCGACCACGCCACGGCGGCCCGCAACGCGACGTCGGGGTCGGGCGAATGCAGCAGCCGGTGGTACGTGTCGACCGGATGCTCGTCCTCCGGCGCGCCGGTCAGCGGTTCCAGGAAGCGCTCCCACAGCTCGGGGAACAGTTGTCCGGCACCACCGTTGTAGTACCAGTCGATCTCGCTGCGGCGGAGCAGGAAGATGCCGCGCAACACCAGCTCGGTGATCCGGTGCGGGTGTCGTTGTGCATAGGCCAGCGCCAGTGTCGACCCCCACGAGCCACCGAACACCTGCCAGCGGCCGATCCCCAGCCGCCGTCGCAGGGTTTCGATGTCGGCGAGCAGGTACTCGGTGGTGTTGGCGGACAGATCGGCGCCGTCGGCGACGTGCGGGACCGACCGGCCGCAGCCGCGCTGATCGAACAGCACGATCCGGTATGCCTCCGGATCGAAGAACTGCCGGTGTGCGGGAACGGTCCCGCCGCCGGGGCCGCCGTGCAGGAACACCACCGGTTTGCCGGTCGGATTACCGCTGACCTCCCAGTAGATGCGCTGGCCGTCACCGACATCGAGCATGCCCTGCTCGTGCGGTTCGATCGGCGGGTACGGCTGCCGCAACGGCATCAGAAGCCGACCAGCGCGGAGGCAAGGGTCGGGATCTGCAGCGCCTCGAGTGCCTCGCTGCGCACCTCGGGGCACTGGGCGGAGGCGATCGCGTCGACCCGGTCACGGTCCCGGGCGAGCGCCAGCATGTCGATGCCGTTGCGGGCGGCCCATTCGCCGACCAGCAGGTTCAGACCGGGCTTGCTCATGGACGGGGTGTAGGTGCGCCAGCTCTGCAGCTGGGCCTCCATCTGCGAGCACAGCTCGGCAGCCTGGGTTTCGGTGACCCCGCTCGGAAGCGTGCTCGGCTCCGCCGCCGCGCCGGTCGTCGGCTGCGACGACGCCGAACCCGTCCCGGTGGGGGCGGGCTGACCGCCGGACGCGCACCCGGCCAGGGCGGCGATCGTCGCACCGGCGACGGCAACGGCGAACAGTGTGCGACGGGGACGAATCATCTGCGATGCACCTCGTGGGTCGGTAAGGCCCGGGCCTACGGGTGAGGGAACCTGCGGCCGGACCGGCCGCAGGTGTCCTCGTCCTGCCGGATCAGAAGGAATGCTCGGGACCGGGGAACGTCCCGGCCGCCACCTCTGCAGCATATTCGGCGGCCGCGCGGCGCAGCTCGTCGCCCACGCTGCCGAACTTCTTGACGAACTTCGCGGTCCTGCCGCTGGTGTATCCGGCCATGTCCTGCCACACGAGAACCTGGGCGTCGCACTCGTTTCCGGCACCGATCCCGACCGTGGGGATGGTCAGCTTGCGGGTGACCTGACCGGCGATGTCGGCGGGCACCATCTCCATGACCACGGAGAAGGCGCCGGCCTCCTGCACGGCGATGGCGTCGGCGACGAGCTGTTCGGCGCCGTCGCCGCGGCCCTGCACCCGGAACCCGCCGAGGCTGTTGACCGACTGCGGGGTGAACCCGACGTGCGCCTGGACGGGGATTCCGGCGGCGGTGATCGCGGCGATCTGCGCGGCGACCCGCTCGCCGCCCTCGAGCTTGACGGCGTGGGCGCCGCCCTCTTTCATGAAGCGGATGGCGGTGGCGAGGGCCTGCTCCGGCGACGCCTCGTAGGTGCCGAACGGCAGGTCGGCGATCACCAGTGCGTGCGGGGCGCCGCGCACCACGCCGCGTACGAGGGGGAGCATCTCGTCGACCGTGACCGGCACGGTGGTGTCGTAGCCGTAGACGACGTTCGCGGCGGAGTCACCCACGAGCAGCACCGGGATGCCGGCCTCCTCGAAGATGCGGGCGCTCGAGTAGTCGTACGCCGTCAGCTCGGCCCAGCGCCGGCCCTCGGCCTTCATGGCCTGCAGATGATGGACCCGCGTCTTGCGGCGAGGAGCGTCGGACGGAGTCGAGCCGCCGTAGAGGGCAGCGGTGGATTCGGACATCAGAGGTCCCTTTCTGCCTCGAGGCCCGTGCGGGTCCCCGGGTTGGGTGATGACGGTCTCAGTCTGCCACCGGCGTCATCCGGGCAGTAGCGGCACCGGCGGTGCGATTGGTCACACCCGCCGCTCGGCCGGTCCCGAACCGCCGCACCGGCCACGGGACTTCCCGTGGCACCATCGCTGGGTGTCGTCCCTTCCACTCCGTGCCGCGTCGCGCGCCGTCGCGGTGACCGCCGTGGTGCTGCTCGCCGCAGGGTGCAGCACCACGACCGAGACCGCGCCGCCGCGGACGGCACCGCTCGGCGCCCCGGCCGGCCTCGAGCAGTTCTACGGACAGCCGGTGCAGTGGGAGTCCTGCCGGGACTACGACACCGACGCCGGCCCGCTGCCGCGCGGCGTGCAGTGTGCGCGGATCACGGTGCCGTTGGACTACGACGACCCGGGCGGGCAGACGATCACCGTGGCGATCTCCCGTTCGCCGGCCTCGGGGCAGCGAATCGGCTCGCTGCTCGTCAACCCCGGCGGACCGGGCGCGTCCGGGCTCGGGCTCGCCACCGTCGCCGACGGCACCGAGCTGACCGACCGTTTCGACGTGATCGGCTTCGATCCCCGCGGCATCGGCGCCTCCGAACCCGCGGTGCGCTGCCGCACCGACGCCGAGGCGGACGCCGACCGCGCGTTCGACGACGGCGACATGAGTGCCGAGGGCATCGCGCGGACGGAGCAGCGGCACCGCGACTACGCCGACATCTGCGCGCAGCGCACCGGGACCGACCTGCTCGCCCACGTGGGCACCCGCGAAGTGGTGCGCGACATGGACGTCATCCGCTCCGTCCTCGGCGACGAGAAACTGAACTACCTCGGCTTCTCGTACGGCACCCGGATCGGCACGCTCTATGCGGAGACCTTCCCCGATCGGGTGCGGACGATGGTGCTCGACGGTGCGCTCGATCCCGAGCAGGATCCCCTCGACGAGGTCCTGCTGCAGGCGGCCGGCTTCCAGACCGCGTTCGACGCCTTCGCGGCGGACTGCGCCCGCTACGACGACTGTGCGCTCGGCACCGACCCGGCTGCGGCGGTGGAGAAGTTCCGCGCTCTCGTGGATCCGCTGATCGCGGCGCCCGCGGAGACGACGGATCCGCGGGGGCTGAGCCACCGGGACGCGATCACCGGGGTGCAGCAGGGTCTGTACACGCCGCGGTTGTGGGGTTCGCTGCGGGCGGGCCTCGTGGCGCTGACCGACGGCCGGGGCGACACGCTGTTGCTGCTCGCGGACCTGTACGAGGGACGCGGCGACGACGGCACCTACACCAACGCCACCGACGCGTTCAATGCGATCCGGTGCGTGGACGATCCGCCGGTGACCGACCCGGCTGTCGCCGCCGAGGCCGACCGGCTGTACCGGCAGGCGGCGCCGTTCCTCGACGACGGCCGGGCGAGCGGCGCCGCGCCGCGGGACCTGTGTGCCTTCTGGCCGGTGCCGCCGACCGGTGCGCCGCACACCCCCGACGTGCCGGGCCTGCCGACCGTGCTCGTCGTCTCCACCACCGGCGACCCCGCGACGCCGTACCAGGCGGGGGTGGACCTCGCGCGGCAACTCGGCGGCGCACTCGTCACCTTCACGGGTACCCAGCACACCGTCGTCCTGGACGGCGAGAGCTGCGTCGACGACCCGGTGACCAGCTACTTCGTGACCGGGCAGGCGCCCGCCGCGGACCTGCGGTGCTGACCACCCGCCGATGTGAGCGACACGCCGGAGCCACAACCCGCGGATGTAACACGGATTTAACGCACTGTGCCTAGTCTCGGCCGTATGGATCGCCAGAAGGAGTTCGTGCTCCGCACCCTCGAAGAGCGCGACATTCGGTTCGTGCGCTTGTGGTTCACCGACGTCGTCGGAACCCTCAAGTCGGTGGCGATCGCCCCGGCCGAACTCGAAGGAGCCTTCGAGGAGGGTATCGGGTTCGACGGCTCGGCCATCGAGGGCTTCTCCCGCATCTCCGAGGCCGACATGGTCGCCCGCCCGGACGCCTCGACCTTCCAGGTGCTGCCGTGGGCCGACGGCAAGGGCCAGCAGTACTCGGCCCGCATGTTCTGCGACATCACCATGCCTGACGGCACCCCCAGCTGGGCCGACCCGCGACACGTGCTGCGCCGCCAGCTCAACAAGGCGTCCGACCTGGGCTTCAGCTGCTACGTGCACCCTGAGATCGAGTTCTTCCTCATCGAGAACGGTGAACAGGGGGCGCTGCCGGTGCCCGCCGACGACGGCGGCTATTTCGACCAGTCGGTGCACCGCTCGGCCCCGAACTTCCGCCGCCACGCCATCGACGCGCTCGAGTCGATGGGCATCTCCGTCGAGTTCAGCCACCACGAGACCGCGCCCGGCCAGCAGGAGATCGACCTGCGGTACGCCGACGCGCTGTCCATGGCCGACAACGTGATGACCTTCCGCTACGTGGTCAAGGAGATCGCGATGTCGGAGGGCGTGCGCGCGACGTTCATGCCCAAGCCGTTCCGCGAGCACGCGGGCTCGGCGATGCACACCCACATGAGCCTGTTCGAGGGTGAGAACAACGCCTTCCACGATCCCGACGATCCGCTGCAGCTCTCGGCGACCGGCAAGGCGTTCATCGCCGGGGTGCTCGAACACGCCAACGAGATCAGCGCCGTGACCAACCAGTGGGTCAACTCCTACAAGCGCATCGTGCACGGCGGCGAGGCGCCCACCGCGGCGTGCTGGGGCCCGTCCAACCGTTCCGCCCTGGTGCGGGTGCCGATGTACACGCCGAGCAAGGCGTCGTCGCGCCGGGTGGAGATCCGCACACCCGACTCGGCCTGCAACCCGTACCTGACGTTCGCGGTGCTGCTCGCCGCCGGCCTGCGCGGCATCGAGAAGGGCTACGAGCTCGGACCCGAGGCCGAGGACGACGTGTGGGCGCTGACCTCCGCGGAACGGCGTGCGATGGGATACCGCGAGCTGCCCACCGACCTCGACATCGCCCTGCGGGAGATGGAGAAGTCGGAACTGGTGGCCGAGGCGCTCGGCGAGCACGTGTTCAACTTCTTCCTCCGCAACAAGTGGACGGAGTGGGAGAACTACCGCAGCCAGGTCACCCCGTACGAACTGGACCAGTACCTGGGCTTGTAACCCCTTGCCGGCCGCGGCCGCACGGGGAGTCGCCGCGGACCGGACGGTTGACGACGACGAAGAGGTGAGGTCCGTGCCCACTCGGGCGGCAATGTCCCGCGCCGGAACGAAGCCATCATGGTGAGACCCCCGGCGGCGCGCTCGGCGATACCGAGCGCCGGGCGGCTCGGCCTGCTCGCCCCGTCCGCGCCGGACGAGCTCCGGCAGCTCGGCTGGACCGGCACCGACAGCACCGAACTGCTGTGGGCGCTCTCGCGCGCACCCGACGCGGACCTCGCGCTGCGGACCCTGGCCCGCCTGCACGACGCGCTCGGGGAGGGGTGGGCGGAACTCGACGCCGCACTGCGCACCGACAAGGGACTGCGCGGACGGCTGTTCGGTCTGTTCGGTGGCTCGTCCGCCCTCGGTGACCACATCGTCGCGCACCCGGACCGGTGGCGTGGTCTCGCCGGGACGCTGCACCTGCCCGACCGGCGAACCCTCACCGAGCGGATGCTCGGCTGCGTCGACGCCGAGCCCGAGGCCGGGACGGGCGAGAATCGTCTGATCTACCGGGCGAAGATCACCGGTCCGGACGCGGTGGCGGCCCTGCGCACCGGCTACCGCGATCAGTTGGCGCTGCTCGCGGCCGCCGACCTCGCCGCCGTGGTGGAGAACGAGCCGGTCCTGCCGTACCTCGAGGTGGGCCAGCGGCTCGCGGACCTCGCCGATGCGGCGCTGACGGCGGCCCTGGCGGTGGCCGTCGCCAATGTCGTCACCGACGGACCCTGCACCGTCGACCTGGCCGTGATCGCAATGGGCAAGTGCGGGGCCCGCGAGCTGAACTACGTCAGCGACGTCGACGTCGTGTTTGTCGCCGAACCGTCCGATGCCCGCGCCAGCCGCATCGCCGGGGAGATGATGAGGATCGGCACCTCGGCGTTCTTCGACGTCGACGCCGCGCTGCGTCCCGAGGGCAAGCGCGGCGAACTGGTCCGCACCCTGGACTCGCACGTCGCGTACTACCAGCGCTGGGCGAAGACCTGGGAGTTCCAGGCGCTGCTCAAGGCCCGGCCGATGACCGGCGACCTCGACCTCGGCCGCCGCTACGTCGAGGCGCTCAGTCCGATGGTGTGGACGGCGTCCGAGCGGGATGCCTTCGTGCCCGAGGTGCAGGCGATGCGCCGGCGCGTCGAGGAGCTCGTGCCCGCCGAACTGCGCGAGCGCGAACTCAAGCTCGGCCGCGGCAGCTTGCGCGACGTCGAGTTCGCGGTCCAGCTGCTGCAGCTCGTGCACGGCCGCGCCGACGAGTCACTGCGCGTGCCGAACACGGTGCAGGCGCTGTCCGCCCTCGCCGGCGGGGGATACGTCGGGCGCGACGACGCCGCGAACCTGCGGGCCTCCTACGAGTTCCTGCGGTTGCTCGAGCACCGGCTGCAGCTGCAACGGCTCAAACGCACGCACACGCTGCCGCCCCCGGAGGACCGGGAGGCGATGCGCTGGCTCGCCCGCGCCGCGCACATGCGCCCGGACGGCCGGCACGACGCGCTCGGCGTGCTCGAGGCGGAGATCAAGCGCAACGCGGCGCGGGTACGCAAACTGCACGCGAAGCTGTTCTACCGCCCGCTGCTCGAGTCGGTCGCCCGGGTGGACAAGGAGGCGCTGCGGCTGTCGCCCGACGCCGCGATCCGCCAGCTCGCCGCGCTGGGCTACGGCGCACCCGAGAACGCGCTCGGCCACCTGACGGCGCTGTCCGGCGGTGCCTCGCGCAAGGCCCGCATCCAGGCGCTGCTGCTGCCCCAGCTGCTCGAGGCACTGGGGGAGACGAGCGACCCCGACGCCGGCCTGCTCGCCTACCGCCGCCTGTCGGAGGCGCTCGTCGATCGGGTGTGGTTCCTGCGGACGCTGCGCGACGAGCCGTCCGTCGCGGACCGGCTCATGACGGTGCTCGGCTCCTCCGCCTACGTGTCCAATCTGCTGGTCCGGGCCCCGGACGTCGTCCGGCTCTATGCCGACGGCGCCAGCGGTCCCCGGCTCCTCGAACCGCAGCCCGAGGAGGTCGCCAAGGCCATCGTCACCTCCTCGGCCCGCTACGGCACTCCCGACAAGGCCATCAACGCGGCCCGGTCGCTGCGCCGGGCCGAACTCGCCCGTATCGCCAGCGCCGACATCCTCGGCATGCTGGATGTACCGCAGGTGTGCCGCGCGCTGTCCGCCGTGTGGGCGGCCGTGCTCGAGGCTGCCCTGACGGCCGTGATCAAGGCGTCCGAGCTGGAGGACGGGCCGGCTCCGGCACGACTCGCGGTGATCGGCATGGGCCGCCTCGGCGGTGGCGAGCTGGGCTACGGATCCGACGCCGACGTGCTGTTCGTGTGCGAACCGACTGCCGGCGCGGACGAGACCGCCGCGGTGAAGTGGGCCAACCAGGTCGCCGAGCGGGTGCGCGCCCTGCTCGGTGCGCCGAGCACGGATCCGCCGCTCGAGGTCGACACCGGGCTGCGCCCCGAGGGGCGCAGCGGCCCGATGGTGCGCACCCTCGCGTCTTACCAGGCGTACTACGCGCAGTGGGCGCAGACGTGGGAGGTGCAGGCACTGCTGCGGGCCGACGCGGTGGCCGGGGACGCCGACCTCGGGCTGCGCTTCCTGCACATGATCGACGCCACCCGCTACCCGGCCGGCGGTGTGTCGGACGAGGCGGTGCGCGAGATCCGCCGGATGAAGGCCCGCGTCGACTCGGAACGGTTGCCGCGCGGCGCCGATCCCGCCACACACACCAAGCTGGGCCGCGGCGGTCTGGCCGACATCGAGTGGACCGTGCAGCTGCTGCAGTTGCAGCACGCTCACAACATCGAGTCGCTGCACAACACGTCGACGCTCGAGACGCTCGACGCGATCGGTGCCGCCGAACTGCTCAGCACCGCGGACGTCGCACTGCTGCGCGACGCGTGGCTCACCGCCACTCGCGCCCGCAACGCGCTCGTGCTGGTGCGCGGCAAACGGACCGATCAGCTGCCCGGTCCGGGGAAGCTGCTCTCGGCGGTGGCGCAGGTCGCCGGCTGGCCGGGGGGTGACGCCTCCGAGTTCCTCGACCACTATCTGCGGGTCACCCGGCGTGCGCGGGCTGTCGTGGAACGCGTGTTCGGGACGTGAGATCCGGACCCAGCTGCCGCACCGACCCGATTCGTATGTGAGAAAAGGAGATTCGTGACGATTTCGCGCAGTGTCCCGACGGTCGACGCCGTGGCCGAGGCGCTCGGGGAACTGCGGGCGCGGACACCGGTCGTGCAGTCCCTGACGAACGTGGTCTCGGCGAACTTCGTCACCAACGTGCTGCTGGCGGCAGGCGCGAGCAATGCGCACATCGACAACGTGCACGAGGCCGGCGGATTCGCGCGGGCGGCGGACGGCGTCCTGGTCAATGTCGGCACACCCGACGATGCCACCGCGCAGGCGTTCCGTCTCGCGGCCCGCAGCGCCCACGAGGCCGGCACCCCGTGGGTCCTCGACCCGGTCGGAGTGGGGGGTCTGCCGTGGCGCAGCGATCTCGCCGCCGAACTGTCGGCGCACCGGCCGACGGCGATCCGCGGCAACGCCTCCGAGATCATCGCCCTGGCAGGCCTGCGGGGGGAGACCCGCGGCGTCGACAGTTCCGCCGATGCGGCGACGGCTGTCCCGGCGGCGCTGAACCTGCTCGATCGCGCCGAATCCGTATCGGCTTCGGGCGCAGTCGATCACCTCGTCGGCCGGGACGCCGACGGGGCAGTGATCGGGGTGCGGGTCGGCGGGGGCAGCGCGATGCTGCAGCGGGTGACGGCCACGGGCTGCGCGCTCGGCGGTCTCGTCGCCGCATACCTCGCCGTCACGCCGACGCCGTTGATCGGGCTCGCCGCGGCCCACGTGCACGTCGCTGTCGCCGCGGAGATCGCCGAGGCGGCGGCCGCGGGACCCGGCACGTTCGCCGTCGCCTATCTCGACGCCCTGTACACCGTGGACGCCGACACGCTCCGTGCCCGCGCGCAGCTCGAGGTCTTCGAGCCGCGCCGGTAGCTCGGCGACTCCGGACCGCTCAGCGGCAGACGACGACCAGGCCCACGCCCAGCCACACCTGTCGTTCGACGCGATCGAACTCGTCGTCGTCGTGGTCGTACACGTAGTCGACCTCGGTGCGGTAGCCGCGATCCCGTTGTTCGGTGACGCGGCAGTCGCCGGACAGATTCCCGGCGCGGTTGGTGATCTTGTAGGGGATACCTTCCGCGTCCAGGAGGGCGATCGCCTGCTGTTCGCTGAGGCCGACGACATCGGGCGCGGGTTGCGCTGCGGCGATGCCGGAACCGAGAAGGAGGGTGGCGGCGGCCGCGCACAGAACGGCCGGGAGGGTGGTGCGCATGACAACGTCCTTTCGGGAACGATGTCGCGATGGAGTGAATCCGGTGGGGGACATCCGTACCGCCGGTGTCGGCGGGGACGGGATCCGTCAGATGTGATCTATCGGCGCGTTCCGGCGGTGATTCCGGGCGGCGAGCGCCCCCGCGACGCGGACCACGGTCCGGCCGTGGACGACGGTGCCCCGGCACAGCGGGGTGCGCAGGCGTTCATCGGCAGTTCCCCTAGGCGCCCGACCCGGAACCGGCCGGCGCCACTTCAGGGTACCCCCGGCTTCTGACAAATCCGGCAGAACTGGCGGACCTGCCGGAAGGGGCCGATGCGCGCGGCCCCCAGTCCGTCGGCCGGGACCGGATGACGGAGCCGGTACCGGATCGGCCGGCAGGGGTGCGGGCCGGGTGAGGCGCCGACGGCTGATCACCGTGACCATTTGCCCGGTGTGTTACACGTCACATTTGAGCGAAATGATTCGCCGCAAAGTCTTCTGTTGACTGAATCAATCAGCTGTGTGGATCATTGCTGAACCAGTTGATGTGACTCGAGCGACGTGCACGACACCTGTCGCAGCAAAGGAACAGTGCGATGACCGAAACCGTGGTCCGCGAAATCGAGCGTTCTCCCTACGACCTGGACGACCGGTACCGCTCCGGCTCGGGCACGGTGCTCCTCACCGGTGTCCAGGCGATCGCCCGCCAACTCGTCGAACAGCACGTGCGCGACATCCGCGACGGTCGCCGCGTGGCCACCTTCGTCTCCGGGTATCCCGGCAGCCCGCTCGGCGGCCTCGACAAACTGCTGCACGGCATGCCGAAGGTTCTCGCCGAGCACGACATCACCTTCGTGCCCGGGTTCAACGAGGAACTCGCCGCAACCTCCGTATGGGGCAGTCAGGGCCAGCTCGGGGCAGGTACGCCCACCCACGACGGCGTCGTCGGTGTCTGGTACGGCAAGGGGCCCGGCCTGGACCGCGCCACCGACGCGCTGCGGCACGCGAACATGTACGGCGTGGACCCGAACGGCGGGGTCCTGCTGATGGTCGGCGACGACCCGGCCTCGAAGTCGTCCACCGTGCCCGCGGTGAGCGAACGGTCCCTCGCCGCCCTCGGGATCCCGGTCCTGTTTCCGCGCAACGCCGCCGAGATCGTCACGATGGGCCTGCACGGCGTCGCGCTGTCGCGTGCGTCCGGCTGCCTCGTCGCCCTCAAGATCGTCGCCGACGTCGCCGACGGCGCGTGGTCCGTCGACGGTTCGGTCGCGGACTTGCGCATCACCGTTCCCGAGATCGAATGGGAGGGAAGGCCGTTCGTGTACCGGCAGCGCCCGATGGCGGCGCCGGGCGACAGCGTGATCGCCGAGGCGGACCTGTACGGGCCGCGCTGGGCGATGGTGCACGCGTACGGGAAGGCCAACGGCCTGGACGTCGTCGAGGTCGACCCCCCGCACGCCCGGATCGGACTCGCCGCCACCGGCACCACGTTCGACGCGCTGCGACAGGCCCTGCTCGATCTCGGGGTGACCGACACCGACCTGCACCGCGCCGGCATCCGGCTGCTGCGCATCGGAATGCCCTACCCGATCGGTCCGGACCTGGTGCGCGACTTCGCCGCCGGTCTGGAACAGCTCGTCGTCGTCGAGGACAAGACCGCGTTCGTCGAGACCCAGATCCGGGAGATCCTCTACGGGACCGACCACCCGCCGCGCATCGTCGGCAAGAAGGACGCCGACGGCCGGCCGCTGATGCCCGTCG
This sequence comes from Rhodococcus sp. NS-SX18, assembly GCF_057367935.1. NCBI lineage: Bacteria > Bacillati > Actinomycetota > Actinomycetes > Mycobacteriales > Nocardiaceae > Rhodococcus > Rhodococcus sp. NS-SX18. The sequence goes on along the minus strand of NZ_CM170633.1, from coordinate 3,187,779 downwards.
ACGGCGAGCTCACCGCCGGCCGGATCCGCGGTCCGTTGCGCCGGGTGCTGCGCGGACACGTCGACCTCGGACCCGCGCCGCTGCCCCAGTTGCCGCTGGAGGTGCTCTCTGCCAAGCGCGCCCCGTACTTCTGCAGCGGCTGCCCGCACAACCGCTCCACGGCCCTGCCGGACGGCTCGATCGGGGGCGGCGGCATCGGCTGTCACGCACTCGTCACCATGTCCGGCCGCGCCGACAGCGCCGTCACCGGCCTGACCCAGATGGGTGGCGAGGGTGCGCAGTGGATCGGGCAGGCACCGTTCACCGACATCGGCCACATGTTCCAGAATCTCGGCGACGGAACATACTTCCACTCCGGTCAGCTCGCAGTGCAGGCCTGTGTCGCGGCCGGCGTGAACATCACCTTCAAACTGCTCTACAACGACGTCGTCGCCATGACCGGGGCGCAGGACGCCGAGGGCGCACTGACCGTTCCTGCGCTCACCCGCAAACTCACCACCGAGGGCGTGCGCAGGATCATCGTCTGCTCCGACGACCCGAAGCGGCACCGCAAGCGCTCCCTCGCCCGCGGCGTGCAGGTCTGGCACCGCGACCGGCTCGACGAAGCACAGCGCGTGCTGCGCGAGGTCCCCGGCGTCACCGTGCTCATCTACGACCAGCACTGCGCGGCCGACGCGCGCCGGCAACGCAAGCGCGGAACCCTGCCCGCCCGCACCACCCGCGTGGTGATCAACGAGGCGGTGTGCGAGGGCTGCGGCGACTGCGGCGTCAAGAGCAACTGCCTGTCCGTGCAGCCGGTCGACACCGAGTTCGGGTCCAAGACCCGGATCGACCAGACCTCCTGCAACACCGACTACTCGTGCCTCGACGGGGACTGCCCGTCGTTCGTGACGGTCGAGGCGTCGCCGGACCGGAAGACGCGGCGCCGCGGCGCCCCGACCCCGCCGGCCGTGCCCGACGTCGACAACGACACCCCGGTGGGCACCCGCAACGTCTTCCTCGCCGGTATCGGCGGCACCGGCATCGTCACCGTCAACCAGGTGCTCGCCACCGCCGCGCTGCGCGCGGGCTTCGACGTCGAGTCCCTGGACCAGATCGGCATGAGCCAGAAGGCGGGCCCGGTGGTCTCGCACCTGCGGTTCGCCGCCGGCGGCCTCGAACCGGGGAACCGGGTGACCACCGGCGGAGCGTCGTGCGTGCTGGCGCTGGACCTGCTGACCGCGGCGGACGCGAAGAACCTCGCCTACGCCGACCCGCGCTCGACCGTCGCGGTGGCGTCGACGAGTCGCACCCCCACCGGGGACATGGTGTACGACAGGTCGATCCGGCACCCGGACGAGCAGCAGCTGCTCGCGCGGCTGGACGCGGTGACCCGTCGGCTGGCCTCGTTCGACGCCCTCGCCGCCGCGCAGGCGCTGTTCGGTGACACCGCCGCCGCGAACTTCCTCGTCGTCGGCGCCGCGCACCAGCTCGGTGGTCTGCAGATCCCCGCCGCGGCCGTCGAGGAAGCGATCGAGATCAACGGCGTTGCGGTCGCGGCGAACATCGCCGCGTTCCGGTGGGGGCGCGTGGCGGTCGCCGACCCGGACGCGTTCGCGGCCGCGACCGAGCCGTCGCGGCCCGAGCGGAGCGTCACCGTCGTACCGGAGCACCTGCTGGCCGGCACCACCTTCGACGGTGAGGTGTTGCGACTCGTGCGGGTACGTGCCGCGTCACTGATCGACTTCCAGGACGAACGCCTCGCCGCCCGGTACGTCGAACGGGTGCAGGCCGTGTGGGAGGCCGAACGCCGCGTCACCGCGCGCACGGACTTCAGCGCGGCCGTCGCGCGCGGACTGTTCAAGCTCACCGCCTACAAGGACGAGTACGAGGTCGCGCGGATGCTCGTCGACCCCGCCTTCCTCGACGAGGTGCAGTCCCAGGTGCCCGGCGGGGCGCAACTGACCTATCGGCTGCATCCGCCCGTGCTGCGCGCACTCGGCCGCACGAAGAAGGTCGGGTTCGGTCCGAAGTCCCACGTGGCGCTGCGGGTGCTGGCTAAGGGCCGCCGGCTGCGCGGCACCCGGCTCGACCCGTTCGGGTACGCGCACGTCCGCAGGGTCGAACGTGCCCTGCTCGCCCACTACACCGCGACGATCGACCGCCTCGCTGCCGAACTGAGCCTCGAGAACTACGACCGTGCGGTGCAGGTCGCGGAGCTGGCGGACGCGGTCCGTGGCTACGAGGACGTCAAGCTGCGCTCCGTCGAGCAGTACCGCGCCCGGCTCGCCGACCTGGGGGTCGACACCGACTTCTGATGGCACCACCTCCGACATCGCCGAATCGTCTCTGTCCGAAAGGAATCCACTCGTGACCGCTTCTCTTCTCGACCACGCGCCGACCGGAGTCTTCGACCGTTCCCGTCGCCTCTCCGACCGCCCGCACGAGCAGGTCGTCTTCTGTCAGGACGCCGCCACCGGCCTGCGTGCGATCGTCGCGATCCACTCCACCGCGCTCGGCCCCGCCCTCGGCGGCACCCGCTTCTACCCCTACGCCGACGAGGCCACCGCGCTCGAGGACGTGCTGCGGCTGTCGTGGGGGATGACCTACAAGGCTGCGGTCGCCGGGGTGAACCTCGGCGGCGGCAAGGCCGTCATACTCGGTGACCCGGCCACGGACAAGAGCGACGCTCTGCTCGCCGCGTACGGACGGTTCGTCGAGTCCCTGGGCGGTCGCTACGTCACCGCCGCCGACGTCGGCACCGCTGCCGGTGATCTGGACGTCGTCGGCCGCCACACCCGGTACGCAGTCGGACGTACCGCCGCCGCCGGCGGATCCGGGGACAGCTCGCCGCTCACCGCGCTCGGGGTGTTCCGCGCAATGCGGGCCGGGGCCGAACATGTCTGGGGCACAGCATCTCTGGACGGACGCACGGTCGGTGTCGAAGGGCTCGGGAAGGTGGGCTACGAGCTGGTGCGGCTGCTCGTCGCCGACGGGGCCGACGTGGTGGTCACCGATGTGAACCCCGCGGCCCTGGCCCGGGTGGCCGCCGACTTCCCGGTCCGCATCGCGAGCAGTGTGGTCGACGCCCCGGTGGACGTCTACGCACCGTGTGCGCTGGGCGGAACGCTCACCACGTCGGCCGGCAGCACGCTCGGGGCGCGGCTGGTGTGCGGCGCCGCGAACAATCAGCTCGCCCGCCCCGAGGTCGAGGATCTGCTCCGCGACCGCGGCATCACCTGGGTGCCGGACTACGTCGCCAACGCCGGCGGCCTGATCCAGGTCGCCGGCGAGGTCGACGGATCCGATCCGAGCGTCGTCCGGTCCCGGGTGAACGCGATCTTCGACCGCACCGCCGAGATCTTCGCGATGTCGCGAGACCTGGGCATCGGCCCCGGCGCGGCGGCGAACCGGCTCGCCGAGCAGCGTATCGACGCGGCCTGACGGGACGCGGTCGTCGCATCGTCCCGGCCGGTCGGCGGAAGGGGGAGGCACCACGGTGCCTCCCCCTTCCGCTCGTGCGCCGGGACCTGGCTCGCCCCGGAAGTTGTTGTCCCCGAGCACTGATCGGCCCGAGCGCCGATCGGCCCGAGCGCCGATCAGCCCGAGCACCGAACAGTCCGAGGGCCGATGCGGCCGGGCGCCGACGGCCCGGCCGTCGACGGCCCTCAGCGCCGATCGGTCGTCGGCACGGAGCGCCCGTGCCCCGAGTCGCGGGTGAGATGTTCGAGCAGGGGTTGCGTCCGGTACGCCACGGGCGTCGTCAGCGCCAGCGTGGTGGTGGTGTGGGCGACGCCCTCGATCGCGTGGATGCGTTCGAGCTGCAGGAGCAGGTCCTCCTGCGACTGTGCCGCCATCCGGATCAGCAGGTCCTCCCGGCCCGTCGTCGCGTGCACCTCGAGCACCTCGGGGAACCGCTCGAGCTCCGCGATCACGTGCCCCATCCTCGCCTGCACGAGTTCTGCGCCGATGAACGCCTGCAGCGGCAGGCCGAGCTTCGGCAGATCCACCACCGGGCGATATCCCGTCACGGCGCCGGACTCCTCGAGCTTCCGGATCCGCGACTGGACGGTATTACGCGCGACGCCGAGCTTCGCTGCCAGATCGACGATGCCGGCTCGCGGGTTGTGGGTGAGCTCGGCGAGGAGGGCCGCGTCGAGCCGATCGAAACTGAGCACGGTGACATCCTTTCGGTTGTGATGGGCGTCACATTTGAGCATCGTGCGTAGTTGTTGTCGAAGATATTGACACGAAAAGTGACAGTGCCATGATTGCTGCACTGAATTGCTCACGCAATCCCTCTCTGCGGCACCACAATGCGTCGCCCACGAGGGTCGCGCCCCCGGCCGCCCACGAGGTCCGGCGGGCCCCAACCCCATCCCGAGGAGCACAACATGCCCGGAGTCGGCATCTGGCGCACCAAATCCGTCGAACAGTCCATCGCGGATACCGACGAACCCTGTTCGCGGCTGCGGCGACAGCTGACCGCCAAGGACCTGACCGTGTTCGGCGTCGCCGTGGTGATCGGCGCCGGCATCTTCACCCTCACCGCGCGCACCGCGGGCAACGTCGCGGGCCCGTCGATCTCGCTGGCCTTCGTGCTCGCTGCGATCACGTGTGGCCTCGCGGCCCTCTGCTATGCGGAGTTCGCATCGACCGTCCCTGTCGCCGGTAGCGCGTATACCTTCTCGTACGCCACCTTCGGCGAGTTCGCCGCCTGGATCATCGGCTGGGACCTCATCCTCGAGTTCGCGCTCGCCTCCGCCGTCGTCGCCAAGGGCTGGTCGCTGTATCTCGGCGGCATGCTCGGTGGCACGGCGCACACCACGATGCATCTCGGCCCGCTCGCGGTCGACTGGGGGGCGTTGCTCATCGTCGGCGCGATCACGGTCGTGCTCGCCGTCGGCACCAAGGTGTCCTCGCGTGTGTCGGCCGTCGTCACCGCCGTCAAGGTTGCCGTCGTCGTGCTGGTCATCGCGGTCGGGATCTTCTACATCGACAAGAGCAACTACTCGCCCTACATTCCGCCGGCCGAGGGCGCGCAGAGCACCGCGAGCGGCGTGCACCAGTCGCTGTTCTCGGCCCTCACCGGGGCCGACGGCAGCAGCTACGGGTGGTACGGCCTGCTCGCCGCCGCGAGCCTGGTGTTCTTCGCCTTCATCGGATTCGACGTGGTCGCCACCACCGCGGAGGAGACGAAGAACCCGCAGAAGGCGCTGCCGCGCGGCATCTTCGCCTCGCTCGCCATCGTCACGGTTCTCTACGTCGGCGTGACGCTGGTGCTGACCGGCATGGTGAAGTACACCGACCTGCGGACGGGCAGCGCACTCGTCGGTGACGGCAGCGCCACCCTGGCCACCGCGTTCGAGGCCCACGGCATCACGTGGGCGCAGACGGCGATCAACATCGGCGGTCTCGCCGGCCTCACCACCGTCGTGATGGTGATGATGCTCGGCCAGACCCGTGTGTTGTTCGCGATGTCCCGGGACGGGCTGATGCCGCGGCGGCTGGCCACGACCGGCCGCAAGGGCACCCCGGTGCGTATCACCCTGCTGGTCGGCAGCATCGTCGCCGTGCTCGCCGCGGTGTTCCCCATGGGTGTGCTCGAGGAGATGGTCAACATCGGCACGCTGTTCGCCTTCGTGCTGGTGTGCATCGGCGTGATGGTGCTCCGCCGCACGCGCCCCGACCTGCCGCGTGGGTTCCGGGTGCCGCTCGTGCCCCTGGTGCCGATCCTCGCGGTCCTCGCGTGCGGCTGGCTGATGCTCAACCTGTCCGTCGAGACGTGGCTGCGGTTCGGGGCCTGGATGGCCCTGGGCGTGGTGGTCTACGCCGTCTACGGTCGCCGCACGTCGGTGCTCGGGCAGCGGCTCCGGGCCGAGGCGGCCCGGCAGGCCGAGACCCCACAGGCCGAAACCCCACAGGCCGCCCGCGAGCCCGAGCCGGTGTAGCGCGGAGTACGGACCCGGCCCCGCAGCGACGGCGGGTTCTAGCGATCCCCGCAACACCCTGGATTTCAGGGAGTTGCGGGGATCGTGGTTTCTGCAGAATTGAAAGTTCGGTTCTTCGAGGCACTCGACCGTGAGCACGGCAATGTCACCGCTGCGGGGCCGCGACCGTGCGACGAGTCGACGCCACCGGCGGTCCACCCGGGCTCATCTGTCCGGGCGGATTCCGTCAGGCGGTCCCGAGCGTCACCTGGTGACGTCGCGCTGGGCGAGGATCGCAGGTCCCATCCAGCGTCTGAGGTAGCGCCGCAAGTCGTCGTCGCTGCGCGGGGGATCGTCGGGGGAGACGAAGAAGGACTGCATCGTGCGCAGGACGTACTCGACGAGCTCGCGCAGGGCCGCTTCGTCGTATCCGTAGCATTCCCAATCGACGTCGAAGCGCCCGATCATCGTCATCCCGAACTCCTGTGCCTCGTCGGACGTCAGGCCGTCGGGACGGACGTTCGGGTACGTGCCGGTGAGCAGAAGCCCCAGGTGCGGCGTGCGCCGTACCTCGGCGAGGGTGTAGACGACCCCTTCCGTCATCGCGTCGACCGGGTCCGTGATGCCGCCGATGTGCCGGGCGAGACGATCGAGGAATCCGTCGACCGACGCGATCGCCGCGGCCCGCATCAGCGCATCCGCGCTGGGGAAGTAGCGGTACACCGTCTGGCGGATTACACCCAGCGATTCCGCGACATCGGCCAGGCTGATGACGCAGCCCGTCCGGCCGATCAGATCGACTGCGGCGGAAACGATCCGGTGAGACGCCTCGTCGTCGTTCTCCGGGGGGCTGCCGCCCCAACCGCGTCGTCGTGCCACTGCCCGCTTCCTCGGATCGAAACCGCATCGGGACCGGCGGGTCCCCGGGCGGGATCTGTCGACCGTCCGCTCGAACGACCGACGGTAGCACGGCGGTGGCCTCCGCCCGTGGCGCCGCAAATGCAACGCGTTCTCATCATACGTCAACTGCGATATGCGTATGATCACTGCACCGGGGCTTCGGAGCCGTCGCGGGGCCGCCGGACCAGCCCATCCCCGCAAGACGAGGTGTAGCGCCCGTGACCGACCTGCAGATCCGAAAAATGAACTTCGCGTTCGAGGAATACGACGTGCCGTTTCTGTGGAACGAGGAGAATCCGGCCTTCTCGAGCATGGCGAACGCGGTCTCGTTCCTGGCGATCGGCTTCGAGAAGATGATCGTGAAGATGATCCTCCAGGCCAAGCCGCTGATCACCGACCCGGCGGTCGCCGCGGAGGCGGACGCGTTCATGCGTCAGGAAGGCCAGCACTCGACCGCACACCGGCAGCATGTCAAGGCCCTGATTGAGCGGTACCCCGGCCTCCGGGACACCCTCGCCGCCGTCATCGCGGAATTCGACCGGCTCACCGCACGGGCGTCGCTGAACTACCGGCTCGCCTACACCGCGGACCTCGAAGCAACCTTCACACCGGTGTTCAAGTTGATGCTCGACAACGAGGCCACCCTGTTCCGGCCCGGAGACGACCGGGTGGCGTCGCTGTTCATCTGGCACTTCGTCGAGGAGGTCGAACACCGGAGTTCGGCGCTCGTCGTGTTCGACTCCGTCGTCGGGTCCGACATCTACCGGATGCGGGTGGCCCCCTCGGTCTTCCGTCATGTGCTGAGGGTCATCCGACTGGCCTGCCAGGGCTTCAACGACCATGTTCCGTTGGCGGACCGCAAGATCGACGCCCTGTCGATGTTCGCGTCGTACCGGCGCGCACAGCGCCTGCGCAGGTGGTTGCCGTTACTGCAGGCGCGGGACTGCGGCCCGATGCCACGCGCGTTCGACGATCTGCCGCTCGCCGAGCAACTCGTCGCGCTGGCGGGGGTGGTGCGCAGCCAGTTACCGAAGCACGATCCGGCCCACGAGAAGTTGCCGGCGCTCGCAGACATGTGGTTCCGGCGCTACGAGGACGGCTACGACGTCACGCGCTGGTACACCGCCGACGCGGTCGCCTCGTAGGGAGCCGGCGCGATGACCGACCTGTGCTCACCCACCTTCGCCGAACTGGCCGCGTCCCTGGGGTTCTCGTGCCAGGAGGCCGGCGGCCTCGTCGAGGTGCGCGACCCCTCGGCTCTGGAGAACTGGACCCTTCCCGTTCTCGAGGTCACCATCGTGCTCGGCGCGGTGCTCGCGCTCGTGCTCGCCGTCGTGCGCCTGCGCCGCCACGGCGATCCCACCACTCTGGTGCTCTGGTTCGGCGCCACCGCCTACCTGTTCGTCATCGAACCACCGCTGTACTTCCCGGCTGCCTTCGGCATCGAGGAGCACGTGGACACGATGTTCGCCCACAACGTGTTCACCGTGGAGTTCCTGTGGGGCCGGCTCCCGCTGTACATCGTCGCGATCTACCCGCTGATGGCCACGCTGGCGTTCGAGATCGTCAGGATGCTGGGGGTGTTCCGCCGCTACGGAGTCCTCGTCGGGGCCGTGTGCGCCGGTTTCGTGCACCACGCGTTCTACGAGATCTTCGACCATCTCGGACCCCAGTTGCGATGGTGGCACTGGGCGGTGACGAATCCGGTCAACCAGCCCATGTTCGACGCGGTCCCGCTCCCGAGCGTGGTGGTGTTCGCCGCGCTCTGGCCGATGTCGCTCGCGCTGTGCGTGCAGTTCTTCGTCGGTCGCCACGTCGACCGCGGCCGACACTTCTCCGGTCTCGAACTGGTGTGGCGCACCGTCGTGATCGGCCTGCTGGCGTCGCTGGGCACGTTCGTCCTCCCGCTGCCGGCGACCGTTTTGGGCATGGGGAGCACCACGGTCCGGGCGGTGGTCTATGCGGTGGAACTGGTCGTCGTCACCGTCGTCGGGGTCGTCGTGCTCGTTCGCCGCTGGGTGCGCCTGCGACGGGGCGAGCCGGATGTTCCCCCGTACACGAACCGATTCGTCCAGGTCTATAGCGTCGTGTACCTGGTCGTCATGGCGTTCCTGTGGGTCACCGCGCTGCCGGAGTTCTTCCGTGCCGTCGACGGCGTGACGAGCACCGGCGACCCGGTGGGCAACCTGTGGTACACGCTGGCGTGCTTCGTCGTCGCGGCACTCTGCGTGGCCGGCACACTCACCGTGCCGCAGGCAACGAGCGACACCACGCCCGTCCACGCGCGGGCGCACGCCGCATAGCGGCCCGCGTACCCCGGAGACAGGAGGGGACCGCAGACACGAGTCCACCCGCCTCGCGGAACGCAAGGCGGGTGGACTCGTGACGAACTACGTGCGGGACCGGCTCAGCAGTCGTAGTACAGCTGGAACTCGTAGGGGTGCGGCCGCAGGTTGACCGGGGCGATCTCCTGCTCGCGCTTGAGCGAGATCCAGGTCTCGATCAGGTCGGAGGTGAACACGCCGCCCTCGGTGAGGTACTCGTGGTCGCGCTCGAGGTTGTCGATCACGGTCGCGAGGCTGGTCGGGGCCTGCGGGATGTTCCGGGCCTCCTCCGGCGGGAGCTCGTAGAGGTCCTTGTCGACCGGCGCCATCGGCTCGATCTTGTTCTTGATGCCGTCCAGGCCGGCGAGCATCTGCGCGGCGAACGACAGGTACGGGTTGCCCGAGGCGTCCGGCGCGCGGAACTCGAGGCGCTTGGCCTTCGGGTTGTTGCCGGTGATCGGGATGCGGACCGCGGCGGAGCGGTTGCGCTGGCTGTAGACCAGGTTGATCGGGGCCTCGTAGCCGGGCACGAGGCGGTGGTACGAGTTGATCGTGGGGTTGGTGAACGCCAGCAGCGACGGCGCGTGGTGCAGGATGCCGCCGATGTACCAGCGCGCCAGGTCCGACAGGCCCGCGTAACCGGACTCGTCGTGGAACAGCGGCTTGCCTTCCTTCCACAGCGACTGGTGCACGTGCATGCCCGAGCCGTTGTCACCGAACAGCGGCTTCGGCATGAAGGTCACCGACTTGCCGTGCTTCCACGCGGTGTTCTTGACGATGTACTTGAACAGCTGCAGGTCGTCGGCCGCACCGAGCAGGGTGTTGAACTTGTAGTTGATCTCGGCCTGACCGGCGGTACCGACCTCGTGATGGCCGCGCTCGAGTTCGAAGCCGGCGTTCTGCAGGTTGGTGGAGATCTCGTCGCGAAGGTCCACGTAGTGGTCGTACGGCGCGACGGGGAAGTAGCCGCCCTTCGGGCGGACCTTGTAGCCGAGGTTCGGCGAGCCGTCGGCGTTGGCCTCGACGCCGGTGTTCCACGCGCCGGAGACCGAGTCGATCTCGTAGAACGCGCCGTTCATCTGCGAGTCGTAGCGGATCGAGTCGAAGATGTAGAACTCGGCCTCGGCGCCGAAGAACGCGGTGTCGGCGATGCCGGTGCTGGCCAGGTACTCCTCGGCTTTACGGGCGACGTTGCGCGGGTCGCGGCTGTAGGACTCGCGGGTGAACGGGTCGTGGACGAAGAAGTTGATGTTGAGCGTCTTGGCAGCGCGGAAGGGATCGATGCGCGCGGTGGTCACGTCCGGCAGCAGCATCATGTCCGACTCGTGGATGGACTGGAAGCCGCGGACGGAGGAACCGTCGAACGCCAAGCCGTCCTCGAACACGTCCTTGGTGAACGCACCCGCGGGGATCGAGAAGTGCTGCTGGATGCCGGGGAGGTCGCTGAACCGGACATCGACGTACTCGACGTTTTCGTCCTCGATGTACTTGATGACCTCTTCGGCCGAGGTGAACGCCACGCTTGTGCTCCTTCAGTCAATGCGCGCCATGGGGATGGGGCGTCTGCGTCGGATACAGACCGTATTGAGCTGGTGTTGCCCGACCATCAATCCCATGTTTCACCGATGTTACAGCTCGTCTTCCGGTGTCGTGAGGACTGCATTTGTGGTAGAAGTCACCGGCGGGCACGTGGGGTCGGGCCGGTCCGTCCGTTGCACCCTATCCTGGACACCATGGCACGCATGACCGGCAGCTGGCTCTCCGGACCCGCTGCGGCGATCCCCAAGGGGCAGGACAAGGCCCAGGACTACCGCGGGCAGTTGCTCGGACTGCCCGCGACCGGACGCGGTGCGCTCGCCGGCACCGGCCGGCGCGCGAGCGCGCTGGCGATCGACTGGCTCACCTCCGTCGGCATCGCGACCGCGATCGTGGGGGAGCGTCCCTTCGAGAACCCCCAGCTGTCCACCTACACCCTGCTGGTGTGGTTCGTGGTCGGGGTGCTCACGGTGACGCTGTTCTCGTTCACCCCGGGGCAGTATCTGGTCGGCCTGCAGGTCGCCCGGGTCGACGCGCCGGTGCGGGTGGGACTGATTCGCGCCCTGGCCCGGCAGCTGCTGCTCGTGTTCATCGCGCCGGCCGTCGTCACCGACGTCGACGGCCGCGGTCTGCAGGACCGGGCGACCGGCACGGCTCTCGTTCGGTCCCGCTGACGTGTCCTTCCCGAAACGCCGAACGGGAGCCTGCACCGGGTAGGTGCGGGCTCCCGCGGTCCGGACGGATCTCAGCGGCGGCGCATGGTGCGCTGCACGCTGCGCATCTTCGCGCCGGCCGGCATCGGACCCTTCGGGAGCGCGGCGCCGGACTTCTTCGTGCTCAGGGCGGCCAGCCGGCCCTCGATCGCGTCCATCCGCTTGGTGTCGATGTTGCGCGGCAGTTTCGACAGGTGCTTCTGCAGCTGTGACAGCGGGACCTGGCCCTCGTCGTTGCCGACCACGATGTCGTAGATCGGCGTGTCGCCCACGAGGCGCGCGACCCGCTTCTTCTCCTGCGCGAGAAGGCCTTTCACGCGCTGCGGTGCTCCCTCGGCCACCAGGATCACGCCCGGGCGGCCGATGACGCGGTGCACGGCGTCGAGCTGCGTGGTGCCGGCCACCGCATGCGTGACGCGCCAGGAGCCCTGCAGGTTGTCCAGCGCCCACGCCGCCGCCCCGGCCTGGCCCTCGGCCTTGCCGTACACCGTCTTCTGCACCCGGCGGCCGAAGATGACGAACGCGAGCAGCACCCCCACGAGCAGGCCGACCGGCAGAAGGAACCACTCGATACCGAAGATCAGCCCGACGAGGAAGAACACCAGGGTGGAGACGACGATCGCACCGATCATCCACGGCAGCAGCAGCTTGTCTTCCTTGCGCTGCAGCTGGAACGCCTGCCAGAGCTGGGTTCGCCGCTCCTTCGACGCCTGCTTGCGCGCGGCCTTCGCTGCGGCCTTCGCTTCCTTGTCGGGTTTGCTGCCTCTCGCCATAGCTCCCAGGATACTTTCCCCGCGGTGCGCTTTTCGCCACCGCGGGTCCGGTGCGGCTAAGAGGTGGTCAGGCGCGCCAGCACGGAGCTGGCTTCCTGGGCCGCTGTGCCCCCCTCGGCCAGGTGCGCCTGGGCGGCGGGCAGCTCGCGGCCATGGTGTGCCATCGCCTGCGCGTACAGCCGCCCCGCGCGGTACGACGACCGGACCAGCGGCCCGGCCATCACGCCCGCGAAACCGATCTCCTCGGCGGTCTTCGAGTGCGCCACGAATTCCTCGGGCTTGACCCAGCGCTCGACGGGATGGTGCCGCGGCGACGGGCGCAGGTACTGGGTGATGGTGACGATGTCGCAGCCGGCGGCGTGCAGGTCGTGCAGCGCCTCGGTGACCTCCTCCGGCGTCTCGCCCATGCCGAGGATCAGGTTGGACTTGGTCACCAGCCCGAACTCGCGGGCCGCGGTGATCACGTCCAGCGACCGCTGGTAGCGGAACGCCGGGCGGATGCGCTTGAAGATCCGGGGCACGGTCTCGACGTTGTGCGCGAGCACCTCGGGCCGTGATTCGAAGACCTCGGTGAGCAGCTCCGGCTTGCCGTTGAAGTCGGGAATGAGATTCTCGACACCGGTGCCCGGGTTGAGCTCGTGGATCTGCCGCACGGTCTCGGCGTAGAGCCACGCACCGCCGTCGGGCAGGTCGTCGCGGGCGACACCGGTGATCGTCGAGTACCGCAGACCCATGGCCTGCACCGACTCGGCGACCCGGCGCGGCTCGTCGCGGTCGAGCGCGGCGGGCTTACCGGTGTCGATCTGACAGAAATCGCATCGACGGGTGCACTGCTCGCCACCGATGAGGAACGTCGCCTCCCGGTCCTCCCAGCATTCGTAGATGTTGGGACAACCGGCCTCCTCGCAGACCGTGTGCAGGCCTTCGCGCCGCACCAGTCCCTTCAGCTCGGAGTACTCCGGGCCCATCTTCGCCCGGGTCCTGATCCAGTTCGGCTTACGTTCGATCGGCGTCTGTGCGTTTCGGGTCTCGATCCGCAGCAGCTTGCGTCCTTCTGGGGCCACAGTCACGGACCCGATCCTACGCCCGGCGGCACGGGCCGGGCCCACCCCGGTGCGGGCCCCTCGGGGAGCCGGTCAGCCGTACCGCACCGTGGTGAACTCCGGCCGCGGGGTCTGCGGCGGTTCGGCACCGACGGCCTGTTCGAACGTCACCCGCTCGATGTCGTGATCCGTCACCGGCAGGCGGCCGTCGAGAGCGTCGATCACCGCCGCGGTCACGGCCGGCATCACCTCGGCGACGGTGACGTCCCGTCCGAGTTCACCGGTGAGCGAGGTGACGCCCGCGTCGCGGATGCCGCACGGCACGATCGAGTCGAACGCGTCGAGGGTGGCATCGCAGTTGAGGGAGAACCCGTGCATCGTCACCCCGCGCTGCACCCGCACCCCGATCGCGGCGATCTTGCGTTCGGGGAGCCAGTGCCCGTCGCGCAGCTCGGCCGGCAGCCACACCCCCGAGCGGCCCTCCACGCGGCCGCACACGAGGCCGAGATCGGTGCAGACCTCGATCAGTGCCTGCTCGAGACGTCGCACGTAGCCGACGACGTCGATGGGTTCGCCGAGCCGGACGATCGGGTAGCCCACCAGCTGGCCGGGCCCGTGCCAGGTGATCTTGCCGCCGCGATCGACGTCGATCACCGGGGTGCCGTCGGTGGGCCGGTCCTCCGGGGCAGTGCGTTTGCCGGCGGTGTACACGGGCGGATGCTCGAGCAACAGCAGGGTGTCGACGCCGCGGCCTTCGGCCCGGTCGGCGGCGATCTCCCGTTGCCGCTCCCACGCTTCCAGGTATCCGATCAGCCCCAGATGCGCCACCGCGACGGGTTCGGAATCGAAACGGGCGGAGGAAGATGCGCTGCTCATAGTCCTCGACCCTACGCCGTCGGGGAGCTGTGGCGAAGAGGTGGCTTCAGGTTCCGAACGCGTGTGCCAGGGCGCCTCCGATCGTCGGATACCGGAACTCGAAGCCCGCCGACTCGAGCACCGTCGGCAGCGCGCGTTGCCCGGTGAGCACCAGCGCGTGCGCCATCTCCCCGACGACCGCGCCGACCACGAATCCGGGCGTCGTCCACGGCGCCGGACGGTGCACCGAGTGCGCCAGCGCCTCCGTGAACCGGGCGTTGGTCACGGGAGCCGGGCCGGTGACGTCGACCGGCCCGGCGATATCGCCGCGGCCGAGGACGAAACCCAGCGCCGACACCACATCCTCGAGCGCCACCCACGACATGTACTGCCGGCCGTCACCGAGCCGGGAACCGAGACCGAGCCGGAAGAGCGGCTGGAGGCGGCGCAGGATGCCGCCGTGCGGGCTGAGAACGATCCCGATGCGGAGAACGATCGTGCGCACCCCGGCGGCCCGCGCGGGCGCGGTGGCAGCTTCCCAGTCGCGGCACAGGTCCGCGACGAACCCCTGCCCGGCGGGGCTGCGTTCGTCCACCACGTCCTCGCCGGTGTGCCCGTAGACGCCGACGGCGCCTGCGTTGACCAGTGTCGGCACCCCGGCGGAGGCGGCGGCGGTGGCGAGGACGTCGGTCGGGACGATCCGGCTGTCGCGCAGTTCTTGCTTGACCGCGCCGGACCAGCGACGCTCGTCCACGCTCGAGCCGCACAGATTCACCACGGCATCGACGCGGTCGAACGCCGAAGGATCGACCCGGCCCGTCGGCGGGTCCCAGAACCACTCGTCCGGCGCCGCCGGGGGACGGCGGACGAGGCGGCGCACCTCGTGATCGTGTGCCCGCAACCATGCCACCGAGGCCGTTCCGATCAGCCCCGACGAGCCCGCCACGAGGATGCGCATGCCGGAGATTGTCCCGCATCCGCAGAGGCCGGGACGCGGAAGCGGGGGCCTCGTCGGTGTGACGATGCCCCCGCTTCCGGGTCCGGTGGGTGCCGGGCTACACGCCCTGGATCACAGGCCCAGGTCCGCGTCGAACGCCGCTTCCTCGAGACGGTGCTTGATCGTGGTGAGGAACCGGCCCGCGTCCGCACCGTCGACCAACCGGTGGTCGTAGGTCAGCGGCAGGTAGCACATCGACCGCACACCGATCGACTCGTTGCCCGCCTCGTCGGTGACCACCACCGGACGCTTGACGATCGCGCCGGTGCCCAGCATCGCCGCCTGCGGCGGCACCAGGATCGGTGTGTCGAACAGGGCGCCCTGGCTGCCGATGTTCGTGATCGTGAAGGTGCCACCGGCCAGTTCGTCCGGCTTGAGGCCACCGCTGCGCGCCCGCTTGGCGATGTCCGCGATCGCGCGGGCCAGGCCGGCCAGCGACAGGTCGCCGGCGTTGTGGATCACCGGGGAGAGCAGGCCCTGCTCGGTGTCCACGGCGATGCCGAGGTGCTCGGCCGCGTGGTAGGTGATCTCCTTCTTGTCCTCGTCGTAAGAGGCGTTGATGTTCGGATGCGCCTTGAGGGCCTCCACGACGGCCTTCGCGAAGAAGGGCAGGAAGGTGAGGTTGACGCCCTCGCGCTCGGCGAAGGTCGCCTTCGCCTGCGCCCGCAGATGCGCGATCTTGGTGACGTCGACCTCGAAGGTCTGGGTGAGCTGCGCGGTGGTCTGCAGCGACTCGCGAGTCTTGATTGCCGTGATCTGACGGATCCGGTTGACCTTCTGCGTGGTGCCGCGCAGGTGGGCGAGCTCGGGGCGGACACCGGCGGTCGCGGCCGGAGCGGCGGCGGGAGCCTTGGCGGCGGGAGCCTTCGGGGCCTCGGCCGCGGGGGCCTTCGCGGCCTCGGCGGCGGCGAGCACGTCCTGCTTGCGGATGCGTCCGCCGACTCCGGTGCCGGACACCGTCGACAGGTCGACGTCGTGTTCGGCGGCGAGCTTGCGGACGAGGGGTGTGACGTACGGCGTGGCGCCACCCGGGGTCTCCGCAGCCGCGGCAGCCGGGGCGGGCGCCGGGGCTGCCTGCTTCGCGGGTTCCGGGGCGGGCTGCTTCGCCGGCTCGGGGGCCGCCTGCTTCGCCGGCTCGGGCTCGGGCTTCGGCTCGGGCTTCGGTTCGGGCTTGGGTTCGGGCTTCGACGGCGCCGCGGCCGGGGTTCCCGACCCGATCACCGCGAGCTGTCCGCCGACCTCGACGGTCTCGTCCTCGTCGGCGTTGATCTCGAGGAGCACACCGGCCACGGGGGACGGGATCTCCGTGTCGACCTTGTCCGTGGACACCTCGAGCAGGGGTTCGTCGACCGCGACCTCGTCTCCGACGGACTTCAGCCACCGGGTGACGGTGCCCTCGGTCACGGACTCACCGAGCGCCGGCATGGTGACCGGAGTGCCTTCGGCGGAGCCGGTGTCGGAACCGGACGAGGCCGGCTCGGGCTCCGGCTCGGGTTCCGGTTCGGGGGTGGACTCTTCCTCGGGTGCCGCCTCCTCCGACGGGGCGGCAGCGGGAGCGGTGGACGATCCTCCGTCGTCGGCGGAGTCACCGATCACCGCCAGCTCACCGCCGATCTCGATCGTCTCGTCCTCCTGGGCGACGATCTTCACCAGCACACCGGCCGCGGGCGAGGGGATCTCGGTGTCGACCTTGTCCGTGGAAACTTCGAGCAGCGGCTCGTCGACTTCGACCGTGTCTCCTTCCTGCTTGAGCCATCGCGTGACAGTTCCCTCGGTGACGCTCTCACCAAGCGCTGGCATCTGGACGGAGAAGGCCATGTCTGTTGACTCCTCGACGGTTGTGTTCGGGTGTGTTGAGTTGTGCCGACCGATGGTCGCGGACCATTGTGTGGTCGCTGACCATTGTGCTCGAGGCCACGGTCTCGTGCGGTGTCTTGCGGTGTTCGGTTGAGACCACACCCGATGCCGGGTATGACCTCGACCATCCTTGCACTGATCCCTCGGCGACGTTCGACGAGGGTTGGGTCACGTGCGCCCGCGCGTCCCTGCACCCCGGCAGGGAAGCGCGGGACGGATCACCCGTTGTTCGCGATGTCCTCGATGACCGCGATGAGGGTTCGCACCGGTACGCCGGTGCCGCCCTTGCCGACATAGCCGAACGGGCTCCCGGTGTTGAAGGCCGGCCCGGCGATGTCGATGTGGGCCCACTGCACACCCTCGGCCACGAACTCCTTCAGGTACAGGCCGGCGGCGAGCATCCCGCCCCAGCGATGCGGCGTGACGTTGGCCAGGTCGGCCACCCGGGACTTCAGGTCCGCGCGCAGCTCGGCCGGCAGCGGCATCGCCCACCCGTTCTCGCCCACCTCCTGCGAGAGCCGGGCGACCCGGTCCCGGAACTCGTCGGTGCCCATGACGCCGGGCGTCCGGGTCCCCAGTGCGACCATCTGCGCGCCGGTGAGCGTCGCGGTGTCGATCAGGTAGTCGGGCTCGTCCTCGCAGGCACGGACGATGGCGTCGGCCAGGATGAGCCGACCCTCGGCGTCCGTGTTGATCACCTCGACGGTGGTGCCGCCGTACTGGGTCAGCACGTCGCCGGGTCGCTGTGCCGTCGCGGACGGCATGTTCTCGGCCATCGGTACCGTCGCGGTCACGTCCGCCGCCACCCCGAGCTTCGCGGCGAGCACGACCGTCGCGACCACCGCCGCCGCACCGCCCATGTCGGACGTCATGTTCTCCATTCCGGCGGCCGGCTTGATGGAGATGCCGCCGGTGTCGAACGTGATGCCCTTGCCGACGAGCGCGACCTTCGGCGCCTTCCGCTTCTTGGCCGAGTAGCTCAGGCGCACGAGCCGCGGCGGGCGCGACGAGCCCTTGCCTACCCCGACGATGCCGCCGTAGCCCTGCTGCTCGAGCGCCTTCTCGTCCAGCACCTCGACCTTCAGCCCGGCGGCGGTGCCGAGCGCCTTCGCGCGCTCGGCGAACTCGGCCGGGAACAGGTGGCTCGGCGGGGTGTCGACGAACTGGCGCGCGGTGGCGACCGCCTCGGCGACGGCAGCCGACCGGGCCAGCTCCGCCTTGGTCTCCCGGGCGCGTGGCGACGAGACGAGAAGTTCGATCCGGGCGGGCGGCTGCGCGTCGCCGGAGTTCGACTTGGTGGTGCGGAACTCGGTGAACGTGTAGGCGCCGAGCGCGAAGCCCTCCGCGGTTGCGCCGAGATCCACGGCGGACAGGGTCGTCGCGACCACGGAGACGCCGGCGAGGGCGCGCGCCGCAGCGCCGGCGGAGCGGCGCACCTGCTCGGCGTCGAGCTTGTCGGCGGCGCCGAGCCCGACGGCGAGCACGCTGGTGACCGGCAGGGCGGCGGGCGCGGGGATCCGGGTGACCTCCTCGGCCTTGCCCGCGGCACCGACGGACTGCAGGGTGTCGAGCAGTCCGCCGAGGACGTCCTCGTCCACCAGGCCGTCGCCGAGCAGGGCCTCGGGGCCGCTGTCGCCGGCGGTCAGGCCGACGACGAGGACGTCCGCGCGCTTGGACACGCTTCCGGCGAGAACGAGTTCGGGCAGGGTGGGTGAAAGGGCACTCACAGGCGTCTCCTACGGGAAAGGGGGGTCGTGGCACCGATGCTAGTGATCCCGGGGGGTGGGATAGCGTGGGGCACATGAGCGACCAGCCATTGCTGCAGGGCCCGATCCACGCCGTCCACACCGAACTCGGAGCGACCTTCGCGGCCTTCGGTGGCTGGCAGATGCCCGTCTCGTACGCCGGTACCGTGGCCGAACACACCGCCGTGCGCGAGAACGTCGGCCTGTTCGACGTCAGTCATCTGGGCAAGGCCCTCGTCGCCGGGCCGGGTGCGGCGGACTACGTGAACGCGACACTCACCAACGACCTGCGCAAGATCGGGCCGGGCAAGGCGCAGTACACCCTCTGCTGCAACGAAGCCGGCGGCGTCACCGACGACCTGATCGTCTACTACGTCTCCGACGAGGAATTGTTCCTCGTGCCGAACGCCGCGAACACCGCAGCGGTGGTCGAGGTCCTCGCCGCGCATGCCCCCGAAGGCGTGACCGTGACGAACCAGCACCGGGACTACGGTGTGTTCGCCGTGCAGGGACCGAACGCCGAGGCCGTCCTGCAGGGGCTGGGTCTGCCCACCGAGCTGGGCTACATGAGCTTCGTGGACGCCCGGTGGAACGATCGGCCGGTACGGGTGTGCCGCACCGGATACACCGGTGAGCGCGGCTTCGAACTGGTACCGCGGTGGGCCGACGCGGAGTCGCTGTTCCGTGCCCTGGCCGACGCCGTGCGTGCGGCCGGCGGTCAGGCCGCTGGCCTCGGGGCTCGCGACACCCTGCGGACCGAGATGGGCTACCCGTTGCACGGACACGAACTGTCGGAGACCATCTCGCCCCTGCAGGCCCGCTGCGGGTGGGCCGTGGGCTGGAGCAAGCCGGCATTCCGCGGCCGCGCGGCGCTCGTCGCGGAGAAGGAGTCCGGTCCCGCGCGGCGACTGTGGGGACTGCGGGCGCTCGATCGCGGGGTGCTGCGACCCGGCCTGAAGGTGTCGCGCGACGGAACTTCGGTGGGGGAGACGACGTCCGGCACGTTCTCCCCGACGTTGAAGGTCGGGATCGCGCTGGCGCTCCTCGAGACTGCCGGGGAGCCGGCCGCCGGTGACGAGGTCACGGTCGACGTCCGGGGACGCGCCCTGCGCGCCCAGCTCGTCGCGCCTCCGTTCGTCCCCGACCACACCAAGTAGGACCGTGCGAGCGGTTCGATAGGATCATCGGTCATGACCGGTGTCCTCGAATTCGCCCACCTTCCGCACCCCTCGCCCGCCTCCGCGGAACGGCGGGGAGAAGTACTGGCGGATCCGGGATTCGGCCGGTACTTCACCGATCACATGGTCACGATCGACTACACCGAGGGCCGCGGCTGGCACGACGCCACCGTTCAGCCCTACGGACCGATGCAGCTCGACCCGGCCGCGATGGTGTTGCACTACGGGCAGGCGATCTTCGAGGGTCTGAAGGTCTACCGGCAGCCCGACGGCAGCATCGCAGCCTTCCGCGTGTACTCCAACGCCGAGCGGATGCGCCGGTCCTCGCGGCGCCTGGCAATGGCCGAGCTGCCGGACGAGTTGTTCGTCCGGTCGATCGCGGAACTGGTCGAGGCCGACCACGAATGGGTGCCGGCCGCCGGGGGCGAGGAGTCGCTGTATCTGCGGCCGTTCATGTTCTCCACCGAGGCGGGGCTCGGCGTGCGGCCCGCGAATCAGTACCGGTACGTGCTGATCGCGTCCCCGGCCGGCGCGTACTTCCCTCGTGGCGTCAAGCCGGTGAGCGTGTGGATCTCGCAGGAGTACGTGCGGGCCGCACCGGGCGGCACCGGCGACGCCAAGTTCTCCGGCAACTACGCGGCGTCGCTGCTGGCCCAGGCGCAAGCCGTCGAGCAGGGGTGCGACCAGGTGGTGTGGCTCGACGCCGTCGAGCGTCGCTACATCGAGGAGATGGGCGGCATGAATCTGTGCTTCATCTTCGGGTCGGGCGCCGACGCGAAGCTGGTGACGCCGGAGCTGTCCGGCTCGTTGCTGCCCGGCATCACCCGGGACTCGCTGCTCACGCTGGCCAGGGAGGCCGGCCTCGAAGTGGAGGAGCGCAAGATCTCGGTGCAGGAATGGGAGTCCGAGGTCGCCAGCGGGCAGATCACCGAGGTCTTCGCGTGCGGGACCGCGGCGGTGATCACCCCGGTCGGTACCGTCAAGAGCCGCGACGGCGAGTTCACCGTCGGCGACGGCGAGCCCGGCGAGGTCACCATGGCGTTGCGCGACACCCTCACCGGGATCCAGCGCGGCACCTTCGCCGACACGCACGGCTGGCTGACGACGCTGCGCTGAGCCCGGCGCGGCCGTCCTATCCGACGGCCGCGCTCAACGCCGCCGCCACAACCGTCACCGTCGTCTCGAGGCCGGCGCCGAGCGCGTCACCGTTGAGACCGCCGAACCGGCGGACGCAGTGCCGCACCAGCAGCAGTGCGGCCACGAGCCCCACGGCGACCGTCGCCGGGCCGGCCCACCAGGCGCCCGGCACGCACCAGGCAGCCGCGACGACCACGACGACGGCCCACAGGAGGCGCACCCCGAGCGGCTGCGTCCCGGCGACCAGGGCACCGAACCCGCTGCCCGGTGCTGCGGCGACACCACGGCGGCATGCGAGGACGACCGTGACCCGGCCGGCGGTGACCGCGAGGACCACGGCGAACCAGGATCGAGCGTCGGCGAGCGCTCCGAACGAGGCTGCCTGCGCCCCCAGCACGAGTACCAGGGTGGCCACCCCGAACGGTCCGGCGCCGCCCGACTTCATCACCTCACGTGCCCGCTCCGGCGGTCCGTAGCAGCCGAGCCCGTCGGCGGTGTCGCACAGGCCGTCGAGGTGCATGCCACGCGTCGCGAGGCCCAGGAATCCCACCCCGATCAGGCCCGCGAGCAGGGGAGTGCAGCCGATGGCGACGGCCGCCCACAGCACGCCCGCGGTGCCCAGGCCCAGCACGAGGCCGGCCACCGGTGCCGCGGCGACGGCCGCGCCCCCCGCGCTGCGATCGATGTGCCCAGGACCCCGGATAGGCAGCACAGTGAGCCAGGACAGAGCGAGAGCGACGCCGCGCATCAGTCGCCGCGCGGCTCGGTGACCGGCGCGGCGTCCTCGTCACGGGTGCTCACGCCGGCTTCGGCGAACGTCGCCATGTTCGTGAGCACCGCGACCGCACCGTGCAGGATCGGCAGCGCGGCAACCGCTCCCGAACCCTCGCCGAGGCGCATTCCCAGGTCGACGAGGGGATCGAGGTTCAGGTGCCGCAGGGCCAGCGTATGAGCCGGTTCGGTGGAGCGGTGCCCGGCAACCCACCAGTCCCGGGCCCCGGGCGCCAGTTCCTCGGCGACGAGTGCGGCAGCGGTGACCACGACCCCGTCGAGCACGACCGGGGTCCGGCGCACCGACGCCTGGGCGAGGTAGCCGGCCATCGCGGCGAGGTCGGCGCCGCCGGCGGTGCGCAGCAGGGCCACCGGGTTGCGGGCGTGGGGCCGGGCGCGTCGCATCGCGTCCCGGATCGCGGCGACCTTGCGCATCCACGCGGCGTCGTCGATCCCGGTGCCACGGCCGACCGCCGCGACGGGTTCGGTGCCGGTGAGGGTGGCGATCAGCGCCGTCGCAGGGGTGGTGTTCCCGATCCCCATGTCGCCCGCGACGAGGAGGTCGGCTCCCGCGTCGACCTCCTCGTCGGCCACGGATCGTCCGGCGGCGATCGCCCGCAGGGTCTCCTGCTCGGTGAGCGCGTCCTCCCGGTCGACGGCCCCGCTCGATCGGCGCACCTTGTGCGCGGAGACGGCCGGATCCGTGTCGCCGTCGACGGCCATGTCCACGACCCGGACCCCGGCGCCGGCGACCCCGGCGAGCACGTTGACCGCGGCACCACCGGCGAGGAAGTTGGCAACCATCTGAGCGGTGACCTCGGGGGGATACGCCGAGACGCCGCCGCGGGCCACCCCGTGATCACCGGCGAACACCACCACGCGGGGGCGGGTGAAGGGCCGGGGCGGGACCTGTCCTTGGCAGGACGCGACCCAGCAGCCCAATTCCTCGAGCCGGCCGAGGGAACCGGCAGGCTTGGTGAGATCGCGCTGCCGGGCGTCGGCGCGCCGGCGGACCTCCGGATCGGGCGCGACGACGGGCGGGAAGACGACGTCGGCGGAGGAAACGGATTCGCTGCTCACGGGGCACCTTTCACGAAGTCGCGGAGGCCGAAGCCACCGCTGGACGCTATCAACCCGCACTGCGGCAGAAAATCGACGGTAGATGGCATTGCTGCCACTGTCTCGGCCGGGTCGCCGGCGACAGACTGTCCGTCATGAGCCAGATCGCCGTGATCGTCCTCGTGCCGATCACACTCTTCGCCGGCGTCGAACTCGCCCGGGTCCGTTCCCGTCCCGCCCCGCGGTGGGTGACCCGGGCGTGGTGGCGCTGCAACCAGTTCCGGCCGCAGGACCCGTCGCCCATCGGTGGCGACCCGACGGCCGACTGGGTGCGCAGCGCGATCGACGCGCGTCGGTCGCCGCATCACTGACCGGTGTGCCGGTCGCCGTATCACTGACCGGTGTGCCGGTCGCCGTATCACCGACCGGCGTGCCGGTGGGCTGCGGTCAGACGGCGTCGCCGGGGGAGACCCGGGGCAGTGGCGCCCGGAGCTTGCGGATCTGGGAGGCCCGCACGAACGCGTACCACCCGAGACCGAATCCGCCCTCGGTGGTGTCGGGGAAACGGGCCCGGACCTTCTTGTTCACGAGACGGCCGAGGTAGATCCCTTCGATCACCATGAGCACGATCATCGCGAACATCGCCAGCGTCACGTACTGCTGGACCACCGGACCGAGGAACATCGTCATGATCAGGATGAGCGCCATCGGCATGAAAAGACCGACCAGGTTGCGACGGCTGTCCACCAGATCGCGGACGTAGGCCCGCACGGGACCCTTGTCGCGGGGCAGCAGATACTTCTCCTCGCCCGCGAGCATCCGGGTGCGGCGCTCGCCCGCGGCGGCGCGACGCTCGGCCGCTTGCGCCTTGCGTTCATCCTTGGAGAGGGACTGTTTGGCTGCCTTGCGGCGTGCCCTCGCCTCCTTGGCAGTCAGCGGAGCCGGAGCGACGGGACCGCGCCGACGCGCCTCGGCCTCCCGGCGCTTCGGAGTGGGACGGCCCTTACCGGTCGTCCCCTTGCCTCCCTCGGACTGGGGAGCGGCGACGGACTCGGACGCGCCGAGGTCCTCGTTGTCGGATTCGTCGGAACCGCCGCGGCGTAGCAACTTCACCCCTCCAGGCTATGGGAAAACCGGCCCGGCCGGGAAATCGCCCCCGGTCAGGCCCCCGCACGGTCCGGTACCGCGCATGAGGAATAGATCCACGCGCGGTACCGTTGAGGGAACCGGGTTTCGACACGAAAGACGAGGGAGCGCCCATGACTGTGCAGGACGAGACCGCCACTCACGGCGTCACCATGACCGAGGCCGCCTCCGCCAAGGCGAAGGCGCTGCTCGACCAGGAGGGCCGCGACGACCTCTCGCTGCGCATCGCCGTGCAGCCGGGCGGGTGTGCCGGCCTCCGCTACCAGCTGTTCTTCGACGACCGGACGCTCGACGGGGATCTCACCCGTGACTTCGGTGGCGTCATCCTCGCCGTCGACCGGATGAGCGCGCCCTACGTCGAAGGCGCGTCGATCGACTTCGTCGACACGATCGAGAAGCAGGGCTTCACGATCGACAACCCGAACGCCACCGGCTCCTGCGCCTGCGGCGATTCGTTCAACTGACGCGGGTCCCGTAGTGCGGCCCCGGCGCGATCTCGCGTCGGGGCCGCACTGCTGTCCGGTGGGTGCGGGTAGCGTGAGATCGATCCCAGTCCTCCGCTGAAAGGCCCAGCCACGTGACCATCGCCGTGACCGGTTCCATCGCCACCGACCACCTCATGCGTTTCCCCGGACGCTTCGCCGAGCAGCTCGTCGCAGACCAGCTCAGCCACATCTCGCTCAGCTTCCTGGTCGACGACCTGGTGGTCCGCCGTGGCGGTGTGGGCGGCAACATCGCCTACGCGATGGGCGTGCTCGGCGGGGCGCCGGTGCTCGTCGGAGCGGTGGGCGCCGACTTCGCCGAGTACCGCGCGTGGCTCGAGGGCAACGGCGTCGACTGCAGCCCCGTGCACGTGTCGCAGACCGCGCACACCGCGCGCTTCGTGTGCACGACCGACGAGGCGATGGCCCAGATCGCGTCGTTCTACCCCGGCGCGATGTCCGAGGCCCGGGACATCTCCCTCGCCGAGGTGACCGGGACACACGGTGTCGACCTGGTCCTGATCGGCGCCAACGATCCGGAGGCGATGGCCCGGCACACCGACGAGTGCCGGCAGCTCGGTGTGCCGTTCGCGGCCGACCCGTCTCAGCAGCTCGCCCGTCTCAGCGGTGAGGAGTCTGCCCGGCTGATCGACGGCGCCGCCTACCTGTTCACCAACGAATACGAGTGGGGACTCCTGCAGCAGAAGACCGGCCTGACCGAGGCGCAGATCCGCGCCATGGTCGGATTGCGGGTCACCACGCTCGGCGGTAACGGTGTCGAGATCGTCGAACGGGACGGCCGCCGGACTCACGTGGGCGTCGTGCCCGAGCGGGCCAAGGTGGACCCCACCGGCGTCGGCGACGCGTTCCGGGCGGGATTCCTGCTGGGGCACCGGGCGGGCCTCTCCCTCGAGCGTGCCGCTCAGCTCGGCTCGCTCGTCGCGGTTCTGGTACTCGAGACGACCGGCACCCAGGAATGGACCTTCGACCGCCCCGACGCGGTCAAGCGGCTGACGGTCGCGTACGGCCAGGACGCCGCGGACGAGATCGCCGCGATCCTCCCGTGACCGCCGGTGTGTCCTTTGGGCGGTGGGAGCCGCCCAAAGGACACACCGGCCGCGTAGCGGCCCTTACACCTCGACGGGGTACGCCGGCTCCTGGATCTCCGGCACGATGCGCTGCTCGACGAAGATGCCGTGCCAGATCATGAACACCAGCACCGTCCACAGCCGCCGGCTGTGATCGGTCCGGCCCTCGCGGTGTTCGTCGAGCATCCGGGCGACGGCCGCCTTGTCCAGCAGGTGCTCGGTGCCCGACTCGGCGATCACGTTGCGTGCCCAGTCGAACAGTTCGGTTCCGCGCAGCCAGTGCCGCAGCGGCACCGGGAAGCCGAGCTTCGCCCGGTGCAGCACGTGCGGCGGGACGATGCCCTCGAGGGCTCGACGCAGCGCGTACTTGGTGGTGTTCTTCGTGATCTTCTGATCCAGCGGTACCTGTGAGGCGACGCGGAAGACCTCCGGGTCGAGGAATGGCACTCGCAGTTCCAGCGAATTCGCCATCGTCATCTTGTCTGCCTTGACGAGGATGTCGCCGCGCAGCCAGGTGAACAGGTCGAGATGCTGCATCCGCGCGACAGGATCCCACCCGGCGGAGCGGGCGTAGATCGGCGCGGTGACGTCCTGGTGCGTCCACTCCGGACGGAAGTCGCGCAGCACGGCCCGCAGCTGTGCGTCGTTGAAGCTGCGGGCGTTGCCGTAGTACCGCTCCTCGAGCGTCATCGACCCGCGATGGAGCAGGCTCTTTCCGCGGGTGCCCTCGGGGATGCGCTCCGACAGCTTCCCGGCCGCACGCCGCATCGACTTCGGCAGGTACTCGAACGGCTTCAGCGACAGCGGCTCGCGGTAGATGGTGTAGCCGCCGAACAACTCGTCGGCGCCTTCCCCGGAGAGCACCACCTTCACGTGCTTGCGAGCTTCCTTGGCGACGAACCACAGGGGCACCAGCGCGGGATCGGCGACGGGGTCGTCCAGGTACCACACGATCTCGGGGATCGCGGCAGCGAACTCGGCAGGGGAGACGACCTTGACGACGTGGCGCGCGCCGATCGCGGCGGCGGATTCGGCGGCCACGTCGACCTCCGAGTAGCCCTCGCGCTCGAACCCGGTGGTGAACGTGATCAGGTTCGGGTTGTGCCGCATCGCGAGGGCCGCGACGGCCGTGGAGTCGATACCGCCGGACAGGAACGATCCCACCGTCACGTCGGCGCGCATGTGCTTGGCGACGGAGTCCTCGAGCGCCTCCGCGATCTCCCGGTAACGGTCGTCCTCCCGACCCGCGGCGAAGGGACGGACGGGGAACGTCGGCTCGAAGTATCGGGTGATCTCGGGGCGGCCGCCCGGGCGCACGCGGGCGAAGCACCCGGACTCGAGCCGCCGGATCTCCGCGTGCAGGGTTTCCGGTTCGGGCACGTACTGCAACACCGTGTAGTGCTCGACGGCCCGGGGATCGAGTCCGGTGCCGATCCCGATCACGTCGGCCAGCTCGAGCAGGCTCTTCTTCTCGCTGCCGAACGCGGTACCGCCGGTGCCCGTGGCGAGGAACAGCGGCTTGATGCCGAAGGGATCGCGGGCGAGGAACAACTCGCGCGTCTCGGTGTCCCAGACCGCGAACGCGAACATGCCGCGAAGCCGTCGCACCGCGTCGGCACCCCAGTGGTGGTACGCGGCGACGATGGCCTCGCTGTCGCCCTCGGTGGAGAACTGGGTCCCGTACTTCTCGGTCAGCTCGGCACGCAGCTCCAGATAGTTGTAGATCTCCCCGTTGAAAGTCAGGGCGTAGCGCTCCGGAGACTCCGGGGGTCCCCAGCGCAGCGGCTGGTGCGAGTGCGCGATGTCGATGATCGACAGCCGATTGAAGCCGTAGACCAGGTCACCGTCGTGCCAGGTGCCGTGCTCGTCGGGACCACGGTGGCGCAGGCAGTGCATCGCGGAGTCGACCTTGGCGACGGCGTCGTCGCTGGTGCCGTCAGTGGTCAGTAACCCGAGCAGTCCGCACACGGCGTCCGATACCTCATTCCGGTTGGGATGGATTCGGCCCCCGGGAATGTTGCCGCGGCAGGGACCGACGGTCTGCATGGCAGTATGCCGCAGCCCGGGGGTCGCGGCAGCCGGCGGCCGGGGTCGACCCGGTCGTGAGCAGCGGGCACGCGACGACGCGACACGTTGTGTGCGCCCCGGGGATGGATAGCAGCCGGGTTTGGTCTACGCTGCGTAGTAATTGGGTCTGCCCTCCGGGTGTGCCCTAGTGGAATTGCGGCGATCAGGAAGGCGTGAACGTGGCGCAAGGTCGGATCCTTCGGCGGTTCGGGCTGGCAGCATCTCTCGGTATTGCAGCCCTGCTGCTGACGGGATGCAGCAGCGAGGAAGTCCTGCGTTTCGGCTGGCCGGAGGGGATTACCCCGCAGGCCGAGCGTATGCGTGAGCTGTGGACGTGGTCGGTCGTCGCCGCCCTCGTCATGGGTGTGCTGGTGTGGGGCCTGACCTTCTGGGTGGTCATCTTCCACCGCAAGAAGAAGGACTCGCCGGAGTTCCCGCGGCAGACGGCCTACAACGTGCCGCTCGAGCTGCTGTACACGGCTGTGCCGTTCGTCATCATCGCGGTGCTGTTCTACTTCACCGTGGTGGTGCAGAACTACGTCCTCGACAAGGAGGACAACCCGAACGTCGTCGTCGACGTCACGGCGTTCCAGTGGAACTGGAAGTTCGGCTACCGCACGATCGATCTCGGTGAGGGCACCGCGCGGTACGAGGGCACGGACGAGATCGCCCAGGCCGCGGTCGCGGGCGACGACGAGGAGCACGCCGGCGGCGAGCACGAGATCCCGGCCCCGATCCACGGTCAGGAGACCGAGGACCTGTCGTACCTGCACTACAACAAGATCGAGACGGTCGGCACCAGCAACGAGATCCCGGTCCTGGTCCTGCCGACCGACCGCCGGATCGAGTTCGTGCTCGCCTCCTCCGACGTGATCCACTCCTTCTGGGTGCCGGAGTTCCTGTTCAAGCGGGACGTCAACCCGAACCCGCTGAACAACAGCTCCGATCCCGTCTTCCAGATCTCCGAGATCCAGAAGGAAGGCGCGTTCGTCGGCCGCTGCGCCGAGATGTGCGGCACCTACCACGCGATGATGAACTTCGAGGTCCGCGCGGTGAGCCCGGAGCGGTTCGCGGAGTACATCGAACTCCGCAAGCCCGTCGAGGACGGTGGCCAGGGCCTGACCAACGCGCAGGCGCTCGAGCGTATCGGCGAGTCCCCGGTCGCGACGTCCACCACCCCGTTCAAGACCGACCGCACCGACCGGGCGGCCAGCGGCGTCGTCACCGCGGGCAACTGACCGGTAACCCTCCGACCAAGGACAAGCTGATATGAAGATCGAAGCCAAGCTCTTCGAAGTCGTGACGGTGTTCTTCGTGCTCGTCGCGATCGTCTACGGAGTGTTCACCGGACTGTCCCGCACGGGCATCGAGTGGGCCGGCCTCACGGCGATCGTGCTCTCGGCGGGCCTGACCCTCATCGTCGGCACCTACTTCCGGTTCGTGGCCCGTCGCCTCGACACCCGACCGGAGGACTACGAGGAGGCCGAGATCAGCGACGGCGCCGGCGACCTGGGCTTCTTCAGCGCGGGCAGCTACTGGCCGATCCTGCTGGCCGGGGCAGCCGCCTTCGCCGCCATCGCGCTGGCCTTCTTCCAGCCGTGGCTGATCGTCCTCGCCGTGGTGCTCATCCTCGCTGCCGCGGCCGGCCTGGTGTTCGAGTACCACGTCGGACCCGAGAAGCACTGACGCACACGTAGACGCACGACACCGCGGGGCGGCCTCACGAGAGGAGGCCGCCCCGCGGTTTCTGTGTTTCCGGGAGCGTCGTGCCGCGGACGACGGTCCGCTACGGGAGGGGGTCATCGTGGCGACCGGCCCATGGCCCGGTCGCGGGGCACGGGACCGACACCGGCATGCCGACCAGGCAGTGTCGCGGCGTGCAGCTGTCCCGGTCCGTGGCCCCGGCGCGCTGCCAGAGCGTCAGCGACGACTCCGGTGACGAAGGCGTATACCGCCAGGACGTCGACCACGAGTTCCGACCGGGTCACGTCTGCGGCGGGGCGCCGGCCGCCGTGGCGTTCTCCAGGATCTGATCGTTGGTCAGCGGCAGGACCGTGAACTTCGCGGATGCCCACGGCCCTCGCAACCCACCTCCGACATCACCGACCGCACGACTCCCAGCACGGCGCCCTGCCCGTGGTACGTGGCCCAGTTCGGCAGCAGCGGCCGTCGCGTGGGAGCCTCCGGCAGCCCGGTGAGCCGTTCGAGGACGCGGGCCGGCACGTAGGAGTCGGGGTGCCTTGTCACCTGCTGCTCGATCCTCTCGCCAGTGTCATCACCGTCGCGCCGACTGCCCCGGCGACGAGACCTTCCCATACGACGTTTCTCGACATGCCCGGGTCGGGTTCCCCGGGGCTCCATCGCAAAACGGCTGAGCGCCCCGTCCCCGAGCGGGGGCCGCGCCCGGAGACGACGATGCCATGACCAATCGGCCCCGACCGGCAGGCGCCGTCGAGCGTGACGACCGGACCGTAGCTCTCGCGCCCGTTCTCGTCCGACGGTCCGTCGTCAGTGGCGTCCCGCTCGGAGTGGCGTTCATGGCGGCGGTAGACGAGATCGTGTTCCACCAGTTCCTCGGGTGGCACCACTTCTTCGACCGGTCCACGCCGGCGGTGGGCCTGCTCGCCGACGGGCTCCTCCACACCGCGGAACTGCTGTTGCTGGTGGCCGGGTTCGTGCTGTTCGTCGATCTACGCCGGCAGAACGCAGTGGCGGTTCGTCGTTTCCGCGCGGCCGTGTTCCTCGGCGCGGGGGGCTTCCAGCTGTTCGACGGCATCGTCGACCACAAGGTGCTCCGTACCCATCAGATCCGCTACGACGTCGAGCTGCTGCCGTACGACCTCGCCTGGAACGGTTTCGCCCTGGTGCTCCTCGTCGTGGGCGCGGTCCTGATGATCCGGGCAGTCCGTGCGGACAGTCGACGGCGGTAGGCGGTCACGGTATGCACGACCATTCGATGCTCGCTCCGGGTAGTCCGGGGCCTCTGCAACTGCTCGTGGTCGTTGCCGCCGTGACGATTGCCGGTGCCTACCTCGCCGCGTCGAGCCGGCTGCGGCGGCGCGGCGACCTCTGGTCGCGGACACGGGATGCGTCCTTCGTCGCCGGGTCTGCGATTGTCGCTGCCGCGACCGCGCCTCTGCCGGTGCCGGCCTTCACCGGCCACATGGGTGTCCACCTGGGTGCCGGGATGGTGGCCCCGGTGCTGCTCGTGCTCGCACACCCCGTCACGCTCGCCTTGCGAACACTGCAGCCGGGTCCCGCGCGACGGGCGCTGGTGGCGGTAACGCACTCGTGGCCCGTCGCGGTGCTCACAGCTCCGCCGGTGGCGGCCGTTCTCGATCCGGGCGGTCTGTGGCTGCTGTACCGCACCGGCCTGTTCGCGGTCATGCACCACGATTCGCTGCTCGGGGCGGCCGTCCATCTGCACGTGTTCGCGACCGGGGTGCTGTTCGCCTACGCGATTTGCCAGGTCGACCCCGTCCGGCACCGTTACGGCCTCGGATCGCGGGCACTGGTCCTGTTCCTCGCCGGGACGGCGCACGCGATCCTGGCCAAGAGCCTGTACGCGTCCCCACCGCCCGGTCACGAGGTCGCCACGTCGGATCTGCAGGCCGGTGCGTTGCTGATGTTCTACGGCGGCGACCTCGTCGAGGTGGTGCTCGCCGTCGTGCCGGCCGCGGAGTGGTACCGCCGCACCGGCCGGGACCGGGCCCGGAACGTCCGCCGGAACGCAGCAGAAGGCCCTCACGTTCCTCCCGGGACCGGTGCCGACGCGACGCCGAGCGGGCGCCGGCGTGCCGGCACGCCCGGACGGTAGCCGCCGGTTGCCCCCGCACCCCGGACGTTCGCCGAGGCGGGGGAGCGGCCGGGGCTCCGGTCCGCGCACACGCTCGGACGCTCCCGGGCTGTACGGGGACGCGTGCGGACGGCAGAGGTCCCGAACTGCAGCGGTCCCGAACGGCAGAGGCCCCGAACCGCGTGCGGTTCGGGGCCTCAGCTTCGGACGGACGACGTCAGTGCGCCCGGCCGTCACCGTCCGTCGGCGTGCCGTGGACGCGCTCCTGGTACTCGCTCAGGATGGCGCGCTGCTCGACCTCCGCCTCGTGGTGCGCGGCCTCGAGGGCGGTGGCCTCCTCGGCCGGGTCCGCGCTCCACCAGCTGCCCGCGCCGGGCTTGCCGGCGGTGCCGAGCTTGTTCATGCGCTTGGGCACCGGAGCACCCTGGTACTCGAGCGGGATCGGATGTCCGTGCTCGTCCACCGGGCCGAGCGGCTGGTGGATCTCGATGTACTCGCCGTGCGGCAGGCGACGGACGATGCCCGTCTCGATGCCGTGCTCGAGCACCTGACGGTCGCTGCGCTGCAGGCCCAGGCAGAACCGGTAGGTCAGGTAGTAGGCGAGCGGCGGGCCGAGCAGGATGCCGATGCGGCCGATCCACGTCATCGCGTTCAACGAGATGTCGAACTTGTAGGCGATGATGTCGTTGATGCACATGATGGTCGCGATGGCGTAGAAGGTCAGGGCCATCGCGCCGATCGCGGTCCGGACCGGGACGTCCCGCGGACGCTGCAGCAGGTTGTGGTGCGCGTCGTCCTTGGTGAACTTCTTCTCGATCCACGGGTAGGCGATCAGCACCGCGAAGACCAGGCCCATGATCACCGCGATCCAGAACACCGCGGGGATCGTGTACCGGCCGAACAGGTAGATCTCCCAGGCCGGCCAGATCCGGGCAAGGCCGTCCGTCCACATCATGTAGATGTCGGGCTGCGAGCCGGCCGACACCTGCGACGGGTTGTACGGGCCGATGTTCCAGACCGGGTTGATCTGGAGCAGACCGCTCATCAGGGCCAGCACCGCGAAGGTGATGGCGAAGAACGCGCCGGACTTGACGGCGAACACCGGCAGGATCCGGACACCGACGACGTTCTGCTCGGTCCGGCCGGGGCCGGGGAACTGCGTGTGCTTCTGGTACCAGACGAGCGCCAGGTGGGCTGCGATCAGGGCGAGGATGATGCCCGGAAGCAGCAGGACGTGCGCAACGTACAGGCGCGGGATGATGAGCATGCCCGGGAAGTCGCCGCCGAAGATCAGCCAGTGCATCCACGTGCCGATCACCGGGATGCTGATGGTGATGCCGGACAGTGCGGCGCGAAGGCCGGTGCCGGAGAGCAGGTCGTCGGGCAGCGAGTAGCCGAAGAAGCCCTCGAACATCGCGAGGATCAGCAGCAGCGAGCCGATCACCCAGTTCGCCTCGCGCGGACGGCGGAACGCACCGGTGAAGAACACGCGCAGCAGGTGCACGATGATCGACGCGGCGAACATCAGCGCAGCCCAGTGGTGGATCTGCCGGACGAACAGACCGCCGCGCACCTCGAACGAGATGTCCAGGGTCGTCTCGTACGCGCGCGACATGGTGACGCCGCGCAGCGGGGTGTAGGCGCCGTCGTAGACGACGTGCGCGAGGGACGGATCGAAGAACAGCGTCAGGTACACGCCCGAGATCAGCAGGATCACGAAGCTGTACAGGGCGATCTCACCCAGGAGGAAGGACCAGTGGGTGGGGAACACCTTGTTGATCTGACGCCGCAGCCCGGCCGCCGGGTGATAGCGCGAGTCGATGTTCTCCGCCGCGTGGGCGGCGCGGGACGGTGTTGCAGTACTCACGGGCGACGCTCCCAAAATGCCGGACCGAGAGCCTCGATGAAGTCGCCGTTGGCGACGAGGAAGCCCTCTTCGTTCACTGTAATAGGCAGCTGCGGCAAAGCGCGAGCAGCAGGACCGAACAGGGGCTTGCCGTACTCCAGAGCATTGAACTGCGACTGGTGGCAGGGGCACAGGATGCGGTTGGTCTGCTGTTCGTACAGCGAGGTCGGGCAGCCCAGGTGGGTGCAGATCTTCGAGTAGGCGAAGTAGTCGCCGTAGTTGAAGCTCTCCTGGCCCTTGCGCTTGATCGCCTTCGCGGTGTCCTCGGTGCGCAGGCGGATCAGCATGACGGCATTGCGGATGCCGCGCAGGCCCTCGAGGAGGGCGTGCTCGTCACCGCGATCGGACTCGCGGAAGGGGAACACGGTCTCCATGCCGCCGGCGTCGAGGTCCTCCGGGCGGACCAGGACGATGTCGTTCACGCGGCCGGTGTCGCGGCGCAGGTAGATCGTCTCGCCCGGGTACCGGGGCGTCCAGCCCGAGACCCACAGCGGGGAGTCGTCACCTTCGGCCCAGGGGTTCTTGATCAGGCCGCCGAGCGGCATGATCAGGCCGAGGCCGAGGGCGCCGCCACCGAACAGCGCGGTGCGCTTGATCAGCTTGCGACGCGGCAGCGTGGAAGTGTCCAGCGAGTCCGAGAGCTCCGCGACGATCGTGCGCCGATCGACCTCCGAGGAGACGCCGTCGTGCCGATCCTGGATCGACACCTCTTCCGGGATGAACTTCTTGGTGAACTGCACCGCGCCGACGCCGACGCCGAGGATGGCCAGACCCAGGGTCAGGCCGAGCAGCGGCGTGTACAGGTTGTACAGCGAGTAGTTGTCCTCCCCGGGGCCCTGGTACTCCCACGGCCAGAAGATGAACACCGCGATGAACGCGAGAGCCGACACACCCGCCAGCCCGAACCAGAAGGCGACGTTGCGTTCCGCGCGCTTCTCGGCGCGGGTACCCCCGACGGGCCAGCGGTCCTTCCGGAACGCCACGTCCACGCCGTCGAGGTTGGTGCCGAGCGCGACGAGATCGTCGCGGCTCATCTGATCGAGATTCTCGACCGTGTGCTTGTTCGGCGTTTCGCCGCCACTCATGACCTTGCTCCGATCCACAGTGCCGCACCCACGACGGCGACGATCCCGACCACCCACATCGTCGGGCCCTCGGAGGCGGGGCCGAAGCCGCCCAGGCCGTATCCGCCGGGGCTCTGCGTCTCGCTGGACGCCTTGACGTAGGCGATGATGTCCTGCTTCTCCTCCAGCGTGAGCTGACGATCGGAGAACTTGGGCATGTTCTGCGGACCGGTCAGCATCGCGGTGTAGATCTGCTGCTCGTTCGCCGGGTCGAGGACGGGCGCGAACTTGCCGGACGACAGTGCGCCACCCCGGCCGGTGAAGTTGTGGCACGAGGCGCAGTTCTGGCGGAACAGTTCGCTGCCGCGCGCGATGTCGTCGCCGCGCAGCGAGGACTGCGCGATCTCACCGTTCTCGTCGCGGATGAGCGTGGGGCCGCCACCGTTGGCCTGGATGTAGGCGCCGAGGGCGTCCGTCTGGGCCGCGTCGAACTTCGGCGTCTTGCGCAGGGCCTGGGCCTCGTTGCGCATCATCGGCATGCGGCCGGTGGAGACCTGGAAGTACACGGCTGCCTCGCCGACACCGATCAGGCTCGGGCCGCGGTCCTGCACACCCTGCAGGTTGGCGCCGTGGCACGTGACGCAGGAGGTCTCGTAGAGCTGCTTGCCTTCGCGGATCAGTGCCGACTGGTCCTCGTTCGCCGTCGCCACCTGCGGCGCGGGGGTCAGCGCGGAGGCGAGGAAGCCCGCGCTGAGCAGGCCGAGGGCGAGCACCAGCGCACCGGTGACGCGGCGGCGCAGCTTGCGCTGACGGCGGGACTTGGCGGACGCGGCCGCGGACTGACCGGGCATGTCACCCTCGGAAGCGAGAGGTGGGGATGAACTCATCTGTATCCCTTTGGTATGTCGGGACGGACTGGACGTCAGGGGGCTGCCTGGGCGTTCAGCTGGCTAACGGATGAAATAAATCGTGGCAAACAGCGCAATCCACACGATGTCGACGAAGTGCCAGTAGTAGGAGACGACGATCGCTGCGGTGGCCTGCGCCGGCGTGAACTTGCTGACCCTCGTGCGTACGAGGAGGAACACGAAGGCGATGAGACCGCCGATGACGTGGAGGCCGTGGAATCCGGTCGTGATGTAGAAGACCGACCCCCAGACCATGCTCGAGATCGTCACGCCTTCCGCGACCAGCTGGCTGTACTCGAAGCCCTGGCCGAGCACGAAGAACGTGCCCATGAGCAGGGTGATGATGTACCACCGGCGGAGGCCGAACACGTCGCCGCGTTCGGCGGCGAACACACCCATCTGGCAGGTGAAGGAGGAGGCGATCAGCACGAGGGTGACCGGCACCGCCAGCGCCAGATTGAGATGCACAGGCTCCGGCGGCCAGTTGCCGTCGGCCTGCGCCCGGGCCACGAAGTACATGGCGAAGAGCCCTGCGAAAAACATGAGCTCACTGGACAACCACACGATGGTGCCGACGCTGACCAGATTGGGCCGGTTCAGCGAGTGCACGCGCTGGGTGATTGCAGTTCCTGAAGTCCCTACTGCGCTCGTCACGTTCGCAAGTATGACTGTTCGTAGTAACTCTTGGACACTCGGGGCTGAAATCGGCGCGTCTTTGCTGGTGACCGGCCTGTGAGTCCCCGTTTCGGGGGGTCGTCGCGCCCCGTCGCCGAGCATGGGATCGTGGTGCGATGAGCAGTGGTGCAGGGGTCTGGAGCCGAGTCCTCCGGGTGTTCTCACGCAAGCGTCCGGAGCCGCTCGATCCGGCGCGGCCGGACCTGGTGGTGGTGGTCTCGTCCTTCGACGACGTCGAGGCCTGTTCGACCGCCCTCGAGCGGGGCTCGGCGGCGGAACCGGGGTGGTCCCCGGAGGCGGAGGCCGTGCTGCGCCATCACCTCGAACTGCCGGCGGATTCGGTGGAGCAGGCGATCGCCCTGTGTGCACAGGACGGGTACGCCCCCGCCCAGCCCGCGCACCCGGCCGGGACCGGCCTCGAGGCCGTCCTGCTGCAGCGGGTGCAGGTCCTCGATGCGCTGCACTGTTCGCAGGAACGGTCACGGATGGCCTCTCTCGCCCAGCGCCTCGGCGGCACCGCGCTGGGGTGGGACGCCCTGCAGCCGGCGACGGGCGCTGACTAAGCTCCTCCGTGCGCCGCCGACGACGGCGTCGGACACAAGGAGCGAGATGCGGCGAGGGCAGGTGCGATGAACGCTGGACTACAGGCGGATGCGGTGGCCCGGAGCTGGCCGGCGGTCCTCGGTGCGCTCACCGCCGGACGCGACCTCGCCCGGGCGGAGGCCCAGTGGGCGATGGACGAGATCATGTCCGACAACGCCACGGCCGCGCAGATAGCCGCCTTCGGCGTCGCGCTGAAGATGAAGGGGGAGACCCCCGAGGAACTGCTCGGCCTCGCCGACTCGATGCTCGCCCATGCGCGCCTGGTGCCGGTGGACGACGACGTCGTCGACATCGTGGGCACCGGAGGGGACCGGGCGAACACGGTCAACATCTCCACCATGGCGTCGCTGGTGGTGGCTGCGTGCGGGATCCGGGTCGTCAAGCACGGCAACCGGGCGGCGTCGTCGAAGAGCGGCGGCGCGGACGTGCTCGAAGCGCTGGGCGTGCACATCGATCTCGGTCCCGAGGCCGTCGCGGCGTCGGTCGCCGAGGCCGGTATCGGGTTCTGTTTCGCACCCGTCTACCACCCCGCGCTCCGGTTCGCGGCCGCCCCGCGCAAGCAGATCGGAATTCCCACGGTGTTCAACGTGCTCGGGCCGTTGACCAACCCGGCCCGGCCCCGCGCCGGGCTGATCGGATGCGCGTTCCCGGAGCTGATCGGCACCGTCGCCGGGGTCCTCGCCGAGCGGGGCAACTCGGCTCTCGTCGTGCGGGGGGACGACGGCCTGGACGAACTGACCACGTCCACGACGTCGACGGTGTACGTCGTCCGGGACGGCAACGTGAGCACCGTGAGCCTCGACCCCACCGACCTGGGCGTCGCCCGGGTGCCGCTCGAAGCGCTGCGCGGCGGCGACGCCGCCGACAATGCCGCGATCGCGCGGGCGGTCCTCGCCGGCGAGCACGGGCCGGTGCGCGACGCGGTCCTGCTCAACGCCGCCGGGGCGATCGCCGCCTTCCGGGGGTTCGAAGGGTCGCTCGCCAGTGCCCTGGCAGCGGGGATGCAGACGGCCGCCGAGGCGCTGGACTCGGGCGCTGCGGCGGCGGTCCTTGCCCGCTGGGCCGAAGTGACCACCCGGCTCGTCGCCGGATCGCGGTGACCACCCGGCTCGCCGCCGGATCGCGGTGACCACCCGGCTCGCCGGCGCGAGGTGAACGCGGGACGGGCGGGGCTCCGTCCTATTCTCCGATCGAGAACCCGGCCTCGACATCGGCGCTCGAGTACGACTGGAAGGCGATGTGCGTCGCCGTCTTGGCCACGCCCTCGAGCTTGTTGATCCCGCGGGTGACGACCTCGGCGATCTCCTCGTGGTCCCGCACCCGCAGCAACGCGATCAGGTCGATGTCACCGGCGCACGAGTACACCTTGTCGACACCGTCCAGATCGGCGACCGCCTGAGCGGTCTCCGGAATCCGGTGGGCGTCGGCGTGGATCAGGACGATGGCGTGGATCATGGGCTCTCCTCGACTGCCGGGAACGGACGTGCGGGCGAGCACTCAGCGTAGGGGGTGCGCGACGGGGACCGGTTCGGCCCCGGCACGTGCCGTCCGGGCGCGTTCGCCCCATTGCGCCCAGGCGCCGGCGCCGCGGAGCGGCTCCGACCAGCCCTGGGTGGTTCGGACGATGCGGACGCCGTCGTCGTGGAGCCAGCGGACCAGTAGTCCGAGTTCCTCGACGAGTGCACCCCGCAGCGGGGCGGTCGTCGGTCGCACCGTCTCGGCTGCCGCGACGATCGCGTCGACCACGGGCATCGGCGGGACGCCGCGTGGAGCGACTCCCGCCCCCGCGAGCCGGCCCGCCCGGATCACCGCGAACTCCCAGCCGCCCTCTGCCCGCCGGCGGGCAGCGATCAGCTCGTCCACCGCCGCGAGAGCGGCCAGGCGCTGCGTCCGGCGCAGTGCGAGCACGGCGTCGGCCGTGCGGTCGCGCAACCTGGCCGCGCTCTCGAACAGTTCGGCGGCGCCGAGGTGTTCGATGCGTCGGCGCATCCGATGCA
This sequence comes from Rhodococcus sp. NS-SX18, assembly GCF_057367935.1. NCBI lineage: Bacteria > Bacillati > Actinomycetota > Actinomycetes > Mycobacteriales > Nocardiaceae > Rhodococcus > Rhodococcus sp. NS-SX18. Next base: position 3,149,250 of record NZ_CM170633.1, on the reverse strand, counting down.
GCGGCTCGTCGTCCTCTCCGCGGAGCAGGGCGCGGGCGAGGTCCACTTGCCGTGCGTACTCGGCGGGGGTCTGCAGTCCGGCGGCTGCCGCGGCGCAGGCTCCGACGGCGTCCGGCGGGCAGTGCTCGCCGTGTCGCTTCGTGCGGGGGATGCGGCGGGTGCAGGTCCGCAGGTGGCAGAACTCGGCGACGGTCGTGGCCACGGCGACGGCGTCGGCCCGCGAGGAGAACGGACCGACGGCGTCGACCGTGGGGCCGCCGACCGGATGCGGTGGAGCCGCGGCGGGCGTCCGCACGACGGACAGCCGGGGGAACGCCTCGTCGGTGAGGGTGATCCACCAGCCCCGCGCGGGGAACTTGGAGCGGCGGTTGTAGGGCGGAGCGTGCGCGGCCAGCAGTCTCAGCTCCCGCACCCCGGCCTCGAGTGCATGGGCGCATTCGACGTGGTCGATCCGGGTGGTGAGCGCCACCATCTCCTTCAACCGGGGCCGGGTCTCGGAACCGGTGAAGTAGTTGCGCACGCGGCGGCGGAGGTCCACGGCCGTACCGATGTACAGCACCTCGTCGGAGGGCCCGCGGAACAGGTACACGCCGGGCCGTCGCGGCAGGTGTGCCGCGAGGGACCGCTTGGCGCGTTGCTCCGCGGTGACCGCCGGCAGGTAGTCCCGCAGTTCGGTGAGGCTGTGGACACCCTGGTTCCCGACGCGCTCGATGAGCGCGTGCAGGACGTCGACGGTGGCCCGGGCGTCGTCGAGCGCGCGGTGCGTGGGCGTGGTGGACACGCGGAACAACTCGGCGAGGGCGGACAGTCGCACGGACGGGGCCTCGTCCCGGCCGAGCACGCGGCGCGCGAGCTTGACCGTGCACAGCACCGTGAACCGTGGCCACGCGACTTCGGTGCGGGACGCCGCGGCCCGCAGGAAGCCGACGTCGAAGCCCGCGTTGTGCGCGACGAGCACGGCCCCTGCGGCGAACTCGAGGAACGACGGCAGGACCTGCTCGATCCGGGGCGCGGAACACACCATGGCGGTGGTGATGCCGGTGAGCTGGACGATGTTCGGCGGGATCGACCGGCCCGGGTCGACGAGCGTGGCGAACTCACCGAGTACTTCACCGCCGCGGATCTTGACCGCGCCGATCTCCGTGATGGCGTCGTCCGTGGAGCTGCCGCCGGTGGTCTCGAGGTCGACGACGACGAACAGCGTCTCCCGCAACGGCGTGTCCAGTTCGTCGAACCCGAGCTGCACCCCGACGGCAGGGTCGGGTCGTCGGGGCACGGTCACGTCGTCAGGGTAGGAGCCGGGTCCGACACCGCGGGGAGTGGGATCCGGCACCAACCGGAGGGAAAAAGAGGGTCGGAGGCCCGGACCCGGCTCGACGAGACGAGGATCACATCGTCGATCACCCGTGTGGGTGTGGGCGCCGCCCCGACGGGGTAGCGGCCCGGGTGGCACGGTGGGGCGTGTCGCCGCGACGGGCGGTGTCGCAGGCGTCCTCGCCGCGGAGATCGCCCGCGGGACCTGCGACGACGTGTCAGCGGGCCGGTGGCGGGCCCCGGGGCGTGCCGGCCACCGCCGCCGGGGCCGCCGCCCTCGAACCGACCGTTACGTTTCCGTGATCGCGCGGCCGGGGTCGTGCGGCCCGAATCGGGCATATCCGTCAATCTGCGGCCGATGAAGCGTCGAAGGTCGACATCCTCCGATGCGATTTCGTAATCTTTTCGAGACCAAGCGGTGAGGATGTCGAACCACCAGAGGGGAGACGCCGCTCGGTCACCGCCTAATCGGCGCATCCACAGCGGGTGCCCGAGCCGGGGACCCACGTTGTCCTCTGGGGTGAATCCCCTCCGACCGTCACCGCGGAACGAGGGGTAGGGCTGATCTTCCCAGCCCGAACCCGTCAGCTAACTCGGTCGGCGGACGAACGGAAGAAATGGAGCAAACCCCTCGTGGCGTCTCAGATTTCCAAGCGCACCGTCCGGCGCGCTGTCGTTGCCGGTGCCCTCGCTCTCGGTGCGGTCACCGTCTCGGCCGGTCCCGCCCTCGCGGAGCCGATCACCATTCCCGGCGTCGGCTCGTTCGACCTGCCGGCCGGCGTGACCCTTCCGCCGGAGGTCACCAACCTCGTCCCGCCGGCCCCGCAGGGTGCCGCACCGGCTCCGGCCGCGCCCTTCAGCGCGCCGGTGACCTCGGTTGCCCAGCGCGCCGTGGACGCAGCCCACAGCAAGCTCGGCGCCCCCTACGTCTACGGCGCCGCCGGTCCTGATGCCTTCGACTGCTCCGGACTGGTGCAGTGGGCCTACAAGCAGGCCGGTCTGAACCTGCCGCGCACCAGTTACGACCAGGCCTCCGCCGGCCGGGCCGTGGACGTCTCCGCCCTGCAGCCCGGCGACGTCGTGTCGTTCTACGGCGGTGGCCACTCCGGCATCTACATCGGCAACGGCAACGTCATCCACGCGTCGACCTCGGGTCAGCCCGTGAAGATTGCTCCGATGAACTCGATGCCGGTCGACGGGGCCCGCCGCTACTGAGCGACGACTCCACGACTGTCACGCAGTGCAGCGGGGGCGGACCGGTCGACGCCGGTCCGCCCCCGCTGGCGCTCCGGGGCCGCACTACCCGGCGCAGCCGGAGCTACCGGCGGGTAGACACGACCCGGAACCCTTCCGTAACCTGATCGAGATTTTTCGGGTAACGGGTGCGCAACCTCGAACGAAAGGACCTGGTCCCGTGGTGGTGGACTGGACGAAACCGTCGCTTCGGGCGCTGGTGATCGGGGTGCTCCTCGCGGTGTTCTCGGTGGCCGCCCCAGCCGGCGCCGACCCGGTGGGGGAGAGCCCCACCGCCGCACTGGAGCGGCTGGCCGAGCTGTCACGCAAGTCCGAGCAGACCACCGAGGCGCTGCACAACGCCGGAATCGACCTCGACGCGAAGGTCGAGGCCCAGCGCGCCGCCGACGCGGCTCTGACGCGCGACCGGGAGGTGCTGGCCGCCGCGGAAGCGGAACTCGCCGTCTTCCGGCCCACGGTGGACAAGCTCGCCGTCGCCAACTATCGCGGCGCCCGCACCAACCGGTTGTTCGCTCTGATGGTCAGCGAGTCGCCCCAGCAGCTGCTCGACCAGATGGCGGCGCTCGACGTCATCGCCCACCAGACCGCCGACCAGGTCGCGGGATTCCGCACCGCGTCGGCCGCGGCCGCGGAGGCTGCGCTGGCCTCCCAGCGCTCGGCCGACCAGGCGCGCGCCGCCGCCGAGCAGGCCCAGGTCGTGCGGGACGAACTGCAGCGGCAGCAGAGCGAACTCGAGGTCCGGATCGACGAGGTGCTCGCCGCGTTCGCCGACCTGAGCGCCGAGGAGAAGGCCACCCTCGCCGGCACCCCGTTCCCCCCGGGATTCGATGCCGAGAAGATCCTGTCGAGCCTGGCCCCCGGCAGCGGCAGCGGTGCCCTGCAAGCCGGCATGACCCGGATCGGCAGCCCGTACAGCTGGGGTGCCGCCGGTCCCTCCGAGTTCGACTGCTCCGGTCTGGTGGTGTGGGCCTACAAGCAGATCGGCAAGGACCTGCCGCGGTCGAGTCAGGCCCAGGCGCAGGGGGGCACCCCCGTCCCGCGCGATCAGCTCCGACCCGGCGACGTCGTGACCTTCTACGACGACGCCTCGCACGTGGGGCTGTACGCGGGTAACGGCAACGTCCTGCACGCCTCCACCTACGGAGTGCCGGTCAAGGTCGCCCCGATGGACCGGATGCCGTTCCACAACGCCCGCCGGTACTGACGTCCGCCGCGCCGCCCCCGCGGCGCCGTCGTGGGCGCGACCTACACTGGCCGCCGTGCCCGCGCCCGATTCGTCGCCCCGCCCCCCTGGCAGCCGCCGGTGGGAGCGGCTCGGCGTCGCCGGACTGGTCGTCGCGGTCCTGGCCGTCGGCCTCTCGCTCGCGTTCACGCCCGACGACGGCCCGGCGGAACCGGGCTCGCACCGGGCCGTGCAGGAACTGCTCGACACATGGTCCCGGGCCGTGCGCACCGCCGACCCGGCGGTACTCGCCACCGTCGTGGATCCCCGCGCCCGCCCGGGACTGCTCGACGCGGAGGTCCGCCGCGCGGAGGCCCTCGCCGCGTTGCCGCTGGCGGACTTCGCCTACGAGCTCGGTCCGGACCTCGGCACCGACGTCCCCGACGACCTGGCGGCCCGGCTCGGCGCCGACGAGGCCCGTGCCCTCACCGTCCTGCTGCGCTACGCCGTCGAAGGGATCGACGACGAACCGACGCGCAAGCCCGTGACGGTGGTCCTCGCCCGCCGGGGGGAGCAGTGGCACCTCGTCGACGACCGCCCGCTGCCGGGCGCGGAAACCACCACCTGGCGGGGGCCGTGGGACTACGGCCCACTCGAGGTCCGGGCCGTGGACACCGGAGCCGGGAGCCGGTCCCTCGTCGTGGGCCATCCCGGGCACTCGTCCCTCGTCGCCGACATCGCCGCCGAACTCGCCGCCGCCGTCGAGGCCGTGGACGCCGTGTGGGGAACCGGATGGCCCCGCCGCGCCCTCGTGCTCGTCACCGCCTCGCACGACGAGTTCACCGCCCAGGTCGGCAGCCGCTACAACGGCGCGGACATCGCTGCTGTCGCGGTGTCCGACGCCGTCGATCACGAGCGGGGCGAGACCACCGGTCAGCGCATCGTCTTCAGTCCCGCCGCGGAGCAGCGGCTGGACCGGGCGGGCCTGCGGGCGATCCTGCGTCACGAACTCACCCACGTCGCGGCGCGCACCGACACCGTCGACGGGTCACCGCTGTGGATCCTCGAAGGCTATGCCGACTACGTCGGCTACCGCGGCACCGGCGGCAATCTCGCCGCGATCGCGCCCACCCTCGCCGCCGTCGTCGCCGAGCGCGGGGCGCCGACCACGCTGCCCGCGGACGCCGACTTCGCCGGCGACGGCGCGCGCCTGGCGTACGAGAGCGCATGGTCGATCGCGACGTTCGTCGCCGAGGAGTTCGGCAGCGAGCGGCTCACCGCGCTGTACCGGCGGCTGGCCGCCGGGCCTGCCGACCCCCGGGAACTCGACGCCGCCGTCGGCGACGTGCTCGGTGTGGACGTGGAGCAGCTCGTCGACCGATGGCGGGGCCGGCTCGAAACGCAGGTGCCGTCACCCGTCGGCTGACCCGCTGCCGGGGCCGCCCGCAGCACCGCCTACGGTGAGCGCATGCCCCGAACGCTGCTGGTCACCAACGACTTTCCGCCCCGGCCCGGGGGGATCCAGTCCTATCTGCAAGCGTTCGCGGCCCAGGTGCCGCCGGACGACCTCGTCGTCTATGCTCCGCGATGGCGCGGGGACAGTCACGTGAAGTTCGACGCCCGGCAACCCTTCGAGGTCGTCCGCCACCCCACGACCCTGATGTTGCCGACCCCCGCCGTGGCGCGGCGGGCGGCCCAGCTCATGACCGACCGCGGCTGCGAGACCGTGTGGTTCGGCGCTGCGGCGCCGTTGGCCCTGCTCGCCCCCGGGTTGCGCCGCGCCGGCGCCCGCCGGATCGTGGCCAGCACCCACGGGCACGAGGTCGGGTGGTCGATGGTGCCCGCCGGACGGCAGGCGCTGCGCCGCATCGGCGACACCACCGACGCCGTCACCTACGTCAGCCGGTACACCCGCGGTCGATTCGCCTCGGCGTTCGGTCCCGGTGCCGGTCTCGAGCACCTGCCGTCCGGCGTGGACACCGAGGTGTTCCGGCCGGATCCCGCAGCTCGCGCGGAACTGCGCGCCCGGTACCGCCTCGGGGACCGCCCCACCGTGCTGTGCCTGTCCCGGCTCGTGCCGCGCAAGGGCCAGGACATGCTCATCCGTGCGCTGCCCGAGATCCGGCGCCGCGTCGACGGGGCGGTGCTCGTGATCGTCGGCGGGGGCCCGTACCACGACCGCCTCCGCAGACTGGCCCGCTCCGTCGGGGTCGAGGACCACGTCGTGATCACCGGAGGAGTGCCGGCCGCCGAACTCGCCGCCCACCACACCATCGCGGACGTGTTCGCGATGCCGTGCCGTACGCGCGGCGCCGGCCTCGACGTCGAAGGTCTCGGAATCGTCTATCTCGAGGCCTCCGCCACCGGGGTGCCCGTGGTGGCGGGCCGCTCCGGCGGCGCGCCGGAGACCGTGCGGGAAGGAGAGACCGGTGTCGTCGTGGACGGCACCTCGGTCGCGGCGGTGGCAGCCGCCGTCGCCGACCTCCTCGCCGACCGCGACCGCGCGGCGGCGATGGGCGCAGCCGGCCGTGCCTGGGTGGGCGCCGAATGGCGGTGGGAAGTACTCGGAGAGAAGCTGCGGCGGCTGCTGGCCTGACGTACCGGCCGTCCGGCCGCGGCCCGCGCAACCCCCTGGAAGAGCCGGGACCGGGCGTGTGTGAAGCTGTCCCCGTGAGCAGCATTCAGGTGGCCGATCAGGCCTTCATCGCCGCGGCGCCGAGCCGGATCGCGGCCGAGATCGCCGAGCCCCGCCGCTGGCGGTCGTGGTGGCCCGACCTGGACCTGACGGTCCGAGAGGACCGAGCCGAGAAGGGCATCCGGTGGTCGGTCGGCGGCGCGCTGACCGGCACGATGGAGGTCTGGCTCGAGCCGATGCTCGACGGCGCGATCGTGCACTACTTCCTGCACTGCGAACCGGCCGGGATGCCGCCGGAGAAGGCGGGGGAGTGGGACCTCGCCGCCATGAATCATCGGCGCCGCGTCGCCGGCAAGGTCATGACGTTCGACGTCAAGCGGCGGCTCGACGCCGGGCGCGCCGCCGGCGAACCTCCACAGGACCCCCACCCCTGATCGACGGACCGTATGTGCAGGCGACGAGCCCGCACCGGAACTACTACGGTGTGATAGACAGCGGTTTCCGCGTGTGCCGATCCGGTAGACGACGGGGACAGACGGAAAGGAAGCGTTCGTCGCATGGCCGAGAAGACCAAACGGTCGATCACCATCGATGCTCCGTCCGATCGGGTGATGGCCGTGATCGCCGATTTCGACGCGTACCCGACCTGGGTCTCGGCAGCGAAATCCGTGGAAGTGCTCGCCGTCGAGTCCGGAGGACGCGCCGAGCGGGTCCGGTTCGTGCTCGACGCAGGCGTGGTGCGCGACACGTACGAGCTGGTCTACCAGTGGGCTCCGGACGGCCGGTCGGTCAGCTGGGAACTCGTCGCGGGGGAGATCCAGAAGGCCCAGTTCGGTTCCTACATCCTCACCGAAGCGCCGGAGGGCGGCACCACCGTGTACTACGAGCTGACGGTGGACCTGACCATCCCGATGATCGGACTGTTCAAACGGAAAGCCGAGAAGGTGATCACCGACACCGCACTGAAGGAACTCAAGAAGCGGGTGGAAGGCTGAGCGGGCACGCCGGGCGGCCCGGTCCCGCCGCCGTGCGGTTGTTCGTCGGCAAGGGCGGCGCCGGGAAGACGACCCTCGCGGCGGCCACCGCCCTCGCGGCTGCTCGCTCCGGACTTCCCACCCTCGTCGTCTCGCTCGATCAGGCGCACTCGCTGACGGACGTCCTCACGGTCGATCCGGCGTCGGCGGGGTCCGTCGACGCCCGCATCGTGCCGGTCGCCGACGGTCTCGACGCCCTGGAAATCGATTCGCTCGCGCTGCTCGAGCAGCGCTTCGCGCTCCTGACCGCTCTCGCCGCCGCGGGCGGTGCCCACGGGCACGGTGACCGGTTCGGGATCCCCGCGGCCGAGGAACTCACCGGCCTGCCCGGCGCACAGGAGATCCTCGCCCTCGGCGAGGTGGCCCGCCTGGCCGACTCGGGACGCTGGGGTGAGGTGCTCGTCGATCTGCCCGCGTCCGCGGACGCCTTCCGCATGCTCGCCGCGCCGGCGACGGTCTCGGAGTACATCGAGCGGATCTGGCCCCGGCACAGCCGGATCGTCGCGGCGACCGGGGCCGACCCGCGCCTCGCCCTGGTCGTGGCACTCGTCGACCGCGTCGTCGAACACGTCACGACCGTGCAGGATCTGCTCGCCGACCACACGCGCACCCGAGTCGACCTCGTCGCCACCGCCGATCGGCTCGGCATCGCCGAAGCGCAACGTCTCCGGTCCTGGACGGCCCTGGCCGGGCTGCGGCTGGAACGCGTGATCCTCAACCGGATCGTCCCGGACCTGCCGGCAGACGAGTCCGGACCCGCCGCGGCCTGGCTCGCCGAGCAGCGCGAAGGACAGCGCCGGATCGTGGCCGAGCTCGCGGCGACCCTCGGCGACGTCACCGTGGTCGAGTGCGAACAGCGGTGTGCCGAACCGGTAGGGTTGGCCTCTCTGGCGGCGCTCGCGGAGTCGCTGTACCCGGACGGTGCAGCACCGCTCGCGCGGGAGGATGCCGGTCTCGGGCCGGTGCGGGTCCAGCGTGAATCGGGGACAGGGGTGGATGCGGTGTACACGATGCGGATGCATCTGCCGCTGGCAGATGCGGCATCGCTGACGCTCGGCCGGGTCGACGACGACCTGGTGATCGGTGCCGACGGCATGCGCCGCCGGGTGCGGCTCGCGTCCGGTCTGCGGCGCTGCACGGTCGCCGGCGCCGAGTTCGAGGGATCGGACCTGCTGGTGCGGTTCCGTCCCGATCCCGCGGTGTGGCCGCAATGAGCGCCGACCACGACGTCCTCGTCACCGAACTGCGGGCGCTGGCCGACGCCGTCCTCGACCGGCTCGAGCAGACGGTGCAGCGATTCGCCGAGCCGGAGTCGTCCCCCCGGCCGCCGGAGCCCGACGCGGCGTCCCGGCCGGTGTCGCCCGACGCGGCGACCGGGCACGCGACGGACGCGTCCGCCTCGGCGGCGAGTGCGTGCAGCTGGTGCCCGCTGTGCGCCGTGGCGGCCGCCGTCCGAGGTGAGCCGCACGAGCTCCTCACCCGGCTCGCGACCCAGATCGCGGCCCTGATCGCGCTGTTGCGGGACCTGCTCGCCCGGTACCTTCCGCCCCGAGGCCCCGCCCCCGACGCACCCGGTCCGCAGGACCCGCCCCCGGCCGGCCGCAACGGCACGTTCGTGCCGATCTCGGTCACGATCCGACGCTGATCGGACCCGCGCCGTGAGCACGGATCGACTCACGATCGGAATCGACGTGGGCGGCACCAGCATCCGCGCGGCCGTCGTCGACGGTACCGGCACCGTCGTCGACACCGTCCGGGCGCCGACCCCGCATTCGGGCCGTGCCCTCGACGACGCCCTCGACCGCACCGTCGCCCTCCTGGCGGGCCGCAACGAAGTCACCGCCGTCGGTCTCGCCGTCGCCGGGTTCCTCACCGCCGACCGTCGCGTCGTCCGCTACGCCCCGCATCTGCCGTGGGCGGACGTGCCCGTGGCGGAGCGGATGAGTGCTCGGATCGGCCTGCCGGTGGTTCTCGAGCACGACGCCAACGCGGCCGCGTGGGCCGAGTACCGGTTCGGTGCCGCTGCGGGTGTCGGGACGACGGTGCTGGTCGCCGTCGGCACCGGCATCGGCGCCGCCCTGCTGCTGGACGGTGTGCTGTTCCGGGGCGCGCACGGCATTGCTCCCGAACTCGGGCACCTACAGGTGGTTCCCGACGGACGGCCCTGCGCGTGCGGAAAGCGCGGCTGCTGGGAGCGGTACTGCAGTGGCACCGCGCTCGTGGACACCGCGATCGAGTTGCTCGCCGCAGGCCCGGATCGGGCCTCCCAGCTCACCCGCGACGTCGCGGCGGACCCCGGCGCGCTGACCGGACGACGGATCGCCGGAGCCGCGCAGGACGGCGACCCGCTCGCCGTCGCGGCGATGGCCGAGTTCGCCCGCTGGCTCGGACTCGGCCTGGCCATGGTCGCCGACGTCTTCGACCCGGAACTGGTCGTGGTCGCCGGCGGGGTGTCGGGATCGGCGTCCCTGTTCCTCGACGACGCCCGAGGGCACTACGCGGCGGCCCTGACCGGCCGGGGCCACCGGCCGCTCGCACGGGTCCGGGCCGCACACCTCGGCGACGCCGCCGGCCTGGTGGGCGCAGCCGACCTCGCCCGGCACCGGTCCGGACGAAACGGACCGAATGATTGAGATGCTCGTCACGTCCCCCCCGTGTGAGCCGGGACCGCGGCGTGCCACGGTGTGCACGGCAACACCCCGCCGTCGTAGAGTCGACCGGCAGGCACGGTCTGCCTGCGCGTTTCGAAGACGGGGAAGGACGCCATGTGGTATTGGCTTTTCAAGTACGTCCTGCTGGGGCCGCTGCTCTGGCTCATGGGGCGGCCGAAAATCGAAGGCGCGGAGAACATCCCGGCCGACGGCCCCGCGATCCTCGCCAGTAACCACAAAGCCGTCCTCGACTCCTTCTTCCTTCCCCTCGTCGTACGGCGCCGCATCACCTTCCTCGCCAAGAGCGAGTACTTCACCGGCACCGGGTTCAAAGGCCGGTTCCAACGCTGGTTCTTCTCCGCGGTCGGCCAGGTCCCGATCGACCGCACCGGCGCCGACGCGGCGCAGGACGCCCTCAACGCCGGTGTCCGCGTCCTCTCCCAGGGCAAGCTGCTCGGCATCTACCCGGAGGGCACCCGGTCGCCGGACGGGCGCCTCTACAAGGGCAAGACCGGCATCGCAAGGCTCGCCCTGCAGACCGGCGTCAAAGTGATTCCCGTGGCGATGATCGGCACCGACGAGATGAACCCCATCGGGTCGAAGATGTGGAAGCCGGCCAAGGTGACGGTGCGGATCGGCGAACCGATCGACTTCTCCCGCTTCGAGGGCATGAGCGGCAACCGATTCGTCGAGCGCACCGTCACCGACGAGGTGATGTACGCGCTGATGCGCCTGTCGGACCAGCAGTACGTCGACATCTACGCGGCCACCCTGAAGAACCGGCCCGCCGAGGAGGACGCGGCCGCCGCAGCAGCCGACGCGGACCGCCTGCCCGACACGCAGGCCGGCTGACGCCGGGCGCCGGCGGCACCAGCCCGGCCGGGGCCGGGCGCCGGCGACACCAGCCCGGCCGGGGCCGGGCATAATGTGCGCACGTGCGTTACTTCTACGACTGCGAGTTCATCGAGGATGGTCGCACCATCGAGCTCGTGTCGATCGGTGTCGCCTGCGAGGACGGGCGCGAATTCTATGCGGTGTCGACCGAGTTCGATCCCGAGCGGGCCGGGCCGTGGGTGCGCCGGAACGTGCTGCCGAAGCTGCCGCCCCCCGCGCACCCCGCCTGGAAGTCCCGGAGCCGCATCCGCGACGAACTGCTGTCCTTCCTGATCCCACGGCCCGGCATCCAGCCCGAACTGTGGGCCTGGCTCGGGGCCTACGATCACGTCGCGCTCGTCCAGCTCTGGGGCACGATGCCGGAACTACCCGACGCGCTGCCCAAGTTCACCCGCGAACTGCGCCAGCACTGGGAGCAGTACGGCAGGCCGCCGCTGCCGGCCGCACCCGACGACAATCACGACGCCCTCGCCGACGCGCGTCACAATCTCGCCAAGTTCGAGGCCATCGAGGCCGCGCGGCGGTACCGCTGAGGCCCCGCGCCGGGGTCGGCGCGGGGGGTGTGGCGTCGACCTACCCGGGGGTGCGTATCCGTCGTCACGCCGGGGCCATATCCTGATGGTGTGAACTGGACTGTCGATGTGCCGATCGACCGCTTGCCGACCCTTCCGCCGCTCCCTGCCGAGCTGCGCGAACGGCTGGACGCGGCCCTGGCCAAGCCCGCCCTGCAGCAGCCGAGCTGGCCCGAGGACCAGGCGTCGGCGATGCGCACCGTGCTCGAGAGCGTGCCGCCGATCACCGTGGCCCGCGAGGTCGAGGAGCTGCAGAACCACCTCGCCGCGGTCGCGCGCGGCGAAGCCTTCCTGCTCCAGGGCGGCGACTGCGCCGAGACCTTCGCCGACAACACCGAGCCGCACATCAAGGCCAACATCCGCACGCTGCTGCAGATGGCCGTCGTGCTGACCTATGGTGCGTCGCTGCCGGTCGTGAAGGTCGCGCGGATCGCCGGGCAGTACGCCAAACCGCGCTCCTCGGACATCGATGCGCTCGGGCTGCAGTCGTACCGGGGCGACATGATCAACTCCCTCGTCGCCGACGCCGCCGTGCGCGCACACGATCCGTCCCGGCTCATCCGCGCCTACGCCAACGCCAGCGCCGCGATGAACCTGGTCCGGGCCATCACCGCCGCCGGCGAGGCGGACCTGCACCGAGTCCACGATTGGAACCGGGAGTTCGTCGCCTCGTCCCCGGCCGGGGCGCGGTACGAGGCCCTCGCCTCCGAGATCGACCGCGGTCTGCGTTTCATGGACGCGTGCGGCGTCGTGGACCCCAATCTGAAGGCCGCCACCATCTACGCCAGCCACGAGGCGCTGGTCCTCGACTACGAGCGGGCAATGCTGCGGCTCGACAACACCGACGGGCACCCCCGGCTGTACGACCTGTCGGCGCACTTCCTGTGGATCGGTGACCGCACCCGTCAGCTCGACGGCGCCCACATCGCCTTCGCCGAGCTGCTGGCCAACCCGATCGGCCTGAAGATCGGTCCCAGCACCACGCCCGAGATGGCGGCGGAGTACGTCGAGCGGCTCGATCCCACCAACAAGCCGGGCCGGCTGACCCTCATTTCCCGGATGGGGCACGCGAAGGTGCGCGATCTGCTGCCCGCGATCATCGCGAAGGTGGAGGCGACCGGACACCAGGTCATCTGGCAGTGCGACCCGATGCACGGCAACACGCACGAGGCGTCCACGGGCTACAAGACGCGGCACTTCGACCGGATCGTCGACGAGGTGCAGGGCTTCTTCGAGGTGCACAATGCACTCGGCACGCACCCGGGCGGCATCCACATCGAACTCACCGGTGAGGACGTCACCGAATGCCTCGGCGGCGCGCAGGACATCTCCGACATCGACCTGCACGGACGCTACGAGACGGCGTGCGACCCCCGTCTGAACACCCAGCAGTCCCTCGAGCTGGCGTTCCTGGTCGCGGAGATGCTCCGCGGCTGACCGGGGCGCGGCGGCCGGGTCTCAGGGCAGGGCAGTGAGCGTCACCGTGCCGCCCGGCTCGACCCGGTCGCCCGCACCCGGGCTCTGACCGATCACCACCGACCGGTCGGAGCCTGCGAACTGCCGCACCTCGACGTCCAGACCGAGCCGGCCGAGTTCGTCGCGCGCCGCCGCGACCGTGCGACCCAGCAGTGAGGGCACCTTCACCGCATTCGACACCATCAGCGTGACGCTGCCGCCGGCGTTGACCCGGTTCCCGATCGCCGGGTCGGTGCCGACGACCCGTCCCGCATCGACGTCCGCATCGAACACCTCCCGCGTCTCGCGCACCGTGAGTCCCACCGTGTCCAGGGCCCGCCGGGCCTCGTCGACAGTGCGGCCCGCGACGTCGGGCACATCCACCGGCGGCGACCCCTTGCTGATGATCACCGCGACTTCCGCCCCCACCGGAAGGACCGTGCCCGGTGCCGGGTCGAGCGCAGCGACCCCGCCCTCCTCGACGGCCGTGCTGTAGGCGGAGCCACCGTCCACCGGAACGAAGGTCCGGTTGCGCAACTCCTGTTCCACGACGTCGCGGTCACCGTCACCGACGATCGTGGGCACGGTCGGCCGGCCCAGCGAGACGAGCAGCACGACATCGTCACCCCGGGCGACGCGGCTGCCGGCCTCCGGGTCGGTACCGAGCACGGTGTCGACGGAGGCGTCGTCGGAGTACTCCCCTCGTACCTCGGGGGTCACGTCTGCGGCCTGCAGGGCCGCGAGGGCGGTGTCCCGATCGACCCCGAGGACGCTCGGGACGGTGGTCATCCGCCCGGATCCGAGCCACCATCCGCCGAAACCGACGGCCAGCGCCAGGAGCAGGATCGCCAGCAGCCACAGCAGCGTCGTCCGCCGGTTCCGTCGGTGCTCGGCGGCGAAATCAGCAGGCTCGGCCCGGAGTCCCGACGTCTCGGCCCGTGGGTGTTGCTGGGTGACGACCTTGGTGTGCTGCGGGCCGGCGGGGGAGACCTGGGCGGCGAGACCCGGCGCCGTCGGCGGTGGCAGCGGCCTCGACGGCGGTGCCGCGGCGCGCACGGCCACCGTCGGCGGCGCGGGGTTCACCGCGGCCGTCGCCGGTTCCGCGGCCGCCGAACGATGCTGCGCGGACCGCTGCGGAGCGGGCACCCGGTAGCGGGGCAACGCCAGGGCATCGCAGACCTCGCTCAGCGCGGCGGCCATCGCCCCCGCATCCGGGAACCGTTCACCGGGCTCCCGTTCGGTGGCGTGCCGGACCAGCCCGTCGAACTGCTCCGGGACGCCGTCGATGAGGGCACCTGGATCCGGGACGTCCCGATCGACCCGTTGGTAGGCCACCGAGAGCGACGTGTCGCCGGTGAACGGGGTGCGGCCGGTCAGCATCTCGAACAGCAGGATCCCGGTCGCGTACACGTCGCTGCGTGCGTCCGCGGTGCCCGTGGTCACCTGTTCCGGCGACAGATATGCGGCGGTACCCAGGATGACACTGCGCGACGTCGTCGTCGCCGCGGCGACCGCCCGCACCAGGCCGAAATCGGCGATCTTCACCTCCCCGGCATCGGAGATCAGCACATTCTCCGGTTTGACGTCACGGTGCACCAGGCCGGCGCGGTGCGCCACCGCGAGCGCTCCCAGCACCGGCGCCGCGACGGCCGCCGCCGCATGCGGCGGCATCGGACCCCGCTCGCGCAGCAGTTCGCGCAGCGTGCCGCCCTCGACCAGCTCCATCACCAGGAAGACGTGATCCCCGTCCTGCCCCTGGTCGTACACCGCGACCAGGCCCGGATGGGTCAACCGCGCCACCGAGCGCGCCTCGAACTCGAACCGAGCGAGGAACTGGGGATCGGCCGCGAACTGCGGATCCATGACCTTCACCGCCACCGGACGGTCGAGTCGCAGGTCCGTACCTCGGTACACGATGGACATGCCACCGCGGGCGATCGGTGCCTCGATGCGGTAGCGCCGTTCGAGCACCGCGCCGATCAGGCGGTCGCCTCCAGAGCTCACCCGGTGTACCCCCGTGTCCGTGCCGTCGTCTTGCTGCGTCAGGTGCGGCGCACGACGGGAATGCCGCCGGGTTCGCCTCTGTCGATCGTAGCCAGCGCACGAACCGCCCGGTGCCCGCCCGTAGCTCGCTGCGGTGACAGGGGCGCGGCTCGCCGCGGTGACAGGGGCGCGGCTCGCCGCGGTGACAGGGGCGCGGCTCGCCGCGGTGACACGTGCGCGGCCGTCGACGGCCCGCCGCCACGGACCCGATAACGTTGACCGTGTGAGTGCTATCCCTTACAGCGAAGACGTCCTCGACCGCTCCGTACCCGTGCTTCAGCTGGTCGACGTGGCGAAGCAGCTCGGTCTGGTGATCACCCGGGTCCACCAGCTGCTGCGCGACCGCCAACTCCTGGCGATCAAGCGGGACGGCGTGCTGGCGGTGCCCGCGGCATTCTTCGACGACGACGGTCGGATCCTCGCGGGCATCCCCGGTCTCATCGCGGTACTGCACGACGGAGGATTCCGGGACGACGAGATCCTGAACTGGATGTTCCGGGAGGACGACACGCTCACGGGCGGCTCCCCGGCCGCGGCGATGCACACCCACGCGAGGCGGGAGGTCATGCGCCGGGCGCAGGCACTCGGCTTCTGACTCCGGTTCCGGCTCCGGTCGCTCAGCGCAGGCGGACCAGCTGGGTCAGCGCAACCCGCGCCCGGCGCCGGCCGGGGACCACGGCGCGCTCGTCGAGGACGCGGTAGCCGCTGCGCTCGACCTCGTCGAGGATTCCGCCGTAGAGCGCGAAGGCGGTGCGGATGCCGGGCCGGATCCGATCCGGCAGTAGCGCCAGACCCGGCTCGGCTCGCCGGTACTCCGCCCGCGTGAGCGCCACGAAGTGGGCCAGTGCCCGGCGCACCCGCGGATCCGGGGCCCCGCCGGTGCGCCGGCCGTGCTCGAGCAGCGCGACATCGACCCCGAAAGCGGCCCACGTGTCGGCCGGCAGGTAGGTGCGCCCCCGGTCGAGGTCCTCGCCCACATCCCGGATGAAGTTCGTGAGCTGGAAGGCTTCTCCGAGCGCCGCTGCATAGGGTGCGGCCGCGTCGATGTCGGCGACCTCGAACACGGGCAGCAACTGCAGTCCGATGACCGCCGCCGAACCGTACATGTACTCCCGCAGCTGCGGCATGTCGTCGTAGCGCGCGCGGAACTCGGGGGTGCCGGGAATGTCCATCCGCATCGACCGTACGAACGCCTCGAAGTACTCCAGGGGCAGCTCGTAGCGCCGGATGGTCTCGGCCAGCGCCCCCACGACCAACCCGGTCGCATCCGCCGGCCCGGGGTCGCCCGCAAGGGCGGCGTGCAGCCGGCGCTCCGTTTCGGTCACCTGCCGGGCGGCGCCGGCCGGGTCGTCGACGGCGGTCACGTCGACGATGTCGTCGACGAGACGAGCGAACCCGTAGAGGGCGTGGACCGCCGACCGTCGCGGCCGGGGCAGGAGACGGGTGGCGAGATAGTACGTCCGGCCGTGCGTGGCCGCCAGCTCCTCGCAGTAGCGGAATCCTGCGTCGGTCTCGGACACGGTCACCTCGGATCGGGGTGGACGGCGGGGACGGGTGGTTCCCGTCGTGCGCGCAGCCGAAGCGGGTCGACGGTACGCAGCGACGCGGCGGCGATCACCGAGGCGACCACAGCCAGGAGCACATGGGCGATGTTGTACATGCCGATCGAGCCGTCGGGGTTGAAGATCAGCATCAGCCAGGTCGACAGGCCCACGAGCACCGCCAACGTGGTCGTCGACAGGGTGAAGCCCGCCGCCACCGCGAGCGGCCACGAGTAGTACCACGGCAGGGCGGCCGGCGAAAGCACCGTGATCGCGGTCAGCGTGATCACGATGCCGAGTACGGCATCGCGCTCGGTGCGCCGGAACCGCCACCACGTCACCACCATGATCACCAGCAACGCCACGGCGCAGAGCATCCGGGTGACGTCGAGGATCGACCCCAGCTGCCACGGCGTGAACCATGTGACGGCGTGCGCCATGATCGTCGGCAACGACAGCCAGTTGATGATCTTCGACGAGCCGGACAAGGCCGTCAGCCAGCCGATACCGACGCCCGCGAGCGCCGAAGCCGCCCCGAATACGGCCGCGAACACCAGCAGCCCCGCGCCCGCGGTCTTCCCGAACAGCACGATCGGCGACGCCGGTTCGCGGCCCTGCGCCCGCGCCCGGTCCCGTTCGTGCAGCATCCAGATCCACACCAGGAAGGGCAGCGCGATACCCGCCGACGCCTTGACCGCGGCGCCGACGGACACGAGTGCGATCCCGCCGACGTGCCGGCCCTCGAGCACGAGCACGATGCCGGCGATCATGAACCCGACCATCAGCATCTCGTTGTGCACACCGCCGATGAGGTGGATCAGGATCAGCGGGTTGAGCACCGCCAGCCACAGGGCGATGCGGGGGTTGCCGCCGAGCCGGCGCGCGAGCTTCGGCACGGCCCACGCGGTGAGCACCAGACCCGGCAGCATCGTCAGCCGCAGCAACCAGGTACCGGTGACGACGTCGTCACCGGTGAGCGACGTGATGCCCGCGCCGAGCAGCAGGTGCACCGGACCGTACGGGGTGGTGGTCGTCTTCCACACGTTGCTCACGTTGTCGAGCAGCACACCCGGGTTGACGACCGGGCCGTCGAGGTACGGGTCGAAGCCGTCGCGCAGCATCGCCCCCTGGGCGAGGTAGGAGTAGGCGTCGCGGCTGAACATCGGCGGGGCCATCAGCAACGGTGCCACCCACATGGGCAGCACCGTCCACAGCTCGCGCAGCGTCACGTGCCCGGAGAGGGTGCTGCGGCCCAGCCGCACCCAGGCCGCGATCATCAGCAGGACACCGGCCCAGATCAGGATCGTCGAGAGCAGCAGGCCGTGCCCGAACCGCAACCAGGACAGGTACAGCTCCTCGAGCAGCGGGTCCTGCCGCCGGACGCTTCCGGCCCCGAATCCGCCGAACGTGACGAAGGCGGCGCCGAGGGTGCCCAGCAGGCCCGAATTGCCGGCCGGGCTCCGGAGGAAATCGCCGGGTCTGCTCCGTGCGGGCTGCGAGCCGGCAGGCTGTGCTTCCGGCGGGCGCTGTGCTTCCGGCGGGCGCTGTGCTTCCGGCGGGCGCTGTGCTTCCGGCGGACGTTGCGATTCCGGCGGGCGCTGCGGTCCCGACGGATGCTGTGGAGCAGCGTCGGAAGGGGCAGGGGACGACATGGTTGCGAGTTCCTCCCCCGGGAAGTCGTGGACGGTGCGGGGCCCGGGCGCGGCGCGGGCGGACAGGTGAACGAGGTGACAGTTTAGTTCAGCCGCAACCGTCCGCGGTCCACCACTCACCGCGCGGTGCGGACACCGAGCCGCTCGGCCGCGAGCCGGCCCGACAACACGACCGTCGGCACGCCCACCCCCGGCACGGTCCCGGAGCCCGCGAGCACGACGTTGGGATGGCGTGGATCCAGGTTCCGCCGCCGGAACGGTCCGGTCTGCCGGAAGACGTGCGCCCCGGAGAACGGGCTGCCCGCCAGCATGCCCCGGGCCTGCCAGGTGGCCGGGGTGTCGATGTGATCGATGCGGAACTCGTCGGCGACGCCGTCGTATCCGCGCCGGCCGAGGACGGCGAGCAGTTCGGCGGCGTACGGGTCGGCCAGCGCGGACCAGTCGTACGGGGCGCTGTCCAGGTTGGGGCACGGCGCGAGCACCGACAGCGGCTCGTGCCGCACGCCGTCGCGGACGAAGCCCTGACCCGGGTCGCTCAACGCCGGCCGGGTGATCAGCAGCGAAGGGTCGCTCATGAGCCGGCCGCGGCCGCGTCCCGCGCTGATCTCGGCGAACGTCTCCTCCCACGACGCACCGAAGTCGATGGTGTGGTGGTGGATCGCAGGCCAACGCGCGGCAACGGCGGACGGCACGCTCCCGTGCAGCACCACCGCCGACGGTGACGCGAGCACACGGCGCCGCCGGCGTGGCGGCAGCAGCCTGTCCACGACCGGCAGGTCCGGGCTCAGCACCACGGCGTCGCACGGCACGCGTTCCCCCGAGGCGGTGCGGACGGCGGTGGCCGTGCGGCCGTCGAAGTCCAGACCCGTGACCTCGGTGCCGAGGCGCAGTTCCCCGCCGGCAGTGACGATCGCGTCGGCCATCGCGCGGGCCAGCACCCGCATGCCACCCTTCACCGAGTACACGCCGAGGGACGTGTCCATGTGGGCGATGGCGCCGTACACCGCCAGCGCCCGGGCGGGTGCGACACCCGCGTACAACGCCTGGAAAGTGAACACGCGGCGCAACCGCGGGTCGGTGATCCGGCGGTTAACCTGGGCCCCCAACCGGCCGAACCCGCCCAGACGGAGCAGCGTCGCCAGGTCGCGCGCCGCCGCGGGGGAAGCGACCAGGTCGAGGGGGGAGTCGAAGTTCCCGGCCATGAACCGGTCGAACTCGGCGTCGAAGATCTCCGCGAGCCAGGAGCGCAGCCGAAGATAGCGCTGCGCCTCGTCGGCTCCGCACACCCGGGTGATCTCGGCGACCATCGCGTCCGGATCGGTGTGCACGTCCAGGGTCGTGCCGTCGGCGAACCGGGCGTGGTACGCCGGGGCGAGCCGGCGCAGCCGTACCGCCGGGGTGACGGACTCGAAGTCGGCGCCGACGGCCGCCAACGCGTCCGCGATGAGTTCCGGCATGGTGAGCACGGTGGCGCCGTTGTCGATCTCGTAACCGGGTCCGGCGTGCACTCCCACCCGGCCGCCGACGGTCGTCTCGCGTTCGAGGACGGTCACCTTGCGCCCGGCGCCGAGCAGGTACAGCGCGGTCGAGAGCCCGGCGAGCCCGGCCCCCACGACGACGACGCGCTCGGCGTCCTTCACGGTGCGCATCAGGCGGCCCGCCGCGTCGCGTCGAGCGCCGCCGCCCGCAGACGGGCCTTGCCCTCGTCCGTCGCGCTCGAGCCGTCCAGCGTCGCCAGCGCGGCGTCGGTGAGCGCGGCGATGCGCCGCTCCACCCGGTCCACGGCCCCGAGGTCGGTGATGACCGTCCGCAATTTCTCGACGTCCGCGTCGGACAGGTCCGAGCCGATGCTCTCGCGCAGCAACCGGGCGGCCTCGGGGTCACGGGCGTCGGCGGATTCCAGGGCCAGCGCGTACAGCACGGTTCGTTTACCCGACCGCAGGTCGTCGCCGGACGGTTTGCCGGTGACCTCCGGATCTCCGAACACGCCGAGGAGGTCGTCGCGGAGCTGGAAGGCGAGCCCGATGTCGGTACCGAACTCCCGGTAGGCGGCGATCAGGGCGTCGTCGGCACCGGCGAGCGCGGCGCCGAGATGCAACGGCCGTTCGATCGTGTACGCGGCGGTCTTGAACCGGTTGACCCGCATCGCCGCAGGCACGGATTCGTCGGCCGACACCTCGCCTGCGATGTCGAGGAACTGCCCGCCGAGGACCTCGGTGCGCATCGCCGACCACACCGGTGCGATCCGCGCGGTCGTGGCCGAATCCAGTCCGGCTTCCCGAACCATGTCGTCGGCCCAGGCCAGAGCGAGGTCACCGAGGAGGATGGCCACGGCGGTGCCGAACTGCTCGGGCCGGCCCCGCCAGCCCGATGCGCGGTGCCGGTCGGCGAACTCGACGTGCACGGTCGGGAAGCCGCGGCGGGTGGTGGATTCATCGATGATGTCGTCGTGTACCAGGGCGCAGGCCTGGATCAGTTCGAGTGCCGAACAGGCTCGCAGCACCGCGGGCGCGTCGAGACCGGACGGGTCACCGCCGGCGCCGATCCAGCCGTTCCACGCGAACGCCGGACGCACCCGCTTGCCGCCGCGAAGCACGAAGGATTCGAGTGCCGTGACGGCCTCGGGATAGCCGCCGCCGATCGGTTCGACGAGTTCGATCCGCGAGACGAAGAAGTCGCGCAGGGCGCCCTCCACGAGATCGGGAAACAAGGCGGCGGGCACGGGTTCGGATCCGGTGAACAGGGCGTCCTCCTGGTCGTGTGTGGACGGGCCCGTCGGGCGACGGCGGGTGCGGCCCGATCGCGCAACGAACGCGCCGAGTGCACCCGCGCCCACCCTATCCGGCGGCCAGGGGCCTCGCCCCCGTTCGGCCCGCTCCGACGTGCCCCTATGCTGGTCGGGTGACATTCGATTCCGACAGCGGGCCGGTCGGCGGTGGAGAATCCCGTACGCCGTCGGTGGTGGACCGTCTCCGTGCGCCCCGCGGCGCGCGAATCCCGTTCTCGGTGGAGTTCTCCCCGCCGCGCGACGCCGACGCCGAGGCGCGCCTGTGGCGTGCCGTGCGCGAGTTCGAACGCCTCGGCCCGGCCTTCGTGTCGATGACGTACGGAGCCGGTGGTTCCACCCGGGACCGCACCGTGCGGGTCACCGGTGAGCTGGCGGAGGAAACCACGCTCCTGCCGGTGGCGCATCTGACCGCCGTCGGGCACAGCGTCGACGAACTTCGCGCCATGGTCGGTGCCTACGCCGATCGTGGCATCACCAACATCCTGGCGTTGCGAGGTGACCCGCCGGGAAATCCGCTGGGCGAATGGACCCGGCACCCGCAGGGGCTCGAGTACGCGGAGGAACTCGTCCGATTGGTCCGCGACCTCGGCGACTTCCACGTCGGAGTGGCGTCGTTCCCCGAGGCGCACCACCGCTCCCCGGACCTCGAGCACGACACGCGGTATCTCGTCCACAAACTGCGCGCGGGCGCCGAGTACTCGATCACCCAAATGTTCTTCGACGTCGAGGACTACCTGCGGCTGCGGGACCGAGTCGTGGCCTACGACCCGGAACAGGGAGCCAAGCCGATCATCCCGGAGATCATGCCGATCACGTCGTTGCGCACGGCGCGGCGCAGCCTGGAGCTGTCCGGGTCGAAGCTGCCGGCCACCCTCGAGGAGCGCCTCGTCCGGGCCGCCGGGAACGGCCGGGAGGAAGACCGTGCCGCCGTGCGCGAAGTGGGCATCGACGTCGCCACCGAGATGGCGGAGCGACTCATCGCCGAGGGCGCGCCCTGCCTGCACTTCATCACCCTGAACTTCGCGCGGGCTACCCGCGAGGTGCTCGCCCGCCTCGGCATCGCGGTGCCCACGGCGGTCTGAGCCGGGCACTCGAGGCAGGGGCGCTCGAGACAGGTGCGCTCAGGGTCGACGACTCAGGGCAGGGGCCGGTCCTTCCAGCCGAGCCGGCCGGTGCGCCGCGCGCGGAGCGAGTCGATCGTCAGCGCCGCGAACCCGCCCACCGCGAAGGGGTGGGTGCAGGCGGCCGCCAGGTCGGACGGCTCGAGGCCGCCGCGTTCGGTCGCGCGGGCCACGGTCCGGGAAACGACCGCCGCGGCGGTGCCCACGACCCCCCAGCGCCGGGCCGGGCCGCGGCCGAGCACCGCCGCCACGGGCGGCAGCACGTAGGTCACCGCGGCAGCGACGAGCACCGCCCCAGATCCGGCGGGGGAACCGAACGCCGACCACAGCCAGCGCGTGTACCCGGCCCGCAGGGGCGCAGCGCCCTCGTACATCCGGCAGGACACGACGTTGCCGGCCGCGGCCACCATCGTGCGCCGCCCGGCCCGGCGCAGGGCCCGGGCGAGGTCGAGGTCCTCGGTGGGACTGGACGCCACCGCGACGTGCCCGCCGACCGCGGCGTACGCCTGTGCGTCGAACACGAGGAACTGTCCGCACGAGACTGCGGTGGACGGCCGGTTCGAGCGGTGGGACACCGCGATCGGCAGCGTCGCGAACCAGGACCAGAACAGCAGCGGCTGCATGAGCTGCTCGGCGGTGGAGCCGGCCTGCTGGAAGGGCCACGGGGTGAGCAGGTCGGCCCCACGGTCCCTCAGCACGGTCACCGCGGACGCCACCGCGTCCGGGGCCAACCGCACGTCCGCGTCGACGAAGGCGACCACGCCGGACGGATCGGTGGCGGCGTAGGCACATGCGCATGCCGCGGCCTTGCCCGTCCACCCGGGTGGTGGCGACGCGGTCGAACGCATCACCGTGACGTGGGGATCCTCCCCGGCCGCGAGCCGCGCCGCCTCGGCCGTGCCGTCGACCGAGTCGTCGTCGAAGATCACCACCCGCAGTCGGCGCAGACCGCGCTGGGCGCGCAGATCCGCGACGAGACGAGGTAGGCGACGGGCTTCGTTGCGGGCGGGGACGATCACCGTCACCGGTTCGTCGACGACATCGCCGGGGGCGAGCCGGGGCAGGGTGAGGCGATTGGCGACGGCGACGGCGGCTCCCAGGGTCGCGGCGACGGCCCCGGCGCGGACGACGCCGACCAGCGCCCGCATCGCCTACGACGCCGTCGCGTCGTCGCGGCTGCGTCGCGCGGGCGCGGGGTTGCGGTTCATCCAGGCGAGTACTCCGATGATCGCCGCGACACCGATCGTGACGCCGGCGACGATGCCCGCCCAGCCGGCGAACCCCCTGGTGTTCGGATCGGCGTAGCGGACCTCGGCGCGCAACGTACTCACCTCACCGGCCGGCAGCTTCCACGTGACGATCGAGTCGGATTCACGGTTGCCGTTGGTCGTCGCGACCCGGGCCGGGAACGCGATCGTGATCTGCACGTCGGTGCCCTGGACCGGCACCGACTCGAGGTCGACCTTGCCGTTGACGCTCACCAGGTCACCGGCGCGCTGCAGCGCGAGCTGGAAGGTGCCCGAGGTCTGGTCCGACATCGACCCCAGCTGTTGCACGTCCCCGAAGCTCAGATCACTGAAGAACACCTGACTACCGACGTACCCGTCCTGGTCGTACTCCTGCACGCGGACCTTGCCGGCGAGAGAGCCGGGAGCCGTCAGTTGCGGTCCCTTGTCGTTCTCGTCGGCGGGGATCGTCGCGGCCACGATCTGCCCGGAGACACGGTCGTCGGCCGAGACCCCCATCGTCGCCTGCACCCGCAGGCAGCCGGCGAGGGCGGGGACGAGCAGGAGCAGGAGCGCCGCCGCCGCGAGGGACCGTCGGCGGGAGCGGGGCGAGGTGGGCGGCTGCACAGCGACATCGTGCCAGGAGCGGGGTGACGTGTCAGACGCGAGCCCCGGTCCCGGCGCGTCGCCGCAGGGACAACAACAGCGGGATGCCGAGCACGCTCATGACCGCCGACCCGTAGAGAGCCGAGTACTTCAGCTCGGGCGCGCCCAGGAAGACGCTGTGTGCGAGCGCAGACCCGAGCCACGTCCACACGAACAGCACCAGGGGGACGGTGTCGGTGCCCGGCTGCACCGGTCCGGTCCGGTCGAGCAGGTCCAATGCCATGGCCATGAGCGTGGCCACGACGATCCAGCCGAGGTAGTTGGTGAGCGGGATCTGCTCGATACCGGGCAGGCCGCCGCCGTTGCACCAGCTCCATTGGCCGTCGGAGACCATCTGCGGGTCGAGGTACAGGTCCCAGCCGACCATGCCCACCGTGGTGAGCGCGATGCGAGTCACCCGCTCGCGGTTCCCGTCCGGCCGCGAGATCCCGCTGCGCGCGGCGAGCAGCGACGCCACGTACCAGACCGGGTACATCCCCGCGGTCCAGGCGAGCGGCACCACGAGAGGCACGTCGAACAGCGCGGGACCGAGCCGGTCGGCGGCGTACGCATAGCAACCGTACGGGTACCCGGTCGCCGTGCCCACCACCTCGGATGCGAAGCCGATCCCTGCCGTGATCGCGAAGAACCCGGCGGTCCAGACCGCGCCGCGTCGCGCAGCCGCGTGCGCGAGCCCGGCGGCCGCCAGAAGAGTGACCACGGCGACGGTGACGAGATCGCGGGCCTGGCCGGAGGTCAGCGGATACGCGATCTGCGCGGCGATCGCACAACCGGCGAGAACGACGGGCAGCCGATTCATCGACGCCACCGTCCCAGCGCGCGGCGCACAGGGCCACCCGCGGAATCGGCGAGCGCGAGCTGCGCGGCGGCGCGCCCGCTCGCGCCGGAGACCCCGCCCCCGGGATGGGTGGACGCGCCGGTCAGATAGACGCCGTCGGCGCCCGGGACCCGGTGCCCGGACAGTTCCGGCAGCGGCCGCCACATGAACATCTGGTCCAGCGACATCTCCACATGCATGACATTGCCGCCGATCAGACCCAGTTCGCGTTCGATCTCGTGCGGGGTCTGGATGTGCCGGTGCCGGACGGAGCCGGCGAAGCCGGGCGCGAACCGCTCCATCTCGGCGACGATCCGGTCCGTCTCCGGCTCGGCCAGCGCGGACCACTGCCGGTCGCCGGAGAGCCGGTACGGGTGCCACTGCGACCACAGGGTCACCTGGTGTTCGCCGGGCGGGGCGATCGACGGATCGAGTGCCGTGAAACTCATGGCCAGCACGGCCGGCCGCGGCGGCAGTTCCCCCGCCAGGGCGGCGCCGTGCGCGAGCCGGAGCCGGGCCCGGTCCTCGACGAGCAGTTGCAGGCCGCGCACGGCCTCGGCGGCATCGGCGGGCCCGCTCGGATACCGGGGCAGCGCGTCGGTCGCCAGGCGTACCACCATGCCGATGCCCGGGCCGACGCGGATCCGGCGCCGCCACGCGTCGAGGCGGGCGCGGTCGAATCCGCCGCGTTCGAGCAGATCGAACGTGGTCAGCACGTGACAGCCGGCGATCACGGTGCGCGCGGTGACGACACGTCCGGAGTCGGTGCGGACCGCCCAGCAGTCCCCGGCGCGGCGGATCTCGGTGACGGCGTCGCCGAGGGTGACGGCCCCACCGTCGGACCCGAGGCGGGCGGCCAGGGCCCGGGTCAGCGCGCCGCTCCCGCCGACCGCCCGGCCGGGCGGCAGGGTGTGCATCAATGCCGCGAAGCCGACCATGGGCGCAGTGCCGGGCTCGGACATCGGGGGACCGGACTGGGCACCGAACCAGGCGAGGGCGGCCTTGAGCGGCTCGTCGTCGAAGTACTCGTCGAGGAGGGCGTCGCCGGTGCCGAGGAACTGGCGGGAGAGGTCACTGCCGCCGCTGCCGGTGTCCAGACCCCAGAAGGACGAGAGCAGGTGCCGGCCGGTCGGTGGCACCGAGAACGAGCGCATCACCCGGGCGCTGCGCGGACCCCACACCGTCACGAAGCGGCGGTAGGCGTCGGCCTCGCGTGGACCGCACGCCGCCTCGACGGATCGGCAGGTGCGGTCGAGATCGCGATGGAAGACGATCCCCGGGCGGTCGCTGCCCGCCGGGGCCGGGGCGAACGCCCACGGGTCGCAGTCGACATAGCGCAGGCCGTGCGCGGCCAGATCGAGTTCCTCGACGATGCCGGTGTGCCGGATCATGACGTGGGCCGACGAGCCGCGGTCGACCGCGTGGCCCGGGAAGCGTTCCACGGTCGACACGGCGCCACCGAGCACGGTGTCCCGCTCGAGCACCTCCACGGACCGACCCGCGCGGGCCAGGTAGCACGCGCTCACCAGGGCGTTGTGCCCGGAACCCACTACGACGGCATCGATCACCCCGTCCACGCTACGGACCTTCGAGCGGAAGGTCCCGGCCCAGGACGGCGAAGGGACGGGCGTCCCCGGTGAACCGGAAGTTGCGGACGACGTCGCGGAACCCGAACCGCCGGTACAGACGCCAGGCCCGGTTGTCCTCGCCGGGTGTCTCGGGAGTCGACAGCAGAACCGTGCGCTCGGGGCGGCCGCTCAGGAGCCGGCGCAGGAGCGCCTCGCCGATACGGTGCCCCTGGGCGTCCGGCCGCACGTGCAGCTCGGTCAGTTCGAAGTAGTCGCCGAGGACGGCGTCGATCGTCTCCGGCGGGTAGCCGGCATGGCGCATCCCGGTCCGCACCTGCTGGTTCCACCACTGATGCGGTGACCCGCAATAGCCGTAGGCGATCGCGACGAGCGTCGACGGTTCCTCCGGTAGAGCCGCCGCGACGGCCTTCCATCCCGGGCGGGCAGAGTGCTCGGACCACATGGGCGCGCGGTGGTACTCGGTGCCGCGCGGGTATCGCATCGCGGCCACGTAGATGGGCAGCACCTCGGGCAGCCGCGCGCGGAACTCGGCGGCGGAGAGATCGACGACGATCGGTGCCGCGCCCCGCGGGCTCGCATCCGTACTCATGACGGGGAGTGGACCGCCTTCCCTTGACTGTGTGTCGGTAGGTGCAGCTATATTGAATACGTCGAACGGATGTTCGATACCGGGGATCCGGCGATGTTCGAGGGAAGCGAACATCGCCGGATCGCCGGGGCCGTGACCCGGCCGGTGCCCGGCGGGGTGCAGGGAGGTGTTCGGAGTGATGACCGCAGCACGAACCACACAGTCGGCTGCTGCACCGTCGGGCGCGACCGGTCCGCGGGCCGTCGGCCGTCCGGACTGCGCCGCCCGCCCGGTGTCCTCGCGCGCCGCAACCTTGCTCGACCGCGCGGACGAGCTGCTCTCGGCCGCCGCCGGCACCCCGGAACCGTCCGAGCGGTTCCATCTGGCGTATCTCGCCGCGCTGCGCGGGGCCGGGGCCGTACTCGCCGGGGCCGAGCTGCGGGCGGTCCGACCGGTGCGTCGTCCCCGCACCCGCAACGCGTGGGTGCTCATGGCGCGCGCGGAGCCGGGGTTCGCGGTCTGGGCCGACTTCTTCGCCGATCGTTCCGACACCCGCGCGGCGATCGAGGCGGGGGTCACCCGCTCCGTGCCTGCCGACGAGGCGAGCCGCTTCTACGACGAGGTGGGCCGTTTCCTCCACGAGGTCGAGGACTACCTGACCGGCGCGGACGACCGGTCGGGGGGCGCAGACCCGGGGTCGGGAGCCGGCCGCCGCACCGCCTGATCGGTGCGGGACGCGGCCCGGGTCGTTCGACGGCCCGGGCCGGGTCCGTCGGCCCCTCGTACGCAGGTCCTTCGGAACCGTGATCGAACTCGAATCCGCAGTTTGTGGTCCCCGCCGGGATGTACTCGTATTATTGAGCCAGGCGGCCGTCAAAGTCGGCCCCCCGTCGATCTGGACCGCAGATCCGGCGGCCACCGTTTAGTGCCGGGGGAGGTACCGTGCCACTCTCCGAGCACGAGCAGCGCATGCTCGAACAGATCGAGAGCGCGCTCTATGCTGAGGATCCCAAGTTCGCCTCTACCGTCCGGGGAAGCCGGATGGGGATGGCGTCCAGTCGGCGTCGGCTCCAGGCCGGCGCGTTGTTCGCACTGGGTTTGGCGTTGCTGATCGCAGGCGTCGCCCTCCCGGTGAAGCCGGGCGGGTTCCCGATCATCAGTCTCGTCGGATTCATCGTCATGTTCGGCGCGGGGGTCCTGCTCCTCCTCGGAGGCAAGCGCGGTCCAGGCGCCGGCGACGGTCCCCGCGGAACAGGTCGCGGTTCCGCGGAAGGTAGACCCCGCGGCGGCCGCAAGTCCGGCGGAGGGTTCAGCAAGAGGATGGAGGACCGCTTCCGCCGGCGTTTCGAGCAGGAGTAGCGCGCAGTACTTCACGCGAGTTCTCAGGAACGGCGCGTCCCGGTTGCCGGGGCGCGCCGTTCGGCTTTTCCCGGCGCGCGGCACACCGGGCCCCACCGCCCCCCACCGTCATGCCCCACCGCCCCCCACCGTCATGCCCCACCGCCCCCCACCGTCATGCCCC
Organism: Rhodococcus sp. NS-SX18; assembly: GCF_057367935.1. Classification (NCBI taxonomy): domain Bacteria; kingdom Bacillati; phylum Actinomycetota; class Actinomycetes; order Mycobacteriales; family Nocardiaceae; genus Rhodococcus; species Rhodococcus sp. NS-SX18. Next base: position 3,120,746 of record NZ_CM170633.1, on the reverse strand, counting down.
ACCACGACCCACCGTCGTGCCCTGATCCGGTGAGGCGCCCGTCGAGGCGAGGCGACCAGGGTGTTCTCCCGGGCCCGAGTTCGTCGTCGCGCGACGGGGACCCGTCTCCCGCGGCACGGCGGCACTGCCTCGTCGCCGTCGCCCACTCTGCCCCACCCGCCCTGAACTGCGGACAGTCGAAAAACGGCGCCGCGCGGCGGCGCGTAAGCGGTTGAACGTGGGGGAAAGTGGGGTAGTGTGGGTCGCGGCGGAGGGGTTCCTCCGTCGAGCAAAGGACAGGGTCCGGCCGGGGCGTGGCGGGGGGTGTCGAGTGTTCCTCGGTACCCACACGCCCAAGCTGGACGACAAGGGGCGGCTCACGCTGCCTGCCAAGTACCGAGACGAACTGGCGGGAGGGCTGATGATCACGAAGGGTCAGGACCACAGCCTTTCCGTCTTCCCTCGCGACGAGTTCGCCGCCCTCGCCGAGCGTGCCGCCGCGGCTTCGCGGAGCAATCCGCAGGCCCGGGCGTTCCTCCGGAGCCTGGCGGCGGGAACCGACGAGCAACGTCCCGATGCGCAGGGCCGGATCACCCTGTCCGCGGCCCACCGCAGGTACGCGGGACTCACGAAGGACTGCGTCGTGATCGGTGCCGTCAAGCACCTGGAGATCTGGGACGCTGCGGCGTGGGAGCAGTACCTCGCCGAGCACGAGGAAGAATTTTCGGAAGCGAGAGACGAGGCCCTGCACGACATTCTGTGACCGGAACCGCAGCAACGACCGTAGCGCCACCGCGGCGAGTGCCGCGAGGCCTCTGCCCGACAGCGAACCTGACACACTTCCCCAGTGCCAGGTTCGTGAAACGGAACCCTGACGTACTTCCCCAACGCCAGGTTTCCAGTTCGGACAGAGACCTCGATGCATTCGCCGCGGTCGTCTCCGGACCCAGCCGCGACGCCCCGACCGAAGCCACGATCCGATCGCCCACGAACCGAGCAGGACAACCGGAGGAAGAATGGCGGAGGGGCAGGACGCGGCGGCAGTCCCGGAGGCCGCGAGTCCGGAGAGCTTCGGTCATATTCCGGTTCTGCTCGACCGCGCTGACGAGTTGCTCGGCCCCGCCCTCGAAGCCGCCGGTGCAGGGGCGATCTACGTGGACGCCACCCTCGGTCTCGGCGGACACTCCGAGCACTTCCTGCGTACCTATCCGGGCGCGCACCTGATCGGACTCGATCGCGATCCCGACGCGCTCGCCGTCGCCCGCCGGCGGCTCGCGCCGTACGCCGGCCGCACGCGGTTCGTGCACACCCGCTACGACGGCATCGCCGACGCCCTCGCGTCCTGCGGACTGGATCGGGTCGGATCCGTCCATGCGATCCTGTTCGACCTCGGCGTGTCCTCGATGCAACTCGACGAGGCCGAGCGGGGCTTCGCCTACTCCCGCGACGCCCCGCTGGACATGCGCATGGACCCCACCACGGGAATCACCGCGGCCGACGTCCTCAACACCTACAGCCACGGCGACCTCGCCCGCATCCTCAGCACCTACGGGGAGGAGCGGTTCGCCGGGAAGATCGCCTCGGAGATCGTTCGGCAGCGGGCGAAGGCGCCGTTGCGCACGAGCGGGGAGCTGGTGGAGTTGCTCTACCGGACCATCCCGGCCGCGTCCCGCCGTACCGGCGGGCATCCCGCCAAGCGCACTTTCCAGGCGCTGCGCGTCGAGGTCAACGGCGAACTCGACTCGCTGCGCGCCGCGATCCCGGACGCCCTGGAGGCGCTCGCCATCGGGGGACGGGTGGTGTTCATGTCGTACCAGTCCCTCGAGGATCGCGTGGTCAAACAGATTCTCACGCCGCTGACGAAGTCGAAGAGTCCCGAGGGGCTCCCGGTGGAACTCCCGGGTACCGGGCCGGAGTTGCGGATGCTCACCCGCGGGGCGGAACGGGCGACGGAGCAGGAGATCGAGGCAAATCCGCGTTCGGCGCCGGTGCGCCTGCGTGCTGCGGAACGAATCGCCAGGAGGTACCGATGACCGTACAGGTGGCAGCACCTGCTCGCCGGCCGGCGCGATCGACGGCTGCGCAGCGCGCCTATCAGCGGCGCAGCCGACGTACGGCGCATCTGGGCGCGGAGCCGGCGACTCCCGCCCCGGCACGCCGCGGCGCTCGGGTGGCGGCGCGAATTCCGTTCGTGGCCACCATCATCGCTCTCCTCGGGATCGGCATGGCCGTGACCCTGCTGTTGACCACGCGCGCCGCGGAGGACTCCTACCAGCTCAGTGCCGCACGCGACTACAACCAGCGCCTCGTCCAGGAGCGCGCCGTCCTGCAACGCGACGTCCAGGCCGGTAATTCGGCGCCGGTGCTGGCGATGCAGGCCGCGAAGCTCGGCATGATCCCCACCGGCGAGGTCGCACGCCTCGTCGTCGGGGACGACGGCGGGGTACAGGTGGTGGGAACGCCCGCACCCGCGGAGGGGGCTCCGGCCGCGCCGCTGACCCCGCCGTCCCCCGGTGACCGGGCCCGGGCGCAGCTTCCGCCCCTCGCGGGTAGCGCGGGCAGCGAGAATCCGCGACCGGTGACCCCGTCGTCCGGCGCCGATCGGTCCGCCGCGCCCTCGGGTGCCGCCACCGGCGAGGCTCCTACCGCGACGACATCCCCACTCACTCCGCCGCCCGCCGAATCTGCCCCGGCACCCGAGAACGCCACGCCGTCGCCCGGCAATGCCGGGGCCGCGCCCGGTCAGCCGGAACAATTGGTGCCCGTGACCCCTGCGACGCAAGCCGAGGACGGGCGCCGGTGAGGCGAGGGACCCCACCGTCTTCCCGGCCGGTCCGCCCCGCTCCCTCCCGCCGGCCGGTGCCCGTCCGGCGGGCTCGCTCCCGCCCGGGCTCCGGCGGGGCCGACACCACCGGTTTCCGGTTCCGCTACCGGTACGGCCGCGCGGTGATGTTCCTGGCGCTCGGGGTGGCGGCCGCACAACTGCTGTGGGTTCAGGTCGTGCAGGCTCCGCAGCTGACCGCCGAATCGGCCAGTCAGCGCACGACGCGGCTCGTCGAGCCCGCTACCCGCGGCACCATCGCCGACCGCAACGGCAGTCCGTTGGCCTACACGATGGAGGCGAAGGCACTCACGTTCCAGCCCGTGCGTGTGCGACGGGAACTCGACGAGGCGCGTGCCGAGGACCCGACACGGCCCGAGACCGACGCATATCTGGAAGGCGTCGCCGCCGCGATCCACGAGGCGCTGGGGGCGGCCGCCCCCGAGGACGAGATCCTCGACAAGCTGCGCAGCGACGAGACATTCGTCTATCTGGCGCGCGGCGTCGACCCGGCGGTTGCCACCGCGATCGTCGACGAGTACGACCGGGTGGGTCTCGAGCGTCAGGACATCCGGCTGTATCCCGGCGGTTCGCTCGCCGCCAATCTCGTCGGTGCGACCGGCTGGGACGGGCACGGCCTCCTCGGCCTCGAGGACGCCATGGACTCCGTGCTCGCCGGCACCGACGGTTCGTCGACGTACGATCGGGGCTCCGACGGCGCGGTGATCCCCGGAAGCTGGCGCGATCAGCAGCCCGCCGTCGACGGTTCCGCGGTGGAGCTGACCATCGATTCCGACGTCCAGTACTACGTGCAGCAGCAGGTTCAGCGGGCCAAGGACCTCTCCGGGGCGAAGAACGCCTCCGCCGTCGTACTCGACGCCCGGACCGGCGAGGTCGTCGCCATGGCCAACGACGGTACGTTCGACCCCTCGATCGGGGTCGGCAACAACCCGAAGGACGCCGAACTCGGTAATCCCGCCGTCAGCACCCCCTTCGAGCCGGGGTCGGTGAACAAGATCGTCACGGCGGCCGCCGCGATCGAGGACGGGCTCACCACCCCGGACGAGGTGCTGCAGGTACCCGGCACGATCCGGATGGCCGGCGTCACCGTCAAGGACGCATGGGACCACGGCGTCGTGCCCTACACCGCGACCGGCGTGTTCGGGAAATCCTCCAACGTGGGGACTCTGATGCTCGCGGAACGGGTCGGTGAGGACCGGTTCGCCCAGATGCTGGACCTGTTCGGTCTCGGACAGCGCACCGACGTGGGCCTGCCCGGCGAGTCCGCCGGCAGCGTGCCCAGTCGCGAGCAGTGGTCCGGTGGCACGTTCGCCAACCTGCCGATCGGGCAGGGTCTGTCCATGACGCTGCTCCAGATGGCCGGGATCTACCAGGCCATCGCCAACGACGGCGAGCGGATCCCGCCGCGCGTCGTCCGGGCCGTCGTGGCCCCGGACGGCACCCGCACCGACACACCCCGGCCGGATCCGGTGCGGGTGGTCAGCCCGCAGACGGCCGCCACGGTGCGCGACATGTTCCGGGCCGTGGTGCAGGACGACACCGGCAATCAGCGCGGCACCGGTACCCCGGCCGCGATCGAGGGCTACCAGGTCTCCGGCAAGACCGGCACCGCGCAGCAGGTCGACCCGGCGTGCAAGTGCTACTCGAACTCGAACTATTGGATCACCTTCGCCGGGATCGCACCCGCCGACCGTCCCCGCTATGTGATCGGCATCATGCTCGACGCGCCCACCCGCAGCGCCGACGGCAGCGGCGGCCAGTCCGCCGCACCGCTGTTCCACACGATCGCCTCGTGGTTGCTGCAGCGCGAGGGCGTGCCGCTGTCGGCCGACCCAGGCAGCAAGCTGATCCTGCAGGTGGACTGAGCCGCGCGGGTGCGGTCGATCGCCGAGCACCTGTCGGCGCTGCTGCCGCCCGTCGGTAACCTGACACGTCGGTACCGTGACACCGCGGTCGAGCCCGGGCACATCGCGGCCGCGGGAGTACGAAGAACGGCAGAGACACTGCCGCGGAGCGAGAGGAGCCTGGTGCCTGTGCCGTCGAGTCCGGACCCGTCCCCGCCGGGAGGCGGCCTGAGACCCGAGCATCCACCGGTGACGCCACTCCGCGACCTTGCTGCCGCCGTGGGCGCGACCGTCGGCACCGTCGAACCGGGCGCAGCGGCCGCCCCGACCGCCGCCGCCGGCGCTCCCGTGTCCGTGACCGGCGTCGACCTCCGCGCCCAGGGCGTGCGGCCCGGTGACCTGTTCGCCGCCCTGCCGGGCGCCCGCGCGCACGGCGCCGAGTACGCGGGGGAGGCGCTGGCGCGCGGTGCTGTCGCCGTCCTCACCGACGCCGCCGGATGCGAACACCTCGCCGCCGTCGTCACCCGTCCCGTGCCGGTGCTGGTCCATCCGGATCCGCGGTCGGTCCTCGGCCTCGTCTCCGCTGCCGTCTACGGCGAACCGTCGCAGCACATCCAGGTCGTCGGCATCACCGGCACCTCCGGCAAGACCACCAGCTCCTATCTGATCGAGGCGGGACTCGCCGCCGCGGGTCGGGTGACCGGCCTGGTCGGCACCATCGAGACCCGGCTCGCCGGCCGGCGGGTGCCCAGCGCGCTGACCACCCCCGAGGCTCCGCAGCTGCACGCCCTGTTCGCGGCCATGCGCGAGCAGGGCATCGACACCGTGGTGATGGAGGTCTCGAGCCACGCCCTGTCCCTCGGCCGGGTCGCCGGGGTCCGTTTCGCGGTCGGGGCCTTCACGAACCTGTCCCAGGACCACCTCGACTTCCATCGTGACCTCGACGACTACTTCGGGGCGAAGGCCCGGTTGTTCGCGGCGGATTCGCCCGTCCGGGCGCACCGGGCCGTCGTGTGCGTCGACGACGAGTGGGGCGTGCGGATGGCGCAGATCGCCCGGGCCGCCCACCCCGCCGAGCCCGACGCGGTGCGCACCGTCGCCACCACCGGCACGGCCGACTGGACCGCCACGGCGGTGTGCACCGAGCCGTCCGGCTCCCAGACGTTCACTCTCACCGGCCCCGACGCCGTCGAGCGGCGCGTGGCGGTGCGTCTGCCCGGGCACTTCAACGTCGCCAACGCCGCCCTCGCCGTCGCGGTGTGCGCGGCCGCCGGGGTCGACGTCGACGCCGCGGCCGCGGGCATCGCCGACGTCGACGTACCGGGACGGGTGGAGCGGGTCGACCGCGGACAGGAATTCCTCGCCGTCGTCGACTACGCACACAAGCCGGCTGCGCTCGAGGCCGTCGTCGCGACGCTGCGCGGGCGGGCGGCCGGTGGCCGACTCGCCGTCGTCGTCGGGGCAGGCGGCGACCGGGACCACGGCAAGCGGCCCCTGATGGGGGAGGTCGGAGCTCGGGGAGCGGACCTGCTCGTCGTCACCGACGACAACCCCCGCACCGAGGACCCGGAGGTCATCCGGGCCGCGGTGCTCGCCGGTGCCCGCGCCGTCCCCGAACACCAGCGGGGACAGGTCCGCGAGATCGGCGACCGGGCGGCGGCCATCGAAGCGGCCGTGCGCTGGGCACGTCCTGGCGACATCGTCCTCGTGGCCGGCAAGGGCCACGAGACCGGTCAGGAGATCCACGGGGTCAAGCACCCCTTCGACGACCGCGAGGTGCTCGCCGCGGCCATCGACCGGTTCGCCGGCGCAGGTAGCGAGCAGTACGGAGGCACCCCATGATCCCGATGACACTCGCCCGCATCGCGGAGGTGGTCGGCGGGACACTGCACGACGTCGACGACCCGGCCGTCGAGGTGACGGGCACCGTCGAATTCGACTCCCGCAAGGTCACCCCGCACGGGCTGTTCCTCGCCCTGCCGGGAGCCCGCTCCGACGGGCACGATCACGCCGCCGAGGCGATCGCCGCCGGGGCCGCCGCGGTGCTCGCCGCCCGGCCGGTGGGTGTGCCCGCCGTCGTGGTGCCGCCGGTGCCGCCGGTCGAGACCAACTCGCTGGCCTTCGAGCACGACGCCGACGGCTCCGGCGCCGCGGTGCTCGCCGCGCTGGGTGCCCTCGCCCGCGCCGCGGTCGACGAGCTCACCGCGGCCGGACTGACCGTCGTCGGCGTCACCGGATCCGCGGGCAAGACCTCCACGAAGGACCTGCTCGCGGCGGTGCTCGCGCCGCTCGGTCCCGTCGTCGCACCGCCCGGCTCGTTCAACAACGAACTCGGACACCCCTGGACGGCGCTGCGCGCGACCACCGACACCCGATTCCTCGTCCTGGAGATGTCGGCGCGCGGACCCGGGCACATCGCGGCCCTCGCCACCGTCGCTCCGCCCCGAATCGGAGCGGTGCTCAACGTCGGCACCGCCCACCTGGGGGAGTTCGGATCCCAGGAGGTCATCGCGCAGACGAAGGGAGAACTGGTCGAAGCCCTGCCGCCCGCCGCGGAGGGCGGCGTGGCGATCCTCAACGCCGACGATCCGCTGGTCGCCGCGATGGCGTCCCGCACCCGTGCCCGTGTCGTGTTCGTCGGCAGCGACCCGGCCGCGCACATCCGGGCGACCGACATCCACCTCGACGAGCACGCCCGCCCCACCTTCACCCTGGTCGTGCGCGACGGCGGCACCGAGCGTCGCGCCGCGGTCACCCTCGCGGTGCATGGTGAGCACCACATCGGCAACGCCCTCGCGGCCGCGGCCGTCGCCCTCGAGTGCGGCGCCACGCTCGAGCAGGTCGCGACCGCGCTCGGCGGCGCCGGCGCGGTATCGGCACATCGCATGGACGTGCGCACCCGCGCCGACGGCGTCACCGTCGTCGACGACGCCTACAACGCCAACCCCGATTCGATGCGCGCGGCGCTCAAGGCGCTGGTGACGATGGCCCGCGCGGGTGAGAGCCCGCGCCGGACCTGGGCGGTCCTGGGGGAGATGGGCGAACTCGGGGACGAGTCGGTCGTCGAACACGACGCGATCGGCCGGCTCGCGGTGCGCCTGGACGTCACCCGCATCGTCGCGGTCGGCGCGACGCGCCCGGTCCGCGGCCTCTACCAGGGTGCGGTGATGGAAGGATCCTGGGGCGACGAGGCGACCCACGTCCCCGACGCCGACGCGGCGATCGCGCTCCTCGAGCGCGAACTGCAGCCCGGCGACCTGGTGCTGGTCAAGGCCTCGCAGTCCGTCCGGCTGTGGACGGTGGCGGAGGCGATCCTCGCAGGGTCGGTGGGCACGGCAGGAACGGAAACGGAGGCCGCACGGTGAGACAGATCCTCTTCGCCGCGGGAATCGCGCTGGCGGTGTCGATCCTGCTGACGCCGGTGCTGATCAAGGCGTTCTCGCGGCAGGGATTCGGCCAGGAGATCCGCGTCGAAGGGCCACAGAGTCATCAGTCCAAGCGCGGCACCCCGACGATGGGCGGCGTGGCGATCCTCGCCGGCCTGTGGGCCGGCTACTTCGGTGCGCACGCCATCGGTCTGGCCTACGAGGGGGCCGAGGGACCGTCGGCCTCGGGTCTGCTCGTGCTGGGTCTGACCACCGCCCTCGGCGGCGTCGGCTTCCTCGACGATTTCATCAAGATCCGCAAGCAGCGCAACCTGGGTCTGAACAAGACCGCCAAGCTGGTCGGCCAGCTCGTCGCCGCCGTCGCGTTCGGCATCCTCGCCCTGCAGTTCCGCAACGGTGACGGGCTCACCCCCGGCAGCACGCACCTGTCCTACGTGCGCGACATCGCCACGGTCTCGATGGGTGCGGTGGTGTTCATCCTCTTCGTGTACCTGCTCGTCAGCGCCTGGTCCAACGCCGTCAACCTCACCGACGGCCTCGACGGCCTCGCCGCCGGGTCGATGAGCCTGGTGCTCGGCGCCTACGTGATCATCACGTTCTGGCAGTACCGCAACTCGTGCGTCGCCGACCCCGGCAAGGGCTGCTACGACGTGCGGGACCCGCTCGACCTGGCGCTGCTGTGCGCCGCCGGCGCCGCCGCGTGCATCGGCTTCCTGTGGTGGAATGCCGCCCCCGCGAAGATCTTCATGGGGGACACCGGCTCGCTCGCCCTCGGCGGCATGCTCGCGGGTCTGTCCGTCACCACGCGCACCGAGCTGCTCATGGTCGTCATCGGTGCCTTGTTCGTCGCCGAGGCCGCATCCGTGGTCATCCAGGTGGCGGTGTTCCGGTCCAGCCGGCGTCGCGTGTTCCGCATGGCGCCGTTCCATCACCATTTCGAACTCGGCGGCTGGGCCGAGACGACGGTGATCATCCGGTTCTGGTTGCTCGCCGCCATCGCCTCGGCCATCGGCATGGCCCTGTTCTACAGCGAATACCTAGCGGCGATCGGGGATTGACACCGTGACTGACGAACTGCGCCGCCAAGGCCTCGACCGGCTCCGCGGCGCCCGCGTGCTCGTCGCCGGGGGCGGGATGTCCGGCCGCGCCACCCTCGGGCCCCTCGCCGACCTCGGGGCGGTGGTGACCGTGGCCGACCGCGACCCGCAGGCCCTCGCGCGCTGCCGAGAACTCGGTGCCGACACCGTCGATCTCGACGACCTCGTCGCGGACGCGTCGTCGCTGCATGCTTACGCCCTGGTCGTGACGAGCCCCGGGTTCTCGCCGGACGCACCGCTGCTCTCGCATGCCGCGGGGGCGGCTGTGCCGATCTGGGGGGACATCGAACTGTCCTGGCGTATCGACCGGGCCGAGATCTACGGCCCGCCGCGGCGCTGGCTCGTCGTCACCGGCACCAACGGCAAGACCACGACGACGACGATGCTGCAGTCGATTCTCGAAGCCGCCGGACTCGCGTCCGTGGCGTGCGGCAACATCGGCCTGCCCGTCCTCGACGCACTGCGCCGGACCGAGCCCCGCGCCGACGTCCTCGCCGTGGAACTGTCGTCGTTCCAACTGCACTGGGCGCCGTCCGTGCGACCCGAGGCCGGCGTGATCCTCAACATCGCCGAGGACCACCTGGACTGGCACGGCGGGATGGCGGGGTACATCGACGCCAAGGCGCGGGCGCTGACCGGCACCGTCGGCGTGCTCGGCCTCGACGATCCGATCGCCGGGAGCCTGCGCGACCGGTCGCGGGCAGTCGTGACGGTCGGCTTCACCCTCGGCTACCCGCAGGCCGGTGAGCTCGGCATCAGCGGCGACGTCCTGGTCGACCGCGCGTTCGCCGACTCCGCCGTGCTCGCCGCGGTCGCCGACGTGACCCCGGCCGGGCCGGCCGGCCTGTCCGACGCGCTCGCCGCCGCGGCACTGGCCCGCGCGATCGACGTCCCCGCCTCCGCCGTGCACGACGGTCTGCGCCGGCACCGCGTCGGTCCGCACCGCGCCGCCCCCGTCGGCACCGTCGACGGCGTGACGTACATCGACGATTCGAAGGCCACCAATCCGCACGCGGCGCGCACGTCGCTGCTCGCCCACGACCGGGTGGTGTGGGTGGCAGGCGGCCTGCTCAAAGGCGCGCACGTCGACGACCTGGTGGCGGAGGTCGCCCCCCGTCTCGCCGGGGTGGTGCTGCTCGGCCGTGACGCCGGCCGCATCGCCGACGCGCTCGCGCGACACGCCCCCGACGTCCCCGTCGTCGTCCTCGACACGCGCGACGATGGACAGATGAGCACGAGCGAACCGGGGACGGTCCCGGGTACCGCACGCCGGGTGGCGCTCGCGGGGGTGGACGGGCCCGAGGCCATGCGGACCGCGGTGCGCGAGGCGGCGTCGCTGGCGACGGCAGGGGACACCGTGCTGCTGGCGCCGGCCGCGGCGTCGCTGGACATGTTCGCCGACTACGCGCAGCGTGGTCGCGCGTTCGCCGCCGCGGTCGAGCAACTGCGCGGGGGCGGGACGCGGCGGTGAACACCCCGCAGCCCGCCGACGGGGCGGCGCGGAACCGGGTCGGGCTGTGGCTGGCCCGGCCGCTGGCCTCGTTCCACCTGGTCGTCACGATCGCGGTGCTGCTCACCGTGTTGGGCCTGGTGATGGTCCTGTCGTCGTCGAGTGTCGAAGCCGTCGCCACGAACGGTTCGGCCTACGGCCTGTTCACCTCGCAGGCGATCTTCGCGGCCCTCGGCATGGTCATCTTCTACCTCGCCCTGATCGTGCCGGTGCGGGTGCTGCGCCGGTTCTCGTTCCCGGCGTTCGCGGTCACCGTCGTGCTGCTGGTCCTGGTGCTCATCCCCGGCATCGGCACGCTGTCCCAGGGCACCCGCGGGTGGTTCGTCGTCGCCGGCGTGTCGTTGCAGCCCTCCGAGCTGGCCAAGATCGCCATCGCCGTCTGGGGTGCGCACCTGCTCGCGTCGCGTCGCGCAGAGCGCTCCAGTACCCGCGAGATGATGATTCCGCTGGTCCCGGCCACCCTGGTGGTCACCCTGCTGATCATCCTCCAGCCCGACCTGGGTACCACCGTCTCGCTCGCGATCATCGTCCTGGCGCTGCTCTGGTTCGCAGGTCTGCGGCTGCGGGTGTTCCTGACGATCGTCGGTACCGCCGCCGGGCTCGCGGTGCTTCTCGCCTTGACCGCCGGGTACCGGTCCGCACGCGTGCGTGCCTTCTTCAATCCCGGCGCGGACCCCCAGGGCATCGGGTACCAGGCACGCCAGGCGAAGTTCTCCCTGGCCGACGGCGGAGTCTGGGGCCGCGGTCTCGGGCAGAGCCGCGCCAAGTGGAGCTACCTGCCCAACGCCCACAACGACTTCATCTTCGCCATCATCGGTGAAGAGCTCGGATTCCTCGGCGGCCTGGCAGTCATCGGCCTGTTCGGTCTGTTCGCGTACGCCGGTCTGCGGATCTCGCTGCGCTCGGTCGATCCGTTCCTGCGGTTGCTCACTGCCACCGCCACCACGTGGATCATCGGACAGGCATTCATCAACATCGGCTACGTCGTCGGGCTGCTGCCCGTGACCGGACTGCAGCTTCCGCTGGTCTCGGCCGGCGGCACGTCCACTGCGACGACGCTGCTGATGTTCGGTCTGATCGCCAACGCGGCGCGGCACGAACCGGAGGCCGTCGCCGCCCTGCACGCCGGGCAGGACGGCCGCTTCGGACGGCTGCTGCGGCTGCCGAAACCGGAGCAGTACACCCCGTCACGCGGCGAGGCCGTGCGGCTCGACCGGCGTGCCGATCCCGGCCGCGCCGCGCCGCGCCGGGCCGGTGCCGAGCGGGGCAGCGGCACGGCGGTCCGTGAGCGGCCGGCACCGCGGGGACGCGCGCCACAGGAGCGTGCGCGCGGGCGCACGACACAGCCCGTCGCGCCGCAGGACCAGGCCCCGCGCCGGGCGAGACGCCCGGCGCGCACGACCGACAGCAGAGACGGACGAACCGGAGAGCGAGGAAATCGTAGGTGAGCGGCGAGCAGTCTGCCCTGTCCGTGGTGGTGGCCGGGGGCGGCACCGCCGGGCACATCGAGCCGGCCCTCGCGGTCGCCGACGCGATCCGCGAGTTGGTGCCGACGGCGACGATCACCGCGCTGGGCACCGAACGGGGTCTCGAGACCACCCTCGTGCCGCAGCGCGGCTATCCCCTCGAACTGATCCCCCCGGTGCCACTGCCCCGCAAGCTCACCGCCGACCTGGCCCGGCTGCCGGCGCGGGTCCTCGCCTCGGTTCGCCGGACGCGCGAGGTGCTCGACCACGCGCACGCCGACGTCGTCGTCGGATTCGGCGGCTACGTGGCGCTGCCCGCCTACCTGGCCGCCGGTGCCGGGCCGCTGCGCCGCCGGCGCCGCATCCCCGTCGTCGTCCACGAAGCCAACGCCCGCGCCGGTATCGCCAACAAGATCGGGGCCCTGCGCGCGGCACGCGTCCTGGCCGCGGTCCCGGGATCGGGCATCGTGCGCCGCGGCGAGGCCGAGATCGTCGGCATCCCCGTCCGGTCGTCCATCACCGGGCTGGACCGCGCGGCACTGCGCACCCAGGCCCGGGCCCACTTCGGGCTCCCGCCGGACGGGCCGGTGCTCCTGGTGTTCGGCGGTTCGCAGGGCGCCCGCTCCCTCAACGAGGCCGTCTCCGGCGCTGCCGGACAGCTCGCCGCCGCGGGCATCGCCGTGCTGCACGCCCACGGCCCCAAGAACACCGTCGACGTGCCCACACGTCCCGAGCACGACCGTTGTCCCTACGTCGCCGTGCCCTACCTGACGCGAATGGACCTGGCGTACTCCGCCGCCGACGCGGTGATCTGCCGCTCCGGTGCGATGACCGTCGCCGAGGTGTCCGCGGTGGGGCTGCCGGCGGTGTACGTGCCGTTGCCGCACGGCAACGGAGAGCAGGAACTCAACGCCCGGCCGGTGGTGGCGGCCGGAGGTGGAATGATCGTGGCGGACGAGGAACTGACACCGGCGTTCGTGGCCGACACGGTGATCCCGCTGTTGCGTGACGCCACCCGTCTGGCCGAGATGGGACGGCGGGCGGCAGGAGCGGGCCACCGCAGCGCCGCCGCCGAGGTAGCGCGGATCGTGCTGGACGTCGCAGGTGTAAAAGCGAACAGGAGTGATCGATGAGCGAGCAGCTGCCCCCGGAGCTCGAGCGGGTGCACATGGTAGGCATCGGCGGGGCCGGGATGTCCGGCATCGCCCGGATCCTGCTCGCTCGCGGGGGGAAGGTCTCCGGATCGGACGCGAAGGAGAGCCGCGGCGTGCTGGCGTTGCGTGCGCGCGGCGCCTCGGTGCGCATCGGACACGACGCGAACGCGCTCGACCTGCTCGAGGGCGGCCCCACCGCGGTGGTGACGACGCACGCCGCGATCCCCCAGGACAACCCCGAGCTCGTCGCCGCCCGCGACCGCGGTGTCCCCGTCCTGTTCCGCCCGGCGGTGCTGGCCGCCCTGATGCGCGGGCACCGCACCTTCCTGGTCGCCGGCACGCACGGCAAGACGTCGACGACCTCGATGCTGGTGGTGACACTGCAGCACTGTGGCTTCGACCCGTCCTTCGCCGTGGGCGGCGAACTCAACGAGTCGGGCACCAACGCGCACCACGGTAGCGGTGACGTGTTCGTCGCCGAGGCCGACGAGAGCGACGGTTCCCTGCTCCAGTACGACCCCGACGTGGTGATCGTGACCAACATCGAGGCCGACCACCTCGACTTCTTCGGCACGGAAGAGGCGTACGTGCAGGTGTTCGACGACTTCGTCGACCGCATCGCCCCCGGCGGACTGCTCGTGGCCTGCCTCGACGACCCCGGCTCGGCCGCCCTGGCGCGACGCGCGACGGCCCGTCGCCCGGACGATCTGCGGGTCACCGGATACGGCACGGCGGCGGCGATCGGTGACGGTGCCGAGGTGGACGGGGTGCCGGTGGGGGTGCGTCTGCTCAACTGGGAGGCCAAGGACGTCGGGGGAGTGGCCGAGTTCCACCTGGCCGACGAGGCGGCACCGCGCACGGTGCGGCTGTCCGTTCCCGGCCGGCACATGGCGCTCAACGCGCTCGCCGCGCTGCTCGCCTCCCTCGAGGCGGGCGCCCCGGTCGAGGAAGCGGTCGAGGGTCTGGCCGGTTTCGGCGGGGTGCACCGCCGCTTCCAGTACAGCGGCCGCGAACACGGCGTGCGGGTGTTCGACGACTACGCCCACCATCCCACCGAGGTCCGTGCGGTGCTGGCCGCGGCCGCGGAGCTGGTCGCGGGCGAGCCGGTCCGCTACACCGAGACGGGCACCGAACGCCCCCGCGTGATCGTCGTCTTCCAGCCGCACCTGTACTCGCGCACCGAGACCTTCGCGACCGAGTTCGGCGCGGCCCTCGACCTCGCCGACGAGGTCGTGGTCCTGGACGTCTACGGTGCGCGCGAGAAGCCGCGACCGGGCGTGAGCGGCGCCCTCGTCGCGCAGTCGGTGTCCAAGCCCGTGCACTACCAGCCGGATCTGTCTCTCGTGCCACGCCAGGTCGCGCGGCTGAGCCGTCCGGGCGACGTCGTGATCACCATGGGTGCGGGGGACGTGACCATGCTCGGGCGCCAGATTCTCGATGCCCTGCGCAGCAAGCCGGGCCGGCTGCGGCCGGGAGCTGCTGCCGGTCCGGGGCCGGTCGGTCCGTGACGCCCGCCGCCACCACCCGTATCCGCCCCCGCGGGGCGGCACGGCCTGCGCGCCGGCCCTCGGGCCGGTCCGTGCGGGTGCGGACGGTGCTGATCGGTGCGGCGGTGGTGGCGGCGGTGCTCGGGCTGATCGCCGTCGCGTGGCTGTCGCCGTTGCTGTCGGTCCGGACCGTCGAGGTCGTGGGGGCGACGGCGATCCCGCAGGAGGACGTGCTGGCCCGTCTCGACCTCGCGGAGGGCACGCCGCTGCTGCAGGTCGACACGGCGGCGGCGGCGCAGCGGGTCGCGACGCTGCCGCGGGCGGCGTCCGTACGGGTCCAGCGCGTCTACCCCTCCACCGTGCGGGTCACGGTGACCGAGCGGGAGGCAGTGGTGTTCGTCGACGCGCCCGACGGTACACACTCGCTCGACGCCGACGGGGTGGACTTCGCGGTCGAGCCGCCGCCCATGCTGACCCCGCGTCTGGTCACCCCAGCCGCCGGTCCCGGCGACCCGGCGACGGCAGCGGCGATCGAGGTGCTCGAGGCGCTGCCGCCCGAGCTGCGTGTGCAGGTGGGGGAGGTGAACGCGCCGTCGGCATCCGAGGTCTCGCTCACCCTGCACGACGGCCGGATCGTGGTGTGGGGCACGGTGGAACGTTCGGATCGCAAGGCACAGGTGGTGGTGCCGTTGCTCACCCGGCCAGGGCAGACATACGACGTGGCGGCGCCCGACCTGCCGACGGTGCGATGACGACACGGCCGGCGATCGAGGCCCCGGGACGAAAATCGTGCCCGCCGTCGGCGCGCCTGCTGGCGGATCGCCGCCACCGTGCCATAGCGTTTCGCACCAGTCGAGATACTTGACATAACCATCGACCTGTGGTTGAGGGTTTGTCCGTACCTCACCGATGATGATCGAAGCGTGACCGATTTCTCAGGAAGGCGAGAGCCCATGACGCCCCCGCACAACTACCTCGCCGTAATCAAGGTCGTCGGTATCGGCGGTGGCGGCGTGAACGCGGTCAACCGCATGATCGAACAGGGACTCAAGGGAGTCGAGTTCATCGCGGTGAACACCGACGCGCAGGCCCTGCTCATGTCCGACGCCGACGTCAAGCTCGACGTCGGCCGCGAGCTCACCCGGGGGCTCGGTGCCGGCGCGGACCCCGAGGTCGGCCGCAAGGCCGCCGAGGACCACAAGGACGAGATCGAAGAGGTGCTCAAGGGCGCCGACATGGTCTTCGTCACCGCCGGTGAAGGCGGCGGGACCGGCACCGGCGGCGCGCCCGTGGTCGCGAGCATCGCCCGCAAGCTCGGAGCGCTGACCGTCGGCGTCGTCACGCGGCCGTTCTCGTTCGAGGGCAAGCGCCGCGGCAGCCAGGCCGACACGGGCATCCAGACCCTGCGCGAGTCGTGCGACACCCTCATCGTCATCCCCAACGACCGGCTCCTGCAGCTCGGCGACGCCGCCGTCAGTCTCATGGACGCGTTCCGCTCCGCCGACGAGGTGCTGCTCAACGGTGTCCAGGGCATCACCGACCTGATCACCACCCCGGGTCTGATCAACGTCGACTTCGCGGACGTCAAGGGCGTGATGTCCGGCGCCGGCAGCGCCCTGATGGGCATCGGCTCCTCCCGTGGCGAGGGCCGGGCCATCAAGGCCGCCGAGGCAGCGATCAACTCGCCCCTGCTCGAGGCGTCGATGGAGGGTGCGCGCGGCGTGCTGCTGTCCATCGCCGGCGGCTCCGACCTCGGCCTGTTCGAGATCAACGAGGCGGCTTCGCTGGTGCAGGAGGCCGCGCACATCGACGCGAACATCATCTTCGGCACGGTCATCGACGACTCCCTGGGCGACGAGGTGCGCGTCACCGTCATCGCGGCCGGGTTCGACGGCGGCACCCCGGCGCGACGTCCCGTCGAATCGGCCCCGCCGACCCCCGCCACGCGCGGCGGCACCATCGGCGCGGGGCGTGCCGGCGACGTCGGCCGCCCGGAGCGGGAGCGGGCCGAGGAGATGCCGGCGCGCGAGCCGCACCCCGTCGCGGGCAGCTCGCTCCCGCCGATCGGGTCGGCCCAGCCGGCGCGGCCGGTCGAGGCGGACGACGACGGCGACGACGACGTCGACGTGCCGATCTTCATGCGCCGTTGACGGTGGCACAGCCGGTTCTGCGGGCGCGGCGGGTCGTCACCACCCGTGCCGGCGGCGTCTCCGCCCCGCCCTACGACTCGTTCAACCTCGGTGACCACGTGGGGGACGACCCGGCCGCGGTCGAGGCGAACCGGCGCCGGCTCGCCTCGGTGATCGGGCTGCCGTACGAGCGCCTCGTGTGGATGGAGCAGATCCACAGTCGCAACGTCACCGTCGTGGACGGCCCGGTCCGCGGCCCGGTACCCGCGACCGATGCGCTGGTCACGCGCGAGACCGGTCTCGCGCTCGTCACGTTGAGCGCGGACTGCGTGCCCGTGCTGCTCTCGGACGAGGAGGCGGGCGTGATCGCCGCCGTGCACGCGGGCCGGATCGGTGCCCGCGTGGGGATCGTGCCCCGCGTCCTGGACGCGATGACCGAACTCGGTGCGCGACCGGAGCGCATCGGCGCGTTCCTCGGACCCGCCGCGAGCGGGCGCCGGTACGAGGTGCCCGCCTCGATGCAGGCCGACGTGGAGGCGCACCTGCCCGGTAGCGCCACCCGCACCGTCGCGGGCACGCCCGCGCTGGACCTGCGGGCCGGGCTGCGCCGGCAACTGCTCGAGCACGGCGTCACGGCCGTCGCGGAGGATCCCCGGTGCACCATCGAGGATCCGACGTTGTTCAGCCATCGCCGGCAGGCGCCGACCGGACGGCTGGCGGCAGTGATCTGGCTCGAAGCCGGATCGGACCCCGCCGCCGGAGGTGGCCGGTGACCGCAGCAGATGCCGGCGCGCGGCGTGCCGAGATAGCCGACGGACTGCGCCGGGCACACGAGCGGCTCGACGCCGCGGCCCGGGCGGCGGGCCGCCACCCGGCGGAGATCACACTGCTACCGGTGACGAAGTTCTTCCCGGTCTCCGACGTGGAGATCCTCTACGGCCTCGGGTGCCGCGCCTTCGGCGAATCCCGCGAACAGGAAGCGACCGCGAAGGTTGCCGAATTCCGCTCGCGGACAACCGATCCCGCCGTCGCCTGGCACATGATCGGCCGGGTGCAACGCAACAAGGCGCGGGCCGTGGCGCGCTGGGCCCACACCGTGCACTCGGTCGACAGCGCCCGGCTGGCCCGCGCACTGGACGCCGGTGCGCGGGCCGCGCAGGACGCCGGTGATCGTGACACGCCCCTGGCCGTCCTGCTGCAGGTCAGTCTCGACGACGACCCGCAGCGAGGCGGGGTGAGTTCCGCCGACCTGCACGCGCTCGCGGACGAGATCGCCGGGACCGCCGGGCTCGCGTTGCGCGGTCTCATGGCGGTACCGCCGCTGGGCTGGGACCCGGATGCCGCCTTCGAACGGCTCGCCGGGCTCCACGCCGCGCTGCGCTCCGATCACCCCGAGGCCACCGAACTGTCCGCCGGGATGTCCGGTGATCTCGAGGCGGCGGTGCGATGGGGTTCGACGTGCGTGCGTGTCGGAACCGCGGTGTTGGGCTCGCGGCCGTTAGCCTGAGTGGCGACCGCCGCGCGAGGAAGGTTGATCCATGAGCTCACTCCACAAGTTCAAGGCGTACTTCGGGATGGTGCCGCTCGAGGAGTACGAGGACGACTACCTCGACGACCCCGCGAGTGCCCGCCGGGAGCGCGACCGGGACTACGACGAGCCGCCGTACGCGGGCGGCGGTTACGGACCGTCGCACCGGGACGAGTACAAGGCATCGCGGCGCGAGGATGCCGGCCGCGACTTCGAACCGGACGGCTTCGATCGCTACGAGCCGCCCGTGCGCGCGGCCCGCGTGGAGCCGATCACGGCCCGCGCACCGCGCCCGACCCCGCCGCCGGCGCGTGCCGCCGCACGGTCGTCGCTCGGTTCCGAGGGCCGCCTGGAACGGTCCGAGGCCCGTCGCGGCGCACTGTTCGACGAGGGAGGCCCGTTGTCGAAGATCACCACGCTGCGTCCCCGGGACTACGGCGAGGCCCGCACGATCGGGGAGCGGTTCCGCGACGGCACCCCGGTGATCATGGACCTGGTCGAGATGAGCAATGCCGACGCCAAGCGGCTCGTCGACTTCGCGGCCGGATTGGCGTTCGCGCTGCGCGGTTCGTTCGACAAGGTCGCCACGAAGGTGTTCCTGCTGTCCCCGGCGGACATCGACGTCTCCGCCGAGGAGCGCCGCCGGATCGCGGAGACGGGCTTCTACAACCAGCAGTGACCCGATCCGCGGCGGCGGTTCCCGGCACGGTCGACGCCCGGTGCCCGGTGTGCAACACCGGACGCCGGGCGTTTCGGTTTGGCTCGATGCGCCGTTGTCGGGCAGAGTGGGCGAGTGGCCGTATTCGAGGTGCTCTGGTTCCTGCTGTTCATTTTCTGGCTGCTGCTGATCGGCCGGATCATCGTCGAGTTCATCCGGACGTTCGCGCGGGACTGGAAGCCGACGGGATTTGTCGTCGTCGTTCTCGAGGCGATCTTCACGGTCACCGATCCGCCGGTCAAACTGTTGCGCCGGCTCATTCCTCCGCTGAATCTCGGCGGAGTGCGACTGGATCTGTCCATCATGGTGCTGCTGTTCATCGTCTACTTCCTGATGGCGTTCATTCCCCGAGGTGGGACGCTCTGAGGCCGACACCTGCTCGGACGATCCGCGTGAAAGCCGCCCTGTGCCAGAATGGGGTGCCAGTTACAGTGAGTTTGATACGCGTGACGCACTGTGGATATAACTGAATGCTTGCTTGACCGCTCACACGACGCGTGAAGGGATCCTTCCATGCCGCTGACCCCAGCTGATGTGCACAATGTCGCGTTCAGCAAGCCGCCGATCGGAAAGCGTGGTTACAACGAGGACGAGGTCGACGCATTCCTGGATCTCGTCGAGCAGGAACTGTCCCACCTGATCGAGGAGAACGCCGACCTGCGGCAGCGGGTGGCCGAACTCGACCAGGAGCTGGCCGAGGCCAAGAAGGGTGCCCGTTCCGGGGGGGCTCCGGCCCCGGCCGCCAAACCGGAACCCGCGCGCGTCGTCGAGGCGCCGAAGCCGCCGGAACCCGCGCCGACCCCGGCGCCGGCGCCGGCCCCCGCGCCGGTCGCGGCCGCGCCGGCCTCCGCGGACGCGAGCATGCAGGCCGCCAAGGTGCTGGGTCTGGCCCAGGAGATGGCGGACCGGCTCACCGGCGACGCCAAGACCGAGGCCGAGGAGTTGCTGCGTAATGCCCGCACCAACTCCGAGCAGCTCATCTCCGACGCGCGCACCCGCAGCGAGGCCATGATCGCGGACGCGCGGCAGAAGTCGGAAGCGATGCTCGCCGACGCCCGGACCCGTTCGGAGACGCAGCTGCGCCAGGCCAAGGAGAAGGCCGACGCGCTGCAGGCGGACGCGGAGAAGAAGCACACCGAGATCATGGCGACGATCAACCAGCAGCGTTCGGTGCTCGAGGGTCGCATCGAGCAGCTCAAGACGTTCGAACGTGAGTACCGGGTGCGCCTGAAGTCCTACCTCGAGTCCCAGCTCGAGGAACTCGAGCAGCGCGGGTCCGCCGTGCCGGTCGACGGCGGCCAGGATGCGTTCAACCAGTCGAACTCGTCGTTCGGGTCCACGTCCTTCGCCAAGGGCAACAGCTGACCGAGGCGGGGGTCCGATGGCCGGGTGGGGATGAGGGTGCGCCGTGCTGGTGGTGACGCTCTCCCTCGCAGCTGTCGGCTTCGGGATGCTCGTCGTGGCGCTCATGACGGGCTCCGTGCTGTGGGCCTGGGGTTGCATCGTCGTGTGTGTGGTGGGCGCGGTCCTGCTGCTGATCAGTGCGCTGAGCGGCAAGCGGACCGCGCCCCCGACGGCGGCGGGAGGCGAACCGGAACGGCGCCGCGGGGGACGCGATGCCGGCGAGTGAGCGCGGCGGCATAGAATAGTTCGAGGACAGACTGCAGTCCTTTCCCGGCGGCCGCCGGGGACGGCGACGATCCGGCCATCACCGGGGAGCCTTCGGAAGAACGGCCGTGCCGACCGGCACTGCTCAGTAGAACCGAACGGGTGGGCCCGTCACAGCCCGAACGAGAGGCCCGTCTCACCGGCAGCGCCCGGAGGGACGGTGCAAGCGGGGTGGTACCGCGGTTGCCGGCGCACAGTGCGCGGTGATCGTCCCCGTGCCGGACACGTCTAGGCACGAGGAGTCACGCTGTGACGAAGAGCACCCCCGACAGCCCGCAGGCCCCGGTCGCGCCGACCGGCAAGTACCCGCTCGTCGACTACGGGGTCGCCAAGGATTCGGGCGTCGACTTCCCCGGGCTCGAGGTGAAGGTCCTCGACCGGTGGGCGGAGGACGACACGTTCCGGGCGTCGGTGTCCAACCGCGACGGCGCCGACGAGTTCGTCTTCTACGACGGCCCGCCCTTCGCGAACGGTCTGCCGCACTACGGCCACCTGCTCACCGGCTACGTCAAGGACCTGATCCCGCGCTTCCAGACGATGCGCGGGAAGAAGGTCGAGCGGCGCTTCGGCTGGGACTGCCACGGTCTGCCCGCCGAGCTCGAGGCGGAGAAGCAGCTCGGGATCACGGACAAGTCCGAGATCGACACGATGGGGCTCGCCGAGTTCAACGCGTACTGCAAGACGTCGGTGCTGCGGTACACGGGGGAGTGGCGTGACTACGTCACCCGGCAGGCCCGCTGGGTGGACTTCGACAACGACTACAAGACCCTGGACCTGGACTTCATGGAGTCGGTCATGTGGGCCTTCAAGCAGCTCTACGACAAGGGCCTGATCTACCAGGGTTTCCGGGTGCTGCCCTATTCGTGGTACGAGCAGACCCCGCTGTCGAATCAGGAGACCCGCCTCGACGACGCGTACAAGATGCGCCAGGACCCGGCGGTGACCGTGGACATGGTGCTGCGCGCCCCCGGCTCCGAGCTCGACGGCGCGTGCGCGCTGATCTGGACCACCACGCCGTGGACCCTGCCGTCCAACCTTGCGATCGCGGTGCATCCCGACATCGAGTACATCGGCGTGCGCGGCGCCGACGGCAAGACCTACGTCCTCGCGCAGGACCGGGCCGGTCACTACGCGCGCGAACTCGGTGACGAACCCGAGGTGCTCGGCCGCTACTCTGGCGCCGACCTCGTGGGCCTGGCCTACGAGCCGCCGTTCGACTTCTTCGTGGGCCGCGAGAACGCCCACCGGATCCTCGCCGCCGACTACGTCACCACCGACTCCGGCACCGGAATCGTGCATTTGGCACCGGCTTTCGGTGAGGAAGACATGGAGTACTGCCAGCGCAACGGCATCGAACTGGTGCAGCCGCTCGATCCGGGCGGGAAGTTCACCGCGATGGTCCCGCCCTACGAGGGGCTGCAGGTCTTCGACGCCAACCCGGTGATCATCAAGGACCTCAAGGCCGCGGGAAAGCTGTTGCGGCACGAGACGATCGAGCACTCCTACCCGCACTCGTGGCGGTCCGGACAACCGCTGATCTACATGGCGGTGCCGTCGTGGTTCGTCGCCGTCACCCAGTTCCGGGACCGCATGGTGGAGCTGAACAAGCAGATCACCTGGGTGCCCGAGCACATCCGCGACGGACAGTTCGGCAAGTGGCTCGAAGGTGCCCGCGACTGGAACATCAGCCGGAACCGATACTGGGGCAGCCCGATTCCGGTGTGGGTCTCGGACGACCCGGCCTACCCGCGGATCGACGTCTACGGCTCCCTGGACGAGCTCGAACGCGACTTCGGGGTGCGCCCGGCCGACCTGCACCGGCCCATGATCGACGAGCTGACCCGCCCCAACCCCGACGACCCGACCGGAACGTCGACGATGCGCCGCGTCCCCGAGGTGCTGGACTGCTGGTTCGAGTCGGGCTCCATGCCGTTCGCGCAGGTGCACTACCCGTTCGAGAATCAAGGGTGGTTCGACTCCCACTACCCGGGCGACTTCATCGTCGAGTACAACGGCCAGACCCGCGGCTGGTTCTACACCCTGCACGTGCTGGCCACCGCGCTGTTCGACCGGCCCGCCTTCAAGACCGTCGCGGCGCACGGCATCGTGCTCGGTGACGACGGGCTGAAGATGAGCAAGTCCAAGGGCAACTACCCCGATGTCAACGAGGTCTTCGCCCGCGACGGCTCCGACGCCATGCGGTGGTTCCTGATGTCCTCGCCCATCCTGCGCGGCGGCAACCTCGTCGTCACCGAGCAGGGCATCCGCGAGGGTGTCCGGCAGGCGCTGCTGCCGCTGTGGAACGCATGGAGCTTCCTGCAGCTGTACGCCTCCGAGCCCGGCACGTGGCGCACCGACTCGCCGCACGTGCTCGACCGGTACATCCTGGCCAAGCTCGCCGCCACCCGCGACGCCGTCACCGACGCCCTCGAGGTGGTCGACATCGCCGGGGCCTGCGACGAGCTGCGCACCTTCAGCGACGCCCTCACCAACTGGTACGTGCGCCGCTCCCGCAGCCGGTTCTGGGACGAGGACGCCGACGCGATCGACACCCTGCACACCGTGCTCGAGGTCGTCAGCCGTCTGGCGGCTCCCCTGCTGCCGCTGGTCACCGAGGTGATCTGGCGGGGCCTGACCGGCGGTCGCTCGGTGCATCTGGCGGACTGGCCGGCCGCCGGGGAGCTGCCGGCCGACCCGGCCCTGGTCGAGTCGATGGACGAGGTCCGCGCGGTGTGCTCGACGGTGCTGTCGCTGCGCAAGGCCCAGAAGCTGCGCGTGCGGTTGCCGCTCCCGCAGGTCACCGTGGCCGCCCCCGACGCCCACCGGCTGCAGCCGTTTGCCGACCTCGTCCAGGACGAGGTGAACGTGAAGTCGGTCGAACTGACCGACGACGTCGATGTGCACGGCCGCTTCGAGCTGGTCGTCAACGCCCGGGCTGCCGGACCACGCCTCGGCAAGGATGTGCAGACGGTCATCAAGGCGGTCAAGGCGGGAGATTGGTCGGAGGCGGACGACGGCACCGTCACTGCCGCCGGTATCGCTCTGCTGCCGGAGGAGTACACGACGCGCCTGGTCGCGGCGGAGCCGGAGTCGACGGCCGCGCTGCCCGGCGGCGCCGGCCTGGTGGTGCTGGATTCCACGGTCACCGAGGAGCTCGAGGCCGAGGGCTGGGCGAAGGACCGGATCCGCGAACTGCAGGACGCGCGCCGCAACCTGGGCCTGGAGGTCTCGGACCGCATCGGCGTGGTGTTCGAGGTGCCGGCCGACCGCGCGGACTGGGCGGTGCGGCACCGCGACCTCATCGCCTCGGAGGTGCTGGCCACCAGCTTCGAACTGGCGCCCGCCGGCGACGGGGCGCTCGAGCTCGGCGAAGGGGTGCGTGCGGCGATCGTCAAGGCATGAGCGTGACCTCGGCGCGGGCACAGCCGCGACGACGGTTCCGCGACGGCGGTGCGGCCCCGATGTCGGTGCGAGGGGCGAAGATCTTCGTGTGCCCGACGTGGTGACTCGCAGCGGTCGACGCTGGGTCCTGCACCTGGACCTCGACGCGTTCTTCGCCTCGGCCGAGCAACTGACCCGGCCGACCCTTCGGGGCCGGCCGGTGCTCGTCGGCGGTCTCGGCGCGCGCGGCGTGGTCGCCGGGGCCAGTTACGAGGCCCGGGTCTTCGGGGCGCGGTCGGCGATGCCGATGAGCCGCGCACGCCGGCTGGTGGGGCCCGCGGCCGTGGTGCTGCCGCCGCGCGGCGTGCTCTACCAGACCCTCAGTCACACCGTGTTCGAGGTGCTGCGCGAACAGATCCCCGTGCTCGAGACGCTGTCGCTCGACGAGGCGTTCGCCGAGCCCGCCGAACTCGCCGGCGCCACGCACCGGGAGGTGGAGGCGTTCTGTGCGCGGCTGCGTGAACAGGTGCGGGACCGCACCGGTCTCGTCGCGTCCGTCGGCGCCGGCTCCGGCAAACAGATCGCCAAGATCGCCTCCGGCCTCGCCAAACCCGACGGAGCGCTGGTCGTGCGACCCGAGGAGGAGTTGGCACTGCTGCACGGTCTGCCCGTGCGCAAGCTGTGGGGGATCGGACCGGTGTCGGAGGAGCGGCTGCGCCGGCTGGGGATCGACACGATCGGGGACCTCGCGGCGCTCCCGGTCGCGGAGGCCGCGTCGATCCTGGGCGCGACGGTCGGTCCTGCGCTGCACCGGCTCGCCGGCGGCCACGACGACCGGCCGGTCGTCGAACGCGCCGACGCCAAGCAGGTCAGCGCCGAGACGACGTACCAGACCGACATCGTCACCCTCGCCGAACTGCGACGCGCCGTCGCCACCGCCGCGGCCGCGGCGCACCGCCGGCTGCGGCGAGACGGTCGCGCCGCCCGGACCGTCGTGCTCAAGTTGCGCAAGGCCGACATGAGCATCCTCACCCGCTCGTCGACGTTGCCGTACGCCACCGAGGACGTGGCGACGCTCACGGCGGCGGCGCAGCGCCTCGTGCTCGATCCGCTCGAGATCGGGGCGATCCGCCTCGTCGGTGTCGGCCTCGCCGGGTTGTCCAGCATCCGGCAGGACTCGCTCTTTCCCGAGCTCGAGCAGGCCCCGGAAGGCACGGTGGAGTCGTCGCCGCAGCTCCGGCCGGAGCGGGCTGCGCCGCCGACGGGACCGCGGTGGCGTCCCGGCACGGACGTGCGGCATCCGGAATTCGGGCACGGCTGGGTGCAGGGCGCCGGACACGGCGTGGTGACGGTCCGCTTCGAGACCCGCTCGACCGGACCGGGGGCGGCCCGCACCCTCGACGAGAACGATCCCGCGCTGGCCGAGGCCGATCCGCTCGCCGGACTGGGGTGAGTGCGCGTGCCCCCGCCGCTCTCACGGTCTTCTTACTACCGCCGGGTACGCTTACGGGCGATCCGCTGTCCCGGTGGAGCATCCGCTGCTGGATGAACCGAGCACGGTATCCGTGCACGATCGAGAACGAGAAGGACGAGAACTTGAAGCTTCGCAAGATCACTGTCGCCACGGTGGCTGTGGCCGCCGCCCTCACGATGTCCGCCTGCAGCTCGGACGACGGAGGTAGCTCGACCTCGACCTCGGCGAAGACCACCACCAGCACCACGACGGCCGTCGCGCAGTACCCGCCGGTGCCGACCGTCGAGGATCTCAACGCCATGCTGGCCAAGGCGTTCGACGAGACCGTCCCGGCCGAGGAGAAGGTGGACCTCGTGCAGGGCGCCGAGCAGGATCCGGCACTGATCGACCAGGTCGCCGCCGCCGCCAAGCAGGCCGGCGCGCAGATCACCGTCCTGGACGTCAACGACAACCAGAACGGCACGGTCACCGCCGGTATCGAGACCCTGCTGGCCGGTGCGCAGCAGCCCGCCGTCGGCACCGTCGACTTCGTCGCCGAGGACGGCGTGTGGAAGCTGTCGAAGAACAACGCCTGCGCCATCGTCGCGACGGCTCAGCTGCAGTCGCCTGCCTGCGCCTGACGAAGACCGACACGGCGGCCGGGGTGGAGATCCGCCCCGGCCGCCGTCGTCTCGGGTGAGCGCTCAGGACTGCCAGCGCACCCGGTCCACCAGACTCTGTGCCAGGCGCGTGGTGCCCGCGGGATCGCTGTAGGCCTGTTCGCCGCCCACCGCGAGATCCCCGGCGATCGGGAGAGGCCGGCCCAGGTCGATGGTCATCGTGCCCTCTCCGGTCATCTCGTACCGGTCGATGTTCAGCTGGCCGGACCCGTTCGGCAGAGCCCAGGTGGACTCTCGCGGGGTCTGCGTGATGCGCAGCTGCACGGTCAGGCGGTCGCCGTCCCGTTCGAGCAGGCGCGCGGTGGCGACCTGATCGAGCGCCATCCCGCTCATCACCTGCTGGTGGATCTCCCACACCGCACCCACGCCGATCTCCTCCTCGGGGAACGACACCATCCGGTACACGGCCTGGTAGAAGGCCTGTTCGATGGCGGAGCGGGCGATGTCCGCGGAGTCCGGGGTGGGGTCGAGCCGCAGCGCGCTCACCGCCCCGGACGGCGACATCGTCAGTCCCGCCTCGGAGCCCTCGGCGGGACCGAGCGCCGCGGCGAGGGCCGCGTCCGGCGACGTCGCATCGTCGATCCGCAGGTCCACCAGGCTGCTCGGCGAGGTGTCCGACACGGCTTCGCCCACCGTCGCGGTGAGGGGCAACGTCAGTTCGGGGGTGGAGAAGTCCTGCTCCGGCTGGTCACCGATCGACTGGAAGACCTGCGAGGACGTCGTGAGCGCCACCTGCTGGCTCGTGCCGGCGGGCGGGGTGAGTCGGATCCGGCTGCGTGGCTCGGCCCCCGGGTCCAGGACCACCGCGGTGACCGCGGCGACGGGCACCGTGACCTCCGTGGAGGTCGCCGTCGAGGCGGGAGCCGCGCCGTCGGCGGAGTTGCCGCACCCGGCGAGAAGGGTGGTCAGGGACAGGGCCACACCGAGGGAGCGGGCCCTCGGGCGGGCGAATCTGGGCAGCACAGGCACGCACCCCAGGGTAGCCACGGCGGGCGGGGTGGCCGCCGTGCTCCTCCGATGGGGGATGATGGCAGGGTGACCGACGACCCCACCGAGCACGATGCCCACCCCG
This sequence comes from Rhodococcus sp. NS-SX18, assembly GCF_057367935.1. Lineage (NCBI taxonomy): Bacteria > Bacillati > Actinomycetota > Actinomycetes > Mycobacteriales > Nocardiaceae > Rhodococcus > Rhodococcus sp. NS-SX18. The sequence continues at coordinate 3,093,352 of NZ_CM170633.1, read as the reverse complement.
ACACCGTCGCGGAACCGAGTGCGTCGGCGACGGCCGACTCCCCGGAGAAGGACGCCCCTGTGCCGGTCCGGCGGCTGAGTGCGCTGCTCGCCCTCGCCGCGGTGATCTTCGGCCTCGACCTGCTCACGAAGATCCTCGCGGTCCACTACATCGACCCGGGCGACCCGATCTCCGTCGTGGGGGACACGGTGACGTTGACGCTGGTGCGCAACCCGGGTGCCGCCTTCTCCATGGCCACCGGCATGACGTGGCTGCTGACCCTCGTCGCGGTCGCCGTCGTGGTGGGGGTGGTCCGGATCGGCCGCACGCTGCGGTCGGGGTGGTGGGCCCTGGGACTCGGGCTCGTCCTCGGGGGAGCGCTGGGTAATCTGGTCGACCGGATCTTCCGGTCCCCGGGTCCGCTGCAGGGACATGTCGTCGACTTCGTGTCCGTCGGCTGGTGGCCGGTGTTCAACGTCGCCGATTCCGCCATCGTCTGCGGCGCGATCCTGCTCGTCGCGCTGACCGTCTTCGGCATCGAACCGGACGGCTCACGCAAGACCGACTCCGCCGGCAGCAGAAAGGAAGCACACCAGTGAGAGAAACCCGGGCGATGCCCGTCCCCGACGGGCTCGACGGGATGCGGGTCGACGCGGGTCTGGCACGGCTGCTCGGCCTGTCGCGCACGGCGATCGCCGCCCTGACCGAGGAGGGTGCCGTCCTGGTCGACGGCGCCGCGGCGGGAAAGTCGGACCGGCTGTCCGCCGGTTCGTGGCTCGAGGTGGAACTGCCCGAGCCGCCCCGTCCGCTGACCATCGAGGCGACCCCGGTCGAGGGCATGGAGATCCTCTACGCGGACGACGACATCGTCGCGGTGGACAAGCCCGTGGGCGTGGCGGCGCACGCGAGCGTCGGCTGGACCGGACCGACCGTGATCGGCGGCCTGGCCGCAGCGGGGTTCCGGATCTCCACCTCCGGCGCCCACGAACGGCAGGGCATCGTCCACCGCCTCGACGTGGGCACCTCCGGAGTGATGGTCGTCGCGACGTCCGAGCGCGCCTACACGGTGCTCAAGCGGTCGTTCAAGCAGCGCACCATCGACAAGCGCTACCACGCCCTCGTGCAGGGGCACCCCGATCCGAGCAGCGGCACGATCGACGCGCCGATCGGCCGGCACCGCAGCAGCGACTGGAAGTTCGCCGTCACCGCCGACGGCAAGCCCAGCATCACCCACTACGACACCGTCGAAGCCTTCCAGGCCGCGAGCCTGCTCGACATCCACCTCGAGACCGGCCGCACCCACCAGATCCGCGTGCACTTCTCGGCGCTGCGGCACCCCTGCTGCGGGGATCTGACCTACGGCGCCGACCCGCGCCTGGCGGAGCGGCTCGGCCTCGAACGCCAGTGGCTGCACGCCCGCTCGCTCGGGTTCGCGCACCCGGCCGACGGGCGCTGGATCGAGATCACCAGCAAATACCCGGCCGACCTCGAACACGCGCTCGCCGTGCTGCGCAGCGCCTGACCGTGCCGCGGTCGTTCCTGCCCGTGGCGGCGACAGCGGTGCTGGCGTCGGCGGTACTCGCGGCCGGACTGCTCACCCCGCCCCGGACGGCGACGGTGCGCACCGACACCCTCGGTCCGGACCACGGTGAGCCGGTTCCCAGCTACCTCGCGCGGGCCGCGGCGAGTCTCGACCCCGCCGGCGCCGACCCGCGCTGGGGTCTGGTGTCGTTCGCGCCGTCGGCGACGGTCGAACAGGTGGCGGAGTTGCCCGGGGACCCGCGGGTCGCGCAGGTGCTGTTCCGCGTGCCCATCGATCGGGTGCAGACCCCGCTGGTCGCGGTCGACGTGTCCGAGCACCCGGAGGCGCTGCGGCGCGCCCCGGCCGTCGCTGCGGGCCGGCTCCGGTCGGCGATGGGCAACGACCGGGCCGTGCGGGTCGCAGCCGCCTCGGCCGGGCGTCTCGCCGACGGATGCGCCTGCGTCGTCGGCGTCGTCGTCCGCGTCGCGCCGGCGGAGGCGTCCCGGCTCGCCGCGGCATCCGAGGTCCGGAGCGTGGAACTGCTGCCGCCGGACGCCGTCGCGGGGGCGTTCTCGGTGAACCCCCTGCTGCCCGAGCACGTCGACGTCGTCGCTCCGGGACCGGACGACGGCGAGCCCTGAGCCCGATCGGCGGGACAGGCGCGTCGCCACTGGGTACGGTGACGCCGTGGCACGGGTTCTGGGGTACCTGCTGGTGGCGCTGCTCGCCGCGGCCGGTCTGCTGTGGCCGCTGCTCGCCGGGCTCGACACCGGCGAGGCGTCCGAGGCGTCGGATCCGGCGCGGATCACGAACTACAGCGTCGACTACGCCGTCGACGCCGACGGCGGGCTCACCGCCACCGAATCCGTCACGGTCGCCTTCCCGGCCGACCGGCACGGCATCTTCCGGTACTGGGACGTCACCACGGGCGCCGACCCGCACGTGCGCCACATCCCCGAGATCGTCTCCGTCGAACGCGACGGCGCGCCCGAGCCGTACGAGACGAGCTGGGAGCAAGGCCGCCGATTCGTCGTCGCGAAGATCGGGAACCCCGACGTGTACCTGGAGCCGGGCACCCACACCTATCGCATCGAGTACACGACCGACGGGGTCCTCGACCCGCCGGGCGCGGCTTCCGGCACGTTCGACACGGCCGCCGGAACGGCGGCGCCGGTCGGATCGGTCTTCCACTGGAGCGTGGTCCCCGGCGGGTGGGAGATGGCCGTCGACCGGGCGGACATCACGGTGCGGCTGCCCGCGCCGTCGGGCGTGGTCGAATGTGCGGCGCCGGGCGCGACCTGCGTCCTCGGCGGGGCCGGCACCGACACCGTGTCCGTCGACGTGACCGGGCTCGCACCCCGCACCGCGGTGAACGTGCGCATCGGACTCGGGCTCGACGCTCCGGCCCGGAGCACGGTGCCCTGGTCGGTCGCCTGGGACCCGATAGTCGGACGGTCGCCGCCGATCGTGGCGCTGGTCGCGGGGCTGAGCCTGCTCGCGTTCGGGGTCGCCGCGCGATGGGCCTGGACGGCGCGCGAACCCGAGCCGGGGTTGCCGGTGCTGTACGCGCCGCCCGACGGTTTCGGGCCGGTGCAGACCGTCTACCTCGCCTCCGAACGCCCCGGACCTGCACCGCTCGCGGCCACGTTGCTGTACGCCGCCGAGGAGGGGCTGGTCGAATTGCGCCCCGGCGGGACCGGCAAGAAGTCCGAGGTGTGGGAGGTCCGGGGTATCGCCTCCGCGGACACGTGGGCGGCGACCGATCCGGTGACCCGGGCGGTCGGCGACGCGCTGCAGATCTCGTACCCGGGGGCGGTGCTGCGGGCCGACGGCTCGAAGTCGGCGGGGGAACGGCTGTCGAAGGCGACGACGGAGCTGGCGTCGCAGTGCCGGATCTGGGCCCGCAACGAGGGCCTGGTGGCCCCGTCCACGCGCGAGCGCCTCGGCAAGGCGGCGGTGGTGCTGGCGCTGGTGCTCGCGGTGGTCGGGTTCGCCGTGCCGGTCTGGCCGAGTATGTGGGGCCTGCCGGCGGCGGCGTTCGTATTCGGCGGATGGGAACTGCTGCGCCCGGAGGCTGGGACCCGGCGCACCGCGAAGGGCCGCGAGATGTGGTCGCGTGCCGGCGGGTTCCGGCGCATGCTCGTGACACCGTCGAGCGAGGACCGCTACCGGTTCTCGGCGGAACAGGACCTCTACACCCGCTACATTCCGCACGCGGTCGCCTTCGGCGTGGCCGAGAAGTGGGCGGAGAAGTACCGCACCGTCACCGGGACGGAGCCGCCGGTGCCGGCGTGGTACCCGTATCCGGTCGGAGTGCACGGATTCGCCTCCGGGGCCGGAGGATTCGACAGTTTCGAGTCGGCCCTGTCGTCGTCGATCAGTGCGTACACCGCGTCCCAGTCCTCGTCGTCGGGCGGCGGCGGCGGTGGCGGCGGTGGTGGTGGCGGCGGGGGCGGCGGCTCCTGGTGACCGAGTGGTGAACGAGACACCGGCGCGCCCGCACCGGTGCCGGGCAGCGGAAGGAGGGCGGTCCCATGGTGACCGCAGTCGTGATCGTCGTCGTGCTGGTGGTGGTGCTCGTTGCCGTGTTTGTGGTCGGGTTCAACCGGCTGCGCCGCGCCGACGTCCTGGCCCAGGAGGCCCTGGGCGGCATCGACGTGCAACTGAGCCGGCGCGCCGACCTGGTGCCGAATCTCGTGTCGACGGTGCGGGGTTACGCGGCGCACGAGAAGAGCGTGTTCGAGGAGGTCACCGCCGCACGCACCGCCGCGACGCGGGCCGCCTCCGGTGGCACGGTGGCGGAGAAGGCGCAGGCCGACGCGCGTCTCGAGAAGGCGGTGTTCGACGTGCTCGCCGTTGCCGAGAACTACCCGGACCTGAAGGCCTCGGCCAACTTCCTGGACCTGCAGCGTCAGCTGGGTGAGACCGAGGACCAGCTCGCCTTCGCCCGCCAGTACTACAACGACGCCGCAGGCCGGCTCAACACGTCGCTGAAGACCATCCCGTGGATGTTCTTCGCGGGCCCGGCGGGGGTGCGCGAGCGCGAGTTCTACACCGCCCCGGCGGGCACGGAACTGCCGCCGACCGTGTCGTTCTGACCGACCTGATCGACCCGGCGCGCCCCGGCGCATCCGCGCGCCCTACCGTTGACTGGTGAGCAGCACCGCATCGCGCCCCGACGCCGGCATCCTGTTCGGACTCGGCGCCTACCTGACGTGGGGAATGTTCCCCGCGTTCTTCGGCCTGCTCGAGCCCGCCGGAGCCGTGGAGATCCTCGCGCACCGGGTGCTGTGGACGCTGCTGGCGATGCTGCTGCTGCTCGCCGTCCTCGGCCGACTCGGTTCGCTGCGGGGGCTGGGGGTACGGGTGTGGGCGCTGGTCGCGGCGGCGTCCGCGGCCATCGCCGTCAACTGGGGCACCTACATCTACGGCGTGGTCTCGGGCCGGGTGGTCGAGACCGCGCTGGGCTACTTCGTCAACCCGCTGGTCAGCGTGCTGTTCGGGGTGCTGTTCTTCCGGGAGCGGCTGCGCCGCGCCCAGATCGCGGCGCTGCTCCTGGCGACCGCCGCGGTGGCGGTGATCACCGTGGATTACGGGCGGCCGCCGATCATCGCGCTCACCCTCGCCTTCTCGTTCGCCCTGTACGGGGTGATCAAGAAGGTCGTGCCGCTCGACCCGCGCACCTCGCTGACGGGGGAGGGCGTCGTCGCCGTGCCCTTCGCGGCGGGCTACCTGATCTTCCTCGCCGTCACCGGCACCGGTACGTTCCTCGGTCACGGCGCCGGGCACTCGCTGCTGCTCGTGTCGGCCGGGCTCGTCACGGCACTGCCGCTGCTGCTGTTCGGCGCGGCCGCCCAGCGGGTTCCCCTGGTGACCCTCGGCATGCTGCAGTACCTGACCCCGAGCCTGCAGATGGCGTGGGGTGTGCTGGTCCTGCACGAGGACATGCCCGCCTCCCGCTGGATCGGGTTCGGGCTGATCTGGATCGCGCTCGCGATCTTCACCGCCGACGCCGTGGCCCGGGGTCGCCGGGCCCGCGGGACGCTCGAGCCGGTCCCCTCGAGTGCACCGCAGTAACACCGGTCACGACACGCCGTCCGGGCCGGTGTGGCGGTCCGATCCCGTCGCCGCGGGGGCCTACACTCGGGGTGCTCACAGACCTTCCGGGAGAGGCACGCGTGGCTGACTCGTTCGTTCATCTGCACAACCACACCGAGTATTCGATGCTCGACGGAGCCGCAAAGGTCGGTCCCCTGTTCAAGGAGGCCGAGCGGCTGGGGATGACGGCGGTCGGGATGACCGACCACGGGAACATGTACGGCGCCAGCGAGTTCTACAACGTCGCCGAGAAGCAGGGCATCAAGCCGATCATCGGTATCGAGGCCTACATCGCGCCCGAGTCGCGGTTCAGCACCAAGCGCGTGCAGTGGGGCGATCCGAGCCAGAAGTCCGACGACGTCTCCGGCTCGGGCTCGTACACGCACATGACGATGGTCGCCGAGAACGCCACCGGGCTGCGCAATCTGTTCAAGCTGTCGTCGCTCGCGTCGATCGAGGGACAGCTCGGCAAGTGGGCCCGCATGGACGAGGATCTCATCGCCCACCACGCCGAGGGCATCATCGCCACCACCGGCTGCCCGTCCGGGGAGATCCAGACCAGGCTGCGGCTGGGCCACGAGCGTGAGGCGCTCGAGGCGGCCGCGAAGTGGCAGGAGATCTGGGGCAAGGACAACTTCTTCCTCGAACTCATGGACCACGGCCTGTCCATCGAGCGACGGGTCCGTGAGGGCCTGCTCGAGATCGGCCGCAAGCTCGACATCCCGCCGCTGGCGACCAACGACTGCCACTACGTCACCAAGGACGCCGCCGAGAACCACGAGGCCCTGCTGTGCATCCAGACCGGCAAGACGCTCTCGGATCCGACCCGCTTCAAGTTCGACGGTGACGGCTACTACCTCAAATCCGCCGCGGAGATGCGGGCACTGTGGGACGGCGAGGTGCCCGGCGCGTGCGACAACACGCTGCTGATCGCCGAGCGGGTCCAGTCCTACAAGGAGGTGTGGACGCACCGGGACCGGATGCCGATCTTCCCCGTCCCCGAGGGGCACACGCAGGCGACGTGGCTGCGCGAGGAGGTGCTGCGCGGGCTCGACCGGCGATTCCCGGACGGCGTGCCGCAGGAGTACCTCACCCGCGCCGAGTACGAGATCGGCGTCATCAACGAGATGGGCTTCCCGGCCTACTTCCTCGTCGTCGGTGACCTGATCACCCACGCTCGCGAGGTCGGCATCCGCGTCGGCCCCGGCCGCGGTTCGGCCGCGGGTTCCCTCGTCGCCTACGCGATGGGCATCACGAACATCGACCCGATCCCGCACGGTCTGCTGTTCGAGCGGTTCCTCAACCCCGAGCGCGTGTCCATGCCCGATATCGACATCGACTTCGACGACCGCCGCCGCGGTGAGATGGTGCGCTACGCCACCGAACGGTGGGGGGCCGACCGCGTGGCCCAGGTGATCACGTTCGGCACCATCAAGACCAAGGCCGCGATCAAGGACTCGGCCCGCGTGCAGTTCGGCCAGCCCGGATTCGCCATCGCCGATCAGATCACCAAGGCGCTGCCGCCGCCGATCATGGCCAAGGACATCCCGGTCTCGGGCATCACCGACCCGAACCACGAGCGGTACAAGGAGGCCGCCGAGGTCCGGGCGCTGATCGAGTCCAACCCGGACGTGAAGAAGATCTACGACACCGCGCTCGGCCTCGAGGGCCTGATCCGCAACGCGGGCGTGCACGCGTGCGCGGTGATCATGTCCTCCGAGCCGCTGATGGATGCCATCCCGCTGTGGAAGCGGGCGCAGGACGGCGCGATCATCACCGGTTGGGACTACCCGTCGTGCGAGGCCATCGGCCTGCTGAAGATGGACTTCCTCGGTCTGCGCAACCTCACCGTCATCGGCGACGCGATCGAGAACATCAAGAACAACCGCGGCATCGACCTCGACCTGGACACGCTGCCGCTCGAGGATCCACCCACGTACGAACTGCTGGCCCGCGGCGACACCCTGGGCGTGTTCCAGCTCGACGGCAGCGCGATGCGGGATCTGCTGCGCCGCATGCAGCCGACGGGGTTCGAGGACATCGTCGCCGTGCTCGCGCTGTACCGGCCCGGACCGATGGGCATGAACGCCCACAACGACTACGCCGACCGCAAGAACGGGCGGCAAGAGGTCAAGCCGATCCACCCCGAGCTCGAGGAACCGCTGAAGGACATCCTCGCCGACACCTACGGTCTGATCGTCTACCAGGAGCAGATCATGCAGATCGCTCAGAAGGTGGCCGGTTACTCCCTCGGACGAGCCGACATCCTGCGCCGCGCGATGGGCAAGAAGAAGGCCGAGGTCCTCGCCGCCGAGTTCGAGGGCTTCGAGGAGGGCATGCTCGCCAACGGCTTCTCCAAGCCGGCGATCAAGGCCCTGTGGGACACGATTCTGCCCTTCGCCGGGTACGCATTCAACAAGTCGCATGCCGCCGGGTACGGCCTGGTCTCCTTCTGGACGGCCTACCTCAAGGCCAACTACCCGGCCGAGTACATGGCGGGCCTGCTCACGTCGGTCGGCGACGACAAGGACAAGGCCGCGGTCTACCTGTCGGACTGCCGCAAGATGGGGATCACGGTGCTGCCGCCGGACGTCAACGAGTCGCGGGTGGACTTCGCGTCGGTGGGGGAGGACATCCGCTTCGGCCTCGGCGCGGTGCGCAACGTGGGCTCCAACGTCGTCGCGTCCATCATCCGCGCGCGGGAGGAGAAGAGCCGGTTCACCGACTTCTCCGACTACCTCAACAAGATCGACGCTCTCGCGTGCTCGAAGAAGGTCACCGAGTCACTGATCAAGGCCGGCGGTTTCGACTCGCTCGGCCATCCCCGCAAGGGCCTGATGCTGGTGCACGCCGACGCGATCGACGCGGTGATGGGCACCAAGAAGGCCGAGGCGATCGGGCAGTTCGACCTTTTCGGCGGCGCGGACGCCGACGAGTCGGTGGCCTCGGTGTTCAACGTGAAGATCCCCGAGGAGGAATGGGACACCAAGCACAAGCTCGCCCTCGAACGGGAGATGCTGGGCCTGTACGTGTCCGGGCATCCGCTCAACGGCGTCGAGCACGTCCTCGCCCAGCAGGCGGACACCGCGATCCCGACCATCCTCGAGGGCGCGATCAAGGACGGCGCCCAGGTCACCGTGGGCGGCATCCTGGCCTCGGTGAACCGCCGCATCAACAAGAACGGCCTGACGTGGGCGTCGGCCCAGCTCGAGGACCTCGCCGGCGGGATCGAGGTGCTGTTCTTCCCGCAGTCCTACTCCGTGTACGGCATGGACGTCGTCGAGGACTCCGTGGTGCTGGTCAAGGCCCGGGTGTCGGTCCGCGACGACCGGATCTCGTTGATCGCCAACGATCTCGCCGTACCCGACCTGTCTCAGGTGGGGGTGGCCAAGCCGCTGTCGGTGTCGATGCCCACCCGGTTGTGCACCCCCGACAAGGTGGGTGCGCTCAAGAGCGTGCTCACCCGGCACCCGGGTACCTCGGATGTGCACGTGCGGTTGGTCTCCGGCAGCAAGGTGACCGTGCTGAAGGTGGACGACAGCCTGCGGGTGGAGCCGTCGTCGGCCCTGATGGGTGATCTCAAAGCTCTGCTCGGGCCGGCCTGCCTGGCGATATAGGCCCTTCGGAGGCTCCGGCCTCTGCTGAAACCCAGGAGCATGGACCCGAAGCACGTCGACAATAGTGACCAATCAGGGTTTTACAGCATATGTACGTTGATAGAATTCTCTAACGGGAGGGACCATGGGGGAGCTTCGCTCAAGTTGGACTGCCGCTTTTAGTGCAATGAAAGAAAACTACAGGCTCACGAACGACTCGATTGGCGTATTCGCGCTCAATCTCCAATTTGGTCTCGATGATATTCAATCAATCGCTGGCGAATCGATTACTGGAGGCGGTGACGATAAAAAGTGTGATGTTCTATATGTAGACAAAGAGCGGCAGATTGCGGTCCTCGCTCAATGCTACGTATCGGACAAGTCAAGACCGTCGGCTCCCGCAAATAAAGCTTCTGATCTCAATACTGCAATTTCTTGGCTGTTGTCGGCCGACCAGGATGCCCTGCCAGACGGGCTGAAAGGTCGGGCGGACGAACTACGTTCAGCCGTCCGCGATGGAGAAATCCGTCAATTTTATATATGGTATGTTCATAATCTTCCAGCGTCCAAGAATGTGCAAGACGAAATGCGCGCAGTAGAAGTATCCGCCAGAAATGCGTTTAACGCATATGAGGGCGGGGCGGACATCAACATATTTGCCGAAGAGATTGGCGATAGCCAACTTGAGCGGATCTATACCCAGGCTGAGCGGACGGTGATTGTCACCGATGAATTCGAAACCTACGTGCCCGACGCAATAGAGATCGAGAGTGATGACTGGCGCTCGCTTGTTACAACCGTATCAGGAAAGTGGTTGCACGATCTCTACCATGAGTATCAGACGAATCTCTTCTCTGCCAACCTTCGAGGCTATCTGGGGTCCCGAGAGAGTGACTCCAATATAAATAATGGGATAAAGGCGACAGCTCAGGATCAGCCGCGCAACTTCTACGTATTTAACAACGGCGTGACGGCACTTGTTCTGGACTATGAGATTGGTCGTAAGGGGAGGCGCGGTCGAAGGCTGAGAATCACAGGAATATCGATTGTAAACGGTGCGCAAACCACCGGCTCTATAGGGAGCCTTGCTGAGGTTCCCTCTGAGCTTGAGGTGCCAATTCGGTTCGTAAAGGCGGACAAGGAATCGCTTATTGCGAATCTTGTTCGATTCAACAATTCGCAAAATCGTTTGCAAGCGGCTGACTTTCGAAGCACTGATCAGATCCAAGAGAGGTTGCGGTCGCAGTTTAAGGCGATTCCCGAAGCCGAATACGAAGGCGGCCGGCGCGGAGGCGCAAGCGATGCAATCAAGAGGAGTAAGTTCACGTTGCCGTCCTACACGGTGGGGCAGTCACTAGCGGCGTTTCATGGTGATCCAGTTACAGCTTACGACAAGAAATCAGAACTGTGGACTAAAGAAAAGAACTACCGGCAGATCTTTACTGACCGTACAACTGCAAGGCATGTCGTCTTCTGTTATTCTCTGCTCAGTTCGTTGAATGAAAGAAAGCTGGATCTGACTCAGAAGTCCAGAGGTGATGGTGGGCCGATGCAGGCAGCCGAACTTTCTCAGCTTGAGTTCTTGAACAAGAAGGGATCGACATATCTGCTGGTGCATGTAATCGCGCAGTGTATGGAAATATTCCTCGACCGGCCAATTGTCAACAAGTTCGATCTGCAGTTTGCTGAAAATGTTAGCCCGACTCAAGCGTCAGCGTTGTGGACGCCGATTATCGATCTCGTGCTGGCGCTATCGGGGCAGCTCGATCCGGCTTTTTCTCGCAACCGGATATCTAACGAGAGTATTACTAAAGCGGTGCCCAACTTCGTCGGCGTTATAAAGTCACTCGCTGGACTTCACAGTGAGACCTTTCGGCGCTTTTCCTCAGGTGTGCAGGTGGCGACGAATGACAACTTGTAGGTCCATATAGAAGGATTATATAAACGACCTCCGCATGCGAATTGCGGCGTTTCGGAAATAGAGTGCAGATTACGTCGATGAAGATTACTGAAATGGATCTGGCGCACTTTCCGTGAAGCCCTGCGGCGCTCCGTTATTCGACCTGAGTTGCACCAGGTGAGCCGGTTCTCGGGGTGGTCCCGCGTATATGCGCAGGTAGAGACGGTGCGTGTTCGGAAGATGGCACACTGATATGGACGTCGCTTTGTCAAGAGTGCGCGGTGAGGCGGCGTCCAGGACCGTCGTCGTGGACGCCGCCTCTGACCTGAGTTGCACCAGGTAAGTCGGTTTCCGGGGTAGTCGCGGACATTTGTGCAGGTAGCGGCGGTGCGTTGCCGGAAAGTGGCACACTAACGGCTCGGTAGACTCCGCCCCGTGGCCGCCTACATCCGCAAAGTCCGCACCGCCTCGGGAGCAACCGCGGTGCAGATCGCGGCCAAGCAGGGCCGCCGCGACAAGGTCCTCGAGCACCTCGGATCGGCCCACACCGACAGCGAACTCGCCGCCCTGCTCGAAACCGCTCGAACCAAGCTGCTCGCCGGCCAGCAAGAGCTCGACCTCGACCTGGGCACCACCAGCTCTGCACCGACGATCACCGGGAAACGCTCCCGCTGGCTGATCGAGGTCATCGCTGCGGCCTGGCGACGTCTCGGCTTCGATGTGCGCGACAACGACGCGTTCTTCCAGCTCGTGGCAGCCCGCCTCGTCGAGCCGACGTCGGTTGCGGATGCGGGCAGAGTGCTGCGGGAGATCGGGATCGCCCCGGCCCACCGCAACACCTTCGTGCGGACCCTGCAGCGATGCACTGGCCACGGGTACCGCGACGACATCGCACGACGCTGCTTCGAGCATGCCGCCACCGCGGGGGATCTGAACCTGCTGCTCTACGACGTCACGACCTTGTATTTCGAAGCGGAGAAGGAAGACGAGCTCCGTAAGGTCGGCTACTCCAAGGAGCGGCGGGTCGACCCGCAGATCGTCGTCGGGCTGCTCGTCGATCGCACCGGATTCCCGTTGGAGATCGGATGTTTCGAAGGAAACCACGCCGAGACCCGCACCATCGTGCCCATCGTGCGCCAGTTCCAGGCCCGCCACAATATCGAGGGGGTGGAGATGGTCATCGCCGCCGACGCCGGGATGTTGTCGGCGACGAATCTCAAGGATCTCGATGCCGCCGGGCTGAAGTTCATCGTCGGTTCGCGGGTGACGAAGGCCCCGGCGGATCTGGCCAGTCATTTCCACTGGAACGGGGACGTGTTCACCGACGGGCAAATCATCGACACCGTCACCCCACGGCACGCCAAGAGCACGGTCAACGACCTCACCCGTCGCAGCGAGCCGGTGTGGGCGCCGGCCGACACGACGGCGTGGCGGGCGATCTGGGCGTACTCGACCAAGCGTGCCCTGCGGGACAACCAGACGCTGAACGCGCAGGAAGCCCGGGCCCGGGAGGTCGTCGACGGCACCCGTGCTGCTAGAACACCGCGGTTCGTCAAGAGCACCGCGAAGGGCAAATCCCTCGATACCGATGCTCTGGCCCGGGCGCGTTCCCTGATCGGTCTGAAAGGCTACGTGACGAACCTGCCTGTCTCGCTGATGAATCCACAGGAAGTCATGGCGAAGTATCACGATCTGTGGCATGTCGAGCAGTCGTTTCGGATGTCGAAGACCGACCTGCGGGCCCGCCCGATCTTCAGTCACACCCGCGATTCCATCGAGGCGCACCTGACCACCGTGTTCGCCGCGTTGGCGATCTCACGCTATCTGCAGGACGCGACCGGGATGTCGATCCGGAAGATCGTGCGGACCCTGCGTCCCTTGCAGGAAGTCACAATCACGATCGCCGGCCACGAGCACACCGCCTTCGATCCGCTCACCGACGACGCCGTGCACATCCTCGATTCCCTCGGCATCGCGAATCCCCGGTCAGGGTTGGCACACTAATCTGGTGCAACTCGGGTGCAGCAGGTGTCGGGCTCGTTCGAGCAGAATGCCCAACTCGACGTCGGTATGCGCGGACCCGACGTGAGCGAGGATCTCGTGCCGGCCGCGGTGTTTGCGCACGACCTGCACCGCTACCGCCCCGGATGCGGTGCGCACTTTCCGCACGAATGCCACGGCCCGAACCTACCCGCTTAGTGTCCCGATCCGCTTCGTCGACGTCGTGAATGCGCAGGTGGAAGCCTCGACAGGTGTTCTACCCGCCAGTAATGTCCTATCTCAGGGCTAACTGCGAAGAGCCGGTATTCTCCACCGCATCGATTAGGTTGCGCCACAGAAGCGTCAACCGCGGATCTTCACGCCCCCTCCTGCCCTCCATTTCTGGAAGAGCCGGTTATGCGCGCCGCTTAACACTCCAAGCGCGGAGCCCGTCGTACGAAAACCCAATCAACGCACTGACCGCCGTAGTTTCATCCTTGCCCTGGACCATTCCCGCTACCGACGGTGTAAAGAAGGCCTCTACGCCCGGACTTACGAGCAAAGAGCCAGCGGCTGGACGCTCAATCTTGTGGACTATACCATTTACACGCCTTAACAAAGTTGGATCTCGTGCATCTACCGTTCGCTCCCAATTCTTCAAATCTGTGTAGTGAACGAGGGCTCCTAACTCTTTGCCCTCGCCGTACCACTCATAAGAAGTCTTGCGGCCGGGAAAGAACTGGGACCGCTCCCTTAGTCGAGCAAGCTTGGTTTGATAGTCGTATAACGCTGAATCGCGTCCTTTCAATGCCGCAAGCGCAGAAAGGACAAAATCATAGAAAAGTGCCTCCCGGGTAGGCTCTCGTTGCACCCAATACGAAACCAACTCGATTGCGCGATCGAGTGGCGCGCCTTCGAAGCGGGCCGCTAAAAGCCACTCGCGAGTCGTGCGACCATCCGATGGATCATCACGAAGGTTATCGTCAAGTAGCCTGATTGCTTCGCGGAGACTTGCCTTATCCGCACTACGCCATCCATTGCATCGCGAACAAATTACGCGGACAAGGCGCCGACGGATGGGCGCGCGGATGACGTCGGGCCTATGTAGCATTGCACGCCAGCCCGCCATTAGCCCAGCGTAATCGTCGTACAGCTCGACTAGGCTCGTCTGCGCCGCGTCTGTATGCGCTGACAGTTTGTCATCACCGGCAATCTCACGGAGGTTGTCGATGGCAACTTCCGCCTCATCAAGGATGTTGCTGTAGTACTCATTTCCATAATCCTCGAAGAACTCCGCGAAACTACCCCTGCCATAGTTATCCTTTGCGGCCTTTATGACCATCACCACAAGTCTCACCATTGCAACATGCGGGTACTCGCTGGATTCATCTAGCGTCGCCGCCCGATGAAAATCGGCCAAAGCGGCATCAGTGTTCTGTCGAATCTGCATCGGTGTCACATTTCGGATGAATCTTCCTGACTGATCGCGGCGCAACAGATCCTGTAACTCATTTCTGCGGATTATTCCGCTCATATGCCAAAGGGCTGCATCCTCACGCTCAACTTCTAAGGCTGTATCAATCGCTTCGCGTGCCGCCGAATGATCTCGCTGCTCATAACTAAGCAGTCGTGCATAGTGTGCCCAGTAGTGTGGCTCGTAGGGGAAAGTCTCGGCAAGTACCCGAAGGACACCAACGCGGGCTTCGCTCACCGGAATGCTCTGAATAAGCTCGGAAAATGATTCTCGGCCGGTTCCAAGGTCGTCACGGTTATTTCGATAGAGGAAGAGGCGTTCCAGTATAAGCTTAATTTTATCCGGGACCGACTCTGGGTACGAAGTGGCGACAAGTGAAATGAGCGCCCTGCTTCGGTCTGCAAGGCCTGCTCGCCATGATGTTCGGTCGTACGACCGGCGCGATACCGGGGCAAGTAGTTGGCGTAAGACTTCGTCGGCTACGAGTGGGTGAGTCGTCCTCCATGAACCCTTCGGCTCCTCAAGCGTCACGCCATGCGACGTGCCCAACAACTTTCCTGTTATGTCGACTGGCTCGCCGCGTGGCAGACCCAGAGGCGTGGCAAAGAGGTCAGACGGAACTGCAACGGCAGCGAAGCGATGAACGAGGGCGAGGACCGTGAGGACATCGAGTGCGCGAGGATCGACACCATCAATCGAGCGCTGCACATAGTCATCGAGCGCAGTGTACTCTTCTTGAAATGCGGTGAGTGCGAAGAAGAATGGTAGCCGTGGGCTCGACCCGGTGGTCGATATCAAACGGAGCGCTTCGGCCCGCGTGGAGGACTCACGTGTGAACAATTCTACGAAACGATCAGATTCATCCTTGGTCAGGTAGCCCAGGCGTCGATCGAAACCTTCTGGTTTGACTTCGTTGCCTACTTGGCCACGTGTCACCAGCAGAATTAAAGCCCCGACGGAGTCTGCCCGCAGGTTGGAGTAAATGGTGTCGGTGACAATCTCCGTAGTATTTTCGACCACGACCAGGACCTGACGCTTCGCAAGTAGGGAGAGCTGTCGAATTCTGGAAACTACAGGTCTCGCCTCCCTGATCTCTGATACTAGGATTGTCGGATATTGGTCATGTAGCTCCCAGGCTACACGGCGGACGATCGTGGTTCCGCCCGCGCCCGGCTCGTGCTTATATGTCCACCGCAGTGTCCCGCCTTCCTGGAGCAGCTTGGTAATTCTTGACTTTAGTGGCTCCAAACGATCCTGCCGTTCAACGTCCATCCCGATCGCGAGCTCGAACCAAGAGATGGTTCGACCTCGATAAAATCCTGTGCCAACTCGCTCAATTCCGTCTGACTTTGTCCCTACCTGGGAGTGCACTAGCTCCCCAATCTCGTTGTACCAGGCGATCTCGCGTTCGGGTATTACAAGCGGTGAGCCGTCGCGTCCAAATGGTACCGTTGGAGCGAAATGACGCGGGCTTGTGTCGCTCTTTCTGGTAGGCATTTGCTCAGCGACAAGTTCCGCATCGCCCATGACGTGAACGGCATCGTATCCGCCTAATTCGCCTACCCCGTCCGTGTTAGCGCAAAGTATTTTTAACCTATCGCCGGCGATGTCTAGGGCCGATTCGACAATCTGTCGAACTTTAAATGTCACGTCACCGTAGACCGTAATCGCCACGGGCGTAGCGTGGGCGGCGATCAATTGCCTCAGATAATATCTCACGGCCTTCAATGCGGTTCGACGCCAGTCACGGGCTTGTATGGGCGCTATGGGTTCGCCATCGACGCTGAGCCCATCCGCGGCGATCCACATTGTCTCGGTGCCTCCGAAGACTGTAGGTTGTTCCGTCTCGATAGAGAGGAGGCGAACGGGTGCTTTGTGCTTGACCGTGTGGTATGAGCCGCCAGGGTAATCGGTCAACGCATCGAACTCAATTACAATGTCCCAGCCAGAGAGACCGAGGTTGATTGCGCCTGCACTTCCGCGAGGTACCGTCGAAATTATGGCGATCGTCGCTGCCCGACCATCAAATTCGGAAGAAGCGCGGACGATATCCTCCGCGGCGCCAGCTGCGAGTCGCACCCTTTCGTTTCGACTGGTGCCAATTGTCTCAAATGTGAGTGGACTGGCTATGTCGTGCATCCGAAAGTATGCACTCATGGCGCGACCGCTCAGTTCCATATACCAAAGACGAACCTCGAAAGAGAATCGTTCGCGACTCGCATAGACCAGACAGATCGCTGCCAATGAGAGTAACCGCTGCGACTCCCATTCATCGATCAAGCCGAGCGAGCGCATCCGGTCCTCTCCGGCGATCTTGATTCGGTGAACAACATGGCTAAGTCCACTTAACTGAAGGGGGACTGACCCGACTGTGTCGCTTAGAACTAGGCGCATAAGAGTGCGGCGCACGGTACGTGAAAAATCGGGCAGCACTGGTGAAATTATTGAAAGTAGCAGGTTTATCGGGTCCCGTGTTAACGGGCCTTCCGGCGTGAACTTGGATAGGTCAATTAGGCGGTATCCGCTAAATCTCACGCCACTGTCCATTGGAATTAAAATATTCTCCAAATGCAAATCGCCATGTGTCAGTCCGACTATGGCTTTGATCGGCCTATTGCTGACGATGTGACTGCCGACCGCGATCTTCAGTGGATTCGGTAAGATGTCTGCCGAATCATCGTCGGTAAAGGCGATGCCATCAGACGATAAGCATTTTCCGCCAAATTGATCTGCTATCCAATTCCTGAAAGACGATCCTTTCTCGAATTTCTTGCCCGTGTGTTGTTGTGTGAATTTCCAGACTGTTGAATCAACGACTCTTTCGTGAAGATTCCAGTCTTTGATGACGGAATTGGCCACGTATCCAGCTGGCTCGACGATGTCCACACTCCCAGCCAAAGCTGACAAAGGGCGGATCTTGCTGGTCGATCCACCAGCGATTTCCTGAAACATCGCGGTCCATCCTGCGCCAATTGAGGCGGGTGGATAAGGTTGCGAAACGAGGTGGTCGCTAGCGAAATTTGGCGGACTAGCTTCGATGGCGTCGAGGTGGCGGGTCGGCTCGGCCGAATCTTCGGTCGGAGGGATCAATTTGAGTATTAGCTTTTTTGCAGACTCGTCAGCGCTATTGACTAAGACGACAAGCACAGAAGCTTCAGTCATGCCATTCGTCAATTTGCTGCTTAGCTGGAGCTGCCGACGATTATTCAGCTGCCACTCGACGATTCCCGCTTCAGTTCCAGCGGGCAATGAAGTACGTAAGGACGGGTGCACATCATCAAGATTTAGGCCGTGTGCTGCCACTTCTGCCTCCGTCCGGCTGTCACCTGTGCTGCTGACCAGCGTCTCGGATCTTAAGTTGCGAAGGTGTCGGTCGTGTCGCAAACAGAATGATCGTCATCAAAGTTCCTACATCTACATTCACCCGCGCTGTTGCGGTCGAAGAGGTCGCCGGATTGCCCTGTAATGTGCTCGCCGGCGGGCTCGATCGTTGTCCGGTTGCGGCACGGTCGGACGGGAGTGGGACTCGATCGTGCGTGCGGTGTCAACGGCGACTGATTCGCGGTACCGATAGGGCTCACTGAACCGCCCTGGACGAGGTGGAGGCTCCTGATCTAACAAGGAGAATGCTGGTATGCCTGCACCGAGAAAGTACGACGCCGAGACCCAAGAGCGTGCGGTCCGGATGTATCGGGACTGGATCGCCGAACACGGAGGCTCGAAGACTGCCGCCCGTCGCCATGTCGGCGAGCTGCTCGACATCGCGCCGGCGACACTGCGGAACTGGATCGAAACCGCAGAGCGAAAGGGCGCCCCGACCTTCTTGACGTCGGACAGTGATGCCGACCTCGACGAGGTGCTTCGACTGCGTGAAGAGAACGCCGAATTACGCAGGGCGAACGAGATTTTGAAGACCGCGAGTGCGTTTTTCGCCGCGGCGGAGGTCGACCGCCGACTGCGGTGATCGTCGGCTACATCGACGCGCACCGTTGCCGTTTCGGGGTCGACCCGATCTGTGCCGTGTTCACCGAGCACGGCATCAGCATCGCCCCGTCCGCCTACTGCAAGGCCAAGGCCCGCGGACGGATCTCCGAAGCGCAACTGGCCGACGCCTACGCCGCGAACGCCGTGCACGCGGTGTACGTGGCCAATCGGCGGGTCTACGGTGTCCGTAAACTCTGGCACGCGATGAAACGCGCTGGTCACGATATAGGCTGTGATCAGGTAGCCCGCCTGATGACGATCACCGGCATCACCGGCGTCGTGCGCGGCGGACGCCGCACGGTCACCACCGAGCGCGATGATCGAGTGCCGCGGCACCCGGATCTGATCGAGCGGAAACTGGGATGCGCCGCATCGTCCGGATCAGTGGTGGGTAGCTGATTTCACGTATGTGTGGACGTCGGCCGGGTTCGTCTACACCGCGTTCTGCGTCGACGTCTTCTCTCGCCGGATTCTGGGGTGGCGGGTGATGACAACGAAGGGCACCCCACTGGTTCACGGTGTTATCGAACAAGCTCTATTCACCCGAAGAAGGGCTGACTTCCGGTTTATATCAACAGGATTGGTTCATCACTCCGATGCCGGAAGTCAATACACCTCTCTCGCCTTTACCGAAGCTTTGATCGAGTCCGGGATCGCCGGCTCCATCGGCAGCGTCGGCGACGCCCTCGACAACGCCCGGATGGAATCGACGATCGGTCTCTACAAAACAGAGCTGATCGACCGAGCACAGTCCTGGTCCGGCCGAGCCGAGGTCGAGTGGGAAACCGCCGAGTGGGTCCGCTGGTTCAACGCGGACCGGTTGCATTCGTCGATCGACTATCTGTCGCCGATCGAGTACGAGACGCGCGGCCGTGAACAGCGCCCTACCGTCGCCTCGGTCCTCGAGGTGGCCTGAACGAAGTCTCTACCAGATCGAGGGCGGTTCAGTCGCTGGTGCACTGGGCAACCTCTCCCGCGCGATCAGTGCATTCGAGAACAGCAAGTGCGACGAAACCGCCATCCCATGGTGGGGCATGCATCAATTCATGGACTTGTACAGCAGCTTCCGAACCCACCACACGACGGTGGCGGTGCCGGCGGCGGCGAGCACGGCGGTCTGCGCGTCGGCGGTGATCGCGAACAGCGTCAGCAGCACCAGGACGGCCGCGACGAGCGCCTCGAGCTTGTACAGCGGCCATGCGGTTCCGGCCACGTCGACGGACGCGGGCCGGCGGCGGACGCGAGTGGGCGAATCCGTCGTCGTCATCTCGACCTCCGTGCGCCTCGGGGAATCCGTTCACCAGGCTACTCGCAGACTTGTGTTCGGGCCACCGAACTTTGCTCGTCGGGTGGTGGCGTCCGACTCGGACGGACGGATCCGCCGGGTCCGCTGCGGCCCCGTGCGCGGCGGTGTTGACTTGGGTCCATGCCTCTCACCGGAGAATACGAACCGAGTCCGTCCCAGTGGGCCGCCGATCAGGTGGCGCTGTACGAGAGTTCCGGCGGCACCGAGGGCACGACCCTGAACGGCCGCCCGGTGGTCGTGCTGACCAGCCGCGGAGCGAAGAGCGGCAAGCTGCGCAAGACCCCGCTGATGCGGGTCGAGCACGACGGCGTCTACGCGGTGGTCGCCTCGCTCGGTGGTGCCCCGACGCATCCGGTCTGGTATTTCAACGTCCGGGCGGATCCGCACGTCGAACTGCGTGACGGGCCGACGGTCCGGGACATGACCGCCCGCGAGGTCCGCGGCGAGGAGAAGGACCTGTGGTGGCGGCGGGCGGTCGAGGCGTTCCCCGACTACGCCGAGTACCAGAAGAAGACGGATCGGGAGATTCCGGTCTTCGTCCTCGAGCCGCGGTAGCGCGCGGGGTCCGGTGGCCGGGGCCGCGGACGCAGTGGCGAAACCCGCGTTGGGGGTTCCGGGTGGGTAGTGGCAGCATGGACAGGTGACCACGACTTCGCGAACCGCTGATCCGATGCACCTGCCCGCCCTGAGCGTGGCCGACATCGATGCCGCGGCGGAGCGAATTTCCGCGGTCGTCGCCCCCACACCGCTCGAGTACAGCGAGCGGCTCTCCGCTCTCACCGGAGCGAACGTCTACCTCAAGCGCGAGGATCTCACCCGCGTGCGCTCCTACAAGCTGCGCGGCGCCTACAACGTCATGGCGCAGCTCTCTCCGGCGGAACGCGAGGCGGGTGTGGTGACGGCCAGCGCCGGCAATCACGCGCAGGGTGTGGCCTACTCGTGCCGGGCGATGGGGGTGCGGGGCCGGATCTACGTGCCCACCCGGACCCCGAAGCAGAAGCGGGACCGGATCCGTGCGCACGGCGGGGCGTTCGTCGAGCTCATCCCGACGGGTGACACCTTCGACGCGGCCGCGGCCGCCGCGGCGGAGGATGTCGCGCGTACCGGCGCGACGATGGTCGCGCCGTTCGACGACGCCCGCACCGCGGCGGGTCAGGGCACCATCGCCCGGGAGATGCTCGACCAGCTGCCGGCGGCGCCGGACGTGGTGCTGGTTCCGGTCGGCGGTGGTGGCTGTCTGGCCGGCATCGCGGCGTACCTGCACGAGAAGTCACCACACACCTCGATCGTCGGGGTGGAGCCGGCCGGGGCGGCGTCGATGACCGCTGCCCTCGTCGCGGGCGGGCCGGTGACCCTGCCGGAGGTGGATCCGTTCGTCGACGGTGCTGCCGTGAAACGGGTCGGCGACGTGCCGTACGCCGTCGTCTCCCGGCTCGGCCCCGAGATCGTCTCCCATGCGAACCTGCCGCTGGTCGCGGCGCTGCGCAACGACGGACTGGGCACCGGGCCGTTCGGGATGACCCAGGTCGACGAGGGCGCCGTGTGCACGGCGATGCTCGACCTGTACCAGAACGAGGGCATCATCGCCGAGCCCGCGGGGGCCCTGTCCGTCGCCGCGCTCGAGGGGATGACCGTCGCGCCGGGTGCGACGGTGGTGTGCCTGATCTCCGGGGGCAACAACGATGTCTCCCGCTACGGGGAGGTCATCGAGCGCTCGCTGGTGCACCGCGGTCTCAAGCACTACTTCCTGGTGGACTTTCCTCAGGAACCGGGGGCGCTGCGGCGGTTCCTCGACGAGGTGCTCGGGCCCGACGACGACATCACCCTGTTCGAGTACGTCAAGCGCAACAACCGGGAGTTCGGTGCGGCGCTGGTCGGCATCGAACTCGGCACGGCCGACGGTCTGACGTCGCTGCTGGCGCGGATGGACGTCTCGCCGATCGAGGCGCAGCGGCTCGAGCCGGGTTCGCCGGCCTACCGCTATCTCACCTGAGCCGCACGGGATCCCGGCGGGGAGTGCCTTCCCCCGCCGAGGTCCGCGGCGGCCGCTCAGCGCCAGGGAGCGCAGACCAGCCAGGGGCCGAACCACCAGCACGGAGCGGGTGGACCCCACCAGTTCCGTTCCCAGCCGCGATCGTGGTCACGGCGGTCGTGGCGGTCCCAGTCGTTGCGGCGGTCCCAGTCGTTGCGGCGGTCCCAGTCGTTGCGGTGATCGGTCTGCTGCCAGGTGATCCCGATCGGAGCGGGGGCGTCGGTGGGCGCCGCGGCCGCGACTCCGGCCGGGGCGAGGGTGAGGGTGGCGGCGAGGAGGGCGCCGACGGTGGCAGTCCGGAGTTTCATGGCGATACACCCCGAGAAGCGTGTGTGTGCAGGAAGATTCCCCGACTGCTCTTGACCGTACTCGCGCCGGTCGGCGACAATCAAGGGTTTTTCGTCCCCAGGAGCCGGGCGACGACCCGCCGGTGCAGTTCCGGGTCGGGCTTGGGCAGTCCGAGCATCGCGCCCAGGTAGATGCCGTCGCCGACGAGGCGCACGATCTCGGCGGTGACCGGGTCGTCGATCTCCGCGCGCAGCCCCTCGTCCCACGACCGAAGCACCTCGACGACCGCCCGGTGCACGTCGTCGTGCCGGCCGTCGGCGCTGCGCAGCGCGGCCACCGTGGACCGGAACAGATCCATCTCCGCCGAGTCGCCGGTCTCGTCCGGGTCGGCCAGGTACCACTCCGCGACCGGGGTGCCCCCGGCGACGGCGTCGGCGAGCCGGGCGTCGCCGCGTTCGCCGAGGCGCCGCACCATGGCGGCGAGCATCGCCTCCTTGGTCGGGAAGTGGTACAGCAGACCACCTTTCGACACCCCGGCAGCCGCCGCGACGCCCTCGAGCGTCACCTGGGCCACCCCCACGTCGACGAGGGTGCGTTCGAGGGCGTCGAGGATCCGGTCGCGTGTGTCGGAGGCCATGGCCTGATCCTACCGCCCATCTTTGTACCGTCCGGACGGTTGGTGCTACCGTACTTGTGTACCGGCTGGACGGTTCAGTGTGGAGGAACGAAGGATGACGAACACCGGGCAGATACCGCCGGCTTCCCCGGCGGAGGCGGGAACCGAGCATGCGCCGGCCGGTGCCCGCACCTGGGCGGGCCTGGTGGTTCTCGCAGGCGCCGTGCTGCTGATCGCGGTCGACGCAACCGTTCTCGACCTCGCCCTGCCCTTCCTCAGCGCCGATCTGGCCCCGAGCGGGGTCCAGCTGCTGTGGATCATCGACGTGTACTCGTTCGCCGTGGCCGGTCTGCTGGTGACGATGGGCGTGCTCGGCGACCGGGTCGGCCGACGCCGGCTCCTGCTGGTCGGTGCCGTCGGGTTCGCCGCGGCCTCGGTCCTCGCGGCGTGGGCGCCGAGCCCCGAGCTGCTGATCGTGGCGCGGGCACTGCAGGGCGTCTCGGGCGCCACCCTCATGCCGGCCACCCTCGGACTCATCCGGCACATGTTCACCGATCCGCGCGAGCGGACCGTCGCCATCGGCGTGTGGGGCGCGATGGCCGGCGGCGGGGCCGCCGCCGGCCCGCTCGTCGGCGGCTGGCTGCTCGAGCACTTCTGGTGGGGGTCGGTGTTTCTGATCAACCTTCCGATCATGGCGGTCCTCGTGGTCGCCGCACCGTTCCTCGTCCCGGAATCGCGGGATCCGCACCCGGGCCGCTTCGACCTGCCGGGGGCCGCCCTGTCCCTGCTGGCCGTGGTGCCGATCGTCTACGCGGTCAAGGAAACCGCGCTGCACGGCCCGCACAGTGCGGCGCTGGTCGCACTCGGCGGTGGCCTGACGGCGGCCGTCGCGTTCGTCTACCGCCAGCGGATCGCGACGGATCCGCTGCTCGACCTCACGCTGTTCCGGCGCCGGGAGTTCTCGGCCGCCGTCGCGACCAATCTGCTGTCGATCTTCGCCCTCGCCGGGGTGCTGTTCTTCGGTTCCCAGTACCTGCAGCTGGTCCTCGGAGTCGGACCGCTGGAGGCGGGTCTGCTGATGCTCCCCGGCACCGCGACCAGCGCCCTGTCTGCACTCGGTGCGGCCTGGCTCGTGCGGCGCCTGCCGGTGGGGACCGTCCTGTCGGGTGCCCTGGCCGTCGCGGCCGTGGGCGCCGCCGTGCTGCTGGCGCTGGACACCGAGCACGGAGCCGGCGTGTTCGTCGCCGGTTTCGTCCTCATCGGCGTGGGCGTCGGCATCGCGCTGACACTCACCACCGACCTGGTTGTCGGGGCCGCCCCGGCGGACCGGGCCGGCGCCGCGTCCGCGGTGTCGGAGACGGCCTACGAGCTCGGTATCGCCCTCGGTGTCGCGGTCCTCGGCAGCGTCGTCACCGCCGTCTACCGGTCCCGGCTCGGTGTCCCGGGTGCGGGCCACGAGTTCGACACCCTCGGCGGCGCGGTCGCCGCGGCCGGCCGCCTTCCGGCGGCCGAGGCGGAGATCCTCCTCGAGTCGGCGCGGTCCGCGTTCGTCGCGGGCACCCACGGTGCCGCGGCGGCCACGGCGGTGATTCTGGCGGCCACTGCCCTGCTCACCCTGCGGATGCTGCGCCCGCGCTGACCCCCGGCGGTGCGAGGGCGGCGTCGAGAACGACGAACGAGTGCCCGGGCACGAGGGTTGCGGACCCGGTCCGGTTGACCACCACCGGCTCCCACCACACCAGGGGAGCCCCGCCGAAGGGCACGGTGACCGGGTCGGGTCCGAGGTTGCACGCCACCCGCAGGCTGCCGCGGTGCAGCACGATCCAGCGCTCGTCCTCGTCGTAGTCGACGTGCAGGTGCTCGAGCCACGGATCGGTCAGCTCGGCGCG
The DNA here is from genome assembly GCF_057367935.1 of Rhodococcus sp. NS-SX18. Lineage (NCBI taxonomy): Bacteria > Bacillati > Actinomycetota > Actinomycetes > Mycobacteriales > Nocardiaceae > Rhodococcus > Rhodococcus sp. NS-SX18. Next base: position 3,068,688 of record NZ_CM170633.1, on the reverse strand, counting down.
TTCGCGACGCAGCGCCAGGAGTTGCCGGTAGCACTCGAGCACCCGGGCACGGGCCGGTTCGGTCCGCTCGGCCCAGTTCAGCGTCGACCGCCGGAACGTCTCCGGATCCTGCGGGTCGGGGACGTCCTGGGCGTCCCACCCGTGCTCGGCGAACTCGCGCCGACGTCCCTCGGCGGTGGCCCGGGCCAACTCCGGTTCCGGGTGGGAGGTGAAGTACTGGAACGGTGAGCTCGCGTCCCACTCCTCGCCCATGAACAACATGGGGGTGTACGGGGAGGTCAGCACCAGCGCGGCCTTGACGGCCAGCTGACCGGGGTCGAGGTAGTGACCGGGCCGGTCGCCGACCGCCCGGTTGCCGACCTGGTCGTGGGTGCACGTGTAGGCCAGCAGGGAGCTCGCCGGGATGCGTCCGGCGTCGAGCGGCCGCCCGTGGGTGCGCCCGCGGAAGCTCGAATAGGTGCCGGCGTGGAAGAACCCGTGCCGCAGGGTGCGGGCGAGGCAGTCGAGCGAACCGAAATCGCCGTAGTAGCCCTGTCGTTCACCGGAGACGGCGGCGTGCACGGCGTGGTGGATGTCGTCGTCCCACTGCGCCTGCAGGCCGTAACCGCCGGCGGCGCGGGGCGAGATCATCTTCGGATCGTTCAGATCGCTCTCCGCGATCAGGCTGAGCGGACGGCCCAGATGCGCCGACATCCGGTACGTCGCGACGGCCAGCTCCTCGAGCAGGTGCACGGCGGTGTGGTCGACGAGAGCGTGCACCGCGTCCAGGCGCAGTCCGTCGATGTGGAACTCCCGCATCCAGCGCAGGGCGTTGTCGAGGATGTAGCGGCGCACCTCGCCGGAGTCCGGGCCGTCGAGGTTGACCGAGGCGCCCCACGTGCCCTGCCCACCGGACAGGTACGGCCCGTAGCGGTCCAGGTAGTTTCCGGACGGTCCGAGATGGTTGTACACCACGTCCAGGATCACCCCGAGGCCGCGGGCGTGGGCGGCGTCGACGAAGCGTTGCAGGCCGTCCGGGCCGCCGTAGGGCTCGTGCACCGCGTACCAGAGCACACCGTCGTAGCCCCACCCGCGGGTGCCGTTGAAGGCGTTGACCGGCATCAGTTCGACCAGGTCGATGCCGAGCTCGACGAGGTCGTCGAGCCGGGCGACGGCGGCATCGAAGGTGCCTTCGTCGGTGAAGGTCCCCACGTGCAGCTCGTACACCACCCCGCCGGCGAGTTGCCGGCCCGTCCACGACGTGTCGGTCCAGGCGTGCTCGTCGACCGAGTGCAGCTGGGACAACCCGTGCACCCCGTCCGGTTGCCGCGGAGAGCGCGGGTCCGGCAACACGGTCTCGTCCTCGTCGAGGAGGAAGCCGTACCGAGCGCCGGGGGAGGCGTCGACCTCGGCGCGCCACCACCCGCGGTCGTCCCGGCGCATGGGGTGGACGGTGCCGTCGACATGGAGCCGGACGGATTGCGGGGTCGGAGCCCAGACCTCGAAGGTGTGCACCCGACCAGCATGCCCGGTCGCCGCTGCCGCTGCAGACCTCCGAAATCGGCTGCAGTTCCGATGCAACCGATGCTGATAAGCTGAGATCGATGTCCCAGCATGCCAAGAGGGCCTACAGTTCGCCGCTGCGTGAGGAGGCTGCGCGCCGGACGCGCGCGACGATCGTCGTCGCCGCCGCCCGGCTCTTCGTCGACCGCGGATACGTCAGCACCACGGTCAGGCAGATCGCGGAGACGGCCGGGGTGGCGGTGCGAACGGTCTTCACGGCGTTCCCCGGCGGCAAGTCCGAACTGTTCCGGGAGGCGCTCGACGCCGCGGTCACGGGTGGGTCCGCGGCCGACGAGCCCGGGTCGGGCCGGGAGCCACGCGCGGGACGCGGCGCCTCCGGAACCGCGGGCTCGGATGCCGAACGCATCGTCGAGCAGGTCGTCCGCTACGGCGCCGACCTGCTCGAGCGGGCCGGCGGGCTGCTGATGACCTCGGTCGAGTCCTCGGGCGCGGACCCGGACATGCGCCGGTTCGCCGACGAGGACGCGCGCGCGACCGCGGACAACGCGCGCACCATCGCGGAGGGGCTGCGCCGGCACGGATTGCTGCGCGACGACGTGAGTGTCGAGCACGCGGCGCACGTGTTCTACACGCTGGGTTCTCCGCAGGTGCATGCGCTGCTGCGCCGCGACTGCGGCTGGGACGTGGACGAATACCGGGCGTGGCTCACGGCGACACTGCGGGCGACGCTGCTGCGTTGAGCGCGGCCGCGGGACCGGCCGCCCGCACCGCCTTCGGGGTGGTCCCGAAACGGGCTCGGAAGGCCGTGCCGAACGCACCGAGCGAACCGAAGCCGGACGCGAAGGCAATTCCCCCCACGGACACCGCGTTCCAGCGCGGGTCCTCGAGTCGGCTGCGGGCGCGGTCCAGTCGGCGGTTGCGGAGCAGCTCGGCAGGGGTGGTGCCGGCCGCTCGCAACGCGAGCTGCAGTTGGCGCAGCGACCAGCCCAGGTCGCGTGCCATCGACGCCGGGGTCAGGTCCGGGTCGTCCGAACGTTCGTCGACGTAGGCATGGGCCGCCGCGGCGACCGCTTGCAGGCCCCCGGGCCGGATGTGACCGTGTGTGTCGGCCAGGGCGAGGGACACGAGCTCGATCACCCGGGCACTGATCGCGACGAAGGCGGGACCGGACAACGACGTGCGTTCGCGGGCCAGCGCCCGTGTCATGGTCCCCGCCACCGCCCCGACGCCGCGGCGCAGGTCGAGCACACTCGGCCCGTCGGCGACTGCCCGGTCGGGCAGGCAGCCCTCGGGGACGGTGAGCACCCACGCCCGGGCCTGGGCGCGATGGACCAGCTCGAACGGGCGGGCCATCGACACCAGGGCCGCGTGCCCGACGGGCACCGGCAGTGCGTGCCCGTCGTGGGTGACGGTGAGCGCGCCGGATTTCGGCACGAACAGGCGCATGCTCCGGTCGTCGTCCCCGCGGACGTGCCGGGCGGTCCGCGCGTAGGTGATGCGATCGGACCAGAACTCGACGAGCTGGTGACCGCCGCAGCGCTGCACGTGTGTGGCTCCGGCGAAGCCGGCCGGCGAACGCTCGTCCGGGTGGGGGAACGAATAGTCCAGGGTGCCGTGGTTGAACCGCACGTGGTCGGTCCAGAACTCGGCGCGGTCGCGCGCCGGCACCCGGCCCGTCGTCGTGAACTGCACCTCGTACTCCGCTGCCACCGTGACCTCCTCGTCGGGTCGTGCGCGCGCCGGACAGTGCTCTGCGCGGATCGGCGAGTGCCGCGTCCAGCCCGCTCCCTACGCTCGTCGGCAGTGTAGTGACGAACGCCACAGCCGGAGCGCGGTGGCTCCGATCCAGGAGGTTTCTCATGCAGCGAGCAAAGGTCAACGGGACGGAACTCGCCTACGTCGACGCCGGTCCGCGCGAGGGGGTGCCGATCGTGTTCAGCCATTCGCTCTTCTTCGATCACACGATGTTCGACGCGCTCGCGGAGAAGTTCACCGCCGACGGGTACCGGGTTGTCGCCTACGACCATCGCGGGCAGGGCGAGAGCGCTCCGGCGCCGCGGGAGGAACTCGCGGTCGACGTCCTCGCCGAGGACGCCGCGGCCCTGATCGAGCATCTCGATCTGGCCCCGTGTCACGTCGTCGGCAATTCGCTCGGCGGGTTCGTCGCGCTGCGGCTCGCCGCGCGCCGCCCCGAACTGCTCCGCACGGCCGCCGCACTCGGTTCGTCGGCGGAGGAGGAATACAAGCTCGCCGAGTTTGCTCCGCTGGTCGACCATCTCACCGAGCACGGCACGGCCGACGTCGTCGACACGGTCATGTACATCATGTTCGGCGATTCGAGCCTCGCGCAGGAGAGTTCGATGACGAGCACCTGGCGCGCCGCGATCGCCCGGCTCGAACCCCGCATCGGCGACGCCGCCCACGGCGTCATCCATCGCGGGCGGATCGTCGAGGAGCTGGCCGGGTGCCGCGTACCGGTCCTGGCCGTCGCCGGGAGCGAGGACCACGCGTACCCGCCGCCGATCTCGTCGGTGAACATCGCCGACGCCGCGGGCGGCCGGCACGTCACCGTCGACGCCGCGGGGCACTCCGTGGCACTCGAACAGCCCGAGGCGGTCGCCGAGCACCTCGAGAAGCACTTCGCCGCGGCGGGGTAGGGCCGATCCGCGGGTCGGCGGGGCGGGGCCACCGCCCGGCGACCCGAACCGTGCAGGGGTCGGCCGGAGCTCGCGCACAGCATCAGGGCGTCGAGCAGGAGCGAGCAGAAGCGAGCAGGATGCCCGGGCACGAATCCATGCGAGACGGAAGAGAGAAATTATCCGAACCGGACCCTCACGTTCCGTGACGCACCGACCCCGCGCCACGCAGCCACGCCGACCTCAGCCGGTGCGATGTGCCCGGTGCCGAACGAAGACGTCGACACGACCCGTCAACCCCGCCGGAGGGCGTGTTTCGGACCGCCGCTCGGCGGATACCCGGGGCCGACAGGTTCCACCGTCCGCGCTCTCACCGGGGTGCGGGCGGAGATCGTCGCCGGCTCGCCGGGTCGGTGACGGTGCGCCGGAGATGACTCTGCCGAGAAGGGGTTCCATGAGCCACGCCAGCTTTGCGTCCCGGGTCGGCGCGGCACGCGAGAGGATGTTCGATCTCGTGCTGGAGATCGCGGCGATCGTCGAGGCCGCCCACGCCCTCGATCGGGCCTCCCTGCCCCTCGCCGACGAGATCGCAGTGAGCGGACTGATCGATGCCCTCACCGACGTCAGCCGGCACTTCGACGCGGCGGCGGAACCGTTCGGCGAGGCGGTGTGGTTCTCGCGTCATCTGCCGGGGCCGTTCCGCTGACGGCCCGTGGATTGCGCCGCCGGAATCCGGGTATCCCGTCGGAGCCGAGACGCCGCGCTCGGCTCTGTTTCCGTACTGCAGACACCAGGAGCGCACTTGAGCACCCAGGACCCCGGACCCCGACCCGAAGATGCGCCCGGCCTCGACGCCGGCGGGGGCGTGCAGCCCGGAGACACCCCACCCGACGCCGGACAGACCTCCGGCCTGTCGCATCCCCAACCCAACCCGAGCCGGGTGATGCCCGTCTTCGCGATCGTGCTCATCGCGCTGATCGTGCTCGGCGTGGCCGCGTTCTTCGTGGCACGCGCGTTCGCCCTGTTCGACTGAGACACCGAACGCCTGAGACACCGAACGGTCGGCGCCCGGTCGGACTCGTCAGGGTCGTCCGAGCGCCTCGACGTAGTACCAGCGGCCGCCCTCGCGGACGAACCGACTGTGCTCGTGCAGCACGTCCTCGTGACCGCCGAAGCAGTAGTGGGCACGGAACTCGACCGTCCCCTCCGAGTGCAGGAACCCGCCGCTCGTGTGCAGCACCTCGAGCCCGGTCCACCGCTGCGCCGGATCGAGATCCAGTCGCGCCGGGCGGGTGCCGGGGTGCCACGTGCGACGCAGATAGCCGTCGTCACCGACCACGAAGGCGGTGTACCGCGACCGCATCAGCTGCTCGGGCGTCGGCGCGTCCCCGCCCGCGAGGAACGGTCCGCAGCATTCGCCGAACGGAAGACCCCGACCGCACGGACACGGGGCGGACGATCCGGGCCGGGGGTAGCGCGTGCGTCGAGTCACCGGCACATTATCGCCGTCGCCGGGAACCGGACGGTCGTGGCACGATCGACACCCGGGACGCGCGGTCGGAGGAACGGTGAACCATGGTCGATTCTGCCGCCACACCTTCGCGGGGGCAGGGCAGCCCCGGCACCGCGCTGCGTCACAGCTTCGCGGCCGTCCCGGTGGCCCGGCCGCACGACACCGCCGCCGACGTGCTCGACCGGATGCGAGAACACAGCTTCGACAGCGCCGCCGTCGTCGCCGTGCTCATCGGTGAGACGCTCGCCGGTCTCGTCACGATCGAACGGCTGCTGGCGGCCCCCGGCGCCGCCCGGATGAACGACCTGATGGATCCGGATCCGCCGGTGGTGCATCCGGATACCGCGCAGGAACGCGCCGCATGGAAGGCGGTGCAGCACGGCGAACCGGGCCTGGCCGTCGTGGACGGCCACGGCCGGTTCCGCGGCCTCATTGCGCCGCAGCAACTGCTCGCCGTGCTGCTGCACGAGCACGATCAGGACATGGCCCGGCTCGGCGGCTTCGTGCACTCGGTGGACGCGGCGCGCGCCTCGAGCGTCGAGGGAATCCGTCGTCGGCTCTGGCACCGGCTGCCGTGGCTCGTCGTCGGTCTGATCGGAGCCATGGTCTCGGCCCGTCTGATGCAGGTGTTCGAGGCCGAACTCGACGCCGACCTCGCCGTCGCCTACTTCGTGCCGGGAATCGTGTATCTGGCGGACGCGGTCGGGACGCAGACCGAGGCACTGGTCATCCGTGGGTTCTCGGTGGGGGTGGGGATCCGCCGGATCGTGCGCCGCGAGGTGCTGACCGGACTGTCGGTGGGGGCGCTGCTCGGTGTGACCATGCTGCCGGCCGTGCTGCTCATGACGGGGAACCCGGATCTCGCGGTCGCCGTCGCGTCGGCCGTGCTGGCCGCGAGCACCATCGCGACGACTGTGGCGATGGTGCTGCCGTGGGCGCTGCAACGGCTGGGCAAGGACCCGGCTTTCGGGTCCGGCCCGCTCGCCACGGTGATCCAGGACCTGCTCTCGATCGTCATCTACTTCGTGGCCGTGACGCTTCTCCTCGGCTGAGGGTGGGGCGATCCCCACCCCAGGGTTCCTTGGGGCGCACGGTGATCCCCGGTCACGATGAGACCACCGACCCACAACGCCATGGAGGCCCCGTGACCGCAACCTCGGAGAGGTTCACCACGAGCCACACCGACCCGGATCGCGTGTTCGACGAGATCGACCGGGTCGATGCCGAGATCGTCGCCGCGATCCGGTACCGGACCGGGCTTGCCCACCACGCCGGCCGGCTGCGCCGCGCCGGACACGGAACGGTGTCGGTGCACGGGCGGCGCGAGATGGCGGTGCTCACACGGTTCACCGCGGTCCTGGGCCGGGACGGCGCGGCGCTGGCCGCGACGCTGCTGCGGTTGGGGCGCGACCCTCTTGCCGACATTGCGACCTGCGGGCAGGATTGAGTCCGCCCCCGGAGGTTGTGATGAGCGTCGTCACCGAATCGCGTCTGACATACGTCGACAAGCAGGGGCGGCAGCATCGATTCGAGCTGTCGCCGGGCTCGCCGCGCGTCACCATCGGCCGTGCCCCGACGTCGGATGTGGCCTTCACCGGCGACAACGAGGTCTCCCGCCTGCACGCCGTCGTGGAGTGGATCGGCACCCACTGGACCATCCTCGACGACGGGCTCTCCCGCAACGGCACGTTCCTCAACGGGGAACGCATCGCGGGCCGCCGGCGCCTGCGGGAGGGCGACAGCATCCGGATCGGCTCGATCCGCCTGACCTTCCAGGAGATCGGCGCGGGGCCGGACGAGGCGACCCGTGTCGCGTCGGAGCTGCCGACGGTGCGATCGCTCACGCAGACACAACGCGGCATCCTGGTCGCGCTGTGCCGGCCGTACAAGCACGGCGCCGCCTTCGCCACCCCGGCATCCAACCAGGACATCGCCTCCGAACTGTTCCTGAGCGTCGACGCGGTGAAGACCCACCTGCGGGCGCTGTTCGCGAAGTTCGGCGTCGAGGACCTGCCCCAGAACCAGAAGCGGGTCCGGCTCGCCGAGCTCGCACTGCACAGCGGCGTCATCACCGAACGCGACCTTTGAGCGTCGGCTCACCCGACCCGCTGCAGCAACCCACCGAGTGCCCTCGCGACCTCCGCGGGCCGGTCGGTGATCACCGAATGCCCCGCGCCGTCGACCCGCACCAGCTCGGCGCGCGGCAGCCGCTCCGCCAGACCCGCCGACAGCTCGAACGGGGTCCACTCGTCTGCCGAGCCGCACAGCACGACCGCGGGGACCGCGGCGAGCACCGCCAACGCGGCGGACTCGTCGAGCACCGCGAACGATCGCAGGAACGCCGCCATCGTCACCACCGGGGTGTCGTTCGCGAGCACCGCCAGCAGAGCCGCCCACCGGGAGCCGGAGGCGCGGCGCTGCGACGTCCGCCGCAGCGGCCGCACCGCCCGTCCGCCCAGGTGCAGCGCGCGCTGCACGGCACCGGGCGCGTGCCGCACCGCCCGGTGGAACAACGCGACCGCGGGACTGTCGAGGTAGCGTCCGAGCCCCGACCGCCCGAGATCACCGGCGGCGGTGCCGATCAGGCAGACCCCGACGACGCGGATGCCGATCTCGTGCGGATGCTGACGGGCGTAGGACAGGATCGTCATGCCGCCCATCGAGTGGCCGACCAGCACCACCGGGCCGGCAGAGACCGCGCGCAGCACCGCCGCGAGATCACGCCCGAGCTGCTCGACGGTGTACGTCTCCGGCCCGGCGGTGCCGGACGCGCCGTGCCCACGGTGGTCGAAGAACACCATCCGCAGCGTGGCCCCGTACCGCCGGATCAACGAATCCCGAAGCGGGGTCCAGGTTTCCGTGCGGCCGCAGTGTCCGTGGACGAACACGGCGGTGAGCGGCGCGCCGGCCGCGCCGAGCTCGTGGACCGCGAGCGGCACGCCGTCGTCGGCGATCACCGTGTGGCGGCGCACGAGACGCTCGGTGCGGAGGGTGGACATGCGGACAAGGATCCGCGGGACGCCGGTGCCGGCGCGAGCAGCCCCGGTGGTGGGGGATTTCACCTCAGGGGGCCACTTCTGCACCCTGGGTGGTGGACAATCTCGGCATGGATGCGCAGCGGTATGTCGGCGTGGTCGGGCCCGCGGAAGCCACGGCCGAACAACGCCGGATCGCCCGTCAGGTCGGCGGGCTGCTCGCGGCGCGGCGCGCCGTCGTCGTGACCGGGGGACTGGGCGGGGTGATGGCCGCGGCCTCGCGCGGCGCCTCCGAGGCCGGCGGCACCACTCTCGGCCTGCTGCCCGGCGACGACCGCGCGGAAGCCAACCCGTACCTGACCGTGTCGATCCCGACCGGGCTCGGCGAGATGCGCAACGCCCTGCTGGTCCGCACCTGCGAGGCGCTGATCGCGGTGGGCGGCAGCTGGGGCACGCTCAGCGAGATCGCGCTCGCCGTCCGGACCGGGGTGCCGGTGATCTCGATCGGGGGGTGGCCGCTGCCCGCCGCCGGGGTGCTCGCCGTCACCTCCGCCGGGGACGCCGTCGAAGCCATCCACGACCTGTTGTGGCGGCGAGACCCGACCGCGGGCTGGACAGGCTGAGAAGTTCTCGCACCCGAGGGTGATGCTCGACCACCCCTGCGGGTGCCACCCCCACCGCTGGGGTCGGTATCTGCACGGGGGGGTTCGGACGACCGTGGAAGCAGCACAGTCCACCGGTCGTCAGGAGTACCCCCGTGTTGCACGAAAGCCCGGTCGCCCACGCACATTTCGGTGCCCAGCAGTCCGCCGGCGCGTTCCCGCTCTCGGCAGCCCAGCGCGGCATCTGGTTCGCCCAGCACCTGGCCGGCGACACGCCCGTCAACATCGCCCAGTACGTCGACATCACCGGGGACCTCGACCTCGACGCCCTCGAGACGTCCGCTCGTGCGGTCGGACGCGAGTTCGGCACCGGCTTCCTGCGCATCCTCGAGGAGGACGGTCACCCGTTCCAGACCGTCGTGCACACCGGCGAGCGCCTGACGGTGGTCGACCTGCGCGGCGAAGCCGATCCCGTCGCCGCGGCCCGCGACTGGATGGAGCGCGACTACACCGCCCCCGTCGACATGTGCAGCGACCGGCTCGCCGTCACTGCCGTGCTGCGCGTCGCCGACAACCGCTGGTTCTGGTACGCCCGGATCCACCACATCGCCCTCGACGGCGTCGGAGCGATGACCCTCGTCGCGCGCACCGCCGAGCGCTACACCGCCACCGTCACCGGAACCGCGGTGCACGCCCCGCGCACCGCGGCGCTGCCCGACATCGTCGCCGAGGACGAGGCCTACCGCCGTTCCCCGCGGTTCGAGACCGACCGCGCGTACTGGACCGAACACCTGGCCGGCCTGGGTGATCCCGTGTCGCTGGCCGGCCGGGCCGCCCCCGCCGACGCGCATCCGCTGCTGGTCGGCGCGGAACTTCCCCCCGACACCGAGCGAGCCCTGCGCGATGCCGCGACCCGGCGCGGGTCGAGCCTCGCCCCGCTCGTGGTCGCCGCGTTCGGCACCTACCTCGCCCGGATGACCGGCCACGACGAGGTGATGCTCAGCCTGCCCGTCTCGGCCCGCACCACCGCCGTGCTGCGCCGCTCCGGCGGCATGCTCGCCAACGTCGTGCCGCTGCGGTTGCGGACCGACGCCGCCACCGTCGCCTCCGTCATCGCCGCAGCGGAACTCGAGCTGACCGGGGCGCTGCGCCGCCAGCGGTACCGGCAGGAGGACATCGCCCGCGACCTCGGTCTCACCGGCGACCACGCCGCCGGGTTCGGCCCGTCGGTCAACCTCATGCTGTTCGACCACCAGGTCCGGCTCGGCGCGCTCACCGGCCGGGTGCACGTGCTCACCTCCGGGCTCATCGAGGACCTCTTCGTCAACCTCTACCCGGGCGGGCACAGCACGCACCTCGACTTCCAGGCCAACCCGAACCTGTACACCCGGGACGAGCTCGCCTCGCACCACCGTCGGTTCCTCGCGTTCCTGCACCGGTTCGCCACCGCCGCCCCCGACCGGCGGCTCACCGACCTGGACCTGCTCGACGAGGACGAGCGCGCGGCTCTCGTCCCGGCCCGTGGCGCCGACCCGGTGCCCGCCCGCACCCTCGCCGACCTGCTCACCGCGGGGGCGGCCCTCGACCCCGGTGCCGTCGCCGTGATCGACGGTCCCCGCACCGTGACCTACTCCGAACTGGACAGCGCCACCGACCGGCTCGCCCGGCTGCTGCTGACCCGCGGCGCCGGCCCGGAGACCACCGTCGCGCTGGCGCTGGCGCGCTCGCTCGACTCGGTGCAGTCCGTGTGGGCGGTTGCCAAGACCGGGGCCGCGTTCGTGCCCGTCGACCCCGGCCACCCCCGCGCCCGGCTCGAACACGTCCTGCGCGACAGCGGCGCCCGCATCGGCCTGACCGTCGCCGCGCACCGCGACGGCCTGCCCGACGACACCGACTGGATCGTGCTGGACGACCCCGGGACCGTCGCGGCGATCGCGGCCACGGACGCCGCGCCGATCACCGACCGGAGGATCCGACCCGAGCACGCCGCCTACATCGTCTACACCTCCGGGTCCACCGGCACCCCCAAGGGCGTCGTCGTCACCCACGCCGGCCTGGCGAACCTCGCCGACGACACCCGCACGCGGCTCGCCCTCACCCCCGGCTCGCGCGCCACCCACCTGTACTCACCGGCCTTCGACTCCTCGATCGAGGAGCTGCTGTCGACCTTCACGGCCGGCGCCACCCTGGTGGTGGTACCGCCGCAGGCCTACGGCGGTACCGAGCTCGCCGAGGTGCTGCACGCCGGACGAGTCACCCACCTCGACGCGACCCCGGCCGTGCTTGCGACCCTCGACCCCGACGCCCACCCCGAGATCGGCACGGTCGTGGTCGGTGGTGACGCCTGCCCGCCCGACCTGGCCGACCGCTGGTCCCGGGGGCGGAAGTTCCTCAACGCCTACGGCCCCACCGAGGCCACGGTCACCGCCACGTTCGCCGCCCCGCACCGTCGCGGCGCCGGCGTCGACGTCGGAGCACCGATCCGTGGCATGCGTGCCCTGGTCCTCGACCGGTGGCTGCAGCCCGTGCCGGTGGGGGTGACCGGCGAGCTGTACCTGGCCGGGCCGGGTGTCGCGCGCGGCTACCTCGGCCGCCCCGACCTGACCGCGGCCCGATTCGTGGCCGACCCGTCCGCGCCCGGCGAACGCATGTACCGCACCGGCGACCTGGTCCGCTGGCGCGGTGTGTCCCTTGGGCTGCCAGGGGAACCCGAAGGACACACCGGCGGCGCAGCCGCCGTGCTCGAGTTCGCCGGCCGCACCGACCACCAGGTCAAGATCCGTGGATTCCGCGTCGAACTCGGCGAGGTCGATGCCGCGCTGCTGCGGCACGAGACCGTGGCCCGGGCCGTCACCGTCGGCACCTCCACGCCCGCCGGCGCAACCGTCCTCGCTGCCTACGTCGTCGGACGTCCCGGCACCCCCGTCGACGGTGGCGCCCTGCGCGCCGCACTCGCCGACACCCTGCCCGCCTACCTCGTGCCCGCGGTGGTCACCGTGCTGCCCGAGCTGCCGCTCACCCCCGTCGGCAAGATCGACCGGGCCGCGTTGCCCGCCCCCGACTTCGGCGCCACCGCGACCGCCGGCGGCCGCGCCCCCGAGGGCGCACGCGAGGAACTGATCGGCGCGCTGTTCGCCCAGGTGCTCGGGGTGGAGCGGGTTTCCGCCGACGACAGCTTCTTCGCCCTCGGCGGCGACAGCATCGTCGCGATCACCCTGGTCTCCCGCGCCCGCGCCGCCGGACTGCGCTTCACCGCCCGCGACGTCTTCGAACGTCGCACCGTCGCCGCCCTGGCCGCCGTCGCGGTGGCGGACACCGGCGCCGCGACGGCCCTCGCCGAACTCCCCGGGGGCGGCACCGGCCCGGTCGAGACCACCCCGATCGTCGCCGAACTGCTGGCCGGCGGCGGGCCCGTCGACCGGTACGGGCAGGCCGTGCTGATCCGGCTGCCCGAGCACCCCGACGCCGCGCACCTGGCCGGCGCCGTGCAGGCACTGCTCGATCGGCACGACGCGCTGCGGATGCGGCTGACCGCGGCCCGCACGCTCGAGGTGCTCCCGGCCGGCGCGGTCGCCGCCGAGGCGGTGCTGCACCGCACCCCCGTCGACGCGCCACGCCGCGCCGCCGAGGCCGCGCTGGAGGCCGCGGCGGACCGGCTCGACCCGGCCGCCGGGATCGTCGCCCAGTTCGCGTGGCTGGCCTCGCCCGACGGCCGCGACGACCTGCTCGTGGCCGTCGTCCACCACCTCGCCGTGGACGCGGTGTCCTGGCGCATCCTGCTGCCCGACCTCGCCGCCGCCTACACCAGCGGCGGTGCCGCGTCCGCCCTCGCCCCGGTCGGCACGTCGCTGCGCCGGTGGGCGCACGGCCTGACCGAGGCGGATCGCAGCGACGAAGTGCCGCTGTGGGAGCGGATTCTCGCCACGCCCGATCCGGCGCTGGGGGAGCGGCCCTTGGACCCGGCGCGCGACACCGTCGCCACCTCCGCGCAGCTGCGCGTGCGCGTGCCCGCCGAGGTCACCGACGCCGTCCTGACCGCCGTGCCCCGGCGTTTCCACTGCGGCCCCATCGAGGCGCTGCTCGCCGCGCTCGGCCTGGCCGCCGACCGGTGGCGCCGCAACCGTGGCCGCACCGTCCCCGCGACGCTCGTCGGCGTCGAGGGCCACGGGCGGGAGGAGGCGGCGGTGCCCGGTGCCGACCTGTCCCGCACCGTCGGATGGTTCACCACCGTGCACCCGCTGGACGTGGACCTGACCGGGATCGACGTCGACGACGCCTTCGGCGGTGGTGCCGGGGCGGGCGCGGCGATCCGATCGGTCAAGGAACGGCTCGCCACCGTCCCCGACCACGGCATCGGCTACGGCCTGCTCCGGTACGTCGCCGGGCTCCTGCCCGCGCATCCGGCACCGCAGATCGCGTTCAACTTCCTCGGCCGCATCGACACCACGGTCGACGGGCCGTGGCTGCCGCTCGGCACCGCCGCGACCCGCGAACCACGCATGCCGCTGCCCGCGGTGCTCGACATCGACGCCGCCGTCGACGGCGACGGTCTCGTCGGCACCTTCACCTACGCGAGCGGCCTGCTCGACGAGGACGCCGTCGACGAGTTCGCACAGCTGTGGGTGGCCGCCCTCGCCGCGCTCGCCTGGCACGTCGCCGACCCGGCCGCCGGCGGGCACAGTCCCTCCGACTTCCCGCTCGTCGCCGTCGACCAGGACCGGATCGACGAATGGGAGCACGAGAGGGGAGGCCTGGCCGACGTGTGGCCACTGTCGCCCCTGCAGGCCGGGCTGCTGTTCCACACCGGCTACGCCGCCGCGGACGCCCCCGACGACTACACCGTGCAGACCGTGCTCGACCTCGCCGGCACCGTCGACGCCGCCCGGCTGCGCGCCGCTGCCCAGTCCGTGGTCGACCGGCACGACAGTCTGCGCGCCGCCTTCCGTGAGACCGCCGCCGGACCGGTCCAGCTCGTGCGGCACACCGCCGTGCTGCCCTGGCGGGAAACCGACCTGCGCGGCCGCGCCGACACCGACGGTGAACTGGCGCGCATCCTCGAGGCGGACCGCGCCGACCGGTTCGACCTCGCCGCCGCACCGTTGCTGCGCATCCATCTGATCCGCACCGCCGACGACCGGTACCGGCTGCTGCTGACCAACCACCACCTCGTCCTCGACGGCTGGTCCACCCCACTGCTCGTCGCCGAACTGCTCACCGCCTACGCCGCGGGCGCGGCGGTGCCCGGCCCGGCGCCGTCGTTCCGCGACCACCTGGCCTGGCTCGCCGGCCGGGACGCCGGCGCCGCACGGTCCGCGTGGGCCCGCGCCCTGGACGGCATCGACGCCCCCACCCTCCTCGCCCCGCACGCCGACGCGGCCGACGCCGGCGGCGCCGCCCACACCGTCGAACTGAGTGCCGAGACCGCCGCCGGACTCGCCGCCGTCACCCGCGCCCACGACGTCACCCTCGCCACGGTCGTGCAGGCGGCGTGGGGGCTGACCCTGGCCGAGGCCACCGGCCGCACCGACGTGGTGTTCGGCTCCACCGTCTCCGGCCGCCCGCCCGAGCTGCCGGGCGTGGACGCGGTGCTGGGTCTGTTCGTCAACACCGTGCCGGTGCGAGTGCGCCTGCAGCCCACCGACACCGGCACCGAACTGCTGCGCCGCATCCAGGCCGAACAGGCGGCGCTGCTCGAGCACCAGCATCTCGGCCTCCCCGAGATCCACCGAGCGGCCGGCGCCACCGAACTGTTCGACACCCTCGCCGTCGTCGAGTCCTACCCGCTCGACCGCGCCGCGCTGTCCGCAATGGCCGGCAACGCCGGCATGCGGGTCCTCGGCGTCACCGGCGCCGAAGCCACCCCGTACCCCGCGAGCCTGATCGTGGAGCCGGGCGACCGGCCGCAGCTGAGCCTGCGCTACCGCCCCGCCTCGGTCGGCGACGTCGCCGCCCGCCACCTTCTCGAACGATGCGCGCAGCTGCTCGGGGCGCTCGCCCGGACCCCGGAGCGCCGCATCGCCGCGCTCGGCGCTCCCGGTGCCGCAGCCCCGTTCACCCCCGGCCGGGACCGGGCCGTCACCCTCGCCGGGATCCTCACCGGCACCGCAACCCGTCACCCGGACGCGGTCGCCGTCGTCACCGACGCCGGCGAGACCACCTACCGCGACCTGAACGACCGGGCCGACGCGCTGGCGGGGCTGCTCGCGGCGCACGGCGCCGGACCCGGCACGGCCGTCGCGCTGGCGCTCACCCGCTCGTTCGAGTCGCTCCTCGCCGCGTGGGCGGTCGCGAAGACCGGTGCCGCCTTCGTTCCCGTCGATCCGCGCCATCCGCAGGACCGGATCGAGCACATGCTCACCGACTCCGGCGCACAGCTGGGCGTCACGGTCTCCGCTCACGGCGACCGGCTGACCGGTTCCGCGGCGACCTGGCTGGTTCTCGACGACCCCGCCACCCCCGCCCGCCTCGCCGCGACCGGGTCCGCAGCGTCGTCGCCGGCCCGGCTCGACGACCCGGCCTACCTCATCTACACCTCCGGTTCCACCGGCACCCCGAAGGCCGTCACCGTCACCCACCGCGGCCTGGGCAACCTGATCGACGCCCAGATCGCCGTGCTCGGACTGACCCCCTCGGCCCGCGTCGCGCACGTCGCGTCACCGAGCTTCGACGCCTCCGTCTTCGAACAGCTCGCCGCGTTCGCCGTCGGCGCCGGGCTCGTCGTCGTGCCGCCGACCGTCGTCGGCGGCGACGAACTGACCGCCCGGCTCACCGCCGCCGCCGTCACCCACCTCGTCCTCACCCCCGCGGTGCTGGCCACCCTCGACCCGGCGGCGGCCACCACCGTGCAGACGGTGGGCGTCGCCGGCGAAGCCGTCCCCACCGACCTGGTGCGCCGGTGGGCGCCCGGCCGGACGATGCTCAACTTCTACGGGCCGACCGAGGCCACCATCTGGGCCACCGTCGCCGACCTCACCGCCGACGCGCCCGTCACGCTCGGCACCGGCATCCCCGGCACCGAAACCCTCGTACTCGACGGCTGGCTCCGGCCGGCGCCCCTCGGCACGGTCGGCGAACTGTACCTGTCCGGCCCCGGTCTGGCCCGCGGCTACCACGGGCGGGCACCCCTGACCGCGAGCCGGTTCGTCGCGCATCCTCGCCGGCCCGGCGCACGGATGTACCGCACCGGTGACCTCGTGCGCTGGACCCGCGACGACGACGGCCGACTCGTCCTGGAATATCTGGGCCGCACCGACTTCCAGGTCAAGGTGCGCGGCATCCGCGTCGAGCTCGGCGAGATCGACACCGCCCTCACCGTCGACGGTGAGGTCGACTTCGCGACCACGCTCGGACGCCCCGGACCCACCGGCTCGACCGTCCTCGTCTCCTACGTGCGACCCGCGCCGGGGCGCACCCTCGACCCGGACCGGCTGCGGGACCGGCTCGCCGACCAGCTCCCCTCCCATCTCGTGCCCGCCGCGATCGTCGTCCTCGACGAGGTTCCGCTCACCCCGGTCGGCAAGCTCGACCGGACGGCGCTGCCGGCACCGGACTTCGGCCGCAGCCGCCGCCCGGCCCGCGCGCCGCGCGGACCCGTGGAGACCGCTGCCGCCGCCGCGTTCGCCGAGGTCCTCGGGCTGGACGACCTCGGTGCCGACGACTCGTTCTTCGACCTGGGTGGCAACTCCCTCGACGCGACCCGCGTGATCGCCCGCGTCAACGCCACCGCCGGCACCGCCCTGGCGGTACGCGACCTGTTCGAGGCCCCCACCCCGGCGGCGCTCGCCGCCCGCGCCGCGGGCCGCACCGGTGCCGCCGCCGCGCTCGGGCGCCGCGAGCGGCCCGTCCGCCTGCCGCTCGGACCGGCACAGCACCGGATGTGGGTGCTCAACCAGTTCGACTCCGACTCCGGTGTCTACAACATCCCGGTGGCGCTGCGCCTGCGCGGACCACTCGACCTCACCGCCCTGGCCGCCGCCTTCGGCGACCTCACCGGCCGGCACGAGAGTCTGCGCACCGTCTTCCCGGCCGATGCGGACGGCCCGCACCAGGTAATCGTCGACACGGTGCCCTCCGGCCTCGACGTCGTCGACGTGCCCGCGGACGCGGTCCGCGGCGCGGTGGCGGACTTCGCCGGTGCCGGTTTCGACCTGACCGTCGAGCTGCCGGTGCGGGCCCGGGTGCTGCGCCTGGGGGTGCAGGAGCACGTGCTGGTGCTGGTGCTGCACCACATCGCCGCGGACGGGGTGTCGGTGGCGCCGCTGGCGCGGGACCTGATCGCCGCGTACGCCGCGCGCACCACGGGTGCGGCGCCCGGGTGGGCGCCGCTGCCGATGCAGTACGCCGACTACACGCTGTGGCAACGTGAGACGCTCGGCGACCCCGACGACCCCGACTCGACGACCGCCCGGCAACTGGACTTCTGGACCCGCACGCTGGCCGGCCTCCCGGACCGGATCACCCTGCCCACCGACCGGCCCGGACCCGCGGTGCAGTCCGGCGCGAGCGCCGACATCGCCTTCACCCTCGACGCGGACCTCCACGCCGGGCTGCGACGTCTCGCCCGCACCGCGAACGCCACCGTGTTCATGACCGTGCACGCCGCGCTCGCCGCGCTGCTCTCGCGCCTCGGCGCCGGCGACGACATCGCGGTGGGCACGGCGGTCGCCGGTCGCGGCGCCGCCGAACTCGACGACCTGGTCGGCATGTTCGTCAACACGGTGGTCCTGCGCACGCCGGTGCGCCCCGAGGTCACGTTCGCCGACCTGGTGGCGCAGGTCCGCGAGGCCGACCTGGCCGCCTTCGCCCACGCCGACCTGCCGTTCGACCAGGTGGTCGAGGCGGTGCGCCCGGCTCGCTCCACCGCGCACCACCCGTTGTTCCAGGTCTCCCTCGCGCTGGCCGACTTCGCGGCGCCGACCCTCGAGCTCGACGGACTCGAGATCGCCCCGGAGGACATCGCCCGGGTCTCCTCGCAGTTCGACCTCGGGCTCGAGCTGCGCGAGCACACCGGCGACGACGGCCGGCCCGCCGGGCTGGACGCCACCCTCACCTACGCGACCGACCTGTTCGACGACGCCACCGCCCGCACCCTCGCCGCGCGGTTCGTGCGCTTCCTCGCCACCGTGACCGCCGACCCGGCCGTCCCCGTCGGGGACGTGGCACTGCTGGACGCGGCCGAGTCCGCCGAACTGGCCGCCACGGCCGGCCCGGCGGGTATCGGGCCGTGGCTGCTGCCCACGCTGCTCGCGGCCGCCGCCGCCGCACACCCCGCGCGCCCGGCGCTGCGGGCCGGCGGCACCGACTGGACCTACCGTGAACTCGACGATGCCGCCGGCCGGCTCGCGCACCGGCTCGTCGCCGCCGGGGTGGGTCCGGACGTGCGCGTGGCACTCGCACTGCCCCGCTCCGCGGAGTCGGTGCTCGCCGTGTGGGCGGTCGCCAAGGCCGGGGGCGCCTTCGTGCCCGTCGACCCGGCGTACCCGGCCGAGCGCATCGCGCACATGCTCCACGACAGCGGCGCCACCTTCGGACTGACCACGGCTGCGCACCGGGCCGCGCTGCCCGGCGCGCTCACCTGGCTCGAGCTCGACGACCCGGCGCTGCAGGCCGCATGCGCCGACGACTCGTCCGCACCGTGGACCGATGCGGACCGGACCCGGCCGCTGCATCCCGACCACGCCGCCTACCTCATCTACACCTCCGGCTCGACCGGCACCCCGAAGGCCGTCACCGTCACCCACCGCGGGCTGGCGAACATCGTTCGCGCCCAGGCCGACTCGCTCGACGTCGGGCCGGACGCGCGGGTCCTCGGCTTCGCCTCGCCGAGCTTCGACGCGGCCGTCTTCGAACAGCTGGCCGCCTTCGGCGCCGGGGGCTGCCTGGTGTCGGTCCCGCCCGGCGTCGTCGGTGGCACCGAACTGGCCGCAATCCTCGAGGCCGAGCAGGTGACACACGTGGTCCTCACCCCCTCGGTGCTCGCGACGCTGGACTCGGCGGAGCCGACCACGATCCGGGTGCTCGCGGTGGCCGGCGAGGCGGTCGGTTCGGACCTGGTGGAGCGGTTCGCCGGGGGACGGACGATGCTGAACCTGTACGGGCCGACGGAGGCCACCATCTGGGCCACCGCGTCGACGGCGCTGACGGCGGGCCGGCCGGTGACGATCGGATCGGCCGTGCGCGGCGTGACGCCCCTGGTGCTCGACGGCCGGCTGCGCCCGGTCCCGCTGGGTGTGGCGGGGGAGTTGTACCTCGCCGGCGACGGACTGGCGCGCGGCTACCACGGGCGGCCGGGACTGACCGCAGCCCGGTTCGTGGCGCATCCGCAGGGAGCGCGGATGTACCGCACCGGGGACGTGGTGCGGTGGGTGCACGCCGCGGGCCGCCTCGAGCTCGAGTACGTCGGCCGCAGTGACCACCAGGTCAAGGTCCGCGGAATGCGGATCGAGGTGGGGGAGATCGACGCGGCGCTGACCGGGCTGCCGGACGTCGACCGCGCGGTGACGGTGGGCCGGCCCGGCCCGGCCGGCTCCCCGGTGCTGGTGTCGTACGTACTCGCTGCGACCGGATGCGACCCGACGGCCGAGGCGCTGCGGGCCCGGATGTCCGAGTTGCTGCCGGCCCACCTCGTGCCGGCGGCGGTCGTCGTGCTCGACGAAATGCCGCTGACGCCGGTGGGCAAGCTGGACCGGGCGGCGCTGCCCGAGCCCGTGTTCGCCGCCGGCGCGGGGCGGGCCCCGCGCACCCCGGCGGAGGAGGCCGTGGTCGCCGCGTTCGCCGAGGTGCTGGACCTGGACCGGGTGGGGATCGACGACTCGTTCTTCGACCTCGGCGGCAACTCGCTCGACGCCACCCGCGTCGTCGCCCGCCTGAACTCCGCCCTGGCGGTGCGCGACCTGTTCGAGGCGCCCACCGCCGCGGCGCTGGCCGTGCGCCTGCTCGAGCGTCCCGCCCCGAGGATCGCCCTCACGGCCCGGCCCCGCCCGGCCCGGGTGCCCCTCGGGCCGGCGCAGCAGCGCATGTGGGTGCTCAACCAGCTCGACCCGACCTCCGCGGCGTACAACATTCCCGTCGCGTTGCGCCTGTCCGGGCCGATCGACGCCGCGGCGCTCGGCGCGGCGTGGCGGGACGTGACCGACCGGCACGAGAGCCTGCGCACCGTCTTCCCCGCCGATGCGGACGGCCCGCACCAGGTGGCCGTCGACGCCGGGAACGTGCTCGACTTCACCGAGGCACCGGCCGACGTGCCTGCCGCGGTGGCGGACTTCGCCGGTGCCGGTTTCGACCTGACCGTCGAGTTGCCGGTGCGGGCCCGGGTGCTGCGGCTGGGGGTGCAGGAGCACGTGCTGGTGCTGGTGTTGCACCACATCGCCGCGGACGGGGTGTCGGTGGCGCCGCTGGCGCGGGACCTGATCGCCGCGTACGCCGCGCGCACCGCGGGTGCGGCGCCCGGCTGGGCGCCGCTGCCGGTGCAGTACGCCGACTACACGCTGTGGCAACGCGACATCCTCGGCGACGAGACCGATCCGCGGTCGACCGCCGCGCTACAGCGCGACTTCTGGGTGAGCACCCTCGCCGGGCTTCCGGACCGGCTCACCCTGCCCACCGACCGCCCGCGCCCGCCCGTGCAGTCCATGGCGAGCGCCGACGTGGATCTCGTGCTCGGTGCCGACGTGCACGCCCGGCTGCGGGCCGTCGCTGCCACCGAACACGCCACCGTGTTCATGACCGTGCACGCCGCGCTCGCCGCGCTGCTCTCGCGCCTCGGCGCCGGCGACGACATCGCGGTGGGCACCGCGGTCGCCGGTCGCGGCGCCGCCGAACTCGACGACCTGGTCGGCATGTTCGTCAACACGGTGGTCCTGCGCACGCCGGTGCGCCCCGGGGTCACGTTCGCCGACCTGGTGGCGCAGGTCCGCGAGGCCGACCTGGCCGCCTTCGCCCACGCCGACCTGCCGTTCGACCAGGTGGTCGAGGCGGTGCGCCCGGCTCGCTCCACCGCGCACCACCCGCTGTTCCAGGTCTCCCTCGCGCTGGCGAACTTCGAGCAGCCGGAGCTCGAGGTCGCGGGCCTGCGCATCGAACTGCAGGACGTCGCCCACGAGTCCTCACCGTTCGACCTGAGCCTCACCCTGCGCGAACGCACGACCGCGAACGGCGAACCCGATGGAATCGAGGTGACCCTCGGCTACGCCAGCGACCTGTTCGACGACGTCACCGCCCGCACTCTCGCCGCCCGCTTCGGCCGGCTGCTGACGGCGGTCGCCGAGAACCCGCACGCCACGATCGGCGACGTCGACCTGCTCGACGCGCAGGAGGCCGACGAACTGCGGGCCGGCACGGGCCCGGAGTCCGTCGCCCCGGTGACCCTGCCGGAACTGCTGCACGCCGCGGCGACGGCGCGACCCGACGCCGTCGCCGTCGTCACCGACGACCGGCAGGTCACCTATCGCGAACTCGACGCCCGCGCGGCGCTGCTCGCCGACGCCCTCGCCGCGCGGGGTGCCGGTCCCGGCACTCTCGTCGCGCTGGCACTGACCCGATCGTTCGAGTCGGTGCTCGCGGTGTGGGCGGTCGCTCGAACGGGCGCGGCGTTCGTGCCCGTCGATCCCCGGCACCCGCAGGAACGGATCGAGTACATGCTCGCCGATTCCGGGGCCGTCCTGGGGGTGACCGTGACCGAGCACCACGACCGCCTGCCCGCCTCGGTCGGGTGGCTGGTGCTCGACGGCCCGGCCGCCGAC
This sequence comes from Rhodococcus sp. NS-SX18, assembly GCF_057367935.1. Lineage (NCBI taxonomy): Bacteria > Bacillati > Actinomycetota > Actinomycetes > Mycobacteriales > Nocardiaceae > Rhodococcus > Rhodococcus sp. NS-SX18. The sequence continues at coordinate 3,046,719 of NZ_CM170633.1, read as the reverse complement.
ACCCGCCTCGCGCTCGTCCCGCAGCGGCCGCGGGTCACGGCCGTGCACGTCGACGATCCCGCCTACCTGATCTACACCTCCGGTTCGACCGGCACCCCCAAGGCGGTCACCGTCACCCACCGCGGACTGGGCAACCTCGTTGCGGCGCAGCAGGAGACCCTGGCGCTGACCCCGCAGGCCCGGATCGCGCACATCGCGTCGCCGAGTTTCGACGCCGCGGTGTTCGAGCAGCTCGCCGCATTCGCGGTCGGTGCCCGCCTCGTGGTCGTCCCGCCCACCGTCGTGGGCGGCACCGAACTCGCCGACCGGCTCCGTGCGGCCCGGGTCAGTCATCTCGTCGTCACCCCCGCCGCGCTGTCGACGCTCGACCCGGCCGCACTGGCCTCGGTGGAGGTGCTGGCAGTGGCCGGGGAGGCGACCGGACCGGAACTCGTGGACCGGTTCGGTGAGGGCCGCACGATGCTGAACCTGTACGGACCGACGGAGGCCACCATCTGGGCGACGGCGGGTCCGCTGGTGCCGGGCCGGGCGGTGACGATCGGATCGGCCGTGCGCGGCGTGACACCGCTGGTGCTCGACGCCCGCCTGCGGCCGGTACCCGCCGGCGTGACGGGCGAGCTCTACCTGGCCGGGGCCGGGCTGGCGCGGGGCTACCACGGACGGGCGGGACTGACTGCCGGCCGGTTCGTCGCTCGTCCCGATCAGCCGGGGGAGCGGATGTACCGCACCGGGGACCTCGTGCGGTGGGTGCGGACCGGGCACGGGCTCGAGCTCGAGTACCTCGGGCGCGGTGACCACCAGGTCAAGGTCCGCGGGATGCGTGTCGAGGTCGGCGAGATCGACGCGGCGCTCACGGCCCTGCCCGAGGTCGACTTCGCGGTCACCGTCGGGCGACCCGGACCGTCCGGCGCCCAGGTGCTCGTCTCCTACGTGCTCCCGGCTCCGGGACATCACCTCGACCCGGCCCGGGTGCAGCGCCGGACGGCGCAGCGGCTGCCCGGACACCTGGTGCCGGCGGCGATCGTCGTGCTCGACGAACTGCCGCTGACCCCGGTCGGCAAGCTGGACCGGGCGGCGCTGCCGGAGCCGGTGTTCGCGGCCGGGTCGGGACGCGCCCCGCGCACCCCCGCGGAGGAGGCGGTGGTCGCGGTGTTCGCGCAGGTGCTCGGCCTCGCGCACGTCGGGATCGACGACTCGTTCTTCGACCTGGGCGGGACCTCCCTCGATGCCACCCGGGCCTGCGATCGGCTCGGCGCCGAACTCGGGACCGCCGTGCCGGTGATCGCGCTGTTCTCGGCGCCCACCCCGGCGGCCCTGGCCGCCCACATCGAGGCCGAGGACACCGGCGGGCAGCCGGACTCGCCGTTCGCGGTGCGGCTGCCGCTGCGCACCGACGGCGACGGAGCGCCGCTGTTCTGCGTGCATCCGGCGTCCGGACTGGCCTGGGGCTACGCCGGGCTCGCCGCGCACCTCGCCCCCGGACGGCCGGTGTACGGACTGCAGTCTCCGCACCTCGACGGCCGCGAGGGCGCCCCGGCGACGATCGCCGCGTACGCCGAGCGGTACGTCGACGAGATCCGTGCGGTCCAGCCCACCGGCCCGTACCACCTGCTGGGCTGGTCGCTCGGCGGATTCATCGCCCACGCCGTCGCCGCGCGGTTGCGCGATGCCGGCGAGGAGGTGGCGCTGCTCGCGCTGCTCGACGCGGACCTGATCGCCCGCGACGTCGCGGCGCCGGAACCGCTGACCGCCGGCGAACTCGTCGCGGCCCTCGGCTCGTCCCTGGGGCTGCCCGACCTCGATCCGGCCCTGACGGCCGCCGAGGCCGCCGCGCTGATCCGCACCCACACCGGGGCGCCGGTCGAGACCGGCCACCTCGACCGGATGACCGCCGAGTACAACGGTTCGGCGTCGCTGCTCGCCGGCTACCGGCCGCCGCTCTACGACGGTGACCTCGTCTTCGTCACCGCGACGGCCGACAAGCCGCAGCACGCCGGGGGTTTCGCCGGCTGGCGGCCCTACGTCACCGGCGCGATGCACAACCACCTGCTCGATGTCGCGCACGACCGGATGACCGCACCCGACGCGGTGCCCACCCTGGCCGCGGTGCTCGACCGGCACCTCGGCGACGACCGGTACCTCGCCGCGTCCTGACCGCACAGTCCATCCCCGATTCCGAACGGAGCACCATGTCCCCCTCGACCCCCGCCGTCCTCGTCGACGCCGTCACCAAGAGCTTCGGGCCGGTCCCGGCCCTGTGCGGCGTGAGCTTCACTGCCGAGCCCGGTGAGGTTCTCGGCGTCCTCGGCCCCAACGGCGCCGGCAAGACGACCACCGTGAACATCCTGTCCACCCTGTTGCGGCCGGATTCCGGTCGTGCCGTCGTGGCCGGTCACGACGTCGTCACCGACCCGGCCGGGGTGCGCCGCGCGGTGATGCTCACCGGCCAGTACGCCGCCCTCGACGACATGCTCACCGGATTCGAGAACCTGGTCCTGTTCGCGCGCCTGCTCGGGCTGCGGCGCCGCGCCGCCCGGGCCCGCGCGCGGGAACTGCTTGCCGAGTTCGACCTCGAGGATGCCGCCGACCGGCGGGTCGGCAAGTACTCCGGCGGTATGCGCCGCCGCATCGACATCGCGTGCGGGCTCGTCGTCCCGCCCCGGGTGGTGTTCCTCGACGAGCCGACCACCGGCCTCGATCCGCGCAGCCGCCAACGGGTCTGGGACCTGATCGCCGGTTTCAAGGCGCAGGGCGTCACCACGTTGCTCACCACGCAGTACCTCGAGGAGGCCGACCTGCTCGCCGACCGGATCGTCGTCATCGACCGGGGTACGGTCGTCGCCGAGGGCACCCCCGCCCAGTTGAAGCAGCGCGTCGGCGCCACCTTCTGCGAGGTCGTCCCGGTGCAGGTGACCGACGTGCCCGCCGTGGCGCAGGTGCTGCGCCGATTCGCCCCGGCGGCGGTGATCGAAGTCGCCGCCGACCGCGTCACGATCCCCGCCCCGCACGGCGCGGGCACCCTGGCGCAGGTCGCCACCGCCGTCGCCGCCCACGGTGTCGCGGTCTCCGACATCGCGCTGCGGCGACCGTCGCTGGACGAGGTCTTCCTCGCCCTCACCGCCGCCCGGCCGCGATTCGAGGTGGTGGCATGACCACGACGACCGTCGCACCGTCGCCTTCACCGCTCTACCAGTGGTGGGTGCTGTCCGTGCGCACTCTGATCCCGGCCGTCCGCGGCGGCGAGCTCGTCACCGCACTCGTCGCTCCGCTCGTGTTCACCGTCGGGTTCTACGTGCCGCTGCAACGGGTGATCGCCCTGTTCACCGGCGGGACCGTCGACTACGGGCAGTTCCTGATGCCGCTGATCGCGCTGCAGGCCGTGTCCTTCACCGCGATCTCCGCCGCGTTCCTGGCCGCCACCGATGCGGTGCACGGCATCGACCGCCGGTTCGCGACGATGCCGATCGCGGCGGCCGTGCCGCTCGCCGCCCGCCTGTCCGCGAGCGCCGTCAAGTGCGCGTTGTCGCTGGCAGCAGCGATCGGTTGCGGGTACGTCATCGGTTTCCGCTTCGCCGGGACCACCGCGGCCGTCGGGTTCTGCGCACTTGCGCTCACCATCGGGATGGTCCTCACGCTCGGAGCCGATGTGCTCGGCACCGTGTTCCGCAGCCCGGAAGCCACCACGCAGGCCCTGATGCTGCCGCAGCTCGTGCTCGGAATGCTCTCCTGCGGCTTCGTTCCGATCGACCAGTTCCCGGCCTGGATCCAGCCGTTCGTCCGCAACCAGCCCGTCTCCCAGTTCGCGTCGAGCCTGCGCGGGCTCGCCGACGGCACCGGTGCCGCCCTGACGCCGACGCTGCTGTGGCTCGGCGGGATCCTTCTGGTCGTCGTCCCCCTGGCCACCCGCACGAACCGGAGGCAGCGATGAGCACCACCGTGACCACACCCGAGAACTCGGTCCCCGCTCTCGTGCGGCACACCATGCTGCAGGCCGGGCGCCTGCTGACCCGCTGGCGCCGGGATCCCATGACGGTGCTGCAGAGCCTCGCCTACCCGGTGCTCCTGTTGTTGATGCTCGAGGCGGTGCTCGGCCGGCAGGTCTCGGCGTTCGCCGGGCAGGACGCGCTGTACGGGACGGTGCCGATGGTCGTCGTGATGAGCGCGCTGCTCGGCTCGCTGGCCGGTGCCGTCACGCTCGGCCGCGAATGCGAGGCCGGGCTGCCCGCACGGCTGTGGGTGCTGCCCGTCCACCGGGCTTCGGCGCTGGCCTCGAGATTCCTCGCCGAGGCGGTGCGCATCGCCGTGACCACCGTCGTGGTCGTCGCCGCCGGGGTCGTGCTCGGTTTCCGCTTCCACCGCGGCCCGCTCGCCGCGATCGGATTCCTGGCCGTACCGGTGCTGTTCGGGCTGGCGTTCGCCGCGCTGGTCACCGCGGCCGCATTCATGGCCGCGAAAACGGTGGTCATCGAATCGATCTCGTTGCTGTGCACGCTGATGCTGTTCTTCAATCCGGGGTTCGTGCCGATCGGTGCGTACCCGGAGGTGCTCGCGCCGGTGATCCGCAACCAGCCCATGACCAGCGCCGTCGAGACGATGCAGGCGCTGGCCCTGGGCGGCGCCGTCCAGGGCCCGCTGGTGCGCACCGTGGCCTGGTCGGTGGCCCTGGTCGCGGTGTGCGCCGTGCCGGTGATCCGCGGATACCGGCGGGCCCTGTGACCGGATCGGCCGCCGGTGATCCCGGCAGGGTGGCGAATCCACCACCCGGGGTGGCTGTCTCCCGGCATCCGGGTACGGGAGGATCGATCCAGTGAACACGCCGAATCCCGAAGGGAGGCATCATGACCGCCGTTGCCGAACCAGGTACCACCGACTCCGAACTGCCCCGTCTGCGCGCCGACATCGACAGCCTCGACACCGAGATCCTCGCGGTGGTGCGGCGCCGTGTCGCGCTCGAGCGACGGATCGGGCAGCTCCGGGTCGGGACGGGGGCGCCCCGCGTCACCCACGCCCACGACATGAGCGTGATCCGCCGCTACGCCGCCGAGCTGGGGGAGGACGGAACGGCCCTGGCCCTGGTCCTGCTGCGTCTGCGTTAGGGGTGCGGCGTCGCGGGTCGGGACTGCCCTCCTCTGCGCGGACGGCCTAGTCGCGGGCCAGCACGGCTACCGGAAGATCCGCGAACACCTCCGCCGGCGACACCGTTGCCGACAGCCGCCGCCCGGTGAGCCGGTCCACCCAGAGTCCCGGCGGCAGGTCGAGCGTCGTGTCGCCCCACCCGGTCTCCTCCAGGGTCACCGTGTGCCGCGAAGCGAGCGCCACCACGTCGACGTCGTCGGCCGCCGGGCCGCGCCCGAAGCCGATCAGGTGAGCGGCGGCCGGACCCGACGCGGACAGCGGGACGTAGGCACCACCGACGAAGCTCGCCGGCCGTTCGCGGCGCAACCGCAGCGCCGACCGCACCACCGCGAGCTTCGCGGTGCCGGCTTCGTCCACGGCCGGCGGCGCGTCCTGCTCGAGCAGCCGGCGTCTCGCGGCGAAGTCCACCGGCCGCCGGTTGTCCGGGTCGACGAGCGAGTCCTCCCACAACTCGGTGCCCTGGTACACGTCGGGGATGCCGGGTCCGAGCAGCTGCAGCAGCTTCTGCCCGAGCGAGTCCGCGGAGAAATGCGGGGCCAGCGACGCGACGAACTCGGTCAGCGACGCGCCGACCGGCCCGTCGCACACCGCGTCGAGCCAGGCCGCCACCGCGCCCTCGAACTCCTCGTCCACCTCGGTCCAGGTGGTCCGCAAGCCGTTCTCCCGCAGCGCTTTCCGGGCGTACTCGTGCAGCCGGGTCCGCAGCTCCTCCGTCACGCGACCGTCGCGCGGCCAGGCCCCGAAGACGTTCTGCCACAGGAACAGTCCCGAGGCGGCGTCCGGGGGCGGCGCGACCGATTCCCATTCGGACAGGCACGCCGCCCACAGCTGCGGCACCTGCGAGAGCACCCCGATACGGGCGCGGACGTCCTCGCCGCGCTTGGTGTCGTGGGTGGACAGCGACGTCATCGCCCGCGGCCACCACCGCGCCCGCTCCGACCAGGCGAGGTGGAACTCGGCGACGGGGAGCCCGAACCGGCCCGGGTGGCCGCCGACCTCCTGGAGCGAGACCAACCGTGCCGCGCGGTAGAACAGGCAGTCCTCGACGGCCTTGGCGGTCGCGGCGCCGCACACCTGCCCGAACCGGGCCGTCGCCTCTCCGCCCCGGGCCAGGGCCCGGGCCAGCACCTCGAGCGCCCGTTCGAGTGCGGGCTCGGCGCGGGCGCAGTCACCGAGGATGCGGGGCAGCATCCCGGCCAGCGGCGCGTAGTCGGACCGGTACACGGGCAGCTCCGCCACCACGGAGATCACCGCGTCGCGCAGGTGCTCGTCCGGACAGGTCGCATCGGCGGCGTCCCGGCGCACCGCCCGCACCAGCCGGCGCACCTCCGGTGCCAGCCCCGCCTGCAGCACCGCGCTCTTGATGTGTCTCTCCTGCGCGTGCAGCCACTGCGCGTCGCCGGAGGCGCCGGTGCGATCGCGCGAGAGCGCGTCGAGGTCCTTCTCTCCACGCGGGTCGAGGAACACCGCACCGACCTCGCCGAGCGCGTCGTAGCCGGTGGTGCCGTCGACCGGCAGGGTCGGGTCGAGCGGTTCGCCGTCGCCGAGGATCTTCTCCACGACCAGCCAGCGGTCCGGGCCGACGAGCTCGCGCAACCGCCGCAGGTAACCGGTCGGATCGGCCAGACCGTCCGGATGATCCACGCGGACGCCGTCGGTGAGGTCGTCGTGCATCCACGACGCCACCTGGGCGTGCACCGCGTCGAACACCGCCGGATCCTCCACCCGCACCGCCGCGAGGTCGTCGACGGTGAAGAACCGGCGGTACCCGATCAGGCCGCTGTCCCACGGCACGAGCCGATACGCCTGCCGCGCATGTACTTCCGCTCCGGTTCCCGTGTCGGTGCCCGGGGCGACGGGGAAGCGCCGCTCGTAGTAGGCCAGCGTCGGCTCGTCGCCGGTGCGGTCGACGGTCAGGTCCTCGACGTCGGCGGCCGACCCCAGCACCGGCAGGGCGATCCGGCCGTCGCAGCCGTTGTCCGCGTCCCAGTCGATGTCGAAGTACGAGGCGTACGGCGAGTCGCGGCCGTGCCGCAGCACGTCCCACCACCACGGGTTCTCGCGCGGATCGCCGACGCCGACGTGGTTGGGCACGATATCGATCAGCAGACCCATCCCGCGGGAGCGGACCTCACGGGCGAGGGCCGCGAGACCCTCGCGGCCGCCGAGCGCCGCCGACACCGTCGTCGGATCCACCACGTCGTAACCGTGGGTCGAGCCGGCTGCGGCACTGAGCACCGGAGACAGGTACACGTGGGAGACGCCGAGCGCGTCGAGATAGTCCACGAGGGCCACCGCGTCCGCGAAGGTCGTCCCGTCGCCGGTGAGCTGCAGCCGATACGTCGACGACACCGGGCGCGGGCTCATGCGGTCCTCCGCATCACCAGCAGCGAACGGCCCTGCACCCGCACGGACTCCCCGGCGGTCACCACCTGCTCGCGCAGCCCGTCCGGCACGTCCGTGTCCAGCGCCACCGACCATTCGTCGGCGTGCGGGCCGTCGGGGGTGACGAAATCGATCGGCTCGTCGTGCGCGTTGAAGCACAGCAGGAACGAATCGTCGACGACCCGTTCGCCGCGCTGGTTCGGCTCGTGGATGCCCTCGCCGTTGAGGAACACCGACAGCGACTTGCCGAACCCGCTGTCCCAGTCCTCCGGCGTCATCTCCTCGCCCGCCGGGGTACGCCAGGCGATGTCCCGGGACTGCTCGCCGCTGCGGATCGGGCGGCCCTCGAAGAACCGCCGTCGCCGGAACACCGGGTGGGCCCGGCGCAGCGCGATCACGTTGCGGGTGAACTCGAGCAGGTCCGCGTTCGTCTCCGCCAGCGACCAGTCCATCCAGGACAACTCGTTGTCCTGGCAGTAGACGTTGTTGTTGCCCTGCTGCGTGCGCCCGAACTCGTCGCCGTGCGCGAGCATGGGGGTGCCCTGGGACAGCATCAGCGTGGCCAGGATGTTGCGGCTCTGCCGCTGCCGCAGCGCGAGCACGTCCGCGTCGTCGGTCGGGCCCTCCACGCCGCAGTTCCACGAGCGGTTGTGCGACTCGCCGTCCATGTTGTTCTCGCCGTTGGCGTCGTTGTGCTTCTCGTTGTAGGAGACCAGGTCGGCGAGGGTGAAGCCGTCGTGTGCGGTGACGAAGTTGATCGAGGCGCTCGGCCGGCGGCCGGTGGCCTCGTACAGGTCCGACGAACCGGTGAGCCGGGAGGCGAACTCGCCGAGCGTGGCCGGTTCCCCGCGCCAGTAGTCCCGGACCGTGTCGCGGTACTTGCCGTTCCACTCGGTCCACAGGCCGGGGAAGTTGCCCACCTGGTAGCCGCCCTCACCGACGTCCCACGGCTCCGCGATCAGCTTGACCTGCGAGACAATCGGGTCCTGCTGCACGAGGTCGAAGAACGCGGACAGCCGGTCCACGTCGTGCAGCTCGCGGGCCAGGGTGGAGGCCAGGTCGAAACGGAATCCGTCGACATGCATCTCGGTCACCCAGTAGCGCAACGAATCCATGATCAGCTGCAGGGTGTGCGGATGGCGGGCGTTGAGGCTGTTGCCGGTGCCGGTGTAGTCCATGTAGTAGGACTTGTCGTCGTCGACCAGCCGGTAGTAGGCGGCGTTGTCGATGCCGCGGAAAGAGATTGTCGGCCCCATGTGGTTACCCTCCGCGGTGTGGTTGTACACCACGTCGAGGATCACCTCGATGCCCGCCTCGTGGTAGGCGCGCACCATCGCCTTGAACTCGGCGACGACGCCGCTCGGGTTGCTGGCCGACGAGTAGTCCAGGTGCGGAGCCAGGAAGCCGAAGGTGTTGTAGCCCCAGTAGTTCCGCAGTCCACGGTCCAGCAGCACCTGATCGTGCATGAACTGGTGCACGGGCATCAGTTCGATCGCGGTGACCCCCAGGCTCTGCAGGTGCTCGATGATCACCGGGTGGGCCAGCCCGGCGTAGGTGCCGCGCAACTGCTCCGGCACCCCGGGGTGGGTCGCGGTCATGCCCTTCACATGGGCCTCGTAGATGACGGTCTCGTAGTAGGGCCGGCGCGGATGCCGGTCGGAGACCCAGTCGAAGAACGGGTTGATCACCACGGTCGTCATCGTGTGCCCGAGCGAATCCAACTGGGGGAAATCGGGATTCGACGGCTCATCGGGTTCGGTGGCGGACTCGGCCACCGTCTCGTTCTCGTCGCCCGACTCCGCGGTGGCCGCGCCCGGAGCACCGGAGGCGTCCTCCGCGGCTGCGTCCGACTGCTCCGGTTCCGACGGGGCCTCCTCGACCTCGGACCCCGCCATCGCGTACGAGAACAGGGACGCATCCCCGTCGAACGCACCGTCGAAAGCCTTGCCGTAGGGGTCGAGCAGCAGCTTGCTCGGATCACAGCGCAGACCCTGCGCCGGATCGTAGGGGCCGTGGACCCGGTAACCGTAGCGCTGGCCGGGGGTCACCGTGGGTAGGTAGACGTGCCAGACGTTGCCGTCGACCTCCTCGATCGGCACGCGGGTCTCGGTGCCGTCCTTGGCGATCAGGCACAGTTCGACCCTCTCGGCGACCTCGGAGAAGAGGGCGAAGTTCGTCCCCGCCCCGTCGTAGGTCGCGCCGAGCGGATATGCGTTCCCCGGCCACACCGGGATCTCGGCCGGGAGGGCCTCGGTGGACGTGCTCGGCTCGGTGGGTTCCATGACCGCAACCCTAGCCGGATCCGCGGTCGTGCACGGACCGAGCGAGCCGGTCCGGCGCAGGTGCCGACCGGGCCCGCGGCGCCGACGCCTACAGTCGATCCCCGTGACCGCCCGCCGCCTGAATCCCGACGAGGTCGCCGCGCTCGACGCGGCGCACCTGTGGCATCCCTACGGAGCCGTGCCCGCATCGACCGTCCCGCTCGTCGTCGACGAGGCACACGGCACCCGGCTGCGGCTGGGCGACGGCCGCGAACTCGTCGACGGCATGAGCTCGTGGTGGGCCGCCGTGCACGGATACCGCCACCCCGTCCTCGACGCGGCGGTCACGCGCCAGCTGGGGCGGATGAGCCACGTCATGTTCGGCGGGCTCACCCACGAGCCGGCCGCGCGACTCGCGGAGCTGCTCGTGCAGATCACCCCCGACGGCCTGGACAAGGTCTTCCTCGCCGATTCCGGGTCGGTGTCGGTGGAGGTCGCGGTCAAACTCGCCCTGCAGTACCAGCGCGCGGTGGGCCGGCCGGGGCGGCACCGGCTCATGACCTGGCGCGGCGGCTACCACGGCGACACGTTCGCGCCGATGAGCGTGTGCGACCCCGACGGCGGCATGCACTCGATGTGGACCGGAGTACTGCAGCGGCAGGTGTTCGCGCCGGCGCCCCCGCGCGAGTTCGACCCGGCGTACGTCGCCGAGTTCGAAGCCACGCTCGAGGCCCACACCGACGAACTCGCCGCCGTGATCGTCGAACCGGTGGTGCAGGGCGCGGGCGGCATGCGCTTCCACGATCCCCGCTACCTGACCGAGTTGCGCCGGATGTGCGACACCCATGGCCTGCTGCTGATCTTCGACGAGATCGCCACCGGGTTCGGCCGCACCGGCGAGCTGTTCGCCGCCGATCACGCGGCCGTCGCGCCGGACGTCATGTGCGTGGGCAAGGCGTTGACCGGCGGGTATCTGACGCTGGCGGCGGTGCTGTGCACCTCGGCGGTCGCCGAGGCGGTCAGCGCGGGCGAGGGCGGCGGCATCATGCACGGCCCGACGTTCATGGGCAATCCGCTCGCGTGCGCGGTGGCCGTCGCCGCCGTGGAGCTGTTGCTCTCGCGCGATTGGCGCGGCGAGGTGGCCGCGCTCGGCGAGGGCCTCGAAGCGGGTCTGGCGCCGGCGCGGGAGCTGCCGGGCGTGGTGGACGCGCGGGTGCTCGGTGGTATCGGCGTGCTCGAACTGGACCGGCCGGTGGACATGGGCGCCGCGACGGCGGCCGCCGTCGCGGCCGGCGTGTGGCTGCGCCCGTTCCGCAACCTGATCTACGCGATGCCGCCGTACATCTGCACGGACGACGACGTGCGGACGATCACCGCGGGGATGTGCGCCGCCGCCCGGACCTGACCCGGCGGCGGGGTGCCGGGCGAGCCGGTAACGCGCCCGCATTCCGACTTGAACAGTGTTCAGGTATGGTCTGCGGGCATGACCGTCTTCGCCAGCCTGGAATGGCTCGACGACGTCGCCGATGCCCGGCGCGCGGCGGGCCTGCGCCGCACCCTGCATCCGCGCACCCCGGCGCCGGACATCGTCGACCTCGCCTCCAACGACTACCTCGGCCTCGTCCGGCACCCCGAGGTCCTCGCCGCCGCGACCGCCGCGCTGCGCCGCTGGGGCGGTGGCGCCACCGGGTCCCGCCTCGTCACCGGCACCACCAGCGAGCACGAACTGCTCGAGCGTGAACTCGCCGAGTTCACCGGCGCCGAGTCCGGTCTCGTGTTCGCCAGCGGGTACGCCGCCAACCTCGGCGCCGTCACCGCCCTTGCCGACCGCGACACCCTGATCGTCTCCGACGCGGGCTGCCACGCGTCCCTGGTCGACGCGTGCCGCCTCGCACGCGCACGGGTGCAGATCGCCCCGCACGCCGACGTCGACTTCGTGCGGACGGCACTCGCGACCCGCACCGAGCGGCGTGCCCTCGTGCTCACCGACTCCGTCTTCAGCGCCGACGGGGACCTCGCGCCACTGCCGCAACTGCATGCGGCGTGCCGGGCGCACGACGCGCTGCTGCTCGTCGACGAGGCCCACGGGGTGGGAGTCCGGGGCGAGGGCGGCCGCGGACTCGTCCACGAGGCGGGGCTCGCCGGTGAACCGGACGTCGTGGTCACTGCGACGCTCTCGAAGTCCCTCGCGTCACAGGGAGGCGTGGTGCTCGCCGATGCTCGCGTGCGGGCCCACCTGATCGACGCCGCCCGCACCTTCATCTTCGACACCGGTCTCGCGCCCGCCGCCGTCGGCGCCGCCCGCGGTGCACTGCGCGTGTTGCGTGACGAGCCGCACCGGGCCCGAGCCGTGCTCGAGCGGGCCGCCGACCTGGCCAGGATCACCGGGGTCGCCACCCCCACGTCGGCGGTCGTGTCGGTGGTGCTCGGGGACCCACAGGTCGCGTTCGATGCCGCGCAGGCGTGCCGCAGCCGGGGAGTCCACGTCGGATGCTTCCGGCCGCCGTCCGTTCCCGAGGGCACGTCGCGGCTGCGGCTGACCGCCCGTGCGAACCTGGACGCCGACGAACTCGCCCACATCGACGACGTCCTCACCGATGTGCTGTCCGGAGCACGAGCATGACCGTCCTCTGTGTGACCGGCACGTCCACCGACGTGGGCAAGACCGTCGTCACGGCGGCCTACGCCGCGGTGGCCGCGGCGGCGGGGCTTCGGGTCGCCGTGTGCAAGCCGGCGCAGACCGGAGTGGCCGACGACGCTCCCGGCGACCTCGCCGAGATCACCCGGCTCACCGGGGGCCGCGTGCACACCGTGGAGCTGGCCCGCTACCCGGAGCCCCTGGCGCCGGACACCGCGGCGCGGCGCAGCGGACGGCCGCTGCTGCACCTGCCCGTCGTCGTCGCCGCCGTGCGCGCGCTCGCCGACGAGTACGACCTCGTTCTCGTCGAGGGCGCCGGGGGGCTGCTCGTCCGGCTGGGCAGGGACGGATTCACCCTCCTCGATGTCGCCGCCGCGGTGAGCGCCCCGGCCGTGGTGGTGGCGGCGCCCGCCCTGGGGACCCTGAACCACAGCGCGCTGACCGTCGCCGCGTTGAAGGCCGGAGGGGTCGAGTGCGCAGGCGTGGTGATCGGCGCGTGGCCGGAGCAGCCCGGTCTTGCCGAGCAGTGCAATCTGCAGGATCTACCCGAGGTCACCGGGGTGCCCCTCCTCGGGCGCATTCCGGCGGGCAGTGGCGCCCTCGACGCCGTGTCCTTCGCCGAGCAGGCCACCCGCTGGCTGCCTGCCGACCGGCTCGGGATGCCGGTTCGGACCTGACCCCCTCCCCGCAGCGGCCGGCCTTGCGTACCGCCACGCGTGCCGTAGGTGAACGAATGTGCGAAGCCGACGAGTTCGGGTAGGGTGTCCGGTGCGGTTGAGACACCAGCCGTAGTGCCTGTGAGGACGCGTCCCGACGACGCGTCCCTGCGTCAGTGCTACGCAGTGCTCGCCGCGTCCGGTGTCGACCGCTGCGTATCACCGACCGAGGCAGACCGGAAGTCGGTGTAGGAGACAGCGCAAGCGATGAGGGTGCTCGATCACCAGCAGTGCGGGACGGCCCACGAGCGGGCAGTCTCGCCCGACCACATTCTCGACGGCCCGCTCGGCCGGAACACCCCGTCCCGGTCCGGGACGCCGGGGGCAACGGTGTCGATCGTCGATGCCGACCCCTTTACACCCGTCACCACCACGGACGGTCGACGGCTCGGCACCGTCGCGCCCGATCGGCCCGGAGCCGGGGGAGGCCCTGTTGCTCCCCGCCGACGGGCTCACCCGGGCCGGCCCCGACGAACGGGAGAGATTCGGGGAAGAGAGCGACGTCGGATTCCCTGTGACGAGCGCGCCGGACTCCACCCCCGCCCGGCTCGTCGCCGGACTTTCGAAACCGGTTCCCGCCCGGCGCCCAGGACGACATCGTCCTGCTCGCCGTAGGTATACCCCCTCGACTCCGACCCTCGGGATCGGACCCGCTATCGCACAGGAGGACAGTGTCTTGCATGATGGACAGATGAACGAAGCGACTTCCGAACAGCCGATCATGGCCGTTTCCCAAGCGTGGAGCGGCGACATCGCGGTGCTGTCGGTGGCCGGTGACGTGGATCTGGTCAGCGCCCCGCAGCTCGAGGAGGAAGCCGTCGCCACCCTGGGCAACGACAAGTGCCGGGGCCTGATCGTGGACCTCGGTGCTGTCAACTTCCTCGCCTCGGTGGGCATCGCCGTACTGGTCGACCTGTCGAAGAAGACCGCCGGCACGACTCCCTACGCCGTCGTCGCGCAGGGTTCGGCCACCGCCCGGCCGCTGTCGCTGCTCGGGCTGGACGAGGTGTTCCCGATCCACAGCCGCCTCGACGAGGCGCTGGCCGCTCTGCAGGCCGACAAAGCCGGCACGGAGGCATGAGCCGATCGGGCCGCGCAGGCTCGACCGGACGGACGTGTCCGGGGCGTGATCCTGTCGGGGACCTGGCGACGACGAGGGAACGAGGATGCAGACGCGGGGCGTAGCACCGGCCTTTCTGGCGACCGGACTGTACTTTCGCGGGGTCCGTGCCGAGGCCTCACAGGTGACGATGCTGCGGCAGGCGCTCGACCGCTGGCTCAGCGGCTTGCGGCTCGCCGAGGTCGGCGGCCAGGACGTGCTGCTGGCCAGTTACGAGGCGCTCGCGAACGCCGTGGAGCACGCGTACGTCGCGACCGACGGTGACGGCACGGTCGACCTGGAGGCGAACTACTCGCCGCAGGACCGGTGTGTGGAGATCGTCGTCACCGACCACGGGCACTGGCGGGAGTCGGACACCCCGGCGGCCGGTAACTCCCGGGGGCACGGCCTGGCGCTGATCCGGAATCTGGCCGCGGATACCGACCTGGCCGTCAACCCCGACGGCACGCAGGTGGCGATGCGCTGGCAGCTGCCCTAGGGGAGTTCGACGGTCACCGGCCGACGCGAGTCGGGTGGGCGCCATCGTGACCACGAACGGATTCCGGCCCCGACGTTTCGCGCGTCGGGGCCGGAATCCGTTCCGGGAAGAAACCTCAGGCGGGTTGCGGGTGCCGACGGCTGCCGGCGTCGCCGCTCGCGGCGAACACCGAGGTGCACACGGTCCCGAGGGGAGCCGTCACGTCTCGCGCCGGAGAGGCCACCACATCGGCCGGCACGCCGCTACCGGCGAGTGCGTCGAGTATCCGTTCGGGAGCGTCGTGCACGCAGACGCACGGAACGCCTGCGGCGCGCACGGCCTGCATCGTCATCGCCTCGGCAGCGGAGCACGCGCCGTCGAGCACTTCCTCGGCGACGATCGCGCACACCACTCGGCCTCCGGCGAAGGCATCGGTGAGTCCGAATCCGTGCTCCCGTGCCCAGCTCCGCAGCTCGGCCCCGCGGGCGCCGTCGAGCACCCGGGAGCAGTCGCCGACGATCAGCAGTTCGCCGGCCGATCCCCCCTCGATCGATCCTGAAGTCATCTGATCCCCTGCTTTCCGTATCGACGTCGTCGACCTCATGCGCGTCCGGTTCCGGCCGACTGCTCGTCGGTGCGCGGTTCGGCGAACATCGCCTCGATGTGGCGCTTGATCTCCTCGGTGCTCATGGCCGAGCCGGCAGTGGCCGTTGCACGGCGGGAGGCGGCGGAGGCGAACAAGGTGGTCTGCATGACGTTTCTCTGTCCTAACTCTCTTCAGCGCGTGCTGCTTTCACAGTGGCATCCAAGTCTTCCCGGAGCGCGGGTTTTCGAAACCTGTAACGGATATTTCACATTTTCTGGCACGTTCTGTCCGGATCCGGCTCGGCGCCCCGTGCGGTCACGACGCGTGCGCGTCGATGGCCGGATTCGCATGCGAGGCCGCACGAATGTCGTACTGTGATAGCTGTCACATCGAGTCGGCAGGTGTCGACGTGCCGACGACCTCTCGGAGGTACGAATGTCCACCACCGAAATGCAGGAACTGCACCGCACCATCGGTCACCTGCGGCACTGTCTGACCTCGCTCCGGTCGAGGTACGGCGACGCCGCCGCCGTGCGTCGTCTGGTCAACGACGTGGACCGGCTCGACATCGACGCGCAGGACCTGGCGGCCTCCCCACCGCGTGAGGCGTCCCGGCCGGTCGGCGAGCGGATCCCGATCCCCGACACCCCGTACGACGAGATCTTCCGCGGCGTCGACTGCGACGACGAGGGGCTCGGCGGCCTGCACGGCTCGCGGTGAGCGTGCCGGCGGCAGGCACCGGTGTGCGCTCCGCGACGCGGGCTCGGATCGCGGCGCGCACGCTACGTACCGACCGGTGGTGGCAACCGCCGCTGCTCACCACGCTGGGACTGGCCGTCTTCGTCGTGTACGCGACGATCCGGTCGTTCGTCCGCACCGCGTACTGGGTCGAGGAGTACCACTACCTCACGCCGTTCTACTCACCCTGCGTCAGCGCGTCGTGCGTGCCCGGCGCCCGGCACTTCGGCACATGGGTGGGTGAGCTGCCCATGTGGATCCCGCTGGCGTTCCTGTCGCTGCCGTTCCTGCTCGGGTTCCGGCTGACGTGCTACTACTACCGCAAGGCCTACTACCGCTCGATCTGGCTGGCGCCGCCGGCCTGCGCCGTCGCCGAGCCGCATGCCCGGTACACGGGGGAGACGCGGTTGCCGCTGCTGATCCAGAACTCGCACCGCTACTTCTTCTATGCCGCGCTCGTCATCTCGGCGATCAACACCTACGACGCGATCCTCGCGTTCCACGGCGCCGGGGGCGGCTTCGGGTTCGGGCTCGGCAACGTCATCCTGGTGGTGAACGTCGTGCTGCTGTGGGCATACACCGTCTCGTGCCACTCGTGTCGGCACGTCACCGGCGGCCGGCTCAAGCATTTCTCGAAACACCCGCTGCGCTACCGGGTCTGGACGTTCGTCTCCAGACTCAACACCCGGCACATGCAGCTGGCGTGGACCACGCTGGGCACCCTGATGATCACGGATTTCTACATCATGCTCGTGGCGAGCGGCACCATTTCGGACCTGCGGTTCGTCGGCTGAGCTACGACGCCGGCCCGGGCGCCTGCCGCGGGCGGTTCGGCAGCAGAGGAGGACTGGATGGCGGACGTCGAACGGCACAGCTACGACGTAGTGGTGATCGGCGCGGGCGGGGCGGGGTTGCGTGCCGTCATCGAGGCGCGTCAGCGCGGACTGCGGGTTGCGGTCGTGTGCAAGTCGCTGTTCGGCAAGGCCCACACCGTCATGGCGGAAGGCGGCTGCGCCGCCGCGATGGGCAACGCCAACCCGCACGACTCGTGGCAGGTGCACTTCCAGGACACCATGCGCGGAGGGAAGTTCCTCAACAACTGGCGCATGGCCGAGCTGCATGCGCGCGAGGCCCCCGACCGGGTGTGGGAACTCGAGACCTACGGTGCGTTGTTCGACCGCACCCCTGACGGTCGGATCAGCCAGCGCAACTTCGGTGGTCACACCTACCCCCGGCTCGCGCACGTCGGCGACCGTACCGGGCTCGAGCTGATCCGCACGATGCAGCAGAAGATCGTGTCGCTCCAGCAGGAGGACTACGCCGCCACCGGCGACTACGACGCCCGTGTGCGGGTGTTCGCCGAGTGCACCGTCACCGAACTGCTGAAGGACGGTGAGGGCCGCATCGCCGGTGCGTTCGGGTACTGGCGCGAGTCCGGCCGGTTCGTGCTGTTCGAGGCCCCCGCCGTCGTCCTCGCCACCGGCGGGATCGGCAAGTCCTGGAAGGTCACGTCGAATTCGTGGGAGTACACCGGCGACGGTCATGCGCTTGCGCTGCGGGCCGGGGCCGCCCTGATCAACATGGAGTTCGTCCAGTTCCACCCCACCGGGATGGTGTGGCCGCCGAGCGTCAAGGGCATCCTCGTCACCGAGGGGGTGCGCGGTGACGGTGGGGTGCTGAAGAACTCCGAGGACGAACGGTTCATGTTCTCCTACATTCCGCCGGTGTTCAAAGGCCAGTACGCCGAGACGGAGGAAGAGGCCGACCGCTGGTACACCGACCAGGAGAACAATCGCCGCACCCCGGACCTGTTGCCGCGCGACGAGGTGGCCCGCGCCATCAACTCCGAGGTCAAGGCCGGTCGTGGCACCCCGCACGGCGGGGTGTTCCTCGACATCGCCTCGCGCATGCCCGCCGAGGAGATCGTCCGGCGACTGCCGTCGATGCACCACCAGTTCAAGGAACTCGCCGACGTCGACATCACCGCCGAGGCGATGGAGGTCGGTCCCACCTGCCACTACGTGATGGGCGGGATCGAGGTCGATCCCGAGACCGGGGCCGCGTCCGTGCCCGGCCTGTTCGCCGCCGGCGAGTGCTCGGGCGGGATGCACGGATCGAACCGGCTCGGCGGCAACTCCCTGTCGGATCTGCTGGTGTTCGGTCGGCGCGCCGGTCTCGGCGCCGCCGACTACGTGCAGGGCCTCGGACACCGTCCACGCATCGCGGAGGCGGACGTCGTCGCGGCGGCGCGCACGGCGCTGGCCCCCTTCGATCCCGCCGAGCCCGCCACGGCGGAGAACCCGTACACCCTGCACACCGGGTTGCAGCAGTGCATGCAGGACCTGGTGGGTATCATCCGGCGCGCCGACGAGATTGCCCGCGCCCTCGACGATCTCGCTGCGTTGCGGGCACGGATCCGCAACGTCGCCGTGGAGGGTCACCGGCAGTTCAATCCCGGCTGGCACCTCGCCCTGGATCTGCGCAACATGCTGCTGGTGAGCGAGTGCGTGGCCCGGGCGGCGTTGCTGCGCACCGAGAGCCGGGGCGGGCACACCCGCGACGACCACCCGTCGATGGACCCGAACTGGCGCCGGACGCTGCTGGTGTGCCGCACGGGCGACGGCGGCGGATCGATCCCGGATGTCACCGTCGCGCCCGAACGTCAGGTGCCCATGCGTCCGGACCTGTTGGCACTCTTCGATGTGGAGGAACTCGCCAAGTACTACACCGACGACGAACTCGCGGAACATCCGGGACGGAGGCCGTAGCCATGGGCTACCGAGCGGCATTCAGGATCTGGCGCGGCGACGACGGGGGCGGCGAACTGCGCGACTACGCCGTCGAGGTGAACGAGGGGGAGGTCGTTCTCGACATCGTCCACCGGTTGCAGGCCACCCAGGCCCCCGACCTGGCGGTGCGATGGAACTGCAAGGCGGGCAAGTGCGGGTCCTGCTCGGCGGAGGTCAACGGCCGTCCACGGCTGCTGTGCATGACCCGGATGTCGGTCTTCGCCGAGGACGAGGTGGTGACCGTGACTCCGCTGCGCACCTTCCCGGTGATCCGGGACCTGGTCACCGACGTGTCCTTCAACTACGCCAAGGCCCGGGAGATCCCGGCGTTCGCGCCCCCGCCCGAACTGGCGCCCGGGGAGTACCGGATGCAGCAGATCGACGTGCAGCGGTCGCAGGAGTTCCGCAAGTGCATCGAGTGCTTCCTGTGCCAGAACGTCTGCCACGTGGTGCGCGACCACGAGGAGAACAAGGAGGCGTTCGCCGGGCCCCGGTACCTGATGCGGATCGCCGAACTCGAGATGCATCCGCTCGACGTGGCCGATCGGCGCACCTCCGCCCAGGAAGAACACGGACTGGGGTTGTGCAACATCACCAAGTGCTGCACCGAGGTGTGCCCGGAGAACATCCACATCACGGACAACGCGCTGATCCCGATGAAGGAACGCGTCGTAGACCGTCGCTACGACCCGATCGTCTGGCTCGGAAACAAGCTGTTCCGGCGCTGAGCGGCCCGCCCGAATGTCACATTCGTTCAGTTGGACTGCACCGGTGTGACATTCGGTCCGGGCGACGTGGCGCCGCCCGTGTGCAAGCGGGTGCGGATGCCGTCGATGAACAGGGTCAAGCCGAAATCGAAGCGCACGGCCGGATCCCCGTCGTGCAGGTCGTCGTCCGAACCGGCTGCGGTCTCGGTGGAGACGTCGGGGGAGACGGGCTTACGGGTCAGTGCCCCGAGTTCGGCGAGTTGCAGGCGGGACTGCTCGTCGACGGTGTGGCCGAGGACGTAGTGCAGCAGTGCATAGCCGGCGAGTTCGGCGTGTGCCCGGGACAGCCGGGCGCGTAGACCCGCGGCGACGAACGCCTCGCGCACCCGCGCGGTGGTCAGGCGCGATGCGTAGGTCGCGGCGACGAGTTCCGCGCCGTCCCGGTGCGCGAGCAGTGCGGCGCGGAACCGATGCGCGAGTTCGGAGAGGGCGCCGTCCCAGGTGGGTGCGGTGGGCGGGGCCGCGACGCCGTCGAGGATGCGATCGGCCATCGCCCCGAGCAGGGTCTGCTTGTTCGGGAAGTGCCAGTACAGGGCGCCGGGTTGGACGCCGAGCGAGGTGGCGAGCTTGCGCATCGTCAGATCGCCGAGACCGTACTCGTCGAGGATCGCCATCGCGCCGTCGAGGACGTCGCCGCGTCGCAACTGCACCGTTCGCTCCCGTCTGGTTCCCGAGCATCCGTCGCGTTGACAGTAGACCACCGCCACCCTAGCCTGAACATCGTTCAAGTGAACGGTGTTCAAGTTTGCCGTGACCCACATCCTCCAGGAGACTCCCGTGACCCAGGCCCCCGCCCGTGCCGACATCCTCGCCCTCGCCCGCGAACAGGTGCTGGGGCGCGGCGAGGGACTCGATCGCGAGCAGGTGCTCGAGGTGCTGCGGCTGCCCGACGACCGGCTCGAGGAGCTGCTCGGCCTGGCCCACGAGGTCCGGATGGCCTGGTGCGGCCCTGAGGTCGAGGTCGAGGGCATCATCAGCCTCAAGACCGGCGGCTGCCCCGAGGACTGCCACTTCTGCTCCCAGTCGGGACTGTTCGCCTCCCCGGTCCGCTCGGCATGGCTCGACATCCCCAGCCTCGTCGAGGCCGCCAAGCAGACGGCCAAGACCGGTGCCACCGAGTTCTGCATCGTCGCCGCCGTCCGAGGGCCCGACGCACGCCTGATGGCCCAGGTCGCCGCCGGTGTCGAAGCGATCCGCAACGAGGTCGACATCCAGGTGGCCTGTTCGCTCGGCATGCTCACCCGGGAGCAGGTCGACCAGCTCGCCGCGATGGGAGTGCACCGCTACAACCACAACCTCGAAACCGCCCGCTCCTTCTTCCCCCAGGTCGTCACCACCCACACCTGGGAGGAGCGGTGGGAGACGCTGCGGATGGTCCGTGAGGCCGGCATGGAGGTGTGCTGCGGCGGAATCCTCGGCATGGGGGAGACGCTCGAGCAGCGTGCCGAATTCGCCGCCGACCTCGCCGCCCTCGAGCCCGACGAGGTGCCGCTGAACTTCCTCAACCCGCGCCCGGGCACCCCGTTCGGGGACCTCGAGGTCCTGCCGGCGGCAGAGGCGCTCAAGGCCGTTGCCGCGTTCCGGCTCGCGCTGCCGCGCACCATCCTGCGCTTCGCCGGCGGCCGCGAGATCACCCTCGGCGATCTCGGCGCCAAGCAGGGCATCCTCGGCGGCATCAATGCCGTCATCGTCGGCAACTACCTCACCACCCTCGGCCGGCCCGCCGAGTCCGACCTCGACCTGCTCGGCGAGCTGAAGATGCCGATCAAGGCGCTCGGCGAGACCTTCTAGGAGGCCGGCGTGTTCAATCCGTTCACCGGCCGGCCCGTCGACGAGGGCGCCCCGGTCCCGGCCGCAGCCCGGCTCGGTCTCGAGCCGCCCCGTTTCTGCGAGCAGTGCGGACGACGGATGATCGTGCAGATCGCCCCCGACGGCTGGTGGGCCCGGTGCTCACGGCACGGGATGCTCGACTCGAGCCTGACCGAACGTCGCTGAGGCGGACTCAGTCGAGGACGGCGGTCGCTTCGACTTCGACGAGTACATCCGGCTCGAACAAGTAGTCCACGCCGAGGAGGGAGGCCGGCGGCATCGGCACGGGAAATCCGATCTCCTCGGCGACCTGCTCGATGCCGGCCATGAAGTCGGTGATCTTCTCCGGCGCCCAGTTCGTGACGTAGAAGGTCAGCCGCAGGACGTCGCCGAACCCCGCCCCGGCACCGGCCAGTCCGGTTGCTGTGTTCCGTAAGGCCTGGGCGACCTGTCCCGCCAGATCGCCGGGTGAGACGGGGGTTCCGTCCGCGAGCCGGGCGATCTGGCCGGCGACGTGGACGTGGCGGGTGCCCGTGCCGACGGCGACGTGGTGGTACGGGGTGGGCTGCGTCATGCCTTCGGGGGTCAGGTATCGGACGGTCATAGGTGCTCCTCGATCATCGATCCGAACAGGTACCCCAGTGATACTTGGTTTCTGGCGGTCACTTCAACGAGACTAGGTGTCATGCGCGATACCGCCTCCGACGACGTCGGTGCATTCACCGTCACTGCACCGCATCGCGAGCTACTCGATCAGATCCTCGACAAGTGGTCGTTGGCGGTGTGCAACGAGCTGTGCGAGCGCCCGAGCCGGTTCAACGAGCTGCGGCGCGCGATCCCCGCGGTGACGCAGAAGTCGCTGACCGCGACCCTGCGTCGTCTCGAACGCAACGGTATCGTCGAGCGCACGCTCCTCAGCTCCCGTCCGGTCGCGGTCGAATACCGGATGACCCCGCTCGGCAAGACGCTCCGCCCACCGGTCGACGTCCTCCTCGCGTGGGCCGACACACACCTACCCGAAATCGACGCCGCCCGCGCACGCTTCGATGCCGAGTCGGACCTCGCCTGAGGCGCCAGGTCCGGGGTCTGACAGATCAGGGGAACGCCGGAGCGTGCCGACCGTGTGCTCGACAGAGCATGTCGGCAAGGGGGTCGTGGTGAATAGTCCGGTCCGGGGTCGCGCCGTCGGTCGTGGTGGGCGGCGGCAGAAGTGCGACGCCGGATGTCGTCGGGGATCGACGCCCGCGCTGCGTCCGCCTCGTGCGCCGGGAGCGCGGCCACCGCTGCGAGGAGCTCGTCGGGGGGGTGGTTCGTTCGGTTCCGATCCGGTCGCGCCGGCCCACTGGTCGGGCCAGGTGAACAGCGGCCCAAGGCGAGCAGCAGCGAGCGCGTGCTCGAACAGCAGCGGCGCGTACTGCTCGACCAGGTCCGCGGCCAGGTGCCACGCGGGCTTGCCCTGCGCGCTCGTCCACGACCCGGACGTGTCGTCGGTGCCGGGCGCGAGGACCTCGGCACCGTGCTCCCCGTGAACGAGTCGGACCCGGACCGACACTGAGAGCCGAACAGGCACCGGGTGTGCCCGGGCCGTCGGCACCGGTCAACCCGGCGGGCGCAGGGCAGCGAACTCGTCGGTGACGCGCAGGCGCGACTCGGTGAAACGGAACAGCGCCGGAGGGCGGCCGCCGGCCCGGCCGGACGGCGCGGTGGTGCCGGTGGGGGTCAGGACGTCGCGGCGTTTGAGTACGCGCTGCAGGTTCGTGGCATCCACCTGGTACCCGAGTGCCGCACAATAGATCTCGCGCAGCGTGGACATGGCGAACTCGGCCGGGGCCAGCCCGAACGCGATATTGGTGTACGAGAGCTTGGCGGCCAGTCGGGTGCGCGCGTTCTCGACCATGATTCCGTGGTCGAAGGACATCGCCGGCAGGTCCGAGACGGGATGCCAGGCGGTGTCCTCGGGCAGCCGGGGATCGGAGGAGATAGGCACCAGTCCGAGGTAGGTCGAGGCAATCGTGCGCGGTCCCGGCACGCGGTGCGGATCGGAGAACACCGACAACTGCTCGAGGTGCGCGACCTCGCGCACGTCGACCTTCTCGGCCAGCTGGCGACGCGCGGAGGTGGTGAGGTCCTCGTCGTCGTGGAGGCGGCCGCCGGGCAGCGACCAGGTGCCCGCCTGCGGGTCGAGAGCGCGCTGCCACAGCAGCACTCCGAGCTCGGTCTTCGTGCCCCCGTGGGTGTCCGGGAAGCGGCGGACCTGGAACACGACGATGAGCACTTCGTGAAGGGTGCTACCATGTGTCATGTTTTCGATCCTAAGTCGAAAACCCCCGAAAACGGAAATCCGGGCACAGCCCGCCCGGTGCACGGCGAAGGAGCAGGCCATGACCACTACGACGTGGGCGGGCGCGCAGACCCCGATCCAGGACGGACCCGGCGGTTACACCGGTGTCGAGGCGACCCCGGAATGGGCCGCGGAGGTCCGGCGACTGGCGCGCGAGCGCAACGCCACGCTGCTGGCGCACAACTACCAGCTGCCCGCCATCCAGGACGTCGCCGACCACGTCGGCGACTCCCTGGCCCTCTCGCGTATCGCCGCCGAGGCCGAGGAGGACACCATCGTCTTCTGCGGCGTGCACTTCATGGCCGAGACCGCGAAGATCCTCAGTCCCACCAAGACGGTCCTCATCCCCGACGAGCGGGCCGGCTGCTCGCTCGCGGACTCGATCACCGCCGAGCAGTTGCGCGAGTGGAAGGCCGATCATCCCGACGCGGTCGTCGTGTCGTACGTCAACACCACCGCCGAGGTCAAGGGTCTGACCGACATCTGCTGCACCTCCTCGAACGCGGTCGACGTCGTCGCCTCCATC
This sequence comes from Rhodococcus sp. NS-SX18, assembly GCF_057367935.1. Taxonomy (NCBI): domain Bacteria; kingdom Bacillati; phylum Actinomycetota; class Actinomycetes; order Mycobacteriales; family Nocardiaceae; genus Rhodococcus; species Rhodococcus sp. NS-SX18. Next base: position 3,022,450 of record NZ_CM170633.1, on the reverse strand, counting down.
GACCCCGACCGCGAGGTGCTGTTCCTGCCCGACCAGTTCCTCGGCGCCCACGTCAAGCGCGTGACCGGCCGGCAGAACATGCACATCTGGGCGGGCGAGTGCCACGTGCACGCCGGGATCAACGGCGACGAACTCGCCGCCAAGTCCAAGGCGCACCCCGACGCCGAGCTGTTCGTCCACCCCGAGTGCGGCTGCGCGACCTCCGCGTTGTACCTCGCGGGCGAGGGCTTCGTCGCCGACGACAAGGTCAAGATCCTGTCCACCGGCGGCATGCTCGACGCGGCCCGCGCCACCGGTGCCCGGCAGGTTCTCGTCGCCACCGAGGTGGGCATGCTGCACCAGCTGCGCAAGGCCGCCCCCGGCGTCGACTTCCAGGCCGTCAACGACCGCGCGTCCTGCCCCTACATGAAGATGATCACCCCGGCCGCGCTGCTGCGCTGCCTGCAGGAGGGCAAGGACGAGGTCCACGTCGATGCGGCTGTGGCCGAGCGGGCCCGGCAGTCGGTGCAGCGGATGATCGCCATCGGCAATCCCGGCGGCGGGGAGTGACCATGCCCGCCGGCGTCGGCGCGGCCCGGGCGGAGCGGCAGGACACGATCCGCTGGGAAGCCCGCGCCGACCTCGTGGTGGTCGGGGGCGGCGTGGCCGGCCTCACCGCCGCCCGCGCCGCGTCCCGGCGGGGACTGCGGGTGCTGACCGTCAGCAAGGGCGGCCCCACCGACACCGCCACCCAGTACGCGCAGGGCGGCATCGCCGTCGTCGCCCCGGGCCCGGCGGATTCCGTGGACGCCCACGTCGCCGACACGTGCGCCGCCGGTGCCGGTCTGTGCGACGAGGCGGCCGTGCGGTCCGTCGTCTCCGGCGGACAGGATGCCGTCGCCGCGCTCACCGACCTCGGCGCCGTGTTCGACCGCGGCCGCGACGGCGGCATCGCCCGCACCCGCGAGGGCGGACACAGCACCCGGCGCATCATCCACGCCGGCGGCGACGCCACCGGCGCCGAGATCCAGCGCGCCCTCGGCGCCGCCGGCCTGCCGGTACTCTTCGGTGCCGCCGCCGCCCGCGTCCTCACCGACGCCGGTGGTGTCACCGGCCTGCTCGTTCTCGACGACCGGGGCCTCGGTGTGGTCCACACCCCGGCCGTGCTGCTGGCCACCGGCGGCCTCGGGCAGCTGTACGCGTGCAGCACCAACCCGGCCGGGGCCACCGCCGACGGGATCGCGCTGGCGCTGGACGCCGGCGCCGCCGTCGCCGACCTCGAGTTCGTGCAGTTCCACCCGACCGTGCTGTTCGCGGCCGGATCGGTCGGCCGCCGCCCCCTCGTCAGCGAAGCTGTGCGCGGCGAAGGCGCGCGCCTCGTGGACAGCACCGGCCGTTCGGTCACCGCCGGAGTACATCCTCTCGGCGACCTCGCACCGCGCGACGTCGTCTCCCGTGCCATCGCCACCCGGCTCGCCGAACTCGGCGACGACCACGTCCTGCTCGATGCGCGGCACCTGGAGGGATTCGCGCGGCGTTTCCCGACCGTCACGGCCTCCCTGGCGGAGGTGGGCCTGGACCCGGCTCGGGACCTGATCCCCGTCGCCCCGGCCGCGCACTACTCGTGCGGTGGGGTCGTCACCGACGTGTACGGCCGCACCGGCGTGCCCGGGCTGTACGCGGCGGGCGAGGTCGCCCGTACCGGCCTGCACGGCGGCAACCGGCTCGCCTCCAACAGCCTGCTCGAGGGCCTCGTCGTCGGCGAACGCGCCGGACTGGCAGCGGCTGACGAGCGCGGTGGGCTGCGCGTCGAAACCGCCCACGCCGACCTGCCTCCGCGGGCCCGCGCACCTCGGACGGCGTTGCAGCAGATCATGACCCGGCACGCCTCCGTCGTCCGCGACGCGGCCGGACTCGCCGCCGCCGGGGCGAACCTCGCTGCCGCCCCGACCGGCCGGTGCGCCGACGCGCCGGCACTCGAGGACGCCGCGCTCACCGTCGCGGCGCGGGCCCTGACCCTCGCGGCCGGTACCCGCACCGAGAGCCGCGGTTGTCACACCCGTTCGGACCATCCCGACACCGACCCCGCGCAGCGTCGCAGCCTCGAAACGCGGCTCGACGGCGACGGCGAGCTCACGCTGCGCACACCACAACTCACAGGAGCGCACTGAATGGCCAGTACCGAGCTGCCCGCCGGACTCGATCGGGACGAGACGCTCGCGCTGGTGCGCGTCGCCCTCGACGAGGACCTGCGCTACGGCCCGGATGTGACCTCCGACGCCACGGTGCCCGCCGACGCCGTGGCCACGGCCTCGGTGGTGCCGCGCAGCCCCGGCACCGTGGCCGGGATCGACATCGGTCTGCTGGTGCTCGACGAGGTCCTCGGCGCCGGCAACTACGAGGTGCTCGACCGTGCCGTCGACGGGCATCGCGCCGAGGCGGGGGAGACGGTCCTGACGGTGCAGGCACCCACCCGGGGCCTGCTCACCGCCGAGCGCACCATGCTGAACCTGATGTGTCACCTGTCCGGCATCGCCACCGCCACCGCCCGGTGGGTGGACGCCGTCGCCGGCACCGACGCGAAGATCCGCGACAGCCGCAAGACCCTGCCCGGTCTGCGCGCGCTGCAGAAGTATGCGGTGCGGGTCGGCGGTGGGGTCAACCATCGGATGGGTCTCGGCGATGCCGCACTGATCAAGGACAACCACGTCGTCGCCGCCGGTTCGGTCGTCGCGGCGCTGCGAGCCGTGCGGGCCCAGGCCCCCGACCTCGAGTGCGAGGTGGAGGTCGACAGCCTCGAGCAGTTCGACGAGGTGCTCGCCGAGAACGTCGAGCTGATCCTGCTCGACAACTTCCCGTTGTGGCAGACGCAGATCGCGGTGCAGCGGCGCAACACCCACGCGCCCCGGACCCGACTCGAGTCCTCCGGGGGCCTGACCCTCGACGTGGCCGCGGACTACGCCCGCACCGGCGTCGACTACCTCGCCGTCGGCGCGTTGACCCACTCGGTGAGCGTCCTCGACCTCGGTCTCGACATGTGACGCCACGCCGGGCCGCGCTTGGCGCCGGCCGCGCCGATCGCGTACAACTGGCTACGTATCCGCCGCCGTGAGGCAACTCACGGCGGCGGCGCGCGTCCGGCGGGTCACAGGGGGCCCACCACGAACGAGTTCCCCGGCGGGGGAGCGGAGAGAGTTCGCATGCGTCTGCCGATGGCACCGACCGATTCGATGTTCCTGCTCGGTGAGTCGCGTGAACATCCCATGCATGTCGGGGGACTGATCCTGCTGCAGCCGCCCCCGGACGGCGACGCCCGCACCCTGCGCACCCTGTTCGACGCCGCCCTCGCCAGTGACGACGTGGCGCCCCTGTGGCGCCGACGTGCCGTCCGCTCGCTCACCACCTTCGGGATGTGGGCGTGGGAGGACGACCCGCACTTCGATCTCGAGTATCACGTCCGGCGCGACGCCCTGCCGCAGCCCGGCGGGAACACCGAACTGCGCGCGCTGGTGTCCCGGCTGCACAGCACCCTGCTCGACCGCAGCCGGCCGCTGTGGGAAATGCACCTGATCGAGGGCCTCGAGGACGGACGGTACGCGATCTACACGAAGATCCACCACGCCCTCGCCGACGGGGTCGGTGCCATGCGGTTGCTGCATCGGGCCCTGAGCGCCGACCCGGACCGCACCGACATGCCGGCGCCCTGGGCGCACTTTCCGTCCCCCGATCCGGTGCACTCCGCGGTCGGGACCGCGCTCGACCTGCCGAGCATGACGGTGCGCGCCGTGCGTGGCGTGATCGACGAGGCCGTCGGGATGGTGCCCGCCGTGGTGGGGACCGTGGACCGGGCTCTGCGCGGCCGCGGTGGCGCGGTGTCGCTCGCGGCGCCGCGCACGATGTTCAACGTCTCCATCGCCGGGGGCCGTCGCTTCGCCGCACACGACTGGTCGCTGGCGCGGCTGCGGCGCGTCGCCGAGGCGGCCGGCGCCACCGTCAACGATGTCGTTCTCGCGATGTCGGCGGGAGCACTGCGCGCGTATCTGCTCGAACACGAGGCCCTGCCCGACGAGCCGCTCGTCGCGATGGTGCCGGTCTCGCTGCGGCGCGAGAAGACCACCGAGGGCGGCAACGACGTCGGCGTCCTGATGTGCCCGTTGGCGACCCACCTCGACGACTCGGCGGCTCGCCTGCTCGCCGTCAGGGACGCGATGGTCGACGGCAAGCAGTCCCTGCGGGGCCGCTCCCAGACGGCGCTGCTGACCGTGAGCGCCCTGGGCATGGCTCCACTCGCGGTCGGGGTGCTCACCGGCAACCGGGCCGTGGTGCGGCCGCCGTTCAATGTGATCGTCTCCAACGTGCCCGGCCCGGCCGGGCCGCTGTACTGGAACGGTGCCCGCGTCGACGCCCTGTACCCGCTGTCGGTGCCGGTCGACGGGCAAGCCCTGAACATCACCTGCACCAGCACTGCCGACCGGATCGCCTTCGGTCTGACCTCGTGCAGCCGCAGCGTCCCGCGGCTCGATCGCCTCCTCGGGTCCCTCGACGACGAACTCGCCGCCCTCGAACGCACCTTCGGGGTGCCGGCCGCCGGTGACGATCGGTCGGGCTAGGCTCGCCGGCGTGACTTCCTTCGACCCCGCCGTCGTCGCGGCCGTGACCCGGCACATGAACGACGACCACGCCGACGACAACCTGCTGGTGGTCCGTGCTTTCGCCGAACCCACAGCCGACGTCGCGCGCATGACCGGCGTGCACACCCAGTTCGGCGAGTGGGTCGCCGAGGTGGGTGGCGCCGAGACGACGGTGCGGGTGCCGTGGCTCGAACCCGTCGCCGACCGGGCGGGGATCCGCACCGCGGTCGTCGCCCTGTACCGCGCCGCGTGCGAGCGGCTCGGAGTGCCGCCGCGCCAGCACTGACGCTAGGCTGCGGCGGCCGTGCGGCGCACGGTGGCGAGGAACGCGGCGGCGGTGAAGAACAGCCCGGCGAACACCCGGCCGGTGAGCCGCTGCTGGTGTGGCGAGCGCAGCAGCGTCAGCACCCGTGCCGCCAGACCCGTGTATCCGGTCATGACGATCATGTCGACGGTCACCATGGTCGCCGCGATGATCAGGTACTGCTGCAGCAGCGGAGCCCCGGGATCGAGGAACTGCGGCAGCACGGCCAGCATGAACACCACAGCCTTCGGGTTGCTCGCGTTGATCAGGAAGCCGCGTGCCACCAGGACCGGCGCCGAGCCGAGGCCTGGCGCCGCATCGGGTGCGACCTCGGTGGGCCGCGTGCGCCACTGGCGCACCCCCAGATAGACGAGGTAGGCGACGCCGAACCACTTGATCACCGTGAAGGCGGCAGCGGATCCGGCGAGGATCGCGCCGACGCCGGCGGCGACCACCGCGATCTGCAGCAGCAGGCCGAGTTGCAGCCCGACGATGTTCCACCAGCCGCGCCGCAGCCCGTGGGCGAGTCCCGACGACATCGATGCGATCGCGCCGGCGCCGGGGGAGAGGCTGATCACCCAGGAGGCGCCGAGCAGGGCCACCCACGTCTGCCAGGTCATCGTGCGATTCTACGATCGGGCCGGACCGGTCATCTCGGCACCGGCACCGGCCACGGTTCGCCGGTGACGGCCCGGTAGGCGGCGACTCCGTCGGTCGGACGGCGCGTCAGAGTCGGATCCGTGCGCACGTCCACGGTGTAGAGGCCGAAACGTGGTGTGTAGCTTCCCCACTCGTAGTTGTCGGTGAGCGACCAGTAGTTGTATCCGAAGACGGGGGCGCCGTCGGCCGCGGCTCGGCGCACCCGGTCGACGTGCTCGTGCAGGTGTCGGGCCCGGGTCCAGCCGTCGGCGCGGGGCGCCCCGTCGGCGGTGGGCATTCCGTTCTCCACCACGTAGAGCGGCAGCCCGGGGTAGCGGTGGGTGTAGTGCATCAGCGCCTCGTACATCCCCTCGGGGTGCGGAACGATCGAGGCGAAGTCGTCGGTGAGCGCGTGGAGCGCGCTCGGATTTTCCGGGGTGGCGCCGTAGTAGTAGTCCAGGCCGAGGAAGTCGAGGGTGTCGCGGACCCGGTCGACGAACAGGGTGTCGAGTCCGGTCTGCACGCCGGGGATGTACGCGGTGTTCGACGTCACGCGCGCACCCGGATCCAGTGTGTGGATCCGGCGGTAGATGGCGCGGTGCGCGACGACCAGGGCGTCGAACATGCGTGGGATGTCGCCGGCGTCGATCCCGCCGAAGGCGAGCTCCTTCTGGACGTAGATCGCCGGTTCGTTGATCGTCACCCACAGCACCCCCTGCCCGGCGTACCGGGCGACGACCCGCTCGGCGTTGGCAAGCCACGCCTCGATGGTGGCGGGATCGCGCCAGCCGCCGCGGTCGGCGATCCACCCGGGATACACCCAGTGGTCCAGGGTGATCATCGGGATCATGCCGTGCCCGCGCACTGCCGCGACCACGTCGTCGTAGTAGCGCAGTTCGGTCTCGTCCCAGCCGGCCGGGGTGGGTTGGATGCGGGACCATTCGACCGAGAACCGGAACACGTCCACCCCGAGGTCCGCGGCCGCGGCGATGTCCTCGCGGTAGCGGTGCCGAAAATCTACCGAGGTGCCGACAGGTTCGCGGGTGCGGCCCGCCGCCGCGTACCGGGTCCAGTTGCTGTCCGGCGGTGAGCCTTCGGACTGGAATCCGGAACTCGACACGCCCCACAGGAACCCGTCTGCCGCGGCGGAGGCGGGCGCCGCCGACCCCACCGCGGCGGAGGCTGCGACGACGACGGTCAGTGCTGTCGCCACCGCAGCCCTCGATGCCGCCGCGCTCGCCCGGACTGTGATGGCGGAGAGCCTCATCGGGAGTGCGCGGCGATCTCGGCAGCGAGCCGTGGCCACAGGTCGGCGAGGGCGCGCCGGCCGACGAACAGCCCGAGGTGGCCGGCATCGACGTCGTGCACCGTGATGTCACCCGCGGGGGTGCTCACATGGTCGGCGAGGGCGAGGACCTGTCCCGGCGGCACCACGAGGTCGTGTCGACCGAGGACGATGCGCACAGGGCACTCGACGGCGGTCAGGTCCACCGGGCCGGCAGCGGTGGTGACGGCACCGGCGACGAGGTCGTTGCCGATGAACAGGTGCTCGAGGATCCACGTCCGGAACGCCGCAGGGATCTCCTGGCGCCAGAGGAACCACCGGCGTTCCTCGATCGCCTGTGCGAGGGTCTCGGGGTCGTCGAGCAGACCCAGCAGTTCGAGGCTGCGTTCGACCTCGCTCACCGGGTCGGTGGGCAGCACCCCGAACAGCCGGCCGGTGTCGTACCACAGGTTCAGCACGGACGCGGAAACCGCGCGGGGCAGGTGGTCGAAGGCGACGGCAGCGGGACGGTCGGCGTGGAAGTCGATCGGCGCCCCCGCGACGGTGAGGCTGTGCACGGTCTGCGGGTGCAGTGCGGTGTGCATCGCCGCGAGCCAGCCGCCCTGGCTGCCGCCGATGAGGTTGACCCGTCCGCCGAGCAGGTCGACAGCCTCGGCCAGGACGGCGAGATGGTCGTCGAGGGCGGCGCTGTCGGTGGCCGGGCCGGCGGGTGCCCAGTCCAGGCAGTACAGCCGTGTCAGCCCGCCGGCGCGCAGCGCGGAGACCTGACTGCGGTCAGGGGAGAGATCGACGATGCACGAGTGCGACCCGGACTGCGGCGGTAGCAGCAGGGTCGGCACGGCCTCCGGGTCGCGGGCGTCGGGGTCGCTGCAGTCACGCAGCCGGGCGAGCGGCCAGGTGTGGGCGACGGGCCACGGATGCGCCCAGTGCGGCGGTTCGCGGTCGGTGAGCGCCCGCCACCAGTCGGCGATGTCGGTCGCGACGTCGAGTGGATGCGCGCCGCGCCGGGCCAGGGTGGCCAGGTAGGTGCTCCAACCGGCGATCGCCGCCGCCCCGAGACGGAACGGGGCGGCGGCGATCGCGGCGGTCTGCAGGGCGTCCATGGGGTTCATTGAACCGGCGCCCGGCGTCGTGGTACGGCTCCTCCGTCGTGATCGCGACGGAAAAGACGCACAATCGATCACTTGAGGAGATCGCGTGCGGTGGTGGTGACCGTGGCGGTCAGCTCACGGGCGAAGGAGACCTGCGCCTTGGTGAGGTCCTCGACCCAGCCGATGGGGCTCGCGGAGGCGAGCTTCTCCTGCAGGTCGAGCAGGCTCGTCACGGTGCGCTCGTAGGTGTCGACGGTCAGGTTGCCGCTCTGCTTGGCGGCGTCGACGACCTTGTCGTTGAACTCGCTCAGGCGGGCGGCGCTGTCGTCGAGGGCCTTGGTGAACTCGGCGGTGGCCTGGTTGGCGGCGGCGGTGGCCGACTCGGCGATCTTCTGAGCGGCGGCGGTGGCGTCCGCGGTGGCCTTGGCAGCAGCCTCGTTGGCCTTGGCGGTGTCGGCGGTGGTCTTAGCGACGGCGGCGTCGACCGGGGTCTTGGCGGTGGTCATGGCGTTCCTTCCGTTCGAGTGTGCGGCAGCGCCCGGAGGACGCTGTTAGCAGGTTAGCAAAATGAGTGCTAACGGACAAGTCCTCAGCTGAAGACGTACGTGCCCGGAGCGTCCTCGAGCGGGGGATGGGCCGCACTGCCCATCGCCGGCGGCGCCACCAGGTCGCCCGCGCGCTTGTTCGACCAGGCCGTCCAGTCCTCCCACCACGAGTGCTCGTAGCGGGTGGCGGCCTCGTCCCAGACCTGCGGATCCGCAGGCAGGGGGGTGCCGGCCTCGGTGTCCGGTGAGCCGACGGCCTTGAACCACACCCGCTTGCCCGGGGGGTTGACCGCACCGGCGACGTGCCCGCCGTTGGTGAGCACGTAGCGCACGTCGCCGCCGAGCAGGTTCACCGCCTGGTACGACGACGTCCAAGGCACGATGTGATCGTTGATCGCGCCGACGACATAGGTGTCACACGTGATGTCGTGCAGATTGAGGGGCTGTCCGTCGAGCACGTAGAGGCCCTCGGCGAGCTCGTTGCGGCCGTAGAGCGACCGGAGGTAGTGCGAGTGCATCTCCGCGGGCATGCTCGTGCTGTCCTCGTTCCACGCGAGGATGTCGAAGGCCGCCGGCTTCTCGCCCTTCATCCACCGCGAGACCCAGTAGTTGAAGACGAGGTCCTTCGCGCGGATCATGTCGAAACTGCCGGCCATCTCCTTGCCGGCCAGGAAGCCCTGCTGCCGCATCCGGAACTCGACGAGGTCCAGCGTCGCCGGGTCGGTGAGCAGGCCCAGTTCCCCGACCTGGCTGTAGTCGAGCAGGGTGTTGAGCATCGTGAAGGCGCTCACGCGCTTGTCCCCGACGGCGAAGGCGCGCGCCGCGGCCATCGCGGCCATCGCCCCGCCGAGGCAGATGGACAGCACCTCGATCTTCGGGGACCCGGTGATCTCCTCGACCACGTCCAGCGCCGCGGCGATGCCGTCGACGTAGTAGTCGTCCATCGTGATGTTGCGCATCGACTCGTCCGGGTTGCGGTACGAGATCATGAACACGGTGCGGCCGTGCTGGACCGCCCACTCGGCGAGGCTCCGGCCGGGGGCGAGATCGAGGATGTAGTACTTGTTGATCCACGGCGGCGCGGCCAGGATCGGCACCGCGTGCACCTGCTCGGTCTGCGGCGTGTACTGGATCAGCTCGATCAGGTTGTTGCGGAAGACCACCTTGCCGGGAGTGGCCGCGAGGTTCTCGCCGACCGCGAACGCGTCCGAGTCCACCTTCAGCGGCAGGCCACCCCGGTTGAGCACGTCGTGCACGGCGTAGCGGGCGCCGCGCAGCAGGCTCGCCCCGCCGGTCTCGAAGGCGCGGGTGACGACACCGGGATTCCACAGGAAGTTCGACGGTGCCAACGCGTCGAATATCAGGTTCGCGAACTGACGTGCCTTGCCGTCCTGCAGCGGATCGCCCGCGCCGGCCTCGGTGAGTTCCTCGACGTAGGCCCGCGTGGCCAGGTAGCTCTGCAGGAGCGAGAAGTACGCGGGGTTCTCCTGCCATGCGGTGTCCGAGAAGCGGCGGTCCCGCGGGTCGACCGGCATCGGTGCGTCGGGATCGCTCGCGTTGAACACGCGGGTGGCTGCGGCGGGGATCTTCGCCAGCCTGCCTGCGTACTCCGCCGTCGCGGCGGTGACGGCCTGGGGGTTGCGGACCGCGCGTCCGGCCACCGACGTCACTGCGGGACCCCAGCCGATCGGGTCCAGGGTCGACTTCAACTTCTTGTGCACGTGGTCGAGCAAGGGACATCTCCAGATGGGGAAGAAGGGGTGTGCCCCGAGGGTGACACCGCGTGCCGAGCCGCGCACCTTACCGCGAGGTACATGCGAGTTGCACGTCCCGGGCGTGATCCCGGGCGACCCCCTCACCAGCCGAAACATGAGGAAGGCTCACATTGACCGTCGTGGTGTGAACTTGCTCACTCGGTGTCCTCGTCGAGGCGCGCGCCACGGCGACGCTTGCCCACCGTCACCTCCCGGAACGCCTCGTACATCTCCACCAGCGACCGCCGCTGCGCATTCGTCAGATCCGGATCCTCCCGGATCGCGCGCACCACCGCCGACTCGCCCGGATCCGGCCGTCCCACCTCGGCCGTCAACGCATCGGCCGACAGATGCAGCTGCTCGGCGATCGCCTGCAGCACGCGCTCGCTCGGTGCGCGCAGGTTCCGTTCGATCTGCGACAGGTACGGGTTCGAGATCCCCACCATCGCGGCGAGCTGCCGCATGGGCAACTCGGCGAGCTCGCGCTGCCGCCGGATCAGCTCCCCCAACGTCGGGGGATGCGACGCATCGTCCTCCATGGGGTCAGCATAGGTCCCGGCCGCCTTCGCCTCGGGGGTGCGCCGACGGCGCGTTCGGGGACTGCCGTCGAGGGTGATCGCCGCCATCACGGATAATGGAACGGACCCCCGTTCGCGAGAGAGGACACCTCATGCTTGCCCGCACCGACCTGCGCGGTCGAACCCCCACCACTGCGGAGCTGAGGGGCGCGCTGCCCCGCGGCGGAGTGGATGTGGACGCGGTGCTGCATCAGGTGCGGCCCGTGGTCGAGGACGTGCGCGACCGAGGCGCCGTCGCGGCCCTCGATTACAGCGAGAAGTTCGACGGGGTGCGCCCCGACCGCGTGCGGGTGCCGAAGGCCGAACTCGACCGGGCGCTCGACGAACTCGATCCCGCCGTGCGTTCGGCGCTGGTCGTGGCGATCGAACGGACCCGCACGGTGCACCAGGACCAGCGTCGCACCGACACCGTCACCGAGGTCGTGCCCGGCGGCACCGTCACCGAACGCTGGGTGCCGGTCGAGCGGGTGGGGCTGTACGTGCCGGGAGGCAACGCCGTCTACCCCTCGTCGGTCGTGATGAACGTCGTGCCCGCCCAGGCGGCCGGTGTCCAGTCGCTCGTCGTCGCCTCCCCGCCGCAGGCGAACTTCGGGGGCCTGCCGCACCCGACCATCCTCGCCGCTGCCGCCCTCCTCGGCGTCGACGAGGTGTGGGCCGTCGGCGGGGCCCAGGCCGTGGCGCTGCTCAGCTACGGCGGAACCGACGCGACCCAGGACGGGGACGCCGAACTGGCCCCGGTCGACATGATCACCGGCCCGGGCAACATCTACGTCACCGCCGCCAAGCGCCTGTGCCGCGCCGTCGTCGGCATCGACGCCGAAGCCGGCCCCACCGAGATCGCCATCCTGGCCGACCACACTGCCGATCCGGTGCACGTCGCCGCCGACATGATCAGCCAGGCCGAGCACGACGTCATGGCGGCCTCGGTGCTCGTCACCACCAGCGCCGAGCTCGCCGATGCCGTCGACGCCGCCGTCGACACCCAGCTCGAGCGCACCAAACACCGCGAACGAGTACGGACCGCGTTGTCGGGCAGCCAGTCCGGGATCGTCCTCGTCGACGACCTCGACCAGGGCCTGCAGGTCGTGAACGCCTACGCCGCCGAGCACCTCGAGATCCAGACCGAGAACGCGTCCGCGGTCGCGGCGCGGGTGCGGGCCGCGGGCGCGATCTTCGTCGGCCCCTGGGCGCCGGTCAGCCTCGGCGACTACTGCGCGGGCTCGAACCACGTGCTGCCCACCGCCGGCTGCGCCCGGCACCAGTCCGGTCTGAGCGTGCAGACGTTCCTGCGGGGCATCCACGTCGTCGAGTACACCCGGGAGGCGCTCGAGGACGTCGCGGGACACGTGATCACTCTCGCCACCGCGGAGGACCTGCCCGCCCACGGCGAGGCGGTCCGGCTGCGCTTCGAGGACCTGCAGTGAGCGCGCCGGGAGCCGGGATCACCGTCGACGACCTGCCGCTGCGGGAGAACCTGCGCGGCAAGTCCGCCTACGGTGCGCCGCAGCTGACGGTGCCGGTGCAGCTGAACACCAACGAGAACCCGCACCCCCCGACGCAGGCACTGATCGACGACGTCGCCGAGTCGGTGCGCGCGGCTGCCGCGCTGCTGCACCGCTACCCCGACCGTGACGCCGTCGCGCTGCGCACCGACCTGGCCGACTATCTCACGCGCCAGACCGGTGTCGCCGTGAGCGTCGAGAACGTCTGGGCCGCCAACGGCTCCAACGAGATCCTGCAGCAGATCCTGCAGGCCTTCGGCGGGCCGGGACGCTCCGCGATGGGGTTCGTGCCGTCCTACTCGATGCACCCGATCATCGCCGACGGCACCCAGACCGAGTGGCTGCCCACGTACCGGGGCGAGGACTTCACCCTCGACGTCGACTCGTCGGTCGCCGCCATCCGCGTGCAGCGCCCCGACGTGGTCTTCGTCACCAGCCCCAACAACCCGACCGGGCACAGCATCCCGCTGGACGAGCTGCGGACGATCTGCGCGGCCGCGCCCGGCATCGTGATCGTCGACGAGGCGTACGCCGAGTTCTCCGCCGCCCCCAGCGCGCTCGCACTGATCGACGAGTACCCGGCCAAGGTGATCGTCTCGCGCACCATGAGCAAGGCGTTCGCGTTCGCCGGCGGCCGGCTCGGATACCTCGCCGCGGCGCCCGCCGTCGTCGAAGCCCTGCTGCTCGTGCGGTTGCCCTACCACCTGTCGGTGCTCACCCAGGCCGCCGCCCGGGCCGCGCTGCGGCACGCCGACGAGACCCTCGGCTCGGTCGCGCGGCTGTGCGCCGAACGCGACCGCATCGTGACCGAGCTGACCCGATTCGGCTACCACGTGGTGCCCTCGGACGCGAATTTCGTCCTGTTCGGCCGCTTCGCCCACGCCGCCGCCACCTGGCAGCACTACCTCGACGAGGGAGTGCTGATCCGGGACGTCGGGATCCCCGGGTTCCTGCGCACCACCGTGGGCCTGCCCCACGAGAACGACGAACTGCTACGGGTGAGCGAAAAGCTCGCCGCCACCGAGATCGAGGACGCGCGATGAGCGAGCAGACCACCCCCACCCCGCGCACCGCGCGGATCGAACGCACCACCAAGGAGTCGTCCATCGTCGTCGAGCTGAACCTCGACGGCACCGGCCGCACCGACATCGCCACCGGTGTCCCGTTCTACGACCACATGCTCACCGCACTCGGTCAGCACGCCAGCTTCGACCTGACCGTGCGCGCGCAGGGCGACATCGAGATCGAGGCGCACCACACCGTCGAGGACACCGCCATCGTCCTCGGCCAGGCCCTGAACCAGGCGCTCGGGGACAAGCGCGGCATCCGCCGCTTCGGCGACGCCTTCATCCCGATGGACGAGACCCTCGCGCACGCGGCGGTCGACGTCTCCGGCCGTCCCTACTGCGTGCACACCGGCGAACCGGACTACATGGTCCACTCGGTGATCGGCGGTTACCCCGGCGTGCCGTACTCGACCGTGATCAACAAGCACGTGTTCGAATCCCTCGCCTTCCATGCCCGCATCGCCCTGCACGTCCGCGTGCTCTACGGCCGCGACCAGCACCACATCACCGAGGCCGAGTTCAAGGCTGTCGCGCGAGCGTTGCGCCAGGCCGTCGAACCGGATCCCCGGGTCAGTGGCGTGCCGTCGACCAAGGGCACCCTGTAGTGGACGTCGTCCTGACGTACGGCCTGTTCCTGGTGGCCGGCCTCGCTGCAGGTGGCACCTGGTCGATGTGGCGGGCCGGGAACACCCTCTTCGCCGGGGTGCTGCTGGCGCTGACCCTGCTCGCCGCGATCGCCGGCGTGCTGAGGCTGCTCTGAGCTCCTCGGACCGGCCGGGCCTGCTCGCGGTGCCCGGCCTGCCCGCCGCCTGGGCGATGGCGGCGGGCGCGTTCGCCGGGTTCTCGCTGCTGCTGCCCGTAGTGCCGCAGGCCGTCGCCGACGCCGGCGGCAGCGGCACCCTCGCCGGTGCGGTGACGGCGGTGTTCATGGCCGCGACGGTGCTCACCCAGCCGGCCGTGCCGCGCCTGGTGCGGGCCCGCGGCTACCGCACCGTGCTCGCCGCCGGGTGCCTGCTCCTCGGGCTTCCGTCGCTGCTGCTCCTGCTGTCGCTGCATCCGGCCGTAGTGCTGCCGACCTCCGCGGTGCGGGGAATCGGCTTCGGCATGATCACCGTGGCCAGCGCCGCGCTCGTGGCCGAACTCGCCCCCGCCCGGCTGCTCGGTCGCGCCACCGGGGCACAGGGCATCGCCATCGCCGCGGCGCAGATGGTCGGCCTGCCGCTGGGCCTGGCCGTCGCCGAGCGGGCCACCACCGCACCGGTGTTCGTGCTCGGCGCAGCGGTGCCCACGGTCGCGCTCCTCGCGATAGCGCGCCTGCCGCGAGTGGTCGCGCGCCGGCCCGGCGCGGCCGGCAGCCGCATCCCCCTCGGGGCACTGGCCCTGCCGGCGGTGGCGATCGCCGCCGGTGCTGTCGCCTACGGTGGCCTCACCTCGCTGCTGGCGATCGCCGTGCCCGCGGCCGCCGGGTACGTGGCGGCCGCGTTGGCGCTGATCAGTGCGTCCACCCTCGTCGGCCGCTACGGCGCCGGTGCGGTCGCGGACCGGATCGGTGCGGGCCGGCTCCTGCCGGCCGGGCTCGGTCTGGTCGCCGTGGCGATGGTGCCGTTCGCGCTCGCCGCGGACGAGCGCGGTGGCGCGGCGGTGCTGCTCGGTGCGGCCGTGGCATTCGGTTTCGGTTTCGGGATCGTCCAGAACGATGCACTGATGCTGGCGTTCCGTCGCGCCGGACCCGCTCACATCGGCGCCGCGAGCGCCGCCTGGAACATCGGCTTCGACGCGGGCACCGGGGCCGGATCCCTGCTGCTCGGCGGGATCGCCACCGTCGCAGGTTATTCCGCCGCCTTCGCCACCGTCGCGCTGCTCGTGCCGCTCCTTCCACTGTGCGCCCGGATCGCCGGGCCGTCGGAGCGGCGCGGCGCAGCCCCATAGAATCGAACTCATGAGCGCAACCAAGGTCGCCGTCCTCGACTACGGCTCCGGCAATCTGCATTCGGCGACGCGCGCGGTGGCGCGCACCGGCGTGCAGGTGGAGGTGACCGCCGACCCGCAGGTCGCGCTCGCCGCCGACGGCCTCGTCGTGCCCGGTGTCGGTGCGTTCGCGGCGTGCATGGCGGGGCTGAAGGCGGTGCGCGGGGACCGGATCATCGGCCAGCGACTCGCCGGCGGCCGCCCTGTGCTCGGCATCTGCGTCGGCATGCAGATCCTCTTCGACAAGGGTGTGGAATTCGGCGTCGAGACCGACGGTTGCGGCGAATGGCCGGGCACCGTCGAACGTCTCGATGCGCCGGTGCTGCCGCACATGGGCTGGAACACCGTCGACGCCCCCGACAACAGCGTGCTGTTCGCGGGCATGGACCGCGACACCCGGTTCTACTTCGTGCACTCCTATGCCGCGCAGAAGTGGGAGCTGCCACCTTCGGAGCTGATCGCTCCACCCGCGCTGACCTGGGCCGAGCACGGCGTGCGGTTCCTCGCCGCGGTCGAGAACGGCCCGCTTTCGGCGACGCAGTTCCATCCCGAGAAGTCCGGTGACGCCGGAGCCGAGCTGCTGCGCAACTGGGTCGGCAGTTTGTGAACCGTGGCGCGGGCGGCGACGACCCGGCCCGGCCGGACTTCTCGCTCGGCCGGCTCGCTCTGACGGCATTGGGTGCCGCCACCGGGGTGCTCCTGCTCGCCACCGCGGTGATCGTGGTGCTGCAACCGGGGCCCGTCGTCGCGTTGATCGTCGCCCTCGCCGGTGTGGTCGGCGCGATCGCCGCGATGGGCGTCGTCTCGACGCGGACGACGCGCCGCGCCTTCGGTCGCGACGGTCACGATGCGCCGCGCCGCGACGGTCACGATGCGTCGCGCCGCGACGGGGACGCCGGGCCGCGCCGCGACGGTCACGATGCGCCGCGCCGCGACGGGGACGCCGGGCCGCGCCGCGACGGGGACGAATGACCGTCGGGGCCGGTGCTCGGCGGCCGCCGCGACCCGCTAGCATGGGCGCAGTGAGCCTGGTCCTTTTGCCTGCAGTCGATGTCGCCAACGGTGAAGCAGTTCGCCTCGTCCAGGGAGAGGCGGGCAGCGAGACCAGCTACGGCTCTCCCCGCGATGCCGCCCTCGAGTGGCAGAACGCCGGCGCCGAATGGGTGCACCTCGTCGATCTCGACGCTGCCTTCGGGCGCGGCTCCAACCGCGAGCTCCTCGCCGACGTCGTCGGCGAGCTCGACGTGAAGGTGGAACTGTCCGGCGGTATCCGCGACGACGAATCCCTCGAAGCGGCGCTCGCCACCGGGTGCGCTCGCGTCAACCTCGGGACCGCCGCCATCGAGGATCCCGACTGGTGCGCCCGCGCCATCGCCGAGTACGGCGACCGCATCGCCGTCGGACTCGATGTCAAGCTCATCGACGGACAGTGGCGCCTGCGGGGCCGGGGCTGGGTCTCCGACGGTGGCGACCTGTGGGAGGTACTCGCCCGGCTCGACCGCGACGGTTGCAGCCGGTACGTCGTCACCGACGTCACCAAGGACGGCACGCTCACCGGCCCCAACCTCGACCTGCTCGCCCAGGTCTGCGCCGCCACCGACGCTCCCGTCGTCGCCTCCGGCGGCGTGTCCGCCCTCGACGACCTGCGGGCGATCGCCGGTCTCGTCGACCGGGGTGTCGAGGGTGCCATCGTCGGCAAGGCGCTGTACGCCGGCCGGTTCACGCTCACCGAGGCACTCGACGCGGTCTCGCGCTGATCCGATGACCGTGCCCGCCGACCTGTCCAGCCTGCTCGCCGTCGCCGGCGAGGTGCTCGACGTGGCGTCGGAACGGTTCGTCGCCGGTCGCGGGGCGCCGCGCTCGGTGGACAAGGGCCCCAACGACTTCGCCACCGATCTCGACCTCGAGCTGGAACGGAGCATCTCCTCCGAGCTCGAACGGCGCACCGGCATCTCCGTGCACGGCGAGGAGTTCGGCGGCCCCGAAGCCGATTCGGGCACGGTGTGGCTGCTCGACCCGATCGACGGCACCGTCAACTACTCGGCCGGGCTTCCCACCGCGGGAATCCTGCTCGCGCTCGTCCGGGACGGCGACCCGGTCCTCGGGCTGACCTGGTTGCCGTTCGTCGGCGACCGGTTCGCGGCCGCCGTCGGTGGACCGCTGCTGCGCAACGGCCGTCCCCAGCCGCCGCTGCAGCGCGCGACGCTCGCGGAGGTGATGGTCGGTGTCGGCAGCTTCGACATCGACAGCCGCGGGCGCATCCCGGGCCGGCGCCGCCTCGACGTCATCACCGAGCTGAGCCGCCGGGTCTCGCGCCTGCGCATGCACGGATCGACCGGAGTGGACCTGGCCTACACGGCGGCCGGGGTGCTCGGCGCGGCCGTCGTCTTCGGGCACCACCCGTGGGACAACGCCGCCGGCGTCGCTCTGGTGCGGGCAGCCGGTGGGCGCGCCACCGACTTCGCCGGCGAGCCCTGGCGCATCGGCTCCGGTTCGGTGGTCGCCGGAGCGCCGGGTGTGCACGAGGAGATACTCGACATCGTGGGATCGCTCACCGGTCCCGTCCCCGAGGAGGACCGAATTACATGACCCTGGCAGTGCGGGTGATCCCGTGTCTGGACGTCGACGCCGGCCGCGTCGTCAAGGGGGTGAACTTCGAGAACCTGCGCGACGCCGGTGATCCCGTCGAACTCGCTGCCGCGTACGACCTGCAGGGCGCGGACGAGTTGACCTTCCTCGACGTCACCGCCTCCAGCGGCGACCGCGGCACCATGCTCGACGTGGTCAGCCGCACGGCCGAGCAGGTGTTCATCCCGTTGACGGTGGGGGGCGGGGTGCGCACCGTCGAGGACGTGGATCGGCTGCTGCGTGCCGGCGCGGACAAGGTCAGCATCAACACCGCGGCCATCGCCCGCCCCGAGGTGCTGCGCGAGATGTCCGAGCGGTTCGGATCGCAGTGCATCGTGCTGTCCGTCGACGCCCGCACCGTGCCCGACGGTGAGGACGACACCCCGTCGGGATGGGAGGTCACCACGCACGGCGGTCGTCGGGGTACCGGCATCGACGCCGTCGAATGGGCCCGCCGCGGCGCGGAACTCGGGGTGGGAGAGATCCTGCTGAACTCGATGGACGCCGACGGCACCAAGTCCGGTTTCGACCTGCCGATGATCCAGGCGGTGCGCGCCGCGGTCCACGTACCGGTGATCGCCAGCGGCGGCGCCGGAGCGGTGGAGCACTTCGCGCCGGCCGTGCACGCCGGCGCCGACGCGGTGCTCGCGGCCAGCGTGTTCCATTTCGGGGAGCTCACCATCGCGCAGGTGAAGGCGGCGATGCGCGCAGAAGGGATCGAGGTCCGATGAGCAGTCTGGATCCCGCGATTGCGGCGCGGCTCAAGCGCAACGAGGCGGGGCTGTTCGCCGCCGTCGCGCAGGAACGCGCCACCGGCGACGTGCTGATGATGGCATGGATGGACGACGAGGCCCTCGCCCGGACCCTCGAGACCCGCACCGCGACCTACTTCTCGCGTTCGCGCGGACAGTACTGGGTCAAGGGCGAGACCTCCGGCCACACCCAGCACGTGCACGAGGTGCGCCTCGACTGTGACGGCGACACGGTGTTGCTCGTCGTCGACCAGGTCGGGGCCGCGTGCCACACCGGCACCCACACGTGCTTCGACGCGGACGTCCTGCTCGCCGCCGAATAGGCGCCTCCGGCGTCGGTGTGTCCATTGGGTGGCTGGGGCAGCCCAAATGGCACACCGGCCGCGGAGCGACCGAAGGGGATTCGACCGACCGGATTGTTTCGTTACGCCTCGACGTCCGGCTCCGTGGGCGGTGCGGCACAATCTCACCCATGCCCCTCATCCAGATCAGCCAGACCCCCGGTCTCACCGGCGAACAGAAGCGCGCCACCATCGAGGCGGTGACCAAGGCCTACGCGGAGGCGACCGGCAAGGACGCGAAGTCGGTGTGGGTGACCATCACCGAGGTGCCGCGGGAGCAGTGGGGCGTCGGGGGGGTCCCGCTCGGGTGACGCGTGCCGCTCCCCGAGCGGCCCGCCCCGCAGCGGGTGCCGCCGGCCGACGGTCCCGCTCAGCGGATCCTGGCAGGATCGGCGTATGCCGTCCGCGAACCTGACCCGTGCCGAAACCGCCGAGCGTTCCCGGACCGTGTCGGTCCGCAGCTACCACGTCGACCTCGACCTGCGTGGCGCCCCGGACGCCGGGAACCCCTGCTTCCCGACCACGACGACGATCGAGTTCACCGCCACCGCGGACGCGACGTGGCTCGACTTCCTCGGCCCCCGGGTGGAGTCGGTCGTGCTCAACGGTGCGGCGGTGCCCGTCCGGTACGACGGCGCGCGCATCGGGCTGAGCGGTCTGCGCGCGCACAACGTCGTCACCGTCGTCGCCACCGCGGACTACAGCAGGTCCGGCGAGGGTCTGCATCGGTACGTCGATCCCGCCGACGGACAGACCTACCTGTACACGCAGTACGAACCCGCGGACGCGCGACGAGTGTTCGCGTGCTTCGAACAGCCGGACATGAAGGCGCCGTTCACCTTCGTCGTGTCCGCCCCGGCGGGCTGGCAGGTGCTGTCCAATCGACATGTCGCCGAACGCGAATCGCTCGGTGACGCACAGACGGTGAAGTTCGCGCCGACACTGCCGATCTCCACCTACATCACCGCGGTCGTGGCGGGCCCGTACCACCGCGCCGAATCCTCATGGAGCCGCGACGAACTCATCGTTCCCCTGGCCGTGTCGTGCCGCGCCTCACTGGCGCAGTACCTCGACGCCGACGCGGTCTTCGCCGTGACGCGGCAGGGGATGGACTTCTACGCCGAGCATTTCGGCTACCCCTACCCGTTCGGCAAGTACGACCAGGTGTTCGTGCCGGAGTACAACCTCGGTGCGATGGAGAACCCGGGGTGCGTGACCTTCACCGAGGCGTACGTGTTCCGCGGCGCCGCCACCGCCGCGCAGTACCAGGCCCGCGCGAACACGATCCTGCACGAGATGGCGCACATGTGGTTCGGCGACCTCGTCACCATGACGTGGTGGGACGACCTGTGGCTCAAGGAGTCCTTCGCGGACTACATGGGCGCGCTGGTCAGCGCCGAGGCCACCGAGTTCACCGACGCGTGGGTCGCCTTCGCGAACCGGCGCAAGGCATGGGCCTATCTGCAGGACCAGTTGCCCACGACCCACCCGATCGTCGCCGACATCGTCGACCTCGAGGCCGCCAAACTCAACTTCGACGGCATCACGTATGCGAAGGGGGCGAGCGTCCTCAAGCAGCTCGTCGCCTTCGTGGGGCGGGACGCCTTCTTCGAGGGCGCGCGGCGCTACTTCCGCAGGCACGCCTTCGGGAACACCACCCTCGCGGATCTGCTCACCGAGTTGTCGGCGACGTCGGGGCGAGACCTGTCGGAGTGGGCGCGCGCCTGGCTGCAGACCAGCGGCGTGTCGACCCTGACGCTCGAGGACGCGGGGGAGGGGTGGTCCGCGATCGTCCAGCGGCCGGCGCGGCCCCACCGGCTGGCCGTGGGTCACTACGACTTCGACGAGCACGGGGACCTGGTCTGCCGGCGGCGCGTCGAGGTCGATCTCGAGGCCGAGCGCACCTTGTTCGAGTCCGCGCCCGCACCGCTGATCCTGCTCGACGATGCCGACCTGACCTACGCCAAGGTCCGTCTCGACCTACGCTCCCTCGAGACGGTGGAGCATTCGCTCGACCGTGTCGTCGACCCGCTGGCGCGGGGATCGATCTGGTCGGCACTGTGGAACGCCACCCGGGACGGCGAACTGACCGCGGCGCGGTATCTGGCCGCGGTCCGCAGGTTCGCAGTGGCCGAACCGAATCCGGCCCTGCTGACCGCTCTGCTGACGAACGCGCCCTACGCGATCGAGCACTACCTGCCGCCTGCGAGCCGGCCCGGGCAGCGTCGTCGCTGGCTGGAGGCGGCCTGGACGGCCGTGTTCACCACCGCCCCGGGATCCGACGAGCAACTCGCCTGGGCCCGCGCGGTCGCCGTGGCCGCGGCAGTCGACGACACCCGTGCCGCCGAGGTGCGGGCGATCCTCGACGGGACCGGGAAGACGCCGGACGGACTGCGGTTGGATCCGGACCTGCGCTGGCAGCTGTGGACCGCACTGGCGGCCACCGGGCACGCGGAGCCCGCCGATCTCGACGGGGAACTCGCCCGCGACGACACCGGTTCCGGGCGGACCGCGCGGCTGCGCGCCCTGGCCGCGCGGCCCCTCCCCGCGGTCAAAGATCAGGCGTGGACCGCGATCTTCACCGACACGGCGCTGTCGAACGAGCACCTCGACGCCACCATCGCCGGGTTCCGGGCCGGAGCGCACCGGGAACTGATCGCCCCGTTCGACGACGACTACTTCGCCGCGATCCGGACGGTGTGGTCCGAGCGCAGTATCGAGATGGCGCGCCGGATCGTCGTCGGGCTGTTCCCGGCCGGGAACACCCTCGAGCCGAGCGACCGGTGGCTCGAGGCGCACGCCGACGCCCCGGCGGCCTTGCGGCGCCTGGTGGTCGAGCAGCGCGACCACCTCGCCCGTGACCTGCGGGCCCAGGCGCTCCGCTGAGCGGAGGCTCCGCCGGACCGGGCGGTCGACGGAGTCAGGCCTTGCCGGTCCCGGCAGCGATGCCCCGGTCGAGTTGCCCGAGCAGTGCGGTACCGAGCTCGGTGAGCGCGGTGACCTGTTCGTCGTCCAGCCCCTGGAACACCAGGGCCTGGACGGTCGCGACGTGGCCGGGCGCCGCCTCGACGAGCTTGGTCATGCCGGCGTCGGTGAGCACCGCGAACGAGCCGCGCGTGCCGGGCACGCTCTGCCGGCGCACCCATCCGGCATGTTCCAGCTTGGTCACCACGTGGGACAGCCGCGAGAGCGACGCGTTCGACAGCTGCGCCAGCTCGGACAGGCGCAGCTGCCGGCCGGGTGCCTCGGACAGCTCCGCGAGGACCGAGTAGTCGAAATGGGTGAGCGCCGAGTCCCGCTGCAGCTGCGTGTCGAGCGCGGCCGGCAATCGGGTGATCAGTGCCACCAGTTTCCGCCAGGCCCGCTGCTGGGATGCGGTCAGCCACTCGGTGTCGTCGATCTGTGCGGAGCCCACGGGTGCACCGTCCTTTCTCGATCGTCCACATTATCGGGACGGCCGGTGCGAGCGGACGGCGTCCCGTCGGAGCCGACGGTCAGGGGCGACGTCCCATGCCGGTGGCAACCTCGTGCAGTCGGCCGCCCACGCTGTCCGCCGTCAGTGGCGGCGTCGGCAGTCCCGCGCCGTCGCGCAGGCCCGTCACGAACTCCTCGAGGGTGGCGCGGGGGGAGAACCGAGGGACCCACTCGAGGTCGGTGCGGGCACGGGTGCAGTCCATGAGCGGCAGCCGCAGCACGGTGTCGAGCAGCCCGGGGGAGGCGGGGGCGAGCCGGGCGTGCCAGGCGGCGGCGACGGCGGCGTGCAGCGCCGCGGCCGGGACGGGCACCGTGCGGGCGCCGAGGATTTCGGCGAGGGTCTCGGCGTCGACGGGGGGTTCGGCGGCGAGGTTGAAGGCGCCCCGCACCGGCCGCAGCACGGCCCGCACGTACGCGTCGGCGGCGTCCTCGGTGTGCAGTACCTGCATCCGCAGCCCGGCGGTGCGGGGGACGACGGGCAGGGCGCGGACGAGGCGGCCGGGGACGAACGGTCCGGCGAACAATCGGCGCTGGGCGGTGGCGGACTCGCGCTTGAAGATGAACCCGGGCCGCATCCGGACCACGCGGAGGTCGGGGTGCCGCAGTTCGAACGCGTCGAGCCAGCGTTCGAGGTACGCCTTCTCCCGCGGGTACGCCGCGCCGGGCCAGCCATGGGTGGGCCATCGTTCGTCGACCCGTTCGTGCTGTGGTCCCGGCGAGTAGGCGCCGACCGACGACGCGTGGACCACGGCGGGGACGCCCGCCGCGGCGGCGGCCTCGAACACCCGGATCGATCCGAGAACATTGTTGCGCCAGGTGATCTCGGGTTTGTGGGTGGGCTGGAAGAGCCAGGCCAGGTGGACGACCGCGTCGGCACCCCGCAGCAGCTCGTGCAGGTTGTCGTGGACGACGTCGGCGACGACGAAGTCGGTCTTGGGGCAGCGCAGGTCGGTGGGGCGGCGGGCGATGCCGACCACCGACCCGACGGTCTCCCGGGCGGCGAGTGCCGCCGTGACGCTGGTGCCCACGTTTCCGGTCGCGCCCGTGACGACCACCTTGGGGCCCTGTGTTCCGGTCATGAGCGGGGGATACCCGCGCCTTCGTCGATCCATCCCCGCCGG
The DNA here is from genome assembly GCF_057367935.1 of Rhodococcus sp. NS-SX18. Lineage (NCBI taxonomy): Bacteria > Bacillati > Actinomycetota > Actinomycetes > Mycobacteriales > Nocardiaceae > Rhodococcus > Rhodococcus sp. NS-SX18. The sequence continues at coordinate 2,998,791 of NZ_CM170633.1, read as the reverse complement.
CCGGGAACATTCCGGAGGCCGCCGACGCTGCATCGGGTAGCATGGTTGAAGCTTCAACTTTAGGAGTTCGTGTGAGCCTCATGCCCGCCCTGTTCCTCAGCCACGGGGCACCGCCCCTCGTCGACAGTGCGACGTGGGTGGCGCAGCTGCAGCGCTGGGCCGCCGACCTGCCGACCCCCACCGCGATCCTCGTGGTCTCCGCGCACTGGGAGTCCGCACCGTTGACGATCGGTGCCACCGCCACCGGCACCCCGCTCGTGTACGACTTCGGCGGCTTCCCCCGCCGCTTCTACGAGGTCACCTACCCGGCGCCCGGTGCCCCCGGCCTCGCCCGCACGGTGGCCGCGCTGATGCCCGACGGCGAACCGGTCGTGCAGCAGCCGCACCGCGGACTCGACCACGGCGCGTACGTGCCGCTCACCGTCATGTACCCGGACGCGGACATCCCGGTCCTGCAGATTTCCCTGCCCACCCTCGATCCGGCACGGCTGCTCACGCTCGGCGCGCGGCTGCGTCCCCTCCGGGAGCAGGGGGTGCTCGTCGTCGGTTCCGGCTTCACCACGCACGGCCTGCCGTTCCTGCGCGACCCGCGTCCCGAGGCCGCCGCGCCCGGCTGGTCCGCCGAGTTCGACGCCTGGGCCGCCGAGCGGCTCGCCGCCGGCGACGTCGACGGTCTGCTCGACTTCCGCACCCGGGCACCGGGCATGCCGTACGCCCACCCGACGGTCGAGCACTTCGCCCCACTGTTCGTCACCCTCGGCGCGTCGAGCGATCCGGGGCAGGCACCCCGGCAGGTGATCGACGGGTTCTGGATGGGATTGGCGAAGCGCTCCGTCCAGGTGGACTGATCGTCAGTCCCGGGCCGCGCGCCGCGCCCGCAGCGCCGCGAGGGCTCGGTCCGCGTGCACGTCGGGGCGCACCTCGCTGGCGATCACCGCGAGCACCGTGCGGTCGGTGTCCAGCACGAACGTGGTCCGCTTGACCGGCGACAGCCGGGCGAGCAGCCCCCGGCGCACCCCGAACCGGGCCGCCACCTCGCCGTCCGGGTCGGACAGCAACGGATAGTCGAGCGACTGGCGCGTCGACCATGCGCCCAGCCGGTCCACCGGGTCGGTGCTGATACCGACCCGGGTCGCGCCGACGGCCGCGAACTCGGCCGCCAGATCCCGGAAATGGCACGCCTCGGCCGTGCACACCGGGGTGAACGCGGCCGGGTAGAAGAACAGCACCACCGGCCCGTCCGTCAGCAGCGCGGACAGGGTCCGCGGACGCCCGTCCTGGTCGTTCGCCGTGAAATCGGGGGCGGTGTCACCGGCTCTCATGTCGGGTGACGCTACCGCGACCGCGCTCGCCGCGGCAGGCCCTGGGATGATGGGCGCCATGTCCGGCGAGCCCACCACCATCCCCGCAGCGGCGTCCGACCCCACCGAGGGCGGCCGACCCGACTCCACCACCACCCGCGAGCAGTTCCGGCTCCTCGCCGCCGAGCACCGGGTCGTCCCCGTGACCCGCAAGGTCCTCGCCGACGCGGAGACTCCGTTGTCGGCGTACCGCAAGCTCGCCGCCGACCGGCCCGGCACCTTCCTGCTCGAATCCGCCGAGAACGGCCGGTCCTGGTCCCGGTGGTCGTTCATCGGCGCGGGCAGCCCCGCCGCGCTCACCGTGGTCGACGGCGAGGCCACCTGGTACGGGCACGTGCCCGCCGGTGCCCCCACCGGCGGCAACCCCCTCGACGTGCTGCGGCAGACGTTGCAGCTGCTGCACACCGAGCGGCTGCACGGCCTGCCCCCGCTCACCGGTGGCATGGTCGGCTACCTCGGCTACGACGTCGTGCGCCGGATCGAACGGCTGCCCGAGCACGCAGTCGACGACCTGCACATCCCGGAGACCGTGATGATGCTCGCCACCGACCTCGCCGCCGTCGACCACCACGAGGGCGCGATCACCCTCATCGCCAACGCCGTCAACTGGGACGGCTCCGACGAGCGCGTCGACGAGGCATACGACGACGCCGTCACCAGGCTGGACCGGATGACCGCGGCGCTGGCCGCGCCGGCCCCGTCGACCGTCTCGACGTTCGACCGCCCCGCCCCGGACTACCGGCGCCAACGCACCACCGAAAGCTTCGGCGCCGACGTGCGCCGGCTCATCGGCGAGATCGAGGCCGGCGAGGCGTTCCAGGTGGTGCTGTCCCAGCGCTTCGAGATCGACTGCCACGCGGCGCCGATCGACGTGTACCGGATGCTGCGGGCCTCGAATCCGAGCCCGTACATGTTCCTCATGCACGTCCCCGACGGCGACGGCGGCACCGCGTTCTCCGTCGTCGGCTCGAGCCCGGAAGCGCTGGTGACCGTCGCCGACGGCGTCGCCACCACCCATCCCATCGCCGGTACCCGCTGGCGCGGCACCAGCGAGGAGGAGGACATCCTGCTCGAGAAGGACCTGCTCGCCGACGAGAAGGAGAACGCCGAGCACCTCATGCTCGTCGACCTCGGTCGCAACGACCTGGGGCGGGTGTGCGAACCCGGCACGGTCAAGGTGCACGACTACCGGCACATCGAGCGTTACAGCCACGTCATGCACCTCGTCTCGACCGTGACCGGCCGCCTCGCCGAAGGCCGGCACGCCCTCGACGCGGTCACCGCGTGCTTTCCCGCCGGCACCTTGTCCGGTGCCCCCAAGGTGCGGGCGATGGAGCTGATCGACGAGCTCGAACCGACCCGGCGTGGCATCTACGGCGGCATCGTCGGCTACCTCGACTTCGCCGGTGACGCCGACACCGCCATCGCGATCCGTTCCGCTCTGGTCAAGGACGGCGTCGCCTACGTGCAGGCCGGTGCCGGCGTCGTGGCCGACTCCGACCCGGTCTACGAGGACACCGAGGCGCGTAACAAGGCCATGGCGGTGCTCTCCGCCGTCGCCGCCGCCGGCACCCTCACCCCGTACGAGGGAGACCGGCGGTGAGCGCTCCCGGCACCTCGGGGCGGCGCCGCGGAGTGATCGCCGCGCTGCTCGCGACCGCCGCCACCGCGCTGTGGGGTGCGAGCCGCCTGACCTGGGTGACCGTCACCTCCTCCGACGGCCTCGGTGAGGCCCGGGTCATCGAACTCGCCGGGGCGACGTGGGCGGCTGCGCTGACCCCGCTCGCCCTGGCGCTGCTGGCGGCGGTCGCGGCGTCCTTCGCGGTGCGCGGGTGGGCGCTGCGGGTTCTGGCGGTGCTCGTCGCGGTGGTCGCGGTCGCCGCCGCCGTCCCGGCGGTGGGACTGCTCACCGGAAGCGTCGACGACGCGACCGCGGCGCGCATCGCCGAGTTGCCGGTACGCGCCGAGGTCACCTCCCTCTCGGTCACCACCGGCCCGGCGCTGCTCGCCCTGGCCGGCGCCGTGGCCGCGCTGGCCGCCGCGGTGCAGCTGTGGCGCACCCCGCGGGCGCGGGCGGGGCTGTCGTCGCGCTACGACAGCCCCGCCGCCCGCCGGGAGGCCACGGCCCGCCGGGACACCGCCGACGAGCCGGTCACCGAACGCACACTGTGGGACGCGCTCGACGCGGGTGAGGACCCCACGGTGGATGCCGCCGACGACCGGTCCACCGATCGAGGCGGGGAGGGCGGCACCGACGATTCGGGGACCCGCCGGACGGGTCGGTGAGGGCGCACACTACCCTTCAAGAAACTCCGATGAGCTTCCTCACATCGGATTGACAGGGGCGAAAGGACTTCGAGCCACGATGACTGTTCTCGACTCGATACTCGAAGGGGTGCGCGCCGACGTCGCCGCCCGGGAAGCGGTCCTCGACTTCGCTGCGGTCAAGGCCGCGGCCGCCGCCGCGCCCCCGTCCCTCGACGCCAAGGCCGCGTTGCTCGAGCCGGGAATCGCCGTGATCGCCGAGGTCAAGCGGGCGAGCCCGTCGAAGGGTGCGCTCGCCGACATCACCGATCCCGCCGAACTCGCCAAGGCCTACGAGGCCGGCGGTGCCCGCGCGATCAGCGTGCTCACCGAGCAGCGCCGGTTCCAGGGCAGCCTCGAGGACCTCGACGCCGTGCGGCGCGCGGTGCGGATCCCGGTGCTGCGCAAGGACTTCATCGTGGGGCCGTACCAGATCCACGAGGCGCGTGCGCACGGCGCCGACATCGTGCTGCTCATCGTCGCCGCCCTCGAGCAACCCGTGCTGCACTCGCTCGTCGACCGGGTCGAATCCCTCGGGATGACGGCACTCGTGGAGGTGCACACCGAGGAGGAAGCCGACCGGGCGCTCGAGGCCGGCGCCACCGTCATCGGGGTCAACGCCCGCAATCTCAAGACCCTTGAGGTCGACAAGAGCACGTTCGCCCGGATCGCACCGGGGTTGCCGACCGAGGTCGTCAAGATCGCCGAGTCCGGTGTGCGCGGTCCCTCCGATCTGCTCACCTACGCCGGCGCGGGCGCCGACGCGGTGCTCGTCGGCGAAGGTCTGGTGACCAGCGGCGACCCGCGCCACGCGGTTGCCGAACTGGTCACCGCCGGCACCCATCCGTCCTGCCCCAAGCCCGCGCGCTGAGCACATTCCCGTACACCGCCGACGGGCCGGACCCGGCGACGAGGCGGGGTCGAGGTTGGGGCAGACTGGACGGGTGAGCACAGACGATCCCGTACTTTCCGCCAAGGGCCGCGGTCTGCCCCGCATGAGCGCCGCAGTGGCCGAGCACAGCGCGCACGAACCCGACCCCGGCGGCCACTTCGGGGTCTTCGGCGGGCGGTTCGTCCCCGAGGCGCTGATGGCGGTCATCGAGGAGGTCACCGCCGAATACGACAAGGCGCGGGTCGACAACGGGTTCCTCGACGAACTCGACCGGCTGCAGCGCGACTACACCGGCCGGCCCTCCCCGGTGTACGAGGCCAAACGGCTGAGCGACCACGCCGGCGGCGCCCGGATCCTGCTCAAGCGCGAGGATCTCAACCACACCGGCTCACACAAGATCAACAATGTGCTCGGGCAGGCCCTGCTCGCCAAGCGGATGGGCAAGACCCGCGTCATCGCCGAGACCGGCGCCGGGCAGCACGGCGTCGCGACCGCCACCGCCTGCGCGCTGCTCGGCCTCGACTGCGTCGTCTACATGGGCGAGGTCGACACCGAACGACAGGCGCTCAACGTCGCCCGGATGCGCCTGCTCGGCGCCGAGGTCGTCGCCGCCACCAGCGGCTCGCGCACCCTGAAGGACGCGATCAACGAGGCGATGCGCGACTGGGTCACCAACGCCCACAACACCTACTACTGCTTCGGCACCGCCGCCGGACCGCACCCGTTCCCCATGATGGTGCGCGACTTCCAGCGGATCATCGGCCTGGAGGCGCGCGCACAGGTGCAGGCGCTCACCGGACGGTTGCCCGATGCCGTCACCGCCTGCGTCGGCGGCGGGTCCAACGCCATCGGCATCTTCCACGCCTTCATCGACGACCCCGGCGTCCGCCTGGTCGGCTTCGAGGCCGGTGGCGACGGTGTGGACACCGGCCGGCACGCCGCCACCATCACCGGCGGCACGCCCGGCGCGCTGCACGGCGCCTACTCCTACCTGCTGCAGGACGAGGACGGGCAGACCATCGAGTCCCACTCGATCTCCGCCGGCCTGGACTACCCCGGCGTCGGACCCGAGCACTCCTACCTCAAGGACATCGGCCGCGCCGACTACCGGCCCGTCACCGACACCGAGGCCATGGACGCGTTCTCGCTGCTCTCGCGCACCGAAGGCATCATTCCCGCCATCGAGTCGGCGCACGCCGTCGCCGGAGCCCTGAAACTGGGCCGCGAACTCGGCTCCGGCGCGATCGTACTGGTCAATCTGTCCGGCCGCGGCGACAAGGACGTCGACACCGCCGCGCGGTGGTTCGGGCTCCTTCCCGCCGACCCCGCCACCCCCGACACGACGGAAGGATCCGCGCAGTGAGCGCCCAGCAGTCGCAGTCCCGCCTCGGCGAGGTCTTCGCCCGATGCAAGGCCGAGAACCGGGCCGCGCTCGTCGGCTATCTCCCCGCCGGATACCCCGACCTGCCGCGCTCGATCGAGGCGTTCGAAACGCTCGTGCAGGCCGGGTGCGACATCGTCGAGGTCGGCATCCCCTACAGCGACCCGGTGATGGACGGCCCCACCATCCAGGCCGCCGCCGACGAAGCGCTCACGGCGGGCTTCCGGGTGCGGGACGTGTTCCGCGTCGTCGAGGCCGTCGCCGCCGCCGGCGGCCACGCCGTCGTGATGACCTACTGGAACATCGTCCTCAAGTACGGGATCGACGAGTTCGCCCGCGACCTCGCCGCCGCCGGGGGACTGGGCATCATCACCCCGGATCTCATCCCGGACGAGGCAGCGCAGTGGATCGCGGCCGCGGACCGGCACGGGCTCGACCGCATCTTCCTCGTCGCCCCGTCCTCGACCGCCGAGCGTCTCGCCACGACCGTCGACTCCTGCCGCGGATTCGTCTACGCCACCTCCACGATGGGCGTGACCGGCGCCCGCGACGCCGTCTCCGACATGGCGCCCGAACTCGTCGCCCGGGTGCGCGAACACTCGCAAATTCCCGTGGGTGTCGGCCTGGGCGTGCGGTCGCGGGACCAGGCCGCCCAGATCGCCGCCTACGCCGACGCGGTGATCGTCGGCTCGGCGCTGGTGGCCGCCGTGGCGCAGGGCGCCGACGCGTTGCGCGCGCTCACCACGGAACTCGCGGAGGGCGTGCGCTCGGCTAGCGTGGCCACGTGACCTCCACCGCCGTACCCGCCGCCACCGTCCTGGCGTATCTGCCCAGTCCACCGCAGGGGGTGTGGTACCTCGGGCCGATCGCGCTGCGGGCCTATGCCCTGTGCATCATCGTCGGGATCGTCGTCGCGATCTTCTGGGGTGACCGCCGCTGGGTCGCCCGCGGCGGCGAGCCCGGCACTGTGCTCGACGTCGCGGTGTGGGCCGTGCCGTTCGGCCTGATCGGGGGGCGTCTGTACCACGTCGCCACCGACTGGCAGAAGTACTTCGCTGCGGGCGCCGACCCGGTCGACGCGCTGAAGATCTGGCAGGGCGGGCTGGGGATCTGGGGGGCGGTCGCCCTCGGTGGGGTCGGCGCCTGGATCGGGTGCCGTCGCCGCGGCATCCCCCTGCCCGCCTTCGGTGACGCGCTGGCGCCGGCGATCCTGCTGGCCCAGGCCATCGGCCGGCTCGGCAACTGGTTCAACCAGGAACTCTACGGCCGAGAGACGACCGTGCCGTGGGGCCTCGAGATCTACGAGCGCCGCAACGACGCGGGACTCACGAGCCCGGACCTCATCGACGGAATCTCCACCGGTCAGGTCGCAGCGGTGGTGCACCCGACGTTCCTGTACGAGCTGGTGTGGAATCTGCTCGTCGTGCTGCTGCTCGTGCTCGTCGACCGGCGATTCCGCATCGGACACGGCCGGCTGTTCGCGCTCTACGTGGCCGGATACAGCGCGGGCCGGTTCTTCGTCGAACTCATGCGGTCCGATCCGGCCACCGAGATCGCCGGGATCCGGATCAACTCCTTCACCTCCGCCATCGTGTTCGTCCTCGCCGTCGCCTACGTCGTCGTCGCGCGCAAGGGCCGGGAAGCGCCGGAGGAACTGAAATCCCGCCGTCCGGGCGGCGCAGCCGAGGCCGCCGCGGCCGGTGGCGCCGCCGGGACCCCCGACGACGAGCAGCGCGACGGTGCGCCCGGGTCCGTGGCACCGGCCGAGGCCGGCGGTAAGGTCGAGTCAGGCATGCGCAGCGAGAACGAAGGGGACAAGTCGTGACCACATCCGACCCGGGATCCCCGGAGCCCACCTCCGATCCGGGATCCCCGGAGCCCACCTCCGATCCGGGATCCCCGGAGCCCACGGGCCCGGATCTGCGGAAGAAGGACGAGACCTCCGCGGGACCGGACCTGCGCAAACAGTCCGACGCCGCGGACGCTCCCGCGGCCGGGGCGGGCGCCGCACCACGCACCGGCGAGCCGGCCTCCACAGAGGAACTGCCGACGTTCGGGGGCACCGCCGACTACGATCCGACCGCCCAGGCGTCGCTGTCCGTTCCGCCGCCCACCACCGAGTCGACCGCGTCCACCTGGGGTACGGCGGGGCCGGGCTGGAACACCTATGCGGGCATGGGCAACGGCCCGGGCTGGGGCACCACGCCGAGCTATCCGCCGCCGTCGAGCGAAGCGCAGTACGGCACCGCGCACGAGTCCGAGGCACAGACCGGCGGACAGTACGGCGGCACCGGACCCGTCTACGGCACGCCCGACCCGCAGTTCCAGAGCGCACCGGAGTTCCAGAGCGCACCGGAGTTCCAGAGTGCACCGGAGTTCCAGAGCGCCCCGCAGTACCCGCCGCCCTCCTCGCAGGGCTACGGATCCTCCGGTTACGGGCCCTCCGGCTACGGGTCACCCGGATACGGTGCCTACGGCGATCCCTCCGCCCCGTACGGACGGGACCCGGCGACCGGCGAACCGTACTCGGACAAGTCGAAGACCACCGCGGGTCTGCTGCAACTGCTGCTTCCCTTCGTCGGGATCTGCGGTGTCGGTCGGCTCTACCTCGGGAGCACCGCTGTCGGCCTCATCCAGCTGCTCGGGCTGTGGATCGGTGGCCTGCTGGCGATCGTCCTGATCGGCTTCGTGATCATGCCGGTGATCTGGGTGTGGTCCGTCATCGACGGGATCATGATGCTCACCGGTAGCGTCCGCGACTCCGACGGCCGTCCGCTACGGCCCTGACCCATCCGTCCGGCGGCCGGGCGCGCATCTCGCGCGGCCGGCCGCCGCGCGCGTAGACTGACCGCCACCGGGACCGATCCCCGGTTCGATCGTCGGGCGGACCTGGTCCGGCCACCCGCACCGCAGCGCACGCCCGTCGTGGCGACCCCGTCGGGGCCGCTCATCCGACGACGCGTGACGTCGCCCCACACCGGCGACGTGGAGGTGGACCGGTGCGGCATTCCGGGATGCCCGAGGCCCGCGGACTCTACGATCCCGCCCGCGAATCGGATTCCTGTGGCGTGGGCGCGGTCGTCGACCTGCACGGCCGCAGCACACATCGCACCGTCGCCGACGCGCTCACCGCGTTGCGCAACCTCGGCCACCGCGGCGCCAGCGGCCGGGAACCCGCCAGCGGGGACGGCGCCGGCATCACCCTGGCCCTCCCCACCGCGCTCTTCGCCGCCGTCGCCGGCGTCGAGCTGCCGCCGCCCGGGGACTACGCCACCGGCCTGTGCTTTCTGCCGCGCGACCCACGCGCCCGGGCGACGGCGCGCGACCGGATCCACGCGCTCGCAGCCGAGGAGGAGCTCGAGATCCTCGGCTGGCGTGAGGTTCCCGTCGACCCGGCGGGCCTCGGCCGCACCGCCGAGGCGTGCCGTCCTCACATCAGCCAGCTGTTCGTCGTCGCCGCAGGTACGGGCGGCGCCCGGCCCGCCGGGGTGGACCTCGACCGGCGGGTGTATCCGTTGCGGCGCCGCGCCGAGCACACCGGCGACGTCTACTTTCCGTCGCTGTCCGCCCGCACCGTCGTCTACAAGGGCATGCTCACCGCACAGCAACTGCCGGGGTTCTACCCCGACCTGCGCGATCGGCGCTGCGCCAGCGCGATCGCACTCGTGCACAGCCGCTTCTCCACCAACACCTTCCCGTCGTGGCGGCTCGCGCAGCCGTTCCGGTACAGCGCCCACAACGGCGAGATCAACACCATCCGCGGCAACCGCAACCGGATGCGCGCACGGGAGGGGCTCCTGCGCAGCGGACTGCTCCCCGGCGACCTGACCCGCCTGTTTCCGCTCTGCACCCCCGAGATGTCCGACTCCGCCACCCTCGACGAGGTTCTCGAACTGCTCCACCTCGCCGGGCGCTCGCTGCCGCACGCGGTGACCATGCTCGTCCCGCCCGCCTGGGAGAACGCGCCCGACCTCGATCCCCGGCGCCGTGCCTTCCACCGTTTCCACGCCGCACTGCTCGAACCGTGGGACGGGCCGGCGTGCCTGCCCTTCACCGACGGCCGGTTGTTCGGTGCCGTGCTCGACCGCAACGGGCTGCGGCCGGGCCGGTGGTGCCGCACCGTCGACGACCGGGTCCTGTTCGGCAGCGAGACCGGAATGCTCGACGTGCCACCGGAACACATCGTGCACAAGGCCCGGCTCGAGCCGGGCCGGATGCTCCTCGTCGACACCGCCACCGGGCGCATCCTCCCGCCCGACGAACTGCTCGACACCCTCGCCGCCGCCGGCCCCTACGACCGGTGGCTGCGCGACGGGCAGATCGACCTGGCGGATCTGCCCCGTCCGGCGGGGCACCGCGCCGCGGACCGCGACCCGGACCGCGACCACCGGCTGTTCGGCTACACCCGCGAGGACCTCGAGGTGCTGCTCGAACCGATGGCCGCGACCGGTGCGGAACCGCTCGGTTCGATGGGCGCCGACATCGCCCCCGCAGTGCTGTCGCCGCGCCCCCGGCTGCTCTACGACTACGTCGTCGAGCTGTTCGCCCAGGTCACCAACCCGCCGTTGGACGCCATCCGCGAACGCGTCGTCACCTCGATGCGGCGCATCGCCGGCCCGGAGGACAACCTGTTCGACGCGTCCGCGAAGTCGTGCCGGCAACTGGTACTTCCCGGTCCGGTGCTCGACTGCGACGAACTCGCCGCCGTCGCGGCGCTCGGCCCGGGCGGGCCGCGTCCGGGCCTCGCCTCGCGGGCCCTGCCCGCGCACTTCGCGGCCGGCGGCGACCCCGGCGAGGCCCTCGCCGCGGGACTCGCCGCTCTGCGCCGCGCCGCCGACGCCGCCCTCGACGACGGCCGCGGCATCCTGATCGTCACCGACCGCGGGTGCGGTCCGGACCGCGTTCCGATCCCGTCGCTGCTCGCCGTCTCCGCCGTGCACCACCACCTCGTCCGCACCCGGCGGCGCACCCGCGTCGCGCTGATCGCCGAATCCGGTGACGCGCGCGAGGTCCACCACGTGGCCGCACTCGTCGGGTTCGGCGCCGCGGCGGTCTGCCCGTACGTGGCCCTCGACACCGTGCGCGCACTCGCGGCCGCCGGGCGCATTCCCGGCACGGACCCGGCGGCGGCCGCGGCGAACTACCGTCGCGCCCTCGTCGGAGGTGTCCGCGAAGTGATGGCCAAACTCGGCATCTCGACCGTCGCCTCGTACACGGCGGCGCAGACGTTCGAGGCTGTCGGCCTCGCCCGGGAGGTCGTCGACGAGTACCTGCCCGGCACCGTCTCCCGCCTCGGCGGCGCCGGGCTCGCCGACCTGGCCCGCGACGCCCGTCGCCGGCACCGGCAGGCCTTCGGGAACCGTTGTGCCGACACTCTTCTCGAAGCCGGCGGCGTATACCGGTACCGGCGCGACGGTGAACCCCACCTGTTCACCCCCGAGACGGTGTTCCTGCTGCAGCACGCGACCCGGACGGGACGGGCGGACGTCTACGCGCGCTACTGCGCCGAGGTCGACCGTCTCGCCGCCGCGGGCGCCACGCTGCGGGGACTGCTGCGCACCGTCGCCGCGGAGCCGATCCCCCTCGACGAGGTCGAGCCGGAGGAGGAGATCGTGCGCCGCTTCGCCACCGGGGCGATGAGCTACGGGTCGATCTCCGGGGAGGCACACGAGGCCCTCGCCGTCGCGATGAACCGGCTCGGTGGCCGCTCGAACTCGGGGGAGGGTGGGGAGGACCGCGACCGGCTCGGGGACCCGCTGCGGCGCAGCGCCGTCAAACAGGTCGCCAGCGGACGCTTCGGCGTCACCGCCGGCTATCTCGCCGACGCGACCGACCTCCAGATCAAGATGGCGCAGGGTGCGAAACCCGGTGAGGGCGGCCAGCTTCCCGGTCACAAGGTGTATCCGTGGATCGCCCGCACCCGGCATGCCACAACGGGCGTCGGCCTGATCTCCCCACCGCCGCACCACGACATCTACTCCATCGAGGACCTCGCCGAACTCGTCCACGACCTGCGGTGCGCCAACCCGCAGGCCCGCATCCATGTCAAACTGGTCAGCGGTGTCGGCGTCGGGATCGTCGCCGCCGGTGTCGCCAAGGCCCAGGCCGACGTGGTCCTGATCTCCGGCCACGACGGTGGCACCGGGGCCGCCCTGCTCACCGCCCTGCAGCACGCCGGCACCCCGTGGGAGATCGGGCTCGCCGAAACCCAGCAGACCCTCGTGCTGAGCGGTCTGCGCGACCGCATCACCGTGCAGTGCGACGGCGGTCTGCGCACCGGTCGGGACGTGCTGATCGCGGCACTGCTCGGCGCCGAGGAGTTCGGGTTCGCCACGGCGCCGCTGGTGGTCCTCGGCTGCATCCTCATGCGGGTGTGTCATCTCGATACGTGCCCCGTCGGGATCGCCACCCAGAATCCCGAGCTCCGGGAGAAGTTCACGGGCAGAGCAGAATTCGTGGAACAGTTCTTCCGGTTCGTCGCCGCGGACGTGCGCCGGCGACTCGCGGCGCTGGGCCTGGCCCGCCTCGACGACGCCGTCGGCCGGGTCGACCTGCTCGAACCCGACGCGGCGCTCACGCACTGGCGTCGCCGCGGCCTCGATCTCGCGCCGCTGTTCACCCCGCCGGCCGACGCCCTCGGTGCGCCCCCGCAGCGCCGCCGCACCCGTCCGGCCGCCGGACCACCCGACGCGCCGCTGGACCGGGACCTGATCGCCCGCGCGGGCCCCGCGCTCGACCACGACCGGCCCGTGCATCTGACCGGGACCGTCACCAACCGCGACCGCGCCGTCGGCACCCTGCTCGGCTGGACCGCCGGCCGACGGCGCCCCGAGGGTCTGCCCGACGACACCGTCCGGATCGACCTGCACGGCAGCGCCGGACAGTCCCTCGGCGCCTTCCTTCCCGTCGGGATCACCCTCACCGTCACCGGCGACGCCAACGACTATGTCGCCAAGGGCCTGTCCGGCGGGCGCGTGGTGGTGCGCCCCGACACGTCCGCGCCGTTCGACCCGCACGAGCAGATCGTCGCCGGCAACACAGTCCTGTACGGGGCGACCTCCGGCGAGTTGTTCCTGCACGGGCGGGTGGGAGAGCGCTTCGCCGTGCGCAATTCCGGCGCCGATGCCGTGTGCGAGGGCACCGGCGACCATGCCTGCGAATACATGACCGGCGGCCGCGTCGTGATCCTCGGACCCACCGGCCGCAATCTGGCCGCCGGCATGACCGGCGGCCTGGCCTACGTCCTCGACCTCGACCCCGGCCGCGTCAACACCGACTCGGTGCAACTGCAACCGGTCGACCCCGCCGATCTCACGCAGGTGCGGGACCTGATCGCCCGCTACCGCGCACGCACCGGATCGGCAGTCGCCGGGCAGCTGCTCGCCGACTGGGCCGACAGCGCGGGGCGCTTCACCGCGGTGGTGCCCGAGGACCTGCTCCGGATCCGCGCGGCCGCTCGCGAACGACCCGCCCCGATCGGAGCCGACGGTGCCTGATCCCCGCGGATTCCTGCGCTACGACCGCTGCGACCCGCCGCGCCGGCCGGCCGACGAACGCGTGCGCGACTGGGCCGAGGTGCACCGCGCGCAGTCGCCGGACGAGGAGCTCCGCACGATCCGGGAACAGGCCGCCCGCTGCATGGACTGCGGACTCCCGTTCTGCCACAGCGCCGGCACGGGCTGCCCGCTCGGCAACCTGATCCCCGAATGGAACGACCTGGTGCGCCGCGACCGCTGGGCCGAGGCCGCCGACCGGCTGCACGCCACCGACAACTTCCCCGAGTTCACCGGCCGGTTGTGCCCGGCGCCGTGCGAATCCGCCTGCGTGCTGGCCCGGGACGACCACGCCGCCGGTGTGACCGTCGAACGGATCGAGCGGGCGATCGCCGACCGGGCGTGGGCCGACGGCCGCGTGCCGCCGCGTCCCCCGGTCCGCCGCACCGGCAGACCCGTCGCTGTCGTCGGCTCCGGGCCGGCGGGTCTCGCCGCGGCCCAGCAACTCACCCGGGCCGGACACGCCGTGACCGTCCTCGAACGCGCCGACCGGCTGGGTGGCCTGCTGCGCTACGGCATCCCGGCGTTCAAGATGGACAAGGCCCTCGTCGACCGGCGCCTCGCGCAGATGCGCGCCGAGGGCACGGTGTTTCGCACCGGCTCCGAGGCCGGGATCGATCCGGATGTCGCCGCTCTGCGGGCCGAATTCGACGCCGTGGTTCTCGCGGTCGGGGCCGGACGCGCCCGCGACCTGCCCGTTCCCGGGCGCGAACTCGCCGGGGTGCATCCCGCGATGGAGTTCCTCGTCGCCGCCAACCACGAATGCGCGGGCGACGGCCCCACTCCGATCAGCGCCGCCGGGCGGCACGTGGTGATCGTCGGTGGCGGGGACACCGGCACCGACTGCTTCGGCACCGCGCTGCGGCAGGGCGCGCGGTCCGTCACCCAGCTCGACTACCGGCCCCGCCCGCCCGGCCGCCGCGACGAGGACGTCACCCCGTGGCCGCTCGTGCCGTGGGTGCTGCGGACGGCACCGGCACACGAGGAGGGCGGGACCCGCCGGTTCGAGGTGACGGTGCAGCACTTCCTCGGGTCCCGCGGGCGGGTCCGGACGCTCGAACTGGCGGAGGTGGACGCGCGCCGCACCCCCCGCGGGGACACCTTCGAAATCCCTTGCGACCTCGCACTCCTCGCAGTCGGTTTCGAAGGAGTGCAGCGCGGACCACTCCTCGAGGACTTCGGCCTGGTCCCCGGCGAGCGGGGCACCCTCGGTTGCGACGACCACTGGCAGACCGCGACCCCGGGGATTTTCGTGTGCGGCGACGCTCACCGTGGTGCGTCGCTCGTGGTGTGGGCGATCGCCGAGGGGCGTGCGGCGGCGCACGGGGTGGACACCTTCCTGACGGGGGAGTCGGAGTTGCCGGTGCCGGTCCGTCCCGGCTCGTTGCACCTGGGCTTCCCGCGTTTTCCGCCCCGCCGGACGGGGTAGGCCCCACTGGTGAGCGACCGCGCCGGTCGCGGCAGGAAGGAACGTCATGAGCACGATCATCGAGTCGGTCGACGTCCACGTCCCGATCCGTACGGCCTACGACCAGTGGACACAGTTCGAGGAGTTTCCCCGCTTCATGGAGGGCGTCGAGCAGGTCCGTCAGATCGACGACACCCATACCCACTGGGTCGTCAAGGTCGCCGGTGGAACCCGGGAGTTCGACGCGACGATCACCGAGCAGCATCCCGACGAGCGGGTCGCGTGGAAATCCGATGCCGGTCCGGACCACGCCGGCGTGATCACCTTCCACCGGCTCGACGAGTCCACCACGCGGGTCACCGCTCAGATGGATGTCGACCCCGACGGAGTCGTGGAGAACGTCGCCGACAAACTCGGCCTGCTCGACCTGCGCATCAAGGGCGACATGCAGCGCTTCAAGGAGTTCATCGAGAAGCGCGGCGTGGCCGACGGCGGCTGGCGCGGCGACGTCGATCGTCCCGGCTCGTGAGCGTAACCCCGATGGAGAGAAAGTCGTGACGGAGAAGAAGTCGAGGGACGAGGACGACGAGCCCAAGGGCGGCCGCCCCGGCCCGGTGGACGAGGGCAAGGACGGCGGCATGGCGACACGGGAGAACGCCCCGGAGATCGCGGAGAATTCCCCCGGCGACTGACCGGGGAACCGGGAAGGGGCGGTGCGGCCGAGCCGCACCGCCCCTTCCCGGCGTCGTGTCGCGGGCTATGGCTTCTCGGGATCGAGAGCCTGCTTCACTTTGCCCCACGAGTCCCTTCTCGGTGCCGAGTGCGGCGGAGTCGGGTTCGCCCATCGAGCCGTCGTGGGTGGCGTAGAGCTTCGGGTCCGGCTGTGGCGCGCCGACCATCCGAGCTGAACCGGATCGGCCGGGAACGACATCGCGTGCGTACCGTCGGGCGCGGTCCCGCTCACCCACCGCCCCTCCCGACCGAGGTGACCCCGAAGTCCGGTAGCGGTTCGGGACGGCGATCCGCGGCACCGCCGCGCTGCCGGTCACCGGACGGCGAACTCCAGTCCGAAGTTGTTCAGGGTGGCCGGCAGCGGCCGCGCCGGATCCGGCTTCAGGCGGGAGGTCAGCGTGAACTCGGCGCCGGCGAGCAGGTGCGCGAGCAGGGTGCTCGTGACGAACAGGACGAGATTGCGGCCCGGGCACCCGGCCGGGCCGACACTGAACGGGACGAGCGCCGGATACCGGTCGGCCTCGCCGTCGACCCAGATCTCCGGCGCGAACCGGTTCGCGAACGGCAGTGTCTCGGAGTCCCGGTGGAATGCGGGTGCGAGCACGACGAAACCGGTCCCGGCCGGGATCGTGTAGCTGCCGCGCTCGTCGTTCCACGTCGTGTCGGCCGTCGAATCCCGGAGGATCGCAGGCGTGGTCGGCCACAGCCGCGTGGTGTCGAGGACACACCCGCGCAGGTACTCGAGTGGTGCGGGGGTGCCGAGGCCGGCGGCGGCGATGTCGCTGCGGGCCCGTGCCCGTTGTACAGGATGGGTGGCGAGTACTGCCAGGGTGCGGGCGGTGACCATGCCAGCGGCGTCGAAGGCGAACAGCCAGTGCGGGATCTGCCCCTGCGGATCGACCGCGGCCGGCTCGGCGATCTCACCGAGTGCACCGGCGAGGGTTCCGGCGGGAGCCTGCTCGACGTAACCGTGCAGCCGCTCGGTGAACCGGTCGCGCAGTCGATGGCGCACGGGATGGGCGTAGGCCCAGTTGCCGTCGGACCGCAACCGCCACAGCTGATCGGTGAGGGTGTCGTCGTTGCGTGCCGCATCGCCGAGGACGAGCCGGCGCACCAGTCGCCACCAGGAGCGGGTGAACTCCGCGGCGCTCAGGCCCCCCTCCGCCCGGGCGCGGCGCAACAGTCCGTTCGCCTCCTCCTCGATGGTGTGCAGCATCGGTGTGGCGAGCCGGTGCAGGTCCCGATCGGTGTCGAGCGCCCTCTCGTTGACGGCGCGGCGCCTCTCCCGCAGCGGGGTGCGCGAGACCAGCACCCCGTGGGGCTGGAACGGACCGAGGGCAGCGCGCTTCTCGACCGTCGCGGCGGTGTAGGAGCCGGCGCCGGTTCTCAGCACGGCATCGACGTCCGACGGCGAGAGCACCACCGCGAGCGTCCGCCCGGGCAGGGCGAAAGTGAGGGGAGCGTCGCCGTAGCGTTCGCGTAGGCGCGCGACGGTGGCGACGATGCGGGCGTCGGCCTGAGTTCGCTCGAGCAGACCCATCACCCTGCGACGGCGGGCGATGGCACCCGCGGCGACGAACGGCAGGCCGACCTCGGCGGCGAGCCGGGCGGTGTCGGCCGCCGAGGCCCGCCGGGCGCGGACCGAGGTCGGGCTCTGAACTACGGGGCCGGCCATCGGCGGTCTCCTCCGGGCGCGGGGTCACGGTCACGGGAGGGATCGCCGCCAAGCCGGATCGCTAAACGTGATCCGGCCGTGCCGGGCCCGGCTCAGGCGCTCGCCGCCGCCGCTTTGCCGGTGCCGCTGGCGCGCAGATCCGTGAGGAAGGCGTCGGCCCACCGGTCGACGTCGTGATGGAGCACCTGGGTGCGCAGCGACTGCATCCGGCGGGCCGCGGTTGCCGCATCCTCGGTGGCGGCGACGACGATAGCGCGTTTGACGGCATCGAGATCGTGTGGGTTGACCAGGTGGGCTCGGCGCAGTTCGCTTGCTGCTCCGGTGAACTCGCTGAGGACGAGCGCGCCGGTGCCGTCGGCCCGGCATGCGATGTACTCCTTGGCGACGAGGTTCATGCCGTCGCGTAGAGGCGTGACGAGCATGACGTCCGCGGCGCTGTACAGGGCCATGAGCTCGTCCCGGTCCACGGGCCGGTGCAGATAGTGCACCACCGGCCGGCCCAGCTGCCCGTATTCGCCGTTGAGGTGGCCCACCTTGCGTTCGATGTCCTCGCGCAGCTGCGCGTAGGCGGACACGCGCTCGCGGCTCGGGGTGGCAAGCTGCACCATGACGACCTTCTCGGGGTCGAGGGTGCCCTCGTCGAGCAGTTCGTGTAGTGCCTCGAGCCGGATGTCGATGCCCTTGGTGTAGTCGAGGCGGTCGACGCCGAGCAGCAGGATCTCGGGGTTGCCGAGTTCCTCGCGGACCTGCGCGGCCCGCTCCCGGATGTGCGGGGACTGCACGCGTTCCGCGAAGTGGGCCGAGTCGATCGAGATGGGGAAGGCGCCGACCTGCACGCGCCGGTCACCGACGTCGACGGCGCCCACACACGAGTCGAGGTCGGAGTGCGCGTGGGTGTGCAGCCCCAGCAGGCGCTGCGCCAGGAACAGGAAGTTGCGGGCGCCGCCGGGCAGGTGGAACCCCACCAGGTCGGCGCCGAGCAGACCCTCGACGACGGCGGTGCGCCACGGCAGCTGCAGGAACAGTTCCGTGGGCGGAAAGGGAATGTGCAGGAAGAACCCGATCTTCAGGTCGGGCCGCAACTCGCGCAGCATCTTCGGCACCAGCTGCAGCTGATAGTCGTGCACCCACACGGTGGCGCCCGGGGCGGCCGCATCGGCCGCGGCCGCCGCGAAGCGGCGGTTGACCGCGACGTAGGTCCGCCACCACGTCCGGTCGTAGACCGGCGCGACGATCGCGTCGTGGTACAGGGGCCACAGTGTCGCGTTCGAGAAGCCCTCGTAGTAGTCGGCCACTTCGCCTTCGGTGAGGGAGACGGGGTGCATAGTGATGCCGTCCTCGGTGAAGGGTTCGAACGCGACGTCGGCGGCGCCGGGCCAGCCCACCCAGGCGCCGTCGGCGGCACGCAGCACCGGTTCCAGGGCGGTGACGAGCCCGCCCGGGCTGCGGCGCCACCCGCCGCGTCCGTCGTCGGCCGATGGGTCGTAGTCGACGGGGAGCCGATTGGCCACCACCACCAGGTCCGCTGCGGTCATCGCGTCGCGCCTCCTTGCTCGACACCGGGGCCGGTCGCTCCGGCGATTGCTGTCGAACTCGTACTTATGACAAGTAGTTTTTGTCTATCACTCGAAGCGGAGCGGGGAGGCACTTCGAGGCGCCCGCGGTTCCGCAGCGCACCGCCCCCACTCACGCACGGCAAATAATCTGTCTCGTAGAACAGAAATTTTGTCAAATGCTGCGTACAGTTCTGCTCGAGGTGGCCGGCCCGCGCGCCGGTCGTGGCCGCCTCCTCGCGTGGAGACGCGGGCACGCCCTTTCGCGTGGAGACGCGTGCACGCTACTGCCCGGCGGTTTCGACGACCGCGGAACGGGGTAGCCCTCCGGCGAGTTACCCCGGCACCCACGTGCTGACCGGCGGGCCGGCAGACGGCCTGCGGAGGTACTTCACACGAGTCTGTAGGAGGAATCGAAGATGGCGAAGTTCACCGTCCCCGGCCTGAGCGACAGCGAGGGCGCCCGGGTGGCCGAAGTGCTGCAGAATCGTCTCAGTGCCTACAACGACCTGCACCTCACCCTCAAGCACGTGCACTGGAACGTCGTGGGGCCGAACTTCATCGGTGTGCACGAGATGATCGACCCGCAGGTCGAAGCGGTCCGCGGATTCGCCGACGATGTCGCCGAACGCATCGCGGCACTCGGATCCTCGCCGAAGGGAACCGCGGGCGCGATCGAGAAGGACCGTTCGTGGGACGACTACTCGGTGGGGCGGGACACCGCCCAGGCGCATCTCGCCGCGCTCGATCTGGTGTACGACGGCGTGATCGGGGACTGCCGCAAGGCGATCTCGGAGGTCGGGGAGATCGACCCGATCACCGAGGATCTGCTCATCGGGCAGACGCGGGATCTCGAGAAGTTCCAGTGGTTCGTCCGGGCCCATCTCGAGAACGCTTCCGGGACCCTGGCGCACGAGGGGGCGCGCACCGAGCAGCAGGCCGCGAACGAAGCCCGCTGAGCGGGCGGCAGCGGCCGTGTCTTCGGCCGCTCGAAAGCGCACCGGTCGCCGGCGGGCGACCGGTGCGTCTGCGCTATGAGGTCGCTGTGCTGTCGTCGGTGCCCGCCCGTAGGCGCGCATTGTCCGACTCGAGACGTGCATTGGCGTCCTCGAGGCGAGCCTTGTCCGATTCGAGGCGTGCGTTGTGGGATTCGAGTCGCGCCGTATGGGACGCCAGTTCGGCATGATGCGACTCGAGGCGGAAGATCTGGGCGATACCGGCCAGATTGATGCCCTCCGACAGGAGTTCGCTGATCCGTCGCAGGCGCGCCACGTCCTCGTCGCTGTATCGGCGGGTGCCGCCCCGGGTGCGCGCCGGGCTGAGCAGTCCGCGACGCTCGTACAGCCGCATGGACTGCGGGTCGACCCCGGACAACTCGGATGCCACCGAGATGCCGTAGACGCCGCGGCGGGGGTCCGGCACCGGCTCCTTCCGCGTCTTCTCCATTCCAGGTTCCCTCGCTCGGTGTCCTCGCTGCCACGATCTCCGGTGGATCGGAATCTACCTGATCACCACAGGAAACCTGCAGTACCGGAGACAGCTGTCGGGGAGGGGGCGCCGGGGACCCCGAACTCCCGGCGCCGGCCGTTTCGGTACGAATTTCTCTTACATGTGACACAGATTTTATCGCCCGCCTCGCCTGCCGCCGACCGGCGGATCCGTGCCGCTCCTGCCGCCTGACCCCCGCGGATCGCCCGCCATGCTCCGTGGTCGTCACGCGGGTACTAGGCTCGACCGCGTGACCCGACGCACCAAGATCGTTTGCACCATGGGCCCGGCCACGGCAGACCCCGAGGTCCTGAGGGAACTCGTCGACGCCGGCATGGATGTGGCCCGCCTCAACTTCAGCCACGGCGCACACGCCGACCACGAGGCTCACTATCGCCGCGTGCGCGAGGCCTCCGATACCAGCGGGCATGCCGTCGGCATCCTCGCCGACCTGCAGGGCCCGAAGATTCGCCTCGGACGGTTCGCCGAGGGACCGACGTTGTGGAAGACCGGCGAGATCGTCCGCATCACCGTCGACGACGTCGAGGGCACGCACGACCGGGTCTCGACCACCTATGAGCAACTCGCCGAGGACGCGCGCCCCGGCGATCGCCTGCTCGTCGACGACGGCAAGGTCGGCCTGGTCGTCGAGCACGTCGAGGGTTCGGACGTGGTCTGCCGCGTGACCGAGGGGGGACCGGTCAGCAACAACAAGGGCGTGTCCCTGCCGGGGATGAACATCTCGGTTCCGGCGCTGTCGGAGAAGGACATCGAAGACCTCGAGTTCGCGATGCGCCTCGGCGTGGACTTCGTGGCGCTGTCGTTCGTTCGTTCCCCGGCCGACATCGAGCTCGTGCACGAGGTGATGGACCGGGTGGGACACCGCGTGCCGGTGATCGCCAAGCTCGAGAAGCCCGAGGCCATCGAGAATCTCGAGGCGGTCGTGCTGGCGTTCGATGCGGTGATGGTCGCGCGCGGTGACCTCGGCGTCGAGATGCCGCTCGAGGAGGTGCCCCTCGTGCAGAAGCGGGCGATCCAGATCGCCCGCGAGAACGCCAAGCCCGTCATCGTGGCCACGCAGATGCTCGAGTCGATGATCGAGAACTCCCGGCCGACCCGTGCCGAGGCCTCCGACGTCGCCAATGCGGTGCTCGACGGCGCGGACGCGGTGATGCTCTCCGGCGAGACGTCCGTCGGCAAGTACCCGGTCGAGACGGTGCGGACGATGGCCCGCATCATCGCGGCGGTCGAATCCGACCCCACCCGGGTCCCGGCGCTGACCCACGTGCCGCGGACCAAGCGCGGGGTGATCTCCTACGCGGCACGGGACATCGGCGAACGGCTCGAAGCCAAGGCGCTGGTGGCGTTCACCCAGTCCGGCGACACGGTACGCCGCCTGGCGCGACTGCACACCAGGCTGCCGCTGCTCGCGTTCACCCCGGTTCCGCATATCCGCAGCCAGCTGGCGCTGACCTGGGGCACCGAGACGTTCTCCGTCGAACCGGTCGACACCACCGACGTGATGGTGCAGCAGGTCGATGCGGCGCTGCTCTCCCTCGGCCGATACCAGCGCGGCGACCTCGTCGTCATCGTGGCCGGGTCCCCGCCCGGCCGGTCCGGCTCGACCAACCTGATCCACGTGCACCGGCTCGGGGAGAAGGACACCCATTGAGCCGTCGCACCGCGACCGATCTCGAGGTGCTCGTCGATCTGCTCGATCTCGTGCAGATCGACGAGGACCTCTACCGCGGAGAGCACCCGGTCCAGGTGGGTAGCCGCACGTTCGGCGGCCAGCTCGTCGCGCAGGCGCTGATCGCGGCCGGCCGCACGGTCGGCGACCGGCCGGTGCACGCGCTCAACGCTCACTTCATCCGCGGAGGCGACGTCAAGGCGCCGATCGAGTACCAGGTGGCCCGCCACCGCGACGGCCGGGACTTCGCGAACCGCATGGTCACCGCGTCCCAGAACGGCAAAGAGCTGTTCGTCATGCTCATCGCCTTCCAGCGGTGGGGTAAGGGACTCGAGCATGCGGTGAGCGTTCCGGAGGTGCCCTACCCGGACGCGCTGCCGCCGCTCGGGGACCACCTGTCCGGGTTCGAGGATCACCTCCCGCACTTCGTCAACGCCCTCAAACCGATCGACATGCGCTATGCCAACGATCCCGCGTGGATCCTCAAAGGCACCGGGGAACGGCTCTCGCACAATCGGGTGTGGATGCGTGCCGACGGCGCGTTGCCCGAGGACGGGCTCCTGCACGCCGCCACCCTGGCCTACAGCTCCGACACCACCGTGCTCGACTCGATCCTCACCACCCACGGGTTGTCCTGGGGGCTGGACCGCATCGTCGCCGCGACCGTCAACCACTCCATGTGGTTCCACCGGCCGGTCCGGTTCGACGAATGGACGTTGTACGCCACCGAGTCGCCGGTCGCGGCGGGCTCGCGGGGGCTCGCGACGGGCCGCTACTTCACCCTCGACGGGGAACTCGTGGCGACGGTCGTGCAGGAGGGGCTGATCCGGCACTTTCCGCGCCGGGGGTGAGGGACCGGCCGGAGCCGAGGATCCCGGGGGCGGCGACGACGGAGAGGCCGGAGACTGGAGCGATGACGGTGTTCACCCCGATCAGCCCCGAGGCCCTCGCCGACGTCGTCGCAGCACGCGCCGCCGGACACCGCGGCCGGGTGTGTGTCGCCATCTCCGCCGCCGACGCGGCCGCACCGCTGGATCTGGCCGAGGAGGTGGCCGCCCGCCTTCGCGTCGAGGGGCGGCCGGCGGCCGTGCTGTCACTGCACGACTTCGTGCGCCCGGCCTCGCTCCGGTTCGAGCACGGACGCACCGACCAGGAGAGCTACCGCGCGAACTGGTTCGACTACGGGGCGCTCGACCGCGAAGTGGTCCGGGCCCTGCGGGAGAACGGACGGTGGCTGCCGAAGCTGTGGGACGAGGCGGAGGACCGATCGGCACGCGCGCGGCGGATCGACGCTCCCGACGGTCAGGTGCTGACGATCGCCGGGCCTATGCTGCTCGGTCGGGGACTGGCCTTCGACGTCACGGTGCACCTCGCGATGTCGCAGGCCGCGTTGGATCGGCTGACGCCCGCCGAGGACCGCTGGACGATCCCGCCACTGCTCGAGCACGACGCCGCGACGGCCGCCGACGCAGACATCGTCGTGCGGTACGACCACCCGGACCGGCCGGCGGTGCACGCTGCCGGTGCGCTCAGCCGGGACCGGGGAGCCGGGCGGGGGCGATGAACCCGTGACCGAGCGGGCCCGGAGGTCGGACAGCCGGCGACCTCACACACGCGCCGCCTGATCGGGCCCGGACCGGCGACGAGCGGACTCTCCGCGCGCCGCGGCCCCTTGTCCCCGCCGTCAGAGCTTGTAGCCGATCGTCCGCAGCAGGGCCTTGCGGTCGGCGACATCGGTGCTCGTCTCCACGCCCACGGGCGGGCTTCCGTCGATCACCCCGGCGATGCCCCGACCGAGATCGGTCTCGGCGACGATGATCTCGACCGGGTTGGCCGTGGCGCAGAAGATGCCGCAGACCTCCGGTACCTGCTTCAACGTGTTCAGGAAGTTCACCGGATACCCGTCCTCCACGAACACGAAGAACGAGTGACCCGCGCCCACCGCCAGGGCGTTGCGCCGGGCCAACTCGACGAGCCGGTCGTCGTTGCCGGAGGAGCGCACGAGGCGGGGCCCGGAGGCCTCGCAGAACGCCACACCGAACCGCAGATGAGGACTCACCCCGGCCAACGCTTCGTGCAGGTCCTCGACGGTCTTGACGAAATGGGCCTGCCCGACGACGACGTTCATGTCGTCGGGCTTGTCGATCGCCACGACCTGCAACTCCACGGTCGCCTCCTCGGATGCCCTGCGGAC
This sequence comes from Rhodococcus sp. NS-SX18, assembly GCF_057367935.1. NCBI lineage: Bacteria > Bacillati > Actinomycetota > Actinomycetes > Mycobacteriales > Nocardiaceae > Rhodococcus > Rhodococcus sp. NS-SX18. The sequence continues at coordinate 2,974,560 of NZ_CM170633.1, read as the reverse complement.
CGACGGACGTCGACAGTCAGTGTGCCCGGCCGCGCCCCCCGGGGCAACGCCCCGACGGGCGGCGACGAACGACAGCGCCGCTGCGTCCGCACGCCCACGGTGCGGGGCGTGAGGACCAATGCCCCTATGCCGGGTCGTCCGGGGCGGCGCATGATCGGCTCGACACGAACTGCACCGGAGGGAGCGGCCGTGACGACCAGCAGCGACGCGGTGATCCGCAAGACGGCCGAGGCCCTGCGGGTTCCGCCGAACCTGTCGGACTACGAGACCACCTGTGCCCGCTTCACGTGGGAGGAGGCGGCAGCGCAGGTGCCGGGCCCGCCCGGCGGGGGGTGCAACATCGCCTGGTCGGCGGTCGACCGGCACGCCGACGGCCCGCTACGTGACCGGCCGGCGCTCCGGTTCCTCGCACCGGGGGACGCAACCGGCCGCATCGAGGTCACGGAGTTGTCGTACCACGACCTCGCAGACCGGGTGCGTCGCTTCACCCGCGTCCTGCGCGACCTCGGGATCGGTAAGGGCGACCGGCTGTTCGTGTTCGCCGACCGGATCCCCGAGTTGTACATCGCCGTCCTCGGCGCCCTGCGCAACGGCACGGTCGTCACCCCGCTGTTCTCGGCCTTCGGTCCCGAACCCCTGGTCACCCGCCTCGAACTCGGCTCCGCGCAGGTCTTGGTGACCACGGAGGCGCTGTACCACCGGCGGGTCGCCGCGGTGCGCGACCGGGTGCCGACCCTCGAACACGTGCTGCTCGTCGGCGACGGAGGCGCCGCCACCGACGTGCCGGGCACCCTCGACCTGAGGGCACTGCTCGACGCCGCCGAACCGGCCGCCGACCTCACCCCCACGACCGCCGACGACCCGTCGTTGCTGCACTTCACGAGCGGCACCACCGGCACCCCGAAGGGGGCGCTGCACGTGCACGGCGCCGTCGTCACGCACTACGCCACCGGTCGATACGCCCTCGACCTGCATCCCGACGACATCTACTGGTGCACCGCCGATCCGGGGTGGGTGACGGGCACGTCGTACGGCATCGTCGCGCCGCTGCTGCACGGCGTCACCTCGATCGTCGACGAGGCGGAGTTCGACGCCGAACGGTGGTACCGGATCCTGCAGGACCAGCAGATCAGCGTCTGGTACACCGCCCCCACCGCGGTCCGGATGCTCATGCGCGCCGGGCCCGAGGTCGCGAGGCGCTACCGGTTCCCGAACCTGCGGTTCGTCGCCAGTGTCGGCGAGCCGCTGGCCCCGGACGCCGTGTGGTGGGGTACCGAGGTGCTCGGGCTCCCCATCCACGACAACTGGTGGCAGACCGAGACCGGCGGCATCATGATCGCCAACACGCCGGCGTTCGACATCAAGCCCGGCTCGATGGGCCGGCCGCTGCCCGGGGTCGACGCCCGGATCGTCCGCCGCGACGAGGACGGCACCGTGCACGAGGTCACCGACCCCGACACCGAGGGGGAACTGGCGCTGCGGGCGGGCTGGCCGTCGATGTTCCGTGGCTACCTGAACCAGGACGAGCGGTACCGCAAGTGCTTCGCCGACCATCTGTACCTCACCGGGGACCTCGCGCGCCGCGACACCGACGGGTATTTCTGGTTCGTCGGCCGCGCCGACGACGTCATCAAGTCCGCCGGTCATCTCATCGGACCGTTCGAGGTCGAGAGCGCACTCGCCGAGCACCCGGCCGTGCTCGAAGCCGCCGTGATCGGGGTGCCCGACGAGATCCTGGGCGAGAAGGTCAAGGCCTTCGTCGTCCTCGAACGCGGCGTCGCACCGGACGACGCGTTGCGCCGCAAGCTGATCGGGCATGCCCGCGTCCGGCTCGGTGCGGCCGTCGCCCCGAAGGAACTCACCTTCGTCGGCTCGCTGCCGCACACCCGCAGCGGCAAGACGCTGCGCCGGCTGCTCAAGGCCCGCGAACTCGGCCTCGCCGAAGGCGACACATCGACGCTCGAGACCCCGGAGGTGGCCGGATGAGCAGCGGATCGATCGGCGGTCATGCCGCCGGATTCCCCTACGACCGCGAGTTCGCGCTCGGGCTGCTGGCCGACATGCTGCGCATCCGGCGGATGGAGGAGAAGGCCGCCGAACTCTACGGCGCCGGCAAGATCCGCGGATTCCTGCACCTGTACGTGGGGGAGGAGGCCGTGGCCGTCGGCGCCCTGCACGCACTCGATCGCGGCGACAGCGTCGTCGGTACCTACCGTGAACACGGACATGCCCTGATCCACGGGCTGTCCATGAACGCGATCATGGCGGAGATGTTCGGCAAGCAGGAAGGCTGCTCCCGGGGTCGCGGCGGTTCGATGCACCTGTTCGACGCCGCCACCCGCTTCTACGGCGGCAACGCGATCGTCGGTGGCGGCCTGCCGCTGGCGGTGGGCCTGGCGCTGGCCGACAAGATGCAGTCGGTCCCGAGGGTCACCGCCTGCTTCTTCGGCGAGGGGGCGATGGCCGAGGGCGCGTTCCACGAGGCGCTCAACCTCGCGGCCCTGTGGCAGCTGCCGGTCCTGTTCTGCTGCGAGAACAACCTGTACGCCATGGGCACCGCCCTCGCCCGGTCCGAATCGCAGACCGACCTGTGCGCGAAGGCCGCCGCGTTCGGCGTCCCCACCCTCCGGACCGACGGGATGGACGTGCTCGCCGTCCACGAGACGGCTCGCGCCGGGGTCTCCCACGTCCGCAGCACCGGCGGGCCGATGTTCGTCGAGTTCCAGACCTACCGATTCCGCGCCCATTCGATGTTCGACCCCGAGCTCTACCGGGACAAGGCCGAGGTCGAACGCTGGAAGGAACGCGGCCCCATCCACACGTTCTCGGCGCGGCTGAAGGCACTGAATCTGCTGACCGAGGAACAGTTCCTGCACCTCGACGCCCAGGCCACGGCCGAGGTCGACGCCGCCGTCGCCTTCGCCGAGGCCGGCACCTGGGAACCCGAGTCCGACCTGTTGCGCGACGTGACCACACCGGCCGGGGAGGCGCTGTGAAACTCAGCTATCGCGAAGCCCTGCGCGCTGCGCTGCACGATGCGCTCACCGCCGATCCGCGGGTGTTCCTGATGGGGGAGGACATCGGGCGGTACGGGGGCACGTATGCCGTGACCAAGGGCCTGCTCGACGAGTTCGGACCCGAACGCATCCGGGACACCCCCCTGTCGGAACTCGGATTCGTCGGCGCGGGCATCGGAGCGGCCCTCGGCGGGATGCGACCAGTCGTCGAGATCATGACCGTCAACTTCAGTCTGCTCGCCCTCGATCAGATCGTGAACACCGCCGCCGCGCTGCGCCACATGTCCGGCGGCCAGTTCTCCGTGCCGATCGTGATCCGCATGGCCACCGGTGCCGGACGGCAACTGGCCGCGCAGCACTCGCACAGCCTCGAAGCGTGGTACGCGCACATTCCCGGCATCCGGGTCCTGGCCCCGGCCACCGTGCAGGACGCCCGCGGAATGCTCGCGCCCGCCCTCGCGGACCCGGACCCGGTCGTCGTGTTCGAGCACGCCCTGCTCTACAACATCACCGCCGACATCGACCCCGACGAACCGGTCGACATCGAGAGCGCACGGGTGCTGCGGCCCGGCGGCGACGTGACCCTCGTCGCCTACGGCGGCACCGTCGGCAAGGCCCTCGCCGCCGCGGAAACCCTCGCGGGTAGCGGCATCGAGGCCGAGGTCGTCGACCTTCGGGTGCTGCGTCCGCTCGACACCGCCACCGTCGTGGACTCCGTCCGCCGCACCCGCCGGGTGGTGGTCGTCGACGAGGGCTGGCGCAGCGTCGGCCTCGCCGCCGAAGTGACCACCCGGATCGTCGAGGAGGCGTTCTACGACCTCGACGCGCCCGTGGCCCGGGTGTGCAGCGAAGAGGTGCCGGTGCCCTACGCCCGGCACCTGGAACAGGCGGCGATCCCGCAACCGGAGAAGATCGTCGCCGCCGTGCTGGCGCTGACGGGCGAGAACTGAGGAGGCGACGTGTTCGAGTTCACCCTGCCGTCCCTCGGGGCCGACATGGACGAGGGCACCCTGACCGAATGGCGCGTCGCCCCCGGTGACACGGTCGAGCGGGGCCAGGTGATCGCGTCGGTGGACACCGCCAAGGCGGAGGTCGAGGTCGAGATCTGGCGGGACGGGGTGGTCCACCGGCTGCTCGCGCAGCCGGGCATCACCCTGCCGGTCGGGGCGGCGATGGCGACGATGCTCGAACCCGGGGAAGACGCTCCGGCTGTCGAGGAGATCCCGGTGTCCGAGGCCCCGGCCGCGGCTCCTGTCCCCGCAGCCGCCGGCGCGGCTCCTGTCCCCGCAGCCGCCGGCGCGGCTCCTGTCCCCGCAGCCGCCGGCGCGGCTCCTGTCCCCGCAGCCGCCGGCGCTGCCCCGGTCACCGAGCCTGCGCCGGCCGCGCGGCGACGGATCTCGCCGGCCGCCCGCCGGCAGGCCCGGGCGCTGGGCGTCGACCTCGACACCGTGACCGGCACCGGGCCCTGGGAGTCGGTGACGATCGAGGACGTCGATCGGGCCGCGGCCGCCCGCACCGCGGTCGCACCCGCTGCCGCGGCGCCCCCGCCCGCCGCGGCTCCGGCCAAGACACCCGTCGACAAGGCCGCCGAGATGCGCCGCGCCATCGCGTCCGCGATGGGACGGTCCAAGCGGGAGATCCCGCACTACTACCTGTCGGAGCAGATCCCGCTCACGCGTGCTCTCGACTGGCTCACCGAGTACAACGCGCAACGACCGGTCACCGAGCGCGTCCTGCTTGCGGCGCTGCTGATCAAGGCGGTCGCGCTGGCCACCCGGCGCTGTCCCGAGATGAGCGGATTCTGGACCGACGGCGAGTTCCACCCGGCCCCGGCCACACACGTGGGCGTGGCGGTCTCCCTGCGCCAGGGCGGACTGATCGCCCCGGCGATCCACGACGTCGCCGACCTCGCCCTGCCCGAGCTGATGGCGGCTCTCGCCGATCTCGTCAAGCGCGCCCGGGCCGGATCGTTGCGCAGCTCGGAGATGTCCGACCCCACCGTCACCGTGACCAACCTGGGGGAGGAGAGCGTGGAATCGGTGTACGGGGTGATCTACCCGCCGCAGGTCGCGCTGGTCGGCTTCGGCAAGCCGACACGGCGGCCGTGGGTCGACGGCGACACCGTGCGGCCCGCGCCGGTGGTCACCGCGACCCTGGCCGCCGACCATCGGGTCAGCGACGGGCGGCGCGGCGCCCTGTTCCTGACCGAGATCGCCGAACTGCTCCAACACCCGGAACGACTGTGAGGTGAGATCGTGACCACCGACGAGACCGAACACGGCGAGCCCGCCGGCCTCCGCGCCGCTGTCGTCGCCGCGATCGCCGACGTCGCACCCGAAATCGAGGATCTCGAGTTGGAGGGCGACCGGCCGCTGCGCCAACAGGTCGACCTCGACTCGATGGATTGGCTGAACGTGCTGATCGGCCTGCGTTCGTCGCTCGGAGTGGACATCCCCGAGGCCGACTACGCGCATCTGAGCACCCTCGACGGTCTCGTCGACTACCTGGCGCAGCGCCTCGCGCAGTAGACCCCCGGAACCGCTCCCTGACGGGCGGGCCGGGCGCATGCTGGGAAGGGCAACGACCGACGAGGATGCAGTCGTGGACGGGGACATAGCCGAGAACGACCCGCTGTGCGGGCGGGTCGGAGAGATCGCCGTGGCGCTGCGGAGGCTGTCCGACGCGCTCGACGAGGGCGACGAGCTGCCCGAAATGCTGCAGCGGCTCGTCGACAACATCGTGAAGATCGTGCCCGACGCCGGGAGCGCAGGTGTGACGTTGTTGCGGGACGGCCGGCTCGAGACCGAGGTCTGCAGCACTCCGCTGGTCTACGAACTCGACCACGCCCAGTTCCTCGCCGGCGCAGGACCCTGCCTCGACGCGGCGCGGAGCGGCCGGGTGGTCCGCGCGGACCGCGCGGAGATGCGGCGACGCTGGCCGCAATTCTGGGAACGCGCGGAACAGTTCGGGACGGCGAGCACTCTGGCCGCGCCCTTGCGGATCGACGACGAGACAGCCGGCTCGTTCAACCTCTACAGCGAGCACGACCACGGATTCGAATCGCTGGACGAGACGCTGGTAGAGGTGTTCACGACTGCTGTGGAAACCGCACTGCGGCAGGCCCGCCGCGGAGCCCGCGCCCGGACGGAAATCGCGCAACTCGGTCGCGCCCTGCAGTCGCGTCCGACGATCGACCGCGCGGTCGGAATCGTCATGGCCGCTCGCGGGCTGACCGCCGAGGAGGCCTTCGCCGTGCTGGTGCGGCAGTCGCAGCACGAGAACGTCAAACTGCGCGACGTCGCGGCCCGCCTCGTCGCCCGCCTCGCCCCCGCCTGCAAGCCCGCACGACCGGAGCGATGACCAGGTGGACCACCCCGCGTGGCTCGGCCCGCGGCCGATCCGGGAAAAACCCCCGAAAGCGAGGTTTCGCCGGTGTTCCCGGAGGTATCACTCCGGCAGCCGCAGCCGATCCGGCTCCGGTCACCTGTTCGAACGAAAGGAGCCGGCCATGGCCGAGCACGCAGGACGAACTATGACCCGGACGCCGGTGCAGACAGCCGCCCTCGCTGTCGGCGTGGTGTTCCTCCTCGTCGGCATTCTCGGGTTCATCCCCGGAATCACGACCAACTACGACACCATGACATTCGCCGGACACGAGTCCGAGGCACTCTTGCTCGGAATCTTCGAAGTCTCCATCCTCCACAACATCGTGCACCTGCTCTTCGGCGTAGCGGGCGTCGCGATGGCCCGCACCGTCGGTGCCGCCCGGTCCTACCTCATCGGCGGCGGCATCATCTACCTGGTGCTGTGGCTCTACGGACTGATCATCGACAAGGACAGCTCGGCCAACTTCGTCCCGGTCAACTCCGCCGACGACTGGCTGCACTTCGTTCTCGGGGTGGGCATGATCGCCCTCGGCTACCTCCTCACCCGCCGGACCACGACGCACCGCACCGTGCCCGGTACCCGCTGACCATCCCTCCTCGACCGCCGGTCCTCGCCGCTCACGGCGAGGACCGGCGACGTTTCGTACCACTCCCGCCGCCGGACACGAGGTGGTCGGCCTCGACCGCCGCGCCCCGAGCGGCGCTCACCGCCGCGGCCCGCTCCGGCGACGCTGGACCACCACGTAGACGACCACTCCGACCAGAATGAGAATTCCCAGAACTTCCATGGCCGTCGGATACCCGCCGAGCCCGCGGTCAAGCAGCAGTCCGGAACCTCGGCGAAGCCCGCGGCAAGGACCGCGAGGCCGGACGCGCCGCAGTGGTCGGCCACCGAATCGGCGCCGTGCACCCGGAACGAGGGCCACAATCTTCCGCATGGATCGCGCGATCGCGCGGCAGACGGGAGCAGCGACCGATGGAATGGGGAAATGTACTCGTCGACAGCGCCTGGTGGACGCTGAAGGCGTATGTGATCACAGCGGCGGTGTTCGTCCTCGTGGTGGCGCTGCTCGCGCGGGCAACCCACTGGGGACGGCAGTGGTGGCGCATCGCGTGGCCCTACTTCGACCCGCGGCGTGGCCTCGGCCCGCTCGGACTCGTGGCCCTGGTGCTGCTGTTCACCGTCTTCGCGGTGCGGATGAACGTGCTGTTCTCGTACTGGTACAACGACTTCTACACCGCGATCCAGGATCTCGACGAGGCGGCGTTCTGGCGGTTCATGCGGGTGTTCGCCGTGCTCGCCACCATCCACGTGGCGCGTAGCCTCGTCGCGTACCTGCTCGGCCAGACTCTCGACATCCACTGGCGCACCCACCTGAACAACCGGCTCGTCGACACCTGGCTCGACACCGGCGCGTTCTACCGGGACCGGTTCGTCGATCCGCCCGTGGACAACCCCGACCAGCGCATCCAGATCGACGTCACCGATTTCGTCACCACCACCCGCATCCTGTCGATGGGGGCGGTCACCGCGGTGCTGTCCATCGTCAGCTTCACCGGCATCCTGTGGGAACTGTCGGGCCCGATCACGGTCTTCGGCACCGAGATCCCCCGGGCGATGGTGTTCCTGGTCTACCTCTACGTGCTGGTCACCACCGCGGTGGCGTTCTGGATCGGCCGGCCGCTGATCCGGCTGAACTTCCTCAACGAGAAGCTCGGCGCCACCTACCGCTACGCCCTGGTCCGCGTCCGCGAGTACGGCGAGAACATCGCCTTCTACCGCGGGGAGGATGTCGAGCGAGGCGGGCTGCTGGGCCGATTCGCCGCGGTGATCCGCAACTGGTGGCGGATCGTGTTCCGGATTCTGAAATTCGACGGCTTCAACCTGACCGTCAACCAGATCGCGGTGATCTTCCCGTTCCTCATCCAGGGCCCACGGCTGTTCGCCGGACAGGTCACCCTCGGCGACGTGATGCAGACCGGCAACGCCTTCGGCCAGGTCCACGAATCGCTGTCCTTCTTCCGCGAGTCCTACGACGACTTCGCCGCGTTCCGCGCCACCACCATCCGGCTCAACGGCCTGCTCGACGCCACCGAGCAGGCGGTGAAGCTGCCCGTTCTCGTCGCGACCGAGCAGGGCGACACACTCGACCTGCACGGTCTCGACGTCCGGACCCCGTCCGGCCGTCCCCTCGTGACCGGCCTCGACATCCACATCCCACCCGGGGAGGCACTGCTCGTGCGCGGCGCTTCCGGCAGCGGCAAGACGACGCTGCTGCGCTCCCTCGCCGGGCTCTGGCCGTACGCCCACGGCCGGATCGCGCGTCCGGACGGCGAGGCGTTGTTCCTGTCCCAGGATCCCTACGTGCCGCTCGGGACGCTGCGCGAAGCGCTGTCCTATCCTCGTCCGCCGATACCGGACGACGCGCGACTCGGCGAGGTGCTCGACCGCGTGCACCTCGGGCACCTGACCGAACGCCTCGACGACGACACCGACTGGGCGCGCGTGCTCTCGCCCGGTGAGCAGCAGCGCCTCGGCTTCGCACGAGTCCTGCTGGCCCGGCCGCGGACCGTCTTCCTCGACGAGGCCACCGGCGCCGTGGACGAAGGGCTCGAACACGCGCTCTATCGCACCCTCCGCGAGGCCCTGCCCGACAGCGTCGTCGTCAGCGTCGGGCACCGCAGCACCCTCGACACATTCCACGACCGGGTCCTCGAACTGCAAGGGGAGGGACACTGGACGGTCACCGAGAGCGTCCGCTGAGATCCGGGCGAATCTGCCCGACTCGTGTCCACCGCGCGGCGACCGAACTACGCTGAAGGATCGGTGACCTCGATGCCCACGACGGCCGGCGGGCACGGTCGGCAGTGGCACCGGTGCCCGGGTCCCGGTCGGAATGCTCGTGCGGCAGCCGAGGAGGACACCATGGACCACGGCACATCCCACCGGCGGCGTCCGTACCGGTCGGTCGCGACCCTGATGTCGCTACCCGGGTCCGCTCTGCGGGGCGGCGTCCGGGTCGCGGCCGCCGGTGCCGGCGTCGCCCTCGACGCCGCCGTCGTCGGCGCCGCCACGGCGGCCGGCGTCGGGACGGCCCTGCTCCGCGCCCCCGTCGCCGCGGTCGCCGCCCCGGCCCCCGCGGCGCTGCTCCATCTCGTCGCCGACGTCGCCCGGGAAGCGGGCAGCGGCCGCCCCGCCCGACGCTGCGCGGCGAACGGTGCCCGGACCTGGATCGAAGTCCGGGGCCTCGACGGCCCGGATGGGGCGGCGCTCGGCGACCGGGTCGTCGCTGCGATGCGGGCCACCCCGGGCGTGGCCACGGCCGAATTGCATCGCCCCTGGTGCCGCCTCGTGGTGTCCACGGGCCCGGCCGGGCCCACGGACCGCACCTTGCAGCGCATCGTCGAGCAGATCGAAACCGAATGCGCTGCAACCCGACACACCGATGCAACCGCACGTCCCGGCGCCCCGCAGGGGCTGCCCGGCGACGACGTCCAGCTCGTCCGGCGGGGTGTGTCCGCGGCCACCGCCGTCACCGGGCTGATGCTGACCGCGACGGGACGCTATCTGCGGCTGCCGCACCTGCCCGGCGCCGCAGCCGCCCCGGTTCTCGTATCGGACTACCACCCCCGGATCCGCGCCCTCGTCGAGTCCACGCTGGGGACCGGCCGGGCCGACCTGCTGCTGGCCGGCGGGACCACCGCGCTGCACACCCTGACTCTCGCACCGGCCTCGGCCGCCGTCGAGGCCGTCACCCGGACCGTCCTCCTGGGCGAGACCCTGGCGATGCGGCGCGCCTGGCGCGACTTCGAACCGGAACTCGCCGCTCACGCGGCCGTGGCCCGCTGCCCGCACCGCCCGGACCGTCCCACCGAACCGCCGGCCGGCGTCGTCGAGCGCTACACCGACCGCGCCGGCTGGGCCGGTCTCGCCGGTGCGGCAGCAGCCGGGATGCTGACCGGCAGGCTCACCACCGCCGGCTCCGCGGCGCTCGTCGCCGTCCCCAAGGCCACCCGCACCGCGCGGGAATCCTTCGCCGCCACCCTCACCCGTGGGCTCGCCGCCCACGGTGTGCTGACTCTGTGCCCGGACGTGCTGCGCCGTCTCGACCGGATCGACGCGATCGTCGTCGACCCCCGCGTCCTGTGCACCGCCGCACTCGCGGTGACGCGACTGAGCGGCGTCCCCGACCGCGACCGCCGGGCCGTGTGGGACCGGGCGCGCACGGCGGTCGAACGTGGCGTCCTGACGGCCGGCCGGCATCCCGTCTCCGCCGTCCCGGATGTGCCCGGGCACCTCCCCGTCGATGCACAGGTGCTGATCGGGCCGGTCCACGACCGCTACGCCTCCGCCGTGCTCGCCGCCGCCCGTCACGCCGGGATCGCCGTGGTCTCCGCGGAGGACGAGACGATGGGATCCCTGCGGAACGGCTTCGACCGTCTCGAACCCGTCGGCGAGTCGATGGACACCACGCTGCGCGCCGTCGTCGAGACGCTGCAACGCGGCGGCTGCACCGTCGCGGTCCTCACCACCGAGGCGACGCAGGCACTCGCCCTCGCCGACGTGGGCCTCGGGGTCCTCCGCGCCGGGCACCGACCACCCTGGACGGCGGACGTGATGGTCCGCGATCTGACCGGCGCGTGGCGGATCCTGCACGCCCTCCCGGCCGCGCGGACCGCAAGCCGGCGCGGCGTGGAGATCGCCCGCGACGCGTCCGCCCTCGGGGCGTTGCTCATGTTGCCCGGCGTGCCCGGCAGCGGTCCGGAATCGGTCACCGCCGGCGCCGCGGCCGGGCTGTGGGCCGGAACGTCGGCGGCCCGCGCCGCGCTGGGCGCGGCGCTGCCGCCACCACGATCGGCCCACGACTGGCACGCGCTGCCGGTGGACGAGGTCTGCGCGCTCCTTCCCGCGCCGGACGAGCTGCTCTCGCCCGCGGTGGACTCCGGGTGGCGAGTACGGGCCCGGGTGCGCGTGGTGCGGGGCGTGCGGCGGGTCGGTGTCCGTCCGCTCGGATCCGCGGCCGACTTCACCCGGGCCGTGCGCACCGAACTGGCGGACCCGCTGACCCCGGTCCTCGCCACCGGCTCCGCCGCGAGCGCGGTACTCGGATCCCCGCTCGATGCCGCCCTCGTCGGTTCGGTACTGCTGCTCAACGCCGCACTCTCGGCCGCCCAGCGCCTGCGCGCCGAACGCCTTCTCAAACGACTTCTGGAGGTGCAAGATCCACCTGCCCGCCGCGTCGCCGGTCCGCGCGGGGACCGGCGGTACGCCGGAGTCCCCGCGGCCGCGCTGCGCCCCGGACACGTCGTCGAGGTCCGTCCGGGTGAGGTCGTGCCCGCGGACGGGCGCATCTTCCACACCGACGGGGTCGAGGTCGACGAATCGGCCCTGACCGGGGAGTCGCTTCCGGTCGCCAAGCAGAGCGAATCGACGCCGGGGGCGCCGCTGGCCGAACGCGCCTGCATGCTCTACGCGGGTACCACCGTGCTCACCGGCACCGCGGTGACGATCGTGACAGCGGTGGGAGCGGCCACCGAGGCCCGTCGTGCCACCGCCATGGCGCCCGCACCGGCCCGGGAAGTGGGCCTGCAGGCACGCCTGAGCACCCTCACTCGCCGTGCGCTGCCCGTCAGCCTCGGCGGCGGGGTACTCGTCGCCGCACTGGGGTTGCTGCGCGGAACCGGAATCCGCGCGGCAGTGACCAGCGGCGTGGCGGTCACCGTCGCGGCCGTGCCGGAAGGACTGACCCTGGTGGCCACCCTCGCTCAGGTCGCGTCCGCCCGCCGGCTCACCAAACGCTCGACCCTCGTGCGCGCACCCCGCTCGATCGAAGCCCTCAGCCGCGTCGATGTCGTCTGCTTCGACAAGACGGGCACACTCAGCGAGAACCGTCTGCGGGTCGTGACGGTCGACGCCGCTCCGGGCTTCACCCGGCAGGACGTGCTGGCCTACGCCGCCCGCACCGGCATCCCGGCGAACGGGGGAGCCCCCGAGCACGCCACCGACGCCGCGATCGTCGAGTCCGCGCACGCCGCCGCCGTCGCAAACCGGGCCGCCGAACGGACAGCCCACCTGCCGTTCCGGTCCGGCCGGGCCTACGCGGCCGCGCTCGCCGGAAACCACCTGGCGGTCAAAGGCGCCCCGGAGACGATGCTCGGTGCCTACGGCGACGACCGTCCCGAACTCCAGGAGCGGGTGCACGCCCTGGCTGCCGAAGGCCTACGGGTGATCGCGGTGGGGCAGCGCGACCTGAACGACTCCGAAACGGGCCGGGCGACAGACGATCCCGATGCCCTCGCGGAACTGTGCGGAAACGGGTTGCGACACGTCGGGCTGATCGGACTGTCCGACACACCGCGGGCCGACGCGGCCGGACTGCTGCCCGCACTGCTCGAGCAGGGCGTCGCCGTCCGGCTCATCACCGGCGACCACCCGGTGACCGCCGTCGCGATCGCCGGCGAACTCGGCCTGCCCGTCAGCACGGATCAGGTCCTCAGCGGTGCCGAATGGGACGGGCTCTCCCACACCGAACGACAGCAAGCCGTGGAGCAGTGTCTCGTCTTCGCGCGGATGTCCCCCGAGCACAAGGTGCAGATCGTGCAGACCCTCGAACACGCCGGACACGTGTGCGCCATGGTCGGTGACGGCGCCAACGACGCCGCCGCGATCCGCGCCGCCAGCGTCGGAATCGGTGTGGCCTCCCACGGCAGCGACCCCGCGCGCGGCGCGGCCGACGTCGTGCTGCTCGAGGGCCGCGTCGCGGGCCTGCTCGACGCGCTCGACGAGGGCCGCGTGCTGTGGCAGCGGGTCCAGGCCGCCGTGGCGGTCCTGCTCGGCGGCAACGCCGGCGAGGTCGCGTTCGCGCTACTCGGCAGCCTGGTCACCGGCCGCTCCCCGCTCAATGCCCGGCAGCTGCTGCTGGTGAACATGCTCACCGACGCACTCCCGGCAGCGGCCCTGGCCGTCAGCACCCCCCGCGTCGACGGCTCCGGTCCCGCGCCGAGGCCCGACGAGTCCGCGCTGCTGCACACCGTGGCCGTGCGCGGCGCCGCGACCGCGGCCGCGGCCACCGCGGCCTGGGCCATGGCAAGGGTGACGGGCTCGAACCCGCGTGCGTCGACGGTGGCACTGGTCGCGCTCGTGGGGGCTCAGCTCGGGCAGACCCTGCTCGACTCGCGCAGCCCCCTCGTCGTCGGCACCGTCCTCGGATCGCTCGCCGTGATGGCCGCACTGATCAGCACACCGGGGGTGAGCGGACTGCTGGGCTGCGTGCCGATCGGCCCGGTGGGGTGGACTCAGGCGCTCGGGTGTGCGGGAGCGGCCACCGTGCTGGCCGCCGTCGCCCCGACCGCCGCGCAACGGTTACCGGCGATCGGCACAGTGGTGACGTCGGTGCTCGCGCCCCGAGAATCCGGGGAAGTGTCCGAGACTCCGGAAGCCCCGGCCCCTCGGCTCACCCCGGCAGGGGGACCGAAGTAGCGCGGGGCCGGCCGGCGCACCGTGCTCCGCACACGGCGCCGAGTTCACCGCCCGGCGCCGGGAAGCGTCCTCCGCCGCCCGATGTGCATCTCGCCGGCCCGGTACGCCGTCGGCACCGACCCGTGCCCGCTCGCCGAGAACCTGGGCGTGGATCCTGAGCGGCCCCGTCGACGACCGGTCGCTGCACAGCACCTCGGGAAGCCGGCGACGCACAATGACACGACTCGAATCGCAACAGGCGGGTCGTTGTGTCGTGCCACACACAGTTCTCTATCGACCATTGAGAGTTCCGTAGCGACGTCGCACGCGAGCCGGTGATGCTTCTGTCACTCCCGGGGCACTGCTCCCGGCGTCCGGCATCCCTCCAACGCAAGGAGATTCGCGTGGAACTCGATCTGCGCCACCGCATCGCCACCGGCCCCATGAGCCGGTTCCAGTGGACCGCGGTCGCACTGTGTGTGCTGCTCAATGTGCTCGACGGCTTCGACGTCCTGGTCATGGCCTTCACCTCCCAGTCGGTCTCGCAGGAGTGGGGAATCTCGGGTTCGGTCCTGGGTCTGCTGCTCAGCGCGGGGTTGTTCGGAATGGCGATCGGATCGATCGCCCTCGCGCCGTGGGCGGATCGCGTGGGCCGCCGGACCATGATCCTTGTCTGCCTGGCTCTTTCGTCCACCGGTATGCTGCTCGCGGCGGTGAGCCAGAACGCCGGCCAACTCGGCGCGCTGCGCGTGCTCACCGGTATCGGCATCGGTGGAATCCTGGCCAGCAGCAACGTCATCTCGAGTGAGTTCGCCTCGAACCGTTTCCGCGGCCTGGCCGTGACTCTCAACTCCACCGGCTATGCGGTCGGGGCGACACTCGGCGGCGTAGTGGCCGTCGTCCTGCAGAGCACGTCCGGCTGGCGTTCGGTGTTCCTGTTCGGCGGTGTCTGCACCGCGGCCCTGATCCCGCTCGTCTGGTTCCGGCTGCCGGAGTCCCTGGACTTCCTGTTCGCCCGCCGCCCGGTGAACGCACTCGAGCGCATCAATTCGTTCGTCGTCCGCGCCGGCCACCCGCCGGTGAGGGCGCTGCCCCCGGCCTCTGCCGCGGCCGACACCCGGAAGAGCGGTGTAGGACCGGCCGAACTGCTCGCCCCGGGGCAGCGCCGCAGCACCCTGTTGATCTGGGGTGCCTTCTTCCTGACGATGTTCGGGTTCTACTTCGTGACGAGCTGGACGCCGAAGCTGCTGGTGGAGGCCGGGATGTCCGCGACGCAGGGGATCACCGGCGGCGTGTTGCTCAATCTGGGTGGCATCCTCGGCACCGCCCTCCTCGGCGTGATGACGGTCCGGTTCCGTCTCGGGCGGGTCCTGGCCGGATACCTACTGGTCTCGGCAATCCTGCTCGCCGCGTTCGTGCCCGCCACGGTGACCGTGGCGGTAGGCTTCGTCCTCGGTGCGGCGATCGGCGTCGTCGTGAACGGCTGCATCGGCGGGCTCTACGCACTGACCCCGGCGGTGTACGCGCCGTCCCTGCGCGCCACCGGCATGGGCTGGGGCATCGGCGTCGGACGCATCGGCGCGATCATGTCACCGATCGTCGCGGGCGCGTTCCTCGACGCCGGCTGGACCGCTGCCGAGCTGTACCTGCTCGTCGCCGTCGCCTTCCTGGGTGCAGCGGTGGTGGTCTCCGCTGTTCGGCTCACGGCGCGGAGCGACGTGACTACCGTCGAGGGCGAACGCACCACCGTGTGAGTCCCGGTGGCCGTGGAAAGGAAGAGGCGTGGCGCGAGTTCCCACCGGAGAGTCCGTGCTCGCCCGCGCGGCCCGCATCATCGAGGCGTTCGGCATCGACGATTCCACACTGGCGGTATCCGAGATCGCCCGGCGCGCAGGCCTGCACGTCGCCACCGCCTCCCGGCTGATCGAGGAACTCGTCCGGTGCGGATGGCTGGAACGCGACGGCCGCCGAGTGCGGGTCGGGGTGCGGCTGTGGGAGGTGGGATCACGATCGTCGCCCACCGTGGGCCTGCGGGAGGCGGCGCGGCCGTTCATGGAGGATCTGCACGCCGTGGTCGAGCAGCACACCCAGCTGGCGGTCCGGGAGGGGACCGAGGTGCTGTTCCTGGAACGACTCACCGCGCGCGGGGCGGCGGTGAACTTCACCCGCGTCGCCGGTCGGCTACCGCTCCATGCGTCCTCGTCCGGGCTGGTGCTGCTCGCCCACAGCCCGGCCGAGGTGCAGGAACAGGTGATGAACGCGCCGATGCGCGCGTTCACCGAGCACACCATCCACACCCCACGAGATCTGCGTGCGGCACTGGCGCAGATCCGCCGACAGGGATACGCGCTCTGCGCGGGTCACATCCACCCCGACACCACGGGCGTCGCGGTCCCCGTCCGCGGGACGCACGACGAGGTCGTCGCCGCGTTGGGGTTGATCGTGCCGAACGACCCCTCCGCCTACTCACAGATCCCGGCACTGCAGGCTGCCGCCCGGGGCATCACCCGAGTGATCTCGCACGCGGCCGTGCCCGGTCGGTGACCGGGCGCACATTTTCTCTCATTGATCGAGAAGCATCTGGTGCGAACTCCACCGCCCGAACGATTCTCGATCCGACGACAAGAGTGAGGAGTCTCCCGTGTCCGAGCACACTGCTTCCGCCGAGTCGGTGTTGCGAGTCGCCGCGAAAGATCCAGTGGCACAGGGCGTTGTCGCATTGACGCTCGCGCATCCGGAGGGGAGGCGACTGCCGGACTGGGCGCCGGGCGCGCACATCGACCTGACGCTGCCCAACGGAGTCACCCGCCAGTACTCGTTGTGCGGCGATCGCTGGGATGCCCGCACCTACCGCGTCGCCGTGCTGCGCGAGCCGCACGGCCGCGGCGGGTCGGCATACGTCCACGACCACCTGGCCGTCGGCGATCTCGTCGGTATCGGCGGTCCCCGCAACAACTTCCGGATGGTGCCCTCGTCGCGGTACCTGTTCCTCGCGGGCGGTATCGGCATCACCCCCCTCCTGCCGATGATCCGGCAGGCAGACTCGATCGCTGCCGACTGGCACCTCCTCTACGGCGGCCGTACCCGTGACACGATGGCGTTCGGCGACGAACTCGCGCGGTACGGCGAGCGGGTGTCCCTCGTCCCGCAGGACGAGATGGGGCGACTGAACCTCGACGCCGCCACCGACGCCGCGGCGGCCGGCGCGAAGGTGTACGCCTGCGGTCCGGTACCGCTGCTCGACGCGCTCGCGAGCCGCGCCACGTCCTGGCCGGAGGGCGCGTTGCGCCTGGAACGCTTCGTCCCCCGGGAGCAGCCGGCCCCGGTCCGCGACAGCCCCTTCGACGTCGAGCTGGCCCGGTCGGGCCGCACCGTCACCGTCACGCCGCAGCAGAGCGTGCTCGACGCGTTGCGCGCAGCCGGTGTGGGGGTGCTCTCGTCGTGCCGCGAAGGTACCTGCGGCACCTGTGAGACCACGGTCCTGGCCGGAGAGCCCGACCACCGCGACTCCGTACTCGACGACGGCGAGCGGGCGGCGGACGACTGCATGCTCGTCTGTGTTTCGCGATCCTGCTCCGACCGTCTCGTACTCGACCTCTGACCCGCCTCAGCAAGGGACCCGTCATGACAACTCTCGCCCAGACCGGAACACCGATCAGCGACGCCGACCCGTTCGCCCTCGACGTCCTCGAAAACCCCCTACCGTTCCAGGAGGAACTCCGTGAGGCCGGGCCTGTCGTCCGCCTCGCTCGTCTCGGCGTGTTCGGCATGGGTCGCTACGAGCAGGTGCACGCCGCCCTCACCGACTGGCAGTCGTTCCAGTCCGCCGCAGGCGTGGGCCTGAGCAACTTCCGCTACGAGAAGCCCTGGCGGCCACCGAGCCTGTTGCTCGAGGCGGACCCGCCGCACCACGATGCCCCCCGTGCTCTCCTCACCCGCATCCTCGGTCCCCGCGCGCTGCGTACGCTCCGGAACACCTGGATCCACGACGCCGAAGACCTGGTCGACGAGGTCCTGGCCCGAGGAACCGCATT
Organism: Rhodococcus sp. NS-SX18; assembly: GCF_057367935.1. Lineage (NCBI taxonomy): Bacteria > Bacillati > Actinomycetota > Actinomycetes > Mycobacteriales > Nocardiaceae > Rhodococcus > Rhodococcus sp. NS-SX18. The sequence goes on along the minus strand of NZ_CM170633.1, from coordinate 2,956,664 downwards.
CGATGCCGTCACCGATCTGGCCGCCGCGTTCCCGCTGCGGGTGTTCCCGAACGCCGTCGGTATCCCCGGCGACGGCCGGGAGAACCTGCTGCCGTACGGGGACCACACCTTCAATGCCTTCGGTCCCGCCAACAGCCTCGTCGACCGGGGTATCTCGCGGATCGGGGAGTTGTCGGCCTGGGTCGACGCGCAGTGCGCCCGCGACGTCCTGACCGAGGGCGGTTTCGGGGCGCAGATCTGGGCTGCGGCGGATCGCGGTGACATCACCCACGACCAGGCACCCCTGATTGTTCGGTCGCTCCTCACGGCAGGAGTCGACACGACAGTCAACGGGCTGGCGGCCGTGCTGTACGCGTTCGCGACCCACCCTGAGCAGTGGCAAGCGGTGCGCGCGAACCCGTCGCTGGCGCGGACCGCGTTCGACGAGGCGGTGCGCTGGGAGTCGCCGGTGCAGACCTTCTTCCGCACCGCCACCCGCGACATCGAGATCGGCGGCACCGTCGTCCCCGACGGTCACAAGATCCTGATGTTCCTCGGTGCGGCCAACCGGGACCCTCGGCGCTGGGAGCGGCCCGAGGAGTTCGACCTCACGCGCGACCCGTCCGGTCACGTCGGGTTCGGGATGGGCATCCACCAATGTGTCGGCCAGCACGTCGCCCGTCTCGAGTCGGAGGCCTTGCTGACGGCCCTGGCCGCGCGGATCGAGTCGATCGAGATCGACGGTCCGGTGCACCGGCACCTGAACAACACCCTCCGCTCGTGGCGGTCGGTGCCGATCCGGGTGCGGCTCGCCTGAGGGAGAGGCCCAGGCGCCGCCCTTCCGAGTTCGAGTGGACCGCCGCAGACCCCGTCCTCGACGTGGAAATCCGGCAGCTCACCGACTGCGCCATCCGGATTCGGCCCGACCCACCGGGCGGAAGTCGGTCGACACCGACGTCGCTGTAGTCAGTCGTCGACCACGACCACCACGCCGGCGCGCATCAACACGGCGTACAGCTCGCACAGCGGGGGAGTGAGCAGCCGGACCACGGCGCCGACCACCGCATCCGGGCCCACTGAGACCATCGGGTTCGACATGCCTCGACCGTAGGGACGCCGGATGAACCGAAGATGACGAACGGGGAAAGAGCGGCCGACGAATCGTCTGCGCGGGGACCGCGCCGGACGACGGCGCGGCCACGGAGGCAGCGTCCGCGAGAACGATCCGCCTCGTCACGGGGTGCACACGAGAGTGAATCCGGCGCCGATGCCGCCCCGGGCGTCGAGGTCCTCGACGATCCGGTTGGCCCGCTGGTAGACCGCGAAGCGCACGTCGTCGGGGCGGTAGCCGACGGCGAGGCCGAGCCACTCGCCGGTGTCGGTGCGGACCAGTGGACCACCGGAGTCGCCCTGCTGCATCACGAGCCACGACTCGAGTGAGTTCGGGTTCACCAGCACGTCCCGGGTGCCGGCGAGGTCCAGGGCATCGACGAGGGGAAACGGTCCGCATGCGATCCCGGTCGTGTGCCCGGCCGCGCAGTGCCGGCCGATGTCCTGGTCACCGTCCGGCAGCGAGCCGATCGACTCGAGCACCACGACCTCGCCGTCGGCGTCCGGGGCCGACGTGTTCGACCCGCGCACCCTGGTCTCGTCGAGCAGGACGACCGCATAGTCCGGCGCCGCGTCGGTCGGTATCCCGAATCGATCCACCGAGCCGGGGCTGTACACGGATGTCTCGGTGCCGATCGGTCCGTGGCTCTGCTCGCCGACCTTCCACACCTCGCCGGCGCCGTTCTGCCAGCAGTGTCCGGCGGTGACGGCGACGAGCCGGCCCTCCCGGTCGTGACCGACCGCGCCGACCGAGCACCAACCCGGCGCGGGATCGGCGGCGGTGAAGGTGATTCCGTCACCGGGACGCAGCACGATCCGCTCGTCCGGCACCTGCGCGGCCGCACCCGGCACCGGGGCGAGCAGCACGGCCGCACACGCCGTCACGACGAGCAGGGCGCGTCTCATGCCTCTCCCATCTCCATCCGTGGCCCGCGAGATCGGTGGCCGGTGGGGATTGCGGTCACGGACGGTTCACCGAAGTCGGCACGTTACCAGCGTTTTCGCAGGGAGGCGCCCCGGCTGGAAGCCGGCGGTGTCCACCGGGCTGCAGGCCTGCGGTGTCCACCGGGCTGCAGGCCGGCAGTGTCACAGTGCCCCCGGTGAGACTCGAACTCACACTGGACGGGTTTTGAATCCGTTTCCTCTGCCAATTGGGATACGGGGGCGTCGTGCGCAGACCACTGTAGAAGATCGGTGACGGCCGTCGGCCACCGGTACCCTTCTAACGTTCCACCCCACCACGGGGGCCGCCCGAGCGACAGGAGATGGCCGACGATGACAGCCGCCCCGCACGAGAATCCCGCTCAGCCGCGGCGCGTCGTAGTAGCCGAGGACGAGGCGCTGATCAGGCTCGATCTGGTGGAGATGCTCCGCGAGGAAGGCTACGAGGTCGTCGGGGAGGCCGGTGACGGGCAGCGGGCGGTCGAACTGGCCGAGCAACTGAAGCCCGACCTGGTCATCATGGACGTGAAGATGCCCCGGCGCGACGGTATCGACGCCGCCTCGGAGATCGCCGCCCGGCGCATCGCCCCTGTGGTCATTCTCACGGCGTTCAGCCAACGTGAACTCGTCGAACGCGCCCGCGACGCGGGCGCCATGGCGTACCTCGTCAAGCCGTTCTCCAAGACCGATCTCGTTCCGGCGATCGAGGTGGCGGCGAGCCGGTTCGCGGAGATCCGTGAACTCGAGCGCGAGGTGGCGGGGCTGACCGAGCGGTTCGAGACCCGCAAGCTCGTCGACCGTGCCAAGGGACTGCTCATGGACAAGCACGCGATGACCGAGCCCGAGGCGTTCCGCTGGATCCAGCGGGCGGCGATGGACCGGCGCACCACGATGAAGCACGTCGCCGAGGTGGTCATCGAGACGCTGGGCGGCGCCGCGGCGGGATGACGGAGCTCCCCGTTACGCCGGTGTCAATTCTTCGATAACGGTCGCGTCACAAGGATTTCGCCCGGGTTCGCGGAACGCGCGGGGCGGATAGGTTTCTGGCCACGTCCCGGTGACGTATCCGGAGACGGTGTGCATGCCGACCGAAGGAGAGTTGGATGGCCAGACGGACCTTCGTCCGCGCCGCTGCGGTGTTCGGAGCAGCGTCTCTCGCCCTTGCGGGGTGTAGCTCGGACAGCGACGATTCCGCCACGAGCGGTTCCGGTGACGGCGCGGCGTCGGCGACGACCGTGACCACCGACTGCGAACCCGCGCAGGCGACCGCCGGGGCCACCCCGGTGGCGACACCCCTCAAGATCGGCACCCTGCTCCCCGAGACCGGCAGCCTCGCCTTCCTCGGACCCCCGGAGGTGGCGGCGGTACGGCTCGCGGTAGACGACGTGAACGCCGCCGGCGGTGTGCTGAACCAGCCGGTGGAACTGATCACCGGCGACTCGGGCGACACCACGACCGACACGGCGAACGCCACGGTGGACCGGGAGCTCGCGGCGGGCACCCAGGTGATCGTGGGCGCCGCGTCGTCGTCGGTGTCGTTGAAGGTGATCGACAAGATCACCAGCGCCGGGGTGGTGATGTTCTCGCCGGCGAACACCTCCGACCAGTTCGTGTGCTACCCGGACAAGGGGCTGTACTTCCGTACCGCCCCCACCGACGTGTTGCAGGCCCAGGCACTGGCACAGCTGATCTCGGACGACGGCGCCCAGCGGGTGTCGATCATCGCGCTCAACGACCCGTACGGCACCGGCCTGGCCACCAACACCCAGAACAACCTCGTCGAGGCCGGCGTGCCGGAGGACCAGATCCAGAAGATCATCTACGATCCCAACGCGCAGTCCTTCAACGCCGAGGTCGACCAGATCAAGGACTTCGGTCCCGACGCCGTGGCGCTCATCGGGTTCGAGGAGTCCGCGAAGATCCTCACCCGCATGCACGAGGTGGGTATCGGGCCGTCCGACGGCATGCTCGTCTACGGCGTGGACGGAAACATGGGCAATGCCCTCGGTGAGGCCGTCGCGCCCGGGCTGCTGGACACGATGAGTGGTACCACGCCGCTCACCGACGTCGGACCGGACTTCCAGAACCGGCTCCGGGCGCTCGATCCCGCGCTGATCGACTTCAACTATGCCGGCGAGTCCTACGACGCCGTGGTGATCTCGGCGCTCGCTGCGGAACAGGCCGGTTCCACCGCCGGCGTGGACATCGCCGCGAACATCAACAGCGTCACCGAGGGCGGCACGACGTGCACCAGCTACCAGCAGTGCGTCGATCTGCTGCGCGGGGGCCAGGACATCGACTACGACGGGGTCACCGGCCGGCTCGAGTTCACCGATGCCGGCGAGCCCGGGATCGGGTCGTACGGGCACCTGGTGTTCGGACCGGACAACACGCTCACCACGGAGGACTACATCGTGGTCGGTGGGTGACGACGAGCCGGTGGGCGGGCCGGGAACCGGATCGGTTCCCGGCCCGCCCACCGTCAGTTGCGCTTCTGCTCCCGGCTGCCGGCGAGCGTCCCGAGGTACAGCTCGACGACCTTCGGGTCGTGCATGAGGTTCGGTCCGGTGTCGGTGTAGGCGTTGCGGCCCTGGTCGAGCACGTAGCCGCGGTCGCAGATCTGCAGGCACCGGCGTGCGTTCTGTTCCACCATGATGATCGACACCCCCGCGGCGTTGATCTTCTTGCAGCGGATGAACACCTCGTCCTGGAACATCGGCGACAGGCCGGCCGACGGTTCGTCGAGCAGCAGCACGGACGGATCCATCATCAGCGCCCGGCCCATCGCCACCATCTGCCGCTCACCGCCGGACAGGGCCCCGGCTTTGACCTTGCGGCGCTCACCGAGGAGCGGGAACAACTCCGCGACGAACGCGAACCGTTGTTCGAATTGCTTGGGCCGCAGATAGATTCCCATCTCGAGGTTCTCCTCGATGGTCAGTGACGGGAACACGTTGCGGGTCTGCGGCACGTAGCCGAGCCCCTTGCGCACCAGGACGTGGGCCGGAGCGGCGGTGATGTCGTCGCCGCGCAGTGTCACCGTGCCGCGTCGCACGGGGATCAACCCGAACAGCGCTTTGAGCAGGGTCGACTTGCCGGCACCGTTGGGTCCGATGATGCCGACGATCTCGCCGTCGCGGAGGTAGAAGTTGCAGCCGCGCAGGATGTCGACGCCGGGGAAGTACCCGGCGACGATGTCGTCGGCGCGCACCAGTGCCCCCTCGGCGAGGCGGGCGTGTTCCTCGGCGGTGGCCGCGCGCTCGGCCGCGGTCGTCGGCGCCGGTTCGGGGGGCGGTGTCTCGCTCACGGCTTCTCCTGCGTCGGAGGCTCGGTACCGGGCTGAGGCCGTCCGGTCGCGTCGGGCAGGTCGCCGAGGACGGTGGCGTCCGGTTCGGACAGGTCACCGCCGGTCTCGAGGGTGTGCGCCTCGGCCTCCTCCATGGCCACGGCGAGCGCGGCCGTGGCGCCGACCGGGTTGCCCTCGTCGTCGAACTCGAGCACCTGGTCGTGGTGGCTGCCGAGGTAGGCGTCGACGACGGCCGGATTCGAGGACAGCTGCTCCGGCGGGGCCTCGGCGATCACCGATCCCTGCGCCATCACCACCACCCAGTCGGAGATGTCGCGGATGACGTCCATGTCGTGCTCGACGAACACGACGGTCGTGCCGTCGTCGCGCAGAGTCTTGATGTGCCCGAGGAGGGTCTGCGTCAGCGCGGGATTGACCCCGGCCATCGGCTCGTCGAGCATGACCACCGCCGGGTCCGTCATCAGAGCCCGGGCCATCTCGAGGAGCTTGCGCTGCCCACCGGACAGGGAGCCGGCCAGGTCGTCGGCCTTCGTGTCGAGGGCGAACCGCGCCAGCATCTCGTGGGCCCGTTCGGTGACGGCACGTTCCTGCCGGTGCCACGTCCACGGCAGCAACGCTGCGAGCATCCGTTCCCCCCGCTGGCCCCTCGCGCCGAGCCGCACATTGTCCAGCACGGTCATCTTCGACAGCGCCTTGGTGAGCTGGAACGTCCGCACGATCCCGCGGCGCGCGAGCTGGTGCGGATGCAGACGTCCGAGCGACGCCCCGTCCATGCTCCAGGTCCCCGTGTCGGGTCGGTCGAAGCCGGTGAGCAGGTTGAACAGCGTGGTCTTGCCGGCGCCGTTCGGCCCGATCAGCCCGGTGATGCAGCCGCGCTGGATCTCGAGGTGCGCCACGTCGACCGCCCGGAGGCCGCCGAAGGTTCGGGAGAGCCGGTCCACCACGAGGACCGGATCCGGTTTGGCTGCGCCGGGCTCGCGGGCCACGGAGTCGAACAGGGCGGAACGCTGTGCCGCGGGCAGGGTCGCGTCAGGCATCGAGCTGCACCTCCCGCTTGTTGCCGAGGATGCCCTGGGGCCGGAACACCATCATGACTGCGATGAGCACGCCGAGGAGGATGTAGCGCATCGCGCCGACCTGCTGCTCGGACAGGGCCAGCAGCGGGTCCGGACCCGAGATGGCTTGGCGCAGCAGGGCATCGGGAATGGTGAGCAGGAACCAGAACAGCATCGCGCCGAGGACGGGGCCGAACACGGTGGCGGCGCCCCCGAGGATCAGGGCGCCGAAGGCGAAGAACGTCTGGGCGGTGGAGTAGAAGTCGGGGTTGATCGACTTGGTCTGCAGCGCGTTGAAGATGCCGCCGAGCCCGCCGATCATGCCACCGAGCACCAGCGCCTGCATCTTGTACACGAACACGTTCTTGCCGAGTGACCGGGCGGCGTCCTCGTCCTCGCGGACGGCCTTGAGCACTCGCCCCCACGGGCTGTGGCTGAGCAGGTACACCAGACCGCACAGGGCCAGCACCAGGGACCAGCCCACGACCATCGCCCACAGGTCGTCGCCGTAGAACCGCATCCCGAGCAGCGAGTACTGCCGCCCGGAGTCGAACGGGCTGAGCTCGGTGAACGGTCCGGCGAATCCGAACAGCCCGTTGGTCGAGCCGGTCACCGGATCCGATGCGGTGGAGCGGAACACCAGCCGCAGGATCTCGGAGGCGGCAATGGTGACGATGGCGAGGTAGTCGGCGCGCAACCGCAGGGTGGGGATGCCCAGCACCAGTGCCAGCAGGGCCGCCGCGGCCAGGCCGACCAGGATGCCCAGCCACAGGGGCTGGTCGTAGGTGACGGTCATGATCCCCACGCCGTACCCGCCGAGCAGGGCGAATCCGATCTGGCCGAAGTTGAGCAGTCCGGCGTACCCGAAGTGCAGATTCAGCCCGATGGCGAGCAGCGCGTAGAAGATCGCCGACGGCCCGATCAACTGGGCGAACGAAACCTGGAGAACGGCAACGAGGTCCACGGCGCTCACCCCACCCTGGCCCGGCTGCCGAGAATGCCCTGTGGACGGACCACGAGGACGACGATCAACACGAGCAGGCCACCGATGTACTTCAGGTCGGGGTTGATGATCAGCGTCGACAACTGCACGAGCAGACCGACGATCACGCAACCCAGCAACGCCCCGTACGCGGTGCCCAGCCCGCCGAGGGTGATCCCGGCGAACATCAGCAGCAACAACTTGAAGCCCATCTCCCACTGCACACGACCGCCGAGCTCGGACAGGCCGAACAACACCCCACCGAGGGCCGCGAGTCCACCGCCGAGCCCCCACACGAACCGGACGACGCGTTCGACGTCGATGCCCGAGGCCGCCGCCAGATCCCGGTTGTCCGCCACCGCCCGCATGGCCTTGCCGATGCGGGTGCGCTGGACGAGCAGGGCCACCCCGACGAGCACGACGAGGCTGACCACGATGCACGCCAGGTTCACCGGGGTGATCGCGATCGGACCCCATTCCAGCTGTCGCTGGCCCTGGTAGTCGGCGAAAGCCTCGGCCCGGTCGGAGAACAGCGCGAGGATCAGGTAGCGCAACGAGATCGCGAGGCCGATCGACACGACGAGCTGGGCGATCAGGCCGGTGCGCCGGCGCCGCAGGGGCGCCCAGATCAGCCCGTTGTTGAGCAGGCCGATGACGATGCCCACCCCGATCGCGAGCAGCGTCGCGGGGATCAGCTGGATGCCCAGGCTCACGTTGAAGATCCACGCGGCCACCGCGCCGAGGGTCACGAGCTCCCCGTGCGCGAAGTTCGTCAGGCCGGTGGTGCCGAAGATCAGACTCAACCCGACCCCGGCGATCGCGATCACCAGGCCGAACCGGAGTCCGTCGACGACGGTGCGGATCAACGTCTCCCACCCGGAGGTGCCGAACCCGGAACGCGACTCGCCGAACGAGAAGATGACGGTGTTGGCCCGGCCGGCAACGACGTCGCGCTGCACGGTGCCCTGCACGCTGACCTCGTCGGGAAGGGACTGCTCGTCCACTTCGAACGTGTAGGTGCCGGGGGGCACGGTCATCGCCCAGCGGCCGTCGGCCGCCGAGGTCGCTTCGGCGACTTCGGCGCCCGTGGTGTCGCGGGCCCGGACCGTGACCCCGCCGAGGCGTTCTCCGGCGTTGTTGAGACTGCCGCTGACCCGCACCCCCTCGCTCGGCTGCGGAGCGGTGGTGGCCGGTGCCGGGGGTGGCGTGGGCTCCTGTGCCAGGGCGGTCCCGGCTCCGAGACCGGCGAGCGCGAGCAGCAGCAGGAGTATCGGGGCGAGCCGAGGAACCGGCAATCGCTCCCGGAGCGGCACGAATGGGGCCACGCAGGTCCTCCGGATCACGTCGGGGTCGTCGTGCGCGCCGCCGGGGCACCGGCGTCGTGGAACCGGACTTTAGCGGCTGCAACCGCATTCCACGGCGCTCTGCGATTTCCGCCGCGTATCTGTTCTGTTTCGCCGCGCCGCACTGTTCTGTTTCGCCGCGCCGCGCCGGGGACACCGGGCGCGGTGGGTCCGGGTTGTCCGAGCCGGTCCCTAGACTGAGGAACCGTGACTCGCGCATCGACCTCCTCCGCACCCGTCGCCGCCGGCGGCGACCGACCGACCCTGTTGCTGCTCGACGGGCATTCCCTGGCGTTCCGCGCGTACTACGCCCTGCCGGCGGAGAACTTCAAGACCCACAGCGGGCAGACCACCAACGCGGTGTACGGGTTCACCTCGATGCTCATCAACCTGCTGCGCGACGAGCAGCCCACCCACGTCGCCGCCGCGTTCGACGTCAACCGCGACACGTTCCGGGCGACGGCCTACCCCGAGTACAAGGCCAACCGCAGCTCCGCGCCCGACGAGTTCCGCGGTCAGATCGACATCACCAAGGACGTGCTCGAGGCCCTGGGCATCCCGGTGATGGCCGAGGCCGGTTTCGAGGCCGACGACATCATCGCGACCCTGGCCACGCAGGCCGCAGCCCAGGGGTATCGGGTGCTCGTCGTCACCGGCGACCGGGACTCCCTGCAACTGGTCACCGACGACGTCACCGTCCTGTATCCCCGGCGCGGAGTGTCGGACCTGACCCGGTTCACGCCGGCGGCGGTGGAGGAGAAGTACGGGTTGACCCCGCAGCAGTACCCCGACTTCGCGGCGTTGCGCGGGGATCCGAGCGACAATCTGCCGTCGATCCCGGGCGTGGGGGAGAAGACCGCCGCCAAGTGGATCCGCGAGTTCGGCAGTCTGACCGATCTCGTCGACCGCGTCGACGAGGTCCGCGGAAAGACCGGCGACGCCCTGCGGGCGCACCTGTCGAGCGTGCTGCTCAACCGACAGCTCACCGAGATGGTGCGGGACATGACCCTGCCCTACACCCCCGACCAGCTGGCTCTGGCCCCCTGGGACCGCGACCGCATCCACCGGCTGTTCGACGACCTCGAATTCAAGGTGCTGCGCGACCGGCTGTTCGCGACGTTCAGCTCGGTCGAACCCGAGGCCGAGGAAGGTTTCGAGGTGCGCGGCGGTGTGCTCGAGCCGGGCACGCTCCCCGGGTGGCTGGCCGAGCACGCCGGGCCGGGTGCGCGGCACGGGATCACCGTGCTCGGCTCCTGCGTTCCGTACGGCGGTGACGCCACGGCCGTGGCGATCGCGGCGGCCGACGGCGAGGGGGCGTACGTGGACACCACGACCCTCACCCCCGAGGACGAGACGGCACTGACCGGCTGGCTGGCCGACGCGGCGGTGCCGAAGGCGCTGCACGAGGCGAAGGCCGCTCTGCACGCACTGCGGGGCCGCGGCTGGACGTTGGCCGGGGTCACCAGCGACACCGCCCTCGCGGCGTACCTGGTGCGTCCCGGGCAGCGCAGCTTCAACCTCGACGACCTGTCCCTGCGCTACCTCAAGCGGGAACTGCGGGTCGAGGAGTCGGGGGAGCAGCAGCTCTCGCTGCTCGACGACGCCGACGCCGCGGACGCGAAGGTCGCCGAGTCGGCGATTCTGCAGGCCCGGGCGGTGGTGGATCTCGCCGCGGCGCTGGACACCGAACTCGAAGGGATCGAGTCCACCGCCCTGCTGACCGACATGGAACTGCCTTTGCTGGGGGTGCTCGCCGACCTCGAGGCGACCGGCATCGCGGTCGAGGCCGAACGGTTGGAGGACCTGCAGTCCGGCTTCGTCGCGGACGTCGCGGCCGCCGCGGCGGCCGCGTACGACGTGATCGGCAAGCAGATCAACCTCGGCTCACCGAAGCAACTGCAGGTGGTGCTGTTCGACGAGCTGGACATGCCGAAGACGAAGAAGACCAAGACCGGGTACACCACCGACGCCGAGGCGCTGCAGAACCTGTTCGAACAGACCGGGCACCCGTTCCTCGAACATCTGCTCGCCCACCGGGAAGCGATGAAGATGAAGACCACGGTCGACGGTCTGGTCAAGTCCATCGCCGACGACGGCCGCATCCACACCACCTTCAACCAGACCGTGGCGGCCACCGGCCGGCTGTCCTCGACCGAGCCGAATCTGCAGAACATCCCGGTGCGTACGGAGGCGGGCCGGCACATCCGCGACGCGTTCGTCGTCGGCCCCGGCTACGACCTGCTGCTCACCGCGGACTACAGCCAGATCGAGATGCGGATCATGGCGCACCTGTCCGGGGACGAGGGCCTGATCGAGGCGTTCAACACCGGTGAGGACCTCCACAGTTTCGTCGGTTCCCGGGCCTTCGGGGTGCCGATCGAGGAGGTCACCCCGGAACTGCGGCGGCGGGTCAAGGCGATGTCGTACGGCCTGGCGTACGGGCTCAGCGCGTACGGGCTGGCGCAGCAACTGAAGATCTCCACCGACGAGGCCCGCGAACAGATGGAGGCGTACTTCAACCGCTTCGGCGGCGTGCGCGACTACCTGCACGCCGTCGTCGAACAGGCCCGCAAGGACGGCTACACCTCCACCCTCTACGGGCGCCGCCGCTACCTGCCGGACCTGAACAGCGACAACCGGCAGCGCCGCGAGGTCGCCGAACGCGCCGCACTCAACGCCCCGATCCAGGGCACCGCCGCCGACATCATCAAGGTCGCGATGATCGACGTGCAGACGGCCCTGCGCGAGGCCGGCCTGCGTTCGCGCATGCTCCTGCAGGTGCACGACGAGCTGGTGCTCGAGGTGACCGCCGACGAGCGCGAACAGGTGCAGCAGCTGGTGCGGGACAAGATGGCCTCGGTCATCGACCTGTCCGTCCCGCTGGACGTCTCGGTCGGGTTCGGACGTAGCTGGGACGCCGCCGCGCACTGACTCCGGCACCGGCAGGCGCACGTCCCGTGGCCCGGGACGGCGGGACGTGCGCCCGGGACGGCGCTAGCCCTGGTTCTGGTTCTGCTCGGCGATCTGCCGGCGTACCTCGTCCATGTCGAGAGCCTTGACCTGGGTCACGAGGTCCTCGAGCGCGGCCGGCGGGAGGGCCCCAGCCTGGTTGAACACGAGGATGCCTTCCCGGAACGCCATGATCGTGGGGATGGACCGGATGTTCGCCGCCGCCGCGATGCCCTGTTCGGCTTCGGTGTCGACCTTGGCGTGCACGACGTCCGGGTGCTTCTCCGAGGACGACTCGAACGTGGGGGCGAAGGAGCGGCACGGCCCGCACCACGAGGCCCAGAAGTCGACGAGGACCACGTCATTACCGGTGATGATGTCGTCGAAGTTCTGCTGGGTGAGAGTCTGGGTGGCCACAGGGATCCTTTCGGTCGGGTACTGATCGCGTCAACGTCACGTCGCGACCGTTTCTTCCCCCGGGTACCCGCTCCGGGCGGGGATACCCGCCGCGCGCCGACACCGGGCAGGTCACCGAACGAGGCCGGGGCCGGCGCGGAACGTGCGACGGTAGGTGTGCGGCGTGGTGCGGCGCAGACGCAGGAAGTGCTGCCGCAGGACCGCGGCTGTCCCGAACCCGACGCGGTCGGCGACCGCGTCGACGGGCAGGTCCGTGCTCTCGAGCAATCGCTGGGCGGCGAGGACCCGTTGATCGCGCAACCAGCGGGCAGGCGTCGTCCCGGTCTCGGCCAGGAACCGCCGCGCAAACGTGCGCGCCGACATGTGGGCCCGCGCGGCGAGCGCCGCCACCGGTAGATCCTCGTCGAGATGACCCGCCATCCAGTCCAGCAGCGGGGCGAGCGTCTCGGCCGGTGCCGTGGGCAGCGGCGCGGCCACGTACTGGGCCTGCCCGCCGTCGCGGTGCGGCGGGACCACCATGCGGCGCGCGATCCCGTTGGCCACGGCGGAACCGTGCTCCTTGCGGACGATGTGCAGGCACAGGTCGATACCGGCGGCGGTACCGGCGCTGGTGAACACCGGATCGTCGTCGACGTAGAGCACATCCGGATCGACCTTCGCGGACGGGAAGCGTGCGGCCAGCTGCGCCGCGTGACGCCAGTGGGTGGTGCAGCGGCGATCGTCGAGCAGACCGGCCGCGCCCAGCACGAAGGCGCCCGTGCACAGGCTCGCGACCCGCGCGCCGCGCTCCACCGCGGCGCGCAGTTTGGCGAACAGGGGCTCGAGATCGGCGACGTCGCCGCCGGCGCCGCACACGAACGACTCGTCGCGGTCGGCGCTCCCGGTGCCACCGGCCGGAACCACGATCAGATCCGCGTCGTCGAGGCGATCGAGGTCGTAGGGGACGTCGATCGTGTACCCGAATCGGGTGGTGACCGGCCGGGGACTGCCTGCGACGAGGCCGAAGTCGTACACGGGCAACCCGTCGTCGGATCGGTCGAACCCGAACACCTCACAGGCGACACCGAGTTCGAAGGCCTCGGTGCGGGGGAGCAGCGGCACGACCACCGTCGTCAGCATGTCCGTCAGTCTGCCACCGGATTGGCCGGAAAACGACGCTACATGTCGTTCCTGCCGCTGTCGGCCGGGGCGCCCGTGGACGAGGCTGAAGCCATGACCGTCCTCCTGCTCGTCCTCGTCGTCTTCGTGGTGCTCGACGCCCTGGCGCTGACCGGCCGGACTCCCGACACCCACCGCGAGTGCACCCAGTTCGGCGACTACCGCGTCTGACCCGGCGCCGTCCCACCACGCCGTGCCCTCACACCACCCGCCACTCGCGTCGCGCCTCGCCGTCCCATCGGCGGATGCCCGCCGTCACACCCGTCAACTCGCGGCTGCCGGCGCGGGTCGCCGCCAGCGCCGAGCCGAGCCGGCCCGGCGGCACCCGGCGGGCCAGGGTCACGTGCGGAGTCCACTCGCCGGGCCGGGTGTGCGGCGGTACACCGGGACACCCGTCGACCAGCTCGAACACCGCCCGCTGCAGCTCGAGCAGCTCGGCGGTCGGCACCACCAGCCGTGCCACCGTCGCGGTACGCGAGCCGAACAGCACCATGCCCCCGAGCCGCACCGGCAACGGCACCCCCGCGATCCGCTCCCGCATCGCCCCCTCCACGCCCGGCGGAATCGAAGCGGCGACCGCCAGCGTGATGTGCGGGCGGTTCGATTCGGACCGGTTGCGGGCCTGGCTGGCCAGCCCCACGTCCAGCAAACGCGCCCATTCCTCCCGGACGGCCTGATCCAGGCGGTCGTCGAGGAGCAGTTCCACCGACTGCACCATGGTGGGTAATGATTGCCCTATGACCGACGCCGTCGCAATCCCCGCCCCGCACCGCATCGGACTGCTCGAAGGCGACGGCATCGGGCACGAGATCGTCCCGGCCACCCGCCGCGTGGTCGACGCCGCCGTCGCCGCCGCCCACGGCCCGCAGATCGACTGGGTCCCGCTCCCGCTCGGAGCCGATGCGATCGCCACCCACGGCACCCCCACCCCTGAATCCACCCTCGACGCCCTCGCCGGTCTGAGTGCGTGGATCCTCGGACCGCACGACAGCGCGGCCTATCCCGACCCGTTCCGCGGCCGGCTCACCCCGGGCGGACAGATCCGCAAGCGGTTCGACCTCTACGCCAACATCCGCCCCGCCCGCGCCCTGCCCGGCGTCCGCGCCGTGTCACCGCACATGGACCTGGTCATCGTGCGGGAGAACACCGAAGGGCTCTACGCCGACCGCAACATGGCCGTCGGCAGCGGGGAATTCATGCCCACCCCCGACGTCGCGCTCGCCGTCGGCGTCGTCACCCGGGCCGCCACCGAACGCATCGCCCACACCGCCTTCCGGCTCGCCGCACGTCGTCGCCACCGCCTCACGATCGTGCACAAAGCCAACGTGCTGTCCCTGACCACCGGCCTGTTCCGGGACGTGTGCCGAGAGGTCGGCGCCCAGTATCCGTCGGTCGCAGTGGACGACGAGCACGTCGACGCCATGGCCGCCCACCTCGTTCGCCACGGCGGCGACTACGACGTCGTCGTGACCGAGAACATGTTCGGCGACATCCTCTCCGACCTCGCGGGCGAGCTGTCCGGCTCGCTCGGCACCGCGGCGTCGATCAACGCCTCCGACACCCAGGCCATGGCGCAGGCCGCCCACGGGGCGGCCCCCGACATCGCCGGACGCAACCGCGCCAATCCCACGGCCCTCATCCTGTCCGCCGCGATGCTCCTCGACCGGCTCGGCACCGTCCACGACGTACCCGGGTTCGCCGCCGCCGCCCGCCGGATCGAGCACGCCGTCGCCGCGACCGTCGAGGCCGGCGTGGCTACCGCCGACCTCGGGGGACTCGCCTCCACCGCGGAATTCACCGAGACCGTCGTCGCCCGTACGCTGCGCCGCTGAGCCCGAGCCCCACCCCGCCCGGCCGGCTCGACCCGCCGGGGCGCCGCACCACCGGCACCACCGAGCCCCTCGACACCGGCTCCGGTGCGCGGTGGTTTCCGCAATCGGGGTCCGTCGATGGATACTGTGCGGTTGTGAACGAACCAGCACGTACCGGACCGACCGGCCGCCGGCGCCTCGTCGCGTGGCTGCTCGGTGCGCTGCTGACGGCCGCGGTCCTGTCCGGCTGCGTCGTCAACACCGAGTCGACCGTGCCGCCCGGTGACCCGGTCGGCACCGACCGGGTCGACGCGATCGCCGACCAGCTCCCGGCGACCGTCGCCGCGACCGGCGAGCTGAAGGTGGGCGTCAACGTGCCCTACGCCCCGAACGAGTTCAAGGACGACGACGGCCGCATCGTCGGTTTCGCGGTCGAACTCGTCGAGGCCCTCGGCGACGTCCTCGGCGTGCGCCCGGTATTCAACGAATCCGACTTCGACCGCATCATCCCGGCCGTGCAGGCGGGCACGTTCGACATGGGCTCGTCGTCGTTCACCGACACCAAGGAACGCGAGCAGTCCGTCGACTTCGTCACCTACTACAGCGCCGGCGTGCAATGGGCCCAACGCGTCGGCGACGACGTCGACCCCGACAACGCGTGCGGGCTGCGCGTCGCGGTGCAGACCACCACCTACGAGGACATCGACGAGGTGCCCGCCAAGAGCGAAGCCTGCGTCGCCGCGGGCAGACCCCCGATCGACAAGGTCAAGTACGACAGCCAGGACGAGGCCACCAACGCCCTGATCCTCGGCCGCGTCGACGCCCTCTCGGCCGACTCGCCGATCACCGCGTACGCGATCGCCCGCAGCGACGGCCGCCTCGAGACCGCCGGACCGGTATTCGACGCCGCCCCCTACGGCTTCGTCGTCGCGAAGGGCTCGCCGCTCGGACCGGTGCTGCAACAGGCGATGCAGCATCTCATCGACTCCGGCGTCTACGCGCAGATCGCGCAGCGGTGGGGCATGGAAGAAGGAACCATCGACACCGCGCAGATCAACGCGGCGACGAGCTGACCGAAAGGGGTGCGATGAGCGACCGCCCGACCTCCGTCACCGGACCGGAACCGCAGACCGAACCGGAAACCATCGAGGCCGTGCCGCTGCGCCGGCCGGGCCGCTGGATCGCCGGCATCGTCGTCGCCGTGCTGCTGGCGCTGTTCCTCTACGGCGCCGCCACCAACGAGGCCTACCGGTGGGACGTGTACGCGCAGTACCTGTTCGACCGGCGCATCACCGCAGCGGCCTGGAAGACCGTGCAGCTGACCGTGCTGGCGATGCTGCTCGCCGTCCTGCTCGGCGTGCTCCTCGCGGTCATGCGCCTGTCCCCGAACCCGGTGCTCAAGACCGTCTCCTGGGTGTACCTGTGGATCTTCCGCGGCACCCCCGTCTACGTGCAGCTGGTGTTCTGGGGCCTGTTCCCCTCGATCTACAAGCAGCTCGACCTCGGCATCCCGTTCGTGCACCAGTTCGTGCACATCGACCTGCAGGGCATCAACGCGGCCTTCCTGTTCGCCGTGATCGGACTCGGGCTCAACGAGGCCGCCTACATGGCCGAGATCGTGCGCGCCGGGATCGGCTCGGTCCCCGAAGGCCAGACGGAGGCCTCGGTGGCGCTCGGCATGTCGTGGTCGCAGACCATCCGCCGCACGGTCCTGCCGCAGGCGATGCGGGTGATCATCCCGCCGACGGGCAACGAGCTCATCAGCATGCTCAAGACCACCTCCCTGGTCGCGGCGGTGCCGTACAGCCTCGAGCTCTACGGCCGCGCCCGCGACATCTCCGGCGCCAACTTCCAGCCCATCCCGCTGCTGCTCGTCGCCGCCACCTGGTACCTGGCCATCACCAGCCTGCTCATGGTGGGGCAGTACTTCCTCGAACGGCACTACTCGAAGGGCCTGAGCCGCCAGCTCACGACGCGGCAGTTGCAGGCCCTCGCCGACGCGCAGGGCAAGCCCGTGCCCGTCGAGCCCGGCGCCGCGCAGGCACCCGACATCCCCGGAGGAGAACGTCGATGACGCCCATGGTCCAGGCCGACCGGGTCTACAAGAGCTACGGCGCCCTGCGGGTGCTCAACGGCATGTCCCTCGAGGTGCCCGACGGCACCGTCGCCTGCCTGATCGGACCCTCCGGATCCGGCAAGTCCACCTTCCTGCGCTGCATCAACCACCTCGAGAACATCGACGCCGGCCGCCTGCACGTCGACGGCCACTTCGTCGGCTACGCCGAACGCGGCGGCAAGCTCTACGAGCTGAGCCCGCGCGCGGCGGCCAGGCAGCGCCGTGAGATCGGCATGGTCTTCCAGCACTTCAACCTGTTCCCGCACCGCACGGCCCTCGAGAACGTCATCGAGGCGCCCATGCTGGTGAAGAAGATGCGTCGCCCCGACGCCGTCGCACTGGCGCGGGACCTGCTCGACAAGGTCGGGCTTGCGGCCAAAGCCGACGCCTACCCGGCCCAGCTCTCCGGCGGCCAGCAGCAACGCGTCGCCATCGCCCGCGCCCTGGCCATGGAACCCAAGCTCATGCTCTTCGACGAACCCACCTCCGCCCTGGACCCCGAACTCGTCGGCGAGGTGCTGGCGGTCATGCGGGACCTCGCCGCCGGCGGGATGACGATGATGGTGGTCACCCACGAGATGGGCTTCGCCCGAGAGGTCGCCGACCAATTGGTGTTCATGGACGGCGGCGTGGTCGTCGAGGCCGGCCCGCCGCAGGAGCTGCTGCGCAATCCCCAGCACGAACGGACCAAGACGTTCCTGTCCAAGCTGCTCTAGCGCCGGGGCCCCGCTCAGCGGCCCCCGTCGGGCTCTCCACAATGTGCGGCGATCACGGCCCGCGCCGCCCGCTCGAGCGCCACGGCGGCGTCCCAACTGTCACCGGACGGCAGGATCGGCGCGCCGACGACCAGGTGGACCGCTCCGCGGTGGATGATCCTGCCGTGGTCGGGCCACATCATCGTGCGGGTACCGGTGATCGCGACCGGGACCACCGGAAGACCCGCCCGCGCAGCGATCACGAACGCGCCCAGACGGAAGGACCGCAGCCCCGGGACCGGTGAGAGTGCACCCTCGGGGAACACCACCAGACGACCCCCGGCACGGGCCGCCTCGACCAACCGGTCCGCGTCGGCGACGCTCTGCTCGCGCTCGGTGCGCTCGACGAACCGCGTACCGACTCGCCGCAGGAGGAACCCGATGAACGGTTTGCGCTCGAAGACCTCACCGGCGACGAACGTGTAGCTGCCCGGCAGGACCGCCGACATCGCGATGGCGTCCAGGAAGCTGGCGTGGTTGGCGACCACCACACAGTCCGGCAACCGCGCGAGATACTCGGTGCCGTGCGCGGTCACCGGGGTGCGGGTCAGGCGGGCGAGCGCGCGCGCGGCCCGGCCCGCGGCCGCGCGGCGCGCCGGAAGCCGAGGCAGCACCGCCACGGCGATCAGGGTCGGCAGGCCGACCACGACGACCGTCGTCCAGCACCACAGGGCGAACGCCCCGGTCCGGACGAGGTGGACCGCGCGCCGCAGGCTCGGGACCGCACCGCGGACGGCGAACCGTGTCAGTTGCCACCACACCGGCCGGGGCCGGGCCCGCATGTCGCCCTGCTCGTAGCGTTCCCGGGTGGCCGACCGGCGGATCTTGCCGCTCGAGGTCTTGCGCACCGTTCCGGGCGGGGCGAGCACGATGTCGTCCGGCGGGGTTCCGAGCAGGTCCACCGCGGCCCCGGCGATGCGTTCGCGGAGCCGGTCGAGGACGGCCGCCCCGGTCTCGCGCGTCTCAGCCAGGACGACCAGGCGCTCGGTGCCGCTGGACTGCGCGGTGGTCGCGAACACCGCCACGCAGCCCTTCCGGATGCCGGGGATCTCGCCCACCACCCGCTCCAGTTCCTCCGGGTGCAGGTTGCGGCCCGCCCGGATGACGAGGTCCTTGATGCGACCGGTGACGTACAGTTCGCCGCCGTCGAGGTAGCCGAGGTCGCCGGTGTCGAGCCATCCGTGCCGCGACAGCGCCCGGCTCGCCGGCGGATTGCGGTAGTACCCGGCGGTGGCGGAGGGGCCGCGGAACTCGATCCGGCCCTCGCGCCGGTCGCCCAGCACGTTCGAAGCCGAGTCGACCACCCGGATCCGGTGCCCCGGGAGTGGCCGGCCGCACGCGACGAAACGCAACGGATTCGGATCCTCGTCACCGGCAGGCACCGCGCGGCCCGTCCGCAGGAAACGCTCGCGGTCGACCCGGTCGATCACCGGGCCCCGCCCGACGGGCGGGAAGGTGAGTCCGACGCACGCTTCCGCCAGCCCGTACACCGGGGCCATGGCCTCGCGGCGGAGCCCGTAGGCGGCGAACCGGTCGCAGAACCGGAGCACGGTGTCCGCATTCACGGCTTCGGCACCGTTGAACAGCATGCGCAGCGAGCCGAGATCGAGCCCGTCGACGTCGGCGTCGCCGATTCGGCGCAGGCACAACTCGTAGGCGAAGTTCGGCGCCGCCGACAGGGTCCCGTGCTGGGTGTGGATCGCCCACAACCACCGCTCCGGGCGGGCGAGGAACTCCAGCGGCGACATCACCGCCACCGGCACCGCGAAGTACAGGCCGGACAACCACACGCCGATCAGCCCCATGTCGTGGTAGAGGGGCAGCCAGCTGACGAAGACGTCGGAGGTGGAGACCTCGGCGGCCGTGCCCATCGCCCGGATGTCGGCCAGCAGGTTCGCATGGGTGAGGGTCACGCCCTTGGGATCACCCGTGCTGCCGGAGGTGTACTGCAGCAGGGCGATGTCGCCGGCGGCGCGTGCGGCGCCGGCCGCCTCGCCGTACCCGGTCAGTTCCCCCGGGGTCACGACGTGGCGCACCGTCGGCACCTGGCCGGCCGTCAACCGGGCCAGGCCGGCGGCCTCCGGATCGGTGACCAGCACACGGACCCGGGCATTGTCGAGGATGCGTACCTGGCGGCGCAGGTGTTCGGCGAGCTGGGACGGACGTGCCGGCGGGTAGACCGGGACGGGGACACCGCCGGCCAGGAGCACGCCGGTGAACGTCGTGAAGTACTCCCGGCCCGTGGGCAGCATCAGACCGACCGCGTCACCGGGGCGCAGATCGCGGGCGAGCAGCGCGGCGGACACGGTAGCGGCCGCCGAGTAGAGCTCGCCGTAGCCGATCTCGCTCCGGTGTCCCTCGGTGAGGATGCGCAGATGGACACGATCCGGATGGGTGCGGGCGTGCCAGGAGAGCGCCTCGGTCAGGGTTGCGGTCGCGTCCGGGGTCCGTTCGGCGGGTCCCGGCGCGGCCCGCCGTGCGGGCACCGGGCCGCGGCGCTCTCGCGCGGGTGCGCGGTGCACCGCGCCCAGCAGCTGACGCGGGGTGCTCACGGTGCCGAGCGCCTCGCGGGGCAGGCGCACCGCGAAGACCTCCTCGACACGGGAGAACAGTTCGGTGACGGCGAGGCTGTCGAGCCCGAGATCCCGATCGAAGACGCTGTCGAGCCGCGTGCCGGCGGCGCGATCGATCGTGTACCGCTCGGCCACCAGGTCGCGGACCACCGACAGCAGCAGGGCATCGTCCTGCCCCGAGATCGTAGGCTCGCTCACTGTCGTCTCGCCGCCTGTGGGAGGGACCGATCGTCCTGCTGCCCAACATAGGCGCCGGTGCGGGCGACGAGAAGGGCCGAAGGCCCCCGGCCGGTCGGTTCAGCCCCGCCCGGTGCCCGCTCGGTGCCGGCGGACCCGGAGAACCCGGAACGGCTCGGCGAGCAGGACCACGGCGGCCGCGAGATAGAACGCCACCGCGAGCTGCGGCAGAAACGCCGCCAGCACGGTCGAGGCGGCCATGAGCACCGCCGCCGACCACCGCTCGCGGGCCAGCGTCGGCAGTTCGGCGCGGCCCGCCTCGTCGGTGAGATCGGCGGCACGCACGGCGTAGACGATCAGCACGTTGCTCATCAGGATCGCCAGGGTCAGGTTCAGACCGAACGCCACCGTCGCCGGTCGGCGTGCCGCGTCGGCCAGATGGGTCGCCATCAGGCTGGTGGTGAACGGCAGGAAGGACACGAACAGCAGCAGCAACAGATTCAGGCGCAGGAAGACCGCGTCGGCCGCCCGCAGCACGCGGGTGAGGTTGATGTGCTCGACCCACACCCCACCGATGAAGGCGAAGCTGACCAGATATCCCAGGAAAGACGGCCATTCGGCCCGCAGGTCCTCGAACAGCCGGGATGCCGATTCGGGGACGTCGAGTTCGAGGACGAGAAGCGTGATGACGATTGCGAAGACTCCGTCGGAGAACGCGTCGAGCCGCGTGGTGGGCAGCAGCCGACCGCCGTGTCGCGTGCCGTGGTGTGCGCGCGATGCGCCGGAATCGTCCTCGGGCGTCACCCCCCGACCTTGACACAGGCGGCTCCGGCGCAACGGACGATCGGAAGGGAGCGGCGTTCGCAGCCGGTCAGTCCGGTTTGCGGCTGCAGAAGATCGCGGTGCCGGGGAACAGCTCCCCCCGCAGCGGGCTCCACTGGCCCCACTCCCGGTCGAGCCCCTCCGGCCATTCCGGTTCGACGATGTCGCGGATCTCGAGGCCGGCCGCGACGAGTTCGCGAACCCGGTCGCCGATGGTGCGGTGATGCTCGACGTAGGTGGGAACCCCGTCCTCGTCGACCTCCACGTACGGGGTGCGATCGAAGTAGGGCAGCATCGCGGTCAGGCCGCGCTCGCCCGGGTCGTCCGGGAAGATCCAGCGGATCGGATGGTTGACCGCGAACACCCAGACCCCGCCCGGGCGCAGTACCCGCGCGACCTCCCGCATGACCCGTGCCGAGTCGGCGACGAACGGTACGGCCCCGAATGCCGAGCACACGATGTCGAAGCTCTCGTCCGCGAAGGGCAGATCCTCCGCGCCGGCCTGGACGAGCGCCACCCGCGGCCCGCCGCGGTCCATCGCGACCTGCCCGCGGGAGAGCATCCCCATGGAGATGTCCAGCCCCACCGCCCGGGCACCCCGCCCGGCGAGCCAGCGGGCGCACGGCGCCGAACCGCAGCCGACCTCGAGGACGTCCCTGCCGGACACGTCGCCGAGCAGGTGGACATCGCCCTCGTGCAGCCCCTCCGGGCACCACACGAACTCGCCCTCCGCCGAGTCCACGCCGAGGAACTCGCCGTGGGTGCGGTGGTAGTCCGCGGCGTCGGCGTCCCACCAGGTGCGGCTCGCACGTTCGCTGTCCCTGGTGCCGAGGCGGGCCCGACCTGCGCGGGTCGTTCCCAGGACGGACTGGGCGTGGGCGTGACGGTCGTCGGACATGTCGTTCAGGGTAGAGCCGCCGGACGAGCGGGACCGGCCCGGGTTTGCCCAGCTAGCACCGGGACGCGTAGCCTGAGGGTCGCGAGTGTCCGCCCGTGGCCCGACAGGATCCGGCGCGGTCGCCCGCGGCGGGGTGTGCGCGGCGTTCGCGCGGCGCGCGGTCCGCTCGTCCGACCGAACTTCATCAACCGACTACCAACCCGTCCGGAGCAACTCAACACATGCCCTCCACCACCGTCACCTCGCCGCAGGTAGCCGTCAACGACATCGGCTCCGCCGAGGATTTTCTCGCCGCCATCGACGCCACGATCAAGTACTTCAACGATGGCGACATCGTGGAAGGCACCATCGTCAAGGTTGATCGCGACGAGGTGCTGCTCGACATCGGTTACAAGACCGAAGGCGTCATTCCGTCCCGTGAGCTCTCCATCAAGCACGACGTCGACCCCAACGAGGTCGTCTCCGTCGGCGACGAGGTCGAGGCCCTGGTTCTCACCAAGGAGGACAAGGAAGGCCGCCTGATCCTGTCGAAGAAGCGTGCGCAGTACGAGCGCGCGTGGGGCACGATCGAGGAGCTCAAGGAGAAGGACGAGGCCGTCAAGGGCACCGTCATCGAGGTCGTCAAGGGCGGCCTGATCCTCGACATCGGCCTGCGTGGCTTCCTGCCCGCGTCGCTCGTCGAGATGCGTCGCGTCCGCGATCTGCAGCCGTACGTCGGCAAGGAGATCGAGGCCAAGATCATCGAGCTCGACAAGAACCGCAACAATGTGGTCCTGTCGCGTCGCGCCTGGCTCGAGCAGACCCAGTCCGAGGTCCGCAGCGAGTTCCTGCACCAGCTCCAGAAGGGCCAGGTCCGCAAGGGCGTCGTGTCCTCCATCGTCAACTTCGGCGCGTTCGTCGATCTGGGCGGGGTGGACGGTCTGGTGCACGTCTCCGAGCTGTCCTGGAAGCACATCGACCACCCGTCCGAGGTCGTCGAGGTCGGCAACGAGGTCACCGTCGAGGTTCTCGACGTCGATCTGGACCGCGAGCGCGTGTCGCTCTCGCTCAAGGCCACCCAGGAAGACCCGTGGCGTCAGTTCGCCCGGACCCACGCGATCGGCCAGATCGTCCCCGGCAAGGTCACCAAGCTGGTTCCGTTCGGCGCGTTCGTGCGCGTCGAGGAGGGCATCGAGGGCCTGGTGCACATCTCCGAGCTGGCCGAGCGCCACGTGGAGGTTCCGGACCAGGTCGTGGCCGTCGGCGACGACGCGATGGTCAAGGTCATCGACATCGACCTCGAGCGTCGCCGCATCTCGCTGTCGCTGAAGCAGGCGAACGAGGACTACAACGCCGAGTTCGACCCGTCGAAGTACGGCATGGCCGACAGCTACGACGAGCAGGGCAACTACATCTTCCCCGAGGGCTTCGACCCCGAGACCAACGAGTGGCTCGAGGGCTTCGAGAAGCAGCGCGAGGAGTGGGAGTCCCGCTACGCGGAGGCCGAGCGTCGCCACAAGATGCACACCGCTCAGATCGAGAAGATGGCTGCCGACGAGGCCGCCGAGGCTGCCGCGGGTGTTTCCGGCACCAACTACTCGTCCGAGACGGGTGCAGAGACCGGCGCCGCCGAGTCGACCGGCGGTTCGCTCGCCAGCGACGCGCAGCTTGCCGCGCTGCGCGAGAAGCTGTCCGGCAACGCCTGACACGTTCGATCGAGGGGCCCCGCACCGGTTCGGTGCGGGGCCCCTCGCGTTCGCTGCCCGGAATGGACAGACGGGACCCGACACCGGTGCCGTACAGCACTGTGGCCCCGCTCCACGAGGAGCGGGGCCACAGTGCTGTATGTCGCGCCGACCGGGGCGGAGCTGTTCAGCTCACCGCCGGGGTGGTGGCCC
This sequence comes from Rhodococcus sp. NS-SX18, assembly GCF_057367935.1. Classification (NCBI taxonomy): domain Bacteria; kingdom Bacillati; phylum Actinomycetota; class Actinomycetes; order Mycobacteriales; family Nocardiaceae; genus Rhodococcus; species Rhodococcus sp. NS-SX18. The sequence goes on along the minus strand of NZ_CM170633.1, from coordinate 2,932,393 downwards.
ACTGGGCCGGCAGCTCGGCGGCGCGTTTGCGCATCGCCGCCTGGCTGTGGCGGGCGTTGCTGAGCAGCATGGTGAACCAGTTTCGCCGGTGTTCGGCGAGCGCGGCGGCCACCTCGGGGATGAGGATGCAGTGAACACCGTTCTCCATGCCGAGGCGATGCCGACCGGGCAGCTGAGGGGAGGATCGCATGCGGTGCCTTCTCGAGTGGGGCGGGTAACGACGGTGGTCGGACGCTCGGTCCGACGATATCCGACGCGCCGATGATACTGGGGCAGGTGAGACCGGTGAGATGGGCGTGTTGCCGGCGAAACCGCTGGTCGCGACCTGTCCGTGACCGTGCTGTGACTGCAGTGTGACGACCGGCCGGTGTCCGGCCACCGAAGCGGTGATGCGACACTGGTCGACGTGCTGAGACTCGGACTGACCGGAGGCATCGGGGCGGGCAAATCCACCGTTTCCCACGAACTCGTCGCGCTGGGGGCGGTGCTCGTCGACGCGGACACCATCGCCCGCGAGGTCGTCGCGCCGGGCACCGAGGGCCTGGCCGAACTCGCCGCCGCGTTCGGCGAGGACATCCTGCTGGCGGACGGCTCCCTGAACCGGCCCGCTTTGGCCGCCAAGGCTTTTGCCAGCGACGAGGCCCGGGCGGTGCTCAACGCGATAACCCACCCCCGGGTGGGCGCACGCACCGCCGAACTGGTCGCCGCCGCACCCGCCGACGCCGTCGTCGTGCAGGACATCCCGCTGCTCGTCGAGGGCGGGATGGCGCCCGCGTTCCACCTCGTCGCCGTGGTGCACACCGACGCCGACGAGCGGCTGCGCCGCCTGGTCGAACTCCGCGCGATGCCCGAGGACGATGCGCGGGCCCGCATCGCCGCCCAGGCCACCGACGAACAGCGCCGTGCCGCAGCGGATATCTGGTTGGACAACAACGGCGAGCGCGACGCCCTCGCGGCGGCCGTGCGCACGCTGTGGACCGAGCGGCTCGTGCCGTTCGAGGCCAACCTGCGCGGCCGCATCCCCGTGCGGCCGGCGCCGGTGCTCGTCGATCCGAACCCGGACTGGCACCGGCAGGCGCAACGGCTGATCGGCCGGCTCGCCCTCGCCGCCGGGGGACACGCCCTGCGGATCGACCACATCGGCTCGACCGCCGTGCCCGGCCTGGCCGCCGTCGACGTCCTCGACCTGCAGATCACCGTGCCGGACCTCGCCGCGGCCGAGGCGCTCGACGACGCGCTGGCCGGGGCCGGCTTTCCCCGCATCGCCCACGTCGACCACGACGAACCGCAGCCTTCGTACGGGGCCGGCGGCGAGACCGATCCGGCCGTGTGGGGCATGCGCCTGCACGGCAGTGCCGACCCGGGGCGGCCCGCGTACGTGCACCTGCGGGTGCAGGGCTGGCCGGGCCAGCAGTTCGCGCTGCTGCTGCGGGACTGGCTGCGCGCCGACTCCGACGCGGCCACCGAGTACGCCGAGATCAAGCGGGCCGCGGCCCGCGACGCGGCGGCCCGGCACGACCCCGCCCAGGCTACCGCCGTCTACGCCGAGGAGAAGGCGCCCTGGTTCGACGGCGCCTACACGCGCGCCCGGCAATGGGCCGAGCAGACCGGATGGTCGGCCTGACGCGCGGGCCGGGGCCGGCCGGCCGGCGGCTCAGCGCCAGCTGATCGGCATGGCCAGTGCGGCCAGCCACGCGTCGAGGTCGTGGCCGTGCGTGGCGATGCCGTCGACCGCCCGCAACGCGCGTTGCACCGCGCGCTCGGCGGTCCCGGGATCGAGCAGACCCGCCGCCGCGGCAGCGAGCAGCTCGTCGACGTCCTCGACGGCGGTGTCGCGTCCGGTGCGCACCACGAGGTCGAGGTAGTGATCGCGCGAATGCCACACGTCCCCCTCGCGCCAGAACTCGCCGATGTCGACGTACCGGTCCTGGTCGCGCTCGAAGCCGGGCCGGAAGTGGAAGATCGAGGCGCGCAGGCCCAGCTCCGGCAGCAGCCACGACTCGAGATACCCGAACTGGGGGTGGTCGGCGGGCCGCGCCATGTACAGCCCCCACCGCTCGACCCGATACACCTCGACCTTCCGGACGAAGCCCTTCGGGTCGACGTTGGTGTGCGCGGCCACGTCGAAGGTCTCGACCTTGACGTGGTGCAGCTTCGCCTCGGACATGACCTGAACGTTACTGCCGGCCGCGCCGGTGATCCTGCGCTGTCCGCGGGCACCCTGTGGAACCCGGCGTCCGCGCGCCGGGTCGCGGCCGTCGATCGGCATTGTCGGTGCCGCCACCTACCCTGGTTCCCATGGCGTTCGCAAGCGAGCATCCCGTTGTCGCCCACTCCGAGTTCCGCCCGGTGGGGGAGATCGAACGAACCGAGGGGCGGTTCGAGGTGGTCAGCGACCACCGGCCCGCCGGGGACCAGCCGGCCGCGATCGACGAGCTCACGCGCCGCCTGCAGGCGGGGGAGAAGGACGTGGTGCTGCTCGGCGCCACCGGCACCGGCAAGTCGGCCACGACCGCGTGGTTGATCGAGCGGGTGCAGCGCCCCACCCTGGTGATGGCGCCGAACAAGACCCTCGCCGCGCAGCTCGCCAACGAACTGCGGGAGATGTTGCCGCACAACGCCGTCGAGTACTTCGTCTCGTACTACGACTACTACCAGCCCGAGGCGTACATCGCGCAGACCGACACCTACATCGAGAAGGACTCCTCGATCAACGACGACGTGGAACGGCTGCGGCACTCGGCGACCTCCGCGCTGCTCTCCCGCCGTGACGTCGTGGTGGTCGCGTCGGTGTCGTGCATCTACGGCCTGGGCACGCCGCAGTCGTACCTGGACCGCTCGATCGCGCTCGAGGTCGGGGTGGAGGTGCCCCGGGACGCCCTGCTGCGCCTGCTGGTGGACGTGCAGTACACCCGCAACGACATGGCGTTCACGCGCGGCTCGTTCCGGGTCAAGGGCGACACCGTCGACATCATCCCGGCCTACGAGGAACTCGCCGTGCGCATCGAGTTCTTCGGCGACGAGATCGACGCGCTCTACTACCTGCACCCCCTGACAGGGGACGTGGTGCGCAAGGTGGACTCGCTGCGGATCTTCCCGGCCACCCACTACGTCGCGGGACCGGAACGGATGGAACGGGCCGTGACGGCCATCGAGGCCGAACTCGAGGAGCGTCTCGCCGACCTCGAGAACCGCGGCAAGCTGCTCGAGGCGCAGCGCCTGCGCATGCGCACCCAGTACGACCTCGAGATGATCCGGCAGGTCGGGTTCTGCTCCGGCATCGAGAACTACTCCAGGCACATCGACGGCCGGCCCGCCGGTTCCGCGCCGGCGACCCTGATCGACTACTTCCCGGAGGACTTCCTGCTCGTCATCGACGAGTCCCACGTCACCGTCCCGCAGATCGGCGCGATGTACGAAGGGGACATGTCGCGCAAGCGCAACCTGGTCGAGTTCGGATTCCGGTTGCCCTCGGCCGTCGACAACCGCCCGCTGACCTGGGAGGAGTTCGCCGCGCGCATCGGTCAGACGGTGTACCTCTCGGCCACCCCCGGCGCCTACGAGCTCGGGCAGGCCGGCGGCGAGTTCGTCGAACAGGTCATCCGGCCGACCGGTCTGGTGGACCCGAAGGTCGTGGTCAAGCCCACCAAGGGCCAGATCGACGACCTGGTGCACGAGATCCGCGAACGCGCCGAGCGGGACGAGCGGGTCCTCGTGACCACCCTGACCAAGAAGATGTCCGAGGATCTCACCGACTACCTGCTCGAGCTCGGCATCCGGGTGCGCTACCTGCACTCGGACATCGACACCCTCCGGCGGGTCGAGCTGCTCCGGCAGCTGCGGCTCGGCGAGTACGACGTCCTCGTCGGCATCAACCTGCTCCGCGAGGGCCTCGACCTGCCGGAGGTCTCGCTGGTGGCGATCCTCGACGCCGACAAGGAGGGGTTCCTGCGCTCGACGACCAGCCTCATCCAGACCATCGGCCGCGCGGCGCGCAACGTCTCCGGCGAGGTGCACATGTACGCCGACAAGATCACCGACTCGATGGCGCGCGCCATCGAAGAGACCGAGCGTCGCCGCGAGAAGCAGATCGCCTACAACCTCGAGCACGGCATCGACCCGCAGCCGCTGCGCAAGAAGATCGCCGACATCCTCGACCAGGTCTACGAGGAGGCCGACGACACGGTGGAGGTCGGCGGCTCGGGCCGCAACGCCTCCCGCGGCCGCCGCGCACCGGGGGAATCCGGTCGGGCCGTGAGCGCCGGCGTCTACGAGGGCCGCGACGTGAAGTCCATGCCCCGCGCCGAACTGGCGGACCTGGTGCAGGAACTGACCGACCAGATGATGAATGCCGCCCGCGAGCTGCAGTTCGAGTTGGCCGGGCGGTTGCGCGACGAGATCGCCGACCTGAAGAAGGAACTGCGCGGGATGGACGCCGCGGGCCTCGCGTAGCGTCTGCGGCATGGACCCACAGTCTGCCGGCCGCACGGCCCGTGCCCTCGAACTGATCCACTCCGTGGGGTACTTCGCCCCCGAAGTCGACGCCGCCCTCGGCGGCACCGGCCTCGAAGGCGGCCGGATGCGGTACTTCGCGGCGCGTTCCGCTGCGCTCGGTGCCGTCGGCGCCGGCGTCGTGACCGCCACCTTCTACAACTTCAGCCCCCGCCTCGTCGCGTCCGCGATCCCGCGGGCCTGGCAGCTCGCCACTCCCGAGGCCGTCGTCGCCGCCCGGTTGCGTGGCATCGACGAGGCGCTGACCCGGATCCTCGGTCCCGAGGTGCTCGACTCGCCGGAGATGCGGGAGGCGGCGGAACTCGCGGCGGGCGCCGCCCGGGCCGTCCCCGGGCCGGAGGGCCGCCCGCTGTACGCCGGGCATGCCGACCTGCCGTGGCCGGACGCCCCGCACCTGGTCCTGTGGCACGCGCTGACCCTGCTGCGCGAGTACCGGGGCGACGGGCACGTCGCGGCACTGCAGACCGCCGGCCTCAACGGCATCGAAGCCCTCCTCACCCACACCGCCGCGGGGATCGGATTCAGTGAGGACTTTGCCCGCGCGCGCCGCGGTTGGAGCGCGGAGGAGTGGACCGCCGCGGCGACGGCGCTGCGTACCCGCGGACTGCTGGACCGCGCGGGTGAGCTCACCGACGAGGGGTTCGAGGTCCGCGAACTCGTCGAGGACCTGACCGACGACCTCGCGGTGGCGCCGTGGGCGGCGCTGGGCGAGAGCAAGGCCGACCGGTTGACCGAGCTCGCACTGCCGTGGCGGGACACCATCGTGGAGTCCGGCGTGTTCCCCGCGCAGATGTTCGGCCCGCGTTACGGTGACGCAAGGTAACGTCAACGGCGGTCAGTGGCGTCGAACGCACGCCGGCAGGTCTGTGGGATCCACCCCAAAGGCTGCCGGACCCGTCCGATCGGCCGTTACTGTCTACGCAGCGGTCGGCGGGGGCACGCATCGACGGTCACTCGCCGGCCTAACCCTACCGATTCCATGGAGGATTGCATGACCGCCTACCGGACCGTAGTCGTCGGCACCGACGGTTCCGAGTCGTCGTACCGGGCCGTGGAGAAGGCAGCAGCTCTCGCCGGTGACGCCGACGCCCGCCTCGTCATCGCGTGCGCCTACTACCCGGTGGATCCGAAGGACAGCGCCCGCGCCGCCGACGTGCTCGGTGAAGACGCCTACCAGGTGACCGGATCGGCGCCCACGTACGACATCCTGCGCACCGCCCGCGAGAAGGCACACGCGGCCGGCGCCCAGAACGTCCTGGAACGGGCCATCGTCGGGGCCCCCGTCGACTCGCTCCTCGAACTGGTCGAGGAAGTGGACGCGGACCTGCTCGTGGTGGGTAACCGGGGCCTGAACACCCTCACCGGCCGGTTGCTCGGGTCCGTCCCGTCCGACCTCGCCCGCAAGTCGACCTCGGACGTGCTCATCGTGCACACCGTGCGCTGACCCACCGGTCAGCAGTACGTCTCGCGGGCGGCACCCACATAGAACCGGGCGGCATCGTCGCCCTGCAACGACGCCCGCGAGACGGACGCCGCGAAGGCCGCGACCGGCCGGACCGAACCGAGGACCTGGTCTTCCGGCAGCCCGGCGGCCAGCTGTGCACACGTCCCGCGCACCAGCGCCACGAGCGTCTCGTCGGGCACGCCGGCGGCCAGCCCGACCTCGGCCAAGGCCTGTTTGAACCGCAGGGCCGGCCCGTCCAGCTCCGTTGCCTCGACCGGAGTGGCGGCCCTGGGGACCGGCACCGGGACGGAGGGCCCGGAGTCCTCCGAGGCCGAGGGCCCCGCACAGCCTGCCGCCGCGGCGAGCACCGCGACCCCGGTCAGGGTCCGTGTCCAGTGCCTCCGGGTCCGATCCCGTCGAGGCCACGCCTTCCTCACCGCCCCGCCTCCCGCTCCGACCGGCCGCACGTCCGCCCGCAACATACCGCCCGCCGGAACCGGGCGGACGGCGACACGGCACATCGAGGACCCGTCACAACCGGGCGGGCGCCGCGAGTGCCGTCAGCGACTCGGGCAGTTCCCCGGTGTGCAGGACTCCGAGCCGCTGGGTGGCGCGGGTGAGCGCCACGTACAGGTCGTTGAGCCCGCGAGGTGACTCCGCCACGATGGTGGCCGGCTCCACCAGCAGCACCGAGTCGAACTCCAGGCCCTTGACGTCCTTCACCGTGGACACCCGCACCGAATCCGACCGCAGGTGATCCCATTGCGCCACCAACTCGTGCGGCGCGATCACCGCGGTCAGACCCGGCCCGCGGTCGTCCGCGAGGGCACTGTGTACGGCCTCGAGCAGATCGTCCTCGACGACGTGCCGGGCCCACGGCGCGAATCCCGACTCGCGCACCGAGCGGGGCGGCACCTGATGCGGATCGATCTCGGCGAGAACCGCGTGGGCGATCTCCATGATCTCCGCGGGCGTGCGGTAGTTGACGGTCAGCTCGGCCTTCTTCCACCGATTGGCCACGTACGGCTCGAGGATCCGCTGCCAGGACGAGCAACCGGCCGGATCCCCGGTCTGGGCGGTGTCCCCGACCAGGGTCATCCAGCGGTTCGGGATGCGCCGCATCAGCATTCGCCAGGCCATCGCGGACAACTCCTGTGCCTCGTCGACGATCACGTGCCCGTACGTCCAGGTGCGGTCCCCGGCGGCGCGCTCGGCGGTGGTCTCGTGGCTCGACCGGCCCTGCCGCTGCGCGAGCTGGTCGGCGTCGATCAAGTCGTACGCCATCAGGATCTCCGGGTCCAGGTCGTCCTCGAGATCCTGCGGCGCCGACCCGGTCAGGATGTCCAGGGCGCCCTGCGCATCGGCGATCTGCCTGCGCCACTGCCGCGCCGCCCGCTCGCGTTCGGCAGCGTCGTCGACCCCGAGCAGTTCGGCGAGTTCGTCGAGCAGGGGGGCGTCCGCGGCGCTGAACGCGCGCGTCGCCGTCGGGCGCAGCAGCAACTCACGCTGGTCCTCGTCGAGTTCCGGTGCTGCCGACGCGAGCCGGTCCCGGGAGGCGAACAGCTCTGCGAGCACCTGTTGCGGGCTCAGCTGCGGCCACAGCGAATCGATCGCCCCCACGATGTCCCGGTCGGAGCGCATCTCCGTACGGATGTCGTCGATGTCCTCGCGGCTCAACAGATTCGCGCCGCCGACCGGATCGGCACCGATGATCGACGCGAGCTGGTCGGCGAGGGCGTCCACCACCGCGGCCACGAAGATCGGACGGGCCAGGTTGTGCGGCCGCCGCGACGACCGGGCCCGGCCGCGGGCCCGGGTGACCGTCTTGCGGTCGAGCGTCAGCCGGTAGGTGTCGAAGACGAGGGGGATCGGCGTCGCCGGAACCTCCTGACGATCCCGGACCGCCTTCTTCAGCACCTCGATCATGTCGAGCGAGCCCTTGACGGTGCCCGCCTCGAGCGAATCGTCCACGGTCGCACGCACCCCGGGGTACAGGTCACCGATCGTCGACAGCAGCACCCCGGTCTCACCGAGGGAGGGCAGCACCTGCCCGATGTAGTCCAGGAACGTCGAGTTCGGACCGACGATGAGCACACCGCTCTTCGCGAGCTGCCGACGGTATGTGTACAGCAGAAACGCCGCCCGGTGCAGGGCGACGGCGGTCTTCCCGGTGCCGGGACCACCGTGAACGACGAGCACGCTCTTGTGCTCGGACCGGATGATCGCATCCTGCTCGGCCTGGATCGTCGCAACGATGTCCTGCATCTGACCGGTGCGCGCGGCGTTCAGCGCGGCCAGCAGTGCCGACTCGCCGGCGACACCGCCCGCCGAGACGGCCGCGTCGTGCGCCTGGGCCGCGTCGAGGTCGAGGTACTCGTCGTTGAGGGCGGTGATCGCGCGGCGGCGTGACCGGATGTGCCGGCGCCGCGTCACTCCCTCCGGCGCGGCCGGCGTCGCCAGGTAGAACGGCCGCGCCAAGGGCGCCCGCCAGTCCAGCAGCAGCGGCTCGTAGTCGTTCGCTTCGTCGAGGATGCCGAGGCGGCCTACGTACCGCACCTCCGTCGCGTCGCCGTCCTCGTCGCGGACGTCGATCCGGCCGAAACACAGTCCGTGCTCGGCCGCGTCGTACTTCGCGATGTCCTCGGTGTACAGCTGCGTGAACGACTCCCGCTCACTGCGGGCCTGCGGGGTGCCGCCGGTGTCGAGCAGGACGCGGCTCAGGCGGGTCTGCGCGTAGGCCCGCATGGAGTCGAGGTGGCCGTACAGCATCGACAGGTAGACCTGCTCACGCTCATGGTCGGGGTGGGACAGGCCATCGGCCGGCAAGGGGTCTCCTCGGGGTCGGACGGGGCGACGGGTGCGCCGCCACGAAGTGCCCAAGAAGTCTAGTGCCGGTCCCGCACCCGCGCAGAATCACCGGGTGCGGGACCGAACCGCACGGTCAGCGCTGCAACTGCAGGCGGGCGCGGGTGAGGGCCTCTTCGGCGCGATGACGGGCCTGCTGGGCCCGCAGGAGGGAACGTTCCTCCGCCGTCAGTGCCCGTTCCCGGGCAACCTTGGCCAGCTCCGGGCCGCGCTCCCGAGCAGTGCCCCACAGCAGTGCACTGCGTTCGCGGGCGGCCTCGGCGAGTTCGGGGCCGCGTTCCTTGGCGACGTCGAGCAGGCCGGTGCCGCGTTCGCGGGCGGCCTCGGCGAGTTCGGGACCGCGTTCCTTGGCGACGTCGAGCAGGCCGGTGCCGCGTTCGCGGGCGACCTCGGCGAGTTCGGGACCGCGTTCCTTGGCGACGTCGAGCAGGCCGGTGCCGCGTTCGCGGGCGACCTCGGCGAGTTCGGGACCACGTTCCTTGGCGACGTCGAGCAGATGGCTTCCACGTTCGCGGGCGACCTCGGCGAGTTCGGGACCGCGTTCCTTGGCGACGTCGAGCAGGTGGCTTCCGCGTTCGCGGGCGGTGCCGGCTACCTCCGATGCCTCCTCCGACAGAGTCCGCACCCGTTCGGCCACCTTGTGCAGACCCTCGGTCACCGCCTCGCCCGCGGCGTCGTCCTGACGGGGCAGGACGCCGGCGACGGCTTCCTGGGCGCGTCGTGCGGCCCGCCGTCCGCGCCACCCCAACGACGGCTTGCCCTCGGTGTCCACCGCGGTGATGATCAGTCCGCCGAGCAGGCTCACGTTCTTGAGGAACTGGGTGCGCTGGATAGCGCGGGCCTCCGCATCCTGGACGTTCCAGAAGTCGTGGCCCGCCACCGTCGTCGGTACGAGCGTGGTGGCCAGTGCGAGCGCCGCCAGCCGCGGGGCCTTGCCCACCGCGAGCAGCGCACCCGCCCCGATCTGCACGGCGGCGTTGATCCGCACGAGCGTCTCGGGATCGTTCGTGATCTTCTCGCTCACCGTGTCCGGGAGCTTCGCCGTCACCGTGTCGGGCAGCATGCCCACCGCCCGGTCGAGTCCCGGCTGCGCTGCGGCCGCCTTGGTGGACGAGTCTCTCAGCGCGTCGATGCCTCCGGCGACGAAGACCGACGCAAGCATGGGGCGGGCGATTCTGCGGACAATCATGTGCTTCCTCCCGTGATCGGTGGCGGTTCCACCTTCGCACGCATACCCCGCCGCCCGGTGGGATATGCGTGTCCGGCCGGGATCGCGGCCGCCGGCCGGGGGTGCGCCACGGGTGGCACGATGTCCGTGTGCGCGGTGTGTACCGTGTGCACCGTGCACGGTGGGGGCGAGGACGCGGGGACCGGTGACGTCGGGGCGGGCGAGGTGCGGGTGGAGCGGACCCCGACCGTGCTCCGGGTCGCGACCACGATTCCGGTTCCGGCCGCGGCGCTGTTCGAGGTGATTCGGGACCCGTTGCGGCACAGTGAGATCGACGGGTCGGGGACGTTGTCCGTACCCGCGGGACAGCTCCCGATCACCGCCCTCGGGCAACGCTTCGTCGCGCAGGTGCGCTTTCCCAGCGGTGCGGCGTATCCGGTGGTCAATCATGTGGTGGCGTTCGAACTCGACAGGCTGCTCGCCTGGCTGCCGGCCAACCCGGACACCCCGCCGCTCGGCATCCGGTGGGAATGGACCTTCGCCGAGGCGGCCGGGGGTACCGCGGTGAGTCAGGCCTGCGACTGGTCCGCGGTGACCGACACTGCGTACCTGAGCCGGGTGCGGCTCCCGCGGGTCTCGGTCGAGCAGATGTCCGCGAGCTTCGTCCGCCTCGAGCGCGCCGCCCGATCCTGACCGGCTCCGCACCCCAGGTGCCCGCGCGCCCCGGCCCGGCGGCCGCCCCGCGTGGCGCATGTCACGCGCGCACTCGGATCACTGATTGCTAAACTACGCAACTACACGCACCGCTCGCTTCGCGGTGGCTCGGACGACGGGAACGGTGATGGTCGCGCAGGCACGTCAGCCCCTCAATCGGATGAAGGCGGATTTCTTCAAGACGCTCGGGCATCCGGCACGCATCCGGGTCCTCGAGTTGCTCAGCGAGCGTGAACACGCGGTCTCCGAGATGTTGCCCGAGGTGGGGATCGAACCCGCGAACCTGTCCCAGCAGCTGGCGATCCTCCGGCGTGCGGGGCTGGTCACCGCGCGCCGGGAAGGGCTGTCGGTGACCTACGCCCTGACGTCACCGCGGGTCGCGGAACTGCTGGCCGTCGCCCGCGCCATCCTCACCGGTGTGGTCGCCGGACAGGCGGAACTGCTCGAGGACGATGTCGCCGAATCGGCGGGGGCCCGAGCCCGCGGCTGAGCCGACCGCTCGCCGGGAGCGCCGCCCATGCACTGATTGCAGACTTTATTAATTTCTTATTTGTTGTTTGTGGTGGAGGCACGATGTCGACAGACCAGCGTGATGCAGCGACCGATCCGGGCGCGGAGGCAGCGGAGGCCGGCACCGTCGTGGTGCGTGCCGCCCGGTCGGTCGCTGCGCTGATGCCCCGCTGGAGCGAGTGGAAGCCCGGCCTGCGCTCGCCCCGCGCCGATCTGACCGCCGGGCTCGTCGTCGCCCTCGTCGCACTGCCCCTCGCGCTGGGATTCGGCATCAGCTCCGGCCTCGGCGCCGCGGCGGGCCTCGCCACCGCAGTCGTCGCCGGAGCGGTCGCCGCCGTGTTCGGCGGCTCCCGCTTCCAGGTGTCGGGCCCGACCGGCGCGATGACCGTCGTCCTGGTGCCGATCTTCCACGAGCACGGCGCCTCCGGCGTCCTCGCGGTAGGACTCGTCGCCGGCGTCGTGCTGCTGCTCCTCGCCTTCGCCGGCATCGGCCGCGCGGTGCGGTTCATGCCCGCCCCGGTCATCGAGGGCTTCACCGCGGGCATCGCCGTGGTCATCGCCCTGCAGCAGGTTCCCGCTGCGCTCGGCATCGCCCACGCCGAAGGGGAGAAGGTGTGGCAGAGCGCATTCGACGCAGTCCGGCAATTCGCCGACCGGCCGAGCCTCCTGCCCGCGGCCGTCGCGGTGCTCGTCGCCGTGGCCATCCTGATCGGCGGCCGGTACCTGCCGAAACTGCCGTTCTCGCTCGTCGCGGTGGTGGTGGCCACCGTGGTCGCTCGACTGTTCCATCTGGATGTGACGCGGATCGGGTCCATCCCGTCCGGCTTCGGCGCCCCCAGCCTCGGATTCCTCGACCCGGGGGAGCTGACCTCGCTGCTCGCGCCGGCGCTCGCGGTGGCCGCGCTCGCGGCACTCGAATCGCTGCTGTCCGCGACCGCCGCCGATTCGATGAGTGTCGGCACCCGGCACGACCCCGACCGGGAGCTGCTCGGGCAGGGCCTGGCCAACATCGCGGCCCCCCTGTTCGGCGGTGTCCCGGCGACGGGCGCGATCGCCCGCACGGCCGTCAACGTCCGCTCGGGTGCGCGGTCCCGGCTGTCCGCCCTCACCCACGCCGTCGTTCTGGCCGGAATCGTCTATCTCGCCTCGCCGCTCGTCGCGCAGATCCCGCTCGCCGCGCTCGCCGGCGTTCTGCTCGCCACCACGGTGCGGATGGTCGAAACCGCCTCGATCGTCGCGATCACGCGCGCCAGCCGCGCGGATGCCGTCGTCATGACGGTGACGTTCCTGGTCACCGTCGCCCTCGACCTCGTGACGGCGGTCGCGGTCGGTGTCGGATTCGCGGCCGTCCTCGCGCTGCGGGCGGTCGCGAAGTCCGCTCGGATCGAACAGGTTCCCCTCGACGAGGAGGGCGATCACGCTGCCGAGGAGCAGGAGTTGCTGCGCGAGCACATCGTCGCGTACCGGATCGACGGCGCCCTGTTCTTCGCCGCGGCCCACCGGTTCCTTCTCGAGCTCGCCGACGTCACGGACGTCCAGGTCGTGATCCTGCGCATGTCCCGGGTGACGGCCATCGACGCCACCGGTGCGATCGTCCTCAAGGACGCCATCACCAAACTCGAGCACCGCCACATCACGGTGCTGATCTCCGGGGCCAGGCCGGAGCACCTGCGGCCGCTGTCCGCCCTGGGTGTGTTCACGACCAAGGACAGCGAGGAGCGGCACGTCTTCGCGACCACACCCCGGGCGATCGCGTACGCCCGCATGCTCGTGCTGCCGGAACACCGGCACGCCCCGGCCGTCGCCGGTGCCGAAGGGACGAGGCCGGAAGCCTTCGAAGCCCCGCCGCGCGGGTAGAATCGGCGTCGTGACCGGCCCTCGTCGCCACCTGGTTCTCCTCACCCGGTAACACCAGGTCAGTACGGGGACCGGTCGCCCGCCGGCGGTGGCGCCAGGCGCGCGACCGGCCCGGGCCGGGTGCGCCGCGGCTCGCCTCCCGGGGCCGACCGGGTCCGGCCAGTAGCATCTTCCCCCGTGACCGACCCGACCACGAGTGCCAGCCGCCCTGCCGCCCTGCGCGTCCTCGTCTACAGCGACGACGCCGACACGCGCGAGCAGGTCACCCGGGCGCTGGGCCGGCGACCCGATCCCGAGCTCCCCGAACTCGACTTCGTCGAGGTGGCGACCGCGCCGATGGTGATCCGGCACATGGACGCCGGCGGTATCGACCTCGCGATTCTGGACGGCGAGGCGACCCCCGCCGGCGGGATGGGGATCGCCAAGCAGCTCAAGGACGAGCTCGAACAGTGCCCGCCCGTCGTCGTGCTGACCGGTCGCGCGGACGACGCATGGCTCGCCGACTGGTCCCGGGCCGAGGCCGCGGTGCCGCGGCCACTCGACCCGTTCCGCCTCGCCGAGACGGTCGTCGCGCTGCTGCGCGGCCGCAGCATCACCTGACGGCGTCGCGGCCTGCCCTCCTCCCGAGCGGCGGCACGAGTGCCGGTCCGCGAGGGGTCGGGCGAAACGGAGAAATCGCACCGCGTGGTATCCGCCTCGGGGAGACACCCCGCCGGTAGGCTGAGCCGTACATCACAATGATGCGGTTGAAGTGACTCACGGCACAGACACCGCCTCGTGGCACAGACACCGCCTCGTGATCGTTCGGCCCGAGCGGCCGAGAGGTCGGCAAGGGCAACGGAGTCGGCGCGGGTGGCCGGCTCGCACGGAGAGGAGCCAGGCGCCGTGAACGTCTACATCCCCATCCTCGTGCTCGGCGGGATCGCGGTCGCGTTCGCCGTGTTCTCCGTCGTCGTGTCCTCGGTGATCGGCCCGAGCCGCTACAACCGGGCCAAACTCGAAGCCTACGAATGCGGGATCGACCCGACCCCGCAGCCGCCCGGCGGCGGCAGGTTCCCGGTGAAGTACTACCTGACGGCCATGCTGTTCATCATCTTCGACATCGAGATCGTGTTCCTGTATCCGTGGGCCGTCCACCTCGACGCCCTGGGGGTCTTCGGGCTGGCCGCGATGGCGCTGTTCGTGTTCAACGTCGCGGTGGCGTACGTCTACGAGTGGCGGCGGGGCGGTCTCGGCTGGGAATGACCGGGACAGGGAATGAGATTGTGCCGTAATGAATTCGAACACCGACCGAAAGTGATAAGAGTCGGACATGGGTCTCGAGGAGAAGTTGCCGAGCGGCTTTCTGCTGAGCACGGTGGAGAGCTTCGCCGGTTTTGCGCGCAAGGGTTCGCTGTGGCCCGCGACCTTCGGGCTCGCGTGCTGCGCGATCGAGATGATGACCACCGTGTCGCCGCGCTTCGACATCGCCCGGTTCGGAATGGAGGCGTTCCGGGCGTCCCCGCGACAGGCCGATCTCATGATCGTCGCCGGCCGGGTCAGCCAGAAGATGGCCCCGGTGCTGCGGCAGGTCTACGACCAGATGGTCGAACCGAAATGGGTGCTGGCCATGGGGGTGTGCGCCTCCTCGGGCGGAATGTTCAACAACTACGCCATCGTGCAGGGCGTCGACCACGTCGTCCCGGTCGACATCTACCTCCCCGGATGCCCACCCCGGCCGGAGATGCTGCTGCACGCCGTCCTGATGCTGCACGAGAAGATTCAGCAGATGCCGCTCGGCGTGGACCGGGAGAAGGCCGTACAGGCCGCCGAGGAAGCGGCCCTCGCCGCCGGCCGGCCCGTGCTGCCCACCCCCGGGGGGTCGGCCCGATGACCTCGCCCTCGGACAACGAACGATCCTCGCTGCCGGTGGACCGGGCCGCCACCACCGGACCCGAGGGAACACTGCCCGCGCAGCCCGCCGGTGACGCCGAGGTGATCGGCGTCCGCCAGGGCATGTTCGGCGTGCGCGGCAGCGGCGACACCTCCGGCTACGGGCGGCTCGTACGCCCGGTGACCCTGCCCGGCGGCACCCCACGCCCGTACGGCGGCTACTTCGACGACGTCGCCGACGCCCTGCGCGACGCCGTCGCCGAATCCGGGACCGAATTCGAGGACGCGATCGAAAAAGTCGTCGTCCACCGCGGTGAACTGACCTTCCATGTCCGGCGTGAGCACCTCCCCGAGGTGGCCCGCCGCCTGCGCGACGACCCGGACCTGCGCTTCGAACTGTGCCTCGGCGTCGACGGGGTGCACTACCCGCAGGACACCGGCCGCGAACTGCACGCGGTGTACCCGCTCATGTCGATCACCCACAACCGCCGCATCCGGCTCGAGGTGTCGGCCCCGGATGCCGATCCTCACATCCCGTCGCTGTACGGGGTGTATCCGACCAACGACTGGCACGAGCGCGAGACCTACGACTTCTTCGGGATCGTGTTCGACGGGCACCCCTCCCTGACCCGAATCGAGATGCCCGACGACTGGTCGGGGCATCCGCAGCGCAAGGACTATCCGCTCGGCGGCATCCCCGTCGAGTACCACGGAGCGGAGATCCCACCGCCCGACGAGCGGAGGGCGTACACCTGATGACCGACATCACCGAAGGACCGGTCCACACCGTCGTCGGCGAGGACTGGGACAGCGTCGTCGAGGCCGCCCGCGCCGCGGCCGCGGACCGCGGCGACGAACGCATCGTCGTCAACATGGGACCGCAGCACCCCTCGACCCACGGGGTATTGCGGCTCGTGCTCGAGATCGAAGGCGAGACCGTCACCGAGGCGCGCTGCGGAATCGGCTACCTGCACACCGGCATCGAGAAGAACCTCGAATACCGCACCTGGACCCAGGGCGTCACGTTCGTCACCCGGATGGACTACCTGTCGCCGTTCTTCAACGAGACCGCCTACTGTCTCGGCGTCGAGCAGCTGCTCGACATCACCGAGGCGATCCCCGAGCGAGCCACCGTCGTGCGCGTGCTGCTCATGGAACTCAACCGGATCTCCTCGCACCTGGTCGCCCTCGCCACCGGCGGCATGGAACTCGGTGCGATGACCGCCATGTTCCTCGGCTTCCGCGAGCGCGAACTGATCCTCGACGTGTTCGAGACGATCACCGGTCTGCGCATGAATCACGCCTACATCCGTCCCGGCGGACTCGCCCAGGACCTGCCGGACGGGGCGGTCGAGAAGATCCGCGACCTGCTCGGGCTGTTGCCACGGCGACTGCGGGACATGGAGAACCTGCTCAACGAGAACCACATCTGGAAAGCCCGCACCCAGGGGATCGGCTACCTCGACCTGACCGGGTGCATGGCCCTCGGCATCACCGGACCCGTGCTGCGCTCGACCGGCCTGCCGCACGACCTGCGCAAGGCACAACCGTACTGCGGCTACGACACCTACGAGTTCGAGGTGTGCACCGACACCGGTTGCGACGCCTACGGCCGCTACCTGATCCGGATCGACGAGATGAAGGAGTCGATCAAGATCGTCGAACAGTGCCTCGACCGGCTGCGTCCCGGCCCGGTTATGGTGGAGGACAAGAAGATCGCCTGGCCGGCCGACCTGTCGCTCGCCGCGGACGGTCTCGGCAACTCCCCGGAGCACATCCGCAAGATCATGGGCAACTCGATGGAGGGCCTGATCCACCACTTCAAGCTCGTCACCGAGGGCTTCCGCGTCCCACCCGGCCAGGTGTACACCGCCGTCGAATCCCCCCGCGGGGAACTGGGCGTGCACATGGTCAGCGACGGCGGCACCCGGCCCTACCGGGTGCACTTCCGGGATCCGTCCTTCACGAACCTGCAAGCGGTGTCCGCGATGTGCGAGGGCGGCATGGTCGCCGACGTCATCGCCGCGGTCGCCAGCATCGATCCCGTGATGGGGGGAGTGGACCGTTGACGCAGCAGCCGCAAGTAGCGATCGACCCGGACCCGGCCTCGGGGCCGGTGCTCATCCCGTTCGGCGTCCGCCCCGACGAACCGTCCCGCCTGGCGCGGCCCGGCGCCCGCGAGCACTACCCCCCGGACGTCCGCGCCCGCCTCGAGGCCGACGCCGACGAGATCGTCGGTCGCTACCCCCAGCCGCGCTCGGCCCTGCTGCCGCTGCTGCACCTGGTGCAGTCCGAGGACGGCTACCTCACCCCCGCGGGCGTCGAGTTCTGCGCCGGCCGGCTCGGACTGACCGGTGCCGAGGTCGGCGCGGTCGCCACGTTCTACTCCATGTACCGGCGTGAGCCCACCGGCGACTACCTCGTCGGTGTCTGCACCAACACCTTGTGCGCGATCATGGGCGGCGACGAAATACTCGAAGCGCTGCAACAGCACCTCGGGCAGGGCCCCGCGGCCGGCACCGACTCGGACCCGGGCTCGGACACCCCACCGGACGCGCGCGACGAGAGTGCCGGCTCCGTCACCCTCGAGCGCCTCGAGTGCAACGCGGCCTGCGACTTCGCGCCCGTCGTGATGGTCAACTGGGAGTTCTTCGACCACCAGACCCCGGACTCGGCGCGTGCGCTCGTCGACGACCTGCGCGCCGGCCGGCCCGTCACCCCCACCCGGGGCGCGCCGCTGTGCACCTTCCGGCAGACCGCCCGCATCCTCGCCGGGTTCCCGGACGAGCGGCCCGGCGCCGTCGCGGCGGGCGGCAGCGCAGGAGCAGCATCGCTCGCCGGCCTGCGCATCGCCCGGGAACGGGGCATGCGGGCCCCGGAGCCGGACCACCCCTCCGGCCCCGACCCGGCCGCCGGGCCCCGACCCGAGGGAGGCTGACGTGGCGTTGACCCCTGTCCTGAGCCGGTACTGGGACGAACCCGAATCCTGGACCCTCGACACCTACCTCCGCCACGACGGATACGAAGGCCTGCGCAAGGCGCTGCGCATGCACCCCGACGAGGTGATCGGCACCGTCAAGGAGGCGGGTCTGCGCGGTCGCGGCGGCGCCGGCTTCGCCACCGGCGTCAAGTGGAGTTTCATCCCCCAGGGCGACGACAACCCGCACTACCTCGTGGTCAACGCCGACGAATCCGAACCGGGCACCTGCAAGGACATGCCCCTGCTGCTGGCCACCCCGCACACCCTCGTGGAGGGCGCAGTCATCGCCGCGTACGCCATCCGCGCCGCGCACGCCTTCGTCTACGTCCGCGGCGAGGTGGTGCCGGTGCTGCGCCGACTGCAGGCCGCCGTTGCCGAGGCCTACGCCGCCGGCTTCCTCGGCCGCGACATCCTCGGCAGCGGCTACGATCTCGACCTCGTCGTCCACGCCGGGGCCGGGGCCTACATCTGCGGGGAGGAGACCGCGCTCCTGGACTCCCTCGAGGGCCGGCGCGGCCAGCCCCGGCTACGGCCGCCGTTCCCCGCTGTCGCAGGGCTGTACGCACGCCCGACCGTCGTCAACAACGTCGAGTCGATCGCGAGCGTGCCGTCGATCCTCCACAACGGGATCGAATGGTTCCGCTCCATGGGCACCGAGAAGTCCTCGGGCTTCACGCTGTACTCCCTGTCCGGTCACGTGACGACACCCGGCCAGTACGAGGCGCCCCTGGGCGTCACCCTGCGGGAGTTGCTCGACTACGCGGGCGGTGTCCGGGCCGGGCACCGACTCAAGTTCTGGACTCCCGGCGGGTCGTCGACGCCGCTGTTCACCGACGAGCACCTCGACGTCCCCCTCGACTACGAGGGGGTCGCCGCCGCCGGATCCATGCTGGGCACCAAGGCGCTGCAGATCTTCGACGACACCACCTGCGTGGTGCGCGCGGTGCTGCGCTGGAGCGAGTTCTACGCGCACGAGTCCTGCGGCAAGTGCACCCCCTGCCGCGAAGGCACCTACTGGCTCGTGCAGATCCTGCGACGGCTCGAGCGCGGCGAGGGAACCGGAACGGACCTGGACACCCTGCTCGACCTCTCCGACAACATCCTCGGCAGGTCGTTCTGCGCACTCGGCGACGGGGCGACGAGCCCCGTCACGTCCTCGATCCGGTACTTCCGCGACGAGTACCTGGCGCACTTCGAGCAAGGCGGCTGCCCGTTCGACCCGCACCTGTCCACCGTCATGGCCGGGGCCGGCGCGAACCGACCCGACGACGGAGGTGCCCGATGAGCGTCCACACCAACCAGGACACCACAGGCTTGCCGCCCGCACCGGACCTGGTCACCGTCGTCGTCGATGGCGTCGAGATCGGCGTCCCGAAAGGCACCCTCGTCATCCGCGCCGCGGAACTGCTCGGCGTCCAGATTCCCCGCTTCTGCGACCACCCGCTGCTCGAACCCGTCGGCGCCTGCCGCCAGTGCCTCGTCGACGTGGAAGGCCAACGCAAACCCGTCGCCTCCTGCACGACCCCGGTCACGGACGGAATGGTCGTGCACACGCAGCTGACCTCGCCGGTGGCGGACAAGGCGCAGAAGGGCGTGATGGAGCTGCTGCTGATCAACCATCCGCTGGACTGCCCGGTCTGCGACAAGGGCGGCGAATGCCCCCTGCAGAACCAGGCCATGTCGAACGGCCGCGCCGAGTCCCGGTTCACCGAGACCAAACGCACGTTCCCCAAACCGATCTCGCTCTCCGCGCAGATCCTCCTGGACCGCGAACGATGCGTGCTCTGCGCCCGGTGCACGCGGTTCTCCCAGCAGATCGCCGGCGACCCCTTCATCGAACTGATGGAACGGGGTGCCCTGCAGCAGGTCGGCATCTACGAGAAGGAACCGTTCGAGTCGTACTTCTCCGGCAACACCGTGCAGATCTGCCCGGTCGGCGCACTCACCGGAGCGGCCTACCGGTTCCGCGCCCGGCCCTTCGACCTGGTGTCGAGCCCGAGCGTGTGCGAACACTGCGCCAGCGGCTGCGCCCAACGCACCGACCACCGGCGCGGCACGGTGCTGCGCCGGCTGGCCGGCGACGACCCGCAGGTCAACGAGGAATGGAACTGCGACAAGGGCCGCTGGGCCTTCACCTACGCCACCCAGCCCGATCGCCTCACCACCCCGCTGGTGCGGGGCGACGACGGCACGCTCACCCCCGCCTCCTGGCGTGACGCCCTGCGCGTCGCCGCCCGCGGCCTGACCGCCGCGCGCGGCCGTACCGGGGTGCTCGTCGGCGGCCGCGTCACCGTCGAGGATGCGTACGCCTACAGCAAGTTCACCCGGCTCGTCCTCGACACCAACGACATCGACTTCCGGTCGCGTCCGCATTCCGCGGAGGAAGCACAGTTCCTCGCCGCCCGGGTCGCCGGGCGCTGGCCCGGCGCCGGAGCCGTGACCTACGACGACCTCGACCACGCCCCCGCGGTCCTGCTCGTCGGATTCGAACCCGAGGACGAGTCGCCGATCGTGTTCCTGAGACTGCGCAGAGCGGTCCGCAAGCAAGGACTGGTGGTGTCCGCGATCGCACCGTTCGCGAGCCGCGGCCTGACGAAGCTGCGCGGACGGCTCCTGCGGGCCGTTCCCGGCACCGAGCCGGACCTGCTCGACATGCTCCGCCTCGGCGCCCGGCCGGGCGACCGCGAGGTCGCGGAGACTGCCGAACTCCTGAGCCGGCCCGGGGCGGTCATCCTGGTGGGGGAGCGGGCGGCGGCAATCCCGGGCGCATTGACCGCCGCCGGCCGGCTCGCCGACGACACCGGCGCGCGGCTGGCGTGGATCCCGCGCCGGGCCGGGGAACGCGGTGCGCTCGAGGCCGGGGCCCT
This sequence comes from Rhodococcus sp. NS-SX18, assembly GCF_057367935.1. Taxonomy (NCBI): domain Bacteria; kingdom Bacillati; phylum Actinomycetota; class Actinomycetes; order Mycobacteriales; family Nocardiaceae; genus Rhodococcus; species Rhodococcus sp. NS-SX18. Next base: position 2,911,604 of record NZ_CM170633.1, on the reverse strand, counting down.
GCCGGGACTTCTGCCCGGCGCCCGCCCCGTCACCGACGCCGACGCCCGACGACAGGTCGCCGCCGTGTGGGGCGTGCCGGACCTGCCACCGTCCGGCGGCCGGGACACCGGACAGATCCTCGCCGACGCGGCCTCGGGCACCCTCGGGGCCCTGGTGATCGGCGGGGTGGACGTCGACGATCTGCCGGATCCGCACGCCGCCGTCGCCGCGGTCGCCGCCGCCGGCTTCGTCGTCAGCCTCGAACTGCGGCGCAGCGCGATCACCGAGCGAGCCGACGTCGTCTTCCCCGTCGCGCCTGCGGTGGAAAAACCCGGCACGTTCCTCGATTGGGAGGGCCGGGAGCGCCCCTTCGCCGCCGCATTGCGCAATACCGGCGCCCTGCCCGACCAGCGGGTCCTCGGCGCGATCGCCGACGAGATGGGAGTCCGTCTCGGGCTCGCCGACGCCGCGGCCGGCGTCGACGAGCTCGTCGCGCTGGGGCCCTGGGACGGCGAAGCCGCCGGTCCACCGGACGTCGCGCCGCAGGGCACGCCGGCACCCGGCACCGGTGAGGCGGTACTCGCGGGATGGCGGATGCTCCTCGACCGCGGACGGATGCAGGACGGCGAACCGCATCTCGCCGGGACCGCCCGGCAGCCGGTCGCCCGCCTGTCCGCCGCCACCGCCGCCGAGATCTCGGCAGGCGACGGCGACCCGGTGACCGTCGCGACGGACCGCGGCTCGATCACGTTGCCCCTGGCGGTCACCGACATGCCGGACCGGGTCGTGTGGCTGCCCCTCAACTCGCCGGGGTCCGCGGTGCACCGGCAGCTGGCCGCGTCCGCGGGCGACATCGTCCGGATCGGCCGGGCGGAGCACTCGTCGCAGGGGGTGGCCGATGAGTGAGGTCGCGCTGTTCGGCGCCGCGGCGGTTCCGGGACCGGGTGTCCTGTCGGCGCAGTCCGGATACCCCGATCCGGCCGCGTTCGGTCAGGATCCGTGGTGGCTGGTCGTCGGCAAGGCGGTGGCCGTCTTCGCCTTCCTGGTGTTGACGGTGCTGGTCGCCATCCTGGTGGAACGAAAGATTCTGGCGCGCATGCAGATGCGCGTCGGACCGAACCGGGTGGGGCCCCGGGGGTTGCTGCAGAGCCTCGCCGACGGCGTCAAACTCGCGCTGAAGGAAGGCATCGTTCCCGCGGGGGTGGACAAACCCATCTACGTCCTCGCGCCGATCATCGCGACGGTGCCCGCGCTGATGGCGTTCGCCGTCATCCCGCTCGGGCCCGTGGTTTCGGTGTTCGGCCACGACACCCCGCTGCAATTGACCGACCTGCCGGTGGCCGTGCTGTACATCCTCGCGGCGACATCCATCGGCGTCTACGGCATCGTGCTCGCCGGCTGGGCATCCGGGTCCACGTACCCGCTGCTGGGCGGTCTGCGCTCGACGGCCCAGGTGATCTCGTACGAGATCGCCATGGCGCTCTCGTTCGCCGCCGTCTTCCTGCTGTCGGGCACGCTGTCCACCTCCGGCATCGTCGCCGCCCAGGACGGCACCTGGTACGTCTTCCTGCTCCTGCCCTCGTTCCTCATCTACGTCACGTCCATGGTCGGCGAGACGAACCGGGCACCGTTCGACCTGCCCGAGGCCGAGGGCGAACTCGTCGGCGGCTTCCACACCGAGTACTCGTCGCTGAAGTTCGCGATGTTCATGCTCGCCGAATACGTCAACATGGTGACGGTCTCGGCGCTGGCCACCACCCTGTTCCTCGGCGGCTGGCGCGCACCGTGGCCGCTGAACATGTGGGAGGGCGCGAACTCCGGCTGGGTGCCGCTGCTGTGGTTCGTCCTCAAGGTGTGGGGATTCCTGTTCCTGTTCATCTGGCTGCGCGGCACGTTGCCGCGGCTGCGCTACGACCAGTTCATGAACCTGGGCTGGAAGGTGCTGATCCCGGTGGCGCTCGGCTGGATCATGGTTGTCGCCGTGATCCGTGTCCTGCGTCTGGAGGGCCTGGACCGGTGGCAGATCGTCCTCGCCGCGGCCGGCGTGGTCGTCGCCCTGGCAGTGCCCTCGCTGCTGTGGAACCGCATGAACGCCGGTCGTCTCCGTCCCACCGGCACCCCCGGCGGCGCGGCGGTCGCTGCGGCAACCGAGCAGCCGTTCGACCCGATGGCCGGCGGCTTCCCCGTCCCGCCGATGCCCGGCCAGACGTTGTCGCCGCGTCGTCGGCGCACCCCCGTCGCCGCAGCCGCCGAGGGCGGTCGCCGTGTCGATCCGACCACCGAGGAGAATCGCGATGCCTGACTTCCTCGATCCCGTAGCGGGATTCGGAGTTACCTTCCGGGCGATGTTCGACAAGGCCCAGACCGAGCGCTACCCCGAACAGAAGGAACCGACCGCGCCGCGCTACCACGGCCGCCACCAGCTCAACCGCCACCCCGACGGGCTCGAGAAGTGCATCGGGTGCGAGCTGTGTGCCTGGGCGTGCCCGGCCGACGCGATCTACGTCGAGGGCGCGGACAACACCGACGCCGAGCGATACTCGCCGGGCGAGCGCTACGGACGCGTCTACCAGATCAACTACCTGCGCTGCATCGGGTGCGGTCTGTGCATCGAGGCCTGCCCGACGCGGGCGTTGACCATGACCAACGAATACGAGATGGCCGACGACAACCGGACCGACCTGATCTACGACAAGACCAGGCTGCTCGCCCCGCTCGGGCCCGGCATGGTGGCTCCACCCCACGACATGTACCCGGGCACGACGGACGAGGACTACTACCGCGGCGCGGTGACCGAGGCCGCGCCCGGCACCACCACGGCCGCTACCGGGCCGGGGGACGAAACCGTCGCGCCCGACCGGGAACCGACGCAGCCGCGAGGCGGTCGCGATGTGGCGTGAGCGGCTATGGCCTGACCGGCGGCGAGGGGAGTGGTCTCGATGGACCCGATGACGCCGGCCCTGCTGGCGGCCGAGGCCGTCACCCGCACATCCACCGGCGAGGCCGTGCTGTTCTGGATACTCGGAACGTTCGCGGTGCTCGGCGCACTCGGCGTCGTCGCCGCGTCCAAGGCCGTGTACTCGGCGATGTTCCTCGCAGTCACCATGATCACCCTCGCGGTGTTCTACATCGCCCAGGATGCGTTGTTCCTCGGGGTCGTGCAGATCGTGGTCTACACGGGGGCGGTGATGATGCTGTTCCTGTTCGTGGTCATGCTCGTCGGCGTCGACTCCTCCGACTCGCTCGTCGAGACGCTGCGCGGCCAGCGGGTCGCCGCGATCGCGGCCGGACTCGGATTCGGCCTGCTGCTCGTCGGTGGTCTCGGTAACGCCGCCGTCTCCGAGTTCGCCGGCCTCGACGCCGCGAACGCCGCAGGCAACATCACCGGCCTGGCCGAGCTGATCTTCGTGCGGTATGTCTGGGCGTTCGAACTCACCGGTGCCCTGCTGATCACCGCCACGATCGGCGCCATGGTCCTGGCTCATCGGGAACGGTTCGGGCTGCGCAAGACCCAGCGGGAACTGTCGCAGGAACGCTTCCGCGCCGGTGGCCGCGCCACCCCGCTGCCGAGTCCCGGCGTCTACGCCCGTCACAACGCGGTCGACGTGCCGGCCCGACTGCCCGACGGATCGTACTCGGACCTGTCGGTCAGCGAGGTGCTCCGGCAGCGGGCCGTGACCGTCGACGACGACGCCCGACCGCGTGAGAGCGACGCACCGCGCGGTGGTTCGTCCGGTGAGGAGGGATCGCGGTGAACCCCGAGAACTACCTGTACCTGTCCGCCCTGTTGTTCACCATCGGCGCGGCCGGAGTCCTGCTGCGCCGCAACGCGATCGTCGTGTTCATGTGCATCGAGCTGATGCTCAACGCTGCGAACCTGGCGTTCGTCACCTTCGCGCGCATGCACGGCAATCTCGACGGCCAGGTCATCGCGTTCTTCACCATGGTCGTGGCCGCCGCCGAGGTCGTCGTCGGCCTCGCGATCATCATGACCATCTTTCGTTCCCGGCGTTCGGTTTCCGTCGACGACGCCAACCTCCTGAAGTACTGACGCCCCCGGACGACACCCGTCCGCCCACGCACGAGGAGGAGACTGTGCCCGAGACGACCGTGTCCGAGACGACAGCCGGCGCCCCGACGGGCGGACCGGCATGAACGGGATCTCGTCGACGGTCTGGCTGCTGCCCGCGCTGCCGCTGTTCGGCGCGGTCGTACTGCTGCTGACCGGCCGGCGCAGCGACACATGGGGACACCTGCTCGGCTGCGCGACAGCACTGGCCTCGTTTGCACTCGGCCTCGCCCTCTTCGTCGACATGCTCGGCCGCGACACCGCCGACCGAGCCGTGAACCAGGACCTCTTCCAGTGGGTGCCGGTTGCGAACCTCCAGATCGACTTCGGTCTCCAGCTCGACCAGCTGTCGATGTGCTTCGTGCTGCTGATCACCGGCGTCGGCTCGCTCATCCACATCTACTCCGTCGGGTACATGGCGCACGGCCCGGACCCCTCCGGTCGCTCCACGGGCTCTGCTGCGGGTACGTCGGGTCGCTCCGCGGGTTCCGCTGCGGGTACGTCGGGTCGCTCCGCAGGCTCCGCTCCCGGACGCCGATTGTTCTTCGCCTACCTCAACCTCTTCCTCGCGGCGATGTTGCTGCTCGTCCTCGCCGACAACTATTTCGGCCTGTACGTGGGCTGGGAAGGCGTCGGTCTCGCCTCGTACCTGCTCATCGGGTTCTGGCAGTACAAGCCGTCCGCTGCGACGGCCGCGAAGAAGGCTTTCGTCGTCAACCGTGTCGGCGACATGGGCCTGGCCGTCGCCATGATGATCATGTTCGCGACGTTCGGGTCCGTGACGTTCGACGACGTCTTCGCCGGCGCCGACGCGGCGAGCGACGGCGTGCTCACCGCACTCGGCCTCGTGCTGCTGCTCGCCGCATGCGGCAAGTCCGCCCAGGTGCCCCTGCAGTCCTGGCTCGGTGACGCGATGGAGGGCCCGACACCGGTGTCGGCCCTGATCCACGCCGCCACCATGGTCACTGCGGGCGTCTACCTCATCGTCCGGTCCGACGTGCTCTTCGACCTCGCCCCCACCGCCCAACTCGCCGTGGTGATCGTCGGCGCGGTGACCCTGCTGTTCGGAGCCGTCATCGGGTGCGCCAAGGACGACATCAAGAAGGCACTCGCCGCCTCGACCATGAGCCAGATCGGCTACATGGTCCTCGCCGCCGGCCTCGGTCCCGCCGGATACGCCTTCGCGATCATGCACCTGCTCACCCACGGCTTCTTCAAGGCCGGACTGTTCCTCGGGGCCGGATCGGTGATGCACGGGATGAACGACGAGGTGAACATGCGGCACTACGGCGGCCTGCGCACCGTCATGCCGATCACGTTCGTCACCTTCGGTCTCGGCTACCTCGCGATCATCGGCATCCCGCCGTTCGCCGGATTCTTCTCCAAGGACAAGATCATCGAAGCGGCGTTCGGCGCCGGCGGTGCGGAAGGGATCGTCCTCGGCGCGGCCGCCCTGCTCGGGGCCGGCATCACCGCGTTCTACATGACGCGGGTGATGCTGATGACCTTCTTCGGCAGGCGTCGCTGGGCGGCCGACGTCCACCCCCACGAGTCGCCCGCCGTGATGACGGGGCCTATGATCCTGCTCGCCCTCGGCTCGGTCGGCGCCGGTGCTGCACTCAGCCTCGGTGGGGCGCTGCAGGACTGGCTCGAACCGGTGGTGGGGACCGCGGAGATCGAACACCTGCTTCCGGTGTGGGTGATCACCGCCCTCACCCTCGCCGTCGTGCTCACCGGTGTCGCGGTGGCCTACCGGCAGTACGCCCGGCGCGACATCCCCGACGCCGCCCCCGCCGACGTGTCGGCGTTGACCGTCGCCGCCCGCCGGGATCTCTACGGCGACGCCGTCAACGAGGCGGTGTTCATGCGGCCCGGACGGTCGCTGACCGCGACCCTGGTGACCGTCGACGACAAGGCCGTCGACGGGACGGTCGACGGGATCTCGGCCACGGTCGGCGCCCTCTCTGCCCGGATGCGGCACCTGCAGACCGGGTTCGTGCGGTCCTACGGCTTGTCCATGTTGGCAGGCGCGGCCGTCGTGGTCGCGGCGATGATGCTGGGGAGGCTGTAGTGGGCAACTTTCCCTGGTTGACGACCCTGTGGGTGGTGCCGCTCGTCGGCGCCGTCGTCGTACTGGCGATTCCCGCCCGCATGCGGAGCCTCGCCAAAGGCACCGCGCTCGCGGTCGCGGCCGTGGTGCTCGTGCTGGCGTGCGTGCTGGCGGTCGGATTCGACCCGGCGGGCGAGCAGTATCAGTTCGTCGAATCGCACCCGTGGATCCCGGCCCTGGGCACCCGGTACACGCTGGGTGTGGACGGCATCGCACTCGTGCTGGTGCTGCTCACCGCGATGCTGCTCCCGCTGCTCATGCTGGCCGGTTGGAACGACGCGACACCGGTCGAGCCCGCCGGCGCCGCTGGACCATCCACGCCTCGGCGAACCACACACCTGTACATGGCGTTGATGCTCTCGGTCGAGGCGATGGTGCTGATCTCGTTCATCGCGCTCGACGTGCTGCTGTTCTACATCTTCTTCGAGGCGATGCTCATCCCGATGTACTTCCTCATCGGAGGCTTCGGGGACCGGCTCGGAGACCGGGGCCGTCGCTCCCGCGCGGCGGTGAAATTCCTGCTCTACAACCTGTTCGGTGGGCTGATCATGCTGGCCGCGGTGATCGGACTGTACGTGGTCACCGCCCGGCAGGGCGCCGGCACCTTCGACTTCCGGGAGATCGTCGCCGTCGTCACCGACGGTGGTCTCGGTGCCGACGCCGTGGTGCTCCACGCGCTGTTCCTCGGCTTCATGTTCGCCTTCGCGGTGAAGGCGCCGCTGTGGCCGTTCCACACCTGGCTGCCCGGCGCCGCGGTGCAGGCCACGCCCGCCGGAGCGGTGCTGATGATGGCCGTGGTCGACAAGGTCGGCACGTTCGGCATGCTGCGCTACTGCCTGCAGCTCTTCCCCGAGTCGTCGGTGTACTTCGCGCCCGTGATCGTCACGCTCGCGGTGATCGGCATCGTCTACGGTGCGGCGGTCGCGATCGGCCAGACGGACGTGATGCGGCTGATCGCCTACACCTCGATCTCGCACTTCGGGTTCATCATCCTCGGTATCTTCGCGATGACCAGCCAGGGCCAGGCCGGTTCGACGCTGTACATGGTCAACCACGGCATCTCCACCGCGGCGCTGTTCCTGATCGCCGGGTTCCTCGTCTCCCGACGCGGATCCCGTGCCATCGCTGCGTACGGAGGCGTCCGCAAGGTCGCCCCCGTCCTGGCCGGCACGTTCCTCGTAGCGGGACTGGCGACGCTGTCCCTGCCCGGCCTGGCGCCGTTTGTCAGCGAATTCCTGGTGCTGGTCGGCACCTATCCGCGCTACCAGGTCGCCGCCGTGTGCGCGGTGCTCGCGCTCGTGCTGTCGGCGATCTACGTGCTGTGGCTCTACCAGCGCATGATGACCGGACCGGTCACCGACGGCAACGAGCACGTGCGCGACCTGGTGCCCCGCGAACTCGCCGTCGTGGTGCCGCTCATCGCGTTGCTCCTCGTCCTGGGCCTCTACCCCAAGCCCGCCCTCGACGTGATCACCCCAGCGGTCGACCAGGTCCTGGTCACGGTCGACCGGCCCGATCCGGTGCCGCCCGTCCCGCCCGAACCCGTCGCGGGCGGGCTCGGCACCGACACACACGGAGGGACGCACCGGTGACTTCCTTGGACGGCACCCTCGTTCTCGCGCAGGCGATTCCGGCTCCCGACCTGGAATACGGCCCGCTCTCTCCCATGCTGATCGTGTTCGGGGTGGCCGTGGCCGCGGTGCTCGTCGAGGCGTTCGTTCCCCGCCGCGGCCGGTACGCGAGCCAGCTGCTGCTCGCGCTCGGTGGACTCGGTGCCGCGTTCGTGGCGGTCGTCGTCCTCGCCGCGGGCCTGGACTTCGCCGCCGGCGCCGCGCCCGGGTACACCGCCGCGGTCGACGCCGTCGCGGTCGACGGACCCACCTTGTTCCTGCAGGGCACCATCCTGCTCGTCTCGATCCTCGCGGTGCTGCTCGTCGCCGAGCGCGGCATCGAGCCGAACCCTCGGGGTGCCGTGCCGGAGGGACCCGGCGCGGCGGTGGCCACCGGGCGCGGCGGTGCCGACGCGTTCGCCCCGCAGGCCTCCGTGGTGCCGGGCAGCGTCGCCGAGCGCGAGGCCGCCGCGCAGGGGATCTCCCAGACCGAGGTGTTCCCGCTGGTGCTGTTCGCGGTCGGGGGGATGCTGCTGTTCCCGGCCGCGAACGACCTGCTCACCATGTTCATCGCGCTCGAGGTCCTGTCGCTGCCCCTGTACCTGCTGTGCGGCCTGGCCCGTCGGCAGCGCCTGCTCTCCCAGGAGGCGGCCCTGAAGTACTTCCTGCTCGGCGCCTTCTCCTCGGCCTTCTTCCTGTTCGGGGTGGCGCTGCTGTACGGCTACGCAGGGACCGTGGGCCTGGCGGGTATCGCCGACGCCGTCGCCGTCCGCGCGGACGGCGACGCGCTGGTGGTGATCGGTGCGGCGATGCTCGCGGTGGGTCTGCTGTTCAAGATCGGAGCGGTGCCGTTCCATTCCTGGGTCCCTGACGTCTATCAGGGAGCGCCCACACCGATCACCGCCTTCATGGCGGCGGCCACCAAGATCGCGGCGTTCGGCGCGATGCTGCGCGTGTTCTACGTGGCGCTACCCGGACTGCGCGACGACTGGCGTCCCCTGCTGTGGGGTGTGGCGATCCTGACGATGGTGGTGGGTTCGGTGCTGGCGGTGACGCAGAACGACGTCAAACGGATGCTGGCCTACTCGTCGGTCGCCCACGCCGGCTTCATCCTCACCGGGCTGATCGCCGCCGACCGGGCCGGGCTGGCGTCGACGATGTTCTACCTGTTCGCTTACGGGTTCAGCACCCTCGGTGCATTCGCCGTCGTGACCCTGGTCCGCGACGACCTCGGGGAGGCGACCCATCTGTCCCGCTGGGCGGGTCTCGGCCGGCGCTCTCCGCTCGTCGGCGCGGTGTTCGCCCTGTTCCTGCTCGCGTTCGCCGGCATCCCGCTCACCAGCGGGTTTGTCAGCAAGTTCGCCGTGTTCGGGGCGGCGGCGGGTGGCGGCGCCGTTCCGCTCGTGATCGTCGGCGTGGTCAGCAGCGCCGTCGCGGCGTACTTCTACGTGCGCGTCATCGTGCTGATGTTCTTCGACGAGCCGGACCGCGACGCCCCCACGGTCGTGGCGCCCAGCGTGTTGACGACCGTCACGATTGCCGGCGGAGCGGTGGTGACCGTCGCGCTCGGCGTCTTCCCGCAGCCGTTGCTCGATCTGGTGGACCAGGTCGCGGTGTTCCTCGGCTGACGGTTCCGCCGACGAGCGCGGGGACCCGGGCGGACGAGGACGCAGCCGCGGAAAACAAGCGCGGCTTTCTCGCCGGCCGGGCCGAGTTCTTGGGCGATCGCCGCTGACATACGGCAGGGAAGTGGCCCTACCCGACTGAATACGAACCGGACGGAATTTCAAGAAAGCCGAATCCTGACGCGAATGGTCGGTGTACCTGTCGAACTCGCTTACGGGCCACCTCACCCGCCACCGCCCGTCCGGCGAGCAGCTCCCCCGGGGAGGGGCCATGGTGGGGCACTATGACAAGGCCCGGTAGCAGGGAGCCGAGCTGCGGCGCAGCAGCCGTGATCGACCACCACGTGATCGCTACGAGCACCAGTAGTATGGCGACCTTGAACACCCAGAAGTGACGCGAGGGATCCGCACGATCGGGATCCACGACCAGGGTGAGATGCCGCCGGGCCTTGGCGTACGCCACCACAGCGCCGATACCGAGGGTCACCAGCGGAGCCGGCACCTTGCTTACCTCGACTTTCGGTGTTCGCGGCCGGTCACCTGTGTATCCGGGCGTTCTGCTCGATCGCGACCTGGTCGGGTGCCTCCCCGTCCTTCGGTGGTTGTATCCATCATCTATATGTACGAACCGGACCTGGACGATACGGCCGGCGTGTCGTAAAGCGAACGGAAGCGGCCATCGCGTGATTCTCGGAGAGACCGTCCAAAGTCACTCGAGGAAGACCACGCGATGACCACCGCGCACGATATCGATCTGCACCAGGTGCTCGAAGACCGGCGACGGCTCAGGAGGCGATCGGGAGGGCGGAGCGATGACCGAGGGCACCAGGGGAGGGCGGCGCCGGAGTACGCCTCGGACGCGGACTTGGTCCGGGCGTGGCGGCAACGACAGAAGGAGGCGGCCCGCGCCGAGCGGCTCGAGGCGGCAACCCCACCGATCCGGCGGCGGCCGTATCCACCCTGGCCGAGGAGGTCCCGCTGCTGCGGCAGAAACCCAGGCCGCCCTCGAGCGGCTGAGCGCGGTGGCCGCGTCGATCACCGCGGCCACCGCGCTGCTGTCCGACCCGCCGCGCTCGATGCGCACCTCCGTCGGGTGCGGCCCGACGCCGACAAGGTCCGCGCCGACGCCGGAGCCGAGATCGCCCGGCTGCGTGAGCAACACGACGCCGCACTGGACGAGCGCGCGGACGCCGACGCGGCCGCGGCTGCCGCGCTCGCGCAGGCCGACGGCGCCACCGCACAACTCGTCGCGGCCCGCCGCGAGCACCAGGAGGAGCTCGACCGCGTGCGCGCCGACCACGCAGCCGCGCTTGACGCGTGGACGACCCGGTTCGAGGAGTCGGAGGCGGCGCACCGTCGGCGGACCGCCGACCTCGAGGACCTCGTCGGGGAGCAGCGAGATGAGCTCGCCCGGCTCCGCGCCACCGCCGACCAGGCCACCGCCACCGTGGGCCGGCTCGACGCCGACCTGGCCGCCGCCCGCGCCGACACCGCCGCCGAGCGCGAGCGCACCGAGGCCGTGCGCGCCGACCTCGCGGCCGCCTACGCCGAGACCGCCGCGGCCCGCGCCCAGGTCGACGCCCCCCGCGAACGCGCCGACGAACTGCGCACCGAACAACGCGAACTCCGCGCCGCGTCCCCAGCGTCGGGCCCGGCCGAGCCACGCTGACCAGAGGGATGCCCCTACCCTCGGTTCAGGCGCAGGGGATCGCCGACTCGGCGGGTGACCGGTGTCGACGTTTCGGTCGTGCCCTTCGACGGTTCCGCGTGGGTATGCCGCCGGGCGGCGACGGGCGGCTGGTGGGGGTTCGCTGCGTAGGCCTTCAAAATCCGCACCAGACGGAAATTTTGAGTTATTCGAACACCTGTTCCGGAATTCGTCGCAGAACTATCCCCGAGACAAGGACGGGAACGGGGACGAGAAAGGGACGCCGGTGCCCGTCGGTTCGGTCCGTCCCCGGGGGCGGGAAGGGGGCGGGCCAGTCGGAGCGTCCCGCCCCGGTACCGTGGCGCTCGTCGGCACCGGGGCGCGGGCCCGGGTCTCCTGCCAGTAGCCTGGCGGATCGTTGTTCCCCCTCGTCGGGTCCGGTGTGCACCGAGCGCACGAAGGTCGCGAAGGCCTGGCTCGGAAACGGCTCATGCACCGACCTCCACTCGATCCGTCCCTGAACTCCACCGTGTGCTGGCATCAGCAGCTGCCGGCTCTGGCCTCGGAGCTGACGGTAGCTGCGGCACGCCTCGAGTAGTTGGCTGCGCTGGGGTCGGCTCGACGAGGACGGTCGCGCCGATGTGCTCGTGGCGGTGTACGAGGCTCTGGCCAACGCGGTCGAGCATGCCTGCAACGACCGCACCTCCGGGGTGGTGGTCGTGGACGCGACCTACGACCCCCGGCCGCATGTCCTGGATATCCACCGAAAGCGGCCTGTAGTGCCACCTACGCTGCGGACCGACGGTGTGCGCCGTACTGCCCAGCTACCCTGGTTCGGTTCCGGGTTCGCGGGAGCTGTCACCGAGGGTGCGGCGGACCGCTTTTTCGATCAGCAGGGGAACGAAGGCGCGGATCGTCGCGTCGGCGAACCGTTTTTCGGCGGTCCGCACGGCGAGATCGATGTCGAGGGGTGGCACAGTGGGGAAGCGGGCGACGAGTCGGGCGACGACCGATTCGATCTGCAGCATCTCGTCCTCGCCCGGCAGGGGACGAGGGTCTCGGGCTACGGGGTGGGTGCGGTCGGTCACGGCGTTTACCTCCCCTCCGAACGGGGTGCCGGGGGACCGGTTGTCGTGTTCTCGGGCAGGCTCGCTTCCGGCTCTGGCGGGGGCGGTGACTCGGGGTGGGTGCGGGCGGGCCGGATCACCAGTTCCAGGACGAGCAGGGCCAACAGCGCGCCGAGCACGATCCACACCACGACCAGGCCGGTGGGGTAGCGCCAGAACATCAACAGCAGCGCGGCGATCCCGATGATCGTCGCCCGCAGCACGGTGCGGGCGTGGAAGGCCCACTCCTCAAGCTGATTCGGCGCCCGGGGGTGGCGTGCACGTTGTACCGCGTCGAGGCCCCGGCCGAAGCCGCGGCGCACCGCCACGGCCGAGGCCGAACCGCCGGTCAGATAGGCCCCGAGCGCGACGACCACCCCGAGCACAGCCACCGCGCGCAGCGCGGCCCGCAGCGGCACCAGCACCGTGTCGACGATCGCGGTGGCCGCATCCGGGGACAACACCTCCGGGGGCACCTGATTGAGATACTGTGCCCGAGCGACAAGGAGCGCGATCGCCAGCACCAGCATGCCCACCGCCAGCGCAACGCCGACGAAGGCCAGCGCGCGGCGGCGCCGGCCCGGGGGCGCGACGGCGACCGCGGCGGCCGCGGCGGCGATGGTGAGCCACGGCAGCACGTCCGCGGCGTTGTCGAGGGTGTTCACCGCGCGTTGGGCCCGGACCAGATCCGGGGACCGGAACAGCACGAACTGCTTGTCGACGGAGGGGATTTTCTCGGCGAAGGTGAAGCCGCGGTCGAGCAACCGGGCCTTGACGTTGTCGATCACGGTGCCGAGCGAGATACTGACCGTGCCGGACTCGTCGACGGTGACCGAGGACGGGCCGACGTTGCCGGTCACCACCGCCACCAGCGCGGTGTGTGCGGCGCGGTTGGCCTGAATCCACAGGTCCTCGAACTGGTCGCTGCGCACGAGGGAGAGCACCGTCTGGTTGACGAAGCTGCGGGCCTGACCGGTGATGACCGGAGCCAGACCTTCGACCGCGCGGTCGACGCGAGGAGCGTTCGCGGTGGCCGGGACCGCGTCGGTCAGGGCGGTCAGGGCGTCGGTGGTCAGCCCTTCGACGTCGACGCGAGCGAAGATCTCGTCGGTGATGGAGTTCGCGATCTGGGTTTGCAGCGCCGCGTCGGAGGCCAGCGGCGCGACCGTGGTCACGTAGCGGTCGGTGTCGAGGATCTCGCTGCGCACGAATCGCGAGACCACCGAGGTGATCGCCAGCACGGCGACCAGGAAGGTCAGCAGCGCGACCGCGGCCCACCGCCACCCGTGCCGCGGTGGACGTGGTGGGCGCGGCGGAGTCGGTGCAGGTGCCGTCGCCTCGGCCGTCGTCCGTTCCCGCAGCGCGGCGACCTCGGCACGCAGTCGTTCCAGCTCGGCGCGCTCGTCGCTGTCGAGCCGGCCGTTCGTGTCTGCGCCGCCCGGGCTGGTCTCTGCCGTCATCTCGGCGTCGTCCCTTCCGCAACTGATGAATACAACAGGGACTGTCGCCGGACCACCGCGGTGGGCGGTCCGGCGGCGTCGCGCGGGTCAGTAGTACTCGGCCTTGGGATTCCAGGTCGAGACCGCCCAGATGACCACCACGTCGAGCGCGATGATCAGGATCGACCACCACGGGTAGTACGGCAGCCACATGAAGTTCGCCAGGATCGACAGCGCCGCGATGACGATCGCCGCCACCCGCGCCCACGTCGCGCCGGTGATCAAGGCGATGCCCACCACAACCATCACCACCCCGAAGACGATGTGGATCCATCCCCATGTGGTGAAGTCGAACTTGAACGTGTACTCCTGGCCTTGCACGAACAGCTCGTCCTCGGCGACGGCCGCAATACCCTGGAAGAACTGGAGAATCCCGATGGTGGCCATGATGATTGCGGCCCCGATCGAGGTTCCCGCGGCGATGCCCTGTTTGACGGACATGTCTTCGTGGTCGGTACGTACATTCTGTGACACGGTCGTCTCCCTTTGTCAACGGACCTGACTGGGGCAAGTGTGCGCTCGGTCGCGTCCTTATCGCAGGGACTTTCGGCTCGTTCTCGGTATCGGAGCGATCACGCCTCCGTTGTCCTCGTCCGACAACGAGGTGGCAGCAATCCGGCTGCCCGAAAAAGGGATGCGCGCAGGGGTGGGGGAGTTATCGTCGGCCTGCGGTGGACGGCTGCGTCGTTTTCGCAGTCGGCGTCACTACCACTTGGGACGCAGCGCCGTGCGATCTGCTCGCACTGCCACCGAAAACAGTTCCTGTCACTGAAACGAGGCCACTGGTGACCGATTCCGACATCGACGAGATGGGTCCGGTCGACTATCTCGTCATCGAATCCCCTGCCGACCGTCCGCCCGACGGGTCGGCGCTCCCGCTGCTGCGTGACCTCGTCGAGCGCGGCCTCATCCGTGTACTGGACCTGGCGTTCGTCCGCAAGGCCCCGGGCGGCTCCGTCGCCGGCATCGACATCGCCGACGTCGGACTCGAAGGTGAGATCGACGTGACTCTCTTCGCGGAGGCCGCCTCGGGTCTGCTCGACGAGACGGACTTCGTTGAAGCCGGGGCTGCGCTGGAACCGGGCTGCTCAGCGGCCGTGCTCGTATACGAGAACACCTGGGTCGCCCCGTTTGCGCGGGCGTTGCGCCGTGACCGGCGCCCAGCTCGTCGCCTCGGGCCGCATCCCGGTGCAGAGCATCCTGGCGTCCCTGGACGCCGCCGAAACGGAAAACTGAAATAACACAGCAAAATCGGAATCGACACACAGGTCGAGTACACGAGGAGTCTGCCATGCCCGGACTGCTTCGCGGCGTTGCCCGCACCGCCGTGGTGGCCGGTACCGCCACCGCCGTGTCCAACCGTGTCTCCCGGCGACAGGGCCAACGCTGGATGGCACAGGAACAGGCACAGTACGACCAATACGCGCAGCATCCACCACAACCGGCCCAGGCGACGCCGGGTGGAACGGACCGGATCGCCGCTCTGAAAGACCTCGCCGCGTTGAAGGCGCAGGGCGTACTCACCGAGGCCGAATTCGAGGCCGAGAAGGCACGGATCCTCTCATCCTGAGATCAACCCTAGGTGTACGTCGATTCGACTGTGGGAGGCCGTGGAGAGGGAGATGGGTTCTCGCCAATGCCGCCCCCCTTCACTTTCCGGAGATCGGGGCGAGGGAACCGCTGGACTGCCGCGCCCATTTTCGACAATCCTTGCGCGATGGCTTGTCGTCAAGGGGTTTTCGACGAGCCGGGTGAGACTTCAGGATTTGACTCGCCCGCGGGGAGGATCCACCCGTGGACTTGTGGGGCCCGACCCCTGTCCCGAGGTTCTTCCGACCTACGCTGCGTCCGGAGTGGACCAGCGCACACACCAGAGGCTGGGACGCGACCATGCGACCGCACCCATCGAGCGGGAGGAACGCTCCTGCACACCAGTCGAGGGTCGATCCCCGCACCGCCGGGGTGTTCGCATGCGACGAGAAATCCTTTCTTCGACCTGTGCAACGCGGAGCGCGAGCCACGCACGCGAGATCGGGGGCCTCATGGAGGGGCGGAAGCCCCGGCGGTTTCTCCATGGATCGGACAAACATCCAGGACGCGAATCACCCTCCTCTTGGACGGGGGCCTCCGCCCAGACACACCGGTCCTGCCGCAGCAGGAACCTCGACGCCGCAGCGAGTAGCGGTGACAGTGGAAACTCGGGTGAGGTTTATCCGGTTGCGGTCTCGAGTCCGTGGGATGCCGGTATGTCGAGTAGTCGGTTGAGCCAGGCGAGCGATTCGATCAGCGCCAGGATCTGTTCGTCCCGGTCGGTGGCCTGCTCGAGGGAGCCAGATGGTGACGGACTTCGCGCAGGTTCCCGACCAGAGCGTCGACGATCGCAGCCCACCGATGGCATTCCGGTCGAGTGTTGGGGGACGGGAAGCCAGGCATGCGAGCCACTGGTTTTCGGTCAGCGACGTAGGCATCAACATTTCCTGCAGCAAGCCGGTAGACGGCGAGCGCCGTGACAACAACGGGGACGGACAGGTTTTCGGTCGCGCTGAGCACCGGAACGGTCGGCCCTGAATTTGAGTTTCCGGCGCAGGACAAGCCTGGCAAGGATGGAACCGCACGACAAGATCGAAAAGGTAGTGGGTTGGTGCGGTACTGCTTCTTCCCGGTCCACCGATCGAGCGCCTACACCACGTTGACGGTTTCGGGGACTCCGCGCAGATGAGCGGCATACGATATGCACGGTTCTGCTGGCATGGGGCCACATGGATGCGAGATGAACATGCCGGATGCTGGTGCCGACGCCGTCATGGTCGATCGGCTTACCACCGATTTCGGTGGGATGGATGTACTTCACGCGGTCGTCGAGGCCGCGCTGGAGGTGAACGTCGGTCATTCGAGTGGGTTCCGGGTCGGATCTGCCGGGACTCGGAGAACGACTCGCCCGTCGAAGTGTCCTGGCCTCGGTCGAGTCGCGGGCAAGGAGCGGCGCCGCAGCGCGGCGGCATCGCCGTAGCAGGATTCGAGTTTTCCATAGCCGACCGGTTCCCCGACGATCGTCTTCGTCGCCGCCGGTCCAGTCGAGGAGGTACAACTGATGGATTCCTTCTGGGATTACGTGTGGTACACGATCGTCGTGTTCGCCTTCGTGGCGTATCTGATCGTGCTGTTCCAGATCCTGGTCGATCTGTTTCGGGATCACACCGTCTCGGGCTGGATCAAGGCGGTGTGGGTGGTCGTGCTGGTGCTCTTCCCGTATATCAGCGCGCTGGTGTATCTGATCGTCCGCGGTCGCGGTATGGCGTTGCGGGCGCAGCAGGCGCAGACGGAAGCCAAGCAGGCCACCGACGAGTACATCCGGACGGTGGCGGTCGGAAAGTCCCCGGCCGAACAGATCGCCGACGCGAAGGCGTTGCTCGACTCGGGAGCGATCACTGCCGCAGAATTCGGACACCTCAAAGCCCAGGCGCTCGGGCCGGCTACCGCTGGGCGTGACGGTGTGCCCGTCGGCTGAGCCGACGCCCAGGCTAGTGCCTAGTGCCACGCCCCGGCCGCTGGCTCGATTCCGGGGCGGGCCGGGGCGTGGGTAGGGCGTACGTGACCGGGAGACGGTGATGAGACCGGAACCGCCGTTGTTGGTTCGTCTGTGGCGCCGAGCCCCGTGGGGACGCAACCGGTTGCTGCGCGGGTGCGACCGGATCGAGTCCGGTCTGACCATGCTGGTGGGGGCGTTCGTGCTGACGATAGCGCCCTTCGCTGCGGCATACGGGTCGGTCACCTACGGCACGCTGGCGGCCCAGGCGCAGCAGCAGCGGCAGACCAACCGCCACGTCGAGGCGACGGTACTCGGGCTGGCACCGCTGCAGGTGCTCCGGCCGGGAGCCGAAGGGTCGAGCCGTGCCGGGGACGAGCCGGATTGGGTGCAGTGGAGCACGGACGGCGGGCTGCAGATCGGAAGATGGGCACCGGCAATCGACATGCGCCCGGGTGAGATGCTCGAACTGTGGGTCGACGAAAACGGTACCCCGGTCGCGGCGCCTCACAGCGGATCGGATATCGCCGTGACTGCCGTTCTCGCGGCCGTGGCGGTGTGGACGGCGCCAACCGCGGTGGCGTGCGTCGGGCTGTACGGATTCCATCGACGGAACGAGCATCGCCGACTCACGCAGTGGGAAGACGAGTGGCGCACCGTCGGCACCACGCCGGGTTGGTCCGTGGACTGAGCGCAGGGCCGGAGGTCAGCAGATGTGGCTCGGGTCCCGGCCTCCCGGCCGGCAGAGCGCGCTGCGACAGCTGTGCGCAGTGCCCATAATCGCGAGGTGTCCCGGATGCGAGCTCTGGCTCGACTGCCCGGAGTCGAGACGGTACGCGGCTACCGTCGGGAGTGGCTGCGTTCGGATGTCGTTGCCGGTCCTGTCCTGACAGCTGTTGATCCCTGCCGGCATGGGCTACGCCGAAGCGGCGGGGCTGCCCGCGTACGCCGGTCTGTACGCGACGATCGTTCCGCTGCTGGCCTACGCGATCGTGGGGCCGTCCAAGATCGTCGTCCTGGGGCCCCGATTCGTCGCTGGCGCCGTTGATCGCGGCGACGGTGGTGCCGGTGGCTGTGACCGACCGTGGCGGCGACCGCGCTGGTCGACGTGCGGGGGCTGGTGCAGATGTGACGTATGAGCCGGACGGAGGCGTTGCTGGCGGCCGCGGCATTCGTCGGCGTCGCGCTGGTGGGAGTCCTGCAGGGCATCCTGGTCGCGATCGGACTGTCGTTCCCTGCGGTGGTCGTACGGGGGTGACAGCCCTACCGGGCCGAATTGGTGGCCGTGCCCGATCGGGAGGGCTTCCACGATCTCGCCCGGGGGCCGGCGCATCCCGGGATTGGTCATCGTCCGATCGAATGGGTCGTGCTCGAGGCCGAGCCCATCATCGGATTGGACACCACCGCGGTCGACGAACTGGTCGATCTCGACCGCTATTTGGAGAGCTGCGGCGTCCGGCTGGTGTTCGCGGAGATGAAGGGGCCGATCAAGGACCGGTTGGAGCGGTTCGGGGTGAGAGACCGCTTCGACGCGTCCCTTTCCCTCCCACGCTCGAGGCCGCAGTGGACGCATTCGAGCGCCGCGACCGGCCGTGCGACCGGACCCGATCGCACGAAGAGGGTGCGGGCCTGTGACACCCCGAGCTGTCCACTCGACCGAAAGGCGTGTCGAAGGGAAGGAAGGTCTCGGTGAGTTGCCGGGGAGCACCGGGGTGCGGGTCCGGCGGAGCCGTTGACAGCGACCTTATTCGGAGCGGAACCGATCATTCGCAGGCATGTCGCTAGCGGAAGGGGGGCTGGTAGCCGAAGGTTCCTGCGCTACAGCTGGGGGGTCGAGGATGAGATCAGCCACCAGCGCCGTCCAACCGGTTTGGTGGGAGGCGCCGAGGCCGGCTCCGTTGTCGCCGTGGAAGTGCTCGTAGAACAACAGGTTGTCCTTCCAGGCCGGATCGGTCTGGAGCAGTTTTGCGCCGCCGTTGACCGGCCGGTTTCCCTCGTCGTTCGGTAGCCAGATGCCGACGAGGCGGTCGGCGAGGTCATCGGCGATGTCCCGGAGGGTGCGCTGCCGACCGGAGTCGGTGGGATAGTCGATGGTGAAGTCGTCACCGAAGAACTGGGCGTACTGCAGCAACGCTCGGATCACGAGGTAATTCACCGGAAACCAGACGGGCCCCCGCCAGTTCGAGTTGCCACCGTACATTGCGGTGCGGGACTCGGCCGGTGCGTAGTCGATCACGGCGCCGGGTATGCCCGGCAGGGTGTACGGGGAGGTGAACCGTTTGGACAGCGAGCGCAGTCCGTGCGGTGAGAGGAAGGCGTTCTCGTCGAAGAGGGTGGAGAGCACGGTCCGGAGCTGATTCTTGGTGAGCACCGACAGCAGCAACCGGCGGGGGGTGTCGGTGGTGCGCACCCGCCACGACGGATCCGAACGGTTTCCGCGCCGATCCATCATGCGGGCGAAACGCCTGCTGAGCCTGCGCAGCCGCTCGGGGTTGCGCTCGGCAATGGACACCGCTGCCAGGGCTGGTATCACGCCGACGAGGGTCTGCACCCGGATCGGGGTGGCATTGCCGGCAGCGTCGAGGAGTCGGTCGTAGAAGAATCCGTCGTCCGGGTCGTACAGCCCCGACTCGTCGAGCGCGTCCATGATCAGCACGAACTGTTCCAGAAACTTGACGACCATGTCCTCGTAGACCGCGTTGCGGTCGGCGAGGACGAGGGCGAGCAGGAGCATGGCGGCCGAGTAGTAGGCCAGCCACCCCGTCCCGTCGGCCTGCTCCAGGCGAACCCCCGGCGGGAGGTGCGAGCGGTCCACGGGGCTGATGTTGTCGAGCCCGAGGAAGCCGCCGCCGATGAGGTTGTTTCCGTCGGGATCCTGGCGGTTGAGCCACCAGGTGAAGTTGAGCAGGAGTTTGTGGAAGACCCGCTCGAGGAACTCGACGTCACGGCCGCCGTCGATGAGGTACACCCGCACCGCGGCGAGGGCATGCACCGGCGGGTTCACGTCGTCGAAGCTCCACTCGTAGGCGGGCAGGGCGCCGTTGGGATGGAGGAACCACTCCTTGAGCAGGACGAGCAGCTGATACTTGGCGAACGCGGGATCGAGATGCGCCCACGGGATCGTGTGGAACGCGAGATCCCAGGCAGCGAACCACGGGTACTCCCACGGATCGGGCATCGCGAGCACATCGAACGAGTCCAGGTGCCGCCACCCGGTGTTGCGTCCGCTGACGTGCCCCGCCGGCGGAGCCGGTTCGGCAGGGTCGCCGTCGAGCCAGTTCGCCACCCGGTACGGGTACATCTGCTTACTCCAGATCAGACCCGCACACGACTGGCGCAGGATCCGCATGCGTTCGGAATCGATATCGCTGGGAGCGATAGCACGGTAGAACTCGTCGGCTTCGGCGCGCCTGCGCGCCAGGATGCCGTCGAACCAGACCGTCGACCACTCGGTCGGGGGCGCGGTGAACTCGGCCGTCGCGGGTCGGCGCAGGCGCAGCCGCAGCTCCACGGTGTCCCCGGCGGCAACGGTCAGGTGGTACCGCCACGCCGCCTTCGTTCCCTCCCGCTCGGGGTTGACGGTGTCGGCGCCGGAGACGACGTGGTCGTTGATGCCGTCCTTGGGGAAGGGTGTGATCGGCGCGGCACCGTACAACCTGGTGGTGTTGGTCTCGTTGTCACAGAACAGCGGTGCAGGCCGCGTGCCATCACTCGCCGGCCCGGCCTCGAGTCGATACCCACCCAAATGGGGGTGGTCGACGGCCACTGCGCCCCGGTCGAAGAAGAGGCGCGGGATGTCGGCGCTGCCGGACGGACGCCACGTGTTGCGCAGCCACAGTGTGGGAAGGACATCGAGGTCGGCCGCCTCGGGTCCGTGGTTGTGGACGGTGATGTGCACGAGAATGTCGGTAGGGTCGGCCTTGGCGTAGGTGACGTCGACGATCCAGAAACGCCCCTCGTCGAACACCCCGGTGTCGAGCAATTCGAACTCGAAGTCCTCGCGTCCGCGGCGGGCGTTCTCGTCGATCAGCCGCTGGTAGGGAAACTCTGCCTGCGGATAGTGGTACCGCCATTGCAGCAGCGCGTGACTCGGCAGGCCCTCGAGATACCACCAGTACTCCTTGGCATCCTCACCGTGGTTGCCTTGCGGTCCGGTGAGGCCGAACATCCGCTCCTTGAGGATCGGATCGGTCCCGTTCCACAGCGCCAACGCCAGGCACAGGTCGTGGTGGATGTCGGACAACCCGGCCATGCCGTCCTCGTTCCACCGGTAGGCCCGGGAGCGGGCCTGATCGTGCGGAAAGTAACTCCAGGCGTCCCCGTTGTCGCTGTAGTCCTCACGCACCGTGCCCCACGCCCGCTCCGACAGGTAGGGACCCCATTCGTACCACGGGTTCGCCTCGAACAGATCGTCCTCGGCGCGCCCGGTGGCTTCGGCAAGGCGAGCGTGTTCCACCGTCGCAGGTCCGTCGGATGCCTGATTACTCACTGCTCCTCCTGTGCGGATTCGATGTGGAACAGGTGCCAATGCCACGGTCCGAGCTCGACATACAAGCCATCGCAGAGGTCGGCGCCGGCTCGGTCGAAGACGACGTCGTTGGTCGGGTCGACCAGCCGACAGGACACACCTCTCAGGTCGTCCCACGGAACGCCCACGCGCCCCGTTGCGGTGCCGGGGCTCAGGTTCACCACGACCAGCCAGCGACGGTCACCGTCCCAGCACCACGCTACGAGATTGTCGACGCTGTCGTTGCCGGGCCAGCCCGAACGGGCACACAGCCGCCACGTGCCGGTCCGGAACGTGGTGTCCTGCAGCGTCGCCAGCAGCGAGTGGTAGAACGCGGACAGATCGCTGTCAGCCGGCTCTGCGGGGAACCGACCCAGGAAGACCGGTAGCCGTACCCGTCGGCCCTCGATCTGGCCGTCGTGCACCAGACGCGCCCCGGTCTGGGTGAGCGTTGCCACCGCGACGGCCTTCTCCCGTGCCGGGTCGAGCACCGCCGCGGCCCGCGGCTCGTCGTGATTTTCGAGGAAGCGCACCAGCTTTTCCTGGTAGCCGACGTTGGCAAGGAGATGGCTGTGCACCTGCCCGGCGTCCCTCTGCACCAGACGGTCGTAGAGGCGCTTGTCGTAACAGAAGTCGAAGCCCTGCTTGTGCAGTGCCCATTCCGAATCCCAGTAGGCTTCGGCGATGAAGCGGAACGTCGGATGGGTCCTGCGCACCGCGGGAATCACGTGAGCCCAGTAATCGTCGGCGGGGGCGGCGCCGACCCGATCTCCCCACGTCCGAGCGAACACGTCGTTCATCATGAGCATCGCCATGTCGCATCGGACCCCGTCGCACTGATCGGCGATCCGGCAGAGTGTGTCCACCACCGCCGAACGCAGACTCGGGGAAAAGGCGTCGAGCTGCACGACATCGGGCCATGCCGGGAAGTACGGATCACGTCCGTTGGCCAGCACCCGGCCGGCCACCTCGACGAACGACGCGGCATCGCCGCGTAGATCGTCCGCCGTGCCTTGGACGAACCGCTCGGGGTGAGTGGTCGTCCACGGATGATCGGGCGCCACATGGTTCGGGACGAAGTCCAGGATCAAGCCGAGTCCCCGCTTGCCGAGCGCTGCCCGCGCGGCTCCGAGACCAGCCCGACCACCCAAGCGCGGGTCGACCTCATAGGCACGGATGCAGTACGGCGATCCGACTACGTCGGAGGACTCATAGTCCCCCAGCGCCGCCTCGAAGCCGGCGACGAGCCCGTCGTCGGCCAAGGCCATGGCCACGCCCGCCGGGCTGCGTTCCCAGACACCCATCAGCCATACCGCGTCGAAACCCAGCGCGGCGATGGCATCCCACTGCTCGTCGGGCACGCTCCCGAGATCGAGGCGACGACCGATCTCGCCGCTCAACCGATCCAGCCACGGCCACGTGTTGATCTCGTATAGAAAAGGATGGGCCGCCGACGTCCCACGCGGCGCCATGGACACGCCCGCCCCAGCTGCGACCTCCATGGTGGACCGCCCTTTCCGCCGAGAACATCTGCAGGCATACCGGAACCGACTCATCAGTGTGAGTGTCGCGACCGCGATCCTCCGGTGCCGATCACCGAACTCATTGTGCCCACTGCACCTCACGCACGGTCCTTTTCACGGAACTTCCACCGCTGGATAGACTTTGCGCGCCGGAACAAGCGCTGAAGGCGCACTCGACGACCCCACCGGAGTTCGGCCGACGAGCACACTTCGGCGGGGTCCCGGTCCCCGCCGGGAAGATCCCGGCGACGGCCGTGTCGATGAGGGTAGTCCAGGCCGAGGCGCCCGGTGCCTACAATCGGCGGTTCCTCCACTCGTCTGTCGATGTCTGCCGTCACGCACGGGCAGGACCCCGGCGGAGACACCGATCCTGCCGACGGCCGGTGACGGTTCGAAGCAAAGACCCCGCCGGGTGAGAGGAGAAGCCGGCCGGCGGGGCTGTGGCCGCCGTACAGACCGGCTCGAGGCGACCTAGGCCGTGTTTCAAAAGTGATCTTGAACCGCGTTCCCGCAGGAAGGGATGTCGCAGTCGTGGAATGAGTGAGGTCTCCGGTATCTGGGTTCAGCGACCAAGCAAAACCTGAATATCTCGGAGCCCTCGTGCCCAGCGTAGCGGTAGCGGGGCGAGCGGACCTGACCGACGGGCAGTGGGCGCGTCTGACTCCGCTGCTGCCTTGCGCCAAGAAGAACGGCCGTCCACCGAAGTGGACGAAACGCCAGCTCATCGACGGAATCCGCTGGTGCATCCGTGTCGGCGCGCCCTGGCGGGACGTCCCGGACCGCTACAAACCCTGGCAGACCGGGTACGGGCTGTTCCGTCGCCGCCGCCGGCAACGCGACGGGGGTGTGGGCGCAGGTCCTGACCGGGTTTCAGACGATCGCCGATGCCGCTGGCGAGATCGTCTGGGACGTCAGCGTCGATTCGACCATCATGCGGGCGCATCAGCACGCCGCCGGCGCCCGCCGCGACGGTGACGAGCAGGTCGAGCTCGCCGGTGGTGTCGTGATCGAACCAGTCGATCACGCGTTGGGGCGTTCGCGGGGTGGGTGGACGACGAAACTGCATCTGGCGTGTGAACAGCATCGGCGCCCGCTTGCGCTGCTGCTCACCGCCGGTCAGCATGGTGACAGTCCGCAGTTCGCTGCCGTGTTGGACGCGATCCGAGTGCCTCGATCAGGTGCCGGGCGGGGCACGGACACGGCCGGATCGGGTGTTGGCGGACAAGGCCTACAGTTCCCGGGCGAACCGGTCCTATCTGCGCCGTCGTCGGATCAAGGCCACCATCGCGATCCCGTCCGATCAGCTCGCCCACCGCCGCAACCGCGGCTCCGGCGGCGGGCGGCCCCCAGTGTTCGATCGCACCGTCTACTGGCAACGGCATGCGGTCGAGTGCGGCATCAATCAACTCAAGCAGTTCCGGGCGGTGGCCACGCGCTACGACAAGCTCGCGGTGCGATACCTGGCCACCGTCCAGGTCGCTGCGATCAGTCAGTGGTTATGAGGCAGCGGGCTTTTGAAACACGGCCCAGCCTCAGACCGCGTTGCTCACCGCCGCGGGGTTCGTGCTCGGAACTGGGTCCGGCTGTCCGTGTTGCGCGGTGTCGGGTGGCGACCCTGCGCTCTTGGTCGTGGTCATGAAAACTATGCTCACGCATCGCAGTTCGGGTGCGAGGCGTGCTCCGGAACGGCTCGGCTTCGGGGGCAAGCTCGGCATTATCCAGTCGCGGCGAGCGCCAGGGTGGTGCATGAGGTGGTGTGTAGATCGAGGGCATACTCCGGCGATTCGACCCTAGTCGAGGACCTGCTGTTCAGACCTGAGCACCCCTTGATCGACCAGAGTCTGCCCTCGCGGCTCGGAGCCACCATCACCAACGGAGACGGCTTCGGGATCGTTCGTCCCGGCGGAGACGAACTGCGAGACTTCGGACGGCGCCGTCCGGGGCATCGAGTTCATACCTCGCCGCGGTGACGGACCGCCACGGCTGATGCCGATCGTCGATGGTCTACGTGGCTGGGTTCCATGCGGATGCAGCTGTCGATTCGACTCGACTACGGCCCAATCCCTGGGTCGAGGTCGCCGCCGACGGTGCGCTGATCACCGCCGGTCCGGATTCGTTCGCGGGGGAGCACAGGATGCCTCTGCGGCTGGGAGGTGTGACGCCACGACGGATTTCGCCGTCACCGACGGTGGCCGAGAGCGCTTCCCGTGGTGCCTGCCCTCCCCTTGCAGGCCTTTTCCCGATCGCGGACTCCAATTCCGCACGCGGCTGGGGCAAGGTTCCCGCAGTTGCCGGGGCATCGCAATGGCCGGAGAGCACGATCGCGAATGGTTGTATTCCGAGCTCACCGCCGGGCTTGGCCATGGGGCCCGGCTCGTCGCTTGCCGGAATGGGGATATGCGGAGGCGTCGGGCTGGTTACCTACGCGCTCGAGCGAGGGGCCAGCACCTCGGAATTCATGGGCAGCGTGCGTCCGGTGAATCGACGCCGGTGTCCGGTTCGCCGAGTGCGCCACCCGGGGGCAATTCCACCGCGAAGATCCCCGCCCGCTGGGCGTGGTGGACGAATTCGGCGCCCGGACCGAAGAACAATCGGGGGCGCACGGCGTCGAGGCCGATCGGCCACAGCGTGCCGTAGTGGATCGGCACCGCCAGACCCGCCGCCACCAGGCGCGCGACGACCGCGGCCCGGGACGGGTCGAGGTGGCCGGTGCCGAGGGTCGGACCCCAGCCCCCCACGGGTAGCAGCGCGAGGTCCACTGGGCCGACGTGGTCGGCGAGGTCCGGGTACAGGTCGGTGTCGCCGGCGAAGTAGGTCCGCCGGTCCCCTTCGACGACGTACCCGATCGCCGGCGCGAGCTCCGGACCGCGCCGCCAGCGCCGGCCGTCGTGTCGGGCGGGCACCGCCCGGACGGTGAGGGTGCCGATCCGGGTTTCGTCGCCGGGTCGCAGCGGCACCAGGCGGTCGGCGAATCGGCGCAGCGCGGGCAGGCCGTCGATCGCCCGCCACGGGACCACGATCGGAACGTCCGGATCGAGCAGCCGCAGCGACGGCAAGTGGGTGTGGTCGGCGTGCAGGTGCGAGAGCACGACGGCGTCCGGGTTGCGCACGTGCGGCCCGATCGGGGTGGGCCCCCGGCGGCGGCGCAGGTGTGCGACGCGGTCGGTCAGCACCGGATCGGTCAGGACGACCGTTCCGCGGTCCACGACCAGCGCGCTGGCATGCCCGAGCCAGCGCATACCGGATGCGGCGGTATTCGGACCCGGTGGCGTGCTCACGACCCTTACGATTCCAGACAACGAGAGGGGCTGTGATGCGCACGGTGGGTGGTGTATTGCGGGTTCTCGTCGAATTCCTCGTGCTGTGGGGGTCGTCGGCGCTCGCGCTCATCGTGCTCGACCGCATCCTCGACGGCATCACCCTGGACCCGTCGGGCTTCACTCCGCTACCGACGCTGCCGGCCGCGCTGGCGCTCGCGTTGGTGTTCGGTCTGCTCAACGCGGCGCTGTGGCCGCTGATGATGCGGTTGATGTCATGGGTCGGCCCGGTGCTGCTGTTCGTCGGGGTGTTCCTCGCCGGCGGTGTCGTCATGCTGTCGACGCTGTATCTGGTGCCGGTCGCCACGGTGAATCAGCCGCGCGATGCGGTCTTCCTCGCGGCGCTGCTCTCGCTGTGCACCTCCGTGGTATCGGGCGCGATCGCGTCCCGTTCCGATACCGCGTACCGGTTGATGCAGGTGCGTCGGCAGCGATTCCGGATGCGTCGCAACACCGCGCTGGTGGACGCGTCCCCGGGGCTGTTGTGCATCCAGATCGACGGCCTCGGTTACGACGTGCTGCGTCGCGCGATCGCCGACGGTGTCACGCCCGGGCTGGCGAAGTTGGTGCGCGAGACCCACCGGCTGATGCCGTGGCACACCGACTGGAGCAGTCAGACCGGGGCGACCCAGTTGGGCGTGCTACACGGCTCCAACCACAACGTGCCGGCGTTCCGCTGGTACGACAAGACCACCGAGCGCGTCTCGGTGTTCAGCAACCCGGTCGACAACGAGCAACGCGAACTCGAACGCACCCACATCCCCGGCCTGCTGGCGCACGACGGTACGAGCCGGGGCAACCTGTTCACCGGCGGCGCGCACGACAACGTGCTCGTCGTCAGCCGGATGCGCGGTGCCCGCCTCGGCGGCGGTGCCGGCTACAGCGACTACTTCGCCGACCCGGCGAGCGCGCTGCGCACGTTCATCCGGATGGCCGCGGAACTGCAACGGGAACTACGCCAGTCGCTGCGGCAGAAGCGGAAGGACATCCAGCCGCGGGTGCGGCGGGGTGGGCTCTATCCGTTCGTGCGGGCGTTCGCGACCGTGCTCGCCACCGACGTCGCTGTCGCCGCGGTGGTCGGGGATCTGATCAAGGGGCGCAGCGTCGTCTACGTCGACCTGATCGGCTACGACGAGGTGTCGCACCACTCCGGCATCTCCCGGCCCGAGACCCTTGCGGTGCTGACCAAACTCGACGAGATCGTCGAGTTGCTGCTCGCCGTGGTGGCGCAGGCCGATCGGCCCTACCGCGTCGTCGTGCTCTCGGACCACGGGCAGAGTCAGGGCGCGACCTTTCTGCAACGCTACGGGGAAACCTTGGGGCAGCTGGTCATCCGGCTGGCCACCCGGCGCGAACCGGCGAAGCGCCACTGGTACGAGCGCGAATCCGACGTCTCCGCCGAGCCCGGGTCGGAAGGGCGCGCCTACGCCGCGGCCAGCGTGCACTCGCCGGCCGCCGCCGAGGAGGCGCACGCCTGCGCGGGTGAGCCGATCGTGCTCGGCTCGGGCAACCTCGGCCTGGTCTACTTCCCGCACCTGCCCGGACGCGCCGACGTCCACGCCATCGAGGCCGCCCACCCCGGTCTGCTCACCGGGCTGCGCGAGCATCCCGGGATCGCGTTCCTGCTCGTGGCCGCTCCCGGAGGGTCCGTGGTGCTCGGGCCCCACGGCGAGGTCGACGTGACCACGGGGAAGGTCACCGGCCGGAACCCGCTGGCGGTGATGGGCCCCGACGCGCTGGCGAAGGTGCGTCGCACCGACACCTTCGACAACGTTGCCGACATCATGGTCGGCGGCACGTACTGGCCCGACACCGACGAGGTCGCGGCGTTCGAGGAGCAGGTCGGCTCGCACGGCGGCATGGGCGGACCACAGAGCAGCCCGTTTCTCGTCTACCCCGCCGACCTCCCCGCCCCACCCGACCCGCTGCACGGCGCCGAGGCCGTGCACACGGTGCTCGTCGGCTGGCGGGATTTTTCGACGGGACCGCGCGCAGCGGTGACGACGCAGGACGCGACGACCGGCGCCGATGACCTGACGCCGCGGGGCTGACCGCGGGACAGACCGGCGAAGGCCGCTGTCCCGGTGCGCCCACCACTTCGGCCGGCAACTCCTGTGCCCCCTCAAGAGCGCAGGCTCACAATGACCGGGGGATTCGAATGCCGGAGGTGACGTCGCCGAGATCGGAGATCATGTCTGGGTGCTCGAGTAGTTCTGCAGGAACCGGGCTTCGACCTGTGCCATCGCGGCGATCTCGTCGGGGTGGACGCTTTCGTTGGGGGCGTGGATCAGTGCTTGGGGTTCTTCGACGCCCATCAAGATGATCTCCGCGTCGGGGTAGGTGGCGGCGAAGACGTTGCACAGGGGTATTGATCCGCCCTGTCCCAGCATGACCATGGGCCGACCGTAGGATTCCTGCATGGCCGCGTCCAGGGCTCGGTAGGCGGGCCCGTCGGTGCGGGCCCGGAACGGTGATCCGGAGGCTTCGACTTCGACCTCGACCTGGACTCCCCACGGCGCGGCGGCATGTAGATGGTCGATCAGAGCTTGCTGGGCGTGCGCTGGCTCGACCCCGGGCGGTATGCGCAGGTTGAGGCGTGCGCGTGCGCGTGGGACGATCGCGGCCGCCGAGCCGAGCACGGAGGGGCAATCGATGCCGAGAATGGTCAGGGCGGGGCGGGCCCAGAGCATGTCGGAGACGGTGCCGTCGCCGAGCAACGATTCGGTGGCGAGCATGCCGGCGTCCGTGCGGAACTGTTCGTGCGGGTAGGTCTCTCCGTCCCAGATCTGGGTGTTGTCCAGGGTTTCGACGGTGGTGTTGCCCGCGGTGTCGCGCAGGGTCGCCAGCATTGCTACCAGGGCGGCGAGAGCGTCCGGGGCGGCGCCCCCGAACATGCCCGAGTGCAGTTCGGAGGCGAGGGCGTCGACGGTCACCACCACGTTGACCATGCCGCGCAGGCTGACGGTGGCGGCGGGGTGACCGACGGAGGCATTACCGGTGTCGCACACGAGGATCGCGTCGGCCCGCAGAAGATCGGCGTGGTCGGGCACGAAGGCCTCGAGGCCGCCGGTGCCCTGTTCTTCCGAGCCTTCGACGACGAGTTTCAGGTGCACCGGCAGTTCGTCGCCGAGGGCTCGCAGCGCGGTCAGATGGACGAGGATGTTGCCTTTGCAGTCGGCGGTTCCGCGACCGTACCAGCGGCCGTCCTTCTCGGTGAGCTGGAATGGAGGTGTTTGCCAAGCGCTTTCGTCGAGCGGCGGCTGGACATCGTAGTGGGCGTAGAGCAGCACGGTGGGGGCGTGTGGGTTCGGGCAGGGCCGCGATCCCACCACGGCGGCGCTGCCATCCGGGGTGGGCTCCAGTCGGACATCGGTGAAGCCGAGCCGGTGGAACCTCTCCCGCACCCACTGTGCAGCACGCCGGCATTCTTCGGGTGGATACAGGCGTGGGTCGGCCACCGATCGCAGGGCGACGAGTTCGGTGAGTTCTTCTCGCACCTGCGGCATCAGTTCAGCGATGCGTTCTCTCAGGTTCATCGCCTACTCTCCTGCCACGTCGCTCGTTGCGAGGTCGCCGACGAATTGCTGGAATTCGGCCAGTTCCTCGGGGCAGTAGATCTCGAGGACCAACAATTCTCCCTGTACGACCCGATCGTCGACGACAACCGGCCGGGTACCCGGTCCTCCTGCTCCGTTGACCATCTGGGACAACAGCGTTGCCCGGGTCAGCGCCGCATTCGGGTTGGCGCAGATCGCGCCGCCGTCGTCACCGAGCACCCGGGTGATTTGTTCGCGCGAGGGGGTGCGGGCGCCGGCCTCGTCGAGTGCTGCGATGAGTTGGTCCGCCTTGGCCTCGGCCTCTCCGCCCGGCCGGACATAGGGAAACAGGAGCAGTGCGATGAACACCAGCAGGACGAGAACAAATGCGACGACGGTATAGATGATCCTGCGCTCGCGGGCGTTCGAGGTTTCCGTCTCGGTGGTCATGACTCGGTCACCTCCGGTTGTTTCCAGGAGGGCTTACGCGACCTGTAGAACAGGTACGGCGCGAGCAGGCCGAGGCCGAGAGCGCCGCCGGCGACGATCAGGAAGTACACCCCGGCGTTGCCGGAACTGAATTGTGACGGCGGGATGAAGCCGATGAGCAGAGCGGCAAGCGAGGCAGCGAACCCGATTCCGCACAATCCCACCAGCATCGGTGCCCGGTAGCCCCGCGGATGGTCGGGGAACCGTCGGCGCAGCCGGATCGCGGCGACGAACATCAGCAGGTACATGATCAGGTACACCTGGGTGGTGATCACCGAGAAGATCCAGTACGCGCTGGACACGTCCGGGATGAAGGCGTAGAGCAGGGCGATCACGGTGGTGAGCAGACCCTGGGTGACGAGAATGTTCTGCTGGACGCCGTGCTTGTTCACCCGCTGCAGGAACGGGGGAAGATAACCTTCCTGCCGGGAGATCAACAGCAGACCCTTCGACGGGCCCGCCAACCAGGTCAACATGCCCCCGAGCGAGGCCGCCACCAGCATGATCCCGATCACCGGGGTCAGCCATTGCCAGCCGAACTGGGCGAAGACCGCGTCGAAGGCCTGCATCACCCCGGCAGTCAGGGACAACTGTTCGGCCGGAATCACCCAGCTGATCGCCAACGCGGGCAGGATGAAGATCAACAGCACCAGGGCCATGGCCAGGAACATCGATCGGGGAAATTCCTTGGCGGGGTTACGGAGGGACGACACGTGCACCGCGTTCATCTCCATCCCGGAATAGGAGAGGAAGTTGTTCACGATCAGCACGAGGCTGGCCAGACCGGCCCAGGCCGGCAGCAGATTGTCGACGGTCATCGGCGCGGCGGAGGGATTGCCCTGGCCGAGGAAGACCATGCCCAGGATCACCAGCAGTGCGCCGGGCACCAGGGTGCCGATGATCAGGCCACCGCTGGCCAGACCGGCAACGCCCTTGGTGCCCCGGGAGGAGATGTAGACCCCGGACCAGTAGGCGACCATGATGACCAGCGCGGTCCATACTCCGCTGCTGGCCAGTGCCGGGTTGATGACGTAGGCCAAAGTACTGGCAACGTACCCGAGCAAACTGGGGTAGTAGAAGATCGTCATGGCGAACTGGCACCACACCGCCAAGAACCCCATCGGCTTGGAGATTCCTAGAGCCACCCAGTTGTAGACCCCGCCTTCCCATCCCGACGCCAACTCGGCGGACACCAGCGAGGTCGGCAGCAGGAACACCAGCGCGGGGATCAGGTACAAGAACACGCACGCCAGGCCGTACACGGCCATGGTCGGCGACGGCCGCAAACTCGCCACCGAGCTGGTGGTCATCAACGCCAGGGCGATCCAGGAGATCCAGGAACCTGCCGGTGCTCGGGTGCGGGTCCCGACTTCGGCGGGGGGCTGATCGGCGGGTACGTCGGGTGCGCTCATGACATCCACCCGCCGCGAATCCGGCACTCGGCCCTCTCGACCGCAGCGCGGTGACGCCACAGCCGGCCGGGGGTGTTCGATACCTCGGTGCAGTAAGTCATCACAGTGTCCTTCTCGTCGCGGCGCAGTCGAGGCGCTCTCGTCAGGGAAACTGCTGTGCCGGTACCGGACCGGCGGCTTTCAGTTCGATCCCACCTCCTGCAGCAGCTAGTCGACGACCCACAGTTCGTGGCTGGTGTTGTTGAGACGGCGACAGCCGTCGGGGGTGACCGTGACGATGTCTTCGATGCGGATCCCGAAGCGACCGGCGAGATAGATTCCCGGCTCGATGGAAAAGCACATGCCGGGTACCAGGGGTTGCTGTTCGCCCTCGACGATGTACGGCGGCTCGTGTGTAGTGACCCCGATCCCATGCCCGGTGCGGTGAATGAACTGCTCGCCGTATCCGGTCTCGCCGATCACCGATCGCGCCACCCGATCGATATGCTGGCAGCTCACCCCAGGCCGGACCGCCTCGACCGCTTCCTGCTGGGCCTGCCGGACGATCCCGTGTACCTGCCGCACCTCGGCACTGGGCTCTCCGACCGAGACCGTGCGGGTGGTGTCCGATCCATAACCGAACATCAACCCGCCGAAGTCCAGGACGACGGTGTCGCCGTGTTCGATCACCCGGTCACCGGCCTCATGGTGCGGATTGGCCCCGTTGGGGCCGGACCCCACCACAGTGAAGTCGACCTGCTCGTGCCCGAACTGCCGCAACAAAGCGGCCAGTTCCGCTGCGACCTCCAGTTCGCGCCGCCCGGCGAACCGAGTCTGCACGATCTGCTCGAAGACCATATCGGTCGCCGCTCCGGCCGCCGTCAATCGAGCCAGTTCACCGGCGTCCTTGACAGCACGCAACATCGGCAGACCCTCGGCCAAGGCCACATAGGACGAGTGCGGCACCTGCCGTTGCAGCCCTAACAGATGGATTGCCCACGCCGCGTCCGAGATCCCGTACGTGTGGGAGGGACACAGCAGCGCGCCGGCCACCTGGTACGGGTCGGTGCCGTCGGTCCACTCGACGAACGATACGGCGGCGGTACCGGCCGCGGCTTCGGCGTCGGGTCGTTCGAGCGCGGGTACCACCAGGGTGGGTTGCCGATCGGGGCGCAACACCAGAACGGTGAGGCGTTCGGTGATCGCTGTCGGCCGATATGCCGTGAGCCAGACCAAATCCGGTCCGGGAGTAACGAGCACACCGTCCAGACCAGACCCGACGACATCGCGCACAACTCGTGCCATGCGGGCCGCGTAATCGTCGCCGGTGAACGGTGCCGGGTGCACGATCGATGTCATCGCGGCCTCCGACGGCCTCGGGAGATATGCAACTGCCGAGTCAACCCCGAGACACAGAATCGACTACACACAACCCGGTACCTCCCCAGCGTTGCGAGCGAGGTCGCCCAGGGCCACGCCTCGATCGACCCTCCAGCGACACGACTCACCTCTACGACGGCGTGCATAGCCCGTTATCCCGAATTGTGCACCCGCCACGATGGCACCGCAGGCAAATCGCATACAGGAGTTACTGGCGGGATCGGACACCGCTGAGCTGCAGTGGTGCCCTGTCACGAGCGCAGGGGAACCGCCCCAGGAACCCGCGGTGCCCGTACGGAATCGTGATGCCTCGCAGGTGCCCTGATCGGTGCGTGCTCGCGGTGTCGTCACTGAGCTCGGCCATGTCGGAGCTCGCGGCAGCGACCCGATCCCGAAGGGCGCGGGTTGGTGCCCTCGCGTCGTAGTCCGAATCGCATGCCCCTACCGGGGAGCACTCGCCTCCTCCGGCCGCCTCCGAGCCCGGCTCCGAACGGTCGTCCGGGGTCACCGTCCAAAGTCGCGGTCGGATAGCAGACTGATCGGATCGAACTCGGCCGTGGCCGACCGTGCCGGTTGCATCATGTAAGACATGGACAACAGGGCCCCAGGGCCGTCCGACGGCCGCGACAGCGGCCCGCAACAGCCTTCCGCACCGGATGCGGCGCCCCCAAATGCCCGGACCATGACCGTGCGTGGCGGCGCCTTCCTCGGGGTCGGCTCCATGGTCGGAGCCGGCATCTTCGCGCTTCTCGGAGAAGCCGGGGCCGTGGCCGGTTCGGCGGTGTGGGTATCGTTCCTGCTGGCGGGGGTGGTGGCCACCTTGCAGGGTTACGCCGTCGCGAAGCTGGGGGCGCGCTACCCGTCCTCGGGCGGCATCGTGACGTTCCTGCTGCAGGCCTACGGCCGAGGGCACATCACCGCCATCACCTCCTGGCTGCTCTATTTCGCGGCCGTCATCGTCACCGCCATGGTGTCCGTCTCGTTCGGCAGCTACGGCGCCGCACTGTTCTTCGACGAGTCCACCACTTGGAGCAAAATCCTCACCACCGCTGTGGTCGTGCTCGTGGCGGCGGTCAACATCGCCGGCACGAAGTTCATCGACCGGGTCCAGAGCGTGATCGTGGTGATACTGCTGGTAGTGTTCGCGGTCTTCGTCGTCGTCACCCTGACTCAACTCGACCCCGATCTGCTGGCGCCGTCCACGTACCCGCCGAGGCTCGACATCGTCTCCAGTGTGGCGCTGACCTTCTTCGCCTACCTCGGCTTCACCGTGGTCAGCTTCACCGGCGACGACCTTCCCGATCCGAGCCGTAACCTGCCGCGTGCGATGTACCTGGCATTAGGCATCACGGTCACCCTGTACGTATCGATTGCCGTCGGAGTCTTCGGAACCCTGACCGTGCAAGAGGTCATCGACAACGGCGAGACCGCTCTCGCCGTCGCCGCCAGACCCGCCCTCGGCGACGCCGGTTTCGCGATCATGGCCCTCGCTGCCCTGCTGGCCACCTCCTCCTCGGTCAACGCCAACGTCTATGCGGCGGTCGGCTCCACCGCCAAGCTGGCCGAATCAGGCACCTTCCCTCCGGTGTTCGGCAGTCGAGCCAGAATCGGGGGCACACGGGGGCTGACCATCTCGGTCGTGCTGATTCTGCTGCTTGCGAATCTGGTGGATCTGACCGCCATTGCTTCCCTCGGCAGCGTCGTGGCCCTGACGATCTTCCTGGTGACCTCGATCGCGGCATATCGCCTCCGCCATGAAACAGCCTCTCGTGCTGGCATCCTCGTCACCGGCATCGTATTGACCGTGATCGTGCTCGCCGTCTTTGCAGTGCAGACCCTGCAGACCTCGCCCGAGACATTCGCGGCGATGATCGCGATTGTGGCGTTGGCGGTGGTGCTCGAAATACTCTGGAGCCGTCTACGCACTCACCGAACCTCGAAAGCGCGATGAGCTCGACCCCGTCGGTGGGACCGATGGGACAGCCCCATCGAGGTGCCCTCGGATCCTTCCCCCGCCCTGACGAGGATTTCTGCAGCCGACCACCGACACTCGCATCGTCGCCGGCGCGACGGTATGCTCCGCCGCTGACGGGCGACTGCGCGAGGTGCCCGTACGGTGACCGCGTGCGCCGGCCTGACATCGGGTCGAAGAAGACGTGCGGGGTGGAGGTGCTGGAGACCGAATCGTCCCGGACCGTTGGCCTGAGGCGTCGGGCGCCGTGGAGCCGCAGTCCCCTGATGCGCTGGTACGACCGGATCGAATCGGGCCCCGCGCTGGTGGGGATGGTGTTCGTGCTGGTGATGGCCCCCTCGCCGCGGCATACGGAACGATCACCTACGGCGGGCCGGGGGAGCGGTCTTGGCTGGACCGGCAGACCAGCCGCCCGGTCGGGGCCATCGTGCTCGGCACGGCACCGGGGAGGCGGTTGTTCGACAGGGCATCGAGGCGTCACCACGATCAGGGGAAGTCGACGATGGCCGATCGGTGCGGTGAATGCAGGACGGGCAACCCCGGACCGCGCGGTGGGATCGTGCTGCCGGTGCCCACCCCGGGGCGACGAGCGACCTGTCGGTCGATGTGACCGGCGCTCCGGTCGCCCCCACGGTGCGGACAGTGCCGCCACCGCCGTCGCGGCCCCGACGGTGTGGCCGGTCTCGGCGGCGGCAGGCGCAAGGCTGTAGGGGCTGCAGCCGGTGAGCCGAGCATCGCCGAGGGGCGGCCTGGGACAGCGAGTGACGCGGGCTGGGCACGACGCCGGGATGATGAACGCATGGTGTCGGTAGGTGGCGAACAGTTCGCCCTGCTCGCTGCCGTCCCCGACCGACGGTTGCAGGCGCCGGACCCGCTGCACGACGAGCCGGCACGCGACGTGCTCTTTCCTTGCGCCGGCCGGTGAACGCCACGAACGGCAGGTGCGCCGCCCCTTCACCCGGGCCGGTGGCTGCCGCTCAGGTAGTCACCTCCGCGGCCTGACGGCGCGCCCGTTCGGCGGCCTGCAGTTCGAGCCCGTACAGCAACCCGAAGGTGAATCCGTTCTCTCCGGGTGTGGTCCCTGCCCGGGCGCCGAACTCACGTAGCAGGTCGGTGGCGACGGCGCTGTCCTGATGTTCACCGAGCACCTGCTGGATCCTGGTGTAGTGGCTGATCGTTCGCTTGGCGCGGTGGCGGCCGAGCAGCGGGGCGGCCAACTCGGCGGCATACCTGGCCCGCTTGGCTGACCTGCGGGCCCGGTGCAGCGCCTGCTCATCCTCGCCGTCGGCGGCGGTCCGCGCCCGAGTGTCGGCCTTGCGTTCGGCCCGCCGCGCCGCCTTCACGATCACACGCGGCCGGTCCGCTTCCTCGGTCAGCGGAGGTTGGATCCGCCAGCGTGCCAGGGTGGCGAGCAACGTGCGGTACCGGTCGGAGTCGAGGGTGCGCAGCACCTCGTCGAGCCGGTGACGCTCGTCGGCGCGCAGATCGGTGTCGATCCGTGCCGCCACCGGGCCCATCACCAGCTCCGGCGGCAGGTCCTCGAGCGCGGCGGCCAGCCGGACGCGCTGCACCTGCACATCCCGGACCTGTCCGAGTACCCCTGCATACCAATATAATTCGCTGTCGAGCCAGGACCGCTGCGTGGGCTCGAACACCTTCCGAAACGTCCGCAGGGTGCTACGCAGGCGCCGGATGGCAACCCGGGTGGGATGGATCGGGTCCAGACCGCGGCGCAGCCACACGTCCCCCGCGGCGATAGCCTCGAGCTGGGTGTCGAGGTAGTCGGCGAGCACACCACGGGCTCGCACGACCTTGTCGGCGGCCTTGCCGGCGGGGGTGGCGAGGGAGAAGTGCGCCTCGATCGTGGCGAGAGCGCGGTCGAGTTCGCCGCGCTGCGGCGTCGGCGCGGCGTCGGTACGGGCCAGGGCCGCAGTGAGTGCGGTGCGGTGCTTCTTCGACGCGGCGTCACTGATGTCGAGGTGGATCTGCTGCCATTGCTCGACGGTCGCCGCCTCGCCGATCACCGTGGCCGCGACCGTCTCGACACCGATCCGCGCCAGCAACCGGTCGTTGCGGTCGTACCACTCGTGCCGGTGCTCACCGGTGTCGACGGTGACCGAACGCCGCAGCGGCCGCCCGCCCGTCAGGCCCGCCACTGCTGCGGTGAGTTCGTCGGGCGCGAGTTCGCTCGTGTCCGAATCGATGTGCAGTTCGGTGCCGAGCTTGCCACCCGGAACGACCAGCTCCCAGCCGGCCTCCCTGTCGGGACCCGGAGTGCGGTACCGCAGCATACAATCCCACCGCCGCAGGTCGCGCCCCGCGGTGTCGAGGTAGATGCTGCGGTGCTCGGGGGCGGGGTGCTCGACGTGCCGTGTGCCCGGCAGGATGTCCTGCCATCGCGGCAGTCTTCCCTGCGACGAGATCAGATACGTGGTGCCGGCGGTCGCGGACGAAGCCATACCCCCGATTTTGGCGCATCCGGCCGGGTGTCGGCAGCGAATGCGGCGGGGACCTGCCCGCGTAGCGGGACTCGGCCGTGGTCTGGGTGTGCACGGCGCCGAGCACCGAACGGGACCGGGCGCGGCCAGGAGGAACCGGCACCCGGGAAGACACCACCGATCGGCTTGGTGCGTTCCGACGGTACCCCGCCGCCGGAAGATGGGGCCGATGTACACGCGTTGCTACTCGAGGCCGAATCACTTTTGCATGAGCGTGTTCCGGTCGCCCGGTTCCGCTCAGTTCCTGCCCGACGCCCGGGAGACACGGGGGCTCGTTGTTACCGGGCCGGAAATTCACCCTCGGAGACGTGAAGCTCTCCGGCGAGTCCCGTCCCCATTTCGAGTGGGCCACGCGATATAGTTGCTCAGTCAATTACTTCTGTTAGGGTGAGCTTCATAGTTCCCCCCAGGAAGGACAAGCGATGGGCACCGACACTCCCGACCCCCGCCTCACGAACATCGCCGTCGCTCACGCCCCGGACCGGCACCGCTACGAACTCCGCGACGGCGACACCGTTATCGGCTTCACCCGATACCGCACGCGCACCGGCAGCGACCCCCGGCGAGTGTTCGTCCACACCGAGGTCGATCCCGCCTACGGCGGCCTCGGTCTTGCCGCCCGACTCGTGGAATTCGCGCTCGACGACGTCGCCGCCGCCGGCGAACGCATCGTCCCGGTGTGCCCCTATGTCGCGAAATACCTGCGTACCCACCACAACTACGACCACCTCGTCGACTGGCCGGAGGCCCAGCAATGACCACAGCCACACCCGCCCGCATCGCGATCGACAGGCAGGCGCGCCCCGTGTACCGCGCACAGGTCGCCGTCGCGGTCGCCGTCCGCGAGGCCGTCGCCCAGGCGGGACTCGATCGCACGCTCGTCGAACTGGTCAACATCCGCGTCTCCCAGATCAATGGCTGCGCCTACTGCCTCGACGTGCACACCCGCGACGCCCTCGCCGGTGGGGAATCACCGCAGCGACTCGCCGTCCTTCCCGCCTGGCGGGACACCGACCTGTTCACCGACCGCGAGCGCGCCGCCCTGACCCTCGCCGAAACGGTAACGACCCTGCCGACATCCGACCAACAGGATCGGGACTACACCAACGCTCGCACCCACCTCACCGACGACCAACTCTCGGCGATCGTGTGGGTGGCCATCGCGATGAACGCCTTCAACCGCATCTCTATCCTCAGCCGACACCGCGTTCGTCCCTCCACCTCGGACACCTGAGCCGACGCTCCGGATCCCCGCTCCAGATCACCGCGCAGAAACGCCACGACTGGTGCCGCACCACTACGTCGCGACCAACGGGGAGTTCTGCCCGGATCGTGTCCGGATACACCAGGGGTGGGAAGGTCGAAGGGTGTGGACGGGACGAGGAGACGGCGTCGGCGGGCCGCCCACCCCGCGGCCGGGTTACCGCTTGTCGGTGGGCTCGTCGGGCTCGGGGTCGTCCGACGAGTGCGCCGCGCAGCACCGGCCGGCAGCCCCCACCGCGTGCGAAGACACCGCCCCGAAGCTCGGTGTCGGTGTCGAGTCGATGTGCACCGGGAACCGACCCCGGCCGGCTTCGTGGACCTCGACAGAACAATCAACGACCCGGGGACATCAGTCGGGAGTTCGAAACGCTCCGCGCCCTCCAGGGGAATGGCGGGGAAAGACGTAGCGGATTCCGGTTCTTCGCGGCCGGAGATGGATTGCTCTCCTCCGTAGTGTTACCCGAACGGTTCTATGTCGGGCAGTCTCCATGTCTTGTCGAACCACGGTTCCAGCGGACCGTAGAGCCGGACTATCGCGAACCAGCTCTTGCCGGGCAGGGTCTGGATCCAGTTGCGGCTGGCCTCGGGCCGGTCGGGACCGAAGTCGACGTCGACTGAGCCGTCCTCGTTCGAGATCATGTCGCGGTCGCTGGCAACGGTGGGCAATTCCTGGTCGGTCTGCAGCATCGACCGGGTCTGGGTGTCGTAGACGACGATCGACCAGAAGGTGTTGACCGGCACGTTCGGCGGGACGTGCAGCCGGTAGGTCCGGCCGCCGTCGAAGGGCGCGTCGGTGGCATCGACGAACGCGGTGACATACTGCGATCCGGCGCCGACCATCTCCGTCAGGTACGCCGGACTCGATCCGCTCCCGATGAAGCCGAGCGCGGCGGCGGTGTCGAGCATCGCGGCGCCACGGTCCTGGAACTGGTAACCGGCGAAGAGGAAGACCCGCCAGGCGCCGTCCGGGTAGTAGCGTGCCTCGGGCTGGCGGACCCGGTAGAGGAGCGCGCGGGCGGTCGCGTCGCCGACCGCGGCTGCCTCGGTCAGGATTGCGCGCATCCGCTCGTCGGGGTCGAACGGTTTGCCGTGCTGGATGCCGACGGCGGCGAACATCCCCAGCGTGACCGGGTCGGATGACTCCGGCGGCTCGGACTGCACCACCTCGTCGAGCAGCTCCCAGTACTGGTAGTCGGCGGCCGGGATGGTGACCCACGGCTCGAAGGAGACGTTCACGAATCGCATCGGCGGCGGGTCGTCGGCCTGAGCCAGCGGGTAAGCCCGGGTCTTCGCCTTGATCATGTCGGCGGCCGGATGCGGGTCGCCGTGCTCGTCGCGGAAACCGCGTGAGACGAGGCACATCCCGTAGCTACGGGACCGCACCACGAAGTAGCCGTCCGGGACCTCGCCGTCGTATGCAGGCGGCAGGAACAGGTACTTGCCACCCCGGCCCTTGTCGGGTCCGGTCGCGCCGATGTCGACGACCCAGCGCCCCCACGAGTCGTCGATCAGGCCGTACACGTCGGGCGGGGCGTCCAGGACGAGGGGTCCGTCGTGGAGGTCGATCCACATGTAGAAGTACACGACGGTCGTGTGCATCGCCGGTCCGACGGTGCACGGGTGGCACAGGTCCTCCCAGAGCGCCACCGTGGTGTTCGCCGGACCCCAGCGCAGCAGTCCCCGGCGCCACGCCGCCCAAGACACCGGATGCTGCGCCAGCAGGTACGCCTGCACCGCCCGCTGGAAGTCCAGATTGTCGAACAGTGTCCGGGTCGTCTCGTCGTCCGGGACTCCGTCGAAGAACCGCAGCGTGCCCAACCGGGTGCGGACCTCGTCCGGCATCTCGATGCCTGGCGGAATCGGGGTGCTGTGCGCATGTGAGGTCATCGCGTCCTCCTGTGTCGATAGCCCTTGCCGAGATTCCCCGCCGCCGACCCGACGGCTCGCCCCACCCACTCACGATGCGCCGTCTCGGCCCTCATTGTCTGCCGGATCGACGAGGGAACACGTGACGGTGTGGTACACCCCGTCACGGACTCGAGGTCGCCGGTTGTGGCATTCATGAACCGCTGCCCCGGGTGGACAGACCACACTCCTCTGAATCTCATCCTTCCGGGTGATGAGACCTTCCACCAGAACTGGGGCGCAACAACACTCTATGGGCCGAGTCCGCCGCCGGAGGCTCCGCCCGAATGGCACTCTTGCCGCAATCATCCCCGGTGAAAGCGTCGACAGCTCTCTGTCGCGGCGCGAGCACCGCAACCGCAATCGACCGGTTACGGGATGCGGTCCGGCGGCGTCGGTGCGTGCAGCTCCCGATCCCGGCCGATCGCATCGACCAGGCCGTAGTCACGTGCCTGCTCGGCGGTCAGGATCCGGTGGGCGCGCATGTCCTGGGCGATCTCGTCGATGGGGTGGCGGCACAGGTCCGCGAGCCGTTGCTGCAGTGCCTGCAGTTGCTGCCGGTAGCGGTCCACCTGGGCGTCGACGGTTGTCGCGGGACCGTCGCACGCGGTGCGGGGCTCGCGCAGATGGAAGGTGGCGTGCGGCGCGGCGGTGCGCCGGTCGGCGGCCGCCAGGAGGGCGACGGCCGCGCCGGTGACGGCGCCGAGGCAACTCACCCGGATCGGCACACCCATCAGGTCGAGGGTGTCGAGGAGCGTCGTCGCGGTGTCGAGATCGGCGTCGACGTCGTGCAGCCACAGCTGGACCGGGTCGTCGCCGGAGGCGTCGAGCAGCGCGAGCGTGGCGGCGGCGCGGTTGGCGGCGTCGTGGCCGAGACGACCTGTGAGCCGGACGATCCGCTGGTCGAACAGTCGCTCGGTGAGCCAGTCGGAGCCGGGCGCGACGAGCGAGGTGTACTGCGCCGGTGCCGGAGCCGGCGGGCGCGGTTCGGGCTGCCACGGGGGCATCGGCGGGGGCGGGGGAGGGGGAGGAACGGGCGGCCAGATGTTCATGTCGTCTCCGGGGGCGGGTGGATCTGCCAGTCGACGGTCTGTCCCACCGCCTGTGCATACCGTTCGAGGGTGGACAGGCGCGGATCGAGATCGCCGCGCTCGAGTCGGGCCACCGCCGACTGGGAGGTGCCCATCCGGGCGGCAATCTCGGTCTGGCTCAGTCCCTGTCGTCGCCGGGCCGCCGCCAGCTCGTCCACCAGCGCTCGACGCCGGTCGGAGAGACGGTCCAGACCCGGGAACGACGTTCGGCGCGGCGACGTCGACATATCAGCAATGATATCTCGGCAATGCGCTACCGGACAGGGCCGTCGCTGCCCCTTGACACGGGCGGCGCTCGGCGCCGATCCTCGACCCATCCGAGACGGTTCCGCGTCCCGCCCCGACCCGGAGCACGCCATGACCATGCCCCGAATTCCGGACACGCGACGGTCGTACCTGCGGGTGCGCGACGTCGACCTGTACTGCGAGGACACCGGCGGTGAGGGCGAGCCGATCCTGTTCCTGCACGGGTTTCTCTTCGACGGGCGAATGTACGAGGCGCAGATCGCGGCACTGCGGGATCGGTACCGCTGCGTCACCCTCGACTTCCGCGGGCAGGGCCGGTCCGGGCACGCCCGGACCGGATACCAGCTCGAGCAACTCACCGCCGACGTGCTCACCGTGATCCGGCGGCTCGACCTCGCCCCGACACACCTGGTCGGTCTGTCCATGGGCGGCTTCGTCGGCATGCGCATCGGCGCGCGGGAACCGGGCCTGTTGCGCTCGCTGACCCTGCTCAATACCGGCGCATCCCCGCACCCGCCCGGGCGGTACCCGCTGCACCTTGCCCTCACGGCCGTGGCACGGCTGCTCGGGCCGTCGCCGGCCCCCGTGCTGCGGGGCATCGAGAAGGAACTCTACGGCGAACCGTTCCGCAGCGAACCCGGCCGGGAGGCCGACCGTGAGGTGTGGCGCAGACGATGGGAGACCGCCGATCGGTCGTCACTGGCGAACACGATGCTCGGCATGATGGTCCGTCCCGACATCCGGGACGAGCTTGCCGGCGTGAGCGTGCCGACGCTGATCGTCGCGGGGCAACTGGACGTCGAGATGCCACCGCGTCTCGCCCGCGAGATGCACACCCTGATCCCGGGCTCGCAACTGGTCGAACTCGACGGCGTCGGTCACAGCGCGACGCTCGAAGACCCGGCCCGGGTCACCGGGATCCTGGAGCGCTTCCTCGCCGAGATCGGCTGACCGGCGAGAACACTCCCGGCGGTGCGTGGCGCCCGGTCCGTCAGGCCCCTCACCCGGGCGACGACATCGTCCCGACCCGCGCGTCCTAGATCGGACGGAACCCCGCCCCGGCCCCGCCCCGCGCATCGGCGTCACCGACGACGGCCGTCATGCTCGTGCCGACCTCCGGACCGAGGCAGGCAACGGTGAGGTAGCCGTTCACCATGCCGACGAGGGTGGTTCCGACCACCACCGGACCTCCCGAGTCGCCGAGGTCGACGCACGTCTGCGTCCAGGTCTGCCCCGAACCGAACACATCGCCGTAGGCCACCCCGCAGGTATGCCCCGTGGTACGGCCCTGCTTGCAGACGATGTCCGGGAACTGCGCCGGACCCCCGATCCCCGTGATCGTCGTGTTTCCGACCCGATTCACGGGCACCACCTTCGCCGGCTCGAACACGATCACCGCGTAGTCCAAGTCCGCATCGGTGTAGGCGATCGTGCCGACCACCCCGGCATCCGGATCTGCCTCCGAGGCGACCGTGGACCCGGCGTTTCCACAGTGCCCCGCCGTGAATCCGACCAGCCGGCCCCCGGAATCGGGACCGATCGTGGTGAGGGTGCAGTAGTTCCGGCCGTCCATGACGATGCCGGAACCGCCGCCGAGGACGGCCGGATCGGCGGCCGCTGCAACACCGGTGCCGGCGAGCAGCGACGCGCCGACGGCGAGAACGAGGATGCCGAGTCTCATGGCGGGCCTCTTCCGAAGGTCGAGCGAACGAGTCGGACACGCGCAGGAAGGGGAGTCGCGCGTACGATCCACCGCCCTCGGGCGCTGTTTCTCGATCATCCGCCGCACCCGGGGCTGTTCGCAGCGTTTTCCGGGACGAGAAGACGAGGCGGGACCGATCGGGGAGGGGAACGACCGGTCCGGCAG
Source organism: Rhodococcus sp. NS-SX18 (assembly GCF_057367935.1). NCBI lineage: Bacteria > Bacillati > Actinomycetota > Actinomycetes > Mycobacteriales > Nocardiaceae > Rhodococcus > Rhodococcus sp. NS-SX18. The sequence continues at coordinate 2,867,446 of NZ_CM170633.1, read as the reverse complement.
ATCGGGGCGGCCCCGGTGCCACGGGGGAGCGGGATCGTCGCCGTGATCGCCTCAGGTCGAGACGGGCGGGGGCGGGGTGTCGCCGTGGATGACCAGCACCGGGCAGTGCGCGTGCTCGGCGCATGCGGCGCTGACCGAACCGAGCAGCAGGCCGCTGAAGCCGCCGTGCCCCCGGCTTCCCACCACCAGGAACTGCGCATCGCGGCTCTCGTCGAGCAGGACCCGCGCGGCTCCGCCGCGGCGAACCAGTTCCTGCACGGACACGCCGGGCTCGCTACCGAGGACGCCGGTGACCGTCTCGTGCAGCATCCCGGACGTTTCCCGCTCGGGGTCCCAGTCGGACGGCCAGCCTTCGGCGGCAGCCCAGGGAATCTCCCAGGCCGCCACGGCGTCGACCTCGAATCCTGCCGAGCGGGCGACGAATCGTGCCCACCGCAGTGCCCCCTTCGACGGCTCCGATCCGTCCACTCCGACCACGACGCGGCCGGTCACTTCGCCGCCGGTCACGTCGGCTCCTCTCCGGCCCGGCACGGTCGGGAACGATCGGACCGGTCCGCGCCGGGTTCGTCGACGCGGCCGGCGCCGGGGGACGGTCGCTCACCGCATCCGGGCGGTACCGCTTCGTGCGGGCCGGTGCGTGACCGTCCGAGCGAACCCGCGAAGCCCGCGCCGGAGGGAGGGCTGGACTCGACCACCGGCCAGCGGGAGTGCCCGGCACCGGCGCGGTGCGTATCGACATCGGAAGCGATGCCCATCGGCCCAGTCTAGTGCTCGCGCCGCCCGCAGGCGCGCATCGGCTTCGACGCACAGCGGAGCGGCTACCAGCCCGCCGACCCGGGGATTCCCTTGAACGGGCCGACGACCGAGCTGGTGATCCAGCCGCCGTAGAACCCGCCCGGTTGCGGGACGACCTCCTCGCCGTCGACGGTGCACCGGTCGACCTGCGCGGCCATCACCGCGACGGCCCCGGCGATCGCACGGAAGGCGGGGGTGGGATCGTGGTAGGTCCATGCCGACTTCGGCGCGACCCGCGAGTCGGTCACCAGGTCGTAGTAGCTCGCCCTGCCCTTCCACTCGCACCACGACGAGCCCGGCGCCTCCCGCAGCGCCCCGTCGGCGAAGGCGTCGGCGGGAAGGTAGTAGGTCGGCGGATGGCTGGTCTCCAGTACCCGCCAGGCGTGCGTGGTCGACGCGATGGTCCGGCCGCCCAATTCCACGGTGATCGAGCCGGTGAAGGGCTCCACGCGGGGCGGACGGGGATAGTCCCAGACCGATTCCTGCCCCGCAGCAGGCTCGACGGGTTCCGGCCGGGTCGTCACGGCGACCTCCTCGTGGTCACCTCCCCAGGGTACGGGGGACGACGCCAGGGGGCCGGGCGCGATGCCGGGGGACGGGGCGGGGAGGTGCGCTGCGCCGGTGGTGTGCAGCGGAGCTGTCGTGGCCGCAGATCCGCCCGTAGCGTGCGGCTGCGGCGTGCCCACCGTGCCTCTCGCACAGCGAACCGCGGCCCGCCCTCGCACCCGGACGCGCAGCGGTCACGATCGCACGAGCAGATCGCTGTGTCCGGGTGGGGGCGGCGGATACCATCGAGTTCTCGGCGCTGGCACGACGGCTCTCGGATTGGAGCTCGATTATGGCCGATGATGCGAAGCTCCTCGACTACCTGAAACGGGTGACCGCAGAGCTCTATCAGGCCCGGGAGAAGCTTCGCGAGCTCGAGGGGGTGAGCCGCGAACCGATCGCCGTCGTCGGGATGGGGTGCCGGTTCCCCGGCGGCGTCCGCTCCCCACAGGATCTGTGGCACCTGGTGGAATCCGGCTCGGAGACCGTCGCCGGGTTCCCCGCGGACCGGGGTTGGGAAGCGGCGGACCTCTACGATCCGACGGGCCGGCAGGCCGGCAGGACGTACACGGTGCAAGGTAGTTTTCTCGACGACGCAGCGGGTTTCGACCCGGAGGTCTTCGGAATCTCGCCTCGCGAAGCACTGGCGATGGACCCGCAGCAGCGACTCCTGCTCGAGACGAGCTGGGAGACCTTCGAGCACGCCGGCATCGATCCGCGGTCCGTGCACGGCAGGCAGATCGGCGTCTTCACCGGCCTGTCCGGGATCGACTACTCGGCACGGGCGGGCGGCGCCCCGCCCGAGGAACTCGCGGGCTACTTCATCACCGGGACCGCGATGAGCGTCGCCTCCGGCCGTGTCGCCTACAGCTTCGGACTGAACGGACCCGCGATCACCGTCGACACGGCATGCTCGTCGTCCCTGGTGTCCGTCCACCTTGCCATGCAGGCGCTGCGCAACGGCGAGTGCGAACTCGCCCTGGCCGGCGGGGCGACCGTCATGTCGACGCCCGCCGTGTTCGTCGAGTTCAGCCGGCAGCGTGGACTGGCCCGCGACGGGCGCTGCAAGGCGTTCGCCGCCGCGGCCGACGGCACGGCGTGGGGCGAAGGCGCCGCGATCCTCGCGCTGGAACGCCTGTCCGACGCCGAGCGCAACGACCGCCAGATCCTCGCCGTCGTCCGCGGCAGCGCGGTGAACCAGGACGGCGCCAGCAACGGCCTCACCGCCCCCAACAAGCGGGCCCAGGAACGGGTGATCCGGCAGGCCCTGACCGACGCCGGACTCGGCCCGGCCGACGTCGACGCGGTCGAAGCGCACGGCACCGGCACCACGCTGGGCGATCCCATCGAGGCGTCCGCCCTGCTGGCCGGCTACGGCCGCGATCGGCCCCCCGACCGGCCGTTGTGGCTCGGCTCGGTGAAATCGAACCTCGGGCACACCCAGGCCGCCGCCGGAGTGGCCGGCGTGATCAAGATGATCATGGCGATGCGCCACGGTGTGCTGCCGAAGACCCTGCACGTCGACCGTCCCACCCCCCACGTCGACTGGTCCGCCGGATCGGTGTCCCTGCTCACCGAGAACCGGGAATGGCCGGCGGCCGACCGGCCCCGCCGGGCGGCGGTCTCCTCGTTCGGCATCAGCGGCACGAACGCCCACGTCGTGCTGGAGCAGCCGACCCCATCCCCGGACGCTGCGCCCACCGAGGGGGTCGACGCGTCGGACGACGTCGTGGCCTGGTTCGTGTCGGGCCACACCGAACCGGCACTGCGCGCGCAGGCGCACAGGCTGCGCGACTACGTCGCCGGCCATCCCGAGCTGACACCCGCACAGGTAGCCGGCCCGCTGCTGACCGCGCGCGCGACCTTCGACCACCGCGCCGCCGTGCTCGGCGCCGATCCGGCGGCCCTGCTGTCCGGTCTCGACGCGCTCGTCCGAGGCGCCCCCGATCCCGGTGTGATCACCGGCGTGGCCGTCGAGGCGGGCGACCGACCGGTCTTCGTCTTTCCCGGACAGGGCGCGCAGTGGGTGGGCATGGCCACCGAAATGCTGGAGTCCTCCCCGGTGTTCGCCGACAGCCTGCGCGAGTGCGCCGACGCCCTCGCCCCGCACACCGAGTTCGCGCTGCTCGACGTGCTCCGCGACCGCGATCCGGCGGCCCTGGACCGAGCCGACGTCGTGCAACCGGCGCTGTTCGCGGTGATGGTCGGTCTGGCGCGGCTGTGGCAGGCACACGGCGTCGAACCGGCGGCCGTGGTCGGACACTCGCAGGGCGAGATCGCCGCCGCCCACATCGCCGGCGCGCTGACCCTGCCCGACGCGGCGCTCGTCGTCGCGGCCCGCAGCCGGGTGATCACGGAATCCGCCCGGCGCGGCGGGGGCATGGCGTCGGTGGGCCTGCCGGCGGACGCCGTGCGGCAGCAGATCGAACCTTGGGCCGGGACCGTCGAGGTGGCGGCGATCAACGGTCCGGCCGCGACGGTCGTGTCCGGCCCCGGCGACGCCCTCGAGGTCCTGGTCGCGCAGTGGCAGGCCGACGGTGCCCAGGCTCGGCGCATCACGGTGGACTACGCCTCCCACTGCGCGGACGTCTCGGTGCTGCGCAGGCCCATTCTCGACGCTCTCGCCCCGATCACCCCGCAGCGTTCGCGGATCCCGTTCTACTCGACGGTGAGCGGGGACGTGATGGACGGCACCGCACTCGACGCCGACTACTGGTACCGGAACCTGCGCCGACCGGTGCGCTTCGAAGACGCGACGAGGTCCCTGGTCCGCGACGGGTACCGGCTGTTCGTCGAGTCGGGCAGCCATCCGGTCCTGACCGTGCCGCTGCAGGAGACCCTGGACGCGGCCGGCGTCGCGGGTCGCGCCCTCGGCACCCTCCGCCGCGACCGGGCAGGCCTGCGCCAGTTCACCACCGCCCTCGCCGAGGCACACGTGTCCGGGGCGCACATCGCGTGGGACCGGATCGGGTGGACTCGCCGCACCGGTCACCGGCCGTGGGTGGACCTGCCCACGTATGCCTTCCAGCACCGCCGCTACTGGCTGGACGGGGGCGCGCCGCAACATGATGCCGCCGCAGCCGGCATGGATGCCGGGGACCACCCGATGCTCGCCGCCTCGGTCGAACTCGGCGACGGCCGCGGCGCGGTGTTCACGGGCGTGCTGTCGCCGCACCGACTGCCGTGGCTGAACGAGCACGCCGTGGACGGCACCGTGGTGCTGCCCGGCACGGCGTTCGCCGAACTCGCCCTGCACGCCGGGCACCGCGCCGGCTGCAGCCGCCTCGCGGAACTCACCCTCGAGACGCCCGCGACGATTCCCACCGGTGGGGAACTCGCGGTGCAGGTCGCCGTCCTCACCGCCGACGACGCCGGGCACCGCACGGTGTCGGTGCACTCCCGCCCGGCGGACGCCCCGGCGCAGACACCGTGGACCCGGCACGCCGTCGGCACCCTCACGGGCGCGGCGCACACCGCGCCGGTTCCGATCCGGCAGTGGCCCCCGGCCGATGCGACGCCGATCGACGTGAGCGGTCTGTACGACGCGCTCGACGAGACCGGATACGGGTACGGGACGGTGTTCCGGGGCCTGCGCGCGGCGTGGCGCCGCGGTGACGACCTGTACGGAGAGGTGCGCCTGGGGGGAGAGGACCCCGCCGCGGCCGTCGCCGGGTACGGGATCCATCCGGCGGTGTTCGACGCGGCGCTGCACCTGATCGCGTTCGCCGCCGCCGCGGCCGGCGCCCGCGACCTGCGGCTGCCGTTCGCATGGGACGACGTGCAGCTGCACGCCGTCGGTGCCACCGCCCTGCGCGTGCACATCGCCCCTGCCGGACCCGAACGCTACCGGGTGGCCGCGTACGACACCGCCGGCAATCCCGTGCTGACCGCCCGGTCGCTGGCGCTGCGGCCGTTCGCAGGTCCGCGGGCGCCGGCCGCCGCGACCGGCACCGGCCTCTACCGCGTGGAATGGATCCCGGTCGACGCCGGCGCCGCCGCGACGGCAGACCTCGCCCCGCTCGGGGAGGCACTCACCGGCGGCGATCCCGCCGGCCGCACCCTGCTGCTGGCCGGGACCCCGGACGACGACTCCGACGTGCCGACGCGCGCCCACGCCGCCGCGGAGGCGGCGTTGCGGGCGGTACAGGCCTGGCTCGTCGACGACCGCCTCGCCGAGACCCGACTGCTGGTGACGACAAGGCGTGCCGTGGCGATCGCCGACGACGAACCGATCGACATCTGCGCCGCGCCCGTCTGGGGGCTGATCGGTGCGGTGCAGAACGAGCATCCGGACCGGATCACCCTGCTGGACCTGGACGGGCCGCCCGGTGGCCATCCCGATCCCACCGTGCTGTCCGCGGCCCTGGCCTGCGACGAACCACAACTGGCGGTCCGCGCCGGGACCCTCCTCGCGCCCATGCTCGCAGCGGCGGCGCCCCCCACCGACGCACCGCCCGCGGATCCGGTGCCGTTCGGCCCCGAGGGCACCGTCGTCGTCACCGGCGGCACCGGAACCATCGGCCGGCTCGTCGCCCGGCACCTCGTGCGACGGTACGGGGTGCGCCGGCTCGTGCTGACCGGCCGACACGCGGTCCGCGCCGAGCGGGCGGCGGACCTGCGCGCCGAGTTCGCCGACGCGGGCGCCGAGATCCGCGCCGTGACCTGCGACGTCGCCGATCGGGCCGCGGTGGCCGCCCTGCTCGACACCGTCCCCGACCTGTCGGGTGTCGTCCACGCCGCCGGAGTGCTCGACGACGCCACCGCCGCCACCTTGGCTCCGGACCAGTTGCACGCCGTCCTGCGCCCCAAGGTGGACGGTGCCTGGCATCTGCACGAGCTCACCCGCGATCGCGGTCTCGCGGCGTTCGTGCTGTTCTCCTCCGCGGCCGGTGTGCTCGGCGGCGCCGGCCAGGCGAACTACGCCGCGGCCAACGTCTTCCTCGACGCGCTCGCGCAGCACCGCCGCGCCGAGGGACTGCCGGGACTGTCCCTGGCCTGGGGACTGTGGGACCGTCCCAGCGGGATGACCTCCCATCTGAGTGCGGCCGACCTGGATCGGCTCCAGCGCACCGGCATCGACACCCTCACCCCGGAAGCGGGGCTGGCCTTGTTCGATGCGGCACTCGCCGCGAACCGTCCGTTGACGGTGCCGATACGGCTCGCGGCGCCCTCCCGCCGATCCGACGGTGACGCCCTCCCGCCGATCCTGCGCCGAGTGCTCGGCACGTCCCGTCGGCGCGCCGCGGCCGCCCCGTCGGCTCCCGGCCTCGCCGACGAACTGCGCGCGCTCGACCCCGCCGGGCGGCACGCCCGGGTCCTCGAGATCGTCACCACGCACGTCGCGGCGGTCCTCGGCCACGACGGGAAGGAGGCCATCGATCCGGAGCGTGCCTTCAAGCAACTCGGCTTCGACTCGCTCACCGCGGTGCAGCTACGCAACCAGCTGACGACGGCCACCGGGGTACGGCTGGCCGCGACGGTGGTGTTCGACCACCCCACCGCGGACGCGCTCGCCCGCGAGATCGCGGCCCGGCTGCTCGGCCCCGAGGACGCCCCGCAACCGACCCGTCCGGCGCGCCGGCGCCACGACGACGACCCGATCGCGATCGTCGGAATGGCCTGCCGATACCCCGGGCAGGTCTCCTGCCCGGACGAGCTGTGGCGCCTCGTCCGCGACGGCCGCGATGCGGTGGGCGCGTACCCCGACAACCGCGGCTGGAACCTCGACGAGGTGTACCACCCGGATCCCGAGCGCAGCGGCACGACCTACATGCGGTACGGCGGCTTCCTCTACGACGCCGACCGGTTCGACGCCGCGTTCTTCGGGATCAGCCCCCGCGAGGCCGTCGCGATGGACCCGCAGCACCGACTTCTTCTCGAAAGCGCCTGGGAGGCACTGGAACACGCGGGAATCCCGCCGAACTCGCCCGGGCTCACCGACACCGGCGTGTACGTCGGAATGATGGGCGGCGACTACGGATTCCACCTCATGACCCGGCGGAGCACCGACGCCGAGGGCTACCTCATGACGGGCACCAGCAACAGCGTGGCCTCCGGCCGGATCGCCTACTCGCTCGGCTTCACCGGCCCCGCGGTCACCGTCGACACGGCGTGTTCGTCGTCGTTGGTGGCGCTGCACCTGGCGGCGCGGGCACTGCGCGACGGCGAATGCACCCTCGCGCTGGCCGGCGGGGCGACGGTGATGGCGACCCCCGGCGTGCTGATCGAATTCAGCCGCCAGCGCGGACTCGCCCCGGACGGGCGGTGCAAACCGTTCTCCGATCGAGCGGACGGCACCGGACTCAGCGAGGGCGCGGGCATGGTCGTGCTCGAGCGGCTGAGCGACGCACAGCGCCACGGCCACCGGGTGCTCGCACTGATCCGCGGCTCCGCGGTCAACCAGGACGGCGCCTCCAACGGCCTGACCGCCCCGAACGGTCCGTCGCAGGAACGGGTGATCCGGCAGGCGCTGGCCGACGCCGCCCTCGACCCCGCCGACATCGACGCGGTGGAGGCTCACGGCACCGGCACGACACTCGGCGACCCGATCGAAGCCCAGGCCTTGCTCGCCACCTACGGGCAGCAACGCGACGGCCGGCCGCTGTGGCTGGGGTCGGTCAAATCGAACATCGGCCACTCCCAGGCGGCGGCCGGGGTGGCCGGCGTGATCAAGACGGTGATGGCGATGCGCCACGGGGTGCTGCCGCCGAGCCTGCACAGCGACGCCCCGACCCGGCACGTCGACTGGACCGCCGGCGAGGTCGCGCTGCTCGCCGACGCGGTGGCGTGGCCGCAGACCGGGCGCCCCCGCCGCGCCGGCGTCTCCTCGTTCGGCATCAGCGGCACCAACGCCCACATGATCCTCGAGCAACCCCCCGACATCGCCGCCCCACCGGCCCCGCCACGGCCGACGTCACCCCTGGTGTGGGTGCTCTCCGCCAAGACCGACGAGGCGCTGCGCGCGCAGGCCGCTCGGCTGACGGACGTCCTCGACACCGAGTCCCCACCGGATCCGGCCGATCTCGCCTACTCGCTGGCCACCACCCGGTCCGGCTTCACGCACCGCGCCGCCGTGACCGGCGAGACGCTCGCCGACCTGCGCGACGGCCTGGCCCGGCTCGTCGAGGGACGCGCCGGCGGCAACGTCGTCGCCGGCACGAGCACCCGCGGCAGGACGGCGTTCATGTTCACCGGCCAGGGCGCGCAGCGGATCGGAATGGGCCGCGGCCTCTACGACACCTACCCGGTCTTCGCCCGGGCCCTCGACGAGACCTGCGCCGCACTCGACGAGCACGTCGACACCCCGATACGGCAGGTGATCTGGGGCGACGCGGACGACGCCGCCGCGAGACTCGACCGCACCGAGTACACCCAGCCGGCCCTGTTCGCCGTCGAGGTCGCCCTCTACCGACTACTGCGGGAGTGGGGCCTCACACCCGACTACCTCATCGGGCATTCGATCGGAGAACTCACCGCGGCCCACGTCGCGGGCGTGTTCAGCCTGCCCGACGCCGCCGCCCTGGTGGCCGCGCGCGGCCGGCTGATGCAGGCCACCGCCCCCGGAGCGATGATCGCCGTCCGGGCCCGCCCGGAGCACATCCGGTCGCGGATCGAAGGCCGAGTCGACCTCGCCGCGGTCAACGGCGCCGAATCCGTGGTGCTCGCGGGCGCCGCAGCCGACGTGCACGCCGTCGCCGCCGAACTGTCCACCGCGGGAATCCCGGTCACCACGCTGCAGGTCGAACGCGCCTTCCACTCGGCGCTGATGGACCCCATCCTCGACGAGTTCACCGCCCTCGTGTCGCGGCCGGCGGCGCAGCCGCCGACGATCCCCGTCGTCTCCACTCTCACCGGTCGCGTCGCCACGGCCGAGGAACTGACGTCGCCGCAGTACTGGCGCCGGCACCTGCGCCGAGCCGTGCGCTTCCACGACGGCATGCGCACCCTCGCCGAACTCGGAGTCACCCGCTGCGTCGAGATCGGACCCGGCGCGGCCCTGGCCGCCCACGCCGCCGAGGTCGTCCCGCACCCGATCGCCGCGCTGCCCGGCCGCGGGGACGACGCCCGGGGGTTCGTCGAGGCGGTCGCCGCCGCGTCCGTGCAGGGCCTGACGATCGACTGGGATCGGGTGCTGCCCGGCCGCCGCCGGGTGGACCTGCCCACGTACGCCTTCCGGCGGCGCTCCTTCTGGCCGTCGGCGCCCGCACGCCCCAGCGGCGATCCGACGGAGCTGGGGCTCAGCCCGGCGGACCATCCGCTGCTCGGCGCGGCCGTGACCCTCGACGACGACACCACCGTGTTCACCGGAGCGCTGTCGCGGCACCGGGATTCGTCGCTCGCGGCGCCGCAGCCCGGCGATCCGCCGACCGACGCTCCGCAGACACTCGTACCGGCCGTCCTGGTCGAACTGACCCTGCACGCCGCCCACCACGTCGGGTGCGACCGCATCGCCGCTCTCACCCTGCACCACCCCCTGGCCCTGCCGGCCGCGGGACCGCTGCCGATCCGGGTATTCGTGTCGCCGGCCGGTGACGACGGCGCGCGCACCGTCACCATCTCGTCGAACACCGGACCGGCCGACGGCCCCTGGGTGCGGAACGCGTCGGCGACCGTCGACGACGTACCCGCCGCGCAACCGGGCCGGCTCCCAGGCGACACCGCGTCCGAGGTGCGCCTCGACGACGGCCTCGACCCGGGCGGCTTCGGCATCCATCCGCACCTGCTGCAGGCGGCGCTCGACCCCGTCCTCGGCCCGGACGACTGGCCGCTGACCTGGTCGGGAACCCGGCTGTACCGCACCGGTGCGCAGGCGGTGTCGGTGCGGTGCGCGACCGGCGAGGACGGGCAGTACCGTGTCGACGCCACCGATGCCGACGGCGCACCCGTGCTGACCGTCGAGGCGCTGCACGTGGTGCCCCGGACGGGAGACGGCGACGGCGCGGGCCCGTCCGGCGCGCGGCGACTGCACCGCCTGGCCTGGACCCGGATCGACGACGTCCCCTCCGGGCCGCCGGCCGGCCCGACGGTCGTACTCGGCGACGCGGATCCGGGATCGAGCCTGCCGCGCTGTCCCGACGCGGCGGCGCTGCGCACCGCGAGGGCGGCCACACCCGACGACGGGCGCCCCTGGACGGTGCTGGTGGGGTGCGGCACCGACGGCGACCCGGGCCCGGAGGCGACCCACCACCTGTGCGCCCGAACGCTGCGACTGCTGCAGGACTGGCTCGACGACGCCGAGTTCGCCGACAGTGTGCTGGTGGTCGTCACCCGCAACGCGACGGCCACCGGCGAGGAGGGCGAAGGACACGACATCGACCTCGCGGCCGCGGCCGTGTGGGGTCTGGTGGGCTCCGCGCAGAACGAGCACCCCGGGCGGATCGTGCTGCTCGACCTCGACCGGGAGACGGACGTCGACACGGCGATCACGCCGGCCCTGGCCAGCGGGGAACCGCAGGTCGCGGTCCGGGGCCGGGCGGTGCTCGTGCCCCGACTGCGACGCCTACCGGCCGTGCAGCGGTCCGCTCCGCTGTTCGATCCTCGCGGCACCGTGCTCGTCACCGGCGGCACCGGAACCGTGGGAACGTCGGTGGCGCGCCATCTCGTCAGCGCCCACGGGGCGCGGCATCTGGTGTTGACCAGCCGACGCGGACCCGACGCCGACGGCAGCGACCAGCTGCGCCGCGAACTGCGCGATGCGGGCGCCGAGGTGAGCATCGTCGCCTGCGACACCGCCGACGAGGCGGCACTGGCAGGACTGCTGTCCCGGATCCCCGCCGAGCACCCCCTGACCGCAGTGATCCACGCGGCCGGAGTCCTCGACGACGCCACCCTCACCTCGCTCACCCCCGAGCGGCTCGACGCGGTGCTGCGGCCGAAAGTCGACGCGGCCTGGCACCTGCACCGGCTGACCGGCGGGGTGCACGCCTTCGTGCTGTTCTCGTCGCTCGCCGGTGTCCTCGGCGCGCCCGGACAGGCCAACTACGCGGCGGCGAACCGGTTCCTCGACGCCCTCGCCGAGCATCGGCGAGCCCACGACCGGCCCGCGGTGTCGATCGCGTGGGGAATGTGGGCACCGCCGAGCGCCATGACCGGCAGGCTCGGCGCGGTGCATCTCGCCCGGGCCCGCCGCAGCGGCCTGGTGCCGATGAGCGAAGCCGACGGACTGGACCTGTTCGACAGCGCCCTGGCGTCCGACCTACCCGCCGTGGTGGGGGCCCGGTTCGAACACCCCGGGGCGGCCGCGACGTCCGTTCCCGCTCCGCTGCGGGGACTGGTGCGGCAGTCGCGGCCGCGCGCGGCCGGATCGGAGTCCGCCGTGTCCGCACCGAACGGATCAGGACCGTCCGAGTGGGCGCAGCGGCTCACCGACCGGTCGGTGCCCGAACAGCGGCACCTCGTGCTGGAGCTGGTCCGAGCCGGAGCTGCCGCAGTCCTCGGCCACGACGCGTCGGACTCGGTCGATCCCGACCAGGCGTTCAAGGAACTCGGCTTCGACTCGCTCGCCGCGGTGGCCCTGCGCAACCATCTCGGTGCCGCGACCGGTCTGCGGTTACCGCCGACGGTGGTGTTCGATCACCCCAGTCCCCGGGCCCTCGCCGAGTTCCTGCGCGCGGAGCTGGTCCCGGACCCGGTGTCGGTCGCCGTCGCCGGGATCGACCGCCTGCGGGCGGCCGTCGCCGACCTCGGCGCCGACGACGAGGCACGCGCGGCGGTCGCACAGCGGCTCGAAGCCCTGCTCGCCGAGCTCGAGGGAGCCGACCGGGGCCGCGCCGACACGGTGGACAGGATTCACGCCGCGACCGGTGACGAGATCCTCGACCTCATCGACCGGGGTCTGTGAGCCGGCGAACAGCCTCCGCGTGACCGCCGAGGAACCGGTCTGCGCAGTGGACACCGGCCCCGCCCACGGAGCTGCCAGCGTCGCAGCTGCGCGAACGGCCTTCGGGGGACGGCGGCCTCCCGCAGCCCACCCGGTCACCAGCCGCGCTCGCGCCACTCGGCGAGGTGCGGGCGCTCGGCGCCGAGCGTGGTGTCCTTGCCGTGCCCGGGGTAGATCACCGTGTCGTCACCGAAGCGGCCGAAGAGTTTGGTGTCGACGTCGTCGTACAAGGAGGTGAACTTCTCGGCGTCCGCGGTCTTGCCCAGGCCGCCGGGGAAGAGGGAGTCACCGGTGAAGATGTGGTGCCGTCCGGTGCCGGCCTCGGTGAGGACCAGCGCGATCGAGCCGGGGGTGTGCCCGGACAGGTGGATCACCTCGAGACCGAGCTCGCCGACGGCGACGGTGTCGCCTTCCATGAGCAACCGATCGGGCGTGACCGGGAGCGGCTCGGCGTCGAGGGGATGCGCGGCTGTGGGAACCCCGGTCGAGGCCGCGACCGCCTCGAGGCCCTGCCAGTGATCCCAGTGCTGGTGGGTCGTGATGATCAGCTCGAGTTTCGGGGCGTGCTCGGCGAGGAACCGGGTGAGCAACTCCGGCTCGTTCGCTGCGTCGAGGAACACAGATCTGCCAGTGGCGGAATCCGAGACCAGGTACGTGTTGTTGTCCATGGGTCCGACGGACAGCTTGACGATGGTCGCGCCGGGCACGGTGCGGCGCTGCGCGGGACCACCGGGGGTGACCTCGCCGGTGTAGTCGTCGTCGATGACCAAGGGCTGCTGCGACATGTGAGGCACGTTACCGCCGAGGTCCGTCGCCCGCGCGCGCGGCGGCCGGAAACCGGAACGTGTCGGTGGGCGCGCCTACCATGGTCCAGGGCCGAGTTGCGCGACGTGACGTCGGTGAATCGAGATGCGACCGGATCCGCCCGTCCAAGGGGATCCGACTAGGAGGGACGTGGCGTGGCGGATCGCCTGATCGTGCGTGGCGCGCGGGAGCACAACCTGCGGGGGATCGACCTGGACCTGCCGCGTGACAGCCTGATCGTCTTCACCGGCCTGTCCGGGTCGGGCAAGTCGAGCCTGGCATTCGACACGATCTTCGCCGAGGGGCAGCGCCGCTACGTCGAGTCGCTGTCCGCCTACGCGCGCCAGTTCCTCGGCCAGATGGACAAACCCGATGTCGACTTCATCGAGGGCCTGTCACCGGCGGTCTCCATCGACCAGAAGTCCACCAACCGGAACCCGCGCTCGACCGTGGGCACCATCACCGAGGTCTACGACTACCTGCGCCTGCTGTACGCCCGCGCCGGCACGGCGCACTGTCCGCAGTGCGGGGAGCGAATCGCGCGGCAGACCCCGCAGCAGATCGTCGACCAGGTCCTCGACATGGAGCAGGGCACGCGGTTCCAGGTGCTCGCACCGGTCGTGCGCACCCGCAAGGGCGAGTTCGTCGACCTGTTCGAACAGCTGACCGTGCAGGGCTACGCCCGCGTGCGGGTCGACGGGGTGGTCCATCCGCTCACCGATCCGCCGAAGCTCAAGAAGCAGGAGAAGCACGACATCGAGGTGGTCGTCGACCGGCTCGCGGTCAAGGCCGCTGCCAAGCAGCGGCTCACCGATTCGATCGAGACCGCGCTACGCCTGGCGGAAGGCATCGTCGTCCTCGACTTCGTCGACCGGGACGAGAACGCCGCCGACCGCGAACGCCGCTTCTCCGAGAAACTCGCCTGCCCGAACGGGCACCCGCTGTCCATCGACGAACTCGAACCCCGCTCGTTCTCGTTCAACTCCCCGTACGGTGCCTGCCCCGAGTGCACCGGCCTCGGCATCCGCAAGGAGGTCGACCCGGAACTCGTCGTGCCGGACCCGGAACTCAGCCTCGAGGACGGCGCGATCGCGCCGTGGTCGATGGGGCAGACCTCCGAGTACTTCACCCGGCTGCTGTCCGGGCTGGCCGACATCATGGGCTTCGAGATGTCCACCCCGTGGAACAAGCTGCCCGCCAAGGCCCGCAAGGCCATCCTCGAGGGCAGCCCGGAACAGGTGCACGTCCGCTACAAGAACCGCTACGGCCGGACCCGGTCGTACTACGCCGAGTTCGAGGGCGTGATGCCGTTCCTGCACCGCCGGCTCGAACAGACCGAATCCGAGCAGATGAAGGAACGGTACGACGGGTACATGCGGGAGATCCCGTGCCCGACGTGCGAGGGGGCGCGGCTGCGTCCCGAGATCCTGGCGGTGACGGTCGCCGCGGGCGAACACGGGCACAAGTCCATCGCCGAGGTCTCCGACCTGTCCATCGCCGAATGTGCCGAGTTCCTCGACGCGCTGACCCTCGGGGCGCGGGAGGAGGCCATCGCCGGGCAGGTGCTCAAGGAGATCCAGGCACGTCTCGGGTTCCTGCTCGATGTGGGACTCGAGTACCTCACTCTCTCCCGCGCGGCCGGCACCCTGTCCGGCGGGGAAGCGCAACGTATCCGGCTCGCCACCCAGATCGGCTCGGGCCTGGTCGGTGTCCTGTACGTCCTGGACGAGCCGTCCATCGGCCTGCACCAGCGCGACAACCGCCGCCTCATCGAAACCCTCACGCGGCTGCGTGATCTCGGCAACACCCTGATCGTCGTCGAGCACGACGAGGACACTATCCGTGCCTCGGACTGGGTCGTCGACATCGGGCCGTACGCCGGCGAACACGGCGGTCGGGTGGTGCACACGGGCCCGTACAAGGAACTGCTCGACTGTACCGACTCGCTCACCGGCGCGTACCTGTCCGGACGACAGCGGATCGAGGTGCCGCAGCAGCGCCGGCCGGTCGACCGCAAACGTCAGGTCACCGTCGTCGGCGCGCGGGAGAACAACCTGCGTGGCATCGACGTGGCCTTCCCGCTCGGCGTGCTCACCGCGATCACGGGCGTCTCCGGCTCCGGCAAGTCGACCCTGGTCAACGACATCCTCGCGACGGTCATGGCCAACAAGCTCAACGGCGCGCGGCAGGTGCCCGGCCGGCACACCCGCGTCAACGGCCTCGACCAGCTCGACAAGCTCGTCCAGGTCGACCAGTCGCCGATCGGGCGTACGCCGCGGTCGAATCCGGCCACCTACACCGGTGTGTTCGACAAGATCCGCACCCTGTTCGCCGCGACCACCGAGGCCAAGGTGCGCGGCTACCAGCCGGGCCGGTTCTCGTTCAACGTCAAGGGCGGCCGGTGCGAGGCGTGCTCGGGCGACGGCACGCTCAAGATCGAGATGAACTTCCTGCCCGACGTGTACGTGCCGTGCGAGGTGTGCCACGGGGCCCGTTACAACCGCGAGACCCTCGAGGTGCACTACAAGGGCAAGACCATCTCCGAGGTGCTGGACATGCCGATCGAGGAGGCCGCCGAGTTCTTCGAGCCGGTCACCTCGATCCACCGCTACCTGCGCACCCTCGTCGACGTCGGCCTCGGATACGTGCGCCTGGGGCAGCCCGCCCCGACGCTGTCCGGCGGCGAAGCCCAGCGCGTCAAGCTCGCCGCGGAACTGCAGAAGCGGTCGACGGGCCGCACCGTGTACGTGCTCGACGAGCCGACCACCGGACTGCACTTCGAAGACATCCGCAAGCTGCTCGGAGTGATCAACGGGCTCGTCGACAAGGGCAACACCGTGATCGTGATCGAGCACAACCTCGACGTGATCAAGACCGCGGACTGGATCATCGACATGGGCCCCGAGGGCGGCTCGGGCGGTGGCACCGTCGTCGCGCAGGGCACGCCCGAGGACGTCGCGGCGGTCGAGGGCAGCTACACCGGCAGGTTCCTGAGCGAGGCGCTCGCCGAGTCCGTCGCGCCGGAGCCGGCGCCCGCCCGCAAGCCGGCGCGCAAGCGCGCACCACGGAAGGTGGCAGCCGCGAGCTGACCCTGACGGCGCCGACGCGTCGTGGACCGCAAGGGGGGACCGATGGCCCGGACATTCGCCCAGGACCGTGTCCGCGGGATCGTCGCGGTCCTCGTGGCGAGCATGCTGCTCACGGCCGGGGTCGCGGCGGCACAGCCTTCGAGCCGCGAGACCGGCCCACCGGGCAGCGTCGTCCGGGTCGAGGCCCTGCCGCGGCAGTGGTGGCTGCCGGGCGCGGCCGCCGGCTCGGTGGTCACCTACCGCACCACCGGTCCCCGCGGGGTGCCGGCCCTGAGCACCGGCGCGATGTTCGTGCCGCCGGGTGCCGCGCCCGCCGGTGGCTGGCCGGTGCTCTCGTGGGGGCACGGCGCCGTCGGGATCGCGGACCGGTGCGCCCCCACGGTCGACGGCCGCATCGACAACGGATACCTGGCGCACTGGCTCTCCCAGGGATACGCGATCGTCGCCACCGACTACGTCGGCCTCGGCACCCCCGGCGTGCACGCCTACCTCGACGGGCCGTCGGAGGCGCACGCCCTGATCGACATGGTGCGCGCCGCCCGGACGGTGGAACCGTCCCTCGGGCCGCGTTGGGCCGCACTCGGCCAGTCGCAGGGCGGCCAGGCCGTCATGGTCGCGGCCTCCCTCGCGACCCGGTACGCACCCGAACTCGACTATCGCGGCGCCGTCGCGCTGGGCGTGCCGTCCAACATCGAGCACCTCGTGCCGTTCGGCGACCCCGCCTTTCCACCGCTGCCGCTCACCGGCACCGCCGTCTTCATCGCCTACCTGCTGGCCGGGATGCGCGCGACCTATCCCGACGTCGAGGTCGACCGTTTCCTCAGCCCGCGGGGCCGCGACGTTCTCGCCCGGCTCGAGAACCTGTGCTACCGGGAAGCAGCGGCCGAGTTCCCGGATCTGTCGATCGGCGAGCTGTTGGCGCGGCGCACCGACGACCCGGCCCTGGCCCGCGCTGCCCGCGACATGCTCGAGATCCCCACCCGCGGCTACGATCGGCCGCTGTTCCTCGGCCAGGGCCTGACGGACACCGTCACCCCGGCGCCGTTCACCGTCAAGCTCGTCGCCGACCTGACCGCGACCGGTACGCGGTTCGTGTTCCGCCCCTACCCGACCGGTCACCTCGAGACGATGCGGGCCTCGCTGACCGACGCGACGGCGTTCGTCCGGGAACTGTTCGCCTCGGGTGGGTGACACCACCCTCAACGGCGCGCTGCCGCGTCGAGCACCTCCGCGAGTTCGGCGGGACGCGACCACATCGGCCAGTGCCCGGTCGGCAGATCCATGTACTGCACGTCGGTGAGTCGACCGAGTTCACTGGCCACGGGATGCTCCGCCCGCGCCATCTGCCGGATCGCACCGGACGGGAAACTCGTGCACACGACGGTCGTCGGGACCGCCAGGCGCGCGTCGGTGCGCAGGGCGAGGGGGGTCCGCGCCGGACCGGCCGGATGCGGCACAGCCCGCTCCCGGAACCGGTGCAGCGCGGCGTCGTCGAGTCCGTGCAGGCTGTTGCCGGCCGCCTCGAGTTCCGCCCACGGCGGCAGCGGGATCTCCGTCACGGCGGTATCGAGATCCGGCCGCAGCGCAGCGGCATCCGGCAACGGTCCGGTGTCGACGTACACCAGGCGGGCCACATCCGCCGGGACCCGGTCCGACGCCGCGTACGCGACCGGGCCGGCCCCGCTGTGCGCGACGACGACCGCACCGCCCGCCACCGCATCCACGACGGCACCGACATGGTCGTCGAGCGTGATGCCGGAGCGGTCGGTCCGGACGGACTCGAGACCGGGCAGTGTCAGGGCGTCGACCCGGTGCCCCCGCGCCCGCAGTTCCTCGGCGACGGCCTCCCACGCCCACGCGCCGAGCCAGAAGCCGGGAACGAGGACCAGGTGTGTGCCCATGGCGGCCATCCTCGGTCATCCCGGCGACGGTGCCGGTCAACGACACGGTCGCCGACAGGAACGACAATGTTCAACCGGGCGCAAACCCCGCGCAACGCCGTGCCCCTACGGTGGGCGCATGACCGGTGCGCACGGCGACCTCGCGGCCCTCGCCGCCGCGCTCGACGAGCTGCGGGACGGCCTCGTCACCGCGGCCGGCGCCGACGAACGCTGGGCGCAGGCACACCCCGCTCACCGGGCCGGCGCGGAGAACCTGGCGCACTACGTCGCTCTGCGGCACCGCGACATCCGCGAGCTGCAATCCGACCTCGCCGCGTGGGGATTGTCATCCCTGGGACGCGCCGAAGCCCACGTCCTGGCCTCCGTCGACGCGGTGCGCCGAGCCGTGGCCGGCCTCGCGGACCTGCCCGAGGTCGACACCCGGCCCGGCCCGGTGGACTTCGTCACCGGCGAACGCCTGCTCGAACGCAACGCCGCCGCCCTGCTCGGTCCCGTCCGCGGTGGCCGCCGGACCCGCATCATGGTGACGCTGCCGAGCGAGGCAGCCACCGACGCCGACCTCGTCGACCGGGTCGTCGGGGCCGGCGCCGAACTCGTCCGGATCAACTGCGCTCACGACGAACCCGACGCGTGGGCCGCCATGATCGAGCACGTGCGCCGCGCCGAACGCGCCCACGGCCGGCACGTCACCGTCACCATGGACCTCGCCGGGCCGAAGCTGCGCACGGGCCCCGTCGCCCCCGGTCCCGCGGTGGTACACGCCAAACCCGAACGCGACGCGCTCGGCCGCACCGTCGCGCCCGTCCAGGTGCGGCTCACCCGCCGCGGCTCCGCGGCCGCCCCGGGCGAGGTGGTCGTTCCCGTCGCCGACGAGCTGTGGCTGGCCCGACGCCGACCCGGCGACCGCATCACCTTCCGCGACACCCGCGGTTCCAGACGCACGCTGGTCGTCACCGGCACCGACGCCGGGGACGTCCGCACCGAACTGACCGACACCGCCTACCTCGTACCCGGCACCCGGCTGACCGCGCGCGGCGACGCCACCGCCGTTGCGGACCTCTCCCCGCGCGAACGCAGACTCACCCTGCACGTCGGCGACGAGCTGATCCTGGACCCGGACCTCACCCCGGCCGATCCCGACGCCCGTCCGCCCCGGATCGGCTGCACCCTGCCCCAGGTGTTCGACGACACCCGGATCGGGCACCGGATCTTCTTCGACGACGGCCGGATCGGGGGGATCGTCGAGGAGGCCGGCCCGGAACGGCTGCGCATCCGCATCACCGACGCGGATCTGCGCGGCTCCCGGCTCGGCACGGCCAAGGGCATCAACCTGCCCGACACCGAGTTGCGGCTGCCGGCGCTCACCGACGAGGACCTGGGCCGGTTGCCGTTCGTGGTCACGCACGCGGACGCCGTCAGCCTGTCCTTCGTCCGCAGCGCCGCCGACGTCGCGCGCCTGCAGGACCGGCTCGCCGAGCTCGGCGGCACCCGGCTCGGGGTGATCCTCAAGGTGGAGACGGTGGTGGGCTTCGAGAACCTGCCGGCCATCCTGTTCGCGGCCCTGCACTCACCCCGGGTGGGGGTGATGATCGCGCGCGGCGACCTCGCCGTCGAAGCCGGTTACGGTCGGCTGGCCGAGGTACAGGAGGAAATCCTGTGGGTGTGCGAGGCGGCGCACGTCCCGGTGATCTGGGCGACGCAGGTCCTCGACACCCTCGCGCGCACCGGCCGTCCCTCGCGTGCGGAGATCACCGACGCCGCAGCGTCGGGCCGCGCCGAATGCGTGATGCTCAACAAGGGCCCGTACGTCGACCACGCGGTGCGGTTCCTCGACGACGTGCTGTGCCGGATGGCCGACCATCAGCGCAAGAAGGACTCACTGCTGCGGCGCCTGCGGGCCTGGGAGGAGCCCGGCGTGCCGCTGCACTGAGACCGGCCCGGTCAGAAGACCGGGCCGGTGTACTTCTCGCCCGGGCCCTTGCCCGGCTCGTCCGGGTAGGCCGACGCCTCCCGGAAGGCCCGCTGCAGCGCCTGCAGTCCCTCGCGCAGCGGGCCGGCGTGCGGGCCCAGGTACTCCACCGACGCGGTGACCAGCCCGGCGAGGGCGGTGATCACGCGGCGCGCCTCGTCCAGGTCGCGGTGGGTGCCGGCCTCGGGATCCTCGTCGGCCAGGCCGAGCTTCTCGGCGGCGGAACTCATGAGCATCACGGCGGCGCGGCTGATCACCTCGACGGCCGGGATCTCGCCCAGGTGCCGGACGTCGTCGGCCACGGTCGGATCGGGGGTGTCGGTCATGACTTCACGATCCCACCCGCCGCACGCTGCCGCGAGAGCGGGTCGGGCCGCAGCCGGCGATTCGATCGCGGGCTCGAAGTTTGCTAGGATTTGGGACACGACCGTCCGCGTGCACTGTGCGCGGGCAGCAAAGTGGAGTCCGACTCCCACCTCTGCGCGGCCCATGACCTGGTCATGATCTTCGCTCAGTGGTCCGGTCCGCCGCTCTCCGGGATCTCCGGGGAGTGTGCGCCCCGAGTGATCGGGGGACGAGAACGCACGGCCGTCGTGTCGTGCGGTCCGTCGGGCCGGTCGGTATTCGGACCCCGCCCGGTGCGCGAGCGCCGCCGGCGGGGTTTTTCGTCGGAAGTCGGCCCCATGTGCTGCGGCGCGGTCACCCGGACCGCACCGCTCTACCTAGGAGGCCCCATCAGCGCTGAGACCCGCATCAACGAACGCATCCGAGTTCCCGAGGTCCGGCTCGTCGGACCCGGCGGGGAACAGGTCGGAATCGTGCGTGTTGAAGATGCACTCCGCCTGGCATACGAAGCCGATCTCGATCTGGTCGAGGTGGCCCCTGACGCCCGTCCGCCGGTCTGCAAGATCATGGACTACGGCAAGTTCAAGTACGAGGCTGCCCAGAAGGCGCGCGAGTCGCGCAAGAACCAGCAGCTGACCGTCATCAAGGAGCAGAAGCTCCGACCGAAGATCGACGACCACGACTACGAGACCAAGAAGCGCAACGTGGTGCGGTTCCTCGAGGCCGGGTCGAAGGTCAAGGTGACGATCATGTTCCGTGGCCGCGAGCAGTCCCGTCCCGAACTCGGGTTCCGGCTGCTGCAGCGCCTCGGTGCCGACGTCGCCGATCTCGGCTTCATCGAGACCGCCCCCAAGCAGGACGGTCGCAACATGACCATGGTCCTGGCCCCGCACAAGGGCGCCAAGACCCGCGCCAAGGCGCAGGAGACCGCTCAGGCCTCCGCCGCCAGGCCGGCTCCTGCCGCGGACAAGCCCGCAGCAGGCGACGGCACCGCGTAGCTCCGCCGGTCGACCGGGCCCACCGCCCGGCCGGCCGCTGCGCGCGTGCCGGACGAACACGAGTAAATCCCCGACGAACTGAGGACTCCATGCCCAAGTCGAAGACCCATAGCGGCACCGCGAAGCGATTCAAGGTGTCCGGCAGCGGAAAGATCCTGCGCCAGAAGGCCGGCCGCCGCCACCTGCTCGAGCACAAGTCCTCCCGGGTGACGCGTCGCCTCGACGGCAAGGCCGCCGTCGCCGACGTCGACGTCCCGCGCGTCAAGCGCATGCTCGGCATCTGAGCTTCTTTCCCCGACCGACCCCCGGGGGCGATCTACTGCCCCCCGAGATTGACAGGACATATCAGTGGCACGCGTGAAGAGGGCCGTCAACGCCCAGAAGAAGCGCCGTTCGATCCTCGAGGCTTCCAAGGGCTACCGCGGGCAGCGCTCGCGTCTGTACCGCAAGGCCAAGGAGCAGCAGCTCCACTCGCTGACCTACGCCTACCGCGACCGTCGCGCGCGCAAGGGTGACTTCCGCAAGCTGTGGATCAGCCGTATCAACGCCGCTGCTCGCGCCAACGACATCACCTACAACCGCTTCATCCAGGGCCTGAAGGCCGCGGGTGTCGAGGTGGACCGCAAGATCCTCGCCGAGCTCGCCGTCTCCGACGCCGAGGCGTTCGCCGGCCTGGTCGCCGTGGCCAAGGCCGCGCTGCCCGCCGACGTCAACGCGCCGGCCGACGCCGCCTGAGCGCAGCGCCGAGACGACGCTGAACGCCACACCGGCACAGGAACGACCCGTGGACCCGCTCACCGAGCGCACCCCACGGGTCGTTTCTGCTGTCAAACTGCTGCGCACCGCCGACCGCCGCAAGGCCGGCCGCTTCCTCGCCGAGGGCGAGAACTCCGTCGGCGAGGCTCTCGCCACGGCCGTCGTGTACGAGGTGTTCGTCACCGAAGCCGCCGCCGCCCGCTACCCCGACCTGCTCGACGCCGCCCACCACCGGGGCGTGCGGGTCTCCACCGTCACCGAGCGTGCCGCCGCCCGGCTCTCGGACACCGTCACCCCGCCGGGCCTCGTCGCCGTGTGCGATCTGCTCGACGTACCACTCGCGCGGGCCCTGACACCGCCGCCCCGGCTGCTGGCCGTGCCCGTCGGGATCGCCGAGCCCGGCAATGCCGGCACCGTCATCCGCGTGGCCGACGCGGTCGGCGCCGACGCCGTGGTCCTGGCCGGCGACAGCGTCGACCCCCACAACGGCAAATGCGTCCGGGCCTCCGCGGGCAGTGTGTTCCACCTCCCGCTCGCCCGGGAACGCGACACCGGCACGGTCCTCGACGCGCTCGCCGCCGCCGGACTGCAGGTGCTCGCCACCGCTGCCGACGGCGAGGTCGACCTCGACGACGCCGACGAGTTGCTCGCCGCCCCCACCGCCTGGCTGTTCGGCAACGAGGCGCACGGCCTCGACCCGGCGGTCGCGGCACGGGCGGACCATCGGGTGCGCATTCCCATCCGTGGCCGCGCCGAATCGTTGAACCTCGCCACCGCCGCCTCGATCTGCCTGTACGCGAGCGCACGCGTGCAGCATCGCGCCGACAGGGCCGTGCCCTAGCGGGACCCGGCCATCGCCTAGGATTCGGGTGCTGCGCTGGCGCGATCCGCTCGACGCCGAACGTGGCACCACACCCATTGTTCGCCCGAAGAAGGAGATGCACCGGTCGTGGCCAAGAACGAGGGCGGCACCCCGCCGGCAGTCGATCCGAGCGCCCTGAGCGAGGAGTCGCTCGCCGCGTCCACCCAGGCCGCACTGAAGGCGTTCGCCGCCGCCACCGACCTCGACGCGCTCGCCCAGGCCAAGATCGACCACCTCGGCGACAAGGCGCCCGTCTCCCTCGCCAAACGCGCCCTGGGTAGCCTGCCCGGCAACCAGCGCGCCGACGCCGGCAAGCGGGTCAATGCCGCCCGTGGTGCTGTCACCGCGGCGTACGACGAGCGCCGCGCCGTGCTCCTCGCCGAACGCGACGCCGCGGTCCTCGTCGCCGAGGCCATCGACGTCACCCTGCCCGCCGGCCGACGCCCCGCCGGCGCACGGCATCCCATCACGATCATCTCCGACCAGATCGCCGACGTGTTCGTCGGCATGGGCTGGGAGATCGCCGAGGGTCCCGAGGTCGAAACCGAACACTTCAACTTCGACGCGCTGAACTTCCTGCCCGACCATCCCGCCCGCACGATGCAGGACACCTTCCACATCGCGCCGGAGGGCTCACGGCAGGTGCTGCGCACCCACACCTCGCCGGTGCAGGTGCGCACCATGCTGCACCGGGACATCCCCATCTACGTGGTGTGCCCCGGCCGCACCTTCCGCACCGACGAGCTCGACGCCACGCACACCCCGGTGTTCTCCCAGATCGAAGGCCTCGCCGTGGACAAGGGCCTGACCATGGCCCACCTGCGCGGCACCCTGGACGCATTCGCCCGAGCCCTGTTCGGGCCCGAGACCCGCACCCGGATGCGCCCGAACTACTTCCCGTTCACCGAGCCGTCCGCCGAGGTGGACGTGTGGTTCCCCAAGAAGAAGGGCGGCGCCGGCTGGGTCGAGTGGGGCGGCTGCGGCATGGTCAACCCCAACGTGCTGCGCGCGAGCGGCATCGACCCGGACGAGTACACCGGTTTCGCGTTCGGCATGGGCCTCGAGCGCACCCTGCAGTTCCGCAACGGCATCTCCGACATGCGCGACATCGTCGAGGGCGACATCCGCTTCACCCTCCCCTTCGGGGTGCAGGGCTGACACCGCCCCGACCCGAGATCCGACAACCGAACCGACCGAAAGAGCTGAGCGAAAAGTGCGAGTAGCGCAGTCCTGGCTGACCGAGATCCTGCAGCGCGCCACCCCCGAGTGGAACGTCACTGCCGAGGAACTCGACGCGGGATTCGTCCGGGTCGGACTCGAGGTGGAGGAAGTCGACACCCTCGCACGCATCGACGGCCCCCTCGTCGTCGGCCGCGTCCTCGAGATCACCGAGCTCACCGAATTCAAGAAGCCCATCCGCTTCTGCCAGGTCGACGTGGGGGAGGACGCCCCGCGCGGCATCGTATGCGGCGCCCGCAACTTCACCGAGGGCGACCTGGTGGTCGTCGCACTGCCCGGCGCGGTGCTCCCCGGCGGCTTCGCGATCGCCTCCCGCAAGACCTACGGCCGGGTCTCCGACGGGATGATCTGCTCGGTCGCCGAGCTCGGTGTCGGCAAGGACCACTCGGGCATCCTCGTGCTCGAGGAAGGCACCGCCGAGCCGGGCACCGACGCCAACGACCTGCTCGGCCTCGGCGACACCGTCATCGAGCTGAACATCACTCCCGACCGCGGCTACTGCTTCTCGTTGCGCGGACTGACCCGCGAACTCGCGTGCGGCTTCGACCTCGAGTTCGCCGACCCCGCGCACGTCGCACCCCACCCCGCCGAAGGCCCGGCCTACCCGATCCGGCTCGAACGCGAGACCGGAGCCACCCGCTTCGCCGCCCGCAAGGTCAGCGGCATCGACCCCGGCGCCGTGTCGCCGTGGTGGCTGCAGCGGCGGCTGCTGCTGTCCGGCATCCGCCCGATCTCCCCGGCCGTCGACGTGACCAACTACGTGCTGCTCGAACTCGGGCAGCCGCTGCACGCCTTCGACGCCGCCACCCTCCGCGGTGAGCTCGTCGTCCGGCGTGCGCAGGCGGGGGAGAAGCTGACCACCCTCGACGGCATCGAACGCACCCTCGACCCCGAGGACGTCGTCATCACCGACGACTCCGGGGTGGTCTCCCTCGCCGGGATCATGGGTGGCGCCGCGACCGAGGTGAGCGGCACCACCACCGAGGTCCTGCTCGAGGCTGCCACCTGGGACCCGCTCGCCGTGTTCCGCAGCGCCCGGCGCCACAAACTGGTGAGCGAGGCGGGCAAGCGTTTCGAACGCAACGTCGACCCCGAGGTGGCGCTGCCGGCCCTGGACCGCGCCGCGGCGCTGCTCGTGGAGATCGCCGGTGGCCGCGTCGAGCCGGTCCTGACCGACCTGTCCGTGCCCGTCGAGCCGGTCTCGATCCGCATGGACATCGATCTGCCCGACCGCATCGCCGGGGTCGCCTACCCGACCGGCACCGCCGCGCGCCGGCTCACCCAGATCGGATGCGGCGTCGAAGTCGGTGTCGGCCCGGACGGACACGGCCAGCTCGTGGTGACACCGCCGACCTGGCGCCCCGACCTGCGTCAGCCCGCCGACCTGGTGGAGGAGGTGTTGCGGCTCGAGGGGCTGGAGCAGATCCCGTCCGTGCTCCCGGCCGCCCCGGCGGGCCGCGGACTGACCCCGAGTCAGAAACGACGCCGCGCCGTGGGCCGCGCCCTGGCCGCCGACGGTCACGTCGAGGTGCTCGCCCCGGTCTTCCTGCCGGCTCACGTGTTCGACTCGTGGGGTCTCGACGCCGACGACCCCCGCCGCACCACCACGACGGTCCTCAACCCACTCGAGGCCGATCGTCCGGAGCTGGCGACGACGCTGCTGCCCGGCCTGCTCGAGGTGCTCGCCCGCAACGTCTCCCGAGGTCAGCGCGACCTGGCGCTCTATGCGATCGCGCAGGTCGTCCTGCCCGGCCCCGGTACCCGGCCGGTGCCGCCCCTGCCGGTGGACCGGCGCCCCACGGACGAGGAGATCGCGCTGCTCGAGGGTTCGCTGCCTGCGCAGCCCGTCCACGTCGGGGCGGTGCTGTGCGGCCTGCGGGAACCCGCCGGGCCGTGGGGACCGGGCCGGCCCGCGGATGCGACCGACGCGTTCGCCGCGGCAGAGACCGTCGCGGCCGCCGCCGGCGTCCGGCTGCAGCGCCGCGCCGCGCAGTACCTGCCGTGGCATCCGGGCCGCTGCGCCGAACTGCTGGTCGACGGTGTCGTTGTCGGTCACGCCGGTGAGCTGCATCCCGCGGTGCTCGAGCGCGCGGGGCTGCCCGCCCGCACGTGCGCCTTCGAGCTCGACCTCGACGCGCTGCCGATCGTGGAGTCGTTGCCGGCGCCGAAGATCTCCCCGTTCCCGGCCGTCCTGCAGGACGTCGCCGTCGTCGTGGCCGAGGAGATCCCGGCCGCCGACGTCGAGGAGGCTCTGCGCGCGGGTGGCGGCGAACTGCTCGAGGACATCCGCCTGTTCGACGTGTTCGAAGGCACACAGGTGGGGGAGGGGCGTAAGTCGCTCGCCTTCGCGTTGCGCTTCCGCGCGCTGGACCGCACCCTCACGGAGGACGAGGCCAGCGCGGCCCGGGACTCCGCTGTCGCCGCGGCCGGCGCGGCGGTCGGCGCCGAACTGCGGCACTGAGCCACCGCGGCGGACGTAGCCTGGGAGCATGACTATCGATCCGTCCTCCCCCGCTCCCGACGCCCCGGCCGCACCGGTGCCGGACGTGACCCCGGCGGAACCCGGTTCGCCGTCGGTGCCGGACGTGACCCCGGCGGAACCCGGTTCCCCGTCGGTGCCGGACGTTCCCGCGTCCCCGGTCGGGCCGGACGTGACACCCGCAGAGGGGGAGGACTCCGGTTACACCTCGGCCGGAGTGCCCACGTTCGACTCGGTGCGGGAGAAGATCGAGCGACGCGCGGGCACCGCGGTCGGTGCGGAGGAACTCGCCCGCGAGAGTGTGGCGGGGCGCACGCTCGAGGAGCAGTTCGACGAGCGCCGACAGGCCGCCGCCGACAGACTGCGCGAGATCCGCCGCTCGCTGGCCCAGGAGTGAACGGGCGCGCCCGCACCCGCCCGTGTGAATGAAGTTGCATGATGGTGCATAATCAATCGCATGGGTAACTCACCGGAATTCACGGCGACCGCACAGTCACCGATTCGGGTCGCCGTCGCAGGGGCGAGCGGGTATGCGGGCGGCGAGATCCTGCGTCTGCTCCTCGGTCATCCCGCCTACCAGGACGGCCGCCTCGTCGTCGGCGCACTCACCGCCGGTGGCAACGCCGGCGCGAGACTCCGCGAATTCCACCCCCACCTGCTCCCGCTGGCCGACCGCGTCCTCGGCGCCACCGACTTCGACACCCTGAGCGGCCACGACGTCGTGTTCCTCGGTCTGCCACACGGCCACTCCGCCGTCATCGCCGAGCAGCTGCCCGACACCACCGTCGTCATCGACTGCGGCGCCGACTTCCGCCTGTCCGAGTCCGCCGACTGGCAGCGCTGGTACGGCGGAGATCACGCCGGAACCTGGCCGTACGGAATGCCCGAACTCCCCGGCAAGCGCGAGCACCTGATCGGAGCCACCCGGATCGCGGTCCCCGGCTGCTACCCCACATCGGCCACCCTCGCCCTCGCCCCCGCCGTCGCGGCCGGCATCGTCGAGCCGGCAGTCCACGTCGTCGCCGTATCCGGCACCTCCGGCGCCGGCAAGTCCCTCCGAGCCGACCTCCTCGGCTCCGAGGTCATGGGCTCCGTGCGGGCCTACGCCGTCGGGGGAGCACACCGGCACACCCCCGAAATCAAGCAGAACCTCGCCACCCTGACCGACGCCGCCGTATCCGTCTCCTTCACCCCCGTGCTGGCGCCGATGCCGCGCGGCATCCTCGCCACCTGCACCGCCCCCACCACCGCCACCGCCGACGAGGCCCGGGCCGTGTACGAGAAGGCCTACGCCGACGAGCCGTTCGTGCACGTACTGCCCGAAGGGACGCTGCCCAGCACCGGCGCGGTACTCGGCTCCAACGCCGTGCACCTCGCCGTCACCGTCGACTCCGACGCCGGCGTCCTCGTCGTCGTCGCCGCACTCGACAACCTGACCAAAGGCACCGCCGGCGCGGCGGTGCAATCCATGAACCTGGCGCTCGGCCTCCCCGAGACCGCCGGCCTGTCCACCGTGGGAGTCGCCCCGTGAGCATCGACAGACAGTCCACCGACGACAACGTCTACGCCGACGCGGTCGAGATCGCCGGCGGCCGCCTGATCCGCACCCAGGGCGTCACCTCGCCGGCCGGGTTCCGCGCCGCCGGCATCCCCGCCGGCATCAAAGCCTCCGGCAACCCGGACCTCGCGCTCGTCTTCAACGAGGGGCCGGAGCTGACAGCAGCCGGCGTCTTCACCACCAACAAGATCAAGGCCGCGCCCGTGCTGTGGTCGCAGCAGGTCCTGACGTCCGGCGCGCTGCGCGCGGTGATCCTCAACTCCGGCGGCGCCAACGCCTGCACCGGACCCGGCGGCTTCCAGGACACCCACGCCACCGCGGAGAAGGTCGCCGAAACCCTCAGCAACTGGGGCACCGAAACCGGTGCCGGCGAGGTCGCGGTGTGCTCGACCGGCCTCATCGGCGACCGACTGCCCATGGACAAGGTCCTCGCCGGCGTCGCGGAGATCGTCCACGAACTCGCCGGCGGGATCTCCGGCGGCACCGACGCCGCGTACGCCATCATGACCACCGACACCGTCCCCAAACAGGCCGCCCTGCACCACGCCGACAAGTGGAACGTCGGCGGCATGGCCAAGGGCGCAGGCATGCTCGCCCCCGCCCTGGCCACCATGCTGTGCGTGGTCACCACCGACGCGGTCGCCACCGCCGAGCAGCTCGACCGCGCCCTGCGCGCCGCCACCCGGCTCACGTTCGACCGTCTCGACGTCGACGGGTCGACCTCCACCAACGACACCGTGCTGCTGCTCGCGTCCGGGGCCAGTGGCATCACCCCCACCCAGGATCAGCTCGACGCCGCCGTCCTCGCAGTGTGCGACGACCTCGCCGCACAGATGGCGGCCGACGCCGAGGGCGTCACCAAGCGGGTCACCGTCACCGTCCGCGGCGCCGCCACCGAACAGGACGCCCTCGTCGGTGCGCGGACCGTTGCGCGCGACAACCTCGTCAAGACCGCCCTGTTCGGTTCCGACCCCAACTGGGGACGTGTCCTCGCCGCCATCGGCATCGCTCCCATCGCGCTCGACCCCGAGCGCATCTCCGTCACGTTCAATGGATCCCCGGTGTGCATCGACGGCGTGGGCGCTCCCGGCGCCCGAGAGGTCGACCTGTCCGGCCCCGACATCGCCCTCGACATCGACCTCGGCGTCGGCGACGTCGAGGTGACCATCCGCACCACCGACCTCTCCCACGGATACGTCGAAGAGAACTCGGCCTACTCGTCATGACCGGAACCGAGGCGAGCACCGACCCCATCGCGCAGCTCACCGCCCACCAGAAGGCCTACGTCCTCGCCGAGGCCCTGCCGTGGCTGCAGAAATTCCGCGGCAGGATCGTCGTGGTCAAGTACGGCGGCAACGCCATGATCGACGACCGGCTCAAGCGCGCCTTCGCCGCCGACATGGCGTTCCTGCGCACCGTCGGCGTCCACCCCGTCGTCGTCCACGGCGGCGGACCACAGATCAACGCCATGCTGAAGCGACTGGGCATGACCGGGGAGTTCCGCGGTGGTTTCCGCGTCACCACCCCCGAGGTGATGGACGTCGTCCGCATGGTGCTGTTCGGGCAGGTCGGCCGCGAACTCGTCGGCTTGATCAACGCCCACGGCCCGTATGCCGTCGGCATCTCCGGCGAAGACGCCCACCTGTTCACCGCCACGCGCCGAACGGTCGTCGTCGACGGCCTGGACACCGACATCGGTCTCGTCGGCGATGTCACCGCCGTCGACCCCGCCGCCGTCCACGACCTCATCGCCGCCGGCCGCATCCCCGTCGTCTCCACCATCGCCCCCGACGCCGACGGCGTCGTCCACAACATCAACGCCGACACCGCGGCCGCCGCGCTCGCCGAGGTGCTCGGAGCGGAGAAACTCGTCGTCCTCACCGACGTCGAAGGCCTCTACACGGACTGGCCCGACCGCAGTTCCCTCACCAGCGCCATCGATGCCGACGCGCTGGCCGAACTACTGCCGTCCCTCGACGCGGGGATGGTCCCGAAGATGGAAGCCTGCCTGCGCGCGGTCCGCGGCGGCGTGCCGACGGCCCACGTCATCGACGGACGACAGCCGCACTCGGTGCTGCTCGAACTCCTCACCGAGGAAGGCATCGGCACGATGGTCACCCCCCACCCCGCGGTCGCTCCCACCCAGGAAGGCACCCCATGACCGGCACGTCCGAACTCCAGCAGCGCTGGGCCGGGTCGCTGATGAACAACTACGGCGTCCCCAAGATCGCCCTGGTCGCCGGCGACGGTGCCGTGGTCACCGACGCCGACGGCAAGCAGTACCTCGACCTGCTCGGCGGCATCGCCGTCAACGCCCTCGGCCACCGCCATCCCGCCATCCGCGACGCCGTCACCGCACAACTCGACACCCTCGGTCACGTGTCCAACCTCTACGCCAGCGGACCCGTCGTCGAACTCGCCGAACGCCTCCTCGCGCACTTCGGGCACCCCGGCCGGGCGTTCTTCTGCAATTCCGGCACCGAAGCCAACGAGGCGGCGTTCAAACTCGCCCGGCTCACCGGACGGCCCAAGATCATCGCGGCAGAGAAGGCCTTCCACGGCCGCACCATGGGTGCGTTGGCCCTCACGGGCCAGCCCGACAAGCGCGCCCCGTTCGAACCTATGCCCCCCGGCGTCGAGTTCGTCCCCTACGGCGACGCCGATGCTCTCGATGCCGCCGTCGACGAGAACACCGCCGCCGTGTTCCTCGAGCCCATCATGGGCGAGTCCGGTGTGGTCGTGCCTCCCGAGGACTACCTCGTCCAGGCCCGCCGCATCACCGCCGAACGCGGGGCGCTGCTCGTCCTCGACGAGGTGCAGACCGGCATCGCACGCACCGGGACGTTCTTCGCCCACCAGGCCGCCGGTATCGTGCCCGACGTCATGACCCTCGCCAAGGGCCTCGGCGGTGGCCTGCCCATCGGTGCCGTCCTCGCCACCGGTCCGGCCGCCGAGTTCTTCCAGCCCGGCAAGCACGGCACCACTTTCGGCGGCAATCCGGTGTGTGCCGCCGCCGCGCTCGCCGTCTTGCGCACCATCGACGAGCAGGACCTGCTGGCCCACGTCGACGCCGTCGGCAAATCCATCGCCACCGGCATCGAGGCACTCGGCCACCCCCTCGTCGACCACGTCCGAGGCGCCGGCCTGCTGCTCGGCATCGTCCTCACCGACACCCGGGCCCCCGCCGTCGAAGCGGCCGCCCGGGACGCCGGCTATCTCGTCAACGCCGCCGCACCCGACGTCGTCCGCCTCGCCCCACCGCTGATCCTCACCCAGGAACAGGCCGACGGATTCGTCGCGACACTGCCCTGCGTGCTCGACGCCGCCCGGCAGGAAGGAAACTAGACCCATGGTGAAGCACTTCCTGAAGGACGACGACCTCACGCCCGCGCAACAGCGCGAGGTCCTCGACCTCGCCGCAGCCCTGAAGAAGGCGCCGTTCTCGGCCCGTCCCCTCGAGGGCCCGCGCGGCGTCGGCGTCATCTTCGAGAAGAACTCGACCCGCACCCGATTCTCCTTCGAGATGGGCATCGCCCAGCTCGGCGGCCACGCCGTCGTCGTCGACGGCCGCACCACCCAGCTCGGACGGGAAGAAACCCTGCAGGACACCGGCCGCGTCCTGTCCCGCTACGTCGACGCCGTCGTCTGGCGCACCTTCGGCCAGGACCGACTCCAGGCGATGGCCGAAGGCGCCACCGTGCCCCTCGTCAACGCCCTGTCCGACGAGTACCACCCCTGCCAGGTCCTCGCGGACCTGCTCACCTTGCGCGAACACAAGGGGGAGCTGCAGGGACTGAAACTGACCTACCTCGGCGACGGCGCCAACAACATGGCGCACTCGCTCATGCTCGGCGGCGTCACCGCCGGCATCGACGTCACGATCGCCGCCCCCGCCGGTTTCGCCCCGGATCCCGCCGTCGTGGCCGCAGCCCGCGCCCGCGCCGCCGAAACCGGCGCGCAGATCACCCTCACCGAGGACGCGCGCGCCGCCGCCACCGGCGCCGACGCCCTCGTCACCGACACCTGGACGTCCATGGGCCAGGAGAACGACGGACTCGACCGCGTCGGTCCCTTCCGCCCGTACCAGGTCAACGCCGAGCTGCTCGCACTCGCCGACCCGAAGGCCGTCGTGCTGCACTGCCTGCCCGCCCACCGCGGTGACGAGGTCACCGACGAGGTTCTCGACGGACCGCAGTCGGTGGTGTGGGACGAGGCCGAGAACCGCCTCCACGCCCAGAAGGCACTGCTCGTATGGCTGCTCGAGCAGCGCGAACGGTAACCGTGAGCAGCGTGGCCGAACCGTCGAGCGGCGCCGGACCGGCCGGCGCCGCCGCGGCCCCGACCCGCGCGGCCCGGCAGGCCCGGATCACCGCACTCGTCGCCACCCGCGCGATCCGCAGCCAGCCGGAACTCGCCGCGCTGCTCGCCGCCGAAGGCATCGAGGTGTCCAACGCCACCCTCTCCCGCGACCTCGAGGAACTCGGTGCGGTCAAACTCCGCGGAGCCGACGGCGGGCCCGGGGTGTACGTCGTCCCCGAGGACGGGAGCCCCGTCCGGGGCGTGTCCGGAGGCACCGACCGGCTCTCCCGCCTCCTCGGCGAACTGCTGGTCTCCACCGACTCGAGCGGCAACATCGCGGTGCTCCGCACCCCACCCGGAGCAGCGCACTATCTGGCCAGCGCACTCGATCGGGCATCATTACCCGAAGTGGTCGGCACCATCGCCGGCGACGACACCATCGCGGTGATCGCGCGTGAGCCCCTCACCGGAGCCGACCTCGCCGCGAAGATCGAATCCCTGGCCTGATCCGATCGCGCACCGAGCACCACAGACACACGTTCAATCAAGAAGGAGCACAAACACAATGGCCGATCGCGTCGTACTCGCCTACTCGGGCGGGCTGGACACCTCCGTCGCCATAAGCTGGATCGGCAAGGAGACCGGCAAGGAGGTCGTCGCCGTCGCCATCGATCTCGGCCAGGGCGGCGAGGACATGGAGGTCGTGCGCCAGCGCGCCCTCGACTGCGGCGCCGTCGAATCGATCGTCGTCGACGCCAAGGACGAGTTCGCCAACGAGTACTGCCTGCCCACCGTCCAGGCCAACGCGCTCTACATGGACCGCTACCCCCTGGTCTCGGCCATCAGCCGGCCGCTGATCGTCAAGCACATCGTGCAGGCCGCGCGTGAGCACGGCGGCACCGTCGTCTCCCACGGCTGCACCGGCAAGGGCAACGACCAGGTCCGCTTCGAGGTGGGCTTCGGCGCCCTCGCACCCGACCTCCAGGTCATCGCCCCGGTCCGCGACTACGCCTGGACCCGCGAAAAGGCCATCGCCTTCGCCGAGGAACACGGCCTGCCGATCAATGTCACCAAGCGCTCGCCGTTCTCCATCGACCAGAACGTGTGGGGCCGCGCCGTCGAGACCGGCTTCCTCGAGGACCTGTGGAACGCCCCCACCAAGGACGTCTACGACTACACCGAGGACCCCACCGCCCACTGGCAGGCACCCGACGAGCTGATCGTCAGCTTCGAGGCCGGCCGCCCCGTCGCCATCGACGGCAAGCACGTCACCGTCCTCGAGGCCATCCAGGAGCTCAACAAGCGCGCCGGTGCCCAGGGCGTGGGCCGCCTCGACATGGTCGAGGACCGCCTCGTCGGTATCAAGAGCCGCGAGATCTACGAGGCCCCCGGCGCCATCGCCCTCATCACCGCGCACCAGGAACTCGAGCACGTCACCGTCGAGCGCGAACTCGGCCGCTACAAGCGGCGCGTGGAGGAGCGCTGGAGCGAGCTGGTCTACGACGGCCTGTGGTTCTCGCCGCTGAAGCACGCCCTCGACGCGTTCATCAAGAACACCCAGGAGCGCGTCACCGGCGACATCCGCATGGTCTTCCACGGCGGCCACATCACCGTCAACGGACGTCGCAGCCCCGAGTCGCTCTACGACTTCAACCTCGCCACCTACGACGAGGGCGACAGCTTCGACCAGTCCAACGCCAAGGGCTTCGTGCAGATCCACGGCCTGTCCTCCAAGGTCGCCGCGAAGCGGGATCTGGGCCTGTAGCGATGACCGCTCACGGCACCAACGAAGGCGCCCTGTGGGGCGGCCGGTTCGCATCCGGACCGGCCGCCGCCATGGCGGCGCTGAGCAAATCCACCCACTTCGACTGGGCACTCGCCCCCTACGACGTCCGTGCCTCCAAGGCACACGCGCGGGTGCTGCACAAGGCCGGCCTGCTCAGCGATGCCGACCTCACCGCCATGCTCGACGGCCTCGACCGGCTCGCCACCGACGTCGCCTCCGGTGCGTTCACCCCCGCCGAGTCCGACGAGGACGTCCACGGCGCCCTCGAACGCGGGCTCATCGAGCGGGTCGGGCCCGAAGTCGGCGGCCGGCTGCGCGCCGGTCGCTCCCGCAACGACCAGGTCGCCACGCTGTTCCGGATGTGGCTGCGCGACGCGGCGCGACGCATCGCCGACGGGGTCCTCGCCGTCGTCGACGCCCTCGCCGACCAGGCCGCCGCCCATCCCACCGCCGTGATGCCGGGCAAGACCCACCTGCAGGCGGCACAGCCGGTACTGCTCGCGCACCACCTGCTCGCCCACGCCCATCCGCTTCTGCGCGACGTACAGCGGTTGCGGGACTTCGATGCGCGTGCCGCGGTGTCCCCGTACGGTTCCGGAGCCCTTGCGGGCTCCTCTCTCGGCTTGGACCCCGACGCGATCGCGGCCGAGCTGAACTTCGACTCCGCCGCCGAGAACTCGATCGACGCCACCTCCTCACGGGATTTCGCCGCCGAGGCCGCGTTCGTGTTCGCGATGATCGCGGTCGACCTTTCCCGCATGGCGGAGGAGGTCATCCTGTGGAGCACGCCGGAGTTCGGCTACATCACCCTCGCCGACGAATGGTCCACCGGCTCGTCGATCATGCCGCAGAAGAAGAATCCGGACGTCTCGGAGCTGACCCGGGGCAAAGCAGGCCGCCTCATCGGCAACCTCACCGGCCTGCTCGCCACCCTCAAGGCCCAGCCGCTGGCGTACAACCGGGACCTGCAGGAAGACAAGGAGCCGGTGTTCGACTCGGTCGCGCAGCTCGAGCTCCTGCTGCCGGCGATCACCGGCCTCGTGTCCACCCTGACCTTCCACACCGATCGCATGGCCGAGCTGGCACCGGCCGGGTTCACTCTCGCCACCGACATCGCCGAGTGGATGGTGCGCCAGGGAGTGCCGTTCCGGGTCGCGCACGAGGCGGCCGGCGCCTGCGTGCGCGCGGCGGAGGCACGGGGCGTCGGACTCGAGGACCTGACCGACGACGAACTGGCCGCGGTCGACGCCGCACTGACCCCGCAGGTACGTGAGGTCCTCACCGTGGAGGGCTCGATCGCCTCGCGCAACGCCCGCGGCGGCACCGCAGGCGTCCGGGTCGGTGAACAGCTCGACGGTGTCCGTACCGCCACCCGCGCGCTGCGGGACTGGGTGCGCGGCTGACCGACGTGCTCGGCGAACGCCGCCATCGGGTCGACGTAATGTGGCAGGCTGTCATTCCTGACAGGGTCGACACACGCAGAACTCGGCGGATGGGAAGAGGTTCGTGGCACTGGGCGGTGGATCGGTGATGGGGCCCCTGCGACGTGTGGTGGCGACCGCGCAGAACGGCCTCGAGGTGATCCGTCACGGCGGCCTGGAAACGGGGGCGACACCCTCCCCGTTCCAGGTCGTCGAGCGGACCGGCATGTACAGGCTGCGGCACTACTACCCGGAATCCGACGCTGCCGAGAACGGCGCTCCCGTGGTGATGGTTCCCCCGATGATGATGTCGGCGGACGTGTACGACGTCACTCGTGAGACGGGAGCGGTCGGCATCCTGCACTCGATGGGCCTCGATCCCTGGGTGGTCGACTTCGGTTCCCCGGACCGGGAGGAAGGCGGGTGGGACCGCACCCTCACCGATCACATCATCGCCCTCGACGAGATCGTCGACCACGTACACGACTACACCGGCCGTGACATCCACCTCGCCGGGTACTCGCAGGGCGGGATGTTCTGCTATCAGGCCGCGGCCTACCGCCGTAGTCGGCACGTCGCGAGCCTGATCACCTTCGGCAGCCCGGTGGACACCCTGGCCGCGCTGCCGTTCGGGATCCCGGAGGGCGTCGCGGTCCGGGCGGCCGACTTCCTCGCCGACCACGTCTTCAACCGTCTCGCCATCACCGGTTGGATGGCCAAGACCGGCTTCCAATTCCTCGACCCTGTCAAGACGGTCCGGTCGCGCATCGAGTTCCTCATGCAGCTGCACGACCGGGAAGCCCTTCTGCCACGCGAACCTCAGCGCCGCTTCCTCGACACCGAGGGTTGGGTGGCCTGGTCCGGTCCCGCGGTGGCCGAACTGCTGCGCCAGTTCATCGTGCACAACCGCATGGTGAGCGGCGGATTCGTCATCAACGACCGCGCTGTGAGCCTGGCCGAGATAACCTGTCCGATCCTCGCGTTCGTCGGCGAGGTGGACGACATCGGCCAGCCCCTCGCAGTGCGCGGCATCCGAAAGGCCGCCCCCCGGGCTCAGGTGTTCGAATATTCGCTACGCGCAGGGCATTTCGGACTAGTCGTGGGTGGCACCGCGGCGCGGCAGACCTGGCCCGCCGTCGGCGAATGGGTGCAGTGGCGTGAAGGGCATGGCGACCGACCGGTCGGCATCGGCCGGATGGCCATCCCCGAACTCCACGCGGAAGGGGAGACCGGGGTGTCCGTCGCGACCCGGCTCACCCACACCGTCGCGACCATCGCAGAGGTCGGCGTGGAGGTCGGCAAGGGCATCGCCGATCTGGCGTCCGAGACGGTGCGCGGCGCGCGGGAGCTGTCGGGGGAAGCCGCCCGGGCCCTACCGCGACTGGCCCGGCTCGGACAGATCCAGCCCCGCACCCGGATCTCCCTTGCCGGTGTCCTCACCGAGCAGTGCCGCAAGGGGCCGCACCGCGAGTGCTTCATCTACGAGGACCGCGTCTACACCTTCGCCGACGTCAATCGCCGGATCGACAACGTAGTGCGCGGACTGGTGCACTGCGGCGTGCGTCCCGCCGCTCACATCGGCATCCTGATGGACACCCGTCCCAGCGCTATGGCCGCGGTCACGGCCGTCTCCCGGATCGGCGCGGTGTCGGTCCTGCTCCCACCCGGGCCCGACCTCGACGAAGCGATCCGGTTGGGTGGTGTCCAGAAGATCATCACCGACCCCGAGAACCTCGATCGGGCACTCGCCACGGGGATTTCGGCCCTGGTACTCGGCGGTGGCAGCATTCGCGAACTCGACATCGCGCCCGGTGCAGACGCCGTCGATCTCGAGCACCTCGACATCACCACGATCGAACTCCCCGGCTGGTATGCCCCCGATCCCGGTGTCGCGCGGGAACTTGCGTTCCTCCTGTTCACCGGGAGTGGTGAGACCCTGGAGATGCGTCAGATCTCCAACCACCGATGGGCGCTCTCCGCCTTCGGGACCGCCACCGCCGCCGCGCTCGGCCGCGGCGACACGGTCTACTGCCTTGCCCCGCTTTATCATTCGTCCGGTCTGCTGGTCAGCTTCGGCGGCGCACTCGCGGGTGGCTGCCGAATAGCGCTGTCCCACGGTCTCGATCCCGCGCGCTTCAGCGAGGAAGTTCACCGCTACGGCGTCACCGTCGTCACCTACACCTGGGCGATGATGAGGGACATCCTCGACAGCCCCGCGCTGCACATCGACGAGATCCATCCGGTCCGCCTCTTCATCGGCTCGGGCATGCCTCCCGGACTGTGGCGGCGGACCCTCGACCGTTTCGCTCCCGCACAGGTGCTCGAGTTCTATGCCTCCACCGACGGCGAGGTCGTCCTCGCCAACGTCTCGGGTGCCAAGATCGGGTGCAAGGGACGACCGTTGCCCGGCAGCGCCGAGGCGCGCTTGGCCACCTGGGATCCCACGACCGGGCGCCTGGTGGAGGATGCGCGGGGCTTCGTCCGCGAAAGCGCGGACGGCGAGGTCGGACTCCTGCTCGGGCGGCCCAGTGCCTCGACCGAAACACTGCCCGGTGTCATGCGGGGAGTGTTCGAAGTCGGCGACGTATGGGTGCCTACCGAGAACCTCTTCCGTCGAGACCAGGACGGTGACTACTGGCTGCTCGACAGCAAGCACACTGTCATCCGCACCCCGCACGGACCGGTATACGGCCAGCCGGTGGCAGACGCTCTCGGTAGTATCCCGAAGGTCGATCTCTGCGTCGTCTACGGTGTGCGCACCGCCGACACCGAAGTCGCCGTGGCCGCCTGCACTCTGCGCGAGAACCGCGCGCCGAGCGCCGCCGAGATCACCGCGGCACTCGACGCAGTCCCCGCCTCGGAACGACCCGATCTCGTGCATGTCGTGCCGCACATCGAACTCGGGCCCACATTCCGGCCCGTGCCCGGCGATCTGCCGGCGCGAGGCCTGCCGAAGCCGACGGTGCGGTCGTGGTTCGCCGATCCCGACACCGGAACCTACAAGCGGTTCACCAAAGCGGTCGCGGTGAGATTTGCCGGCGTCGGCGCTGGTCCGGCGCCGGGCGCACGGTAGCGTGGGCCCGTCCGACCCCACAACACCGTCGAGAGGACAACCGTGGCTGTCGATCCCATGTTGCTGAGCATCCTGGCCTGCCCGCAGGACAAGGGGCCGCTGCTCCTCGTCGACGATTCGGTCCTCTACAACCCGCGGTTGCGCCGGGCATATCCGATCGAGAACGGCATTCCCGTCCTCCTCGTCGACGAGGCGCGAGACGTGACCGACGCCGAACACGAGGACTACCTCGCGCGCGGCGTGGCCGGTTGGACCGAGGACCCGGTGACGGACTGAACGTGGCGTTCGAGCGGCTCACCGCGGTCGACCCGCTGAAGGCGGCGCACACGATCCTCGGTGCCACGCTGTGTGCGGGCGGAGTAATCCTGCGGATCACGGAGGTGGAGGCTTACGGGGGGCCCGAGGACGGTCCCTGGCCCGATCCCGCGGCGCATTCCTACCGGGGGCGTACGCCTCGGAACGCGGTGATGTTCGGTCCCGCCGGTCATCTCTACGTCTACCGCAGCTACGGGCTGCACCACTGCGCCAACATCTCGGTCGGCCCCGACGGAGTGGCTGCGGCGGTGCTGCTGCGAGGCGCGGAAGTCGTTGCCGGAGAGGAAACCGTTCGCGCCCGGCGAACGGCCGGGACTCCCGCGTCGAACCTCGCCCGCGGACCTGGCAACCTCGCCGAGGCGCTGGGGCTGACTCTCGCGGACAACGGGATCGACGTACTCGACGACGGTGCCTCGGTGAAGCTCACCCTGGGAGACGCCGATCGGGTCGCGGCGGGACCCCGCGTCGGGATCAGCGTCGCGGCCGAGCGGCCGTGGCGACTGTGGATCCCGGGGGCCGTGGGAGTGTCGGCCTACCGGCGCAGCCCGCGCGCGCCGGCCGCTCCGGGCCGGATGGGATGATCGAGCAGTGACTGAGCACATCCTCGACGAACTGACCTGGCGCGGGCTGATCGCCCAATCGACCGACCTCGACACACTCCGCCGCGACCTCGACGCGGGCCCGGTCACGCTCTATGCCGGCTTCGACCCCACCGGCCCCAGTCTGCATGCGGGTCACCTCGTGCCGTTGCTCGCACTGAAGCGCTTTCAGCGGGCGGGCCACCGGCCGATCGTGCTGGCGGGCGGCGCCACCGGCATGATCGGAGACCCGCGCGAGGTAGGGGAGCGGACCATGAACTCGGCGGACACTGTCGCCGAATGGGCCGAACGCATCCGCGGGCAGCTCGAGCGGTTCGTCGACTTCGACGATTCCCCGACGAGCGCGATCGTCGTGAACAACGCCGACTGGACCTCGTCCCTCAGCGTCGTAGACTTCCTCCGCGATGTCGGCAAGCATTTCTCCGTCAATGTCATGCTCGCGCGCGACACGGTGAAACGGCGGCTCGAGGGCGACGGCATCTCGTACACCGAATTCAGCTACATGCTGCTGCAGGCCAACGACTACGTGCAGTTACGTCGTCAGCACGGGTGCACTCTGCAGGTGGGTGGATCGGACCAGTGGGGCAACATCATCGCGGGCGTCGAGCTCAACCGGCGGACCGACGCCGCCGCAGTGCATGCGCTCACCGTCCCGCTTGTCACCTCGGCCGACGGAAAGAAGTTCGGTAAGTCCACCGGCGGCGGAAGCCTGTGGCTCGATCCGCAGATGACCACCCCCTACGCCTGGTACCAGTACTTCGTCAACGCGGCGGACGCCGATGTCGTGAAGTACCTGCGGTGGTTCACCTTCCTGGATCGAGACGAACTCGCCGACCTCGAGACCGCGACGGCCGAGCGGCCGCATGCGCGCGAAGCGCAGCGCCGCCTTGCAGCCGAGATGACGACGCTTGTCCACGGAGAGGCGAACACCCGCGCGGTCGAGCTTGCGAGCCGGGCGCTGTTCGGGCGTGGCGAGCTGGCGGAGCTGGACGAGGCAACCCTTTCCGCCGCGCTGGCGGAGGCCTCGGTCGCGGAAGTGCACGACGGGCAGCCCGACACGATCGTGGACCTGCTCGTCGCGACGGGTCTGTGCGAGAGCAAGGGTGCTGCCCGGCGCACGATCAAGGAGGGCGGCGCCTCGGTCAACAATCAGCGCATCGCGTCCGAGGACTGGGTCCCGTCGAATGCGGATCTTCTGCACGGTCGCTGGCTTGTTCTTCGGCGAGGCAAGCGCAACTTCGCCGGCGTCCGCATCCGACGCGGCTGACGAGAACCTCTTCGCCCGCTGACGGGCCCCTGACCTGCGGGTTTGACGGCCCGTTAGCGGTGGCGTAACTTTGTCGTCGTTCGAGCGACACGGACACCAACCCGGACCGAGAGGTACGGAAATTGGTTGCGTCCTGATCGGTCGAACGGCCGACACGAAGATCGCAGACGCTTCTTGCGTAGGTGAACTCGGAGTGTTAGGATAGAACGGTTGCCCCGGAGCAGGACGCGAGAGCGTCAGGTGATGGTGTGTGCGTGTTCTTTGAGAACTCAACAGTGTGCCGATGAATGTCAGTGCCAAATTTTTTATTTGGTGCGATCAGATCAGACGCCGACCATGGTGTCAAGCCGATGAGGTGTCGTGATGATCGTTGCTGACTGCCGCATTCTTCCGTCTGTGGTGGTCAGTGTTTTTGCTAGTTTGAGTTTTTTGCTAGTGATTCGGCTCTACGCTTATGGCTGATCAGCCCTTCGGGGTTTGGTTGAGAGTCTTCAACGGAGAGTTTGATCCTGGCTCAGGACGAACGCTGGCGGCGTGCTTAACACATGCAAGTCGAACGATGAAGCCCAGCTTGCTGGGTGGATTAGTGGCGAACGGGTGAGTAACACGTGGGTGATCTGCCCTGCACTTCGGGATAAGCCTGGGAAACTGGGTCTAATACCGGATAGGACCTTCTGCCGCATGGTGGGGGGTGGAAAGGTTTTCCGGTGCAGGATGGGCCCGCGGCCTATCAGCTTGTTGGTGGGGTAACGGCCCACCAAGGCGACGACGGGTAGCCGGCCTGAGAGGGCGACCGGCCACACTGGGACTGAGACACGGCCCAGACTCCTACGGGAGGCAGCAGTGGGGAATATTGCACAATGGGCGCAAGCCTGATGCAGCGACGCCGCGTGAGGGATGACGGCCTTCGGGTTGTAAACCTCTTTCAGTACCGACGAAGCGCAAGTGACGGTAGGTACAGAAGAAGCACCGGCCAACTACGTGCCAGCAGCCGCGGTAATACGTAGGGTGCGAGCGTTGTCCGGAATTACTGGGCGTAAAGAGCTCGTAGGCGGTTTGTCGCGTCGTCTGTGAAAACCCGCAGCTCAACTGCGGGCTTGCAGGCGATACGGGCAGACTTGAGTACTGCAGGGGAGACTGGAATTCCTGGTGTAGCGGTGAAATGCGCAGATATCAGGAGGAACACCGGTGGCGAAGGCGGGTCTCTGGGCAGTAACTGACGCTGAGGAGCGAAAGCGTGGGTAGCGAACAGGATTAGATACCCTGGTAGTCCACGCCGTAAACGGTGGGCGCTAGGTGTGGGTTTCCTTCCACGGGATCCGTGCCGTAGCTAACGCATTAAGCGCCCCGCCTGGGGAGTACGGCCGCAAGGCTAAAACTCAAAGGAATTGACGGGGGCCCGCACAAGCGGCGGAGCATGTGGATTAATTCGATGCAACGCGAAGAACCTTACCTGGGTTTGACATACACCGGACCGCCCCAGAGATGGGGTTTCCCTTGTGGTCGGTGTACAGGTGGTGCATGGCTGTCGTCAGCTCGTGTCGTGAGATGTTGGGTTAAGTCCCGCAACGAGCGCAACCCTTGTCCTGTGTTGCCAGCAAGTAAAGTTGGGGACTCGCAGGAGACTGCCGGGGTCAACTCGGAGGAAGGTGGGGACGACGTCAAGTCATCATGCCCCTTATGTCCAGGGCTTCACACATGCTACAATGGCCGGTACAGAGGGCTGCGATACCGCGAGGTGGAGCGAATCCCTTAAAGCCGGTCTCAGTTCGGATCGGGGTCTGCAACTCGACCCCGTGAAGTCGGAGTCGCTAGTAATCGCAGATCAGCAACGCTGCGGTGAATACGTTCCCGGGCCTTGTACACACCGCCCGTCACGTCATGAAAGTCGGTAACACCCGAAGCCGGTGGCCTAACCCCTCGTGGGAGGGAGCCGTCGAAGGTGGGATCGGCGATTGGGACGAAGTCGTAACAAGGTAGCCGTACCGGAAGGTGCGGCTGGATCACCTCCTTTCTAAGGAGCACTTCTCCCGTCGAGGGTTCACACAGGTGAATTCTTCTCGGGCAGAGACTGTTTCGTTCCCACATGTGGAACGGCAGGAGCTCATGGGTGGAACGCTGACAACCATCACCGCGCCGGCGGGGATCACATGTTCCCGTCGCGGTGGTTATATCGGTGCACTGTTGGGTCCTGAGAGAACACGCAATGTGTTTTGTCAGCGACGATGCCTGTCAAAGCTTCCGCCGGTCGGTGGGGTGAGTAGTGGGTGTTGTGTGTTGTTTGAGAACTGCACAGTGGACGCGAGCATCTTTGTTGTAAGTGTTTATGAGCGTACGGTGGATGCCTTGGCACCAGGAGCCGATGAAGGACGTGGGAGGCTGCGATATGCCTCGGGGAGCTGTCAACCGAGCTGTGATCCGAGGATTTCCGAATGGGGAAACCCAGCACGAGTGATGTCGTGTTACCCGCGCCTGAATATATAGGGCGTGTGGAGGGAACGTGGGGAAGTGAAACATCTCAGTACCCACAGGAAGAGAAAACAACATGTGATTCCGTGAGTAGTGGCGAGCGAAAGCGGAAGAGGCTAAACCGCGGGTGTGTGAGAGCTGGCAGGCGTTGCATCCGTGGGGTCGTGGGGCCCTTCTTCCCATCACTGTCATGGTGGGCGAGAGTAAGAAACCGGTGTGTTAGTCGAAGTGGTCTGGAACGGCCTGTCGTAGAGGGTGAGAATCCCGTAGACGAAAACACGCCGGCTCTCGTGGAGGGTACCCGAGTAGCAGCGGGCCCGTGAAATCTGCTGTGAATCCGTCGGGACCACCCGATAAGCCTGAATACTCCCTGGTGACCGATAGCGGACTAGTACCGTGAGGGAAAGGTGAAAAGTACCCCGGGAGGGGAGTGAAATAGTACCTGAAACCGTGCGCTTACAATCCGTCGGAGCCTTCGAGCAGTTTGGTCTGCTGGGGGTGACGGCGTGCCTTTTGAAGAATGAGCCTGCGAGTTAGTGGCATGTCGCGAGGTTAACCCGTGTGGGGTAGTCGTAGCGAAAGCGAGTCCGAACAGGGCGTTGCAGTGGCATGTTCTAGACCCGAAGCGGAGTGATCTACCCATGGCCAGGGTGAAGCGACGGTAAGACGTCGTGGAGGCCCGAACCCACTTAGGTTGAAAACTGAGGGGATGAGCTGTG
Organism: Rhodococcus sp. NS-SX18; assembly: GCF_057367935.1. Taxonomy (NCBI): domain Bacteria; kingdom Bacillati; phylum Actinomycetota; class Actinomycetes; order Mycobacteriales; family Nocardiaceae; genus Rhodococcus; species Rhodococcus sp. NS-SX18. The sequence continues at coordinate 2,823,278 of NZ_CM170633.1, read as the reverse complement.
GGTAGGGGTGAAAGGCCAATCAAACTCCGTGATAGCTGGTTCTCCCCGAAATGCATTTAGGTGCAGCGTCGCGTGTTTCTCACCGGAGGTAGAGCTACTGGATGGTCTAGGGGGCCCACAAGCTTACCGAAATCAGCCAAACTCCGAATGCCGGTGAGTGAGAGCGCGGCAGTGAGACTGCGGGGGATAAGCTTCGTAGTCGAGAGGGAAACAGCCCAGATCGCCGGCTAAGGCCCCTAAGCGTGTACTAAGTGGAAAAGGATGTGGGATCGCTGAGACAACCAGGAGGTTGGCTTAGAAGCAGCCACCCTTGAAAGAGTGCGTAATAGCTCACTGGTCAAGTGGTTCTGCGCCGACAATGTAGCGGGGCTCAAGTACACCGCCGAAGCCGCGGCACTCACATGAGTCTGCTCGAATCCTGCGGGGTTCGAGCCAGATGTGTGGGTGGGTAGGGGAGCGTCGTGCCGCCGGGGAAGCGCCGGAGTGATCCAGGTGTGGAGGCGGCGCGAGTGAGAATGCAGGCATGAGTAGCGAAAGACGAGTGAGAAACTCGTCCGCCGAATGACCAAGGGTTCCTGGGCCAGGTTAATCCGCCCAGGGTGAGTCGGGACCTAAGGCGAGGCCGACAGGCGTAGTCGATGGACAACGGGTTGATATTCCCGTACCCGTGTGAACGCGCCCCTGGTGAATCATCGGTACTAACCGTCCAAAGGGTGATCGATCTCCTTCGGGAGACGGGATCCTGCTGCACGGGACCTTCGGTGGTAGTAGCCAAGCGATGGGGTGACGCAGGAAGGTAGTGGGGCCGGTCAGTGGTTGTACCGGTGTAAGCCTGTAGGGCGTGACATAGGCAAATCCGTGTCACATCAAGCCTGAGAGGTGATGCGTAGCCGAATGAGGCGAATTCCATGATCCTATGCTGCCGAGAAAAGCCTCTAGCGAGCTTTCACACGGCCCGTACCCCAAACCGACACAGGTGGTCAGGTAGAGAATACCGAGGCGATCGAGAGAACTGTGGTTAAGGAACTCGGCAAAATGCCCCCGTAACTTCGGGAGAAGGGGGACCACGCCCGGTGAAGACCTTCGCGGTCGGAGCTGGGGGTGGTCGCAGAGACCAGAGAGAAGCGACTGTTTACTAAAAACACAGGTCCGTGCGAAGTCGTAAGACGAGGTATACGGACTGACGCCTGCCCGGTGCTGGAAGGTTAAGAGGACCGGTCAGCGGAGTTCACTCCGCGAAGCTGAGAATTTAAGCCCCAGTAAACGGCGGTGGTAACTATAACCATCCTAAGGTAGCGAAATTCCTTGTCGGGTAAGTTCCGACCTGCACGAATGGCGTAACGACTTCTCTGCTGTCTCAACCACAGACTCGGCGAAATTGCATTACGAGTAAAGATGCTCGTTACGCGCGGCAGGACGAAAAGACCCCGGGACCTTCACTACAGCTTGGTATTGGTGTTCGGTTCGGTTTGTGTAGGATAGGTGGGAGACTGGGAAGCCCGCACGCCAGTGTGGGTGGAGTCGTTGTTGAAATACCACTCTGATCGTATTGGACCTCTAACCTCGGACCCTGATCGGGTTCAGGGACAGTGCCTGGTGGGTAGTTTAACTGGGGCGGTTGCCTCCCAAAATGTAACGGAGGCGCCCAAAGGTTCCCTCAGCCTGGTTGGCAATCAGGTGGCGAGTGCAAGTGCACAAGGGAGCTTGACTGTGAGACCGACAGGTCGAGCAGGGACGAAAGTCGGGACTAGTGATCCGGCACCGGCATGTGGAAGCGGTGTCGCTCAACGGATAAAAGGTACCCCGGGGATAACAGGCTGATCTTCCCCAAGAGTCCATATCGACGGGATGGTTTGGCACCTCGATGTCGGCTCGTCGCATCCTGGGGCTGGAGTAGGTCCCAAGGGTTGGGCTGTTCGCCCATTAAAGCGGCACGCGAGCTGGGTTTAGAACGTCGTGAGACAGTTCGGTCTCTATCCGCCGCGCGCGTTAGAAACTTGAGGAAGGCTGTCCCTAGTACGAGAGGACCGGGACGGACGAACCTCTGGTGTGCCAGTTGTCCCGCCAGGGGCACGGCTGGTTGGCTACGTTCGGAAGGGATAACCGCTGAAAGCATCTAAGCGGGAAGCCTGTTCCAAGATGAGGTTTCTCACCCCCTCGAGGGGGTAAGGCCCCCGGCAGACCACCGGGTTGATAGGCCGGAACTGGAAGTGCGGCAACGCATGCAGGTGACCGGTACTAATAGGCCGAGGACTTACCACGAAGAAGCTACGCGTCCACTGTGCGGTATCTGAAACAGCACACTCATCGGATCCCGACCCCCACGGGGGTGTCCGGGGGTCCGGTGCGTGAAGTTTCACAGAGTTACGGCGGCCATAGCGACAGGGAAACGCCCGGTCCCATTCCGAACCCGGAAGCTAAGCCTGTCTGCGCCGATGGTACTGCACCCGACAGGGTGTGGGAGAGTAGGACACCGCCGAACACCCGTTCACGAGAGGGGACCCACCTGGTGGGTCCCCTCTCGTTGTTTTTCATGAAAGGATTTTTCTGTGTCCGACAACAGTGGTGAGCGTCGATCCTTCCGGGGTGGAGGGTTCACTCCCAGGTCGGGACGCGGAGACGGTGGCGAGCATCGCCAAGGCGCCGACCGGGGACAGGAGCGCCGACAGGGATCCCCAGGTCGGCCGGACCGTCCCGGCGACGACCGCACTTTCCGTGGGCAACGTCGAAACGAGGGCGCAGGAGGGCACGGGAACGATTCCCGAGGCAGCGGCCGTCCGGAGCGAAGCCGCAGTGACCGCCCGGCGGGAGACCGGCCGGACCGCCCCTACGGTGAACGTCGTGACGACCGACCCCGCACCGAGGGCCGGCATCGGGCCGGGAACGACGATCGCCGCACCGACGATCGCCGCACCGACGATCGTCGCACCGGTGAGCGCAGGGACGACCGGACCCGGGACGATCGGCGCGCAGGCGCGTCCCGCTCCGGTCACGGACCCGAGCGTCGGGACGGCGGCGCTCCGCGTCGCCGCGGCGGCGAAGGCGGTTTCGGCCCGGGCCGGGGTCGCGAAGGTGCTCCTGCTGCGCGTCGCGACTCTCGTCCGGACGAGCCGGATCTTCCCGAAGACGTCGAAGCGTCCGAACTGGATCCGACCATCCGCCGGGATCTGCTGAGCCTGGACAAGTCGAACGCCAATGCGGTGGCCCGGCACCTGGTCATGGCCGGCCGCCTCATCGACGACGACCCCCGTGTCGCGCTGGCACACGCGCGTGCTGCGCGGCAGCGCGCCGGCCGCATCGCCGTGGTCCGGGAGGCAGCGGGCATCACGGCCTACCACGCCGGCGAATGGGCCGAGGCGTTGTCCGAGTTGCGCGCCGCCCGCCGGATGGCCGGTGGACCCGGATTGCTGGCGGTCATGGCGGACTGCGAGCGCGGACTCGGCCGGCCGGAACGGGCAATCGAGCTGGGCCGCAGTGACGAGGCTCGTGCGCTGACCGGAGACGAGGCCACCGAGCTGCGCATCGTCGTCGCGGGTGCCCGGATGGATCTGGGACAGTTCGACCAGGCGGTGGTCACCCTTCAAACGCCGGAACTGGACGCCTCACGCACCGGACCATCCGCCGCACGGCTGTTCTACGCGTATGCGGACGCGCTCGTGGCAGCGGGACGCACCGAGGACGGATTGAAGTGGTTCCTCAACGCCGCTGCCGCGGATCTGGACGGGGACACCGACGCCGAGGAGCGCGTCGCCGAACTCACCGGAGAGGATCAGTGACAGGTACGGGTGCGTCGTTGCGGACCCACTACGACGTCCTGCTGCTCGATCTGGACGGCACCGTCTACCGCGGCGCCGAAGCGGTCCCGGGTGCCCGTGAGGCCTTGTCCGACGGCGCCGAGCGGTTGTTCTACGTCACCAACAACGCGAGCCGCCGCCCGGGGGAGGTCGCCAAACACCTGCGCGAACTCGGTTTCGCGGCTGACGAGTCGAACGTGGTCACCAGCTCCCAGTCCGCGGCCCGGCTGCTGGCGGAGCGGGTGCCGGCCGGCGCGCCGGTGCTGGTGGTCGGCACCGATGCCCTCGTCGACGAGGTCGCCGGCGTCGGGCTGGTGCCGGTACGCTCCGCCGATGCCGAACCGGTGGCGGTCGTGCAGGGGCATTCCCCGGAAACCGGATGGGCGATTCTCGCCGAGGCGACACTCGCACTGCGCTCCGGCGCGCTGTGGGTGGCGACGAACGTCGACTCGACGCTGCCCACCGAGCGAGGTCTGGTGCTCGGAAACGGCTCCATGGTCGCGGCCCTGAGGTCGGCGACCGGACGTGAGCCGCTGGTGGCCGGCAAACCGGCCGCACCGCTGCTCGAGGACGCTGTCGTGCGCAGCGGTGCCTCGCGTCCGCTCGTGGTCGGCGACCGGCTCGACACCGACATCGCCGGCGCGAATGCCGTCGGTGTCGATTCGCTGCTGGTGCTGACCGGTGTGAGCACGGTCGCGGACCTGCTCCGCGCCCCGGCGGAGCAACGTCCCACTTATGTTGCGGACTCGCTCGCGAGCCTCGACAGCGAGGCAGCCGTGCTGCGGCCGGGTACGCGCGAGCCCTACACGGTGTCGTTCGACGGCCGGGACGTGCATCTGGCCCCACAGCCGGCCGCAGATCCGATGGCCGCGCTTCGTGCCGTGCTCGACGTCGCCTGGTCCCACCCCGGCTTCGGCCGGGTCGTGGCGACGGACGACCTGTTGGCACGGTGGGGAATGCCCCGCTGAGACCGTTCTGTGCGGTGTGCCGGTTCGTCACCGGCATGCACTAGCGTGGTCGATGATGAGCACGTCGATACCACGCCCAGGCGATCACCTTCCAGGCTCCCATCCGGGTATGGATCCGCGGTCGATCCACACCGACGTCGAGGGGCTGCTCGCGCGTGCCCGCGACACCGCCGTCGACGCGGCCGATCCGTCCGAGATCATCCCGCGGCAGGCGCAGCTGCTCGAGCAGGCACACGATCTGCTCGTCCAGGCGCTCGCCACCGTGGACAAGATCTGACGTGGCCCGGCGAGCGCGAGTCGACGCGGAGCTGGTACGCCGGGGCCTCGCCCGGTCCCGCGAGCACGCCGGCGAACTGATCGCCGCGGGGCGGGTCCTCGTCCACGGCACCGTCGCGACGAAGCCTGCGACCCAGGTCGATCCCGGGGCGCCCCTGTTGGTCACGGAGGTGGCCGACGAGGTGGAGTGGGCGTCACGAGGTGCCCACAAGCTGCTCGGCGCCCTCGAGGCGTTCACCCCCCAGGGACTCCGGGTCGCCGGCCGGCGGTGTCTCGACGCCGGGGCCTCCACCGGGGGCTTCACGGACGTGCTGTTGCACGAGGGCGCCCGGGAAGTCGTCGCCGTGGACGTGGGCTACGGCCAGCTGGTGTGGCGCCTGCAGTCCGACGACCGGGTCCACGTGATCGATCGAACAAACGTGCGTAACATCGATGCGGATGCGATCGGGGGACCGGTCGAGCTGGTGGTGGCGGATCTGTCGTTCATCTCGCTGAAACTGGTGCTTCCGGCGTTCGTGCGGTGTGTGACTGCGGGCGCGGATCTGCTGCCCATGGTCAAACCGCAGTTCGAGGTGGGGAAGGAGCGAGTGGGCAGTGGCGGTGTCGTCCGGGATGCGAAGTTGCGCACCGAGGCGGTCCTCGGTGTCGCTCGCGAGGCTCAGACTCTCGGGCTGCGTACCCTCGGGGCGGTGGCCAGTCCGCTGCCCGGACCTTCCGGCAATGTCGAGTACTTCCTGTGGTTGCGCGCCGGAGAACCGGGCCCGGCCGAACCGGACACGGAGATGGTCGAGCTGGTCGAACGAGCCGTGCAGGAAGGACCCCAGTGACCACAGATAGTGCAGCGCCCGGCCCGGAGCGCGCGAGCCGCGAGGTCCTGCTCGTGTCCCACTCGGGACGGGTCGAGATCGCCACGACGGCACAGCGCACGGCGAAGATCCTCGGCGACGCGGGCATCGGGCTGCGGGTGCTCGACGACGAGGTCGCCAGCACCGGTCTGGGTCCCCTGGCCGGACCGGAGGGACGGGTCCGCATCGTCGAACCCGGACCGGAGGCCGCCCGGGGCTGCGAGATGGTGATCGTGCTCGGCGGCGACGGCAGTTTCCTGCGGGCCGCCGAACTGGCCCAGTGCGCGACGGTGCCCGTGCTCGGAATCAACCTGGGGCGCATCGGTTTCCTCGCCGAGGCCGAGGCCGAGCACCTCGAGGAGGCGCTGGCGCAGGTGGTGCGCCGCGAGTACCGGGTCGAGGAGCGTATGACGCTGGACGTGGCGATCCGGGTCGACGACGTGATCGTCGACCGGGGGTGGGCGCTCAACGAGGCCAGCCTCGAGAACAAGTCCCGCCTGGGCGTGCTCGAGGTGGTACTCGAGGTCGACGGGCGGCCGGTGTCGGCGTTCGGATGCGACGGCGTGCTGATCGCCACCCCGACCGGCTCGACCGCCTACGCGTTCTCCGCCGGCGGCCCGATCGTCTGGCCGGAACTCGAAGCGTTGCTGGTGATTCCCAGCAACGCCCACGCCCTGTTCGCCCGGCCCCTGGTGACCAGCCCGGAATCGCTGATCGCCGTGGAGACCCTCGCCGGCAGCCACGACGGGCTCGTGTTCTGCGACGGCCGCCGCACCCTCGATCTGCCCGCGGGAGGACGGCTCGAAGTGGTCCGCGGCAAGCATCCCGTGCGATGGGTGCGCCTGGACTCGGCGCCGTTCGCCGACCGCATGGTGCGCAAGTTCGATCTTCCGGTGAAGGGCTGGCGGGGAAGGAGACTGTGAGGTGCTTGCCGAGATCCGGATCGACAACTTGGGGGTCATCTCCGAGGCGGGCGCCCAGTTCCACGGCGGTCTGACCGTCCTGACCGGTGAAACCGGAGCCGGCAAGACCATGGTCGTGACCAGCCTGCATCTGCTGTCGGGGGTGCGCGCCGACCCCACCCGCGTCCGTGTCGGCGCCGCCCGCGCCGTCGTGGAGGGTCGGTTCTGCATCGACGCCGACGGCGGTTCGCGCGCGGCGGGCGCAGTGCCCAGCCACGTCGAGCGGGAGGTGGCACGCCTGCTCGAGACGACCGGCGCCCAGCGCGACGAGGACGGCAGCATCATCGCGGTCCGCACCGTCGGCAGCGACGGCCGCTCCCGCGCCCACCTCGGCGGTCGCAGTGTCCCGGTGGGGGTGCTCTCGGAGTTCACCGATCCACTGCTGACCGTGCACGGCCAGAACGATCAGCTGCGGCTGCTGCGACCCGATCAGCAGCGCGCCGCGCTCGACCGGTTCGCCGGCAAGACGATTACGTCGCTGCTGGCGACGTACCAGGAACACCGCCGGCGCTGGCTGACCGCACGGGACGAGCTGATCGAACGCACCGAGAAGTCCCGCGAACTCGCGCAGGAGGCGGACCGCCTGCGGTTCGCGCTCGACGAGATCGACGCCGTCGACCCGCAGCCGGGGGAGGACACCCGGATCGTGGCCGAGGTGCGCCGGCTCGGCGACCTCGATTCGCTGCGGGACTCCGCGCAGGGGGCCCAAGCGGCCCTCGCCGGCGGCGACGGCGACGGCGACGACGTGGGCGGCGCGGCGGCGCTGGATCTGCTCGGGGAGTCCCGGGCGCGCCTCGAGGCGGCCGAGGACCCCGCGCTGCGCGAGCTCGGGCCCCGGCTCGACGAGGCCATCGCCGTGGTCACCGACGTCGCGGGCGAGCTGTCCGGGTACCTGTCGGACCTGCCGTCCGATCCCGGCGCCCTCGAGACGCTGCTCGGCCGCCAGGCCGAGCTGAAATCGCTCACCCGCAAGTACGCCGCCGACATCGACGGTGTGCTCGCGTGGGCCCGCGACGCCCGGGAACGGTTGTCGCGGATCGACGTGTCCGCCGACGCGGTCGCCGAGCTCGCCGCACGCGCCGATCGCGAGGCCGCCGCGACCGCCGAAGCCGCCACCGCTCTCTCCGCCGCCCGCAGGAAGGTTGCCGACAAGCTCGCGAAGGCGGTGAGCAAGGAACTCTCCGGCCTGGCGATGGGACGGGCGAGCCTGGACGTGCAGGTGCGGGACCGGGAGGCGGGACCGCAGGACAGCGCCCCTCTCGAGGTCGGCGGGCGCTTGCTGCACGCCGGCACGTCGGGTGTCGACGATGTCGAGTTCCGGCTCGCCGCGCACAGCGGCGCCCGGTCCCTGCCGATCGCCCGCAGCGCCTCCGGCGGCGAGCTCTCCCGCGTGATGCTCGCGCTCGAGGTGGTGCTGGCCGGATCCGAACGCGGTGCCACGATGGTGTTCGACGAGGTCGACGCGGGGGTCGGCGGTCGCGCGGCGGTCGAGATCGGCCGGCGCCTGGCCCGGTTGTCGCGTACGCATCAGGTGATCGTGGTCACCCATCTGCCGCAGGTCGCTGCGTTCGCCGACACCCACCTCGTCGTCGACAAGGTCGACGACGCCGGCGGTGTCGTCAGCAGCGGGGTGCGCACCCTCACCGACACCGAACGAGTCGCCGAACTCGCCCGCATGCTCGCCGGTCTCGGCGACACCGAGACGGGCCGGGCCCACGCCGAGGAACTGCTCGCCACCGCGCACGCCGAACGACGGGGCTGATCCCGCCCGGCGCGCCTCCGTTGCCCGGCCGCGGCCCGGGTTCATCATCGATGCCATGAAGATGCCGGCGCTGCTGTCACGCAATAACGAAACGTTGCCCGGAGTGAGCGGCATTGCCCGGGTCGACAAGAACCAGGCCAAGCTCCTGCGTCGGGTCGGTCCCGGCGACATCGTCGTTCTCGACGCCGTCGACATGGACCGTGTCACCGCCGACGCGCTCGTCGAGGCGGGGGTGACCGCCGTGATCAACGCCTCCACGTCGATCACCGGGCGCTACCCGAACCTGGGTCCCGAAGTGCTCGTCGCCAACGGCATCGCCTTGATCGACAACACCGGTCCCGAGGTGTTCAAGAAGATCAAGGACGGCGCCAAGGTCCGCCTGCACGAGGGCGGGGTCTATTCCGGGGAGCGGCTGCTGATCCAGGGCGAGGAGCAGACCGAGACCGAGATCTCCGACCGCATGATCGAGGCGAAGACCGGTCTGGTCGACCACCTCGAGGCGTTCTCGGGCAACACCATCGAGTTCATCCGCTCGGAGAGCCCGCTGCTCATCGACGGGGTCGGAGTGCCCGACGTCGACGTGGACCTGCGCGACCGGCACGTGGTGGTGGTCGCGGACGGACCGGACCACGAGCAGGACCTGAAGAACCTCAAACCGTTCATCAAGGAGTACTCGCCGATCCTCGTCGGTGTCGGCACCGGCGCCGACACGCTCGTCCGGGCCGGGTACCGCCCGGATCTGATCGTCGGCGACCCGGACGAGATCGGCACCGAGACCCTCAAGTCCGGCGCCGAGGTGGTGCTGCCGGCCGATCACGACGGTCACGCACCCGGTCTCGAACGGATTCAGGACCTGGGCATCGGCGCGATGACGTTCCCCGCCACCGGTGCCCCCGCCGACCTGGCGCTGCTGCTGGCCGACCATCACGGCGCCGCCCTCATCGTCACCGTCGGCAGCACCGTTTCGCTCGACGAGTTCTTCGACCAGGGCCGCCGTGACAGCAACCCGTCGGCGTTCATGACCCGGCTGAAGGTGGGGCCGAAACTGGTCGACGCCAAGGCCGTCGCCACCCTCTACCGCAGCCGCGTCTCCGGCGGGGTGATCGCCCTGCTGGTATTCGCCGCGTTGATCGCCGTGATCGTCGCCCTGATCGTGTCCAACCTCGGCGGCGACGTCGTGGACTGGGCCGTGCAGAGCTGGGACAGCCTCGTGGTGTGGGTGCAGGGGCTGACCGCGTGATCTCGTTGCGTCACCACGCAATATCGATCGCAGCAGTCTTCCTCGCCCTGGCCGTGGGCATCGCCCTCGGTTCCGGGCTGTTGTCGGACAGCGTCGTCACCGGGTTGCGCGACGACCGGTCCGAGTTGCAGCGCCGGCTGCAGGACGCCGAGGACCGCGCCAACGCGCTCACCGAGCAGCTCAACGCGGCGGACAGCTTCGACGCCGCGGTGTCCGGACGCGTCGTGCGCGACACGCTCGCCGGCCGCACGGTGCTCATGATCGCTACCCCCGACACCGACCCCGCCGACCTGGACGCGGTGATCCGCACCGTGGAAGCCGCGGGCGCCGCCGTGACCGGCCGGATCTCGCTGACCGAGTCTTTCGTCGACGCCGCGGGCGCCGACCAGTTGCGCACCACCGTCACCAACGTCGTGCCCGCCGGGGTGCAGTTGCAGACCGGCGCCGTGGACCAGGGCAGCCTGGCCGGAGACCTGCTCGGCGCCGTGCTGCTCGTCGATCCGGCGAACGCGCAACCGCGCAGCACACCCCAGGAACGCGACCTCGCCCTGTCCACGCTGCGCGGCGGCGGATTCGTCGCATACGACGACGGGACCGTCGAGCCCGCGCAGGCCGCCATCGTCGTCACCGGCGACGGGAAGGCCGGGGCCGAGGCCGGCGGCAACCGCGGTGCGCTGCTGGCCCGCTTCACCGCCGCGTTCGACTCCCGCGGTGCCGGCACGGTCCTGGCCGGGCGGCCCGGCGCCGCCGTCGGCAACGGGGCCGTCGCCGTGGTGCGGGCCGACGCGGCGCTGTCGGCCGGTCTGTCCACGGTCGACACCGTCGACCGCGAATCCGGCCGTATCACCACGGTGCTGGCGCTGCAGGAACAACTCGCCGGGGTGTCCGGCCGGTACGGAACCGGGCCCAACGCCGGCGCCGTCACCGTCGGAACCGCCGCCCGCTGACGTGCGCGGCACGGCGGCCGGTGTGATCCCCGTCCGATCCGGGCGAGTCGTGCACGCGGGACCCGCGACAGGTGTTACCGTGAAGTTCCGTGGGTCGTGCAGGCCCCAGTAGTTCCGCCATCAGTCCGAAGTCCTGCACCAGACGTCACGGGAGCTTCTTTGCCACAGTCACGCCACTCGCGTACCGCCACCAAGCACATCTTCGTCAGCGGGGGCGTCGCCTCCTCGCTGGGCAAGGGGCTGACGGCATCGAGCCTGGGCGCTCTTCTCACCGCGCGCGGAATGCGCGTGACCATGCAGAAGCTCGACCCCTATCTGAATGTCGATCCGGGCACCATGAACCCCTTCCAGCACGGCGAGGTCTTCGTCACCGAGGACGGCGCCGAGACCGACCTGGACGTGGGCCACTACGAACGCTTCCTCGACCGCGATCTCAACGCCGCCGCCAACGTCACCACCGGCCAGATCTACTCCACGGTCATCGCCAAGGAGCGGCGCGGCGAGTACCTCGGCGATACCGTCCAAGTGATCCCGCACATCACCGACGAGATCAAGAACCGGATCATGGCGATGGCCGGCCCCGACAAGGACGGCAACGTTCCCGATGTGGTCATCACCGAGATCGGGGGCACCGTCGGCGACATCGAGTCCCAGCCCTTCCTCGAAGCGGCGCGCCAGGTCCGCCACGACGTCGGTCGCGGCAACGTCTTCTTCCTGCACGTCTCCCTCGTGCCCTACCTGGCGCCGTCGGGTGAGCTGAAGACCAAGCCCACCCAGCATTCGGTGGCGGCGCTGCGCAACATCGGCATCCAACCCGACGCGCTGGTGCTGCGCTGCGATCGGGAGGTCCCGGCAGCCCTCAAGGCGAAGATCGCGCTGATGTGCGACGTGGACGTCGACGGCTGCATCTCCTGCCCCGACGCCCCGTCGATCTACGACATCCCCAAGGTCCTGCACCGCGAAGGCCTGGACGCCTACGTCGTCCGCCAGCTCGGCCTGCCGTTCCGGGACGTGGACTGGACCGTGTGGGGGGATCTGCTCGACCGGGTGCACCAGCCGCGCGAGACCGTGCGGGTCGCCCTCGTCGGCAAGTACGTCGACCTGCCCGACGCCTACCTGTCGGTCACCGAGGCGCTGCGGGCCGGTGGGTTCGCGCACCGCGCCAAGGTCGACATCCGCTGGGTACCCTCCGACGACTGCGAAACCGAGGCCGGCGCCCAGGCCGCGCTCGGCGACGTGGACGCGGTCCTGATCCCCGGGGGCTTCGGCATCCGCGGCATCGAAGGCAAACTCGGCGCGATCCGCTACGCCCGCACCCGCAAGATACCGCTGCTCGGCCTGTGTCTGGGCCTGCAGTGCGTGGTCATCGAAGCGGCCCGCTCGGTCGGCATCGCCGACGCGAACTCCGCCGAATTCGACCCCGACACCACCCATCCGGTGATCTCCACGATGGCCGATCAGGAGCAGGCCGTTGCCGGAGAAGCCGACCTGGGCGGCACGATGCGGCTCGGCTCCTACCCGGCCGTGCTCGCCAAGGGTTCGGTCGTCGCCCGTGCCTACGGCAGCGAACGGGTTTCCGAGCGGCATCGCCACCGCTACGAGGTCAACAACGCCTACCGCGACCGGATTGCCAAGTCGGGGCTGGCCTTCTCGGGCACCTCCCCGGACGGGCATCTCGTCGAGTTCGTCGAATACCCCGCCGACGTGCACCCGTTCTTCGTGGCCACCCAGGCGCATCCCGAGCTCAAGAGCCGCCCCACCCGGCCGCACCCGCTGTTCTCCGCGTTCGTCGCGGCCGCGATCCGGTACAAGGCCGCCGAGCGGCTGCCCGTGGACGTGCACGGCGACGACGCCGACCACGCCCGGGTCGACGGCGGCGACGCGGTGGCGACCGTGTCCGAGGACGCCACCGTGTCCGAGAACGCCACCGCCGGCGGGAAGTAGCCGACCGTGACGCAGCGACACGAGTTCCGGACGCTGTCCACGCGCCGGATCCACACCGGCGCCATCGTGTCGCTGCGTGTGGACCGGGTCGCCATGCCCGACGGGCACGAGGCCGAGCGGGAGGTGGTCGAACACCACGGCGCCGTCGCGATCGCCGCGGTCGACGCACAGGATCGGCTGATCCTCATCCACCAGTACCGCCACCCGCTCGGCCACCGCCTCTGGGAGCTGCCCGCCGGGCTGCTCGACGCGCCCGGCGAGGACCCGCTCGACGCGGCCCGCCGGGAACTCACCGAAGAGACCGGCCTGGCCGCCGCCCGCTGGGACCTGCTCGTCGACCTCGCCCTCTCCCCGGGATTCACCGATGAGGCCGTGCGCGTATACGCGGCCCGGGACCTGTCCACGGTCGACCGGCCCGACCCCGAGCACGAGGAGGCGGACCTCGAGATCCGCCGCGTCCCCGTCGACGAGGCCGTCGCCATGGTGCTCGGCGGACAGATCGTCAACGCCACCGCGGTCGCCGGAATCCTCGCTCTCGCCGCCACCCGCCGCGACGGGGGAGCCCTGCGCCCGGCCGCCGCGGAGTGGCCCGACCGGCCCCGCGCCCTGCTGCGCACCAAGAGCCTGGGGAACTGACGCCGTGCTGGCCCGGCAGTTCGATGCCTACCTCGACCACCTCACCGTCGAACGCGGGGCCGCCCCCAACACCCTCGCCTCCTACCGTCGGGACCTGACCCGATACCTCGAGCACCTCACCGACCTCGGCATCGACGATCTCGCCGAGGTGCGTGAGGAACACGTCGGCGACTTCGTGACCGCGCTGCGCCGCGGCGACCTCGAACGCGGCAGGCCCGCCCTCGCCGCGAGCTCCGCCGCCCGAGCCCTCGTCGCCGTGCGCGGTTTGCACCGCTTCTCCACCACCGAAGGGCGCACCCCCGTCGACGTCGCCCGCGCCGTCAAACCCCCCGCCGCGGGCCGGCGTCTGCCGAAGGCCCTGCCGGTCGCCGACGTATCGGCCATCCTCGACGCCGCAGGCACCAGCGCCGACGGTCCACGAGACCTGCGCGACCGGGCGCTGCTGGAACTGTTGTACTCCACCGGTGCGCGCATCTCCGAGGCCGTCGGCCTCGACGTCGACGACCTCGACACCACCCACCGGTCGGTGCTGCTGCGCGGCAAGGGCGGCAAGCAACGCGTCGTACCCGTCGGCCGTCCCGCCCTGGCCGCCGTCGACGCCTACCTGGTCCGCGGCCGCCCCGCCCTGGCCACCGGACACACCCCGGCCCTGTTCCTCAACGCCCGAGGTGGCCGACTGTCCCGGCAGAGCGCCTGGCAGGTACTGCAGACCGCCGCCGGCCGGGCGGGAATCACCGCCGCCGTCTCCCCGCACACCCTGCGCCACTCCTTCGCCACCCACCTCCTCGACGGCGGCGCCGACGTGCGCGTGGTCCAGGAACTCCTCGGCCACGCCTCGGTGACCACCACCCAGATCTACACGCAGGTCACAGCCGGTGCGCTGCGCGAGGTATGGGCCGGGGCCCACCCCCGCGCCCGGTAGCGGCCGCGACGGCAGGGCGTGTCCACGGCGCCATCGCACCATCCGAAGCGGTAGCGTTGACCCGACAACCGAGCGAGCAGGACAGGGGGAGCAGGGGACAGTGGCGACACCACAACCGCCCGCAGCGGACACAGCGCCCGCCGCGAACACAGCGCCTGCCGCGCAGCACGCCCTGCTCCACGGCCGGGCCGACGCCGACACAGCCCACACCGACCCGGATCCGGCCCACACCGCGGAACCCGAGGCCGAACTCGGCCCCACCGGACGACCTCGCCGGTACGTCCCGGAACCGCAGCCGCTGCCCAGCCACGGGCCCGCGAAGATCATCGCGATGTGCAACCAGAAGGGCGGGGTCGGCAAGACCACCTCCACCATCAACCTCGGCGCCTCCCTCGCCGAATACGGCCGCCGCGTCCTGCTCGTCGACCTCGACCCCCAAGGTGCCCTGTCCGCCGGGCTCGGCGTCGCCCACCACGACCTCGACCTGACCGTGCACAACCTCCTCGTCGAACGCGGCATCTCCGTCGACGACGTGCTCCTGCACACCCGGGTCGAAGGACTGGACCTGCTCCCCAGCAACATCGACCTGTCCGCCGCCGAAATCCAGCTCGTCTCCGAGGTCGGCCGCGAACAAGCCCTCGGCCGGGCCCTGTACCCCGTCCTCGACCGCTACGACTACATCCTCGTCGACTGCCAGCCGTCCCTCGGCCTGCTCACCGTCAACGCGCTCGCCTGCGCCGACGCGGTCATCATCCCGATGGAATGCGAGTACTTCAGCCTGCGCGGACTGGCCCTGCTCAACGACACCGTCGACAAGGTGCGCGACCGGCTCAACCCCAAGCTCAGCCTCGCCGGGATCCTCGTGACCATGTTCGACTCCCGCACCCTGCACGCCCGCGAGGTGATGTCCCGCGTCGTCGAGGTCTTCGGCGACCTCGTCTACGACAGCGTCATCGCCCGCACCGTGCGATTCCCCGAAACCAGCGTCGCCGGCGAACCCATCACCACCTGGGCGCCGAAATCCGCCGGCGCCGAGTCCTACCGGGCCCTGGCCCGCGAAGTGATCCACCGCTCCGGCCGATAACCCGTGACCGTGGACCACCCAGGCCCGACCGCTCCGGATCCGGCCCAGCCCGCCGCGCCCCCCGCGGGATTCCAAGTACGACTGCGCAACTTCGAAGGTCCTTTCGACCTGCTGCTCACCCTGATCTCTCAGCACCGCCTCGACGTCACCGAAGTCGCCCTGCACGAGGTCACCGACGAATTCATCGCCTACACCCGAGCCCTCGGCCCCCGGATGGGACTCGACCAGACCACCGAATTCCTCGTCGTCGCCGCCACCCTGCTCGACCTCAAGGCCGCCCGCCTCCTGCCGTCCGGCGACGTCGACGACCCCGAGGACCTCGCCCTGCTCGAGGCCCGCGACCTGCTCTTCGCCCGCCTGCTGCAGTACCGCGCCTTCAAACAGATCGCCGACCGGTTCGCCGAGTTCGAGGCCGCCGCCCTGCGCCGCTACCCCCGCGCGGTCTCCCTCGAACCGCAGTACGAGAACCTCCTGCCCGAGGTCGTCCTCGGCGTCGACGCGACCCGATTCGCCGAGATCGCCGCCGCCGCCTTCCAGCCCAAACCGCCCCCCCGCGTCGGCCTCGACCACCTCCACACCCCCCGCGTCTCCGTCCCGGAACAGGCCGCCCGCCTGCTCACCCTCCTGCGCGCCCACGGCGCCGGCACCTGGGCCACCTTCGGCCACCTCGTCGCCGAATGCGACAACGGCCTGCAGGTCGTCGCCCGGTTCCTCGCCCTGCTCGAGCTCTACCGCGAACGAGCCGTCACCTTCGACCAACCCGAACCGCTCGGGCCGCTGCACGTGGCCTGGACCGGCGAAAACGACGACGCCGTCACCACATTCGAGGAGGATTACGGGTGAGCAGCGCCACACCGGACCCCGATATGCACGGACTCGACGCGGAACTGCTGGAGATGAGCGACGACGAACTCGTCGCCGCCCTCGAAGCACTGCTGCTCGTCGTCGACACCCCCGCCCCCAACGCCCAGCTCGCCGACGCCATCGGCGTCACCGCCACCCGCGTCGAGACCACCCTGCACCGCATGGCCGCCGACCTCGACGCGCGCGGCTCCGGCATCGATCTGCGCTACGCCGGCGACGGCTGGCGCTTCTACACCCGCCGCGACTACGCCCCCTACGTCGAACGTCTCCTGCAGGGCGGCGCCCGCACCAAACTCACCCGCGCCGCCCTCGAGACCCTCGCCGTCGTCGCCTACCGCCAGCCCGTCACCCGCGCCCGCGTCAGCGCGGTCCGCGGCGTCAACGTCGACGGCGTCATGCGCACCCTCCTCGCCCGCGACCTGATCGCCGAGGACGGTACCGACCCCGAGACCGGCGGCACCCGCTACGTCACCACCGAACTGTTCCTCGAACGCCTCGGGCTGGCCTCTCTGCAGGATCTTCCACCCCTCGCGCCGCTGCTTCCGGACGTCGATGTGATCGACGACATCAGCGAAAGTCTCGAGGCCGACCCACGATTTGCGAGAATGGGAAGGAACCCGCGCACCGAGTCCACCTCGCCCGCGCCGTTCGATCCCGATTGAGACAGGAAAAAAGTGCACAAGCCCGCTCGCCGTGATGGCACACCGGACCGCAGAAAAACCACCTCCCGCGCAGGGAACCCACCCCGCGAACGACGGGGCGAACCCACCGCCCGCGCGGCCACACCCAAGAAGGCACACCGCAAGGGCGACACCCCGCTCAACAAGCGCGGCCGTCCCGCCGCCCCCAAACCCCTGGCCCAGCGCCCGGCGACCCTGCCCAAGATCAGCAACGCCAAACCCGCCCGGCACCAGCACGCCGCAGAACGCCCGCAACTGCCCGCCGGCGAAGGCGTGCGCCTGCAGAAGGTCCTCGCCCAGGCCGGAGTCGCGTCCCGCCGGGCCGCCGAGGAACTCATCGCCGCCGGTCGCGTCGAGGTCGACGGCTCCATCGTCACCGAGCAGGGCCTGCGCGTGGACCCGGAGAACGCCGTGATCCGCGTCGACGGCATCCGCGTCGTCGTCGACAAGGGCCTCGTCCACCTCGTGCTCAACAAGCCCCGCGGCTGGCAGTCCACCATGTCCGACGACCTCGGCCGCCCCTGCGTCGGCGACATCGTCTCCGAACGCGTCGCCGCCGGCCAGCGCCTCTTCCACGTCGGCCGGCTCGACGCCGACACCGAAGGACTGTTGCTGCTCACCAACGACGGTGAACTCGCTCACCGGCTCATGCACCCCTCCTACGAGGTGACCAAGACCTACCTCGCCACCGTCAAGGGTGTCCTCCCGCGCGGGATCGGCAAGCAGCTGCGCGCCGGCGTCGAACTCGACGACGGCCCCGCCAAGGTCGATTCCTTCGCGCTCCTGCAGGTCAACGAGGGCCAATCGCTGGTCCGCCTCGAACTGCACGAAGGCCGCAAGCACATCGTGCGGCGCCTGCTCGACGCCGTCGGCCACCCCGTGATCCGCCTCGTGCGCACCGACATCGGACCCGTCGCGCTCGGCGACCAGCGACCCGGCACCCTCCGGGTGCTCGGCCGCAAGGAAGTCGGCGGCCTCTACCAGGCGGTGGGCCTGTGAGCTCCCTCGTCGTCGCCATGGACGGTCCCTCGGGCACCGGAAAGTCCACCGTCTCGAAGCGACTCGCACGGCTCCTCCGCGCGGCATACCTGGACACCGGCGCCATGTACCGCGTCGCGACCCTGCACGTGCTGCGTGCAGGCGCGGACCTGACCGACCCGGCCGCCATCGCCGCCGCCACCGAGTCCCTGCCCTGGTCGATCGGCACCGACCCGGAGACCGAGGACATCCGGCTCGCCGGGGAGGACGTCCGCGAGATCATCCGCGGTGCGGAGGTCACCGGCGCCGTCTCGGCCGTGTCCGCCGTTCCCGCCGTCCGCCGGACCCTCGTCGCAGCGCAGCAGCGCATCGGTCGTGACGCGGGACACATCGTCGTCGAAGGCCGCGACATCGGCACCGCCGTCTTTCCCGACGCGGACGTGAAGATCTACCTCACCGCCTCCGCCGAGGCCCGGGCGCAGCGGCGCAACCAGCAGAACATCGCCGAAGGCCGCGGCGACAACTACGAGGCGGTGCTCGCCGCGGTGCAGCACCGCGACCACCTCGATTCCACCCGCGCGGTGTCCCCGCTGCGCGCGGCGGACGACGCGATCGTCGTCGACACGAGCGAGATGGACATCGACGAAGTGATCGCCGCGCTCGCCGCCGTGGTCGCCGAGCAGACGGGAGCGACCCTGTGAGCGAGGACGTGACGGAATTCGCCGGTGACGGCACCTGGTCGGAGGAATCGGACTGGGATCTCGAGCTCGCCGGGGCTGCCGAGCTCGAAGAGTTCGTGCCCGTGCCGACCGTCGCCGTGGTCGGACGTCCCAACGTCGGCAAGTCCACCCTGGTCAACCGCATCATCGGTCGTCGCGAAGCAGTCGTCGAGGACGTGCCGGGCGTGACCCGCGACCGCGTCTCGTACGAGGCCACCTGGAACGGTCGCCGATTCATGGTGCAGGACACCGGCGGTTGGGAACCCGACGCCAAGGGCCTGCAACAGTCCGTCGCGCGGCAGGCAGAGATCGCGATGCGCACGGCCGACGCGATCCTGATCGTCGTCGACGCCACCGTCGGGGCCACCGCCGTCGACGAGGCGGTGGCCAAGGTGCTGCGCCGGTCCAAGACGCCGGTGCTGCTCGTCGCGAACAAGGTCGACGACGATCGCGTCGAGTCCGAGGCGGCGGCACTGTGGTCGCTGGGCCTGGGACAGCCGTATTCGGTGTCGGCCACCCACGGTCGCGGGACCGGTGATCTGCTCGACGAACTGCTCGCGGTGCTGCCCCAGACTCCGCGGGAAGGCACCGGGGGACAGGGGCCGCGTCGTGTCGCACTGGTCGGCAAACCGAACGTCGGCAAGTCCAGCCTGCTCAACAAGCTGGCCGGCGACGAACGATCCGTGGTCCACAACGTCGCCGGCACGACGGTCGACCCCGTGGACTCCCTCGTCGAACTCGGCGGCAAGACCTGGCGGTTCGTGGACACCGCCGGTCTGCGCAAACGCGTCAACACCGCCTCCGGCGCCGAGTTCTACGCCTCGTTACGCACCCGCGGCGCCATCGAGGCCGCCGAGGTCGCGGTGCTGCTGATCGACGCCTCCGAACCGATCACCGAGCAGGACCAGCGGGTGATCTCGATGGTCGCCGACGCCGGCCGCGCCCTCGTCATCGCCTTCAACAAGTGGGACCTCGTGGACGAGGACCGACGCTACGAGCTGGGCCGGGAAATCGAACGCGACCTGCTGCGCGTGCCGTGGGCGGCGCGCGTGAACATCTCCGCCAAGACCGGCCGGGCCGTGCAGAAGCTCGTGCCGGCCATGGAGACGGCCCTCGAGTCGTGGGACAAGCGCATCTCCACCGGCCGTCTCAACACCTGGCTCAAGGAGGTCATCGCCGCGACTCCGCCGCCCATGCGCGGCGGCCGCCTGCCCCGGGTACTGTTCGCCACCCAGGCCGGCACCCGACCGCCGACCTTCGTGCTGTTCACCACCGGCTTCCTCGAAGCCGGCTACCGCCGCTTCCTCGAACGGCGACTGCGCGAGGAGTTCGGCTTCGAGGGCAGCCCGGTGCGGATCTCCGTGCGCGTGCGCGAGAAACGGGACCGCCGGAGCAAGTAGCGTCCGAAAGTGCCGTGACCAGGCGATTGGTGAATCGGTCCGTCTCTGTTGTAATCTCAACGAGCGCTCGACGAGAGCGCGGACGGGCTGTGGCGCAGCTTGGTAGCGCACTTGACTGGGGGTCAAGTGGTCGCAGGTTCAAATCCTGTCAGCCCGACTTTCTGGGGCCTGACCTGTTCATGCAGGTCAGGCCCCTTTTTTGTCCCACCGCGGCTCCGTCGAACGACTGCAAGGTTGGGACGCTGGGGACCAGAAGGGGACCACCAGGCCGAGAACGCAGCTCCGGCGTCCAGCATCGCCTGCACGTCGGGGTGCAGGTAGCGGCTGGTGACGGCTGGGTCCTGGTGGCCGGCGACGCGCTGGAGGATGTGCAGCTCGACGCCCGCGGCGGCCATCCAGGTCAGCGCGGTGTGCCGCAGCCCGTGTCGTACGAGGCCGGGCTGGCCGATCTCGCGGACGACGTCGTCCCAGCGGGTCGCGTCACGAAGCGTGGCCGTGGTGATCACGCCTCCCCGTGGGGCGGTGAGCAGCCGTGCCGTCGAGTCGCGGCCGGCGGTGAGGCGCTCGAGCGTCGGACGCAGCGGCTCGATGATCGGAACGGTGCGCCGACGGCGGCCTTTCGTCTCCTTGGTCACCAGCTTGCCGCGCCCCGGATAGGTCTGCCGAAACACGTGGATCAGGCCGCGGTGCAGGTCGACGTCTCCTACGAGCAGTTCGGAGACCTCGCCGATTCGCAGGGCGGTGGTGGCGAGGATCGTGACCATGTCGCCCCAGGACTGGTGCCCGCCCGCCTCGACCACCCGGGCGACGAGCCGGTCGAGGGTTGCCACGTCGGGCAGAGCCAGGTCCCGCGGGTTGCCGGGGCCCTGGTCAGCACTGCCGAAAGAAGGCCGGCGGTCTTGCGCCGTGCCCGATCCTTGGCCGGGTTGCGCGTGATGATGCCGTCGCGGACCGCTTCATCGAGAACCAGGACCAGCACAGCGACCGTGTTCTTGACGGTCGAGCGACCGTAGTCCTGCTCCCACCTGTCGATGGCACGGTCGATCAGGCCCGCGGTGATCAGTCCGACCGGCAGGTGTCCGAGGGCGGGCAGGACGCGACGACGCAGGCCGGTCGAGTACGGGTCGTAGGTGGAGGTCGGATCGATGCCGCGGGTCCAACGGTCCCCATGTGCGTGCAGTAGTCGCTCAGCGTCTGGCCCGGGTCCACGCCCGTGTCTGCGGTCGTCTGCATCCGACGAAGCCACGCATCTGCCTCACTCCGGGTGTCGAAAACCCGCTTCGTGCCCTCACGGTGGTGGGTGACCGGGTGCGTCCACCGGACCCGCGCCTTGTAGACGGTGCCCTTGACGCGGGAGACCTCCTCGACGTCCACCGTCAGACGGACGCCGAGGGGAGGCAGCTTCTCGCCGCTCACGAGGCCAGGCTAGTGCGAACGCTCCCCGCGATCCAAGCCTCGAGCTCGTCGGCCAGGTAGCGGTAGATGTTGCCCACCTCGAGGAACATGGGGCCGACGTCGTCGAGCCGCCAGCGCCGGACGGTGCAGGGGTTCACCCGCAGACGAGTGGCGACCTCCTCGGTCGTCAGCAGCAGGCCTCGCTGGTTCTCGGTCATGGTCTTCCTCCTTGCGTCGGGGTCGGCTCAGGCCGCGGGTCGGGTTGCCGGGACGTCTTCTGTCGTGGTCACTCCGCGGGCCTCGTCGAGCGCGCGGCGGAGCTGGTCGCGCCAGCGGCTGCGGTCGGCGATGGCAAGCAGGAGTCGGCTCTCGCGGGGGAGGACGTCGGGATCGGTGGGGGCGGCCTGGACCCAGAGGTACTTGTCGGCGTCGGGGTCGTCGGGCAGGCCGAGGGGGTCGCGGACCCAGGCGCGTCGGTCGGCGCGGTGGTCGGCGAGGGTCTTGCCGGACCACTTGCGGGACACGAGGACGCGGCGCCCGCCGAAGCCAAGGGTCTCGCGGCGGTGGACCTTGCCCTTGCAGTAGCCCGGGGTGAGCCCGGCCTTGGGATGGCGGGGTTGGATGCCGTAGCGCAGCCAGTTGGCGCAGGTGGGGGAGCAGGGTTCGTACGCAGCGCCTGCCAGACCCGGTCGTGGTGCTCGATCTGGCGGGGGCTGGCCTGGTCGGGGTCGTGGATGGAGCCGATGTCCTTGGTCAGGTACTTCGCTACGTAGCCGATGCACCGGTCGGCCTGCGGCAAGCCGGCCAGGACGCCTTCGGCGCGCAGCTGGGTGCCGAACCGGACCACGTGCTAGGGCTTTGCGTCCGGGTCGTTGTCGAGGGCGTCGAGGGCCTCGTCCCAGGTGGGGAGGGCTTCGCCGGTGTCGGGGTCGAGGTAGGTCTCGGTGTCCTCGTCCCAGACCGGCAGGTGGTGGCCGTCGTAGCGGACGGTGTCGGTGGCCGGCCACCAGACCTGGTGGTAGGTGGCGGCCACGATCTGGCGCAGGTCGGCTCGGGAGATGGTGCCGCGAATCAGCACATGCAGGTGCGGTGCGAGCCGGCGTTGGGGTTCCAGGGTGCCCATGTACTGCACGTCGTAGCCGACCACGCGGCGCATGTTCTGCCAGAGCCGGTCGACGTTCTTGGGGTAATGAATCGCGTCCCGGGCGGCGCCTTGGTAGTCGTAGGCGATGTGATTTGTGACAGCGCCCTTGCTGATCGCCAATGCCGATATACGCACCATGGACTCTCGGCTGCCTACAGCGCAGGCGGTCGCCATTAAGGACGGGCTCATACTTGAGGTGGGTCCATCCGAGATCGCCGCTGGCTACCCGAACAGCGATGTGGTGGACCTGGAGGGTCGCCTCGTTATGCCCGGGTTCGTGGATGCACACCATCACCTGTCAGTGGAGGCATTGCATCCGATCTGGGTGGATCTGAGTGGCGCCACCGATGCAGAGGCGATCGTCGATAGGTTGCGCCGCGCCGCCGAGCTACCGGGTACGGGTTGGATTCGGGGCTGTCAGTGGGACTTGACCGCGACGAGCGCGCCCCTCGGTCCGCATCTGGGCGGCGAACCGATCCTTGAGAGGCTGTCCCGGTGAAGGCAGTTGCGTTTGAGCGAGATACTCGCGGCAACGAGCGGGAGGCGGCGAGGTCGTCTGCAGCGATCTAGGCGCGCGCAAAGGCTCGTCGAGACGGTGAACCGAAGGAAGCCTCGGTCGAAGAGGCGCTCGTGGGTGTTCAGCGCCAGCTGGCTTTGGGCGGAGCACGGTTGCTGCTTGCTCGGCGGGACGGCGTCCCCGCCGGCTTTGCGCTGTTCGCCCCGAACGCATCAGCGATTGAGCTCTACTACCTGGCAGTTGATCCCGACGCTTGGGGGGCGGGAGTGGCGAGCGGGCTCCTGACCGAGGTGGACGCCGACGCCCGGGCGCTTGGCTTCGACGCGCTGGAACTATGGGTGATCGACGACAACCAGCGAGCCATCGCTGTCTACGAGCGATCCGGATGGGTTCGCACGAAGCAGTCCAAGCGTGACGCGCCGTCGTCGCGGCTGGAACGCCGCTTCGTGAAACAACTGAACTGAGCGTCTCGCGGTCCCAGGCGTGCCACAGCCCGCGTTGTTGACCAGGAGATTCAAGGGGCGGCCGGCGACCGCGTCGACCAGAGATTCGGTGTCGTCGTCGGTGACATCCCAGCGGACCCAGGCGGCTCGCGGATCCGCTGCAGCGTTTGAAGGAAGGCACGTGCCGCGGCGATGACGTTCCAGCCAGCCGCCGAGAAGACCTCGACGCAGGCCCGACCGAAGCCACGCGCGGCGCCGGTGACGAGCACACTCCTTGCCAAGTCCTCCACGGAGGTTGGTCAACCTCATGTAACCCGGTGCCACTCGCGCGGATCTGCCGCAGAGAGGTAAACGCCGGCCATCTCCTCGGCTGCGCATGTCGCACATCAGTTGGCACCGATCTGCCACACATCACCCGGCACGACACCGCCACAAGGCCATACGTTGCCGAATTGGACTATTCGAAGATCAGGGGCGCCGCTGCGCGGCGCAGCGCGAGGGGGGTGGGTACCAAGTGACTCCCGCTCCCTGGACACGGATCAACCTCGACGGCCAGCCGTTCTGTCTCACGCAGCTTCGGCGGCCGTCGAGGTCGCTCCGGAACGATTTGGCGTGCCCCTCGAGAGCGTCAGCCCCCTGTCCCGCGGGCAGAATTGTCGGGTGCCGATGGCATGACGTGCCAGACTGGTGCAAGTCGACTCCGGGAGGGGAAGGAGAGCGTCATGGCTGGGCCTCTCGTGCTTGATCGCGCGGCGATCGCCGAGACCTGCGAGCGGTACGGCGTAAAGCGGCTGGTCGTCTTCGGCTCGGCCGTCACCGAACGTTTCAACGAGTCGACCAGTGATGTCGACTTCCTCGTCGAGTTCCGCGACGACGTCGTGAACCGCTTCGACGCCTACTTCGGTCTCAAGGAGTCGCTGGAGGCCCTGCTCGGCCACCCGGTCGATCTTGTCTCTCCCGTTGCCCTGGAGAATCCCTACTTCGCTGCCTCGGTCGAGGAGAACGGGCACGAGGTCTATGCGGCCTGAGGCGCCGGGGCTGCTATGGGACGCCCGTAAGGCCGCTCGGCTGATCGCCCAGTTCGTCGCGGACCGGACATGGAACGAGTACGAGAGCGACGCGATGCTCCGCTCAGCAGTTGAGCGACAGTTCGAGATCATCGGCGAGGCGCTCAACAGGCTCAGCCGTCTCGACCCGGACACCGCCACCCTGATCCCGGACCTGCCACGGATCGTCGCTTTCCGGAACGTGCTCATCCACGGGTACGCCGTCATTGACAACGAGCTCGTCTGGGAGGTCGCAACGACGCGCGTCAGGGACCTGGCCGCGCTACTTGGACGGCTCCTCGGCGAAGACGAAACCGCATAGCGACGGGGAGGCGGAGCCAGCGGCCGACGCGCTATGCCACCGGGGACCCGGCGGGGACCAACGTCACGTTCGACCACTCGATTTCACGCCTGAACCACCGACAGCGACAGACGAGGACAGACGACTACAGACAGTCGGTTCACGCTCAGGTCCTCAAGCCCCCGACCTGGGGGTCAAGTGGTCGCAGGTTCAAATCCTGTCAGCCCGACCGACGAACGAGGCGGTCCCGGATTTCCGGGGCCGCCTCGTTCGCGTCTGTACACCCGGGCCGATACACCGCGCCGTTCCGGCCCCGGGATCGTTCGTTTCCCAGCGGCGGGACAGGTCCGCGAAAGGCCCACGGTCAGGGTCCAAAGACCGCAGTCAACCCCCCGTGCCGCGAGTACTGTCGCGAACAGAAGCCGCGGCCACACCGAGGCGCGACGGGCATCTCCAGTCCGAGGAGACAACATGACCGAAACCCGGAACGGCACCGGATCCCAGGCCGTCGACAGCTCCGGCGACGCGGCCACAGCGCAGACCACTCCCGCCGTCGATGCCGGTCCGGTCCGGCACGAGCAGGTCGACGCGGTTGTCGACACGGCGACCGCGGCAGCGGCCCAGTTCCGCACCCTCGACCAGCAACAGGTCGATGCGATCGTCGAAGCGATGGTGCGGGCCGGCATCCGGGCGGCCGCGGAACTCGCAGCGGTCGCGATCGAGGAAACCGGATTCGGCGTCTTCGAGGACAAGGTCGTCAAGAACTACGTGGCCACCGAATTCCTCTACGACTACCTCAAGGACAAGAAGTCCGTGGGAGTGATCGAGGAGAACGTCGAACACAGCATCGTCCGTGTCGCCGAACCCATCGGCGTCGTCCTGGCCATCACCCCGGTCACCAACCCCACGTCCACCGTGCTGTACAAGGCGATCGTCGCGGCGAAGACCCGGAACGCCGTCATCTTCCGCCCGTCGCCTTTCGCCGTGCGCTCGTGCGAGCGCACGGTAGAGATCTTGCGCGCGGCGGCGGAGGCCGCCGGCATGCCCCCGGGCGCGCTCCAGGTCATCCCCGACGCCGCTCACGAGGTCACCCATTACCTGTTCAAACACCCGAAGGTCGACTTCATCTGGGTCACCGGCGGCCAGAAGATCGTCGCCTTGGCCAACGCCGCCGGCAAGCCGGCCCTCGGTGTGGGTCCGGGCAACGCTCCCATCTACCTGCACCGCACGGCCGACATCAGGGGCGCCGTCGTCGACATCCTGATCTCGAAGACCTTCGACGCCTCCGTGATCTGCCCCGCCGAACAGACCTGCATCATCGACGACGAGATCTACGACGCCACCGTCGCGGAGTTCGAACGGATGGGGGCGCACCTGCTCACGGACGAACAGGCGGAGGCGATCGCCGATTTCGCGTTCGGTTGCGGCGACAAGGTCAACCTCGCCGCGCTCGGCCAGCAGGCTCCCGAACTCGCTGCCCGCGCGGGCTTCACGGTGGATCCCGCGGTCAAGGTGCTGCTCGCGCCGCTACCGTCCGACCTCGAACGGCTCGCGGCGCACCCCCTGGTGCAGGAGAAGCTGATGCCGGTCCTGGGCCTCGTGCGGGCCCGCGACGTCCAGCACGGCATCGACGCCGCCGTCCTCGTCACCGAACACGGCGGTCTCGGCCACACTTCCGCCATCTACGCCACCGATCCGGCGGTGATCGACGCGTACGGCCGGGCCGTACGCACCGGCAGGATCCTCGTCAACGCTCCGACTGCGGTGGGGGCTCTCGGCGGGATCTACAACAATCTGACGCCCACGTTCTCGCTGGGTTGCGGCACGTGGGGCGGGTCGAGCACCACCGAGAACGTCAACTATCAGCAACTGCTCAACATCAAGACCGTCGCGCACCGGCGAACTCCGCCGCAGTGGTTCCGGGTACCGTCGAACACCTTCTTCAATGCCGGTGCACTCGAGAACCTCCGCGACGTCCCCTGCACCAGCGTCGTGGTCGTCACCGACGCGCTCAGTGAGCAGCGGGGAGTGGTCGACGAACTGCGCGCCCACCTGCGTGCCGAACACGTCAAGGTGTTCAGCGAGGTCGAGCCGGAACCGGACGAGGCCACCATCCGCCGCGGAGTCACCCTGCTCGAGGGGAACCCGCCGGACCTGCTCGTTGCCATCGGCGGTGGGTCGGTGATCGACGCGGCGAAGGCCATCCGGCTGTTCTACGAACATCCGGAGAAGGACCTGGCCGAGCTGAGCCTGCCGTTCCTCGACCCGCGCAAGCGCATGGCGGAGTACCCGCAGGATCCGCACAAGCTTCGGCTGGTGGCGATCCCCACCACCGCCGGCACCGGTTCGGAGGTCTCACCCGCGGCCGTCCTCACCGTCGCCGGCCGCAAGGAAACCCTGGTCGACTATTCCCTGGTTCCGGACATGGCGATCGTGGACCCGATGCTCACCCTCTCGATGCCCCGCACATTGACGGTCGACACCGGAATCGACGCCCTGACCCACGCGCTGGAAGCGGTGGCCTCCATCTTCGCCTCGCCCTACACCGATGCGTTCTGTGTCCAGGCCGCGCGCTTGATCTTCGAGGCGCTGCCGCGGGTGTACGACGATCCCGACGATCTGCCCGCCCGCACCGACATGTCCAATGCCGCCACCCTTGCCGGTCTCGCCTTCTCGAACGCGTTCGTCGGCACGAACCACGCACTCGCGCATTCCGTCGGCGCCAGGTTCGGGATCGCCCACGGGCGGGTGAACGGCGTGTTCCTGCCCCACACCCTCCGCTACAACGCCAGCCTGCCGACCAAGTTCATGCCGGCCCCCGGCTACTCCGCGTACGTCGCGCCGGAGAAGTATGCCCAGCTCGGGCGGATCGTCTTCGGCGGGCACGACCCGGAGGAGAGCCGCCGACGGCTGTTCCAGGGCGTCGAGGACCTGCTCCGTCGCATGCAGGTGCCGCGCACCCTGAAGGAGATCGGCGTCCCCGAGGAGGAGTTCGTCGCCGCGCTGCCGGAGCTGGCGATGACCGCGTTCCAGGACCTGAGCAATCGCACGAACCCTCGGATGCCGCTGATCAGCGAGATCACCGAACTCCTGCGGCTCGGCTACTACGGGGACGGTGAGCATGCCCACTGACAGCGCCACCAAGACGATCGAGGTCGACGCCCCCCTGGACAGCGTGCTCACGACCATCCGCGACATCGAGAGCCAGACCGAGTGGATCCCCGAGATCCTCGAGGCCGAGGTGCTCGAGGTCGAGCAGGAGACCGGACTTCCGCGCACCGCCCGGTTCAAGGCGTCGGCCACCGTCGGCACCGACAGCTACACCCTCACCTACCAGCACCGAGACGACGGCATGAGCTGGACGATGCTCCAAGGACGCCTGCAGACCGGACAGGAGGGCCGCTACCAACTCGTCGCCGTCGGCCCCGACCGAACCTCGGTGACGTACGAGCTGACGATCCATCACAATCTGCCGCTGCCCGGATTCCTGCGAAATCGCGTGATCAAGGGCCTGGTCGACAGTACGCTCACCGGTCTGAAGAAGCGCCTCGAGAGCTGAAGGCCGGGGGAGGGCAGCACCCGCGGATGCGTGCCGACGATGCGCAGGGTGTTACCCGGGTCCGCGCTCAGCGCCCTCCGCACCACGAGCGTCCGCGCTCGGTCACCGACGACCCCGTCCGGAGGGAGTGGAGTCTTCGCGGCGTCGAACCCCTGCGGGGCCACGCCCTTGCATGCGGCGCCGGCCGGAAACGAATCGCGGGTCCTTCTCGGCCGTTCCCCGCGGCAGCGGATCATGGCGCGCCCTGTGACCTCGGCCGGCGGTGGTAGCTGCCGGTGAGACGTCCGGCCCGCACGGATGCCGGTACGGGGGAGGGATGAAGTACGTCACAAGGCCGACCACCGGGCGAGGCATGTGGCTGGGCACCTTCTCCGTCGTTCCCACAGAACCCGGATCGCACCTGGTCGAGGAGTGCGCGGGGCGCGGGCGCTGCAACCGACTTCGAATCAGACGGAAACTCAAGATTCCTAGAACACCGCATCTCCCGCTCGCTGTGCTGAAAATCCGCCGCTGACGGAAATCAAAAAATTACCGAACACTACTCGCCGCAAAACCCCCAACCACCAGCACAAGCAAACACCGACCGGCCCGTCAGGCGCCGAATGCACGCGAGATCGCTGCAGCGACGTCCCGGTGTCGACGGATGGGCAGGGCGAGTCCCCTCCCGGCCCGCGCAAGGTCGCGAGCGGTGAGCAGATCGTGCTCGCCGGAGATGTCGGCGAGCACGTCGAGCCGGGGGAGCCAGGCTGCCGCGGTCCTCGGATCGGGCCCGGCGTTGTGCACGCAATCCGACAGGAGCAGCACCCGTCCCTCGTCCGCAGGTACGTCCCGGAGCTGACCTCGTGCCACCTCGAGCGCGAAGCCGACGTTGGTGAGGCCCTTGCTCGGGATCCGGAGCAGCAGGTCCACGAGCCCGGCGGGGGAGACCGGCTCCCCGAGGGCACTGAGGACAGCGGCTTCGGACCAGAAGGCCACCACGGCCAGATCGTCGTGTCCGAACTCGCCGGCCATGGCACCGACCGCGGCCGCGGCGGTGCGGATGCGCTCGCCGCGCATCGAGCCGGAGATGTCGACGACGAGTACCACCTTCCGGCGATCGCGGATCCGATCCCGCATCACCAGATCCGTGGACCGCGCGAACGGATCTTCGGCGAGAATCTCGACAGTGCGGTCGAGATCGAGTTCCTCGGCACCGTCCCGATACGGCAGGCTCTGCAGCCTGCCGAGGCCCCTCCGCGGCGCACGACGCCGTCGTGGGCGCGGCACGGACAGCCGCGCAGCGATCTCGCGTGCCCGGCGTCGGACCTCGGCGTCCGCGACCGGACCGGAGGCATCGAGATCGGCCAGGTGCAGTATCTCGGCCGGTTCGTCGGTCTGCCCGGGACCCGCGCCCGCTCCCGATCCGGGGGTACGCCCGGCGCGATGCGGGCCACCCACCATTGCCAGACCCTGGCCGCCACCGCGGTGCTCGTACAGGGCCGGGTCGAGGGACAGCTGCTTCGGCCTGCGCCGGAACGGCTTTCCCCGGCCGGTGGAGTGGCGCTGAGCACGATGGTGCACGGGGCTCTCGGCGGGGACGGACCTTCAACCGGGGGCGGCGGCAGCAGGACGGAGAAGGAAGTGGTCCTGCCAGATCTCCCGCAGCACCGCTTCGGGAGTGGTTTCGGAGACCTCGTCGACCGCGATCCGTCCGGACAGCGCCACCAGCAGCGCGTCGAGCACAGCGTCGGTGTAGTCCGACGGAAGATCCCGCGGTGGGTCGGTCGAGTCCGGTAGATCGTCGGCAACCCCGCGCATATCGAACAGCTGTATGGCGACCAGGGTCAGGTCGATCGCGCCGCGGACGCTGGACCCACCCCTCAGATCGGGGTGCTCCCGCGTCGCACGGGTGAGGGCTACCGCATCGGCGACGAGCCGTGCCGACCCGCATCCGGTCCGTCGGACGACGATCTCGTGTTCGGCTCGCGTGTCCTGATAACTCACCGACAGCCGGCAGAACCGGTCGTGCACACTCATCGACAACCGGACGGTGCCGATGTTGTCGAACGGGTTCATCGAGGCCACCACGCGGAACGCCGGATCGGCTGTCACCGTGCCCACCCGCGGCACCGTGATCCGCCGTTCCGCCATCGCGGTCAGCAGGCTGTTGAGTGTGTCCTCGGGCGATCGGTTGAACTCCTCGAGGTAGAGCACGCCACCGTCGCGCATCGCCGCCACCAGCGGTCCGGGCACGAAGTTGTCCTCGTGGTAGCCCTCGGACAGCACCCGTGCCGGATCGTGATACCCGACCAGGCGCGCCGGCGTCAGATCGGCGTTCCCCTCGACGAACATCAGCGGACTGCCGAGCTCGGCGGTGATGGCCCCGAGCAGGGTGGACTTGCTGGTCCCCGGCGGCCCCTCGAGGAGTACGTCACGCCCTGCCCCGATCGCGGCGAGCAGAAGATCGGCCTCGCGGACGCGTCCCACCACCCGCTCTGCGACTCCCCGCCGGACCTCTGCCATCGATCGGATGGTGCGCTGCATGCTCACGTCCTCGTGTGCCCCTGAATCTGTTCGTTTCGTCGAACAACTATGCACCGGCAGGGGGCGCCGGACGGAGCGATTCGGTAATCCATGCGCAGAATCGCAGTTCCCACCGCCTAATGTCGGTGCCATGACTGTCCGGAACCCCCTGGACCCGAGCGAGGCCGGGTCGGCGCTCGCCGCGTTCGAGCCCCGTTTTCTGCCCCTGGACGGCCGGCGTCACGCCGCGGTGGTCGTCGCCGTACTCGACGACGGCCACGGCAACCCGGTCGTGCCGCTCACTCGCCGACCGACGCGCCTGCGATCTCATCCCGGTCAGTTCGCACTGCCGGGCGGACGCCTCGACGACGGGGAGACCCCCGACGTGGCCGCGCTGCGCGAACTGCACGAGGAACTCGGATTGCGCGCCGATCCCGGCGGCATCCTCGGCCGCCTGGACGACTACATCACCCGCTCGGGCTACGTCATCTCGCCCTACGTCGTCTGGGTGGATGCGGCGATCGGCGATCTCGTTCCCAACCCGGACGAGGTCGCCGCACTCTATGCCGTCACCGAGTCCGAACTCGACAGTGAACCCCGGTTCGTCACCATTCCGGAATCGGACAAGCCGGTGATCCAGTGGCCGTTCCGGGGTCATCTCGTCCACGCACCTACCGCTGCGGTGGTGTACCAGTTCCGCGAAGTCGTGCTCCATCGCCGAAGCACCCGAATCGACGACCTGGAACAGCCCGTGTTCGCGTGGAGGTGACCGGTCGCACGGGCAACGGCGGCGAGGGGTGTGCAAGGCTGTCGGGACCTACTCCACGAACGACAGGACCGACGATGAACGACGCGACGACGACCGGTGCGCCGGCTCGATCCGACCGCATCGTCACCGTCCCTAACGTGCTGAGTGTCGTCCGCCTGGCCGGAATCCCGATCTTCCTCTACCTGGTCCTCGTCCTGCATGCCGACGGGTGGGCGCTCGCGGTTCTGATGCTCAGCGGGATCACCGACTGGGCCGACGGCAAGCTCGCACGGTTGCTCGACCAGGCGTCGCGACTCGGGGCGGTGCTCGATCCGCTCGTCGACCGCCTCTACATCGTCACGACACTCCTCGCGCTGGTGGCCCGTGGCATCGTGCCGTGGTGGATCGCCGCGCTCCTGATCGGCCGGGAGCTGGTGCTCGCCCCGACCCTCGCCGTCTATCGACGCCGTGGTCTGCCGCCACCGGAGGTGTTGTACCTGGGCAAGGGCGCCACGTTCCTGCTCATGTTCGCGTTGCCCCTCCTCCTGGCCGCGCAGGCGCTTCCCGCCGCTGCCGGCGTCCTCGAACCCGCCGGGTGGGCCGCCCTCCTCTGGGGCACTGCCCTCTACACGTGGACGGGCGCGCTCTATCTGCTGCAGGCGGTGCAGACGGCTCGGGCGGTGCCCGTGTCGGGAGGGCCGGCCACCGGATGAACCGCAACTGGGAGCAGATCCGTCGCAACCCCGTCCCGTCGCTGCTGAAAGCTCTGCTCGAGGACCATCTCGATCCCGGGTACGCGGGTGCGGCGCGCGACCGCGCCGCCGGCCACACCCGCCCGACCCGGATCGGGATCGGGGTGTGGCTGGTCCTCGGTGGTCTGCTCGCCGGACTCGTCCTCGGGGTAGCGTACGCCCAGAACATCGAGCGCAAATCCGGGACGGATCAGGCGCGCGACGAAATCCTCGCCACCGTCCGCGCGACCGAGGACCGCAACGACGTACTCGCGGCGGCCCGCGACGACTTGTCCACCGAGGTGGAACAGCGCCGTATCGCGGTGCTCGCCGACGACGAGCAAGGGACGGCGGTGCTCGACCGCCTCGCCCGCGCAGAGGACGACGCTGCGTCGACGCCTGTGCACGGACCGGGGATCACGGTGACTCTCGCCGATCCGGCTTCGCGGCCCGACCTGACGGACTCGGCGGAGAAGGACCGCGGCCGCAGCGCCTCGGTGATCCTCGACCGCGATCTGCAGTCGGTCGTCAACGCGCTCTGGCACAGTGGCGCCGAGGCCGTCTCGATCAACGGGGTCCGGATCGGCCCGGGTGTCACGGTCCGGCAGGCCGGGGGAGCGATGCTCGTGGACAACCGGCCGGTCTTCTCCCCGTACACGGTCGCCGCCGTCGGGTCCCCTGTGGAGCTGCAGACCGGGTTCGTGGTCAGCGACGCGTACCTGCGCATGTCAGGGGTGCAGCAGCTCTACGGAGTAGGTTTCACCATCGCGGATGCGGCAGACCTGGCGCTGCCGGCCGCCACGGTGCGCGACGTCGCATCGGCACAGGAAACGGGAGAGCGGTGAGACGGTGGTGACCAAACGCGGATACGCCCTGTACGCGGTGCTGGCCCTCGGTGTGGGCATCGTGGTGGGTGTGATCGTCAGTCCCCAGGTTCCCGACGTGGTCCAGCCTTACCTGCCCATCGCGGTCGTTGCGGCGCTCGACGCGGTCTTCGGCGGCCTGCGCGCCTATCTGGACGAGATCTTCGACGCCAAGGTGTTCGTCGTCTCCTTCGTCTTCAACGTGCTGGTCGCCGCACTGATCGTCTGGCTCGGTGACCAGCTCGGGGTGGGCACCCAGCTGTCCACGGCGATCGTCGTGGTTCTCGGTATCCGGATCTTCGGGAACGCATCCGCCCTGCGCCGCAGGCTGTTCGGGGCGTAGCAGGATGGGCGAGGGCAAGCACGAACGGCACGAGACGGCCGAGACCGGTACAGCGCGCCGATCGCGGATCGTCTTCTCCGCTCTGGCGGCACTGCTCATGGTCCTGCTCGGGGTGGGGATCGCCACTCAGGTCAGGAACACCGGTTCGGGTGATGCGCTCGACTCCGCCCGGCCCGCCGACCTGCTGGCGGTACTCGACAACCTCAACCGGCGTGAGGCGGAGCTGCGCCAGGAGATCACCACCCTGGAGCAGACGCTGGCCAGTCTGCAACGCAACGGCTCCGAGGCCGCGCTCGCGGAGGCGCAGCAGCGCCTGTCGGCGTTGCAGATCCAGGTGGGTACCGCCCCGGCCACCGGTCCGGGCGTGATCTTGACCATCGCCGACCCTCGGCGAGGAGTGGGCCCGGAGGTTCTTCTCGACACGATCCAGGAGCTGCGCGCCGCAGGAGCGGAAGCCGTGCAGGTCGCCGGAACCGGTGGCGCTGCCGTGCGTGTCGGCGTGGACTCCTGGGTGGGCGGAACCGCCGGTGCGCTGGTCGTCGACGATCGGCCGCTCGCGGCGCCCTACGTCGTCGCTGCGATCGGGGACGCGCCCACACTGGCGGCGGCGCTGAACATCCCCGGTGGTGTGGTCGACACGGTGGCACGTGCCGGCGGGACGGTACAGATCGAACAGTCGCCGCAGGTCGAGGTACCCGCCTTGCGGGAGATCGAGCCGCGACAATACTCTCAGCCCGGTAACTGAACCCGGCGTTCCACGCGAATGTCGCTGCCCGAAAGGACCTGTCGTGAGTGAGTTCCGAACACCCGCCGATCTGCGTTACACGGCGGAGCACGAGTGGGTTCGCCGAACCGGCGACGTGACCGCACGCCTCGGCATCACCGACTACGCCCAGTCACAGCTCGGCGACGTCGTCTTCGTGCAGCTGCCCGAGGCCGGTGCGGAACTCACCGCGGGGGAGTCCTTCGGCGAGGTGGAATCGACCAAGAGCGTGTCCGACGTGTTCGCTCCGCTCACGGCGAAAGTCGTTGGCGTGAACTCGGATCTGGACGGCAATCCCGAACTCGTCAACGGGGATCCGTACGAGGCCGGCTGGCTGGTGGACGTCGAGGTCGCCAGCAAGGACGAGCTGGACGCCGCTCTGGCGGACACGCTCGACGCCGACGGATACCGCGCGATCACGCAGAACTGACCCCGCATCCGGCCGGGGCCGCGTCTGCCTGCACGAAGGACGTTGTGCAGGGTACGGTCATCGGTAGGCGTGTGCCGGGTCGGGGCGCGGGTCCGTACCGGAAGTGATCGTGGCTGAACGAAACTGCGGCCCCGGGGGAGCGATCCCGAAGGGCCGAACGGATAAGGAGATACGGTGAGCGAGAACGGCAACGCGGGCTACGAGGAAACCCCTGCGGAAACCACTTCGGTGTTTCGTGCCGACTTCCTGAACGAACTCGATACCACCGGCACGGGCGCGGGGACGACCGAAGCGCCGGTTTCGGGGGTCGAGGGGCTTCCCACAGGATCGGCGCTGCTCGTCGTCAAGCGTGGCCCGAACGCCGGGTCGCGTTTCCTGCTCGATCAGCCGACGACGTCGGCGGGGCGCCACCCGGACAGCGACATCTTCCTCGACGACGTGACGGTCAGCCGTCGGCACGCCGAGTTCCGCCAGGACGAGGGCGAGTTCCAGGTCGTCGATGTGGGAAGCCTGAACGGGACCTACGTCAACCGCGAGCCGGTGGACTCGGCAGTTCTCGCGAACGGCGACGAGGTGCAGATCGGAAAGTTCCGGCTGGTGTTCCTCACCGGCCCGCGGGGTTCGCAGGGCACGGGTAGCTGATGACCGCTGCCCGCCAGCCGTCACCGGGGGGTATGTCGATCGGCTCCGTGCTCGATCGGCTCCGGCCCGAGTTTCCGGACGTGACGATCTCGAAGATCCGCTTCCTCGAATCCGAGGGGTTGATCAGTCCGGAACGCACCCCGTCGGGTTATCGTCGTTTCTCGATCGCGGACTGTGAGCGTCTGCGGTACGTACTGACCGCGCAACGGGACCAGTACCTGCCCTTGAAGGTGATCAAGGAACAGCTCGAGGCGATCGACCGCGGTGTCGCGACGGTGGGCTCGGTGGAGGGTCGCCCGAAGCGGCTCCGGACCCTGGCCGTGGCCCCGGGTCAGGTGTCGCCGGAGGATCTGCGCGCGGACCGGGAGGTGCGGATCAGCCGGGAGGACCTGTGCGGGCAGGCGGGCATAGAGACGTCCTTCCTCACGGAGCTGATCCGCGCCGGGCTCATCGTGCCCGGCGCGGCCGGCTTCTTCGACGAGGATGCGGTACTGCTGGCGCGCACGGCCAAAGCCATGTCCGAGTTCGGTCTCGAGGTTCGGCACCTGCGTGCTTTCAAGCTCGCGGCCGACCGGGAGGCGGGCCTGGTGGCGCAGATCGCGGGTCCGGTCGCGAAGGGCCGGGACGTCGGTGCGCGTGCTCGGGCCGAGGAAATGGTCCGGGAACTGGCAGCGCTGTCGTTGACGATGCACACCTGCCTCGTCAAGGCCGCCGTCCGGGGCGCTCTGGATCGGTGAACGGCGGGCGTCGACCTCGACGGCGGCGCGTTTGGCACTAGAATTCAGGGGGATATCGGCGGACGGTTCGCCACCGTCGCACAGCAGGGATGGGAGGCGGCTCGATGAGCGAGATGCGAGTAGTGGGGATCCGGATCGAGCAACCGCAGAATCAGCCTGTCCTGCTGCTGCGCGAAGTCGACGGAGATCGGTACCTGCCGATCTGGATCGGCCAGATGGAAGCCACGGCGATCGCACTGGAACAGCAGGGCGTCGAGCCGGTCCGGCCGTTGACGCACGACCTGATCAAGAATCTGGTCGATGCCTTCGGTCGCACCCTCGAAGAGGTCCGGATCGTGGACCTCAAGGAGGGGACGTTCTACGCCGACCTCGTCTTCGACGGCGGTCTGCGCGTGTCGTCCCGCCCCTCCGATGCCGTCGCTGTAGCCTTGCGCATCGGCGCGCCGGTCTTCGTGGAGGAACCGGTGCTCGCGGAAGCGGGCCTCGTCATGCCGGATGAGCGGGAGGACGAGGTCGAGAAGTTCAAGGAATTTCTCGAATCCGTCTCCCCCGACGACTTCAAGGCGACGGACGGCTGATCGTCGAACGTCGCCGAGGTTCTGTCGCGACTTCCGGCCGACGGCCGGAGCGCACACTGCGAGTGAGATGCGGAACCGGAAGATCGTCGTCCGGTCGGCGTGTTGCTGCCCAACTTTTCGTACGGGGCGTACGCTGAGTGAATCGCTACGGATCGACTCGGTGGGTCAGCGAGCGCTCGACGATCGGATGGGGGTGGGGATCCGCCCGTCGTTCGTTCCAGGGCACGCCTGTGCACGCGAGAGGGAGTCACAACAGTGGGAGATCGGCCGCAGGGACAGCAGCTCAGCTTCGACGCCGTCGACCGCGATGCCCCGTCACGGGCAGCTCTCGACGCCGACGAAATGCAGCCGGGCCTGTTCCCGGACGATTCGGTGCCCGACGAGCTCGTCGGCTACCGCGTGCCCATCGCCTGCCAGATCGCCGGCATCACCTACCGTCAGCTCGACTACTGGGCGCGGACCAATCTGGTCGTTCCGTCCATCCGGGGCGCGGCAGGCTCGGGCAGCCAACGGCTCTACTCGTTCAAGGACATCCTGGTCCTGAAGATCGTCAAGCGCCTGCTCGACACGGGTATCTCGCTGCAGAACATCAGGGTGGCGGTCGATCACCTCCGCGAACGCGGAGTGCGGGACCTGGCGAAGATCACCCTGTTTTCCGACGGCACGACCGTGTACGAGTGCACCTCACCGGAAGAGGTGGTCGATTTACTGCAGGGCGGGCAGGGAGTGTTCGGCATCGCGGTGAGCGGCGCCATGCGGGAGCTGACCGGCAGCATCGCCGACTTCCCGGCTGAGCGGGCGGACGGTGGCAACGTGGAACAGCGACCCGAGGACGAGCTGGCCTCCCGCCGCCGCGAACGCGTCAATCGGCGGATCGGGTAGACGCTCGTCACACGAAACATCCGCGGCCTCGGTGCTGCCAGGCCTTCCGGTGCCCTAGAATCAGGGGTGCGTCGCCGCCGTGCGGGAGAGTTCCGGACCTGTTCCGGACGCCGAAGGAGCAGCACCTCCCCGTCAATCTCTCAGGCATCGAGGACCGTACGGGCACCGACGTCTCTGGAAAGCGGTGGGAGCACCCACCCGCCCACGGGGAAAGGGCCGGTTCGTTCCGGTACCGAATCTCTCAGGCGCTCGCTCGACGAGCTCGCGACAGAGGGGGAGGACACGCACCGTGCGACCCTTGCCCGGATGCGGACCTCCGACCTCAGGGAGTCGCGATGACCGATGCTGCTACGTACACCTTCGCCGACCGCCACGTCGGCCCCGACGCGGCGGGCTTGCGCCGCATTCTCGACGTCGTCGGCGTCGAATCCCTCGACGAGCTGGCCGCGAAGGCGGTGCCCGCCGGCATCCTCGACACCCGGACCGACGGGGTCGCGGACGGGCTCGAGTCGCTCGACGCGCCGATGTCGGAACACGAGGTGCTCGAGGCCCTGCAGGAACTCGCCGGGCGGAACACCGTTGCGACGTCGATGATCGGTCAGGGGTACTACGGCACGCTGACTCCGCCGGTCCTGCTCCGCAACATCATCGAGAATCCCGCCTGGTATACGGCATACACCCCGTACCAGCCGGAGATCAGCCAAGGGCGCCTCGAAGCTCTCCTCAACTTCCAGACCATGGTCTCGGACCTGACCGGCATGGAGGTCGCCAACTCGTCGATGCTGGACGAGGCGACCGCCGCTGCGGAGGCGATGACGCTGCTCGCCCGCGCGAACCGCAAGTGCCGGAGCACGCGCGTCGTCGTCGACACCGACCTGTTCGCTCAGACCGCGGCGGTCCTCGCGACCCGGGCGGAACCCCTGGGAATCGAGATCGTCACCGCGAATCTCGTCGACGACGGTCTGCCCGAGGGAGAATTCTTCGGGGTGATCCTGCAGATCCCGGGTGCCTCCGGCCGGGTGTTCGACGCAAGTCCCCTGGTCGAGGCGGCACACGAGCGTGGCGCCCTCGTCGCGGTGGGGGCGGACCTGCTGGCCCTGACCCTGCTCACCCCGCCCGGCGAACAGGGCGCGGACGTATGCTTCGGCACCACCCAACGCTTCGGCGTGCCCATGGGATTCGGCGGGCCGCATGCGGGTTACCTCGCGGTGCACGCCGCCCATGCCCGCAACCTGCCGGGCCGGCTCGTCGGCGTCTCGGTCGACGCCGACGGGGCGCCGGCGTACCGGCTGGCGCTGCAGACGCGTGAGCAGCACATCCGCCGCGAGAAGGCGACCAGCAACATCTGCACCGCGCAGGTGCTCCTCGCGGTCCTTGCCGCGATGTACGCGTCGTACCACGGCGCCGAGGGTCTGGCCGGGATCGCAACCCGCGTGGCGGGCCAGGCCGCCCGGCTCGCGGCGTCGCTGCAAGCCGCCGGCCTCGAGGTGGTGCACGACCACTTCTTCGACACCGTTCTGGTCCGCGTTCGCGGCCGCGCCGACGCGGTGGTCGCGGCGGCGCTCGAGGCGGGCATCAACGTCCGGCGGGTCGACGGGGACCAGGTGGGGATCTCGTGCGACGAGGCGACCCGCGACGCCGATGTGGCTGCAGTTCTCGCCGCGTTCGGGGCGGAGGACACCGCGGCGGAAGCCGCTCCCGCCCTTCCCCGGCACCTCGCGCGCACGAGCGTGTACCTGCGGCACGAGGCGTTCACCCGGTACCGTACCGAGACCGCGATGATGCGGTACCTGCGCCGCCTGTCCGACATGGACCTCGCCCTGGATCGCACCATGATCCCGCTGGGTTCGTGCACGATGAAGCTCAATGCCGCCACGGAGATGGAGGCGATCACCTGGCCCGGATTCTCGGCGCTCCATCCGTTCGCCCCGGCGGATCAGACGGCGGGCATCCGCCGACTCATCGCGGACCTGGAAGGATGGCTTGCCGCGGTGACCGGGTACGACGCGGTGAGCCTGCAGCCGAACGCCGGTAGCCAGGGCGAGTACGCCGGGCTTCTGGCGATCCGCCACTACCACCTGAGCCGGGGCGACGAGCATCGCGACACCTGCCTGATCCCGTCGAGCGCCCACGGCACCAACGCCGCCTCCGCCGTCATGGCCGGCATGCGGGTGGAGGTCGTGGCGTGCCGTTCGAACGGTGACGTGGACCTCGACGATCTGCGCGCGAAGATCGCCGATCACGCCGAACGCCTCGCCGCGATCATGATCACGTACCCGTCGACCCATGGTGTCTACGAGCACGAGATCGCCGACATCTGCGGCGCCGTGCACGACGCCGGTGGCCAGGTGTACATCGACGGCGCCAACCTGAACGCTCTCGTCGGTCTGGCACGACCCGGCAAGTTCGGCGGCGACGTGAGCCATCTGAACCTGCACAAGACCTTCTGCATCCCGCACGGCGGCGGTGGTCCCGGGGTGGGGCCGATCGGCGTGCGCGCACACCTGGTGCCGTTCCTGCCCGGCCACCCGGCGGAGCCGGGCCTCGGTGGGGGCGGGCCGGTGTCGGCGGCGCCGTTCGGATCTGCATCCATCCTCCCGATCACGTGGGCGTACATCAAGCTGATGGGGGCGCAGGGCCTGCGGCGGGCTTCGCTGACCGCGATCGCGTCGGCGAACTACATCGCGCGCCGGCTCGACGAGTACTTTCCTGTCCTGTACACGGGTGAGAACGGCATGGTGGCGCACGAGTGCATCCTCGATCTGCGGCCGCTGACGAAGGACACGGGGGTCACCGTCGACGACGTCGCGAAGCGTCTGGCGGACTACGGCTTCCACGCGCCCACCATGAGCTTCCCCGTCGCGGGCACCCTCATGGTCGAGCCCACCGAGAGCGAGGACCTGTCCGAGCTGGACGCGTTCATCGACGCGATGATTGCCATCCGCGCCGAGATCGACCGGGTCGGGGCAGGGGAGTGGCCGGTGGACGACAACCCGCTGCGCGGGGCGCCGCACACCGCCCAGTGCCTGGTGGGGGAATGGACCCACCCCTACAGCCGCGAAACCGCGGTGTACCCGCTGGGGCAGGGGCGCGCGAAGGTGTGGCCTGCGGTACGGCGCATCGACGGGGTGTACGGGGATCGGAACCTCGTGTGTTCGTGCCCGCCGTTGGAGGCCTACAGCAGCTGACCGAGCCCTCGGGGGTGAGCCGCTCCGGCAGCTCACCCCCGAGAACCCGTGTATAATATTCCGCACAATACGGAAACTAATAAATATCAGAACTAGCGCCTACCAAAACAAGTCAGGTCACGCAAAAAACAACGAGGCTCAGACCGAAAACGCGTTCAGTTGCAGAATCGCCACTTCCGGAGGCGTGGCAATGCGTACCGGCGGCCCCCAGGCGCCGGTCCCGCGGGAGGTGTAGACGAGCGTGTCTCCGAACCGGTCGAGACCGGTCACCGTCGGTTGCTGCAGGGGTACGACGTATCCGAGCGGCCACATCTGTCCGCCGTGCGTGTGCCCGGACAACTGCAGGTCGACGCCGTGGTCGCGCGCCTCGAACACGTGCCGGGGCTGGTGGGCGGCCAGGAGAACGAAGCGTTCGGGATCGCGGTCCTGCAGTGCCGCGGTCAGATCCGCTTCGTTCGGGGCAGGCGCCGAATAGTCGTGGATGCCGGCGAGGTCGATCGCATCACCACCGCGCTCGAGGGTGACTCGTTCGTTGCGGAGGGTGCGTACCCCGAGGGTTTCCCAGAAATCCAGCCAGGACATCGCGTCGTCGGCGTAGTACTCGTGGTTGCCGCTGACGCCGTAGACCCCGAGTGGGGCCCGCAGGTCGGCGAGGGGCGCCAGGTCGGGCCCGACGAGGGCGATGGTGCCGTCGGTGAGGTCTCCGCCCAGCACGATCAGGTCCGGCTGCTGTGCGTTGACGAGATCCACTGTGCGACGGGTGAACTCGCGGCCGCGGGATGGGCCGACGTGCAGGTCGGTGACGAGAGCGACGCGCAGTCCCTCGAATCCGGTCGGGAGCCGGCGCAGGGGGATCCGGGTGTGCACGATCCGGGGCCGAGCCGCCTCGACGGTCCCGTAGCCGACGGCGGCGACCGCCCCGACGGCCAGCGCACCCGTCGCGATCTGCAGAGCTCGTCGCCTGGAAGGATCCGGCGGAGGGACGTCGTCGCGCCGGAACCGGCGTACCGTGCGCGCAGCGAGGCAGACGATCCCGATCAGGAGCGTCCCGAGAACCAGGTACAGCACGACGCCGAGCCACGTCCAGCCGAGGAATCCGAACGGGCGGGCCCAGCGCGGATCGAGTGATGTGCCGCTCTGCGCACCGATCAGTGCGACGACGAGGAGGACACCGAGTGCGGTGTTCGCGGCGATCGCCGCGCGGCCGCGCAGGCCGGGGGCGCGGACGAGACGGCGGTGGAGCCAGAAGGTGATGAGGGCGAGGAACGTCCCCGCGACGAGTAGTCGGATCACGGTGTCAGGACATCAACTTTCGGACGGCGGCGGAGAGTTCGGGGCCGTCGGTCGTGGCGACGGAGACGAGTGCGCCGCCGGTGCGGTCGGCGAGGGTCTGCAGAGTATTGCGGTCGGTGTCGTCGCCGAGGGCCACGACGTCGATCCGGACGGGCCGGCCGGGGTCGCCGGCGGCGGTGACGAGGTCGAGGATGCGCTGGCGTGTGGTGCCGTCGTCGTTGGCGCTGTCGGTGATCAGGAGGACGGAGTTGGGCCGGCCGGGTGTGAAGTTGCGGACGGCGTCGACGTAGGCGGCGGCCAAGGACTGGTAGACGGCGGAGCCGTCGGCGGTGCTGGTGCCGCTCAGGGCGGTGGTCAGAGCGGTGCGCTGGTCCGCGGTGAGCGCGCCGCGCTCCACCGTGGAGCGGTACGGGGTGGTGCCGTCGAGGTTGTCGGCGAAGATCCACAGGGCGAGGCTCGAGGCGTCCGGCGACCGGTCCACGTGCTGGTCGAGGGCGGCGGCGAGGTGAGCGAGACGGGTGTCGTCGCCCTCGACGGTGTCCATGGACGTGGAGGTGTCGAGAAGGATCGTGGTGGTGCGGGGCGCCACCGGTGCGCGCCGGTGGTCCAGGAGGATGTCGGCGACGGCCGGGTCGGCGCGGTTCAGGGTCTGCGCAATGCGGGGGAAGGGAACCGCGTCGCTACGGGGGGCGGGCTGACCGTCGACCCGGAACCCGGCGTCGGCCAGGGCGCGGGCGGCGTCGGGTTCGCGTAGGTAGCCGGCCAGTGCGGCGGCCGCGCGGGCGAGTGTCTCGTCGACCCATGGGGCGTCGATCACGGCGGCGGGGAAGTCTGCGGTGGGGGTGGGGCCGGCGGGTACGAACTCGGCGAGGCCGGGGGCTCCGCCGGACGTGACCGCTGTGTGCAGCTGTTGCTCGGTGATCGGTACGGCGTGCACGGTGCCGTCCGCGCCGGGTGCGTCGGCGAGGGTGTCCAGGGCTGCGGCGGTGGTCGGTCCGGCGCCGAGGGTGTCGGCGCCGAGTGCGAGGGCACCGACCGCAGAGGTGGCTGCTGGGGAAGCGGCTTGTTCGACGGTCAGGGGGCCGGGTCCGGCGTCGGTGACCGCCGCGGCGACGGCCTCGAGGGCGGGTGTGGTGGCGTCCGTGTCGGGACCGGTGGGCAGGGCGAGGCGGAGACCGTTCCAGCCGTCGAGGCCCAGACCGGCGAGGACGCTGCCGTCGGACTGGAGGGAGGGCAGTTGACGCCAGCCGGTGCCTGCGGCGTCGAGGGCACGCTCGAGTTCGGCGGGGACGGCCAGCACGATGGGGGATGTGGCGAGGGAGCGGGACTGCCCGTCGAGGGCCTGTGCCGCGCGCGCGGTGGCGTCGCTGCTGAAAGGGACCCAGAGGGCGGGCGGGGGGCCGAGGGCGGGGTCCCAGCGGGGATCGGCCGGTGGGGCGTCCTCGGCGGTGAGGGCGGTGGTGGCCGGGGCGGTGGCGACGGCGGTGACGCGTACGTCGATGCAGTGGTCGCGGACGACGGGGCGGGTGTCGGTGACCCAGCGGGCGGCGAGGGTGGTCAGTGTGGGGGCGACGGCGGGATCTGCGGCGACGTCGAGGAGCGCGTCGCCCTCGACGCAGGTCTGCGCGGCTTCGGTCGCCTGCTCGTCGATGCGTTCGCGCAGGCGGAACCAGCCGACGACGGCGAGGACGAGGACGAGTGCCACGGCGACGGCAATGATCGGGCCCTTGCTCACGCCTCTGGCGCGACCCGTTCCGCGATGTCGACCCACGTGTTTCCTGCCTGTCGTCGTGTCTGCCCCCGCCGTTCCCGGAGTCTAGTGATCGGCTGTGAGACACCACGGCCCCCGATCCACTGTGGATCGGGGGCCGTGGCTGGGGGTCAGGCTCGGCGGCCGTGGGCGGCCTTGAACTCGAGGCGGCGCCGGTGCAGGATCGGCTCGGTGTAGCCGCTGGGCTGCGTGGTGCCTTCGAGGATCAGTTCCTTGGCTGCCTGGAAGGCGATGCTGGAGTCGAAGTCCGGGGCCATCGGCAGGTAGGTCGGGTCGCCGGCGTTCTGCCGGTCGACGACCGGTGCCATGCGCTGCAGGGCGGTCACGACGTCGTCGGCGGTGACGATGCCGTGGTGGATCCAGTTGGCGAGCAGCTGGCTGGAGATGCGCAGGGTGGCGCGGTCCTCCATGAGGGCGATGTCGTGGATGTCGGGCACCTTCGAGCAGCCGACGCCCTGGGAGATCCACCGCACGACGTAGCCGAGGATGGACTGGCAGTTGTTGTCGAGTTCCTCGCGCTTCTCCTCGTCGGTCCAGTCGGTGGACGGGGCGAGCGGGATGGTGAGGATGTCGTCGACGGTGGCGCGACGCTTGCCTTTCAGCTCGTCCTGCACGCCGAACACGTCGACCTGGTGGTAGTGGGTGGCGTGCAGGGTCGCTCCGGTGGGCGAGGGCACCCAGGCGGTGTTGGCGCCGGCGCGGGGCTGGCCGATCTTCTGGTCGAGCATGTCCGCCATGAGGTCGGTCATCGCCCACATGCCCTTGCCGATCTGGGCCTTGCCCTGCAGCCCGCACGCGAGCCCGGTGTCGACGTTCCAGTCCTCGTAGGCAAGAATCCACTGCTGCTTCTTCATCTCGGCCTTGCGGACCATGGCGCCGGCCTCCATGGAGGTGTGGATCTCGTCGCCGGTGCGGTCGAGGAAGCCGGTGTTGATGAACACCACG
This sequence comes from Rhodococcus sp. NS-SX18, assembly GCF_057367935.1. Classification (NCBI taxonomy): domain Bacteria; kingdom Bacillati; phylum Actinomycetota; class Actinomycetes; order Mycobacteriales; family Nocardiaceae; genus Rhodococcus; species Rhodococcus sp. NS-SX18. The sequence goes on along the minus strand of NZ_CM170633.1, from coordinate 2,778,436 downwards.
CGCTCGCTGGCCTCCTTGATGCAGGCCTTCAGGTTGACGGTGGTGCGGCGTTCCTCGTCCATGATGCCGACCTTGAGGGTGTTGGCCGGCAGGCCCAGGACCTCTTCGACCCGGCCGAACAGTTCGGTGGTGAAGGCGACCTCTTCGGGGCCGTGCTGTTTGGGCTTGACGATGTAGATCGAGCCGGTGCGGGAGTTGATCAGCGGGCCGGTCGCGTCGCCGACGGACAGGCCGTGCACGGCGGCGAGGCTGGTGATCAGCGCGTCGAGGATGCCCTCGGGGACCTCGTTGCCGTCGGCGTCGAGCACGGCCGGGTTGGTCATCAAATGCCCGACGTTGCGGACGAACAGCAGCGACCGTCCGTGCAGGGTGAGTTCGGAGCCGTCGGGGGCGGTGTAGACGCGATCGGCATTGAGGGCGCGGGTGAAGGTCTTGCCGCCCTTGGCGATCTCCTCGGCGAGGTCGCCGCGGTTGAGTCCGAGCCAGTTGCGGTAGCCGACGACCTTGTCCTCGGCGTCGACGGCGGCGACCGAGTCTTCGAAGTCCATGATGGTGGTGACCGCGGATTCGAGGACGACGTCCTTGACGCCGGCGGCGTCGGTGCTGCCGATCGGGGAGTCCGGGTCGATCAGGATCTCGACGTGCAGGCCGTGGTTGCGCAGCAGCACCGCGGTGGGGGCGGTCTGGTCGCCGAGGTAGCCGGCGAACTTCTCCGGCTGGGCCAGGGTGGTGGTCGTGCCGTCGCCGAGTTCGATCTTCAGCTCGGCGCCGTCGACGAAGTACCGGGTCGAGTCGGTGTGCGATCCGGTGGTGAGGGCGGCGGCGGTGTCGAGGAAGTCTCGGGCCCAGGCGATGACCTTGTCGCCGCGGACCTTGTTGTAGCCGGTGCCCTTCTCCGCGCCGCCTTCTTCGGAGATGGCATCGGTGCCGTAGAGGGCGTCGTAGAGCGAGCCCCAGCGGGCGTTGGAGGCATTGAGGGCGAAGCGGGCGTTGAGCACCGGCACCACCAGCTGCGGACCGGCGGTGGTGGCGATCTCGGTGTCGACGCCCGCGGTGGTGACCTGGAAGTCGGCGGGCTCGGGCACGAGGTAGCCGATGTCCTCGAGGAACGCCTTGTAGGCGGCGGCGTCGTGCGCCTGGCCCTTGCGGTCGCGGTGCCAGGTGTCGATCTGTGTCTGCAGCTCGTCCCGCTTGGCGAGCAGGGCGCGGTTGCGGGGGGCGAGATCGTGGATCACCTTGTCCGCGCCGGCCCAGAACGCGGCCGCGTCCACCCCGGTGCCGGGGATCGCCTCGTCGACGACGAAGTCGTAGAGCACCTTGGCGACCTGGAGTCCACCGACTTGCACGCGTTCAGTCATTACCTGCCTCACTCTTTCCGGGACCTGTGCGCTCGCGTCGGCGGTGCCGACGGGCAGCACGACGAACAGCACTCACGTTACCCGCCGGTAGTTTCGGTCGGTTCGACCCGCCGCCGGCGGTACATCGATTCAGCAGCTCCTCTCCAGGGCCGCGGCGCGATGGTGAGCGCCGACTGCTGCCGGGCGCACTGTGCGCGCCCGGAAGCAGTCTCGATCGTGATCGGCGAGTAGCCGTAATCGCTCAGATCATACGGGGTGGTCCGTGAACCCGGCCCGCCCGGGCGAGCCGGGCGCTCATGCCGCTTGCCGGGCGTCGAGCAGTCCGGTGAGGTTGGCGAGGGCGGGGCGGACGTGAGTGGCGAATCGTCTCGTCGCTTCCCGGACGAGGGGCCGGTCGGCGCGGTGCCGGAGCCCCCGGGAGGTGTTGAGGCGGGAACGCTCGAGCCAGTCCGCCATGTCCGGTTCTTTCGACCATGCGTACTCGGCGTTCGTCTCGACGAGGGTTCCGCGGATCCAGTCGAGAGGGACGTCCGGTAGCCGGTTCGGTGGGCAGAGCCGGTTCTTCTCGACCAGGTCCCGGCCGGTGGCCTCCACGAATCCGACGAGGGCGGCATTGAACGGGATGAGCCCGGTGCGGACAGGCTGCAAGGTGATACGGCCCTGCTGGAAGATCGGGACGGCCGGGGCCGGGTTCAAGCCCGGGGCGGCGCAGTGGACGTGCAGGTGGCCGGGCCCGGTGCGGATCGTGCCGTGGTCGAGCACGATCGCGTCGTGTTCGATGCGTCGCACGTGCCCGAGCCGGACGACGTCCTCGATGCGGCGGAGTTGCTCGAGTTCGGCGGTGCTGACGGTCGGACCCTTGTACATGGTGGGGATGGCGTGCTCGTCGACGCGCAGCAGCTGTTCGCTCGCCTCGAGCCGGGCGAACAGCTCGGCCGGCGTCCTCGCCCGGGCGGCAGCTTCCATCTGCCGGGCCAGACCCTCGATCAAGTCGTCGACCAGTTCCCCGCCCTGGGCGAACCGTCGGTTGCGCAGCCACGCCTCCCGGGGTTTGATCCACTGGATCGCGTCCGGGGGCAGGCCGAGTTGCAGCAGCCACAGGCACGCGTCCATCGCGGTCTTGCCCGCCCCGATGATCACGAACCGTTCGGGCGGATCGTCGACGCGCGCGAGGGCGTCGACGGGGACGCAGCGGACGCCGGGGGCCACGTCGAACGGTGGTGCGAACGTTGCGGGTATCGCGGGCTCGAGGTAGGTGGCGTCGACGAGGGCGGTGCGGACCTTCACCTCGTACCGGTCGGGGGAGATCCGGCAGACGAAGCGGTGGTCACCGACGTATTCGCTCATGGGGAAGTAACGCACCGCTCCGGATGTCAGCAGATTTCTGCGCATGACACGGCCGAAGTATGCACAGATCTCCGGTGCGCTCGCCTGTTCGTACATGCCGCGGTTCGGGCCGGTACGGTCGATGACGTCCGTCCCGAGCTGTAGCGAGTTGACGCCGTAGTACGCGGACGGCTGGTGCAGCCGTACGAACGGGTAGGCCTCGTTCCAGTGCCCGCCCGGGGCGTGACGCCGGTCCACCATGACGACGTCCGTGTCGGAATCGGTGATCACTGCTTCCGCGAACGCCATGCCGGCCGCGCCGCAGCCGATCACCAGATAGTCCGTTTCCAGCCTGTGCGTGGGCATGTCCGTTCCTCTCCGATCCGAGCAGGTGCGATTCCGGGCTACCGGTCGGACGCGGCGGGCCGGATGTTCTGGTTGATGTGGAAGACGTTGTCCGGGTCGTAGCGGCGCTTGATCCGGGTGAGCCGGTCGTAGTTGCCCCGGTAGGCGGCTTCGACCCGGTCCTGTCCCTCGCTCATCAGGAAATTGACGTAGGCGCCGCCGGCTGAGGTCGGGTGCAGCTGCTCCCAGTAGTCGCGAGCCCACCGGGTGATGAGGCCCGCGTTGGCGGGGTCGGGGTCGACGCCGACGATGACCCCCGCCCATCCGCCGCCCCGGTACGCGAAGGGAGTCGCGTCCTCGGGGACGCGGCTGGTGGCGCCGTCGATGGGATAGAGGTGCATGGTGGAGTGACCGGTCGGCAGCTGCTGCCCGTACCGGCAGTGCACGTCGATCGCGGCGTCGGTGATCTCGTCGAAGAAGTCCGCCCGCCAGTACCACTGCAGGCCGGGCGGGTAGAGGGCGTCGAACGCGCTCTGCAGGACAGTGAAGGGCATCTCGTGCAGGCCGACCAGCAGCGGCGAGCCGTAGGTCCGGACGGGGTCGAGCACCTCGTCGGCCTTGGCGTGCGGTCCGGTGTAGCACCAGACGATGCCGCAACACCTGCGGCCCCACAGGTCCTCGGGGAACGGGGCGGCGGGCGGGACGGTGAGCAGCGCGATCCAGCCGTTGAGTTCCTCCGGGAGCGCCGGCAGCAGTTCCCGGTACCAGCGCATGACGTCGGCGGTGTCGGCGAGGTCGTAGAGCACCGGGCCGCCGACGACAATGCCGGCTTCGCCGATGTCGTGGCAGCGGAAGGTGAAGGAGGTCACGACGCCGAAGTTCCCGCCGCCGCCGCGCAACGCCCAGAACAGGTCGCTGTGCGAGCTCTCGTCGGCCGTCACGAGCGTGCCGTCGGCGAGGACCACGTCGGCGGACAGAAGGTTGTCGACGGTCAGCCCGAAGCGCCGGGAGAGGTACCCGATGCCGCCCCCGAGGGTCAGCCCACCCACACCTGTGGACGAGAGGAAGCCGGACGGGGTGGCCATGCCGAAGGCGACTGTGGCGTGGTCGACGTCGCCCCAGGTGCATCCGCCGTCGACTCGGACGGTGTGGTGTGCCGGATCGACTGTGGTACTGCACATCAGTGACAGGTCGACGACGAGCGCGTCGTCCCACACGCCGAGGCCGCCGGCGTTGTGCCCGCCGCCGCGCACGGCCAGGGTGAGCGCGTGGGCGCGGCCGAAGCGGACGCAGGAAACGACGTCGGCGGCGTCCCGGCAGCGTGCGATCGCCGCGGGGTATTTGTCGATCATGCCGTTGTAGACGGCACGCGCCGTGTCGTAACGGGTGTCGTCGGGGGTGATCAGCTCGCCGCGCAGGGTCGCGGCCAGGTCGTCGTACGGCACAGCGCCGGCCGGCCGGGTCGAGATGGTGGTCACGGGAGTCCCTTTCGGGTCGGTCGCTCGCCGGTGCGGGCGTTGTACCGTCGACCCTAGGAAGAGGGCGTTCGCGCAGCGTTCGAGTGCGCGCAGCCGGTCACCGGGCCGGGGGAACGCCCGGGAGCGGCAGGTCGACGCCGTGCTCGGCGAGGTCCCGCGCGCAGCGCCGGAGCAGGGCGGCACTGCCGTGGGCGGCCGCGGTCCGGGCGGCGGCGCGCAGCCGCGTGATCGCGGCGTCGTGGTCGTCGTGCGCCGCGCGCATCCGCATCACCTCGGGCAGCCACCACAGGTCGTCGCGGGCCTGTCCGGCGACGATGGCGGCGTCGAGCGCGGCCCGGGCGGCGCCGGGATCTCCTTCCCGCACCGACAGGTCGGCGAGCAGCGAGAGCCAGTACGGCATCCGGGCGAACGAACCGGCCGATCGGAGCGTGTCGATGCCGCGCCGCGTCTGCGCGAGGCCGGCCTCGCCGCCGCGGGACCACCCGTCGAGAATCAGCGCCCATTCGCTGTAGTAGGCGAATCCGTACCGGGTGCACAGGTCGGTCAGTTCTGCGACGGCGGCGTCGAGGGCGGCGCGGTCTGCCCGCAGGTGGTGGGTGATGCCGCTGTAGGCCAGGGCGACGGCCAGGCTGTAGGGATGGTTGATCGTCCTGGCCAGCCGGACAGCCTCGGTGCAGCAGGTCAGGGCGGCGTCGGTGTGGCCGAGCAGCCAGTGGGCGTGGGCTGCCCAGGCGCTGCCGTGCACGTCGGGCCGGGTGCCGACGGTCAACGAGGGAGCGCCCCGGGTCAGTGCGGCCGCACGGTCGAAGTGGTGGAGCGCCTCCTCGGGGCGGCCGAGTTCGACGGCCGAACCGGCGAATGCGAAGTGGGCCGATCCGCGCAGCGGGGAGCCGGGGTCGACGAGAGTCAGTGCGCGGGTCGCGACCTCGTGGGCGCCGGCGATGTTTCCCTGCACGAACCGCGACGACCAGAGGCCGACGAGGCCGGCCAGGAGGGAGTCCTTGCGGCCGAGGGATTCGGCCAGCCGGATCGAGCGCTCGAGGGTCTGCTGTAGTTCGGGGGAGGAGTAGCCGTATCCGGCGTTGAGCGGCGCCGCCATCGCTTCGCGGACGGCGAGTTCCTGCAGGGCGGCGCTGCGCCCCTCGAGTTGGGTGCGGGCAATGGCGAGTGCCTTCTTGTGCAGTCGGATCGCCTCGGTGTGGGCGAAGGTGCTCGAGGCGACATCGGCCGCGCGACGGTAGTAGGTCACTGCCCGGTCCGGTCGTCCCCCGCGGGCGTATTGCTCGGCGAGTTGCGCCGAGACGCTGTCGCTGTCGTCGGCGTGCAGCAGTTCGAGGCTCTGCGCGAGACGGCGGTGCAGCAGCCAGCGTTTGGGTGGGCTGATCCGGGCGTAGGCGGCGTCGCGGAGCAGGTCGTGGGAGAAGTCGTAGCCGTCGTGGAACTGTCGCAGGATTCTGCGTTGCCACAGCTCGTCGACGGCGCGCACCACGGCGTCGGCGTCGAGGTCGCTGGCCTCGGTGAGCAGGTCGAGGGTGAAGTCGCGGCCTACCGCCGCGGCGAGTCCGGCGACGTCCCGTGCGGCGGGGCTCACCTGCCCGATCCGGTCGTGCAGCACGTCGGCCAGGCTGCCGGCGGGGGCGAGGCCCGGTCCGCTGTGCATCGCTTCGACGATGTAGAGCGGGAAGCCACCGGTGGTCGCGTGCAGTAGTTCGGTGGCCTGCGGGTCGAGCGGGCGCCCCCCGAGCGCTTCGGCCAGGCGGGCGGTGCCGGAGGCCTCCAGGGGCCGTAGTGGCAGGTCGGTGAGCAGGCCGGTGGTCCGCATGCGGACCACCCACTGCTCGAGGTCTCGGCTCTCGTCGGTGTCGTCGGTGCGGGCGGTCGCGGCCACCATCAGGGGTGCGTCGGGGGTCAGGGACAGGCAGAACGTCAGGAACGTCAGTGTCTCCGGGTCGCACCACTGGATGTTGTCGAGGGTGAGCAACACCGGGCGGCCGCCGCCGATCAGCGCCCGCGCCAGGCCTTCGAAGAATCGGAGGCGCTGCCAGGCGTCGACCATCGCCCGGAAGCCGGCGCCGGGGTCCGGGCGGGTCGTGCCGGACGGTACGAGCCTGTCGACTTCGGCGCGCCAGATCGGGTCGAGCGCGGCGAGCGCGGGCTGTACCGCGGGGGTACGGAGCCAGTCCGCTACGGGGGCGAGGGCGAGCCGTCCGGACGTTCCGAAGCACTGGGTGCCGGCCACCACCGCGGGTTGTGCGCGGGCTGTGGCGGCGAGTTCGGCGACCAGGCGGGTCTTGCCGACGCCGGCGCCGCCGGTGACGAGGACGAGGGTGGGGTGGCCGGCGGCCGCCGTGCGCCATGTCTCGTGCAGCCGGCGGAGTTCGCGGGTGCGTCCGACGAGTGCCGGTTCGGCGGTGGGGCGGGCGGCGGCGGTGGGGGCGGCGTGGGCGAGGAGGCGGTCGGCAAGGGTGCGCGTCGCCGGGTCCGGTGCTACCCCGAGTTCGCGTTCGAGGACGGCTGCGCAGCGGTGATAGGTGCTCACCGCGCCGGCGCGGTCGCCGTGGTCGGCCTGCAGGTTCATCAGGGTGCGGTATCCGCTCTCTTCCAGGGGGCGGAGGTGGATCCGGCGGCGGACGGCGTCGATCGCCCCGGGGAGGTCGCCGGTGCGGGTCCGGATCCGGCACAGCAGATCGCACAGGTCGAGGCAGTGCCGTTCGAGATCCGAACGGGCTTCGAGGATCCAGTCGTCGTACATGCCGGGCAGCAGGGAGCCGCGGTATTCGGAGAGCGCCGTGGTGGCGTGCCGCAGCGCCGCGTCGTCGTCGCCGCTGGTCGCGGCTGCCCGGGCGGCGTGGTACTCGACGGTGAAGACCCGTAGGTCCACCCGGCTGGTCTCGGTGTCGCGCCAGCACAGGTCCCGCGGGGTCACCTCGACGGCCGGGTCGTCGTCGAGGGCACGGCGCAGGTGGTGCAGTTCGCGGCGTAGGTTGGTCAGGGCCTGGGCGGTGGTCGAGTCGGGCCAGAACAGGGGGGCGATGAGCTGGCGGGGCTGGGGAACTCCGGCGTGGAGGGCGAGGAAGGCAACCAGTGTCGTGCCGCGGGGGGACCGCGTCACGACGGCGCCGGTCGTGTCGTCGGTGATCGACTGCTCACCCAGGACGGAGACGTACAGCATCAGCTCGTGGCCTCTCCAGAGTTCAGCCTAGACCCGGCGGGTATCCCTCGTCGCGGGTGCCGCGCCGCGCGCCGGGGACGTTCCGGGACAGGGCGGGCAGCGGTGTCCGTTCAGCGGCCGGCGTGCTCCCGGTCGGCATCGAGCAACCGCCGGCACCGGTCGAGCAGCGCCGCGCGCAGCGTGATGGACCGCTCGGCCAGGGCCGTCTGCTCGCGGACGTATTCCGCCCGGCCGCGGGGTGTCTCGATCCGTATCGGCGGATAGCCGTATTCGCTCAGGTCGTACGGGCTGGCTCGCATGTCGAGTTCGCGGGCGGCGTAGGCCAGTTCGAAGCAGTCGACGGTCAGGTCCGCGTCGAGCAGCGGGGTGAGTTTGTAACAGTATTTGTACAGGTCCATGGCGGCGTGCAGGCAGCCCGGTTGTTCCCGCCGTACCTGGTCGTCGCGGGTGAGTGGTTCGAGGTTGAGGGGGCCGGCGGCAGGGGTGAAGAACCGGTATGCGTCGTAATGCGTGCAGCGCAGCTGCAACGACTCGACGACGGAGTCGGTGCCGGTGTGCCCGAGGCGCAGCGGCACGGCGCTGTGGCGGACGTCTTGGGGCCGAGTGCGGTAGAGCATCGCCCATTCGTGGAGACCGAAGCAGCCCAGGTGTGCCGGCCGGGAAGCCGTGGCCTCGAGCAGGCCGGTGACGTAGCGGACGGTCTCGCGCCGCCGGGTCAGATGGGCGGGGTCGGCCGTGACCCCGGTACCGGTGGCCCGGTAGCCCCGCATGGCGGCGTACTCCGTCGATGCGGAGCCGGTGAGGGTGGTTCCGAAGCCGGGGTGCCAGCGCATGAGCTGGGCCGGCGTGAAGCTGTAGTAGGTGAACAGGAAGTCGATCACCGGGTGGGTGGCGCCGCGCGCTCGCCGGTCGAGGTAGGGGCCGAGCAGCGTCGTCAGGCGGTGGCGGTGCCGCTCCCGGCGCGGCAGCCACTGCTCGGGTGCCAGGACCGTGGTCACGGTTCCCGCCCGTAACGAATGCATCGATGCTGCAATGATTTTATTGCGGTACCGGGCAGGCCGCGGCGGAGCCGACCGGCGGGCGTCGGGGCTGGGTTCACGGCGGGGTTCACGTCCGGGGTCCCGGTCCCGGGTCGGCCATCCGGTGGGTGGTGTCCCGCACGGTGCCGACGAACTGCTCGACGAGATCTTCGAGGGCGACGATGCCGATCAACGTCCCGTGCCCGTCGACGACTCCGCCGAGGTGGGAGCTGGTGCGCCGCAGCAGCGACAGGGCGTCGTCGAGAGGGGCGTCGACCGGCACCGGGGGCAGGGGCCGGATCTCGGCGGTCGCGATGAGGGTGTCCGGCCCCGCCGATTCGTCGCGCACGAGGTCGAGGACGTCCTTCAGGTGCAGATAGCCGGCCAGTTCCCCGTGTGCGGTCTCCGCCGGGTACCGGGAGTAGCCGGTCTCGGTGACGGCCTGCTCGACAGCTCCGAGTGTGGTGCCGGCCGGGCCGAGCGGGACCGTGCGGACCCCGGACAGGGGGATCGTCACGTCCGCGACGGTCCGTCCGCTGGTCTGGAGGGCCTGGGTCAGGCGCCGGTGTTCCTCCTCGTCGAGCAGTCCTTCCGAGCGGGATTCGCCGATCATCTCGGACAGTTCGAGCTCGGTGACGGTGACGTCCAGTTCGTCCTTCGGTTCCACCCGCAGCAGGCGCAGGCTGGCGTTGGCGCACAGGTTGTAGAACGCGATCAGTGGCCGGGCCACCTTCATGAACAGCAGGTGGGTCGGCACGAGCAGCATCGCCGAGCGCTCCGGTCCGGCGATGGCGATGTTCTTCGGAACCATCTCGCCGAGCAGGATGTGCAGCACCACGACGATCGTGAGGGCGAGCGCGAAACCGATCGGGTGCAGCAGGGAGTCCGGCACGCCGAGCGCGTGCATGGGTGTTTCGATCAGGTGCGCGATGGCCGGTTCGCCGACGCGGCCGAGCAGGATCGAGCAGATGGTGATCCCGAGCTGTGACCCGGCGAGCATGAGCGACAGATGCTCCCCGGCGCCGATGACGGTCTGGGCGCGCTTCTTGCCCTGCCCGACGAGGGCTTCGAGCCGGTCGCGGCGAGCGGTGATGAGGGCGAACTCGGCGCCGACGAAGAAGGCGTTGCCGGCGAGGAGCAGCACGGTGAGCAGCACCGCGAGCCAGTCGTTCATCACCGGTCTCCGTTCTCGTGGCCGGGTGCGTGATCGTCCACGTCGGGGGGCTCGCCGGTGGGGACGAGCAGGACGCGGTCGATGCGGTGCCCGTCCATGTCGAGGACCCGGGCCCGCCAGCGGTGGTCGGCATCGCCGGGCCGGTGCGGCAGCAGCACCTCGTCGCCGGAGTCGGGGATCTCCCCGAGTTCGGTGAGGAGCAGCCCGCCGAGCGTCTCGTATTCGCCGTCCGGGGCGTGGTAGCCCGTCAGGTGGGCGACTTCGTCGATGCGCAGCAGGCCCGAGCAGGACCAGCCCTGCTCGACGCGCTGCGCTTCGGGCTCGGGTTCGTCGTGTTCGTCGCGGACGTCGCCGACGATCTCCTCGATCAGGTCCTCCATGGTGACGATGCCGGCGGTGCCGCCGTATTCGTCGACGACGAGTGCGACCTGCATGCCGTCGGAGCGGACCCGTTCCATGACCGCGTCCCCGTCGAGGGTGGACGGCACGACGGGCACCTGCCGGGCAAGAGTGTGCAGCTGGGTGTGGGCGCGGCGCCGCGCGGGCACGGTGAACGCGTGCTTGACGTGGACGACGCCGACGGTGGCGTCGAGATCGCCGTCGACGACCGGGAAGCGGGAGTAGCCGGTGCGCGATGAGGCGTCGATGAGGTCGAGGACGGTGTCGTGGACGTCGAGGGACTCGATGGTGACGCGGGGGGTCATGAGATCTTCCGCGGTACGTTCCCCGAAGCGCAGCGAGCGTCCCACGAGCAGCGCGGTGTTCTCGTCGAGGGCGCCGCGTTCCGCCGAGGCGCGCACCAGTGATCCGAGTTCCTCCGGGGAGCGCGCCGAGCGCAGTTCCTCGGCCGGTTCGATGCCCAGGCGCCGCACGATGCGGTTGGCGGCGCCGTTGAGTCCGCGGATCGCCCATTTGAAGATCAGTGAGAAGCCGGCCTGCAGGCCGGCGGTGGCGCGGGCGGTGGCCAGGGGCCGCGCGATGGCGAGGTTCTTCGGTACGAGCTCACCGAAGACCATCGAGAACGAGGTGGCGATGATCAGGGCCAGGGCCAGGGAGATGCCGGAGGCGAGGGCGGCGCCGAGTCCGGCGGCGCGCAGCAGCGGGTCGAGGAACCGGGCGAGGACCGGTTCGGCGAGGTAGCCGGTGATCAGGGTGGTGATGGTGATGCCGAGCTGGGCGCCGGAGAGCTGGAAGGACAAGGTGCGGTGGGCGTGCTGGACCTGGCGTGCGCGCAGGTCACCGTCGCGGGCGTGCGCGTCGACGGTGCTGCGTTCGAGGGCGGTGAGGGAGAACTCGGCCGCCACGAACACCGCGGTGCCCGCGGTCAGGGCGATGAACCCGATGAGGCTGAGGAGGGACAGGAGGACGGACATCAGCACCGCTCCCGAGCCGGCGGCAAGCTCCGCTCCGATGTCGTGGGGGTCCGGCCGGGTATGTCACCCGGCTCGCTAGGGGAGCCCTCCGAACCGGCGGAGTCGGACTCCGCGTCGCCCGTGGTGGCCGGAGGTCGTGTCGAAATGGTGGTGGGTGCCGCAGGCACCGGATTCCTCTCGTCGGGCCCGAGGTGCGGGCGTTCACGGTGAGGCATCATTCTACGGACCGTGTCCGGCCTCGTGCGGTGCGGTCACCATCCGGTGGGCAGGGGCCGTCCTTCGGCGAATCCGGCGGCCGACTGGACGCCGAGGACGGCGTTGGTGTGCAGGTCCTCGAGGGTCCGGGCACCGGCGTACGTGCAGGTGCTGCGCACCCCGGAGCAGATGTGGTCGATCAGGTCCTCGACACCGGGCCGTTGCGGGTCGATGCGGATGCGGGAGGTGGAGATCCCTTCCTCGAACAGGGCCTTGCGGGCGCGGTCGAAGGCGGAGTCGTCGACGGTGCGGGCGGCGACCGCACGCTTGGAGGCCATGCCGAAGCTCTCCTTGTAGGGGTGGCCGGTCTCGTCGTAGCGCAGTTCGCCGGGCGATTCGTAGGTGCCGGCGAACCAGGACCCGATCATGACGTTGGCGGCGCCGGCGGCGACGGCGAGCGCGACGTCGCGGGGGTGACGCACCCCGCCGTCGGCCCAGACGTGCGCCCCGAGTTCGCGGGCGGTGCGGGCGCATTCGGCGACGGCGGAGAACTGGGGTCGTCCGACGCCAGTCATCATGCGGGTGGTGCACATGGCTCCGGGTCCGACGCCGACCTTGACGATGTCCGCGCCGGCGTCGAGCAGTTCGCGGGTGCCGGCGGCGGAGACGACGTTGCCGGCGACAAGGGGGACGGGCAGGTCGAGCGCCGCGATCCGCTTCAGGGCGTCGAGCATCTTCTCCTGGTGACCGTGCGCGGTGTCGAGGACGAGCAGGTCGACGCCGGCGTCGACGAGGCCCGCGGCCTTGGCGGCGACGTCGCCGTTGACGCCGACGGCGGCGCCGATGCGCAGTGCCCCGGCGGCGTCGACGGCCGGGGTGTAGATGCCGGCGCGGACGGCGCCGGTGCGGGTCAGGACCCCGGCGAGGGTGCCGTCGTCGTGGGTGAGCACGACCAGCGGGTCGTGTTTGGCCTCGAGCAGTGCGAACGCTTCCCGGGGCGACGAGCCGACGGAGGCGGTGGCGAAGTCGCGGATGGCGACCGTGCGCAGCCGCGCGAACCGGTCGACCTCGCGGCAGGAGCCTTCGGTGACGACCCCGACGGGGCAGCGGTTCTCGTCGACGACGACGACGGCGCCGTGGGCGCGTTTGGGCAGGAGGGCGAGGGCGTCGGAGACGGAGTCCTCGGGACCGAGGGTGACGGGGGTGTCGGCGACGAGGTGGCGGCTCTTGACGAACGCGACGGTCTCGGCGACGGTGCCGGCCGGCAGGTCCTGGGGGAGCACGACGAGTCCGCCGCGGCGGGCGACGGTCTCGGCCATGCGGCGCCCGGACACGGCGGTCATGTTGGCGACCACGATGGGGATGGTGGTGCCGGAACCGTCCACGGTGGACAGGTCCACGTCGAACCGGGACGCGACGGCGGAGCGGTTCGGGACGAGGAACACGTCGTCGTAGGTCAGGTCGTACGGGGGCTGGTGACCGTCGAGGAAGCGCACCTGCCGAATGCTACGCGCCGGTGGCGGCGGGCGTGGTGAGCCGGGCCTGGCTGCGTGAGAGCGCCACCGTGGCGATCAGCATCACCACGACCGAGGCGACGACGAGGGCGAGGGCCGGGCCGTCCACCCGGAGCCGTTCGTCGAGGACGGTCATGCCGAGGAAGACGGCGGCGAGGGGTTCGCCGATGGTGATCGCCGGCAGGGACGCGGCGAGCGGGCCGGCCTGGAAGGCGCGTTGCTGGAGGTAGACGCCGAGCAGGCCGGCGCCGAGCAGGGCCCAGGTCTGCCAGGCGCCGACCACGGGACGCAGGCCGTGTTCGAACAGGTCGGTGACGTACTTGGTGAACGCCACCGCCACGCCGTAGAGCAGGCCGCTGGCCGCGCCGAGCGCCATCGCCCGCGTGCCGGGGTCGTGGCCGAGCAGTCCGATTGCGGTGGCGGCGGACACGACGGCGCACACCGCGCCGAGTGGGAGGATCCACTCGTGCCAGGGGGCGTCGATCTCGCCGGCGGTGGGGTCGCCGACGACGAGGAACACCACGAGCGCTGCGCACAACGCCGCCGCGGTCAGCCAGGTGGGGCGGGTGATGCGGGAACCGGAGAACGCGGCGGACAGGGGGAGGGCGAACAGCAGCGACGACACCAGCAGCGGCTGGACCACCAGGACCGGCCCGAGGGCGAGGGCGGCGACCTGCAGCAGGTAGCCGCCGCCGTCGCCGACCACCCCGGCCCACCAGCGGGGGCTGCGGATCAGGGCGGCGACGAGGGACTCGCCGGCGGGAACGGCTTCGGCGGAGCGTTGCTGGGCGACGCTGGCCGCCGCGAACAGGAGCGCGGCGGCCAGCGCGCACACGACGGACGCCGTGACGGTGCCGCTCATGGGCACAAACTATGCCCTACCGAGTGCCGGTGCGGGCGCAGTCAGGCGCGGACCTCGGTGCGGTCCCCGCTCCAGAGGGTGTGGAACTTGCCGTCGGCGTCGATGCGCTCGTAGGTGTGGGCGCCGAAGAAGTCGCGCTGGCCCTGGGTGAGGGCGGCGGGCAGGCGGTCGGCGCGCAGACCGTCGTAGTACGACAGCGAGGAGGCGAACGCGGGGACGGGAATGCCGAGCATGGTGGCGGTGGCGACGACGCGGCGCCAGCTGTCGATGCCGGCCTCGATGGCCTCGCGGAAGTAGGGGGCGAGGATCAGGCTGGGCAGCTGCGGGTCGGCGTCGTAGGCCTCCTTGATGCGGTTGAGGAACTGGGCGCGGATGATGCAGCCGCCGCGCCAGATGGTGGCCAGGGCGGCGCGGTCGACGTTCCAGCCGTATTCGGCGCTACCGGCGGCGATCTGATCGAAGCCCTGCGCGTAGGCGACGATCTTCGACGCGTAGAGGGCGCGGCGGATGTCCTCGGTGAACTGTGCGGCGTCGGTGGGCTTGTCGCCGAGGGTGCCGGAGGCCAGGCCGCGGGCGGCGGCCCGCTGGGTGCGGGAGCCGGACAGGGCGCGGGCGAACACGGCCTCGGCGATGCCGGTGACCGGCACACCGAGGTCGAGGGCGGACTTGACGGTCCAGCGTCCGGTGCCCTTCTGCTCGGCGGCGTCGACGATGACGTCGACGAGGGGTTTGCCGGTGCTCGCGTCGGTCTGGCGCAGGACGTCGGCGGTGATCTCGATCAGGTAGGACTCGAGGGTGCCGGTGTTCCACTCGGAGAACACCTCGGCGATCTTCGGGGCGTCGTAGCCGAGCGCGTCGCGCAGCAGGTGGTAGGCCTCGCCGATGAGCTGCATGTCGGCGTACTCGATGCCGTTGTGCACCATCTTCACGAAATGGCCGGAGCCGTCGGGGCCGATGTGGGTGCAGCACGGGGTGCCGTCGACGTGGGCGGAGATGGACTCGAGGAGCGGGCCGAGGGCCTCGTAGGACTCGGCGGGGCCGCCGGGCATGATCGACGGGCCGTTGAGGGCGCCCTCCTCGCCGCCGGAGATGCCGGCGCCGACGAAGTGCAGGCCGCGTGCGCGCAGGGCGGCTTCGCGGCGGATGGTGTCGGTGTAGAGGGCGTTGCCGCCGTCGATGATGATGTCGCCGGGTTCCATCGCGTTCGCGAGTTCGTCGATGACCGCGTCGGTGGCGTCGCCGGCCTTGACCATGACGAGCACCCGGCGCGGCTTCTGCAGGGCGGCGACGAACTCGTCGATGGTTTCGGTGCGTACGAAGTCGCCGTCGTCGCCGTGCGCTTCGAGCAGGGCGTCGGTCTTGGCGACGCTGCGGTTGTGCAGCGCGACGGTGTGGCCGTGGCGGGCGAAGTTGCGGGCGATGTTCGACCCCATGACGGCCAGGCCGGTCACGCCGATCTGGG
Organism: Rhodococcus sp. NS-SX18; assembly: GCF_057367935.1. Classification (NCBI taxonomy): domain Bacteria; kingdom Bacillati; phylum Actinomycetota; class Actinomycetes; order Mycobacteriales; family Nocardiaceae; genus Rhodococcus; species Rhodococcus sp. NS-SX18. Next base: position 2,763,158 of record NZ_CM170633.1, on the reverse strand, counting down.
CGCGGGGATTCTCGGTGTGTTCGACGGTCATGGGTACAGCTTCCCCCGAACCCGGACGGGATCGAAATCGGGGGCGTGCTACCGGCGCGGCCGGCGGGGATCACCAGGCGCGCAGCAGGCGGCCGAGTTCGGTCAGCCACGGCACGGCGACCGCGACGGTGGGCACGACGAGGATCGCGGCGGCTGCGGTGTAGGCGGTCACGGCGGTGCGCAGGTCCGGTCCGGGTTCGGCGAGGCGCTTGACCCGCAGCACGGTGGACGGGCCGCCGACGGCAAGGGCGCCCTGGGGGGTGCGGGCGCCGGCGCAGGCGACCAGGGCCCGGGCCAGCGGGGTGGGGCCGGTGACGCGCACGGCGGAGTCGTCGGCGAGCATCTCGACGAGCAGCTGCACCGAGCCGAGCGCCGACCGGGACCGCACCCAGCGGGGGAAGGCCTCGTAGACGGCGGTGAACGCCTCGAGGACGAGGTCGTGCCGGGCCCGCAGGTGCGAGTGCTCGTGGCGGAGGATGGCGCGGATCTCGTCGTCGGCGAGGTGGTCGAGGGTGCCTTCGCTGAGCACGACCCGGTGCCGCAGGCCCGGCAGGCAGTAGGCGACGGGTTCGGCGGTGTCGAGGACGCGCACATGGGACAGCTGTCGCACCGAGGCGCCGCTGTCGCGCCGGTCGAGCAGGTCGACGAGCATGCGGTGCCGGGCCCGGCGGCGGCGGGTGCGGACACCGACACGCAGAATCGAATACATCAGCCGGGCACCGATCAGCACGGTGAGAGCGAAGACCACGACGTAGGTCAGCCACAGGGGCAGGCCGAGGGCGTCGATCTCCTGGAGCGGGGCGGTGGTGGGCCGGCCGTCCTCACCGGGGACGAGCAGCAGCGATGCGATGGCCAGGCCCGAGCTGAACGCGGACAGCACGGCCGCGAGCGCCACCGCCTGCCACAGCACCAGGGCGGGGCGGGGGTTGCGGTACGGCCAGGTGGCGCGACTGAGCAGGGCCGGAACCGGCCCGGCCAGCAGCAGCGCGAGGATGCCGAAGACCAGCGCGGTGGTCGCGTTCATGGCACCGAGTGTGCCAGTCAGCTCGCCCGACCGGTACCCGGGTCGGCGACGGCGGGACGGGTCTGCCCGTCCTGCTGGGCCTCGAGGGCGGCGAGGGCCTCGCGCAGCGCGGCGGCCTCGTCGGGGTTGACACGCCCGATGAAGTGGACGAGGGCGGCGACTCGCCCGGCGGACTCGTCGGCCTGGTCGAGGGCGTCGACCATGAGGCTGGCGACGAGTTCTTCGCGGCCGTGCACCGGCACGTAGCGGTGGGCGCGGTCGTCGCGCTGCTGGATGACGAGGTTCTTCTTCGCGAGGCGCTGGAGAACGGTCATGACGGTGGTGTACGCGAGGGAGCGCCGGGCGGCGAGGGCCTCGTGGACCTGCCGGACGGTCTGCGGTTCGGTGGAGGACCACAGGTGGTCCATCACTGCGCGTTCGAGTTCTCCGAGTGCTGCCATGACACAAGTTTACCGGGTCTCCGACGAGTGTGTCGTACTACCTGAAGTAGTACGTGTTCTCGTGTCCGGTCCGCCCGCCGTGCCGAACACGTGCCGGGTGCCGATCGGTACGACCAGCGGCCGGTCCGAGACCGGGTCGTCGATCACCGCCGCGTCGAGCGCGAACACCTCCCGCAGCAACTCCTCGGTGATCACCTGCGCCGGCGGGCCCGCGCGGACGATCCGGCCCTCCTTCATCACCACCAGGTGGTCGCTGTAGCGGATCGCGAGATTCAGATCGTGCAGCACCATCACCACGGTGCGGCCGAGCTCCGAGTGCAGCCGGTCGACGAGGTCGAGCACCTCCACCGAGTGCGCCAGATCCAGATAGGTGGTCGGCTCGTCGAGCAGCAGCACGTCGGTGCCCTGCGCCAGCGCCATCGAGATCCAAGCCCGCTGCCGCTGCCCGCCGGAGAGCTGGTCGACCGGGCGGTCGGCGAGCTCGGTGATGCCGGTCCGGTCCAGTGCGACGGCGACCTCACCCTCGTCGTCGGCGGACCACTGCCGCAGCCACGACTGGTGCGGATGCCGCCCCCGGGCGACGAGGTCGGCGACGGTCAGGCCCTCGGGCGCAACCGGTGCCTGCGGCAACATGCCCAGCACCCGCGCGACGTCGCGGGTGCGCATCGAGGAGATCGCGTGCCCGTCGAGCAGCACGCTGCCGCGGCGCGGGCGCAGCAACCGGGCCAGCGCCCGCAGCAAGGTGGACTTGCCGCACCCGTTGGGCCCGATCACGGTCGTGATCACCCCGGTGGGCACGGTCAGCTCCAGGCCGTCGACGACGAGCCGGTCGCCGTAGCCGAGCGCGAGGTCCCGCGCGACGAGCCGCGGCGGGGCGCCGGCGCTGTCCGCGGGATCGGGCGCGGCGACGTCCTCGGTGTGGGGGATTCGGGTCACAGCGACACCTTCCGGTTCGAGCGCACGAGCAGATACAGCAGGAACGGTCCGCCGAGGGCGGAGGTGACCAGACCGACGGGCAGCGCGACGGGCAGCACCGTGCGGGCGAGGATGTCGGCGCCGGTGACCAGGGCCGCTCCGGTCAGGGCGGAGGCGATCAGCGGCGGACCGGGGGAGCGCACGAGGCGCAGGGCGATCTGCGGGGCCGCGAGCGCGACGAACCCGATCGGCCCCGCCGCCGCGGTGGCGACACCGACCAGGGCGCAGGCGGACAGCAGCAGCACCGCCCGCTGGGTCTGCAACCGCACCCCGAGGGAGCGGGCCGTCTCGTCCCCGAGCCGCAGGGCCCCCATCGTGAAGGCGGCGGTGGCGAGCCAGCCGGTCAGGACGGCCAGCGCCACGGCCGTCGGCACGACCTGCGACCATCCGGCGCCGTTGAGCGACCCGGTGAGCCACACCTGCGCCTGGGACACGTCGTTGATGTCGGCCGAGACCAGCATCCAGTTCGTCAGCGCGACGAACAGCGCGTTGGTGCCGATCCCGATCAGCACGAGCCGGAAGCCCTCCACCCCGCCGCGCCAGGCCAGGACGTACACCGCCGTGGCGGTGAGCAGGGCCCCGCACAGCGCGGCCAGGGGCAGTCCGAGCGCGCCGAGCACCCCGGCGAGCGTCCCGGATCCGGCGGCGACGATGAGCGCGACCGCGGCCGCGCTCGCACCGGCGGTGACACCGAGGATGTCCGGGCTGGCCAGCGGATTGCGGGACACCGTCTGGGTCAGGGCACCGGCGACGGCGAGTGCCGCGCCGACGAGCACCGCCGCGAGGCCGCGCGGCAGGCGCAGCTCCAGGACGATGAACCGGTCGAGTTGCTCCCCGGCGCCGGCGAGCACCGAGATCACCTGCGGTACCGACAGCGGATAGTCGCCGCGGCCGAGCCCGACGCACAGCAGCAGGAACGTCGCCGCCACCAGGGCCAGGCACACGACCACCGCACGCGGGCGCCACACGAGGGAGACCGGGCCGATCCGCAGTGCCGGTCGGGACGGGACCGTCGCCCGGGTGCGGCCGGTGTCGGCCGGCGCGGTCACAGGGCCACCAGCCGGCGCCGGCGCACGAGCGCGATGAAGAACGGCGCACCCATCAGGGCGAGAACGATGCCGACCTGCAGTTCCCCGGGGCGGACCACGATCCGGCCGATGACGTCGGCCAGGACGAGCATCACTCCGCCGAGCAGCCCGGCGTAGGGAAGCAACCAGCGGTAGTCCGGGCCGGTGATCGCCCGGGCGACGTGCGGGACCACGAGGCCGATGAAGGCGATCGGTCCGCAGGCCGCGGTCGCGGCGCCGGTGAGCAGGGTGATGGCGACGATGCCGACGGTGCGGGCGGCGGCGACGTTCGTGCCCAGGGACCGGGCGACGTCCTCACCGAGTCCGAGCACATTGAGGCCGGGAGTGTTCACCACCGCCAGCAGCAGTCCGGTCGCGAGGAACGGCAGCACCTGCCACAGCACCTCGAGGTCGCGGCCGGCGACCGAACCGACGATCCAGAACCGGTAGCCGTCGAGGGTGGTCTGGTCGAGCAGCACCACCGCATGCGTCATCGCCTGCAGGAAGAACGCCACGGCCGCGCCCGCCAGGGCCAGGGTCAACGGTCCGGCGCGGCCACCCCCGAGGGAGGACAACCCGAAGACCACGACACTGGCGGTGAACGACCCGGCGAAGGCGAACCACAGGTACTGCCCGGGTGTGGCCATCCCGAGCAGATAGATCGAGAGGACCACGAAGAAGGCCGCTCCGGCATTGAGTCCGAGCAGGCCGGCGTCGGCCAGGGGGTTGCGGGTGTGGCCCTGGATGAGGGCGCCGGCGACGCCGAGAGCGATACCCACCACGAGGCCGAGCACGGTGCGCGGGATCCGCAGGGTGTGCACGATCACGTCGGTGTCGGAGCCGTCGGCGGCGCTGAGGGCGTGGACGACCTCGGCGATGGTCATCGGCCGGGCGCCGACGGCGATCCCGGCGAGCAGCACCACCACCAGTACCGCGGCGATGGCCAGCAGGCCGAGCAGGCGGCGACGGCGGACGGCGCCGACACTCGTGTCGGCCGCGAGGGGGACGAATCCGCCGGCGGCCGCGACGCGGTCGGTGACGACCTCGGTGCCGCGGCGCAGCAGGCTGCGCCGCGCCCCGACCGGTCCGCCGTGGCCGCGGTCGCGGGTGATCAGTCCGGCCCACTGTTTGCCAAGGCTGCGTCCGGTGGTGCCTTCGCGGTGCCCGCGGTTGTACCACCACAGGCCGACGGTGACGGCGAGGGCGGTGCCCCCGAAGACGACGCGGTCGGTCTGGCCGCCACCGTGGGCGTCGGACAGGGCGCGGACGAGCAGCACGCCGATGACGGCGGGCACGGCGAGCAGGCTCAGGTCGCCGGCCTCGGCGGCGAGACGGCGGGGGAGGGAGGGGGCGTCCGCGACAGGCGGCGTCTCCGGGGGGCGGAGGGTGGTCACAGGCGGGGGGCTCCTCGGGGGACGCGTTCTCGGCCGAACGAGGGTTAGGTTACCGAACCCTATCTTCCGGGGTTGCATCCACCGGTCCGCAGTGCCATGGTTAGGCTTACCTAATTCAGATGATCCGCCGATCAGGAGGTGTCGATGACAACCCTGCTGCCACCGAGATCCACCCCGGTGCAGGTCCCCGCGTTCGGGGACACCGACGCCCGCCTGCGGCTGCTGGTGCCGCACGCTCCCCGCGTCTACGCCGTCGCCCGCATCGACGACGAACCCCGCCGTCGCTGGTGGCGGCTCGCCGACCCCGACCGGGACCGGCGGATCGCGCTGCTGTACGCCCGCGCGCTCGAGGACGTCGCCGATCCGCGGATCGCCGCCGACCAGGTGGCGGCCGCCCTCGTCCACGTCGTCGCGGGCCGGGTCCTCGCCCCCTACCTGCTCGAGGCGCGCTGCTGGGACCCCGGCCTCGACAACCTGTGGATCCACCAGGACAGCGACGGCGGCATCGACTGGGCCGCGGTCGCGGACGACACCCTGCGGGTGCTGCCCGACGATCCCGCCGCCGACGAGACGGTCGTCGTGCTGCCGTGCGAGGAGGCGCTCGCCCGGTGGACCGCGCACCGCGCCACCACCGCGCTGCATGCCGCCTACGCGTCGCTGGCGCGGTGTGCCCCCATCGAGCAGCCGCGCCTGTGGTCCCTGCTCGGCCGCACCGTCGTGGCGGGCGCCGCGCAGATCCCCCTGCTGGCCGGCACCTCCCGCGCCGTCGCGGCGCGCCGGGGTCAGCTCCTGCTGGACGCGTTCCTGGCGCTGGGTGTGCCGGTACGAGGACTTTGCAAATTAGGTAAGGCTTCCCTATAGTTGGTGGTGTTGTTGCTGCCGGACCGTGCCGGAGTCCTGAGGGCTGCAGAGACCCCCGGTCCTTCCCACGGCGGGCCTCGCGTGCACCACGCGAGGCCCGCCGGCTCGTCCCGGCACTGCGTGCCGCCGGCGATGTCCTAGCATCCCTTCCAGACCCGGCGACCGGCGCCGGGCCCGCGCCAGAAAGCTGGCACGACCCGGACGGAGTGACACATGACCGATCTGCCCACCCAGGAACAACTCTCCGACCCCGCGGCCGTCACCGCCCAGCACAACGACGGCTTCGGTTCCGTCCTCGGCCTCGAGTTCACCGAACTGACCCCCGACCGGGTCCGCGCCCACTGGACCGTCACCCCGAACCAGCACCAGCCGTTCGGCATCGTCCACGGCGGCGTCTACTGCGCCGTCGTCGAATCCGTCGCCAGCTTCGCCGGCAGCATCTGGCTCGGCGACCGCGGCAAGGTGGTCGGCGTCAACAACAACACCGACTTCATCCGCGCCACCCGCGAAGGGGTGCTCACCGCCACCGCCACCCCCGTCCAGCGGGGGCGCAGCCAGCAGCTGTGGCAGGTCGCCATCACCGACGAGCAGCAGCGCACCGTCGCGCACGGGCAGGTGCGCCTGGCCAACATCCTCGATCCCGACGCCCTGGGCAACTGACCGGCGGCCCGGCTGCCGACCCGCCTCACCCCGCGGCGCGGCGCCCGCGGCTGCCGCGCTCGGCCTCCTCGGTATGTCGCTGCAGCCGGTCGATCGCGTTGCGGGCGAACACCTGCTGCTCCGTCGAGGCCATCTCGTTGCGGCCCCGGGTCAGGAACGTCGTCGCCCACGACAGCAGGGTCGACAGCTTGCTCGAGAACCCCACCAGGTACAGCAGGTGGATCCCCAGCCAGGCCACCCAGCCGACGAACCCGCTGATCTCGAGCTTGCCGACCTTCGCGACCGCGCTGAACCGGCTGATCGTGGCCATCGACCCCTTGTCGAAATACTTGAACGGCTTGCGTTCGGCCGGACTGTGACCTGCCAGGCCCGCCACGATCTGCCGCGCCGCATACTTGCCGCCCTGCATCGCCACCTGCGCCAGGCCCGGCAACTTGTCCAGCGCCATCATGTCGCCGATGACGAACACGTTCGGATGACCGGGCAGCGACAGGTCCGGATTCACCAGCACTCGGCCCGCCCGGTCGACCTCGGCACCGGACTGCTCGGCGAGCTGGCGGCCCAGCGGACTCGCCGACACGCCCGCCGACCACACCTTGCACTGCGACTCGATCCGGCGCTCGGTGCCGTCCTTGTCCTTGACCGTCAGGCCCGTCGCATCCACGTCGGTGACCATCGCGTTGAGCTGGATCTCCACCCCCAGCTTCTCGAGGGTCTGGCGGGCCTTGGCGCTGAGCTTGCCCCCGTACACCGGCAGCACGTCCGGCGCCCCGTCGAGCAGCACCACCCGCGCGGCCGCCGGATCGATGTTGCGGAACGCGCCCCGCAGCGTGTGATGGGACAACTCGGCGATCTGTCCCGCGAGTTCCACCCCGGTCGGTCCCGCCCCGACCACCACGAACGTCAGCAGCCGGCGCTGCTCGGCCGGGTCCTCGGACAGCTCCGCCTGCTCGAACGCCCCCAGGATCCGGCCCCGCAACTCGAGCGCGTCGTCGATCGTCTTCATGCCGGGCGCGAACTCGGCGAAGTGATCGTTGCCGAAGTACGACTGGCCCGCCCCGGCGGCCACGATCAGGCTGTCGAACGGCGTGACCGTCTCCCGCTCGAGGAACCGGGACGTCACGGTCTGCCGCGCCAGATCGATCGACTCGACGTCGCCGAGCAGCACCTGCGCGTTCTTCTGCTTGCGCAGTACCAGCCGGGTCGGCGGCGCGATGTCACCCACCGACAGGATGCCCGTCGCCACCTGGTACAGCAGCGGCTGGAAGAGGTGATGGGTGGTCCGAGCGACGACGGTGACGTCCACGTCGGCACGTGCGAGGGCCTTGGTGGCGAACAGACCCCCGAATCCGGATCCGATCACCACCACATGGTGACGACGTGGCTCAACCGACTGGATGCTCATTCCGTGCTCCTCGATGTCTCGGGTCGACCGGGCAACCGGTGGCGGAGGAGCGGCGGGGCTCCCGCGCCGCCCCCAGTCTGTCAGCTATACCCGCTCGCCACAGGCTTACGCGTCCCGTGCGGCCCGGGCGTCACTCGTGCCGGTCGAGCAGCCCGTAGACCGGGTTGTGCCGAGCGGCGTGCCGCACCGCGTCGTCCGTCGCCGACGTGTAGATCTGCACGGTCTGCAGCGACCGGTGGCCGAGCAGCTGCTGCAGCTCCACCATCGTCGCCCCGCCGTCGGCCAGGCTGGTGGCGAAGGTGTGCCGCAGCGCGTGGGCGAGGGCGCCGCGTTTGCGCTCGCCCTCGATGCCCGCCATCCGGTACATCCGCCGCACCCGGTACTGCAGCGTGCCGCGGGTGATCCGGCGGCCGTCGGCGCCGACGAACAGCGGATCGGCCGGGGGATAGCGCTCCCACACCGCGAGCGTCTCGTCGTCGCCGCGCCGGGGCCGATGCGTCGGCGGGAACCGGGTGTAGCGCTCCTCGAGATACGCCGAGACGATCGCGGTCCAGCTCGGCTCGAGCGGGATCCGCCGTTCGACGGCGCCCTTGCCCATCACCCGCAGCACGGGGGAGCGGGTGCCGCCGAGCACGCTGCCGAGATCGAGACGGATCAGCTCCTCCGAGCGGATACCGGTCAGCAGCAAGGTCGCGATCAGCGCCAGATCCCGCTGGGGCCACTGCCGCGCCGAGGCGGCGGGCCGCTGCGCCTCGACGGTGAGGGTGTCGACGAGTTGCCCGATCGCCTTGGGCGTGAACGACTTCGGGGTGTGCTGGGGGCGTTTCGGCTGGGCGATCGACGCCATCGGGTTGCCCTCCGACACGCCTTCGGAGACCAGGAAGTTGCAGAAGCTGTTCCACACCGACCAGGCCCGCCGCACCGACGCCGGCTGCCGCTCCCGCGCGAAGGTGGCGAACGCCGAGCGCATCGCCCGGATCGTGATGTCCTGCACGCACAGCTCGCCCGGGGTGACCGAGAGCCGGACGGCGAGCTCCTCGCACACCGCGTGCAGATCCAGCCGGTACGCCTTGATCGTGTGCGCGGACCGCTTCGCCGTCTGCAGCGTCTCGAGGTACGCGGCCACCCAGTCCAGCAGCCCCGGATCCACCCGGCCTGTCATCACCCTCCCCGCATCCCCGTCGTACACCTGTGCGATACCAGTGTGACATCCGGGGCCGACGGGAACGGTGGGACCTGCGGTCGCGGACTACCGGTGTGACCCGGTCCCGCCGAGGCGCTGGGGTCCCGGTCCCCGGGCGCCGAGCACATCGCCGGGGTTGGCCAACGGGCACGACGCCAGGCTCAGGCAGCCGCAGCCGATGCACTCGGTGAAACTGTCCCGCAAGGCGGTGAGTGCCTCGATCCGTTCGGTGAGCCGGTCGTGCCACTGCCGCGACAGCCGCGCCCAGTCCGCCGCGGTGGGCACCCGGCTGTCCGGCAACGAGTCGAGGGCCTCCCGGATCTCGTCGAGGGAAACCCCCACCCCCTGCGCGACGCGGATGAAGGCCAGGCGACGGAGCGTGTCACGCCGGTAGCTGCGCCGGTTCCCGGAGGTGCGTCTGCTGGCGATCAGGCCGCGGGCCTCGTAGTAGTGCAGCGCGGACACCGCCACCCCCGACCGGGCCGACAACTCGCCCGGGGTCAACCACACGTTCGGCGGCATCGCCGTTCCTCCCGAATCCGGGGCCGGCCCCACGGACCTGCCGTTCGTCGCACCGACTGTACGGCGAGGGGGACCGGTCCGGCGACGTGGCCGACCTCGTCCACTGAGGGGAGGAGATGGTGGTGTGTGACAGCCCTCGCCGCGACAGTGCGGGCGGTTCGGGGCCGGCGGTCAGCGGGCGTGGCGGTCGGCAACGACTCGAGGTAGGCCGAGGCTCGACGCCCGCGGCGGCGCCGTGTGGGGACCGGGCGCGGCTCGTCCAACGACACCGCCGCGCACCCTTGCGGGTGTGATGGATAACGGTGATTATCCATCATTATCGTTATAAGTAATAGGTGAGTGGTCCGCGGGAGTGTTGGGGAGAGGGCGTGGGCCGGTGCTGCGGCGCATGTGGCACGGACCTCGACGGCTCGTGCGGCACCGACTGTCACGCCTGGGTCCACGCCGGGAAGATTGCCCGTCGAATGCGACGATTCGGTTGTTCGTCGAGGCGACGCAAACGACCGGGCCTGAGGCCACGCCGCCGGTGGGAGGCGCGGGTGGGGCCGGCCGGCCACGTCTGCCGGTGCCGATCCTGCACGCGCCCGGTTCGGGCCATCGGCCGGTTCGGGCGCCCGCGTCCCACCGTCCGTGGGGAGGCTTCCAGCACGCTACTTGACATAATGTGCATTATCGGCAATCCGGTGTACGGCGGTGACCAGCCGATTGTTCCGCGCGAGGCCCGGTCGAGTGCCGAGAATGCCGCGAACGTGTCCGTTCCGGCGGCGTCCGCACTGACGGCGTTCGTCCGCCCCGGTGTGGCGCACGCCGCCCGGCATTCGCATCGGCGGTTCGTGACCGGCGTGACGACTGCATGCACCCGCCCGCCGGACGCGTCCCGGCTGCCACCCGCGAATCTCCGCTCGACCTCGCTCGCGTTCCGGCGTGACCCGCCTCGCCCCCTCCACGGCTCGGCGGCTGACGATCAATTCGTCACAGTGACGATTAACGGGGCGAGGTCCGGGGTCGTGCGCTGGCGCACCGGCATTCGATCCACGGCGACTCGCTCGCGCGCGTTGCCGGCACACCTCGGAAGCATCCGGCGTGTGCCGGCATCGTGCGGGGCGGACTATCGCCGCCGTGGGCTCGCGATGCGGACGCGAGCCTCCTCCCCTCGCCCGTGGAAGATCCGCATCGATTCGACACTGTGACGTAACTCGGGCGGGGTGGGTCGACCGGTGTCCGACGGGACGATCGACTCTCGTTGTCTCGGTGGCGATCACCTCAGGCTTTCCGGACATTCGCCGAACGAGGGTTTTCGTGAGCAGCCATGAAGTGAAGATGATCGTGCTGTCGACCGACGAGCCGATCAAGTTCTAGCAGGCCGTCGAAGAAGCCGGCGGCGGCATCGTGAAGGGCCCGTACGACGACGCGCACGAGCGCCGCGCCGCGGTCTACGACAACAAGGGCAACGGGTTGGTCTTCTCCAGCCCGCTCGGACGATGAGCGGGCACTCGCGGCGGTGACCGAACGCTGATCCCGGGTCACCGCCGCGTGCCCGGCCCTCGCCTCGAGCGACGCGCGGCGGATCGCATGAGCAGCCCGGTGGCGGAAAGATGATGCGGTCCGGACGGCGGTGTCAGTTCCGCGGGCCCGCGCCGGTGACCGCCGGGTCCGCCAGCCGCGCCGACAGGACCTGCACGATCGCCTCGACCGCGTGCGGGGACACCATCTCGTGGTGATCGCAGTCGATCCGGTACTGGTGGATCTCCCCCGACACCACGTTGTGCCACGCCGCGACCGCCGCGACCGGGGCGGCGGACCGGACGGCGGTGAAGAACAGCACGTCCCCGTCGAAGGTGGCGGGCGCGTGCCGGCGGGCCGCCCGCAACGCGGCGGCCGAACCCCGGTGGATCCGCTCGAGGTGCGCGGCCGTCAGGCCGGTGTCGCCGCCCAGCGCCGCATCGAGCAGTTCCGACGCCTGCTCGTAGGTCGGCTCCTGTTCGGTGTCGAACGGCACACCCAGATCGCGGAGCATGTCGCGGACCCCGACCGAGCCGGCGCCGCGGACGCTGAGGTGACTGTCGAGCAGGGCGAGGGTGTCCACCCGCTCCCCTGCCCGGCGCAGCTCCACGGCGACGGCGTGGGCGACGACCCCGCCGAGCGACCAGCCGAGCAGGTGATAGGGGCCGTGCGGCTGGATGCGGCGGATCTCCTCGACGTACCGCTCGGCCAGCGCGGTGACCGACTCCGGGGCGGGACCACCGCTGAGAGTGGGCAACTGGAGCCCGTAGACGGGGCGGTCACCGCCGACGCGTTGGGCGAGCGGCGCGTAGGCCCACGACAACCCGGCGGCCGGGTGGACGCAGAACAGCGGCGCGCCGGTCCCGTCGCGCAGCGGTACGAGTACCTGCAGCGCCGCGTCGATGCCGGCGCGGTCCTGCGGACCGCTCAGATGGGCCGCGAGGCCGGCGGGGGTCGGATGCGTGAAGATCGAGTGCAGCGGCACGGGCCGCCCGAGACGCTCACCGAGCGCCGGCAGCATCCGGGTGGCGAGCAGCGAGGTGCCGCCGAGGTCGAAGAAGTTGTCGTCGACCGAGACCCGATCCAGGCCGAGGTAGTCGACGAACACCCCCACCACGGTGCGCTCGAGTTCCGTGGCCGGGGCACGGTAGGTGCCGCCGAGCGCCGCGAAGTCCGGCTCCGGGAGGGCGCGCCGGTCCAGTTTGCCGGCCGGCGTGAGCGGGATCCCGTCGAGCACGACCACAGCCGTTGGCACCATGTGGGACGGAAGCTGGTGTGCCACAAATGATTTTATGTCGGCGGGATCGGGGGCAGCGCCGGGGGCCGGTAGGACGTAGGAGGCGAGGACGGTCTCCCCCGACGGGGCGGTGCGGCCGACGGTGTGGGCGAACACCACGTCCCGGTGCCCGGTGAGCGCGGCGTCGATCTCGGCGAGTTCGATGCGGAACCCGCGCACCTTGACCTGGAAGTCGGAACGGCCGACGTACTCGAGGTTGTGGTCCTTCGTCCAGCGCACCACGTCGCCGGTGCGGTACAGCCGCTCCCCCGGAGCTCCGAACGGATCGGCGACGAACCGGGCGGCGGTCAGGTCGGGGCGGGCGTGATAGCCCCGCGCGAGGCCCGGTCCCGCGACGTACAGCTCGCCGGCGACGCCGACGGGCACCGGCCGCAGCCGGGCGTCGAGGACGACGGCGTGGAAGGCGCGGGTGGGGCGGCCGATGGTGACGGGCTCACCCGGCGCCAGGGGATCGCTGATGGAGGTCATGATGGTCGCCTCGGTGGGGCCGTAGGCGTCGACCATGCGGCGGCCGGGGGCCCAGCGGGCGACGAGTTCGGGTGGGCAGGCCTCCCCGGCGACGAGGAGCACCCCCACACTGTCGACGGCGTCCGGGTCGAGGGACGCCAGCGCGGTCGGGGTGATGAACGCGTGAGTGACCTGCTCGGTGTGCAGGACCTCGGCGAGCTCGCTGCCGCCGTACACGGCCGGGGGCACGATCACGAGGGCGGCACCGGCGGAGAGGGCCATCATCTGTTCGAACACCGAGGCGTCGAAGCTCGGCGAGGCCAGGTGCGAGACGCGGCTGCCGGGCCGGACGTCGAGGTGCAGGTGTTCCTCGACGGCGAGGTCGGACAGGCCGCGGTGGGTGAGCACGACGCCCTTGGGGCGGCCGGTCGACCCGGAGGTGTAGATCAGGTAGGCGGGATGATCGGGGTCGAGGGGGGCGGTGCGCTCGGCGTCGGTCGGGGGTTCGGGTGAGTACGGTGCGAGTTCGGCGACGGTGGTGGCGGAGTCCAGCGCGAACCACGGCACGGTGGCGGGCAGCTCGTCGCGATGGGCGGTGACGGTGAGGCCGAGGGCGGCGCCGCTGTCGGTGAGCATGTACTCGATGCGTTCACGCGGGTAGCTCGGGTCGACGGGCACGAATGCGGCGCCGGTCTTGGTCACGGCCCACAGGGCGGTCACGGAGTCGAGGCTGCGGGGCAGACCGAGGGCCACGACGGTCTCGGGGCCGACGCCGTAGTCGACGAGCATCCGGGCGAGGCGGCTCGAGTGGGCGTCGAGTTCGCGGTAGGTGGCGCGGCGGGGCCCGTCGACGACGGCGAGGGCGTCCGGGTCGACGGCGACGGCGTCGGCGAGGATCTGCGGCCACACCCGGGTGCCGAGGGTGTGCGGGCCGTGGGCGGGGGCCAGGGCGCGGCTCTCCTCGGCGGTGACGAGGTCGATGTCACCGACGGGTGTGTCGGGGGCGGCGGTGACGGCGTCGAGGAGGCGGACGAACCGGGCGGCGAAGGCGGTGACGGTGTCGGCGTCGAACAGGTCGGTGGCGTAGACGAGGGCGGCGTCGAAGCCGGCGGGGGCGCCGGTGTCGTCGTGGTTCTCGCCGAGGAGGAGTTCGAGGTCGAAGTTGGCGACCGTCGGGTCGAGCGGCACCCCACTGACGGTCAGGTGCGGCAGTTCGAGGCGGGGACGTGCGGTGTTCTGGAATTCGAGCGAGACCTGGAACAGCGGCGCGTGGGCTGTGGAACGAGCCGGGTCGACCGTTTCGACGACCTGTTCGAAGGGGACGTCGGCGTGGGCGAAGGCGTCGAGGTCGGTGCTGGTGACGGCGGTGAGCAGCTCGGCGTAGGTGAGCTGTCCGGGAACGTGAGTGCGCAGCACCAGGGTGTTGACGAACATGCCCACCAGATCGTCGAGGGCACGATGCCCCCGCCCGGCGATCGGAGTCCCCACCGCGATGTCGTCGCTGCCCGACAACCGCGCCAGCAACACCGCCAGCACCGCGTGCACCGCCATGAACACGGTGGCGCCGTGCGCGGCGGCGAGGCGGGTGAGGCGTTCGTGCAGGGCGGCGTCGACGGGGAAGCGGACGACGTCGCCGCGGAAGGACTGCTGGGCGGGCCGGGGCCGGTCGGTGGGCAGGGTGAGGACTTCGGGCAGACCGGCGAGGGCGGTGCGCCAGTAGTCGAGCTGGGTGGCGGCGAGGGAGCCGGGGACGGCGGCGTCGCCGAGGCGGTCGACCTGCCAGAGGGTGTAGTCGGCGTACTGCACGTCGAGCGGCGCCCAGGCGGGAGCGTCGCCGCGGGTGCGTGCCTGGTAGGCGGTCATCAGGTCGCGGGCGAGGGGCCCGGTGGAGAAACCGTCCCCCGCGATGTGGTGGACGACGAGGACGGCGAGGTGCTCGTCGCGGCCGAGCGCATACACCCGTGCCCGCAGCGGCACGTCGACGGTGATGTCGAATCCGGTGGCGGCGAACTCCGCGGCGGCGGCGAGGACGGTGTCCTCGGTCGCGGGCACGACGTCGACGGTGAGACCGACGTCGTCGGCGTCGAGGATCCGCTGCACGGGCCCGTCGGGACCGGCCGGGTAGACGGTGCGCAGGCTCTCGTGCCGGGCCAGGACGTCGCGGACGGCGGTGTCGAGCGCGGCGACGGACAGATGACCGGTCAGCCGGATCGCGAGCGGAATGTTGTAGGCCGGGGAGCTGGTGTCGAACTGGTTGACGAACCACATCCGCTGCTGGGCCGGGGACAGGGGGATGCGGTCCGGGCGGGGGCGGCGGACCGGGCCGGCACCGGTGGCCGGTTCGGCGCCCGGGGTCGCGGCCAGCCGGGCCGCGAGGGCGCGGACGGTGGGCGCTTCGAACAGGGCCCGTACCCCGAGGTCGACGCCGAGGGCGGCGCCGAGACGGGACGCGGCGCGGGTGGCGACGAGGGAGTTGCCGCCGATGTCGAAGAAGTTGTCGGTCACCGAGACCCGGTCGAGGCCGAGGACATCGGCGAACACCCCGGCGACGGCGGATTCGAGCCCGTCGGCCGGTGGGGTGTAGTCCCCGCTGCCGCCGGACAGGTCCGGTGCGGGCAGGGCGCGGCGGTCGAGTTTGCCGACCGGGGTGAGTGGGATCTCGTCGAGGACGACGACCGCGGCGGGCACCATGTGCGCGGGCAGCCGGTCGCCGACGTGCGCACGCAGGGCGTCGGTGCCGATTCCGTGGCCGGGGGTGGGCAGCACGTAGGCGACGAGCACGGTCTCCCCGGAGGGCGCGGTGTGGCCGAGGGTCGCGGCGAACGCGACGTCCGGGTGACTGCACAACGCGGCGTCGATCTCGCCGAGTTCGATGCGGAACCCGCGGACCTTGACCTGGAAGTCGGAGCGGCCCACGTATTCCAGTTCGAGGGCGTCGGTCCAGCGCACCACGTCGCCGGTGCGGTACAGCCGCTCCCCCGGCGCCCCGAACGGATCGGCGACGAACCGGGCGGCGGTCAGGTCGGGGCGGGCGTGATAGCCGCGGGCCAGGCCGAGGCCACCGAGGTACAGCTCGCCGGCGACGCCGGCGGGCACGGGGCGCAGGGCGGCGTCGAGGACGACGGCGCGGACACCGCGCAGCGGGCCCCCGAGGGTGATGGGTCCGGCGGCGGTCATCGGGGCGCTGATCGCGGCCATGATCGTGGTCTCGGTGGGGCCGTAGGCGTTGACCATGCGTCGGCCCGGTGCCCACGTGTCGCGTAGTTCGGCCGGCCACGCCTCGCCGCCGACGGCGAGGTCGACGAAGGCGTCGAGGTCGGCGGCGGGCAGGGAGGCGAGGGCGGCGGGAGTGATGAAGCCGTGGGTGACGCCGTGCTCGCGCAGGACGCGGGCGAGTTCCTCGCCGCCGTACACGGTGGGCGGCACGACCGCGAGGGCGGCGCCGGAGCCGAACGCGAGCAGGTACTCGAAGATCGAGGCGTCGAAGCTCGGGGAGGAGAAGTGCATGACGGTCGCGCCGGGCCCGGCCCCGAACCGCTCCCGCTGGTCGAGGGCGAAGTTCTCGAGGCTGCGGTGGGTGGTCACCACACCCTTCGGGCGGCCGGTGGAACCGGAGGTGTAGATGAGGTAGGCGGGGTGGTCCAGCCGCAGGGGGCCGCGGCGGTCGGCGTCGCCGAGGGGGCCGGCCGGGGTGGCGGCGAGCCGGGCGGCGAAGTCGTCAGTGTCGACGGTGAGCCAGCGGACGGTGCCGGGCAGGGTGTCGTGGTGCGCGGCGGTGGTCAGCCCGAGGGCGGCGCCGCTGTCGGCGAGCATGAAGGCGATGCGGTCGGTGGGATAGTTCGGGTCGACGGGCACGAACGCGGCACCGGTCTTGGTCACCGCCCACATCGCGGCCACCGAATGCAGCGACCGTGAAATCCCCAGGGCCACGAACGTTTCCGGGCCCACGCCGAGGTCGGCCAGGATCCGCGCGGCACGGGTGGACCAGTCGTCGAGGCGGCGGTAGGTCCACCGGGCGGCGCCGTCGACGATCGCGACGGCGTCCGGGTGCGCGGCGGCGGTCGCGCCGAACACCTCCGGCAGGGTGCGGGTGGTGCCGCCGACGGGACCCCGGACGGGGGCCAGGGCGGCGCGTTCGTCGCCGACGAGCACGTCGACGGCCGCGGCCGGGGCGTGCAGATCGCCGGCGAGGGCGGTCAGGACCTTCTCGACGCGGTGGGCGACGGTCTCGACGGTCGCCCGGTCGAACACCTCGGGCAGGTACTTCAGCCGCAGGTGCAGGGTGGCGGTGTCGCCGCTGCCGGCCGGGTGGGCGACGATGCTCAGCGGGTAGTGCGTGGCGTCGTGGCCGCTGATCCCGGCCACCCGCATCCCGGCGATGTCGGTGTCCTCGGTCAGACCGGCCCGGTCCACGGGGTAGGACTCGAACACGGTGAGGGTGTCGAAGCCGGCGGCGGCGCCGACCCGGCGTTCGATGGCGCTCAGACCGATGTGGTGGTGGTCGAGCATGGCCGCCTGCTCGGCCTGTACCCGGTCGAGCAGGGCGCCGAGGGTCTCGGCGGGGCGCACGGTGACCCGGACCGGGACGGTGTTGATGAACAGTCCCACCATCGACTCGATTCCGGTGACCTGCGGGGGCCGGCCGGAGACGGTGGCGCCGAAGACGACGTCGTCGCGGCCGGTCAGCGCACCGAGCACGAGCGCCCATGCGGTCTGCACCACGGTGTTGACGGTCACGCCGCGGTCGGCGGCGACGGCGTCGAGGCGCGCGGCGAGCCCGCCCGGAAGGTCCAGGTCGAGGTCTTGCGAGACCGCGGCGGTGCGGCCGGGCCGGTGGGTGGGAGCGAGCAGGGTGGGCTCGTCGAGGCCGGCGAGGACGTGGGCCCAGGCGTCCGCGGCGGCGTCGGTGTCCTGCCCGGCCAGCCACTGCAGGTAGTCGCCGTAGCTGCGCGGGCGGCCCAGGGCCGCGGTGTCGCCGTCGGTGGCGTAGAGCAACAGCAGGTCCTTGACCAGCAGCGGGGTGGACCAGCCGTCGAGCAGGATGTGGTGGTTGGTCAGGGCCAGCCGGTACCGGTCGACGGCGACCCGCACGAGGGTGGCGCGCAGCAGCGGGGCGACGGCGGTGTCGAAGCGGGTGCGGCGGTCCTCGTCGAGCAGGCGTGCCGCCTGGCGGTCCGGATCGTCGAGTCCGGTCAGGTCGAGCACCGTCCAAGGCAGGTCGACGCGGGCGGGCACGACCTGCACGAAGCCGCCGGAGCCGTCGTCGGCGAACGCGGCCCGCAGGTTGGGGTGGCGGTCGAGCAGCAGTTGCGCGGCGCGGTGCAGCCGGTCGGGGTCCACGGTGCCGTGCAGGTCGAGGACGAGTTGGACGACGTAGGCGTCGGCGGACTGCTCGGCGAGCAGGGCGTGGAACAGCAGCCCGGTTTGCAGCGGGGCGACGGGCCACACGGTGGCCAGGCCGCCGTCGTGGCCGGCCCCGCGGTAGTGGCGTTCGAGGCGGTCGAGGGCGGGCTGGTCGAGGGCGACGAGAGGCACGTCGGACGGGGTCAGGCCACCGGCGTGCGGGCGGTGGACGTGCCGGGCGAGGGCGGCGGCGGCGGCGGCCCACCGCTCGGTGAGGGCGGCGACGTCGGTGTCGGCGAGCAGGTGCTGCGGGTAGGACCAGGTGGCGCGCAGCACGGGCCCGTCGGGGGTGGGCACGGTGACGGCGTTGATGTCGACGACCGCAGCGGCCGGCATGTCCGGGCTCTGCGCGCCGCCCCGGTCGAAGGCGTCGACCGGGAGCCACGGGGTGTCCGTGTCGGCGACGGCCGGGGTGAGACGACCGAGGTAGTTGAAGCTGATCTGCGGGGCGGGGTGGGTGCGCAGCCGGGCGGCGGTGTCGGCGTTGAGGTAGCGCAGCAGGCCGAACCCGATGCCGTGGTCGGGGACGGCGGCGAGCTGTTCCTTGACGGTCTTGACGGCCGCGCCGGCAGCGTCGCCGCCGTCGAGCGCGTCCGGCAGGTCGACATCGCTCAGGTCGAGTCGGACCGGATGGATGGTGGTGAACCAGCCGACGGTGTGGGACAGGTCCGCGCCGGGGGCGACCGCGGTCTCGCGGCCGTGGCCTTCGAGGCCGATCAGCACGTCGTCGGTGACGGTTCCGCGGTCGCGGCGCCAGGCGGTGACCGCCAGTGCCAGAGCGGTGAGCAGGCCGTCGTTGACGGTGCCGTGGAACGCGCCGGGCACCGTGGTCAGCAGCGCGGCGGTGACGTCGGCGGGCAGGTCGGTGGCCACGGTGCGGACCGTGGCGTTGGTGTCGACGACCGGGTCGAGGGGACGGTCCCCGAGCAGCGGGTCGTCCCCGTCGAGGATCGTGGTCCAGCGGTCGAGTTCGGCGACACGGTCGGCGCGGTGCGCGGCGTCGACGAGGGCGTGCGCCCAGCGCCGCACGGAGGTGCCGGCGGGGGTGTCCTCGATCGCGGTGCCGTGGCGGGCGGCGGCCCATGCGGCCGCGAGGTCGGGGACGAGGATGCGCCAGGACACGCCGTCGACGGCGAGGTGGTGCACAACCAGCAGCAGGCGCCCGGAGCCGGCGGCGGCGTCGAACCATACTGCCTGCAGCAGGATTCCGGCGGCGGTGTCGAGCCGGTCGGCGGCCGCGTCGAGTTCGGCGGCGGCGAGGGCGAAGAAGTCGTCGGTGTCGGCGGCGGTGGTGACGGGGACGCGGTGGATGAGCGTGTCGGCGGTGACCGCGCCGGGTCCGCGGACCTGCAGGCCGACTCCGGCGGGGTCGTCGACGTCGGGGACGAGGCGGGCGCGGAGGATGTCGTGCCGGTCCAGCACCGCCTGCAGCGTGGCTGTCAGGGTGGCGCGGTCCAGCCCGGCGGGCAGCCGCAGCAGCGCGGCCTGGGAGTAGCGGTCGATGCTGCCGCCGCGTTCGAGCATCCACCGCACGATCGGGGTCAGGGGGACGGCGCCGACGCCGCGGCCGGGCAGCTCCGCGAGGACGGCCGGGCCGTCGCCGAGGGTGGCGACGGCGGCGAGCGCGGCGGGGGTCTTGCGTTCGAACACGTCCCGGGGGCTCAGCTCGATCCCGGCGGCGCGGGCGCGCGAGACCAGCTGGATGGACATGATGCTGTCCCCGCCGAGCGCGAAGAACGAGTCGTCCACGCCGACCGTGTCGAGGCCGAGGACCTGCGCGAACAGCTCGACGAGCTGCCTTTCGAGGTGGCCGGCGGGGGCGCGGGTTGCGGTGACCAGCGCACCGAAGTCGGGGTCGGGCAGTGCCCTGCGGTCGAGCTTGCCGGTGGCCGTGACCGGCAGGGTGTCGAGGACGACGAGGGTGGCCGGGACCATGTAGGCGGCGAGACCGCCGGCGACCTGCTCGAGCGTGGCGGCCACGTCGACGGTCGCGCCGGTCTGCGGAACCACGTACCCGACGAGGCGGTCGGCGGCCCGTTCGTCGCGGTGGAGCACGACGACGGCGCGGGCGACGCCCGGGCAGCGCAGCAGCGCCGCCTCGACTTCGCCGAGTTCGATGCGGAAACCGTGCAGTTGCACCTGGAAGTCGCTGCGGCCGAGGTACTCGAGGCGGCCGTCGCGGCGCCGGCGGGCGAGGTCGCCGGTGCGGTACATGCGGGCGCCCGGTCCGGTGAACGGGTCGGCGACGAAGCGCGCGGCGGTCAGGTCGGGGCGGCCGAGGTAGCCGCGGGCGGCTTGTTCCCCGGAGACGTACATCTCGCCGATCACTCCCGGCGGCACCGGGTGCAGGCGCCGGTCGAGGACGTGCACGGTCAGGCCGGGGATGGCGTCGCCGATGACGCTGGCCGACGCGGTCGCGGCGAACTGCCGGTCCAGCGGCTGCAGGGTCACGTGCACGGTGGTTTCGGTGATGCCGTACATGTTCACCAGCGCCGGGGCGGTGTCCGGGTGGCGGCGGTACCAGCGTTCGAGCTGGGCGAGGTCGAGGGCCTCGCCGCCGAAGACGACGTAGCGCAGCGACAGGGCGTGGTCACCGGCGGCGCGGTCGGCCTCGATCAGCTGGTAGAACGCGGTGGGGGTCTGGTTGAGCACGGTGACGTGCTCGCGGCGCAGCAGGTCGAGGAACGCCTCCGGGGAGCGGGCGGTGTGGTGGTCGACGACGACGAGGCGGCCGCCGTAGGCGAGGGCGCCCCACAGTTCCCACACCGAGAAGTCGAAGGCGTAGGAGTGGAACATGGTCCACACGTCGTGCTCGTCGAACCCGAATCGGCCCTGGGTTTCGGCGAGGAGGGTGACGACGTTGCGGTGCGGGACGACGACGCCCTTGGGTCGGCCGGTCGAACCGGAGGTGTAGATGACGTAGGCGGTGTGGTCGGGGTGCAGCGCACCGAGCCGGTCGGCGTCGGTGAGCGGGCCGTCGGGCAGGTCCGCGAGGCGGGCGGCGGTGTCGGGGGTGTCGAGCAGCAGCATCGGGGTGTCCCCGGCGGGCAGGGCGGCGGTGGTGGCGGTGGTGGTGACGATGCACACCGGCCGGGCGTCGTCGAAGAGGAACGCGAGCCGCTCCGGCGGGTAGGACACGTCGACGGGCAGGTATCCGGCGCCGGTCTCGAGGACGGCGAGCAGGGTGACGATCAGGTCGGTGGAGCGGGGCACGGCGACGGCCACGAGCCGGTCGGGTCCGGCTCCGTGGGCGACCAGGGCCCGGGCCAGGCGACGGGCCCGCGCGGCGAGTTCGCGGTAGGTCAGCGCCGGGGTCGCCGGGTCGGTGGGGGCGGTGATCGCGACCGTGTCGGGTCCGGCGGCGACGGACCGCGCGAACACGGCGGTGAGGGTCTCGGCGTGCCGGCCGGCGCGGGGCGCGGGCGCGGGTCGCTCGGTGGGATCGAGCAGGTCGAGGTCGCCGACGGGCCGGGCCGGGTCGGTGGTGACGGCGGTGAGCAGCCGCACGAACCGTTCGGCGAAGGTGGTGACGGTGTCGGCGTCGAACAGGTCGGTGGCGAAGGTGAAGGCACCGGTCATGCCGGCGGGGTCGGGACCGGCGGTCGGGTTCTCCCCCATCGTCAGCTGCAGGTCGAACTTGGCGACGGGGGCGTCGGCGTCGAGGGCGTCGACGGTCAGGTCCGGCAGCTGCAGGTGGGCGCGTTCGTTGTTCTGGAACTCGAGGACCACCTGGACGAGCGGGGCGTGGTCGGTGGCGCGGGTCGGGGCGAGTGCGTCGACGAGTTTCTCGAAGGGCAGGTCCGCGTGGCCGAACGCGGCGAGATCGGCCTCGCGGGTGCGTTCGAGGTGGTCGGTGAACGGCAGCGCGGGGGTGACCGGGGTGCGCAGGACCAGGGTGTTGACGAACATGCCCACCAGATCGTCGAGGGCACGATGCCCCCGCCCGGCGATCGGAGTCCCCACCGCGATGTCGTCGCTGCCCGACAACCGCGCCAGCAACACCGCCAGCACCGCGTGCACCGCCATGAACACGGTGGCGCCGTGCGCGGCGGCGAGGTCGGCGAGGCGGCGGTGCAGTTCGGGCTCGACGTCGAAGCGCACGGTGGCGCCGCGGAACGACTGGTGCGGCGGGCGGGGCCGGTCGGTGGGCAGGGCGAGGACTTCGGGCAGGTCGGCCAGGGTGGTGCGCCAGTAGTCGAGCTGCCGGGCCGTGAGCGAGTCCGGGTCGGCCGCGTCGCCGAGGACCTCCCGCTGCCACAGCGCGTAGTCGGCGTACTGCACCGGCAGCGGCGTCCAGGCCGGGTCCTGCCCGCGGGTGCGGGCGGCGTAGGCGGTCATCAGATCCCGCGCCAGCGGCGCCATCGACGCCCCGTCCGCCGCGATGTGATGCACCACGAACACCAGCACATGCTCCTCGTCGCCGAGCACGAACAACCGCGCCCGCACCGGCACCTGCGCCGCCACATCGAACCCCGCGGTCACCTCCGCCGCCACCCGCTGCGCCAGCTCCCCGGCGGACACCGGGACCGGGTCGAGGTCGGGGGTGGCCTGGGCGGGATCGGTGACCAGCTGCGCCGGTCCGGTGTTCTCGCTCGGGTACCAGGTGCGCAGGGTTTCGTGGCGGACGATCAGGTCGTGCACGGCGGCGGTGAGCGCCGCCCGGTCGAGGCGGCCGGTCAGCCGGATCGCCAGGGGGATGTTGTAGGCGGCCGAGGTGGTGTCGAACTGGTTGACGAACCACATCCGCTGCTGCGCCGGGGACAGCGGGATCCGGTCCGGGCGCGGGCCCGCGGTGAGGGGGATGCGGGGGCCGCCGGCGTGGTCGTCGAGGATGCGGGCGGCCAGGGTCCGCACCGTGGGGGCCTCGAACAGCACCCGTACGCCGGCGTCGGTGCCGAGGGCGGCGTTGATGCGGGCGACGACGCGGGTGGCGATCAGCGAGTTGCCGCCGAGGTCGAAGAAGCTGTCGTCGACGGAGACCTTCTCGTGGCCGAGGGCCTCGGCGACGATCTCGGCGATGACGGTCTCGGTGTCGGTGGCCGGGGCGCGGTATTCGCCGGTGGCCGACAGGTCCGGCACCGGGAGGGCGCGGCGGTCGAGTTTGCCGACGGGGGTGAGCGGGATCGCGTCGAGGACGACGACCGCGGCGGGCACCATGTGGGCCGGCAGTTGCCCGGCGACGTGCCCGCGCAGCGCGGCGGTGTCGACGTGGTGGCCGGTCTCCGGCAGCACGTAGGCGACGAGGGCGGTGTCGCCGGACGGGGCGGTGTGCCCGATGGTCACCGCGAAGGCGACGTCGTCGTGGGCGGCGAGGACGGTGTCGATCTCGCCGAGTTCGATCCGGAACCCGCGGACCTTGACCTGGAAATCGGAACGCCCGAGGTACTCGACGGTGCCGTCGGTGCGCCAGCGCACCACGTCGCCGGTGCGGTACATCCGCTCCCCCGGCGCCCCGAACGGGTCGGCGACGAACCGGGCGGCGGTGAGGTCGGGGCGGCGATGGTAGCCGCGGGCGAGGCCGGCGCCGGCGATGTAGAGCTCACCGGCGACCCCGGTGGGGACCGGCCGCAGTCGTTCGTCGAGGACGACTTCGTGGAAGCCGATCGCGGGCCCGCCGACGGTGACGGTGGTGTCCGGACGCATGTCGGGGCTGACGCTGGTTTCGATGGTGGCCTCGGACGGGCCGTAACCGTTGTACATGTGCCGGCCCGGCGCCCACCGCTCGACCAGTTCCGGTGGGCAGGCCTCCCCGGCGACGACGAGCACGCGCAGCTCGTCGAGCCCGGTGGGGTCGAGGGAGGCGAGGGTGGTGGGGGTGACGAAGGCGTGGGTGATGTGTTCCTCGCGCAGGATGCGCGCGAGTTCCTCGCCGCCGTAGACGGTGGGCGGCACGATGACGAGGGTGGCGCCGGCGCAGAACGCCTTGGTCAGCTCGAACAGGGACGCGTCGAAGCTCGGCGACGCCAGGTGCGACACGCGGGCCCGGTGGGTGATCGAGAAGTGTTCGCGCACTTCGGCGTTGAGGTTCGTCAGGCCGCGGTGGGTGACGACGACGCCCTTGGGGCGGCCGGTCGAGCCGGAGGTGTAGATCAGATAGGCCGGATGGTCGTACCGCAGCGGGGCCCGACGGTCGTCGTCGGTGACCGGGGCGGGCGAGACGGCGTCGAGCCCGCGGCGCAGGCCGGGGTCGTCGAGCAGCAGCCACGGCACCGAGTCGGTGGGCCACACGTCGCGGTGCGCGGTGGTGGTCAGCCCGAGGACGGCCCGGCAGTCGTCGAGCATGTAGGCGATCCGCTCGGCCGGGTAGCCGGGATCGACGGGGACGAACGCCGCTCCGGACTTGGTCACCGCCCACACCGCCGCCACCGACTCGATCGACCGGGAAATCCCTAGCGCGACGAAGGATTCGGGCCCGACGCCGTGCTCGACGAGGACCCGGGCCAGCCGGTTGGACCACGCGTCGAGCTCACCGTAGGTGACGGTGCGGCCCTCGAACGACAGGGCGACCGCCTCCGGCACGATCGCCGCCACCGACGACAGCAGTTCGGGCCACAGCTGCGGGGAGACCGCGGGCCGGCCCCGCGCCGGGGCCAGGGCGGCGAATTCACGGGGGGTGACGATCTCCACGTCCCCCACCGTCACGGCCGCATCCGCGGTGACGGCGTCGAGGATCCGCACGAACCGGTCCGCGAACGAGGCGACCGTGGCGGCGTCGAACAGATCGGTGGCGTAGGTGAACGCCGCCTGCATGCCGGCGTGTCCGGGCCGTTCGGCGATCGACAGCTGCAGGTCGAACGGGGACAGGCCGGGATCGAGGTCGAGCACGCGGGCCGTGGCGCCGGGCAGGGCGATCTCGGGGCGCTCGATGTCCTGGAATTCGAGCAGCACCTGGAACAGGGGCGGGTAGGACGTCGACCGGGGCGGGTCGAGGGCCTCGACGAGCCGCTCGAACGGGACGTCGGCCTGCCCGAACGCCGCCAGGTCCGCCGACCGGATGCGCCGCAGCAGCGCGTCGAACCGTTCGCGTTCGTCGACCGGGGCCCGCAGCACCACGGTGTTGACGAACATGCCGACCAGATCGTCGAGGGCGCGGTCGCCGCGGCCGGCGACGGGGGTGCCGATCACGATGTCGTCGCTGGAGGACAGCCGCGCCAGCAGCACCGTGAGCGCCGCGTGCACGACCATGAACAGTGACGCGTCGTGCGCGCGGGCCAGCGCGAGCATCCCGCGATGGGTGTCGGCGCCGATCTCGAAGGCCACGCGGGCACCGCGGCCGGACTGCTGCACCGGACGCGGCCGATCCCACGGCAGCTCGAGCAGTTCCGGTGCCCCGGACAGTTCCTCGTGCCAGAACGCGAGCTGCCGCGCGGCGAGGGTGGCGGGCTCGGACTCGTCGCCGAGGACGGTGTGCTGCCACAGCGTGTAGTCGGCGTACTGCACCGGCAGCGGCGACCAGGTGGGGGCGTGCCCCTCGGCGCGGGCGGCGTACGCGGTCATCAGATCCCGCCCCAGCGGCCCCATCGAGAATCCGTCGGCGGCGATGTGGTGCACGACCAGGACCAGCACGTGGTCGGTGTCGGTGAGGGTGAGCAGCCGGATCCGCACCGGCACCTCGGTGGCGACGTCGAAGCCGGTGCCGACGATCCGGTCGATGTGCGCGGGCACCGTGTCCTCGGTCTCGACGGGCGTGACGGTGAGGTCGGGCTGCCACACCGCAACGGGCAGCACGACCTGTACCGGGCCGTCGTCGGTGAGCGGGTAGCGCGTGCGCAGCGTCTCGTGCCGGGCTGCGACGTCGGCGTCGGCGGCCCGCAGCGCCGCGTGGTCGAGCGTCCCGGTCAGGCGCAACGCGACGGCGATGTTGTAGGCCGGGGACGTCGTGTCGAACTGGTTGATGAACCACATGCGCTGCTGCGCCGGGGACAGCGGGACCACCGCCGGCCGGGTCGCGGCGGCGGCGAGCGGGGGCCGGGCCGCGGCGTCGCGGTCGCGCAGCCGCTCGGCCAGGGCCGCGACGGTGGGGGCGTCGAACAGGTCGCGCACGCCCACCTCGGTGCCGGTGGCGGCGGCGATGCGCGCGGCCATCCGCATGGCCAGCAGGGAGTTGCCGCCCAGTTCCAGGAAGTTGTCGTGCACACCGACCCTCGGCACCGCGAGCAGATCGGCGAAGATCTCGGCCAGCACCTGCTCGACCGGGGTCCGCGGCGCGACGTGGTCCGTCGACCGGCCGGCCGCGAGATCCGGCGCGGGCAGGGCCTTGCGGTCGAGCTTGCCGTTCGGGTTGAGCGGGAACCGGTCGAGGACGACGACGTGGGTGGGCACCATGTAGCCGGGCAGCCGGGCCGCGGCCGCCTCGAGCATTGCCGCGGTGTCGACGGTCCGGTCGGACTCGGGCACCACGTACGCCACGAGCACCCCGTCGGAACCGTCGGTGGCGCCGGCGGGCCGGTGCACCACGACGGCGGTCTGCGCGACGCCCGGGTCCGTGAGCAACGCGTGCTCGATTTCGCCGAGTTCGATACGCAGGCCCCGGAGCTTGACCTGGAAGTCGGTGCGGCCGAGGTAGACCAGATTGCCGTCGCGGCGCCAGGACACGAGGTCGCCGGTGCGGTACATGCGGGTGCCGGGGGGGCCGAAGGGGTCGGCGACGAACCGGTCGGCGGTCAGGTCGCCGCGCCCGACATAGCCGCGGGCGAGCTGGATGCCGGACAGGTACAGCTCCCCCACGGCACCGACGGGGACGGGGTGCAGCCGCGCGTCGAGGACGTGGACGCGGGTGTTCCACACCGGTGCACCGATCGGCACGACGTCGAGGTCGTCGTCGGTGCAGGCCCACGAGGTGACGTCGACGGCGGCCTCGGTGGGCCCGTACAGGTTGTGCAGCGCGGCGGCGGGGAATGCCGCGCGGGCGGCGGTGACCGTGGCCGGGGGCAGCGCCTCGCCGCTGCAGAACAGCAGCCGCAGCGACGTGCAGCGGGTCGCGTCGGTGGCGGCGACGAACACCGCGAGCATGGACGGCACGAAGTGCGCCACGGTGACGTGCTGCTGCTCGACGACGGCGGTGAGGTAGGCGGGGTCGCGGTGTCCGTCGGGCGCGGCGACGACGAGCCGCGCCCCGGTCTGCAGGGGCCAGAAGAACTCCCACACCGACACGTCGAACGTGAAGGGGGTCTTCTGCAGGACGGTGTCCTCGGCGGTGAGCGGGTAGGTGTGCTGCATCCACCGCAGCCGGTTGACGATCGCGGCGTGTGTGACCGCGACGCCCTTGGGGCGGCCGGTGGAGCCGGAGGTGTAGAGCACGTAGGCGAGGTGGTCACCCGTCAGCGGGGCGGGGCGCTCCTGCGGGGTGAGGGCGGCGGTGGATTCGCCGCTCAGCTCCAGCCGGTCGAGCTCGAGGACCGGCGCGGGGGTGGGCAGCGGCGTCCGGTCGGCGGTGGTGGTGAGCACGCACACCGGGCGGGCGTCGGCCAGGACGTATTCGAGCCGGTCGGCGGGATGGTCGGGGTCGAGCGGCAGGTATGCGCCGCCGGCCTTGATCACCGCGTACATCCCGACGAGCAGCTCGACCGAGCGGCGCATCGCGAGGCCGACGAGGCGGTCCGGGCCGACCCCGGCGGCGATCAGGTGCCGGGCGAGCCGGTTGGTGCGGGCGTCGAAGTCGGCGTAGGTCACGGTCTCGTCGCCGAACACGACGGCGTCGGCGTCGGGGGTGCGGGCGGCCTGCCGGGCGAACAGGTCGGCGAGGGTGTGTGCGGTGCGGGACGCGTCGGTGGCGTTCCAGCGCCGCAGGATCAGCTCGCGTTCCGCGCCGTCGAGCAGGTCGAGGTCGCCGACGGGCACGTGCGGGGCGCTGGTCACGGCGGCGAGCAGCCGCACGAACCGTTCGGTGAGGGCGGTGACGGTGCCGGCGTCGAACAGGTCGGTCGCATACGACAGGGCACCGGTGAGAGCGGGGGCGGCCCCGTCCTGGCCGGGGACCTCCGTCAGGGTCAGATGCAGGTCGAATTTGGTGGTGCCGGTGTCGATTTCGGAGATGTCGACGGTGAGGCCGGGTAGCTGCAGGTGGGCCGACTCGTTGTTCTGGAACGCCAGCATCACCTGGAACAGCGGCGCGTACGCCTCGGACCGGTGGCCGGGGACGGCATCGACCAGGGCGTCGAACGGCAGGTCGGTGTGGGCGAGGGCGTCGAGGTCCCGGTCCCGCACGCGGGTCAGGTGTTCGGCGAACGTGTGCCCGGCGTCGACGGGGGTGCGCAGTACCACGGTGTTGACGAACATGCCGACCAGATCGTCGAGGGCGCGGTCGCCGCGACCGGAGACGGGGGTGCCCACGGTGATGTCGTCGCTGCCCGACAGCCGGGCCAGCAGCACCGCCAGGGCGGCGTGCACCGTGATGAAGGGGGTGGCGCCGTGGGTGCGGGCCAGGTCGCCGACGGCCCGGTACAGCTCGGCACCGATGTCGAAGCGGACGGTGGCGCCGCGGAACGACTGGTGCGGCGGGCGGGGCCGGTCGGTGGGCAAGGCGAGGATCTCGGGCAGGTCGGCCAGGGTGGTGCGCCAGTAGTCGAGCTGCCGGGCGGTGAGCGAGTCCGGATCGGCCGCGTCGCCGAGGACCTCCCGCTGCCACAGCGCGTAGTCGGCGTACTGCACCGGCAGCGGCGTCCAGGCCGGGTCCTGCCCCCGGGTGCGGGCGGCGTAGGCGGTCATCAGATCCCGCGCCAGCGGCGCCATCGACGCCCCGTCCGCCGCGATGTGATGCACCACGAACACCAGCACATGCTCCTCGTCACCGAGCACGAACAACCGCGCCCGCACCGGCACCTGCGCCGCCACATCGAACCCCGCGGTCACCTCCGCCGCCACCCGCTGCGCCAGCTCCCCGGCGGTGACGGTCGTCGCGGTGAGGTCGACGGGCACCTGCTCGACCGGGCGGATCCGCTGGACGGGTCCGTCGGCGGTGGCCGGGAACTCGGTGCGCAGGGCCTCGTGGCGGGCGAGCACATCGGTGACGGCGGCGGCGAGCGCGTCGCGGTCGAGTCGGCCGCGCAGCCGGATCGCCATCGGGATGTTGTAGGCCGGGGAGGTGGTGTCGAGCTGGTTGACGAACCACATCCGCTGCTGCGCTGCGGAGACCGGAAGCACGTCCGGGCGGGGTCCCGCCACCAGCGCCGTCCGGGTGCTCGCGGCGGCGCCGGCGGTCAGCGCGGCCAAGGTCCGCACCGTCGGCGCCTCGAACAACGCCCGCACCCCCAGGTCGGTGCCGAAGGCGGCGTTGACGCGGGCGACGACGCGGGTGGCGATCAGCGAGTTGCCGCCGAGGTCGAAGAAGCTGTCGTCGACACCGACGCGGTCGACGCCGAGAAGTTCGGCGAACACCTGCGCCACCGTCCGTTCGGCGTCGGAGGTCGGCGCGACGTAGGTGCCGCCGTCGGGCGCGAGCACGGGAGCGGGCAGCGCGCGGCGGTCGAGCTTGCCGACGGGGGTGAGCGGGATCGCGTCGAGGACGACGATCGCCGTGGGCACCATGTGCGCCGGCAGGCTCCGCGTCAGGTGCGCGAGGAGGGCGCCGGGTTCGGCGGTGTGCCCGGCCGGCGGCAGCACGTAGGACACCAGGACGGTGTCGCCGGACGGGGCGGTGTGCCCGATCGTCACCGCGAACGTGACATCGTCGTGCTCGGTCAGGACGGTGTCGATCTCGCCGAGTTCGATCCGGAACCCGCGGACCTTGACCTGGAAATCGGAACGCCCCAGGTACTCGACGGTGCCGTCGGTGCGCCAGCGCACCACGTCGCCGGTGCGGTACATCCGCTCCCCCGGCGCCCCGAACGGGTCGGCGACGAACCGCTCGGCGCTGAGCCCGGGCCGGCGGCGGTAGCCGCGGGTGATGCCCGGTCCGGCGATGTACAGCTCACCGGCGACCCCGACCGGCACCGGCCGCAGCCGGGAATCCAGGACGACCTCGTGGGTGCCGCGCACGGGGGTGCCGATCGGGATCGTCGGTGCCGGCGTCAGCGGGCCGCAGATGTTGACGACGATGGTGCACTCGGTCGGGCCGTACGCGTTGAACATCCGTCGGCCCGGGGCCCAGCGGGCGACGAGTTCGGGCGGGCACGCGTCGCCGGCGACGGTGACCGACTCGGTCGCGATGCCCTCCGGGTCGACCGAGGCCAGCGCCGCGGGGGTGGAGAAGGCATGGGTGATGCGTTGCTCCCGGAAGAAACGGGCGAGTTCCTCGCCGCCGTAGATCGTCGGGGGCACCACGACGAGCGTGGCGCCGATCGCGAACGCGGTCATGTACTCGTACACCGAGGCGTCGAAGCTCGGGGACGAGAAGTGCGAGACCCGCGAGTGCGGGGTGGGGCCGTGCCGGCCGTGCAGTTCGGCGCACAGGTTCGCCAGACCGCGGTGCGGGACCACCACGCCCTTCGGTCGACCGGTGGAGCCGGAGGTGTAGATCAGGTAGGCGGGATGGTCGAAGTGCAGCGCGCCGCGGCGGTCGAGGTCCGACACCGGGCCGTCGGGGACCGGATCCAGCGCCGTGACGAACTCCGCGTCGTCGAGGACCAGCCACGGCACGTCGTCCGGCAGGCCGTCGCGGTGGGCGGTGGTGGTCATACCGAGCACCGCCCCGGAGTCGGCGAGCATGTACTCGATCCGCTCGGCCGGGTAGGTCGGGTCGACCGGCATGTACGCGGCACCGGACTTGGCCACCGCCCAGATCGCGGCCACCGATTCGAGGGATCGGGCGATGCCGAGGGCGACGAACGTCTCCGGGCCGGCGCCGGCGTCGATCAGCACCCGGGCGACCCGGTTGGACCAGGCGTCGAGCTGCCCGTACGTCATCGTGCGGCCATCGAACTCGATCGCGCTCGCTTCCGGGACGTGCGAGGCCACCGCGGTGAGGATTTCGGGCCACAGCTGCGGGGACGCTCCGGGTAGTCCGCGGACCGGGCTCAGCTCCCCCGCTTCCTCCGGGAAGACGACGTCGACGTTGCCGACCGGCGCCGTGGGGTCGGCGACGACGGCGCCCAGCACCCGCAGCAAACGTTCGCAGAACGATCGTGCGGTGGCGGGGTCGAAGAGGTCGGTGGCGTAGGTGCACCGCAGGTGGGTGCCGTCGGGACCGGTCGCGGTGTGCAGCACGAGTTCGGCGTGCGCGAGGCCGCCGTCGGCGGCGGTGCCGGCGGGGTCGAGCAGCACCGGCAGGGCGGGCACGTGCTGGGCGTCGAAGCACCGGGCGAGCCGGTCGGCCGGGATGTCGGCGTGGGCGGTGGCGGCGGCGTGGATCGCCGTGATCCGGCCGAGGAGCTCGGCGAACGGCTCGTTCTCGTCGAGCTGGACCCGCAGCGGCAACGCCCCGGCCGGGGCGGAGAGGCCGACGAGGGTGTCGGTGCCGGCGGTGAGCCGGCCGACGAGGACCGCGGCGGCGGCGTGCAGCACCTCGGGGGCGGTGGCGCCGTGGCGCCGGGCGAGGTCGCCCACCCGGTCCCCGACCTCGGCGGGGAGGGGCAGGTCGAGCCGGGCGGCGGCGGGGGTGCTGCGCGGACCGGTGCGGCGACGGTCGGTGGGCAGCTGGAGGTGTTCGGGTGCCCCGGCCAGGGCGGCCCGCCAGAACCGCTCGAGGTCGGCGTCGCGGCGCAGGCGCTCGGCGACGGCGGCGGTCGCGGGGTGGATCCGCGCGACCGGCGTGTCCGGTTCGGCCCGCAGGAACCCGGTGAACAGCTCGAGGAAGCGACCGTGGTGCTCGCGCAGTTCACCGGGCTCGTACTGATTGGGGTTGCCGCGGAAATCCAGGAAGGTCCGGGCGGGGGTGCCGCTCTGATAGATGTTGACCAGCAGGTCCTCGACCGGGCCCGAGGTCATGATGTGGAATTCGCCGCGGATGGGGCCGAGCGCGATCTCCTGCCGGAAGAGCATCACGTTGATCATCGGCCCGCCGTAGCTGTGGACCCGGCCGGCGGTGCCGCTCTCGCGGCGGATGTCCTCGAGGCTGAACCGCTGGTGGCGCAGCGCACCGGTCAGCTCCAGCTGGGCGCGGTGCACCAGGTCACCGCGGGTGTCGTCGTCCTCGAGGCGGATGTGCAGCGGCGCGGTGTTGACGAGCATGCCGCCGGATCGCTTCGCCGCCACGGTGGTCCGCGCGAACACCGGCAGGTTGAGCATCACGTCGGCGCGGCCGGTGATCCGGGAGAGGTAGCACGCGAACGCCGCGACCACCGTCGCGGCCGCCGACGATCCGCTCGCGGCGTCCGCGTCGGTCAACCGCGCGACCAGGTCGTCGGGCAGGGTGACGCTGTCGAGGGTGCTGCGCGCGGCGGTCGGGGCCGTCCGCCGCGCCAGGGTCGATCCGTCCTCGAGCCCGGCGACCCGCTCGATCCAGTAGTCCCGGTCGCTCGTGTACC
Source organism: Rhodococcus sp. NS-SX18 (assembly GCF_057367935.1). Lineage (NCBI taxonomy): Bacteria > Bacillati > Actinomycetota > Actinomycetes > Mycobacteriales > Nocardiaceae > Rhodococcus > Rhodococcus sp. NS-SX18. Next base: position 2,730,545 of record NZ_CM170633.1, on the reverse strand, counting down.
GGCCCGAACCGCGGTAGTCGAGGTCGGACTGGTAGAGGGCGTACAGGTCGGCGGCGGTGGGTGGTTCGGGGGCCCGGCCCTCGTGGGCCGCCGAGTACAGGGCGGCGATCCGGTTGACCATCGTCATGGCGCCGAAACCGTCGAGGGCGACGTGGTGGATCCGGCTGTACCACAGGTGTCGTCGCTCGCCGATCCGCAGGATCGTCATGTTCACCAGCGGGTCGTGGGCCAGATCGACCGGGGTGGCGTAGTCGGTGTTCATCCACTGCTGCGCCGCGGTCATCGGGTCCGGGGCATCGGAGAAGTCGAGCAGGGGGACGTCGCTGCGGTCGAGGTCCGGATCGACGTACTGGTAGGGCTCGCCGTCGACCTCGACGACGCGCAGGTACGGCGACTGGAACTCGCGAGCGGCCTCGTGTGCGACGGCGCGCAGCAGATCCAGATCGAGGTCTCCGGACAGGTCGACGTACTGGGCGATGCAGACGGGGACCTCGGGTGCCAGCTGTTGCGCGACCCAGATCGAACGCTGGGCGGACGACAACGCGAAGGCCCCGGGCGGAATGTGCAGCCGCTCTTGCAACGAACTCCCCTTCACGAAAGTGATTCCAGTGATGTCCTGGCACCCCCCGGCACCGTGCAGGAAAACCTCTCGATCGGATCGACGTGGCTGTAGCCCTCACCCCTTCGATCGTCCGCGCCCTCGAAGATGTGACAGCGGGCGCTCCCTCAAGCTAGACCACCGCGCCGACGTCCCGACCCGAAACCGGAGCGAAAAATCGACCCCCGGGGCCGCATCGTTCCCGAGTCGAGACCTGGGCGGGGGTCCGTGGCCGTCTCGACGGCGGATCGACGGGAGATTGTTACCGTTCCATCGCGCTCCGGTCACCGGATGCGCTCGAATCACGGTTTCGGGACCCGCTTTTCGGTCCGGTTTCCGGAAACGGCCCGCGCCGGCCCCGGCCCCCCTATTGTCGAGCCGACCACGCCGTCGCCCGTGCCCGTCCCATCCTCGAGGAGCTCTGGATGCAGCAGCGCCGATGGACCGTTCGTTCGCTCACCGCCGCGGCCGCGGTCGCTGCAGCGGTGGCCGTGCCCGCTCACGCCGTCGCGGAACCCGACCCCCCGGGGCTGCCGCCGGACGCGTTGCGCGCCGCCGCGGCCGCGGAGTCCCCCGAGGCGCTGCGGGCGGTGGAGTCGCTGCTCGACGCGGCCCGCAGCCCGGCGTTGTTCGAGCCGCCCCCGCGCAACACCCCGCAGCCGTTCATGCAGCCCGCCCCCACGTTCGGGCTCGGCTGCGGCGGCGGTTTCACCCCGTACGCGATGACCACCGGCTGGGCCCAGCCGGGCCCCAACGCGGTGCCCCCGGTGCAGATCGGCCAGCTGAAGATCTTCGTCTCCCCCACGATCCCCACCCTGCCCGCGCGGGCCGACCTGAAGTTCGTGTGGCTGAACATGGAGAACTTCCGAGGCGGCGTGGACACCCTCGACGACACCGTGGGCGGGGTGCCGCAGCTGTCGAAGACCCTCGATACCGGCACCGGCCCGGTGCTGTCGGCGCTGTTCGGGTCCGTGCAGTACGTCGACGGCACCTTCTGCCAGGTGGTGTACACGATGGGAGCGTTCTTCGCCTGAGGCGGCCGGCTCAGCGGAGTCGTTCGGCGGCGCGGGCCAGGCGCACCAGCTCGTCGCACAGGGCCGCCAGTTCCGCCGGACCGGCGCCCTCACCCACCGCGGTCGCGACGTCCTCGGCCGCGCACCGCACCTCGAAGGCACGGTCGGCGACGGCGCTCGCCTCCTCGGCGGTCAGGACCACCGCGTCCTCCGGCAGGCCCGCTTCCCGGGTGAGGGTGCGCTGTTCGTAGGCCCGCTGGCGGCACGACCGGCGGCAATAGCGGCGGCGCCGCCCGAGCGGGGCGTCGGCGACCGGACGGCCACACCAGAGGCAGTTCTCCGGTTCACGGGTACGTCCGGTCATGGCCGCACACCCTACCGCCCGCCGGAGCCACCGCGGCCGGGGCGGTAGACTCACCCGCGCCCACGACCGCGGGGCGGTCGGGAACCGATTCGACCGCGTGTGCGTTGACAGAAGTGGCCGGCATCCGCCGATGTCGACCGCACTGTGGACGCGCGTTCGCCCCGGAGGCGAGCGCACCGGGCGGAGCACACAAGAGAGGACACCACCATGGCAGATCGTGTACTGCGAGGCAGCCGGCTCGGGGCGGTGAGCTACGAGACCGACCGTGACCACGATCTGGCGCCGCGGCGGATCGCCCGCTACCGCTGTGACAACGGCGAGGAGTTCGACGTTCCGTTCGCCGACGAGGCGGAGATCCCCGGCACCTGGATCTGCAAGAACGGCCTGGAAGGCACCCTGGTCGAAGGCGCGGCACCGGAGGCGAAGAAGGTCAAGCCGCCGCGCACCCACTGGGACATGCTGCTCGAACGCCGCTCCATCGACGAGCTCGACGAGCTGCTCAAGGAGCGTCTCGAACTGCTCAAGACCAAGCGGCGCGGCGCCTGACACCGGGTCGACCGGTACGCACGAGGCCGCCCCCGGGATCCGTCCCGGGGGCGGCCTCCTGCGTACCGAGGGGGCGGTGCGCGTCCTGCCGGGTCGGCCGTGTTGCACGCACGGCACAAATAGATCAAACGCCGACAGCGGCTCCGCCCGCGTGTCATCATGATCGAACACCGGCCGGATTCTCGGACCGGCGACCTCGGACGACGCGAAACGGAATGACCCACTGGGGTTTCGGGACGCGGTACAGGGGGCGAAACGCAATGGACAACAGCAACGACCACCCGGCGGGCGCCACCGCCGAATCCGCACCGGACCACCTGCTCGACGGGCTGCGCACCGAACTCGACCGGGTCGATGCCCGGCTCCTCGACACCGTTCGCGACCGGCTGCGCATCTGTGCCCGCATCGCGCACCTGAAACAGCGGCATGCCATCCCGATGCTGCAGCCGGGCCGGATGCAGGTCGTGCATGCCCGCGCCGAGTCCTACGCGCACCGCAACGACATGTCGCCGGAATTCCTGCATTCGTTGTACGCGCTGCTCATCGCGGAGGCGTGCCGGGTCGAGGACCTGATCATCGACGGTCCCGGCGCGGCACCGGCCGAACTGCGCGAGACCCGGACCTGAGACCGGTCATGGCCGCGCCGCCGCCCCCCGGTTCGATCCGCACCCTGCTGATCGACAACTACGACTCGTTCACCTACAACCTCTACAGCCTGCTCGCCGAGGTCAACGGTGTTCCGCCCACGGTCGTCAGCAACGACACCCCGTGGGAGTCCCTGGATCTGGACCGGTTCGACAACATCGTCGTCTCCCCCGGGCCGGGCCGCCCCGACCGGGCCCGCGACTTCGGGATCAGCTCGCACGCCCTGCTCGACTCCGGTCTGCCCGTGCTCGGGGTGTGCCTCGGTCATCAGGGCCTGTGCAACCTGTTCGGCAGCGAGGTGGTGCGGGCACCGCAGCCGGTGCACGGCCGGTTGTCACGGATCCGGCACACCGGCACCGGACTGTTCGCCGGCATTCCCTCCCCGTTCGCGGCGGTGCGCTACCACTCGCTGGTCGTCGACCGGGTGCCCGACGACCTCGAGGCCGTCGCCTGGACCGAGGACGGGCTCCTCATGGGGGTCGCCCACCGGACCCGGCCGCTGTGGGGGGTGCAGTTCCACCCCGAGTCGATCTGCACCGAATACGGCCGCGAGCTGCTGGCGAACTTCCGCGACGCGACCCCGGCCCGGCCGCACCCCCCCGAGCCGGTCCCGCCGCCCGCGCCGGCGGCACCGCCGCCCGCGCTGATCCTCGAAAGCCGCCGGATCGACCACCACCCCGACCCGCAGCGGGTGTTCGAGACGCTGTTCGCCGACGGCCCGCACAGCTTCTGGCTCGACGGCAGCGCCGCCACCGAACCGAACTCGCGGTTCTCCATCCTCGGGGACGGGTCGGGTCCGCGCGCCGAGTTCGTCACCTACAGCGTCGCCGAGACCCTGGTGCGGGAACAGCGCGCCGGGCACCCGACCGCCGAGTTCCACACCACCTTCTTCGACCACATCGACCGCCGCCTCGCCGAGCGCACGGTCGCCCGGCGCGCCGACCTGCCGTTCGCGTTCGCCCTGGGCTACGTGGGCTACCTGGGGTACGAACTCAAGGCCGACACCGGCGGGCAGCTCGTGCACACCTCCCCCATCGCGGACGCGGCGATGGTCTTCGCCGACCGCGCCGTGGTCCTCGACCACGAGACACGCTGCTGCTACCTGCTGGCGCTGAGCGAGCGGGCCGGGGAGCCGGCCACGACCGCATGGTTCGACGCGACCGCTGCCGTGCTCGAATCCCTGGCCGAGTCCGCCGCGGCGCCGGTCGCGGCCCCGCTGGTGCGGGCGGAGCAGGATCCGCGGGTACGGTTGCGGCACGAGCCGCAGCGCTACCTCGAGCTGATCGCCCAGTCGATCGCCGAGATCCGCAGCGGCGAGACGTACGAGGTGTGCCTGACCAATGCGGCGACCGTGGAGCGCCGTGTCGATCCCCTGCGCACCTACGAGACGCTGCGCGAACTGAGCCCGACCCCGTACAGTGCCCTGCTGCGGTTCCCCGAGGTGTCGGTGCTCAGTGCCTCGCCGGAGCGGTTCCTGCGGATCGGCCCGGACGGGGTGGTCGAATCCAAGCCGATCAAGGGCACCCGGCCCCGCGGCACCACCGAGGACGCGGACCGGGCGTTGCGGCAGAGCCTGCTCGACAGCGAGAAGGACCGGTCGGAGAACCTGATGATCGTCGACCTGGTGCGCAACGACCTGTCGCGGGTGTGCATACCCGGCTCGGTGCACGTGCCGAAGCTGTTCGACGTCGAGACGTACGCGGCGGTGCACCAGCTGGTCTCCACGGTGCGGGGGACGTTGCGTCCGGATGCGACCGCGGTGGACTGCGTGCGGGCCGCCTTCCCGGGAGGATCGATGACCGGGGCGCCGAAGCTGCGCACCATGGAGATCATCGACAAGCTCGAGGACGGCCCCCGCGGTGTGTACTCGGGTGCGCTGGGCTACCTGTCCCCGACGGGAGCGGCGGACCTGTCGATCGTCATCCGCACCATGGTCGCCACCGAGCACGAGGTGGGCTTCGGCATCGGCGGCGCCATCGTCGCGTTGTCGGACCCGGCGGACGAACTCGAGGAAACGATGGTCAAGGCGGTGGCGATGCGCCGGACCCTGTCGATGAACGACCCCGCCGGGGACGGTCCCCCCGCGTGAGCGACACGACCGGCCTCGTCGTGGTCGTCGGCGGTGCCGGCGCGGTCGGCCGGATGCTGGGTGAGGCGCTGCGCCGCGACGGCGCCGCCGTGCTGGTGGTCGACCCGGCCGCCGGCGACGATCCCGGTGCACTGCGCGACGATGTCACCGCCCCCACCGCGGCCGTGCGGGACGCGGTGCGGTGCGCGTCGATGCTGGTGCTGGCCGTGCCCGAGGCCACGGCGCTGGCGGCCGCCGCCCGGCTCGGTCCGCTGCTGTCGCCGGACGCGGTGCTGGTGGAGACGCTGTCGGTGAAGTCGGCGTGGGCGCGGGCGGGACGCGAGCGGGGGTGGCCCGCGCAGTGTGTCGGACTGAACCCGATGTTCGCTCCGGCGCTGGGGATGGCGGGGCGGCCGGTGGCCGCGGTCGAGTACCGGCCCGGCCCGGCCGTCGACGCGCTGCTCGCGGCGCTGGACCGGTGGGGGGCGCGGGTGGTGCGGATGACGGCGGACGACCACGACCGGGTCGCGGCGGCCACCCAGGCGGCCACGCACGCGGCCGTTCTGTCGTTCGGGCTGGCGTTGGGGCGGCTGGGGGTGCCCCCGTCCATGGCCGCCGCGACCGCCCCGCCGCCCCACGTGCTGCTGCGGGCGCTGCTGGCGCGGATCGCCGGCGGCGCCCCCGAGGTGTATCTCGACGTGCAGGCCGGCAATCCGCACGCGGCGGCCGCCCGGTCGGCGCTGCGGGCCTCCCTCGACGAGCTCGAGGCGGTGGTCGAGACCGGATCGGTGGCCGGGTTCGCGGACCTGCTGGACCGGGCGGGAACGCCGCTGGGGGCGGACACCGACCGGTACCGTGAGCTGTGTGCGGAACTGTTCGCGGAGCTGACGCACGAGGAAACGGAGAGCCGTCATGGCCGAGCCTGAACTGCCCGCCTCGCAGGGTCCGCTGCTCGCGCCCGCGCTGCCCGCCCACGATCCGCACGACGTCGTCGAGAGCGCCGTCGTGCGGGGGCTGGCCCGGTCGTGGGGGCGGCGCGCCACGGTCAAGAAGAGTGAACCGGATCTGGACGAGCTGTTCGATCCGGGCCGGCTGGATTTCCCGGACGAGCTCGTGCCGTTCCACGCCCACCCCGGGTACCGCGCCCTGGACGAGGAGCACCGGGCCCGGCTGCGCGGCTGGGGCTGGATTGCGTACAACAAAAATGTCATGGACATCGAGCAGTACGTGGTCAACCCCGGTTTCGCGCTGATCACGACGGACTTCTTCGAGGTCGGACCGTCGGACACCGTGACCACGGGCGTGCTGCAGGCGATGGTCGACGAGCAGTACCACACCCTCATGCACCTGAACGCGAGCGCGGTGATCCGCCGCCGCCGCGGCTGGCGCATGCCCGAGTCGGCGCTGCCCCCGTGCCGGACCGTGCGCGAGCACCGGGCGGCGGTGGCGGCGGCGCCGGATCCGCGGGCACAGGCGTTGGTCCGGTTGGCGTTCACCACCGTCGCCGAGACCTCCATCAGCGCGTTCCTCGGTCTGATGACCGAGGATGCGGACCTGCAGCCGGTCAACCGCACGACGGTGGCGCTGCACCGGCGGGACGAACTCAGTCACGCCTCCCTCGCCGCGGAACTGCTGAAGATGGTGTTCACCGAGCTCGTGCCCGGCGACCGGGCGCAGCTGCTCGCGGCCCTGGCTGCGGGAATCGAGGCGTTCACCGGCTCGGATCTGGGCACCTGGGCGGCCGTCGTGGACGCGGAGCGCGTTCCGGGTGGGCGGGAGATGCTCGCGGACGTGGCCGCGGCGCCCCCGCGGCGGGTGGTGCAGGACTGCAGTGCGATCCGCCGGTTGTGCGCCGAACTGGGCGTCGCGGACGAACTGCCCGTCACCTGGTAGAACGATCGATATCGAACGAACGATTCGAACGTTCGGAATGATACCCGAGTCGTGATCCGGCGTCGTCCCTCGAACGTTCGAGGCGGGTTCGCCCTGGTAATCTGCGGTGGTGAGCGATGCATCCTCGTCGCCCGGCACACCGATCGGGGAAACCCCCGCGACGGGCGGCCGCCGCAAGCAGTACGCCAACAGCGCCGAACGTGCGCGCGCCTGGCGCGAACGCCAGCGCCGGACCGCCACCCCGGCACCACCGGCAGCGACCCCCGACCCACCCCGGCCGGCGCCCCAGTCGCCGCCCGAGCGCGCGGACACCCGCCTCGGCGCCGTCCCGGATCCGCCCCGCACGGCCGGCCCCGGGGCGGTGGACCTCGCGGCGACCCGGCTGCGCACCGAACGCGACGAGGCACTGCGCTCGGCCGCCGAGGCCTGGCAGCGGGTGGCCGAACTCGAGGCCGATCTCGCGATGGTGCGGGCCGAACTGGCCGACGAGCGGGCCACCCAGCTGCGCGAGGCGCGGGTCCACATCGCCGAGCTGCGGATGCAGGTCGCGGAACTGCGGCGCGAACGCGGCCGACCCGACCCGGACCCGGCCGACGAACGTTCGTAGCCTGCGTCCGGTGAGTGCGAACGATCGTTTGGATAACGTCCCGGGTTCGAACGTTCGGGGTGCGGGGGGTCGGGACTTCCGGCCCTGTCGGTTGCGCCCCGCACAGAGTCGAATGGACACGGAACCACCTTCCGTGGATCCGCTTCCAGGAGAGGAGCAGACATGTCCACTGTGCCAGCGCGCCGTTCCCGTTCGGTGTTCCCGGACCTGTCCGAGTTCTTCGACGCCTTCCCCTTCGCCGGTCTACGTCCCGCTCTCGGCGGCAACCTCATCCGGGTCGAGGACCGTGTCGAGAACGGCCGGTACGTCGTGCGGGCCGAGCTGCCCGGCCTCGACCCGGAGAAGGACATCGACGTCTCGATCAACGCCGGACAGCTCGAGATCACGGCCGAACGGACCGAGGAGAAATCCGAGGGGGGACGCTCGGAGTTCCACTACGGCTCGTTCCGGCGTTCGGTGACCCTGCCGCCGGGTGCGAAGGACGACGACGTCGAGGCGTCCTACGCCAAGGGCATCCTCACCGTCTCGATCGGTCTGGCCGAACAGCAGGAGGCCGGGAAGAAGATCGAGGTCAAGAACGCCGAATGAGCCCCGCCGCCCGAATTGGGGTGGCCGGTCGTCGACCGTCCACCCCCGCCCGCGCGCGGCTCAGCGGCGCAGCAGGCCGCGCAGTTTCGTCCACCGGTTGCGCACGCCCCACACGGTGACCTTGATCAGGGCCTCCTGCACGATGCTGCCGCTCATCTTCGATTCGCCGATGATCCGCTCGGTGAAGGTGATCGGCACCTCGGCGACCGCGAACCCGGCCTGCACGGCCCGCCAGGCGAGGTCGACCTGGAAGCAGTAGCCGTGCGAGGCGACCGCGGCGAGATCGAGGTGCTCGAGCACCTCACGCCGGTAGGCGCGGTAGCCGCCGGTGATGTCGTGGATCCGCACCCCCAGCGCGAGCCGCGAGTAGATGTTGCCGCCGCGGGAGAGCACCTCCCGATGCCACGGCCAGTTCACGACCGTGCCGCCGGGCACGTACCGCGAGCCGAGCACCAGGTCGGCGCCCGCGTCGATCTCCTCGAGCAGCAGGTGCAGCTGCTCGGGGGCGTGGCTGCCGTCGGCGTCCATCTCCACCAGCACGGTGTAGCCACGCTCGAGTCCCCATCGGAAACCGGCGATGTAGGCGGCCCCGAGACCGTTCTTCTCGGTGCGGTGCATCACGTGGATGCGGCCCTCGCTCGCCGCGGCGAGACGATCGGCGACGTCTCCGGTGCCGTCCGGGCTGCCGTCGTCGACGATCAGCACGTGCGTGTGCGGCAGCGCGGCGTGCAACCGGCCGACGATCAGGCCGATGTTGTCACGTTCGTTGTACGTCGGGATGATCACCAGGGTCCGGGCGCTCGGCGCGCTGTCGTTCCCGGCCGGCGTCGCCGCTGCCATCGAAGGTCCTTCCTGTCGCACCGGCCGGCGGCCGGTCATCTCGCGGTGCCGGCTGCGGCCGGCACGGTGGTGCTCCGCCCGCGTGTGCGCACCAGCGCCACGCCGACGGCGGCGACGGCCCCGACGCAGAGCACGAGCTCCGGGATCGGTCCGAGCCGAGTAGCCAGCGTAGCCGTCGTGCGCAGCGGCACCTGCGCCACCAGTACCTCGGGCACGAACAGGGCGCTGCGCGCGGTGACCGTGCCGTCGGCCGCGACCACGGCGCTGACCCCGCTCGTGGCGGCCACCACCACAGCGCGGCCGTGCTCGACGGCCCGCACCCGGGACATCGCCAGCTGCTGGTAGGTCATCTCCGTGTCGCCGAACGTGGCGTTGTTGGTGGGCACGGCCAGCAGCTGCGCGCCGGCGCGCACCGAGTCCCGCAGGGCCCGGTCGAACGCCACCTCGTAGCACGTGGCCACCCCGATCGGGATGCCGGCGGCGTGGACGGTGCCGTCGCCGCTGCCCGGCACGAAGTGCCCGGCCCGATCGGCGTAGTCGGAGAACAGCCGGAAGAACGAGCGGTACGGCAGGTACTCGCCGAACGGCTGGATGATGCGTTTGTCGTGCCGCTCCCCCGGCCCGGTCGCCGGATCCCACACGATCACCGAGTTGGTCGTGGTGCCGTCCCCGTTGACCAGCACGGCGCCCACCAGGATCGGGGCGCCGACCGCGGCCGCCGCGGCGCCGATGTCGGCGGCGGCGTCGCGGTTGCGCAACGGGTCGATGTCGGAGGCGTTCTCCGGCCAGATCACCACGTCCGGGCGCGGCGCGGTGCCTGCCCGCACCCGATCGGCCAGCTCGAAGGTGCGCGCCACGTGGTTGTTCAGCACGGCCTTGCGCTGGGCGTTGAAGTCCAGACCCAGCCGCGGCACGCTGCCCTGGATCGCGGCGACCGTCACGGTGCGCTCGCCCGACTCGGGGGCGGGCAGCGCCGGCCAGGTCGCCAGGGCGAGCAGCGGCGCGGCGACGGTCGTCGCCGCGGCCCGCAGCAGCGGTGACTTCTCCCGGTGCCCGCGGGCGTAACGCCGCCCGGCCCGCGCGCACGCCCACAGTCCCGTGCCGGTCAGCGCCACCGCGAACGACACCAGTGGCGCACCGCCGACCGCGGCGAGACCGACCAGCGGCCCGTCCGGCTGCCCGAACGCGAGCCGGCCCCAGGGGAACCCCCCGAAGGGCACGCTCGCCCGCAGGTACTCGGTCAGGCTCCAGCCGGCCGCGATCCACACCGGTGCCCCCGGCAGGGCCCGCACCTGCACCGCGACCACCCCGAACAGGCCGACGAAGACCGCCTCGGCGGCGGCGAGCGCCAGCCACGGCACCGGGCCCACGTACTCCCCGACCCACGGCAGCAGCGGCACGAAGAATCCCAGGCCGGCGAGACAGCCGTAGCCGAAACCGGCACGGCGGCGCAGCGCCGGCGCCCCCAGCACCCCGGTGAGCAGGGCGATGCCCAGCGGCGCGAGGAACCACAGCGGACGCGGCGGGAAGCTCGCGAACAACAGCAGCCCCGCCGTGACGGCGGCGACGCTGCGGACCACCACCGGCCGGGCGGCGGCGCGCGCGCCGATCACCGGGCGTACACGACGCGGCCGCGGTGCACGCTGCGCAGCAGCACCGGGTCGGGCGTGCCCGGCTCGAGGTTCGGCAGCGGCGCCACCCGCGATCGCGGGTCGGTGGACCAGCGCTGCACACTGTCCTTCGGTGCGCTGATCACGAGTTCGCCCGCGTCCCAGACCGCGTACGACGCGGGTGCCCCGGGATCGAGGGTGCCGGCGATTCCGTCCCGCACCCCGCCGGCGCGCCACGCCCCACGGGTGGCGGCGGCGAACGCGGCGCGGGGGGAGATCCCGCTGCCCGGGGTGCGGTGGTGCACGGCGGCGCGCAGCATCGGCCACGGCCGGGCCGCGGTGACCGGCGCGTCCGAGCCGAACGCGAGGGACATGCCGGTCGCGGCGAGCGGGGCGAACGGGTTGAGGGCGGCGGCGCGGCCGGCGCCGAGGCGGGTGGCGTAGAGCCGGTCCGGTCCGCCCCACAGCGCGTCGAAGCTCGGTTGCATGCTGGCGATCACACCCCAGCTGCCGAGCCGCTCGCCCTGCGCGGCGGTGACCATCTCGAGGTGTTCGAGCCGGTGTCCGCGGGCCGCGACGGCCGGGCCGCCGAGGTCGGCGGCGACCGCGGCGAACGCCTGCACCGCGGCGTCGACGGCGGCGTCGCCGATGACGTGGAAGCCGGCCTGGATGCCGGCTTCGGTGCAGGCCCGCAGGTGCGCGGCCATCTGTTCGACGGTGAGGTAGGCGGTGCCGCAACAGTCGGGGCGGTCGGTGTACGGCGCGGTGAGCCACGCGGTGTGGGAGCCGAGGGCGCCGTCGACGAACAGGTCGCCCCCGAGGGCGTGCCCGCCGGTGGCGGTGAGCAGCGCCCGGGCCTGCTCGGCGGTGGTGACGGCCTCTCCCCAGTAGCCGCGGACCTGCACCCCGTGGTCGGTGGCGAGCAGTTCGGCGAAGTCGTCGCGGCCGGCGATGTCCGGGCCGCCGCACTCGTGCACGGCGACGATGCCGTGGGCCGCGTAGTCGTCGAGGGCGGCGGCCCGGGCCCGGGCCCGTTCGTCCGGGGTGAGCAGGGCGCGGGCGGCGGCGCGGACCGCGTGGTGCGCGGCCGCGGTCAGCGGCCGCTGCGGGTGGTAGCCGTCGAGTCCGGCGAGGTCGGTGGCGGCGCGCAGCGCGGTGGAGGCGGCCGCGGAGTGGGCGTCGACGCGGGTGAGGTAGACGGCGCGGCCGGGGGCGGCGGCGTCGAGGTCGTCGGTGGTGGGGGCGGCGGGGTCCGGCCAGCGGGTCTCGTCCCAGCCGTGCCCCCACACCACGGCGCCGGCGTGACGGGCGGCGTGGTCGCGCACCCGGTGCAGCGCCTCGTCGCGGGACCGGGTGCCGGACAGGTCGAGACCGGTCAGGGCCAGGCCGTGCGCGGTGACGTGCACGTGGGTGTCGACGAAGGCGGGTGCGACGAACGCCCCGCCGAGCTCGACGATCTCGGCGTCCGGGTGCAGGGCGCGGCCGGGCCGGTCCTCCCCCACCCACACGATCTGCCCGTCGGTGACGGCCATCGAGGTGGCGTCGGGGGCGCTGGCGCTGTAGATGCGGCCGCCGACGAGAAGCTGAGTGCGCGGTGCGGGGGACTTCACGGCTACCCAGTGTGCCCCGCTACGGCAGGCGCGGACGGTGCGGGGGGTCGACGATCTCGCCCTCGAGCACGGTCCCGGCGCCGGAGGCGGGGCTGTCGAGGCGGGCCGGGCCGACCACGGTGTGCTCGACGACCTCGCCGTCGACGATCACGACGCGTTCCCCGCGGAAGGTGCCGCCCCGGGCGACGGAGGCGGCGACCCGGCGGGCGGCCAGCGCCCGCACCAGCGGGCGCAGCAGCGCGCGGGTCGGGGGCAGCAGCAGCAGGATCCCCGCGGCGCTGGTCACCGGTCCGGGTACGAGCACGAGCCCGGCCCCGACACCGACCAGCGCGCCGTCGGTCAGGGCCCGGTCCGCGCCGGCGGCGCTGCGGACCCGGCCCAGGTTCTGCAGGGCACGCCGGCCCTGCGCGGCGAGCACCAGGTACCCGAGGACGCTCACCCCGAGGAACACCAGGATGGTCGTGCCGATGCCCAGGGTGGACCCGAGCCACGCCAGCGCCCCGATCTCGACGACGACGTAGGCCAGGAACAGCAGCGCGATCATGGGGTGATCCTTCCAGCTGCCGGGAACGGTGCGGCGGTCATACCCGCTCAACGAACGGCGCCGCGGTTTTGCTCCCGGCCGCTGTGATCGAATGGCCGCGTGGGTGCGGGCGACTGGGCGGTTCTGATGGCGGCGGCGACCGCCGCCGGGTGGGTCGACGCCGTCGTCGGTGGGGGCGGGTTGATCCTGTTGCCGGCGCTGTTCGTCGTCTCCCCGCAGCTGACACCGGCGGCCGCGCTGGCGACGAACAAGCTCACCGCCATCTGCGGCACCGGCGCGGCGGTGGTGACCTTCGCGCGGCGGATCCGGCTGCAGTGGCCGGTCCTGGCTCCGGCGGCGGTCCTGGCCGCGGTCGCGGCGGCGGCGGGCGCGGCGACGGTCTCGCGGATCGACAAGGACCTGTTCGTTCCGATGGTGATGGTGGTGCTGGTGGCGGTCGCGGTGTTCGTGACGCTGCGGCCGCAGGTCGGCACGACCCTGGTGCACGAACCCCCGACGGCGCGGCGCACGGTCCTGGTGGTGCTGACCGCGGCCGCGGTGATCGGCTTCTACGACGGCCTGCTCGGCCCGGGCACCGGCACGTTCCTGATCATCACGTTCGCGACGCTGCTCGGCACCGAGTTCGTGCGGTCGGCGGCGATGGCGAAGGTGATCAACCTCGGGTCCAATTTCGGGGCGCTGGTGTATTTCGCGGCGGCCGGGTACGTGTGGTGGTCGCTGGGGTTGGCGCTGGCGGTGTGCAACATCGCGGGCGCGGTCGCCGGGTCGCGGACGGCGCTGCGCCGCGGCGCGGGATTCGTGCGGGCGGTGCTGCTGGTCGTGGTGCTGGTGATGGTGGTGCGTCTGGGCTGGCAGCAGTTCGGGTGAGCCGGCGCGCCGGGTGCGACCCAGTACGGTGGTGCCCGTGAGCACCGTCGACGCCGACTTCCTCGCCCTGCCGTTGTGGACACTCGCGGACGCGGCGCTGTCCGCCGCCCGCGCCGCCGGTGCCTCCCACGCGGATCTGCGGGTGCACCGCGTGCACAGCCAGTCGCTGAGCCTGCGGGACGGCGCCGTGCAGGCCGCCGTCGACAGCGTCGACACCGGGCTGGCCGTGCGGGTGGTGGTCGACGGCACCTGGGGCTTCGCCTCGCACGCCGAGCTGAGCCCGGCCGTCGCGGCGGCCACGGCGCGGCAGGCGATCGAGGTGGCCCGGACGTTGCGGGCGCTGAACCGGGACCGGGTCGAGCTCGCCGACGAGCCGGTCTACGCGGACGCGGTGTGGGTCTCGTCGTACGAGATCGACCCGTTCACGGTGCCCACCGCGCAGAAGGTGGCGCGGCTGGCGGAGTTCTCCCGGCACCTGCTCGACGCCGACGAGGTCGATCATGTGACGGCGAACTGTGTCCAGGTCAAGGAGCAGACGTTCTACGCGGACCTGGCCGGCTCGGCGATCACCCAGCAGCGGGTCCGGATCGCCCCGCAGCTCGAGGCGACCGCCGTGGACCGGCGCACCGGCGAGTTCGAGACGATGCGCACCCTCGCCCCACCGGTGGGGCGGGGCTGGGAGTATGCGGCCGGCGACGCGCACTGGGACTGGAGTGCGGAGCTGGCGCAGATCCCCGGGTGGCTGGCGGAGAAGGCGACGGCCCCCAGCGTGCAGGCGGGGCCGACGGACCTGGTGATCGACCCCACCAACCTGTGGTTGACGGTTCACGAATCGATCGGGCACGCAACGGAATACGATCGGGCCATCGGGTACGAGGCAGCCTACGCGGGCACCTCGTTCGCCACCCCCGACGGGCTCGGCACGCTGCGCTACGGCACCGACGTGATGCAGGTGACGGCGGACCGCACCGTCGCGCACGGGCTCGCCAGCGTCGGCTGGGACGACGACGGGGTCGCCGCCCAGTCCTGGGACCTGGTGCGGGACGGGATGCTGGTCGGCTACCAGCTCGACCGGGTGTTCGCGCCGCGGCTGGGCCTGCCGCGTTCGAACGGCTGCTCGTACGCCGACTCGGCGCATCACGTGCCGATCCAGCGGATGGCGAACGTGTCGCTGCAACCGGACCCGGCGGCCGACACCACCACCGCCGAGCTCATCGCCCGCGTCGACGACGGGCTCTACGTCGTCGGCGACAAGTCCTGGTCGATCGACATGCAACGCTACAACTTCCAGTTCACCGGCCAGCGGTTCTACCGGATCCGGGGTGGCACGCTCGCCGGGCAGGTGCGCGATGTGGCCTACCAGGCCACCACGACCGACTTCTGGGGCTCGCTCGAGGCGGTGGGCGGGCCGTCGACGTGGCAACTCGGCGGCGCCGTGAACTGCGGCAAGGCCCAGCCCGGGCAGGTCGCCCCGGTCAGCCACGGCTGCCCGTCGGCGCTGCTGCGGTCGGTGAACGTCCTCAACACCCGCGCGGAGGGCCGGCGATGATCGAGGCGCAGGAACAGCTCGAGCGGGCGCTGCGCTGCTCGACCGCCGACGAGACGATCGTGCTGGTCACCGACACCGGCGAGGCGTCGCTGCGGTGGGCCGGCAACTCGATGACCACCAACGGGATCTCTCGTTCCCGCAGCTGGACGGTGATCGCGGTCCTGCGCGGCGACACCACCCGGGTCGGGGTGGTGACATCGAGCAGCGTCGACCCGGCCGACATCGCCCCGACCGTGCAGGCGGCGGTGGCGGCGGCCGCGGCGGCGGCCCCGGCCGAGGACGCGGTGCCGCTCGTCGGGGGGGACGGCGAGCCCGGCGACTGGGCCGACGCTGCGGCCGGGACCGACATCACGGTGTTCGGGCGGCTCGTCGACGATCTCGCCGCCGGCTTCGACGGCGCCGATCAGCTCTACGGCTTCGCCCACCACCGGATCTCGACGACCTGGCTGGGCACCTCGAGCGGGGTGCGGCGCCGGTTCACCGAGCCGGAGGGATCGGTGGAGATCAACGGCAAACGGGGCGGGCTGACCGGGCCGAGTGCGTGGGCCGGGGCCGGCACCCGCGACTTCACCGATGTCGACACCCCGTCCCTGCTGGCGGAGCTGTCGCGGCGGCTGGACTGGGCGCGCCGCACCGTCGAGCTGCCGGCCGGGCGCTACGAGACGCTGCTGCCGCCGTCGGCGGTGGCGGACCTGATGATCTACCTGATGTGGTCGATGGAGGGCCGCGGCGCCGAGGAAGGGCACACCGCGCTGTCGCGGCCCGGCGGCACCCGCGTCGGCGAACGGCTCACCGCGCTGCCGTTGACGCTGTTCTCCGATCCCGCCGCCCCCGGCCTGGAGTACGCGCCGTTCGTCACGGCCACCGCCTCGTCGAACTCGGTGTCGGTGTTCGACAACGGCATGGACCTCGCGCGGGTCGACTGGGTGCGGGCGGGCACGGTGCACGCGCTGGCGTACCCGCGGGCCGCCGCCGCCGAGTTCGGGGCGCCGGCCGCCGCGCCCGGGCAGAACCTGCTCCTGACCGGCGGCGGCACGGCCGGCGTGGACGAGATGGTGGCCCGCACCGAGCGGGGACTGCTGCTGACGACCCTGTGGTACATCCGGGAGGTCGACCCGGCGACGTTGCTGCTGACCGGACTGACCCGCGACGGCGTGTATCTGGTCGAGGACGGTGCGGTGACGGCGGAGGTGAACAACTTCCGGTTCAACGAGAGCCCGCTGGATCTGCTGCGGCGCACCACCGAGGCCGGTGGCACGCAGCGCACCCTGCCGCGGGAATGGAAGGACTGGTTCACCCGCACCGCGATGCCGCCGCTGCGGATCCCCGACTTCCACATGTCGTCGGTCAGCCGCGCCCGCTGACCCCGCGGCGACCCGGGCCCCGCCGGTCTCCGCTCACCGGCCGGGACCGGGCTCCGGGGCGGACTCGCCCGCCTCGACGACACAGGCGAGCCCGACGGTGCCGGCGCGCCCGCGGCGCAGCACACTGCCCTTGACCGTGAGCCACCCCAGGATCCCGTACTTGCGGGCGATCACCGCCCGCGCCCGCTCGGTGCCGGCCGCGTCGAGCACCGTGGCGGTGCCGGGCACCGCGTCGCTGCGCGGTGTGCCGCGCGCGTCGCACACCGCGACGGTGATCCGCGGATCGCGGCGCAACCGCCTGACCTTGTAGGAGTCGGTGACGGTCCACACCAGCAGCCGGTCGGCGTCGGCGGCCGCCCACACCGCGGTCGGCACCGGGGTGCCGTCCCTGCGGAAGGTGGTCAGCAGCACGTACTTCGCGGCGGCGAGGTCGCCGAAGGTCGGGGTCATGGGCCACACCCTACGGACGGGCGGGCCGCGCCGACCGCCGCCGTCTAGCCTGGAGGCCATGCCGCACGCTCATGAACCCGCCGACCTGGTCGAGGTGTCCCTGCCCGGCGGCCGGCTCGCGGCGGCGCAGCTGCAGCTCCTCGCCGACCTCGCCCACGAACACGCCGGGGGCAACCTGGTCCTCACCACCGACGGTCTCGGGCTGCGCGGGAACCGCGCCGAGCTCACCGCGCAGCTGACCGGCCACGGCTTCGACCTGCCCGGACAGCACCGACGCCGCCTGCTCGCCTCGCCGCTGTCCGGCCGCCGCGGCGGGCACGTCGACGTGCGGGAGATCCTCGCCGAGATGCATCGTCGCCTCCCCGCGCCCGCGCCGGACCGCGACCTCGTCGTCGGGATCGACGACGGCAGCGGCGACATCGCGGCCCTGGCCCCCGAGGTGGGGGCGGCGGCGCTGCCCGACCGACGGTGGGCGCTGCTGCTCGACGGCACCGACACCGGGGTGCGCCTGGCGCCCGGCGACGTCGTCGAGACGCTGATCGCGGCGGCGCAGCGGCCCCACCGGGCCGGGGTCGCCGCCACCCTCGCCGCCCTGGGCCTGGAGCCGTCGGCGCCGCCGGTGCCGCGCCCGCCGGCTCCGGCCCGGCCCGTGGGCTGGTTCGACCAGCCCGACGGTGCGGTCACCCTCGGCGGTGGTCTGCCCGGGGCGGTGCTGCCGGCGCGGATGGCGGAGTTCCTCGCGGCCGTGGATCGTCCCCTGGTGGTGACGCCGTGGTCGGTGGTGCTGCTGTGCGACCTCGACGAATGGGCCGCCGAACAGGTGGTGCGGGTCCTCGCCCCGATGGGACTGATCTTCGACGCCGACTCCCCCGAGCTGAACTGAGCCGAGCGGGACGCTGCGGCCGCGGTCGCGTTCCGGGCGCGCCCGACCCGCACGCGGCCTACCGTGGGCTCATGAGCATCGGTGCCGGGTCCGAGTCCGAGGTGTTCGATGTCGTCGTCCTCGGCGGCGGACCCGCCGGGGAGAACGCCGCCGCCTATGCGATCGCCGGCAGCGACCGCACCGCCGTGCTGGTCGAACACGAACTCGTCGGCGGCGAATGCTCCTACTGGGCGTGCATGCCGAGCAAGGCGCTGCTGCGCCCGGGCCAGGTGCTCGCTGCGGCCCGGCACATGCCCGGCGTCGCCGCCAAGGTCGCCGCCCACGGCGTCGACGTCACCGACGTCCTCGCCCGCCGGGACGCGTTCACCGACAACCGGGACGACACCGCCCAGGTCGAGTGGGCGCGCGGCGCCGGGATCGCGGTCGTGCGCGGGCACGGCCGCCTCACCGCCCGGTGCGAGGTCACCGTGGACGGTCCGCAGCCGCGCCGGCTGCGGGCTCGACACGCGGTGGTGGTGGCCACCGGCAGCACCGCGACCGTGCCCGACGTGCCGGGACTGCGCGCGGCCCGGCCGTGGACCTCGCGGGACGCGACGAACCTGCACCAGGTGCCGCGGCGCGCCGCGATCGTCGGGGGCGGCGTCGTCGCCTGCGAGATCGCGACCTGGCTGCGCGAGCTCGGCACCGAGGATCTGACGATGCTGGTGCGCGGGCACCGGCTGCTCGCCCGCACCGAGCCGTTCGCCGGCGCCGCCGTCGCCGAGACGCTGCGCGAGCACGGCGTCCGGCTGCGGTTCGGCACGACGACGGCGGAAGTGTCCCGCCCGGACGTCGCGGACACCGGCATCGGACGCATCCACGGCGGCCCGGTGCGGCTGCGCCTCGACGACGGCGGCGCCGTCGAGGTCGACGAGCTGATCGTCGCGGCCGGGCGCCGGCCCGCGACCACCGGACTCGGGCTCGACACGGTCGGGTGGGACGGGGACGGCCCGCTGCGCACCGACGACCACATGAGCGTCGCCGGGGTGGACGGGCACTGGCTCTACGCCGTCGGCGACGTCACCGGCCGGACCGCGCTGACGCACATGGGTAAGTACCAGGGGCGGGTGTGCGGCGACGTGATCGCCGCCCGCGCCGAGGGACGTGCCCTCGACGCGCCCCGGTTCCGGGCGCGCGCCGACCACGGCCAGGTGCCGCAGGTGGTGTTCACCGCCCCGGAGGTCGCGGCCGTGGGCCGCACCGCGGCCGACGCCCGCGCCGACGGCCTCGACGTCGAGGTGCTCGAGGTCGACATCGCCGTGGCCGGCTCCGCGCTGGCGCGGGACGATTTCACCGGACGCGCCGCCCTCGTGGTCGACCGCGCCACCGACACCGTGGTGGGGGCGACGTTCGCGGGTACCGACGTGGCCGAGCTGCTGCACGCCGCGACGGTCGCGGTGGTCGGCGCGGTGCCACTCGAGACGCTGTGGCATGCGGTACCGGCGTATCCGACGGTCGGCGAGGTGTGGTTGCGGCTGCTCGAGTCCCGCCGCCGCTGACCGCGCCGGTCAGCGCGGCAGTCGCCGCCAGATCGGCCGCGGCAGCAGCCGCATCCCGAAGAACACCGGCCGCAGCACCGCCGGCACCCACACCTCGCCGCGGCCGCGGCGCAGCGCCGTCACCGTCGCGTCCGCGACCCGGTCCGGGGTGCTCGACAGCGGCGCGGGGCTCATACCCTCGGTCATGCGGCCGACGACGAACCCGGGTCGCACCAGCAGCAGCGACACGCCGCTGCCGTGCAGCGCATCCGCCAGGCCGGAGGCGAATCCGTCGAGACCGGCCTTCGCGGAGCCGTACACATAGTTCGCGCGGCGCACCCGCACCCCCGCCACCGACGAGAACACCACGATCCGACCCGACCCCTGGGCACGCAGATGCGCCGCCAGCGCCGTGAGCAGGGCCACGTGGGCGACGTAGTCGGTGTGCACGATCGCCACGGCATGTGCCGGGTCGTGTTCGGCGCGGTGCTGGTCGCCGAGGATGCCGAACGCGAGGACCGCCACGTCGATCGGCCCGTACAGCATCGCGAGGTCGGCGAGGGTCTGCTCGTGGGTGTCGAGCCGGTCGGCGTCGAACTCGACGGTGTGCACGGCGGCGGCACCGGCGTCGAGCACGGCGCGGCGCTGCGCCTCGAGATCGCCGGCGCGGCGTGCGGCCAGGACCACGGTGCGGCCGCGGGCCAGCCGGACGGCCACCGCCGTCCCGATCTCGCTGCGGCCCCCGAAGACGACGATCGAACCCTGCTCGTTGCTCACCGCACCAGTGTGCCGGGTGGCGCCGCGGGGCGCGCGGGCCGGGTTCGGCTACCGTCGCAGGCATGGCCCGCACCCCCGCCGCGCTCGGCGACGCCGCGTTGCAGTTCCTCACCGAATACCATCTCGGCACGCTCACGACGCTGCGCAAGGACGGCAGCCCGCACGTGGTGGCCGTCGGCTTCACGTGGGACCCGGAGGCCGGGGTGGTGCGGGTGATCACCAATGCGACCTCGCAGAAGGCGCTCAACGCCGACCGCCGCGGGTACGGCGCCGTCAGCCAGGTCGAGCGGGGCCGCTGGCTCACCCTCGAAGGTCCCGCCCGGGTGCGGACGGAACCGGAGGCCGTCGCCGAGGGGGTGCACCGCTACACCGCGCGGTACCGGACGCCGCGGCCCAACCCGACCCGGGTGGTGGTGGAGATCACCGTCGAGCGGGTGATGGGCTCGGTGCTCGACAAGTAGGGCCGCTCACCCCGGCAGCACCGTCAGTCCGTGCGGACGGTGGTTGAGCGGCTCGCAGCCGTCCTCGGTGACCACCACGATGTCCTCGATGCGCGCACCCCACTCGCCGCGGAAGTAGATGCCCGGTTCGATGCTGAACGCCATCCCGGGCCGCAGCACATCGGTGTTGCCGTCGACGATGTACGGCTCCTCGTGGACGGACAGCCCGATGCCGTGCCCGGTGCGGTGCACGAAGACCTCGGCGAGGCCGTGCGCGGCGAGGACGTCGCGGGCGGCGGCGTCGATCGAGGCGGCGGTGACCCCGGGCCGGACCGCGTCGACCGCCGCCCGCTGCGCCGCCTCGAGCAGCGCCACCTTCGCCGCGACGTCGTCGGGGGGCGCGCCGAGGCTGTAGGTGCGGGTGGAGTCGGAGTAGTAGCCGGGCTCGACCGGGCCGCCGATGTCGACGACCACGACGTCGCCGGGTTCGAGGACCCGGTCGGAGACCTCGTGGTGGGGGTCGGCGCCGTGCGGGCCGGATCCGACGATGACGAAGGCGGCCTCGGTGTGGCCCTCGGCGACGATCGCGGCGGTGATGTCGGCCGCGACCTGCGCCTCGGTGCGGCCGGGCCGCAGCCACCGTTCCATCTGCGCGTGCACCCGGTCGATGGCGGCGCCGGCGCGGCGCAGCGCCGCGACCTCCTCGTCGTCCTTGACCATGCGCAGCTGCCGCACCACCTCGGTCGCCAGCACGGGCGGCACCGCGAACCGGGTCGCGAGCGGCACCAGGTGCAGGGCCGGCATGGCGTCGACGACCGCGGTGCGCGGACGCTCCGGCAGCAGCGCCGCGACCTGCGCGTACGGGTCCTGCCCGTCGACCCAGTCGTGGACCGGCAGGTTCAGGTCCGCGGCGGCGGAGTCGGTGAGGGAGGCCAGCTCGAGGCGTGGGACGACGACGGAGGCGGGGCCGCCGGCGGTGGGGATCACCAGGCAGGTGAGCCGCTCGAACGATTCCGCTCGGGAGCCGAGCAGGTAGCGCAGGTCCGGGCCGGGGGTGACGAGCAGCGCGTCGAGACCGGCGTCGTGACCGAGGGCGGCGGCCCGGGCGAGGCGATCGGCGTACACGGAGGCGGGGAAGCGGCGCTCGGGGGAACTCATGCCGACAGCGTAGTGGCGTTTGGCAGGATGACCGGTGTGACTGCGACGCCGGCCTCCGCCGCCCCCGTGCCCCCCACCGGCCCGTTGATGCTGCTCGACGGGGCGAGCCTGTGGTTCCGCGCGTTCCACGCGCTGCCCGAGTCGCTCACCGCCCCGGACGGGCGCCCGGTCAACGCGGTGCGAGGGTTCACCGACATGGTGGCGTCGCTGATCACCAAGCATCGGCCCGCGCGGCTGGTGGTGTGCCTGGACCTGGACTGGCGGCCGGCGTTCCGGGTGGCGGCGGTGCCGAGTTACAAAGCGCACCGGGTGGCGGCCGGGTCGGACGGCACCGCCGAGGAGGTGCCGGCGGCGCTGCCGCCGCAGGTGCCGATGATCATCGACGTGCTGGCCGCGGTCGGGCTCGCCACCGCCGGGGCGGCCGGGTTCGAGGCCGACGACGTGATCGGCACTCTCGCCGCCGGCGAGGCCCGGGATCCGGTGCTGGTGGTCAGCGGGGACCGGGATCTGCTGCAGGTGGTGCGCGACGGCGCGGCGCCGGTGCGGGTGGTGTACGTGGGGCGGGGCCTGGCCAAGGCCGAGGTGTTCGGTCCGGCGGAAGTCGCCGCCCGGTACAGGCTTCCGCCCGCGCGGGCCGGAGCGGCCTACGCCGAACTGGCGGCGCTGCGCGGGGACCCGTCGGACGGGTTGCCGGGGGTCAAGGGGGTCGGGGAGAAGACCGCGTCGACGCTGCTGCAGGAGTACGGGTCGCTGGCGGCGCTGCGCGCGGCGGCCGCGGATCCGGCGTCGGGACTGGCGAAGGGGGTGCGCGCCAAGCTGGTCGACGCCGGCGAGTATCTGGACGCGGCGGTGCCGGTGGTGCGGGTGGCCACCGACGCTCCGGTCCGGGTGTCGCGGCCGGACCCGATCCCGGTGACCCCGGTCGATCCGGAAGGGCTCGAACGGCTGGCGCAGGACTTGGGGATCGGGCGGTCCGTCGCCCGGTTGACCGCGGCGGTGGCCGGGGTGTGAGGGCGACGGACCGGCGTGCTCAGTTGGGTCGGCTGACCTCGTAGGTACCCTCGTCGTCGGTGAAGGTCAGGGTCACGGTCCGGAACTGCCCGTCCACCGTGAGGGTGCACTCGAAGCTGTTGCCCGCCTTGACTTCTTCACCGTCCGGGCACCGTACGTCGGAGACGTCGGTGGCGCCGTACGACTCGGTGAGGACCTTCTCGACGCCGGCCTGCGCGGCCTCGGGGTCGAGGGTGTCGGTGCCGCCGAGGAGCAGGACGGCGCCGATGATCGCCCCGATCAGCACCAGCGCAGCGACGGCCAGGCCGACGATCAGGCCGGTCTTCGACTTCGTCTGCGGTGCACCGGCATTCCATTGGTTCGCGCCGGTCGCTCCCCACTGCTGGCCGGGCTGCTGCCCCCACTGGCCCTGCTGCTGTCCCCACTGCCCCTGCTGCGGCTGGCCGGGCTGCTGTCCCCACTGCCCCTGCTGCGGCTGACCGGGCTGCTGTCCCCACTGGCCCTGCTGCGGCTGCCCCTGTTGCGGTTGCCCCCACTGCTGGCCGGGCTGCTGGCCCCACTGCGCCTGCTGCGGCTGACCGGGCTGCTGGCCCCACTGGCCCTGCTGCGGCTGGCCCTGTTGCGGTTGCCCCCACTGCTGGCCGGGCTGGGCCTGGCCTGGACCCTGCTGGGCCCACGACTGGCCGGGAGCCTGCCCCTGCTGCGGCGTGCCGAACGCCTGAGTCGGCTCCGGCCCCTGCTCGGCTCCGGAGGACGGCGGGGGTGACGGCGCCCACTGCTTGGTCGAATCGTCGGAATCCTGCGGGTCGTGCGGACCGCTCATTGTCGCCTCCACCTGCCTTCGCTGTGTCCAATTACCGTAGTCGTAGCACCCCACCCACCACGAGGAAGCCGTGTGGCAGCGCGCGTATCAAACCACACGCGATGTCCTCACGCCGCATCGACCGCGACGACACCGCGCCGGATCGCGCCGATCGCGCGGGCGGCCGTCTTGGCGATCTGCGGGTCGACGGCGCCGGTGCGGATCTGATCGAGCAGATCGATGACCTGCCGGCACCAGCGCACGAAATCGCCCGCCGACAGGTCACGTCCCGCGGTGCCGGCCGCGAGCAGAGCCTCGGTCAACGACTGGGTACTCACCCACGTGTAGATGGCGTCGACGAATCCGGGATCCGGTTCCCGGGTCGGGGGCAGCTTGAAGCGGACCTCGTCGGCGCGCAGCTGACCGCACAGACGGACGGTGTCGGCGAGCGCGCGACGCAGCGGCCCGGTCGGCCCGTACTCGGTGGCGCCCTCCTCGACGCGGGCCTCGTACACCACGGCCGAGACGACCGCGGCGAGCTCGGCGGGCGAGAGCCCGGCCCACACCTGGTGGCGCAGGCATTCGGCGACCAGCAGGTCGCTCTCGCTGTAGATGCGGGCGAGCCGCTCCCCCGCCTCGGTGGTCGACGGATCGTCGCCGGCGGTGAGGTAGCCCCGCTCGGTCAGCAACGCGACGATCCGCTCGAAGGTGCGCGCGAGGGAATTGGTGGTGGCCGCGGACTGGCGGCGCATCTGGGCCACCTCCCGGCCCAGCCGGTTGTAGCGCTCCCCGACCCGGGCGAGACGGTCGAGGTCGGGATGCTGGTGGGCCGGGTGGCGGCGCAGCCGCCGCCGCAGCGTGTCGATCTCGCGGCTGTCGCCGTTCTTGGCGCGCTTGGGTCGGCGCGGCGCGGCGATCCCGGTGCTGCGCAACGCCGACGCGAGGTCCCGGCGGGCCCGGGCGGTGCGGGCGTCGGCGTGCCGGGGCAGCCGGAGCTTGCCCAGCGCGGTCGCCGGGGCCGGGAAGTCCGCGGCCGACACCCGCCCGGACCAGGCGTCCGCGGTGACCACGAGCGGCCGGGGGTCGGTGACGTCGGTGTCGGTCTCGAGGACGACGGCCAGGCCGGTACGCCGGCCGCCGGGGATGGCGACGATGTCGCCGCGGCGCAGCGCGAGCAGCGACGCGACCGCCGCCTGCCGGCGGTCCTGCCGCGCCTGGCGTTCGCGGGCACGTTCGAGCTGGGTCAGTTCCTCGCGCAGCTGCAGGTAGTCGAGGATCTCACCGTCCTCGCCGCCGAGCTGGTCGCGCAGCTTGGCGAGGGCCTTCTCGTTGCGTTCGATGCCACGGGTCAGGCCGACGACCGACTTGTCCGCCTGGAACTGCGCGAAGGACCGTTCCAGCAGTGCCCGGGAGTGTTCGGCGCCGACCGCGTCGATCAGGTTGACCGCCATGTTGTACGACGGGCGGAACGAGCTGCGCAGCGGGAATGTGCGGGTGGAGGCGAGCCCGGCGACGTCGGTGGGTTCGAGACCCGGCTGCCACAGCACCACCGCGTGGCCCTCGATGTCGATGCCGCGCCGCCCGGCCCGCCCGGTGAGCTGGGTGTACTCGCCCGGGGTGAGCTCGGCGTGGGTTTCGCCGTTGTACTTGACCAGCTTCTCGAGCACCACGGTGCGGGCCGGCATGTTGATGCCCAGGGCGAGGGTTTCGGTGGCGAACACCGCCCGCACCAGGCCGCGGACGAACAGGTCCTCGACGGTGTGCCGGAACGCCGGGAGCATGCCGGCATGGTGGGCGGCGATGCCGCGTTCGAGGGCGGCGCGCCACTCCCGGAAGCCGAGCACCTCGAGGTCGGCGCGCGGCAGGTCGCCGGTGTGCTCGTCGACGACCGCCCGGATCTGCGCGATCTCGTCCTCGGAGGTCAGGTGCAGTCCGGCGCGCAGGCACTGACCGACGGCGGCGTCGCAGCCGGCGCGGCTGAAGACGAACGTGATCGCCGGCAACAGCCCCTCCCGGTCGAGGCGGGCGACGACCTCCGGGCGCGGCGGCGGCCGGAACCCGATGCGTCCGCGGGGCCCGCCCCACCGGCCGGCCGAGTCGAGGGCGGCGCGGCGGCGCACCTGCTCGACGAGTTCCCGGTTGACCACGACACCGCGGCGGCCGGTGCCGTCCGCCGCGTCGGGGTGTGCGGCGGATTCGAACAGGTCGAAGATGCGGGGGCCGACCATGACGTGCTGGTGCAGCGGAATGGGCCGCACCTCGTCGACGACGACGGTGGTGTCCCCGCGCACGGTCTCCATCCAGTCGCCGAACTCCTCGGCGTTGGAGACGGTCGCGGACAGGCTGACCAGGCGCACGTCCTCGGGCAGGTGCAGGATGACCTCCTCCCACACCGCGCCGCGGAACCGGTCGGCGAGGAAGTGCACCTCGTCCATCACCACGTGGGTCAGCCCGATCAGCGTGGTCGAGGACGCGTAGAGCATGTTGCGCAGCACCTCGGTGGTCATCACCACCACCGGGGCGTCCGGGTTGACGGACTGATCCCCGGTGAGCAGCCCGACCGCGGCCTTGCCGTAGCGGGCGACGAGATCGGCGTACTTCTGGTTGCTCAGCGCCTTGATGGGGGTGGTGTAGAAGCACTTGCTGCCGGCGCGCAGCGCCAGATGCACGGCGAACTCCCCGACCACGGTCTTGCCGGCGCCGGTGGGCGCGCACACGAGCACACCGTGCCCGCCCTCGAGGGCGCGGCAGGCCTGCACCTGGAACGGGTCGAGCGGGAAGGGCAGCTCGGCGGCGAACTCGGCGAGCCGGGGCGGCAGCGTGGTCGCGGTGGATCCGGTGTCGGGTGAGTCGGTCACAGGCGGCGACTAGAGGGTGTCGGAGTAGTCGGCGGACGCGGGCCCGGGCGGCGGCGTGGAGGTGGGCGCGGGCACCGGAGCCGGCGGTGTGATCGGCGAGCTCTCGTCGTCGTCGAGGTCACCCCAGCCCTGTTCCCGGTCGCGGCGGGCACGGCGCTTGTCGTGGAGGCGGGCGATCTGGATGGCCAGTTCGAGCAGCAGGGTCAGGGCGGCGGCCAGCGCCAGCATCGAGAACGGATCCTGGCCGGGGGTGGCGACGGCCGCGAAGACGAACATCGCCATGATCAGCCCGCGCCGCCACGCCTTGAGCTTGGCGTAGCTGAGCACCCCGACGGCATTGAGGGCGACGATGACGAGGGGGATCTCGAAGGACACCCCGAAGATCACGAGCAGGTTGATGATGAACCCGAAGTACTCCGAGCCCGACAGCGCGGTGACCTGCACGTCGTTGCCGACGGTGAGCAGGAACGACAATGCGTGCGAGACCACCAGGTACGCCAGGACGGCGCCCGCGACGAACAGCGCCGCGCCGGAGACGACGAACCCGATCGCGTAGCGGCGTTCCTTCGCATACAGACCGGGGGTGATGAACGCCCACAGCTCGTACAGCCAGATCGGGCAGGCGAGCACGATGCCCGCGGTCAGCGCCACCTTCAGCCGCAGCATGAACTGTTCGAACGGCCCCGTGGCGAGCAGACGGCAGCTGTCGTCGGGGCTGATGTCGGCGCGCGCGGACGACGGCAGATCACAGTAGGGGCCGCGCAGGATCTCGCCGAGGCTCGGCAGCCCGAACAGGCTGGTGCTGTACCAGACGAACCCGACGATCGTGGTGAGGACCACCGCGGCGAGGGCGATGAGCAGGCGGGTGCGCAGTTCGTAGAGGTGCTCGACCAGCGACATGGTGCCGTCGGGATTGGTCTTGCGTCGGCTTCGACGCGGATCGAACGGGATGCGCACGGTGCGGTTCTCAGCTCCTGTCACGGCCGCTGGGATCAGCGGAGGACCGGGACATCCGCGCGGATGTCCCGGTCAGGGTAATGCGGTCAGGCCGAACGCGATTCGGGATGCGACGGCTGCGGCTGCGGCTCCACGGGCGCCTGGGCCGGCGGCAACGGGCTCGGAGCCTGCTGCTGCGCGGGGCGCGCGTCGTCGTTCTGCATCTCCTTGACCTCGCTCTTGAAGATGCGCAGCGACCGGCCGAGACCGCGGGCCGCATCGGGCAGCTTCTTCGAACCGAACAGGATGATCACGACGATCGCGACGATGGCCCAGTGCCAGGGGCTCATTGCACCCATTATCAACCTCCACTGATCTGCTGGCGTCGATGCTACCGGACCACCCCGGCCGCGGCGCGCCGCACAGGGGCGTTCACAGGGAGTTCGCAGCGGCTTCACACCCCGTTCCCGGGCAGCGCGTCGTACGCCGTCAGCGCCGCCTGCGCCCGGTCCCGCACCGCCGCGACCAGCTCCGGCGGGCCCAGCACCCGCACCCCCGCGCCGAGGCCGACGGTCAGCCGCGCCATCCAGTCCAGCGACGCGTAGTGCATCACCGCGTCGACGACGCCGTCCTCGTGGGCCTGCACATCGGTGAGCGGATAGTAGTCGAGCAGCCACCCGTAGCCGGGGTCGATGCGCAACCGCGCCGCCGGCAACGCCGGGTCCCCCGCGAACAGGTCGAGGTGGTCGTCCCCGTCCAGCGCCCGCTCGGGCGGATTCGCCGGTTCGTCGAGTTCGGTGGCGGCGTCGATGCGGTCGAACCGGAACAGCCGCACCCCGTCGGCGGCCCGGCACCAGGCCTGCAGGTACGTCTGCTCCCCGACCAGCACGAGGCGGATCGGATCGACATCGCGTTCGGACACCGCGTCGCGGGAGGCCGAATAGTAGGTCAGGTGCAGCGCCCGGCCGTGCTGCACGGCCGAACGCACCGTCGCCGCCACCGGGTCCTCGGCGACCGGGGGTGTGGGAGCCGGTGGGCGGGCGGTGGCCGCGGCCGTGCCGGCCGCCGCCTCGATCTTGGCGATCGCCCCGAGCGCCGCGGTGGGGTCGACCACACCGGGCATCTCCACCAGCGACCGCAACGCCACCAGCAGCGCCGTGGCCTCGGTGGACGTCAGCCGCAGCGGCCGGTCGATCCCGGCGGTGAAGGTCACCACGATGCTGTCCTCGGAGAACGACAGATCGATCAGGTCGCCGGGACCGTAGCCGGGCAGCCCGCACACCCACAGCTGATTCAGGTCGTCCATGATCTGCTTCGGGGTGACCCCGAGATCCCGCGCGGCCTCGGCGGCGCTGATCCCCGGATGGGCCAGGAAGTAGGGCACCAGGTTCAGCAGCCGGGTCAGCCGACCGGACAGACGTGTGCTCATCGGTTCTCCCCCCGCTCGGCGGCCACGCCGCCGCTCGCACCGGCACCGGCGCCGGCCGTCGTGGTGGCCAGCACCCGGGCCAGGATGCGGCGCACCTCCTCGCGCAACTCCGGCGGGTCGAGGACCAGCGCGTCGGCGCCCTGCCCGGCGATCACCCGCCCGATCCACTCCCACGACCGCACCGGCACGTCCAGGACGGTGCCGGGCCGGTCGCCCACCACGCGACGTTCGTGCTCGGTGCCGAGCCGGCGCAGCTCGAAGGCGCGCCCGTCCGCGACCCACACCCGGGCATGACCGGTCACGTCGCCGGCGACGGTGGCGGCGCGGGCGTGCGCCCGCAGGTCCACCCCCTCGGGGATCCGCACGGCCCCGGCCGGACCGAACTCCGTGATGTCGTCGTCGATCCGGGAGAGCCGGAAGGTGCGCGGCGCCCCCCGGTCCCGGTCGAACCCCACCAGATACCAGCGACCGTGCACCGTGACCACCCCCCACGGCTCGACGGTGCGTTCGGTCCACGGGTCGGTCGGGGAACTGCGGTGCCGGAACCGCACCGCGCGGCGCGCGTCGACGGCAGCGAGCAACCGCCCCAGCACCGGCTCGGACCCGCGACTGCGGGTGGGCATCGCGGTGATCGCGCCCGCCGGATCGGCATCGACCTGCACCCCGGCGGCGCGCAGCTTGAGCAGCGCGCCCTGCGCCGCGGAGGTGAGCTCCGGCGATTCCCACAGCGCCGCCGCCACCGCGACCGCCGCCGCCTCGGCGCTGGTCAGTTCGATCTCGGGCAGCTCGTAGGCGTCGCGGTTGATGCGGTAGCCCTCGACGGTGGAGAACCGGGACGGCATGCCGGTCTCGAGGGGGATCCCCAGATCGCGCAGCTCGTTCTTGTCGCGTTCGAACATGCGGCTGAACGCCTCGTCGCTGCCCGAGTCGTCGTATCCGGCGACGGAGGCGCGGATCTTCTCGGCGGTGAGGAACTGGCGGGTGGACAACAGGCAGATGACCAGGTTCACCAGCCGCTCGACTTTGGAATTCGCCACGCGGTGCAGCCTAATCCCCCGCCCGCCGGCCGACCCGGTTACCGGACGCCGCCCCCCGGCGGGCGACCCCGGGGCACTCCTACATCGAGGCGATGAGCCGTTCGACGCGTTCGTCGACCGAGCGGAACGGGTCCTTGCACAGCACCGTGCGCTGCGCCTGATCGTTGAGCTTGAGGTGCACCCAGTCCACGGTGAAGTCGCGGCCGGCGTCCTGTGCGGCGGCGATGAAGTCCCCGCGCAGCTTCGCCCGGGTGGTCTGCGGCGGGGTGTGCACGGCCGCGTCGACGGACTCGTCGTCGGTCAGCCGCGTGGCCAGGCCCTTGCGCTGAAGCAGGTCGAACACCCCGCGCCCGCGCTTGATGTCGTGGTACGCCAGGTCCAGCTGAGCGATCTTCGGATCGGACAGCTCCAGGTCGTAGCGGTCCTGGTACCGCTGGAACAACTTGCGCTTGATCACCCAGTCGACCTCGGTTTCGACCTTGGCGAAGTCCTGCGACTCGACCGCGTCGAGCACCCGGCCCCACAGATCCACCACCTGCTCGACGTGCGGATCGGGTTCACGGGTGCGCAGGTACTCCACCGCCCGGCCGTGGTACTCACGCTGGATGTCGAGGGCGCTGGCCTGCCGGCCACCGGCCAGACGCACCGGCCTGCGCCCGGTCAGATCGTGGCTGACCTCCCGGATGGCCCGGATCGGGTTGTCGAGCGCGAAATCGCGGAACGCCACCCCGGCCTCGATCATCTCGAGCACCAGCGACGCGGAGCCGACCTTGAGCATCGTGGTGGTCTCGGACATGTTCGAGTCACCGACGATCACGTGCAACCGCCGGTACTTCTCGGCGTCGGCGTGCGGCTCGTCGCGGGTGTTGATGATCGGCCGGGACCGGGTGGTCGCCGACGACACGCCCTCCCAGATGTGCTCGGCGCGCTGCGACAGGCAGAACGTGGCGGCCTTGGGGGTCTGCAGCACCTTCCCGGCACCGCAGATCAACTGCCGCGTCACCAGGAACGGCAGCAGCACGTCCGAGATGCGGGAGAACTCCCCGGCCCGCACCACGAGGTAGTTCTCGTGGCAGCCGTAGGAGTTGCCGGCCGAGTCGGTGTTGTTCTTGAACAGGTAGATGTCGCCGCCGATGCCCTCCTCGGCGAGGCGCTGCTCGGCGTCGATCAGCAGTTCCTCGAGCACCCGCTCGCCGGCGTGGTCGTGCTCGACGAGCTGGAGAAGGTCGTCACACTCGGCCGTGGCGTACTCCGGATGCGACCCGACGTCCAGGTACAGGCGCGCCCCGTTGCGGAGGAACACGTTCGAGCTGCGCCCCCAGGACACCACCCGACGGAACAGATACCGGGCGACCTCGTCCGGGCTCAGCCGCCGGTGCCCGTGGAAGGTGCACGTGACCCCGAACTCCGTCTCGATGCCCATGATTCGTCGCTGCACACTTCGACAGTACCGCGCGGAATCACCGAGCATGAGCCGCAACGGGATTACCGTCGAACCCGTGATGTTCACCCACGCCCCGCTGACACGTCTGGACCGGTCCCTGTTCGCCGGCAGCGCCGCCCTGCGGCCCTCCCCCGCCGACCCCGTGCTGCGGGGCCTGAGCCGCGCCGCCGACCACGGTCGGCTGTGGCTGGGCTGCGCCGCGGCGTGCGCCGCGATCGGCGGACGGCCCCGGCGCGGCGCCGTCCGCGGCCTGCTGGCCCTGGGCGGGGCCAGCGCCCTGGCCAACGGCGTGCTCAAGCCGCTACTGCCGCGCCGCCGTCCCCCCGCCCGGCAGGACGGGCCGCTGCGCCGCTCGCTGCCGACGCCGCGCTCGTCGTCGTTCCCGTCCGGGCATTCGGCGTCGGCGGCGGCCTTCGCCACCGGCATGGCCCTCGAATCCCCCCTGACGGGGGCCGTGCTCGCGCCGGTGGCCGCGGCGGTCGCCTACTCCCGGGTGCACACCGGGGTGCACTGGCCGGCCGACGTGGTCACCGGCGTCGCCCTCGGCACGGCGGTGGCCCTGGCCACCCGCCGCTGGTGGGCGGTCCGCACCGAAGAGCCCGCCCGGCTGGGCCCACCCGCCCCGGCCCCCGCCCTCCCCGAGGGCCGGGACCTGCTGGTGCTGGTCAATCCCGACGCGGGCCGGGACGACGACGCGGACGTGATCGCCGCGGCGCTGCCCCGGGCACGGGTGATCGTCCTCGACCCGGACCAGGAGTTCACCGTCCAACTCGACCGGCACGTCGCCGAGCACGCCCCCGCGGCGCTCGGCGTACACGGCGGGGACGGCACCGTGCGGGCCGCGGCCGGCGCGGCCGCGTCGCACGGCCTGCCGCTGGCGGTGTTCCCCGGCGGCACCTTGAACCACTTCGCGCGCGATGCCGGTCTGCTCGACCTCGAGCAGACCGTGCGCGCGATCGAGCACGGACAGGCCCAGCGGGTGGACCTCGGCCGGGTACAGGTCGACGGGTCCGGCCCGGACGGTGCCGACGGGTCCGGCCCGGACGGTGGCCCGGTGTTTGTCAACACCGCCAGCGTGGGCGGCTATCCGGACTCGGTGCGGCTGCGCGAACGCTGGGAACCACGGATCGGTAAATGGCCGGCCGCCGCGGCGGCGCTGGCCGCGGTCCTCGCGACCGCCAGCCCGCTGCGGGTGTCCCTGGACGGGGTGCCCACCGCGGTGTGGTTGCTGTTCGTCGGCAACGGGCGGTACGCGCCGGACGATCGGGTGCCGATGTCACGGCCCCGTCTCGACACCGGGACCCTGGACGTGCGGTATCTGCGGGCCGACCTGCACTGGTCGCGGACGCGGCTGCTCGCGGCGGCGGTCACCGGCAGCCTCGCCGGGTCGCCGATCCACGTGCGGCGCGATGCGCCGGCGCTGTCGGTGCGGGTGCGCGACGGGCGGGTCGCCCTGGCCACCGACGGTGAGGTCCTCGCCGAGGGCACGCGGTTCGAATTCCGCAGCGCCCCCGGCGCGCTGACCGTCTACCGGCCCGTCGATCAGGAACCCTGAGCGGGCTCCGCTCCGTCCGCTCCGGCGGTGTCGCTGCCCGGCCCGGTGTCGCTGCCGGGCGCGGTGTCACTGCCGGGCAGCAACTGGTCGAGCGCGACGCCGGTGATGCGGCGGAACGCGCGGCGCGGACGGGCCTTCTCGAGCACCGCCACCTCGAGTTCGGCGCGGCCGAGCACCCGGGTGCCGTTCTCGGGCCCGGCGGCGGGCACCTGCTGCAACGCCTGCACCGCGACCTGCACCGCCTCGGCGAGGGACAGCCCCGGCCGGTACGACTCACGCAACGCGGTGGCGATGGGTTCGGTGTGCCCGCCCATCACCACGAACTGCGGTTCGTCGACGATCGACCCGTCGTAGGTGATGCGATACAGCTGCGCGATGTCGGCGGACTCGGCGCGGCCGACCTCGGCGACGCAGATCTCCACCTCGTACGGCTTGGGCTGCTCGGTGAAGATGGTGCCCAGAGTCTGGGCGTACGCGTTGGCCAGCGACCGCACGGTCACATCGCGCCGGTCGTAGGAGTAGCCGCGCATGTCGGCGTGCACGATCCCGGCGCGCCGCAGGTTCTCGAACTCGTTGTACTTGCCGACCGCGGCGAACCCGATGCGGTCGTACAGTTCGCTGACCTTGTGCAGGGCCTTCGACGGGTTCTCGGCGACGAACACCACCCCGTCGGCATAGATCAGCACGACCACGCTGCGGCCCCGCGCGATGCCCTTGCGCGCCAGTTCCGAGCGATCGCGCATGATCTGCTCGGCGGACGCATAGTACGGCAGCGTCACAGCGCACCTCCCTGCCCGGACTCGGTGACGGTGCGGTCCGCGACGACGGTGCGGGCCAGCTCCGACAACGTCTGCTCCGGCACCTCGACGGCGCCGTCGGCGGTGATGACCACCGCCGTGGGATAGATGCCGCGGGCGGTGTCCGGGCCGCCGGTGGCGGTGTCGTCGTCGGCGGCGTCGTAGAGGGCCTCGACGACGGTGCGCAGCGCCGCCGCCTCGTCCGCGTCGGCGCGGTAGAGCTTCTTGAGCGACGACTTGGCGAACAACGAACCCGAGCCGACCGCGTGGTAGCCGGCCCGCTCCTCGTAACGGCCCCCCACCACGTCGTAGGACACGATCCGGCCGGCGTGCTGCGGGTCCGGCGCCTCGAGGTCGTAGCCGACCAGCAGCGGCACCACCGCCAGCCCCTGCATCGCGGCCCCGAGGTTACCGCGCACCATCGACGACAACCGGTTGGCCTTGCCGTCGAAGGTCAGCGGGACGCCCTCGATCTTCTCGTAGTGCTCGAGTTCCACCGCGAACAGGCGCACGAGCTCGACCGCCAGGCCGGCGGTGCCGGCGATCCCGGCCGCGGAGTAGCTGTCGGTGACGAACACCTTCTGCACGTCCCGGCTGGCGACCATGTTGCCCATGGTGGCGCGCCGGTCACCGGCGATCAGCACCCCGCCGGCGAACGTCACCGCGACGATCGTGGTGCCGTGCGGGGCGATATCCGCATCGGCGCCGCGCAGCCCGGGACGATTCTCCGGCAGCAGTTCCGGCGCGTGCAGGCGCAGGTGGTCGGAGAACGAGGACAGCGGCGAACCGAACGGCATGTGCGGCGCGTGGACGGGGAACGGGATCGGCGAACGCTCCGCTGTCACTGGCCGCCCTTCTGCACGTACGCACGCACGAAGTCCTCGGCGTTCTCCTCGAGCACGTCGTCGATCTCGTCGAGCAGGTCGTCGGTCTCGGCCGCGAGCTTCTCGCGTCGTTCCTGACCGGCACCGCCGTCGCCGACGACCTCGTCGTCGTCGCCTCCGCCACCGCGTGTGGTCCGCTCCTGAGCCATAGCGGTCGACCTCCTCGTTCGTTCGTGGTGCCCGCCCCGGCCGCGACCGGCGCGAGCACCGACTGCTCGGACCTCCACCCTACCGAGCAGATGCGACACTCCGCGCGACTACGCGCGTGTCGCGCCCGCCCGGGCGGGTCAGCTGGTCAGTTCGTCGACCAGTGCGGCCGCCGAATCCACCGAGTCGAGCAGTTTGCCGACGTGCGCGCGGCTGCCGCGCAGCGGCTCGAGGGTGGGGATGCGCACCAGGGATTCGCCGCCCAGGTCGAAGATCACCGAGTCCCAGCTGGCGGCGGCGATGTCGGCGCCGAACCGGCGCAGGCATTCGCCGCGGAAGAACGCGCGGGTGTCCGACGGCGGGGTGTGCACCGCGTCGAGCACATCCTGCTCGGCGACCAGGCGCTCCATCGAGCCGCGGGCGACGAGCCGGTTGTACAGGCCCTTGTCCAGGCGCACGTCGGAGTACTGCAGGTCCACCAGGTGCAGCCGCGGCGCCGACCACGCCAGGCCCTCCCGGTTGCGGAACCCCTCGAGCAGGCGCAGTTTCGCCGGCCAGTCCAGCAGGTGCGCGCAGTCCATGGGGTCGCGTTCGAGCAGGTCGAGGACCATCGCCCACTTGTCGAGGATGTCACGGACCCGCTTGTCGTCGGTGCCGTCGTGGAACTTCGCGACCCGCTCGTGGTAGATCCGCTGCAGGGCCAGACCGGTCAGCTCCCGGCCGTCGGTCAGGGCCACGGTCTTGCGCAGCGTGGGATCGTGGCTGATGTGGTGCACGGCGGTGACCGGCCGCGCCAGCTGCAGATCCGACAGGTCCACGCCGGCCTCGATCAGATCCAGCACCAGCGCGGTGGTGCCGACCTTGAGGTAAGTCGACATCTCGGCGAGGTTGGCGTCGCCGATGATCACGTGCAGGCGCCGGTACTTGTCGGCGTCGGCGTGCGGCTCGTCGCGGGTGTTGATGATGCCCCGTTTGAGGGTGGTCTCGAGGCCGACCTCGACCTCGATGTAGTCGGCGCGCTGGGACAGCTGGAAGCCGGCCTCGTCGCCGGACTGGCCGATGCCGACCCGGCCGGAACCGGTGATCACCTGCCGGGAGACGAAGAACGGGGTCAACCCGGCGACCACCGCCGAGAACGGGGTGTCGCGGGCCATGAGGTAGTTCTCGTGGGTGCCGTACGAGGCGCCCTTGCCGTCGACGTTGTTCTTGTACAGCTGCAGGCGCGGCGCTCCGGGCACGCTCGAGGCGTGCCGGGCGGCGGCCTCCATCACTCGTTCGCCGGCCTTGTCCCAGATGACCGCGTCGAGGGGGTCGGTGACCTCCGGCGCGGAGTACTCCGGGTGGGCGTGGTCGACGTAGAGCCGGGCACCGTTGGTGAGGATCATGTTGGCGGCGCCGACCTCGTCGGCGTCGATGACCGGGGCCGGGCCGTTGAACCGGCCCAGGTCGAAGCCGCGGGCGTCGCGCAGGGGGGACTCGACCTCGTAGTCCCAGCGGGTGCGCTTGGCGCGGGGCACGCCCTCGGCGGCCGCGTACGCCAGCACCGCCTGGGTGGACGTGAGGATCGGGTTCGCTGTGGGCTCGTTGGGTGAGGAGATCCCGTACTCGACCTCGATGCCGATGATCCGCTGCATGACGTCGAGGTTAGGCGATCGGCGCCGGGCCGGGCGGGCCGGGACGGGTGGACGGCGGGGCGACGGTGGTGTCGAGAAACTCCACCGAGCCGGTCGCGCGCAGGACCCGGCGGACCCCGGGCGGCGCCCAGCCCGCCGCCGGGTCGCGACCGACGACGGGGTCGACGAGGTCGATGCGGCGGCCGCGGTGGTGCAGGGTGCAGCCGCCCGCGGCACGCACATTGCGCACCCAGTCGGTCCGGGGACCGTAGGTCAGCGCGATGCGGTAGCCGCCGGCGTGGCCGAACACCAGCACCGGGGTGCGGTAGCGGCGTCCGCTGCGCCGGCCGCGATGCTCGACGACCGCCGTGCCCGGCAGGTACCCGGCGACGGGCCGGGCGAGCCGGTTGGTGACCACCCGGTTGAACCGGGCGAGGGCACGGGGCAGCGGCACGCTCACCCTCCTGCCGGTCGCGTCGGGTCCCGGTGGGGCCACCGCTCCACGCGGCGGCCCCACCGGGACGGCGTCACAGGTACTGGCCGGTGTTGGACTCGGTGTCGATCGCCCGGCTGGCGCTGGCGTTCTTACCGGTGACCAGGGTGCGGATGTAGACGATGCGTTCGCCCTTCTTGCCGGAGATCCGTGCCCAGTCGTCCGGGTTGGTGGTGTTGGGCAGGTCCTCGTTCTCGGCGAACTCGTCGACGATGGAGTCGAGCAGGTGCTGCACCCGCAGGCCCGGGGCCCCGGTCTCGAGCACCGACTTGATCGCGTACTTCTTGGCGCGGTCGACGATGTTCTGGATCATCGCCCCGGAGTTGAAGTCCTTGAAATACAGGACCTCCTTGTCGCCGTTGGCGTACGTCACTTCGAGGAAGCGGTTCTCCTCGCTCTCGGCGTACATCCGGTCGACGACCCGTTCGATCATCGCGCGCACGCACGCACCGCGGTGCCCGCCGAACTCGGCGAGGTCGTCGGCGTGCACCGGCAGCCCCTCGGTGAGGTACTTGGAGAAGATGTCCAGTGCCGCCTCGGCGTCGGGCCGTTCGATCTTGATCTTCACGTCGAGCCGGCCGGGCCGCAGGATCGCCGGGTCGATCATGTCCTCCCGGTTGGACGCGCCGATCACGATGACGTTCTCGAGACCTTCGACACCGTCGATCTCCGACAGCAGCTGGGGCACCACCGTGGTCTCGACGTCGGAGGACACCCCGGAGCCGCGGGTGCGGAAGATCGAGTCCATCTCGTCGAAGAACACGATCACCGGGGTGCCTTCGGACGCCTTCTCCCGCGCCCGCTGGAAGATCAACCGGATGTGGCGTTCGGTCTCGCCGACGAACTTGTTGAGCAGTTCGGGGCCCTTGATGTTGAGGAAGTAGGACTTGGCCTCCTTCGAATCCTCGCCACGGGCCTCGGCGATCTTCTTGGCGAGCGAGTTGGCGACGGCCTTGGCGATGAGGGTCTTGCCGCAGCCGGGCGGGCCGTACAGCAGCACCCCCTTGGGTGGGCGCAGCGCGTACTCACGGAACAGGTCCTTGTGCAGGAACGGCAGTTCCACCGCGTCGCGGATCTGTTCGATCTGCCGGCCGAGGCCACCGATGTCGTTGTAGTCGACGTCGGGAACCTCCTCGAGGACGAGGTCCTCGACCTCGGCCTTGGGGATGCGCTCGAAGGCGTACCCGGCCTTGCTGTCGACCAGCAGCGAGTCGCCCGGCCGCAGCTTGAACGACGCTTCGGTGTCGTCGTCGCCCTCGCCGACCTCGACGATGCCGGCCGCGGCAGCCGCCGCGGCGGCCAGCGGCGCGGCCAGCCACACGATGCGTTCCTCGTCGGCGTGTCCGACCACGAGGGCGCGGGTGCCGTCGTCGAGGACCTCGCGCAAGGTGGTGATCTCCCCGACCCGCTCGAAGCCGCCGGCTTCGACGACGGTCAGCGCCTCGTTCAACCGGACCGTCTGCCCGGAGACGAAGGAATCGGGTTCGAGGTTCGGGGACACGGTGACCCGCATCTTGCGGCCGGAGGTGAACACGTCCACGGTCTGGTCGTCGTAGATGCCGAGCAGCACCCCGTAACCGCTGGGGGGCTGACCGAGCCGGTCGACTTCCTCGCGCAGGGTGATCAGCTGCTGGCGGGCCTCTTTGAGGGTGTCCATCAGCTTGCCGTTGCGCACGGTCAGGGAGTCGATCCGGGCCTCGAGGTCACGGACCTGTTCGGACGGTTCGACGAGCCGCCGCCGCAGGGCGGTCGCCTCGGCGCGCAGCGCTTCGAGTTCCTGTGCCGCCGCAACCGAATCCGGGTTCTCTGTCGAGCTCATGTGCGACTCCCTCCACTATCGGTCATTCCACGCTACCGGCAGACGGCCCACTGTGTGGTGCGACGCGAAATCGGCATGCTGCGAATGCGTGTCGGATTCCTCACGGCGGCGGCAACCCGCGACGCCGCGACCGATGTTAGCCTTGCCTTTCTCCCAGTCGGGTCGAAAGGACTTCCGTGACCACTCGCACCAGGTGGGCAGCTGCCGCCGTCGCCGCCACCGCCCTGACCGCGCTGCCGGCCTGCGGCACCGGCGACTCCACCGGTGCCGACAGGTCGTCCACCCCGGCCCCGTCCGCCGCGGCGTCCGCGGCCGAACTCGACGCCGTGCTGGCGACGTTCTTCGACCCGGCGGTGCCCGCGGCCGACAAGACCGCGATCGTCGAGAACGGCGCGGCACGGGCCGCGCTGCTCGAACAGTTCAACGGGATGCTCGCCGGCTACCCACTCACCGCCGACGTCGACACCGTCGCCGCTGTCGACGGCGACACGGTCACGGCGACCGCGCAGGTCACCGGCCCGCACGGCGGCGCCCCGATACCGCTGACGTTCGAGCGGGCGGACGGAACCTGGCACCTGGCGGACGAGAGCACCTGCCAGATCCTGGCGATGGGGTCCCTGACCTGCCCGTGACCGAGCCCTCGGCGCCCGGCCCGGATCAGCCCTTGCTCGGCCGGCGCTGCGGCTTCGGCGTGACGGTGCCCTCGGCGAGCCGGCGGGCGCTGACCAGGAACGCGGTATGCCCCTGCATCCGGTGTTCCGGCCGCACCGCCAGACCCACCACGTGCCAGCCGCGCACCATCGACTCCCACGACCGCGGTTCCGTCCAGCAGGTCTGCTCCCGCAGCGCCTCGACCACCTTCGACAGCTGAGTCACCGTCGCCACGTACACGATCAGCACCCCACCGGGCACCAGAGCCTTCGCCACCGTCGGCAGCGCATCCCACGGGGCCAGCATGTCCAGCACCACCCGGTCGACCGGACCGTGCCGGTCCAGGTCGTAGTCCGCGACGTCCCCCACCGTCAGATCCCAGTTCTCGGGACGCTGCCCGAAGAAGGTCTCGACGTTGCGCACCGCGTGCTCGGCGTGATCCTCGCGCACCTCGTAGGAGACCACCCGGCCGGTCGGTCCCACCGCCCGCAGCAGCGAACAGGTCAGCGCGCCCGAACCGGCACCGGCCTCGAGCACCCGGGCACCGGGGAACACATCACCCTCGTGCACGATCTGCGCGGCATCCTTCGGGTAGATCACCTGCGCTCCACGCGGCATGGACAGCACATAATCGGTCAGCAGCGGCCGCAACGCCAGATACGGGGTGCCGTTCGTGGAGGTGACGACGCTGCCCTCGTCCGCGCCGAGCAGCGCGTCGTGCAGGATCCCACCGCGGTGGGTGTGGAACTCCTTACCGGCCTCGAGCACCACCGTGTACTTGCGGCCCTTGGCGTCGGTGAGCTGCACCCGGTCACCGACCTCGAACGGTCCGCTGCGCCCGAGTCCACCTGCTGCCATCGCCGTATCCACCTTCGTCCGCTCCAGCGGTACCGACACCGTGTCGGTCCCGGGCCATACCCTGCCAGGTGTGAACCCGGCCGCGACCACGCCCCCCACCGACGACCGGCCCGCGGCGCCGCGGCCCCCGGCGCTGTCGCCGTCCCGTGCCGCCGACTTCAAACGCTGCCCCCTGCTCTACCGGTTCCGGGCCATCGACCGCATCCCGGAGATCCCGTCGCGAGCCCAGCTGCGCGGCAGCCTCGTCCACGCAGCCCTCGAAGCGTTGTTCACCCTGCCCGCCGCCGACCGGCTGCCCGCGCCGGCCACCGAACTGGTGGCACCGGCCTGGCAGCGGCTCGTCGAGCACGAACCCGCCCTCGCCGAGGTGATCGGCGAGGACCAGCGCGACCGGTTCCTCGCCAAGGCCCGCACCCTGCTCGCCCGCTACTTCACCCTCGAAGACCCCACCGGATTCACCCCCGAGGCGTGCGAGCTGCGGGTGGAGACCGACCTGGACGACGGGCCGCGGCTGCGCGGCTTCGTCGACCGGCTCGACATCTCCCCGCAGGGCCTGCTGCGCGTGGTCGACTACAAGACCGGCCGATCCCCCCGGCCCGACGGCGAGGCGGCGGCGCTGTTCCAACTGAAGTTCTACGCCCTGGTGATGCTGCACACCCGGGGGGTGGTGCCGGCGCGGCTGCGGCTGCTGTACCTCGCGGACGGACAGGTGCTCGACTACACCCCCGACGAGGACGAGCTGCGCCGCTTCGAAACCACCGTGCGCGCCCTCTGGGCGGCCGTGCGCACCGCGACCGACGCACGCGACTTCCGGCCCAACCCGGGACCGCTGTGCCGGTGGTGCGATCATCGGGTGCGGTGCCCGGCATTCGGCGGCACCGCCCCGCCCTATCCGGACCCACCGGACGAACACGCCGGTGCGGGGCGCACCGAGGAGGAGACGAACGAGTGAGCGACGCGGCGTACTTCGTGCCGATCGACGGCAGCAACCCCGGCGCCGACATCGAACGCTTCCAACCCACCGCGCACACCGTCAGCACGTGGGCACCGACGATGCAGCACGGCGCCCCGCCGTCGGCGCTGCTGGCCCGCGCCCTCGACCGCCACGGCCGCCGCCCCGACGCCCGACTGACCCGCATCTGCGTCGAACTGCTCGGCCCGGTGCCGCTGACCGAGATCGAGGTCCGCACCCGCATCGACCGCCCCGGCCGCAAGGTCGAACTCGTCGTCGCCGAACTGTGGGCCGCCGGCCCCGACGGCACCGCCCGGGCCGTGGCCCGCGGCACCGCCTGGCGCATGCAGACCACCGAACTGCCCGCGGTCGCCCACGCCGCCGACGCGCCGCTGCCACCCCCCGCTCGCGGCACCGTCGAACACCCCGACGCCGACTTCTGGCAGACCGGGTTCGTGCGCACCCTGGACTGGCGCACGATCACCCCCATCGGGGCGCCCGGGCCGTCGGCCGCGTGGCTGCGCACCGACGTCGCCCTCGTCGAGGGCGAATCCCCCACCCCCGTCGAGCGGCTGTTCACCGTCGCCGACGTCGCCAACGGTGTCGGGTCCAAACTCGACCCCGCCGAGTGGACATTCCTCAACACCGACCTGACCGTGCACCTGTTCCGGGAACCGACCGGCGAATGGGTCGGCATCAGCGCCGAGACCTCCACCGGCCCGGACGGGGTGGGCATGACCGCCGGCGTGCTCTACGACGAGGACGGCGCCGTCGGACGGATCGCGCAGACCGTGCAGGTCCGCCCCCGCTGACCGCGCCTAGTCGTCGACCCCCGATCACCGGGCGGGCGCCCGCCGATCGTGCCACACTCGACCGGACATTTCGGTCGGCGTCAGGGAGGACGACATGCCCACGACCGGCCCCCGCCGCAGAGCCCGCGCCGCCACCGCCGCGCTGCGCGCGGCACCGTGGTGGACGTCCGTGCTCCTCGGACTCGTCTGCCTGCTGCTCGGCCTGCTCCTCACGACGAGACCGCTGACCTCACTGTCCGCGCTGGGCCTGCTCATCGGGCTGGCCGCGATCACCGCCGGCACCGCCGACCTCCTCGCCGCGTACCGCTCCCAGGCCGGGGCGGCGGCCACCGCCACCGCACTCGCCTGGATCGGGTTCGGCATCGTCGTCCTCGCCTGGCTCGGCCGGGCCCTGGATCTGCTCGCCCCCGCCGTCGCGCTCGCCCTCGTCGTCGGCGGCGCCCTACGTCTGGTCCGCGCCGTCCGTGGCGACCTCGACGAGCGACTCACCACCACCGTCCTCGGCCTGGCCGACATCGTCTTCGGTGTCCTCGCCTGGCGCTGGCCCGACGTCACGCTCCTCGTCGTCGCCTTCCTGTTCGGCATCCGCACCGTGTTCTTCGGCCTCGCCCGCATCGGCGACGGACTCGCCGCCCTCGGCGGCCGCACCCCCGACCCCACCGCAACGGCGCCGCGCCGCACCCCGGCCCGGTACCGGCGACCGGCCGTGGCGGTGCTCGCGCTGCTCGTGGCCGTCGCCGCGGCCGGCGTGGCGGTCCGCCTGCGCGCCGGCTCCCCCGTCGTCGACGCGTTCTACACCGCGCCGGACCAGGTGCCCGGTCATCCCGGCGCGCTGCTGCGCGCCGAACCGTTCACCCGCGCCGTCCCCGACGGCGCCGAGGCCTGGCGCATCCTCTACACCACCACCCGCGACGACGACCAGCCCGCCGTGGCCAGCGCCCTGGTCGTGGTCGCGAAGAACACCCCGCCCGGACCGCGACCGGTGATCGCCTGGGCCCACGGAACCACCGGTTTCGCCGAACCCTGCGCGCCCACCCTCCTCGACGACCCGCTCGGCGCCGGCGCCCTGCCCGCCGGATCCGCGCTCCTCGACCGCGGCTGGGTCCTGGTGGCCACCGACTATGTCGGCCTGGGCACCGCAGGCCCGCACCCGTACCTGATCGGGCAGGGCGAAGGACGCTCGGTGCTCGACGCTGTGCGCGCGGCCCACCAGCTCGACGACCTCGACCTCGCCGACGACACCGTCGTGTGGGGGCACTCGCAGGGCGGGCACGCCGCCCTGTGGGCCGGGCTGCTCGCCCCCACCTACGCCCCGGACACACCCGTCGCCGGGGTCGCCGCGATGGCCCCCGCCAGCGACACCGTCGCGCTGACCACCAGTCTCGACACCGTTCCCGGCGGCAGTGTGTTCGCCTCGTACGTCCTCGCCGCCTACACCGCGGTCTACGACGACGTCGACGGCGACACCTACATCCGGCCCGCCGCCCGCACCCTCGTGCGCGAGATGGCGACGAGGTGCCTGTCCGAACCCGCCGTCTACGTCTCGGTCCTGTCGGCACTCTCGCTCACCCGCGACCGGCCCGTGCTGCGCACCGACCCCACCACCGGCCCCCTCGGCCGTCGCCTCGCGGAGAACGTCCCCACCGGCCCGATGACCGTGCCCGTCCTGCTCGCGCAGGGCGCCACCGACCCCCTCGTGACCGCCGCCGTGCAGGACCGCTACGTCCGCGACCGCTGCGCCGAGAACTGGGCTCTGGACTACCGCAGCTATCCCGGGCGGGACCACCTCGGGCTCGTCGCCGAGGACTCCCCCCTCGTACCCGACCTGCTCACCTGGACCGAACAGCGTCTCGCCGACACCGCCGCCCCCGGCACCTGCCCCGGGCGCTGACGCGCCGGGCGCCCGGCCGCGGCTACTCGACGCCGCGCATCGCGCGGCACGACCGGATGTCCGTCGCCAGGATCGCCCGCGCCCCGATCTCGGCGAGCCGATCCATCACCGCGTTGTGGCCCTTGCGCGGCACCATCGCCCGCACCGCCACCG
This sequence comes from Rhodococcus sp. NS-SX18, assembly GCF_057367935.1. Taxonomy (NCBI): domain Bacteria; kingdom Bacillati; phylum Actinomycetota; class Actinomycetes; order Mycobacteriales; family Nocardiaceae; genus Rhodococcus; species Rhodococcus sp. NS-SX18. Next base: position 2,686,472 of record NZ_CM170633.1, on the reverse strand, counting down.
ACGAGTCGTCGGCCAGCGGGGAGATCGTCGGCGACTCGAGCCCCGGCGTGATCTGCACGGCCTCCGCGAGCACCGGCTTGGGGCAGTCGTAGTCGAGCATCACGTACTGCTGCGCGAACACCACGCCCTCGATGCGGGCGACGAGCTGGTTGCGCACCGAATCCCCGCGGCTCGCGCCCTCCTGCTCGATCAGCACACCCTCCGAGTCGCACAGCGACTCGCCGAACGCCACCAGATCGTGCTGGCGCAGCGTCCGCCCGGAGCCGACGACGTCGGCAATCGCGTCGGCGACCCCGAGCTGAATGGAGATCTCCACCGCACCGTCGAGCCGGATCACCGTCGCCTCGATCCCCCGCGCCGCCAGGTCTCGGCGCACCAGGTTCGGATACGACGTGGCGATCCGCAGACCGGCCAGATCCTCGACCTTCCAGTCCCGGCCCTTGGGCGCCGCGTACCGGAACGTGGAGTACCCGAATCCCAGCGCGAGACGCTCGGTGACCGGCGCCGCCGAATCCAGCGCCAGATCCCGGCCGGTGATCCCCAGGTCGAGTTCACCGGACCCGACGTAGATGGCGATGTCCTTCGGCCGCAGGAAGAAGAACTCGACGTCGTTGACCGGGTCGATGACGGTCAGATCGCGTGAGTCGGTGCGGCGCCGGTATCCGGCCTCCCGCAGGATCTCGGCGGCGGACTCGGACAACGAGCCCTTGTTCGGAACTGCGACGCGCAGCATGGACGGTCCTTTCGGCGACGGTGCGAACACCAAGGGGCGGGGAAACGTGCGGGAGGTCTCGCGGGCACGACGGCCGGCCACGGGCAACAGCCCGGCGGCGCGCCGTCACAGATGCTTGTAGACGTCCTCGAGCTTCAGTCCCCGCCCGACCATCAGCACCTGCACCCAGTACAGCAACTGCGAAATCTCCTCCGCCAGCTGTTCGTCGCTCTGGTACTCGGCGGCGATCCACACCTCACCGGCCTCCTCGATCACCTTCTTGCCCTGGGCATGGACCCCGGCGTCGAGGGCGGCGACGGTGCCGGACCCCTCGGGACGGGTGACGGCACGCTCGGACAGCTCGGCGAACAGGGAATCGAAGGTCTTCACGGGGATTCATTGTTTCACGACCGCGGCACGCTCCCGCACCCAGTGCCCCGCCGACCCGGCCCGGCTCGTCAGAACCCGAGGGTGAGGCCGCTGTCGAACCGGCGCCGCCGCCCCGTGCGCGGATCGTCGAACTCGACGGTCCGCGCCAGCAGGCGCAACGGATCGGAGAAGTCGTCCGGCGCGCGGCGCCGCAGCCGCGGATAGAAGTTGTCCCCCACGATCGGTGCCCCCAGCGAGTTCAGGTGCAGCCGCAGCTGATGGGTGCGCCCGGTCCGCGGATGCAGCCGGTACCGGGCCAGCGCGCCGCGCCGCTCCACCAGCTCGATCCACGTCTCGGAGTTGGCCTCGCCCGGTTCCTCCACGGCCGTGAGCTCCCCGTGCCGCTTCCGGATCCGGCTGCGCACGGTGCGGGGGAACTCGAGCCCGGGCCGGTAGGGGGCGATCGCCTCGTACACCTTGCGCACCCGCTGCCGCTCGAACAGCTGCTGGTACGGCCCCCGCAACCCCGGGTCGACGGTGCACAGCAGCACGCCCGCCGTCATCCGGTCCAGCCGGTGCACCGGCACCAGATCCGGCAGACCGAGGTCGCGGCGCAACCGCACCACCACCGTCTCCCGGATGTGTGCGCCCCGCGGGATCGTCGCCAGGAAATGCGGCTTGTCCACGACGACCAGTCCCTCGTCGCGGTGCAGGACCGTCACCGGGAACGGCACCGGCACCTCCGGCGGCGGCTCCCGGTAGAAGTACACGAACCGGCCCGGCTGATAACCGGTGTCCTCGGTCACCGGCCGGCCGTGCTCGTCGACGAGTTCCCCGGCCGCGGCGTGGCGCTGCCAGTCCTCACCGGGCTCGGCGCGGTGCAGGAACCCCAGGATCGTGCGGGCCGGATCGGTCACCGGCAGCCGCAGCCGGTCCGGGCCGAGACCGTCACGCACCGGCAGCGGCGGCGCGGCCACGGTCAGGGCCCGGCCGGGTCCGGCACGCACGCTTCGCACACCAGGCTCAGCTCCCGGCCGTTGATCTCCGGGTGGTTGCGGTAGCGCGACGTCGGGGTCCCGCACACCGTGCAGCGCCCCAGCACCGCCGCCGCGTCCGAGAAGTCGACGTTCATCCGGCCGTCGAAGACGTACAGCGAACCCTCCCACAGCCCGTCGTCGCCGAACGTCTCGCCGTAGCGGACGATGCCGCCGTCGAGCTGATACACCTGCTCGAACCCGCGGTTGCGCATCAGCGCGGACAGCACCTCGCAGCGCACCCCGCCCGTGCAGTAGGTCACCACCGGCCGCGACTTGAGATGGTCGTAGCGGCCACTGTCGAGCACCGACACGAACTCGCGGGTGGTCGCCACGTCCGGCACCACCGCCCCACGGAACCGGCCGATCTCCGCCTCGAACGCGTTGCGCCCGTCGAAGAACACCACCTCGTCACCGCGTTCGCCGAGCAACTCGTGCAGCCCGTGCGGCGACAGCCGCACCCCGCCGCCGACCACCCCGTGCTCGTCCACCTTCACCTCGTGCGGCGCCCCGAAGGTCACGATCTCCGGCCGCACCCGCACCGACAGGCGCGGAAAGTCCCGCCCGGTCCCGTCCGACCACTTGACATCGGCCTCGGCGAACGGCGCATACGCCCGGGTGCCCCGCACGTACCGCTTGACGTCGGCGATGTCGCCGCCGACGGTGGCGTTGATGCCGTGCTCGGAGATCAGGATGCGGCCGGTGAGCGCGTGCGACGCCGCCAGGGTGTGCTGCCACAACCGGATCGCTTCCGGATCGGCCAGCGGCGTGAACCGGTAGAACAACACGATCTTCGGGATCGCCACCTCAGCCGGCCCCCGGCCGGTGCAGCGCGTGCAGGTCCGCGACGGTCACGTCCTCCAGGCTCGCCCGGAACACCCGCCGCGGCGAGCCGGGCACGTCCGTCAACGACGGCACCACCAGCACCGTGCAGCCGGCGGCCTCCGCGGCCGCCGCCCCGGTGGGCGAGTCCTCCACCGCCAGGCACTGCGCCGGGTCGAGACCGAGCAGCTGCGCCGCCCGCAGGTACGGCGCCGGATCCGGCTTGCCGGCCGGCACCTCGTCACCGCACACCGAATGGTCGAAGTGCTCGCGCCCCAACGTGTCCAGGGCGAACTCGCACAACGCCCGGTCGGTGTTGGTCACCAGCGCGGACCCGAGCCCGGCGGCGCGCACCGCCCCCAGCGTCCGGCGGGCCCCGGGCCGCCACGGCAGCCCCTGCGCGAACAGCTCCCCCATGCGCCCGTACAGCCACGACTTCGCCGCGACCAGGGCGTCGGGGTCTGGGACGAGATCGAGCGAGGCGAACACCGTCTGCAACGCGAACGCGCTCGACGCGCCGATCGTCGCCCGCCGGGTCTCGTCCGTCATGGGCCCGCCCAGGTGCAGCGACAACTCCCGCATCCCGATGTCCCACAACGTTTCCGATTCGAGCAGCGTGCCGTCCATGTCCCACAGGACTGCCCGCAGCGTCGACGTGGCCACCGCGCTAGACATTGAAGTACTTCGCTTCGGGGTGATGCAGGACGAACGCGTCGGTGGACTGTTCCGGATGCAGCTGCAGCTCCTCCGACAGCTCCACCCCGATCCGGTCCGGTTCGAGCAACTCGACCAGCTTGATGCGGTCCTCGAGGTTCGGGCACGCCCCGTAGCCGAACGCGAACCGCGCCCCGCGGTAGCCCAGCTTGAAGAACTCGGCCACGTCCGCCGGATCCTCCTCGGCCAGGTTGTGACCGCCGGCGAGCACCAGCTCCTCTCGGACCCGCCGGTGCCAGTACTCGGCCAGCGCCTCGGTCAGCTGCACGCCGATGCCGTGCACCTCCAGGTAGTCCCGGTAGGAGTTCGCCGCGAACAACTCGTTCGCGAAGTCCGCGATCGGCTGCCCCATGGTCACGAGCTGGAACGGCAGCACATCCACCTGCCCCTTCGCGCGCGCATCCGCCCGCGACCGCACGAAGTCGGCGATGCACAGGAACCGGCCGCGCTGCTGGCGCGGATAGGTGAACCGGTACCGCTCGGCGGCATCCGGGTGCGGCTCGGCCAGCACCACCACGTCGTCGCCCTCCGACACCGCCGGGAAGTACCCGTACACCACCGCGGCGTGCGCCAGGATGCCCTCGGTGGACAGCCGGTCGAGCCAGTACCGCAGCCGCGGCCGGCCCTCGCTCGCCACCAGCTCCTCGTACGTGGGCCCGTCCCCGGTGCGCTGCCCGCGCAGCCCCCACTGCCCCAGGAACAACGCCCGCTCGTCGATCAGGCCCGCGTAGTCGGCCAGCGCCACACCCTTGACCACCCGGGTGCCCCAGAACGGCGGGGTGGGCACCTCGAGGTCGGCGACCACATCGGAACGCTCCGGCACCTCCACCGGCGTCTCGGCGGCCCTGCGTTTCTCCGCGATCCGCTTGGACCGTTCGTGCCGCGCCTTGCGCTCGGCGGCCTTCTCCTTCGCCGCGACCGCCTCCGGGCTGTCCGGGGCCGGGCCCTCGCCGCGCTTGACGGCCATGACCCGGTCCATCAGATGCAGCCCCTCGAACGCATCGCGCGCGTAGGACACCTCACCCTCGTAGATCTCGGCCAGGTCGTTCTCGACGTACGAGCGGGTCAGCGCGGCACCGCCGAGCAGCACCGGGAACCGCTCCGCCACCCCGCGGTGATTGAGCTCCTCGAGGTTCTCCTTCATCACCACGGTCGACTTCACCAGCAGCCCGGACATGCCGATCACGTCGGCGTTCTTGTCCACGGCCGCGTCCAGGATCGTCGCGATCGGCTGCTTGATGCCGAGGTTGACCACCTCGTAGCCGTTGTTGCTCAAGATGATGTCGACGAGGTTCTTGCCGATGTCGTGCACGTCGCCCTTGACGGTGGCCAGCACGATCCGGCCCTTGCCCTCGTCGCCGGTGGACTCCATGTGCGGCTCGAGGTATGCCACCGCCGCCTTCATCACCTCGGCGGACTGCAGCACGAACGGCAGCTGCATCTGCCCCGAGCCGAACAGCTCCCCGACTGTCTTCATCCCCGACAGCAGCGTGTCGTTGATGATCGCCAGCGGCGGCGTCGTCTGCATCGCCTCGTCCAGGTCCGCCTCGAGCCCGTTGCGCTCGCCGTCGACGATCCGGCGCTCGAGCCGCTCGAACAGCGGCAGCGCGGCGAGCTCCTGCGCGCGGGACTCGCGCGACGACGCCGCCGACACCCCCTCGAACAGCGTCATCAGCTTCTGCAGCGGGTCGTATCCCTCGCGCCGTCGGTCGTACACCAGATCCAGCGCCGTCTCCCGCTGCTCGTCCGGGATCCGCGCCATCGGCAGGATCTTCGACGCGTGCACGATCGCCGTGTCCAGCCCCGCCTGCACACACTCGTGCAGGAACACCGAGTTCAGCACCTGCCGTGCCGCCGGGTTCAGTCCGAACGACACGTTCGAGATGCCGAGGGTGAAGTGCACCCGCGGATGCCGGCGCTTGATCTCGCGGATCGCCTCGATCGTCTCGATGGCGTCCCGGCGGACCTCCTCCTGCCCGGTGGAGATCGGGAACGTCAGGGCGTCGACGATGATGTCCTCCTCGCCGAGGCCCCAGTTGCCGGTCAGATCCGCGATCAACCGCTCGGCGATGCGCACCTTGTGCTCGGCGGTACGCGCCTGGCCCTCCTCGTCGATCGTCAACGCGACCACCGCGGCACCGTGCTCGACCACGTGCTCCATGATCCGTTCGAATCGCGAACCCGGGCCGTCGCCGTCCTCGTAGTTCACCGAGTTCACCGCGCACCGGCCCCCGAGATGCTCGAGACCGGCCCGGATCACGTCCGGCTCCGTCGAATCGATCATGATCGGCAACGTCGACGCCGTCGCCAGCCGGCTCGCCAGATCCGCCATGTCGGCGGCGCCGTCGCGGCCCACGTAGTCCACGTTCAGATCCAGCAGGTGCGCGCCGTCGCGGATCTGATCCTTCGCGATGTCCAGGCACTTCTGATGATCCCCGGCGAGCATCGCCTCCCGGAACGCCTTCGACCCGTTCGAGTTGGTGCGCTCACCGATCATCAGGATCGACGAGTCCTGCTCGAACGGCACCGCCGAGTACAGCGACGACACGCCCGGCTCCGGCCGGGGATCGCGTTCGGCGCGCTCGGTCTCGCGCACCGCCTCGGCAACCTGCCGGATGTGCTCGGGGGTGGTGCCGCAGCAGCCGCCGACCAGCGCCAGCCCGAACTCGGCGACGAACCCGCTCAGTGCCTGCGCCAGTTCCTCCGGGGTCAACGGGTACTCGGCGCCGTTCGCCCCGAGCACCGGCAGGCCCGCGTTCGGCATCACCGACACCGGGAGCCGGGCATGCTTGGACAGATGCCGCAGGTGCTCGCTCATCTCCTCCGGGCCGGTGGCACAGTTCAGCCCGATCAGGTCGATGCCCAGCGGCTCGAGCGCCGCCAGGGCCGCCCCGATCTCGCTGCCGAGCAGCATCGTGCCGGTCGTCTCCACCGTCACGTGCGTGACGATCGGGATGCGCCGGCCGGACCGCTCCATCGCGCGGCGGCTGCCGACGATCGCGGCCTTCGCCTGCAGCAGGTCCTGGCAGGTCTCGACGAGGATGGCGTCGGCGCCGCCGTCGAGCATCCCCAGCGCGGACTCGGTGTAGGCGTCACGCAACACGGCGAACGGGGCATGACCGAGGGTGGGCAGCTTCGTGCCCGGACCCATCGAGCCCAGCACGAACCGTCCCGTACCGTCCGGGCCGGGACCCATCTCGTCGGCCACCTCCCGGGCCAGGCGGGCGCCGCGTTCGGACAGGTCCCGGATGCGATCGGCGATGTCGTAGTCGGCGAGGTTGGGCAGGTTGCAACCGAAGGTGTTGGTGGAAACGGCATCCGCTCCGGCCTCGAAGTACGCCCGGTGGATCCCCCGGATGACGTCGGGCCGGGAGTCGTTGAGAATCTCGTTGCACCCCTCGAGGCCGCGGAAGTCGTCCAGACTCAGATCCGCGGCCTGCAACATCGTGCCCATCGCCCCGTCTCCCACGACAACGCGCTGCGAGAGCGCATCGAGCAAGGCAGAGTGCAATGGGGTGGACATGCGCTCCAGACTAGTGGGCGGCCCGTCCGGCTCTCGCCGTAGGCTGGACAGGTGAGTGCAAGCGAGTTCGCCGAGACCCCGGAACCGGACGTGCCGACCCTGCGTGACCCGGTGCTGGTCGCCGCCTTCGAAGGGTGGAACGACGCCGGTGACGCGGCCAGCGGCGCCGTCGAACACCTCGAGCTCATCTGGGACGCCGAACCGTTCGCCGAACTGGACTCCGAGGACTACTACGACTACCAGGTCAACCGTCCCATGGTGCGGCTCGTCGACGGCGTCACCCGCGAGATCGAATGGCCCGCCACCCGCCTGTCGGTGTGCTCACCCCCCGGCAGCGAGCGCGACGTCGTGCTGCTGCGCGGCATCGAACCCAACATGCGCTGGCGCAGCTTCTGCGACGCCATCATCGAACTCGCCGACGAGATCGGCGTGCACACCGTCGTCATCCTCGGCGCCCTGCTCGCCGACACCCCCCACACCCGGCCCGTCCCCGTCACCGGCACCGCCTACAGCACCGACGCCGCCAAACGATTCAACCTGGAAGGCTCGCGGTACGAAGGGCCCACCGGCATCGCCGGGGTCCTGCAGGACGCGTGTGTCCGCGCCGGCGTGCCCGCCGTGTCGTTCTGGGCCGCCGTCCCCCACTACGTCTCGCAACCCCCCAACCCCAAGGCCACCGTCGCGCTGCTGCGCCGCGTCGAAGACGTCCTCGACCTCGAGGTCCCGCTCGGCGAACTGCCGGTCCTCGCCGAGGAATGGGAACAGACCGTCACCGCGATGACCGAGGACGACGAGGAGATCGCCGAATACGTTCGCGCCCTCGAGGAACGCGGCGACGCCGAATCGGACATCTCCGAGGTCATCGCCAAGATCGACGGCGACGCCCTCGCCGCCGAGTTCGAACGCTACCTGCGGCGGCGAGGCCCGGGCGGCTTCACCCAGTGAGGGCGGCACGCGCCTCGCTGCCGCGTGCCGCCCTCTACGCCGGAGGATTCCTCGGCCCCTTCGGCGGCGGTGTCGTGGCGTCGATGCTGCCGGAGATCGGCGCCTCCACCGGCGTGAGCGCCGGCGCGGCCGCGAGCACCCTCACCGCCTATCTCGGGCCGTTCGCGTTGACCATGCTCGTCTCCGGCACCCTCGGGGCCCGGTGGGGACGGGTCCGCACCGTCCGCACCGCGTACATCGTCTACGCCGTCGCGTCGCTGGCGTCCGCGCTCGCCCCCACCCTCGGCCTGCTGCTCGCATCCCGGGCCCTGCAGGGCGTCGCCAACGCCTTCACCACCCCGCTGCTGCTCGCCGCGCTCGCCGCGCTCGTCCCGCGGGCACGACTGGGCCGCGCCCTGGGCCTGTTCGGGGCGATGCAGGCTGCCGGACAGACCTCGGCCCCGCTCGTCGGGGGGCTGGCCGCCGAGGTCGACTGGCGGTGGGCGTTCGTCGTGATCGCCGCGGCCGCCGCCGTCCTCGCCGTGATCGGCCTGCCCGGGCAGCTGACCGCGCCCACCGGGGAGGCACCGCCACGGCTGCGCGACGCGCTGCGCCCCGACGTGGTGCGCATCGGGGTCGTCGCCCTGCTCGGTTGGGGAGCCCTCGGCGGATTGAACTTCCTGCTCGCCTTCCGCGCCGAGGACGTCTTCGGCCTGACCCCCACGCAACGAGGGCTGCTCCTGACCGGCTTCGGCGTCGCCGGCATCCTCACCGCCCGCCGCGTCGGCACCCTCATCGACCGCATCGGCGCCGCCCGCACCGTGCTGCTCGGCGCCCTCGCCGGCGCCGGTCTCGTCGTCGTCGTCGGCACCGCCGGACTGCTGTGGCTGGTCGCGGCCGCCTGGTTCGTCGCCGGGATCGCCTCCCAGTGCGTGCTCGTCGGGGTCAACGCCGCCGTCCTCGGCTCCTCGGGCCGCAACCGCGGCGGCGCCGTCTCGGTGGTGCAGGCGTTCCGGTTCTCCGGCGGCGCCGTCGCCCCGCTGGCACTGACCCCCCTCTACGCTGCAGCCCCGGTCGCGAGCTTCGTCGTGCCCGCCCTCGTGCTCGCCGTCGTCGCCCCGCTGGCGATGCCGCGCCGCGACTCCCCCTCCCGCTGACATCCTCACCCCAGCGGCAGTGAGCACTTCCTGACCGCTGCGTAACCCCGGTGCCGCCGAGCCGTCACCGCCCCCGGCAACCCTGGACGCATGACCCCAACCGCGTCGCACCACCACGGCCCGCGCCGGCGCCTGCTCGTCGTCGGCAACGGCATGGCCGGCGCCCGTACCGTCGAGGAGATCCTCGCGCGCGGCGGCCGGGACCAGTTCGACATCACCATGATCGGTGACGAGCCGTACGGCAACTACAACCGGATCATGCTCTCCCACGTGCTGGCCGGCCAGGCCGACGTCGACGACGACCTCGTCCTCAATCCCATGAGCTGGTACCGCGCGAACGGCGTGACCCTGTACGCCGGCGACCGCGCCACCCGTCTCGACCGCTTCGGCAAGACCGTCACGTGCGAGTCCGGCCGGCAGGTCCCCTACGACCTGCTCGTCGTCGCGACCGGATCGAACACCTTCTTCCCCAACATGGACGGGCTGCGCGAACCGGACGGACGGCTCGGCCGCGGCGTCTTCGGCTTCCGCACCCTCTCCGACACCAACGGCATGCTGCAGATGGCCGACGCCCACGACGACGTCCGGGCCGTGGTCGTCGGCGGCGGCCTGCTCGGTCTCGAAGCCGCCTACGGGCTGCGCACCCAGGGCTTGACCGTCACCGTGGTGCACTCGCCCACCCACCTGATGAACCAGCAACTCGACGAGCGCGGCGGACGGGTACTGCGCACCGAAATCGAACGGCTCGGCATCGCCGTGCACACCGGCACCCGCACCACCGCCGTCCTGCGCGACGACCGCGGCGCCGTGACCGCCGTGCACTTCGCCGACGGCACCGTCCTCGACACCGACATGGTCGTGGTCACCGCCGGCATCCGCCCCAACACCGAATTCGCCCGCGCCGGCGGCCTCGTCGTCGAACGCGGCATCGTCGTCGACGACCAGCTGCGCTGCGAAGAAGAATCGAGCATCTACGCCGTCGGCGAATGCGCCCAGCACCGCGGCGAGGTGTACGGCCTCGTCGCACCCGTCTGGGAACAGGCCGTCGTCCTCGCCGAACATCTCACCGGAACGAATCCCCACGCCGCGTACGAGGGCTCGCGCACCGGCACCGCCCTCAAGGTCGCCGGCATCGACGTCGTCGCGATGGGCATCAAGGGACCCGAACACGAAGACGACGAGTTCGTCCAGTTCTTCGATCCGCGCAGCGGCGTCTACAAGAGCATCGTCGTGCGCGACGACCGGCTCGTCGGCGCCATGCTGCTCGGCGACGTGAGCAGAGCCACCACCCTCACCCAGGCTTTCGACGGCAGGATCGAGATCCCCGCCGACCGCGCGGCGCTGCTGTTCGACCTCGGCGACCCGCAGGGCGCCGACGTCGCCGCCGACCTGCCGGACGAAACCCCGGTGTGCAACTGCAACGGCGTCAGCAAGGGCGACATCGTCGCCTGCGTCCGCGCCGGCGCCGGCACCCTCGCGCAGGTGTGCGCCGGCACCCGGGCCGGGAAGGGCTGCGGCTCGTGCAAGAGCCTGGTCGCCGACATCGTCGCCTGCGCCGCCGGCGGCGCCCTCGCCGAGGACCCCGCCGCGAACTGGTACGTGCCGTGCATCCCGCTCACCAAACCGGACCTGATCGCCGAGATCCGTCGCCGCGAGCTGCGTGCGGTCTCCCAGGTCTTCGCCGAACTCGCCCCCGGCGGCCGCGAGGAGGCCACCGCCAAGATGCCGCTCGCGTCTCTGCTGCGCACCGTGTGGGGTCCGGACTGGGTCGACGAACGGGGTGCGCTGTTCATCAACGACCGCGTCCACGCCAACATCCAGCGCGACGGCACCTTCTCCGTGGTGCCGCAGATGAAGGGCGGGGTTACCACACCCGCCCAGCTGCGGCGCATCGCCGACGTCGCCGACAAGTACGACGTGCCGATGGTCAAGGTTACCGGCGGCCAGCGCATCGACCTGCTCGGCATCCGCAAGGAGGACCTGCCCAAGGTGTGGGCCGACCTGGACATGCCCTCCGGATACGCCTACGGAAAGAGCTTCCGCACCGTCAAGACCTGTGTCGGCAGCGACTTCTGCCGCTTCGGCCTCGGCGACTCGACCGCACTCGGCATCGCCCTCGAGGAACGCTTCCAGGGACTCGAGACTCCCGCCAAACTGAAACTCGCCGTGGCCGGATGCCCCCGCAACTGCTCGGAAGCACTGTGCAAGGACTTCGGTGTCGTCGCGGTCGGCGACGGCCGCTGGGAGATCTACGTCGGCGGCGCCGCCGGCGCCCACATCCGCAAGGGTGACCTGCTCGCCGGCCCCGTGTCCGGTGACGACGTCCTCGCCCTGGCCGGCCGGTTCATTCAGTACTACCGCGAGAACGCCGGATGGCTCGAGCGGACCTACGACTTCGTGCCCCGCATCGGCATCGACCGGCTCCAGGCGCTGCTGGTCCGCGACGAGGAGGACATCGTGACCGGACTCGACGAACGCATCGGCGCCGCCGTCGCGGCATACCGGGACCCCTGGCTCGAACGGACGGCCCAGAAGTCGCCGGCGCAGTTCCGTCCCGCGCTGCCGCTGCTCCCGCTGCCGCAGGTGCCGGTCCGATGACCACCACCGAGAACCGGACCACCGCGCGGGAGTACGAGGTGGGCACGCTGACCGATCTGACACCGGGCGAAGGCCGTACCTACACCGTGGGAGGACGGCAGATCGCTGTGTTCCTGCTCGGCGACGGCACCGTCCGGGCACTGGACGCGGTGTGCCCACACCGGCGCGGACCACTCGCCGACGGCCAGATCGACCACGACCTCGTCGTATGCCCCCTGCACCAGTACGCGTTCAGGTTCGACACCGGCCGATGCACCACGCCCGGCATCGACCCCGTCCACACCTACGCGGCGCACGTGCGCGACGGCCGGATCGTCGTCACCGTCGGGTGAGCGACGGGTGGCTGTCACGCCACCAGCAGTACACGTACAGCGTCAGCGCGGCGACGAGGGTGGTGACCACCCAGATGGTCACCGTCACGTCGACCCACGACCCGATCGGCGGCGAACCCGGCAGGATGCCCCGCAGCGGAACCACGGCGAACAACATGGCCGCCATCCAGGCGAGCATGTCGGTTTCGACTGCGCGGCGCCGCCGGAACGTCTGCACCGCGACGAACGCGGCGAGTACCGCGAGGACGACCATCATCAGCAGCAGGATCGCCGCGTACACCAGAGTGCCCCCGGTACGCACGAACACCACCTCGGTGCCGTCCACCCCGTCGGGGAAACCGAGCTCCGGGGCCGCCACGACAGCTCTACGGTCGATCGACCACCCGTCGATGCGGCCGTCGATCAGCACATCCGACGGCACCGGCTCCCGCTGGGCTCCCTCCCCCACGTCGACCTCCACGACGACCGGCGTGACGTCGAAGACGTCGAACGGCCAGCGGATCGCCTGCCCCCGCGCCAGCAGTTCCACCGGGTAGCCGACAGGCACGGTGTGAGCCGGGAAGAACAACTCCGACTGCGAGACGGCCGGCACGAGCAGCACACTCAACGGTGCGGCGAGCGTGGCCCCGTTCGCGTCGAGGAACGACTCACCCGGATAGATGGTGACCTCGGCGTGGACCCGGTCGACCGTCGGCTGCAGCGACTTCATCGTCACCACCACGAGCACCGAGTCGGCAGCCACCTCCACGGGCCGCCACTCGCGCCGTTCGTGCGTGCTCACCCCGAACAGGACGAGTACACCGGCGTACACAGCGATTGCTGCCGCTACCAGCGACATCAGCAGAGCCCGGCGAGACGGGCGCTTCGGACGTGGCGCAGGCACCTCCGGACTGTAGCCTCCGGGTCCGGCGGACGGCTCGCTGCTCGTTGCGTTTTGCTCTGGTGTCGGTTTCGGTTGGGGTAATTTTCGGTTTTTTATCTAGTTCCGTATTGCACGGAATTTATCGTGGGCTTCCAGGTGGGCGTTCACTGGCCTTCGCCTCGACCTCCTCCCTGGACGTCTTCGAGGGCACTTCGAATGGTGCCGGCGACACCGAATCACGCTCTCGACGAGACGGTGGCTCCGACCCCTCGCCTGGTCACAGCGCGCTCCGCTCCCCTGATGTTGCGGGGTCGGCAGGGGAAGTATTCGTAAATTGTCTAGCTTCCGTGTCGTACCGATTATCTATCGTGGGGATATGACAGCGTCCGCACCGCTCGCAGAACCGGCCGACAGCGCGACGGGCCCCCGCCCGGAGCGGCCCATCGACATCTACCGGCGCGCCATCGCCGTGCTCGAGGCATGCCTGCCCCTGGGCTGGACGGTCACCTCCGACCGCCCCCGCTCCCCCGCGGCCCCCGATCGCATCCTCGTGACCGCGCCCGACGGCGAGTCGGTGTCGTACGCGGTCATTGCGTCCCGCGGCGTGCTCAGCGGAGACGTCGCGCGCATCGCCGCGGAACTGTCCGAGTCCGACCGCGGATTCGTGTGCGCCCACTACCTCTCCGATCCGGTGCGCCGCCAGCTCGATCAGCACGGCATCTCGTACTCCGACGCGACCGGGAATCTCACGCTCGTCGCGTCCCGGCCGGCGATGTGGGTGCGCAACCGCGGCGCCGACGCCGACCCGTGGCGCGGGCCCGGCCGGCCGTCGGGCGTGCTCACCGGTGAACCGTCCGAACGCGTGGTGCGGGCGCTCGCGGACTTCACCGGGGAGATGTCCGTACCGGAGCTGATCCGGCTCTCCGGTGCCTCCACCGGCGCCACCTACCGTGTCGTCGAGGTCCTCGGGGAGCGGGAACTGATCCGCCGCATTCCGCGCGGTCCGATCACGATGGTGCACTGGGAGAAGATGCTGCGCGCGTGGGCTGCGGACCGTAAACCCTGCGTCACAAGGGGATTCGCCGCACCTGACGGCATCGGCACGGTACGGGCCGACCTTTCCGAACCGCTCGATCTGAGCTATGCGATCACCGGCCTCGGGGCCACCGACTACGCGGGCGCCGAGGTCCTCGAGGTGTACGCCGACGACCCGGACACGTTCGCCCAGGCCCTGGGTCTGCGCCCGATCGACCGCGGCGCCGACGTCGTGGTGGCCACGCCGTGGTCGTCGGTGGTGTTCGAGCGGATGCAGCGGCGCGACGGACTGCGCTTCGCGGCACCGTCCCAGGTGTATGCGGACCTGCTGGCCGGCCCGTTCCGCAATCCGAACGCCGCCGAACACCTGCTCGCGGCGCTCACCGCCGACCCGAGCGCGTGGCGCCGGCCCGTCGGGCGCACCTGAACGGGGTCAGAGGCCGAGCACGGTGACGGCGTTGCCGACGAGCCCGGCGTGCTGACGGCTGTAGAGCGCCACCATCCGCTCGTCGGCATGCCCCGTCTGCGTCATGATCGTCTGGGTCGTGGCCCCGTTGCGGACGGCCTGAGTGACGAACCCGGCGCGCAGGCTGTGTCCGCCCAGGGTGGCGACCACCTCGGCCGCGAACCCCGCCTGCCGCGCCCGACGCTGGATCATCGAGTGCACCGACTGCCCGCTCAGGGCGCCGCTGCCGACGGTGCCAGTGCGGTGGATCGTGCGGAACAGAGGCCGTTCCCCACTCCCCGTCCCCGGCGCCACACCGCGGCAGCAGTGCTCGTCGCCGACGGCACACTCTTCGCTCACCAGTTCCCGCACCGCCACCCCACCGACCGCGTCCCACACGTCGAGTACCTCGCGCCAACGCCGGTAGGCGCACACTGGGCAGGTCTGCGGATCCCGCCCGTACGGGAGCGTGACGGTCCGTCCGTTCGCGTCCCGATCCGCCTTCGAACGACGAATCGTCACGTACAACCCGTCGGACCGATGGGCGACGACATCGGACGTGGTGAGTGCGGACAGCTCCGACCGACGCATCGCACCGGCGAGCCCCAGCAGCAGCAGGGCGGAGTCGCGGCGCTCGGCTACCCGATCCGGCCACTCGGTGGCGGCGGCGCGCATCGCTCCGACGATCGCCCGGATGTCGTCGGTGAGCAAGGGTGTGCGGCGGGCTGGCGGCGCCGCACGGGTCCGCCGGATGCCCCGCACCACGTCCCGCACCGCCTCGTGATGTCCCGGCCTCGGCAGCCCCGCCAAGGCGTGCATCTTGTTGATCGTCGCGACCCATCGCGCGAGGGTCGACGGGGCGTACGCCCAACGTCCGTCGGGTCGCAGTTCGCTCGACTTCTCGGTCAGGTACCAGCCCACGAGGTCGGGCGCCGCCGGGAGCGGAACGTGACCGACGGAGTCGCACCACCGGGCGAACTTGCTCCAGTCGCTGGTCACGGCGGCGCGGGTGTTCTCCGAGGCGGCCTTGGCGCGGAGGCGGCGCATCGCCTCCTCCACACCGGGGGGAAGCACCGGCGCAGGCAGTGGCGCCTCGGGGGAATCGTTGCCCGGCAACTGATTCGTCACGGTGACACCACTCCTCATGCCCGACCCTTCGCGAACGGAGGATACGCGTCGACCGCGCACCTCGCGTCGGTGCCACCGGCCGGCGCGTCCTGTCCGGCGCGGCGTGGGTCGCTCGGACCGGGGCATCGGCTGTGCCCGCCGGTCAGCGCACGGGCGTGTGCGACGGGCCCGGGACTCGGGCACGCCAGGCGTCGACCGCCTGCCGTGTCTCCTCGGCGACCAGGTCCGCGTTGATCCGGGCGGCGACGGCCGCGCCTGCCGCCGCGGCCGCACCCACCTGGGCGGCGGGATCGGTGACGTTGCCGGCAACCCAGACGCCGGGGACGTCGGTGCGACCGGTCGTGTCCGCCGGAATGTGCTGTCCCACCCCGGCGGGATGCTCCGTCGGCCGCACTCCGAGCGGCGCGAGGAACTCGGCGCGCACCACCATCCGCGGCGCCACCACCAGTGCCTCCCGGGCGATCGTCCGATCCCCACGCAGCCGTACCCCCGCGAGGTGGTCGTCGATTGTCTCCACCGCCACGACCCCGGACCCACGAGGGGTACGAGTGGATCTACGTCCTCAACGGGCGGCTACGGCTCGTCCTGGGTGAGCACGACCTGGTTCTCTCGCCCGGGAGGCGGCCGAGTTCGACACTCGCGTGCCGCACTGGTTCGGCGCCGCCGTTGCCGAACCGGTCGAGTTCCTCAGCCTGTTCGGCAAGCAGGGCGAACGAGCGCACTTTCGCGCCCGAATGTCCACGAAACTTGTTTCGCACCAGTGTGATTCGTAGCGAGTCACCCCCGCGCGCCCCGCCCCCGGGGTACTCGAGGACCGCCGCCGAACCCCGGCACGGCATCTCCCACTTTTCGCCCACCCGCGGGCGCCTGACTCACTATAAGCGGGAATTATGACGATCAACCCTCGGACATTGATACATGCGCATATATGCGTCTCCAACAACCCGCTCAGGCGTTGCCTCGGTAACGATTCCCGTATCTCCCCGGCATCTGGTCAGTTCACCTGGACCGACTAACTGCCCTTTAATTTAATAACAATACGTTTCGTATTTTGTTTCATTTCTAGTAACGTTCGAAGGGTGTCGCGTATCGCCGGATGCCCCCGTCGGAAGTGTTCGGGGTGTGTCCTGAGCGTCGCGGGAGTAGGCACGAGTTGAGTTCGGATAACTCTTTGTTTCCGTTCGTCACCGATTCTGAGCTACCGGCTTCGGGTGCTTCCCCCGAAGCTCTGCTCACAGCAACGCACCGACCCCACCGAGACGAGGACCGATGAACGAGTCGAATACCGGCGAATCCGCGCCCGACGAGCGCCCACGACCCGGCAGGCCGCGCAAGTACGCGTCGGCCGCCGATCGGGTGCGTGCCTATCGGGAACGGGAACGGCAGAAGAAGGAGGCGGCGACGCTCGCGGAGCTGAGCACTCCCCCGGGCCCGGCCGAGGCCGCCGCGAACCTCACCTCGGCGGTCTCCGCGCTGCGCACGCTCGCGGCGACATCACTCGAGCAGTACGGCGCGGTCGCGGCGCAGATCACGGCCGCGGTCGACAAGCTCACCGACGCGGACGCCCTGGAAGCGCAGATGAACCGCGCGAGCACCGAGCTGGCCAAGGTGAAGGCCGACGCGGACGCTCGCATCGCCCGTCTACGGGAGCAACTCGCCCAGGCCACCGAGGACCGGGACAACGCGGAGGCAGCCGTCGAGGCCGTCGACCGGGAACTCGCGGACGCCCGCGCGGCGCACGAGACCCAGGTCGCGGAACTCGAAACTGCGCACCGGACCGAGCTGACACATGCCGCCGAGGAGCATGCCGACACCCTGCGCAGCTGGCAGGAACGGATCGACGCCACCGACAAGGCACACGCGGAGGAGGTCGCCGGCTACCGCTCCACCCTCGCCGAACGGCAACAACAGCTCGCCCGGCTCGAACCGGAACTCGAGACCCTACGCGAGGATCTGACCCGCACCCGAGCCGCTGCCGAGAAGGAGGCAGCGGCCGCCGCCGCGGCGCTGGCCCGACTCGACGCCGAACTCACCACCGAGCGCACCCGGGTGGAGGACCTGCGCGGCGCGCTGGAACAGGCGCGCGTCACCGCGGCGGCAGCCCAGGCCGCCGAATCCGCGGCCCGGGACCGCGGCGACGAGTTGCGCGCCGAGATCACCCAGCTCCGCGCCGAGGTCGCCGAGCTCCGTGCCGAGGTCGCCCCGCTCCGCAGCGAGCGCGATCGCCTGCGCACCGAGCTGGACGCGGCACGCGCGGCTGGGACCGGCCGCCAGGGCGAGGACCCGCCCCGGACGCCGGACGACAAGCGCTGACCCGGTAGTCCGGCAACAACCGTCGAAATTCTGAACGGTCCCAGAAAAATCCTGCGGGACCCGGCGCCGACAGGCAGCATCCGTCTGCATCCGGCCGCCTGCTCCCTCCGGCCGACCACGGTCACCGGCGACTGTCGTCGGCCGGTCTCCCCTCCCCCGCCGCCGGTGTGGCAGGCACGGCACCGGGGGTTGCGCAGCCCGGCAGCCGTCCCCGCCTACCCTGTCACGGTGAACGAAACGCAGCCGCCCGTCGGGCACACCGAACCGGGGTCCGGAGTGGCCGACGACCGGCTCCGGTTGTTCTCGTTCGCCACGGCCGAGAAGCGGGCCGAATACTTCTGGGTACTGCGGGCTTTCGATATCGCTCGGGCCAACTACGTCGTGCTGCTGCACGCCGCCGAGGTCGGGACGATACTCGAGCGGACCGGCTCGACGGATCCGGCGGCGGCACTGTCCGCCCAGGACGTGGCGCCCCTACTCGAGCAGCTGCACGCCTGGGGGGTGCTCGAACGCAGCTACGACGGCACCCGGGCGGCGTCGCTGGCCGAGTACCGCAACCGGCACTACGTGTATCAGTTCGGCCGCGCCGGCTACCACGCCTTCCGCGCCGTGGAGGAGGTGCTGAGCGCGCGCGGCGAGGACGCGTCGCTGTCACGTCTCGCGCTGGCGGATCTGCTGGCCGACCTGACCGAGCTGGCGGCGGCGAACGACGCCGGGGACGGCGAGCTCGTCCACCGCAAACTGTCGCGACTGGACACGACGTTGTCGGACATGGCCGAGCGGGCCGCCGGGTTCTACCTGATGCTCGGCGACCTGGTGCGCACCACCGAGGTCACACCCCAATCGTTCCTGGCGCACAAGGATGCGGTGCTGGCCCACATGCGGGAGTTCAGCACCGACCTGGCCCGCTACGGACCCAAACTCGCGGCGGCGCTGACGCGGGTGCGGGAGACCGGGATCGACCGCATGCTGGGGTTCGCCGCCGCGCACGACGAGCGGGTGCTGATGCCCGTGCCCGAGCGGCACGCGGACTGGCGGGCCCGGTGGCGCGGCCTCGAACGGTGGTTCGTCGGCGCCGCCGACGTGCCGAGCGAGTCGGAGCGGCTACGGGAGGGCACGATGAGCGCGATCGCCGCGGTGCTGGCACTGCTGCGGCGATTGACGGAGACCCGCCGTGGCGGGGTGAGCCGGGAGTCGCAACTGCGGCACCTGGCCGGCTGGTTCGCGGCCGCGCCGGACGAGCAGTCGGCGCACGCGCTGTTCGACGCGGTGTTCGACCTGGGCCGCCCGCGGCACTTCTCCGTCGTGCATCCCGACCCGGAGACGGTCCCGGTGACGACGTCGTGGTGGGACGCGCCGCCCGTGCCGATCGCCCGGACGCTGGCCGAGACCGGACGTACCCCGTCGGCGGGAGCACCGGCGCGGGTGCAGCGCAACGAATCCGGGATCCGGCGGTTGCGAGAGCGGCAGTTGGCGACGCAGCGGGCGCGCGCCGAGGCGGCACGCTCCCTCGCGGCGGGCGGCGTGGACGAGCGGGAATTGTCCGAGCCGGAGACCGAGGTGCTGTTGGGTCTGCTCGACGCGGCGCTGTCGGCGCGGGTTCCGGTCAGCGGCACCGTGCCGGGTGCGACGGGCACCCAGAACGGAGTGCGGCTGACGCTGAGCCCGGCCCCGGAGGGCACCGTGGTCCGGACGGCGCGGGGCCGGCTGCATCTGGACGGGTTGCGGGTGAGCGTGCAGTGAGAGCCCGGCGGATCTCGCCGCTCGACCGGGATTCCTATCAGCGGGCGGCGCGGCTGATCCTGTCGCACCACCTGGTGACCACCCGGTACCCCGACCGGGCCGCGCTGCCGCTGCTGCGCCGGTGGGCGACGGAGCTGCGCGAGGACCTGCTCGAGTTGTTCGGGTACCGGCTCGAGGTGACCGAGACGACCGCACGGTTGTTCACCGTCGCCGACCGGCTCGATCCAGGGGGCGGCGCGCGCTCGGTGACCGACCGGCCCTTCGACCGTCGCCGGTACGCATATCTGGCGCTGGCGCTGGCGGCGCTGGGACGCGCAGGGGGGCAGATCACCCTGTCGGAGCTGGCCGAGCAGGTCGCGTCCGAGGCCGGGCAGGTGCCCGGGGTCGAACTGGCTCCCGAGCGGGCGACGGACCGGGACGCGTTCGTCGACGCGGTGGCGTGGCTGGCGGCGCGAGGGGCGATCGCGCTGGCGGACGGCGACGCCGGCGGGTGGGTGTCGGACCCGGACCGGGGTGAGGCCCTCTACGACATCGACCGGCCCGTGGTGGCGGCGCTGTTCCGGCCGCCGCGCGCGCTGCAGCACCTGCACTCGGTGCGGGGCCTGCTGACCGCCGGTGACCGCCCCGACGGCGGCCGGAGCGTGGGCACCGCGGAGGTGGCGCGGCGGGTGCGCCGGGCGCTGGTGCAGCGGCCGGTGGTGTATGCCGAGGAACTCGACGACGAGGAGCGGCTGCAGCTGGCGCTGCCGCGCACGACCGCGGGGATCGAGCTGTTGACGGGGCTGGTGGCCGAGCGCCGCGCGGAGGGCGTCGCGCTGGTGGACTCGTCGGGGCGGATGTCGGATCTGCGTTTTCCGGGGGTGGGGACGGTTCCGCAGGTGGCGTTGTTGCTGGCCGGGGAGATCTGCGCGCGGGTGTCGGAGCCGGGGTCGGAACCGGTGCGGTGGCCGAGGCCGGCGGACCCGGAGGCGGAGCTCGAGGCGGGATTGGACGCCGCGATCCCGGCGGCCGGGGTGTTCGCGTCCCTGGCAGGTGACGCGGCTCCGGCGGAGGCGCCGCCGGTGCCGCAGCCGGCGCCGACGCATCCGCTGGTCGAGGACAGTTGGCTGGCGGAGACGGCGGCGAAGCTGGCCGACGAGTTCGGCCGTACCTTCGCCGCGCAATGGCAGGCCGATCCGGCCGGCCTGCTCGAGGCGGCGCTGACGGTGTTGGAGCGGCAACGGCTGGTGGCCCGGGTGCCCGGCGGGGTGCTGGCGTTGCCGGCGCTGGCCCGGTTCCGGGGCGTGGTGGTGACGGTGCGTGAACGCGACCCGCGTCTCGCACTGGCCGGCGAGGATTCGAACGAAGCGGAGATGTCGTGAGCAGTGCCCGTTTCCGGCCCACACGTGCCGGGATCATCAACCTGTGGGACTACCGGGATCAGGAGTTCTCGTTCGCGGATGGTCGGCTCGTGCTGCGGGGGCCCAACGGGTCGGGCAAGACCAAGGCGCTCGAGGTCCTGTTCCCGTTCGTCTTCGACGGACGCATCGAGCCGCGACGGCTGAACCCGTTCGCCGGCGAGGAGCGCACGATGCGGTCCAACCTGCTGTATCAGGGGCAGGACAGTGCGTATTCGTATGTGTGGATGGAGTTCTGCCGCGGGCGCCGGGACGATCCGGAAGCGGTGACCGTGGGGGTCGGGATGCGCGCAGCGCGCGGCAACGACAAGGTCACGCGGTGGTACTTCGTCGTCGACGGCCGGGTCGGTGTGGACTTCTCGCTGCTGGACGAGGTCGATCGTCCGCTGACGCGGCGGCAGCTGATCGAGGAGGTCGGTGCCGATGCGGTCACGGACCGGCCGGTGGACTACCGGGCGGCGATCGACGCGCGGTTGTTCGGGCTCGGGATCGAGCGTTACGAGCAGCTGATCAACCTGATCCTGACGCTGCGCCGGCCGCAGCTGGCCAAGAATCTGGATCCGAAGGGGCTGTCGCAGGCGCTGACCGACGGGCTGCGGCCGCTCGACGAGCAGCTGGTGCTCGAGGCGGCGCGGTCGTTCGCCGACATGGAGGAGGTGTCCCGCACGCTGGAATCGTTGGCGGCGGCAGACGACGCGGCGCAGCGGTTCGTCGGGGTGTATACGACCTACCTGGGTCAGCAGGCTCGCGCCGACGTCGACCGGCTCGGGGCCCGGCTGGCGGCGGTCGACGCCGGCACCTCGGAGTGGACGGCGTCGGTGGCGGCGTTCGATCGGGCCGGTGCGGAGCGGGCGCTGACCCTCGAGCGGCTCGAGGTCGCCGAGCGGGACCTCGAGCAGACCCGCGCGACGCTCGAGGCGCTGCAGCGGTCGAGCGCGTACGAGGGCAAGCAGCAGCTCGACGATCTGGCGCAGGTGGTGGCGGATCTCGAGCGCACCACGGCCGGGCAGGCAGAGCAGGCGCAGCGCGCGCAGGTGGAGCTGGCACAACGCGAGGAGGAAGCGCGACGGGCAGCGGAGGCGGCCGTGGACGCGGCGGCCGCCGCGCACCGCGCCGAGGACGCGCTCGCCGCGGCGGCGCGCGATGCGGGCATCGAGTGGACGGTGCCGGCCGAGGACACCCGCGGTGAACAGATCGCAACGAGGGTCGCCGCGTGCGCGGAGGAACGGGCCGCGGATGTGCGAGCGGTGCGGACCGCGGTGGCGGCCGCCGAAGGGGCGTCGGCGGCGCGGGTGCGGGCGGAGGCGGCGGCCGAGCGCGCCCGCGCGCAGCTCGAGTCGGCCCGGGTGGCGGTGGACGCGGCGGACGCGGCGGTGGAGTCGGCCCGCGCGGAGGCGTCGAACCTGTTGCGTGAGTGGTGGACCGGCCATCGGGACGCGTGGTCGGCAGTCGACGGGCCGGAGGAGCTGTTCGAGGCGCTGGGGGCGGCGATCGCGGCGGCCGGTGACGACGAGGCGGCGACACCGGCGGCGGTGCTGGCCGAGCGCACGGCGCCGATGGTCGAGGAGTTGCGGTTCCGCCGCCGCGGCCTGGACGCGGAAATCACAGACGAGCAGGAGCGGATCGCGCTGCTGCAGGCCGAACGGGACATGATCGAGTCCGAGCGCGACGACGCTCCCCCGGCGTTCCCCGCGTCGACCACACCTACCGGCACGCCGGGAGCGCCGCTGTGGCGTCTGGTGCGGTTCGCGGACGCGGTCAGCGCCGAGGCGGCCGCGGGGCTCGAGGCTGCGCTGGAGGCGGCGAACCTGTTGACGGGCTGGGTGTGCGGCGGAGCGGAGGACGCGCCCGCGGGGGCCGCGGTGCTGGTGCCGGCGCCGCCGGCGCAGCGGCCCGCGGGCCGGACGCTGGCCGACGTGCTGGTCGTGGAACCGGACACCGGGGTGCCGGCCGAGCGGGTGCGGGAGGTGCTGGCGTCCGTCGCGGTGCCGGATGCGGTGACGGACGAGACCGGCCCGGGCGTCGACGAGCGCGGTGGCTACCGGCAGGGGGTGCAGCTGGGTCGGCACACGAAGGCGCAGGCCGAGTACATCGGGGCGACCGCGCGGGCCCGTCGCCGGCACCTGCGATCGTCCGAGCTCGAGGCGGAGATCGCCGCGGGGCGGGCGCGGATGGCGGACGCGGAGTCGGCGCGGGTGGCGGTCGGCGAACGGCTGGCGCGGCTGGATCGGGCCGCGTCGGCGGTGCCGCGCACCGGCGCGGTACTCGCGGCGTTGCGGAAGGTCAGTGAGTGCGCGGGGG
This sequence comes from Rhodococcus sp. NS-SX18, assembly GCF_057367935.1. Lineage (NCBI taxonomy): Bacteria > Bacillati > Actinomycetota > Actinomycetes > Mycobacteriales > Nocardiaceae > Rhodococcus > Rhodococcus sp. NS-SX18. The sequence goes on along the minus strand of NZ_CM170633.1, from coordinate 2,663,063 downwards.
CGCTGCGCACCGCCGGGGAGGCTGCGGCCGCGGCAGACCGGGACCTCGATCAGGTGATCGCCGAATGTTCCGTGAAGGAGCGGCAGGTGCGGTCGGTGGCGGCCCGGCACCGGGCGCCGCACACGACCCGCAAGCTCGAGCAGCTGGCGGCGGCGATTCGGTTCTTCGAGTCGCAGGGCCAGGCGGTGTTGCGCGCCCGGCGGGAGCGGGTCGCGGCGGCCGAGGGGGCGCGGGAGGCGCAGGTGCGGCGCGACGACACCCGGGCGGCGGCCGGTGCGTCCGCCGAACGGGCGGTCACGGCCGAGGAGTCGCTGCGGCAGCAGCAGCAGCGGCTGGCGACACTGCGTGAGGCGTTGGGCGCCGACGCGCAGCAGATCGACGTGCAGCTCGCGCAGGCCCGCGAACGGATCGAGGCGGCGCGGGCGGAGCAACGCGCCGCGCGCCGCGCGCACGACGACGCGGTCGAGCAGCTCGGGAAGGCGGAGGCGGCGCATGCCGCGGCGGAGCAGGCGCTGCGGTCGGCGTTGACCGAGACGCGGGCCGACGCGGCGCAGCTGGCGCCGTATGCGCGGCCGGATGTGCTGGCGCTGCTGGGGATCTCGGAGGAGCTGCGGTGGCTGTCGGCGGCAGTGGAGTGGCCGGCGCCGGAGCAGGTGGTGGCTCGGCTCGCGCGGGCGGACGGGGATGTGCCTGCGGTGCCCGCGGCGGTGGGGGCGCTGTACGCGGCGTTGTCGGCGGCGACGGCGACGGTCAAGGGCGGGGACGGGGCCCGCAAGGCGGCTCGGTCGGCGTTGACGGCGGCGTTGCAGGAGTTCGACGGTCAGCTCGCGGCGGCCGGTCAGGACTATCGGCTGCAGTGGGATGCGCCGGAGGGGTTGACGGTGGTGCGGGTGCAGGACGAGCAGGGGTTCTCGTCGGTGGCGGAGTTCGCGGTGCGGATCGGGGCGGCGCGGCGGGAGCAGGAGTTGCTGTTGACCGACGCGGAGCGGCGCATCCTCGAGGATGCGTTGTTGGCGGGGTTGGCGCAGCAGATCCACGAGCGCACCGAGGACGCGCGGGAGCTGATCGCCCGGATGGGGGCGGAGATGCGGCAGCGGCGCATGTCGTCGGGGACGACGGTGGGAGTGCGGTGGGTGCTGGCCGATCATCTCGATGATGAGGCGCGGGCGGTGTGCCGGCTGCTGGATCGGGAGGTGTCGGCGCTGGGGCCGGAGGAGCTGGCGCGGGTGCGGGCGCATTTCGCGGCGCGGATCCGGGCGGAGCGGGCGGCGCATCCGGAGCGGTCGTATCCGGAGATCCTGGCGACGACGTTGGACTACCGGCGGTGGCGGGTGTTCTCGTTCGGGTTGATCGGCGCGGACGGCACGGAGGATCGGTTGACGGTGGCGCGGCATTCGGCGTTGTCGGGGGGTGAGCAGTCGGTGTCGCTGCATCTGCCGTTGTTCGCGGCGGCGCACGTGATGCTGGATTCGGCGGATCCGCAGGCGCCGCGGTTGCTGGCGTTGGACGAGGCGTTCGCCGGGGTGGACGACAACGGGCGTGCGGAGTTGCTGGGGTTGAGTGTGCAGTTCGATCTGGATCTGTTCATGACCGGCTACGACCTGTGGATCACCTATGCCGGGGTGCCGGCGTGCGCGCACTACGATCTGGCGCATTCGGTGGCCGAGCACACGGTCGGGGCGACGCTGCTGGTGTGGTCGGAGGGCGGGTTGCTCGCCGAGCACGACGGCTCCGATCTGGCCGCCGCCCTGGGGTCGCCGGGCACGCGGCGGGTACCGGTGGCGGTGGAGGGGGCGCTCGAGTTCGCGTAGGGGTGCGGGCGCTCCCTGATCGGTGCGGGGGTCGGCGGATCCACCTCTGCCCTGATGCGCGCGTGGGTCCTGGCTGTGGGGTTGTGGGGGTGGTCGAGTCCGTGAGATCAGGTAGCTTTCTGTTTTTCTCGATGTTCCGCTACCCTCGGATTCTGCCGCTGACGTCGCGGCGCGGACCGCAGGCCCGCCGATACCCGAGTCGAAACTCCTGACTGTGGCGGATATTCGGAGGAGCACCGGGCCGGATTCGGAGGATCTCGTCGCCACCCGATCGGCGGCACTGCGCGCTGTCGGATCAGGGTCGACGGGCACGCCGAGGAGCTGGCCGGTCGGCGCGCAATGGCACTCCTGTCCGCACTCACCGGCAGGTACGGCGACAAGCGTGTGATCGCCTCGGACACACTGGCTTCCGAAACCGAGTACGGGCCGCACGGGACGCTCGTGCACTCGTCCTGCCGGTCGTGCAGGACCGATCCACCGGCGCCCAAGGGCCGCGAGTAACAGGCTCCGTGGTGCGGGGTGGCCGGTGGAACCAGTGGCACCCCCTCCCCGGAAAGATGCACCAGTCTCACCACCCCCGAATCCCGCGAAGCGACGGCTGGGGCAACCTCGCCGACCCCCGCCACGGTCGGGACATCGTCGGTAGCGTCCGTAAGGTTCGGCCCAGACGCAGAGCCCCTGGCCGGAATCGATCATATGTCGAGATTGCAGGCGCGGCGGTACGTAATGCGACGGAACGGAACCCGTCGATATGAGTACGCATCCGGCGAGTTTGCCGCGGTCGAACTCGCCGGATGGTCGCCTGCCGCCGCCGATATGCGGGGCGCATTCGTTGGTTCGGACGAAGGCTTGTCGGCCCGATGTGTCATGGTCTGTCGCATGCCGAACGGACGGAACGCCGACCCTGCAGTCGCCGCGAAGATGGCGCGGATTCGCGAACCTCATGTCAAGCCGCTCAACGATCTGGCCGACCGGATCGCCGAGTCGATGAACCTGCCGCATGGACATGTCCCCTATGTCGATCCCGACCAGGGCGGCATCGACGCGCGGGTGCTGGTGCTGCTCGACAATCCGTCGACCAAGGCCGAGGCGCGGACGAAAGAGCACCCTCGATGACCGATTTCGACTTCCTCGATCCGGCAGCTGTGATCACCGCACTGGGCACCGCCCCTCACCGGCTCGACGAGCTGACCGCGCTGCCGAAATCGGCAGGGCTGTATGCGTGGTGGACAGACCCGGCGGTGCTGCCGCAGCTGCCCGGCCCTACCCACCCCGGCGAGACGAATCTGCGGCTGCTGTACGTCGGGATCGCCTCGAACCTGCGACGCCGGATCACCGCCAATCATCTGCGGCGCAGCGGCAGCTCCACGCTGCGCCGCACCCTCGCCGGCCTGCTGCTCGACGAACAGCGCTACCGCACCGAGCGCACCGACCGGGTCGTACTCGTTCGCGAGGACGAGGCCCGGCTGACCGCCTGGATGCACGCCCACCTGCGACTGTCGTGGTGCGAACACCCGCAGCCGGCCGCGGTCGAACCCGCTGTCATCGGGCAGTGGGCACCACCGTTGAACCTCGACCACACCTCCTCGAGCGCGGTGCGGGATCTGGTCCGGGCCGCGCGCACCGCCTACAACACCAGTGCCTGAGCACGCCCTCGGCGATACGCCCTCGGCGATACGCCCTCTCATGTCGGGTGCCGGTCAAGCGGCCTACACCAGCCGAATCGCCGGATATTCTCGCGATGTTCTGCCGACGGCGATGTCGCTGGGCTGTTCCTGAGCCCGCGGCGCGATGCCGACGCGTCCACCCAGTCCCCCGCAACCGCACCTCCGCGACCGCGAAGCCACGTTTCATGGCTCGGTCGGCGAACCAGCGTGCGGAGAACAACCTGATGGAGTTGTGGTCGCTGCTGTCGATCACCGCGGCGGGCCTGTTCCCCAGCCCCACCAAGTTCCCGGACTTCTACCGCAAACCCATCGAGAGCGGCAGTAGCCTCGAGCTGCTCGCGCAACTGCGGCAACGGATCAGGCCGTCGATGTTGCGCCGCGCCAAGGAACAGGTCGCGGTGGATCTGCCAGACAAGCAGGAGCAGATCCTCGAGGTGGACCTCGCCCCGAAACATCGCGCCCTCCACGACCGGCGGTTGCAGCGCGAACGGCAGATGATCCTCGGTCTCGTCGACGACCTGGACCGCAACCGCATCACCATCCTGCGGTCGCCGACGGTGCTGCGGCAGACGAGCCTCGATGCGGCGCCGGTCGACGACACGCACGCGAAGGTCGGATCGGCCGAGGTCGATGCACTGTTCGAGCAGCTCGACGGCGTGGTCGCCGGCGGGCACCGCGCACTGGTGTTCAGCCAGTTCACCGGCTTCCTCACCCGGGTCCGGGACCGGCTCGTCGCAGTCGGCATCGAATGCTCTACCTCGACGGTAAGACCCGACAGCGCGGCAAGGTCCTCGACGCATTCAAGGACGGGGCGGAGCCGGTATTCCACATCAGCCTCGAGGCCGGTGGGTTCGGTCTGAATCTGGTGGAATCGGGCTACTGTTTCCTGCTCGACCCGTAGTGGAATCCCGCGGCCGAGGCCCAGACGATCGACCGCACCCACCGGATCGGACCGACCCGCTACGTCATGGTGTACCGGCTGATCGCCGGCGACACCATCGAAGCGAAGGTCCGGGCGCTGCAGCTACGCAAGTCGGAGTTGTTCTCCTCCGTCGTCGACGACGGCGAGACATCCTCGTCGGCACTGACCGCCGACGACATTCGCGCGCTGCTGGCGTGACCGCCTCGTGTGTGGTTCCGGTAGCCGGCACTACCGAAACCACGCACCAGCGGTCAGCGCAGTGGGATGCCGAGCAGGGCGTCGACGGCGTCCGCGAATACGGCGGGCGCCGAGGGGTCGTCGCCGCCGCGCTCGACCGCGAACTTCGCCCACGCATCCAGTGCGTCGAGGGCTTTGGGCGTGTCGAGGTCGTCGGCGAGGTGCTGGCGCAGCCGGGCGACGGTGTCGTCGACCGAAGCCGCGGACGGCAGGGCCGCGGCGTCGCGCCACAGGGCGAGGCGGGCCTGGGCGTCGGCGAGGACCTGGTCGGTCCAGGCCCGGTCGGTGCGGTAGTGCCCGGCGAGCAGACCCAGTCGGATGGCGGCGGGGTCGACGCCCTGGCCGCGGAGTTTGGAGACGAAGACGAGGTTGCCGCGGGACTTGGACATCTTCTCGCCGTCGAGGCCGATCATCCCGGTGTGCACGTAGTGCCGGGCGAAGCGGCGCTCGCCGGTGACGGCCTCGGCGTGGGCGGCGGAGAACTCGTGGTGCGGGAAGATCAGGTCGCTGCCACCGCCCTGGACGTCGAAGCCGCTGCCGATCCGGTTGAGGGCGATCGCGGCGCATTCGATGTGCCAGCCGGGGCGGCCGTCGCCGAACGGGGACGGCCAGGCCGGTTCGCCGGGCCGCTGCGCGCGCCAGAGCAGCGCGTCGAGCGGGTCACGTTTGCCGGGGCGGTCGGGGTCGCCGCCGCGTTCGGCGAAGAAATGTTCCATGGTGGCGCGGTCGTAGCCGGACTCGTAGCCGAACTGCTCGGTGGCGTCGGCGCGGAAGTACACGTCGGGGTACTCGGCGTCGTCGACGATGTAGGCGGCGCCGGAGGCGACGAGTTTCTCGACCAGTTCGACGACTTCACCGACGGATTCGACGGCGCCGATGTAGTCGCGGGGCGGCAGGACGCGCAGCGCCTCCATGTCCTCGCGGAACAGCGCGGTCTCGCGCATGCCGAGCACGATCCAGTCCTCGCCGTCGCGGGCGGCGCGTTCGAACAGCGGGTCGTCGACGTCGGTGACGTTCTGGACGTAGTGCACGTCGTGGCCCGCGTCGCGCCACACCCGATGGACCAGGTCGAAGGCGAGGTAGGTGGCGGCGTGGCCGAGGTGGGTGGCGTCGTAGGGGGTGATGCCGCAGACGTACATCGTGGCCGTGCGACCCGGGGTGACGGGGCGGACCGCGCGGTCCGCGGTGTCGTAGAGCCGCAGCGGGGGGCCCTGGCCGGGGACGGACGGGAGCGCGATGTCGGACCATGACAGCATGCGCACGAGCCTAGTGGAGGGCGCGGGGCGCTCCGGACGGAGGCCGGGTCCTCAGAACGCCGGCCAGGGGATGCGCCGCTCGCCGACGGGGCGGGGCATGACGGGGCGGTGGAGCAGGGCGGCGATGCGGGCGCGCAGGGCGGCGACCTCGCGGTCGGTGATGTACGTGCCCAGCTGCCGCCCGAGTTCGCCGTCGAGTTCGCGGGCGAGTTTGTCGAGGTCGACCAGGAGCGACGGGTCGATCGGGCTGCCGGCCCAGCCCCACAGCACGGTGCGCAGCTTGTTCTCCTGGTGCAGGCAGATGCCGTGGTCGACGCCGTACACGCCGCCGTCGACGCCTTCGAGGGCGTGCCCGCCCTTGCGGTCGGCGTTGTTGAGGACGACGTCGAGCACGGCCATGCGCTGCAGGCGCGGGTCGTCGGCGTGGACGAGGACGACGTCGGTGCCGTCGAGGTCGCGGGCACGCAGGACGGGCAGCCAGCCGGGGGGGACCGCGTCGATCGGGCACAGGTCGACCAGGTCGAGACGGCCCGTGGGGTCGGGCGGATCGGTGGGCTCGGGGGTGTCGATCCACTGCTGCACCATGCCGGTCCCGAAGGGTCCGTCGCGCAGCACGGTGGTAGGGATCACGCCCCAGCCGAGGGCTTCGGAGACGAGGAAGGAGGCGACTTCCCGGCCGGCGAGGGTGCCGTCGGGGAAGTCCCACAGAGGCCGTTCGCCGCGGACGGGTTTGTACACGCAGCGCACGATGGTCGCGCCGAGGGTGGCGTCGCACACGAGGGTGGCGTTGCTGGCGTGGACGACGCGGCCGACCACGGTGAGCTCGCCGTCCGTGAGCACGGTGCGGACGTCGGGGCTGCCCACCGGGTCAGGTCTCCTCGCCGAGCCAGGCGGCCGGGTCGAAGCCCTCGGTGCGCAGGTACCCGTTGGTGCGGACGCAGATGTGGCCGCCGCCGACCGGTTCGCCGCACAGCGGGCACGGGGTGCGGCCGGCGGCGACGACGAGTTCGGAGCGGGCGGCGAAGTCGCGGGCCTGCTGGGGGGTGAGGAAGACACGGACGGCGTCCGGGCCTTCCTCGGCGTCGTCGAGGACGACGGACTCGTCGACTTCGGTGTCGGTGACGGCGAGCAGTTCGACGACGACGTTGCCGCTGTCGGCGTCCCAGCCCAGCCCCATGGTCCCGACGCGGAACTCCGCGTCGATGGGGGTGACGAGCGGACTGATGTCGACATCCGGGTCCTCGGGCAGGTCGGTGCCGAAGCGGCGATGCACCTCCTCGAGCAGCAGGCCCATGCGGTCGGCGAGGATCTGCACCTGTTGCTTCTCGAGCATCACGCTCACCACCCGGGAGGCGTGCACGGCCTGCAGATAGAACACCCGGTCGCCGGGTTCACCGACGGTGCCGGCGACGAACCGGTCCGGGGTCCGGAAGACATGTATCGCGCGGGCCATCGCACCTCCTCGTTGTCGTATCCATCCGGTGTCGCTCCCCCATTATCCGCCGCGTGGGGCCACCTCCCCGCCGGGCACGGGCGCCGGTTGGGCGGGCGGTGCGAGCCCGGACAGGTCCGCGCCGGTGTCGTTGACGCGCAGCACGAACGGACGGGTCTCGGTGTAGCGGACGACGCTCAGGGATGCGGGCTCGGCGACGATGCGCTGGAAGCCGTCGAGGTGCGTGCCGAGCGCGTCGGCGAGGACGGACTTGATGACGTCGCCGTGGGTGCAGGCGATCCAGACGACGTCACCGCCGTGGGCGGCGGCGAGACGGCTGTCGTGTTCGCGGACGGCGGTGACGGCGCGGGCCTGGACCTGCGCGAGGCCTTCGCCGTCGGGGAACACGGCGGCCGAGGCGTGTTGCTGGACCACCTTCCACAGCGGTTCCTGCAGGAGTTCGCCGAGTTCGCGGCCGGTCCACCGGCCGTAGTCCACCTCGACGAGGCGGTCTTCGACGAGGGGGGTCAGGCCGCGGTCGGCGGCGAGGGGCGTCACCGTCTGGTGGCAGCGCAGCAGCGGCGAGTGCACGATCTCGGCGATGGTGAGGCCGGCGAGCCGCGCGACGAGGCCTTTGGCCTGGATATGGCCGACCTCGTCGAGTTCGACGCCGGGGGTGCGTCCGGCGAGGACCCGGGAGGTGTTCGCCGTCGAGCGCCCGTGCCGCAGCAGGATGACCGTCATGAAGCCAGCCTAATGGGCCGGGCGCCCGACGAGCGGGCCCGGCGGGGTCGCGGTCTCAGGTGGCCGAGATGGTGCCGGTGGCGAGCAGGGCCAGGACGAGGGCGCCGAGGGCGATGCGGTAGCCGACGAACCAGTACATCGAGTGGTCGACGACGAACTTGAGCAGCCAGGCGATGGAGGCGTAGCCGACGGCGAACGCGACGGCGGTGGCGACGAACAGCTGGGCGCCGGAGGCATTGAGGCCCTCCCCGGCGGGTTCGAACGCGTCCGGGAGGCTGAACAGGCCGGAGGCGACGACGGCGGGGATGGCGAGCAGGAACGAGTACCGGGCGGCGGCCTCACGGTTCAGGCCGAGGAACAGGCCGGCGCTGATGGTGCCGCCGGAGCGGGACACTCCGGGGATCAGGGCTAGGGCCTGCGCGGAGCCCATGACGATGCCGTCGCGGAGGGTGAGTTCGTCGAGCTTGCGGGTCTTGCGGCCGTAGCGTTCGGCGGCGGCGATGACGAGGGCGAACACGATGAGCATGGTGGCGATGAGCCACAGGTTGCGGGCGCCGGTGCGGATCTGGTCCTTGAACAGGAAGCCGAGGACGCCGACCGGGATGGTGCCGACGATCACGTACCAGCCCATGCGGTAGTCGAGGTCGCTGCGGTGTTCGCGGTGGGCGAGACCACGGAACCAGGCGGCGACGATCCGGACGATGTCCTTGCCGAAGAAGACCAGGACGGCGGCCTCGGTGCCGAGCTGGGTGACGGCGGTGAAGGAGGCACCGGCGTCGGTGCCGAAGAAGATCTCGGAGACGATCCGCAGGTGGCCGGAGGACGAGATCGGCAGGAACTCGGTCAGGCCCTGCACGAGACCGAGGACGAGGGCCTGCAGCCAGGTCATGGATTCGCCGATCACGCGGCGACCTCCGGGTGCTCGTGGGGACGGTCGCCGGGGGTGGGGTCGATTTTCACCTGGGCGAGGGTACGCGGCGCGGCGGAACGGTTTCCGCGGCCTCGCGGCACTAGGGTGCTGAGTCAGGGGCGGCGGTCGCGGTGACGGCGGCTCGACCCCGTCGGTCGGATCGTGACGAGGCGCGGGCGGATATGGAACACAGAACGGTGGGTGCGAGCGGGCTGCGGGTCTCGCGGCTCGGCCTGGGCACCTTGAGCTGGGGACGCGGCACGGACGGGGACGAGGCGGCGGCGCAGCTGTCGGCGTTCGTCGATGCCGGCGGCACCCTGGTCGACACCTCCCCCGCCTACGGTGACGGGGTGGCGCAGCGGATCCTGGCGGAGCTGCTCGACGACGTGGTGCCGCGCGATCAGCTGGTGGTGTCCGGCAGCTCGGGCATCGACACGTCGAAGGTCGGGGCGGGGCGGGTGGACTGCTCCCGCGCGGGTCTGCTCACGCAGCTCGACCGCACGCTGCGGGACCTGGGCACCGACCATCTCGATCTGTGGCAGGTGGCGACGTGGGATCCGCGGACGCCGGTCGACGAGGTGGCGGCGGCGCTGGAGTTCGCGGTGACCAGCGGCCGCGCCCGGTACGTGGGGGTGCGTGGATACCTGGGGTGGCAGCTGGCGACGGCCGCGTCGGTGGCGACGCGGCACGCGCCGCTGGTGGGGACGCAGGTGGAGTATTCGCTGCTCGCGCGCGGGGTCGAGGAGGAGCTGATCCCGGCGGCCCTGCACCACGGGGTGGGGGTGTTCGCGGCGGTGCCGCTGGCCGGCGGGGTGTTGACGGGCAAGTACCGCGACGGTATCCCGGCGGACTCGCGGGGCGCCGACGACCTGCACACCGAGGAGGTGCGCAGCTATCTGACCGAGCCGGCGGCGCGGGTGGTCGAGGCGGTGGCGACGGCCGCGGACGGGCTCGGGACTTCCCCGCTGGCGGTGGCGCTGGCGTGGGTGCGGGACCGGACGGGGGTGGCGTCGACGGTAGTGGGGGCGCGGGATCTCGCGCAGCTGACCGGGGTGCTGGTGGCGGAGGAGCTGGAGTTGCCGGCGGCGATCGCGGCCGCGCTCGACGACGTCAGTGCGTGACGTCGGGCACCTGGGCCTGCAACCCGGCGGCGGAGTCAGGTTAGCCTGTGGTCGAGGTCGGTGCACCGGCACCGGACGGCGGGCACGAGGAGGGACCGGTCGATGACCGCGATCGAGGCCGCGGGGTTCGCGGAACGGCTCCGCCGGGAGACCGCGCAGGCGCACAGCGACACCGAGAACGCGCAGTTCGTCACCGAACTGCTGGCCGGCCGGCTCACCCGGCAGGGGTATGCGGCGCTGCTCGCGCAGTCGTGGTTCGTCTACGAAGCGCTCGAGCGGGTCGGCCGCGGTCACGCGGATGACCCGATCGCCGGGCCGTTCCTGGACGACGCGTTGCTGCGCACGCCGGCGCTCGAGGCGGACCTGACGTTCCTGCTCGGGCCGCGCTGGCGGGAGACGATCGCGCCGCTACCCGCGGCGCAGCGGTACGTCGCGCGGCTCGAGCAGGTGGCCGCGGTGCGCCCGGAGGTGTTCCTGGCGCACCACTACCTGCGGTATCTGGGGGATCTGTCGGGTGGTCAGATCATCCGGCGCATGCTCGAGCGGGCGTACGGGCTGGACCGGGACGGGTTGCGGTTCTACATCTTCGACGACATTCCCAAACCCAAGCCGTTCAAGGACGCCTACCGGGCGAAGCTGGACGCGGCGCCGCTCGACGAGGAACAGCGGCGCACGGTGATCGACGAGGCGAACCTGGTGTTCGGGCTCAACGGTGACCTGTTCGCCGACCTGGCCGCCGAACTGGACCGGTACCGCACGACCGCCGCCCTGCCATGACGCGACGCGGCAGCTACGCGTTCCTCGCCGCGGTTCTCGCGCTCGCCGCGGCGCTCGCCGGGTGTTCGACCGCCCCGACCGGGGGCGGGACCGGGGCGCGCACCGCCGTGGTGGGCGATCCGAATCCGCGGCCGATCGCGGAGGCTCCCGTGCCGGCGCTGCCGGTGACGGTCCGCGGCGTCGACGGGGTCGACGTCACCGTCACCGACGCCTCCCGAATCGTGACGGCCGACCGGTCGGGCACCCTCGCCCAGACCGTGTTCGCGCTCGGACTCGGGGACCGGCTGGTGGGCCGGTCGACGGCGAGCTTCCCCGCCGTCGAGCAGGTGCCGAACGTCACCCCCGGCGGGCACGGGCTCTCGACGGAAGCGATCTTGGCGCTGGCCCCGACGGTGGTGCTCACCGACACGTCGGTCGGGCCGCTCGCGGTGCAGGAACAGTTGCGGGCCACCGGGGTGCCCGTGGTGTTCGTCGACCCGCACCGCACCCTGGCGACCGTGGGCGAGCAGATCCGCTTCGTCGCCCGGGCGCTCGGTGTGTCCGCGGCGGGTGAGGCCCTCGCGCAGCGCACCGACGACGAGATCGCCGCGGCCCGCGCGGCGGTGCCGGACGACGGTGCGCCCCCGACGGTGGCGTTCCTGTATCTGCGTGGGTCGGCGATCAAGATGCTCGGCGGTCCCGGGTCGGGCGCGGACGCGCTCGTCGAGGCGCTGGGGGGCCGCGATGCGGGCACCGTCGCCGGCCTGACGTCCGAGTTCACCCCGATCACCAGCGAGGCGATGATCGCCGCCGCCCCGGACGTGATCTTGATCATGACGGAGAGCCTGGCCTCCGTGGGCGGGCCGGAGGGTCTCGCCCGGCTGCCCGGCGTCGCCCAGACCCCGGCCGGGCGCGACGGCAACATCGTCGACATGGCCGACTCGGTGCTGCTGAGCTTCGGCCCGGACACCGGCCGGGTGCTCGCCGCGCTCGCCGCGGCGCTCTACCCGGCCGCGCCGGCATGAGCGCCGTCGACTCCCCCGCCCCCGTCCGGCTGCCCGCCGCCCACCGCGGCCGCACCGCGGCGGTGGTCACCGGCCTGACGGTCGCGCTGGTGGTGCTGGCGGTGCTCTCGGCGTGCCTCGGGCAGGTGCCCACCTCACCGGCCGAGGTGGTCGGCAGCGTGCTGCACCGCCTCGGGCTCGACCTCGGGCCGCTGCCGGCCCATCCGGCCGGCGAGGTCACCCTGTGGGAGGTGCGGTTCCCGCGGGTGGTGCTCGCCGTCCTGGTGGGGGCGTCGCTGGGCTGCGCGGGCGCCCTGCTGCAGGGCGTGTTCGCCAATCCGCTCGCCGAGCCCGGGGTGATCGGGGTGTCCGCCGGGGCCGCCGTCGGCGCGTGCGCGGCGATCGTGCTCGGCGGGGCGTTCACCGCCGGGTGGGCGCTGGCGGGCGCCGCGTTCGTCACCGGGCTGCTGACCACGACCCTGGTGTACGTGCTGTCGCGGTCCGAGGGCCGCACCGAGGTGGTCACGGTCATCCTCACCGGGGTGGCGGTCAACGCGTTCGCCGGCGGGCTGATCGCCCTGTTCACGTTCGTCGCCACCCCCGCCGCGCGCGACCAGATCGTGTTCTGGCAGCTCGGCAGCCTGGGTGGGGCCACGTGGGAGGTCGTGTCGGTGGTCGCGCCGCTCGCGCTCGGCGGCGTCGTCGCCGCCGTCGTGCTCGCCCCGAAGCTGGACCTGCTCTCCCTCGGCGAGCACGTCGCGCGCCACCTCGGGGTCGACGTCGAGCGGGTGCGGCAGGCCGCGATCGTCGTCGTCGCCGTCCTGGTGTGCTCCGGGGTGGCGTTCACCGGCATCATCTTGTTCGTCGGGCTCGTGGTGCCGCACCTGGTGCGGATCGCGCTCGGGCCCGCGCACCGCGTGCTGATCCCGGCCGCCGCGTTGTGCGGCGCGGTGGTGCTGCTCGCCGCGGACCTCGGCGCCCGCACCCTGGTGCCGAACGCGGACCTGCCGCTGGGAATGCTGACCTCGCTGGTCGGTGGCCCGGTGTTCTTCTGGATGCTGCGCCGCACCCGGGCACGCCAGGGCGGCTGGGCGTGACGCCGCGGCCGTGGCCGGACCGGCAGGTGCCCGCCCGAGCCGGGCAGGGCGCGGTGACGCTGCGCGCCGAGCAGGTGGCCGTCCGCCGCGGTGACCGCGTCGTCCTCGACGGCGTCGACCTCGAGGTGCGGGTCGGGGAGGTGCTCGCGCTCGTCGGACCCAACGGCGCCGGCAAGTCCACCCTGCTGGCCGCGCTCGCCGGCGATCAACCCGTCGCCGCAGGCGCGGTGACGGTCGGCGACCGCCCGCTGGCCGAGTTCTCGGCCGCCGCCCTGGCGCGACGACGGGCGGTGCTTCCGCAGCAGCACGCGGTGGGGTTCGCCTTCACCGCACTGCAGGTGGTGCGGATGGGCCGGGCGGCCTGGGCGCGCACCGAACGCAGCCGGGACGACGAGGCGACGGTGGCCGCGGCGCTGACCGAGGCGGACGTCACGCACCTGGCGCACCGGCCGTTCCCGGCCCTGTCCGGCGGCGAGCGGGCCCGGGTGGCGCTGGCGCGGGTGCTGGCGCAGGACACCCAGACGCTGCTGCTCGACGAGCCCACCGCGGCCCTGGATCTGGGTCATCAGGAGACGGTGATGCAGGTGGTGCGCCGCCGCGCCGACGCCGGCACGGCCGTGGTGGTGGTGCTGCACGATCTGAATCTGGCCGCGGCGTACGCGGACCGGGTCTGCGTGCTCGCCGCGGGCCGCGTCGCCGCCGACGGCCCGCCCGCGCAGGTGCTGACCGGGGAGCTGCTCACCCGCGTGTACGACTACCCGGTACAGGTCCACCGACATCCCGAGACCGGCGCGCCGCTGGTGCTGCCGCTGCGGGCCGGCGACGCGGCGGCGTCACCGGCCGGGCAGCCATCCAAGCAGGCGGTCGAGCCACGTCGGTGACCGGCACGGCCGGGCGCGGGCAACGGTGTCCCGCACCGCCGCCGCCACGCTGCGTTCGTCGCCGAGGTCGATCTCGGCGACCGACGCCCGGGCCCGGGCGATCACGTCCGCGGCGGTGGGCACGGTGGACGCGCCCGCGGGCCGGTACACCTCCACCCGCAAGGTGGCGCGGCGCACCCGGAACGAGAACGGCCGGCCCTCCTCGGTGCGACCGAACCCGTGCGCGTGCACACCCGGGCTGAGGTATTCGACGACGAAGCCGTCGGCGGGCCGGTCCGCGGAACCGGTGGGCCAGGTCACATCGGCCTCCTGGCGGGGGTGAGGGTGGACGAGGCGGCTGCGGCGCCGCCGCGGCGATCAGGAACACTGGGGGTCGGGTGCGCCGCCGGCGACGGTGCCGCACGCCACCGACCCCGGGCGACAACGAGGAGCGAGACGATGGGCAGACCGGCAGCACGTGCGACCGCCGCGGCGGTGGGGTTCGCGTTGGCGCTGGTCACCGGGTGTTCCTCCTCGAGCAGCGGCGACAGTCTGCCCACCATCGACCCGGCGACACCGGCCGTGGCGCCGGAGCCGGCCGTCCCGCCGGCGGGAACGGTGCAGGCGCTCGGCCGCGCTGTCGATGCCCTCGCCGTCGATCCTGGCACGAGTACGGTCGCCGCGCTCGCCGGCGACGGGTCGCGGCTGCTGCTGCTCGCTGCCGCCGACCCGGCGGCAGCGCCCCGCGAGGTCGCCCTGCCCGCCGCGGCGGCGACCGTGCTTCCCGGTGCCGACGGGGAGGTCCTCGCCCCCGGTCCCGGCGTCGTCGCCCGGGTGGATGTGCGGTCGGGCACCGTCACGGAGGTGCCGGTCGACGGGGAGGCCCGCTCGGCGGCCGTGCTGGCGGACGGGCGTCTGGCCGTGGGCACCGCGGACGGCGTCACCCTTCTCGTCGACCCGGCGTCGGGTGCGACGCAGGCCGTTCCCGGCCTGGCCTCGGTCGACGCGCTCGCCGCCGTGGGCTCGGAGCTGGCGGCGCTGGACCGTCGCCAGACGTCGCTGACCGAGGTCGATGTCGCCGACGGTGATCTCGGCCTGGCGTTGCGGGCCGGGGAGGGTGCCACGCAGCTGGCCACCGACCCGTTCGGCCGGGTGCTGGTCACCGACACCCGGGGTGGGGAGCTGCACGTGTACACGCTCGATCCGCTGGTGCTGCGCCAGCGGTATCCGGTGCCGAACGGCCCGTACGGCGTCGCCTACGACAGCGCGAACGACCTCGTGTGGGTCACTTCGACCGGGAGCAACGAGGTCGTCGGCTACGATCTGTCGACCGGGATTCCGCAGGAGCGAGGCCGGTACGCGACGGTGCGGCAACCGAACTCGGTGGTGGTCGACACCGCCGGCGCCGTCCTGGTGATCGGATCCGGGACCGGGGACGGGCTGCAGAGGATCCCGATCGGGGGTGTGTGATGGCAGGTCCACGCGATGTGGGCGGCCGGTGGACGCGGATGCCGGTGGGCTGGGACACCAGCAACGACGAGTACGACTACGTGCCGCTGCGGCTGCCGCGCGACGTCTCGCGAGTCAGCGCGTCGCTGCGCCTGGCCATCCAGGCCGAATTCCACGGGTGGGAGCTGACGCGGGTGCGGCTGTATCCCGACGGCAGCCGCCGGGTGCTGCTGCGCCGCCGCAAGACCGGCCACCACGTGCCCGAACCCACCGTTCGTTGACGCCGACCCCGGGCGCCGCCCGGGCCAGCAGGGAGTGTTCCGTGTATCGCTTGTTCCTTCGACTGCTGTTCCTGCTGCCGCCGGAGCGGATCCACCACCTCGCGTTCACGGCGATGCGGCTCGCGACCCGGGTCCCGCCGCTGCGGGCGCTGATCGCCAAGGTCCTCGTCGTCGACGATCCGGTGCTGCGCAACACGGTGTTCGGGGTGACGTTCCCGGCCCCGCTCGGTCTCGCGGCGGGCTTCGACAAGGACGCGGCCGGGGTGAACGCCTGGGGCCCCCTGGGCTTCGGGTTCGCCGAGATCGGCACCGTCACCGCCCAGGCGCAGCCCGGCAACCCGGCGCCCCGGCTGTTCCGCCTGCCCGCGGACCGGGCGCTGATCAACCGGATGGGCTTCAACAACCACGGCGCCGGGGAGGCCGCGAACCGGCTGCGCACCCGGGTGCACACCGTCCCGATCGGCGCGAACATCGGGAAGACCAAGGTGGTCGCGCCGGCGGACGCGGCCGAGGACTACACCGCGAGCGCCCGGCTGCTCGGCCCGCTCGCCGACTTCGTCGTCGTCAACGTCTCGTCCCCCAACACCCCCGGGCTGCGCGACCTGCAGGCGGTCGAGTCGCTGCGGCCGCTGCTCGCGGCGGTGCTGGACACCGTGCACGTGCCGGTGCTGGTGAAGATCGCCCCCGACCTGTCCGACGAGGACATCGACGCGGTCGCCGACCTCGCCGTCGAACTCGGGCTGGCGGGCATCGTCGCCACCAACACCACCGTCCGGCGGGACGGGTTGCGCACCGATCCCGCCCTGGTCGCGGAGATCGGCGCCGGCGGGCTGTCCGGTCCCCCGGTCGCGCAGCGCTCCCTCGAGGTCCTGCGCCGGCTGCACGCGCAGGTCGGGGACCGGCTGGTGCTGATCTCGGTCGGCGGCATCGAGACCGCCGAGCAGGCCTGGGAGCGGATCCTCGCGGGCGCGTCGCTGGTGCAGGGCTACACCGGTTTCATCTACGGCGGACCGTTCTGGGCGCGCCGCATCAACAAGGGCCTCGCCCGGAAGGTGCGGGCAGCCGGGTTCGCGTCGATCGGCGACGCGGTGGGCGCGGGCGTCCGCGTCTGATCCGCCGCGCCCGGAGCGGCGGGCCGGCACACACCGCCGGACAGGCACACCCGTCCGGCGGTGTGTGCCTGTCCGTTTCCGGCGCGGAGGCGATCCGCCGAACGGGTCTACTGCTCGAACGTGCCGTGCAGCGTCGCGCGCGCGATCGCGTGCGAGAACACGTTGAATCCGAGGAACGCCGGGGTCGAGTCGGCGCCGACCCCGTCGAGGGTGTCCACGTCGAGAGCGTGCACGGCCACGATGTAGCGGTGCGGGCCGTGCCCCTGCGGCGGGGCCGCGCCGAGGAAGCGATGCAGGCCGCCGTCGTTCTTCAGGGTGACCGCGCCCTCGGGCAGCCCGGAGCCGGTGTCGTCGCCGGCTCCCGCGGGCAGCGATGTCACCGAGGCCGGGATGTTCGCCACCGCCCAGTGCCAGAACCCGGACGCGGTCGGCGCGTCGGGGTCGAACATCGTGACGACGAAGCTCTTGGTTTCGGGGGGAAAGCCCGACCACGACAGCTGCGGGGAGACGTCCTGCCCGCCGGGCACCCCGAAGATCCCGCTGGCCTGTTCCGGCTTCAGCGGGCGACCGTCGGTGATGTCCTCGCTGGTGAGATCGAAGGTGGGCAGGTCGGGCAGCGGCGCATACGGGTCGTGGGCCATACCGGTCCTTTCTCTGGGTGCTGGTGTGCTCAGGCGTGCAGCAGGAAGTGTTCCATGACACGGGTGCCGAAGCGCAGCGCGTCGACCGGGACACGCTCGTCCACCCCGTGGAACAGCGCGGCGAAGTCCAGTTCCGGGGGCAGTTGGAGCGGGGCGAACCCGAAGCAGCGGATGCCGAGCTTGGCGAAGGCCTTCGCATCCGTGCCGCCGGAGAGCATGTAGGGCACGGTCCGCCCGAGGGGGTCGTGGGCCAGGATGGCCGCGTTCATCGCCTCGACGAGGTCACCGTCGAATGTGGTCTCGTACGAGTCGAGGTCGGTGATCCATTCGCGGGTGACGTCCGGGCCGATCAGGTCGTCGACGGCGCGTTCGAACTCGGCGCGCCGGCCCGGCAGGATGCGGCAGTCGACGACGGCCTGCGCCGTCTGGGGAATGACGTTGGCCTTGTACCCGGCGTCGAGCATCGTCGGGTTGGCGGTGTCGCGCAGGGTGGCGCCGACGATGCGGGCGATGGACCCGAGTTTGGCGAGGGTGCCGTCGAGGTCCGGCGAGGCCGGATCGAAGTCGAGTCCGGTCTCCTCGGCGACGGCGGCGAGGAACTCGGCGACCGATTCGGTCAGCACGAGCGGGAAGGTGTGCGTGCCGAGGCGGGCGACGGCCTGGGCGAGGACGGTGACGGCGTTGTCCTCGTGCAGGAACGAGCCGTGGCCCGCGCGGCCCTTGGCGGTCAGCCGCATCCAGCCGAGACCCTTCTCGGCGGTCTCGACGAGGTAGAGGCGGCGTTCGCCGCCGTCGCGGCGCGGCACGGTCAGGGAGAACCCGCCGACCTCGCCGACGGCTTCGGTGATGCCGTCGACCAGGTCGGGGCGGTGCCGCACGAGCCAGTGGCTGCCGTAGGTGCCGCCGGCCTCCTCGTCGGCGAGGAACGCGAAGACCAGGTCGCGGGGCGGCACGATGTTCTCGGCCTTGAAGCGGCGGGCGACGGCCAGCATCATCCCGACCATGTCCTTCATGTCGACCGCGCCGCGCCCCCACACGTAGCCGTTCTCCACGGCCCCGGAGAACGGGTGCACGCTCCAGTCCGCCGGTTCGGCGGGCACCACGTCGAGGTGCCCGTGCAGCAGCAGCGCACCCCGGGACGGGTCGGCACCCGGCAGGCGGGCGAACACGTTGCCGCGGCCGGGAGCGCCGGATTCGACGTACTCGGTGGTGTAGCCGGCCTCCTCGAGCCGTGCCGCCACCCACATCGCGCAGTCCCGTTCACCGCGGGTGGTGGCCAGGTCTCCGGTGTTGGAGGTGTCGAAGCGGATCAGCTGCGACACCAGGTCGACGACTTCGGCCTCGGCGCGGGATCCGCCGGCCGGCTGGGCGGGATTCGATGTTGTGGACACGGTCCCCTGTCTACCATCGATCCCAGCAAACCCGCAGGTGGGCGGGGCGATTTGGGCGCCGCGACGTGGTGGGTTACTCTTTCACAGCGCCCACGGACGTGGGAGCGGAGCAGGTCCGAGTGGCGGAATGGCAGACGCGCTAGCTTGAGGTGCTAGTGTCCTATTAACGGACGTGGGGGTTCAAGTCCCCCCTCGGACACTCTGAGTTGAGACAGACGGCGAAGGCCCCGAACCGAGCAGGTTCGGGGCCTTCGCCGTTGCCGCGCCGGGCGCCGCCGGATCGTCGCCGCGTCCCGGAGCCGGCCGAGCCGTCGACCAGCGGATTGGGACGGTGCGCCCGGGTAGGTTACGCTGAAACGGCACCCGCGGAGCGGGGAGCATCAGCATGTCCGAGTGGCGGAATGGCAGACGCGCTAGCTTGAGGTGCTAGTGTCCTATTAACGGACGTGGGGGTTCAAGTCCCCCCTCGGACACTCCGAGTCGAGACAGCCGCCGAAGGCCCCGAACCGAGCAGGTTCGGGGCCTTCGCCGTCCACGGGCGGCGCTTCGCCGCCCGCGGCGGGTGGCTCAGCCGATCCGGCCGCGGCGGAAGTACGTGATCGGGCCGATCCAGTTCACCGCGATGATCGCGGCCCATTTCGCCTTGCTGCCCGCGACCCGATCCGCGGGGCGCCGCGCCAGATCGACCCATGCCGTCGCGGCGAGCGAGAGCTGCACAGCGGCGAGGGTGAGCACGAGCGTCTGCTGCGCCGGGGTCAGGTCGCGGAACTTCCGGCGGCGCCGTGCGGTCATCGTCGTCTCCTTGGGTCGAGGATTGCTTGCACCCCGAGCCTGCCAGGTTCGCGGCGTCGCGGGCAGAGCCACAGGTCCCACGAGGTCGGCCGGCGTCGCCCGCCCGATACCATCGGTCCGTACCGCCCCACACGACGAACAGGCCCATGACTTCGCACACCGACGCGTCGGGTATCGACCCGGCCGACCTCGCCACCTGCCTCCGCGTCCTGTCCCTCGTGGGTGAGCTCGACGCCGACCACCCGGACTCGGTGACGGTGCAGCGCGCCGTGGGGCACATGTTCAAGAAGCTCAAGCGGGCGCGCCGCAACGAGGCCCGCCGGGCCAAGGTCGCCGCGGACCGGCAGGTACTCGCGACGACGGCGACCGGCTCGCCCACCCGCATCGACGACGAGACCGCCGGGATCACGTTGAGCTCGAACGCGCCGGGTGCGAGCGCGGGCACCCTGATCCGGCCGCGAGCCTGCTACGTGTGCAAGGACAAGTACACCCGGGTCGATGCGTTCTACCACCAGCTGTGCCCGCGCTGCGCCGCGGAGAACCACGCGAAGCGGGACGCCCGTACCGATCTGACGGGGCGGCGTGCGCTGCTCACCGGCGGCCGCGCCAAGATCGGCATGTACATCGCGTTGCGGCTGCTGCGCGACGGTGCCCACCTGACGATCACGACCCGTTTCCCGAACGACGCGATCCGCCGCTTCGCCGCCATGGAGGACAGCGCCGACTGGCTGCACCGCCTGCGGATCGTCGGCATCGACCTGCGGGACCCCGCCCAGGTCGTGGCCCTGGCCGACGACGTGGCCGCGCAGGGTCCGCTCGACATCCTCGTCAACAACGCCGCCCAGACCGTGCGCCGCTCCCCCGGCGCGTACTCCGCCCTCGCCGAGGCCGAGTCCGGGCCCCTGCCGGCCGGCCCGCGGCCGGAGGTGCTCACCTTCGGCAAACCCTCGGACGCGCACCCGGCCGCGCTGGCCGGGTCGCTGCCGTCGCAACTGACCGCCGAGTCGCTCACCTCGCTCGCGCTGGTGGCCGGGTCGGCCACGCCCGACCGGATCGCCGCCGGTGTCGCGGTCGACGCCGGGGGGCTGCTGCCCGATCTGGTGCACACCAACAGCTGGGTGCAGACCGTCGGCGAGGTCGAGCCGCTGGAACTGCTCGAGGTGCAGCTGTGCAACTCCGTGGCGCCGTTCATCCTGGTCAACCGGCTGCGGCCGGCGCTGGCGTCCTCCCCCGCCCGCCGCACGTACGTGGTGAACGTCTCGGCGATGGAGGGGCAGTTCGCCGGGCGCCGGTACAAGGGGGCCGGGCATCCGCACACCAACATGGCCAAGGCCGCGCTGAACATGCTCACCCGCACCAGCGCCGAGGACCTGCGCGCCGACGGGATCCTCATGACCGCCGTCGACACCGGCTGGATCACCGACGAACGGCCCCACCACACCAAGCTGCGCCTGGCCGAGGAGGGGTTCCACGCCCCGCTCGACCTCGTCGACGGCGCGGCCCGCGTGTACGACCCCATCGTGCAGGGCGAGGCGGGGGTGGATCTGTACGGCTGCTTCCTCAAGGACTACCGCCCGGCTCCGTGGTGAGCGGGCCCGGCCGGCCGGGTGAGATCCATCCGACACGTCCGCGCAGGTGGAGACCAGTTCCACACCGCCGGGACCGGCCGGGGCGTCCCGGGGCGGGGATACTGGAGGGCACACGCCGTCACCGCCTCCGGAGGACCCCATGCCCGTTGCCGTAGTCCACGCCGACACCCCGGAAGGACACGCCGCACTCACCGCGGCCGCCCGCGAGGCGGCCCACGGCGACGGCACGACCCTCGTGCTCGTCGCGGTCGACGACGACGGCGCGTCCGGGCAGCACGAACTCGACTCGGTCCGCGCGGACGTCACCGCCACCCTGGGTACCGACGGGTGGGAACTGCGGACGGCGGTGCACGACGGGGACCCGGTCGCCGCGCTGGTCGACCTGGTCGAGCGCTCCGGCGCGGAACGTCTCGTGGTGGGCAGCCGCGACCGCAACGCACTCGGCAAGTTCCTGCTGGAACGGCGCCTGCAGCGGCTGCTGCTCGAGGCGCCCGTGCCCGTCCTGGTCGTCAAGGGCACCGACGCGGACGAGTAGTCGTCCGGAACGGCCGCTGTCCCGCCCGATCCGGATAGGCTGGCGGTATGGCGTACCGGCTGTTGGCCGACGTCACCGTGGCCGTGCACCTGGCCTTCCTGCTGTATGTGACGTTCGGTGGTTTCCTGGCGTGGCGGTGGCCCCGCACGCTGGCGCTGCACGTGGTGGCGGTGGTGTGGGGGTTCGCCACCGTCCTCGTGGGGTTCGACTGCCCGCTCACCGATCTGGAGAACTGGGCGCGCCGCCGCGCCGGGATGGAGGGTCTGCCGCCGAGCGGGTTCATCGACCACTACCTGACCGGGGTGATCTACCCGGACTCGGCGGTGGGACTCGTGCGGGCCGCCGTCGCGGTGACCATCGTCGTGTCCTGGTTCGGGTGGTGGCTGCGGCGCCGTGTGACCCGCGTCGCATCCTGACTTACCCGGCAGTAGGGTGTGGCGCATGACTGCCTCCCGCGATCTCGACATCGTCGTCTACGGCGCCACCGGCTTCGTCGGCCGGATCACCGCCGCCTACCTCGCCGAACACGCCCCCGACGGGGTGCGCATCGCACTGGCCGGCCGCTCCCGCGCCCGTCTCGAACGCATCCGCACCGAGCTCGGGCCCGCCGCGCAGGCCTGGCCGGTACTCGAGGCGGACGCCGGCGACCCGCAGTCGCTCGCCGCGCTCGCCGCCCGCACCCGCGTGGTGGTCACCACGGTCGGCCCCTACGCCAAGTACGGGCTGCCGCTGGTCCAGGCCTGCGCCGAGGCGGGCACCGACTACGTCGACCTCACCGGCGAGGTGCTGTTCCACCGCGAGAGCATCGACCGGTTCGACGACGTGGCCCGGCGCACCGGCGCCCGCATCGTGCACTCCTGCGGATTCGACTCCATTCCCTCCGATCTCGGCGTGCACGCACTGCACCGGGCCGTGCAGGCGGACGACGCCGGGGATCTGACCGACACGACGCTGGTGGTGCGGGCCATGCGCGGCGGCGTCAGCGGCGGCACGATCGACTCGATGCGCACCCAGGTGGACGCGGTGCGCCGCGACGGCGCGGCCCGCAAGGTCGCCCTCGCCCCCTACTCGCTGTCGCCGGACCGCTCCCGCGAACCCGACCTCGGGCACCAGTACGACCTGGCGACCGTCGACGGCAGGTCCGTCGCGCCCGAACTGTCCGGCCGGCTCGCGCCGTTCTTCATGGGCCCCTACAACACGCGGGTGGTCCGCCGCAGCAACGCGCTCACCGGCTGGGCGTACGGGCCGCGCTTCCGCTACCGGGAGACGATGAGTGTCGGTTCGTCGCGGCTGTCGCCGCTCGTGGCGACCGGTGTCGCCGCGGGCTTCGGCGCGTTGGTGGCGGGACTGGCGTTCCCCCCGACCCGGTTCGTGCTCGACAAGCTGCTGCCCGCGCCGGGACAGGGCCCGTCCGAGTCGGCCCGCGAGCGCGGCTTCTTCACCATCGACCTCTACACCACGACGAGCACCGGTGCCCGCTACAGCGCCCGCGTCGCCGCCCAGGGCGACCCCGGCTACAAGGCGACCGCGGTGATGCTCGGCGAGTCGGCACTGTCGCTGGTCCTCGGCGGCGACCGCCTCCACGCCGGGGGCGGGGTGCTCACCCCCGCGGCCGCCTTCGGGGACGTGCTGACCGACCGGTTGCGCGGCGCCGGATTCGAGATCACGGCCCGGCGCCTGCCGTGACCGCGGCGGCGCCGTCACGGGAATCGGCGACACGCCGCCCGACGACGGCGCCGCCGCGCGCGACCGGCTATGCTCGGACGGATCGTCGCATGAGCGGCGAACGGCAGACCGGTGAAGGGACACGAACGTGCAGACGACGAGCATCGCGGCGGCTCCGGCCACCCTGCTCGCGTTGATGGCGTTCTGGCCCACCCGACGGGGCGCGTGCTTCGACCAGGAGTGTTGCTGAGCGGCGTGCGCCGCCTCTCCCCTCCCCGGTTCGCTCCTTCGTGGTCGGAGTCTTCTGCATGTTCGCTCTTCTGGTGTTCACGCTCGTCGGTATCGGTGCGCAGCTCGTCGACGGGGCCCTCGGCATGGCCTTCGGGGTCACCGCCACCACCTTGTTGATCTTCAGCGGCATCGGTCCCGCGCATGCCAGCGCCGCCGTGCACCTCGCCGAGGTCGGCACCACCCTCGTCTCCGGTGCCTCGCACTGGCGGTTCCGGAACGTGGACTGGGGGGTGGTCGCGAAGCTGGGCGTGCCCGGCGCGCTCGGCGCCTTCCTCGGCGCCACGGTGCTCTCGAGCCTGTCCACCGAGGCCGCGATCCCGGTGACGTCGACGATCCTGCTCGCCATCGGTGTCTATGTGGCGCTGCGGTTCTCGGTCCGGCCACCCGCCGTCGCGCACGCCCGCACCTCGCCGCACTCGGCGAAGTTCCTGTCCCCCCTCGGCTTGTTCGGCGGGTTCATCGACGCCAGCGGCGGCGGCGGATGGGGGCCGATCACGACCAGCACCCTGCTCTCCCGCGGCAAGACGGCCCCCCGGACCGTGATCGGCTCGGTCAGCGCCTCCGAGTTCCTCGTCGCACTCGCCGCGAGCATCGGCTTCCTCATTGGTCTCGGCCGGGAATCGCTCGGCAACCTGCTCGTCGTGGCCGGTCTCGCCCTCGGCGGGGCCATCGCCGCCCCGATTGCGGCGTGGCTGGTCAGCCGGGTACCGGCAACCCTGCTCGGCACCGCGGTCGGCGGCGTCATCGTGCTGACCAACGCGCAGAAGCTGTTCACCTCGTTCGAGATCTCCGCCACGGCCACCACGCTGCTGTACCTGCTGATCGTGGCCGGCTGGATCGCGCTGCTCACGGTCTCGTGGCGCCGCTCCCGGCTCACCCGGGCCGAATCCGCCGGTGCCCTCGAGCGCCTCGAGCCGGCCCGCCCCGAACTGCGGGAACCGGCCGCGGACGGCCGAGCACCGTTCTAGGCTCGGCGCACAATGCGCCCCCTCGCCCTGCTCGACACCTACGGCGCCGCTCTCGCCGCCGCCGGCCTCGATGTCCCGGTGGAGCCGGCGCCCGGCATCCACTGCGCCCCGGCCGGGCGGTTCCTCCCCGCCCGGCTGCCGGTGGCCGACCTCGCCACGGGCGCGGTGGCGGCATTCGCGGCGGCCGCCGACCGCTACCGCCGCACCCACGGACTCGCTCCGCAGGGGGCGCGGCTCGACCCGGAGCGGATCGCCGCGTCGTTCGCCGGGGACCGGATGCTGCGCATGGCCGGCCGGCCCGTGCCGGGGTTCGCGGCGCTGTCCGGGTTCTTCCCCGCCGCCGACGGGTGGGTGCGCACCCACGCGAACTATCCGCATCACCGGGCGCGCCTGCTCCGCGCCCTCGAACTGCCCGACGACACCGACCGGGCCGGCTGCGCCGCCCGGCTGCGGCAGCTGCCGGCGGCGGCGGTCGAGGACGCAGCCGCCGGGCACGACGCGATCGCGGTGCGGGTGCGCACCGAACACGAGTGGGCCACGAGCCCGCAGGGCCGGGCCGCGGCGGCGGGCCCGCTGGTACGTATTCTCGCGCGGGACGACACCGCCGACCGGACCGTCGCGGGCGACGACCCGGCGCGGCCCCTGGCCGGGCTCCGGGTGCTGGACCTGACCCGGGTGATCGCCGGACCCGTCGCCGCCCGCGCGCTGGGCCTGCTGGGAGCGGAGGTGCTGCGCATCGATCCGCCCGCCCTCCCCGAGATCCCCTGGCAGCACGCCGAGAACGGGCAGGGCAAGCGCACGGCGCTGCTGGACCTGCACGCTCGTCCCGGCCGGGAGACGTGGCGCCGCCTGCTCGCCGACGCCGACGTGCTGCTCACCGGCTACCGGCCCGGGGCGCTGGACGAGCTGATCGGGGCGCCCGGCACGATCCGGCCCGGTCTCGTGCACGGCCGGGTGTGCGCGTGGGGATGGTCCGGGCCGTGGGCGGACCGCCGCGGCTTCGACTCGATCGTGCAGGCCGCGTCCGGGATCGCGGTGGCCGAGGGCGACTCCGACGCGCCCGGCGCGCTGCCGGTGCAGGCGCTCGACCACGCGAGCGGTTACCTGCTGGCGGCCGCGGTGCTCGATGCGCTGGCCGCGCGGCACCGGGACGGGCGGGGCCGCGACGTGGCGGTCGCGCTGGCCCGCACCGCGGCGTGGCTGCTGCAGGCACCCGGCCGGGACCCGCACCCGCCGCCGGTACCGGCACGTCCCGGGCCGCGGACCGTGGCCACGCACGCGGCGGTGACCACGGCCCGGCCCGCGCTCGCCGAGTACCCGGACTATCCGTTCCCGGCCCGCGCCTGGGGTGGCGATCCGGCGGCCTGGGTGGTCCAGGGGCCTGGGTGGTCCAGGGCCTCGGTGGCTAGGGTGCGGCGTCGAACGCGTCGAGGATCTGCTGGGCGGCCAACGCTGCGGTGAGCGAACCGTCGCGCACGGAGCGTTCGACGTCGCCACGGAGCGCACGCACCCGGGGGTTGGTCTCGAGCCGGCGCAGCAGCTGGTCGTGCACCATCGTCCAGGTCCAGTCCACCAGCTGGCGGCGCCGGTTCTCCTCGAACAGGCCCGCCTCGGTGAGGACCCGGCGGTGCTCGAGGACTTTGTCCCAGAACGTGTCCAGGCCGGCGCCCTCGAGGCCGCTCATGGTGATCACCGGCGGCTTCCACACCGCGTCGTGCGGATGCACGAGCCGCAGGGCCCCGGCCAGCTCCCGCGCCGCGACCCGCGCGTCGCGTTCGAACGGGCCGTCGGCCTTGTTCACCGCGACCAGGTCGGCGAGTTCGAGCACGCCCTTCTTGATGCCCTGCAGCTGGTCACCGGTGCGGGCGAGAGTCAGGAAGGTGAAGCAGTCCACCATGTTCGCGACGGTCACCTCGGACTGCCCGACCCCGACGGTCTCGACGAGGATCACATCGAACCCGGCGGCCTCGAGCAGCACCATCGTCTCGCGGGTGGCCTTGGCCACGCCCCCGAGGGTGCCGGCCGTCGGGGACGGCCGGATGTAGGCGTCGCGCTGCACCGACAGCCGCGCCATGCGGGTCTTGTCACCGAGGATGGAGCCGCCGGTGCGGGTCGACGACGGATCCACCGCGAGCACCGCCACCCGGTGCCCCTTGCCGAGCAGGTACATGCCCAGCGCATCGATGAAGGTGGACTTGCCGACACCGGGAACGCCGGTGATGCCGACGCGCATCGCGCCGCCCGCCTTCGGGAGCAGGCGCAGCAGCAGCTGCTGCGCCTGCTCCCGATGGTCGTCCCGGGTGGACTCGACGAGGGTGATCGCCTTCGCCAGCCCGGCCCGCCGGTTGGCGAGGACGGCCTCGGCGAGGGCGTCGACGTCGACCGCGGGCCGGCGGGTGTGACTGTCGACCGGGGTGCTGCCCACTGCGGGTCAGGCCCCCAGGTCGTGGCCGAGCTGGTCGGCGAGCTTGTGCAGCAGCCCCACCGCGGCGTCCGCGATGACGGTGCCCGGCGGGAAGATCGCGGCGGCACCGGCCTGGTACAGCTCGTCGAAGTCGCCGGGCGGGATGACCCCGCCGACGACGATCATGATGTCCGGGCGGCCCACCTCCGCGAGGGCCTCCCGCAGCGCGGGCACCAGGGTCAGGTGTCCCGCGGCCAACGACGACACGCCGATGACGTGCACGTCGTTGTCGGCCGCCTGGTTGGCGACCTCCTCGGGGGTCTGGAACAGCGGTCCCACGTCGACGTCGAAGCCGAGGTCGGCGAAGGCAGTGGCGATCACCTTCTGCCCACGGTCGTGCCCGTCCTGGCCCATCTTCGCGACGAGGATGCGCGGCCGGCGGCCCTCCTCCTCGGCGAACTTCTCGACGAGTTCGGTTGCCGTGCTGATGTTGACCGCCTTTCCGGCCTCGTCCCGGTAGACCCCGCTGATGGTGCGGATCTCGGCCTGGTGGCGGCCGTAGACCTTCTCGAGGGCGTCGGAGATCTCGCCGACGGTGGCCTTGGCGCGGGCCGCGTCGATGGCCAGGGCCAGCAGGTTCGTGTCCGGCCCGGCGTCGGTCGCGCCGGCGGCGCGGGTCAGGGCGTCCAGCGCGGCCTGCACGGCCTCGGGGTCGCGATCGGCACGCAGCTGCTCGAGCTTGGCGAGCTGCTCGGCCCGCACGCGGGAGTTCTCGACCTTGAGGACCTCGATCTCGTGGTCCTCGGCGACCTGGTACTTGTTGACGCCGATCACCGGCTGGCGGCCGGAGTCGATGCGGGCCTGGGTGCGGGCCGCGGCCTCCTCGATGCGCAGCTTCGGGATGCCCTCGGAGATGGCCTGCGCCATGCCGCCGGCCTCCTCGACCTCCGCGATGTGCTTGCGCGCGCGGTTGGCGAGCTCGTGGGTGAGCCATTCGAGGTAGTACGAGCCGCCCCACGGGTCGATCGGCCGGGTGGTGCCCGACTCCTGCTGCAGCAGCAGCTGGGTGTTGCGGGCGATGCGGGCGGAGAAGTCGGTCGGCAGCGCGAGCGCCTCGTCGAGGGCGTTGGTGTGCAGCGACTGGGTGTGGCCCTGGGTCGCGGCCATGGCCTCGATGCAGGTGCGGGCGACGTTGTTGAACACGTCCTGCGCGGTGAGCGACCAGCCGGAGGTCTGCGAGTGGGTGCGCAGCGACTTGGACTTGGCCGACTTGGGGTGGAACTTCTCGACGAGCTCGGCCCACAGCAGGCGGCCGGCGCGCATCTTGGCGATCTCCATGTAGAAGTTCATCCCGATGGCCCAGAAGAAGGACAGGCGCGGGGCGAACTTGTCGATCTCCATGCCCGCGTCGAGGCCGGCGCGGATGTACTCGACGCCGTCGGCGAGGGTGTAGGCCAGCTCGAGGTCGGCGGTCGCACCGGCCTCCTGGATGTGGTAGCCGGAGATCGAGATGGAGTTGAAGCGCGGCATGTTCGCGCTGGTGTAGGCGAAGATGTCGGAGATGATCCGCATCGACGGCTTGGGCGGATAGATGTAGGTGTTGCGGACCATGAACTCTTTCAGAATGTCGTTCTGAATGGTCCCGGCCAGCTGCTCGGGCTTGACGCCCTGCTCCTCGGCGGCGACGACGTACAGCGCCAGGATCGGCAGCACCGCGCCGTTCATGGTCATCGACACCGACACCTGCGACAGGTCGATGCCGTCGAACAGCTGCCGCATGTCGAGGATCGAGTCGATCGCGACGCCGGCCATGCCGACGTCGCCCTGCACGCGGGGATGGTCCGAGTCGTAGCCGCGGTGGGTGGCGAGGTCGAACGCCACCGACAGGCCCTTCTGCCCGGCCGCGAGGTTGCGGCGGTAGAAGGCGTTGGACTCGGCGGCGGTGGAGAACCCGGCGTACTGGCGGATGGTCCACGGCTGGTTGACGTACATCGTCGGGTACGGGCCGCGGACGAACGGCTCGACGCCCGGGTAGCTGCCCAGCGGGTAGCCCTCGGCGACGATCCGGTCGCGGTCGGCCTTGGTGTAGACCGGCTTGACGTCGATGCCCTCGGGCGTGGACCACACCACCTGCTCGGTCGTGTAGTTGTTGGCGGTGGCGACCGAGTCGACGAGCGCGGCGGTCTGCTCCTCGGTGGGGGCGGCGGGGGCCGGCGCCGCCGGATCCGTCAGCGGGACGTCGGCGAAACTGCCGATCTTGTGTTCGATGCTCACTTACGCTCCCAGGGTGTTCAGCAGGTCGGTCAGCGCGGCGATCGCGTCGATCTTGGCGGTGAGGAACCCGTCCGGGCGCGCGGCGCCGCCGGTCTC
The DNA here is from genome assembly GCF_057367935.1 of Rhodococcus sp. NS-SX18. Taxonomy (NCBI): domain Bacteria; kingdom Bacillati; phylum Actinomycetota; class Actinomycetes; order Mycobacteriales; family Nocardiaceae; genus Rhodococcus; species Rhodococcus sp. NS-SX18. Next base: position 2,633,758 of record NZ_CM170633.1, on the reverse strand, counting down.
GCTCACGGCCTTCTCCGGCCCGGCGAGCAGGACGGTGCCGACGCCGGCGTCGCGGAGGGCGGTGACCGCCGCGCCGGCCTGTTCGCCGTAGCGCTTGTCGGTGCCGCACACCACGGCGACGGTGACGTCGGCGTCGCGGACGGCGGCGGCGATGCTGTCGTCGTCGACGGACAGCGGGCCGGGGTTGACCGTCTCGATGCCGCCGGAGGCGAGCAGGTTCGCGGCGAACGTCGTGCGGATGTTGTGCTCGGCGATCGGTCCCAGCGGGGCGAGCAGCACCCGGGGCCGGGTGCCGTGCGCGGCGAGGTGGACGTCGGAGCGGTCGCGCAGCGCCTCGAAGGCGGCGGCGTACCGGGCGACGGTGGCGCCGGCGTCGGCGGTCTCCGCGGGCAGCGGCGCCTCGGCCAGATTCGGGAACTCGTTGACGCCGGTCACCGCGGTCCGGCGGTGGGCGATGTCGGATTCGCGGCGGGCGCGGGTGGCGGCGATCCGCTCGGCGATCAGGCCGGCGTCGAGGGCGGCACGGTAGCCGCCGGCCGCCTCGATCTGCTGGAAGAACTCCCACGCCTTGGCCGCGATCTGCGCCGTCAGGTCCTCGACGTACCAGGACCCGGCGGCCGGGTCGAGGACGCGGCCGAGGTTGGACTCCTCGAGCAGCAGCAGCTGGGTGTTGCGGGCGATGCGCGCGGAGAAGGCCTCCGACACCCCGAGCGCACCGGCGGGCAGGGCCACGTCGAACGGGAGCACGGTGACCGCGTCCGCACCGCCGATGCCGGCGCCGAACGCGGCGAGGGTGGTGCGCAGCATGTTCACCCAGGGGTCGCGCTGGGTCATCATCGCGGCCGAGGTGACGGCGTGCTGGGGGGCGTGACCGGCGTCGGCCGCACCCACCACCTGTGCGATGCGGGCCCACAGTTGCCGGCCGGCACGGAACTTGGCGATGGTCTGGAACTGGTCGTCCGTGGCGGCGAACCGGAACTCGATCTGGCCGAGCGCCCGGGCGGCGGACTGGCGGCTGCCGGTCAGCTCACGCAGGTACTCGAGTCCGGCGGCGACGGCGGCACCGAGTTCCTCGGCGTCGGCGGCCCCGGCATTGTGGAATGCGGTGCCGTCGACGGTGAGGGCCCGCACGGTCTCGGCGCGCCCCGCGGCGGCGTGGGCGAGCTCGACGGCCTGGGCGACGGTGACGTCGGCGCGGCCCGAGAAGGCGCTGGTCAGCGGGGCGGCACCGAGGTGCAGCCGCACGGCGGCGCGCTCGGCGACGTCGCTGCGCGCATCGAGCAGCGCGTAGAGGGCGCCGGCGGCCGCGGCGGTGTCGGCGCCGGCGTCGAGGGTGAGCGGCGCGAGGTCGAGCAGGACCTTGTCGAGCGCGGCGGGCAGGTCGGCGATCGCGATGCCGTCCGCGCCGACGTGCAGCCACAGGGCGCTGACGCCGTTCTCGAGGGCGTCGAGGATGCGTTCGTTCACCTCCCCCGGGGTGTCGCCGAAGCGGGCGCTGACGAGCCATCCGGTGTTGACGTCCCGGGCTGCGGAACCGCCGCGGACGAAGGGGAAGGAGCCGGGCAGCGGCGCCTCGGGACGTTCGTCGCGCACCCCGTAGAGGGGGGCGACGGCGACGTCGTCGTAGGTGGTGGTCTCGAGCAGTCGCTGCGGCTCCGGTCCGAGCTCCGCGGGGTCGACGCGGCGGGACTTGGCCAGCACCCCCGCCACCGCCTCCTGCCACTGCGCGTAGGCGCGCGCGGCATCCTCGGCTTCTGAAGCTAATGACACGTGAGGTCCTCTCGTACGCAGCGGGCGGGCTCGCCGAACACGGCCGTGGAAACCTTAAACTGATTCCGTTGTGATGCTAGCCGCATACACGCCGCCCCTATTGTGGGGATCACCACAATTTCCCTAGCGATCGATAATGTCGTCGCCTAAGGAATCTACCGGGCGCCGAGGCGCCGGCTCGAAGGACCCCGCCCCGGCCGTCGGCGGCCGCGCACCCCGGCGCGAGAAGTCCGGGGGCCCGGTATCGTGACCGTTCGTGACGAGAATGCTGCGGGACCGGCGGATTCTCGCCGCAGCGGCCGTGCTGGCCGTCCTCGCGCTCGTCGCCCTGCTTCTGCCCCACCCGTCCGTCGCCGAGGTACGCGCCTGGGCCGAGGCGGCCGGGCCGCTGCTTCCGCTGCTGTTCTTCCTGATCCACGCCGTGGTGACGGTGGCTCCGTTCCCACGCACCGTCTTCACCCTCAGCGCTGGGGTGCTGTTCGGGTCGGTCACGGGTATCGCGGTGACCGTCGCCGCTACGACCGTCAGCGCCGTGCTGGCGCTGCTGCTGGTGCGTGCGATCGGCCGCGGGGTGGTCGAGACGCATCTGAGTCACCCCACGGTCCAGGCGGTCGACGAGCGACTGGCGCGGCGAGGCTGGCTGGCGGTGGGGTCACTGCGGCTGATCGCGCCTCTGCCGTTCGCGGTGGTCAACTACTGCTGTGGGATCTCGTCGGTGCGGGTAGCCCCGTACACACTGGCCACCGCGGCCGGCATCCTGCCGGGCACGATAGGGGTGGTCCTGCTCGGCGACGCCCTGACGGGACGCACCCACCCCGCACTCCTGGGGATCTCGGCGGTGTGCATCGCCGTCGGCGCCTCGGGCCTGTGGCTCGAGTCCCGCCTCCCGGCGCCCCGCCCCACCACCGCCACCGTGCCATCAAGTCCTGAAGCTTGATTTTTATCATTCAAGGCTCCATCCTTGATGAATGTTCGTGTTGACCGTCGACCAGCGCGGCAGCCGGCGGGACGTCGACCGGGTCGCGGACCTGCTCACCGAGCTGCGCGGCGCCGAGCTGCTCCGACCCTTCGAACGCACCGCCGGTGACGAGGTGCAGGCCGTCACCGCCGACCCGGCCGTCGTCGTCGATCTCACCCTCGACCTCGTCCGCCGCGGCCACTGGAGCGTCGGCATCGGTGTCGGCTCGGTCGAACAGCCCCTGCCGGCACAGACCCGCGCCGGCCGCGGACCGGCCTTCGAACATGCCCGCCGCGCCGTCGACCGCGCCAAGAACGCGCCCGCCCGGGTCGCGGTGGAGGGACCGGACGCCGCCGCGGCCGCCGACGCCGACGCCGCCCTCACCCTGACGGCGCTGCTGGTGACCCGCCGGTCCGATGCCGGACACGAGGCCGTCGAACTCGTCCGCCGCGGGCTCACCCAGGCCGAGGCCGCCGCGCGGCTCGGCATCAGCACCCAGGCGGTGTCGCAGCGTCTGGCCGCCGCCGGATGGCAGGCCGAACCGGCCGGCCGCGCCCTCGCCCGCCGTCTCCTGGAAAGGGCCGATCGTTGACCGTCGTCACCCTGGTTCTGCTCGCCGTCGCCGCGCTGGCCCCGGCCCTGGGCCTGCGCCGCGGCACACCCGTGTGGCTCGTCGCCGGACTCGCCGTGACGGCACTTGCCGGTGCCGCGCTCGCCGCCACCGCCACCCCCGCGGTGCGTGGCGTCGCCTTGGGCGCGACCCTGGTGCTCACGAGCGCGGCGGCGGTCACCGGCGGCGCCCCCGCCGTGCTGGCCTCGTTCCGCATCGCCCGTCGGCAACCCGATGCGGGGCCGGTCCCGTCGTCACCGGCCGGACCCGAATCGCCGCCCGGACCGCTGCGCGGCGGACGGGTGATCGGCCTGCTGGAGCGAGCGGCGGTCGCCGCCGCGATCCTGTCCGGATGGCCGGAGGGCATCGCCGTCGTGCTCGCCGTCAAGGGCCTCGCGCGCTATCCCGAACTGCGCGAACCCCAGGCCTCGGAGCAGTTCATCATCGGCACCTTCACCAGCGTGTTGTGGGCGGTCGCGGTGTGCGGGGTGGGACGGGGCCTGCTCACCTGAGCGTCCCTGCGGTCCCCGGGTCCGGGTCCCGAGGCCCGGATCCCCGGGTTCCGGTCACTGGGGTTCGCCGTGCCGTTGCCCGGGCTGCGGCTGCACCCATCCGCCCGTGATCGGCTCCGACGGCGGCAACGCCGCCGACGAGGGCTCACCGCCCCGGCGCTCGGCGCCGGTCGGGTTGTGCACCGCCGGATCGACCGGTTTGCGGGCGACGGCCTCGGCGGCGGCGACGGCCTGCGCGACCTCCGGATCCCGCGCGGTGGAGAACCAGTCGGCCACCTCGTCGGTGTCCTCCTCCGGTCGCGGGAGCCGCTCGTCGACCGGGCTCGGCTCGAAGCGGAACACCCCGTCCTCGCCCGGCGCACCGAGATGCCGGGCGAAGCCCTTGAGGGCGTCTCCGAAATCGCTCGGCACCATCCACACCTTGTTCGCGTTGCCCTGCGCCATCTGCGGCAATGTCTGCAGGTACTGGTAGGCGAGCAGCTCCGGGGTGGGCCGGCCGGACTTGATCGCGGCGAACACCTTCTCGATGGCCTTCGCCTGGCCCTGCGCCTCGAGGTACTTCGCGGCGCGGTCACCCTGAGCGCGCAGGATCCGCGACTGGCGGTCAGCCTCCGCCTCGAGGATGGCCGCCTGCTTGGCGCCTTCGGCCGACAAGATCCGGGACTGCTTGTCACCCTCGGCGGTCTTGATCGCCGACTCCCGGTGTCCCTCGGCGGTGAGGATCATCGCCCGCTTCTCCCGGTCCGCCTTCATCTGCTTCTCCATCGACTCCTGGATCGACGGAGGCGGATCGATGCTCTTGAGCTCGACCCGGGCCACCCGCAGACCCCAGCGGCCGGTCGCCTCGTCGAGTACCCCGCGCAGCTGGCCGTTGATCGAGTCCCGGGAGGTGAGCGTCTCCTCCAGGGTCATGCCGCCGACGACGTTGCGCAGCGTGGTCACCGTCAACTGCTCCACCGCCGCGATGTAGTTGCTGATCTCGTACACCGCCGCCTGCGGGTTCGTCACCTGGAAGTACACGACCGTGTCGATGCTCAGGGTGAGGTTGTCCTGGGTGATCACCGGTTGCGGCGGGAACGAGACCACCCGCTCGCGCAGATCCACCTTGGCGCGGATCCGGTCCACGAACGGGACCAGGAACGTCAGCTGACCCGACACCGTCCGGTAGTACCGGCCCAGCCGCTCGATCACCGCGGCCTCGGCCTGCGGCACCAGCGCCACCGATTTGACGACCACCAGCGCGACGAACGCCACGACAACGGCGAGCACGATCAGCGCTTCCATCTACGGCCCCTTCCACACGACGGCCGTCGCGCCGTCGATCTGCATCACGGTCACGGTCGTGCCGGGCGGGTACACCTCGGTGACGTCGAGCGGACGCGCAGTCCACACCTCCCCGTCCAGCTTCACCTGCCCGGAGTGCGCAGCCACCTCCTCGAGCACCAGCGCCTGCTTGCCCGGCAAGGCGTCCACGTTCGTCGCCTTCGCCGGTGGCAGCGCGTAGCGGCGGCGCAGCACCGGCCGCACCCCGCCCAGCAGCACGAGCGACGAGACCGCGAACACCAACGCGTCGGCCCACACCGGCAGGTCCGTCGCGGCGGACACCCCCGCGGTGGCCAGGGCGGCGGCGCCGAGCATCAGCAGGACGAAATCGCCCGTCAACGCCTCCGCGGCGGCGAGCACCAGCCCGGCGATCAGCCATATCAATGCCGACACGACGCCATCCAACCACAAATCGGACATCCCGGGTGGAACCCCAGGCCAGGGCCTCGTGCGGTCAGTCCTCGGCGGGCTCGGTGACGAAATCGACGAGCTGCTCGACCGCCCCGATCAGCGGAGCCTCGAGATCGCGGAAACTCGACACCGCCGAATAGACGCGCCGCCACCCGTCCTGTGGGCTGCCCCACCCCAACGCCCGGCACACCCCGGTCTTCCAGTCCTGCCCACGCGGAATCGTCGGCCATGCCTCGATGCCCAGCGCCTTCGGCCGCACCGCCTGCCACACGTCGACGAACGGATGCCCGGTGACGAGCACGTGCGGACCGAGATTCGCCGTCAGCCGCTCCTCCTTGGAACCGGTGACGAGGTGGTCGGCAAGCACCCCCACGCGGCGCCCGGGACCGGGGGCGAACCCGGCGAGCCGCTCCCCGAGGTTGTCGAGGCCCTCGAGCTGTTCGACCACGACACCCTCGACGCGCAGATCATGCCCCCACACCCGTTCGACCAGGGCGGCGTCGTGCACCCCCTCCACCCAGATCCGGCTGCCGCGCGCGACCCGCGCCCGCAGCCCGGCGACCTTCGTCGACCCGGACGCCGACCGGGCCGGGCCGGCCGTCGCGGGGCGCGCCGTGGGCCGCACCAGGGTCACCGGCCGCCCGTCGAGGAGGAACGCCGCCGGACGCAGCGCGAACAGCCGGGTGCGCCGCGCGCCGTCCTCGAGCCGGACGAAGTCGCCGTCGTAGGTGCGTTCGAAGCCGACGACCGCGCCGCACCACCCGGACGCGGCGTCCTCGACCACCAGGTCCTTCTCGGCAGCCACCTCGGGAACTGCGGGTCTACGGGCGCGCGGATGGCCGGCGAAGATGTCGCCGCCGTACATGTCGGGACTCACCTGCGCAACGTTAGGGCCGCCGCGGCCGCGGCGGCGGGAGGGCACGCCGACCGGTCGTGGCCCCGCCGTCGCGACGGCGCCTATGCTCGGAAACCGTGAGTTCCCCCGGTCAGACCCTGACGGTGTGGGCCGGTTCCTGGTTGGCCGGGCACGCCGCGCCGGACGACGTCCTCGACGCCCTGCACGCCTGGGCGCCGATGCATCTGGTGGTCTCCCACGACGAGCCCGCCGGCGACCTCTCCGGCGTGCCCGAATACTCCCCCGTCGACGGCGCCGCCGTGCTGCTCACCGCGCTGCGCCGGGCCGACCCGGCCGGCGCGGACGGGATCCGGCTGGTGCTGCCCGCCCCCGGCGACGTCCGCGGCCTGCCCCCGGGCACCGCGCTGGCCCGCGCCGGGGTCGCGGCCGGCGAGGCGGTGCTCGCGGGAGCCCCCGGCACACCCGGTCTCGGCTTCGTCCCCTCGGTGGAGGGCCCGGACGTGCTGCGCTGGACCCTGTTCGCGGTCCCGGCGGTGCCCGAACCGCCCGCCGAGCCCGGCCTCGGGGAGGCCGAGTTCGCCATGCGCGAAGCGGTGCGGGACGCCGCGACGAGGGTGGGCCGGGTGCTGACCGTGGGCGCCGGCGGCCGCACCGCCGACCCCCGGGAGCAGATCGCGGCCGAGATCGCCGAACATGCGCGGCACCGCTACCCGGACTCGATGCCCGAGCGCGCCGCCCGCATCCTCGACTCGGCCGACCAGGTCGCGGCGATCCTCACCGTCGCCGGCCGCGGCGCGGAACCGGACGCGGCCTCGGCCACCGGGCAGGCCACGCGAGAGCAGGCGCTGCGCCCGCTGTGGGCGGCCGTACGCGCCGCCCGGCTCGGGGCGGTGGCGGCCGCGGTCCGGGCGGGCCATCACGCCTGACGCACGGCCGCGGACACCCCGTCCGGAACGTCCCCCGGCACGACGACGGCCTTCTCCGTCCGGATCGCCACCCGCACCACGATCAGCAACAGCAGCGACACCGCGAACCCGGCCAGCGCGCCGAACTGGCGCAGGTCGAACAGGAACACCTGGGTGACGAGCAGGTTCACCACGACGGAGGCGTACAGCAGCCGCAGCGCGGGCAGATCGCGGCGCCGCGCGAACTGCCACAGCCCGGCCACGATCAGCACGGCGCTCACGGCACCGGAGAGTTCGGCGCCGATCTCCGAGATGCCGGCGTCCTCGGCCGCCCACCCCGACCCGGCCAGCACGATCACCAGTCCGACGAGGGTGTGGACGGCGTGCACGGCGAACACCACCAGCACGAGCCGGCGGGCCGCGGCGGTCGCCGCCCAGGCCGTGACCCGGTGCTCGATCCGGTCCCGGGCCACGGCAATGCGCCCGTCGAATCCGGTCCTCGCCGCGACCGGGGCGGCCAGCCCGGCCCGTATCGAGCCGGCCAGTTCGCACTGCGCCGGGTCCCGGACCCCCGCCAGGACGTCCAGCGCGCGGCGGCGCGCGAACTCGTCGAGCCGGCCGAGCACGAGATCGGTCAGCGCCTCGAGACCGACGGCGAGGCGCTGCCGGTCGGTCGGGCCGCGCCGCGCCAGCGCTACGCGGGCACCGAGGTAGAACGCGACGAGCACCACGTACATCACGGCCACTGCGGGCCGGAAGAAGTAGTCGACGTCGGTGGTGAGGAACTTGCCGACCTCGTCGAGGAACAACCCGAAGCCGATCCCGCCGAGCAGCGCGGCGCGCATCCGCACCCGGCTGCCGTGCCGGATCAGGACGCCGACGAGGGCGACGGCCATGAGCAGCCCGCCCCACAGCACGTGCGCGATGTGCAAGGTGCCGCCGCCGATCTGCGGATAGCCGGTCGCGGCGAGGTAGCCGCGGGTGACGAGCACGGTCGCGACGGTGGCGACGAGGAAGAGCTCGACGCGGGTGACGGCGGCGTCGTCGACGGCGGTGGGCGGTGCGGTCACGGGGCGGCCTTTCGTCGCGGTGCGGGGTCGGCCGCTGTACCGCGGCAGTGAGCGGCTCCCGGCGGCTGAGCGCCCCTGTCCTGACGGTCCCCTGCGTCCGTGCCGGGCAGGACCGGCCCCGTCGTCATGCCGACATCTTCTCCCGGGTCGTGGCCGCCGAGCCCGAAATCGGCACGACTGCCCTCCGGTCCGGCTCGGGTACCCGGCAGCGACGACCCTGGCGGGGCCGTGACGACACTGGCCGGGGCTGCGCCGCCCGACGGTCAGCGAGGCGACCCGGCGCGGCCGGTGGACGGCGTCGGCCGGATCCCGGACGCCGGGCCCGCGGTCGCGGGCCGGGCCCGCCCGGTCAGCGGCGCGGCCGTGCCGGGGGCCGGCAGCATTCGGGGGCGCAGAGCTCCCCGTTGCACCCGACGCCCAGCAGCGGCTCGGTGCCGCGCCGCACGGGGGCGGCACCGTCGAGGCGTTCACGCACCAGCTCGCGCACCATCTGCACGAACCGCGGGTCGGTGCCGGCGGTGGCGGCGCGGACGAATGCCATGCCGAGTTCCGCGGCCCGGTCGCGTGCCTCGGTGTCGAGGTCCCAGACGACCTCGAGGTGGTCGGAGACGAATCCGACCGGCACGACGACGACCGCGTCGACGCCGCGGGCGTGCAGAGCGTCGAGGTGGTCGACGATGTCCGGCTCGAGCCACGGCACCTGCGGGGGCCCGGAACGGGACTGCCACACCAGGTCGTGGCCGGGGGTGCCGGTGGCGGCGGCGATCAGGCGGGCGGCCTCGGCGACCTGCCGGCTGTAGAGGTGTCCACCCCGATCGGGGGGACCACCGGTGGCGTCGGCGGCGGTGGGCACCGAGTGGGCGGTGAACACCAGGCGGGCCGCGTCGCGACGGTCGGCGGGCAGCTGGGCCCGGGCCGCGGCGACGGCGTCGGCGACGGCGGCGATGAACAGCGGATGATCGTAGAAGTGCCGCAGTTTGGTCAGCGCGGGCGCGTCGTCGCCGACGGCGGCGCGGGCCCGGGCGATGTCCTCGTGATACTGCCGGCACCCCGAATAGCCACCCCACGCCGAGGTCGGGAACACCAGGGCGTTGCGCACCCCGTCGCCGCGCATGGCCGCGACGGTGTCCTCGATCATCGGGTGCCAGTTGCGGTTGCCGAAGTAGATCGGCAGGTCCAGCCCGGCGGCGGCGAAATCCTTCTCTAGTCGAGCAATGAGGTCGCGGTTGAGGGCGTTGATCGGCGACACCCCGCCGAAGTGCAGGTAGTGCTCGGCGACCTCGTCGAGGCGTTCGGGGGGCACCCCGCGGCCGCGGGTGACGTTCTCGAGGAACGGCCGCACGTCGTCCGGGCCTTCCGGACCGCCGAACGACAGCACCAGCAGCGCGTCGTACGGCTCGGGAGTAGGGGTCATGGCTCGACCCTAGGCTCCGGCACCGAAGCCGACCTGGGAATGGAAGCCCCCGTCGACGTAGACGATCGACCCGGTGGTGCCGGGCAGCCAGTCCGAGAGCACCGTGCACACGGTCTTGGCGACGGGCGTCGGATCCTCGACGTCCCAGCCGATCGGGGCCGCCGCGGACCAGCCCTCGTTGAGCCGGTTCATCTCCGCCCCGGGACCGGTGGCGTCGCCGGCGATGGCCTTGGCCGCGAGGGTCTTGATCGGGCCGGCGGCGACGAGGTTGGAACGGATGCCGCGGCCGCCGACCTCCTTGGCGACGTAGCGGTTGACGGACTCGAGGGTGGCCTTGGACACGCCCATCCAGTTGTAGAAGGGCACGGCCCGGGCCGGATCGAAGTCCATGCCGACCAGGGACGCACCGTCGTTGAGGGCGGGCAGCAGTGCCTTGGCGAGGGCGGCATAGGAGTAGGCGGACACCTCGAGGGCGACGGCGACGTCGGTCCACGGCGCGTCGAGGAACGGGCTGCCCAGGCAGGAGCGGGGGGCGAACCCGATGGAATGCACCACGCCGTCGAGGCCGTCGGGGGCGAGTTCGCGGACGCGGTCGGCGAGGGTGTCGAGATGCTCGGTGTTCTGCACGTCGAGTTCGAGGGCCGGCGGCACCGGCTGCGGCAGGCGCTGCGCGATGCGGTCGATCAGGCGCAGCCGGTCGAAGCCGGTGATGATCACCTTCGCGCCCTGTTCCTGCGCGACCTTCGCGGTGTGGAAGGCGATGGAGGCGTCGGTGATGATGCCGGTGACGAGAATGGTCTTGCCCTCGAGCAGTCCGCCCATGAGTGTGTCGGTCCTCCAGTGAGTTTCGGATGTGGTGGCGTGTGTGCCGGGGTCAGTGGCCCATGCCGAGGCCGCCGTCGACGGGGATGACCGCGCCGGAGACGTACGCGGAGTCGTCGGAGGCGAGGAAGCTGACGACGGCGGCGACGTCCTCGGGCTTGCCGAGACGCTGCAGCGGGATGAACTTCTTCGCGGTGTCCCGGACGTCGTCGGAGAGTTCGGCGGTCATGTCCGTCTCGATGAACCCCGGCGCGACGACATTCGCCGTGATCGATCGCGAGCCGAGTTCGCGGGTCACCGAGCGGGCCAGGCCGATGACACCGGCCTTCGAGGACGCGTAGTTGATCTGTCCCGCCTGGCCGGCCATACCGACGACCGAGCCGAGGAAGATCATCCGGCCCCAGCGCCCCCGCAGCATCGCGCGGTTGGCGCGCTTCGCGCACCGGAACGCACCGGTGAGGTTGGCGTCGACGACCTTCGTGAACTGGTCCTCCGTCATCCGCATCAGCAGCGTGTCGTCGGTGATGCCGGCGTTCGCGACCAGAACCTCGACCGGTCCCTGATGCTCTTCGACTGCCTTGAACGCGGCGTCGACGGAGTCGCTGTCGGTGACGTCGCAGCGGACGCCGAACAGTCCCTCCGGGGCGCCGGAGCCGCGGTGGGTGACGGCAACCTTGTGGCCGTCCGCCTGCAGGCGGCGGGCGACGGCGAGGCCGATGCCACGGTTGCCGCCGGTGACGAGAACCGAGCGGGGCGTGGCCGCGGGGCGCGGCGATCCGGCGGGGCTGCTTGCGTCAGTCATGGGGTCAAACCCTATCTGGTGGCGGTACGGGTCGGTAACAAGGCGCCCCGAGCGGCGGGCGGCCCGGCTGCCGCGCAGGTCAGGGCAGGCGTTGACGCAGCAGCAGGGCGGCCCCGACCCCACCGGAGACGGCGAGGACGCCGAGGATCAGCCAGGGCCGGCTGGCGTCACCGCGGGTGGTCTCGTACCCGATCTGTTCCTCGAGGGTGTTGTAGGCGTCCTCGAGTTCCTGCAGGTTCGATGCGGTGAAGAAGGTGCCCCCGGAGAGGTTGGCGATCTCCTTGAGGGACGGGTCGTCCACCGGAACCGGGATGCGTTCGTTCTCGATCGAGACGGTGCCGTACTCGGTGCCGAAGGAGATCGTCGAGACGGGCACGTCCTTGTCCGCGGCCTGCCGGGCGGCGGTGAATCCGCCGCGCGGGTCGTCGGGGCTCTCCGGGACGGTCTGCTTGCCGTCCGAGAGCAGCACGATCCGGGCCGGGGGTGCCTGGTCGCCGCCGCCGAGCACCGCGGCGAGGGTGTCGACGGACTGCAGGGCCGTGAAGATCGCCTCCCCGGTGGCGGTGCGCTCGCTCAGCTGCAGGTTGTCGATCGCGGTCTTGGTGGCCGCCCGGTTGGTGGTGGGCGAGACGAGCACCGAGGCGGTGCCGGAGAACGCCACCAGGCCGAGATTGATGCCGGGCGTGAGGTCGTCGGCGAAGGACTTGGCGGCCGCCTGCGCGGCGGCCAGACGGGTCGGCTCGACGTCGGTGGCCTGCATCGACAGGGACACGTCGATCACCAGGACGACGGTGGCGCGGTTGCGCGGGACCCGCTGTTCGGCGGTGGGCCCGGCCGCGGCGACGGTGAGCAACGCGAGACCGGCCAGGAGCAACGCGACCGGGACGTGCCGGCTGCGGCCGGGCCGCTGCGGCGCCACCTTCTCGAGCAGTTCGAAGTTGGTGAACCGCAGTGTGTGCCGCATGCGGCGGCGTTGCACCGCCACGTAGCCGGCGGCGAGGGCGAGGACGACGAGAAGGAACAGCAGCCACCACGGCGCGGTGAAGTCGGAGATGCTCACCGGGCCCCCTTCACCGGCGCGCCGAAGCTGTGGCGGCGCGCGGCGACGAACCGGACGACGTCGTCGATCCAGTTGCGGTCGGTGCGCAGGCTCAACAGAGGGGCGCCGCAGCTGCGGACGGCCCGGCGGACGGCGTCGCGGTGTTCGGTCGCGGCGCGCGCGTAGTCGGCGCGCAACTGCTCGGTGGTGGTGAACTCGCGGGTGCGCCCGGTTTCGGGGTCGTGCAGCACGACGTCGCCGAGGTCGGGAAGTTCGAGATCGCGACGGTCGAGGACTTCCACCGCGAGCAGGTCGTGCCGGCCGGAGAGGGCACGCAGCGACCGTTCCCAGTCGATGGGGCCGAGGAAGTCGCTGACGACGACGACCAGGCCGCGGCGCCGCTGCGGGCGCCGCAGCGACTCGATCAGGCCGCGCAGGTCCCCGCGGGTGCCGTCGGGGGCGTGCGGGGTCGTCGCGATCGAGCGGAGCATCGCCTGCGTGTGCAGCTGGCCGCCGCGGGCGGGCACGCGGCGGGTGTGCGCCCCCGTTCCGACCACCGCGCCGATCCGGTTGCCGCCGCCGCCGGCGAGGTAGCCGACCGCGGCGGCGGCGGCCACGGCGAGGTCCCGCTTCTCGCAGACCCCGGTGCCGAAGTCGAGACTGGGCGAGAGATCGATCGCCAGCCACGTCTCGAGCTCGCGGTCGGCGACGGTCTGCCGCACGTGCGGGTGGGTGGTGCGAGCGGTGACGGACCAGTCCATCTGGCGCACGTCGTCGCCGGGCTGGTACTCGCGGGCGTCGCCGGGCTCGGAGCCGGGGCCCGGGATGAGTCCGAGGTGGTCGCCGTGCAGCACCCCGTCGAGGCGGCGCCGCACCGTCAGCTCGAGGGTTCGCAGCGCCGCCGTCAGGGCGGGGTCACGCAACTCGCCGGAACGGAAGGTCGGCGGAGTCACCGGGGGGCGTCGGCTCACCGCTGCCCCGCACCGGCCTCCGGCCCGGGCATCCCTGCCGCCGGCGCGGCCGCGACCCCGACCGGCGCCGGGGCGGGTGGTTCGGCCTGCGGGGCCACCTGCGGCATGCCGACGGTCTGCAGGATGCGGGCGATGATCTGGTCCGGCGAGACGTCGTCGGCGAGGGCGTCGTAGGACAGCACCAGCCGGTGCCGCAGCACGTCCGGGATGATGTCGACGACGTCCTGCGGCACGACGTAGTCGCGGCCGCGCAGCAGGGCCAGGGCACGCGCGGCGGAGATGATGCCGAGAGTCGCCCGCGGGGACGCTCCGTAGGCGATCCAGCCGTCGACCTCGGTCAGGCCGATCTCGCCGGGAGAACGGGTGGCGAAGATGACCCGCACCACGTAGTCGACGAGGGCGTGGTGGACGAACACGCGGTTGGCGACCTGCTGCAGGCGGATCAGCTCGTCGCTGTCGAGGATCTGCTTGGGTTCGGGTGCCGCCACCCCCATGCGGTAGACGATCTCGCGCTCCTCCTCGACCGTGGGGTAGTCGACGAGGACCTTGAACAGGAAACGGTCGCGCTGCGCCTCCGGCAGCGGGTACACGCCCTCGTTCTCGATCGGGTTCTGGGTGGCCATCACCAGGAACGGGTCCGGCATGGGGAAGGTCCGGCCGCCGATCGTGACGTGCCGTTCGGCCATCACTTCGAGCAGGGCGGACTGCACCTTGGCCGGGGCACGGTTGATCTCGTCGGCGAGCACGAAGTTCGCCACGACGGGTCCGAGTTCGGTGTCGAATGCTTCGCGGCCCTGCCGGTAGATGCGGGTGCCGACGAGGTCGGTCGGCACGAGGTCGGGGGTGAACTGCACCCGGGAGAACGATCCGCCGACGACCTTCGCGAACGTCTCGACCGCGAGGGTCTTCGCCACGCCGGGGACACCCTCGAGCAGCACGTGGCCGCGGGCGAGGACGCCGACGAGCATCCGCTCGACGAGCCGGTCCTGACCGACGATCACCCGCTTGACCTCGTAGATGGCCTGTTCGAGCAGACGCACATCGTGTGCCTGGTCCGACGTGCGGCCCGTCTCCCCGGCCGGGGCGGTCACGGCGGTCTTCGCGTCCGACGTTGCCGTGCCCGACGTGCCACCCTCGCGTGAGGTCACCAAGAATCCACCGCTTTCGCCTCGTTGCTGCTGGAAGTCACCTACCCACACCACTATTCCAGGTGGCGGACGGCGGCGCCGTCGCCGAGCCGGTGCGCGTGGGCACCGGCGTCGGACGAGTCCTCCTCCGGCCGGGCGGAACAGCGTGTCAGGAGACCATCCGTACCACGTACGGGGTCATGCCGTCCCAGCGTACCGGTGAGATCTTCACGTGCGAACCCGACTGCGGGGCTTCGATCATCTGCCCGTCGCCCAGGTACAGGCCCACGTGCTGGCTGGCGTTGGGGCCGTAGAAGATCATGTCGCCGCGGCGCATCTGTGCCGACGGCACCTGCTCGCCGGCGGTGTACTGGTAGCCGGTGTAGTGCGGAAGCGAGATCCCGATCCCGGCGAATGCGTAGATCATCAGCCCGGAGCAGTCGAAGCCGACCTTGTTGTAGTCGCCGTAGCTGTCCGCGACGCCGCCGTCGCGGATACCGAGGGTGGGGCCGTTCTCGTCGCCCCCGCCCCACGCGTAGGGCACCCCGATCTGAGACATCGCCCGATCGATCACCGTCTCGACGGCGGCCGCGCCGGTGAGGGTCGAGCCCCGCTCGGGACTGGTCCGGGGCCGGCTGCGGGTGGGCGGAGTGGTGGTGGTGTCTTCCTCCTCCACCGGGTCGGCGCGGTCGGGAATCGTCGAGTCCTCGGAGCCGGCGTCCTCGCTGCCGTCGGTCGAGCCGCCCGAGCCGTCGGTGCCCGAGCCGTCCGTGCCCGATCCGTCCGTGCCCGATCCGTCGGTACCGGATCCGTCCGTACCGGATCCGTCCGTACCGGATCCGTCGGTGCCCGATCCGTCGGTGCCCGATCCGTCGGTGTCCGTTCCGTCGGTGTCCGTTCCGTCCTGCCCCGATGTGGCGCGCCCCGGCCGGGTCGTGCCGGAGGTCGGCGGCAGCGGCGACTCGAATCCGACCTCGGACTCGCCGGATTCGGCGGCCGCGGGCTGGGGCCGCACGTAGCCGTCGATCTGAGTGTGGGGCCGCTGCCCGTTGGCCAATTCGGCAGCACGGGCGTTGGCGTCGGCGTCGGCGGCGACGCGCCGGGCGGCATCGGCCGCCGCCTGCCGCGCGGCAGCCTCGGCCGCCGCCGTCGCGGCCTCCTCGGCCTGCCGCTGCCGATCCCACTCCGCGTACTGCGCGCGCTGACCTTCGAGTCCGGTGACGGTGCCGCGGGCCCGGTCGAGTTCCGCCTGCGCCTGTGCGCGGTCCTGTTCGATGCGTTGCTTCTCTGCGGTCTGTGCGGCCAGCGCGGTACGCGCCTCGCTGATGGCGGCCTCGGCAGCGGCACGGCGTTCCTCCGCCGCCGCGGCCGCGGCGTCCGCTTCCTGCTTGCTGGCGCGCGCTCGCGAGTCCCGGTTGGCCTGCTCGGTGCGGGCCCGTTCGAGCGCGTCGAGGACGGCGGTACGGCCCGCGGAGAGCAGGCGCATGATCTGGGCGCGGTCGAGCAGGTCGTCGGGCCCGGTGGAGCCGATGAACGAGGCGAGCGAGGCGACATTGGTGCCCTGGACGTAGCTGTCGCGCGCGAAGGCGTCGAAATCCTGCTGGGCCTGCCGGATCCGGGTGCCGGCGTCCTTCAGCGCCTGCTGGGACAGGGTGACCGCGTGGGCGGCGGCGTCGGCGGCGTCGCGGGCGGACTGCAGGTCGACCAGGGCGCGGTTGACGTTCTCCCGCTTGGTCGCAACCTGGCTCTCGAGTTCGGCGAGGTGCTGGTCGGCTGAGGCGATGCGGAGGATGAGCCCACCCACCTGGTCCAGCCCGGCGGCGACGGCACCCCCGGCTGCCGCGAGATCGGCATCGCTCGGATTGGGCGGCGGGGGTGGGACCGCCCCGGCGGACGCGGCCGTGCCCGCGATCAGGGAGGTGGCCAGGCCGATGCCGAGGACCAGCCGCGCCGTGCGGGACAAGCGGCGTCTTCGGGGCGTCCGCGACGACTGCCGGGACATCGCCTGCCGTATTCCGCTACGCCTCACATCGCCCTCCCTCGGTCGCGCCGGCGGGACGCACCCGAGCGCAACCGGGAAAGGGGTCGGTGCAGCAGCGATCCACCGCGGACGAGGCCGCGGTTGCACCGCTCGACGGCCCGGCGTCGACTCACGGTTCGCACCGCGACCCGGAACCGGGTATGTGTGACACCCCTTCCCCAAGAGCGCCAAGTGCACCGTACGACACTTCGCACCCCGATGAAACTCCAGTCACAGAAGACGGAAGCGGAATGAGACCTGTGTCAACGGCCTGAGCTGTGACGACGGCCACAGCGCGAGACGAAAAATCTCCGCCGCGTCAGCGCTCGATCCGGTCGGCCGCCGCCGCTGTCGTCGTGTCGGTGTCGCGACGGCGACGGACGGCCTTGGCGAGGTAGGTCGCTCCGGCCGCGCCCGCGACCGCGAGCAGCAGCAGCACCGTGAACAGCGTCCAGGGCGGCGCGGGCTCGGTGAGAGCATCGACGAAATTCGACGCCGAGACGACCGGGTCGCCGGTGTAGGTGCGGTCCTGCGCGGACTCGAGGAGCACCCGGTCGATGCTGTCGCTGTGGGCGCCCACCCAGCCGGGACTGAGCACGAGCACGGTGCCGCCGTCCTCGCCGGCGACGTCCGTGGCGAGGTCGCGCAGCTGCGAATCGAGGCGGGGATCGCGGTCGAGCACGACGATGCTCAGATCGATCCCGTGCTGCTGCGCGCGGTCGACGACGGCGACGAGATCGCCGACGCGCTCCGGAGGTGCCGAGACCTGGTCGTCGGCGAGGTCGGCGAGGACCTGCTCGAGCGAGACGCCCGGCGGGAGGTCGGTGGCCGACGGCGTCAGGACACGTGACAGGGGCGCAGACATCTCTCTCCGTGGTACTCGACGGCCACCGCTCGTGCGGCGCCGTTCGTACCCTACGCGACGAGGCGATCGCGGCGGCCGGACGCCGGATCGGCGGTTCCGTCCCATCGCTTCACAGGACAAGCGTACTGTTAGACTTGCCGCGAGACGCCTCCGACGCCGTCCGGCCCTGTTCTGCGGCCCGGCCCGGCTGCGGAGCCTCGCTTCGGCCGTCGACACAGCCCCGTCGGCGGCGAGCCTCATCGACGAGTGGAGCTGACGTGAGCACCAGTATTGATTCGTTCGGCGCCAAGGGGACGCTGGAGGTCGGAGAGAACTCGTACGAGATCTTCCGCCTCTCGGCCGTACCCGGCACCGAAAAGCTGCCCTATGCATTGAAGGTTCTCGCCGAGAACCTGCTGCGCACCGAAGACGGTGCGAACATCACCGCCGATCACATCCGCGCCCTCGCGAACTGGGATCCGTCGGCCGAGCCGAGCGTCGAGATCCAGTTCACTCCCGCCCGTGTGATCATGCAGGACTTCACCGGCGTGCCCTGCGTGGTCGACCTCGCCACCATGCGTGAGGCCGTCACCACCCTCGGCGGCGACCCGAACAAGGTCAATCCGCTCTCCCCCGCCGACATGGTCATCGACCACTCGGTCATCCTCGACGTCTTCGGCCGGGCCGACGCCCTCGAGCGCAACGTCGACCTCGAGTACGAGCGCAACGGCGAGCGCTACCAGTTCCTGCGCTGGGGCCAGGGCGCCTTCGACGACTTCAAGGTCGTCCCCCCGGGCATGGGCATCGTGCACCAGGTCAACATCGAGTACCTGGCCCCCACCGTGATGGTGCGCAACGGCCAGGCCTACCCCGACACCTGCGTCGGCACCGACTCGCACACCACGATGGTCAACGGCCTCGGCGTGCTCGGCTGGGGCGTCGGCGGCATCGAGGCCGAGGCCGCGATGCTCGGCCAGCCGGTCTCGATGCTCATCCCGCGCGTGGTCGGCTTCAAGCTGACCGGCGAGATCCAGCCGGGTGTGACCGCCACCGACGTCGTCCTCACGGTCACCGACATGCTCCGCAAGCACGGCGTGGTCGGCAAGTTCGTCGAGTTCTACGGCGCGGGCGTCGCCGAGGTGCCGCTGGCCAACCGCGCCACCCTGGGCAACATGAGCCCCGAGTTCGGATCCACCGCCGCGATCTTCCCGATCGACGGCGAGACCATCAACTACCTGCGCCTGACCGGCCGCAGCGACGAGCAGCTCGCGCTCGTCGAGGCGTACGCCAAGGAGCAGGGCATGTGGCACGACGCGGAGAAGGAGCCCTCCTACTCCGAGTACCTCGAGCTGGACCTGAGCACCGTGGTCCCGTCCATCGCCGGCCCCAAGCGCCCGCAGGACCGCATCCTGCTCAGCGAGTCGAAGATCGCCTTCCGCAAGGACATCCACAACTACGTCGAGGAGCAGCACCCCGCCGAGCACACCAAGCTCGACGAGGCCGTCGAGGAATCCTTCCCGGCGTCCGACCCGGTCGCGCTGTCCTTCGCCGACGACGGTGCCGTCGACGTCCAGTCCGCCGCCAACGGCGCGGACGGCCGGCCCACCAAGCCCGTGCGGGTCGTCTCCGAGGAGCGCGGGGAGTTCGTGCTCGACCACGGCGCCGTCGTCGTCGCGGGCATCACCTCGTGCACCAACACCTCGAACCCGTCGGTGATGCTCGGCGCCGCGCTGCTCGCCCGCAACGCCGTCGAGAAGGGCCTGTCGTCGAAGCCGTGGGTCAAGACCAACATGGCACCCGGCTCTCAGGTCGTCTCCGACTACTACGAGAAGGCCGGCCTGTGGCCGTACCTCGAGAAGCTCGGGTTCTACCTCGGTGGCTACGGCTGCACCACGTGCATCGGTAACACCGGGCCGCTGCCGGAGGAGATCTCCAAGGCCGTCAACGACAACGACCTGTCGGTGACCGCGGTGCTCTCCGGTAACCGCAACTTCGAGGGGCGCATCTCCCCCGACGTGAAGATGAACTACCTCGCGTCCCCGCCGCTCGTCATCGCATACGCCCTGGCGGGCACGATGGACTTCGACTTCGAGACCGACCCGCTCGGACAGGACCAGGACGGCAACGACGTCTTCCTGAAGGACATCTGGCCGTCGGCCCAGGAGATCGACGACACCATCAAGTCGGCGATCAGCCAGGACATGTTCCGCAAGTCGTACGCCGATGTCTTCAAGGGCGATCACCGCTGGCAGAACCTGGAGACGCCGGAGGGCGACACCTTCGCGTGGGACGAGAACTCGACCTACGTCCGCAAGGCTCCGTACTTCGACGGCATGACGATGGATCCGGCTCCGGTCTCCGACATCAAGGGCGCCCGCGTGCTGGCCCTGCTCGGCGATTCGGTCACCACCGACCACATCAGCCCGGCCGGACCGATCAAGCCCGGCACCCCCGCCGCGCAGTACCTCGACTCCCACGGGGTCGAGCGCAAGGACTACAACTCGCTCGGGTCGCGGCGCGGCAACCACGAGGTGATGATCCGCGGCACGTTCGCGAACATCCGCCTGCAGAACCAGCTGCTCGACGGGGTCTCGGGCGGTTACACCCGCGACTTCACGCAGGACGGCGCGCCGCAGGCGTTCATCTACGACGCCTCGCAGAACTACCAGAAGGCCGGGATCCCGCTGGTCGTCCTGGGCGGCAAGGAGTACGGCTCCGGTTCGTCCCGCGACTGGGCCGCCAAGGGCACCCGCCTGCTCGGCGTCAAGGCGGTCATCACCGAGTCGTTCGAGCGCATCCACCGGTCGAACCTGATCGGCATGGGCGTCATCCCGCTTCAGTTCCCCGCGGGTGAGTCGGCGAAGTCTCTCGGACTCGACGGCACCGAGGTGTTCGACATCGCGGGCATCGAGGAGCTCAACCAGGGCACGACGCCGCGCACGGTGCACGTCACCGCCACCAAGGCGGACGGCAGCACGGTCGAGTTCGACGCGGTCGTGCGCATCGACACCCCCGGCGAGGCGGACTACTACCGCAACGGCGGCATCCTGCAGTACGTGCTGCGCAACATGATCCGGGGCTGACACCACCCGGATCGGCCGCCCGCACCCGCGGGCGGACCACGCTGTGCACCGGCGGCGGGCTCGGGGCGACTTCGTCTCGGGCCCGCCGTCTCCTCCCCGAAAGGACGTTCGCGGTGCCCAAGGTCAGTGAGGACCACCTCGCCTCGCGCCGGAGACAGATCCTCGCCGGCGCCCGCCGGTGCTTCGCCGAGTTCGGCTACGACGGCGCCACGGTGCGCCGCCTGGAGGACGCCACGGGACTGTCCCGCGGCGCGATCTTCCACCACTTCAAGGACAAGGACGGCCTCTTCCTGGCCCTGGCGCAGGAGGACGCCGCGCGGATGGCCGACGTCGCCGCCGAGCAGGGCCTGGTACAGGTGATGCGGGACATGCTCGCCTCACCCGAGCAGTTCGACTGGCTCGGCACCCGGCTCGAGATCACGCGGCGCCTGCGCACCGACCCGGACTTCGCGAAAGCCTGGACCCAGCACTCCGCGGAGCTGACCAAGGCGACGGTGGGCCGGCTCGAACGGCAACGCGAGGCGGGCCGGCTACGCGACGATGTGCCGACCGAGGTCGTGCTCAGCTACCTGGACCTGGTTCTCGACGGGCTGATCGCGCGGCTCGCCTCTGGCACCGCCGACGACGAACTGGCGGCGGTGCTGGACCTGGTCGAGGAGTCCGTGCGACGCACCGCCGCCGGCTGACCCCGGTCAGGTGGCGGCGCGGGCCGCGCTGCGCCGGTTCGGTCCGCCCCGGCCGCGCAGCGCGACGTGGGACTCCACGAGCACGTTGTGCACGAACCCGTAGGACCGGCCCGTTTCCTGCGCCAGCGTCCGGATGCTCGCCCCGGCCTCGTAGCGGCGTTTCAGTTCTGCCTGAAGACGATCACGCGACTCCCCCGTGACCCGTGTGCCCTTGGTCAGTACACTCCCGGCGTGCTCGGATTTGCGTGCCATCGGATCCTCCCGTCGGATCGGCAAGGCCCCGCCTCCCAGGCTAGTGGACGGCGCGGAGCGCCGGGAGGAATCGCGCAGGTCCGGGCCGCGGCGGCCGCCCCGGGTCCGGCTCGGCACCGGACGGGGAGCCCGCGACCTCAGGCGAGCTGGATCAGTTCCAGGTACTCCTGCGACCAGTGGTCCTCGGTACCGTCCGGGAGCAGGATCACGCGCTCCGGATCGAGCGCTTCGGCGGCGCCGGGATCGTGGGTGACGAGGACGACCGCACCGGCGTAGCTGCGCAGCGCGTCGAGCACCTGTTCCCGCGAGACCGGGTCCAGGTTGTTGGTCGGCTCGTCGAGCAGCAACACGTTCGCCGCGGAGGACACCAGCCCGGCCAGCGCCAGGCGGGTCTTCTCACCACCGGACAGCGTCCCGGCGGGCTGGTCGAGCTGGGGACCGGTGAACATGAACGCCCCGAGCAGCCCCCGCAGGTCCTGCTCCCCCGCGTCCGGTGCCGCGTGCCGGATGTTCTCCCACACCGTCGCATCGTCGTCGAGGGTGTCGTGCTCCTGTGCGAAGTATCCGATCTTCAGGCCGTGTCCGGGCACCAGCCCGCCCGCGTCCGGGGTCTCGACCCCCGCGAGCAGGCGCAGCAGCGTGGTCTTGCCGGCACCGTTGAGGCCGAGCACGACGACGCGGCTGCCCCGGTCGATCGACAGGTCCACGCCGGTGAAGATCTCCAGCGAGCCGTACACCTTCGTCAGGCTCTCGGCGGTGAGCGGGGTCTTGCCGCACGGCGCCGGTTCCGGGAACCGGATCTTGGCCACCTTGTCGGCCACCCGCACCTCGTCGAGTTCGGCGAGCAGCTTGTCGGCGCGCTTGGCCATGTTCTGCGCCGCGACGGCCTTGGTGGCCTTCGCGCCGAGCTTGGCCGCCTGCTGGCGCAACGCGGACGCCTTCTTCTCGGCGTTGGCGCGTTCGCGGCGACGGCGCGCCTCGTCGGTGGCCCGCGCGTCGAGGTACTTCTTCCAGCCCATGTTGTAGATGTCGGCCTCACCACGCACCGCGTCGAGGAACCACACCTTGTTCACGACGTCGGCGAGCAGGTCCACGTCGTGGCTGATGACGACCAGTCCGCCGTCGTGGTTCTGCAGGAATCCGCGCAGCCAGGTGATCGAGTCGGCGTCGAGGTGGTTGGTGGGCTCGTCGAGCAGCAGGGTGGTGGCGGACTTGCCGGAACCGTCGGAGGCGGCGAAGAGGATGCGGGCGAGTTCGACGCGGCGGCGCTGGCCGCCCGACAGGGTCCGCAACGGCTGGCCCAGCACCCGGTCCGGCAGGCCGAGACTGGTGCAGATGCGGGCTGCCTCCGATTCGGCCTCGTACCCGCCGAGGGCCGAGAAGCGTTCC
This sequence comes from Rhodococcus sp. NS-SX18, assembly GCF_057367935.1. Taxonomy (NCBI): domain Bacteria; kingdom Bacillati; phylum Actinomycetota; class Actinomycetes; order Mycobacteriales; family Nocardiaceae; genus Rhodococcus; species Rhodococcus sp. NS-SX18. Next base: position 2,610,894 of record NZ_CM170633.1, on the reverse strand, counting down.
TCGAGCGACCCGTACTTGCGCACCGCCCGGTCGCGGACGTTCTCGTCGACGGCCTCGGCCATGACGGCCTGCTGCTTCTCCATCGCACGCAGGATCTCGTCGAGGCCGCGTGCGGAGAGCACGCGGTCCTTGGCGAGCACGTCGAGGTTGCCCTCGCGCGGGTCCTGCGGCAGGTACCCCAGGTCACCGGAGCGGACGACGGCACCCGCGTACGGTTCCCCCTCCCCCGCGAGGATGCGCAGGGTGGTGGTCTTGCCGGCGCCGTTGCGTCCGACCAACCCGATCCGGTCGCCCGGCTGCACCCGCAGCGCCGGTCCCGGCGCCGAGAGCAGCGTCCGCACGCCGGCGCGGACTTCCAGATCGGTGGCGGTGATCACGCGTGGGACTCCTCAGGGATGTTTCGGATCGGCTGTCGATGATGCCGCAGCGACAGGCGCACGAACCATTCATTTTACCGTCCGGACCGCCGACACCCGACGTGAGATGCGCTACGTTCCCGGCATGACGACTTCCCCCGAACTGCCCGCCGGCTCGGACCTGACGGGCCGCACGGCACTGGTGACCGGCGCGAGCCGTGGGATCGGCAAGGCGATCGCCGCGGCGCTGCTCGCCCGCGGCGCGAACGTGGCCCTCACCGCCCGCAAGGCCGAACCGCTCGCCGAGGCCGCCGGCGAGTTGCGCGCCCTCGGTCACCGCGGACGGGTGCTCGAGCTGCCCGGCAACGCCGGGGACGCCGAGGCCCGGGCCGAGGCGGTGCGCCGCACCGTCGCCGAACTCGGCGCCCTCGACATCCTGATCAACAACACGGGCATCAACCCCGTGTTCGGGGCGTTGATGGACGCAGACCTCGACGCCGTCCGCAAGATCTTCGACGTCAACGTCGTCGCCGCGCTGGGATTCGTGCAGCAGGCGTACCGCGCGTGGATGGGTGAGCACGGCGGGTCCGTGGTCAACATCGCGAGCGTGGCGGGCCTGCGTTCGACCGGGGTGATCGCCGCGTACGGGGCGTCGAAGGCGGCGCTGATCCGGCTGACCGAGGAGCTGGCCTGGCAGCTCGGGCCGGGTGTGCGCGTCAACGCGGTGGCGCCCGGGGTGGTGAAGACGAAGTTCGCGGCCGCACTCGTCGCCGACGGCGAGGACAGCGCTGCCGCCCGGTATCCCATGCGCCGGCTCGGCACCCCGGCCGACGTCGCCGAACTGGTCGCGTTCCTCGTCTCGGATGCGGCCGGGTGGATCACCGGGGAGACTGTGCGGGTGGACGGTGGACTGCTGGCGACGGGAGCGATGTAGCAGGTGATCGACGCGGAGGTGATCGTCGTCGGGCTCGGGCCCGCCGGGCGCGCGGTGGCGCACCGCGTCGCCGCGGCCGGCCTCGACGTGCTCGCGGTGGACCCGCGACCGGACCGGCCGTGGACGGCGACCTACGCGGCCTGGCTCGACGAGCTGCCACGATGGCTGCCCGAGTCGGTACTCGCGGCGCGGGTCGCGGAACCGGCGGCGTGGACCACGCACCCGCACCGAATTCCGCGCCCTTACGGTGTGTTCGACACATCGGCACTGCAACGAAGTCTGGCGCTGGACTGCGTGCGGGTCTGCGCCGCCCGGGCGGACGTCGTCGACGCCGACCATGTCGTCCTCGCGGACGGTGCGGTACTGCGCGCGCCGGCCGTGATCGACGCGCGCGGGGTGCCTGCCCACCGCTCCCGCGCCCAGCAGACCGCCTTCGGCGTGATCGTCGACACCGCGACCGCTGCACCCGCGCTGCAGGGGCGCGCCGCCTGGTTCATGGACTGGCGGCGCGACAACCGCACCGGCTCCGGGGATGCGCCGTCGTTTCTGTACGCGGTGCCCCTCGGGCAGGACCAGGTGTTGCTCGAGGAGACGTGTCTGGTGGGGCGGCCCGCGATCCCCCTGCCCGAGCTGCAGCGACGCCTCGAGGTCCGGCTCGCCGCGCGGGGGGTGGAACTGAGCGGCTCGGAGCCGGTGGAGCGGGTGCGGTTCGGGGTGCAGCCGCCGCCGGGGCCGGCGCGCGGGGTGGCCCGGTTCGGTGCCCGCGGCGGTCTGATGCACCCGGGCACCGGGTATGCGGTGGCGGCGTCGCTGGCGGCGGCCGATCCCGTGGCGCACGCGCTCGCCGGAGGCCGCAAGGCCACGGCGGCGTTGTGGTCGCCGTCGGCGCGGGCGGTCGCGCAGCTGCGCGCCTCGGGCCTGCGGGTGCTGCTGAAACTGCACCCGGAACAGACCCCGGCGTTCTTCGCCGGGTTCTTCACGCTGCCGCCCGAGCGCCAGCGCTCCTACCTGTCCGGTCGCACCGACGTCGGGGGGACGGTGGCGGCGATGACCCGGATGTTCACGACGGGCTCGCCGGCCTTGCGTGGGGCCATGCTGCGTGCCCTGTGGTGACGAGTTCGCCCGGTTCCGCGCGGCGGACGCCGATCTCGATCATGATGGAACCATGCGTTCGATCTGGAAGGGTGCCATCGCGTTCGGACTGGTGAACGTCCCGGTGAAGGTCTACTCCGCCACGGAGAGCCACGACATCCGGTTCCACCAGGTGCATGCGAAGGACGGCGGCCGGATCAAGTACGACCGGGTCTGCACCGAATGCGGCGAGTCGGTGCCCTACGCCGAGATCGACAAGGCCTACGACTCCGACGAAGGCGTAAGGGTCGTGCTCACCGACGAGGACTTCGACAAACTGCCCGTCGCGGAGAAGCACGAGATCCCGGTGCTGCAGTTCGTCCCGTCCGAGCAGATCGACCCGATCCTGTTCGAGAAGTCCTATTACCTCGAGCCGGACTCGGCGTCGCCGAAGGCGTACACGCTGCTCGCCGAGACGCTCACCCAGACCGATCGCACCGCGCTCGTGCACTTCACGCTGCGCCAACGGACCCGGCTGGCGGCCCTGCGCAACCGGGACGGCGTGCTCGTGCTGCAGACCCTGCTGTGGCCGGACGAGGTGCGCTCGGTGTCGTTCCCCGTGCTCGACGACGCGGAGCCGCCGAAACAGAAGGAAATGGCGATGGCGGAGATGCTCGTCGAGTCGATGGCCGACGATTTCCGTCCGGACGAGTTCACCGACGAGTACCAGGTCGAGCTGCGGTCGCTGATCGACGACATCATCGCCCGGGGCGGCGAGAAGGTGCTGCCGGTGATCCCGGCGGGCGAACCCGCGGCCGAGGACGCCGAGGTGCTGGATCTGGTGGCTGCGCTGCAGCGCAGCGTGCACGCCGCGTCCGGAGAGAAGAAGTCGGACGAGGCTGCGCCCGCCCGGGGTTCGGCGGCGAAGAAGGCACCCGCCCGCAAGAGCGCTGCGAAGAAGACACCGGCGAAGAAGACCGCCGCGAAGTCCAGCGGCAAGTCGACCGCGAAGAAGACGGCGGCAACCAAGTCCACCGCGAAGAAGTCCACCGCCCGCAAGCGGGCCTGAGGCCCCGGCACCGGCCGGGGCCTCAGGCGTCGGGCGTCGGGCGTCGGGCGGGGACGACCTCAGTCCAGCCCGTCGCGGAGGCGGCGCAGCAGAGCCGTGAGCTGCTCGACGTCGGCGGGATCCCAGGTGGACAGGCGACGGCGCCACCGCGCTGTCTGTTCCTGCTGCAGCGCGGTCAAGCGGTCCCGGCCGTCGGCGGTGAGCGCGACGAGCCGTGCGCGTGCGTCGTGCGGGTCCGTCGTCCGCTCGACCAGCCCGAGCCGCACGGCGGCGTCGATGCGCCGCGTCAACGTCGACTTCTCGATCGCAAGATCACGGAGCAAGTCCGACATCGCCACCGCGTCCGCGCGGCCGAGCAGCACCAGCAGCGGGTAGCACGCCGGATCCAGGTGGGGGTGGACGGCGCGGGCGCGCACCCCCAGCTGGTCCCGGCCGCGGCGCATCAGCGCCATGAACTCGTGTTCGAGGGCGGTGATCGGATCCACGGAGCCGGCGGCTCCCGAGTCCGGGGGCACCTGGGGGACGTGCCGGGTCACCGGCCGGGTCAGACGGTGAAGCCGAGCGCGCGCAGCTGCTCGCGACCGTCGTCGGTGATCTTGTCCGGCCCCCACGGCGGCATCCACACCCAGTTGATGCGCAGCTCGTCGCACAGGCCGCTGCGGACGAGGGCGTTGCGGGACTGGTCCTCGATGACATCGGTGAGCGGGCAGGCCGCCGAGGTGAGCGTCATGTCGATGGTGACGGCCTCGTCGTCCTCGGAGATGCCGTAGACCAGGCCCAGGTCGACGACGTTGATCCCGAGTTCGGGGTCGACGACGTCGCGCATCGCCTCCTCGAGCTCGTCGTACCGCTCGGGGTCGAGGGCGGGGGACGCGTCCGGGGCGGCGGCGGTGGCGGTGTTGTCCGCCGGGGTCACGGGTTCGGTCATCAGTTCTGTCCTCCACTGGCTACGGGTGCGGTCCGGTGAGTGCTGTCGGCGCCGTCGGTGATCTGCACGACGGCGTCCTTGAAGGCCATCCAGCCCAGCAGCGCGCACTTCACGCGCGCCGGGTACTTCGAGACCCCGGCGAAGGCGATGCCGTCGCCGAGCACGTCCTCGTCACCCTCGACGGTTCCCCGGCTGCCGACCATCTCCGCGAACGCGTCGACGGTGGCCAGGGCGCGGTCGAGAGGGAGCCCGATCACCTGGTCGGTGAGCACCGAGGTCGACGCCTGACTGATCGAGCAACCCTGCCCGTCGTAGGAGATGTCCTCGACGGTGCCGTCGTCGGCGAGCTGCACCCGCAACGTCACCTCGTCGCCGCACGTGGGGTTGACGTGGTGCACCTGCGCTCCGTAGGGCTCGCGCAGGCCCCGGTGGTGCGGGTGCTTGTAGTGGTCCAGGATGACCTCCTGGTACATCTGTTCCATCCGCATCAGCGTGCTCCGAAGAAGTCCTGGGCGCGGCGGATCGCCGCACCGAGCGCGGCCACCTCGTCGAGCGTGTTGTACACGGCGAAGGAGGCCCGGGCGGTCGCCGCGATCCCGAAGCGGCGGTGCAGCGGCCACGCGCAGTGGTGCCCGACGCGGATCTCCACGCCCTCGTCGTCGAGGATCTGTCCGAGGTCGTGCGCGTGGATGCCGTCGACGACGAACGAGACGGCACCGCCGCGCTGCTCGGCCGTGGTGGGGCCGACGATCCGCACGCCGTCGATGCCGGCGAGTTCGGCCAGGGCCGCCGCGGTGAGCTCGTGCTCGTGTGCGGCGACGGCGTCCATGCCGATCTGCTGCAGATACCGCACCGCGGCGCCGAGTCCGACGGCCTGCGACGACATCGGCGAGCCCGCCTCGAAGCGCTGCGGCGGCGGCGCGAACGTCGAGGCCTCCATGGTGACGGTCTCGATCATCGAGCCACCGGTGATGAACGGTGGCACGTCGGCGAGCAGCTCGCGGCGGCCGTAGAGGACGCCGACGCCGGACGGGCCGAACATCTTGTGCCCCGAGAAGGCCGCGAAGTCGACCCCGAGCGCATGGAAGTCCACGCCCATGTGCGGCACCGACTGGCAGGCGTCGAGCACGACGACCGCGCCGACGGACTTCGCGCGCCGCACCAGCTCCTCGACCGGGGCCACGGCCCCGGTGACGTTGGACTGGTGGGTGAAGGCGACGACCTTGACCCGGTCGGTGAGTTCGAGGGAATCGGGATCGATGCGGCCGTCGTCGGTCACGCCGAACCAGCGCAGCGTTGCGCCGGTGCGGCGGGCGAGTTCCTGCCACGGCACCAGGTTGGCGTGGTGTTCGAGTTCGGTGACGACGATCTCGTCGCCGGGACCGACCCGCCGGGGGAACCGGGCGTCGGCGAAGGCATAGGCGACGAGGTTGAGCGACTCGGTGGCGTTCTTGGTGAACACCAGCTCGTCCGCGTCCGCGCCGACGAAGTCGGCGATGACGGCGCGGGCGCCCTCGTAGGCGTCGGTGGCTTCCTCGGACAGCTCGTGCGCTCCCCGGTGCACGGCCGCGTTGCAGGTGGTCAGGAACGCGCGTTCGGCGTCGAGGACCTGCGTCGGGCGCTGCGAAGTGGCCCCGGAGTCGAGGTAGACCAGGGGTTTCCCGTCGCGCACCGTGCGCCCGAGGATCGGGAAGTCGGCCCGGATCCGGGCGACGTCCACCGTGGGCACCTGCACCGTCATCGGCTCACCATTCCTTACTTGTCGGCACCCGCGGCCGCGGCGGCCTGGGTGAAGCGCACGTAACCGTTCGTCTCCAGTTCCTCGGCGAGCTCGGGGCCGCCGGACTCGACGACACGGCCACCGACGAACACGTGCACGAACTGCGGCTTGATGTAGCGCAGGATGCGGGTGTAGTGGGTGATCAGCAGCACGCCGCCGTGCTCGCGTTCCTGGTAGCGGTTGACGCCCTCGGACACCACGCGCAGGGCGTCGACGTCGAGGCCGGAGTCGGTCTCGTCGAGGATGGCGATCTTCGGCGCGAGCAGGCCCAGCTGCAGGATCTCGTGGCGCTTCTTCTCGCCGCCGGAGAAGCCCTCGTTGACGGAGCGGTCACCGAACGCCGGGTCGATGTCGAGTTCGGTCATCGCCGACTTGACCTCCTTGACCCAGTGGCGCAGCTTCGGGGCCTCGCCGCGGACCGCGGTCGCGGCGGTGCGCAGGAAGTTCGACATGGACACGCCCGGGACCTCGACGGGGTACTGCATGGCCAGGAACAGGCCGGCGCGGGCCCGCTCGTCCACGCTCATCGCGAGGACGTCCTCACCGTTGAGGGTGATCGATCCCGAGGTGACCTCGTACTTGGGGTGGCCGGCGATGGCGTAGGACAGGGTGGACTTGCCCGAGCCGTTGGGGCCCATGATGGCGTGCGTCTCCCCGGACCGGACGGTGAGGTTCACGCCCTTGAGGATGTTGATCGGCTCGGCGTTGTCGTCGGTCTGGGCGACGCGGACGTGCAGGTCCTTGATCTCGAGGACGTTCTGCTCGGTGGACATGTCGGTAACGGTTCCTTCGCGAATATGGGGAGAACGGGTGGGGGTCAGGCGCCGACGGCGGCGAGTTCGGCCTCGATGGCGGCCTCGAGCCGCTCCCGGACGGCGGGCACGGTGATCTTCTCGACGAGTTCGTGGAAGAATCCGCGGACCACGAGCCGGCGGGCCTGCTCCTCGGAGATGCCGCGGGCACGCAGATAGAACAGCTGCTCGTCGTCGAACCGGCCGGTGGCGCTGGCGTGGCCGGCACCGACGATCTCACCGGTCTCGATCTCGAGGTTGGGCACCGAGTCGGCGCGGGCACCGTCGGTGAGCACCAGGTTGCGGTTGAGTTCGAAGGTGTCGGTGCCTTCGGCCTCGGCGCGGATGAGCACGTCCCCGATCCACACGGTGTGCGCGTCCGGCTTGCCGGAGCCGGGATCGCCCTGCAGGGCCCCCTTGTACACGACGTTGGACTTGCAGTGCGGCTGCGCATGGTCCACGAGCAGGCGCTGCTCGAGGTGCTGGCCGGCGTCGGCGAAGTACAGGCCGAGCATCTCGGCGTCGCCGCCGGGCGCGTCGTACCGGACCGTCGGGGACACGCGCACGAGGTCACCGCCCAGGCCGACGGTGAAGTGCCGCAGCACGGCGTCGCGGCCGAGGCGGGCGTGGTGGGCCGCGACGTGGACCGCGTCGTCGGCCCAGTCCTGGATGGCGACGATGTTCAGGCGCGAGCTGTCGCCGAGGACGAACTCGACGTTCTCGGCGTAGGTGCCGGACCCGCGCTGGTCGAGGACGACGGTGACCGACGCGAACGGCTCGAGCCGCAGTTGCAGGTGCCCGAACGCGACCTTGCCCTCGCCGGGGCCGGTGACGGTGATCGTGACGGGCTCGGGAACCTCGACCTCGCGGCCGACCGTGACGACGGTGGCGGTGGTGAAGCCCGAGTAGGCCTGAGCGGCGACCCGGTCGGCGGGCACGCCGCCCTCGCCGAGGCGGGCGTCGTCGCGGCCGACGGTCTCGACCTGCACGCCGTCCGCGGAGGTGACCTCGACGGTGGCGTCGGCGTCGGCGACAGCGGTGCCGTCGTGCAGGCCCCGCAGACGGCGCAGCGGGGTGAATCGCCACGCCTCGTCGCGGCCGGAGGGGATCTCGAAGGCATTCACGTCGTACGACGTGAAGACCTCGCCCTTGTTGACAGCCGGCCCGCCGGCCTTCTCCGAGCGCGCGGCTCCCTGCACCCCGGTGGCGACGACCGGCGAACCGGTGGCGGGGGTGTTCTTCGCTTCCGCAGTCATTTAGCCGACTGCCCCTTCCATCTGCAGTTCGATCAGGCGGTTGAGCTCGAGTGCGTACTCCATCGGCAGTTCCTTGGCGATGGGCTCGACGAAGCCGCGCACCACCATCGCCATGGCCTCGTCCTCGGTGAGGCCTCGGCTCATCAGGTAGAACAGCTGATCGTCGGAGACCTTGGAGACGGTCGCCTCGTGCCCCATCGTCACGTCGTCCTCACGGATGTCGACGTACGGGTAGGTGTCCGAGCGGGAGATCTGATCGACGAGCAGCGCATCGCACTTGACGGTCGACTTCGATCCGTGCGCGCCCTTGTTGACCTGCACCAGACCGCGGTAGGAGGCGCGTCCGCCGCCGCGGGCCACCGACTTCGACACGATGGTCGAGGAGGTGTGCGGCGCCAGGTGCAGCATCTTCGCGCCGGTGTCCTGGTGCTGACCCTCGCCGGCGAACGCCACGGAGAGCACCTCGCCGCGCGCGTGCTCGCCCATCATCCACACGGCCGGGTACTTCATGGTGACCTTGGACCCGATGTTGCCGTCGATCCACTCCATCGAGCCACCGGCCTCGACCTTGGTGCGCTTGGTGACGAGGTTGTAGACGTTGTTCGACCAGTTCTGGATGGTCGTGTAGCGGCAGTGCCCGCCCTTCTTGACGATGATCTCCACCACCGCCGAGTGCAGCGAGTCCGACTTGTAGATCGGGGCGGTGCAACCCTCGACGTAGTGCACGGAGGCGCCCTCGTCGACGATGATCAGGGTCCGCTCGAACTGGCCCATGTTCTCGGTGTTGATCCGGAAGTAGGCCTGCAGCGGGATGTCGACGTGCACACCCGGCGGGACGTAGATGAACGAGCCGCCCGACCACACGGCGGTGTTCAGCGCCGAGAACTTGTTGTCGCCGGCCGGGATGACGGATCCGAAGTACTCGCGGAAGATCTCCGGGTGCTCGCGCAGGCCGGTGTCGGTGTCGAGGAAGATCACGCCCTGGGACTCGAGGTCCTCACGGATCTGGTGGTAGACGACCTCGGACTCGTACTGGGCGGCGACACCGGCGACGAGGCGCTGCTTCTCGGCCTCGGGGATGCCGAGCTTGTCGTAGGTGTTCTTGATGTCCTCGGGCAGTTCTTCCCAGCTCGTGGCCTGCTTCTCGGTGGAGCGCACGAAGTACTTGATGTTGTCGAAGTCGATGCCCTCGAGGTTCGAGCCCCACACCGGCATCGGCTTCTTCTCGAAGGTGCGCAGCGCCTTGAGGCGGATGTCGAGCATCCACTCGGGCTCGTTCTTCTTCGCGGAGATGTCGCGCACGACCGCCTCGGACAGCCCTCGCTGGGCCGTGGCGCCGGCCGCGTCGGGATCCGACCAGCCGTAGCCGTAGTGACCGAGGGACGCGATGGTCTCCTCCTGTGTCAGCGGCGCGCCGGCCGACGCCTGATCCGATGTGACGGTCATGTGAGCTCCTTCCGGAGTCTTGTTCGGTACCGGCGAGGGCTGATCGCCGGCGGTCAACGTCGTGCTTCTGTCGGGGTGGACGGGTTCCGCTCAGGTCTTCCGGGTGTCCGACGGTGGCACCGGCACGTGGGTGGTGCAGAAGCTGTCGCCGTTGGCGATGGTCGCCAGTCGCTGCACGTGGGTGCCGAGTATCCGGGTGAACGCCTCGAGCTCGGCCTCGCAGAGCTCGGGGAACTGCTCGGCGACGTGCGAGACCGGGCAGTGGTGCTGGCAGATCTGCACGCCGGTGCCGACCCGCCGGGTCGAGGCCGCGAACCCCGCATCGGTGAACGCCGCCGCGATGTCCTCGGCGGTGTCCTCGATCTCGGCGCCGCTGCCGGACTCGACCGGGGCGACCCCGCCGAGCAGGGACTGCACGCGACGCCGGGCGAAGTCCTCGACCGCCGCCTCGCCGCCGACCTCGCGCAGGTGCCGCATCGCGGCACTGGCCAGGTCGTCGTAGGAGTGCCCCAGCCGCGCCCGGCCCACCGCGGTGAGCTGGAATCGGCGCGCCGGCCGTCCCCGTCCCCGACCTTCCCGTCGAGGGGCCGGAGCCGCCTGGGCCTCTCCGGTGTCGATGAGGGCGTCGAGGTGGCGACGCACCCCGGCCGCGCTCAGGCCGAGACGGGCGCCGATCTCGGTGGCCGTGATCGGTCCCTCCTCGAGCAGCAGCTGCACCACCGCCGCCCGGGTCTGACCCTCGTGCGCGCCCGGAACCTGGGCCACCGGCAACCCGGCAGGCGGATGACCTGCGCGTTCCCCGTGCACCCCGGTATCGGACGTCGTTTTCACAACACCAGTGTGACGGAATTACTCCGGCCGGTCTACAAAGGGTGCCCTACCTTACAGGCGGCGAGGTCCCGGTTTCCGGCCCGCTACGCTGCTCGCGTGCCGTCCACCGTGGAACCCGACCCGAGCGGGCCGGCGCCGAGCCGCCGTGCCGCGGACCTCGGGGCCCGCGCCGTGGGACTCGGCCGGCGCGCCCTCGGACTCGACGGGCGCGGCGGCGGCCCCGCCGTGGCCACGATCCTGCACGGCGACGAACTCGAGGGCCGCGGCCTCGACGCCACCGAGACCACCCAACTGCACCGCATCCGGTTGTTCGGCGCGACGGGCACCGTGCTCATGGCGGTGGGGGCGCTCGGCGCGGGGGCGCAACCGGTGCTGCAGAACCCCGTCCAGGGCTTGCGCGTGCTCGGGCTGCCCGCCCGCATGCCCAGCGCCGCGCTGACGCTGACCATGACGGGCACCGTGCTGGTGGTGCTGGCCTGGCTGCTGCTCGGCCGCTTCGCCGTCGGCCGCCGCGACCCGGACGGGGTACCCCGACGGCTGAGCCGGTCCCAGCTCGACCGCACCCTGCTGCTGTGGATCCTGCCGTTGACGGTGGCACCCCCGATGTTCAGCAAGGACGTCTACTCGTATCTCGCGCAGAGCGAGATCGCCGCCCGCGGTCTCGACCCCTACGGGATCGGCCCCGCCGGCGCCCTGGGTGTCGACCACGTCCTGACCCGCACCGTGCCCAACATCTGGCGCGACACCCCCGCGCCGTACGGGCCGGCGATCCTGTGGCTCGGACAGCGGATCACCGACCTCACGGGCGAGAACATCGTCGCCGGCGTGTTCCTGCACCGCGTGACCGCGCTCGCCGGGGTCGCGCTGATCGTGTGGGCGCTGCCGCGGCTCGCGCGCCGCTGCGGGGTCGCCTCCGTCAGCGCCCTGTGGCTCGGTGCGGCCAATCCCCTGCTGCTGTTCCACCTCGTGGCCGGCATCCACAACGAGGCCCTGATGCTCGGTCTCATGCTGGCCGGTCTCGAACTGGCGCTGCGCGGGATCTACACCGCCGACCCGGCGGCGCCGCTGCGCGGCCGCGCGCTGGGCTGGCTGCTGGCGGGCTCCGCCGTCATCGCGCTGTCGTCGATGGTCAAGGTGCCCTCGCTGCTCGCCCTCGGCTTCGTCGGGATGGCGCTCGCGCACCGCTGGGGCGGCACCTTGCGCGCAGTGGTCGCCGCCGCCGCGCTGCTCGCCGTGGTCGCCGTCGTCGTCGTGGGCGCGGTCAGCTGGGGCAGTGGGCTCGGGTTCGGCTGGACGCAGACCCTCGGCACCGCAACCGAGGTGCGCAGCTGGATGTCCATCCCGACGCTGCTCGGCCTGGGCACCGGCCTGGCCGGGGTGCTGCTCGGTCTCGGTGACCACACGACCGCGATCCTGTCGCTCACCCGGCCCGTCGCCGCGCTGATCGCGGCGCTGGTGACGGTGCGGATGATGCTGGCGGTGCTCACCGGCCGGCTGCACCCGGTGGGCGCGCTCGGGGTGTCTCTCGGCGCGATCGTGCTGCTGTTCCCGGTGGTGCAGCCCTGGTACCTGCTGTGGGCGGTGATCCCGCTGGCCGCGTGGGCCACCCGCCCGATCTTCCGGCTCCCCACCGTGGCGTTCTCGTCGCTGGTGAGCGTGATCCTGATGCCCAACGGCGGCGAGTACCAGCCGTTCATCATCGTGCAGGCAGCGATCGCGACGGTCGTCGTGGTGGGACTGGCGATCTTCGCCACCCGCAACCGGCTGCCCTGGCGCGACGAGGACGACACACCACCGCGTCCCGCCGATTCGCCCGGCGCCTACGCTGGAACCTCGTGACCTCGAGATCCCACGCCGCTGCGCCGCCTGCCGTCCGCCTCGAGGGCGTCGTCAAGCGGTTCGGCGACCTCACCGCGGTCGACGGGCTCGATCTGACCGTCGACCGCGCCCAGGTGCTCGCGCTGCTCGGCCCCAACGGTGCCGGCAAGACCACCACCGTGGAGATGTGCGAGGGCTTCGTCACCCCCGACTCCGGGACCGTGCGGGTCCTCGGACTCGACCCGATCGCCGACTCCGAGGCCCTGCGCCCGCGGATCGGGGTCATGTTGCAGGGCGGCGGCGCCTACCCCGGGTCCAAGGCCGGGGAGATGCTCGATCTGGTGGCCGCCTACTCCGCGGATCCCCTCGATCCGGCCTGGCTGCTGCGCAGTCTCGGACTCGAGGAGGCACGGCGCACCCCCTACCGGCGACTGTCCGGCGGGCAGCAGCAGCGGCTCGCGCTGGCCTGCGCCCTCGTCGGCCGGCCCGAACTCGTCTTCCTCGACGAACCGACCGCCGGTCTGGACGCGCAGGCGCGGTTGCTGGTCTGGGAACTGATCGACGCCCTCCGGCGCGACGGGGTCGCGGTGCTGCTCACCACGCACCTGATGGACGAGGCGGAGGAACTCGCCGACGAGGTCGTCATCATCGATCACGGCCGAATCGTGGCCGCCGGCACCCCCGCCGAGGTCGCCAGCACCGGCGCGGAGGGCCAGTTGTCGCTCACCGCCGCCTCGGGGCTGGATCTCACTCCCCTGCGTGCCGCGTTGGCGGAGGCCTTCCGGGTGCGCGAGGCCGGGCCCGGCCGGTATCTCGTGGAGGGCCCCATCGATCCGCAGGTCGTCGCGGCAGCGGCCGCGTGGTGCGCCGACCAGGGCGTGCTGGCCCGCGAGATCCGGGTGGACCAGCGCAGCCTCGAGGACGTGTTCCTGGACCTGACCGGACGGGAGATCCGCGGATGAGCACCTCGCACGAGCGCCTGGCGGCGAACCGGTTCACGCCCGGCACCTTCGCTCCCGCGCCCCGCCCGAACGGCCCGGCGGCGATGCTCGCCGCGCAGACCCGCATGGAGCTGGTGCTCCTGCTGCGTAACGGCGAGCAGCTGCTGCTGACGATGTTCATCCCGATCACCCTGCTGATCGGACTCACCTTGCTCCCGATCGGCGATCTGGGTGAGGCCCGGGTCGAGCGTGTGCTGCCGGCGGTGATGATGGTCGCGGTGATGTCGACGGCGTTCACCGGCCAGGCCATCGCGGTCGGATTCGACCGCAGATACGGTGCATTGAAAAGACTCGGTGCCACCGCCCTGCCGAAATGGGGCATCATCGCAGGCAAGAGCGGTGCGGTGGCCCTCGTCGTCGCGCTGCAGTCGATTCTGCTGGGCGGCATCGGTCTCGCCCTCGGCTGGCGCCCGGAACCCGTCGGGCTGCTGCTCGGCGCCGCCGTCATCGCCCTGGGCACCGTGACGTTCGCCACCCTCGGCCTGCTACTCGGCGGCACCCTGCGCGCCGAGATCGTACTGGCGCTGGCCAACATCATCTGGTTCGTGCTGCTCGGGATCGGCAGCATCGTCCTCGCCGGCGACGGTCTGCCCGATGCGGTGGTGCACCTGGCGCGCCTGGTCCCGTCGGGGGCGCTCGCCCTCGCCCTCGACGCGGCGCTACGCGGCAGCGTCGACTGGCTGGCCGTGGCGATCCTCGGCGCGTGGGCGGCCGTCGGCGGTGTCCTGGCGAGCAGACTGTTCCGGTTCGTCTGACCGGCACCCCACTACAGCCTGTAGTGGACCGGCCCGTACCATCGTCGATGTGCTGTATCGCGGCTTCCTGCGCCTTGTCGACCGTCTGCCACTGCCGTCCCTGCGGACCCAGCGGCTGCTCGCGCTCATCGCGATCCTGACCCAGGGCGGCATCGCCGTGACCGGGTCGATCGTCCGCGTGACGGCATCCGGCCTGGGCTGTCCCACCTGGCCGCAGTGCTTCCCGGGCAGCTTCGTGCCCGTCGGGGTGTCCGAGGAGGTCGCGACCCTGCACCAGGTCGTCGAGTTCGGCAACCGGCTGCTGACGTTCGTCGTCGTCGCCTCCGCCGCGGCGGTCGTGCTGGCCGTGACCCGGGCCCGGCGTCGCCGCGAGGTTCTCGTCTACGCCTGGCTGATGCCCGCCGGCACCGTCCTGCAGGCCGTCATCGGTGGCATCACCGTGCTCGCCGGCCTGGCCTGGTGGACCGTCGCGGTGCACCTGCTGGCGTCGATGCTGATGGTGTGGCTCGCGGTGCTGCTGCACGCGAAGGTCGGCGAGCCCGACGACGGGGTGGTCGTGGCGACGATCCCCCGCCCCCTGCGGACCCTCACCGCCCTGTCCGCCGCGCTGCTCGCGGGGGTGCTCGTCGCGGGCACGATGGTCACCGGCGCCGGCCCGCACGCCGGGGACAAGAGCGCCGACCGGCCGGTGCCGCGCCTCGAGATCGACATCGAGTCGCTGGTGCACCTGCACGCCGAACTGCTCGTCGGATACCTCGGTCTGCTCGTCGGCCTGGCCTTCGCGCTGTACGCCGTCGCCGCCCCGCAGGCGGTGAAGACGCGCCTGCACGTGCTGCTCGCCCTCGTCGTCGCCCAGGCCCTCGTCGGGGTCGTGCAGTACTTCACCGACGTGCCCGCCGCCCTGGTCGCCGTGCACGTCGCCGGAGCCGGGCTGTGCACGGCCGCGACGGCAGCGGTGTGGGCGGCGGGACGGGTCCGCACCACCGAACCGGCCCGCGAACCGGTCGCCGTCTGACCCGCGCGCACGCGCGAGCGAGAAACGGCTCCGGGGGCCACCCGTGACGGGTGGCCCCCGGAGCCGGTCGAGGATCGGTCAGCGTTCGTTGCGGGCCCGCGGGAACCGGGTCTGACGGGCCACCCAGCCGGCCATCTTCTTCCAGTGGCCCTGCTGCGGCGTCGCGATGCTGGTCACTTCGCGATCCCACTCCGAGACGGTGACGTCGGGCAGCGCCTCGACCACCGCCTGCGCGGTGGCGAGATCGCGCACCACCCGGTCGCCGAGCACACCGTCCCCGGCGACGACGGTGATGCGCACCGCGCCCCGCGCGACCGGCTGCAGCACCGCCTTGGCGGAGCCACCGTGCGCGGCGACGAAGCTGCGGAGGGACTTCACGATGTCGGCCGGTGCGGCCACGACCTGAGTATCGGCGCTCATGCCTGCAGAATACTGTGAACGCATGCGCGCAATCGAAGTGGCACGGTTCGGCGGCCCCGAGGTCCTCACCCCCGTCGAGGTCCCGGCTCCCGAGCCGGGGCCGGGTCAGCTGCTGGTCCGTACGGATGCCGTGGGCGTCAACTACATCGACACCTACTTCCGCACCGGGCTGTACCCCCGGGAGTTGCCGTACATTCCCGGGACCGAGGGCACCGGACGGGTCGTCGCGACGGGTGAGGGCGTGGCGGGCGTCGCGGTCGGCGACCGGGTGAGCTGGGCGGCGGCCGACGGTTCCTACGCCGAGCAGGTGCTCGTGCCGGCGGCGGTGGCCGTGCCGGTGCCCGACGCGGTTCCCGCCGAGCAGGCGGCGTCGGCGCTGCTGCAGGGCATGACCGCGCACTACCTGCTCAATTCGACGTATCCGGCGCAGCCCGGCGAGACCGTGCTCGTGCACGCGGGCGCCGGCGGGGTGGGCCTGCTCCTCACCCAGCTCGCCGCCGCGAAGGACGTGCGGGTGATCACGACCGTCTCCTCCGACGAGAAGGAGGCACTGTCGCGCGGGGCGGGCGCGACCGAGGTGCTGCGCTACTCCGACGACCTCGCCGAGCAGGTCCGGGACCTCACCGGCGGGGAGGGCGTCGCGGCGGTCTACGACGGCGTCGGCGCGGCCACGTTCGAGTCGTCGCTCGCCTCGCTGCGCATCCGCGGCACGTTGGCGCTGTTCGGCGCGGCCAGCGGTCCGGTTCCGCCGTTCGACCTGCAGCGGCTCAACCCCGCGGGCTCGCTGTACGTCACGCGGCCGACCCTCGCGCACCATGTGCGCACCCGCGAGGAGCTGATGTGGCGGGCGGGCGACGTGTTCGCCGCCGTCGCCGACGGGACCCTCACCGTCCGGGTCGGCGCGCGGTACCCGCTGGCGCAGGCGGCGCAGGCACACCGGGATCTCGAGGCCCGCCGCACGACCGGTTCGATCGTGCTGCTCCCCTGAGCGGGTGCTTGCAGCGGATCAGAAGAACGAGGCGATCGTGCGCAGGTCGAGCACCGAGTCCACGGCCAGGCCCAGGCACACCAGCGCGAGGTAGTTGTTCGACTGCAGGAACAGCTTGAGGGGCTTGACCGCCGCCCCACCCCGGACGCTGCGGTACAGCTGATGCGCGACGAGCAGGAACCAGGCACCGGCAGCGACGGTGACCACCGCGTACACCAGGCCGGCGGCCGGCACGAGCACCAGCGTCGCCAGCACGGTCGCCCAGGTGTAGAGCAGGATCTGCTTGGTGACGTGCTGCTCGCTCGCGATCACGGGCAGCATGGGCACGCCGGCGGCCTTGTAGTCCTCCTTGTACCGCATGGCCAGGGCCCAGGTGTGCGGCGGCGTCCAGAAGAAGATCACCAGGAACAGCACGATCGGTTCCCAGCTCAGCGAGCCGGTGACCGCGGCCCAGCCGACCATCACGGGCATGCACCCCGCGGCCCCACCCCACACCACGTTCTGCCAGGTCCTGCGCTTGAGGACCATCGTGTACACCAGGACGTAGAAGGCGATCGTCGCGACCACGAGCAGGCCGGCGAGCAGGTTCGCCCGCCACCACAACCACAGGAACGACACGACGCCGAGCACCGCGCCGAACACGAACGCGTGCCGGGTCGGTACGGCCTGCCGGGCCAGCGGCCGCAGCGCCGTCCGCTTCATGACCTTGTCGATGTCGGCGTCGACGACGCAGTTGAGGGCATTCGCGCTCGCCGCGCCCATCCACCCACCGAACAGGGTGCTCGCGATGAGCACCAGATCCACCTCGCCGCGGGCGGCGAAGAGCATCGCCGGGATGGTCGCCACCAGCAGCAGCTCGATCACGCGCGGCTTGGTCAGCGCGATATAGGCGAGCACCGTGCCCGAAACGCGTCCCCACACCGTGTCGGGGCGTGGCGCTCCGGGTGCCTCGGGGGCGCCGAAGCCGTGTCCTCCCGGCCGTTGCCCTGCCCGCACCCTGTCTCCTTGCACCACGCGATTACGCACCTTCGCTCGCCGTCGCCCTACTACGAACGATGGTAGACGTCGCGCAGGCCCGGACCGAATCGACCCGCAAAGCGCAGCACATTACTCTGGAGGGGCGCTCGAGGCTTTCGCGCCCGCACGCTCCCCGTATACCCATGTCAGGAGACTTCTGCTCGTGTCGATCACAGACGAGATCCGCTCCCTCACCCAGGCAGTGCACCCCGCCGACTGGACCGACCTCGACACCAAGGCCGTCGACACCGCACGCGTGCTCGCCGCCGACGCGGTCCAGAAGGTGGGCAACGGGCACCCGGGCACGGCGATGAGCCTTGCCCCCGTGGCCTACACGCTGTTCCAGAAGGTGATGCGGCACGACCCGACCGACCCGCACTGGGTGGGACGGGACCGGTTCGTGCTCTCGTGCGGACACTCGAGCCTGACGCTGTACATCCAGCTCTACCTGTCGGGATACGGTCTCGAACTCGCCGACCTCGAGGCGCTGCGCACGTGGGGTTCGAAGACGCCCGGCCACCCCGAGTTCGGGCACACCGCGGGCGTGGAGATGACCACCGGCCCGCTCGGGCAGGGCCTGGCCTCCGCGGTGGGTATGGCGATGGCGGCGCGGCGGGAACGCGGCCTGTTCGACCCGGACGCGGCGACGGGCGCGAGCCCGTTCGACCACCACATCTACGTCCTTGCTTCCGACGGCGACATCGAAGAAGGCGTGACGTCGGAGGCCTCGTCCCTCGCGGGCGTGCAGCAGCTCGGCAACCTGATCGTCTTCTACGACGACAACAAGATCTCCATCGAGCACGACACGGCGATCGCCCTCGGTGAGGACGTCGCCAAGCGCTACGAGGCCTACGGCTGGCATGTGCAGACCGTCGAGGGCGGCGAGAACGTCACCGCGATCCTCGACGCCGTCGAGGCCGCCAAGGCCGTCACCGACAAGCCGTCGCTCGTCGTGCTGCGCACGATCATCGGCTACCCGGCGCCGACCAAGATGAACACCGGCGACGTGCACGGCGCCGCCCTCGGCGCCGAGGAGGTCGCCGCCGTCAAGACCGCCCTCGGATTCGACCCCGAGCAGCACTTCGACGTCGACCCCGCCGTGATCGAGCACACCCGCGGCGTCGTCGAGCGCGGCGCGGCGGCCCGCACCGCATGGCAGGCCGAGTTCGACGCGTGGGCCGGTCGCGAGCCGCAGCGCAAGGAACTGTTCGACCGGTTGCAGGCCGGGGAGTTCCCCGCCGGCTGGACCGAGGTGCTGCCCACCTACGAGCCGGCCGCCAAGGGTCCGGCCACCCGCAAGGCGTCCGGCAGCGCCCTCGCCGCACTCGGCCCGGTGCTGCCGGAGCTGTGGGGCGGCTCGGCCGACCTGGCCGGCTCGAACAACACCACGATCCCCGGGTCGGACTCGTTCGGCCCGGTGTCGATCTCCACGAAGGACTGGAACGCCCAGCCGTATGGCCGGACGCTGCACTTCGGTGTGCGCGAGCACGCGATGGGTTCGATCCTCAACGGCATCGCCCTGCACGGCCCGACCCGCCCCTACGGCGGCACCTTCCTGGTGTTCAGCGACTACATGCGTCCCGCCGTGCGGCTCGCCGCGCTCATGCAGACCCCCGCGATCTACGTGTGGACCCACGACTCGATCGGCCTCGGCGAGGACGGCCCGACCCATCAGCCGGTCGAGCACCTCACCGCGCTGCGGGCGATCCCGAATCTGGCTGTGATCCGTCCCGGCGACGCGAACGAGACGTCGTTCGCGTGGGCCGCGGCGCTCGAGAACAAGACCGGCCCGACCGCCCTGGCCCTGACCCGCCAGGATGTGCCGGTGCTCGAGGGCACCCGGGAGAAGGCCGCCGAGGGCCTGCCCCGCGGCGCGTACGTGCTCGCCGAGGCGTCCACCGGCACGCCCGAGGTGATCCTGCTCGGCACCGGCTCCGAGCTGCAGCTCGCCGTCGCCGCCCGCGAGGTGCTCGAGGCCGACGGTGTGCCCACCCGCGTGGTTTCGGTGCCGGTCCTCGACTGGTTCCTCGAGCAGGACCAGTCGTACCGCGACGAGGTGCTTCCGCCGGCGGTGCGTGCGCGCGTCTCCGTCGAGGCCGGACTGGCGATGCCGTGGCACCGCCTGCTCGGCGACGCCGGCGAGGCCGTCTCGCTCGAGCACTTCGGCGCCTCCGCCGACTACAAGACCCTGTTCCGCGAGTTCGGCATCACCGCCGAGGCCGTCGTCGACGCCGCCCGCCGCTCGCTGACCCGAGTGAAGGGATGATCCCGATGACCCAGCAGGTAACCCAGAACGCGAATCTCGCACAGCTCTCCGCTGCCGGGGTGTCCGTGTGGCTCGACGACCTCTCCCGGGACCGCATCGAGACCGGCAACCTCGCCGAGCTGATCGCCACCCGCAGCGTCGTGGGCGTGACCACCAACCCGTCGATCTTCCAGGCGGCGCTCAGCAAGGGCCACGTCTACGACGCCCAGGTCCGTGAGCTCGCGCTGGCCGGCGCCGATGTGGACACCACCATCCGCACCGTCACCACCGACGACGTGCGCGCCGCGTGCGACGTCCTGGCCCCGGTGTTCGAGGCCAGCGACGGTGTCGACGGCCGGGTCTCCATCGAGGTCGACCCGCGACTGGCGCACTCCACCGACGCGACCGTGCAGCAGGCGATCGAGCTGTGGCACATCGTGGACCGGCCCAACCTGCTCATCAAGATCCCCGCGACGGTGGCGGGCCTGCCGGCCATCGCCCGCGTGATCGGCGAGGGCATCAGCGTGAACGTGACGCTGATCTTCTCGGTCGAGCGCTACGAACGGGTCATCGAGGCCTATCTGGACGGTCTGACCGCCGCCAAGTCGGCCGGGCACGAGCTGTCGACGATCCACTCGGTGGCCTCGTTCTTCGTCTCCCGCGTCGACACCGAGATCGACGCGCGGCTCGACGCGATCGGCACCCCCGAGGCGCTCGCGCTGCGCGGCAAGGCCGGCGTCGCCAACGCCCGCCTGGCGTACGCGGCGTACCGCCGGGCGTTCGAGTCCGGGGCCCGGTTCGAGCAGCTCGCCGCGGCCGGTGCGCGTCCGCAGCGCGCCCTGTGGGCGTCGACCGGGGTGAAGAACCCGGACTACTCGGACACCCTGTACGTCACCGAACTGGTCGCCCCGAACACGGTCAACACGATGCCGGAGAAGACCCTCGAGGCCGTCGCCGACCACGGCGCGGTCACCGGCGACACGGTCACCGGCACCGAGAAGGCGGCGCAGAACGTGTTCTCCGCGCTGTCGACGATCGGGGTGAACCTGCCCGAGGTGTTCCGCAAGCTCGAGGACGAGGGCGTCGAGAAGTTCGAGGTGTCCTGGAACGAGCTGCTCGCCGCCACCTCCGAGCAGCTGATCGCGCACGGCGCCAAGAGCTGACGCGGTGCGCGAACGCGAGACGGCGGCGTGGGTCAACCCACTCCGGGACGAGCGTGATCGGCGGCTGCCCCGGATCGCCGGGCCGTGTGCCCTGGTGATCTTCGGGGTCACCGGCGACCTCGCCCGCCGCAAGCTGATGCCGGCGGTGTACGACCTGGCCAACCGCGGTCTGCTGCCGCCCGGGTTCGCGCTCGTCGGCTTCGCCCGCCGGGACTGGGCCGACGAGGACTTCGGTCAGGTCGTGCACGACGCCGTGAAGGCCAACTCGCGCACCAAGTTCCGCGAGGAGGTGTGGAACCGTCTGGCCGAGGGCATTCGGTTCGTGCAGGGCAGCTTCGACGACGACGCCGCGTTCGCCGAGCTCGCGTCGACGCTGGCCGAGCTGGACAAGGCCCGCGGCACGGGCGGCAACCACGCCTTCTACCTGTCCATCCCGCCGAACGCGTTCCCGGTGGTGTCCGCGCAGCTCAAACAGTCCGGACTCGCGATCGCGCGGGAGGGCACCTGGAGCCGGGTGATCATCGAGAAGCCGTTCGGTCACGATCTGATGAGCGCCCGGGAACTGAACCGGCTGGTCGCCGAGGTGTTCCCCGAGGAGGCGGTGTTCCGCATCGACCACTACCTCGGCAAGGAGACGGTGCAGAACATCCTGGCGTTGCGGTTCGCGAATCAGCTGTTCGATCCGCTGTGGAACGCGCACTACGTCGACCACGTGCAGATCACGATGGCGGAGGACATCGGTCTCGGCGGCCGCGCCGGCTACTACGACGGCATCGGCGCCGCCCGGGACGTGATCCAGAACCACCTGCTGCAGCTGCTCGCGTTCATCGCGATGGAGGAACCGATCAGCTTCGACCCGGCCGAGTTGCGGGCGGAGAAGATCAAGGTGCTGTCCGCGACCCGGCTCGCCGAGCCCCTCGACGAGACCACCGCCCGCGGCCAGTACATCGCCGGCTGGCAGAACGGCGGGCAGGTCGTCGGTCTGCACGACGAGCAGGGCTTCGCCGCCGACTCGACCACCGAGACCTACGCGGCGATCACCTGCGAGATCGACACCCGCCGCTGGGCCGGAGTGCCGTTCTACCTGCGCACCGGCAAGCGCCTGGGCCGGCGCGTCACCGAGATCGCGATCGTGTTCAAGCGGGCCCCGCACCTGCCGTTCGACCAGACGATGACCACCGAGCTCGGCCAGAACGCACTCGTCATCCGTGTGCAACCCGACGAGGGCGTCACGCTCCGCTTCGGTTCCAAGGTGCCCGGCTCGAGCATGGAGGTCCGCGACGTCAACATGGACTTCAGCTACGGCCAGGCGTTCACCGAGTCCTCCCCCGAGGCGTACGAGCGGCTGATCCTCGACGTGCTGCTCGGGGTGCCGTCGCTCTTTCCCGTCGACGACGAGGTCGAGCTGTCGTGGAAGATCCTCGACCCGGTACTGGAGCGCTGGGCGGCGCACGGCAAGCCCGAGCCGTACGAGGCCGGCACCTGGGGGCCGTCGTCGGCTGACGAGGTGCTCCGTCGCTCGGGTCGCGAATGGAGACGCCCGTGAGGATGCAGCTGCGCAACGCCACCGCGATCGACATCAGCAAACAGCTGGTCCAGCTGCGGCAGACCGGCGGCATCGTCACGCAGGGCCGAGTGCTCACCCTGGTGGTGTGCACCGACGGTCCACGTGGTCTCGAAGCCGCCATCACCGCGGCCATCGGGGCGTCGCGGGAGCATCCGTGCCGCGTGATCGTCGTCGGCCGTGGTCGCGCGGGCGGCGAACCGCGCATGGACGCCGAGATCCGCATCGGCGGGGACGCCGGCGCCTCGGAGGTGCTGATCCTCGCGCTGCACGGCCCGCTCGCCGATCACCAGGAATCGGTGATCGTGCCGTTCCTGCTGCCGGACACCCCGGTGGTGGTGTGGTGGCCGAACACCCCGCCCGAGGTGCCGGCGGCGGACCCGGTGGGGCGGCTCGCCGTGCGGCGCCTGACCGATGCGACGAACTCGTCGCGTCCGATGGCCGAGATCGTCTCGCGGTTGTCCGGCTACACCCCCGGCGACACCGACCTCGCGTGGGGCCGGATCACCTACTGGAGGGCGCTGCTCGTCTCGGCGCTCGACCAGCCACCGTTCGAGCCGGTCGAGTCGGCGCTGGTGTCGGGACTCGGCAGCGAACCGGCGGTGGATCTGCTCGCGGGCTGGCTCGCGAGCCGTATCGACGGCCCGGTCCAGCGTGCGGTGGGCGACCTGCGGGTCGAGCTGCGCACCCGCACCCAGACGATCTCGCTCGAGCGGCCCCAGGACGGGCGCGTCGCCACGCTGCGGCGCACCGGCAAACCCGATTCGCTGATCACGCTCGCACGCCGCGACTCCTCGGAATGCCTCGCCGAGGAGCTGCGGCGGCTCGACCCCGACGAGGTGTACCACTCGGCCCTGACGGCCCTGTCGAAGGTGGAATATGTCTGACGCGCACCACATCTCCGGGAACGTCCACGTACGGCGCTTCGAGTCGGGCGACGAGCTCGCGCGGGCGGCCGCCGCAGCGTTCGTCGAGACCGTGGTCGCCGCGCAGCGCGACCGCGGCCACGCCGCGGTGGTGCTGACCGGCGGCGGCACCGGCATCGCCGTGCTCGACGCGGTCCTGCGGGCTCCCGGCGGAATCGACTGGTCCGCGGTGGACGTGTACTTCGGCGACGAGCGGTACCTGCCGCCGGGTGATCCCGAGCGCAACGAGGTCCAGGCCCGCGCGGCGCTGCTCGACCATGTGCCGCTCGATCCGGCGCGGGTGCACGCGATGCCCACTCTCGACGAGGCCGGGGCCGGTTCCCCCGAGTCGGCGGCCCGCACGTACGCGCAGGTGCTCGCCGCGAACTCCCCCGACGGCAGCGCCCCCGAGTTCGACGTGCACCTGCTGGGCATGGGCGGCGAGGGCCACGTCAACTCGCTGTTCCCGCACACCGATGCCGTGCGCGAGCAGGATCGCTTCGTCGTCGGCGTCGACGACTCCCCCAAGCCGCCCGCCGCGCGGGTCACGCTCACCCTCCCAGCGGTCCGTCGCGCCCGGCAGGTGTGGCTGCTCGTCACCGGCGCGGCCAAGGCCGAGGCCGTCGCGGCCGCGGTGGGCGGCGCCGACGCGGTGGACGTCCCGGCCGCCGGGGCACGGGGCCTCGACCGGACCGTGTGGTTCCTCGACACGGAGGCCGCCGCGGCGCTGCCCGCCGGGTGACCGTCACCACCGCTGCCCGTCCCGGTCGGGTCCTCCGGGCCGCGGATCCGGGGGCACACGGCCGTCGGTCACGCCGCAGCGCAGTCGTGCGGCCCAGCTCGGATTGCGGGTCGCGCGCAGCCCGGTGAGGCGGCCACGGCGGCATCGCTCCGTCCTACGGTCCATCGCG
Organism: Rhodococcus sp. NS-SX18; assembly: GCF_057367935.1. Classification (NCBI taxonomy): domain Bacteria; kingdom Bacillati; phylum Actinomycetota; class Actinomycetes; order Mycobacteriales; family Nocardiaceae; genus Rhodococcus; species Rhodococcus sp. NS-SX18. The sequence goes on along the minus strand of NZ_CM170633.1, from coordinate 2,586,630 downwards.
AAGCTCCTCCCCTACGGTGTTCCCTGCCCAGTTCGACGCCGCGGCCGGCCCGGCGGTTCCCCGTGGGACGGACCGGCGCATACCCGGCAGGCGGCGGCCCGGCGGACCACAATGGGGACAGCACCGCGTGGAAAGGAGCGTTCGATGAGCACCCCGACCACCGTCCTGGGCGAGATCCGGCCCGAGCACGACTGCCCGGACGGGTCTTCCCTGGTGACCCTGCACTACGTGCGCAGCTTCGCCCTGCCGGTCGGTGAGGTGTGGGCGGCGTTGACCGACCGGCTCGAACGCTGGTACGGACGGTGGACGGGCGACCCCGCCTCCGGACGGGTGCGGCTGACGATGACCGACGAGCACGACACGGCGACGACGGACGTGCGGATCCTGCGCTGCGACCCACCCCACGTCCTCGTCGTCGACCAGGACGGGTGGCAACTCGAGCTCACGACGAAGCAGGTGGGTGCCGTCACCACCCTCGAGCTCTCGCACCGGCACGTCCCGCGGTCGGAGACCTCGGAGATCGGTCCCGGCTGGCAGTACTACCTCGACCGGCTCGATGCCGTGCTCACCGGCCGGGCCATGCCGCACTGGGACGGCTACCTCGACCTCGCCGACGAGTACCGGTGAGCGGCAGCGTCCGATTCCGGTGATCACCGGTCTGTACCGGCGACGTCCTCTAGGCTCGGGGCACCGCGCAACTTCCGGGGAGGACGGCGGCCATGAGCACTTCCGGTGCCAGCGAGACCACGCGGCGGAATCTGCAGGCTGCGGCGGCCGCGCTGCCCGCGGACGACGGGCAGGACTTCGAGGATGCGACGCGCGGCTTCGTCGGCCGCAGCGAGCAGCGGACGATCACCACCGCGGACGGACGTGTCGTGTGGGACCTCGACGCCTACGCGTTCCTCGACGGGCCCGCGCCGCCGACGGCGCATCCGAGTCTGTGGCGGCAGGGCCGGCTGCTCGGCGAGGACGGCCTGTTCGAGGTGGTACCGGGGATCTACCAGTTGCGCGGCTTCGACCTGTCGGTGATGACCGTCGTCGAAGGTGACACCGGGGTGATCGTGATCGACCCGCTGATCAGCGCGGAGACCGCCGCGGCGGCGTTGACGCTGTACCGGCAGCACCGCGGCGACCGGCCCGTTTCCGGGATGATCTACACGCACTCCCATGTCGACCACTTCGGTGGCGTCAAGGGGGTGCTCGACGCGGAACTCGTCGCGGCCGGGACGGTCCCCGTCGTGGCCCCGGCCGGGTTCCTCGAACATGCGGTGTCGGAGAACCTGTTCGCCGGCACGGCGATGTCGCGGCGCTCGGGTTACATGTACGGCGCGGCGCTCGCGAAGGGACCGGCCGGGCAGATCGGTGCCGGGCTGGGCCAGACCACGTCGGCCGGCACCGTCACGCTCATCGCGCCCACCGTCGACATCACCGCGACCGGACAGGAACTCACCGTCGACGGGGTACGGATGGTCTTCCAGCTGACCCCCGGCACCGAGGCCCCCGCCGAGATGAACATCTGGTTCCCCGAGCGGCGCGCGCTGTGCGCGGCCGAGAACGCCACCCACACCATGCACAACATTCTCACGCTGCGCGGCGCGGTGGTGCGCGACGCGCACGCGTGGGGCCACTACCTCAACGAGACGATCGGGCTGTGGGGGGACGCGCTCGAGGTCGTGTTCGCCTCGCACCACTGGCCGACCTGGGGCCGCGAGCGGGCGCTCGAATTCCTCGCCGTGCAGCGCGACATGTACCTGTACCTGCACGATCAGACATTGCGGATGATGAACCAGGGCCTGGTGGGCCCGGAGATCGCCGAACGGTTCGAGTTGCCTCCGGCCCTGGCGGCGGCGTGGCACACCCACGGCTACTACGGCTCGGTGAGTCACAATGTCAAGGCGATCTACCAGCGGTACATGGGGTGGTACGACGGCAACCCCGCCAACCTGTGGGCCCATCCCCCGGCCGAGGCCGCCCGCCGGTACGTCGATGCCATGGGCGGCGCCGACGCCACCCTCGCCGTCGCGCGGGACGCCTTCGAGGAGGGCGACTACCGCTGGGTGCTCGAGGTCTGCAAACATCTGCTGTTCACCGACGACACCGATCAGGCCGCCCGGGATCTGCAGGCCGACGCGATGGAGCAACTCGCGTACGGCGCCGAGAACGGCACCTGGCGTTGCATCTATCTGGCCGGCGCGAAGGAACTCCGCGAGGGGATCTTCGGTTCGCCGGTGCAGTCCTCGGGCGACTTCCTCGATGCGCTGACCGTCCCGCAGCTGTTCGACAGCCTGGCGGTGCGGGTGGACGGGCCCCGCGCGTGGGATCTGCAGCTGGTGATCACATGGGTCCTCACCGACCTCGGGGCCACGTATCTCACGGAGTTGCGGCACGGCGTGCTCAACCATCGGACCGTGCCCGAGCCGCCGCCGGGCAGCACCGTGTTCACCCTCACCCGCCGCACGCTGATCGGTGCCCTCACCGGACAGCTGGATGCGGCGGCGGCCCTCGCGGACGGGACGATCGCGGTGACGGGTGACCCGACGGTGGTGGGCCGGCTCGTCGAGGTGCTCGCACCGGTGGATCCGGACTTCGCGATCGTCACGCCGTGACGTCCGCCTCGGCCGAAATCGTGGTGCGCGCGCCCCGGGTCAGCCGGGCCGGAGGACGCCGAAGTCGCCGAGGTCGTAGGAGATGGTGAAGGTGCGCGATGTCAGTCGCCAGCCGTCGCGGGTGCGGATCCACCGATCGTCGTACTCGCCGAAGCACTCGTAGCTCGCCCCGGCGGCTGGGCCCGCGCCCACGTGGTGGACGCGGGCGTACGTCAGAGACCGGGCCCGGTCGTCGTCGATCTCGATGCGGTGGTTGCCCAGCAGGTGCTGCGACGGTCCGCAGCCGCCGAGATGGGCGCGGACCACGGCGACGATGCCGTCGCGCCCCGCCGCGCCGTAGCCGGTCGCGGAGTCGGTGAAGGCGGCGCCGAGGGCAGCCCAGTCCCGGCGGTCGAGGGCGGCGGCGAGTTCGGCGAGCCGTTCGACGATCTGTTCGCGGTCATGTGTCACCGGTCCAGGTGTAGCGGGTCACGGCCGTTCGGTGCGCCGCCTTCCCGCTGAGCGGACACCACCGGGCAGGGCGGCCGGTCGCTCCGGCCCGGCCGCCGTCGCCCCGCCCGCTGCGCTATCCGCTGTTCCGCAACGCGGTCGCGAGGCCGTTCATCGTCAGCTGGATGCCGCGGCGGACCCGGTCGGTGTCCTCCCCCGCCCGGAACCTCCGCAGCAACTCGACCTGCAGGTGGTTGAGCGGCTCGAGATACGGGAAGCGGTTGTGCACCGACCGGGCGAGTGCCGGGTTGTCCGCGGTCAGCTCGGAGTGCCCCGTGATCGCCAGGTAGATGCGCACGGTGCGCTCGTGCTCCGCGGTGATCTTGTCGAACACCCGGTGCCGCAGATCCGGGTCGGGCACCAGTTCGGCGTAGCGCGCGGCGAGACCGAGGTCGGACTTGGCCAGCACCATCGCCATGTTGGAGAGCACGGTGCGGAAGAACGGCCAGCGCCGATACAGGCCGGTGAGGGTGGCCAGGCGCGTCTCGTCGCCTGCGATCCAGGTCTCGACGGCCGTCCCGGTGCCGTACCAGCCGGGCAGCATCACACGGGACTGGGTCCACGCCAGCACCCAGGGGATGGCCCGCAGGTCGGCGATCGACGACGTCGGCTTGCGCGAGGTGGGCCGGCTGCCGATGTTCAGGGATCCGATCTCCGCGACGGGGGTGGCGGTCCGGAAGTACTCGACGAAGCCGGGGGTCTCGTGCACCAGGTCGCTGTAGGCGGCGCGGGCGAGTTCGGCGAGCTCGTCGAGCACCGCGTACGCCGGACCGGCGTCGCTGCCGAGCCCCTCGACGTCGAGGAGGGTGGACTCGAGGGTCGCGGCGACGAGGGATTCGAGATTGCGGCGCGCCAGCTTCGGCTCGGCGTACTTCGCCGCGATCACCTCGCCCTGCTCGGTCAGGCGCAGCGAACCGGCGACGGCCCCGGGCGGCTGCGCCAGGATCGCGTCGTAGCTCGGTCCGCCGCCGCGACCGACGGTGCCGCCGCGGCCGTGGAACAGGCGCAGTCGGATCCCGGCGGTGCGCGCGGCCTCCACCAGGTCGAGCTCGGCCCGGTACAGCGCCCAGTTGGCGGCGAGGTACCCGCCGTCCTTGTTCGAGTCCGAATAACCCAGCATGACCTCCTGGATCCCGTCGGCGGAGTCGACGAGGTTGCGGAACTCGGGGACGGCGAGGGCGGCGGTGAGGATGTCGGCGCCGTGCCGCAGATCGTCGATGGTCTCGAACAGCGGGATCACCGCGACCGGGCAGCGCGGTCCGGCGACGTCGTGCTCGACGAGCCCGGCCTCGTCGAGCAACACCGCCGCCTCGAGCAGATCCGAGACCGAGCTGCACATGCTGACGATGTAGTGCGGTACGGCGGCCGGGCCCAACCGGGCCACGGCGTCGGCGGCGGCACGGAGCACGCCGAGTTCACGGGCGGTGTCGGCGCCGAGCCGCGCGCCGGGCGCGCTGAGGGGACGGCGGGTGCGCAGTTCGGCCGCGAGCAGCGCGACCTTCTCCTCCTCGGGCAGCGCGAGATAGTCGTCGGTGACGCCGGCCCAGCTGAACAGTTCGGCGATCACCCGGCCGTGCACCTCGGCGTTCTGGCGCAGGTCGAGGGAGGCGAGGTGGAAGCCGAAGGTCTCCACGGCGCCGCGCACGTGCGCGAGCCGGTCGTCGGCGAGGGCCGCGCTGCCGCCGGCGCGCAGGGCGGCGTCGAGGATGTCGAGGTCGGCGAGCAGTTCGGCGGGGGTGTCGTAGGCGGTCAGCGGGCTCGACACGGCATGCGGCGGTGGTTCGTCGAGCAGTCGTGCCGCGGTGGCGGTCAGGCGGCCCCGGATGCCGCGCAGCGCGCGGCGGTACGGTTCGTCGGCGCGCGAGGGGGCGTCGTCACCGGAGGCGTCGGCGAGCCGAGCCAGGTCGTCGGTGACGCGGACCAGACGTGCGGACATCGACAGTTCCTGCTCGAGCCGCTCGAGTTCGGCGAGGTGATGCCCGAGAGCGGTTGCGGCGGCCCGGCCGGTGGCGCGGTGGACGACCTCGGCGGTGACGTTGGGGTTGCCGTCGCGGTCGCCGCCGATCCAGGTTCCGGTGCGCACCAAGGGGTCCGGCAGCAGCGGGACGCCGTGCCAGCGTTCGCGCAGGGCGCGCCGGACCTCGGCGTTGAGGGCCGGGACGACGCGGAACAGGGCGGCGTCGTAGTACCGCAGGCCCACCTCGATCTCGTCCTGGATGCGCAGGCGGGCGAGGCGGATGAGGGCGGTCTGCCACAGGGTGAGGATCTGCCGCCACAGGTGCAGGTCGATGTCGGACCGCTCGTCGGGTTCGGCGTGTTCGCGGCGGCGCATGAGGTCGGTGATGCGGCTCTGCACGTCGAAGACGGTGCGGCGGCGGGTCTCGGTGGGGTGGGCGGTGATCACCGGGGAGACGAGGGCGCCGTCGAGCGCGGCGGCGACCTCGGCGGGGTCGAGTTCGGCGGCGTCGAGCTTGCGGTAGGTGGCGGCCAGGGAGCTGTCCTGGGCCGGTTCCCCGGCCCGCACGTGCACGGCGCGGCGGCGTTCCCGGTGCAGGTCCTCGGCGAGATTCGCGAGCAGCGCGAAGTGGCTGAAGGCGCGGATGACGGGGAGGGTGTCGTCGGTGGGGACGTCGGCGAACATCGCCGCGAGTTCGGCGCGGTCGATCTCGGAGCGGCGCACGCGGAAGCTCTCGACGCGGGCGCGTTCGACGAGGGCGAAGAGGTGCTCGCCGGCCTGTTCGCGGACGATGCGGCCCAGCATCCCGCCGAGCAGCCGGATGTCCTGGCGCAGAGGCTCGGTGGCGGAGCGGGACCGGGAGGGGTCGGCCGGGCGGGCGGTATCCGTCATCCGGCCAGTATCGCGGCCGACGCACGACGGCGCGACCCGGAATTCCGGGTCGCGCCGTCGTGCGCAGGGCTCAGCTGAACTTGATCTGCAGGCCGATGCCGAGGATGGCGATCAGCCAGACGATGCCGGTGAACACGGTCAGCCGGTCGAGGTTCTTCTCGGCGACACTGGAGCCGGACAGGCTGGACTGGACACCGCCACCGAACAGGGTGGACAGACCGCCGCCCTTGCCGCGGTGCAGCAGCACGAGCAGGATCAGCAGCAGGCTGGTGGTGATCAGCAGGATGTCGAGGAACAGTGCCATGGCGTCAGACTACAGGGCGCCGTCGCGGTGCCCTTCCGGGCCTCGGCGGATCCGGAAGGGCACCGCGGGTGCCCTTACAGCGGCCCGCCCGCGGCGATGGCGGACAGCTGGGCGAACTCGTCGGCCTTGAGCGAGGCGCCCCCGACGAGACCGCCGTCGATGTCGGGCTGGGCGATCAGTTCGCCGACGTTCTTGGCGTTGACCGAGCCGCCGTACAGCACGCGGACGGTGTCGGCGGTCTCCGGGGAGGCGAGTTCGGCGAGGGTGGCGCGCACCGCGGCGCACACCTCCTGGGCGTCGGCGGCCGAGGCCACCTTGCCGGTGCCGATGGCCCAGACCGGCTCGTATGCGACGACGATCTTCGCGAGGTCGTCGGACGAGAGCCCCGCGAGGGATCCGCGCAGCTGGGCGACGTTGTGGGACACGTGCTGACCGGCTTCGCGGATGTCGAGGCCTTCGCCGATGCACACGATCGGGGTCAGGCCGTGCCGCAACGCCGCCTTGGTCTTGGCGAGGACGGTCTCGTCGGTCTCGCCGTGCAGGGTGCGCCGTTCGGAGTGGCCGACGACCACGTAGGTGCACCCCAGCTTGGCCAGCATCGGGCCGCTGATCTCTCCGGTGTAGGCACCGGAGTCGTGGGCGGAGACGTCCTGCGCACCGTAGGTGAGCAGCAGCTTGTCGCCCTCGATCAGCGTCTGGACGCTGCGGATGTCCGTGAACGGCGGCAGCACCGTCACGTCCACCTTCTCGAGGTACTTCTCCGGCAGCGCGTAGGCGATCTTCTGCACCAGGGCGATGGCCTCGAGGTGGTTGAGGTTCATCTTCCAGTTGCCGGCGATGAGCGGCTTTCGGGTCATCTCAGGCCTCCGGTGCGGTGTCGTCGAGGGCGCTGATGCCGGGCAGATCCTTGCCCTCGAGGTATTCGAGGGAGGCGCCGCCGCCGGTGGAGATGTGCGAGAACCCGTCCTCGGGCAGGCCGAGCAGACGCACGGCCGCGGCCGAGTCGCCGCCGCCGACGACGCTGAACGCGCCGGAGCGGGTGGCCTCGACGATCGCCTCGGCGACCCCCTTCGTGCCGGCCGCGAACTTCTCGAACTCGAACACGCCCATCGGGCCGTTCCAGAACACGGTCTTTGCGCCGGTGAGGTACTGGGCGAACCGGGCCACCGACTCGGGTCCGATGTCCAGGCCCATCCAGCCGTCCGGGATCTCGGTGGCGGGCACCGTCTTCGCCTCGGCGTCGGCGGCGAACGAGTCGGCGACCACCACGTCCTGCGGGATGTGGATGACGTCGCCGAACCGCTCGAGCAGGCCCTTGCAGGTCTCGGTCATCGATTCCTCGAGTAGCGAGTTGCCCACCGGGATGCCTTGCGCGGCAAGGAAGGTGAAGCACATGCCGCCACCGATGACGAGGGTGTCGACCTTGGGGGCGAGGGCCTCGATGACGGCGAGCTTGTCGGAGACCTTCGAGCCGCCGAGCACCACCGCGTAGGGCCGCTCCGGGTCGCTCGTGAGCTTGCCGAGCACCTCGACTTCGGCGGCGACGAGGTTGCCCGCGTAGTGCGGGAGCAGCTTCGCCACGTCGTACACCGATGCCTGCTTGCGGTGCACCACGCCGAACCCGTCGGAGACGAAAGCCCCGTCGTCGCCGACGAGTTCGACGAGGTCGCGGGCCAGTGCCTGCCGCTGCGCCTCGTCCTTGCTCGTTTCGCGCGGATCGAAGCGAATGTTCTCGAGCAGGAGGATGTCGCCGTCGGTCAGGCCTTCCGAGCGGGCCAGCGCGTCCTGCCCGACGACGTCGCCGGCGAGCTGGACGTTGCGGCCGAGCACGTCGCCGAGTTTCGCCGCGACCGGCGCGAGGGAGAACTTCGGATCGGGCTCGCCCTTGGGCCGGCCCAGGTGGGCGGTGACGACGACCTTCGCACCCGCCTCGGCGAGCGCGGCGATCGTCGGGGCGGACGCGACGATGCGACCGGGGTCGGTGATCGTCGCGCCGTCCAGCGGGACGTTGAGGTCCGAGCGCACCAGCACGCCACGGCCCTCGACGCCGGCGGCGAGCAGATCCTCGAGAGTCTGAACTGCCACTGTTCGACTGTCCTGTTCGGTCAGAGGGACTTCGAGACCAGGCCGATGAGGTCGACCAGGCGGTTGGAGTAGCCCCACTCGTTGTCGTACCAGGAGACGATCTTGACCTGGTCGTCGATGACCTTGGTCAGGCCGGCGTCGTAGATCGACGAGTGCGGGTCGGTGACGATGTCCGAGGAGACGATCTCGTCCTCGGTGTACTTGAGGATGCCCTTGAGCGGGCCCTCGGCGGCCGCCTTCATCGCCGCGTTGATCTCCTCGATGGAGGCCGGGGTGGCGAGGTTGGCGGTCAGGTCGGTGACCGAGCCGGTGGGGATCGGCACGCGCAGGGCGTAGCCGTCGAGCTTGCCGACCAGCTGCGGCAGGACGAGGCCGATGGCCTTGGCGGCGCCGGTGCCGGTGGGCACGACGTTCAGGGCGGCGGCGCGGGCGCGGCGCAGATCCTTGTGCGGGCCGTCCTGCAGGTTCTGGTCCTGGGTGTAGGCGTGGACCGTGGTCATCAGGCCCTTGACGATGCCGAAGCTGTCGTCGAGGACCTTGGCGATCGGGCCGAGGCAGTTGGTGGTGCACGAGGCGTTGGAGATGATGTTCTGGCTGCCGTCGTACTTGTCGTCGTTGACGCCCATCACGACGGTGAGGTCCTCGCCCTTGGCGGGCGCCGAGATGATCACCTTCTTGGCGCCGGCGTCGAGGTGACCCTTCGCCTTCGACGCGTCGGTGAAGATGCCCGTCGACTCGACGACGACGTCGACGCCGAGGTCGCCCCACGGCAGCGCGGCCGGGCCTTCCTTGACCTCGAGGGCCTTGATCCGGTGGTCGCCGACGACGATGGTGTCCTCACCGTCGAGGCTGACGTCCTGCGGCAGCCGGCCGAGGATCGAGTCGTACTTGAGCAGGTGGGCCAGAGTCGCGTTGTCGGTGAGGTCGTTGACCGCGACGATCTCGATGTCGGTGGTGCCGAGCGCCTTCTGCGCCTCGACAGCCCGGAAGAAATTACGTCCGATACGACCGAAGCCGTTCACGCCTACCCGGACAGTCACAATTACGCTCCTTTGCCCATTTCTTCTGGTTGTGCCAGTGTTGCCCGCCGCGGTGCCGGAGACAGCGGCGCCCACCGGCAGGACTCATCGGTCGATGTGACCCCTACCCTATCTGCGGTGCCTGCGGAGTGCGGCAGGAGGCCCGGGCCGGTCGGCTAGGCCTCGTCGAGCAGCTCCGGGGTCACTGCCGATTCGGTGTCGGGGATGCCGAGATCCTTGGCGCGGCGGTCGGCCATGGACAGCAGTCGGCGGATGCGTCCGGCGACGGCGTCCTTCGTCATCGGGGGGTCGGCGAGCTGGCCCAGTTCCTCGAGGGAGGCCTGCCGGTGCTGGACGCGCAGGGCGCCCGCCGCGGCGAGGTGGTCGGGCACGTCGTCGCCGAGGATCGCCAGGGCTCGTTCGACGCGGGCGGCCGCAGCCACGGCGGCGCGCGCGGAGCGGCGCAGGTTGGCGTCGTCGAAGTTGGCGAGCCGGTTGGCGGTGGCGCGGACTTCGCGCCGCATCCGGCGCTCCTCCCAGGTCAGCCGGGTGTCCTGGGCGCCCATGTGGGTGAGCAGCGCACCGATGGCATCGCCGTCGCGCACGACGACCCGGTCGGCGCCGCGCACCTCGCGGGCCTTGGCGGCGATGCCGAGGCGGCGGGCGGCGCCGACGAGCGCGAGCGCCGCCTCGGGGCCGGGGCAGCTGACTTCGAGGGCGGAGGAGCGGCCCGGCTCGGTGAGCGAGCCGTGGGCGAGGAAGGCGCCGCGCCACGCGGCCTCGGCGTCGGCGATGCTGCCGCCGACGACGGGGGCGGGCAGGCCCCGGACCGGGCGGCCGCGCACGTCGAGCAGGCCGGTCTGGCGGGCGAGGGCCTCGCCCTCCTTGGCGACGCGCACCACGTACCGCGAGCTCTTGCGCAGGCCGCCGGCGCCGAGGACGTGCACCTCCGCCGAGTAGCCGTAGAGCTCGAAGATCTCGCGGCGCAACCGGCGGGCGATCGATCCGAGGTCCACCTCGGCCTCCACGACGACGCGGCCGCCGACGATGTGCAGCCCGCCGGCGAAGCGCAGGAGGGCGGACACCTCGGCCTTGCGGCTGCTGGTGCGGGTGACCGCCAGCCGGCTCAGCTCGTCCTTGACCTCCGCTGTCATTGCCACGTCGGGATCTCCCTTCCGTCCCGCTGCGCGAGATCCCGGGGGCGGGCCGCGTCGGGCAGGTGTCGTTCCAGGACCGCCGCCAGTTTGGCGGGATCGTGTCGGTGGGTGCCGGTCTCGGCGACGTCGGCGTAGACCACCCGGGCGCCGAATCCGGCGGCGGCCCGGCACAGGTGCTCGCGTTCGCGTCCTTCGGGTACCGACGCGGAGTCGACGACGACGTGGTCGACCCGGAAGTCGGGGGCGTGCTGGGCCAGCACGTGCAGGTGCCGCTCGGTGGAGAATCCGGCGGTCTCCCCCGGTTCGGCGGCGAGATTGAGCACCAGCACCTTGCGGGCGGGGGCGGCCACCAGCGCCTCGTGCAGCTCGGGGACGAGCACGTGCGGGATGACGCTCGAGAACCACGAGCCGGGCCCGAGCACGACGAGGTCGGCGGCGCCCACCGCGTCGAGCGCGTCGGGGCACGCCGGTGGGTCGGCCGGGATCAGCCGCACGCGCCGCACCTTGCCGGGGGTGGTGGCGACGGCGACCTGCCCGCGGATGATGCGGCTGGCGCGCGGGTCGGATTCGAGGCCGGACACGTCCGCCTCGATGTCGAGGGCGATCGGCGACATCGGCAGCACCCGGCCGCGCACCTGGAGTAGCTCGGCGACGCGGTCGAGGGCGGCCACGGGGTCACCGAGCACCTCGGTCAGTCCGGCCAGGATCAGGTTGCCGACCGAGTGGCCGGCCAGGGCGCCGGTGCCGCCGAACCGGTGCTGCACCGTCTCGGTCCAGGTGTGGATGTCGGGGGTGTCCGCGGCGAGCGCGGCCAGGGCCATGCGCAGGTCGCCGGGCGGGATGACGCCGAGTTCGGCGCGCAACCGGCCGGAGGAACCCCCGTCGTCGGCGACGGTGACGACGGCGGTGACGCGGTCGCTGAGCCGGCGCACGGCGCTGAGCGTGGCGTACAGGCCGTGGCCGCCGCCGAGGGCGACGATCGACGGTGCCGGCGCGGCGGCCTGCCCGCCGGGCCGGGGTGTGGGGGCCGCGGTGCCCGGGCCCGTCATTCGCGCCCCAGATCGCGGTGCGCGACGTGCACCGACAGCGTCGGGTCGGCTTCCAGGCGCGCGGCGAGGGCCTCGCTCATCGCCACGCTGCGGTGCTTGCCGCCGGTGCATCCCACCGCGATCGTCATGTAGCGCTTTCCCTCCCGGCGGTAACCGGCCGTGGTCAGTTCGAGCAGCCGATGATAGGTCTGCAGGTAGTCCTGGGCCCCGTCCCGGCTCAGCACGTAGTCGCGGACGTCGTCGTCCTGGCCGGTGTGCGGGCGCAGTTCCGGTACCCAGTGCGGGTTGGGCAGGAACCGCACGTCGCACACCACGTCCGCGTCCATCGGCAGACCGTACTTGAACCCGAAGGATTCGACGGTGACCCGGATCGAGTCGGCGTCGCCGTCCCCGAACGCGGAGTCGATCTTGCGGCGCAGTTCCGGGCCGGACAGCGACGAGGTGTCGACCACCAGGTCGGCGGCCGCCTTGACCGCGGCGAGCTGGGCGCGTTCGGCGGCGATGCCATCGGTGAGGGTGCGGTCGGCGGTGTCGGCCTGCAGCGGGTGGCTGCGCCGGACCTGTTCGAAGCGACGCACGAGAACCTCGTCGGTGGCCTCGAGGAACAGCACCCGGGTGCGCACGGGCCGGGCGGCCAGTTCGGTGACGACCCAGCCGAGGTCGCCGGTGAACAGGCGGCTGCGGACGTCCATGACCACGGCGAGGCGCTGCAGGGGCGGGTCGGCCTGCACCGCGAGATCGACCATCGAGGTGACCAGTTGCGGCGGCAGATTCTCGGCGACGAACCAGCCGAGATCCTCGAGTGCCGTCGCGGCGGTGCTCAGACCGGCCCCGGACAGGCCGGTGACCAGGGCGACCTCGGCCCGCGGGCGGAGGTCACCCTGCGGCCGGGGTCGAGGCTGCGCCGTCTCCGCCTGTTGCGTCACTGTTCCGTCTCCGTTCGTCCGCCCGACACGCCGACGGTGCCATCATCACTCACCGGCGTGTCCGGCGCAGCCTCACCCGCCGGCGTCGCCTGGGGGTCCGGGACGTCGCCGCGCAGTGCGTCCAGCACGGCGCGGGCGGTGGCGACGCCGATGCCCGGCACCTCGGTGATCTCCTCCACGCTCGCCTCCCGCAGCCGGGCCACCGACCCGAAGTGCGCGACGAGCGCGTTGCGCCGTGCCTGACCGAGCCCGCGAACCCCGTCGAGCGCGGACGCGGTCATCCGCCGGGACCGCTTGCTGCGGTGGTAGGTGATGGCGAAGCGGTGCGCCTCGTCGCGCACCCGCTGCAGCAGGTAGAGCGATTCGCTGGTGCGCGGCAGGATGACCGGATCGTCCTCCCCCGGCACCCACACCTCCTCGAGCCGTTTGGCCAGGCCGATCACGGCGACGTCGGTGACGCCGAGTTCGTCGAGCACCTCCGCCGCGGCGGCGACCTGCGGGGCACCGCCGTCGACGACGTACAGGTTCGGCGGGTACGCGAAGCGGCGGGGCCGCCCGGTGGCCGGGTCGAGCGCGGCTTCCGGGGCGAGGTCACCGCCGTCACCGCCGTCACCGCCGCGGGCCGCGACCGAGTCACCGCGGGCCGCGACCGAGTCACCGCGGGCCGCGACCGGGTCACCGCCGGCCCCGGCGAGGTCCCGGTTGTGCCGCAGGAACCGGCGCCGGGTCACCTCGGCGATGGAGGCGACGTCGTCGGAGCGTCCGTCGCCGGCGGCCTCGCGGATGGCGTAGTGGCGGTAGTCGGACTTGCGGGGCAGGCCGTCCTCGAACACCACCAGCGACGCCACGACGTCGGTGCCCTGCACGTGGCTGATGTCGACGCACTCGATCCGCAGAGGCGCCGAGTCCAGGTCGAGGGCCTCCTGGATGCCCTGCAGGGCGGCCGAGCGGGCGGTGAAGTCGCCGGCGCGGCGCAGCTTGTGCTGGGTCAGCGCCTCGTGCGCATTGCGCTGCACGGTCTCGGCGAGGGCCTTCTTGTCCCCGCGCTGCGGCACCCGCAGCCGCACCGGCCCCCCGCGCAGGGTGCCGAGCCAGCGGCTCATCTCCTCCGGGTCGGGCGGCAGGGCGGGCACGAGCACCTCCCGCGGCACCGCGCTGCCGGCCGGTTCGGCACCGGCCGCCGACAGGGCGGCCTCCTCGCCGTAGAACTGGGTGAGGAACTGCTCGACGAGCAGCGACACTTCCGGGTCGGCGCCGGACGCACCCGACGCGGTCTCGGGCCGGTCCACCACGTCCCCGGACTTCTCCACCACCCAGCCGCGCTGTCCGCGCACGCGGCCGCCGCGCACGTGGAACACCTGTACGGCCGCCTCGAGTTCGTCGCCGGCGAAGGCGACGAGGTCGGCGTCGGTGCCGTCGCCGAGCACCACCGCCTGCTTCTCCATGGCCCGGCGCAGCGCCCCGAGGTCGTCGCGCAGGCGCGCGGCGGTCTCGAAGTCGAGGTCCTCGGCCGCGGCCTGCATGCGCTGTTCGAGGTCGCGGACCAGTTTGTCGGTGCGGCCGGCGAGGAAGTCGCAGAAGTCCTCGACGATGCGCCGGTGCTCGTCGGCGTCGACGCGGCCCACGCACGGCGCCGAGCACTTGTCGATGTAGCCGAGCAGGCACGGGCGGCCGATCTGCGCGTGGCGCTTGAACACCCCGGCGGAGCAGGTGCGGGCCGGGAACACCCGCAGCAGCAGGTCCAGGGTCTCGCGGATGGCCCAGGCGTGGGAGTAGGGACCGAAGTACCGCACGCCCTTGCGGCGCGGCCCTCGGTAGACGAACAGCCGCGGGTAGTCCTCGTTCAGCGTCACCGCGAGCATCGGGTAGGTCTTGTCGTCGCGGTAGCGGACGTTGAAGCGCGGATCGAACTCCTTGATCCAGTTGTACTCGAGCTGGAGCGCCTCGACCTCGGTGCCCACCACGGTCCACTCGACGGACCCGGCGGTGGTCACCATCTGGCGGGTCCGCGGGTGCAGCGACGCGACGTCGGCGAAGTACGAGTTCAGCCGCGAACGCAGGCTCTTGGCCTTTCCGACGTAGACGACGCGGCCGTGCGGGTCGCGGAACTTGTACACCCCCGGCTCCAGCGGGATGGTGCCGGGGGCAGGGCGATAGGTCGAGGGGTCGGGCACGGGTCCAGGCTAGTCGGCTGCGCCGACACCCCCGCCGTAGCGCTGTTCGAGCTCGCGGAACGCGGTCAGTGCCGCGACGGCGTGCTCGCCGTCGCGGGCCTGTACCGCGACGACGGGCACGTACTCGTCCTGCGGCAGCTCGAGCCTCGGCCACGGCTTGCCCTGGGGGAAGCTCATGCCTCGCACCTGTTCCCAGCCGAACATCTTCTCGCCGAGGATGTTGCGGACCGCCACGCCGGCGGCTCCGGCCCGCAGCCGGGGCCGGGTCAGCAGCAGCACACCGCCGGAGACGACCACTCCCACGCAGACGATGGCGATCTGATCGGCGAGGCGCAGGTTCACGCCGGTGTCGCCGCCGGCGCGCAGCACGAGCGCGGCCCCGATGTGGCCGAGCATGAGCAGGACCGCCGCGACGATCGCCCACCGGGACATCTTGCGGCTGCGGACCTCGAGGTCCCAGACGGTGTCGGCGGCGGAGGTCACCGCGCGGTCCCGCGCAGCCGCCGCAGGGTCACGGCGGTGTCGAGGGCGGCGGCGCACGCCTGCCCGCCCTTGTCCTCGACGGAGCCGGGCAGTCCGGCCCGGTCGCGGGCCTGCTGCTCGTCGTTCGTGGTCAGGACGCCGTTGCCGACGGGGGTGCCCTCGTCCAAGGCGATGCGGGTCAGCCCGTAGGTGACCGCGTCGCACACGTACTCGAAGTGCGGGGTGCCGCCGCGGATCACGACGCCGAGGGCGACGACCGCGTCGTGGGTGCGGGCCAGCTGCTGGGCGACGACCGGCAGCTCGATCGCGCCGGCGACCCGTTCGACGGTGACGTCGGTGACGCCGGCCTGCTCGGCGACCCGGCGCGCCCCGGCGACGAGGGCCTCGGAGATCTCGGGGTGCCAGCGGCCGGCGACGATGGCCAGCCGCAACCCGGCCGCCTCGGACAGCTGCAGCTCGGGTAGTCCTTCGCCGCTCATCTACGCGTCCCCCGCCTCGTAGTCGTCGAGGCCGATCAGGTCGTGGCCCATGCGGTCCCGCTTGGTGCGCAGGTAGGTGATGTTCTCGGAGTTCGCGCGCAGCGGCATCGCCACCCGCTCGGTGATCTGCAGCCCGTAGCCGTCGAGGCCGACGCGCTTGGCGGGGTTGTTGGTGAGCAGCCGCATCGACGAGATACCCAGGTCCACCAGGATCTGCGCGCCGATGCCGTAGTCGCGGGCGTCGGCGGGCAGGCCGAGCTGCAGATTCGCGTCCACGGTGTCCGAGCCCGCGTCCTGCAGCTGGTAGGCCTGCAGCTTGTGCATCAGCCCGATGCCGCGGCCCTCGTGCCCGCGCATGTACAGCACCACGCCGCGGCCCTCCATGGCCACCATCTCGAGCGCGGCGTCGAGCTGCGGACCGCAGTCGCAGCGCAGCGAGCCGAACACGTCGCCGGTCAGGCACTCCGAGTGCACCCGCACGAGCACGTCGGCGCCCGCACCGTCGGGGCCGGGGATGTCGCCGAGCACCAGCGCGACGTGCTCGACCTCGTCGTAGACGCTCTGGTAGCCGACGGCGGTGAAGTCGCCGTGCCGGGTGGGGATGCGGGCCTCGGCGATGCGCACGACGTGCTTCTCGTGCTTGCGGCGCCAGGCGATCAGGTCGGCGATGGAGATCAGGGCCAGCTTGTGCTCGTCGGCGAAGACCCGCAGTTCCTCGGTCTGAGCCATGTGGCCCTCGTCCTTCTGCGAGACGATCTCGCAGATCACCCCGGCCGGACGCAGGTCGGCCATGCGGGCGAGGTCGACGGCGGCTTCGGTGTGGCCGGGCCGGCGCAGCACGCCGCCCTCCTTGGCGCGCAGCGGCACCACGTGCCCGGGGCGGGTGAAGTCCTGCGCGGTGCTGTTCGGATCGGCCAGCAGGCGCATCGTCGTGGCCCGGTCCGAGGCGGAGATGCCGGTGCCGATCCCTTCGCGGGCGTCGACGGTCACCGTGTAGGCGGTGCCGTGCTTGTCCTGGTTGGTCGAGTACATGGGGGGCAGGCCGAGGCGGTCGCAGTCCTCCCCGGCCAGCGGCACGCACAGGTACCCGGAGGTGTAGCGCACCATGAACGCCACGAGTTCGGGGGTGGCCTTCTCGGCCGCGAAGATGAGGTCGCCCTCGTTCTCGCGGTCCTCGTCGTCGACCACGACGACCGCCTTGCCGGCTGCGATATCGGCGATCGCGCGCTCGATGGTGTCGAACCTCGTCACTTGCGTGGGCTCCAAAATCTCGTGTACGGACAAACTGATTGCCGAGTTCAACAGTACGACTCAGCGGCCGGCGGCCTGCAGCCGCTCCACATACTTGGCGATGACGTCGACCTCGAGGTTGACGAGCGTGCCGGGCGCGGCACTGCCCAGGGTGGTCAGCGACAGCGTCGTCGGGATCAGGGAGATCTCGAACCACTCGTCACCGGGCGCCCCGCCGAGCGCGGAGACGGTCAGCGAGACCCCGTCCACGGTGATCGAGCCCTTGTGGACCACGTACCGGGACACGTCGGCCGGCAGCGAGATCCGCACCACGGTCCAGTTCTCCGACGGGGTGCGCGAGAGCACGGTGCCGGTGCCGTCGACATGCCCCTGGACCAGGTGCCCGCCGAGACGGCTGTTGAGCGCCGCGGCCCGCTCCAGGTTGACGCGGCTGCCGGGCGCGAGTTGCGACAGGCTCGATCGGTCGAGGGTCTCCTTCATCACGTCGGCGGTGAAGGAGTCACCGCCCTGGATGTCGACGACGGTCAGGCACACACCGTTGACGGCGATGGAGTCGCCGTGGCCGGCGTCGGAGGTCACCACGGGCCCGCGGACGGTGAACCGCGCCGCGTCGGCGAGGTCCTCCCGCGCGACGATCTCCCCCAGCTCCTCCACGATCCCGGTGAACACGTACCCGCTCCTTCACTCCCGGTCGGGGACCAGGGTCAGCAACACGTCGGCGCCGACGGTTTCGACGCGCTCCCGACGAAACCGTAGCGCCTCGGCGATCGTGCCCACGCCCGCGTCCCGTACGGCGGACGGTCCGGCCCCCAGCAGCACCGGCGCGAGGTAGGCCTGGACGCGGTCGACCCGGCCCGCGGCGAGGAACGCCCCGGCCAGGCGCGGGCCGCCCTCGAGCAGCACGTCCGCCCGGTCCGCGAGCGCGCCGAGCACCTCGTCGGGGTCGTGGGTGCGCAGCATCAGGGTCGGTGCGGCATCGTCGAGAACCCGTGCAGTCCTAGGGATTTCACTGCGGCCGACGACCACGCGGAGCGGCTGGTGCGGGGCGAGCGAGCCGTCCGGCTGCCGGGCGGTCAACCAGGGGTCGTCGGCGAGGACGGTGCCGGTGCCGACGACGATCGCGTCGAGGCGGGCCCGCTCGGCGTGCACGCGGGCGCGCGACTGCGGGCCGGAGATCCAGCGGCTCGTGCCGTCGGCCGCGGCGCTGCGCCCGTCCAGGCTCGCCGCGAACTTCCAGGTGACATGGGGACGTCCCGTGCGCTGGCGGTGCAGCCAGGCACGCAGCGCGCCCGCCTCGGCGAGGTCGGCGCCGAAGCCGCCGTGCACGCTCACCCCGGCGGCGCGCAGGGTCTGTGCGCCGCCGGCGGCGGGCGGATTCGGATCGGTCACCGCGTAGTAGACGGCGGCGACACCGGCACGCAGCAGCGCCTGCGCGCACGGCCCGGTGCGGCCGGTGTGGTTGCACGGCTCGAGGGTGACCACCGCGGTGCCACCGCGGGCCCGTTCCCCCGCCGCGGCCAGCGCCACGACCTCGGCGTGCGGCCCACCCGGCGGGCAGGTCGCCCCCACCCCGGCGACCCGCCCGGCCGCGTCGAGGATCACCGCGCCGACCGGCGGGTTGGGGGTGGTGGACCCGCGCACCGACTCGCCGGCGTCGAGCGCGAGGCGCAGGGCCGCGTCGAGCGGTGCGCCGCTCACCGCCGCCCCGCGCGGAGCGCCGCTCACGGGGCCAGGGTCAGATGCGGGGAGGCGTGGGCGGCCCGTTCGCGCAGCTTGCGCACCGCCTCGCCCGGGTCGTCGGCCCCGTACACGGCCGACCCGGCGACGAAGCAGTCGACACCCGCCTCGGCGGCCGCCTCGATGGTGTCGGCGTTGATGCCCCCGTCGATCTCGACGAGCAGGGTCAGCTCGCCGGCGTCGACGAGCCGGCGGATCGTGCGGGCCTTGTCGAGCACGTCCGGGATGAACGACTGGCCGCCGAAGCCGGGCTCGACGCTCATCACCAGCAGCGTGTCGAACTCCTTCAGGATCTCGAGGTACGGCTCGATCGGGGTGCCGGGCTTGACGCTCAGCCCGGCCCGCGCACCGGCGGCCCGGATGTCGCGGGCGACGGCGACGGGGTTGTCGGTGGCCTCGGCATGGAAGGTGACATTGTGCGCGCCCGCCTCGGCGTAGGGCGGCGCCCAGCGACCCGGATCCTCGATCATCAGGTGGCAGTCGAGCGGGATGTCGGTCGCCTTCAGCAACGACTGCACCACCGGAAGGCCGAGGGTCAGGTTGGGGACGAAGTGCGCGTCCATGACGTCGACGTGCAGCCAGTGCGCGTCGGCGACCGCGGCGGCCTCGTCGGCGAGCCGGGCGAAGTCCGCGGAGAGGATGGAGGGAGCGATCATCGGGTGGGCCACGTCCACCGAGTTTAACGGTCCCGGCGGCGGACTCTGCCGCGCGTCACGGTGCCTCCGCGGCCGGTGCGGGTTTTCATGACTTTCGGCCTCTGGTTCGGTGCGCTGGGCGATGCTTGAGTGGACGGTGGCGGGTCCGGAACCGCTGGGCCCGATGCGGCAGTGGGGAGCGAGAATGGCCACGCACACGGTGTGGGTTCGACCGATCGGCGACGTGGGCGCGGAGGACGCGCCGACCGTGGGCGGCAAGTCCGCGAACCTCGGGGAGATGACCCGCGCCGGGTTCCCCGTGCCGCCTGCCTTCGCGATCACCACCGCCGCCTATCTCGATTCGATGGCCGCGGCGGGGGTGCGCGACCGGCTGCGCGCCGAGGCCGTTCCGGCCCCCGACATCGACGACGCGACGCTGATCCGCACCTCCGCGGAACTGGCGGCGCTGGTGACCGAGGCCACGGTGCCCGACGACATCCGCGCGGACATCGTCGCCGCCTACGAGAAGCTGGGCGTGGACGTGCCGGTGGCGGTGCGGTCCTCCGCGCCCGCCGAGGACGCCGCGGACACCTCGTTCGCGGGAATCCACGAGTCGTACACCAACATCGTCGGCGCCGACGCGGTGGTGCGTGCCGTGCAGGCGTGCTGGGCGTCGTTGTGGTCCGAACGCGCCCGGACCTACCGGGGACTGCGCGGGGTGACCGACGAGCCGTCCATCGCCGTCGTGGTGCAGGTGATGGTGCGCTCGGAATCGTCGGGGGTGGCGTTCACGGCCGACCCGCGCACCGGTGAGCTCGATCGCATCGTCGTCGAGGCCGCCCTCGGTCTGGGCGAGGTCGTCGTCGGCGGGCAGGTCGAGCCCGACACCTACGTCGTCGCCAAGGACGGCTTCACGGTGCTCGATGTGCATCTCGGGCATCAGGAGTTCCAGATCGCCTCCACCGACACCGGCGACAGCCGCGTCGCGGTCGATTCGTCGCGGCAGACCCGCGTCCTCGACGAAGGGCAGCTCGAGAAGGTCGCGCGGCTCGCCGCGGGTGTCGAGCAGCACTACGGCCGGCCGCAGGACCTCGAGTTCGCGTTCGCCGAGGGTGAGCTGTGGATCGTGCAGACCCGCCCGATCACCACCCTGGGGATGCCTGCCGCCGCGGCGGCGTCGGGCAACGGGCAGGCGGCGCCGCTGCTGACCGGGCTCGGTGCCGGTCCCGGCCGGGCGACCGGTCGGGTCCGGGTGCTGCACGAGCTGGTCGACGGCAAGCGCCTGAGCGATGGGGAGATCCTCGTGGCCCCGATGACGCGGCCCGACTGGCTGCCGATCCTGCGCCGGGCCGGCGGCATCGTCACCGACGGCGGCGGCATCACCTGTCATGCCGCGATCGTCGGCCGCGAACTCGGCAAACCCGTCGTCGTGGGCGCCCGCACCGCGACGCAGGACCTGCAGGACGGCCAGTTGATCACCGTGGACGGCGACGCCGGCGTCGTGTTCGACGGGGAGGTCCGCGCGGAGCGGCCGGCCGCGGCGCAGACCGCCGCTCCGGCGGCCGCCGCACCCGCTTCGGCCGTCACCGCGACGGCGGTGTACGTCAATCTCGCCACCCCGGACGCCGCGCAGGCCGTCGCCGACACCGACGTCGACGGGGTGGGGCTGCTGCGAGCGGAGTTCATGATCACCGAGGCGCTCGCCGGGGAGCATCCCGCCTACATGATCGCGCAGGGCCGACGCGAGGAGTACGTGTCGAAGATGGCCGACGGCGTCGCGCGGATCGCGGCGGCCTTCGCGCCGCGTCCGGTGGTGTATCGAGCGATCGACCTGCGCAGCAACGAGTTCGCGAACCTGAAGGGCGGCGAGACGGAGCCGGACGAGGAGAACCCGATGATCGGGTACCGCGGCTGCTTCCGCTACGTGCGCGACCCCGAGCTGTTCTCGCTCGACCTCGACGTCCTGCACCGCGTGCGCGCGCAGCATCCCAACGTGCACCTGATGATTCCGTTCGTGCGCACCCGCTGGGAGCTGGAGGAGTGCCTGGCCCAGCTCGACGCGCACCCGCTCGGCTCCGATCGGCGGATGCTGCGCTGGATCATGGCCGAGGTCCCGTCGGTGGTGTACTGGTTGCCCGAGTACGCGAAGCTCGGCATCCACGGGGTGTCGATCGGCAGCAACGACCTGACCCAGCTCGTGCTCGGTGTCGACCGTGACTCCGAGGTGTGCAAGGACCTGTTCGACACGCTCGACCCGGCGGTGCTGGACGCGATCGACCACATCATCGAACGGGCGTCGGCGGCCGGCCTGACCACGTCGCTGTGCGGGCAGGCCGTCTCCACCAGCACCGAGCTCGCCGAGCATCTCGTGCGGCGGGGCATCACGTCGGTGTCGGTGACGCCGGACGCGGCCGCCCAGACCCGGCGCACGGTGGCGCGGGCCGAGCAGCGGATCGTTCTGGACCGCGCCCGGCACGAGCACTGACGGCCGCGTCCCTCCCGGGCGTCACCGCTGACGCGCGAGGACGTCGAACCGTTCGACGTCCTCGCGCCGGCAGACCTGGCTGCCGGGGGTGAGCAGCGCCGCCGAGCCGGCGGCGATGCCCAGTGCCAGGGCGTCGCGCAGGGGCCGGCCCCGCAGCAGGCCCACGACCAGTCCGGCGACCATGCTGTCACCCGCCCCGACGGCGCTGCGCACGGGTACGTCCAACGCTTTCAGCCGGGCGGTGGTGTCGGCGGAGACGAGCAGTGCCCCGTCCGGCCCGAGCGAGACCACCACGATCTCGGCGATCCCGGCGTCGACGAGTTCGTGGGCGGCGGCGGACTGTTCGTGCGGGGTGCGCAGTTCCCGGCCCACCCATTCGCGCAGCTCTCGCAGACTCGGTTTGACCAGGTGCACGCCCGACTTGATGCGGCGCAGTGCGTCCCCCGACGAGTCGAGGACGAAGCGGGCACCGGCATCGGTGGCCGCGTCGGCCACCCGCTGGACGAACTCACCCGGCACGCCCGGCGGCAGGCTGCCGCTGGCGACGACGTACCGTGCGCCGGTGGCGGTCTCGACGAGCAGGTCCAGGCACCGTTCCTGATCCCGCACGCTCAGCTCCGGGCCGGGCAGCACGAACCGGTACTCCTGGCCGGTGCTGCGCTCGATCGCCGTGAACGACTCCCGGGTCATGCCGTCGATGTCGATGCGCCGGCTGTCGACACCGCCGCCGGACAGCAGCGCCGAGAGCGTGTCCCCGGTCGGACCGCCGGCCGGGTACACCGCTCCGGCCGAGACACCGAGCACCCCGGCGACCTTCGCGACGTTGATCCCCCCGCCGCCGGCCTCCAGTCGCGGCGCCTCGCAGCGCAGTTTGCTGGTGGGCCGCACCTGCTCGGTGTAGGTGGTCACGTCGAGTGCCGGATTCATGGTCAAGGTGACGATGTCGGGCACGACGTGCCTCCTGCCGGGAGCGGTCGGGTCGCGTCCGACCGTATCCGAGCGCAGGCCGATTCTCCCGGCGTTCGCGCGGCGACCTCGCCGATCAGCTCGCCGGGGCGCGCAGCGCGGCCATGAACATCGCGTCGGTGCCGTGCCGGTGCGGCCACAGCTGCACGGCCGGACCGTCGCCGAGACGCGGCACGCCGGGCACGAGCTCACGCGTGTCGAGCTGCTCGACGTTGTGCCGCCGGACAGCGTCGGCCACGACGGCGAGGGTCTCGGAGGTGTGCGGCGAGCACGTCGCGTACAGCACCACCCCGCCCGGCCGCAGCAGCCCGATCGCCGAGGCGAGGAGCTGCTTCTGCAACCGCACCAGCTCGGCGACGTCGCCGGGGTTGCGGCGCCACCGTGATTCGGGCCGGCGACGCAGGGCGCCGAGCCCGGTGCACGGCGCGTCGACCAGGATGCGGTCGTAGCCGGGCTCCAGGCCGGGCTCGCGGCCGTCGGCGACGTGCACCGTGACCGGGAGTCCGCGGGTGGACTTGCGGATCAGTTCGGCGCGGTGCTCGACCGGTTCGACGGCGTCGACGGTGCCGCCGTCGATGTCCGCGAGCGCGCCGAGCAGCGCGGCCTTGCCGCCGGGACCGGCACACAGGTCCAGCCACCGACCCCGATCGGGTCCGCCCAGCGGGGCGAGGGTGAGCGCCCGCGCCACCAGCTGACTGCCCTCGTCCTGCACCGCGGCCATGCCCTCGCGCACGGCGTCGAGCTTGCCGGGATCACCGCCGGCGTCGAGATGCACGGCGTAGGGCGACCAGGGTCCGATCTCGCCACCGGTGGCCAGCGCGAGTTCCTCCGCGGTGATCACCCCCGGCCGGGCCACCAGGTGCACCACCGGCCGGGCGTCGTCCGCCGCGAGCACCTCCTCGAGCTCCCCGGCGTCCGGGCCGAGCGCGACCGCGAAGGCCTTCGCGATCCACTCCGGATGCGCATACCGGAAGGCCAGGTGTCCCACCGGGTCGCGAGCCGGGTCGGGGGCGAGCTCGGCGACCCATTGTTCCTCGGGCTTCTCCGCGACGCGGCGCAGCACCGCATTGACGAATCCGGACTTGCCGTGGCCGAATTCGCCACGGACGATGTCGACGCTCGTCGCGACGGCCGCGTGCGGGGCGATGCGGGTCCGCAGCAGCTGGTAGGTGCCCAACCGCAGGGTGTCCAGCAGCGCCCCGTCGATCTCGGTGACGGCCCGGTTGGCGCACGCGGCGATCACGGCGTCGAGCAGGCCCTGGGCGCGGGCGGCGCCGTAGGTCAGCTCGGTGGCCAGGGCGGCGTCGCGCCCGTCGAGTCGCCGCTCGCGCAGCAGCGCCGGCAGCACCAGGTTGGCGTAGGCGTCACGCTCCCGGACCGCGCGCAGCACGTCCCGGGCCGCGAGCCGCGCCGGGTCGAGGCCGGCCTCGGCGGGCGACGGCCGGCGGGCCTGCCGGGGCTTGTTGTTGCGGTCGCCGGGCCCGCGGCGGGAGCGGCGGGCGGGGCGGCGGGACTCGGTCACTGGGCACGTACCTCCGGGTCGAGGCGGGCGCCGCGAACCCAGTCCGCGGCCGCCATTGTCTTCTTACCGGGCGGCTGGACCTGCCCGAGTCGCACGGCGGTGCTGCCGGTGCCGACCAGGACACCGTCCTTGCGGGGCAGGATCTGCCCGGGCGCGAGGGTCTCGTCGGTGCCGGTCACGGGGCCGAGCTTCACGCGCAGGTCACCGATCATCGTCCAGGCGCCGGGTGCGGGCGTGACCGACCGGATGTGGCGGTCGACGAGGTGCGCGGGACGGTCCCAGCTCACCCGCGCCGACTCGACGGTGACCTTCGGGGCGTGCGAGACGCCGTCCGGGGGCTGGGGCACCGCGGTGAGCACCCCGTCCTCGAGGCCGTCGAGGGTGGATTCGAGCAGCGCGGCACCGGAGTCGGCGAGCCGGCCGAGCAGAGCTCCCGCGGTGTCGTCGGGCCGGATCGTCTCGGTGACCACCCCATAGACCGGGCCGGTGTCCAGGCCCGCCTCGAGCCGGAACGTGCTCGCGCCGGTCACCTCGTCCCCCGCAGCGAGTGCGGCTTGGACGGGCGCGGCACCACGCCAGGCGGGCAGCAGCGAGAAGTGCAGGTTCACCCAGCCGAACTTCGGGATGTCGAGCACCGGCTGCGGGATGAGCGCGCCGTAGGCGACGACCGGGCAGCAGTCGGGGGCGAGTTCGGTCAACCGGGCGACGAAGTCGGGATCGCGGGGCCGCGCCGGGGTGAGCACCTCGATGCCGTGTTCGTCGGCCAGCCGGCCCACCGCCGACCGGACGGTGCGCCGCCCGCGGCCGGCGGTGGTGTCGGGCCGGGTCACCACCGCGACCACCTCGTGGCGCGGGGACTCGAGCAGGCGGCGCAGTGACGGTACGGCCGGTTCGGGCGTCCCGGCGAACACCAGCCGCACGTCAGCGGCCCGTCCGGGGGCGAGAGGCGAGGCACCGGCCCCGGGACGAGGACCGTGCTGGGCCGACCGAACTGTTCACGAATGCTGCTCCCGGATGTCGACGACGAAACGTGCCCTCAGTCTAGGGACCGCGCCGGCCGACGGTGACGGCCGTCCGCGAACGCGGCGGGACGGTCCCCGCCCGACGAATCGCGCGACCGCCGCGTCGCGTCGATAGGCTGAGCCGATGGCAGAGACTCGAGATCGGATGGAGCGTTCCGTCCGCACGCGATCGGCGGATCCGGCGGGCGTGCCCTGGCCGGCCGTGCGGGAGCAGGACGTGGTCCTCGTCGACACGACGTGGGGCGAGCTGCAGCCCCTGCAGTGCGCGCCCGGCGTGGTGACGGTCGGCGAGCTGGAGCTGACCGAGCTGGTGGCGAACGGAGCCCTGCTCGTCGACACCCGGGTCCCGGACTCGCGCAAGGGCAGGTCCATTCCGGGCGCGGTCAATCTGCCGCACGACCGGATCACGGAGCTGCGGGACCGGCTCGATCCGTCCCGGCTGTCGATTCTGTTCTGCAACGGTCCGCAGTGTCCGCAGTCCCCGATGGCGATCCGGGAGCTGCTCGAGGCGGGGTATCCGGCGTCCGCGCTGGCGTACTACCGAGGGGGCCTGCACGACTGGGTGACGTTGGCGATGCCGCTGGAGCAGGTGGGCTGACCTGCGGGGCGCGCCGGTCGTGTCGGCGCGTCTCCCAGGCCCGGGCGGCCAGGGCGGCGAGCCCGACGTAGCCCCAGCCGAGCAGCACGTCGACCACGTAGTGTTCGCCGCCGTAGACGAGGGTGAAGGCCATGGCGAGCGGGAACGCCACCAGCAGCGCCCGCATCCAGGTGCGCCGCGCGATCGGCCACAGCGCGACGGTGACGAGCAACGCGAACGCCGAGTGCAGCGACGGCAGCGCGGCAACCGGGTTGCCCTGGGCCTCGAGCCAGCGGGTGCCGACGTCGATCGGCACGACACCGAAACCGAATCCGGTGACCCGGCCGACTCCTTCCGGCAGGACGCCCACCTCGGAGGCGTACCACGGCGGCGCCGCGGGCACCAGGATGTAGGTGAGCAGCCCGAAGTAGGACAGGAGCAGCACCCGTCGCATGTATCCGGCCCAGCGCGACCGCGAGTACAGGTACAGCAGGGCCGCGAGCAACCACGGCACGAGGAAGTGGCTGGTGTAGACGACCGCGGTGATCATCGTCCAGCCGGGCCGCTCGCCGTCCGCGCCGAGCAGACGCTCCTGCAGCCACACCGTCGGGATCGTGCCGCCGAACAGCCAGCTCTCGACGGCGGCCGGTTCGTGCACCCGGACGGGCAGGCCGAGTTCGTCGGCGATGCCGCGGGTGTGGTCGTAGACGACGAGCGCCCCGACCAGGGGCAGCCAGTCGACGACAACGCGCAGGTGCCCGCGCCACGGCCGGTCGATCGCGAAGGCGATCAGTCCGGCGACGATCCAGGCGGCCTGGTACAGCCGGTCGGCGGGGATGCCGTGGGTGACGACGGTCCCGACCAGCGCAGCGAGATACCCGCACCGCGCGGCCACCCGGGCGTACTGCCGCGGCGGCACGAGCTGCGGCGCCCGCAGCGCCGCGCGACCGGGAAGGAACGGGGTGTTCACCGCTACCTCCCTCCCGCGTGACCGGCCCGGACGACCGGGCACGCACCGCCTGCATACCCATGATCGGGGCACCGGGACGCTCCCGGGGGCGGATCGGGTCAGGAGTTGCTCTCGATGATCAGTTCGGGGATGCCCGTGCCGAGCGGCACCGGGACGCATTCGCCGAGGGCATACCGTTCGGGGTCGAGGGCGTGCCGGATCACGGTGAGCGAGAACGGGTCGTACACCATGTTGAAGTGCCCGGTCTGGTCCTGGGGGCACAGGTCCTGGATGGTCAGGTTGACCGCCCCGGGCCCGCGCAGCGCGACGTTGGTGGACGGCTGGATGACCTCGTCGACGCGGGATCCGATGGTGGTGTACCGGACGCCGGGAACGGTGTCGACGGGGGTGTTGAGTTCGGTGAGCAGTTCCGAGCCCTGCAGTTGCTGGACGAGGGCCACCGAGAGGAAGGCCTCGGCCGCGCCGGTGGCACCGGGCGCGGCAGCAGCCGCGGTACCCAGTCCGTAGAAGGTGCCGCCGTAGCTGGGTGAGGCCACACCCACCCAGCGTTCCACGACGGCCGAGCCGCCCAGCCGGTTGACGTAGTACCGCGCGACGGTCGCACCCTGCGAGTAGCCGACCAGGTCGACCTCGCCGGCACCGGTGCCGGCACGGACCCGCTCGACGAACGCGCCCAGCTGCGCGGCGCTGACCCGGATGTCGCCGGTGCCGTATTCGTCGGCGCCGTCGGCCTTGCCGTAGTCGAGGGCGAACACGCACCAGCCGGCCTCGGCGAGCATCGGTGCGACCGCAGCCCAGTCCGAGTAGGAGTTGGAGTCGGTGCCGTGGGCGAGCACCACCGGTCGTGGATGGTCCGGGGACGGTACGCACCCGAAGTCGTTCGATCGCGCCGGCGCCGTTCCGGGATGTTCCTCGGCGTAGCCGGCGGCCTGGGCGTGGGTGGTGGCCACCGGTCCGGGGGCGACGGGCACGGACGCCGACGAGCCCGGCGCGGGTGCGGCGGTGACGGTCGCGGCGCCGGTGACGGCCGCGACGGCCGCCGCGATACCGGCCAGCGCGCCGGCAATCCTGCGTGCCCCGTTCACGGCCCCTCCCTCCGGCTCGCCCGCAGCCGGGCTCCGTCACCAGGATCGACCCCCACCCCTGTGACCTATCGTGACACAGTTGCGCCCCGCCGGCATGCCATCTTTCCGCAGGTGACGGGAGGGTTTTGCCTGCCCTGCCCCCGGGGTGTCCCTCCGCGCGGACCCGGGGGCCGGGGGGCGTCACCCGACGCGCAGCGGATCGATCTGCACCCGCAACGCTCCCTCGGCGCGGCGGGCGCTGCGCGCTGCCTGCGCCTCGCGCAGGGCGCGGCCGAGCGCGAGACCCCGGCCGCGCGGCACCCGGATCACCATGCGCTGCACCTCGTCGGGCTCGGGGTCGTCGGCCCCGAACGGCGGCCGCTCCCCCGGCGGCAACGGCACCGGTCCGAGTACCTCCGCCTCCGGTGGGAGCGTCGCGGCCGCGAGCAGGTCGGCGACCGCGGCCGCGGTGCCGTCGACCGCGGCCATGTGCACCGCGGGCGGGAAGCCGACCTCGGCGCGTTCGGCGAGCTGGGACTGCGCGTGCCCGATCGGGTCCCAGCGCACCAGTGCCTGCACGGTGGGGATGCCGGCGTCGGCGACCACGACGACCTGGCCGCCGTCGGCGAAGGGCCGCACCAGCGACGACGCGGTGAGCCAGCGACGCATCGTTTCCTCGGCGGCCCGCAGGTCGGCGCGGCCGAGCAGGGCCCACCCGTCGAGCAGCAGGGCCGCGCCGTACCCCCCGGCGGTGACGGGTTCGGCGCCCACTGTGGCCACGACGAGCGCGGGTCCGGCCGGGGCGGTGGCCTTGACCTCCGTCCCACCGGAGGTGACCACCGGGACACCGGGGAACGCGCGACCGAGTTCCTCGGCGGTCCGCCCGGCGCCGACGACGACGGCGCGCAGGGCGCGGGCACCGCACGCGTGGCAGCGGTGGGTGGCGTCGGCGATGCCGCACCAGCGGCAGGCGGGGGTCGCGGTGCCGTCCGGCCCGGCGGCCTGCGGCAACGCGAGCGGGCCGTTGCAGTGCCGGCAGCGGGCCGGGGTCCGGCATTTGGCGCACGCGAGCGCGGGCACGTAGCCGCGGCGGGGCACCTGCACGAGCACCCCGCGGTCGGCGCCGAGGGCGGCACGGGCGGCGGCGAAGGCGATGGCCGGCAGCCGGGCGGCACGCGCGGCGGGGTCGCGGGCCAGGGCCTGGTCGCTGTCGGCGAGGGCGGTGATCTTGGGGGCGCGGGCGCGGACGACGTCGCGGGGGGCGGCGAGGTCGTGGGCCCACCCGGTGTCGACGAGGGCCTGGGTCTCGGCGGTGCGGGCGTGCCCGGCCAGGACGACGGCGGCGCCGGTGGCGTGCGCCCGCAGCAGCGCCACCTCTCGGGCGTGCGGGTACGGCGCGCGGGGCTCGGAGTGCAGGTCGTCGCCGTCGTCCCACACCACGAGCAGGCCGAGGGCGGGGGTGGGAGCGAACACGGCGGCCCGGGTGCCGACGACGATGCGGGCGGTTCCGCGCAACGCCGCGAGCCAGCGCCGGTAGCGCACGGCCGGACCGAGCCCGGCGGCGAGCCCGACGACGCAGTCGGCGCCGGCGAGGTCGGTGCAGGCCGTCACGACGCGGTCGAGGTCGCGCTGGTCGGGCACCACGAGCACCGCGGCGTGGCCGGTGGCGGCGACCGACGCCGCGAGTTCGGCCAAACGACGCGGCCAGTCCTCGCCGGGCAGGGCCTGCCAGGCCGCGCGGGGGGCGCGGCCGGCGGCGAGGGCGTCGAGGAAGTTCTCGCCGTGCCGGTATCGGGACCAGGCGGTCCGGTCGATCTCCAGTGCCGTGGGGGGCGGGGCGGGTGGCGGGTCCTCCGCCTCGACCCGGGCGTGCCGCGGTGGCACGGCGAGGCGCAGCACGTCGGCTCGGGTGCCGGCGTAGCGGGCGGCGACGGCGTCGGCGAGCGCGGCGATCTCCGGGGTCAGCACGACCTCGGGTGAGACGACCCGGTCGAGCCAGCCGAGCCGGCCGGTGTGCTCGCTGGTCGCCGCGCGGGACAGCAGGAAGCCGTCGACGAGCCTGCCGGCGAACCGGACGCGCACCCGCACGCCCGGCCGCGCCTCGGCATCGAACTCCCGCGGGATCAGATAGTCGAACTCGCGGTCGAGGTGGGGCAGCGGCAGCAGCGGCAGGATCCGCGCCACCGGATCCGTCTCGGCCGCGGTCCTGTCGGTGGCCACCCGGACCGTCGAGGGTCCGGGTTACAGACCGGCGGCGGCGCGCAGCTTCTCGGCCCGGTCGGTGTTCTCCCACGGCAGGTCGATGTCGGTGCGGCCGAAGTGCCCGTACGCGGCGGTCTGCGCGTAGATCGGCCGCAGCAGGTCCAGGTCCCGGATGATCGCACCCGGTCGCAGGTCGAACACCTCGGTGATCGCCTGCTGGATCCGCGCCGGGTCGGTCTTCTCGGTGCCGAACGTCTCGACGAACAGCCCCACCGGGGCGGCCTTGCCGATGGCGTAGGCCACCTGTACCTCGAGCCGGCCGGCCAGCCCCGCCGCCACGGCGGTCTTGGCGACCCAGCGCATCGCGTACGCGGCCGAGCGGTCCACCTTCGACGGGTCCTTGCCCGAGAACGCGCCACCGCCGTGCCGGGCCATGCCGCCGTAGGTGTCGACGATGATCTTGCGGCCGGTCAGGCCTGCATCCCCCATCGGACCGCCGAGGACGAACGACCCGGACGGGTTCACCAGCAACCGCAGGCCGGTGGTGTCGAGGCCTGCCAGGCTCGGGTCCGCCAGTACCGCCTCGACGACGTGGGTGCGCAGATCCGGGGTGAGCAGGTTGTTCAGGTCGATGTCCGCCGCGTGCTGGGTGGAGATCACCACCGTGTCCAACCGGACCGGGCGGTCGCCGTCGTACTCGATGGTGACCTGGGTCTTGCCGTCCGGCCGCAGGTACGGCAGCACCCCGGTCTTGCGGACCTCGGTGAGCCGGCGCGAGAGCCGGTGCGCCAGCGCGATCGGCAGCGGCATCAGTTCCGGGGTGTCCGAGCAGGCGTAGCCGAACATCAGGCCCTGGTCACCGGCGCCTTGACGGGCCACCTCGTCGTCGGTGAGCACCCCGGTGCGAGCCTCGTGCGAGACGTCGACGCCGCCGGCGATCTCCGGGGACTGCGCACCGATGGCGATGTTGACCCCGCAGGAGTTGCCGTCGAAACCCTTCGAGGAGGAGTCGTAGCCGATCTCGAGGACCCGGTCCCGCACAATCTTCGGGATGTCCGCGTAGGCCGAGGTGGTGACCTCCCCGACCACGTGCACCTGCCCGGTGGTCACCAGGGTCTCGACCGCGACGCGGGCGCGGGGGTCTTCGGTGAGCAGCGCGTCGAGGACGGAGTCGCTGATCGCGTCACAGATCTTGTCCGGGTGTCCCTCCGTCACGGACTCACTGGTGAAAAGCCGACCGCCGGTCTTGCTCACGGAACTCCCTCTCGACTGGTTGTGTCTAGCTCGAACGGACGAACTGATGTCAACGATATGGGCGACGCTACTGTTCCGGTCGCGCCGACGCGAGACTTTCGCTCACGGGCGCGCCGCCCCCCGGGTCACGGGCGTACCGCCCCCCGGGTCACGGGCGTACCGCCCCGAGGTCACGGGCGCGCCGCCCCCGAGGTCACGACCGGTTCTGCGCCAGCAGCGGACCCAGCGCGTCGAGGACGCGGCTGGCCATCAGCGCCTTGGAGCCGTGCGCGAGGGCGGTCTCGGAACCGTCCGCCGCCAGCAGCCACCCGTCGTTGTGGTCGACCTCGAACGCCTTCCCCTCGCCGACGGCGTTGACGACCAGCAGATCGCAGCCCTTGCGGGCCAGTTTGGCGCGGGCGTGGGTGAGGACGTCGCCCTCGGCGTCACCGGTCTCGGCGGCGAAGCCGACGATGACGGTGCTCGCCGGCAGCGTGCCCTCGGTGCGGGCGGCGACCAGCCCGGCGAGAATGTCCTCGTTCTTGGTCAGCGCGATCGCCTCCGGCTCGCCCGCACCCTTCTTGATCTTGCTGGTGGCGAAGGTGCTGGGCCGGAAGTCGGCGACGGCGGCGGACATGACGACGGCGTCCGCACCGGCGGCGTGCTTGGTGACCGCGGCCTGCATCTGGGCGGCGGTCTGGACCCGCACGACCTCCACCGCGGCGGGATCGGCCAGGCCGGCCACCGCTCCCGCGACGAGGGTGACGTCGGCGCCGCGCTGGGCGGCGAGCCGGGCGAGGGCATAGCCCTGCTTGCCGGAGCTGCGGTTGCCGAGGAACCGCACCGGGTCCAGTGGTTCGCGGGTGCCGCCGGCGGAGACGACGATGCGCCGCCCGGTCAGATCCCGCGGCAACGCGTCCGGTCGTTCGAGCAGCAGCGACGCCAGTCCGAAGATCTCCTCGGGCTCGGGGAGCCGGCCGGCGCCGGTGTCGTGCCCGGTGAGCCGGCCGGAGGCCGGCTCGACGACGACGGCGCCGCGGCGGCGGAGCGTGGCGACGTTGTCCACCGTCGCCGGGTGCTCCCACATCTCGGTGTGCATCGCAGGCGCGAACACGACCGGGCACCGCGCGGTGAGCAGTGTGGCGGTGAGCAGGTCGTCGGCGCGGCCGTGGGCGGCGCGGGCCATCAGGTCGGCGGTGGCGGGGGCGACGACCACCAGGTCGGCCTCCTGCCCGAGCCGCACGTGCGGAACCTGCGGCACGTCGGCGAAGACGCCGGTGTGCACTGGGTTGCCGGACAAGGCCTCGAAGGTGGCCCGGCCGACGAACTCGAGCGCCGAATCCGTCGGGATGACCCGTACGTGGTGTCCACTTTCGGTGAACGCCCGGATCAGCGCGCAGGCCTTGTAGGCGGCGATGCCGCCGCCGACGCCGACGACGATGCGGCGGCGCTGCCCGAATTCCGAATGGTCCGCGGTGCCCGCGGCGCGCTGACTCACTCGCCTTCGGCGTGCTCGAGCAGGTCTGCGTGGATCTCCCGCAGCGCGATCGACAGCGGCTTCTCCTGCAGGCCGGGCTCGACGAGCGGGCCGACGTACTCGAGGATGCCGTCGCCGAGCTGGTTGTAGTAGTCGTTGATCTGCCGGGCACGCTTGGCCGCGTAGATCACCAGGGCGTACTTCGAGGAGGTGCGCTCGAGCAGCTCGTCGATGGGCGGGTTGGTGATGCCCAGCGGGGTGTCGTAGGCCGGCAGGTCGTGGCCGGCGGTGTCGGACACGGCTGCTTGGGTGCTGCTCACTCGGTGTTCTCCTGTGTCGTTCCGGAGCTCTGGTGGGGCTCGGGATTCGGGGTCGAGGCGGGGAATGTCGTGATCGGCTGCGGACGGTCGGAGGGATCGTCGCGGGGGCCGACCAACAAGGATACCAATTCGTCGCAGGCGCGGTCGACGTCCTCGTTGACGATCACGGTGTCGAACTCCTCGCGGGCGTCGAGTTCGGTCCGGGCGGTCTCTAGCCGGCGACGGACCACCTCGTCCGATTCGGTGCCGCGGCCGGTGAGGCGGGCGACCAGCACATCCCAGCTCGGCGGCGCCAGGAAGGCCAGCACGGCCTCCGGCATGGCGGCGCGGACGGAGCGGGCCCCGGTCAGATCCACTTCGACGAGCACGGGCCGTCCCGAGGCGAGCGCGTCCCGCACGGGACCGGCGGGGGTGCCCGAGCGTTGCAGCCCGCCGTGGATCTCCGCCCACTCGAGCAGGTCCCCGGACTCGATCATCCGATCGAACTCGTCGCGGCTGACGAAGTGGTAGTCCACCCCGTTCACCTCGCCGGGCCGGGGAGCGCGGGTGGTGGCCGACACGCTGAACAGCAGGTCGGGCACCCGGCTGCGGAGCCGGCGGACGACGGTCGACTTCCCGACGGCGGAGGGGCCGGCCAGCACCACCAGCCGGCCCCTCCGCGTCGTGGAACCGCTGTCCGACACGGTGTGTGCGTCAGCTACCACCGGTCGCTCAGGCGTCGAAGTCGAACCTGGCGAGCAGCGCCTTGCGCTGACGGTCACCCAGACCGCGCAGGCGGCGCGTCGGGGCGATCTCGAGTTCGGTCATGATCTCCTGCGCCTTGACCTTGCCGACCTTCGGCAGGGCCTCGAGCAGGGCGGACACCTTCATCTTGCCGAGGATCTCGTCGTTCTCGGCATCGGCCAGGACCTGCTTGAGGTCGGTGCCGCCGCGCTTCAGGCGGTCCTTGAGCTCAGCCCGGGCGCGACGGGCAGCAGCCGCCTTCTCCAGAGCAGCGGCGCGCTGCTCGTCGGTCAGCTGGGGAAGGGCCACGGTTCCTCCGTCTCATCGTTGGCAATCAGTCTCATCCGCCGGTTAACCAGCGGCGATAGCGACCGTACTCACGCCGGACGACGATTGCGAACCCACCCCCCGGCGTTTCGGCTCGAAAACACGTGCGGTAGTGCGCCCACAGCGTGACCCACGGCCGGGTCCGGCCCGGGGGCGCGGGCACCGCCCACCACCTCGACGAACACGACATAACCGCAGGTAGCGGCGTTATGGGCGGCTGTTCGGGCCGGGGCGAGTACCGCCCCGCGCCCCGGCGCCGACGTCGGGCCGTCCCCGCCGGAGACGGCCCGGAAAAATTTCCGCGCACGAGCGTGTCGGGGGCCTCCCACCTGCACCGGAACGGACATCCGGCCCGGGGCCCGGGCCGGATGTCCGGGCCGCGTCAGGCCCGCAGGAAGGCGAACGCGTCCACGGTGCGGGACACGGCGTCGCGCAGCGCCGCGGCCGTCGGGCCGGCCCGCAACACCTCGCGGGAGACGTTGGGCACGACGGCGTCGAGGCGTTCGCCCGCCAGCCGGCGCACGTCCTCGGCGGTGCCGCCCTGGGCGCCCACACCGGGCATCAGGATCGGGCCGTGCAGCGCGCTCAGGTCCGGCGCGCGGGTGAGGGTCGCGCCCACGACGACGCCGACCGAGCCGAGGGTGTCGGCGCCGGCGTTGCGGGCCGCGGCCTCGTCGACCATCACCTGTGCGACGCTGCGCCCGTCGGCGGTGCGCGCCTGCTGCACCTGGGCACCCTCGGGGTTGGAGGTGGCAGCGAGGACGAACACTCCGCGCCCGTCGACGGCGAGGCGCAGCGCGGGCTCGAGCGCGCCGAAACCCAGGTACGGCGAGACGGTGACCGCGTCGGAGCCCAGCGGGGACGCGTCGGTCAGCCACGTGCGGGCGTAGGCGTCCATCGTCGAGCCGATGTCCCCGCGTTTGGCGTCCGCGAGGACGAGGGTGCCGGCGCCGCGCAGGGCCGTCACGGTGCGCTCGAGCACCGCGATGCCCGCGGCACCGAACGCCTCGAAGAACGCGACCTGCGGCTTGACGAGGGCCACGTGCCCGGCGAAGGCGTCGACGCACGTCCCGGCGAACCGCTCGAGCCCCGCGACGTCGACCGTGAGGCCCCACGCGGCGAGCAGTTCCGGGTGCGGGTCGATGCCCACGCACAGCGGCCCGCGCTCGGCGAGGGCCGCGTGCAGACGCTGCCCGAACGTCGTCACGACGCCGTGTCCGCGAGTCCGTCGCGCAGACCGCCGACGCCGCCGGACGCCGGCGCCGCGTCGCCGTCGAGACTGCCCTGGTCCTCCCGGATCCCGGCGTGCATCTCCTGCAGCGAGCGCACGCCGATGTCGCCGCGGATGGCGGCCTCGATGCCCTGAACGGCCGCGGAGGCACCCTGCACCGTCGTGATGCACGGGATGTTGGCGGCGACGGCGGCGGTGCGGATCTCGTAGCCGTCGATGCGCGGCCCGGAGTTGCCCCAGGGGGTGTTGATCACCATGTCGACCTCACCGGCGCGGATCTTCTCGACGATGGTGTGGGCCCCCTCGGGCCGTTCCTCCTCCGACACCTTGTACACGTGCTCGCACGGGATGCCGTTGCGGCGCAGCACCTCCGCGGTGCCGATGGTGGCGAGCACCCGGAAGCCGAGGTCGGCGAGCCGCTTGACGGGGAAGATCAGCGACCGCTTGTCCTTGTTGGCGACCGAGACGAACACCGAACCGGAGGTGGGCAACGACCCGTAGGCGGCGGTCTGGCTCTTGGCGAACGCGGTGCCGAAGTCGTCGT
The DNA here is from genome assembly GCF_057367935.1 of Rhodococcus sp. NS-SX18. Classification (NCBI taxonomy): domain Bacteria; kingdom Bacillati; phylum Actinomycetota; class Actinomycetes; order Mycobacteriales; family Nocardiaceae; genus Rhodococcus; species Rhodococcus sp. NS-SX18. The sequence continues at coordinate 2,550,725 of NZ_CM170633.1, read as the reverse complement.
CGATGCCCATGACCTCGCCGGTGGACTTCATCTCCGGACTGAGCAGCGAGTCGATGCCGGTGCCGTCGGCGCGGCGGAACCGGTTGAACGGCAGCACCGCCTCCTTCACCGCGACCGGAGCGTCGACCGGGGCGTGCCCGCCGTCGCCGTGGGCGGGCAGGATGCCCTCGGCGCGCAGGTCGGCGATGCTCTCACCCATCATGACCCGCGCGCAGGCCTTGGCGAGTTGCACCGCGGTGGCCTTCGAGACGAACGGCACGGTGCGGGAGGCGCGCGGGTTGGCCTCGAGCACGTAGAGGATGTCGTCCTTGAGGGCGTACTGCACGTTGAGCAGACCCTTGACGCCGATGCCGCGCGCGAGGGCCTCGGTGGAGCGGCGCACGTTCTCGAGGTCGGACCGGCCGAGGGTGATCGGCGGCAGCGCACACGACGAGTCGCCGGAGTGGATGCCGGCCTCCTCGATGTGCTCCATGATGCCGCCGATGTAGACGTCGGTGCCGTCGCACAGGGCGTCGACGTCGATCTCGACGGCGTCGTCGAGGAAGCGGTCGACCAGCACGGGCCGGTCCTCGGAGATCTCGGTGGCGCGGGAGATGTAGCTCTCGAGCGCCTTCTCGTCGTAGACGATCTCCATGCCGCGCCCGCCGAGGACGTAGGACGGCCGGACGAGCACCGGATAGCCGATGCCGGCGGCGATGTCGCGGGCGCCCTCGAAGGTGGTGGCGGTGCCGAACTTCGGGGCGGGCAGACCCGCCTCGGTGAGCACCCGGCCGAACTCGCCGCGGTCCTCGGCCAGGTCGATGGCCTCGGGGCTGGTGCCGACGATCGGCACCCCGGCGGCCTTCAACCGTCGCGCGAGCCCGAGCGGGGTCTGGCCGCCGAGCTGGACGATGACCCCGGCGACGGTGCCGGACTGCGACTCGGCCCGGTACACCTCGAAGACGTCCTCGAAGGTGAGGGGCTCGAAGTAGAGACGGTCGGCGGTGTCGTAGTCGGTCGAGACCGTCTCGGGGTTGCAGTTGACCATGACGGTCTCGTAGCCGGCCTGCGACAGGGTCAGGGCGGCGTGCACGCACGAGTAGTCGAACTCGATGCCCTGGCCGATGCGGTTGGGGCCCGAGCCGAGGATGAGCACCTTCGGCCGCTCACGCTGCTCGGCGACCTCGGTCTCGGCGTCCGGGTCGAGTTCGTACGTCGAGTAGTGGTACGGGGTCTTGGCCTCGAACTCGGCGGCGCAGGTGTCGACGGTCTTGTACACCGGGTGCACGCCGAGCTGCTCGCGCAGGGCCCGCACCGCGTCCTCGTCGCCGAGCTCGGGGCGCAGCGCCGCGATCTGCCGGTCGGAGAAGCCGTGGTGCTTGGAAAAACGCAGTTCCCGCTCACCGAACGTCTCGGCGGCGCGCACCTTCTCCCCCAGCTCGACGATCTGCTGGATCTGGTCGAGGAACCACGGGTCGATCTTGGTGGCGTCGAACAGCTGCTCGACGGTGGCGCCGAGCTCGAAGGCCTTGGCGATGCCGTAGAAGCGGCCGTCGTGCGGGACCTCGAGCTCCCCGAGCAGGGTGCCGAGATCGGCCGCCTCGACCTCGGGGCCGGTCCAGAACCCGGAACGCTTGGTTTCGAGCGACCGCAGGACCTTGCCGAAGGCCTCGGTGAAGTTGCGGCCGATGGACATGGCCTCACCGACCGACTTCATGGTGGTGGTCAGGGTGCCGTCGGCGCCGGGGAACTTCTCGAACGCGAAGCGCGGCGCCTTGACGACGACGTAGTCGAGCGTCGGCTCGAAGCAGGCCGGCGTCTCCTTGGTGATGTCGTTGACGATCTCGTCGAGGGTGTAGCCGATGGCGAGCTTGGCGGCCATCTTCGCGATCGGGTAGCCGGTGGCCTTCGAGGCCAGCGCGGACGAACGCGACACCCGCGGGTTCATCTCGATCACCACGAGACGACCGTCGCGCGGGTCCATCGCGAACTGGATGTTGCAGCCGCCGGTGTCGACACCGACCTCGCGCAGGATCGCGATCGACAGGTCGCGCATCTTCTGGTATTCGCGGTCGGTCAGGGTCATGGCGGGGGCGACGGTGACCGAGTCGCCGGTGTGCACGCCCACCGGGTCGACGTTCTCGATGGAGCAGACGATCACGACGTTGTCGCGGCCGTCACGCATGAGCTCGAGCTCGTACTCCTTCCAGCCGAGGATGGACTCCTCGATGAGCACGTTCGCGGTGGGCGAGGCGGCGAGGCCGCCGCCGGCGATGCGTTCGAGGTCGGCCTCGTCGTAGGCCATGCCGGAGCCGAGGCCGCCCATGGTGAACGACGGGCGCACCACGACGGGGTAGCCGAGTTCGGTGACGGTCTCACGCACCTCGTCCATCGTGTAGCAGACCCGCGAGCGCGCGGATTCGCCGCCGCACTTGGCGACGATGTCCTTGAACTTCTGCCGGTCCTCGCCGCGCTGGATGGCGTCGAAGTCTGCGCCGATCAGTTCGACGTCGTACTTGGTGAGGATGCCCTGCTCGTGCAGGGCGACGGCGGTGTTGAGCGCGGTCTGCCCGCCGAGGGTGGCGAGCACCGCGTCGATCGGGGTGCCCTTGGCCTGCTCGGCGGCGATGACCTTCTCGACGAACTCGGCGGTGATGGGCTCGACGTAGGTGGAGTCGGCGAACTCCGGGTCGGTCATGATCGTGGCCGGGTTGGAGTTGACGAGGGAGACCCGCAGGCCTTCCTCGCGCAGCACCCGGCACGCCTGGGTGCCGGAGTAGTCGAATTCGCAGGCCTGCCCGATGACGATCGGGCCGGAGCCGATGACGAGGATGTGGGAGAGGTCGGTACGGCGTGGCATTTAGTTCTTCTCTCCCTCGAGCATGCTGGTGAACCGATCGAACAGGTAGGAGGCGTCGTGCGGGCCGGCCGCCGCCTCGGGGTGGTACTGCACGGAGAAGGCGGACCCGTCGAGCAGGCGCACGCCCTCGACGGCGCCGTCGTTGGCGCAGGTGTGGCTGATCACGGCCCGGCCGAACGGGGTGTCGAACTCCTGGCCGGCTTCGCCCTCGAGCGCGAAGCCGTGGTTCTGGGCGGTGATGGCGATCCGCCCGGTCTCGTGTTCGATGACCGGGATGTTGATGCCGCGGTGCCCGAATTTCATCTTGTAGGTCCCCAGGCCGAGCGCGCGGCCGAGGATCTGGTTGCCGAAGCAGATGCCGAACAGCGGCAGTCCCTGCCCGAGGACTTCCTTGGTCAGATGCACCGCGCCGTCCGCGGTGGCCGGGTCGCCGGGGCCGTTCGAGAGGAAGACTCCGTCGGCTTTCAGGTCCAGGATGTCGTGCAGCGTCGCGGTGGACGGCAGCACGTGCACGCGCATGCCGCGCTCGGCGAACATCCGCGGGGTGTTGGTCTTGATGCCGAGGTCGATCGCGGCGACGGTGAAGCGGGCCTCGCCGTCGGGCTCGACAACGTAGCCGCTCGTGGTGGTGACCTCGCCGGCGAGGTCGGCGCCGAGCATCGACGGCTGGCTCCGGACCCGGTCGAGCAGCTCGGCGTCGCCGGCGAGGGCGTCGCCGGAGAAGACGCCCGCCCGCATCGAGCCGCGGGTGCGCAGGTGCCGCACCAGGGCGCGGGTGTCGATCCCGGCGATACCGACGATGTTCTGCCGCTCGAGTTCGTCCTGCAGGGATCCGGCCGCGCGCCAGCTCGAGGTGCGGCGCGACGGGTCGCGCACGACGTAGCCGGCGACCCAGATCCTCGCGGCGGCGGGGTCACCGGTGGGGCCGACGGACTCGTTGTCCTCGGCGTTCCACCCGGTGTTGCCGATCTGCGGGGCCGTGGAGACCACGATCTGCCGGTGGTAGCTCGGGTCGGTGAGGGTCTCCTGGTAGCCGGTCATGCCGGTGCTGAACACCGCCTCGCCGAGGGTCTGTCCCACCGCACCGAAGACGGTGCCGCGGAACGTGCGCCCGTCCTCGAGCACCAGGATCGCGGTGTCCGTGTCGAAGTTGTTGCCGCTCATGCGTTCTCTCCGTTCTGCTCGACCTCACCGGAGCTCGCCGCATCAGCCGAAATCTCGCGTGCCGTCGTCGCTGTACCAGCCGTCCAGGCTGTCGTCCTAGCTTTCACTGTCCCGGTGATTCTCGTTCGTCTCCTGCACCCACTGGGGGTAGATGGTCTTGTCGTCGCCGCGGAATCCGGTGTCGATCTCGGTGCCGGACGGCAGCTGCCAGCGGATCACCAGCACCCCGTCCTTGGTCATCACCTTTCCCGCGAGACCGCGTTCGGTGCGCACCGCCCGGATGGAGTCCTGCGGGATCCAGATCGGCGAGGCGCCGTCGCGCTCGAGCAGCACCCCGGCGCGGTAGCGGCTGATCTCGCCGGCCGCGCGGTGGCCCAGGTCGCCGACGGCGATCCGGTCCTGCCAGCTCGGCGCGAGGGTACTGCCCACGTACAGGCCGGTGCTCGGGGCCACCAGCTGCTCCCCCAGCTCGGCCGGCACCGGCGGGAGGGCACCGACGGCGTCGGCCTGGCGGCGGCCGCGGCCGCGCCAGCCCTTCCACATCAGCAGGACCAGCACCACCCACAGGGCGACGAAGCCGAGTGTGAGCCACAGGCGGTCCATCACCGCACCCCGCTTCCGGTGCCGGGCCGGACCGCTCCGTCGAGTGCGGTGATCCGGCCGCGCAGCACGGTCGCAACGACCTTGCCGGGCAGCGTCATCGCCTCGTACGGCGTGTTGTGCGCGACCGACGCCAGTTCCGGTCCGCGCACCGTCCATTCGGCGTCGGGGTCGACGAGCACCACGTTGGCGGGCTCCCCCACCTCGAGCGGGCGCCCCTGGTCGTCGAGGCCGACGATCTCGGCGGGCCGTTCGCTCATGACCTTCGCGACGCCGCGCCAGTCCAGCAACCCGGGACGGACCATCGTCTCGACGACGATCGACAGGGCCGTCTCGAGCCCGAGCATGCCGGGCCGGGCCTGGGAGAACTCGCAGCACTTGTCCTGCTCGGCGTGCGGGGCGTGGTCGGTGGCGACGCAGTCGAGCACGCCCTCGGCCAGTCCGCGGCGCAGCGCCTCGACGTCGGAACGTTCGCGCAGCGGCGGGTTGACCCGGTTGACGCCGTCGTAGGTCTCGAGCCGGGAATCGTCCAGCATCAGATGGTGCGGGGTGACCTCGGCGGTGATCGGGATCCCTTGCGCCTTGGCCCATCTCACCAGTTCGACGGTCCCGGCGGTGGAGGCGTGGCAGATGTGCACGCGGGCTCCGGCGTCCCGGGCGAGCAGGGCGTCGCGCGCGACGATGGACTCCTCGGCCGCGCGCGGCCAGCCGGCCAGTCCGAGGCGCGCCGCGGTGGGGCCCTCGTGCGCGACGGCCCCGGCGGTCAGCCGCGGTTCCTCGGCGTGCTGGGCGATCAGGACCCCGAGCGAACTCGAGTACTCCAGCGCCCGCCGCATGATCAGCGGGTCGTGGACGCAGTGCCCGTCGTCGGAGAACATCCGGACACGGCCGACACCGGCGGCCATGGTGCCCATCTCGGCGAGTTGCGTGCCGGCCAGCCCGACGGTGACGGCACCCACGGGGTGCACGTCGACGAGGCCGACCTCCTGCCCGCGCCGCCACACGTGGTCGGTGACGACGACGGAGTCCGCGACGGGGTCGGTGTTGGCCATCGCGAACACCGCGGTGTAGCCGCCGAGCGCCGCGGCCGCGGATCCGGTGTCGATGGTCTCGGTGTCCTCACGGCCGGGCTCGCGCAGATGCGTGTGCAGGTCGACGAAGCCGGGCAGCAGGATCCGTCCCGCGCCGTCGATCACCTCGGCGTCGGGGCTCGCCTCGAGGTCGGTGCCGAGGGCGAGGATCTGTTCGTCGCCGAGCAGCACGTCGGTCGGCGCACCCTCCCCGTAGACGAGCACGTTGCGGATGAGCACCTGCGGCGACACCGAATCTTCTCCTGTCCCAGTGTTCTTCGTCTTCTGCGCGGACTTCCGGTCCGCGTACGCTTCGGTCATGCGATCGCGCTCTCCGTGCCGACGAGCAGCCGGAACAGCACGGCCATGCGCACGTGCACGCCGTTGCTCACCTGCTGCAGCACCGCGGTCTGCGGGGCGTCGGCGACCGCCGAGGCGATCTCCATGCCGCGCAGCATCGGGCCGGGATGCAGCACCACGGCGTGCTCGGCGAGCATCGCCAGCCGTTTCTCCGACAGCCCGTAGCCGATCGAATACTCGCGCGCCGAGGGGAAGAAACCACCGTTCATGCGTTCGGCCTGCACCCGCAGCATGAGCACCGCGTCGAGGCCGGGCAGTTCGGCGTCGAGGGAATGCGAGACGGTGACCGGCCAGGTCTCCACACCCACCGGCAGCAACGTGCGCGGCGCGACGAGCACCACCTCGGCACCGAGCGTGGACAGCAGCAGGGCGTTGGAGCGCGCGACCCGGCTGTGCAGGATGTCGCCCACGATCGCGATGCGCCGGCCGGCGATCGAGCCGAGCCGCTGCCGGAGGGTGAGCGCGTCGAGCAGGGCCTGCGTGGGGTGTTCGTGGGTGCCGTCGCCGGCGTTGATCACCGCCGGTCCCCCGCCGTTGCCGTCGCCGGTCCATTCGGCGATCCGGTGCGCGGCGCCCGACGCGGGGTGCCGCACGATCAGGGCATCGGCTCCGGCGGCGTGCAGGGTCAGCGCGGTGTCGCGCAGCGACTCGCCTTTGGCGACCGACGAACTCGACGCGCTGACGTTGATGACGTCGGCGCTCATCCACTTGCCGGCGACCTCGAACGAGACCCGGGTACGGGTGGAGTTCTCGAAGAACACCGTCATCACGGTGCGGCCGCGCAGGGTCGGCAGCTTGCGCACCTCCCGGCCGAGCAGCGCCTGCTCGAACCGTTCGGCCTCGTCGAGAAGCTCGGTCGCGGACTCCTCGGTCAGGTCCGCGATGGAGAGCAGGTGCTTCACGAAATCTTGCCTCCGGAGATCACCACGGCGTCGCGGTCGTCCTGCTCGGTGAGCAGGACCCGCACGTCCTCGGCGCGGGCGGTGGGGACATTCTTGCCGACGTAGTCGGCGCGCAGCGGCAGTTCGCGGTGCCCGCGATCGACCAGGACGGCGAGCTGCACGGCGCGGGGCCGGCCCAGGTCGCGCAGGGCGTCGAGGGCGGCGCGCACCGAGCGACCGGAGAACAGGACGTCGTCGACGAGGACGACGAGGGCGTCCTCGACGCCGCCTTCGGGCACCGACGTGCGCTCGAGCGGGCGGTGCGGCTTGGTGCGCAGGTCGTCGCGGTAGAGGGTGATGTCCAGGGAGCCGACGGGCACGCGCACCCCGGAGAACTCGGCGATGCGTTCGGCGAGCCGGTGCGCGAGGGTGGTGCCGCGGGTGGGAATGCCGACGAGGACGACGCGAGGGGCTTCACCCGCGGGGGCGTCGAGCGCGGTCTTCTCGATGATCTGGTGCGCGATGCGGGCGACGGTGCGGCCGACGTCGGCTGCGGAGAGCAATTCGCGGGCCGGACCGGGCGGGGATGCCGGTGACCCGTCTTCGGACATGGCCATACTGCGACCTCCTTCTCCGCCTCGCTGGACGGATCGTTAAAGGATGCCTGACGGTGCACCAGCCTAGCAGCGGCCGGTGCCCGCCCGGCACGGATGAGGGGTGAGGCCCGACACAGGCCGGGGTCCCCGAAGCGGCGAGCGGGCCCGGCCGGCGACGGATGTCGCCGGCCGGGCCCGCTCACGCTGCGTCGTCAGGGCCGCTCGGTCTCCCGCTGCTCGACCGCGTCGGCGGCGCGCGAGGAGGTGGCTGCCGCGGCGGCACGCACCTGGTCGGCGAGCGCCACGATCTGGCCGAGGATGCCGTTGACGAACGCGGGCGAATCGTCGGTGGACAGCTGCTTGGCCAGCTCGACCGCCTCGTCGACGGCGACCACCGGCGGCACGTCGGGGGCGTGGAACAGCTCCCATACCGAGATGCGCAGGATCGCCCGGTCCACGGCGGGCAGCCGCTCGAGCGTCCAGTCGTGCAGGTGCTCGGCGATCACCTGGTCGAGCTCGTCGAGTCGCTCCGACACGCCACGCACGACGGTCTGCGTGTACGGCGGCACCTGCGCGACCTGGTCGTCGGTGACGGCGAGCGCGACCCGGTCGGCGGCGAGACCGACCGGATCGATGTCGCGGGCCTCGGCCTCGAACAGCAGATCCACGGCGCGCTTACGCGCCTTGTGCCGGGCTCCGAGTTTCTTCTGCGTACCGGACACTCAGGAATTCACTCGCCCGAGGTAGCTGCCGTCACGGGAATCGACCTTGAGCTTGTCGCCGGTGTTGATGAACAGGGGCACCTGGATCTCGGCGCCGGTCTCGAGGGTCGCGGGCTTGGTGCCGCCGGTCGAGCGGTCGCCCTGCAGGCCGGGATCGGTGTGGGTGACCTCGAGTTCGACGGTGACCGGCAGTTCGACGAACAGCGGGGTGCCCTCGTGGGTGGCCACCTGCACCTGCATGTTCTCCAGGAGGAACCGGGCGCCGCCGCCCAGGGTCTCCTCACTGATGGAGATCTGGTCGTAGGTCTCGCCGTCCATGAAGACGTAATCGGAGCCGTCGTGGTACAGGTACGTCATGTCGCGACGGTCGACGGTGGCCGTCTCGACCTTCACACCGGCGTTCCAGGTCTTGTCGACGGTCTTGCCGGAGAGCACGTTCTTGATCTTCGTGCGGACGAACGCCGGCCCCTTGCCGGGCTTGACGTGCTGGAACTCGATGATCTGCCACAGCTGACCGTCGATCTTCAGCACGAGCCCGTTCTTGAAATCGCTGGTATCGGCCACTTGGTTTCGCGTCTCCTAGAGTCGAGGTACCGCCCTTATACGACGGTCAATGTCTTGTCGGTGAGTGTGAGCAGCTCCGGTCCCTGCTCACGCACCACGAGCGTGTCCTCGATCCGCACGCCTCCGCGCCCGGAGAAGTACACGCCCGGTTCGACGGTCACCGCCGCACCGCAGGCAAGTGTACCGGTCGCGGCCTGGCCGATTCCGGGTGCTTCGTGGATCTCCAGACCGACGCCGTGGCCGAGTCCGTGCAGGAACAGCTCACCGTGTCCGGCGGCGGCGATCACGTCGCGGGACGCGGCGTCCACGGCGGCCAGGTCGATGCCCGGTACGAGCGCCGCCCGCCCGGCCGCCTGGGCGCGCGCGACCAGGTCGTACACGTCGCGCTGCCAGTCGGCGGCCCGCCCGAGGACGTACGTGCGGGTCATGTCGGAGTGGTATCCGCCGACCTGTGCACCGAAATCGAGCTTGACGAAGTCTCCGGCGGCGAGCACGGCGTCGGTGGGCCGGTGGTGCGGCACGGCCGAGTTCGCCCCGGTCGCGACGATCGTCTCGAAGGAGATGCCGTCGGCGCCGTGGTCGAGCATGCGGGCTTCGAGATCGCGACCGACCTGCCGTTCGGTGCGGCCCGGGCGCAGACCGCCGGCGGCGACGAGGTCCGCCAGTGCCCGGTCGGCGACGGCGCACGCCGCCGTCAGCAGTCCGACCTCGTGTTCGTCCTTGACCATGCGCAACTGCTCGACCAGCCCGGGCGCGGGGGTGAGAGTGAGCGGGCTGTCCAGCCCCGCCCAGCGCACGTGCGTGTCGACGGTGACGACATGGCTCTCGAAGCCCCACCGGGCCGGCGTCGCCGCGGAACGGACCAGGTGATCGGCACTGGCGCGGGCGATCTCGGCCCGCAGATCGGGAACCTGAGCGGCGACCTGGGTGAGGTAGCGGCCGTCGGTGCACACGACGGTGCGGGACTCGTCGACGTCGTCGGTGGTGACGAGCAGCGCGGCGTTCGAACCGGTGAATCCGGTGAGGTAGCGGATGTTGAGCAGGTCGGTCACCAGGAGCGCGTCGAGGTCCCGGTCGGCGAGCAACCGGCGCAGCGCGGCGCGGCGGGCGGAGTGAGCGGCGGGCATGGGGTCAACGTACTCCCGCGCCGACAGCCGGGACCGCCGTCGCCGGTGACGAATGTGGGGCGGGACACATCTCCGCCGATCCAGACGTTACTCTGAGGAACATGAAACCCTGGTTGCTTCGCGGGCTCGGCCTGACCCTCGTGCACGTGCTGGTACGGGTCCTGCTGGGGGCCGCCCTGGTGCAATGGCCGCTGCAAGGCTCGATGCTGCGGATGGTGGCTTTGGCCGTCGTCGTGCTCGCCGCGATCGTGTGGGCCGGGCTCGACGGGATCCGCGATCAGCGGGCGCACCCGCAGTCGGAGGACGGTGCGGACCTGACGATACTGTGGCTGAAGGCCGCGGCGGTCACCGGTCTCCTCTCCGGCCTGCTGACGTGGCTGATCGACACGGTCAGCCCGATCCAGGTCGGGGTCAAGTCGCTGTTCTTCGAACTGACCTCGGGCGCGGCGTTCACCGTGCTGCTGGTGTTCGTCCCCGCGACGGCCGCGGTGATGCTCGGGCGGCTGCTGGTACGCCGGGACCAGCGCAAGTCTGCGGCGCCGGGAAAGCCGGACGACAGGCAGGCACCGGTCCCAGCGTCCGCGGCCCCGGATCGGGAGTGGCGTGACGACGACGCACCCACCGAGGTGTTCGAGCGGATCGATCCGGACCGCCGCCCCTGACACCTGCCCGCCGGCCGCGGTCCGCAGCGGTGACGGAATCGGGTCCGCAGCCCGGAGCGGGCAGGTACCGTTCGGCCCATGGCCGGACGCGGGACGAGCGGCACCCACGGACGCCGGCGGTCGGCGCTGGTCGTCGCGGGCGCGGGTGCGCGCGGCGCGTATCAGGCCGGGGCGATCACCACACTGCTACCACGAATGACCGCGCACAACGGCCCGCCCGAGCTTCTCGTCGGCACCAGCGCCGGCGCGATCAACGTGGTGGGACTCGCCGCCTTCGCCGACGAGGGGTTCCCCGCAGCTTCGGAGCGGCTGGTGGACCTGTGGACCGGTGTGGACTCGTCCGACGTGTACTCGACGGTGCACAGCATTCTGGGAACCGGCGCCGCCTTCGTCGGGCAGGCCCTGGGCTTCCCGCTCACTCGTCTCGTCAGCCTGCTGGACACGAGCCCGATCCGGCACACCCTGCAGCGTCTCCTCCCGTGGGACCGGCTGCACGAGAACATCCGTGCCGGACTCGTGGATGCGGTCGCCGTGGCCACGACGTCCGTCGATTCGGGCGGCACGGTGGTGTTCGTCGAGAAGAACGACTCGGTGCGGCTGCCCGAGTACGACCTCCGCCGCAACATCAGCTACGTCGAGACCACCTTGACCGTCGACCACCTGCTGGCGTCCTCCGCGGTGCCGATCCTGTTCCGGCCCGTCCACATCACCGACCCGTGCGCGCCGCAGCGCACCGGGTGGTACATCGACGGCGGACTGCTCCTCAACACCCCCATCAAGCCCGCGCTTCTGCTCGGCGCGGGGCACGTCGGGGTGGTGGCGACGCAGCCGCGGGTCTGGCCGCCCCCGGTGGTGCCCCGCCCGAACCGGCACCGGCGGCCCGCCCCGGACGTCGCGGGCGTCGCGGCCCTCGCATTGCGAGCCATGCTCGGCTACCGGATGATCGAGGATCTGCATCAGCTCGAATTCCGCAACGCGCGGATCGCGGAGACCCGGGCGGTGGCCGCCACCGACCGCCCGATCGGCATCGACTTCGCCGGCCCGCCGCTGGAGGATGCGGGACGGATCGCCGAGATCGCCCACGCCGTGGTGCGCAACCAGTCCCTCGTGCGCCAGTTCGTGCGCAATCCCGCGCCGTCCGTCGTCGCACGATTGATCGGGGGCGACGAAGAGGATCGCGGCGACCTGCTCAGCTTCCTGCTGTTCGACCCCGAATTCACGCGCGCGATCGCCGAACTGGGCCGCGAACACGGCGCCGAACCGAGCTCCGCACAGGCTGCCGCCGAGCTCCGGGCCTGACCCCCGCCCCGATCCGGGCGGTCAGCGCCGTCGCGCCGGGTCCGGGCGCCGATATCCCACCGCGTCCCGGTCACGGGCTCCGTACCGCGCCGTCCCGAAGGTCTCCACGAAACTGCGGTCGCGCCGTACCGGGCGCAGCGTGGTGGCAGCGAAGTAGGTGCGTACCGCGGATCGCGCGAGGTAGGCGAGAACGGGCCGCGGTTCGGGCAGGTTCTGCACGCCGCGCAGGTGGTCGTCGCAGAACGTCGACAGCACCTCCGGCGCGAGCGCTCGCAACGGTCCGGGAAACCAGCGGTCCGCGAAGTCGTCGACGAGTCGACGGGTCACGGCGAGCCCGTCGTCGGTGCGCGCATACTGCGCGGCCTCGAAGGCGGCCGTCCAGCGGGTGAGCTCGTCGCGGGACTCGGGGATGTCCGTGATCCGCTGGGCGGCTGCCACGCCGCTCCAGAAGCGCCACTGTCCTTCGAGTTCCGTCTCGGAGAACGGCCGGGACCCGACGAGTGCGGCGATGCGCTGCGGTTCGAGCGCGAGCGTCGCGAGGGTGTAGAGCGAGTCCTCGTTGCGGATCGGGAAGTGCCCGTGGATCTCGTTGAGCCGCTCGATCCATGCGAGGCCCTCGGCGGTGTCGTAGCCGAGTTCGAGGAACTTGCCGAAGAACACCATGGTGTCGTCGTTGCGCTTCGCCGTGTCGACGACGATGTCGCCGCGGCCGCGGCGGTGCAGGATCTTTGCGACGGTGGGCACGGCCACCTGCCGGATGAACGACACCGTGAACAGTGCGTTCACGAGCATCGCGTTCCCGTTCAGGACCTCGAGCGAGAGCCGCGCGACGGCGCGATCGTCGCGGACCGGATCGAGCCGCTCGATCTCCCGTCGGATCTGCCGTCCGATCGTCACATTCTTCATTCGTCCTCCGTTGCGCTCCCGGACCCCATAGTGGACAACATATGTTGTCCACTACGGGGTGGTCAACGGCCTTTCCCGTTCCGGCCGCCCGGTCCGGCAGGATGGGATCCATGCGCACACCCCCGAGCCGCAGCTGGCACGGCGTCAGCGCCGACGACCGGCGCGCGCAGCGCCGCACCCGGATCCTTGCGGCGGGCACCGAACTGCTCGGCACCGGCGGAGGCCGCGCGGTCACCGTCCGCGCCCTGTGCCGCGCCGCCGGGGTCAGCGAGCGCTACTTCTACGAGAGTTTTCCCTCGCGCGACGACCTGGTCGCCGCAGTCTTCGCGACGACAGCGGAGGGTCTCGTGCGTCATATGCAGGACGTCGTGGCGGCCGCTCCGGCAGAGGTCACCGCCCGGGCCCGCGCCTTCGTCTCCGGAGCGATCGACTTCTTCGCCGCCGACCCCCGTCGCGGCCGGGTGCTGGTCCGCGAGGCCATGACCGAGCCGGTCCTGTCGCAGCAGGGTCTGCATGCAGCGCCCGCCCTACTCGGCGCCCTGCTCGTGGACGTCACCGCGCCGGAGCCGGACGCCGAGACCCGGCTGATCGCCGGCGCCGTCCTGGGCCTGGGCATCGGGGCGCTGATCGTCGCGTGGATCGACGGGCAGATCGACGTCGAGCGAGACGCGCTCGTCGAGCACTGCGCCCTGCTCGTCCGGCGCGCCGTCACTCCGTCGGAGGACGGGTAGGTCGGACGGAACCGGACTCGCCGGGCGGAACGGACCGATTCGGCCGGAAGCAGTGTCACGGGACGTGCCGGTGGTGTAAATGTGAACTGTCGGGATCGAGAACCGGGGACCGGCAGGGGCACGCCGGTCACCTCGATCGCACGCACCGAGGGGGGATTGCGATGGCCGAATTCGATCGATGGCCGACCGACCTGCTCGCCGAATTCGTGGCCGACTTCGAACTGGGCCGCACCCTGACACTTCCGGTCGCCGTCGAGACCGCCGCGCGCGAGGAACTGGCCCACCGGAGCGTCGACGCCGGATGAGTCCGGCCCGCGGCACCGCCCGCGCCGACGACCGAGCGCGCACCGGGACATCGGGCGCAGCGGCCGCCGCTCCCCCATCCGTGCGATCGGCGAAAACCAATCACTCTGGCGCCCAGTGCATTTAAGGTGGGAAAGCATGGGAGAGCGCGCTCCGATACGTCCCGACCGGAAGACGGCCCCGAACGGCTCGGAGGAGGCCGGAGCCTTCGCCTCGCGGACCGGCGGCGAGCCACAGCTGGGGCGACTGCTCGGGGCGATACTGCCGCTGACGCGCCCAGGCGGGCTCTGGTCTACGACGCGGGGGCTCGCGAAAGGAACGTGCAGTGCCGCGGTGGCGGTGGGCGGACGGGTGCTCGGTCTCCGTCACCCGGGGGCCAGGGAGGCGGCCGACCCCGTCCTGCCGGCGAACTGGTGGCCCGACGATCTCGATCTCGAGGCGGCGGCCAGGAAGTGCCCGGGGGTGGATCTGTATGCGGTGACCGTCGACTTCGTCGAGCGCCACCACGGGTTCGCCCTGTCGATGCTGGGCGGGATCCCGTCGTGGACCGCCGCCTGGTATTCCCGTGTCGGCGTGGCCTATCTGCAGGCCCACCGGATCGGCCGCCCGGACCGGGACGAACGCGCTCGCCGCGGAGCACCTCCCTCGGCGCGGGCGACTCGCCCCGGTCTGCAGGTCGTGCACGGCGCCGACTAGCCCCGACCGGGGCCCGCCGAACCAGCGACCGACGTGGGGTGACCGCTCCGGGTGCTGCGCGTTGCCGTCCCGGCACGATCGATCGCAGTCCGACTCGACGCCGACGAGTGCACATTCACGGCAGTGCGGACGGGCGCAGGACCCGGCCCCGGACGTCGGCCGACACCCGGCGCACGAACTGCTCGTGCCCGACGCGCGCCCGCTGCCCGGACTGCGGCACCAGGACGCTGACGGTGGCGTCCGCGAGTTCTTCGTCGCCGACGATCGCGAGGTAGGGATCGCGGTGCACGCGCGCGGCGCGGATCCGGCTGCCCAGCGACCCACCGGAGAGCACCTCGGCGCGAATCCCCTCGTCCACCAGTCTGTCCCGCAACGCGCCCGCCCCGTCGCGGTGCGGGTCGCCGATCGGCAGGACCGCCACCTGGCGGGGCGAGAGCCACGGCGGCATGCGCCCTTCGAAGCGTTCGACAAGCATCGCGGTCAGCCGCTCCATCGATCCGAGCACACCCCGGTGAATCATCACGGGCCGGTGTCTGCGCCCGTCCTCGCCGGTGTACTCGAGGCCGAAACGTTCCGGTTGAGTGAAGTCGAACTGGACGGTGGACACGGTCTCCTCGCGCCCGTGCGCTCCGGCGACCTGGACGTCGATCTTCGGACCGTAGAACGCGGCCTCCCCCTCGGCTTCGAAGAAATCCAGTCCGCACCGTTCGAGCGCACCGCGCAGCTCACCTTGTGCGTGCACCCACTGCTCGCCGGTGCCGAGATACCGCCCGCCGGCGCCGCGGAGGGACAGGCGGTAGCGCCGGTCGTCGAGCCCGAGCACTCCGTAACAGCGCTCGATCGCGCTCAACGCGAGTTCGATCTCCGCACCGGCCTGTTCGGGCGCGCAGAACACGTGCGCGTCGTCGAGACCGATCTGCCGGACCCGGCTCAGGCCGCCGAGCACACCCGACAGTTCGCTGCGGAACATCGATCCCAGCTCCGACAGGCGGATCGGCAGCTCGCGGTAGCCGCGGCCCCGCGAGGCGAAGATCTGGGCGTGGTGGGGACAGTTCGCGGGCCGCAGCACGAAACTCTCGCCGCCGACCTGCATCTCGGGGAACATGTCGTCGGCGAACTTGGACCAGTGACCCGACCGGACGAACAACTCCTTCTTGGCGAGCACCGGGGTGTAGACGCGGCGACAGCCGGTCTCGGCCGCCACCTCGGCGGCGAAGGCCTCGAGCTCGGCACGGATCACCGCACCGTCCGGCAGCCACATCGGAAGTCCCGCCCCCACAGCGGGTGCGGTGGCGAACATCTCGAGTTCGCGACCGAGCACTCGATGATCTGCACCGTTCATTTCGTGTTCCTCGACTCTCGTCTCGGCGAGAGGAAGCGACGTGCCCGAACACGACGAAAGCCCCGGGACGTCGACTCCCGGGGCTCGCGTGGTGGGTCAGCAGTGAGTGACGCGGCGCCGGAAGGCATCCGGCGTCGTCGTGACCTGCTGAGCGTTCATCATGACCGGAATGGTACGGCCGGTTTCACCCGGAAATCAACGAAGTGGCGGAGGAGAATTCGAATACGTTGCGACGGAGGCATTTTCGTTGTCGCTCTTGCGGACGGCCGCGCTACGGGAGTCGTGGTCCATTGTTCGGAAAACTCTTCGATTCCGTCCAGCCCGAATTTCTTTGGGACCGGTGAACCGGGGGGCGCCCGAAAGCGAGAGGGCCGGCGCACCCTTGGGTGCGCCGGCCCGGGGCTCAGCAGCTCACAGGAGCACGGTGCCGGCGTCCGCCGTGCCCTCCCGCGCGACGGCCGAGTACGCCGCCGCGAGCAGCGACGGATCCGGTCCCTCGAGCCGGCCGGGCTTGGCGAGGCCGTCGAGGACGACGAACCGCAGCATGCCCGCGCGGTTCTTCTTGTCGGTCTGCATGCCCTCGAGCAGCTGGGGGAAGGCGTCGGCATCGTAGGTGGTGGGCAGCCCGACGAGCTCGAGGATGCTGCGGTGCCGGTCGGCGGTGGCGTCGTCGAGGCGCCCCGCGAGGCGTCCCAGCTCGGCGGCGAAGACGAGACCGACGGCGACGGCGGCGCCGTGCCGCCACCGGTAGCGTTCGCGCCGTTCGATGGCGTGACCGAGGGTGTGCCCGTAGTTGAGGATCTCGCGCAGGCTCGACTCCTTGAGGTCCGCGGCCACGACCTTCGCCTTGACCTCGACCGAGCGCCGGATCAGTTCGGGCAGCACGCTTCCCGTCGGGTCGAGCGCGGCCTCCGGGTCCGCCTCGATCAGTTCGAGGATCTTCGGATCGGCGATGAAGCCGGTCTTGATCACCTCGGCGAGACCGGCGACGATCTCGTTGCGCGGCACCGTCTCGAGCGTCGCGAGGTCGACGAGCACCGCGGACGGTTCGTGGAAGGCACCGACGAGGTTCTTGCCGGCCTCGGTGTTGATGCCGGTCTTGCCGCCGACCGCGGCGTCGACCATGGCGAGCAGCGTGGTGGGGACGTGCACGATCCGCACGCCGCGCATCCACGTGGCGGCGACGAACCCGGCCAGGTCGGTGGCTGCTCCCCCGCCGAGGCTGACGATCGCGTCGGATCGGGTCAGCCCGATGCGGCCGAGCACCTCCCAGCAGAAGCCCGCCACGGCGAGGTCCTTGCCGTCCTCGGCGTCGGGGATCTCGACGCGGTGAGCGTCGATGCCCTTCTCTGCCAGCGCGGCGCGCACCGCCTCGGCGGTCTCCGCGAGCGGCGGCTGGTGCAGGATCGCCACGGTGCGGGTGCCGGTGAGTTCGTCGACGAGCTCACCGAGCAGGCCCCGGCCGATGATCACCGGGTAGGGCTGGGCCGTCTGGACGTCGACGCGTACCGGTTCGGTCACGATTGATTGCTCCGATTCTCTGTACTGGTCGTGCTGGGCGCGGACGGGTGGGCGCCGGTGGCCGCCAGATCCGACTGGGCCTCCAGCTTGGCGAGGACCTGCTGCACCACCCGGCCCGGACTGCGTCCGTCGGTGCGCACGCGGATGGTGGCCGCCTGCCGGTAGAGCGGGCGGCGCCGGCGCATCAGCTCCCGGTACTTCGCCGCGGGGTCCGCCCCGGCGAGCAGCGGTCGTGTGGTGTTGGTCCCGGTGCGGCGCAGGCCCTCGGCGACGCTGATCTCGAGGTAGATCACCGTTCGGTCCTGGAGCAGGGCGCGGGTGCGCTCGGACAGGATCGCGCCGCCGCCGAGCGAGACGATGCCGTCGTGCCGGGCGAGCGCGTCGGCCACCACCTCCTCCTCGATCCGCCGGAACGCCGGTTCGCCGTCGGTGCCGAAGATGTCCGGGATCGTGCGGCCGGTGGTGCGCTCGATCTCGGCGTCGGTGTCGAGCAACGGCAGATCGAGCGCCTGGGCGAGCCGCCGGCCGATGGTCGACTTGCCGGCCCCGGGCGGCCCGATCAGGACTGCGCGTGGCGTCATGGCGTCACCGTGGCACCCGGGCCGCGACGGCCTCGAGGTAGTTGCGGACGTTGGCGCGGGTCTCGTCGATCGAGTCGCCCCCGAACTTCTCGAGCGCGGCCTGCGCCACGACGAGCGCCACCATCGCTTCGGCCACGACACCGGCCGCAGGCACAGCGCACACGTCGGAGCGCTGGTGGATCGCCACGGCCTCCTCGCCGGAGGCCATGTCGACGGTGGCGAGGGCGCGCGGCACCGTCGAGATCGGCTTCATCGCCGCCCGTACCCGCAGCGCCTCGCCGTTGGTCATGCCACCCTCGAGACCGCCGGCCCGGTTGGTCGAGCGGAGCACGCCGTCCGGGCCGGGCCGGATCTCGTCGTGGGCGACGCTGCCGCGCCGGCGTGCGGTCTCGAAGCCGTCGCCGACCTCGACACCCTTGATCGCCTGAATGCCCATGAGGGCCGCGGCGAGCCGGGCGTCGAGCCGGTCCGCCCCGCTGATGAACGAGCCGAGGCCTACGGGCAGGCCGTGCACCACGACCTCGACGACACCGCCCAGGGTGTCACCGTCGCGCTTGGCGGCCTCGATTTCGGCGATCATCGATTCCTCGGCCGCCTTGTCGAAGGCCCGCACGGGGCTGGCGTCGATGGCGGCGAGATCGGCCCCGGTCGGCTCCGCCCCCACGTAGGGGTCGGACGCTCCGATGGAGATCACATGCGAGACGACCTCCGCGCCGAACACCTGCCGCAGGAAGTTGCGGGCCACGGTGCCGGCGGCGACCCGGGCCGCGGTCTCCCGGGCGCTGGCGCGCTCGAGGACGGGACGAGCGTCGTCGAAGCCGTACTTGAGCATCCCCGAGTAGTCGGCGTGGCCGGGTCGCGGGCGGGTGAGCGGTGCGTTGCGGGCCTGTCCGACGAGCAGTTCGGCGTCCACCGGGTCGGCGGACATGATGGTCTCCCACTTGGGCCACTCGGTGTTGCCGATCTCGATGGCCACCGGGCCGCCGAGGGTGTGGCCGTGCCGGACGCCGCCGAGAATGGTGACCTTGTCGGCCTCGAACTTCATGCGCGCGCCGCGGCCGTAGCCGAGGCGCCGCCGCGCGAGCTGCTCCGAGATGTCGCTCGACGTCACCTCGACACCGGCGACCATCCCCTCGAGCATCGCGACGAGGGCGGGACCATGGGACTCTCCAGCAGTTATCCAGCGCAGCACAGGACCATCCTTCCACGTTCGCCGCCACCGGCGGGACGCCGCCCCGGTCAAGCCGCCGCGAGGACCCCGGCGACGGCTGCCGCGCACATCGACGGCCCGTGCGGCAACACCACACCGCGCGGGCGACGGTGTGCCCGTGCCCAACCCACGGCGGCGACGACGACGCCCACCGCGGCGGTGAGCAGCGGCGGCAGCAGGGCCGCCGTCGTCCACGCTCCCGCGCCGGCGGCGCCCGCGGCTGCCCCCAGCCCGGCCGCGAGCTTCACGTCGCCCGCGCCGAGACTGCGCGGGGCAGCCAGGTGGGCAAGCAGGTACGGTCCCGCCAGCAGGCACGCGCCGACGAGCGCCGGGACTGCCTGCCCCGCTGCCGCGGCGACCGTGAGGACGACGCCGGTGCCCGGTACGGTCAGCACGTTCGGCAGCCGCCGCGCCGACAGGTCGGCTGCGCTCAGGCACAGGCACCACCAGGTCAGCGCCGCGACCTTAACCGCCCCCGGCATCGTCGAGGTCCCGAGCACGGCCACGGCACCGCCGCCCGCGCCGGCCACCTCGCACATCCCTCGTGGTGGGAGACGCCGGACGAGGCGGGCGACGAGCCGCCGCATGCCGGCTCCGGCCACGGCACCGAGAACGGCGAACACCACAACGGTCATGGCGTCAGCGTGCCGTCCGGGTGGCACCCGAACGGCGCTCTCGCCGCCCACGGCCGGAATCTGTGGACGAACGGGCCGGGTGTGGACAACCCGGTTGCCGGGACGGATCGAGCCGGACCTGCAACCATGACCGAATCGTCCCGTCCGCATCCCGGAGGTTCGCATGGAGCTGGCCCGCGTTCTCGAGACCGTCGGCGGCGCCGTCGACGTGGTCGGGGTGGCGGTGATCGTCGTCGGGGCGGCGGTGGCGAGCTGGATCGCCCTACGGTCCTGGCGCCGCTCGCCGGGTGCGCCGATCTACGAACGCTACCGGCGCGATCTGGGACGGTCCATCCTGCTCGGCCTCGAATTCCTGGTGGCCGCGGACATCATCAAAACGGTCGCCGTGACCCCCACCTTCACGTCGGTGGGGGTCCTGGCGATCATCGTCCTGATCCGGACCTTCCTCAGCTGGTCGCTGCAGCTCGAGATCTCCGGCCGGTGGCCGTGGCAGAACAGCAGGAGCGGACCGCAGAGCGAGAAGGCACCGGTCAGCTGAGTTCGGCGCGGCGACGTTGCAGGAAGCCGCGCTCGGCGGCGTTGGTGGCCCGGGCGAGCGCGGCGTCGTATGCCGCGGCGGCCTCCGGGAGACGACCGAGCCGGCGGAGCAGGTCGGCCCGCACCGCGTGCCACAGGTGGTACCGGTCCAGGTCGAGGGAATCGACCAGGTCCAGACCCGCGGCGGGGCCGTCCACCTCGGCCACCGCGACGGCCCGGTGCAGGGCGGCGACGGGGGTGGGTGCGACGACGAGCAACTGATCGTAGAGCGCGACCACCTGCCGCCAGTCGGTCGTCTCGACCGTGGCGGCATCGCTGTGGACGGCGGCGATCGCGGCCTGGAGCTGATACGGGCCGGGCCGGCGCAGTTGCAGGCAGCGGCGGACGAGGGACTGTCCCTCGGTGATCAAGTCTCGGTCCCAGAGCGTGCGGTCCTGCGCGGCGAGCGGGATCAGGTCGCCGTCGGCGTTCGTGCGGGCCGGTCGTCGCGCGTCGGCGAGCAGCAGCAGCGCGAGCAGGCCCAGCACCTCGGGCTCGTCGGGCAGCAGCTCGGCCAGCAGGCGGGCGAGCCGGACCGCCTCCACGCACAGGTCGTCGCGGACCAGGCGGTCCCCACCGGCCGCGGTGTGCCCCTCGGTGAAGACGAGATAGACGACGGCGAGGACGGAGGCGAGGCGGGCGGGCAGTTCCGCGGGGCCCGGAACGCGGTACGGGATCCGGGCGTCGCGGATCTTGCCCTTGGCGCGCACCAGCCGCTGCGCCATGGTCTTCTCCGGAACGAGGAAGGCGCGGGCGATGTCGGCGGTACTCAGGCCGCCGAGCAACCGGAGCGTGAGAGCGACGCGGGCGGCGGGCGCCAGCGCGGGATGGCAACACGTGAAGATCAGGCGCAGCCGGTCGTCGGGCACGGCATTCTCCTCGTCGACGGCGCTGGTCCCGGCCTCGTGCAGGCGGGCGGCCTCGGCGTGTTTGCCTGCGCGGGCGTTCTCCCGGCGGATCCGGTCGATCGCACGGCGCCGGGCGGTGGTGACGATCCAGCCGGCCGGGCTCGGCGGCAGTCCGTCGGCGGGCCATCGGGCGACGGCGACGGCGAACGCGTCCTGCACGGACTCCTCGGCAAGGTCGATGTCCCCGAATGCACGGACGAGCACGGCGACCGCGCGGCCGTGCTCGCTGCGGAACACGCGCGCGATCTCCGCGTCCGTCACCGCGGCCACGGCCGCCTCACCCGCAGTGCCCGCCCTGCAGCGGCCGCACCTCGATCGGCAGTGTGATCGCGCGGGCGAGTTTGCGGCCCCATTCGAGGGCGGCGTCGAGGTCGGGCGCCTCGACGACGGTGAACCCACCGATGTGCTCCTTGCCCTCGAGGTACGGGCCGTCGGTGGTGAGGATTTCGTCGCCGTCGAGCCGGAGCACGGTGGCCGTGCTCGGCGGGTGCAGGCCACCGGCGAACACCCAGGCGCCGGCGGCGCGCATCTCGGCGTCGACGGCCTCGACGTCGCGCATGATCGGTTCGAGGATCTCCGCCGGTGGCGGGTCGCCGTCCGGCTGGTAGATGCTCAGCAGGTACTGGGTCATGGCACTCCTCCTCACGATCACCGGACCGGCGCCGGTGATCCACCCTCTACACGATCGGCGGGCCGCCGAATCGACATCGCACTCGCCGGCTCGGGGCGTCCCCCCTCCTCCGCGCGCCATCGGCTCGGACTGCACCCGAACCGGTTCCGGAACCAGCGGGAGAAATTGCTGGGCGCGGAGAACGACAGCAGGTCGGAAACCTCGGTGAGCGAGTGCCGTCCGCTGCCGACCATCCGCATCGCCAGGTCCGCGCGGGTGGCGTCGAGGACGGACGAGAACGTCTCCCCCTCGTCCGCGAGCCGGCGGTGCACGGTGCGGCGGTCGATGCCGAGACTGCGGGCCACCTGGTCGACCGAGCACCGGCCGGTGGGAAGGAGCAACTCGATCAGCTCCCGCACCCGGTCCACCGTGGTCGTCTCGCGTGGACTTCCGACCGAGTCGAGGAACTGCTGCGCGTACGACCGCAGCAGCGGATCCGACATGGCATTGGGCGCGTCCAGATCCGCGGTGTAGAGGACGATTCCGTCGAAGTCCCGGCCGAAGTCGACGGCGGTGCCGAACACGCGGTGGTGCGTGTCGAGGCGCCGGGGGGCGGGATGTGCGAACGAGACGGACAGCGGACGCCACTGCGGACCGAGGAAGCCCTGCAGCAGTCGATGCATCACCGCTACCGCGAGATCGACGGATTGGTGGAACTCCCCCGGTCGGCCGACGTCCAGGGTGATGCGGATGGTGGCGACACCGTCCTGTTCGGTCAGGCGGGTGTGCAGGGCCTCGTTGTACATGTGCTCGTAGCGCACGAGGATTCGCAGCGCGCTGCGGACGTCCGGCTCCTCGCGGACCACCAGGCTCAGCGGGCCCAGATTGGAAAACCGCCGTCGCTCGGCCAGCTCGAGACCGAAGTCGTCGCGATCGGCTGCCGCGGCGGACCGTTCGAGCAGGTCCGCGATCGCCTCGGCCGGCACCCACCGGTCCTGCAGGCTCAAGCCGGCCGGGTCGAGACCGGACGCGCGGAGCAGCGTCGCCGGATCGATCTTCGACGAGTGTGCCACCTCGACATAGCTGTTCAGTGCGGCGTAGCGCGCCAGTGGTTTCACTGCCCTCCCTGTCCCGAAATGAATGACAATCCGTCCCCGTGGGATAAGCGTACCGCCTCGAGATCCCCTACTGTTAGTTGCATCACAAGGTACGGCGAAGTGTGACGGAGCGGATCGAGAGTCCGGACCCCCGAGCGGCTCCGCTTCCACCGCCTCGGCCGCACCCCACGGCCGAGAACCGGGATCGCCGCCACCGGCTCACCGAATTCATACACATCCGCCCTCCGCCGGCCAATCGTGGCCTGCGAGTGCGCGTTCAGGAGGAAACATGGCAAAGGCTGTTCGCTTCTACGAGACCGGCGGTCCGGAAGTTCTGCAGTGGGAGGCCGTCGAGGTCGGCGAACCGGGCCCCGGCGAGGTCCGCATCCGGCACGAGGCGGTGGGCCTGAACTTCGCCGACACCTACTTCCGCACCGGCCTGTACCCGGCACCGCTGCCCGCCGGGATGGGCGTCGAGGCCGCCGGGGTGGTCGAGGAGGTGGGTCCAGGCGTGACGTCGGTCCGGGAAGGCGACCGGGTGACCTACACCGGCAGCCCACTCGGGGCCTACAGCACCGAACGGGTGATGCCCGCCGACCACCTGATCGCACTGCCCGACGCCATCGGCTTCGACACGGCCGCGGCGATGACGATGCGCGGCCTGACCACCGCCTACCTGCTGCGGCGCATCTGGCCGCTGGCGGCCGGGGACACGGTGCTGCTGCACGCCGCCGCCGGCGGCGTAGGCCTGATCTTCTCTCAGTGGGCGAAGCTGCTGGGCATCCGGGTGATCGGCACGGTCTCGAGCGAGCGCAAGGCGCAGGTCGCCCGAGCACACGGCTGCGACGAGGTCGTCATCTACACCGAGGAGGATGTGGCGCAGCGGGTGCGGGAACTGACCGACGGCAAGGGCGTTCCCGTGGTGTTCGACAGCATCGGCGCCACGACTTTCGAGACCTCGCTGAACTCGCTGGCCCGCCGCGGCCTGCTGGTGTGCTTCGGCACCGCCTCGGGGCCGATTCCGCCGATCGACGCCATGCAGCTGGCGATCAAGGGGTCGGTGTACGTCACCCGTCCGGCGCTGGCGGACTACATCGCCGACCCGGCCGAGCGGGCCGCCCTCGCCGCGGAGCTGTTCTCGCACGTCGCGACCGGAGAAATCGCGATCGAGATCAACCAGCGCTACGCACTCGAGGACGCGGTGCAGGCGCATCGCGATCTCGAGGCCGGCCGCAGCATCGGCTCGTCGGTCTTCGCCCTCTGACCCCGTCCGGGCCGTACCCGGAGTCCGCCCACTTCCGAAGGACCATCCATGACCACCACCACCCGACCGCCGAGTCCGGTCTCCACGGCCTTCCGGGTCGAACCACTGACCTGCACGATCGGCGCCGAACTGTTCGACGTGGACCTCGGCGAGGTCTCGCGCGACGACGCGCTGTTCGCCGAGCTGCGGGCCCTGCTGCTCGAGCACAAGGTGCTGTTCTTCCGCGACCAGGACATCACCCGTGCCGAGCACGTCGCCCTGGCCGAGCGGTTCGGCCCACTCGAGGATCACCCGGTGGTCGGCAGCGACCCCGACCATCCCGGGCTGGTGCGGATCTACAAGGACCTCGACAGCGCGCCCGAGCACTACGAGAACGCCTACCACTGCGACGCCACCTGGCGCGACAACCCCCCGCTGGGATGCGTGCTGCGCTGTGTCCAGACCCCGCCGGTGGGCGGGGACACCATCTGGGTGAACATGGCCGAGGCCTACCGGCGCCTGCCCGGCTCGGTCAAGGAGCAGATCGCCGGCCTGCGGGCCCGGCACAGCATCGAGGCGAGCTTCGGCGCCCAGCTGCCGCTCGAACAGCGCCATGCGCTGCACGCCCGCTACCCGGATGCGGAACATCCGGTGGTGCGTACCCACCCCGAAACCGGCGAGAAGATCCTGTTCGTCAACTCCTTCACCACCCACCTGGTCAACTACCACACCGCCGAGAACGTCCGCTTCGGCATCGACTACGCCCCGGGTGCCGGCAACCTGCTGCAGTTCCTGACGAGCCAGGCGTCGATTCCCGAGTACCAGGTGCGCTGGCGCTGGACGGAGAACAGCATCGCCATCTGGGACAACCGCTCCACGCAGCACTACGCGGTGCAGGACTACTGGCCCGCCGTTCGCAAGATGGAACGCGCCGGGATCGTCGGCGACCGGCCCTTCTGAGCTCTTCCCTTCCTTCCCTTACACCGTCCACATTCCGAAACGGAGACCCGACAATGCACTTCCACGACGACGCCCTCTTCCCCGAGAACCAGGAGAAGCTGGTCATCACCGCCGCGCCCTACGGCCCGGAATGGGAGCTCGACGACTTCCGCGAGGATCTTCCCCTGACCATGGACGAGCACGTCCAGCAGGCGGTGGACTGCTACGAGGCGGGCGCCACCGTGCTGCACATCCACGTCCGTGAACTCGACGGCAAGGGCAGCAAGAGGCTCTCGAAGTTCAACGAGCTGCTCGCCGGCCTGCGCGAAGCGGTGCCGGACATGATCCTGCAGGTCGGCGGATCCATCTCCTTTGCTCCCGAAGGTGAAGGCGCCGAGGCGAAGTGGCTCTCGGACGACACCCGGCACATGCTCGCCGAACTCGACCCGGCGCCGGACCAGGTGACCATCGCCATCAACACCAGCCAGATGAACATCATGGAGCTGATGACGGCCGACGACATCGCCGGCACCTCGATGGAGCGTCCGGAACTCGCGGCGACGTACCGGGAGATGACCGTGCCCGCCGGTCCGGAATGGGTTGCGGAGCATCTGAAGCGACTGCAGGCCAAGGGTATTCAGCCGCACTTCCAGCTCTCGTCCATCCCGCAGCTCGAGACGGTCGAACGCCTGATCCGGCGCGGGGTCTACACCGGACCGTTGAACCTGACGTGGGTCGGTATCGGCGGCGGCTTCGACGGCCCCAATCCGTACAACATCATGAATTTCGTCCAGCGGGTTCCGGACGGCGCCTGCCTGACCCTCGAGACGCTCATGCGGTCCGTGCTCCCGGTCAACGCGATGGCCATCGCAATGGGCCTGCACACCCGCTGCGGCAACGAGGACACCATCTGGGGCCGCAAGGGCGAGAAGATGACCTCGGTGGAGCAGATCCGGCAGCTGGTCCGCATCGCCGAGGAACTGGGCCGCGAGGTCGCCACCGGCAAGGAGGCCCGCGAGATCTACCGGATCGGCGAGACCTACCGCGACGCCGACGAAACCCTCGCCAAGCTCGGCTACGCCCCCAATCGCCGGCCCGGACAGGTCGGCTTCACCCACCACGGCTGAACCACGGACCCCCGGGGCACGCGACCCGCACCGTGTGCCCCGGGACCCGGCCGGTGACCGAGTCCGTCGAGCCCTCCCTGTCCTCGCCCCTCTCGCGGTGGGCGCTCCCCGATGCGCATCCCCGCCCGCCGCCCCAGCCTTGCAGGAGCACCCATGGGATCGTCCACCTCCTCCCTGGAGAACCACACCGCCACCAGCACCCCCGCCGGTCCGAGGACCCGATCGCGGAAGTACCCGTGGCTCGTGTTCGCTCTCACCTTCGGACTGCTGTTGTCGGACTACATGTCCCGGCAGGTTCTCAGTGCCGTCTTCCCGTTCCTCAAAGCCGAATGGGCCCTGACCGATTCACAGCTCGCATCGCTGACGAGCATCGTGGCGCTCATGGTCGGCCTGCTCACGCTTCCGCTGTCGCTGCTGGCCGATCGCTGGGGCCGGGTCAAGAGCCTGGTGCTCATGGCGGTGCTGTGGTCGGTCGCCACTCTCATGTGTGCGGTGGCCACCAACTTCGAGCAGATGCTCGGCGCGCGATTTCTCGTCGGCGTCGGCGAGGCCGCCTACGGCAGTGTCGGAATCGCGGTGGTGCTGAGCGTGTTCGCTCCCCGGGTCCACGCCTCCCTCAGTGGGGCGTTCATGGCCGGCGGCTCGTTCGGCTCGGTCCTCGGTGTCGCCCTCGGCGGCGTCATCGCCGTTCATCTGAGCTGGCGGTGGTCGTTCGCGGCGATGGCGGTCTTCGGGCTCATCCTGGTGGCACTGTTCCGCGCCCTGGTCACCGAGCGCAAGCTCGCCGCGCACGCCGCCGACGACCGGCCCGCTGCCGTCGACGAGCGAGCCGCCGGTGCCGCGACCACACCGCCGGACGGATTCCGCGCGCCGGTGTCGAGCCTGTTCACCAACCCCGCCGTGCTGTGCGCCTACGTCGGCGGCGGCCTCCAGATGTTCACCGCCGCGGTCCTGCTGTCGTGGACGCCGAGCTTCTTCAACCGCTACTACGGCCTCGCCCCGGACAAGGCCGGCGTCGCCGCCTCGATCGTCGTCCTGCTCGTCGGCAGCGGCATGGTGGTGTGCGGGATCGTCACCGACCGCGTCGGACGGCACGACATCACCCGCAAGTGGACCACCGCGATCGCCTTCTGCGCCATCTCCCTGGCGTGCCTGGCCCTCGCGTTCCGTCTCGACACGGGCACCGCGCAACTGGTGCTGCTCGGGATCGGTGCGTTCTTCTCCGCCGGATCCTCCGGACCCACCGCGGCCATGGTCGCCAACCTCACGCACTCGTCCGTCCGCGCGTCCGCCATGGGGACGCTGACCGTGGCCAACAATCTGCTCGGCCTCGCCCTCGGCCCGTTCGTGGTGGGCATCCTCGCCGACCGCCTCGGCCTGCGGGAAGCGCTGCAGCTGTCCCCGCTGGTCTACGTCCTCGCCATCGGCGCACTGGTAGCAGGCAAACGCCTCTACCCGCTGGGCCTGCGCAAGTTCACCACCCTCGGCACCGGCTCCGGCGCGGCTGCCTGAACGACTGTCGTCCCGTTCCCACCCCATCTCCCGGAGTCCCCCGTGAACCCCTCCCACTCCCCGACCGTGGTCATCGTCCCCGGCCTGCGCGACCACGTCGCCGATCACTGGCAGACCCTGCTCGCCGAACGTCTTTCCGACGTCCGGACCGTTCCTCCGCTCGAGCGCGACAAGCTCAGCCGCGCTGCCCGCGTCGCCGCACTCGACGAGGTCCTGCGTGAGATCGACGGACCCGTGGTGCTCGTCGCCCACAGCGCCGGCGTGATGATCACCGTGCACTGGGCGCAGAACCCGACGCGTCCGATCCAGGGCGCGCTGCTGGCCACGCCGGCAGACCTGGAACTACCCCTGCCCGAGGGCTACCCGACCACCGACGACCTCGACCGGGGCGGATGGAACCCCATCCCCCGCCGCAGGCTGCCGTTTCCGAGCATCGTCGCCGCCAGCCGCACCGATCCGCTCGGCGGCTACCGGCGCATCGCCGGCATGGCCGAAACGTGGGGCAGCCGCCTGGTGGACCTCGGCGACGTCGGGCACCTCAATCCCGCCGCCGGATACGGCTACTGGCCCGACGCCGAGAACCTGCTCCGGCAACTGCTCGACAGCACCGCCCTCCCGGTACACAGCTGAGCTCCACCGGCACCGCGACCCCGTCCCCGTCCACACTCCGAGCGCCTCGCTCACGTCCCGAAAACCAGGAAATGACCAAGATCTATGCAACGGCCGCCGAGGCGGTCGCCGACGTTCCCTCCGGAGCCTCCCTCGCCGTCGGCGGGTTCGGCCTGTCCGGCATCCCGGACCAGCTGATCGCCGCGATCGCCGCCGGGGACGCGACCGACCTCGAGGTGTTCTCCAACAACTGCGGCGTCGACGGCCGCGGACTGGGAATCCTCCTCGAACGACGACGGATCCGGCGCGTGACCGCCTCCTACGTCGGCGAGAACAAGGAGTTCGCCCGGCAGTACCTCTCCGGTGAACTCGAAGTGGAACTGACGCCGCAAGGCACCCTGGCAGAGAAGCTGCGCGCCGGCGGCGCCGGCATCCCGGCCTTCTTCACCCCGGCCGGTGTCGGCACCCCCGTCTCCGACGGTGGCCTGCCGTGGCGCTACCACCCCGACGGCTCGGTGGCAGTCGCGTCCCCACCGAAGGAGATCCGCGAGTTCGGCCGTAAGCAGTACGTGCTCGAAGAGTCCATCACCGCGGACTATGCACTGGTGCACGCCCTGCGCGGCGACACCGAGGGCAACCTGGTGTTCAACAAGGCCGCGATGAACTTCAACCCGCTCGCCGCGACGGCCGGACGCATCTGCATCGCCCAGGTCGAACAGCTCGTCGCACCGGGCGAGATCGACCCGGGCCAGGTGCACCTGCCGGGCGTCTTCGTCGACCGCATCGTGCACACCGGCGCCCAGGACAAGCAGATCGAAAAGCGCACCGTCTCGACGGGAAAAGGAGCCTGACGTGACCGTAGTAGCAGAACCCCGGATCCTCGGATGGTCGCGGACCGAGATGGCCGCCCGCGCCGCGGCCGAACTCTCGCCAGGCCAATATGTCAACCTCGGCATCGGACTGCCGACCCTGATCCCGAACCATCTGCCCGTCGGGGTGAAGGTCACCCTGCACAGTGAGAACGGAATCCTGGGCACCGGCCCCTACCCCACCGAGGAGCAGGTGGACGCGGATCTGATCAACGCGGGCAAGGAGACCGTCACGGTCGAGCCCGGCGCGTCGTTCTTCGATTCGGCGACGAGCTTTTCGATGATCCGCGGCGGTCACATCGACACCGCGGTGCTCGGCGGGATGCAGGTCTCGGCCACCGGTGACCTCGCGAACTGGATGGTGCCCGGCGCGATGGTCAAGGGCATGGGCGGGGCGATGGACCTCGTCCACGGCGCCGGCAAGGTCATCGTGCTCATGGAACACACCGACAAGCACGGCAATCCGAAGATCGTCGAGAAGTGCACGCTGCCCCTCACCGGCCGAGCCGTGGTGCAGCGCATCGTCACCGATCTCGCGGTCGTCGACGTCACCGACCACGGACTGGTCCTGGTCGAGACCGCGCCCGGCGTCACCGCCGAGCAGGTCCGCGCCGCCACCGGCGCCCCCCTCGTCTGACCCCCTCGTCCCCTTCCGACAGGACATCGACTCGTATGCTCAATCTCTCCGTGTTGCTGGAGGACTCCGCGCGCCGCTACCCCGACCGGACCGCGCTGGTCCTCGGCAGCGAACGCCTCACCTATGCGCAACTGGACGCGCAGGCCAACCGGATCGCGAATCTGCTCGTCGCCGAGGGCGTGGCGCCGGGCGACAAGGTCGCGCTCTCGTGCCCGAACGTCCCCCAGTTCCCCGCCGCCTACTACGGCATCCTCAAGGCCGGCGCGGTGGTCGTGCCCCTGAACGTTCAGCTCAAGCCTCGCGAGATCGCCTATCACCTCGACGATTCCGGTGCCGCCCTCTACCTCTGCTTCGAAGGGACCGCGGAACTGCCCGTCGGCGAATACGGCAGGGCCGGATTCGACCGGGCCGACCGTTGCCGCACCATGCTGCTGATCACCGGCGATCCGCAGGCCCCGTCCCCGCTCGACGGCGTCGCCACCCTGGCCCACGCCACCGCCGAACAGCCGGACACGTTCGCCACCGCCGTGCGCGAACCCGTCGACACCGCCGTGATCCTCTACACCAGCGGCACCACCGGCCGGCCCAAGGGCGCCGAACTGACCCACGCCAACATGGTGCTCAACGCCCTGACCGCGAACCGCCTGTTCGACAGCACCCCGCAGCGTCCGGACACCTATCTGCTCACCCTGCCGCTGTTCCACTCCTTCGGCCAGACCGTGACGATGAACGCCGCACTGTCGGTCGGTGCCACCTGCGTGCTCATGCCCCGCTTCGACGCCCCCGCGGCGCTGCAACTGATGGACGAGCACGACATCACCGTGTTCGCCGGGGTGCCGACAATGTACTGGGCGCTGCTCGGTGCGCTCGACGCCGCGAAGGCGGCCGGCGTCGACGTCGAAAAGATCGCGCGGACCATGCGTCGGGCGATCTCCGGCGGCGCGGCGCTGCCGGTGGAGATCCTCACGCAGTTCAAGGACAGGTTCGATGTCCAGATCCTCGAAGGCTACGGACTGTCCGAAACCTCGCCGCTGGCGATGTTCAGCGACCCCGAACGCGCCCCGCGTCCCGGTTCGATCGGCGTACCGGTGTGGGGCATCGAGGCCGCCCTCGTCGACGAACACTGGAATCCCGTCCACGACGGCGTCGGAGAACTCGCCCTGCGCGGCCACAACATCATGACCGGCTACCTCGGACGACCCGAGGCGACCGCCGAGGTAATGCGCGACGGCTGGCTGCGCACCGGCGACCTGGCCCGGCGTGACGAGGACGGGTTCTACTACATCGTCGACCGCGCCAAGGACCTCATCGTCCGCGGCGGCTTCAACGTCTACCCCCGCGAGATCGAAGAGGTCCTCATGACCCACCCGGCCGTCTCCCTCGCCGCCGTCGTCGGCGTCCCCGACGATCGTCACGGCGAGGAAGTCAAGGCGTTCGTCATCCGCGAACCGGGCGCACCGATCACCGAACCCGAGCTGATCGCCTGGTGCAGGGAGCAGATGGCCGGCTACAAGTATCCCCGTCACATCGAGTTCGCCACCGTATTGCCCATGACCGCCACCGGAAAGATCCTCAAACGCGAACTGGTTCCAGCCGTCGCAGGTCAGGGCAGTGGCCGATGACAACCCACGACGCAGCTTCGTCCATCGTCGACCGCCTCAAGCGCGAGGGCAGTTGGAATCCGATGTGGGACGGACTCGACGAACTCGATCCCGGATGGACCGAGCACTACCTGACTGCGACGATGCAACCCTACGAAAGCGGTGTGCTCCCGCCGCAGGTCGTCCAGTTGCTGTGCATTGCGGTCGATGCCTCCTGCACCCACATGTACGGCCCCGGACTGCAGCGGCACATCCGGGCCGCACTCGATCTGGGCGTCACCGCACACGAAATTCTCGAAGTCCTCAAACTCGCCACGACCGTCGGCATCCACTCGCTCAACCTCGGCGTGCCGATCCTGCTGGAGGAACTGTCCGCGCGAGACTCGTCCTGACCTCCACCGGCCGTGCCGAGGCACCGAGGCCGGCAGTCCTGACATCTCGTGCCGCGTACCGGTCACCTCTCGTCGGCTGCGCCCTCTGCCGCGGCGATCGCGTAGGCCGCACCGATCAGGGTCAGGTGGCTGAACGCCTGCGGGAAGTTGCCGACCTGGCGACGACGTCCGACGTCGTACTCCTCCGCCAGCAACCCGAGATCGTTGCTCAAGGCGGCGAGCCGCTCGAACAACGTCCGAGCCTGCTCGACACGGCCGTTGCGGGCGAGCGCAGCGACCAGCCAGAACGAGCACGCCAGGAACTGGCCTTCGTCGCCGGGCAGACCGTCGTCCGTCCGGGAGGTCGAGTACCTCGAGACGAACCCGTCGCGCCCGAGTTCGCGGGTGACCGCGTCGATCGTGCCAGTCACCCGCTCGTCGGTGCCCGGCAGGAAGCCGACGAGCGGAATCGTCAGCACGCTGGCGTCGAGTTCCTCCGATCCGTAGTACTGGGTGAAGGTGTTGCGCTGCGCATCGTAGCCGCGCTCGCACACCTCGTCGTGGATCTCGTCCCGTAGCCGCCTCCACCGTTCGACCGGACCGTCCAGGTCGTAACGTTCGACCAGGCGGACCGCCCGGTCGAACACCACCCATGCCATCACCTTCGACTGGGTGAAGTGCCGCCGCGGCCCGCGGGTCTCCCAGATTCCGTCGTCGGGTTCACCCCAGATCGACTCGACGTATTCGATCAGAGTGCGCCAGCGCGGCCACAGGTGCGGTTCGACCCGCCCCACGGCCTCGGTGCTGAGGAAGGCGACGCCGATCAGTTCGCCGTAGACGTCGAGCTGGAACTGTTCCGAGGCGGCGTTGCCGACCCGTACCGGGGCGGATCCCTCGTATCCCGGCATGTCGGGCAGCTCGAACTCCGTCAAGCGCCGCTCACCGCCGATGCTGTACATGATCTGGATCTTCGCGGGGTCTCCCGTGCCGACCCGCTGGAGGAAACTGCGGAACGAGAACGCCTCCTCGGTGTATCCGCCGGCGAGAAGGGATTCCAGGGCCAGCACAGAGTCACGGATCCAGCAGAACCGGTAGTCCCAGTTGCGCACTCCCCCGATGTCCTCGGGCAGGGACGTCGTCGGCGCTGCGATCAGCGCGCCGGTCACCTCGTAGGTCATGGCCTTGAGCACGATGAGGGAGGTGAGTACCTCGTCCCGGTAAGGTCCGGCGTACTCGAGCCGGCTGCTCCACTCGTGCCACCACGCCTGCGTGCGGGCCAGCGCCGAGTCCGCGTCCTCGACCGACGGCGGGGGACCGAAGGAGTAGTGCCAGCACAGCGTGAAGCGCTCGCGTCGCCCCTCGGCGACGGTGAAGTCCGCCGTCGCATCACCATCCGATATCCCCAGCGGCACCGGAGTACTCAGCCGGAACGAGTCGGGTCCCGCGGTGGCGAGTACACCGTCGGCAGCGGGCTCGACCCAGGGCGTGATCGTGCCGTAGTCCGGTCGGAGCGACAGACGCATCCGCATCGACACCCTGCCGCGCAACCCCTCGACGATGCGCATGAGCCGCGGAGGTCCGTCGCCGCGGCGCGGCATGAAGTCGATCACGCGGACCGCACCGTCCGCGGTCTCGAAGTCGGTCTCCAGGATGAGCGTTCCGGGGCGGTACCGCCGCGTGACCCCCGTGATCTCGGCTGCCGGGCGCAGACTCCAGTGCCCGTGCCGATCGTCACCGACCAGCGCGGCGAAGCACGACGGCGAATCGAACCGAGGCAGGCACAACCAGTCGATGTTGCCGGCGCGGCCGACGAGCGCGGCACTCTGCAGATCTCCGATCAGACCGTAGTCTTCGATACGCATCGCATACTCCCGCTGGTCGGTCGTGTACCGCCGGTGATGCACACACGTGCGGTTCCGGTGACGCGCCGGGCGCCGCCGGCGTGTCTCAGTCTTCGCGCTCGAACGTCACGAGCATTCCCTCGACGCCGCCTGGACCGAGCCGGCCCTTGATGTCCGCCGACGTGATCGCCTTCAAGCGCCACCCCTGTCGGGCCTGTTCGTTGAGGAGCCGCTCGAGCTTGTCACCCGACATCTTGCCGCCGAGCATCTTCTCGCGAACTTCGATCACCTTGTACGTGTACACGCCGCCTCCTCCTGATTGCCGGATGTGTCCGCCGGGCCGGGTGCCCAGCACGACTCGCGACATTCCTTCCGGTGAATGTCAGACCGGTTCGAGCGGCCGGAACGGGAGGATCTCGTCCGCCCCGGGCCGGACGATTCCGACGGACGCCTCGGGCACCTCGTTCCAGGCACCCGGCAGGTCGCGCAGTGGTTCGGAGACCACGAAGCGGGTCTCGGGGCCGAGGCGATGCAGCACCTCCACCTCCGGATGCAGCGCCCGGACCTTGTCGACCGCCGTGGAAAAGAACAGCGAGCGGCTGCGGCCCACGCTCGAGTACCGGAAGACCCACAGGGATTCGCCGTCGGTGGTGGCCACGGTCATCTGCACCGGGTCGTCGACGCCCTTGGCGCGAGCGACATGTTCGACGGTCCCGACGGCCCTGGAGACCGCGGTGATCGGATCGTCCGACAAGCCGAAGGTCAGGGCGAGGAAGAACAGTACCTCCGAATCCGTCGATCCCTCGATGTCCGGATACAGTTCCGGATCGACCGCCAGCACCAGATCGCGTTTGATGCGCCGGAATTCGCTCAGCACCCCGTTGTGCATCCACAGCCAACGGCCGTGACGGAACGGATGACAGTTGCTGCGCTGAACCGGTGTGCCCGTCGAGGCGCGGATGTGCGCGAGGAGCAGCGGGGTGCGCACATGGGCGGCGAGTTCCCGGAGATTGCGGTCGTTCCACGCCGGATCGACCCCTTTGAACACGGCCGGCTCGTCCTCCTCGCCGTACCACCCGATCCCGAATCCGTCACCGTTGGTGGTGGTCGCCCCGAGCCGCGAATGCAGGCTCTGGTCGATCAGGGAATGCTCGGGCTTGAACAGCAAGTCCTCCACGAGGATCGGATCGCCCGAGTAGGCCATCCATCTGCACACCACCTCATTGCATCACACCGGCGCCGTCCCCGGCTCGAGAATGCCGAGGTTGCCGCCGGAACCGAGCGGTCCGGTACCCCCTCGTGACAAGGGTCAGTGAGTGAGCACGATCTTCACGATCACGACGACGGTCGCGATCGCGGTCAAGAGCGCAGCAGCAACCACCGACGCACGGGTGGGACGTTCGCCCTTCAACCGGCCGATGACCCACACGATTCCTCCGATGCGGACCAGCACCGCGACTTCGGCCACGATCTGGGCGGTCCTCGGCTCGAGCCATCCCAGCAGCGCGGTCCCGAGGACTGCACACGGCAGCACAGCGGAACTGAGAATCGGCACGGAGTTGCGCAGCTCGCGGATCTTGTCCGCTCGAGTCACCGTGATTCCTTCTCGGACACTCTGACCCACGCCCTCGGCGAAGGCATGGGCAAGGAAGGTGGACAGGGCCGTGCCGAGGACGACGAGAATCCCGACGTGCTCACTCGAAGTGGCGATCGGCACCAGCGCCGCAAGGACGAGGACATTGCCGTAGACGTAGGCGCTGATCCGACTCGCCGCGTTCTCGCGGTCCAACGGTCGACGGCGCGAGAACAACGGGCCGTGAAGCAGCGCGTGCGTATCGGTTCCCATCGGATCCCATCTTTCTCCTCAACCGGATCGAGCCGTGGCTCGCAGGTCACATCGTGGGACCGTCGTACAGCGACGTGCCGTTCGGTCGAGCGGACCGCTCCGGGTGTCACGATTCCGCGCCGTCGTCGTCTCCCGGTCGGATCGGGTCGTGCAGCCGATCACGGGACTCGAAGGCGTCCACGGCAGCCTCGAGCGTGGGATGGAAGCGGGACGGATCGAAGCGGTCGCCCACCCCGAACCGCACCAGCCGATCCTTGATCGGGCCCTTCATCTCCGCGAATACCAGCCTGATGCCGCAACTTTCCAGGTAACGGTCGAGGTCGACGAGTTCGTCGACCGCGGTGGTGTCCAATCCGATGATGGGTTCGGCGGCGAGCACGACCCATTCGACCGGACGGGGAGAATCGGTCACCAGCGAGCGGACGTAGCGATCGAACATCTCGCCGTTGGCGAAGAACAGCGGGGCGTCGAATCGGACGATGACCAATCCCGGGATGCGCCGGCCCTCGGGATGACGGGCGAGGTCGTGGAAGCCCTCCCGATCGGGCACGGCCACCAATTCGGCCCGGTACGGCTGCCACACCCGCACCACCACCGCGAGGAACGACAGTCCGATCGCGACCAGGATGCCCTGCAGGACTCCCACCAGCGCGACGCCGACGAATGCCGCGGCCGCGAGCAACGCCTCCGTCCGGCTCATACGCCACATCTGCACCAGCCCGCGGACGTCGACCAGCGCCGTCGCCGCGACGATCACCACCGCTCCGAGGGTCGCCTGGGGCAGGTACGCGGTCACTCCCGGGGCCAGGAGGACGAACAGCAGCACCGCCACGGCGCCGACCACACCGGCAAGCTGGGTGCGAGCCCCGCTCTGCTCGGCCACAGGGGTGCGCGATCCACTGGCGGAGATGGGGAACCCCCCGAACATGCCACTGGCGACGTTGGCGACCCCGATCGCCTTCATCTCCGTGTTCCCGTCGACGTTCTCTCCCCGCCGGGCAGCGAAGGTGCGGGAGAGCACACCGGAGTCGGCGAATGCGATCAGCGCGATGCCCGCGGCCGGTCCCACCAGAGACGCGACGTCACCCCAGTCGACCCCGCCGAACGAGGGACGCGGCAGCCCCTCGGGCAGGGCGCCGACCATGTCGATGTCGTCGCTCAGATCCGCCACCACGGCCACGATCACGGCTCCCACGACCGCGACGAGCACCCCCGGGACCCTCGAATGCAGCACCTTGAGAACCACGATGACCAGCAACGATGCGACTCCGACCCAGGCAGTTGTCGGATCGACCTGCCCGTCCCCCACCGCGCGGGCGATCGCGCCGATCTCGCCGAGCAACCCGGACGCGTCCACCGAGAGACCTAGCAGCTTCGGCAACTGCCCGACGATGACGACGAGCGCGATGGCGTTGAGGTATCCCAGCCGCAACGGCTTGGACAGCAGCTCGGTGACGAAGCCGAGGTTCAGGAATCCGCCGGCGATCATGATGGCGCCCACGAGCACGGCGAGGACGCCGGCCAAAGCGAGGGCGCTCTCGGGGTCGTCGGTCACGGCCAGCGGCACCACCGCCGCCGCGATCAACGGCGCCAGCGACGAATCGGGGCCGAGGACGAGGATCTTGGACGGCCCCACGATCGCGTAGGCGAGCAGCGGAACGATCGTCGCGTAGAGCCCCGCGTACGCGGGCAGTCCCGCCGCCTCGGCGTATCCCATGCCGGCAGGGATCAACAGGGCAGTGAGAACGAGACCCGCGACGAGATCCGAGCGCAGCCAGTCCCGACGGTAGCCGCGTACCGTCTCGACTCCGGGCAGTCGAGCGAGAGCTCGCCTCCGAGACATTCCGCAAGTATGGCACCGCCCACGGGGCGCTCACCGCACTTCGGGCAGTCCGCATACCTTCGCACTCGGTGCCGCGCGAACGGATTTCGTGGCACGGCCTCGCCGGCATCCGACGGGACGCGGCCGCTCGTGCCGGGCTGCGTCGATCGGGTCCCGAACGCCGTGCGCGGGAGGACGGCGATCTGCACCGACCGGTGCCCTACTCCCCCGCGTCGATGATGTCCCGGAGGGTGGCGAGTTGCTCGGTGGTGATCCCCGCCGGTTGCACGACCGTGTTCAAGCCGTCGACATATTCGCCGGTGTACTTGTGGCCGTGGCCGCCGGGCACTCCGGTAGAGAACGGCAGATCTGCGGTGACCTGCCAGAACGTGACGAACGGAATCCAGACCATGTCCTCGAGCACGTCCCGGCCGGGCGCCTCCCCGATCCAGTCCGGTTCGCGGAGAATCAGATTCGGGCTCCACCACACGATGGGATCGGACGGATGCATCAGGTACAGCACCCGGCTGCCGTCCCACGGACGATCCGCGGGAGGAATGCCGCCCTGCGGATCGTTGGTGAACCGCACGGTGCGCCCGTCCTTGTAGACCGGTTCGACCTCCGGACTGCCGGGTTCACGCCGGTCGCTGAATTCCCGGAACAGCGTGTTGAAGTTGGGGGGCCCGGCGAACACGGTTCCCGAGGTGCGGTTACGCAGATCGTATTCGCCGCTGAAGGCGGTCTCGCCGCCGAACGAGCCGAGACTCTCTCCGGCGACGAACAGTCGGGGACGGGCGTCCTGGGGCAGCTTCGACCACACGTCGTACACCGCGTCGAACAGATCGCGACCGGCCTGCCGAGCCTTCGATTGGTCCACCAGATAGGAGATCCACGACGGCAGGTACGAATACTGGACCGTCACGGTCGCCGCGTCGCCCCCGGTGAGGTACTCGAACGAATCCACCAGCGCCGGGTCCACCCACCCGCTCCCCGTGGTCGTGACCACGAGCAGATTCGCCCGCTCGAAGCCTCCGGCACGCTCCAGATCCTGGACCGCCGCCGCTGCCCGAGCCTCGGAGTCGTCCGCCGACGCCAGACCGGCATACGTCCGAATCGGCTCCACAGCCGGGCGGCCGACGAACTGTGCGATCTCCTCGGTGGTGGGGCCCGAGCCGATGAAGGTGCGCCCCTGGTACCCCAACGAGTCCCACGGCACCACCGAACCCGGTCCACCCGATCGCAGGCTCGTCTCGGGTTGCTGCACGCCCTCGGGAGTCGTGGTGTCGCGCAGAGAGAATGCGGAGTTGGCGACGTTGACGAGGCCACCGAGCAGCACACCCGAGACGACCGCGTAGACCAGCCAGGCGACCGCGATCCACCCGAGCACCCTCGCCGCGCGATGCCCGATCCATCTGTCGAGCAGAGTGGTCAGCCACCGGTACGCGCCCCGCACGCCACGTCCGATCGCGAGCAGGAGACCGAAGACGAGCACTGCCACGAACGGCGAGAGGACGACGAGCGCGACGTTGTACTCGGTGACTCCCATCAACGTGCGGATCTGGTGCTGCCAGTATTGTCCGGCGGCGAAGGAGCCGACGAACAGCACCGTCGCCGCGGCGAGGAAGACGTACCAGGAGCCGCGCCGCGGGCGCCGGGGACCGCGATCGGCGAAGGCGCGCCACACGTACGCCGCGAGTACTCCCAGCCCGTAGCCGATCGCGGCGGTGATGCCGCAGATCACGCCCTGGAGCAGGCCTCCTCGAGGCAGCAGCGACGGCGTGAACGACAGGCACGCGAAGAGCAGTGCGCCCCAGCACCCCGGAAGGGTGACGAACAGCAACCTCCGGCGGCGCCCGGTCTCGCGATCCGTGTCGTCCGCACTCGGCGCGTCCTGGGGCTCGGTGCCGGCAGCACGGACTCCGCTGTTCTGCTTCCCGGGCGTGCTCGCCGCCGGTTCGTCCTCCACCCTGGGTCCGTGCGCTGTCATCGCCGTCCGCCTACGCGAGTTCGATCCGAGACGACGCTGTGCCCTCATCGATCTCGCGGCGGGCTGCCTTCTCGATCAACAGGGACAGGAAGTCCCGGACCTTCGCGTCGGCGAACCGCTTCTCGACGGTCCGCACCACGACCTCGATGTCGCCGCGCGACATCGACGGAAAGCGCACGGCGAGGCGAGTGACGATCAGCTCGAGCTGCACGGCTTCGTCCCCGCCCGGTGGGGGCACGTCCCGGGTGCGGACCCGCCTCAGGTCGCTGGTGGCCGGCTGCGGAGCCGACCGCGCCGACGCGGGACGGACATCGCTCCTCGGGTTGAGGGCACTGTAGACCATGTCGCACTCCTTCCGCGTGCACCGGCCGACTCCGCCGGATCCGTCCCCGAGAGTTGGAATCTACTTCTGCCGCAACGGACCCGATCACGAATTCGACTGCCGGCCACCTGCCCTCACCGACATGATGAAAGGACGATCGCACCGGACTTCCGGTCCCGCTCGCGACTCAGCCGACGGGGACGCCGTCACGACCAGCGGTACCCCGTCCCAGCGCCTGAGCTTTGAGGTGCTCGAACTCGGCGGCCGTGATCGCACCCGAGTCGAGTAGCGCCTTGGCGTCGGCGATCTGCTCGGCCGGGGACTTGCCGGCCGCGACGTTCCGGATGTACTCGTCGGTGGCCTGCTTGGCTTCCGCCTGTGCCTGCTGCGCCCGTAGCGCCATCCCCCGGCCTCGGACGATCAGGTAGACCAGTGCGCTGATGTACGGGAAGAGCACCAGCACGACCACCCACACCGCCTTGGCGAAGCCGGATACGGTGTGATCGCGGAACAGGTCGACGAGAATCTGGAACAGCACGATCAGATACGCCACGAAGGCGAATACGACGACCGTGTACCACACGTAATCCCAGAAGGAATCCATCAGGTCAGCCTCCTCGATCGGACCGGCAAGGTGATCAACTCGAATCCGGCCGGAATGAAATTCTCGGATCCTGCTACGGCGATCCCGGCGCGCTACGGTACCGCCGTCGTCCGCGACTCGACCGAGTTGAGCGGACCCCGACGGTTCAGCGAACCCCGACGGAGGAACCGTCCCCCGGGTTCCGGCAGATCCGACTCCGGAACCCCGCTCGATTACCGACGTCCACCACCATCACCGCGGCCTCGAGGACCGCGGGTGGTACATCGCCACCGAAATCGGTGGTAAGCCGATCGACCGTGACAGCGTCGGCACCAGCACCCGGCATGCTCATCTCGCATCCATGTAGCCCCTTTTGCGGGACGACCGTACATATCGTACGCCGCCCATATACGCAAAGCCCCCGAAACCGTCAACGTGGTGCCGGAGTTCGATCAGGTGTCCCGGGGAGACGCAGTGCCGCCACCAACCCGATCAGACCGAGGACGGCCAGCACTGTCATGGCCAGCGCGTACGCGCGGTCGGGCGATGTCAACCCGGCGACCAGGACGGTACCCGCCACAGCCGTACCCAGCGACGATCCGAGATTGGAGACGCACCGCGACAACCCCGAGATCTCGCCTTGACGCTCCTCCGCGAATGCGGACTGCACCACGTTGACCGACGGCGTCAGCATCGTCCCGAGTCCGATGCCGATGAGCAGCAGCCCTGGCGTGAACGCCCATGCACTCGTCCAAGCCCGCACGAGCAGGAGAAGGACACCGACACCCGCGAGAGTGGTGACGAACCCGGCTGTGATCAGCGTGCGCTGCGGGTACTTCGCTGTCAGTCGCTCCGCCACGAGCGAGGCACCGAGGATGCCGGCGGTGGCCGCGGTGAAGATCACGCCGGTCTCGATCGCGTTGTATCCCCGGACGACCTGCAGGAACGCGGAAACGACGAACGCGATCCCCATCAGCAGCAGCCACTGGATGTTCTGCGTCACCAGCGCGAGGTTCGAGGTGCGGTTGCGGAACAGTGACAGCGACAGCAGTGGCTCCTTGCCTGCCCGTTCACGAGCCCGCACGTACAGCAGGAACCCCATGATGAACAGCGCTCCTACCACGACCAGGATCGCCATCAGAACGACATCGGTGTCGGCCTGCAGGATCCCCATCACGAGGCAGACCAGACCGGCGGCGGAAAGGAGGGCGCCTACGGCGTCGAACGGTCGCGCCGGATCGGGAGGGACCGGGTCCACGATCCCCCGGCTGAGCACGAGGATGACTCCGATGATCAGCGCCTGGAACACGAAGGCCGCGCGCCAGTCGATGCCGGTGGTGATGACACCACCGATCAGCGGACCTGCTGCCGCTCCGATGCCGCCCATCCCGGTGATGACACCGAATGCCCGCGCTCGAGAGGTCAGATCACTGAAGAGCATCGTGGTGAGGATGTACACCGGCGGAATCAGCAGCGCGGTGCCCACCCCTTCGAGGATCGAGTTGCCGATGATCAGTACCCCGAGGTTGGGCGAGACCGCGCTGATCAATGCTCCGATGCCGTACAGAACGAGACCGAGCACAAAGCACCGCTTACGCCCCCACCGGTCGGTCAGCTTGCCTCCGGGGATCATGAACGCGGCCATCACCAGCAGGAACACGGTGATCGCGGTCTGCACACCCTGCACGGTCGTCCCGAGATCCGCACTGATGTCGTTGATCATCACGTTCATGTTCGACCCGGCGAAGCTGCAGATGAACTGTGCCAGAGCGAGCGGCACGAGCATCCGCCGCAGGGTCGAGGACGGGCGCGGAGAGTCGAGACTGTCCGGCATGGCGAGCCCTTCCGCTCGACAAAGAGATGCACTGACTCGTGCACAACGTGGCCAGTGACATTCTGGGGCATTCGAAGAACCCAAGGTGGCAATTTCGAGCGTCCACCGCCGTTGCGTCGCCCCGATCGAGCCGGCGAAATGGTCGAAATCCGGCGGATTTCTCGGCACTGATGGAAAATCGCTTCCATGCACCTTCCGGCGATCGCTCCGGAAGTGCCGGCCGTTCGATGAGGCCCCTCGCCTCCAGTCCACACGTCGGGAGAGTCGGTCATGGGTTCCAAGTCCGCCCGGAAGAAGGCACCGAAGGGCGGCCACGGCCGGAAGCGCGTTGCCGAAGCCGGGGAGCTCCGTTCGCCTGCCGCGGAACCGGGAACGCCGGCGAAGAAACCGATGAAGAACAAGGAGTATCTACGACGTCTCAAACCGCTCCAGGGTGAACTCGTCGCCATGCAGGAATGGGTCAGATCCTCGGGCGCGAAAGTCTGCATTCTGTTCGAGGGCCGCGACACCGCCGGAAAGGGCGGCGTCATCAAGGCGATCACCGAACGCGTCAGCCCGCGTGTGTTCCGCGTGGTCGCCCTGCCCGCGCCGACCGAGCGCGAGAAGAGCCAGATGTACGTGCAGCGGTACCTTCCGCACCTTCCGGCCGGTGGTGAAGTGGTGATCTTCGACCGCAGTTGGTACAACCGCGCGGGAGTCGAGCGCGTGATGGGGTTCTGTACCGAAGAGGAAGCGCGGCACTTTCTCGAGATGACGCCCGCGGTCGAACGGGCGATCGTCGACTCGGGCATCGTTCTGCTCAAGTACTGGCTCGAGGTGAGTCAGGAACAGCAGACGGTGCGGCTGCAACGCCGGATCGACGACCCGCGCAGGATCTGGAAACTCTCGGACCTCGATCTACAGTCGTACAGCCGGTGGTACGACTATTCGCGGGCACGCGACGAGATGTTCCGCTATACCGACACCGGCTGGGCACCCTGGTATGTCGCCGACAACGACGACAAGAAGCGCGGCCGGCTCAATGTCGTCAGCCACCTGCTGAGCCAGATTCCCTACGAACCGCTCGAACACCGCGACATCACCCTGCCGGAGCGTCGGGGTCCGCACGGATACCGGACGCCCAGGCAGCAATTGCACTGGATACCCACGCCCTTCTGAAAAGTCGTCTCCGACGAGTCGTCTCCGGCGAGGAGAAGCGATCATGGCCCTCACCGCACGTCCCCCGGATCAGGGGCGTCCCACCGACACCGGCGAAGTGCAGGCCGAGCGGAACACCTGGCACGTTCAGGAGTCGGATACCGTCGTCGCGGCGCTGAACTCGGATCGGCACTCGGGGTTGACCGCGGGAGAAGCCGGTGCCCGCCGCCGCCGGTACGGCCTCAACGAGATCGCCTCCGAGCCCGGACCGTCGATGTGGGCGATCGCGCTTCGGCAGCTCGAAGATCCGATGAACCTGATGCTGGTCGCGGTCGCCGTCGTCAGCATCGTCATCGGTGAGGTACCGACGGCGATCGTGGTCGTGGTGCTCGTCGGACTCAACATCGTGCTGGGCACGCAACAGGAACTGAAGGCTCGTGCCAGCGTCGATGCGCTCGCGAGGATGCAGACGCCGCAGACGCGCGTGATCCGTGACGGCATCCTGGTTCAGCTCGCCGCCACCGACCTCGTCCCGGGCGACATCGTGCAAGTGGAGGCGGGCGACATCGTGCCCGCCGACGGCCGGCTGCTCACGACGGCCACCCTCGAGACGCAGGAGGCGGCGCTGACGGGTGAAAGCACCCCCGTCCCGAAGGACCCACACACGCTCGACACCGCCGATGTCGCCCTCGGCGACCGCAGCAACATGGTCTTCCAGAACACGTCGGTCACCCGGGGCACCGCCACGATGATCGTCACGGAAACCGGCATGCACACGGAGATGGGCCGGATCGCGTCGATGCTGTCCGCCGTCGCACCGAGCAAGTCGCCCCTTCAGCGCGAGCTGGACTCGCTGACCAAGATTCTCGGGATCATTGCGTGGGCTGCGGTCGCGATCATCGTGATCATCGGGTTGGTTCGGGGGCAGGAACTGGCGACGCTGTTGCTGCTGGGCATCTCCATGGGGGTGTCCGCCATCCCCACCGGTCTGCCCACGTTCGTTCAGGCCATGCTCGCCTTCGGAGCCCGTCAGCTGGCGGACGCCAAGGCCGTCGTGAAGAACCTCACCGACGTCGAGACACTCGGTGCCACCAGCGCGATCAACTCGGACAAGACCGGCACCTTGACCATGAACCAGATGACCGTCCGGTCCCTGTACTTCCACGGCCGCTGGTACACCGTGGACGGCGAGGGCTACGACAAGACGGGGAGGATTGCCCAGGCTGCGGGCCTGGAGGTTCCGGACTTCACCCTGCTCGCGTACGGCCTG
Organism: Rhodococcus sp. NS-SX18; assembly: GCF_057367935.1. Classification (NCBI taxonomy): domain Bacteria; kingdom Bacillati; phylum Actinomycetota; class Actinomycetes; order Mycobacteriales; family Nocardiaceae; genus Rhodococcus; species Rhodococcus sp. NS-SX18. The sequence continues at coordinate 2,506,175 of NZ_CM170633.1, read as the reverse complement.
TGCCTGGACAGCGACGCCACCGTCTCCGACACCGGCGACATCGTCGGCGATCCCACCGAGGCCGCGCTCGTGGTGCTCGCCGCGAAGATCGGGATCGACGCTCCGCTGACCCGGCGGACGTATCCGCGGGTCGCGGAGGTGCCGTTCGACTCCGCTTACAAGTTCATGGCGACGTTCCACCACCTACCGGTCGACGGCACCACCCGATTCGTGGAACTCGTCAAGGGTGGACCCGATGTCGTCCTCGCCCGCTGCACCAGCGCCTACCAGCCGGGCCGTCGGGAGGTACCGATCGAGGAGGTCCGCGACGACCTGGCCGCGGCCAACCGAACTCTCTCGGAGCAGGGGTTGCGCGTGCTGGCGTTCGCGGTCCGCCTGCTCGACGGTCGGGAAGAGGCGGTGCAGGCCGACCCGATGTCGTTCGTCGGTGAGCTCATCTTCGTCGGGATGGTCGGCATCATCGATCCGCTTCGCCCGGAGGCCGTCGACTCGGTCCGCACCGCGCGAGCGGCCGGCATCGAGGTCCGCATGATCACCGGCGACCACGCGATCACAGCGTCGGCGATCGGTGCCGAACTCGGTCTCGGGCCGGGCGCGATCGGCGGGGCCGAACTGCACGCCATGTCGGACGAGGAACTGACGGCAGCGTTGCCGAACCTGCACGTCTTCGGCCGCGTCACTCCGCAGGACAAGCTGCGGCTGGCCGACCTCATGCAGCGGAGCGGCGCGGTAGTGGCCATGACCGGCGATGCCGTCAACGACGCCGCGGCCCTGAAGAAGGCCGACATCGGGGTGGCCATGGGCTCGGGCAGCGAGGTCACCAAGCAGGCCGGCAAGATGGTGCTCACGGACGACAACTTCGGGACGTTGATCACCGCGATCAGGTTGGGCCGCAGCATCTACGACAAGATCGTGTCCTACATCCGCTACCAGATGTCCAAGCTGTTCTCACTCGTCCTGCTGTTCCTCGTCGCGAGCATCTTCGACATCAACGACGGCGTCGCGCTCACGCCGCTGATGGTGCTGTTCCAGCACTTCTTCATCACCCTCTTTCCGGTTGCGGTCATCATGCTCGACCCGCCACCGCCGAACCTGATGACCAAGACGCCCCGCGACCCCGGGGTGCCGATCGCGAACCGCACGGCGCTACTGCAGTGGCTGGCATATGGCATCCTGCAGTTCGCCGTCACCCTCGCTGCGATGCTCCTCGCTCCCGGCGAGATGAGCCCCACCGCGGCCAACGTCCCGATGACGACCGCATTCGTGGTCTTGTCGTTCGGTTCCATCCTGAGCGGACTCGCCCTGCGCCGAGACCCGGACTCGGGGATGACCGCTCCGGTCCTGAGGGCGCTCGGAATCCTGTCCATCCCCGTCGTCGTCACAGTGTTCGCCGTCGAGGCCGGCTTCCTCCAGGATCTGCTGATGACCACCTCACTGACCGGCGGCCAGTGGCTCGCCTGCGTGGGTTGGTCGCTCCTCGTTCCGGTCGTCATCGAAGGCGAGAAGGTACTACGGCGACGCCGACGTTCGGCGCCGACGGCCCCCATCCCCGTCGCGGCCGCAGTGGCACCGCAGCGTGTCCATCACCGCTGACAGCGAATCACGATCGCGCACCTACGATCCGGCCGCACGTACGACTCGGGAAGCGGATGACCGAGACTTCGAGCATGTGGGGCCCGAAGGCGCCGGGACACGCCCGCCCGCAGGATGATTCACCGCGGTCGGGCGTGCCGTCGGCTGGTCAGGAAGCCAGGATTCGGGCCTTCTCGGCTTCGAACTCGGCCTCGGTGAGCACGCCCTGCGCCTTCAGCTCGGCGAGGTCCTTCAATGCGGCGATCCGGTCCGTCCCTCCCTGGCCGGCCGGGGCGGCCGGCGGCGGTGCGGGTTCAGGCGGATACTGCTCGTAGCGTTCGTATTGCGCTTGCTCCTGCCCCGCCCAGCGCTGACCCTGTCGCCGGGATACACGGTTGGAGACGGCGGTGGCGGTTCCCGCCACCACGGCCGTTCGGGCGACGCCCCGCAGCAGTCCGGGCATGACGCACTCCTCTGCATACTCGAAGGATCGACTTAGCCGAATCCCTCTGGCTGTTCTCAGCTTTCGGACTCGATCCGATCCAGGGACGACAGGATACTCTGCACGGGAATCCGGCCCGACGCGACGAGCTGGGCGCCGTTGCGGCGCAGAGCGCGAGCAAATGGCGCTGCCCACGTGTTCTCGTACACGAGCACCGCCGCCGAACAACCCGGCTCGAGTGCTGCGCCGGCTTCGGCGAAGTCGGTGTCGTCGAGCAGACCGGAGGCGGCCTCCGCGAACAGCGTGACATCGACCTCGCCCTCGAGCCCGACGTCGGCGATGTCGATCCCGGCAACGGAGCCGTCCGGATCCTTCCGGACGAACGCCAGGTCCAGCACTCGCACGATGCCGCGCTCGACGAGATCGCGCAGCAGGGGCAGCGCCGACCCGTCGGGCGGACGGTCGGCGGGGAACTCGATGACGAGATAGTCCACCGGACCCATTTCGTCGATGTCGGTATCGGTCACCGGAGGCCTCGTTTCAGCGACGGGATCGGTCTTCGGCAGCAGTTCGGGAGGTTTCACGGCGCCACGCCCGCGAGATGGCGACGCCGACCGGGAAACGGAGAACCAGTCCACCGCATGTTCGACGATAGCTCGCACACGTCTGCACGCATCCGGTTTTCGGGCAGGCCGTTTTCGGGCAGGCAACCGGATCGCTCCCGCCTCGTCGCCGAAAGGAGGAGCGCGAGGGGTGCGTGACCGCGCCGATACCGAGAATGGGACGAAAGTCCCTGCTGGACCTGTGCAACCCGGCGCACACTCGACCCGTCAGATCCATTCGGAGAGGGAGACGACCGTGTCACACAACGTGCATGTCGAACCGGAACCCATGTCCACGAAACAGGCCGTCGCGGCGGGGACGTCGATCGGAGCCGCGGTCATCATGGCCACGATCGGAGTCCTGCAGTTCTTCCAGGGGATTGCGGCGGTCGCCGAGGACGAAGTGATCGTCCAGGGCCAGGAGTACACCTTCAAGTTCGATCTCACGACCTGGGGATGGATCCACATCGTCATGGGTGTCGTGATCGTCGTCGTCGGCATCGCGCTGATCACCGGCGCGACGTGGGCACGGGTGGCGGCCATCATCATCGCCGCGCTGTCCATTCTGGCGAATTTCCTGTGGTTGCCGTACTACCCGTGGTGGTCGATCCTGATCATCGCCTTGGACGTCGTGGTCATCTGGGCGATCTCGACGTGGAACCCCCGGGCCGACTACTACTGACCGCGCCCGGCACCGGGTCGTGCGACGGCGATCCGTCCCGTCGCACGATCCGCGGCGTCGCGCGGGTGGCGTCGATGCAGTCGTTCCTCAGTACTGCATCGACCCCGCTCCATCGATCACCCCGGATGCGACGACCGTCGCCGGTGCGGGCCGGAGCCGAACCCGCCGCGTCGTCAACCGGCGAGGGCCGCGGCCATCTCCGCCTTCGGTGCGGGTCGACCGGTGAACTGCTCGACCTGGCCGAATGCCTGATGCAGCAGCATCTGCAGGCCGCCCACCACGACGGATCCGTGCGCCGTGGCGGCCTCGGCGAGCGGGGTGGGCCACGGGTCGTAGATCGCGTCGAGGACGAACGGTGCGCGGCCGAATTGCTGCGCGTAGGGCGCCGCCGCGGCCGCCGGCACGGTGCTCACGAGCGCACCCGCGCTCGCACACACGTCCGCGAGTTCCGGGGCGCCGAACGGCAACCAACGCGGCTTCATACCCACCGCCTCGGCGCAGTCGAACGTCTCGGCGGCCCGGACCTCGTTGCGGGCGACGACGGTCACCGAGGTGACCCCGAGCTCGGCGAGCCCCACCAGGGCCGGCCGCGCGGTCCCCCCGGCCCCGACCACCACCGCCGAAGCGCCGGCCAGGTCCCCGACGCCGGCGGCGCGCAGCGCGCCGGTGACGCCGTCGACGTCGGTACAGTCGGCCCGCCAGCCGTCCGCGGTCCGCACCAGGGTGTTCGCCGAGCCGATCAGCACGGCCCGGTCGGTGCGCTCGGTCGCGAACTCGAGGGCCGCGAATTTGCCGGGCATCGTCACCGACACCCCGACCCACTCGGGCCCGAATCCCGACACGAGGGCCGGCAACTGCTCGCCCGTGCATTCGATGCGCTCGTAGGTCCAGTCCGTCAGACCCAGCGCCCGGTAGGCAGCCAGGTGCAGCAACGGGGACTTCGAATGCGCGATGGGGCTGCCGAGGACCGCGGCCTTGCGGGCGCCGGTCACGATGTCATCTGCCACTGTCGTCATCTGCCACTGTCGAGGATTCCGCTGTCCAGCGCCTGCTGCGTATTCGTCAGGTGTTCGTCGTAGTTGTCGGCGAACAGGGTCGTGCCCTGAGCGTCGATGGTCACGAAGTACGTCCAGTTCCCCGCCTCCGGGTTCTCCACGGCCTGCAGCGCCTCGATGCTCGGCGACGAGATCGGGGTGGCGGGCAGTCCCGGGCTCGCGTACGTGTTCCAGGGGGTGACCTGCGCCCGATCGGCATCGGTGGTCGCCAGCTCGGTTTCGTCGAGGGCGTAGTTGACCGTCGAGTCGAACTGCAACGGCTGACCGATCTTCAGACGATTGAGGATCACCCGGGCGACCTTCGCGAAGTCGTCCGGCAGCGCCTCGCGTTCCACGAGGGACGCCGAGACGAGCATCTCGTACGGCGTCAGCCCCACCTTGGCCGCGGCCTGGGTGATGCCCGTCTCGTCGTAGCGCTCGGCGCTGGTGGAGACGAGGTACCGGAGTATGTCCGCGGCCCCGGCAGTGGGATCGAAGTCCCAGCGGCCGGCCGCGATGAGTCCCTCGAGCTGCCGAGTGCGATCGGGCACGTTCGCGACGGCGGCCCGCGCCCATTCCGGCACACCGAGCGCGGCGAGGTCGGTGCTCGCACCCGCGGCGTCGAGTTCCTCGTAAGTCAGACACGTGCGCTGCCCGTCGCGTTCGAGGCAGCTGGCCTCCGCGATGAGGGTGTAGATCCCCTTGCGTACCGCGCCGGTGTTGACGTCGCGGATGTCGTGCAACTGCCGGCCCTCGGAGATCACCAGCGCCCCCACCCGGTTCGCGGGGTCGACCAGGGCGGCGACGGCCTCGCGGGCGGGAAGCCGGCTGGCAATCGAGTAGAAGCCCGGCTGCAGCGAGTTCATCCCGGGGTTCTGGACGGCGGCATTGTAGAAGGCGTCGGAGCTGGCGACGATGTCCGCTTCCTTGAAGGCGGCGCCGATCTGCTCGGCGGTGTCACCCGGGTGCACCTGCACGACGACGGCGGGGCCGCCCGCACCGGTGTAGTCGGGTGGCAGGTCGGGGCCGGTGAACTTCTGGTAGGCAAAGAATCCGCCGCCGAGGAGCAGAACCAGCACGGCCGCGACGGCGAGCACGCCGACGATCCGGCCGCGTGTGCGGCGGGCCCGGGCCGAGCGGGCGTGGGCCCGGCGGGCCGGGGACATCCCGACAGGTTCGGGGGCGGCGCGATCGGCGGAGTCGGTCCAGTCCTGTCCCGTTGCGGACGCCTCGGGGTAGCCGCGCGGATCGTCGTCGACTGCGGCGTACCCGAACTGGTCGTAGCCCGACTCGTCGTAGGTGGGCGGCTGCTCGTGGTCGTCGTGTCGGTAGGTGCCCGGTGCAGGGTCGTATCCGTCGCGGTCGCGGGGATCGTAGTCGCTGGGCCCGTAGCCCTGGGGCTCGTAGGTCTGAGCCTCGAAGACCTCGGTTTCGGCACCCGGGTGGTCGGCGGGGTGTCCGCCGTAGGGGCGGAGCTCGGGCTGCGACGGGGTGCCGGGGTCGTACTCGTCGAGCCGGTAGACGTGCTCGGTGGTGGGGGCGTCGTCGAAGGGGTGCCCGCCGGCCGGAGGGGTCGGAGGCTCGTAGCGGTGGCCGCCCCCGGCGGCGGGCGGCGGCGAAGCGTCGGTCCCGTGCCGCGGCCGGTACCACTCGTCCTGCTGGGCGGGCCCGAACCCGGGACGGTCCCCGGAGGCGTGGTCCGCCCCGGTGGACTCGTCGTCCGGCCTCCCGTGCCGGCTCATCGTCCGTTCTCCGGCTTGCCGTCCTCGGCCACGTTCACCACTGCACTCCGCTCGTCCAACCAACCCTGCAAGATGGCGACGGCGGCGGCCTGGTCGATCACCGGCCGCGCACCGCGCGCACTGACTCCGCTCTCGCGGAGGGCCCGCGCCGCAGTGACCGTCGTGAATCTTTCGTCGGCCATTCGCACAGGAATCCCGGTCATCCGCCGGCGCAGCCGTCCCGCGAAGTCACGGGCCAGTTTCGCGGCCTTGCCGGGCTCCCCGCGCAGGGTCTGCGGCAGACCGACGATAACCTCCACGGCCTCGTACTCCGTGACGATGTCCACAATGCGCCGGATATCCGGCGCGTCGGGCCCGCGTTCCTTCGAGCGCGGCACGGTCTCGACCGGGGTGGCCAGGATCCCGTCGGGATCGGACGAGGCCACGCCGATCCGGACACTTCCGACGTCGATGCCGATGCGGCGGCCGCGGCCGGGGTCGTCGACACCCGGGCGGTCGGGACCGGCGAAGTCGGCCACGATCAGCCGGCCAGCTCGCTGAGCCGGGCGCGGAACGCGGTCAACGCCGCGGGGATACCGGCGGGGTCGGATCCGGATCCCTGTGCCATGTCGGGCTTACCACCGCCGCGGCCACCGATGACCGGCCCGAAGCTCGAGACCAGGTCGCCGGCCTTGATGCCCTTGGCCTGGGCGGCCTTGGTGGTGGCGACGACGAACGGCACCTTGCCGTCGGCCGAACCGAGGAGCAGCACCACGGCGGGCTCGCTGCCGAGCCGGCCGCGGACGTCGGAGGCGAGGCTGCGCAGGTCGTTGCCGGCCACGCCCTCGGGGGCCGCCTCGGCGACGACGAGCAGATCGCCGGTGCGTTCCGCCTTCTCGGCGAACGTGCCGGCCGAAGCGAGCACCGCGGCGGCGCGGGTGCGTTCGAGTTCCTTCTCGGCCGCCTTCAACCGCTCGACCAGGGATTCGACGCGCGCGGGCACCTCCTCGGAGGGCACCTTCAGGGTCGAGGACAGACCGGCGAGCAGGGCCCGCTCCTTGGCCAGGTGCCGGTACGAGTCCAGGCCGACGTATGCCTCGACGCGGCGCACGCCCGAGCCGACGGACTGCTCGCCGAGCAGGGTGACGGTGCCGACGTGGGAGGAGTGCTCGACGTGCGTGCCGCCGCACAGCTCCATCGAGAACGGGCCGCCGATCTCCACGACGCGGACCTCGTCGCCGTAGTTCTCGCCGAAGAGCGCCATCGCACCCATCTTCTTGGCCTTGTCCAGGTCCGTGACGAAGGTGTTGACCGGGTAGTTCGCCGCGACGGCCTCGTTGGTGACAGCCTCGATGTCGGCCTTCTGCTGCTCGCTGAGCGCTCCGGGCCAGGAGAAGTCGAACCGCAGGTAGCCCGGCTTGTTCAGCGAGCCGGCCTGCACGGCGTTGGGGCCGAGGACTTCGCGCAGCGCGGCGTGGACCAGGTGGGTGCCCGAGTGGCCCTGCGTAGCGCCCTTGCGCCAGGACGGGTCGACCTGCACGAGGACGGCGTCGCCCTCGGTGACCTGACCCTCGAGCACGGTCACCTTGTGCACCCACAGCTGCTTGGCGACCTTCTGGACGTCGTCGACCTTGATGCGCAGACCGCCGGCGGTGATGGTGCCGACGTCGGCGATCTGACCGCCGGCCTCGGCGTAGAGGGGGCTGCGGTCGAGGATCAGCTCGACGTTCTGGCCGGCCTGCGCCGCGTGCAACCGTTCCCCGCCGGTGATGACGGCCAGCACCGTCGCCTCGGTCACCAGTTCGGTGAAGCCGGTGAACTCGGTGGGGCCGCGGTCGAGCAGTTCCTTGTAGACGGTCAGGTCGGCGTGGGCGTGCTTGCGGGCACGGGCGTCGTCCTTGGCGCGCTGACGCTGCTCGGCCATGAGGGAACGGAAGCCGTCCTCGTCGACGGTCAGGCCGGCCTCGGAGGCCATCTCCAGCGTCAGGTCGATGGGGAACCCGTAGGTGTCGTGCAGGGTGAAGGCTTCGGTGCCGCCGAGAACGGACCTGCCCTGGGCCTTCGCCGACTCGACCGCGCCCTCGAACAGCTTGCTGCCGGTGCCCAGGGTCTTGAGGAATGCGGTCTCCTCACCGACGGCGACGGTCTCGATGCGCGAGTAGTCCGTCGCCAGCTCCGGATAGGACGGGCTCATGGTGTCGCGCACGACGGCCATGAACTCGGCCATCGTCGGCGTGTCGGCGCCGAGCAGACGCGCGGAGCGCACGATCCGGCGCAGCAGGCGGCGCAGGACGTAGCCGCGACCGTCGTTGCCGGGGTTGACGCCGTCGACGATGAGCATCGCGGCGGTGCGGGCGTGGTCGGCGATGACCCGGAAGCGCACGTCCGAGGCGTGGTCGGCGCCGTAGACGCTGCCGGTGAGCTCGGCGGCCTTGTCGATGACCGGGCGCAGCAGGTCGGTCTCGTAGACGTTCTCGACGCCCTGGAGCAGGAACGCGACTCGCTCGACACCCATGCCGGTGTCGATGTTCTTCTTCGGCAGCGGCCCGAGGATCGGGTAGCCCTCCTTGGCTCCGCCCTCGCCGCGCTCGTTCTGCATGAACACGAGGTTCCAGATCTCGATGTAGCGGTCCTCGTCGGCCTCGGGGCCACCCGGGGCGCCGTATTCGGGGCCGCGGTCGTAGAAGATCTCCGAGCAGGGGCCGCAGGGACCGGGGATGCCCATCGACCAGTAGTTGTCCTTCATGCCGCGGCGCTGGATGCGCTCGGCGGGGACGCCGATCTTGTCGTGCCAGATCGAGTACGCCTCGTCGTCGTCCAGATACACGGTCGCCCAGAGCTTCTCGGGATCGATGCCGTAGCCGCCGTCGTCGACGGAGCCGGTCAGCAACGACCACGCGTGCCCGATCGCCTCTTCCTTGAAGTAGTCGCCGAACGAGAAGTTGCCGGCCATCTGGAAGAACGTGTTGTGCCGGGTGGTGATGCCCACCTCCTCGATGTCGAGGGTGCGCACACACTTCTGCACCGAGGTCGCGGTGCTGAACGGCGGGGTCTGCTGGCCGAGGAAATAGGGCACGAACGGGACCATGCCGGCGTTGACGAACAGCAGGTTCGGATCGGCCAGGATCAGCGACGCGCTGGGCACCTCGGTGTGGCCCGCCTTCACGAAGTGGTCGAGAAAGCGCCTGCGGATCTCGTGGGTCTGCACGTCGATGGTCCTCTTTGTCTGACGGTGTGGGCTGCCGAACCCGCGGGCACGGCGAATCGGCCATCGTTCAGCTTATCGCGCGGGCCGCAGCGGCCGTTCTCACCACCCGCCCCGCTCCGACCCACTGCCGGGGGCGAGCGACTGTATCGCTCCCTTTCGTGGCCCGAGGGGTATGGCACATCCGCTCGGCGCCTGCGGTGCGCGACCCTGCGACCTGCGCGGAAGGGACGCCCTACCGCGTGCCGCGCACGATCCGTCGCAGTTTCGGCACCCGCTGTGCCAGCTCCCGCTCGGCTCCGTGGCCGGTCGGGGTGTAGTAGTCGACGCCGACGAGTTCGTCGGGCGCGTACTGCTGCGCCAGCACGCCGTCGGGGTGGTCGTGCGGGTAGCGGTAGCCGACGGCGTTGCCGAGCTTCTGGGCGCCGGCGTAGTGGCCGTCGCGCAGATGCGTCGGCACCGACCCGGACCGGCCGGCCTTGACGTCGGCGATCGCGGCGCCGAGTGCGGCGGTGACCGCACCCGACTTGGGTGCGGTGGCGATGTGGATGGTGGCCTGCGCCAGGGCGAGCTGGGCCTCGGGCATGCCGACGAGCTGCACGACCTGCGCAGCCGCCGTCGCCGCCTGCAGCGCGGTCGGATCGGCCATGCCGACCTCCTCGCTGGCCTGGATCATCAGCCGGCGCGCGATGAACCGCGGGTCCTCCCCCGCGACGATCATCCGCGCGAGGTAGTGCAGCGCGGCGTCGACATCGGAGCCGCGCAGCGACTTGATGAACGCGCTCGCGACGTCGTAGTGCTGGTCGCCGTCGCGGTCGTAGCGCACCGCGGCCTTGTCGATGCTCGCCTCGACGGTCGGCAGGTCGATCGTCGCGCCCGTACCGCCGCGGTCGAGGGCGGTCTCGGCGGCCGCCTCGAGGGCGGTGAGCGCACGCCGTGCGTCGCCGCCGGCGAGCCGCACCAGGTGCTCGAGCGCGTCGTCGGTGATCTGCACGCTGCCGTCGAGGCCGCGTTCGTCGGTCCGGGCCCGCTCGAGCAGGGCCCGGATGTCGTCGGGACCCAGCGGCTGCAGCTGCAGCACCAGGGAACGGGACAGCAGCGGGGCGACGACGGAGAACGACGGATTCTCGGTGGTGGCGGCCACGAGCAGCACGATCCGGTTCTCCACCGCGGCGAGCAGCGCGTCCTGCTGGGTCTTGGAGAAGCGGTGCACCTCGTCGATGAAGAGCACGGTCTGCTCGCCGGCGCTGAGACGGCGGCGGGCCAGGTCGATCACGGCGCGCACGTCCTTGACGCCGGCCGACAGCGCGGACAGCGCCTCGAAGCGTCGACCGGTGGCGCCGGAGATGAGGGAGGCCAGGGTGGTCTTTCCGGTGCCGGGCGGGCCGTAGAGCACGACGGACGCGGCGCCGGAGCCCTCGACGAGGCGGCGCAGCGGCGCGCCGGGGGCGAGCAGGTGCTGCTGGCCGACGACTTCGCTCAGGTCGGCCGGGCGCATGCGGGCGGCGAGCGGTGCGTTCGGTCCGCCGCCGCGGGGCGGACGCGCCGCCGGTTGCGCGGGGTCGGGTTCGGGTTCGGTCGGGCGGGGGGCCTCGAACAAGGTGTCCGGCCCGGTGGGTTCCTCCGCTCCGAAGAAGGTGCTCACCCCACGAAGCTACCGTCCCGTCCCGACGGCGGTCCGGGCCGACGGGGCGTGAACCGATCGTGAACGATCGGGGCGTTCGGCCGTGGTACTTGCTCATCGCGGGGCACGCTGGTCTGATCATCCGGTGTCCCCGACCCAATCTCGCGTCGTGTCGCGACGGACCGCGCTGCGCGCGGGCGGCGCCGTCCTCGGTGCCGCGGCTCTGGCGGCCGTCTCCGCCTCCCCCGCCTCGGCGCAGAACGCCGTGTTCGCGCACTCCGTCGCCTCCGGCGACCCGCTGCCCGACCGGGTGATCCTGTGGACCCGCGTCACGCCCGCCCCGGACGCCGTGCCGGGTTCCGGCCTCGGCGCGGCGACGGCGGTCCGATGGGAGGTCGCCACCGACGGCGATTTCCGCGACGTGGTGGCCTCGGGGTCCGTGACCACGTCCCCGGCGTCCGACCACACCGTCAAGGTCGACGCGACGGGCCTCGAACCGGACACCGCCTACTTCTACCGTTTCACCGCCGGCGACGTGTCCTCCCCCGTCGGCCGTACCCGCACCGCGCCGGGGCCGGACACCGATACGGACCGTCTGCGGTTCGCGGTGGTGTCGTGCTCGAACTGGGAGGCCGGGTTCTTCGGCGTCTACCGGCACCTGGCGGCGCGCCCGGACCTCGATGCCGTCGTGCACCTCGGCGACTACCTGTACGAGTACGGCACGGGCGAGTACGCCGCCGGCGGCCGCCGGGTGGTGCGCCCGCACGACCCCCGGCACGAGATCGTCATCCTGGCCGACTACCGGATCCGGCACGGCCAGTACAAGAGCGACCCCGACTTGCAGCAGTTGCACGCGCTGGTGCCGTGGATCGTGGTGTGGGACGACCACGAGAGCGCCAACGACGCCTGGTCCGGCGGCGCGGAGAACCACGATCCTGCCGTCGAGGGGCTCTGGACGGACCGGCGGGCCGCGGCCCTGCAGGCGTACCTCGAGTGGCAGCCCGTCCGGCCGGGCGGCACCGCCGACGCGCCCCGGTTGTACCGGCGGTTGCAGTTCGGGAACCTGGCCGAGTTGTCGATGCTGGATCTGCGCAGCTACCGATCCGAGCAGGTGAACGGGCGCCGCATCGACGACCCGGAACGCACCATCACCGGCGCCGAGCAGATGGCGTGGCTGACCGCGGGCGTCAGCAGTTCGGGCACGCGATGGCAGCTCGTCGGGAACCCGGTGATGATCGCACCCGTGCTACTGCCGCCGCTGGACGAGCGGACCACGGCGGCACTGACCGCCGTCGCGGGGATACCGGCTGCGGGCGCGCCGTTCAACGTCGACCAGTGGGACGGCTACCCCGCCGACCGGCGACGCCTGCTCGATGCGATTCGTGCGTCCGGCCGGGACGTGGTGTTCCTCACCGGCGACATCCACTCGTCGTGGGCCGCCGACATCCCTGTCGACGCCGCGAACTACCCGGGCGCAGGCACCGTGGCCACGGAGCTGGTGGTGCCCTCGGTGACCTCGGCGAACATCGACGAGTTGCTCGGCGTCGCGTCGCGCACCGTCTCGCCGTCGATCGAGGCGGCGGTGCAGGCGACGAATCGCCACATCGGGTACGTGGAGCTGGATTCGCACGGTTTCGGAATCCTGGACGTGACGGCCGACGCGGTGCAGATGGACTGGTTCTACGTCCTCGATCCGACCGACCCGGGTACCGGGGTCCGGTACGGCACGAGCCGACGGGTCGCGGCCGGCACGCCGCGGCTCGGACCGGCCGGCCCGCTCGATCCCGGTGCGCACCGCCGGGCGGACCGGCCGTGACGCGGTCCGCCGGGGCGATCGACCGGCGCACGATGCTCGCGGGCACGGCCGTGCTGGCCGGGGTGGCCCTGACCGGTACTGCTCCCGCGCGGGCGGCGGCGCCCGCGCTGCTCCCGGACGCGGACGTGCACGTCCTCGTCGTCGACGGGATGCGCCCGGACGAACTCGTGCCGGGTCTCACGCCGCATCTCGTGGCGCTCGCCGACGCCGGAACCCGGTACAGCGCGGCCCGGGCGATTCCGGTCGCCGAGACGCTCCCCAACCATGCGGCGATGATGACCGGTGTACTGCCGCACCGGAACGGGGTGCCCGCGAATTCGGTCTTCGACCCGGTGCTCGGACGCACCCGGGACCTGGATCGACCGGCCGACCTGCGCGCGGCCACGGTGCTCGACCGGCTGCGCCGCGAACTGGGGTTGACGACGGCGAGCGTGCTGTCCAAGCGGTACCTGCACGGATTGTTCGGCGGCCGCGCGTCGGTGGCGTGGGATCCGGTGCCGCTGCTCCCGGTCACCGAGCACGCCCCGGACCGGTTCACGATCGACGCGCTGATCTCCGTGGTGAACGAGCGGTCACCGCGGTTCACGCTCACCAACCTCGGCGACGTGGACCGCGTCGGGCACCTGGACGTGCTCGGCGCGTCGCTGCGGCTCGCCCGGACGGCGGCGCTGCGCTCGACGGACGAGCAGGTGGCGCGGTTCGTCGAGTTCCTGCGCGCGACGGGGCGGTGGGAACGCTCGGTGCTGATGGTGCTGGCCGACCACGGGATGGACTGGTCGGCGCCGGACCAGTTGATCGGCCTCGTCGACGTGCTCGGCGCCGACCCGCTGCTCGCCGGCTCGGTGCGCACCGCACAGAACGGTGGCGCGAACCTGCTGTACTGGGTCGGCGATCCGGCGGCCCGGCTGGAGGCGGTGGCGCGGATGCGGGAGGTGGCCGCCGTCGTCCCGGGCGTGGCCGGGTTGTACGCGGGAGCGGATCTGGGTCTCGGTGCGGCCGCAGGCGATCTGGTGGCGTTGTGCGACGCGGGGTGGCGGTTCTCCGATCCGAGTCCACTGTCGAATCCGATTCCGGGCAATCACGGGCACGCCGCGACCGTCGATATCCCGTTCTTCGTCGCCGGCGGGCACGCGAGCATCCGCCGGGGCTCGACGGTCTCCGACCCTGTGCGCACCCTCGACGTCGCACCCACGGTCGCGGCACTGTTCGGGTTGGCCGAACCGCCGGGCGGCTGGGACGGCCGCGCGGCGACGCACGCCTTCGCCGGGTGAATTCGAAGTCCACTCCCCTTCCACCGTCCGCCGCGGCGCGTGACAATGGAAGGGCAGTAACCGTTTTCAACGGAGGAGGCAGTGATGACCACTGCACGCGACATCATGCACCGTGACGCGGTCTGCATCGGTGAACACGACACCCTCGAGACCGCGGCCCGGCGGATGCGGGAACTGGACATCGGCGCGTTGCCGATCTGCGGCGACGACAATCGGCTCCACGGCATCATCACCGACCGTGACATCGTGCTCGAGTGCGTGGCGGCGGGCGGCGACCCGCGTTCGATGACGGCCGGTGCGCTCGCACACGGCAAGCCCTACGTGGTCGATGCGGACGCGGACGTCGGCCGGGTCCTGACGGTGATGGAGGAACACCGGATCCGCAGGCTGCCGGTGGTCGAGGAGCATCGGCTGGTCGGGATGATCAGCGAGGCCGACCTGGCCACGCATCTGCCGGAGTCGGAGGTGGGCCGGTTCGTCGAGGCGATCTGCGCGCGCACCGCGCCGTGACGCACCACCCCGGGCCGTGACGCTCCGCGCGCGGCCCGGTCAGTCGCCGACGCGCCGCTCGAGGCGGTCGAGGACGTCCCGGGCATGCCCGGCGATGTCGTCGTGTCCGGTGTCGCCGGCGAAGTCGGCGAGCAGCGACCAGCGGCTGCGCAGCGCGTCCGGCCACGGCACGGACAGATGGTGGTCCCGCACCGCAGCGACACGGGCAGGGTCCTCGGGAACGAACAGGTAGGTGCTCAACCACACCCACGCGAGCTGTGCGTCGAGCAACCGCTCGGCGAGCACCTCGTCGAAGCCGAGCGAGGGCCACATGCCCACCACCTCGGCACGCCACGCGTCGGCCATCGCGCGGGCCCGCTCGAGGGTGAGCGGTGCCTTGCACAGGCAGGCCGGGAAGGAGGTGAGGGCATAGGCGATGTCGAGGGTGGCGTCGCGGAAGCCGCCCCATTCGTAGTCGAGGAACTGCACGCCCTCGTCTCCGACGACGATGTTGTCCGGGCACAGGTCCGAAGAACTGAACGCCCGGAACCGGCCGGCGGTGAACAGCTTCGCGGACCGCTCGGCGCGGTCGATCACGCTCTGCGGCACCTCGAGCCCGAACTCGACGGCGAAGCGGTCGGGCACCCCACGCAGCGCGCCGGTGGCCTGCTCGACGACCGCATCGGCGAAATGCGCCACCTCGGCGCGGCGCAGCAGCGCGGCGAAGTCCTCTTCGCGCCCGACGGTCGCGGCATGCATCCGGCCGAGGGCCTGGGCGAACGCCATGAGGGTGTTGGTGACCGTGTCGGTGTCGTCGCTGCGCAGCAGCGTGGCGATCGGAGTGGCGTCGCCGAGATCGCTGAGCACGAGCAGGCGGGATTCGAAGTCGTACGCCAGCAGTTCGGCGCCGGGCCGGTCGTCCTTGGCCAGGGCGGTGGCGAACTGGTACGACACCGCCTCCCGGAGGAACGCGACCTCGTCGTCGGTGGCGGCGCCGCGGAAACCCACCCGCCGGTTCGTGCGCGGCGGCACCTGCTTGAGCACCAGGGTGCGCGGCAGGGAGAACGGGTTCGCCGCGACCCGCACGCGCAGGACCACCGAGCGGCCGCTGCCGCCGAGATCCACCGGATCGGCCAAGGTCACGGGTGCGCCGGTACGCCGGGTCAGCAGCTTTTCCGCCGCCTCCACCACTTCCGACATGGGCTCCGCCAAAGTTGCAGTCATCGCCTGACAATCTACCCGGTTCGGGCGACGATCAGTTCGTGCACGAACCACATCTTGACCGAAACGTGCGTGGGCAGCACGAACGGATGTCGGTCGCGTGACCCGCGCCCCGGTGCACCGGGTTCGGTGACGGCCGGCGCCCCGGTGACGCCACCTGGGGATCCCCGGTCGGCGCCACCGGGACTGCTGTCCCGTCCTCTTACTTCCCGGCCGGCTTCGGCTCCGGCTTGAAGTCGATGCCCGAGTCCTTGCGCTGTTCGGCAGTGATGGGCGCCGGGGCGTCGGTCAGCGGATCGACGCCACCGCCGGACTTCGGGAACGCGATGACTTCGCGGATCGAATCCGCACCGGCGAGCAGGGCGGTGATGCGGTCCCAGCCGAAGGCGATGCCGCCGTGCGGCGGCGCGCCGTACTTGAACGCCTCGAGCAGGAAGCCGAACTTCTCGTTCGCGTCCTCCTCCGAGATCCCCATCACCTTGAACACGCGCTGCTGGATGTCCATGCGGTGGATACGGATCGAGCCGCCGCCGATCTCGTGGCCGTTGCACACGATGTCGTACGCGTAGGCGAGCGCCGAACCGGGGTCGCTGTCGAACGTGTCGAGGTGCTCGGGCATCGGCGAGGTGAAGGCGTGGTGCACCGCAGTCCACGCGGAGGTGCCGAGCGCCACGTCGCCGGACGCGGTGGCGTCGGCGGCGGGCTCGAACAGCGGGGCGTCGACGACCCACACGAACTTCCAGTCGTCGGGATCGATGAGATCGAGCTTGCGGGCGATCTCGCCGCGCGCGGCACCGAGCAGCGCACGCATGGGCTTGGTGGGGCCGGCGGCGAAGAAGATGCAGTCCCCCGGCTGGGCACCGACATGCGCAGCCAGACCGTCCCGTTCGGTGTCGGTGAGGTTCTTCGCGACCGGTCCGGACAGTTCGCCGTCCTCGCCGACCAGCACGTACGCCAGGCCCTTCGCACCCCGCTGCTTGGCCCACTCCTGCCAGGCGTCGAGCTGGCGCCGCGGCTGGCTCGCACCGCCGGGCATGACGACCGCACCGACGTACTCGGCCTGGAACACCCGGAAGGTGGTGTCCTTGAAGAACTCCTTGCACTCGACCAACTCGAGGCCGAAACGCAGGTCGGGCTTGTCCGAGCCGAAGCGGCGCATCGCCTCGGCGTAGGTCATCCGCGGAATCGGTGTGGTCAGCTCGTGACCGATCAGACGCCACAGCGCGTGCAGGATCTCCTCGGCGAGGAGGATCACATCGTCCTGGCCCACGAAGGCCATCTCGATGTCGAGCTGGGTGAACTCCGGCTGGCGGTCGGCGCGGAAGTCCTCGTCCCGGTAGCAGCGGGCGATCTGGTAGTAGCGTTCGATGCCGCCGGCCATCAGCAGCTGCTTGAACAGCTGCGGCGACTGCGGCAGCGCGTAGAAGCTGCCGGGCTGCAGCCGTGCCGGCACCACGAAGTCGCGTGCGCCCTCGGGGGTGGAGCGCGTCAGCGTCGGAGTCTCGACCTCCACGAAGCTGTGGTGGGCCAGCACGGCGCGCGCGGCGGCGTTGACCTTGCTGCGGAGCCGGATAGCCTTGCCCGGGCCCTCGCGTCGCAGGTCCAGGTAGCGGTACTTGAGGCGGGCCTCCTCACCGACCTGGTCGTCGAGCTGGAACGGCAGCGGTGCGGCCTCGTTGAGCACCTCGAGCTGCGTCGCGTTCACCTCGACGGCACCGGTGGGGATGTCGAAGTTCTGGTTGCCCTCCGGGCGGACCTCGACGGCTCCGACGACCTTGATGCAGTACTCGGCGCGCAGACGGTGGGCCTGCTCGAGGACGTCGCCCTCGCGGAAGACGACCTGCGACACGCCCGACGCGTCGCGCAGGTCGATGAAGATCACCCCGCCGTGGTCGCGGCGCCGGGCCACCCAGCCGGTGAGGGTGACGGTCTGCTCGGCGTGCTCGGCTCGCAACGAGCCGGCGAGATGGGTGCGCAGCACGGAATTCCTTTCGAAACAACATTGGCGAGGGACGTCGTCGCTGCAATCCTACGAAAGGCACGTATCCGCCGAGGACACCCGTACCCGATCGGCCGTGCCAAGCTGAACCGGTCGGTCACCCTGCGACGAGGAAGCGAAGGCGGCGATGACGTTCAACGAGGGCGCGCGGATGGAGGGCGGCCGAATTCGGCTCGGCGGCGGAGGCAGCCCCGGCGGGCGCATCGCGATCGGTGGTGGGGCCGGCGGCCTGGTGGTGCTGATCCTGGCACTGCTGTTCGGGGGTGATCCCGGCTCCCTGCTCGGCAGCGGCGCCCCGGAGCAGGCCGGACAGTACGGCTCGGGCACCCTCGAGGGCTGCGAGACGGGTGCGGACGCCAATGCGAGCGTCGACTGCCGCGTCCAGTTCACCGTCGGCAGCCTCGACGCGGTGTGGGAACAGCAGCTCGGGCCGCAGACCGGCGTCGAGTACGTCCGGCCCGACGTCGTGCTGTTCTCCGGCGCGGTCGCGACGGGCTGCGGCAACGCCACGAGCGACGTCGGGCCGTTCTACTGCCCGGCCGACCGAACCGCGTACTTCGACACCAGCTTCTTCCAGGATCTGGTCACCCGGTTCGGCGCCAACGCGGGCCCGCTCGCGCAGGAATACGTCGTCGCGCACGAGGTGGGCCACCATCTGCAGAATCAGCTCGGGGACCTCGGCCGCGCGCAGGCCGATCCGCGCGGCGCCGACTCCGGGGCGGTCCGGACCGAGTTGCAGGCCGACTGCTACGCAGGCGCCTGGGCGTACCACGCCGACAAGCAGCCGGATCCGAACATCGGGGAGCCGTTCCTGCAGCCGCTCACCGACCAGGACATCCGCGACGCACTGTCGGCGGCCTCCGCCGTCGGCGACGATCGGATCCAGGCCTCCGCCGGCGGCCGGGTCAACCCCGAGGGCTGGACGCACGGCTCGTCCGAACAGCGGCAGAAGTGGTTCCTCGCCGGGTACACCACGGGGCAGATCGCGGCGTGCGACACCTACACGGCGCGGGATCTGGACAGTCCACCGGCGCTGCGCTGAATCGCCGCCGCGACGATCCCGTTCCCGGAATGCGGAGTCCGTGCCATGCTCGAGAGGTCCGCACCGGGACGAGGTGAGCTGCCGTGGAATGGTACGACGCCGAGGGGTACTCGCTGGGACGGTTGCTGTGCACGCGTGCGCTCGCCCTGGTCTACCTCGTCGCGTTCCTCGTGGCGCTCAACCAGTTCCGGGCGCTGCTCGGAAGCACCGGTCTGACGCCGATCCCCCGCTTCCTGAGCGCGACGTCGTTCGGCCGTGCCCCGAGCGTGTTCCACCTGCGCTACTCGGACCGTCTCTTCGCGGCGGTCGCCGGGCTCGGCGCGGTCCTGGCCGCCGCCACGGCCCTCGGGGTGACGGACCGGCTGCCGCTGATCGCCTCGATGCTCGTCTGGTTCCTGATGTGGCTGCTGTACCTGTCGATCGTCAACGTCGGTCAGGTCTGGTATTCGTTCGGCTGGGAATCGTTGCTGCTCGAGGCCGGATTCCTGGCGATCTTCCTCGGCAACGCGGACACCGCCCCGCCACTGCTCGTCCTGATCCTGCTCCGCTGGCTGCTGTTCCGGCTCGAGTTCGGGGCGGGCCTGATCAAGATGCGCGGCGACCGGTGCTGGCGGGATCTGACGTGCCTGTACTACCACCACGAGACTCAGCCGATGCCCGGCCCGCTGAGCTGGTACTTCCATCACCTGCCCAAGCCGCTGCACCGGGTCGAGGTGGCCGGGAACCACGTCACCCAGCTGGTGGTGCCGTTCTTCCTGTTCGCGCCGCAACCGATCGCGGGGATCGCGGCGTCGATCATGATCGTCACCCAGCTGTGGCTGGTCATCAGCGGGAACTTCTCGTGGCTGAACTGGCTGACGATCGTGCTGGCGCTGTCGGTGATCCCGGACGACTGGTGGGAGCGTCTGCTGCCGCTCGAGCCGGGCACGGGGTACGGGCCGACACCGACGGTGTTCGTGGCAGCGGTCCTCGCGCTGACCGGGACGGTCGCGGTGCTGAGCTATCTGCCGGTGCGGAACATGCTCTCGCACCGGCAGGCGATGAACGCCTCGTTCAACCGATGGCACTTCGTCAACACCTACGGCGCGTTCGGCAGCATCACCCGGCACCGGCACGAGGTGATCGTCGAGGGCACCTCGGATCGGCAGATCGGTCCCGGCACCGTGTGGCGCGAGTACGAGTTCAAGGGCAAACCCGGCGACGTGCAGCGCCGGCCCCGCCAGTACGCGCCGTACCACCTACGGCTGGACTGGTTGATGTGGTTTGCCGCGCTGTCCCCCGACTACGCACGCTCCTGGTTCGGGCGACTGCTCGAGAAGCTGCTGACCAACGACAGGCACGTGACGGCGTTGCTACGCCGTAACCCGTTTCCCGACGAGCCGCCGCGCTGGGTGCGGGCACGTTACTTCGACTACCGGTACACCACGCGGCGTGAGCGCCGGGAGACCGGCGCCTGGTGGGTGCGCGAGTACGTCACCGAGTACATGCGGCCGGTGGCCCTGGCCGAGGGTGACGACGGGTGAGAAGTGGACGCAATCGTCGGACCTACCGGTGCCGAGGACAGCGATTCCTTTACCGAATTCGTGCTTTTCCGAATCGAAGTATTTACTCGCGGGACCACGGGAATTCACACGAGCGGGCGGCCTGCGGTTTTTCAGCCGCAGGCCGCCCGCTCGTCGAGTCGAGCTTATGCAGCAGCTTCGGAGCTGCCGGCGGCCTCAGCCGAGCCCGAGAAGAAGTCGAGCGCGTCGAAGAGGGTCGACACGGCGTCGAAGAATTCGCTGAGGAAAGCGAGGTCCATTAGGTAACTCCATTTCTGATGCTGTACACGGCGGTGCGGGTCGTGCACCGACTCAATTGTTACCGGAGGCTTTGAACGTCTGCAATTCGAGACACAATCCGGCAGATACGACGTACCGCGAAATTCCAGCAATACGGACGGCGGCAGCAAAGTACGTCGCGACGCAATTCGCGCAGGTCGTCACGGGTCGAGGCGCGCAGACGGCGCCGCACACAATTCGTCGACGGCAGCGGCGAATCCCGCTGCCACGATCTCGAGATCGGGAACGAGCGCCGCGTCCGCAATCAGATCGATATTCAGCCGGCCCGCGTAGGACAGCACTCCGACGCCGAGGCCGACATTGCCCTGCACCACGCCGATCTGGAACATCTCGAGGATGCGGGCCCCGGCGAAGTAGAGCGGCACGGGCGGGCCGACCAGATTGCTGACGAACAGATTGATCAGCCGTTGACGCCGCATGACCCACACCGTCCAGCGCTGGAGCAGCCGGCCCCCGGGCTGCAGCGGCGGCTCCCGCCGGAGCCGGGCGGTCTCGCGAGCGACGGCCACGAGCCGCGCGGCCACCGGCCCGGGTCCCACCGGCAGCGGCACGAGCAGGATCCCGACCCGGTTTCCCGGGCTCCGGTCGTCGGTGGTGCGCAACGACGCCGCGACCGACACAGTCAGGATCAGATCCGGGTCGTGTATGCCGCGCGCTTCGAGGAGACGCCGCAGCCCGGCCGCGACGGCGGCGAGTACGACGTCGTTGACCGTCGCCCCGTGCGCATGGGCGACGCGACGGACCTCGGCGAGGTCGCAGCGCACCAGGCTCAGCCGGCGGTGCGGTCCCACAGGACCGTCGAACGGCACCCGCGGGGCCTTGCCGTGCCGCGCCAGTTCGCGCAACTGCCGCATCCGCAGCGCGCCCCGTCGCGCCGCCGCCGCAGGCCGCACCGCCCGGATCCGACGCCGCGCGGCCGCGCTCCGGCGGCGCAGGTTGTCGCGGACGAGCGCGCGCACCGAGGGCACAGGTGCCGGGGCCGGCACCGGAGGGGTGTCCTCGTCGGGCGGGACCGCAGCGGTGTCGAGGAGGGCGCCGAACAGTTCGAGGGCGGCGATGCCGTCGGCGACCACGTGGTCCAGCCGCAGGAGCATCGCGACCGTCTCGTCGTCGCGATCGGTGAGCAGCCACAGCTCCCACAGTGGCCGCGAACGGTCGAGGCGGGGCTCGTCCAGTTCCGCGCACGTGCGCAACAAGGTCGCCTCGTCGCCGGGGGCGGGCAGGGCACGGGTCCGCACGTGGTACGAGATGTCGAAGCGCGAGTCGTCGACCCACACCGGCGGTCCGGCACCCGGCGGCGGCCGGTGCAACCGCTGGCGCAGCCGCGGTGCTCGACGAGTGCGGCGCTCGACGTGTGCGCGGATCGCCGCCAGCCGGAGCCGCCCCACCGCATCACGCAGCGGTGTCCCGTCCACGACGACGAGCGCCGCCACGTGCATCGGCACCCCATGGTCCTCGACGCGCAGGTTGCCCACGTCGAGCGGACTCAACCGCTCGAACCGGGACCACTCCTCCGCCATGGATTCGTCCTGCCGTCGTGTCACGCCCGCCCCGGAGGGCTCAGCGCCCCCCGGGGCGTCTCGGCGGAATCTTCGTCGCCAGTACCGCAGCTTGGGTGCGGCGCTCCACGCCGAGCTTGGCCAGCAGCCGCGACACGTAGTTCTTCACCGTCTTCTCGGCCAGGAACATCCGCTCGGCGATCTGACGGTTGGTCAGCCCCTCGCCGAGCAGCGCGAGCAGGTTCCGCTCCTGCTCGGTCAGGTTCGCGTAGGGGCCGTCGCTGGTGCTGGTGTCGGCGCGCAGCTTCGCCATCAGCGTGGTCGCGGCGCGGCTGTCGAGCAGGGACTTGCCGGCGCCCACGTCCCGCACGGCCTGGATCAGCTCGGTTCCGCGGATGTCCTTGAGCGCGTACCCGCTCGCGCCGGCAAGGATCGCATCGAGCATCGCCTGCTCGTCGGTGAACGAGGTCAGCATCAGGCAGCGCAGTTGCGGCATCTGCGAGAGCAGTTCCCGGCACAGCTCGATGCCGTTGCCGTCCGGGAGCCGGACGTCGAGCACGGCCACGTCGGGTTCCGCGGCCGGAACCCGCACGAGCGCCTCGCCGTACGACGACGCCTCCCCCGCGATCGTCAGGTCGGGATCGGTGGTGAGCAGATCCGCGATGCCACGGCGGACTACCTCGTGGTCGTCGACGAGAAAGACCTTGAGCATGCGGCAGCCTCCAATCCTCCGGACAGCACGGTACCGCACGGTGAGCGGACTCACATCGACTCGGATCGAGGGGTGCACGGCCGCCGGGTGATCAGCTGCACGCGCCGGGCCACCACGGCAGCGTGGCACGACGTCCGCTGATGTGCTCGACGTCGATGACGAGCAGCGGATCCTCCGTGCCGATGCCCCACGGCACACCGTGGGCGCCGTCGAATCCGCGGAGGCCGTCGGTGCCCCGTACCAGCCGGGCGCGGCCGATCGCGACCACGCTCCATCCCGTCCGGACCGGCGCCTCGAGCTGCTCGGCGTGGAAGGCGAGCAACCCGCCGTCGAAGCGCTCGAACCACCCGTCGTCCCCGGTGGGAACGATGATCTCGCCGTTCGGCGCGACAAAGGTCACCGGGTGCACCGCCGGCAGTGCGCCCTCGGTGTAGAGCAGACGGCCGGTCGGCACCGAGCGCAGCAGCGCCATGCACCGACCGGGCGCGAGCGGGGCGTCCGGACCCGTGGTCATCCTGGGCCTACTCCTCCCACCGAGACATTCTCCGACTCCACAGTGGCCCGCGGTGACCTCGAGCGGCAGGGTCGAAAGTCGTCACCGTCGGGGCGCAAGTCACCGCGGCGGCGGCATTCCACGGATTACCCTCTGCACAATGGGAGAAACCGGGCCTTCGGAAGCAGCCGGGCGGGGGCGCCCGGGGCCCGTGATCCACCGAAGGGGTGAGCGATGGCTGCCGACGAGGAACCGTTGCTCGCGGGCACGCTCTCGCAGCTGCGGCTGAGGGAGCTGCTCGCGGAGGTCCAGGACCGCATCGACCAGGTGGTCGTCGCGCGCGATCAGATCGACGGGCTGCTCGAGGCCGTGCTCACAGTCGCGTCCGGCCTCGAGCTGGAGGCGACGCTGGCGCGCATCGTGCACGCGGCCATCGAGCTCGTGGACTGCCGTTACGGCGCCTTGGGCGTGCTCAATCGCCGTGGCGACGGACTGCAGAACTTCGTGTACGAGGGCATCGACGAGGACACTCGCGCGCTGATCGGCGACCTCCCCACCGGTCACGGCCTGCTCGGGCTGCTGATCGAGCAACCGAAGCCGATCCGCCTCGACAACCTCGCCCAGCACGTGGCCTCGTCCGGCTTCCCGGATCACCATCCGCCGATGCGGACCTTTCTGGGTGTCCCGGTCCGGGTGCACGGGGAGGTCTTCGGCAACCTCTACCTCACCGAGAAGGCGAACGGTCAGTCGTTCACCGAGGACGACGAGGTGATCGTGCAGGCCCTCGCGGCCGCCGCGGGCATCGCGGTGGACAATGCGCGCCTGTTCGAGGAGGCCCGGCTGCGGCAGCGCTGGCAGGAGGCCACGAGCGAGATCCGTGCGGAACTGCTGGCCGATACCGACCCGCAGGACGTGCTCGACCTCATCGCCCGGCGCGCACTGGTGCTGGCGGAGGCGGACCACGTCCAGATCGCCCAACCCGAGGATCCGGATGTGCCGCCGGAGGAGGTCTCGACCCTGGTCGTCACCGCGTACGCCGGTTCGGACCCCACGGCGTTCGAGGGCAAGCGGATCCGGGTGGAGGGCACCGCCACCGGATCCGTGTACCGGGGCGGGCAGCCGCTCCAGGTCACGGAGTTCGACGGCGACGGCGATCGGCACGGACCGGCGCTGCTGCTGCCCCTGCGCGCCTCGGCCGACACCGTGTCGGGGGTGCTGTCGGTCATTCGCACTGCGGATCGGGAACCCTTCGACGACCGGCAGCTCTTCCTCGCCACGTCGTTCACCGATCAGGCGGCGCTCGCGCTGAAGCTGGCCGACGACCAACGGCGGCTCAATTCCCTGACCGTGCTCGCCGACCGGGACCGCATCGCGCGGGACCTGCACGATCATGTCATCCAGCGATTGTTCGCCCACGGTTTGAACCTGCAGAGCACGCACGCCCGCACCCGTTCGCCGGAGATTCAGGGGCGCCTGGCGGACATGATCGACGACGTGCAGAACATCATCACCGACGTGCGCACCGCGATCTTCGACCTGCACGGGGGAGCGGAGGGCGGCCGCCAGCTGCGCCAGGCGCTGCACGACATCGTCGCCGAACAGACCGCCGAGGTCGGCCTGCGCACCGTGGTGCGCATGTCCGGTCCGCTCAACGTGGTCACCGGTTCCCTGGCCGATCATGCGGAGGCGGTGCTGCGGGAGGCGATGAGCAATGTGGTGCACCATTCCGGCGCGGACACCGTCACGGTCACCGTGTCGGTCGACGACTATCTCACCCTCGACGTCACCGACAACGGCGTCGGTCTTCCGGTCACCGTCGCGCGCAGTGGACTGCACAACCTGGCCTCCCGGGCGGAGGAAGCCGCAGGCACCTTCACCGCTACCGCGCTCGGCACCGGTGGCACCCGGGTGCTGTGGTCGGCTCCCCTGCCCGAGGAGTGAGCGCGCGCCACCACGACGCCCGCATCGCCCACCTCCCGCAGCTCACCCGAGTACAGCAGCGGCCTC
This sequence comes from Rhodococcus sp. NS-SX18, assembly GCF_057367935.1. Taxonomy (NCBI): domain Bacteria; kingdom Bacillati; phylum Actinomycetota; class Actinomycetes; order Mycobacteriales; family Nocardiaceae; genus Rhodococcus; species Rhodococcus sp. NS-SX18. The sequence goes on along the minus strand of NZ_CM170633.1, from coordinate 2,480,903 downwards.
ACCGCCGAGTGCCCGTTCAGCGACGCGGCCGGGCGTTGAGTCGGGCCGCCTGGCGTGTCAGATGGTCCCGTTCGGCGAGGTTCGGAGCCTTGCGGGCTGCGTCGGCGTACAGCAGTGCCGCTGTGGCCGGGTCGCCGGCCCGCTCGTGGAGGTACGCCGCCACCGCGGTGTGGCGGGGCAGCGAGTCGTCCAGCGCCGCGAGCGCGGCGAGGCCGGCGCGCGGCCCGTCGGCCTCGCCGACGGCCACCGCCCGGTTGAGCCGGACGACCGGGCTGTCGGTCAGCCGGACGAGCTCGTCGTACCACTCGACGATCTGCACCCAGTCGGTCTCCTCGGCGCTCGGGGCATCGGCGTGGAGTGCCGCGATGGCGGCCTGCGCCTGGAATTCGCCCAGCCGGTCGCGGGCGAGCGCCGCCTGCAGGATCTCGACCCCCTCGGCGATCGACTCGGTGTCCCATCGGGTGCGGTCCTGCTCGGCGAGCGGTACCAGGCTGCCGTCGGGTGCCGTCCGGGCGGCACGCCGGGCATGGTGAAGCAGCATGAGAGCGAGCAGCCCCGCCACCTCGGGATGGTCGATCGCGCCGGCGAGCTGCCGGGTGAGCCGGATGGCCTCGGCGGCGAGGTCGACGTCGCCGGAGTAGCCCTCGTTGAAGACGAGGTAGAGCACGCGCAGCACGGTGGCCACGTCGCCGGGCCGGTCGAATCGCACCCCGGCGACGGTGCGCTTGGCCCGGCTGATGCGCTGCGCCATGGTCGCCTCGGGCACCAGGTACGCGCGGGCGATCTGGCGGGTGGTCAGCCCGCCGACGGCGCGCAACGTGAGGGCGACCGCGGACGACGGCGTCAACGACGGGTGAGCACACAGGAAGTAGAGCTGAAGGGTGTCGTCCACCGCGGGGACGGGTGCCGGCTCGGCGCCTCGGTCACTCGGCCGGCCCCGCTCCGCGTAGACGAGCTGCTCGCGACGTCGGCGGGCACCGTCCGTGCGGACGGCATCGAGGAACCGGCGCCAGGCCACGGCGATCAGCCAGCCCTTCGGGTCCCGCGGTGGGTCGGCCGGCCAGACGCGGATCGCCTCGACCAGCGCGTCCTGCACGGCGTCCTCGGCCGCCGCGAAGTCTGCTCCGCGACGGACGAGGATCCCGAGCACGCTGGGCACGAGGGTGCGGAGCTCGAGTTCGTTCACCGGACGGTCACTCCGTGACGGTGGGCGGCGCCGTCAGGAAGGGGCGCAGCTCGAGCCACTCGTGGATCGGCTTTCCCCCCGCGCCGGGGGCGGCCGACAACTCTCCGGCCAGCTCGACGGCGCGTTCGTAGCTGTCGACGTCGATCACCATCCAGCCGGCAATGAGATCCTTGGTCTCGGCGAACGGGCCGTCGGTGACGGGCGGCCGGCCCTCGCCGTCGTACCGCACGAACACTCCCTCCGGGGCGAGTGCCTGACCGTCGACGAATTCGCCGGTCCCCTCGAGCCGGGCCGCGAAGTCGTGCATGTACTGCATGTGCGCCGAGATCTCCTCGGGCGTCCACTGGTCCATGGGCACGTCGTTGACCGCCGCCGGAGCGCCGCGGTAGTGCTTGAGCAGCAGGTACTTGGCCATCGTGTTCTCCTCGGTGCCGGTGCAACCCATTGTGGTCGCATTCGATTCGGGGACGGAGCCGGTCGTGCGTTCTCGACATCGCCGTCCGAATCCTGTCCGGTCCGGAAATCCGGGTTCACCGACCGGAGTCGGAAAAGTCGAGTTTCTCCGATATGCGCCGGCTCGACGCGGTGTGGGGATTACCATCGAATTCTGCGAGGGAACCCGATGAATACGAATTCGACCGCACTGGACGACCAGGTTCGGGCCGTCCACCAGTTGGCGCGCACGCAATTGCAGATCCTCGAGGTTCGCTACGAGCACAGCACGCATCCGAGGGCGAAGCGGCACATCGAGGCGGACATCCGTCACGTCTCCGAACGATGCGACGCCCTCGAGCGAATTCTGGATTCGCGCACTTCGTCTGCAACCGTGTCGTCGTCCCGTGCAGCGCGGCTGAGCGACTGCATCGCCGCCATCGCCGCGTCGGCGGACAGGCGCAGCGTCGTCGCCCTCGAACACGTCCTCGCGGGCCGGCTGACCGACCGTATCCGCACCCTCGAATCCCTCGCGATCACCGTCGGGGACCGGCCACTGCAGCAGTGGGCACGTGGACTCCACTCCGTCGGCGCCGCCTGATTCCGCTCCCGATTCCTTCCCGCCCGCCCGGGTCACGTGCAAGGCTGGAGCCACGGTCCGGCCGAGCTGTTTCGGCCGGCCCGGTGGGAGGCGACAATGACGTCCACGCTGCCGCGACGTGCCGGAACCGACCGCGACGACCTCCGGGTGCTGACCATGGGAGTCGAGGAGGAGTTGCTGCTCGTCGACGCCGACTCCGGCCGGCCCCGGCTGAACAGCGCGGACGTCGTGGCCGGTGCCCGCGACACCGGGCTCGACCTTCAGCTCGAACTGTCACGCTGCCAAGTCGAGACCGCCACCTCGGTCTGCACCCGGATCGACGAGCTGCGGCAAGAACTGCGTGCCTCGCGCGGGGTGGCAGCGGCAGCCGCCGCGGCCGCCGGATCCCGCCTGCTCGCGACGGCCGTACCTCCGCTGGACACCACCCCGCCGGGGGCGCTCACCGACGCCGCCCGGTACCGGCGGATGGCCCGGCACTTCGGAGCGGTCACCGACCAGGTGATCTGCGGCTGCCACGTCCACATCGGCGTTCCCGATCGCGAGGTGGCGGTGCAGGTCAGCAACCACCTGCGGCCGTGGCTGCCGGCACTGCTCGCGCTCACGGCGAACTCGTCCGTCACGGCCGGCGCCGACACCGGCTACGCGAGCTGGCGTCACATCCAGTGGGGGCGCTGGGCCAGCGGCGGGCCGCCGCCGCTCTTCCGGTCGGCTCGGCACTACGACGACGTCGTCGCCATGATGCTCGACGCCGGGGTCCTCCTCGACCCCGCGATGGTCTACTGGGACATCCGGCTCTCGCCGCACCTGCCCACCCTCGAGATCCGGGTCTGCGACGTGCCCGCCACGATCGAGGAAACCGTCACGGCCGCCGCACTCGTCCGTGGGCTCGTGGCCACCGCACTCACCGCGGTCCACCGCGGGGACCCGGCACCGCGGCTCGAGGCCGAGCGGCTCGAGGCCGCGTGCTGGCGTGCCGCCCACGAGGGCATCGACGGATACGGGATGGATCCGCTGACGCAACGGCCCGTTCCTGCCGCCCGGCTACTGGGTTCGCTGCTCGCACACGTGCGACCCGGCCTCGAGGAGACCGGCGACTTCACGTCCACCCGCGCGTCCGTGCGGCGGATCCTGCGCCGGGGCAACGGCGCGCGACGTCAGCGGCGCGCGCTCGCGGCGTCCCGCACCCCCACCGACTTCGTCGCGGCACTGGCCCGCATCACGGCGGAGGGCTGTGCGCCGGCCGCTCCCCCACCGCCGGCCCGGTGAGCGCCCCTACCCGGAGGGTGCGGCGCCGATGTCCTCGTGCCACAGGTCCGGGTGCTCGGCGACGAACGTGGCCATCATGTCGATGCAGCGTCGATCGTCGAGGACCGTCACCTCGACGCCGTGCTCGGCGAGCCAGTCGTGGCCGCCGGTGAAGGTGACGCTCTCCCCGATCACCACCGCACCGATCCCGAACTGCCGGATCAGGCCACTGCAGTACCAGCACGGCGACAACGTCGTCACCATGATCGTCGAACGGTAGTCGCGTCGGCGGCCCGCCGCCCGGAAGGCGGCGATCTCGGCGTGCAGCGACGGATCGTCCTCCTGCACGCGCCGGTTGTGGCCGCGCCCGAGCAGCGTCCCGTCCGCGGCGAACAGGGCCGCACCGATCGGGATGCCGCCCTCGGCGAGACCCAGCCGGGCCTCCGCGAACGCAACGTCGAGCATCGCGTCCGGCGAAGGACTCCCCACCGACCCGCGTGCGTTCGTCACGGCACCACCCCGAATCCCGGTCAGCTGAACGACTTGTGGATCTGCGCGCCGTAGCGGCGGACGATCTTCTGCTTGGTCGCAGTGTAGGCGTGGACGTCGTCCTGCAGGCCCCTGTTCTCGAGGGATCGTCGTGCGAGTTCGCCGGCGATCACATCGAGGAACAACTCGGCCAGCAGCAGCCGCGCCGCGTCCCGGAACCGGCCCCGGCCGTCGAGGTACAGCTGCACGGTGGGATCGCCGGTATTGATGAGAATCGTGCGGTGCTCGGGGTCGTACACGGCACGTCCAGCGTCGTCCCCGAGATATCGCAGGTCGTACCCGACGAACATGTCCTCGCCGTGGTTCCGCGGCGCCCGGTGGCGCTGCGCCGGACGAGGCGGCGCCGGGTGCAGCCGCGGGACATGATGTGGCGACGGCGCGTCCTCGGCGACGACGATCTCGCACCACGCCCAGAACGCTCCGGACCGCACCATGATCTCGCCGCGCTCCCCGGGCGTGTCGCCGACGACGGTCCATTCCAGTCGCTGCGCACCGGTCTTCTGCTCCACGGCGATCTCGGTGGGCCGTGGGTCGATCCGCAGCGAGTCGGGCAGCGTGTACGAGATCGTCAGCCGGTCGTCGCCGGGCAGGCGCTCGGTGTCGACCTCCAGGGTGACGTGGAACGGGTGGCCGGGCCGGCGGTAGTAGAACGGAGACCGTTGGTGCGCTCGTCGCCCGACATCGTCAGCTCGACGCCTTTGGCCCGCTTCACGGTGAGGGTGAAGGTGTGTTCGGTGCCGTCGTAGGCGAAGCTGCCGGGCGCCTCGGGACCGATCAGGACGACCGCCGGGGGTTCGTCGAAGAGCACTCGGCCGCTGCGCTGGATCTCGCGCAGTCCGGCGACGTGCACCACTTCCACGGTGCGCCGCGACAGCACCTCCTGCAGGTACACGTTGTCGGACAGTGCCTGCACCACGGTCTGGAACCGGGAGATGACCACGTGCGGGTTCTCGACGACCAAGGTCACCCGGGTGCCGTTACCGCCGATGCCGAGGCGTTCCCGGTCGTCGTCCGTGGCAGGCCGGTCGCCCCCGTGGTCGTCGTACAGATAGCCCCGTTCTCACCGCGGAACAGGTCGATGCGGATGAGCCGGCCGTCCCTGACGGTCTCGATCGTCCCGACGCCGACCCCGAAGACGGCCTGCTCGAGGCCGCGGCCGAAGTAGCCGCGGCCGTGTCCTTCGCCGCGCGAGAGCGGGCTGTGCGCGCCCCCGTACGCCAGGATGCGGGCGGCCTGCTCGAACGGCATCCCTTCGGCGTGGTCGGTGACCTGCAGGACCGCACCCGACTGGTGGCGCTCGTAGGCGATGTCGATGCGGGCCGCGGCGGCAGCGCCGCCGTTGCCCAGACGGGAGTAGCTGTCGTCGCTGTTGGTGATCAACTCCACGAGCGCCTTCTCGATCGAGGCGAAGCGCCGCGAATCGATACCGATCACGCGCTGGTCCACAGGGATGGGAGCGACTGCCATCGTGTCCGCCTTGTCGATTCCGCCGGGGTCCCTGGGGGCGGATTCCCGAACTTGCCGTGATCGTACCGATATTCGCGCCGAGCCCGCGGCAATCGATACGTCCGGCGGCGTCACCGCATCGCGTCGCAGCCCGTCGACTCCAGGTATTCGTCCGGCAACCGCCCGTCGGTGACGACCTCGCCGCCCGACCACGTGAACGTCAACTCCGCGAAGCCGGTGGCGGCCGCGTTCGGCTCGCCCTCGCGCGGGTAGTTGTATTCGACGTCGAGCGAGTCGAAGGCCGTGGCGACGACCGCCGGGTTCAGTGCGCACGGCGTGGCCGTGCCGACGTACTCGCCGCGGTGGAACAGCAGCAGGTGGGTCGGTGACGACCCGGTCGCTCCGACGATGCCGACCTGCGCGTAGCTGAGGTCGCTGCAGCGGTTGTAGTTGCCGTTGTACGCCCGCAGCCACGTCGCGTCGGGGATCTGCTGCGGCGGGGGAAGCTGCTCGATCACCGCGAAGACCTCGGGGGCGTCCAGGTCGACGGCCGGATCGCACGGTTTCTCGTCTGCCGTCGTGGCCGCCACGGACCCGCCGGTGGGCGCCTGGCGGGATGTCGCGGTGGTCGGTTCGGCCACCGGCTGCCCGTCCTGGGTCTGCGCGCATCCTGCAAGGGTCGCGATCGCGGCGACCGACAGGACGCTGAGATTCACTGCGCGACTCGACATGAGGCTCCTCGGACACTCGGATGCGACGGCGGTCGCCGCGACGGGAACGGATTCTGTCAGTTCGGACCAGTCCCGACGAGAGCTGCGTGAGAGTGTCGCGGACCAACACCTATTCCCCGGACCGGTGACGCCAGGCCGACGTGTACGTGTTCTGTCTGTTCGCGCATCGGGACAGGGCAACCGCCGACCCGCTCGACGTCGGTCAGTGGGAGTTCTATGTGACGAGCGCCCACCGGCTCGACGAGACGGTCGGCGAGGAGAAGCGGATATCACTCGCAGCGCTGCTACAGCGGGTGCACCCGATCCGGGCGGGGTTCGGTGAACTGCGAGCAGCGGTCGAGGCGGTCCCGACCGGAGCGCGGGATACGCGGAGGCAGGCCCCGGAGTGAGGTACGAAGGCGGAGGAGGGTGAGAGGTCCGCGGAGATGATTGGCGAACCTGAGGCGTCGACCACGCGCTGAGTGCCCAGCCAATGTGGCCGTACCGATGTGTCGAACAGGCGAGCGGTCCTCACCGCTGTTCGGCGACCCGAGGCCGTCCTCCCAAGTCCGTCAGCATCTCTTCGACTCTTTTCCAACCGCTGGACCTTCGAGCGGGGTCGTTCGCCGGCAGCGCGACGAGCGACTCGAGCACCTCACGCAAACGTACGGACGGGTGGTCGTCCTCGAACAGATCGGCGTAGTCGGGATCGAGCAGGTACGCATCCGACCGACTGCTGTGTCGAGCGGCCGCCCACGACATCCGGTCGAGGAAGACCTCGAGCCGGCGGGCGGCATCTCGGGCGCCGCCCGTAGACGACATCGGGACCGTGGTGAATCCCTGGTCAGTGGAGACGGAATCGGGATGAAGGGCGAGCACCGTGGCCAGAGTGCGCTCGCCGCCCGCTCCAGCCAGGGACCGGACCCGGCGCACGCGATCCACTGCGTCGGCAAAATCCTGATCCGCCAGGCTGTAGCCGACGAAAACCAGGTGACTCGTCATCAACAGGGACTCCACCACTGCGAGTGTGGCGCTGTGGTGGGTCTCCAGTCTCCGATAGTCGTTCTCGGTCACGACGATCGACGATGGGCGTCGCACGTCGCCGTGGAGCTTCAACAGCCATGGGACGGGCTGATCGGCGATCTGACGGGTCATGACTCGATAGCCGGCCGACCCGATGCTTCCGCCGAAGGCCAGTTCGTACGCTGCGTCATAGTTGGTGGTCACATTCTGCCGGACCGAGAGGCCGGCAAGCAGGAGGTGCGCCGGCGCGCACGCGGAAACGGCCACCCTTCTCATGATTTCGGCCTCCAAGGGGCCTCGGCCGATTCTCCCTTCGATCTCTTGGGCAATGGCCGGTGCCTTCTCCGGCGTGTAGTACGAGAGTTCTTCGCCGGCAATCTCTTCGAGCAGTCCCTTCCAATCGGGTAGGCCCAACGGAACATTGACACCGGAGCCGAGGAACAGGGACAGTTCCTGACGGGCCGCTCGCGCTCCGAGTTCATCCGCAACCCGGAGTTCATCGGTAGCGAAGCCCTCCCAGTCCGTGCCGGATCTCTGGCCCTGGATGGCGACATGATCGCGGTCGTCCCACAGCACCAAGGCCACGTCCACATCGGCCCGACGAGCCACTTTGCGTAGGGCAGGAAGCAGTGCACGGATCAGGGCGCCACGGCGATACTCGAAACCGCCTGCGCCCGTGCCGACCAGCGGAAGCGCGATCAGCGGTTTGACGCGGCCCGCGACGAGTCGCCGGTCGGTCGCCAACCGCTCGACGGCTTCGGTGACGCCTGCGGCCACCCAGTCCGCGTCGTCTCGTCCGTCCGCCGTGACGACAAGGCAGATCCTGCGCTCGTCGAGTGTCCAGACGTCGGCGGTCCGGCCTCGGGTTCCACCGTTCCACCGCCGGCCCCAATAGGAGGGCTCGAATTGATCCTCAGGAAGCAGCGCCGACCAATGCTCCCAGATCACTTCCCAGTTCGAATCACACGGTACGAGCACCGCGTTGCATTTCAAGTGCGTGAGATCTCCGCGGGTCACGAACAGATGACCGGCCATAGCGCCCATTGAACAGGAATTGCCGCGAGGATCGGGACGCTCGGACCGTCCCGGCAGGCCGGCTGTATTCCGCACGACCGAAGTACCTACTGCGCAGGCGGACACTGGCCGGGACTGCTGCGGCCACCTACCGGGCCCGGTGGCGCCACTACGAACGAACTGCCCGGTCGTCGAACTCGCACAGTCCCGTCAGAATCCGACGACACGGTCCATGGCGGTCTTTCGATCCCGGAGCCGATGGCCCGGAAACGGACCGTCAGCTCCATGCCGGGATGTGGCGCCCAACCCGGGGCAGGTCAGTCCCGGGCAGAGCCGGACTCGACCGAACCGGTGGCCACGCCCGCCAACCACAACGCGATGCAATCCGGCGAGAAGCGATCCCACTTGCACATCAGGGCGCGATCGGGAGGAGGCAGGACGCCGTCTGCGGCAGCGGTACCCGCCGAACCGATTCCGAATGCGGCAGTCACCGCGGTGACAACGAGGAGCTTGCGCAGCATGAAACACCCTTCCCGGAATGTACGAATTACCCGATCTGCTTCATCGAATACCGGAGGGCCACCGTTACCGGCCGCTGGGCGCATACGGCGAGTGAGAGCAATGTCGACGTGGCGTGACTGTCGCGCTCCGTCTCACCGGTCAGCTCGCCCCTCAGCACTGCGACAACGCTTCAGGGCACCGATCCTCGAATCCGGCAGGCCGGCACCTCGCATACCGCGAGCGTTGTGTCACAAGGACTTCCAGCGCGGTGCCGTCCTCACCGGACCCACGTAACGCCGGACCGACCCTTCTCGATCATGAAACGAGTGGGACCGATGCCGGACGAAGGGATCTCTGCCGTGATCGGACGCATACTGGCGGCACCAACCGCGGCCGTGGCCGCCACCATGGTGATTGCACCTGCGATCGCTTTCGCACGGGACGGCGCTCCACCCTACGACGCGACCGGGTTCTTCGTCACCCCGTTCGATCCCGGCGCGTTCGGCGAGAACGCGCACAAAGCACTGATCCTCAGCCCGTACGGCACCGGACTCCGGATCGAATGCCAGTCCTTTCACGGGCAGACCGCCAATTGCATCCAGTACATCCCGGGCGGGCAGACGAACCCGCTGATCCGACTGAGTCCGCTTCCCGCCCTGGGCCAGCACGTTCGCGAGGTATGGGCGTACAACCCGATCGCTACCGGCAGCGTCGACTGACCAGGACCCACGGCGAAGTGGCGATGCGACAACACCCCGCCCGGTCTCGAGCGCCCGTCCAGCCCATCCGAAGCTGTACCTGCCCGGCATGCAGATACTCACCCCGAAGACAGGACCTCACGATGCTGACACGACCTCCGCTGTGCACGTCGCTGCGCCGCCTTGCCGCCGTCGCCGTGACGATCGCCGCCGCGACCGGGCTGACGGTGCTCACCGCCCCGACCGCATCAGCGGCAACGTTCACCCCCACCGTCGGTCTGCACGATATTCCGGGCATCTTCACCGACAACACCGGCTCGGCCGGCAACATCACTCCCTTCATCGACGCGGTTGTGTACGTGCGCACCGACCCGAGCACTCCGCCGCTGCGTGGGTGGACCATGGACTTCGACTACTGCCCGTGCACGGTGCACTGGCGCAACGAGACGACCGGCGCCTCCGGCACCGTCGAGGCCTTCACCGACCTGCTGCCGGCACAGACCGGAGCAGGCACCGTCACGGCCACGGTCACTATCGACGGGGCAAGCATCACCCTGCAGTCGGGTACCGCCACCTGGCACGCCGCGTGAACGAGCCGTGACCGGGGCCGGACGGCCCCACGCACAGTGCACCCCACGCACAGTGCACCCCACGCACAGTGCACCCCACGCACAGTGCTTCCCACGCACGACGGATGCGGCCGAGGGAGATGCTCCCCGGCGAGCACGCGTCTTGACCTTCACACTGTGACAAGCGCTCGAATGGTCGGCGAAGGAGGTGTTTCCCATGAATGCACCCAGCCACGGTGAGCCGGATGCTCGCCTTATCGATGCCCTCGCCGGTGACGATCCGGCGACCCGGCTACGGGCGGCGCTCGAGGCCGGCACCGTCGCCGACGAGCGGCTCACGACCATCCTCGTCGGCCGGTGCGGCGTCGAACCGGACTTCTTCGTCCGCGACATGCTGACGTGGGCACTGTGCCGGCTCCCGGCCGACGTCACCGTGCCGAGACTGCTCGAGGAACTCGAGTCCGGCACCACGCAGGCCCGCAGTCAGGCCCTGCACACGCTGTCCAAGATCGGCGACCCGGGCGCCTGGCCTGCGGTGTCGACGATGCTGCACGACGGGGACGACGACATCGCTCGCAGCGCCTGGCGAGCGGCTGTCGCGCTCGTGCCGGCCGGTAGCGAGAGCCGGCTCGCCGCGGCTCTGGGGATCGCACTCGGACGAGGCGACCACGACCTGCAGCTCAGCCTCAGTCGCGCGTTGGCAGCTCTCGACGAGGCTGCCGTGCCGGTCCTGGAGGCTGCCATGGCGAGTTCCGACCCAGGCGTCCGGGCGCACGCCGAAGCCACCGAACGGCTCCGCCTCGATCCCGACAGCGGGTTCACACTGTCGCTGGAGCTGGCGAAACGTGTCGCCGCCACCGCACCGGACCGGGAAGTGATGTGATGTTGATCGGTGAGGTCTCGCGACGTTCCGGTGTCAGCACCCGCATGCTGCGTCACTACGACGCCTTGGGTCTGGTGACGCCGTCGGGCCGCACATCCGGCGGCTACCGCGAGTACACCACCGACGACATCCGTCGCCTCTTCCATGTGGAGAGTCTCAGGAGTCTTGGCCTGTCACTGCACGAAACCAAACGCGCGCTGGACGAACTCGACTTCGCCCCGGCCCAGTTGGTGCACGACCTGATCCGGCACACCCGGGCGCGGATCGCCGCCGAGACCGAACTGCTTGCGCGACTCGAGCGGGTCGATTCGGCCGCGCCGGAGGCGTGGGAGGACGTCCTGCGCATCGTCACACTGCTGCACGCGTTCGAATCGGAGTCCGGGTCCCACCGTCAGCAGGCCGTCCTGTCGCAGCACGAGAACGCGGCGCTGCCCGTCGAGGCCCTGGCCGAGGCAACACTCGCGGAGGACGACCCCTACGTCGCCGGGGCGCTGCGCTGGTCGTTGGCGAGGGCCGGGGCTGCGGGGCTGGCGGAGTTGGCTGCCGGGTTGGACTCGCCGGAGGTCGAGGTCCGGCGGCGGGCGATCGTCGCTGTCGCGGAGATGCACCTCCCGGACGCGACCGCGCTGCTGACGAAGGCTCTCGACGACAGCGACGCCACCGTGCGCGACCGCGCGGCCGTGGCGCTCGGCTCCCGGGGTGCCGGGGAGGCCGTGCCGATTCTGCTGGAGATGGTCGTCGAGGGCCGGGCCGACGTCGAAGCCGCCGAGGTTCTGGGCATGCTGGCCGCCGCGCCGGTGTCCACGGTCGACGTCGTCCGAGCCGTGCAGGAGGTACTCGACGGCACGCTCGACGCACCGGCACGACTGCGTGTCACGCAGGCCCTCGCCGAGATTCCCGGCCCTGCGGCGCGGGACGCCCTCGTCGCCTTGACCGACCACCACGACCGGGTGGTCGCTACGACCGCGTCCGTGATCCTGGCCAGGCGCGGGTCACCGTGAACCGCTGTGCGTCCGGCGTCCGGGCGGCGTCGATCACGCGCCGGCCCTCCTCGCAGGGTGCAGTCACGATCGGTGTCGAAAGCCCCGGCGGGGCTGCTACGAGTCGTGCCTCGACTCCCACAACCCGATCACGTTCCCCTCGGGGTCGGAGAAGTACGCCGTGAATCCCATGTCGCCGACGGGCATTCGGGCCGAAATCGTCTTTCCGCCGAGCGACTCGATCTTCTGCAGGGCGGCGTCGATGTCCGTGACGTCGACGGTCACGACGGGACTCTTCAACTCGTGGCGCCGGAACATGCCACCGTTGATGTACCCGGGTTCGGTGGAGGTGCCGGTCTGGTCGACGGGACCGGTGGTGACGAGGGTGTAGTCCATGCCTGGAACGTCCGAGAGGGACCAGCCGAACGCGTCGCGGTAGAAGGACCGGGCGCGGTCACCGTCGTCGTAGGGCAACTCGAAGTGCACGATGCGGCCTGTCATGTCGTTCGCCTCCTGTGCGACCGGACGGCTTCCAGCGTAGACCCCCGAAAGGACGGGTGATGCTCGGAGAGTGGCGCATCGGCGCTAAGTGACCGCTAAGACGGCGGAGGTGTACTCGACCGTGGCATTCCGGTCGAACGAGGAAGAACCATGCATGTGAGCACGTCGACCGCCCACCTCGAGGCGGTACTGCAGCTGACGCGAACCCGGACCGAGATTCTCGAGGCGCGCCGGTCGCGCACGTCCGACCCGGTGACGCTGCAAGAGATCGCGGACGATCTCGAGCACTCGCGCGGCTATCGGGCCGCGCTCGAGCATGCGCTACGGGAATGCGGCGCCGCGCCGGGCCGGCCGTCGGCGCGGGCCACGAGGCTGAGCCGGTGCGTCTCGCGGATCGCGTCGGGCGGCGACGCCCGGCAGGTGGCGGCGCTCGAACGGGTGTTGCACGCACAGCTACTCGATCGGACCCGGACACTCGTGCGACTGACCGCGACCGGTGACCACCCGGCCGTGCACCGGTGGGCCTGCCGCCATCTGGCGCGATACCGGCACGCGGCCGAGCCCGGCGCATCCGGCGTCGCCGCGACAGGTCCGGTCAGGTCACAGTGACCGTCATGCGTCGCTCGTCGGCCGGCACGTGCTCGGCACGCTGCAACTGCAGCGACACCGGCCAGGTCCCGGCCCGCTTGGCGCGCAGATAGAGGATGCGTTCGCTGCCGGCTCCCGGCAACGGGTTCCGGGACGGCACGAATCGCACGTCGCTGAGCAGCAGGCCCTTGCCGATGTGGGTCGGGCACCAGGTGTAATCGCGGGAGGTGTTCTCCTGCAGGTGCAGTTCGATGGTGTCGCCCACGGCGACCTGCAGGTCCCGGGGTCCGGTGGTCACGTGCCTCATTGGACCAGAGTACGGCCCAATTATGATCTATGTCACCATCGGGAGCGATCCGGGAGGCTGGTTCGTCGAGCACGTGTCGGGGATTTGCGACGCGGGTATCCCGATTCCCGGCACGGAAGTCGACGAAGGAGTGGAAGAAACATGGCCGCATCGGTGTCAGACGAGTTCGAGATCGAGGCGACGCCCGAGCAGGTGATGCGCGCGTTGACCGACATCGAGCGCATCCCGGAGTGGTCGTCCTCCCACAAGGACGTCCGGGTCGAATCCTGGCACGACGACGGCCGGCCTCGCGTGGTACGCATGACACTCGCCTTGTTCGGCATCTCGGACACCCAGGTGATCGAGCACGAGTGGACCGAGGAGTCCACCTCGTGGACGCTGCTCGAGAGCGAGATGCAGCACTCCCAGGACGGCGAGTACCGCCTGACACGCACCGAGAGTGGGACACGTGTGCGGGTGACGATGTCCACCGATCCGAAGATCCCGGTACCGGGCTTCATGCTCAAGCAGGGGCAGAAGCACGCGATCAAGACGATCCGCAAGGGACTGACGGAGTTCGTCTTACGGCACTACGCCTGAGGCGCGAGACCCGACACGGCACGACAGAGACGGCGAGCCGCCGACGTCTCGTGGACGCCGGCGGCTCGACAGTGCCCCGGATCAGCTCAGGTGGTGAACCTCCTGCAGCCCGTACACCGGCGTCGGGATCCCCTCGTGCCGGGCCTTGAGCTGCAGCGCCAGGTACAGCGAGTAGTGCCGCGACTGGTGCAGGTTGCCGCCGTGGAACCACAGCCCCTCCTGCTGGGTGGGCTTCCACATGTTGCGCTGCTCGCCCTCCCACGGGCCGGGGTCCTTGGTGGTGTCGGAACCGAGTCCCCAGCACTTGCCGACCTTGTCCGCGACGTCCTGGCCGATCAGGTCCGCCGCCCAGCCGTTCATCGAACCGTAGCCGGTGGCGTAGACCACCAGATCCGCCTCGAGCTCGGTGCCGTCCTCGAGGATCACGCTGTTCTCGGTGAGCTCGCGGACGCCGCCGTGGGCGAGCTTGATCTCGCCGTCGGCGACGAGTTCGGCGGCTCCGACGTCGATGTAGTAGCCGGATCCGCGGCGCAGGTACTTCATGAAGAGCCCGGAGCCGTCGTCACCGAAGTCGAGCATGAAGCCGGCCTTCTCGAGGCGGGCGTAGAAGTCGGCGTCACGTTCGCGGATCGCGTTGTAGATGGGGATCTGGAACTCGTGCATGATCCGGTACGGCAGTGACGCGAACGTCAGGTCGGCCTTGGCCGTCGTCATCCCCGCGGCCAGGGCCCGCTCGGAGTACAGGTCACCGAGACCGAGGTCCATGAGGGAGTCGGACTTGACGATGTGGGTCGACGAGCGCTGCACCATCGTCACGTCGGCGCCGACCTCCCACAAGGCGGCGCAGATGTCGTGGGCGGAGTTGTTCGCGCCGATCACGACGGCCTTCTTGCCCGCGTAGGCGTCCGGCCCGGGGTGCTGACTGGAGTGGTGCTGGTCGCCGCGGAACCTGTCCATGCCGGGGAAGGTGGGAATGTTGGGCTTGCCGGACATGCCGGTCGCGAGCACCAGCTGCTTCGGCTTCAGCACGACGGGTTCGCCGTCGCGGACCACGTTCACCGTCCACTCGCCGGTCGCCTCGTCGTAGGACGCCGAGGTGCATGTGGTCTTGGACCAGTACGGCACCTCCATGACCTTGGTGTACATCTCGAGCCAGTCACCGATCTTGTCCTTCGGCGCGAACACCGGCCAGTTCTCGGGGAACGGCATGTACGGCAGGTGGTCGTACCAGACGGGATCGTGCAGGCACAGCGACTTGTAGCGGCCACGCCACTGGTCGCCGGGCCGGTCGTGCTTGTCGAGCACGAGCGCGGGCACGCCGAGCTGGCGCAGGCGGGCGCCGAGAGCGATGCCGCCCTGCCCGCCGCCGACGATCACGACGTACGGCTGAGTGGTGTAGCCGAGTTCGCGCTCCTCCGCCTCACGCTTCTCGGACCAGGTGACGCGGTTGCGGTCCGCACCGTGCTGCACACCCTTGGGCCGACGGACACCCTTGCTCTCCTCGTGTTCCTTGAGCTCCTGCATCGTGGTGAGCAGGGTCCAGGCGCCCTCGTCCTTCAGCCGCAGATGCCCGACGCCGCGGCCGACCGCGGTCTCGAACGCGATCCAGGCGCTGACGACCCCGCCGTCCTCGGTCGGCGGCTCGGTGGTGCGGAATCCACTGGGGTCGGCGTCGTGCAGGCGGGCGCGGAGCATGTCGGTGACGCCCTCCCGACCCTCGACGGTCTTGAGGTTCCAGGTGAAGGCGACGAGGTCACGCCAGAAACTGTCGGTGGCGAACATGCCCGCGGCGGCCTCGACGTCCCGCGCGGCCAGGGCGGCCTCGAAGTCGGCCAGCCACGCGTCGACCCGCTCCTGCGGTCCGGCGAGCGCGGCGTCGGGTGGGGTCAATGTGTCGGTCATTGCATGCTCCTCGTCCTGAACGGCTTGTGATTCAGAGCACACCGCACCGGAGG
Source organism: Rhodococcus sp. NS-SX18 (assembly GCF_057367935.1). Taxonomy (NCBI): domain Bacteria; kingdom Bacillati; phylum Actinomycetota; class Actinomycetes; order Mycobacteriales; family Nocardiaceae; genus Rhodococcus; species Rhodococcus sp. NS-SX18. Next base: position 2,465,136 of record NZ_CM170633.1, on the reverse strand, counting down.
GGGGTGCGGCCAGCGTTGCATCGTGTTGCACCCGGCACGGCACGTGGCTGCCCGGATCGGGGACTCCGGCATCGACGCCTCCGTCCCGGGCGAACTGCCGCAAACCCGGCGGCGGTTCGTCCGGGATGCGAGGGTGGAACGGTGGGAAACGGACATGCGCGGCCAGCGGCGGTCGCGGCGGGTCTCGCCGTCGCGGTGTCGACGGCCGTGGGATGTGTGCCGACCGTCGACTGCGACGTGGTGGTCACACCGCTGCACGAGCCGGTCGGCGCGTGCCTGCGATTCGGCGTGAGCACACCCGGTGGCCCGACCGCCGTCGACGAGTTCGAACGGGTCGCCGGCCTCGCAGGCACTCCCCCGACCGTGGTGCTGTCGTTCTCCGACTTCGCCTCGCCGCCACCCATCGCCGGGCTCTCGGCGGTCCGGCGGCTCGGTGCCGACCCGATCGTCACGTGGGAGCCCTGGCGCTGGCTCGGCGACGGACGGTACGAACGCACCGAATTCACGATGACGTCGATCGCCGAGGGCGCGCACGACGACTACCTCTACCGCTGGGCGGACGAGCTCGCCGCATGGGGTTCGACCGTCTACCTGCGTTTCGCGCACGAGCCGAACGGGAACTGGTATCCGTGGAGTCCGGCCGGGGGGACACCACCGCACGCCTACGTCGCCGCGTGGCGGCACGTGCACAGGTTGTTCACGTCGAAGGGGGTAACCAACGTGAAATGGGTGTGGGCGCCGAATGTCTCGTTCGAGGGCAGCAGCCCGATCGCGGACCTGTACCCGGGGCCCGAGTATGTCGACGTCGTGGGCGTCGACGGCTACAACTGGGGAACGACGCAGTCGTGGAGTCGGTGGACGTCGCCGCAGGGGCTGTTCGAGAACACACTCGACGAGCTCGGCCGGATCGCGCCGGACAAGCCGATCGTGGTCACCGAGGTGGGCAGCACCGACGTCGGCGGGTCGAAGCCGGACTGGGTCGCCGATCTCGTCGCGTTCCTCGACGACCGCACGGACGTCGCGGCGTTCGTCTGGTTCGATCACGACAAGGAAACCGACTGGCGGCTGGCGAGCACCCCGGAATCGGCTGCCGCGCTGGCGGAAGCCCTGCAACGGGGGCAGCGCTGACATGACGACCGACACCTCGCAGCTCCCCGACGACCTCGAGGACGAGCGCGTGCGCGACCTCGAACGACTCGAGGTCCTCGACACCCCCCGCGAAGACCGGTTCGAGCAGATCACCCGCATGGCCCGGCACGTGTTCGGGGTGCCCATGGCGAGCGTGGCGCTGCTCGACCGGGACCGGCTCTGGTTCAAGTCCCTTCAAGGGCTCGACCTCGTGCAGGTGCCGCGCGAGGAGAGCATCTGCAAGACCACGATCGTCCGCACCTACCACCACCCCGACGATCCGACACTGATCGTGGAGGACGCCTCCGCGGACCCCCTGTTCGCCGGACTTCCCGGTGTCGGCGGCGACGACGGTGTCCGTTTCTACGCGGGCTACCCGCTGTACGGTCCCGCGGGTCATCCGGTCGGCACGTTCTGCATCTACGACACCGAGCCACGGACCCTCGACCCCGACCAGCTCGTCGCCTTCGCCGAACTCGCCGAATGGGCGCAGCGGGAACTGCAGCGCGCCGACGAACTCGACCGTGCCGCCGCGATGCAGGCCCAGCTATTGCCGCGGCCCCTGACCGGCCTGCCCGGCTACGAGGTGCAGGCGGTGTGCGTTCCGGCGTTCGTCGTCGGCGGCGACTTCTACGACCACTATCCGCTGCGCGGCGGACTGGTCGTCACCGTCGCCGATGTGATGGGCAAGGGCCTCGGCGCTGCCATCCTGTCCTCGGCGGTGCGCTCCACGTTCCGCGGCGCGTCCCGGGTGATGGAACGGTTCAGCCACGCCGCGACGTGCAGCGTGCTGGACACGGGCGCCGCGCTGACCGCCGCCGCCGAGAACCTCGCCGACGACTGCGAACACACCGGCACCTTCGTCACCGTGTTCCATGCCGCCGTCGAGTTCGCCACCGGCTCGGTGGACTACGTCGACGCCGGGCACGGGCTGGCCGCGATCCGCCGCGTAGACGGTTCCGTGGCGCCGCTGGCCGGCACCGGACTGCCCGTGGGCGTGTTGCGTGAGACGACGTGGCAGGCGCAGTGCTCCCGTCTCGAACCCGGTGACACGCTGGTGATCTGCTCCGACGGACTGCTCGATCTGCTCGACGAGCACAGCGACCGGCAAGCCCTGTACCGGTTCGTGGCCGAGTATGCGACGCCGCACGATCTGATCGAGGCGGCGCGGGCACTGGCCGGAGGCCGTCCCCCTATGGACGACGTCACCGTCGTCGCCGTGCGTCGCTGCGAGGACGCGTGAGTGCGGCCGCGGCGGATCGCTACCCCTCGGCGGGCCTGCGGATCCTGATCGCCGCCTCGGTGCTGCTCGGGGTGAACTACGTGGTGTGGCGCTGGTTGTTCTCCGTCAACTGGTCGGCCTGGTGGATCGCGGTGCCGCTCGTCGTCGCCGAGACGTACAGCCTGATCGACTCGATGCTGTTCGGTCTGACGATGTGGCGGTGGCGGCGGCGCGCCGCTCCCCCGCCGCCGCCCGAGGGGCGCACCGTCGACGTCTTCGTCACCACCTACAACGAGCCCGTCGAGCTGGTGCTCGCCACGGCGGAGGCGGCGTCGCGCATCCGGTACCCGCACGAGACGTGGATTCTCGACGACGGGGAGCGCCCCGAACTGGAAAGGGCCGCCGCGGAACTCGGCGTGCGTTACATGACGCGCGCGGCGAGTTGGACGAACAAGCCGCGCCACGCCAAGGCAGGCAACCTCAACAACGCCCTGCTGCACACGCACGGCGAGTTCATCCTCGTCCTCGACGCCGACCAGGTGCCCGACCCGGAGATCCTGCACCGCACCCTCGGCTACTTCGAGGACGAGCGGATGGCCCTGGTGCAGACCCCGCAGTACTTCGTCAACGTGCCGGACGCCGATCCGTTGGGCAGCCAGGCGCCGCTGTTCTACGGTCCGATCCAGCAGGGCAAGGACGGCTGGAACGCCGCGTTCTTCTGCGGTTCGAACGCCGTCCTGCGCCGGGAAGCGCTGATGCAGCTCGGCATCAGCGGATACGTGCGGGCCGTCGAGGAGGGCGTGGTGCGCGCCCTGCGCACAGCGGGCAGAGTGCTGGACCGGACCCGCGCCGAGGTCGACCCCGACCGGAAGGACGTTGTCTCGGCTCTCGATTCGGTGCGCGAGGCCGTGCGCACGGCGAGGGCGTCCGTCCGCGACGGCCGGCCCCTCGCGGAGGTGACCTACCGCTTTCAGCAGACCGTCGACGCTGCCGCGCGGGCGGTGGTCGAGGCGGACGTCGGGTCGATCCGCGCCGACCTCGACGCGATCGCCGCGCTCGGTACGACGGTGGAGGGCGGGGACGGGGTGCTGCTCGACGAGACGTCGCTCGCGCGTCTCGCCGACCGGGACTGGTCACCGCTCGGCGCTCTCGAGTCGATCCGGGCGATGGTCCGGGCCGTGGACGTCGACCGTGACGAGGAGGCGGAGCCGACGCTGGCGCTGGCGACGATCTCGGTGACCGAGGACATGGCGACGTCGATGCGCCTGCACGGCATGGGCTGGAAATCGGCGTACCACCACGAGGTGCTCGCCCACGGCCTCGCCCCCGAGGACGTCGGCACGATGCTCACTCAGCGGCTGCGCTGGGCGCAGGGCACGATTCAGGTGATGCTGCGCGAGAATCCGCTGCTGCAGCGAGGACTGACGATCCCCCAGCGGCTGATGTACTGGGCGACGATGTGGAGTTACCTCGCGGGTTTCGCAGCCCTCGCCTACATCGCCGCGCCGGTGATCTATCTGATCTTCGGCATCCTCCCCGTGCAGGCCTACAGCTGGGACTTCTTCGGGCGGCTCGTCCCGTTCCTGCTGTTGAACCAGTTGCTGTTCTTCGTCGTCAGTCGTGGCACCCCGACCTGGCGGGGGCAGCAGTACAGCCTGGCGCTGTTCCCGGTGTGGATCAAGGCGTGCTGGACCGCTTTTCGGAACGTGTATCTGCACAAGCCGCTCGACTTCGCGGTGACCCCGAAGACGCGGCAGGGCCGCGGCACACTCCCCTGGCGCGCGGTGCGGTACCAGCTCGCGGCCATGGTCCTGTTGGTGGCCGCGTCGGCTGTGGGCGTGGTGCGGCTGTATCTGGGTGCGAGTTCGGTGCTGGGGGTGGGCGTGAACCTGTTCTGGGTGCTGTTCGACCTGGCGATCCTGAGTGTGGTGATACCGGCGGTCCGCTACCGCGGACCCGATACGGGAGGAAATCGATGACCCAGTTCGCAACCCGCACCCTCGCCGCCGATGTCGTGGTGATCCGGCCCGAGGGCCGGCTGAACATGGTCGCGGCCCCACAGTTGCGTGAGCAGCTGCACGGCCTCGTCGACGGTGGGTCCGCCCGCCTCGTCGTCGACCTGGCTGCGACGGAGTTCGTCGATTCGTCGGGCCTGGGCGCCCTCGTGTCGGGACTCAAGGCCGCTCGGCAGGCGGGCGGGGATCTGCGGTTGGCCGCCCCCACCGCGCAGGTGCGCAGCGTGCTGTCGTTGACGAGCCTCGATCGCGTGCTACGCACGTACGACTCCGCGGAGGATGCGTTCGATGGCGACTGATGCCGGCGCCCGAACGTGGACCCTGACGACCGTCACGGGCGCCGACACGCTCACCGACGTGCACGCGCTGATCGAGGAGATGATGTCCGCGGGCCGGGTGGAGGACGCGGATCGCTTCCCCTTCGAGATCGCCGTCGCGGAGATCGCAGCGAACATCATCGAGCACGCCGCCCTCGGGCAGCCCGTGCCGATGAGCCTGCGACTGCGTGCGCTGCCCGAGCGGCTCGAGGCCGAGTTCACCGACGAGGGGCGGCCGGCCCGGGTGGATCTGGGGACGGTCGAACTGCCGGATGCGCTGGCCGAGCGGGGACGCGGGTTGGCGATCGCCATGGCGGCGCTGGACGAGTTGTCGTACCGCAGGCAGGGCGGAATCAACCGGTGGATCCTGGCGCGGGAGCGAGTCGAGCCGACATAGCCGCGCACCGGTCCGCCGGGTGCGGTGCCCGCGCCCTGCCGGCGGCCGAGATGCCGAATTTGTCCGGACGGCGTCCGTTAACTTCCCGTTAAGTCGGCCCGTCCGCGGCCGGTCCGACCGCCGGAAAACCCCAGGCCGTCGGCATACATCTGCCGTTTCGTCGAAGCCGGGAACCTTTCGCTCGCCGATGTGTCTATTACGACGCCGGACGGGGAACCTCAGACTCAGGCAGTCGAGAGGTACATCACACTCGATACCGAACCTGGTTGTGAAGGGGTTTCCATGTCGAACCGTGCCGAGCCCGAACTGAGGCACACGCTCCAGAAGCGGCACCTGTCGATGATCGCGATCGCGGGGGTCATCGGTGCAGGGTTGTTCGTCGGCTCGGGCGCTGCGATCCGGGAGACCGGTCCGGGAGTGCTGGTCGCCTACGCGCTTGCCGGAGTCGTCGTCGTGCTCGTGATGCGCATGCTCGGCGAGATGGCGGCGGCGAATCCGCAGACGGGGTCGTTCTCGGCGTACGCCGACCGGGCCATCGGGCGCTGGGCCGGCTTCTCCATCGGATGGCTCTATGCCTGGTTCTGGATCATCGTGCTGGGCATCGAGGCGACCGCCGGAGCGGTCATCATGAACCGCTGGATGCCCGGCGTGCCTCAGTGGACGTGGGCGCTGGCGCTGATGGTCGCGCTGACGCTGACCAACATCGCGTCGGTGAAGTCGTTCGGCGAGTTCGAGTTCTGGTTCGCCGCGATCAAGGTGACGGCGATCGTCGCATTCCTGGTGCTCGGCGTCCTCGCGATCTGCGGCCTGCTGCCCGGCGTCGAGGCGCCGGGAATGAGCAATCTCACCGGTCACGGCGGCTTCTTCCCCAACGGGACGGGTGCCGTGCTCGCGGGCGTCCTCGTCGTGGTGTTCTCGTTCTTCGGAGCCGAGATCGCGACCATCGCCGCCGGCGAGTCCGCCAACCCCGCCGAGGCGGTGCGCAAGGCGGTGCGGTCGGTCGTGTGGCGAATCCTGATCTTCTACATCGGCTCGATCGCCGTCGTCGTCACCCTGCTGCCATGGGACGACGCCTCGGTGGCACTGAGCCCGTATGTGGCGGTCATCGACTCCTACGGCATCCCGGCGGCCGCGACCATCATGGACGTCATCGTGCTGACATCGGTGCTCTCGTGCCTCAATTCGGGCCTGTACACCGCCAGCCGAATGATCTTCTCCCTGTCGCGCCGCGGTGACGCTCCGCCGTCGCTGGCCACCATCGGGCGGTCCGGTGTGCCGCGCAACGCGGTTCTCGTCTCCACCGTGGTCGGATTCCTCACCGTGGGCCTGAACTACCTCTACCCCGAGACGGTGTTCCTGTTCCTGGTCAATTCCTCCGGCGCAATTGCCCTGTTCGTGTGGCTGGTCATCGCGGCATCGCAGCTGCGTATGCGGCGGTCCCTCGAGGCCCAGGGCCGCGAGTTGTCGCCGAAGATGTGGCTGTTCCCTTATCTCACCTGGGTCACCATTGCCGCGATCGTCGCGCTGTGCGTCGGCATGGTCGCGCTGGAGAGCACCCGCAGTCAGATGCTGACGTCCTCGGCCCTCGCTGCCGTCGTCATCGGGGTCGGGATCTACCGGCAGCGCCGCCGTCCCGCTCCGTCGGCGGAGACGAACGCCGAGGTCGCCGACCGCGTCCCGGAAACCACCTGATTCAGAACAACGTGGGATCCGCCGACTCGGCGCCCGGTCGCGGCGACACCGCGACCGGGCGCCGGTGCTCGGTGGCACGCGGGCCGAGGCCGTAGCGGGCCACCAGCGGATCGACTCGGTCCTTCAGCCACGTCGCGTACTCCGGCGAGACGTACGCGCCGCGGCCGTAGATCCGCCGATACCGCCGGATCAGAGCCGGATGTTCCTGGCCCAGCCACGACAGGAACCAGCCACGGGTGGCGCCGCGCAGGTGCATCGGCAACACCGTCACGCCGGTGGCCCCGGCGGCGGAGATCGCGCCGAGCAGGTCGTCGAGGTGCCGGCTCGAGTCGGTGAGGTACGGGATGACGGGCGCGACCATGACGTGACAGGGCAGGCCGGCGTCGCTGATCGCGCGGATCAGGTCCAGCCGCGCCTTCGGGGTGGGCGTGCCGGGCTCGATCTGCTGTTGCAGTTCGGGGTCGCCGATCGCGAGCGACACCGCAACCCCGACGTCGACCTGCCCGGCGGCCAGGGTGATCAACGGCAGATCGCGCCGCAGCAGCGTGCCCTTGGTGAGGATGGAGAACGGGGTGCCGGATTCGGCGAGGGCCCGGATGACGCCGGGCATGAGCCGGTAGCGACCCTCGGCCCGCTGGTAGGGGTCGGTGTTGGTGCCGAGCGCGACGTGTTCGCGCTTCCACGACCGTCGGGCCAGTTCGCGGCGCAGGACCGCGGCGACGTTGGTCTTGACGACGATCTGGCTGTCGAAGTCACGGCCCGCATCGAGGTCGAGGTACTCGTGCGTCGGCCGGGCGAAGCAGTACCGGCAGGCGTGCGAGCACCCGCGAAAGGTGTTGACGGTGAAGCGGAACGGTAGCTGGGACGCCTCGGGCGTCTTGTTCAGCGCGCTCTTGCACAGCACTTCGTGGAAGGTGATGCCGTCGAAGTCGGGGGTCCGGACGCTGCGGACGAGCCCGGCCCGTTCGAGGCCCGGGAGCGCGCCGTCGTCGACGTCGAGAGTCTGTGCCGCCCACCGCATGCAGTCAGTCGAACATACGTGCTAATTGCAGTCAAGCGCGGGCGCACAGGGACGGCCTGACAGAATCCGGTGCCATGACCCGTGTGAACATCTCGTCCGGCTCCGAATGGGAGCCGAAGATCGGCTACTCGCGCGCCGTGCGCATCGGCAACCAGATCGCCGTGTCCGGCACCACCGGCGCCGGCGAGACTCTCGCCGACCAGACGCGCGCCGCGCTCGAGACCATCGAGGCCGCGCTGGGCGAGGCGGGCGCCTCGCTGCGGGATGTGATCCGCACGCGCATGTATCTCACCGACATGTCGCGATGGGAGGAGGCCGCACTCGTGCACGGCGAGGTGTTCGGCGAGATCCGCCCGGCGTCCACCATCCTCGAGGTTTCGAGCCTCATCGACAAGAGCCTGCTCATCGAGATCGAGGCCGACGCCGTCGTGTAGGCGGCTGCGCCGCCGGTGTGCCCTTCGGGCTGCTCCAGCAGCCCGAAGGACACACCGGTGCTATGCGCCACCGGCTTCCCAGCGGGCACGTTCGGCGGCGAACGCCACCGACTGCACCTGCCGGAAGGCGTCGATCGACGCAGCGTGGTCGACGAGGAACCGCTCGTGCTCGGCGAGCGAGAAGGTGCCGTCGACGATCTCGACTCCCCCTCCCCGGCCGGCCGCGAGGTCGGCGCGCAGGTCCAGCAGTTCCTCCGGCTCGACGGGATACCAGGAGATCCGGTCGAAGAAGCGCAGCAGCCAGGGCGTTCCCGCCTCGAACGGGCCCGCCGGCTGCGGGTGCCGGTGGTTCCACACCTGGGTCGTGCGGCCGACGAACTGGTAGCCGCCGGGCCCTTCCATGCCGTAGATGCACAGGTACGCCCCACCGATGCCGACGGCGTTCTCCGGCGTCCACGTCCGCGCCGGGTTGTACTTGGTCGTCACCAGCCGGTGCCGCGGGTCGAGCGGCGTCGCGACGGGCGCCCCGAGGTACACGTCGCCGAGGCCGAGCACCATGTAGTCGGCGGCGAAGACGGTGTCGAACACGTCGTCCACCGACCCGAGGCCGTTCATCCGGCGGATGAACTCGATGTTCCACGGGCACCACGGCGCGTCCGCCCGCACTCCGTGCATGTACCGCTGGGTCGCCTCGCGGGTGGCCGGGTCGTCCCAGGACAGCGGCAGGCGCACCCGCCGGCTCGGCACCACGAGCTCGTCGCTCGCCGGGAGCTGCCCCTCCGCCTCGGCGAGCAGGTCGAGCAGCGTCGGCACCGGGAGCACGTCGGGATCGACCTTGACCTGGAGTGACCGGATGCCGGGGGTCAGCTCGAGCAGGCCCGCGGGGCGTTCGGCGTCGAGCCGCTGGTGCAGCGCGTGCACCCGAGCCCGCAGCGCGAGGTCGAGGGTCATGTCGCCGTACTCGACGAGGACGTTGTCGTCGCCGCTGCGCCGATAGGTGACCGGGGTGTCGCCGTCGCGGCGGGCGAGTACGCCGTCGTCGCCGTCGCCACCGGGTGAGACCACCAGTGCCAGCCCGGCGCGACGGGCCACGCCCAGCGCCCGCCGCGACGCGGCGTGCTCGGCGCGGACCGGCACGAACCGCACCCGGTGCCCGGGGGCGAGCTGACCCAGCTTCCACCGGTCGGCCGCGACAACGGTGACGGGGCAGACGAATCCGCCCAGACTCGGCCCGTCGGGCCCGAGGAGGATGGGGGTGTCGCCGGTGAAGTCGAGGGCGCCGACGGAGTAGGCGTTGTCGTGGATGTTCGACGGGTGCAGCCCCGCCTCCCCGCCGTCGGGCCGGGCCCACCGCGGCTTCGGCCCGATCAGCCGCACGCCGGTGCGGTCGGAGTTGAAGTGCACCTCGTACTCGGTGGCGTAGATCGTGTCGATGTCGGTGCGAGTGAAGAACTCCGGTGCGCCGTGGGGCCCTTCGGTGACGGCGATCTCCCAGCGCGTGGTCATGGCCGGGACGTGCTCGGCGGGAACCGGGGCCACCGGCCCGGTCGCCGACTCCCCCACGACGAGCACGTCCCCCTCGGCGAGCGTCCTCCCCTCGTGTCCACCGAACCGGCCGAGCGTGAATGTCGCTGCACTGCCCAGGAACTCGGGAATGTCGAGGCCGCCCTGCACGAGTACGTACACGCGCAGCCCGGGGCCGGCGAGGGCACCGACGTCGAGCACGCCACCGGCGGGGACGGTGACGGGACGCCACTGCGGGACCACCGTGCCGTCCACCCGCACGGTCGCCGGGGCGCCCGTGACGCACACCCGCGTGGCGTCGGTGAAGCGCAGCGCCGGTCCGGCCATGACGGATTCGAGACCGGGCGCGCCTTCGGCGTTGCCGAGTGCGGCGTTGCCGAGGCGGAACGACAGGTCGTCCATCGGGCCGGACGGCGGGACCCCGACCTGCCAGTAGCCGGTGCGACCCGGGTAGTCCTGGACCGTGGTGAGCATGCCGGGACGGTCGACGGTGATCTTGGTGGTCATGACGGTCGGGCCTCCGGTCGGGTCACGATCATCCGCACCTCGGTGGGGTCGAAACCGTTGCACGGGTTGTTGATCTGGGGACAGTTGGAGACGAGGACGAGCACGTCCCGGTCGGCGCGCAGGGCGAGGCGTTTGCCGGGGGCGGAGAGGCCGTCGACGATGCCGAGGGTGCCGTCCGAGTCGACGGGCACGTTCATGAAGAAGTTGACGTTGGAGACCAGGTCGCGTTTGCCCAGGCCCCACCGGGCCCCTTCGACGAGGAAGTTCTCGACGCACGCGTGCTGATGCTTGGTGTGGTGGCCGTAGCGCAGGGTGTTCGATTCCTGCGAGCAGGCACCGCCGACGGTGTCGTGGTTGCCGACCTCGTCGGCGACGAGGGTCATGAGGGCCTCGCCGGCGCCGGCGCGCAGCACGGATCCCGTGGTGAGGAACAGGTGCCGCTGGGCAGCGATCGTGGCGGGCGCGCTGTAGCGGACGGTGGTGTCGTGCGCGTCGTAGATCAGGGTGTCGACGGCCTGGTTGCCGTGCAGGTCGACGACGGTGAGCACGTCGCCGGCGGCGACGACGGCCGACCAGGGCCCGCGGGCGCCGGCGATCTCGTCACGGATCACCGTCCCGGGCACAAGGGCGGGCAGGTCGAGGGTCGGGGTCATGATCAGTGCTCCGTTCCGGTGGCGGCGGTCCAGGCGTCCTCGGTGTTGAGGACGGCGCGCCGGTATTCGGGGTCCGTGTTCGGCAGGTCCTCGAGGTCGCGCGGGGCGTGCCAGGCGAGCACCTCGAGGGTGGTGGTGGAGAAGCGTGGTGCCGGGTCGAGGGGGTGGGCGGTGTTGGCGATCAGGGCGATGACCGGCAGATGGATGAGCAGCTCGACGCAGGCTCCGGCCCCGGCGGTGCCGGTGCTGGTCAGGGCGCCGTCGCCGCCGACGCGCACGCCGTGGAAGAACGACAACGAGGGCGGCAGGTCGCGGGGGGTCAGGTCGTGCTTGGCGGCGGCGACGGTGAACAGCTCCCGGCCTGCGGGTGCGTGCGAATGCAGGCTGCCCGCACCGTATTTCACGGTGTTGCCGGCCAGGTGGGTGGTGCCGCACAGCGCGTCGTGCCGTCCGGAGGTGTCGGCGACGAGGGTGGCGAGCACCCGGCCCTGGTCCGACAGCAGCGGATGTCCGACGCCGAGGTAGGCCTGCCACGGCACCTTGACGGTGTCGGCGACGTTGAGGCGCTCGTGCGGGGCGTCGGCACGGAACAGCAGCAGGTGGGCGCAGGCGGCGCCGTCGAGGTCGCGCAGGCGCAGACGGGTGCCGCGGGCGAGGACCTTGGTGGTGTAGCGGCCGCCGGGCACGGTCTCGGCCCAGGTCATGGCGGCGGTGCGCCCGCCGGGTGGGGTCGGGTGCGCCGAGGCGGGGACGGTGGGCATGCCGGCGGTGACGGTGCCGGCCTGGGCTCGGGCGTGTGCCTTGGCGGCGTGGGTGGTGGCGGTGTCGGTCATGCTCGGGCTCCGATCGTGACGGGGTTCGGGTGCGCGGCGCGGCGCGGGAAGCACAGGGCGCCCAGGGCGACGACGGCGGCGACGGTGAGCGGCGCGGCCCACTGCAGCAGCGGCATGGTGCCGTCCGGGTCGAAGATCTCGGTGCGCGGCCAGGACAGGTTGACCACCATCAGCAGGCCGTACGCGACGGCGAGGACGTTGACGGGCAGACCCCATCGGCCGAGCGAGAACAGCGGATTGCCGTCCGCGTCGGTCGCCGCGGCGTCGTACGGGCCGCCGCGCAGCCGGCGCAGTAGCAGCGGCACGGTGACCATCAGGTACGCGAGGTAGATGAGCACGATGCACACGCTCGAGAGGGTGGCGAAGATCGCGCTGTTGCCCATGTTCACCGCGAGGATGCCGATGCACACCATGCCGATCAGCACGGCCGGCGCGATGGGAGTGCCGGTACGGGCGTTGACGTGCGACAGGACCTTCGACGCGGGCAGACGCTCGTCGCGGGCCATCGAGAAGATCAGGCGCGACGCGGCGGTCTGGATCGCGAGGGTGCAGATGAACACGGCGATGGCCACGTCGACGAGGAGCAGCGTGCCCCACGGCGAGGACAGGATCGCGCCGAGCACGTACGGCAGGCCCTCGGCGGCGAGGCGGCCGTCGGTGAGGCTGGGGGCGGCCATGAGCGCGCCGAGAATCATCAGGCCGCCGCCGATCGCGGAGACGGACAGGGCGAGGCGGATGGTGCGCGGTGCGACCCGCCGCGGGTTGCGGGTCTCCTCGGCGAGTTCGCCGGCCGAGCCGAAGCCGACCATGACGTAGGCGGCCATGAGCCCGGAGACGATCCAGGCCCAGCCGTACCCGGGGCTCGCCCCGGGTACGCCGGTGTCGAGGACGACCTGCGGGCCGCGGACGGCGTGGGTGAAGAACATCCCGATCACGGCGACGACACCGACGATCTCGCAGGTGACGCCGATGCTGTTGATCCGCGACATCCAGTTCACACCGATGCTGTTGATGATCGTGGTGAGCACGAGCAGCACCGACCCGAGCAGGACGGCGTTGGCGGCGCCGGACGAGGAGGTCAGCGACGGGTCGTCGCCGATGATCTGGAATCCACTCCAGACGGCCGGGAGGACCACCTGCAGGGCGATCGCGGCGGCAGCGGCGGTCACCATCTGCGCGAGGATCATGAACCAGCCGGCGAACCAGCCGACCACCTCGCCGCCCATCCGGCGGGACCACTGGTAGATCGCCCCGGAGATCGGGTAGCGCGCCGCGAGTTCGGCGAAGTTCAGGGCGACCGTGAACTGGCCGGCGAATACCACCACCCACGTCCAGAAGAAGGCGGGGCCGCCGAAGCCGAAGCCGAGGCCGAACAGCTGGAAGATGGTCGTGAGGATGGAGACGAACGAGAAGCCGGCGGCGAAGGAGGCGAACCTGCCGAGGTTGCGGTGCAGCTGCTGCTGGTAGCCGAATTCGCCCAGGTCGCCCGCGTCCTGGTGCGAGGCGGTCGGTGCAGCGGCAGCCGGCCGGGTGAGCGTCAGGCTCATGGCGGTGTCCGTTTCTGTGCGCGGTGCGGCGGCCGGATGACCGTCGAAAAACTGTCGAGTGACAGTTTTCGCGAGGTCACGTCTTGTCCGAATGTCCGCGGCGTAACGAGTTCGTGACCGACGTTTCCACCGTGTGACGGTCTGCTCACCACGCGCTCGCCCCGCCGCCGTCGCCGGATCTGTGCCATCGTCGACGGCGTGACCCATGCCCGCCCCGGACGCCCTCGACTGCACCGGCCACGCCGGCCCGGTTCCACCGCACGCGCCGAGATCCTCGACGCTGCAGCCGAACTGTTCACCACCCGCGGATTCGCGTCGACCTCGACGCGGCTCGTCGCCGAGGCGGTCGGCGTCCGGCAGGCCTCCCTGTACAACCACTTCGCCACCAAGGACGACATCCTCGCGGCGCTGCTCGAGCAGACCGTCGCCCCCACCCTGTCGTTCTGCGAGCAGCTCGGCGACGGCCCGCCCCCGGAGGCACGGCTGTACGCCCTGGCGCTGTTCGACACCGCGCAACTCGTCACGGGGCGCTGGAATCTCGGTGCGCTCTATCTGCTCCCGGAGGTCCGCACCGACCGGTTCACGCAGTTCCATGCCGCCCGGACCGGTCTGCGCGCGTGCTACCGCCGGCTCGCGGTCGCCGTCCTCGGCCGTCATGCCGCCGGAGCGGACGCCGACGACCCTCGCGCCGACCTACCGTTCCGGTTGGTCGAATCCGCCATCAACATCCGCGCCGACGGGGACACGGCTGCCGTCGCGGACCTGCCCGAGGTGCTGGCGGAGGCAGCGCTGCGCGTCCTCGGGTTCACCGGACCCGTCGAGCCCGTGCGCGAGGTCGCCCGCGCACTCGTCGCCCGGGTCGCCGCCTCGAGTTAGAGTGCTGCGCACGCGAATCTGATTGGGGGGTCATCATGAGCGGTTTGTTCGACGCTGCCGGCTCGTTCTCGACGGGGGGCGGCGTCCGTGTCGTGCCCGACGGGGTGCGGGCGTTCGGCAGCACGTCCCTGCGCGCCGCAGAGGAGGTCGCCCGGGCGGGCGGAATCGATCTGCAGGCGAACGTCTCGTCGCTGAGCCCGGCCATGGGCCTGATCGGCGCGGACTTCGTCGCCGCGTTCGCCATCACGCAGGGTGCACACACCCGCGCCGTCGCCCAGCTGGCGTACGTCTACGCGTCCGGCGGTGTCGCCGCGCACGACGCCGCAGCCCGGTACGAGACGCTCGACGCCACGACCGCCGCGGGCCTCGGCGCGGCCGTCGCGGGAGTCGGGGACGCGCGATGATCGCGCAGCAGGCGCCGGTCGCCTCGCCCACCGTCCTCGACGCGCTCCGCGCGTCCCCTGCCGGACCGGTCCTCGACCTACCGCTGCCCGCTCCGCCCGCGGCCCCGCCGACGTGGTCGCCGGAATCCGGGCTCGATGCGATATCCGAAGTGCTGCAGTCTATTCCGGTTCCACCGATGCCGGGAATCGACGAATTGCTGCGTCCCCTGCGCGATCTCGGCGCCCTGTTCGGTACCGGGATCGTCGAGGCGCTCGACCCGTCGGCGGTGCTGCAGCAGTCGTCGCGGGTGCTCGAGGGCGCGGCGTCGCTGACCCGCACGGCACTGCATGCGCTCCCGGACTCGTGGGAGGGGGCACCCGCCGAGGCCGCGCTCGACAAGGGTCGCCAGGCACAGCTCAGCGCGGTCGAGCTGAGCGAGCGGGGCGACGAGATCGGAGCGGTCACCCGCGCCGCGACCGCGAGTGTCGAGCGGGGAAACGTCGAACTCGGCGGAATCGCCCAGTCCTTCCTGGCCTTCGCCACCGCGACGGCGCCCGTCGCGCTGACACCACCGGGACAGGTCGCGCTGCTCACCGCCGCCACCGAGCACGTGTCCGCGGCGCTGGCGGTGGTCGCGCGTACTCGCGGCGAACTGCTCGGCCACACCGCGGCGATGAATGCGCTCGCCGCGCCGATCGCTGTGCCTGCCCCCGTCGCCAACCCCGGCCTGCCCGCTCCGGCGGACGTCGCCGCTACGGCCACGAAAACCGTGGAGATCGTCGCCGCGGCCGGTGCGCCCGGCGATGTTCCGGCGCAGACGCAGGCCGCGGCATTCGCAGGCGGCACCGGACCGGCGACCCCCACGGTCGCCGCCGCCACCGCCCCGGCGAGCAGCGCGAGTGGCATCGCACCGGGCGGGGGCGGTATTCCGCTGGGCGCGGCAGGTGCGGCGGCTCTCGGGGGCGCGGTCGGCGGTCTCGGCGGCGCCCCGTCGAACCCCCGGTCGGCCGTGACTGCTCCCGTTTCCGCCGTCGCTCCGGCCGCCCGGCCCCCGCTCGCGGCCGCGATCCCGGCCACCGGACGCGCCGACGACGACACGCCCCGACGAACCCGTCCGGCGATCCTGGTGTGCGCGGCGAACAGCACCGCCGTGATCGGCGAGCTCCCGGCGGCGACGGCACCGGTGATCGGGGACGGTGCAGACTGGTGATTCGCGGGTTCCCGTCCTGCAGGGTGTGGGACGGGAACCCGGTCGTTCGTCACCGGCCTGCCCGTGATCGGGGATTCGTTGCGGACAGCGCCGTCGAGGTCGGGGGATCGCCGAGTCACATCTGTGCGGCGACGAGGACACGGTGTCGACGAACGCGAGAACCGGGACGTGGTCGCCGCGACCGTGGTGAACTGACTGACGAGCCGGTTCGATCTCGGCCGGCCCGTAGCTGTCACCGACCCGACGGAGTTCTCGAGGGATGACGATCGACCACGACCGCGTCGTCGCCTGGCGACGAGACCTGCATGCCCACCCGGAGCTGTCGTTCGCGGAGTTCCGGACCACCGCGCTGGTGCGCGATCAGCTGGTCTCGCTCGGGCTGGACCCGGTGACCCTGCCGGGCGGTACCGGATTGTGGTGCGACGTCGGCCCGGACACGACCGAGTGCCTTGCGCTGCGGGCCGACCTCGACGCCCTGCCGCTCACGGAGACCACCGGGTTGCCGTACGCATCGACCGTGGACGGCGTGTGTCACGCGTGTGGGCACGATGCCCACACCGCGATGCTGCTCGAGGTAGCCACCGTGCTCGCGGCACACCCGCCCCCGCAGCGTGTGCGGTTGATCTTCCAACCCGCCGAGGAGACAACCCCGGGTGGCGCCCTCGAGGTCGTCGCGGCGGGCGGTCTCGCGGGGGTGTCCCGGATCTTCGCGCTGCACTGCGCCCCGCAACTCGAGGCGGGCAAGCTCGCCACCCGCGCCGGGCCGATCACCTCGTCCGGGGCCGTTCTCACGGTCCGGTTGTCCTCCCCCGGCGGCCATTCGGCCCGTCCGCACCTGACCGGTGACCTGATCCACGCGGCGGCCGTGCTCGTCACCGGTCTGGCGTCGGTGCTCGATCGACGCCTCGACGCCCGTACCGCCACCGTCCTGACGTGGGGACGGGTTCGGGCCGGGCATGTCGGCAACGCCATCCCCGAGGAGGGAGAACTGGTGGGCACGTTGCGCAGCGCGTCGCACGAGACGTGGGCGACGGTGGAACCCCTGGTACGACGCAGCGTCGCGGAACTGCTCGCACCCTACGACGTGGACCACGAACTCGAGTACGTGCAGGGCGTTCCGCCGGTGGTGAACGATCCCGAGGCGGTGGCCGAGATGCTCGCCGCGATCGAGTCCGTGGTAGGCCTCGAGAATCTCGCCGAGGCGGGACAGTCCAGCGGCGGCGAGGACTTCGCGTGGTATCTCGAACACGTCCCGGGTGCGATGGCGCGGTTGGGGGTCTGGGACGGGACGAGTCCGCGGCACGACCTCCACCAGCCCGACTTCGTGCTGGACGAACGAGCCCTGGTGTACGGGACCCGCACCCTGCTGGCCCTCGCCTACGGCGGAAAGCACGAACCCCGCATCCCCTGACGCGAGCGGACGAACCGTGCCGTCGGACCGATCGAGTGAGCGACACATTCGCTCCGCGAGAAGCGCCCGTGCGGCGCCGGGTCACCGATGGCGACGGACGGGTCCGGCCCGGATGGGCGGATCCGCCTCGGAAGGCGAGGCCGGGCGGTGCACGGTCACGGGGACGGACCGCGCCGCGGTCCGGGCGACCGGGCCGGCGCGGCGGCGGTCGTACTCCGCGCGGCGACGGGGGTCGCGCAGGACGGAATAGGCCTCGACGATCCGGCGCAGTTCCTCGTCCGGATCCGGGCCGAACGGGAGGGCCGGGTTGCGGAGGTCGGGGTGATGCTCGCGGAGCTTGCGACGGAAGGCCGCCGTGATCTCCTGGTGCCCGGCGGAATCGGACAGGTCCAGTACGGCGTAGAGATCGGGTTCGCTGCCGGTCACGGCCCCGCTCCTTTCGCTTTCGTCGTCGGCTGCGTCGGGTGCGGCCGCCAGAGCGAACGCCCGGCGGCCCACCTCGCGACGGAGGGGGCCGCCGGGCGTCGGCGATGATCGGGTGCGGCCCGCACTGGTGGTGCCGTTACCGGCGGTGCGCCGGCCGGTTCAGCGACTCCGGGCCGCTGAGCGGCTCGACGCCTCGTGGCTGTCGTCCGGGCGGGCGGCACGCGCGTCAGCGCCTTGCGCTACTGCTGCGATGTCGTATCACCGTCCCTTCTCACAACAAGGCTTCCGTGGGTCTCACAAGGCTTCCGCGGGCGATCGGGTGCGGACCGGAGGGGAGCGCTGCGTGGCCACCACGTCCCCCGGAGCCCGCGTCCCGGCCCGGCCGGGCGGCCGCAGGGGGCACACCGGGCCCCGTGGACGCCGGACCGCGGCGGTCCGGCATCCCGGGAGGTCCACCGGCGGTCGCGCCCAGGGCACCTCGAGCATGTCCAGCTCGAGATCGAGCAGGAGCAGTTCGAGATCTGCACCGTCGACGGGGGCCGGTTCGGCGATCAGGTCGAGTGCGTCCATGGCGGTCTCCGCGGACACGGGGGGTCAGGCGTCGATCGCCTTCTTGTCGCCCACCGCGATCTCGATCCTGCGCGGCTTGGCCTTCTCCGCCACGGGGATCGTCAGCCTCAGCACGCCGGCGTCGTACGTCGCCTCGATGTTCTCGGTATCGAGGTTCTCGCCGAGGAACAGCTGCCGGCTGAACACGCCACGCGGACGCTCGGCCGCCACCATCTCCTGGCTCTGGTCGCGCGCCGGTCGCTCTGCATGCACCGTCAGCACGTTCCGTTCGACATCGAGGTCGAGCGAATCGTCGGCCACGCCGGGCAGGTCGAACTCGACGACGAACTTGTCGCCCTCACGCCAGGCGTCCATGGGCATCACCGCAGGCCGGGCCGCCGTGCCGAGAACCTGCTGCGCGAAGCGATCGAGCTCGCGGAACGGATCGGTGCGCATCAACATCGTTTCCACCTCCACAGACTCTCTTCGTGCCGGTTGAGGAGAGCGGCCGATCTATGTTTGCCGCTACACCTTTCTTGTACCACCGACAACATATGAAGGCAAGGATTTGTTCCCGGAACAGCCGCGAATTCCGCGCGGCCAGGCGACAATCCCGCCGCCCAAAACCTCCCGTGCGCGGCTGCGTTTGGTTACGCTCGATCTACCGCATGATGCCGCGGCGGTTCCGGGATGCCCTCAGGCCGAGCGGAGCGCCCGGCGCCGCAGTGACGTCGCCGCCCCGGGCGGCGCAAGGAGGCACCATGGTTGTCACCGAGACGAAGGCCGTCCGACCGTATCCGCCGCGGTATGCGCCGAAGGGTTCGACGTTCTACAGACTCGTCACCACGACCGACCCGAAGATGCTCGGTCTGATGTACATCGTCACGTCGTTCACGTTCTTCCTCATCGGCGGCCTGATGGCGCTGCTGATCCGCAGCGAGCTCGCTGTTCCGGGTCTGCAGTTCCTGTCCAACGAGCAGTACAACCAGTTGTTCACGATGCACGGCGGCATCATGCTGCTGATGTACGCGACCCCGATCGTGTTCGGGTTCGCCAACTACATCCTGCCCCTCCAGATCGGCGCCCCCGACGTCGCTTTCCCGCGCCTGAACGCGTTCAGCTACTGGCTGTACCTCTTCGGCGCGACCGTCGTCGCCGCCTCCCTCATCACTCCCGGCGGTGCACCGGACTTCGGATGGACGTCGTACATTCCGTTGGCGGACGATCTGCACTCCCCCGGTATCGGCGCCAACCTGTGGTTCACCGGCCTCGCGGTGGCCGGTCTCGGCACGATTCTCGGCGGGGTCAACATGATCACCACCGTGGTGTGCCTGCGCGCGCCGGGCATGACGATGTTCCGGATGCCGATCTTCACCTGGAACATCTTCATCACGATGATCCTGATCCTGCTGATCTTCCCCCTGCTGACCGCCGCGTTCATGGGGGTGATGGTCGACCGGGTACTGGGCGGGAACATCTTCGATCCGGCCACCGGCGGGGTGCTCCTCTACCAGCATCTGTTCTGGTTCTTCGGTCACCCCGAGGTGTACGTCATCGCGCTGCCGTTCTTCGGCATCATCTCCGAGGTCATCCCGGTCTTCTCCCGCAAGCCGATCTTCGGCTACACCGGCCTGGTCTACGCGACCCTCGCGATCGGTGCCCTGTCGATGGCCGTGTGGGCGCACCACATGTACGCCACCGGCGCCGTGCTGCTGCCGTACTTCTCGTTCATGACGTTTCTGATCGCGGTACCCACCGGCGTGAAATTCTTCAACTGGATCGGCACCATGTGGAGGGGACAGGTGACGTTCGAGACGCCGATGTTGTTCTCGGTCGGCTTCATCATCACCTTCCTGTTCGGCGGCCTGACCGGCGTCATCCTCGCCAGCCCGCCGCTCGACTTCCACGTCCACGACTCCTACTTCGTCGTCGCGCACTTCCACTACGTGCTCTTCGGCACCATCGTGTTCGCCACCTACGCCGGTCTCTACTTCTGGTTCCCGAAGATGACCGGACGGCTGATGGACGAGCGGCTCGGGAAGTGGCACTTCTGGCTGACCTTCGTCGGTTTCCACACCACGTTCCTGGTGCAGCACTGGCTGGGCAACGAGGGCATGCCGCGCCGCTACGCCGACTACCTGCCGTCGGACGGGTTCACCACGCTCAACACCATTTCGACCATCGGGGCGTTCACCCTGGGCGTCTCCACCCTGCCGTTCCTGTGGAACGTGTTCAAGAGCTACCGGTACGGGCAGGTCGTCACCGTCGACGACCCGTGGGGCTACGGCAACTCCCTCGAGTGGGCGACCACCTGCCCGCCGCCGCGGCACAACTTCTACGAGCTGCCGCGCATCCGCTCCGAGCGGCCCGCGTTCGAGCTGCACTACCCGCACATGGTGGAGACCATGCGGGCGGAGGCGCACGTCGGCGTCGGCCGGCGCCACGCAGCCGAGGTCGCCGAGGAACCCCACGTCCGGGACACCGCCGACCGGACACCCAAGGGCACCTGACCCGGCCGGCCGGACCGGTGTAACCGGGCTCCCGCCGGGGTATCTGGAGCACACGCCCCGCACGGCGGCGAGCACTCGAGTACCACTTCGGCGGGAGGCCCGGTGTCTACTGACGCGATCGTGTTGTTGAAGGAAGACCACAAGGAGATCCGCAAGTTGTTCCGCGAGTTCCGCGGTGCGGACGACGACCAGGAGAAGGGTCGGATAGTCGAACGGATCATCGAACTGCTGACCGTGCACACCTACATCGAGAACGAGGGTATGTACCCCGAGGTGCGCTCCCTGCTGCCCGACCTCGAAGCGGACATCCTCGAATCGTTCGAGGAGCACCACGTGGCGGATGTGCTGGTGATGGAACTGGCGGGGATGAAGCCCGACGCCGAGCGATTCGACGCGAAGACGACGGTCCTCATCGAGAACGTCGAGCACCACATCGAGGAGGAGGAAGAGGAGTGGTTCCCGAAGGTGCGGGAGGCACTCGGCCGCAAGCAGCTGCAGGAGATCGGGGCACGGATGCTCGAACTGAAGGAGAAGGCACCCCGCTCCCCCGCACAGCCTTCGGCACTGAAGAAGACGATCGACGCCGTCGTCAGCTGACACGTCGCCGGACCGCTACCGGTCCGGCTCACGAAGGCCGGGGGTGCGGAGTTGCTCCGCACCCCCGGCTACTGCGTTCCGGCGCTACGGAGTGCCGGCGGAGGTGGGCAGACCGCTCTTCGCGGACCCATCGGCCGCGCCGCGACCCGTGCGGCTGCCCCGGTAGGCGTCGCGACGGAACGGCACGAGCCACCGTGGCCACAGTTCGACCGAGGCGGGACGATTGAGCACCGGATCGAACGACGGCTGCGCGTCGTCGGGGGCCTGTACCTCGCGCTCGAGCGTGACGCGGCCCGCCGGCACGAGCGGCCCCCGGGCCGCGGCCACGTGCAACGAGAACAACAGCGGACCACCGCGCCGCGCCAGTTCCCGCACAGAGGTCGACGACGGCTGGTCCCCCTCGGGCAACGCGAAGATCCATCGCGGCGCGAGGTCGACGTTCGTGCGATACGCCATCAGGGAGCCGTACCGGGCGGTCGACCAGCCTCGCGCCGGCAGCAGCACCGCCCTGGTCGGCACGTGCAGCGTGGCGAGCAGGAGGTCCCAGGGTCCGCTCTCCAGTGAGAACCGCAGCGCCAGGCCGAGGATGTCGGGCACACCGTCGGGCGTGCCCACGGCACCGGACAACCGGGCGGTGACCGGTACCCGTGCCGGAACCGAACGCGGCCACCAGCCCGGCGTCAGTTCCGCCTCACCTTCGAAGAGCACCCCGTGCGGGTGGAACACCCGGGCGCCGCGCAACGCGGAGGCAGCCCGGAACGGCACGGCGAACACCGTGTGCATCGAGATCATGCGCCCCGCATACCCGGGGTGCCGGCACACCAATCGGCATGCGCTCACTCGACGAGCGAAGCCACCTCGTGATCGGTGAGCGTGGTCTGCGGCACGCGGCCGGCGTCCCGGGCCAGCAGCACCGCCCGGTACAGCGGCCGCTGCTCCAGTCCCGCTTCGCGGGCCTCTGCCCGCAGCTGCTCCACCAGTACCGACGACACCGCAGCGGCCGAGGCCAGCTCACTTGCCGCGAGGGCGTCGGCGAGCCGGCGCAAGGCCAGCACATCGAGCTCCCGGCAGCCGCCGTTCGCGTACAACGCCAACGGGACCGACACGATCCGGTCGCCGTCGTTGAGCCGCAGCACCACCTGACTGACCCGCAGCGCCGACACCACCAGTTCGACCCCGGCGAGGTTGCGCAGCTGCACGTGCCGGGTGCGCAGTGCCCCCTTCGCCGTGATCGTGGTGCCGTCGATCCAGCGACGCCGGCGCAGCACCGCCAGGGCACCCACCGCCGGTGGCACCCCGACGATCATCCCGCACACGACCGCGACCAGGGGGCTGGCCACGAGGTACACCAGCAGACCGGCCACCACGCCGATCAGGAGGGAGAACGCCGCGACCTTCCCGGCGCGCGGCGCGAGCAGCCGCGTCGGGATCAGGTCCAGACGGGTCGGCGCAGCACGTCCCGACGGGTCAGGTGCCGGCAACGACGTCCCCGACCCAGGCGACCACGTCGTCGAGGGGCACGGTGTGCTGTTCGCCGGTGCGCAGGTCCTTGACCACGATCTCGCCGGCTTCGAGCTCTCGCTCCCCCAGCACCAGGGCGACCACGGCACCGGAGCGGTCGGCGGCCTTCATCGCGCCCTTGACGCCGCGTCCCCCGTAGGCCAGGTCCACCCGAATACCGGCGGCGCGCAGCCGGTGGGCGACCGGGACCAGCGTCGACTTGGCGGCCTCACCCATCGGCACGCAGAACACCTCGCAGCGGGCGGGGCTGCCCGCGCTCTTACCCTCGGCGGCGAGGGCGAGCACCGTTCGATCGATCCCGAGACCGAACCCGATGCCCGAGAGGGGCTGCCCGCCGAGCTGAGCCATCAGGCCGTCGTAGCGTCCGCCGCCGCCGATCCCGGACTGGGCGCCGAGGCCGTCGTGGACGAACTCGAAGGTGGTCTTCGTGTAGTAGTCGAGACCGCGCACCATGCGCGGGTTGATCGTGTAGGACACGCCGAGCGCGTCCAGATGCGACAGCACCTCGTCGAAGTGCGCCTTGGCCGTGTCGGAGAGGTGGTCGAGCATGAGCGGAGCGTCGGCCGTCATCTCCCGCACGTGCGGGCGCTTGTCGTCGAGGACCCGCAGCGGGTTGATCTCGGCGCGGCGGCGGGTCTCCTCGTCCAGGTCCAGCCCGAACAGGAACTCCTGCAACAACTCCCGGTACTGGGGGCGGCACGTCTCGTCGCCGAGGGAAGTGATCTCGAGGCGGAACCCGTCGAGGCCGAGGCTGCGGAATCCGGCGTCGGCCACGGCGACGACCTCGGCGTCGAGCGCGGGGTCGTCGACACCGATCGCCTCGACCCCCACCTGCTGCAGCTGGCGGTACCGCCCGGCCTGGGGACGTTCGTACCGGAAGAAGGGGCCCGAGTAGCTCAGCTTGACGGGCAGCTGGCCACGGTCGAGGCCGTGCTCGATCACCGCCCGCATCACTCCGGCGGTCCCTTCCGGCCGCAGCGTCACGGACCGGTCGCCGCGATCGGCGAAGGTGTACATCTCCTTGCTCACGACGTCGGTGGACTCGCCGACGCCGCGCGCGAACAGTCCGGTGTCCTCGAAGATCGGCAGCTCGATGTGCCCGTAGCCGGCCAGCCGCGCCGCGCGGGTCAATCCGTCGCGCACGGCGACGAACTCCGCCGACTGCGGCGGGACGTAATCGGGTACACCCTTGGGCGCCGAGAACGTGGAGGGCTTGCTCAACTGTCGCTGCTTTCTCTCGTCGGGGGTCGGAGGCCGGGGTCAGCGGGAGCCGGTCAGCCCGGCCAGGAAGGGATTCGACGTCCGCTCCCGACCGATGGTGCTGGTCGGGCCGTGTCCGGGCAGGATCGCGGTGGCGTCGTCGCGCACGAGCAGTTTCGCCGCGATCGA
Organism: Rhodococcus sp. NS-SX18; assembly: GCF_057367935.1. Lineage (NCBI taxonomy): Bacteria > Bacillati > Actinomycetota > Actinomycetes > Mycobacteriales > Nocardiaceae > Rhodococcus > Rhodococcus sp. NS-SX18. The sequence continues at coordinate 2,440,973 of NZ_CM170633.1, read as the reverse complement.
CGCGAGCAGCTGTTCGTGGTCGCCGCCCGGCAGGTCGGTGCGGCCGATCGAACCCTGGAACAGGGTGTCGCCGGTGAGGGCGATCTCGACGTCGTCGCCGTCGGCGGTCGTCGCGTGGGTGCGCAGCACCACCGAGCCCTGGGTGTGGCCCGGGGTGTGATCGACGACGAACCGGATGCCGGCGTGCTCGACCTGGTCTCCGTCGGCCAGTTCGATCACGGTGCGCGGCTCGGTGAATTCGGCGCCTTCGAGGAACGGCTTCAGTGTCGGGCCGATACCGCGACCGGGATCGGTCAGCATGTAGCGGTCGTCGGGGTGGATGTAGGCCGGGATGTCGTAGCGGTCGGCGACGGCCTGCGCCGACCAGATGTGGTCGAGATGGCCGTGGGTGAGCAGCACCGCGCGCGGCGTCAGCCCGGACCGGGCCAGAAAATCCGCGAGGGGCTCGGCGGCATCCTGTCCGGGGTCGACGACAACGCAGTCCTCGGCGTCGTCCTGCGCGAGGATGTAGCAGTTCGTCTGGAACATCCCGGCGGGGAATCCGGTGACGAGCACGGGCATCGCTCCTACGGTGTGGGCCTCGGTGTGGCTCCTACAGCCTAGGCCGGGCTCCCCGGCGACCGGTTCTCAGGTTGGGGTGGCAGACTCGATCCGGCTCGAGCCGGAGGCCGGCGGCGACGACGGATCCGGCAACGACGATCGGTTACGGGAGGACTACTGCAGTGCCGAGCAACGCACAGCGGCGCCAGGCCGCCAAACGCAAACTCGAGCGGCAGCTCGAACGACGGGCCCAGCGGGCGCGCAAGCGCCGCCAGCTCACCATCGGCCTGTCCGCGCTCGGTGTGGTCGCGGTCGTCGCGGCCGGCGTCGGCATCTGGGTGCTCACCCGCGACGACGGCGCGGACTCGACCGCGGCGTCGGAGACGACCGAACCGGCTCAGCCGGAGTTCGGAGCGCTGCCGGCGGCCCGGTCCGAACCGTTGCCGGACTCCGTGAACTGTGCCTATCCGGCTGCCGGCGAGCCCGCCAAGCCTGTGCAGCCGCCCCGCACGGACGGCATTCTCACCACCGGGGAGGGCAACACCGACATCAGCGTCAGCGTGGAGACCACCCAGGGCAACATCGGGCTGGTCCTGCACAACGACACCTCGCCGTGCACGGTCAACAACTTCCTGTCGCTGGCGTCGCAGGGGTACTTCGACGACACCGCCTGCCACCGCCTGACCACGTCCGACACGCTGGCCGTGCTGCAGTGCGGCGACCCCACCGGCACCGGGGCCGGCGGTCCCGGCTACCAGTTCGCCAACGAGTTCCCCACCGACCAGTACGCACCCGAGGATCCGGCGGCCACGCAGCCGCTGACCTATCCCCGCGGGACCGTCGCGATGGCCAACGCCGGCCCCGGCACCAACGGCAGCCAGTTCTTCCTCGTGTACGGCGACTCGGTTCTGCCGCCGCAGTACACCGTGTTCGGCACCATCGACGAGACCGGCCTGGCGACCCTCGACAAGGTCGCCGCGGGCGGTGTCGAGGGCGGCGGCCAGGACGGCGCGCCGGCCCAGCCGATCTCGCTGACCAGTGTCAGGATGGACTGATGACTCGTACTCGATCCGGCTTCGCCCGGACGGCCGTGGCCGGGGTGGGTATGGCGCTGCTGCTCGCCGGGTGCTCGGACGATCCGGACGACGGGGCCGCGACGACCACGACGAGCGCCGCGGCGCCGACGTCCGCCCCGTCGCTGTCCGACTTCCCCGCCCTGCCCGCCCAGCGTGCCGAGCCGCTGCCCGAAACGGTGAGCTGCGCGTACCCGTCGGACGGACGTCCGGCCGCCGAGTCGGTGCAGCCGCCGAGCGCCGAGAACGTCCCCACCACCGATACCGGCGTCACCGTCACCACGACCCAGGGCAATATCGGCCTGACTCTCCGGGGCGAGCTGTCCCCGTGCACCGTCAACAGTTTCCTGTCGCTCGCCTCGCAGGGGTACTTCGACGACACCGACTGCCACCGCCTGACCACCGACCCGACGCTGTCGGTGCTGCAGTGCGGCGATCCCACCGCCACGGGCACCGGTGGACCCGGCTACGAGTTCGCCAACGAGTTCCCCACCGACCAGTACGCGGCCGGGGATCCGCAGGCGCAGAATCCGATGGTCTACCCGCGGGGCACGCTCGCAATGGCCAACGCCGGCCCCGGCACGAACGGCAGCCAGTTCTTCCTGGTGTACCGGGACTCGATCCTGCCGCCGCAGTACACCGTGTTCGGCACCATCGACGACGCCGGTCTGGCGACGCTCGACGAGATCGCCGCGGCGGGGGTGGACGGCGGCGGACCCGACGGGCCGCCGGCTGCCGCGACGACGCTGACGGCCGTCCGCACGGACTGATCAGGTCCTGCCGCGAACGCCCTGCCCGCCCCTCGGCGGGCAGGGCGTTCGCGTCCCCGGCGCCGGCGGGGTCTGTCGGATCGTGACGCGATCGTCTACTGTGCCGTGTCTGTGACCTCCAGTACTTCCATTGCTGCGCGCCTGGCCCTGACCTTGGCCGCGGCACTCGCGGCGGCGGCGTGTGCCGCGTCCGCCACCGCCCCTGCCCCGGCCACGCTGCGGTCGACGACGACCACCACGCCCGCGGCCCCCGCCGGGTTCGACCCGTCCGGCTATGCCGCTCTTCCGCCGCGTCCCGAACCGGGGGCCTCGACGGTCACCTGCACGTACCCTGCCGCCGGACCGGCGGCGAGGACGGCGACCATGCCGGGGTCGACATCCGTGCCTGCGACCGGAACGGTGGAGCTCACGCTGACGACGTCTGCGGGACCGGTCCCGTTGGTCCTCGAACGCTCCGCAGCACCGTGCGCGGTGCACAGCTTCGCCGCTCTCGCCCGGCAGGGATTCTTCGACGGGACGCAGTGTCATCACCTGACGGACGATCCGGGCATGCAGATGCTCCGCTGCGGCGACCCGACCGGTTCCGGGGCCGGCGGGCCGGGCTACACATTCGCCGACGAGTATCCCGTCACGGTCGTCCGCGGGGAGAACGGCTATCTGCCCGTCCCGGTCGTGTACCCCCGCGGCACCGTCGCGATGGCAGGCGCCGGACACCGGGACAGCAACGGCAGCCAGTTCCTGCTCGTCTTCGGCGACTCGCTGCTGCATCCGCAGTATTCGGTGTTCGGTACCGTCGCCGAGCCGGGCCTGCAGGTGCTCGAGGACGTCGCCGCGGCCGGCAACGACGGCTCGAGCCCGCTCGGCGGCGGCCGCCCCCTCACTCCGCTCGTCGTCACCGACGTGGGATGAGGCGCCGCCGGGCGATGGGCGGTCCCTGAACCGGCCTACGCCGCGGAGGTCACCCGGTACACGTCGTAGACGCCCTCCACGTTGCGGACGACGTTGAGGACGTGCCCGAGGTGCTTGGGGTCTCCCATCTCGAAGGTGAAGCGGCTCACCGCGACCCGGTCGCCCGTCGTGGTCACCGACGCCGACAGGATGTTCACCTTCTCGTCGGCGAGGGCCTTCGTGACGTCCGAGAGCAGCCGGTGCCGATCCAGCGCCTCGATCTGGATGGCCACGAGGAACACCGACGACGGGGACGGTGCCCACTCGACGTCGATGATCCGCTCGGCCTGCTGCTGCAGCGATCCGGCGTTGGTGCAGTCGGTGCGGTGCACGCTCACCGAGCCGGTACGGGTGACGAAGCCCATGATCTCGTCGCCGGGTACCGGGGTGCAGCACTTGGCCAGCTTCGACACCGTGCCGGGGGCACCAGGCACTAGGACGCCGGAGTCGCCGCTCTGCCGGGACCGGGTCGGGATGGACGACGGCGTGGCCCGCTCCGCGAGCTCCTCCTCGACCCCACCGACCCCACCGAGGAGCGCGACGAGACGCTGCACGACGTGGTGCGCCGAGACGTGATGCTCCCCGACCGCGGTGTAGAGCGCCGAGACGTCGGCGTACCGCAGCTCCTTGGCCACGGCCTGCATCAGGTCCGCGTTCATCAGGCGCTGCAGCGGCAAGCCGACGCGTTTGACCTCCTTGCCGATGGCGTCCTTGCCGGTCTCGAGCGCCTCCTCGCGGCGTTCCTTCGCGAACCACTGCCGGATCTTGGCCTTCGCGCGCGGCGAGACCACGAACGACTGCCAGTCACGGCTCGGCCCGGCATTGGGATCCTTGGAGGTGAAGACCTCGACGACCTCGCCGTTCTCGAGTTTGCGCTCGAGCGCGACGAGCCGGCCGTTGACCCGTGCGCCGATGCAGCGGTGCCCGACCTCGGTGTGCACGGCGTACGCGAAGTCCACCGGGGTCGACCCGGACGGCAGCGTGATCACATCGCCCTTGGGGGTGAAGACGAAGATCTCCTTCACGGCCAGGTCGTAGCGCAGCGACTCGAGGAATTCGCCGGGGTCGGCGGCCTCACGCTGCCAGTCGAGCAACTGCCGCATCCACGCCATGTCGTCGAGCTCGGTGGCGTCGCCCGAGTGTTTGCCCTTGGTCTCCTTGTACCGCCAGTGCGCGGCGATGCCGAACTCGGCGGTGCGGTGCATCTCCCGGGTGCGGATCTGCACCTCGAGCGGCTTGCCCTCGGGGCCGATCACCGTGGTGTGCAGAGACTGGTACACGCCGAACCGCGGCTGGGCGATGTAGTCCTTGAAGCGGCCCGCCATCGGCTGCCACAGCGAGTGCACGACACCCACGGCGGCGTAGCAGTCGCGGATCTCGTTGCACAGGATCCGCACGCCGACCAGGTCGTGGATGTCGTCGAAGTCGCGGCCCTTGACGATCATCTTCTGGTAGATCGACCAGTAGTGCTTCGGCCGGCCCTCGACGGTGGCCTCGATCCGCGACGCCGAGAGCGTCGAGTTGATCTCCGCGCGGACCTTTGCCAGATAGGTGTCGCGCGACGGCGCCCGGGTGGCGACGAGCCGGACGATCTCCTCGTACTTCTTCGGATGCAGGATCGCGAAGGACAGGTCCTCCAGCTCCCACTTGACCGTCGCCATCCCGAGACGATGCGCGAGCGGAGCGATCACCTCGAGGGTCTCGCGTGCCTTGCGGGCCTGCTTCTCCGGCGGCAGGAAGCGCATGGTGCGCATGTTGTGCAGTCGATCGGCGACCTTGATCACCAGGACCCGGGGGTCGCGCGCCATCGCAATGATCATCTTGCGGATGGTCTCGCCCTCGGCCGCGGTGCCGAGCACCACCTTGTCCAGTTTGGTGACCCCGTCGACAAGGTGGGCGACCTCCTCACCGAATTCGGCGGTGAGTTGTTCGAGGCTGTAGCCGGTGTCCTCGACGGTGTCGTGCAGCAGCGCCGCGATCAGCGTGGTGGTGTCCATGCCGAGTTCGGCGAGGATCGTCGCGACCGCGAGGGGGTGGGTGATGTACGGGTCACCGGACTTGCGCTTCTGCGACGCGTGCCGCTCCTCCGCCACGTCGTAGGCGCGCTGCAGCTCCGACAGGTCGGCTTTCGGGTACAGCTCGCGGTGGATCGTGACCAGCGGCTCGAGCACCGGCTTGAGATTGGTGCTGCGCTGCCCGGTAATGCGCCGCGCCAGCCTGGCCCGCACCCGGCGGGACGCCGAGGTGGACGCCGAGGTCGGGGTCGGACCGGAGTTCTGGGACCGATCAAGATTCTGGGTCATGCCCACACCTCCCGTCGCCGATGCACACCGGGCGTACCGTCGCGCATTCCTCGTCGTCCGGAACCACCGGCACCTGCGCCAACTCTAGCTCTCAGAGCTGGACCAATGACGTCACCGGGTACTTTTCCAGGCGCGCCCGCCCGCCGAGAACCTCGATCTCGGTCACCACCGCCACCGCGACGACGAGGGCACCGGCCGCGTCGAGCAACTCCGCCGTCGCCGAGAGGGTGCCGCCGGTGGCGAGCACGTCGTCGACGACGAGTACCCGCCGGCCGCGCAGCCGAACCGAATCCTGCGGAATCTCGATGGCGGCGGTGCCGTACTCGAGCGAGTATTCGCGGGTGTTCACCGGCGGGGGCAGCTTGCCCGCCTTGCGTACCGCGAGGACGCCGGTGCCGAGTGCGTGAGCGATCCCACCGCCGAGCAGGAAGCCGCGGGCGTCGACCCCGGCCACCAGTTCCGCGTCCGGTGCGGTGGCGGCCAGCGCAGCGATCACCACCCCGAACGCCTCGCCGTCGGCGAAGACCGGGGTCAGGTCGGCGAAGCGGACTCCGGGTGTCGGGAAGTCGTCGACCCAGCGGGTGTGGGCGGTGACCGCCGTTGCGGCACGGTCGATCAGAGCGTGCATTCCGGCGGGAGTGTCGTTCATCGGTTGAGAATCCACCTGTCCATGTTCCAGCCCGCACCGGCAGCGCTGGTGTTGACGACGGCGGCGCGCAGGCCGCCGGCGAAGGTCGTCTCCCGGGGCTGCGCGTAGAGCGGCAGGGTCGGCATCTCGGTCCACAGGATCGTCTCGGCCTCGCCGACCAGGCCCGCGATCGTGGCGTCGTCGTCGGTCACGGCGAGGGCATCGAGGATCCGGTCCACCCGGGCGTCGGCGAAACGACCGACATTGGCACCGGCGGCGGAGTTGAGGGAACCGCGGGCGTCCTGCATGTCGGCCGTGCCGGCCGCGCCTGCGGCGGCGGCGGTCCCGGCCAGTACGGCGTCGACCTGACCCGCCGTGAGCTGCGACGGCGTGAACGTGTCGGAGGCGGCGTCGACCACCTCGATGCCCGCCTCGCGGCAGGACTGGGCGATCAGTTCGACGATGCGGGCGCGGCGCGCGTCGGGACCGAGGTACCCGATCCGCACGGTGATGCTGTCCGTCCCGGCCGCGGCGAGTTCGCTCCGCGCCGCGGTGGTGTCCGCGTCGTCGTAGCGGGCGGCCGGTGCGGACACGCCCGGGTACAGGGGCGAGTCCGCGGGCAGCAGCCGCGACGAAGTGGTCCCGGAACCGAGACCGGTTGCGGGGACGTCCCCGACCCGGCCGAACTCCTCGAACAACTGCGACCGGGGCACGCACAGCGCGAACGCCCGGCGCGCGGCCGGGGCGCCGAGGCTCCCGCCCGCGGTGCCCAGCACGAGCTGTTCGACGTTGCGCGAGGCCGTCTCCGTCGTTTCGGCGCCGTCGCCGAGTGAAAGGTCCAGGGCTCCGGTGGCGGCGTCGACGACGTGGACCCGGTCGTCGGAAGCCGCCGCGGAAGCGTCGGTGCCGCGCGGCCACACCACGATCCGGTCGGTGCCGGGCTTGTTGCCCCACCAGCGCTCGTTCGCGACGAGGACGAGCCCGTCCTCGACGGTGAACGACTCGATCCGGTAGGGACCCGAGGCCGGCAGCAGCGACAGGTCCACCGCGCCCGGGGTCAGGTTCCACCCCGTGTTCCAGAAGTCGGCGAGCCGGCGCAGCGCCTCGCCGTCACCGCCGCCGACGGCGGCGACCACGTCGGGCACCCCCGAGACCCGGGCCGCGACGTGCGCGGGCATCAGTTCGGTCGCGCCGAACAGGGCCCGCCAGTCGGCGTAGGCGCGGCCGCCACGGAAGACGACGGTGGCGTCCTTGGATCCGGTCTGGCAGTCGATCCGTTCGATGTCGACGTAGCCCGAGCGTCGCGCGGCGGAGAACAGGTTCCCCGCCGCACCCGAAGCGTCGGGAGCGGTGAAGCGCCCACTGGCGGCCGCCCAGGTCAGCACCAGGTCGTCGCACGACATCGGCACCCCGTCCGAGTACACGGAGTCCGGGGACAGCCGGTACTGGACGGTCAGCGGGTCCTGCGCGACGACGGTGGCCGTCCCGATGTCGGTGTCGGAGATCACCTGGCCGGCCGGATCGACGTAGCCGAACCCGGGCAGCACGCGGGCCAGGGCCTGCCGGGCTCCCGAGGCGGCGCCGTCGACGGTGTTGGCGTTGTAGGTGGTGACCGTGTTGTCGAGGGCATACCCGATGGAGGGCAGGGACTCCTCGGTCGTGCCGCAGGCCACGGTCGTCGCGGCCAGTGCTGCGGCCGCAGCCGTGGCCGCGAGTGCCGCGCGGACCGACCGGCGGCGCCGGGTGTGCTCGGGTGCCGACATGTCAGTGCCTTCTCTTGGCGCGCTTTCCGGTGGGACGGACCCCCGGTCTGGGGCTGCGCTCGGCCACCCGGGGGGCACCGGCGCCCGCTGTCGTGGCCACTGCGCTGCGCTCGGTCACGGACACCGGTGCCGCCCCGACCGTCGTCTCGCCGGACGGCACCGAACGCGATGCCGCAGCGTCGCGCTTGGCGAGCACCTTGCGGGTGTGCGCCGCCACCGGCCCCCGCCACTCCTTGAGCGTCACCAGCAGCGGGGTCGCGAAGAAGATCGACGAGTAGGCACCGACGACGATGCCGACCAGCTGGACGAGGGCAAGGTCCTTGAGGGTGCCGACGCCGAGCAACCACACCGCGATCACCATCAGCGCGAGGACCGGCAGCACCGAGATGACGGTGGTGTTGATCGACCGCATGAGGGTCTGGTTGACGGCGAGGTTGGCCTGCTCGGCGTAGGTCCGTCGATGCAGGTGCAGGATGCCCCGCGTGTTTTCCTCGACCTTGTCGAACACCACCACGGAGTCGTACAGCGAGAAGCCGAGGATGGTGAGCAACCCGATGACGGTGGCCGGGGTGACCTCGAATCCGACGAGCGAGTACACCCCCGCGGTGACGATCATGTCGAAGAACAGCGCGGCCAGGGCCGCGAGTGCCATGTCCCGCTCGTAGCGCACCGCGATGTAGATGCTGACGAGTACCAGGAACACCGCCAGCGCGATGAGGGCCTTGCGGGTGATCTGTCCGCCCCATGTCTCGCTGACGTCGGCGACGCTGATCGCGTCGCGCGTGGGCACGCCGTCGGGACCGGCGGGCTGGAACTCGTCGTACAGGGCGTTCTGCAGCGCCCGGACCTGTTCCAGGTCGAGGGCCTCCGACCGGATCTGGATGGAGGCGGCGGCGCCGGACCCGACGGTCTGCACCGACACGGGTTCGGCGCCGAGGGTGTCGGAGTACACCGTCTCGACCTGTTCGGTGGTGACGCCCTCGGCGGCCGGGAGCTGGATGCGGGTTCCGCCCTCGAAGTCGATGCCCCAGGTGAAGCCGCGGATCAGCATGCTCAGCAGTGCCACCAGCACGATGGCGCCGGTGAGCAGGTAGTAGAACCTGCGGCGGCCGACGATCTCGAACGCGCCCGTGCCGGTGTAGAGGCGCGAGAGGGTGCTGTGCCGGGGTGCGGTCGTGGTGGTGTCGGTCATCGTCACGCCTCCTTCGCCGAGGCAGCCGCGAGCTGGCGCTCACGCGCGACCTGCTGAATGGCACCGAGACCGTTCACGCTCGGCTTGGACCAGAACTTCGACTTCGACGCGAGGTACACCAGCGGCCACGTCACCAGGAACACGACCACGACGTCGAGGATGGTGGTCAGACCGAGGGTGAACGCGAAGCCGCGGACTTGGCCGACCGCGAGGACGTAGAGCACCGCGGCCGCGATGAAGCTGACGGCGTTGCCGGACAGGATGGTCCGGCGGGCCCGCGCCCAGCCGCGGGGCACGGCAGAACGGAAGCTGCGTCCCTCACGGATCTCGTCCTTGATGCGTTCGAAGAAGACCACGAACGAATCGGCGGTCATGCCGATACCGATGATCAGGCCGGCGATGCCGGCGAGGTCGAGGGTGAAGTTGATGTAGCGGCCGAGCAGCACCATCACCGCGTACACGGCGAGGCCGGACAGCACCAGCGACAGCGCGACGAGTACCCCGAGCATGCGGTAGTACACGAGGCTGTAGATCAGCACCAGGAGCAGTCCGACGACACCGGCGATCAGCCCGGCCTCGAGCGATGCCAGGCCGAGGGTCGCGGAGACCGTCTCGGCCTCCGACGCCGCGAAGGACAGGGGCAGCGAGCCGTACTTGAGGGTGTTGGCGAGCTCGGTGGCCTCGGTGTTACTGAAGTTGCCGGTGATGGAGGTTGCGCTTCCGGCGGGGGTGGCGCCCTGGATGACGGGCGCGCTGACCACCTTGGAGTCGAGGACGAACGCGGCCTGCTGGCCGATGTTGGCGGCGGTGAACTGCGCCCAGGTGCTGCTGCCCTCGGAGTCGAACGTCAGGCTGACCTCGTAGCGGGACTGCTGGGAGTTGTAGCCGGCGGAGGCGTCGGTGATCTGCTGACCGTCGATGATGCTGGGGCCGAGCAGATAGACGGCGGTGCCGTCGGTGGAGCATGCCACGAGCGGCTTGGCCGGATCGTCGTTGCCGGCGAGCGGGTCGGCGGCCGAGCAGTCCAGGGTGGCCATGGCCTCCTGCAGAACGGCCGGGTCCTCGCTCTGCCGGGTCTCCTTCGCAGCGGCGATGTCCGCGGCCGCCTGGGCCTGCGGGTCGAGGTCCTCCGCAGGAGCGGGTGCCGGGGTCTCCGGAGCGGGGGCCGGGGTGCCGGTATCCGGGGTGTCGGGGGCCGGGGTATCGGTGGGATCCTGCGCCGGGAAGGGCCGGCCCTGCGGTTCCGGTGCGGCCGGTTCGGGGGCAGGCGTCGCGGCGCCGGGCGCCGGCGTCTCGGGGACGGGAGCCGGGGAGTCCGCGGGGGCGGGCTGAGCGGAGTTGGCGCTCGCGATGGGCTGGCCGATCACGGGCCGGATGTACAGGCGCGCGGTCTGGCCGAGGGTGCGGGCCTGCGAGCTGTCGTCGCCGGGCACCGTGATCACCAGGTTGTCACCGTCGATGACGACCTCGGAACCGGACACGCCGAGACCGTTCACGCGGGTCTCGATGATCTGCTGGGCCTGCCGGAGACTGTCCTGGCTGGGCGCACTGCCGTCCGGGGTGCGGGCGGTGAGGGTTACCCGGGTGCCGCCCTGCAGGTCGATGCCGAGCTTCGGCGTCGCCGATTTGTCCCCGGTGAAGAAGATCAGTGCATACAGCGCCACCAGGACCGCCCCGAACAGGGCGAGGGAGCGAACTGGATGCACCGATCCGTTGGAAGGTGCCACGGTCTGTCAGTCTCCTCGATGCGAGTGAGTGATGCGCTGGTCACGGGGCCATCGCACGCGTCCGGCGCGGCCCCCGCCCGGCCCGCACATCGGCCGGGATGTCGACCGGGCAGTGTCCGGCCGTTCGGTGCTCGGCTGTTCAGTGCTCGGCTGTTCAGTGCCTGTTCAGTGCTCGGTCGGTCGCCCGGCCGGCGGCTCGGTGTCGTCGCCCTTGTCGAGCGAGAGGCCACCGGTCGTCTCGTCGGTCGAGCCGAGATCGGTGATGCGCTCGCGGACCACGACCCGGGCCCAGGTGGTCACCACGCCGGGCGCGATCTCGAGCTCCACGGTGGTGTCGGTGAGCGCGGTGATGGTGGCGTGCAGTCCCGCCGTGGTCATCACCCTGTCGCCGACCTGCAACGCGTCCTGCAGTTCCGCGGTCTTCTGCATCTCCTTCTTCTGGCGCCGGATGCCGAGGAAGGTCGGCACCAGCAGGGCAAGAATCAGCAGCGGGAAGAGCAGTTCCATCGTTGAAGTCAGTCCTCGAAGTCGTCCGGCATCGGGCGCCGGTCGTCGCGGACCGGCGCAGTAGACCAGTGTGCCATTACCGGCGCGGCTGCTGTACCGGCGCCGGTGGCAGAGCGGTCATTCGTCGTCGAACAGGCCGAGTTGCGGTTCGCGGGCCCGCACCTCGATGCCGCCGGTCGCGGCCTCCGGCGGTGGTGTCAGCCCGAGTTGCAGCCACGCGGCCTGCGTCGCGACCCGGCCGCGGGGGGTGCGCGCGATCATGCCCGCCCGTACCAGGAACGGCTCGCACACCTCCTCGACGGTGCCGGGCTCCTCACCGACGGCCACCGCGAGGGTGGACACGCCCACCGGTCCGCCCCCGAAACTTCGGACGAGCGCGCCCAGCACGGCCCGGTCGAGCCGGTCCAGGCCGAGCGCGTCGACGTCGTAGACCGCGAGGGCGGCCTGGGCGATCTCGCAGGTGATGATGCCGTCGGCGCGGACCTCGGCGTAGTCGCGGACCCGCCGCAGCAGACGGTTGGCGATGCGCGGGGTGCCGCGGGAACGGCCGGCGATCTCGGCGCTCGCCTCCTCGCCCAGGTCGATGCCGAGGATGCGGGCCGAGCGGAGCAGGATCTGCTGTAGTTCGGCCGGTTCGTAGAAGTCCATGTGGGCGGTGAAGCCGAACCGGTCGCGCAGTGGGCCGGTCAGCGCACCGGAACGGGTCGTGGCGCCGACGAGGGTGAACGGGGCCACCTCGAGGGGGATCGACGTCGCGCCCGGGCCCTTGCCGACGACGACGTCGACCCGGAAGTCCTCCATGGCCAGGTACAGCATCTCCTCGGCGGGACGCGCGATGCGGTGGATCTCGTCGATGAACAGCACGTCCCCCTCGACGAGGTTGGACAGCATCGCGGCCAGGTCGCCGGCCCGTTCCAGGGCGGGCCCCGACGTCAGCCGCAGCGACGACCCGAGTTCTGCGGCGATGATCATGGCCATCGACGTCTTGCCCAGGCCCGGCGGTCCGGACAGCAGGATGTGATCCGGGGTGCCGCCACGCAGCTTCGCCCCGCGCAGCACCAGCTGCAGCTGTTCCCGCACCCGGGGCTGGCCGATGAAGTCGTCGAGATTCTTCGGCCGCAGACTCGCCTCGACGTCGCCGTCGGCGGGCGTGTACTCGGCGGTCATCGGAGTCTCGTCGGGAGCTCCCTCGGCGGGAAAGTCCTCGATCATCGGCTCTTGCCCAGCAGAGCCAGCGCCGAACGCAGCGCGGTCGAGGTGTCGGCATGCGGGTCACCCGCGAGAACCGTGTCGGTGGACTGTTCTGCCTGCTTGACGGGGAAGCCGAGGCCGACGAGAGCCTCGATCACCTGGTCCCGCATGGGTGAGCCGACCACCGCCGCCGGGGCGGAGGCGCCGGCGAACGCCGCGACCTTGTCCCGAAGTTCGACGACCATGCGTTCGGCGCCGCGTTTCCCGATGCCCGGGACCCGGGTCAGGGCAGCGGTGTTGCCGTCGGCGAGGGCCGCACGCAGCGAGTCCGGATCGAGCACGGCCAGGGTGGCCATCGCGAGTCGCGGTCCGACACCGGAGACCGTCTGCAACAGTCCGAACAGGTCGCGGGCATCGGGGTCGGGGAACCCGTACAGCGTCATCGAGTCCTCGCGCACGATCATCGCCGTCACCAGGCGGGTGTCCTCGCCGCGACGGAGCGTGGCGAGGGTGGCGGGCGTGGCGTGGATCCGATAGCCGACCCCCGCGGATTCGATGACGACGTGGTCGAGGGCGATTTCGAGCACTTCCCCGCGCACCGAGGCGATCACCGTGCACCTGCCTTCCGGGCGGCGGCCTGTTCCCGCAGCCGCGCTTCGTACCGTCGTTTCTGTTCGGCCGCGGCGGCCTCGGCGGCGGCCATGCGCGCGAGCATGGGCGCACGCCAGCAGTGGCAGATCGCCAGGGCGAGGGCGTCCGCGGCATCCGCGGGCTTCGGGGCGGTAACGAGGCCCAGGATCTTCGTGACCATCGCCGTGACCTGCTTCTTGTCTGCCGAACCGTTCCCGGTCACGGCGGACTTGACCTGGCTCGGGGTGTGGAATGCCACCGGGATGCCGCGCCGCGCCGCCGAGAGCGCCACCACTCCCCCCGCCTGGGCGGTGCCCATTGCGGTACGGACGTTGTGCTGGGAGAACACCCGCTCGACGGCGACGACCTCGGGCTCGAAGCGGTCGAGCCAGTCCTCGGCGGCCGTGGAGATCTGCAGGAGCCGCGACGGCAGATCCATCTCGGGGGGTGTGCGGATGACATCCACTGCGACGGCGGCGACCTCGCGCCCGCGGCCGGTGTCCACGATGCCGAAACCGCATCGTGTCAGTCCCGGGTCCACACCCATCACGCGCACCCGTTCACCTCTCGACCGCTACGAACAACTGTTCGAGAGCATAGCGGCCGGGGCCACGCGTCGCGGTACCGACACGCAGCCCCGGCCGTGAGCTGTGCGACTCAGCCGTCGGTGAGCTGTGCGACTCAGCCGTCGGTGAGCCGTGCGACTCAGCCGTCGGTGAGCCGTGCGACTCAGGCGTCGAGTTCGGCGAGGACCTCGTCGGAGACGTCGACGTTGGTGTAGACGTTCTGCACGTCATCGGAATCCTCGAGCGCGTCGACGAGCTTGAACACCTTGCGGGCGCTGTCCGCGTCGACGGGCACCTCGACCGAGGCCCGGAAGTCCGGATCGGCCGATTCGTAGTCGATTCCCGCCTCGACGAGCGCGGTACGCACGGCGATGAGGTCGCCGGCCTCGGAGACGACCTCGAAGCTGTCACCGAGATCGTTGATCTCCTCGGCACCGGCCTCGAGCACCACCTCGAGAATCTCGTCCTCGGTGCGGCCGTTCTTCTCGAGCACGACGACGCCCTTGCGGGTGAACAGGTACGACACCGAGCCGGGGTCGGCCATGTTGCCGCCGTTGCGGGTCATCGCGGTGCGGACCTCGCCCGCCGCGCGGTTGCGGTTGTCGGTGAGGCACTCGATGAGGACGGCGACACCGCTGGGACCGTAGCCCTCGTAGGTGATGGTCTGCCAGTCCGCGCCGCCGGCTTCCTCACCGGCACCACGCTTGCGGGCCCGCTCGATGTTGTCGTTGGGGACCGAGCTCTTCTTCGCCTTCTGGATGGCGTCGTACAGCGTCGGATTGCCCGCCGGGTCACCACCGCCCGTCCGGGCCGCCACCTCGATGTTCTTGATCAGCTTCGCGAACATCTTGCCGCGCTTGGCGTCGATGGCCGCCTTCTTGTGCTTGGTGGTGGCCCATTTGGAGTGGCCGCTCATTCGATTGGAGCCCCTTCCGGCGAGGTGAGGTCGGACCGGGTCCGACTGGTTCGGAGGGCCGATTCTACTCCGCGCGGAGTGATCCCGAACGGACGGTGTCGACGAACAGCCGGTGCACCCGCAGGTCACCGGTGACCTCGGGGTGGAACGACGTGGCCATCACGGCGCCCTGGCGTACGGCGACGACGCGTCCGGCAGCCGGGCCCTCCGGGACGGTGGCCAGTACTTCCACGTCCGAGCCGACCTCTTCCACCCAGGGAGCTCGGATGAACACCGCGCGCACCGGGCCGCCCTCGACGCCCGCGACGGTGAGGTCGGCTTCGAACGAGTCGACCTGCCGGCCGAAGGCGTTGCGCCGGACGGTGATGTCGAGGGCGTCGAGATGCTCGGCGTCGGGACGGGTGTCGAGGACCTGCGAGGCGAGCAGGATCATGCCCGCGCAGGAACCGTACGCGGGCAGGCCCGCCTTCAGGCGGGCGCGCAGCGGCTCGAGCAGGTCGAACACCTGCAACAGCCGGCTCATGGTGGTGGACTCCCCGCCGGGGATCACCAGGCCGTCGACGGCGTCGAGCTCGCTGGGCCGGCGCACGCCGATCGCACGGGCGCCGGCCGCTTCGAGTGCGGTCAGGTGCTCGCGGACGTCGCCCTGGAGGGCGAGCACGCCGATGGTCGGAAAACTTCCCACTGTCGCCTGTTCTGTCTGGGACGGGGCGAAGCCCGCCCGAAATCTGGACGTCACGCTAGCAGCCGCGCCGAGGGTGTCCCGGCTCAAGGACCGTGCCCGCGTCTGCATCAGCGCAGGTAGCGGGTCAGTCCCTCCTGCACCACCGCAGCGACCATGCGCCCGTCCCGGTCGAAGATACGTCCCTGCGTCAGGGCCCGCCCGAAGCCTGCCGACGGTGAGGTCTGGTCGTACAGCAACCAGTCGTCGGCGCGGAAGGAGCGCAGGAACCACATGGCGTGGTCGAGGGATGCGCCCTGGGTCTTCTCGTCGGGGTGGGCGACGCTCGCGGAGCCGAGCAACGTCATGTCGCTCATGTACGCCAGGGTGCACACGTGCAGCACGTTGTCGTCCGGGAGCGGGTCCCGGACCCGGAACCACACCTGCTGCTGGGACACGATGCCGGGACGCCGGAAGATGCGATCCTCCGGCACCCGTCGCAGGTCCCATTCCGGCCATTCCCGCCTGGCCCAGAGGTTTCCGGGGTCCTCCGAGTCCGCGGACGCGGACAGTTCCTCGGGATCCGGCACCGGGGGCATCTCGTCCTGGTGCTCGATGCCCTCGTCCTGGACGTGGAACGACGCGGACATGGTGAAGATCGCCTGCCCGTCCTGGACTGCGGTCACCCGCCGGGTGCCGAACGACCGCCCGTCGCGGATCGGGTCGACGAGATACACGATCGGCTTCGCCGGGTTACCGGGACGGACGAAGTACCCGTGCAGCGAATGCACCGAGTACGCGGGATCGACGGTGCGCACCGCGGACACCAGCGCCTGGCCGGCGACCTGGCCCCCGAAGGTGCGCGGCAGCGACGTCTCCGTCGCCACGCCCCGGAAGATGTTCTTCTCGAGGTGTTCGAGCGCCAGGATCTCCTCGATCTTCGCCATGCGGGCTCCTTTTCAGTCCTGCGACAGGCTAGCGGCAGGTGCCCGGACCGGAGCGACGGGAGCCTCCGGCGCGGTGGAGGCTCCCGTCGCACGCGGGGATGCCGGCGGTCGTGCGGTCACCAGCCCCGCTCGGCGAGGCGGTGCGGCACCGGGATGTCGTCGACGTTGATGCCGACCATGGCCTCACCCAGACCGCGCGAGACCTTGGCGAGCACGCCCGGGTCGTCGTAGAAGGTGGTGGCCTTGACGATCGCGGCGGCACGCTCGGCGGGGTTGCCGGACTTGAAGATGCCCGAGCCGACGAACACACCTTCGGCGCCGAGCTGCATCATCATCGCCGCGTCCGCCGGGGTGGCGATGCCGCCGGCCGTGAACAGGGTCACCGGCAGCTTGCCGGCCTTGGCCACCTCGACGACCAGGTCGTACGGGGCCTGCAGTTCCTTGGCCGCGACGTACAGCTCGTCCTCCGGCAGGGACGTCAAGCGACGGATTTCCTGCCGGATCTTCCGCATGTGGGTGGTGGCGTTGGAGACGTCGCCGGTGCCGGCCTCACCCTTGGAGCGGATCATCGCCGCGCCCTCGTTGATCCGGCGCAGCGCTTCACCGAGGTTGGTGGCACCGCACACGAACGGCACGGTGAAGGCGAACTTGTCGATGTGGTTCTCGTAGTCGGCGGGGGTGAGCACCTCCGACTCGTCGATGTAGTCCACGCCGAGGGCCTGCAGAATCTGCGCCTCGACGAAGTGACCGATGCGGGCCTTGGCCATCACCGGGATGGACACGGCCTCGATGATGCCTTCGATCATGTCCGGGTCGGACATGCGGGACACGCCTCCCTGGGCGCGGATGTCGGCGGGGACGCGCTCGAGCGCCATGACGGCGACGGCACCCGCGTCCTCGGCGATCTTCGCCTGCTCGGGGGTGACCACGTCCATGATCACGCCGCCCTTGAGCATCTCGGCCATGCCGCGCTTGACGCGGGCGGTACCGGTGGTGGGGACGGACTCGGGGCTGCTCACAGCAACAAACTCCTGGGGTATGGCCTGCAGAGACTGGCGCGCGGACGGATCAGGGCACGTCACGGCGCCGCTCCCGAGTCTAGGTGCGCCCCGGCGGCCCTCCCATAGCCAGTCGCGAGGCCCTGGCCTGCATGCCCGCAGGCATCGACAGCCCTGCCCGCAGGCATCGACAGCCCTGCCCGCAGGCATCGACACAGCCTGCCCCACGGGCACCGGTCCGGCCTGCGTCGGCGACGCTCACCGGATGGCGCGGACCTCCGGTTCCACGCGACGCACGGCGACGTCACGCGCCTCGCCCAGCAGATCGGCGAGGTCCTGCGGGTACACGGCTTCCCCGTGTCGCGGCAGGTCCCGGATCTCGTTCTCGGCGAACCAGCGGTGTTCGAGGCTCATGCGGCGCTCGAGGTCCGTGAATCCGCTGCTGCCCGGCTCGAAGGCGGGCGTCTGCAGAGCGAAGAACAGCTCCTCCGAACGGATGAGCTCGCCGTTGAAGGGGAACACCGCCACCCGGCGCCACAGGGGTCCGCACAGTTGCTCGGGTGCGACCGGCAGACCGGTCTCCTCCCCCACCTCGCGGGCGGCGGCCGCGCGCAACGTCTCCCCCACCTCGACGGCACCGCCGACGGTGAACCAGAAGTGCACGTCCGGCGTGGTCGGGTCGTGGCCGCGCAGCAGCAGCACCCGCCCCTCGTGGTCGAACAGCACGACCCGCGCCGAGGTGCGCGTCTCGTCGAGCGACAGGCCCGACGCGGCGGCCGGGTCGGTGCGCTCGGCGATCTCGAAGTAGGTCGGCAACGGCGCCGTGCCCCCGAGGTGCAGCCACCGGACCGGCCGGCGGGTACGCAACGCCAGCGTGTCGCGGACGGCGTCGTTGTGGAATCGGCGGGCGATCAGCACCCGCGCCTCGGCGTCGGCGAGTTCGGCCACCAGCTGCGGCCGGAGCCGCTCGGTGTCGATCGCGGCCAGGGCGGCCGAGAGCGTGTTCTCCGCCGACTCCCGTTCGGCACGGTCCGCCCGTTCGGCACGGTCGGCCAGGGCGGCCAGCCGGCGGCCTTCGGCGACCGGGATGGAGGCCGCGATCCCCCGTACCACCACGGCGCGGCGGGCCAGAGCGGCGTCGAGCGCCTGCCAGGAGAGGTCCGATCGCACGTGCAACCGGTCCAGCCGGTTGGCCGTGCCGTACGCCCACAACCCGAGCGCGACGACGAGCGCGGTGACCAGGGCGAGGACGAGAACGGTCAGTGCGGACAGTGTCACGTCCCACTCCTCTCACGCGGCGCCGTCGCCCGCCCGCATGTCACGATCGGACCTCGCGGACCGGCCCGGCGCCGACCGTGACGGTCTCGTATACGCGCAGGATCTGCTCGGCCACCACCGGCCAGTCGTACGCGCCGACGATCTCGTTCGCCGCCGCCACGAGGGCGCGCCGCCGGGCTGCGTCGTCGAGCAGGCCGCGGATGGCGGCCGCGAGAGCCGCCGAGTCGCCCACCGGGACGAGTACGCCGGCGCGGCCGTCGCGCAGCACCCGGCGGAACGCGTCGAGTTCGCTGGCCACCACCGCGGTGCCGGCGGCCATCGCCTCCACGAGCACGATCCCGAAACTCTCCCCGCCGAGGTTGGGGGCGCAGTACACCTCGGCGCTGCGCATGGCCGAGGCCTTCTCCGCGTCGGACACCTGGCCGAGCAGCCGCAGGTGCCGTGCGTACGGTCCGGCCTCCTTGCGCAGCCGTTCCTCGTCCCCGCGGCCGACCACGAGGATCTGCAGGTCCGGGTAGTGCTCGACGAGCGAGGGCAGCGCGCCGAGCAGCACCGCCATGCCTTTCCGTGGTTCGTCGTACCGGCCGAGGAACAGCACGGTGCGCCCGGCGCGGGGATACCCGGGCAGCGTCGGGGCGTGCGCGAACGACGAGACGTCGACTCCGTTGGGTATCTCCACGGCGTCGGAGCCGAGTGAGGTCACCTGCCAGCGGCGGGCGAGCTCGGACACGGCGATGCGGCCGCTGATCTTCTCGAGATACGGCTGCAGCACGCCTTGGAAGGTGCTCAGTACCAGCGACTTGGTCGTCGAGGTGTGGAAGGTGGCGACGATGGGGCCTTCCGCGATCTTCAGGGCGAGCATCGACAGGCTCGGGGCGTTGGGTTCGTGGATGTGCAGGACGTCGAAGTCGTTGTCGTTGATCCACCGCCGGACCCGCGCATAGGACACGGGGCCGAAGCTCAGACGCGCCACCGAGCCGTTGTAGGGGATGGCGACGGCGCGTCCGGCGGAGACGACGAAGTCGGGCAGTTCGGTGCGGTCGGAGGCCGGAGCGAGGACGCTGACCCGGTGGCCGCGTTCGATGAGCACGGTCGCCAGATCCACGACGTGCGCCTGCACCCCGCCCGGTACGTCGAACGAGTACGGGCACACCATCCCGATCTTCACCGCGCCTCCATCCGGGCCAGGCGGGCCTCGGAGAGGTCGTCGAGCCAGAGCGGTTGCAGCATGTGCCAGTCCGCGGGGTGTTCGGCGATGTCGGCAGCGAAGCAGTCGGCGAGTGCCTGGGTCGCCGGTCCGATCCCGCCGGCGACGTCGATCTCGGGGTGGACCCGGAAGCCCCAGCCGTCGTCGGTGAACCAGCAGTGCACCGGCAGCAGCGGCGCCCCGGTCTCGACGGCGAGCTTCGCCGGGCCGGCGGGCATGCGGGTGGGTTCCCCGAAGAACGTGACCGGCACGCCCCTGCGGGCCAGGTCACGTTCGCCGAGCAGGCAGACGATCCGGTTCTCGCGCAGCCGGGTCTCGAGCCGGTCGAACGGCGGGGTCTCACCGCCGCTGAGGGGGAAGATCTCGAAGCCGAGGCTTTCGCGGTATGCGACGAACCGCTGGTAGAGCGATTCGGGACGCAGGCGTTCGGCCACCGTGGACAGTCCACCGTAGGTCTGCGTGCACCACACACCGGCCATGTCCCAGTTCCCGCTGTGCGGTAGGGCGAGAATTGCACCGCGCCCGGCCGCCAGTGCCTGTTCGATGTGTTCGCGGCCCTCGACGGCGTGATCGAGTGCCGCAGCCGTCGCGGCGAGGTCCATCGAGGGCAGCCGGAACGCCTCCCGCCAGTACCGAGCGTAGGACCGCAGGGACTGCCGGATCAGCTCGTCCGGGACCTGCGCCGCGGGCACGCCCAGGACGCGGGCCAGGTTGCGGCGCAACTGCTGCGGGCCGTCGCCGCGACGGGCCGCGAAATCGGCCCCGAGGTCGAACAGCCGGCGCGCAGTGGACTCGGGCAGCGCCCGCACGAGCCGCCATCCTGCGGCGTAGCCGAGGTCGGAGGCGCGTCCCGTCACGCTCATCGGGCGTCTCCGTCGGCCGGGGCGGACGACGGTTCTCCGCCGGCCGGAGTCGACGACGGCAACGGGAGCAGCTCGCGGGCCTCCGGGCAGCGCCGCACCGCGAGCACCCGCTGGAATACGGTGATCACCGAACCGGCGGCGAGCAGCCACATCGCGGCGTGGATCGCCCACCACAGGCCGAGCCCGGTGAGGCCGGCGCCGACCAGGACGATGACGAGCCGGTCGGGACGTTCGATCAGGCCGCCGTCGGCGGACAGGCCGCTCGCTTCCGCGCGAGCCTTGGCGTAGGAGATCACCTGGGAGGTGACGAGGCAGACGAGGGTGGCGATCAGCAGTGGCCGGCTCTGTTCCTCGTAGACCGCCCACCAGGCGAGTCCGGCGAAGATCGCGCCGTCGGCGACCCGGTCACAGGTGGCGTCGAGGACCGCGCCGAAGCGGGTGCCGCCCCCTCGAGCCCGTGCCATGGCGCCGTCGAGCATGTCGAACATCACGAACAGCCAGATCACCATCGCACCCCAGAACAACTGCCCCATCGGGAACAGCGTCACGGCGGCGGTGATCGTGGCGACGGTGCCGATCAGTGTCACCGCGTCCGGTGTGAGGCCGGTGCGGATCAGGGCCCTGCCGAGCGGGGCGGTGACCTTCGACACCGACGCACGCCCGAAGAAGCTGAGCATCCCACCGACCCCCGTCTTTCGTCACATCGTTGCGTCCGGGACACGATCCTGCCATGCCTGCGAACGGCGACAAACATGAGTCGGGGACGGCGTTCGGTTCGGGCCGGTGTCAGTCGCTCCAGGCCGCAGCGAGCAACGCGCGGGTGTCGCGCAGCAGCTGCGGCATGACCTTGGCGCCGCCGAGGACGGTGATGAAGTTGGCATCGCCGCCCCACCGCGGCACCACGTGCAGGTGCAGGTGCTCGGCGAGCGAACCACCGGCGGCGGCCCCGAGGTTGAGCCCCACGTTGAAGCCGTGCGGCCGCGAGACGCTCTTGATGACCCGGATCGCCTGCTGCGCGAAGGACATCAGTTCGGTGCTCTCCTCGGGGGTGAGGTCCTCGAGGTTGGCGACCCGGCGGTACGGCACGACCATCAGATGGCCGGGGTTGTAGGGGTACAGGTTGAGCACCGCGTACACGTGCTCTCCGCGCGCGACGACGAGGCCCTCCTCGTCCCGCATCTTCGGGATGTCGGTGAACGGCTCGTAGGGCGCCTCCTTGGACCGGGGCGCCTCCGCGATGTACGACATCCGGTGCGGGGACCACAGGCGCTGGAGGTGGTCGGGTTCGCCGGCACCCCGGTCGACGAGGGCGTCGTCGGAGCAGTCCCCGCTCATGCGGCGCCGCCACGGTCGACGGGAGCGACGAGTTCCGCGGTGGGCGAGGCGTTCTCCCGCCGCCCGATCCACTCGGTCACCAGCCGGACCGCGTCGGCCACGGGCACTCCGTTGACCTGCGTACCGTCGCGGAACCGGAAACTGACCGCGCCGGCGGCGACGTCGCGCTCGCCCGCGAGCAGCATGAACGGCACCTTCTGCGTGGTGTGGTTGCGGATCTTCTTCTGCATCCGGTCGTCGCTGGTGTCGACTTCGGCCCGCACCCCGGCGGCCTTCAACTGCCGGGTGACGTCGAACAGGTGATCCTCGAAGGCTTCCGCGACGGGGATCCCGACGACCTGGACGGGGGCGAGCCACGCCGGGAAGGCGCCCGCGTAGTGCTCGGTGAGCACGCCGAAGAAGCGCTCGATCGAACCGAACAGGGCCCGGTGGATCATCACCGGCCGGTGCTTGCTGCCGTCGGGGCCGGTGTATTCGAGCTCGAATCGCTCGGGCAGATTGAAGTCGAGCTGGATCGTCGACATCTGCCAGCTGCGCCCGAGCGCGTCCTGAACCTGGACGGAGATCTTCGGGCCGTAGAAGGCGGCGCCGCCCGGATCCGGCACGAGATCGAGACCGGAGGCCTCGCCGACCTCGCGCAGGGTCTCGGTGGCCTCCTCCCACAGGGCGTCGTCGCCGACGAACTTCTTGGGGTTCTTCGTCGACAGCTCGAGGTAGTAGTCCTCGAGGCCGTAGTCCTTGAGCAGGTCGAGGACGAAGTTCAGGGTCGTGGTCAGCTCGTCGCGCATCTGCTCGCGGGTGCAGTAGATGTGCGCGTCGTCCTGCGTCATGCCACGTACCCGGGTCAGACCGTGGACGACGCCGGACTTCTCGTACCGGTACACCGAGCCGAACTCGAACAGCCGCAGCGGCAGCTCGCGGTAGGACCGGCCGCGGGAACGGAAGACGAGGTTGTGCATCGGGCAGTTCATCGGCTTGAGGTAGTAGTCCTGGCCCGGCTTGCGCACGGTGCCGTCCTCGGCCAGTTCCTCGTCGATGTGCATCGCCGGGAACATCCCGTCGCGGTACCAGTCGAGGTGGCCGGACACCTCGTAGAGGTGGCCCTTCGTGATGTGCGGGGAGTACACGAACTCGTAGCCGGCCTCGACGTGCCGCTTGCGGGAGTAGTCCTCCATCTCCTGACGGATGATGCCGCCCTTGGGGTGGAACACCGGAAGGCCGGAGCCGAGCTCGTCGGGGAAGCTGAACAGGTCGAGCTCGTTGCCGAGCTTGCGGTGGTCACGGCGCTCGGCCTCGGCGAGCAGCTCGAGGTAACGCTCCTGCGCCTCCGCGGACTCCCACGCGGTGCCGTAGATGCGCTGCAGACCGGCATTGTCCTGGTCTCCGCGCCAATAGGCGGCAGAGCTGCGGGTGAGTTTGAACGCCGGGATGTACTTGGTGGTGGGGATGTGCGGGCCACGGCACAGATCGCCCCAGATCTTCTCGCCGGTGCGCGGATTGAGGTTGTCGTAGATCGTCAGTTCCTTGCCGCCGACCTCCATGATCTCGGGGTCCTCGTCCAGGGAGTCGTTTCCGGCCGACTTCTCACCGAGCAGCTCGAGCTTGAACGGCTCGTTCTTCAGTTCCTCGCGTGCGTCGTCCAGGTTCTCGACGACGCGGCGGGAGAACCGCTGTGCCCCCTTGACGATCTGCTTCATCCGCTTCTCGAGCTTGGCCAGGTCCTCCGGAGTGAAGGGCCGGTCGACCTGGAAGTCGTAGTAGAAGCCGTCCTTGATCGGAGGGCCGATGCCGAGCTTGGCCTCGGGGAACTCCTGCTGCACCGCCTGGGCGAGGACGTGCGCCGCGGAGTGCCGGATGACAGACCGGCCGTCCTCGGTGGCGGCAGCGACCGGCTCGACCCGAGCGTCCTGTTCCGGCGTCCACGACAGGTCCCGCAGCCGGCCCTCCTCGTCGCGGACCACGACGACCGCGTCGGGCCCGCTGTTGGGCAGGCCCGCCTCCCGGAGGGCGGCACCGGCAGCGGTCCCCGCGGGCACCCGGACGAGCACGGTGGGGTCTACGGATGCGGGCGTCGTCACTGTGGTGGGCTCCTCGGGCTCGTGCCGGTGATGGGTGCCGCCGACGCCGCGGGGTATGCCACGCGTCGGCAACCAGACCATGCTATCGACACCACCCCGAACGGCAGTTCACCCGGGCACCGCCGGGGGCCGGTGGGCTAGAGCCGGCGCAGGCCGCCGAGGACCCGAGACAGCAACTGGGCGTCCGGGCCGAGTCCGTCGGCGGTTCGGTGAACGGTGAGTTCTCCCGTGGCGGCGAGATCCCCCACCAGGACACGTGCGACGCCCAGAGGCAGTCGTGCCAGAGCCGCGATCTCCATGATGGACCGGGGCTCGGCGCACAACGCCAGGATGGTGCGGTGCTCCTCGAGACCTGCAGTTCCCACGGCGTCGCTCACCGCGGAGACGAGGACCTCGAGCGGGAGATCCACCTCGGCGCGGGTCCGGCCCTGGCTGCGCACGAAGGGTCGGACGAACGAGGGCTGCTGCCCGCTCGGCTCCTCTTCCCTCGTGGCTGCCGTGTGCCTCGGAACCGCAGGCATCGGCTTCGAGGCCGGAGCGGCGACGGCCGCGGAGGCACCCGTCGCCGGGGTCTCCACCGCGGGCGTGCCCTCTGCGCGGTCGGCGGTACCCGGTGCCGGGTGATCCTTGCGCCGGCGGCCGGACGATCCGAATCGTGCTCCTGTGGCCCCGACCAGGGGCCAGTTGTTGTCGGCGACGCTCATCAGTCGCATCCTCCTCACACCGACCGCAATCCTGCCATCAGCGCAGTGCGGTTCGGTGAACGCGCAGGTCACCGCCGCTCCGTCGCCGAGATGTTCCGGCCGGACGCGAACCGCGCCGGCCCGAAACGACGAAGGGCACCCCGTGGGGTGCCCTTCGTCGGTGCTGTGGTCCCGGCTGGGATCGAACCAGCGACCTCCCCGGTGTGAACGGGACGCTCTTCCACTGAGCCACGGGACCGGGCCGCTTCGCAGCGGCTCGAACGAGAAGGAACATTAACACGCCCATCGGGTGAACACGAATCGCCTGGTCGCCTGTGTTTTCGGTACCGGGTCGGGACGCCGCGCCCCGAACAGCCGCAAGCTCCGCCCCTGCGGAGCGAATCGCCGCAACCGGAGCCCGCCGGCCCGGAACGGGCCGTGCACAACCCCGTGAGGACGGCTCGTCCATGCCCTCACCTGCAGATTTGTGTGTTCTGACGATGGTCGGCTAATGTTCTCAACCGCACCACGGAGAGCACGGCGCCGGAGGGTGCGATGCGGATGTAGCGCAGCTGGTAGCGCATCACCTTGCCAAGGTGAGGGTCGCGGGTTCGAATCCCGTCATCCGCTCGAGAGGTTGGACTCGACCTTTTACGGTGGAGTGGCCGAGTGGTGAGGCAACGGCCTGCAAAGCCGTGCACACGGGTTCGATTCCCGTCTCCACCTCGCGCGATTAGCTCAGCGGGAGAGCGCTTCCCTGACACGGAAGAGGTCACTGGTTCAATCCC
The DNA here is from genome assembly GCF_057367935.1 of Rhodococcus sp. NS-SX18. Classification (NCBI taxonomy): domain Bacteria; kingdom Bacillati; phylum Actinomycetota; class Actinomycetes; order Mycobacteriales; family Nocardiaceae; genus Rhodococcus; species Rhodococcus sp. NS-SX18. The sequence continues at coordinate 2,415,381 of NZ_CM170633.1, read as the reverse complement.
AGTATCGCGCACCACGATCGACCAGGTTTTACCTGCACTTCTCGACCCGGGTCACCGGGTCGAGGAGTGCGCATGCGGATGTAGCGCAGCTGGTAGCGCATCACCTTGCCAAGGTGAGGGTCGCGGGTTCGAATCCCGTCATCCGCTCCACCACCCGGCGCGATTAGCTCAGCGGGAGAGCGCTTCCCTGACACGGAAGAGGTCACTGGTTCGATCCCAGTATCGCGCACCACGATTCACCTTCTCCACCCTGCACTCCATCGCCGGTCCGCCGGGTCGAGGAGTGCGCATGCGGATGTAGCGCAGCTGGTAGCGCATCACCTTGCCAAGGTGAGGGTCGCGGGTTCGAATCCCGTCATCCGCTCCACCACCCGTCGGGGGCGCCGGCCGGACGGGGTCGCGCCCACCACTCGATGACGAAGGCCCTCCCGGTCGGGAGGGCCTTCGTCGTGCTACCGCGCTCTCAGCGGGAGGCGTGCAGGCGATTGGCTCCCGCGGTCATCGCGCGCAGTGCCGATTCGGTTCCGGTCGCCGCGATACCCATGCTCCAGAGCCGGCGCCCGTCCGCCTCGCACAGCAGGAAGGTCGCGTGGCTGTCGCCGAGGTCGAACTGGTGGAACGAGAGAATCTCGAGCGGCATCCCGAGGGTGTGCATCATGGCGGTCATCGCAGCCACCGGGCCGGTGGCCGTCGCCGCAGCCGCGTGGATGGTCTCCCCCACGCCGAAGGTGGCCTCGAAATTCCGACGGCCTGCACACGGAGCCCCGGCCGACCAGCCACCGAGACGGACCGGCCCGTGCGGGGCATAGGTCGCGGTGAACTCGGTCCAGCTCATGTCGAGCGCCTCGGCGCGCAGTTCGCGTGGCAGGGATCGTCCGTAGCGCGCGGCGAACGGGTCGATCGGCGCCGAGTATGCGGTGTTCGCGTCGCCGGCGGCATAGGAGGTGCTGGAAGCGGTGGAGGTGAAGGCGTTCATCGTGGGAGGTCTTCCGCGTGAAGGAAGGACCGACAGGTAGCTCGACGACCCGCAGCGAGGGGTCGGTCCGAATCAGACCCCGCTACGGCGGTGAACTACGAGTACGCGCTTCATGAGGCCCACAGTAGAGCGTCGCCCGGCGGAAGGCAACCGCCCGTCGACCGGCGTGTGACCCAACCGTGACCACCCCGGCTGGAACCTGAGGGATTCCTCATGTATTGTCGGAGATGCCATCCCCCCGATGGTAATGAACCCCAGCCATGACCCCCCATCCAAGGCTGGGGTTCAGCCATTTCCGGACGCCGAGCGGATACCGGACCCGAGCGTCGGCGCGGTGAGCCGCCGAGTGATCTACTGGTTCCCATGCCCACTCCGTCACTCGAGGAATCGACGGCGAACGTCTCCGTCGAGCAGGCCGGCATCTGGGATGCCGAGACCATCGCCGATGTCGCAGCCACCACGTTCCCCCTCGCCTGCCCGGCCGACGCCTCGCAGGAGGACATCGCCGCGTTCATCGACGACACCCTCTCGGCAGAACGGTTCAGCGAATACCTCACCGACCCGACCCGCATCGTGCTCAAGGCGACCGTCGGCGGCGAGATCGTGGGTTACCTCATGGCCGTCGATGCGGAACCGACGGACCCGGAGGTCCGGGCAGCCGTGACCGCGCTGCCGACCACCGAGATCAGCAAGCTCTACGTGCTGCCGGGCAAGCACGGCACCGGAGTGGCGGCGGCCCTAATGGCCGCCGTCGTCGAGCGTGCCCGGGCAGCCGGCTGCCGGGGGCTGTGGCTGGGAGTCAACCAGCAGAACTCGCGGGCCCGGCGGTTCTACGCCAAGAACGAATTCGAGGTCGTGGGCACGCGCACCTTCCAGGTCGGCTCGCAGACCCATCACGACTACGTCATGCAACGCACCCTGTGACGCGAGGTACTCGCGTGCGGCAGATCCGGCCGGGAACCCGACTCAGGTGGCGGCGGTCTCGAACCGCGACAGCGCCAGCAGGCGCGAGGTCGCACGCAGGTACTTCTTGCGGTAGCCGCCGGCGAGCATCTCGGCGGTGAAGATCTCGTCCAGCTTCGCGCCGGCGACGGTCACCGGGATGCTCGCGTCGTAGAGCCGGTCGGCGAGCACCACCAGACGCAGCGCCACGGACTGGTCGTGGGCCGCATGGACCCCGTTGAGGAAGACCGCCGCGACGCCCTCGACGAGCTTGCCGTACCGCGACGGATGCAGCGTGCTCAGATGCGCGCACAGCTCGTCGAAATCGTCGAGGGTGGCGCCGGCGACCGCATCGGCGCGATCGAGCAGCTCCTCGGAGCTGATCGGGTCCGGCGCCGGCGGCAGGTCGCGATGGCGGTAGTCGGGACCGTCCACGCGGATGGTCTCGAAGATCGAGGCGAGCTTCTTGATCTCGCGCAGGAAGTCCTGCGCCGCGAATCGCCCCTCGCCCAGCTGCCCGGGCAGAGTGTTGGAGGTCGCGACGATGGACACGCCCCGCGCGGACAGTTCGGTCAGCAGCCGGGAGACCAGCATCGTGTCGCCCGGGTCGTCGAGCTCGAACTCGTCGATGCACAGCACGCTGTGGCTGGACAGCTCTTCGACCGCCTTGTTGAAGCCGAGCGCACCGACGACGTGGGTCAGCTCCACGAAGGTGCCGAACGCCTTCGGCGACGGGGCCGCGTGGAAGATCGACGCCAGCAGGTGGGTCTTACCGACGCCGAAGCCGCCGTCGAGATAGAGACCGGCGCCGGTGGACGGCGCCTTCCGCCCGAACAGGCCCCGCCGGCCGCCACCCCGGATCTTCGCGATCTTGTGGGCGAACTCCTCCGCCGTCGCCACGGCGGTCGCCTGGCTCGGCTCGTTCGGATCGGGAATGTAGGACGCGAAGCTCACGTCGTCGAACATCGCGGGCGGAACCATCTGGGCCACCAGTTGGTCGGACGGCACCACGGGATTGCGATCGACGAGACGTTCGTGCATTTCTCCAGGGTAGGGCCGCAGCTCGAGGCGACCGGTACACCCAGGGCAGATTGCGACCTACTTCACATCACGTACACGTGATCGTCACATCCGGCAGATCGGGCGATCCGGTCGTGTGCGCGGGCCCGCGTACCGACCTGGCAGGCTGTGCGCATGCGCAGAACCCGTGTGCTCACCGTGGGCATCGTCGTACTCGGAGCGATGACCGCCGCGTGCGGGGCGGGCCCCTCGGTACGCCCCGATGTCGCGGTGGTGCAGGAGGCGGACGGCCGGGCCACTCCCACCGGCGAGGACCCTGCCCTCGCCCCGGAACTGCCGGCACCCGCCCGGGACCTGGACTGGCGCGACTGCACCGCCGAGACCCTCGCCGCCCAGGCGCTGCCGCCAGGACCGACAGGCCTCGTCCTCGAGTGCGCCCAGATTCCCGCCGCGATCGACGCGACAGGCATCGTGCCGGGTTCGTTTCCACTCGATGTGCTGCGCGCCCGGCTGGCGCAGACCCCCACCGAGGCGGCCCCGCTCGTCATGACGACGGGTGCGGACATGCCCTCCTCACGGGCGCTGGCCGCACTGTCGACCGGCTCGCTCGCCGAACTCGCGGCCTCGCGGCCGATCGTCGCGGTGGATCGGCGCGGCCTCGGCGCCTCCCAGCCGATCGAGTGCATCTTCGGAGCGGACCGGCGCGCCCTGGCCGACCACGGGCAGTTCGGCCGCACCGGCGACGGTCCGGAGCGGGTCGCCGAGCTCGGCCGGCAAGCCACCATCGCATGCACCGACTACCTGCAGCCGCAGGAACTGCTGTTCGACGCCGCCCACGCCGCCGACGACTTCGAACAGCTGCGAACCACCTGGGGCGTCGATCGGATCGGCGTGCTCGGCATCGGCAACGGTGCCACGGTCGCCCTCGCCTACGCGTCGAAGTACCCGACCACCGTCGGCCGCCTCGTCCTCGACTCCCCCGCCGCCGCGACGGCCGACGCCGAGCTGCTGGCCGAGAGCCGGGTGCGCGGCGCGGAGTCGGCGGTCGACGCGTTCGCCCGCCAGTGCGTCGCGCTGGCGTGCTCGCTGGGCCCCGACCCGCGGGCCGCGCTCGAGGACCTGCACGCCCGCGCCGCGGCCGGCACTCTTGCACCACTCTCGTCGAACGCCCTGCTCACTGCGGTGACGTGGTTCCTGGGAACCCCCCGTAGCGACGCGCAGGCCCGGGTCCGCGAGCTGTCCGACGCACTGGCCGCCGCCGGCGCGGGAGACGTGACACCGATGCTCGAACTCGTCGGCGCCGCCGAGGCCGTGCTGTCGTCCGACGGGCAGTTCGTCTCCCGCTGCAGCGACGGTCAGCGGTGGCCCACGACGGCCCGGGCCACCGAGCTGCAGCAGACGTGGTCGGCGAACTACCCCCTGTTCGGCGGCGACAGCGCGATCGGTCTCACCGCGTGCAGCGCCTGGCCGAGCATGCCGACACCACCGCTGCCGGCGGAGGTGCGCGTGCCTGTGCTGGTGACGACGGGTGCCGCCGATCCGCTCGTCGGCAGCGCCGGGCTCGAGTCGGTCACCGGAGCGCTCACCGCCGTCTCCGCCCGGTGGGCGGCGCTGTCCTGGCAGGGTGCCGGCTACTCCGCGGTCCTGCACTCCGGCTGCGTCCAGGCACGCCTGGCGGCCTACCTCGACACCGGCGCCCTGCCGCCGAACGGCAGCCTGTGCCCGGCGTGAACCGGCGTCCGCCGCGGCCCGGGCCCGACGCCGCCGGGTGGGGACGGTGGGTGGCCGCCCCCGGCTCTCGGTGTACCGTGCCGTAGTGTTCCTCAGCCGCCTCGAGCCCCGCACCGCCCGCACCGCCGCGGAGGTGGTCAAGTGCGTTGTGTGGCCGTTGGCCGTGCTCACGGTGCTGCACCGTGTGGTGGTCAAAGCCGTCAACGGGTTCCGCACCGACGACTTCACTCCCGTCTACAACGCGGCCCTGGCGTTTCTCAACCGCCGGCCGGTGTACACCGCGAATTTCGAGTGGGTGGACCCGCACTACCTGTATCCCCCGTCCGGGACGTTGCTGATCTCCCCGATCGCGGTGATCGACCCGGAGCGCTCCCGGTGGCTGTTCATCATCGCCAACGCGATCGCGATCATCGTGGCGCTGTACCTGCTGCTGCGGATGTTCGGCTACGGTCTCGACTCGGTGCTCGCGCCGATCCTCCTGCTGGCGGCGTTCAGTTCCGAGACCGTGACGAACACCCTGGTCTTCACCAACATCAACGGCCTCGTCCTGCTCGGCGAGGTCGCCTTCCTGACGCTGTTGCTGCGCCGGCGGGATCTGTGGGCGGGCGTTGCGATCGGGTTGACGTTCGCGGTCAAGCCGATCCTCGCGCCCCTGCTGCTGATTCCGTTCGTGCGCCGGCAGTGGAAGGTGTTCGTCACCGCCGCGGCGGTGCCGCTCGGCCTGACGCTCGTCGCGTGGCCGCTCTCGGTGGACGCCTGGGCGTTCGTCGAGCGCACCACGCCGTACCTGTTCGAGGCACGCGACTATTTCAACAGCGCCATCGTCGGCAACGGCATGTACTACGGCTTACCCGGCTGGTTGATCCTCGCGCTGCGCGTCGTCCTGGGTCTCATGGTCGTCGTCTCGCTGTGGCTGCTGTACCGGTACTGCCGCCACGACGAGCTCTTCTTCGTCGGTACGAGCAGCGGGGTGTTGCTCACCGCGTCGTTCCTGCTCGGTTCGCTCGGTCAGATGTACTACTCGATGATGCTGTTCCCGCTGCTGATGACGGTCGTGTTGCGCAATTCGGTGATGCGGAACTGGCCGGCCTGGCTGGCGGTCTACGGCTTCATGAGCTACGACAGCTGGCTGTCGGGACGGTGGCCGGAGGCCGGTCGCGCTGCCGAGTACATGAAGACGACGTTCGGGTGGTCGCTGCTGCTCATCGTGATCTTCGCGGTGCTGCTCGACCGTTACCTGGCCGCCCGGCGGGAGGGCCGGCTGGCGGACGGCATCGAACCGTCGTTCCTGTTGCCGGAGCACGAACCTGCGCGGAAGGCCGAGCTCGTGGCGACGAACCGCGGTGACGGCTAGCGTGGAGCGCATGGCTGACGCTGTCCCCACCGAACCCGCGCCGAAGGTATCCCTCAGCGACGACGAATGGCGGACCCGCCTCACCCCCGCGGAGTACGCGGTGCTGCGGCAGGCCGGCACCGAGCGGCCCTTCGTCGGCGAGTACACCGACACGGAGACCGAAGGTGTGTACGAGTGCCGCGCCTGCGGCGCCGAACTGTTCCGCAGCACCGAGAAGTTCCATTCGCACTGCGGGTGGCCCTCGTTCTTCGACCCGGCGTCGAGCGACGCGGTGATCCTGCGCTCCGACACGTCCCTCGGCATGCGCCGGGTGGAGGTCGTGTGCGCGTCCTGCCACAGCCATCTCGGGCACGTGTTCGAGGGCGAGGGGTACCCGACTCCGACCGATCAGCGGTACTGCATCAACTCGATCTCCCTGCGCCTGGTTCCGAAGGACTGAGGCCCGCCGCGAACAGGGCTCGCCACAGTCCCCGGCGACGCTCGGCGGTGGGCAGCGGCTCGACCAGGGCGAAGGAGCACCCGATACGGCGGGCCGCACCGTCGGCCTCCTCGCTGTCGCCCACCATCAGGGTGCGCTCCGGGGACACCCCGAGCGCCTCGGTGGCGTGCCGGAAGATCTCCGGCTCCGGTTTGACCGCGCCGACTTCGAACGAGAGCACGAACTCCGACACCAGATCGTCGATACCGAGCGCCGCGAACGCCGGCCGGATGTCGAAGGCGATGTTGCTGAGCACGGCCATCGCGAGGCCCTCGCCGGCGAGCGCCTCGATCACCGGCACCGTGTCCGGGTAGACCGTCCAGCAGCGGGGATCGGTCAGCTTGGTGTACAGGCCGAGGGCCTGTTCCTCGTCGGCGACTCCGGAACGGCGCAGCACCGTCAGGTATGCGTCCCGGTGCCAGCGGGGGTCCCGGTCGCGGTTGATCCAGGCGTGATGTTCGGCGGCGTCCATCTCGACGGGCTGGCCGGTCGGGGCGGTCATCCGGCGCATCAGCTCGGCCTGCCGGTGCACGTCGAAGGGCTCGCCCCGCTCGTCGGTGATGTCGGCCAGCCAGGATTCGTCCTCCTCGAGCCGGAACAACGTGCCGGAGAAGTCGAACAGCACGGCGTCGAACGGTTGAGCGCTCATGATTCGAAGGCTAACGGCTGCACGGTCGGGCTGCGGATCGAGCGCGGAGCGACGACGATCGAGTCCATGTCGACGACCCGTGCGTCCAAGTCCAAGGTTTCGATCGTCGGCGCCGGCAGCGTCGGCACCGCCGTCGCCTACGCGTGCCTGATCCGGGGTTCGGCGGATTCGCTGGCCCTGTTTGATCCGAACACCGCCAAGGTGCGGGCCGAAGTGCTCGACCTGAACCACGGCACCCAGTTCGCCCCCGCGTGCCGCATCGACGGCGCCGACGACCCGGCCGTCACCGCCGGCTCCGATCTGATCGTCGTGACGGCGGGCGCCAAGCAGAAGCCGGGCCAGTCACGGCTCGAGCTGGCGGCCGCGAACGTGCGCCTCGCCCAGGAACTCACACCGGCGCTGCTCGCGCTGTCCCCCGACGCGGTGGTGCTGTTCGTCAGCAACCCCGTCGACGTGGTGACGTATGCGGCGATCCGCGCAACGGACGCCCCCGGCGGGCGGATTCTCGGGTCCGGCACGGTCCTCGACTCGGGGCGGTTGCGCTTCCTCGTCGCGCAGCACGTCGGCATCGCGGTGGAGAACGTGCACGCGCTCATCGTCGGCGAGCACGGCGATTCGGAGATCACCCTGTGGTCGAGCGCGACGGTGGGCGGGGTTCCGGCCACCGAGTACCGCGACGAGAACGGTGTGGCGGTGTTCGACGCGGCGGTCCGGGAGCGGATCTCCACCCAGGTGGTGCGCAGCGCGTACGAGATCATCCAGGGCAAGGGCGCCACGAACCTGGCCATCGGCCTGTCCACTGCCCGGATCGTGGAGGCGGTGCTGCGGGATCAGCACCGGGTGCTGCCGGTCTCGACGCTGCAGCGCGGCGTGCACGGGGTCGAAGGGGTGTGCCTGTCGCTGCCGACGATCGTCGACGGCCGCGGCGCCGACCGGGTACTCGAGATTCCCCTCGCGCCCGACGAGGCCGACGGGTTGCGGGCGTCGGCACAGACGTTGCGGGAGGTGCAGCGCTCGCTGGGGATGTGACTATGGGCCCGCCTCCGAGCGGATGTATCGTCCAGCTCCTCGGAGCGAGGGATACATTCGCTCGGCGCGGGAACGCTCGGCGTACGGGAACCCGGTCGGTCGGGCGGAAACCGGCGGCTCAGCGGGTGCGGATCACCGGCGGGTCGTAGGCGCGGATCGGTGGCAGGTCTCCGTCGAAGCGTTCGATCTGCACGAGCACATGCTGGCCCGTGCAGCCGCGGGCCAGACTCGAAGTGCCCACGTCGGCGGTGAGCACGTTGGGATTGCCGTGCACGCACATCGAGCCGGGATCGGCCGGGTCCAGTGGGTCGTACCAGGCGCCGGTGGCCAGCTGCACCACCCCGGGCATCAGACCGTCGTCGAGGACGGCGCCGGCCAGGCACGCGCCGCGGTCGTTGAACACCCGCACGACGTCGCCGTCCGCCACACCGCGGGCCGCCGCATCGTCCGGATGCATCCGGACCGGTTCGCGCCCGCGGATCTTCGAGGCCTGACTGACGCCGCCGTGGTCGAGCTGGCTGTGCAGGCGGGTCTTGGGCTGGTTCGCGATCAGGTGCAGGGGGTAACGCTGCGCGCGGGGGCCGCCGAGCCACTCCTCCGGCTCGAACCACGCAGGGTGCCCGGTGCAGTCGTCGTAACCGAAGCCGTCGATGTCGGCGGAGAAGATCTCGATGCGCCCACTCGGGGTACGCAGGGGGTTGCGCTCGGGGTCGGCGCGGAACTCCTCGAACAGTGTCAGCTCGTCCTCGGTGCGCATCCGCACGTGTCCGCGCACCCAGAACTCGTCGAACTCCGGAGGGGATTCGACGCGGGCGTCGTCGGCGAGGACGAATCCACGCCACTGCTCGTACAGGTGCTCGAGCCACTGCCGGGCGGTGCGGCCCTCGGTGAACCGGTCCCCGAAGCCCAGACGGTGCGCAAGCGCGGAGAACGTGTCGTAGTCGTCGCGGGCGTCGGCGAAGCGTGGGGCGGCGGCGTGCATCGCGACCAGCAGCGGGTCGTTGCGGGTGCAGCTGAGATCCTCACGTTCGAGGGACGTGGTGGACGGCACGACGATGTCGGCGTGCTTGGCCGTCGGCGTCCAGTACGGGTCGTGCACGACGATCGTGTCCGGGCGCGTCAGGGCGCGGCGCAGCCGGCCCAGGTCCTGGTGGTGGTGGAACGGGTTGCCCCCGGCCCAGTACACGAGCCGGATGTCGGGGTACGTCAGGCGCCGGCCGTCGAAGTCGTACTCCTGTCCCGGCCGCAGCAGCAGGTCGGAGATCGCGGCCACGGGAATCAGGTCGCCGACCGGATTGTCGCCCTGGAACAGGGTCGGGAGCGGGTACGGGACGGGCGCGATGCCGGGTTCGTTCATCGAGCCGTAGCCGTGACCGAACCCGCCGCCGGGCAGCCCGATCTGGCCGAGCATCGCGGCGAGGGTCACGCCCGCCCACGGAGCCTGCTCACCGTGCCGGACCCGCTGCAGCGACCAGGTGACGGTGATCAGGGTGCGGCCGGCTGCCATGCGCCGCGCCAGCGCGGCGAGGGTCTCGGCGGGCAGCCCGGACAGGGCGGCCGCCCACTGCGGTGTCTTGGCGATGCCGTCGGTACGGCCGAGCAGATAGTCTTCGAACTTGTCGTAGCCGACGCAGTAGCGGTCGAGGAAGTCGCGGTCGGCGAGGCCCTCGGTGGCGAGCACGTAGGCGAGGGCGAGCATGATCGCGACGTCCGTTCCGGGCCGCGGCGCGAGGCGTTCGGCGGCGCCGTGCAGATCGTCGTGCAGGGGGCTGACGGACACGACCGTCCCGCCGCGGGCGCGCAGCGCGTCGAGCGCCCCCCGGGTGGGATGGTTGCTGGTGCCGCCGTCGTTGACGGCCGTGTTCTTGAGCGGCACCCCGCCGAAGCACACCATCAGGTCGGTGTCGCGGGCAATGACGTCCCAGTGGGTCGCGCGGGCGAACAGCTTCCAGTGCGTGCCGACCACGCGCGGCATGATCACGCCGGTCGCGCCGAGCGAATAGCTGTGCACCGAGCGGGTGTAGCCGCCGAGCATCTTCAGGAATCGGTGCACCTGACTCTGCGCGTGGTGGAACCGGCCCGGCGACGACCACCCGTACGAACCGCCGAAGATCGCCCGGTTGCCGTGCGTGTCGACCACGCGCTGCAGCTCCCCGGCCAGGAGTTCGGTCAGCTCGTCCCAGGACACCGCGACGAATTCGTCGTTGCCGCGGCGATCGCTCGGCCCGGGCCCGTGCTCGAGCCAGCCGCGGCGCACCGCTGGTCCCGCAACCCGCGAGCGGTGCCGCACCGAGCCCACGGCGTTGTCGAGAATCGGTGACGGATCTGCGTCGCCTCGGAAGGGATGCACGGCGCTGACGTCGCCGTCGTGTGTCTCGACCTCGAACATCCCCCAGTGCGCCATGTGCTGGTACCGCACGGTCCGAGAACTCATGGTGCACAGTCTGCCAGGGGGTGCATCACGTCCTTCCGGCGAGCCGAAGGCGCCCCCGGAGTCCGTGCGGGGACGGCACATCCGGGGGTGACGGCGGGCGTCAGGGCAGCGCGGTGATCAGCTTGTCGAGGTCGACGCGCGGACCGGTGAAGAACGGGGTCTCCTCGCGCACGTGCATGCGGGCCTCGGTGGCACGCAGGTCGCGCATGAGGTCGACGATGCGATCGAGTTCGGGAGCTTCGAACGCGAGGATCCACTCGTAGTCGCCCAGTGCGAATGCGGGCACGGTGTTGGCCCGCACGTCCGGGTAGCCACGGGCGGCCTTGCCGTGGTCGGCCAGCATCTGGCGGCGTTCGGCGTCGGGGAGCAGGTACCACTCGTACGACCGCACGAACGGGTAGACGCACACGTAGTTGCCGGGTTCCTCACCGGCGATGAAGGCGGGCAGGTGGCTCTTGTTGAACTCGGCCGGCCGGTGCAGGCACACGTTCGACCACACCGGGGTGGTGGTGCGGCCGAGGACGGTGGTACGGCGGAAATCGGCGTACAGCTTCTGCAGATCCTCCAGCCGCTCGGCGTGCGTCCAGATCATGAAGTCGGCGTCGGCGCGCACCCCGGCGACGTCGTAGATGCCGCGCACGACCAGATCGGTGCCGTCGTAGGCCGCGAAGAACTTCTGGGCGTCCTCGATCGCCGCGGAGCGGTCGTCGCCGAGGGCACCGGGCTGGACCCGGAACACCGAGAACATCGCGTAGCGCAGGGTGGAATTGAGCTTGTCGTAGTCGAGACGTGCCATACCGTTCATCCTGCCACTCGGGCTGCCAGGCGCGTCGCGGCCGTCGTGCCTGATGCGACACATGCCGGCACGCCCACGCCGTGGAGCATCGCGCCGGCGACCTCGAGGCCGTCGACGGCGGCGACCGCGTCCTCGAGCGCCGCGACGATGTCGAGGTGCCCCGCCCGGTACTGCGGCAGGCCCCCGTGCCAGCGCTGGACGAACGCGGCCACGGGTTCGTCGGTGACACCGGTGACGGTGGCGAGGTCGACGCGCGCGCGGGCGATCAGCTCGTCGTCGGGTGCGTCGACGATCGCGGCCTCGCCGTAGCGGCCGAACGACGCGCGAGCCAGCGCGACGTCGCGCCCGGCCAGGTGGGGCCACTTGCGGCTCGACAAGGTGAATGCCTTGGCGGACAGATCCTCGCCGGTGGCCACGAGGATCCCCGAGTTCTGCGGCAGTGCGGCATCGTCTGGCAGTGCCAGCGCGACCACCGCCGACGACGCGAGCGGGATCCGGGCGGCCTGGGCGGCTGCCGCCGGGACGGCGTCGGTGAGCAGTTCGGCGGCGCGGTCGGCGGGCACCGCGAGGACGACGCCGTCCACGGATCCGATCGGGTCGAGGTCCCAGCGGTCGCCGCTGCGGCGCAGACCGACCGCGGTAACGTGCCGGACCTCGGCGTCGGCGGCCTTCTCGAGCGCGTCGAGCAACGTGCCGTAGCCGTCGCGCAGGGTGCCGAACACGGGCGTGTCCGAAGGCTCCGGCAGGGCTCGGGCGACCGCCTCGCTCAGGCTCGGGGCCCCCGCGTCGAGGGCCGCGGCCAGGGTCGGCAGGGTGGCCCGCACGCCTGCGGTGTCGGAGAGTCCGGAGTAGACGCCGCCGAGGAGGGGGTCGACGGAGCGGCGCACCACCTGTTCACCGAACCGGTCGGCCACCAGGTCGGCCACCGAGACGTCGCGGGTGCGGTCCCAGCGCAGCGGGACGGTGGGCTCGGCCGCGATTCGCGCGAGGGTCTCGGTGTCGACGAGACCGGTGAGCGACCCGGCGTCGGCGGGGATACCCATCAGGGTGCCGGCGGGCAACGGGTGCAGCGCGGCGCCGGCGTAGATCAGCGGCCGGGCCCCGGACGGGTGGACGATCCGGTCGCTCAGGCCCAGCTCCTCGAGCAGCGCCGGGACCTCGGGGCGGCGAGCGATGAACGCTTCCGCCCCGACGTCGACCGGATTGCCGGCGAGCGGCACGGTGTGCAGCTTTCCGCCGAGCCGCTCCGCGCCCTCGAGCAGGACGATCCGGGCGTGCGCGCCGAGCAGGCGACGCAGCCGGTACGCCGCGACGAGACCGGTGATCCCGCCCCCGACGACGGCGACGCTCGGTGCACCGCTCACAACGAGTGCACCAGGTCGACGACCGCGGTGAGGACGTCCGGGTCGGTGTCCGGGAGGACGCCGTGCCCGAGGTTGAAGATGTGCCCGGTGGCGCCCGCGGCACGCGCGCGGTCCCCCTCGGCGACGATGCGCCGCACCTCGGCCTGGACCACGTCGGGTCCGGCGAACAGGATCGCGGGATCGAGGTTGCCTTGCAATGCCTTTCCGGCCCCCACCCGGGTGGCGGCGACGTCCAGCGGTACCCGCCAGTCCACGCCGACCACGTCGGCGCCGGCCTCGCCCATCGCGCCGAGCAGCTCGCCGGTGCCGACGCCGAAGTGGATGCGCGGCACGCCCGCGGACTCGACCTCGGCGAACACCCGTTCCGAATGGGGCAGCACGAACTCGCGGTAGTCGGCCAGCGACAGCGCGCCCGCCCACGAGTCGAACAGCTGGATCGCGTCGACGCCGGCGTGCAGCTGGGCCTGCAGGAACGCGATCGTGATGTCGGCGAGCCGCCCCAGCAGGGCGTGCCATGTGCGCGGCTCGGCGTGCATGAGCGCCTTGGTGCGCTCGTGGTTGCGGCTGGGACCACCCTCGACGAGGTAGGAGGCGAGGGTGAACGGCGCCCCGGCGAAACCGATGAGCGGAACGTCGCCGAGCTCGCGGGTGAGCAGCCCGACCGCCCGTGAGACGGCACCGACCTCGTCGTGCTCGAGGACCGGCAGCTTCGCGACGTCCGCCGCGGTGCGCACAGGGTCGGCGATCACCGGTCCGGTCCCGGCTACGATGTCGAGGTCGATTCCCGCGGCTTTGAGCGGAACAACGATGTCCGAGAACAGGATCGCGGCATCGACTCGATGGCGGCGCACCGGCTGCAGGGTGATCTCGCACACCAGCTCGGGATCGAAGCAGGACTCGAGCATGCCGATGTTCGCCCGGATCTCCCGGTACTCGGGAAGCGAGCGACCGGCCTGCCTCATGAACCACACGGGCCGGTGTGCCGGCTCGAGTCCCCGCGCAGCGGCGAGCAGGGGCGCCTGCGGGAGCTGGCGCCGCGTCGGGTACTCCACACGCGGGGTGGAGCCGACGTTCGTGTTCTCCAGGCCGGTCATCGATCCTCGTTCGTCCAGGGGCACAGGTCGCCGCCCATGCTGCCACGCCCGGCCACCCCGCCGGAATCGGCGCGCCTCCCGCGTGGCCCCGGTCACCCGGTCTAACGTCCGCTGTCGTGACCACCTCGCCCGCCGAGCCGGCTCAGTTCCGCGCGGCCATCGACTCGATGAACGCGGCCACCGTGCGGCCGGAGATCGAGGTTGGTCCGATCCGGCCGCCGCAGCGGCTGGCTCCGTACAGCTATGCGCTGGGCGCGGAGGTGCTTCATCCGGACACCGACCTGGTGCCCGAGCAGTCGGAGGGCGACGCGTTCGGCCGGCTGATCCTGCTGCACGATCCGGAGGGCGACGAGGCCTGGAACGGCACCATGCGGCTCGTCGCCTACATCCAGGCGGACGTGGACGCCACCCTGGCTGCCGATCCTCTGCTTCCGGAGGTGGCCTGGAGCTGGCTGGTCGATGCGCTCGACGCGCACGGCGAGCCGTTGACGGCGCTCGGCGGCACCGTGACGTCGACGAGTTCGGTGCGCTTCGGAGACATCGCCGGCCCGGCCCGGGCGCATCAGCTGGAGTTGCGGGCCTCGTGGACCGCGCAGTCCGCCGAACTCGGCCCTCACGTGGAGGCGTTCTGCGAGGTGCTCGCGTATGCGGCGGGGCTGCCCCCGGCGGGTGTGACGCGGCTCCAGCACTGAACCCTCACCATCGGCACCGGGGTCCCCGACGGGCCTGGAACGGATGTACCGGGCACTTCGCGGTCCTATGATCGAGGCATGCGGCGGCTCAGCGGGCTCGACGCCGCGCTCCTCTACACCGACTCACCGGGGCTGCCGGTACAGATCGGTGGCCTCGCCCTGCTCGACGTCTCCACCGTGCCGGGTGGCTACTCCTTCGAACGGCTGGGATCCGACCTGGCGGCGCGGGTCGCGGCAGTGCCGCTGCTGCGCCGGCGTGTGGTCGATTCCCGGTTCAATCCCGGCCACCCCGTGTGGGTGGACGATCCCTCTTTCGACGTCGGCAGGCATCTGCGCCGGTTCACCGTGCCGCAACCGGGCACCGCCGCCGAACTGGCCGTGCTCTGCGGGCAGCGTTTCGCCCGGCGGTTCGACCGGTCCGGGCCGCTGTGGGAGACCGCGGTGTTCGAGGGACTGGCCGACGGCTCGGTCGCGGTGCTGACACGTATCCACCACGCCGTGGTGGACGGCCTCGCCGGAGCGACCCTGCTGGCGCAGTTGTGCGACCTCGAACCGGGGGCGCCGCCCCCGCAACCCGAGTCGCCCGGCGTCGGCGGGGGCAACCGCCTGAGCGTCGCTGCGGGCGGCATCGCCGATCTCGCCGCCCGGCCGCTGGACCTGGCCCGGGCGGTGCGGTCCGGCGCCGCCCTGGTGCCCGGCTGGGTGGGCCGGGCCCGGCGGGGAGAGGCGATGGCGGTTCCGCTCACGGCGCCGCGGACGTCGTTCAACCGCCGCGTGACCGGCCGTCGCAACGTCGCGTTCGTGACGCTGGATCTTGCGGCCGTGAAGGCGGTCAAGCGGGCGTTCGGCGTCACGGTCAACGACGTCGTGCTGGCGCTGTGCTCCTCGGTTCTGCGCCGGTATCTCGACGGCCGCGGTGAGCTGCCGGCCTCTCCCCTCTTGGCGGCCGTCCCGGTCTCGGTGCACGGACGCGCCCGGGGCGACGCCGGCAACCAGATCTCGGTACTGATGGGGCGGCTGCACACCGAGATCGCCGACCCGGTGGTGCGGCTGCACGCCGTGGCGGCGGACCAGACCGCGGCCAAGGCGCATCAGGCCACGTTCGACCCGGATCTGCTCGGCAGCTGGGGCCAGGTGACCCCGGGAGCGGCATTCGGTGCAGTGCTGCGGCTGTATTCGGCGCTGCGGCTGCCCGACGTGCTCCCCGTGCTCAACAACCTCGTGGTCTCCGACATCCCCGGCCCGAAGGACACGCTGTACTACCTGGGCGCGCGGATCACCGCGCTCTACCCGTTCGGGCCGATCTACCACGGCGCAGGTCTGAACATCACCGTCATGTCGCTCGACGGCGGCCTGCACTTCGGTCTGCAGTCGTGCCCGGACCTGCTCCCGGACCTGTGGCAGCTGGCCGGCGGCTTCCCGGCCGCGCTCGCGGAGCTGGCCGACCGGGCGCCGGGCACGCCGCCTGCCCCGCTCGCCTCGCCGGGCTGACCGCCGCCCGGGAACCCGCGGAGCACCGGCCGCCCGGGGGTACGCGCACGTGGAGCGATCGTTCCCGTGCAGATTCTAGAACTCGTTCTACCATGAGGGCATGCATCGACTCAGCGGCCTCGACGCCGGATTCCTGTACCTCGAGACGCCGACGCAGCTGCTGCACGTGTGCGGACTGATCGTCCTCGACCCGACCACGGTCCCGGGCGGATACCGCTTCGAGACGCTCCGCGCCGGACTCGCCGCCCGTGTTCCGGCCGTGCCGTTGTTCCGGCAGAAGATCGCCGACAGCCCGTTCAATCTCGACCATCCGGTGTGGGTGGACGATCCGGACTTCGACCTCGACCGGCACCTGCACCGGGTCGCGGTCCCGGCGCCCGGGCGCCGGGAGGAACTCGCGGAACTGTGCGGACACATCGCTGCGCAGCCGCTCGACCGCTCCCGGCCCCTGTGGGAGATGACAGTGATCGAGGGGCTCGAGGACGGATCGGTCGCCGTCATGACGAAGATCCACCACGCGGGCGCGGACGGCGTCACCGGCGCCGAACTCGTGGCCCAGCTGTGCAGTCTCGAACCCGATGCACCGCGCCCCGATCCGGTCGCCGACGGTGCCGGTGGGGGGTCGGCGCTCGAGATCGCCCTCGGCGGCTTGTTCAACGTCGCCACCCGCCCCTTGGGTCTGGTACGAGCACTGCCCAAGACCGTGGAACTGCTGCCCCGGTGGATCACCCGGGCCCGGCGGGGCGAGGCCATGCCGGCGCCGTTCACCGCGCCGCGCACATCCTTCAACGGCACCATCACCGGCCACCGCAGTGTCGGGTTCACGCAATTCGATCTGGGCCGGGTCAAGGCCGTGAAGGACGAGCACGGCGTGAAGGTCAACGACGTCGTCATGGCGGTGTGCGCCGGGGCGTTGCGCCGCTACCTCACCGAGCGCGACGAACTTCCCGACTCCCCGCTGATCGGCATGGTCCCGGTGTCGGTGCGCGGCACGTCGGACCGGCCCGGGCGCAATCAGGTCTCGCCGATGTTCGCGAGCCTGCACACCCACATCGTGGATCCGATCGAGCGATTGCACGCGATTGCCGATGCGAATGCCTCTGCCAAAGAACATAATTCGGCACTGGGCGTGAGCCTGCTGCAGGACTGGACGCAGTTCATGGCGCCGGCGGTGTTCGGCACCGCGATGCGCATGTACGCGTCGCTGCGGCTGGCGGAACGCCACCCCGTGGTGCACAACCTGGTGGTGTCGAACGTGCCGGGCCCCGCCGTGCCCCTGTACTTTCTGGGCGCGCGGATCCGGGCCATGTATCCGCTGGGGCCGATCTTCCACGGTGTCGGACTCAACGTCACCGTGATGTCCCTGTCCGGCACGCTCGATGTCGGCGTGCTCGCGTGCCCCGAGCTGGTTCCCGACCTCTGGGCACTCGTCGACGGCTTCCCCTCGGCGCTCGAGGAACTCGAGAACTCACGATGACCCGCCCTGTGCCTTTCGTCACCCCGGGAATCGACGCGGGGACCGCGCCGTTGACCGGGTCGACGCCCCTGTTTCCGCCATCCGGATAGAGTCACGAAGCATGTCGGTAGCCAACGAGCACGAGCCCGCGCGGGCAACGGTCCCGTTGCTGACCCCACGGGACGGTGTCCCCGAGGTCGTCACCACGGCCGCCGGAGTGGCCGCGGCCGCGGAGGCGCTCGCCGCGGGCCGGGGACCGCTGGCCGTCGATGCCGAACGCGCCTCGGGATTCCGCTACTCCGCGCGGGCCTACCTCGTGCAACTGCGTCGCGCCGGCGCCGGCACGGTACTGCTCGACCCGATCCCGACGGCCGGCGCGCTCACCCCGCTCGCATCGGCGATCAACGATCTCGAGTGGGTGTTGCACTCCGCCGACCAGGACCTACCCGGCCTCGACGAGCTCGGGCTGCGGCCTGCGGTGCTCTACGACACCGAACTGGCCGGACGACTGGCCGGCTTCGATCGAGTGGGGCTGGCCGCCATCGTCGAACGCACCCTCGGCTTCGAACTGCGAAAGGGGCACGGGGCGGCGGACTGGTCCACCCGGCCGCTCCCCGATGCCTGGCTGAACTATGCGGCACTCGACGTCGAGATCCTCGTCGAGCTCCGGGACGCGATGGCGGACGAGCTCGAGCGGCAGGGCAAGTCGGACTGGGCGGCGCAGGAGTTCGAGCACATCCGTCGCGCCGGACCCCCCGCCCCCAAGCCGGACCGCTGGCGCCGCACCTCCCGGATCCACACCCTCAAGGATCCGCGCCGGCTCGCGATCGTGCGTGAATTGTGGACTGCGCGAGACGAACTCGCGGCACGGCGAGACATAGCACCGGGACGGGTACTGCCGGACTCCGCGATCGTCGCCGCAGCGGAGGCCGCACCTCGCACGGTCGAGGAGCTGCGCGCCCTGCCGGTGTTCGGAGGCCCCCGTCAGCGCCGGTCGTCGCGGATATGGCTGGGCGCGATCGAACGGGCCCGGGCACTGCCGAAATCGGAGCTGCCCCCGGTCACCCAGCCGTTCACAGGTCCGCCGCCGGCCAACCGTTGGGCCCGGCACGACCCCGAGGCCGCGGCGCGGCTCGCCGCGGCCCGGTCCGCGCTCGCCGAGCTGAGCGAGCAGGTGCAGGTGCCGGTGGAGAATCTGGTCGGCCCCGAGATGGTGCGCCGGCTGTGCTGGGAGTGGCAGGTGCCGACCGATGCGGACGTCGTCGCGTACATCGAGGAACGGTTCGCCGCCGACGGGGCACGGCCCTGGCAACGGGAACTGACGGTGCCGCGGCTGGCGAAGGCGCTGTCCGCGGACTGACCCCCGGATCCCTCCTTCGCGACGGTCGAGCTCGGCGCCGCCGCGATCGTCGCCGTCCGTCTCGTACCCGAGCGCGCGCACGCCGCCGCCGTAGCCGCCCGGAATCGGCGCCGAGGGCTGCCACGGGCCGGATCGCCGGTCACGACCATCCACGCCCCTCGGCCGTGCGGTCGTGCCCGCAGACCGACGACCCTCGGCGCACCCCTCCCGCAGCCGCGGACACAGGTGGTAAGTTACCGGTCGGTAACACGTTGGCGTCCGGGCTGCCCGGCGCCGGATGTTCCCGGAACCCTGGCCTCGCCCACGTCGGCGAGCATCGCTCCATCGGGAGGAATACGCGTGGCGTCAACCACCACAACTCAACGCACTGTCGTCTTCGTCGACGGCGTACGCACCCCGTTCGGGAAGGCGGGCCCGAAGGGCATCTACGCGGAGACCCGCGCCGACGACCTCGTCGTCAAGACCATCAGGGAACTGCTGCGCCGCAACCCGCAGCTCGACCCCGCGCGCATCGACGAGGTCGCCATCGCCGCGACCACCCAGACCGGCGATCAGGGCCTGACCATCGGACGCACCTCCGCGATCCTTGCCGGTCTGCCCGAGACCGTGCCGGGCTTCGCGATCGATCGGATGTGCGCGGGCGCTATGACGGCGGTCACCACCACCGCCTCCGGAATCGGCTTCGGCCAGTACGACGTCGTCGTCGCCGGCGGCGTCGAGCACATGGGCCGCCACCCGATGGGCCAGGGCGCCGACCCGAACCCCCGCTTCCTCGCCGACAAGCTCGTCGACCCCAGCGCCCTGGTGATGGGCAACACCGCGGAGAACCTGCACGACCGCTTCCCGAGTATCACCAAGGCCCGCACCGACGCGTACGCCGTCGCCAGCCAGAACAAGTACGACGCCGCGAAGAAGGCCGGCTACCTCGCCGACACCCTCGTGCCCGTCGCGACCCGGTCCACGACGGGATGGGGCCTGGCCACCGAGGACGAGCCGCCGCGTCCGGGCACCACGCTCGAGGATCTCGCGACGCTCAAGACCCCGTTCCGTCCCGCCGGCCGCATCACCGCCGGCAATGCCGCCGGCCTCAACGACGGCGCGACGGCCTGCATCCTCGCCGGTGAGGACACCGCCCGCGAACTCGGCCTGCAGATCGGGATGCGCATGGTCGGGTTCGCCTTCCATGGTGTCGATCCGGCCGTGATGGGCATCGGCCCGGTGCCGGCAACCGAGAAGGTCCTGGCCCGCACCGGCCTGACCATCGATGACATCGGTCTGTTCGAGATCAACGAAGCCTTCGCCGTGCAGGTCCTCGCCTTCCTCGAGCACTTCGGCATCGACGACGCCGACCCGCGGGTCAACCAGTGGGGCGGTGCCATCGCCTGCGGTCACCCGCTCGCCTCGTCCGGCGTGCGCCTGATGACCCAGCTCTCCCGGCAGTTCGCGCAGCACCCCGAGGTGCGTTACGGCCTGACCACGATGTGCATCGGCCTCGGCATGGGCGGCACCGTGATCTGGGAGAACCCCAACTTCGAGGGAGACAAGTAGTCATGAGCGAGCTTTCGTCCCTGTTCGCCGACGAGGTCGTCACGAACGCCTACACCAAGATCCTCCGGGTGCCCGGCATCGACGGTCCCGTCGCGCTGATCACGCTGGACAACGGGTTCGACCACACCAAGCCGAACTCGTTCGGCCCTGCCGGCCTCGCGGCGTTCGACGCCGCGCTCGACGAGGCGTTCGCCGCGGAGCCTGCCGCCGTCGCCGTCACGGGTAAGCCCTTCATCTTCGCCGCGGGTGCCGATCTCAAGGGCGTGCCCGCGATCACCACCCGCGAGCAGGGCGTCGAACTCGGCCGGCTCGGCCACCGGGTCTTCCGGCGGCTGCGCGAGTCGGCCGTCCCGACCTTCGCTTTCGTCAACGGGCTCGCGCTCGGCGGTGGCCTCGAGGTCGGGCTGCACTGCCACTACCGCACCTACGCCGACAACGTGCCCGCGCTCGGTCTGCCCGAGACCATGCTCGGCCTGGTCCCCGGCTGGGGCGGCACGCAGCTGCTGCCGAACCTCATCGGCCCCGACGCGGCCGTGACCCTGATCCTCCAGAACCCGCTCGACAACGGCAAGGTGATCCGCGCGCAGCAGGCCGAGCAGATCGGCCTCGCCGACGCGGTGTTCGGATCGGCGGATTTCCTCGAGCAGTCCCTGGCCTGGGCCGCGAAGGTGCTCGCCGGGCAGATCACCCCCGCCCGGCCCGAGATCGATCGCGGCGCCGGCTGGGACAGTGCTCTCGAACGGGCGAGGGCGCTCGTCGCGGCCAAGACCCGCGGCTTCGCGCCTGCCCCCGCTCGGGCGATCGAGCTGCTCGAGCTCGCCCGCAACACCGACATCGGTGACCCGCAGTCGCTGTCGGCCGGCTTCGCCGCCGAGGACGAGGCGCTGGCGGACCTGCTCATGTCCGACGAGCTGCGGGCCGGACTGTACGCGTTCGACCTGGTCAACAAGCGCGCCAAGCGTCCCGCGGGCGCCCCGGACAAGTCGCTGGCCCGCAAGGTCACCGGTGTCGGCATCGTCGGTGCGGGCCTGATGGCCAGCCAGCTCGCGCTGCTGTTCGTCCGGCAGCTGAAGGTGCCGGTGATCCTCACCGACATCGACCAGGAGCGCATCGACAAGGGCGTCGGCTACGTCCACACCGAGATCGACAAGTTGCAGGGCAAGGGCAGGCTCTCGCCCGACGCGGCGAACCGTCTCAAGGCACTGGTGTCCGGCTCGCTGGACAAGGCGGCGTTCGCGGACACCGACTTCGTCATCGAGGCCGTGTTCGAGAACATGGACGTCAAGAAGCAGGTGTTCGCCGACCTCGAGCAGCACCTCTCGCCCGAGACGATTCTCGCGACCAACACCTCTTCCCTGTCGATCACGGAGATGGCTGCGGACCTGAAGCACCCCGAGCGCGTGGTCGGCTTCCACTTCTTCAACCCCGTCGCTGTGCTCCCGCTGCTCGAGATCATCAAGGGGGCGCAGACGGACGATGCGACCCTGGCCACGGCCTTCGCCACCGCCAAGGCGCTGAAGAAGTCGGCCGTGCTGTGCGCGGACAAGCCGGGATTCGTGTTCAACCGCCTCGTCACCCGCACCCTCGGGGAGGTCATGACCGCCGTGGACGAGGGCACCCCGTTCGAGGTGGCGGACAACGCCGTCGGCGCACTCGGCATGCCCATGAGCCCGTTCACCCTGCTCGCGCTCGTCGGCCCGGCCGTCGCGCTGCACACCGGCGAGACCCTGCAGGCCGCCTACCCCGAGCGCTTCGTCTCCTCCCCCGGCCTCGAGGCACTCGTCGAGGCCCGCAAGCCCGGGGTGTGGACGTACGTCGACGGCAAGCAGGTCGTCGACCCGGAGGTCGCCGCGCTGTGGCCGCAGGGCGACCGGCCCTCCACCGCCGAGGAGGTGCTCGAGCGGACCCGTCGCGCGTTCGCCGAGGAGATCCGGATCATGCTCGAGGAGGGCGTCGTCGCCGCTCCCGAGGACATCGATCTGTGCCTGATCCTCGGTGGCGGCTTCGGATTCTGGAACGGGGGCATCACGCCGTACCTGGATCGCACCGGCACCTCGGAGGCCGTCAACGGGGCACGCTTCCTCGCCCCGGGAGTAGCGAGCGTCTGACACCCGGTTGTTCGTCACGGCGCCCCGCGGTCCGCGCACTCCGCTGCGGACCGCGGGGCGTGTCCGTGCGTATCGCCCCGGCCACGGTGCCCGCCGAAGCGGCCCCCTCGGTGCACCGTCAGGCGTACCGTCCAGCCTGTGACCGACAGTTCCCACCTCCCCCATTCGAGGCTCGAACAGCAGCACACGGTGGCGCGCGCGGTGTTGTTCGCTGCCGTGGCCGCGCTCGGCGGATTCCTGTTCGGGTACGACACCGCCGTCATCAACGGCGCCGTCGGGGCCATCCGGGACCGCTACGAGGTCGGAGCCGGCGCCATCGGCCTGTCCGTGTCGCTGACGCTGGTCGGCGCGGCGATCGGCGCGTGGATTGCCGGCAGCGTCGCCGACCGGCTCGGCCGGATCCGGGTCATGCAGATCGCCGCGGTCCTGTTCCTCGTCGGGGCGCTCGGGTCGGCGTTCCCGTTCAGCATCTACGACCTGACCTTCTGGCGCACCATCGGCGGCGTCGGCGTCGGCTTCGCCTCGGTCATCGCCCCGGCCTATATCGCCGAGATCTCGCCCGCTGCCATTCGCGGCCGGCTCGGTTCGATGTACCAGCTCGCGATCGTTCTCGGTATCGCCGTCTCCCAGCTCGTCAACTATGCGCTGGCCGCGGCGGCCGGGGGTGCCCGCGAAGAACTGCTCGGTATCGAGGCGTGGCAGTGGATGCTCGCGCTCGGCGCGGTCCCGGCGACGCTGTACCTGATCATGACGTTCCCGATCCCCGAGTCTCCGCGGTATCTGGTTCGGATCGGCCGGGAGGACACGGCGCGTCGCATCATCGCCACGGTCGAGGGCGGCGACGAGGTCGCCGTCTCCGAGCGGATCGCCACGATCCGCGAGACCCTGCACCTCGAGGCCGCCCGGCCGGGAGTACGGGACGTGTTCACCCGGCGGCTGGGCGTAGCCGGGCTGATCTATGTCGGCATCGCGCTGGCGGCTCTGCAGCAGTTCGTCGGCATCAACGTGATCTTCTACTACTCGTCGACGCTGTGGCAGGCGGTCGGCTTCGGTGAGGATCGGTCCCTGCTCATCAGCGTCGTCAGCGCGCTGGTCAACATCGTCGGCACCTTCGTGGCCATCGCCGTGATCGACAAGATCGGCCGCAAGCCGCTGCTGTTGGTCGGCTCGGTGGGCATGGCGCTCTCGTTGGGCACTGCCGCGGTGTGCTTCCACTCGGCGACGTTCGTCGTCAACGAGGACGGTGAGCGGGTCGCGACCCTGTCCGACACCAACGGCACGATCGCCCTGCTGGCCGCCAACGCCTTCGTCTTCTTCTTCGCCCTCTCGTGGGGCCCGGTCGTGTGGGTCCTCATCAGCGAGATGTTCCCGAATCGGGTGCGCGCCGTCGCCGTCGGCATCGCGACCGCGTCCAACTGGGTGGCGAACTTCCTCGTCTCGGCGACGTTCCCGGCCCTGGCCGACTGGAACCTGTCCTTCACCTACGCCGGATACGCGCTGATGGCTGCGCTCTCGCTCGCACTGGTGCTCAAGTTCGTGCCGGAGACGCGCGGGCGCACCCTCGAGGAAGCAGGCTGAGCAGTCGAGGGGCCGGTCCATCGCATACGCGGTGGACCGGCCCCTCGGTTCAGCGTCAGCGGCCGGGGTCGCGACGGACGACGACGTCGCCCGCCGACTCCTCACCGGCCGATCCGTCCACGGCCGGCTCCGCCTTCTGCGCGGCCCCGAGCCCGACCACCCAGCCGGTGACCTGACGGGCGACGTCCTGCGCGGTCAGACCCAGCTCGCGATGGATCTGCTCCCGCGATGCGTGATCCAGGAACCGTTGCGGCACACCGAGTTCGCGGGTGGGAAGGTCCACGCCGGACGAGCGCAGGGCCGACGAGACCGCCGAACCCACGCCGCCGTGCATGCCGCTGTCCTCCACGGTGACGACGAGCCGGAAGTCCCGCGCCAATCGAGCGAGGGCCGCCGGAACGGGCAGCACCCAGCGCGGGTCGACGACGGCGGCGGTGAGGCCGTGCTGCTCGAGCCGCTCCGCCGCGTCGAGTGCCAGGCCCGCAAAGGCTCCGACCGCGACGATCAGCACGTCGCCGCGGCGTCCGGGCGGCATCCGCAGTACGTCGACGGTGCCGTCGATGCGCTCCACCGCGGGGATGTCGGGACCGACCGCGCCCTTCGGGAACCGGAGTACGGTCGGGCCGTCCGCGACGGCGAGCGCCTCGTCGAACTCCTCGCGCAGGGTCGCGCCGTCGCGCGGCGAGGCCACGCGGATCCCCGGGATCACGCCCAGCAGGGAGAAGTCCCACATGCCGTTGTGGCTGGCGCCGTCGGCACCGGTGATGCCCGCTCGGTCGAGCACGACGGTCACCGGGAGTTTCAGCAGCGCCACGTCCATCAGCAATTGGTCGAAGGCACGGTTGAGAAACGTCGAGTACACCGCGATCACCGGGTGCATCCCGCCGAGCGCCAGGCCTGCGGCGGAGGTGACGGCGTGCTGTTCGGCGATGCCGACGTCGAACATCCGGTCCGGGTAGCGTTCACCGAAGGCCGAGAGGCCCGTGGGCCCCGGCATCGCGGCGGTGATAGCCACGACGTCCTTGCGGCGACCGCCCTGCACGAGCAGTTCGTCGGAGAACACCGACGTCCAGTCCGGGGCCGACGCTGCCGCGGTGGCGCGGCCCGTGACCGGGTCGATGACGCCGGTGGCGTGCATCTGATCGGCGACGTGGTTCTCGGCCGGCGCGTATCCGGCGCCCTTACGGGTGACGGCGTGCACGATCACCGGTCCCCCGAACGACTTGGCCCGGCGGAAAGCCGCCTCGAGAGCGGCCTCGTCGTGACCGTCGACCGGTCCGAGGTACTTCAGGCCTAGATCGGTGAACAGTACCTGCGGGCTGACCGCGTCCTTGATACCGACCTTCATCCCGTGCAGCACGGAGTACGCGGCCGCCCCGATCCACGGCAGCCTCTTCACGAATCGGCGGCCGTTGTCGAGGACCCGCTCGTAGCCGGGCTGCAGCCGCAGCGCCGCCAGATGCTCGGCGAGCCCGCCGATCGTGGGCGCGTAGGAGCGGCCGTTGTCGTTGACGACGATCACGAGCGGGCGGTCCCGTCCGGCTGCGATGTTGTTCAGCGCCTCCCAGCACATTCCGCCGGTGAGCGCGCCGTCGCCGACCACGGCGACCACGGTCCGGTCCTGCTGGTCCGTCAGTTCGTAGGCCTTGGCGAGGCCGTCGGCGTAGGACAGGGCCGCCGAGGCGTGCGAGGACTCGACCCAGTCGTGCTCACTCTCGGCGCGACAGGGGTACCCCGACAGGCCGCCCTGCTTGCGCAACGTGTCGAAGCCGTCCTTGCGGCCGGTCAGGATCTTGTGGACGTAGGCCTGATGGCCGGTGTCGAAGATGATCGGATCGTGGGGTGAGTCGAACACCCGGTGCATTGCGATGGTCAGTTCGACGACGCCGAGGTTGGGGCCGAGGTGTCCCCCGGTCGCCGCCACCTTCTCCACCAGGAACCGCCGGATCTCCTCGGCGAGTTCCCGGATCTCGGGTTGGCTGAGCCGGCGCAGGTCCTCGGGCGACTCGATGCGGGACAGGACACCCAACTGGTATTGCTCCCTCCGGCTCGGACCCGTGCGTTTCCGCGCGGGCGGTTCTCCTCAGTCTACGGAGCGTCGGAGGTGGTCGACTCGTCACGTCGCGCCGCCGGCCCGTCTCACACCGTGTCCCTCACCTCATTATGCCGGTGCTGTGACGCTGCACACCCGGCTCGCGGAGCCGGTCGCGGGATCCCTCGTCGCCGGGGGTGCCCACCATGCGCGGCGACGGCGGCCGGTCGAATCCGACAAAACCGATTGCCGCGCCCGGCACCGTGGGCAAGGCTGGAGCCATGCCCCCTGCATTGGCCATCGAGACCTCGGGCCTGATCAAGCGTTTCGGCGCGGAGACCGCCGTGGACGGCATCGACCTCGCCGTGCCCGCCGGCGGCGTCTACGGCGTGCTCGGCCCGAACGGCGCCGGGAAGACGACCACGATCCGGATGCTCGCGACACTGCTCGCACCGGACGGCGGCACCGCGACCGTCCTCGGGCACGACGTGCGCCTCGAACCCGAGCGGGTTCGCCGCCGGGTTTCGCTCACCGGTCAGTTCGCCTCGCTCGACGAGGATCTGACCGGGTCGGAGAACCTGATGCTGCTCGCGCGGCTGCTGGGTTTCTCCAGGGCCGGCGCCCGATCCCGGGCCGCACAGCTGCTGGCCGCGTTCGACCTGGAAGCGGCCGCGGGCCGCCAGGTGAAGCTGTATTCCGGGGGTATGCGGCGCCGTCTCGACATCGCCGCGAGCATCATCGTCGCACCCGAACTGATCTTCCTGGACGAGCCGACGACGGGACTCGACCCGCGAAGCCGCAATCAGGTGTGGGAGATCGTGCGAGCCCTGGTCGCAGCCGGGACGACGGTGCTGCTGACGACGCAGTACCTCGACGAGGCGGACCAGCTCGCCGATCGGATCGCAGTCATCGACCGGGGCCGGGTGATCGCCGAAGGCACCCCGGGCGAGCTCAAGGCGTCCGTCGGATCCGGTTCGCTGCACGTGCGGTTGGCCGATCCTGCGCGCCGGGACGATGCGGCAGCCGTGCTGGGCGCGGTGCTGGGGGTGGCGGTGACGGCCGGCTCGGACCCGGCGGCGCTGACCGCGCGGGTGGACGATCCGCGAGCCGCGGCGGCGGCCCTGACCGCCCTCGACACCGCGGACATCGCGGTCACGACGTTCGCCCTCGGGCAGCCGAGCCTCGACGAGGTCTTCCTCGCCCTCACCGGTCATCCCACGGAAGTTCCCGACGAAGACGAGGAGATCGCGTCGTGACCTCGACCGCCGACCGACGGGCGGGCACCCCGGCCGCCGTCGTGGACGTCCTGCACATCACCGGGCCGCGTCCCACTCCGGCGTCCGCGTTCGCCGCGTCGCTGTCGTTCGGGTGGCGGGCGCTGCTGCGGATCAAGCACGTCCCCGAGCAGTTGTTCGACGTGACCGTGTTCCCGTTGATGTTCACGCTGCTGTTCACGTTCCTGTTCGGCGGGGCGCTGGCCGGGTCGACCGAGGCGTACGTGCAGTTCCTCATCCCCGGGATCCTGGTGCAGACGGTGTGCACCATCACGATGTACACGGGGATGACCCTCAACCGCGACATCGAGAAGGGGGTGTTCGACCGGTTCCGGTCGATGCCGGTGTGGCGGCCCGCTCCGCTCGTCGGCGCCTTGTTCGGCGATCTCGCCCGCTACACGCTGGCGTCGGTGATCGTGCTGACGCTCGGGGTCGTGCTCGGTTTCCGGCCGACGGGTGGTCCGGTCGGCGCTGCTGCGGCGGTGGCGCTCGTGCTGCTGTTCGCGTTCAGTCTCTCGTGGGTGTGGACGATGCTGGCGATGCTGCTGCGCACCGAACAGGCGGTCATGGGTGTGTCGATGACCATCCTGTTCCCGCTCACCTTCGCGTCGAACGTGTTCGTCGATCCCGCGACGATGCCGAGCTGGCTGCAGGGATTCGTGACGGTCAATCCCATCAGCCGCCTCGTCACGGCCGTCCGGGACCTGACGGCGGGTACACCGGACGCCGCGCACCTCGCGATGGTGTTCGGGTGGTGCGCGGCGCTGGTCGTGCTGTTCGGCCCGGCGACGATGTGGTTGTACAACCGCCGGTCCTGATCAGTGCTCCGCCGCCGCGGGCTGCTCCTCGGTGACGATGTCGATGGTCTTCCGCAGCGGACGGTTCGGGATGAACACGACCGCGGCGACGGTGACCAGCGCGATGATCGCGGCGACGAGGAACAGCAGCCCGGTGGCGTCGCCGTAGGCGTGGCGGATGATCTCCGCGACCGGCTCGGGCAGGGCCGCGAGGTCGAGGTTGCCGCCACCGCCGGCCGAGCCGGTGTCGATGCCGAGGGCGGCGAAGCCGTCCGCGGACAGCGTGGTCACCCGGGTGGCGAGGATCGATCCGAGCACGGACACCCCTATCGCGCCGCCGAAGGTGCGGAAGAACGCGACCGAACTGCTCGCGGCTCCGATGTTGCGGACACTGACGGTGTTCTGCACGGCGAGCACCAGGTTCTGCATGAGCATGCCCGTGCCGAGGCCGACGATCGCGATGTCCACCCCGATCAGCCACATCGGAGTGGCGTGGTCGAGGAAGCCGAGCAGACCGAAGCCGACCACCTGCAGGACCGCGCCGAGCACCAGGAACGGCTTCCACCGGCCGAAGCGCGTGATGAGCTGGCCCGACGTGACCGAGGCGAAGAGCATGCCGAGCACCATCGGAATCGTCAGCAGGCCGGCCGCCGTGGGGCTGTAGCCGCGGGCCGTCTGGAAGTACTGCCCGAGGAAGGCGGTGGCGCCGAACATGCCCACACCGACAGCGATCGAGGCGATGATCGCGAGCGCGGTGGTGCGCTCGGTGACGATCTTCAGCGGGATGATCGGATCGGCGACCTTGGACTCGACGACGACGGTGGCGGCGAGCAGTCCGAGGCCGACGCCGACGTATGCGAGGGTCTCCCACGACAGCCACTCGTAGTAGCCGGCCTTGCCCGCGAAGGACACCCAGATCAGCAGGACGCTGACACCGGCGGTCAGCAACGTGGCGCCGAGCCAGTCGATGCTCACGTCCTGCTTACGTTCGGTCACGATGTGCAGGGTGCGCTGCAGCAGCATCAGCGCGACGACGGCGATCGGGATGGAGATGAAGAAGCACCAGCGCCACCCGAGCGGGCTGTCGACGATGATGCCGCCGAGAATCGGGCCGCCCGACATGGACACGGCCATCACCGCGCCCATGTAACCGGAGTACCGGCCGCGTTCGCGGGGCGGGATGATGCTGCCGATGACGGCGACGACGAGCGCGGTGAGACCGCCCATGCCGACGCCCTGGATCACGCGGGCGGCGAGCAGGACGGGCACGTTGGTGGCGAAGCCGGCGATGATCGAGCCCGCCACGAAGACGAGGATCGCCGTCTGGACCAGCAGCTTCTTGTTGAACAGGTCCGCGAGCTTGCCCCAGATCGGTGTCGAGGCCGCGTTGGCGAGCAGCGCGGTGGTGATGATCCACGCGAACTGGGTCTGGGACCCGTTCAGGTCCGCAATGATCGTCGGGAGCGCAACCGCCACGATGGTGCTGCTCAGCAATGCAGTGAACAGGGCGGCGAGCAGCCCGGCGAGAGCCTCGAGGATCTCACGGTGCGTCATGGTGGTCTCGGCGGTGCCGGAGGCGCTCACCGAGGAGGGCGGACTGACAGCTGCGGCGCTCACAGGCAGTTCCTTCCGGTGGTGTCGTGGACGGAAAGGGTGTCGTTCAGGTGCGCGAGCGCGCCGAGGGCGGATTCGGCTTGCGCCTGGTCCCAGCCGCCGAGCAGCTCGTGCAATCGGGAGGCGCGACGGTCGCGGATCTCGCGCAGGACCTTGTGCCCGGTCTCCGACACGCTGACGCGGTGGGCCCGCCGGTCGTCGGGGTCGCGGTGACGGTCCACCATTCCCCGTTCGACGAGTTCGCCCAACTGCCGGCTCAACGCGGACTGGCTCATGCACAGTTCCGCAGCGAGTTCGCTGGGACGGCACTCCCCCATCCGCCACAGGACGAACAGGACCCCGGTCAGGGCGGTGGGCAGTGCGTCGCCCGTCGAGTTGGCGAGGGTCGTGCGCAGCGTGCGACCGAACAGGAAAATCGCGTCGACGAGCGCGTGCGCGGTGTCGGGCTGGACGGCCACGGATCGCCTCCGAATCGATATTAATTGCTTGCAACACGCAACTATACATTTAGTTGCATGCTGCAAGCAACCACGAAGGCCCGGACGGCGTCGGCAGCCTCGATCAGCGGGTGAACAAGGCCAGACACTCCACGTGGTGCGTCGAAGGGAATGCCGCGTAGACGCGCAGCTCGGCAAGTTCGAAGCCGTGGTCCCGGTACAGGCCGACATCGCGGCCGAACGCCGCCGGATCGCATCCGACGTGCACGACGCGTTCCGGCCCGGCCGCCGCGACGGCAGCCACCACATCCCGCCCGGCGCCGGCCCGGGGCGGGTCGAGCACCACGACCTGCGGGGCGGGAAGGTCGGGGAGCAGCTGCTCCACCCGGCCCGCATGGAACCGCACCTGCCCCAGATCCGCGAGCGCTTCGGCCCCGTCCTGCACCGCCCGGCGGGACAGTTCCACCGACTCGACCCGGCCGCCGGTGCCGACCTGATCGGCCAGGACGGCGGCGAACACTCCCACGCCACCGTAGAGATCCCACGCCGTCGCACCCGGCGACACCGCCGCCCACTCCCCCACGGTGTCCGAATAGGCCTGCGCTGCCCCTCGGTGCGCCTGCCAGAAGCCGGTTGCGGCCAGGTGCCATTCGCGGTCGCCGACGCGCTCGACCGCCCGCCCCGAACCTTCGACCACCTTCTCGGCGCGCGGCGCCCCGGCCGCCGCACGCCGGGCGGCCGCTCCCCGCCGGCCCGGGCTGCGACGTCCCGTGCGGGACACCGGCGGCGGTGCGATCTCGATCACGTGCCGCGTCCCGTCGGCATCGAGGACCACCTGGACCTCGGAACCGGGTCGCCACACCCGTTCGGCCAGCCCCTCGTAGGCCCGTGCCTCGATCTGCGGACAGGCCAGTTCGGTCTCGATCTCATGGCTCCGGTACCGCCGGTACCCCGCTCGGCCCGCGGCGTCGACCGCCAGACGCACCCGGGTGCGCCAACGGGTGCCGTCCGCTGCCCCACCCGGCAACTCCTCGACGAGCACGTCCCGCTCGACGCCGCCGAGACGGCGCAACTGCTCCGCGACCACCGCGGCCCCGAATGCCCGCTGGGCCGGGACCGTCGCGTGGGACAGGTCGCAGCATCCCGATCCGCCGGGCCCGGCGATCGGACACACCCGTTCCCTGCGGTCCGGCGAGGCCTCCAGGATATGGACGGCGTCGGCGCGGCAGAACGAGCCGCCACGGTCCTCCGTCACCGACGCGACGACCCGCTCGCCGGGCAGACCGTGCCGGACGAACACGACCCGGCCCTCGTGCCGTGCGACGCAGAACCCTCCGTGCGCCGGGTTGCCCAGCGTCACCTCGAGCCGGCGTCCGGACCAGTCGATACTCACCGTTCCTCCTCGAATCCCCGCCGGACCGATCCCGGCGCGGAATCCAGACGTTCCGCGCGGGCGTGGGCGGACGAACTCAGCTGCCACGGGACGCTGGTCACCATGACACCGGGCTGGAACAACAGCCGGCTCTTGAGCCGCAGCGCGCTCTGATTGTGCAGGATCTGCTCCCACCAGTGACCTACGACGTACTCCGGGATGAACACGGTCACCACGTCGCGCGGTGAATCCCGCCGCACCCGCCGGACGTACTCGAGGACGGGACGGGTGATCTCCCGGTACGGCGACTCGACGACCTTGAGCGGGACGGTGATGTCGCTACGTTCCCACTCGCGCACCAGCATCCGCGTGTCGGCGTCGTCGACGTTGACGGTGACCGCCTCGAGCGTGTCCGGACGGGTCGCCCGCGCGTACGCCAGCGCTCGCAGGGTCGGCATGTGCAGCTTGGACACCAGCACGATCGAATGGGTGCGGCTGGGCAGCACCCCGTCCCATTCGGTGTTCTCCAGTTCTTCGGCCACGCTGTCGTAGTGACGGTGGATGGCCTTCATCACGCCGAAGATCGCTACCATCGCCACGATCGCGATCCACGCGCCCGCCGCGAACTTCGTCACCAGCACGATCACCAGCACGGATGCGGTCATGGCCAGGCCGATCGTGTTGACGATCCGCGACCGCTGCATGCGTCTGCGCTGCTCGGGGTCGGTCTCGGACGCCAAGTGCCTCGTCCAGTGCCGGATCATGCCGGTCTGGCTGAGGGTGAACGAGACGAACACACCGACGATGTAGAGCTGGATCAGCTTCGTGACCTCCGCGTCGAAGGCCCACACGAACACGATGGCCACACCCGACAGGAACAGGATGCCGTTGCTGAACGCCAACCGGTCGCCGCGGGTGTGCAGCTGCCGGGGCAGGTAGCGGTCCTGCGCCAGCACCGAAGCCAGCACCGGGAAGCCGTTGAACGCCGTGTTGGCGGCCAGCACCAGGATCAGCGCCGTCACGACGGTGATCAGCACGAAGCCGAGCGGGAAGCCCTCGAAGACCGCGTGCGCCAACTGCGCGACGAGTGTCTTCTGCCGGTAGTCGTCCGGCGCGCCGCGCAGCTGGGTCTCGGGATGCTCGGCGATCACCACACCCACCTTGTTCGCGAGCAGGATCATGCCGAGAAGCAGCACGATCGCAACCCCACCGAGCATGAGCAGGGTCGTGGCCGCGTTCCGGGACTTCGGCTTGCGGAACGCAGGCACCCCGTTGCTGATGGCCTCGACCCCGGTCAGGGCCGCACACCCGGACGAGAACGCGCGGGCGATCAGGAACACGAACGCGATCGCGGTCAGACCGGACTGCTCGGCGACCAGCTCGAAACCGGCCGACTCGGCCCGGACGTCGTCGCCGAACACGAAGATGCGCACCAGTCCCCAGCCCAACATCACGACCATGCCGATCATGAAGGCGTAGGTGGGAATCGCGAAGGCCGTGCCGGCCTCGCGGAGGCCACGCAGATTGACCGCAGTCAGCAAGACGATCGCGGCGATGGCGAAGAGCACCTTGTGGTGCGCCACGAACGGGACTGCCGAGCCGATGTTCGCCGCAGCCGAGGAGATCGACACGGCGACGGTGAGCACGTAGTCGACCATCAGGGCGCTGCCGACGGTCAGGCCGGCGGTGGGCCCCAGGTTCTTGGTCGCCACCTCGTAGTCCCCGCCCCCCGACGGGTACGCGTGCACGTTCTGCCGGTAGCTCGCGACGACGACCGCGAGGACGAGCGCCACCGCGACGCCGATCCACGGTGTGAACACGTACGCCGACAGACCCGCGACGGACAGGACGAGGAAGATCTCCTCCGGGGCGTACGCCACCGACGACAACGCGTCGGATGCGAACACCGGCAGGGCGATTCGCTTGGGCAGCAACGTGTGACCGAGCGTGTCGCTGCGGAACGGCCTACCCAACAACAACCGCTTCGTGGCGGTCGAGAGCTTGGACACTCGCAAAGCCTAAGCCGTCCCGCCGGCCACCCGCCGAGCACCCGTGGCCGTGTCCGAAATGCACCGCTGCGGGGGTACCGTCGCCCGGCACCGCACACCGGTCCCGTGCGAGCGGTACGGTTCGGTTCTGCGCGTCGCGACCGGG
Organism: Rhodococcus sp. NS-SX18; assembly: GCF_057367935.1. Taxonomy (NCBI): domain Bacteria; kingdom Bacillati; phylum Actinomycetota; class Actinomycetes; order Mycobacteriales; family Nocardiaceae; genus Rhodococcus; species Rhodococcus sp. NS-SX18. The sequence continues at coordinate 2,381,601 of NZ_CM170633.1, read as the reverse complement.
CGACACGGCAAGGAAGAGAATCGGAGCGAACGGTGTACGTGGTGGTCATGGGCTGCGGCCGGGTGGGTTCCTCCCTGGCTGCGGCGCTCGTCCGGCTGGGCAACGAAGTGGCCGTCATCGACCGCGACCCGAGCGCGTTCCTACGGCTCGGCCCGGACTTCCCGGGTCACACGATCGTGGGAATGGGTTTCGACCGGGACGTGCTGGTGCGGTCCGGCATCGAGCGAGCCGACGCGTTCGCCGCGGTCTCCTCCGGGGACAACTCGAACATCATCTCCGCCCGGGTCGCCCGGGAAACCTTCGGCGTCGAGCGGGTCGTCGCCCGCATCTACGATGCCAAGCGCGCCGCGGTGTACGAACGACTCGGGATCCCGACCGTCGCCACGGTGCCGTGGACGACCGACCGGTTCCTGCACAACCTCACCTACGAGAGCCAGACGGCCAAGTGGCGGGACCCGACCGGCACCGTCGCCGTCGCCGAGGTCTCGCTGCACGAGGACTGGATCGGCCGCAACGTCACCGACTTCGAGGCCGCCACCCATTCCCGGGTCGCATTCGTCATCCGCTTCGGCACGGGGGTCCTGCCCGACCGCAAGACGGTGCTGCAGGCCGACGATCAGGTATACATCGCGGCCGTCTCGGGCACCGTTGCCGAGGCGATCGCCCTCGCCGGACAGCCCCCTGCGGCCGACGACTGACCGTCCGGTGCCTGCAGACGCAGCCGAACACACGACCCGGACATCACCGAGAGGAACGCCGATGAAGGTGGCCATCGCGGGAGCGGGAGCCGTCGGACGCTCCATCGCGCGCGAACTGATCCGCAACCACCACGACGTCATGCTGCTCGAACGCAAGCTCGAGCACGTCGAGCCCGACTCCGTGCCCGATGCCAAGTGGGTGCACGCCGACGCCTGCGAGCTGAGCCTGCTCGAGGCCGCACAACTCGAGCAGTACGACGTGGTGATCGCCGCTACCGGCGACGACAAGGCGAACCTGGTGCTGAGCCTGCTCGCCACCACCGAGTTCGGCGTCGCGCGGGTCGTCGCCCGCGTCAACGACCCCCGCAACGAGTGGCTGTTCGACGAGTCGTGGGGGGTCGACGTCGCTGTCTCCACACCGCGCATGCTGGCGTCGCTGGTCGAGGAGGCCGTCTCGGTCGGCGATCTGGTCCGGCTGATGACGCTGCGGAAGGGCGCGAACCTGGTCGAGATCACCTTGCCGGACACCACCGCGCTCGCCGGTAAACCGGTACGCAAACTGCAGCTGCCCCGGGATGCGGCCCTGGTGACGATCCTGCGCGGGGGCCGCGTCATCGTCCCGCAGCCCGACGACCCCCTCGAGGGCGGCGACGAGCTGCTGTTCGTGGCCGCGACCGAGGTGGAACAGGAACTGCGCGCAGCACTCGGGCTCTGACGGGTCAGCGGACGTCCTGCTCGGGACCGTCGGCCGTCCGACCCGGCTCGGTCTCGATCGGCTCGTCGACCGTCTCGGGCGCCGGTTCGACGACTCGGTCGGCGCGGCGCACCGCCCACAACGTGACCAGCAACGCCACCGCCGTCAGCGGCCATCCCATGCCGATGCGGGCCACTGCGAGCCAGCCGGTCCGGTCGGCGTCGTACAGCTCGTGTTGCACGAGGTAGCGAGCCGCGAACACCAGCGCCCACGCCGCCGTCGCGATGTCGTAAGCGCGCACGGCGACACGGTGGCGCCGCCAGGACGATCCCTGCCCGTTGAGCATGCCCCAGATCACACCGACCAGGGGCCGCCGCACCAGGATGGACAGGACGAAGCCGGCGGCGTACAGCAGGCTGGTGTAGATGCCGAAGAGGAAGTAACCCTTGGCGTCGCCGGTGCGGTAGGCGATGAAGGCGCACACACCCACACCGAGAAAGCCTGAGACCGCGGGCTGGACGGGGGTGCGCTGGACGAGTCGCCACACGAGCACGGCGGTGGCTGCGGCGAGGGCCGCCCAGATCGCGGCGGTCAGACCCCAGACGCTGTTGACCGGAACGAACACCAGCACGGGCACGGTCGACGAGACCAACCCGCTGAGTCCGCCGAGTTGTTCCAGGACCGTCTGCTGCTTCTCGCTCACTCCTACGAGGGTGCCACAGCCGCGCGCGAGGGCGGGTGGCGCCGGGAACGGGCGCGGCGGCGCCAGGGTTCAGGCTCGCTCGCGCAGTTCGTAATACGGGTTGTAGAGGACCTTCGCGCCGTCGCGCTCACCGACGCGTCCGCGCACCAGCAGCGTCTTGCCCGGCTCGATGCCCGGGATGCGGCGACGGCCGATCCACACGAGCTTGACGGCTTCGGTGCCGTCGAACAGTTCGGCTTCGACGGCGGCGCTGGCAGCCTTCGGACACGCCTCGACGCTGCGGAGGCGGCCGAACATGGTCACTTCCTCACCGCGTGCGCAGTCGCAAGCGCGTCGGGCCCCGGTCGCCTGGGCGGTTTCGGCGATCTCCTCGGCGTCGAGCTGCTCGAGATCCTCCGTGAGCCGACGGGTGAGTCGGCGGAAGTAACCGGCTGCGGCGGTTGCCATAGCGTGCTCCTGGAACGGGCGCGGCACGGGTCTCGGGCCGCGCATGGGGCTTTCCTGAGGGCCACTGTAGACCTATCGGGACGGGGCAACCACTCCGGTTCCCACCTGCGCGGACGGGTCCGGCAGGATCGTGGCATGCGCTCCGCGAACAGCTCCCCAGAACACCGCGGGACCAGCACTGTCGTCGCTGTCGTCCTGCCCGGAACGGGCTCCGACGCGCACTTCGCCGAGCGTGCGTTCGCGGGTCCGCTCGCCGCTGCCGGCGTACGCACCGTCGCGGTCGACCCGGATCCGGCGCGTGTGGTGGGCAGCTACGTCGATGCCCTCGACCGTGCCGCGGCCGAGGGTCCCGTGCTGGTGGGCGGTGTGTCGCTCGGGGCTGCCGTCGCACTGCGGTGGGCGGCCGAGCATCCCGGGCGCGCCGTCGGTGTGCTGGCCGCGCTGCCGGCGTGGACGGGCTCGCCGGACGCCGCCCCGGCGGCGGCGAGCGCTCGTTGGACGGCCGGGGAGCTGCGCGCGCACGGGCTGGCCGCGGTGACCGCGGCGATGGTGGAGTCCAGTCCCGCGTGGCTCGGGACGGAACTGGCCCGGTCCTGGCGGTCGCAGTGGCCGGACCTGCCGGCGGCGCTCGACGAGGCGTCCCGATACCGGGCGCTGGACCTGCACGAATTGCAGGCCGTGGAGGTGCCGGTCGGCATCGCCGCCGCCGTGGACGACGCGGTGCATCCCCTCGCGGTCGCGCAGGAGTGGTGTTCGCACCTGGTGCGCGCCGAGCTGGGCACGGTCACTCTCGCCGAGATCGGCACCGACCCGTCCGTACTCGGGACAGCCTCCCTGGAGGCACTGCGGCGCGTCCGGGCCTGACGGGTCGGTCCGTCAGAAACCGAGCTGCTGCATCGCCGACCCCGACTCACCGTGGCGTGGGCGCGACTGGGGCGCGGGCTGCTGGGGCGGTGCGGGCTGCTGGGGCGGTGCGGGCTGCTGGGGCGGTGCCGGCTGCTGGGGCGTCGGCTGCTGGGACGCCTGCTGCGCGGCTGCCTGCTGCTGTTGTTGTGCGGCGGCCAGTTGCTCCGCAAGAGCTTTCGGGAGCACCACCGGCAACGGCGTGCGCACCGGGTGCGGATCCTGGCCGCGACGCACGACGGTTTCGGCGACGATGCTGCGTGCGGTCTCCACCAGCGGCGAGTCACCCGTCACCGAACCGGCCGGCCCGGCGACAACGCAGCGGATCATCCACCGGTAGCCGTCGACACCGAGGAAGCGCAGATCCGCGTTCGGGGTGCTGCCCTGCAGTTCCCGGCCCCACGGTCCGCTCTCGATGCTGACCGTCGCATTGTCGCGGCGCAGCGATTCGGCCAGCTCGGCAGCCACCTCCCGCCACTGCCCCGGAGACTTCGGCGCCGCGTACGCGGAGATCGTGATCCGTCCGTGCTGGGTCACCAGGTGCACGGCCTGGGGTTGACCGTTCGGCGCCATCTCCACCTGGATCTGCCCGCCCGGCGGCAACGGCACGAGGACCGACCCGAGGTCGAGCCGGCTGCCGACCGCGTCCTCACCGATGTCGTCGATGTCGTAGGGGCCGCCCTGCGGCACCGGTGTCTCGTCTTCCCCGGGGGTGGGGGCGAACTCACCGTCGTCCGCGAGTCCGGGCGCTTCGGCGTCCCGGTTCTTCCGGCGTCGTCCGAACATGTCAGGAACCTTCCTTCACCAGACCGGCGTGCCCACCGCTCGATCCGTATCCTCCGGCGCCGCGGCTGGTGTCGTCGAGAGAGTCGACCTCGACGAAGTCGACGAGTTCCACCTTCTGCACGAGCAGCTGGGCGATGCGGTCGCCACGACGCAGCTCGACCACGCGGTCGGGATCGTGGTTGATCAGGCACACCTTGATCTCGCCGCGGTAGCCCGCATCCACCGTCCCGGGGGTGTTGACCACCGAGAGCCCGAACTTCGCGGCCAGGCCGGAACGCGGATGGATCAGACCCACCGTGCCGACGGGCAGGGCCACCGCGATGCCGGTCCCCACCAGCGCTCGCCGCCCGGGCTCGAGGGTCACGTCCACCGTCGTGCACAGGTCCACGCCGGCGTCGCCGGTGTGTGCGCGGGCGGGCATGGGAATCCCCGGGTCCAGACGGAGCAGAGGGACGGCTGGAAGATCGGTCACGTGCACCGAGACTACTCTGATGGACGTGTCTCGAACCTCTCGACCCGATGCGGATGCGCAGCAGACGACCGACGTGCCGGTCTACTCCGAACGGATGTGGGTGCCGCTGTGGTGGTGGCCCCTCGGCCTGGGCGTGGCCGCACTGCTGGCCGCGGAACTGCACATGGGGGCGCCCGGCCTGTACGCCTGGCTGCCGTACGTGCTGCTGCTGCCGTTCCCTGTCTGGGCGCTCGTGTGGCTGTCCCGTCTGCGGTTGGAGGTGACGGCCGGGGAGCTGATCGTCGGCCGGGCGCACCTGCCGCTCGAGGTGATCTCCCGGGCCGTCGTGGTGCCGGCATCGGCGAAGAGCGCCGCCCTGGGACGCCAGCTCGACCCGGCGGCGTACGTCCAGCACCGCCCGTGGATCGGGACGATGGTGCTCGTCGTGCTGGACGATCCGGACGACCCCACCCCGTACTGGCTGATCAGCACGAGGCGGCCCGCGGAGCTGCTGGCCGCCCTGGGTTGTGCCGACGAATCCGAAGGCTGAACCGAGGACGGCCGGTCAGCGGAATGTTCCGGAGCTCAGGCTGCACAGCCCCGGGGTTGCTCAGTCCCGCCGGGACTCAGGCTGGACAGTCCCGCCGGGACTCAGGCTGCACAGTCCCGCCGGGACTCAGGCTGCACAGTCCCGGCAGATCATCACGCCGTTCTCGTCGCTGGCGAGTCGGCTGCGGTGGTGTACCAGGAAGCAGCTCGAGCAGGTGAACTCGTCGGCCTGCTTGGGCACCACCCGAACCGACAGCTCCTCACCGGACAGATCGGCGCCGGGCAGCTCGAAGGACTCCGCGGTATCCGACTCGTCGACGTCCACGACGGCGGACTGCGCCTCGTTGCGTCGCGCCTTCAATTCTTCGAGTGAATCCTCCGACACCTCGTCGGTTTCGGTTCGCCTCGGTGCGTCGTAGTCAGTCGCCATTTCCTCTACCTCTAGTCCTCGTGCAGGTGCCCTGCCGAAGGACACTGTTCATGTCCTTCGGCGGGGGCAACGCCCGACCGTCTCCGGAAGTTCCCGCCGACCGTATCCGGGTCCCGGACACGACCCGGGCCTCCCCTGTCGAAGGCCCGATCGTCGAATCTTCGACGACCTGGGCCGCCGAACAATAGCGGAAGTACCCACAGAAGCCGTAACCGATGCACGCGGTCCGGGAAAATGTCGGTCAATTGTCACCAACACCACAGCAACTCGAGACATTCCACCGTTCGCCCGCCTTCGCGGACCCCATCGGGATGCCCTCTACAGTGGTCGCACACACCCCTTGGAGATGCGAGAGGCAGGGCGCCGTGGTTTCCCTGATCACCGAAGGCCGGGCGCGTGACGAACGCGGCCGGCCGTTCCCCCGCCGCCGCCTGGTGCCGGCCGCGGCCCTGTTCGCGGTTCTGGCGACGATCGGGATCGTGGTGTGGGCATCGGTGTTCGCCGGTTCCGACCCGGTATCGCGGACCGTGGCATGCAACGCCCCGCCGACCGTGCCGTCGGAGCCCGGAGGACCGCAACCGGCCCCGCTCGGCGAGGTGGTCGACCGGTCCGCCCTGCTCGACGTCGAACCTGCTCCCCTGGCGGCGACGCGGGTGCGGGTGTTCAACGCCAACGGTGAACGTGGCCAGGCCACCCATGTGGCCACCCAGTTGGCCGAATACGGGTTTGCGAGCGCACCGGACGTCCAGGCCGGCAACGACCCGGTCTACGTCGACCAGAACCTGCAGTGCCACGGTCAGATCAGGTTCGGGGCGGCCGGGACCGCGGCGGCCAGCACGGTGTGGCTGGTCGCACCGTGCGCCGAGCTCGTCCGCGACGACCGTGCCGACGACACCGTCGACCTCGCCCTGGGCACCTATTCCAAGGAGATCGCACCCAACGCCGACGCCGAGGAGGTGCTGCAGTCGCTGCGGGAGGCTCCGGTGGGTGCGGCCGCCGCGCCGCTCGACATCGACCTGCTGGCGGCGGCCCGCGACGCCCGCTGCTGAGCGCCGCGGACCGTCAGGCCGGGATCGGTGCGTCGGCGCCGAACGTGGCGAGCAGGTCCGCGAGCTGTGCCGCGACGCCGGGCGCAGCGGCGACGGTGATCTCGCCGTCGTCGCCCCCGCCGGTCGGTAGCCGCACCCAGGCGCCCGCCTCCGCGGCGATCAGCGCACCGGCGGCCCAGTCCCACGGTTGCAGCCCGTGCTCGTAGTGGGCATCGACGCGGCCCGAGGCCACCATGCACAGGTCCAGGGCGGCCGCACCGATCCGGCGGATGTCCCGCACCCTCGGCAGCAGCTCCGCCACCAGAGCACCCTGCCGTTCGCGCCGGTGCGGCGCGTAGGAGAAGCCGGTCGCAACGAGTGCATGGGCAATGTCGCCGACCGGGTTGCAGCGCAGACGCGTCACCGATCCCCCGGCGTCGGTGCGGGTGGCGCCACCTCCGCGCGCAGCCGAGTAGACGTCTCCGGCTGCGACATCGACCACCGCTCCCGCCACGGATGTCCCACCGACCTGGGCCGCTACCGAGACCGCGTAAGCGGGGATGCCGTACACGAAGTTCACCGTGCCGTCGATGGGGTCGACGACCCATCGGACACCGGTCGACCCGGCGTCGGCGCCGCCCTCCTCCCCCAGGATCGCGTCGCCCGGCCGCGACCGGGTCAGCAGTCGCCGGATCAGGTCCTCGGTCTCGGTGTCCGCCACCGTCACCGGGTCGGTCTCGGTGCTCTTCGATCGCACCGCGCCGGCTGTGCGAGCACTCGGGTCGGCGGCCGGGAACAGCTCGGGCCGCCGGGCGCGCACGTGGGCGGCGGCCGCCACCGCGACGTCCACAGCGATCTCCCGCAGCCGGGCCGGGTCCGTGGTGGCGTCGCGGGAAAGGGTGCAAGGGTGGCGATCCGGGGTGTCGGGCACCCGGGTATCCGAACACACTACGCGGTACGGCACCACCCGCGTGGCCGTCGCATTCGCATTAGGGTGACGTCACGACAGCGGTTGCCCGCGGTGACTGTTCCGGTGACGAGAGGGAGCGCGAGATGACGCAGACGACCCAGCCGGCCACGCCGGATCCGGACCTTCTGGGATTCGGTGTCGATGTCGGGGGCAGCGGCATCAAGGGCGGGGTCGTCGACATGTCCACGGGTGTCCTGGTGGGTGAGCGCATCAAGATCCTCACTCCCCAGCCGTCGACTCCACAGGCGGTCGCCGACACGGTCGCCCGGATCGTGGAACAGGCGCAGTGGACCGGACCGGTGGGTGTCACCCTGCCCAGTGTGGTGACCGGCGGGGTGGCGCGCACGGCCGCGAACATCGATCCGGCATGGATCGGCACCGACGCCCGGGCGTTGTTCGCCTCGGTGCTGGGCGACCGTCCGGTCAGTGTGCTGAACGACGCGGATGCCGCCGGTCTCGCCGAGGACCGCTTCGGTGCGGCCAGGGACGCGTCCGGAGTTGTCGTCCTGCTCACCTTCGGAACCGGGATCGGCTCGGCGGTGCTGCACAACGGCGTCCTGTTGCCGAACACCGAGTTCGGGCACATGGAGGTCGACGGGATGGAAGCCGAGCACCGCGCGGCGTCGTCGGTCAAGGAGAACAACGAGTGGTCGTACAAGCGGTGGGCCAAGGAGGTCTCGCTGGTGCTGTCGCGGTTCGAGGCCCTGCTGTGGCCCGACCTGTTCATCGCCGGCGGCGGCATCAGCCGCAAGCACGAGAAGTGGATCCCGTTGCTGACCAACCGCACGCCCGTCGTTCCGGCCGCGTTGCGCAACGCGGCCGGCATCATCGGGGCCGCCTGGGCTGCGAAAACAGGCGTCCACCCCTGAGTCCTGCACATCGCGCGTGACGGCGATCGTTACAATGGTGCACAGCCGGCTGCGAACCGGCCTGATCCCGACAGACCTCTCCGCCGGAACCCCTCTGGCGCGACGCCGCACTACCTCGTCACGAAAGGGCGTACGTGGCAGCCACCGACATCCACACGGCTGATTCCCCCAACGAATCGGCAGCCTCCGCGGACGCCGCGGAATCCGCGACCGGTACCGCACCCGCCACGAAGCGGCCGGCGAAGAAGGCCGCGGCCAAGAAGGCCCCGGCGAAGAAGGCCGCGGCCAAGAAAGCCCCGGCGAAGAAGGCCGCCGCGAAGAAGACCACGGCGAAGAAGGCCGCCGCCAAGAAGGCGGGCAAGCCGGCCGGCGACGAGTTCGAGGGTGAGGAAGCCGCGCTCGAGGACATCGACGTCGCCGAGGCCGATCTCGAAGGTGCCGAGGACGTGGTCGTGGAGGCGGACGCCGACGACGAGCCCAGCGACAAGGACAAGGCGTCGGGCGACTTCGTCTGGGACGAGGAGGAGTCGGAGGCGCTGCGGCAGGCCCGCAAGGACGCCGAGCTGACCGCCTCCGCCGACTCGGTGCGCGCCTACCTCAAGCAGATCGGCAAAGTTGCCCTGCTCAACGCCGAGGAGGAGGTCGAGCTCGCCAAGCGCATCGAGGCCGGCCTGTACGCCACTTACCGGTTGCAGGAATACGCCGACAAGGGCGAGAAGCTGCCGGTCGCGCAGCGCCGCGACCTGAACTGGATCTGCCGCGACGGCAATCGCGCCAAGAACCACCTGCTCGAGGCCAACCTGCGGCTCGTCGTCTCACTCGCCAAGCGCTACACCGGCCGGGGCATGGCATTCCTGGATCTCATCCAGGAGGGCAACCTCGGTCTGATCCGCGCGGTGGAGAAGTTCGACTACACCAAGGGTTACAAGTTCTCCACGTACGCCACCTGGTGGATCCGGCAGGCCATCACCCGCGCCATGGCCGATCAGGCCCGCACCATCCGCATCCCGGTGCACATGGTCGAGGTGATCAACAAGCTCGGCCGCATCCAGCGTGAGCTGCTCCAGGACCTCGGGCGCGAGCCCACTCCGGAGGAGCTGGCCAAGGAGATGGACATCACCCCGGAGAAGGTGCTGGAGATCCAGCAGTACGCCCGGGAGCCGATCTCGCTCGACCAGACCATCGGCGACGAGGGCGACAGCCAGCTCGGCGACTTCATCGAGGACAGTGAGGCCGTGGTGGCGGTGGACGCGGTGTCGTTCACGCTGCTGCAGGATCAGCTGCAGTCGGTACTCGAGACACTGTCCGAACGTGAGGCCGGTGTGGTCCGGCTGCGGTTCGGCCTCACCGACGGTCAGCCCCGGACCCTCGACGAGATCGGGCAGGTCTACGGGGTCACTCGCGAACGGATCCGGCAGATCGAGTCCAAGACCATGTCGAAGCTGCGGCACCCGTCGCGGTCGCAGGTGCTGCGCGACTACCTCGACTGAGGATCGACCTAGAACTCTTCCGCTTCACGGCGATCGGCCGTCGGCTCCGCAGCCGGCGGCCGTTCGCGTAGCCGGGGCACCACGGCGCGGGTCACCGGCTCGACGACGCGCGCCGCCACGGGGCCGAGCACCGCTGTGATCAGGACGTACGCCGAAGCGAGAGCCGCGAGCTCGGCGTCCACGTGACCGGAGGTGACGGCGAGTCCGGCGATGACGATGGAGAACTCACCCCGGGCGATGAGGGCGGCGCCCGCGCGAGCGCGGCCCATGGTGGCGATGCCGTGTTGCCGTGCCGCCCACCAGCCGGTGGCGATCTTCGTCAGCGCTGTGACGACGGCGAGCAGCGCCGCCCATCCCAGTACGGGAGGGATGGCGGTCGGATCGGTGTTGAGGCCGAAGAACACGAAGAAGATCGCCGCGAAGAGGTCCCGCAGCGGCTCGAGGACACGGGCCGCGTTGTGAGCGGTCGATCCGGAGATCGCGATGCCGAGCAGGAACGCGCCGACCGCCGCCGACACCTGCATCGCCGAGCTGACACCGGCGACCAGCAGCGCGGCGCCGAGCAGCTTGAGCAGCAACGTCTCGCTGTCCGGGCTGTCGAGCACCGCAGAGACGTAACGTCCGTAGCGCAGCACCAGCACGAGCACGACCGTGACCAGGCCCAGCGCGATCGCGACGGCCTCGAGCCCACCGATGAGGCTGATCCCCGCGAGCACCGCGGTCAGGATCGGCAGGTACACCGCCATCGCGAGGTCCTCGAAGACGAGGATCGACAACACCACGGGAGTCTCCCGGTTACCCAGACGACCGAGGTCGGTCAGGGTCTTGGCGATGATGCCCGAGGACGAGATGTAGGTGATGCCACCGAGGACGAACGCCGCCGTCGCGCCCCAACCGAGCAGCAGCGCGATCACCACTCCCGGCGCGGCGTTGAGCACGAGATCGAGCAGGCCCGCCGCGCGGGACCGTTTGAGCCCGGTTACGAGTTCGGAGGCCGTGTACTCCAGGCCGAGGAGGAGCAGCAGCAGGACCACGCCGATTTCACTGGCAACGTGACTGAACTCGCTGATGTCACCGAGCTGGATGAACCCGCCGGTGCCGAACGCGAGACCGCCGAGGAGGTAGAACGGGATCGGCGACATGGCGAAACGCGCGGCGACCCGTCCGAGCACCCCGAGGGCGAAGAACACCGCCCCCAGTTCGATCAGGGCGAGCGTGGTCGAGTTCATCGGTCAGCCGTTGCGCAGGATCCTGGCCGCGGCGTCCAGGCCGTCGGCCGTGCCGACGGCGACGAGGATGTCTCCCCCGGTGAGTACGAAATCCGGCCCCGGCGAGGGCGTCACCTGCCCGGCGCGCATCACCGCGACGATGGATACGCCCGTGCGGGTACGCATCGCCGTGTCTCCGAGCACCGCCCCGTCGAAGCGGGAGCTGTCGTGGATGTGCAGCTGCCGGGTGATGATCCCGGGCAGTTCCCGGTGGTCCTCCTGGAGCTGGGCGACGAGTTGCGGCGCACCGAGGAGGTTGCTCAGGGTGGCTGCTTCCTCGACGGTCAGCGGCAGGGAGGCCGCACAGGCATCGGGATCGTCCGCCTTCGAGACGATCAGGTCCGAATGGCCGTCCCGATGCGTGATGACCCCGATCCGACGACCCGACGCCAGCTCGAAGTCTTTGCGCACACCGATTCCGGGAAGCGGCGTCACTTCGACGTTCATGCCGTCAGAGTAGGACTCGCGGCCCCATGGGCGGCGGCGCACCCTCAGGGGTGTCCGAAAAGTCCGTTATCGCCGGGGAGGTAGTCCACCACCGCGGTGACCGCAGCGACCGGTAACGGGCCGTAGAGGTGCGGGAACGTCATCCCCGCAGGATCGTCCGGGACGCCCGGCTCCCACCGCACTTCGTCCGCGAGCCGTGCCGGGTCGATGTGAAGCAGCACCAGATCCGTGCGACCGGCGAACAACCGGTTCGCCGGCAGGTGCACCTGCTCCGGCGTCGACAGGTGTACGAACCCGTGCGTGGCGAGTGAGTCGGGGACCAGCACCCCACTGCGCTGTACCCGCTCCCAGTCGGCTCGCGTGCAGATGTGGACCAGCCGATTCGTCACCGCAGCCCCTCCCGGTGGCCGTTCCGGGCCCGCGACACCGCCGGAGGCTCTGCGCTGTGAGCGAACACCCGCAGCGCCGAAACCGCACGTCGTGGGCATTCGGCGGGTTCGGGGGTGAAACTCGACACGATTTTCGGAGGATTGGAACAACGCGTGAACGGGAATCGTCTGACACAGTAGTTCCACCGCGCCGGCCCGGTGCGGCGGACCAGACCCCAGGCAACCGACGACAGTGGTGGCCAGTTTGGAGGAGTCATGCCCGGAACGTTGACCAGCCCGAAGTTGACCGCCGCAGACCGCTGCGATCGGTGCAGTGCAGCCGCTCGCGTCCGTGCAGTCCTTGCCACCGGTGGCGAGCTGCTCTTCTGCGGCCACCACGCCAAGGAGCACACCGACCGGCTGCGTGAACTCGGCGCCACGATCGTGACCGAGTCCGACGCCGAAGCTGCCGTCTGATCCACCGTTCCGGAGCCGTACGACTCCGAGACCCGAGCCGAAACGGGCGACCACTGAGAGTGGTCGCCCGTTTCGCCGTTCCGGGGGTGTGCCGGCGACGGGTTCACCACTGGCGCAGCAGCGCGATGCGGTCGCCGAGTTGCTCGGCCGTGGCGATCGCGGTCGGCGGACCACCGCACTGCCGCCGCAGCTCCCCGTGGATGACCCCGTGCGGCTTACCGGTCCGGTGGTGGTGCATCGCGACGAGCGAGTTCAGTTCCTTGCGCAGCCGGGCCAGCGAGTCGGCGGTCGCCACCCGCTCGGCCACCTGCGGCGGCGGGGTGGGTGCGGGGGCGGAGGCCGGCTTGTCCAGCTGCTCCTGCTGTCGGCGGCGCAGCAGCGCCCGCATCTGCTCGGCGTCGAGCAGCCCGGGCAGGCCCAGGTAGTCGGCCTCTTCCTCGCTGCCGGAGAACGTCGCCGTGCCGAACGAGGAGCCGTCGTAGATCACCTGGTCGAGTTCGGCGTCCGCGCCGAGTGCGGTGAACGCCTTCTCCTCCTCGCCGGGTTCGTCCTTGGTCCGGTTGGCGTCCGCGAGCAGGTCGTCGTCGAAGCCTTCCTTCACGCGGTGCGGCTTGCCGAGCACGTGGTCCCGCTGCGTCTCGAGCTGGCTCGCCAGGTCGAGGAGCACCGGCACGGACGGCAGGAACACGCTCGCGGTCTCGCCCTTGCGTCGCGACCGCACGAACCGGCCGATGGCCTGGGCGAAGAACAGCGGCGTCGAGGCGCTGGTGGCGTACACGCCCACCGCGAGCCGAGGAACGTCGACACCTTCGGACACCATGCGCACCGCCACCATCCAGCGCTGGGTGCTGGCGTCGAACTCCGAGATGCGCCGCGACGCGGTCGGGTCGTCGGACAGGACCAGGGCGGGAGTCTCGCCGGTGAGCTGCTCGAGGATCTTGGCGTACGCGCGGGCCACCGTCTGGTCGCTGGCGATGACCAGTCCGCCCGCATCGGGCATCCCGCCCTGGCGCAGTTGCTCGAGCCGCGTGTTCGCGGCGGTGAGGACGGCCGGGATCCAGTCGCCGGCCGGATCGAGAGCGGTCCGCCACGCGCGTGCGGTCTGCTCGGCGCTGAGCGGCTCACCGAGGCGCGCCGAGTACTCCTCCCCCGCGTTGTTGCGCCATCGGGCTTCACCGGAGTAGGCGAGGAAGACCACCGGACGCACGACACCGTCGGCGAGGGCATCGGCATAGCCGTACGCGTGGTCGGCCCTGGACTGCATGAAGCCGTCGCCGTTCGGTTCGTACGTCACGAACGGGATGGCGCTGTCGTCGCTGCGGAACGGGGTGCCGGTCAGCGCGAGGCGGCGGGTGGCGTCGCCGAACGCCTCCCGGATTCCCTCACCCCAGCTCTTGGCGTCGCCGCCGTGGTGGATCTCGTCGAGGATCACCAGGGTGCGACGGGCCTCGGTGCGGACGCGGTGTTTGAACGGGTGCGAGGCCACCTGCGCATAGGTCACCACGACCCCGTGGAAGTCGCTCGACGTCTGGCCGGTGGAGTTGGTGAAGTTCGAGTCCAGGGCGATGCCGGAGCGCGCAGCCGAAGCGGCCCACTGGTGCTTGAGGTGCTCGGTGGGGGCGACGACCGTCACCTGGTCGACGGTGCGGTCGCGCAGCAGCTCGCCCGCGACACGAAGCGCGAACGTGGTCTTACCGGCGCCAGGGGTCGCGACGGCGAGAAAGTCCCGCGGGCTCGTCGCGAGGTACTTCGTCAGGGCTCGGCGCTGCCAGGCGCGCAGCTGTCCGGCGGGGGCGGAGGGCGCTGTTCCGACGGTCTCGGTGCTCACCGGCTACTCGTGCTCCTTCTCCGGTCGTGCGGGTGGTCTCGCTCTGCGGCCCGCCGTCGGGCGTACGGAATCCGCCGTGCGGTCGCCGGACGGACGACGGCCGTCGAGCAGCCTATCCCGGTCCGCCGGGCCCGCCCGCATCCGAGCCGCCGGCCGTGACGCGGGCGACAGGAGACGATCATGTCAGAATTCGCGGTGTCGTCGGCCCGCCGCCGAGCACTGCGGCGTGTCGTCAGGAATGCTGGAAGTACCCATGAGCGACACACCTCCTCCAGCCGGATCGACCGCCGCACCGCGCCCGCGGCGGCGGCCGGTGCACCGCGGGCTGCAGGTGCTCGCCCGGACAGCGGTCAAGGCGTGGGACGACTCCATCTTCAGCAAGGCCGCGGCGGCCGCCTTCTGGCAGACGCTGTCGCTGCCCCCGCTCCTGCTCGGCCTGCTGGGCAGTCTCGGCTACGTGGCGGGGTGGTTCGGGCCCGACACGGTGGAGATCATCCAGTCCAAGATCGTCACGTTCAGCCGCACCATGTTCAGCGAGAACGTGGTCGACGACATCATCGGGCCCACGGTCCAGGACGTGCTGCTGCGGGGCCGCGCCGACGTGATGTCCCTCGGATTCCTGCTGTCGCTGTGGGCGGGGTCGTCGGCGATCTCGACGTTCGTCGACTCCATCGACGAGGCACACGACCAGCACGACCACCGTCATCCCGTCTGGCAGCGGTTCTTCGCCCTGCTGCTGTACGTGGTGTTCCTCGTCCTGGCGGTGTTCACGCTGCCGCTCGTCGCGCTCGGGCCGACCATGATCGGACGGGCGCTGCCGGAGGCGTGGTACGACGTCGGGTCCCGGTTGCTGGATACCTTCTACTACCCCGGCGTGGCGCTGCTGCTGCTCGTGGGCCTGACGACGCTGTACAAGGTGGCCCTGCCGCGGTCCCTGCCGTGGCACCGCCTGCTGGGCGGTGCGATCCTGGCGGGCACGTTCTTCATGGCATCGAGCGCGGCTCTGCGCTGGTACCTGCGATGGGTGTCCGGGACCGGATACACGTACGGAGCGCTCGCCACCCCGATCGCGTTCCTGCTGTTCACCTTCTTCCTCGGCTTCGCCGTCGTGCTGGGAGCCGAGTTCAACGCGACAGTGCAGGAATTCTGGCCGGCGCGCGAGACCCGCATCGAACAGGTGCGCCGGTGGCTGGCCGATCGGGCGGCCGCAGCGCCCGCACCGGCCGCGGTGACCGGCCTGACCCGGCGGCTGGGAACGGCACCGATCCCGATCCGGCTACCGGACATCATGCGGCCGGGGCAGCGGGAACCCGAGTCGTGCCCCGTGGACGCGCCGCACCCACCCGCAGCGGAGGACGCCGTCGGCGAACCCGCGCCGGCGACCCCGGACGAGACGGTCGATCAGTCGCCCTTGCGCAGACCCTCGTAGACCTTCTTGCATTCCGGGCACACCGGCGACCCCGGCTTCGGGGAGCGCGTCACCGGGAAGACTTCGCCGCACAGGGCGACGACATGGGTCCCCATGACCGCGCTCTCGGCGATCTTGTCCTTCTTGACGTAGTGGAAGAACTTGGGAGTGTCGTCGTCGGTGGTTTCGTCGGTGGTGGTATCCGGCCGTTCCTTGATGTCGGTGCTCACCGTTACATGATGCCGCACCCCGGGTGCGGATGTGTATGTGCATTCCGCGGACGCGAGTGGGACAGTAGAAGGATGTCGAGAACTCCGGGTTTCCATGGGGGCTACGACGACGGGTCACCCGAGAAACCGGTTCTGATCACCGAGGCGGCGTCGTCGCTGGAGGAGCAGCACCGAGCAAGGGTCCGCAAGTACCTCACGCTCATGTCCTTCCGCATCCCCGCCATGATCCTCGCCGCGCTCGCATACGCGGCGTTCGCCAATCCGTGGCTCTCGGTGGGCATCCTCGCTCTGTCGGTCCCGCTTCCGTGGGTGGCGGTGCTCATCGCCAACGATCGCCCTCCGCGGTCGAAGGACGAGCCCAGCCGCTGGGACGGTCGCGCCGACGACACTACTGCGCTCGAGGGCCCACAGCCGCGCATCATCGAGGGCTGACCCGGTTCCCCGGCCCCGGGCGCGGCAGCAGGGTGCTGCCACAATGCGTGGATGGACCGCGACCTGCTGCTTTCGATCTGTCCCGCGATGCGCACGGCACTCACTCGCGCACGGTTCGACACCGACACGATGCTCGAGCTCCTCGGTCCCGACGCGCACGCCGCGTTGGGACGCGGCGAGCCTGTGCCGGTGCGACGGGCCGCGGCGGGCGGCGGTGATCTCGGCACCCTCGTGCGCCTGTTCCTCGTGTGCGACACGCTTCCCGCCGCCGAGGTGGCCGACGCGCTCGCACCGCTCGACGTGGCGACGGCGATCGCGGCGGGGCTCCTCGAACGCGACGGCGACGGTGTGCGCGCAGCACTGGATCTGCGACCACTCGACGCCGGCACCGGCACCCGCTGGATGCTGTCGGACCTCGACGGGGCGATGCGTCCCCGGCAGACCCGCGAGGATCATGTGCTCGGCGTCGGACACGCCTCGCTGTCGCTGCTGCAGGCCATGCCCACCGACCCGGTCGGTTCGGTACTGGACCTGGGCACCGGCTGCGGCGTGCAGGCCGTGCGCGCGACCGACTTCGCCCGCACCGTCACCGCCACCGACGTCAACGCCCGGGCACTGGCACTGGCTGCCGCCACGGCCGCACTCAACGAGGTCGAGATCGAACTGCTCGAGGGGTCGTGGTTCGAACCGGTGATCGGCCGCCGTTTCGACCGGATCGTGGCGAACCCGCCGTTCGTGGTGAGTACGGGACGGGTCGAGCACACCTACCGGGACTCGGGCCTGGACCTCGACGGCGCGAGCGAACTGATGATCTCGCGCGCTGCCGAGCACCTGAACCCGGGCGGGACCGCTGCGATGCTGGCTTCGTGGGTGCACCTCGAGGACGAGGACTGGCGACGCCGGATCGCGTCCTGGCTTCCCGCCCACGGCGTAGACGCGTGGATCGTGCAGCGCGACGTCGCCGATCCGGCTCTCTACGTCGGCACGTGGCTGCGCGACGGTGATGCCGACCCGCGGGATCCGGCGGTGGCGGCGCGCGCCGAGGACTGGCTCGACCACTTCGCGCGACACAAGGTTCAGGGCATCGGCTTCGGATTCGTCTACCTGCGGCGCACCGACGCGCCGAGCGACGTCCTCGCCGAGGACCTGCGGCACGGTTTCACCGATCCGTTGGGGGCGGAAGCCGTCGCGTACTTCGAGCGACTGGCCTGGCTGCGCGACCACGATGTCCTCGAAGCGCGGTTCGTCGTCCGACCCGACACCGCCCTCGAACGGGTGTACCTCCCCGGAGCGGACGGCTGGCAGCAGGTGGTGACGCGTGTGCACCGCGGTGGGGGCCCGAACTGGCAGCACGAAGTGGACGAGCCGGCGGCAGCGCTGCTCGCCGGGATGCGGGCCGACGGTCTGCCGCTGGCGGAGCTGGTTGCGCTGCTCGCCGTCGCGCACGACGAGGACGAACAGGCGCTGGCCGAACGGGCGGTGGTGCTGGTACAAGCGCTCGTTCGGCACGGGCTCGTCGAGCCGGTCCGGTAGGACGCTCCGGACGGGCCGGAAGTTACCGGCCGGTTCCCTCAGCGGTGTGTTCTCAGCAACTTCTCAGGACCTCGGCGCCGTTTACGCAGGTCAGAGCAGTTCCGGCGATGGAACCCCGGGAACTTTCCCAGGGGTCTTGCGCGTTGAACGCTTCGAGACACCACCGATGAGGAGGCACGTCATGGCACGCCCCGATACCACCGCCCGCGTCGATTCCGACCTCGACAGCCAGAGCCCGGCCGCAGACCTGGTCCGCGTCTATCTGAACGGGATCGGCCGCACGGCCCTGCTGAGCGCTGCGGACGAGGTGGAACTGGCCAAGCGGATCGAGGCCGGCCTGTACGCCCAGCACCTGCTGGAGACCAAGAAGCGGCTCACCGCAGCGAAGAAGCGCGACCTTGCGATCCTGGTACGCGACGGGCAGGCCGCTCGCAGCCACCTGCTCGAGGCGAACCTGCGGCTGGTCGTGTCCCTGGCCAAGCGCTACACCGGTCGTGGCATGCCGCTGCTGGACCTGATCCAGGAGGGCAACCTCGGACTGATCCGCGCCATGGAGAAGTTCGACTATGCCAAGGGCTTCAAGTTCTCGACCTACGCCACCTGGTGGATCCGTCAGGCCATCACCCGCGGCATGGCCGACCAGAGCCGCACGATCCGGCTCCCCGTCCACCTCGTCGAGCAGGTCAACAAGCTGGCCCGGATCAAGCGGGAACTGCACCAGCAGCTCGGCCGGGAGGCCACCGACGACGAACTGTCCGCGGAGTCCGGGATCCCGGTCGAGAAGATCGGTGATCTGCTGGACCACAGCCGCGACCCGGTGAGCCTGGACATGCCGGTCGGCAACGACGAGGAGGCCCCGCTCGGCGACTTCATCGAGGATGCCGAGGCGACGTCCGCGGAGAACGCGGTGATCGCCGGGCTCTTGCACAGCGACGTGCGCAGCGTCCTGGCCACCCTGGACGAGCGCGAGCAGCAGGTGATCCGCCTGCGTTACGGCCTCGACGACGGCCAGCCCCGCACCCTCGACCAGATCGGCAAGCTCTTCGGCCTCTCCCGTGAACGAGTCCGCCAGATCGAGCGGGAGGTCATGGGCAAGCTCCGCGAGGGCGACCGCGCCGAACGCCTCCGCGCCTACGCCAGCTGACCGGGCAGTCGGCCGGACGATCCCCGAGAACCGGGCTGGGTTCTCGGGGATCTCTTTCTCTGTGGTTGTCGGCACAGCCGCGGGACGCCGCGGCCCGTCCAGCACAGCCGCGGGACGCCGCGGCCCCTCGGCACAGCCGCGGGACTCGGCGGCCCGTCTAGCGCAGCCGGCGGGGGCCGAGGTCGAGTGGATGCGGCTCGGGACCGATCCGCAGATGCGCGTCGGTGAGCTCGGCGCCGGTGGGGGACGCGAGGACCGGTTCACACGCGATCTCCCGCACCTCCGGTAGGTCGTCGGCGAGGGCGGAGATGCGCTGGACGAGGTCGACGAGCGCCGCCTTGCTGACCGGCTCGGTGTTGCGGTAGCCGGACAGCAGTGGCGCCGCCTTGGGGGCGTCTATCAACTCGACCGCCTCGTCCTCGGTGACCGGCAGGACCCGAAAGGCGCGATCGCCGAGCAGGTCCGAGATGACTCCGGCCAGCCCGAACGAGATCAGCGACCCGAACGACGGGTCGTCCTGGACCTGCACGACGCATCCGATGCCCTTGGTGGCCATCTTCTGTACGTGCAGCAACGGCTCCCCCGAGACCGCGGCGAGGTCGCGGTAGGCGATCCGCACCGCCTCCGGTCCGAGCAGGTCCAGCCGAACGCCGCTCAGGTCCGGCCTGTGCCGCCAGTGGGCGCCGGTCGCCTTCACCGCGACGGGGAACCCGATCTCCTCCGCGGCGGCGACGGCTTCCTCGGCCGTGGTCACCGCGCGGAACTCGGCAATGTGCACGCCGTAGCACGCGAGCAGGAGTGCGGCCTCGGTGTCCGAGAGCCAGCGTCCGTCCGGCGACGTCGCGAGCCACCCTTCGACAAGGGTGCGGGCCTTCTCTGCGTCGATGCCCGCCGGGCGGACGACCTGCGAGGCGGGACGGCTGCGCCATTTGGCGTACCGCCATGCCCGGGCCAGCGCGAGGGCCGCCCGCTCGGGACCCGGATACGAGGGCACCGACCCCCGTGTGGGATGGCCGTCGGGTCCGCGCACCGCGAGGACGTCGGGCAGGCCTTCGGTGGCGAGGAACGTGGTGAGCACCGGCTTGTCGGTGCCGGCGACGGCGTCGCGCAGGGCCTGCGCGTACGGCTCGACCGTCACGGCGACCGGCGGTACGAACACTGCGATCACCGCGTCGACATCGGCCGACTCGAGTGCGTGGGCGACGGCCGCCGCGAACTGCTGCGGGGACGCCGTCGCCCCCAGATCGACGGGTTCGCCGACGTGCAGACCCTCACTCCGGGCGGCGTCGACGGCGAGCACACCCAGGGCCGTGGAGTTGCCCACCACCGCGACGCGCGGACCGGCCGGTAGCGGCTGATAGCCGAACAACAGGGCCGAATCGAACAACTGGGAGATCGAACCCACCTGCACGACCCCGGCCTGCTCGAACAGGTCCCGCACGATGGTGTCGTCCATCTCCCCCGTGCGGGCGGCCAGGACCGGAGGTACGGCGTGCCGGCCGCTCTTGACGGCGACGATCGGCTTGCTGCGAGCCACGCGCCGGGCGATGCGCGAGAACTTGCGCGGATTGCCGAAGCTCTCGAGGTACAGCAGCACCACCTCGGTGGCCGGGTCGGTGTCCCAGTACTGCAGCAGGTCGTTGCCCGAAAGGTCGGCGCGGTTGCCGGCGGAGACGAACGAGGACAAGCCGACGCCGGTCTTGGCGGCCTCGTCGAGGATGGCGATACCCAGCGCGCCGGACTGACAGAAGAAGCCGACGTTGCCGGCCGCGGGCAGCACGGGCGCGAGGGTCGCGTTGAGTCGGATATCCGGGTCGTTGTTGGCGACACCGAGGGCGTTCGGACCGATCAGCCGCATGCCGTGTGCCCGCGCCGCATGCGCGAGGCGGCGTTCCGCGGCCCGGCCTTCCGGACCGGTCTCGCCGAAGCCGGACGACACGACGAGCAGCGCCTTGACGCCCTTGGCGAGGCAGTCGTCGAGCACCGCGTCGATGGCCTCGGCCGGGACCGCCGCGATCGCGAGGTCGATGTCGTCGGGGATGTCGCGGACGGTCGGATAGGCGCGCACACCGCGCACCGAGCGGTGCTCGGCGTTGACCGGATAGACCGGGCCGGTGAAGCCGCTGCGCAGCATGTTGACCAGGACCGCGTTGCCGACCTTGCGACTGTCGGTGGACGCGCCGATGACGGCGGCGCTGCCCGGGCTGAGCAGGTTGCGGACGCTTCGAGCCTCGGCGGCACGTTCGCGGGCATTGCGGACCGACACCAGCGCCTCGGTGGGGTCGATGGCGAACTCGAGTCGCACCACGCCGCCCTCGAAGCTTCGGCTGACCTGGTATCCGGCCTCGCGGAACACGGTGACCATGTTGCGGTTCTCGGCCAGCACCTCCGCGACAAAGGTGTGGATGCCGTTCTCGGCGGCGGCGCCGGCCAGGTGCTCGAGCAGGATGGGGCCCAGGCCGCGGCCCTGGTGCGCGTCGGCGACGGTGAAGGCGACCTCGGCGGACAGGCCGTCGTCCTCGGGCAGACCCTCGTAGCGGCCGACCGCGATGATCTCCCCGCCGAGCAGGGCGACGAATGCGACCCGGCGGTGGTGGTCGACCACGGTGAAGTTGAACAGGTCCCGTTTCGACATCGTCGGGTAGGGACCGAAGTAGCGAAGGTAGCGAGTGCGCTCGGAGAGTTTGCTGTGGAAGTCCACGAGCAGGTCCGCGTCCTCGGGGACGATCGGCCGCAGGTGCACGGCCTTGCCGTCGGAGGCCAGGACGTCCGCCACCCAGTGCTTGGGGTAGTTCCGCGCGACGGCGAGTGCCCGTTCGCGGGCGGCGTCCTTCTCCGCCTGGGCGCGCGCTGCGGCGTCGGTCTGCGTGCCGGCGGGTGCGTCGCCGTCGGGCGTCTGTCCCGCGCGACCGGGCGGCGTGCCCTCGGGTGGCGTGTTCTCCGGTGCCGTGTTCTCCGGTGCCGTGCTCTCGGGTGCCGTGCTCTCGGATTCAGTCACGCGGGTCCTCCGGGTCCAGGCCGAGCAGCGGGAAGCAGGCCCGACGGGTGGCGACGATGGCCGAGTCGACGCGGCTGAGGGCACGATCGAACGCGGCGACGCCGGTCTCGGGGGTGCCGCCGGGACCGTCCCACGGCAGATACGCCACGTCACCGCCCTCTCCCATCACGGTCGGCAGATCGATCCCCGGCGCCATCGCAGCGACCCGCTCCCGCCATTCGCCGGGGATCGGGGTGGCGGGGTCGATCTCGCGGTCGAGCACGGCGGCGATCAGGTGGGTCCATGATCTCGGCACCACCCGCACCAGTCCGTAGCCACCACCCCCGACGGCGAGCCACCGGCCCTCGCAGTGCCGGTCCGCGAGCTCACGCATGGCCAGGTACGCCGCGCGCTGACCGTCGACGGTCAACGAGAGGTCGGCCAGCGGATCCTCCCGGTGGCTGTCGGCGCCGCACTGGCTGATGATGATCTGCGGCCGGAACGCGGCGACCGCCGCGGGGACGACGGCGTGGAACGCGCGCAGCCACAGGGCGTCGACGGTGCCGGGCAGAACCGGCAGGTTGACCGCGGTGCCCTCGGCGGCGCCGGTACCGATCTCGCTGGACCAGCCGGTGTTCGGCCACAGCGTCGCGGGGTGCTGGTGGATGGAGACGGTGAGCACCCGGGGATCGCCGAGGAACGCGTGTTGCACTCCGTCGCCGTGATGGGCGTCGACATCGAGGTAGGCGATCCGGTCGAAGCCGTGGTCGAGGAGCCAGGAGATCGCGATGGCGGCGTCGTTGTAGACGCAGAATCCGGCGGCCCAGTCGGCCATCGCGTGGTGCATCCCGCCGCCGATGCTCACCGCCCGCCGGGTGCGGCCGGCGGCGATCTCGCGGGCAGCCGCAAGGGTGCCGCCCGCGAGGACGGCGCTCGCCTCGTGCATGCGCGGGAAGATCGGGTTGTCCTCGGTGCCGAGACCGTGCGGTGCCTCCGGTCCGGCGCTCGAGCCGGGTGGCAGGTTGCCGGCGTGCTTGACGGCCTCGACATAGGCGGGGGTGTGGATGCGCAGCAGATCGGCGTCGGTCGCGGCGGGCGGACGCAGGGTCTCCACCCCCTCGAGCAGGCCGAGCCCTCGGGACAACGCCATCGTGAGATCGAGCCGGGTGGGGTTCATCGGATGGGTCGGACCCCACCGGTAGTCGAGGAAGTCCGGACTCCACACCACCACTCGGTCGCCGCTCGGATGTGTCGGATCGCCCGTCGCGGCGGAGGTCGTGGTCATGGCCACAAAGCTACTGCGCCGCCCTGGGGGACGCGAGTGCCGGAATACCCCGGCGCGCCCACCACCCACCACGCCGGGCGGGGCCGCTCGGGGTTCACCCGTCGGGGGTTTCGCCCGGTTAGAATCGGCCGCAGACGAAGGGGTGTGAGAGTGAAAGACCTGGTCGATACCACGGAGATGTACCTCCGGACGATCTACGACTTGGAGGAAGAGGGCGTCGTGCCGCTGCGTGCGCGCATCGCCGAACGCCTGGAGCAGAGCGGTCCGACCGTGAGTCAGACCGTCGCCCGGATGGAACGGGACGGACTGCTGCGTGTGGCGGGCGACCGGCACCTCGAGCTGACCGAGAAGGGCCGCGATCTGGCGGTGTCGGTCATGCGCAAGCATCGGCTCGCCGAGCGGCTGCTCGTGGACGTGATCGGCCTCGACTGGGAGAACGTGCACGCCGAGGCCTGCCGCTGGGAACACGTGATGAGCGAGGAGGTCGAGCGCCGCCTCGTCGAGGTGCTGCACAACCCCACGACGTCGCCCTACGGCAACCCCATCCCCGGCCTGGACCAGCTCGGTCTGGACCGGCCGGCCGCGGCGGACGAGCCCCTGGTCCGGCTCACCGAGATCCCGCCGGGTAAGCCGACCGCCGTGGTCGTGCGTCGGCTCGCGGAATATGTGCAGTCCGATCACGAGGTGATCGGCCGGCTGCGTGAGGCGGGGATCGTGCCCGACGCACGCGTTACAGTCGAGACGAAGCCTGGGTCGGTGATCATCAACGTGCCCGGCCACGACGGCTTCGAACTTTCCGACGAAATGGCCCACGCGGTGCAGGTGAAGCAGGTCTGAGACAGGACCCTTCGCCGGCCCTGCGCGGGCCGGCGAAGAAGGGCGCACAGCGTGAGGCTTCTGGTGACCGGCGGCGCCGGGTATGTGGGTAGCGTCTGCAGCACGGTGCTGCTCGAGCAGGGGCACGAGGTGGTGGTCCTCGACGACCTGTCCACCGGCAACGCCGACGCCGTGCCGGCCGGCGTGGAGTTCGTCGAGGGCGACATCGCCACCGCCGCCGCGGCGGTGCTCGGCGACGGCGCCCGCTCCCGGTTCGACGGGGTGCTGCACTTCGCGGCGCAGTCCCTGGTCGGCGAGTCCGTCGAGCAGCCGGACAAGTACTGGCACGGCAACGTCGTCGCGACCCTCGCCCTGCTCGACGCGATGCGGCGATCGGGAACTCCGCGGCTCGTGTTCTCGTCGACGGCGGCGACGTACGGCGAACCGGAGCGGGTCCCGATCACCGAGGACGCCCCGGCCCGGCCCACCAACCCGTACGGCGCCACGAAACTCGCCATCGACCATGCGATCTCGTCCTACACCCGGGCGTACGGGCTGGCCGCGACGAGCCTGCGCTACTTCAACGTCGCGGGCGCGTACCGCGGCGCCGGGGAGAACCGCGTGGTCGAGACCCACCTGATTCCACTCGTGCTGCAGGTGGCCCTCGGCCAGCGCGAGCACATCTCGGTGTTCGGCACCGACTGGCCGACCAAGGACGGCACGGCGGTGCGGGACTACATCCATGTCAAGGACCTCGCCGACGCCCATCTCCTGGCACTGGAGGCCGCCCGTCCCGGCGAACACGCCGTCTACAACCTCGGCAGCGGTGAGGGTTTCACCGTCCGGGAGGTGATCGAGGCGTGCCGCCGGGTGACGGGGCTGCCGATCACGGTGGTCGATGCACCCCGGCGTGCCGGGGACCCGGCGGTGCTGATTGCATCGAGCCGCCGCGCCGTCGAGGAGCTGGGCTGGAAGCCGCAGCACACGAGCCTCGACGAGATCGTCGCCGACGCCTGGGCCTACCTGCAGGATCTCGGCGACCGGTCGCACGCGGCGCGGCGCTGAGCCGCCGAGGTCACGCCGCGGGCTCCGGCGGGGGCATTCGCACCCCGAGTCGCGCGGCGATCTCGTAGCCGGTGTCGGCGAGTCCGCGTACGGTGTGCGGCCGCAACCCGGCCTGCAGGGCTTGGTCGAGAAGGTCGGCGAGCCGGTGCCGCGGGTTCGATTCGAGTGCCACACCCAGCGCGACCCCGGCGAGCGGTCCGTCGCCGCGTACGTATGCGCTGTAGCCGACGAGGGCGGCGGCCTCGGCTCGTTCCGGATCCGGAAGACGCCGGGTGAGCGCGATCCACAATCGTTCGGCAGCGTCGGCCTCGGCGCCCGTCGCGAGGGCCATCACGGCGTCTCGCACGGTCGAATTGGACAGCAGGACTGCCAGTTCGGCGAGTTCGGGGGCGAGCAGCTCCGCGCCGTCGCCGTGCCGGGCGATGTGGCTCAGGACGGCCTCGAGTTCCTGCCGGTCGGCGCGATCGCGGCCGCCGGCGCGGACGGCGAGTTCGTAGGCGAGGTCGCGGGTGTCGATCGCCTCGTCGATGTGGTCGGCGACCTGCATCCGTCCGGGCATCGGCACGGGGGCCAGCAGGTCGGCGAGTTCGGCGCGGGACCGTCGGATGGCTCCGCCCTCGAAGACGCGCGCGGCGGCGACGGGTGAGGCCTGTGGGTCCGGCACCGTCCCGCGCACGCCGCCGACGAGCGCGAACCATGTTCTGCCGCAGGCGACTTCGGAGACGGCGTGTGCGCCGGCGATACGGATCCCGTGACGATCGAGACGGACGGCGAAGTCGTCGAGCAGCCGGCAGGCTGCGGCGACGGCGGGGGCGTCCGGATGGTCGAGGCGGTCGTCGACCAGGACGACGAGCACGGCGTCGGCGCCCTCCCGGTCGCAGAGCGCACCGAATCGCTCGAAGACGTCACGCATCGCGGCCGGCACCGGATCGTCCTCGCCGGGAAGCAGGATCAGGTCGTGGCGCATGACGGCGCCGACGGCCGCGGACCGGACGCCGTCGCATCCGCCGCCGGCGTCGGACGCGAGACTGAGCACGATCAGCGACCGGGCGGGAAGGAAGCCGAGCATCGCCGGCACGGCGGCGATCAGATCGCCCGGATCGGTGAGTCGCAGCGGCCGGGACGAGGAAGTCGATGTGGTCATGGCCCGACTGTCCCCGACGGTCGGCGCCCCCCGGGGACCGTGAGCCCCGCATTCGCCGAATCTGGGGACGAGTCCTCCGCTTGTGGACAACTCCGGCGGTTGCGGGAGTCCACACCACCCGGTGTCGGTGGGCGCTGGTAGCGTGCTGCGCTCACGCGGCGCGCACGCGCTCCACGCTCGCATCGAAGACCTGGGTGAGGCCGTCGGTGTCGGCGGGCCCGGCACCGAAGGACATGTAGGTCACCAGTACCCGAACGTCGCCGATCTGGGCGATGCGGCTGGTCATCGACTGGGTGACCACCTCCCGGCCCTCCCCCGACCGGACGGTCCGGGTGAATGCGAAGGCCTCGACCCCCGGGGCCGCCGGGGGTGCCGACGGGTCGATCGTGGTGGTCACCGTGGCGGTGACGCCCCGGCGGGTCGCCGCGACGACCGGGCATTCGGCGAGACGCTCACGGTAGACGGCCAGCCCGTCGGTGACGGTGACGAGTTCCACCGAGATCGTGGCCCGGCTGTCGTTGTCCGTGCCGACCACCATCGCGGTCCCGTCCGGGCCGAAGTTCTGCGGTGGTGGCAGACATCCCGGCGGATCCACCTTGGCACCCTCCGGCACGCCCGTGAGATCGGGAGCGGCCTGGGCGACCGCCTGCGGCGGAAGTACCACGGCGTCGTACGGCTCGGGGAACTCCTCGGGGGGCAGCAGTAGTTCGGCGAGGGGCCGGCTCGCGGTGGCGGCGTCGCCCGTGGTGGCCAGCGCGGCCGGCTCGGGCTGGGGTGTCCCGCCGACGGTCGACGAGCACCCGGCCACGAGCAACAGCGCTGCGCCGAACGCGGCGGTGCCCAGCCGGCGACCGAGGGTCGGGGGACGGCGCGGCGGCCGGACGTCGTCTCCTGCGCTGTGGGGTGCCACCGGACCTCCGCTGTCGCGTTCCGCCGGGTCGCGCCCCGGCGGAGGCTGATCATCAGTTCAACTAGACTCGAACTCCACCATGCCACGCCGGTGACCCGGCGGTACCACGGCGCCCCGGATCGAACGGAGGATGTTCGCATGGACGATCAGTCCCGCATGTACGAGCTCGAGTTCCCTGCTCCCCGGCTGACGTCTGCGGACGGCGAGGGCCCGGTCCTGGTGCACGGCCTCGAAGGGTTCGCCGACGCGGGGCATGCGGTACGGCTCGCCACCACGCACCTGCGTGAGAGCCTCGAAAGCGAGCTCGTGGCGTCGTTCGCCGTGGACGAGCTGATCGACTACCGGTCCCGGCGCCCGACCATGACGTTCAAGGCCGATCACTTCTCGGATTACGCCGCCCCGGAACTCAACCTGTACGCCCTGATCGACACCGCCGGTACTCCCTTCCTGCTGCTCGCCGGCGCGGAGCCCGACCTGAAATGGGAGCGGTTCATCACGGCGGTGCGCCTGCTGGCCGAGCAGTTCGGCGTCCGGCGCACGATCGGGATCAGCGCGATCCCGATGGCGATCCCCCACACCCGTCCACTGGGCGTGACCGCGCACTCGACGAACAAGGACCTGATCGCCGATCACCACCGCTGGACCGGCGAACTGCAGGTGCCGGCGGGGGTGTCGTCCCTGCTCGAGCTGCGGATGGCTCAGCACGGGCACGAGTCGGTGGGGTTCTCGGTCCACGTGCCGCACTATCTGGCCCAGACCGACTACCCGGGTGCCGCCGAGACGCTGCTCGAGAACGTCGCCGAAGCCGGGGGGCTCGCGCTGCCCCTGGCCGCGCTCGGCGAAGCCGCCGCACGGGTGCGCGAGCAGATCGACGAGCACATCGCCCAGAACGAGGAAGTGCAGGCGGTGGTCCGGGGACTCGAGCGGCAGTACGACAGCTATGTCGCCGCGCAGGAGCAGCAGGCCGCCCAGCTGCCGACGGACGAGAATCTGCCGACCGGCGAGGAGATCGGCGCCGAGTTCGAACGTTTCCTCGCCGAGTACGACGATCGCGGCGGAAACGGGCCGGGCGAGGCGGAACCGCCCGCTTGACCGGGTTCGAATCGCCGCCGGTCCGACCCCGGATCATTACTCTCTCGTTACCCTTCGCGTTGTGCAGGTCACATACAGTCAGTACGCTCGGTTCGACGAGTTGAGCTGAAGGGTCGGGCCGGTGACGGTCCGGCGCCTCGAACACCACAGGTCGACGAGGATCCGGCGGTCAGGAGACGCATATGGGTTCATCACGCACACGTACGCTCCGGCCGGTACCGGATGCGGAGACGCGGGTGGTCTTCCGGACCATCCACGGCTACCGCCGCGCGTTCCGGCTCGCCGGTGAGGGGCCCGCCCTGCTGCTGATCCACGGGATCGGCGACAACTCCTCGACCTGGCAAGAGGTCATTCCGCACCTGGCCCGCAAGTACACGGTCATCGCCCCCGACCTGCTCGGCCACGGACGCTCCGACAAGCCCCGCGCCGACTATTCGGTCGCCGCATACGCCAACGGTGTCCGAGATCTGCTGTCGGTGCTGGGCATCGAGCACGTCACGGTGGTCGGGCACTCCCTCGGCGGCGGCGTCGCGATGCAGTTCGCGTACCAGTTCCCGCAGATGGTGGACCGGCTGATCCTCGTCTCCTCGGGCGGCGTCACCAAGGACGTCCACCCTGCCCTCCGCCTGCTGTCCATGCCAGGCCTGAGCGAGGTCCTCAAGCTGCTGCGGCTGCCCGGCGCGATGCCGGCGGTACGCGTCGCCGGCGACCTGCTGGGGCAGTTGCACGACACGCCGCTACGTCCCGGTGTCTTCCTGCACGACACGTCGGATCTGATCCGCGTCCTGAGCGGACTGCCCGATCCGACCGCCTACGAGGCGTTCCTGCGCACACTGCGGGCCGTCGTGGACTGGCGCGGCCAGGTGGTGACGATGCTCGACCGCTGTTACCTGACCGAGAACCTGCCCGTGCAGTTGATCTGGGGAGATCACGACAGCGTGATCCCGGTGAGCCACGGTTACCTGGCGCATTCGGCGATGCCGAATTCCCGGCTCGACATCTTCCGCGGCGCCGGTCACTTCCCGTTCCGCGACGATCCCATCCGGTTCCTGCGGGTCGTCGAGGAATTCCTCGACTCGACCGCGCCTCTCGTGTTCGACGAGCAACGCTGGCGTGAGTTGCTGATCAACGGCGTCAGCGAGAACCAGATCACCGGCAGTCCGGCCACCCGGCAGGCTGTGCTCGGTGCAATGGGCGCCGACGAACGCAGCGCCACCTGAGCGCCCCGCTCACCCGCGCGACCGGCCGACCGGACGAGCGCCGTCGTCCGGCGCGTCGGCGCGGTCCCGCCGGCAACAACTAGCCTGGAGCGGTGCTGCTTCCGGAACTGATCCCCGACATCGTCGACGAGGACTCGTTGTTCGACGCCTTCACCGCCTTCACGACCGGGCGCGGCCTCTCGCTGTACCCGGCGCAGGAGGAGGCGCTGCTCGAACTGGTCTCCGGGTCGAACGTCATCCTGGCGACGCCGACCGGCTCGGGCAAGTCGATGGTCGCACTCGGTGCGCACTTCTTCGCCCTGGCCACCGGGAAGCGCACGTTCTACACGGCTCCGATCAAGGCACTCGTCAGCGAGAAGTTCTTCGCACTGTGCGAGGTGTTCGGCGCCGATCGGGTCGGGATGATGACCGGTGACGCCTCGGTGAACCCCGGTGCCCCGATCATCTGCGCGACCGCCGAGATCGTCGCCAATCTGGCGCTGCGCGAGGGCGCCGACTCGGACATCGGCCAGGTGGTCATGGACGAGTTCCACTTCTACTCCGAGCCGGACCGCGGATGGGCCTGGCAGGTGCCCCTCGTCGAACTGCCCCGTGCGCAGTTCCTGTTGATGTCGGCGACCCTCGGTGACGTCACCTTCCTGCAGAAGGACCTGACCCGCCGCACCGGCCGCCCCACCACCGAGGTGTCCGGCTCCGAGCGCCCCGTGCCGCTGTCGTTCACCTATTCCCAGAAGCCGATCGGCGAGGAGATCGAGGAACTGGTCACCACCCACCAGGCCCCCGTCTACGTCGTCCACTTCACCCAGGCCGCCGCCCTGGAACGAGCGCAGGCCCTGACCAGCGTCAGCATGTGCTCCCGAGAGGAGAAGGATGCGATCGCCGAGGCGATCGGCGCGTTCCGGTTCTCCACCGGTTTCGGCAGGACGCTCTCACGGTTGGTGCGCCACGGTATCGGCGTGCACCACGCCGGGATGCTGCCGAAGTACCGGCGACTCGTCGAGCGGCTGGCCCAGGACGGCCTGCTGAAGGTCATCTGCGGCACCGACACGCTGGGCGTGGGCATCAACGTGCCCATCCGCACGGTGTTGCTCACGGGCCTGACGAAATTCGACGGCACCCGGACCAGGCAGCTCAAGGCCCGCGAGTTCCATCAGATCGCCGGTCGCGCCGGCCGCGCCGGGTTCGACACGATGGGCACCGTCGTGGTGCAGGCCCCCGAGCACGAGATCGAGAACGTGCGGGCCCTCGCCAAGGCCGGTGACGACCCGAAGAAGCGCCGCAAGGTGCAGCGCAAGAAGCCGCCCGAGGGGTTCGTCTCGTGGGGCGAGGGGACGTTCGACAAGCTCGTCGCCGCCTCGCCCGAGCCGCTCACGTCCCGTTTCTCCGTGAGCAATTCCATGCTGCTGAACGTCATCGCCCGGCCGGGCAGCTGTTTCGAGGCGATGCGTCATCTGCTCGAGGACAATCACGAAACGCGCGCGGCCCAGCGCCGGCACATCCTCAAGGCCATCTCGCTGTATCGGGGGCTCGTGCAGGCCGGCGTGGTGCAGCAGCTCGACGAGCCCGACGAGTTCGGCCGGACGGCGCGCCTGACGGTGGACCTGCAGCGCGACTTCGCGCTGAATCAGCCGCTGTCACCGTTCGCGCTCGCCGCGATCGAACTGCTCGACATCGACTCCCCCACGTATGCGCTGGACGTGGTGTCCGTGATCGAGTCCACGCTCGACGATCCGCGGCAGATCCTCATGGCCCAGCAGCACGCCGCCCGGGGTGAGGCCGTGCAGCAGATGAAGGCCGACGGCATCGAATACGAGGAGCGGATGGAGCTCCTCGAGGAGATCACCTGGCCGAAGCCGCTCGCGGATCTGCTCGAGCCGGCCTTCGAAACGTACCGCGCGGGGCACCCGTGGGTCTCGGAGTTCCCCCTGTCCCCCAAGTCGGTCGTGCGGGACATGGTCGAGCACACCATGACGTTCGCCGAACTGGTCGGCCACTACGGGCTGGCGCGCTCGGAGGGGCTGGTGCTGCGCTACCTCGCGGACGCCTACCGGGCCCTGCGTCAGACGGTTCCCGACGCGGCCCGCACCGAGGAACTCGAAGACCTCACCGAGTGGCTCGGCGAGCTGATCCGCCAGGTCGATTCGAGCCTGCTCGACGAGTGGGAGTCGCTGACCAACCCGGGCATCGAATCCGACGACCAGCAGGTGGCCTTCGGCGCCGATGTGCCCAAACCGATCTCGGCGAATCCACGGGCGTTCAAGGTGATGGTGCGCAATGCGATGTTCAAGCGGGTGGAACTGGCGTCGCGCCGACGCTGGGACGCCCTCGCCGACCTCGGTGACGGGCTCGAAGCGCAGGACTGGGCCGATCTGCTCGAACTGTACTTCGAGGAGTACGACGAGATCGGCACCGGTCCCGACGCGCGGGGCCCGCAGCTGTTCACCGTCGTCGAGGAGAAGGACCTGTGGCGGGTCCGGCAGACCCTGGCCGACCCCGAGGGCGACCACGGCTGGGCGCTACTCGGCGAGGTGAACCTCGCCGAATCCGATGCGGCCGGCGAGGTCGTGTTCGACGAGTTCGAGATCGTCGAGGGCTGAGCTGTGCCGTCGCCTCTGGTCCTGCGCAATGCCCGCACGGCCCCCGGCGCCGACCCGGTCGACCTGCCGATCAGCGGCGACCGCATCGACGCGGATCCCACGGGCGGCGCCGAGATCGTCGACGTCGAGGGGCGACTCGTGCTGCCGGGGCTGTGGGACGCGCACGTGCACTTCGACCAGTGGGCCCTCGCGCAGGCCGCGCTCGACCTGTCGGGCGCGACGTCGGCCGCGCACGCGGTCGCGCTGGTGGCCACCCGGCTGGCCGTCGACTCCACTCCCGTCCTGGTCGCCCGCGGATTCCGCGACGGGCTGTGGCCGGATGCACCCACCGCGGCGGCGCTCGACGCGATCGCCCCCGGCCGGCCGGTTGTCGCACTGAGCGCGGACCTGCACTGCGCTTGGTTCAATACTTATGCGCTACAACACTTCTCGCTGCATCCACACCCCACGGGTGTGCTACGCGAGAGCGAGTTCATGCCGCTGATGAACGACATCCAGCGCGTGGACCCCGAGGTGCGCGACCGCCTCGTGGACGCCGCGGCCCGGGCGGCCGCGGCCCGCGGTGTCGTCGGCGTCGTCGACTTCGAGATCGCCGACAATCTCGCCGCATGGACACGCCGCATCGGCGCCGGGACGCGGTATCTGCGGGTCCGGTGCGGCATCTGGCCGCGGTGGCTCGGCGCTGCGATCGCGGCGGGAATGCGTACCGGCGACGCGGTACCCGGCACGGCAGGTCTGGCGACGGTCGGTCCCGTGAAGGTGATCGTCGACGGATCGCTGGGCACTCGCACCGCTTACTGCCACGAGCCGTATCCCGACGGAGAGCGCGGGGTGCTGTCGGTGCCCCCGGAACAACTGCAGCCGCTGATGCGCCACGCCCACGACCACGGGTTCGAGAGCGCTGTCCACGCGATCGGCGACCACGCATGCGAGCACGTGCTCGACGCGTTCGCCGCCACCGGGGCACACGGCAGCGTGGAACACGCCCAGCTCGTGGCCGAACGCGACGTCCCCCGCTTCGCGCGGTCCGGTATCGCGGCGAGCATCCAGCCGGCACACGTGTACGACGACGTGGACCTGGCCGAGCGGTACTGGCCCGGCCGGACGCATCGTTCGTTCCCGTACGCGACGCTCCACGCGGCGGGTGCGCGCCTCGTCCTCGGCTCCGACGCACCGGTCGCGCCGCTCGATCCGTGGCGGACGCTGGCCGCCGCGATCGACCGCACCCTGCCCGACGGCCGGGTCTGGCACCGCGAACAGGAATTGGAACTGCACGTCGCGCTGGCAGCGTCCACCGGCGGCCGGACCCGCGTCACCGGCGGCGACGTCGCCGATCTGGTGGTGCTCGACGCGGACACGCTGCCGCGCTCCGGCGCGGAGCTGGCCGCGACGGCGGTGTGGGGCACGATGCTCGGCGGCCGCTGGACGCACGGGCCGCTAGCCTGAGCGGGTGAGCGAGAAGTCCGCCCCGGCGTTCCGGCTGGGCTACGTCCCCGGCGTCACCCCCGGGAAATGGGCGCGGGTGTGGGCGGAACGGATACCCGACGTCCCCCTGGAACTGGTGCCGGTGGCGGCCGCCGCCGGCGAGAGCGCGGTGCGCGACGGCACGGTCGACGCCGCGGTGCTGCGGTTGCCGCTGCCTCGCGAGGGACTGTCGGTGATCAATCTGTACACCGAGACGTCGGTGGTGGTCGTGCCCGAAGAGCATGCGGTCGCGGCAGTCGAGGAACTGGACGTCGCGGATCTCGCAGAGGAAACAGTGCTGCATCCGCGCGACGACGTGCTGGACTGGGCGCACCTGCCGGGACAGGAGGCGTTCGAGCGACCGCCTACGACGGAGACGGCCGTATCGTACGTCGCCTCGGAGGTGGGGGTGCTGGTCGTGCCGCAGTCGTTGGCGCGGCTGTACCACCGCAGGGATCTGACGTATCGGCCGGTGACCGATGCCCCGCAGTCGCAGGTGGGACTGGTGTGGCTGTCGGAGCGGACCACCGAGCTGGTCGAGGAGTTCGTCGGGATCGTGCGGGGTCGCACCGCCAACAGCTCGCGGGGCCGGCAGGACGAGTCCCAGCCGAAGCAGAAGCGGCGCGGGGAACGCCAGGGTTCGCAACCGAAGAAGGTCGTCGGCGACAAGAAGCCGAAGACCCGCCGCGGCAATGCGGGACGCCCGAAGAGCGCCGGACGTGCGCGGCGGCGCCGATAGCGGATCCGGCGGGGTGACCGGTCGCGGTGCGGGGAGACCGCGGGACGCCCCGCGCAGGGCCCCGGCGTGCGTCCGCTCACCCCGAACGCACGAGGCAGAACACGTGACCGGACGGATCACGGTAGGTGCGGAAGGTAGGGCTGGGGTTGGGACCCGGGACGCGGGTCGCGCCGTGCCGCAGGGCCCACGCCTCCGCGGCCTCGAGGTCGTCGACCTCGAGGTCCAGGTGCGCCTGCAACCCCACCCTGCCGTCCGGCCACGTGGACGGGGTGAATCCGGGTGCCAGCTGGAACGCCAGGCCTCCGCCGGCCGGGGCACGCAACTGGACCCAGTCGTCGTCGGTGGCGGCGTCGTCGATGTCCCAGCCGAGCAGCGCAGAATAGAACGAGGCCAGCCCGGACGGATCCGGGGTGTCGAGGACGTAGACCTGCAGGGCGATGGCGGGACGTGACATGGGCTCATGATCCCGCGAAGTCACCGTGCGAGGCCGGGGAACGGGGTGATTCGGCGGCGCAGGCTCCCGGCGGCGACCCAGAGCGTGCGCCCCTCACCCGTTCCTGGGAGGCACGACCTCGATCTCACGCCCCCACGAGACGCCGGGTGCGGCCGGAAGCCGGTCTCCGCTCCAGAACCGTCCGGGGTCGTACCAATTGCTGCCGCGTCCGCGCTGCTCGAGCAGGCCCATCGCCTCGAGAGTCGCGCCCACCACCTCGGCGCAGTACGCGCGCTCGAGACTCGCATCCGGACGGGTGCGCCACGGCAGCCGGCCCGCGAACCAGCGACTCGCCAGCCGGCCCGTCGACGGGAACGGCGTGCCGTCCAGCCGGGCTACGGTGCGCAGCAACTGGTCCTCCTGCGCCGGCGTCACCTCGACGTCGAGCTGGCGCAGCCAGCCACGCTGGCCGTACCGGGCGCTCCACACCTGGACCGCCGCGCGCAGGTCGTGCAGTTGCACACCGCGGTGGTGCCGGCCGGTCCACATGTCCGGCAGGCTCCTGCCCAGCTCGGCGTGCCACATCAGTGGTGGCAGGTCGTCGAGCACCACGGCCATGCCGACGTGGTTGACGGGGGCGTTGGTCAGCGTCTGGATCGCCCGGTCGGCATTGCTGGTGCCGCGGAAGATCCACAGGTCCCCGGTGCGGGTCAGCGCCACCGCCTCGTCGAGGGTGATCCTGGACTTCGGCGGGCTCGGCTGCGGCATGTGCGACAGCCTCTCATGTGGAACCGTCGTGGCTCACCGTCCGTTGCGCGCCGGCGGGACAGAGAGACCCGTGCAGCGAGTGCCCGATCTCGCGCGGTCTAGGCTCGCGCGCATGGCATTGAAGGGCAGGCAGTGGTGGAAGCTCGTCGGCCTGGCCGGTGCGGTCGGCGTCGCCGCGACGGGCGCAGTCGTCATGCGCGACGAGCGCAGGCGGCGTGCGTACACCGCCGACGAGGTACGCACGAAGCTGCACGACCGCTACGCCCGCGTCGCGGCCACGCACGACACGCAGAGCGCGGTGCCCCTGGACGAGGTGACGACGGGACTGTGCACGCGGATCCGCACCGGGCTCCGACGGGTCCGGGTCCGTCGCTGAGGCGGCCACGTCGGCCACCGATCACCCCAGGGCGGAGGCGAACCCGTCCGCGAGGTCCTGCACCTGCTCGTCCGTCATCACGAAGGACGGCGAGATCTGTAGCGCCCCCTGCCCCGCCGCACGGCTCGAAATCCCGTGCTGCCGAAGAGTCTTCACGAACTGCAGCGCCTCGGACGCGTCGGCGAGCTGCACTGCGGCCACGGCACCGAGTCCGCTGCGAACCTCCGCGACGCGCGGGTGCTCGGCCAGCGGGGACAGCTTCTCGTGCAGGGTCCGCTCCAGTCGCGCCGACTCGGCGAGCAGGTTCTCGCGCTCGAGGATATCCAGGTTCGCCAGGGCCGCCGCCGCGGCACCGGCATGCCCGCCGTAGGTGTAGCCGTGTCGCCACCACACCCCGCCGGCGAAGAACGGTTCGGCGACCTTCGGGGCCACGAAGACCGCGCCCATCGGCACGTACCCGGAGGTGAGGCCCTTCGCTGTGGTCATCAGGTCCGGTTCCAGACCGAACCGGTCCGAGGCGAACCACGAGCCGCCGATGCGGCCGAATCCGGTGACAACCTCGTCGACCACGAAGAGCACGTCGTGCTCGCGGCAGATGTCGCGGACCTCGGCAAGATAGCCCTCCGGCGGCAGATAGACACCACCCGCGCCGATGACGGGCTCGCAGAAGAACGCCGCGATCCGGTCGGCGCCGACCCGTTCGATGAGGGCGAGCAGCGACTTCGCGTCGTCCCACGACACCTTGGCGGCGTCGTCCCAGAGGCTCCCGTACCCCTCGGCGTTGACCGGGATCCCGGCGAGGGACGTGCCCCCGACGTGCATGCCGTGGTAGGCCTTCTCCCGGCTGACGACGAGGGTCTTCTCCGGCCGTCCCATCTCCTGCCAGTAGCGGCGCGTCAGCTTGGCCGCCGTGTCGATCGAATCCGAACCGCCCGAGGTGAAGAAGATCTTGCTGCCGGGTACGGGTGCGATCGTGGCGAGCCGTTCCGCCAGTTCGACGGTCGGCTCCGCGGCGAGGTCACCGAAGTTGGAGTAGTGCGCGACCTTCGCCAGCTGCGCTGCCACCGCGTCACCGATCTCGGAGCGGCCGTGGCCGACGTTCGCGAACCAGAGGCCGGCGGTGGCATCGAGATACCTGGTGCCGGCTCGGTCCCAGATGTAGGCGCCTTCGCCGCGCGCGACGACGAACGCACCGTCCCGCTCGACGACACCCATGTCTGCGAACCCGTGCCACAACGCGCCCACGATCTGCTCCTGTTCCACGAACGGCGATGAAACCGCCATCCTATGCGCCGGGCGGCGCGCAGCGAGAACGCGCGCTTCGCTAGGCTGTACATCCAGCATGTCCACCTCACGCGAGACTCCGCGCTCCCCTACCCCGCCCGGGCCGACACGCCGTGACCTGAAGTCGGCCCTCGACCACGTGTCGCTGCGCGACGAGCATCGCCTTCGCCGACGGCTCGACCGTGCCCGCCGGCCCGGGGACCTGGCGAAGATCGCCGACGAGATCGAGCAGGCCCGACTGCGGCTCGCCGCGCGGGTGGCCGCCGCGCCGACCGTCACCTACCCCGAGAACCTCCCGGTCTCGCAGCGCAAGGACGACATCGCCGCCGCGATCCGCGACCACCAGGTCGTCATCGTCGCCGGGGAGACCGGATCCGGCAAGACCACCCAGATCCCGAAGATCTGCCTCGAACTGGGCCGCGGGGTGCGCGGCCTGATCGGGCACACGCAGCCGCGCCGCATCGCCGCGCGCGCGGTCGCCGAGCGCATCGCCGAGGAACTCGACTCCGAGCTCGGCGACACCGTCGGCTACACCGTCCGCTTCACCGATCAGGTGTCGGACGCCACCCTGATCAAGCTGATGACCGACGGCATCCTCCTCGCCGAGATCCAGCGCGATCGGCTGCTGCGCCGATACGACACCCTCGTCATCGACGAGGCGCACGAACGCAGCCTCAACATCGACTTCATCCTCGGCTACCTCAAGGAATTGCTCCCCCGCCGACCGGACCTGAAGGTGATCATCACCTCGGCGACGATCGACCCCGAGCGGTTCGCGAACCACTTCGCAGCGGCCGACGGCACGCCCGCGCCCATCGTCGAAGTCTCCGGCCGCACCTATCCGGTCGAGATCCGCTACCGGCCCCTGACGGTCGAGGTGGGCGACACACTCGTCGACCGCGACCCGGTCGATGCCGTCTGTGAGGCCGTCGAGGAACTCGCCGCCGAGGGCGACGGGGACGTCCTCGTCTTCCTCTCCGGTGAACGCGAAATCCGTGACACCGCCGATGCCCTGCGCGAGCGCAAACTCCGGGGCACCGAGATCCTGCCCCTGTACGCGCGGCTGTCGGCCGCCGAGCAGCACCGGGTGTTCACCCCGCACACCGGCCGGCGAGTGGTGTTGTCCACCAACGTCGCCGAGACCTCGCTCACCGTGCCGGGCATCCGCTACGTCGTCGACCCCGGCACCGCGCGAATCTCCCGCTACTCGGTGCGCACCAAGGTCCAGCGACTGCCGATCGAGGAGATCTCGCAGGCCTCGGCGCGGCAGCGGTCCGGACGCTGCGGCCGTGTCGCCGACGGCATCTGTATCCGGCTGTATTCGGAGGAGGACTTCGAGGCCCGCCCCGAGTTCACCGAGCCGGAGATTCTGCGCACCAATCTCGCCTCGGTCGTGCTGCAGATGACGGCGCTCGGACTCGGGGACATCGCCTCGTTCCCCTTCGTCGAAGCCCCCGACCCGCGCGCCGTCCGCGACGGCATCGCGCTGCTCGAGGAACTCGGGGCGCTCGAACGGGCAGCGAAGGACGAACTGCCCCGGCTCACCGGGACCGGGCGCGAACTCGCGCTGCTGCCGGTCGATCCGCGAATGGCCCGGATGATCGTGGAGGGGCACCGCAACGGATGCCTGCGCGAGGTCCTGATCATCGTCGCCGCCCTGTCGATCCAGGACGTGCGCGAGCGCCCGGCCGAGTTCCAGCAGGCGGCCGACGAGAAGCACGCCCGGTTCGCCGTGGAGGGCTCGGACTTCCTCGCCTACCTGCAACTGTGGGACTACCTCAAGCAGCAGCGGAAGGAGCTGTCGTCCAGCAGGTTCCGCAAGATGTGCCGCGACGAGTTCCTGCACTGGCTGCGGATCCGGGAATGGCAGGACCTGCAGGGCCAGCTCCGTCAGATCACCCTGAACCTCGGCTGGGAGACCCGGCACCAGGACGTGGGGCCCGACGCGATCCACCAGTCGCTGCTGGCGGGGCTGCTCTCGCACGTCGGCCTGCGCGAGGGCGAGAAGCGGGACTTCCTCGGCGCGCGCGGAACCCGGTTCGGGATCTTCCCCGGTTCGTCGCTGGCCAGGAAGCCGCCGCGCTGGGTGATGGCGGCCGAGCTCGTCGAGACGTCGCGGCTGTGGGCCCGGACGGCGGCGCGCATCGAGCCCGAGTGGGCCGAGAAGCTCGCGCCGCACCTGGTCAAACGCACCTATTCCGAACCGCACTGGTCCACCAAGCGCGAGGCGGCGATGGCCTACGAGCGGGTCACGCTCTACGGCATCCCCCTCGTGGCGCAACGGCCGGTGCAGTACGGGGCGATCGACAGAGAGGCCTCCCGCGAGCTGTTCATCCGGCACGCCCTCGTGCAGGGCGAGTGGCGGACGCGTCACAAGTTCTTCCATGCCAACCGCGCGCTGCTGGACGACGTCGAGGCGCTCGAGCACCGGGCCCGCCGGCGTGACATCCTCGTCGACGACGAGACCCTGTTCGACTTCTACGACCAGCGCGTCGGACCGGAAGTCGTGTCGGCGCGGCACTTCGACACGTGGTGGAAGAAGGAGCGGCAGAAGAATCCCGAACTGCTCACCTTCACCCCGGACACGGTGGTCAACCAGGACGCCGCCGCGGTCCTCGGCGGCGACTACCCCGACGCGTGGCGGCAGGGCGATCTGCAGTTCCCCCTCACCTACCAATTCGAGCCCGGCACGGAAGAGGACGGCGTCACCGTCCGCATCCCCGTGGCACTGCTCGCCGGGGTCCGGCCCGTCGGCTTCGACTGGTCGGTGCCCGGCATGCGCGTCGAGCTCGTCACCGCCCTCATCAAGACACTCCCCAAGCATCTTCGCCGCCAAGTGGTTCCGGCACCGGACTTCGCCGCGGCGGCCCTCGCGTCGGTCCGGGCCCGATCCGAGCCCCTCGTCAACGCGATGGCCCGGGAGCTGTCGCGGCTCGGTGCGACACGGATCGAGCCGGGCGACTTCGACCCGGCCGCGCTGCCGGACCACCTGCGGATGACGTTCGCCGCCGTCGACGAACGAGGGTCGGTTCTCGCGCGCAGCAAGAGCCTGACCGACCTGCGCAGACGGCTGGAAACCCGCGTCGAGGCCGAGGTTTCGCGGGCGGCGTCGAGCACCGAACGTGCGCCGGCACTGGTCTGGACAGCCGACACCCTCGGCACCCTCGAACCCACGGTGACACGCACGGTGGCCGGTCAGCGCGTGACGGGATACCCGACGCTGGTCTCCGAGGATCGTGGCGTGGCGGTCCGGGTGCTCAGCACCCCGCAGGCGCAGCAGGCCGCGATGCGCACCGGGTTGCGGGCACTGCTCCTCGAGGCGGTCCCCGTGCAGGCGCGCGCTGCGGCGACGGGTCTGAGCAACAGCGAGCGGCTGGCGCTCGGACGCAACCCAGACGGCTCGTTCGAGGATCTGCTCGAGGACTGCCGGGCCTGTGCGGTGGACGAGTCGATCGTCCGGCACGGCAAGCCGGTACGCACACCCGACGAGTTCACCGCGTTGGTGAAGGTGGTGCGGGCCCAGCTGCCGGACCGGGTCGCGGCGCTCCTGAAACTCGTCGTGCCCGCCCTGGCGCGTGCACACGACGTGGAAGTACTGCTCGAGAAGGTGCGCGGCGAGGCTGCCGAGGACGTGCGGGAACAGCTGGCCTCACTACTCTTCCAGGGATTCGTCACCGAGCTGGGCAGTGCCCGGCTCGCCGACCTGCCCCGCTATCTGGCCGCGGCGGCATACCGGCTCGAAGCGCTGCCGGCGAGCGCGCACCGCGACCGGCAGGGCATGGACGTGCTGGACCGGGTCTACGCCGAGTACGACCGCCTGCTCGCACGACTGCCGCAGGAGCGGACCACCGCCCCCGATGTGGTGGCGATCTCGTGGATGATCGAGGAGCTGCGGGTCAGCCTGTTCGCCCAGCACCTCGGGACCCGTGGGCCGATTTCGGAGCAGCGGATCCTCAAGGCCGTCGCGGCGATTCGCTGAGCGGCACCGTGTCCCGCCGGGCGATCAGTCCTCGGACCCGGTCTCGCGCCGGTGCTGGTGCTCGCGCAACTCCTTGATCTC
This sequence comes from Rhodococcus sp. NS-SX18, assembly GCF_057367935.1. Classification (NCBI taxonomy): domain Bacteria; kingdom Bacillati; phylum Actinomycetota; class Actinomycetes; order Mycobacteriales; family Nocardiaceae; genus Rhodococcus; species Rhodococcus sp. NS-SX18. Next base: position 2,340,218 of record NZ_CM170633.1, on the reverse strand, counting down.
GCGCTCGAAATCCTCTGCAGAGCTGAAGGACCGGTAGACGGAGGCGAATCGCAGGTACGCCACCTCGTCCAGGTCGCGCAGGGGTCCGAGGATGGCCAGACCGACCTCGTTGCTCGGGATCTCCGGGGACCCCTTGGCCCGCACCGCGTCCTCGACCTGCTGGGCGAGGAGGTTGAGGGCATCGTTGTCGACGTCTCGCCCCTGACAGGCCCGAGCTACGCCGCGCACCACCTTATCCCGGCTGAAAGGTTCGGTGACGCCGCTGCGCTTGACGACCGACAGCACCGCCGTCTCGACCGTCGTGAACCGCCTGCCGCACTGGGGGCATGCTCTCCGGCGCCGGATCGCAGCACCCTCGTCGGCCTCCCGGGAATCGACGACGCGGGAATCGGGGTGCCGGCAATACGGGCAGTACATGTCGATTCCTTCGTCGTAGCCGTGCTGGCCGCGACGTCGGCGTGGAACCGATGCCGTCCTCCCGAGACCGGACCCACCGGCAGGCGAATCGCTCTCGGCGCGACCACACGAGGTGGTGTCACTGACAAGAGTCGACAATACCTGCATACCCGGGTCGTCGGCCGAACCCGGTGCCTGCACGCCCATGCCACGTCACCGCGGCGCAGACGCCGGGACGAGCAGGGTCTGGCCGGTGCGGAGGCGGCCGTCCGGCATGGCGTTGAGGTCGAGGATCCGCTCGATCGCCTCGGACCGGGACACACCCGGAGCCACCCGGGCCGCGACGTCGCCGAGCGACTCGCCCGCCTGGACGACGGTGACGTCGGTGCGTGCGGCGCCGGCCGCGACCTGGCTGGTGCGCAGGTGCGCGATGCCGAGCAGTCCCGCAGTCACGAGCGCGGTCAGCAGCGCCGTCGCGAGTACGGTGCCCGGGCGGGTGCGCGTGACCTCGGCCGGCCGGTGCGGAACGCGTGAGACCCGGACCGGAACGCGCCGGTAGTCCACGATCCCCGCGTCCGGACGGACGGGGAGCCGGCGGTCTGCCGCCTCGTGCGGGCGTCGCACGAGATGCGTCGTCCCGGCACGGCGTGCCCCGCCGCCGGTGTCGTGCGGCCCGGGGTCGTCGAACTGCGGGTCGTTCCGTTCGGTCCGGCGCACTGCTGATGTCCTCATCGAGGCCTCCGTGTCACTCGTGCGTGTCACTCGTCCGTGTCACATGTCCGCGGGACAGGACCCGCGGCGGAACTTCGGTCATCGCTCGGTCGACTCTTGTTCGATCACGTGTTCGAAAGAACGTATGTTCGATGTGTACCACGTCGCGCCGGCAAAGTCAGCACAACGGGCGGAAAACGTCGAACAGATGTTTGATAACCGGGCCGCGGAGAGCTAGATTCGTTCCATCACATCCAGCACATCCGACCCACGACGCACGGAGGTCACGACATGACGGACGGCCATCCCCCGGCCGGGCGGAGCCGGACGACCACCGCGGATCCGGCCGTCGGCCTGACGGAACGCCAGCGCCGCGTCCTCGAGGTGATCCGCGAATCGGTCACCGAGCGCGGCTACCCGCCGAGCATCCGCGAGATCGGCGACGCGGTGGGCCTCAATTCCACCTCGTCGGTGGCGCACCAGCTGCGCACCCTCGAGCGCAAGGGTTTCCTCCGGCGCGATCCGAACCGTCCCCGCGCGGTGGACGTGCGCGGCCTCGACGATTCGCAGCCGCCGGCGCCGCAGGGACAGCCGGTGGACGGAGTCGACGTCGCCGCCGGGTCCCCCACGTCGGCTGCCATGGTCCCCGTGCTGGGCAGGATCGCCGCGGGCGGGCCGATCCTGGCGGAGGAGTCCGTCGAGGACGTGTTCCCGCTCCCGAGAGAACTGGTGGGGCAGGGTTCGCTGTTCCTGCTCAAGGTCGTCGGCGAATCGATGGTCGACGCGGCCATCTGTGACGGCGACTGGGTCGTGGTGCGCCAGCAGAACGTCGCGGACAACGGGGACATCGTCGCCGCGATGCTCGACGGCGAAGCGACCGTGAAGACGTTCAAGCGCGTACACAACGACGTGTGGCTGATGCCGCACAACCCGATGTTCGAACCGATCCCGGGCAACGACGCGGTGATCCTCGGCAAGGTCGTGACCGTGATCCGCAAGATCTGACCTCGCCACTTCCGCCGAACATGCACGGGCGGCGCCGCGATCCGCGGCGCCGCCCTGCTCGTTCCCGGGTGGGATCAGAGGTTCAGACCGCGGCCGATGATGTCCTTCATGATCTCGTTGGTGCCGCCGTAGATCTTCTGCACGCGGGCGTCGAGATACGCCTTCGCGACCGGGTATTCACGCATGTAGCCGTATCCGCCGTGCAGCTGCAGGCAGCGGTCGATCAACTCGACCTGCTTGTCGGTGGTCCAGTACTTGGCCATCGCCGCCTCCTGCACGCTCAGGGTGCCGGCATTGAGCTGCTCGATGCACTTGTCCACGAAGACGCGCGCGAGGGTGGTCTCGGTGGCCAGCTCGGCCAGCTCGAACCGGGTGTTCTGGAAGCTGCCGATCGACTTGCCGAATGCCTTGCGGTCGCGGCAGTACTGCATCGTGTCCTCGAGCACCGCTTCCATGGCCGCCGCCGCCACCACCGCGATCGACAGACGTTCCTGGGGCAGGTTCTGCATCAGGTAGATGAAGCCCATGCCCTCCTCGCCGAGGAGGTTGGCGGCAGGCACCCGCACGTCGGTGAAGTGCAGTTCGGCAGTGTCCTGCGCCGCGAGGCCGATCTTGTCGAGGTTGCGGCCCCGCTCGAAGCCCGCCATCCCGCGCTCGACGACGAGGAGCGAGAAACCCTGCGCGCCCTTCTCCGGATCGGTGCAGGCGACGACGATCACCAGGTCCGCGTTGATGCCGTTGGTGATGAAGGTCTTGGAACCGTTGAGGATCCACTCATCGCCGTCCCGCACTGCGCGGGTCTTGATGCCCTGCAGATCGCTGCCCGTGCCGGGCTCGGTCATCGCGATCGCAGTGATGATCTCACCGGAGCAGAATCCCGGCAGCCAGCGCCGCTTCTGCTCCTCGTCCGCCAGCTTCAGCAGGTACGGGGCCACGACGTCGTTGTGCAGCATGAAACCGATGCCGCTGAATCCTCCGCGGGTGGTCTCCTCGGTGACGATCGTGTTGTAGCGGAAGTCCTCGACACCGCCGCCGCCGTACTCCTCCGGCACCGCCATGCCCAGGAAGCCCTGCGCGCCGGCCTTCTTCCAGACCTCACGGTCGACGATCTTGTCCTGCTCCCACTGCTCGTGGAAGGGAGCCACCTCCTGCTCGAGGAACTTCCGGTACGACTCCCGGAAGAGTTCGTGCTCGGGCTCGAAGAGGGTGCGTTCCATGTGCGCTCCTGTATCCGATGACGTACGTCACGCTCACGGTAGACATCGGAAGGCCCGTCTGACGCTGACAGGAACGAGCGTTATTTGTGACCGGACGCGCCGGGCGCCGGACGGCGCAGATCCGCCGCCCGGCGCAGGATCGGGTAGGCGACGAGGATGCCGATCGAGCCCCACGCGATGCCGCCGAGCTCGACGGAGCCCACGGTGAGGGTGAGATCGCCGATCCCGGCCACCAGCGCGGCGGCGGCCACCGTGAGGTTGACCGGATCGGTGAAGTCGACATCGGCCTCCATCCAGATCCGCACGCCGAGAATGCCGATCAGGCCGTACAGCACCAGGGTGGCGCCGCCGAGCACCCCGTCGGGGACGGTGAAGACGAGGGCACCGAATTTCGGCGAGAAGGCGAGGACCACGGCGGTTGCGGCGGCCACCCAGTACGCCGCGGTCGAGTACACCCGCGTCGCGGCCATCACGCCGATGTTCTCCGCGTAGGTGGTGGTGCCCGACCCGCCTCCGATTCCGGCGAGGGTCGTGGCGAGGCCGTCGGCGAGCAGGGCGTCGCCGGCGACGTCGTCGAGGTTTCGTCCGGTCATGGCCGCCACGGCCTTGACGTGGCCGACGTTCTCGGCGACGAGCACCACCACGACAGGCAGGGCGAGCAGTACGACGGACAACTCGAACGCCGGGGCGCGCAGCTCGGGCAGGCCGAACCACGCGGCGTCACGGAGGGCTGTGACGCGTTCCTCGGCGAGTCCGCCGGTGACGGCGGCGAACACCCAGCCGATGACGACACCGACGAGAATGCCGAGGCGACCGAGGAGGCCGGGGCCGAGCACGGTGACCAGCAGGATGGCGGTCAGCGTGATCGCCGCGACGAGCGGCTGCGCTTCGAAGGACCCGACCGCGACCGGCGCGAGATTCAAGCCGATGAGCGCGACGATCGCGCCGGTCACCACCGGGGGCATCAGTGCGTCGACGACGCGGGATCCCGACGCCTTGACGACGAGCCCGACGAGCCCGAGAGCGAGGCCCACGGCGACGATGCCGCCGAGCTGGGCGGCGGGGCCCGCACCGGCCGAGGCCGTGAGCGGTGCGATGAACGCGAACGACGAGCCGAGGTAGCTGGGTACCCGCCCGCGGGTGATCAGCAGGAACAGGGCAGTGCCGATGCCGGAGAAGAGCAGCGTCGTGGTGACCGGGAAGCCGGTGATCGTCGGCACGAGCAGTGTCGCGCCGAACATGGCGACGACATGCTGCATGCCGATGCCCACGGTGCGGGGCCAGGACAGCCGTTCGTCCGGGGCGACGACCTCGCCGTCGGCAACGCGACGCCCGTCGCCGTGCAGGGTCCAGCCGAATCCGGCCGTCCGCGTCCTCAGTTGTTCCTTCACAACGGGGAATGGTAGGCGTCCCCGGTCCGGTCGCGTCGGTGGCTCCCGGCGCCGATCACGTGCGTCAGGCGAGTACGCGGGCCGCCGCGTCGCGGGCCTCGCCGGGGTCGACGGCGCGAAGGACCTCGTCCGCGGCCTCGCGGCAGCGGTCGAGGGTCACCGCGGCCAGGCGGGACCCGACACCGGCGACGGCCGCGGCGGCACACGACAACGAGGTGACGCCCATGCCGGCCAGGACACAGCCGAGCAACGGGTCTGCGGCCGCCTCCCCGCACACCCCGACTCGCTTGCCGGCGGCGCGTCCGGCGGCGGCGGTGCGGGCGACCAGGGCCAGCACGGCCGGTTGCCACGGGTCGGTGAGGGACGCGAGGTGGGGCGACATGCGGTCCGCGGCCATCGTGTACTGCGCGAGGTCGTTGGTGCCGATCGACAGGAAGTCGACGTGTTCGAGGAGGCGTTCGGCGAGCAGCGCGGCGGCCGGCACCTCCACCATCACCCCGGGCACGAGGTCGCGGGCACGGACGGCGGCGGCGAAGTGCGCGGCCTCGGCGACAGTCGCGATCATCGGTGCCATCACCCAGGGCTCGGTGCTCGTGCGCTCGGCCGCGGCGGCGACGGCGTCGAGCTGCCGGTCGAGCAGACCTTCGGTGGCGGTCGCAATCCGGATACCGCGCAGGCCGAGTGCCGGGTTGTGCTCGTCGGGATGGTTGACGAAGCGCAGCGGTTTGTCGGAGCCCGCGTCGAGGGTCCGCAGGACGACCTTGCGGCCGGCGAAGGCGCCGAACACCTCGGCGTAGATCTCCGCCTGCTCCTCGACGGTCGGCTCGGTTTCCCGGTCCAGGAAGCACAGCTCGGTCCGGAACAGCCCGACCCCCTCTGCGGGGGTCGCGCGGGCCGCGCGGGCACCGGCACCGTCCTGGACGTTCGCGAGGATCTCGACGCGATGCCCGTCCTCGGTGGTGCCCGGACCGGCCCACGACGCGACGCGCGCCTGCTCGCTGCGGTCCGCGGCGACGGCGGCCGCTGCCTCGTCGGGGTCGGGGTCGAGGCGGAGCTCACCGGCAGCGCCGTCGAGCAGGACGCGGGTGCCGGCGGGGACGGTGTCGAGGTCGGCCGCCGCGACCACGCAGGGGATACCGAGCTGGCGGGCGATGATCGCGGTGTGGCTGGTGGGCCCGCCGAGGGTGGTGGCGAGTCCGATCACCCGGGTCGGATCGAGGCCCGCGGTGTCGGCGGGGGCGAGATCCTCCGCGAGCAGGATGGACGGCTCGTCGGGCAGGTCGAGACCCGGTTCCGGATGGCCGGCGAGTTCGGCGATCACCCGGTCGCGGATGTCGAGAAGATCGGTGACGCGCTCGGCCATCAGCCCGCCGAGCTTGGTGAACATGTCGGCGAACTGATCGGTGGCGCCGACCGCGGCCTCGATCGCGCCGGCTCCGTTGCGGATCTTCGCGGCGACGGCGCCGAGCCACCCGCGGTCCTCGGCGAGCTGGGCGTTGGCGAGCAGGACCTCGGCGGCGGCGCCCGAGGCCCGGCCGGCGCGACCGCGCAGCCGATCCGCGACCGCGGCGGCAGCCACCCGGAAGCGCTCGGCCTCGGCGTCGCGCGCGGTGTCCGGGATGCGCTCGAACGTGGTGGGAATCTGCGGCCGCGGCGCGGGGCGTACGACCGGCCCGTAGGCAACCCCGGGCACGACCGGCGTGCCCCGCACGATCGAGATCGCCGCCGCTGCGGGGATCACCTTCTCCATGTCTCCTCCTCGCCGCCCGGTGTGTCGGGATGTGCGTCCGGGGTAACTCTGTGATCGAGATTACTCCGAACCATTGACATGTCAACACATACGGGCGTAAAACAACATGAAACAACATTCAGCAGCAAGGAGCCCGGTGTGTACGCGGAGGAACGGCAGCAGGCGATAGCCGAGCTGATCGGCCGACGGGGACGGATGTCCGTCGCCGATCTCGCGACCCGTTTCCGCGTCACCACCGAGACCGTCCGCCGGGATCTGGCCCTGCTCGAACGGCTCGGACATGTGCGCCGCGTGCACGGCGGCGCAATCCCCACCGCCGCACTCACCGTCACCGAGCCCGCGCTGAACGAGCGCGAGCACACCCACGCCGCACAGAAGGACCGGATCGCGGCCGCGGCAGCCCGGTACCTCCCCGCCGCCGGCGGCAGCGTGGTGTTCGACGCCGGCACCACCACCGGCCGCCTGGTGGCGGCCCTGCCCGCCGACGTCGACCTCGAGGTGGTCACCAACTCGGTTCCCATCGCCGCACGGCTCGCCGGCCTCGGATCGGTGCATCTGCACATGCTCGGCGGCCGGGTCCGCGGGATCACGCAGGCCACGGTCGGCGAGGACGCGCTGCGGTTCCTCCGCGCGCTGCACGTCGACGTCGCCTTCATCGGCACGAACGCGTTCAGCGTCGGCCACGGCCTGTCCACTCCCGACCCGGACGAGGCCGCCGTAAAACGTGCGATGGTGCGCTGCGCCGACCGGGTCGTGGTCCTCGCCGACTCCTCCAAGATCGGCCGACAGCACCTCATCAGCTTCGCCCCGGTCGACGCCGTGGACGTGCTCGTCACCGACACCGAGATCGACGACACCGACTGCAAAGAGCTCACCGACAACGGAATCGAGGTGGTGACGGCATGATCGTCACGCTGACCGCCAACCCCAGCCTGGACCGGACGGTCGCGCTGACCGGCCCGCTCGTCCGCGGTGCCGTGCACCGCGCCGCCGCCACCCGCGTGGACCCGGGCGGCAAGGGCGTCAACGTCGCCCGGGTGCTCCGCGCGGCCGGACGACCGGTCCTGGCCGTCCTGCCGGGAAACACCGGCGACCCGTTGCTCACCGCACTCGACGACCACGGCATCGGCTACCGCGCCGTGCCGACCGGGGGTCCCGCCCGCAGCAACATCACCGTCGCCGAGCCCGACGGCACCACCACCAAACTCAACGAACCCGGGCCCGCGTACACCGACGGCACACTGGAGTCGCTGCGCCACACCGTCGTCGACACCGCCGCCGCCGCTCACTGGCTGGTGATGTCCGGATCTCTTCCGCCCGGCGTGCCCGCCGACTGGTACGCCGACCTCGTCCGCTCCGTTCGTGCCGCCGTAGACGGGTCGGCCTGCCGAATCGCCGTGGACACCTCCGAGGCTCCCCTGCTGTCGCTCGCGGCCGGGTTCCCGGATGCCGCACCCGATCTGCTCAAGCCGAACTCGGACGAGCTCGCGCAACTCACCGGCGCGGACGCCACCACCCTGGAATCCGCGGCGGCCGCCGGTGACACCGGACCCGTCGTCACCGCGGGACGCCGGCTCGTCGAACGTGGCGTGGGGGCGGTACTGGCCACACTCGGTGCGGCCGGCGCGGTCCTGGTCACCGCCGACGGTGCCTGGCACGCCGTACCCGGCCCCGTCACCGCCCGCAGCACCGTCGGCGCCGGCGACTCCTCCCTCGCCGGATATCTCGTCGCGGAGCTGGCCGGACTCGATCCCGCCGAGCGGCTCCGCCACGCTGTCGCATACGGCTCGGCAGCCGTGGCCCTCCCCGGCACCACGCTGCCCGGACCCGACGACGTCGACACCGGCGCCGTCGAGGTCACCCCGATCCGTCCCCGCCCCCTCGGCACCCCCTCCCCGGCCCTCCCTCACCACCAGTAAGGACACGCCATGCCAGACCTCGCCTCCGGCCCCGCCTCCGGGCCCGCGATCATCGACGACGGCCTGATCGCACTCGACGCAGACCTCGGCGCCGACAAGGAGTCGGTCATCGCCGCGCTGGCCGCGCGGCTCGCCGACGCCGGCCGCGCCACCGACGCGGCGGCACTGACGGCCGCCGCCCTGGACCGGGAGGCCAAGTCGGCCACCGGCCTGCCGGGTGGGATCGCCATCCCGCACTGCCGCGCGGACGCCGTCGTCACCGCATCGCTCGGCTTCGCGCGGCTGTCCCCCAAGGTGGACTTCGGCGCCCCGGACGGACCCGCGGACCTCGTGTTCCTGATCGCCGCCCCGGAAGGGGGCGGTGCCGAGCACATGAAGCTGCTCTCGTCGCTCGCCCGGGCGCTCGTGCGGCCGGACTTCGTCGGGTCGCTGCGCGAGGCCGCCACTGCCGCGGACGTGATCGCGCTGGTCGAAGGAGTGCTGCCGAAGCCCGCGCCGACCACCACTGCGGCTGCCGATGCGGCGGCCGAACCTGCCCCACCCGTTCCCGTCACCGAACCCACGCCGGCCCCCGCGACCGCCGAGCGCACCATCGTCGCTGTCACTGCCTGCCCGACGGGGATCGCCCACACCTACATGGCCGCCGATGCCCTCAAGGCCGCGGGTGAGCGTGCCGGGGTCACGGTGCGGGTCGAGACCCAGGGCTCGAGCGGCAGCACCCCGCTGCCGGCGTCCGTGATCGCCGGCGCCGACGCCGTCATCTTCGCCACGGACGTCGGTGTGAAGAACCGGGAACGGTTCGCGGGCAAACCGGTCATCGCCTCGGGCGTCAAACGAGCCATCAACGAGCCCGACGTGATGGTCGCCGAGGCCGTCCGCGCGGCGAAGGATCCATCCGCGAGTACCGTCGACGCGGCCGCCGCCGCTGCCGCCGCCGCCGCCGAACCCTCCTCCGGCGAGGTGGGCTGGGGGATCCGGCTGCGGCAGATCCTGCTGACCGGCGTGAGCTACATGATTCCGTTCGTCGCCGCGGGCGGCCTGCTCATCGCCCTCGGCTTCCTGCTCGGCGGATACGAGATCACCGACTCCGCCGCCGACATCGTGGTGAACAACTCGCTCGCCGACCTGCCGGCCGGTGGCCTGCCCACCTACCTCGGCGCCGTGCTCTTCCAGCTCGGCTCGCTCGCGTTCTCGTTCCTGGTACCCGCACTGGCCGGCTACATCGCCTTCGCCATCGCCGACCGGCCCGGCCTGGCACCCGGCTTCACCGCCGGTGCGGTGGCCGTGTTCGTCGGCGCCGGATTCATCGGCGGCCTCGTCGGCGGCATAATCGCCGGTTTCGCCGCGCTGTGGGTCGGTCGCATCCCCGTCCCGGTGTGGGCCCGCGGCCTGATGCCGGTGGTGATCATCCCGCTGTTCGCGACCCTCGCTGTCGGCGCCCTGATGTTCCTCGTCCTCGGCAAGCCCCTCGCCGCGATCACCTCGGGCCTGACGAACTGGCTCAACGGCCTGTCCGGGACCTCGGTCGTCATCCTGGGCGTGATCCTCGGCCTGATGATGTGTTTCGACCTCGGCGGCCCGGTCAACAAGGCCGCCTACGCTTTCGCCGTCGCCGGGCTCGACGTCTCGAACAACGCCTCGCTGCAGATCATGGCGGCCGTGATGGCCGCCGGTATGGTGCCGCCGCTGGCGATGGCGCTGTCGTCGACTCTGCGGCCGGGAATCTACAGCACCGCCGAGCGGGAGAACGGCAAGGCCGCCTGGCTGCTCGGCGCCTCGTTCATCTCCGAGGGAGCGATCCCGTTCGCGGCGGCGGACCCGCTTCGGGTGATCCCGTCCATGATGGCCGGCGGCGCCGTCACCGGTGCGATCGTGATGGCCACCGGGACAACCCTCAGCGCCCCGCACGGCGGCATCTTCGTGTTCTTCGCCATCGGCAACCTGCTGTGGTTCCTCGTCGCCCTCGCCGCCGGCACCGTCGTGGGTGCGCTCTGCGTGACCCTGGCCAAGGAGGTGCACCGACCCGCCCACCTGCGCAGCAGCGACACCGCGGCCCAGCCCGCCGTCGCCTGATCCGACGTCGCCCGATCCGATCGACGACCGTCCCTACCCCGAAGGAGTTCTCATGCCCAGCACCACCGTCACCGTCGGCTCGTCCATCGGCCTGCATGCGCGGCCGGCCGGGATCATCGCCGAAGCCGTGGTCGCCTCCGGCGTCCCGGTGACCCTCGCCGTGGACGGCGGCGAACCCGTCGACGCGGGCTCGGCGCTGCTCGTCATGACGCTCGGCGCCACCCAGGGCACCGAGGTCACCGTCACCAGCGACGACGCCGACGTGCTCGCCCGCATCGCCGAGCTGGTGGCCGCGGACCTCGACGCCTGACCTCAGCCCCGGCGCCGGCGCGAGGACCGTCGCCACAGCCCGCCGGCAGCGGCGGCGACCACCACGATGCCCGCGGCGATCGCCGCGGGCATCGCGCCCTGCGGGGTCTGCGCCGGCTCCGGCGCGGCCGCGGGCCGGAAGAGGGTCACCACATCACGCCACACCCGCACCGCCGGCAGGGCACCCCCGGCGGATTCGGACGCGGTCAGCAGATCCCCGGCCGCGGTGAAGGCCACCGCCTCGCCCTGGGGTTCGCCGGGCACCGGCACCCGCAGGGACGGTCCCGCCGCGAGCGCCGCCACGACGTCGCCGTCGGGAGCGTGGAAGAGGTGGACGTCGGTGTACGTGCGCACAGCGGCGACGGTGCCGTCGGGACCGACCGCGCCACCGGTGACCAGCGTGGAGGACGCCCCGCCGACGGGTCCGCCGGGGGTGTCCGTGGGACCGAGGGTGAGGGTCCCGATGCGTTCGAGAGGGACCGGCCCCGGCTCCGGCAGCTCGTCCACGCTCCGTCCGCCGGCCGGCCGGTAGATGCCGGCGCTGCCGAACAGGGGCTTGGAGACGATCAGCGGCACCCCGTCGCGGGGCAGGAGCAGCGTCTCCGCATCGCGCGGACCGTCGGGGTAGGTGAGGCGGTGCAGACTCCCCGCGCCGGTATCCGGGTCGACCGAGATCAACGCGACGGTCTCGCGGGCGGCGCGATTGTCGCCGATGTCGCCGAGCCAGAGCCGGCCGTCCGGACCCGCGGCGAGGTCCTCCACGTCGTACGGGTCGACGGCCGGCGGGATGCGCCGCAGCACCGCGCAGTCGTCCCCCAGCTCGAAGACGGCCTCGTCGGCGCCGGCGTCCGGCACCGCGAACAGCCGCCCCCCGGCGACGGCCAGGCCCGAGAGCTCCGCGAGGGCAGGGTCGGTGGGAGTGCACAGCACACCCCCGTCGACCTCGGCGGCCGGGGCCGTCGTGGTCTGTGCCGTGGCGACCGGCGCCGACACCGCCGCGACCGCCAGAGCGACGAGGGCGCCGCGCACTAGGCGGCGTACTCGACCAGGGCCGACGCGAGGGCCAGCGGCACGCGGGCGTGTACGCGCGTACCGTCCACCTCGTGCGCGGAGGTCAGGACCTGCCCGTCCGAGTGGATCCGCGCGAGCAGGTCGCCCCGGGTGTACGGCAGCAGCACCTTCACCTCGACGTCCGGGTGTTCGAGCAGCGCAGCGAGGTGCTCGCGCAGGTCGTCGAGTCCCGCACCGCTGCGCGCCGAGACGAATACCGCGTCGGGGAGCAGGGCACGTAGTTCGGTGATGGTCAACGGGTCTGCGGCGTCGACCTTGTTCACCACGATCAGCTCGGGCGGCGGCGGCGCGTCGGACTCGCGCAGCACGTCGGTGATCACCTCGCGCACCGCCTTGATCTGGTCGGTCGGCAGCGGGTCGGACCCGTCGACGACGTGCAGCAGCAGGTCCGCGTCCGTGACCTCCTCGAGGGTCGAACGGAACGCCTCGACGAGCTGGGTCGGCAGGTGCCGCACGAACCCGACGGTGTCGGTGAGCACGTACTCGCGCCCGTCCGGGAGTTCGGCGCGGCGGGTGGTCGGATCGAGCGTCGCGAACAACGCGTTCTGCACCAGCACTCCGGAACCGGTGAGCTTGTTGAGCAGGCTCGATTTGCCGGCATTGGTGTAGCCGACGATCGCGACCGAAGGAATGCGGTTGCGCATCCGCCGGGTGCGCTTGGTGTCCCGAACGGACTTCATCGCCTTGATCTCGCGGCGCAGCTTGGCCATCCGCTCGCGGATACGGCGACGGTCCGTCTCGATCTTCGTCTCACCGGGACCACGCAGACCCACGCCCCCGTTGCTGCCGGCACGGCCGCCGGCCTGCCGCGACATCGATTCGCCCCACCCGCGCAGCCGCGGCAGCATGTACTCCATCTGCGCGAGCGACACCTGTGCCTTGCCCTCGCGGGAGGTCGCATGCTGGGCGAAGATGTCGAGGATCAGCGCGGTGCGGTCGATGACCTTGACCTTGACGATCTTCTCCAGGGCGGTCAGCTGCGCGGGGGTGAGCTCGCCGTCGCAGATGACGGTGTCGGCGCCGGTCGCCAGAACCACCTGGCGCAGTTCCTCGGCCTTGCCGGAACCGATGTAGGTCGCGGCGTCGGGACGGTCCCGGCGCTGGATCAGGCCCTCGAGCACCTGGGAACCGGCGGTCTCGGCCAGGGCGGCGAGCTCGGCGAGACTCGCCTCGGCCTGGACCGCGGTGCCTCCGGTCCAGACCCCGACGAGCACGACCCGCTCGAGGCGCAGCTGCCGGTATTCGACCTCGGTGATGTCCTCGAGTTCGGTGGACAACCCGGCGACGCGGCGCAGGGCGCTGCGGTCCTCGAGTTGCATCTCGCCGACCGACGGGTCGGCGGCGGCCCAGCCGGGGACACGGTCCGTGTCGTCGGTGGCCGATTCGTTTCGTGGTGTGTTCGTCATACACGACCATCGTCCCACTTCGGGCGCGCCGACGCATGCGACTTTCCGGGTGTCCGCGCAGGGCGAAACCCGGCGACGTCGCGGTGTCGCAGTGACAGTCAGCCCAGACCGTCCCACCAGTGGTCGCCGATCGTGCCCGATGCGACCAGCACCGAGGGGCCGCGCAGCGCGGCCCGGCCGTCCTCGATGCGCACCTGCACCGCCCCACCGGGGACGTGCACCCGGACGGTTCCGGAGTCGGCACCGTCGAAGCGCAACGCCGCTGCGGCGGCCGCGACCGTGCCGGTGCCGCAGGACCGGGTCTCCCCCACGCCCCGCTCGTACACCCGCATGTCCACCGCGCCCGCGGCGATCGGCGTGAGGAACTCGATGTTGACGCCCTGGGGAAAGAAACCGGGGTCGAAACCCGGACCGGACAGGTCCAGGGCCGCCAGGGTCGCCGCGGTCAGGTGCGGATCGACGCAGGCCAGATGGGGGTTCCCGACGTCGATGCCCAGACCGCGGTACACCCGGCCCTCGATGGTGGCGGTCGACTCGCCCAGCTCGCGCACCACGCCCATGTCGACGGTGACCTCGCCGTGCGTCGCGTCGGCGCTGTGCACCTGCACCGGCTTGCCGCCGGCGCGACTGCCGACGACGAACGCGTCGCGGGATTCCAACCCGCCGGCCGTGACGAAGTGGGCGAACACCCGCACTCCGTTGCCGCACATCTCCGCGATCGACCCGTCGGCGTTGCGATAGTCCATGAACCAGTCGTCGGCGGCCGTCCCCTCCGGCAGCGCGGGCAGGACCCCGGCGTCGACCAGCGCCCCCGCCCGCGCGACGCGCAGGACGCCGTCGGCGCCGAGACCGCGACGACGGTCGCACAACGCCGCCACCCGCTTCGGCTCGAGGGAGATCCGCACCTCCGGATCGGGAAGGATCACGAAATCGTTCTCGGTGCCGTGGCCCTTGCTGAAGTCCATGCCCGCCACCTTATCGACGGTCCGCCCCGGCGAGAACTCGAAGCGCCACGTCCCGCAGCCCGGGATCCGCGCCGTCGATCCAGTGCACCCGCGGGTCCCGGCGGAACCACGAGCGCTGCCGGCGCACATAGCGCCGGGTCCCGATGAAGGTGCGTTCTCGCGCGTGTGCGAGGTCGCAGTCCCCGGCCAGGTACTCGAGCACCTGCGCGTACCCGATCGCCCGGCGGGCCGTGACACCCTCGCGCAGCCCCTGGTCGCACAGGGCCGCGACCTCGTCGACCAGTCCCTGCTCGAACATCCGGTCCGTGCGCCGCGCGATCCGGTCGTCGAGCGCCACGGTGTCCCGGTCCACCCCGATCACGACCGTCCCCCATCGGGGTTCGCCGATCTGCGGCTGCGACGCCGCGAACGGCGCCCCGGTGAGCTCGACCACCTCGAGTGCGCGAACCATGCGGCGGCCGTCGGTGGGCAGAATCGTCGCCGCGGCCACCGGGTCGGCCCGGCGCAGCGCGTCGTGCACCGCGCCCACCCCCTCGTCGGCGAGCAGCGCCTCCCACTTGGCCCGGACCTGCGGATCCGTGGCGGGGAACTGCCACTCGTCCAGGAGCGCCTGGACGTACATCATCGAGCCGCCGACGATGATCGGCACGGCGCCCCGCGCCCGGATCGCCTCGACGTCGGCGGTCGCGGCCTGCTGGTACCGGGCGACCGTGGCGGTCTCGGTGACATCGAGGACGTCGAGCTGATGATGGGCGATGCCGCGACGCTCGCCGACGGCCAGCTTGGCGGTGCCGATGTCCATGCCGCGGTACTGCTGCATGGCGTCGATGTTAACGATCTCCCCGCCGAGTTCCTCGGCGAGATCCAGGCCCAGGTCGGACTTTCCGGTGGCCGTCGGGCCGACGACGGCGACCGGGCGGATGGAGTAGGCGCTCACGGCCGCCACATCCCCACGTGGTATCCGACCCCGTACGGTGCGCTGCAGTGGGTCGTGGCGGCCGACGCCGGTCCGTCGGGACCGAACACGGCGGCCAGCACCTGCCAGGCCGCGCGGCCGTCGCAGACCGTCTCGGCGCACAGTGCCGGGTCGAGCGCGGCGAGGGCGGCGACGTCGCCGACCGCCAGGGCGACGCCGAGCGCCTCGTCCAGGTTCTGCGCCTCCGGATGGTAGGCGCCGGGGGCCTTCGCGGTGAGCGTGGCGGGGCCGTCGGCCACCACGAGCAGCGCCGTCGGGGTGCGGTCCGCGTCCAGGGTGCTGCGCAGCCGTCGCCCGAGCCGGGCGCAGTCCTGCGGGCTCGTCCCGGCCGGCACGACGTGCGTGGTGGCGCGCACGACCGGCGCCGTCCGGTCGCGCAGCCAGCCTGCGATGAGCGCCGGCAACGGCAGCTGCGGATCGGGGGTCCCCGTGGCCGCCGGCCCGAGCGCGACGACCAGGTCGACGCCGAAGCCACGGAACGTTCCGACGGCCGTGTCCGGAACGTCCGACGCGTCCGTGCCCGCACCGACGACGACCCACCGCGCGGCGGCACGCAGTTCCGCCCCGACGGCGAGCACGGCGGCGCGCAGGTCGGCGGTCTCGGTGGCCGCGGAGCCGGTCAGCTCGGGAACGAGCAGGGGTGGGGACGGCACGAACGCCGCGGCGATCAACACACGGGCCACCGTAGTCGACCCGACCCGCCGCCTCGCGGCCGTGCGACCTGTTTCAATAGTGGGCGGGCGTGGTCTCGGAGCGACCTCCGCGGCCCGACCACGCGAACCAGTGCGACCAGGCAGCCGTGCCGCGCGGCAGAGATGAGGACCGATGACCGACCCGAACGCAACCCAGGAATCCCGCGCTCCGAAGCCGGGCGCCCCCAAACCGGGTCGGCAGCGGCCGGCCGCCGAGACCTCCGCTCCCAAACCACACCCGGCCGCTCATCCCCACCCGCAGCCCACCGTTCCGGCCAGCGATCCGAGCCGGTGGGGCCGCGTCGACGAGGACGGCACGGCGTGGGTGAAGACCGCCGGGGGCGAGCGGTGCATCGGGTCCTGGCAGGCGGGCGATGCCGCCGAAGGTCTGGCTCACTTCGGCCGCCGGTACGACGACCTTGCGACCGAGGTGGCGATCCTCGAGTCGCGTCTGAGTTCGGGCACCGGCGATGCGAAGAAGACCCGGGCGGCCGCCCAGTCGCTCGCCGAGTCCCTTCCCACCGCCGCCGTGATCGGTGACCTCGACACCCTCGCCGCACGGCTTGCGGCGATCGTGGCGGACTCCGAGAAGGCGGCCGTCGCCGCGAAGCAGGAGAAGGAGCACCAGCGGGCAGCGGCCACCGCCCGTAAGGAGGCGCTCGCGGCGGAGGCCGAGCAGATCGGCGCCGAGTCGACGCAGTGGAAGGCCGCCGGTGACCGGTTGCGCGAAATCCTCGAGGAGTGGAAGACGATCCGCGGCGTGGACCGCAAGGTCGACGACGCCCTGTGGCGGCGCTATTCGAAGGCCCGGGAGGCGTTCAACCGCCGGCGGGGCGCGCACTTCGCCGAACTGGACCGTGAGCGTGCCGCGGCCCGGACCCGCAAGGAGGAACTCGTGGCGCGGGCCGAGGAACTGCAGGACTCGACGGACTGGGGCGCGACGGCGGCCGCCTTCCGTGAACTGCTGGCGGAGTGGAAGGCGGCCGGCCGCGCCCCGCGCGAGGCCGACGATCAGCTGTGGAAGCGGTTCAAGGGCGCCCAGGACGTGTTCTTCGCCGCCCGCAACGCCGCCGCCTCGGAGCGGGACGCCGAGTTCGAGGAGAACGCACGGGCGAAGGAGGCGCTGCTGCAGTCGGCGGCGTCGATCGATCCGTCGGCGGACATCGACGCCGCCCGGGCCCGGCTTCGCGAACTGCAGGACCGGTGGGAGGAGATCGGCAAGGTCCCGCGGGAACGCATGCACGACCTCGAGGGCCGGCTGCGGGCGATCGAGAAGCGGGTCCGCGAGGCCGCCGAGTCCGAGTGGCGGCGTACCGACCCGGAGGCACTGGCCCGGGCCGCCCAGTTCCGGGAGCGTGTGCGCCAGTTCGAGGAGCAGGCGGCCAAGGC
This sequence comes from Rhodococcus sp. NS-SX18, assembly GCF_057367935.1. Taxonomy (NCBI): domain Bacteria; kingdom Bacillati; phylum Actinomycetota; class Actinomycetes; order Mycobacteriales; family Nocardiaceae; genus Rhodococcus; species Rhodococcus sp. NS-SX18. The sequence continues at coordinate 2,322,948 of NZ_CM170633.1, read as the reverse complement.
CACCGCGGCGGGCCGCCCGAAGGACGCCGAGAGCGCGCTCGCGCAGGCGCAGCAGTGGCGGGAATGGGCCGACGCCGCGGAGGGCGCCGTCGGGGAGCGGTGAACCCCGGACACGACTGAACCCCGGACACGACGGTGCCCCGGCTCGTTCGAGCCGGGGCACCGTCGGATGCCGGGGGACGGTCAGTCGTCGAGCAGGCCCTTGTTCTCCTGCCGGGCCGCCGCGTCACGCAGTTCCGCCTCGGCGGCGAGCTGGAGCGAAGTGCGCGTCCACACCACCTTCGCCCAGTGGAAGGTGAGCACCATGAGGGCGAACCAGCCCAGGATCAGCCCGATGCCCGGTCCTGCTCCCTGGTCGCCGACGGGCAGGGTCTGCCTCGTCCAGATCGAGAGCATGCCGAACACGATCGACACCGCGGAGCCGGCCAGCGCCAGCCACGCCAGCACCCATCGGCGGGTGACGAGCGCCAGGATGGCGAAGATCGCGCCGAAGACCAGGGCGAGCCACACGAAGATGCGGGACGGCAGGGCGATGGACTCGGCGGTCGCATCGGGGGCGAAGGACAGCACCTCCCACGCGTTCGCTGCCCCGGCGTGGGGCAGGCTGAACGAGCCGAGCAGCACGAGCACCGCGACCGCGACGACGAGCGCCCGGGCGCCCGGGTCGATCTCACCGGCGATCTTGCGTTCGGCCGCTTCGAGGTCGGCACGGACTTCGTCCATCGGATCCCTTCCGTCGTTCCCGGCGCCGTCGCCGGGGGTTCTACCCTCGTCGGGGCCGCCCGCCGTCATGCGCCGCATCCCGTCGGGGCCGGCAGCGGTTCGGGCGCACCGATCTGCGGGAGGCCGAGCCCGACACCGATGGGCGGTGTCTTGGGTGTGCGGCCCTGCTCGAACCGGTCGCCCGCGCGGGTGCGCCGGTGGGTCAGGATCGGGGTGTCCGCGACGAGATGATGGGGAGCCGCGTCGCTGACGACGACGGTGACGATGTCCCCGGGGCGGACCGCACGGTCGACGTTCCCCGCGGGCCGGAAGTGTACGAGCCGGCCGTCACGGGCGCGACCGCTCATGCGGGCGGTCTCGGCGTCCTTGCGGCCTTCCCCGGCGGCGACGAGCAGTTCGACCTCCGTACCCACGAGTGCGCGGTTTCCCTCGAGGGCGATCCGCTCCTGCAGAGCGATGAGCCGTTCGTACCGTTCCTGGACCACGGCCTTGGGCAGCTGGCCGTCCATCTCCGCGGCGGGGGTGCCGGGGCGCTTGGAGTACTGGAACGTGAAGGCGCTGGTGAATCGGGCCTTCTCGACGACGTCGAGGGTTTCCTGGAAGTCGTCCTCGGTCTCGCCGGGGAATCCGACGATGATGTCGGTGGTGATCGCCGCGTGCGGCATGGCCGCACGCACCTTCTCGATGATCCCGAGGAACCGCTCCTTGCGGTACGACCGTCGCATTGCGCGCAGGACGCGGTCCGAACCCGACTGCAGCGGCATGTGCAGCTGCGGGCACACGTTGGGGGTCTCGGCCATCGCCTCGATGACGTCGTCGGTGAACTCCGCGGGGTGCGGGGAGGTGAACCGGACCCGTTCGAGGCCCTCGATGTCGCCGCACGCGCGCAGCAGCGCGGCGAACGCGCCGCGGTCACGGGGCTGTTCGGGGTCCGCGAACGAGCGGCCGTAGGAGTTGACGTTCTGCCCGAGCAGAGTCACCTCGAGCACACCTTCGTCGACGAGCGCACGGACCTCGGCGAGGATGTCACCGGGCCGGCGGTCCACCTCCTTGCCACGCAGCGACGGGACGATGCAGAAGGTGCAGGTGTTGTTGCAGCCGACGGAGATCGACACCCACCCGGCGTAGCTGGACTCGCGTCGGGCGGGCAGGGTCGAGGGGAACGCCTCGAGGGATTCGAGGATCTCCACTTCGGCGCGGCGGTTGTGCCGGGCACGGTCGAGCAGTGCCGGCAGACTGCCGATGTTGTGCGTGCCGAACACGACGTCGACCCACGGCGCCCTCTTCACGACGACCTCGCGGTCCTTCTGGGCGAGGCACCCGCCGACGGCGATCTGCATGTTCGGATTGGCGTCCTTGACCGGCCGCAGATGGCTCAGGTTGCCGTAGAGCTTGTTGTCGGCATTCTCACGTACCGCGCAGGTGTTGAAGACCACGAGGTCGGCGGCCGCACCCGGCCCGGCCTTGACGAATCCGGAGTCCTCGAGCAAGCCGGACAGGCGCTCGGAGTCGTGCACGTTCATCTGGCAGCCATAGGTGCGCACCTCGTAGGTGCGGGCGCCGGCCTCGACGGTCGCGTCGAGGGCGGCCGGGGCGCTGGGTTCACGGTCGATCGATGACACGTCTCAGCCTAGCTCACGGGCCGGGCCGGGCCCGAAATGGGCCGAGGGAAACAACGCCAAGGGAAACAAGTTAGTCCATCGCCGGTCGCCGCGGGGCGAACCGGCTCCGGTCTTTCGGCGCCGACCGTAAATTTTCCATTACGCAGTCCGAACTCGGCTTCCGAAAGTTGCTGCACGGCGGCACGGGCAGCATAGGGTTCTGTCCATGACACCAGCGGCGGTCGAATCCGAGAAGCCCTCCGGCTCGGCGGGCGGCGCACCCCCGATGATCTCGATGTCGGAGGTGCAGAAGCACTTCGGAGCCCTGCACGTGCTGCAGGACATCAATCTGGAGGTACCTGCGGGGCAGGTCGTGATCGTGGTCGGGCCGTCCGGGTCGGGCAAGTCCACCCTGTGCCGGACCATCAACCGGCTCGAGCCGATCGACTCGGGCGAGATCCGGGTGGACGGGAAGGTACTTCCCGCGGAAGGCAAGGCGCTCGCGGCGCTGCGAGCCGACGTGGGCATGGTGTTCCAGTCGTTCAACCTGTTCGCGCACAAGACGATCCTCGAGAACGTCATGCTCGCCCCCGTGAAGGTGCGACGCAAGGGCAAGAACGATGCCAAGGAGCAGGCCCTGCAGCTTCTCGACCGTGTCGGCATCGCCAACCAGGCGGAGAAGTATCCCGCCCAGCTCTCGGGCGGGCAGCAGCAGCGCGTCGCGATCGCGCGGGCCCTGGCGATGAGCCCGAAGGTCATGCTGTTCGACGAACCGACGTCGGCGCTGGATCCCGAGATGGTCCAGGAGGTGCTCGACGTCATGACGTCGCTGGCCCGGGAGGGCATGACGATGCTCGTCGTCACCCACGAGATGGGTTTCGCCCGCAAGGCCGGCAACCGCGTGCTGTTCATGGCGGACGGGCAGATCGTCGAGGACACCGATCCCGACACGTTCTTCACCGCACCCAAGTCCGCCCGCGCCCAGGATTTCCTCGGCAAGATCCTCAGTCACTGACCCGGCGTCGCCGCCGCACCCGATCCGGGGCGGCACCACCCACAACACGGAGGTACTCGATGAGAATCACCCGCTCGGTTCGCCTGGGCATCGGCGCTGTAGCCGTCGCTGTGCTCGCCACCGCGTGTGGCGGAGACGAGCAGCGCAGTGTGTCGCAGTCCGCCGAGAGCGGCTCCCTCGTCGTCGGCATCAAGTTCGACCAGCCCGGACTCGGGTTGCGCAACCCCGACGGCACCTTCAGCGGATTCGATGTCGAGGTCGCGAAGTACGTCGGGCAGCAGCTGGGGGTGGCGCCGGAGAACATCGAGTTCAAGGAGGCTCCGTCGCCGCAGCGCGAGACCCTCATCGAGAACGGTGAGGTCGACTACATCGTCGCCACCTACTCGATCACCGACGCGCGCAAGGAGAAGGTCGACTTCGCCGGGCCGTACTTCATCGCGGGCCAGTCGCTGCTCGTGCGGGCCGACAACACCGACATCACCGGACCGGAGTCGCTCAGCGGTGGTAAGCGGCTGTGCTCGGTGGCCGGTTCCACGCCCGCACAGAACGTCAAGGACACCTACGCGCAGGATGTGCAGCTGCAGGAGTTCGACACGTACTCCGCTTGCGTGGAGGCGCTGCGCAACGGCGCGGTCGACGCCGTGACCACCGACGACATCATCCTCGCCGGTTACGCGGCTCAGTACCCGGGCCAGCTGAAGGTCGTGGGCGAGCCGTTCACGGAGGAGCGCTACGGCATCGGCCTGGCCAAGGGTGACACCGAGTCCCGCAATCAGCTCAACGACGCGATCGAAGAGATGATCGCGAGCGGTGCCTGGCAGGCGGCCCTCGAGTCCACGGTCGGTCCGTCCGGCTACCCGTTGCCGGAGCCGCCGCAGGTCGACCGCTACTGACCGTCCCATGCCGTCCGGCCGGCCCGTGCGACGACTCGTCGCGGGCCGGCCGGATCCCAGTCCCCGATCGGTGGAGTTGACCTGTGGATCTGTTGAGCAAGTACGGCGACGAGTTGATCGACGCCTTCTGGACCACCGTGCAGTTGACGGTGCTCTCGGCGATCGGCGCGCTGATCCTCGGAACGATCCTCGCCGGGATGCGCGTGTCCCCCGTGCCGGTGGCGCGGGCGGTCGGCACCGTGTACGTGGGGATCTTCCGCAACACCCCCCTGACGCTGATCATCATCTTCTGTCTCTTCGGTTTGTCGCAGACGCTCGGCATCAGCCTGGCGCCGCAGTCGTCGCCGACCTTCCTGGTGGACAACAATTTCCGGCTCGCCGTGCTGGGATTGAGCGTGTACACCGCGGCGTTCGTCTGCGAGTCGCTGCGCTCGGGCATCAATACCGTGAACGTGGGGCAGGCCGAGGCGGGCCGTTCCCTCGGGTTGACCTTCGGCCAGAATCTGCGCCTGATCGTGTTGCCCCAGGCGTTTCGTGCGGTGATCGCCCCTCTCGGTAGCGTGCTGATTGCCTTGACCAAGAATTCGACGATCGCGTCCGTCATCGGCGTCTCGGAGGCCTCCCTGCTGATGAAGACCATGATCGAGAACGAGGCGCAGATCTTCCTCATCGGCGGTATCTTCGCCCTCGGCTTCGTGATCCTGACCCTGCCCACGGGCCTGCTGTTCGGCTGGCTGAGCACGCGATTCGAGGTGTCCCGGTGAGCACCGGCCGCGCAACCGTCCTCTACGACGCTCCCGGTCCCCGGGCGCGAACCCTCTACCACATCGCCTCGGCGGCGGTTGCCGTGCTGCTCGTCGCCGTCGGCTACTTCGTCTACCGGGCTCTCGACGAGAAGGGGCAGCTCACCAGCGAGAAGTGGGACCCGTTCCTCGAATCGAGTTCGTGGACCACGTACCTGATCCCCGGCATCCGCGGCACCCTCGTCGCCGCGGCGATATCGATCGTGCTCGCCCTGGTCCTCGGGGCCGCACTGGGGATCGGCCGGCTCTCCGATCACCGGCCCGTGCGCGCGGTGTGCGGGTTCGTCGTCGAACTGTTCCGGGCCATCCCGGTGCTGATCCTGATGATCTTCGCCTACCAGCTGTTCGCCGAGTACCAGGTCTTCCAGTCGAAGTATCTGGCACTGGCTGCGGTGGTCACCGGTCTGACCCTCTACAACGGCTCGGTGATCGCCGAGATCGTGCGTGCCGGCATCCGGTCCCTGCCCCGCGGGCAGACCGAGGCCGCCGCGGCGCTGGGCATGCGCAAGAGCCAGATCATGCGTCTGATCCTGCTACCGCAGGCCGTCACCGCGATGCTGCCGGCGATCGTCTCGCAGATGGTGGTGGCCCTGAAGGACTCCGCACTCGGTTATCTCATCGGCTACGTCGAAGTCGTGCGGTCCGGTCAGCAGCTCGGCGCGTTCTTCGGCAACTACCTGCCGTCGCTGCTCGTGGTGGCCGCGATCATGATCGTGCTCAACGGCGCGTTGACGGTCCTCGCGACCCGGCTCGAGCGTCGCCTGCGGACCGGGCGCAAGAACCGGGCCGCCATGCCGGAGGCCGACGAGAACGCGCCCGACAACGTCCTGTCCGGCATGACCGTGCCCGGGGTGGACATCACCGGCGAGCACGACAAGCGCCGGTAACGCGTCAGTCGGTGGCGAACTCGCCGGGCCCGGGATCGTGCCCGGCGAGTTCGTTGCGCACCACCTCGAAGGCCAGGCCCTGCGGGTACCCCCGGCGGGCGAGCATGCCGACCAGCCGTCGCACTACCCTGTCCCGCTCCGCGGCGATCTCGCGCCGGTCGCCCTCCGTGGGCAGCGGAGGTTGGGTGCGCAGCTTCTTGCGCACCAGTTCGGTGGCGCGGGCGCGTTCGTCGTCGCCGTCGATCTGCTCGAGCGCCTCCGCGGCCTCGAACTGCCCGATTCCCTTGCGGCGCAGTTCCAGGGCCAGGGCGCGTTTGCCCTTCCCGGCGTACAGGTGGCGGGAGCGCACCCACTGCTGGGCGAACTCGGCGTCGTCGACGAGACCGACCTCCGTCAACCGGTCGAGGGTCCGCTCGGCGACGTCCGCGGCGAAACCCTTCTGTTCGAGTTTCGCGGCGAGTTCGGCGCGGCTGCGAGCCCGGTCGGTCAGCAGACGGAGGCACAGGTCTTTGGCCTGTGCCTCCGTTCCACCACCGGGCCGGTCGCCGCCGCGCCGGTCACCGCGACGGGAGTCGCCGTCCAATGCCCGACTCAGAAGTCGGCGGGCTCGTCGGCGGGCTCGGCGGTGACGTCCGCCCCGATACCGAGCTTCTCCTTGATCTTCTTCTCGATCTCGTCCCGGATGTCGGTGTTCTCCAGCAGGAACTTGCGGGCGTTCTCCTTGCCCTGACCGAGCTGGTCGCCCTCGTAGGTGTACCAGGAGCCGGACTTGCGGATGAAGCCCTGCTCGACACCCATGTCGATGAGCGAGCCCTCCTTGCTGATGCCCTGGCCGTAGAGGATGTCGAACTCGGCCTGCTTGAAGGGCGGCGACACCTTGTTCTTGACGACCTTGACGCGGGTGCGGTTGCCCACCGCGTCGGAGCCGTCCTTGAGGGTCTCGATGCGCCGCACGTCCAGTCGCACCGAGGCGTAGAACTTCAGAGCCTTACCGCCGGTGGTCGTTTCGGGCGAGCCGAACATGACGCCGATCTTCTCGCGCAGCTGGTTGATGAAGATCGCGGTGGTGCCGGAGTTGTTGAGCGCGCCGGTCATCTTGCGCAGCGCCTGGCTCATCAACCGGGCCTGCAGGCCGACGTGGCTGTCGCCCATCTCGCCCTCGATCTCGGCGCGCGGCACCAGCGCCGCCACCGAGTCGACCACGATGATGTCGAGTGCGCCGGAACGGATCAGCATGTCCGCGATCTCGAGTGCCTGCTCACCGGTATCCGGCTGCGACACGAGCAGGGCGTCGGTGTCGACGCCGAGCTTGCGGGCGTACTCCGGATCGAGAGCGTGCTCGGCATCGATGAAGGCGGCGATGCCGCCGGCGGCCTGGGCGTTGGCGACTGCGTGCAGCGCGACCGTCGTCTTACCCGAGGATTCCGGGCCGTAGATCTCGACGACCCGTCCGCGCGGGAGGCCACCGATGCCGAGCGCGACGTCGAGTGCGATCGAGCCGGTCGGGATCACGGCGATGGGCTGGCGGGACTCCTCCCCCAGGCGCATCACCGAGCCCTTGCCGAAGCTCTTGTCGATCTGCGCGAGCGCCAGTTCGAGCGCCTTGTCGCGATCGTGTGCCTGTGGTGCCATCGTGGTCCCCTTTTCGAGTCTCGTCTTACTTGCCGATGACGTTAGAGTCCGGCACCGACAAGTTCGCCGTCCCGACCGGCGAGCGGCCGGATCTGTGGATGAATCGGACGCCTGTGGACTACTTCTCCACCACCCGCGCCCCAGCATAGGCGAACAATTGTTCGAACGGAACGGTGCGGTTCACCGCCGCGCGGGCGGGACGTCGAATTCGTCGCACAGGGCCCGCCACACCTCGCGAGGTTCCTGCCCGGCCTCGATGGCCTCGGCCGCGGTACACCCGCCGAGGGAGAGCAGTACGTGGTCACGGAGCAGGGCATCGCCACGCATCTGCCCGAACTCGTTGCGGACACACTCGTGGAATTCGGTCAATCGCACCTGTGCCACGGTAGTCGCTTCCGGCACCTGCCCCGGCCCCGGCGCAGCGCCCCCGGCCCCGGCCCCGGCCCCCGTCGCCGCGCCGATGTCCCCGCGCCCATGTCCCCGCGCCCATGTCACCGCGCCCATGTCACCGCGCCGACCGCACGACGCCGCGGCAGACCTTCACCGGGTCCTCGACCTGCGCTGCCGTCGCGGCGGCCAGGCGCGCCGCCCGGGCGAAGCGCGGCTCGGCCAGCACGGTGTCCACGGCCGCCCGCAGCGCGCCGGGGTCGAGCGGCCGCACGACGACCGCGCTGCCCTGCCGGGCGGCCCGATTGGCCAGTTCCCACTGGTCGCCGCCGCCCGGCACCACCACCGCGGGCACCCCGGCACCCAGCGCCTTGGCGAGCATCCCGTGCCCGCCGCCGCACACCACCACGTCGGCCTGCTCGAGCAGTAGATCCTGCCGGCCGTGCCCCGCCACGACCCCGTCCGGCCAGGTCCGCTCGGGCGGCTCGAGCATCGCGACGACGATCCGAATCCCGGAGCCGCCGAGACCCGTGCACACGGCGTCGAGCAGGCCGGGCACCCCGGTGGCCGCGGTGGACGGCGCCACCATCACCAGAGGTCCGTCACCGGAGGGCGGCTCCAGGACCTCGCGGGTGGGTTCCCACAACAGCGGACCCACGACGTGCGCCTGCACGGGCCAGTCTGGTCGCGGCACCTCGAGGGCCGGCAGGGTGGCGACGAGCCGGGCTGCCGGCCCCGGGTCCCGCGCGGCCAGGCCGATCCCGACGCGGGCCTGCGCCCGTTCGCGCTCCCCCTGCCGGATCGAGCGGGCGGTCGCCGCCCGCAGCACAGCGTCCCGCGCCCGGCCGCGCAGGCCGGTGCCGGGGGCGAGACCGCTGCCGACGGGCGGCAACCCCCGCGAGGGCAGATACAGCGGATGGGGCGACAACTCCACCCAGGGGATGCCGAGACGTTCCGCGGCCATGCCGCCGCCGGCGGTGAGGACGTCGGAGACGACGAGGTCGGGCAGCAGGGCGCTGAGCCCGGGCAGCATCTCCGACGCGATGTGCGCGGCGCGGGCATGGATGCGGGCACCGGCATCGGCGTCGTCGTCCTCCGGACGCGGCGCCAGGCCGGCGAGCGGCGCGAGGGTCACGCCGTCGAGGTCCAGGCCCAGCCACCGCTCGCCGGTGAACAGGACCGGGTCGTCGCCCGCCTCGGCCAGCCGCAAGCTCAGGGCTATCGCGGGGATCGCATGCCCGGCGTCCGGCCCGGCAACCACTGCCACTCGCATCGATTCAGACTGCCACACCGGGTTCTCGCACTCTGCGAGCGGCGGAGGGTCGGCCCGGGCGACCGAGGGCGTCACCGGCGGCGGGGGCGCCCTCGGGCGCCGGGCCGATCCCGTCGTCCCGGGCGGCCGTCAGGGATACGCCGACCAGAACTGGAGCACCTGTTCGCGGGTGGTGACCGTTCCGTTCTCGATGATCAGCAGTTCGTTCCGGTCGAACGTGTACCGCACGGGTCCCGAGACGACCGTGAATCCGGTGGCATCCGGGACGGCATCGGCCAGCTCGATGTCGGCGCCGTCGCTGAGCCGTAGACCCCTGTAGTACAGGTCGTCGAACCCGTTGCGGCACACCAGCACCCGCGACTCCGAGGTGCGCGCCACCGCGACCGCCTCGTCGGCAGCGTTGCAGCGCGGCCCGATGTCGTCGTCGAAGCCCCGGATACCTGCCTGCGCGACGGGGATGCGGTCCGGCCGGCTCTGCGGCACGGCGGTGGTCGTCGGTGCGAGGGCGGAGGTCGTGAGGTCGGTGATCTCCGCCGTGGCGGGAGCGGACGCGGAAGGAGGCGTGGCCGGCCCGGGAGTGGCGGCCTGTCCGGTGGCCGAGACGCCGGCCCGTACGTCCGCGTCCGGCGAGCCGTCGCGGGCGAGCAGAATCCCGGTCAGTGCCCCGGCCAGCGCGACAGCCGCCACCACGCCCAGCAGCACGAACAACGGCCGCCGGGAACGCGCCGTCGGAGGTTCGGACGCGGCGGTGGGCCCGGGATGCAGCGAGGCGGGGGTCGATGCGGCGGCGACCGTCCGCGTCGGCTCGGTGACCGGCTCGTCGAGAGCGGCGCGCGCGGCGGCGGCCAGCGCGCCGCACGTGGGGAAGCGGTCCTCGGGTCGCTTGGCCATCGCACGGGCAATCACCGCGTCGAGCGCGGGTGGCAGCTCCGGCCTCGCCACGGTGGGACGCGGCGGGGGCAAGTGCAGATGTGCGTGAACCAGATGCGCCGCCTCGGTTCCCGGGAAGGGGGGCCGGGTCGTGAGCAGCTGATAGAGCGTGCAGCCCAGGGCGTAGACGTCGGTGCGAGGACCGGGCGGCCGTCCCTCGATCTGTTCCGGGGAGGCGTACTGCAGGCTGGCGACGAGGATGCCGGTCTCGGTGACCGCCGTGCTGCCGAGACCCTTGGCGATCCCGAAGTCCGCGAGCAGGACGCGCTCCGGTTCACTGCCACTACTCGGGGCGAGCAGGATGTTCGCGGGCTTGACGTCGCGGTGCAGCACACCGTGCGCGTGCGCGTGATCGAGTGCCCGAGCGGTCTCGGACACGATGTGCACGGCGCGCGCCGGACGCATCGGACCCTCTCGCAGCGCACCCACCGCATCGGTGCCGTCCACGTACTGCATCGCAATCCACAACTGGTCGCCGACGTTGCCGCGGTCGTACACGGTGACGATGTTGGGATGCTCGAGCCGCGCCACGTGGTCGGCCTCCCGGAGGAACCGGCTGCGGTTGCCGGGGTTCGCGGTCGCCGACAGGTCGAGCAGCTTCAGTGCGACGAAACGCGGCAGATTGGGATGCCGCGCCAGGTAGACGCTGCCCATGCCCCCGGTCGCGAGGCGGCGTTCGATGCGGTACCCGGCGAACACGGAACCGGGCTGCAATTCTCCCACGGTGTCGTCCACTCCCGAGTCCGTCGCGGGCGCCCGCCCGACTGCCGCCTCAGACTATCGCGCACCGACGTAGGCCCCGCAGCCGAATGCTCCGAATCGGATCGAGGCGCGAGCCGACGTCGTCCGAGGCGCGGGAGGATCGCACGCACCCCGGCGCCGGAGGCCTGGTCGGCGGCAGGTGACCACGAGGCGCGCGGCCACCCGGCCGGCTCTGCCCGGCTGCCGGAGCCGGGCAGAGCCGCGGTGTTCAGCCCGCGTGCAGGAAGGGGTAGTCGGTGTAGCCCTCGGCGCCCGACGAGTAGAACAACGACGGCTGCGGCTGGTTCTCCGGGTGCTCCCCCGCCCAGCGCTCGACCAGGTCCGGGTTCGCGAGGACCGCCCGGCCCACGGCCACGGCGTCGGCATGGGCGGCCTCGATCAGCTCCACCGCTTCGTCCCGGGTGGTCGGCGAGCCGAAGCCGCTGTTGCCGATCAGCTTGCCGCCGAACCGCCGGCGCAGCTCCTGCACCAGCTCGCCGGCCGGATCCTTGTGCAGCACGGAGAGGTATGCCAGGCCCAGTGGACGGAGCCGGTCGAGGAGGGCGCCGTAGGTGGCGAGGACGTCGTCGCGATCGGTCTCGTAGGCATCCTGGATGTTGTGCTCGGGCGAGATCCGCAGTCCGACCCGGCCGGGGCCGATGGCCGACGCCACCGCCGTGACCACCTCGACGACGAAGCGAGCCCGGTTCTCCGGAGAGCCGCCGTACTCGTCCGTGCGCTGATTGGCGGCGGGCGATAGGAACTCGTGCAGCAGGTAGCCGTTGGCGCTGTGGATCTCCACGCCGTCCAGCCCGGCCTCGATCGCCCGGCGCGCCGCGGCGACGAACTCCTCGACGATCCCCCGCGCTTCGTCGGCGCTCAGCGCGTGCGGTACCGGATACGTCTGCTTGCCCTTCTCGGTGTGCCCCACGCCGTCGATCGCGATCGCGCTCGGAGCGACGACCCGCCGTCCGCCGTTCACGTCGGGGTGGGTCACACGTCCGCCGTGCATCACCTGCATCACGATGCGGCCGCCGCGGGCGTGCACCGCCTCGGCCACCCTTCGCCAACCGGCCACCTGCGCGTCGGTGACGATTCCCGGCTGGCCGACGAAGGCCTGCGACTCGTGGTTCAGGTAGGTGCCTTCGGTGATGATCAGCCCGACACTCGCCCGCTGCCGGTAGTGCTCGACCACCAGGTCGCCGGGAACACCGGACGGTCCGGACCGCAGCCGGGTCAGCGGGGCCATGACGACCCGGTTGGCGAGCTCGAGATCTCCGAGAGTGACGGGTGTGAACAAGTCCATGGCAGGGGCAACGGGCGCGGGCACACCTGCGATTCCCGATCGGCGGGAGTGCGGCGGGCGTCACACCGGTCGCCGCCGGGGTCAGTCCGGTACGTCGCTCAGCACGTCACCGGCGGCGGGGAGCGCCCGGGCCCGGTCACCGGGTACGAGTCCGATCCGGGTGCGGCGGTCGAGGAGGTCGTCGACATCGAGGGCGCCCTCGTGGGTGACCGCGAACTCGAGTTCCGCACGGCTGACGTCGAGTCCGGGGGCGATCGGTTCGAGTGCATGCGGGCCCACGGCGAGCCGCGCAGCTTCGGTGCCGTAGCGCCGCACCAGGTTCGGCGGGGCCGCGACGGTGCGCAGCACGCCGGGCGGGGCCGCGCCGACGAGGGCGAGCCGGGTGGTGCGGCACGGCCCGGCACGCAGCCCGGCCGTCTCGACGGCCGCGTCGACGGCGTCCTGCGCCATCCGCCGGTAGGTGGTGAGCTTGCCCCCGACGATGCCGATCGGACCGGCTTCGGACCGCACGACTGCGTGCCGGCGTGACAGGTCCGCGGTGGCATCCCCGGTCTCGGTGCCCGGTGCAGACGAGTCGAGCAGCGGCCGCAGTCCCGCGAAGGTCCCGAGGACGTCGTTGCGGGTCAGGGGCGTGGCGAGGGCCGTGTTGGCGGTGTCGAGGAGGAAATCGATCTCGCTGTCGGTGGCCTGCGGGACGTCCGGCAGCGGACCGGGCGCCGCCTCGTCTGTCAGACCCAGGTAGATCCGGCCCGACTGCGCGGGCAGCGCGAAGACGAATCGGTTGGTGGCGCCGGGAATCGGCACGGTGAGCGCGGCGGTCGGGTTGCCGAGGGCGGCGGCGTCGAGGACGAGGTGCGTGCCGCGGCTGGGTCGCAGCCGGATCGAAGGATCCACCTGTCCGGCCCACACGCCGGCCGCATTGATCACGGCAGCGGCCGTCACCCGCATCTCGGTGCCGGTGAGCGTGTCACGCAGGACGGCACCGCCGGCGGTGACCGAATGCGCGTCGACGCGGGTGAGGATGCGGGCACCGTGCGAGGCGGCGGTGCGGGCGAGAGCGACGACGAGCCGGGCGTCGTCGACGAGCTGGCCGTCGTAGGCGAGCAGTCCCCCGCGCAACCCGTCGCGCCGGACGGCGGGCACCAGGTCGGCGACGCGTCCCGCGCCGATGCGACGCGAGCGCGGCAGCACCGCGGACGACGTGTGCGCGGAGACGCGCAGGGCGTCGCCGGCGAGGAACCCGGTGCGCACGAGTGCAGCCTCGCCGCGGCCCACCGACGGCAGCAGCGGTACCAGCTGCGGCATCGCCCGCACCAGGTGCGGCGCCGTGTGGGTCATCAGGATGCCCCGCTCGACGGCGCTCTCGCGGGCGATGCCGATGTTCCCGGTGGCGAGGTAGCGCAGTCCGCCGTGGACGAGCTTCGAGCTCCACCGGCTCGTGCCGAAGGCGAGATCGTGACGTTCGACGAGGACGACGCTCAGGCCGCGTGCCGCCGCGTCGAGGGCGGCGCCCGTGCCGGTGACGCCACCGCCGACGACGAGCACGTCGACGGAGGGGTGGGCGGCGAGGTCGTCGAGTTCCCGCCGTCTGCGGGCGGCGTCGAGGGCGCTGGAGGCAGGTCCGGTCACGGTCGATCCTCTCCGGCTGGGGCCAGGTAGGTGTCCACGGCGTGCGCCAGCTCGGTCAGCAGCGCCTCCCGGTCGACCACCTCGGCGATCATTCCGGCGGACTGTACGACCGACTGGGCGGTGAGCAGTACGAACGCGGCGAGCGTACGGGCGTCCCCGGCGCGGACGGTGCCGTCGCGCTGACCGCGGGTGAGCGCACCGGTCAGCACCTCGAGCACCGCGTGCTGGCTGGTGCCGAGCCGATCCACGATGTACGTCATGAGCAGGTCCGGATCCGACCGCAGGATCTTCTCGAACAGCGGGTGCGTGCCGATCTCGTCGACGGCCGTCACGACGGCCCGCACGATCCGCGGGCGGACGGGTCCCTCGCCGCCGAGATCCGGCAGGACAGCGCGGATTTCCCGGGTGAGCAGGTCCGCGACCAGGGCACGGGTGTCGGGCCAGCGGCGATAGACCGTGGGGCGGCTGACACCGGCGCGGCGCGCCACCTCGGCGAGGGTGGTGCGCCGCAGCCCGAAGTCGAGCAGGCAGGAGCGGGTGGCGTCGAGGATCTGATTCTCGACGGTCGTCGCCGGCGCGCCCGACGACCGGAATTCTTCGTTACGGATAGACATTGTATGTAACACTGTAACGCATGACTGCGAGCTTCACACCCCGACATCCGTCCGCTGCCACCGAGATGGAGTGGGACGCGTGGGGTACGGCGGATCGCCGGAAGGAACTCGGCGAAGGCGTCCGCGCCCTGCTGCAACAGGCCCTCGGCGTGGACACCCGCCGGGCCCCGTCTCTGCCCGAAACCGCGGTGCGGCTCCTCCCCTCCCGGCTGGACACCCGGCACCGCCACAGCCTCGAACGCATCGTCGGTCCCGGGCAGGTCGCCGACGACGACGCGGCCCGGCTCCGCCACGCCGGCGGCAAGAGCACCCTCGACCTGCTGCGACGACAGGACCCCGGTCCGCAGGAAGCCCCCGACGCGGTGGTGCGCCCCGGCAGCCACGACGAGGTACTCGCCGTACTCGACTACTGCGCCGGCGAGGCGATCGCCGTCGTTCCGTTCGGCGGCGGCACCAGCGTCGTCGGCGGACTGGACCCGGTGCGCGGCGGATTCGACACCGTCGTCGCAGTGGACCTGCGACGAATGAACGCGCTCACCGATCTCGATCCGGTCTCCGGTCTGGCGACGCTGCAGGCCGGCGCGACCGGACCACAGGCCGAGGAACTGCTCGGCGCCCACGGCTTCTCGCTCGGGCACTTCCCGCAGAGTTTCCGCCACGCGACCGTCGGCGGATTCGCCGTGACCCGGTCCTCCGGCCAGGCGTCTGCGGGCTACGGCCGATTCGACGACATGGTCGAGCATCTCGTCGTCGCCACGCCGAGCGGTACCGTGCGGGCAGGCCGCGCCCCGGCCTCGGCCGCCGGGCCGGACCTGCGGCAGTTGTTCCTCGGCTCCGAGGGACTGTTCGGCATCGTCACCGAGGTCGGCGTGCGCATCCACCCGATCCCCACCGCGGTCGCCCGTCGCGCCTGGTCCTTCCCGGACTTCGCCACGGGTGCAGACGCGTTGCGCACCCTGGTGCAGACCGGCGCCGTCCCCACCGTGCTGCGTCTGTCGGACGAGTCCGAGACCGCGGTCAACCTCGCGATGCACGAACACATCGGTTCGACCGCCCCTACCGGCTGCCTGGCCGTGACCACCGTCGAGGGCACCGCCGACCACGTGCGGGCCCGCGCCGCCGAGATCGATGCGCTGCTTGCAGCCACCGGCGGCACCGACCTCGGCGAGGAACCGGCCCGGACCTGGGAGCACGGCAGATTCGACGCACCGCACCTGCGCGACGCGCTGCTGCGGGCGGGGGCACTCGCCGAGACCCTCGAAACCGCCACCACCTGGAGCAATCTGGGGCGGTTGCGGACCGCGGTGACCGACGCGCTCACCGCTTCACTGCAGGACCAGGGCACCCCACCGCTGGTGCTGTGTCACATCTCGCACACCTACCCCACCGGAGCATCCCTGTACTTCACCGTCGTGTGCGCACAGGCGGACGATCCCCTCACGCAGTGGTCGGCAGCCAAGCGTGCCGCGACGGACGCGATCGTGACGGCCGGCGGAACGGTCACCCACCATCACGCCGTGGGCCGGGACCACCGGCCCTGGATGGCAGAGGAGATCGGCACACTCGGCACCGGCCTGCTGCGTGCGGTCAAGGACGCAATCGACCCCCGAGGCATCCTCAACCCTGGAAAGCTGCTGCCGTGATCGAATCCGTCACCGTCCTGACGAATCCGGCCGCGGGTCCGCGTACCGCGCGCGCGACGAGAGCTGCCACGGCCCGGTTGCGCGAACGGGGCCTGCACGTCACCGAGATCGCGGGCGACACCCCGGATCACTCGCTCGAACTGGTACGGCACACCGTGGCCGCCGGTACCGGGGCACTCGTCGCGGTCGGCGGGGACGGGCTCGTCTGGCTCGCTTGGCAGGCACTCGCGCAGACCGGCATACCGCTCGGCATCGTCCCGGCCGGAACCGGCAACGATCTGGCCCGCGTCCTGCATCTGCCGTCGGATCCGGTGGCCGCGGCCGACGTGGTCGCCGACGGGTCCACGCGGACGATCGATCTCGGCCGGGTCCGGGCCGCCGGCCGGCCGGACTACTGGTTCGGCACCGTGCTCGCCAGCGGCTTCGACTCACTGGTCACCGACCGCGCCAACCGGATGCGGCGGCCGCGCGGCCGGCTGCGCTACAACGTCGCGATGGTCGCGGAACTGGCACATCTGCGCTTGCTCCCGTACCGCATCACGCTGGACGACAACGACCTCGAGGTGGCGGCGACGATGGTGGCCGTGGGCAACGCCTCGACCTACGGGGGCGGCATGCGCATCGCCCCGGACGCACGTCTCGACGACGGCCTCCTCGACATCGTGATCGTGACCTCGGCCAACAGGACCCGCCTGCTGCGCCTGTTCCCGACCGTCTATCGCGGCACCCATGTCGAGCTGGACGAGGTGACCGTACGCCGCACCCGGCGAGTCCGGCTCGAATGTCCCGGCATCTCCGCCTACGCGGACGGCGAGCCGCTCGGCCCGCTGCCCGTCGACGTGGAGGCCGTACCCGGCGCCGGAGTCGTCCTCGTGCCCGCTGCTCAGCCCCCGAACGTGTAGAGCTCGAAGCCGGCGGCCCGGTCGAAGCCGGGCAGCGCCGCGGTGGCCGACTCCACCTGCGCCCGGGCCTGGTCGATCACGGGGTCGGGCGCGAGTGCTTCGAGGTAGCGACGATGCTCGGCCAGGGACGCGACACCGGCCTCGACCGTGTCGGTGACGTCCACCGCGTGAGTAGGTGACGTCGTGCTCACCGCGACCCACCGCACTCCCGGCCACGGCGGCAGTCCCTGCTCGGTCAGCTCCGGGAAGATCCACTCGTTCGCCGCGTCGGCGACCGCGTCGAGCACGCTCAGTCCCAGGGCCCGGTGATCGGCACTGTTGAGGACACCGGGAAACCACGTGAGCCCGAAATGGCCGGTCACCACCATCTCCGGACGGTGACGCCGGATCGCCGCCGCAAGATCGCGACGCAGTTCCGGTCCGGCCACCAGGCGGCCGTCGGGGTGCCCGAGAAACTCCACCACCTCGACTCCGACGACGCGAGCCGAAGCCCGCTCCTCCTGCTCACGCAGCGGCCCGCACTCGGCCGGTGGCAGACCTGCGATGCCGGCCTCACCGCTGGTCGCCAGCACGTACCGCACGTCCTTGCCCTGGCGGGTCCACCGCGCCACCGCCGACGCCGCACCGTACTCGATGTCGTCCGGGTGCGCGGCGATCACGAGCGCACGCTGCCAGTCCTCGGGTACCGGTTCCATTGCTCCACTATCGCCGATCCCGGTGCGCCGGTGGGAGCCTCGCGCATACTGGAGGTCGTGTCGTGGTCCGGACTCGTCGAGGCAGCGCTCGACGTGCGATTGACCACGACGGCCGCCGCCGTGGTGTTCGTCGTCCTCACCCTCGGCGGTTTCACCGTGCTCCTCGCACGCCGGAGCCGCCGATGGCTCGTCGTGTGGGTTCCCGTGGCCGTCGCTTCCGCGGTCGTGCTCGTGCTCGCGGCGGCCGTGCTCGTCGAGCAGGTGTGGCGACCGTTTCCGGACCGACTGCCACGCTCGGTGTACGTGTGGTCCGGCCTGGCGGTCCTCGCGATCGCGCTCGGCGCCGGCCGGTGGGTCGTCCGGCACCGGGACCGGCGACCGCTGGCCGCGGCCGGTCTCGTCGTGGCCGTCGTGGCGGTGGTGGTGGCCGCCGCGGGTCAGGTCAACGCGGTGTACGACGCCTATCCGACGGTGCGTGCGGCCCTGGGTCTGAGTAACTACCGCACGGTGCCGCTCGCCGAGGCCCTGGGCCCGGCGACAGCGACGATCGACCGGCGACCGCTGTCGGAGAACTGGACACCGCCCGGCGACCTGCCGAAAACCGGGGCCGTGACGACCGCACGGATACCGGGGGCTGTCTCCGGATTCCGTGCGCGGGACGCGCGAATCTACCTCCCCCCGGCGTACTTCGCCGACCCGCGACCCGAGCTGCCCGTGCTGGTGCTGCTGGCCGGCCAGCCCGGTGGCACCGAGGACTGGCTCGTCGGCGGACGGTTGACACAGATCATGGACGCCTACGCGGCGGAGCACGACGGTCTCGCACCCGTCGTCGTGCTGGCCGACGGAACCGGCGGGCAGTTCGACAACCCGCTGTGCGTCGACTCGCATCTCGGCAACGTGGCGACGTACCTGACCGTCGACGTGCCGGCCTGGGTGCGCGGGCAGCTGCAGGTCGACCCCGATCCGTCCGGATGGGCGATCGGCGGCTTCTCCTACGGCGGGACGTGCGCCCTGCAGCTGGCGACCACCCGGCCCGACGTCTACCCGACCTTCCTCGACCTGTCGGGACAGGCGGAACCCACTATCGGAGACCGGGACCGCACCGTCCGGGAGGTGTTCGGCGGCGACGCGGCCGCCTTTGCGCGCAACAACCCGGCCGAGTTGCTGACCCGCAACCGGTACCCCGGATCGGCGGGTGTCTTCGTCGTCGGTCTCGACGACCGCGAATATCGTTCCGGACTGGAGCAACTGACGACAGCGGCCGCGGCCGCCGGAATGGACGTCCACCTGACGGAGCTGCCCGGCGCACACAGCTTCGCGGTGTGGTCGGCCGGACTGGAGAAGGAGTTACCGTGGCTCAGCCGACGACTCGGCCTCGTCGCTCGATGACGGCGCGTGCCGGCCGGGTGCTGCGCCGGGCTCCGGTGTCCCTGACCTTGCTCGCGGTGATCTGGGTGGCCGGACTCGTCGCCGGTTCGGTGCTGCACGGCCCGTCGCGCGAGCTGGCCCTCCAGATCTCGCTGGGCACCGGCAGCATCGGCGAGGGCCGCGTGTGGGTGCTGTGGACCTCCGGGCTGTTCGCCTCCGGTCTCGGCGAGTACGTTCTCGCGACCGCGGCGATTCTTGCGGTCGCCGTGCCCGTCGAGAACCGGATCGGTGCCCGCAGGTTCGCGGTGGCCGCCATCGTCTCGCAGGGCACAGGGGCCGCGCTCGCGCTCGTCGTGGCGCTGCTCGCGTCTTCCGTGCCGAACTCGTGGGGCTTCGCACTGCACGGTCACCTGATCGAGGACCCGCTGCCGTGGATCCTGGGCACCCTGCTCGCGGCCACCGCGGCGATGGGCACACTGTGGCGTCGCCGTATTCGCACCCTGCTGCTGGCGTTCCTCGTCACGACCGCGCTGTTCGCCGGCCACCTGCAGGACGTCACCCGCCTCTGTGCGGCGCTGACGGGGCTGTTCCTCGGTCCGGTGCTGTTCGGGCGGGCCGCCCGCGGTCCGGCACTCGGCGGCACGGTGCGGGAGCGCCGCACCCTGGTGGCGCTCGTCGTGGCGGCGAGCGTCCTCGGGCCCGTCCTCGCGGCGTTCTCCCCCCACGCCATCGGCCCGCTGTCCGCGCTGCGCGAGCTTTTCGACCAGGTCCCCTACACCGCACGGGAGCTGGTCGACGTCTGCGCGGACCCGGCGTTGCGTGACGAGTGCCGCAAGGGGCAGCAGGCGCTGCGCCTGTCGGGCATCGGGCCCCTGGTGATGAACCTCATGCCGTCGGCGGTGCTGCTGGTCGGAGCGGAGGGTCTGCGCCGTGGGCGTCGCGCGGCCTGGCTGCTGTCGGTGTGGGGACATGCCGCACTGATCGCCGTGGCCACAGTGAGCGTGATCGTGCAGGTCACCGAGCAGGACGAGACCCGCTCGCTGCTGCACGGCGCGCGCCGCAGCAGCTCGGTCTCCACGGAACTCGCCCCGCTGCTCGCCCTCGTCGCGGTGCTCGTACTGCTGCTGGCGACCCGGCGGTTGTTCGGCGTGCGGGCACCGCGTGGCACCTATCCCCGCGTGTGGCTGGGCACCGGGGCCGCCGCAGGCGTCGCCCTCGTGGCCTACGTTGCGCTGGGAACTCTTCTCTCCGACGACTTCGACCGCGATCCGGGCATGGGCACGCTGCTGCGCGACGCGCCGCGGCGGCTCGTCCCGCCGGTGTACCTGCAGTTGTTCGAACCGCCCGTGCTGCCGCTGACATCGCCCGCCACGCTGCTGTTCGAGTGGGCCGGAGTCGTCGTGTGGGTCACGTTCTGCCTGCTGATGCTGCGCAGCTTCGTGGTCCCGGCCGTCGGGCACGATCCGCGCGACGAGCTCCGCGTCCGCGCGCTGCTGCACCACCCGGGGGGTGGTTCCCTGTCCTGGATGACCACGTGGAGCGGCAACCGGTACTGGTTCGCCGACGACGGCCGGCACGCCGTCGCCTACCGGGTGCACTCGGGTGTCGCGCTGACCACCGGTGATCCCGTGGGCGATCCGGCCGACCTCGAGCGGGCGGTCGACGAGTTCGCCACGTACTGTCTCGGCAACGGCTGGACCCCGTGCTTCTACTCCGTCGGGGAGGGCACCGCCGCGATCGGCCGGGACCACGGCTGGAGTTGCCTACGGGTAGCCGAGGAGACGGTGGTGGCGCTGCCCGGCCTCGCCTTCAAGGGCAAGAGGTTCCAGGACGTGCGCACCGCGCTCAACCGCGCCGTCAAGGACGGAGTGCAGGCACGGTGGACGACGTTCACGGAGGCTCCGCTGGCGGTGACGGAACAGATCGTGGAGATCTCCGAGGAGTGGGTCGCCGACAAGGGCCTCCCCGAGATGGGTTTCACCCTCGGCGGGCTCGAGGAGCTGCGCGACCCCGAGGTGCGGCTGCTCCTGGCGATCGACGCGCACGACCGCGTGCACGCGGTGACCTCGTGGCTGCCGGTCTACCGGGACGGCGCCCTGATCGGTCTGACGCTGGACTTCATGCGCCGCCGCTCGGACGGATTCCGTCCCGCGATGGAATTCCTCATCGCCTCCGCCGCGATGTCCGCGCAGGAGGAGGGTCTCGAGTTCCTCAGCTTGTCCGGCGCGCCGCTCGCCGGAACCGACCCGGCCGCCGACGCATTCGACCGCGGCGCACTCGACGCGCTGCTCGATCTGCTGGGCCGCACCCTCGAGCCGGTCTACGGATTCCGGTCCCTGCTCGCCTTCAAGGCGAAGTTCCAGCCGCAGCACCGGCCCATGTACATGGTCTTCCCCGACGCTGCAGCACTGCCCAGGATCGGACTCGCCGTCGGGCATGCGTATCTGCCCGACGTGTCGCTCGGGCAGGGACGCCGGCTGGTCGCACAGTTGCTGCGCAGATGAGCCGGCGTCACCTCACACGCGGGTGATGTGATCGTCCTTGCTGCCGCTCACGGCCTTGTACACCATGTAGCCGCCGAAGATCAGCGCACTCACCACGAGAATTCCGAACAGGTGCTCCGCGAGCGCCCCGATCACCACGAGAGCGATCCACACCAGCGCCACCACACCCACGATCTTCCAGAACATCGCCTACTCCTTGCCTCGTTGCCGTTCGAGGTCGATCCTGACACTCACCGCATCGAAAAACACCAGGTCAACACAGAGATCAGGGAAAGATGGGTGGTTACCCCGAGGCCGGGGCGGCACCGTTGGGGGCCCGGCCCGGAGCGGGGTGGTGACAAGGAGCACGCCGCGGCGGCATACCCTCGACAGGTTCGGTCCCCTCGTCAGAAGGCTGAGAATCGTGTCCTCGACCCGCAGCACGCCCGCCCGCGACCTGGCGCAGATCGCCGTGTTCGCCGCCCTGATCATCGCCCTGGGCCTGCCCGGACAGATCACCGTGGGCTCGTCGGGCGTGCCGATCACGCTGCAGACGCTGGGCGTCATGCTTGCCGGCGCTCTGCTCGGCGTCCGCAAGGGCGTGCTGTCGGTGGCCACGGTGATCGTGCTGGGCCTGGCGCTGCCGGTGCTCGCGGGGGGACGCACCACCCTCACCGCATTGGCCGGGCCCACGGTCGGCTTCCTGCTCGGCTGGCTGCCCGCCGTCGCGGTGATCGGCTGGCTCTCGGCGCGCATGCTGCCCCGCTACCGGGTGCTGCCGGGCATCGCCGTCAACGTGCTCGGCGGCATCGTCGTGCTCTACGTGTTCGGGATCGCCGGCATGCTCGCGCGCACCGATCTCACGCTGTGGGCGGCCCTGAGCGCGAACGCCACCTTCCTGCCCGGTGACCTGCTCAAGGCCGTCGTGGCGGCGGTCGTCGCCGCGCAGGTGCACCGCGCCTACCCCGCCCTGTCGAGCCCGAGCGCACCGGCGCGCCCGGCCGTCGATCCCGCGCAGTAGACGTCTCGCCGGACACGACCGCATGAGCGAGATCCGCTTCCGGCAGGTGGGGCACGCCTACGGGGAGCGCACCGTCCTCGACGGCATCGACGTGACCCTCACCGAGCGGCGCGTCGGGATCGTCGGTGCCAACGGCAGCGGCAAGTCCACTCTGGCCCGGATGATCAACGGACTGGTTGTCCCGACCTCCGGCACGGTGACGGTGGACGGCCTCGACACCGCCCGCAAGGCCCGCGAGGTGCGCCGGCGCGTGGGATTCGTCTTCACCGATCCCGATCATCAGATCGTGATGCCCACCGTCTCGGAGGACGTCGCGTTCTCCCTGCGCCGCAGCGGACTCGGCAAGGACGAGCGCGCGGAACGGGTACGGCGGGTGCTCGCCGACTTCGGGCTGGCCGGGCACCACGACCACCCGAGTCACCTGCTCTCCGGTGGGCAGAAGCAGCTCCTCGCCCTCGCGGCGATCATGGTCACCGAGCCGCGCGTACTGGTGGCGGACGAGCCGACGACACTGCTGGACCTGCGCAACGCCCGGCTGATCGCCCGGACCTTCGCCGCCCTCGAGCAGCAACTGGTCGTGGTCACCCACCATCTGGACCTGCTGGCGGGCTTCGATCGGGTGCTCGTCGTCGACGGCGGCCGCGTCGTCGCCGACGATGCGCCGGGCCCGGCGATCGACTTCTACCGCAGGCTGGTCTCGTGAGCACCCTGGGGCTGTACCACCGTGCGTCGTCACCGATGCACCGGGCACCGGCGGGGCCGAAGCTGCTCGTCACCGCCGCACTCATCGTGGTGCTCACGGTATGGATGCGACAGCCGTGGCAGGTGCCGGTTGCCGCGGCGCTCGTGCTCGGGCTCTACCTGATGGCACGGATCCCGCCCCGTCCCGCACTGCGCCAGCTCCGGCCGCTGCTGTGGATGCTCGTGGTGATCGCGGCGTTCCAGGTGCTGCTCGCCGGCTGGGAGCGGGCGGTGGTGGTGTGCGGCCAGCTGCTGGTCGCGGTGGCCCTGGCCGCGCTTGTCACGCTGACGACCCAGGTGAGCGACATGCTCGACGCGATCGTGACGGGACTTCGTCCGCTCCGCCGGGTCGGCATCGACGCGGAACGGGTGGGCCTGGTACTGGTGATGACCGTGCGGGCCGTCCCGATGCTCGGCACGATCGTTGCGCAGGTCACCGAGGCACGCAAGGCGCGCGGTCTCGGCTTCTCGCTGCGGGCCCTGGCGGTGCCCGTCGTGGTGGGGGCGTTGCTGACTGCCGAGGCGATGGGCGAGGCCCTCGTCGCCCGCGGGCTGGACGACTGAGTCGCCGATGCGGCGTCAGTACCGGTAGCGGCCCTCGATCTGCTGGATCTCCCGCCACGACTGGGCCCAGCCCTCGAGTCGATCCGAGGCCGAGATCAGCTCCGCGCGTTGACGGTCGAGCAGTTCCATCGAGCGGGTTCCGTCCGGGGCCGCCGCGAGCCGCGCGGCGGCGGCGACGAGTTCCTCGAACTGGTCGACGCCCGTGTCGAGCCGCTTCCCGGCGGCCGCGACGGCCGGTCCGAGGTGGGCTTGCGCGGCGGCACTGTCACGGGCCGCGGCTTCGAGCGCGACCACGTCGACCGCGACCGCTTCGAGGGCGGCGGAGGCGTCCCGAGCGGCCGACGCGATCTCCTCGAGGTCGTCGGCGGCGACGGTGCGGGAGCGGGCCAGCACCGACAGCAGCTGGGCAAGACTCTGTTCGTCGCTGGCGAGCCGGGCCATCGGGGCTCGCGCCACGGAACCCGACGGCGGCAGCGCCCGGCGGGCGGGCGCCGGCGGCGGCAGCGCCACGGCGTCGAGACGCCGGAAGGTACGGAATGCGAGTGCGGCGGGCACGACGAGCGCGGCGGTCGTGCCGCCGGTGGCGACGATGGTCCAGTCGGGAGCCGACGCTGCCACCAGGGTCGCCGTGCCGACGCCACCCATTCCGGAGGCGGTGCCGAAGATGCGGGCCCGGCGGCGGGCGCGACGCTTCTTGCGGCGCAACCGGGCTGCGGGGTCGTTCCAGCGGCGTGCCGCCTCGACCACGTTGCCGGTCATGTCCCGGAGCGCGGCCGCGGCCGGACCGGGGAACTGGCCGGTCCGGCCGCGTGCGGGAATGTTCATGACGATGTCGCGTTTCTGCCGTCGGTCCTCGTCGCCGGAGCTACTGAGAGCCGGCGCTGCCCGCCGCCGAGGGCGGTTCCTTGGTCGGGTTGACCGCAGGGGTCGCGGGCGCCGCGGCACCGGGCAGCGCCTCGCCCTTCATGGAGGCCCGGATCTGCTCGAGACGGCTGTGGCCGGCCATCTGGACGGTGGCCTGCTGGACCTCGAGCATCCGGCCGTGCACCGAGTTCTGGGCGAGTTCGGCCGACCCGAGCGCGGTGGCGTAGCGGCGCTCGATCTTCTCGCGGACCGCGTCGAGGCTCGGTGTGGTGCCCGGCGCGGCGAGCGTCGAGTCCATCGAGCGCAGGGACTCGCTCACGCGCTCCTGCATCTTGGCCTGCTCGAGCTGGCTGAGCAGCTTGGTGCGCTCGGCCACTTTCTGCTGCAGCGCCATCGCGTTCTGCTCGACGGCCTTCTTCGCCTGGGCCGCGGCCTGCAGAGACTGGTCGTGCAGGACCTTCAGGTCTTCGACGGACTGCTCGGCGGTGACGAGCTGGGCCGCGAAGGCCTCCGCGGCGTTCGTGTACTGGATGGCCTTCTCGGTGTCTCCGGCGGCGTTGGCCTGGTCGGCCATGAGCACGGCCTGTCGCGCGCTTGCGTTCAGCTTCTCGACCTCGTCCAGCTGACGGTTGAGCTTCATCTCCAGCTGACGCTGGTTGCCGATGACGGACGCGGCCTGCTGGGACAGCGCCTGGTGCTGACGCTGCGCATCCTCGATCGCCTGCTGAATCTGGACCTTCGGATCGGCCTTCTCATCGATCTTGGAGTTGAACAGTGCCATCAGGTACTTCCAACCCTTGACGAACGGATTAGCCATGGGTGTGATCCTGCCTCCATCTGGTACGCCGCGGCGAACGCGACCCGATGCACGGCCCTCGCGCACCGTTTCCGGACGGCCCTGGGATCCCCGCAGACCCGGCCGTCGTGTGTCCCGAGCCACCCCCCGGTGGTGACCCGGAGTGTGTCGCTTTCGGCCGCGTCCGGCCAGGCCGGCGCGGTCCGACCTCCATGTTATGCGGCAGCCAGCGCACGTGCTGCCGGCGGCGGGATCACCACCCGCGTGTCCTGCGCGACGAGTGCCGCGTGCTCGGCGGCGAGGGCCTCCGCGTCGCGGGGCGCCGGCTCGGCCCCGAGACCCGCCGCACCCACCGGGGTCCGGCCGCGGGCCGGAACCGCATCGGCGAGCGACTCGCTGACGTCGAAGAGCACGTCGGACAAGGGCACGTCGAGGGCGTCGCAGATCGCGGCGAGCAGTTCGCTCGACGCCTCCTTGCGTCCGCGTTCGATTTCGGAGAGGTAGCCGAGGCTGACCCGGGCGCTGCTGGAGACCTCACGCAGGGTGCGGCTCTGCGAAACGCGGGTGCGCCGAAGGCTGTCACCGATTGCCTCACGCAACAACAGCGCCATCCCATCCTCCTTCGTCCGTCGTCGCTCATCCCGTCAACGCACGACGCACGTCGCCGGGTTCCCGGCTCCCCGCCCGGGCACGAAAACCCCTGCCGGGCGCGGCTCCGCACGGGTCCGGTTACCACCGGTACCGCGGTGTCAAGACACTACATCCCCGCGGCGGCGTGCACGCGGGTGAGTAGGCCCGACACGGCGGCGCGGGTAGCACCGGTCCGGATGTCCCACCGGTCACCGGACACCGACGGCCGGGTGACCACCGTGCCACCCGGTCCGGCGATCCCGACGTACAGCGTGCCCGGCGGATGCCCGTCCTGCGGGTCCGGCCCGGCCACGCCGGTGACGCCCACGCCCCACGTCGCTGCGCAGCGCTCCGCGGCGCCCTCGGCCAACGCCGCGGCCGTGAACTCGGAGACCGGCCCGTCCACCGCGAGCCGGCCCGCGTCCACCCCGGCCAGGGTGGACTTGAGGTCGGTGGCGTAGACGATCAGTCCGCCGCGCAGCACCACGCTCGCACCGGGTACCCCGGCGATCGTCGCGGCAATCAGCCCGGCCGTGAGGGATTCCGCCGTGGCCACCGTCTGCCGCTGTGCGGCCAGGGCCGCGACCAGTTCCGCGGCCGCGGTGCCGGGAACGAGGGGGTCGGGCACCGCCTCACTCCCCGTGCTGGTGCTCGACGCGGTGCACTCCGGCGCGCAGCCGCACCGCCTGGACCACGTAGTCGATGCCGGTGCCCACCGTGAGGATCACCGCCAGCCCCATCAGCGCGACAGCGAACGGCGCTGCCGCCGCCGGCAGCGGCAGCAGGTACAGCACGATCGCGAGGGACTGGAACAGGGTCTTGGCCTTGCCGCCGCGGCTCGCGGGGATCACCGCGTGCCGCAACACGAAGAAGCGCAGTGCGGTGACGCCGAGTTCGCGTGCCGCGATGATGCCGGTCACCCACCACGACAGGTCACCGAGCAGCGACAGGCCCACGAGGGCGGCGCCGATGAGGGCCTTGTCGGCGATCGGATCGGCAAGCTTGCCGAAATCGGTCACGAGCCCGTGTTTGCGCGCGAGCTGCCCGTCGATCCGGTCGGTGATCGCCGCGACGGCGAACACGGCCGTGGCGGTGAGGCGCCACGCGACATCGTGGCCGTCGCCGGCGAACAACGCCAGCAGGAACACCGGCACCAGAGCGATCCGCAGCATGGTGAGGATGTTGGCGATGTTCCACAGCGGCACCGGCTCCGCGGCCGCGGGCGCGTGGGGCCCGGGGGCCGCCGCGGCCCCGCCGGTCCCGGCCACCTCGGGATGCGGCGCGCTCACACCGGCCTCCCCGCGGCGGACGGCGCCGCGGGACGACGCGGACCCGGGTCCGCCGGGGCGACACGTGAGCATGGGGATCCGACCGGCACACGGACACAATATCGGTAGAGCGACCGGCTACTGTTCACCACTATGAATTCGCGGACGACGGACCCGGAGACCCACGACCGCATTGTCGTGCGACGTGCGCGAACCGGTGACATTCCGGAGATCAAGCGACTGGTCGACATCTATGCGGGCAAGATCCTCCTGGAGAAGAATCTCGTCACCCTGTACGAGTCCGTGCAGGAGTTCTGGGTGGCCGAGACAGCGGGCACCGTCGTCGGCTGCGGGGCCTTGCACGTGCTGTGGTCCGACCTGGGTGAGATCCGCACCGTCGCGGTGGATCCGCGGGTCAAGGGCCGTGGAGTCGGCCACCTCGTCGTCGCCCACCTGATCGAAGTCGCCCGCGAACTCGAGTTGGAGCGCCTGTTCGTGCTCACCTTCGAGGTCGAGTTCTTCGGCCGGCACGGATTCACGGAGATCGACGGCACTCCCGTGACCGCCGAGGTGTACGCGGAGATGTGCCGTTCCTACGACACCGGTGTGGCCGAGTTCCTGGACCTGAGCTACGTCAAACCGAACACCCTCGGAAACACCCGGATGCTGCTCTCGCTCTGAGCCGCGTCCGCCCCACCACCACGAATGCGAGGATCCATGCCGCTGTTCGCTGTCGAGTACACCTACTCCGAAGCCACCACCGATGGCCGCGACGAGCACCGGCCCGCCCACCGGGGCTGGCTCGGCGAACTAGTCGACGCCGGGACGGTGCGGGCGACCGGTCCGTGGGCCGACGGATCGGGCGCGCTGATCGTCGTCGAGGCTGCGGACGAGCCGGCGGTGCGCGAGGTCATGGCGCAGGATCCCTTCGCTCGTCACGGCCTGGTCGACGCGGTCCGGATCACGGAGTGGCTCCCGGTGATGGGCGTCTTCAACGACTGACGCCCATCACCGGCGGGAAGGTCAGGTGAGGTCGGCCTTCTCGCTGCGCGTCTTGAGCAGGCTCGCCACGGTCGTCACCACGAGCACACCGACGATCACGCCCAGCGACAACCACGTCGAGATCTCCGGCACCGCGACGTGTTCACCGCCGTTGACGAACGACAGCGTGTTCTCGTGCAGCGCGTGGAGCACCAGTTTGATACCGATGAACCCGAGGATCACGGACAGGCCGTAGGACAGGTAGACCAACCGTTCGAGCAGGCCGCCGATGAGGAAGAACAGCTGTCGCAGGCCCATCAGCGCGAATGCATTCGCGGTGAACACCAGGTACGGCTCGCTGGTGAGTCCGTAGATCGCGGGGATCGAGTCGAGCGCGAACAGGATGTCGGTGAAGCCGATGGCGGCCAGAGCGAGCAGCATCGGGGTGGCAAAGCGCTTGCCGTCGATCCGGGTGAACAGCTTGTCGCCGTGGTACTCGTCGGTGGTCGGGTACACCTTGCGGACCAGGGAGACGATCCGGTTCTCCCGCTCCTTCTCGTGCTCGACCTCCTCACCGTGCTCGCGGATCAGCTTGATCGCGGTGTAGATGAGGAATGCGCCGAAGAGGTAGAACACCCAGCTGTAGGCATTGATGGCCGCCGCCCCGACTGCGATGAACGCCCCGCGCATCACGAGTGCCAGGACGATGCCGATGGTGAGTACCTTCTGCTGGTACTCGCGTGGCACCGCGAAGGTCGACATGATGATCACGAAGACGAACAGGTTGTCGACACTGAGAGCCTTCTCGGTGACGTACCCGGCGAAGTACTCGCCGCCGTACGTCGGTCCCCAGATCGCGAACACCACGACGCCGAACACCACGGCGAGGCCGATGAACACCGCCGACCAGAAGCCGGACTCGCGCAGCGTGGGCGCGTGCGGTTTGCGGACGTGAGCGTAGAAGTCGAAGACGAACAGTCCCAGGATCACCAGGATGGTGACGATCCAGACGAGCGGGGTGACATGCATCTGCAGGCATTCCTCCGGTAGGCACAGCGAACCACCGGAGGTCTCTCCCACCTCGACTCACGGCTCCGGGGAGCAGCTTCGAGGTCGACAGCCCCGGGACGACATCGGTGTCGCACGTGTTGACGGAACTGCCGCGAGTTAGGGGATACTCCCCTCCACTTCGTCCATTCAACCACACACGAGAAGCAGCATCGAACCGTGCTGCTCCTACTCCGCCGGTGCCGGCGCGTCCGCGTCCCCGCCGCCCCGGATGGAGAGCAGCAGGCCGTCGAGTTCGTCCGGCTTGACCAGGACCTCCCGCGCCTTGGAACCTTCGCTGGGGCCGACGACCCCGCGGGTCTCCATCAGATCCATCAGGCGCCCCGCCTTCGCGAACCCGACCCGCAGCTTGCGCTGCAGCATCGATGTCGACCCGAACTGGCTCGACACCACCAGCTCGACCGCCTGCAGGAACACGTCGAGGTCGTCACCGATGTCGGGGTCGACATCCTTCTTCTCGCCGGGTTTCGCCGTGGTGACGCCCTCGGTGTACTCCGGTTCCTTCTGGTTCTTGGCGAAGTCGACGACGGCCGCGATCTCCTCGTCGGTGATGAACGCGCCCTGCATCCGGATCGGCTTGCCGGCACCCATCGGCAGGAACAGGCCGTCGCCCATGCCGATGAGCTTCTCGGCACCGGGCTGGTCGAGGATGACGCGGGAGTCCGTCAGCGACGAGGTGGCGAACGCGAGCCGCGACGGCACGTTCGTCTTGATCAGGCCGGTCACCACGTCGACCGAGGGCCGCTGCGTGGCGAGCACCAGATGAATGCCGGCGGCGCGGGCCTTCTGCGTGATCCGCACGATGGCGTCCTCGACGTCGCGGGGGGCCGTCATCATCAGGTCGGCGAGCTCGTCGACGATCGCGAGGATGTACGGGTACGGCCGGTAGACCCGCTCGCTGCCGAGCGGGGCGGTGATCTCGCCGGACCGGACCTTGGTGTTGAAGTCGTCGATGTGCCGGACGCGGTTGGCCTGCATGTCCTGGTAGCGCTGCTCCATCTCCTCCACCAGCCACGCGAGGGCGGCGGCCGCCTTCTTCGGCTGGGTGATGATGGGCGTGATCAGGTGCGGGATGCCCTCGTACGGCGTGAGCTCGACCATCTTCGGGTCGATGAGGATCATCCGGACCTCGTCCGGGGTGGCACGCACGAGCAGCGACACCAGCATCGAGTTGACGAAACTCGACTTGCCGGAGCCGGTGGAGCCGGCGACGAGCAGATGCGGCATCTTGGCCAGGTTCGCACAGACGAAGTCGCCTTCGATGTCCTTGCCGAGCCCGATCACCAGCGGATGGTGATCCTTGCGCGTCGACGGAGCGGCGAGCACGTCGGCGAGACGCACCAGTTCGCGGTCCGAGTTCGGGACCTCGATGCCCACCGCGGACTTGCCGGGGATCGGCGCGAGCAGGCGGACGTTGTCGGTGGCCACGGCATAGGCGATGTTGCGGGCGAGCGCGGTGATCTTCTCGACCTTCACGCCCGGCCCGAGTTCCACCTCGTACCTGGTGACCGTGGGGCCGCGGGTGAAGCCCGTGACCGCGGCGTCGATCTTGAACTGTTCGAGCACCTCGGTGATGGCCTCGATCATCTGGTCGTTCGCCGAACTGTGCTTCTTGGGCGGATCGCCCTCGAGCAGCAGCCCGAGCGACGGCAGAGCGTAGTCGCCCTCCACCACCCGGTCGGGAACGAGCGGCTCGAGCTTGCCGTCGTCGGAGGACTCCTCGACCGGCGGGGCCGGCGCGGGGGCCGCTTTGGACCGGGCGCGGGGGCGGGGCGGCTCGGGTGCCGGTTCCGGTGCGGGTTGCGGCGCCGGGGGCGCGGCGGGCGCCGGCTCCGGATCCCACACCGGCAGCACCTCGGTGCGGGCGTCGCCGTCGAATTCGTCCGTGGGGTAGTTCTCGACGGGGGTACGCCGCCGGCCCCTGGTCCGCCGCTCGACCGGGTAGCCGTCGGCGTCGAACAGAGTCGGGTCCCGATCGGCGTCGTAGTCGTCGGCGTGGTCCGGGTCGTATGCGCCGTACTCGTCGTCGGCTCGGTAGTGCAGGCCGAAGTACTCGCGGAACATGCCGGGCAGTTCCCGGATCGTCGTGCCGGTGAGCAGCAGGATGCCGAACCCGGCTGCCATCAGCAGCAACGGAACCGACAACCACACCGTCAGGCCGTCGGTGAGGGGCCCGCCCACCAGGTATCCGAGGAAGCCGGCGCCACCCGCCCGGCCCGCACCGTCATTGGGCATGCCCGAGGCGATGTGCCACAGGCCGAGCGCAGGAAGGGCGACGAGCATCGACCCCAGGACGAGCCGGGGCCGGATCTCCGGCCGTGGCTCGGTACGCATGAGGACGACCGCGATCACGAGACCGGTCAGCGGCAGCACCGCGCTGGCGCCGCCGACGACCGCACGGACCGCAGACTCGATCCAGCCGCCGAGCGGGCCGCCGACGGCGAACCAGACGCTGCCGGCGACGACGACGCTCGCGGCGATGAGCCCGAGGGCGATGCCGTCGCGGCGGTGGCCGTGCTCGACCTCCGTCACCCTGCCCACCGTGCGGGTGGTGGCACCCACCCCGCGGGCGATCATCGTCCAGCCGGTGCCGATCCCGCGGCCGAGCGTGTGCAGGACGCCCGGGCGTGACGAACGGGCGGGCGCCTTGCGCCGAGGGGTGGCGGTGCTGCGGGCCGGGCGTCGTGCGGCGGGCTGCCGGCGGGTGGTCGTGGCGGGCTTGCGGGTGCTGCCCTTCGCGCGCGACGCACCCGTGGCCCCGGACGAGCCGCGCGCACTCGACCTCGACCGTGAGGTCGTCGACGACGATCCGCGGGCACCCGACTTTCCTGCCATACCCGTCAGGTTAGTCGCAATGTCCACAACCGAACCATCCGCAACACCGGCATCAGCCGCACGCGGTGGTCACACGGGTGCCGGGACGGATCAGACGCCCCGACCGGACGCGGCGACCTCGGCGACGTCGGCGGCCGGCCCGGTGGTCTCGACGCGCACCTCGTCACGGCCGAAGGCGTGCAGCAACAACTCGGCGGGCTCGCCCCGCAGGATCACGGTCCGCGGACCGCGCCGCCGGACCGTCGCGCGGGTGCCGTCGGGGCGCTCGAACACGACCGTGACGTCGGTGCCGCGGTAACCACGCCGGCCGATCTGCCGGGCCATCTGCCACAGGCGGTCCTGGGTCGACGCGTCGAGCGTCCGCGGCTCCCACCCGGGCGCGGCGCGGCGCACGTCCTCGTGGTGGACGAACATCTCCGCGGCATTGGCGAGTCCGTCGACGAGGTACAACGGCGACCAGACGGGCGGTCCGGACTCGATGTCGGCGAGCAGCTGCTCCCACGGCCGGTCCGCCGCCCCGGCGCGCACCCGCTCGGTGTGCCCGGCCAGGGGCGGCAGGACGATGCCCGGCATCGTGTCGATCCGGCGTTCGCGGACCACGAGATGGGCGGCCAGGTCCCGGGTGGTCCAGTCCCCGCACAGGGTGGGGGCGTCGGGGCCGGTCTGCGTCATGGTGCGGACGAGTGCGTGTCGTTCGTCACGGGCGAGGCTCACCCGGCCCACTGTAGCGCCGGACGGGCCGGACCGTCCGGCGCCGCGGAGTACGGCTACGCCGGGCCCGGAACGGTGATCACCGTCGGCACGATCATCGGCCGGCGCCGGTAGGTGTCGGACACCCAGCGCCCGACGACGCGGCGGATCGCCTGGGCGATGCGATGGGCGTCGTCGATGCCCTCGGCAGCGAGCTCGTTGAGAACCTTGTCCACGAGCTGCGCGGCCTCGGACAGCGCTCCCGGGTCGTCGGAGAAGCCGCGCCCGGACACCCCGGGCGTGCTCACGGCGCGACCGCTCTCGTCCACGGCGACGGAGATGGAGATGAAGCCGCCCTCCCCGAGGATCAGCCGGTCCGACAGGGTGGATTCGCCGACGTCGCCGACGGACAGGCCGTCGACGTAGACGTGGCCGACGGGCACCTGCCCGACGATCTCGGCGAGCCCGTCGACGAGGTCGACGACCACGCCGTCCTCGGCCAGCACGATCCGCTCGCGCGGCACCCCGGTCGCTTCGGCGAGCTTCGCGTTGGCCCGCAGGTGCCGCCATTCCCCGTGCACCGGCATCGCGTTCGTCGGGCGCACCGCGTTGTACAGGTACAGCAGCTCGCCCGCTGAGGCGTGGCCGGAGACGTGCACCTTCGCATTCTGCTGAGTGACGACGGTGGCGCCCCGCTTGGCGAGGCCGTTGACGACCGCGAACACCGAGTTCTCGTTGCCCGGGATCAGCGAGGACGCCAGGACGACGAGGTCGTCGGCCCGGATGTTGATCTGGCGGTGCTCGCCCCGCGCCATCCGGGAGAGTGCGGACAGCGGTTCACCCTGGGAGCCGGTGGAGATCAGCACGAGCCGGTTGTCGGGCAGCGTCGCCGCGGTGTCGAGGTCGACGACGAGCCCGTCCGGCACCCGCAGGTAGCCGAGATCCTGCGCGATCTGCATGTTGCGCACCATCGACCGCCCCACGAAGGCGATGCGGCGGTTGTACCGCTCGGCGACGTCGACGACCTGCTGGATGCGATGCACGTGGCTGGCGAAGGACGCGACGATCACACGCTGGGTGGCCTTACCGATGACATTGTCCAGCACGCCGCCGATTTCGCGTTCCGGCATCACGAAGCCGGGGACCTCGGCGTTGGTGGAGTCGACGAGGAACAGGTCGACTCCCTCGTCGCCGAGCCGGGAGAATCCGGCGAGGTCGGTGAGGCGGCCGTCGAGCGGCAACTGGTCGAGTTTGATGTCGCCGGTGTGCAGCACGAGGCCGGCCTCGGTACGGACGGCGACGGCGAGCGCGTCCGGGATCGAGTGGTTGACGGCGAAGTACTCGCACTCGAACGGCCCGTGCGTGGTCTTGTCGCCCTCGACGACCTCGACGAGGTTGGGGCGCAGCCGGTGCTCGCGGCATTTCGCGGCGACGAGAGCGAGGGTGAATTTCGAACCGACGACCGGGATGTCGGGACGCAGCCGCAACAGGAACGGCACTGCCCCGATGTGGTCCTCGTGCCCGTGGGTCAGGACGACGGCTTCGACGTCGTCCATGCGGTCCTCGATGTGCCGGAAGTCCGGCAGGATGAGGTCGACGCCCGGCTGCTGGTCCTCGGGGAAGAGCACGCCGCAGTCGATGACGAGGAGCTTGCCCTGGTGCTCGAAGACCGTCATGTTGCGGCCGATCTCACCGATGCCGCCGAGCGCGACGACGCGCAGCCCCTTGGGCGGTGCCTTCGGCGGGGTGCCCAGCCGCACGGACATGTCCGCGACCTTGCGCGGATCGGGCCGCTGGGTGTCGGCCGAGTTCTGCACGGTCCGGCGCACCGGCCGGGTGCTGGGCGGTCCGGCGTTGCGGGTGGCGCGGCCCCGGCCGCGCGACGGGCGGCTCACGCGAGCACCCCTGCGGCGTGCAGGTCTGCGGCCAGTGCGTCGATCTGCAGGGAGGTCGGCGCCACCTGGGGCAGGCGAGGCTCGCCGACGTCGAGACCCATCAACCGCAGGCCCGCCTTCGACGCGCTCACCCCCCCGAGGCGGGAGACGGCACGCAGGATCGGCATGAGGCTCAGGTTGATCGCGCGGGCGCGGACGAGATCACCGGCCTGGAAGGCGTCGTACAGCTCCCGCAGGCGGCCGGGCACGAGATGTCCGATGACACTGACGAATCCGACGGCACCGACGGACAGCCACGGGAGGTTGAGCGGGTCGTCTCCGGAGTAGAACTTCAGGTCGGTGGTGCCGATGAGCTCGGCTCCGGCGTTGAGATCGCCCTTGGCGTCCTTGACCGCCACGATGCGGGGATGCTCGGCGAGCCGGCGCAGCGTCTCCGTTTCGATCGGCACGACCGAGCGCGGCGGGATGTCGTAGAGCATGACGGGCAGGTCGGTGGCGTTCGCGACGGCCGTGAAGTGGGCGTAGAGCCCTGCCTGCGGCGGCCGGGAGTAGTACGGGGTGACGACGAGCAGCCCGTGGGCGCCGGCTCGCGCGGCGTCGCGGGCGAGTTCGACGCTGTGGGCGGTGTCGTTGCTGCCGGCGCCGGCGATGATCTTCGCGCGGTCCCCCACCGCGGCGAGCACGGCGCGCATCAGCTCGAGCTTCTCGTTCTCGGTGGTGGTCGGCGATTCGCCGGTGGTCCCCGCGAGAACCAGCGCATCGCAGCCGCCGTCGACCAGATAGGCGGCAAGACGCACACCCGCGTCCACGTCGAGCTTGCCGTCGGCGGTGAACGGGGTCACCATCGCTGTGGCGATGGTGCCGAACGGAAGCTCGACAGCAGAAGCGGAATCACCGTTGGTCATGGTCAGAAGGCTACCGCGTGACCCGGCCTGTTCCACACACACCTGCCGGTCAGGTGTCGGTCGCAAAGGCACCGGCGGCGACCTCGGAACCGTCGGGCAGACGAGTGATGGTGAAGTCGCCGAAGATGTTCGGCGCGGCGTCCTGCAGCTGACGCAGGCACTCGACGGCGAGGCGGCGAATCTCGACGTCGGCGTGCTCGGTCGCGCGCATGGCCACGAAGTGCCGCCAGGACCGATAGTTGCCGGTGACGACGACGCGGGTCTCGGTGGCGTTGGGCAGCACCGATCGCGCGGCCTCACGGGCCTGCTTCGCACGGATCGGCCCCTCGGGCAGATGGGAGAGCTTCTCGTCGAGCGCGTCGAGCAGTTCGATGTACGCGGCCCGGCTGGACTCGGCGGCGGCGAGGAACAGTTCCTCGAGCCGAGGGTCCCCCGCCACCGCCGGCGGGACCACGACCGGAGCGTCGCTGCCGCGGACGAACCGCTGGGACAGCTGGGAATAGGAGAAGTGCCGGTGCCGGATGAGTTCGTGGGTGCAGGACCGGGAGATTCCGGTGATGTAGAAGCTCACCGAACCGTGCTCGAGCACGGACAGGTGCCCGACCGTGAGCAGGTGGCGTAGGTACCCGGCATTGGTCGCCGTGCGGGGGTTCGGCTTGGACCAGCTCTGGTAGCACGCCCGGCCGGCGAACTCGGCGAGTGCCTCTCCCCCGTCGGCGTCGGTTTCCCAGGGCACGTCGGCGGGCGGGACGAACTCGGTCTTGGCCACCAGCCTGACCTCGAGTGTGACTGGCTCGGGCGCCATCGGTTCTCCTCCAGATTGTCGATCCCGTCGAACCCGTCGACCGTAGCGCTGTCGGGCACGGCGCCGTCGCGCACGGCGCCGTCGCGCACGGCGCTGTCGGGCACGGCGCTGTCGGGCACGAGGGTGTCATCGGACGTGAGCTACCGGTCGACGCCTTGATTGACATCACCAGTGACGTCAGAATGATGTCATGAACCTCGATCCGTACCTGGACACGATCACCGACGCCCTCGCCGCCGCCGCCGAACTCGGCGACGAACAGACCCGCCGGACCGCGGCGGCCCTCGCCACAGCGGTCGCCGCACCCGCCCGCCTGGCGCTGCTGCGGGCGCTGTCGGACATGGCGGCGGAGATCTCGAGCGAACTCGGCGACCGGGTGGTCACCGTCCGTCTCGACGGCAGCGACGCGGTGCTCGAGGTGCGCGGGGACGCGCCCTCCGAAACCCCCGGCGCCGACCGGACTTTCGAGGACGTCACCGGAGACATCAGCCGGGTGACCCTGCGGCTCGTCGAACAGATCAAGGCACGCGCCGAGGAGGCCGCGGCCCAGAACGGCGTGTCGCTGAACTCGTGGGTGTCGCAGGCCGTCCAGGGGGCGCTGCGGGAACAGATGCGATATCAGCGCCGCGCCGACGAGCGCGCCACGAGGCGGCCTGACGAGGAGGCCGGACGGGGTCCGTCCGGAACGTCCGAACCGTCCGAGCGTGAGGACGGGTGAGCGGGAGGCGGTGCGGTACATTGCCGACGCACGTCACCCGAAAGCCGAGGAAGTGAGCGCATGGCCGTCAGCAGTTCCAGCAGTTTCGAGATCAAGGCCGACCCGGGTCGCGTGATGGAGGGAATCGCCGCGGTCGACCGGCTGCCGGAGTGGTCGGGGCCCCACAAGACCGTCGTCGTCGAGACCACCCACCCGGACGGCCGCCCCCACCGCGTCCGCATGACCGTGTCCATCATCGGAATCCACGACGAGCAGGTCGTGGACTACTTCTGGAACGGCGACGCGTCGATGTCGTGGACCCTGATCGAGAGCCATCAGCAGCATCAGCAGGACGGCACGTACACGCTGACGGCCACCGAGAGCGGCACCCGGGTCGACTTCACCCTCACGATCGACCCCAAGATTCCGCTGCCCGGCTTCATGGTGAAGAAGGCCCAGAAGATGGCGATGGAGACCGCCGAGAAGGGTTTGACGAAGTTCGTCGAGAAACTGCTCTGAGGCGCCGCGCGGTGTCCGTGCGGTCAGACCTCGTGCGACACGGACACCGCGACGGTCGCTCCGAGCTCGTAGCAGCGCTCCCGGACCTGCGCGTCGATCGGACCGGTGACTTCGAGGTCCTGCGTGACCTGCGCCAGGGCGAGGCCCGTGACGAGCTTGCGCACCGAGGCGACCGCACCCGCGGTGTCGTTGTTGCCGTGGACCCACAACCCGTACGGCCGGCCTGCGATCGCGTCGAGGCACGGGTAGTAGACGGTGTCGAAGAAGTGCTTCAGCGCCCCCGACATGTACCCGAAGTTCGCGGTGGTGCCGAACACGTAGCCGTCGGCGGCGAGCACATCCGGCACCGTCGCGCCGAGCGCGGGCACCGTCCGTACCCGCACACCGACGATGTCGGGGTCGCGCGCCCCGGCGAGCACCGCCTCGAGCAACTCGCGGGTCGACGGGGACGGGGTGTGGTGGACGACGAGCAGCGTGCGCTCGCCGTCGGCGGGAGCCTCGGTCACACCCTGCAGGGTACGTCGCCCGCCGGCCAGTCTCCGTGCCCCCGCCCTCGCCGTCGCAGAGAGCGGACCGAGCCGGGTCCGGACGGTACCGGGGTGATCCGCACGGACGCGTGATCAGTCGGAGGACTGGGTGCGTTCGAGCTTCTCGAGGGCGACCGCCCGGCGCATGGTCTCCCGGGCCCGGCCGCGGTCGCCGGCGTAGTCGTACGCGCGGGCCAGCCGGTACGAGTTGCGCCAGTTGTCCGGGTCGGCTTCCCACTCCTTCTTGACCTGCTCGAACAGGGCGTCGGCGGCGGCGCGGTCGAGCCGCCCCGAGGGTCGGCGCGGCAGATCGCTCACGTCGAGTTCGAGGCCCTCCTCGTGGATCCGGCGGGACAGGTGCTGGTGCTGGAGACCGGCCCGCAGGGTGGCGTAGACGATCCACACGCCCACCAACGGCAGCAGCAGCACGCCGATGCCGAGCCCGACGGCCGCAGCCTCGCCCGAGCGCACCAGTTCGAGCCCACGCCCGCCGAGGAGCACGAAGTAGAACCCCAGCGCGAGGACGATGAAGACGATCGGCGCCAGGACCTTGACCAGGTCGCGCCTCACAGGTCGAGGAGCGGGTCGATGCCGACGGTGAGTCCGGGCCGGCTGCCGATCTCGCGCACGCCGAGCAGCACGCCGGGCGCGAAGGAGGAGCGGTCGGTCGAGTCGTGGCGGATGGTCAGGGTCTCACCCTGGGTGCCGAGCAGCACCTCCTGGTGGGCGACGAGGCCGGCCAGGCGCACGGAGTGCACCCGCACCCCCGCCACGTCGGCGCCGCGGGCACCGTCGAGTTCGGTGGTCGTGGCGTCCGGACTGCGGCCCACGCCGGCCGCGGCGCGGGCTTCGGCAATGAGCGCCGCGGTGCGGTAGGCCGTGCCGGAGGGCGCGTCCGCCTTGTTGGGGTGGTGCAACTCGATGACCTCGACGGAGTCGAAGAACCGTGCGGCGGCCTGCGCGAAGCGCATCGACAGCACGGCACCGATCGCGAAGTTCGGCGCGATCAGGACGCCGACCTCAGGTTTCGCGGCCAGCCAGTCGCGGACCCTGCCCAGTCGTGCCTCGTCGAATCCGGTGGTGCCGACGACCGCGTGGATGCCGTGCTCGACGAGGAACTGCAGATTTCCCATGACCACGTCGGGATGGGTGAAGTCCACCACCACCTGTGCGCGGGAGGTGACGAAGTCGTCGAGGCTGTCGTCCCGGTCGACCGCGGCGACGAGCTCGAGGTCGGTGGCCGCCTCGACGGCCGCGCAGATCGCCTGTCCGACCTTGCCCTTGGCGCCGAGCACACCGACCCGGATTGCTGCTGCGTTCACTGCACTCTCCACGCTTCCTCGTCCGATCCGTCCCGCAGCAGCCTACGCAACCGGACGTCCCTGCCCGTGGTCAGGCTGCGGTCACGCGACGAGGGCGCGCACCGAGGCGGGCAGGTCCCGGGGCCGCCGGTACGGCCCGGCGACGGCCGCAGCGAACGGCCGGTGCAGCAGTTCGGCGGCGACCTCGCGGACCTCCGTCGCGCTCACCGACGAGATCCGCTCGAGTGTCTCGGTGACGCTCCAGTGGGTGCCGTAGCTCAGTTCGCTGCGGCCGATCCGATTCATCCGGGCCCCGGTGTCCTCGAGACCGAGGACCAGCGCACCGCGCAGCGAGCCCTTGGCACGGGCGCACTCGGCCTCGGTGACGCCGTTGTCGGCGACGTCGGTGAGCACCTCACGGACGAGGCCGGCGACCTCGCCGAGGTTCTCGGGCTGGCACCCGGCGTAGACGGAGAACGCACCGGTGTCGGCGAAGGTGTCCACACCGGAGTACACCGAGTAGGCGAGGCCGCGCTGCTCCCGGATCTCCTGGAACAGCCGTGAGCTCAAGCCGCCGCCGACGGCGGCGTTGAGTACCGACAGCGCCCAGCGCCGGGGGTCGTGACGGCCGAAGGACCGCACACCGACCGCCAGGTGCGCCTGCTCGCCGTCGCGGTCGGTGATGCTCAGCGTCGGCGCCGTGCGCAGGCGGAGACTGCCCTCCCGCCGGGGGGCGGCGGTCGCGGCGGGGTCGAGGTGCCCGGCGAAGGCCCGACGGACCAGTTCGACGGTGTGGTCGTGGTCGACGTTGCCGGCGACGGCGACGACCATGCGGTCCGGCGTGTACCGCCGCACGTGGAACGAGTGCAGCTGGGTACGGGTCATCGCCTCGATCGATTCGACCGAACCGATGATGGGCCGGCCGATCGGGTGGTCGCCGTACAGCGCGGTGAGGAAGGCGTCCCCGAGCAGATCCTCGGGATCGTCGTCGCGCATCGCGATCTCCTCGAGGACGACCTGCCGTTCCAGGTCGACGTCGGCGCTGCGGCATCGGCCGCGCAGCACGACGTCGGCGACAAGGTCGACGGCCAGGGACAGGTCGTCGTCGAGCACGTGGGCATAGAAGCAGGTGTGCTCCTTCGAGGTGAACGCGTTGAGTTCACCGCCGACGCCGTCGACGAGTTCGGCGATGTCGAGCGCCGTCCGGGTGGGGGTGGCCTTGAACAGCAGGTGTTCGAGGAAGTGGGCCGCACCGGCGACGGAGGGCTGCTCGTCGCGGGAGCCGACGCCCACCCAGACACCCACGGCGGCCGAACGCACGCCGGGCACGTGCTCGGTGACGACGCGCAGACCTCCGGGCAGGAGGGTGCGTCGCACCCCGGCGTCGGGCTCGGTGGGCGCCGATGTGGATACGGCGACGGACGGGGCGGCGGAGCGGCGGGTGGCAGCCATGAAGATGTTCGACGGTCCTACAGGCGAGTGGGTGTGCTGGACGGAACATCTCACACTACACGCGGCGCTCTCCGGCCGATCCGGTCACCACCCGCGGCGGCGCGGCTGCGACCCGACGAGCTGTCCCTTCGCGGCGACGTCGCGGCTGCGGTAGACCACGTACGGCCGGAACAGGTATCCGATCGGCGCGCTGAAGGCGTGCACCAGGCGGGTGAACGGCCACAGCGCGAACAGGATCAAGGCGATCAGCGCGTGCAGCTGGAACGACAGGGGTGCCTGCACCATGAGATCGCCGCGCGGCTGCAGGATCCAGATGGATCGGAACCACGGCGAGACGGTCTCGCGGTAGTTGTGCTCCTCGCCCACGACACCCGACCCCATCAGAGTCGTGGCGAGTCCCGCGACGATCGCGGCGACGAGGACGACATACATGAGCTTGTCGTTGGCAGTGGTCGCCATGAACACCGGTCCACGGCTACGGCGACGGTAGATCAGCAACAGGATTCCGACGAGGGTGGCGATCCCGGCGATGGTGCCCAGCGTCACCGCCTGTACGTGATACGCGTGCTGACTCAGGCCGACCGCATCGGTCCAGGACTGTGGAATGAGCAGACCGATCACGTGCCCCAGGATCACCACGAGGATCCCGAAGTGGAACATCGGGCTGGCGATGCGCAGCAGCCGACTCTCGTAGAGCTGAGACGAACGTGTGGTCCAGCCGAACTTGTCGTAACGGTAGCGCCACCACGTACCCACGACGACCACGGCGATCGTGACGTACGGCGCGACGTCCCAGAAGATCTCCCCTGCGGACATGTCAGCCGACTCCTTCGACTCGGGTCTGCTCCGCGGCGGGTGCAGTGCGGCGCGGTGGGACCGTGAGGGTGAACGGTTCGAGGCCGATCGCCTCGGCGGGCGGCCCGGCCTCGGCGAGGTACCGGGCGCGGTGGACTTCCTGATCGCCGACCGGAGGCAACGTCGCGCACACCGCCCCGATCGTCGCCGCATAGCAGGAATCGCGTTCCTCGAGCGCGATTCGGAGCACGTCGATCGGGACCCGGTGCGCGGCGAGCAGTCGCTCCCCCGCGTCCGGGTCGACGGTGGCGGCGAACTCGAGCACCACCGGCAGATGATCGGGCGCCTCCCCCGTCGGTGGCTCCACGCCGGCGTCCCGGTAGGCCTGGGCGAACGCGTGGATCGCTGTGCCGCGATTGCGGGTGTCACCGCCGGTCCAGTACGTGAGATACATCGTCGACCGCCGGCGCATGTCGAAGGTGTCGACGTAGTCGGCCTGCGCAGCAAACGGATCGGCGTCGCGCAGGGCGGCGAGCGTCCGGCTCAGCAACTGCGCCGGCGCCCCGGTGACGTGCCCGAGAAGACCGTCGACGGTCGCGAGACGGGACGGCAGCCGATCGTCGGGGTATGCCAGCAGCAGCGAGGCGGTCTGCCGGATCAGCCGGTGCTGCAGTTGCCGCGTCGCGGTGTCGCGCCCACGGCGTATCCGCACCCTCATTGCCCACTCCCCCGGTCCTCGACTCGATGCCCGGCCGGGAACAGGCCCTGGGGCACGCCCTTGCCGTCCCAGTTGAGCAGGTTCACACGGGAGGGATTCGACGCGTTCGCCGCCATCCCCTCGGAGGTCTGCCGCTGCCGGAGCGCATGGAAGGTCTCCACCGCGACCGGGACCGGACCGCCGCTGGCCTCCCCGAACGGCCCGGAGTCGTACATTCCGGGGCCGCCGTCGTACGACAGTGCGCAGTCGGTGGCGGATTCCTCGAGCCGGTGGCCCTCGGCGGCGTAGGCGGTCGGGATCACGTACCGCTCGTCGTACTTGGCCAGGGCGAGCAGGCGGTACATCTCGTACATCTGCTCCTCGGTCATGCCGACGGCGTCGGGGATCTCCGGCCGCGTGTCCCGGCCCAGGTTGATGTCGCGCATGTACGACCGCATCGCGGCGAGCCGGTGCAGCACCGCTTCGACGGCGTCGGTGTCGCCCGCGGTGAACAGTCCCGCCAGATACTCGATCGGGATACGCAGTGATTCGAGGGCACCGAACAGATTGCCCAGGTCCTCGCCGTCGTGACCGTCGCGCGAGACCGCGTCGACCACCGGGGACAGCGGCGGCACGTACCAGACCATCGGCATCGTGCGGTATTCCGGATGCAGGGGCAACGCGACCCGGTACGTGTCGATCAACGCGTACACGGGTGACCGCTGGGCGGCCTCTATCCATTCGTCGGAGATGCCCTCGGCGCGGGCGCCGGCGATCACGTCCGGGTCGGCGGGGTCGAGCAGCACCTGCCGCAGTGCGTCGTAGAGGTCCTTCTCGTCCTCGACGGACGCGGCCTCGAGCACCCGGTCGGCGTCGTAGAGCACGAGGCCGATGTAGCGCAGCCGACCCACGCAGGTTTCGGAACACACGGTGGGCAGGCCCACCTCCACGCGCGGATAGCAGAACGTACACTTCTCGGCCTTGCCGGTCTTGTGGTTGAAATACACCTTCTTGTAAGGACATCCGGACACGCACATCCGCCAGCCGCGACAGCGGTCCTGGTCGACGAGAACGATGCCGTCCTCGACGCGCTTGTACATCGCTCCGGACGGGCACGACGAGACGCACGACGGGTTCAGGCAGTGCTCGCAGATGCGAGGCAGGTAGAACATGAAGGTCTGTTCGAGTTCGAGCCGGACCTGCTCGCCGATCTTCTTCAGCACCGGATCGTCGGGCACGATCTCCGGGGAGCCGCCGAGATCGTCGTCCCAGTTCGCCGACCATTCGACCTTCATCGGCTTGCCACTGATCAGACTGCGAGGCGGTGCCACCGGGATCTGGTCGCCGAGCGGCGCGGTGGTGAGGTTCTCGTAGTCGTAGGTCCACGGCTCGTAGTAGTCGTCGATCGCCGGCATCTTCGGATTCGAGAAGATCCGGAACAGCTTGTTCCACCGGCCGCCGTCACGCAGCCGCAGCCGCC
Source organism: Rhodococcus sp. NS-SX18 (assembly GCF_057367935.1). Taxonomy (NCBI): domain Bacteria; kingdom Bacillati; phylum Actinomycetota; class Actinomycetes; order Mycobacteriales; family Nocardiaceae; genus Rhodococcus; species Rhodococcus sp. NS-SX18. The sequence continues at coordinate 2,278,892 of NZ_CM170633.1, read as the reverse complement.
CGTTGCGGTCGCGGATCCATCCGCCCCGCCAGCGTTCCTGGTCCTCGTAGGTGCGCGGGTATCCCTGGCCGGGCCGGGTCTCCACGTTGTTGAACCACACGTATTCGGTGCCGGAACGGTTCGTCCAGGCCTGCTTGCAGGTGACCGAGCAGGTATGACAACCGATGCACTTGTCGAGGTTCATCACCATCGCCATCTGGGCCATCACCTTCATGCCGGCCTCGCTTCGCCGGTCGTGGTCGTGAGCATCGACATCAGTACGTGACCTCCTGCGACCGGCGGCGTACGACCGTCACCTCGTCGCGTTGATTTCCGGTGGGCCCGAGGTAGTTGAACGCGAAGGCGGTCTGCGCGTAGCCGCCTGCCATGTGGGTGGGTTTGATCAGGATCTTCGTGATCGAGTTGTGGATGCCGCCGCGGGTACCGGTGGTGTCGGTGAGCGGCACGTCGATGGTGCGCTCCTGCGCGTGGTAGACGTACACCACACCTTCGGGCATGCGGTGCGAGACGACTGCGCGGCACACCACGACGCCGTTGCGGTTGACGGCCTCGACCCAGTCGTTGTCCCGCACCGAGATCTTCGCCGCGTCCGCCGGGCTCATCCACATGGTCGGTCCACCGCGTGAGAGCGACAACATGAACAGGTTGTCCTGGTACTCGGAGTGGATCGACCACTTCGAGTGGGGGGTGAGGTACCGCACGGTCAGTCCGACGCCGTCGCCGCTGCCGACGGCCGGTTCACCGAACAGGCGCGACATGTCCAGCGGCGGTCGATAGATCGGGAGTTGTTCGCCGAGTTCCTCGATCCAGTCGTGATCGACGTAGAAGTGCATGCGGCCGGTGAGCGTGTGGAACGGTTTGAGTTCCTCGATGTTCACCGTGAACGGGGCGTAGCGGCGCCCACCGGTCTCGCTGCCGGACCATTCCGGGCTGGTGATCACGGGGACCGGGCGGGACTGGGTGTCGGCGTAGGTGATACGGCGTTCCTCACTACCCTCGGCGAGGTGCACGAGCCGGCGGCCGGTGCGTTTCTCGAGTTCGCGGAAGCCCTCGACCGCGAGCCGGCCGTTCGAGGTGCCCGACAGCGCGAGGATGACGTCGGCCATTCGTTCGGCGCTGGTGACCGCGGGGCGGCCCTCGCCTGCACCGGAATTCATCACACCGAACTTCGCGGCGAGTTCCGCGACCTCCTGCACCGGGTGCGTCGTGACGCCCTTGGTGGTCAGGCCGAGGGTGTCGACGAGCGGCCCGAGGGTCGACCACTTGTCGGCGATCGCACCGTAGTCCCGTTCGACGACCGCGAGCGGGCCCATGGTCCTGCCCGGCACCGGCACCTCGCCGGTCACGCGCCAGTTGTTCTCCGTGCCCGACGGATACGCCATCGCGCCGGGCGTGTCGTGCTGCAGAGTGCCGAGCACGATGTCGGTGCGGGTGCCGAGGTGCTTCGCCGCCAGCGCGCTGAACACCTTCGCGACGGCGCCGAATGCCTCGTAGTCCGAGCGGGTCTCCCACGGCGGGTCGATCGCGGGACTGAACGCGTGGATGTAGGGATGCATGTCGGTGCTCGACAGGTCTCCCTTCTCGTACCATGTCGCGGCGGGCAGCACCACGTCGGAGAACAGGGTGGTCGACGTCATCCGGAAGTCGATCGACATCAGCAGGTCGAGCTTGCCTTCGGGCACCTCGTCCGGACTTTCGACGTCGTGTGGGCGCTGGCCCGGACCGGTGGGCGCACCCTGGATGTTGGCATCTGTCCCGAGCAGGTGCCGCAGGAAGTATTCGTTGCCCTTGCTGGACGAGCCGAGCAGGTTGGACCGCCACACGTTCAGCACCCGCGGCCAGTTGCGCGGGTTGTCCGGGTCGGTGACCGACAGCTTCACCTCGCCGCTCGCGAGTTTCCGGGCGACGTACGCGGGGATGTCCTCGCCTGCCGCTCGCGCCTCGTCGGCGAGGTCGTGTGTGTTGCGATCGAACTGTGGGTAGAACGGAGTCCACCCCATCGCGACGGCGGACGCCATCACGTCCATCGTGTGCTTGTCGCGGAAACTGCCCCGCCCGAGCGGGCTCGCGAGCGCGTCGGCGCGGTACCCGTCGTAGCGCCACTGGTCCGTGTGGACGTACCAGTAGGAGGTTCCTGCCATCTGCCGCGGGGGGCGGGACCAGTCGGTTCCCATGGCCATCGCGGCCCACCCGGTGACCGGACGGCACTTCTCCTGACCCACGTAGTGCGCCCAGCCGCCGCCGTTGCGGCCCATGGAGCCGGTGAGCATCAGCAAGGCGAGAATCGCCCGGTAGGTGGTGTCGCCGTGGAACCACTGGCAGATGCCGGCGCCCATGATGATCATGGACCGGCCGCCGGATTCCTCCGCGTTGCGGGCGAACTCGCGCGCGATCCGGACGGCCTGCGCGGCGGAGACCCCGGTGATCGGCTCCTGCCACGCGGGGGTGTACGGCGAGGCCGGGTCGTCGTACCCGCTCGGCCACTGTCCGGGCAGTCCCGGACGCGCGACGCCGTACTGGGCCAGCATGAGGTCGAACACCGTGCACACCAGGTGTGCGCCCACCCGCCGCACGGGGACGCCGCGTTCGACGCTCTCGCCGTGTCCGTCGACGGTGTCGAAACCGGGCAGATGGACGCGTGCGGTCTCGTCCGTGCCCTCGTCCCGATGCGCGACGGTCAGTGCCGGCTCGAGATCGCCCAGGTCCAGGTTCCATTTTCCGGTTCCGTCGTCGCCGTAGCGGAACCCGAGGGAGCCGTGCGGCACCGCGACGGTGTCGGTGGCACCGTCGAGCAGCACCGGCTTGAACGCCGCGTTCTCCACGTCCTCTCCGAGGTCGGCGGCGGTGAGGTTCTTGCCGGGCACCAGCCTGCCGTCGCGCTCCTCGAGCCGGACCAGGAACGGCAGGTCGGTGTACCGGCGGACGTAGTCGACGAAGAACGGCACCCGCCGTCGCACGAAGCACTCCGTGAGGATCACATGCCCCATCGCCATGGCCAGCGCCCCGTCCGTGCCGGCGGCACACGGCATCCATTCGTCGGCGAACTTGGTGTTGTCGGCGTAGTCGGGGCTGACGGAGACGACCTTGGTACCGCGGTAGCGCACCTCCGCCATCCAGTGCGCGTCCGGGGTACGGGTGACCGGCACGTTCGAACCCCACATCATGAGGTACGCCGCGTCCCACCAGTCCCCCGACTCGGGGACGTCGGTCTGGTCACCGAACACCTGGGGCGAGGCGACAGGCAGGTCGGCGTACCAGTCGTAGAAGGAGGTCATGACGCCGCCGATCAGCTCGACGAACCGGGATCCGGCCGCGAAGGAGACCATCGACATCGCCGGGATCGGCGAGAAGCCCGCGACGCGGTCCGGACCGTACTCCTTGACGGTGTGCACGTGGGCGGCGGCAATCATCTCGGTGGCCTCGGCCCACGTGACCCGGACCAGCCCGCCCTTACCGCGGGCCCGCTGGTACCGACGGCGTCGCTGCGGGTCGTTCTGGATGTCGGCCCAGGCCAGCACGGGGTCACCGAGCCGCGCTCTGGCCTCGCGGTACATCTCGACGAGCACGCCGCGGGCGTACGGGTACCGGACCCGGGTCGGCGAGTAGGTGTACCAGGAGAACGCCGCGCCGCGCGGGCAGCCGCGCGGTTCGTATTCGGGCCGGTCCGGACCGACCGACGGATAATCGGTCTCCTGGGTCTCCCAGGTGATGATGCCGTCCTTGACGTAGATCTTCCACGAACACGATCCCGTGCAGTTCACGCCGTGGGTGGACCGGACGACCTTGTCGTGGCTCCAGCGATCGCGGTAGAAGACATCGCCTTCGCGACCGCCGTGACGGGTCACGGTGCGGCCGTCGTCGGAGACCTCGCCTGCGGTGAAGAACCGTCCGCTGCGGCGCAGCAGCTCCTCCGCGGGTCCTCCGGTGTGATGGGTGGTCACGTCTCTCCCTTCGGACTCGACGTCAGTTTCCGGTCGGAACGTTCTCGTGGGCGCGCAGTTTCACCGCGGTATAGGCCAGCGCGACGAGCGCAGTCGCCACGAGGAGCAACAGACCGACGGTGTAGTCGTTGTCGACGGGGTCGTAGGTGGCACCCATGACCAGCGGCGGGAAGTACCCGCCGAGCCCGCCCGCGGCGGCGACGATGCCGGTCACCGATCCCACAGACTTGGCGGGCGCGCGACGCGCGACCCATGCGAACACTCCGCCGGTGCCCATGCCGAGAAAAACCGCGAGCAGGATGAACGTCGTAGCCGACCACACGTCCGGCGGCGGTTGCGTGGCGGCGACTGCGGCCATGACCGCCGTGCCGGTGAACGATGCGAGCACGACATACTTGGGGGCGATCCGGTCGGACAGCGCCCCGCCGATGGGCCGGGCGATCACCGCGGCCAGCGCGAAGGCCGCTGTGCGGGCGCCCGCGTCGACGGCCGAGAATCCGTAGATCGTCTTGATGTAGGTGGGCAGGTAGTTGCTGAACGCGACGAAGCCGCCGAAGACGACCGCGTAGAGGAACGACATCTCCCACGTGACCCGCAGTTTCAGGGCTGCCCTCAGTTTGGGAACGACCGGGTCGGTGTTCGGATGGAACTCCGGCGAGTCGCGCATCACGAGGATGCATACCGCGGCCGTGACCGCGAGTGCCACCGCGACGACGACGTGGGTGGTCAGCAGGCCGAACCACTGCGCGAACCGGGGGGTGAAGAACGCGGACAGCGCGGTGCCCACCATGCCCGCACCGAACACGCCGGTGGCGAAGCCGCGCCGGGCCGGCTCGTACCAGTTGTTCGCGAACGGAATGCCGACCGCGAAGATCGTGCCCGCGATGCCGAGGAAGAAGCCGAAGACGAGCAGGAGCGGATAGGAACCCACGCTGCCGGCCACCCCGACGGCCAGCACCGGCAGGATCGACGCCAGCGAGATCGCAATGAACATGACCCGGCCGCCGTAGCGGTCCGTGAGCGAACCCACCACGATGCGCCCCAGAGAACCCACGAGGATGGGCGTCGCCACGAGGATCGACGCCTGGGTGCTGCTGAGCGACAGATCGCTCGCATAGGTCGTGGACAGGGGGCCGATCATGTTCCAGGCCCAGAAGTTGATCGCCGAGACCCAGGTTGCCAGTGCGAGGTTCGAGCTCCGTCGCGTGCCGACAACATCAACTGAAGCTGTCACTGCTCCAGCGAATCATCGGCCGGGCATGCGCGAACCGGATTCGGCGAAACAAACCGACGGTCGGTGTCGCGCGGGGGCCGCCCCGGAACCGCAACACCACGCGATACCACGGCATTCACCCGCCCGTGCCGGTTCACCCGCCGAGGGTGAGGAGACGGCTCAGCGGCCGCCCTACCGTCGGAGTCGACCGCGAACCTCTCTCGTGGCCGCATGTCGGGTGCATCGCCGCCCGATCGAACGAAATGGATCGACGATGTCCGTGAACCCACCGTCCACCCGCCGGAACCGCCGGCAGAACTCGGCGTGGCGTAGGCCCGATAGCGGCCGCCACGACACGCCCCTCTCCTTGCCGATTTCCGGCATCGTGTGCGGCGCCGCGGTGGTCGCCTCCGTGCCCGTGGGTGCGTACACCGACTCCGTCCTCACCGGCGTCCTCACTGCGGTAGTGACGACCGCCGCCGTGGCCCTCGCCGCACTGATGATCCGGGCCTGACGTCTCGTCTCCACCCCCCACGCGAAGGACAACATGAGCACACGACGCGCCGCGAACGGCCGCATCCCCACCGGCACGATGACCACGGAAGAGATCAAGGTCCGCATCGCCGCGATGTTCGACTACGACAGCGACGTCGTGCCCGCGCCGCACCACTCGCGGAACGAGCCGCCGTGCATGCGGTCGGCGACCGGTTCGTCGGATACGTGACCCGGTTTCGTTTTCCGTTCCCCTCGGTCCCGCCGTACTACCCTGACTCTCATGACGGGGCCACCGGCCGGCGCGCAGGGTGACGATGCCCCGCCGCTGTCGTTGGCGCGCTCCTCCGTGCCCCGACTCCCCCGCCGGGTCGTGCGGCGCCCGCGTCTGGAACGCGTCCTCGAAGAGGGGGTGAAGTCCGGCCTCGTGCTCGTCTCGGCGCCGGCCGGGTCCGGTAAGACGCTGCTGCTGGCATCGTGGGCGGCGACACATCCCGGTCCGGTGGCGTGGCTCTCGGTGGAGCGCGAGGACGCCGAGCCGGCGCAGTTCTGGGGGCGGGTCCTGGATTCGCTCCGGATGGTCGGCGGGTTCCCCACCGATTCGCTGCTGGCCACCATGCGGGTCCCGCCGAGCTTCGACCCCCGGTTCGTCTCCGTGTTCGTCGACGCGTGCGCCCGGCTTCCCCGTCCTGTCGTCCTGGCGCTCGACGACATGCACCTCCTGGCAGGGACCCCGGCCGAGGAGTCGCTCGCGGCGGCCGTCCGCCGGGGTCTCGGCAACGTGCGACTGGTGATCGCGACCCGCAGCGATCCGGCGCTGCCTCTGCAACGGCTCCGGCTCGGTGGCGAGTTGACCGAGATCCGGGCGGAAGCGCTGCGCTTCGATGCCACGGAGGCGGCAGCGCTGCTGGCCGACCACGACGTCGCCGTCGGACCCGATGAACTCGAGACCCTGGTCGCCAAGACCGAAGGGTGGGCGGCCGGGCTGCGACTCGCGGCCCTGTCGCTCCGGACGTCGGACGATGTGGCGGCCACCGTGGCAGCCCTTGCGGGCGACGAGCGGTCCGTGGCCGACTACTTCGCGGAGGAGGTGCTGGCCAGCCAGGACCCGGAGCTGATGGAGTTCCTGCTCGACACGTGCGTCGTGGGACGCGTCTGCGGCGAACTGGCCGATGCCCTGACCGGGCGCACGGACGGGCAGCAGTTCCTGGTCCGACTCGAGCGGGACAACCTGTTCGTCGTCGCGCTCAACCACCGTCGAGCGTGGTATCGCTACCACCAACTCTTCGGCGACCTGCTGCGCCACCGCCTCCGGACCGAGGATCCCGAGCGCCGGCGGATGCTGCACCGGCGGGCCGCCGGATGGTTCGCCGACCGCGGCGAGCTCCTCGAGTCCGCCCGTCACCTGCGCGCCGCGGAGGACTGGCTGGGGCTGGCCCGGTTCGTCCTACGGGTCGCGGGGGCGGAGATCCTGGGTCCGGAACGGCCGGCGCTGGTGGCGTTGCTGCGGGACGCGCCCGCCGATCTGGTCGGTGACCACCCCGAGGTGGCTGCGGCCGCGGGGGTCGCCGCGTACGCGGAGTACGACCCTGTCGGCGTCGCCACCCACATGGCTCGCGCCCGAGAACTGCTCGATCGGCTCCCGGCGGCCGATGCGCGGCTCACCGAGACGGTCCTCGTCACGCTCGACGCGGTCCTCGCCTGGATGAAGGCCGATCCGTCGGGGCAGATCAGCGCCGCGCAGGAGGCGATCCGCCGGCTCGAGACGGTGTCCCCGGCGGACCTGCCGGCCGCCCCCGTGTACCGGATCGCCGCCGGCACCGTCCTCGCGATGGGCAGGCTGTGGTCCGGTGACCTCGACACCGCCGAGGCCATGCTCGCGGCCACGACGACGGCGGTGGCCGCCCGCTCGGCCATGACGCCCGTGCTCGCCCTGCACCTGTACGGCAACACCGCCGTTCTCGAGGCGATGGCCGGACGGCTCCGGGAGGCGCGCGTCGAGGTCGCCCGTGCGTTGGCCATCGCCGACGAGCTGGGCTGGACCTTTCTGCCGCCGTCGGCCACGGCGCTGCTGGCCGAGTCGATGATCCGGTTGCTCGAGGCGGACACCGGGGCCTGCTCGGTGGCCGTCGCACGGGGGCACGCGTGCCTCGGCGAGTTCCGCGACCGCTACACCGAAACCAGTTTCGGGCTCGTGCAGGCACGGCTGGCCCTCTCGACGGACAACGCCGCGGCGGCACGAGCCCACCTCGTGTCGCTGCGCCGGCGCATGTCGGACTGGGTGGCGCCACGCTTCCTCGCCGAATGGTACAAGCTCGTCGAGGCCGAGATCCTGCTGGCCGAGGGACGGCCGCACGAGGTTCAGGCGCTGCTGACGGGCACCGAAAAGGCGCAGCCGGGTCTCGTCCGCCCAGGCGCGCACCGGACGGTCCTCGTCGCGAGGGCGCACCTGGCGACCAACGAGCCGCGCCGCTGCCTCGAACTGGTGGCGGCTCTGCTCGAAGGGCCGCCCGTCGACAACGGCCCCACCGTCGACGCCTGGCTGCTCGCCGCCTTGGCGCACGACCGTCTGCGTAGGGACGGCGAAGCGCAGGCCGCTGTGGCGCACGCTCTCGCGGTGGCCGCCACCGAAGGCATCGCGCGGCCGTTCCTACTGGCCGGCGACCGCGCCCGGGCGCTGCTGGAGCGGCACGGCCGCATCGACGATGCCCACGGCGGATTCGTGTCGATGCTGATCGGCAGGCTGGGCGGGGTCTCCGGCGAGGCCGCCGGCCCGTGCCTGCTCGAGCCGCTGACCAGCCGTGAACGGGCCGTCCTTCTACTTCTGCCGACCATGATGAGCAACGCGGAGATCGCCGACGAGCTGTTCGTGTCCGTCAATACCGTCAAGGTGCATCTGAAGTCGCTCTACCGCAAGCTCGGTGCCGCGAATCGTCGCAAAGCGGTGGTGCGGGCGCGGGAACTCGGGCTGCTGTCGGCGTCCGCCTCGTCCCCGGCCGCACCGTAACGCGCCGCACCGGTCGCACACGCACGACCGCCCGCGCCCGTCCACCGCAAAGGTGGACGAGACGCGGGCGGTCGAAGGACGTGCGTCAGGCCTCGGCGTTGTCCGCGGCACTGTCCGCCGCGGGCGCGTCGGAGGAGGCGTCCGCGGTGTCCTCGTCGGGCACCGGCACCAGGCTGATCTTGCCCCGGTTGTCGATGTCGGCGATCTCGACGCGGATCTTCGAGCCGACGTTGACGACGTCCTCGACCTTGGCGATGCGCTTGCCGTTGCCGAGCTTGCTGATGTGCACCAGGCCGTCGCGGCCGGGCAGCAGCGAGACGAACGCGCCGAACGCCGTGGTCTTGACCACGGTCCCCAGGAACCGCTCGCCCACCTTCGGCAGCTGCGGGTTCGCGATGGCGTTGATCTTGTCGATCGCGGCCTGCGCGGACGGGCCGTCGGCGGCGCCGACGTACACCGTGCCGTCGTCCTCGATGGAGATGTTCGCGCCGGTCTCCTCGGTGATCGAGTTGATCATCTTGCCCTTGGGGCCGATGACCTCGCCGATCTTGTCCACCGGGACCTTGATGGTGGTGATCCGCGGAGCGAACGGGCTCATCTCGTCCGGGGTCTCGATGGCCTCGGCCATCACCTCGAGGATGGTGGCGCGGGCGTCGCGCGCCTGCGCCAGCGCACCGGCGAGCACCTGGGACGGGATCCCGTCGAGCTTGGTGTCGAGCTGCAGGGCGGTGACGAAGTCCTTCGTGCCGGCGACCTTGAAGTCCATGTCACCGAACGCGTCCTCGGCGCCGAGGATGTCGGTGAGCGCGACGTAACGGGTCTCACCGTCGACCTCGTCGGAGACCAGGCCCATCGCGATACCGGCGACGGGGGCCTTGAGAGGAACGCCGGCGTTCAGCAGCGAGAGCGTCGAGGCACACACGGAGCCCATCGAGGTGGATCCGTTCGAGCTGAGCGCCTCGGAGACCTGCCGGATCGCGTAGGGGAACTCCTCCTGGCTGGGCAGGACCGGCATCAGGGCCCGCTCGGCGAGGGCGCCGTGGCCGATCTCGCGGCGCTTCGGGGAGCCGACGCGGCCGGTCTCACCGGTGGAGTACGGCGGGAAGTTGTAGTGGTGCATGTACCGCTTGCTGGTCTCGGGACCGAGCGAGTCGATCTGCTGCGCCATCTTCACCATGTCCAGCGTGGTGACGCCCATGATCTGGGTCTCGCCGCGCTCGAACAGCGCCGAGCCGTGAGCGCGCGGCACGACCGCGACCTCGGCGGACAGGGCACGGATGTCCGTGACCCCGCGGCCGTCGATGCGGAACTGGTCCCGCAGGATCCGCTGGCGGACCAGCTTCTTCGTCAGCGAACGGAAGGCCGCGCCGATCTCCTTCTCGCGGCCCTCGAAGTTGGGGGCCACCTGCTCGAGGACCTCGACCTTGACCTCGTCGGTCCGCTCGTCGCGTTCCTGCTTGCCGGCGATGGTCAGCGCCTCGCTCAGCTTGGCCGAGGCGGCGGCCTCGACGGCCTCGTACACGTCGGCTTCGTAGGCCGGGAACACCGGGAAGTCGCCGGTGGGCTTCGCCGCGGCGGCGGCGAGCTGCTGCTGGGCGATGCACAGCCGCGCGATGAACGGCTTGGCGGCCTCGAGGCCCTCGGCGACGACGGTCTCGGTCGGGGCCTGCGCCCCGCCGGCCACCAGCTCGACGACGTTCTCGGTGGCCTCGGCCTCGACCATCATGATCGCGACGTCGGCGGTCTCGGGGTTGTCGCCGCCACCCACGATGCGGCCCGCGACCACCATGTCGAACACGGCGTTCTCGAGCTGCTCGACCGTGGGGAACGCGACCCACTGGCCGGTCTTGTTCTCCTCCGAGGTGATCAGCGCGACCCGCACGCCACCGACGGGCCCGGAGAACGGCAGGCCGGCGATCTGCGTGGATGCCGACGCGGCGTTGATGGCGACGACGTCGTACAGGTCGTTCGGGTTCAGGCTGAGCACCGTCACCACGACCTGGATCTCGTTGCGCAGACCGTCGACGAACGACGGGCGCAGCGGCCGGTCGATGAGACGGCAGGTCAGGATCGCGTCGGTCGAGGGCCGGCCCTCACGACGGAAGAACGAGCCGGGGATGCGTCCCGCGGCGTACATGCGCTCCTCGACGTCCACCGTCAGCGGGAAGAAGTCGAAGTGCTCCTTGGGCTGCTTCGAGGCGCTCGTCGCCGACAGCAGCATGGTCTCGTCGTCGAGGTACGCGACGACGGAGCCGGCGGCCTGCTGGGCGAGGCGGCCGGTCTCGAAACGAATCTGACGGGTGCCGAAGGACCCGTTGTCGAGGACTGCGACGGACTCGAACACGCCCTCGTCGACCTCGACTGCGGAATTGCTGGTCATCTCTACTCTTCTCTTCCCTCTCGTCTTCGCCGTACCCGCGCGGGCGCCACAACCCTCGTGGCTGCAGCTGCGCACCGATCGCCCGTACCCGCGTCTCACGGGTCGTACGTGCGGAGGCGGTCGTCGATCGAAACCGTCCGGACCGAGTCCGGAAGGTCACTACCGAAGACCGACACCGTCGGTGCATACGGTTCCGCGGGCGGTGTCGCCGTCCGCGGGTGCCGCTGCCGGTGTCCGACGGGCACGTCGCCCGTCTCCGACCGCACAGCAGCCAAACACCGATAGCCAACGAGGCTCAGTCTAAGCATTGCCTCGTTGGCTATCGGAAAGATCAGCGAACGCAGATCGCGTCGTCGCCTCGTCGCGCTCCTATCGGCGCAGACCCAGACGCTGGATCAGCGAACGGTAGCGGTTGACGTCGACCTTCTCGACGTACTTGAGCAGGCGGCGACGACGACCGACCAGCAGCAGCAGGCCGCGGCGGGAGTGGTGGTCGTGCTTGTGCTGCTTCAGGTGCTCGGTCAGGTCCTGGATGCGCTTGGTGAGCATCGCGACCTGCGCCTCGGGCGATCCGGTGTCGGTCTCGTGGAGGCCGTACTCGCCGAGGATCTGCTTCTTCTGCTCGGTGGTCAATGCCACTGGTGATACTCCTGATCGATGACGTCCGCGCGCTTCGTGGAACGGGCCGGGGCCCGTCGGTGCGGCCGCCGCGAACCGCAGCACACACCAGCGGATGAGCGTACCAGAGGCGTGCGCACCCGCTTCGGTCACCCTCGACCCCGGGGGCCGGTGCCGGATCGCCGGCCGCCGGTGGCCTCGATCACCTCGGCGAATCCCTCCTCGAGGAGGGTCGCGTACCGGTCGAGGTCCGGCATCAGCAGCGGGGAGCTCATGACCGTGACGGCGAACGAATCGCCGGCCCGGCTGAAGGAGTGCACCAGACCCATCCCCGGACGCAGAGACTGGATGCCGGCGACGAATCGGAATGCCGAGCCGCCGTAGGTCCAGTCGGTCTCGCCGCCACAGTCGACACTGGTGACCGCCGTCCGGGCGGGGCCCGCGGCTGCACCTGCCGACGCCGCGCGGTCGTGCCGGTCCGCCGCCCGGCGGTACACCGGATACGGCACCGCACCCGCGCCCGCGAGGCGGTCCAACACCTCGGGTGACGTCGCGATCCGCCGCTCGTGGGCGAGCGCGTCGGCCACAGCCGCCACCCGGTCGCGGGGATCGGCGACCTCGGTGCACAACGGAACGATCGCGGCTGTGAGCCGGTTGACGCCCAGCGCGACACCGGCCGCGCCCACCGCGACCGGAACCGCGACGTGTACGTCGCCGACGGGCGCGCCGTGCTCGCCGAGGTAGCGCTGCAGTGCCAGGGATACCGCCGCCAGACCCATGGCTGTCACGGTGTAGGTCCGGCCGACGAGACTGCCCAGGTCCGGACGCACGATCCGGATCACCCGGTCGCGCCCGGGGGCGCGGGAGCACATCGACCGCGCCGCCGGCGACGGGACCGCCGGGGTGTCCGCGGACCGCGCCGACGCCGGCCGCCGCACCAGGACCGCGCCGAGCCCCAGGTACCAGCGAACGGATCGTGCCACCCCCGACACCGCTGCGGCGACGTGGTGCGGGCGCGTCGCGGCCGGCGCCAGACCGGGAACGCGCAGTGGCTGCCCGTCCGCGCCGAACAGTGCGCCGAGGAAGGCGCCCAACGCCGAGCCTGCCATCACCGCGTGACTGACCTGCAGCACGACGACCGTCACGGTCGTCGTCGGGTCGTCGGGGTCGGACACCCCGGCGATGACGTGCAGGCACCACGCACGCCGCCGGACGTCCAGCGGGTCCGCGCAGAGGTCGGCGATGGCGTCGATGCAGTCCGTGAACGAGCCGCCGGCCCACTCGCGGTACTCGATACGTTGCTCGGGCGGGAGCTGCGCCCGCACCCAGTACGGGTAGTCCAGCCGGCCGGGCGCCTCGACGATCCGCCGGTCCAGCGCCGTCAGCAGATGCGCCCGGGAACGCAGGTGAGCGATCGCGTCCCCGGGGCCGCGAACAGTCCCGTCTTGCTCGTCGAACACGACGAATGCGGACCAGTCGGTCGGCCGCCCCGGTTTCGACTCGTAGTAGTTCGCGGCATCTGCCCAGGTCAGGCGCGCGTGCCGCCACTGACGTATCGACACACCGGAAATTGTCCCCGATCGGGGCGCGATCCCGGGCCGGAACGGCCCCTAGCCGCGAGCGCGCTCGAGCACTTCGCGAGCCCGCTCGGCGTCGCGGTGCATCGCCGAGACAAGGGCCTCCACCGATTCGAACCGCTCCATCCCGCGCAGCCGCTCCACGAAGTCCACCGCGACGTGCTGGCCGTACAGGTCGGCCTCCTCGTCGAGGACGAACGCCTCGACGGTGCGGGTACGCCCGGAGAAGGTCGGGTTGGTGCCCACCGATACGGCCGCGAGGTACCGCTCCCCCGGCGTGACGGTGCCGAGGCCACCGCTGCCCGGGCCGAGGACGGTGAACCAGCACGCGTAGACGCCGTCCGCGGGAATGGCCGAGTACATGGGCGGCGCGACGTTCGCCGTGGGGAAGCCGAGATCGCGGCCCCGGCCGTCTCCGTGCACCACGACACCCTCGACGCGGTGGGGTCGGCCCAGCGCGTCGGCCGCGGCGACGACGTCGCCGGCGTCCACGCACGAGCGGATGTAGGTGGACGAGAACGTCACCGCATGTTCGCTGAGCAGGGTCAGGCCCTGGACGGCGAAGCCGAAACGCTCGCCGATGGTGCGCAGCAGGTCGACATTGCCGGCGGCCTTCTTGCCGAAGGTGAAGTTCTCGCCCACGACGACCTCGGCGACGTGGAGCCGCTCGACGAGGATCTCGTGGGCGTACCGCTCGGGGGACAGCTTCATGAACTCGGGGGTGAACGGCATGACGCAGAAGACGTCGATGCCGAGTTCCTCGGCCAGTTCGGCACGTCGCGCCAGGGTCGTGAGCTGCGCCGGGTGGCTGCCCGGCCGGACGACCTCCATCGGGTGCGGGTCGAACGTCATCAGGGCGCTGGCCGTGCCGCGCTCCTTCGCCGACTTCACCGCCCGCGCGATCAGCTGCTGATGTCCGCGGTGCACACCGTCGAACACGCCGATCGTCAGGACACAACGACCCCAATCCGCAGGAATTTCGTCGAGACCTCGCCATCTCTGCACAAGCTGCAGCCTACGACCCGGCGGCCGGACGGTCATCTCCGGCTCGCCCGGGGCGCCGCATGGACAACTCCGCCCGCGCCCCGCCATAATTTCGGCATGCCGAACATTTTCGTTGGATTACGCAAAATCTTCGTGGCCCTCGCGGCCACGACGATGCTGGCGGGCTGCGCCTCGGCGCAGAGTTCCGACGACGACCGGCCCCTGGTACTGACCACCTTCACGGTGCTCGCGGACATGGCCCGCAACGTCGCCGGGGAGCACCTGCAGGTCGAGTCGATCACCAAGGTCGGCGCCGAGATCCACGGTTACGAACCCACACCGGGTGACCTGCGTTACGCCTCCCGCGCCGACCTCGTCCTCGACAACGGCCTCGGCCTCGAGCGCTGGTTCGAGCAGTTCCTCGCCGATACCGACGCGGCCCACGCCGTGCTCAGTGACGGGGTCGTGCCGCTGCCGATCGGCGAGGACGCCTACGCGGGGCGGCACAACCCGCACGCGTGGATGTCCCCGTTGGCGGCCCAGACCTACGTCGACAACATCGCTGCTGCCTTCACCGACCTCGACCCCGAGCACGCCGCAGACTACGCCGCCAACGCTGCGGCGTACCGCACCGAACTCCAGGCCCTGCACGAAGAGCTCGTCGCCGAGCTGTCCGCGCTGCCGCCGAACCACCGGGCACTGGTCAGCTGCGAGGGGGCCTTCAGCTACCTGGCCCGCGACGCCGGCCTGAGGGAGGCCTACCTGTGGGCGGTGAATGCCGACCAGCAGGGCACCCCACAGCAGATCGCCCGCACCGTCGACTTCGTCCGGGCCAACGCCGTGCCTGCCGTGTTCTGCGAGTCCACCGTCTCGGACAAGGCCCAGCGGCAGGTCGCCGAGGACACCGGGGCTCGGTTCGGTGGAATCCTGTACGTCGACTCGCTCTCCGAGCCGGACGGTCCCGTGCCGACCTACCTCGACCTGCTCCGGCACGACGTCCGCACCATCACCGAAGGGCTGCGCCCATGACCGCGACATCCGCCCCCGCCCTGGCCGTCTCGCGGCTCAGCGTGCACTATCGCACCGTCACGGCGCTCGACGGCGTCGACCTGACTCTCACCCCCGGCCGGGTGTGCGGGCTCGTCGGCACCAACGGCTCCGGCAAGTCCACCCTCTTCAAAGCGATCATGGGCATCGTGCGGCCGAGCGCCGGCACCGTGTCCATCGGCGGAACCGACACCCTCACCGCCCGGAAGGCCGGTGCCGTCGCGTACGTGCCGCAGAGCGAGGCCGTCGACTGGGACTTCCCCATCAGCGTGGGCGAAGTCGTGATGACCGGCCGGTACGGTCGCCAGAACTGGCTGCGCCGGCCGCGGCCCGCCGACCACGCCGCCGTCCGGACCGCGCTCGAACGCGTCGACATGGCGACCTACGTGCAGCGGCAGATCGGGCAGCTCTCGGGAGGTCAGCGCAAGCGCGTCTTCGTCGCCCGTGCCATCGCCCAGGGCGCTCCCCTGCTCCTGCTCGACGAGCCGTTCGCCGGCGTGGACAAGCGCACCGAGGCTGCTCTGACGGAGGTGATCCGCGACCTCGCCGGTTCGGGGCACACGATCCTCGTCGCCACCCACGACCTCGCCGGACTGTCGTCGCTGTGCGACGAGGCCGCACTGCTGCAGCGGCGCATCCTCGTCCACGGCTCCCCGGACGAGGTGCTGCGGCCGGAGAACCTCGCGCGCGCCTTCGGCGTCGACCCCCTGCCGGCCCCCCACGTCGCCCAGGAGGCACGGTGAACCTCGTCGAACTGATCGTCGAACCGCTCCAGTACGGCTTCATGCAGCGCGCGCTGGTCGTCGCGGTGGCGGCCACGATCGTGTGTGCTCTGCTCAGTTGCTGGCTCGTACTCATCGGGTGGTCGCTGATGGGGGACGCCGTCTCCCACGCCGTCCTGCCCGGCGTGGTGCTGGCCTACCTGGTGGGAGCGCCGTTCGCCCTGGGTGCTCTGCTGTTCGCCGGGGCCGCCGTCGCTCTGATCGGACTCGTGCGCAACACCACCAAGGTCAAGGAGGACGCCGCGATCGGCGTGGTGTTCACGACGTTGTTCGCCCTCGGTGTCGTGCTGATCTCGAAGAACCCGAGTCAGGTGGACCTGCACCACGTGCTGTTCGGCAACCTGCTGGGCCTGGCCACCGCTGACATGTGGCAGGTCACCGCGCTGGCAGTGGTCGTCCTCGTCGTGCTGATCACCAAGCGCCGCGACCTCACCCTGTTCGCGTTCGACCGGGGGCAGGCCCATGCCCTCGGGATCTCCCCGGCCCGGTTGTCCGCGCTGTTGCTCGCGCTGCTGGCGGTCACCATCGTCGCGGCCATCCAGGCCGTCGGGGTCATCCTCGTCGTGGCGATGCTGATCATCCCCGGTGCGACGGCGTACCTGCTCACCGAACGGCTGTCGCGAATGCTGGTGCTCGCTCCCACCCTGGCTGCGCTGACGTCGGCGACCGGCGTGTACGTCAGCTACTACACCGACGCCTCCACCGGCGGCGTCGTCGTCCTGGCCCAGGCGATCGTGTTCACGGCGGCCTACCTCTTCTCGCCCCACCAGGGACTCGTCACCGGGGCCCTGCGACGGCGCGCTCGGCTGCGCGAGCCGGATGATTCCACGGTGAGACTTGCCTAAGCTGTCCTCGTGGGCGACAGGAGTGGGACGACCGAAGTGCCGGCGGCGGACATGCTGACACCGGTCGCGCAGGACTATCTCAAGATCATCTGGACCGTCCGGGAATGGTCGGGCGAGAAGGTCTCGACGAAGCTGCTGGCCGAGAAGCTCGGAGTGTCGGCCTCGACCGTCTCCGAGGCCGTCCGCAAGCTCGCCGAGCAGGGTCTCGTCGACCATGCTCGCTACGGCGCGATCTCCCTCACCGAGGCCGGGCGCGCGGCGGCCGTGGCCATGGTCCGCAAGCACCGCCTGATCGAGACGTATCTGGTCCGGGAACTCGGCTACGGCTGGGACGAGGTGCACGACGAGGCCGAGGTACTCGAACACGCCGTCTCCGACCGTCTGGTCGCCGCGATCGACGCCAAGCTCGGCCATCCCGAACGGGATCCGCACGGCGATCCGATCCCGGCGGACGACGGCACGATTCCCACACCGCCGGCCCGCCAGCTCAGCGCGTTCGTCGACGGCGAGCACGGCCGGGTCGCCCGCATCTCCGACGCGGACCCGGCGATGCTGCGCTACTTCGACGACGTGGGCATCGCCCTCGACACCGACATCCGCGTCGTCGAACGCCGCGACTTCGCGGGCACCGTCTCGGTCCGCATCGGCGGCGACAGCGGCAACACGGTCGACCTCGGGCACCCCGCGGCCGACGCGATCTGGCTGGTGTAGGCGGCTACACCGCTACATGGTGGCCGGGCGCACGACGAACACGGCCGAGGCCCGCCTGCCCTTCTCCTGCAGCAACGCCGCGGCACGACCGGACGGGTCGATCGCCGCGTACACGCCGGCAATGCCCACCGGGTCCAGCCAGCGGCCGTTCGCGAGCAGTGCCGCCTCCTCGACGGTGACGTCCCGGCACGGGAACGCCGTCCGGATCGCGGCGTCGATGTCCAGGCTCACGGTCGGGTCGTCCTCGAGCTGGGCGAGCGTGCGGGCGTGCTCGAGTCCGAACGGACCGACACGGGTGCGGCGGAGCGCGGTCAGATGCGCCCCGACACCCAGCGCGGCCCCCAGATCGCGGGCGAGTGCCCGGATGTAGGTGCCCGACGAGCACTCCACCTCGACGTCGAGGTCGACGAAACACCCGTCGCCGTGGTCCGCGCGCACCTCACGCCGGGCGAGCACCGCGAAGCGGGAGACCGTGACCGGCCGGGCCGCCAGCTCGACGGCCTCCCCTTCGCGGATCCGGGCGTAGGCACGCTTGCCGTCCACCTTGATCGCGCTGACGCTGGCGGGCACCTGGGAGATGTCTCCCGTGAGCGCGGCGACGGCCGCCGCGATCGCCTCGTCCGTGACGGCGGCGGCGTCGGTGGTCGCGAGCACCTCGCCTTCGGCGTCGTCGGTGACGGTGCTCTGTCCGAGCCGGATCGTCGCCGCATACGCCTTGGTGGTGAGGGCGAGCAGGCCGAGGATCTTCGTCGCGCGCTCCACCCCGAGGACGAGCACGCCCGTCGCCGTCGGATCCAGGGTGCCGGCGTGACCGACCTTGCGGGTGCCGAGCAACCGCCGGCAGCGGGCCACCACGTCGTGGCTCGTCATGCCCTCGTCCTTGTCGACGACGAGCAGGCCGGCACGGGTGAGGGCGGGATTCTCGGAGGCAGACACGGGGCCCGATTCTGCCACGACGGCTGCGACGTCAGCGCACGACGATCGCCGTGAGCACCAGCCCGTCGGCGATCAGCCACCGCCCGTCGAACGCGGCCAGGGGGGCACCCGTCCGGGTGTCTCCGGGGACGAGCAGCTCGGAACGAAACGTGCCCGACGCGGCTGCGCCCGGGGCGGCCGCGGCGTCGCGCTCGAACGTGATGTGGGCGTCCTCGAAACCCAGCCAGCGTCCGGTGAGCGGGAACCACGCCTTGTAGGTGGCCTCCTTGGCGCAGAAGAGCAGGCGGTCCATGTGCAGGCTCGGATCGGTGCCCGCGAGCCAGGTGCGCTCCTGCGGCAGGGAGACCGCGTCGAGCACCCCGTCCGGAAGGGGGCCGTGCGGCTCGGCGTCGATGCCCAGCGACCGCACCTGCAACGCATAGGCCAGGACGGCGCCGCGGTAACCGTCGCAGTGGGTGAGGCTGCCGACGACCCCCCGCGGCCAGACCGGTGCCCCCTTGTCGCCCCTGAGCACCGGCCCGGGTTCCACCCCGAGCTGCCGCATGGCCAGCCGGGCGCAGTGCCGCGCCCCGGCGAACTCCCGCCGGCGCTTGTCCACCGCACGGGCGACCAGCGGCTCCTCCTGCGGGTGCGGCCGCAGACCGGGCGGGTCCTCGAACAACTCCGCGGCGGCGATCCCGTCGGGCAGGATCCGGCCGATCAGCCCGGTGCGGGTCGCGGTGGTCGGGTCGGTCATCGCAACTCCCCAGCGCGCCCCGCGCGCATGTTCTGTGCAGCGCGCCCCGCGCGCATGTTCTGTGCAGTGCGCGCAGCACGCATCTTCTCGACTTCGGCTTCCATCTCGGGGGTGACCCGGAAGTGTCCGCCCCACTTGTTCAACGATCCCGGGGGGTATTCCGGCACGGGCAGGATCTGGCGCAGCAGCCGCTCCGGCAGGCCCCGGCGCTGCCATTCCCGCGGATAGCCGAGGGAGACCTCTTCGAAGCGGACGCCGTCGTAGTAGGTGGTGCGCGGGATGTGCAGGTGCCCGTACACGGCACAGAGGGCGCGGTAGCGCAGGTGCCAGTCGGCGGTCTCGGTCGTGCCGCACCACAGGGCGAACTCCGGATAGAACAACATCCGGGTGGGCTCGCGCACCAGCGGGAAGTGGTTGATCAGTACCGTCGGCAGCGACGGATCGAGGGCGTCGAGACGCTTGCGGGTCTCGTCGAGCCGTACGCGGCACCACACGTCCCGGGTGACGTACGGGTCGGGCGCGAGGAGGAACTCGTCGGTGGCGACGACGTTGCGTTCGCGGGCCAGCGCCAGGCCCTCGGCCTTCGTCGCGGTGCCCTCGGGAAGGAACGAGTAGTCGTAGAGCAGGAACATCGGCACGAGCGTCACCGGCCCGCCCTCGCCGTGCCACACGGGGTACGGGTCCTCCGGGGTGAGCACGTCGAGTTCGCGGCACATCGTCACCAGGTAGTCGTACCGGGCGGCGCCGTGCATCTGCACCGGGTCCTTGGCGGTGGTCCACAGTTCGTGGTTGCCGGGAACCCAGATCACCTTCGCGAAACGGCTGCGCAGCAGCGACAGCGCCCAGCGGATGTCGTCGGACTTCTCGGCGACGTCGCCGGCGACGATCAACCAGTCGTCCGGCGATTCGGGGTGCAGATCCTCGGTGACGGGGCGATTGCCTCGGTGCCCGACGTGGATGTCGCTGACCGCCCAGAGTTTCCCCGTCACCGGCTCTCCTTCTTCGTCTCGTCGCGCGCCGTCTCGTGCGGGAACCGGGCCTGCCGGTCCGCACCGGTCACCGCCCACCGCCCCGACCGCGTCCGCCATACAACGGCCGCCATCCGGAACACTATGAACACCGTAAGCCCAGTCCAGATACCCGCGAGACCCCAGTCCCACACCAGCGAACACCACACGACGGGCAGGAATCCGAACAGTGCGGACGCGAGCGTGGCGGTGCGGAGGAAGGCTGCGTCGCCGGCGCCGAGCAGCACGCCGTCGAGCGCGAACACCACGCCGGCGACGGGTAGGAGCGCGACGAAGAACCACCAGGCGACGTCGATCTGCTCGAGCACCCCGGGATCGCTGGTGAACAGCGCCGGAATCGCGTCGCCGCCCAGCGAGAACACCAGCGCCAGACCGGTGGCGAACACCGTGGACCAGGCGGTGATCCGCCACGCCAGGCGCTTCGCATCGGCGCGGGCTCCGGCCCCCAGGGCCGCACCCACGAGCGCCTGAGCGGCGACGGCGAGCGAGTCGAGGGTGAGCGCGACGAAGTTCCACAACTGCAGTACCACCTGGTGCGCTGCGACGGCGGCCGCCCCGAACCGGGCGGCGACCGCGGCCGCGGACAGGAAGCACGCCTGGAACGCCAGACTGCGGGCGATCAGGTCGCGGCCGAGCCGCAACTGTGCGGCGATCACCGTCCGTTGTGGCCGCAGCGGCACACCCGCCCGGAGCAGTGCCACGACGAACAGCGCTGCGGACACACTCTGGCCGGCCACGTTGGCGACGGCGGAGCCGGCGAGTTCCCAGCGGGGAGCTCCGGCCAGGCCGTGCACGAGCAGCGGGCACAGTACCGCCGAGAGCGCGAGCCCGGCGAGCACGTACCGCAGGGGGCGGGCGGTGTCCTGTACTCCGCGCATCCAGCCGTTGCCGGCGAGACCCACGAGGATCAGCGGCGCGCCGAACAGGGCGACCCGCAGCCACGACACCGCGGCCTCGGCGATCTGCTCGTCGCCGGCGATCAGCGCAGCCACCGGTGCTGCCAGGAGCTGGCCGATGATCAGGATCGCCGTCCCGACGCCGAGTGCGAGCCAGGTGGCCTGCACCCCCTCGGCGACGGCGGCGTCCCGCCGCCCGGCGCCGTGGAATCTGGCGGCCCGCGCGGTCGTGCCGTAGGACAGAAAGGTCAACTGGGTGCTGACCTGGGCGAGGACGAGGCCGCCGATGGCCAGCCCGGCCAATGCCAGGGCGCCGAGCCGGCCGACGACGGCGATGTCGAACAGCAGGTACAGCGGCTCGGCGGCAAGCACCCCGAGTGCCGGCACCGCGAGCCCGAAGATGCGCCCCGCGGTGGCCTCGGGGACGACGTGGGACGCTGCGTCGGGTTCCGGGCCGGCGGTGTCCTGCGGCGCCGGCATCGTCAGTCCAGTGCCGCGCGCAGGGCCGCGACGATCAGGTCGCGGTCGCCGTACGCGGTGTAGCCGGATGCGAACCGGTGCCCGCCCCCACCGAGCGCGGCGGCGGTCGCGGAAACGTCGATGTGCCGCTTCGATCGCAGCGAGACCGTCCACACGTCCGGCCCGCACTCCTTGAACACGGCGGCGACCTCTGCCTCAGCCGTCGTCCGGACGATGTCGATGACGCTCTCGATCTCCTCGGCCCCCAGCTGCGCGGAGTCCGCGCGGCGCACGGTCGCGTGGACGAGGCCACGACCGCCGGCGGCATCGGGGACGAGCGTCGCCGATGCGAGCACCTTCGACAGCATGGGCAGCCACCCGAACGGATGGGTGTCGAGGAGCCGGCGGGTGATCGCGGCGCCGTCGATCCCGGTCGCCAGCAGCCGTTCCGCCAGGCGGTGCGCGCCCGCACGCCCCCAGCGGAACGAGCCGGTGTCGGTGACCAGCCCCGCGTACAGGCAGTGGGCGAGATCCGCGTCGATCTCCACGCCCCACTCGTCGAACAGTTCGGCGAGCACGGCGGTGGTGGATTCGGCGGCCTCGTCGATCAGGTTGTGGGTGCCGAATCGGGTGTTGGAGCGGTGGTGGTCGATCACCAGGATGCGCTTCGCTCCGGCCAGGCGGCCCGCGAGCTGCCCGAGCCGGCCGACCGTGCCGCAGTCCACGGTGACGAGGAGATCGACCTCGTGACGGACCTGCCCGGCTGGCACCCGGAGGTGCCCGCCGGGCAGGTCGCGCATCGAGGCCGGGACGGCAGCCGGAGACGCGAACGCCACCTGCACCGGAGTGCCGCGCCGCTCGAGCACCGTGCCGAGGGCAAGGCCGGAGGCGAAGGTGTCGGCGTCGGGCTGGACATGGCAGAGGATCGTCACCGAAGTCGCGTCCTCGAGGAGCGCGACGGCGTCGTGGAGATCGACCGCGGTGGCGGCCTGCGTCGATTCGGCCATCGGTGCGCTACAGGTCGTCACCGTCGTCGGGCCTTGACAGGTCGTCACCGTCGGGCCGCGTCCGGGGCTCCTTGTAGGGGTCGGGCTCGCCGGCCGGAGCGGCACCCTCGCGGGCCTTGGCCAGCTCCTCGTCGGCAGCCCGTGCCCGCTCGAGAAGTTCCTCCATGTGCCGGGCGGTGTCCGGCACGGTGTCGGTGACGAAGGTCAGCGTGGGGGTGAATCGCACTCCGGTTCCTGCCCCCACCTTCGAGCGCAGCACGCCCTTGGCCTTCTCCAGGCCGGCGGCAGCCGCGGCGAGGTCGGGTTCGGCGTCCAGATTCTCGCCGCGAACCGTGTAGTAGACGGTGGCGTCGTGCAGATCGGCGGTGACTTTCGCGTCGGTCACCGTGACGAACGCCAGCCGCGGATCCTTGATCTCGTGATCGATGGCCGTGGCGACGATCGTGGCGATGCGCTTGGCCAGTCGACGTGCCCGTGCTGGATCGGCCATGTCAGTCGGTTCCTCTCCCCGGCCGCCGGCGGCGACCACATGTTGTTCGACCGGTCCGGTCAGTCCTCCGGACCGAAAATCCTTCGCCGCACGGAGAGCAGCTGCAACTCCGGGCGTTCGGCGACGAGCCGCTCGCACGTGTCGAGCACCTCGTTGAGGTACGGCACCGCGGACGCGGCCACCGCCACCCCGATCTCGGCGCGGCGGTAGAGGTCCTGGTCACCGGTCTCGGCGGCACTGACCGTCATCCGCCGCAGCTCGGCGAGCACAGGGCGGATCACGGACCGCTTCTGCTTGAGCGAGCGCACGTCGCCGAGCAGAACGTCCAATTCCAGAGCCCCGAGATACATCCGTCCTCCGATGTCGTGCGGTGCCGATCTCCGGCACGCCGACGGCGGCGGGCGATCCTCTCGCCCACCGCCGCCGACGAGACCGTCGGGTGTATCCGGCCGCGTCAGTCGCGCGGCTTCTCGCGCAGCTCGTACGCCTCGATCACGTCACCGATCTTGATGTCGGAGTAGGTGACCGTCAGACCGCACTCGAAGCCTTCCCGCACCTCGGTCACATCGTCCTTCTCGCGCCGCAGCGAGGAGATGGTGACCGTCTCGGCGACGACGTTGTTGTCGCGGAGCAGACGGGCCTTCGCGTTGCGCTTGACGATGCCGGACTGGACCATGCAGCCCGCGATGTTGCCGACCTTGGACGACTTGAAGATCGCCCGGATCTCGGCGCGGCCGAGCTCGACCTCCTCGTAGATGGGCTTGAGCATGCCCTTGAGCGCCTTCTCCACCTCGTCGATCGCCTGGTAGATGATCGAGTAGTAGCGGATGTCGACACCCTCGCGGTTGGCGAGCTCGGTGGCCTTGCCCTCCGCGCGGACGTTGAAGCCGATGATCACGGCGTTCGACGCGGCAGCCAGGTTGACGTTGGTTTCGGTGACGCCACCGACACCGCGGTCGATGACACGCAGGCGCACCTCGTCCCCGACCTCGATACCCATGAGGGCCTCCTCGAGGGCTTCGACCGTTCCGGCGTTGTCGCCCTTGAGGATGAGGTTGAGCTCGTTGTGCTCCTTGAGCGCGGCATCGAGGTCCTCGAGGCTGATCCGCTTGCGGCTCTTGGCGGCCAGCGCGTTGCGCTTGCGCGCATTGCGGCGGTCCGCGATCTGCCGTGCGATGCGGTCCTCCTCGACGACGACGAGGTTGTCACCGGCGCCGGGCACCGACGTGAAGCCGATGACCTGGACCGGCCGCGAGGGCGAGGCCTCGAGGACGTCGTCGCCGTGCTCGTCCACCATTCGGCGGACCCGGCCGTACGCGTCGCCCGCGACGATCGAGTCGCCGACACGCAGCGTGCCGCGCTGGACCAGGACGGTGGCCACGGGGCCGCGGCCACGGTCGAGGTGCGCCTCGATCGCGACGCCCTGCGCCTCCATGTCCGGGTTGGCCCGCAGGTCGAGGGACGCGTCCGCGGTGAGCAGCACGGCCTCGAGCAGCTGATCGATATTCAGGCCCTGCTTCGCCGAGATGTCGACGAACATGGTGTCGCCGCCGTACTCCTCGGTGACCAGGCCGTATTCGGTGAGCTGCTGACGGATCTTCTGAGGGTTCGCACCCTCCTTGTCGATCTTGTTCACCGCAACCACGATCGGCACGTCCGCAGCCTGAGCGTGGTTGATCGCCTCCACCGTCTGCGGCATGACGCCGTCGTCGGCCGCGACCACGAGGATCGCGATGTCGGTCGACTTCGCGCCGCGGGCACGCATGGCGGTGAACGCCTCGTGACCCGGGGTGTCGATGAAGGTGATCAGCCGGTCTTCGCCGTTGAGGTGGGTCATCACCTGGTAGGCGCCGATATGCTGGGTGATGCCGCCGGCTTCGCCCTCGCGGACGTTGGCCTTGCGGATCGTATCGAGCAGGCGGGTCTTGCCGTGGTCGACGTGACCCATGACGGTCACCACCGGCGGGCGCTGCACGAGGTCTTCCTCGGTGCCCTCGTCCTCGCCGTAGGTGATGTCGAACGACTCGAGCAGCTCGCGGTCCTCGTCCTCGGGGCTGACGACCTGAACGTTGTAGTTCATCTCCGAGCCGAGGAGCTCGAGGGTCTCGTCGTTCACCGACTGAGTGGCCGTGACCATCTCACCGAGATTGAACAGCGCCTGCACCAGTGCCGACGGGTTCGCATCGATCTTCTCCGCGAAGTCGGACAGCGATGCCCCGCGAGCGAGACGGATGGTCTCGCCGTTGCCGCGCGGCAGCCGCACACCGCCGACCGACGGTGCCTGCATCGAATCGTATTCCTGCCGCTTCTGCCGCTTCGACTTGCGACCACGGCGCGGAGCGCCACCGGGACGGCCGAAGGCACCCGCGGTTCCACCGCGGCCACCGCGACCGGCACCACCACCGCCGCCTCCGGGACGACCGCGGAATCCACCGGGAGCACCGGCGCCGGCACCGGCACCGGGAGCGCCGCCACCACCGCGGTATCCGCCGCCACCGCCGGCCGGACGCCCACCGGGGGCACCGGGGCGACCGGGACGACCGGTCGGGCCGGGTCGCGCAGCACGCTGCGGCATCGCGCCCGGGTTGGGACGCGGAGGCATCGATCCCGGGGACGGCCGGGGGCCACCCTGACCGGGGGCCGGACGGGGACCGCCGGGACCGGCCGCGGGGCGACCCTGACCGGGGGCCGGACGGGGACCGCCGGGACCGGCCGCGGGGCGACCCTGACCGGGGGCCGGACGGGCACCGCCGGGACCGGCCGCAGGACGACCCTGACCGGGAACCGGACGCGGGGCGCCAGGACGCGGCGCAGGCCGCTCCGCGGGCGCGGACGAGTACGGGTTGTTGCCGACACGCGGCGGTTTGGGACCGGGACGGGGACCGCCCGGCTTGGGGCCCGGGCTCGGCGCCTGCGGAGCCGGTGCCTGCGGAGCCGGTGCCTGCGGGGCCGGTGCCTGCGGGGCGGCCTGCGCGGCCGGGGCCTCCGGGGTGACCGGCTTCGGGGCGGCCGGGCGCGGAGCACCGGGCTTGGGGCCGGACGCGGCGGGACGCACCGCCGGAGCCGGGCTCGGCGCCGGGGCGGCGGCTTCCGGCTGCGGGGCCGGGGTGGGTGCCGGCGCGGCCTGCGCGGGCGCTGCCGGACGGGGACCGGGGCGCGGCGCCCCGGGCTTGGGGGCTGCTGCCGACGGGGCTGAGCCGTCGCCGTTCGCCTTCGCGAAGGACTCGCGCAGTCGGCGCGCCACCGGCGGCTCGACTGTCGACGACGCCGACTTCACGAATTCGCCCTGTTCCTTCAAACGGGCGAGAAGTTCCTTACTGGTGACACCGAGTTCCTTGGCCAACTCGTGTACACGGGCCTTGCCTGCCACTGCTCTCCTCACTGATGAGGTCGAGCGGCTGGTGCCCGCACGACCTCGGGTTATCTCCGATGGACGTTCATCGCTGGTGCTTCACGGTGTGCTCATGAGTGCTCGTACCTGTTCTTCTCAGAGTTGGTGTCCCCGGTCCGGCGCGTATCGCTACGCCGAGTTCCCCTCGTTCCGGACCCCGACCAGCTGAACAAGCGCAGACGGGTCGATTGTTCCCGACACCCGCAGCGCTCTGCCGAATGCTCGACGCCGCTCCGCCTGACCGAGGCATTCCGGATCGGGGTGCAGCCACGCGCCCCGACCGGGCATCCTCCGCCCCGGGTCCGGCACCAGCACGAAGCCTGTCGGCTCCGTCGCCCGCGCCACGACCCTCAGCAGATCGGCAGCCAGCACCTGCTGCCGACACCCGACACAGGTGCGCACCGGACCGATGCGCTCTCGGCCGGCCGAGGGCAGCTCATGCTGAGCCATCGACCACTCTACCGCTGATCGGGCGGGAACCGTGCATTCCACCCCTACCTGCCTGTCGCGGGCGACCCCGCCGACTCCGAGCCCCCGGCCGCGGCGTCACTGCGGATGTCGATCCGCCACCCCGTCAGCCGCGCAGCCAGGCGGGCATTCTGCCCCTCCTTGCCGATCGCGAGGGAGAGCTGATAGTCGGGGACGACGACCCGGGCCGCGCGCGCGTCGGGGTCGACGACTGTGACGGATACCACCTTCGAGGGGGACAGTGCATTACCGACGAACCGCGCCGGATCCTCGTCGAAGTCGATGATGTCGATCTTCTCGTCACCGAGTTCCCGCATGACGTTGCGCACCCGCTGCCCCATCGGGCCGATGCACGCGCCCTTGGCGTTCAGTCCCGGCACTCGCGAGTGGACAGCGATCTTGGAACGGTGGCCGGCCTCCCGCGCGACGGCCACGATCTCCACCGACCCGTCCGCGATCTCCGGCACCTCGAGGGCGAACAGCTTGCGCACCAGGTTGGGGTGCGTCCGGGACAGGGTGATCTGAGGGCCGCGCTGCCCCCGGGAGACTCCTACGACGTAGCACCGGATCCGGTCGCCGTGCTCGTACGTCTCGCCGGGCACCTGCTCGGCCGGCGGGATCAGCCCCTCGGCGCCGGTGGTCTCGCCACCGATCTTCACCACGACCATGCCGCGGGCGTTGGCGCGGGTGTCGCGTTGGACGACGCCGGCGACGACCTCGCCCTCGTGCGTCGCGAACTCCCCGAACCGCTGCTCGTGCTCGGCATCGCGGATGCGCTGCATGATCACCTGACGAGCGGTGGTCGCCGCGATGCGGCCGAACCCCTCGGGGGTGTCGTCCCACTCGGAGACGAGGTTGCCGTCCGCGTCGAACTCCTGCGCCATCACCCGCACTGCGCCGGTCCGGCGGTCGACGTCGACACTCGCGTGCGGCTGGTGCCCGTCGGTGTGCCGGTAGGCCGTGAGCAGGGCCGTCTGGATCGTCTCGATCAGCGCATCGAACGGGATGTTCTTGTCGGCCTCGAGGACCTTCAGGGCTGCGATGTCGATATTCACTTGTCCACCTTCACTTCGTCCGTGCCGTTGTAGTCCGTGCCGTTCTCGTCGTCCGGATCCTCGCCGTCGCTCTCGGCGATCTCGCCGGCACGCGCCCGGCCGTCCGGCACCCCGCCCGCGAGTTCGAGTTCGCGCGGATTCGGCGCCTTGAACTCGACCTCGACGACGGCGCGCCGCACATCGGCGAGCGGAAGCACCCGCACGGACGGCCCGTCGCGGCCGGGAACGACGATCCGGACCTCGTCCCCGACGAGCTCACCGATGCGGCCGACGATCGTCTCGTCGTCCAGTTCGATCCGCGCCTTGCGGGCCTGGGACCGGCGCCAGTGCCGTTCGAGGGTGAGCGGGCGGCCGATGCCGGGGCTGGTCACCTCGAGCACGTAGGGCGACTCGCCGAAATCGGCGACGGAGTCGAAGACCTCCGAGAGGAGCGTGCTCAGCCGAGCGGCCTCGTCGAGGCTCAACCCGGTGTCGCTGTCGACGAACAGCCGCACCGTGCTGTGCTTGCCCGCAGACGTGACCACGACGTCCTCGAGGTCGTATCCCTCGCGCTCGATCGGTCCGGAGACGAGTTCGGCAATTCTCTCCGGGGGCGGCACCGGCATCGCGACAAGCTCCTCGTTCAGTTGTGATCGCAGCGGACGACATGCCGGCGCACGAGCGGACCGGCAGGTATCCCAGGGTATCGCGCATTCGACGGCCCCGTGACCAACCCCTGCGGCCCGACCACCGTCGGCTCCGCACAGACCGGGCTGGCACGATGGTGCGGTGCCGACGCCCGCATCCTCACCGCCCGTATCCCGCCGCACCGTGCTGCGGTGGTCCGGCGCCGCTCTCGGCGGCCTCGGCGCGCTCACCGTCGCCGGCTGCGCGGCCGGCGAGGACGACGGCACCGGGGAGGTCGATCCGCTGATCGCGCAGGCCGAGCGGGCGCGCGTCGACGCTGCGACCGCCGCCCTGCTCGTCGCGCTGCTGCCCGACCGCGCGCAGACGCTGCAGGCCGTCGCCGCCGAACGCACGACCCACGCCCAGACCCTGGACGCCGAAGTGGCCCGGCTCGCCGGGACCGACCCGACGGTGTCGGGCGTCACGACGACGACCGTCGCTCCGGCCGCGGATCCACCGACCCTCGATCTGCTGCGCGACCGGCTGGGCACCTCCCGCCGCGCCGCCGCCGATCTCGCCCGCACCCTGCAGGGATACCGCGCGGGCCTGCTGGCTTCGATCAGCGCCGCGTGCGCCGTGCACACGGAGGTGCTGCTGCCGTGAGTTCGCAATCGCTGGGCGTCGAACAGCAGGCCCTCGTGGACGCATTGAACGCCGAGTACGCCGCGGTGTTCGGCTACGGGGTCGTCGCCGCCTTCTCCAACCCCGCCCGTGCGGCCGAGGTCTCGGCCGACACCGCCGCCCACCGCGCCCGGCGCGATGCCACGACGGATGCGCTGCGGGCAGCGGCCGTGACCCCACCCACCGCTGCCGCCGGGTACACCACGCCCTTCCCGGTGACCGATCCGGTCTCGGCGGCACAGCTGGCAGTACAGATCGAGACCGATGTCGCAGTGGCGTGGCGTTCCGTCGTCGAGCGGGCACGCAGCGAACACACCCGCGGCGCGGCGATCGAGGCGCTCACCGAGTCGGCGATGCGGGCGGCACGCTGGCGCGCCAACCTCGGAATCGCCCCGCCGTCCGTCGCGCTGCCCGGGCAACCCTGAGCCGCCCCGCGCGGCAGGTCAGCCGGTCATCACGGCGAGCGCGAAGCCGTCCCACCCCTTGGCGCCGACGGTCTGCAGCGCGGTCGCGTCGAGACGGGGCTCCGCCCTCATGAGTTCGAGCACCTCCCGGGCGCCGCGCACGCGCTCGTCGTCGAGGTCGGCATTGGTCACCGACCCGCCCCGGATGACGTTGTCGACGACGATCACGGTCCCGGGCCGGCCGAGCCGCAGCGCCCACCGCACGTAGTGCGGATTGTTCTCCTTGTCGGCGTCGACGAAGACCAGGTCGAACGGGGCCTCGTCCGTGAGGGACGGCAGGAGGTCGAGGGCGGCGCCGACCCGGACGTCGACGCGTTCCCCCACCCCGGCGCGGTCGAGGTTCGCGCGGGCGACCTCGGCGTGCCGCGGTTCGTACTCGAGGGTGACCACGCGTCCGTCGTCGCCGACGGCCCGCGCCAGCCAGATGGTCGAGTATCCGCCGAGCGTGCCGATCTCGAGGATGCGCCGCGCACCACGGATCCGGGCCAGCAGGTGCAGCAACTTGCCCTGCACCGGAGCCACGTCGATCGGCGGCAACCCGGCTGCGGCGTTGGCCTCGAGCGTCGCGGTCAGGGCGGGGTCGTCGCCGACGAGGAGCTCGGCGAGGTAGCTGTCCGTGGCGGCCCAGTCGTCGGCGGTGTCGTGGTCGGTCATGACACCGATTGTGGGGGCCGACGGCGGGACGCGTCTCAGCGACCGAGGATCTCCTGCAGCGCCTCGTCGGCCGGTACCTCGCGGGACTCGCCGCCGAACCGGTCGCGCAGCTCCACCTTGCCGTCCGCCCAACCCCGCCCGACGACGACCACCAGCGGCACGCCGAGCAGTTCGGAGTCCTTGAACTTCACCCCGGGCGAGGCCTTGCGATCGTCGAGCAGGACCTCGACGCCGGCCTTGTCGAGTTCGGCCGCCAGGTTCTCGGCGCCCTCCCGGGCCGCCTCGTCCTTGTTGGCGATCACCAGGTGCACGCCGAAGGGAGCGACCTCGGACGGCCAACGCAGGCCCTTGTCGTCGTGCTGCTGCTCGGCGATCACCGCGACGAGCCGCGAGACGCCGACACCGTAGGAGCCCATGGTCGGGCGCACCGGCTTGCCGTTCTCACCGAGCACGTCGACGGCGAAGGCGTCGGTGTACTTGCGGCCGAGCTGGAAGACGTGGCCGATCTCGATGCCACGCGCCGACACGAGCGGTCCGGCACCGTCGGGCGACGGATCACCGTCGCGCACCTCGGCGGCCTCGATCGTGCCGTCCGGGACGAAGTCCCGGCCCGCGACGAGTCCGACGACGTGCCTGCCGGGCTCGTCCGCGCCGGTGATCCACGACGTGCCGTCCGCGACCCGCGGATCGACGAGGTAGCGAACCCCGTTGTCCAGCAGGGCCTTCGGACCGATGTATCCCTTGACGAGGAACGGGTGGGCCGCGAAGTCGGCGTCCGTGAGCAGTTCGTACTCGGCCGGCTCGAGCGCCGCCCCGAGCCGTTTGTCGTCGACCTCCCGGTCGCCGGGGATGCCGATACCGAGCAGTTCCCACTCCCCGCCGGGTCGCCGCGTCTTGACGAGGATGTTCTTCAGAGTGTCGGCGGCGGTCACCGGACGGTCGAGCGCACCGGTGGCCCACTCGACGAGAGTCTCGATGGTCGGGGTGTCGGGCGTGTCGTGCACGACCGGCTCGGACAGCTCGTCGAACGCGACCGGTTCCGGAGCCAGAGTGCGCACCGCCTCGACATTCGCGGCGTAACCCGACTCGAGGCAGCGCACGTACGTGTCCTCACCCACCTCGCTCTCGGCGAGGAATTCCTCCGACGCACTGCCGCCCATCGCGCCCGAGGTCGCGGAGACGATCACGTACTTCACCCCGAGACGCGCGAAGATCCGCTCGTAGGCGTCCCGGTGGGCTCGGTAGGACTCGGCCAGGCCCTCGTCCGTGAGATCGAAACTGTAGGAGTCCTTCATCACGAACTCGCGGCCGCGGAGGATCCCGGCACGCGGCCGCTCCTCGTCCCGGTACTTGGTCTGGATCTGGTACAGCGTGACCGGAAAATCCTTGTAGGAGTTGTACTCACCCTTGACGGTGAGCGCGAACATCTCCTCGTGGGTGGGACCGAGCAGGTAGTCGGCGCCCTTGCGGTCGTGCAGCCGGAACAACCCGTCGCCGTACTCGGTCCACCGATTCGTGGTCTCGTAGGGATCGCGCGGCAGCAGCGCCGGCAGCGAGATCTCCTGCGCGCCGATGGCGTTCATCTCCTCGCGAACGACGCGCTCGACCTGCCGCAGCACCCGCAGACCCAGCGGCAGCCACGAGTACACCCCCGGAGCGATGCGGCGGACGTAGCCGGCGCGCACGAGCAGTTTGTGGCTGGCGACCTCGGCGTCGGCCGGATCGTCGCGGAGGGTGCGGAGAAACAGGTGCGACATGCGGGTGATCACGGGAGAGCAGCCTACCTGCCGCCCCCGGACCGGCCTCGGTACGGTTACCGCTTGTGCTGGTGCTTCTGCCTCCTTCCGAAACCAAGTCCGACGGCGGCGACGGTGCGCCCCTCGACCTGGGCGAACTGTCGATGCCGCAGCTGACCGCGACCCGCGAGGCGCTCGTGCAGGCGCTCGTCGACCTGGCCGCGGACCACGAGGCGTCGACCGTGGCGCTCGGCCTGGGTCCCACGCAGGCGGACGAGATCGAGCGCAATGCCAAGCTGTGGGTCTCACCCACGCGGCCGGCGCTCGCGCGATACACGGGGGTGCTGTTCGACGCCCTCGACGCCGCCGCATTCACCAGGACGCAGCGAGAGAAGGCCTACCGGCGGCTCGCGATCGGGTCGGCGCTGTTCGGCGCGGTCCGTGCGGGCGATCCCGTCCCGGCATACCGCCTGTCGGGCGGATCGAAGCTGCCCGGGTTCGGCACCCTCGCGTCGTGGTGGCGCCCGGAACTGAGCGACGCACTGTCCACGGAGGCCGCCGGGGAACTCGTTGTGGACCTGCGGTCGGGGGTGTATCAGCAGCTCGGACCTGTTCCCGGTGCGGTCACGGCAACTGTGCTCACCGAGCAGCGAGACGGCAGCCGCAAGGTGGTCAGCCACTTCAACAAGCACCACAAGGGCCTGCTGGCACGTGCGCTCGTGCTGACCCGCGCGGAGCCGGCGGACGTCGACGGTGTCGCCCGGGTCGCGGCCCGCGCGGGTCTGCGGGTGGAGACGGCGTCAGCCACCGAACTGGTGATCCTGACCTGACTGCGGTGTGCGCCCGGTGTCCTGCACGGCGGTGAGGAACCGGTGCGCCGGGTGCCAGAAGCTTCCGAGCACGGCCGCCACGTGCGGATCGCCGGACCCGGCCGCCGAGCGCTGCAGTTCGGCCAGCCGATGGGCGCACCGGTCGCGGGCCTCGTCGAATCGGACGGGGTCGTCGCCGGCGTCCCCGATCCGGTCCACGAGCTCGGCGAGGGCCGTCAGGAGGGCGGGCACCGTGCAGCGCGACGCGTCGTCCGCCTCGGCGAGAACACCGTCCGACGCCGACTCGGCGACGCGTGCGAGTTCGCGCAGCGCGGGCACGGCGTACCACATCCGGCCCAGGATGTCCTGGGACGCCGTGGCCTGATCCCGGACCCGGTCCGCGATCGGGCGCGGGTTGAGCCGTGCGCTCTCGCGTGCCCACTGCGACGATTCCGCCGCGCGTTCCATCATCCGGTCGATCTCCTCCGCCCGACGCGCCCAGCCCCCGGGGCCGGGTCCCGCGTCGTCGCCCGTCCCGGCGGCCATGTCGCCCAGCAGGGACCGGGTCTCCCGGGTGAGTGCCTCGACTTCGTCTCCGACCGGGTAGAGGGGCGGGAAGAGCACCGCCGTCACCACGAGTCCGCAGACCGCGCCGATGGCGGTCTCGATCAACCGATCTCCCAACATCACCGGATCGCCCGCGACGCCCGTCGCGATGACGAACAGAGCGGTGATCGCCACCCAGATCCCGTTGGTGCCGAACACCCGCCACCGGCCGACGAACCAGCCGACGAGCACGGCTGCACCGATCGACAGCGTCGTCCCGGGCACGAGCGTGATCGCCGCCGCGGCGAGCAGTACCCCGGACAGGACGATCGCCATCTGCACGAGCGCCTGCCGGACCGAGCGGAACACCGTCGTCTCGACGAGGAACACCGCGACGTACGGCGCGAGATAGGCCTGCGGCAGCGCGAGCCACTCGGCGGCGACGAGCCAGGCCATCATCGCAGCCACGGACGCCTTGGCGGCCTGGGTGGCGATATGGCGCTCGTGGCCTCGTTCGCGGACCGCGCGTACCGTCCACGACGCCGAGTATCGGACCCGATCGGTGAGGGCGGACAGCATGTGCTCGGGCTACCCGAAGCGCACGGCGGTCACACCCCGGCGACCACGGGGGCGGAGGTCTGGGTACCGTGTGCCTTCATCGGCGGAGGTATATGTACCCTGTGCCTTCGCCGGCGGAGGTCTATGTACCCTGTGCCTTCGCCGGCGGAGGTCTATGTACCCTGTGCCTTCGCCGGCGGAGGCCTATGTACCCTGCGCCGCCTTCTCCGCTTCCTGGGCCTGCGCGACCTGCTCCGGGGTGAACCGGATGAACAGCGCCGCAGCCCCCGCGATCACGGCGCACACCGCGCAACCGACGAGCGCGAACAGGTAGCCCTCCCCCAGCGCGTAGAGCTGTGCGGGGTCCATGTCGGCGACGGCGCCGGACGTACCCCCCAGGGACAGGGTCCGGGAGGTGGCCATCGCGCCGATCACGGCGAGACCGATCGGGCCGCCGAGCGTCTGCGCCACCTGGGCGATCGCGGCGAGCGGGCCGATCTCGTGCGAGCCGACGCCGGCGATCGCACACAGCGGCAGTGGGACCACGGCCAGGCCCACGCCGAAACCGACGACGAGCACCAGGACGAACAGCGTCGGCACGTACGCGACGGTGTGCGACATGGTCGACCCGTACAGCAGGCTGACCGCCATGATCAGGGCTCCGGTGACGACGAGCCACCGGGGCCGCACCCGGACCGCGAGCTTCGACGCGACGGCAGCGGCGGCGCCCAGCCCGAAGGCGAAGGGCACGAACGCCAGACCGGCCTGCAGCGGCGAGTACCCGAGGATGTCCTGCACGAACAGGGCGACGAACGCGGCGAGGCTGAACATGACGGCACCGGCGAAGAAGATCGACACGAACGTCGCGACCCGGTCGGGATTGCGGAACAGCACGAACGGCAGCAGCGGGTTCTCGGCGCGGCGCTCCACGACGAGGAACACCGCGAGCAGCGCAGTACCGGCGAGCAGCGCGCCGACCACCGCCGGGCTGCTCCACCCCATCTCCGGGCCCTCGGTGAGCCCGAAGACGAGACCGGTACAGCCGAGCGTGGCGAGCACCGCGCCCGGTACGTCGAGCGGCAGCCGCTCGGCGGCGGTCTCGCGGAGCGCGATCACGGCCAGGGTCACGATCAGGATCCCGATCGGCACGTTGATCAGGAAGATCCAGCGCCAGGACACCTCGGTCAGTGCGCCGCCGATGATCAGCCCGGCGATCGAGCCGACGCCGGTCATGGCCGCGAAGATGGCGATCGCCTGGTTGCGGGCCGGTCCGGGCGCGAAAGTGGTCGCGACCAGCGCCAGGGCCGTGGGCGAGGCCACAGCGGCGCCGACGCCCTGCAGCGCGCGGGCCGCGACCAGGGTGCCCTCGTTGACGGCGAGCCCGCACAGCAGCGAGGCGACCGTGAACAGCCCGACGCCGGCGATGAACATGCGTTTGCGACCGAAGGCGTCGCCGAGACGTCCGCCGAGCAGCATGAGACCGCCGTAGCTCAGCGCGTACGACGTGAGCACCCAGTTGCGGCCCGCGTCGCTCAGGCCGAGGTCCTCCTGCAACGGAGCCAGCGCGAGATTGGCGACCGTGCCGTCGAGCACGACCATCAGCTGCAGGCCGCTGAGGACGACGATCGCCAGACCCAGCGCACGTGTGGTGACGGGGTAGCTCACGGGCGAGGAGGTTTCGGCCATGTGGATCAACGTTACCGAGCGTCCGAGGCGACCTCGGCCACCGGCCCGGCGTCGAACGCGGCCACCGGCCCGATGACGACGATGGCCGGCGGGCGGATCTGTTCCTCCCGGACCCGGGCGGCGACGGTCTCCAGATCGGCCCGCAGCACCCGCTGGGTGCGCAGCGTGCCCTCCTGGATCACGGTGACCGGCGTCTGCGCGGGGCGGCCCCCCTCGAGCAGGGCGGCGGCGAACTGCTCGATCCGTTCGACCGCCATCAGCAGCACCAGCGTGCCGCGCAGGCGCGCGAGCGCACCCCAATCGGTGAGCGAATCCGGGTGGTCCGGGGCCACGTGCCCGCTGACCACGACGAACTCGTGGGTGACCCCGCGGTGGGTGACCGGGATCCCGGCCGCGGAGGGTACCGAGATGGCGCTGGTGATGCCGGGCACGACCGTCACGGGCACCCCGGCGGCAACGCATGCCTCGAGTTCCTCGTAGCCGCGACCGAACACGTACGGGTCGCCCCCCTTGAGCCGGACGACGAACTTCCCGGCCTTCGCGCCGTCGATCAGGGCCTGGTTGATGGCCTCCTGCGCCATCGCCCGGCCGTAAGGAATCTTGGCGGCGTCGATCACCTCGACGTGCGGGCCGAGCTCGGCGAGCAGCTCCGGCGGGGCCAGCCGGTCGGCGACGACGACGTCGGCCCGGGCCAGCAGGCGCCGCCCGCGGACGGTGATCAGGTCGGGATCACCCGGCCCACCGCCGACCAGCGCGACCCCGGGACGGGCGGGTTCGGCGTCTGCGACGACGGCGCCGGACTGCAGGGCCTCGCGGATCGCGGTGCGCACGGCCGCGGAGCGACGGTGGTCGCCGCCGGCCAGCACACCGACGGTCATCCCGTCGTAGTGGGCGGTGGCCGGGGTCACCGCGGTGCCGCGACGGGCGTTGTCGGCCCGGACGCAGAAGACGCGGTCGCGTTCTGCCTCCGCGACGATCGCGGCATTCGTGTCCGGTTCGTCCGTGCAGGCGATGGCATACCAGGCGCCGTCGAGATCCCCGGCGCGGTAGTCGCGCAGTTCCAGGGTGATCTGCCCGGCGGTCGCCATGCCCTCGACGGCGGGTGTCGCGGCACGGGTGATCACGTGCACGTGCGCCCCGGCGGCAACGAGCAGGCCGAGCCGCCGCTGTGCGACGGTACCGCCGCCGACCACCACCACTCGCCGGCCCCGCAGATTGAGCCCGACCAGGTAGTTGGTCTCGTCATCGGCAGCACTGGACACCGGCACTTCCCATCTTTCGGCACTGTCTGCAACGCGCATCACGCTGCGTGGAACGCACAAACACTACGGGCAGGGTGGTTTGCGGCGCCATCCGCCGTACGAACTTCGTGAGGGACGCCGCAGTCGCGGCCCACACGGCTCCGGAAGGATCAGCCGGGGAGGAGAGAAGCGCGGACCTGCCGGCGCAGCACTTTCCCGATCAGGGAGCGCGGCAGGTCGTCCACCACCACCACCCGTCGCGGGACCCTGTAGGCGGCCAGGCGCGACCGGCAGTGCTCCCGCGCCGGTGCTCACAGCCAAGGCCCACGCCACGCCGGAAACGAGCGTAGACCGCCGGGCGGGACGCCAGGACGTTCCGGCGGACGAGACGGCCCGCGCGGGACCCGACCGGATCCCGCGCGGGCCGTCTCCAGGACAGGATGGTCAGACCGTCGCCGGCTCCGCCGGGGCGGTGGCGTCGACCGGGGAGGCGACATCGAGCTGCAGGGACTTGGTACCCCAGCGCCACACCTTGTCGAACAGTGCGGTGTCGTCCGAGAGCTTGACTCCGAGGGACGGCACCATCTCCCGCAGGGTGTCCTGCCATGCCGTCCACCGGTCGGGGAAGCACCGTTCGAGCACGTCGAGCATCGCCGGAACGGCGGTCGAGGCCCCCGGCGACGCGCCGAGCAGGCCGGCGATCGTGCCGTCGCCGGCATTGACCACGGCGGTGCCGAACTCGAGCACTCCGCCTGCGCCCTTACGGCGGATGACCTGCACCCGCTGGCCGGCGGTGATGAGCTCCCAGTCCGCCATGCGGGCCTGCGGCACGAACTCGCCCAGGGTGCCGATACGGTCGCGCGGCGACTGCATCAGCTCACCGATCAGGTACTTGGTCAGTCCCATCTCGGTGAGGCCCACGCCGATCATCGACAGCAGGTTGTTCGGCTTGACCGACCCGGGCAGGTCGGTGAACTTGCCGTTCTTGAGGAACTTCGGGGACCAGCCGGCGTAGGGGCCGAACAGCAGGCCCTGCTTGCCGCCGATCACGCGGGTGTCGAGGTGCGGGACCGACATCGGCGGCGCCCCCACGGCAGCCTTGCCGTACACCTTGGCGCTGTGCATGGCGATCAGCTCCGGGTTGGTGCAGCGCAGGAACTGGCCGGAGACGGGGAAGCCGCCGAACCCCTTGGCCTCCGCGATGCCCGACTTCTGCAGCAGGTGCAGCGCGCCGCCGCCGGCGCCGACGAACACGAACCGGGCGTGCACCTTGCGGGCCTGGCCGGTGCGACGGTTGCGGACCTTGACGATCCAGCTGCCGTCGGACTGCTTGTCCAGATCGGTCACGTCGTGGCCGAAGTGCACGGTGCCACCGGAGGCGGCGACGTTGTTCAGCAGCTGCTTGGTGAGGGCACCGAAGTCGACGTCGGTGCCGTCCTGGGTCCAGTTCAGTGCGATGGGCTCGGAGAAGTCACGGCCCTGCGCCATCAGCGGCAGCCGTTCGGAGAAGTACTCGGGGCTCTCCGAGTACTCCATCCCCGCGAACAGCGGGTGCCCGGCCAGCGCGTCGTAGCGGGCACGCAGGTACTTCACGTTGTCGGCGCCGTGGACGAAGCTGACGTGCGGAACGGGATTGATGAAGTTCTTGGGATCGGTGAGGATGCCGTTGTCCACCGCGAACGCCCAGAACTGGCGCGAGACCTGGAACTGCTCGTTGACGTTGATCGCCTTGGTGATGTCCACGCCACCGCCGGGCTTGGCAGGCGTGTAGTTCAGCTCGCACAGCGCCGAGTGGCCGGTGCCCGCGTTGTTCCAGGGGTCGCTGCTCTCGGCCGCCGCGGCGTCGAGCCGCTCGAAAGCGGTGATGGACCAGTCGGGCTGCAGCCGGCGCAGGATGGCGCCGAGTGTCGCGCTCATGATGCCCGCACCCACGAGCACTACATCGGTCTTGGCCTCTACCACGTTCTCTGACACTGGAGGATCGACTTCCTTGTCTGTTCGCACGCGCCGCTGCGTTCCGCACTGCGCCGCATGAGTGTCCCGTGCACGTCCGTGCTCGGCCGCCGGGTCTCGCTGAACTCACGGATCCCGGCGACGTCGCGGCCGCGCCGACTGCGACGAACAGGTTACCCGCGCGTTGTCCGGCGTTTGTCTTCACCCAATTGTGCCCCGACGACAGGTCCGCGTACCGACCAATACAGTGTGATCGTGACTACTTGGCAGCCCGACATCCTCGGTGACGGATACGAGCAGCTCACGCTGCCTCTCGGCCCCGATCCGGACGGTGAGGGCGAGGCCGTCGCCACCCTCGTCCGCTACCAGCCCTCCGTCTACCCGGGCGGCGAGTCCGCGCCGGACCGTGCGGTGATCTACGTGCACGGCTTCACCGACTACTTCTTCCAGCAGCACCTCGCCGAGCACTTCGCCGCCCAGGGTTACCGGTTCTTCGCCCTGGACCTGCGCAAATGCGGGCGCTCGCGGCAACCCGGACAGACACCGCACTTCGTCACCGATCTGACCTACTACGACGCCGAACTCGAGGAGGCACTGCGGATCGTCCGCGGTGAGGTCGGCGGCGGCATCCTGCTCGTGGCGCATTCCACGGGCGGGCTGGTCCTGCCGTTGTGGCTCGATCGGTTGAACCGCCGGCCCGGCGGCACGGGCGGCGCCGGGATCCACGGCCTGATCCTCAACAGCCCGTGGTTCGACCTGCAGGGACCGTCGATCCTGCGCGGCCTCGGTACCGTCGCGGTCGATGCCGTCGGGCGGGTCCGCAGCCGCGCCGTCATCCCGGGGCAGAGCCTGGACACCTACGGGATGAGCCTGCACAAGGACGCCAACGGCCACTGGGAGTACGACCTGGACTGGAAGCCGCTGGCCGGGTTTCCCGTCACGTTCGGCTGGCTCCGTGCGGTCCGGCGCGGCCACGCGAAACTGCACCGCGGCCTCGATGTCGGCGTTCCGTCGCTGATCCTGCGGTCGAAGGACACCCGCTGGGCCCCCGCGTACGACCCCACGGTGGACACCGCCGACGCGGTCCTCGACGTCAAGCAGATCGCCCGGTGGGCCGGATGCCTGGGCGATCGCACGACGATCGTTCCGATCACCGGGGCCCGCCACGATGTGTTCCTCTCCACACCCGACGTGCTCGACGTGGCATTCCGGGAATTGGATCTGTGGCTGGACTGGTTGGACGGTCACAGCAGATCCCTGTGATCGTCCACACGAACCTGACAACGGGAGAACAGTGAGTCACTACGACCTGGCCATCATCGGCACCGGATCCGGAAACTCGATCATCGACGAGCGATTCGACGGCCGGAAGGTGGCGATCCTCGAGCAGGGCACCTTCGGTGGCACCTGTCTCAACGTCGGCTGCATCCCCACCAAGATGTACGTCTATGCGGCGGAGGTCGCGCAGACCGTGCGCAAGGCCGCGAAGTACGGCGTCGACGCGACGCTCGACGGGGTTCGGTGGAGCGACATCGTCGACCGGGTGTTCGGCCGGATCGACCCGATCGCGGCCGGCGGAGACCGCTACCGCACCGAGGACTGCGCGAATGTCACCGTCCACCGCGGGCACGCCCGGTTCGTGGGCGAGCGCACCCTCGACACCGGTGCGGGCGAGATCATCACCGCCGACCAGGTCGTCGTCGCAGCGGGCGCGCGTCCGGTGATCCCGCAGGAGGTGCTCGACGGCGGGGTCCGCTACTACACCAACGACGACATCATGCGGCTGCCGAAACTGCCGGAATCGCTGGTGATCCTCGGCTCCGGGTTCATCGCGATGGAGTTCGCGCACGTCTTCTCCGCTCTCGGCACCCGGGTGTCGGTGCTCGCCCGTACCGGCCAGTTGCTGCGGCACCTCGACCACGATCTGGCCGAGCACTTCACCGGCCTGGCCACCGACCGGTGGGACGTGCACCTGTCCAACCCCGCGACGGCGTTCCGACCCGTCGGTGACGGCGTCGAGGTGGAACTGGCCGACGGCACCATCGTCAGCGGCGACGCGCTGCTCGTCGCCGTCGGCCGCACACCCAACGGGGACGCACTCGACGCCGCCGCGGGCGGCATCGCGCTGCACGACGACGGCCGGATCGTCGTCGACGAGTTCCAGCGCACCACCGCGCGCGGGGTATTCGCGCTCGGCGACGTCTCGTCGCCGCACCAGCTCAAGCACGTCGCCAATCACGAGGCCCGCGTCGTACAGCACAATCTGCTCCACGACGCGTGGGGCGAGGACCTCTCGGTCCTGCGCCGCTCGGACCATCGGTTCGTGCCGTCCGCGGTCTTCACCGACCCGCAGGTCGCGACGGTCGGGTTGACCGAGGAACAGGCCCGCGCCCAGGGCTACGACGTCGCGGTGAAGATCCAGTACTACGGCGACGTCGCGTACGGCTGGGCGATGGAGGACACCGAGGGCTTCTGCAAGGTGATCGCCGATCGCACCACGGGCAAGCTGCTCGGCGCGCACATCCTGGGCGCCCAGGCGTCGTCGGTGATCCAGCCCCTGATCCAGGCGATGAGCTTCGGTCTCACCGCCCGGGAGACGGCCACCGGCCAGTACTGGATCCATCCGGCCCTGCCGGAACTGGTCGAGAACGCTCTCCTGGGGTTGTGACCGGTGTGTCCTTCAGGCGGTGGGGGCCACCCGAAGGACACACCGGCGGCGAAGCCGCCTACCAGCTGCCGGTGCGCAGGGCGATCGCGCCGGCCAGTTCCGCGGGCGCCTCGGCCGGGATGTTGTCCACTCCGCTCAGTTCGACGACGCGGAACTCCGACAGGACGTACCGCATCGAGGCGTCGGCCTCCGGGCGGCGGGCAGCGCTGCCCACGACTACGGTGGTAGGCACCTCGGCGGGGGCGGCGTTCGCGTCCCGTACGACGCCCTCGACGTCCGGGACCGCCGGGTGGCCCCGGTCGGCGACCACCAGGCTGGCGAACCGCCCGAACCGGCCCGAGGCGGCCGCCCACGCCAGCTCCGCTCCTGCCCCGCTGCCGACGAGGTGCACCCACCGCAACTGCAGGGCGTCGAGCAGTGCGTGCACGCCCGCGACGTCGAGACCCTCGATGGTCTCCGGGACGAACGTACGCAGATCCGAACGGTGCAGCCGCTCACACACCGCGTCGTAGACGTCGGCGGATTCCCCGGCGCCGGGCAGCAACAGCACCGCATGCCGGCTCTCGGGGCCGTCGATGCGCACGGTGAAGGTGCCGGCCGGGATCGCCACGTCAGTCGGTTCCATGCCGAAGCACGGTACGCGACAAGGCGATGCGTCCGGCACCCGGCTGCGTCACGGCAGCGTGAGGATGTCCGCTCCGGTGTCGGTGACCACGATGGTGTGCTCGAACTGGGCGGTCCACTTGCGGTCCTTGGTGACCACGGTCCAGCCGTCGTCCCAGATCTCGTAGTCGACGGTGCCGAGGTTGATCATCGGCTCGATCGTGAACACCATGCCCGGCTCGAGCACGGTGTCGACGGACGGCTGGTCGTAGTGCAGGATCACCAGCCCGTTGTGGAACGTCTCGCCGATGCCGTGGCCGGTGAAGTCACGCACCACCCCGTATCCGAACCGGTTCGCGTAGGACTCGATGACCCGGCCGACGACGTTGAGCGCTCGGCCCGGCTTGACCGCCTTGATCGCCCGCATCGTCGCCTCGCGGGTCCGCTCCACGAGCAGGCGGTGCTCCTCGGAGACCTCGCCCGCCAGGAACGTGGCATTGGTGTCGCCGTGCACTCCCCCGATGTAGGCGGTGACGTCGATGTTGACGATGTCGCCGTCCTCGAGCACCGTCGAATCCGGGATGCCGTGGCAGATCACCTCGTTCAGCGACGTGCAGCACGACTTGGTGAAGCCCTTGTACCCCAGCGTCGACGGATACGCGCCGTGGTCGCACATGTACTCGTGCGCGATCCGGTCCAGTTCGTCGGTGGTCACGCCCGGCGCGACGGCCCGGCCCGCCTCGGCCAGCGCCTGGGCGGCGATACGGCCCGCGACCCGCATCTTCTCGATGGTCTCGGGGGTCTGCACCCACGGCTCGTGCCCTTCGTTCGCCGTCGGCTTCCACGCGTACTCCGGTCGCTCGATCCCGTTGGGGACGGCGCGGACGGGCGAGACGGTTCCGGGGACGAGTGCGGTGCGAACAGGCATGGTCACCAGGATAAGCCCCGGCCGGCGAGGGGCGACGCGGCGTCGGCCGCGCCGCCCCACGCGGGCGGCTCAGCCCTGGCGCAGGATGTAGCGCTGGATCTTGCCGCTCGGCGTCTTCGGCAGCTGCGGCACGAAGTGCACGGTCCGCGGGTAGGCGTGCGCCGCGAACTTGCGCTTGACCAGCTGCTGCAGCTCCGCCTCGAGCTCGTCGGTGCCCTCCACTCCGTCGCGCAGCACCACGAACGCTTCGAGCACCTCGCCGCGCAACTGATCGGGCATACCGACGACGGCGGCCTCGACCACATGCTCGTGCATCACCAGCACGCTCTCGACGTCGAACGGGCCGATCCGGTAACCCGCCATGATGATCACGTCGTCGTCGCGGGCGGAGAAGTAGAAGAACCCGTCCTCGTCCACCTGGCCGGCGTCGCCGGTGAGGTACCAGCGGCCGTCCTCGGTGAACCGCTGCGCGGTCTTCTCCGGTGCGTCCACGTACCCCGTGAACCACAGCAGGGGGCTGGCGTGGGTGTCGATCGCAACCCGGCCGGGCACGCCGGGGGCGGCGATCTCGTCTGAGTCGTCGGAGAGCACGGCGCAGGACCACCCGGGCAGGGGCTTGCCCATCGACCCCGGCCGCACCTGCTCGCGCA
Organism: Rhodococcus sp. NS-SX18; assembly: GCF_057367935.1. Lineage (NCBI taxonomy): Bacteria > Bacillati > Actinomycetota > Actinomycetes > Mycobacteriales > Nocardiaceae > Rhodococcus > Rhodococcus sp. NS-SX18. The sequence continues at coordinate 2,235,046 of NZ_CM170633.1, read as the reverse complement.
GCCCGTCGGCCCACGCGTTGACGACGAACATGCCGTGCTCGGTCTGGCCGTAGTGGTCGCGCACGATCACGCCGAGGGTCTGCTCGGACCACGCCACGACGTCCGGGGTGAGCGGCTCGCCGGCGGACGAGGCGCGCCGCAGCGAGATCGACTCCGGCACCGGCGCCGAGTCCGCCCGCAGGCTGCGGTAGACGGTGGGCGCGGCCGCGAAGTTGGTGACCCCGAACTTCTCCATCACCTGCCAGGTGAGGGAGGCGGAGAACCCGGCGTGCAGCAGCAGGCTGCGCACCCCGGCGGCCAGCGGCGCGAGCAGCGCGTAGTAGAGCCCGTAGGCCCAGCCGGGATCGGCGGCGTTCCAGAACACGTCGTCCTCACGCACGTCCAGGCCGAAGTCCAGGTAGGCGTGGAACGACGCGAGCGCCCGCACCGGCACCGGCACACCCTTCGGGGTGCCGGTCGTGCCGGAGGTGAACAGCTGCACGAGCCCGCCGTGCCCACCGACGGCGACCGCGGCACCGCGCGGATCGTCCGCATCGTGCGAGGCCACCAGGTCGGCGAAGCTCACCCCGATGCCGGCGGCAGTGTCCTCGGCGGGACCCGCGACGACGATCTGCCACGACGCGTCGGCGGGGATGTCCTCGCCGGGCGCGAGCTTGCCGACCTGATCCGCGTCGGCGACGACGACCTTCGCCCCGCTGGCCTGCAGCCGGAAACCGATCGCCGGGGGCGCGAACGCGGTGAACAGCGGCACGTGCACGGCACCGCGACGCCAGATGCCCAGCAGGGCCACCACCAGGTCCGCGGACTTGCCCATCAGGGTGGCGACATGGTCGCCCGGCTCGACGCCGAGATCGGCGAGGGCTGCGGCGAACCGGGTCGACTGCTCACGCAGCTCACCGAAGGTCAGGTCGGTCGCGGTCAGGTCCGCCTCGACCACTGTGAACGCGACGGCGTCCGCGGGATGCCCGTCGCACAACAGCTCTGCGGCGCACGCGTCGACGGTGTCGTAGCGGTCCAGCAGTTCCCGCACCCGTGCCTCCTGTCCGGAATGCGCACGCGCGGTGGTCTCGGTGGTCATCGAATCCGTCCTCTCATGAAGCACCCCGGGGTGAACGTCCCGAGGATCGATTCCTTTATGATCCAAGTCACACGTCCGTCCCGATACCCCCGGAAAGGGGTGACCGATGGCGCCGGCCGGCACCTCGCCTCTCCTTCGTCCCCGCGACAGCGATGCACTGCGCGGGGAACTCCGTCGTACCGCGGCGGAGGCCCTGATCCCTGTGGTGTTCGCCGGGGAGGTCCGCGACGGGAACCTGCATCTGACCGAGTTCTTCGGCACCCGCACCAACGGCCTCGAGGGAGTCGTGGTGCCGCCGCGGGCCGGCCTGGGCGGGCTCGTGGTGGACCGGGCCCGGCCGGCGACGGTGCCGGACTACGGCCGGTCGTCGTCGATCACCCACCACTTCGATCGGCCGGTCCTCGGCGAGGGGCTGCGCTCGATCCTCGCGGTGCCGGTGATGGTGAGCGGCGCGGCGCGTGCCGTGCTCTACGGCGCGATCCGGGAGTGCTCACCGATCGGCGACCGCGCGGTGGGAGCCTTCGTGCAGGCGGCGCGACGGCTCAGCAGCGAGATCGCCGTCCGGGACGAGGTGGACCGGCGGCTGGCGATGCTCGGCTCCCTCGACCGCCCGGCCGAGAGCCCGGTCGCGGCCGCCCAGATCCGGGACGTGCATGCGGAACTGCGCGGCCTCGCCCAGTGCGTCGAGGATGCCGGCCTACAGCGCAAGCTGCGGGCCCTGTCGGACCGGCTGGCCGGGGCGCTGGGCGGCCCGGCACCGCAGCAGACCGACGTGGTGCTCTCGCCACGCGAGACCGACGTGCTCGCGCACGTGGCGCTGGGATGCACCAACGCCGAGATCGCCGACCGGCTGTCGGTCGGTCAGGAGACGGTCAAGAGCTACCTGCGCAGCGCGATGGGCAAGCTCGACGCCCACACCCGGCACGAGGCCGTCGTGGCCGCGCGGCGCCTGGGGCTGCTGCCCTGACCGGCGACCGGAGGGCTCTCCCGCGCCGCGCCCGGCCGGTCAGTAGCCCTCCGGCAGCGCCGCGAACATGTCGCGCGTGACAGCGACGGCGTTGTCGGAACTGCCGCCGCGCACGACGAGCGTCGCGAACGCCAGGTCCCCGCGGTAGCCGACGAACCAGGCATGCGAACCGCCCTCGACCTCGGCCTCCCCGGTCTTGCCGTACACCTCGCCCTGGTCGCGGATGCGTTCGGCGGTGCCGCTGGTGATCACCAGGCGCATCATGCCGCGCAGGCCGTCGACCATCTCCGGGGTTACCGGCGGCCGGTCCCCGGTCACGACGGTCTCGCGTCCCTGCAGCAGGTACGGCACCGGGGTGCTCCCGTGCGCGACGGTCGCCGCGGCGAGCGCCATCCCGAACGGGCTGACGACGACACGCCCCTGACCGAAGCCGTCCTCGGCGCGCTGGACCATGTCCTCGGCGGGCGGCACCGACCCGGAGAACGTGGGCATGCCCACGATGTCGTAGTCAGGACCGATGCCGAACTGGGACGCCGCCACGGTGAGGGCGTCGGGCGCCAGCTCGGAGGCGATCTTGGCGAACGAGGTGTTGCACGAGCGCGCGAACGCCGTCGCCATCGGCACGGTGCCGACGGAGAACTCGTTATAGTTCGGGACGCTGCGTTCGCCGATCGTGATCCGGCCCGGGCAGGGCACCATCGTGCCGGGGGTGGCGACACCTCCGGAGATCGCGGCGCCGGAGGTGATGATCTTGAAGGTCGAGCCGGGGGGATACTGCCCGGCCAGCGCGACGGGGCCGTCCCGGTCGGCGGCCTTGTTCTGCGCGACGGCGAGGACCGCGCCGGTCGATGCCTCGATCACCACCATCATCGCCTGGTCGGTGCGCGCGTCCACGGCGGCCTGCGCTGCCACCTGGATGGGACGGTCCAGGCTGACCGAGAAGGACGGCGCGGGTTCGGGTGGGGTCTCGGTGAGCACCCCGGTGTCGACACCGTTCTGGTTGACCGCGACGACACTCCACCCGGCCTTGCCGTCCACCTCGTCGATGACGGTCTTCTTGACCTGGCCGACGAGGTCGGGGGCGAAGGTGCGGTCGGTGGCGACGAGATCGGCCTGCTCGGTGATCGTGACGCCGGGCACCGCCGCGAGGGTGTCGGCGACGCGTTCGTAGTCCTCCTCGCGCAGCCGCACGACCGAGTAGGCGCCGTCGGCGGCCGTCGCGGTCTCGGCGATCGACTGCGCGGTCAGCGACGGGTCGAACTCGGTCAGCGCCGCCGACAGCGCCCGCGCCGCCGCCCGGACGTCGCCGGCCTGCGCAGCATCGAAACCGATTCCGTAGACGATGCCCGGGACGAGCACGTCCGAGCCGGAATGCTCGTTGACGCGGGCACGCGGGGCGGGATTGGTCCGCAGCTGCATCCGCTGCCGGTCCCCGAGCTGGGGATGCAGGTTCGATCGCGTCCAGCGCACCACCCAGTCCTCGCCGCTGCGGCCCATGTTCATCTGCCCGGAGTACCGCCACACACGCTCGCCGGGCAGGTCCCACTCGTAGACGTAGGTGACGGTCGCGGTGTCCCCCTCGATCCGCACCCCGTCGGTGTCCACCTCGAGCCCTTCCGCCTGCAGCCCCGACCACGTCGCCGCGAGCGCCTCCTCGGCCGACTCGGGACGATCGGTCAGGGCAGCGGCCGCGGCGAAGTCCCGGTCGGCGAAGTCGGTGAGGAACTCCTGGGCGGCAGGCTCCGGTCCGGCGGGTTTCGGAGTGCATGCCACGACGCCGCCGGCCAGCGCGACGGCGGCTGCCAGGATCGGCACGAGCCGGCGCGGTGCCGCGACGAACCGGACAGGCGGGACCGGGGCGCGGGTGGATCGAGTTCTCATCGCCGTCATCGTAGGACCGGTGGCACCCGGGATCGGGGAGGCGACACGGACCCGGTCGAAGCGGCCCCTCAGTCCAGCAGAACCGTGCAGAAGGTCGCGACCTGCCGGAAGCCGATACGGGCATACGCCGCGCGGGCGCGGTGATTGAAGCTGTTGACGTACAGGCTCGGCAGCCGGCCACCGGCGGTGACGGCGGCGGCGACGGCCGCGGTGCCGGTCGAGCCGAGGCCGGCGTCGCGCCTGCCGGGGTCCACCCACACACCCTGGATCTGCCCCACCGACGAGGACTGGGAGCCGATCTCGGCCTTGAACACCACGCGGCCGTGCTCGAAGCGGGCCCATGCGCGTCCGGTGGCGATCAGGCTCTGGACCCGGCGTCGGTATCCCGATCCGCCGTCGCCCGCGCACGGGTCCACCCCGACCTCCTCGCGGAACATAGCGATCGCGGCCGGCATGTAGGCGTCGATCTCGTCCGGTCGCACGCGCCGCACCAGCGGGTCGGGGACGACGAGGGGTTCCCGGTCGAGTACCAGCAGCGGTTGTTCGGCCCGCACCTCACGCGCGGGACCCCATTCCGGCTGCAGGACCTCCCACATCGGCAATGCGAGTTCGGCGCGGCCGACGAGCGACGAGCACAGGCGGGGGCCACGGGCGGCGCGGTCCGCGAAGGCGTGCAGATCGTCGCGATCACCGAGCAGCGGGACGAGGTTCGCCCCCGAGAAGCACAGCGACTCGTCGGGTCCGCCCCGGCTCCACATGTCGCCGCCGACTGCGCGGGAATCGAGACCGTACTCCTCGATCCGGCCGGCCACCATGCACGCCGCCACCGGATCGCGGGCCAGCACCCGCAACACGTGTGCGGTGTCACGGCCACCGAGAGACCGGACTCCCAGAAGCTTGAGCACGTCCCACCACCTGTCGACTGCGGATACGCAATCAGACTGCCAGAAGCCGGGGCCGCGCGGGAGTCCTGTGCCCGCCGAACCGGTTCAGCCGACCGAGACCACCGGGTTTCCGGTGCCGGCGTCGCCTTCCATCTCCTCGGCGATGCGCATGGCCTCCTCGATCAGCGTCTCGACGATCTGGGCCTCGGGCACGGTCTTGACGACCTTGCCCTTGACGAAGATCTGGCCCTTGCCGTTGCCGGACGCGACGCCGAGGTCGGCCTCGCGTGCCTCCCCGGGGCCGTTGACGACGCATCCCATGACCGCGACCCGCAGCGGCACCTCCATGCCCTGCAGGCCGGCGGTGACCTCGTCGGCGAGGGTGTAGACGTCGACCTGGGCGCGGCCGCACGACGGGCAGGAGACGATCTCGAGCTTGCGCGGGCGCAGGTTCAGCGACTGCAGGATCTGGGTGCCGACCTTGATCTCCTCGGCGGGCGGCGCCGACAGCGACACCCGGATGGTGTCGCCGATGCCCTCGCTGAGCAGCGCACCGAACGCGACGGCCGACTTGATCGTGCCCTGGAACGCGGGCCCGGCCTCGGTCACCCCCAGATGCAGCGGGTAGTCGCACTGCGCGGCGAGCTGACGGTAGGCCTCGACCATCACGACGGGGTCATTGTGCTTGACCGAGATCTTGAGGTCGCCGAAGCCGTGCTCCTCGAACAGGCTCGCCTCCCACAACGCGGATTCGACGAGCGCCTCGGGCGTGGCCTTGCCGTACTTGCTCAGGATGCGCGGATCCAGCGAGCCGGCGTTGACCCCGATACGGATCGGGATGCCCGCGTCACCGGCGGCCTTGGCGACCTCCTTGACGCGGCCGTCGAACTCCTTGATGTTGCCGGGGTTGACGCGCACCGCGGCGCAGCCGGCGTCGATGGCGGCGAAGATGTAGCGCGGCTGGAAGTGGATGTCCGCGATGACCGGGATCTGGCTCTTCTTCGCGATCGTGGCGAGCGCGTCGGCGTCCTCCTGGCGCGGGCACGCGACCCGGACGATGTCGCAGCCGGACGCGGTGAGCTCGGCGATCTGCTGCAGCGTCGCGTTGACGTCGTGTGTCTTGGTGGTGCACATCGATTGCACCGACACCGGGTGGTCGCTGCCCACGCCGACGTCGCCGACCATGAGTTGACGGGTCTTGCGCCGGGGCGCGAGGACGGCGGGGACTTCGGGCATGCCCAAACCGACGGGGCTGGTCACGTTTCGCCTTCTTTCGTAGCTACGCGGCAATTCTAGCGATGCGGGTCAGAACAGCTGGATGGGGTTGACGATGTCCGCGGTGAGTGTCAACAGCATGAACGCGCCGCCGATGAGGACGAACACGTAGGTGACGGGTAGCAGCTTCGTGTAGTCGACCGGGCCGCCGACCGGCAGCCCGCGCAGCCCGCGGATCCAGTTGCGGACCTTCTCGTACGCGACGACGGCGATGTGGCCGCCGTCGAGCGGCAGCAGCGGGAGCAGGTTGAACATGCCCAGGAAGAAGTTCAGCTGCGCGAGCAGCAGGACGAACATCTGCCAGATGCCACGCTCGGCGACCTGCCCACCGATGACGGAGGCGCCGACCACGCTGATCGGGGTGTCGGGGTCGCGTTCGCCGCCCGTCACCGACTCCCACAGCGCCCCCACCTTGCTGGGCAGGTCGGCGAGGGCCTGCGCGGTGAGGACGAACATGTCGCCGGTGAACTGCAGCGTGCCACCCACCGCGGTGACCGCGTTGTACTCGGTGACGGACGGCGGCGCGGCCACGCCGATGGCGCTGACGGTCTCCGAAGTGATCGCGCCCGTCTCGGGGTCCTGCACCCACCGCTGGGCGGACTGGACCGGCACCGGGATCGTCAACGTGCGGCCGTCGCGCTCGACGACGAAATCCACCGTGCCGGTCGCGGCGCGGGTGACGTCGACCAGGTCCGCGAACGTCGCGACCTCGGTGCCGCCGACGGAGACGACAACGTCCCCGACTTCGAGGCCGGCAGCGGCGGCCGGACCCGGCCCGCTGCACGGCGCGAGCTCGTAGCCCCCGGACTCACCGGCCTGGGTCGGTGCGACGCACGAGAGCTCGCCGATCTCCGCCGGGGTCTCCCCCAGCCGGGGCAGACCCCACGCCACGGCGAGCCCGAAGATCAACACCATGCCGAGGACGAAGTTCATCGCGATGCCGCCGGACATCACCACGACGCGCTTCCACGCCTTCTGCTTGAACATGGCGCGCTCGTGCTCGTCCGGAGCCAGCTCGTCGAGCGCCGTCATGCCCGCGATGTCGCAGAACCCGCCCGCCGGGATCGCCTTGAGGCCGTACTCGGTCTCACCCCGCCGGAACGAGAACAGCCGCGGCCCGAACCCGATGTAGTAGCGCCGCACCTTCATCCCCAGACGCTGCGCGGTCCACATGTGTCCGGCCTCGTGCAGGGCGATGGATACGGCGATGCCGAGGGCGAACAGCACGACGCCCAGAACGAACATCATCGGTGGCCGGTCCTCCTACTTCACGAGCGCGTGGGCTCGGTCCCGAGCCCAGCCGTCGGCGGCGAGCACATCTTCCACGGTAGCGGGTGCGGCGGACCAGTCGTCGGCGTCGGACAGCACCGCCGCCACCGTGCGCACGATCCCGGGGAACGGCAGGGCACCGGCGAGGAACGCCTCCGCGGCCACCTCGTTGGCGGCGTTGTACACCGCGGTCAGGCAGCCACCGCCCTCCCCCGCGGCCCGTGCCAGCTCGATCGCCGGGAACACGTCGTGCGCCACCGGCTCGAACTCCCAGGTCGAGGCGGTCGCGAAGTCGAGGGCTGGCGCCGCGTCCGCGATCCGGTGCGGCCAGCCCAACGCGAGCGCGATGGGCAGCTTCATCGACGGCGGCGACGCCTGGGCGAGGGTGGAACCGTCGGTGAAGGTGACCATCGAGTGCACGATCGACTGCGGGTGCACGGTGACGTCGATCCGGTCGTAACCGATGCCGAACAGCAGGTGCGTCTCGATCAGCTCCAGTCCCTTGTTCACCAGGGTCGCCGAGTTCAGGGTGTTCATCGGGCCCATCGACCAGGTCGGATGGGCGCCGGCCTGCTCGGGGGTGACCGACTCGAGCCGTTCGGCCGTCCAGCCGCGGAACGGACCGCCGGAGGCGGTGAGCACGAGCCGGGCCACTTCGTCGGGGCTGCCGCCGCGCAGGCACTGGGCCAGCGCCGAGTGCTCCGAGTCCACCGGCACGATCTGCCCCGGGGCCGCGGCGGCGGTGACCAGTGCGCCGCCCGCGACGAGCGACTCCTTGTTGGCCAGCGCCAGGCGTGCGCCCGTCGCCAGGGCGGCCAGCGTCGGCTCCAGGCCGAGGGATCCGACGAGGGCGTTGAGCACCACGTCGGCCTCGACGTCGCGCACCAGCCCCGTCACCGCCTCCGGCCCGCTGCGGACCTGCAGGCCCGGGATGTCGAGCCGCGCGGCGGCCCGGGCGTTCGCGACGGCCACCTCGGTGACGCCGGTGACGCGGATCTGCTCGGCGAGCAGATCGATGCTGCCACCACCGGCGGCGAGACCGACCACCTCGAACCGGTCGGGGTTGGCGGCGATCACCTCGAGTGCCTGGGTGCCGATGGAGCCGGTGCTGCCGAGCAGCAGGACACGGGTGCGGGGGCTGGGTTGGGAGTCGACCACGCCGATATTGTTCCCGACCCTCCTGAGGGGAGGCTGAATCACCCGTCCGGCGCGCGGGAGCGCGCCCCCACTTCGTACGACGGCCGGTCGTATGTCACGATTGGCCCAACAGCGAAGATCTTTGCGACCAGGAGGACAAGCGGTGGCCGGTACCGAGTTGAAGACCACTGGCGTCGACACGGCCGAGGTGCCGTCGGCGGAGTGGGGCTGGAGTGGCGAGGCTCCCCGCCTGTTCCGTTTCATGGGCTGGCTCGTCGCCCTGTTCCTGCTCGCGATGATCATCGGTAACCACAACGGCAACGTCGAGAACTGGTTCCTCATCGGCTTCGCCGCGGCGCTCGTCGCCATCCTGGTGCGCGACATCGTCCGGCGCCGGCGTCGCAGGTAGCTGCACCTCCCCGCAGCAACGCCGAAGGGTCCGCCCGGTTCGTCCCGGGCGGACCCTTCGTTTGCCGCGAGGCCGGGTTCAGTTCTCGGCGGCGAGCTGGCCGCAGGCTGCGGCGATCTCCTGGCCCCGCGTGTCCCGGACGGTGCACGAGACCCCCTGAGCCTGGACGCGACGGACGAACTCGCGCTCGACCGGCTTCGGGCTGGCGTCCCATTCGCTGCCCGGCGTCGGGTTGAGCGGGATCAGATTCACGTGCACGAGCGGGCCGAGGGCCTTGTGCAGCTTCCTGCCCAGCATGTCCGCCCGCCACGGCTGGTCGTTGACGTCGCGGATCAGGGCGTACTCGACGGAGACCCGGCGACCGGTCCGGTCGGCGTAGTAGCGCGCGGCGTCGAGCACCTCGGCGACCGGCCAGCGGTTGTTGACCGGCACCAGCGTGTCGCGCAGTTCGTCGTCCGGCGTGTGCAGCGACACGGCGAGGGTCACGTGCAGTCCCTCGTCGGCGAGGCGGCGGATCGCCGGCGCCAGACCGACGGTGGAGACGGTGACCGACCGCTGCGACAGTCCCAGACCTTCCGGCGGCGGGGCGGTGATGCGCCGCACGGCGGCCACCACCCGCTTGTAGTTCGCCAGCGGCTCCCCCATGCCCATGAACACCACGTTGGACAGCCGGCCCGGTCCCCCGGCGACGTCACCGTCGCGCAGGGCCGCTGCCGCGGCGCGCACCTGATCGACGATCTCGGCGGTGGACAGGTTCCGGTCCAGGCCGCCCTGGCCGGTCGCGCAGAACGGGCAGGCCATCCCGCAGCCGGCCTGGCTCGAGATGCACAGCGTGGCGCGGTCGGGATAACGCATGAGCACACTCTCGAGGAGGGTGCCGTCCCCGGCGCGCCACAGCGTCTTGCGGGTCTCGCCGCCGTCGCACGCCACGTGCTTGACCGGTGTCAGCAAGGCAGGGAAGAACGCTGCCCCCACCTGTTCGCGCACCTTCGCCGGCAGATCCGTCATCTTCTCCGGATCGGCCTCGAGCCGCCCGTAGTAGTGCCGGGCCAGCTGATCGGCCCGGAAGGCCGGCAGACCCAGTTCACGCACGGCCGCCCGGCGCTGCTCGGCATCGAGGTCGGCGAGGTGACGCGGCGGCATTCCGCGTTTGGGCGCGTCGAAAACCAGGGGAAGAGAGGAGGGCATAATGACCCATTATCCATCACGGCGGCGGAGCCGGTCTTCCTCGCCGAATTCGGTGTGCAGCGGCGGCCGGAGCGAGATGATCGATCCATGACCGAACGCCCCGCGAATCTGCCCGACCCGGTACCCGACCTGCCCGCCGGGGATCGGCTCGACCGGCAGGGCTCGACGAAGGCCACGCCCGATTCCGACCTCCGTCCCGCTCCGGAGGTTCCCCTCGACCGCAGCCGCGCGGCGTCGACGTGGACCGGCCTGGTCATCGGTGTTCTGGTCCTGATTCTGCTGCTCGTGTTCATCCTGCAGAACCTCGATCCGGTCACCATGGAACTGTTCGCGTGGGAGTTCACCCTGCCGCTCGGGGTGAGCCTGCTGCTGTCCGCCATCGCGGGAGCCCTCGTCATGGCCCTGGCGGGCGGCGTGCGGATCCTGCAGATCAAGCGCGCCGCGAAGCGGCGGTAGGACCACGCCGCCCAGCGGCGGGTGACGAACACAACGCACCCAATCTCGTCGGGGCGGCGACAAGAGGGCACCCTGGAGACAAGACCTTCACCCGAGGAGCCTGACGTGACCGCCCACCTGGATGCCCCCGCCTCCGCCACCGTCGCACCCGAGCTCGCCCGATCCTGGCTGCTCGTTCCGGGCAGCGCCCCGGAGCGCTTCGCCGCGGCTGCCGCGTCCGCAGCCGATGCCGTCATCCTCGACCTCGAGGACGCCGTGCCGGCGGCCGGCAAAGCCGCCGCGCGGGATCATGTCGTCGAATGGCTGCGCGGCGGCGGCCGGGCCTGGGTGCGGATCAACGACGCCACCACCGTGCACTGGGCCGACGATCTCACCGCGCTCGCCGGTGTTCCCGGCCTGCAGGGCGTGATGCTCGCCAAGACCGAAAGCGGCCAGCAGGTCGACGCCACCGCCGCTCAGTTGCCGCCCGGAACCCGCATCCTCGTACTCATCGAGTCGGCGGTGGGCCTCGAGGCCACGCCCGAGATCGCCCGCGCCGACGCAACGTTCCGGTTGGCGTTCGGCAGCGGCGACTTCCGCCGCGACACCGGCATGGACGACTCACCGCTCGCGATGGCCTACCCGCGTTCCCGCCTGGTCGTCTCGAGCCGGGCGGCCCGCCTGCCCGGTCCCGTCGACGGACCGTCGCTGACCGACGACCCCGAGGTTCTCGAGCGGGAGGCGAAGCTGACCGCCTCGATGGGAATGACCGGGAAGCTGTGCATGACCCCGGCCCGGGCACCGTTCGCCAACGCGGCCCTGAGCCCCAGTTCCGACGAGGTCGGCTGGGCCCGCGACGTGATCGACACGCTCGGCGAGGACGGCCGCGGTGTGCGCGACGGCAGTGACCTGCCCCGCCTGGCCAAGGCCAAGCGGATCAGCGAACTGGCCCGGGTGTTCCGCATCCGGGGCACCCACCACCGTTAGGTCCGCGGCCACCGGCAGGTTCGCGGCACGGTCAGGAGATCTCCAGGCCCCGGGGCTTGCGGCGCACGTGCAGCCGGTAGCGCACCGTGAGGGTGGTGCCTGCCGTGCCGCGCGCCGCGCGTTCGGCGACACGTGGGCCGAACTCGATGCCGAGTACGCGCTCGAGCGTGGCGCGGTCCGGGAAACGCCACTCGGTGTCGAGCCGGCGCAGATCGAAGCCTTGGGCGTCGAAGAATGCCTCGACTGCGGACGGGTCGTAGTGCGGCAGGTCCGCGCGCATCCATTCGCCGTACGGATGGGCGGTCGCGTCGAGATCGACGATCGCGAGGGCGCCGCCGGGCCGCAGCACGCGCATCGCCTCGGCGATACCCGCCCCGCATCCGGGGCCGAAGAAGTACGCGGTGCGGGCGTGCACGAGGTCCACGCTGCTGTCCGCGAGCGGCAGTTGCTCGGCCGAACCGGTCTGCACCCGCACGCCCGGCTGGTCCAGCGTCCGTCGGCGGGCCAGTTCCGCCAGCGGCGGGTGCGGTTCGACACCGGTCACGGTGCGCGCGGCGGCCGCGAACATCGGCAGGTGGAAACCGGTGCCGCAGCCCACGTCGACGACGTCGCGACCGGCCCAGTCGCATGACTCGCGCAACGCCGTGTACACCACGCCGTGGACGTCCTGGGCCCGGTTCTCCTCCTCGTAGACCTCCGGCCAGTGCCAGATGTTGGGGCTGGGCACCACCCCGTGCGGGTCGGACCGCTGCCTGCTCGCCACCGGCCTAGACGAAGGCCCCGAGGACGAGCCAGGCGACGAACGCGGACGGCAGGATGGAGTCCAGCCGATCCATGATCCCGCCGTGGCCGGGCAGCAGAGTGCCCATGTCCTTGATGCCGAGATCCCGCTTGACCTGCGACTCGATGAGGTCGCTCGCCGTGGCCGTGGCGGCGAGCACGACACCGAGGAGCGCACCGATCCACCAGGCGGCGTCGAGCAGCAGGATCACCGTGAGCACGCCGGCGACGATGCAGGCGAGAACCGACCCGCCGAAACCCTCCCAGGACTTCTTCGGGCTGATCGCGGGCGCCATCGGGTGCTTGCCGAACAACACGCCGGACGCGTATCCGCCGACGTCGGATGCGACGCACACGATCATCAGGCAGAACACCCGGGCGGCGCCGTCGTCCTCGAGGACCATCAGCGTCGCGAACGACGCGAGGAACGGTACCCAGGCCGCGGTGAAGACGGTGACCGCGGTGTCACGCAGGTAGTTGCGGGGCCGGCCCCGCAGTCCGCGGTCGAACAACCGCCACAGCATCGACACGACGGTGGTGCCGGCGAAGGCGCCGAGCACACCGGTGGTGCCGTAGGGCCAGCCGAGCCAGATCATCGCCTGCCCCCCGACCAGGAGCGGGATACGGGGAACCAGGACGTCCGCCTCACGCAGGCGCTTGGTGACCTCCCAGGTGGCGATCGCGATGGCCACCGCGACGACGAGGAGCCAAGCCTTGGGGGCGAACGCGAGCACGCCGATGACGAGGCCGCCGAGGCCGGCGCCCACGCCCACGGCGGCGGGCAGGTTCCGGCCGGCCCGGGACGCCTTCTTCTCCGGCTCTGCGGCAGGGATCGGATCGGGCCGGCCCGGCGGGACCTCGGTGTCCGCCTTCGCGGCTTCGGCTGCCGAGTCGGCGTCGGTGACGCCCAGGGGGAGCTGCGGATCGGACGACCCGGCGGCGGTACCCACGGTTAAACCTCCAGCAGCTCGGCTTCCTTGTGCTTGACCAGCTCGTCGATGTGCGCCACGTACTTCGCCGTGGTCTTGTCGAGCTCCTTCTCCGCGCGGGTGACGTCGTCCTCGCCGGCCTCGCCGTCCTTCTGGATGCGGTGCAGTTCCTCCATCGCCTTGCGCCGCACGTTGCGCACGGACACCTTGGCGTCCTCGCCCTTCGCCTTGGCCTGCTTGACCAGTTCGCGGCGGCGTTCCTCGGTCAGCTGCGGGATGGAGATCCGGATCAGGGACCCGTCGTTGGTCGGATTGACGCCCAGGTCGGAGTTGCGGATCGCGGTCTCGATCGGACCGAGCTGCGAGGCCTCGTAGGGCTTGACGACCACCATCCGCGCCTCGGGGACGTTGATGCTGGCCATCTGCGTGACCGGGGTGGGCGCTCCGTAGTAGTCGACGACGATCCTGGAGAACATGCCGGGGTTCGCGCGGCCGGTGCGGATGGATCCGAGATCGTCCTTGGCCACCGTGACGGCCTTTTCCATCTTCTCCTCGGCTTCGAAGAGAGCTTCATCGATCACGGCTGTTCCTCCATGTTCCGTTGTCCGTTCATGACCGTACGAGTGTTCCGATCTTCTCACCGGCGACGGCCCGAGCGATATTCCCCTCGGTGAGCAGGTTGAAGACCATGATCGGCATGTCGTTGTCCATGCAGAGGCTGAAGGCGGTCGCGTCCGCGACCTTGAGCCCCTTCTCGATGACCTCGCGGTGGGTGATCTCGGTGAACAGGGTCGCGTCGGCGTCGATCCGCGGGTCGGCCGAGTAGACCCCGTCGACGGCCTTGGCCATCAGGACCACTTCCGCGCCGATCTCGAGGGCGCGCTGCGCGGCGGTGGTGTCGGTGGAGAAGTAGGGCATGCCCATGCCGGCACCGAAGATCACCACGCGGCCCTTCTCGAGGTGCCGGCGGGCCCGCAGCGGCAGGTACGGCTCGGCGACCTGCCCCATCGTGATGGCGGTCTGTACCCGGGTGTCCACACCCTGCTTCTCCAGGAAGTCCTGCAGCGCAAGGGAGTTCATCACCGTGCCGAGCATGCCCATGTAGTCGGAGCGAGCACGGTCGAGGCCGCGCTGCTGCAGTTCGGCGCCGCGGAAGAAGTTGCCGCCGCCGATGACCACGGCCACCTCCACCCCGGAGCGGACGACCTCGGCGATCTCCTCCGCCACGGTCGTCACCACGTCCGGGTCGAGACCGACCTTGCCCCCGCCGAACATCTCCCCACCGAGCTTGAGCAGCACCCGACGGAAACCGGGACGTTCCTGGGCGTGTTCGGACATGGTTCTCCTCGGGTCGAGCGGTGGTTCGGCCCTTTCATCCTGCCTCATCCGACCCCGTGGAACCGAGACGGGGGCGCGAGTGTCCGATCGGCCCGATATCGGGTCGCCGACGCGCCTCGACCCCGCCGGCGAGCGCCGACGGGGTCGAGGAAACGAGAGGTCTAGCTGGCGCCGACCTCGAAACGCACGAAGCGCGACACGGAGGCGCCGGCCTCGTCGAGAAGCGCCTTGACGGTCTTCTTGGAGTCCGTCACCGAGGCCTGCTCGAGCAGCACGACGTCCTTGAAGAAGCCGTTGAGACGACCCTCGACGATCTTCGGCAGGGCTGCCTCCGGCTTGCCCTCGTTCTTGGCGGTCTCCTCCGCGATGCGGCGTTCGTTCTCGACCGTGTCGGCCGGAACCTCGTCGCGGGAGAGGTACTTCGCCTTCAGCGCGGCGACCTGCATCGCGGCGGCGCGAGCGGCCTCTGCGGCGGCGTCGCCCTCGCCGGAGTACTCGACGAGCACGCCGACGGCCGGCGGCAGGTCGGACGCACGCTTGTGCAGGTACACCGCGACGGGGCCGTCGAAGACGGCGAGACGACGCAGCTCGAGCTTCTCGCCGATCTTGGCGGAGAGCTCCTGCACGAGGGTGTCGACGGTCTTGCCGTCGATCTCGACGGCCTTGAGGGCCTCGAGGTCGGCCGGCTTGGCGTCGGCCGCGGCGGTGACGATCTTCTCGGCGAGGGCCTGGAACTCGTCGTTCTTGGCGACGAAGTCGGTCTCGGAGTTGAGCTCGATGAGCACGCCGTTCTTCGCGGCGACCAGGCCTTCGGCGGTGGAGCGCTCGGCGCGCTTGCCCACGTCCTTGGCGCCCTTGATGCGCAGCTGCTCGACGGCCTTGTCGAAGTCGCCGTCGTTGTCGGCGAGGGCGTTCTTGCACGCCAGCATTCCGGAGCCGGTGAGCTCACGCAGACGCTTGACGTCGGCGGCGGTGTAGTTCGCCATGGGAAGCGAGCCTCCTGTGTCTGTTGTGCGCGATGGGTGCTCGCGCGGAAGTTTCCTCTGATGCGGCTCGGTCGCGTGCGGGTGCACTGATGCGGCGCGGTCGCGTGCGACGGCCCCGACCATGATCTCAGGATCTACCGGTCGGGGCCGCGCATCGGATCAGGCTTCGGCGGAGGGCGCCGCGTCGGCGGCGGGGGCCTCGGCTTCGGCGGCCGGGGTGGCCTGCGCGAGCAGCTCCTGCTCCCACTCGGCGAGCGGCTCGCCGGCGCCGGCCTCCGGCTTGGCGTCCTTGTCGGCGCTCTGGCCGGCACGGGCCTGCACGCCCTCGGCGACGGCGGAGGCGACGACCTTGGTCAGAAGCGCAGCCGAACGGATCGCATCGTCGTTGCCCGGGATCGGGTAGTCGACGACGTCGGGATCGCAGTTGGTGTCGAGGATCGCGACGACCGGGATGTTCAGCTTGCGGGCCTCGCCGACGGCGATGTGCTCCTTGTTGGTGTCGACGACCCAGATCGCCGACGGCACCTTGGCCATGTCGCGGATGCCACCGAGCGTACGCTCGAGCTTGGTCTTCTCACGCGTGAGCATGAGGATTTCCTTCTTGGTGCGCCCCTCGAAGCCACCGGTCTGCTCCATCGACTCCAGCTCCTTCAGGCGCTGCAGACGCTTGTGGACGGTGGAGAAGTTGGTGAGCATGCCGCCGAGCCAGCGCTGGTTCACGTAGGGCATCCCGACCCGGGTGGCCTCTTCCGCGATGGACTCCTGCGCCTGCTTCTTGGTGCCGACGAACAGCACGGTGCCACCGTGGGCGACCGTCTCCTTGATGAACTCGTACGCCTTGTCGATGTACGTCAGGGTCTGCTGCAGGTCGATGATGTAGATGCCGTTGCGGTCGGTGAAGATGAACCGCTTCATCTTCGGGTTCCAGCGACGGGTCTGGTGACCGAAGTGGGCGCCGCTGTCGAGCAGCTGCTTCATTGTTACGACAGCCATGGCTGTTCTCTCTTTCGATTCGGTTGCCGCGGGAGATCGGGTGATCCCCGCCCTGGCGTCCGCATGCCCGTCGGACCCTTGCGGGACCGGCCGACGGCCAATTTCCGATGGCGCCCGGAACACCGGGCGGCGATCAGCGCGCGGACGCGCGAAGTCGATCTGCGAACACAGACCGCTCGAACAGTGTACGGCCTTGCCCGCCGGGAACCACAACTGCCTGATCAGCGGGCCGGTTCGGCCGATCTGTGGACGAATCGGAGGGTTGTCCACAATGCCGGAAAGGCTCTGTCCGTCGCCGGCACCGCCCGGCACGCTGGGCGGATGAAGATCACCGGGATCGCCGTCCTGATCGCGCTCGCCGCGCTCGCGGGGTCGGTTCCCGCCGCGGCGTCCTCCCGCGAGTTCGGCTGGCCGCTGCAGCCACGGCCGGTCGTGGCCCGCCCGTTCGACGGTCCCGAGCACGACTGGCTGCCCGGGCACCGAGGCGCCGACCTCGCCGGCCGGCCCGGGCAGCCGGTGTTCGCCGCCGGCGCCGGCGTGGTGGTGTTCGCGGGGACCGTCGCCGGCAAACCTGTCGTCTCGGTGGAGCACGCCGGTGGGCTGCGCACCACCTACGAGCCGGTGACCGCGACGGTCGCCGCGGGCCGGCGCGTGGAACGGGGGGATCCGCTCGGCTCCCTCGAGCCGGGCCACGAGGGCTGCCCCACGGCGGCCTGCCTGCACTGGGGTCTGCGCCGAGGCCGCGACGACTACCTCGACCCGTTGCCGCTCGTGCGGTCGGTGATCCGTCTCGAGCCCGTGTCCGGGCGCGGCGGCGGAACCGCTCAGCCGCGGCCGCGGCTCGGCTACGGGCGGCGGTCCGCGGCGTGGCGTCCCGACACTGCCGCGAAGTCGTCGGCAACCATGGCGGCGAGTTCGAGGAAGGCGCGACGAGTGGCAGGCCGGAGCAGAGCGAGGTCGATCTCGGCCCCCTCGGCAAGGTGTTCGTCGAACGGCACCACCTGCACGGCCCGGCACCGCGCGAGGAAGTGTCCCGTCAGTGCCTGCATGTCGATGTTGGTGGCCCCGGGCCGGGCAGCGCTGATCACCACGACGGTGCGCTCGACGAGTGCCCCGAAACCGTGGTGCTGCAACCAGTCGAGTGTCGCGGCCGCGCTCCGCGCCCCGTCGATCGCCGGGGACGCGACCAGCACGAGTGCGTGGGCGAGATCGAGCACCCCCCGCATCGCCGAATGCATGATGCCCGTGCCGCAGTCGGTGAGGACGACGTTGTAGTACACCCGCAGGATGTCCACGACGCGGCGGTAGTCGTCCTCGCTGAACGCCTCCGACACCGCCGGGTCGCGTTCGCTCGCAAGCACTTCGAGACGGCTCGGCGCCTGCGACGTGTGGGCGCGGACGTCGGCGTAGCGGGAGATCCGCGGGGCCGCGGCGAGCAGGTCGCGCACCGTGGACCCGGTCTGCTGGGGCACTCGCTGCGCGAGCGTCCCGAAGTCGGGATTCGCGTCGACCGCGATCACACAGTCCCCCCGCAGCGAGGCGAACGTGGAGCCGAGTCCGACGGTGGTCGTCGTCTTCCCGACACCGCCCTTGAGGGACAGCACCGCGATCCGGTAGTCGCCGCTGATCGGCTGCCGAACCCGGTCCTCGAGCTCACGCCGATACGTCTCGTCAGTCGATTCGCCGGGCGCGAGGATTCCGCCGGTGAGCCGGTGCACGCTGCGCCGCCAACCGGTTGCGGGAGAGCGCCGGGGCCGCCGGACCAGCGCGCCGGAGGTCAGGTCCTGATCGGACGGCCGCGGCTCCGGGGCGCCGGACTCCACCGTGCCGGCTTCCCGGCAGTGCCCTGGGGTGGAAGGCCCGGAACGGATCGACGACGGCCGGCCTTCGGGGTCGTCCGCCTCCCGCAGGGGCGACCCGGTGGCTTCCGAGCCGGGCGTCGGTGGAGGCGGCGCGGGCTCGGTGCGGGGATGCTCTCCGGGGCCGTTCTGCGCCGCGGTCTCCTCCCCGGCAGTGGTGGGTCCGGCGACGGCGTCGGCAGGTTGTGCGGTGATCACCGGTTCCGGCTCCGCCGATTCGGGGGTGCCGGGCTCGGGGGTGCCGGGCTCGGGGGTGTCGGGTTCGGCGGTGTCAGGTTCGGCGGTGTCAGGTTCGGCGGTGTCAGGTTCGGCATCGGGCGGGGCGGGAACCGTCGGCTCGACGACCCGCGCTTCGGGCACAGACGCGGGACGGTCCGAAGACGGCATGCCGAACGGGACAGACGGCACCGGGGCCGGTGGACCGGCCGGTCGGTCCACATCCACGGGCGGGGATGTGGTCCCGGATGGTCGTTGTACGGGCTGCGGAGACGGCTCCGGCTGCTCGGGCGGCACGACCGCACGGTCGCCGCCCCGTCGCCTTCCGCGGCGGCCCGCCGGCTCCGGTTCGTCCCGAAGCCAGGCAGGCAGAGCGTGCGTCGACTCCTCGTACCCCACGAATTCCCCCCGGATTGCGCAGCAGATGCGGCGGCGACGGTACCAAACCTCGGGGTCTTCGTCGCCCGGGTCACGCCCGCGGATGCGCCTGTTCGTGCGCCGCCCGCAACCGCGCTACCGACACATGGGTGTAGAGCTGGGTCGTCGCAAGGCTCGCGTGACCCAGCAACTCCTGCACCACCCGCAGGTCGGCACCGCCCTCGAGCAGATGGGTCGCGGCGCTGTGCCGCAGCCCGTGCGGCGCGAGATCGGGTGCGCCGGGGACTGCGGCTACGTTCTCGTGCACCACGGACCGGACCTGGCGCGGGCCCAGCCGGCCGCCGCGTACACCGAGCAGAAGCGCAGGCCCGGAATCCGGGCGCGCGAGGGCGGGCCGCCCGCTGTGCAGCCACGCGTCGAGCGCGGCGGCCGCGGGCGCGCCGTACGGCACGGTCCGTTCCCGGTTGCCCTTACCGAGCACGCGCAGCGACCGACGGTCGGCATCGACGTCGTCGACGTCGAGCCCGCACAGCTCCCCGACCCGGATCCCCGTCGCGTACAGCAGTTCCAGCACGAGTCGATCGCGCAGCGCCACCGGGTCCAGCTCGCGCGCACCGGCCTCCGCAGCCGCCATCACCTCGGATGCCTGATCGGCACGCAACACCGGCGGAAGGGTGCGGTGGGTGCGGGCCGACACCAACCGAGCCGCGGGATCGTGGTCGAGCCGGCCGGTGCGGGCCAGCCACGCGCAGAAGGTGCGGGCGGAGGAGGTGCGCCGCGCCAAGGTCGTGCGGGCAGCGCCGCCCGCCACCTGGTCGGCCAGCCAGGAGCGCAGCACCTCGAGGGTGAGGTCGTCGATCCGCGCATCCGGGTGGCCGGCCTCGAGGTGGGCAAGCAGACTTCGGATGTCGGTCGTGTACGCGCGGATCGTGTGGGCGGACCGTCCTCCCCGCAGGTCGAGATGCTCGGCGAACTCCTCGAGATGCACGGCGAGAGGCGGCGGCAGCGCGGTGTCCATGGCCGTCACCGTGCGCTGTGGGCACCGCCCACGCAACCGCACACGCCGATCAGGCGCCCACTAGGGTTAGTTCGTGAGTAAAACGATTCCGTTGCCGATGCTGTTCGGTCTGGCACTGCTCTCCGCTACCGCGCCGCTGGCCACCGACATGTATCTGCCCGGACTCCCGATCATGTCCGAAAGTCTCGGCACCAGCACGGTCGGCATCCAGCTCACGCTCACCACCTTCATGGCCGGCCTCGGCGTCGGGCAGCTCGTGGTGGGACCGCTCTCCGACGGGTGGGGCCGGCGTCGCCTGCTGCTGGCGGGCACCATCGTCCTCGCCCTGAGCAGCGCCCTGTGCGCGACGGCGCCGACGGTGGAGGTGCTCATCGCAGCCCGCCTGATCCAGGGCTTCAGCGGCGGCACGGGAATCGTGCTGGCGCGCGCGGTGATTGCGGACCGCTCCCGCGGCAACGAGGCCGCCCGCCTGTTCAGCATCATGATGATCATCGGCGGGGTGGCGCCGATCGTCGCACCCCTGCTCGGCGGCGTCCTGCTGGGGCCGATCGGCTGGCGCGGCATCTTCTGGGTCCTGACGGGCCTGGCCGTGGTGATGGTCGTCGCTGTGCTCACGGTCGTGCCGGAGACGCTGCCGCCCGAACGCCGCCACAGCGGGGGCCTGGCGACACTCGCCCGCAACTTCGGCACGGTGATCGGCAATCGGCGCTTCGTGGGTTACGCCGCGACGTTCGCGCTCGGCTTCGGCGCCATGTTCTCGTACATCTCCGCATCACCGTTCGTGGTGCAGGAGGTCCTGGGGATGACGCCGGGACAGTTCTCACTCGTCTTCGCCGTCAACTCGGTGGGCCTCGTCGCGGGCAACATCGTCAACACCCGGCTCATCGGACGTTTCGAGGTGCGGAACCTGCTGCGGTACGGCGTAGCCCAGATGCTGACCGCCGGGATCCTGCTGGTGCTCGCGGTCCTGGTCGCGGACACCGCCCGCTGGCTGGTGCTGCCACTGCTGTTCCTCGTCGTCTCCAGCCTGGGCTTCGTCATGGGTAACGCGACGGCGCTGGCACAGGGGCAGGTGCCGAAGACGGCGGGCACCGGCTCCGCGGTCATGGGCGCGTCGCAGTTCGGCCTGGCTGCCCTGGTGTCACCACTGGTCGGGCTCGGCGGGGAGGACACCGCGCTGCCGATGGCGCTGGCGATCGCGATCTCGGCCGCGCTGTCCATGACCGCCCTGCTCACCCTCACCCGCGAACGCGCGTGAGCGCGTTCACCGCGCTTCGGCCGTCGCGAGTTCGCGCTTCCATTCCCGGAAGCCCTCCTCGGTGCGGCCGCGACGCCAGTACCCGGAGATCGACGCACGGGCAGCCGGAACCCCGCGGATCTTGCGGACGTACGGCCGCAGGTACTGCATGACGGTCTCCGCTTCCCCATGGATGAACACCTGCGGGTCGCCCGGCAGCCACTCCGCGCCCGTCACCGCCGAGACCAGGGGCGCGTTCGCGCCGGTCAGGTCCGGTCCGGTGGCGGAGCCGCGGTGCAGCCAGGTGACCTCGACTCCGGCGGGCGTCGCGAGGGCGATTTCGTCGTCGGGGCCGGCCACCTCGAGGAACACCCGGCCCCGCGCATCCGGGGCCAGGGCTTCGAGCGCCGCGGCGACGGCCGGTATCGCGGTGTCGTCACCGGCGAGGAGGTGCCAGTCGGCGTCCGGATCCGGGCGGTAGGCACCACCGGGCCCGCGGACCACGACGGTCTGCCCCGGCCGCACGGACGCCGCCCAGGGGCCGGCGACACCCTGATCGCCGTGGACGACGAAATCGATCGCGATCTGCCGGGCCTCCCGGTCCACGGCCCGCACCGTGTACGTGCGCAGGACCGTCTCGCCGCCGGCCTCCAGCTCGAGTTTGACGTACGAGTCCGTGTGCGGACCTGGTTCGAACTCGTCGAACCCGGGGCCGCCGAGGTGGACCCGAACCAGGTGCGGAGTCAGGCGTTCGCTGCCCGTCACCGTCAGGGTCGTCGATCGCGGGGTCTTCGGGGCCACGCCCACCTCCGTATTTGCTCAGGCTTACCTAACTACTGCAGCGTACGCGTGCGGTCCGTCGGCGGCCACCGCCCCGCGCCGACGCAACACCACCGGGATCGTCCGATCCGCCGACATCGCGTCGGAATTCCGCCATCGTTGCGGTATGCGAGAAACGATGAACACCGTCACGTCGCAGTACCTGACCAGCCTCGTCGGCGCCCTCGAGGAGACGGACCGCAGGCGCGAGGCGATCGGCGCACAGCTGGCCGAGCTCGAGTACGTCCTGCTCCAGACCGGGGAGACCGAGCTCGCCGCCCAGGTGACCAGGGTGCTCGGCGACAAGTACTACAAGCCCATCCTGGCCAAAGCCGAGGAACTACGCGGGCACGACCAGTCCTGACACTCACCTGCTGCGTGCCCACCCGGCCGCCTCCCGCTGCACATGTCCTTCGAGCTCGAGCAACGGCAACGCGGCCCGCACCCGCTCCGGGAGCAGCCCCGACGTTTCCGACAGGTGCTGCACCGATACCGCCCCCGCCGCGGGCAGAGCTTCGTAGACGGCTGCCATGTCACCCGAGAGTCCGTCGAGCGCCCGCACCCAGCGCCCGTCGCCGTCGTCGGCCACACCCATCGGGCCGACCTCCTCGACCACCTCGCGTGCGGTGCCCACCAGTCGCGCCTCCTGCTCGCGGATCATCCGATGACAACCCTGCGACGCCGCCGAGGTCACGGGCCCCGGAACCGCCAGCACCGGCCGCCCCAGCCGTCTGCCCCACGCCGCCGTGTTCCGCGCCCCGCTGCGCCAGCCCGCCTCCACCACCAGAACCCCACCACCCAGCCCCGCGACCAGACGGTTGCGGGCCAGGAACCGGAACCGCGCCGGGAGCGTGCCGGGCGGATACTCGCTGACCACCGCCCCGTGCTCGGCGATCTGCCGCAACAACCCGGTGTGCGCCGCCGGGTACGCCCGGTCCACCCCGCACGCGAGGACCGCCATCGTCACGCCACCGACCCCCAGGGCCGCCCGGTGCGCCGCCGCGTCGATCCCGAAGGCCGCCCCCGACAGCACCGTCCACCCGTCGGTCGCCAGGTCCCCGGCGATCTCCGCGGTCACGTTCTCGCCGTAGCCACTGGCCGCGCGCGTGCCGACGACGGCCACGGACCGCTCCACCAGCTCGTCGACCCGCCGTCGCCCCAGCACCCACAACGCCGGCGGCGCGGCATCGACGTCCGCGCCGTCGAGACCGTCGAACGCCAGCAGCTGCCATGCCGGCCACTCGTCGTCGTCGGGCGTGACCAGACGACCGCCCAGCCGCTCCACCAGCTCGAGATCCCTCGCCGCGGAGTCGAGATGAGCACGGGCGGCAGTACGTCTGCCCAGCGCGCCACCGATCGAGCCGTCCCGCACCGCCGCCGCGACCGCCTCCGGGCCGTCCTCCGTGATAGCGGCGTTCAGGATCCGCGACGCCCCCTGCGCCACGACCGACAGATAGGCCCACGCCAGCCGACGCGGATCCGGTGCACTCATGCCGTCCCCCGATCCCGGAAATCCAGAGCCGTCGCCACGTGCATTTCTCCCGGAGCGTCGAGCCCCGCGAGATCTGCCAGCGTCCACGCGACCCGCAACGCGCGATCCGCG
This sequence comes from Rhodococcus sp. NS-SX18, assembly GCF_057367935.1. Taxonomy (NCBI): domain Bacteria; kingdom Bacillati; phylum Actinomycetota; class Actinomycetes; order Mycobacteriales; family Nocardiaceae; genus Rhodococcus; species Rhodococcus sp. NS-SX18. The sequence goes on along the minus strand of NZ_CM170633.1, from coordinate 2,211,380 downwards.
CCGCGCGCGGTGATCGCTCCCTTCCGCAGCGCCCACTCCACAGGTCCGAGCGCCGCGCGCGGCAGGCGGAATTTCTGCCGCAGCGCGGGACCGGGCACCTCGGCGTTGGTGCTCCACCCGTGCGCGCTCCAGCGGGCGGCCGCAGCATCCCGGGCCCGGGCCACCCGGGTGCGAACATCCTCGGTGCTCTCCCCGGCCTCCCCCATGAGCGCGCCGGTCGCCACCGTCTCCATCCGAACCCGCAGGTCCACCCGGTCGAGCAGCGGGCCCGACAACCTCCCCAGATAGCGTCGGCGCGCGGCGGGCGGGCACACGCAGTCGGCGTCGCGAGGCGGCGCACACGGGCACGGATTCGCGGCGAGGATCAGTTGGAATCGCGCCGGGTAGCGCGCGACCCCGTCGCGGCGGGCGATACGCACCTCCCCGTCCTCGAGCGGGGTCCGCAACGCCTCGAGCGCCTTGGTGCCCATCTCGGCGACCTCGTCCAGGAAGAGGACGCCCCGGTGGGCACGACTGACCGCACCGGGCTTGGCCATGCCGCTGCCCCCACCGACGAGCGAGCTGACCGACGCGGTGTGGTGGGGAGCGATGAACGGCGGGTCGGTGACGAGCGGCTGATCCGCCGACAGCGTTCCGGCGACGGAGTGGATCGCGGTCACCTCGAGGGCCTGTTCCTCCGTCAACGCCGGCAACACGCCGGGAAGGCGCTGGGCGAGCATCGTCTTCCCGATGCCGGGCGGGCCGGTGAGCATCAGATGGTGCGCACCGGCGGCCGCGATCTCGATGGCCCGCCGTGCCTCTTGCTGACCGACCACCTCGCTCATGTCCGCTCGTCCCGGCCGCTCCCCCGGCGGGCGGGGACCGGGTCGCTCGAGCGGTCCGTCGCCGCGCAGCCACAGCACCACCTCGGCGAGAGTGCCCGCCCCGTAGATGTCGATGCCGTCGACCAGCCCGGCCTCGGGCATCGTGGCGGCCGGGACCACCACCCGCTGCCATCCGGCACGCTTGGCGGAGAGCACCGCCGGAAGGACCCCGCGCACCGACCGGATCCGGCCGTCGAGCGCCAGCTCTCCGAGCAGAATCGTCCGCGAAACCGACTCGGGTGGAATCGATTCGGCGGCATTGAGCACCGCGCACGCGAGGGCGAGATCGTAGACGCTGCCCACCTTCGGCAGCGTCGCCGGCGACAGGGCCAGCACTACCCGTGAATCCGGCCAGGTGCCGCCGGAATTCGTCACCGCCGCCCGGACTCGGTCCCGGGACTCCTGCAGCGCGGTATCGGGCAGGCCCACCATCCTCACCCCCGGCAGTCCGCGGCCGATGTCGGCCTCGATCTCCACGACCTGCCCGTCCACCCCGGTGACCGCCACCGAGTAGGCCTTCCCCAGTGCCATCACAGCACCTGCCGGCGATGGGTGATCAAGGGTTCGCCTCGGGATGGGAGCAGCACCGTGACCACGTCGACCCGGATACGCCGCCACCGTCGCTCGTGGCTGGAGAGCCACAGCGCGGCCAGCCGGCGGATCCGATCCGCCTTGACCGCGGTCACCGCCTCGGCCGGCGTGCCGTACCCGAGGCCGGTGCGGGTCTTGACCTCCACGAACACCACCGTGTCGCCGTCCTCGGCGATCAGATCGAGTTCCCCGTACCGGCAGCGCCAGTTACGCGCGAGCACCACCAGGCCCGCCGACTCGAGAAACTCGGCGGCCAGGTCCTCCCCCAGCGCCCCCACCTGCTGATTGCGTCCCATCCCCGTCCCTCCCTGTGTGGCAACCACTGTGCGTCACACGAGGGACGTCCATGGCCCGCACCGGCCCGGATCACGGAATCTGTGGATGAACTTGCCGGGTGTGGACAAGTGCGGCCGACGGGGCGCGGCCGGGGAACAGCGCGTGGCCGAATGTCACACCGCTTCGATCGAATCGAAGGAATGTGACATTCGGCCGACGGGACGCGAAGGGGGTGAGCGGGCTATCCCAGTTTGTCGGGCAGGCGCAGGTCGGGCTTGTCGAGCTCTTCGATGTTGACGTCCTTGAAGGTGATGACCCGGACGTGCTTGACGAAGCGGGCGGGGCGGTACATGTCCCACACCCACGCGTCGGACATGCGCACTTCGAAGTACACCTCGCCGCCGGAGTTGTGCGGGAGCAGCTCGACCGCATTGGCGAGATAGAACCGTCGCTCGGTCTCCACGACGTACGCGAACTGACCGACGATGTCCCGGTACTCCCGGTACAGCGAGAGTTCCATCTCGGTTTCGTACTTCTCGAGATCCTCGGCACTCATCGGTCTCGGTGTCCTCCCGTTCTGGTGTGTCGATCCATCATCCCGCATCTGCCTCGTCGGAGCCGAATCGGCCGTGGCCGGGGTCGTCGCCGAGGAGGGCGGCGACGTTGGCGTATCGCAGGCGATGCTCCCGGCTGGGGCCGAGATCGCGCAGCGCCGCCATGTGCGCGGCGGTGCTGTAACCCTTGTGGACAGCGAAGCCGTAGCCGGGCAGCTCGCCGTCGAGGTCGACCATGATCCGGTCCCGGGTGACCTTGGCGAGCACGCTCGCCGCCGCGATGCAGGCCGCTGCGGCGTCCCCGCCGATGACCGGCAGCGACGGCGCCGGCAGGCCCGGAACCCGGAACCCGTCGGTGAGAACGTACCCGGGCGCGACGGACAGCCGCATCACCGCCCGGCGCATGCCCTCGATGTTGGCCACGTGCACACCGATGGCGTCGATCTCGGCGGCCGGCACGATCACCACGCTCCACGCCACCGCGCGGCGTCGGATGATCGGGAACAGCTCCTCCCGGGTCTTCTCGGTGAGCTTCTTGGAGTCGTCGAGACGCGCGAGCGTCGGGTGCGGTCGGGGATCGAGGATGCACGCGGCGACGACGAGCGGTCCGGCGCAGGCGCCCCGGCCCGCCTCGTCGACCCCCGCAACCGGCCCGAGCCCGCACCGCACGAGCGTCGACTCCATGGTGCGCAGGCCCGCGGACCTGCGGATCACAGCGCGCGGCGGCCACGGGGTCACGGTTGCTGGATCTCCGGGGAGTCGATGGTGCCCCACCGCGAGGGCGGCAGGACGATGAACCGGGCCTTGCCGATGACGTTGTCGACCGGGATGGTGCCCTGGTTCTCGTCGGCGACGTGGTAGCGCGAGTCCGCGGAGTTGGAGCGGTTGTCGCCCATGACCCAGAGGTGGCCGTCCGGCACGGTGACCGGACCGAAGCAGCGGCCCGAGCGCACCTCGGTCTCGCAGGTGACCACGCCGGGGGTGAACGGGAAGTCCATCTCGATGTACGGCTCGTCGAGGGGCCGGCCGTCGACGAGGACACGGCCCTGGTCGTCGCAGCATTCGACGGTCTGCCCGCCGACGGCGATCACGCGCTTGACGAGGTCGTTCTCGTCGGGTGGGACGAGGCCGACGAGGGAGCCGACCTCCTGCATGCCGCGGATCACGACGTTGTCGGAGCGGGTGGAGACGTAACCGGCGGACCAGGAGTCGGGGCCGCGGAAGACCACGACATCGCCGGGCCGGGGATCGCCGAAGCGGTAGCCGATCTTCTCGACGACGATCCGGTCGCCGGTGCAGCCGGGGCAGCCGTGCAGGGTGGGCTCCATCGACTCCGAGGGAATCAGGTACACCCGCGCGACGAAGGTCTGGAGCAGGAAGCTCAGCACGAGCGCGACGAGGATCAGGACGGGCAGTTCCCGCAGGAACGACTTCTCCTTCTTGTCCTGCTTCCGATCGCGTCCGGGCGTGTCGTCGGTGCTGTGCTGCTGCATCTCCGGCACGGCCGGGTCTCGCGATGAATCTGCCACCGAATCAGAGTAGCCCGGCCCGGAACGGATCCGGACCGGGCTACTCGGGGCCTGACGGTCAGCGCGTGACGATCAGCGCTTTTCCTTGATCTTGGCGGCCTTGCCGCGCAGCTCGCGCAGGTAGTACAGCTTGGCGCGGCGCACGTCACCGCGGGTGACGACCTCGATCTTGGCGAGGTTGGGGCTGTGCACCGGGAAGGTCCGCTCGACGCCGACACCGAACGAGACCTTGCGCACGGTGAAGGTCTCGCGGATGCCACCGTTCTGGCGACGGATCACGACGCCCTTGAAGACCTGCACGCGCTCCTTCGAGCCCTCGATGACCTTCACGTGCACGTTCAGGGTGTCGCCGGCACGGAAGTCCGGAATGTCGTCGCGCAGGGACTTGGCGTCCAGGAAGTCCAGGGTGTTCATCGGTTGTCATCCTCGCTTGTTCGCATGAGCAGAGGAACCGAGCGGCATCCACCGGAAGGCGGTACTCGACTGGTTCGTGCCCAGGTCAGGTATGCGTGCCCGAGCCGGGCAACCCGTCAATTGTGCCAGACGGTGCCGGGGTGGCGGAAATCGGCGGAGGTGCGGCGTGCACGGTGCGGGCCAGTTCGACTTCGGCGGCGACGCGCGAGTGCTGGACGGCTCCCTGCACGGTGTCCATCGTGGGTTTGCCTGCGACGAGGTCCTGCACGAAGATCTTCGCCCGGATCACCGGGCGTCGGTAGCGCCGCTCGCGTTCGATCGCGCGGCGCATCTTGCGGGTCTTGCCGGTGTAGCGCCAGCGGGCCCAGGGTGCGCCGGGCCGCGACAGGCGCACCGCCCCGACCAGCAGCAGAGGGAAGACGAACAGACCGATCAGGCCCGTCCAGATCTTGCCCTTGGCCAGCACGACCGCCGCGAGGGCCAGATTGCCGAGGGCGGAGACGGCGATCAGGGTGCGGGTCACCCACGACGGGTCCTCCCGGAAATTGGTGACGTCGGCGAATTCGAGGGGCTGCAGGCCGAGCAGCACCAGGCCGGTGACGGCGATCGCGACGAAGACCGCATCGACCGAGACGCGACCCTCCTGCTCCCAGTACACGTCGTTGAGGTAGAAGATCAGGGCGAACTCGTCGAGCACGAGCGCGGTGCCGATGCCGAAGAGCGCGGCCAGAGCCGCCCCGGTGGTCTGCGTGCCGTCCTCGTAGACGGCGATGAGGGATCCGCCCGCGACCACCATGGTGACGACGCCGAACACCACGTGGTGCACGTGATGGCCGCCGGGGGTGACATTGCCGGGCCACCAGCGCACCTGGGCGCGGATCATGCGGACGCTGAACCGGATGAACAGGAACGCGAGGAGGAAGCCGAGCAGGAAGAACAGCAGGGGCAGGCGCCCGCGGTCGACGATCTCGCGTTGCAGCCACTCGGTCACGGCCGTCACGGCGCGATCGCCCTCGGGACTCTGCCGGCGGGGCGGGGCGGGGCCTTCGGCGCGCGGCCGGTCGTCACCGTGGGCTGCATGCTCCCGAGGATGTCAGGAACCGGGCCGCGCCGGTAGTCGGCGCGGCCCGGGCGGCATCTACTTGCCGAATCCGGCGCGCCGCAACGCGTCCGCCATCGAACCGGCGGCCGGCGGGGCGTCCTGGCGACGGCCGCCGCGGCGAGCACCCTGCCCCTGTCCGTCCTGACGCCTGCCCTGCTGCCGGCCACCCGGCCGACGTCCGCCCCGGTCCTGCGGACCGCGCGAGTCGTCGCCGGATGGGGCCCCGGAGGCCGGGATCTCGTCGTCGAGGCGCAGCGTCAGGCCGATCCGCTGCCGCGGCACGTCCACGTCGAGCACCTTGACCTTGACCACCTCGCCGGACTTGACGACGTCGCGCGGATCCTTGACGAAGCTGCGGGACATCGCGGACACGTGCACGAGACCGTCCTGGTGCACCCCGACGTCGACGAACGCGCCGAACGCCGCGACGTTGGTGACCACGCCCTCGAGCACCATGCCGGGTTTCAGGTCGGCGACCTTCTCGACGCCGGCGGCGAACGTCGCGGTCTTGAACTCCGGGCGCGGGTCGCGGCCCGGCTTCTCGAGTTCGGCGATGATGTCGGTGACCGTGGGCAGGCCGAAGCGGTCGTCGACGAATTCCTCCGGGCGCAGGCGCCGCAGCACCGCGGTATTGCCGACCAGTTCGCGCACGTCGCTGCCGGTGCGTTCGACGATGCGCCGCACGACCGGATACGCCTCCGGGTGCACACTCGACGCGTCGAGCGGATCGTCGCCGTTCGGGATGCGAAGGAAGCCGGCACACTGCTCGAACGCCTTCGGGCCGAGGCGCGGCACCGCGGTGAGGTCCCTGCGGCTGCGGAACGGTCCGTTCCCGTCGCGGTACGCGACGATGCTCTCGGCGAGAGACGACGCGATACCCGACACCCGGGCCAGGAGCGGGACCGACGCGGTGTTGACGTCCACGCCGACGGCGTTGACCGCGTCCTCGACGACCGTGCCGAGGGAGCGGGCGAGCAGCGTCTCGGACACGTCGTGCTGGTACTGGCCGACACCGATGGACTTGGGGTCGATCTTGACGAGCTCGGCGAGCGGGTCCTGCAGGCGCCGGGCGATGGACACGGCACCGCGGATCGACACGTCGAGGTCCGGCAGTTCCTTCGACGCGTACGCCGACGCCGAGTACACGGACGCGCCGGCCTCGGACACCACGATCTTGGTGAGGTTCGTGGCGCCGGATTTCGCGATCAGTTCGGTGGCGAGGGCATCGGTCTCGCGGGAGGCGGTGCCGTTGCCGATCGCGATCAGTTCCACACCGTGCTGCGCGACGAGCCGTGCCAGGGTGGCCAGGGCCTGGTCCCGCTTGTTGTGCGGCTGGTGCGGGTAGATCGTGTCGTGCGCGACGACCTTGCCGGTGGCGTCGACGACGGCGACCTTGGTGCCGGTGCGGAAGCCGGGGTCGAGTCCCATCGTCGGCCGGGTGCCGGCGGGGGCGGCGAGCAGCAGGTCGCGCAGGTTCGCGGCGAACACGTCGACGGCGTCCTTCTCGGCGGACTGCCGCAGCCGCATGCGGATGTCGAGGGCGAGGGAGACGAGCAGTTTGGTGCGCCACGCCCAGCGGACGGTGTCGAGCAGCCACTTGTCGGCGGCCCGGCCCTCGTCGGCGATGCCGAAGCGGGCGGCGATGCGGCCTTCGTAATAAGTGCGCTGCCCGGGCTCGGGTTCCGCGGAGTCCGGTTCGAGCGACAGGCTCAGCACCTCCTCCTTCTCGCCGCGCAGCGCCGCCAGGATGCGATGCGAGGGCAGGTCGGGGAAGGGCTCGGAGAACTCGAAGTAGTCGGCGAACTTGGCGCCCTCGGTTTCCTTTCCGGGACGGACGGTGGACTTCAGCTGGCCGCGGGTCCACATCGCCTCGCGCAGCTCGCCCACCAGGTCGGCGTCCTCGGCGAAGCGTTCGACGAGGATGGCGCGGGCGCCGTCGAGCTGTTCGGCGCTGTACTGCGCGGGATCGGTGGCGGGGTCGCCGAGGAGGGCGTCGGCGACGGGCTCGTGGCCGGCCTCCCGCGCGATCTGCGCCTTGGTACGGCGCTTCGGCTTGAACGGCAGGTAGATGTCCTCGAGCCGGGCCTTGGTGTCGGCGAGCAGGATCTGCGTGCGCAGCCCGTCGTCGAGCTTGCCCTGGGATTCGACGGACTCGAGCACCGCCGTGCGGCGCTCGTCGAGTTCACGCAGGTATCGCAGGCGTTCCTCGAGTTGCCGGAGCTGGGCGTCGTCGAGCCCGCCGGTGACCTCCTTGCGGTAGCGGGCGATGAACGGCACCGTCGCGCCGCCGTCGAGCAGGTCGACCGCCGCAGCGACCTGACCTTCCCGGACGTCGAGTTCCTCGGCGATGCGCTGATTCACGGTCTTGAGAGCGGTCGTCACAGCGGTCGACCCTACCGCTATCCTTCCTCCGCCCTCGGTGACGCGGACGGGCTCCGCCCTCGGTGACGCGGACGGGCTCCGCCCTCGGTGACGCGGACGGGTGTGCCCGTCTCCTCGACGGTGGGACGAGTACGTCGGACAATCGAGCGCAGGAGGGTAGGCATGTCCCGGGTGCGCGGCGGACGCTGGGCGATGCTGGCGCTGTCGTTGCTGACGGCAGCGACGGTGGGGGCGTGCGGTCCGGAACCGGTCGTGTCGCCGGTCGCTCTGCCGTCCGCCGCCGTCGAGTCCCCCGGTCCGCTCGAACCACTCGGGTCGCTGGCCGACCGGATGACGGCGGCGGCGGCGACCGCGGCCGGTCGCGGCGCGGACGTCACGATCGCCGCGCTCGACCGGCGGACCGGGCTCCGGGTCGTCGGTGGCGTCGACGCACCCGTCGAGACCGCGTCGGTGGCCAAGCTGTTCATCGCCGACGACCTGCTGTACCGGGCGGCGACGGGCGAATTGCCGCTCGGCGGCAGCGACTACGACCGGATCGCCGCGATGCTCGAGTCGTCGGACGACTCGGCGGCGAACGACCTGTGGTTCCGGCACGGCGACTCGGAGATCGTCGAGCGCACCGCCACCCGGCACGCGCTCACCGGTACCGTCGCGCCGGCGGACGGGCTGTGGTGGAACACCGTCACCACCGCGTCGGACCTGCTCACCTGGTACGCGGATCTGCTCGACGGCACGGGCGGGCTGGACGAGTGGGGCCGCGCGACGATCGTGGGGCACCTGCGTGCCGCCGGTCCCGTCGGCGCCGACGGGTACGACCAGCGATTCGGGTTGCCGGACGGGCTGAGCGACACCACCGGGCTCGGCGTCAAGCAGGGCTGGATGTGCTGCCTGGACGGGCACTGGATCCATCTGTCCACGGGGTTCGTCGGGGAGGACGAGCGGTACGTGCTGGTGGTGCTCTCCCGCGAACTCGTGCACTACGACGTGGACGACGACCGGTGGACCGATCTGCCGGACACGGCGCTGTTCGATGTGACCGGGGATGCGAGCGCGCAGCACGCGCGGGAGACGGTCACCGAGGTGGTCCGCACGGTGTTCGGCAGCGCCGGGACGCACTGAGCGCGGTCGGTCAGTCGGCGAGCAGGTCGGGTCGGCGTTCGCGGGTGCGTTCGAGCGCCTGTTCCCGGCGCCACGCGGCCACCTTGGCGTGGTCCCCGGACAGCAGTACCGGCGGCACGTCGAGGCCGCGCCAGCTGACGGGGCGGGTGTAGCTGGGGCCCTCGAGCAGACCGTCGGAGAACGAGTCCTCCTGGTGGGACTGCTGATTGCCGAGGACGCCCGGCAGCAGCCGCACGACGGCCTCGGTCATGACGAGGACGGCGACCTCGCCGCCGATGAGGACGTAGTCGCCGATGCTGACCTCTTCGACGCGTACCCGGCGCGCGGCGTCGTCGAAGACGCGCTGGTCGATGCCTTCGTAGCGGCCGCAGGCGAACACGATGCGCTTCTCGCCGGCCCAGCGCTGCGCGGTGGCCTGGTCGAACGGCACACCGGCCGGGGTGGGGACGACGAGCAGCACGTCCGGGTCGGGTTCACCGTCGGGTCCGGCGAGCACGTCGTCGAGGGCGGGCCCCCACACCGTGGGTTTCATGACCATGCCCGGTCCCCCGCCGTACGGCGCGTCGTCGACGGCCTTGTGCACGTCGTGGGTCCAGTCCCGCAGATTGTGGATCCCGACGGAGACGAGCCCCTTGTCGATGGCCTTGCCGAGCAGCGCGACACGCAGCGGCTCGAGGTATTCGGGGAAGATGGTGACGACGTCGAAACGCACGGGAGGTTATGTCTCCGAGCCGAAGTCGGGGTCGAGCAGACCCTCGGGCGGATCGATCTCGATGACACCGTCCGCGAGCGAGACCGTCGGGACGATCGCGGTGACGAACGGGATCAGCAGTTCGCGCTGTTCGTCGCCGGCCGGCCGGACGGAGAGCAGTTCGCCGGCGGCGGTGTGCAGCACCTCGCGGACGGTGCCGATCTCGGTGCCGGCGTCGGGCCGGCCCGCGACGATGCGTACGGACAGTCCCTCGAGTTCGTGGTCGTAGAACTCGTTCGGATCGTCGGACGGCGGCAGATCGGCGCTGTCGACGACGAACAGGGTGCCGCGCAGGGCGTCGGCGGCGCTGCGGTCGGTGACGCCCCGCAGGCGCAGCAGAAGCCGCCCGGAGTGTTCCCGGGCGGCTTCCACCGTGTACGTCTGCAGGGTCTGCTCGCGGGGCTTGCGGCCGTGCAGCACCGCGCCGACGGCAAAGCGCTCCTCGGGTTCGTCGGTGCGAACCTCGACGACCACCTCACCCTTGATGCCGTGCGACTTGGCGACACGGCCCACCACGAGCTCCACCGCGGTGCGCCTACTGGTCGGTGTCGACAACGTCGACGCGGATCCCGCGGCCTCCGATGCCGGAGACGAGGGTCCGCAGGGCGGTCGCGGTGCGGCCACCGCGACCGATGACCTTGCCGAGATCGTCGGGGTGCACGTGCACCTCGACGGTGCGCCCCCGACGGCCCGTGATCAGCTCGACGCGCACGTCGTCGGGGTTGGCGACGATCCCACGGACGAGATGCTCGACGGCATCGGCGACAACGGCGCTCATTACTCGGCAGCCTCGGTGGACTCGGAGGACTCCTCCGCGGCGTCTTCCTTGGCGGCCTTCTTCTTCTTGGGCGTGATGGCCTCGGCAGCCGGCTCGTTCTCGGCCTGCGCGAGGGCAGCCTGGAACAGCTCGAGCTTGGACGGCTTGGGCTCGGCCTTGCGCAGGGTGCCCTCGGTGCCGGGCAGGCCCTTGAACTTCTGCCAGTCGCCGGTGATCTTGAGGAGGTTCTCGACCGGCTCGGTCGGCTGCGCACCGACGCCGAGCCAGTACTGCGCCCGCTCCGAGTCGATCTCGATCAGCGAGGGCTCTTCCTTCGGGTGGTACTTGCCGATGGTCTCGATGGCGCGGCCGTTGCGGCGGGTGCGCGAGTCGGCAACCACGATGCGGTACTGCGGGTTGCGGATCTTGCCGAGACGGGTGAGCTTGATCTTGACAGCCACTGCTGCGAATCTCCTTCGGCGCATGCGAAATACGCCTGTCACGTGCAATTCGGACGACGCGCCCTTCTGGCACGCCCGGTTTTGCCTCTATCCTGTGACCGCCGCGCGGTACGTAACCGGATGCGACGACAGCGGACCATTCTGCCAGATCCGCCCGGTGGGACGAAAACGACAGGTCAGAGCAGCAGCAGCAGGCCCAACGCGGGCAGGGTGTTGTTGAGCGAATGCGCCACCCAGGACGAGAACACCGACCGGCTGCGCAGCCGCGCGAACCCCATCGCCGCGCCGCCCCACAGCAGCACCGGCAGCCGCCACCATTCCTGATGCCACATGGCGAACACGACCGTGGTGATCGTCAGGACGCCGATCGGGCGTCCCCACCACCGGTCGGGCCGGCGTTCGAGCGCCCCCCACAGCATGCCGCGGAACATCAGTTCCTCGCCGAGGGGAGCGCCGAACCACACCCAGGCCACGAGCAGCAGTTTCCATCCCACGGGCAACCCGACCAGCGCCGTGAACGGGGAATCGGCCGCGTCGATTCCCAGGGCGACGACGAGGATCGCTGCCAGGATCAACGCGCCGAGCAGCGCGATCCCCCCGCCGAGCAGGCCGATCCCGAGCTGGTCGCGGAACTCGGGCCACGACCGCGGCAGTCCGAAGTCGGCGACGGGCCCGCACCCACGCCACACGCTGAACGCGAGGGCCGCCGCTCCGGCGAGCAGGGTGGGGGCCATGATGGCCAGCACGTACGTCTCGGCGACGAAGCCCTCCCCGGCCAGGACCGGTCCCAGCGTGAACCCGACGAGGTTGACGGCCAGCACCACCAGCGCGGCGGGAATGCCCCATCGGTGCGCGGGCCGGGACGGGGCGGGCCGTGCGGGAGCCGCAGCGGTGTCCGGGTCGGGTGGTTCGGGGGCGGTCATGCGCAGGCGGCACGACGGGTGACGACGGCACCCCGGAGCATCACCAGATCGGGCCGGGCCAGCACGTCCGGGCCGCTGCGCGGGTCCTGTGCGTACACCGTGAGGTCCGCCGACGTGCCCGGCTGGAGGCTCGGGTACCCCAGCCAGGTGCGGGCCGCCCAGCTGGCGGCGCCAAGCGCCTCGGTCGGGGTCAGCCCCGCCTTCCCGAGGGCGGCGACCTCGTCGGCGATGCGACCGTGCCGCACCGAGCCGCCGGCGTCGGTGCCGGCGTAGATCGGGATTCCGGCGTCGCGGGCGGCGCCGACGGTGTCCGCGACGCGGGCGTGCAGGTCCCGCATGTGCGCCGCATAGGCCGGGAAGCGGGTGGCCGAGTCGGCGATCTCCGGGAAGTTGTCGATGTTGACCAGCGTCGGCACGAGGGCGGTGCCCTGCGCGGCCATGGCGGCGATGGTGTCGTCGGTCAGTCCCGTGCCGTGTTCGACACAGTCGATCCCGGCGGCGAGCAGGCCGGGCAGTGCGTCCTCCCCGAACACGTGCGCGGTCACGCGCGCCCCCTCCCGGTGGGCCGCGGCGATCGCCTCGACGAGGATCTCGTCCGACCACAGCGGAGCGAGATCGCCGGTGTCGCGGTCGATCCAGTCACCGACGAGCTTGACCCAGCCGTCACCGGCACGGGCCTGCCGTACCACTTCGTCCGGCAGTTGCGATTCGTCTTCGAGATCGACGGGCAGGCCGCGGATGTAGCGCTTGGGCGCGGCGATGTGCCGTCCCGCGCGCACGATCCGCGGCAGGTCGGCCCGCTCGTCGAGATGCCGGGTGTCGACCGGCGATCCCGCGTCGCGCAGCAACAGCACCCCGGCGTCACGTTCGGTGACGGCCTGCGCGACCAGTCCGCCCGCGTCCTCCGCGCCGCCACCGAAGCGGATCCCGACGTGGCAGTGGGCGTCGACGAGACCGGGCAGGATCCAGCCGTCGGCGGCGAGCAGTTCGGCCCCGGGGATCGGCTCGGCGGCGAACGTGCCCTCGTCGTCGATCCACAGCTCGATCGGTTCGCCGTCCGGCAGGGACCGTCCGCGCAGGGTGAACGCCACGGCGGTCTACTTCTTCGGCAACTTCAGCTGCGAGAGGTCGAAGTTCTCGAGACCGGGCGGCAGCTCGTCGAGGCCCTTCGGCATCTTCGACAGATCCGGGAACCCGGCGGGCATGCCCCCCATGCCGGGCATGCCGGGCATGCCGCCGGGGAACCCGCCCTTGATCTTCGGCGGGGTCGGCCCGCGGCCGCCCTTCTTGCCCTTCTTGCCCTTCTTCGCGCGCTGCGGCTTGCGGGATCCGGGCATTCCCATCCGCCCGGCCATCGCGGCCATCATCTTGCGGGCCTCGAAGAACCGGTCGACGAGCTGGTTGACGTCGGAGACCTTGACGCCGGAGCCGTTGGCGATGCGCAGCCGCCGGGAGGCGTTGATGATCTTCGGGTTGGCGCGTTCCGCCGGGGTCATGCCGCGGATGATCGCCTGGATGCGGTCGAGCTGCTTCTCGTCGACGTTCGCGAGAGCATCCTTCATCTGGCCCGCACCCGGCAGCATGCCGAGCAGGTTCGCGATCGGACCCATCTTCCGCACGGCCATCATCTGGTCGAGGAAGTCCTCGAGGGTGAGCTCACCGGAACCGATCTTCGCGGCGGTGGCCTCGGCCTGCTGCGCGTCGAAGACCTGCTCGGCCTGCTCGATGAGGGTGAGCACGTCGCCCATGCCGAGGATGCGGCTGGCCATGCGCTCGGGGTGGAAGACGTCGAAATCCTCGAGCTTCTCACCGGTCGACGCGAACAGGATCGGCTGGCCGGTCAGCTCGCGGACGCTGAGGGCGGCACCGCCGCGGGCGTCGCCGTCGAGCTTGGTGAGCACCACGCCGGTGAAGCCCACGCCGGCGCGGAACGCCTCGGCGGTGCTCACGGCGTCCTGGCCGATCATGGCGTCGAGCACGAACAGCGTCTCGTCGGGCTGCACGGCGTCGCGGATGCCGGCGGCCTGGGCCATCAGCTCCTCGTCGATGCCGAGGCGGCCGGCGGTGTCGACGACGACGACGTCGTAGTGCTTGGCGCGGGCCTCCGCGACGCCGTCGCGGGCGACGTTCACCGGGTCGGCGGCGGTGATGCCGAGCGGGTTCTCGCCTCCGCCGATCGAGGTGCCGGGGTGCGGGGCGAACACCGTCGCGCCGGCGCGCTCGCCGACGATCTGCAGCTGGGTGACCGCACCGGGTCGCTGCAGGTCGCAGGCGACGAGCAGCGGGGTGTGCCCCTGGTCCTTGAGCCACTTGGCGAGCTTGCCGGCGAGGGTGGTCTTACCGGAACCCTGCAGACCGGCGAGCATGATCACCGTGGGCGGGGTCTTGGCGAACTGCAGCCGACGGGTCTCACCGCCGAGGATCCCGACGAGTTCCTCGTTGACGATCTTGACGACCTGCTGGGCGGGGTTGAGCGCGCCGTGCACCTCGGCGCCCTTGGCGCGTTCCTTGATCTTGGCGATGAACGAGCGCACCACGGGCAGTGCGACGTCGGCCTCGAGCAGCGCCAGGCGGATCTCCCGGGCGGTCGCGTCGATGTCGGCGTCGGAGAGGCGCCCCTTGCCGCGCAGGTCCTTGAGGGCTCCGGTCAACCTGTCGGAAAGGGATTCGAACACCGAATGCGCTCCTGGGTCTGGCGAAGATGCGGACAGTTCTGCGTTCCAGGGTAGCCGTTCGCGGCACGAGTTCTCGCACGTGCACGAGCGCCCGTCCCGCACTCAGCGGTTGTCCTCGGGTTTCTTCGGTTCCGGCGCAGGCACCACGGCCAGCACGGCCCGCTCGATCCGCTCCCGGTTCTCCCGGGTGTCGGAGCCTGCGAAATCGATGCAGAACGAGTCCACGACGGTGCGTCCGAGGGTGGCGACCCGGGCCCAGCGCACGTCGGCACCGCACCGTTCGAACGCGTCCGCGAGCCGGCACAGCATGCCGAGCCGGTCCTCGGCGCGCAGTTCGAGGATCGCCTGCCCCTGCTCCGGAGCGTCGATCCAGATCAGGTGCGGCGGTGCCTGCGCGTAGGTGCCCGGCACGGCCCGCTCCGGTCGTTCGGGCAGCTGCGCCTCGCGGGCGGCCTGCTCCTTCGCGTCGAGTGCGGCGAGCAGATCCAGGTCCCCGGACCGGGCCCGGACGAGTTCCTGCCGCAGCAGGCCCGCCGCCGGTGGCGACCCGAACAGCGGGGCGACGGCGAAGCTGTTGACCGCGCTGCCGGCGTGGCTGCCCACCGAGGCGGACAGCACGCGCAGGCCGTGCAGCGCCAGCACTCCGGCGGCGTCGGACAGCAGACCCGGCTCGTCGGGCGCGACGACCGTCACGGTGTAGGCGTGCGGGTTCTCGCCGGGTTGCAGGTCGACGTGGGTACCGCCCTGTTCCGCCCGCTCGGCGAGCTGCGGATCGATCGGGTCGGGGTGCGGCAGCTCCTCCCCCGCCATCACCAGCCGGCAGCGCCGGACCAGTTCCCGGATGAGCGCCGCCTTCCAGTCGCCCCATACGCCCGGCCCCGTCGCGAGCGAGTCCGCCTCGGCGAGGGCGTGCAGCAGCTCGAGCAGCACCGGGTCGCCGTCGATGGCCTCGACGACGGACTCCACCGTGGCGGGGTCGTCGAGATCGCGGCGGGTCGCGGTCTGCGGAAGCAGCAGATGGTGACGGACCATCGCGGACAGCACGGCGACGTCGGAGGGCCACAGCCCCATCCGGCGTCCGATCCGCGTGGCGAGCTCGGCTCCGACGACGCTGTGGTCGCCGCCGCGGCCCTTGCCGATGTCGTGCAGCAACGCCCCGAGCACCAGCAGATCGGGGCGCGCGACGCGGGTGGTCAGGCCGCCGGCCTGCACCGCGGTCTCCACCAGGTGCCGGTCCACCGTCCAGATGTGCACGGCGTCGCGCGGGGGCAGATCCCGCACCGCTCCCCACTCGGGCAGCAACCGGCCCCACAGTCCCGTCCGGTCGAGCGCCTCGATGGGGTCGATCGCGCGGGTGCCCGAACCGAGCAGCACGAGCAGGTCGTTCAGTGCGGTGCGCGGCCATGGTTCGCGCAGTTCCGGGGCGTTGTCGGCCAGCCGGCCGAGAGTGGACGCGGAGATCGGGAGGTCGTGCTGCGCCGCCGCCGCCGCGACCCGCGTGATCAGACCGGGGTCCTTGCGGGGATTCGCGTCGCGGGCCAGTGCCACCTCCCCACCGTGCTCCACGACGCCCTCGTCGAGGGGACGGCGGACGGGGACGCGCCGCAACCGGGACAGGCCCTTGCGGGGCAGCGCGTTCCCGGCCGTGCGTACCCCGACCTCCACCGAGTAGCTCACGGTCCGCGCGGCCTCGGTGAGCACGCGTGCCAGGTCGAACCGGTCGCCGATACGCAGGGCGGCGCCGATCTCGTCCGCGTCCTGGGCGCGGAGCTGGTCCCGGGGCCGGCCGGCGACGCGGTGCAGCTCGGTGCGCACGTCGAGCAGGCGGCGGTGCGCCGCCGCGAGCCCGCCGCCGGGAACGTCGGGTCCGAGGCCCGGCATTCCGTCGGTGAGCTGCGCGACGGACAGGGCGTTGAGCAGTTGCACGTCCCGCAGCCCACCGCGGCCGCTCTTGAGGTCGGGTTCGGCCCGGTGCGCGATCTGCCCGCTGCGCTCCCACCGGGCCTCGGTCAGCGCGATGAGTTCGTCGAACCGGCTGCGGATGCCGGTGCGCCACTGCCGCCGCACGCCGCCGATCAGCAGGTTGCTCAGTTCGGGGTCGCCGGCGATGTGACGAGCTTCGAGCATGCCGAGCGCGGCGGTCAGGTCGGAAGCGGCCACCTGCAGTGCCTGCGGGACGGTCCGGACGCTGTGGTCGAGCTTGATGTGGGCATCCCAGAGGGGGTACCACAGCCGATCGGCGATCCGGGACACGACCGCGGGATCCATGTCGTCGTGCAGGAGGACCAGGTCCAGGTCGGAGCAGGGCAGCATCTCGCGGCGGCCGAGGCCGCCGACGGCGACGACGGCGAAGCCGCAGTCGGGTTGGATGCCGAGTTCGGCGCCCTTGGTGACGAGCCAGAAGTCGTGGAGGTCGACGAGGGCGTGGCGCAGGGCCGGGGCGTCGAGCCGGCGATGACGGACACCACCGGAGAGCAGCTGGGTTCGGGCCAGGGCGAGGTCGGTGGCGGCGGTGCCGGCTCCGGTCGGCCCCGCAGACACCGGCGGCCCCGATCCCGCTGCGGAGGCAGCGGGACCAGGGCCGCGAGTTCCGGACCCGTTGGGGTCAGAGTGCATCGGTACCTCGTTCGCCGGTGCGCACCCGGACCACCGTTTCGACCGGGGTGACCCATACCTTGCCGTCGCCGATCTTGCCGGTGCGGGATGCCTCGACGATGGTCTCGACGACCTTGTCGACGGTGGCGTCGTCGACGACGACCTCGACGCGGACCTTGGGGACGAAGTCGACGGAGTACTCGGCTCCGCGGTAGACCTCGGTGTGGCCCTTCTGGCGACCGTATCCCTGCACCTCGCTGACGGTCATGCCGAGCACACCCGCCTGCTCGAGGCCTGCCTTGACGTCCTCGAGGGTGAACGGCTTGACAATTGCCGTGATCAGCTTCATATCCTCATCCCTTCCCAGTCTCCAGTGCCCTGCTGTCTTCTTATCACTTGAGGGCGGCCGCGAAGTCGTATGCCGACTCCGCATGCTCGGCCTCGTCGATGCCGCGTGCCTCTTCCTCCTCCGACACCCGCCAGCCGAGCGGCTTGAGCGCGAAGGCGACGATCGCGGTGACGATGCCGGTGTAGACCAGGGCAAATACTGCGATGACGATCTGGATCACGAGCTGCTTGTAGTCGCCGCCGTAGAACAGGCCCGTCTCGGTGCCGAGGAAACCGATCGCGACGGTGCCCCACAGGCCCGCGACGAGGTGCACACCGACGACGTCGAGCGAGTCGTCGTACCCGAACCGGTACTTCAGGCCGACCGCCAGGGCGGACAGGACGCCGGCGGTCGCTCCGAGCACGATGGACCCCACCGGGCTGAGCGCACCGGCGGCCGGGGTGATGGCGACCAGGCCGGCGACCGCACCCGAGGCGGCACCCAGGCTGGTGCCCTTGCCGTCGCGGATGCGTTCGGCGAGCAGCCAGCCGAGGATCGCGGCGGCGGCGGCCGTGGTGGTGTTGACCCAGGCCAGGCCGGCCACACCGTCGGCGGCGAACGCGGAACCGGCGTTGAACCCGAACCACCCGAACCACAGCAGTGCCGCGCCGAGCATGACGAACGGCAGGTTGTGCGGGCGGAAGGCGGTGCGGCCGAACCCGGTGCGCTTGCCGATGATCAGCGCCAGGACGAACGCGGCGATGCCGGCGTTGATGTGCACGACGGTGCCACCGGCGAAGTCGATGGGCGCGACGGTCGCGACGAGCCCGCCTTCACCGTCGTCGGAGGTGCCGAAGATCTTGGCGGCGATGCTGTCCGCGGAGCCGGAGAGCAGGCCACCGCCCCACACCATGTGGGCGAGGGGGAAGTACGCGACGGTGACCCAGACGCCGGCGAAGACCAGCCAGGTGCCGAACTTCACGCGCTCGGCCAGGGCACCGCTGATCAAGGCGGTGGTGACGACCGCGAACGTGACCTGGAAGCCGATGTCGATGATCTGCGGATAGTCGCCGAGACCGGGCAGGAACTCACCGGCGTCGTCGTAGATGGCGCCCTGCAGACCGAACATCTGGAAGGGGTTGGCGAAGATGCCCCCGATGTCCTCGGTGCCGTAGGACATCGACCAGCCCCACAGGACGTAGATCACCGCGATGACCGCCATCGCCCCGAAGGACATCATCATCATGTTCAGGACGGCCTTCGTGCGCGACATGCCACCGTAGAAGAACGCCAGACCGGGCGTCATCAACAGCACCAGGGACGCCGATATCAGCATCCATGCCGCGTCGCCGGTGTTCACCACTTCCTCCACTTGCAACCTCCCTGTTGGCCGCGCCGGTCAGCGCGTCGTCGAGAGAAGAATGCTGTGGTGATGTTTCGGTGGGAGCGCCGCGCTGTTTCAGCGCAGTGAACGCAAATCGGACATGTGTTTCGTTCCTGTTTCGTCGCGCGCGCCGGCGGACGCCGTGGGCCGGCCCACGAGTGCTGCGGGAGTGCTCGCGGGAAACAACGACTGCGGATCGACGCGGAACTCGGGCCGAACGGATCCGGCGGGACCGAGTGGCCAGCGCGGCGAACTCCCGCAGGAGCTTCCCGTCGCTGCTTCCCCGTCGCCACCCGCTCCCGCGGGATCCGTCCGGCACCTGTTTCTACCGAACCCGAGTGGCGGACGGGAACCGAGTGACAATTTGTTATCTTTCCGTGACAAAAACCGGCCACCCGGTCGGAGGCCGGGTGGCCGGTTCGGTCGCGAGGTGGCGGTGGGGTGCGGGAGCGTCAGCCCAGCAGGGCGTCGACGAACGCACCCGGCTCGAACGGCGCGAGATCGTCCGCGCCCTCCCCGAGGCCGACGAGCTTCACCGGGACCCCGAGTTCGTGCTGAACCTGGAACACGATTCCGCCCTTGGCGGTGCCGTCCAGCTTGGTCAACACCACACCGGTGATGTCGACGACCTCGGCGAACACGCGTGCCTGCATCAGGCCGTTCTGCCCGATCGTCGCGTCGAGCACCAGCAGAACCTCGTCGACCGCGGCCTTCTTCTCCACGACCCTCTTGACCTTGCCGAGCTCGTCCATCAGACCGGTCTTGGTGTGCAGGCGGCCGGCGGTGTCGACGAGCACGGCGTCCACGCCCTGATCGGTGCCCCGGGCGACGGCGTCGAAGGCGATCGCGGCCGGGTCGGCCCCCTCCTTGCCGCGCACGACCTCGGCCCCGACCCGCTCGGCCCACGTCTGCAACTGGTCGGCGGCGGCCGCGCGGAAGGTGTCGGCGGCGCCCAGCAGGACGCGGCGGCCGTCGGCGACGAGGACCCGGGCGAGCTTGCCGGTGGTGGTGGTCTTCCCGGTGCCGTTGACCCCGACGACCAGCAGCACCGCCGGGTGATCCTGGTGCGGCAGGGCCCGGATCGACCGATCCAGCTCCGGGTGCAGCGCCTCGACCAGCACGTCCCGCAGGACGGCTCTGGCCTCGGCCTCGGTGCGCACGCTGCGGGCGGCCATCTGCACGCGCAACCGCTCGACGATCTGCGTGGTGGTCGCGGCGCCGAGGTCGGCGATCAGCAGGGTGTCCTCGATCTCCTCCCACGAGTCCTCGTCGAGGTCGCCACCGCCGAGCAGACCGAGCAGGCTCTTGCCGACGGCCGACTGCGACCGGGCGAGACGACCCCGCAGACGGTCGAGCCGGCCCTCGGTCGGGGCGATCTCCTCGATCGGGGGCACCTGCGGGACCGGCGCGACCTCGGGTTCGACGGTCGGCGGGGCGACCACCTCGGGTTCGGCGGCCGGCGGGGCGACCACCTCGGGTTCGGCGGCGGGCGCCGGCGCGGCCTCCTCGACCGGTGCGGCTTCCTCGACCGGCGGGACGACCTCGGACGGTGCCGGCGCGGTCTGCGGCTCGACGCCCGGCACGGGCTCGAGCCGGGGAGTCGGTTCGACGGTGGGCGCGGCGCCGGCTTCGGGAGCCTGCTCGGGCTCGACCGTCGGCGCCGGAGCTTCCGACACCTCCTCCGGGAGCGGCACGACCTTCGGTTCCGGCATCACCGTCGATTCCGGCGCAACCGGCGGTTTGGGGGACGCCGGCGGTTCCGGGACCACCGGAGGTGCCGGAGCCGGCCGCTCGACCGGCTGCGGGGGCGCCGTCGCGGTCGCACCCTGACTGAAGCTGAATCCGCCCGCGGCCTTGTAGCCGCCGGATCGGTCCTTCTGCTCGGTGGTTTCGAGCTGCGGCGTCTGCCGCGCCGTCAGCGACACCTGCCGTCTCCGGTACAGCGTCAAGCCGACGACGAGCGCGACGAGGAGGACGGCAAGCGCCGCCGCGATGGCTATCCAGGCTCCGGTACTCACGCCCCCATACTGTCAGGCGCGGCGGAGGCGTTCAGCTCTGGGCGAGAAAGATCCTGACCGCGCATCCGCTGGGAGATGACGCGGGTGATGCCGTCACCGCGCATGCTGACTCCGTACAGGGCGTCGGCGATCTCCATCGTCGGCTTCTGGTGGGTGATGACGATGAGCTGGGACTTCTCCCGCAGTTGCTCGAACAATCCGATCAGCCGGCGCAGGTTCGTGTCGTCGAGGGCGGCCTCCACCTCGTCCATCACGTAGAACGGCGAGGGCCGGGCCCGGAAGATCGCCACGAGCATCGCCACCGCGGTCAGCGACTTCTCGCCCCCGGAGAGCAGCGACAGGCGCTTGACCTTCTTGCCCGGTGGCCGGGCCTCCACCTCGATCCCGGTGGTGAGCATGTCCGACGGATCCGTCAGCACGAGGCGGCCTTCGCCGCCGGGGAAGAGCTTGGCGAAGACCTGCTCGAACTCGCGCTCGACGTCCGCATACGCCTCGGTGAACACCTGCAGGATGCGGGCGTCGACGTCGGCGACCACGCCGAGCAGGTCCTTGCGGGCGTTCTTGACGTCCTCGAGCTGCGTGGCGAGAAAGTTGTACCGCTCCTCGAGGGCGGCGAACTCCTCGAGGGCCAACGGGTTGACCTTGCCGAGGGTCGTCAGGTCCTTCTCCGCGCGCTTGGCGCGCCGCTCCTGGGTGGCACGGTCGTACGGCAGCGGCTGCGGCGCGACGACCTGCTCGCCGCGCTCGCGCGCCTGCTCGTACTCCGCGATCTCGAGTTCGCTGGGCGGCAGCGGCACGTCGGGGCCGTACTCGGCGACCAGGTCGTCGGGCGCAACGGCGAACTGTTCGACGACGGCCTGCTCGAGCTGCTCGATCCGCAGTGCCGCCTGCGCGCGGGCGACCTCGTCCCGGTGCACGGCGTCGGTGAGCTGCTCCCGCTGCGCACCGAGGTCGCGTACCCGTTCCTTGACCCGGTCGAGTTGTTCGGCGCGCTCGGCGCGCTGACGGGTCAGCTCGTCGCGGTGGTCCGATGCGGCGGCGATCACCTCGTCCAGGTGGGCGGCGACCCGGGCCCCGGACTCGGCCACCGCCGCGGCGACGGTCGCGGCCTGCTTGCGGGCCCGCTGCGCCCGCTCCGCCCGCGCCCGCGCCTCCCGTTCGGCCTGGGCGGCGCGGCGCAGCGAGTCCGCCTTGCCACGCAACGCCTGGGCGCGTTCCTCCGCGGTGCGGGCCGCAAGCCTCGCCTCCATCTCCACCGCGCGGACCTCGGCGAGGGCGGCCGCGGCAACCTCCCGGTCGACGGCCGTCGCGTCCGTGCCCGGGTCGGCGCCGTCGTCGCTCTGTTCCTGTTCGGCCAGCCGCAGCCGCTCCTCGAGTTCGACGACCTCGCGGCGGGCCGTGTCCCGTTCCGTCTCGGCGCGGGTGCGCTGCGCGGCGAGCCGCTCGGACTCGGCGTGGGCGGCGCGCGCGGCCTGCCCGAGCCGGCCGAGTTGCTCGTACACCGCGGACATCGCGGCGTCGGATTCGTTGAGGGCGGCGAGGGTCTGTTCGGCCACCTCGGCACGCGCCGCCTGCTCGGCCAGGGCGCCGGCGAGTGCCGCCGAGAGCTCCTCGGAACGCCGCACCGCACGGTCGAGGCCGGTGCGGGACGCGTCGATCGCGGCCTGCACCTCGAGCGTGCTCGGGGCACGCCCGGATCCGCCGACGACCCAGCCGGAGCCCGCGAGATCACCGCTGCGGGTCACGGCCCGCAGGTCGGGGCGCACGTGGCACAGTTCGAGCGCGGAGGGCAGGTCGTCCACGACGACGGTGCGCGCCAGCAGCGCGTCGAGTCCGCCGCGCAGTTCCGGGGGGCAGTCGATCACGTCCCGCACCCAGCGCGTCCCGTCCGGCAGTCCTGCCGGCTCGGCCGGCGCGGTGATGCCACCGGCGACGAACGCGACCCGGCCCTGGTCGGCGTCCACCAGCGCGGCGACGGCCGCGGCGGCCGCCGGGACGGAGTCCGCGGCGAGCGCATCGGCGGCCGGGCCCATCGCCGCTGCGACGGCGACCTCGTATCCGGTCTCGATGCGGACGCGTTCCGCGAGGGGTCCCGCCAGTCCGAGGTCGGGGCGGTGCTCGAGGAGCCAGGCGGCGCCGTCCTTGCGTTCGAGGCCCATCGACAGTGCTTCGATGCGCGCCCCGAGGGAGGCGACCTCCTTGCCGGCCGCGCGCTCGGCGTCCTGCAGTTCCTTCACCCGCGCGTCGGCGAGCCGCAGCGCCTCGAGGGCGCGTTCGTGCTGGGCGTCGGCGTCGATCTCGCCGGCGTCGAGGTCGTCGATGCGGGCCTGGGCCGTCTCGAACTCGGCCTGGGCGGCGACACCCCGCAGCCGGGCCTCCTCGATGGCGACGGTCAGCCGGGTGACCTCGGCGTCGATGGACTCGGCACGCGTGCGCACGGTCTCGACCTGGCCGGCCAGGCGGGCGAGTCCCTCCCGCCGGTCGGCGACGGCCCGCACGGCCGCCAGGTGCGCCCGCTCGGCGGCCGCGGCGGCCTCCTCCTGGACGGCGAGCTGCTCCTTTGCGGCTTCGAGGGTGCCGTGGGCGATCTCGACGGCTTCGAGGAGTTCGGCCTCCTCTTGGGCGATCCGGTCGGCGCGAGCCTCCATCTCGTCCGGGTCCTGGCCGTCGCGGGTTGCCGGGGCGGTGTCGAGGTGGCGGGCGCGTTCCTGGGCGATGCGCACGGTGGCACCGAGGCGTTCGGCGAGCGCGGACAGGCGGAACCAGGTCTGCGACGCGGCCTCGGCGCCGGGGGTGAGCCGAGCGACCGCCTCCTCGTGGCGCGCGAGTTCGGCGCCGGCGTCGTCCAGTTCGGCGGCGACGTGGTCGAGTCGTTCGCGCAGGACGCGTTCCTGCTCGTCCTGATCGGCAAATTCGGCGCGCCGGGTCACGAGATCGTCGGCGGCGAGCCGCAGGCGGGCGTCGCGCAGGTCGGCCTGGATGGTCTGGGCGCGGCGCGCCACCTCGGCTTGACGGCCGAGCGGTTTGAGCTGGCGGCGCAGCTCGGCGGTGAGGTCGGTCAGGCGAGCGAGGTTGGCCTGCATCGCGTCGAGCTTGCGGACCGCCTTCTCCTTGCGTTTGCGATGCTTGAGGACTCCGGCCGCCTCCTCGATGAAGGCACGGCGGTCCTCCGGCCGGGACTCGAGGATGGCGGACAGGCGGCCCTGACCGACGATGACGTGCATCTCCCGGCCGATGCCGGAGTCGGACAGCAGTTCCTGCACGTCCATCAACCGGCACGAGTTCCCGTTGATCTCGTATTCCCCCGCGCCGTCGCGGAACATCCGCCGGGTGATGGACACCTCGGAGTACTCGATGGGCAGTGCGCCGTCCGAGTTGTCGATGGTGAGGGTGACCTCGGCCCGGCCCAGGGGTTGCCGGCCGGCGGTGCCGGCGAAGATGACGTCCTGCATCTTGCCGCCGCGCAGCGCCTTGGCGCCCTGCTCGCCCATCACCCAGGTGAGGGCGTCGACGACGTTGGACTTGCCGGAGCCGTTCGGCCCCACGACACACGTGATGCCAGGTTCGAACCGCAGAGTCGTCGCGGACGCGAAAGACTTGAAGCCCTTGAGCGTCAGACCCTTCAAATACATGTGCGAGAACCTTACCGGCGGGCCGTCACCGCTCGACGAAGCCGGTCAGGTCGCCGCGCGCCGGCTCCCAGCTCTCCACCACCAGCCGCACCGTGCCCGGGGTCTCCCCCGAGCGCAGCGCGGCGAGCAGGCGTTCGAGGGCGTCGCGGCGCCCCTCGGCGATGACGAGCACGCGTCCGTCGGGATGGTTGGTGGCGTGACCGACGACACCGAGTTCGAGGGCGCGCGAGCGCGTCCACCAGCGGAATCCCACACCTTGGACATACCCGTGCACCCAGGCGGTGAGCCGGACCGCATCCGGCGACGACTGCGTCACGACGCCTCCCCGGAACCGCGAACCGGACGCACGGCGTGGACGGAGCCGTCGAATCCGGTGGTGTAGAGGACCTCCGGGTCCCAGCCGGGACCGTCACCGAACGCGACGGCGGAGACGAAGGGCACCCCGGTGGCGATCGTGCAGCCGGCGCCGGTCACCGGGTCGACGCGCAGGATCCGGCCGGCGACGTTGAGCGGGACGTACAGCGCGCCGTCGGGGCCCACGTCGAGGTCGTCAGCGGTTTCGAGGGGGCCGGGCCCGGACGGGTCCAGAGTCCGGACGGGGCCGTCGAGATCGTCGGCGTCGAGCGCATGAATCCGGGTGGTCGGATCGAATGTCGTAGCCGCATACACGGTTTCGCCGTCGACCGCGAGTCCGTTGACGGATCCGAGATCCGTGCGGAGCGTCCGCGGAGCGCGGCCGTCGACCGGGACCCGTGTCAGGCCCGGGGGGCTGCCCAGATTCCGGCTGACGAGGAAGTCGCCGCCGGGGAGACGGACGAGGCCGTTGGGCATGGTCAGGCCCGCCGCGACGGTGCGCCGGTCCCCGGTGTCGAGGTCGACGGCCTCCAGGGTGCCGTCGGTGCGGCCGAGCAGCCCGGAGACGGTGCCGTTGCCTGTCGTGAAGAACGCGGTGCCCTCGTCGACGACGATGCCGCCGGGCGCCGGGACTTCGGCCACCACGGTATCGGTCCGCCCGTCGGGGGTGAGGCTCGACAGCGACCCGCCGCCTGCCGGGGTGGACGCCGAGACCAGCAGGCGGCCCCGACCGTCGAAGGCGAGATTCTCCAGGATGCCGAGCCCGGACGCGACGACGTCCACCCGCCAGGGCGTGCAGTCCGCCGCGGCGGGTGCGGCCGCCGCCGGCGCTACGCCCGCCAGGAGTGCGCCGGCGAGCGCGAGTCCGGTCGCTGTCCGCTTCATCCGCCCTCCCTGCCGATGTCCGCCGCTCACGCGTCCGGAACGATGTTCAGCGTCACCTCGGTGCCGGCCTCGAGGGTACGGCCGACGGTGCACACCTTGTCGACGGATCGCTCGACGAGCGCGACGAGGCGCCGCTGCGCCTCCTCGTCCAGCTCGCTCAAGTCCAGCATCATCTCCTCGACGAGGTGGGGGTATACCTCGTTCTCCCGGTCCGCGGCGCCGGAGACCCGGATCGTGGCGTCGTAGTCGTCGCCGAGGCGGCGCGAGAGCGGGAAGTCCGAGCTCATCCCCGAGCAGGCTGCCAGCGCGATCTTCAGCAGTTCTCCGGGAGTGAAGACACCCTCGACGGTCTCCGATCCGATCAGGACCTCGGCACCGCGGGAGCTGCGCCCGGTGTAGCGGCGGGTGCCGGTGCGTTCGACCCACAGCTCGGTCGTCGGGGTGTCGGAAGTCTGTTCGGCCATGCGGGAGATCCTGCCATGATCACCCGACGGCCAGTTCGCGCAGGATCGCGATGAGCTCCTCGGCGGCGACGGGCGTGTCGGTGCTGGTGCGGCGCAGCAGCCCGACGGGTTCGGCGGTGCCGGGCGTGGGCACCGGCAGCCGCACGAGCGTGCCGTCGTCGAGGTCGCCCTGAGGCACCCGCTCGGGGGTCAGCCACACCGCGTCACCGGCGCGGACCAGCCCCCGCGCGACCGACACGTCGAGGGTCTCGACGGTGCCGGCCGGCAGCCGCAGGCCGTGCCGGGCGAGGAAACCCTCGGTGTGGTGCCGCGGCACCGTCCCGGCGGTGGCGACGACGAGGGGGTGGTTCAGCACCGACGGCACGGACACCGGCCCCCCGGCCAGCGGATGATCCGGGCGCACGACGAGGGCCAGCGACTCGGCGTACAGCAGCTCGAACGAGAGCCCTCGCATCGTCTCCGGGTCGGCCGTCCGGCCGAGGACGAAGTCCAGCTCACCGGCGCGCACCGCGCCCAGCAGGGCGGTGTTCGGGGCCGTCCGGATCTGCACGCCGACATGCGGACGCCGGTGCCGCAGCCGCGTGACCGCGCCGGGCAGCAGGGTGCTCGCAACGGTGGGCAGGGCGCCGACCCGCACCGGGGCGACGGCCGGCTGTCCCGTTCCGGCCAGCACACCCGCGGCGGATGCCAGCGCGTCGGTGACCTCGACGGCACGACTCAGGAATTCCTCTCCCGCGGGCGTGAGCCGGGCGCCGTGCCGTCCCCGGTCCACCAGGCGCGCGCCGGAGAGGGCTTCGAGTTCGTTGAGCGTCTTGGTGACCGCCGGCTGGCTCAGATGCAGCCGGGCCGCCGCCCGCCCGAGGTTGCCTTCCCGGGCGACGGCAACGAAGCACGTCAGGTGACGTAGCCGGATGCGATCGACAAGCCGCGATGCCCGGTCGCCCGGTGGCACGACGTCACTTTGCATCACCAAAAGTTATGCAAAGTCGCCGAAATCGTCAATTTACATGACTATCGCTCACCCATAGCGTGATGCACATCCCGTCCGTCGCAGTGCGACAGTTCCCAGGAGTACCGCTCATGATCATCGCCGCCCCCGGCGCCGCGTCCGGCGAGTTCGTCGAACGCGACCACACCCAGCACCCGCCCGCCCTGACCCCCGGGTACCGCACCTCGGTATTGCGTTCCCCGCGCAATGCGCTCATCGCGCCGCGCAACACGCTCTCCGAAACGACCGGACCGGTGTTCGACCCGCGCGAGCTGGGCGAGAAGGACAACGACCTGATCCTCAACTTCGCCAGGGACGGCCTGCCGATCGGTGAACGGCTGATCGTGCACGGCTACGTCCGCGACGAGTTCGGCAACCCGGTGAAGGGCGCCCTGGTCGAGGCCTGGCAGGCCAATGCGGGGGGCCGCTACCGCCACAAGAAGGACCGCTACCTCGCGCCGATCGACCCGAACTTCGGCGGCTGCGGCCGCATGATCACCGACGACAACGGCTACTACTTCTTCCGCACCATCAAGCCCGGACCGTACCCGTGGGCCAACAGCACCAACGCGTGGCGGCCCGCGCACATCCACTTCTCGATCCACGGCACCGGCTGGGCACAGCGCCTGATCACCCAGATGTACTTCGAAGGCGACCCGCTCATCGAGCGCTGCCCCATCGCGAAGACCGTTCCCACCCTGGACCAGTTGCGCAGCCTGATCGCGCAGGAGGATCCGGCGAACAACGCCCCGTTCGATGCGCGGACCTACCGCTTCGACCTCACCCTGCGCGGCCGCCGCGCCACCTTCTTCGACAACGTCACCCTTCCCGGAGCCCCCCGATGAGCCTTTCCCCGCACAGCATGGTCACGCGCCACCCGGAGACCCCCTCGCAGACCGGCGGCCCGTACGTACACATCGGGCTCGCGCCGCAGCAGGCCGGGTTCGACATCTTCGACAACAACTTCGGCAACGTCCTCACCACCCCGGAGACGAAGGGCGAGCACATCACCCTCGAAGGCCGGGTCTTCGACGGCACCGGCACCCCCGTGCGCGACGTGCTGATCGAGATCTGGCAGGCCAACGCCGCAGGCAGGTACGCCCACCCCGGCGACACCCCGGACGGCGACACCCAGGGCAGGGAGCTCGATCCGACGTTCCGCGGCTGGGGCCGCACGGGCGGGGACTTCGACACCGGCGTCTACACCTTCGAGACGATCAAGCCGGGACCGGTGCCGGCGAGCAACGGCGGAACCCAGGCCCCGCACATCCTCATGGTGCTCTTCGCCCGGGGCATCAACCTCGGCCTGCACACCCGGGTCTACTTCGACGACGAGGCCGACGCCAACGCCGCCGATCCCGTCCTGAACGGGATCGAGTGGGAGACCCGCCGCGACACGTTGGTCGCGAAGCGCTCCGAACGCGACGGCCGGGTCGTCTACACCTTCGACGTGTACCTGCAGGACACCCCGGCAGGCGGGCTCGAGACCGTGTTCTTCGACATCTGACCGGGTGCCGAGGGCGTGATCGCGCGTTTCGGGTGGGGGTCGCGTGGGCATCCCTGGTCCGACCACGTCGCAGCGAACGAAGGCCACGGCACTGGACACCGCGATCATCTACGTTTCCGCCGGACTTGCGTTGCTCTTCGCCGTCACAGTGCCGCGGCTCTTCGACAACCGGGCGATCTCGGCACCGATGATCGTGCTGGTAGCCGGCGCGTTGCTCGGGCTGGTATTCGACAACGTCGAAGCCGTCACTCCCGGCTGGCATCCGGCCGTGGCGGAGTACCTCAGCGAGGTCTGCGTGATCGTCGCGCTCATGGGCGTCGGCCTCGCGATCGACCGTCCCCTCGGGTGGCGGTCGTGGAAGTCCACCCGGCGGCTGCTGTTGATCGCGATGCCCCTCGGCATCGCGGCCGTCGCGGTGCTCGGCTGGTGGGCCGCGGCCCTCACCCCCGCGGCCGCCGTGCTGCTCGGGGCGGCCCTCGCCCCCACCGATCCCGTCCTCGCGTCCGACGTGCAGGTCGAGGGACCCACCTCCGGGGAGGGTTCTCATCGCGAGGACGACGAGGTGCGCTTCGCGCTCACTTCCGAGGCCGGCCTCAACGACGCGTTGGCGTTTCCGTTCGTCTACCTCGCGCTCTTCCTGTACACCAAGGGACCGATCGAGGACTGGATCGTCTCCTGGGTCCTGTGGGAGCTGCTCGGCAAGATCGTCGTGGGCGCCGTGGTGGGAGCGGTGGCGGGTCATCTCGTCGGCCGGGCGGTGTTCCATTTCCCGGTCGAACACGTCCGGCTCGCGGACCGGGGTGAACCGATCGTCGCGCTCGCGGCCACCTTCGCGGTGTACGGAATCGCCGAACTGGTCGGCGGCTACGGCTTCCTCGCCGTCTTCGTGTGCGCGGTCGCCATGCGGCGCATCGAACGCGCACACGAGTACCACGCGGAGATGCACAGCCTCATCGAGCAGCTCGAGCACGTCCTCACGCTCGCCGTCCTGCTCCTGCTGGGGGCCGGCCTCACCACCGGTCTGCTCGCCGAGTTGTCGTGGGGTTCGGTTCTCGTCGGGGCCGCCCTGGTCCTGGTGATCCGGCCCGTGGTCGGCTGGCTCTCGCTCCTGGGCTGCGACGAGCTGGACGCCCGAGAACGTCGCGTCACGGCTTTCTTCGGCGTACGCGGCATCGGCTCCGTCTACTACCTGGCGTACGCGGCGGCGGAATTCGACCTCGCGCAGGAGCAGGAGTTGTGGGCGGCCGTCGCCTTCACCGTCGTCCTCTCCGTCCTGATACACGGGGTCAGCGCGACGCGCGTGATGCGCATGCTCGACAACGCGCGCGTGCAGGGCTCGCCGTAGGCGCTCCTCTTCGCCGCACTCACCGCCGTGGTGTGCCAGGTGTGCGAACACACGCGCACCGCCACAGGACTGGCCGCAGCGGCACTGGGAACGGCCTTCGTCGTGCGGGGCGTCGGCGACGTCCTGGAGCGGCACGGCAGCGCGGTGTCCTGGCTGTCCCCCATCGCCTGGTCCCAGCAGACGCGAGCATTCGTCGATCCGCGGTGGGGCCCGCTGGCCCTGTCGTTCGGGTTCGCGGCGGTCGCCGCAGCGGCCGCGTACCGTGTCGTCGACCGTCGCGACCTCGGCGCCGGACTGGTGCCCCCGCGGCCGGGCCGGGACGAGGCGGCACCGGCGCTGGCGACCCCGTTCGCGCTGGCGCTTCGGTTGCAGCGCGGAAGTATCGCCGGGTGGGGCACGGGCCTGGCACTGACGGGATTGTTCTACGGCTCCCTGACCGGCTCGATCGCCGAGAGCTTCGCGAACCTGCCCGAGGACATTCTTGTTCTCATGGGTGGTTCGACCGCGAATCTCGTCGACGGCTTCCTGGGCCTGACCGGGTACACGATGGCCTTCCTCCCCTCCTGCTTCGCGATCCTGTCGGTCCGTCGCTTGCGGAGCGAGGAGCAGTCGGGCCGGATCGAGCCCGTCTTGGCGACCGCCACGAGCCGCGCCGGATGGATGGCATCGGGGCTGTCCGTGACCGCCGTGGGCGTGGTGGCGCTCCTCGCACTCGCCGGCTTGGGGACCGGGCTGGGGGCCGCGGCGTCCACCGGCGAGCCGACCCGGGCGCCCGCGTCGGTATGGGCGCATGTCGGCTACGTTCCCGCCGTGCTCGGCATCGCGGCGATCGCAGCGGCGCTGTTCGGTCTCGTCCCTCGCGCCTTCGATCTGGTCTGGGTGCTGGTCGTCTGCGGCTACCTGGTGGGCAGTTTCGGACCGATCCTGAATCTGCCCGACAGCGCCGGCGCCTTCTCCCCGCTGAACCATGTACGGCAGATGCCGCTCGAACCGTTCGCCGCGGGTTCCTTCGTCGCTCTCGTCGCTCTTGCCGCGCTCGTCACGGCGGCCGGGCTGGCCGCGTTCCGGCGCCGCGACCTCCTGAGCGCATGACTCACCCGCGGTGGAATCTCCTTGCCCCCCGAAATGTTAGTCGATAACATTACGCGGTGTCCAAGTCTGCGCGAACCCGTCAGCGCATCCAGGCGACGGCGGTGCAACTGTTCACCGAGGACGGCTACGACGCCGTCACCGTGGACCGGATCGCCGCCGCCGCCGGGGTGTCGCACATGACGTTCTTCCGGCACTTTCCGTCCAAGGACGCGGTCCTGCTCGACGACCCCTACGACCCGGTCATCGCGGAGGCCGTGGCCGCGCAATCGGCGGACCGGAGCCCGCTGGAACGGGCGTGCCGGGGGGTCCTCGACGCCTGGGCGCAGATTCCCGAGAGCGACCTCGGGGACGTGCGCACCCGCCTGAGAATCGTCGCGGCGCACCCCCGGCTGCGCGCGCGGATGTGGGAGAACACGCTGCGCACCCAGGAGGCCGTCGCTGCCGCGCTCGCCGAACCGGGCACCCGACGACTCGACGCCGCCGTCGCCGCCGGGGCCTGCATGGGCGCCCTCATGGCGGCGCTGACGGACTGGGCAGAGACCGGCGACGGGACTCTCGGCAACCGAATTGTGTCGGCCCTGCACCAGCTCGCACCGCAGGCCCGTCCTTCGCGTCAGTCGCGGGAGACGTCATGACCGCGGTGGGCGACGTCGTGCTCGAGTGCCGCAACGTGTGCACACGCTACGGCTCCACGGCCGTACTCGAGAACGTCTCCACCGAGGTACGCGCGGGCGAGGTGCACGCCTTCGTGGGCCTCAACGGGGCGGGCAAGACGACCTTGATGCGCCTGTTCCTCGGCATGATCGAGCCCGACGACGGAATCGTGCGCGTCCGAGGCCTGGCACCGGCATCGATGCCGGCTCGGCACTGGACGGGAGTCGGGCACCTCGTCGAAACACCGCTTCTCTACCCCGAACTGACCGTCACGCAGAACCTGCGCATCGCGGGGCGTCTCGCCGGCCTGTCCGCGGCGGGCGCCACCGCCGCGGCCGACCGGTGGATCGAGGAACTCGTCCTGACCCGGTGGGCACGGACCAGTGCCCGGAAACTGTCCCTCGGCAACCGGCAGCGACTGGGGCTGGCTGCGGCGCTGATCGCGGACCCGGATGTGCTGATCCTGGACGAGCCGACCAATGCGCTGGATCCGGCCGGGATCATGCTGTTGCGCACGCTACTGCAGCGCAGCCGGGAGCGCGGCACGGCGACGCTGGTGTCGAGTCACCACCTCGACGAGGTCGCCCGCGTGGCCGACCGCATCACAGTCGTGAACGAGGGGCGCACCGTCGGTGCCCTCGACCCCCGCGGTATCGATCTCGAGCGGCAGTTCTTCGACCTCGTGTACCGCGACAGCGAGGCGCGCCGATGACCACGTCCGAGCAGGTCCGGGCCGCGCTGGCGGTGGAATGGGCCAAGTTCCGGCGGGCACGTCCCGTATGGGTCACCACCGTCCTTCTCACGACGGGGGTGGTGGCCATGTGCGTGCTGACTCTGCGATCCGTGCACGGTGCCGACGCCGCGATGGCGGGAAAGGCGCAGGCGATCGTCGGGGACGGAGGCCGTGCGGGGCTGTTCGCCGCAGCCGACACCATCGTCTCGGTGGGCGGGCTTCTCGGGTTCGGTGTAGTCGTCGGCTGGGTCTTCGGCCGCGAGTTCACCGACGGGGCGATCAGCGGGTTGTGGGCCGCCCCGGTCTCCCGCTCGGCCGTCGCTGCAGCGAAACTGCTGATCCTGCTGACCTGGTCCGTCGCCGTCAGCGTCGCGACGGGCGCCGCGCTTGCGGTCGCGGGAACGTTCGTCGACGACGATCCCCTCGACCCAGGGACGGCTGCGCTCGTCGGCAAATTCCTCGCCGTAGCCCTGCTCACCGCGGGGCTCGCCTTTCCCTGCGCCTGGGTCGCCACCCTGGCACGGGGATACCTGCCCGCGATCGGGGCGATCATCGCCGTGGTGATTGCCGCCCAGATGGCGGTCATGACCGGAGCCGGCGGCTGGTTCCCGTTCTCCGCTCCGGGTCTGTGGGCGGCGGGACCGCAAGCCGGTTCCGTGAACGCTCCGCAGCTCGCACTCGCACTCACCGTTCCTGTCGTCTCGGCGGGGCTGACCCTGTGGTCGTGGCGCCGGCTCAGCCTCGTGCATCAGTGACTCCAGAGGGACCGAAGCCCCTTCGATCCGGGCCGCACGCACGATAGGGTGATGCCCGGAGTGCCGGGAAGTCTGGTCGGCGATCGGTGTTCGCATCTCACGACCAGGGAGGCACCATGAGCCGTGCCGCGGTGGACGCGATGCTCGGGGACGGCGTCCCGCCGTCTCGGATCGTGGTCGTCGACACCAATCCGTCGATGCTCGAGGTCGCCGCCAGGCAACTGCTGGGCGTCGCGACGGCCACACTCGGCGTCGTGCAGACGGTCGAAGATCTGCCCGACATCGTGCTCGGAATCACCCACGGCGGGCGGGGCTGCACGTCGGATCGCCGGAGGCCCTCACCGTCGGAGTCGACGACCGCCTGCTCTGCATCCGGCGTGCCGGACCGAGCCTGGTTGCTGCTCTCGTCATCCCCGCAATCGATGCCGGAGGTCGCGTGATGGTTGCACCCCTCGATTCCTCGCCCGTCGACACTCACCACGACCTGTCGGCCCACGAGGTCGTGCTCCTGCACGAGACCGATCCACATCGCGGCCTCGACGCGGACGAGGCCGTCCACAGACTGGATCGCTTCGGGCCCAACGTCCTGCCGGCGGCGTCGGGCCACGGGTTGCTGCGGCGGATTCTGCGCCAGTTCCACAATCCCCTCATCTATGTCCTGTTGTCCGCAGCGGCGATCACGCTGTGGCTGGACGAATACGTCGACTCGGCGGTCATCCTCGCGGTCGTGCTGGTCAATGCCACCGTCGGCTTCGTCCAGGAGTCCAAGGCCGAGGCGGCGCTCGACGCACTCCGGTCCATGGTGCGCACACAGACACGTGTGATCCGCGGCGGCCGCCAGCAGACCCTGCCGTCGGACGACCTCGTACCCGGTGATCTCGTCGTCCTCGAGGCCGGCGACAAGGTTCCCGCGGACCTGCGCCTGATCCGCGTGGCCGAACTGCAGGTCGACGAGTCCGCGCTGACCGGGGAGTCCGTCCCGGTGCTCAAGGACGAGGTGGTCCTTCCGCGCGCCACCGCCGTGGCGGATCGCCGCAACATGGTGCATTCGGGCACGTTGGTCACCGCCGGAACAGGCGCCGGGATCACCGTCGCGACCGGCGACCGGACCGAACTCGGGGAGATCCATCGCCTCGTCGGGGCGGCGGACGTGCTGGCCACGCCGCTCACCGCCAAACTGACTTCGTTCAGCAGGGTTCTGACCGTGGCGATCGTCGTACTGGCGGCGGCGACCTTCGCGATCGGTCTCGTCCGCGGTCAGGACGCGCCGGAAACGTTCACCGCCGCGGTGGCGCTCGCGGTCGGTGCGATCCCCGAAGGACTCCCGGCGGTCGTCACCATCACCATGGCCATCGGCGTGGCGCGAATGGCCCGGCGCCGAGCGGTGATCCGTCGCCTACCCGCCGTGGAGACGCTCGGCAGCACGACCGTTATCTGTTCGGACAAGACGGGAACTCTCACCGCGAACCAGATGACCGTGCGCCACCTGTGGACGATGCACTCCCTGTACACGGTGACCGGATCGGGATACGCGCCCGAAGGCGCCGTCCACGAGCCCACCGGATCCGTCGCGCCGACCGATTCGGACGAGGCCCTGCGGTGGACGATCGTCGCGGGTGCCGGATGCAACGACGCCCACCTCGACCGGCAGGACGGCCGGTGGTCCGTCGTCGGTGATCCCACCGAGGCCGCGATGCTCGTCGTGGCGGGCAAGGCCGGCATCGGGCCCGACGCGGTCCGCGCCGAACATCCCCGTGCCGGCACCATCCCGTTCAGTTCCGAACGCCAGTTCATGGCGACACTGCACGCCGGGTCGCATCCGAGTGAGCGGATCGTGCTCGCAAAGGGTGCCGTCGAGCGGATTCTCGAACGGTGCCGCTACGCCATGGGTCCCGACGGCGGCCTTCTTCCCCTGGACCGGGACTCGGTCCACCGGGCCGTCGAGGACTTGGCGCGGCAGGGGTTGCGCGTGCTGGCCACGGCCGTCCGCACGATCGATGCGGAGGCGGTGTTCGACCTGCCGGTCGTCTCGGACGAGATGGTGTTCACCGGCCTGCACGCGATGCTCGACCCGCCCCGGCAGGCTGCCGTGGACGCCGTGCACGTGTGCCACGTCGCCGGCATCGCGGTCAAGATGATCACCGGCGACCATGCGGCCACCGCAGCGGCGATCGCGCGGCAACTCGGGCTGATCGGCGAGGCAGACGACGGCCTGGTGCTCACCGGACAGGATCTCGACGCGATCCCTGTCGAGGAACTCGCGGAGGCGGTCGGCCGGGCGAGGGTGTTCGCACGGGTCTCCCCCGAACAGAAGCTCCGGTTGGTCGGGGCCCTGCAGGAACGCGGCCACGTCGTCGCCATGACGGGTGACGGCGTCAACGACGCTCCCGCCCTGCGGCAGGCCGACATCGGGGTGGCCATGGGACATGGCGGAACGGAGGTCGCCAAGGAGGCCGCCGACATGGTGCTCACCGACGACGACTTCGCCACCATCGAGGCCGCCGTCGAGGAAGGACGCGGCGTATTCGACAACCTCACGAAGTTCATCGTCTGGGTACTCCCCACCAGCCTCGGGCAGGGCCTGGTCATCCTCGCCGCCATCGTCTTCGGGACGACCCTGCCGATCCTGCCCACCCAGATCCTGTGGATCAACATGACGACCGCCGTCGCGCTGGGTCTCATGCTGGCTTTCGAGCCGAAGGAACCCGACACGATGTCCCGGCCCCCGCGGGACCCCACTCGCCCGCTGCTGACCGGTGCGCTCGTCACCCGGATCCTGCTGGTGTCCGGGCTCATCGTGGGCGGCGCGTGGTGGCTGTTCGAGTGGGAGTTGGGCAACGGCGCCGGCGTCGACGAGGCACGCACCTCGGCCGTCAATCTCGTCGTCGCGGTGGAGCTGTTCTACCTCTTCAGCTGCCGCTCGCTCACGTCGTCGGTGTGGCGGATCGGGTTCTTCGGCAACCGGTGGATCCTCGTCGGGGTGTTCGTCCAGACGCTCGCGCAGCTGGCCATCACCTATGTACCCGCCATGAACACGCTCTTCCAGACCGCGCCGATCGACGCCGGCGCATGGCTGCGCATCGTCGGCCTCGCCACGCTGGCGGTGCTCGTCGTCGCCGTCGACAAGTCCCTGCGCGCCCGGACCGCACGAGAGACCACGACACCCCGCCAGAGACGCGGTCCCGTCGCCGCACCGACCGTGAGTAGGTGACCCGCCGTGGACGTGCACTCCTTCCCGCTCGTCGCCGCGATCCTCGCCCTCGCTGCGCTGGCAGGGCTGCTCGCGACGCGGCTGCGGCAGCCGATGATCGTCGCGTTCATCGGCGTCGGCATCCTCGTCGGTCCGACCGGTACGGGGTGGGTCGTCGCGGACAGCACCGTCGAGTTGCTGGCCCGGATGGGAATCGCGATCCTGCTGTTCCTGGTGGGGCTCAAGCTCGACCTCCACCTCGTTCGCACCACCGGTCCCGTGGCACTCGCCACCGGGCTCGGGCAGGTCCTGTTCACCTCGGTGGTCGGCTACCTCATCGCGCTGGCGCTCGGCATGGATTCGGTATCGGCGATGTATGTGGCCGTCGCCCTGACCTTCTCGTCGACGATCATCATCGTCAAGCTGCTGTCGGACAAGCGCGAGCTCGAGCAGTTGCACGGCCGCATCGCCGTGGGCTTCCTCATCGTCCAGGACATCGTGGTCGTGCTGGTGATGATCGTGCTCACCGCCTTCGGCCAGTCGACGGACGATCACGTCGCCGTCGGGGTCGCACTCGTGCTCGCCAAGGGACTCGGGTTGCTCGGCGGCATCGTCGTGCTGATGCGCTACGTCCTGCCGTGGCTGCTCGGCCACGTCGCGCGTTCCCAGGAACTACTGGTGCTCTTCGGTGTCGCGTATGCGGTCTCGGTTGCCGCCTTCAGCGAGTGGCTGGGCTTCAGTTCCGAAGTGGGTGCCTTCCTCGCCGGTGTGTCGCTGGCGAGCACGCCGTACCGCGACGCCCTCGGCGCCCGCATGGTGAGCCTGCGGGACTTCCTGCTGCTGTTCTTCTTCCTCGATCTGGGCGCCCGGCTCGACTTCACGGACGCCGGGCAACAGATCGTGCCCGCGATCGTCTTCTCGGTCTTCGTACTGGTCGGCAACCCGTTGATCGTCGTGGCGATCATGTCCTTCATGCGGTACCCGGTGCGGGTGGGCTTCCTCGCCGGTCTCACGGTGGCGCAGATCTCCGAGTTCTCGTTGATCCTGGCGGCACTCGGGCTGAGCCTAGGGCACATCACGAACGCGACGGTCAGCCTGATCACCGTCGTCGGCGTGGTCACGATCGGGGGATCGACCTACCTGATCTTGTACTCGCACCGGATCTACGAGCGCCTCGCGTGCGGTCTGCGTCTCTTCGAGCGTCCCGACGTCCGCCGTGTCGCTCTCGACGGGCCCGACGCCGACGTCGACGGCATCGTCTACGGGCTGGGCCGGTTCGGTGGGCACCTCGCCGACCGACTGAGCGAGACCGACCACCGCGTGCTCGCGGTGGACTTCGATCCGCACCGCGTGTCGACCAACCGTCGGCTCGGCATCACGGCTGTCTACGGCAGCGCCGAGGACGCACACTTCCTCGAAACCCTCCCTCTGTCGACCGCGCGGTACGTGATCAGCACGATCCCTGTCCTGGAGACGAATCTCGCGCTCCTGCACGGACTGCGTCACCACGGGTTTCGCGGCAAGGTCGCCGTCACCGCCCACGGCAGCCACGACTCCGAGCGGCTCCGCGACGCAGGCGCCGACCTTGTGGTCGACCCGTTCGCGCTGGCGGCCACCACCACGATTGATGCACTGGACCAGCTCGTGGAGGTCGCCGACCCCGAAAGGTCAGACGACTGACCGGCGCACTGCGCGGTACGCGGAGGGGAACCGGGCGCACGTCCAGGTGGACCCGCTGCGTGGTGCCGAGCGCTTGCCCGACTACGACGGCGAGGCGGATCACCCTGGCACGGCTACCGCTTTTCTGCCGGGACGCGACCGAAATCCCGCGGTCTCGGGACGGAGCTTGCGGTGCCGGACGGTCCCCGACATCGGCCACGTGAACTTCAGTTGAGGCTTCCCCCAGCCGCCAGGAAGTTGTCGACGGCGCGTTGGAGCCGGTCGAGCGCAGCGCCGTACGACGTGAAGTCGCCCGTGCGCTGGGCTTCGCGCAGATCCGCCAGGGCATTGTTCAGTTCGACGACGGCAGCGGTCAGCTGTTCCGGGGTCGGCTCCGCTGGCGCGGTGGTCGGCGGCACCGCAGCGCCTTCCTCGGGCGGCGGTGCGGTCGCAGCAGGATCCGGCGCGGTCGCGGCGTCACCGCCGGGTGCGGTTGCCACCCGGCCCGTACCCGCACCGAAGACCTGGTCGAGTGCCTCGGCGAGGGTGGGTGCGTACCCGACGCGGACGCCGCCGGCGCTGGGTTCGCGATAGCTGACCAGCACCCGCGACAACTGCGGGAACGTCGAGCCGTCGGCGGTGCTGGTGAGACGCTCGGTGAACAGGGGCTCGACGTAGAGCACCCCGCCGTCCGCGATCGGCAGCGTCAGCAGATTGCCGTAGTGGATCCGGTTGGACCGCTCGAGCAGGGTGCGTTCGGAGGCCACCCGGGTGTCGGAGATCATCGAGTTCTGGGTTTGCTGCGGACCCTGGGTCTGCGTGTCGGTCGGCAGCTGCAGCACCTCCATCCGGCCGTAGTTGTCCGGGTCGGAGTCCACCGAGATGTAGGCGGAGAGGAATTCCCGGTTGAACCCGACCATCGCGCTGGCCAGACGGAAGGACGGTTCCGCGTTCTCGCGGTCACCGACCAGCACGTAGTACGGCGGCTGAGACCCCACGGCCTCGGAGGTGGGGTCGCTGGGAACGGACCAGAACGCATTGTTGGTGAAGAATTCCCGTGGGTCGTCGACGTGGTACTTCGCGAGCCGCTCCCGCTGGAGACCGAAGAGGTCCTCCGGGTATCGGAAGTGGGCGCGCAGTTCCGGGCTGATCGATTCCGGCGGTTGCACGGCCTCAGGGAAGGCGCCCATCCACGCCACGAGGACCGGGTCGTTCGTGTCCACCTGGTAGAGGGTGACGGTCCCGTCGTAGGCGTCCACCGTGGCCTTGACCGAGTTCCTGATGTAGGAGACGGCCTCACCCGGCAACAGCCGGCCCGTATCGGTGAGGCCGGCGCCGGGCAGCGCGCCGGACTGGGAGTACGGGTAGTGCGCGAGGGTGGTGTAGCCGTCGACGATCCAGACGATCCGGCCGTCCACGACCGCAGGGTACGGATTGCCGTCGGTGCGCAGCCACGGCGCGACCCGCTCCACGCGGGTCTTCGGATCACGATCGAAGATGATCTTCGAATCCACCCCGATGGCGCCGGAGAACAGAATGTTGCGCTCGCCGTAGCGCACCGCGAAGGCCAGCCGGTTGATCCAGTTCCCGATCGGCACTCCCCCGCTTCCGGTGTAGGTGTACTGGGAGGTGTCCGTGTCGTACTCGCGCGGCGTCGCGCCGGCGGGCCCACCGACGATCGCGTAGTCCGGGTCCGACGCCGCGATCAGTTCACCGAAGTAGATGCGCGGTTGTTCGACCGGGATCAGTTGCCTGCCGGAGGCCTGGGAAGCGATGTCGCTGACGGTGTAGATGGGGTAACCGCTGTCGCTTCCGCTGCCGGCCGCGGCCGCGTCTCGTACGGCGGCGTTGACCCGGTTCGCCGGCGCCGCCACGAATCCGTTGCCGTGGGTGTAGACGGTGTGCCGGTTGATCCACTGGGTCTGATTGCCGCTCAGGCTGTCCGGGGACAGTTCCCGTGCGGCGACGATGTAGTCACCGACCTTCCCGTCGATGGTGTACCGGTCGATGTCCAGCTGCGGAGTGAACCCGTAGAAGTTCTTCAGCTGCTGTTGCTGGGTGAAGGTCCTGGAAAGCACGTTCGGGTCCAGCAGCCGGGCGTTGGCGATCGTGGTGACGTCGGCCGGGATCTCCCGGGGGGGCCGGGTTCCGACCCCGGGATAGTCGAGGTACTCGACGCGATCGGCCTCGATCCCGTATGCCTGTCTGGTCGCGGCGATGTTGCGCTCGATGTACGGGCTCTCACGATCGGCGGCGTT
Source organism: Rhodococcus sp. NS-SX18 (assembly GCF_057367935.1). NCBI lineage: Bacteria > Bacillati > Actinomycetota > Actinomycetes > Mycobacteriales > Nocardiaceae > Rhodococcus > Rhodococcus sp. NS-SX18. The sequence goes on along the minus strand of NZ_CM170633.1, from coordinate 2,171,142 downwards.
CGGGCGCACCGAGAACTGCTCCGTGAGTGCCGGGAAGATACCGCCGACGACGATCGACGACAGGACCAGGAGCGCGGTCGCCATCAACGGCACCCGCAGGTCGTCCAGCAGGATCGAGGCGAAGAACGCCGCCGCGCAGAGCACGGCGATCGCCACCAGGATCAGGCGCGCCGGCAGGACCGCGTTGATGTCGGTGAACCCGGCCCCGGTGAACGTCGGTTCCTTCCGGCCGCTCCACAACAGCTCGTACCGATCGAACCAGTATGCGACCGCCTTGAGCGCGATGAAACTCCCGGCGGAAACCGCGATCTGGATCCGGGCCGCGCGCGTCGTCGCGCCGGTGGTGCCGCGCCGAGTGCCGGAGCCGGTCACGAAGGGCACCCGGAGTCCGCCGAAGAGAAAGTGGGTGGCCGTGCAGAGCACGAGTGCCAGGAACAGCGCGAGGAACGCCCACGTCAGCAGGAGCCGGTAGAAGGGCAGGTCGAAGACGTAGAACCCGATGTCGTGCCCGAACTCGGCGTCGGTGCTTCCGAATGCTCCGCCGTGGAGGAAGAGCTGCACCCTGGCCCACTGGCTCTGTGCGCTCAGGCCGAAGAACAGTCCCAGCAGCAGCGGGATGCCGATCGCGTACAGTTTCGGGCGCCGCAGGACCATGATCCGGTATCGCTCGATCGGATCGTCCGGACCGGTGGCGAACAGGGGCCGCGATCGGTACGCCCACACCGTCGCTCCGAAGAGCAGCCCCGTCACCACGAGCGTCACCACGGCGAACAGCACCAGCCGGGTCACGAGGACGGTGCCCCACACGTCCCGGTAGCCGACCTCTCCGAACCAGAGCCAGTCGGTGTACACCGCCACCAGGCGAGGTCCGGCGACGAGCAGAACGAAGAGGACCAGAAACGCGACGAGCGCCCGATACGCCCGGCGGGGTAGCACGCGTGCGGGTTCGGAGGGATGCACGTCCACCTCCGATCACCCGCGTACACCGCGGTGCCCGGGGCGACGCCGGAGCGGGTGCCGCCGCGATGTCCGTCCGTCCATTCTAGGCGGGGGCGATCACCCCGCCCAGGAAACCGACGACCCCTGCCACGCGACCCGGCGGAGCCTCAGCGCTGGTAGACGTCCGGGATGCCGTCGTGATCCGCGTCGACGGTCTCGAGTTCGGCGATCCTGCGGTAGGCCCGGTTCCGGGAGCGGAGCACCACCGAGGCGGCGAGTGCCGCCGTGAGGGAGCCGACGAGGACGGCAACCTTGATGTGGTCGGCCGCGACGGTGCCGGCGCCGTACGCGAGATCCCCGATCAGCAGAGAGACGGTGAAGCCGATGCCGCCGAGCAGCGCGACCCCGAGCACGTCCAGCCAGCTCAGACCCTCGTCCAGGTGGGCGCGGGTGAACCGCGCCATCAGGTAGGTGACGCCGAAGATCCCGACGACCTTGCCGAGCACGAGGCCCGCGACGACACCGATCGAGATCGGGTCGCGGAGCGCCTCACCCAGGCCGTCGAGGCCCCCGATCGTCACGCCGGCGGCGAAGAACGCGAAGATCGGGACAGCCACCCCGGCCGACAGTGGCCGGAGGCGATGTTCGAACTGCTCGGCCATGGCTTCCGTGCCGGTGCGGGTCCGGCGGGCGACCGGCACGGTGAACCCGAGCAGGACGCCGGCCACGGTGGCGTGCACGCCGGATTCGTGGACGAGGAACCACGTGAGCGCCGCCAGCGGCACCAGGAGCCACCAGAACCGGATGCCGCGCTGCACCGCGAGCGCGAAGGCGAGCAGCGGCAGCACCGCCAGTCCGAGGTACACGAAGTCGAGGTCGTCGGTGTAGAACACCGCGATCACGGTGACGGCGAGCAGGTCGTCGACGACGGCGAGCGTGAGCAGGAAGGTACGCAGTGCGGCCGGGAGGTGTGTGCCGATGACGGCCAGGATGGCCACGGCGAAGGCGATGTCGGTGGCGGTGGGCACGGCCCACCCCGCCAGGGCGTCCCCTCCGCCGCGCAGATTCACCGCGACGAACACGACGGCGGGAACCGCCATTCCCCCCACCGCGGCGGTGATCGGCACCGCTGCGCGCCGTAGATCGCGCAGGTCGCCGGCGACGAACTCGCGCTTGAGTTCCAAGCCGACGACGAAGAAGAAGATGGCCAGCAGCCCGTCGGCCGCCCACGTCCCGAGCGAGAGGTCCAGATGCAGGGCGGACGGGCCCACCGTCGTGTCACGTAGGCTGTGGTAGGCGTCGGACCACGGCGTGTTGGCCCAGATCAGGGCCACGAGCGCGCCGATGAGCAGCAGGACACCGCCGACCGTCTCCTTGCGGAGAATCTCGGTCACCCGCTTGGATTCCTCCCACGATCCACGTGAGAGCAACGGCAGGCGGGAGAAGGGTGTCGTCATCGATCGTCCTCGGATTTCGGGTAGCGGTCATCGTCTGCCGACCAGACTTCCCGGCGCACCGGATCCACCGTATCCCACCCCGGGTCCCCGATTCGAGCCGAGACAACCGGGCGGCCCGTCACGGGGACGGATAGGTGCTGATGGAGACCAGCGTCCCGTCACCGCCCGCCGAGACCGAGATGGAGGCGCCCTCACCTTCCTTCCTGATCGTGAGACTCGTGCTGTACGGGGTGACGCTTTCGGAGACCGTCTGCCACCCCTCCCGGTCCACGAAGTCGAGGTAGAAGGCGCCGACCTGGTCGATCGGGTCGGAGGTCGTCAGGACGGTCGAGCCGATCGATCGGCTGACGAGTGTCGACGGCTGATAGGCCGGGATCCCACCCGTCGCCTCGGTGACCTGCGGCTCGGTGCCCGGCTGCCCGGGTTCGGAACCGGCCGTCCCGGTCGGTGGGGTCGTCTCCGGGGCTGCCTCGGTGGTCGTCTGCGCCGACTCGCTCGGGTAAGTGTCGTCGGTGCCGCAGCCGCCGACCGCGAGTGCCACCGTCAGCGCTGCCGCAGCCACGGCCACGGCTCTCCTCGATGTTCGCATGTGCGTCCTCCTCCGCCGCTCCCACTGTGCCTGCCCGGAGCGGGATCGTGAGGCGGATTCGCTGCTTCGACTCGGAGGTGGGCGGAGCTCAGACTCGCCGCGCGCTCCGGGGCGGCGGCTGACACGTCGGGCAACTGAACGACGAACGGTTCATGAACTTCTCGCGCCGCACCGGCGTACCGCACCGCGGGCACGGCAGGTTCTCCTGGCCGTAGACGTTCAGCGACCGATCGAAGTACCCGGACTCACCGTTGACGTTGACGTAGAGGGCATCGAACGAGGTGCCACCCTTCGCGAGTGCCTCGCCCATCACGTCGCGGGCCGCATCGAGCAGCCGGCGCAGGGTCGGTCCCCCGAGCCGATCGGCTGCGCGGTTGCCGTGTACGCCGGCCCGCCACAGCGATTCGTCGGCGTAGATGTTGCCGATGCCCGAGACGACGGTCTGGTCGAGGAGGAGGCGCTTGATCTCGGAGTGCTTGCCGCGCAGCACCTTCACCACGGCGGCCGCATCGAACGCTGGGTCCAGGGGGTCGCGGGCGATGTGTGCGACGGGTTCCGGCAGGACGGCGCCGTCGACCTCGACGAGCGGGGCGAGGGCCCAGCCTCCGAAGGTGCGCTGGTCCACGAACCGCAGATCGGTGCCGTTGTCGAGAACGGCGCGGATGCGCAGGTGCTTCTCGTCCGGCACCGCAGGCGGCTGGACCAGCATCTGTCCGCTCATCCCGAGGTGCACGACCAGCGCGACGTCGGCGGGCTCGAGGACGAGCCACAGGTACTTGCCGCGACGCTGGACGGCGGCGACGGCCTGCCCGGTCAGCCGCAACGCGAGATCCCGCGGGCCGGGTTCGTGGCGGCGCACCGCACGAGGGTGCAGCACCTGGACGGACTCGATGGTGGCGCCCCGGACGTGCGCGTCCAGGCCGCGGCGGACGACCTCGACCTCGGGCAGTTCGGGCACGCCGGGTCAGTTCTGGTCGGCCGCGGCGCCGGTGGGGGCGGCGTCGCTGTCGGACAGGCTCTGCCAGGCCGCGGCGGCGGCCTTCTGCTCGGCTTCCTTCTTGGTGCGTCCCACGCCGACACCACGAGCGTCGCCCGCGACGATCACCGTCGCGGTGAATTCCTTGTCGTGGTCCGGGCCGGTCGCGGTGATCTCGTACGCCGGCACGCCCACGCCGCGTTCCGCGGTCAGTTCCTGCAGGCTCGTCTTCCAGTCGAGGCCGGCGCCGAGGCGCGGGCCGCGCTCCAGGAGTTCGGCGAACAGGCGCAGCACGACGGTGCGCGCGACGTCGATGCCGTGCTGCAGGTGGACGGCACCGAGCAGCGACTCCATGCCGTCCGCGAGGATGCTGGGCTTGTCGCGGCCACCGGTGAGTTCCTCACCCTTGCCGAGCAGCAGGTGCGGACCGAGGCCCCCCTCACCGAGGGATCGCGCGACCTCCGCGAGGGCGTGCATGTTCACCACCGAAGCCCGGATCTTCGCGAGTTCACCCTCGGACTTGTCCGGGTGCGACAGGTACAGCTTCTCGGTGACGGTGAGGCCCAGGACGGCGTCGCCGAGGAACTCGAGACGCTCGTTGGTCGGCAGGCCGCCGTTCTCGTACGCGTAGGAGCGGTGCGTGAGCGCAAGCGTCAGCAGCTCCGGATCCACATCGACACCGAGGGCGGCGAGAAGGGACGCGTGTTCCCCTTCGCCGCCCTCGGATGCGGTGGTCGAATCGCTCGTCACGATGTCTCAGATTCGAGAACTAGACGGCGGCGGTCACCTGACGGCCGTTGTAGGTGCCGCACGACGGGCACGCCACGTGCGGCAGCTTCTTCTCGCCGCAGCCGCGGTTCGGGCAGGTGACGAGCGTCGGCGCAGTGGTGTTCCACTGGCTCCGCCGCGACCGGGTGTTCGAACGCGACATTCTGCGCTTGGGGACGGCCACGTCTACTTCTCCTCGTTGTTCTTGCTGTCGGATGCACTGCTGGGTTCTTCGGAGCCTGCGCCGAAAGCGGCTGCCAACCCAGCCCAGCGAGGATCCATTCTCTCATGCCCGTGCCCGGATTCCGCAATCGCCAGGCGAATGCCGCATTCGGGGCACAGTCCCGCGCAGTCGTCACTACACAACGGCCGCAGCGGAAGTTCCAGTCCGACGGTGTCGACGATGACCGGCTCGAGGTCGATCGTGTCGTCCACCAGGCGGTAGACCTCGTCCTCGTCGGTGGTCTGCTCCGTGACGCTGTTCGGGTAGGCGAACAGCTCCGTCAGGTACAACTCCACCGAGTCCTCGAAGGGCTCGAGGCAGCGCGAGCACTCGCCGACTGTATCGGCACGCACGGTCCCGGTGACGAGGACCCCCTCCGAGACCGCTTCCAACCGGAGGTCGAGTTCCACATCCGTGCCTTCCTCGATCGCGATTGCGTCGAGTCCGATCCGCACCGGCGCGGGTACCACTTCGTGGACGGTGCGCATGGAACCCGGACGGCGGCCGAGCGAGAGTACGTCCAGCACGAGACCCGAATCCCGGTCGGGATGCTGGGAGCTGTGACGGCGGGCAGACACGGGAATGCTTCTTCCTCTTTCCAGGTGGCGGATGCCGCGGAACGGCTGGGCAACCACTCCACGATACGCGACGGAGCCGGGCACAACGAAATCGCCCCCCAACCCCCCGCGCGGACGCCGGAAGCGTCAGCGGCGCCGCTCGGACCGGCGTTCGGCCTCCGTGTAGTCGGGCACCCCGGCGCCCGTTCGCAACTGCTGCCGGCCGCGACCCACCGACCGCAGGGTCGTTCCGAGCACGTCCTCGAACTCGGCGAGCTTGGAATCGACGTACTCGTCGCATTCCGATCGCAACCGATCCGACTCGGCATGCGCGGCGTCGATGACCCGGGCCGACTCGGCGTGCGCGGCCTGCACGACCTCCGTCTTCGACACCAGCCGAGCCTGCTCGGCCTCGCCGTCGGCGACCGACCGCTCGTACGAGGCCTTGCCTGCCTCGATCATGCGGTCGGCCTCGGCCTGCGCGCGGGCCGTCACGGACTCGTACTGCTCCTTGGCGTCGGCGATCGTGTCGTCGGCCTCGGCCTGGGCATCGCGCACCAGATCGTCGGCGTGGGCACGGGCCTCCTGCACCATCCGGTCCGCCTGCGCCTTCGCGTCGGCGAGCATGCGGTCCGCGTCCGCGCGGGCGTTGTCGAGAGTCTCGCGGGCTTCCGCGTCGGCGTCCGCGACCGTCTTGTCGGCCTGGGTCCGCGCGTCACCGATGAGCTTGTCACGATGGTCCAGGACGTCCTGCGCGTCGTCCAGTTCCGCGGGCAACGCGTCGCGGACGTCGTCGAGCAGATCCAGTACGTCGCCGCGCGGGACCACGCAGCTCGCGGTCATCGGGACACTGCGTGCTTCCTCGACGATCGCGACCAGCTCGTCGAGTGCCTCGAATACCCGGTACACGCCCAACCCCAATCGTCGTCCCGGCGCGGCCGGTGCGACCGCCGCCGGATGCAAGTCTGCCGCAGGTACCGTCCGAGTCGGGCATCGCGCACCCGGTGTGTCGGCAATCGAACGGCGGGGCCGGCCCGCCCGGCCAGCGCTGCGCGGCTGGGTCCGATCAGCGCTGCGCGGCCGGGTCCGATCAGCGCTGCGCGGCTGGGCCCGGCCAGCGCTGCGCGGCTGGGCCCGATCAGCGCTGCGCGGCTGTGCGCTCCGCGATCCGCGCGAGGAGCCGCTTGTGCACCGTCGCCGGAAGCATGTCCGCGACGTCGCCGCCGTAGGTGGCGACCTCCTTGACGAGCGAACTCGACAGGTAGCTGTAGGCCGGATTGGTCGCGACGAAGAGGGTGTCGACGCCGGTGAGCTTGTGGTTCATCTGCGCCATCTGCAGCTCGTAGTCGAAGTCGTTGGCACCGCGCAGGCCCTTGACGATAGCGGTGATCCCGTGGGCACGTGCGTAGTCCACCAACAGGCCCTGCCAGGAGTCGACGCGCACGTTGCCGAGATGCGCGGTGGCTTCGGTGAGCATCTCGATGCGCTCGGGGACCGTGAACATTCCCTGCTTGTTGGGGTTGATCACGACGGTCACCGTCACTTCGTCGAACTGCACAGCAGTCCGCGAGATGACGTCGAGATGGCCGTTGGTCACGGGATCGAACGAACCGGGGCAGACCGCACTGCTCATGAGTCCGAACCGTAGCAGGTGGCGATCTCGATCCGGGTCTCACCGTACTTGCGGACGCGTTCCGGTTCGAGGGCGTCCGGCCACACCGTCTCCGGCGAGCGGGAGGAGCGCTCGAGCACCACCACGGAACCCTCCCCCACCCAGCCCCCGTCGACCAAGCCGGCGAGCATCGCGGTCACCGCCTGCTCGGTCACCGCATACGGCGGATCTGCGAGCACCAGGTCGTAGATCCGGTCCGGAACACCGCCGAGCACCGCAGCCACCGGCGCCGCCCGCAACACCGCAGGCAGCCCGAGTTCGCCGATGTTCCGGCGGATCACCGCGGCGGCCTGCGCGTCGGACTCGACGAGCAGGGCATGGGTGGCGCCCCGGGACAACGCCTCGAGGCCGAGCGCGCCGGAGCCGGCGTACAGGTCCAGCACCGACGCGCCGTCGAGCTCCATCCGGGCCGTGAGGGAGCTGAAGAGCGCCTCCCGGACCCGCTCCGAGGTGGGCCGGGTGCCGCGGGGCGGCACCTTCAGGCGCCGCCCCCCGGCCCGGCCGGCCACGATCCGGGTCATCGCACCGTCCCGGAGAACCGTCCGATCACTCCGCGCTCGCCTCGGACACGACGACCAGCAGGTCACCGCCTTCCACCTGGGACACGCCGCCGAGGGCGACACGGGTGACGGTGCCGCCGCGCGGCGCGGTGATCGCGGCCTCCATCTTCATCGCCTCGATGGTGGCGACGGTGTCGCCGGCGGCGACCCGGTCGCCTTCGGCGACCAGGAGGGTCACGGCGCCGGCGAACGGTGCGGCGACGTGCCCGGGGTTGGTGCGGTCGGCCTTCTCCGCGGCCGGAACCTCGCTGGCGACGGACTTGTCGCGCACCGACACCGGACGCAACTGCCCGTTGAGGATGCACATCACCGTCCGGAAGCCGCGCTCGTCCGGCTCCGAGATCGCCTCGAGCCCGATCAGCAGTTCGACGCCCTTGTCCAGGCGCACCCGGTGCTCCTCCCCGCGCCGCAGCCCGTAGAAGAACTGGTTGGCCGACAGCTCCGAGGTGTCGCCGTAGCGGTCCCGGTGCTCGAGGAACGCCTGGGTCGGGCCGGGGAACAGCAGCCGGTTCAAGGTGGCGCGGCGCTCGGTGGAGGTGTCGTCGAGGGCCTTCTCGTCCTCGGACGTCAGCGGCACCTCGGCCTTGGGGGCACCGCGGCCCTCGAGGGCCTTGGAGCGGAACGGCTCGGGCCACCCGCCGGGCGGGGTGCCGAGCTCGCCGCGCAGGAATCCGACCACCGAGTCCGGGATGTCGAAGCGGGACGGGTCGGCCGCGAACTCCTCGCTGGCGACGCCGGAGCCCACCAGGTGCAGAGCCAGGTCGCCGACCACCTTCGACGAGGGCGTGACCTTGACCAGCCGGCCGAGCATCCGGTCGGCGGCGGCGTACTTGGCCTCGACCTCCTCGAACCGGTCGCCCAGGCCCAGCGCGATGGCCTGCTGCCGCAGGTTCGACAGCTGCCCGCCGGGGATCTCGTGGGTGTAGACCCGGCCCGTGGGGGCGGGCAGACCCGACTCGAACGGCGCGTACACCTTGCGCAACGCCTCCCAGTACGGCTCGAGGTCGCACACGGCCTGCAGGTCGAGGCCGGTGTCGTGCTCCGAGTGCGCCGCCGCGGCGACGATCGCCGACAGCGCGGGCTGGCTGGTGGTGCCGGCCAGTGCGGCGGAGGCGCCGTCGACGGCGTCGGCGCCGGCCTGCCATGCCGCGAGGTACGTCGCGAGCTGGCCGCCGGGGGTGTCGTGGGTGTGCACGTGCACCGGCAGGTCGAAGTTGCTGCGCAGCGCCGAGACCAGGGTGGCGGCCGCGGGGGCGCGCAGCAACCCGGCCATGTCCTTGATCGCCAGCACGTGCGCCCCGGCCTCGACGATCTGCTCCGCCAGGCGCAGGTAGTAGTCGAGGGTGTAGAGCGTCTCGCCGGGATCCGACAGGTCCCCGGTGTAGGACATCGCGACCTCGGCCAGGGCGGTGCCGGTCTCGCGGACCGCGTCGATCGCCGGCCGCATCTGGTCGACGTTGTTCAGCGCGTCGAAGATGCGGAAGATGTCGATGCCGGTGTCGGTGGCCTCCCGCACGAACGCGCGGGTGACCACCTCCGGGTACGGGGTGTAGCCGACCGTGTTGCGCCCGCGCAGCAGCATCTGCAGGTTGATGTTGGGGACGGCCTCGCGCAGCGCCGCGAGCCGCTCCCACGGATCCTCGTGCAAAAAGCGCAGCGCGACGTCGTAGGTGGCACCGCCCCACGCCTCGATCGACAGCAGTTGCGGGGTCATCCGCGCGACGTGACCGGCGACGGTGAGCAGGTCCTTGCTGCGCACGCGGGTCGCGAGCAGCGACTGGTGCGCATCGCGGAAGGTGGTGTCGGTGACGGCGAGGGCCTTCTGCTCGCGCAGCGCCTTCGCGAAGCCGTCCGGGCCGAGGGCGAGCAGACGCTGCCGCGAGCCTTCCGGCGGGGCGACGTCGAGGTCGATCTTCGGCAGCTTGTCGTGCGGGTACACGGTCGTCGGGCGCTCGCCGTGCGGCTTGTTCACCGTCACGTCGGCCAGGTACTCGACGATCTTGGTGCCGCGGTCCGCGGACGTCTTGGCGGTCAGCAGCTGGGGGCGCTCGTCGATGAACGACGTGGTGACGTTGCCGGCCCGGAAGTCCGGATCGTCGAGTACGGCCTGCAGGAAGGGGATGTTCGTCGACACGCCGCGGATGCGGAACTCGGTGACCGCGCGGCGGGCACGGGCGACGGCGGTGGGCAGGTCGCGGCCGCGCGCCGTGAGCTTGACCAGCATCGAGTCGAAGTGAGCGGAGACCTCGGCACCGACGGAGGTGCCGCCGTCGAGGCGGATCCCGGCGCCGCCGGGCGTGCGGTAGGCACTGATGCGGCCGGTGTCGGGCCGGAATCCGTTGGCCGGATCCTCGGTAGTGATGCGGCACTGCAGCGCCGCCCCGCGGATGGCGACCTTGTCCTGCGACAGGCCCAGGTCGGTCAGCGACTCGCCGGAGGCGATGCGCAGCTGCGCCTGCACGAGGTCGACGTCGGTGATCTCCTCGGTGACGGTGTGCTCGACCTGGATACGCGGGTTCATCTCGATGAAGACGTGGTTGCCGCGCGAATCGAGGAGGAACTCCACGGTGCCGGCACAGCTGTACCCGATCTGCTTCGCGAAGGCGACGGCGTCCGCGCAGATCCGCTCCCGCAGCTCGGGCGCGAGGTTCGGTGCCGGGGCCAGCTCGATGACCTTCTGGTGGCGGCGCTGCAGCGAGCAGTCCCGCTCGAACAGATGCATGACGTTGCCCTGGGTGTCGGCCAGGATCTGCACCTCGATGTGCCGGGGATCGACCACGGCCTGCTCGAGGAACACCGTGGGATCGCCGAACGCCGCGTCCGCCTCGCGGGACGCCGCCTCGATCGCCTCGCGCAGCGCCGCCGGCTCGGCGACGCGCCGCATCCCGCGGCCACCGCCGCCGGCGACGGCCTTGACGAAGATCGGGAACTCCATCGACTCCGCCGCCTCGAGCAGCTCCTCGAGGTCCGCCGACGGCTCGGACGACGCCAGCACCGGCAGGCCCGCCGCCTTCGCCGCGGCGATCGCCCGGGCCTTGTTCCCGGTCAGCTCCAGCACGTGCGCCGACGGACCGATGAAGGTGATCCCTTCCGCCGCACACGCCGCCGCCAGATCCGGGTTCTCGGACAGGAAGCCGTAGCCGGGGTAGACGGCGTCGGCCCCGGCCTTCTTCGCGGCGGCGACGATCTCCGCCACGGACAGGTACGCACGGACCGGATGCCCCTGCTCCCCGATCTGGTAGGCCTCGTCGGCCTTGAGCCGGTGCAGGGAATTGCGGTCCTCGTACGGAAACACCGCGACGGTCCCGGCACCCAGTTCGTAGGCGGCACGGAATGCGCGGATCGCGATCTCGCCTCGGTTGGCGACAAGCACTTTGGAGAACATTGGACGACGGTACCGCGACGAAACACTCCGTTCGGCGCCCGCGTCCCAGATCGTGAGACGGACGGCAGTCTTTGTCCGACTGAAACGATGCAGGTCGAGAGATCCTTAACGCGCCGGAAACACGGAGGACGGGTCCGCCGTCACCTCACGCGGGCGCGGCCCTCGATGTGCGCGAAACGTAACCTCACGACTTCTCGAGGTACGCGACCCGTTCGGTGTCGAGCGCGGCCGAGACCATGCGGGCAAGACCGGGGTGCTCCTCGAGCCGCGGATCCAGGTCGGTCACTGCCCGCGCGAAGGCCTGCGCGGCCGAGATGACCTCGACGTCGTCGACGAGCGAGAGCATCCGCAGCGTCGACGTGGTACCCGACTGGGCGACGCCGAGCACGTCACCCTCGCGACGCTGCTGCAGGTCCAGCTGAGCGAGCGCGAATCCGTCGGTGGTCGCGGCGACGGCCTCGAGTCGGGCCATGGCGGGCGCGCCCGGCTTGGAATCGGTCACCAGCAGGCAGAGCCCGGCATGTCCGCCCCGGCCCACCCGGCCGCGGAGCTGATGCAACTGGCTGACCCCGAAGCGGTCGGCATCCACGATGACCATCACCGTCGCGTTGGGCACATCCACGCCCACTTCGACGACGGTGGTGCACACCAGCACGTCGATGTCGCCCGCGGCGAAGTCACGCATCACCGCGTCCTTCTCGTCGGCGGGCAGGCGCCCGTGCAGCAGCCCGACCCGCAGGTGAGCGAGCGGCCCGCCGGCGAGCTCGTCGAACTGCTGGAGCACCGACTTCGTCTCGGGAGGCGCGCCCTTTCCCCTGCGCCCACCGGTCGTCTCCGCCTCGTCGACGTCGACGAGGTCGGCGTCCTCGTCGCTGTCGCCGTCGCCGATGCGCGAGCACACCACATACGCCTGCCGGCCCGCCGCGACCTCCTCGCCGATGCGTTCCCACGCGCGCGCCACCCAGCTCGGATGCACCTTCGCCGGCACGACCCGGCTGGTGATGGGCGACCGGCCGCGAGGCAGTTCCCGCAATGTGGACACCTCGAGGTCGCCGAGGACGGTCATCGCGATGGTGCGCGGGATCGGGGTCGCCGTCATCACCAGCACGTGCGGGCTGGCACCGTCGCGGCCGCGGTTGCGCAGCACGTCGCGCTGCTCCACCCCGAAGCGGTGTTGTTCGTCGACGACGACGAGACCGAGGTCGTGGAACTCCACACCCTGCTGGATCAGCGCGTGGGTGCCGATCACGAGACCGGATTCGCCGCTCACGACGTCGAGCAGGGCCTGCCGTTTGCGGGCCGTGCCCATCGATCCCGTCACGAGGGTGACCTTCGTGGCCAGCTCGTGGGCGCCGAGTTCACCCGCCGCGGCGAGGTCGCCGAGCATCTTCGTCAGCGACCGCGCATGCTGGGCGGCGAGGACCTCGGTCGGAGCGAGCAGCGCGCACTGGTGCCCCGCGTCGATGACCTGCAGCATGGCCCGCAGCGCCACGATCGTCTTGCCCGAACCGACCTCGCCCTGCAGCAACCGGTTCATCGGATGGTCGCCCGCGAGATCGGCCGCGATCTCGTCGGCGACGGCGAGCTGGCCGGCGGTCAGCTCGAACGGCAGCCGGCGATCGAACTCGTCGGCGATACCGCCACTGCGGCGCGGGCACGCCGGGGCGGTGCGCACCGCGACGTCGTGGCGGCGCCGGGCGAGCACGAGCTGCACCGCCGCGGCCTCGTCGAAACGCAGGCGCTCGCGGGCGGCGGTGACGTCGTCCCGGTCGTCGGGCAGGTGGATGCGGCGCAGCGCCTCGTCCAGCCCGATCAGACCGTGTTCGCGCCGCACCCAGTCGGGCAGCGGGTCGTCGACGGTCTCGAGCTGGTCGAGGATCTGCCGCACGCATCGCATCACGGTCCACGATTCGACGTCGCGGGTGGCGGGATACATGGGGATGAGGGCCCGGTCGAAGATGGACATGTCGATGCCGCCGTCGCCCTGGGCGCTGCGGGCCATCCCCGCGAGGGCGCCGGCGCCGCGGACCCGGGCGGGCCGCGGGGCCGCGCCGCCGATCTCGGGGCCGCGGGGCTCGGGCAGGATGATGTAGCTCGGGTGGGCCAAGCTCCACTTGTCGCGGAAATACTTGACGGTGCCGGAGAACATGCCGCGCACCCCGGGCTTGATGTTGTACTTGACCTTGTGCGGGTTGAAGAAGGTCACGTCGATCTTCTGCCGGTCCGATTCGAGCACGACAGCGAGACGGGTACCGGGGCGGCTCTTCATCCGCACCTCGTCGGCCTTGGCCACCCGCGCGATGATCGTCACGTGCTGGCCCTCGACCGGTTGCGCGTCGCCGAGTTCGGCGCCCTGGGTGGCATACCGGTGGGGGTAGTGGCGCAGCAGGTCCTCGACGGTGGTCATGCCGAACGAATCGGCGAGTGCATCCGCGGTCTTGCGGCCGAGAAGATGATCGAGTCGGTCCGCGAGTGTCGCCACTGCCGTCCTCTCCGCTCCGATCGACACCGGTATCCGGTGTCCGACTGTTCCTGTGCCGGCTATTCCACGCCGAGCTGCAGCAGGTCGCTGCGCTGCCCTCCGTGGTACACCAGCACCTCCACCTCGGGGTGGCGGTCGTTGACGTGCCGGGTCAGCTGTTCGGCGAGTCCGTCGGGGGCGTCGAGGCCGACGAGCATCGTCACGAGCTCTCCGCCCGCGGCGAGCACCTTGTCGAGCAGCGACGCTCCCGCCGTCACCAGATCATGCTCGATGACTACGACATCGTGACCGGACAGGCCCAGGCTGTGCCCCGGCTCGCAGGTTCCCACCCACGTCAGGGCGCGTTCGTTCGCGATGCGCAACGAGCCCCACCGCGTCGCCGCGGCCGCCTCGGACATGGCGAAGGCGTCGTCGGCGGAATCGCGGCCCGGGTCGTGCACCGCGAGCGACGCCAGCCCCTGCACCATCGACGAGCAGGGCAGGAACATCACCTCACGCCGGTGGTCGCGAGCCGCCGCACCCACGGCGACGAGTTCCTGGGCGGGCAGCGCACCGTTGGGCAGGACCATCACGTCGCGGCTGCCCAGCCGGCGGATCGCGTCGAGCAGATGCCGGCGGGTGATCGGATCGTCCGCTCGCACGATCGCCGCACCCTCGGCTTCGAACAGCTCGGCCGCTCCGTCGCCGGCCACGACGGCAAGCACCGAGCGGGTTCCGGCACCGGAACCGACCGGATCGACGCCGATCCGCTGCTGGGCCTCCAGCGCGAAGCACGTGACGGTGACCTGGTGGAGGCGCCCGGCCTCCAGGCCCGCCTCGACGGCGGCGCCCGCGTCGCAGCAGTGCACGTGCACGGACCAGGTGCCGGCGCCGTCACCGACCACGGCGACCGAGTCCCCCAGCGCGTCGAGGCGGGTTCGCAGGACGTCCATGCGGGTGGTGTCGGAGTCCTCGACGAAGTACATGACCTCGAAGTCCTGGCCGTCGTCGCGGAGGCCGTGCCCGTCGTGCCCGACATGCCGGGCGGGGGCGCCGGGCCGCGACGTCGCGATCGGCGCCCGGTCCGGACGTCGGCCGGAGACCGTCTCGACGAACGCGTCGAGCAGCAGGAGCAGACCGAGCCCACCGGCATCGACGACCCCGGCCTCGGCCAGCACGTCGAGCTGTGCCGTGGTGCGTTGCACGGCCTCGGCGGCGGCGTCGGCGGCTGCGGTCGCCACCGTCACGAGCGAACCGGACCCGCCGGCGGCGTGCGCGCCGTCGGCGGCCGCGTGCAGCACACTGACGATCGTGCCCTCGGCGGGGCAGCTCAGGGCACCGGTGACGAGGTCGGCGGCATGACACCAGGCACGTCCGAGTTCGGTGGCGTCGACCACGACGGCGCCGTCGAGGGCGTCGGCCAGGCCCCGCAGCATCTGGGCGAGGATGACCCCGGAGTTGCCGCGGGCGCCGTGGAACGCGCCGCGCGCCAAGGCGCCGACGATCGTGGCGACATCGTCGGCGTCGGCCGCGGAGGTGTCGAGTTCCGCTGCCGCGGAGCGCAGGGTGACGAGCAGGTTGGTACCGGTATCGCCGTCGGGGACGGGGAAGACGTTGAGGCTGTTGATCTCGTCGCGGCGCTCGGCGAGGACCCGCAACCCCAGATCCACCCATCTGCGCAGGGCGGTCCCGTCGACTGCCTCCCCGACCTCGAGCACCTGCTTCCCCCCTCTTCGACCACCACGCAACGGTGACGCAAGGGTAACGGTGTGCCCGCCGGACGGCCGGTTTGGCCATTGCCACCCCCACCCGCTACGCTTGCAGGGTTGCCTCGCACGGGTGGCGGACGCCTTCTCGTGTTCGCAGGCCGACGAAGACACGAAAATATCCACTACTCACCAAGGAGTTCGCGACTATGGCTGCCGTCTGCGACGTATGCGCCAAGGGCCCCGGCTTCGGTAAGTCGGTCTCGCACTCGCACCGGCGTACCAACCGTCGTTGGAACCCGAACATCCAGAGCGTTCGCGCTCAGGTTGCCCCGGGCAACACGCGCAAGGTCAACGTGTGCACCTCCTGCCTCAAGGCAGGCAAGGTCGTCCGCGGCTGATACCCGGTTCGACGAGGCCCCGGCGTTGCGACGCCGGGGCCTCGTCGCGTTCGGTCCCCGTCGCGACGGACTCGCATCGACAGCCGCGACGGACTCGCCTCGACAGCTGCGACGGACTCGCATGCACCGTCGCGAAGGACTCGCCTGCACCGTCGGGACGGGCTCGCACCGCCCCTGGGGGCGACCGGTAGGGTGCCCGGGTGACCGAATCAGTACTGTCCCACGTCCGTATCGAGGACGGCGTGCTGCGCATCGCCGTGGCGACCGCCGAGCGTGGCACCTCCCTCTCCCCCACGGGCATGACCCAGGGCATCGAGGCCCTGCGAACCGCCGGAGCCGATGCCGGCGCCGTCCTGCTCGTCGGTGAGGGCGCCAACTTCTGCGCGGGCGGCGACGTCCGTGCGTTCGCCACCGCGCCGGACCGCGGCGAGTTCGTCGGCGACGTCGCACGCCTGTTCCACGACTTCGTCCGTGCCCTCGACGCGGCTCGCATGCCAGTGGTGGCCGCGGTCCAGGGCTGGGCGGCGGGCGCGGGCATGAGCATCGTGCTGCACGCCGACATCGCGCTCGGCGGTCCCTCGACGAAGCTGCGTCCGGCGTACCCGTCGATCGGGTTCACACCCGACGGCGGGATGTCGTGGACCCTGCCGCGCATCGTGGGGGTCGCCCGCGCGCGGGAGATCATCCTGACCGACTGTGTCCTGAACGCCGACGAGGCCGTGCGACTCGGGGTGCTCAGCCGCCTCGTCGCCGACGACGAGGTGCAGGGCGAGGCGATGCGGGTGGCTCGCACCCTCGCGAACGGTCCCACCGCCGCCTACGCCGGCATCCGGCGACTGGTGGCCGATTCCATGGGACGGTCGTTGTCCGAGCAGCTCGACGCGGAGGCCGACGCGATCTCCGCGGCGGCCACCACCCCTACGGGTATCGAGGGTGTCGACGCGTTCGTCGAGAAGCGGCGTCCCGACTTCGAGTCGATCCACCGGGGCTGAACCGCACCCGGTCAGGCCAGGCGCCAGTCCACCGGGTCCCCGCCTTGATCGGCCAGCAGCGCGTTCGCACGGCTGAAGGGGCGGGACCCGAAGAACCCGCGGGAGGCCGACAACGGAGACGGGTGCGCCGACTTCACGGTGGGCACGTCGCCGAGCATCGGCTCGAGTGTGGCCGCGTCCCGACCCCACAGGATCGCGACGAGCGGCGCCGTACGCGCGACGAGCGCCCGGATCGCCTGCTCGGTCACGCGCTCCCAGCCTTTGCCCCGGTGCGACGCGGGCTGCCCCGGCTGCACCGTCAGGACGCGGTTGAGCAGCAGCACCCCCTGTGCCGACCACGGCGTGAGGTCGCCGTTCGGTGGTGTCGGCAGGCCGAGGTCGTCGCTGTACTCGCGGTAGATGTTGGCCAGGCTGCGCGGCACCGGTCGTACGTCCGGTGCGACGGAGAAGCTCAGCCCGACGGCGTGCCCCGGCGTCGGGTACGGGTCCTGGCCGACGACGAGGACCTTCACCCGGTCGAACGGCTGGGTGAAGGCTCGCAGCACGTTCGCGCCGGTGGGCAGGTAGCCGCGTCCGGCGGCGTTCTCGGCGCGCAGGAAGTCACCCATCGCGGCGATGTCGTCGGCGACGGGGGCCAGTGCCCGCGCCCAGCCCTCCTCGACGATCTCCGGCAGGGGTCGTACAGCCATCGGGGTGACCGGTCCTTCTAGTCGATCCGCCGCAGCGCGCCGCGGTAGTACTCGGCGTTCGCCGCGTACATCTTGGCGTTGGCATCGATGTGCCCCTCCGGCACCTCGTATCCGTCCCGGACCTTCGCCGGCACACCCATCGCCATCGAGCGCGGCGGGACTTGGAAGCGGGGGGCCACGAGCGCGCCGGCCGCGACGATCGCCCCGTCGCCGACGACGGAGCCGTTGAGCACGAGCGAGCCGGAACCGATCAGGCAGCCGTCGCCGATGGTGGAGCCCTCGATGTGGGCGTTGTGGCCGACGACGGTTCCCGCGCCGATGACGGTGGCGTCCACGGCGGTGCAGTGGATGATCGTCCCGTCCTGGATGTTGCTCTCGGCGCCGACGACGATCCGGCCGTAGTCGCCGCGCAGGACCGCGGTGGGCCACACCGAGGCGCGGGCACCGAGGGTGACGTCGCCGATGACCACCGCATCGGGATGGACCCAGGCGTCGGGATGGATATCGGGCACACGGTCGCCGAGCGCATACACAGCCATGTCCTGAAACCTATCTCGAGAAGCTCTGCCAGCCGCCGGGACCCGGCCGGTCGTGACCGTCGACGGTGACGCCGCCGCCCGCACGCACCGTACCGACGGGACGCCAGCCCGTGGGGAGCGGCGCGTCCGGTGGAAAGCACGCGGCCAGGGCGTGGTCCTCGCCGCCGGTGAGCACCCACTCCCACACGTCGGCGCCGAGGTCCGCGGCGGCGGACCGCAGCCCGGGGCCGGGCTCGAGCAGCTCGCGCGAGACGTCGATCGCGACGCCGGACGCGGCGGCGATGTGCCCGAGGTCGGCGAGCAGGCCGTCGGAGATGTCGGTCGCAGCATGGGCACCGGCGGCGGCTGCGGCGGGGCCCGCGGCGTACGGGGGCGACGGCACCTTGTGGGCAGCCACCAGGTCCGGGTGACCGGCGAGTCCGGCGGTGAGGACGGCCAGTCCGGCGGCGGAACGCCCGGTGGAACCGGCCAGCGCGACGATGTCGCCGGGTCGGGCCGCGGACCGCAGGAGGGGCGCGTTCCCCCCGAGGTCGCCGAGGACGGTCACCGCGACGATCAGTTGCGACGCCTGCACCAGGTCGCCGCCGACGACGCCGGCGCCGAGCGCCTCCGCGGCCTCGCCGATGCCGGCGGAGACGCCGTCGAGCACGCCGACCGGGGTGTCCGGTGGGCAGCCGAGCCCGACGAGGAAGGCGGTGGGGCGGGCGCCCATCGCCGCGACGTCGGCACCGTTCTGGGCAACGGCTTTGCGTCCGACCTCGTGCGGCGTCGACCAGTCGAGCCGGAAGTGCCGGCCCTCGACGAGCATGTCGGTGGAGACGGCGACCCGTCCGTCGGCGGCGGCGACGAGGGCCGCGTCGTGCCCCGGCCCGACGAGGGTGGTGGGGGGCTGGCGGCGTCCGGCGACCGCGCGGTCGATCACGGGGAACTCGCCGAGGTCGGCGACGGTGGGACCGGTACGGGGGGCCCCTGGCGAGACACCGGGCATGGGAGAGACACCGGGCACTGGAGGAACTTCGGGCACTGGGACGCTGCGCTCCCGTTCGTAGGTCGGAGGGCCACCGGCTTCGGCGGACACGGTAGTTTCGACCACGCTACCGTTCCCGATTCCCGAGAGACGATGACCGAGCCGACGCCCTCCCCCGACCCCCATCCCGTTCCCGACGGCACTTCCCCCGACGGCACTTCCGGTGACGACGAGCACCGCCGCAGCCCCGCGCTGGTCGCCACGGCCGTCGCACTGCCGGTGGCATTGCTGATCGGCATCGTGGTGGCGGCGGTGCTGGCGAACCGCACCCCGGAACTGGCGCCCGTGGCGCTCGGACCGGTGGTGGCGCCGCAGGCCGAGTCACCGGAGTGCGCGGCACTGCTGGAGTCGCTGCCCGAGGAGGTCGGCGACCTCCGCCGCGCGGAGCTGACGGACCCGGCCCCCGCGGGCGCCGCGGCGTGGCAGCCCGTCGAGGGCGAGCCGGTGGTGCTGCGGTGCGGGCTGGAGCGGCCCGCGGAGTTCGATCAGGCGGCGGCGCTGCAGGTGGTCGACGGCGTCCAGTGGTTCGAGGTGTCCGGCGCCGCGGAGGGCATCGACGCGAGCACGTGGTTCGTCGTGGACCGGCCGGTGTACGTGGCGCTGACGGTGCCCAACGGTTCAGGTCCGACTCCGCTGCAGACGGTTTCGGCGGCGATCACGCAGTCGTTGCCCCAGCAGCCGATCGATCCCGCGCCGGTCGCCGGCGGCTGACGCGGCCGGCGACCCACGGGATTCACTGCGCCAGCATGGATCCCGTCTGCAGGAAACGCTGATGGAAGGACAGTGACTCGCCGAGCAGATGCGGGGTGTGTCCCGCATCCGGCACGGCCTCGGCCCGGTCGACGTAGTCGTGCAACATGTCCCGGTAGTCCGGATGGGCGCAGTTGTCGACGACGACCCGTGCCCGCCGCCGCGGCGACAGCCCACGCAGGTCCGCAAGCCCCTGTTCGGTGACGAGGACCTGCACGTCGTGTTCGGTGTGGTCCACGTGCGGCACCATCGGCACGATCGACGAGATGCTGCCCCCCTTCGCGGTGGACGGGCTCAGGAACATCGACAAGTAGCCGTTGCGGGCGAAGTCCCCGGATCCCCCGATCCCGTTCATGATCTTGGTGCCCATGACGTGGGTGGAGTTGACGTTGCCGTAGATGTCGGCCTCGAGCATGCCGTTCATGGCGATGATGCCCAGGCGACGCACGATCTCGGGATGGTTGCTGATCTCCTGCGGACGCAGCACGATGTGCTCGCGGTAGAAGTCGATGTTGGACACCAGCTCGTCGATCCCGGCCTCGCTCAACGCCAGCGACGTGGCGGACGCGAAGCGGACCGTGCCGTGCTTGATCAGGTGCAGCATGCCGTCCTGGATGACCTCGGAGTAGCAGGTCAGCCCCTTGTGGGGTCCGGCGTCGAGACCCTGGAGGACCGCGTTGGCCACGTTGCCGATGCCGGACTGGAGCGGCAGGAGCGAATCCGCCGGCAGCCGTCCGCGGGAGACCTCGTGCTCGAAGAAGTCGAGCACGTGCGCGGCGATCGCCCGGCTCACCGCGTCCGGCGGGGTCAGCGGGCTGGCGCTGTCGCGCGCGTGCGTCTCGACGACCGCGACGACCTTGTCGGGGTCGACGCGGAAGGTGCTCTGGCCGATACGATCCTCGACATCGGTGAGCATGATCGGCTTACGGTGCGGCGGCAGGGCGGTGCCGTAGTACACGTCGTGGATGCCCGTCATCGCGGCCGGAACCCACGAGTTGACCTCGAGAATCACCTTCTCCGCGACGTCGAGCCAGGTCTTGTTGTTGCCGATCGACGCGGACGGGATCAGTTCACCGGTCTCGGTCACGCCGGAGACCTCGACGACCGCGACGTCGACGTGCCCGTAGTAGCCCTCCCAGACCTGCTGGGCGACGTGGGACAGGTGGATGTCCACGTAGTCCATCCGGCCGCTGTTGATGTTGCGGCGGGCGGTGGGTTCGGCCTGGTACGGCATCCGCAGGGAGATGCCGGCCACCTCGGACAGCATCCGCTCGGTCTCGGCGGAGACCGACGCGCCGGTGAGGAGGTTGACCGTGAAGTCGGTGCCGGCGGCGCGGGCAGCGCCGATGCGTTCCGCGAGCGCCGGGGTGATCGCCTTCGGTGTGCCGGCGCTGGCGAAGCCGCTGATGGCGACGGTGTGGCCGGGCTGGATCCAGCGGACGGCTTCCTCCGCAGATACGACCTTCTGCCGGAACGCCGGGTGGTCGATTCGGCTCGGAGCGGAGTCGGATGCGGGGCGGAGGAACTGCGTCTGCATAGCGAACAGGGTACGAGCACGCGCGGCGGCCGACGAAGCCTCCGTCACAGCGATCGACCGGATGGGGCGCGGACCACTCCCCCACCGCATACCGTCCGGCCGACTCCGCACGGCCCAACATCTCCCCTGCATCGGCATCCGAAAGCAACTGTCGCGCAGCGGGTCCGACCATCGGGACCGCAGCGGGCCCGACTCCGGCCGGTTGCGACGCCGACGATCCCGACTCGATCGGCGTCCCCGTGCCGGCGCGGGGACGGGACGCGGTTCCGCGACCGGCCCGACGGTTCGTTCGCCGACGAAACGACCCCGTTCGTCGCGGAACCGGGCACGTTCGTCCCCGAATCGGACGCCACCGCCGGCCTCGCCCGCGCCACGATGTCGTGACCGTCCGGCACGATGGGTTCCATGAGCACCGCCACCACGGATCTGCGCGACGACGCCGAACGACTGCTCCGCGACCTCGCCGGACCCGGGGCCCGGTTGCGCGAGGACCAGTGGATTGCCATCGAGGCACTGGTGGTGCATCGCCGTCGAGCGCTGGTCGTCCAGCGCACAGGGTGGGGCAAGTCGGCGGTCTACTTCATCTCCGCCAAATTGCTCCGCGCCCGCGGGCACGGGCCGACCGTGATCGTCTCTCCCCTCCTGGCCCTGATGCGCAACCAGGTCGAGGCGGCGCAGCGCGCGGGTGTCCGCGCCGCCACGATCAACTCCGGCAACGTCACCGAGTGGGAGGAGATCCACCGGCAGGTCGCCGACGGCGCAGTGGACGTGCTGCTCGTCAGCCCGGAGCGACTGAACAATCCGGACTTCCGCGACCAGGTGCTGCCGTCGCTCGCCCGCGACGCCGGGCTGGTGGTGGTCGACGAGGCGCACTGCGTCTCCGACTGGGGCCACGACTTCCGCCCCGACTACCGGCGTATCCGCACCCTCGTCGCCGACCTCGGCGAGGGCATCCCGGTGCTCGCGACCACCGCGACCGCGAACGACCGCGTCGTGGCGGACGTGGCGGCACAACTCGGCGTCGGGGAGGGCCGGGGCGAGACCCTGGTCCTGCGCGGGGGCCTCGACCGGCCGTCGCTGCACCTGTCGGTTCTGCGGATCGACGAGCCCGCCCGGCGAGCGGCATGGCTCGCCCAGCACCTCGACGAGCTGCCGGGGTCCGGGATCGTCTACACCCTCACCGTGTCGGCCGCGCACGACCTGGCCGCGCTGCTGTCCGAGCACGGTCACACCGTCGCGGCGTACACGGGCCAGTCGGACCCGGCCGAGCGGGAACAGCTCGAGGCGGACCTGCTCGGCGACCGGGTCAAGGCACTGATCGCCACCTCGGCGCTGGGCATGGGCTTCGACAAACCCGATCTCGGGTTCGTCGTGCACCTGGGAGCCCCGTCGTCGCCCATCTCCTACTACCAGCAGGTCGGGCGGGCGGGGCGCGCGACCGAGCGCGCGGAGGTGATCCTGCTTCCGGGGCCCGAGGACCGGCAGATCTGGAGCTGGTTCGCGTCGGTGGCCTTCCCGCGGGAGGATGTGGTGCGGCGGGTGATCGAGGTGCTCGAGCCGGAGCGGCCGCAGTCCACGCAGGCCCTCGAACCGCTGGTCGACCTCACCCGGTCCCGGCTGGAGATGGTGCTCAAGGTCCTCGACGTGGACGGCGCGGTGCGCCGGGTCAAGGGCGGCTGGATCGCCACCGGCGCGCCCTGGGAGTACGACGCCGACCGGTACGCCAAGCTCGAGCAGGCGCGTGCGGCCGAGCAGGAGGCGATGCTCGAGTACGAGCGGACCACCGGGTGCCGGATGGTGTTCCTGCGCACCCAGCTCGACGATCCCGGCCTGACATCCGAGACCGCGGGCTGCGGTCGGTGCGACAACTGCTGCGGGGCCCGGTGGTCGGCGGACGTCGACGACACCGAGCTGGGCCGGGTACGGGCCCGGCTGGACCGGCCGGGGGTGGACCTGCCGCCGCGGCGGCAGTGGCCGACCGGGATGACCAAGCTCGGCGTGGCACTGTCCGGAAAGATCACCGACGGGCCCGAGCCGGGGCGGGTGCTCGGCCGGCTGTCGGACCTGGGATGGGGACCGCGGCTGCGGGCACTGCTGGACGGCCCCGACGCGCCGGTGCCCGATGCGGTCGTGCAGGCCGCCGTGGACGTGCTCAGGGCGTGGGACTGGTCGCACCGGCCGACCGCGGTGATGGCCTTGGAGTCGGCGACCCGGCCCCTGCTGGTCGGTTCCCTCGCGACGCGGCTGGCGCAGCTCGGCCGGCTCGAGGACCTCGGCGTGCTACGTGCCCGGCCCGGCCGGCCCCCGGTGACGGCGGCGAACTCGGCGTACCGGATCGCCGGCCTCGTGGACGCGTGGGAGAGCCCCGACCTCCACGGAAACCCGGGGCCGGTCCTGCTCGTCGACGCGGTCACCGACACCGGCTGGACGCTGACGATGGCGGCACGGACCCTGATCCACGCCGGTGCGTCCGCGGTGCTCCCGCTGGCTCTGGCGAGCCCGAAATAATCGCTGCGCTCCACCCCGGCGCTACGCGAAGTGACGCTTCTCACATCGATGTCTCACCTGCACAGAGGCGGGGTACCCGGGGACGGATCCCGACAAGACGGGTGATTCCCGTCCGCGAAGTTGTTAGGTTCGAGACCGCTTATGACGCCTGTGACACAAAGTAGTACCCCGCCCACCGCGCCTGCCGAAACGGCACCGGCCGAGCCGAATTTCCGCGCACCGCGCATTTCCGACGGAATTCGCCTGTGGCAGATCGCGCGCGATTCGAAAGTGCTCGACGTCAACTCCAGCTACGCGTACGTGCTGTGGTGCCGCGACTTCGCGGCGACCTCGGTGGTCGCCACCGCTGGTGACGACGAGGCGGTCGGTTTCGTCAGCGGCTACCGACGCCCGGACGCACCGGACACGCTGTTCGTCTGGCAGGTCGCCGTGGACCAGGACCAACGGGGCCGCGGCGTCGCGGGCCGGATGCTCGACAGTCTGTGGGACCGACTCACCGACGCCGGCGTGACCCGGCTCGAGACGACGGTCAGCCCGGACAACGAGGCATCGATCGCGATGTTCACCGCGCTCGCCCGTCGACGCGGGCTGCGCATCACCCGGAGCGAATTGTTCACCCCTTCGGATTTTCCCGATTCACACATGGCCGAGGATCTCTACACGATCGGCGAATGAATACACGACCGGCGAAAACGAATTCGCCGCAGGAGGACGAGGAATGACCATTCTGGAGCACCCCGAAACCCCCGCCAAGCACAGCATTTTCGATCACCTCGAATCCGAGGTGCGCAGCTACAGCCGTGGCTGGCCGGCCGTGTTCGAGACGGCATCCGGATCGTGGATCCGCGACGAGAACGGCAAGGACTACCTCGACTTCTTCGCCGGCGCCGGAGCCCTCAACTACGGGCACAACAACCCGATCCTGAAGACCGCGCTCGTGGACTACATCATGGGCGACGGCATCACCCACGGCCTGGACATGGCCACCCCCGCCAAGCGGGAGCTGCTGGAGTCGTTCGAGAGCCACATCCTGGCTCCGCGTGGCCTCGACTACAAGGTCCAGTTCCCCGGCCCGACGGGCACCAACGCGGTCGAGGCAGCCCTCAAGCTCGCCCGCAAGGTCACCGGTCGCGAGTCGATCATCAACTTCACCAACGCATTCCACGGAATGACCCTGGGCGCGCTGTCGGTGACGGGCAACTCGATGAAGCGCGCCGGGGCCGGCGTGCCCCTGGTGCATGCCACCCCCATGCCGTTCGACAACTACTTCGACGGCGTCACCGAGGACTTCCACTGGTTCTCCCGCGTGCTCGACGACTCCGGCAGCGGCCTGAACCGCCCGGCGGCCGTCATCGTCGAGACCGTGCAGGGCGAGGGTGGCGTGAACGTCGCCCGTCCCGAGTGGCTGCGCGCCCTCGCGGACCTGTGCTCCGAGCGCGGAATCCTGCTCATCGTCGACGACGTCCAGATGGGCTGCGGCCGCACCGGCCCGTTCTTCTCGTTCGAGGTCGCCGGGATCACCCCGGACATCGTGACCCTGTCCAAGTCGATCGGCGGGTACGGCCTGCCGCTCGCGCTGACGCTGTTCAAGCGGGAACTCGACGTGTGGGGCCCGGGCGAGCACAACGGCACGTTCCGCGGCAACAACCCGGCGTTCGTCACCGCGGCGAAGGCACTGCAGCACTACTGGGCCGACGACCGTCTCGAACGCGACACGCTGCGCAAGGGCGAGCGGATCCGGCAGACCTTCATGAACCTGTCCGACATGTTCGACGGCGTCTCCACCCGCGGACGCGGCATGGTTCAGGGCCTGGTGTTCGACGAGCCGAGCGACGCGCAGAAGGTGTGCGCCCTGGCGTTCGAGCAGGGCCTGCTCGCGGAGACCTCCGGCCCCTCCGACGAAGTCGTCAAGCTGCTGCCGCCGCTGACGATCAGCGACGACGAGCTCGAGCACGGCCTGAACATCCTGTGCGAGGCCACCTCGGTGGTCCGGGCCTGAGCCCCGGCCACCCGTCGAACCCCGCACGAGAAGACGAGCACCGGAAGGACCCGCGCATGATCGTCCGTACCACCGAGGAAATCACCGGCACCGACCGCGACATCACGTCGGACAACGGCAACTGGCGCAGCAAGCGCATCGTGCTCGGCGGCGACAAGGTCGGGTTCTCGTTCCACGAGACCACGATCGAGGCCGGCACCGTCAACGAATTCCACTACGCCAACCACATCGAGGCCGTGTGGCTCATCGAGGGCACCGGCACGCTCACCGATCTCGAGACCGGCACCGTGTACCCGCTCGCGCCCGGCACGATGTACCTGCTGAACGGCCACGAGCGGCACCGGGTCGAGCCCGACACCCGGATGCGCATGTTCTGCGTGTTCAACCCGCCGGTCACCGGCCGGGAGGTCCACGACGAGAACGGCGTGTACCCCCTCGTCGAGGTCGTCTGAGAGCCCGCAGCATGTGCCCGGCCGGCCCTTCGCGCCTAGAGTCGGATCCATGACCTACGAGCGACAGCCGCGGATCGCCGTCGGCCCCGCCCCGGACATCGTGTTCGACCGGGCGATCGGGGCCGGCGGCGGTCGCGTATGCGGGTTCGACGACCACCCGGACGCGGTGGTCTGGACCGGCACATCGGACGAGTTCCCCGCGGCGTTGCCGACGTCGGTGCGATGGGTCCAGCTCCCCGCCGCCGGTGTGGAGGACTGGCTCGACGCCGGCATCATCCGTGCTCACCCCCAGGTGACGTGGACGTCGGCGGCCGGTGCGTTCGCCGCGACGGTCGCCGAACATGCGCTCATGCTGCTGCTCGCCGGGGTCCGGGCGTTGCCCGACCATCTGGCCGCGACGTCGTGGACGCCGAACGAGTTCTACCCCCAGCTGGGAACCCTGCGCGGCGCCACCGTGGGGATCATCGGCGCCGGGGGCATCGGCCGGGCCCTGATCCCCATGCTCGGCGCGCTGGGCGCCCAGGCGCTCGCGGTCACCCGCAGCGGCCGTCCCGTCCCAGGCGCCGTCGAGACCGTCCCCGTCGCGCGGATCGACGAAGTATGGTCCCGCGCAGATCATTTCGTGATCGCCGCTCCGGCCACGGCAGAGACCGAGCAGCTGGTGGGGGCCGACGAACTGGCGGCGATGAAGCCCACCGCCTGGGTGATCAACGTTGCCCGCGGCAGCCTCGTCGACACCGACGCGCTGGTGGACGCTCTCACCCGCCGCGTCATCGCGGGCGCCGGCCTGGACGTCACGGACCCGGAACCGCTGCCGGACGGGCATCCCCTGTGGTCCCTGCGCAATGCCATGATCACTCCACACGATTCCAATCCCCCGGCGCTGCGCATCCCCGCGTTCGCCGAGCACGTGACCGAGAACGTCACGCGCTTCGCCGCCGGCCTCGACCTCGCCGCGGTCGTCGATCCGAGCGCCGGGTACTGACTCCCCGCTACCCTGGACGGGGTGATCGAACCGCTGCACCACCTGCTCGACGGCCGGCGGTTGTGCGTGCTCACCGGCGCCGGGATCTCCACCGATTCCGGCATCCCGGACTACCGCAGCCCCGGCGCGCCACCCCGCAACCCGATGACCTACCAGCAGTTCGTGGGCGATCCCGAGTTCCGGCGCCGCTACTGGGCGCGCAACCATGTCGGGTGGCGGCACATGGACTCCGCGCGGCCCAATGCCGGGCACCGTGCCCTCGCCGCGCTCGAACGGCGCGGCACCGTCCTCGGTGTGCTCACCCAGAACGTGGACCTGCTGCACACCAAGGCCGGCAGCCGACGGGTGATCGACCTGCACGGCTGCTACGCCCAGGTGCGCTGCCTGGCGTGCGATCACCGGATCTCGCGGTTCACCCTCGCCGAGCAACTCACCGCCGCCAATCCGGGCTTCCTCGACAAGGTCCGGGGAACGACCGGTCTGGAGGTCGCACCGGACGCCGACGCGGTCGTCGACGACACCGGCAGCTTCCGCCCGGTGGACTGCGAGCGGTGCGGGGGAATGCTCAAGCCGGACATCGTGTACTTCGGGGAATCGGTGCCTCGCGAACGCGTCGAACGCGCGTTCGCGCTCGTCGACGAGGCGGATGCGCTGCTCGTGGTCGGCAGTTCGCTCACGGTGATGTCCGGACTGCGCTTCGTGCGGCACGCCGCGAAACTCGGCAAACCCGTGGGCATCGTCAACCGCGGGACCACCCGGGGCGATGCGCTGGCCACGGTGAAGGTCGACGCCGGGTGCTCGGAGGTGCTCACGGCCCTGGCCGCCCGGTCGCCGGCCGCCGCCCCAGGCCGGTGAGCGCCCGCCCCTACAGCGTCACGAGGTCGTCGGCGTGCACCACCGGCCGCTGCAGGTCCGCCGGCAGCTGCTGCGTGGAGAACCCGATCATCCAGTCCAGTTCGGCGGCATCGTAGGCCACTACGCCGCGCCCCACCGTCCGACCGTCGGGACCGACCAGCGCCACCACGTCCCCACCGTGGAAGCGCCCGCTCATCCCGGTAATGCCTGCCGCGAGCAGCGAGCGGCGCCGTTCGACCACTGCCCGCACCGCGCCCGCATCCAGGTGCAGGGTGCCGTGGGTGTCGGCGGCGTGCCGCACCCAGAATCGCCGCGCGGACATCCGGTCGGGCCGGGGCGCGAACGCGGTCCCCACATCCGCGGCACCGAGAGCGCGGTCGGCCTGGGACGCGGCGGTGAGCAGCACCGGCACGCCCGAGTCGGCGGCCAGCCGCGCGGCGGACAGCTTGGAGGCCATCCCGCCCGTGCCGAGGGCGCCCCCGGACCCGGCGACGACGCCGTCGAGGTCCTCCGGGCTGGTCACCTCCGCGATGAGGTGCGCATCGCCCTTGCGGGGATCGCCGTCGTAGAGGCCGTCGACATCCGAGAGCAGGATCAGTGCGTCCGCCCCGACGAGGTGCGCGACGAGCGCGGCGAGACGGTCGTTGTCACCGAACCGCAGCTCGGCGGTCGCGACGGTGTCGTTCTCGTTGACCACCGGCACGGCGTGCAGCGCGCGCAGCCGGTCGAGGGTGCGCTGCGCATTGCGATGCTGGGTGCGTCGCGCGATGTCGTCGGCAGTGAGCAGCACTTGCCCGACGGTGCGGTCGTACCGGGCGAAGGAGGTGCCCCACGCGTGGGCGAGGGCGAGCTGCCCGACGCTGGCCGCCGCCTGCTTGGTGGCCAGGTCGCGGGGCCGGACGGTCAGGCCGAGCGGAGCGAGTCCGGCACCGACCGCGCCGGAGGACACCACCACCACGTCCGAGCCGTCGCGCATGCGCCCCTCGAGCGCGTCGACGAGACGGTCGAGGCGGTCCCGGTCCAGTCCGCCGACCAAGCTGGTGATGGCGGACGAGCCGATCTTCACCACGACGCGGCGTGCGCCGGCGACGGCCTCCCGGGTATCGCTCACGATCTCCTGCTTCTGGGTTCGAGGTGGTCAGAACTCGTCGTCGTCGGTCGCGAGACCGCGCCGTACCTTCTTGGCGTGGCGGCGTTCGGCCGCCCCGACCCGATCGACCTGGTCGAGACGGGCGTCGGTGCCGCGGCCGGTCGGCACGACGTCCACGCCGGCCTGCGTCTGCGGCTCCCACTCGAAGGAGACGTCGCCGATCGTGACGGACGCGCCCGGTTCGGCGCCCTGCTTGACGAGCTCGTCCTCGACACCGAGGCGGGCGAGACGGTCCGCGAGGTAACCGACGGCCTCGTCGTTGTCGAACGCGGTCTGCCGCACCCAGCGCTCGGGCCGGGTGCCGCGCACGATGAAGCCGCCCGGCGTCTCGGGATCGGCAACGACGCTGAACCCGGTCTCGTCGACGGCGACGGGCCGGATGACGGGCCGTCGCGGCGCCGCCGGCGGATGCGCCTTCCGGTACTCCTCCACCATCCGCGCCAGCGCGAACGTCAGTGGCCGCAAGCCTTCCCGGCTGACGGCGGAGATCCTGAACACCGGCCAGCCCCGCTCCTCGAGGTCCGGGGTGACGAAGTCCGCGAGTTCCGCGGCGTCGGGCACGTCGGCCTTGTTCAGGATGACGATGCGGGGACGGTCGGCGAGGTCGCCCAGGCTGCTGTCACCGGACAGTGCCGGCCGGTAGGCGGCCAGCTCGGCCTCGAGTGCATCGATGTCGGAGATCGGGTCGCGACCCGGCTCGAGCGTGGCGCAGTCGACGACGTGGGCCAGCACAGCGCACCGCTCGAGGTGTCGCAGGAAATCCAGGCCGAGCCCGCGGCCCTCGCTGGCACCGGGGATCAGGCCCGGCACATCGGCGACGGTGAACGTGGTGTCGCCCGACTGCACGACTCCGAGGTTGGGGACGAGCGTGGTGAACGGATAGTCGGCGATCTTCGGCTTCGCCGCGGAGAGCACCGACACCAGGGACGACTTGCCCGCGGACGGGAACCCGACCAGCCCGACGTCCGCGACGGACTTGAGCTCGAGGACGAGGTCGCGCTCCTCCCCCTCCTCGCCGAGCAGGGCGAAGCCGGGGGCCTTGCGGGCCCTCGAAGCCAGCGCCGCATTGCCGAGACCTCCGCGGCCGCCGTGCGCGGCGACGAAGCGGGTGCCGGCGCCGACCATGTCGGCCAGGATCCGGCCGTCCTTGTCGAGCACGACGGTGCCGTCGGGCACCTTCAGCACGAGGTCGCCACCGTTGGCGCCGTCGCGGTTGCTGCCCGCGCCCTGGGTGCCGTTCGTGGCTTTCGCGTGCTGGTGGAAGTGGAAGTCGAGGAGGGTGTGGACACCCTCGTCCACCTCGAGCACGACGTTGCCACCGTTCCCGCCGTTGCCCCCGTCGGGGCCGCCGAGCGGCTTGAACTTCTCCCGGTGGACGGAGGCGCAGCCGTTACCACCCTTGCCGGCGGTGACGTGCAGCACCACCCGGTCGATGAAGCGGGACATGGGTGGACCTCCGTCGAATGGTGGAACTGTTGTGTCGGCCGGTGCTCCCGATGTGCCGGGAGCACCGGAGTCGTGCCGGGACCACCGCGTTACCGATGGTCCGAAAACAGTAGGGGCGGACCCGGGTGTGCGACCCTGGTCCGCCCCTACTGGGAGTATGTGCGAAGGAGACCTTCGCGGTGTCCGATTCGGACGGCAGATCAGGCGTCTGCCGCGACCGGAACGATGTTGACCGTCTTGCGACCACGCTTGGTACCGAACTCGACGGCACCGGCAGCGAGCGCGAAGAGCGTGTCGTCGCCGCCACGACCGACGTTCACGCCGGGGTGGAAGTGGGTGCCACGCTGGCGCACCAGGATCTCACCGGCGCTGACGGCCTGGCCGCCGAAGCGCTTGACGCCGAGACGCTTGGCGTTCGAATCGCGACCGTTGCGGGAGCTGGATGCACCCTTCTTGTGTGCCATGACGAACCCTCCTGGGGTTTGAAGCGGAAGCCCGAATTACTTGATGCCGGTGACCTTCAGGACCGTCAGCTTCTGACGGTGACCCTGGCGCTTGTGGTAGCCGGTCTTGTTCTTGAACTTGTGGATGCGGATCTTCGGGCCCTTGGTGTGCTCGACGATCTCGCCGGTGACCGTGACCTGCGCCAGCTTGTCGGCGTCGGTGGTCAGCTCGGCTCCGTCGACGACGAGGACCGGAGCAAGCGAGACAGCAGTGCCGGGCTCACCCTCGATCTTCTCGACCTTGACGAGATCGCCCTCAGCGACCTTGTACTGCTTACCGCCGGTCTTGACGATCGCGTACGTTGCCATCGGACGGCTACCCCTTGCTAGTTCGAACGTGCTCGCGCCACGGTGTGCAGCGCGACTGGTCTGGTGGTTGCTGACTCGGGGCCGCCACAATCCCGCATCGGGCGCAGCAGGGCCGTATCGCCGAGTAGCGACTGACCAAGATTACGGGAAGGTGACTGCCAGGGTCAAACCGGGCCCGGCCGCAGTCGAGCCCGGTTCGACCTCATGCCTGTGCTTCGACCGGCGGGCCGGCAGGCCGGCCCGCGGCCCGGCGACGACGTGGCCGTCGAACAGTCACCGGCTCGGCGTTGTCACCGGCCGGCGCGGTGGCCACGGCCACGGGCTCCGGGGCCGGTGTCGGCACCACGAAGACCGTGCCGGTGCCGTCGCCCGTCGGAGCCGCAGCGGCCCGCGAGACCCGGCGACGGCGACGGGGCGCCGGCTCGGCGGGCTGCGTGCCGGCCTCCGGCGCTTCGGCCGGCCGCGCCTCGCGCGGTTCGGCCACCGGGGCCGGCGCGGCTTCGGCCGACACGGCTTCGGTGGGCGTCTCCGCCGGCGCTGCCTTCGTCGGCCCTGCCTTCGTCGGCCCTGCCTCTGTCGGAACTGCCTCTGCCGGAACTGCCTCCGCCGGCTCGGCTCCGGATTCGGTCGGGTGTTCGTCGTGGTTGCCGTGATGCGCGGCCATCGCCAGAGCGACCGGGTGGGCGCGCTTGACGGTCGCATCCACCACCGGCGCCTCGGGGGCCGGCTGGGACACGGCCGCCTCGGTCGTCGCCGGTTCCGGCTGGGTGCCCCGATCACGGCCGCGGCGGCGACGGGAGCCGCTCTCGCCGCGCGCGGGCCGGCCACCGTCCTCGGCCGCGGCGACCTCGACGGGTTCGCTGTGCACGAGGATGCCGCGTCCGTGGCAGTGCTCGCAGGTGGTGGAGAACGCCTCCACGAGCCCCGTTCCGAGCCGCTTGCGCGTCATCTGCACGAGTCCCAGCGAGGTCACCT
Organism: Rhodococcus sp. NS-SX18; assembly: GCF_057367935.1. NCBI lineage: Bacteria > Bacillati > Actinomycetota > Actinomycetes > Mycobacteriales > Nocardiaceae > Rhodococcus > Rhodococcus sp. NS-SX18. The sequence goes on along the minus strand of NZ_CM170633.1, from coordinate 2,138,732 downwards.
CGGAGACCTGGTGACGGGTACGGTCCCGGCCGAGCGCCTCGGTCAGGCGTCGCAGCACCAGGTCCCGGTTCGACTCGAGCACCATGTCGATGAAGTCCACGACGATCATGCCGCCGATGTCGCGCAGGCGCATCTGCCGCACGATCTCCTCGGCTGCCTCGAGGTTGTTGCGCGTGACGGTCTCTTCGAGGTTGCCCCCGGCGCCGGTGAACTTGCCGGTGTTGACGTCGACGACCGTCATCGCCTCGGTGCGATCGATGACGAGAGTGCCGCCGGATGGCAGCCACACCTTGCGATCGAGCGCCTTGGCGAGTTGCTCGTCGATGCGGTGGGCGGCGAACACGTCACGCCCACCCGACTCGGAATCGTGCCGCTCCACGCGGGGCAGCATGTCCGGGGCGACGGTGCGGATGTAGTTCTCGACAGTGCTCCAGGCGTTCCCACCCTCGATGACGAGCTTGGAGAAGTCCTCGTTGAACAGGTCACGAATCACCTTGACCAGCAGGTCGGGCTCTTCGTAGAGGGTCTTCGGCTGTCCCGAACCGTCGGCCTCGAGCTTGGCGGCCTGCTCCTCGATCGACGCCCACTGCGTCTGCAGGCGCTGTACGTCGCGGGCGAGTTCGTCCTCGCTCACGCCCTCCGCCGCAGTACGGATGATCACACCGGCCTCGGCCGGGACGACCTCTCGCAGGATCTCCTTGAGCCGCTTGCGCTCGGTGTCGGGCAGCTTGCGGCTGATGCCCGTCGACGAGCCGCCCGGCACGTACACCAGGAATCGGCCGGCGAGACTGATCTGCGTGGTGAGCCTGGCACCCTTGTGCCCGACCGGGTCCTTGCTGACCTGCACGAGCACGCGGTCGCCCGGCTTGAGGGCCTGCTCGATCTTGCGCGAGTTGCCACCGAGCCCGGCGGCCTCCCAGTTGACCTCGCCGGCGTAGAGGACGCCGTTGCGGCCCCGGCCGATGTCGATGAACGCTGCCTCCATCGAGGGAAGCACGTTCTGGACGCGGCCGAGGAAGATGTTGCCGACCATCGAACCGGAGCCGGCGCTGGTCACGAAGTGCTCGACCAGGACACCGTCCTCGAGGACCGCGACCTGTGTGATGTTTCCGGGGTTCGCGGTGTCACCGGCCTTCTCCCGCACCACCATGACGCGGTCGACGGACTCGCGGCGGGCGAGGAATTCCGACTCGGTGAGGATGGGCGGCCGACGGCGGCCTGCGTCCCGGCCGTCGCGGCGGCGCTGGCGCTTGGCCTCGAGCCGGGTGGAACCGGTGATGCCCTGAACCTCGTCCTTGGCGGCGCGTGTCTTGGACCGCGGCTCACGTTCGTGGACGACGGTGGGGACCGAGTCGTCCTCGACCGCGGTGTCGGCGCCGTCCGCGCTGCCCTTGCGGCGACGACGGCGGCGGCGACGACGGGACGGCCCTTCTGCGGACTCCTCCTCGCCCTCGCGCTGCTCGGACTCCTTCTGCTCGCCCTCGGCCTGCTCGCCTTCGGCCTGCTCGCCTTCGGTCGGCTCGGCGCTCGGCTCGGCGGTCGCGACCTCTTCCGTCGCCGGCGCCTCGGGCTCTGCTTCCGGTCCCTCGCCCTTCTCCGGAGCAGTGCCCTCCTCGGCGGCGGTCTCTGCAGGGGACGTTTCCTCGGGGGTGGTCTCCTCCGGCGTCTCGGCCTGCTCGCCGCGCCCACGGCCACGGCCGCGTCGGCCACGACGGCGACGGCGCGGCTCCTCTTCGGCGGCCTCCTCGCCCGGTTCCGCCGCCGCGGTCTCCTCGGTGACCTCCTCGGCGACGCTGGGTTCGGGTGCCTCGGCCGCCCGGCGGGACCGGCGGCGACGCGGCGCCGCCTCGGTGGGGGCGGTGACTTCCGGCTGCAGGAACAACGGCGCGCTGACGACGGGTTCGACGGCGCTCGGTTCCGGCGCGGTGAACACCGGGGTCTCCTGTTCCACGCCGGTGAACAGGGTCGGAGCCGCGGGCGGCGCGGCGGGTTCCTGAGCGGTGGTGTCCTCGACCGCGGCCTCCGCCGCGACGGCCGGCTCTCCGGCGGGAACCTCGGCGGTCTCGGCAGGCACCTCGGGCACCTCCCCCACCGGTTCCGGTGCGGCTTCCGCGCCGGTCTCGGCGGGCGCACCGAGAGCGGCGCGGATCTGTTCGGCGAGGTCGCGCTGCAGGCTCGAGTGGGCACTGCGCAATTCGGTGCCGAGGTCGGCGGCCTTCGCCATGACCTGCTTGCTCGTGAGGCCGAGCAGTTTGGCGAGGGCGTGCACGCGCATCTTCGGCGGCAGCACCACGGTGCCCTCATCGATGGAAGTGTCGTTCGGCGGCGCTTGGTCGGCCACGTAGGTCTCCTCGGGCCCCCGGGCGCGTCCATCCTCGTCTCGAGCGATGTGACGCGGCCACGCGGGGGCGCTGTCTGTGTGGGCTCGCACCGGGAGGCGCGAGATGTGCGGTCTCGCATCGCACGGTCGTCCGGTGCCCGTTTTCACTGCACGGCCGAGCGGTGCCTGGCTGGATCGCGGATCGAGCGCCGGTGCATCCAGCGTGCAACCGGGCGAGGTGTCTCCTGCGTCCCCGGTCACAGCGATGTCGGGCATCGATCCGTGATGTCGTTCGGTCGTTCCGCAACACTCCGAAGCGGAGCGACCTACCTCAGTATCCCACACAGAGGTCCGTGAACACGCCAACGGCGCCCCGAAGGGCGCCGTGGCACGTAGGTCGACGGATGAATCAGGACCCGGCGAGGGCCGGGAACCACAGAGCGATCTCACGCTCGGCCGACTCCACCGAGTCGGAACCGTGCACCAGGTTCTCTCCGGCGTCGAGCCCGAGATCACCGCGGATGGAACCGGGTACGGCCTTCTCGACGGGGTCGGTGCCGCCCGCGAGCTGGCGGAATGCGGCGATGGCCCGGGGCCCCTCGAGGACCGCCGCGACCAGCGGCCGCGCGGTGATGAACTCGATCAGGCCGGGATAGAAGGGTTTGCCCTCGTGCTCGGCGTAGTGGGCGGCGGCCACCTCCTCGGTGGCGGTGCGCAGCTCGAGTGCCACGATGTCGAGTCCCTTGCGCTCGATGCGCGAGAGGATCTCGCCGACATGACGACGGGCCACGCCGTCGGGCTTGATCAGTACCAGGGTCCGCTCAGTCACGCGCACAGCGTAGTGGTCAGCCCCGCTGCCCCGGTAGCAGGCCCCGCGCCTCGCGGTCCTTCATGTCCTTGCGCAGGTACAGGATGTAGCCCCACACCACGCTGAAGATCACGCCGACGATGCCGAGCGAGAGGTCGACGAAGAACCCCAGCAGGGTCAGCACCTGCAGCGCGAGGTTGTACCGGAGCGCCCAGGGCCGGCCCTGCAGCCCGGCGCCCGCGATCATCGCCACGGCGAGGAGCACGATGTAGCCACCCGAGAGCCACGTGAGTCCCCCACCGACGACCGCGACGACCGGCAGCACCAACAGGACCACGATGGCTTCGAGGACGAGCGTGCCGGCCATGACGCCTCGCAGCCCCTTCCACGGGTCCTTCGCGGGGGGCCGGACGGCGGAGTCCCGGTCCGGCGATGCGGCGGAGTTGTCAGCTGCCTCGCTCACGCGGGGTCCTTTCCGAAGAGAGTGCGGGCGGCGCCGGCGGTCACCACCGAACCGGTAACCACGACACCCGCCCCCGATACTGCCTCACCCGGCTCGGCGACCTCCTCGGCGATGGCGATGGCGGTCTCGAGGGCGTCGGGCAGTGTCGGCGCGACGACCACGCGTTCGTCGCCGAACCGTGCCACGGCCAGGTCGGAGAGCTCGTCGACGTCCATCGCCCGCGGCGAGCCGTTGTGGGTCACGACGATCTCGTCGAACACCGGCTCGAGGGCGTCGAGCAGACCGGGCACATCCTTGTCGGCCATCACCGACACCACCCCGACCAGCTTGCGGAAGTCGAACTCGTCGGCGAGGGCGGCAGCGAGAGCCTTCGCACCGTGGGGGTTGTGGGCGGCGTCGAGGAATACCGTCGGAGCGCTGCGCACCCGTTCGAGCCGGCCCGGGTTGAGCACCGAGGCGAACGCCGCGCGCACCGCGTCGGCGTCGAGCTGCCGGTCGGCGCCGGCACCGAAGAACGCCTCCACGGCGGCGAGCGCGAGCGAGGCGTTGCGGGCCTGGTGCTCGCCGTGCAGCGGCAGGAAGATGTCGGTGTACACCCCGCCGAGGCCTTGCAGCTCGAGTTGCTGCCCGCCTACAGCGATGCGCCGGGCCAGGACCTGGAACTCGGAGCCTTCGCGCGCGACAGCGGCATCCGCTTCCACGGCCCGGCGCAGCAGCACCTCCATCACCTCGGGTTCCTGCTGGGCCAGGATTGCGACGGTGTCGCGAGGCACGAGCCCGTCGTCGGGTGCCTTCTTGATGATCCCGGCCTTCTCCCCCGCGATCGTCGCGAGGTCGGGTCCGAGGTATTCGGTGTGGTCGAGCCCGATCGGGGTGATGACCGCGACCTGCGCGTCGACGACGTTGGTGGCGTCCCAGGTGCCACCGAGTCCCACCTCGACGACGGCGACGTCGACGGGGGCCTCGGCGAACGCGGCGAATGCCATGGCCGTGGTCACCTCGAACTTGCTCATCGCCGGGCCGCCCGCGGCCTGCGACTGTGCGTCGATCATCGCGACGTACGGCTCGAGTTCGCGATAGGTGTCGACGTAGGTGCGCGGGGAGACCGGCGCCCCGTCGATGCTGATGCGCTCCGTGGCCAGCTGCAGGTGCGGGCTCGTGGTGCGGCCGGTGCGCCGGTGCAACCGGGTCAGCAGGGCGTCGATCATCCGACTCACCGACGTCTTACCGTTCGTGCCGGCGATCTGGATGGCCGGATAGCTGCGCTGCGGGGATCCGAGCAGATCCATCAGCGCCGCGATCCGGGTCAGCGAAGGCTCGATCTTCGTTTCGGGCCAGCGCTTGTCGAGTTCGGCCTCGACCAGGGTCAGCTCGGCCAGGTCGACCGGCGACGGCTTCGCCGGGGTGGCCGCGGACCGGTCCTCGCTCACGCCGACCCCAGTTCCTGCAGGCGCGCGGTGATCCGCGCGATCTCCTCCTCCGCGATCTGTCTGCGGGCGGTGATCTTCTCCACGACCGCCGCGGGCGCCTTGGCGAGGAAAGCCTCGTTGCCGAGCTTGGCGGACGTGCCCGCGAGTTCCTTCTCTGCGACCGCGAGGTCCTTGCCCAGACGGGCCCGCTCGGCCGCCACGTCGACGGTGCCGGAGGTGTCCAGTTCCACGGTGACGGTGGCACCGGACAGGCGCACCTCGATGGCGGCGGTGGCGGCGAACTCCTCCCCCGGCTCGGTCAGCCGCGCGAGTGACCGTACGGCCGGCACCTGCGCAGCCAGGTCGGCGGCGTCGATCTCGGTGAGGCGCGCGGCGACCTTCTGCGACGGCTTGAGGCCCTGGTCGCTACGGAAACGGCGGACCTCGGTGACGAGTTTCTGCAGATCCTCGATGCGACGCGCGGAGTCGGCGTCGGGCTCGACGCCGGTGGCGCTCGGCCAGGACGCGACGACCACGGATTCGCCGCCGGTGAGCACCTTCCAGAGGGTTTCGGTGACGAACGGGATCACCGGATGCAGCAGACGGAGCAGCTGGTCGAGAACGTTACCGAGGACCGCCTTGGTGCCCTGCGCGTACTCGCTGCCGTCGGCCAGCTGCACCTTGGCGAGCTCGAGATACCAGTCGCACACCTCGTCCCACGCGAAGTGGTAGAGCGCCTCGCACGCCTTGGAGAATTCGAAGCGCTCGAACGCCTCGTCGACGTCGGCACGGACCCGCTCGAGCCGGTCCAGGATCCACCGGTCCGCGTCGGTGAGGGCAGCGCGCGCCGGGAGCTCGGTGACGACCGCGCCGTTCATGAGGGCGAACTTGGTCGCGTTGAACAGCTTGTTGGCGAAGTTGCGGGAGGACTGCGCGTGGTCCTCACCCACGGCAAGGTCGCTACCCGGGTTCGCCCCGCGGGCCAGGGTGAAGCGCAGCGCGTCGGCGCCGTACCGCTCCACCCAGTCCAGCGGATCGATGCCGTTGCCGCGCGACTTGGACATCTTCTTGCCGAACTGGTCGCGCACGAGGCCGTGCAGGAACAGGTCCTTGAACGGCACCTGGACGCCGGACTTCCCGCCGGCGGTGATCGCCTCGTCGTTCGCGACGTACAGGCCGAACATCATCATCCGGGCCACCCAGAAGAACAGGATGTCGTATCCGGTGACGAGAACGCTGGTGGGATAGAACTTCTCGAGCTCCGGCGTCTTGTCCGGCCAGCCCATCGTGGAGAACGGCCACAGGCCCGAGGAGAACCAGGTGTCGAGGACGTCGGGATCCTGTTCCCAGCCCTCGGGGGCGGTCTCGTCCGGTCCGAAGCACGCGACCTCGCCGTCCGGGCCGTACCAGATCGGGATGCGGTGACCCCACCACAACTGCCGCGAGATGCACCAGTCGTGCATGTCGTCGACCCACGCGAACCAGCGCGGCTCCTGGCTGGCCGGGTGGATCACGGTGTCGCCGTTGCGGACCGCGTCGCCCGCAGCCTTGGCGAGCGCATCGACCTTGACCCACCACTGCATCGACAGCCGGGGCTCGATCGTCTCGCCGCTGCGCTCGGAATGACCGACGCTGTGCAGGTAGGGGCGCTTCTCGGCGACGACCCGCCCCTGCTCGGCCAGCGCCTCGCGCACCCGGACCCGCGCCTCGAACCGGTCCATGCCGTCGAATGGTGTTCCGGTGCCGGCGATCCGGCCGGCCTTGTCCATGATGGTGGGCATCGGCAGGTTGTGCCGCACGCCCATCTCGAAGTCGTTGGGATCGTGGGCGGGGGTGATCTTGACGGCGCCGGTGCCGAATTCGGGGTCGACGTACTCGTCGGCGATCACGGGGATCCGCCGGCCGGTGAGGGGGTGCTCGAGGGTGGTGCCGACCAGGTGCTTGTAGCGCTCGTCGTCCGGGTGCACCGCGACGGCGGTGTCACCGAGCATGGTCTCGACCCGGGTGGTGGCGACGATCACGTGCGGCTCGTCGTCGTCCAGAGAGCCGTAGCGCAACGAGACGAGCTCGCCCTCGACCTCCTCGAACTTGACCTCGATGTCGGAGATCGCGGTCTGCAGCACGGGCGACCAGTTCACCAGTCGCTCGGCGCGGTAGATCAGCCCGTCGTCGTAGAGCCGTTTGAACATCGTCTGCACGGCCCGCGAGAGTCCCTCGTCCATGGTGAACCGGTCGCGGGACCAGTCGACGCCGTCCCCGATACGGCGCATCTGCCCCTGGATGGTGCCGCCGGATTCGCGCTTCCAGTCCCAGACCTTGTCGACGAACAGTTCGCGACCGAAGTCCTCCTTGGTCTTCCCGTCCACCGCGAGCTGCTTCTCGACGACGGTCTGGGTGGCGATGCCGGCGTGGTCCATGCCGGGCAGCCACAGCACCTCGTAGCCCTGCATGCGTCTGCGGCGCGAGAGCGCGTCCATGAGGGTGTGGTCGAGTGCGTGACCCATGTGCAGGCTGCCGGTGACGTTCGGCGGCGGCAGCACGATCGAGTAACCGGGCTTGTCGCTGGACGGATCGGCGGCGAAGTAACCGGCGTCCACCCAGCCCTGGTACAGCTCGTCCTCTACGGCGCTGGGGTCCCAGCTCTTGGGGAGGGCGTCGGCGGGGTTCTGGTGGTTCTCTGGCGCACTGGTCACCCCGCAATCGTAGTCAGCGGAGGCAAACCGCCTGAACACGCCCCACGGACCCGGATCGGGGCCGCCGGCCTGCGGGTTCGGTTCAGCCCAGCACCTCGGGCAGCGCCCGGGGACGCGCGAGTACGTGTTCGGAGAGGAACGCCTCGACCACCTCGTACCAGATCTTCGTGTGCTGGGGGCCGAGCACCCAGTGGTTCTCGTCGGGGAAGTAGAGGAAGCGGTGCACGGTGGAGCCGTCCTCGGCGGCGGGCGCCCCCGACTCGGACAGCAGTTCGTACCACAGTCGCAGGCCCTCCCCGATCGGCACGCGGTAGTCCTTGTCGCCGTGGATCACCAGCATGGGGGTGACGATGTCGGCGACGTACAGGTGCGGTGAGTTCTCCACCGCCATCTCGGGGGTCATCTCCCGAGCCCAGTACCAGGCCGAGTCCGTGGTGGGCCCGAACTGGTCGAGAGCCCACAGGCTCGCGTGGGTGACGATCGCCCGGAAGCGGTCGGTGTGCCCGGCCACCCAGTTGGCCATGTATCCGCCGAAGGAGCCGCCCATCGCGGCGGTGCGGTCGGCGTCGATCACGGGGAGTTCGATCGCGGCGTCGGTCAGCGCCATCAGGTCGGTATAGGGCTCCTTGCCCCATCTGCCCCACCCGCGTTGGACGAAGTCCTGCCCGTAACCGGAGGACAGGGCGGGATCCGGGAGCAGCACGGCGTAGCCGCGGGCGACGAGCAGCCACGGGTTCCATCGCCACGACCAGGTGTTCCAGGAGCCGAGGGGGCCACCGTGGATCCACAGCAGCAGCGGCGCGGGGGCGTCGGGATCGGCGGTGGCCGGCAGGGCCAGCCAGGCCCGCAGCGGGGTGCCGTCGTCGGCGGCGGTGGTCAGTTCCGTGAGACGGCCGGGGAGGTCCGGTAGCTCGGCGGGAGCGCGCAGAGCGGTGACGGCGCCGGAGCCGTCCAGCGGGATCCGCACCGGGTGCGGCGGGGCGTCGTAGGCCGCGCGCAGGGCGTAGACGCACGTTCCGTCGGGTGCGACGTGCAGGTCGGTGTAGGCGGCCGGGTCGGTGGTCAACGGGGTGGGGACGTCGGCCCACAACGCGACCTGGAAGATCGGCGCGCGGCCGTGTTCGTCGGCGGTCACGAGCAGCGCCCCGGAGTCGGGACGCCAGACGACGGACGTCGGCCACCGGTCCCACCCGGGCACCAGGAGCGTCGTGTCCCCCGAACGAAGATCGAACAGCCGCAGCGTGATTCTCGGCGCGGTCTCGGGGTCGGAGTGCGTCTCGTGCAGGAACGCGACCCGGGTGCCGTCCGGTGAGATCGCGGGAGCGAACACGTCGGCGGTCTCGTCGTCGACGAGGACCGTGCGCAGTCCGGTGTCGGTGTCGATGCGCACCAGGGTGGTGCGGCGGGATGCGAGTGGTCCGGGCACCGACCAGGTGGTGACGGCGAACGTGCCGTCCGGGGCGAGGTCGAGGGTGGCCTCGCGCAGGGCGCCCCCGGGTCCCGGGGTCAGGTCCGACAGCGGCGCGTCGGGGCCGTCCGCGAGGGCGAGCAGGTGCGGCTCGGCCGGCCCGAGGTCGTGATCCCAGTGCCGGATCGGGTATCCGGTGTGCAACACGGCGGAGATCTTGTGCTTCTTGCGGGCGTCCCGGATCCGTTGGTCGTCGCCGTCGGTGCGGCCGAGCACGTCCGCCGTCACCACGATCCGGTCGGCGCCCCGCGCCGCGTGCACTGCGCGTACCCCGCCCTTGCGGGAGACCACGCGCTGCGCTTCGCCACCGGCTGCCGGCAGCCGCCACAGTGCGGCCGGCGCGCCGTCGCTGTCCGTCCCGTCGGCCCGGGCGGCGGTGAACAGCAGGTCACCGGTGGCGGTGAAGACGGGGCCCGACTCGCCCTTCGCGCCCCACGTGAGCCGCCGGGCGGGCTCCTGTCCGTGCGGGTCCACCTCCCACAACGCCCCGACGTACCCCGTCCCCTCCTCGTCCGGGGTGGACTGGGCGATCACGACACGGTTCCCGTCCGGCGACAGCGCGAGCGTGGTGACGCGCGGGAGAGCCAGATAGTCGTCGAGGTCGTCGAATGCGGTCATGGTGCCCGAGGGTAGTGCGCGCCGGGGGTGTCACCGGGGAGCCGGCACTGCCGTTTCGGACGGCGAATGCCCCTGCCGACCGGCACTGCGGTCTGCGTCCTCGCCGGCGCCGCATGTGCACCGGACCCACGGTCGACCTCCTGCCGGTCCATCGTCTTCTTCCTTCCCGAGAGCCATCCGGGCGGTCACCCGCGCGGCGGCCTCGGCCGGTGGGTGGTCGTCTTCCTGATACTCCCGTCGGTGTCGTAGTAAGTCCACTCGCCGGTCTTCCTGCCGTGCTCCCAGTGTCCGCTGTCGACGAGTGTCCCCGCCGCCGTCCAGCGTTCCCAGTGGCCGTGCTTGTCACCGTGGGCGAATGCACCGCGCTGCAGCAGACCGCCGGTGGCGCGGTACCAGGTCCAGGGACCGTGCAGGACGCCGCGGTCGTAACCACCCTCGGAACGTAGCGCCCCACCGGCGGAGAAGTGCCGCCACGTCCCGTGACGCTCGCCGTCGACGTAAGTACCCGCCACCAGCCCGCCGTGCGGGTCGGGCTCCACCCATTCGCCGGTCTTACGGCCGTGACCATCCACCGCGTTCGGACGCTCGAGGGGCGCGCTCACCTCGTACCCCCGAGCCGGGCCGGGGCTTCGCATGCGCCGCTCGGTCCTGCGGCGATCCGCGAGACATCACTCACAGACACCGACTATATGCAAGCGACTGCTTGCATATCAAGGGATCCGCCGGGTCACGGCGTCACGGGTTCGCGCCACATCTTCCACAGGGTCGGCCCACCGTTCGGGACGGCGATCTCGCCGGTGACCCGGAACCCGAACCGCTCGTAGTAGGAGATGTTCTTCTCCTTGCTCGACTCGAGATACGCGGGCATCCCGTCTGCGTCACAGCGGTCCAGCCGCGAACGCAGCAGCGCCTTTCCGAAACCCCCACCACGCGCGGCATTTCCGGTTCCGATGGCGGAGAGGTACCAGTGCGGCTCGGCCGGGTGCGCCTCGTCGAGCGCGCCGTCGACCTCGGCGCCGACGCGGGCCCGGCTCCCGAGCGCACGGATCATCCCCGCCGCGACCAGCACGGACCGCCACCCCGTGGCTTTCCAGCGACCCGGCGGCGCCCACATGGTCGCGCCCCCGGCGGACCCGTCCGACCCCTCGGCGATCTCGAGTCCGCCGTGCGACAGCAGGTGATGTCTCGCCTCGACGGCGAACATGCGGGGCAGACCTCGGCGCCGGCGCTCGTCGTCGGGCCACATCCACATCATCACCGGATCGTCGAAGAACGCGTCGGCGAGGGTGCGGGCGAAGACCGGTATGTCCCGTCTGGTGACCGGGCGGACGACAGGGGTCATGCGGACGAGGCTACCGGCCTCGAAGGAGCATCGTTGCCGCACAGCAGGTTTTACGTCGTTGTCACACCGAGCGGGTGACCGGGGTTTCATTTGATGCAACAATGTTTCTCTGTAAGAAACCACCGAAGTGCGAGCTGTGAGGAAACACGATGACCGAAACCGCGAACATCGTCATCGTCGGCGGCGGACTCGAGGGCCTGGCTGCGGCCTGGTCTCTCGCCGAGCGCGGCGAAACGGACGTCCTGGTGCTGGAACGCGGGACGATGTGCTCCGGCATGACCGGCAAGTCCAGCGGCATCGTCCGCTGCCACTACGGCGTTCCGTCGCTGGCCGCGATGGCCTGGCACGGCGTGCAGGTGTTCTCCGAAGCCGAGGAGATCTTCGGCGCCGACATCGGCTTCCGGCAGACCGGATACGTCGTCGGCGTCGGGCCTGAGAACACCGCCCCGCTCGCCGCCAACGTCGAGATGCACCGCGCTCTCGGAGTGCCCGTCGAGACGATCGACGCCGACGAGGTCCGCCGCCTGCTACCGGGGATCGCCCTCGATCCCTTCGCGGCCTTCGCGTACGAGCCCCTCGGCGGCCACGGCGACGCCTACATGACCGGAATGGCCTACGGCACCCGCGCCCGAAGCCTCGGCGTGCGAGTGCGCCAGAGCACCCCCGTCGCCTCCCTCCTGCAGCGCGAGGGCGGCGAGGTCTACGGGGTGCAGCTCGCGGACGGCTCCGAAATCCACGCGGGCACCGTCGTGCTCGCGACCGGCGTGTGGTCACCGGCACTCGGCGCGACCGCCGGCGTGGACCTCCCGATCCGGGCCCAGCGGGAACAACTGCTGCTCGTCGACCAGGGCGAACCCACTCCCGACATACCCACCTTCTCCGACCTGGTGAATCTCCAGTACATCCGCCGCGAGCCCAACGGGGACCTGCTGGTGGGCAACAGCGACCACTCCGCGCCGGAATGGGCGGACCCGGACGACTACGTCAATCGCGCCGACGACCCGTTCGTGGAATCCGCCGTCGCGAAGCTCGACCGGCTGCTGCCCGTCATGCCCGATCCGCGACTCGCCTCGTCGTATGCGGGATGCTACGACACCACACCCGACTACAACCCGATCATCGGCCCGTCCCCGGCGCCGGGACTGTTCCTGCTCGTGGGCTTCAGCGGCCACGGTTACAAGATCTCCCCTGCCGTCGGCCGGCTCGCCGCCGACCTCCTGCTCGACGGCATCAGCAGCGACCCCGCCGTCGACGGCACCGACTTCCGGTATTCGCGTTTCGCCGAAGGCAAACCGCTCGCCAGCCTGAACCCGTACGTCGGCGCCGGAGAGATGCGCTGACGAACCGCACCGGCGGGCACGCCGCTGTACCGAAGCCCCGGCGGGGTATAGAACTGAAGGTGACGCTGCACCGCGGGGACCGGAGAAGGTACACGTCATGCCGGACGACGAGGACCTGTTCTCGGCCACCGGAGAGCCGGACACGGTTCTCCGCGTGTTCGAGGCGCTGCCGTTCGCTCTCGGGGCGTGGCAGGGACACGATCATGTGTACGTCGCGACCAATGCCGCCTACCGTGCCCTCCTCGGCCGGGACGATCTCCTCGGCCGGCCGGTGCGCGAGGTCGTCCCCGAACTCGAGGGTCAGCAGTTCTTCGAGCTGCTCGACCGGGTGGCGGCGACCGGCGTCGCCGAGACCGCCAAGGAATGGTGCATGCAGATCGACACCGACGGTAGCGGGGTAGTGCGCGAGCGCTACTTCGACTTCACCATCGCTCCCTGCCGCGACCCCGGCTGCGGCGTCGCCGGGCTGCTCTTCTTCGCCTCCGACGTGACCGAGAGCGTCCTGGCCAGGCACGTCGTCGAGGCCCGGGCCCAGCTGATGTCGGAGAAGTACGAGCAGGCCCGCGACGCGGTGACGGTGATGCAGCACGCCCTGCTGGCGCCGTCCGTTCCGGTCGTGCCGGGAGCCGAGGTGGCGGCGGCCTACCTGGTCGCCGCGGAGGACACGGCCGCCGGCGGCGACTGGTTCGACGCGCTGGCCCTCCCGAACGGCGAGCTCGCGCTCATCACCGGGGACGTCGTCGGGCACGGCGTCGAGGCCGCCGCCGTGATGGGACAACTCCGGGCGGTGCTGCGCCAGCAGATCCTCGCGGGTGCAGACGTCACCGGCGCCCTGTCGACTCTCGACGCCTTCTCGGCGCACGTCCCCGGCGCCCGCACCGCGACGGTCTGTGTCGTCGTGCTCGACACCGCCACCGGCCGAGTCTGCTACTGCACCGGCGGGCATCCCCCGCCGCTGGTGGCGAGCCCGGCGGGGGCGGTGCGCTACCTGTCCCCCTCGGGCGCGACGCCGATCGGCACCGGCTCGACGTTCCCCGTCGCCACCGACATCCTTGCTACCGGCGACGTCGTGCTGCTGTACACGGACGGGTTGATCGAGCGTCCCGGCCGGCCGCCCCCGGTGAGCACCGCCGAACTCGCGGAGCGGGCAGCCCTGAGCGTGACCGGCCGCTCGTTCCCGATCCCGGACACGCGCGCCCGGACGGTGGATCGGGTGTGCGGGGAAATCCTCGAATTCCTGCTCCGGGAAACCGGATACAGCGACGACGTGACCATCGTCGCCGCTCAGCGGACGGTGATGCCGGATCCCCTGCATCTTCACCTGCGCGCCGACCGGGAGGCGCCGAAGGCCGCGCGGGCGGCGCTGCGGCACTGGCTCGTGCGCATCGGGGCCGACCGTGCGGGGACCGTGGCCGTCGAGCACGTGGTCTCCGAACTCGTGTCCAACGTCGTCGAGCACGCCTATCCCGACACCGCCGCCGAGCACACCCCGGTCGAGATCGGCGGCATTCTCGATGCCGACGGCTGTCTCCGGATCCGGGTGCGGGACCGGGGCCGCTGGAAGGACCCGGCGAAAACCCCGGAGTCCCACCGGTTGCCGGGCAGGCGCGGCCGCGGGCTGACGATGGTCCGGCTCTTCGCCGACGATCTCCGCATCGACTGCGACGACACGGGCACGACTGCGACGGTGACGTTCCGGCTCACCCGCAGCGCCCGCGTCGTCACCGAATTCACCGACGGCGCGATCGTCGGTCGTCCCGATCCTCCGCGCGACTTCGCCGTCGACGAGACCACACCCGGTCGCCTCTCGGTGCGGGGAGATGTCGACATCGACACCGCCCCCATCTTGAAGGGACACCTCGACACGGCATCACGCGGCGGAACACTCTCGGTGACAGTGGATCTGAGCGAGGTCACCCACCTCGGCTCCGCCGGGGTCTCGTTGCTCTCCACGGCCCGGGACCGTGCGGCCAGGCAACACACCGCAGTCACCCTGGTGGCCCCACCGGGCACCACCGCCCATCATGTGCTCAGTCTGGTCGGACTCCACGCCCGGGCCGAACCCCATGCGGGCGGCAGTGCCGAGTCCTCCGGGGACCCGCAGACGTGAACCGGCACCGACGAAATGTCGGTGCCGGAAGAAGACCCGGATCAGCTCGCGATCTTTCGTCTCCGGGACTGCACGTACTTCTCCCGCTCGGCGACCGACATCCCACCCCACACCCCGTAGGGTTCGCCCATCGTGAGCGCGTGCTCACGGCACTGCTCGATGACCGGGCACCGATGGCACATCTCCTTGGCCTTCGACTCCCGCTGGTACCGCGCTCGGCCCCGTTCACCGTCGGGCGAGAAGAACACCGACGAGTCGACACCGCGGCACAAGCCCTGCATCTGCCAGTTCCAGACATCGACGGTCGGCCGGAGGGGGTGGGGTGACAATGGCACGGGGCTCTCCTTGACAGCAGGCTCACACGCAGTGCGAGCGGACCAAACGAAAGTCTGCGACCTTTCGCTCACTTCGATCCACGCGCCGAGACCCCCGCGAGGGGCCGCATCTCGGTTCGTCGATCTCATGGACCGGGGAGTACCCCACGCCACCGGAATTCATGCCAACAGAAAGTGAGATTTGTCGAAGATCCACGAAACTGGGGGTGGAACCCCGGCCGACCCGGTCCGCGACGCACATATCCCCTGTTCGCGGTACCCCGGAACCGCCGCGGACGGTCAGCGACCGGCCATCGCTCTGAGCAATGGAGCCGCTGGCAGCGACGCGAACAGCGCCGCCTCGTCGCGCCACGACGACTCCTCGTCGAGGAACCGCAGGATCGGCTCCGCGGAGGACCGGTCGAACAGGCCCGCGAACGCGCGCTCGAGCACCGCGGGCCGCTCGACGACGGCCCGCAACAGCCCCTGGTCGTACCGGGCGAACCGGGACGCGGCCGGGCGCACGTCGAAAGGGTGTCCGTGCCGGGCGAGCGAGCGAGCGAGCGCCTCACTGTCGCGTTGGATCCGCTGATAGGCATATCCGCTGCTGCCCTTGAGCATCCCGCCCGCGGCGCCGATCCGCACGATGTTGCCGCGGCGCCGCGCCGGTGGCTGCGACGCCAACGGGAGCCGCGCGGACTCGTCCGCCTCCACGACGTAGGTGCCCTCGTCGGCGCCGAGCACCGCCGCCAGGTACTCCCGGAGTGCGCCGTCGTGGCCGGCGGCGCCGACGGGACCGGCGGCGGGGTGCGCGAAACTCGTGTGCTCGACGAGGGCGCGACGGTCGTCGGTGGGCAGCACGTACACGAAGGAGGCGGCCCGGCCCTGATCGGTGCGGAAGTCGAACAGGGTGGGGACCTCGGGATCGAACAGGGGCGCTTCGGTGCGGATCCGCCACCCCCGGAAGTCGAGCCAGGCATCGGGGCTCGTCCCGTCGCCCAGGTCGGCGCTGCCGGGGCCGCGGCCGTCGAAGACCCACTCGGGGTGCAGTTCCGTCCCGTCGGACAGGCCGACCCGCGGACGGGCTCCGTCGTGCACGCGCGTCACGCGGCCGGTGCGGAGCCCGATGTCGTCGACTGCGTCCGTGATCTCGTCGACCACCGACACCAGATCGGCGCCACGGACGACGTCGTACCGGTACCGGCCGAGACCGAGGGTGCGGGACCGCCCGCCCGCGTGGACCCGGACCCGGGCGAACCGCGCGGAGACGGCGGTGTCGAGCAGTCCGGGCCGGCGGGACCAGAACGCCCATCCGGCTTCTCGGATGTCGCGGGCGCCGTCGTCGACGAGCACCACCGGACCCGGCCGCGCCGGGACGGTGGCGAGATGGGCCGCCAGGGACAGGCCGCTCAGGCCCGCCCCCAGGACGGCGATGCCGCCGTCGACCGGTTCGTTCCAAGCTCGCACGCTCGCCCCTCCCCCTCGCCGGAGCCTTCTCCTTCGCCACCGTACCGGCCGCCGGGGACGGTCGTGCGGTGCTACGCCGCGTGGGCGCGTGCCCGTTCCCGCAACCAGGCCATCGCCGGCATGCGGTAGGAGTCGATGCCCTTGTACGCGGCGATCTCGCCGGGCAGCTCCTCCACGATGTCGGCGAGCTGTTCGGCCCACACCGGGACCTGCGCGATCTCCTCGAGCGGCGCCATGTAGGTGCGGATGTTGAACACCACTGTCCCTGTCATGGGCAACCGGATCAGATGCTCGAGTTCGATGCGCAGCTGGATGCGGCCCCAGTCGCGGTCGGCGACCAGCCGTGGCATGTCGTCCATCCATTCGGGCATCGTCTCGAGGCTGGTGTCCCGTCGCCGCGAGCCGACCGCGGAGAAGGTCCAGTTCACCCGCCGGTACGGCCGCTCCGTGGTGAGACGGCGCATGAACTGCTCGGCGCGGTCGGTCACCCCGGTCGAGGTCAGGCCGGGTACGGGCCGGTGGATCTCGTGCAGGCTCATCCCGATGTCGAACTTGACGGACCAGTCGGCGGACGACGTGACCAGCGCCGCGTCGAACCACAGGTGCCCGTCGCGCTCGGTCACCAGCAGCACGTCGTCGGGCAACTGGCATCCGATGAAGACCAGTGGATGTTCCGGCAGGGTGGACAGATCGCCGAGGACGAACCGCTGATCGATCCCGAGAAGATCGTTGCGCCAGCGGTACCCGTCGCTCTCGACGTCGAAGTGCATGACGTCGGGGAAAGAGGCCGCCATGTCGCGCATGTAGTAGAGCATCAGATCCCAGCACGCCGGCGTCATGTGGGGCAGCATCTGCACGCGCCCGGGGTCGGCCTCGAGGATCGCACGGCGCAACCGCATCATCTCGAGGTAATCGTCGTGGCTCTTGCCCAGGTCGACGATGTGCTCGCCCCAGGCCCCGGCGGCGGTCTCGGTGCGGCGCGGTGCCGGTTCGACATTGACGGCGTAACGAAACACTCTGTCGCCCTGGGGGAAGGGCCACGGCAGACAGGACAGGTCGCTGACGACGGAGGCGGTCACGAGGGGTTCCTTTCCGGTAGGTGTCAGGCCACGGCGCCGAGATAGGCACCGTGGTGCCCCGACAGATGGGGGCGGATCTCGAGGTCGAGGCCGCACGAACCGCAGGCGACGACATCCCCGGGTCCGGCATCGACGGACCCGGTCGTGCCGCAGTGCGGGCAGAACACCGGTACTCCGTCGACGGCCGTGACGTAGGTGGTCGTCTCGCACGGCAGCAGGCCGGCGGCGCGCGCGGCAGCCGTCGCCGCCATCGCTTCCCGCCGCGGTCCGGCGATCAGCACGCGGGTACCGGCGCGGGCCTCGCGCACGAGACGCGCCACCTCCGCAGCGCTCGCATCCGGAACCACGGTGGCGATGCGGCCGGCGGCGAGCGCCTCCGCCGCCCAGGCCGTCACCGCGGCCCGCGCGTCGGCGCCGCCACCGAGGCAGAACATGAGATGGATGCGCCCACTCGGATCGAGCGGGGGCACCGCACCGGTGACGAAACCGGAGTTCTTCACGGCCGCACACCCCCGAACTCGCGCAACCACTTCAGGCCCGGCTCGCGGGTGCGGGTGAGGCCCTTGTAGTCGGCCATGTCCCCGGGCAGTTCCTCGAGGACCCGGTAGAGCCGGTCGGCCCATTCCGGCACCAGCGCGACCTCCTCGAAGGGCAGCAGGTAGGTGCGGACGAGGAACATGATCGCGCCGGACGCGCCGAGCCGGATCAGGTGCTGCACCTCGACCCGCAGGTGCAGGCGACGGCCGACGTCCTCGAGAGGCCCCTCGGCGAGCAGGCGCCGGTCACGTCCCCACTCGGGATACGTCTCGGTGGCCGTGTCGAGCCGGCGGTCCACGGTCAAAGTCCAGTTGGTGCGCCGGTACCGTTGCCCGGGTTGCAGTCCCATGAGGAAGGACTGGGCGCGGGTGATCACCCCCTCGGTATGGATGCGGGGCACGGGACCGTGGATCTGCAGGAAGCTCATCCCGACGTCGAAACGCAGCGACCAGTCCGCCGCGAACGTCACCAGGCCCGCGTCGCCCCACAGGGCACCGTCGCGCTGGTCCAGCAACACGACGTCCTCCTGGATCTGCCGGCCGATGTACAGCAGGGGTGGCTCGGGCAGGGTGGCGGACTGCCCGTAGACGAACACGTGCTCGAGGTCGAGGGCGCGGTTGCTCCACCGCCGGGCGGTGCCGTCGCGGTCGAGCGCGAAGGTCTGCGGGTACGCCTCGGCCAGCATCGTCATCAGGGTGAGCATCGCGTCCCACTGGGCGACCTCCATGTGCCCGAGTGCCTGGAAGCGGCCCGGGTCGGTGGCGAGCACGCGCCGTCGTTCGGCGAGTTCGTCGAGGAGGAAGCCGTCCACGTCGACCGGATGCTCACCCCATCCGCCGGCGGCCGTGTCGGCGGGGGTCTCGGCGGGTTCGACATTGGTGCTGTAGCGGTAGGTGTCGCGGGGGAACGGAAACGGGAACCGCGCGACGTGTTCCGGGAGTACCTCGAATCCGGTTGCGGCAGTCACAGGTCCAGCTCCAATCGGTCGCCGCCGGCGCGGGAGACGCAGGGCATCACGCAGTCGCCGGCGAGCTTCTCCGCGTCGGTCAGGTAGAGGTCGCGGTGCTCGATCGCGCCGCCGGTCACCGGGATCCGGCATTCGCCGCACACTCCCTGCCGGCACAGGTTCGGCACCGCAACCCCGTTCGTTTCGAGCGCGTCGAGCAGGCTCACGCCGGAGTTCACTACGATGTCGATCCCGGTGCGGTTCAGATGCGCGGTGAACGGCGCTCCGGGGTCGAGGTCGCCGACACCGAAGTGCTCGTAGTGGATGCGGGCGTCGGGCCACCCCGCCCCGCGGGCGCGGGCGGTGAGTTCGTCGATGAGACCGGCGGGCCCGCACACGTACAGGTGCGTGCCGAGCGGCTGATCGAGCAGGGCCGGGCCGAGCGCGGCCCAGAACTGCCCGGGTGTGTGGTAGGTGTGCAGGCGGTCGCCGCACAGTTGGCGCAGCTCGCCGAGGTGCGGGCCGTCGCCCTCGCGGAAGGTGTAGTGGACCTCGAAGGAGCGGCCCCACTGCGCGGCGGCGCGGGCGTGCGAGAGGATGGGTGTGACGCCGATGCCGCCGGCCACGAGCAGGTGATGGCGCGCGGTGAGGACCGGCGCGAAGGCACTTCGGGGTCTGCTGACCTCCACGACGTCGCCGACCTCGAGATTGTGGACCCAGCGGGAGCCGCCCCGGCCGGTCTCGTCGAGCCGCACGGAGATCGAGTAGCTCTGCGGTTCGAGCTCCGGACCGGTCAGGGAGTAGGAATTGCGGCGGGGCCGGCCGTCGTCGTGGGGGCCGCAGGAGAGCACTACGTGGCTGCCCGGGGTGAACGACGGCAGTGGCGCACCGGTGGGGTCGACGAACCGCACGTGCCGCACACCGGTGGCGACGGTGGTCACCTCGGCGACGGCGAGGGTCAGGATCGCGTCGTTGCGCCGGACGGCCGCTCCGGAATCGGATACGAGTGTCATCAGCATTCCTCCGCGTCGAGCTGGTAGCCGAGATATGCGCCGTGGTGGCGCGAAACATGGTGGTAGACCACGAGGGTCGCCGCGCAACCCGGGCACGTGCTCGTCTGCCCGATCGCGGCGGCGGTGTCGTGGGTGTGCCGGCAGTGCGCGCAGTACACCGTGCGGGTGTCCGTGGTCAGCACCTCGGGCAGGATCTCGTCGTCGAGCGCCCCCGCGGCGACGGCCACGGCCCGGGCGGCGAGGACGGCGGCCTCGTCGCCCACCAGGACGAGCCGCCAGCCGACGCGGGCCGCGGAGAGCTGTCGCTGCAGGACCTCCGCGGCCGCGTCGCCCCAGGTGGCGGGCGCCCGTAGCCAGCTCACCCGCCGGCCTTCGAAAGAGGTCACCAGGCGGCGGGCGTGGTCGGTGGCGGCGTCGCCGAACGACAGGACGGTGACCGCCCTGCCGCCGTCGGCGACGACGCGCTCCTCGTCCCAGCGCGGGACGCTGGTCGTCTCCGTACAGACACTCATGTCCGGGTCCTCACGGCGCGAACGTGCGCTGGCCGACGTAGAACGCCAGCGCACCGTCGGGCGTGGTGAAGCGGATGCGTGAGCCCTTGGGGAAGAAGATCGCGTCCTTGGCGCGGGCGATCGCGACCTGGCCGGTGTCGAGGTTCTCGAGGCGGAACTCGCCTTCGAGGACGACCTTCATCTCGTCGTATTCGTACAGGTAGTCCAGGGGGGCGTCGGTGTGCTCGAGCTTGAAGTATCCGGCGGCCATCTCCGACCCCTCGGGGTTGGGGTAGACGTCGTCGATGAAGCCTTCGGTGCCCGGGAATTCGTCGGTGGACATCTGGGGCAGGCTCTTCCAGAAGTCGGCGGTGACGCGGAACGCGGGGACGGTGGTGGTCTCTGCCATGGAGGCTCCTGAGGATCGAGGCCGGTTGCACCGGCGGGGTGAGAAGAACGTCGATCGCTGACGTGAAACAGACAGTAATGAGATGAAACACCCCGGGCGGTTACCGTCGCGTTAACGCGTGTAACCGAATCCTCTCGGCCCGAGGGAAATTCGCGATTCGGCGGGCCGGGCCGGACCGTCACCACAAACTCACGACCACGTAACACGGTCGTCATGCATGCTATGTTTCATTTCATTCGACAGCGATTCACCATATGAAACTTCGCAGCCGGACCTCAGGAGTACCCATGACGCTCGAAGCCACCGACCTCCCCGTGATGCGTCTGCCCTCCACGGACGCCCCCGTCGCCGATCTCGCCACTCTCGCCCGCGCCACCGACACCCGCTTCATCCTCGCGGTGTTCACCAACCTCGCCGGAAAGCCCTGCGCCAAGCTCGTCCCGGTCGAGGCGGTCGACGAGCTCCAGTCCGACGGGGTCGGTTTCGCCGGCTACGCCGCCGGAGCGATGGGGCAGGTCCCGAAGGATCCCGACCTCGTCGCACTCCCCGACCCCACCTCCTTCACGCCGATCCCGTTCGTGCGTCCGGGCCTCGCGCTGGTGCACTGCGACCCCCACGTCGAGGGCACGCCCTGGCCCTATGCCCCGCGGGTGATCCTGAAGCAGGTCCTGGGCAAGGCCGCCGAGCGTGGCCTCTCCGTCAAAGTCGGCGCCGAGATCGAGTACTTCCTCGTCCGGCGGGACGAGGACGGGACGCTGCGCACCGCCGACGTGCTCGACACCTCGCGGCAGCCCTGCTACGACGCCCGGGACGTCACCCGCATGTACGAACACCTGACCTCGATCTCCGCGGCGATGAACTCCCTCGGCTGGGGCAACTACGCCAACGACCACGAGGACGGCAACGGACAGTTCGAGCAGAACTTCCACTACGCCGACGCGATGACCACCGCCGACCGCGTGGTCACGCTGCGCTACCTGATCTCGGTGCTCGCCGAGCAACGCGGCATGACCGCGACCTTCATGCCCAAGCCGTTCGCCGACCGCACCGGCTCGGGCATGCACATGCACCTGTCGCTGTGGCGGGCGGACGGGGCCGCGTTCCCCGATGCCGACGATCCCCGCGGACTCGGGCTGTCCGAGACCGCGTACGCGTTCATCGCCGGCATCCTCGACCATGCCTGCGCCCTGCAGGGTGTGATCGCCCCGACCGTCAACTCCTACAAGCGGACCGGAGCCACCGCCACCAGCTCCGGCGCGACGTGGTCGCCGCGGCACGCCACCTACGGCGGCAACGACCGCACCCACTACCTGCGTGTTCCGGACGGCAACCGCGTCGAGCTGCGCGGTGGGGACGGCTCGGCCAACCCCTACCTCGCTGCCGCCGCAGCCGTCGCGGCGGGCCTCGACGGCATCGACCGCAGGCTCGATCCCGGTGCACCCGGCGGCACTCCGAATCCGGAGACGCTGCCGATGACCCTGCTGCACGCGATGGACGCCCTCACCGCCGACCCCGTCGTGACCGGCGCCCTCGATGCCGCCGGCCCGGGTGTCGCCGAGTACTTCGCCGCCCTCAAGCGCGAGGAGTTCTTCCACTGGCACAACACCGTGACCGCGTGGGAGATCGACAGCTACCTGACCGCCTTCTGACCCGTTCGGGTCACCGCGAACGACGATCGAAAAGGAGAGACGACCCATGTGCGGAATCGTCGGGCTTCACCTGCGTGACGCCGCCCTCGCCCCCCGCCTGGGCAGCCTGCTGACCGGCATGCTCGGCCAGATGGTCGACCGGGGGCCGGATTCGGCCGGGGTCGCCCTCTACGGCGACCCCACCTTCTCCCCCGCCGGCCACACCTCGGTGTCCCTGCTCGGCGCCGCCCCGGACCTCGCCGCCACCGTGGGTGCCGCACTCGGGGTGAGCGTGACCGGCATCGACCTGGCACCCACCACGGTGCTGCACGCGCCGGTTCCGGCGCAGCTGCTCGCCGACACAGTCCGCGCTGTCGATCCCGGCGCCACGCTCATCGGCTTCGGCGACGACGTCACCGTCCTCAAGGGCATGGGTGACCCGGTGGCGCTGGCCGAGCGCTTCGGGATCCCCGTCGCCTCCGGATGGCAGGGCGTCGGCCACACCCGCATGGCCACCGAATCGGCCGTCACCGCCGCCGGTTCGCACCCGTTCGCCGTCGGCCCGGATCAGTGCCTGGTGCACAACGGCTCGTTCTCCAACCACCTGTCGGTCAAGCGGGAACTCGAGGCCGAGGGGGTGGCGTTCGACAGCGCGAACGACACCGAGGTCGGGGCGCGATTCGTCGCCAAGCACCTCGCCGAAGGCGCCGACCTCGAGAAGGCCCTGCGGCTGCTCGGAGACCGCTTCGACGGGTTCTACACCCTGCTCGTGTCGACGTCCGACTCCTTCGCCGTCGTGCGTGATCCGATCGCGTGCAAGCCCGCGATCGTCGCCGAGACCGACGCGTACGTCGCGATGGCCTCCGAGTTCCGGGCCCTCGCCGGTCTGCCCGGCATCGCGGACGCCCACATCTTCGAACCCGAGCCGGAGCGGGTCTACGTATGGCACCGCTGACCAGTACCGACGCTTCCCCCACCGCTTCGACGCCGGAGACGACCATGCCTGCCGAAACCCTGCCTGCCGAAACCCTGCCTGCCGAGACCCCTGCCGCCACCACGACGTACGACCTCGACGTCACCACCACGCGCGAACTGAACGCCGCACTGCAGGCCACCGAGGCGCCCGCGTCGGTGACCGTCACCAATCCCCAGGGCAAGCACGCCCTCGCGTGCGGGCTCGACCGGCCGATCGACGTGCGCATCGAAGGCCACGTCGGCTACTACGCCGCCGGAATGAACAAGCACGCGACCGTCACCGTGGCGGGCAACGCCGGGGTCGGCGTCGCCGAGAACATGATGTCGGGCACGGTGCGCGTCACCGGGAACGCCTCCCAGTCCGCCGGCGCCACGGCCCACGGCGGGTTGCTGGTGATCGAGGGCAACGCCGCCGCCCGCTGCGGCATCTCCATGAAGGGCGTGGACATCGTCGTCGGCGGCAGCATCGGCCACATGAGCGCCTTCATGGGACAGGCCGGGCGGCTCGTCGTCCTCGGCGATGCCGGTGAGGCCCTCGGAGATTCGTTGTACGAGACACGCATCTACGTGCGCGGCACCGTCGCCTCCCTCGGCGCGGACTGCGTGAAGAAGGAGATGCGGCCCGAGCACCTCGAGGAACTGCGCGACCTCCTCCGGGCGGCCGGCTTCGACGCCGACCCGGCCGAGTTCACCCGCTACGGCTCGGCCCGCGGGCTCTACCACTTCCACGTCGACAACGCCTCGGCGTACTGATCGCACCGTATTCAGGAGACTCCCATGACCTTCCAGCCCGGACTTCGTGAGTCGGCCACCTTCGACCGCAACGTCATCCACGAGATCCAGCGTGCCGCCGACACCGGCATCTACGACATCCGTGGATGGGGCGCCAAGCGCAAGCTTCCGCACTTCGACGACCTGCTGTTCCTCGGCGCGTCGATGTCGCGATACCCCCTCGAGGGTTATCGCGAGAAGTGTGAGACCGACGTGGTCCTCGGCGACCGGCACGCGAAGTACCCACTGCACCTGGACATCCCGGTGACCATCGCCGGGATGAGCTTCGGGGCGCTGTCCGGCCGGGCGAAGGAGGCGCTCGGGCGCGGCGCGAGCGAGGTCGGCACCTCCACCACCACCGGCGACGGTGGGATGACGCCGGAGGAACGCGGCCAGTCCAAGCACCTCGTCTACCAGTACCTGCCGTCGCGCTACGGGATGAACCCCGACGACCTTCGCAAGGCCGATGCGATCGAGGTCGTCCTCGGCCAGGGAGCCAAGCCCGGGGGCGGCGGCATGCTGCTCGGTCAGAAGATCACCGAGCGCGTCGCCGGAATGCGCACCCTGCCGGTCGGGATCGATCAGCGCAGCGCGTGCCGGCACCCCGACTGGACCGGTCCGGACGACCTCGCGATCAAGATCATCGAGCTGCGGGAGATCACCGGGTGGGAGAAGCCGATCTATGTGAAGGTGGGCGCGACCCGGACCTACTACGACGTCAAGCTCGCCGTGAAGGCCGGCGCCGACGTCGTCGTCGTCGACGGCATGCAGGGCGGCACGGCGGCCACGCAGGACGTGTTCATCGAACACGTCGGGATCCCGACGCTCGCCGCGATCCCGCAGGCCGTGCAAGCGCTGCAGGAGCTGGGGATGCACCGCACCCCGGGCGGCGTGCAGCTCGTCGTCTCCGGCGGCATCCGCTCGGGTGCGGACGTCGCCAAGGCCATGGCCCTCGGCGCGGACGCCGTCGCGATCGGCACCGCCGCGTTGATCGCGTTGGGCGACAACGACCCCCGATTCCATTCGGAATACGAGAAACTCGGCTCCGCCGCCGGGTTCTACGACGACTTCCAGGACGGCAAGGACCCGGCGGGCATCACCACGCAGGATCCGGAGCTGCAGGCCCGGTTCGATCCGGTCGAGGGCGGCCGACGACTCGCGAACTACCTGCGCGTGCTCACCATGGAGGCACAGACCATCGCGCGTGCCTGCGGCAAGTCCCACCTGCGCAACCTCGAGCCCCAGGACCTGGTGGCCCTGACGCTCGAGTCGGCCGCCATGGCGCGCGTGCCGCTGGCCGGCACCGACTGGATTCCCGGCCGAGGCTTCTGAGCCGCTCCCGCCTCCCACCGAGCGAATGTGCCTTGCTGTCGGCCTGTCCGACGGCAAGGCACATTCGCTCGCTTTCGCATGTGCGCCCCCGCACGACCGTCCACTGTCGGGAAACAACACGTACAGTGAGGACATGAGCAGCCCCGAGCGTCCCGTACTGCACGACGCGCCGGGCCGGGAGGTCCCGCGCGACACCCCGACCGGGGTGGACCTGGAACGCGCCATCGCCCGCGAGGTCCGCAAGCTGCGGATCGCCAGCGGGCTCTCCGTGGGCGACATGGCCGCGAAGGTGGGCATCTCCAAGGCGATGCTGTCGAAGATCGAGAATGCCCAGACATCGTGCAGCCTGTCGACTCTCGCTCGCCTGGCGGCAGGTCTCGACGTCCCGGTGACGTCGCTGTTCCGGGGCGCCGACGCGCAACGCGAGGCGGTGTTCGTCAAGGCCGGGCAGGGCGCGGAGATCGTCGGCCGCGGTACCCGCGTCGGGCACCACTACGAACTCCTCGGCACGCTGCGGGGTCAGCACAAGCGGCTCGAGCCGGTACTGGTGACGCTCACCGACGCGAGCGAGGTCTTCCCCCTGTTCCAGCACCCGGGAACCGAGCTGCTCTACATGCTCGAGGGCGAGATGGTCTACGGGCATGGCGAATCCGAGTACCGGCTCCAGCCGGGCGACGCCCTGCTGCTCGACGGTGAGGGCATCCACGGACCGAACGAACTCGTCACCCTGCCGATCCGGTTCCTCGCCGTCACCGCGTATCCCGACAAACACCAGGACTGACCGCCGCGGCGATCGGGAGAACGGCGAGCGGGAGGAGGTCGCGGCGTTTCGCGGGTGCCGACCGCCACCACCGCCCGCTCGTCGGGAGAACCTCCCGCTCACGCCGACGAGACCCCCGCCGGAGCGGGGGCCTCGCTCGGCCGGCTCTTTCGCTCAGATCTTCTCGGCGGCGGCCTTCGACGTGAGGACCGTCGCGGCCTCGGCCACTGACGCCGCCTCCGGGCGGGACGTGCCGGAGAATCCCACCGCGTCGAGGACGTACGCAGTTTCGCCGTGCACGACGACGTCGAGGCCTTCGTATTCGGTCTCCGGGTCGACGCGCAGGCCCATGGCCAGGTCGAGACCCTTGGCGATGATCCAGGTGACCGCGAAGGAATAGGTCAGCACCGCGAGCACGGCGACGGTCTGGGTGCCCAGCAGGCCGAATCCGCCGCCGTAGAAGAGCCCGGTCGCACCGCTCGGCGCCGCCGGTACGGCCAGCAATCCGATGAGAATCGTGCCCAGGACGCCGCCGACGAGGTGGATGCCCACGACGTCGAGCGCGTCGTCGTAGCCCAGGCGGAACTTCAGCGAGATCGCGAAGCAGCACAGCGCGCCGGCCAGGGCACCGACGACGAGCGCACCGATCGGCGAGACCGCACCGCAGGCCGGGGTGATAGCGACGAGGGCGGCGATGAGGCCGGACGCCGCACCGAGGGTGGTGGCGTGGCCCTCCCGCAGCTTCTCGACGATCAGCCAGCCACAGATGCCGGCGCACGCCGCGGCGAGGGTGTTGAGCACCACGACGGAGGCACTGTTGTTCGCGGCGAGCGCGGAACCACCGTTGAAGCCGAACCAGCCGAAGAACAGAATGCCGGCGCCGAGAACGGTCAGCGGAAGACTGTGCGGCCGAGGCGGATTGAGGAACGAGCGGCGCTTGCCGAGGACGAGGATCACGGCGAGCGCCGCGATGCCGGCGTTGATGTGCACGGCGGTGCCGCCGGCGAAGTCGACCGCACCGAGGGTGTTGGCGATCCAACCGCCGACGATCGACCCGTCCTCCGAGTCGAACGCGAACACCCAGTGCGCGACGGGGAAGTACACCAGCACCGCCCACAGCCCGGCGAACACCATCCAGGCCGAGAACTTCATGCGGTCGGCGAGGGCGCCACACACGAGCGCGACGGTGATGCCTGCGAACAGCAGCTGGAATCCTGCTATCAGGGCCGGGGGCAGTCCCGGTTCGGCCGGCGCCTCGAGCAGCTGGCCGAGCCCGAGATACTCGAGGGGGTTGCCGAGCAGTCCGGCACCGCCGAGCGAGTTTCCGAGCACGGCCGAGTAGCCGAACAACACCCACAGGACTCCGACCAGCGCGAATCCTGCAAATGTCATCATGATCATGTTGAGCGTGCTGCGGACGCTCACCATGCCGCCGTAGAACAGCGCGAGCCCGGGAACCATCAGCGAGACCGCCGTGAAGGCCGCGAGAATCCAGGCGGTGTCGGCGGCAGCAATTGCCTCTTCCATAGGTGTCCACCTTGTTCAGTCCCGAGGGATCGCCCCTCGTACGTGTCGCGGTGACTGTCTTATGTTGTTAATCACCGTCACCTGAGAGTGAACCTGCTGTGTAATGAGCGTGGGAGTCGCCGGTGAACTTCGTGTAACGGCGGCTCGCCCTCGGGAACCGCGACCGCCCAGCGCCCGCTCGGCCACGCCCGGTAGCGTTCGAACCGGTATACGCATCTCCCGCGGGTGAGGATGGACACATGACGCGACACGGTTCGCTGCACGACATCGTGGAATCCGACCTCGACCTCACCGAGCCGAAGGACCATGCCGCCGGCGTCCCGGCGGTCCTGGTGTCACTGAAGCACGCCTGCGAACGGATGGGCGTCGCCCGCACCGCCGCGACGCTGCCGCGTCCGAACCAGCGTCACGGCATCGACTGCCCGGGCAGTGCACGGCCCGAGACCCCCGGCCATCGCAAACCCGCGGAGTCCTGCGAGAACGGCACCACCCCGGACCACGCCGTCTTCTACACCTCCGGCCGCACCAGCAAGGAGGCCGCGTTCCTCTACCACCTGCCGATCCGCAGCTACGGCACCGACAACATGCCCGCGAAGCCCGACACCGCGGTCTCCGAAGCCGTTGTCGTGCGGCTCGAACCGGCCGGGACCGACTGATGGGACGAGTCACCACCCGCCGGGCCGTCCTGCGGATCACCGCGGACGGGCAGGCACGCCGGCCGGACAGCCTCGCGGTGGAGGAACCGCTCGAGATCCGCCTGGACGGCCGCGCCCTCACGGTGACCATGCGGACCCCGGGACACGACGTGGAACTCACCCACGGCTTCCTGCTCGCGGAGGGCATCATCGGCGGCCGAGAGGACGTCGCCGTGGTGCGCTACTGCGACGGGGTCGACGACACCGGCGCCAACACGTACAACGTGCTCGACGTGCAGCTCGCGCCCGGCGTCGCGGTGCCGGACGGGGCGGGCGCACGTAACTTCGTCACGAGTTCCGCGTGCGGAGTGTGCGGGAAGGAGTCCCTCGATCAGGTGCGCACCCGTACCCGGTTCCCCCTGACCGACGGCTTCACGATCTCCGCCCGCGCCCTGGTCGGCATGCCTCCCCGGATGCGGCAGCGGCAGAAGGTTTTCCAGAGCACCGGGGGCCTGCACGCGGCAGCGCTGTTCACCCCCGACGGCACTCTGCGGGCGCTGCGGGAGGACGTGGGCCGGCACAACGCGGTCGACAAGGTGCTCGGCTGGGCACTGACCGAGAACCGGATCCCGTTGTCGGACAGTGTGCTCGTCGTCAGCGGCCGGGCGTCCTTCGAGCTGGTACAGAAGGCCGTGATGGCGGGGGTGCCGGCGCTCGGCGCGGTGTCGGCCCCGTCGTCGCTCGCGGTCGATCTCGCCGCGGAGGCGGGCCTGACACTGGTCGGCTTCCTCCGCGGCGACTCGATGAACGTCTACACCGGCACCGTCGCGTGAGTCGACGGCACGCCCGTCAGCTGCAGACCGCCGCCGGCGCCTCGCCGGAGCTCACCTTCTCGACGAACGAGCGCACGTCGTCGTGGGCGGCCTCGAGCACGCCGCGGTGGTCGGCACCGTCGTAGACCTCGTACGAGAGCGAGGATCCGTTGCCGCACAGCGACTTCGTGACCTCGTCGGTGACCTGGCGGGACACGAGCACGTCGGTCGTCCCCTGCACGACGAGGGTCGGCACGGTCAGCGTCAAGGCCTCGGGCTCCTGCGTGGCGAAGTACTCGGTCAAGCGACCGACGTCGGCGCCGGGTGCGAACACCTGGTCCACCGGCACGGTTGTGGCCGCGGCGCGCACGTCGTCCATGCATCCGGTGCGTGCCGCCGCGAGCAGCGGGCGGGAGGCGTCGGTGAGCATCGCGTCGGCGGAGATGTCCGGGTCCGCGGCCTCGGCGCCGAGCAGGAGAACGGGCAGGAAGCTCAGAGCCTGTGCGATGCCCGGACCGCCGGTTTCGAAGTAGGCGGCCGTCTCGCTGGTGCGGCTGCCCGGGGCGTAGGCGACCGCTCCCTGCAGTTCGAGTTCGGGGGCGCGTTCGGCGCCGTGCGCGGCGGTGAACAGCGCGGCGTGCCCGCCCTGGCTGTGCCCCATCGCCGTCCATCGGGTGCCGATGGCGGGGTCGGCTTCGCGGGCCGCACGCACGATGTCGACGACGGTGTTCGCGGCGCTGTCGCCGTTCATGTACGGATGGCCGCCGGGTGTGCCGAGACCCTCGTAGTCCGTCTGCACGACGACGTAGCCGTCCGCGACCCACCGATCGAGCATGGCGGTGGTGCGGGACAGGTAGCCGTGTGCGGGTCCGCCGACCGTGTCGGCGGACGGGGCGCACGCGTCCCCGACACCGGTGGTGCCGTGGGCCCAGCTGATCACCGGCCACCCGCCGTCGGGAGCATCGCCGCGGGGGACGGCGACCGTCCCGGATACGAGGATGGTGCGGCCGGCCGCATCCTCGGACAGGTAGGTGATCAGTTCGGTACGCGCCGCACTGGGCAGTGCCGCAGCGGTGGTCAGGGGACGGGAGCTGACGAGCGCACCGGGCGCGGGCTCGGACGGCGGCTGCTCCGCCTCCGAACACGCCGTTGCAGCCAGCATCGAGGACAGAGCGAGCGCGACGACGACGCGCCTACCGGAAAGACCAGCCACGAGTTCCTCCGTTAAGATGCTCGTATTAAATGGAAAGTTGAGCTTCTTAGTACAGTGGACGTCATGGTCGTGTCAACGGGTCGTCTCGCTCTACTCGACGCCGCGGAGGAACTGATCGCGCACCGCGGCATCCACGGCGTCTCGGCGCGGGAGGTCGTCAAAGCTGCGGGCCAACGCAACAATTCGGCCGTCGCGTACCACTTCGGATCGTGGCACGGACTGCTCGATGCGGTGTGGACCCGGCACGCACCGCGGGTCAACGCGGAACGGGCCGCCCTCGTGGACGCTGCCCGCCTCGACACACCGCCACGCCTGGAGCGACTGGTCTTCGCCTACGTCCACCCGCTCACGACCGAGGTCGCCCGCGGCCGCCCCAGCTACTGGGCACGGTTCAACGAGCAGTGGCTCGCCGTGGCGCCACTGGAGTTCCTGACAGCCCCCGCCGCGAACGCGTCCCGTGCGGACTACTACCCGACCGACGAGTCGCTCGCAGTGCTCACGTCCCTGTTCGAGGCGATCGTGCACAGTCTCGAGCTGGCAGAGGCCGAGGCCCAGCGCCGGGTCGGCCTGACGGTGCGGTTCGTCATCGGCTCCTACGCCGCCTGGGAACGCGCCCACGACGTGGGGGAAGCGCCGGAATTGGGGGCGTTCGAGTCGGAGATCGTCGACCTGGCATGTGCGATGCTCCGCGTGCCCGGACGGTGACCGGGGCGTCCCCGGGAGGTGCGGGTCAGACGGCGACCTTCTCCGCTTCGATCAGCGAGGTCATGTGCGCGAGCATCCGATCGGCATCGGGTTCCACACCGGTGAAGATGCGGAATGCATCGACGGCCTGGAAGACCGCCATGCCCGCCCCGGTCAGCGTCGGGGCGCCGAGCGCCCGGGCGCGCAGGACGAGTTCGGTCTCGATGGGCCGGTAGACGACCTCGGCGACCCACAGGTCGGGACGCAGCAGCGCCGGATCGAAGGCCGTCCCGGGGTGGGCGGCCATGCCGACGGGCGTCGCGTGGACGAGGCCGTCGGCGGCGGCCAGCAGCCGGGGCAGCTCGTCCGGCGTCGCCGAACCGACGTCGGCGCCCGGGAACAACACGGTCAGCTTGTCACGCAGGGCGGTGGCTCGTGCGAGGTCGGGGTCGACGACGGTGAACTCGCGCGCCCCGCGGGTGAGCACCGCGTAGGCGACCGCCGCACCGGCTCCCCCGGCGCCGAGCTGGACCACTCTGTCGAGGGCGACACCGCCCAGGCCCCGGTCGAAGTTGCGACCGAATCCGGACCAGTCGGTGTTGTGCCCGATCGCCCGGCCTCCGTCGAAGAGGACGGTGTTGACGGCACCGAGCCGGCTCGCCTCCGGGGAGAGGTCGTCGAGGTGCTCGATGACCGCCTGCTTGCACGGATGGGTGATGTTCAGACCGCGGAAGCCGAGGTCGTGCGCGGAGCGGAGCAGCCGCGGCAGATCGGCCACCGCCAGACCCAGCACGTCGAGGTCGATGATCTTGTAGACGTAGCGCAAGCCCTGCCGCGCACCCTCCACCTCGTGCATGGGCGGGGTCAGCGACGCACCGATGCCGGTTCCGATGAGGCCGCAGAGGATGGAGTCGGTCATGGCGGGCCCTTCCCAGCGCAATGTACGAACTAGTGAGTTACAAGACGTAGCGTACGGCCAGGGCGGGGCCGACACAACACCCGGTCGCTAAGGTGGCGCCATGGCAACCGAGCAGACCACCGGCCGACGCCGTCGCAACAGCGACCTCACCAGGGAGAACATCCTCGAGGTGGCTACGGCGGAGTTCGCGGACAAGGGGCTGTCCGGAGCCCGGGTCGACGAGATCGCCGAGCGCACGCAGACCACCAAGCGGATGATCTACTACTACTTCGGCGACAAGGAGGGCCTCTACCGGGCCGTCCTCGAGAACTCGTACGGAACGATCCGCGCCCAGGAACGCGAGCTGGACCTCGCAGACCTCGGCCCCGTGGAAGCCATCCGCACGCTGGCCGAGGCCACGTTCGACCATCACGACCAGCATCCCGACTTCATTCGCATCGTCGCCAACGAGAACATGCTCCGCGGTGAGCACATCCGCCGGTCGACCCGGCTCGCCGGCCTGGGAGCGCCCGCCGTCGACGTGCTCACCGGCATCCTCGAACGCGGCCGGGACGACGGAATCTTCCGCGACGGCGTGGACGCTCTCGACATCCACCTCGTGATCAGCAGCTTCTGCGTCTTCCGCACCGCCAACCGGTACACCTGGCAGGCACTGTTCGACCAGGACCTCGCCACGGACGAACTGCGGACCCGGCACCGGCGGATGCTGGGCGATCTCGTGGTCGCCTACCTGACGACCGCGCCCGCCTGACGAACCCTGCGCCGCAGCGTGCGGGCGCGCTTCCCGAAAATTTATGAACTATCTAGTTCATACATCTTGCGGTGGACGTGTGATGGCGCCTACATTCGGAACGACGCAGAACGAACCCGGGTTCGTATCTCGAACATCCCCCATCTTTTCCGCACAGGAGACGCGATGACCGCGCACACCCTCGACACACCGGAGAATTCCGGTATGACGACCGCTGCCCGCCCGCACGACACCACCAAGGTCAAGCGCGCGGCGTCGTCGGCCTTTCTCGGCAGCATGCTCGAGTACTACGACTTCTACATCTACGCCTCCGCCGCTGCCCTGATCTTCCCGACGGTGTTCTTCCCCGACAGCGGACACGCGGCACTGCTCTCCCTGTCGACCTTCGGCGTCGCCTACGTCGCGCGGCCCCTCGGCGCCGTGGTCCTCGGCCACTTCGGTGACCGGGTCGGACGCAAGAACGTCATGCTGTTCACCCTCATCCTGATGGGTGTCGCCACCTTCGGCATCGGCCTGATCCCCAGCGCCGAGTCGATCGGCGTACTGGCGCCCGCACTGCTCGTCCTGATGCGCATCTTCCAAGGCATCTCCGCCGCCGGCGAGCAGTCCGGCGCCAGCTCGCTGACCCTCGAGCACGCCCCGCAGAACCGTCGCGCGTTCTTCGCGAGCTGGACCCTCAACGGCACCCAGGCCGGCTTCATCCTCGCCAGCCTGGTGTTCCTGCCCGTCGCGGCCATGCCCGACGACATCCTCTACAGCTGGGGCTGGCGCGTCCCGTTCTGGGGCAGCCTGCTCGTGCTCGTCGCCGCGTACGTCATGCGCCTCAAGCTCGAGGAGCCGGAGGAATTCGCGGAGACCAAGAAGGCCGACCACGTCGCCAAGCTGCCGGTGGCCGACCTGCTGCGAACCCACTCCGCCAACCTGGCCCGCGTGATCTTCTGCGCCTTCGTCGCCGTCGTGAGCACGATCTTCGCCGTCTTCGGCCTGGCGTTCGCGACCAGCGAGGAAGTGGGCATCGCCAAGTCGACGATGCTCGCGGTCGCGATCGCCGCCAACGCCGTCGCCCTGTTCAGCCAGCCCGCCCTCGCCGCTCTGTCGGATCGGGTCGGCCGTAAGCCCGTCTTCGTCACCGGCGTCCTCGGCTCGGCGGTGTTCGTCTTCGTGTACTTCCAGGCCATTTCGACCGGCAACGTCGCGCTGATCTTCGCCGCCGGCATCGTCCTGATGGGTCTGCTCTACGCCGCACCCAACGCGATCTGGCCGTCGTTCTACGCCGAGATGTTCAACACGAAGGTCCGCTACTCCGGTATGGCGATCGGAACCCAGCTCGGCTTCGCCATCGCCGGTTTCGCACCCGCCATCGGCACCGCGCTCATGGGCGGCGACCCGACGAACTGGCTGCCCGTCGCGATCCTGACCTCCGGCGCCTGCCTGGTGTGTGCGGTCTCCGCACTGTCCGCGAAGGAGACCTTCCGCACCCCGCTGCGCGAGCTCGGCAACCGGATCTGACCCTTCCCGTAGGGACCCAATGTCACATCGCGTCGATGACATCGATGCGATGTGACATTCGGTCGTACAGGTTCCGCGCATACGAGTAGGCCCCGGCACATCTGCCGGGGCCTACTCGTGTTCCGCGATCAGGCGGTCTTGTCGCGGCGCTCGCGCTCGGGCTTGCGCGGCACGATCGTGGGAAGCACGTTGTCGTTGACGGTTTCGGCGGTGACGACCACCTTGGCGACGTCGTCGCGGCTCGGGATGTCGTACATCACCGGCAGCAGGACCTCTTCCATGATGGCGCGCAGACCGCGGGCACCGGTACCACGCAGAATCGCCTGGTCGGCGACCGCTTCCAGGCCGTCCTGGGTGAACTCGAGTTCCACCCCGTCCATTTCGAAGAGCCGGACGTACTGCTTGACGAGTGCGTTCTTCGGCTCCGACAGGATCTGCACGAGCGAATCCTTGTCGAGGTTCGTCACCGAGGCGACGACGGGCAGGCGACCGATGAACTCGGGGATGAGCCCGAACTTGATCAGGTCTTCGGGCATGACCTCGGCGAAGTGATCGGTGGTATCGATCTCGGCCTTCGACTTCACCTCGGCGCCGAAGCCGATTCCGCGCTTGCCCACCCGGTCCGAGACGATCCGCTCGAGTCCGGCGAAGGCACCGGCGACGATGAACAGCACGTTGGTGGTGTCGATCTGGATGAACTCCTGGTGCGGGTGCTTGCGCCCGCCCTGCGGCGGCACCGACGCCTGGGTGCCCTCGAGAATCTTCAGCAGCGCCTGCTGGACGCCCTCACCGGACACGTCGCGGGTGATGGACGGGTTCTCG
Organism: Rhodococcus sp. NS-SX18; assembly: GCF_057367935.1. NCBI lineage: Bacteria > Bacillati > Actinomycetota > Actinomycetes > Mycobacteriales > Nocardiaceae > Rhodococcus > Rhodococcus sp. NS-SX18. The sequence goes on along the minus strand of NZ_CM170633.1, from coordinate 2,103,567 downwards.
CTCTTGCGGGCGATCTTGTCGACCTCGTCGATGTAGATGATCCCGGTCTCGGCGCGCTTGACGTCGTAGTCGGCCGCCTGGATGAGTTTGAGGAGAATGTTCTCGACGTCCTCACCGACATAGCCGGCCTCGGTCAGCGCGGTGGCGTCGGCGATTGCGAAAGGCACGTTCAGCATCTTCGCGAGGGTCTGCGCCAGATACGTCTTGCCGCAGCCGGTGGGTCCGAGCAGCAGGATGTTCGACTTGGCCAGCTCGACCGACTCGCCACGCGTGTCGCGCGCCTTCTCGCCCGCCTGGATGCGCTTGTAGTGGTTGTAGACCGCCACCGCGAGGGTCCGCTTCGCGGAGTCCTGCCCGATGACGTAGTTGTCGAGGAACTCGCGGATCTCGGCCGGCTTGGGCAACTCGTCGAGCTTGACCTCGTTGGACTCGGCCAGCTCTTCCTCGATGATCTCGTTGCACAGGTCGATGCACTCGTCGCAGATGTAGACCCCTGGGCCCGCAATGAGCTTCTTGACCTGCTTCTGGCTCTTTCCGCAGAAAGAACATTTGAGCAGGTCGCCCCCGTCACCGATACGTGCCATCTGTCAGGTCCCTACTTCCTCGTGAGCGTGCAACCGATCCCGCGACCGCCGACAGCGCCGGTCCGGGGAGCGGGCCCTTGGAACGACCGTACCCGGAGACAGCGACGGCGGTCGACCGGTTCCGGGCGATTCGGGCCATTATTTGTGCGGCGCAGCGGCAATGCCGCGCGAGCACACCGGCCCGGCCACGAAGGCGCGCGGGGCGCACTCCGGGCCGGGCCGAGGCGGTTACTTCTGGGCCGAGAGCTTGCGGTACTCGAGCACGTTGTCGATCAGACCGTAGTCGACGGCCTCCGCGGCGGTGAGGATCTTGTCGCGGTCGGTGTCCTTGCGGATCTGATCGGGATCCTTGCCGGTGTGCTTGGCCAGCGTCGTCTCCATCAGGCGGCGCATGCGCTCGATCTCCGCTGCCTGGATCTCCAAGTCGGACACCTGGCCCTGGATGCCGCCGGTGGCGGGCTGGTGGATGAGCACGCGGGCGTTGGGCAGGGCGAGCCGCTTACCGGGGGTACCGGCAGCGAGCAGCACCGCCGCCGCCGATGCGGCCTGGCCGAGGCAGACGGTGGTGATGTCGGCACGCACGTACTGCATGGTGTCGTAGATCGCCATCAGCGACGTGAAGGAGCCGCCGGGCGAGTTGATGTACATCGTGATGTCGCGGTCGGGGTCCAGCGACTCGAGCACCAGCAGCTGAGCCATGACGTCGTTTGCGGACGCGTCGTCCACCTGCACGCCGAGGAAGATGATCCGTTCCTCGAAGAGCTTGTTGTACGGGTTGGACTCCTTGACTCCGTAACTCGAATGCTCGATGAACGAAGGCAGGATGTAGCGGCTCGCCGGGGATGCGGGGGCGGTGCCCCCCGGGGCGGCAGCAGCTTGGCCGCCGAGCTGGCGCGGATCGAACAGGTTGGTCATCGCTTCTCCAGGAATTCGTGGGGCGTAGAGCGGATCGGGGGGCTCGGAACTAGTTGCCGGTGCCGCCGGCCTGCTGCGCCCGCGAGACGACGTGATCGACGAAGCCGTACTCGAGCGCTTCCTTGGCGGTGAACCAGCGGTCGCGGTCCGAGTCCTTCGTGATCTGCTCGACGGTCTGGCCGGTGTGCTCGGCGATCAGTTCCGCCATCTCCCGCTTGGTGTGCGCGAACTGTTCCGCCATGATCGCGATGTCGCTGGCGGTACCGCCGATGCCGGCGGACGGCTGGTGCATCATGATCCGCGCGTGCGGCAGCGCGTACCGCTTGCCCCGCGTGCCGGCCGAGAGCAGGAACTGCCCCATGGAGGCAGCCAGACCCATCGCGAAGGTCGCCACGTCGCACTCGACGAACTTCATGGTGTCGTAGATCGCCATGCCTGCTGTGACGGATCCACCCGGGGAGTTGATGTAGAGCGAGATGTCGCGAGTCGGATCCTCCGCGGACAGCAGCAGGATCTGCGCGCAGAGCTTGTTCGCGATGTCGTCGTCGACCTGGGTACCGAGGAAGATGATCCGCTCGCGCAGCAGCCGCTCGTAGACCGAGTCGCTGAGGTTGAGCCCAGCGGTGGCCGAGGTCATCGTGGGACCGATGGATGTCGCCGGATTCTGAGGAGTCACGGTACCTGCCTTCTCGTCAATCGTGGATTGCTGACACTGACAGTAACGAAGTGGGGCGGCACCGGATGCCCGGTGCCGCCCCACTTCGCTCAAAGCGGAAATTTCCACTCGGTGTACCCGGTGGCGGACCGTTGCCACGCCCCGCGTGCAATCGCGCGGTGCGGCAACGGATCTCGACCGGCTACTCGGATTCGCCCTCGCCGGCCGAAGCCTCGGCGTCCTCGGACTCGTCGTTGCTCTTCGTGCCGAACAGCTCGGAGGTGTCGACCGTGGCGCCACTGGTGTCGGTGACGGTGGCGCGGTCCACGACGCTGCCGAGGGCCTTGCCGCGACGGACGTCTGCGTAGACGGCGCCGAGCTGGTTCGCCTGGCCGATCTGCTGGATGAACTGCTCCGGCGGGATCCCGTAGCGCTGCGCCTGGAAGAAGATGCGCTCGGTGAGCTCTTCCTGCTCGACGGTGGTGCCTTCGGCCTCGGCGATCGCGTCGAGCAGCAGCTGCACCTTCACGGCACGCTCGGCCGACTCACGGGTGTCCTTGTCGAACTCCTCGCGGCTCGAGCCCTGTTCCTCGAGGAGCTCGTTCAGCTTGGTCTCGTCGTGATCGAGCGCGTGGATGGCGTCGTGCAGGGCGCCGTCGATCTCGGCCTGGACGACGGCCTCGGGCAGCGGCACCTCGACGGTCTCGAGCAGCACGTCGAGAACCTTGTCGCGGATCTGACCGGCCTGCTCGACCTTCTTGACCCGGGAGACCCGCTCGCGCAGATCCGCCTTGAGCTCGTCGAGGGTGTCGAACTCGCTCGCGAGCTGGGCGAACTCGTCGTCCTCGGCGGGCAGCTCGCGCTCCTTGACGCTGTTCACGGTGACGGTGACGACGGCCTCGTCGCCGGCGTGGTCACCGGCGACCAGCGTCGTGGTGAACTCCTTCGACTCGCCCGCGGACATGCCGACGAGCGCCTCGTCGAGGCCGTCGATGAGCTGACCCGAACCCACCTCGTGGGACAGACCGGTGGTGGAGGCCTCGGGGACCTCCTCGCCGCCGACGGTCGCGGACAGATCGATGGACACGAAGTCACCGTCCTGCACCGGCCGCTCGACACCGGTGAGGGTGCCGAAGCGCTGACGCAGGGACAGCAGCTGCTCCTCGACGGCCTCGTCGGTGATCTCCACGGGATCGACGGTTACCTCGATGGAGGAGAAGTCGGGCAGGGTGATCTCCGGCCGGACGTCCACCTCGGCGGTGAAGACGAGCTCGACGTTGTCCTCGAGCTTGGTGATGTCGACCTCGGGCTGGCCGAGGACCTTGACCTCGTTGGCGGTCACGGCCTCGCTGTAGCGGGCCGGGATGGCGTCGTTGACGACCTGCTCGAGCACGGCGCCACGCCCGACGCGGGCCTCGAGCAGCTTGCGCGGAGCCTTGCCCGGCCGGAAGCCGGGAAGTCGGACCTGGCTGGCGAGAGCCTTGAACGCGCGGTCGAAATCAGGCTGGAGCTCCTCGAAGGGCACCTCAACGTTGATACGGACTCGCGTCGGGCTGAGCTGCTCGACGGTGCTCTTCACGGACATGCTCCTTCTGTCGTGCTCGTGTGTCGTTCTGTTCGTGCTCGTGTGTCGTTCGATCAAGCTGTCGCCGGGTGCGCGGTCCCACCCGGTTCCTCCTGGTCGGGATGACAGGATTCGAACCTGCGACCCTCCGCTCCCAAAGCGGATGCGCTACCAAGCTGCGCCACATCCCGTCGACACCGGCACCCGGAACCTTCCGGGGACCCGCGGGAGAATCCTACGGCCCCCCGATTATGAAATCCAAAGCGAGGTTGGGTACAGTCTGTTCCTGCACGCGGCGGACCCGGAAACCCGGGTCGATCGCATGCATGGGGATGTAGCTCAATGGTAGAGCCCCAGTCTTCCAAACTGGCTACGCGGGTTCGATTCCCGTCATCCCCTCCACCGGACCGTCACCGGTCCCGCTGTTCCTCGGCGTCGGCGAATTCGCAGAACGCGGTGTACGCCCGCGAACCGTAGATCGTCGCGGGACCTCCCTGCATGAGGAATGCGACGCCGATCGCCTCGGCCGCCTCCTGTCTGCTCGCCCCGGCACGGACGGCGCTGCGCGCATGGGAGGCGATGCAGCCGTCGCATTCGTCGACGACGCCGATGGCGAGCGCGATCAGTTCCTTGGTCTTGGTATCGAGGGCTCCGGGAGCGAAGGCGGCCTTGCTCAGTGCGTTGAAACCCTGATAGACCTCGGGGATCGCCGCGCGCAGCGCGCGGTGCTGCGGATTCAATTCGTTGAGGATTTCCTGGTAGTGCCCGTGCTCGCCCATGAGCCGACGGTAGACATCCACACCCGGCGCGGGCGCCGAATCGGCGGATTCAGGGCGCGTCACACAGCATGCGAGAGCCGCAGCAGCCCGTCGATCTCGTCGGTGAAAGCGCGGACGAGATTCTCGGGATCGGGCACCCGGTCCGCGTCCGCCTTGAATCCGACCCGGACCTTTCCGCTGTAGCTGAAGATCGAGACGCCCAGGGTCTGCTCACCTGCGCCGGGCACCCAGGCGAGCACACCGCGGATCTTCGTCCCTCCCAGGTATCGGTCGCTCGTCGGGCCGGGAACGTTGGTGGTGACTCCGATGGCCTTGTCGGAGAAGAAGTCCACGAAGAACCTCTCCAGTTCCGGGCCGGTCCGCCCGATCGCCTTGATCAAGCCGAAGGTGAGTGTCACCTCGGGAGAGTGCTTGATGACCTCCATACGCCGATGGGTCTCGACGATGCGTTCGAGCGGAGTCGCCAGCCCCGACGGGTATTTGAAGAGCACCAGAGCGAACTGGTTCCCGAGTTCCTTCGGGAGGGGCTGGTCGAGGGGGCGAACGTTGACGGGCACCATCGTGGGTACGTCCTGCGGCTCGCCGCCGTGCTCACGGATGTACGTCGCGAGTGCGCCGGCGACGGCACCCATGAGCACGTCGTTGACGGTGGTGCCGGTCCCGTGACCGATGTGCTTGATGTCGTCGAGCGGAAAGGGCTCGCACCACACCGCGCGCTTGGCCGTTCCGGGTCGGCCGCTGAGCGGCGTGTGCGGTTTGGGTCCGAGCACGAGCTTGTCCGCGATCTCGCCGGTGCGTTCTATCTGGGTGAAGGCGTCGCCGAGGACATGCGGATCGAACAGTTTGGGCAGGTCCCACAGCATATGGGCGACTCCGGATGCGGCACCGGCGGTGGTCGATATCGCGGTGCCGGCCAGTTTGGCCGCGCCCTCGAGAAGACCGGCACGGTGCTCGGGCTCGGCGGCCGCGGGGGCGTCGAGGTCACTGTCCGGAGTCTCGCCGGTCATCGAGAGCATCACCTGGTTGAGCGCGATGCCGTCGGCGATGCAGTGGTGGAGCCGGGTGTAGACGACGGCTCCGTGCCGGTATCCGTCGATGAGGTGCATCTCCCACAGGGGGTGGTAACGATCGAACGGCACCGGCATCCGCTGCTCGATGTACTGCTGCAGGGTCGCGTCGTCACTGCGGGGCAGGGTCGTCCGGATCAGGTGGTTGTCGAGTTCGAACGCCGGATCGTCCTCCCAGTGCGGCGACCCGATGTGGGTGCGCGGTTGCACCGGGCGTTGCCGGAATGCGGGGTAGGCGTCGACGAATCGGCGTTGCACGAGGGACACCACGCGCGACCAGTCCACGGGCCCCTCGAAGAACATCAGCGAGTCGATGATCATGAGGTTCTCGGGCCGATCCATGTTGAGCCAGATGGTGTCCACCGGCCCCATCACTCTGTTCACCACGGACGTCCCTTCTCGAGTGGGCGTCTACGAGTTTTTCATCGGCACGCGGACCGCGGAAGGGTCATTGGCCCTCGGAGCGCGACGCGAACACCCCGCCCTGCTCGAGCAGGGCGGGGTGTCGCCGCGGCGGAGAGTGCGGTGGAGCGCAGTCTCGTCGAGGTGCGGTCAGCGGCGGAAGAGCCCACCGAGGGTGTGCGTCTGCGCACCGGGGGTGGTGTCCTGGCCGCAGGTGCAGCGCTCGGGTGCGGGCACGGTACGCATCACGGCGTCGACATGCTGGCCGCAGCCGTCCCAGCCGGTCTTTCCACAGTTCGGGCAGGTCACGGGGTAACACATGGGGGTCCTCCTGGGGGTGAAAGGGTTGGCGGTCAGGCGCCGGCGGCGGCCTTCTGGTCGGCGATCCGAGCATGGACCTCGGTCATGTCCAGCGCTTCGATCTGCCCGATGAGGTCTTCGAGGGCGGCCGCGGGCAGGGCGCCGGGCTGGGCGAAGACCAGGACGCCCTCTCGGAACGCCATGATCGTCGGAATCGAGCGGATGTCGGCCATCGCGGCGAGCTGCTGCTCGGTCTCGGTGTCGACCTTGGCGTGCACGATGTCCGGGTGCCCCTGCGACGACTTCTCGAACACCGGGGCGAAGGCTCGGCACGGACCGCACCACGAGGCCCAGAAGTCGACGAGGACGATGTCGTTGCCGAGGATCGTGGACTCGAAGTCCGCGAGGGTGAGATTCTTCGTTGCCATCGGAGAAGAGTTCCTTTCGTTCTCGTCGGCGCCGGTCAGGCGGGGACGTGGGCGTCGGCCCAGGCGTTGTACCCGCCGAGCAGGTCCGACACGTTCTCGAAGCCCTGCGCCCGCAGCAGCGACGCGGCCACACTCGACCGCCACCCCCCGGCACAGTGCACCACGATCGGCTTCCCCGTGGGCACCTGCGCCAGTCGCGCCCGCAGCTGCGCCAACGGAATCGGCACCGCCCCCGGAATCGTCCCGAACTCCCGCTCCCCGGGATTGCGGATGTCGACCAGCGTCACCGCGTCCGCGGCGAGCAACGCCTCGAGCTGCTCGACGGTGGTGCGCGGCGCCGGGACCACCAGCTCCGCCAGCTCCGCCGGGAACACCCCGTCGGACCCGACCGTCAGATACCCCAACGCATTGTCCGACCCGATCCGGGCCAGCCGCACCGCCGCGTCCTGCTCCTGCCCCGGGTAGGTGATCAACACGATCGGCTCCCCCACCTCGGCGACCATCCCCCCGGTCTCGGCGAACCGCCCGTCGAACCCGACGTTGACCGACCCGGCCAGATGCCCCGCGGCGAAGTCGTCGACGCTGCGCGCATCGAGCACCCGCGTCCCGGCGGCAAGCTCGGCCTTGACCTGTTCCGGGCTCAACTCGGGAATCGCGCGATCCTGCACCAGAAGCGGGTGTATCCGCTTGTTCATCGCGGCGTCGACCGAGAAGTAGGACGGGGCCGCGGGCTGACCCTCGGTGACCAGCGCGACGAACGCGTCCTCGCTCATCGGCTGCACCGACGGGTTGCTCACCCGCTGCTCCCCGATCGTCGAGGTCAGCTCCGCCGACAGGTTCTTCCCGCACGACGAGCCGGCGCCGTGCGCGGGCATCACGGTGACCGCATCGGGCAGGGTCAGCAGCTTCTCGTGCACCGTGTGGTACATCGCCCGGGCCAGATCCTCGGTCGACGACTCCCCCAGGTTGACCAGATCGGGCCGGCCCACGTCCCCGATGAACAGCGAATCGCCGGTCAGCACCGCCGTCGGCGTGGCGCCCGGATGCTCACGCACCAGCACCGAGATCGACTCCCAGGTGTGCCCCGGGGTGGCCAGGATCTCGAGGTCCACCTCCCCGAGGGACAGGTGCTCCCCGTCGCGCAGCCGGCGGATCGGGTAGTCGGTCTCGGCGGCCTCGCCGAACCCGATCCACGCCCCGGTCGCCTCCACCAACTCGAGGTGCCCGGAGACGAAATCGGCGTGGAAGTGGGTGTTGATCACACCCTCGATGGTCAGCCCGTGCCGACGGGCGTCGTCGAGGTACTCGCCGACATCGCGGCGCGGATCGACCACGACCGCCCGGCCGGTGCCCTCGTCACCGATCAGGTACGACGCGTGCGACAGGCACTCGATGTAGTACTGCTCGAGAATCATTCGGTTCTCCCTCTCCTCGGTCACGAAGACCGGTCGCGTTCTGCGTTGGCCCCATCCTGACACATACCCCCATGGGTATGTCAAGTACCCCGGGGGGTATCAGGCTCGACCGCGGGATGTGGGCGGCCCAGGGCATCCCCACGCCTTGCACATACCCCCTCCCGTATGCTTATCATGGTCGTCGAGATACCCCCCGGGGTTTATTGCCCACGGCGATCGCCCACTGCGTTCCCGCCACCGATCCGAAAGGTCCCCATGACCGAGCCGAGTCCCGCCACCCTCGATCCCACCGCCCTGCGCGAACTCCTCGACTCCGGCAAGAACGTCCGCGTCGTGGACGTCCGCACGCCCGGTGAGTTCGAGTCCGTGCACATTCCCGGCGCCTACAACGTCCCCCTGGACCTGCTGCGCGAACACCGCGACGAGTTCCTCGCCCACCTCGACGAGAACGTCGTCCTCGTGTGCCGGTCGGGCCAGCGCGCCACCCAGGCCGAAGAGACCCTCCGCACCTCCGGGCTGTTCAACGTGCACATCCTCGAGGGCGGCATGACGGGCTGGGAAGCCAACGGTTTCTCCGTCAACCGCGGCGTCGAGCGCTGGGACCTCGAACGGCAGGTCCGCCTCGTCGCCGGCTCCCTCGTGCTGAGCTCCGTCCTGGGCAGCATCGCGGTCCCCAAGCTCAAGTGGCTCGCCGCCGGTGTCGGTGGCGGCCTCACGTTCGCCGCGCTCTCCAACACCTGCGCGATGGGCATGCTGCTGTCCAAGCTGCCCTACAACCGCGGCGCCTCGTGTGATCCGCAGACCATCGTCGCCCAGCTGGTCGATTCGAAGACCGCTCCGGCCGAAAGGAACTGATCATGATCGCGCTGACCGTTGCACTGGCGGTTCTCGTCGGCGTCACCCTCGGACTGCTCGGCGGCGGTGGATCGATCCTCACCGTCCCGCTGTTGGCGTACGTCGCCGGTATGGACGCCAAGGAGGCCATCGCCACCTCGCTGCTCGTCGTAGGCGTCACCAGCGCGGTCGGCGCGATCTCCCACGCGCGGGCAGGCCGCGTCCAGTGGCGCACCGGCATCCTGTTCGGCCTGGCCGGCATGGCCGGTGCCTACGCCGGCGGCCTGCTCTCGCGCTTCATTCCCGGCAGCATCCTGCTGCTCGCCTTCGCCGCGATGATGATCGCCACCGCCATCGCAATGCTCCGCGGCCGCAAGAACAAGACCGCAGCTCCGGACGGCACGCACTCGATGCCGGTCGGCAAGATCCTCCTCGACGGCGTGGTCGTGGGCCTGGTCACCGGCCTCGTCGGCGCCGGCGGCGGCTTCCTCGTCGTCCCGGCCCTCGCCCTGCTCGGCGGCCTGCCCATGCCCATCGCCGTCGGCACTTCACTGATCGTGATCGCCATGAAGTCCTTCGCCGGGCTCGGCGGCTACCTGTCCACCGTGCAGATCGACTGGCGTCTGGCGGCGATGGTCACCGGCGCCGCCGTCGTCGGCAGCCTCATCGGCGGGCGCCTGACCTCCATGGTCGACCCGGACTCGCTGCGCAAGGCCTTCGGCTGGTTCGTCCTGATCATGTCCTCGGTCATCCTCGCCCAGGAGATCCACCCCCTCGTCGGCATCACCGCGGCGGCACTGACCCTCGTCGCCGCCGGTACCACCTTCGCGTGCAGCCGCAGCGACCACTGCCCCCTGCAGCGACTCGGACGACGGACGGAAGCCGCCACCTCGGCCGCCTGACGGCCTCATGATCCGGACGAAAGTCACTATCGGTACCACGGCCCGGCGCCTAGAGTTCGGAGTATCCGCTCCGGATTCCCGCGCCGGGCCGTGATGCCGTCCCGGTCCGAGGTGCGGCCGGAGCGAAACCCGACTGTTCCGGCGGCCCGTGTGAGAAGTTACCGAGATGAGCAACGCAGCCGACCGTCACATGCAGCAGACGGACTACCTCACCTGGAGCATGGAACGCGATCCCGCGCTGCGCTCGACGATCGTGGCCGTGGTGCTGCTCGACGCCTCGCCCGACTGGGACCGTCTGTGCGAGATGATGGACCGCGGTACCCGCGAGGTGCCCAGCTTCCGCCGTCGCGTGGTCGAGGTGCCCTTCGGTCTCGCGCCGCCACGATGGGTCGCGGACGCGAACTTCGACCTGTCCTGGCATATGCGCCGGGTCTCCCTGCCCGGGCCGGCGAACTTCGACGACGTCCTCGAGTTCGCCCGCACCACGGCCATGGCCGCGTTCGACAAGGACCGGCCGCTGTGGGAGATGACGGTGGTCGACGGACTCGCCGGCGGCCAGGCTGCGCTGCTGATCAAGGTGCACCACGCCCTCACCGACGGAATCGGCGGTATGCAGATCACTGCGCGGCTGGTCGACTTCGACCGCGACGGCACGCCCCACGAGCCGGCGCCGGAACCGCCCGCCGCGGAATCGCCGGACAGCCTGGATCTCGCCGCCGAGGCGATCGGCTGGGACTGGTCTCAGATCCGTGGTCTGGCGGGACGCGGGCTGGCCTCGATCTGGCCGACCACCCGGGCGGTGGTGACGAACCCGATCGGGTCCGCTCGTAGTGCCGCGGGGGTCGCGGCGTCCGTCGCCCGCTACCTGCGCCCGATCCTGCGACTCGAATCCCCCGTCATGACGCAGCGCACGCTCAGCCGCCGGCTCCACGTGATCGACGTGCCGCTCGACCGGTTGCGCGATGCCGCTCACCGCGGCGGCGCCACCCTCAACAGCGCCTTCCTCACTGCCGTCCTCGTGGGCCTCGCCGAGTACCACCATCGCCACGGGTCCGACGTCGACGAGCTGCGGGTGACGATGCCGCTGAGCATCCGCACCGAGCACGACACTCTCGGCGGCAACCGGATCAACCTCGCGCGTTTCCCGCTGCCCGTACGCTCCGACGATCCCCTCACCCTCATGCAGGAGGTGAACAAGATCGTCGAAGGCTGGCGGCACGAGCCCGCGGTGCCGATGGCACAGGCCCTCGCCACCCCACTGAATCTGCTCCCCCCGGCTGTCGTCGGCGAGATGCTCAAGCACGTCGACTTCCTCGCCTCGAACGTGCCGGGGTCGCCGGTGCCGCTGTACATGGCCGGCGCGAAGGTGGAACGGTACTACGCGTTCGGTCCCACCCTCGGCTCCGCGTTCAACGTCACCCTGATGTCGTATCTGCACACGTGCTGCGTCGGGTTCACTCTCGACACCGGGGCGGTTCCGGACCTCGAGGTGTTCGACGACTGCATGCGCGACGGATTCCACGCCGTCCTCGACGCCTGAGCCCGCCGGTACGCTGGACGGTGACCGTCCAGTCCGCCGGAAGGGACCGCCGTGGAACTCCTGCTGATCGTCGCCGTCCTCGTCGCCGTCGTGTTCCTGGTGTCCGCGGCGCAGCGGAACAAGTCGGGGCGCGGTGCCCACCAACTCGACGACGCGAAGGCCGACGCCCGCCAGGCCATCGAGCGGCTCGGCGGACAGATCTACAACCTCACCGGCACGGACGCCGCGTCCAAGCAGGCGCTCGCCGATGCGTCCGAGCGCTACACCGCCGCCGGATCGCAGATCGAGCAGGCCCGAACGCCGGTGCAGGCGCGGCTGGCCAAGCAGACCGCTCTCGAGGGGCTGTACTACATCCGCGCCGCTCGCCTCGCGATGGGAATGGACCCCGGTCCCGAAATCCCCACCCTCGACGGCCAGCAGACGGCCGGCCGCGTGACCGAGAATCGCGAGATCGATTTCGAGGGACGCAAGGTGGCGGCCTCCCCCGCCCCGTCGTCGCGTACCCCGAACTACTTTCCGGGCGGTCGCGTCGCGGGCCGGCCCGTACCGGCGGGCTGGTACTCGGAGCCTTGGTGGAAGCCCGCCCTCGTCGCGGGGGCGTGGGGTGTCGGATCGATGCTGCTGTTCTCGGCGTTGTTCTCCGGCATGGCCGGGGTGCCGTACGACGCGCAGGCGTTCGAGCAGGGCTTCGACTCCGGATACGACCAGGGGCTCGAGGCCGGTCAGGACGGCGGGGACTACGGCGGTGGCGACTACGGCGACGCCGGTGGGGACTACGGCGGTGGCGACTACGGCGGGAGCGACTTCGGGGCCGGCGGCGACTTCGGCGGTTTCGACTTCTAGCCCGTCTGGCAGGCGGGGCACCAGAACAGGTTGCGGCCCTGCATGATCGAGTGCAGCACGGGTGTGGTGCACAACCGGCAGGGCTCACCGGCACGACGGTAGACGTAGGTCCGCGGACGGCCCTTCGCGTAGGCCGGTGCCCCGTGGTCGTGTTCGCGTCGCACGACGTGGATCGCGCCGCGTCGCACCCCCGTCCGCATCAGAACGACGAGATCGTCCCAGATGCCGTCGAATTCGGCTCGGGTGAGATCACGGCCCGGGCGCTGCGGATGGATGCCGTGCCGGAACAGGACTTCCGCCCGGTAGATGTTACCCACCCCAGAGATCACCGACTGATCCATGAGCAGCGAGCCGATGGCGCTGCGGGACTTGCAGATTCGCGCCCACGCCCGCTCGGGGTCGGCATCCCGCCGCAACGGGTCGGGGCCGATCCGCGCGGCGATCGCCGCCACCTCGTCCAGGGTGAGGACCTCGCATGCGGTGGGGCCGCGCAGGTCGGTGCCGTACTCGGCGCCGACCATGCGCATCCGTACCTGCCCGACCGGGTCCGGCAGCGGGACCGGCGCCTCCGTGAACGAGCCGTACAGACCCAGGTGCACGTGCACCGTCAGGCCGTTGTCGTAGTGGTGCCACAGGTGCTTGCCGAGCGCCTCGGCGCGGAGCAGCACCCGGCCGTCGACGAGCGCCGCATCGTCGGCGAAGCGCCCCTGCGGGCTCGACACCCGCAGGGGCGCACCCGCGAAACGCCGCTGGTGCAACCGGGCGAGCCGGTGCAGGGATGGTCCCTCCGGCACGGTCGATCAGGCTCCGTTCGTCAGGACGGCGCCCCGGGAACTTCGGGGGCCTGCCCGGTCTTCTCGTACTCGCTCAGGATGTCGATACGCCGCTGGTGCCGTTCCTCCCCCGACCACGGGGTGGCGACGAACGCGTCGACGATGGCCAGCGCCTCCTCGAGGCTGTGCATGCGCCCACCGATGCCGATGAGCTGCGCGTTGTTGTGCTCGCGGGCCAACTGGGCGGTCTCCACGCTCCACGCGAGGGCACAGCGGGCTCCCGGCACCTTGTTCGCCGCGATCTGCTCGCCGTTGCCGCTGCCGCCGAGGACGATGCCGAGGCTGCCTTCGTCGGCGACGACGCGGCGGGCGGCTTCGATGCAGAACGCCGGGTAGTCGTCGACGGCGTCGTACTCGTACGCGCCGCAGTCGACGGCCTCGTGGCCGTTGGCGGTGAGGTGTTCCATGATCTGGTTCTTACGTTCGAAGCCGGCGTGGTCGGCACCCAGGTAAACGCGCATGGCGTCGAGAATAGGCGGCGGAGGCGCCTATTCGAAGCTCGGGTCCTCGGTGCGAGTGCGCTTGAGTTCGAAGAAGTGCGGGTACGACGCCATGGCCACCACCCCGTCCCACATCCGGCCGGCCTCCTCGCCGCGCGGGATCCGCGAGAGGACCGGGCCGAAGAACGCCACGCCGTTGACATGGATGGTCGGCGTGCCGACATCCGGACCGACCGCGTCCATGCCGGCGGCGTGGCTGGCGCGCAGCGCCTCGTCGTAGGCGTCGGTGTCGGCCGCGCGCGCGAGGTCCGGATCCAGGCCCAGGTCGGCGAGGGACTTGGCGATCACCGCCGGGAGATCCTTGTTGCCCTCGTTGTGGATCTGCGTGCCCATCGCGGTGTACAGCGGTTCGAGGACCGCGTCGCCGTACTTCTGCGCCGCGGCGATCGCCACGCGCACCGGACCCCAGGCCCGCGTCATCAGCTCGCGGTAGTTCTCGGGCAGGTCATCCTTGCCCTCGTTGAGCACGGCCAGACTCATGACGTGGAACTTCGCCTCGATGTCGCGGACCTGCGCCACCTCGAGGATCCAGCGCGAGGTGATCCAGCACCACGGGCACAACGGGTCGAACCAGAAGTCGGCGGTGTCCTTCGAGATCGGGTCGCTCACGGGGTCTCCTCGCTGCAGAAATTCGGACTACGGTCCGATTCAACACCGGCCCTTGCCGAATTCTTCCCGAACCGCCGGTTCCCGCGCCCCCACCGACGTACCGTCGAAGGACCGGTGCCGCACGGAACGGGGATGCGCGATGTCCAACGAGAAGCTCTTCGTCATCGTCGGAGGCGGGCTCGCCGGAGCCAAGACGGCCGAGCAGCTGCGCGCCCGCGACTTCCCCGGCCGGATCCTTCTCCTGGGTGAGGAGGAGCACCTCCCCTACGAGCGGCCTCCGCTGTCGAAGGAGTACTTCGCCGGCACGAAGCGGCTCGAGGAGTTCACCGTGCAGCACGGTGACTGGTATCGCGACCACCGGGTCGAGGTCGAACTCGGTGTGACCGTCACCGCCCTCGACCCGGGCGCCCACACCGTCACCCTGCCCGACGGTTCCACCGTGCGCTACGACAAGCTCGCCCTCGCGACCGGCTCGCGCCCGCGGTATATCCCGCTGCCGGGCATCGACGCCGCGGGCGTGCACCTGTTGCGCACCGTCGAGCAGTCCGACGCGCTGCTCGCCGCGATCCGTCGCGACGCGGGTCCGGCGCCGCACCTGGCCATCGTCGGCGCCGGCTGGATCGGACTCGAGATCGCGGCCGGGGCGCGCGGACACGGCGCCGACGTGACCGTCGTCGAGAGTGCCGCCCAGCCGCTGTCCGGCGCTCTCGGCGAGCAGATGGGCGCGGTGTTCGCGGACCTGCACCGGAGCCACGGGGTGGACCTGCGTCTCTCGACGACGGTGTCGGAGATTCTCACCGTCGACGGCCGCGCCACCGGGCTGCGCCTCGGCGACGGCACCGACATCCGGGCCGACGCGGTCCTCGTCGCCGTGGGGGCGCAGCCCAACGTCGAACTCGCCCGCGATGCGGGACTGACCGTGGCGAACGACGGCGTGGCGGTCGATGCATCCCTTGCGACGAGCGATCCCGACATCGTCGCGGTCGGCGACATCGCCGCCGCCGAGCATCCGCTGCTGCGGACCCGGATCCGGGTCGAACACTGGGCCAACGCGCTCAACCAGCCCGACGTCGCGGCCGCCACCATGCTGGGCCGGCCCGCCTCCTACGACCGCCTGCCCTACTTCTTCACCGACCAGTACGACCTCGGCATGGAGTACGTCGGACACGCACCCGCCGAGGCGCGGGTGATCACCCGCGGCGACGTCGGCTCCCGGCAGTTCCTCGCGTTCTGGCTCGATGCGGCGGGCCGGGTCTGCGCCGGGATGAACGTCAACATCTGGGACGCGGGCGACGACATCCGCGCGCTGATCTCCTCCGGCGAATCCGTCGACCCGCACCGGCTCTCCGATCCGCAGGTGCCGCTCGCGGAGGTCGCCGGGTGAACCGGTCCCTCACATGATGGGATGGCACCCGAGTCGCATCCCGTCGTGAGAAGGAGTTTTCCGTGGCACCACCGAATCTGACCCGCGAGCAGGCGGCCGAGCGGTCCGCGGTCCTGACCGTCGACAACTACCGCATCGAGCTGGACCTGACCGACGGCGCGGGCGCTCCGGGAACGACCACGTTCCGTTCGACCACTACCGTCACATTCGACGCGACGGACGGCGCGTCGACCTTCGTCGACCTGATCGCGCAGTCCGTGCACTCGGCCACCCTCAACGGCACGCCCGTCGACGTCTCCGGATACACCGAGGAGAACGGGATCGCGCTGAGCGGACTGGCCGCGCGCAACGAGCTCGTCGTCGAGGCGGACTGCCTCTACACGAACACCGGCGAGGGCCTGCACCGGTTCGTCGACCCCACCGACGGCGCGGTCTACCTGTACTCGCAGTTCGAGACGGCCGACGCCAAGCGGATGTTCGCGTGCTTCGACCAGCCGGACCTCAAAGCCACGTTCGACATCGCGGTCACGGCCCCTGCGGACTGGTCGGTGATCTCCAATTCCGAGACCGTGCACAACGTCGCCGCGGAGCCGGGCCGGCACGTCTTCCGTACCACCCCGCGGATGAGCACCTACCTCGTCGCGCTGATCGCCGGGCCGTACGCGCAGTGGACCGACATCTACACCGACGAACACGGCACCATCCCCCTCGGCATCTACTGCCGCGCCTCGCTGGCGGAGTTCATGGACGCCGACCGGCTGTTCACCGAAACCAAGCAGGGCTTCGCGTTCTACCACGAGAACTTCGGCCTGCCCTACGCGTTCGGCAAGTACGACCAGCTGTTCGTCCCCGAGTTCAACGCCGGCGCGATGGAGAACGCCGGCGCGGTGACGTTCCTCGAGGACTACGTCTTCCGTTCCAAGGTCACCCGCTACTCGTACGAACGCCGCGCCGAGACGGTGCTGCACGAGATGGCGCACATGTGGTTCGGCGACCTGGTGACCATGCGCTGGTGGGACGACCTGTGGCTCAACGAGTCGTTCGCGACCTTCGCGTCGGTGCTGTGCCAGTCGCGGGCCACCGAGTACACGAACGCGTGGACCACGTTCGCGAACGTCGAGAAGTCGTGGGCCTACCGCCAGGACCAGCTGCCCTCGACCCATCCGATCGCCGCGGACATCCCCGACCTCGCGGCGGTGGAGGTCAACTTCGACGGCATCACCTACGCCAAGGGCGCGTCCGTGCTCAAGCAGCTCGTCGCCTACGTCGGCGAGGAACCGTTCCTGGCGGGCCTGCGGGAGTACTTCCGCGAGCACGCGTTCGCCAATGCCACGTTCGACGACCTGCTGGCGGCGCTGGAGAAGTCGTCCGGCCGGGACCTGTCGGGATGGGGCGCCCAGTGGCTCAAGACCACCGGCCTGAACATCCTGCGCCCCGACTTCGACGTCGACGACGACGGGCGGTTCACCCGCTTCGCGGTGATCCAGGAGGGGGCCGAGCCGGGCGCCGGGGAACACCGGGTGCACCGGCTCGCGATCGGGGTCTACGACGACGACGGCTCGGGCAAGCTGCTCCGCACGCACCGCGTCGAGATCGATCTCGACGCCACCGAGCGCACCGAGGTGCCGGAGCTCGTCGGAGTGGACCGCGGCCGGCTCGTGCTCGTCAACGACGACGACCTCACCTACTGCTCGGTGCGCCTCGATCCCCGGTCGCTCGAGGTGCTCACGGACCGGATCGGCGACATCGCCGAGCCGCTGCCGCGCACCCTGGCATGGTCCGCCGCATGGGAGATGACCCGGCAGGCAGAGATGAAGGCCCGCGACTTCGTGGCGCTGGTGCAGCGCGGTATCGCGACCGAGACGGAGGTCGGCGTGGTGCAGCGCCTGTTGATGCAGGCGCACACCGCGCTCGGCAGCTACGCCGACCCGGGCTGGGCGACCGAGCGGGGCTGGAACGACTACGCGAACCGGCTGCTGGAACTGGCCCGCGAGGCGCAGCCCGGCTCGGACCATCAGCTCGCGTTCGTCAACGCGCTGACCACGGCCCGGCTCGCGCCGTGGCACACCGAAGTGCTCGGCGAGCTGCTCGGTGCCGATCCGGCGAACGTCGGGCTGGGCGGGCTGGTCGTCGACACGGATCTGCGGTGGCGGATCGTGCAGGCGCTGGCCGCGGCCGGGGAGATCGACGCCGAGGGGGTCGAGTCGCCGTTCATCGATGCCGAGGCCGAGCGCGATCCGACGGCGGCCGGTGCGCGCCAGGCTGCCACCGCGCGGGCGGCGCGGCCGCAGGAGGCCGTCAAGGAGCAGGTGTGGGACGCGGTGGTGGGCGACGATTCGATCCCGAACATCACCGCCCGCGCGATCATCGGCGGCTTCGCGCCGGCCGGGCAGGGTGAGCTGCTCGAACGATACGTCGCGCGGTACTTCGCCGACGTGCCGGGCGTGTGGGAGCGTCGCTCCAGCGAGGTCGCGCAGACCGTCGTCGTGGGGCTGTACCCGTCGTGGTCGATCAGCGAGTCGTCGGTGGCGGCGGCCGACGAGTTCCTCGCCGGTGATCACCCGCCGGCCCTGCGCCGGCTGATCAGCGAGGGTCGCGCGGGGATCGTCCGGTCGCTGAAGGCCCGGGCGTTCGACGCGTCCTAGCCGCCGTACGCATGTGGCCGAATGTCACATCCGGTCGATGGAATCGATCCGGTGTGACATTCGGCCACAGCGAGGGAGGGCTCTACGGCGCGGTGATCGCGTTCGCCATGACGCGGATCGCGCTGATGATGCCGTCGATCAGGTCGCCCTGCCCGAAGGACGAGATCGCCGCGGTCACGCCGAGCTGCGCGATCCGGTTGTCGACGCGGTCCGCGACGCCGCGTCCGCTGCGGATCTCGATGGCGCGCTGGTTCGGGTACACGGCGACGAGCACCGAGTTCGACGATTCCGGCGTGGTCGGGAACACCGCGTCGGTCGTGACCGCCGGATCTGCGGCGTCCGCGACGTACACGTTGAAGCGCACCTTGGTCGCCCGGGTGGCCTCGGTGAGCGCATCGTCGAGATCGATCATGTCGCGGTCGCTGAACGGCGGACCCTCGAACAGGCCGTCGAGGACGCGGGTCCGGGAGATCCGGCCACTCGACGTCAGGGCCGCACCGTACGGCAGCTCCGCGGGAGCGACAGCCGTCCGGCTGTGCATCACGTCACCACTTGCCACTTGCCCTACCTCCGATCGGGTCGACCGGCGCACCGGCGACGAGTTCATGATGCCCACCGTGGTGGTCGTGCGTGGTGACCTCGTCGACCGCGCTCCACAGCATCGGCTCGTGGTCCCACTTCTCCCCGAGCTTGTACTCGGCGGGCCGCGTGCCCGGGATCGGCTTCGTGAAGACGGAGAAGACCCCGAATATCACGATGATCGCCACCGGGATGGCAACGAATATGAGGGTTGTCTCGAGAATGCTCACACCGCAAACGGTAGCCCAGCATGTCCGATCCCGGCGCGCTTGCCCCGACTTGCGGCGACGTCCGTCAGGCCGCGCCCTCACCGAGGTACGGCAACCAGGTCGGATGCAGCTCGGGCAGCGTCGCCAGCAGCCGCCAGTGCCGGCCCTTGGGGGGCACGAGCGCAGCCCGCAGCGTCCAGCCGAGTTCGCTGAGCAGCTTGTCGGCCTTGCGGTGGTTGCACGACGCGCAGCACGCGACGCAGTTCTCCCACGAGTGGTCCCCTCCGCGGCTGCGCGGCACCACATGGTCGATCGTCTCGGCCTTGGCGCCGCAGTAGGCGCACCGATTCCGGTCGCGGTGCATGAGCGCGGCACGCGTCATCGGTACCCGCGCGTGGTACGGCACGTGCACGAAGGTTCGCAGGCGGATCACCCACGGGATCTGCACGGCCCACTCCGCGGACCGCACCAGCGGGCCGAGCGGATCGTCGTGCACGGTGTCGGCCTTACCGCCGGCCATGAGCACCACCGCACGACGGGCGGGCAACGCGGTGAGCGGTTCGTAGGTGGCATTGAGCAGAAGTACGCGGCGTTTGACCCAATCGGGGACGGCGTCGTCGCGTACGACACACAGGGAGTTGGCCCCCGGCGCCCCGACAAGGGCGTCGGCGGGCGGGAGTTGTCGATGTGCGCTGCGTCGGTGCTTCATACGACCTCCGGAAGACTGCTCACAAGTGGACCACGGATCTACGCACGTCGCACCCCGATTCTGCGGACTTTCCGGGTCCCGGAGGTGAACATCCGGTACCGGCGACGTGCGGTTCCGGCGCGTCCCCGCCGAACCGGCACAATGGACGAGCGAGAGGAACGGTGAGCAGAACCTATGAGTGACGAGCAGACCTTCTACGACGCGGTCGGCGGCGCCGAGACCTTCCACAAGCTCACGGCGCGGTTCTACGAGGAAGTGGCCAAGGACGAGATCGTCCGCCCGCTGTACCCCGAGGAGGACCTCGGCCCGGCGGAACGTCGCATGCGGATGTTCCTCGAGCAGTACTGGGGCGGACCACGCACCTACTCGGACGAGCGCGGGCACCCGCGGCTGCGAATGCGTCACCACCCGTTCCGGATCGGTCCGCTCGAACGCGACGCCTGGTTGCGCTGCATGCATACCGCCATCGCCTCGATCGATTCGCAGACGCTCGACGACGCGCACCGCCGCCAGTTGATCGCGTACATGGAGATGGCGGCGGACTCGATGATGAACTCGCCGATCTGACGACGGACCGGGGCGGCGACGTTCGAGTCGTGGCCCACCTGTCGGTTTGGCACTATGGGTGGCTGTGAGCACTCCCTCCGGCACCCCCGAACAACGCTGGTGGGCGGACGCCGTCTTCTACCAGGTGTACCCCCGCTCGTTCGCCGACTCCGACGGAGACGGCGTCGGCGACCTCGACGGGATCCGCGACAAGCTCGGATACCTGGAGCTGCTGGGAGTCGACGCGATCTGGCTGAACCCGGTGATGCGCTCACCGATGGCCGACCACGGCTACGACGTGTCCGATCCACGCGACGTCGACCCCCTGTTCGGCGACCTGGCCGCCCTCGACGCCCTGATCGAGGCCGCCCACGCACGCCGGATCCGGGTCGTGATGGATCTGGTGCCCAACCACACGAGCTCCGAACATCCCTGGTTCCGGGAGGCCCTGGCCGCCGCGTCCGACAGCCCCGCGCGGGCCCGATACCACTTCCGGGACGGACGCGGTCCGAACGGGGACCTGCCGCCGAACAACTGGCCGAGTGTGTTCGGCGGCCCCGCGTGGTCCCGCGTGACCGAGCCCGACGGCACCCCCGGCCAGTGGTACCTGCACCTGTTCGCGCCGGAGCAGCCGGACCTGAACTGGCACAACGACGAGGTGTTCGAGGACCTGGAGAAGACCCTGCGCTTCTGGCTCGACCGCGGCGTCGACGGTTTCCGCATCGACGTCGCCCACGGCATGGCCAAACCCGGCGGGCTCCCCGACTTCGACCACTGGGAACAGAACCGGCTGCTGCGGCACTTCGACGACGATCCCCGGTTCAACAACACGGAGGTCCACGACATCCACCGCCGGATCCGCTCGGTGCTCGACGAGTACCCGGACGCGGTGGCCGTCGGCGAGATCTGGGTGCACGACCATGTGCTGTTCTCCGAGTACCTGCGCCCCGACGAACTGCACCTGGCGTTCAACTTCCATCTGGCGCTCGCGAGCTGGGACGCCGCCCGGATCCGGGAGGCGATCGACACGTCGCTCGCCGCGGTCGCACCCATCGGCGGGATTGCGACGTGGACGCTGTCCAATCACGACATCGAGCGCGAGGTGACGCGCTACGGCGGCGGCCCGCTCGGGCGCGACCGCGCGCGGGCGATGATCCTCGTCGAGCTGGCACTGCCCGGGGCGGCCTTCCTCTACAACGGTGCCGAGCTCGGTCTGCCCAACGTCGACGACCTGCCCGAGGAAGTGCTGCAGGACCCGGTGTGGGAGCGGTCGGGGCACACCGACCGCGGCCGGGACGGGTGCCGGGTGCCCATGCCGTGGGAGGGCACCCGGCCGCCGTTCGGCTTCACCACCGCAGCGCAGACGTGGCTGCCGCAGCCGGACGCGTGGTCCGAGCTGACCGTCGAGGCGCAGCTCGAGGACGTCTCGTCCACTCTGTCGCTGTACCGGGCGGCGCTCGAGGCGCGGCGGCAACGGCCGGAGTTCGACGGCCCCGACGTGGAGTGGTACGGCAGCCCACCCGGATGCCTGGCCTTCCGCCGGCCCGGTGGGCTGATCTGCGCTCTGAACACCACCGAGCACCCGGTGGAGATGCCGCCGGGCACGGTGATCCTGTCCAGCGCGCCGCTCGTGGACGGACAGCTGCGCGGCAACTGCGCGGCGTGGCTGATCTGACGGCCCACCGCACGCCGGCGGGCGCAGTCGCCCTGGTGCTGGCGGCGTCCGCGCTGTTCGGGACGACGGGGACCGCGCAGGCCCTGGGTTCACGTGCGCTCGGCGCCCCGCTGGACGCCGTCGCGGTCGGGGCGGGCCGCATCGTGCTGGCCGGCACGGTGCTCGCCTTGTTCGCGTGGCCGCGCGGCCCGCTGTTCCCGCCGGGACGTCGGCTGCCGACGCTGCTCGGCGCCGGCGGCGTGGTGATGTATCAACTGGGATTCTTCACCGCGGTACAGACCGCGGGCGTCGCCGCAGGCACCATGATCGCGCTCGGGTCCGGGCCGGCGTTCGCCGGGCTGCTGCAGTGGCTGGTGTCCCGGCGCCACCCCGGCCGCGTATGGGCGGTGTCGACGGCGATCGCGGTCGTCGGGCTCGTCCTCCTCGTCGCCGGATCGGGCGACGGCGCCTCGGGGAGCGCCGGATCCGTCGCGGCCGGGGCCCTGCCCGCGCTCGCGGCCGGCCTGGGCTTCGCGACGTACACCGTCGCGGGTGCGGCCCTGCTCGCCCGCGGCGCCACCCCGGCCGGATCCATGGGTGCGATGTTCGGGGTGGCGGCGGTGCCGATGGCGGCGATCCTGTCGGCCCGGTGGCCGGGCGGGCTCGACAGCGTGGCCGGTGCGACGACCGTCGTCTATCTCGCCCTCGTCCCCACGGTCCTCGCCTACCTGCTGTTCGCACGGGGCCTGCGCCGGCTGACGCCGGCGGCGGCGGCAACGCTCACGCTCGCGGAGCCGGTGGTCGCGGCCGTGCTCGGCGTGCTGGTGCTCGGCGAGCGACTGGAGCCGGTGGCCTTCGCGGGGACGGTGGTCGTGGTCACGGCGCTGATGCTGCTGGGCCGGAACCTCGGCGGCGTCAGCGCACGCTGAGGCCGAGACCACCCCCGCGACGGAGGTAGACCGATCCGTAACGGGCGTCGAGCCGCAGCCACGTCGCCGTCGCCCGCACGCGCACCACCTCGGCCGGATCGATCCGGTCCAGGTCGATCTCCGCCGTCGCGCGGGCACCGCCCGTGGGCACGAACCCCATCGCGTTGAGCGCGAACACCAGCCGCATCGGCACCCCGGCCCGCTCGCCCCCACCGGCGACTTCGAGCACCTCCTGCGCGAGCAGCGACGACGGCGGTCCCTGTCCCTGCTCGCGACTGAGCGCGACGCCGCGCTGCGCGAGGTCCACGAGGATGCGGGCGGGAACGTCGTCGAGGTGGACGTATCCGGTTTCCGGGGGCAGCGCGCCGCGCCACACCGAGTCCATCGCCCACCCGGGATCCACCCCGTCGCCGCCGGCGGCGAGCAGGCCGGTGCGCAGCCCGTCCGCGGCGACGGTCGTGTCCGGCGGGGCGACCGTGCCGCGCAGCACCCGGACCGCGAGGGCGTCGAACCCGGTGTTCACCCACGCCGAGAGGAGGCCGTCGTGCCGTTGCCGCAGCCGCACCACGGCGGCCTCGTCGAGGCGGACCGCACGGGTGAGGAACGCGACGAGGTCGGCACGATCGGCCGGGTCCGGGACCTGCAACCAGCGTTCGGGTGTCGTCCCGGTCGCTCCGACGGCGTCAGTCACGACGCCACCGTTGCAGGTATTCGCGCTCGGGATCGGTGAGCCGGCGCAGCCGCTGGGTTCCGATGTCGAACGCCGCGATCTGGGTCGAGGCGACGACGGAGGGCGTGGCATCGGCCGGCGCGCCGCCGGGCCGGACCTCGTAGCCGATGGTGAAGTCGACCGCCCGCACCCGCTCGATCCACATCAGCACGTCCAGGGGGCTGTCCTCGTGCCGCAACTGGCCGCGGTACCGCACGTGCAGGTCGGCGATCACGGCGCCTTCCCGCAGGTTCACGGTGGGCCGGCCGTCGGCGAACAACCACGGGATGCGGGCCTCCTCGAGGAGGGTGACCATGCGCGCGTGGTTGATGTGCTGGAACGCGTCCATGTCGGACCAGCGCACCTCCACCGCGGTGTGGAACCCGAACTGCTCGGTCGCGTCGCTCACTGCGCGGTCCCCACGGCTCCACGGTGGTCGGCCCCGGCGTGCTTCAACGGTCTACCTCCTGTCGGGTGCGCCGGCGCGCACCATGCTCCTGACCTGACGCGCCGCCACGGACAGCGTCGCGAGGTCCAGGTTTCCAGACAGGAAGATCTCCTCGAGCGCCGACCTCGCGCGGCCGAGCCGCGAACCGTTGGTCAGCTCCCAGTCCTCGATCATCTCGCGGGTGCTCTCGCCGGGTTCGGACGTGGCGAGCACGTCGAGGGTGAGCGTGCGCAGCGACCCGTACAGCTCGTCGCGCAGGGCGAGCCGCGCCAGCGAGTGCCAGCGGTCGCCGCGTTCGAGGGCCGTCACCGCCGAGAGGAGCCAGTCGATTCCCATGTGGGCGTCCATCGCGTAGTACAGCTCGGCGACCTCGGCCTCGTCCCGTTCGGCGATGTCGGCGATGTCGATCACGTCCAGCAGCGGGAACTGGTCGAGGAGACGGAACACGTCCCACGTCAGCTCCTCGGGGGCGCCGCGCGCGAGCAGCGGCTCGGCGCGTTCCTTCAGGTCCTGCACGTGGTGCCCCTGCATCCACTCCCCCACCCTGGGGGCGAGCCGCGCGAACATGGCCCGATACCGGCTGATCTCGGCGCCGACGGCCAGAGGTTGCGGCCGGTTCGACAGCAGCCACCGCGACGCCCGGTCGAGGACGCGGTGCGATTCGAGCAGCAGGTCGTCGGCGACGGCCGTGGTCGTGTCGGCAGAGCGGATGCGGGCCCACACGCCGGGCAGATCGAAGATCTCGGTGACGGCGGCGTAGGCGCGGATGGCGTCGGTGCTCGATGCTCCGGCCTCCTCGGAGAGCCGGTAGACGTAGCTGATCCCGCCGTTGTCGACGGTTTCGTTGGCGAGGATCGTCGCGACGATCTGCCGGCGCAGTGGGTGGGAGCGGATGCCGGCGCGGAAGGGTTCGCGCAGTTGCCGCGGGAAGTAGCCGGGTAGCCGTCCGGCGAAGGTCTCGCTGTCGGGCAGGTCGGTGTCGAGCAGGTCGTCGGCGAGGGCGAGTTTGACGTGGGCGAGCAGGGTGGACAGCTCGGGCGAGGTCAGTCCCTCTCCTTCGAGGCGACGCCGCTCGATCTCGGCGTCGCCGGGCAGCGCCTCGAGGGACCGGTCGATTCCGCGTTCGGCGACGAGGTCGGCGATCAGCCGCTGGTGCACCGCGAGCATGGTGGGGGCGCCGGTGCGGGAGTAGCCGAGCAGGTTGTTCTGGGAAATGTTGTCCTCGAGGACGATTCGACCGACCTCGTCGGTCATGGATTCGAGCAGCGGGTTGCGGTCGGCGGCGTCGAGGGCACCGGCGGTGACCATCGAGTCGAGCAGGATCTTGATGTTGACCTCGTGGTCGGAGCAGTCGACCCCGGCGGAGTTGTCGATCGCGTCGGTGTTGATCTTGCCGCCGGCCCGGGCGTATTCGATGCGGCCGCGCTGAGTGACGCCGAGGTTGCCGCCCTCCCCCACCACCCGGGCACGGAGGGTGCCGCCGTTGACGCGGACCGCGTCGTTGCTCTTGTCGC
The DNA here is from genome assembly GCF_057367935.1 of Rhodococcus sp. NS-SX18. Taxonomy (NCBI): domain Bacteria; kingdom Bacillati; phylum Actinomycetota; class Actinomycetes; order Mycobacteriales; family Nocardiaceae; genus Rhodococcus; species Rhodococcus sp. NS-SX18. Next base: position 2,078,071 of record NZ_CM170633.1, on the reverse strand, counting down.
CCACATCGGCATCGGTTTCGGGGGCGGCCTTGACGTAGGTGCCGATGCCTCCGTTCCACAGCAGGTCCACCGGGGCCCGCAGGATCGCGCGGATCAGTTCGGGGGGTGAAAGCTCGGTGACGTCGTCGTCGAGTCCGAGCACGCTCCGCACCTCGGCGCTGAGGGAAACGGATTTCAGGGAACGCTCCCACACCCCGCCACCGGTGCTGATCAGCTCCGTGTCGTAGTCGGCCCACGACGAGCGGGGCAGCTCGTACAGGCGCCGCCGCTCGGCGTACGAGGCGGCGGGCTCCGGGTCGGGGTCGAGGAAGATGTGCCGATGATCGAACGCGGCCACCAACCGGATGTGGGTGCTCAGGAGCATTCCGTTGCCGAACACGTCGCCGCTCATGTCGCCGATGCCGGCGACGGTGAAGTCCTCGCTCTGGGTGTCGACGCCCAGTTCACGGAAGTGCCGCTTGACGCTCTCCCAGGCTCCGCGGGCGGTGATGCCCATGGCCTTGTGGTCGTAGCCGGCGGATCCGCCGGAGGCGAAGGCGTCGCCGAGCCAGAACCCGTACTCGCGGGCGACCTCGTTGGCGAGGTCGGAAAAGGTCGCGGTGCCCTTGTCGGCGGCGACCACGAGGTACGTGTCGTCGCCGTCGCGGCGGACGACCCGCGGCGGCGGGACGGCCACGCCTCTCGCTCGGTCGAGGTTGTCGGTGACGTCGAGCAGACCGGCGATGAACCGCCGGTAGCAGGCCTCCCCCTGCGCGCGCACGGCCTGCCGGTCGGCGGCCGCATCGCCGGTCGGCGCGACCGGGCGTTTGACGACGAAGCCGCCCTTGGCGCCGACGGGAACGATGACGGCGTTCTTCACGGCCTGCGCTTTCGCGAGACCAAGGATCTCGGTGCGGAAGTCCTCCCGCCGGTCCGACCAGCGCAGGCCACCGCGGGCGACCGCGCCGAAACGCATGTGCACACCCTCGACGTCGGGGGCGTAGACGAACACCTCGAACTTCGGTCGCGGCTGGGGCAACTCGTCGATGCGGGTCGGGTCGAGTTTGAACGACAGGGCCCGGGCGGGTGCGGCGTCGGGGCGCGAGAGCGGGACGGCCCCGTCGTCGCTCGATACGAAGTAGTTGGTGCGCAACGTCGCCCGGATCAGGCCGAAGATGCCGCGCAGGATCCGGTCGGCGTCGAGACCGACGACGGCGTCGATCCGGCCGACCAGTTCGGCGGCGGCGTCCTGCTCGCGGTCGGCAGATGCCTCGTCCGGGTCGAACATCGCCTCGAACAGTTCGGCGAACAGCGCGGTGGTGTCCGGGTCCGCGAGCAGGACTCCTTCGATGCGGTACTGGCTGTAGGGGAAGCCGGCCTGCCGCAGGTACTTGGCGTAGGCGCGCAGCATCATGGCCTGCCGCCAGCCCATTCCGGCCCGCAGGACGAGTTCGTTGAACCGGTCCGGTTCCGACAGTCCGTGCCACATGGCGGCGAACGCCGCGGTGAAACGGGTGGTCACGCCCGGGTCGGGTTCGACGTCGACGGGCAGGACCAGCCCGAAATCGTAGATCCAGCAGCTCATCCGGTCGGCGCGGATGATCTGGTACGGGCGCTCGTCGAGCACCTCGACGCCGAGGCTCTGCAGCACCGGCAGCACCTGGCTGAGGGTGATGCCCTCGCTGCCGATGTAGAGCGTGAAACGCCATCGGCGCGGATCGGCGCCGGGTTGCCGGTACAGGAGCAGGTCGATGCTGCCGTCCCGCAGCGCCTCGAGACGGGCGATGTCGGCCAGCGCCCGGCTCGCGTCGAAGTCCTCCTTGTAGCCGTCGGGTAGCACCTCCGCGTAGCGCTGCACGAGCACGGGATCGACGGTGTGGTCGGTGGCGGCCAGGTCGGCGAGGTGGTCGTCCCAGCTGCGGCTGGCCTCGGCGAGCAGGGCCTGGATGCGCAGCCGATTGTCCTCGGAGGTGTCGATCCGCGGCAGTGCCTGCCCCGGTGGAGTCCGGATCGTCACGTGCAGCAGCGCCAGGTCGCCCTCGGTGACCCGGGCGGTGTAGTGGATGGCACCGCCGCCGTACTCGCGCAGCAGGATCTGCTGCATCGCGACCCGCACGCGGGTGTTGTAGCGGTCGCGGGGCAGGTAGATCAGGCACGAGACGAAGCGGCCGTAGGGGTCGACCCGCACGAACAGCCGGAGTTGCCGGCGCATCGCGACCACGGCGGTGACGGTCTCGTAGAGGGTCTCGGTGTCGGCGGAGAACAGTTCCACCCGGGGTAGTGCCTGCAGCACCTCGAGCATGGCCTGGCCGGTGAACGACGACAGTTCCACGCCGGCGAGGGCCACCACCTCCCGTACCCGGCGGGCCAGCACCGGGATGTCGAGCACGTTCTCGTGCAGCGCGGTCACGGCGAGCACACCGAGGAACCGGTGCTCGCCGACGACCCGGCCGTCGGGGTCGAGCACGGCGACGCCCACGAAGTACGGGTACACCGAGCGGTGCACCGTGGCAGGCAGGGACGCCTGGGTGAGCACCAGCAGCGGACGGTCGGCGGCCTCGACCGTTGCCGACATGTCGATCACGTCGTCGGCGGCCAGGTCGGAGCGCAGCACCCCGAGTCCGCTGCCCGGCACGGCGCGGGCACGGCGCGTCCCCGAGGCGTCGGCGACGACGTCGTAGCGCCGATAGCCGAGGACGGTGTAGTTGCCCCGCGCGAGCCAGCGCAGCAGCGCCGACGTCTCCCGAAGATCCTCCGCGGCGTGCCGCGGCGGCGGGTTCTCGGCGAGCGCGTCGAGTTCGGTGGCGAGATCGCGTTCCCGGGCGAGCATCTCGGCGGTGTCGGCACCGACCTGCCGGACGTCGGCGAGCACACCCCCAATCTCGGTGCCCACGGCATCGAGGGTGGCCTCGGCGGTGGCCGGATGCAGCTGGACGTGTATCCACGACTCGGTGACGAAGCCGGACGGGGGCGTGGTGTCGGCCACCATCTCGCGCAGGCCGCCGCCCGCGTCGCGCCGTACGGACACCACGGGATGGACCAGTTCGCGGATGGCGACGCCGAGCCGGGTCAGCAGCGCGATGACGGATTCGACGAGCAGCGGCATGTCGTCGGTGACGATCTGCAGGGCGGCGCCGATGTCCCATCGGTCGCCGGGCCGGTAGACGCGGGTCAGGACCGCGGCGTCACGTCGCTCCCGGCCGAGGTCCAGGTGGGCGGCCAGAGCCCGCTCCGGGGTGTCGACGGTGTCCGCGTAACGCCGGTAGCTGTCCTCGAGAGCGGAGGCCGCGAGCTGCCGGTTCGACGAAACCCCGTGGGGTGGGGCGGACTCGGCCATGGTGCTCACTCCCTCATTCGCTGCCGGAAACCGGCAGCGCCGCGGACAGGCTCTGGTGCGAGCCTATCCGCGGCGCCGGGTGTGAGGGGGGAATCCCGCGCCGGGTGGTCAGGCGACCGGCGCGGCGACGTACTCCTCGAGAACCGCCCGCTCGTCGGCGGACAGCGGCCGGGCGGTCTCGGTGTGCGGGTCGAACCCGACGAGCACCGCGTCCCCGGAGCCGCACGGATTGCCCTGCACGTCGGTGATCACGTGCCGCAGGGTGTACGAGCTGTTGCCCACATGCAGTACCGAGATGGCGACGGTGATCGGACCGGAATCGTCCTTGAGCGGACGCAGGAACTCCACGTCCATCTTCCGCACCACCACGGCGCCGCGCGCGAACGGGCCGCTCTGCAGGAACTTGATCCGGGCTTCCTGCATGTACTCCACGAACTTCGTGTTGTTGACGTGCCCGAGGCGATCGGAGTCGGCCCAGCGCACCTCCAGCGTGCAGGTGAAGGTCTTCCGCTCAGTCACGAGTGAGCTTCCGGTGGGTGACGCGGTGCGGACGCGCCGCGTCCGCCCCGAGCCGCTCGACCTTGTTGGCCTCGTACGACTCGAAGTTGCCCTCGAACCAGAACCACTTGCCCTCCTCGACGTTGCCTTCCCACGCGAGGATGTGGGTGCAGGTGCGGTCGAGGAACCAGCGGTCGTGGGAGATCACGACGGCACAGCCGGGGAACTTCTGCAGCGCGTTCTCGAGCGAGCTCAGGGTTTCGACGTCGAGGTCGTTGGTCGGCTCGTCGAGCAGGATCAGGTTGCCGCCCTCCTTGAGGGTCAGCGCCAGGTTCAGGCGGTTGCGCTCGCCACCGGAGAGCACCTCGGCCTTCTTCTGCTGATCCGGGCCCTTGAAGCCGAATGCGCTGACGTACGCGCGTGAGGGCATCTCGTTCTGACCGACCTCGATGTAGTCGAGCCCGTCGGACACGACCTGCCACACCGTCTTGTTCGGGTCGATGTTCGCCCGGGACTGGTCGACGTAGCTCAGCTTGACGGTCTCGCCGACCCTCACGGTGCCGGAGTCCGGCTTCTCGAGGCCGACGATGGTCTTGAACAGAGTGGTCTTGCCGACGCCGTTGGGGCCGATCACGCCGACGATGCCGTTGCGCGGCAGCGTGAAGGACAGGTCCTTGATCAGCACGCGGCCTTCGAACCCCTTGTCGAGGTGGTCGACCTCGACCACGACGTCGCCCAGGCGCGGCGGCGTCGGGATCTGGATCTCCTCGAAGTCGAGCTTGCGGAACTTCTCGGCCTCGGCGGCCATCTCCTCGTAGCGGGCCAGGCGGGCCTTGTTCTTGGTCTGGCGGGCCTTGGCGCCGGACCGGACCCACTCGAGCTCCTCACGCAGGCGCTTCTGCAGCTTCTGGTCCTTTTTGCCCTGCACCTCGAGGCGCTCGGCCTTCTTCTCCAGGTAGGTGGAGTAGTTGCCCTCGTACGGGTGCAGCTTGCCGCGGTCTACCTCACAGATCCACTGCGCGACGTGGTCGAGGAAGTACCGGTCGTGGGTGACGGCGAGGACGGCACCGGGGTAGCTCGCGAGGAACTGCTCGAGCCACAGCACCGACTCGGCGTCGAGGTGGTTGGTGGGCTCGTCGAGCAGCAACAGGTCGGGCTTGCTCAGCAGCAGCTTGCACAGGGCGACGCGGCGGCGCTCACCGCCCGACAGGTGGGTGACCGGCTCGTCCGGCGGCGGGCAGCGCAGGGCGTCCATCGCCTGCTCGAGCTGCGAGTCGATGTCCCAGGCGTTGGCGTGGTCGAGTTCCTCCTGGAGCTTGCCCATCTCCTCCATGAGCTCGTCGGAGTAGTCGGTCGCCATCAGCTCGGCGATCTCGTTGAACCGGTCGAGCTTGACCTTGATCTCGCCGAGGCCCTCCTCCACGTTGCCGCGGACGGTCTTGTCCTCGTTGAGCGGCGGTTCCTGCAGGAGGATGCCGACGGAGGCTTCGGGATCGAGGAAGGCCTCCCCGTTGCTGGGCTGGTCCAGCCCGGCCATGATCTTGAGGATGGACGATTTGCCCGCGCCGTTCGGTCCGACCACACCGATCTTGGCACCCGGGTAGAAGCTCATGGTGACGTCGTCGAGAATGACCTTGTCACCGTGCGCCTTGCGCACCTTCTTCATCGTGTAAATGAACTCCGCCATAGGTCCAGCGTATCGGGCCGACCCGCGGACACCACATCCCGGACGACCGGCCCGGTCCGGTGAGACCCGGAAGCGGGCCGGCTACGGGGCGAACAGCCGCGCCACGAACGGGGTGGTGTCGGGCAGGGAACGGGTCATGGTCGTGTTGTGCCCGGCGACGTACACCCGGTAGTCGAGGTCGGCACCCGCCGCCCGCAGGTCGGCGGCGAGCCCGGCCGACAACGGCGCGGGGACCATCGTGTCGTGGATGCCCTGGGCGAGGAACACCGGGCGGTCGTACCCGCTGGTCGGGACGCCCAGGTAGTCGGCGAACACGGCGGGGAAACGGCCCTCGGACAGCGGCCGCGCCGCCAGGTCGCCGACCCGGACGTCGCCGGCGAGCGCGTCGAGCTCGTTGTAGCAGAGTCGTTCGGCCGCATCGACGAACTCCCGCCCGGTGGGGGTCAGGTAGCTGTTCACGTCGAGGTCGGGATGGGCGGCGCGGAGTCCGGCGAAGATGTAGGAGCTGAACGCGACCAGACCTTCGAAACCCGGGTCGGCGAATCCGGGCCCGCCGAAGGGGAACAGCCGCTCGAGGTTGGACGGCGCCCCGGTGGTGACCGTGCCGCGAAAGTCGAGCTCCGGTGCGCGCGATGAGGCCCGGTGTGCGGTGTGCAGCGCCGCGTGCCCGCCCTGCGACTGACCGACGACGACCCACCGCGGCGACAGCGACGGCTCGGCGGCACGGCCCGCCCGCACGATGTCGACGACGCTGTTGGCGGCGCTCTGGCCGTCGAGGTAGGTGTGGATGCCGCCGGTGCCCAGTCCCGGGTAGTCGGCCGCGACGACGGCGTACCCCTGGGCGAGCCAGTGTTCGAGGTACGGGCGCTCGACGTCGGCACGCGGATTCCGCGACGGCGCGCAGTCGTCGCCGATGCCGACGGTGCCGTGGGCGTAGGAGATCACCGGGCGGCCGCCCTCCGGGGCCGGACCCGGAGGCAGGAACAGCACCCCGGTGCCCACGGCCGGTGCGCCGGAGCGCCACTCGGTGCGGTACGTGAGCCGCTGGGCGACCGCAGCGCCGGGCACCGACAGTTCGGGCGGCAACGGCTCGGCCGAGACGATCGTTCCGGGGCCGGGGTCGGCGGCCACGGGTTCGGCCCCGGCGACGGACGGGGTGAGCCCGCCCGCCAGCACCGCGCCGACCGCACACAGCGCCCACCGCCACCGCCTGGTCCGGCCCATGAAATCCTCCGCTCGTCCGACGCGCGTGCCGGTCGTCGGCAGGCACCACCTCGCACGTCGGTCCCCGACCGTCCGGCGTTACCGGACGAATCGGGCGGCGACGAACCTCGTGGTGTCGGGGAGGGCCTCGAAGAGGGTGGCGAAGTGGTCGGCCGGATAGGTGCGGTAGTCGACGTCGGCGCCGCCGGCCCACAGGTCGGCGACGAGCTTGACCGACAAGGGTGCGGGCACCATCCGGTCGTCCAGGCCCTGGCCCAGGAACAGGGGCCGGTCGTAACCGCGGGCCGGGACGCCGAGGTAGTCCGTGAGCGCGGCCCGCATCCGGTCGTCACCCAGCGGCCGGGACAGCAGCTGCCCGACGGCCACACCGGCGGCGCGGTCCTCGAGCTCGCTGTAGCAGAGGCGCTCGGCGGCGTCGACGAGTTCGCGGCCGACGGGCGTGAGGTAACTGTCGACCCCGAGGTCGGGTCGTGCCGCCCGCAGCCCGGCCATGATGTAGGCACTGAACGGGACGAGGCCGTCCAGCCCGAGGTCGGGGAAGCCGGGCACGCCGAACGGGAACAGTAGTTCGAGGTTGGACGGCGCCCCGGTGGCGACGGCGCCGCGGAAGTCGAGCTCCGGTGCTCGCGACGTGGCCCGGTGCGCGGTGTGCAGTGCCGCGTGCCCGCCCTGCGACTGCCCGACGACGACCCAGCGCGGCGACAGGGACGGCTCGACTGTGCGCGCCGCCCGCACGACGTCGATCACGCTGTTCGCAGCCGTGGGCCCGTCGAGATACGTGTGCAGGCCGTCGGTGCCGAGTCCGGGGTAGTCGGCGGCCACCACGGCGTAGCCCTGCGACAGCCAGTGCGCGAGATACCGCTGCTCCCGGTCGACGCGGGGGTTGCGCGACGGGGCACAGTCGTCGCCGAGACCGACGGTGCCGTGGGCCCACGACACCACCGGCCGGCCGCCCTCGGGTGCCGGGCCCGGCGGCAGGAACAGCACCCCGGTGTCGACGGCGGCGGCACCGGAGCGCCACTGGGTGCGGTAGGTGAACCGCTCGGCGACCGCAGCGCCCGGCACGGACAGCTCGGGTGGCAGCGGTTCCACCGACATCACCGCCCCGGGCGCCGGTTCGGCGATCGCGACGGGCGGGCACAGCCCGGCCGGGAACAACACGGCCGACGAGGCGCAGACCGCCCACAGTGCCCGGCGTACCCCGCTCTCGCGACGGAGTCGGCTCGTCCCCCGATCTCCTCGGGTCTCCTCGCGACGAGGACGCGCACTCGGGGATGGCGTGCCGGCCCCTGTGAGGGTGTGACTCGGCACCCGGCGCGTCCGGCTCGGGTCAGCCCGCACGCTCGATCCGGGTCTTCAGGTGGGCCAGCATCTGCTGCATGCTGCTCTCGGTCCATTTCGGGAGATGATCCCCGAGGGGGACGTCGGCGACGAGGACGGCGACGTGCGAGGTCCCTTCCAGCTTCACCTCGGTGCCGCCGTCCGCGGGCGCGAACGTGAACGTCCACAGGAACTCGATGCCCGCCCCGGGCGTCGACCGGACGACGATGCGTTCGTCGGGGACGACCTCGACGTACTCGACGTGACCCTCGAAGTGCAGGCCCAGGAGTCCTCCGAACCACTGGGCGCTCGACCCGACACCGTCCGGGGTCGAGTGGACCTCCCGGACCGCCATGTTCGGGTGAGTGGACCACAGCTTCCCGATGTCGCGCGCGAACCCGAACACCTTCTCGACGGGGGCATCGATCGTGATGCTCTGCGCCGCACGCGCGCTCGGCGGCGCGGCCGGAGTCCTGGCACCCTCGACCCGTGCCTTCACGGTGGCGAGCATCCGTTCGATGTCACCCCCGCTCAACTTGAACATCAACTCCTCGACGGGCACCCCGACGACCGGCACGTCGAGTGTCCATTCGCAGTCCAAGGTCAGGCTCGTCGCGCCGTCCTGCGGCGCGAACGTGAAGGTCCAGACCGGTCCCATGCTGGATCGGGCCACGATGCGCTCGCCGGGGACGACCTCGGTGTACTCCACGCGCCCTTTCAGGTGCAGGCCCAGCAGCTTCTCGAACCACTCGGCACTCGTCCCGACCCCGTCCGGGGTGAGGTCGACGTCCCTCACCGCGCAGTCGGGAAAGCAGACCCACAACTTCCCGACGTCCTTCGCGAACTCGAACACCTCCGCCACGGGCGCCTCGATCGTGGTGGCGCGGCTCATCTTCGCCATCGGTCCGATCCCTTCCGTCCTGACTCTCCCCGAACTACGGCCCCCGGATCACACGTTTCGCACGCTACGCTCCGCCGGCCATCGGGAACGTGGGATCGGCCGGTCAGGGTTTCTCGAGGTCACCGCTCTACGGGCCCAGGCTGCCTACGTCGCGGCTGTGCTGTTCGACGATCGTTGCCGTGGACTGCGCCGATGGACTGGTTCAGGCGACGGGGATCGGGCGTGCCCAGCGGGCGCGGCGCACCGCGTCACGCCGGCCGGGGTCGGCGACGAGCGTGGGCAGCAACAGCGCCCACAGCTCGTCGATCCGCCGCGGCAGGTCGCGGCGGTCGGTGAGCAACCCGGACAGCTGTTGGAGACCGGTGAACGCCCCGATCACGAACCGGGCCACCGCATCCAGGTCCAGACCAGCGTGAAGATCGCCGTCAGCGGCGGCGCGGTCGAGCAGCGCCCGGCAGGCGCCGATCCAGTCCCGGTACGGGTGGACGGGGACGTGGTCGAGTTCGGTGGACAGGCGTAGCCCGGCCCGCACCAGCGCGCTCTCCTGTAGTTGCTCGCCGAGGGCGTGGCTGAGCATGACGATCTGCTCGAGCGGTGGGGCGTCGGTGGCGGTGACCCGTTGGACGAGGGCGATCGAGCGGTGGTGCTGTTCGTCGATGATCGCCGCTACGAGGTCGTCCTTGGAGCGGAAGTGGTAGTACAGCGCGCCCTTGTTCGAGCCGGCCGCGGCGACGATCTCGCCCGTGCTGACCCCGTGATACCCGGCGGCGGCGAACAACTCGGCCGCGACGGTGACGAAGTGGAACCGGGTGACCCGGCCCCGGTGCTGCTTGGTCCCCACCACCCCTCCTTCCCGCCCGCCTCGCGGCGCCGTTCCCTCCGGATCCCGGTAGCGGCCCCCACGTCCGACCGCCCGGACAGCCTACGGGCAGCGGGGAAACGCACCTTGCGCCGCCGTCTCCGCCGAGACCCCCGAGCGCCCGGTCCGTCCGCCCCGCGCGGACGGACCGGGACAGCGTCGGCGCCGAGGTCGGTGCCGACCGGCGTCCTCGGGGGTCAGGGACTCGCGCCGGTACCGGCTCTGGAGCACGCTTCCGTCACCGCACCAGGCCGGCTGGGCCGGCGCGGCAGGACGGTCACACGCCGCCCGGGCGCCGTGCTGACCGCGGTGTTCGTCGCCGGGCACGTGTGCGGGCGCTCGACGTCGAGTGCGGAAGGCGGCCGCGCAAGCACACCACCTAGCACTGTCGGCGAGGTGAGCACCCGGCTCGGCGTCTGATCCGGCCCGCCGAGCGGCCAGCGGGCAGGGACTATTCGAGCCTTGGGGGGGGGAGCGCCGAAATGTCGGAATCGACCGCCCTTTTATGAAAATACCGGGCGGATGGTTTCCGTGATGGAAGTGTTACCGGATACGAGTGTGGTTGGTGGGAGACCCCGTTAGGTTTCCGGCAGCGATGGCGCCACCGCTGACCTTGTTCATGCGAAAGACGGTAGGTCTCGAATGGAATCGCTCCGTCGCCGTGCCCTGCGCCCGCCCCGACGCCGATGGGCCGCCCGCTGCGTGCTCGCCGGCACGACCGCCCTGCTGGTCGCCACCGGCCCCACCGCGGTGCTGGCCCAACCCACCACTCCCGCCGCCCCGACCACCCCGACCCAGTCGGCCCCGGCAAGCACGACGCAGTCGGGCCCGGCAAGCACCCCGGACCGCGCACCGGCCGCCGCACCCGAGGCCGCCGCGGATCCGTGCGCAGCCCCTACCACCACACCCGCGGCCACGACCACCACGACGCCGGCGACGGACCCGCCGTGCGAGACCACGCCACCGGCCGTGCCCGACTGGACCACCCTCACCCCGGCCACCGAGGCGTTGCCCGCGCAGGTCCCTGACACACCGCGCCCGGACACCTCCCGCACCGACGCGGGCCCTGCACCCGCACAGGCCCCGGCGCAGGCGCCGCCGGCGGAGACGGTGGCGCCGCTGCCGGCCGAGCTGGGGCCGGCCCCGCCGGCCGCCGACCAGCCGGTGCCGCCGGACGATCCGGCCCGCTCGTCCAAGAGCGCCGAACCGGACCCGGACTGGCACCCCACCGACAACCCCAAATCCACGCTGGTGCCCGGGCAGATGCGCTCGGACCGCGAAGAGGTCCCGGCCCCGTTCACCAAGGAGGACGCCGACAAGGCCGAGATCGCCGAGGCACGCCTGAGGTCCTCCCGCAGCCTGACCGCTTCGAGCTGCCAGGTCTACTGGCCCTCGTGGTTCGAGGTGTGCGGGGCGATCCGGGACAAGTACAACAGCCTCGGTGGGCCGGCGAGTTTCCTGTCGTACCCCACCAGCGGGAACATCCTCAACCCCGGCGGCACCGGCGAACGCGTCACCTTCGCCAACGGCCCCATCTACTGGTCCGCCGCCTCCGGCGCACACCCGGTGGTCAACAGCTTCCTCCACCGGTGGGGCGTCCACGGCTACGAAGCCGGCTGGCTGAAGTACCCCACCACCGATGAGGTTGTTCTCCCTGATGGCGGCCGCCGCCAGGAATTCCAGGACGGCGCAATCTACGTCGCCTTCCAGAACGCCATCGGCTCCGCCATCCGCAACGGACCGCTCCGCGACAAGTACAACTCGGTCGGTGGCTTGGCGCCGGGGGGCACTCTCCTCGGCTATCCCATCCAGGACCAGATCGGCCTGCCCGACGGGCAAGGTCAGATGGACCGCTTCGAACGCGGCGTCATCTACTGGCACCCGAGTCATGGGGCGCATCCGGTTACCGGACCGATCCTGGAAGCCTGGTCGGCGACAGGGTACGAGTCCGGTAGCTACGGCTATCCGACCGGTGATGAATTCCCATTCAACGGCGGGGTGCGACAAGACTTCCAAGGAGGCGCGATCGAGTGGAATCCGAACTGGAGTATCGATCTCCTGGAAGGGATCCCCAGCGCCCCCGATGCACGCCGCCAGCAAGCAGTTCCGGACAGCATTTCGTGCCAGATGAACCCGTACAAGTCCGGGGCGGCGGAACCGATCGTTCCCGGTGGACCGCTGTGGGTGACCATCGTCGCTGAGGTTGGATGCTCGTATCCCCCCGACGTCTGGATAGCGACCCTTACGCTGTGGGAATACGACGGATCCACCTACCGAGAGGTGAATCAGACAGTCGACAACACGCCCCCCGACTACTACGACGAGTACGCAGTAGCAGCGCCGTGCAAACCGCTCCACCAGTACCATGTGGAGTTCGAGGCGCAAGGTTTTCATGGAAACTGGGACTCGGAGGTCGTCAACAGCGATGCCCAGATCTACTGTTGACGAGCGCACGTGATCTGGACGAAAGCACACGCAGCCGGACGTGGTATCAGCGACAATTCCCACGTCCGGCTGTGAACCCGGAATGGTCGATAGTTCTTGTGCACCGGTTGCGTTTGTTCACCAGTTAAAGCAGGGAAATAATCGCGGCCTGAAGTACCTCCGCTGTAGGAATCTCCAGATAAGTTGTTACCGGATCCAGCCCAATTGCAGGCCACGCAGCAACCAGCGGTAGCTCTGTCGTATGAGGGAGATCACTGATCTCGTACAAGTACTCGCGCCGGTAACTATTCGGTTTCTGGTGGAATCCCTCGGTACTGCGATACAAGACCGGCTGTAGGCGCGAATCCTCCAGAGCGCGCAATTGCATCATTTCCCGACGGAGTTCGCCGCGGTACGGCTGTCCGGTTTCGGCATCGATCTCTGCCGGGGCCGTAAACTGGCTCCTCATTGCGTCGGCTTGAGGACCGGCAGCGACCGCCACAACGGCAAGGTCCAGTCCTGACGAATACGCGACAATCGAGCGAAGCCCAACAAGGATCCCCGGTGCTCTGGCCAGGATGCGAGGTCCGTGGGCGAGAGCTCCAATCTCGGCGGTATCCGGCGGGAGGTACCGCTGCGACCAGGCCATAACCGAGCATGACACATGCGGTCGTCCGGCGAGCCAGTACCGGTCAAGCTCTTCGCACCTGAGCCGGCTCGGTTCCGCCACGCCGCGGCAGCACGACTTGATGGACATGCGCAGTCTCGATGTCTCCTGGCCGCGAACTCGTTTCCTGCTTGACCTCGATATCGCCCCGGGCAACAGCGTTCTAAGGTGAATCGTGTGAGCGACAGTTGGGAAGACCATCCGGCCGTTGCGAGTGCTCTTGCAGTGGTCCGCAACCGTACGGACGACGTCGAGGTGAGCTGGGAACCGTACCTGCTCGTGGTCCGAGACACCATTGCTGCTGTGGGAGTTCGAAACTCCGAGTCACGGTCGGTTGCATTGGTGAACCACGTCGACGGGCGCTGGTGCACTCCTCCGCTCGTGACAACGGTCATGCTGCCGTTGCAGGCTCCGGCGCGGACCTTCCGCCCTTCCTTCATCCAGCGCTTGAGCGTCAAACAAGCTGGATCGCCTTCTGCGGACGGTCGCCCGCCCGAGGTCGCGTGGACGGTTCTCGCAGGATTCCTCGCAGCCGATGTGCGCAGCGGCGTGACGCAAAGCTCCATCGACGAATACGAGGCGGATGTCGCTGACGACGGGTTCATCCTTGCGGTGCTGCGAGCGCGTTGGCGCGAAAAACTCGCAATGATAGCCATCATGAACGATGGACGCCATATCCCCTGCATTCATCCCAGCCTCCGGTAGTGCCAGGATTGGCCCGTATTACTTGGGCAGGAGCCAAGTCGAGTCATACAGCAACGTCACTCCAACGAGCTGCAAACCATCACCTTGCGGCTAATGCGGCAGTGGTGTCAGAAGACAATCCATATATTCACAACTACGGCCTTCACGCGGGTCCTCACGCTGGAAGGAGAAAAATTCAGAACGACAAGACGAGAATCTTCGCGCACGTCCATTGTCCAATGCAGTACAAGAATCCGGGGAAGCATTGGTCCGCGCCCCTCAAATTCTTCCTTCGCCGCTACTTCTTAAAAATTTCGCCAGGCGATTTTGATCATCGAGCGCAACTCCGGAAGCAATGCGAACGTGAGAGGCGCGGCTTGGCGCAGTATTCCGAATAGGTACGGCGAAACAGGAGAATGTGGGGGTGAGGCTCAAGGACTGGAACAGCATCACGAAGGAGTTCGGAGCGCACTCTCGACCTGTCGTGCGCGCCGGGGTGGCTGCGAGCACGCCCTTCGTTGACCGATTCGCGCATCCGGCCGTAGGTGCTCGCCGCTTCGGGTACCCCACCCCTCATCCCGGTACCTCGTCGACTGCACTGGCAGCAGACGCGGTGGCCGGGGTTGGACATTGAAGTGCCACCTGCTCGCGACGATGGCACACCTCTTGCGCTGCAACTGACCTTCGCTCGGGGTGTGCTGTTTGACGATCCCCAAACAGCACATCCCGCTCCCGCCCGGCACCCGCCCCGATCGCCGACCTGTCTCGACGCCCCGATGCAGCCTTCGTACACGACCAAACAGGAGAACCCTTCGTGTACGGCGTCGCCGCGACCGTCGCCGACGCCGACCGGATCCGCCTCGAGGTGGTATCCGGTGGAGTGGCCGCATTGCCCACCTGCAGGAACGTCGTCGATCCGACGTGCTGCGAGGTGGCTCTGGCCCCCGGCTCCGGGGAGCGCTGCACCGCAGCGCCCTGCCGAGCGGGACCCCTGTCCGATGTGAAAAGCCCATATACCACATAACATTTCAGTTTCACAGTATGTCATTCGCGCTGTAGTCCTCTTCCGCCTTAATAGCATTCCAGTCGACCGGTTTTCATGGACGTCCGCCCTCGACATGTCGATTTCGGAAGGGAGGGAACCATGAACAAGAAGGAGTACACAGCTCCCACGCTGCTCAGCCGCGGGGCCTTTTCCCAGATCACCTCTGGGGGAGGGATCTGGTGGGTCGAGTGGGTAGGTAAGTTCAACTGACTCACGCGAGGTGCTCATGGACAGCGACGTCGACTCGTTCGTGCTCATCCGAGGCGACCATCAGCCGGCCGTGGTCCGTGAGCACCTCGCTCAGGCACGAATGTTCGACTTGTCGGCCGGCAACGACCCCGTTCGCCTTTACGTGCAGGCGAGCCACCTGCGGCTCAGTGCAGGGATGATGCGCGGCAACACCCTCGTCGTGATAGGCCCAGCGCCGGTCCCGGAGCGTGTCTTGACCGATGTCTTGGCCACGGCGCCGTCGTTGTTACACCTCGATGCACACCTCGGCCAACTCGCCGGGCCGTACTGGCTTGTTGCCTCCATCAACGGCCGGATCCGGGTACAGGGATCTGCGTCCGGGCTGCACCGGGTCTTCTATGCAGATGTGGCGGGCGCGACGATGGTTTCCAGCCGAGCCCGCCTGCTTGCGAGCATCGGCGAGTTTCCGGTCGATCGGATCTCGTTGGCGATGCGCCTGCTCGAGCCGCTGCAGCATCCCCTCGCGGAACTGTGTTGCTGGGAGAACATCACAGCCGTCCCTCCTCACAGTTTCCTCCAGCTCGGCGGACCGGATCCGGCACGCCTGCACCGATGGTGGACCCCGCCCTTCCCCGACCAAGACCTCGCGGCCGGCGCCGAACTCGTCACCTCGGCGACTCTCGAGACTGTCGGTGACCACCTCTCCGGAAGATCACGGGCAACCTGCGAGATCTCCGGCGGACTCGATTCCTCGACCCTCACCGCCACACTCCAGATCCACAAGCATCGCGAGGAGCTGCCCTTCGAGCTGCACGGGATCACCGCGGTCAGCAGAGACGAATTCAACTCCGATGCGCAGTGGGCCCGGGAGCTGACCACCAGGTTGCCGCTCGACAGTCACACTTTCCTCCAGCCGGACCAACTGCCTTGGGAATACGACGAACTCGACGACGCCTCCCGCTATCCGCTCGACGAGCCGAGCATCGCGATCGGCAGCCACAGTCGGCTCAATGCCGTCACCGACCTGGCACGCGCTGTCGGGACGGAAGTGCACTTCACCGGATACGGCGGGGACCAGCTCTTCCTGGCCCACCCTGCCCTCAGTCGTGACCTGCTCGTCACACACCCCCTCACAGCCCTCAGACGCCTTCGCGCATACCGGTCGATGTATCGCTGGCGCGGGTCCGACCTGGCGCGCCAGCTGATTGCGCCCGGCTCCTACCGGAGCTGGCTGAACCGGACCTATCTGTCGTCGGCCCCGAGGGATCCCCATGCGGCGATGCTGTCCTGGGGTGGGCAAGCTGTCGTTCCACACTGGCTGAGCGCCGAGGTCACCGACGCGATCGCAGCGCGCATCCGCGTGATGAGCGAGCTGCACCCTCTCGCTCCTTCCCCCGGCCGACACCAGGAACTCGGCGCGATCTACGAGATTTCTCGGGTGGTGCGCGGTGTCGCTGACATCGCGCACTTCCGTGGCGGCATCGGCGTCGTCGCGCCCTTCCTCGACGAGCGCGTCATCAACGCTGCACTCTCGGTGCGAATCGATCACCGTCTGGATCCGTACCGATACAAACCACTTCTGCTCGAGGCCTTCAAGGAGTTCTTGCCGGACAGCCTCCAGCGCCGCACCACGAAAGGTGCACACAACGCAGACAAGGCCCAAGCGCTTCTGCGCAACGCCTCGGCGATCCGCACGTATTTCGCGGATTCGAAACTGGTCGAGGCCGGCCTCATCGACCCTCACCGCCTGTATCCCCTGCTCCGGCAACCCGACACGCCACTGTTCGACAACAACGATCTCGCCATGACCGTCGCGTGCGAGGCCTGGCTCCGATCCGTCGACAACCGCAGCTCGTCCCCGACCCGCCCAGGACACAGCTCATCGGAACGGAGGCACAAGACCGGATGAACCTTCGGAACTCGGTATCGATGACCCGCACCGACTACGGAGCCGTCCTGCTCGACCAGAAGAACGGCTCCTACTTCCAAGTCAACGAGATCGGCGCCGACATGATCACTGCGCTGCTCGACACGAACGATCCCGACCGTGCCGTCCGCGCGCTACACGATCGCTACGACGTGCCGCTGGACGACCTTCGCACGGACCTGCTTTCCTATCTGCAGCAGCTGGCCCAGAGCGGACTGATCGACGATGACCTTCGATAAGGACCGCCCCGTCCTGTCCGACGTGGCCCTGCACCCCACCGACACCGGGCTCGAACTCCCGTGGCGGTCCAAGGTCAAGGTCGGCGCCAGTGTGCTCGTCGCCAAGCAGCTGGCGCGACTGACCCCCTGGACACTGCACCGGGTCCTGACCTTCCTGGCGCGACGAGCGCGACCGGCGCGCTACGACGAAGCCGAACGCGCCGTCCTGGCAGTGGTACAGCACGACCCCACCTGTGCGGGCCGGTTCGGTTGCCTTCCCCGCTCGATCGCTGCGTGCCTGTTGCTGCGGACGGACGGCTCGTGGCCGATCTGGTGCACAGGCATCCCCGCCGCGCCACCCTTCCGTGCCCATGCCTGGCTCGAAACCGAGGGACGTCTGGTCGCCGAGCTGGGCCAGCCCAGCTCGTATCGCACCCTCATGACCGTGCCACCCCCGGCCACCCCACCCAGCGATCTCGGCCAGGAGTCCTCGTGACGCTCACCCGCTACACCCAACTACTGTCCTACCTCGGCCGATGGCGCGGACGCATGGTCGTGGCCACGGCGGTCACGCTGTTAGCGACGGTGCTCGGGCTGGCACAACCCCTGCTGGCGGGACACATCGTCGACAGCATCTCCACGTCCTCCCCGATCCTCGCTCCCTCCCTGCTGCTCGTCACGGTCTTTCTCCTGCAAAGCGCCACCGAGTCCGCGGGACGTTACCTGCTCGAACGCGTCGGGGAACAGCTCGTGCTCGCGCTTCGGGAGCGCTTTGCCCGCCAGGTGCTGGCGTTGCGGATCGAACACGTCCACGCCACCCGCGTCGGCGACCTGCTCTCTCAGGTCACCACCGACCTGGCGTTGCTGAGCCAGGTGCCGAAGAACCTGATCGAGGTCGCCACCGGCGGGTTGGCTGTCGGTGTCGCGGCAGCAGTGATGTGCTATCTCGACCCTCTGCTGTTCACGGTCGCACTCGTGATCACCACGATCGCCTTCGGTGGGGCCAGCCTGGCGTTGTCCCGAATCCAGCAGGCCGCCGCCGACAAACAGTCCGCCGTGGGGTCGCTGGCCGCCAACCTCGAACGCTGCATCTCGGCAATCCGCACGATCCGCATCTTCGGCGCCGAACGCCGGGAAGAAGCGGCCATCGTCGTCGCCGCCCACACCGCGTACGACGCCGGTATCCGGTCGGCGGCGCTGACCGCGCTGGCCACCCCCGTCATCCGCCTGTCCACATCGGGATCGTTCCTGCTGATCCTGCTGATCGGCAGCATCCGCGTGGCCAACGGATCCCTCGAACTGGGCACCTTGGTGACCCTGTTCCTGTTCACCATGTACGCGCTGTTTCCCCTGTCGAACGTGTTCCAGGGAGTGATCTCGCTGCGGATCGCCCTAGGCTCGTTCGATCGCGTCCATACGACGCTCTCGCTCGCCACCGAAGACCAACCCGTGCCGCCCGCCGCATCCGCTGCTGCACCACCGCCACCGCGGCCGCTTACCCCTGTTCTCGAATTCGACCACGTCTCCTTCGCCTACCGCGATCGCCGAATCCTCGAGGAGGTGTCCTTCACCCTCGACCACCGCACCACCTTGGCCATCGTCGGTGCTTCCGGCGCCGGGAAGACCACCATCCTCTCCCTGATCGGCAAGTTCTACCCGCCGGCAACCGGATCGATCCGCCTCAACGGATGCGAGTATTCCGCGCTGAGCCCCGCGGACGTCCGATCGGCGCTGACGATCGTCGAACAGGACGCTCCCGTCCTGCACGGCACCATCAAAGACAACCTGCTTCTCGCTCGCCCGGACGCCACCGACGACGAACTGTGGTCAGCACTCGAAGCAACGAACCTGTCTCTGCTCGTCTCCCGACTTCCCGGCGGGCTCGACGCTCCGGTCGGCGACCGCGGCAGCACCTTGTCCGGCGGAGAACGCCAACGACTGGCCCTGGCTCGGGCTATCCTGTCCGGCCGTCCCCTCGCACTCCTCGACGAACCGACATCCAACCTCGACATCCGAAACGAAAAGCTGCTCCTCGAGGCGCTGGACGAGCTCCGGGAGCACACCAGCGTGATCATCGTCGCCCACCGGCTTGCCACCGTACGCAGCGCCGACATGATCATCGTCCTCGCGGACGGAAAAATCGCCGCCTGCGGACAACACACCGATCTGATGAGCACCTCCCCGCATTACCGATCCCTGGTCGAAAGCGGCCTCGGTGGGTCGCAACCTCACCTACCAGACCCCCGACCACTGGCTGAGATCGACGGCACCACCGAAATGCACCGGTAAGCGGGGCAGCGAGGGCAGAAAAAGTCCGTGGCACCATCGCCGAGATCGGACCCGCCCCCTTCCTGTAGTGGGGTTGCCGCACTGTCGTCGATCCTCGTGCTCGCTTCGGCCGGGGCGCTCGCTGCCCCGGCCGTCGCCCGGCATGTTCCGACCCGCTTGTGCGCTTGCGCATGATGCAGTAGGGCGACCCCGACGACACCGCCCGGCCGAGGCCGTCCCGCCAGGGGCGGGTACACCGACAGGAGAGCATGCGATGAGCGTCGACGAGCAGCTGCACCGCACCGCATTCGACCTGGCCCGCGCCGGCCACAGCTGGCGCGAGGATCCGTGATATCGAGGATTAATCCGGACGGAACATTTGACTACAAGACTCTGTGGTACTGAGAGGACTCGATCAATAATGAGAAAAATTTTGGTCGCCGCGGCTGGGCTTCTACTAATTCCGTTCGGATTCATCGTAAGTCCAGGGTACGCGTTAGCGGATCAGGCGAGTTGTACAGGAACCCCACAAAACCCGGTATTCCCCAACTATGCCAGCGATGAGGTGCTCGATACGATCGTTAACAGTAGGACAGGAAGTCAACCAATTCCTATCCGCCGCGGGTGGTACTGCGTTCCGGCCGGTTCTCAGGACGAGCTGAACGATGGAAAAGGTTTCGGACTCGACAAAGTGCAGAACCGTCATTGGATCGGTCGTCCGCAAGTTGGATGGCACCAGGAGGAAGCCGTACTCGCCGTAAAGGCGGTGTGAATTCATCCAACGTCAACCAAGTCTCCAGTCCGTGGGGAGGAAGCGGATGGAACTACCATGCATGGTCAGCATTCGGGGAGGGATGCGCATACGACGCCCCCGATGCGAGCTGCGACCGAGCTGAGCAACTCCATGTCGTGGGGGTATCGACTACCGGCGGAGCGGACTACGACCCACAAGGTGGGATGCCAGCCGGAACTCCCCTCGGCCTTCAGACGGTCTACTGCGACTACAATGACAATGGCCAGGAAGACGACGCAGGACTCCGTTGTGCTGAATGGGTCACGGCGGCGTTGCTCGACATCGCGTACGACGAGGGGCTCGCCGACTGATGGGGCGTGGCTTGGACTGCAATTCGAATCCGTTCGTATGACACGTGGGGGTGCGGCACGCATGCAGACGCACCCCCACGTGCGTGGAGATGATTTTAATGCATGAAATCTGGCGTAATCGCACGAGTCCAATTTCTCTGGCGGAGATCGAGAATATAAAACGCCCAATCGACATCCGGCGGGTGGAATCTGGTGGTAAGCTTCTTACATTGTCCGCTCGGTGGGAAACCGTTGATGATGATGGTGGATTTGATCCCGAGAGAGGAAACCGTCTACTGCTCGTTAGTTTCTTGGGCGGTAAGATTGGGCCGATGAATGCGATCGCTATCGCACGCAAAATAATTTCCGACCTTCACCCGCCGATATATGTATATCATCCCAATGAAGGTGCGGACAGCGTGGTTCAGGTGTGTTACTTCCTTTCGCGCTCCGGGTGGGGAGTATACGCTCCGTCGAACTTCGACTGGTGGAAATTCTCGTACGGGGAGCCGAAGTTTTCAATACTGCAAATTTTGGACGGTTGTGGGGGGCTATCGACAGTGTACCGCTCGTTGGATGTTCCCTTCTATCTCCCTTACCTCGACAGCAGAGGGCGATACTGGCACGACATGATCGTTTCTCCGCCGGATGGAGATTCCGTCTTTCGGCGCGCCTTTGACGGACTCAGAGGGGGAGTATCGCGAATAAGTGCCATCAGTGCCGACATCCAACCCGTCTCGATGAGATTGTCCAGTGGGGGTCAAGTTGAATTGGTCCTGAAGCGGAAACGCAATGGTCGATGCTATTTGGTGCGCTGGCCTCTTCCTTCTCGAAGTCAAATGGATTCTGGTGGGTTTTTTCTGCCGGGCGACATAATTGATATCAGGAGTCCTGAGCAATTTGCGGCGGCTTCCATTGCGCGACTGAAAGAAATTGGAGCTGCTTCCGTCGGTTTCGGAGGAGAGGAATGTGAATGCCCCAAATAATCGTTTAGCCGTGTACTCAATCGGAAATCTCTGTGCTGTGTAGTATTAATTCACCGCAGAGTGATGAAGAACCGTTACTCACCGTGCTGATTGTCGGTGGTTGAACGATCTCCTGCGATTCAACACTTGCGGCGAGCCAACCCCCACCCGGACCACCCAGCGAGGAGGCCGGCGAGCACTCCAAGCACCGTGGGAACAACAACGAGGGCGACATACAGCCACAGCCCCGTCTCGGGTGTCTCTAGAGGCCACGAGGTGTACCTCGAAGACATCGGCACATCCGGCAAAGGCTCGTACGCACCGTCGTAGACGATGTCGATCTTGGGTTGGGAGGACCACCACCACAGGTGGATTCCGGCGGCGGCCACCCCGCACGCCAAGCCCACCACACCGAGAATCACAGTCGTTCGCATTGCTGACGCCGTTCCTTCGCTGTCGGTCACGCACTCCAGTCAATCAGCTCTTGGAGCAGTCCTGTTTGACGATCCGCATACAGCACACCGGCACCTCCTCAGCATCCGATCGCGTCCTGGAGAATCCGGTCGCGAACCGTCCTGGTTGGCCGTCCTGCACGTCAGTCTCGTACAGCTGGCGTGAACAGCACTTTCGTCGCCTTCTGGACTGAGTCCTGATCGGCTACGCCCGACGCTGGACCTCAGGGCGCAGCGCACAGCCCTCGATCGCCTCGGCCCCGCCGACGACCACAGTCTTCGCGTCGACCTGCAGCAGCCTCGACGGTCACCGGGCCCCGCACCGAGCAGCCGGCTCTACCCGCCGAACAGGGTCGCCGCTAACGGCGTGGTGGCCGGCAGTGCGTCGAACATGGTCTCGGAATGCCCGTTGGGGTAGGTGCGGTAGTCGACGTTCGTACCCCCGGACCACAGGTCGGCGACGAGCTTGAACGACAGCGGCGCCGGCACGACCTGATCGCGCAATCCCTGGCCGAGGAACAGCGGCCGGTCGTAGCCACGGGTGGGCACTCCCATGTAGTCGGCGAGGGCCGCGCGCATGCGGTCGTCGCTGAGCGGGCGAGCGAGGATCTCCCCCACTCCGATGCCGTCGACGCGGTCGCTGAGTTCGGCGTAGCAGAGCCGCTCCGCGTCGTCGACGACGTCCCGCCCGACCGGGGTGAGGTAGCTGTTCACGTCCACGTCGGGCCGTGCGACTCGCAGACCGGCCAGGACGTAGGACAGGAACACGGTGGTTCCGTCGAGGCCTAGGTCCGGAAAGCCGGGACCGCCGAACGGGAACAGCGTCTCGAGGTTCGACGGCGCGCCGGTGGCGATCATGCCGCGGAAGTCGAGTTCGGGGGCCCGCGACGTCGCCAGGAGCGCGGTGTGCAGCGCCGCGTGGCCGCCCTGCGACTGGCCGATCACGATCCAGCGGTTCGACAGCGACGGCTCGGCGGTGCGGGCGGCCCGGACGACGTCGACGACGCTGTTCGCGGCGCTCGGCCCGTCGAGGTAGGTGTGCAGCCCGTCGCTGCCCAAGCCGGGATAGTCGGAGGCGACCACGGCGTAGCCCCGGGACAGCCAGTGCCCGAGGTACGTCCGGTCGCGGTCGGTGCGCGGGTTGCGCGACGGGGCGCACTCGTCGCCGACGCCGACGGTGCCGTGGGCCCACGACACGACCGGCCAGCCACCGTCGGGCGCCTGACCCGGGGGCAGGTACAGGACACCCGAGGCGGTCGTCGAAGCACCCGATCGCCACTGGGTGCGGAAGGTCAGTCGCTCGGCCGTGGCCGCTCCCGGCACCGACAGCTCACCGGGCAGTGACTCGACCGCGACCACCGTGCCGGGCCCGGGCTGCGCGCCGGCCGTCGCGGGCACGACCAGCCCGGCAGCCACGGCCCCGATGCATGCGAGTGCCCGCAGCCGCCACCCGGTTCCCCTCATCGCGTCCTCCCGTCGTCGGTGCAGGCGCTCGAACCTACAGGCGCTCAAACCTAGCAGCGCCGCCCTGGCAGACGGGACGTTTCGGACACGGTGGCGCCGGGCATCTTCCGGAGATGACGACTTTCCCGGCGAGCTCGACGCGACCTCAGGCCACCTCCTTCGACCGGCTCCGCGTCGCAGGCGTCGCCGTGTCGGCGATCGCCGCGGTCGCTCTGTCCTTCCTCGGTTCCGGGGCTGTGGTGGGCACACCGATCTCCGAGGTGGCCGACGGGGCGCTGTCGGCCGATACGACGGCGGTGGCGCCGGGCGGTCCGGCGTTCGCGATCTGGTCGGTGATCTACGCGGGTCTCCTGGCGCTGGCGGTGTGGCAGGCGCTGCCGGCGCACCACGCCGATCCCCGCCAGCGGGCGCTCGGCTGGTGGATCGCCGCGTCGATGCTGCTCAACGCCGCGTGGATCCTGGTCGTGCAGCTCGAACTGCTCGCGCTCAGCGTCGCGGTCATCGTCGCGCTGCTGGCCGTGCTGGTTCGGATCTTCCTCGGCCTGACCCGCACCGCGCCGTCGTCCCGCGTGGAAGCCGTCGTCGTGGACGGCACGATGTTCCTGTACCTGGGCTGGGTCGCGGTGGCCACCGTCGCGAACACGGCGGCGGCGCTGCGCGCCGCGGACGTCGACCCGTTCTCGCTGGGCGCCGACATCTGGGCGGTGATCGTCCTGGTCGCGGTCGCCGCGGTGTCGGTACTCCTGGCCGTCGCCGGGCACGGGCGGCTCGCCGTCGCCGGGGCCATGGCGTGGGGCCTGGTGTGGATCGCGGTGGCCCGCAGCGGCGACACCGGATTCACCTCCACCCCGGCCGCCGTCACGGCAGGCGCCGCGGCGGGCGTGGCGGTGCTGTCCGCGGTGATCGTGCGGCTGCGCACGGAGGCCGCGCGGCGGCAGCGCACCGAAGCCGCGCGGCGGCGGCGCACCTAGCGGCCCTCGTGGTCCCGGCGGGCCAGCTCGGCGAACATCGCGTTGTGGGCGGCGAGATCGGCGTCGTCGTCGCGTTCGGCGGCGCGGTCCACCCGTCGCGCGGTGCGCTCGTCGCTGCGCGACCACTGCACCAGCAGCGCCAGCATGACCAGCACCAGCGGGATCTCCCCTGCCGACCAGGCGATGCTGCCCCCCACCTTCTGGTCGGCGAACAGGTCGCTGTTCCAGGCCAGGCCGAGCCCGCGGTAGTAGGACTCGGCCATCACCGTGCCCATGCTCATCAACGTCACGCCGAAGAACGCGTGGAACGGCAGGGAGCCGAACACCATCGCCAGCTTCGTCACCGGCGTCACGTCCCGCGGCGACGGGTCCACGCCGATCACGACCCAGTAGAACAGGTAGCCGCTGATCAGGAAGTGCAGGTTCATCAGCACGTGCGCGGCGTGGCTGTCGGCGTTGGCCTCGAAGATCCCGCCCAGGTACAGCGCGTAGAAGCCGCCGACGAACATCACCGACGCCACGACCGGATGGGTGAAGAACCGCGACGGCGGGCTGTGCAGAAACGCCAGCAGCCACTCCCGCGGACCGGGGTAGCCGTCGCGGCCCGCCGGGGTGAAGGACCGCAACGCCAGGGTCATCGCCCCGCCGAGGGCGAGCAGCACGGGCGCCAGCATCGACATCGCCATGTGGGCGCCCATGTGCACGCTGAACATCGCCGGCGAGTACATGCCCACGCCCGACGACGTGGCGGCGAACAGCACGAAGCAGCCGGAGAACCAGGCGATGGACCGGCCGACGGGCCAGCTGTCGCCGCGGCGGCGCAGCGTCCACAGTCCGATCGCGTAGGCCACCGCGAGGACGAGGGCGGCCGTGCCGAAGATCAGGTCGAAGCGCCACGCACCGAAGAAGAGGGTGCCGAGCGTCGGGGGGCCGTCCAGGTTGTAGCCGAGCTCCACCTCGAGCAGCGACGGCACCGTCGCCGGCGGGGGCGGCGGGGTGCGACCCAGCCCCACGGCCAGGCCGACCGTGGCGGCGAGGATGACGGCCTCGACGGCCGCGAACCGGACGAGCGCGCCCCGATCGTCGGGATTCGCCTCGAGCGCGGGCAGCGCGCGGCGCCGCTGCATCCACCCGAGGACACCCAGGACGATCAATGCCAGCGCCTTGGCCACGATCAGCCGGCCGTAGGTGCTGGTGAGCAACTCGTCCGCGGGCAACCGCACCGCGGCGTTGACGACGCCGCTCAGGGCCATCACCGCGAACGCCAGCCCGGCGACGAACGAGAACCGGCGGGCCGCGAGGTCGGTGTGCGCGCCGCGGCGCCACCCGTGGGCGAGCAGGGCGAACAGGCCACCCGCCCACACCGACGCCGCGACCAGGTGCAGCACGAGACTGTTGGTGGCCATGTCGTGCGACCCGCCCGACGACGAGTGCCCCGTCAGGGCCAGCGGCATCAGGGTCACCAGCGACAGCAGCAGCAGGTACGGTACCCACGACCAGCGCACGGCGGCGCGGATCAGCACCGCCAGGATCAGGGCGAGCGCTGCCGTCCACGCCCACGCGAGCGCGGTGTCGACCTGCCCGATCGCGCCCCACAGGTTCTCCGGCTTCAGGGCCTCGGCCAGCGGCTGCCCGGAGGTGTCGGACAGGGTCAGCGGCACCAGCACCGCCGAGCACAACGCCCAGATCAGGGCGGCGGTGCCCGCGGTGCGCACGGCTCGGTAGCCGCCCACGTCCAGCACCCCGGTGCGCTGCGGCGGCACCAGGAACGCGGCGAAGAACAACGATCCGACGGCGGCGACGGCCGCGATCTCCGCGATCGCCCGCACCGCGGGTAGCCCGTAGGTGGTGAGCGGTCCCGGGTCCGGGATGCCCAGCAGCACCAGTGCCTGCGCGGCGGACAGGCCGACCACGATCGGCGCGACGACCGCGGCGACGAGCCCGAGGAGGACGTACAGTGCCGACGTGTTGCGCCGCCCGGCCGGCGGTGAGGAGGTCGGCGCGGCCGACGCGAGCTCGGGTGATGCCATACCTACCAGGGTAGGACCTCGGCGAGCGCCGCTACGACGGGCCGTCGGAGACGTGCGCCACCCGCCCGGCGACCGGGTCGAGATCGAACACTGCGCGCAGGGCGGCGAGGGTGTCGGCCGCGAGCAGCGCGTCGCAGTGCGGCAGCGCGGCCGCCATGGGCCCGGTCTCGGGACGGTAGCCGGGCCGGCCGGCGCGCGGGTTGAGCCAGATCAGCCGGTGGGCGCGGCGACGTATCCGCGCGACGGCCCGGCCGAGAGCCTGCGGATCGTCGCTGTCCCACCCGTCGGAGGCGACGAACACGACAGCGCCGCGCAGCAGGTTGCCGTGGTGGGAGGCGAGCAACGCCTCGAAGCTGCGAGCGATGTGGGTTCCGCCGTAGCGGTCGACGACCGTGTCGTTGGCTCGGGCGACGGCGTGCTCGGCGGAGCGGTGCGCCAGGGTCGCGGTGAGCCGGGTCAGGCTCGTGGAGAACGCGAACACCTCGGCATCGCCGGCGCGCACCGCGGCCCGCATCAGGTGCAGGTAGGTGTCGGCGTAGCCGTGCATGGACCGGCTCACGTCGCACAGCACCACGATCCGGCGCGGCCGGCGGATCGGCCGGGCCCGGCGCAGACGGACCAGTTCGAATCCGGTGTGCCGGGAGGCGGCGAGGGTGGCCCGCACGTCGAGGCGGCCGTGGTGGTGCGGCGTGCGGCGGCGGGCGGGGCGCCGCGGCCAGCGCACGCGGGCCTGCTCGAGCCACTGGCCCAGGAGGCGCAGGTCGTCGGGCCGCAGGTCGCCGAACGGCTGGTCGGCGCGGATCTCGACGGGGCTCGGCGCCCACGGCCCGGGCCGGGCCGTCTCGCCGGGGTCGCCGGAGCGGCGCGGGCCGCGGGTGTGCCACGGCACACCGGCCTGCGGCGCCCCGGGTGGCGCGTGCGGCCCCGGCACGGTGGTCTCCCCCGCGCCCGTCGTCCCGTCGGGGCCGCTGCGCCGGGCGTGCGGGTCGACGGCGATCACCTGCTGGTCGAAGACCTCGGCGAAGACGGCGTCGAACGCCTCGAGCGCGTCCTGCCGGTCGACGAGGGCGACCCGCGCGGTCCAGTACAGGCGACTGCGGGTGCGCGGCGGGTGCAGGCGCAGCGCCCGCACCAGGGTCGCGGCGGCGGTCGGGGCGACGGGCACCCCGCCGCGGCGCAACCGGTCGGTGAGCGCGACGGTGAACGCGGCGAGGTCGACGCCGCGCAGCAGCAGCGCGCTGCTCACGCGCGGAACTCCTTGTATTCGGCGCGGATGGTGGTCCGGTCGTCGGGGGTCTTGGCGAGCGCGGTCAGCGTCGCCACCGCACCGGGGTGGACCAGGTCTGCCACGCCGAGCGCCACGAGCGCGGACACCCAGTCGATGGTCTCGGCGATCCCCGGCGCCTTGTCCAGGTCCAGCCGGCGCACGGAGGCGACGAAGTCGGCGGCC
Source organism: Rhodococcus sp. NS-SX18 (assembly GCF_057367935.1). NCBI lineage: Bacteria > Bacillati > Actinomycetota > Actinomycetes > Mycobacteriales > Nocardiaceae > Rhodococcus > Rhodococcus sp. NS-SX18. The sequence goes on along the minus strand of NZ_CM170633.1, from coordinate 2,050,429 downwards.
GATTCGACCAGGGCGAGGTTCGCGGCGGGGACGGTGCGGCGCAGGATCGCCACGGCGCGGTCCCGGTCCGGATAGTCGATCCAGTGGTACAGGCACCGCCGGCGCAGCGCATCGTGCAGGTCGCGGCTGCGGTTGGAGGTGAGCACGACGATCGGCGGCTGCGCGGCGGCGAGGGTGCCGAGTTCGGGGATCGTGACCGAGTACTCGCCGAGGAACTCGAGCAGCAGCGCCTCGAATTCGTCGTCGGCCCGGTCGATCTCGTCGATGAGCAGCACCGGGACGGTGGGCCCGCGGTGGCGCACGCAGCGCAGGACCGGCCGTTCGAGCAGGAACTCCTCGGTGTAGAGGTCGGCTTCGCGCAGCGTCTCGCCGCGGGTTTGCGCGAGCCGGATCGCGAGCAGCTGCCGCTGATAGTTCCAGTCGTAGAGCGCCTCGCTCGCGGCGAGACCCTCGTAGCACTGCAACCGGATCAGTTCGGTGCCGAGGGCGGCGGCGAGAGCCTTGGCGGCCGTGGTCTTGCCGACGCCGGGTTCGCCTTCGAGCAGCAGCGGCCGGCCGAGTTCCACCGCGAGATACAGGGCGGTGGCGGTGCCCTCGTCGAGCAGGTAGTCCCGGTCGTCGAACCGGCGGACGACGTCGTCGACGCCGTCGAACACGCTCATCGGCGGGCCCCCGGGGCCGGCCCCGTCACGAACACGTGGCGTGTTCCTTCTCGTAGGCGCGACGGCACCCCGGGCAGCAGAACCACACATCCGTGCCCGCGTCGGACAGATGCGGGGTCTCGGCGGTCACGGTGACGGTCATTCCACACACCGGGTCCACCGCGGTGCGCGGGGATGCGACCGGCGCGGTGGGCGATCCCAGCTTCTCGCGGCGGAGCGCCTGCACCAGTTCGGCGACGATCGACAGCGCGATCTCCGCGGCGGTGCGCGCCCCGATGTCGAGACCCGCGGGGGTGTGCACGCGCGCTCGTTCGTCGGGGCGCACCTCGGCCTGCGCGAGCACGTCGGCGCCGCGCCGGCGGCTGGCGACGAGTCCGACGTAGCCGATCCCCGCGTCGAGGGCGGCCCGGATGACGCCCGGCTCCTCGCCACCGAGGCTCGCCACGACGACGGCCACGGCGTCGTCGGCGGGCGCGGCACCGGGCTCGAGGCGGTCGACCGCAAAGTCGAGCCGCGCGGCGAAGTCCGCGACGGCCTCGGCCACCGGCGTCGACCCCGACACGACGAGCATCGGGGCGGGTAGCTGCGGTTCGAGGAAGATTTCCGTCGCACCGCCGGACAGGCACGGATTGACCGCGACGACGGCCCCCGGTGTGTCCGGGAAGGTCTGCGCGGTGCCGGGCAGGACCCGCAGCAGGGTGCTCTCCCCCGTGGTCAGGGCCTGCCGCGCGGCGTCCCGCACCGAGGTCTCGGTGCACTGGCCACCGACGAAGCCTTCGATCGTGCCGTCGTCCAGTACCAGCGCGCAGTCGCCGGGCCGCGCGGACGTCGGCCGCTGGGCGCGCACCACGGTGGCACGGACGAACGCCCGGCGCCGGCGGGTCAGTTCCGCGGCACGCACCGTCAGGTCCATGTGACTCTCCCTGGTTCGGGGGCCGGTCGGTCAGATCGGCGGGGTGGGCCGGCCCTGCATCGCCTCCCACACCCGCGACGGAGTCAGCGGCATGTCGGCGTGCCGCACCCCGAAGGGGCGCAGGGCGTCGACGACGGCGTTGACCACGGCGGGCGGCGAGCCGACCGTCGCGGACTCGCCGATGCCCTTGGCGCCGATCGGGTGGTGCGGCGACGGGGTGACGGTGAATCCGGTCTCGAAGTGCGGCACCTCCATCGCCGTGGGGATGAGGTAGTCCATGAGCGAGCCGCCGAGGCAGTTGCCGTCCTCGTCGAACTCGATCATCTCCATCAGCGCCATCCCGATGCCGTCGACGATTCCGCCGTGGACCTGACCCTCGATGATCATCGGGTTGATGCGGGTGCCGCAGTCGTCGACGGCGAGGAACCGGCGCACCGTCACCTCGCCCGTACCGGGGTCGATGTCGACGACGCAGAAGTACGCCCCGTACGGGTAGGTGAGGTTCTCGGGGTTGTAGCAGATCTGGGCCTCGAGTCCGCCCTCGACACCCTCGGGCAGATCGCCGGCGCCGTGCGCCCGCATCGCGATGTCCTGGATGGTCACCGACGCGGTCGGATCACCCTTGACGTGGAAGGAGCCTTTGGTCCAGTCGAGGTCGGCGACGGACACCTCGAGCATGCCGGAGGCGATGATCCGGGCCTTGTCGCGGACCTTGCGCGCGACGAGGGCGGCGGCCGCGCCGGAGACCGGGGTGGACCGGCTGCCGTAGGTGCCGAGACCGAACGGGGTGTTGTCGGTGTCGCCGTGCACCACGTCGATGTCCTCGGGTGGGATGCCGAGTTCCTCGGCGACGATCTGCGCGAACGTCGTTTCGTGGCCCTGGCCCTGGGTCTGCACCGACAGCCGCACCACCGCCTTGCCGGTGGGGTGCACGCGCAGCTCGCAGCCGTCGGCCATGCCGAGACCGAGGATGTCCATGTCCTTACGGGGGCCGGCGCCGACTGCCTCGGTGAAGAACGCCACGCCGATGCCCATCAGTTCGCCCCGCGCGCGGCGCTCGGCCTGCTCGCGGCGCAACTCCTCGTACCCGACCATCTCCGCCGCCTTGCGCAGCGTGGTCGCATAGTCGCCGGAGTCGTACTTCCATCCGGTCTTGCTGGTGTACGGAAACTGTTCGGGGCGAAGCAGATTCTGCAGCCGCAGCTGCACCGGATCGAGCTCGAGATCGTAGGCCAGGCAGTCCACGAGCCGTTCGACGAGGTAGACGGCCTCGGTGATGCGGAACGAGCACGCATAGGCCACGCCGCCGGGCGCCTTGTTGGTGTAGACGGCGGTCATGTGGCAGTAGGCGGCCTCGATGTCGTAGCTGCCGGTGAACACCCCGAAGAAACCGGCCGGGTACTTCACCGGGGCGGCGGTGCCGTTGAACGCACCGTGGTCGGCGAGGACCTGGGTGCGGATCGCGAGGATCTTCCCCTCGCGGGTCGCGGCGATCTCACCGACCATCACGTAGTCGCGTGCGAAGCCGGTGCTCACCAGGTTCTCGCTGCGGTCCTCCATCCACTTGACCGGCTTACCGGTCACGAGGGAGGCGACGATCGCGCAGACGTATCCGGGATAGATGGGCACCTTGTTGCCGAACCCGCCGCCGATGTCCGGGGCGATCACGCGGATCTTGTGTTCGGGCAGGCCCGCGACGAGGGCGTAGAGGGTGCGGTGGGCGTGCGGCGCCTGGCTCGTCGACCACAGCGTGAGTTTGCCGGTGATCCGGTCGTAATCGGCCACGGCACCGCAGGTTTCCATCGGAGCCGGGTGCACCCGGGGATAGACCATCTCCTGCCGGGTGATCACGTCGGCCTTCGCGAACGCCGCTTCGGTGGCGGCGGCGTCCCCGGTTTCCCAGTCGAAGCAGTGGTTGTCGGTCTTGCCTTCGAGATCGGTGCGGATCACCGGCGCCTCGGGCGCGAGCGCGCGACGGACGTCGACGACCGGATCGAGGATGTCGTACTCCACGTCGATGAGTTCGAGGGCGTCGCGCGCGGAATACCGGTCCTCGGCGACGACGAAGGCGACCTCCTGGCCCTGGAAGCGGACCTTGTCGGTGGCGAGGACGGCCTGGACGTCGTTGGACAGGGTCGGCATCCAGGCCAGGCCCTTGTCCGCGAGATCGGCGCCGGTGACGACGGCCCGCACCTTCGGGTGGGCCTGCGCGGCGCTGGTGTCGATGCCGAGGATCCTCGCGTGCGCGACCGGGGAGCGCAGGATCGCCAGGTGCAGCATGCCGGGCAGTTGCACGTCGTCGACGAAGCGCCCGTGTCCGCGGATGAACCGCGGGTCCTCCTTGCGCAGCATGCGGCCGTGGCCGCAGGGCTTCTCGTCGTTGTCGACGGTGTCGAGCAACTCGGGGGTCGGGTCGACGGCGGTCATGACGGCGCCTTCTCGGTGGCGGGGTGCTCGGCGGCCCAGCGGACGGACCGCACGATGGTGGTGTAGCCGGTACAGCGGCAGATCTGTCCGGAGATCGCCTCGCGGATGGTCTGCTCGTCGGGGTCCGGGTTGCGGTCGAGCAGGGCCCGGGCGGTGATCATCATGCCAGGGGTGCAGAAGCCGCACTGCAACCCGTGGCAGCGCATGAATCCCTCCTGCACGGGGTCGAGCACACCGTCGCGCTCGAGTCCCTCCACGGTGCGCACGTCGTGACCGCTCGCCATCGCGGCGAGCATGGTGCACGACTTGACGGGCTCGCCGTCGACGGCGACGACGCACGTGCCGCAGTTGCTGGTGTCGCAGCCCCAGTGCGTGCCGGTCAGGCCGAGGTGATCGCGCAGGAAGTGGACGAGCAGCAGCCGCGGTTCCACCTCGGCACTGACCTCGTCCCCGTTCACGCTCATCGAAACACGCATCGGGTCAACCCCTTTCGGAGGTGGTGAGCCGCTCGACGGCGCGGCGCAGGGTCCGCACCGTGAGTTCCGCGGCGAGGTGGCGTTTGTAGTCGACAGTCCCGCGCTGATCCGCGACCGGGTCGCTCGCGGCGGCGGCGAGTTCGCCGGCCTCGCGGTAGAGGTCCTCGGACGGCGTCGCGCCGCGCAGCCGGTCGGAGATGCCGGCCAGGGCCTGCGGATCTGCCCGGACCGCGGTGAGGCCGACGCGGGCGTCGTCGATGGCGCCGTCGCTCATCCACACCGCGGCACCGGCGGCGGCGATCGCCCAGTCCCCCGTTCGTCGCTCGACCTTGGCGTAGGCGCTCGACCCACGTCCCCGTCGCGGCAGCCGGACCTCGACGAGCAGTTCGTTGGCGGCGGCGGTCGTCTCGTACGGGCCCAGGTGGAACTCGTCCATCGTCAGCGTCCGGCCGCCGCCCGGACCGCGCAGCACGACCGATGCGTCGAGGACCTGGCACACGGTGGACAGGTCCTCGGCCGGATCGGCCTGGCACAGCGACCCCCCGATCGTGCCGCGGTTGCGCACCACCGGGTCGGCGATAACCCGTTCGGCGTCCCGGAAGATCGGGAAGATCTCGGCGAGCGCCTCGGATTCGAGGAGTTCGCGGTGCCGCGCCAGCGCGCCGATCCGCACGACGTCGGGCTCGACGGTGATGTAGCCGAGTTCGCCGGCCAGGTCGTTGATGTCGATCAGACACTCGGGGGCGGCGAGCCGGAGTTTCATCATCGGCAGAAGGCTGTGCCCACCCGCGACGACCCGGGCTTCCTCGCCGCGTTCGTCCAGTAGAGCGATGGCGTGCTCGATGCCGGTGGCGCGCTCGTATTCGAAAGCCGAAGGTACTTGCATGTGGCATACCTCACATTTCAACTACCTACGGAGTGTATGCCCGCGCATGCCGGGCGACCGGCGGATTCGTCCCCCGATCGGGACAGGCGAGCCCACCGTCCCGGCAGCGCCGGGGCCTCGGTCCGGCCCGTACCGGCAAGCGGTTAAGATTTTGGCCGCGCCTCCGTAGCTCAGCTGGATAGAGCAAGAGCCTTCTAATCTCTAGGTCGCAGGTTCGAGTCCTGCCGGGGGCACCGTCAGCATCGGCGGCGTTCCCGGTCAGCCGCGCCCCCTATTGTCGCCGCGGCTGACCGGCGCCCGCGCGGCTGTGCCGGTCGTGGGCTGTGCGGTCACACCACGCGGGTGAGGCGTTCGGCGAGTTCCCAGAACTGCCGGGCCTGCGCGACGTCGTGGGACTGCGGGCTCGAGTCGATCTCGTGGTACTCGCCGTAGAACCGGCCGCCGATCCCGTCGAGCGACGGGTCGACCGCCATGAAGACCAGCGAATCGGTAGCCGCGTCGACGGACGTGGCGAAGGGCATGTGCGGCAATACGTGCGCCATGAACAGCCGCATCAGGCCGCGAGTGCTCGCGGCCGCGGTGGTGGGCACGAAACCGGGGCACACGGCGTTTGCGGTGATCGGACGCCCCTCGAGGCGGCGCTGGAGTTCGTAGGTGAACCACAGCACCGCCAGCTTCGAATTCTTGTATGCCCGGTCGGGGTTGTAACCGTGTTCGAGCTGGACGTCGGCGAAGTCGAAATCCACCGGCGCGCCGCGAGATCCGGGCAGGTGCAACCGCGAGGCGACGGTGACGATACGCGCCGACGGGCTGCGCGCGAGTGCGGGCATGAGCAGTTCGGTGAGCAGGAACGGGGCCAGGACGTTGACGGCGAGGGTCTCTTCGTACCCGTCGACGGTGAGCCGGCGTTCCTTGCTCGTCTGCAGGATGCCGGCGACGTGCAGCAGCACGTCGATCGGTTCGCCGCGCTCGGCTTCCGCGACGGCGAAGGACCGGACCTGTTGCAGGGAGGACAGCTCGACCCAGCGCGGCTCGACCCGCGCGTCGGGATTCGTGCGCTGTATCGCGTCGGTGGCGTCCTCCGCAGCGGCCCGGGTACGCGCGGTGAGCAGGACGTTATGCCCTCGGGCGGCGAGCTTCCCGGCCGTGACCCGGCCGAGCCCCCGCCCGCCCCCGGTGATCAGCACGGTCTTGCTCACTTGCCCGCGTCCTCCGTTCCGCTCCTGGGCGTCCCCGTGGACGACCGGCCGGCCGCGGGCACCTGCTCACGGAGCCGGGCGAGGATCGGGCGCTGCCCCTTCACGAGCTTGACGTCCGCGACTGCGAGCGGGAACCAGCGAGCGTCGTCCACCTCGGGGAAGCTCTGCACCTTTCCGGACCGCGGCGGCCACTCCAGGTCGAAGGTGTTGCTGCCGACGAAGGCGAGATCCGCGGCGGTCTCGGCGGCGTAGACGGTGACGATCTTCCCGGAGGGCTGCTTGAACCGGCCGAGCATCTCGTAGTCCACCGCGGGCGCGGTCATCCCGCATTCCTCCTCGAACTCCCGTAGCGCCACGGCGAACGGATCCTCGTCGTCGCCGTACACACCCTTGGGAATCGACCAGGCCGCCTCGTCCTTGCCGGTCCAGTACGGGCCACCCGGATGCACGATCCACACCTCGAGCACACCGGCACCGTCGATCCGGTACAGCAGAATCCCGGCGCTCATGACAGCCATCGATCCACCCTTCCGGCACCGGCCTGTGCGCCCGCACCCACACGGTAGTTCTTCCGGGCAGACTGAGACCCGGCAACCGTGCCCCGAACCGGAAGGACCCAGCCGTGACCGATACGACCGGCGATCATCCCGTCACCGCCCGCGCGAACGGACCCGGCGTCGTGCTCGACCTGCCGGAAGGCCTCGGTGTCGCTCTCGACATCGCGCAGGCCCGCGCGCTGCTGGACCAGCTGCAGGCGGCGATCGAGGAGGCCGAGCAGCTGGAGGTCTGACTCCGGACAGCGGTGCCGGTTCGCGCGTACGCCTGCGCGGCGGGTGTCCGCCGGTGATCATCGAGGGGCGGGTTCCGGCGATCGAAACGGGCCTGCCCGTCGGCGAGCACATCGTAGAATCGGGAAAACTCCTGTGGGCCTGTTCCGCAACGGCGCCGAGGGACAGACTGCCATGTACTCACCATCCGAGCCGGGCCGATGACGCGGCCCCCGGTCGAATCGCGCCCCCACGACCGCCGGCTGTCGGAGATCCCGGATGCGTTGGCATCCCGGCACCAGGCGACCGCCATGCTGCGCACCCGTCGCTACGCCGTGTTCCTGGACTTCGACGGCACCCTCGCCCACCTCGTGGACGATCCCGGTGCGGCCACCCTCGTCGACGGCGCGTCGGACGAACTCGCCCGGCTCGCCCGATACTGCCCGGTCGGCGTGATCAGCGGCCGCGATGTGGCCGACCTGCAGGCACGGGTCGGCGTGCCCGGCCTCTGGTACGCGGGTAACCACGGCTTCGAGCTCGTGGGTCCGGACGGCACGTACCACCGGCACGAGGCCGCCGATCGTGCGGTGCCCGACCTCGGGCGGATCGCCGTCGCCCTCCGGGACCGCCTGGCCGACGTGCCCGGCGTTCTGGTGGAACCCAAGCGTTTCGCCGTCGCCGTTCATCACCGCCACGTCGCCGCGGACCGGATGGGCGAGGTCCTTGCGGCGGTGCGCGATGCGGCCGGCCGGGACGGCGCGCTCCGCGTCACGCACGGACGCGATGTCACCGAACTGCGCCCCGACGTCGAGTGGGACAAGGGCCGGGCGGTGGCCTGGGTACTCGAGCACGTCCGCGGCGCAGGCGACCCCATGCCGGTCTACATCGGCGACGACCTCGCCGGTGAAGATGCGTTCGGGGCCCTGCCGTCGACCGGGATCGGCGTCGTCGTGCGACACCCGGGGGAGGGTGATCGGCGGTCGACGGCCCAGTTCGCGGTCGACGGTCCGGACCGGGTGCGCGAGATCCTGCAGCGGCTGGCGGATCTGCTCGGCAGCGATCCGGGGATCGCGCCGCCCCCGGACGACGCGTGGACGATGTTCTTCGACGGTTACGACCCGTCCACCGAGAAGCTGCGCGAGGCCCTCTGCACCGTCGGCAACGGCTACTTCGCCACCCGTGGCTGCGCTCCGGAATCCCGGGCCGACGGCGTGCACTACCCCGGCACCTATGTGGCCGGGATCTTCAACCGTCTCGACGACGAGGTATCGGGGAGCATCGTCGACCACGAGAGTCTGGTGAACCTGCCGAACTGGCTACCGGTGACCTTCCGCGTCGACGGCGGGCAGTGGTTCGACCTCGACTCGGCCGAACTGCTCGACTACCACCAGTACCTCGATCTGCGCCGCGCCGTCCTCACCCGGCGGCTGCGTTTCCGCGACGCCGCGGGCCGCACCACCTCGGTGCGGCAGCGCCGGTTCGTCGCCATGAACGTCCCGCACGCCTGTGCCCTCGAGACGACGATCGTGGCCGAGGACTGGTCGGGCCGGGTCGAGATCCGTTCCCTGCTGGACGGCACGGTCCGGAATTCCCTCGTCGAGCGCTACCGCGACCTGGCCGACGAGCACCTCGAACCGCTGCAGACCACCTCTCTGTCGGCTGATTCGGTGCTGCTGGCGGTGCAGACCAACCAGTCGCGGATACCGGTGGCGATGGCGGCCCGGAACACGGTGTGGTGCGGCGGGGAGCCGGTCGCTGGCGAGTGCCGGTTGCTCGGCGGCGACGGCCGGATCGGACACGAGATCGTCGTCGACGTCGAGCCGGACCGGCCCGTGACGCTCGAGAAGATCGTGACGGTGTTCACCGGGCGCGACCCGGCGGTGTCCGAACCGGCCGACGAAGCCGCCCGCTGGCTCCCCCGGCTGGGCCGGTTCGACGAACTGCTCGACGGCCACGTACTCGCCTGGGGATATCTGTGGGATCACCTGGGCATCGACTACGAGGGTCCGGGTCACGGCCACGCCCTGCGCGTCGTCCGGTTCCATCTTCTGCATCTGCTGCAGACGGTCTCGGCGAACACCACCGACCTCGACGTGGGCGTGCCGGCCCGGGGGCTGCACGGTGAGGCGTACCGCGGACACGTCTTCTGGGACGAGTTGTTCGTGTTCCCGGTGCTCAACCTGCGGCTGCCCGCGCTGACCCGGTCGCTGCTGCGCTACCGCTACCGTCGCCTGCGGGAGGCGCGCCGGATGGCACGCGAGGCCGGTCACCGGGGTGCGATGTTCCCGTGGCAGTCGGGCAGCGACGGCCGGGAGGAGAGCCCGCAGCTCCACCTCAATCCCAGATCCGGACGGTGGAACCCGGATCCGAGCCGGCGCCAGCACCACATCGGCATCGCGATCGCCTACAACGTGTGGCAGTACTACCAGGTCACCGGCGACCTGGAGTTCCTGATCGAGTACGGCGCCGAGATGCTCGTCGAGATCGCCCGCTTCTACGCCGATCTCGCCTCCTACGACGAGGATCGCGGCCGGTACAGCATCCGGGGAGTCATCGGCCCCGACGAGTTCCATTCCGGCTACCCCGACGCACCGTACGACGGGATCGACAACAACGCGTACACCAATGTCATGTCGGTCTGGGTGATCCTGCGGGCCCTCGAGACACTCGAACTGCTCCCGCTGCAGATCCGCTCGTATCTGACCCAGGCGCTGGGGCTGCACGCGCAGGAGACGACACGCTGGGAAGACATCACGCACAAGATGTTCGTCCCGTTCCACGACCGTGTCCTCAGCCAGTTCGAGGGGTACGAAGAGCTGGCCGAGCTGGACTGGGACGGCTACCGGCGGCGCTACGGCGACATCCAGCGACTCGACCGGATCCTCGAGGCCGAAGGCGACGACGTCAACCGCTACCGGGCGTCGAAGCAGGCCGACGTGCTGATGCTGTTCTATCTGCTGTCCTCCGACGAACTGCAGGAACTGCTGGGACGGCTCGGCTACCGGTTCCCGACCGAGGACATCCCGCGGACCATCGACTACTACATGGCGCGAACCTCGCACGGCTCCACCCTGAGCGGGGTGGTCCATTCCTGGGTGCTGGCCCGAGCCCACCGGGACGAGGCCGTGGACTACTTCTACCAGGCACTGAAGTCCGATATCGCCGACATCCAGGGCGGCACCACCATGGAAGGCATCCATCTCGCCGCCATGGCCGGCAGCGTCGACTTCCTGCAGCGGTGCGTGCCCGGCCTCGAGACCAGAGGTGGCCGGCTCCTGTTCTCCCCGCAGTGGCCCGAGCCGCTGGGCGCCCTGGAGTTCCCCATCTTCTATCGGGGCTACCGACTTCGCCTGCGCATCAAGGGCAGAGAGGTACAGGTGAGCGCGGGCCCCGGGAACCAGGCGCCGATCGAGATCGAATGCCGCGGACGCGTCGCTCACCTGCATCCGGGAGGCACGGTTCGCCTGAGCTAGTGCGACGACGGACCGTCCTGCGGCGCGCGACTGCGAACGTCGATTGCCACAATTCCCGCGTGCAGGTCGAGGGTCATCCGTTCGGTTTCCCCGGTGGCCGTGTCCGACCGCGCCATCTGCTTGGAACGGCCCTCGTCGATCACGTGCCGGTGCGAGGGCGAGAACAGTGTCTGCATCTCCCCGAACACGCCCGCGGCACCGCCCCCGTCCAGCGGAGGTCGCCTCTTGCGCCAGTAGACCCAGCCTCGCCGCTCCGCCCACAACCCGAGCTGATCGAGCAGCAGCACCGCGGCGACGAGCGCGACTGCACCTGCCAGCAGATACACGACTCTCCTCCTGGTGCGGCGGACGACATGTCCGAGGATAGGACGCCGAGTCCCGTCGGCGCCGACCTCTCGGGACCAACGGCCCTGGAACGAGCACGGTTCCGCGGTTCACGATGAGAACGAGCCGGCTCCCGCGGGCCGGGACGGGGAGGATGGACCGTGGATTCTGCTGCCTCGTATGTCCGGAAGCAGGCCGTCGTCACCGGCCTGGTCAACGTCGTCGTCAATCCGCTGCTGGCCTGGGCGGGCAAACGCGGCACATCGTTCGTGCCGCTGTGGTCGGCGGATGGGATCGTCGTCGACATCGCGCTGACCGCGATCATCCTCTCGGTGCTCGTCGCCTGGTTCTCCGCCGCCGGGGTACGCCGGGCGCTGCGCACAGGACTCGACGCGGTCGACGGTCCGCAGCCCGGTCGGTGGCTGGCACGGTTGCCATCCGGTGCGTCCGCTCTCGGCTTGTCGCTCGGGGTGGCCGCCGCCGTCGTCTCCGTGGTCGCGATCTGGTTGCTGCACCTCCTCGGTGTGTCCGGGCTGTCGACGGGGTGGTTCCTGGTGCTGAAGGCCGTCTACGGCGGTGTCCTCGGCTACCTCGTCGCTCGCTGGGTGATGGTCCGGCAACTGTCGGCGAACCGCGCAGCGCAGATCGCCGGGAGCACCGATGCCGCACGGTGAACCTCCGGCAACCGAACGGCAGCTGCCGGTCTTCGAACAGCGGGTCGTACGCGCGCGGGTGGTCGACGCCCCGGCCCCGGACACCTTCGCCGCGATCCGGCGCGTCGACTTCATGCGGTCCCCGGTGATCGCCGCCCCCAATCTGGCCCGGCTCGCCGTCGACGCCCTGCGCACACCACGGCGCCGGGAGGTGCGGGCGCACCGCTCGGTCCGCCTTGCGGACCTGATCGGTCCGCAGGGCGGTTTCGAGGTCATCGCCGAGGAACCGGGGCGCGAACTCGTGCTCGGCTTCGTCGGCCGATGGTGGGAGCCGGACTACGGCCGCGTCGACTGGGATCCCGGGGCGCCCCTGTCGAGCATCTCGGTTCCCGAATGCGGAATCGGCACATGGAGTTTCACCGTCCTACCGTACGACGCGCGGACCTGCGTCCTGCTCACCGAGATCCGGGTGCACGGCACCGACGAACGCGCCCGCAGACTCTTCCGCCGATACTGGACGGCGGTCGGACCGTTCGTGCGGGCCATGGCCCGGCCGATTCTGTCGATGATCGCGGCCGAGGCTCGGCGCCGACCGGAAGTCCCCGCGCAGACATCGCACCGGCGGAACCGGGTGTGAGCCGCCGCAACCGGCCGCCCGCGCCGGTCAGACCGAGTCGTCCGGCCGTTCGGCCTCGGGGGCGAGGGTGAAGTAGTTCTCCTCTTCCTGCACGAAGTGCAGCCGCAGCAGCGCGTGCAGCCCGTACAGGCAGGCGAGCAGGTCGTCGCACTGGTCCGGGCTCAGCCCGCCGGCGGCGTCGGCCTGCGCCAGATGTGTACGCATGCGGCGGCTGAGGCGGTCGATCTCCGCGTGCATCCGGCTCATCGTCGCGGTCGCCTCCCCGCTACCGAGCGGGACCGCGAGCGCCGGGTACAGCTCGGTGTCCTCGGCCCGTTCGTGCGGCAGCAGCGTGTCGAACAGGAACGTGTCGGTGCGGCGCAGCGCGGTGTGAGCGGCGGGCAGATCACCGGAGGCGAGCAGCTGGGCGGTGTCGCGCAGGAGCGACAGGTCGTCGCGCAGGACGTCGTGTTCGGCCGAGAACCGGTGCAGCATCGCCTCGGTGTCGTCGGGCAGCGCCAGCTCCCGGTCCCGGTCGCCGCGTAGGGCGCGCAGCGCGTTGAGGATGACCGCGACATCGATGCCCTCCTGCAGCAGCGCACCCACCGCGGGGGGCAGGTATCCGAACGCGGCGAATCCCATGGCGACCAGCGACAGGCTCATGCCGACGACCGCGCTCTGCACGGCGATGCGCCGGGAGCGGCGGGCGATCTCCATGGCGTCGGCGAGCCGGTCGAGCCGGTCGGTGGTGAGCACGATGTCCGCCGCCTCCGAGCTCGCCGTGGATCCGCGGGCACCCATCGCGACTCCGACGGTCGCCGCGGCGAGGGCCGGTGCGTCGTTGACGCCGTCGCCGACCATCACCGTGACCGCCGCCTCCCGCTCGGCACGGACGCCGTTCACCTTGTCGGCCGGGGTCTGCTCGGCGTACACGCCGTCGAGGCCGAGGACGGAACCGATCTCCTCGGCCGGTTCGCGACGGTCGCCGGTGAGCATGACCAGGCGGTCCAGGCCGGCCGCGCGCAGCCGCCGCAGGGTGCGCGCGGCGTCGCGGCGCAGGGGGTCCACGAGCAGCAGGGCGCCCGCCAGATCGCCGTCCACGGTGACCCAGGCGACGACCGCGCCGTCGAGGGCGGCGCGGCTGAGCACCGCCCGCGCCCAGCCCGGCGCGTCGTCGGGCAGGACCAAGCTGCCGACGGTGACGCGGCGGCCGTCGACGGTCGCGGCCACGCCGGTACCGGCCTCCTCGGCGACGTCGGTGGGCAGCGACAGGGGCAGCCCGCGCATCTTCGCCTCCTGCACGATCGCCTCGGCGAGCACGTGCGGGGACAGCTGATCGGCGGACGCCGCCAGGCGCAGCACCTCGGTGCCGTCGCCGCCGGGTGCGGTGACGATGTCGGTGCCGGCGGGCCGGCCACTGGTGAGCGTTCCCGTCTTGTCCATCACCAGGGTGGTCGCGTGCCCGAGGTTCTCGAGTGCGCCGCCACTGCGGATCACCACCCCCAGACGCGAAGCGCGGGAGAGACCGGAGACGATCGCGACGGGCGCGGCGAGCAGAAGTGGGCACGGGGTCGCCACCACCAGCACGGCGACGGCGCGGGTGGCCGAGCCGCTGATCAGCCACGCGAGCCCCGCCACCGTCAGCGACAGCGGCAGGAACCACGCGGCGACCCGGTCGGCGATCCGCACCACCGGCGCGCTCTCGGCGGCGGCCTCGCGGGCCAGACGCACGATCCCGGCGTAGGTACTGTCCTCGGCGGTGGCGCGGGCGTGGAGTTCGAAGGCGCCGCCGGCGGCGACGACGCCGCTGCGCACGGCCTCCCCGGTGCGACGCTGCACGTGCATCGGCTCGCCGGTGAGGACCGACTCGTCGAGCACCGCCAGCTCGGAGGTGACCCAGCCGTCGACCGGCACCACCTCGCCCGGTCCGACGACCAGGGTGTCTCCGGGCACCACGTCGCCGAGCGGCACGACCTCTACCTCGTCGCCGACGCGGCGACGGGCGGTGTGCGGCGCGTGCTCGAGCAGGGCGCGCAAGTCCTTGGTGGCGCGACGTTCCGCGGCAGCGTCGAGGGCCTGCCCGGACGCGAGCATCACGCCGATGAGCGCCCCGGCGACGTATTCGCCGACGAGCAGGGTGCCGACCAGGGACAGCACCGCGATCAGGTCCACCCCGACGCGCCCGCGCCGCAGCGCGTCGATCACCCACCAGACGGCGGGCAGGATCGCGACGACGGTGCCGGCGATCCAGCACGCGTCGGCGACGTCGTCCGCATCGAACAGCGTGGCGACGATGCCGGCCACCAGCGCGGTGAGGGTCACGGCGAGGAAGATCGGCTCGACCCACGTGCGCACCCGCTCCCGCCACGGAGCCTCGAGGGCCGGCGTGACAGTCATGACGCCCCCCTACCTCGTCTCGGTTCGGGTCGGACTGCTCCGCATCGACGTTACCGGCACGGTCCAGCCGAGGCGGTCGGGCATTGGACACTCGTCCTGGTGGCACACGGAAACCTGTTCGACTACAACGGATTCATACCTCGAGGCGTGAGGTGAAATCACCGAAGTACCGAAAGGTTACATAGTGGACACCGACGATTCGATTCGCGAGCCGGCCACCTCCGATTCGCTCCGATTGCCCACCGTCGGCCCCGACGCTGTCCCACTGGGAATATCGTCCGCGGAGGCCGCCCTCGCGACGTCCCGATGGCGCTCGAATCTGGGGGGCGCGCTCGGCGCCGCGGTCTCGACGGGTGCCGCTGCGGTGATGGTGACTGCGGTCGCTCTGACCGGTACCGCGACGACCGTGTCCCGAGTGATGAACTTCGTCGGTATCTGACCCCCAGGCTTCGCCGGCAGGAAACGGGGTCGTCAGATCCCGCGTCCCGGGTTGAGAATCCCGGTCGGGTCGAACGCCGCCTTGATGCGGTGCATGAGGGCACGTTCGACGGTGCCGACCTGCGTTTCCAGGTACGGCTGCTTGAGCACCCCGATGCCGTGCTCTCCGCTGATCGACCCGCCGAGCGCCAGGCATTCGGCGACCATCTCGTCGAACGCCTGCCGGGCGCGTCGCGCGACGGACTCGTCGGCGGCGTCGAACACGATGGTGGGGTGCAGGTTCCCGTCCGCCGCGTGCCCGAACGTGCCGATGAGCAGGTCGTGCCGCGCGGCGATCGTCTCGACGGCCGCGAGCATCTCGGGCAGCCGGGGCACGGGGACAGCCAGGTCGTCGAGGAGGGTGCTGCCGCACCGCTCGAGCGCGGTGAGCGCCACCCGCCGAGCAGCCATGAACTCCTCCCCCTCGACCGGGTCGGCGGTGTCGTACACCTCCGTCGCGCCCGCCGCGGTGCAGGCCAGTGCGCACACCTCGGCTTCGGCGGCGGCGTCGCGCCCGTCGCACTGGACGAGCAGCAGCGCGCCGGCCGTCTGGTCGAGCCCCATGTGCGTCATGTCCTCGACGGCGGCGATGGTGGTCCGGTCCATCAGCTCGACGAGGCACGGTTCGGCCTGCTCGCGGATCGCCAGGACCGCGGCGACGGCCTGCGCGGTGTCCGGGAAGCTCGCGACCACCGTGGCCGCCGCGGTTGCGGCGGCGCGCAGCCGCACCGTGGCCTCGACGATGACGGCGAGGGTGCCCTCGGAGCCGACGAGCAGTTGCGTGAGGTTCAGTCCCGCCACGTTCTTCCGGGTGGTGGCACCGGTGTGGATGATCTGCCCGTCGGCGAGCACCGCCTTGATGCGGGCGACATGGTCGGCCGTGACGCCGTACTTCGCGCAGCAGGTGCCGCCGGCGTTGGTGGCGAGGTTGCCGCCGATGGTGGAGACGGCGCGGCTGCCGGGGTCCGGCACGTACCACAGCCCCTGCTCCGCCGCCGCCGCGGCGAGATCACCGTTGATCACCCCGGGTTGCACTGTAGCCGTGCGTGATTCAGGGTCGATCTCGAGGATGGCGTTCATCTTCTCGACGCTGAGCACGATGCCGCCGTCGAGGGCGTTGGCCGCGCCCGCGAGACCGGTGCCCGCACCGCGGGTGACGACGGGAATGCCGTGCCGGTGCGCGACGGTCAGGGTGGCGACGACGTCGTCGGTGTCCCGCGCCCGCACCAGGGCGAGCGGCATTCCGGCGGGCGTGAGCAGCGACTGGTCGCGCCGGTAGGCAAGCATCCGGTCCGGGTCGGTGACGACGGCGTCGCCGAGAATGTCGACGAGTGCGGCAACGGCCGGCTCGGTGTCGGGGACAGAAGTTACGGCGCCGGGGTTCACGGAACCATCCAATCGAGAACGGGGGTGGACTGCAGATAGATGACGACGGTGAGGAACACGAGCAACCCGAGGCTCCAGCCGATCAGGCGGCGCAGGACGACGCCCTCCGCCCCGGCCAGGCCGACTGCGGCGACCGCGACCGAGAGGTTCTGCGGCGAGAGCATCTTGCCGAGCACCCCCGCGGACGAGTTGGCCGACGCCATGAGCACCGGGTCGAGACCGGCCTGCTGCGCCGCAGTCGCCTGCATGACACCGAACAGCGAGTTCGACGACGTGTCGGAGCCGGTGACGGCCACGCCGATCCAGCCGATCAACGGCGAGACCAGGGCGAACACACCGCCCGCGGACGCGAGTGCCATGCCGAGGCCGGCGGTCTGACCGGACAGGTTCATCACGAAGGCCAGCGCGAGCACCGAGGTGACGGTGACGACGGTCCAGCGCAGCTGCACGAGCGTGTCGACGTAGGCGCGGACGGCGCGGCGCACCCCGATCCCGTACATCGCGGCCGTGAGGGCTCCGGCGAGCAGCAGCAGGGTGCCGGTGGCCTTCAGGTGGTCGAGCTTGAACGTCTGCGCGGCCAGCGGTGTGCCGTCGACATCGACGATGTCGAGGCCGGGCCAGCGGAACGACACGGTGCCGATCTCGCCGAGCCACGCCTTGACGACCGGGATCTGAGCCGCGGTGAAGATCGCGATGATCGTCAGGTACGGGGCGAGGGCCAGCAGGGTGCGCCGGGTCCGGCTGTATCCGTCGAAACGCGACGGCGGGGCGGCGATGCCGACACCCGTTCCGGCGCCGACCGGTGCGGCGAGGGCGGAGTCGGGCGTGGCGACCAGGCGCTCGCCCGGCTGCCACACCTTCAGCATGCCCAGTACCGCGCCGACCGTGACGATCGCGGCGACGACGTCGGTGAGTTCGACGGTGAGGTAGTTAGCGGTGACGAACTGGGCGAGGCCGAAGGTCAGTCCCGCGACGACCGCGACGGGCCAGGTCTGCCGAACTCCGCGGCGTCCGTCGACGAGGAACACCATGACCATCGGCACGACGGCCGCGACGAAGGGTGTCTGCCGGCCGGCCATCGCGGACAGGTCGTCGAGCGGCAGGCCGGTGACCCCGGCGAGCGCGAGGATGGGGGCGCCCATCGCGCCGAAGGCCACCGGAGCAGTGTTCGCCAGCAGGGACGTGCACGCGGCCTTCAGCGGTGCCATGCCCGCAGCCAGGAGCATCGCCGCGGAGATCGCGACGGGTGCGCCGAATCCGGCGAGCGACTCGAGCAGCGCGCCGAAGCAGAAGGCGATGAGGATGGCCAGGATGCGCTGGTCGTCGGAGACGGACCGGACGACCCGGCCGAGCTCCTCGAACCAGCCGGTGACCACCGTGAGCCGGTAGACGAAGAGGGCGTTGATCAGGATCCACAGGATCGGGAACAGGCCGTAGAAGGCGCCCTCGGCGGTGGCGGCAGCCGCCTGGCCGAGCGGCATACCCCACCCGGCGACGGCCACGAGCACGGCGAGCGCCAGGCCGACGAGAGCCGCACGATGCGCTTTCCACCGGAAGACGCCGAGCATGACGAACATCGCGGCCAGCGGAATCGCCGCGACCACGGCCGACCAGGCGAGGGAACCGCCGATCGGGTCGAGTGTCTGTTGGTACATAACGCCCTCTCGTTGTGATGCCTGTCACCGATCGGGAGAAATTGTCAGACAAGTACACATACCTGTCAAGGGTGCATGTGCGGCGTCGTGCGAGAATGCAGGTGTTCGTGCAGGTCCGTGCGGGTGCGCGGAGAGCCGGAAGGAGCGGAGCGTTGGCCGGACGCGTCGAAGCCCTGTCGATCGTCGACGCCCTCGCCCTCGAGCTCCGCCGGCGGGTCTTCGCCGGTGAGCTGACACACGAGGATGCGCTCACCGAGGCCGAGGTGTCCCGCGCCTACGAAGTCGCCAGGCCGACCGCCAAGGCGGCCATCGAGAAGCTCGTGGGCGAGGGCCTGCTGCAGCGCAGTGCCCACAAGACCGCCCGCGTGCCCCACCTGGGTCCCGAGGACGTACGCGACATCTACCGCACCCGCGCCCACCTGGAATCCGTGGTGCTGCGGGCGCTGGCCGAGACCCGCACGGCGCCGCCGGCGGCGGCGGCTGCCAATGCCGAGATCGCCGCCATGACCGAGGCGGACCCACTCACCGTCGTCGAACCCGACATGCGCTTCCACACCGCCCTGGTGGACGCACTGGGCAGCCCGCGCACCAGCCGCATGTTCGGCTCGCTCGTTTCCGAGGTCCGGCTGTGCATGGTGCAGGTCCAGGGCAAGCAGCTGCTCACCACCGCGAGCATCGCCGCCGAACACCAGCAGATCCTCGACGCCGTCCTGGCCGGCGACGGCGAGGCGGCCGTCGAGGCGATCACCCGCCACCTCGGGCGCGCCCGGGAACGCCTCGTCGCCGCGCTCGGCGGCAACCCGGGTCCGGAAGCCACCCTCCCGGAACCGGCGTAGCCGCCTCCCTGCCGCACCGGGCAGACGCCGCGTGCGTGGGGGGTGGTCGCCACCCCTCGACGGGACGTCTCGTGCCTGCGCCTAGAATCAACGTGTTAACGCCATGTAACAGTCTCCTCACAGTCAGGTAGGTGAGCGTGTCGACCGCGGACCGCATTGCAGAGATCTACGAACAGGTGAAGGCGCGTAACGCCGGTGAACCCGAGTTCCATCAGGCAGCCGCCGAGGTGTTCGAGTCCCTGCACGTCGTTCTCGAGCGCCACCCCCGGTACTTCGAGTCCGGACTCATCGAGCGACTCACCGAACCCGAGCGGCAGATCATCTTCCGGGTGCCGTGGACCGACGACCAGGGCAATGTGCACGTCAACCGCGGCTTCCGGGTGCAGTACAACAGCGTGCTCGGCCCGTACAAGGGCGGCCTGCGCTTCCACCCGAGCGTCAACCTCGGCATCGTGAAGTTCCTCGGGTTCGAGCAGATCTTCAAGAACGCCCTCACCGGCCTGCCCATCGGCGGAGGCAAGGGCGGCTCGGACTTCGACCCCAAGGGACGGTCGGAGCAGGAGATCATGCGCTTCTGCCAGTCCTTCATGACCGAGCTGCACCGTCACGTCGGCGAGTACACCGACGTCCCGGCCGGCGACATCGGTGTCGGTGGACGCGAGATCGGCTACCTGTTCGGCCAGTACAAGCGCCTGACCAACTCCTACGAGTCGGGCGTGCTCACCGGCAAGGGCCTGACCTGGGGCGGTTCGCAGGTGCGCAAGGAGGCGACCGGCTACGGCGTCGCCTACTTCGTGGCGGAGATGGCCAAGTCCGTCAACTCCTCGCTCGAGGGCCGCAAGGTCGTCGTGTCCGGGTCGGGCAACGTGGCGATCTACGCGATCCAGAAGGTGCACCAGCTCGGCGGCATCGCCATCGCCTGCTCCGACTCCTCCGGCTACATCGTCGACCAGAACGGCATCGACCTCGAGCTGCTCAAGGACATCAAGGAAGTCCGTCGCGCCCGCATCAGCGAGTACGTCGACGAGCGTCCCGACGCGCAGTACTTCCCCGGTGGTTCGATCTGGGACGTGCCGTGCGACGTCGCGATCCCCTGCGCCACCCAGAACGAGCTGGACGAGACCGCCGCGAAGACCCTGGTGAACAACGGCGTGCGCGTCGTCGCCGAGGGCGCGAACATGCCCACCACCCCCGGTGGCATCGCGGTGTTCCGCGAGGCGGGCGTCGCCTTCGCCCCGGGCAAGGCCGCCAACGCCGGTGGCGTGGCGACCTCCGCCCTCGAGATGCAGCAGAACGCCTCCCGCGACTCGTGGCACTTCGACTACACCGACGAGCGCCTCGCCGGCATCATGCGCGACATCCACCAGAACTGCGTGGACACCGCCGCCGAGTACGGCAAGCCCGGCGACTACGTCCACGGCGCCAACATCGCCGGCTTCGTGAAGGTGGCCGACGCGATGTTCGCGCTCGGCGTCATCTGATCCGAACCCACGCCGACGGCGAGGGGCGGGCACCCGGATTCCGGTGCCCGCCCCTCGCCGTGTCTGCGTTCTCGGATCGGCTACCTACACCTGCCCGCCGGACGGCTCGGACGACGACGGACCCGCGCTGCGCTCGTCGTCGGCTCCGGCCTTGCGGGCGGCTTCGCGCATCTCGATGCCGTCGCTGATCCAGTCCCCGATCTCCCGGGTGACCTCGCGGACCGCACCGGTGATGATGCCCGCGATGTTGCCGACGTGCGTCGCCGCGGACTCGGTCAGTTCCTGAAGCGTGTCCTTGTTGCGTTCGAACCTACCCACCATGGCGGTACCCCCTTCAGGCGCTGTCGTGGGCGAGGGTACCCGCGACCGGAACGCTGCGCTCGATGAGCACCGACGTCGTGGGTTCCTCCGTGACCCAGCTCGGCGGCAGGGCAAGCTTCACGATCTTGCGCCACACCGAGCCGACCTGGGCGAGCAGACCGCCGGTGTTGTAGGGCAGGCCGTGCCGCTCGCACAGCTCCCGCACCTGGGGTGCCAGTTCCGGGTACCGGTGCGCCGGCAGGTCCGGGAACAGGTGGTGCTCGATCTGGTGCGAGAGGTTGCCGGACATGATGTGGAACAACGGGGTGCCGGTGATGTTCGCGCTGCCGAGCAACTGGCGCACATACCACTCGCCGCGGGTCTCGTGCGCGGTCTCCTCCTCGGTGAAGGACTGCACCCCCGACGGGAAGTGCCCGCAGAAGATGATGGAGAAGGCCCACACGTTGCGGACGAGGTTGGCGGCAGCGTTGCCGAGCAGCGTCGGCACGAACATCGGCCCGGACAGCAGCGGGAAGGCGACATAGTCCTTGATCACCTGGCCCCGCACCTTGCGCCACCAGCCCCGGGCGAGCGGGATCACGTCGCGCCAGCTGCGTTTACCGGCGACCACGTTCTCGACCTCGGCGTCGTGCAGCATCACGCCCCACTCGAACAACAGCATCAGCGCCGTCGCGTAGACGGGATTGCCGAGGTAGTACGGGTGCCAGCGCTGCGCCGGGTCCATCCGCAGGATGCCGTAGCCGACGTCGCGGTCCATGCCGAGGATGTTGGTGTAGGTGTGGTGCAGGAAGTTGTGCGAGTGCCGCCACTGGTCGGCGGGACATACGGTGTCCCACTCGAAGTTGCGGGAGTTCAGTTCCGGTTCCCGCATCCAGTCGTACTGGCCGTGCATCACATTGTGGCCGATCTCCATGTTGTCGAGGATCTTCGACACGCTCAGGGCGGCCACCCCCGCCACCCAGGCCGGCGGCAGGAATCCCACGAACAGCAGTGCGCGACCGGCGATCTCGAAGCGGCGCTGCGTCCCGACGATGCGGTAGATGTACTCACGGTCGGCCGTGCCGAGCGAGGCGACGGTGCGTTCGCGCAACGCGTCGAGTTCACGGCCGATCTCCTCGACCTGCTCGCGGCGCAGCACGACCGGTGACGGGTCGGGTTCGCGACGGCCGGCCAGGAAGGCGGGAAGGGGAAGGGACAAACCGAACATGCTGTCCTCCAGGTGTTTTCGTTTGGGTCAGAGGTCGAAGGCCGCGTCGCCGAGGGGGACGTTGACGCAGATCTGCACCTCGGCGCCGGGCTCGTCGTCGGTCTCGCCGGTGCGCACGTCGCGGGTGCAGCCGGACAACCGGGTCACCGTGCAGGAGTGGCAGATTCCCATGCGGCAGCCGTGCTCGGGGGTGAGTCCGGCCGCCTCGGCCTGTTCGAGGGCGGTGACGCCGCTGTTGTCGGCGTGGATCCCGGAGGCGGCGAAGGTCACGGTGCCGGTCGCGTCGTCGTCGCGGACCACGACGGGCGGGGTGAACTGCTCGGTGTGCAGCAGATGCGCGGCGTCGCCGTAGACGGCCCGCACGCCGTCGACGAGGCCGACTGGGCCACAGACGTAGGCGGGCGCGCCGGCGAACCAGGGTGCGACCCGCTCGAGATGGCCCTGCTCGAAGTGACCCCGCACGGCACCGTCCGCCACCCGGGTGTAGGCGAAGGTCACGTCGATGCCGGGGTGGGTGCCGGCCAGGGATTCGATGGACTCGCGGTGCGGCACGTGCGCGGCAGTGGGCGCGTAGTGCAGGAAGGCGACGGTCCCGGAGTAACCCTCGTCGGCGAGGGTGCGCAGCATCGACAGCACCGGAGTGATGCCACTGCCGCCGCTGACGAGCACGAGCCGTTCCGGTCGCTGCGCCGGCAGGCAGAATTCGCCCGCGGCGGCCGTGAGATCGACGACGTCGCCCGCGGCGGCGTGCTCGCGCAGGTGCCGTGAGACGACACCGTCCGGCCGCACTCCGACGGTGAGCTGGATGTGCCCGTCGGCGCGATGCTGGGAACTCACCGGCGAGTAGGTGCGGCTGTGCCGCACGCCGTCCACCACCACACCGAGTTGCAGGTGCTGGCCGGCCCGGAATTCGAGGGGCCGGGCCGGACGCAACTCGAGCGTCACCGACCCGGGGACGGTTCGGTCAACGTGCGTGATCCGGGCCCGGGTGCGCTGCACAGCCAGGAGAGGATCGGCCAGTTCGAGGTACCGGTCCGGGTGATGCGGCGCGGAGAGCACCCGCAGCGCCTCGAGCATGACTTTTCGTCCGATGTCCGGCCCCGCGGCGCGTCGGGCGCGGTGAAGCAGTGTCATGGCGTCGCTCCTCTCGAGCGAGAATCCAATTTCAGTGTACAAACGTGCACTGAACTCAGTGTGACAGGGCGGCCCGGTCCGCTGTCAACGTCGATGTGGCCGCCGTCACCCCCATCCTCGGCCGCCGGTTCACCGCACTGCCTAGACTCGGATCCGTGTCCGCAGCCCCCGTTCCCGAACCCGCGACGCGGGCTGCGCGCAAGGAGCGCACCCGCCAGGCCCTGCTCGACGCGGCGCTCGAACTCTCGGCCGATCGCAGCTTCGCCACGGTGAGCCTGCGCGAGGTGGCCCGGCGGGCCGGAATCGTGCCGACGGCGTTCTACCGTCACTTCGACTCGATGGAAGAACTCGGTGTCGCGCTCGCCGCCGACACCATGCGCATGCTCCGCCGGCTGCTGCGCGAGGCCCGGCGCACGCGCAGCCCGTCCTCGGCGCGGACATCGCTCGAGACCCTGGTGCGGCAGGTCCGCGCCCACGAACAGGCGTTTCGTTTCCTCGCCCGCGAACGCCACGGCGGCCAGCCGGCCGTCGCGCGCACCGTCACCGTCGAATTGCGGCTGATCACCAGCGAACTGTCCGTCGACCTCTCCCGCATGCCCGGCATGGCGGAGTGGGATGTCGACGACCTCGAGATGGCGGCCGACCTCCTGGTCACCGCCATGCTCGAGGTGGTGCTCGAACTGCTCGACGCGGACCGGCCCGGCGGACCGGCGGAAGCCGAGGTCCTGGCGCGCGCGGAGAAGCAGATGCGGCTCATCGTCCTCGGCATGGGGGCCTGGAAACCTACCCACCGCTGACGACAGGCCGTACGGTGGGCGCCATGCTCGAGACCACTCGCGTCACCCTCGGAGACCTCACCTTCGACGCCCACACCGCCGGGCCCGTCGACGGCACGCCGGTCGTGCTGCTGCACGGCTTCCCGGAGACCGCCCGCAGCTGGGAGTCCGTCGCCCCACGGCTCGCGGAGGCGGGACTGCGGGTACTCGTGCCCGACCAGCGGGGATACTCCCCCGGCGCCCGCCCGGACGGCGTGGCCGCCTACACCATCGACCTGCTGGTCGGCGACGTCATCGGACTGCTCGACGCGACCGGGCTCGACCGGGTGCACCTGGTGGGGCACGACTGGGGGGCGGCCGTGGCCTGGCAGGTCGCGGCGCGCCACCCCGACCGCATCAGCACCCTGACCGCGGTGTCGGTGCCGCACCTCGCGGCCTACGGCTGGGCGCTGCGCGAGGATGCCGATCAGCAGGCCCGCGCCGCCTACATCAAGCTGCTCCGGCAGGAGGGAAAGGCCGAGCACGTCCTGCTCGAGGACGATGCTCGTCGGCTGCGCGCGATGTACGGCGACCGGGTCAGCCGCGAGTCGATCGACGAGTACGTGCGCGTGCTGTCCGAGCCCGGCGCCCTGACTGCCGCGCTCAACTGGTACCGCGCGATGACCCGCGAATTCTCCGAACTCGCGCCGGTGCGAGTACCCACCACCTACGTGTGGAGCACAGCCGATTCGGCACTCGGCCGGGCGGGCGCCGAGCGCTGCGGCGAGTTCGTCGACGCGCCGTACGAATTCGTCGTTCTCGACGACGTCAGCCACTGGATTCCGGAGGAGGCACCGGACGCGCTGGCGAAGACGATCCTCGCCCGGATCGACGACCGGCCGTGAGCGGATGTCGGCAGGAGGGGCCGTGACCGCGACAGCGCACCGCCGGATCGGCGTGGTCGCGGCCGCCGCCCTCTCCGTGCTGGCCGCCACGGCCTGTACCGGCACCGGGCCGTCGGCCGGGTCCGGGGCCGAGTCCGATCCCGCCCCCGCCTACAGTTCCTATGTGGCCCTGGGGGATTCGTTCACCGCAGGCCCGATGATTCCGCCCCAGGTGGACCCCGCGTGCGCGCGCTCGGGCAGCAACTATCCCCACGCCGTGGCCGAGACGCTCGGCGTCGACGACTTCCGCGACGTGTCGTGCAGTTCGGCGACGACAGCGAATCTGGCCGGACCCCAGGTCGTTTCGTCGGGCGCCACCGTCGCCGCGCAGTACGAGGCGCTCACCCCGGACACCGAGCTGGTCACCGTCGGGATCGGTGGCAACGACATCGGTCTGGTCGCCCTGGCCGGGTCGTGTCTCGCGCTCGACCGCTCGTCCGGGAGGGCCGCGGCACCGGCCGGGCCCCTGTGCGCGACCGCGAACGTCCGCGGCGGCGTCGATCTCGTGGATCGCGCGATCGACGACTTCGCCCCGACCTACGGCGCGATCGTGCGCGAGATCCACGACCGTGCCCCACGGGCGCGCATCCTGCTGGTCGGCTACCCGACCGGGATCCGGGACGGCGGCTGCTATCCCGACCAGCCGATCCTGCCGGACGACGCGACGTATCTGCAGGCGAAGATCGACCGGCTCAATGCCGTGATGCAGCAGCAGGCCGACGCGGCGGGTGTCGACTACGTCGACCTGCGCGAGTCCACGGTGGGGCACGATGCGTGCCAGCCGGCAGCGCAACGCTGGACCGAGGGCCTGTTCCCGTCCCAGCCGGCGGCCCCGCTGCACCCCAACGCGGACGGCCATCGCAACGCCGCCGAGCAGGTGCTGGTCACGATCGCGGACTAATTGGATTTCCTCCCGTGGAAACGATCCCATATTGAGATCTGTTGTCGTCCTGCGTGAAACTGTGACCCTTGGGTCGGGTCTCGAGGACGACGCCGCCGTCAGAGAGGCGGCGTACGGGGTCCGGCAGCGGCAACGCATGGAGGAGACGAGCGAGGCGGGATAGTTGCACTCGGCGAATCCGGCGGCGGGAGCATCGAAGACGCGGACCGGTGGAGATAGCGGTGGTCAGGTCTCGCATGCCGAGCAGTGAGTTCGGTGAGAAGGCACCATCGTGAGCGGAACGCTGACTCGACGGGTCAGGCGAAAGTCAGCCTGTCGTGCGATGAGCGACATCGGTGATCGAGTTGTGAGGCCGGGTGGACCACGCTCCGGGCACGGTGTGGAGTGAGGCCACAGCACGTGCTGTGTCGATGAAGTCGCGTACGGCCTTCGACGCGACGTCCGTCCGCCAGGCGATGGACAGCGCTGTGGGCGGAATGTCGGTCACCGGCACGAAGGCCAGGCTCGGTCTGCTGTAGAAGCGTTGCGTCGATGCTTGCGAGAATGCAACGCCGCGCTCGGCGAGGATCGCTTCGAAACATTCGTCGACGGTGGCCACGTCTGCGCCGACCCGGACGGGTTCGCCTTGTCGTGATTCTGTGGCCAGCCAGTAGTTACGCCAGTTCTCGGGTGCTTTGCGTGCGACGAAGAACTCGTTGGTGACCTGTTGGACGCTTACCTCGGGCAACTGGGCGAGCGGGTGATTGGCTGACACGACCATCACACGGGGTTCGACGAACAGGGTTTCCATGCCCAGCCAGTCCTGCATCAGCAGCGGGGGCCGGACGAAGGCTACATCGGAGGATCCGTCGGCCAACCCGACATATGGGTCGGAGAAATCGTGCGAATGCATCTGGACCTGCATGTCCGGATACAGCGACTGGAACGTGCTGAGGATGTGGGGTGTGAGCTCGGCAGCTGCGTTGCCTTGGAAGCCGATGACCAATTTGCGGGTACTGATACCGTGGGCGGCCTCGCGGGTGAGGTTGATTGCTCGTTCGGCGTTCGCCAGTAGCCGGCGGCTTTCGTCGAGCAGGATCTGGCCGGCGGGGGTCAGTTCGACGTGTCTGCTGCTGCGCAGTAGTAGCACTGCGCCGAGGTTCTGCTCGAGCTTGCGGATCTGCACGCTCAGTGAGGGTTGAGCGATGTGCAGGCGAGCGGCTGCGCGCCCGAAGTGCAGCTCTTCGGCAACTGCCACGAAATAGGACAGAAGTCGCAGGTCGAGCTGGGGGTACATGTTACCGAGGTTAGACAACGCCTCCGGAGGAGACCAGTAGTCGTTGCCTATCGATCCGGGCTGGATAGGTATTGGACGCACCCGGCAGCTACGGGGTGTGATGGCTGTCATGGCCGACGCGGCATCCGGGAGTGCAGCACTTCCTCGGATTCGGCCCGGCCCACCGGAGCGAGTGCTCGCACTCGGCCTCGCTGTCTCCCTCATCGAAGGAATCCCATATGACCGTCACTACGCGTGCCCTCGACACGGCCGACTGGACTGCCTCGTTCACCCAGGCGAACAACACCGACCCCGAGATCCAGGCGCACGGCAAGTACTTCACCTGCTCGTACCTGCTCGACATGACCGACCACACGTTCGTCATCCAGATGAGCCGCGGCAACGTGGTGGACATCGCGATCGACCCCGGTCCGTTGGATGTGCCGTACCAGTTCGCGCTGCGTGCCAGCGCGGACACCTGGCGCAACTTCGGCGTCCCGGTTCCCGCCCCGATGTACCACGGCATCTGGGCTGCGAGCTTCCAGCGAGACATGAAGCTCGAAGGCGACATTCTGGTGCTGATGCAGAACCTGCGGTGTATCACCCGCCAGATCGAGCTTCTGCGCGCCGTCGGCGTCCCGGTCTGATCCTCTCACCCCCCTCGAGCCGTAAGGAACACTCATGAGCAAGATTTCCCCGGTCACCGGCCACTACGTCGACGTGGACGTCGACGGACTGCTGTACAAGGTCTTCTACCTCGAGAACGGCACCGGGCAACCCCTCGTGTGCCAGCACACCGCCGGCTGCCACAACCACCAGTGGCGCGGTCTCCTCGAAGACGAGGAGATCACCGAGAACTACCGTGTCATCGCCTACGACCTGCCGCGGCACGGCAAGTCGGATCCGCCGGAGAACACCGAATGGTGGACCGAGGAGTACAAGCTCTCCGCGGACCACTACGCCCACTTCATCGTGGCACTGTGCGACGCGCTCGAACTCGAGAACCCCATCTTCATGGGCTCATCGTTCGGTGGGAACATCGCACTGCAACTTGCGCTTCGTCACCCCGACCGCTTCGCCGGCGTCATTCCCGTCGAGGGTGCCGACTACTCGCCCGGCTTCTACCTCGACTGGTGGCAGCACCCTCACGCCAACGCGGCACAGGTCTGCGCCAGCGGCGTGTGGGACCTCATGGCCCCGCAGTCGCCGGAGGCCGACCGCTGGAAGACCTGGTTCTACTACAGCCAGGGCTCCGAGTCCTTCCGCGGTGACCTGCACTTCTACTCGGTCGATCACGACCTGCGCGGAAAGCTCGCAGACATCGACGGGGACCGGTGCCCGGTCGTGATGCTGACCGGTGACTACGACTACCTCACTACCCCCGAGGACAGTGCACGCACCGCGGCGCAGATCCCGAACGCCGAGTTCATCGAGATGAAGGAGATCGGCCACTTCCCGATGAGCGAGAACCACGCTGTCTTCCGCGGATACCTCATCCGGGCTCTCGAAGTCCTCCAGGACAAGGCCGGCAAGGCAGTCGCCACCAGCTAGAATCCGCCGCTCGCTCGGGTGTGGTCGCTGAACAATGGGGGCCACACCCCGGGCGACGGAATCGGCCTCGGCGCCCCTTTCGTGCCGGCTACTCGGCGCGGCGTTCAGCCTCCACAAACTCGGCAGGAGCCATGACCCACACTCTCCCCGCGGGCGTCCCGACCCAACTCTGGATCGGTGGAAAGCTCGTCGATTCGTCTACCGGTATCACCTTCTCCGTGGAGGATCCCGCCACCGGTGCCGCGATTGCGCACGTCGCCGACGCCGCGCCCGAAGACGGACTCCGCGCTCTCGAACGCGCCACCACCGCGCAAGGGGAATGGGCGCGGACCCCATCGCGTCGACGCGGCGAAATCTTGCGCACCGCATTCGAACTCATCCGCAGGCGGGCAGACGACTTCGCGCGCACCATCACTCTCGAGATGGGTAAACCGCTCCACGAAGCGTATGCGGAGGTCGAATACGGCGCGTCATTCCTGCACTGGTTTTCCGAGGAAGCAACCCGTATCAGCGGGCGAATCTCCCCGTCCCCGTCGGGAACCGGCACCATTGTCGTCACCAGAGAACCGGTTGGACCGGTACTGGCCATCACCCCCTGGAACTTTCC
Source organism: Rhodococcus sp. NS-SX18 (assembly GCF_057367935.1). Lineage (NCBI taxonomy): Bacteria > Bacillati > Actinomycetota > Actinomycetes > Mycobacteriales > Nocardiaceae > Rhodococcus > Rhodococcus sp. NS-SX18. The sequence continues at coordinate 2,021,126 of NZ_CM170633.1, read as the reverse complement.
GCTGGCCATGGCCACGCGCAAGATCGGTCCAGCACTGGCTGCCGGCTGTCCGATCATCGTCAAACCAGCGGCCGAAACGCCCCTGACGATGCTGCTGGTCGGCCAAATTTTCGCAGATGCGGGTCTGCCCGATGGTGTGCTGTCGATTCTGCCCACCTCCGATGCCGCAGCACTGACCGCTCCACTGATCGACAGCGCTGAACTGCGCAAGATCACGTTCACCGGATCCACCGGCGTCGGCAAGCTGCTGGTTCGCCGATCAGCGGACCGACTCCTGCGAACGTCGATGGAACTCGGAGGCAATGCCCCCTTCCTCGTGTTCGACGACGCCGATGTCGATGCAGCGGTCGACGGCGCGATGGCAGCAAAATTCCGCAACGGCGGCCAAGCATGCACAGCAGCCAACCGATTCCACGTCGCACGTAGCGTCGCAGAAGAGTTCAGCGAGAAGTTCACGGCACGCATCGGTGCATTGCGCACGGGACACGGTCTCGAAGCGGGAACCGACATCGGACCGCTGATCACCGCGAAACAGTGCGCCACCGTCGATGCTCTGGTCGAAGACGCCGTCGCGAAGGGTGCACGCCTCCGCACCGGCGGTGTCCGTCCCGACGGCCCGGGAACGTTCTACGCCCCGACAGTTCTCGACGACGTGAGTCTCGATGCACGTCTGCTGCGGGAGGAGATTTTCGGCCCGGTTGCCGCGATCACCACCTTCGACACGGAGGACGAAGCGATCGCGACGGCAAACAACACCGAATACGGGCTCGCTGCGTACTTCTACACCCGGAGTCTCGACCGTGCCTCCCGAGTCGCCGACGCACTCGAGACCGGCATGGTCGGGATCAACCGAGGCATCATCGCCGATGCGGCCGCACCCTTCGGAGGGGTGAAGGAATCCGGCTTCGGCCGCGAAGGATCCGTCGAAGGAATCGACGAGTACCTCGCCACGAAGTACATTGCACATTGATCAGAGCCACAGAATGGTCCGGAAGCGTTGCCGGCCCGTGCCAGGACCCATCACTCAGACGAACCTGATGACGACACCGAAAGCGTTGTGCCCGTAGATGAGGACGTCGTTGCGTTCGGTCTACGGCCACCCTGTATCGACGTGGTTCACGCCCTGTGCGTCACCCTGCACGCTGAGATCGCTGGCCAACTCGACGTGATCGCGCCCGCGCACCCATCGGCCAAGGGTGCGCAGCAGATACTCCGTGGTGCGGGGCCTGCGCGCGCCGGTGCTCGATATCGACCTCGACGAGTTGTCCGCCCGTGATATTCGCGAACAGCGGTGTGTGTCGGCCGCGGGCACCGAACCGCAGCCGCCATCCTTCGGTGGCACCCAACCCAGCGAATGTCACTGTCCTCGAATAGCGCTCGCCGCGGCACTGACCTTTGTGCATCGTGAGTCACCTGTAAGGCCGCTGGTTCGGGTGGTATGTGCCGCCACTCGTATGCGGTGACATTCAGCTCGATTGCTGTCCCCTTGTGCGCCGGGGCGTCTGGTGAAGGACCCGCCGAGCCGTTGGGTCCTTCACCAGAGAGGTGGTTACCGCACTCGCTCGTGCGGCACTACCTCCTCGGTACCCCTGGCTGACCGGCTACCGCCGACTGACCATCCGCTACGAACGGCACGGAGTGCACTTCGCCGGATTCTGCAACTCGCCGCCGCGTTGACCTGCCTCGAGAAACGCACCAAAATGAGACATGCTCTAAGCCTGGCCGATCGCCGACCGGCACAGGGCCGAGAGCTCGTCGACCACCGCGTCGAGCGGCGCCGAGCTGCGTTGCGCCTGGGCGAGCACCAACGCGCCCTCGAGGGCGCCGACGACGAGCACCGCCAGCGACCGTGCGCGTTCCGGACCGACCCCGTCCGCGACGAGGGCGTCGCCGAGCAGGTCGGACCAGGTCCCGAACGCCTCCCCGGCGACGTCGCGGGCGCCGCGTTCGGTGCCCAGGGCCGCCGCGACGATCGGGCAGCCCACCGCGTAGTCGCCGTCCTCGAGCCCGCGGCGCCACAGGTCGGCGAGCGCCTGCAGCGCGTCGGGGGTGTCCGAGGCTTCCAGCACCCGGGTCATCCCGTCGCCCAGGTGCTCGGCGGCGCTGCGCGTGGCCTCCTCGACGAGCTGCGCTTTTCCGCCGGGGAAATGGTGGTAGACCGACCCGCGCGGCGCGCCGCTGTGGGCGAGCACGTCGGCGAACGAGGTCGCGGCGACGCCCCGCTCCCGGATGAGCCGGATCGCGCTGCGGATCATCGCGGCACGGGGACCGCTGGTCGGGTCGCTACGCCTGGCCATGTTCCTGCTCCGCTCTTGCTGCCGGTTTCTATGTATGTTGTCATACTTAGATCCGGTTCGCGCCGGAACGGACCCGTTCTTCCCGAGGAGTCGTCGTGACCGAGATCGCCGCCCCGCCCCACCCCTTCGACGCCGCCGTGACCCTCCGGCCCGCGGAGGACGGCCGCACGCGGGGTCGGACCACCCCCGACTACACGAACATGGTCGGTCCGTTCGGTGGCGTCACCGCTGCCGCCCTGCTGCGGGCCGTTCAACAGCACCCGGACCGGCTCGGTGACCCGATCTCCCTGACCGTCAACTACGCCGGACCGGTCGCCGACGGCGACTTCGACATCACCGTGCGAGCGGTCCGCACCAACCGCACCAATCAGCACTGGCAGCTCGAGCTGACCCAGGACGGCGTGGTCGCCACCACCGCCACCGCCGTGTTCGGCACCCGCCGCGACACCTGGTCGGATACCGAGCTCGACGTTCCGGAGGTGCCGTCGGCGGAGACGGTTCCGGCGCAGACCCTTCCGGAGTTCATCGCCTGGGCCCGCAACTACGAGATGCGGTTCGTCGAGGGCGCGGTGCCCGAGCAGGACGCCGGCGAGCACCCCGACTCCACCACCACGCTGTGGGTGCGCGACACTCCGGCCCGCCCGCTCGACTTCCCGGCCCTGACGGCGCTGAGCGACGTCTTCTACCCGAGGGTGTTCCTGCGGCGCGGCCGGTACATGCCGGCCGGGACCGTGTCTCTGACGGTGTACTTCCACGCCGACGCCGCGCAACTCGACACCCAGGGCGACGACTTCGTCCTGGGCACCGCGCGCACCCACCGCTTCTCGCAGGGCTACTTCGACCAGGCCGCCCAGCTGTGGGGCCGCGACGGCACGCTGCTCGCCACGAGCCACCAGCTCGTCTACTTCAAGGACTGACTCTCCGGGGCCCGCACCGCGAGCAGCGCCACCAGCCCGGCACCGAGCACGACGAGCAGACCGCCGATGCCGGCCCGGTCCGCGCCGAACGTCCAGGCGAAGAGAGCGAACAGGGTCGGAGCCAGGAACGAGACGGCGCGGCCCGTCGTCGCGTAGAGCCCGAACATCTGGCCTTCCCGCCCGGCGGGGGTGATGCGCGCGAGGAAGGTGCGGGCCGACGACTGGGCGGGTCCGACGAACAGGCACAGCAGCAGACCGAAGATCCAGAACATCACCGGCCCCGACACCACGAGCAGCACGATGCCGACGGCCATCATCGCGGCGAGCGAGGTGACGATCACCGCCTTGGGTCCGACCCGGTCGTCGAAGCGACCCGCCGCGAGGGCGCCGAGCGCCGACACCACGTTCGCCGCCACACCGAACAGCAGCACGTCGGCGGCGTCGATGTCGTACACGTTCACCGCGAGCACCGCGCCGAACGTGAACACCCCTGCCAATCCGTCGCGGAACAGTGCCGATGCGCCGAGGTAGCCGACGGTGCGCCGGTCCATCGCCCACAGCTCGCGCAGGTCGCGCAGCAGCACCCGGTAGGACTGCACGATCCCGGCCCGTTCCGCGCCGGGATCGACGCCGGTGGGCCGAACCTCGGGCACCGCGAGCAGCACCGGGACGGCGAAGATCGCGAACCACACCGCCGCGGCCAGCACCACCAGGCGGATGTTGAGACCGGCTTCGGTGCTCACCCCGAGGAAGCCGCGGGTGTCGCCGTCGCCGGCGATGAAACCGAAGTACCCGAGCAGCAACAGCAGCAGTCCGCCGACGTAGCCCATGGCCCAGCCCAGACCGGAGACCCGGCCCATGTTCTCGTCGGTGGAGACCTGACGGAGCATGGCGTTGTAGGGCACTTGCGCGAGTTCGACGACGACGGACGACACCCCCAGCAGCACGAGGCCGAGCCACAGGTAGCGGTGGTCGTCACGCACGAAAACCATTGCCGCCATCAGCGCGACGCCGGCGTAGGACAGCACCGCGAGGGACCGCTTGCGTCGGCCGGTCGCGTCGTAGCGCTGGCCCGAGACGGGGGCGGTGATCGCGATGAAGAACCCCGAGAGGCCCAGCGCCCACCCCAGCCACGTGCTCGCCGACATCGACCCCGGCAGGTCGTCGCCCACGGCATCGGTGAGATACACGGAGAAGACGAAGGTCAGCACCACCGCGTGGTAGGCCGACGACCCGAAGTCCCACATGCCCCAGGCGAAGACCTGGCGCCGCGAGGTAGCCTCCCCGATCCCGGCGACGGCGTCCGTGTGCGCGCTCATGCCCGCAGCCTAGGAGATCGCCGCGCCGAGAACCGGCCTCTGACGATCCGCGCGCTCCGCGGTCGGCCGCGAACGCAATCGCGTTCGCGGCCGACTGGGAGGTTCGCGGACGTCGACTCCGGTGTGCACTTGATTGCATATGCACCTCGGTGCATACTCGCGATATGGCACTGGAACACGCGCTGCTCGCCGCACTCGACGAGCGGTCCGGCTCCGGCTACGAACTCGCTCGCCGGTTCGACAAGTCGATCGGCTTCTTCCACAGCGCAACCCACCAGCAGATCTACCGCGTCCTGCGGCGGATGGACGAGCGCGGCTGGATCACCGGCCGCACCGTGCCCCAGGACGGGCGACCCGACAAGAAGGTCTACCGCGTCAGCGCCGCCGGACGCACCGAACTGGACCGCTGGATCTCCCAGCCCTCCGACCCCGAGCAGCTACGCAGCGACCTGGCGGTGAAGATCCGCGCCGCCGGGCCCGCCACCCTCCCCGCCCTCCTCGCGGAGCTCACCCGCCACCGCGACGCCCACGCCGCACGTCTCGAGGTGTACCGCACCATCGAGAAGCGCGACTTCCCCGCACCTGACCGGCTCACCGGGCCCTCACTGCACCAGTATCTGGTTCTGCGCGGCGGCATCCGCGTCGAACAGGGATTCGCGGACTGGTGCCAGGAAGTGCTCGACGCCCTCACCACCGAGGACAACTCGTGACGAACCCGTACCCCCACCTGCTCTCCCCTCTCGACCTCGGACCCTTCACCGTCCCCAACCGGGTCGTCATGGGCTCGATGCACACCGGTCTCGAGGACCGGGCCAAGAACACCGGTCGCCTCGCCGCGTACTTCGCCGAGCGCGCCCGCGGCGGCGTCGGCCTCATCGTCACCGGCGGCTACGCCCCCAACCGGACCGGCTGGCTGCTGCCGTTCGGCGCCAAACTCACCAACCGGCTCGAGGCCCGCCGGCACCGGACGATCACCGATGCGGTCCACACCGAAGGTGGCCGTATCCTGCTGCAAATCCTGCACGCCGGGCGCTACAGCTACTGGCCCCTGAGCGTGTCTGCGTCGTCGATCAAGGCACCGATCAACCCGTTCCGCCCGCGCAGGCTGACCTCGTGGGGTGTGCGCCGGCAGATCCGCGCCTACGTCCGCTGCGCCCGCCTCGCCCAGCAGGCCGGTTACGACGGCGTCGAGATCATGGGCGGCGAAGGCTACTTCATCAACCAGTTCCTCGCCGAGCGCACCAACCGCCGCACCGACGCGTGGGGCGGCAGCGCCGAGAACCGTCGCCGGCTGCCCGTCGAGATCGTCCGCCGCACCCGCGAAGCCGTCGGACCGAACTTCGCGATCTGCTTCCGGCTGTCCATGGCCGACCTCGTCGAAGGCGGCCAGCACTGGGACGAGATCGTCGCCCTCGCTCAGGAACTCGAACGCGCGGGCGCCACGCTGATCAACACCGACATCGGCTGGCACGAGTCGCGGGTGCCCACCATCGTCACGTCCGTCCCGCGTGCCGCGTTCGCGGACGTGACCGCCGAGTTGGCGAAGCACGTCGGGATCCCGGTCGCCGCGTCCAACCGGATCAATATGCCCGAGACGGCCGAGGAAATCCTCGCCCGCGGCGACGCACAACTGATCTCGATGGCGCGGCCGATGCTGGCCGACCCGGAATGGGTCCGCAAGGCCGCCGCCGGCGTACCCGACGAGATCAACACCTGCATCGCCTGCAATCAGGCCTGCCTCGACCACGCGTTCGTCAACAAGCACGTCTCGTGCCTGCTCAACCCCCGAGCCGGCCGGGAGACCGAACTGCTGCTCGCCCCCACCCGCCGCCGCAAGACCGTCGCGGTCGTCGGCGCCGGTCCTGCCGGGCTCGCGGCGGCCGTGAACCTGGCCCGTCGCGGCCACTCCGTCACCCTGTTCGAAGCCGACGACGAGATCGGCGGCCAGTTCGGCATCGCCCGCCGCATCCCCGGCAAGGAGGAGTTCGCCGAGACCGTACGGTACTTCCGCCGCCAGCTGGAGCTGACGAAGGTGCAACTCCGTCTCGGTACCCGCGCGAGCGCCGACGATCTGATCGGCGCGTACGACGAGGTGGTCGTCGCGACCGGCGTCACCCCCCGCGTGCCCGCCATCCCGGGCATCGACCATCCGAGCGTGCTGTCCTACCCGCAGGTCGTCCGGGACGGGGCGCCCGTCGGGGCGCGCGTCGCCGTGATCGGGGCGGGCGGGATCGGCGTCGACGTCTCCGAGTTCCTCACCCACGACCACTCCCCCACCCTCGACCTGGCCGAATGGAAACGCGAGTGGGGCGTCACCGACCCGAAGACCGCCCCGGGGGCGCTCACCGAGCCCCGCCCGTCGCCGTCGCCGCGGGAGGTGTTCCTGTTGCAGCGCAAGCCCGGCCCGATCGGGAAGGGCCTCGGCAAGACCAGCGGATGGGTGCACCGGGCGTCCCTGAAGCACAAGAAGGTGCACGAGGTCTGCGGGGTCAACTACGAGCGGATCGACGACGCCGGCCTGCACATCAGCTTCGGCGAGGATCGCCGGGACCCGAAGGTGCTCGACGTGGACAACGTGGTGATCTGTGCAGGGCAGGAACCGGTCCGTGACCTGGTCGATCGGCTCACCGCTGCGGGCGTGACCACCCACGTCATCGGCGGGGCCGACGTCGCCGCGGAACTCGACGCCAAGCGCGCGATCGAGCAGGGCACCCGCCTCGCGGACCGCATCTGAACCGGCCGCCGCTACGCTGAGCGACCATGACTCTGCCGACTCCCACCCCCGACGCCCGAGCCGTCGTGACCGGCGCCTCCTCCGGCATCGGCGAGGCTCTCGCCGCCGAACTCGCCGCGCGCGGGCACTCGCTGATCCTCGTCGCCCGCCGCGGCGACGTGATGGCGGAGCTCGCGGCGACGCTGCGGGCGAAGCACGGCGTCACCGTCGAGGTCCGCGCCTGCGACCTGTCCGACCGCGACGCACGAACCGAGCTCGTCGACGAACTCGGCAAGCGCCCGATCAGCATCCTGTGCAACAACGCCGGCATCGCGACGTTCGGCCCGGTGGCCCAGCTCGATCCGGCCTACGAACGGGCCCAAGTCGAACTGAACGCCGTCGCCGTGCACGACCTGACCCTCGCGGTGCTGCCGCAGATGGTCGAGCGCCGATCCGGGGCGATCCTGATGGTCGGTTCCGCGGCGGGCAACATGCCGATCCCCAACAACGCGACCTATGCGGCGACGAAGGCGTTCGTCAACACCTTCTCCGAGTCGCTGCGCGGGGAACTGAAGGACAGCGGCGTGCACGTGACGCTGCTGGCGCCGGGCCCGGTACGCACCGAGACCCCGGACCCGACCGAGGCGTCGATCGTCGACAGGCTCGTGCCGGACTTCCTGTGGATTTCGAGCGAGCACACCGCGAAGGTGTCGCTCGACGCGCTCGCCGAGAACAAGATGCGCATCGTGCCGGGCCTGATCAGCAAGGCGATGTCCGTCGCCGGCAACTACACCCCGCGCGGTGTCGTCGCGCCGATCGTCGGCGCCTTCTACAAGAAGCTGGGCGCATAGCGCCGGTGTGCCGTTTGGGCTGCGGGAGTAGCCCAAACGACACACCGGGGGCGTCAGCGCCGGCGGCGCCGGCCGGTGCCGAAGATGCTGCGACTGATCTCGCGTCCCGCGGCCGACGCCGCCGAGCGCAGGAAACTCTTGACGGCCGCATTGCCGAGGACCTGCTCGACAACGCTCGGCCCTTCGTCCCGCGGCGGCGGCGCGCTGGGCAGGTCCGGCAGCGGCGGCAGGTCCACCCGCGGGTCCGGCGCGGGCGCGCCGGACACCTTGGCGGTGAGCAGCTCGTACGCCGACTCGCGGTCCACCGTCCGCCCGTACCTGCCGTACAGCGCGCTGCCCTGCGCGGCCGCGCGGATCGCCGGCTCGCCGATCGTGTCCATCAGCGAGCGCGGCGGCCGGATCCGCGTCCACGCGACAGGTGTCGGCGCGCCCTTCTCGGAGAGCACCGTGACGACGGCCTCGCCGATCCCGAGGGTGGTCAGTGCCTCCTCGAGATCGTAGAAGTCCGTCTCCGGATACGTCCGGACGGTCTTGGCCAGCGCCTTCTGATCGTCCGGGGTGAACGCGCGCAAGGCGTGCTGCACCCGCGCACCGAGCTGGGACAGCACCGCGTCGGGCACATCCGCGGGCAGCTGCGTGCAGAAGAACACTCCCACGCCCTTCGAACGGATGAGCTTGACCGTCTGCTCGATCTGCTGCAGGAACACCTTGGAGGCGTCCGCGAACAGCAGGTGGGCCTCGTCGAAGACGAACACGAGCTTCGGTTTGTCGAGGTCGCCCTCCTCCGGCAACGTCTGGAACAGGTCCGCGAGCACCCACATCAGGAACGTCGAGAACAGCACCGGCCGGGCGGCGTGGGTGCCGAGCTCGAACAGACTGATCACGCCGCGTCCACCGTCGACGCGCAGTAAGTCCTCGGTCTCGAACTCCGGTTCCCCGAAGAAGGTGTCCCCGCCGTCGGCCTCGAGATTGACCAGCGCCCGCAGGATCACGCCGGCGGTGGCCCGGGAGACTCCGCCGATGCCCTTCAGGTCGGCCTTCCCCTCGTCACTGGTCAGATGGGTGACGACCTGCCGCAGGTCCTTCAGGTCGAGCAGCGGCAGTCCCCGGCGGTCGGCCCAGTGGAAGATCAGCCCCAGGGTGGACTCCTGGGTGGGGTTGAGGCCGAGGACCTTGCCGAGCAGGATCGGACCGAACGCGGTGACCGTGGCTCGGACCGGAACGCCCATCCCCTCGGTGCCGAGGGAGAGAAACTGCACCGGGTAGGTGCTCGGCACCCATTCGGAATCGCCGGTCTCGGCGGCGCGGGTCCGCACCCTGTCGGTGTCCTCGCCGGGCGCCGACAGGCCCGACAGGTCGCCTTTCATGTCGGCCATCACCACCGGGACTCCGGCGGCGGAGAGCTGCTCGGCGATGCCCTGCACGGTCTTGGTCTTGCCGGTACCGGTGGCACCGGCGATCAGTCCGTGCCGGTTCATCGTGGCGAGCGGGATCCGTATCCGAGCCGACGAATCGACCACCCCGTCGTGGACGACAGCGCCGAGGTCGAGGGCGACCCCGTCGACGGAGTATGCCGCGGCGATCTGTCCGGCCGGGCCGGGCGCGACGTCCGCCGCGTCGGCCTCGCGCTGGGCCGCCTCGGCCGCTCGCTGCGCCTGCTCGGCGGCTTCCAGGGCAGCGGCGGCGACGCGCGCCGCTTCCTCGGCGGCCGCGCGGGCGGCCGCCGCCTTCTCGGCCGGCGACGATGCCGGCGGTGTCGGATCGGCTGTCATCCGGTGTCCTCCTCGTCCACATGCGGCCGCGGAATGGTCACCGTGACCATATCGCCGCGACCGGGCTGACTACGCTGTGTTTCGTGCAGGACAAACTTGTATGGATCGATTGCGAAATGACCGGCTTGCAGATCGACAGCGACCAGCTGATCGAGATCGCCGCCCTCGTCACCGACAGTGATCTCAACGTGCTCGGAGACGGGGTGGACATCGTCATCCACGCCGACGACGAGGCACTCGCCGCGATGCCCGACGTCGTCACCGAGATGCACGAGCGCTCCGGGCTCACCGAGGAGGTGCGCAAGTCCACGGTCAGCGTCGCAGAGGCGGAGAAGATGGTGCTCGACTACATCCGGGCTCACGTCCCGGAGGCCGGTACCGCGCCGCTGGCCGGCAACTCGATCGCGACGGACCGCGGGTTCATCGCTCGTGACATGCCCGAGCTCGACGCCTACCTTCACTACCGGATGGTGGACGTCAGCTCCGTCAAGGAGCTGTGCCGCCGCTGGTATCCGCGGATCTACTTCGGGCAACCGGCGAAGGGCCTTTCGCACCGGGCGCTCGCCGACATCAAGGAGTCGATTCGCGAATTGCGGTACTACCGGCGGACCGCGTTCGTCGCGCCTCCGGGCCCTCCGTCGGCCGAGATCGCCGCCGTCACGAAGGAGTTGGGTCCGGCCTGACCTGCGGATTCGCCCTTTCCGGCAAACACAGGCTAGTATCTGTACCGCAGGCGCAACCGGCCCAGGCCGATCGCGAATGCGATGGTGAGTGTAGTTCAGTTGGTAGAGCACCAGGTTGTGATCCTGGCTGTCGCGGGTTCGAGTCCCGTCACTCACCCCCACAGGGCAAGTCCCTGACCGGTATCCGGTCAGGGACTTGCCTTATTCAGTGGCGTGCCACGGCGGTCATCCGGTGAAGCAGTACGAGTCGCTGGACGCATCCCCGCCCTGCAGGCGCGTCTGATGCACCCTGAGTCCGTGGAAGTCGTCGCCGTGCGGGAAGAACCCGCGGTCGACGACGAGGCCGCCGGCGGAGACATCGGCATCGAACTTCGCCATCCACGCTCCGACGCCGTCCGGGTAGAAGACCTCGTCCCAGGCCGCGTACAGCGAGTTGGTGGCGTAGACCCGGCGCCCGTCGCGACTGATCTCCACCATCTGCGGGCCTCCCGAGATCGGGAGGTCAGGAACCGCCGGGTGCGGCGCGCGGCGAACGATCCCGCCCAGGCGCACCGATGCCGTCTCCCGCGGATGGAACGGGTCGGCGACGTCGTACTGCTTGAGCTCTCCTGTGCCCCAGCACGAGACGTACAGCCAACGGTCGTCGACCGACAGGTCGATGTCGGAGACGAGCGGCGGTACCGCGCCGAAGGGTTTCAGTGCCGGCGGCAGATCGTCGGTGTCGGCCGGCTCCGCCGGAATGGTGATCACCTTCTCGACCGCCCACCGGTCGTCGCTCTTGTGCCACATCCACACGGAGGCCGACAGATCCTCCACGCTGACGACGACTCCCACGAACCCGAACGCCTGGGAGGGATTGTGCGCCGGGCGGAGTTCGAGAACCATCTGATGTTCGTCGCCGAGATCGATGCGCTGGGTCAGCTTGCGCTCGGACATACTCCAGAAGTTCAGATGGTGTCCGAACCTGCGGCCGAGGAGGTCTTCGGGGTTCAGTCCGTTCTCGATCATCGACGGCGTGGCCCACTCGGAGGTGATCACCGTGTCGTACTTCAGGTGCCACCACACGTCGTACGCCAGGAACTGCTCGCCGTGCTCGGCCTCCCAGGCCCCGACGACGTCGAACGTGTCGTGGTCGAGCAGCGCGACACCACCCGGACCCTCGGCGCCGTCGGCGCTTCCCAGGGCGGACATGAAGATGCCACCCGGTCCACAGTGCACCGTGTGCGGACGCGAGTATCCGGCCTTCGCGGCGAGCTCGGCGGCCTCGATCGTGTGTGTCACCACCGGGTGCCGCGCATCGGGCTTGGTGTCGAGGATGTACGTTCTCGACGAGCGGATGCCCGGCACCACCAGGTATCGCCGTTCGAGCGGCTGCCCGTGCTGATCGCCGTGCCCCTCGTGACCGTGCCCCTCGTGACCGTGCCCCTCGTGACCGTGCCCCTCGTGACACAGCGCGCTCGAGCAGGCGTTCCACCCGAAGTGGTGCAACTCGTTGCCCGCCGTCGGCAGCTCGGTCCAGCCGACCACGCCACCGAACGTCGGCGAACCCGTCTCGCAATCGACCACTGCGATCGCGTCCTTCGCCCGGCCGGCCGGATCGAACGCAGCCACATAGGCAAGCAGCTCGGGCGCGGCAGCCACGGCCTCACTCGGGCTGCGGTAGAACGTGGGATCTGTCGTCGCAGGCATGAATCCTCCTCGACTCGGACCTGTCCGCCGGGCCACCCTCGGTGGTCCACGCTCGGTCGATGTCACAGGTAGGCATGCCCTTTCCCTGATTCTCCGCCGCGCGGGACCGCATGTCGACCTTCCGCGCGGGACGGGCTGCCCGGAAGTCGGCGTCGGACATGGGAAGACCCCCGGGATCGTCGATCCCGGGGGTCTCGTGCCGATCCCTACCACAGGACGCGGCCCCAGCCTGCCCGCGCCGGGCGGCCGATCAGGTGCGCGCGTTCCCGGCCTTCCACGTCGACCACGGGATGTTCCAGTCCCCGAGCCCCTCGGTGCCCGAGAGGATGCCGCCGACGGTGTTCTGCACGACGACGATGTCGCCGCGTTTGGTGTTGTCGAAGATCCACTTGGCGTTGGCCGGGCTCAGGTTGAGGCAGCCGTGACTGACGTTGCGCACGCCCTGGTCGCCGAGGGACCACGGCGCCGAGTGGAAGAAGATGCCGCTGTAGGACATCCGCGTCGCCCAGTCCACCGGGGTCCGGTAACCCTCCGCGGAGTCGACGGCGACGCCGTAGGTCGACGAGTCCATCACCAGATGCTCGAACCGGTCGCCGATCGTGTACACGCCGTTGGGGGTGGGCGTGCTGTCCTTGCCCATGGACGTGGGCATCGTCATCACGTCGACCCCGTTGCGGTTGACGGTGACCTGCTTGGTGTTGTCGTCGGCGGTGATGACCACCGCATCACCGATCGTGAAGCTCGAGTGCACGTCCGACTGGCCGAACAGGCCGTCACCCAGATCGCGACCGTAGACCTTCACATCCACGGTCACCCTGGTGCCCGGCGCCCAGTAGTTCTCGGGCCGCCACCGCACCTCGCGGTTGCTCAGCCAGTAGAACGCGCCCTCCACCGGCGGCTCGGTGACGACGGTGATGGCCTGCTCGGCAGCGAGACGATCGGGGATGTTCTCGTCGAACTGGATCGCGACGGGCTGGCCGATGCCGACGACCGCACCCTCGCCCGGCATCACGTACGGCTGGGTGAGGTTCCCCGGAGCGCTGGTGGTGAACGAGGCGACGGTCGTCGTCGCTCCGCCGAGCCCGTACGCGACGGCCTCGAGCCGGTACTGCCGGCTGTAGCCGAGCGGCTCGGTGTTCGCCCACGTGGCTCCGTCCGGCCCGAGTGCCCCGGCGACCGCTTCCCCGTCCGGATTGAGCAGGGTGACGGACTCGAGCTTGCCGTTGACCACCGAGACGGTCACCGGCTCGATGGGCGAGAAGCCGACTCCCCCGTCGACCACGCTCGCCGAGACCGTGGGCTTGATGAGCGCGGCGAGGGGATTCGAATCGATCGGCACCTCCTCGGCCCCGCCGGCGCCGGACGCGCCGGAGCAGGCCGTGACGAAGGTCATGACTCCGACCAACACCGCCCCGAGCACCGCCGCGACGGCACGCCGATTCCGCCGACGGCCCGGCGCCGCACTGTTCCCAACCACTCTCACCCTCCGATTCCGGGCCTCCCCCGGGCCGCAAAACTGCACGTCGATGCGCGTGCGCTCGATGATGCCAGCCCTGCTCGAGACACAGCTGCCGCGACGTCGACGACGCGAATAACGTTCGAATACCAATCGCCGCCGACCCCTTCTGCGTTACGTCCCGCGTCCGCCGAAATGCAGCATGACCTGCCGATTTGGTGCGCTCCTGGAAGATGTGTAGTCTTTCCTTCGTCGCCGGGACAACGGACCGGAGACGCACCGCCAAGCGCCATTAGCTCAATTGGCAGAGCAGCTGACTCTTAATCAGCGGGTTCGGGGTTCGAGTCCCTGATGGCGCACAGCACGAAGGAAGGCCGGCGATCTGCGAGATCGCCGGCCTTCCTTCTTCTTTCCGTCGTGTCCGCTGTCATCCCCGTCCAGCCCGACACGAACTCGTGCCTCCCGCGAAGCAGGTCCCGCCGACCGGGCACTTCGCCGGCGGTGTCGTACACAGATTTCCCCTGTGCGGGATGGCGGACTGCACAATTCGCCCGATGCGAGCGTTCGGCCGTCGCGAACAAACTGGGGCCATGTTCACGAAGAGCACTGTGCGAGACGCTGGGACGTCGGCGGACGACGGCCACGCGGGCCTGCGGGCATGGTACGAACGAGTGCTTCCGGACGGCTCGGGATACAGCCGCAGGGTGGAATCGGACTTGCCCACCCGAGTGCACGTCCTGGAGAAGGGCGCCGGACCGCCGATGATCCTGCTCCACGGCACTGGGGTCGCTGCCGGATTCTTTCTGCCGCTACTCGCCGAACTCGACGGCGTCCGCGCGATTGCCCCGGACCTGCCCGGCCGGGGCCTCAGCGACCCGATCGACCACCCCCGACGGCACTTCCGCACAGCGGCGATCGGGTGGCTGGATCGCCTGCTCGACGTCCTCGGCCTCGAAGAGACCGTGCTGCTCGGGCACTCCGCGGGCGGTGTGTGGGCCACCTGGTACGCACTCGCGCACCCGGAGCGGGTCGGCCGGCTCGTACTCGTCGGGCCGCCCGCCTTTCCGGGGACGCGGTGCCCGCTGCCGCACCGGGTACTCGCCACTCCGGGGCTCGGCAGGCTGGCGGCCGGTCTCGTTCCGCCCGGCCGGGAGTCCGTACTCCGGTTTGCCGCCGTCATGGGGGAACGCGCGACGCTGGTCCGGCATCCCGACCTGATCGATCTGCTCGTTGCCACGCGCAGAGACCCCGTCGCCGAGTCGGCCGCGCGCGACGAGATACATGCACTCGTGTCGCCCGTGGCATTGCTGACGCCGACCGGGTTCCGCCGGCGGACGCGCGTACGTCCCGAGGAACTCGGCCGCCTGACCATGCCTACGCTGCTCGTCTGGGGCCGCGACGAGCCGCTCGGCGGCGTCGCCGTGGCCCGTGGGGTGACCGACCTGATCCCGTCGGCGACGTCGGCGGTCCTCCCGGGCGGACACGTGCCCTGGCTGGGGCAGCCCGCGCAGACAGCTGCCGTGATCCTCGACTTCCTCCCATGACGACGAGGCGTGCGTGTCCGACTCGCACCGGCATGCCGCGACGACTGAGTGTGCCGAGCCGCCTTGCGATTTCGGTCCGATGCCCGTCGAACCCACCTACTGTGGGACGAACATCACACCGAACGCCGGAGGAGTACCACCATGGGTCAGCTCGAGGGCAAGGTCGCATTCATCACCGGTGCTGCACGCGGGCAGGGCCGCAGTCACGCGGTCCGGCTGGCCGAGGAGGGCGCCGACATCATCGCGATCGATCTCTGCGCGCAGGTCGATTCCGTGGGTTATCCCCTCGCCACGTCGGACGACCTCGCCGAGACGGTCCGGCAGGTCGAGGCGCTGGACCGCCGGATCGTCGCCACCCAGGCCGACGTCCGCGACAGTGCCGCCCTGAAGTCGGCGGTCGACGACGGCGTGGCCCAGCTCGGCCGGCTCGACATCGTCCTCGCGAACGCCGGCATCGCCAGCTTCGCGCCCGTCGAGGAACTCACCGACGAGATGTGGGACGACATGATCGACATCAATCTCACGGGGGTGTTCAAGACGGTGCGGGCGACCGTGCCGCACCTGAAGGCCAACGACGGCGGCGGCGCGATCGTGCTCACCAGTTCGACCGCGGGCATCAAGGGACTGGCGAACCTCGCGCACTACGTCGCGGCCAAGCACGGCGTGGTGGGATTGACGAAGACCCTCGCCAACGAACTCGCCCCGCACATGATCCGGGTCAATTCGGTGCATCCCACGTCGGTGGATACGGACATGATCCACAACGAGCAGACCTACGCGGTCTTCAACCCGGACAAGAAGCCGTCCGAGATCACCCGGGAGGAAGCGGGCGAGTCGTTCAAGACCATGAACGCCCTGCCGATCGAATGGGTCGAACCGGTCGACATCAGCAACGCGATCCTGTTCCTGGTCAGCGACGCGGGTCGCTACGTCACCGGTGTGCAGCTGCCGATCGACGCGGGCGCAGTGATCAAGTAGCCGTCCCGGGTCCGGTGTGCCGGCGGGAGCAGGTCACCGGTCAGCCCTCCACGATCACGGGATCGCCGATCTTCACCCGGTCGAAGTACCACTGCGCGTTCTCGGTGCTCAGGTTGATGCACCCGTGGCTCACGTTCGCGTAACCCTGCGAGTCCACCGACCACGGCGCCGCATGGACGAAGATGCCGCCCCACGTGAGTCGCACGGCGTACTCGGTGTCGATGCGGTAGCCCTCCGGGGCGTCGATCGGGACGCCGTAGGTGGACGAGTCCATGACGAGGTCGCGGAACTTCTCGAGCACCGAGAACGTGCCGACGGGCGTCTCGTAGCCGGGCTTGCCCATCGACGCCGGCATCGTCCGGACCACCTCGCCGTTGAGGATGACCGTGAACTGGTGCGTCGAGCGGTTCGCGACGGCGACGAACTCGTCGCCGACCTGGAACTGGGTCCGCGCTCCAGCCACGGCGACGGTCACGGTGGTGTGCCCCGGCCAGAGACCGTCGGGAACCCACTGCACCCGGCGGTCGTCGAGCCACGTGAAGTGGCCGCTCACCGGCTTCGACGTCGTGATCTCGACGGCCCGCTCGGCGCGGGCGCGGTCGGCGACGGGGGCGCCGAACCGGACGGTCACCGGGTGTCCGACCCCCACCACCGCGCCGTTCGCCGGCTCGAGCGCCGACGTGGGCAGCCGTGTCGGCGGAGCACCGCCGAGCGTCCCCGCAGTGGCCGCAACCCCGGAGCCGAGCAGGGCCACGGCGGTCAGGATCGAGACGAGAAGAAGTCGTGCAACCCGCTGTGCGTTCGGCATGGCCGTCAGCCCCCTCCGAGATGGCGCGGTTGGCTCACCCTCAGTCAATCACGTCATGATCGAACTCGGAACGGTCCAAGGTCACATCGGCCCCGCGCGACGACGTCGCCGGGAGACGACGAAAGGCACCGCGGTCCGATACGCCGGACGACGGTGCCCTTCGGGCCGGAACTCAGCGCAACAGAACTCAGCGCAACAGCTTGCGCAGCACCAGCGCGCCGACGACGGCGCCCACGGCGACGAGCGCGTACTTGACGTTGGGCTGGTTCACCTTCTCCATCACGGTCTGCTTGGTATGGGCCATCACGTTCTTCGGGCTGGCGCGCACACTCAATTCGTCGAGGGTGCTCGCAAGCTGGTTGCGGGCGTTCTCGATGTCCCGTTCGATGGCCTCGGTGTCCCTACCCACGTGATCCTCCAGTTGGTCGCTGCACTGTGCTGCGACCACGGTAGTGGACGCACAGGTCCGTTACCCTCTCGGAGGTGACGGAAAACAGCAGCAGGCTCGCTCCCGGCGACACGGCTCCCGAATTCACCCTCCCCGACGCGGACGGCAACGAGGTGTCCCTGTCGGACTACCGCGGACGCAAGGTGATCGTGTACTTCTACCCCGCGGCAAGCACTCCCGGGTGCACCAAGCAAGCCTGCGATTTCCGCGACAGTCTCGCCGACCTGAACGGCGCCGGGCTCGCCGTCGTGGGCATCTCCCCCGACAAGCCGGCCAAGCTCGCCAAGTTCCGGGACGCCGAGCAGCTGACGTTCCCGCTGCTGTCGGATCCGGACAAGGCCACGCTGACGGCATGGGGTGCGTTCGGCGAGAAGAAGATGTACGGCAAGACCGTCACCGGGGTGATCCGTTCGACGTTCGTCGTCGACGAGGACGGCCGGATCGAGGTCGCGCAGTACAACGTCCGCGCCACGGGGCACGTCGCGAAACTGCGCCGCGACCTGTCGGTCTGACTCCCCGCTCACCGGCCGAGTGAGGCGAGCACCAGCGCCTCCGCGACGGCCATGCGCTCGAGTTCGGACGGGTCCACGCTCTCGTCGGGCCCGTGGATGCGGGCGGCGGGTTCCTCCACGCCCAGCAGCGCGATCTCCGCGTCCGGCAGCACCTGCTGCAGCACGGTGCACAGCGGGATCGAGCCGCCCTGCCCGACCGTGCCGACCTCGCGTCCGTAGACAGCGGCGAGCGCCCGTCGCAGCGCGGCGTATCCCGGCCCGTCGGTCGCCGCCCGGAACGGTTCGCTCACACCCTCCCGGTCGACCCGTACCCGCACGTTCCAGGGCGCGTGCGCGTGCAGGTGCGCGACGAGGGCATCCTGCGCGGCGAGCGGATCCGTCCCCGGCGGGACCCGCAGGTTCAGCCGCGCGGATGCGCGCGGCACGACCGCGGCCGCCGAGCCGACGACGGGGGGCGCGTCGATTCCGAGGATCGTCACGGCGGGCCGCGCCCACACGGCGTCGGCGACCGTCCCGGCCGAGAGCAGCGAGACCCCCTCGAGTACACCGGCATCCGCGCGGAACGTCTGGTCCGGATAGGGTTCGCCCGCCCACGTGCCGTGGGAGTCGAGGCCGTCGATCACGGTGTCGCCGGCCTCGTCGCGCAGGCTCGACAGCAGGCGTACCAACGCAGCGAGGGCATCGGGGGCCGCGCCGCCGAACTGCCCCGAGTGGATTTCCCCGGCCAGGGCTTCGATGTGGACGACGACGTTCGCCAGGCCGCGTAGCGACGTCGTGAGGGTGGGCCGTCCCGCCTCGGCGTTACCGCAGTCCGCGACGAGAACCAGGTCGGCGGCGAACAACTCGGGCCGTGCCCGGGCGAGGTCTTCGAGACCACCGCCGCCGGTCTCCTCCGAGCCGTCACCGACGATCCGGACCCCCACCGGCAGTGGCCCGAGTTCACGCAGCGCCCGCAGCGCGAGCAGATGCATCACCAGGTTGCCCTTGCAGTCCGCGGCGCCACGGCCGTACCAGCGGCCGTCGCGTTCGGTGAGCTCGAACGGCGGGCTGTGCCACAGCGACTCGTCGCCCGGGGGCTGCACGTCGTAGTGGCTGTAGAGCAGCACGGTCGGCGCCCCCGGCGGTGCGGGGGTGTGCCCGAACACCGCGAGGGAGCCGTCGGAGGTCTCGATCAGCTCCGTGCCCTCGATGCCGACGGCGGCGAACGCGTCGCGCACCCATTCCGCGGCCGCGACGCACTGCTCGGGCGGGAACAGACGCGGATCCGCCACCGACCGGAAGGCCACCAGTTCCTCGAGGTCCTCGCGTGCCGCCGGCATGAGCCGGCGCACCCGCTCGCACATCTCCGCGACGTCCACGGCACCTCCCGATCGTTGTGTCTCGTTTTCGGTACGGGTACAGCCCGTCCGGATCGAAGCATGCTCGTCCCGCCGGTTTCCGGCGTACATTTCGCGATGTCGGGGTCGCCAACGGGCGGAACGGTCCACAAGAGGCAGGGGGCCGGCCGACCCTCGAACGGAAGGCACTGCGATGCCACCCAGTCCGCAGACCGCACTCACGCCCTTCTACCGGCAGGTCCAGTCCCACTACGACCTCTCGGACGAGTTCTTCACCCTGTTCCTCGATCCGTCCATGACCTACAGCTGCGCATACTTCGAGCGGGACGACATGACGCTCGAGCAGGCCCAGGCCGCGAAGGTCGACCTGTCGCTCGGCAAGTGCGACCTGCACCCGGGCATGACACTGCTCGACGTCGGATGCGGCTGGGGCTCGACGATGCTGCGCGCGGCCACGCACTACGACGTGGACACGATCGGGCTCACCCTCAGCCGCAACCAGTACGAGCACGTCCGCGACCTCGCTGCGCGACTGCCCGGCCCCCGCACCGTGGACGTGCGCCTGCAGGGCTGGGAGGAATTCGACGGGCGGGTGGACCGCATCGTGAGCATCGGCGCATTCGAGCACTTCCGGAGCGAACGCTACGACCAGTTCTTCACCAAGTGCCACGACATGTTGCCGCCGGACGGGAGGATGCTGCTGCACACCATCGTGGGGCACCGGCTCACCACACTGCGCGAGCGGGGAATCCCGGTGACCCGCGAGAACGCGCTGTTCCACATCTTCATCAAACGGGAGATCTTCCCCGGCGGGCAGTTGCCGCAGCCCGAGACCGTGGTCGAAGGCGCGGAGCGGGCCGGGTTCCGGGTCGAACGCATCCAGGCCCTGGCTCCGCACTACGTCCGCACCCTCGAACACTGGGCCGCGGCCCTGTCGGCCCGCCGCGACGAGGCGATCGCCCTGTCGTCGGAGGAGATGTACGCGCGGTTCATGAAGTACCTGAACGGTTCCGCCGAGCACTTCCGGACCGGCCACATCGACGTCATGCAGTTCACCCTCGTCAAGTGAGCCGACGGCGACTCCGGAGGTGTTAGCTGGGACTCGCCCTCACAGCTAGAAGTTCGGAATTCGGACAACCTCCGGCTAGCCTGGGCGCGTGGAGTCTGCAACGAAGCGCGGCCGTACCCCACGCCGAATCGACCCGGCGCTGGAGGTCCAGGCGGCGCCCCAGGAGCTCGTGCCGCGCCGCCGCCCGACGCAGGAGCGCAGCCGGCGCAAGTTCGACGCGCTGCTCGCCGCGTCCCGCGAACTGCTCACCGAGGTCGGCTTCGAGTCGTTCACCTGCGAAGAGGTGGCCGCCCGGGCCGACGTACCCATCGGCACCCTCTACCAGTTCTTCGCCAACAAGTACGTCATCGTCTGTGAACTGAACCGGCAGGACCTGGTGGGCGTGCAGGACGAACTCGCCAAGTTCGACGGCGTCGTCCCGTCCGTGGACTGGCTGCGGTTCCTCAACGCCTTCGTCGACCATCTCGCCGGTCTGTGGATGTCGGACCCGTCGCGGCGGGAGGTGTGGCTCGCGATGCAGTCCACCCCGTCGACGCGGGCGACCGGCGCGATCCACGAGAAGGAGTTCGCCGAGCAGATCGCGCGGATGCTGGCTCCGCTCATGCCCGACACCCCGCGCGAGCGCCGCACCCTGATGGCCGAGGTGCTCGTGCACGTCGTGTACTCGATGCTGAACTTCTCCGTGCAGGACAACCAGAGCCACGCCGACGCGGTCGTCGAACTCAAGCGGCTGATGGGCGCGTACCTGATGGTGGCCGAGAAGGAGTCGCGGACGAGCGCCAAGCGGCGCAAGCGCCGCGAAGAGGCCGCCCGGGCGGAGGAGTCCCGCCGGGCCGACGACCGCGACTCCGAAACGCAACAGGCGGAGGAAGTCCGCACTTCCTCCGCCTGAAACCACCACCCGGGCCCTACGCCTGTGGGTCCTCCTCGAGCACGACGAACGCCCCCGCCATGTCTCCGTCGTGCGTGAGCGAGACGTGGATCCGCACCCCGGTCAGGTGCGCGGCGACATCGCCGTGCAGCCGGATCCCGGGTCGGCCCCACGCATCGGAGACCACCTCGATCTGCCGGTGCACGGTCTCCGGCAGCACCGGCGGGCTGCCGAACAGCGACGCCGACCACGCCTTGATCAGCGCCTCCTTCGCAGCCCACCGGGCCGCGAAGTGGCGGCCGGGACGGGAGCTGCGGGTGTTCGCGTCCCGACGCTCGCCCGGCGTGAAGTTCGAGAGCATCGCCGTGCCTGCGCGGCCCAGCTGCTCCTCGAACTCCGACACCGTGACCAGGTCGAACCCGATCCCCGCAACTCCCATCCGTCCTGTGACCCGCTCTCTGTGACCGTGCGGCCGGCGGCTACTTGCAGCCGGGCAGACCCGAACGGTACACGTCGCCGTCGCCCAGTCGTGCCTGCGGCGAGAGCAGCACGTCCGCTTCGAGCTGGCGTGCCGCGTCGGCCGGCACCGAGTCCCCGCCGAAGCGGCGGTCGGCGGGCCGCTGGTACAGGGCCGCACCCCCGGTCATGGCCTCCGCGAGGCGGCGCTTACCGGCGACGGCGCGGGCCTGAGCCTGCTCGACGTAGGCCTGCCGGCGCTCCGCCGGGATCGCCTCGACGAACGCCTGCGGGTGGACCACCGCGATCAGCCCCGACACGTGGCCGAACCCGAGGCTGGTCAGCAGACCGGCCTTGAGCGCGTACTGCTCGCCGAAGCGGAGCGGGGTGCGCGGCCACACCAGGTGCTCGAACCCGGCCATCTTGTCGTCGACGCAGTCCAGGCTGCGGTTCGGCGGGACGATGCCCTGGCTGAGGACCTGGCACAGGCCGATCAGCTGGAACGCCGCCGCGCCGCCCTTGGCGTGACCGGTCAGCGACTTCTGCGACACCACGAACATCGGCGCACCGTCGCTGCGGCCCAGCGACCCCGCCAGGCGCTCGTGCAGCTCCGCCTCGTTCGGGTCGTTGGCCGCAGTGGAGGTGTCGTGCTTGGAGATCACCGCGATGTCGTCTGCGGTGACACCGAGCTTGCGCAGCTCCCGCGCCAGGCCCGACTCGAGCCCGCCGCGGCCGGCGCCGAGGGCACCGATGCCCGGGGCCGGGATCGAGGTGTGCACGCCGTCGGCGAAGGAGCCGGCCCACGCGACCACACCGAGGACGGGCAGGCCCATCTCCAGTGCCAGGTCGCCGCGGGCGAGCAGGACCGTGCCGCCACCGGCGGACTCGACGAACCCACCGCGCCGGCGATCGTTGGCGCGGGAGAACCGGCGATCGCTGATGCCCTTGGCCGTCATGTCGTCCGACTTCGCGGTGGCCGACATGTCACCGAACCCGACGATGCCCTCGATACCGAGGTCGTCGAAGCCGCCGGCGACGACCAGCTGCGCCTTGCCCAGCTTGATCTTGTCGACACCCTCCTCGACCGACACCGCGGCCGTCGCGCACGCCGCCACCGGGTGCACCATCGCGCCGTAGCCACCGACGTACGACTGCACGACGTGCGCGGCGATGACGTTCGGCAGGGCCTCCTGCAGGATGTCGTTCGCGCGGGACTCGCCGAGCAGCGTGTCGATGTACAGCGACCGCATCGAGGTCATGCCGCCCATGCCGGTGCCCTGGGTGTTCGCCACGTACGAGGGGTGCACCCAGCGCATGAGCTCCGACGGGGTGAAACCGCTCGAGAGGAACGCGTCCACCGTGGTCACGATGTTCCACAGGCCCACCCGGTCCACGGACTCGGCCATGTCGGCGGGGATGCCCCACTTGGTGACGTCGAACCCGGTCGGGATCTGGCCACCGACCGTGCGCGTCAGGTTCATCTTGCGGGGCACCCGGATCTCGGTGCCGGCCTTACGGGTGACGGTCCAGTCACCGCTGTCCGGAACCGACTGCGCGACGGTGTTCTCCGGGTCGGCGTCGACGAACGCGCGGGCCTCGGCCTCGGACCCGACCACGAAGGACAGGTCCTTGTCCAGGAACACCGAGGTCAGCAGCGGCGCCGCATTGTCGATCATCGCGCCGTCGTCGCCGTAGCGGCGGATGCCGCAGCGCTCGACCACCGCATCGTGGTACCGGTCGGCGATCTCCGCCTCGGGCACCAGCTCGCCGGTCTCCGCGTCGTACCAGCCCGGGGTGGGATCGTTCTCCCATGCCACCAGACCCGTGACCCAGGCCAGCTCGAGCACACCGGCGGCCGACAGTTCCTCGTCGACCTCCATCTCGAAGCGGGTGCGGGCCGAGCCGTACGGGCCGAGCTCGCCGGCGCCGACGATGACCACCAGATCGGCGGGATCGACGTCGAGCGGCTTCCACTCCGGCGCGGGCGCCGTCGCGTCCAGGCGCGGCGGCGCGGGCAGCGCCGCGATGGTGACCTCGTCGGACTCGGTCTCGGCCGCGGCCTGCGCCTCGGCCTCCTCCTGAGCCTGCTTGGCCAGCGCCGGCAGGTCGATGTCGGCCTCGGACAGGCCGCCGGTCAGGTCCGCCACCAGCGGCTCGACCGCAGCGGACTCCTTGGAGCCGGCGGTGACGAGCTTCAGCAGCTCGACGGCCATCTCGTCGGTCGACCAGGTGCGCACACCGGCGGCCTCGGCGGCCTCGACCAGCGGATCGTTGCCGCCCATCAGGCCCGTGCCCCGGACCCAGCCGATGAGGGCGTGAGCGAGGGTGACCCGCTCGGCCCACGTGCGCTCGGCGTGCCAGCGGTTGACGATCGCGTCCAGCGCGGCCTTCGCCTCGCCGTACGCACCGTCGCCGCCGAACTTGCCGCGGTTCGGCGAACCCGGCAGCACGACGTGCAGGTGGGTGTCGACGTCGCGGTCGTAGCCGATGTCGGCCAGCCCCGCGATGAGGCGCTCCACCGACCACAGCAGGACCCGCATCTCCATCTCGGCGCGGGCACCGGCGTCGGCCATCGACCCGACCACGCGCGGCGCGGCGAACGGGAACAGCAGCGTCGGGGTCAGGGCCTCCTTGATCAGCTTCTTGGCGCCGCCCGCGGTCTCCACGGTCTCGGTGCCGAGCCACTGCACCAGGGCGTCGACGTCGGAGTAGGACGCCATGTTGGCCGGAACCACCCACAGGGCCGCACCGGACCGCGCGTTGCCTGCGTACAGCTCCTTGTAGAAGCCGAGGCGGCTGTCGTTCAGGCTCGAGGTGGTGACCACGACCGTCGCGCCGCCGGCGAGCAGCTTCGCCGCGACCGCGGCCGCGATCCCGCCCTTGCTGGCGCCGGTGACGACGGCGACCTCGCCGGCGTACTCGGCGTCGCCGGTCTGCCGGGCAGCCGTCGCGATCGCCTCGAAGGTCCGCGCGAGTTCCGTGCGGCCGGCCTCGGTGGCCTTGCCCGCCCAGAACATGGCGTGCGCAGCCACCGTGGCGCCCGCACCGGCGAAGCGCTCCGCGGCGATCTCGGCACCGAGCCACACGCGGGCCAGGTCCTCACGAGCCGTCGCCCACCGGTCGTCGATCAGCACGGCCTTGCGGGCGTCGAACGCCGGCGCGACCAGCCGCGGCCAGTCGGAGCCCAGCTCCGCCGAGACCAGGTCGACCAGTTCCGTGTCCGCCTTGTCCGCGAGGTCCGAGGCCGCGTCGGCCAGGCCCAGCTCGGACAGGATCAGACGCGCGGTCTTGGCGAGCACACCGTTCGAGCCGGTGATGCCCTCGGCGAACTCGCCGAGCGCGGCAGCGTCGACGGTGGCACCGCCGCCGCCACCGGCGGACGGCATCGACACCGCGACACCGCGGCGGCCGGCGACCGACTGCACCGCAGCATCGATCAGCTTGTCGACGGCGCCGCCGTCGGACAGCGTGCCGTCGGACAGGCCGCCGAGCGCACCGCCGCGGACGGACGAACCGTCCCGGCTGCCGAGCGCGACCTCCGCGGTCACGTGCGACGCCCAGCCCTCGCCCAGGCCCCACACCTTGGTGACGCGGTCGGCGACGTAGGCGGGACGCTTGCCCGACGGACCGAACACCTTGCGCAGGTGGTCGTTGACGGAATCCGACAGCACCGGACCGAAGGGCCGGTAGGTGCGGGCCAGGCGATCGACCGTGGCGGCGAGCGCGCCCATGTCGGCGTCGGCGGCACCGTCGATGGCACCGAGCGACAGCTCCGAACCCAGGTCGACGAGCAGCTGGTTGCGCCGCGAGGACACACCGTCGCACAGCGCCTCGATCGTGTCGGCGGGACCGACCTGATCCGGGCGCAGCTTCGTCCACAGGGCGATGAGCACCTTCGTGGCGTCGGCGGCCTTGAACGCGATGTCGTCCGGACGCGGGCCACCCGCCGGAGCGGCAGGTGCGGCGGCCGGAGCGGCAGCCGCAGCCGGGGCGGCCGCGGACGTCTCGGCCGAGGCCGGCTCGTCGTCCTCCACCGGCGCCGGATCGACGTCCGTGGAGTACACGACCGAGGCCTCGCGCTCGATGTTGAGCACCTCGACCGGCTGCCCGAAGCGGCCCGGCAGCTTCAGCGTCTGCGACGCCAGGTTCGCCACCGTCGGGGCGGCACCGAGGCCGACCTCGACGAACCGCTCGACGCCCAGGCCGCCGTCGGCCTCGTCGGCGAACAGCAGGTCCTGCGTCTCGATCCAGCGGACCGGGGACGCGAACTGCCACGCGAGCAGCTCGGCGAGCACGACGCGGCACAGCTTCGAGCGATCGGCCGCCCAGGTGTCGAAGTCCGCGAGGACCTCGGCCAGCGGCTCGGACGGCACCAGGTCGGCGATCTCCTGGACAAACTCCCGGCCCAGGTCGAACGGCTTGGGCACCAGGTTCGGGATGTAGCGGCCGATGAGGATGTCGGGATCGATCTGCTCGGGCAGCAGGTTCAGCAGGCGCTCCCGGAAGTCGTCCACGCCGCCGCGCAGGACGGTCGAGTGGAACGGCACGTCGATCCCCGGGACCAGGATGAACGCACGCTTGCCACCGAACTCGGCGACCTTGCGCTCGATCACGGACTCGAGGACCTCGAGGCCGGCGACCGTGCCGGCGATCGCGTACTGCGAGCCGCGCAGGTTCAGGTTGACGATCTGCAGGAACTCGCCGGTCTCCTCGGCGACCCCGGCGACGAACGCCTCGAGATCGGCGTCGGCGACACCGAACTGCGACGGGCGGATCGCGGCCATGCGGTAGTCCGAACGGCCGTGCTCGTCGCGCGGCACGAGGGCGTGCATCGCCGATCCGCGGCTGAACACCACCTCGAGCACCGCCTCGAGCGGCAGCACCCCGGCCACGGCGGCGAGGGCGTTGTACTCGCCCACCGAGTGTCCGGCCAGGAACGCGCCCTCGACGAAGGCGCCGGCCTCACGCAGTTCCGCGATCTGGGCGACGCCCAGGGTCGCCATCGCGACCTGCGTGAACTGGGTCAGGTGCAGCACGCCGTCCGGATGCTTGTGGGTGACCCCGCGGGCCTTGAGCACGGTCGGGTTGTCGCGCACCACGGCCAGGATGGAGAAGCCCAGGGCCTTTCGGGTGTGCTTGTCGGCGCGATCCCAGATCTCCCGGGCGGCCTTGCTGCGGGCACGGGCGTCCAGGCCCATGCCGGGACGCTGGATGCCCTGGCCGGGGAACGCGTACACCGTGCGCGGGGCAGCGGTGCGGCCGGTGGCGACCATCACCAGGTCGCCGTCCACGCGGCAGCCCACCTCGACGATCTCGGCGCCGCGGTCGGTCGCGATGCGGTCGACCCGCACGTCGATCTGCGCGCCGGGGCGCACCATGCCGAGGAACCGGGCGGTCCACGCCGTCAGGCGGCGGGCCGGCAGCTTGGCGTCGGACTCGAGGGCGGTCACGACCTGCTGGGCGGCGGCCGAGAGCCACATGCCGTGCACGATCGGGGTGCCCAGACCGGCCAGCAGGGCAGCGTTGTCCGAGGTGTGGATCGGGTTGTGGTCGCCCGAGACACGCGCAAAGGCGCTCATGTCGATCGGGGCGACGATCACGGCGTCGCGGCGGCGGCGACGTGGGGTCTCCACCGCGTCCTCGCTCACGGCACCGCCGGCGCGAACCGGATCGGCCAGCTCTGCCTTACCGGTGCGGCCGCGGATCGCGAAGCGCTCGATCAGCGTCGCGACCGTGGCGTCCCCGGAACCGTTGCCGTTGTCGGCGGTGATCTCGACATGCACCTCGACCACCCGGCCGAGGTCGGTGTCGACCACGTCCTGCACCTCGGCCTTGACACCCAGGATCGACGGCTCGGTCGGCAGACCGTCCTTCACGTCGACGGCGTGGTCGAGATGGACCAGGTCGAGCATGCCCTCGATCACCGACAGGCTGTCGTCGGTCTGCGCGGCGCCGAGCGCGGCGAACACCGCCGGCCAGCACGCGCCGACGAGGACGTCGGGCACACCGTGGGTACTCGGGGTCAGCGTCGACGGCAGTCCCGAACCCGTGACACCGGCATGGTCGGCGATCTTCTCCGGCAGCCAGCCGAGCGTGATGCGGGCTGCGCCCTTCTTCACAGCGGGCAGCTCCTGGCCCGCGGCGACACCGAGCAGCGCCGACATGGACGCCGACGCGTCCTCCGCGGTGACGACGGGAGCGCCACCGGTGTGCACGGTGGCCGGCACGGTCAGGCGGATCTCGACGGTCTTGTCCCCCGCGAGCGGCACCGTCAGGCCCACGTGCTCGGCGTCGAGAACGCTCAGGGTGGCGCCCGTCGCGGCGTGCACGGCGGCGGTGTCGGATTCGACGGACCACTCGTCCAGGTCACCGAGGCGGTGCACCGGGTTCACGGTCTGGCGGCCGGCCCAGTTCACATCCGGAGCCGACAGCACCGCGTCGAGCAGACCGGACGCGAAGTCCTGGTGACGACGAGCCGCGATCTGCACCGGCTCGACGCCGGCCGCGACCAGCTCGTCGACGGTGGCCTTCTCGAACCGGTCGAGCAGCTCACCGACGGGCTCGTCGGCGCGGGTGATGCCCGCGACGGCGACGGTGCCCGGGATGATGCAGACCTGATCTGCGCTGTAGCGCGGATCGTGGGCCTGCCACAGGGAATCGGACCGCCACCAGCGACGCACGTCCTGATCGACCACCGGCACGAAGTTCACCGGCTTGCCCGGGGTGCGGCACAGCGCGACGAAGAACGGGACGTCGGCCGGGTGCAGGACCACCGAATCGGCATCCGGGAACTGCCCGGTCAGCGTCGCCAGCGCCGCGTACGGCCGGTCGAGGGCCGCGTCGTCGGCGAACAGCGTCGGGATGGGGCCACGATCGGCCGGATGCAGACGGGACTCGGCACGCTGCAGCATCTCGCGGAAGCGCTCGCGCCAGGTGACGTCGATCCACGGGTTCTCGGCCGCGTCGGCCACCT
Organism: Rhodococcus sp. NS-SX18; assembly: GCF_057367935.1. Lineage (NCBI taxonomy): Bacteria > Bacillati > Actinomycetota > Actinomycetes > Mycobacteriales > Nocardiaceae > Rhodococcus > Rhodococcus sp. NS-SX18. The sequence continues at coordinate 1,992,433 of NZ_CM170633.1, read as the reverse complement.
CCTGCGAGCCGACTGCGAGCTCGAGGTAGCGGGCGAGCCACTGCCCGTAGGTCATCTCGGCGACGTCGCCGAAGTACGGCTTCGCGGTGACGTCCAGCGCAGCGATGATCTCGTCGCGGCGCGCGGCCACGGCCTCGGCGTCGCCGGCGACCTCGTCGAGCAGGCGGCCGGTGCGGGACGCCGCGTTGTCGATCTCGTGGATGTCCGCGCCCAGCTGGCTACGGCCGGAGGCCATGCCGCCGGAGGCGGTGCCGGCGCCGACCCAGTCCGGGGTGCCGGGGGTCTCGACGAGCATCCGCTTGACCTCGGGCGACGTGGTCGCCTCGAGCGTCGCCATCGCCGCGGTGCCGACCAGGATGCCGTCGAGCGGCATCGCCGGGAAGCCGTGGGCGGTGGACCAGCGGCCGGTCAGGTAGTCGGCGGCCCGCTCGGGGGTGCCGATGCCACCGCCGACGCACAGCACCAGGTTGGACCGGGTGCGCAGCTCGGCGTAGGTGGCGAGCAGCAGGTCGTCGAGGTCCTCCCACGAGTGGTGGCCGCCGGCGCGGCCGCCCTCGATGTGGACGATGACCGGGTAGTTCGGCACCTCGTTCGCGATGCGGATCACCGAGCGGATCTGCGCCACGGTGCCCGGCTTGAACGCGACGTAGCTGATGCCGGCCTCGGTCAGCTCCTCGATGATCGAGACGGCTTCCTCGAGTTCGGGGATGCCGGCGGTGACGACCACACCGTCGAACGGCGCGCCCGCGGCGCGGGCCCGCGGCACGAGCCGCTTGCCGCCCACGTGCAGCTTCCACAGGTACGGGTCGAGGAACATCGAGTTGAACTGCACGGCGCGGCCCGGCTCGAGCAGCCCCTTCAGCTCCTCGACGTGGTCGGCGAAAATCTGCTCGGTGACCTGGCCACCGCCGGCGAGCTCGGCCCAGTGGCCGGCGTTGGCCGCGGCGGCGACGATCTTCGGATCGACGGTGGTCGGCGTCATGCCGGCCAGCAGGATCGGCGAGCGGCCGGTCAGGCGCGTGAAGGACGTCTCGACGCCCTGGCGGCCGTCGGGCAGGGTGACCGGCTTCGGCGCGAACGCGGACCACGGCTGCGGCACCTCGGGCTCGGCGCCCGGGGTCAGCAGGTTGCGCTGACCACCGCGGGTGGCGGCGGCGATGATGCCCACACCCTGGCCGCGCAGGCCCGAGCTGGTCATACGCGTCAGCAGCTCACCGGGACCCAGATCCAGGATCCACGAGGCACCGGCCGCGACGGCGTCGTCGACGAGGGCGACCCAGTCGACCGGGTCGACGAGCACTTCCTGCGCCAGCGAACGGGCGAGGTCGGCGTCCAGGCCGCAGCGAGAAGCCCAGTCGGCGACCTGCTCGACCGCGTCGGCCAGCGCGGGGTGATGGAATCCGATCTCGGCGGAGACCGGCTCGAAGGTGGGGGCGAACACGGCACCGCCGCGCTTCTTCGCCTCACGCTCGCGGGTCTCCGCGGCCGAGATCTCCTCGCAGCGCTGCTGCACGCGCGCCAGGGCGGCCGGCGGGCCGGACAGCACGACGCGGCGACGGGCGTTGCGGATGGCGACGACCGCGGAACGCTGCGGATCCTGGTCGGCGAAGACCTCGGCGACGACGGCGCGCAGACGCTCGGGGTCGACGTTCGCGACGGCGAGCATCGGGAAGCGCTCGGCGCCCGCGATGATGCCGCGGCGGCGGCCGACGAGGGTGGCAGCGGCACCGATGAGCTGGGCGATCGCGAGGATCTGCCCGTCCTTGGCGCCGGCGGCCTCGGTGGCCGCGACGGCGAGCACGCCCTGGGAATGGCCGATCACGGCGGCCGGGGCCTGCGCGGTCACGTCGAGGCCCTGATTGGCCAGCGCGCGCAGCGCGGCCACCTGGGTCAGGAACACGCCGGGCAACGACACCGCGGCGGAGGTCAGTGTGGTCTCGGAGGGGCCGGCGACGGGCGTCTCGTCCTCGTCGGCGACTTCCTGCTCGAGCATCCAGGCGATGGGGTCGAAGCCGCTCGGGCGCACCACGACGAGGTCGTGTGCGACGGGCGCGAGCAGCGCGTCGGCCTCGTTGACCAGTTCGGTCAGGACCGGCTCGAGTCCGTTGTCGCGGCTGAGCTCCTCGAGGGAGCTGAGCCACGGGGCACCCTGGCCACCGAAGGCGAGGGCGTACGGCTCCCCGGCGAGGAGCTTGTCGACCAGCGCACCCTTTCGGGAGGCGGGGCCGATCCCCCGGTCGCTGGTGCGTCGTGATGCCTTCGAGTTCCGTCCGTTGTCGGCTGGTGTGGTCTCGTCGATCGTCACGCGTGTAGTTCCTCTCCTGAACACCTCGAGGGCGTGGTTCTCTCGTTGGCCGCCCGCGCCGCCGTTGGCGTTCTGATGGCTCTGATCTGCTCGTTCGGGCTACCCAAGAGTGACACAAAATCATGAGGGGTTCCTCATGTTTTGTTCCGCGCGGGTTACCGGCAGCGGAAGGGCGCGTGAGATCACTCACAGCGGCCGAGAGAAGTGACTCGCCGGTAGGGAGAGTCGGCGCAGGCTGCACGGCTACGTGGACGTCCATCAACCTGAGGGAAGCCTCACGTTTATCGTTACACAATCGTTACCATCTTGACGGGCCGTGAAACGCGTGCATGAGGGCGTTTTCCGCGGTTTGTCAGAACAGCCGGATACGATCCTCGTATCGAACACACATTCGATCCAGGGGGGTATGGATGAAGTACACGCGGGAAGTCCTGGAGGAGGCCGTGGCCGAGTCGGTGAGCGTGGCGGGGGTCATGCGCTATCTCGGACTGGTCCCGAGCGGCGGTGCTCACGCGCATCTGAGCCGGCGAATCAAGAAGTTCGGAATCGACACCTCCCACTTCACAGGTCAAGGACACATGATTGGCCGACCGCCGCGGAACCGCATGGAATGGACCGCTGTCCTCGTCTGCAAACCAATCGGCGCGGCCCGCGCGAAACCCAAGATGCTTCGCCGGGCATTGCTCGAGTCCGGCCGTCCCCACCAGTGCGAATCGTGCGGCATCGAGCCACACTGGAACGGGAGGAGCCTGACGCTCCACGTCGACCACATCGACGGCAATCCGAACGACTCCCGTCCCGAGAACGTCCGCTTCCTCTGCCCCAACTGCCACAGCCAGACGCCTACCTGGGCCGGGCGGCGGCGCTTCGGGGATCGGAGTGCCGAATCGTGCCCGGACAGCGATATCGCGTAATGTGACACGTGCTTGCGCGAGTGGCGTAACGGCAGCCGCGCCTGGTTTAGGTCCAGGTGTCCGAAAGGACGTGGGGGTTCGAGTCCCCCCTCGCGCACCACGTGACCTCCCCCACGGCCCTCGACCGCTCTTGGCAGGTCGAGGGGCCGCTCGGGTACTTTTGATGACGTGTCCGAAAACCGTCCGCCGCGTCGCCTTGCCCTCGTCGTACTGGTGACGGTCGCCGCGGCCGGTTGTCTCGGTCTCGGCTTCTGGCAGTGGACGCGGTTCGAGGCAGTGGGCGGCACGTTCCAGAACCTCGGCTACGCACTGCAGTGGCCCGCGTTCGCCTTCTTCTGCATCTACGCCTACCGCCGGTTCGTGAAGCTCGAGACCGAGGACGCCGAGAGTCAGGCCACGGGAGCGCCGCGCGCGTCGGAACCGAAGGAACCCACCGAGATTCCCGAGGATCTCCTCCCCCAGCGGCCCCGAGCACAGATTGACCCGAATGCGGATGTCGATCCGGACGACCCCGAGGCCCGGCAGATGCTGGAGTACAACGATTACCTCGCGCAGCTGGCGCGCAGGTCCGATAGGAGCGCTCAGTGAGCACGACCCCCGAGCAGGCACCCGACCAGACGGGCGGTTCGACCGCGCCGCAGTCCCGACCGGAAGCCGACCGGAAGAAGATCGCCTCGGCCCTGACCCGGTACCGCGCGCTCGCCTGGATCACCGGCGTGTGGCTGCTCGTGCTCACCGGCGAGATGGTCGCGAAGTACATCCTGAAGGTCGAGAACGTTCCCGGCTGGATCGCCGTGGTCCACGGCTGGGTCTACGCGGTGTATCTCGTGCTCACGCTCGACCTGGCGATCAAGGTGCGCTGGCCCGCGGGCCGCACGATCGGCACCCTCCTCGCCGGCACCATCCCGTTCCTGTCGTTCTTCGTCGAGCACCAGCGCACTAAGCAGGTCAAGTCCGACTTCGGCGTCTGACGCCGGCCCATATTTACGCGATCGACCGGAATCCGCCCACGCCACGGCGTAGGCGGATTCCGATTCTCCGCTCGAATCCCAGCTCGGCGCGACGGTCCTCTAGCGCGCGAGCGCGGCGAGGTCCGGTACGAGCTGCGCCAGCGCCCGCCCGCGGTGCGACGACGCGTCCTTCTCCTCGGCGCTGAGTTCGGCTGCGGTGCGGTCCTCGCCTTCCGGCCGGAACACCGGGTCGTAGCCGAACCCGTTGCCACCGCGGGGGCTGTGGACGATGGCGCCGCGCCACTCCCCGCGCACGACGTGCACCGCGATCTCGCCGTCGTCACCGGGGACGGCGAGGGCGCAGGCGGAGACGAATGCCGCGCCGCGCCGCTCGTCGGGGACGTCCTGCAGCTGCCCGAGCAGCAGTTCGGTGTTGGCGTGGTCGTCGCCGTGCCGTCCCGACCAGCGGGCGGACAGCACCCCGGGCATCGCATTGAGCGCGTCGACCTCGATACCGGAATCGTCTGCGACGCACGGCATTCCGGTTGCTGCTGCGCCGTCGCGCGCCTTGGCGGCCGCGTTCTCCTCGAACGTCGCGCCCGTCTCGGGCGCTTCGTCGTAGGGCGGCACCGCGTCGAGGCCGACGAGGTCGATCCCGTCGATTCCGGCGGAGTCGAGGACGCGCTGCAACTCGCGCAGCTTCTTCGCGTTGCGACTGGCCACGAGCACCCGCACCATCTCAGACACCGAACTTCTTCCGGGTGCGCTCGGGTGTCACGGGCTGCGGGAGCGTGCCCGGGTAGGGCGCTTCGAGCGCCTGCTTCTGGATCTCGCACAGTTCGGCGATGCCGGCGAGCGCGGAGTCGAGCATCTTGTCGAGGGTGGAGCGTGCGAACGTCGCGCCTTCGCCGGTGCCCTGGACCTCGACGAGGGTGCCGGTGTCGGTGGCGATGACGTTCATGTCGACCTCGGCGCGCACGTCCTCCTCGTAGGGCAGGTCGAGACGGACGCGGCCGTCGACGACGCCGACGCTCACGGCGGCGATGGCACAGGAGATGGGCTGCGGGTCGGTCAGGCGCCCTGCCGCGCTCAGCCAGGTGACGGCGTCGGCGAGCGCCACGTAGGCGCCGGTGATGGCGGCGGTGCGGGTGCCGCCGTCGGCCTGCAGGACGTCGCAGTCGATGGCAATGGTGTTCTCGCCGAGGGCGGCGAGGTCGATGCAGGCGCGCAGGGCGCGGCCGACGAGGCGGCTGATCTCCTGGGTGCGGCCGCCGAGCTTGCCCTTGACCGATTCGCGTCCGCTACGGGTGTGCGTGGCGGCGGGGAGCATCGCGTATTCGGCGGTGAGCCAGCCGAGACCGGAGCCCTTGCGCCAGCGCGGTACGCCCTCTTCGACGCTGGCGGTGCACATGACGCGGGTCTGGCCGAATTCCACGAGCACCGAGCCCGCGGGGTGGTTGGTGAATCCTCGGGTGATCCGGATGGGGCGGAGTTCGTCGTCCGCTCTGCCGTCTTCTCGTGTGGTCACCCGGACGAGCCTATTAGATGCGGTAGACGTCTCCGGCGGACACCGCGTGGACGGGCCCGGAATACTGCTCCTTGGCTTCGGCGATGACGTCCTCGCGCGAGGTCCACGGCGGGATGTGGGTGAGCAGCAACTCTCCCACCTCGGCACGCGCGGCAACGAGCCCGGCTTCGGCGCCGGAGAGGTGGATGCCGTCGGGCCGGTCATCGGGCGCATGGGTCCAGGAGGCTTCGGACAGCAGGACGTCGGCACCGCGCGCGAGGTCGACGACCTCGTCGCACATGCCGGTGTCACCGGTGTAGACGACGGTGCGTCCGGAGTCGCTGGTGATGCGGAATCCGTAGGCCTCGGGCGGGTGGTTGACCCGGCCGGGGCGGATGGTGAGCGCGCCGAAGCGGAAGGCTTCCCCGTCCGCGAGGGTTCGCACGTCCAGGGTGTCGCTGACATCGTCCATCTCACCGGCGATCTCGGCGGAGGCGGCTCCGACGCGGACGCTGGTGTCCGCGGGGCCGTAGACGAGGGTGCGTCCGGTCGGGCGGTTCGGGGAGTAGCGCCGCCAGACGAGCAGGCCCGGTATGTCGAGGCAGTGGTCGGCGTGCAGGTGCGAGAGCAACAGCGAGACCTCGCCGGGATCGGCGTACCGCTGCAGGGCCCCGAGGACCCCGGGACCGAAGTCGATCACCAGGGGCGGGGTGCCGGGGGCGGTGATCAGGTAGCCCGACGCGGCGGAATCCGGCCCGGCCACGCTGCCGGAACACCCCAGGACGGTCATGCGCATGGGCTCATGCTGCCACGTCCCTGTGGTTGCGACGAAGCCAACACGGGTTTTGATCGAGAGATGTCACAGTCGCGCCGACGCTGTGATCCTACCGATCGGTCAGTTGCCTGGCGGGGGTGCGTCTCACCCGAACGGGGAGCTCGGCACAGCTGGGGAACGCCGCCGGCGACGCTCGTCGGCGGAGAGCAGCCAGGCGGCCAGGACGCCGCCGACGGCACCGAAGAGGTGCCCCTGCCAAGAGACGCGGGGGTCGCTGGGCAGCACGCCCCACAGGATGCTGCCGTAGACGAACAGCACGATCACCCCGATGACGATCTGATTCGCCTGCCGGGTGAAGATGCCGCGCGTGATCAGGTAGGTGAGCCATCCGAAGACGAGGATGGACGCCCCGATGTGCACGAAGCCGGCTCCGGCGGTGAGCCACGTCCCGAGTCCCCCGACGACCCAGATGATCGCGGTGGCGGCCAGGCCGCGGCCGATTCCGGAGACGAGCACGAGGAATCCGAGCACGAGCAGGGGGATGGTGTTCGCGCTCAGGTGCGCCCAGTCGGCGTGGAGCACGGGGGCGAACAGCACGCCCCACAGTCCGTCGGCGCTTCTCGGTTCGATGCCGGCGGTGTCGAGCTCGGCGGGCGCGGCGGCGTCGACGGCCTCGATTGCGTAGAGCAGGGCGACGAACCCGGCGATCAGCAGCGCCGCGCGTTGCCAGACGGGCCGGAGCCCGGGACGGGAACCGTCGGGTACGGTCATGCGCTCGCCCTTCGCGTGTGTCCTGCATGGTGTTCCTGACTTTCGAGCCTACCGACGGGGGCCCTGATCGGCACCGGGCGTGGGCGCCCTGCTCGGCACCGGGCGCGACCGCGTGAAACCGCACTATCCCGGCGGTGCGGTGGCTACCGTGGAGGTCACCGTCGACCCGGGGAGGCAGTCGTGCCCAGAAGCGTCGGAGATCGCTACATCTGCGAGAAGTGCGGTGCGCAGCTCGTCTACGAGAAGGCGTGCCCGTGCAACGAGGAGATGGCACATTCGGAGATCTGTTGCGGTGGCCAGATGAAGCGCGTGTCGGAGGGTGCGCCGGGCTGAGCGCGTCAGCGCGACGTGGTGGTCCCGGTCGCGAAGGCGGAGGGGAACAGGTCGCGGTAGGCGGGGATGCCTGCGACCGCGGTCGCGTGCAGCACCGCGTCCACGACGGCGCGCTGGACGACCTCGGCGGCCACCTCGCAGACGGCGGCCAGCACGGGTAGTTCGGGCGCGAAGGCGTCGGGGATCGGACGTGCCGACGCGGGCACCGTCGCGGTGCCGGTGGCAAGGGCGAAGAGGGTGTCGCCGTCGAGCGGGGAGTGCGCGGGGCGAACGGCCCGCGCGAGTCCGTCGTGTCCGGCGACGGCGACCCGGCGGCAGGCGGCGGCGGTCAGGTCGGCATCGGTGGCGACGACGCCGATGGTGGTGTTGAGGGCGGTGCCCTTCGGCGCGAGGGCGTTGGCGGCGGCGATCTCGGCGGCGGCCGGGGCGACGAGTCCGAGCTGAGCGGCCCGGGTGGGCCCGAGGCCCCACGGCAGGCCCGTTTCGGGATCGAACACGGCCCCGACGGGGTTGGCGACGACGAGTGCGGCGACGGTGACGCCGGCGGCGGGGCCGTCGGTCAGGGCCAGGCTCGCGGTGCCGATGCCGCCCTTGAGGGTGCCGGCGCGGGCGCCGACCCCGGCGCCGACGGTGCCGCGCGCGACGGTCGTGCCGGCGGCCGCGGCGGCCCGGTATCCGCTGTCGGCGGAGGGGCGCGCGGTCCACTCCCCCACGGGCAGGTCGAAGACGACTGCGCCCGGCACGATGGGCACGACGGCTCCCGGCGGTCCCATCGCGATGCCGCGCCCGTGTTCCTCGAGCCACCGCATCACGCCGTCGGCGGCGGCGAGACCGTAGGCGCTGCCGCCGGTGAGGAGTACGGCGTCGACGCGCTGCACGGAGTGGCTGGGGTCGAGCAGGTCGGTTTCCCGGGTGCCGGGGCCGCCGCCGCGGACGTCGACGGCGGCGGTGGCGGCGCGGTCGGGGACGACGACGGTGCACCCGGTGGCCCGTCCGGTGCCGTAGGTGTCGTCGGAGCCGAGGGTGACGTCGGTGTCGAGGGCGTGCCAGTGCCCCACGCGCATACCCGCGACGTCGGTGAGCGAGTCGGTGGGTCCGGGCGCGGCCGTCACGGCATGAGCGCCTGGACGAGGGAGTCCTGCATCCAGGTCAGCCAGTGGTAGACGTCGAGGTGGGGGGCTCGCGGGTCGTCCTCGTCGAGCACTTCGGGGGTGTCGTCGTCGATGCCGAGGGTGGTGCCGAGCGCAAGCCGCAGGTCGTTGAGCCCGTACAACCAGGCGTCGGCCTGCTCGGGGCTGAGAACCACCTTCCCACCGGATTCGGGGACGGTGCGCAGGATGACAGCTCCGGCGGCGAGCTTGGCGTCGATGATGTCGGGTTCGTGCAGGCTGCGCAGGGCGCCGTTGAGGTCGGCCGATTCGTCGTCGGGATGCACGGTGGCGTCGGCGTCGGGTCGGTGGAAGTCGGGCAGCAGCCGTTGCAGGGCGGGGACGTCCGGCGGGGTGGAGTTGCCGGTGCGCAGACCGGTGAGCGCGGCGAGGTCGTCCTGTGGGGCGCCGGCGGCGCGTTCCTCGAGCATGCCGAGTACGGATGCGACGAGCGAGCGCAGCACCGACGCTTCGTGTGCGTCCATCTCGGATCGCAGCTTCACGCCTCCGAGCGAGTTCTTCCTGCTCCACTGCCGCACGTCGGTCGGCTCCTCCTGGCTCCGCGGTCGGAATTGTCGGCGAGCGGGCGGCCGGTCACTCGGCCCGCTGCATCGTCGCCCACAGCCCGGCGGCGTGCAGGCGTTGCACGTCGTGTTCCATCTTGTCACGCGAACCGCTCGAGACGACGGCCTTGCCTTCGTTGTGCACCTTGAGCATCAGTTCGGTGGCCTTGGCCTTGCTGTACCCGAACAGCTTCTGGAATATGTATGCGACGTAGTGCATCAGGTTGACCGGGTCGTCCCATACGACGGTGACCCAGGGCCGGTCGACGGCTTCGATCTCCTCGACGGCTTCGGCTTCCGCCGGCATTGCCTGCCCTGCCGCCAGGGTGACCGTGGGGAACGAGGCCACGGTAACTGCGTCGGACAGCTCCGTGGGGGCGGTGTCGAACGGGCTTGTCGAGGAACACATCGCCATGTCTCCAGGGTACGGCGTCCGCGCCCGCCGATACAGCGGCATCCCACCGTGCCCCTCTACAGTGAGCGGGTGCCCGATTCCCTTCTTCGGTCGACCACGACGGCGAGTACCGCCCTGTTCACGGACGTCTACGAGCTGACGATGCTCGAGGCTGCGCTTGCGGACGGTACCGGTTCCCGCCCTTGCACGTTCGAGGTGTTCGCGAGGCGTCTGCCGCCCGGGCGCCGGTACGGCGTGGTCGGTGGGACCGGCCGGCTCGTCGATGCGCTCGAGACGTTCCGCTTCGGCGAGGAGGAACTCGCGGTGGCGGGACGGTTCCTCGACGCGTCGACCGTGGAGTGGCTGCGGGGCTACCGGTTCTCCGGCGACATCGAGGGCTACCGCGAAGGCGACTTCTACTTTCCCGGTTCGCCGGTGCTGGCGGTGCGCGGCACGTTCGCCGAGTGCGTCCTGCTCGAGACGCTGATCCTGTCGATCCTCAATCACGACAGCGCGGTGGCCTCGGCGGCGGCCCGGATGGTCAGCGCCGCGGACGGCCGCACCCTGATCGAGATGGGGTCGCGCCGCACCCACGAGGAGGCGGCGGTCGCGTGTGCGCGGGCCGCGTACCTGGCGGGCTTCGATGCGACGTCGAATCTCGAGGCGGTGCGCCGGCACGGGGTGCCGGGCACGGGTACCGCGGCGCACGCATTCACGCTGGTGCACACGACGGGTGCGGGTCGCGACGAGGCGGCGGCGTTCCGCAGCCAGGTCGAGACGCTCGGGGTGGGAACCACGCTGCTGGTGGACACGTACGACATCACCAACGGGGTGCGCACGGCCGTCGAGGTGGCCGGCACCGGTCTCGGGGCCGTCCGGATCGATTCGGGTGATCTCGGCGTGCTGGCCCGGCAGGTGCGTGAGCAGCTCGACGGGCTGGGCGCGACGAACACGAAGATCGTGTTGTCGGGTGACCTGGACGAGTACGCGATCGCGGGTCTGCGCGCCGAGCCGGTCGACGTGTACGGCGTGGGCACGTCGCTGGTCACCGGGTCGGGCGCACCGACGGCGGGAATGGTCTACAAGCTGGTCGAGGTCGACGGCATCCCGGTGGAGAAGCGCAGTGCCCACAAGGAGTCCCGGGGCGGCGCCAAGCGGGCGGTGCGGTTCGCGCGCCCGACCGGCACGTTGGTGGAAGAGGTGATCTACCCGGCGGAAGCACCCGTCCCGGAGGGTGACGGCGAGGTGGTGCACGAGCTGATGGTGCCTCTGATCTGCGACGGCGAACGGGTCGACGACGTGGCTACGCTGGAGGAGAGCCGGGCGTTGCTCGCCCACGGGCTGATCAGTCTCCCCTGGGAGGGCCTGACCCTGTCGGCGGGTGACGCGGCGGTGCCGACCCGATTCGTGAGGTGAGGACGATGTCGCGGGCGTTGGTCGTCGTCGACGTTCAGAACGACTTCTGCGAGGGCGGGTCGCTGGCCGTGGCCGGCGGCGCCGCGGTCGCCGCCGATATCAGCCGGTACCTGACCGCGCACGCGCAGGACTACGCGCACGTGGTCGCCACCCGGGACCACCACGTCGATCCGGGGGCGCACTTCTCCGACGAGCCGGACTTCGTCGACTCGTGGCCGCCGCACTGCCGCGTGGGAACCCCGGGTGCCGAGTTCCACCCGGCGTTCGACACCACCCGCGTGGAGGCGATCTTCTCCAAGGGGGCGTTCGAGGCCGCGTACTCGGGCTTCGAGGGCAGTCACGACACGGGCGAGTCGCTCGACGAGTGGCTTCGCCGGCACGGCGTCACCGAGGTCGACGTCGTGGGCATCGCTACCGATCATTGCGTGCGCGCGACCGCGCTCGACGCGGCGGCCGCGGGGTTCGAGACCCGCGTGCTGCTGCCGTACACCGCGGGGGTGAGCGCGACGACCGTCGAGTCGGCACTCTCGTCGCTCCGGGAGGCGGGTGTGGAGCTGGTGGGACAGGTCGGTCCGCGAGCCTGACGGTGGTGCCCAGTACCCTGGCGCGGTGCCCGAACTCCCGAATGTGCCGGAACTGCTGCGCACCGCGGTGCACGCGCTGGGCGGCAAGGAACGGCGCAACCAGCTGACCATGGCGTCGGCCGTGGCGCATTCGCTGGACACCGGTGAGCACCTGGCCGTCCAGGCCGGCACCGGCACCGGCAAGTCGCTCGCCTATCTCGTGCCGGCGGTGCGGTATGCGGTGCAGACGGGCCGGACCGTGGTGGTCTCCACCGCGACGATCGCGCTGCAGCGCCAGCTGGTGGACCGGGATCTGCCGCGACTGGCCGACGCGCTGGCGACGGAGCTGGGCCGGCGCCCCCGGTTCGCGATTCTCAAAGGCCGCGGTAACTACCTGTGCCTGAACAAGATTCACACCGGTCTGGCGGAGGAGCCTCCGGCGGACGACCAGTTGTTCGACGCGTTCGCGCTGTCGCGGATCGGCCGGGAGGTGCGGCGGGTCACGGAGTGGTCGTCGACCACCGACACCGGCGACCGGGACGACCTCGTCCCGGGCGTGTCGGATCAGGCGTGGCGTCAGGTGAGTGTGAGTGCCCGCGAGTGCCTGGGCAAGTCGCGCTGCCCGGTCGGTGAGGACTGCTTCGCGGAGATCGCCCGGGCCGAGGCTGGGCAGGTCGACGTGGTCGTCACCAATCACGCCCTGCTGGCGATCGATGCGATCAGCGGTCTGTCGATCCTCCCCGAGCACGACGTGGTGGTGGTCGACGAGGCGCACGAGCTCGTGGACCGCGTCACCGGGGTCGCGACGGCCGAGCTGTCCGGCGGCACCGTCTCGGCCGCCGCCCGGCGCTGCGTGAAACTGATCGAGGACGCGGACGTGGACCGCCTCGAGGGCGCCGCCGAGAACTGGGAGGCGCTGCTCGAGGAGCTGCCGCCGGGACGGTGGGACGAGTTGCCAGAGGGGGCGGGCGCGGCACTGGCCGCGATCCGGGACGCGGCCTGGTCCGTGCGCACCGCGCTGGGGCCGCCCAAGCCCGGCCTCGACGCCGAGGCCGCCGCCGCCCGCAACCAGGCGCTCGCGGACGTCGACGAGGTGCACGACTGCGCGGTGCGGGTGCTGACCGCCTTCGAGGAGACCGATCCCGCCGCGCGTCGGGACGTCGTGTGGCACGCCGCCGACGAGTTCCGCGGCAACGTCCGTCACACGGTGCGGATGGCGCCGCTGTCCGTCGGTGGCCTGCTGCGCTCCCGGCTGTTCGCCGAGGCGACGGTCGTCCTGACGTCGGCGACGTTGACGGTGGGCGGTTCGTTCGACGCGCTCGCCGTCAACTGGGGGCTGCCGCCGGAGTCGCCGGCACGCAGCGACACGGGTGCAGCGTCGGGGACCGAACCTCCGTCGGACGACGGGGACCTGCGGTGGAACTCCCTGGACGTGGGATCGCCGTTCGACCACGCCAAGTCCGGCATCCTGTACGTCGCCAGGCATCTGCCGCCGCCGGGCCGCGACGGGCTCTCCCCCGCGTACCTGGACGAGATCGCGGAGCTGGTCGAGGCGGCCGGTGGGCGCACGCTCGGCCTCTTCTCGTCGATGCGGGCCGCGAAGGCGGCCGCGGAGGCGATGCGGGAGCGTCTGGACACACCCATTCTGTGCCAGGGCGAGGACGCGACCGGCGCCCTGGTGGACAGGTTCGCAGCGGACGAACCGACGTCGCTGTTCGGGACTCTGTCGCTGTGGCAGGGCGTGGACGTCCCGGGGCCGTCACTCTCACTCGTGATCCTGGACCGGATTCCGTTCCCGCGGCCGGACGATCCGCTGCTGGTCGCGCGGCAGCGGGCCGTGGAGGCGCGCGGGGGCAACGGTTTCCTGTCGGTGGCGGCCACCCATGCGGCGCTGCTGCTCGCGCAGGGCGTCGGGCGGCTGCTGCGGAGCACGGACGATCGGGGGGTCGTGGCGGTGCTCGATCCCCGCCTGGCGACCGCACGGTACGGCGGATACCTGCGCGCGTCGCTGCCGCCGTTCTGGGAGACCGCCGATCCACAGGTGGTGCGCAAAGCGCTCACCCGGCTGCGCGGCTGATCGTGCCGTCACAGGTCCGATCCCGAGATGTTCCCGAGATCCCCTGAATTTACGGCTATTTCGCGGCAGCATCGGAGAAGGTGCAGCGGCCGGTTTCGAAGGGGCGCAGGGACAGGGGGCTTTCGGATATGCCACAGGGCATCGTCAAGTGGTTCGACGAGGAAAAGGGGTTCGGGTTCATCGCCCAGGACGGCGGGGGCCCCGACATCTTCGTCCACTACTCGGAGATCGCCGGCACGGGCTTCCGCTCGCTGGAGGAAGGCCAGCGCGTGGAGTTCGAGGTCGGGCTGGGTGTGAAGGGCCCTCAGGCGGAGAACGTCCGCCCGGTGTGAGAACCGCGGCCGTCGCCACGACATTCAGACCCGCAGGCCCACCTCGACAACGGCCTCGGCGACCGATCGCACGGGTGCCTGATTCCGCCGGGCGTGGCCACGGATCAGCTGGAACGCCTCGTCCGGGGTGATGTTCCGGGCCTGCGCGATGACGCCCTTCGCCTGTTCGATGACGATGCGCGAATCGAGCGCGGCCTGCAGTTGCGCGTTCAACTGCTCGTGCTGCCGAAGCTTGTTGGCGTTGACGATGTAGCCGGTGGCCATGTCGGCGCACACCTGCGCCGCCGCGATCTCGCGATCCGCCCAGTCACGCGGTTCGCAGGCGTACATGTCGAGGGCGCCGATCTTGTCGTCCGCGAGCTGCATCGGGATCCCGGCCACCGCCGCGATTCCGTACTCCCGCGCCTTCTCCGCGAACTCCGGCCACAGGTCCGGCCGTGTCCGTACATCGGCGACCGCGATGGGTTCGCCCCGATCGAACGCGTACCGGCACGGTCCTACACCGGCGTCCTCCTGGCAGCGTTCCATCTTCCCGACCACTTCCGCGGCCGCGGTGACGAACTGCAGCCGGCCCTCGCACTGCAGGCTCACCCCGCAACCGAGCAGGCCCAGAACGGCGGTCACGCCGTCGACGAGTTCGTCGAGGGCCGCGCCGACGTCATAGGAGGTCGGCAGCCGGCGCGCAAATCGAGACAGTACCGCCATGAATTCGTCCTGGTCGAACACCGGTGCGCTCCTTCCGGTCACCCCCTCGATAGTGACACAAATCACACAAGTTCCCTGGCACCGCCTACATCACATCCTCTACCCTGGTAGCCAGAGCTTCCGCCCCAGATCCCGGCGACGCTCGAATCGGAGCCGCCCCGACCCCCGGTGCTCCCCCTCTCGCTCTCCACGCATCGTGTGGACAGGTCTCGGAGAACACCGCGCCAGGCCGGCTGCTCGCCGTTCCACGTCGGTGTACCTCCCGGACATGCTCCGCGAAGAAGGAACACCCATGGTTTACGTCGCTCCTCGCTCGACTCACACCGACGGCTCGCCGCTGCTCTCGGTGCCGGTGATCGTCACCGGCGCGGGCGCCCTCTCGTGCGGGCTCGTCGTCGCGATCAGCCAGTCTCTCGCCCTCGGCGTGCTTGCGGCGCTTCTCACCGTCGCAACCGTCGCGGGCGCGGCCCTGATGATCCGCCCCTGATCACCCGATCCGACCGGCTCTGCCGGGCCCACCCGAGCAAGGACGCGATGAACCACCCTGATCACCTCGCCCACCGGAGCACAGCCCCGGGTTCGGCGATGAGCACGATCGAAATCAAGGCTCGTATCGACGCGATGTTCGCGGACGACCACACGCGCGCCGACCGCACACCCGCCGCGGCCCGGCGGCGCCCGGGATGGGCGTCGAGCCGGCGCGGCACCGGAAGCTGACCACCGGCGTTCTCCCGGCGCCGGTGGTCTCCGACCGGATCACCGGCTTCCGGACAGCGCCGCAGGGGGGCGCTAACGGAAGCCGGTGATCCGTCACTGTCACGGTGCCGCGACGAGCGCGGGACAACCCGACACGTCCCACTTCATCGTGACCGAGGTGCCGTCGGGGACGGAGACGACATCAGTGTGCGACGTCAGAGTCCGGATCAGCGCGAGCCCGCGGCCCCGGCAGCTGTCGCCGGACGCGTCGTCCGGGGTACGCCATCGGCCGTGGTCGGTGACGATCACCTCGACGGAGCACTCGTCGGGTCGGTACACGGCCTCCAGGTCGACCGCACCGAGGCGATCTCCATGCCCGTCGGAGTAGGCGTGCTCGACGACGTTGGCCAGCGCTTCGTAGCTTGCCAGCAGCACGTCCTGGCCTACTTCCGCTCCGAGACGGAGGCGGCCGAGCCAGCGGTCCAGAGCCTGACGCAGCATCGTCACCTGGCCCGGCTCGGCGCGGACCCCGCGGTAGAACAACCCGGTCGATGTGAACGCTGGCGAGCCTTCTCGCGAGTACATCCTCCTCCTCGGATCTCCGATACACCCAGTCGGGCGCAACGGGTGTATACCCACCGCCGTGCGGTGCTATGCCTCGACGTGCGCACAGCGCCGGGCGCCCGTCCGGGTCAGCCGGCCTGGGCGACCCGCACCGGATAGACGAATCCGGGCAGCACCCGCCCGGCGACGGTCGCGACGACGACGACGAGAAGCGCCGGCACCAGCGTGGTTCCCACGTAGCCGATTCCCGGGTCCGTGAGCCCGATCGCCCCGGCGCACACGGCGGCGGGCACATGCGGTGCCCGCAGCAGCGCCATGGCGACGACCGCGAGTCCCGCCGCGACGGCGGCACCTGCCTGCGACGGACCGGTGACGGCCGCGACGACGAGTGCCGCGGCCGCGGCCGCGGGATAGGCCCGCACGATCGCTCCGGGCCGGGCGGCCGGGGTGCCGGGTGCGAGGGCGATGAGGGCTGCCGAGGCGACATACGGCAGCCCGAACACCGCCCAGTGTGCGAGGTTCTCGAGGGCGGCGAGCGCGCCGGCCGAGCCGAGCGCGACGGCCCCCGGGGCGAGGGCGGCCGCCAGGGCACGGCGGGACCGGTCCGGCGCCTCGCCGAGAAGCGGTGGCATCCGATTCCACTCCTTCGGTCTCAGAGGGTGTGGCCGGTCAGTGTGCGGCCGGTCAGGGTGCGGCTCAGGAATCCCCGGACGAGGTCCGCGATCTCCGGCCCGTGGGTCTCCAGGGCGAAGTGCCCTGCGTCGAGCAGGTGAATCTCCGCCTCGGGGAGGTCGCGGCCGAATGCTTCCGCACCGGCGGGACCGAAGATCTCGTCACCACGGCCCCACGCCACCAGGGTCGGCGGCTGCCAGGTGCGGAAGTACTCCTGGAACGCCGGGTACGCGTCCAGGTTGAACTGGTAGTCCCAGAACAACTGGAGTTGGATCTCCTTGTTGCCCGGCCGATCGAGGCCCAGCTGGTCGAGCAGCCAGGCTTCCGGCGCGATCCGGTCGAGCCGGTCCTCAGGGACGCCGTGGGCGTACTGCCACCGGGTGGCCTCGGGCTCGAGGAGGGCACGGACGGCGGGTTCGTGGGCGGCGCGGTCCTGCGCGTGGGCGAAGAGAACCTCCCAGAACGGGGTGAACCCCTCGCGGTAGGCATTGCCGCTCTGACTGATCAGCGCGGTGACACGCTCGGGATTCGCGGCCGCGATCCGCAGGCCGATCGGGGCGCCGTAGTCGTGGAGGTAGAGGGCGAAGCGCGTGAGCCCGATCCGGTCGAGTAGCGCGGCGGTGATCTGCGCGAGGCGGTCGAAACTGTAGTCGAACTCGTCGACGGCGGGCATCGCCGATCGGCCGAATCCGATGTGATCGGGAGCGACGAGGTGGTACGTGTCGGCGAGGTCGGCGATCAGGTTCCGGAACATGTGCGAGCTGGACGGGAAGCCGTGCAACAGAACGAGAGCCGGCGCACCCGGGTCTCCGGCCTCGCGATAGGCGACGGCGAGCCCGTCGATGGTCTCGGTGCGGTGTCGGACAACAGAAGCGGACATGGAGTCCTCCTCGGATCAGCTGGAGAACGGTCGTTCTCCGTTACAGGGTGTAGCGTAGAGAACGATGGTTCTCGATGCAAGAGGGAGGGCTCCGATGGACGCGGACACCGCGCAGACCCGGCTGCTCGATGCCGCCGAGGAACTGTTCAACGAGCACGGCATCCAGGCCGTCGGCATGGACACGATCCGGTCCCGCTCCGGAGTGTCGCTCAAGCGTCTCTATCAGCTCTACCCCGCCAAGGACCGGCTCGTGGAGGCCGTGCTGACCCGGCGCGATCACACCGTGCTCACGGATCTGCGCCGGTATGTCGACGCCCGTACCGATCCGCGCGAACGGGTCCTCGCGGTGTTCGACTTTCTCGAGGAATGGTTCGCCTGCAGCGACTTCCGCGGCTGCACGTTCATCAACACGTTCGGCGAACTCGGCGGAATCTCCAGCGAGGTCGCCGAGATCGCCCGCACGCACAAGGACGCATTCCGGCGCTACCTGCGCGGACTCGTGGCGGACGCGGGCAGTCCGCCGGAACTGGGCGACCAGCTGGCGATCCTGGCCAACGGGGCGATGGCAACGGCGGCGATCTCCGGTTCTCCCGCCGTCGCCCGGCAGGCCCGCGATGCCGCGTGCGTCCTGCTCGACGCGAGCGGCCGCGGGCCCGCGGGCTAGCTAGGCGAGCACGACCTTGCCGAGTTCGGCGTCCGACGCGAGCAGCTCGTGATGCGGCAGCGCCCGCACCGTGTAGCCGACCGACCCCGCCATCGGCAACGCGCCCTCGACCTCGAAGACCTCGCCGAGCGGGTCCGTACCGGTGTGCCGCATCGGCACCGTCACCACGTCGGACAGGGTGTCGTCGGGCCCGACCCGGCCGACGACGGCCTGCACGACTACGTCGTCGGCGCGCAGACCGCCGAGGTACACGTGAGCCGTCAGGGCGAGCTTGGACCCGATTTCCGGGATGTCCGGCAGTCCGGCGCTGTCGACCTGGGCCACCCGCACGGCCGGCCATGCGGCCTCGACGCGGCGCCGGTAGTGGGCGAGCTGCCGCGCCCCCGCGAACCCGTGGGCGACCGCCTCCCGTGCGGCGGCGGCGGCCGGCGCGTAGTACTGCACGGTGTAGTCCCGGACCATGCGGGAAGCGAGCACCTTCGGACCGAGGTTCTGGAGCGTGTGCCGCACCATCTCGATCCATCGCGTGGGCACCCCGCTGCCGTCCCGGTCGTAGAACCGCGGCAGGACCGACCGCTCGAGCAACTCGTACAGGGCACTGGCCTCGAGATCGTCCCGGCGATGTTCGTCCATCACCCCGTCGGCGGTGGGAATGGCCCACCCGTTCTCGCCGTCGTACATCTCGTCCCACCAGCCGTCGCGGATGGAGAGGTTGAGCCCGCCGTTGAGGGCCGACTTCATCCCGGACGTCCCGCATGCCTCGAGCGGGCGCAGCGGATTGTTCAGCCACACGTCGCAGCCCCAGTAGAGGTACCGGGCCATGGACATGTCGTAGTCCGGCAGGAAGACGATGCGGTGCCGCACGTCGGCGGCATCGGCGAACCGCACCACCTGCTGGATCAGTGCCTTCCCGCCGTCGTCGGCCGGGTGACTCTTGCCGGCGACGACGAGCTGCACGGGGCGTTCCTCGTCGAGCAGCAGGGCACGCAGTCGTTCCGGGTCGCGCAGCATCAGGGTGAGCCGCTTGTAGGTCGGCACCCGGCGCGCGAAACCGACGGTGAGGACGTGCGGGTCGAACACCCCGTCCACCCACCCGAGTTCCGCCTCGGTGGCGCCGCGCTGGAGCCAGGACCGGCGCAGCCGCCGGCGGATCTCCTCCACCAGCTGCGCGCGCAACGTGTTGCGGGTGGCCCACAGCTCGCGCGGTTCGACCGTCTGCAGCAGTTCCCAGCCCTTGGCCTCCTCCACCCGGTCGGGACCGGCGAGGCGGTTGGCGAACTCGAGCCACTCACGGGCGGCCCAGGTGTGCGCGTGCACGCCGTTGGTCACCGACCCGATCGGGACTTCGCGGGCGTCGAAGCCGGGCCACAGCTCGACGAACATCTCGCGGCTGACCCGGCCGTGCAGCTTCGACACGCCGTTGCAGCGCTGGCCGAGCCGCAGACCGAGATGAGCCATGTTGAACACCCGGGAATCCGATTCCCGGCCGAGGGCGAGGATGCGGTCCACCCCCAGGCCCGGCAGCAGTGCCGACTCGTTCTCGCCGTTCGGGCCGGAGAAGTAGTGCCGGACGAGGTCCGCAGGGAACCGGTCGATGCCTGCGGGAACCGGGGTGTGCGTGGTGAAGACGGTGCCGGCGCGGACGGCGGCGAGCGCCTCGTCGAAGTCCAGACCGGCGCCCGTGACCAGTTCGCGGATGCGTTCGGCGCCCAGGAACCCGGCGTGTCCCTCGTTCATGTGGAACACCTCGGGATCGGGCAGTCCCGCGATGCGCGTGTAGGCCCGGACGGCGCGCACGCCGCCGACCCCGGCCAGGATCTCCTGCTTGATGCGATGGTCCTGGTCGCCGCCGTAGAGACGGTCGGTGACCCCGCGCAGCTCCTCGTCGTTCTCCGCGATGTCCGAGTCGAGCAGCAGCAGCGGGACGCGACCGACCTGGGCGATCCACACTCTGGCGGTGAGGGTGCGATGGCCGGGCATGGCGACCTGGATCAGCGCGGGGGTGCCGTCCGCCTCGGTCAGCAGCCGCAACGGCAGTCCCTGCGGGTCGTAGTTCGGGTAGTGCTCGCTCTGCCATCCGTCGGCGGTCAGGGACTGCCGGAAGTAGCCGGAACGGTAGAGCAGGCCGACACCGATGAGCGGCAGCCCGAGGTCCGAGGCCGCCTTGAGGTGGTCACCGGCCAGGATGCCGAGTCCGCCGGAGTAGTTCGGCAGGACCTCGGACACGCCGAACTCCATGGAGAAGTAGGCGATGCCGGACGGCAGCCGGACGCCCTCGTTCTGTTCGTGCTGGTACCAGCGCGGTCTCGCGAGATAGTCGTCGAGATCGGCCGACTCGGCGTCGAGCCGCGCGAGGAACTCCTCGTCCGCGGCGAGCGCGTCGAGGCGGGCCGGCGGCACCTCGCCGAGCATCCGCACCGGGTCCTGCTCGACGCGGCGCCACAGGCCGGGATCGATCGAGGCGAACAGGTCCTGCGTGGGCGTGTGCCACGACCAGCGCAGGTTGACGGCGAGCGGGCCCAGTCCGGCCAGCCGCTGGGGAAGGTGGGCTCGTACGGTGAACCGACGCAAGGCTCTCACCCCGGGAAGACTACCGACAATCCGCCGTATGCGAAGACCGGCAAATACGGCAGGTGTCCGCCGGCCGGGCCGGGTGTTCGGAGGACAGGCCGGGGGCGTTTCCGCACCGCGTCTCGACGGGGCGGTTCGTGCCACCGGGTGATCCCGACGAACGTGCCGACGTTCCTTTCGTTTAGTCACGTCGACCCCGGGTAACAGCTGTGTCGGAACTCCGGCGACACAGCACGTCGCACGAGGGGACGGCGGTGCGCCCCTCCACTACGGTTGGAGACGGGCCGCGTCCGACGGGCTCGTCAGCAGTCCGTGCGAGGAAACGGAGCCAGCGTGACAGACGGAACGGAGCGAGCGTGACAGGTCGAATCGGCATCGACGATGTCCGTCCCGACATCTCGGGAGGGCGACATCCGGTGAAGGCCGTTGTCGGGGAGGTGCTTCCCGTGTCGGCGGTCGTGTGGCGAGAGGGCCACGACGCCGTCGCCGCCACCCTGGCCGTGCGCGGCCCGGGCTCGGACCCGGAGAGCGAGGGAAAGCTGATCCGGATCCCGATGGTTCCCGGTGAGGCACCCGACACCTTCCACGCCGTGTTCACCCCCACCAGTCCGGGACTGTGGACCTACCGCGTCGAGGCCTGGAGCGACCCGGTGACCACGTGGCGGCACGCGGTGGACGCGAAGGTCGACGCCGGGCAGGGCCCGGAAGACCTGGCGAACGACATCGAGACCGGCGCCCGGTTGTTCGAGAAGGCCGCCAGGACCGCGCCGCGTCCCAATCGGCCGGCCCTGCTCGCCGTCGCCGCGGCGCTGCGTTCGGAGCGGCCGCTGTCCGACCGGATCGCGCCCGCGTTCGCCGCGGACATCACCGAGATCCTGCGGGCCAATCCCCTACGTGAGCTGGTCACCCGCGGGAAGGCGTACACCGCCGTGGTCGACCGGGAACGGGCCCTGTTCGGTTCCTGGTACGAGTTCTTTCCCCGCTCGACGGGCGGCTGGAACGAGGACGGCACACCCCGGCACGGTACCTTCGCCACCGCCGCGGCGGAGCTGCCGCGGGTCGCCGCGATGGGATTCGACGTGGTGTACCTGCCGCCCATCCATCCCATCGGCAAGATCAATCGGAAGGGGCCGAACAACACCCTCACCGCCGGCCCCGACGACGTGGGCTCGCCCTGGGCCATCGGTTCCGACGAGGGCGGCCACGACGCGATCCATCCCCAGCTCGGCACGGAGGACGACTTCCGCGCCTTCGTCGCACGTGCGCGCGAACTGGATCTCGAAGTCGCCCTCGACCTGGCGCTGCAGTGCGCCCCGGACCACCCGTGGGCGAAGGAGCATCCGGAGTGGTTCACGGTCCTGCCGGACGGCACGATCGCCTACGCGGAGAACCCGCCCAAGAAGTACCAGGACATCTATCCGGTCAACTTCGACAACGATCCGGACGGCATCTATGCCGAGGTACTGCGCGTGGTGCGGCACTGGATCAGCCTCGGCGTCAAGATCTTCCGCGTCGACAACCCGCACACCAAACCACCGAACTTCTGGGAGTGGCTGATCGCCGAGGTCAAGCGCACCGACCCCGACGTACTGTTCCTGTCCGAGGCCTTCACCCGGCCCGCCCGCATGTACGGGCTCGCCCGGCGCGGGTTCACGCAGTCCTACACGTACTTCACGTGGCGCGTCGCCAAGTGGGAGCTGACCGAGTTCGGTCAGGAGATCGCGGCGAAGGCGGACGAGGCGCGGCCGAACCTGTTCGTCAACACCCCCGACATCCTGCACGAGACGCTGCAGCACGGCGGCCCCGGAATGTTCGCGCTGCGCGCGGCACTGGCCGCCACGCTCGCCCCGTCGTGGGGGGTGTACTCCGGTTACGAACTCTACGAGCACGTCCCGCTGCGACCTGGCAGCGAGGAGTATCTGGACTCGGAGAAGTACCAGCTGCGTCCGCGACGGTTCGACGAGGCCCGCCGCCGCGGGGAGTCGCTCGAGCCGTGGATAGCGACGCTCAACCGCATCCGGCGGGCCCACCCGGCACTGCAGCAGCTGCGCAACATCCACTTCCACCACATCGACAACGACGCCCTGATCGCGTACTCGAAATTCGATCCCCGGACCGGGGATTCGGTTCTCACCGTGATCAACCTCAACCCTTTCGGGGCCGAGCAGGGCACCATCTGGCTGGACATGCCGGCGCTCGGTCACGAATGGCACGACCAGCTCACGGTGTTCGACGAGGTGTCCGGCGCGCAGTACTCGTGGGGTCAGGCCAATTTCGTCCGGCTCGAACCCTGGCGCGCGGTCGCGCACATTCTGGCGTTGCCGCCGATCGGGGTGCCGACGCGAACCACCCTCGCCTACAGGAGGAACTCGTGACCGTGCCCCCGATTCGACGCCACTCCCCCAGCCCGCACGACCTGGCCCGGCTGGCGGCCGGCGAGCACCACGATCCGCACTCGGTGCTCGGCGCCCATCCACATCCCGAAGGCACGATCATCCGGGCTCTGCGTCCGCACGCGGAGAAGGTGGCAGTGCGCATCGGTGGCATCGATCATCCGCTCGAGCCCCTCGGTCACGACCTCTTCAGCGCACTCGTCCCGGTGCACGACCTGTCGGACTACCGGCTCGTGGTGACCTACCCGTTCGAGCACACCGTCGTCGTCGCGGACCCGTACCGCTTCCTGCCCACACTCGGGGAGCTGGACCTGCACTTGTTCGCCGAGGGCCGGCACGAGCGGCTGTGGGAGATCCTCGGGGCGCATCAGCGTGCGTACGAGACCCCGGACGGCCCGGTCCGGGGCACGTCGTTCGCGGTGTGGGCGCCCGGCGCGCGCGGCGTCACGGTCGTCGGCGACTTCGACGGCTGGGGCGGCCGGCTCGCGCCGATGCGGGTCCTCGGTTCCAGCGGCGTGTGGGAACTGTTCCTGCCCGACGTGGAGCCGGGTGCGCTGTACAAGTTCCGGATCCACGGCCGCGACGGTTCCGTCCAGGACAAGGCCGACCCGATGGCGTTCGCCACCGAGGTACCACCGGCGACGGCCTCGGTGGTCAACGAGAGCAGCTACGAGTGGAGCGACGACGCGTGGCTCGCCGCCCGGGCCGACTCGCGCCCGTGGCAGGAGCCGATGAGCGTCTACGAGGTGCACCTCGGCTCGTGGCGTCCCGGTCTCGGATACCGGGAGCTGGCCGACCAACTCGCCGACTACGTCGCGGAGGCTGGTTTCACCCATGTCGAGCTGCTGCCAGTCGCCGAGCACCCCTTCGGCGGCTCGTGGGGCTACCAGGTCACCTCGTACTACGCACCCACGGCGCGGTTCGGCACGCCCGACGAGTTCCGTGCGTTCGTCGACCGGCTGCACGCCGCCGGCATCGGCGTGCTCGTGGACTGGGTGCCCGCGCATTTCCCGAAGGACGAGTGGGCGCTGGCCCGGTTCGACGGCAGCGCCCTCTACGAACATCCGGACCCGCGCCGCGGCGAACAGCTGGACTGGGGCACGTACGTGTTCGACTTCGGGCGCCGGGAGGTGCGAAACTTCCTCGTCGCCAACGCGCTGTACTGGATCGACGAGTTCCACATCGACGGTCTGCGTGTCGACGCCGTCGCCTCGATGCTCTACCTCGACTATTCGCGGCCCGAGGGCGGCTGGACACCCAACGTGTACGGCGGGCGGGAGAATCTCGAAGCGGTGGCGTTCCTGCAGGAGATGAACGCGACCGTGCACAAGCTCCACCCCGGTGTCGTCACGATCGCCGAGGAGTCCACGGCCTGGCCCGGCGTGACCCGGCCGACCCATGCGGGCGGTCTCGGCTTCTCCATGAAATGGAACATGGGGTGGATGCACGACACGCTCGGGTACATCGGCCGGGACCCTGTGCATCGCACGTACCACCATCACGAGATCACCTTCTCCCTGGTGTACGCGTGGAGTGAGAACTTCGTCCTGCCCATCAGCCACGACGAGGTCGTGCACGGCAAGGGCACGCTCTGGACCCGGATGCCGGGCGGCGACCGCGAGCAGGCCGCCGGTCTGCGCGGACTGCTCGCGTACATGTGGGCCCACCCCGGCAAGCAGCTGCTGTTCATGGGACAGGAGTTCGGCCAGACTGCGGAGTGGTCCGAGGAGCGGGGCCTGGACTGGTGGCAGCTCGACGATCCGCACAACGGACCGCTGCACCAGGGCGTCCACCGGCTCGTGGCCGACCTCAACCGGATCTATCGGGAGCATCCCGCACTCTGGACGCTGGACACCTCGCCGAGCGGGTACTCGTGGATCGACGCCAACGACTCGGCCAACAATGTGCTGAGCTTCCTGCGGCACGGAAGCGACGGTTCGGTCGTCGCGTGTCTGTTCAACTTCTCCGGATCGACCCATTCGGACTATCGTGTCGGATTACCCGAAACAGGACAGTGGTCGGAGATCCTCAACACGGATTCGACGGCTTACCAGGGCAACGGCATCGGCAACCTCGGTTCCGTGACGGCCACGGCACGCTCCTGGCACGGGCGCCCGGCGTCGGCGGAGGTGACGCTGCCTGCTTACGGTGCGATCTGGCTGACGCTGCAGCGGTGACCGCCGTCCTCGGACGACAGGAGAAGACCAGGTGACTCGGACGCGGCTGCCGTTCCGCCTCGCGGTACCGGCGCTGGCCGTGATGGTGCTCGCCGGATGTGCCGCTCGCATCGAGGGCACCGCCATGTCCATCTACGACAACCCGTTCTCCGTGGCCGGCCTGCCGGTGTCCTCGGGCCCCAGCGGTCCGCGGCCCGGCGCCACGGACGCGCAGGTGACGATCGAGAACTCGGACGGCGGGGACGTCGACGTGCTCGCCGGCAATGCCGTCGCCGACATCGAGGCCTACTGGGAAGAAGAGTTCCCCCGCATCGCCCGAGGAGGGTTCGAGCCCGTCGGCACGATCGTCTCGTGGGATCCCGACGAGCGCGGCCCGAAGTTCTGCGGGGAATCCACCTTCGAATTCGTCAACGCCGCATACTGCAACCGCGACGACGTCATCGGCTGGGACCGCACCTACCTGATGCCGCAGCTCATCGAGACGTTCGGTCCCATGGCGGCCGTGACAGTGCTCGCCCACGAGTACGGCCACGCCGTGCAGTTCAAGGCCGGGACGGTCGCCGAGGACGATCCGGGCATCGTGTTCGAACAACAGGCGGACTGCTTCGCGGGCGCATTCATGCGGCACGTCGCCGCCGGCAACTCGGAGCACTTCCGGCTCAACACCTCGGACGGGCTGAACTCGGTGCTGGCGTCGATGGTGTCCTTCCGCGACAGCGACCCCAACGACCCGGGCGCGATCCACGGGTCGGCATTCGAACGCGTCACCGCGTTCCAGATCGGCTTCACCGACGGTGCGGGATCGTGCACCCGCATCGACGCCGGCGAGATCGAGTCCCGGCGTGCCGATCTGCCGCAGTTCTTCGACAGTTCCGACGACGGCGAGCTTCCGGTGACCGAGGAATCGGTGGAGGCGCTGATGGCGTCGTTCCGCCGGGTGTTCGATCTGCCGCAGCAGCCGGAACTGGACCTGTCCGGGGCCGACCTCGGCTGTCCGGACGCGAAGCCCACGTCGCCCGTGTCGTACTGTCCCGCCACGAACACCATCGGCGTCGACGTCGAGGAATTGGCGGACCGCGGCACCCCGTTGCACACCGGCGCCGGGGGCATCACGACCGACGTGCGGGGCGACTACGCCGCGTACGTCCTGCTCGCCTCGCGCTACGCGCTGGCAGTGCAGAACGCCGCCGGTCAGTCGCTCGTCGAGCCACGCACGGCGCTGCGGGCGGCCTGCCTCGCCGGTGTGATCAGCGCCGAACTGAGCCCCGACAGCACCGGCTCGCAACCGGCCGAGGACATGGTGTGGCTGTCGCCGGGAGACCTGGACGAGGCCGTCTCCGGTCTGCTGGCCGACGGTCTCGCCGCCAGCGATGTCAACGGCAACACCGTCCCGAGCGGATTCTCCCGGGTCGACGCGTTCCGCACCGGAGTCCTCGGCGGGGAGGCCGCCTGCTCAGGGCGCTACCACTGATCCGCCACCGCTGAAGAACGCCCCCGCTGAAAGAACGCCACCGCTGAAAGAACTCAGTGCGGTGGACGATCCGGAAAACGGACCGCCCACCGCACAGGGGACGCCTCAGTACAGTGCCGACGCCAGCTTGCGCCGCGCCGCGACGACGAACGGCTCCGCCGGGTCGAACAGCTCGAACAGTTCGAGCAGCCGCGCACGGGCGGCGTTCCTCTCGTCACCCGCACTGCGGGTCACGAACCCGATCAGCCGCGCAAACGCGGCCTCGGGCTGCTGCGCGAACAGTTCGGCGTCGGCCGCAGCGAGCTGCGACTCGAGATCGGCCGGGGCGGCGTCCGCCCGGGCGATCGCGTCGGCCGGCACCGACTGCGCGCGGGCGAGGAACCGGACCTGCCGCAACGCGGCCAGAGCGTCGGCATTGGCGGGCTCGGAGTTGAGGATCAGCTCGTACGCCGCTTCGGCACCGGCCAGGTCCCCCGCTTCGAGGGCCTGCTCGGCGGCGACGAATCGCGGATCCTCCGCCGGTTCCTCCGCGGCGTCGGCACCGGGCGGACCGGACAGCTTGCCGGCGACCGCGTCCTGGATGGCGTCGAGCCATTGCCGGAGCTGCGGTTCGGGCTGGACGCCCTGGAAGTCGGCGAGGGGTTGTCCCGCGGCGATCGCGACGACGGTCGGCACGGACTGCACGCCGAACGCCTGAGCGATCCGCGGGTTGGCGTCCACGTCGACCTTCGCGAGAACCCAGTTGCCGCCGCCCTCGTGCGCCAGCTTCTCGAGAACCGGTGAGAGCTGCTTGCACGGGCCGCACCAGGTGGCCCACAGGTCCACGATGACCGGGACCTGCATCGAGCGCTGCAGCACCTCGGCCTCGAACGTGGCCTCGGTGACGTCGACGACGGGCGCGAGGCCGGTCGCGGTGCCGGCGCCGGAGTCGGACGGCGGCGGAGATGGGGGTGCGGTGGCCCGCTCTTTGAGGGGCGCGAGATCCACCGCGCCGGACATTGCCGCGGCGGTCGCGGCGGAACGTGCTGACGGACGGGAACCTGGTCGAGTCACGGTGTCCAGTCTGTCACGTTCCGCGCGACAGGTGACAGCAGGTCAGGCGAGTGCGGGCGCGTCGGCCGGACGCGTTTGCGCGGACAACTCCGCGAGACGCCCGGTACGCACGGCCCACCACTCGAAGACGATCGTGCCGAACGGCGGGATGGACGAGATCAGAGCCAAGCCCGTGGTGACCAGGTTCCACTTCAGCGCCCGTGCGGTGAGGAGAGCAACGAGGACGAAAGCGACGAACACGCCGCCGTGCAGCGGCCCGAAGATCTTCACGCCGATCTCGTTGCCGTTCTCCGGCAGGTACTTGAACGCCATACCGACGAGCAGGCCGGCCCAGGTGAAGGCCTCGAGAATTGCGACGAAGCGGAACCGCTTGGCCGGGGTGCTGAGATCGAAGAAGTTCGCCATGTACACCATTGTGCCGATCGACTACGACGACCTGTCGTCGCTGTGAGAGACGTCACGGCCCCGACGCGCTGCGCCGAGGCCGTGACAGGAGTAGTGAGTAGCGGTTTACGCCTTGGGGACGCGGACGATGAGGGCGTCGCCCTGCCCGCCGCCGCCGCACAGGGCCGCGGCCCCGACCCCGCCGCCGCGGCGGGCCAGCTCGAGGGCCAGGTGCAGCACGATCCGCGCCCCGGACATCCCCAGCGGGTGCCCCAGCGCGATCGCCCCGCCGTTGACGTTGACCCGCTCCGGGTCCAGGCCCAGCTCGCGGGTCGAGGCGATCCCCACCGCGGCGAACGCCTCGTTGATCTCCACCAGGTCCAGATCCTTCGGGTCGATGCCCTCCCGCTCACAGGCCTTCGCGATCGCCCGCGCCGGCTGCGACTGCAGCGTCGAGTCCGGACCGGCGACCACCCCGTGCGCGCCGATCTCGGCCAGCCAGGACAGCCCGAGTTCCTCGGCCTTGGCCTTGGACATCACCACCACCGCCGCCGCGCCGTCGGAGATCTGCGAGGCCGACCCGGCGGTGACGGTGCCGTCCGGGGCGAACGCCGGACGCAGCTTCGCCAGGGACTCGGCGGTGGTGTCCGGGCGGATGCCCTCGTCGGCGGCGACGACGAGCGGGTCGCCCTTGCGCTGCGGGATCGACACCGGCACCACCTCGGCGTCGAACAGCCCGTCCTTGTGCGCGCGGGCCGCCCGCTGGTGGCTGGCGGCGGCGAAGGCGTCCTGCTCGGCGCGCGAGACCGCCGCCGCGCCGGTGTTGGCGGACTCGGTCAGGGCGCCCATGGCCTGGTCGGTGAAGATGTCGTGCAGCCCGTCGAAGGCCAGGTGGTCGCGCAGGGTGACATCGCCGTACTTGAACCCGGCGCGGGACTTTTCGAGCAGGTGCGGGGCCTGGCTCATCGATTCCTGGCCGCCGGCGACGACGACGTCGAACTCGCCCGCGCGGATGAGCTGGTCGGCCATCGCGATCGCGTCGATGCCCGACAGGCACACCTTGTTGATGGTCAGGGCGGGGACGTCCATCGGGATGCCGGCGGCGACGGCGGCCTGCCGGGCCGGGATCTGCCCGGCGCCGGCGGTGAGCACCTGCCCCATGATCACGTACTCGACCTGCTCGGGGGCG
This sequence comes from Rhodococcus sp. NS-SX18, assembly GCF_057367935.1. Lineage (NCBI taxonomy): Bacteria > Bacillati > Actinomycetota > Actinomycetes > Mycobacteriales > Nocardiaceae > Rhodococcus > Rhodococcus sp. NS-SX18. Next base: position 1,962,966 of record NZ_CM170633.1, on the reverse strand, counting down.
ACCCCGGCCTTGGCCAGGGCCCCGGCGATGGCGACCCCGCCGAGGTCCGAGCCGGAGAAGTCCTTCAAGGCGCCCTGCAGACGCCCCATCGGGGTCCGGGCTCCGGCAACGATGACAGAACTGGTCACGAGGGTTCCTCCGGTGGTGGGGTCACGGCTCCTGCGCGGGGCTGCGGGCGGACGAGCCCCATCCCGACGCATACTGATCTAACGTTAGCGCTAACGTCTTTGTTCATGACTGAGACGTCCCCCACTTCGACTCCGCTTGCGGCTCTGAGCTCCGGGCTCGTGACCGCCATCGATCACGTCGGCATCGCGGTCCCCGACCTCGACGCCGCTCTCACCTGGTACGCCGAGAACCTCGGACTCGTCTCGACCCATGAGGAGGTCAACGAGGAGCAGGGCGTGCGCGAGGCGATGCTGTCGGTTCCCGGCTCGCCGGCGGGCGCGACCGCGATCCAGCTGCTCGCCCCGCTGAACGAGAACTCGACGATCGCGAAGTTCATCGACCGCAGCGGCCCCGGCCTGCAGCAGCTCGCCTACCGCGTCAGCGACATCGATGCCGTGTCCACCGAGCTCCGCGCTCGGGGCGTGCGCCTGCTCTACGACGCCCCGCGACGTGGCACCGCCGATTCGCGCATCAACTTCCTCCACCCCAAGGACGCCGGCGGCGTACTGGTCGAACTCGTCGAACCGGCCGCACACGGATCGCACTGACAACCCGCGTCTCGCCCGGCCGACCCACCCGGTTTGCGCTGCCGCAGCATTAGCACAACGACGCGGCACGCGCAGCTCCGGCTGCCGCGAGCAGGTAGATTGGCGCCATGGTTTTCGATCGCGATCGCACCCCCAGCCACCTGCCCTTCTCCATCGTGCGCAAGGGTTTCGACCGCGACGAGGTGACCAACTACTTCGCCAGATTCGAAGCCGAGCTGCGCGTGACCGCGACGGACCGGGATGCGGCCGCCGCCCAGGCTCGCGACCTGGCGAGACAGCTGGAGAACGCTCGCAACGAGATCGACGAGTTGCGCAAGGATGTCGATCGTCTCTCGGTGCCGCCCACCACGGCCGAGGGTATGAGCGACCGAATCTCCCGCATGCTGCGCCTCGCCTCCGACGAAGCGTCCGAGCTGCGGGCCCGGGCCGAGGCCGATGCCGCCGAGATGATCTCCCTGGCCGAACAGGAGGGCATCCGGTTGCGCGGGGACTACGAGGCGATGATCGCCGAGCTCGCCGAGCGGCGTAAGGCGTTCGAAGCCGAGCATGCCCGGACGATGTCCGAGGCGCGTGCCCATGCCGCCCGGATCATTGCGGCCGCCGAAGCCGAGCGCGATCGTCTCGCGGCGGAGGCGGAGGCCAAGCGGGACCAGGTTCAGCAGGATTTCGAGATCGCCATGAGCGAGCGCCGCAGCAAGGTCCTCGGCGCTCTCGACGAACTCGAACGATCCAGCAAGGCCGAGGCCGAACAGCGTCTCGAGATCGCCTCACGCGAGGCGGCGCGCCGGCTCGAGATCGCCACCGAACAGTCCGAACGGAAGGTCGCCAACGCTCGCGATCTGACCGAGGAGCTGCGGGTGCTGCGTGGCCGCATCCTCAGCCAGCTGGACGGGGTGCGCGGTCAGCTCGAGGCGGTGCCGTCGATGCTGGCGGCTGTGACGCGCGAGGGTGAGCTGCTCGACCGCGACCGGGACACATCCACCACCGACGGCGACACCGAGGCGACCACGGAGATCGCCACCGAAGAATCCGAGAAGGAACCGGCCACCAAGGAACTACCGGCGGGCGGCACGTCCGAGGACAGCGGCCGGAAGAGCGGCGCGGGCGAGCAGGAGAAGCGAACCGGCAACGAAGCACAAGCACCTGCAACCGACCGGCTCGGCCGGTCACCCGCGGTGGCCAGCAAGGTCCGCAACTGAGTCGCCGTCAGGACCACGACTGAGTCGCCGTCAGGACCAACGACGGCGAGCCGTCAGGACCAACGACGGGTCGGGCCGCGGGTCCCGCGGCCGGCCCAGCAGCCGTTGTGCCAGTGCCGGCGTTCGTCTGCTCCCCCTATGTCGTCGGTGGGCCAGGCGACCACATGCGGCGTTCCCGGCGCGATCTCGTGATCGCATCCGGGGCACCGGTAGGCCTTCGTGGCTCGCGAGCCAGGGACAGTGCGCACGGTGTAGCGCTCGGATTCCGCACCCGACGGGCCCGATTCGGTACGGGACGTCGCCCCGGAGAACGTCGACGTGCCGGTCTCGGGCCGGCGCCTGCGCTGTGATCGGGGGGTGTTGCGGCGAGGCATCTCAGAACAGCCGGAACTCGTTGCTCTCGGTGCCGCGCAGCGCCTCGTAGTCGAGTACGAGGCAGCGGATGCCGCGGTCGGTCGCCAGGGTCTTGGCCTGCGGCTTGATCTGTTGTGCCGCGAAGACTCCGCTGACCGGGGCGAGCAGCGGGTCCCGGTTGAGCAGCTCGAGGTAGCGCGTGAGCTGTTCGACGCCGTCGATCTCGCCGCGTCGCTTGATCTCGACGGCTACCGTGCCGCCGTCCGCGTCCCGGCACAGCAGATCCACCGGGCCGATGGCCGTCGGGTACTCACGCCGGACGAGGGTGTAGCCGCGCCCGAGGGTTTCGACGTGCTCGGCCAGCAGTTCCTGCAGGTGCGCCTCCACCCCGTCCTTGATCAGGCCGGGATCCACGCCCAGTTCGTGGCTGGAATCGTGCTCGATCTCCTCGATGGTGATGCGCAGTTGCTCACCCGCCTTGTTCGTCACCACCCACAGAGCGTGCGCCTCCTCCGCAGACTCCTCGACCAGCCGACACGGCGGACTCATCCAGTTCAGGGGCTTGTAGGCGCGGTCGTCGGCATGCACACTGACCGATCCGTCGGCTTTGACCAGGAGCAGCCGACGCGCCATCGGCAGGTGTGCCGTCAGACGTCCGATGTAGTCGACTCGACAGCGGGCAATCACAAGGCGCACGTTGCCACCCTAGAGGATCGCCCCGGACTACTCTCGAACGACCATGCCTCGCACTCGCCGCATCTCGCCACTCGGCTCGCCGCTGCTCGGCGCACCCGCGGAATCCGTCCAGCGCCAACGGGTTCGCGTGCAGACGTTGCTCACCCTGCTGTTGCTCGGCACGAACATCGCGGGAGCCGCGATCACGGCGGTGCTGATCAATGTCGTCATCCCGGGTCCCTCGGTGCTGCGCCCGGAGTTCGTCGTCGTCACCGGTGTCGTCGCGCCGGTCTACGTCGTGGGGGCGATCGTCCTGGGAACGATCGTCGGGACGCGGCGTGGGCTCGCGCAACTGCGCTGGATCCTCGAGGACCGGGATCCCACACCGGAGGAACGTCGCGCCACCATGCGGTTGCCGATGCGGCTCACCGCCCAGCAGGGCGCGTTCTGGGTCCTGGGGCTGGTGCTGTTCGCGACCGCCTTCGGGGTGCTCGATCCGCGCACCATCCCGAAGGTCGCATTCACCATCGCTCTCGCGGGACTGACGGTGTGCGGTTTCGTCTTCCTCTTCAGCGAGTTCGCACTGCGGCCGATCGCGGCCCGGGCCCTCGAGGCCGGCGCGACCCCGCGGCGCCGCCTCACCGGTACCAGCGGACGCATCATGGTGGCGTGGGTGCTGGGCAGCGCCGTTCCCGTCATCGGATTGATGCTCGTCGCGGTCTTCAGCTTCGTCCGTCCCGTGTCGCCCGTACGCTTCGCGGTGACAATCCTGACGATCGGCGGACTGGCGTTGGTGCTGGGATCGCTGCTCATGTTCCTCACCGCCCGGAGGAGCGTCGCGCCGATCGAGTCCGTGCGGGCCGGCATGGCCCGTATCGAGCGGGGTGACCTCGATGCGGAGGTCGTCGTCTACGACGGGACGGAACTCGGAGAGCTGCAGGCCGGATTCAATCGCATGGTCGACGGCCTGCGCGAGCGCGAGCGGATCCGCGATGTCTTCGGTCGGCACGTCGGTCAGGACGTCGCCCGGGCGGCGCTGGCGTCGTCACCGCGCCTCGGCGGCGAAGAACGTGATGTCGCGGTGCTGTTCATCGACATCATCGGTTCGACGGCGATGGCGGCGGATCGTCCGCCGACCGAGGTCGTACAGTTGCTCAACCGCTTCTTCGAGGTCGTAGTCGAGGAGGTCCACCGGGCCGGGGGCTTCGTCAACAAGTTCGAGGGCGACGCGGCCCTGGCAATCTTCGGTGCACCGGTGGCAATGGACGATCCCGCAGGCAACGCCCTCGCGGCAGCCCGGACGATGGCACGGCGACTGCGCACCGACGTCCCCGAGTGCGAGGCCGGTATCGGGGTCGCAGCCGGACTCGCGGTGGCCGGAAACGTAGGGGCTCACGAGAGATTCGAGTACACGGTCATCGGTGACCCGGTGAACGAGGCTGCGCGACTCTCGGATCTGGCCAAGACGATCCCCGGCCACGTCGTCGCCTCGTCCCGGGCGGTTCGGGCGGCCGCCGAACACGAGCGCACGAGGTGGTCGCCGCAAGGCGAAGTGACCTTGCGCGGACGGTCGGAAGTCACCCGCCTCGCGGTGCCGGCGGCGGAGTGATACCGCCGGCACCGACAGGGTCGGTCGAGTAGGGTCCGTCGAGACAACGGACAGACCCGGAAATGCCGGAAGCCCCCCGACAGTGTCGGGGGGCTTCCGGTAACGGGTGTTCGGCGGTGTCCTACTCTCCCACACCCTGTCGGGTGCAGTACCATCGGCGCAGACAGGCTTAGCTTCCGGGTTCGGAATGGGACCGGGCGTTTCCCTGTCGCTATGGCCGCCGTAACTCTGCGAAACGACACACACTCACTCGCTTCGCTCGTGAATGATCGAGTGAACGCTGTTCCCCCCTTTCTGGGGGGCTTCGCCCTCACTCGATTCACGGAAAGCGTGTGAATCGAGTGTGCTGTTTCAGATACCGCACAGTGGACGCGTAGCTTCTTCGTGGTAAGTCCTCGGCCTATTAGTACCGGTCACCTGCATGCGTTGCCGCACTTCCAGTTCCGGCCTATCAACCCGGTGGTCTGCCGGGGGCCTTACCCCCTCGAGGGGGTGAGAAACCTCATCTTGGAACAGGCTTCCCGCTTAGATGCTTTCAGCGGTTATCCCTTCCGAACGTAGCCAACCAGCCGTGCCCCTGGCGGGACAACTGGCACACCAGAGGTTCGTCCGTCCCGGTCCTCTCGTACTAGGGACAGCCTTCCTCAAGTTTCTAACGCGCGCGGCGGATAGAGACCGAACTGTCTCACGACGTTCTAAACCCAGCTCGCGTGCCGCTTTAATGGGCGAACAGCCCAACCCTTGGGACCTACTCCAGCCCCAGGATGCGACGAGCCGACATCGAGGTGCCAAACCATCCCGTCGATATGGACTCTTGGGGAAGATCAGCCTGTTATCCCCGGGGTACCTTTTATCCGTTGAGCGACACCGCTTCCACATGCCGGTGCCGGATCACTAGTCCCGACTTTCGTCCCTGCTCGACCTGTCGGTCTCACAGTCAAGCTCCCTTGTGCACTTGCACTCGCCACCTGATTGCCAACCAGGCTGAGGGAACCTTTGGGCGCCTCCGTTACATTTTGGGAGGCAACCGCCCCAGTTAAACTACCCACCAGGCACTGTCCCTGAACCCGATCAGGGTCCGAGGTTAGAGGTCCAATACGATCAGAGTGGTATTTCAACAACGACTCCACCCACACTGGCGTGCGGGCTTCCCAGTCTCCCACCTATCCTACACAAACCGAACCGAACACCAATACCAAGCTGTAGTGAAGGTCCCGGGGTCTTTTCGTCCTGCCGCGCGTAACGAGCATCTTTACTCGTAATGCAATTTCGCCGAGTCTGTGGTTGAGACAGCAGAGAAGTCGTTACGCCATTCGTGCAGGTCGGAACTTACCCGACAAGGAATTTCGCTACCTTAGGATGGTTATAGTTACCACCGCCGTTTACTGGGGCTTAAATTCTCAGCTTCGCGGAGTGAACTCCGCTGACCGGTCCTCTTAACCTTCCAGCACCGGGCAGGCGTCAGTCCGTATACCTCGTCTTACGACTTCGCACGGACCTGTGTTTTTAGTAAACAGTCGCTTCTCTCTGGTCTCTGCGACCACCCCCAGCTCCGACCGCGAAGGTCTTCACCGGGCGTGGTCCCCCTTCTCCCGAAGTTACGGGGGCATTTTGCCGAGTTCCTTAACCACAGTTCTCTCGATCGCCTCGGTATTCTCTACCTGACCACCTGTGTCGGTTTGGGGTACGGGCCGTGTGAAAGCTCGCTAGAGGCTTTTCTCGGCAGCATAGGATCATGGAATTCGCCTCATTCGGCTACGCATCACCTCTCAGGCTTGATGTGACACGGATTTGCCTATGTCACGCCCTACAGGCTTACACCGGTACAACCACTGACCGGCCCCACTACCTTCCTGCGTCACCCCATCGCTTGGCTACTACCAGATCGGGTCCCGTGCATCCACACAACCGATTCCCGAAGGAACCGGCCGGCTTCAGGACGGTTAGCATCACTGATTCACCAGGGGCGCGTTCACACGGGTACGGGAATATCAACCCGTTGTCCATCGACTACGCCTGTCGGCCTCGCCTTAGGTCCCGACTCACCCTGGGCGGATTAACCTGGCCCAGGAACCCTTGGTCATTCGGCGGACGAGTTTCTCACTCGTCTTTCGCTACTCATGCCTGCATTCTCACTCGCGCCGCCTCCACACCTGGATCACTCCGGCGCTTCCCCGGCGGCACGACGCTCCCCTACCCACCCACACCACTGCACCCGTCCCCGCAGGAACGAGTGGGTGTTGTGTGAGTGCCGCGGCTTCGGCGGTGTACTTGAGCCCCGCTACATTGTCGGCGCAGAACCACTTGACCAGTGAGCTATTACGCACTCTTTCAAGGGTGGCTGCTTCTAAGCCAACCTCCTGGTTGTCTCAGCGATCCCACATCCTTTTCCACTTAGTACACGCTTAGGGGCCTTAGCCGGCGATCTGGGCTGTTTCCCTCTCGACTACGAAGCTTATCCCCCGCAGTCTCACTGCCGCGCTCTCACTCACCGGCATTCGGAGTTTGGCTGATTTCGGTAAGCTTGTGGGCCCCCTAGACCATCCAGTAGCTCTACCTCCGGTGAGAAACACGCGACGCTGCACCTAAATGCATTTCGGGGAGAACCAGCTATCACGGAGTTTGATTGGCCTTTCACCCCTACCCACAGCTCATCCCCTCAGTTTTCAACCTAAGTGGGTTCGGGCCTCCACGACGTCTTACCGTCGCTTCACCCTGGCCATGGGTAGATCACTCCGCTTCGGGTCTAGAACATGCCACTGATACGCCCTGTTCGGACTCGCTTTCGCTACGACTACCCCACACGGGTTAACCTCGCGACATGCCACTAACTCGCAGGCTCATTCTTCAAAAGGCACGCCGTCACCCCCAGCAGACCAAACTGCTCGAAGGCTCCGACGGATTGTAAGCGCACGGTTTCAGGTACTATTTCACTCCCCTCCCGGGGTACTTTTCACCTTTCCCTCACGGTACTAGTCCGCTATCGGTCACCAGGGAGTATTCAGGCTTATCGGGTGGTCCCGACGGATTCACAGCAGATTTCACGGGCCCGCTGCTACTCGGGTACCCTCCACGAGAGCCGGCGTGTTTTCGTCTACGGGATTCTCACCCTCTACGACAGGCCGTTCCAGACCACTTCGACTAACACACCGGTTTCTTACTCTCGCCCACCATGACAGTGATGGGAAGAAGGGCCCCACGACCCCACGGATGCAACGCCTGCCAGCTCTCACACACCCGCGGTTTAGCCTCTTCCGCTTTCGCTCGCCACTACTCACGGAATCACATGTTGTTTTCTCTTCCTGTGGGTACTGAGATGTTTCACTTCCCCACGTTCCCTCCACACGCCCTATATATTCAGGCGCGGGTAACACGACATCACTCGTGCTGGGTTTCCCCATTCGGAAATCCTCGGATCACAGCTCGGTTGACAGCTCCCCGAGGCATATCGCAGCCTCCCACGTCCTTCATCGGCTCCTGGTGCCAAGGCATCCACCGTACGCTCATAAACACTTACAACAAAGATGCTCGCGTCCACTGTGCAGTTCTCAAACAACACACAACAACCGATACTGGAGAAAGAACACCCTTCCCGTTCCCGGTCATCGTCGCTGACAAAACACATTGCGTGTTCTCTCAGGACCCAACAGTGCACCGATATAACCTCCCGGATTCTTCTGCATGGAGAAGAATCGATGAGAAGTACTTGTCAGCGTTCCACCCGTGAGCACCACCGGATTACGTGTGAATCCGAAGTGGCTCTGCCTGCGTGCGTTTACCGTCCCCGACTGTTCGGGGTGCACGAGGAGTTGCTCCTTAGAAAGGAGGTGATCCAGCCGCACCTTCCGGTACGGCTACCTTGTTACGACTTCGTCCCAATCGCCGATCCCACCTTCGACGGCTCCCTCCCACGAGGGGTTAGGCCACCGGCTTCGGGTGTTACCGACTTTCATGACGTGACGGGCGGTGTGTACAAGGCCCGGGAACGTATTCACCGCAGCGTTGCTGATCTGCGATTACTAGCGACTCCGACTTCACGGGGTCGAGTTGCAGACCCCGATCCGAACTGAGACCGGCTTTAAGGGATTCGCTCCACCTCGCGGTATCGCAGCCCTCTGTACCGGCCATTGTAGCATGTGTGAAGCCCTGGACATAAGGGGCATGATGACTTGACGTCGTCCCCACCTTCCTCCGAGTTGACCCCGGCAGTCTCCTGCGAGTCCCCAACTTTACTTGCTGGCAACACAGGACAAGGGTTGCGCTCGTTGCGGGACTTAACCCAACATCTCACGACACGAGCTGACGACAGCCATGCACCACCTGTACACCGACCACAAGGGAAACCCCATCTCTGGGGCGGTCCGGTGTATGTCAAACCCAGGTAAGGTTCTTCGCGTTGCATCGAATTAATCCACATGCTCCGCCGCTTGTGCGGGCCCCCGTCAATTCCTTTGAGTTTTAGCCTTGCGGCCGTACTCCCCAGGCGGGGCGCTTAATGCGTTAGCTACGGCACGGATCCCGTGGAAGGAAACCCACACCTAGCGCCCACCGTTTACGGCGTGGACTACCAGGGTATCTAATCCTGTTCGCTACCCACGCTTTCGCTCCTCAGCGTCAGTTACTGCCCAGAGACCCGCCTTCGCCACCGGTGTTCCTCCTGATATCTGCGCATTTCACCGCTACACCAGGAATTCCAGTCTCCCCTGCAGTACTCAAGTCTGCCCGTATCGCCTGCAAGCCCGCAGTTGAGCTGCGGGTTTTCACAGACGACGCGACAAACCGCCTACGAGCTCTTTACGCCCAGTAATTCCGGACAACGCTCGCACCCTACGTATTACCGCGGCTGCTGGCACGTAGTTGGCCGGTGCTTCTTCTGTACCTACCGTCACTTGCGCTTCGTCGGTACTGAAAGAGGTTTACAACCCGAAGGCCGTCATCCCTCACGCGGCGTCGCTGCATCAGGCTTGCGCCCATTGTGCAATATTCCCCACTGCTGCCTCCCGTAGGAGTCTGGGCCGTGTCTCAGTCCCAGTGTGGCCGGTCGCCCTCTCAGGCCGGCTACCCGTCGTCGCCTTGGTGGGCCGTTACCCCACCAACAAGCTGATAGGCCGCGGGCCCATCCTGCACCGGAAAACCTTTCCACCCCCCACCATGCGGCAGAAGGTCCTATCCGGTATTAGACCCAGTTTCCCAGGCTTATCCCGAAGTGCAGGGCAGATCACCCACGTGTTACTCACCCGTTCGCCACTAATCCACCCAGCAAGCTGGGCTTCATCGTTCGACTTGCATGTGTTAAGCACGCCGCCAGCGTTCGTCCTGAGCCAGGATCAAACTCTCCGTTGAAGACTCTCAACCAAACCCCGAAGGGCTGATCAGCCATAAGCGTAGAGCCGAATCACTAGCAAAAAACTCAAACTAGCAAAAACACTGGACCATCACAGACGGAAGAATGCGATGTCCAGCAACAACCACCCCACAAGACTGTGGGGCGGCCGCACCAAAAATATTTGGCACTGACATTCATCGGCACACTGTTGAGTTCTCAAAGAACACGCACACACCATCACCCCGCGAACCAACGTCCGCGGCGCTCCGGGGCAACCGTTCCAGCCTACCCACACCACCCGACGGGCACAAACCCGACGCACTCGGTGGGATCAGCAACGGCCCAGAACCCTACCAGAAGATCCCGAACCGAACAATCAGGCGCCTGCGTCCAACCTCGTTGTCCCGAGCCCCTGCGGGCCGGGTCGGTGTCCGTGTCGCTCTGACCTGCAATAAGTTACGGGAGGAACAACAGGACGCCAAATCCGCTGGTCAAGCCCGTATGTCGGGCTGTTTTCCCAGGTGGCCGGGCGTCGTCGGCCCCGTCGTCGCGTCATCCGTCCCTCGTGATGCGCGGCACACTTGGGACCGAAACAGCGTCCGCTCAGCCGCGGTACCCGAAAATCCCTGCCGCACATGCGCTTTCAAGGAACGGCCTCAGGACTCGGAGTTCACCCGTTCGATGACGCCACCGAGTTCTTCGATGATCTCCACGAACCTCGGGTAGCCGCGATCGATGTGGTACACGTCGTGCACCTCGGTCACGCCGTCGGCACACAGTCCGGCCAAAACCAGTCCGGCGCCGGCTCGGATGTCGGAGGACCACACCGGCGCGCTCGACAACTCCTCGACTCCGCGGACCACGGCGTGATGTCCGTCGGTACGCGCATCGGCGCCGAGGCGGATCATCTCCTCGACGAACCGGAACCGCGCCTCGAAGACGTTCTCCGTGATCATCGACGTTCCGTCGGCGACTGCCGCGAGACCGATCGCCATGGGCTGGAGGTCGGTGGGGAATCCGGGATACGGCAGGGTCGCGAAGTTGACCGCTCGGGGACGGTCGTGCTGGACGACCCGGAATCCGTCGACTTCAGGCGTCACCTCCGCTCCGGCGGAGCGGAGCTTGTCGAGCACAAGGCTCAGGTGCTTCGGGTTGATGCCCCGCACGCGCACGTCACCGCGCGTCATCGCCGCCGCGATCCCCCATGTCGCCGCGACGATGCGATCGCCGATGACACGGTGGGTGGTGGGTTCGAGACGCGAAACGCCCGTGATCGTCAGTGTCGAGGTGCCGGCCCCGGAGATGCGGGCACCCATCTGAACGAGCATGTTGCACAGGTCCACGATCTCCGGCTCCCGGGCCGCATTGTCGATCGTGGTCTCGCCGTTCGCCAGGACGGCGGCCATCAGGATGTTCTCGGTGGCCCCGACCGACGGAAACGCCAGCCGGATCGCATTGCCGTGCAGGGCGTCGGCCTCGGCCACCACGCAGCCGTGCTCGATGGTGCTGTGCGCCCCCAGCAGTCGGAGCCCCGTCTGGTGCATGTCGAGTGGGCGTGAACCGATCGCATCTCCGCCCGGCAGCGCGACGACGGCCTTGCGGCATCGGGCCACCAACGGTCCGAGGACACACACCGACGCCCGGAACTGCCGGACGGCGGCGAAATCGGCCTGGTACTTCGGCTGTGCGGGTGTCGTGATGCGCGCCTCGTCGCCCTCGAGCTCGACCTCGCACCCGAGCCCGCGCAGGACCTCGGCCATCAGCGGGACGTCGAGGATGTCCGGGCAATTGGTGATGACGCTCGTCCCCTCCGCCAAGAGGGCGGCTGCCATCAGCTTGAGCACGCTGTTCTTGGCGCCCCCGACGACGACCTCACCGACAAGCCGGTTACCACCGGAGACAAGAAAGCGATCACTCACAACGCCACAGCCTATCGACCACACTGCGGGAATACGGGAGCGGTACCGTGACCTGCATGGCTGTCCACCTCACACGGATCTACACCCGCACCGGCGACGACGGTACGACGGGCCTCAGCGACTTCTCCCGGGTATCGAAGAACGACCCGAGACTGATCGCGTACGCGGACTGCGACGAGACGAACGCGGCGCTCGGTGTGGCGCTGGCCTCGGCCGACGTACCGGAGCGGATCGCACCTGTCCTGCGCCAGATCCAGAACGACCTGTTCGACGCCGGAGCAGACCTGTCGACCCCGGTGGTACCCGAGCCGAAGTATCCGCCGCTGCGGATCACCCAGGCGTACATCGATCGGCTCGAACGCTGGTGCGACGAGTTCAACGAGGGTCTGGCGCCGCTCGATTCCTTCATACTTCCCGGCGGCACCGTATTGGCGGCCCAGCTGCACACGGCGCGGACGGTGGCACGGCGGGCGGAGCGCTCGGCCTGGGCGGCGGTGGCCGCTCATCCGGACGATACGAATGTGCTGCCGGCGAAGTACCTCAACCGGCTGTCGGATCTGCTCTTCATCCTCGGTCGGGTCGCGAACCCGGACGGAGATGTGCTCTGGAAGCCGGGCGCGGGCGCGTGAAGGACGGTCGGCCGGACGTCAGTTCGGCCGACCGCGCACGGAACGGTCCGACGGACGGGATTCGATCCAGGACAGGAAGGCGGTCAGTGCGCCGCTGTCGAGCGCAATCTCGAAACTGCTTGCGCCGTCCTGGACTTCGAGGATCACAATGTCCTCGGTCATGATGTCGTGCTCGCTGCCCTCGGGCGCACGACGGTTGCGTACCTCGACGCCCTGCCGGGCCAGCCGCGAGTCCGGACCCGGACGCAGGCTCGAGAGCTTGTAGAAGACGAGCGAACGCTCGCCGTAACGGATGACGCCGTGCCGCCATCCGGCGCCGGCGCCGTTGGGCAGCCGACGCAGTATCGCTGCGGTGCCCCCGCTCCGCAGGGTGAGGAGCCGATACAGAAAAGCCGCGACGGCAACCGCGAGCAGTATCACCAGAACGATGAGAACGATCATTCCAACTGACACTGCTCGTCGGCTCCGTCGCGGCTTGTCGTATCCGTCAGGCCCGCTCGACGGCCCGGAGTCGGCCCCGGGCCGCCGCGATCTCGGCCTCGTCCTGGCTGTCGCTCAGGACGGCGCGCGCGGACTCGACGTCGATGTTCTCCGTCAGCTCCGCAGCCTCCGCGAGGATCGTCACCGTCGTGGCGGTCACCGAGAGGAAACCGCCGTGCACGGCCGCGACGACCCGCTCGCCGTCGGCGGTGGTGATGGAGACGACACCGCCTTCCACGAGCTGGCCGAGGACCGGCTCGTGGCCCGGCATGACACCGATCTCACCCTCGGTCGTCTGGGCGCTGACCAGCCGGGCGGTACCCGACCAGAGGCGCTCCTCGACGGCAACGAGGTCCACGGTCATTTCAGCCATCGCGGACTACTTCCCGGCGATCTTCTTGGCGGCGGCCTCGACGTCGTCGAGTCCACCGCAGCTGTTGAACGCCTGCTCGGGCAGGTGGTCGAATTCACCCTTGGTGACGCGGTCGAACGCCTCGATGGTGTCGCGAAGCGGCACCACGGAGCCGGGCTCGCCGGTGAACTTCTCGGCGACGATGAAGTTCTGGCCGAGGAACTTCTGCAGGCGACGGGCGCGGCCGACGAGGACCTTGTCCTCCTCGGAGAGCTCGTCCATACCGAGGATGGCGATGATGTCCTGCAGTTCCTTGTACTTCTGCAGGATCCGCTTGACCTCGTTCGCGACCCGGAAGTGCTCGGCACCGACGATGCCGGGCTCGAGGATGCGCGAGGTCGACGTCAGCGGGTCCACAGCGGGGTAGATACCCATCTGCGAGATCGGACGCGAGAGCTCAGTGGTCGCATCGAGGTGCGCGAACGTCGTGGCCGGCGCCGGGTCGGTGTAGTCGTCGGCGGGCACGTAGATCGCCTGCAGCGAGGTGATCGAACGTCCACGGGTCGAGGTGATGCGCTCCTGGAGCTCACCCATCTCGTCCGCGAGGGTCGGCTGGTAACCCACGGCCGACGGCATGCGGCCGAGCAGGGTCGAGACCTCGGAGCCGGCCTGCGTGAAGCGGAAGATGTTGTCGATGAACAGCAGCACGTCCTGGCCCTGGACATCGCGGAAGTACTCCGCCATGGTCAGCGCGGACAAGGCGACGCGCATACGCGTTCCCGGCGGCTCGTCCATCTGGCCGAAGACGAGGGCGGTGTCCTGGAGGACGCCCATCTCCTCCATCTCGAGGTGGAGGTCGGTGCCCTCACGGGTGCGCTCGCCGACGCCGGCAAACACCGACGTGCCGGAGAACTCACGCGCGATACGGGTGATCATCTCCTGGATCAGAACGGTCTTGCCGACACCGGCACCACCGAACAGACCGATCTTGCCGCCCTTGACGTACGGGGTCAGCAGGTCGATGACCTTGATGCCGGTCTCGAGGATCTCGGTCTTGCCCTCGAGCTGGTCGAAGGCCGGCGGCTTGCGGTGGATGCCCCACTGCTCACCGTCGCGGCCGGTGCCCGGGGCGTCCAGGCAGTCACCGAGGGCGTTGAACACGTGGCCCTTGACGACGTCGCCGACCGGCACCGAGATCGGGCGGCCCGTGTCGACGACCGAGGTGCCACGCACCAGGCCGTCGGTGGGCTGCATGGAGATCGTGCGCACCAGGTTGTCACCCAGGTGCTGCGCGACCTCGAAGGTCAGGGTCTTCGCCACGGACGGCAGAGTGACCTCTGCGTGCAGGGCGTTGAACAGATCGGGAACGGCACCACGCGGGAACTCGACGTCCACGACGGGCCCGATGACCCGAACGACGCGGCCGGCAGTGGCCGAGGCCGCCCCCGCCCCGTAGTTATCGGTTGCTGCTGCGGTCATGTGCTTAGTCACTTCCTGCACTCGAGGCGAGCGCGTTGGCACCGCCGACGATCTCGCTGATTTCCTGGGTGATCTGGGCCTGGCGGGCCTGGTTGGCCTGGCGGCTGAGGGTGTTCACCAGTTCCGTGGCGTTGTCGGTGGCCGCCTTCATGGCGGTACGCCGAGCGGCCGACTCCGACGCCGCGGCATCGAGCAGCGACGCGAAGATCCGGGTGCTGATGTACTTCGGCAGCAGGGCCGCGAGCAGCGTCGAGGCCTCCGGCTCGAAGTTGTAGCCGGGCCGCGGACCGCCGT
This sequence comes from Rhodococcus sp. NS-SX18, assembly GCF_057367935.1. Classification (NCBI taxonomy): domain Bacteria; kingdom Bacillati; phylum Actinomycetota; class Actinomycetes; order Mycobacteriales; family Nocardiaceae; genus Rhodococcus; species Rhodococcus sp. NS-SX18. The sequence continues at coordinate 1,947,934 of NZ_CM170633.1, read as the reverse complement.
TGCTGCCGACGTGCCGGCCGTCGGTGAGCATGTCCTCGCCGAGGTCGATCTCGTCCTCGGTGACGGTCACCTCGAGCGGCGCCATGCGGCGCACCTCGGGGGACTGGGTCAGCATCGAGACGAAGCGGGTGTAGACGATGTGCAGTTCGTCGACGCCCTCGATCGTGCCCTCACCGTTCGGTGCGGGAACCTCGTTGCCGGAGCCGGCCATGAACAGTTCCACCAGGTGACGGCTCGCCTTGGCCGCATCGGTGTAGCGCGGCTCCTGCGAGAACCCGGTCCACGCCCCCGCGACCTGCCGGCCGCGGAAGGTGTAGTAGCTCAGGCCCTTGGCACCGAGCACGTAGAGCACCGGTTCCTTGCCCTCGCTGACCAGCAGCTGACGCAGCTCCTCGGCCTCCTTGAGGACGTTGGCGTTGTAGCCACCGGCCATGCCGCGGTCGCTGGTGACGACCAGGACCGCAGCACGCCTCGGGTTGGGCCGCTCGTTGAGCAGGGGGTGATCCAGCGACGCGGACGCACTCGCCAGCTCGGAGAGCACCTTGGTGATCTCCTCGGCGTACGGCTTGGATGCTGCCACTCGGGCCTGAGCCTTCGTGATCCGCGACGTCGCGATCAGCTCCTGCGCCTTGGTGATCTTCTTGGTCGAGTTGACCGACTTGATCCGCGAACGGAGCTCGCGCAGGCTTGCCATTCGTCGATCACACTCCCTTCACAGGACGCTGGGTCATGGTCTCCACGCTCACTTGCGAACAGTGGTGCGCTTGACGGAAACCTGCTCCTGCTCGACCTCGTCGGCGCCCAGGGCCTCGGCCTCGGCCTCGTTCACGACGCGGGTTCCGTCGGAGGCGATGAAGCCCTCCTTGAACTTGTTGGTCGCGGCGAGCAGCGCGGAGGCGGAGTCGTCGGTCAGCGCCTTGCCGCCGGCGATCTGCTCGTAGACACCCGACGCGCTGTGGTGCAGGTCCTCGAGCAGCTCGGTCTCGAAGCGGCGCACGTCACCGACGGGCACCGAGTCGTAGACACCCTGGCCGGCGAGGTAGATCGACACGATCTGGTCCTCGACGGCGACCGGGGCGTACTGGTCCTGCTTGAGGAGCTCGACCAGACGCTGACCGCGCTCGAGCTGCGCCTTCGAGGCCGCGTCGAGGTCGGAGGCGAAGGCGGCGAACGCTTCGAGCTCGCGGAACTGCGCAAGCTCCAGACGCAGCGAACCGGAGACCTTCTTCATGCCCTTGGTCTGCGCGGCGCCACCGACTCGGGAAACCGAGATACCGACGTTGATGGCAGGACGGATGCCCTTGTTGAACAGGTCGGACTCGAGGAAGACCTGGCCGTCGGTGATGGAGATGACGTTGGTCGGAATGTAGGCCGAGACGTCGTTGGCCTTGGTCTCGATGATCGGCAGGGCGGTCAGCGAACCGCCGCCGAGCTCGTCGGACAGCTTGGCCGAGCGCTCCAGCAGACGCGAGTGCAGGTAGAACACGTCGCCCGGGTAGGCCTCACGTCCCGGCGGGCGGCGCAGCAGCAGGGAGATCGCGCGGTACGCCTCGGCCTGCTTGGTGAGGTCGTCGAACACGATGAGCACGTGCTTGCCCTGGTACATCCAGTGCTGGCCGATGGCCGAACCGGTGTAGGGGGCGAGCCACTTGAAGCCGGCGGAGTCGGACGCGGGGGCCGCGACGATGGTGGTGTACTCCATCGCGCCGTGCTCCTCGAGGGCAGCCTTGACGCCCGCGATGGTGGAGCCCTTCTGGCCGATCGCGACGTAGATGCAGCGGACCTGCTGCTTCGGGTCGCCGGTGGCCCAGTTGGCCTTCTGGTTCAGGATCGCGTCGACGCAGACGGCGGTCTTGCCCGTCTTGCGGTCACCGATGACCAGCTGGCGCTGGCCGCGGCCGATCGGGGTCATCGCGTCGATGGCCTTGATGCCGGTCTGCAGCGGCTCCTCGACCGGCTGACGCTGCAGCACGGTCGCGGCCTGCAGCTCCAGTGCCCGGTTCTCGGTCGCCTCGATGTCGCCGAGGCCGTCGATCGGCTGACCCAGGGGGTTCACGACGCGGCCGAGGTAGCCGTCGCCGACCGGCACCGACAGAACGTCGCCGGTGCGCTTGACTTCCTGGCCCTCTTCGAGGTCCTGGTAGTCGCCGAGGATGACGGCACCGATCTCGGTGGCGTCGAGGTTCAGGGCCACGCCCAGCACACCGCCGGGGAACTCCAGCAGCTCGTTGGCCATCGCCGACGGCAGACCGCTGATGTGCGCGATGCCGTCACTGGTGTCGGCGACCACGCCGACCTCCTCGCGGGAGGCCTCCGGGGAGTAGCTCGCGGTGTAGTTGTCGATCGCGCTACGGATCTCGTCGGAGGAGATCGTCAGCTCCGCCATGTTCTTCCTGCTCTCGGTATCTGGTCTTCGAAAAGATCGCAATGTGTGTGTGTTCGGTAGTGGACTACGTGAGGCTCTTGCGCACTGCGGCGAGTCGACCCGCGGCGGTGCCGTCGATGACCTCGTCGCCCACCCGGACGACCAATCCACTGAGAAGCTCGGGAACCACCTCGACGTGCACCGTGACCGGCTTGCCGTACGTTCTGGTCAGGATACCGGTGAGCCGTTCGGTCTGCGCCGCGCTGAGGGGTGCCGCACTGCGCACGTGGGCGACGGCGCGGTCCCGCTGGGTGGCGGCGAGGTTCGACAGTTCGTCGAACGCATCGGCCGGGGCCTTGTCCTTCAGCCGTCCGACGGCCTGCACGGCCAGGGCCTCGGTGATCGCGGTGGACTTGCCGTAGAGCAGCCGCGAGAGGAACTCGCGCTTGGCCGCCAGCGGCTTGGTGCGATCGGAGAGGGCCTGTTCGAGTTCGGCGTTGCCGGCCACGATGCGACCGAGCCGGAACAGCTCGTCCTCGACGGTGTCGAGCTGATTCTGGTCGGCCGCTGCCGTCAGGAGGGCTTCGCGACCCAGCTGAACGAGGGAGTTGGTCAGGTCGGACTGGGTCGACCAGTCCTGCCCTGCCGCCTCCTTCAGGGTCGCGAGGGTGACGGGCGAGACCTTGCTCCCGAAGACCCGCTCGGCCAGCGCCTGCCGGCCGGCTGCCGGGGCCGAGGCGTCGGCCAGCGCACTCCGCAGGGTGCGCTGATCGTCGAGCACCTCGACCACCGAGAACAGCTCGGAGCCGGCCTGCGCCGCAGCTGCAGTTGCGGCACCCGCGGCAGCGGATGCGGTGCTCGACGCCAACGCGCCCTGCAGCGCGGAACGCGTCTGAGCGAGTGCCTCACGGCTTGCTGCGTACATGGTGCTCACTTTCGGGATGCAGAGTCAGCGCTGAGGGAGTCGAGCTCGCTGAGGAAGCGGTCGATCGAGCCGGCACGCCTGACGTCGTCGGAGAGGGACTCCCCGATGACCTTCTCGGCCAGATCCACGGCGGTGCGGCCGAGGTCACCGCGCAGCTCGGTCACGATCTGCTGGCGCTGGGCCTGCAGCTGGTTGTGACCGGCAGCGACGATGCGGTCGCTCTCCTCCTGGGCCTGGGCCTTCATGTCCGCGATGATCTGCTGGCCCTGGGCGCGGGCCTCCTCACGGATCTGCGCCGCCTCGGTGCGGGCCTCGGCGAGCTGCGCGCGGTACTGCTCGAGCGCGGCCTTTGCCTCGGCCTGAGCTTCCTCGGCCTTCTTGATGCCGCCTTCGATCAGCTCCGAACGCTCGTCGAGCACCTTCTGGAACAGCGGAAGCACGTACTTCCAGAAGACGAGCCCGACGATGATCAGGGCGACCAGCGACCAGACGATGTCGTACGTCGCAGGGAGCAGAGGATTCTGGTCCTCCGCCTCCGCCGCGAGCAACAGGATGCTGTCAGCCATGGTCGTCAGATCAGAAGATGAAGCCGGCGACGATACCGATCAGCGCCAGGGCCTCGGTGAACGCGATACCGAGGAACATGGTGGTGCGCAGCTGGCCGGCCATCTCGGGCTGGCGGGCCATGCCCTCGATCGCCTTGCCGACGACGATGCCGATGCCGATGCCGGGGCCGATGGCCGCGAGGCCGTAGCCGACCGCACCGAGACCGCTGATGGTGCTCTCCGTCTGGGCGAGGACGTCAACTGCCTGAAGCGCAACGCTCATTGGTGTTCCATTCCCTTTCTTGTGGCTCGGCCCCGGGGATCGGCAACCGAGTCAGTCTGTGTGTTGTGTGGGTAGTGCCGGTCGGCGTGCTAGTGCTCTTCGGCGTGCAGCGCCAGGTCGATGTACACCGCAGTCAACAGCGCGAAGATGTACGCCTGCAGGACGATCACCAGCAGCTCGAAGAAGGTGAACGCGATGCCACCGATCAGCGAGCCGATACCGAAGATCTTCATCGCGCCGTCGGCGCTGAAGAAGAAGAACTGGGTTGCGCTGAAGAACAGCACCAGCATGATGTGGCCGGCCAGCATGTTCGCCATGAGACGGATGGTGAGCGTGAACGGGCGCAGCAGGAACGTCGAGATGAACTCGATCGGGATGACCAGCACGTGCAGCGCGGGCGGCAGGTTCGGCACGACGATGCTGCTCTTGACGTAGCGGAAGAACCCGTACTTCTTGATGCCCACGTAGTTGAAGACGACGTAGGCGAGGGCCGCCAGCACGATCGGCATTCCGATACGCGCGTTCGACGAGATGTTCAGGAACGGGATGACCGACGTCAGGTTGAGTCCGACCACGAGGAAGAAGATGGTCACGAGAACCGGAAGGAATCGGCGGCCCTGCTGCTTGCCGAGGATGTCCTCGGCGATGTTGATCCGCACGAAGTCGATCATGATCTCGGCGACGTTCTGCACACCGCGGGGCACGATCTTCGGGCTGCGCATCGCGAGCGCGAAGAACAGCGCCACGAGCACGGCCACGACGACGCGGATGAGCATCAGGCGGTCCATTTCGAAGGGGGTGCCTTCGAACAGAACTGCTGGGGGGAAGAAATCGGCTAGTGACGGCGCGTGGAATTCTCCGGCAGCCAAGGTGGTGACGCTCAGCGCTCTCTCCCGTAGTCGGCCGCAGGCATTGCCGTCTGCGGTTCGATCGGACATTGACGATCCAACAAGTCGACCAGGTCGGCTCGCGTATTCGCCAGCTGCTGTCGGCTCCCGATCGGGGCCAGCGTCTGTCGGTGTCGGCGACTCTCGTCGACTCGGCGGCCATTCGAACACGACCGCCTGCGAGGACACAACCGCACTCGACTCCTCGGGAATCGCAGGCAGTCGCACTCGCTTGGGACGACCTTATCAACACTTCTACGACGTTGTGTAGGCGGGTGCCCGTACCGCGAGGTCATTGACAACGACGGTACTACCGTTCGTCGTTGTTCCCCTGCTCAGCGCTACCGGCAGGCTCCACGTAGAGCGCGCGCTGCGACAAGACTCCGTAGGTCTCGGCGCCCAGGACGACGAGCAACGCGAAGACGATCGTGAGTACGAGCGCACCTTTGTCGTAGAAGTCGAGCGGCCTGAGCAGCATCATCACCACGATCGCAAGGATCAGCTTGAGCAGCCAGGTGCCCAGCAGCACCGCACCCGCCGTCGTCGCCGGAAGGCGGGCGGTGAGCAGCACGCCGAGCGCGGTGAAGAGGATGAAGCCGCCGCCCACGGCAGCGCCGATCAGCGCACCCCACACCCCCGGCAGGCCGGCGACGAGGCCACCGATGACGGTGGCGACGACCGTCAGCACGATCAGCCCGAGCACGCCGTACCGGACGGCGGCGCGCATCGGCGCGGAGGAGTCGGGCAGGGCGGGCAGAGGCTGATCCGGGGAGGTCACGGGAGTCAAGCCTAACGGACCCGTCCGCGGCGCCGCCGCCGCCGGGGACGGCCGGCGTCGTCGTGACGCAGCGACGGCACCGCCGTGACGACCAGCGCGAACACCAGTCCGCCCGCCACGAGCAGCACGACGGCCCGGCGGTCGAGCAGCGAGGAACCGACGGCGCCGAAGGCGAGCACCCCGACCCACAGGTAGATCAGCAGCACCACCCGGCGATGCGAGTGCCCGATCTGCAGCAGCCGATGGTGCAGGTGCATCTTGTCGGGACTGAACGGACTGACCCCGGCCCGGGTGCGCCGGACGATCGCCAGCAGCAGGTCGAGGATGGGGATGAACATGACCGCACCCACGAGGATCAGCGGGGAGAGCAGACCGAGCAGGTCGCGGGTGCCGTAGGCGGCCAAGGGGATGCGTCCCGACGCGCTCGTCGAGATCGCCGCCAGCATCAGGCCGATCAGCATCGACCCGGAGTCGCCCATGAAGATCCGGGCCGGCTGGAAGTTGTGCGGTAGGAAGCCCAGGCAGGCCCCTGCGAGGGCCGCGGCGATCAGGGCGGGCGGATACGCACCGACGTCCCCGCCCTGATCGTGCAGCAGTCCGACGGAGAACACACAGATCGCGACGGCCGCGATCAGCCCGAGACCGGCCGCGAGCCCGTCGAGGCCGTCGACGAAGTTCATCGCGTTGATCATCACCACCGCGACCAGGACGGTGAACAGTCCCGCCTGCAACTGGTCGAGGATGAGGGTGCTGCCACCGAAGGGCTCGTAGATGACGATCCAGCTCACGCCCATGACGACGAGCACCCCCGCCGCCGTGACCTGCCCGACGAACTTGGTCAGCGCGTCGAGTCCCCACCGATCGTCGATGATCCCGACGATCACGATGATGGTGCCCGACACCAGCGCCGCCCCCATGTCGGGGGTGTACTCGAAACCTCGGGTCAGAGCAGGCAGTTGCTGGGCGAACAGCAGGCCCGCCACCAGGCCGATGTACATTCCGACGCCGCCCAGGCGCGGTGTCGGCTGCACGTGCACGTCCCGGTCCCGGGGTACCGCGACGGCGCCGAACCGGATCGCGGCGATCCGCACGGCCCCCGTCGAGAGGAAGGTGACGACCGCGGCGGTGAGGAGCACGAGCAGCAGCTCACGGATGGGCACGCCGGCGCCGCGGCCCGATTGGGCCAGTACCAGGGATGCCGTGTCGGCGACAGTCACTTCGTCCGGTCCCCGCCGTCACTCCCCGCCGGTACGCAGCTGCGCCGGGTCCTCGCCCAGCACCTCCGCGATGTCCTCGACCGCCACGGCCCCCTCGCGCAGCACGCGCGGACGATCGGCGGTCAGGTCGACGATGGTGGAGGCGACGGCGTGTTCGGCCGGGCCGCCGTCGAGGTACACGCTGGCCGATCCGCCGAGCTGGGCGCGCGCCTCGTCCACCGTGGTGGCCGGCGGCCGGCCGGAGACATTCGCGCTCGACACCGCCAGGGGGCCCACCTCGCGCAGCAACTCGAGCACCACGGGGTGCAGCGGCATGCGCAGCATCACGGTGCCACGGGTATCCCCCAGGTCCCACGCGAGCGAGGGAGCTTGGTGCACAACAAGACTCAGGCCACCGGGCCAGAATGCGCGGATCAGTTCCCGCGCCTGCGGACGGACGGTGCTCACCAGACCGTCGATCGTGTTCCACGACCCGACGAGCACCGGCACCGGCATGTCCCGGCCCCGGCCCTTGGCACGCAGCAGGCTGGTCACCGCATCGCTGTCGAAGGCGTCCGCCGCGAGTCCGTACACCGTGTCGGTGGGGACGACGACGAGCCTGCCTGCCTTCAGCGCGCCCTTGGCGGCCGTCAGGCCGGCGGCCCGGGAATCGGGGCTGTTGCAGTCGTAGACGGTGCTCACGGGTTCATCCTTCCACTGCGGCGAACGAGTCCGGCATCACACACCGGCCTCACCCTGGGCTCGGGCACGTCGGGCCTCCACGTCGGTCGGCACCCGGCGGGCGACGACGAACCGGGGCCGGCCCGCCAGATCCGGGTGCTCGGTCACCTCACCGAACACGCGGCGCTGCGCGAACAGCTCCGCGACCAGGGGTCCGTTGGTGTCGTCGTGCTCGATGCCGACCGCACCGCCGATGCGCAGCCAGCGGGCGATGTTCGCGACCATCGGCTTGATCACCGACATCCCGTCCGGTCCGCCGAACAGCGCGGTGTGCGGATCGTGCTCGATCACCTCGGGCGGAAGGTCGGTTCCCTCGGGAATGTAGGGCGGGTTCGACACCACGACGTCGACCCGGCCCTCGAGGGCGGTGAGCAGGTTGCGGTCCGTCACGTCTCCCTGATGCAGGAGGATCGGTGTGTCTCCGGCGGCCGCGCACCGCTCCGCGTTCCGCCGTGCCCAGGCGAGGGCGTGGGGCTCGAGTTCCACCGCGTGCACGATCGCGTCGGGCCGGGCATGCGCGATCGCCAGCGCGAGGGCACCCGAGCCGGTGCACAGGTCGAGCACGACCGGCGGATGTTCCTGGAGGCCCTCGAGGTGCGCCAGCGCCCAGGCCAGCAGCAGTTCGGTTTCGGGCCGCGGGACGAAGACGCCGGGACCCACCTCGATGTCGATCTCCCCCATCCCCGTGCTGCCGGTGATGTACTGCAACGGGATCCGCTTGGCGCGCTGCGCGATCATCGCCCGGTACGCATCGATCATGGCCGGGTCGACGAGTGGCACGAGACCGAGACGGGTGCGCTCGATGCCGAGCAGGTGCGCGGCGAGCAGTTCGGCGTCCACACGCGGACTGGGGACACCGGCTTCCTCGAGCACCGACACCGCTTCGAGGATCGCCAGGCGCAGGGGTTGACGAGTCACGGCGTACAGACTGCCATGCCGGTCACGCCACGGAAACGGACAGGTCACGCATCGGCTCGGTCTGCGGCATGATCGAGAAGGTCCGATCCGGACCTGGACTACGGAACTCAGGACTACGGAACCACGGAGAGGATCTTCCAGTGACGAAGTCGAAATCCACGGTTCGGGCAGCGTCCGTCGTCGCATTCGCCGCCGCCGGCGCCCTCGCGGCGCCCGAACTCGCGTCCGCGTCGCCGATCGACGTCCAGCCCACCCCGCTGCTCTGCAGCTACGTCGCGCCGGTCCACAGCGTGACCGAGACGGACAGCGACGCCCTCGAGGAGGGTCGGTTGTTCTTCGCGGTCGGCGAGCAGAAGGCGCAGAACGGGCAGCTCAACTGGGTCAACACGGCCACCTGGCAGACCGGGGGCGCCTCGTTGACCGCGTCGCCGCAGAGCAGCGACGTCCCGATCGCGCTGCTGGACACCGGGCCCGGCACGGTCGTGTCCGCCGTCTGGGGACCGCATCAGAACGCGAAGGGCGAGAACTGCTTCCTGCTTCCCGGCATCGACATCTCGCAGGTGCCCGGGGACGACGACCCGGGTGACGAGCCCGGCGAGCCCGCTCCGTAACGGACCGGTACCCGGCTCACGCGTCATTCCGCCGTGAGCCGGGCCTCCCGGTCGGCGGTGCCCAGCGCATCGAGCAGGGCGTCCATGTCACCGTCGAGCACCGCGTCGAGGTTGTGGGCCTTGAAGCCGATGCGGTGATCGGTGATCCGGTTCTCGGGGAAGTTGTAGGTGCGGATGCGTTCGGAGCGGTCCACCGTGCGCACCTGGCTGGCCCGTCCCGCGGACGCCTCCGCCTCGGCGGCCTCCTCCGCCGCCGCCTGCAGCCGCGCGGCGAGGACCTGCATCGCCCGTGCCTTGTTCTGCAGCTGGGACCGCTCGTTCTGGCAGGTGACGACGATGCCCGTGGGCAGATGCGTGATGCGCACCGCCGAGTCGGTGGTGTTGACGCCCTGGCCGCCCTTGCCGGATGAGCGGTACACGTCGATGCGCAGATCCGACTCGTCGATCTGGACTTCCTCGACCTCGTCCGGCTCGGGGTAGATGAACACGCCGGCCGCGGAGGTGTGCACGCGGCCCTGGGACTCGGTGACGGGGACGCGCTGGACGCGGTGCACGCCGCCCTCGAACTTCAGGCGGGACCAGACGCCGTCGCGCACATCGCTCTTCGACTTGATCGACAGCGTCGCGTCCTTGTAGCCGCCGAGGTCGGAGATGGTCGCGCCGAGGACCTCGACGCGCCAGCCGGCCCGTTCGGCGTACCGGATGTACATGCGGGCGAGGTCGGCGGCGAACAGCGCGGACTCCTCGCCGCCCTCCCCCGACTTGACCTCGAGCACGACGTCGTCGCCGTCGTGCGGGTCACGCGGGGCGAGCAGGTCGGTGAGGGTCTTGTCGAGCTCGCCGACGCGTTCTTCGAGTGCCGGCACCTCGGCGGCGAACGCGGCGTCGTCCGCGGCGAGTTCCCGCGCGGCTTCGAGATCGTCGCGCGCGGCTCGCAGCTTGGTGTAGGTGGCCATGACGGGGGCGAGCTCGGCGAACCGCTTGCCGACCCTGCGTGCTGCCGCCGGGTCGTTGTGCAGCGCCGGGTCGGACAGCTGCTGCTCGAGTCCGGCGTGTTCGGCCAGGATGTCGTCGATGGCCGACGGCTTGGTCTGCCCCGCCATGTGATTCGCTCCACTCGTCCGTCGTGCCGGTCCGTGCCGCGCACGGATCCGGAGAAAAAAGCCGACGCCCGGTCTGTGACTGAGACAGAACCGGGCGTCGGCGAGACAGCTACTGGTCGGCAGCGTCCTTCTTGGAGGTGCGCTTGCCGTAGCGAGCCTCGAAGCGGGCGACGCGTCCGCCGGTGTCGAGGATCTTCTGCTTGCCCGTGTAGAACGGGTGGCACTGCGAGCAGACCTCGACGGTGATCCGTCCCGACTCCGCGGTGCTGCGCGTCTCGAACGTGTTCCCGCAACCGCAGACGACGGTGGTCGTCCCGTAGTTCGGGTGGATTCCTGCCTTCATGGTGTCCCTTTCGTGGCCGCCGGGTCGCCTTCGCGGATCGAAGACGTGAACCGGGACCGGACTGAGCTGTTCGATTATGCCAAACGCATGCCCGGGACGAGAAATTCCGTCCCGGGGCATGCCCCGCCGCGGCTGCGGCGATCAGTCGTCGAGTGCTCCCGGCGCCGTCTTCGACACCTGCAGGAGGAACTCGATGTTGCTCTTGCTCTTCTTGAGCCGGTCGATGAGCAGATCGATGGCCTGGTGCGAGTCCAGGCCGGAGAGCACGCGGCGCAGCTTGTGCACCACCGCGAACTCGTCCGGGCTCATCAGCAGCTCGTCCTTGCGCGTGCCGGAGGGGTTGACGTCCACCGCCGGGAACACGCGCCGCTCGGCGATCTTGCGGTCGAGCTTGAGCTCGGCGTTGCCGGTGCCCTTGAACTCCTCGAAGATCACGGTGTCGCCCGTCGAACCCGTCTCCACCATGGCCGTGGCGATGATGGTGAGCGAGCCGCCGTTCTCGATGTTGCGAGCCGCGCCCAGGAACCGCTTCGGCGGGTACAGGGCGGTCGAGTCGACACCACCGGAGAGGATGCGGCCCGACGCCGGCGACGAGTTGTTGTACGCGCGGCCGAGCCGGGTGATCGAGTCGAGCAGGACGACGACGTCGCGACCCTGCTCGACGAGCCGCTTGGCCCGCTCGATGGCCAGCTCGGCGACCGACGTGTGGTCCGACGGCGGGCGGTCGAAGGTCGAGGCGATGACCTCGCCCTTGACCGAACGCTGCATGTCGGTGACCTCTTCGGGCCGCTCGTCCACCAGCACGACCATCAGGTAGCACTCGGGGTTGTTGGTCGTGATCGCGTTCGCGATGTCCTGCATCACCGTCGTCTTGCCCGCCTTCGGCGGCGAGACGATCAGGGCACGCTGGCCCTTGCCGATCGGCATGATCAGGTCGATCACTCGGGTGGTGAGGATGTTCGGGGTGGTCTCGAGCCGCAGCCGCTGGTTCGGGTACAGCGGGGTGAGCTTGTTGAACTCCGGGCGGCGCTTGGCGGCCTCGACGTCGCCGCCGTTGACCGTGTCGAGCCGGACCAGCGGGTTGAACTTCTGCCGCTGGTTGCCCTGCTCCCCCTCACGCGGCACGCGGACCGCGCCGGTGATGGCGTCGCCACGGCGCAGGCCGTTCTTGCGCACCATGTTCATCGAGACGTACACGTCGTTGGGACCGGCCAGGTACCCGGAGGTCCGGACGAACGCGTAGTTGTCCAGGACGTCGAGGATGCCGGCGACCGGCTGCAGGACGTCGTCCTCGCGGATCTCGGGCTCGCGGGTGTCGCCGCCGACCTCACCGCGGTCGCGTCCGCGACGACGCTCACGGAAGCGGCGACCGCGGCGACCGCGGCCGTCCTCCTCGTCGCCGCCACGGCCGTCCTGACGGGGCCCCCGGTCTTCACGACCGCGTTCGCCCTGGTCACGCTGGTCCCGCTGAGCCTCGCGCTGGTCCCGCTGACCGTCCCGCTGAGCCTCGCGCTGGTCCCGCTGACCGTCGCGCTGAGCCTCGCGCTGGTCCCGCTGACCGTCGCGCTGGCCGCGTTCCCGCCGCCCCTCGGAGGGTTCGGCCTTCTCCTCGGTCTTCTCCTCGGCGCGCGGCTTCTCGTCGGTCCGCACCTGGGCGGCTTCCTTCGGGGCCTCGACCGTCTCGGCGGTCTGGTCACCGCCGCGGCGACCGCGACGCTGGCGACCACGGCGACCGCCCTCGGCCTCGCCCTCGGCGGGCTGCTCGGGCGCCTCGGCGGGCTTCTCCGGCGCCGCCGTCGTCGCGGCCGGCGCAGCCGCGGCCGGCTCGGCGACGGCGGTCGTGGAAGCAGTGTCCTGGGCAGCGACCCGGGCGCGACGAGTCCGCGCCGGCCGGGCCGGCTGCTCCGCCGCAGGGGCCGGCTCGGCGGCTCCGCCGCTCTGGCGCTCCTTGATGGCGGCGATCAGATCGCCCTTACGCATCCCGGAGGTTCCCTTGATGCCGAGTTCGGCCGCGAGAGTCCGCAGCTCGGCCAGCACCATGCCGGAGAGACCGGCGCCACGCCGGCCGCCGGCGCGCGGTGCAGTCTGTGCAGGATCGGTGGCCTGCGCTCCCGCGGACGAATCCGTGGTATCGAGAACAGGCGTAGCGATCAGGTCCGTATCTGTCACGGAGATCCTTTCCTTCCCTCACTCGCGCCACGCAGAGTCGAGGGTTCGTTCCAGATCTGGCGTCGATCTGGGATTGCCGTACGTGTTCACGGATCGAACGGTCGGCACGTCCGCCATCACGCCATCCTCCGGCAGATGCGGTCGGTCCGTCTTCCCGAAACGATGTCAGGAGAGGATCGATCCAGGATCGATCGCCCCGATGGATCTGGAGTGAATGCCCTGGAAAGCCAGCGACGGAAACGCACGACGTGCGGACTAAGCACAGAATAGCGACGAACTGTACGTTGAGCAAGGAGAACCCCCGGACGTGTCGCCGTGGGTCGGCACCCGACCCGACAGGCCCTGGGGCTCGGTCACACGACCTGCACGCCGTCCGCGACATCGAGTTCGAGCACGGTCATGTCGTCCGCCTCCGCGGCCGCCCGCAGGTCCGCGGGGAACGGCTCGGTCGTCAGGGCGAGCACCGTGGGGCCGGCACCGGAGACCGCGGCGGGGATCCCCGCGGCGCGCAGGGTCGCGATCCACTTGGTGGTCGCCGGCAGCGCCGGCGCGCGCTGCGCCTGGTGCAGGAGGTCCTCGGTCGCCGGCATCAGCAGGTCCGGACGCTCCGTGAGGGCGACGACGGCGAGCGCCGCGCGGCTGACGTTGAACGCTGCATCGCGGTGCGGTACGAGATCCGGGAGCAGTCCGCGGGTGTGGGCGGTGGACGAGCGCGACGACGGCACCAGCACGACGACCCGCACCGTCGGGTGGACCGTGAGCGGCACCGCGCGGTACGTGCGCTGCTCGTCGCCGACGGTCGATTCGCACCACGACACGACCGCCCCGCCCAGGATGCTGGCGGAGGCATTGTCCGGGTGGCCTTCGAATTCGGAGGCGAGCTGGACGAGCTGCGACTCGCCGAGCACACGCTCGGGCGCCACCTTGCGCACGAGCCCGTTGGCGGCCGCCAGGCCCCCGACGACCGCCGACGCCGACGAACCCAGTCCGCGCGAATGCGGAATAACGTTGCGGCACAACACGTCCAGGCCGTCCGCCCACACGCCGGCGGCTTCGAGGCCGCGTTCGACCGCCCGCACCACCAGGTGCGACGGCCCCCACGGCACCTCTTCGGCGCCCTCGCCCTCGACGCGCACCTCGAGACCCGATGCGGTTGTGGTGACCGTGATCTCGTCGTACAACCCGAGAGCCAGCCCGAGCGAATCGAAACCCGGTCCCAGATTCGCACTCGAGGCCGGGACCCGGGCGGTCACGGAGATCCCGACGGGCAGCGTCTGCGTCATGTCGTCTTTCCCAACGGAGGAGGGCGCGGCCGTCACTAGGCCAGCTCGAGCGCTGCGGCCACCGCGACCGGGTCGACCGGGATCGGCTCCACCTGGGGCATCCCGAGCAGTGCCGTGTCGGGATCCTTCAGACCGTTGCCGGTGACGGTGCACACGACCTTCAACCCGGAATCGAGCCAGCCCTCCTTGCGGGCGGCGAGCAGACCGGCGATCGAGGCGGCGGACGCCGGTTCGACGAACACACCCTCGGTGGCGGCGACGAGCCGGTACGCCTCGAGGATCTCCTCGTCGGTGGCCGCCCGGAACGCGCCCCCGGACTCCTCCTTGGCGGTCACGGCGCCGTGCCACGACGCCGGGGCGCCGATCCGGATGGCGGTGGCGATCGTCTCCGGGTCCTTGACGGGGGCACCGTGCACCAGCGGCGCCGCGCCCGCAGCCTGGACACCGAGCATGCGGGGCTTGCGGGTGGTCAGACCGTCCGCGAAGTATTCCGTGTAGCCGCGCCAGTAGGCGGTGATGTTGCCGGCGTTGCCGACCGGCAGCACGTGCACATCGGGCGCGTCGCCGAGCGCGTCGGCGATCTCGAACGCCGCGGTCTTCTGGCCCTCGATGCGCACGGGGTTGACGGAGTTCACCAGGCCGATCGTGGGGAACTCGGCGGTGGTCTTGCGGGCGAGCTCGAGGCAGTCGTCGAAGTTGCCCTGGACCTGGATGATCTTCGCGCCGTACATGACCGCCTGGGCCAGCTTGCCCATCGCGATCTTGCCGTCCGGGACCAGCACCGCGCAGCCCATGCCGGCCTTGACGGCGTATGCGGCCGCGGACGCGGAGGTGTTGCCGGTGGAGGCACACAGCACAGCCTGCTGGCCACGGGCGAGGGCGTCGGTGACGGCCATCGTCATGCCGCGGTCCTTGAACGAACCGGTCGGGTTCAGGCCCTCGACCTTCAGGTGGACCTCGCAGCCGGTCAGCTCCGACAGGTGTGCGGCCGGCAGCAGCGGGGTGCCGCCCTCGCGGAGGGTGACGGTCTTCCAGTTGTCACCGATCGGGAGCCGGTCGCGGTACGCCTCGATCAGACCCGGCCACGGGGTGTGCACGGGGGTGGCGGTGTTCTTCTCGGGCGCGCTCATTCGGCGGATCCCTCCAGTCTCAGGACGCTGGTCACAGCGATCACGGATTCGAGTTGGTCGAGCGCTGCGACGGTGTCCGACAGCGCCTTGTCGGTCGCGCAGTGCGTCAGCACCACGAGGCGGGCGCCCTCACCGGCGCCCTCCTGGCGCACGGCGGCGATGCTCACGTCCCGCTTGGCGAACTCGGCGGCCACCGCCGAGAGCACACCCGCCCGGTCCGCGACCTGCAGGTTGACGTAGTAGCGGGTGACGATGTCGCTCATCGGGGCGATCTCGAGGTCCGCGTACCGTGATTCCCGCGGCCCCCGGCCCCCGTGCACCCGGTTGCGGGCAGCCATCACCAGGTCGCCCATCACGGCGGACGCGGTGGGCGAGCCGCCGGCTCCCTGGCCGTAGAACATCAGGCGTCCCGACGCCTCGGCCTCGACGACGACCGCGTTGAAGGCGCCGTTGACGGCGGCGAGGGGATGCTCACGCGGCACCAGCGCCGGGTAGACGCGCGCCGAGACCCGGTCCCGGCCGTCGGTGGTGATCCGCTCGCAGATGGCCAGCAGCTTGACGGTGCAGTTCAGTGCCCGCGCGGTGGTCAGGTCGGCGGCGGTGATCTTCGAGATGCCCTCGCGGTAGACGTCACCGGCGGTGACGCGGGTGTGGAACGCGATCGAGGCCAGGATCGCGGCCTTGGATGCGGCGTCGAAGCCCTCCACGTCCGCGGTGGGGTCGGCCTCGGCGTATCCGAGCCGGACCGCCTCGGCGAGCGTCTCGGCGTAGTCGGCGCCGGTCTCGTCCATGGCCGAGAGGATGTAGTTGGTGGTGCCGTTGACGATGCCGAGGACCCGGTTCACCTTGTCACCGGCCAGCGACTGGGTGAGGGGCCGGATTACGGGGATGGCGCCCGCGACGGCCGCCTCGAAGTACAGGTCCACGCGCTTGGCCTCGGCGGCCTCGGCGAGTTCGCCGGTGTACTCCGCGAGCAGCGCCTTGTTGGCGGTGACCACGGACTTGCCCGAGTCGAGAGCCGCGCGCACGAGCTTGCGCGGCAGCTCGATGCCGCCGATGACCTCCACGACGATGTCCACGTCGTCGCGGGTGATCAGGCCCTCGGCGTCCGTGGTGAGCAGGTCCTGTGGGATGCCGCGGTCGTCGCGGACGGTGCGCACGGCCACCCCGCGCAGCTCGAGCGGCGCACCGATGCGCGCCTCGAGATCGGTGGCATCGTCGCGAATGATGCGCACGACCTCGGCTCCGACGGTGCCGTGCCCGAGCACAGCCACACCGATCGGGCGCTGCCCCGGTTCGCTGGTCACCGCTTCGGTCGTCACTCCGTAACCTCCAAGCTGAGCAGATCTTCCACGGTTTCCCGACGCAGGACGACGCGGGCGGCGCCGTCCTTGACCGCCACGACGGCGGGACGGGGCAGCAGGTTGTACCTGCTGGACATCGAGTAGCAGTATGCACCGGTCGCGGCGACGGCCAACAGGTCGCCGGCTTCGAGGTCGGCGGGCATCCAGGCATCGCGGATGACGATGTCGCCGCTCTCACAGTGCTTGCCGACGACGCGGGACACGACCGGTTCGGCGTCGCCGGCCCGCGACACCAGGCGGGTCTCGTACTCGGCCTGGTACAGCGAGGTGCGGATGTTGTCGCTCATGCCGCCGTCGACGCTGATGTATCGGCGCATCTGGTGTGCGCCCACCGCGACGTCCTTGATGGTGCCCACCTCGTAGAGGGTCACGGTGCCGGGGCCGGCGATGGCGCGGCCGGGCTCGACCGCGAGGGTCGGTTCGGGCAGACCGGCGAGGGTGGACTCGGTCTGCACGATGTGCCGCAGCTTGGCGGCGAGTTCCTCCACGGGCGGCGGGTCGTCACTGGGCACGTAGGAGATGCCGAGGCCGCCGCCGAGGTCGACGATGTTCATCTGCGCGGTCTTGTCGACGCCGAATTCGTCGACGACGTCGCGCAGCAGGCCGATGACCCGGTGCGCCGCGAGCTCGAATCCGTCGACGTCGAAGATCTGCGAGCCGATGTGGCTGTGCAGGCCGACCAGGCGCAGGTGATCGCTCGCGAACACCTTGCGGACGGCGGCCATGGCCACCCCGCCGGCCAGCGACAGGCCGAACTTCTGGTCCTCGTGCGCGGTGGAGATGAACTCGTGGGTGTGCGCCTCGACGCCGACGGTGACGCGGATCAGCACGTCCTGCACGACGTCGAGTTCGCCGGCGACCGCGTCGAGCAGGTCGATCTCCGACATGGAGTCCAGCACGATGTGCCCGACGCCCGCGGCGACGGCGGTCCGCAGCTCGGCCACGGACTTGTTGTTGCCGTGCATGGCGATCTTCCCGGCGGGGAACCCGGAACGCAGCGCGACGGCGAGCTCACCGCCGGTCGAGACGTCGAGGGACAGGCCCTCCTGGTCGACCCAGCGCGCAATCTCGGTGCACAGGAACGCCTTCGACGCGTAGTGGACCTTCGCGCCCGGCCCGAACGCGGCCGCGATCTCCCGGCATCGAGAGCGGAAGTCGTCCTCGTCGACGACGAAGAGCGGGGTGCCGTACCGCTCGGCGAGTTCGGTGACGGGCACACCGGCGATCGTCACGACGCCGTCGTCGCCGCGCCGGGCGTTGCGTGGCCACACGTTCGGGTGCAGCAGGTTCAGTTCGGCGGCGTTCGCCGGCCGCTCGGTCAGGCCCGGTGCGTGCGGGATCTCGGCGTGCCGGGGACCGGCGGGGTGCGCGTTCACATCCGCTCCGGGGCGCTGACGCCGAGCAGTCCGAGTCCGTTGGCGAGGACCTGGCGGGTCGCCGCGCACAGCGCGAGCCGCGCCGTGTGCAGCGGTCCCGGCTCCTCGTCGCCCTGCGGCAGGATGCGGCACGAGTCGTAGAAGCGGTGGTAGGCGCCGGCGAGTTCCTCGAGGTACCGCGCGACGCGGTGCGGTTCCCGCAGTTCGGCGGCCTTGGCGAGGATGCGCGGGTACTCGCCGATCGTGCGGATCAGCTCACCCTCGCGCTCGTGGTCGAGCAGCGACAGGTCGGCGCCCTCGGAGCCGAGACCGAGCTCCGCGGCGCCGCGCCCGATGGACGAGAGCCGGGCGTGCGCGTACTGGACGTAGTAGACCGGGTTCTCGTTGGTGGTGCTGGCCCACAGCTCGAGGTCGATGTCGATGCTCTGATCCACCGACGACCGCACCAGCGCGTAGCGAGCCGCGTCGACGCCGATCGCCTCGACGAGGTCGTCGAGGGTGATGACCGTGCCGGCGCGTTTGCTCATCTTCACGGCGACGCCGCCGCGCACGAGGTTGACCATCTGCCCGATCATCACCTCGACGGTGTCCGGGTCGTCACCGAACGCGGCGGCGGCGGCCTTGAGGCGGCCGATGTAGCCGTGGTGGTCCGCGCCGAGCATGTAGATGCACAGGTCGAAGCCGCGCGACCGCTTGTCCTGGAAGTAGGCGATGTCCCCGGCGATGTAGGCGGCGTTGCCGTCGCTCTTGATGACGACGCGGTCCTTGTCGTCACCGAAGTCGGTGCTCTTGAGCCACCAGGCGCCGTCCTGGTGGTAGAGGCTCCCCGAGGTCTTGAGCGTCTCGACGGCCTTCTCCACGGCGCCCGACTCGAACAGGGAGTTCTCGTGGAAGTACACGTCGAAGTCGACACCGAACTCGTGCAGGGTGCGCTTGATGTGGGCGAACATCAGGTCCACGCCGATCGAGCGGAACACCTCGTGCCGTTCGGCCTCGGGCAGCGCGAGCGCGTCCGGGCGCTGCTGCAGCACGGCCTGCGCGATGTCGACGATGTACGCGCCGGCGTAACCGTCCTCCGGCGCGGGCTGCCCCTGCGCCGCGGCGACGAGCGAGCGGGTGAACCGGTCGATCTGGGCGCCGTGGTCGTTGAAGTAGTACTCCCGGGTGACGTCGCCGCCCTGGGTGGTGAGGATCCGGCCGAGCGCGTCCCCGACCGCGGCCCAGCGGGTGCCGCCGAGGTGGATCGGGCCCGTGGGGTTCGCGGAGACGAACTCGAGGTTGATGCGGGTTCCGGCCAGCGTGTCCGCGTTGCCGTACGCGGCCGCCTGGGTGAGCACCTGGGCGACGATCGCGCCCTGGGCATCGGCGGCGAGACGGATGTTCAGGAAGCCCGGTCCGGCCACCTCGGCCGACTCGATGCCGTCGGCGGCGGTGAGGGCCTCGGCCAGCCAGCCCGCGAGTTCGCGCGGGTTGACGCCGGCCTTCTTCGCGACCTGCATCGCGACGTTGGTCGCGTAGTCGCCGTGCTCCGGGTTGCGGGGCCGCTCGACCGTCAGGGTCTCGGGCAGGACGGACACGTCGAGGTCACGCTCGGCGAGCACCCTCGCAGCGGTTCCGTGGAGCAGTTCGGCAAGGTCGGCAGGAGTCACGGGTCTCTATCCTATTGGCTCCGCCTTCCCTGCCGTGACGCCGGTCCGGCCTGTTGCCGCGGTCACCGCCCGGCCGCCGCGGGGACGTCCGTGCACCGTCCGCCCGTAGAGTTGACAGAGCACGCGCGGACCGAGCGTCGTGCGCCCCCTGTTGTCCATCCGTCGAAAGAGCACCCAACGATGCCCAGCGGTTCGGTAAGTGGCGGTTCCGGCAAGAAGTCCGGTGCCAAGTCTGCGAAGGCGATCAAGGCCGCCCAGAAGAAGAGCGGCGGTCGCGGTCTGCCCAAGCAGCGGCAGATCCCGTGGCTTCTGATCGGTGGCGTGGTCGCGGTGGTCGCGCTGGTCGCGGTGATCGCCGCCAGCATCATCCCGAAGTACCAGGATTCCCAGGCGCTGGCGGCGTGGACGCCGTCCGAGTCGAATCAGGATCCGTCGACCGCGATCGAGGGGGTCGTGACGGTCGACTACCCCGCCGGTCAGCACATCGGGTCCACGCAGCGCGTGGCGTACGACCAGAGCCCGCCGTTCGGTGGGCCGCACGACGCGATCTGGGCCACGTGCACCGGCACCGTGTACCCCGAGGCGATCCGCACCGAGAACGCCGTGCACTCTCTCGAGCACGGCGCGGTATGGATCACCTACAACCCCGACCTGGTCGATCAGGCCGGCGTCGATGCGCTCGCGGCGAAGGTGGACGGCAAGTCCTACCTGATGATGTCGCCCTACCCGGGGCTCGACTCCCCGATCGCCCTGCAGTCGTGGGGGCATCAGCTGAAGGTGGACTCCGCCGACGACGAGCGAATCGATCACTTCATCGCGTCGCTGCGGCTCAACCGCTACACCTACCCGGAGGTCGGCGCGAGCTGCTCCACCCTGCCCGGCTCGTTCGACCCGAGCAATCCCCCGCCGTTCGATCCCGCCGCGCCGGGTCCGGACGCGGTGCCGATGAACGGCGGCACGGTGGACGGCACCGAGCAGGTGCCGGCCGACATGCAGGCCCCGGCGGGGAGCTGACATGACGGACGGCACCGTCACGGGCGGCACGGGCCGGCGCACGACCGGCCTGGTCCTGGGCCTGGTCGCGGCGGTCGCGATCGGGTTCCTGCTCGGATTCCTCGCACGTATCCCGCTGGAGGACTCCCAGCCGGCGGCACCGGACGCCGGCTCCGTGGACGTCGGGTTCGCGCAGGACATGACCGTCCATCACAACCAGGCCATCGAGATGTCCGCTGTGGCGCTGACGACGTCGGACGACCAGCGGGTACGCAACCTGGCGTACGACATCCTCACCACCCAGCAGAACCAGGTCGGCCAGATGCAGGGCTGGCTGTCGCTGTGGGGGCAGCCGCTGCTGCCTGCCGGGGACTACATGACGTGGATGACCGAGGACTCCGGCCACGGCCACGGCGACGCGAGCCACGCGAGCGGCGATGGGCACACGGCCGGGGCAGGGACCGCCCGGATGCCCGGTATGGCGACGTCCGAGGACCTGGCGAACCTGCGCGGCGCCACCGGCCCGGAACTCGACGTGCTGTTCCTGCAGTTGATGCTGCGCCACCACGAGGGCGGGCTGCCGATGATGGAGTACGGCGCGCAGTACGCGGGCCAGCCGGCGGTGCGAACCCTGGCGCAGACGATGGTCGACACCCAGACCAGCGAGTCGGAGCTCATGACGGCGATGCTCGCGGAGCGCGGTGCGCAACCGCTGCCCATGAACTGACAGTGCGGACCCGCACGACGGGGGACGGCCCATCCGGGTCGTCCCCCGTCCGCGTCTACCGTCCGGACCGGCCCCACTCCCAGTCGCGGATGTCGGGCATGTCCTCACCGTGGGTGCGGATGTACTGGTGATGCTCGACGAGCCGGTTCTTCAGGTACTCGCGCGCATACGCGGAGATCGGATGCAGGCGCGGCACCCGGTCGACGACGTCCATGGCGAGATCGAACCGGTCGATCTGGTTGAGCACGCACATGTCGAACGGTGTGGTGGTGGTGCCCTCCTCCTTGTACCCGCGCACGTGGATGTTGTCGTGGTTGGTACGCCGGTAGGTCAGTCGGTGGATCAGCCACGGGTAGCCGTGGTACGCGAAGATCACCGGCTTGTCGGTGGTGAACAGCGAGTCGAATTCGCGGTCGGACAGCCCGTGCGGGTGTTCGGTGTGATCCTGCAGCCGCATCAGGTCGACGACGTTCACGACGCGGATCCTCAGATCGGGGAACCACTCGAGCAGGATCTCGACGGCGGCGAGGGTTTCCATGGTGGGCACGTCGCCCGCGCAGCCGAGCACCACGTCGGGTTCGGCCCCCTGGTCGGTGCCGGCCCAGTCCCAGATCCCGATTCCCTTGGTGCAATGCACGATTGCCGCGTCCATGTCGAGGTACTGCAGCTGCGGTTGCTTGCCGGCGACGATCACGTTGACGTACTGCCGGGTGCGCAGGCAGTGATCGGCCACCGACAGCAGGGTGTTCGCGTCCGGCGGCAGGTACACGCGGATCACGTCGGCCTTCTTGTTGACGACATGGTCGATGAAGCCCGGGTCCTGGTGCGAGAAGCCGTTGTGGTCCTGCCGCCACACGTGCGAGGTGAGCAGGTAGTTCAGCGACGGGATCGGCCGGCGCCAGTCGATGCCGTTGGTGGTGCGCAGCCACTTGGCGTGCTGGTTGAACATCGAGTCGACGATGTGGACGAAGGCCTCGTAGCAGGAGAAGAAGCCGTGCCGGCCGGTCAGCAGATAGCCCTCGAGCCAGCCCTGGCAGGTGTGCTCGGAGAGAATCTCCATCACCCGTCCGTCGGGGGCCAGACGGTCGTCGTCGGGCAGGATGCGGGCGTTCCAGGTGCGTGCGGTGGCCTCGAGGACCGGACCGAGCCGGTTGGAGTTGTTCTCGTCCGGGGAGAACACGCGGAAGGTGCTCGTGTTCTCGCGCATGACGTCGCGCAGGAAGGTGCCGAGCACGCGGGTCGATTCGACGCTGCCGGTGCCGGGCGCCTCGACCGGCACGGCGTAGTCGCGGAAGTCCGGCAACGCCAGGTCTCGTACGAGCGGTCCGCCGTTGGCATGGGGGTTGGCGCTCATCCGCCGCTCGCCCGCCGGGTGCAGGTCGCGGATCGCGGGCACGGGGGCACCGTGGTCGTCGAACAGTTCCTCGGGCCGGTAACTGCGCAGCCACTCCTCGAGAATCTTGCGGTGGCTGTCGTCGTCGCGGGCATTGGCGAAGGGCACCTGGTGCGAGCGCCAGTACCCTTCGACCGGGAGACCGTCGACCTCCTTCGGTCCGGTCCAGCCCTTCGGGGAACGCAGCACGATCATCGGCCAGCGCGGTCGCTCGGTGACCCCGTCGTGGCGGGCGCGGCGCCGGATCTCGAGGATCGCATCGAGGCAGTGGTCCAGGGCCGCCGCGAACGCCTGGTGCATGCGCTCGGGATCGGAGCCCTCGACGAATACCGGATCGTGGCCGTAGCCGCGGAGCAGGTGCTCGAGTTCCTCGTGTTCGATGCGGGCGAGGACGGTCGGATTGGCGATCTTGTACCCGTTCAGGTGCAGGATCGGCAGCACGGCGCCGTCCCGGCGCGGGTCGACGAACTTGGTGGAGTGCCAGCTGGCGGCCAGCGGCCCGGTCTCGGCCTCGCCGTCGCCCACCACGGCAGCGACGATCAGGTCCGGGTTGTCGAACGCGGCCCCGTAGGCGTGCGACAGGGCGTACCCGAGCTCGCCGCCCTCGTGGATGGATCCGGGTGTCTCGGGAGCGACGTGGCTGGGGATCCCCCCGGGGAACGAGAACTGGGTGAACAGGCGCGCCATGCCGTCCGCGTCCCGGGAGATGTCCGGATAGATCTCGCTGTAGGTGCCCTCGAGCCAGGCCGCGGCGACGGGCCCGGGACCGCCGTGCCCGGGACCCATCACGTACATCATGTCCAGCTCGCGGGCGGCGATCGCGCGGTTGAGGTGGGCATAGACGAAGTTCAGCCCCGGGGTGGTGCCCCAGTGTCCGAGCAGCCGGGGCTTGATGTGCTCGGGACGCAACGGCTCGCGCAGCAGGGGGTTGCCCATGAGGTAGATCTGCCCCACCGACAGGTAGTTCGCGGCTCGCCACCAGGTGTCGAGCGCGGCGAGCTCCTCGCGGCTCAGCGGTCCGGTGCGGGTTGCCGTGTCGGGTCCTGCGTCCACGTACGGTCCTCTCCTGCAGGTGTGCGTCCGGTTTCGTGTTCGAGCCTGCCCCGCGCGGGTGGCCCACGCCGGCCGTTCCGGGAAACACTCGCCGAAGAGTTCCTCCCGGACGGCGCATCCGTGCCTGCCGGATACCCGAGGAGCGCCGGAGAAACCCCCTCCGACCAGGCGATGTGGCGTATCGCCGACAATGCGCTACGCTAACTCCCGCCCCACCGAGCAACCGGTGGAGTCCGGAACGCCCTCGTAGCTCAGGGGATAGAGCGCTTGCCTCCGGAGCAAGAAGTCGCAGGTTCGAATCCTGCCGAGGGCACCACGGGAACGGCCCCGCGTCGCAGTGCGACGCGGGGCCGTTCCCGTTCTGCGGCCCGAACCTGGCGCAGGACGTTGAGACCAGGTGTTGTGAAACGCGGACTCGTCACGAAGCAGGATATGCGCATCGGCCACGCCCAGGGATTCTGTGTTCATCGTCCGATGTCACCGACTGCCACCCCTTGTGAGAACCCGTACAGCATCAGCGCCACCGCGCCGAGCAGTGACACCGCCGCGGTGACGACGAGCAGCGACCCCAGACCGAGGGCGGGTATCACGGCACCGGCGAGAGCCGGTGCTGCGACCGAGCTGAGGGCTCCCACGACCAGGCAGGCTGTGAACGCCGCACCCGCGCGCTCGGGTACCAGTTCGGCGGTCCAGACCGCGAGCACCGCGGATCCTGTCATGTACCCCATGCCGAAGATGCACGCCGAGGCTGCGGTCGCGGCCACGGAGCCACTGGACAGCCCGAGCAGCCCCAGCGCCGCACCGACCGTTGCGAGGCACAGCGCGGCGACCCGGACGCTTCCCAGTCGCTGCGCGAGGGTTCCGGTCGCCACCCCCACCATGCCGGTGAGACCGACGGCCGCGTAAAGAGCCGGGACGGCCGCCGCCGGGAGGGTGCCGCTGTCCAGGACGTCGGCGGCATAGGTGAAGTAGACGACCACGACCGCGAAGTAGACAACTGAGTAGGCTGCCGGGGCCCGCAGCGCTGCCACCAGCGAGGAGGCTCCGGGTCGTGCCTCCGGGTGCGGGGCCGGCCTGGTCCGCGGCACCAGGCGCAGGTTCACGAGTGCGGCGGCCACGGCGGCGAGGGCGATTCCGGCCCAGACCAGGCGCCACGAGCCCACCGCGGCCAGGACGGCCAGCGCGCCCAGCAGTACCAGTCCGCCGCTGGTGCCGGTGGTGATGATCGCCAACGCTCGGGGCTGCTGCCGCGAGGGCACCGATCGGGTCACGATGTCGGAGTAGGGCGCCCAGACCCAGCCACCGGCGCTGCCGGCCAGGACGACACCGACGGCGAGCAGCCCCGGGGACTGCGCGAAAGTCACGATCACCGCCCCCGCGGCGCCGCAGGCCCCGCCCACTGTCGTCGGCGCGCGCGACCCATGGCGAGCGGCGAGCCGTCCGGCAAGCAACAGGCCGGCCAGGTAGCCCGCAAACGTTGCGCTGGCGACGAGGCCGAGCACCAGCTCGGAGAGCCGCAGGTCTTCCCGGATGTCGGGCAGTGTCAGGCCGTAGGCGTAGCGGGCCATGCCGAAGGCGACTCCGACCACCGCAGCTCCGGCCAGGCCGATCCGCCCGCCTGCGGAGAGGGTCATGAATGAATTCCCCTCACGCCGTGGGCCCCGCTACGTCACGGACCCCGGCCCGACTCCCGGGAGCATCGACTCTCACTGCGTGCATGCACCGACCCTCCCACGGCCGGATCAATCTCGGTCACCTGCGGCCGACGACCGCGAGACCGGGCATCAGTCCGCCGGATCCTGCTGGGCGGCCGCGGTGATCGGCGCCATGTCGAAATAGTCACGCCAGCCGGCGATCCTGCCGTCGACGACCTCGAAAGCCCCCATCACCGGCAGTTCGACGGTCCGTCCCCCGAGCGTGAACACGTCGACCCGCTCGTTGAGCACCACGCCGCCGTGGACGGCCTGGTGCCGGATGCGGAAATCGATGCCGCCGAACGAGGCGACGAACCCGGCGATGAACTCCTCGATCGCCGCGCGCCCACGCACCGGTTCCATCGGAATGTTGTGGTAGACGGCGTCGTCGGTGAAGTAGGACGCGAGCACGGCCGGGTCGGGATCGGCCCAGCGGCGGCAGAATTCGGTGACGAGCTCGTCGGGGGTCATGCGGTTCCTTCCGTCAGGCCCGGGCGAAGCGCGCCGGGTCGGTGCCCGGGACCCGGCGCGCGCGGCCTCTCTCGATGAGGTGCCGCACGTGCGCCGAGGCCTCGGACAGCGCCATCTGCTTGCCCGTGGGCGGAGTCTGGTCCCAGGGGCGGTACCACGTCATACGCTCGGCAGCCTGCCACAGCGTCAGCTCCTCGTCGCCGAAGGCGGCGTACAGATCGTCGAGGCGTCGTTCGTGATGCTCGACGAGGGCACCGGTGCGGGCCGCGAGGTCGTCGATCGGCTGCCGGTGCGCGGGCAGGGTGCGCCGGGCCGGGAGCGTGCCGACGGCACGCAGCGAGTCGATGAACTCGCCGAGGGCGTCGCGTTCGGCAAGCGGGAAGTCGAAGTCGCCCACGTGCGGGGTCGTGGTGGCCAGGACGTGGTCGCCGCTGAAGAGGATGTCGTGTTCCTCCAGGTAGAAGCAGGCGTGGCCGGGCGTGTGCCCGGGGGTGAACACCGTGCGCAGGGTGCGGCCGGCGAGCGCGATCCGCTCGTCGGTGGCGAGCTTGCGGTCGGGATGAACGTCCGGCTTGCCGGTCGCGCGTTCCCCACTCGCCCGCTCGAGATAGCTAACGATCTGGTCGTCGGGAGCCCCGGCGCGGCGCCACTGCTCGGCCTCCCACTCGGCGTTGCCGTCGCCGGAGGTCATGAGCTCGAGCTGACCGAAGTCGTCCTCGTGCATGCCGACCCAGCAGCCCGACGCCTCCCGGATCCGGCCGGTCAGCCCGACGTGGTCGGGATGGAAGTGCGTGACGACCACTCCCTCGACGTCCGCGACGGAGGCACCGACGGAAGCGAGGCCGTCCTGCAGCGCGGTCCAGGATGTGTCGTCGTTCCAGCCGACGTCGACGAGGACCAGTCCGCGCGGCGACTCCATCGCGTACACCTGGGTGTCGCCGACCGGCAGGTCGCCGACCGGGACAGGGATGCGGAAGATGCCGTCGCCGATGTCGCAGGCGTGGTCCATGGGTCCTCCAGGCACTAGATCGTTAGCTCGTCTATGAACACAAACAGTAAACTATTTGGGTTCGTGCGGCTCGATGATCGCCACGATCGAGCGGATCTCGCCCGCGGGGATGGCGAAGTGCTCGGTGACCGCCACGGTGAGGACGGTGTCCCCGGCGTCGAGATCGAGCAGGAACCGCGCGACGACGTTGTCGTCCCATTCGCGGAACGTCAGCTCCCGCACCCGCCGGATCGGGCGGTACTCGGGGCCGTGCTCGAGCCGGTCCCGGATCTCGACGCCGCTGTCCCCGGTGCGCACGCCGTTCTCGACCCGCCACGCGTCAGCCGCGAGCCGGACATGCGACGCGTCGTGACTGACGAGGGAACGGATGTAGGAGCGGGCCATCGCGACGCGTGCGCTGTCGGTGGGGGCGCCGGCATGCTCGGCGATCGAGGCCATCAGGGCCGGGGCCCAGTCCGGTCGGCAGATCACCAGATCCGGCAGGTAGGGGTGGGGGCGGTTGTACTCGAGTTCGCTGCCGTCGATGCGGGCGCAGTACAGCCCCGCCGCCTGCGCGACCCCCACCGGCGCCGCGGAGTCCCACTCCCACTGCCCGCCGGCGTGCACGTACGCGTCGACGTCGCCGCGCACCACGGCCATGGCCTTGGCCCCGGCGGAACCCATCCGCACCACGTCGGCGCCGAGGGCGCGGGCGACGTCCGCGACGAACACCGGCGGCCGGCTCCCGCTGACGACGATGCGGGGCCGTCGGCCGGCCAGCGGCCGCAGTTCGGCACGCCCGACGTCCGCGGTGCCGTAGACGGCGCCCACGGCCGGCTGCGCGACGGCGGCGGCGGTGATACCGCGGCCGGCCTCCCACAGGGCGATGTGCACGGCCCAGTCCTCGTGGTCCGGCATGCCGTACTCCTTGGATCCGTCGAGCGGGTCGACGATCCACACCCGCTTCGCGTGCACCCGCGCCGGGTCGTCGGCGGATTCCTCCGAGAGCACCGCGTCGGCAGGGCGGTCGGCGGCGAGCCGCCCGAGGATGAAGGCGTCGGCGGCACGGTCGCCGTGGCGGCCGAGTTCGCGACCGGTGAGCGCGTCGGCCTCGGCCGCGCGGACGGTCAGCAACAGTTCTCCTGCAGCGGTGGCGATCTCGGCGGCGAGGGCGGCGTCATCGGTCATGGGGCCAACAATTCCATGATCAGTCCGGCCTGCGCGACCGGATCGCCGTCCTGGGGCCGCAGCACCAGTTCGGGGCCGGTAGGTGGCTCGTAGGGGTCGTCGATGCCGGTGAATCCGGTGATCTCCCCGGCTCGGGCCCGCGCATACATGCCCTTCGGATCGCGGGCCTCGCAGTCGGCGAGCGGGGTGTCGACGAACACCTCGAGGAAGGGCAGCCCGGCCTGCCGGTGCTGTTCGCGGATCCGGTCCCGGTCGGACCGGTACGGGCTGATGAGCGCGCAGATCGTCACCAGACCCGCGTCGGCCATCAGCTGCGCCACCGCACCCACCCGACGGACGTTCTCCGCGCGGTCCTGCGGCCCGAAACCGAGGTCGGAGTTGAGGCCGTGCCGCAGGTTGTCCCCGTCGAGCCGGTAGGCCGGCACGCCGGCCGCGAGCAGACGCCGCTCGAGCGCCGCGGCGACGCTGGACTTGCCCGACGCCGACAGGCCGGTCAGCCACACCGTCGCTCCCCGCGAGAGGCGTTCGGCGCGGGTCGCCTCCGCCGCGTGCCACACGACGGGGGCGGCGGCGAGGGTGGGGCCGGTGATCATCCCGGCGGCGACGGTGCTGCCGGTCGCGTCGTCGACGAGTACGAAGCTGCCGGTGGTCCGGTTGCGCCGGTAGGGGTCGAACAGCACGGGACGGCGGGTCCGAAGCTGCACTCGCCCGATCTCGTTGAGGGTCAACGACCGTGCCGCCCCGTCTCGGTGCAGGGTGGTCACGTCGAGCCGGTAGTCGAGCCGGACCACCTGGGCGGCGGTGGCGTTGGTGGTGTGCAGCAGGGTGTAGGTGGCGTCGGGCACGAGACCCGGGCCCTCGGCGAGCCAGCACACCATCGCGTCCAGCTCGTGCCCGACGAGCGGCCGGTTCCCGGGGCGGCACAGCATGTCGCCGCGTCCCACGTCGAGGTCGTCCTCGAGCTCGAGGCACACGGCGCTGCCCGCGAAGGCACTCGGCACCGGGTCGCCGCCCGGGCCGTGGACGGCGCGCACCCGCGTGCCGTAGCCCGACGGCAGCACCAGCACCTCGTCGCCAGGAGCGAAGACCCCGCTCGCGACGGTGCCCGCGTAACCGCGGAAGTCGCGGTGCTCGCCGTGCCCGGGACGGATCACGTACTGGACGGGAAAGCGCGCGTCGATGAGGTTGCGGTCGGAGTCGACGTGCACCTGCTCGAGACGGTGCAGCAGCGAGGCCCCCTCGTACCAGGTCATCGCGGTGGTGCGGTCGACGACGTTGTCGCCGAGCAGCGCCGAGACCGGCACGAACGTCAGGTCGTGGATGTCGAGTTTGGCTGCGAACGTGGAGAATTCGGCGCAGATCTCGTCGAAGCGCTGCTGCGACCAGTCGACCAGGTCCATCTTGTTGACGCACAGCACGAGATGGGGGACGCCGAGCAGGCTGGCGAGGAACGCGTGCCTGCGGGTCTGCTCGACGACGCCCTTGCGGGCGTCGACGAGGATGAGGGCGAGGTCGGCCGTCGAGGCGCCGGTGACCATGTTCCGGGTGTACTGCTCGTGGCCGGGAGTGTCGGCGACGACGAAGGCGCGGTGCGGGGTGCAGAAGTAGCGGTGGGCGACGTCGATGGTGATGCCCTGTTCCCGCTCCGCCCGCAGCCCGTCGGTGAGCAGCGCCAGGTCGGGGGTGTCCATGCCGCGCTCGCGGCTGGTGCGGGCGACGGCGTCGAGCTGATCCTCGGGCACGGCCTTGCAGTCGTGTAGCAGCCGGCCGATCAGTGTGGACTTGCCGTCGTCGACGCTGCCGGCGGTGGCGATGCGCAGCAACCGGGTCATCAGAAGTAGCCCTCCTTCTTGCGGTCTTCCATCCCGGCCTCGGAGATCCGGTCGTCGGCGCGGGTGGCGCCGCGCTCGGTGACGCGGCTGACCGCGACCTCGGCGACCACCTCGTCGGGGGTGGCGGCAGTGGATTCGACGCAGCCCGTGCACGTCGCGTCGCCGACCGTGCGGAACCGCACCATCGCCTCGCGCGGCTCGTCGCCCGGCAGGAGCGTGAGGAACTCGTTGAGCGCCAGCAGCATTCCGTCGCGCTCGACGACGGGCCGTCGATGGGCGTAGTAGAGCGGCGGCAGCTCGACGTGTTCGTCGCGGATGTAGTTCCAGATATCGAGCTCGGTCCAGTTGGACAGCGGGAACACGCGGATGTGCTCGCCGCGGCGGTGCCGGCCGTTGTACAGCTGCCACAGTTCGGGGCGCTGCGCCTTCGGGTCCCACTGACCGAATTTGTCGCGGAAGGAGAACACGCGCTCCTTGGCGCGGGCCTTCTCCTCGTCGCGCCGGGCACCGCCGAACACCGCGTCGAAACCGCCTTCGCGGAGGGCACGCAGCAGCGTCCGGGTCTGCAGCCGGTTGCGGCTCGCATGCGGACCGACGTCCTCGACGACCCGGCCGGCGTCGATGTCGTCCTGCACCGACGCGACCAGCAGCCGCACCCTGCGGCGGGCCACCTCGGCGTCGCGGTAGGCGAGGACCTCGGGGAAGTTGTGGCCGGTGTCGATGTGCAGCACCGGGAACGGGATCGGCGCCGGCCAGAATGCCTTGGCTGCCACGTGCAGCATGACCGCGGAGTCCTTGCCGCCGGAGAAGAGCAGCACGGGACGCTCGAAGGTGGCCGCCACCTCCCGGAAGATGTGCACGGACTCGGCCTCGAGGGCGCGCTGCAGGGGCAGTTCGTACGACGGCGTGAGGGTCATCGCGGCTCCAGCTCACGAGCGTCGGTCCAAATATGTACCGACTCGGTCGAAAGGTTCGCCCCGAACGATAGAACGAGTTTCAGTTCCGGGTCAACGCCCCCGCCCAGCGGCTACGCCGCCGGTGCGTCCTTTGGGCGGCGGGGGCAGCCCGAACGACGCACCGGTGCAGGCCTCGGCTGTCATCGGGTCGGGCGACGCCCGCCGAGCTCGCGCGTGACGGCTTCGGCGGTGTCCACGAGTGCGGCCCCGCGCCGTGCGATCTCCCGATTGGTCAACGTCGTGCCCACGTGGAGCGTGAGCACCACCGATTGGCGCCCGTCCGCGTCGTGGACGGGGGCGGCGAGCAGGTTCACCGGGTGCTCGGCGTCGTCCGGTTCCGCCCCGGTCAGCAACACGCGCTCCCCCAGGCTGGAGACCATCTCCCCCAGCAGTTCGCGCAGCTCCGCCGGGAGGTCGTGCGCCGCCACCCCCGCCATCAGCGCATGCAACCGCCGCCCACCGGCGGTGAGCGACTCGACCAGGTACCCCGCGGCGCGGCACTCGGCGACCACGTCGCGCAGGCGCTCCCGGTCCAGCCGCACCGGCAGCGTCGGCTCGCGCGCCAGCCACTGCTCGAGCCGCTCGTCGGAGTCCCACAGCACGTACATCAGCCCCACCGGCGGCGCGAACGGGTACACCTCCCCCACCCTCGCCCCGGCGCCGGCCGGATCGGGCCCGGCGACGTCGAGGACCGCGATGCGGTCGCCCACGACGGCCGACGCGGCGCAGGTGGCGCCGAACTCGGCGCCGAGCGCGGCCAGGTGCCGGTGGGTGACAGGGCCGACGGCGAAGCCGCGCTGCGCGGCCCGGCCCGCGACGATCAGCGCGGGACCGAGCCCGTACGACCGGTCGGCGGGATGACGCATCAGGTAGCCGGCGTCGGTCAGCGCGGTCAGGATTCCCAGGCACGTCGGTTTGCTCATGCCCAGCCGGCGCGCCAGCTCGGAGAGCCCGAACCGGGCCTCCGGGTGTGCGACCAGGTGGTCGAGGACCTGCACGACCCGCTCGGTCGGTGGCGAACGCCGAGCGGACGACGGCGCGGCGGCCTCGGTCATTGACGCCTCCTTGGAACACGTTCTATCGTCGCTGCACCAGGAGCCTACCGCACCGGTACATATTTGAACCGCAAGGAGATCGTGTGCTCACCGATCCGCTCACGTCCGCCATCACCGAGGCCGAAAAGCTCGTCGCGACGGCGCCGCACATCCGTACCGAGCAGGACCTGATCGAGGGGTACCGCTACCTCGCCGGCGGGATCGCCGCCTGCGTGCACT
Organism: Rhodococcus sp. NS-SX18; assembly: GCF_057367935.1. Lineage (NCBI taxonomy): Bacteria > Bacillati > Actinomycetota > Actinomycetes > Mycobacteriales > Nocardiaceae > Rhodococcus > Rhodococcus sp. NS-SX18. Next base: position 1,915,699 of record NZ_CM170633.1, on the reverse strand, counting down.
CCGCGTGGGCGGTCGAAGCGCCCCATCCCACGTTCGTCACCGGCACCGGCCCCTACACGAAGATGGGGCTCGACAACCCCGACACCCTCTACTGGGGTGCGCGTATCCGCGACGACGCCGAGTACGTCGTCACCGGTCGCCGCGGCACGACGTGCGACCTGAGCTTCCAGGTGCTCGCCGGCAACTACACCGACGCCCAGGTGCCCGGCAATGTCACCGCGTTCGACGACCGCGAGCTGCACGTCGCCGACGACGGCACCTTCGAGGTCCGGTTCGGCCCCGGACCCGCAGACCCCGGGAACAACTACTTCACCCTCACCCCCGGTTCGTCGCAGCTCGTCGTCCGGGAGGTCTACAGCGACTGGTCCCAGCGGCGCGGCACCCTGCGCATCGACCGGCTCGATGCGCTCGGAACCCCGCCCCCGGAACCGACCCACGACGATGCCGCCGCCCGCTACCGGCGCGCCGGGAAAGCGCTGGTGTCGCGGGTGCAGACGTGGCTGCAGTTCCCGCAGTGGTTCTACCTCGACCTGCCGGTCAACACGGTCACCGCTCCGCGGCCGACGCCCGGCGGCCTGGCCACGCAGTACTCGTCCGTCGGGCACTTCGAACTGGGCGACGACGAGGCGATGATCCTCACCGTGCCCGCCTCCGATGCGCCCTACCAGGGCTTCCAGCTGGGCAGCCTCTGGTACATCTCCCTCGACTACGTCCACCACCAGACCTCGCTGAACAATGCACAGGCCCAGGTGGATCCGGACGGGATGATCCGCATGGTCGTCTCTGCCCGCGATCCCGGCATCGCCAACTGGGTCGAGACCCTGGGCCGCAGCCACGGCTTCCTGCAGTTCCGCTGGCAGCGGCTCGCCCGCGAACTCACGGTCGCGGACGGCCCGACCGCCGAGGTGCTCCCGTTCGACGACGTGCCCGCGGCACTTCCGTTCCTCGACCGCAACCGCGTCACGCCCGAGCAGTGGGCCACGCGGATCGCCGCCCGTCAGACCGCGATCGCCGACCGGATGCTCGGGTGAGCGCCGTGACCACCCCGAGCCCCCTGCTCACCGGACAGGTCGTCGTGGTCAGCGGTGTCGGGCCAGGGCTCGGCCGCACCCTCGCCCTGCGGTGTGCCGAGCACGGCGCCGACGTCGTGCTCGCCGCCCGCACCGCCGCCCGCCTCGAGGACGTCGCGGCCGAGGTCACCGCCCGAGGCCGGCGCGCGGTTTCGGTCCCGACCGACATCACCGACACCGACTCCGCATCCCGGCTCGTCGAGACGGCCCTCCGCGAGTTCGGCCGGGTCGACACCCTGGTCAACAACGCGTTCTCGGTGCCCTCGATGAAACCGTTGGCGCGCACCGACTTCCAGCAGATCCGCGACAGCGTGGAATTGACCGTCCTCGGCGCACTGCGCCTGACGCAGTTGTTCACCGAAGCCCTGACCGCGACGAAGGGCTCGGTGGTGAACATCAATTCGATGGTGCTGCGGCATTCGCAGGAACGCTACGGCAGCTACAAGCTGGCCAAGTCGGCCCTGCTGGCGGTGTCGCAGTCCCTCGCCACCGAACTGGGCCCCCAGGGCATCCGCGTCAATTCCGTTGCCCCCGGCTACATCTGGGGTGAGACCCTGAAGGGGTACTTCGAGCACCAGGCGGACAAGTACGGCACCACCGTCGAGCAGATCTACCAGCACACCGCGGCCGGCACCGATCTCAAGCGCCTGCCCACCACCGAGGAGGTGGCCGACACCGTGATCTTCCTCGCCTCCCCACTGGCCCGGGCCGTCACCGGCCAGTGCCTGGACGTCAACTGCGGCGAATACCACCACTGAACAGCCGTGCGTGGTTTCGGTAGCCACTGCTACCGAAACCACGCACGGGGATCGGAGATCCATGACCGAACGCACCAGCGTCGGCACCGTCGAGGACCTGCACGCCTCCGCGTCCCGGCTGACCGGCCTGACCGACTTCGGCGACGACGACTACACCGAGGCCCTCGGTGTCCTGCTCGACTCGTACGCGCGCGACGAGCAGCTCACCCCGCTGGGCAGCAAGATGTCGCGGGTGTTCCTGCGCGGCGCCCTCGTCGCCCGACTGCTGAGCGAGGCGGCCTGGCGTGAGCACCCCGAGCACGCCGACGTGACGATCGAACGCCCGATCTTCGTGACCGGACTGCCCCGCACCGGCACCACCGCACTGCACCGCCTGCTCACCGCCGACCCCGCCCACCAGGGACTCGAGATGTGGCTGACGGAGATGCCGCAGCCCCGGCCGCCGCGCGAGACCTGGCCGCAGAACCCGGCGTTCGCCGCGCTCGAGGCGGGCTTCGCCCGGCACCACATCGAGCACCCCGAGTTCATGGGCGTGCACTACATGTCCGCGGGCGAGGTCGAGGAGTGCTGGCAGCTGCTGCGGCAGTCCTTCCGGTCGGTGTCGTACGAATGCCTCGCGCATCTGCCTACCTACTCGCAGTGGCTCGCACAGCAGGACTGGACCGGCGCGTACGCCCGGCACCGCAGGAACCTGCAGCTGATCGGGCTGCCGGACACCGGCAAGCGCTGGGTCCTGAAGAACCCGAGCCACCTGTTCGCCCTCGACGAACTGCTCACGGTCTACCCGGACGCGCTGATCGTCGTCACCCACCGCGACCCGCGCACCGTGATCCCGTCGGTGTGCAGCCTGGCCGCGCACGCCACCGACGGCTGGTCGCACACCTTCCGCGGCGAGAACATCGGGCGCAGCCAGCTCGAGCTGTGGGCGCGCGGGTTCGACACCTTCGAGGCGGCCCGGCGCCGGCACGACCCGGACCGGTTCGTCGACGTGGACTACCGCGACTTCGTCGCCGATCCCCTCGGCACGGTGGGCGCGGTCTACGACCGGTTCGGCATCCGGCTCACGACCGCCGCCGAAGAGGCGATGGCCGCGCTGCACGCCGAGAGCCGCAGCGGGGATCGCCGGCCGGCGCACCGCTACCGGCTCGAGGACTTCGGGCTGAGCGCCGCCGAGGTGGACGAGCGATTCGGGGACTACGCCCACCGCTGACCCGCGGCGACCGCCGCGCCGGCGAGGACGTCGAGCAACGGGAACAGCGCGGCGGCCACGAGATCCCCGGTCTCGACGAACACCTGCGCGGACAGTCCGATCGGGTCGGGGATGTTCGGGGTCCGGGCCGCGCCGCTCGGATCTCGGCAGGCATCGAGCCGGGCGACCGTCGCCGCGCCGGTGACAGTCGCGATGCGGTGCGCCTCGGTGAGGGTGAACGACTTCGCCGCGGCCCCGGCGACCAGACCGGATACGCGGTCGCGCTGTTCCTCGCTCATGGTCAGGACCAGGTCGGCGCCGTCGACCATCGCCGCGGTCACCCGGCGGGCGCGGAAATCGCTCGCATCCGCGCCGAGTCCGGCGATGACCGCGGCCGCCCGGGGTTCGACGGGATATCCGACGAGCGCCCGGGTACCCGCGCTCTCGGCGGTCAGGTCGGCCCACCCGGACTCGCACGCGTACGCCCGCGTCAGCCGCTCCGCGATCACGGACCGGCAGACGTTGCCGCTGCAGACGAACAGGATGTGCACGCGCGCACTGTAGCCGTCGCGAATCGAGCGGCGGGCAGACACATTTGGATGTCGTCGCGGGTTCACGCGACGTTGTCCCGGCCGTTGCGTGTCGTTCACCCCGGCGCCCGGTCCCGCAGGGGACGGAAGCTGTGTCCGCGTCACCTCGACGCGGCACCACGTGGGATGATCGACGTATGCCCGCACCCCTACCGCTCGATCCGATCGCCGAGGCCCACCGCCAGTGGACGGCCCACGGCTGGGGCGAGGTCGCGGACGGCATGGCCGCGGTGACCTCGGTGATGCGCGCGCAGCAGATCATGATGGCGCGGGTCGAGGAGGTCCTCAAACCGTTCGGGCTCACATTCGCCCGATACGAACTGCTGACGCTGCTGCATTTCACCCGGACGGGGGCGCTGCCGATGGCGAAGGCCAGCGCCCGCCTGCAGGTCCACCCGACCAGCGTCACGAACGCCGTGGACCGGCTCGAGGCCGCCGGTCTGGTGCGCCGCACCCCGCACCCGAGCGACCGTCGCGCGACGTTGGTGGAACTGACCGACGAGGGACGAGCGCTGGCCGTCGCGACCACCGAGAAGCTCAACGCCGAGGTGTTCGCCCGCCCCGGCGTGCCCGACGATCAGCTCGAGACGCTGCTGCGCATCCTGGCGGGCCTGCGCCACGATGCCGGCGACTTCGACACCGGAGGCGAGCCCACCCGCTGGTGAAACACTCCGGGGCCGTTCCGCACGAGTGCGGAACGGCCCCGGTGTGTTTCACCACGATCAAGCGTGCTCGAACTTCGGCGCGCGCTTCTCGACGAACGCGGCCATGCCTTCCTTCTGGTCGGCGGTGGCGAACGTCGAGTGGAACACCCGCCGCTCGAACTTCACGCCCTCGGCGAGGGTGGTCTCGAAGGACCGGTTCACCGCTTCCTTGGCCATCATCGCGACGGGCAGCGACATCGACGCGATCGTGGTCGCCGCCTCGAGCGCCACGTCGAACAGGTCCGCGGCCGGCACGACGCGCGAGACCAGGCCCGCACGCTCGGCCTCCTCGGCGTCCATGTTCCGCCCGGTCAGGCACATGTCCATCGCCTTGGCCTTGCCCACGGCGCGGGTGAGCCGCTGCGAGCCGCCGATGCCGGGGATGACACCCAGCTTGATCTCGGGCTGGCCGAACTTGGCGGTGTCCGAGGCGATGATGAAGTCGCACAGCATCGCCAGCTCGCAGCCGCCGCCGAGCGCGTACCCGGAGACGGCGGCGACGATCGGCTTGCGGGCCGCGGAGAGCCGATCCCACTGGGAGAACAGGTCTTCCGCGTACACCTCGGAGAACGTCTTGGGCGCCATCTCTTTGATGTCGGCACCCGCGGCGAACGCCTTCTCGGAGCCGGTGAGCAGGATGGCACCGATGCCGGTGTCGGCCTCGAGTTCCTCGACGGCCGCCACCACCTCGCGCATCAGCTGGCTGTTGAGGGCGTTGAGCGCCTTGGGCCGGTTGAGCGTGATGATGCCGACGCGGTCCTTGCGGTCGAGCAGGATCGTCTCGAAGTCCGTCACTGGTTTTCCTGTTCTGTCGAGCGGTTGCGGATCTCGGTGATGATGGCCGAGAAGTCCAGTCCGCCGCCACCCGAGGTGTTGAACCGGTGGTAGATCTCCGCCGCCCGCAGCCCCAGCTCGGCGTCGACGCCGTTGGCGCGCAACGCGTTCGCGGCCAGCCCGAGGTCCTTGTCCATGAGCGCGGCGGCGAATCCGGGCTGGTAGTCGTTGTTGGCGGGAGTGGTGGGCACCGGGCCGGGCACCGGGCAGTTGCTGGTCAGCGCCCAGCACTGGCCGGAGGCGTTGGACGCGACGTCGAACAGGGCCTGGTTGGTCAGGCCGAGCTTCTCACCGAGGACGAAGGCCTCGCTGATCGCGATCATCGACACACCGAGGATCATGTTGTTGCAGATCTTGGCGGCCTGGCCGACGCCGGAACCGCCGCAGTGTACGACCTTGCGGCCCATGACCTCGAGCAGCGGCTTCGCAGCCTCGAAGTCCTCTTCCGACCCGCCGACCATGAAGGCCAGCGTGCCGGCAGCGGCGCCCGCGACGCCGCCGGAGACGGGCGCATCGATCGCGCGGTGCCCGGCCTGCACAGCCTTCTCGTGGGCGGCGCGGGCGTCGGCGACGTCGATGGTGGAACTGTCGACGAACAGGGTGTTCGGCCGGGCGGCCGCCAGGACCTCGTCGTAGAGCTTCAGCACGAGGCCACCGTTGGGCAGCATGGTGATCACGACGTCGGCGTCGCGGACGGCGTCGGTCGCGGACTCGGCAATCGTCAGGCCGTCGGCGCGGCCCTGTTCCTGGGCCGCGGGCACCGGATCGAAGCCGGTGACCGGGTAACCGGCCTTGACCAGGTTCGCGGCCATCGGTCCGCCCATGTGACCGAGACCGAGGAAGGCGACGTTCGGCAGTGTGCTCATGTCAGGCGGTTTCCTTCTCGGGTGCGGCGAGCCCGAGTTCGAGCTCGCCGAGGGGCTGGAAGTACGCGTCGACGTCGGCGTCGGTGACGTCGGCGAGGGTCGCCGGCGACCATGCCGGGTTGCGGTCCTTGTCGACCACCTGGGCGCGGATGCCCTCGACGAGATCGTGCGAGCGCAGCGACGCCAGCGAGACCCGGTACTCCTCGTTCAGCACCTCTTCGAGGTTGCCGAGTTCGCGGGCGTGCCGCACCGAGCGCAGGGTCACCTTCAGCGCGACGGGCGACTTGCCGAGGATCTGCTCGGCGGCCGCGTGGGCCTCGGGCTCTTCTGCGGCCTGCAGGCGGGCGACGATCTCTTCGACGGTCGGCGCCGAGTAGGCGGCGTCGATCCACGCCCGCTGCGCGAGCAGCGGCGCTTCCGGTGCCGGCTGGGCGAATTCGGCCAGGGCCTCGTCGACCGTGCCGGATTCGAGGGCGGCGACGAACTTGTCGAGCGCCTCGGACGGGACGAAGTGGTCGGCGAATCCGAGCGCGATCGCGTCACCGGCCTTCATCCGGCCGGTCGTCAGCGCGAGGTGGGTGCCGAGGTCGCCCGGTGCACGCGAGAGCAGCCAGGTGCCGCCCACGTCGGGAACGAAGCCGATACCGACCTCGGGCATCGCGATCGTGGAGCGTTCGGTCACGATCCGGACGTTGCCGTGGGCGGAAATTCCGACGCCGCCGCCCATGACGATGCCGTCCATGATCGCCACGTACGGCTTCGGGTAGCGGCCGATGGCGGCGTTGAGGATGTACTCGTCGCGCCAGAAGTCCTGCGAGCCGGTGCCGCCGTCGCGGGCGTCGTGGTAGATCGAGACGATGTCGCCGCCGGCGCACAGGCCGCGCTCCCCCGCCCCGTCCACGACGACCGCGCGGACCGAGTCGTCCTTCGCCCACTCGTCGAGCGCGGCGGCCATCACCTTCACCATGTCGTAGTTCAGGGCGTTGATGGCCTTCGGTCGATTGAGGGTGATCCGGCCGATACCGCCGGAGACCCGGACGAGGACGTCTTCCGTCTCGGTCATTTCGCTCCGTTCTGCGCCGCGGCCACCACGCTGCGCGCGACGACCACCCGCATGATCTCGTTGGTTCCTTCGAGGATCTGGTGTACCCGCAGATCCCGCACGATCTTCTCGAGTCCGTACTCGGCAAGATAGCCGTAACCGCCGTGCAGTTGCAGCGCGTCGTTGGCGGCGTCGAAGCAGGCGTCGGTGGCGAACCGCTTCGCCATGGCGCACAGCTCGACAACGTCGTCGGCACCGCGGTCGAGGGCGTCGGCGGCGCGCCAGAGCAGGGTGCGCGAGGCCTCGATGCCGGTGCGCATGTCGGCGAGCCGGAACTGCAGGGCCTGCGAGTCGAGCAGCCGCTCGCCGAACGCCTTGCGCTCGGCGAGATACCCGACGGTCTTGTCGAGCGCGGCCTGGGCGCCGCCGACCGAGCACGCGGCGATGTTGAGCCGGCCGCCGTTGAGCCCGTGCATGGCGATCCGGAAGCCGCTGCCCTCCTCGCCGAGGAGGTTCTCGGCGGGCACGCGGGCACCGTCGAAGATCACCTGACGGGTGGGCTGGGCGTTCCAGCCCATCTTCTTCTCGTTGGCGCCGAAGGACAGCCCGGGGGTGTCCTTCGGGACGATGATCGCCGAGATGCCCCGCGGGCCGGGTTCACCGGTGCGGGCCATCACCACGTACACGTCCGACGTGCCGGCGCCGGAGATGAACTGCTTGCCGCCGGTCAGGACGTACTCGTCGCCGTCGCGGACGGCCCTGGTGCTCAGGGCCGCCGCGTCGGAGCCGGCGCCGGGCTCGGTCAGGCAGTAGCTGGCGAGCTGGTCCATCGTGCAGAGTCCGGGGACCCAGCGTCGGCGCTGCTCGTCGTTGCCGAACCGGTCGATCATCCACGTGACCATGTTGTGGATGGAGATGTAGGCGGCGATCGACGGGCAGCCCTTGGCGAGTTCCTCGAAGATCCGGACGGAGTCGAGACGGCGCAGGCCCGACCCGCCGACGTCCTCGCGGACGTAGATGCCGCCCATGCCGAGCGCCGCGGCCTTGCGCAGGACGTCGACCGGGAAGTGCTTGGTCTGGTCCCATTCGACCGCGTTCGGGGCGAGGAACTCGGCGGCGAAGTCGCGGGCGGTGTCGCGGATTGCCCGGTCGTCGTCGGTGAGGGTGAACATCTGCTACCTCGCCCTAGTCCATCGTCGGGATGACGAAGTGGTTTGCCTCCGCGTGCTCCTTGACGCCGGAGAACCAGCGCTGGGTGACCGTCTTGGTCTTGGTGTAGAAGCGCACCGAGTCCGGGCCGTGCTGGTTGAGGTCGCCGAAGCCGGACCGCTTCCAGCCGCCGAAGGTGTGGTACGCGATCGGCACCGGGATGGGCACGTTCACGCCGACCATGCCGACGTTGACGCGGTTGGTGAAGTCGCGGGCGGTGTCGCCGTCGCGGGTGAAGATCGCCACGCCGTTGCCGTATTCGTGCTCCGACGGCAGCCGCAGCGCTTCCTCGTAGTCGTGGGCGCGGACGACGACCACCACGGGGCCGAAGATCTCCTCGCGGTAGATCGTCATCTCCGGGGTGACCCGGTCGAACAGGGTGGGGCCGGAGAAGAAGCCGTTCTCGTGGCCCTCGAGCACGAAGTCGCGCCCGTCGACGGCGAGCTCGGCGCCCTCGTCGATGCCCTTCTGGATGTAGTCGTGCACCCGCTGACGGGCCTCGGCGGTGACCAGCGGACCGAAGTCGGCGTTCGGGTCGTCGCTGCGGCCGACCTTCAGGCCGGCGACCCGCTCCTTCAGCTTGGCGACGAGCGCCTCGGCGGCCTCCTCGCCGACCGGCACGGCGACGGAGATCGCCATGCAGCGCTCACCGGCGGAGCCGTAGCCGGCGCCGACGAGGGCGTCGGCCACCTGGTCCATGTCGGCGTCGGGCATGACGATCGCGTGGTTCTTGGCGCCGCCGAAGCACTGGGCGCGCTTGCCGTGGGCGGCGGCGGTCTCGTAGATGTACTGGGCGATCGGGGTGGAGCCGACGAAGCCGACGGCCTTGATGCGCTCGTCGGTGAGCAGCACGTCGACGACGGTCTTGTCGCCGTTGACGACGTTGAACACGCCGGCGGGCAGCCCGGCCTCGATGAACAGCTCGGCCAGGCGCAGCGGCACCGACGGGTCGCGCTCGGAAGGCTTGAGCACGAACGCATTTCCGCACGCGATGGCCGGGCCGGCCTTCCACAGCGGGATCATCGCGGGGAAGTTGAACGGGGTGATGCCGGCGACGACGCCGAGCGGCTGGCGCATCGAGTACACGTCGATGCCGGTGCCGGCCGAGTCGGTGAACTCGCCCTTGAGCAGGTGCGGGATGCCGGTGGCGAACTCGATCACCTCGAGGCCGCGCTGGATGTCGCCCTTGGCGTCGGCGACGGTCTTGCCGTGCTCGGAGGACAGCAGCCGGGCCAGGTTCTCCATGTCGTCCTGCACGAGCTGCAGGAACTTCATCAGCACGCGGGCGCGCTTCTGCGGGTTGAACGCCGCCCACTCCTTCTGCGCCTCGACGGCGTTCGCGATCACGGCCTCGGTCTCGGCGACGTCGGCGAGCGGAACCCGGGCCTGCACCGCACCGGTGTTGGGGTCGAAGACGTCGGCGAACCGGTCGGAGGCACCGGGGATGTGCTTGCCTCCGACGAAGTGGGTGAGTTCTCGAACGCTCATGTCCGGATCCGTCCTAACTGGTCGAATTCTCGTGTTTCGGTGGGATGATCGGGGGCAGCGGGCGGCACCCCCAGCAATGTGTGCTCATCCTATAGTTGGAAGTCCATGTATGTCCATAGCCGGCTTCGCCGCCGGTGCGTCCTTTGGGCTGTCCCCGCCGCCCAAAGGACGCACCGGCCGCGGAGCGGCCTACCGGAGGCGCCGGTACATCTCCTCGAGGTCCGACGTGCCGCGGAGGACGACCGACTCGTCCGTGCCGCCCGCCCGCAGCGCCCGGCGCAGCAGCATCGGATCGAGATCCTCGGGCGCGGGCCGGTACGGCTCGGCCGGCAGATCCGGCAACCGGATCTCGTTCCCGTAGAAGTCCTCGCCGTCGGCCTCCGCCCCGTCCACCCCACCGATCACCGTGCTCAGGTCGACCCCGCGCAGGGTGAGCACCGCCAGCGGCTGCTCGTCGACGTGCTCGGCCAGCAGGTAGGCCACCGCCGCCGCGTGCTTGCACGGCCACCCGTCGTCCGGGCAGGTGCAGTCGAAGTCCAGCTCACCGGCACGCCGCGGGAGCAGCAGCGGCCCCAGCTCCTCCGGCAGCGCACCCCCTGCGAGCCGGACCAGCATGCCCGGAGCGGAACGCACCCGGTCGATCAGATCCGCGACCGCCTCCTCGTCGAGGGTGCGGATGGTGACCGTCGAGGTGAACGGGCGCAGCTGGCTGCCCTGCACCTCCCCCACCGCCGCGCCGGGCTCGAGCCGCATCGAGACCACTTGCCCCGACCGGGCATAGGTCCGGCCCCGCGCGAGCCGGCCCTTGTCGGCGACCTGCTCCATCGCCGCAACCAGCTCCTTCGACCACCAGGTGCGGCCGATCGAGCCGCGCTTGGTCCGCGCCTCGATGCCGCCGACGACCTGCCTGCGCTTGCCGTAGCGGTCGAACCCGCCCGCCGGGCTCATTCGCCCACCGCCTCGTCGCCCAGGGACAGCAGCGAATGCAGTTGCTCGGTGGACAGCTCGGTGATCCAGTTCTCGCCGGCTCCCACAGCGAGTTCCGCCAATTCCTGCTTCCCCGAGATCATTTCGTCGATCCGTTCCTCCAGGGTACCGACGCACACGAGCTTGCGGACCTGCACGTCGCGGCGCTGGCCGATGCGGAACGCCCGGTCGGTGGCCTGGTTCTCCACCGCCGGATTCCACCAACGATCCAGGTGCACCACATGATTCGCGGCCGTCAGATTCAGGCCGGTGCCGCCGGCCTTGAGCGAGAGCAGCATCATCGGCGGACCGTCGTCGCCCTGGAACGCGGCGACCATCGCGTCGCGCCGTCCCTTGGACACACCGCCGTGCAGGAACGGCACCGTGGTGTCGAACCGCTCGGCCAGATACGGGGCGATCAGGTCGCCGAACTCCCGGAACTGAGTGAACAGCAGGGCCTTCTCGCCGTCGGCGAGGATCGACTCGACGATGTCCTCCACCAGCCCGAGCTTGCCCGACCGGTGCCGGCCCCGGCGCAGCACCCCGGAGCCGTCGCCCAGGTAGTGCGCCGGATGGTTGCACACCTGTTTCAGACGGGTCAGCGCGGCGAGCACCGCGCCCTTGCGGGCCATTCCCTCCTTGTCCCGGATCTTCCGCATCATCTCGTCGACCACCGCCCGGTAGAGCGCTGCCTGCTCGGCGGTGAGATTGGCCCGCACCGTCTGCTCGAACTTCTCCGGCAGATCCGAGATCACGGACGGGTCGGTCTTGACGCGGCGCAGCACGAACGGCGACGTGAGCGCCCGCAACCGCGCGGCGGCCGCCGCGTCGCGTTCCCGTTCGATCGGGACGGCGAACCGGGCGCGGAACGTCGCCGGCGAACCGAGCAGGCGGGGATTGGCGAAGTCGAGGATCGCACGCAGTTCCTCGAGCCGGTTCTCCACGGGGGTGCCGGTGAGCGCGATGCGGTGCCGCGCGGGGACCGCGCGCGTCGCGCGGGACTGCGCGGTCGCGGCGTTCTTCACATGCTGGGCCTCGTCGAGCACCACCCGGCCCCAGCGCAGCGACCGCAGCTGCGCCACGTCCCGCGCGACGAGCGCGTACGTCGTGATCACCAGGTCGCTGTCGGCGACCGTCGCGGCCAGGGCGGCGTCGCGCAGCCGCGCCGGGCCGTGGTGGACGTGCACGCGCAGGCCCGGCACGAATCGCTGGGCCTCGCGCTGCCAGTTGCCCACCACCGACATCGGGCACACCAGCAGCGTCGGATCGGTGGCGACGTCGCCCGCCCGTTCGTGGGCGAGCAGCGCGAGCACCTGCACGGTCTTGCCGAGACCCATGTCGTCGGCCAGCACCGCGCCGAGCCCGACACCGCTCATGAAGGCCAGCCACTCGAGGCCGCGCTGCTGGTACGAGCGCAGGGTCGCGTGCAGGCCGGGTGGGGGCGGCACCGGGACAGGGCGGGCCTGCCCGTCGAGCAGCGTCGCGACCCAGCCGGTCGCGGCGACGTCGGTGACCTCCACCGGCGGCGGCTCGTCGCCGGTGAACCGGCCGAACAGCGTCGCCAGCGTCGCATCGGCGGCGCCCTGGCCGGCGACGTAGCGGGCGGCCCGGGCGAGGGCGGCCGGATCGGCCTGCACCCACTTGCCGCGCAGTTTGACCAGGTCGCTGTTGGCCGCGATCAGCCGTTCCATCTCGGCGGGGGTGAGCAGCATGTCGCCCACGGCGAGCTGCCACTCGAACGAGACGAGCGCGTTCATGCCGACGGTGTCGTCCTCGGCCGCGACGGGCGCCACCGGCGAGGTCACCTGCAGCCGCAGCGACGGCTCGAGCCGCGCCCACGCGCGCGGCAGCAACAGCGCGATGCCGGCGTCCGCCAGCGCACGGCCGCCGTGCTCGACGAGGTCGGTCACCACCCCGGTCGGCAGCAGCAGGTCGAGGCTGTCCGGGTCGCGCGGCACGTCCTGCAACCGCGGATACGCCTTCAGGGCCGCGCCGAGCTTGCGGATCCCGATCTGCAGCAGCTGCGCGTCGGAGCCGTCCACCGGCACCGGAACCGGTGCCTGCCCCTCCGACCGCAGGCACACCTCGAGCCGCCACAGAGTGTCGGCGCCGATGGCCTCGTCCTCGTCGTCGTCCGGTTCGACGAGCCGCAGCACCAGGTCGGGTTCGTTTCCGGCGAGCGAGGCCCGCCATTCGTCCAGCGCGTCGGCCATGCGCTGGGTGCCGCTGTGGTGCGGTTGCCCCTCGGCCAGAGCCGCGATCAACGGGTGCAGGGAGGTACCGACGTTGCCGATCAGCGACCGGGTGATCGGATCGGTGAGTTCGGTGACGAGGTCGTCGAGCAGCGCCGCGGGCCGCCCGGCCTGCCGCTGCACGGGCGGCATCGCGGCGGACAGCTCGGCCGTCCAGGCTCGGATCCGGTCGCCGCCGAGCAGGCGCCACCGCGCCCACCACTGCCCGTCGGCGCGGTGCAGTTCCGGGGCCACCCGGCCGGCCTGCGCCCAGCGCTCGATCCCGCGGGCGACGTGCGCGAGATACCGCAGGTCCCCGGCCACCGTCTCGGCGTGCCGGGGCAGCGCCAGCAGCAGCTCGGCGGCGTCGGCCGGCGCGATCGCCACCGCAGGGAGCGGACGCGGTGCGTCGTCGCCGGGCAGTCGCAGTTCGACCCGGTGCCGGAACGGCCGGTCGATCCATCGGCGCAGGACAGCCGGTGCGTCGCCGGCCGGGTCGTCGTCGTCGCGCCACACCATCAGGCCCGCCCCCGGTGACCACAACCCGTGCAGCATGCCCACCATGGTGCCAGTCGCGCCCGACACGGCCGGCGCAGGCCGGGTAGCGGGCGTGCGCGGGGACGATCGGCTCTGGATCGGACCGGGCCCCCGGAGGAGACTGGGCTGCAGGTGCACCCACCAGGAGACTGCGATGTCGATCATGATCCAGGTCCTCGAGCAGACCTACAGCGCCCACACCCCTTGGGAGCAGGTCAAGTACGCGTTCGTCGATTCCCAGCACGTCACCGCGATGCGGCTCGACGGACAGTGCGGCGTGTGGCTCGACGGAACGAAACACGGTGAGTCCCATCGGCTCGCCGCCACCACGACCGCGGAGCAGGCGGTGTTCTTCCTGCTGACCGTGTTCGACCGGGTCGCCGAGTGCAAGCAGCACGGCGGGTCGTGGATCGTCGGGCACGACGGCCGCACTATCGAGTCCATCCGTGCGACCCGGTTTCCGTTGACGACCGACGGCTGAGAGGGCACAGGCGCCTCTGCTGTCGGGGCGATCGGTGAGAATGTCCGCGTGCGAGGGGGCGCGGTCTTCTGGGGGCTGGTGGTGGCGGTCGCGATCGCCGTGTCGTGGGGGTGGGACCGGATCGAATCGCACGCGCCGCCGGCGCCGGGCAGCCCCGGACGCGGCGCGCTCGAGCAGCTGCTGGCGCGGGCGGCGGTGGTGCCGCACCGGCCGCAGGTGCCCGGGTACGAGCGGGGGTGCGGTCCGGGCGAGGGCTGCGTGTTCGGGCAGGCGTGGTCCGACGATCATCCGGGCCCGGGCGGGCGCGACGGGTGCGACACCCGCAACAACGTGCTCGCCCGGGACCTGCGCGACGTGGCGTTCCGGCCCGGCACCGGCGACTGCATCGTGCTGTCCGGCACGCTGTCCGACCCGTACACCGGTGCGCAGCTCGAGTTCCGTCGCTCCGAGGGCCGGGCCGTCCAGATCGACCACATCTATCCCCTGGCGGCGGCGTGGGACCTCGGCGCGGCGGCGTGGCCGGCCGAGTTGCGCCGGCAGTTCGCCAACGACGTCGCCTTCAACCTGATCGCCGTGGACGGGCCGGCAAATCAGGACAAGCGCGATCACACCCCGTCCGAGTGGCTGCCGCCGGCGGCGGCGTACCGGTGCTGGTTCGCGGGCAAGTACCTGTCGGTGGCGGTGCGGTACGGGCTGCCGATCACGGCGGCCGACCGGGAGGCGCTGGCGTCGACGATCGCCACGTGCTGAGGGCGCCGTGCCCCGCCTTCTCGCGACGGGAACTAGCGTGGCACGCATGGTCTCGCGCATCACCAAGGACACCCGCCTGTGCATCTCGCTGTCGGGACGGCCGAGCAACATCGGCACCCGCTTCCACAACTACCTCTACGACGAGCTCGGTCTCGACTACGTGTACAAGGCGTTCACCACCACCGACCTGCCGTCGGCCGTGGCGGGGATCCGCGGTCTCGGCATCCGGGGGTGCGGGGTGTCGATGCCGTTCAAGGAGGCCGTGATTCCGCTGATCGACGAGCTCCACGACTCGGCGCGCGCCATCGAGTCGGTGAACACGATCGTGAACGAGGACGGCGTGCTGCACGCCTACAACACCGACTACCAGGCGGTGGTGGACCTGCTGCGCGAGCACGAGGTCGACCCGGCGATGCCGGCGGCCGTCGCGGGCAGCGGCGGGATGGCCAAGGCCGTCGTGGCGGCTCTGCGCGACAGCGGGTTCCGCGACGTGTCGGTGATCGCCCGCAACGAGGAGACGGGAGCCGCCCTGGCGCGGCAGTACGGGTTCGACTGGCGTGCCGAACTCGACGGACGCACGCCGGGGTTGCTCGTCAATGCCACCCCGGTCGGCATGACCGGTGGTCGCGAATCGGAGCAACTGCCGTTTCCCGAGGCCGCGGTGGCCGCCGCGTCGACGGTGTTCGACGTCGTGGCGATGCCCCCGGAGACACCACTGATCCGTGCGGCCCGCGCGCACGGACTGCCGGTGATCACCGGCGCCGAGGTCATCGCTCTGCAGGCGGCCCAGCAGTTCGCGCTGTACACCGGGGTGACCCCGACGCCCGAGCAGGTGCGCCGCGCCTCGGAGTTCTCCCGCGCGGACGGGTGACCCTCGGTCGTCACGCCCCGGTGGCGACCTCCCGGGCCGGGTCCTGGCACCACTGCGACCACGACCCCGGGAACAGGGCGGCCTCGATACCCGCCACGGCCAGGGCCGCGATGTCGTGGGTCGCGGTGACCCCGGAGCCGCAGTACACGGCGACGGGACGGTCCCCGCACAGTGCGGTGAATCGTGCGGCGAGTTCCTCGGCGGATCGGAACGTGCCGTCCGCCCCGAGGTTGTCCGTGGCGGGGGCGCTGACCGCGCCGGGGATGTGCCCGGCGCGCGGATCGACCGGCTCCTCGTCACCGCGGTAGCGCGCGGCGGCACGGGCGTCGAGCAGTGTTCCCCGCGACGGGAATTGCCCGGCCTCGTCGATGTCGACGGTGGGCAGGTAGCCGCCGCGCAGGGTCACCGAGCCGGCCTCGACGAATTCGCCGGGGCCCGCCGCCAGACCACGGCCCGTCGCCGTCCACAGCGGCAGGCCGCCGTCGAGCAGGCGCACGTCCTTCAGACCCGCCCAGCGCAGCAGCCACCAGGCGCGGGCGGCGGCGAGGCCCCCGGTGTCGTCGTAGACGACGACGGTGTCGCCGTTGTCGATCCCCCACCGGCGGGCATGGTCCTGCAGCCGGGCGACGTCGGGCAGCGGGTGCCGGCCGCGGTCGGGCGATCCCGGATCGGCGAGTTCGGTGGCGAGGTCGACGTACACCGCCCCGGGAATGTGGCCTTCCCGGTAGCGGTCCTCGCCGTCCGGGTCGTCGAGCGACCATCGGACGTCGAGCAGCACCGGAGGCGTGCCCGCCTCGACGAGGTCGGCCAGCTCGTCCACGGTCATCAGCACGGGATCGGCAACCATGCCCCGATCCTGGCATGCCGGCGCGGGCGGTGCCGGGTGGCGCGGGCCGGGCCGTCCCGCTGCGGCAGAATTGCCGCCCGTGTCCGATGCTCCCGCACCCAGCCGTCCCGACTCGCTCGTCCGGCCGCTCGGGGCGGGCGTCGTCACCGCTCTCGTCGGGTTCACCAGTTCGTTCGCGGTGGTGCTGACGGGGTTGCAGGCGGTGGGGGCGTCGCCGTCGCAGGCGGCGTCGGGGCTGCTGGCGCTCTGCCTGACGCAGGGCCTGGGCATCCTGTGGCTCGCACGACGGTTCCGCACGCCGATCACGCTCGCGTGGTCCACGCCGGGCGCCGCGCTGCTCGCGGGCACCGGCGTGGTGGCGGGCGGATGGCCTGCGGCGGTGGGCGCGTTCGTCGTCGTGGGGGCCGCGATCGTCCTGACGGGGCTGTGGCCGCGCCTCGGCGCTCTGATCGCGGCGATCCCGGCATCGCTGGCGCAGGCCATGCTCGCCGGGATACTCGTGCCTCTCTGCCTCGCCCCGGTCGAAGGCGTGATCGACTCCCCGGCCGCGATCCTGCCGGTGGTGGCGACGTGGCTGGTGCTGCAGCGGCTGCGGCCACGCTGGGCGGTGCCGGGAGCATTCGGGACCGCGGCCGTGGTGATCGCGATCCATCTGCTGCGCTCGGGATCCGCGCCGGCGGCGCGGGAGCTGCTGCCGGCGATCGAGCTCACGGCCCTGACGTGGACCTGGCAGGCGTTGCTCGGCATCGCTCTTCCCCTCTACATCGTGACGATGGCGTCGCAGAACATTCCGGGCACGGCCGTGCTCGACTCGTTCGGTTACGCCACGCCGTGGCGGGCGGCGATGACGGTCACGGGGCTCGGCACCGTCGTGGGCGCGCCGGCCGGTGGGCACGCCGTCAATCTCTCCGCGATCAGCGCCGCGCTGGCGGCGGCACCCGGGGCCGAGCCCGACCCGGCGCGCCGATGGCGGGTCGCGTGGTGCGCGGGCTGGTCCTACCTCGCACTGGCGCTGTGCTCGACCGGGCTCGCGACGGTCGTGGCGACGGCGCCGGACGGTGTGGTGGAGGCGGTGGCCGGGTTGGCCCTGCTCGCGACGCTCGGCGGGGCGCTCGCCTCGGCTCTGCGCGACGCGCCGGAACGCGAAGCGGCGGTCGTGACGTTCCTGGTCGCGGCGTCCGGTTGGAGCCTGTTCGGTATCGGATCGGCATTCTGGGCGTTGATGGTCGGACTTGCCGTCCGCGTGGGACTATCGTCAGGACGGTGACGAACCGCCAGCCGACGACGCCCGCCGCCGACCCACCCGTTCCCGCCCGGTTTCCGGTCCTGTGGCCGATGCAGACCCGGTGGGCGGACAACGACCACTACGGCCACGTCAACAACGTCACCTATTACTCGTACTTCGACTCCGCCGTCAACGGGTGGCTGATGGCCACGACCGGGGTCGACATCCGGGAACTCGATGCGATCGGTGTGGTCGCGGAGACGTCGTGCCGGTATCTGGCGGAGTTGTCGTTCCCGGACCGGCTGCGCGTGGGCCTGGCGGTGGAGCGGCTGGGAACCAGCAGCGTGACCTATTCGCTGGCGATCTTCCGGGAGGACGGCGAGGGCGGTCTGCAGGCGGCTGCGACCGGCCGGTTCGTGCACGTGTACGTCGACGCCCGCACGCGCCGTCCCGTGGCGATCCCCAAGGAGATCAAGAAGGCGGTCGCGCAGCTGGTGACGCCGCCGGCGGAATAGCTCCCACCCACCAAGCATCCGCTTGGCATCATATTCATCTACCGGATTACACTCCGGGGCATCCGCACGTCCCCGACAGAGAGTGATCCGAAGATGCGCGATGCAGTCATCGTCGAAGCCGTCCGCACCCCCATCGGCAAGCGGGACGGTGGCCTGTCCGGCGTTCATGCCGTCGAGCTGTCCGCCCACGTCCTGCGCACCCTCGCCGAGCGCACCGGTATCGACCCGAGCCTCGTCGACGACGTGCACTGGGGCACCGTGCAGTCCGTGGGCATGCAGTCCGGGAACATCGGCCGCATGGCGGTGCTCGGCGCGGGCTGGCCGGAGTCGGTGCCCGGCTTCACCATCGACCGGCAGTGCGGATCGTCCCAGCAGGCCGTCTCGACGGCGGCCGCGGCGGTGATCTCCGGCCAGGCCGACCTCGTCGTCGCCGGCGGCGTGGAGATCATGTCGGCGATTCCGCTCGGCTCCTCCGCGCCCGAAGGCACCGGGCAGATGGGCGGCCCGGCGCGCGAACGGTACGCCGACGAGCTCACCGCGCCCGGCTTCAACGGCCGCTTCAACCAGGGTGTCGGGGCCGAGATGATCGCCGAGCAGTGGGGCATCTCGCGCACCGAACTCGACGAATACTCCGTCCGCTCGCACGAGCGCGCCGCCCGGGCCCAGGACGAGGGCCGGTTCGCGGACGAGATCGCGCCCTACACCCTGGCGGACGGCACCGTGATCGACTCCGACGAGGGCATCCGGCGCGGCTCCACCGTCGACAAGCTCGCCGGCCTGAAGGCACCCTTCCGGGAGAACGGCGTGGTCACCGCCGGCAACGCGTCGCAGATCTCCGACGGCGCCTCCGGGCTGCTGATCACCACGTCGGAGAAGGCGAAGGCGCTGGGGCTGACGCCGCTCGCGCGCGTGCACACCGCCGTCGTCACCGGCGACGATCCGGTCAAGATGCTCACCGGCCCCATCCCGGCCACCGCCCTGGCGCTGAAGCGGTCGGGACTCTCGCTCGACGACATCGACGCGTTCGAGGTCAACGAGGCCTTCGCCTCCGTGCCGCTCGCGTGGCAGCGCGAGACCGGCGCGCCGAGCGAGAAGCTGAACCCCCTGGGCGGCGCGATCGCCCTCGGCCACCCCCTCGGCGCCTCGGGCGGCCGGCTCGCCGCGACGCTCATCCATCACCTGCGCCACACCGGCGGCCGCTACGGTCTGCAGACCATGTGCGAGGGCGGGGGCACCGCCAACGCCACGATCTACGAGATCCTCTAGTCCCCACGTCGAGGCGCCTTCCGGGTCCGGTCCCGGAAGGCGCCTCAGCGCTGTGCAGAAGAAGACGCCTCAGCGCTGTGCAGAGGGCGCTTCAACGCTGTGCGAGCCGCTCGAGCAGCGGCGCCGTGCGCGGACCCACCAGTTCGCGCATCACCAGCGCCATGTTGGTGCGCTCGACACCGGGGATCTCGAGGATCTGCCCGGCCAGCCGGTAGAGATCGTCGGCGTCCCGCGCGACCACCTTCACCGACAGGTCCGTCTGCCCTGTCATGCCGTACACCTCCGTGACCTCCGGGATCTGCCCGAGCGCCGCGACGACGGAGTCGAGCCGGTGCTGATCGACCCGGGTCGCGACG
Organism: Rhodococcus sp. NS-SX18; assembly: GCF_057367935.1. Lineage (NCBI taxonomy): Bacteria > Bacillati > Actinomycetota > Actinomycetes > Mycobacteriales > Nocardiaceae > Rhodococcus > Rhodococcus sp. NS-SX18. Next base: position 1,895,904 of record NZ_CM170633.1, on the reverse strand, counting down.
AACGCGGCCAGCGGGTATCCGAGCGCCCGCGGATCCACCCGGCGCTCGAACGAGCCGAGAACCCCCTCCGCATCCCACCGCGCGAGCCGCGCCTGCACCGTGTTGCGGGACAGCCCCAGACGCTGGGACAACTCCACTCCGGTCGCCCGCGGAGTCCGCGCGAGCTCGAGCAGCATCCGGGCGTCGGTGGCATCGAGACTGGTCATATTTCGCAGTATGACAGCGCGCGACCCCCCGAAACCGTGCTTGTTGCACAATCACGCTGCGATCGATTGCGCACCTGCACCCCGCGTGGATCATGTGATGTACAACACAGGTTTGTCCGGAACGCCTCACGAGGGCGACCGGTCCCGCCATAGCGAGGTGGTGCACGGTGGTCGACAAGATTGCCTACCCGGTCCAGCTGATCCAGCCCGACGGCCGACGGGTCCACAATCCCGAGTACTCCGCGCTCGTCGCCGACGTCGGGCCCGACGAACTCCGGGCCCTCTACCGCGACATGGTCGTCGTCCGGCGCCTCGATGCCGAGGCCACCGCGCTGCAACGGCAGGGCGAACTCGGACTGTGGGCACCACTGCTCGGCCAGGAGGCCGCTCAGGTCGGCTCCGCGCACGCCCTGCACCGCGACGACTACGTGTTCACCAGCTACCGCGAGCACGGCGTGGCCTGGTGCCGCGGCGTCGATCCCGCCGACATGACCCGGTTGTGGCGGGGGTGCGCCCACTCCGGCTGGGACCCGGCCACTGTGAACATGACCAACCCCGCGATCGTCGTCGGCTCCCAGGGGCTGCACGCCACCGGCTACGCGATGGGCGCCCATTTCGACGGCGCCGAGATCGCCACCGTCGTCTACTTCGGCGACGGCGCGACGAGTCAGGGCGACATCGCCGAGGCGCTCGGCTTCGCCGTCGCATGGGGGGTGGGCGTGGTCTTCTTCTGCCAGAACAACCACTGGGCGATCAGCAATCCGGTCCACTCGCACAGTCCCGTCCCGATCGCGCAGCGCGCCGCCGGCTACGGGATGCCGGCGGTGCAGGTCGACGGCAACGACGCGCTGGCGGTGCTCGCCGTCACCCGTCAGGCCACCCGGCACGCCCGGGAGGGCAGCGGCCCGTCGTTCGTCGAGGCTGTCACCTACCGGATGGGCCCGCACACCACCTCCGACGACCCCACCCGTTACCGCACCCCTGCCGAGGCGGAACTGTGGCGGATGCGGGATCCGATCGACCGGTTCCACCGGCTGCTCGAGCGCGAGGGCCACGCCGACGACGGGTTCTTCGACGAGGTCGGCGCAACCGCGGACGAGGCCGCGGCCCGGCTGCGCGCCGGCACCCTCGGCGCCCCGGATCCGGAGCCGCTGAGCATGTTCGACCACGTCTACGCCACCGACCACCCGACGATCGCCGAGGAACGCAGCGGCTACCGCGACTACCTCGCCGGTTTCGAGAACGCGACCCACGAGGAGGCGCTGTCATGACCACCACCACCCTGGCCCTCGGCGCCGCCCTCGGGGCCGGCCTGCGCCGGGCCCTCGAACACGACCGCAAGGTGGTGATCATGGGCGAGGACGTCGGCCGGCTCGGCGGGGTCTTCCGGGTCACCGACACCCTGCAGAAGGACTTCGGCGACAACCGCGTCATCGACACCCCCCTCGCCGAATCCGGAATCGTGGGAACGGCTTTCGGCATGGCGCTGCGCGGCTACCGGCCGGTGTGCGAGATCCAGTTCGACGGCTTCGTCTACCCCGCGTTCGACCAGATCGTCTCGCAGGTCGCCAAGATCCACTACCGCACCGCCGGGAAGGTCACCGCTCCCCTGACCATCCGCATCCCCTACGGCGGCGGGATCGGGGCGGTCGAACACCATTCCGAGTCACCCGAGGCGTATTTCGCGCACACCGCCGGACTGCGGGTCGTCAGCCCGAGCAACCCGGCCGACGCCTACACGATGATCCAGCAGGCCGTCGCCCTCGACGATCCGGTGATCTTCCTCGAGCCCAAGCGCCGGTACTGGGACCGCGCCGAGGTCGATCTCGACGCCGAGCCGGACCTGCCGCTGGACCGGGCCCGCGTCACCCGCGCGGGCACGGACGTCACCGTCGTGACCTTCGGCTCGATGGTCGCGACCGCCCTGCAGGCCGCGCAGATCGCCGAGACCGAGGGGCATTCGGTGGAGGTGATCGACCTGCGGTCCGTCTCGCCCGTCGACTTCGACACCGTCGAGGCGTCGGTGCGGCGCACCGGGCGCCTGGTCGTCGTGCAGGAGGCACCGGTGTTCTGCGGCATCGGCGCCGAGATCGCCGCCCGGCTCTCGGAACGCTGCTTCTACCAGCTCGAGGCGCCGGTGCTGCGGGTCGGCGGATTCGACATCCCTTATCCCCCGGCGAAACTCGAGGCGCACCACCTGCCCGACCCGGACCGCATCCTCGACGCCGTCGACCGCAGCCTCGCGGCGTGAGGACCGGGACATGGGACAGAGCGTGAGTGAACGCGGCGACGTGGCGACCGGACGCAGCGAGGTGTTCCGGCTGCCGGACCTCGGGGAGGGCCTGACCGAGGCGGAACTGGTGTCGTGGACGGTGGCCGTCGGTGACCGGGTCGAGCTCAACCAGGTGATCGCCGAGGTCGAGACCGCCAAGGCGACCGTGGAACTGCCGTCCCCGTACGCCGGGACGGTCGCCGAACTGCTCGCCGAGCCCGGCGACAGCGTGCCTGTCGGAAACCCCCTGATCCGGTTCGCCGTCCCCGGCGCGGCGGAACCGGGCGACGGTGGCGAGCCCGTGCAGGTGCTCGTCGGCTACGGTCCGGGCGCCGCCCCGGCCAGCAGGCGCGCGGCACGCGCCGCGGCGGCGCAGCCCCCGCAGCCGCCGACCGGGGAGCGGCACCGGCCGGACGCCAAGCCGTCGGCCCGCCGCGAGGCCCGGGCGCTCGGCGTGGATCTCACCGAGGTGACCGGCACCGGTGCGGGCGGCGCCGTCACCGTGCCCGACGTGCGCCGGGCTGCGGAAGTCCGCGACGCACAGCCGACGTCGGCCGAGCCGGCGCGCGAGACCCGCACCCCGATCCACGGGATCCGCAAGCGCACCGCCGCCGCGGTGGCGCGCAGTGCCTTCACCGCCCCGCACGTCACCGTGTTCCTCACCTGCGACGTCACCGCGACGGTCGAGCTCGTCGCCCGGCTCCGCGGCGCGCCCGCCTTCGAAGGGCGGCACCCGACGCCGCTCACCGTGGTGGCCAAGGCGCTGCTCCGGGTGCTCGCACACCAACCGATCCTCAACGCGGCGTGGGACGAGGAGCACCAGGAGATCGTCACCCGTCACTACGTCAACCTGGGCATCGCCACCGCCACCGAGGCGGGACTGATGGTGCCGGTGATCCGCGACGCCGACCGCCTGTCGCTGCCGGAGCTCGCCGACGCCATCGCCCGGGCGGCGGAGACCGCCCGCTCCGGCCGCGCCACCCCGGCGGAGCTCACCGGCGGCACGGTGTCGATCACCAACGTGGGCGTGTTCGGGATCGACACCGGCACCCCCATCCTCAACCCCGGCGAGACCGCCATCCTCGCGCTCGGTGCGATCGGCCCGCGTCCGTGGGTGGTGGACGGCGAGCTCGCCGTCCGGCAGGTCACGACGCTGTCGCTGTCGTTCGACCATCGTCTCGTCGACGGTGAGCAGGCGGCGCGGGCGCTTGCGGGGATCGGGGCGATCCTCACCGACCCGGTGCCGGAACTGCTCGCCGGCATCTGACGGGCGGTAGCGTCGGGACACGTGAACGCTCCGGATCTTCGCCGTGCCCGTGCGGCCGTGTTCGCGACCTTCGGTGTCAACGGGTTCCTGCTCGCGATGTGGGTGGTGCACATCCCCGCGATCGAGCAGCGCGTCGGCATCGACCATGCCACGCTGGGTTCCCTGCTGCTGGTCCTCGCGGCGGGTGCGATCGCAGGGATGCAGGCCACCGGCCCGCTCGCGGACCGGTTCGGCAGCGACCGCACCACCGTCGCCGCGGCCGTCCTGCTGGCGGCGGCGACCGTCGGCCCCGGTCTGGCCGGCGCGGCCTGGCAGCTGGGCGCCGCGCTCGCGGTGTTCGGATTCGCCAACGGCGCCCTGGACGTGTCGATGAACTCGCAGGCCGTGGCGGTCGAGCAACGCTACCGGCGGCCGATCATGGCCGCGTTCCACGGATTGTTCTCGGTGGGCGGGGTGGCCGGGTCGCTGGTGGGAGCGGGCACCCTGGCCGCGGGGCTCGCCCCGGCCGTGGCCCTCGGCGGCGCCGGCCTCGTCGGCATGCTCGTCGTCGCGGCCGCGGCGCCGCACCTCGTGCGGGTGCCCCGGGTCGGGCATCCGCGCGGGTCCGGCCCGCGTGGGGGATACACCCGCCGGGTGCTGCTGCTCGGCGGGCTCGCGTTCGTGCTCATGCTCAGCGAAGGCGTCGCCAACGACTGGAGCGCCCTGCAGGTCAAGGACCACCTGGGCAGCCCGGATGCGGTCGCGGCGTTGGCCTTCGGCGCGTTCTCCGCGACGATGACGCTCGGGCGCTTCGTCGCGGACCGGGTCAGCGCCCGCATCGGCGCCGTCGCCGTCGTCCGGTACGGCACGCTGCTGGCAGCGCTCGGGATGGGCACCGTCATCGCCTCCCCGTGGCTGCCGGTGACGCTCGCCGGGTGGGCGCTGTTCGGGCTGGGCCTGTCCGGCGCCGTGCCGCAGATCTTCAGCGCCGCCGGGAACATCGACGCCGGCGCCCCGGGCCGCAACATGTCCCGCGTCGTCGGCATGGGGTACATCGGTTTCCTGGCCGGACCCGCCACCATCGGGTGGCTGTCGGAGGCGACGTCGCTGACCGTCGCGATGACGGTGCCGCTGGCGTGCGTGCTCGCTGCGGCCGCCCTCGCCGGCTCCGTCAGTGAGCGGAGCCGGCGCACGCTCGAGCGGGTGGACGAATCGGTCGGCTAACGCGGCAGCACGGTCAGCACCCTCACGACGTGGTCGCGGAACTCCCGCATGTAATTGCGGAGGAAGTCCTCGGTGCCGGCGTTGTGCACGGTTCCGTCGTCGCCGAAGACCTCGGGCGTGTAGTGGATGTACGCCTCGGGCGACGTCATCTGCCGCGCGTTGCAGAAGCTCAGCACGGCGCGCAGGCTCTGCTGCCCGACGGCGGTGCCGATCGCGCCGATGGACGCGCCGATCACGGCCGCCGGGATGTGATCGAACGAGTTCTGCCCCCACGGCCGCGATGCCCAGTCGATGGCGTTCTTCAACGCCCCGGGAATCGACCGGTTGTACTCGGGTGAGACGAACAGCACGGCATCCACGGCGCCGATCGCGTCCTTGAGCGCCGCCCCCTCCGGCGGGTAGTTCGCGTCGTAGTCGGGGCTGTAGAGCGGCAGGTCCCGGATAGGGATCTCGACGAAGTCCAGGTCGGACGGCGCGAGCCGGATCAGTGCCTTCGCCAGGATCCGGTTGATCGAGGTGGACGACAGGCTCCCGACGAAGTAGCCGACCTTGTAGGTCCTGTCGGTGCCGGTCCGGGGGGGTTCGGTCCCCGAAGGCTCGGTCACGGGGTGCTCGGTCACAGGACGCGTCCTTTCCGTCGGTGCGACGGGCCGGGCGCGGCCCGCCTGCCCCTCCGACGGTCGCACACGGACGGGGCGCCCGCACGGTGTTTCCGTGCGGACGCCCCGGACGCGCCGATCTGCTTACAGCGCCTCGAGTTTTTACAGCGCCTCGAGTTTTACAGCGCCTTGAGTTCCTCGGTGACCTCGGAGACCATCTTCTTCGCGTCGCCGAACAGCATGGAGGTCTGGTCGGCGGTGAACAGCGGGTTGTCGATGCCGGCGTACCCGGAGGACATCGAGCGCTTGAGCACGATGACCGACTTGGACTGGTCGACGTTGAGGATGGGCATGCCGTAGATCGGGGAGGACGAATCCTGCCGGGCGGCCGGGTTGGTGACGTCGTTGGCGCCGATGACGATGGTGACGTCGGTGCGGGAGAACTCCCCGTTGATGTCGTCCATCTCCTTCAGGGCCTCGTAGGGCACCTCGGCCTCGGCGAGCAGGACGTTCATGTGCCCGGGCATCCGGCCGGCGACCGGGTGGATGGCGTACTTGACCTCCACCCCCTTGTCCTCGAGCAGCGCCGCCATCTCCTTGACCGCGTGCTGCGCCTGCGCCACCGCCAGCCCGTACCCGGGCACCACGATGACCTGGTTGGCGTAGGCCATCTGGATCGCCGCATCCGAGGCGGAGGTGGCCTTGACGGTGCCGCCCGCCCCGGCCGGACCCGCGCCGGCGCCGCCGTCGCCGCCGAACGAGCCGAACACGATCGCCGGGATGGACCGGTTCATCGCCTTGGCCATCAGGTTGGTCAGGATCGAACCCGAGGCGCCGACGATCATGCCCGCGACGATCATCGCCTGGTTGTTCAGCGCCAGACCCGCCGCCGCCGCCGACAGCCCGGTCAGGGCGTTGAGCAGCGAGATCACCACGGGCATGTCCGCGCCGCCGATCGGCAGCACCACGAACAGACCCATCAGCCCGGCCACCACCAGCAGCGCCACGATCCACACCGCCGACGTCGGGTCGTTCGCCGGGTCAGCGTTCAGGCCGATGTACACCGCGATCGCGATCGAGGCCAGCGCGAGCACGATGTTCGCGACCTGGAAGGCCTTGGCCGCGCCGACCAGGCGGCGTTCGAGGTTCTTGTTCAGCAGCTCCTGCAGCTTGGCGAACGCCACCAGCGAGCCCCAGAACGAGACCGAGCCGACGATCGCGGCGAACAGCGAGCCGACCACGACGTGCACCGTCGGTTGCTCGTCGAGGGTGGTGAACCCGTCCGAGTCGAGGAACTCGGCCCAGGCGATCAGCGCGACGGTGCCGCCGCCGACACCGTTGAACAACGCCACCAGCTGCGGCATCGCGGTCATCTTCGTGCGCAGCGCCGGCGGCACGCCGAGCACCACACCGACGGCCAGGCCGGCGACGATCCAGATCCAGTTGTCGGTGTCGCGGATGTCGATCAGCACCGCCACCACCGCGACGGCCATGCCGGCGGCGGCGATGTAGTTGCCGCGCACCGCGGTCTTCGGGCCGGTCAGGCCCATCAGACCGTAGATGAACATCGCGAACGCGACGATGTACAGGACGGAGACGAGGTAGCTCATTTCGCGTCGGCTCCCTTCTCCACCACCGGCGCGGCCTGCGGCGTCACCGTCTTCTTCGGTTTGAACATGCCCAGCATGCGGTCGGTGACGACGAATCCGCCGACGACGTTGAGCGTGCCGAACACCAGCGCCACGAACAAGATGACCTTGATGCTCCACGGGGCGTCGGCGGGCAGATGCCCGAACACCACCAGCGCACCGAGCACCACGATGCCGTGGATGGCGTTGGTGCCCGACATCAGCGGGGTGTGCAGCGTGTTGGGCACCTTGGAGATCACGGCGAAGCCCACGAACCCGGCCAGCACCAGGATCGCGATGTTCGCCAACAGTTCCGTATACATCTAGACGTTCTCCTTCGAGCGGGTGACGCACGCGCCGGCGAGGATCTCGTCCGAGAAGTCCGGCGCGAGCCCGCCGTCCTCGTCGAGCATCAGCTCGAGCAGGGCCACGACGTTCTTCGAATACAGCTGCGAGGCGTGCTCGGGCATGGTCGCCGGCAGGTTCAGCGGGCTGGCGATCGTCACCGCGTGCTTGACCACCGTCTGTCCCGGCTCGGTCAGCTCGCAGTTGCCGCCGGTCTCCCCGGCCAGATCCACCACCACCGAGCCCGGCTTCATGCCCTCCACGGCGGCGGCGGTCACCAGCCGCGGCGCGGGCCGGCCCGGCACCAGCGCGGTGGTGATCACCACGTCGAAGCCCTTGATGGCCTCCTCGAGCGCCGCCTGCTGCTGCGCGCGTTCGTCCTCGGTGAGCTCGCGGGCGTACCCGCCCTCCCCGGCCGCGTCGATCCCGAGATCGAGCCACTGCGCCCCGACCGAACGGACCTGATCGGCGACCTCCGGCCGCACGTCGTACCCGGTGGTGCGCCCACCGAGGCGCTTGGCCGTGGCCAGCGCCTGCAGCCCGGCCACCCCCACACCGAGCACCAGCACCGTGGCGGGCTTGACAGTGCCCGCGGCGGTGGTGAGCATCGGGAAGAACCGGGTGGACTCCGACGCGGCGACCAGCACCGCCTTGTACCCGGCGACGTTCGCCTGCGACGACAGCGCGTCCATCACCTGCGCGCGGGAGATCCGCGGGATCGACTCGACGGCGAACGCCTGCACCCCGGCCGCGGCGAGCGCACCGATCTGGTTCTCCGCATTGCGGGGGGCGAGGAACCCGATCAGGGTCTGCCCCGACCGCATCCGCGCGACCTCCGCGTCCGACGGCGGCGCCACCTTGAGCACCACGTCCGCCGACCAGGCATCCCCGATCCGCGCCCCGGCCTCGACATAGGCCTCGTCCGGGATCAAGGCACCGAGCCCGGCCCCGGCCTCGACGACCACGTCGAGGCCCTTCTTGATCAACGACGGCACGATCATCGGCACCAGCGCGACCCGCCGCTCGCCGTCGCCCGTTTCCCGAACGACGCCGACGGTGGGGCGCGCTGTCACCGCACGTCCCGTATCCCTATCCCCGGTTTCCAAAGTTTTCGACTCCTGCGTTGAATCGGCACCTCACCGCGATGAGCGGCGGGTCATGTGCGACGAGCGGCCGACTCGGGCCGTGCACTATGGGCGATGAGCCCAGTCAGACGTACCGCGCCCCGATCAGGGGCGCAACCGTTCGGTTTCGTCTGAATCGAGTCCGAACAGTGAGTCGATGCCAGAATGTGAGGTAGTTCACTTCACAATTCTGCCGTATCGGCCGTGAGGAAGGAGGCACGAGTCCATGGCACGTCGCAGCGTCGTCGTCGAGCGCGTGTACGACCATCCGGGCGACGAGCAGGCGTTCCGGGTGTTCGTCGACCGACTGTGGCCGCGGGGCCTGCGCAAGGACGCGTTCCATCACGACGACTGGGCCAAGGACCTGGCGCCGTCGACCGGGCTGCGCAAGTGGTACTCGCACGACGCGTCGCAGTTCACCGAGTTCCGGGACCGGTACCTCGCCGAACTGGACGGCCCGGACGCGCGGGCCGCGCTCGCGCGCGTCGACACTCTGGCCGACGGCCGGTCGATCGTCCTGCTCACCGCGACCCGCGACGTCGAGCACAGCGGCGCCGCCGTCCTCGCGGAACGGATGCGGGGTGCGCGGTGAACGACGTGCCCGACCTCGGCGGCGACCCGGTGTGCTGGATGCACCGGGTCTGTCCCGACTGCGGCTTCTTCCTCGAGGAACCGGAGGCGCCGTGCCCGCGCTGTGGCGCCGTGTTCCGCCACGATGCCGAGGGCACCGACGAGTCCGGACCCGGCCCCCTACCCTGACCCGATGACCACTCCCCCTCCTCGGATCCTCCGTCTGGCTCGGCGCGCACGACGGATCGCCGTGCTCACGGGCGCCGGGATGTCCGCCGAGAGCGGCGTGCCCACGTTCCGTGACGCACAGACCGGCCTGTGGGAACACTTCGACCCGGCCGACTTGGCGACCCCGGAGGCCTGGGACCGCGACCGTGCGTCCGTGTGGGCCTGGTACCAGTGGCGCGTGGCCCTGGTCCGGCGAGTGCGGCCGAACGCCGGCCATCGTGCGCTGGCCGACTGGGGACGGACCGTGGATCTGTCGATAGTCACCCAGAACGTCGACGACCTGCACGAGCGCGCCGGCAGTCCCGTGCTCTCACACCTGCACGGCAGCCTGTTCTCGCCGCGGTGCGCCGACTGCGGCACCCCCGCCGACCTTCCGGAGGCCCCCGCCGAGCCGGTCGCCCGCCTCGATCCGCCGGACTGCGGCGCGTGCGGCGGCGACGTGCGGCCCGGCGTGGTGTGGTTCGGCGAGCCCCTGCCGACCGGGCCGTGGGAGGCCGCCACCGCAGCCGTGCTCACCGCCGACCTGGTGTTCGTGGTGGGCACGTCGGGGATCGTGTACCCCGCAGCCGGCCTGCCCTCGCTGGCTCGGCAGCACGGCATCCCCGTCGTAGAGGTCAACCCCGACCAGACCGGCCTGTCCGATCAGGTGGACGAGGTGTGGCGCACCACCGCGGCGGTGGGCCTGCCGCAACTCGTCGCAGCGGTCGCCGCGGAACGGACGCCCCGCCTACAGTGAGCGGGTGAACTCCTGCGTGTTCTGCGCCATAGTCCGGGGCGACGCCCCGGCCGTGCGGGTGTACGAGGACGACGACGTACTGGCCTTTCTCGACATCCGGCCCATCGCCCGGGGCCACACCCTGGTGGTGCCGCGGGTTCACGCACCCCGGCTCGACGATCTCGATCCCGGGCACGGCGCCGCGTTGTTCCGCGCCGGGCAGTGCATCGCCCGGGGCGTGCAACGCTCGGATCTCGCCGCCGACGGTGCCAACCTGGTGTTCAACGACGGTCGGTCCGCCTTCCAGACCGTCTTCCACGCGCATCTGCACGTGCTGCCGCGACGGCGCGGCGACAAGCTGCGCCTTGCGGCAGGACTGCTGCGGCGCCGACCCCACGACCCGGAGGCCACCGGCGCGGCGATCCGCGCCGGCCTGGCCCGTCTCGAAGCGGAGGACGCACTGTGACCCACGGAAACAGACCGGCACCCGGCAGCACCACGCCGGACCCCGACGGAGCGCCGGAGTTTCCGGTCGAACCGATCCGCACGCTGCTCCTCGAGCAGTTCGCCGCCATCGACGGGCTGCTCGCCGACGTCCACGGGGACACCTGGTACACGCCCACGACCCTGCCCGGATGGACCGTCAAGGACATCACGGCGCACCTGATCGGAACCGAGTCGATGCTCGCCGGCATCGAGACGCCGCACGTCGCGATCGACGTGCACGCCCTCGGCCACGTCCGCAACGAGATCGGCGCCTTCAACGAACGCTGGATCGAGTTCCTGCGTGGCACACCGGGTGACGAGGTGCTGGCCCGCTACCGCGAGATCGTCGCCCGTCGCCGGGAGCAGCTCGCGGCCATGACCCAGGAGGACTTCGAGGCACCGGCGATGACGCCGGCAGGCCAGGCGACCTACGGCCGGTTCATGCGGATCCGCATCTTCGACTGCTGGATGCACGAGCTCGACCTCCGCGACGCGCTCGGCGTCCCGGGCGACGAGGGCGGCCCGCGAGCCGAACTCGCGTCCGCGGAGATCTTCGGGGCCCTCGCGTTCGTTGTCGGCAAGCTCGGTAAGGCTCCCGCCGGGGCACGGATCACGTTCGAGCTGAGCGGACCCCTCGCCCGCACCGTTCACGTCGAGGTGGACGGCCGGGCCTCGGTCGTGCCGGCCCTGTCCGGTCCGGCGACGAGCACCGTGGCGATGGATTCGCGGCTGTTCGTGCGGCTCGCCGGCGGCCGCGTGCACGCATTCGACCGCCTCGACGAGATCACCCTCGGCGGCGACACGACGGTCGGCCGGCGGATCGTGGACAACCTCGCCTTCGTCATCTGATCGGCGACTCCGTGCGGCTGTTCCTGTCGTCCTACCGGTTCGGCGCGGATCCCGGGTTGCTGCTCGGGGTCACCCGAGGCCCGTGCCCGATCGCGGTGATCGCCAACGCGGCCGACGCGTGGCCGTCCCGGGCCCGGGGCTCGGCGGTGGCGAGCGAGCTCGCGCCGCTGCGCGCACTGGGATACGAACCCGTCGAGGTGGACTTGCGGGACCACGCCGGCTCGCCCGAGTCGCTGCGGGCGGCGCTGTCGCGGTTCGGGGCGCTGTGGGTGCGCGGTGGCAACACGTTCGTGCTGCGGATGCGGCTCGCGCTGTGCGGCGGCGACGAAATCCTCACGGACCTGGTCCGGTCCGGTCGGCTGGCCTACGCGGGGTACAGCGCGGGGGCCTGCCTGGTGACGCCGTCCCTGCGCGGCCTCGAATTCTCCGACGATCCCGGCGAGGTGGACGTCGTCTGCGGGGTTCCGGCCCGCTGGGACGGTCTCGGGTGGGTGGACTACGCGATCGTCCCGCATGCCGGGGACTCGGCCCTGGCCGACGCGGGCGTGGCGCGCACGCTGGAATATCTCACGCAGCAGCGGCTGCCGTTCCGGGCACTCGACGACGACCAGGTGATCGTCGTGGACGAGGCGTGAGACTGCGCGCCGTCGCTCACGGGCCGCTGCTCGCGCGGACGAACGGCGCGAACCGGTCGAGGGAGACCCAGGCAGTGCGGCACCGGCGTGCGGTGACCTCGTCGGCGCGTGCGAGCAGGATGTCGAGCAGTTCGCGGGGATTGCCCTCCCAGCGCCGGACGAGTTGCCGTTCCTCCTCGTCCGACAGCGCCGCGAACCGGCTCGCCGCCGCGGCCCAGTCCGCCACGTTCCCGCGGTGAAGACTCTCCAGAGCCTTGTAATCGACCCGCCGCGAAAGGAATTCGTCGGACAGGGCGCGCACGAGTCGTGCGTCCGACAGCACGGATGCGGTCATACGGCACCTCCTTCGAACGACCGTTGACGTTAGTGACCTGCCACAACCACCCGATCGCACCGGCGGAACGATTCGGTAACAGAGTGACTGGTGCGACTGATGTGACTTCCGCTGTTAGCATTCCTACGGTGGAGACCCTGACCGACCTGCTCACGAGCGGTGCGGCGCCCTGGTGGGCCGTACCGGTGGGACTCGCGGCCGGCGTCCTGCTCGGCGTCTTCGCCACCCGGATCGGCGCGCGACCGTCGCGGCGGGCCGCCGCAGCAGCCGCTCCCCTGCGGGCGGCCGATCGCGCGTTGCAGGTCCGCTTCCTGCATGCCGCCGACACCGTCTACAACCACCTGTTCGAGGCGGACCACTCGGCTCTCGCCGAGGCCGACCTCGCCGAAGCCCTGCAGTCCGACGATCTGCATCTGCGTTCCGTCGCCCGCGGCATCGTCGACCTCGACGCGATCGTCAACGAGATGCGGCTGTCCGCCCCCGAGCCGGTGCTCACCGCCGCAGTCGCCCTCTTCGGGTACCTCACCGCCGTCTCGAGCGACGGGACCGACGATCTCGACGAGTTCCGCGACCGCTACCTGGCGCGCAAGACCGCGTTCGTCGACGCCGTCCGCGCGGCGCACCCCCCGGCCGGCCAGGTCACCGCCTGACCCCGTCTCCACCGTCGCCTGCATCGCGTCACCACCACGTCACCGCTCACACCGGCCCGCCCTCGACACAGGTCCACAAAGAGAACATCGCATCCCACGCCGGCCCCATTACCGCCTCGGGCAGATCCCACGGCCCCCGCGCAGGCCGGTAGGGTCGATGGTGTGACCAACGACGAGCACCGCATCGAACATCACCCCGACCAGTCCAGGTTCGCGTTGTACACCGGCGACACGCTCGCCGCGTTCGCCGACTACACCGACTCGGACGGGGTGCGCGACTTCGACCACACCGTCACCCAGCCTCAGTTCCGCGGCCACGGATTCGCCGCCGAGGTGGTCCGCCACGCCCTCGACGAGACGCGCTCGGAGGGCCGCAAGATCGCGGCCTCGTGCTGGTACGTCGCGAAGTTCCTCGACGCGAACCCCGAATACCGCAACTGATCCGCAGCAGATCCCGGGACGCGTGTTCCGGACGTCGGCGGTGTCGGGCTCGGACACGGTCGGCGGCGAACGGACGGCCTCGTCGGCGACTCGTCATATCCGCCCCCTGCGGAGCCGGCGCTGCGTAACATCGAAACGGTCTCGGTTCGAACCCTTTCGGAGGCCGACATGGGTGGACTCGGAATCGATCTCGGAACTGCCAACACAGTCGTCGCCACCCCCGAAGACGGCGTCGTCTTCAACGAGCCGTCGTTCCTGCTGGTGCGCGAGAAGGACCCGCATCGCGCGCTTGCGATCGGCCAGGATGCGCGTGAGCTGGTCGGCCGCACCCCGGTCGGCATCACCCCGGTTCGCCCGATACGCGACGGCGTGATCGTGGATCTGGAGTCGGCCCGCACCTTCGTCACGGCCGTCATCAAGCGGGTCGCCCCGCACAGGTCGTACGGTCTACGCCCGAACGGCGTGATCTCGGTTCCCGCGGGGGCCACGCCCCTCGAGCGCCGCGCGGTGCTCGAGGTCGGGCACGAGGCCGGTCTTCGCAAGGTCGGCCTGGTACCGGAGCCGGTCGCCGGCGCCCTGGGCTGTGGGATCAACCCGCTCGAAGCACGTGCGCACCTCGTCGTGGACATCGGCGGCGGCACTTCGGAAGTCACCGCGATCTGTTTCGGCGGCATTCTCTCCCATCGCAGTTGCCGACTCGCCGGGGACGAACTGACCACCGCGCTGTACCAGTACCTCCGCGCGGAGCACAAGATCGTCGTCGGCGAGCTCACCGCCGAGCGGGCGAAGGTGGGCACGCCCGGAACGCCCGACGGGCAGGCCCTCGTCGTGGAGGGACGCGATGCCGTCACCGGCCGCGCGCGGCTGGTCACGCTCGAGATCGAGGAGATCGTGGAGGCGTTGCGGCCGACGACGACGGGGATCGTGCAGACCCTGACCGATTGCCTCGAGGACCTCCCCGCCCAGGCGATCGGCGACGTGATGTCGGAGGGGCTGCTCGCCATCGGTGGCGGGGCTATGCTGCGCGGTCTGTCGCAGCTGCTCGAGGAGTCCTTCGGATTCCCGGTGAAGACCGCGGAGCGTCCCCTCACCTGTGTCGCGGAAGGCGCCAAGGCCTGCTTGGAGCACCCCGAGGTGGTTGCGGCGTACAGCAGCTGATCACCGGTTCGGCTCCGGGGCCGGCTGTGACGGGAAGTACCACCGGAGGAGTTGCTCGACCACCGGCCCGGCGGTCGCCGACCCGAACCCGCCGCCGCGGACCAGCACCGACACCACGATCTCGGGCGCGTCCATGGGTGCGACCGCGGAGAACCACGCATTGAGACCCTTCCCGGGCGCGGACGGGTCCTCCGCCGTGCCGGTCTTGGCGCCCGCCTGCACCGGCAGATCGGCCAGCTGCCCGGCCGTACCGGCCGACGCCGACGCCCGCATCCCCGCCCGTACGGGACCGAGGTGGTCGGCGAACGGCAGCCGGCGCGGCTCCGCCGTGGGAATCGGAATGTCGTCCTCCGACCCGTACGCCGCTGCGAGCCGAGGGGTGACCATCGCACCGGTGGCGATGCCCGTCGTCCAGCGCGCCACCTGCAGCGGGGTCGCACTGACGGTGCCCTGGCCGATGCCCATCAGCAGCGTCGAGCCCGGATACCAGGTGGCGCCGATACGTGCCACCGACTCCGGTGTGCCGAGGAAACCTTCGGCCTCGCCCGGCAGGTCGATTCCCGATCGCTGCCCCACGCCGAGTTGCTCGGCGACCGCGGCGATCCGCTCGGGCCCGAGGAGTTCGGCCAGGCGGTAGAAATAGACGTTGTCGGACCACTGGATGGCCTGCAGCAGGTCGTGCGGCCCCATCGGCTGCCAGTTCCGGAAGGTGTGCCCACCGTAGGTGTAGGCCGCGCCCGTGGCGATCACGGTCTCCGGTGCCAGAACCGGGTTCTCGGCGTTCGCGGCGGCGGTGACGATCTTGAACGTCGACCCGGGCGGTGCGGCGGTCTGGGCGACGTGGTTGACCATCGCCCCCGGCCCGGACGACTGGGCCTGCGCCGCGAGGGCGACGAGGTCGGCCGGCGGGCCGTAGGCGTTGTTGTCGAATCCGGGCACGCTGGCCATGGCCCGTACCGCTCCGGTGCGGGCGTCCATCACGATCGCGGCCCCCAGGTCGCCGCCGCTGGTGCGGACGGCTTCGGTCAACGCAGTGGTCGCCAGGTCCTGCAGGCCGATGTCGAGGTGCAACCGCAGGTCGTGTCCCCGTATCGGATCCACCCGCGTGCCGGGGGCGACCGGACGTCCGGTCGGATCGACGTACATGCACTGCCTGCCGTCGGTGCCGCGCAGCAACGCGTCGTACTGCTTCTCGATTCCGGCCTTGCCGACCCGTGATCCGAGCGCCAGATGCGGCCAGCGCTCCATGTCCTGCTGATCGGCGACCCCGACATGGCCGAGTACCGACGCGAGCATCGCCCCGTACGGGTAGGTCCTGCGGCCGGACGGAGCGACGAGGACCCCGGGAAAACGTTCGTTCACGACCTGCCGAGCCTGTTCGGGTGCGACCCTGCCGACGAGAACCTGCGGTTCCCCTTCGGAACGTCCACTCATCACCTCGGCCAGTTCGTCCGAGGAGAGGCCGATCAGCGCCGCGAGTCGGCTGCGCGAGCCCGCATCGTTCTCGCCGAACACCTGGGGCAGGACGGCAACGGCGTACTCGGCGGCGTTCAGCGCGAGCGGCACGCCGTTGCGGTCGACGATGAGACCGCGCTCGGCGGGCAGCCGGATACAGCGCATCATCTGCGCCTCACCCGCGGTGCGGAGCTCCGCACCGCGGACGTGTTGCAGCTGCCAGGTGACCATCGACATCGCGACGAGCGCGGCTGTCAGCCCGACCGCCCCTGCCGACACCCCTCGAAGGCGGCGGCGCCGTCTCGGTTCCGGACGCCAGAGCGGCCGCGCGACGCCGTCTCTGCGCACCGCGAGTACAAGTCCGACAGCAACGAATGCGACGAGGGCGGCCGTCCCCCCGTAGCTGAACAGCGGAATCGGCATGCCGGTGTGCGGGATCAGGGACAGACTCGCACCGATCGATACCAGGGCGTGGATCCCGAACGTCGCGCCGATTCCCGCCGCGACCAGCGCCGCCTCGCGGGTCCGGGCGGTGCGGGCGGCGAGCACCGCCCGCCACACGATCACCGTGGTGGCGACCACGACTGCCAGGCCGGCGAACAGTCCCCATCCGTACACGACGCTCGCGAAGGCGAGATCGTGTTCCGATTCGGGGAGATAGTCGGCTCTCACCTCGTAGAGGGGGTCTCGCGCCAGACCCCACCATCCGCCGCTGCCGATGGCGATATCCGCCTGCAACGCGGCCCAGCCCGCCCCACTCGGGTCGACGTTGCTCGACAGGAACACGTGCACGCGTTCGAGTTGATAGGGGCGGAGGACGAGAACGGCGAGCGGCAGCGACGCGACTCCCACCGCGAACAACGGAAGCAGGGGCAGCAGCGGCACCCTGGCCAGGATGAGCATGACCATGACCGTCGCGACGAGCACCAGGGCAGTCGACAGGTCCGGTTGCAGCGCGACGAGCGCAATCGGTACCCCGGTGGCCGTCAGGGCTGCCGCGAACCGGCCGAGGGTGAAGCCACCGGCCAAAATGCCGGCCGGGACCAGCACGACAGCGAGTTTGGCGAGTTCGGCGGGCTGGACGGTGAACACGCCGAAGTCCAGCCAGCGTTGAGCGCCTTTGGTCGCGACGCCGGCGAGCGGCACGGCGGCCAGCAGCACGGTCGCCGCGGCGAGCACCGCCCATCCGAATGCCCGCAGATCAGTCGCCCGCAGGCGGGAAACGACGCGCATCAGGACGAGACCGACTGCCGCGAACAATGCGTGCCGAACGGCATTCGACGTCATCCCGATCGCGGTGAGATTCAGCAGACCGAGCACCACGAGTACCACGGCCGCGGTGACGATCCAGGGATCGGATTCCCGCCGGCGCTCGGCCATGTCCCCTCCTCGCCGTCTCAGCAGGTCGCGTTCTCGGCGGGCACCGACAGTGGCTCCGAGGCGGCTGCCGCCGGGGCGCTGGTCACCGCGGCGACAGCCAGCGCCCTACCGGGTGGCAGATCCGCCCAGCTGATTCCGTACACCTCCTCCTCGCCCGGCTGGGCGGCCAGCGAGACCTCGGCGCTCGTGCCGACCGCGCCGGAACATCTGTCGTAGACGTTCAGCGCCCAGGTCACGGTGCCGGCACTTGCCGTGGAGTCGAGGTGTACGTCCACCCGGACGGCGCACATGCGTCCGGGCGCGCATCCACCGTTGGCGAAGGTGGCGGTGACCAGCTTGATCGGACCCGCGCTTGCCGGGGCGCCGACCTGGACCGGCCCGGGCGCCGTCGTGCCCGCGCCCACTGCCGACCCGTCCTGACCGCCCTCAGGTTCGGGTGGCGGAGGCGAGACCGGCTCGATCCGGTTCGGCTCCCCCGTATCCACCGGGTTCAGGACGGCGTCCCAGCCGCGGCGCAACTCCTCCCACGCCCGCGGCGCCACCCACAGCGTCCCGACGAGAATCAGGATCGCGACGAGGCCGAGCACCCCCTGCCGTCGCGACGGTCGTCTCCGCCGGCGATGCCACCCACTGCGCACCGGCGGATACCATCCGGCCGGGGCGAGAGACGTCCCGGCCCCTCGGTCCGGACTCCGCGGCGCGTCCGCCCGCGCCACCGCCGGGCCGTCCGGAAAGGGACGTCCCGTCATCACCGCGACGAGTGCGGCGAGCTGGCACCGCACCCGGGACTCCTCGGCCAGGTCGCGGTCCGCTGCGATCGTGTGCCGGACCCGGTGCATCAGGTCCGCGAGATCTGTTGCTTCGTCGATCGATTCGTTCACCTGTTCGGCCCACTCCGGACAGCGGCAGCTCGTCACGATGCCGCGGAGCAGTCTCGCCGCCGACTCGTCCGCTGCGCGCCCGTCCGTCGCGCTCTCGTTCCATGCGATCGTGAGCCGTCCGACCTCGGACACCGTCACCGCGTCGTCCCGCAGCCGGCTCGGACAGCGGTGCCGACGGCGTTCGAGCCGGCAGATCAGATCGTCGACGAGCAGTGCAGCCTGCGCTCGGGTCAACGTGGCCACCGCGAGCAGACGCCGGAGCGGCACACCGTCGCCAGGAGTCTCGTCGTCGAGTAGGGAGGGTTCCCATCGGGGCTCGACAGGCTCGCGCCCTCTCCCCCGGAGCTCTGTCACTGCTTCGCTCATCGTGCACCCCGAACCGCTGCGCCGCCCGCACAGGTCGCAACCGGGACGGGCGACGGTGAACCATGACTTCGGATTGGTTGTTGTCGAGTTCCACTACCCCTGGGGTATCCATTCAACTCCGACTCGCGCTGGCGGACATGCCGTTTACTCATCCGAGACCCGGTCCGTCTCGTTCACCGGCTGCAGGCGGGCTGTATGTCCGAGCGACCGTCTGCCGCGCGGACATGCCCGATCCGCGCAGCCCTCTCGAAACGGGCACCGCGTCGCTTCCCTTCACCGGTGGCGGCATCCCATCCCCGGTTCCGCGGTGCACATCTGCGACCGGCCTGCAGCGGCTAATCTCGAGCCATGATGCTGGCGAACGCCTGCGAGCTGTATCGAGGCACAGGCCTCGTCGGCCAGCCCGCGGCCACCGTCAGCAGCCTGGCCTTCGTAGTGGCCGGTGTCGCGGTCCTCGCGCGCCGGGACACGGCGAGCGTCACCTACGGTCTGCTCGTCGTCGCGGTCGGCGCCGGGTCGCTCGTCGCGCACGGACCGAACCCGCCGTGGCAGGCGTACGCACACGACCTCCCTCTCGCGACGCTGCTCGCCTTCGTCGCCGTAGACGCCGCTTCGGACCGGTTCGGCACTCGGCTGTCACCGTGGTGGTGGCGCGTCGTTCCGTTCCTGATGGTTCCCGTCGTGGCCGCCGGGCCGTCGGTCTCCACCGTCGTACAGGCATTGCTGGCCGTCGTCGCCGTCGGACTGGCCCTCGACCGCGCCCGCATCCGCCCGCACCTGCGACGGTCGACGATCGTCGCGGCACTTCTTCTCGCGTCGGGTGCCCTGCTCGGCACCCTCGGCGACCGGACATCGCTCTGCCGGCCGAGCAGTGCGCTTCAGGGCCACGCACTGTGGCACCTTCTCGCCGCCGCCGGATTGTGGCGGCTCGCCCCCACCATCGGCTCCGTCGAGAACGTCACGGCGCAGCGCAGGTCACGGCGTCCGGAGAAGCGTTGAGGGTGCCGTCGCTGCGGGGGACGCCGGAGCCGGGCCGATCGAGCGGGAACGGGGTGGAGTGGGTGCGCCACCGCCCTACCGGCTGGTGCGCAACCAGGCGGCGGTGTCCGGTGGCAGAGAACGTGCATCGTTCAGGTCGGTGGAGGCGAGCAGGACGGTTGCGTCCGGGTCGATCGCAATCGGGTGGCGGGACAGATTCACAACGCACCGGAACGCCGTCCCGCGGTCGAAGGCGAGGGTATCGGGGGGCGACGGCTGCCAGGAGAAGGAGTCGTCGCGCAGGGCGGGCAGTGTGCGTCGGAGCCGGAGTGCGGTGCGGTAGAGGGTGAGCATCGAATCGGGGGCGTCGGACAAGGCGACGACGGTCTTCGACTTCCAGCTGTCGGGTTGGGGTAGCCACGGCCGGACGTCGTCGGCGGCGAATCCGAAGGGTGGGTGGTCGCCGCTCCAGGGCAGCGGGACCCGGCATCCGTCGCGGCCACGGATGGTGTGCCCGGACCGTTCCCAGGTCGGGTCCTGCAGCAGTTCCGCAGGGAGGTCGGTGACCTCCTCGAGGCCGAGCTCCTCGCCCTGGTAGAGGTAGGCACCGCCCGGCAGACCGAGCATGAGCAGGACCGCGGCGCGGGCGCGCCGGGTGCCGAGGGTGAGATCGGAGTCGGTGGCGGCGGTCAGGGTCATCGGCAGGGTGCTGGTTTCGGCGCGCCCGAATCGGGTGAGGTGCCGGGTTTCGTCGTGGCTCGAAAGCACCCAGGTGGTCGGTGCACCGACCTCGCGGAGGGCCTCGCGGCTGCGGTCGATGGCCTCGCGCAGCGCTGTCGGATCCCAGCCGGCTCTCGGGAAGTCGAAGTTGAAGGCGGTGTGCAACTCGCCGGGGCGCACATAGCGGGCCAGGCGCTCGGGGCTGCGGACGATCGCCTCGGCGACGAACATGCGATCGGGGCCGTATTCGTCGGCGATGGCGCGAAACTCGCGCAGGATGTCGTGAAGTTCGTCGACATCCCAGTGCGGATTGTCGACCCACGTGCTCGATTCGAACCGGGCTCCCGGTGCGTGGCCGGCATCCGGCAGTCCGGGAACCTTGGCCATTGCCGACACGGCGTCGATGCGTATGCCGTCGACGCCGCGATCGAACCAGAAGCGCAGAACGTCGGCGAATTCGGTGCGGACCTCGGGGTTGGTCCAGTCGAGGTCGGGTTGTTCGGGTGCGAACAGGTGCAGATACCACTGGCCCGCCTGTCCGTCGTCTCGGGTGGTGCGGGTCCAGGCCGGTCCGCCGAAGGCGCTGATCCAGTCGTTCGGCGGAAGTTCGCCCGTGTCACCGCGGCCGGGGCGGAAGAAGTATCTGGCGCGCTCTCGCGAACCGGGGGCGCTGCGCAAGGCCTCCCGAAACCAGGGGTGGCTGTCGGAGGTGTGGTTGGCGGGCAGGTCGATGATGACGCGGAGTCCGGCGGCGTGGGCGGCGGCCAGCAGGGTGTCCGCGTCGTCGAGAGTGCCGAAGAGCGGATCGATGTCGCGGAAGTCGGCGACGTCGTAGCCGCCGTCCGCCATCGGGGACGGATACCAGGGGGTGATCCAGACAGCGTCGACGCCGAGGTCGACGAGATACGGCAGGCGCTCGGCGAGCCCTGCGAGGTCGCCGATGCCGTCACCGGTGCCGTCTGCGAAGCTGCGCAGATACACCTGGTAGATGACGGCGTCGTGCCACCACTGACGGGATGTGGGCATGGTCTCCCCCTGGGGACGGTGTGGGCGGGGTTGTGTGGGCGGCACGGGTCAGCCCTTGACGGCGCCGGCGATCATCGCCTTGACGAAGTGGCGCTGGAACAGCAGGAACACCACGATGGTCGGTGCCATGATCAGCAGGGATCCGGCGTTGAGAAGGACGACGTCGGTGGAGTATTGGCCGACGAAGTTCTGCAGTGCGCCCGCCATGGTCCGCTTACCGGGGTCGTCGATGAGGACGATTGCCTGCAGGAAGGTGTTCCAGGTCCACAGGAACAGCAGCAGGCACAGCGAGGCCAGCGCCGGAACCGCGAGCGGGATCTGTATGTGACGGAAGGCCTGCCAGGGGCCCGCCCCGTCCAGGGCCGCAGCCTCGGTGAGCTCTTTCGGCATGGACAAGAAGTGGGCTCGCATCCAGAAGACGGCGAAGGGCGTGAACGTGCCGATGAGGACCAGGATGAGCCCGAGGCGGGTGTCGAGCAGGTTCATCTCGCGCAGCTGGTAGTAGAGCGGCACGATCGTCGCTTCCTTCGGGAGGGTCAATCCCAGGAGCAGGAGCAGGAAGACGACGGTGCCTCCGGGCACGTGCAACTGCCCGAGCCCGTAGCCGGCCATCGCGGCGAACAGCGCTGCGACCGGAACGACGCCGGCGACGAGGATGATGCTCGAGACCATCAGCGGTGTCACCTCCGCGACGCGCCAGGCGTCGACGAAGTTGTGCCACTGCGGGTTCGACGGCCATGACAGCCCAAGCGGGACGGTGCCCTGCGGCTGAAGTGCCGCCGACAACATGCTCAGCAGCGGCAGGATCGAGAAGATCATGGTGCCGAGCAGCAGGACGAGTCCGGGAATTCGTTGGCGAACCGAGGTTTTCATGATCAAGTCTCTCTGAAGAAGCGCTGGATCGGCAGGACGATCAGCAGGATCAGGACGGTGAGGACGACAGCGAGGGCGCTGGCGAGACCGACCCGGGATTCGGTGAAGCCGAGTTGGTAGATCTGGACGCCGGGCACGGTGGTCGCGTAGCCGGGTCCGCCCTGGGTCGACATGAATACGATGTCGAAGCTGGCCAGGGCGGCGATGATGGTGACGGTGACGCAGACCCCGATCTCGGCCCGCAGGGCGGGAACGGTGACGCACCGGAAGGTGCTGAAGAAGCCTGCGCCGTCGAGCCGGGCGGCCTCGTAGATCGAGACGTCGATCTTCCCGATGCCGGCCATCAGCAGGATGGTGCAGAATCCGAGGCCGAGCCAGGTGCCGATGACACCGACGGCGGGCAGGGCCCAGTCGAAGTCGCCGAGCCAGGAGCGGGTGAGCCCACCCAGGCCCACGGCCGAGAGCAGTTGGTTCACGGTGCCGTCGGTCGAGAACATCCACACCCAGGCGACCGCCGCGGCCGCGCCGGGAATGATCTGCGGCAGGAACAGTAAGGTGCGGGCGAGGGTACCGAGGCCGCGTATGCGGATCTCCTGGAGCATGGCGGCGACGAGAAGGCCGCCGATCACCGGAAGAACGGTGAAGAACAAGATGAGGAAGAACGCGTGCCCGATCGAGGACAGCAACTGCGGGTCGGTGAGCACGCGGCGGTAGTTGCCGAGCCCCACCCAGCTGCCGACGGAGATGCCGTCCCAGTTGTAGAGGGAGTACCAGAGGGTGGCCAGCAGCGTCCGGAGGACGAAGACGGTGTACATCGCCGCGGCGGGCAGGACGAACAGCCATCCGGTCAGGGCTCGCCTGGCGTGGCGGCCCCGCCCCGGCCGGGTGGCGGCGCGATGCGGAAACGCCTGCGTGGGGGATGCCTGGGGGGCGTGTGCGGTAGAGGTCATCTCAGCAGGTCCTGCTCGTATGCGGATTGGATGGCGGCCATCATCTCGCCGGGCGTGGTGCGGCCGGCGACGAGCATCTGGACCTGCGGCAACCAGGTGCCGGACATACCGTTGGTGGCGTTCTGCACGAATTGGACCTGGCCGTCGGCGGCGACCAGTTCGTCGAAGGCCGCCTGGATCTCGGCGCCCAGCGAGCCGGGCGCGGTGGCCGGGACCGGGCCGGTACCGGAGGGGGCGAAGCCGGCGTCGACCACGACCTGCCGGCCGGCGTCGGAGCGGAGGAAGTCCAGGAAGGCTGCGGCGGCGTTCTTTTCGTCCGAGCCCGAGGGAATCGCGAAGTTCGACACCGGGTCGGACATGGCCGCAACGGGTGACCCGCTGGGCACGGGCGGAAGGGTGAAGCCGACGTTCTCGCCCATCTTGGCCTGTAGGGTCGCGGCATCCCAGTTCCCGGAGACGTAGAACAGGGCCTCGCCCGCGGCGAACCGCCCGGCGGCGGCGGTGGCGTCGGTGCCGTTGGTGTCCGCGGGGAGGTAGCCTTTCGCGGCCCAGTCGGCCACCACCGCGGCCGCGTCGACCGCAGCGGGGGTGTCGAGGGTGGCGCCGGGCGCGTTGAAGACCCAGTCGTCGACCGCGTCCGGGCCGAGGGCGCTGTTCAGCATCATCTGGACCAGGAAGGTGACCTGCGAGCTCTTGTTGCCGGCCATGATCGGGACGAGTCCGGCACCTTTCGCCGACGCCAGGGCCCGCTCGAACTCCGCGACGGTAGCGGGAGGCTCGGCCATCCCGATCCGGTCGGCGAGATCCTTGTTGTAGTAGAAGCCGGTTACTGTGAACCCGCTGGCCATCGTGTATTGCGGGCCGGTGCCGCGGACCCCGTTCGCATCGACCCGGTACATGGCCCTCTGTCCCGGCGGTAGAGCGTTCCAGCCGTAGGCGTCGGCCCACGGATCGAGTTCCGTGAGCTGGCGGTTGGCTACCGCGGCGGGCAGTGCGATGATCCGCGCGATGTCCGGCGGATTCTCCGACGCGAGCACCCGGGGGGCGTTGACGGCCTGTACGTCGTCGGGGTCGTAGCGCGGGGTGATGGTCACGTTCGGATGGCGCTCGGTGAACGCCGCGATCAGAGCCTCGTCGATCTTCTTCAACCCTGCACCGTCGTACAGGGTCAACTCGATCGGATCGGTGCCGAGATCGATGCTCACCGGCCCCGGATCAGTCGGTACGGTCGCGGTGTTGCCGCTGCCCGGCGGCGCGCACGCCACCACCGTCGGCAGGACCGCGGCGCCTGCGAGGGCTGCGAATCTGCGCGCCCACCGGGCCGGGGTCGAGTGGTGTGAGTTCATAACTCCTCCGCATTGAGATGCGCATCACATTTCGGAAGCGCTTCCGAAGCGTATGTCGGAAGCGCTTCCGAAATCAAGGGAGATCGGTCTACCATCGGGCTTGTGTCCAATCGACCTGCTTCGTTGAGCCTCAGCGACGTCGCCCGGGAGGCCGGGGTTTCGCTGACCACGGCCTCACGCGCCCTCAACGACTCGTACGGCGTGTCGGCGGCGACGAAGGCGAAGGTCCTCGCCACCGCCCGCCGCCTCGACTACGTCGTCTCCCCGGATGCGGTCCGCCTCGCCGGCGGCCCGACCCGACGGGTGGCGCTGGCGGTCCCCCACATCGAGCGCTGGTTCTTCGGTGAGATGGTGAGTGGCATCGAGACGGTGCTCTCAGCTGCCCACTTCGACCTGTTGCTGTACCAGGTCGGCGACGCCGACGACCGCCACGACTTCTTCACCCGGCTGCCCGCCCGCCGAAAGGTCGACGCCGTCGTGGTGGTCGCATTCCCGGTCGATCAGCACGAGCAGGAACGACTCGCGTTGATGGGCGTCGGCATCATCGCC
Source organism: Rhodococcus sp. NS-SX18 (assembly GCF_057367935.1). NCBI lineage: Bacteria > Bacillati > Actinomycetota > Actinomycetes > Mycobacteriales > Nocardiaceae > Rhodococcus > Rhodococcus sp. NS-SX18. The sequence continues at coordinate 1,870,670 of NZ_CM170633.1, read as the reverse complement.
GCCGGTGGCCAGAACGCCGACTACCCCTACGTCTGCATCGACGACTACCGCGCCGGCCGCCTGGCCGTCGATCACCTTCTGGAACTGGGCCACCGACGTATCGCCATGATCGCCGCCCACGACCCGGACCAGCCCGGCTGGCCGGCCCGCTCCGGCCGCTCGGCGGCGTACGTCGACGCCTTGACCGAGGCCGGGATCGCAGTCGATCACTCTCTCATCCGCGACGTCGACTGGGGCGGCCTCAACGCCGCCTCGGCGATGGCCGACATTCTCGACGCGAACCCGGAGCACGCCCCCACGGCTGTGTTCGCGCACAGCGACGAACTCGCCCTCGGCGCGATCAGAACCCTGCGGCGCAGGGGCCTGCGGATACCCGACGACGTCTCCGTGGTCGGAATCGACGATCATCCCCTCGCCGCACTCACCGACCTGACCACGGTGCACCAATCCGTCCGTGAGCAGGGCGAGATCGCCGCCCGCCTGGTCTTGGACACGCTGAATCCCGGCCCCACTGCGGACGGTGGCGTACCCACCTCCGTCACGGCCCCGGTCACACTCACCGTCCGCGCCAGCACCGGCCCGGCACCGGACCGGAGGCGCCCGGCAGCGGCGACCGCGGACGGCCCTTCGCGCCGAGAACACGACCGCCCGACGGCCGAACATCCCCAGGAGACATGATGCGACTCGCCCTTCCCGACCACTGGGTCTGGGACAGTTGGATGGCCGACGACGGCACCGACTACCACCTGTTCTTTCTCCGCGCCTCGCGTGCCCTGCAGGACCGCGAACGCCGCCACTACCGTGCCACCATCGGACACGCGACGTCACGGGACGGCGCGCAATGGACCTTGACCGCCGACGCGTTGGCGCCCTCCGACGCCCCCGCTTTCGACGACCTCGCGACCTGGACCGGCTCCGTCGTCCGCGATACCGACGGACTCTGGAGCATGTTCTACACCGGCGTCAGCCGGGCCGAGAACGGCCTCAGACAACGCATCGGCCGCGCCACCTCCTCGGACCTGCTCACCTGGACCAAGGACCCCGACCTCGTCCTCGAGGCCGACGGCCGCTGGTACGAACGCCTCGGCGAGGGAAGCTGGCCGGACGAGGCCTGGCGCGACCCCTACGTCTTCGAGCACGCCGGTCGGTGGCACATGCTGATCACCGCCCGCGCCAACTCCGGCGATCCCGAGGGCCGCGCCGTCGTCGGCCACGCCACCAGCGAGGACCTGAGCAGCTGGCACGTCCGACCCCCACTCTCGACGCCCGCCGGATTCGGCGAGATGGAAGTCCTGCAGGCGCACATCGTCGACGGGAAACCGGTCCTGGTGTTCTCCTGCGCACCCAAGAACACCAGCGTTCACGCCGAACACCAGTCCGGGACCTGGATCGCCGAAGGGCAGTCCCTGCTCGGGCCGTGGAAGATCACCGAGGCGGCGAACGTCGACACCACCGACCTGTACGCGGTGCAGATGCGGCGGACACGAGACGGCACCTGGACGACGTGGGGCTTCGACAACGGCCACGGACCGCAATTCGGCACCATCTCGTCCTCGAGCCGCGTGCCGCTCATCGACACCGCCAGTTCGACAACCACGCACTGACACCACCCGCACCACTCACCTCACTCACTCGGATCGTCCGGCACGTTCCTGCCGGTGGAGGGACTCACTTTTCTCATGGCAACCATCACGTACGACCACGCGACCCGGCTGTTCCCCGGTTCGGACAGCCCCGCGGTGGACCGGCTCGACCTGCACATCGAGGACGGCGAATTCCTCGTCCTGGTCGGCCCGTCCGGTTGCGGTAAGTCGACCTCGCTACGCATGCTCGCCGGTCTCGAGGACGTCGACGGCGGTCGCATCACCATCGGCGGCCGCGACGTCACGCACGCCGAACCCAAGGAACGCGACATCGCAATGGTGTTCCAGAACTACGCCCTCTACCCGCACATGAGCGTCGCAGAGAACATGGGCTTCGCACTGAAACTCGCCGGTACCCACAAGGCCGAGATCCGACGCCGTGTGAGCGAGGCCGCCGACATGCTCGACCTCGGCGCGTATCTGGACCGTAAGCCGAAGGCGTTGTCGGGCGGCCAGCGGCAGCGAGTTGCCATGGGCCGCGCCATCGTCCGCCAGCCGCAGGTGTTCCTCATGGACGAGCCGCTGTCGAATCTCGACGCGAAGCTGCGGGTGCAGACCCGGACGCAGATCGCCAAGTTGCAGCGCCAGCTGGGCACGACGACCGTCTACGTCACGCACGACCAGGTCGAGGCGATGACGATGGGCGACCGGGTCGCGGTGCTCCGGGGCGGCGTCCTGCAGCAGTGCGCGAGCCCGCGCGAGTTGTACCGGCGGCCGACAAACGTCTTCGTTGCCGGTTTCATGGGCTCGCCCTCGATGAACCTGTTCACCGTGCCCGTCACCGATGGGGGGATCAGCTTCGGCGATCAGGTGATTCCGGTGCCGCGGGCCACGCTGTCGGCGGCCGGACGTGAGGTGGTGTTCGGGATCCGGCCCGAGCACGTCGAACTCGCCGACGACGGACTCGAACTCGAGATCGACGTGGTCGAGGAACTCGGTTCGGAAGCGTTCGTCTTCGGGCGCATCCGGGTGGGCGCACGGCACGAACCGATTGTGGCCAGGGTCGACTGGCGAAACCCGCCGGCGAAGGGGCAGGTCGTGCACGTGCGCATCGACCCGTCGCACGTCCACGTCTTCGCCACCACTCCCGGCGGCGCACGACTGTCGCAATAGGCGCCGCAGCGAGCAAGCTCGGCACCGCGCTGTCGCCACCTTCGACAGGCTGCTCACCGTCGAAGATGCTCATCTCGTCTCGAGTGACCGACCGTCGGGATGCGAGTGACCATCGAGACTCGGGCGCTACAGCTTGGTCAGCGCGTCGCCCTTGTGCATCGCGATGTGATCGGTCTTGTCGCTCTTGATCTCGTACTGAGGGTGACTTTCGGAGCACCGCCGAGTACGTCCTTTGAACTCCACGTCCTCGGTGTGCTTCTTGACGATGACGCCCTCGACGTATCCGGCTTCGGAGTTCCATCGGACATGGTCGCCGACGGAGAAGTCACTCGCCACAGCCCCTCCCTGGTCTGGATGCTGGTTCCGGGAATGTTACCCGGTGCACGGTTTCGGCGACGGCATCGCAAGGTCACCGTCTCTCGCCGGCAATCTCCCCGCGAGCGCGGTCCGGGCAGCGGATCACCTGGTCGCGTGCAGGTTCCGGGCGGTCGGCGAGGTCTCGACCGTCGCCGGGTCCGGTTCGGTGCCGAGAATCCGGTCGGCAGTGCCGGCGGTGGTGACGGTGAACCAGTAGTGCTCGTTCTTGAAATGGTGGTGCCGGTGATGACGCCACACCGCGCGGTAGGGCCGCGAGCTGGGGCGGTAGTCCGTGTGGATGAGGTAGTGCGTCCACTCGTAGATCGAGCCGAGGACACCGAGGGTTACGAGGAACGTCAGTCCCAGTCCTGGTCTGGGGAAGACGAGCCACGCGACGAGGACGAGCACCGGCAACAGCCATGCCAGGGTCTGCCAGGGGATGAAGACCAGCGGCACGTCGCGCGGGTCGCTGTGGTGTTCGCGGTGCTTGCGGGCCAGCAGCGAATCGAGCGTCAGCCCACCGATCCGGCGCGGCCGCCAGTGCAGGATGCCGACGTGGATGACCCACTCCACCAGCGGGAACACCAGCAGGGCGACCAGTGGGACCAACGCGTCCGTGACCTGCCAGTCGCCGACGAGGATCCGTGCGACGACCGCGGCGGCGAGCATTGCGCCGATCATCCACGGCGACGGGTGCCGCACGAACTCGGCGGCGGCGTCCCGCAGGCCCATCGAGGCGCGACGGCCCCGTCCTTCGGTCCGATTCGTGCTCATGTCCGGTTCCTCGCATCTCCATGTTCGGCGTGCTCGATGGCGGTGGTCAAGGCCGACGTGCCCAGATCGAGCAGTTCGCCGGCAGTGCGTTCGGCGCCGTCCTCGTCGCGCGCGACGATGGCGCCGGCGAGCCGTTCGTAGAGGTCGGCGCGTCCGACCTCGGCGATCAGCACCCCGGCCATCGCGGTCATGGCCGGCTCGTACGCGTTGCGCAGGCTGTTGAAGATCAGCCGGAACGCGAGGGAGTCGGCGGCATCGACGACGTGTTCCCAGAATCCGAGGGCGGCGACCTGCAATGCGACGGGGTCGTCTCCCGCGGCGAGACGTGCCACGGACTCGCGCAGTCGGAGTTCCGTCTCTTCGGTCGCGCGGGCGGCCGCGAGCCGGGCGACCTGGCGGCCGATGAGTTGCCGGGCTTCGAGGACGCTGCGGACGACGTCCCAGTCGGGTCGCCCGTCGCGCACGAGCAGTCGCGGGAGCAGTTCCGGCCCGGCCTGGGTGCGGAAGTCGCGCACCGACGTCGCCTCCCCTTGACGCACCTCCACCAGGCCGGCGTGCGCGAGCCGGGAAATAGCTTCGCGGACAGCGGGTCTCGACACCCCGAAGGCCTCGGCGAGGTGGCGTTCACTCGGCAGCGACGCCCCGGCGGCGAGATCGCCGCCGAGCACGCGGGCGGCGATCTGGTCGTACACCTCGCCGGAGGCGGACTTGCGGGCGATCGGCTCGAACATCACGACCCGACCGTAGGCCACCGTTTGGACAGAGGTCAAGTGGTAAGACCAGTTCCCTTTGCGGCCGAATGTCACATCGCGTCGGTCAGACCGACGGAATGTCACATTCGGCCACCCGGAGTGGTCAGCTGAAGCCCATCACCTGGTCGCCCCACACCTCACGCAGCACCTTGTCGGGGTCCGGGACGAGGGAGTCGGTGTTGTCGATCAGCAGGGTCATGCGCTTGTCGGTGTCGTACGGCGCCCAGTGCCGGGATCCGTCCAGGGCGGCCGGCACCCCGTGGTGCGCGAAGGCGAGCCAGCGACGCTGGATCCGGCCCGAGATCGTCGTCGCAGCCTTGCGGCCACCGAGCCAGAACGTGGGGTCACGATCGAGCGTCCCGAAATTGCCGAAGACGTACGGCAGTTCGGTGGCGTGACCGGCACCGATCCGCGCCGCCTTGAGCATCGGGGTCGCATGGTCGAACCGGTACACCCACGTCGGCGAGTGGGCGCTGTGCGCGTCGGCGATCCACACCACCGGCATCCTGAACCCGGCGTCGCGCGAAAGAGCCATCGCCCCCGACGTTTTCGTGACGTCCGGATACGCGGAGATGATCTCCGCGATGCGGTCCGGCGGCAGTTCCGGGTGATCCTCGGCGAGCGCGTCGAGCATCGCCTGCACGGAGGCGTCGCTCACCGGCATCAACGGGGACTTCATGAAGCGGAAGATCGACGGCTCGTCCTTGTTGGAGCCGATGATCAGGGGGATCCGGTGCGCGAGCCCCTTCTGGAACGCCGCCACCGGGTACTTCGGCACCAGGTCGCGGTCGACCACGGGCGCCATCGCGAGCGTGCCGGGGAACTTCGTGGGAATCTCCCCGACGAGCACGTCACCCGCGTCGGTCAGCGTCTCGTGCGGCATGTCCCGCAGCGCCCACACCCGCGCCGGGGTGAGGTCGAGGATCTCGAGGAACCGCTCGGCGACCCGGGCGGCCCGCTCGGACCCGTACGCCGACGTCGCCGGCGGACTCTGCGCGATGGCCCGGTGAAACAACCCCTCCGCGCGGGGCACGGTCATCAGGGTGGTCAGCGACCCACCGCCCGACGACTCGCCGAACACGGTGACCCGGTCGGGGTCGCCCCCGAACGCGGAGATGCAGTCGCGTACCCACTCGAGGGCGGCGATCTGATCCCGCAGTCCCACATTGGATTCGAAGGTGGTCCCGGCGGTGGAGAACGACGAGAAGTCGAGGAAGCCGAGCGCACCGAGCCGGTAGTTGACCGTCACCACGACGACGTCGCCGCGCTCGGCGAGCAACCGTCCGTCGTAGATCCGCTGCCCCGAGTAGCCGAGGACGTAGGCACCGCCGTGGATCCACACCATCACCGGCCGCGGCTCCCCGTCCGGCTCCGGCGCCCAGATGTTCAGCGAGAGGCAGTCCTCACCGATCGTCAGCCCCGGATCGATGGGGATCGGGTTGTTGCGTCCCTGCGGCGCGATGGGCCCGAAGCGCCGCGCGTCGAGCACGTCGGTCCATGGCTCCGGCGGTTCGGGGGCGCGGAACCGGAGGTCACCGGACGTCGGCGCGGCGTACGGGACGCCCTTCCACGTGTAGACGGAGCCGTCGCGGTAGCCGCGTACGTCGCCGTACTTGCAGCCGACGATGAGCGTCTCGGCGTCCACGGTCCCTCCCGAACGAACGGTCTGGGGCCAAGGTACCAACAACAGACAGGTTGCATGCGGACCCCGCCGACCCGGGCGACGGAGGCGGTCTGCGCCGAGTGCTATCGTCGGCTCCGTAGACACGGGGTGCTCCGCATGTGCGCGGGGCTGAGATCACACCCGTCGAACCTGATCAGGTAATGCTGACGAAGGGATGTCCTGGCATGACCATGCCTGCCCGCGCGTCGGTCCCGGCAGGGACCGACCGCTTCACCGATCTGCTGTGGGACCGGACCAAGGTCCTGCGCGAGGCCATCGACGACCTCGAGTTCCTGCGCCGCCTCGGCGACGGAACACTGCCGCTCGACGCGTTCCGCTTCTACATCGAGCAGGACGCCCTGTACCTCGCCGGGTACGCCAAGGCACTCGCCCTCCTCGCGGCGAAGGCCCCGGACCCGGGCACCGCCGCGTTCTGGGCGAACAGCGCGGCCACGGCCGCCACCGAGGAATCCGCCCTGCACCGGGGTCTGCTCACCGGCGGGGTCCTGCCGCCCGCCGAGGACACCCCCGCGCACTCGCCCGCCTGCCTCGGTTACGTCTCCTATCTCACCGCCACCGTCGCCACCGACCCGTATCCGGTGGGCGCCGCCGCGGTACTCCCCTGTTTCTGGATCTACGCCGAGGTCGGCCGCGATCTCGCCGTCCGCGCCGCCGACGTGCTCGCCGCGGATCCCGCCCACCCCTACGCCCAGTGGGTCACCACCTACGACGCGCCCGAGTTCCACGCCGCGGTCGCCGGCGCCCGCGACCTCGTCGACGCCGCGGCGGCGGCCGCCACCGACGCCGAGCGCGACGCCATGACCGAGGCGTTCACCATCGCCACGCGCTACGAGCTGCTGTTCTGGGACACCGCACTCAACATCCAGGAGTGGCCGGCCTCATGACCACGCTCCCCCGGCTGCGCCGCCGGTTCACCGTCCTGGCCGCCGTCACCGCCGCACTGCTGCTCACCGCGTCCTGCGCCGGGAACAGCGACGATTCCGGTGACACCATCCGATTCGCCCTGGACTGGACGCCGAACACCAACCACACCGGCCTGTACGTCGCCCAGCAGGAGGGTCTGTTCGCCGACGCCGGTCTCGACGTCGAGTTCCTGCCCTACAACAACACCACCCCGGACACCCTCGTCGACGCCGGCAACGCCGAGTTCGGAATCTCCACGCAGGCGCAGGCGACGTTCTCCCGGGCGGCTGGCTCGCGCACCGTCTCGGTGCTCGCGCCGCTGCAGCACTGGGCGACCGGCATCGCCGTCAAGGCCGACCGCGCCGACCTGTCCCGGCCCGCGGACCTCGATTCCCGCACCTACGCCGGCTTCGGCGACCCGGGCGACGAGGAGACGCTCGCCCAGGTGATCCGCAACGACGGCGGGCGCGGCGACTTCACCTCCGTCACCCTCGGCACCTCCGCCTACGAGGCCGTGTACTCCGGCACCGCCGACTTCACCGTCTCCTACCTGGCGTGGGAGGGCATCGAGGCCGAGCACCGCGGGCTGCCGATGCGGTACTTCCGCTACACCGACTACGGGTTCCCCGACGCCTACGCGATCGTGATCGACGGCAACGAGGACTGGCTGGCCGAACACCCGGACCAGGCCCGCGCGTTCGTGCAGGCCGTCCAGCGCGGCTACGAGATCGCCGCGCAGGATCCCGACCGCGGCGCGCGCGCCCTGATCGAGGCCAACCCGGGGGCGTTCTCCGACGAGGAACTCGTCTACGAGAGTCAGCGGATGCTGTCGGCCGATTACATGCGCGACGAGAACGGCCGTGTCGGCACCCTCACCCTCGAGCGATGGACCGGGTACTCCCGGTTCCTGTTCGAGAAGGGCCTGCTCGCCGGTCCCGACGGCGCACCGTTGACCACCGAGCCGGACTGGTCGACCTACTTCACCGATGACTACCTCACGCCCTGACCCGACCCGGAACCCCTGGCTGCGGCGCGTCGCACCGGCCGCGGTGACCGTCGTCGCGCTGGCCCTCTGCTGGCAGCTGTACGTGGCGGTCAGCGGCATCCGCCCGCAGGTGCTGCCCTCCCCCGCCCGGGTCCTCGGGCAGGGGTGGGCGCACCGCGCCGACATCGCCGGTCACGCCTGGTCGACGCTGCAGGTCACGCTCGTCGGCTTCGCGGTGTCCCTGGCGGTCGCGTGGGCTCTGGCGATCGTCGTGGACTTCTCGCCGTGGCTGCGCCGCGCCCTGGTGCCGTTGTTCGTGGTGTCGCAGACCCTGCCGATCATCGCGATCGCGCCGCTGATGATCATCTGGTTCGGATTCGGGCTGCTGCCGAAGATCCTGGTGATCGCGCTCGCCACGTTCTTCCCCATGGCGATCGGCCTGATCGAGGGCTTCGCGGCCGCGGACCGGGAGGCGGGGGCGTTGCTGCGCAGCATGGGTGCCTCGCGCCGGCAGGAGTTCCGGTACGTGCGGCTCCCGTCGGCGCTGCCCCGGTTCTTCACGGCGCTGCGCATCGGGATCACCTACGCCGTGGTCGGTGCGGTCTTCGCCGAGTACGTCGGCGCCACGTCGGGACTCGGGATCTACATGAGCACCCAGAAGAACTCGTTCCGGACCGATCTGGTGCTGGCGGCGGTGCTCGTCACCGCGATGCTCTCACTCGCGCTGTATCTGCTCACCTACGCCGCGGAGCGGGTGGTGGCGCCGTGGGCGCTGGCGACGAGGAGCCCCCGGTGAACGCCGTCGCCGTCACCGGCGTGCACAAGGCGTTCGGTGGGCGCACCGTGCTCGACGGCGCCGAGTTCGCGGTGGCCGAGGGCGAGTTCGTCTCGCTCATCGGTCCGAGCGGCTGCGGCAAGTCCACCCTGTTCGGGTTGATCGCCGGCCTCGACGTGCCCGACACCGGCGCCGTCACGGTCGCCGGGCGGCCGGCCGCCCCGGGACGGGCCGCGCTGATGCCGCAGAAGGATCTGTTGTTTCCGTGGCGCAGTGTGCTCGACAACTGCGCGCTCGGCCTCGAGGTCCAGGGCACGCCCCGCGGTGAGGCGCGGGACCGGGCACGGAAGTTGTTCCCCGCCTTCGGTCTCGCCGGTTTCGAGGATGCCGCCCCGCGGCAGCTCTCGGGTGGGATGCGGCAGCGCGCGGCGCTGGCACGGACGGTGCTGCAGGGCCGCGATGTGCTGCTGCTGGACGAACCGTTCGGCGCGCTGGATTCGCTGACCCGCACCGAGATGCAGTTGTGGTTGCAGCAGGTGTGGCAGCGGGACCGCTGGACGGTGCTGATGATCACCCACGACGTGCGGGAGGCGCTGCTGCTGTCGGATCGGGTGCTGGTGCTCACGCCCCGCCCGGCGCGGGTGTGCCACGAGGTGGCGGTGCCGCTGCCGCGCCCTCGGGGCCTGGATACGCTGACGTCACCGGAGTTCGTGGCGCTCGAGGGGGAACTCGTCGACGCCCTGCACAGCACGGGGGCGCGCGGCTCGACACCGCAGGTCCCGCGCGGCTCGACACCGCAGAACCCGCGCAGCTCGACACCGCAGGATCCGCGCAGCTCGTCGCTGCGGGACTGACCCTCTCACGAAATATCGAGTGCAAGTTCGAGTTCCGCGAGGGCGTCCTCGAGATGCCCGAGCAGTCGCTGCAGCGCGGGGACGGTGCGGCGGCACCCGACGACGCCGAAGTCGACGGTGTCCGCGGTGTTGGTCAGCGTGATGTTGAGTGCCTGGCCGCTGAGCACGACCGAGACCGGGTAGATCCCGTCGAGCCGGGATCCGCCGCGGTACACCGGTTCCCGAGGTCCCGGCACGTTGGAGATGATGAGGTTGAACGGTGGCGGCGCCAGGGCGACCGCGCCCGAGATCGGCGCCAGCGCGAGTCCGGCGATGTTGAGCGCCGACCACACCGTCGCCTGCAGCGGTGTCATGCCGCCGAACAGGGTTTTGCCCTCCGCCATCGAGTCGCTGACCGTCGACAGCCGGGCGAGCGGGTCCTCGAGATGGGTGCCGAGGTTGCACAGCGTGACCCCGACGCTGTTGCCGCCCGAGGCCGATTCGGGGGTGTCCTTCGCGCGTAGCGACACCGGGACCATCGCGATCAGCGGGGTCTCGGGCAGCGCCTGCCGTTCGAGGAGGTACGCGCGAATGGCCCCGGCGCACATGGCGACGACGACGTCGTTGCTCGACACGCCGGCCGCGCGCCGCACCCGAGTGATGCGTGCGCGGCTCCAGGACTGCGCCGCGAAACGTCGCGTGCCGTCGATCGGGACGTTGAACATCGACCGCGGGGCCTCGTACGGCAGTGCGACGCGGCGCCCGCCGAGCACGGTCCGCGCGATCCGCAGCGCAACGGGCGCCGCGCCGATCACGTCGCCGGCCACGGAGCGCACCGTACCAATGGTCGACGTCCGCTCTGCGGTCCCGGATCCGTTCCCGGATCGGGGGCGGGGTGGCAGGTGCCACGGCGCCGGGAAGTCGCGCACGCTCGGGTCGGCGGTGTAGGTGCGTTGCAGCAGCCGCAGCCCGGAGACCCCGTCGAGCAGCGCGTGGTGCATCTTCGTGTAGACGGCGAACCGGCCGTCGGCGAGCCCTTCGATCACGTGCGCTTCCCACAGGGGCCGGTGCCGGTCGAGCAGCCCACTGTGCAGGCGGGAGACGAGGGTGAACAGCTCGCGGATCCGCCCCGGTGCCGGCAACGCCGAGTGCCGGACGTGGTACTCGAGATCGATCTCGTCGTCGACGGTCCACCAGGTGTAGCCGAGACTCGACACCGGATCGGCCGGTCGCTTGCGGAACAGCTCGTCGACGTGCGCGTCGGCGACGAGCCGGTTGTAGAGGTCGGTGACGTACCCCGGACCGGCGTCGGGCGGCGGGGTGAACAGTTCCAGCGAACCGAAGTGCATCGGGCGCTCCCGCGACTCGGCGAGCAGGAACATCGAGTCCGTCACCGGCATGTACCCCACGGGGACTGCCCCCTTTCGTCCGCCGTCGCATGCTGGGATGGATCGTACGTCGGCCCCGCGCATGCCGTACCGAATCGGTAACAGAAAGGCCCGCGACCTGCGAAAACCTCGATGTCCGGTCTCCATCGAGTCACGGTGCTTCGCCCCGGCGGATCGTCGTCGTACTGTCGATCAACCGACCCGGACGAACGTTGCGAAAGCCACGGCGGAAGGGCCGCGGAGGACGAGCCGGAGCCGACGACGAGTGCAGCTCCGCCCGAGCGGACGAGGACGAGGAGGCCCCGATGACGAGCACCGCGTCGAACCATCCTTCGTTGTCGTATCCGCCCGTGCCGCGGCCGGTGCTGCGGCGTGAGATCGCCGGGGTGAGCATGCCGTCGCAGGCCCTGACGTTCTCGGTGCGCAGCACCGTCAAGCCGGTCATCGACGCGTGGGCGCGTGCCCCGCACCTGCCCTGGCCGACGGGCGTGGTCGACCGGCTCGCGTTCCCCCTCAAGCCGGTCCCCGGCACGCACCGGCATCCGGTGCGGCTGCCGTCCTGCCGCGCCGAGTTCCTCGCCGCCCCGGGTGCCGACGGCTCCACCGCGATCCTGTACCTGCACGGCGGGGCGTTCCTGGTGTGCGGGCTGGCCACCCACCGGCAGATGGTCTCCCGCATCTCGTCGGCGGCCGGGGCTCCCGTGCTCAGCGTCGCCTACCGCATGCTGCCGGGGCACCCGATCGAGAGCGCGGTCGAGGACGGCATCGAGGGGCTGCGGTGGTTGATGGCGCACGGCTACCCGGCGGAGCGCATCGTGGTGGCCGGCGACTCGGCGGGCGGATTCCTCACCTTCCAGGTGACGCTCGCGGCGCTGCGGCTCGGTCTCGGCCGTCCGGCCGGCAACGTGGCACTCTCGCCGCTGACCGACCTCGACACCCGGGGCAAGCTCGCGCATCCCAATTCGTATCGGTGCGCCCTGTTCCCGCGCCGCGCCGTTCCGGCCCTGGCCGACGTGATCGCCCGCATCGACGCCGCCGCCGGTGGGTCGGGCCCGCGTGCGGTGTCGCCGGTCGACGCCGACCTGACCGCGATGCCCCCCACCCTCATCCAGACCGGTTCGGAGGAGATGACGTACGTCGACGCCGAGCTGATGGCCGAACGTCTCGCGAGCGCGGGCGTGCACTGCGAACTGCAGGTGTGGGAGCGGCAGGTGCACGTGTTCCAGGCCGCGGCGGGCATCGTGCCCGAGGCGGGACGGGCCGTCGCTTCGATCGGGGTATTCGTCCGCAGCCTGGACTGACGGGTCGGCCGGAGCGGGGCGCCGACTACGACCCCCCGAGTGGCCGGACGTCCCGGGCCCCGCAACCGCGCGATGCTGCCCGCGCGGCGCCTGTCGGTCCCCCCGGCTAGTGTCTTCACACGGTCCCGCGACCGCGGAAAGGGGGTGGATCGTGACCGACACCGAGAGCCGATTCGACCGCGACGTCGACCGGTCCTGGAGCGAGTTCCGGGCACGTCTCGCCGACCATGTGGCATCGATGCGCGACGGCGACGGGCTGGTCCTCGAACCGCTCGTCGAGGAGGACACCGGCCCCGCCGGACCGTGCGTGCAGTTCTACGCGTGGGGTGAGGGCCAGGTCCGGTGCGAGGTGCCGTCCAATGCCCACCTCGACCCCGATCGCCGTCTCCGGCCGGGCGACGAGGCGCTGCTCGCCGAGCTGGGCTGGCGCGAACCGTCCCGGGGACCCGAAGACCCGGAGGACGGCGGGTCGCCCGCCTACTGGATGGACCGGCCCGCGGCGTGGGCCGACCAGCTCGCGGCCGTCGCGGTGACGGCGTTGCGTCGGGTGTGGGGGGTGCCGCATCCGCTGTTCCTGCGCACCGAGACGTTCGGCACCGGACGGGCCGACTTCGAACTGCCGCCGCCGGCCGAGGAGATCCCGCCGCAGGCTGCGCTCCCCCTCGCCGTCGAGACGGCGGGCGAGGACCACGTGCGCGAGCTGATCGAGTCGACGCTGCGCGAGCGGATCGGCGACGTCCCGCTGTGGGACGAGGACGGCGACCTGGCGGTGCGGGTCGCGGGCATGCTCGTGTTCGTCGGCGTCGGGCCGCACGAGCGCACCGTCGACGTGTTCGCCCCGATCGTCCACCACATCACCGGACGTACCCGCGCCGCCGAGGTCGTCGCCGACCTGAACCGGCGGTGGCCGCACCTGAAGTTCGTGCTGGTCGAGGACCGGGTCGCGGTGGCGGCGCACCTGCCCGCGTCGCCCTTCGTGCCGGCCCACCTGTTGGCCACACTCGACCTGGTCGCGCAGTTCCTCGAGGGGCTGGACGAGGGGTTCGGCACCAGTCTCGGCGGCGAGCTGCTGCACGAGACCGACCACGACTGTGTGCCGCCGCCCGCGGACGAGCTGCCGCCGTGGACGACCGAGTCCGAGGCGGATCTTCCGTTGACGCTGCTGGCACTGCGCGACCTCCATCTCGACGGAGAGGTAGCGGTCGAGCCCCGCACCGTGGCCCGCATGGCCGACGACGAACCGGACCAGTTGCTGCGTTTCCTGCGGCTGAGCGTGGACGCGCAGGTGTGCTGGCAGGCCGAGGCGATGGGGCGCGCCGCGGCCGGGGACGACGCCGGTACCGCGCGGGCCGAGGCGAAGGCGCTGGAATGGGAAGCGACCTGCCGCTCGCTCACCGCAGCGATGCGGCTGCTCGTGCCCCCGGCCGGCAGCACCGGGAAGCGCCGGCGCCGGCGCCGGTCGTCCCCTCCCGAGCAGACCGAGCTGTTCGAGAACCCGGACGAACCTACGCTGTTCGACGAACTCTCCGACTGAGCACCTCGGGTCGACGTTCTGCGTCAGCGGGACGGGGCGGAGACCGACAGCGCGGCGATCTGCCGATCTACCGCCGGTTCCGTCTCGTAGTTCACGGCCGGGAACGCAATGGAGGCCTTTGAGTCCGTCGCCACAACGTGCAATGAACTCGGGGCAGTGACTGGAGCGTCCCGGCTCAGGGGTACTTCACGAAATCGCGTGGGGAGCGTCGGCGAACGGATCTGCGATCACCTCCGTTCTTCGGGGCCCTCCAACTCGTGATCCGAGCGTCGTCACACAGTGATCGGGGCGGTCGATGTCCGGTGTGCGGCGCGTTCGGCTGCGGTCATTCCTCCCCAGACTCCGAACCGTTCCCTCCAGTTCACGGCGTGGGTTCGGCATTGATCGACTACGGGGCAGACGGCGCAGATCTGTTTGGCGGCCCGTTCCCGTCGGGTACGCGCCGAACGGGTTTCCCCGGCCGGAGCGAAGAAGGTCTCGCTTCCGATTCCGCGGCATCGAGCGCGGAGTTGCCAGTCGTACCGGTCGACAAGCGGGACGGGAAGGGAGGTGCGGGATTTCATCGGCGTCGTCCGATCTGGGCAGTCCGGTGAGGACGGACCGGGCCGTCCCCACCGGAATCTGTTGTTCATCCGGAGGCTTCTCTCCGTGCCGGGTCAGATGGCGGCGGAGCCGCCGTCCACCGGGAGAGTTACTCCGGTGATGAAGCGACCTTCGTCGGAGGCCAGGAAGACGATGGCGTTCGACACGTCCACCGGTTCGACCCAGGGCTGCGGTAGGGCGAGCAGCGTCGAGGATGCCTCGGCGAACTGTTCGGGAGTGGGGCGCTCGAGGTCGGGGCGGAACAGCCGGTAGACCGCGTCGTTCTGGATCATGTCTGTGTTGCAGTTGGTGGGGGCGACGACGTTGACTCGGATCGAGTGGGGCGCCAGTTCCATTGTCAGGGTCCGCATCAAGCCGATGACGCCATGCTTGGAGGCGACGTAGTGCCCGAACCGGGAGAATCCCTTGACCCCGGCGTCGGAGGAGGTGATGACGATACTGCCGCCGCGACCACCCCGAACCAGGTGAGGAATCGCCGCCTTGCAGGTATGGAAAACGCCGGTGAGATTGACGTCGATGACATCGCGCCAGTCGGCCGGGGAGGTGTCGGTGATCTCGTCACCGAATTGGAAGATGCCGGCGTTGGCGACGACGAGGTCGAGGCGCCCGAGTTGCTCGACGGCGCGAGACAGGCCGGCTTCGAGCTGGTCGTAGTCACGTACGTCGGCTCGGTACGCAATGATGCGGCGCCCCTCTTTCTCCACCAGACGCACCGTCTCCGCAAGATCTTCCTCGGTCGCGGGCGGATAGAAGTCGGTGGTACGGCCGACCTCGTCGCACACGTCGACGGCGATGATGTCCGCGCCTTCCTGGGCCAGGCGGACCGCATGGCTGCGGCCCTGTCCTCGGGCGGCACCGGTGATGAAGGCGACCTTGCCGCCCATTCGCTGGGTCATGATGCTCCGATCGGTACTGTTCAGTGGACGGGGGTGATCTCGAGTTCGCCCATGTGCGACCACTCGAGCCCGGGAACTTCGGTGTGGATGATGCGCGGCGTCTCGCTCAGGGCCGGACGCATGGCCTCGAGTCCCTCGCGAAAGTGCGTGGCGTTGACATGATCGGTCCCCGCCTGCGGGTCCCGGAACGCCTCGATCAGGATGTACTCGTTCGGCTTGTCGATGCTGCGAGACCATTCGAACCAAAGGTTGCCGGGTTCGGCCCGGGTGGCCGCGGTGAAGTCGGCCGTCAGCGACAGCCAGCTGTCACTGCAGTCGGGACGGACCTCGAATTTGACAACAATGAAAATCATTTCTTCCTTCTGAATGTAGCGACACCCACCGATCAGGCAGCGCCTGCTCGGGCAGTTGCCGGGTCGGCGAGGTACGGCTGTGACAGGTGTAGAAGCGGCGGCCGCGGCGCGGCGGTGTCGGCCAGCCGTCAGGGTGCGGAGTAGCCGTACGAGACCTTGTGCATCTTCAATTCCATGAAGGTCTCGAATTCACGGACGCCTCCGATTTCGGGGATGCGCTCGTGCAGCAAGGTGTGCAGATGGTTGTTGTCCCGGCACACCAGTTGCACGTAGATGTCGGCATGGCCGATGCAACTGGAAACGTAGGTCGACTCCACCCAGGAGGTCAGCGCGGACACCACGTGGTCGTGCTGTCCCGGTTCCACACGAATCAGCAGGAAAGCCAGGATGCGGTAGCCGAGCCGGAAGGGATCGGCGATAGCGACTACGTTCAGCGCTCCCGATTCCTCGAGCCGGCCTGTCCGGTGGCGCACAGTACCTTCCGACACGCCCAGTTCGCGGGCGATCTGTCGGTAGGGCATTCGTCCGTCCTGTTGGAGCAGCCGCAGGATACCGCGATCGACGTCGTCGAGGCCTTCGACCGCGTGTTCACGCGAGCGGTCCGAGGGGTCTCCACTACCGTTGATCGCCATCTTGCGCATCCTTCTACTCTATTGCCTGCGCGATTCGTAGTTGAGCTCTGGAGGAGCTACGCGTGTTGTCGGAGCCCGGTCGTCACCGTGTCTCGACGAACTCGCCGTCCGGTACGAGCACGGCCCGTCCGCGTACCCGTCCGTGGTGCAGGTCGTCGAGAGCTTGCGCGAAGTCGGAGAACCGGTATTTGACGGTGTGCAGGTGCACCTTGCCCTGCGCTGCCAGGGCCATGAGTTCGACGAGGTCGTTGTAGGTGCCGACCAGGTTGCCGATGAAATTGATTTCGGTGCTGATGATGTCGATGGTCGGGACTTCGAGCGTGCCCCCGTAACCGATGACGTAGTAGTTGCCGGCCCGACGAAGCATGGCGATGCCGGCGGCGAGTGCGGATCCTTCGCCGACGAAGTCGAGGACAGCTTCGGCTCCGGCGCCACCGGTGAGTTCGAGCACCTGCTGAGCTTCGGTGCCGTCGGCCACGACGGTGCCGTCCGCCCCGATCTCCTTGGCCAGCTGCAGCGCAGCGGCGGATCGGTCGACCACGACGATCTGTGCTGCGGTGAGGGCCTTGAGCACCTGGATTCCGATGTGCCCGAGACCGCCGGCACCGATGACGACGGCCGTGTGTCCGGGTCGAAGGACCTCCGCGGCTTTGCGGGCGGCGTGGTAGGCGGTCAGTCCGGCGTCGGCCAAGGCCGCGACGTCGGCGGGCGCCAGTGCCGGGTCGAGTTTGACGACGCTTCGTGCGGAGGTGCGCAGATACTCGGCCATCCCACCGTCGGCGTCGATACCGGGGAAATCCGAGTGCGTGCAGTGCACGTCATCGCCGTGACGGCACGCCGAGCACAGCCCGCAAGTGGCCAGCGGGTGCAGGATCACCGAATCCCCGACGGCGACGTTGGTGACTGCCGAGCCGACCTCGGTGACGGTGCCGGCGTTCTCGTGGCCGATGGTGTACGGCAGGGCGACGCCGCTCTTGTCCTTCCACTGGCCCTCGATGATGTGCAGGTCGGTGCGGCAGACCCCGGCGCCGCCGATCTTGACGATGACGTCGTGGGGATCACGCAGTACCGGGGCGGGAACATCGTCCAGGGTCGGTGTGTGGTCGTAGTCGTGGACGCGGATGGCCTTCATGATTCCTCAATTCCTCGAGTTGGTCGGAGACGCTGCGGGTTGCTCGGGTTCGGGTTCGCTCGGGTGCACGACGTGGGATGGGTCCTCGCCGCGAATGCGCCATTGGATTCGGGTCTTGTCCTGAATGCGCTGGCGGTAGTACCAGAGCACACAGGCAATCATGAGAATTCCTATGCCGGTGACTGTTTCGCTCAGACCGCCGTACCCGGTCAGTCCGGGATTGAGGATCCCCACGCCGATGGCGAAGGTGTTGATCGCGAACAGTACGTAGGCCACGGCTATCCACGGCGTGGGCAGCCGGATGGGTCTGGGCAGGTCGGGCCGGTCGCGGCGCAGCAGGACGAAGGCACCCACGGCCAAGGTGACGGCGGTCAGGTAGCCGAGGTTGCTGGCCAGCAGTATGGCGATCGGCTCCCCGAGGACGACCAGGACGGTGACGTTGATGAGCATGTCGGTGGTCAGGGCGCGACCGGGGACGCCGAATCGATTGAGCACCCCGAGCTGTCTGATGGTGCCTCCGGAGCGAGCGATGCCGTAGAGCGAGCGGCCTCCATCGGCGGTGGCGGTCATCATGGCAATGATGAATGCGGCCATCACCGGGAGCTGGCCCATCCACGAGTAACTTCCGAGGATCTCGTCGAAGGCCAGACCGATGTAGTTGACCGGGTTGGCACCGATGGTCTGCTCTCCCAGGGCGCCGACCACGACGTAGGGCACCAGGATGTACAGGCCAAGGATGAACGCCGCTGACACGCGCAAGGCACGGGCAGTGTCTTTGACCGGGTCCTTGTATTCGGCGGCGAAGCTGGCGCACACCTCGGTGCCGTAGGTGGTCCAGGCGGTGATGTAGAACCAGACGACGATGACTTTCCAGTCGAACGGGGAGCTGGTCCCAGCCCAGGTAATCCGGTCGATGTCGAAGTCCGCATGCGGGGACACGAAGGGACCGACGATCAGGACAGCCAGGCCGGTTACCAACAGCGCCCCGGTCACCCGGGCCACACCGGCTGCGATCTTGACGCCGAAGTAGTTCAGCGCCCATGCCACGACGATGGAGCCGATGGCGATCAGATAGGGCAAACCGAGTTCGTGACCGATCGGCAGATGTACAGCGACGTCAGAGTCCGGGAAGAAGGCCTGCTCGATCAGGGTGCCGAGCACGACTCCTTCGACCGAGAGCGAGAGCGACCAGCCCATCCAATAGCCGAAAGCGGCGATGGCGCCGAGGGGGGCGAAGTGCCGTTTCCAGCCCTCGTAGGCGTAGACGGAGATGCCGCCGGACTTGTCGGGGAACATCGCTGCCATTTCGGCGAAGAGGTTGCTCTGCAGAAAGGCCAGGGCGCAGGCGACGCCCCAGATAGTGATGGCGGTCCATCCGCCTATTGCGCCGACGGTGTAACCGAGGGTCAGGAACAGCCCGATCGGCATGTTGAGGGCGAAGACGAATCCGTCGCGCCAGGTGAGCGTCCGGACCATTGCTTCGGCGTGAGTGCCGACAAGCGGAGCCGGGGGGTGGGGTATTTCGGCGGGACTCACAGGGTGTCCTCCCAAGTAGCGGGTGCAGTCGTCCTCAGACGCGGGCGAGGTCCCACGCGGGAATAGCGGTGACGGGGGTACGTTCAGCGACCCACCTGCGGCATTTGAGCATCAGCGACGCCTGGTCGACGACGCATGCGCCGACCAGGAGGCCGTCGCGGGCATACAGGGCGACGAGATCGGACACGTCGTGCCCGAGCACGCGCACGGCGTCGTAGCCGGTGGTGGTGCCGATGAGGTTGATGCGTCGGCCGAACTGATCGGACCAGACGTAGGGGGCCGAGGTGAGAGTGCGGCTGTCGTCACCGAGAAGGTTGTGGGCGACCAACGTGGCCTGTTCGGCGGCGGAGGTCCAGTGCTCGTGGCGATGCGCGACACCGACGGTATCCCGCCATGAGCAGACGTCGCCGGCGGCCCAGAGATGTTCCCCTGCGCGCCCGGTCGGGTCACAGACGATGCCGGCAGAGGTGATCTCCAGGCCGGCGCCGTCCAGCCACTCGGTGTTCGGTACTGCTCCTACACCCAAGAGCACCAGGTCACAGTCGACATCTTCCCCGTTGTCGAGACGTACGCTTTCGACGCTCCCGGTGCCGCCCAGGGCAGTCACAGAACGTCCACACAGCAGGCGAATGCCGTGATTCCGCGCGAGATCTGCGACCGCGGGGGCCGTTTCGACCCCGAGGCTACGAACGAGCGGGGTGTCGGCGACCTCGACCACAGTGACGTCCTTGCCCAGCGCACGGGCCGAGGACGCGACCTCGAGTCCGATGAACCCACCGCCGATGACCACCAGGTGCGCAGCAGCGGTGAGCGCCGCGCGGAAGGCCTCGGCATCGTCGAGGGTGCGGAGAGTGCATACTCCTCGCGGAGCCTGGGGGAACGGATTCCGAGCACGCGCGCCAGTGGCGACGACGAGCTCGTCGTACTCGAGTGTCCCCTCGGTGGTCTGCAGGGTTCTTCGCTGGGGATCGAGATGAACGGCACGTTCGCCGAGGCGGAGATCGATGTCGTGGTCGGCGAACCACGCTCGTTCGTGGAAGACAACGGCGTCCGGATCGAGGCTGCCGGTAAGAAGCTCCTTCGACAGCGGGGGGCGGTCGTAGGGCAGGTGTTGTTCGGCGCCGATGAGCGAGAGGCGGCCATCGAATCCGCGGCTTCTGAGGTTCTCGGCCACCCGTACCCCGGCCAGGGAAGCGCCGACGACGAGAACGTGCCGCATCAGGCGCCGCCTTCCAGCTTCAGGGCTGCGGCGGGACAGGAGCGCACGGCGTCCTCGACCTCGGCGCGCGTGCCGTCACCGACTTGGGCCTGCAAGAGGGCTACCTTGCCGTCGTCGGCGAGGTCGAACACGTCGGGCGAAGCTACGACGCAGTTGGCGTATCCCTGGCACTTGTGCCGGTCCACGGAGATGATGGCCATGGTCTGGCTCCTTCGCTGCGGTGGGGTCGATCACGAGGACAAGGTCTGGACGGTGGCCTTCATGAAGCTCTGCAGCGGGCTCTCACTGTCGAGGAGGAGGCGACCGGCACGGACCTTGCCGGAGTTGTAGCCCAGTTGCTGGATGTCGGTGGCGCGCTTGTCCTCGACGAGGGTTTGATCCCACATCTCGAGCCACTCCTTGACCAGGGCCGGGTCGGCTCCGGGCTTGGCGTACATGTCGACGAAGGCCCAGCACTTCTCCGGGCCGACCGGCTGCACACTGCCGACGAACCCGACGTAGTCGTCGAGTGCGAAGAACGACGAAGGGAAGGTGAACGCAAAGCGGAACCCCTTGTGCGCGGCCGGATCAGCATCTCCGGGCAGCCACTTGAGCGGGCCGGTGTGCCAGATGGTGCTTTCGTCGGAGTCGACGGCGTAGTCGTCGGGACTGGTGTGGTAGGTCCTGCCGAAGCTCGCCTTGTGCAGAGTCGGGCAGTGGTAGCACTCGACGGCGTTCTCCGCCCACAGTTTCCAATTGCATTCCATGTCGTACTCGTAGCGAACCTGGAATTCGTACCGGCGCAGATCGGCGTTCAGCTCGTCGGTGCGCTCTCGGATTCCAGCGGTCACCGACGCCAACGATGCGGCGTTCGGATCCGGATTGACGAAGACCCACTGGTCCCACCGTTCGACCGACACCGGCTCCAGCGAGATCGTCGAGCAGTCGAAGTTCGGCTCGCGCTGCGAACGCGGTGCGGTCTTGAGCTTGCCGTCCAGGCCGTAGGTCCAGCCGTGATAGGGGCACTGCAGCAACGGCTTGTTGCCGTTTTCCTCGGCGATCGCGTGCAGGCGGTGCCGGCACACGTTCACAAACCCGCGCAGCTCACCGTCGCGACCGTGCGTGACAATGATGGGAATCGACCCGGCACGGGTCACCGCGTAGTCGCCTGGCTTGGCCACCGCGGACTCATGGCAGGCGTACTGCCACGACCTGGAGAAGATCTTTTCCTGCTCGAGCGCATGGATCTCCGGCGCGAAATAGTACGGCGCCGGCAAGGTCTCCCCCGCCTCGAGCGCCTCGAGGATCTCACCGTTCGAGGGCAATCCGTACCGCGCTCGAATGTCACTCATCTGAATCACGTGATCTGCACATCCTTCGTCACAGTCCGCCGAGTCTGTAACCCGGCTCACAACCAACTTGCGAAGAATACTGCGGCCGCAACTACGCAAAGTCAAGTACATACCCCAAATCTCTTACGCATTGCGTGACAACACTGAGAGATGGTCACGCTGGGCTTGCGAAGCCTCGGCGCCGCGGCGAGGGCGCCGGGACGACCGTCCCGGCCGCACCGGAGCCACATCGGCCGCACGACGAACGTGGACGGGTCGCGGCGCGGCGGCCGCAACGTCCGGGGTAGGTTTCGCCCATGAAGTGGTTGCTGCTCATAGGGGCCATCGCCACCGAAGTCACCGCAACGCTTAGCCTTCGGGCCGCAGCGGACCACCCCGCGTGGTATCTGGTCGTGACACTCGGGTATGGAGTCTCCTTCCTATTCCTCGCCCGCGTGCTCACCCACATGCCGGTAGGGGTGGCATACGGAATCTGGGGCGCCAGCGGAATCACCCTCACCGCGGTACTGGCCGCCGCGCTGTTCGACGAGAAACTCACCGCTGTCATGGCTGTCGGAATCGCTCTGGTGATCGTCGGCGTCCTCGTCGTCGAACTGGGATCCCACCGCCCTGACGAGGCCGGTGCCGACTCCCCCACTCACACCGACAACGACCGGGCGCCACTGCTATGACCTGGGCACTCCTGATCTTTGCCATCGTGTTGGAAGTGACTGGCACACTTTGCCTGAGAGCATCGGACGGATTACGTCACCGACGATGGATCGTCCCGATCGCGCTGAGCTACCTGGCGGCATTCACCCTCATCGCACTCGTCCTCGGTCGGGGGATGCCGGTAGGAATCGTCTACGGCATTTGGGTCGCCGGGGGCGTCGTCCTTACCGCCGTCCTGGGCCGCATGCTCTTTCAGGACCCCTTGACACCGAAGATGAACGTCGGCATTGCATTGATAGCCACCGGCGTTCTCCTGATCGAACTAGGGACGCTCGAGGCATAGGGCGGACGCATGCCGAACCGGATCCGGTTCCACGACCAGGCGTGGCTCGTCGAATGCAGCACTGGATGCCGGCGACAGCTTCGTCGAATCCTGGATTCGACCGGCGCCGGCCGGGACCTCGACACCGCCGCTGGACTCGGCCTGGAACTCGCCGACCGCCAACATCGACGATTGGCTCGAGACCGACTATCGGACAATGAATCCCGTCGTGAGCGTGGTCCGTCGATCCGTCCGGCACTGCAAGACAGCCGCCGTGGCGGGATTGCCCCGGCGGTGGATGCACCCCTGCACGAACTCACTGTGCACTCGGCCGGGGACAGCGCCCCGACAATCCCGGTACCCGGCGGTGAAGCGCCAGGTGCCGTAGCCAACGCAAAGGCAGAACGATCCGCACAACGTGCGCGACTCGGCCTCACTTTCCTGACGCTTCGCCAGTACACCCAGGACAGCGTGCCGCGAACGGGCGGCGCGCGCCCGACATGGCGTCCGGGACGGCTCAGGGCGTGGTCGCCTCGAGGTGCTTCAGCACGGCCAGGACGCGCCGGTGGTCTTCGGGTTCGGGGTGCAGCCCCAGCTTGAGGAAGATCGCCCTGACGTGCGCCTCGACGGTGCGTTCCCCGAGGAACAGGGCCGCCCCGATCGCCCGGTTCGAGCGGCCCTCGGCCATGAGAGCGAGGACCTCGCGTTCGCGGGTGGACAGCGTGTCGATGGGACGGCTGTCGCGGTGCGGCCGGGTCACCAGTCGGCTCACCACGCTGGGGTCGATGGCCGAACCGCCCTCGGCGACCCGGTGCAGGGTGTCGACGAACTCGTCGATGTCGGCGACCCGATCCTTGAGCAGATAGCCCAGGCCGGCGGCCCCGTCGGCGATCAGGTTCATGACGTGGTCGGTTTCCACGTACTGCGACAGCAGGACCACCGCGGTGCCGGGGTGGTCGGCACGGATGGTCGCGGCGGCGACAATTCCCTCGGTCGTATGGGTCGGGGGCATCCGGATGTCGACGACGGCGATGTCGGGACGTTCGTCGGCGACGAGAGCGAGCAGGGCGGCAGCGTCACCGGCCTCGCCTACGACGTCGATTCCCTCGTCGCTCAGTAGCCGGGAGATGCCCTCGCGCAGGAGCACGGAGTCGTCGGCGAGCACCACCCGCAGCGGTGCCGCGCTGTCGCCGCGCCGTGCGGCGCGCCGCGGTGCGGCGACCCGGGTCGGTTCCGCGGCGGCGTCCACCGCCACCGTGCGGGCCAGGGTGTCGTCACCCGCCGCGGCGGGAACCGGGGCGGGGGCGGTGGTCGTGGTCTCTCCGGTGAGGGCAGCGCGGGCGGCGGCGGTGAGTTCCCGGCAGGTCCCGTAGCGGTCGTTGCGGTCCTTGGCGAGGGCGCGCGCGACGACGGCGTCGAACGCTTTCGGCAGGTCGGGCCGGGCCTCGCTCGGCCGGGGTATCGGGCTGCGGACGTGTCCGTGCCACAGCTTGGGCAGGGTGTCGCCGGAGTACGGGGGCCGGCCGGTGAGCAGGTGGTAGAGCGTGCAGCCGAGCGAGTAGATGTCGGTGCGGCGGTCGAGCGCGACGGTGGTGTCGAACTGCTCGGGTGCGGCGTTCTGCAGACTGCCGACGAACGTCCCCGTGCGGGTGAGCCCGCTCGCCTCGTCGAGGGCTTTGGCGATGCCGAAGTCGGTGAGCAGGACCCGTTCGGGCTCGCCCGGACCGGCAGGCTCGGCCAGCAGAATGTTCGTCGGCTTCACATCCCGGTGCAGCACCCCGGCCTGGTGGGCGTAGTCGAGGGCCTTGCCGATCTCGCAGACGATGTGCACTGCCCGCTCGGGCGGGACGGGGCCCTGCCGGAGCAGCGCGGCGGCGTTGGTGCCGGGGACGTACTGCATCGCGATCCAGAGCCGGCCGTCCTCGCAGCCGCGGTCGTAGACCTGGACGATGTTGGCGTGCTCGAGCCGCGCGGCGTGGTCGGCCTCGAGTTCGAAGCGGGCCCTGACACTGTCGTCGGCGGTCAGGACCGGATGGAGCAGTTTGAGGGCCACCTTGCGCGGCAGGTGCGGGTGCTGCGCCAGGTAGATCGACCCCATGCCGCCCGCGCCGAGCAGCCGCTCGATGGTGTACCCGGCAAACACCGAACCCGGCCCGGGAGCCCCGTTTCCGCTCACCGCCACCACCTCCCGAAGCGGCCCGTCTCCTCTATTCAACCCCTCGGGGATCGTCGGCGGAACCGAGGCGGAATCACGGATGGTCCAACAGTGCCAGCACGGTGGTCGGCCGGGGCCCGGAGCGGGATGCTGAGAGCGAGGATCGGAGGCCTCGTCGTGAGTCGTCGAACATTGCCGGCGGTCGTCGCCGTGACCACCCTGCTGGTTGTCGGGGTGGTGCTGGTGTCGGTCGATTGGCCGGGAGGTCCGCCCGCGGGACCGGTGGAGCTGGTGGCGTTCCTCGCGGTCGGTGTCGCCTTCGTCGCGGCGGGCATCGTCGCGTGGCAGAGCCGACCGGACGACAACACGGGACGGCTGATGGTGCTGGCCGGGGTGTTGTGGCTGGTGAAGGGCGGCGCCGCGGCCCGCAATCCGGTGGTCTTCACCCTCGGGGCGGCGCTGACGGTGATGTACTTGCCGGTGTTGATCCACATACTGCTGGGCTTTCCGACGGGGCGACTGACCCGGCGGTGGGAACGGTGGTTCGTGGGTGGCTGCTATGTGTTCTTCCTGGTCTCGGTGCTGCTCGACCTGATGTTCTACAACCCGTCCGTGATGATCGGCACCGAATGGTTCACCGCGCCCAACCTCCTGCTGGTCCGGGACGACCCGGCGATCTTCCGGGTCCTGCAGCTGGTGTTCGGTGCGGTGGCCGCCGGCGTCAGTGTGGTCGTGATCGGTGTGCTGCTGGCCCGGTGGCGGGCGGGATCTCCGGCGTATCGGGCCGCGTTCGCGCCCCTGTGGGTCGCCGGGATTCTCGGGTTCGCCACGGTCATCGGAACAGGACTGATCACCGCGCAGTCGTCGGGTATGGGGAACGTGGGGACGGCCTACGTGGGCTACCTGGCGACGGCGCTGTTCCCGATCGCGGTGCTGGTGGGGTTGTGGCGCTACCGGGTCGCCCGCGGGGCGGTCAGCGACGTGATGATCGAGGTCGGTGCGGCCCCGCTCGGGGAGGAGTTCGTCCACGCGCTGCGCAAGGCACTGCGCGACCCCGGTCTGGTCCTGTGGTCGTGGTCGCCGCAGTCGAACCAGTACCTCGACGCGCACGGGGACCCGCAGCGACTGCCGGGCGGCGACGACCCCCGCGCGGCGACCGTCCTGGAACGCGACGGCGTCCCGGTCGGGGCGCTCGTGTACGACCGGTCGCTGCGGCATCAGCCGCAACTGCTCGCGGCGGTGCGCAGTGCGGCCACCCTCGCGCTGGACAACCAGCGGCTCCAGTCCGAGTTGCAGGCTCAGCTCGCCGAGGTCCGCAGGTCCCGGGAGCGGATCGTCGCCGCTGGGGACGCGCAGCGGCGACGGCTCGAACGCAACCTGCACGACGGTGCGCAGCAACGCCTGGTCGCTGCGACGATCCTGTTGCGACGTGCGCAGCGGACGTCCCAGCCGGAACGCAAGCAGGAGTTGCTCACCGAGGGCACGGCCGAACTGGACTCGGCGCTGGTGGAGCTGCGGGAACTGGCCCGGGGCGTCTACCCGCCGGTGCTGCAGGAACACGGTCTCGCCGCCGCGCTGACCGCCCTGGCCGAGCGCGCTCCGCTGCCGGTGGAGATCGTCGACACCCTGACCGGGCGGGCTCCCGCCTCGGTCGAACTCGCCGCCTACTTCATCGCCGCGGAAGCGGTTGCCAACGCCACCAAGCACTCCGGCGCCACCCATATCGGGATCGACCTCCGCCGGGACGGCGACATGCTGCGGATGGTCGTCACCGACGACGGGTGCGGCGGTGCGACGTTGACCGCCGGCGGCGGCTTGAGCGGGCTGAGCGACCGGGCCGCGGCTCTCGGTGGGGTGCTCGATGTGCACAGTCCCACGGGGGGCGGCACGACCCTGACGCTGTCCCTTCCCCTCACCGCCGGGACATCCGAGGAGCCGTCATGAACCTGCGGGTGGTGCTCGCCGACGACTCCGCGGTGCTCCGCGAGGGCATCGCCGGTCTGCTGCGCGACGAGGGAATCGAGGTGGTCGGCCAGGCCGCGGACGGGCAGGGTCTGCTGCAACTGGTCGGAGAGCACCACCCGGACCTCGCCGTCGTCGACATCCGGATGCCGCCTACCCACACCACGGAGGGGATCGACGCCGCCCTCACCGTTCGGCGGTGTTTCCCGGGTACCGCCGTGCTGCTGCTGTCCCAGTACGTGGAAACCGAGAACGTCATGAACGTCTTCGCCGGCGGGACCGCCGGTCTGGGATATCTGCTCAAGGACCGCCTCACCGACATCGACGGGTTCCTCGGCTCGCTGCACCGCGTCGCGGCGGGCGGAACGGCACTCGATCCCGACGTGGCCGGCCGGTTGATCTCGCGGCCGCACCGCGACCGGGTGGCCCTCGACGACCTGTCCTCCCGGGAGCGGGAGGTCCTGACCCTCATGGTCGAAGGCTGTTCGAACCGGATGATCGGAGCCGCCCTGTCCCTCGGGGAACGCTCCGTCGACGTGCTCGTGCGCGCCGTCTTCGACAAGCTCGGCCTGCCACCCGAACCCGACGACCACCAGCGTGTCCGGGCCGTGCTCGCCTACCTCGGCCCCACGGTCCGCAGCTGATCCCGCCAGGTCTGCCGGGACGTCCGCGACCTGGCATGATCGGGTGTCGTGACATCGACGGTGAAGCTGCGGGAACTGGCCGAGCAATTCGGGATCGCCACCACGTACGTGGGGTGGGATCAGCAGGACCACTACGCGAGCGACGACACGCTGCGCCGGGTCCTGGTTTCCCTGGGGGTGCCCGCCGGCACCGAGGCGGAGATCGACGCCGCCCTACTGGATGTGCCGAATCGGCCGTGGCGGCGGATGCTGCCGCCCGTGCTGGTGGTCGTGCAGGGCGAGGAGCACACCTTCCCCGTGCACGTGGCCCACGGTGATCCCGTGCAGGTGCAGGTGCGCACCGAGGACGGCGACGTCGTCGAGGTCGCGCAGCGGGACGTGTGGGTCGATCCCCGGGAGGTCGACGGCCGGCTCGTCGGCCGCGCGACGTTCGCCGTCCCGGACCTTCCGCTCGGGTGGCACACCCTGCACGCCCGCAGCAAAGACGCCGAGGCCGAAGCCACCCTGGTGGTGACGCCCGCCCGGCTCGCCACCGCCGACCGGCTCCTCGAGCGACGCCGCCGGGGCCTGGCCACGCAGTTGTACTCGGTGCGGTCGAAGCGGTCGTGGGGCGTCGGCGACTTCGCGGACCTCGCGGACCTCGCGGCGATCACCGCCTCCGTGCACGGGGGCGACTTCGTGCTCGTCAATCCTGTCCACGCGGGCGAACCGGAGCCGCCGCTCGAGCCGTCGCCGTACCTGCCGAGTTCACGGCGGTTCGTGCACCCGATCTACTTGCGCGTGGAGAACATCCGGGAGGCGGCGTTCCTGCCGCGCAAGCACCGCAAGACGCTCGAGGCGTACACCGGGAAGTTCGCCAAGTCGAACCGCAAGGACAAGCGCATCGACCGCGACACCGCGTACCGGGCCAAGCTGGAGGTGCTCGGGCAGGTGTTCCGGGTGCCGCGCAGCCCGGCGCGGCAGGCGCAGTTCGACGCGTTCCGTGCCGCCGGTGGCGACGCACTGGCCGACTTCGCGTTGTGGTGCGCCCTCAGCGAGAAGTTCGGTACGCGCAGCACCCGGTGGCAGACGTCGGCGGCCACCCCGGACGAGCCGTACGTCACGCGGCAGCGGACCAAGCTGGCCGAGCGCATCGAGTTCCACTGCTGGTTGCAGTGGCTGTGCGACGAGCAGCTCGCCGAGGCACAGGCGACGGCGCGCGCGGCCGGCATGGACATCGGGATCGTACACGACCTGGCGGTGGGTGTCCGACCCGACGGTGCGGATGCCTGGACGCTCGGCGACGCGCTGATCCGCGATATGACCGTCGGGGCGCCGCCGGACGACTTCAACCGGCAGGGCCAGGACTGGACCCAGCCGCCCTGGCATCCGGTCCGGCTCGCCGAGCTCGGCTACCGCCCCTACCGCGACGTGGTGCGCACCGCGCTGCGCCACGCGGGGGGTCTGCGCGTGGACCACATCCTGGGCCTGTTCCGCACCTGGTGGATTCCCGAGGGCTGCACGCCCGATCAGGGCACGTACGTCAAGTACGACCACGACGCCTTCATCGGGATCCTGGCGCTCGAGGCGCACCGGGCAGGCGCCGTGCTGATCGGTGAGGACCTCGGCGTGTTCGAGAGCTGGGTGCAGGAGTACCTGTCGCGCCGCGGCATCGCCGGGACGTCGATCCTGTGGTTCGAGCGCGACGGCGACGATCCGCGGCCACCGGAGAGCTACCGCAGGCTGTGCCTGACGTCGGTCACCACGCACGACCTGCCGCCGACGGCGGGTTTCCTTGCCGGAGAACACATCACACTGCGCTCCGAGCTGGGTCTGCTGGAGCGGGACCTGGAGACCGAGGCCGCCGATGCGGCCGCCGAACGCGACGCCGTGCTGGCGGTGCTGCGCGAGCGCGGGCTGCTCGACGCCGATGCCGACGAGCAGCGCACCGTCGAGGCACTGCACCGGTTCGTCGCCGCGAGCCCGTCGGCGCTGATCGGGGTGTCGCTGGCCGACGCCGTCGGGGAGCGACGCAGCCAGAATCAGCCGGGCACGTCCGACGAGTACCCCAACTGGCGGATCCCGCTGGCCGACGAGAACGGCCGGACCGTGCTCCTCGAGGACCTGCCCGGCAACGAGCGGTTCGCGGCCCTGCTCGACGCGGCGGCCCCGGAGCCGTCCGCAGACAAGGCCTGAACGCTTCGGGCCGGCTGCCGGGGACCCGGCAGCCGGCCGCGCGTCACTTCGCGTACATGCTCTCGATGTCGGCGGCGAAACGCTCGGTCACGACGTTGCGCTTGATCTTCAGCGTCGGCGTCAGCTCACCGGTCTCCTCGGTGAGGTCCCGGTCGAGGACGACGAACTTCTTGATGGCCTCGGCGTGCGAGACCATCGAGTTGGCGTCGTCGACGATGGACTGCAGCGCATCGTGCAGGGCCGGGTCGCGGCGCAGGTCGGCGATGGTGGCCGTGGGGGGCTTGCCGTTCTCGGCCTTCCAGTTGTCGAGCACCTCGGGGTCGACGGTGAGCAGCGCGGTGATGTAGCTGCGTCCGTCGCCGACGACCACGGCCTGCGAGACGAGGGTGTGCGAGCGCATCCGGTCCTCGAGCGGACCCGGGGAGACGTTCTTGCCGCCGGCGGTGATGATGAGGTCCTTCTTGCGGCCGGTGATACGCACATAGCCGTCGTCGTCGATCTCGCCGAGATCGCCGGTGCGGAACCAGCCGTCGTGGAAGGCCTCGGCGGTGGCCTTCTCGTTGCGCCAGTAGCCCTGGAACACGACCCCGCCGCGCAGCTCGATCTCGCCGTCGTCGGCGATGCGGGTGCTGTTGCCGCCCATCGGTTGTCCGACGGTGCCGATCTTCTGGGCACCGGGGACGTTCACGCTGTGCGCGGCGGTGCTCTCGGTCAGGCCGTAGCCCTCGTAGATCGGGACGCCGACGCCGCGGAAGAAGTGGCCGAGGCGGGGGCTCAGGGCGCCGCCACCGGAGATCGCGAACCAGCATTCGCCGCCCATCGCCTGCCGCAGCTTGGCGTAGACGAGCTTGTCGGCCATGTTGCGCTTGGCCTTGAGGGCGAACGACGGGCCGCCGTGGTCGAGCGACTCGCTGTAGGCGATGGCGGTCTCCTCCGCGAACGCAAAGATCGCCGCGTTGAATCGGCCGCCGGCCGCGGCCTTGCGGGCCGCGGCGTCGCGCACCTTCTCGAAGACGCGCGGCACGCCGAGGATCGTGTTGGGGGCGTACCGCTCGAACTGGGCGGAGATGGTGCCGAAGTCCGACCAGTGTGCCTGCGCCGCACCGCCTTCGAAGACGGCCAGCGACACGGCCCGGGCCAGCACGTGCGCGAGCGGCAGGAAGGTCAGGACCCGGCTGCCCGGCTTGGCGACCTCACCGATCGAGGCGGTGAGGATGCCGCGGACCTCGCTGTAGAAGTTGCGATGGGTGAGCATGCAGCCCTTGGGCCGGCCGGTGGTACCCGAGGTGTACACGAGCGAGGCGAGGTCGTCGGCGCGGATGCCGTCGAGGCGGGCCCGCAGGGTCGCGTCGTCGACGGCGGCGCCCTCGGCGATCAGCGTGTCGACCGCACCCCCGTCGATCCGCAGGGTGCGGCGCAGCGTGGCCGGCATGTCGACGAACAGCGCTTCGTGGCGCGCGGTCTCGACGACGGCGATGCCGGCCTCGGAATCCTGCAGGATCCAGCGGATCTGCTCGGTGGACGAGGAGTCGTAGATCGGCACGGTGGCGGCACCGGCGGCCCAGATGGCGTAGTCGAACAACGCCCACTCGTAGCGGGTGGCCGAGAGCAGGGCGACCCGGTCGCCGGGCTGCACGCCCGCCGCGATGAGACCCTTGGCGACCCCCGAGACCTGCTCGGCGAACTGCCGTGCGGTCACGGCGACCCAGTCCTCGCCCTCGGGGCGGGAGTACATCACGCGGTGCGGCGTCTTCTCCGCGTGCGTGAAGACCGTGCGGACGACCGATTCGTCGTCGCCGACGGTGAACTGGGCGGGGGTGGTGTACTCACGCACGAGCGTCTCCCTCGTTGTGGTCGGGGCGGGCAGTGGACCGGTGTTCCACTCCCTGGCGGAATCGGCGCAGCATGTCGACGAACCGATCGATGTCGTCCCGGTCCCAGCCGGTCAGCGCCGCGCGGATCTCGTCGTGGCGCCCGGCGACGGTGCGGGCGAGGATCTCGCGGCCCCGGTCGGTGAGCCGGAGGGGATGGCCGAGCCGGGTGGGTCCGGCCTCGGCCTGGACCCAGCCGGCGTCGATGCAGCTGCGCAGCTGACGGGAGACGGTCGACCGATTCACGCTGAACGCATCCGAGATGTCGGTGGCTCGGCAGCCCGGGTTGCGGTCGATGAATCCGAGCATCGAATGCTGCGCGAGGGACAGCACGTCGTCATGGGCGCGCTCCCCCGCTGTGAGATGGCGAACCAGGTACACGAACTCGTCGTAGACCTCGGATACACCGGTCGCTGCGGACTGCGCCGCAACCTCCCGTTTGTGTTGCACAACGCAACTGTAAGCCCTGTGCCGCTCGACACCCCAATCGCCTCTACCCGCGGCGCCGCACAGACGACTCGACGACCGGATCCCGCACTACGTCGCCGGCGCCGTCGACGAGCCGCACCGTCCACCGCGAATCCGCCCGAACCGCCGGTGCGGCCAGCCCGAGTCGGGTACAGATGATGCGACAGGACTCTCCCTCGCCCGAGGAGTTCCCATGGCCGTACGCGCCCCTTCGACGGCCGGACGCGGCCGT
This sequence comes from Rhodococcus sp. NS-SX18, assembly GCF_057367935.1. NCBI lineage: Bacteria > Bacillati > Actinomycetota > Actinomycetes > Mycobacteriales > Nocardiaceae > Rhodococcus > Rhodococcus sp. NS-SX18. The sequence continues at coordinate 1,838,446 of NZ_CM170633.1, read as the reverse complement.
CGCGTGACCACCGTGCTCGTCGGCCTGCTCGCGGCAGCGCACGCCCTGGCGACGCCGGCGACCTCCGCGGCACAGCAACCCGTCGGGTCGTGCGCGTGGCAGTTCCGGTCCGATTCGACCGTGCTGGACGTCGCGTTCCCCGACGGCAATGCGACCTACTGGGTGCTGCCGTACGCGCTGGCCCCGGGCGACAGCATCGAACTGCACGGCACCTACCCGGCGGCCCGGTACTTCTCGCTCAACACCTACGGAACGAACTTCGACACCGTCGACACCCTGCGCGACGCGCAGATCGCACCCGACCCCGGCAGCGGCAACCCGTTCGCGGACGCGGCCGCCGAGGCCCTGCCCCCATCGGCCCGGCGCTGGAGTGCGACCGTCGTCACCGGGCCGGCCGACCACGCCCGCAACGAGATCGCCGCGCTCCCCACCGGATCCCCCACCGCACCGGCCGGATTCCTCATCATCCGGGTCTACGTGCCCGACGATCCGGCCTCCGCGACCGGCGGGGTTCCCCTCCCGGACGTGACCCTGCACCAGGGTGGACGCGCCACGCCGGTACCCACGTGCACCTCCGACTTCGACCCGGCCGACTACGGCAGCGGACCGGTCGAGCGCGCCGCCGAGGCGGCCGTCGACCGCATCGTCGAGGGCGCCGCATCGGGCGCCTTCCCCGGGGACAATCCCGAGGCCACCTTCGTCAGTCCCGCCACCACCTCCGGGCTGTTCCCCAACGGCGACAACAAGTACATCGGCGCCGTCCTGACCTACCAGCCGGGCCGGATCGTCGTCGTGCGCGGCCAAGCCCCCACGTTCCCCGACACCCGCGCCGGCGAACCGGTCACCGCACCGGGCCGTCAGGTGCGGTACTGGTCGATGTGCCAGAACGACCAGGTCACCCCGTACCCGGTCGTCGCGTGCGCGGCCGACTTCGAGACGGCCGTCGACACGCAGGGCTGGTTCACCTACGTCGTCGCCGCGCCCGAGGACGTGCCCGCCCGCGCCACGGCCGACCCGACGGTGACGGTCCTGCCGTGGGGCTCGACCCAGGTCCCGAAGAAGACCCTGCTCTACCGGAACATGCTGCCGTCCGACGCGTTCCTGCCCCAGTCGGTGCAGGCCGCGCAGGGCGGCGACCCGGCCGCCACGATGGGGCCCTACTACCCGCGGGCGGCCTACTGCGAGAGTTCCACCTTCGAGACCGGCGGCGTCGAGGCCTGCCTGCCCGGACAGTGAGGGTTCGGCGGCCGCCGCGGCGATACGCCCGATTCCGAGACGCCGCGCCACCCCGGCAATAGCCTGTGTGACACCCGCCACAGGGCGGGCCGCTGTTCTTCCAGGAGGCCCCCGTATGTCCGTCCCCGCTCCGTCCGTCATCCTCGACCGCGTCGCGCACTGGGCGCAGACCAAGCCGGACGAGGTCGCGGTGCAGTACCTCGACCGCACCCACACCTGGGCGCAGTGGCACGAGCGACTGCTCCACCTCGCCGGTGCTCTCGCCGCCGAGGGCATCGGGCCGGGTGACACCGTCGCGTTCGTCGACAAGAACAACCTCGCCTGCCTCGAGGTCACCTACGCCGCCTCCGCGCTCGGCGCGGCCAACGCGATCCCGAACTTCCGGCTCGCCGGCGACGAACTCGACTACGTGATCAACGACTCGCAGGCCCGAATCCTGTTCGTGGGAGCGGAATTCGCGCAAGAGATCGAGTCGCTGCGGCCGCGGCTGTCCGCGGTGGAGAAGATCGTCGTCGTCGGCGGGGAGAACGACGAGTTCGAGTCGTGGCTCGCGGCGGCCGCGCCGGCGACCCTGCCCGAGATCGCGGCGGAGACGACCGCGCTGCTGCTCTACAGCTCCGGCACCACCGGCCGGCCCAAGGGCGTCCAGCTGACGCACCGCAACCTGTTCGCGCACTCCGAGGACGTGCTCGCGGTGCTGCCGTTCACCGATGGCGACTGCCTTCTCGTGGCGATGCCGCTGTTCCATGTGGGCGGCACCTGCTACGCGATCATGGGTATCCACGACGGCCGCCGCTGCGTGTTCACCCGCGAGGCGGACGCGCCCTCCCTGTTCGGGGGTCTCGCGGCGGGAGCGAACATCGCGTTCCTGGTGCCGCCGGTGATCGCGGCCGTCCTCGCCGCCGGCGAGCAGGCGATCGGCGCCTTCGCCCGGCTCAAGCGCATCACCTACGGTGCCGCGCCGATGCCGCTGCCGCTGCTGCGCGGCGCGCTTGCCGCGTGGCCGGAGACCGAGTTCGTCCAGGTGTACGGCATGACCGAACTCGCCGGGGTGATCACCGCGCTGCTGCCGGACGTGCACCGCGAACCGGCGCAGGAGCGGCGGATGGCGTCGGCGGGCACCCCGATCCCCGGGGTGGAGATGCGCGTCGTCGATCCGGCTACGCTCGAGGACGTGGCACCGGGCGGGATCGGCGAATTGTGGTGGCGCTCGGCGCAGACCACACCCGGCTACTGGAACCGACCCGACGCGACGGCCGAAACGATCACTCCCGACGGGTGGTTGCGCAGCGGCGACATGGGCCGGGCCGACGACGGCGGGTTCGTGTTCATCGAGGACCGCCTCAAGGACATGATCATCACCGGCGGTGAGAACGTGTACTGCCCGGAGGTCGAGCGGGTCCTCGTGGAGCATCCGGCCGTGGCCGAGGTCGCGGTCATCGGCGTCCCGGACGAGAAGTGGGGCGAGACGGTCAAGGCGGTGGTGGTGCTCGCCCCGGACCAGAAGGCCGACGAGCAGGAACTCGTCGACTACACCCGCCGGCACCTCGCGCACTTCAAGTGCCCGTCGAGCATCGACATCGTCGACATGCTTCCGCGCAACCCCACCGGCAAGATCCTCAAGCGCTCCCTGCGCGCCTCGTACTGGGCCGGGCACGACCGCAATCTGTGAGCGGTGTGTCCTTTGGGCTGCCGGGGCAGCCCAAAGGACACACCGGCCGCGGAGCGGCCCGGATCAGCGGATGCGGCGGATCAGGGCGGCGAGCGCCTGGCCGCCGCCGATGCACATGGTGACGATGCCGAGCTCGAGGTCGCGGCGCACCAGGTCCTTGGCCACCCGCAGGGTCAGGATGCCGCCGGTCGCGCCGACGGGGTGGCCGAGGGCGATCGCCCCGCCGTACGGGTTGGTGCGGGCCGGGTCGAGCTTGGCGTCGCGGAGCACCGCGACGGCCTGCGAGGCGAACGCCTCGTTGAGCTCGACGGTGTCGATGTCGGCCGGGGTGGTGCCGGTCTGCTCGAACAGCTTCTGCAGGGCGAGCACCGGCGCGTAGCCCATCAGCTCCGGTTCGAGCGCGGCGGTGGCGACGGACTCGAGCACCGCGAGCCCACCCAGGCCCCGCTCGGCCGCGACGGATTCGCGGGCGAGCACGACGACGCCGGCGCCGTCGTTGATGCCGGAGGCGTTGCCGGCGGTGACGGTGCCGTCCTTGACGAAGGCCGGGCGCAGCTTCGCCAGGGTCTCGACGGTGGTGTCGGGCTTGGGATGCTCGTCGGTGGTCACCACGGTGGGCTTGCGGCCGCCGATCTCGACGGGGGTGATCTCCTCGGCGAACGCGGCGCGGGCGGCGTCGGTGGCGGCGCGGCGCTGCGACTCGGCGGCGAACTCGTCCTGCGCGGCGCGGTCGATGCCGTACTCGCGGGCGACGTTCTCGGCGGTGACGCCCATGTGGATGCCGTGGAACGGGTCGGTGAGCATGCCGACGGTGCCGTCGACGAGGGTGCGGTCGCCGAGCTTGTAGCCGGAGCGGGCGCCGAAGTCGTAGAACGGCATGCGGGACATGTTCTCGTCGCCGCCGGCCAGGGCCAGATCGACCCCGCCCCAGCGCATCTGCATCGCCGCCGACCAGATCGCCTGCAGGCCCGAGCCGCACAGCCGGTTGACGGTGTACGCGGGGGTCGCCACCGGCAGTCCGGCGGCGAGGGCGACGCGGCGGGCGTTGTAGGCGTCGGGGCCGACCTGCCCGATGCAGCCCATGACGACCTCGTCGATGTCCCCGGGTGCGACCCCGGCACGCTCGAGGGCCGCCTTGGCGGCGATCGCGCCGAGTTCGTGGGCCGGCACGTCCTTGAACGCGCCGCCGAAGCTACCGACCGGGGTGCGCGCACCGTCGACGATGACGATCCGTTCCGCAGTGCTCATCTCACGTCCCATCTCTCGCAGGAACGGCACCGAGTGCCATATCTTGCTGTCGACGATACCGGAGTAGTGAGCCGCAACACAGTCGGGCGGCACTGGGGCGCAAGACGGGCAGTGTCAGGCGGGGTCGTCGAGGTCGTGCCGATGTACGCGCTCGGTCGCCGCGGCCGACCCGAGTTCCGTACGGGCCTGCGGATTGTTCGCGTAGAACTCGAGCACCCGGTACAGCAGCACCGGGTCGCAGTCGAACTTGCGGGAATCGATCTCGATCACCGCTTCGGGGGGCAATCGCTCCAGGCGGAACAGCCGGCTGGTCCGTCGTCGCGCCCACGCCGCGGCCGGCGTGCCCAGCACCCAGATCTCGGGGAAGCCGTGATGGACGGCGTGCACCCCCGCCACCGACACCCACGGCAGATACGACTCGATCGTCCAGCCGCGTTGCCGGATCCCGTCCGGTGTCAGCAGCAGCGCCCCGCGGCGGATCCCGCCGCGCAGCACCTCCACGACGAACGCCGCGCACGGCAGCCCGAAAGCCGTGAGGAGCACACTCACCCACGGAACGCCGTGGTCGAACAGCACGATCTCGACGGCAGCGCCGAGCGAGAGCAACGCCGCGCTCGTCGTCATGGCGCCCATCAGATGGAAGACCGGGCCGGACGCGCGGATCTCGGTGGCCCCGCGGCCCCGCGCCTCGACGAGACGAATCTCCGGGTCACCACGACGCGGCCGCCAGAACACGTATCCGAAGAGCGCGGTGAGAGCCATCAGGCCGGAGAGGATGAGGAAGAACCGGGTCACCGGCCAGGCTCCCGCGTGACCGGCATCCCAAGCCCGCCAGAGAGAGACGAGGATCACGAAGCCCGCCAAGGTTATCGCGGCCGCGACCCGGGTATTGACCTTGGCAGGCGGCCACTCCTCCGGGCGGATCAGCGGCGCGGAGGCGGACTCGTCTTCATCGGTGCCGTGCACGAAACACCCGTCCCACTGCGTTCCCCTTCCGGAAGCGCCGGGACCCCACCGCCCCGACCGGTTGCCGGTAGGTGGGGAACGCTACCGCAGGGACCACCGATCGTGGCGTACGACACGCACCGCGATCGCGGTCGCCCGCCGAAGGGACCTTCGACCCTACGTCCGGTGGCCGAATCCGGGCCCGCAGCCGGGGGTGTGACCATTGCCACATACGCCACAGGACGGACATAAAGCCCAGTTCAAGAGGTGTTCATCTCGTGGCCGTCGAGCCCGGGCGGCGGGACACGAAAATCTTGTCTACGGATGAGTAACACTGGCCCCGACGGGAACGACACAATCATCGACGATCCAGACGAGACCGGAGGAATCTGCATGACTGTCCAGCTTGATTCGCCTGGCTTCGAGTCCGCCCGCGAGGTGGTTTCGACCCAGGAAGACCTCGGTCGACTGTTCGACGAGATCGGGGAGCTCGATGCGCAGATTCTCGAGGCGATCGAGCGCCGGAGCGAGCTGTCGCGCCGGGCGGGCATCGCTGCGAAGGAGTCCGGGAACGCTCGGCAGGCGCAGAACCTCGAGATGGGGGTCCTCGACCGTTTCGCCGAACTCGGCGCCGACGGCAAGACCCTGGCGATGACGCTGCTCCGGCTCGGACGCACCCGCCTGTCCTAGGCCCCACGACTTCACGCGGCCCCCGCACCGATCGGTGCGGGGGCCGCGTCGTCGTAGCTGCCGGCACACCGGCGCCCGGAACACCTCAGCGACGCGCGTGCAGGACACCCTCCCGCACCGAGGCCGCGCGCGGCGCCTCGAGCTCGAACTCGGCGAGCGCGCGGCCGGCGACGGCGGCGATGCCCGCCGGCGGCAGCTCCTCGAACTCGCCGAGCACGAGGGCGATCTGCTCGACCGGCGGCAACGTCGAGAACAGCACGGCGTCGTCACCGCAACCCTCCGCACGCCGGGGTGCCCGGCTCTCGGCGTGCAACAGGTACACGAACCACGACACGACGTACGCGCACAGTTCCGGACCGATCGGGCCGCGCCAGGTCGCGACCGCCCGTGCCAGCGCCCGGTCCAGGACCGGAGCCGCCCGCTCGGAGCCGCCGGACAGCAGCCGCGCGCACGCGGCAAGGTCCGGGAGCCGGCCTTCGAGTACCTCGCGCAGACCACGACCACTCGGGTCGCCTGTGGACCCGCCACTGGGGTCCGGCGGCATGATGTACATCGTCCGCTCCCTCCGCGCATTCCCGGTCCGGGGAAACCGATGCCGTCTTTCCGTCTATCGTTCGGTGGCGCCCGAACGTGACGGGCCGGTCACCGCAGCAGTGCCTTCACCTCCAGGAACTCTTCGAGGCCGAAGACGCCCGCCTCGCGGCCGACACCGGAGTGCTTGTAGCCGCCGAACGGTGCGTCGGTGTTGAAGGCGCCGCCGTTGATGTAGACCTGCCCGGTGCGCATCTGCCGAGCGACCCGCTCGGCCCGGGCGCGGTCGGCGGACCAGACGCCGCCGGAGAGCCCGTAGTCGCTGTCGTTGGCGATGCGCACGGCGTCGTCCTCGTCGCGGTACCCGATGATCGACAGCACCGGCCCGAAGATCTCCTCGCGCGCGATCGTCATGTCCTCGGTCACGTTCGCGAACACGGTCGGTCCGACGAAGTAGCCGGTGCCGAGGCCGGTTTCGCGGCCGTCGAGGACCAGTTCGGCGCCCTCCTCGATGCCCTTGTCGATGTAGGACCGCACCCGCTTGAACTGGTTGGCGTTGACCAGCGGGCCGAGACGGGTGCCGGCCGCGGTCGGATCCCCGACGGTGTAAGCGCGCGCGACCTGTTCGGCGAGGGCCGCCACCTCGTTCATCCGCTCGGCCGGGACGAGCATGCGGGTCAGTGCCGAGCAGGTCTGCCCGGAGTTCAGGAAGCACTGGGCGACACCGTCGGTGACGGCCCGGGTCAGGTCGGCGTCGTCGAGGATGACGTTGGCGGACTTGCCGCCGAGTTCGAGGGCGACCTTCTTCACCGTCTCCGCGGCGACCACGGCGACGCGCTTGCCCGCGCGGGTGGAGCCGGTGAACGACACCATGTCCACGTCGGGGTGCGCGGCGATGGCCTCGCCGACGACGGGCCCGTAGCCGCTGACGAGGTTGAACACGCCGGGCGGCAGTCCGGCCTCGTCGCAGAGGTCGACGAGCGCGTAGGTGATCAGGGGCGCGACCTCGGTCGGCTTGAGCACGACGGTGCAGCCGCCCGCGAGGGCCGCGAAGACCTTCAGGACCACCTGGTGCAGCGGGTAGTTCCACGGGGTGATGGCGCCGACGACGCCGATGGGTTCGCGGACGATCAGGGCGTTGCCCACCTCGCCGGCGTCGAAGTCGTAGGTCGCGGCGAGTTCGGCGTAGCGGGTGATGTTCTTCAGCGGCATGCCGATCTGGACCGGCTTGGCCAGGGACACCGGCATGCCCATGTCGCGGGAGACCAGTTCGGCGAGTTCGTCGATGCGCTCGGCCATGAGGGCCGCGACCTTGCCGAGGTGGGCGCCTCGTTCGGCGCCGCTGAGTGCCGACCACGCCGGGAACGCCGCCCGCGCGGCGCGGACGGCCCGGTCGACGTCCTGCGCCGTGCCTTCGGCGACGACGGCGATGACGTCCTCGGTGGCCGGGGCGATCACGTCGATCCGGCCGGTGCCGTCGGAGTCCACCCATTCGCCGCCGATGTAGATCTTCGTGCGATCGAGCACGTTGTTCATGTGTCGGTCCTTCTCCCCTGAGTGATGTGCTTCACAGGCAGCGTACGACGCGTGCCCGACGCACCGCGGGAAGCCGGCCCGGCCCGCCGCGCCGCGTCAGGGCTGGGTCTCGAGGGCGCGCTGGAGGGTCGGCCACGCCTTGGGCAGCTGGTCGCGCCAGTAGCCCCACGCGTGCACCCCGACGGGTTCGTAGGTGACGGTGACGGGGATCTTCAGAGCCCCGAGACGCTCCTCGAGCCGCTGGGTGCACATCCGCGAGCCGGCCTCGAGGATGCCGCCGAGGACGAGGGTGCGCGCGAGGTCCGGGGTGTCGGGTGTCTCGTGGGGTCCCGGCACGCCGGTCGCGGCGGACATGTACAGCTCCTTGCCGGCGAGGTTCTCGGCGTGCGCGACGGTGTCGTGCTCGGCCCACTCCCGGCTGCCGGGCGGCCCCCACATGTTCACGGCGTCGCCGCCCTGCGACGAGGTGCTGGTCTGCACGACGGCGCTGCCGAGCAGGTCGCCCGTCGAGTAGCAGCCGCTGAACGCGGCGACGCCCCGGTACAGCTCGGGGTGCCGGTGGGCGAGCATCATGGCCGCCTGCCCGCCCATCGAGTTCCCGGCGATCGCGTTGACCCCGTTGCTGTTCAGCCGCGCGGCGAGCAGCGGCGGAAGTTCCTGGGTGAGGAAGGTTTCCCACTTGTTGAGCCCGAGCTTGGGATCGGACTGCAGCCAGTCGCTGTAGAGGCTGCCGCGACCACCGTTGGGCATGACGACGTTGACGTTCTTGTCGGCGAAGAAGGCGGGGGCGCCGCCGATGTTCATCCAGCCGCTCGTGTGGTTGCGGGCGCTGACCCCGTCGAGCAGGAACAGGGTGGGCCGCGGGACGGAGTTGTCGGCGGGGAGCAGGATCTCGACGCCCACGTCGCGACGCAGCGCGGGGCTTGCGACCGTCAGCCGCACCGCGCGTTCGGCGATCGGGGTCTCCCCCACGATGGCGGCGGTCTCGATCTCGCGCAGCTCGGGCAGCGGGCCGGGGTCCTCCTGGAAGGCGGCCGGCACCGAGGAGCCGGAGTTCGACCCGGTGTCGGGTGCCGCGACGGCGGCTCCCGCTCCCAGCACGGTGACGGCGGCGAGCGCCGTCCCGGTCGTGAGCAGGCGGACGAGTGCCGGGCGCCGGGCAACCACCACGAGGACCTCCCTAAACCTCAAGTTCAGGTTGAGAGTAGCGGACGAGTCGTCCCCGTGGTGTCTTTCCCGGACCGTCGGCGTGCCCGAAAGACGCCACGGCGGCGGAGGCGCCTCCTACACTTGGGCACAGGCCACGGGAGGAGTCGCCGATGCCCGACCGCTCTGCCGCACGCACCGAACGGGCGCCCGCCGTCGAGCGCCCCGCACAGCTCCGCAACGTCGTCCTCGTCGGCTGCAGCGGGGTCGGCAAGACCACCCTCGCCGAATCCCTGGCGCTGGCCGCGGGCGCCGTGGGCCGGGCCGGCCGGACCGCCGACGGCACCACCGTCTCCGACTACGAGGCCATCGAACAGCAGCACCGCCGTTCGGTGCAGCTGGCCGTGCTGCCGCTCGAGTGGAACGGGGTGAAGATCAACATCCTCGACACCCCCGGGCACCCGGACTTCGACGCCGAGGTCCGCGCGGGCCTGCACGCCGCCGACGCGGCCGTATTCGTGGTCTCCGCAACCGATCCCATCTCCGCCGCCACCCGCACCCTGTGGCGCGAGTGCGCCGAGACCGCGATCCCCCGCGCCATCGTCGTCTCCAAGCTCGACGTCGCCCGCACCGGCTTCGACGACATGCTCACCGCGTGCCACGACGCGTTCGACCTCGGCCCGGACACCCTGCGCCCGGTCTACGTGCCGGTCTTCGACGGCGGCCGCCCCTGCGGCTCGATCGATCTGCTCACCGGCCGCGGCTACGGCAATCCCGCCGCCGTCCCGGACACCGGCGCCGCACGCGAGAGCCTCGTCGAGGCCATCTCCGGCCAGGACGACACCCTCATGGAGCGATACCTCGCGGGCGAAACCCTCGACACCGAATCCCTCGACGAGGGGCTGCGGCACGAGATCGTCGACTGCGCACTGCATCCCGCGCTCGCCACCACCGACTACGGGGTGGGCGCCGCCGAGCTGCTCGACCTCGTCGCGATGGCCTTCCCCGACCCCACCCACCGTCGCCCGCCCGCGCCCGCCGCGGACCCCGAGGCACCGCTGGCGGCGCAGGTGATCCGCGTCGCCGGGGACGCCTACGTCGGGCGCATCAGCCTCGTGCGGGTGTACTCCGGAACCCTGCGGCCCGACACGACGATCCGGCTGGCCGGTTCCGCCGGCGACGACACCACCGAACGCGTCGCGACCCTCACCAGCCCGTTCGGCCGGCAACAGCGCCCGGTACCCGAGGCCGTCGCCGGGGATCTCGTGTGCATCGCCAAGCTCCTCACCGCCCAGCCGGGCGACACCCTCTCCGAGGCGGGGGCGTCGACTCTGCTGGACCGCTGGCCGCTACCCGAGCCGCTGCTGCCGGTGGCCGTCGAGGCCCACACCCGCAGCGACGACGACAAGCTCTCCCAGGCCCTCGCCCGGCTGACCGCCGAGGACCCCGCCCTGCGCCTCGAACAGAACCCCGACACCCACCAGCTGGTGCTGTGGTGCACGGGCGAGGCCCACGCCGAGGTCGTCCTCGACCGGCTGCGCACCCGCCACGGCGTGCACGTCGACGCCGTCCCGTACCGGGTGGCGCTGCGCGAGACGTTCGCCGCCCCGGCCAAGGGCCACGGCCGGCTCGTCAAACAGTCCGGCGGTCACGGCCAGTACGCGGTGTGCGACGTCGAGGTCGAACCGTTGCCGCTCGGCGGCGGCATCGAATTCGCCGAACGCGTCGTCGGCGGCGCCGTGCCCAGGCAGTTCTTCCCGTCCGTGGAGAAGGGCGTGCGGGCGCAGGCCGCCAAGGGGGTGGCCACCGGAAACCCGCTCATCGACGTCCGCGTCACCCTCGTCGACGGCAAGGCGCACTCGGTGGACTCCTCCGACGCCGCGTTCCAGACCGCGGCCGGGCTGGCCCTGCGTGACGCCGCCACGCACACCGAGGTCACGCTGCTCGAACCCGTCGCCGCGGTGCGGGTGATCCTGCCCGAGGAGTACCTCGGCGCCGTCCTCGGCGACCTGTCCGCTCGGCGCGGCCGGGTCCTGGGCACCGAGAGCGCCGAGCCGGGCCGCACCCTGCTGCGCGCGGAGGTCCCCGAACTCGAACTCGCCCGCTATCCGGTGGATCTGCGGTCGCTCACGCAGGGCACCGCGGAGTTCTCCCGGATGCATCTGCGCTACGAGCCCATGCCGGCCGCGGCGGCGGCGCAGTTCACCGGCGCGCAGCACGAGTCCACGTCGAACGGCAAGTCCCGCAACGGAAACCGTTGACGACGGGCGGGTCATTCTCGCAGCAGCAGTGCCGCCAGTTCCGCGGGACGGGCCAGCGCGGGCAGGTGCCCGGTGTCGATCACCTCGACCTCCACCCCCAGCCGCTCGCGCGCGAGCCGCTCGATCAGCGGCAGCGGAAACAACCGGTCGTGACGGCCCGCGATCACCCGCACCGGCACCTCCGGCCATTGCCGCGCCCGCCACGCCGGCTCGAACGCCGACTCCGCCATGTCCGGCTGCTCGTGCGCGAACGCCTCGTCGACGACGTCGGCGGGCACGTCGTGGAAGAACAGCGTGCGCGGATCCAGCGGCGCATCCGGGTCACGTCCGTCGGCGACGTCCTGGGCGCGCTTCGCCTCGGACTGGCCCACCGCCGACCACCACTGTCCCGGCGACTCGCCCGGCGCCGGGATCATCGGCGCCACCAGGACCAGCGCGTGGACCGGCATCCGCTCGGCGACGATCGCCGCGGTGAACGCGGACATCGACTGCGCCACCAGGGTCGGTGGGCGCGCGAGGTCACGGCAGGCCGCCACCACGACGTCCGCGTACGCGTACTGGTCGGCGCCGGGATCGGTGTACGGCAGGTCGACCGGCACGACCTCGTGCCCGCGCAGCAGCGGCACCACCCGGTGCCAGTACCACGAGTCCGACCCCGCGCCCGGTAACAGGACGAAGGTGCGGGTCGTGGCACCGGGCATCGTCTGCCGATCCGTCACGGGCCGGGCCGGTCAGTCCGGCGCCTCGTCGCCGGTCTCGATCGGCCGCTGCTGCTCACGGTCCGAGACACTGCCCTCGACACCTTCCTCCTCGCGTTCGCTCTCGACCCGCTTCTCCATGTCGTCCACCAGGTTCTCCAGGTCCTCCCCGGTGACCGGGGCGGGGCGGTCGGTGGCCTCCACGGGCTCTTCTCGGTCATCGCGCTGTTCCGGACTTCCCACGGTGTGACGTCCTTTCGATGTCGGCCGACCTCGGTCGGTGCAGCCCTCCCGCATTACCCGGTCGCCCGCGCCCCGAAACCGCGCACCGGGCGCACATCACACCTTCGGGAAGGTCTCCGAGGGGCGCTCCCCCTCGTCGTAGACCGTCTCGGGCGAGCCGATGATCTGGGCATCGGGGGTGCCGACCACGCGCGGATTCTTGCCGGTGTAGTCGAAGCGGTGCAGCACCCACTTCATCGCCTCGATCCGCGAACGCTTCTTGTCGTTCGCCTTGACGATGGTCCACGGGGCGTGCGGGGTGTCGGTGTAGAACAGCATCGCCTCCTTCGCCTCCGTGTACGCGTCCCACTTGTCGAGGCTCGCGAGGTCCGTCGGCGAGAGTTTCCACTGCTTGACCGGGTCGGTGCTGCGCGCGACGAACCGCGCGTGCTGCTCCTCGCGGCCCACCGAGAACCAGAACTTGACCAGGTGGATCCCGGACTGCACCAGCATCCGCTCGAATTCCGGTGCGGAGCGCGTGAATTCGCGGTACTCGTTCGGGGTGCAGTAGCCCATCACCCGTTCGACACCGGCCCGGTTGTACCAGGACCGGTCCATCAGCACGATCTCCCCACCCGCCGGCAGGTGTTCGACGTAGCGCTGGAAATACCACTGCGTGCGTTCCCGCTCGGTCGGCTTCTCGAGCGCCATCACCCGCGCACCACGCGGATTGAGGTGTTCGGTGAACCGCTTGATCGCCCCACCCTTGCCGGCCGCGTCGCGGCCTTCGAAGATGACGACGATCTTCTCGTTGTGCTCCTTGACCCAGGCCTGCAGCTTGAGCAGCTCGATCTGCAGCTTGCGTTTGCGGGCCTCGTACTGCCGCCGCGTCATCTTCGTGTCGTACGGATACCCGTTCCGCCACGGCTCGTCGACGTCGGCGATCCGATTCTTGCGGCCGGACTTCCGCAGCAACTCGCCGATCTCGTCGATCTCCGGGGTGACGTCGACCTGACCGTCCGACGCGAGTTCGAACGGTTCGCCCTTCTCGTTCAACTCGTCCACTCCGTGAGGTTACCGCCGCCACCGGCACGGTGCGGTTCGAACGCCGGTGCCACCCGCGGCGCATTCGCCCGTTTCCACCCCACCCTGTAGGCTTCGAGTCATCGATGGGCATTTCGCATCGGGCTTCCCGCCCGGTGGGCCCCGATTGGAACATCTTCCGGCTGATTCGCGGCCGACCAAGGAGCGTCCCGTGACGCACACACCGCTGCCCGGACAGCTCGGCACCGACCGGGCTGCGCCGGCGCAGCCGGGAACACAACCGTTCCCCGAACCCACCCGCACCCCGCGGTTGCTGCTGCGACCTGCCGGGGCGCCCACGTCGTCCGTCGACGGCGCCTGGTTCCCCTGGACCCAGAACGTCACCTCCGAACTGCACGACCTGGTCTCCGCGCTCGTCCCGAGGCTCGGGCCCGTCACGCGGATCGCGTTCGAATGGAATGCGGTCAGCTCTGCTCAGCGGCGCATCGACGACGTCGACGGCATCGAGATCACCGGTCCGATCCCCGGTCAGCCGTCGAATCTGATGTATCTGTTCGGCGAATCCGGAACCCGGATCGCGCTGACGATCGTCGCGCCCCACACCGATCCGGACCGCGCCTACGAGATCATGCGGACCGTCGCCGGTACGCCCGGCAACCACTGACCCGCTTCTCCCCTCACTTCCCACCACAGAACAGGACACCATGCAGCACCACGAGTACCCGATCTTCCTCCAGCCCGGCGCCCCTACCGACGCGGACACTCCCACCGAGGCCGAGACGGATCCCCGCCGGCACGGACCGCACGACTACTCCGGGCTCTTCTCGGCTCCGAACTGACCGGGCATACCCCCGATGCGGGGGAACATGATCGAATCCAGCGCACGACCCCGGTGCAGGCGTCACACTGAAATCCGGAGAAATCCCCCGAACTCTGGAGACGCCATGCGCCGGCTGTCGATCCTTGCGATGACCACCTTCGTTCTGGCGGCCGCCGCCTGCGGCTCCGACACCGGCACCGAGGACTCCGCGACGACCACCACGCGCGCCCCCGACGCGGCCCAGGCCGAGCAGTTCCAGGCCGCACTCGACGACGTGCGCGACGACTTCAAGTTCCCCGGGGTGGTCGCGCGGGTGATCACCGCCGACTACGAATGGACCGGCAGCTCCGGGACGGCCGGGCCGGACTCGACCGAGCCACCGACCGCCGCCGACCACACCCGCATCGGCAGCATCACCAAGACGTTCACCGTCACCGCGATCCTCCAGCTGATGCAGGACGGCAAGCTCTCCCTCGACGATCCCATCGGCAAGTACGTGCCGGGCCTGCCCAACGGCGACACCGCCACCCTGCGCCAGCTCGCCGACATGACCAGCGGCATCCCCAGCTACACCTTCGACGAGAACTTCCAGAACCAGCTGTTCGGCGACCCGACCAAGCCCTGGACTCCGGAACAGCTGCTCGACATCGTGCGCGGCGACCCGCCGAACTTCGCACCCGGCGAGAAATGGGAGTACTCCAACTCCAATCTCATCGCCCTCGGACTCGTCGTCGAGCAGGTCAGCGGGCAGAGCCTGGGTAACTACATCACCGAGCGGATCACCGAGCCCATCGGCATGAGCGAGACCTCGTTCCCCGACAACGCCGACATCCCCTCCCCCCACCTCGACGGCATCACCGAACAGGGACAGCCGGAGGGGCAGACCACCGACGCCACCAACTGGGACCCGTCGTGGGCCTGGGCGGCCGGGGCGATGATCTCCACCCTCGACGACCTGCAGATCTGGGCGAAGGCCATCGGCACCGGCGAGGGACTCTACGACCAGCAGACCCAGGACGTGCGGATGTCGTCGTTCCTGTACGGGCTGCCGCCCAACACCGCGACCGCCGCCTACGGGCTCGGCCTCGGGGACGCCGACGGCTGGCTCAGCCACACCGGCGAGCTGCCCGGCTTCAACACCTACTTCGGCTACAACCAGGACACGCGCGACATCATCCTCGTCGCGGTCAACAGTGACATCCCGAACGCCCAGAACCAGAACCCGGCGCCCGCCGTGGTGCAGAAACTGCAGGCCGCGCTCGCCGGATCCTGACCGCACGACGGCCGTGGCGGCCCTCACGTCGGCCCGGATCCGGCGTGATCGGTCGTTATGGTGGATCAGGTGACTGTCGCACTCCTCGCTGCCATACCTGCCGACGCCGCTGCCCCCACCGACGGCATCGCCGGCTGGGCGCTGTCCCTGATGGACCGGCTCGGCGGCGTCGGCGCGGGGATCGCGATCGCGCTGGAGAACTTCTTCCCGCCGCTGCCCAGTGAGGTCATCCTGCCGCTCGCCGGGTTCGCCGCGAGCCTCGGCAGCTTCACCCTCTTCGGCGCGCTGTTCTGGACCACCCTCGGCTCGCTCGTCGGCGCCCTCGGTCTCTACGCGGCCGGACGCGGCATCGGCCCCGACCGGATCCGCCGGATCGTCGACCGGCTTCCCCTCGTGGACGTCGAGGACCTCGACCGCACCACCGCCTGGTTCGAACGACACGGCGGCAAGGCCGTGTTCTTCGGCCGCATGGTCCCGCTGTTCCGCAGCCTGATCTCCATCCCCGCGGGCGTCACCCGCATGCCCGCGTGGCGGTTCGTCCTCTTCACCACCGCGGGCAGCCTCATCTGGAACAGCATCTTCGTCTTCGCCGGCTACGGGCTGGGCGCGAACTGGTCCCGCGTCGAGCCGTACGCGTCCACGTTCCAGAACATCGTGATCGGCGCCGTCGTCCTCTTCGCCGGGTACGCGGTGGTCAAGCGGGTGCGCAAGCGCCGCGCGCAGAGCGACGCGAACTAGCCGACCTTGCACCCGTTCCCGTCGGCTTGCACCCGTTCCGGCGCGACGAAACGGATGCAAGGACGCGACAACGGGTGCAAGCTCAGGTTCAGAACATGACGCCGGCGAACGGCGCCGACGCCGTCGCGAACAGCTGCTCGACCACCGGCAACGCCTCCGAGTCGTGCACCCGCACCAAACCGGCGACCTCGAGCTGATGCCAGCGGGTCCCGCCGAGCAGCGTCGCGGCGAGCGTGGACGCGTCCACCTCGAGCTGTGCCGGCTCGTCCACGCGTTCCGCGCCCGACGCCGAGATCCGGTAGGTGCCGGAGTTCTCGGGCAGACGCTCGTCGACCACCGCCAGCCGCACCTCACCGGTACCGGCGAACGTCCGGTCGCGCAACGCGGCGGGCACGTCGACGATCCGCAGCCACGTCTCGTCGCCGGCGCGGCGCAGCTGCACCGCCCGTGAATCCGTCAGCAACCACGGCAACGGGTCGTCCTGCGGCATCGCGACGAACACGAACGTGTCCACCAGGTCGAGGTTGAGCAGGAACCGCAGCAGACCGAGGTAGGCCGTGCGGGTCGGCGCGAAGAAGTCCTCGACGACGACCGTGCGCTCCCGGCTGCCGAACCAGGTGTCGGTGCCGATCGGGCGGTAGCGGGCGAAGCCCGTCTCCGCTCCCGGCTCGCCGTGCACCGCGACGTACCGGGGTTCGCGGTCCCCGACGATCCGGTGCTCCTGCGACCGCCACCACGGCGGGATGCGATCGATGCTCCCGGGCCGCGACGACGGATTGTCGTCGGCGATGCGCGAGAGCAGGTCCCACGCGCCGTGCGGGTCGACGAGCCGCACCGGCCCGCCCTCCCCCACCGACGGACGCAGCACCGCCCGCCGCACATCCAGTTCGACGGTGTGCGTCGTGGTCGCGATGCCGTAGCCGAATCGGCCGTAGATCGTCGCCTCGGAGGCCCGCAGCGACGTCACCACCTCACCCCGGTCCTGGGCGTCGCTCAGCTGGTGCCGCATCAACGCCGAGAGCACGCCCCGACGGGTGTGCGTGGGCAGCACCCCGACGTGCGTGACGGCGGCGTGCGGGACGCGGCGCCCGCCCGGCAGGATCATCCCGCTCGACGCCGACTCCACGGTGCCCACCAACTCCCCGTCGACGAACGCGCCGAGGGTGCGGCCCTGCTCGCGCTGGGTCAGGATCTGGCCCGGCTGGAGCGGATTCGGGGCGGGCATCCCGATCATCGCGGTACGGAACAGTTTCGCCGCCGACAGCAGCTCTGATTCGGTCTCGAGGACCCGGATCTCCGGCATTACCGCAGCATACGGGCCGCCGGTCCGGGACGGGTCACGACGCGGACCGCTGACGGTGTCCGCCCGGCGGTCACGGCGACGCCGCGAGCAGGTCGTCGACCGACCGATGGACGTCCGGGCGGCGACCGTCGCCGACGTCGGGGTCCGGCAGGTGCTCGTCCGGGTCGATAAGCGTGACGTCGTGCCCGTCGAGCAGCAGCCGTCGCAGCACTTCGAGGATCATCCGCCGGCCCACCGGCAGCACCGAGTGCACGAACGTCAGGTCGAGCGCCACCCGCCGGGTGGTCACCGGCTCGTCCACCACGGCCCGCACCACGGTCTCGGCGTTGGTGAACTGGATGTCGCCCTGCAGTTCCAGCACCGTCACCGCCTCCGGTTCCTCGCCGAGGATCTCGCGGCGGCGCAGCACCGAATGCGCAACCATCGGGGCGTCCATCAGATGCAGATTCATGTCGTGGGACAGACGCTCGAAGGCGACGACACCCCGCGCGCTGTTGCCGTGCCGATCCAGCCGCGGCGAGAACACGGCGATGCCCAGCTGGCCGGGCAGGATCCCGATGATGCCGCCCGAGACGCCGCTCTTCGCGGGGATGCCGACGGTGGTCAGCCAGTCGCCGGCCGCGTCGTACATCCCGCACGTGGCCATCACCGACAGCACCTGACGCACCGTCGGCCGGGAGAACACCCGGGCACCCGTGCTCGGCTGCACGCCGCCGTTGGCGAGCGTGCCCGCCATCATCGCCAGATCGGTCACCGTCACCGACACCGAACACTGACGCACATACCCGGCGACCACGTCCTCCGGGTCGTCGAAGAACACCTCGTAGCTGCGCAGCAGATTCGCGATCGCGATGTTGCGGTACGTCGTGGTCAGCTCGGAGGCGGCGACGCGCTCGTCGATGGAGAGGTCGCGGCCGGCCAGGTCGGAGAACAGCGACCGCACCTGTTCGCCCCGCGCGTGCGGCGACGCATCGTCGGACAGCAGGGCGTGGGCGGTGAGCGCGCCCGCGTTGATCATCGGATTCAGCGGACGCCCCGAGTCGTGTTCGAGGGAGATCTCGTTGAACGCCTCCCCCGACGGTTCCACATCGATCTTCTCGAGGACCGCATCGAATCCCAGCCGGTCGAGCGCCATGCCGTACACGAACGGCTTCGAGATCGACTGGATCGAGAAGGCATGCTCGATGTCGCCGGCCGAATACACCGTCCCGTCCGCCGTCACGAGAGCCACCGCGAAAAGATCCGGGTCGGCCGCGGCCAGCTCCGGGATGTAGTCGGCGACGGTCCCGCTCACATCGGCGGTGCACGTGTCGAGCACCTCGGTCAGGTAGTCCGGTATCGAGGAGCGCATGCCCCCATCCTTCCCGACCGTCGGCGAATCGGCGGTTGCTACAGGCCGTTCGCTCCGCCGGGCTCCCGTGTGTCGATGCGGTGCCGGATACCGCCAAGGACTACCAGACGCAGTTGCAGGTGGTGTCGCACGACCTCGAATGCGGTCGCCGGCGGGTGGGAACGCTCCACACCGCGCGCATGAGTAGGTCTTAGGCGCTGAGTGCAGGCATGGTGTCCTCTTCCATCTCGCTCTTGGTATCGGCGACGGTACTTGGATGGCAGCGGGCCAGAACGTCGAGACCGAGATAGCGTGGGGCTGGTCGTAGACCGAATGCAACATCGCCGTCACCGCCGGCCACATGTTCTTCGGGCAGGTCGACATCAAGTTCGCTGCGTAGTGCGTTCGGCAGACTCCCACTGTCAACCCTCTCGTATCCGAGGGCAGAGTGTCGGCTCTGATTGAAGTCTGAGCGGGTATTTCGGTTCGAATTCAAGCGTTGTCGACAAGGTTCGCCGCGATTGCCTCCCGCAGACCGACGTCAGCGTCGGAGCTCACCAGTCGGACCCCGCCTAGACCCCGGCCGACCAGGTCGGCGAAGAATTCGCTCCACGCCGGTCCGGTCTGCTGGCTCACGCCAACATGGTTGACCGGCGGACCGGTCCGGCGGTGACGACGCGCCGGGATGTTCGAGATCTCTGGGCGAGCGGTTCGGTGCGCTGTCACCGCTGTTCTCGTACATGGCCTCCGCACCGAACCGACCTGAGAAGTGGGACCCCTGTCTTCACCCCTGGTCGTCGGACGGCCACGTACACCGCCATCAGTCTTCACCCGCCGTCGACGCCATGGAAATGCGAGACGCACGACCTATTTTGTCGGTCGCCCCCGCTAGAATGATCGGCGCCTTCCCGCTTGGGGAGGCGACAGGAGGAAGAGTGAGTATCTCGTTCGGGGTGAGTGCCGGTTCGGTGCTGCAGTCCACGCTTCTGACGGACGATCGTGCGATTCGAATTGGTGCGATCCATCGGCTGGATTTCCATGAAGCAGTCGTGCTGACCCATGATAAGTGGAAGTTCGATGCTGGTGGCATCGCGCAGCACTCGTTTCTGCTCGCCACGGCGCGAGACGTAAACCGCCCTGGCGATGACGATGAAGTGCTGCTTCTTCGTGTCGAGGGGACTGCGCCGCTGTCGCTTGAGTCTGACCTGCTCGCTGTGCGGGAAGAATCACTGCGTGATGCACTTAGCCGGGCCGAGAGTCCATCACCAAGTTTCGTGCTCGATCGCCACATGGACCCCTTCACCCAGAACCGAGCATCTTTCACAGGCCTGCGCTGCCGGGTACTCGGCACGTTCTACGAAGATGTCGTCGATGGTACAGCTCAGCTTTTTTTTGGCGCGGACGTCGACAACTTCTACGCGACTAGCACATATCGTGTAATGAAGCCGATAGGAGAGGGTCTATCGACGATCGCGAGCTACATGAAGCCTGATACCGAGCCCGGCGATCTCGTGCGCCTTGGCGTCGTTCGGTACTCAGCCACGCGTCGCCGAGCGCTCGCGGCCGGCCAGGCGGACTCGTCTGTGAATGTCCGTATCCAGGACTTCATCGGTCACAAGACAGCGCTACTGGGCATGACGCGATCCGGCAAGTCGAACACCGCTAAGATCATCATCGCAAAGACGTTCATTGCGTCGGAGCGGAGGCGCCGCGCGGGCAAGTCGCCGATTGGGCAGCTGATTTTCGATCCCCAAGGCGAGTACGCGAACGCAAACGTGCAGGATGAGTCCGCGATTGCCGGCCTCGGTGCACAGCACGTGCGCATCTATAAGTTCGGTGCAGATGGGACTGAGTCGCACGTCAAGTCACTCGCAATCAACTTCTTCGACGACAAGCAGATTGGCACCGCGCAAGGCCTGATCGCGGCAACACTGTCGCAGCAAAGTACGTCGGGTTATGTCCAGGACTTCATCGCTACGGACTTCAGCGGCGGCTCGGATCCGAGGGACTTCAGTGCAAAGAACCACGCTAGTCGGGGTCGCCTCGGTCTCTACGCGACGCTCTTGCGCGCAGGTTTCAAAGCGCCAGATGCGTTCGCCGTCAACGTGAGTATGAAGCGTGAATTCGCGGACCAAGTAGCAAGCAAGATCAACGTCGATTCATTTCCGTCGGCCCAAAGCGGATATGTCAACATCCCGGGAAAGCACGTCGTTAAGGTCGTTCTGGCAATTGCGGAGCTCCGCGAAACAGGCGATCGCAACGCGACGGACTTCGGCCGCGAGACACCGTGGACCAGCACCGAAGCGATGGCAACCGGGACTTCCTCTTCGGGGTCTGGAAAGGTGCGCGGTTATCTCAACCTCATTCCAATGCGGGTATTCCACGATCCGAATGTGACGGATGACGTCGCCGAGGGCATATATCAAGAACTCACCGAGGGACGAATCGTAATTGTTGATCTCCACATTGGGAGCGAGAAGGTTGTCCAGACCTTGTCGGAGACGATTACTGAGCACCTTCTCGAGCGTCATACCGACGTATTCACAAGCGGCGACGAGCCCGGCCATATCCAGGTGATGCTTGAGGAAGCGCACAACTTGTTCGCCTCCGACAGGTACAAGAACGACGCGGACGTGTGGGTTCGCCTGGCGAAGGAAGCAGCGAAGCTAAAAATCGGCATGCTGTATGCGACTCAGGAAGTCACTGGGGTTGCTCATCAGGTGAAGGCGAACACGGCTAACTGGGTTGTCGCGCACCTCAATAACCGACAGGAGCTCAACGAACTCAGCAAGTTTTACGATTTCGGTTCATACGCGGATGCGATTCTCGCTTCAGAGGATCGCGGGTTCGTGCGGCTCAAGACATTATCGTCTCCATTCATCATCCCCGTCCAGATCGAGCGGTATGCCAAAGCACTTATCGACGAGGCCAAGGCCGTAGCGGAGGAGCTCTAACTGTGCCGTATGTGACCGCTACAGGCGACAGCTTCGAGCGAGCAGGGCGTCTAAGCCACAGCGCAGCCGCGGTACAGGCAATGGCAGACCGCGCCGAATTCTTCGTGCCAGCAGATGCCCTTGCAGACGCGAGTTGGGTGCGCGACACAGTAGTATCCGAAC
This sequence comes from Rhodococcus sp. NS-SX18, assembly GCF_057367935.1. Lineage (NCBI taxonomy): Bacteria > Bacillati > Actinomycetota > Actinomycetes > Mycobacteriales > Nocardiaceae > Rhodococcus > Rhodococcus sp. NS-SX18. Next base: position 1,816,637 of record NZ_CM170633.1, on the reverse strand, counting down.
TGGAAATCCCACGCTCAGAAATCGTCGCCACGCTCAGGTCGGCGATCGCGATTGACGGGTCCCACCTGACCCAACAGGTACGAGACGGAATGCCATCGGTGCTGTACGGGTTTGCGCAGGCGGCGGCCGCGCTTGTCGACCTCGGCGTTATGGCGGAGCAGTCGGACTCCCGTTTCGTCGACCCAATAGAGATGGAACGCGCAGTCTCGACCGCTCTCGTAACGCTTGATCTCCCTGTTGCGGGTGCGTACTCACGTGTAGGAGTGGACATAAGAACATCGTGGCGCGAGTTACTAGATCGGATCTTCCGCGAGAAGTTCGTCGAGGTCGACGGTTTCAAGCATAGCTTGCTTGAACTTCTCTTTCGCTTGCACGGCACCCCAGGCTTTCCAGCAACCTCGGTACCGGTGAATTGCCCAAACTGTAGTGCGAAGGGGGTTGACGTCGAGTTTGACGGTATCGCTTGCCCGAACTGCACCGCCGTCCTCTACCCAACCGACACGCTCCGAATCTACGAGGGCGTCCAGGAAGACAAGTCAAACGAGGAGGCGTTGGGCCGTCTCCGTTCTGTCCTTGAGCTTCTCGTGCTCGTCGGTCTCACAACGCTCTTGTGGGAACGCTCGCGGGCCGATCTGTTGCCAAAGACTCTGTTCATCCAGGACGGCCCCCTTGCTATGTACGGCGAGCCAGCAAAGCTGCGCGCGCAGGCCGAACGATACTTCCAAGCAATGTCGAGCACGACCCCAGGAAACGGTCCGTTCATCTGTGGTATCGAGAAATCAGGAGTCTTTGTCGACTATGGCCGAGCCCTTGCGCGCCATCAGCTCGTGCAGCCGGGCGAGCTTGTCGTGTGCGGCAGACCTATTCTCGAACGGTTGGTCGGTACGAACGACCCAGTCTCGTACGGCAAAGAGACGTATTGGGGTCGGAAGTTCATCTACCGTAGCCGCGACGGTCGCGTCGTCGTCATCACGGTGCCCCCTGCGAAAGGCTCAGCCTACGATTCGCGTGGCGGGCAAGAGGGACCGCACGGGTATCCAACGCTGCCAGCAATACTCGATGTGATCGACCGAACTGGCTCGTCGATGTACCAGGACGGGATCATCCCAGTCGCCGCCGCGCACGGTCGCGCTGCGTTCCCAATTGGAGTAGGAACCGACGTGCTCCGTCTCGTCGCCCGAGAGAGGCTGGGCCTTACGTCTCCCAGTTCAGAGAAGTAGGCGCCGGTGCTGCAAGACGTACGCAATACCGACCATAACGACGCCTGAGCTGCCGCTTAAACGTGGACACCGGTTTTCATGCGGCTAGTGACAGCGTAGTCGTTGAGCGAAACCGTCGCTCGAACTCCGCCGGTGCGAGGTATCCGAGGGCGGAGTGACGGAGACGCCGGTTGTAGTACGCGAGCCACTCGAACGGCTCCGTCCGTGCCTGATGAGGCTCAGCGAAGGTGCTCGCTTGTGCTCAACGAAAGTGCCCACTCGCGGGCGGGGTTCACTGTAGCGGTTGTCGGGTTCCGGTGACGGCCTTGCGGAGCTTGTCGGTGCGGGCGTGGTGGTCACGTAGTCGGTAGGAATCCCCGTCGAGGTTCAGCACGACGGAGCGGTGCAGAAGCCGGTCGAGCATCGCGGCGGCGACGGTGGTGTCACCGAGAACCTCACCCCACTCACTGACACCTCGGTTGGTGGTGATGACGATCGAGGTCTTCAGATAACGTTGCGCGACAACCTGGAACAGGGCGGATGCGGCCTCCCCAGGTAGCGGAAGGTAGCCGAGTTCGTCGATCACCAGCAGGGTCGGCCCGGCGTAGAACCGCATCGTCGTCGCCCACCGGCCTTCGATCGCGGCCCGGTGGCAGCGGGCGGCGAGGTCGGCAGCGGTGGTGAAGTAGGTGCGGTAGCCGGCGTGCGCGGCAGCCCGGGCCACACCCACCGACAGATGCGTCTTTCCGACCCCGGGCGGCCCGATGAGCAGGACGTTCGTCGCGGTTTCGAGGAACCGGCAGGTGCCCAGCTCGGCGATCAACGCCCGATCGAGTCCGGGTGCGGCGTCGAAGTCGAAATCCGCGAGGGTGGCCGGGGTCGGCAGGCACGCGAACCGCAACCGCCCGGCGAGGCGGCGGGCTTCGGTGGCGTCGACCTCGATCGACAGCAACTGTTCGAGGGCTGCGGTCATCGACAGTCCGTCCTTCTGCGCCCGGTCGAGCACCGCCGGCAGCGCCTCGGCGGCGTCGTGCAGCTTCAGCGTCGCCAGGTGACCACGCAGCCGCTGATAGAGACTCGCGGTGTGGGTGGGCGTGGTGGTGTCGGGGGTGCTCATGCCAGCGTGTTCCTTCCGCGGGCAGCACGCTCGTAGGCGGCCAGATCGATGACCGTCGAGGTCGAAGTGTCCGATGGTGCGGGAGAGTGCGTGGTGTTGGCGCGCAATGCTTCCGCTGCAGCTAATGCGTCCGGTCCGGGTGGGATGCGTTCCTTGCGGCGATGCGGGCGACCCCCGACCGCGACGGCGGCCATCGCCACCTGTTCGAGGGCATGGACGTGGCCGTGATCGCGCACGAGAGCGCCGGCCCCGTCCGGGGCGAGGCGGTGCCGGGCGACGGTGATCTGCGAGGTGGTGACGATGTCGATCGCCTCGTCACCGAGCCGGCGGGCGACGGTGACCTGCGCCGACACCAACTCCGGGGGCACCGAGTAGCGGTTGCCGCGGTAGGCCACCAACGCCTGCCGAGAGACCGTCCGCGGCTCGCGCAGCACCACCGGATAGGGGGCCGGCGGCGGGGTGAGGGGTTCGGTGGCGGCGATCGCCACCACCGTCGATTTCCCTTCCGGGGTGGTCCGGGATCGGATGTCGGTGCGCAGGCGGCAGAACTCGTCCAGACTCACCTGCGCCTGCTCGACGGTGACCTCGTCCGGCAGTGTTCGCCACCACCTCTGCGCAGCAGTCAGATTCGCCTTCTCGACGACGCCTTTGCGGTTCCCGGCCCGGGGCGGGCAGATCGCGACCGAGACGCCGTAGTGTTTGGCGGCGCCGGCGAACGAGGCGGTGACCTTCCCGCTGTCGGGGTGACACACCGTGGACATTCGATCGAACCGCCAGCTGCGGGTCAGTCCGCCGAGTTCGCGGACGATGCGGTCGAGACCGTCGATCAGATGCGGTTGGGTCGTCGCCGGGGCGAGCACCGCCCTCCAGCGCCCGGAATGCGCCAGCGAGCCGACCAGCAGATACGCCGTCTTGCCCCAGCCCCAGGAGGCGGGTGGGTCCGGCAGCTCGAGCCAGTCCCACTGCGTTTCCGCACCGGGTGGATGCACGATCATCGCGTTCGCACGGTCGGTGACGCAGGCGCAGGCCTGACACACCGGACGCAGCTGTCGTTGCCGAATCTGGCGGGTCAGGGTCTGATACGAGGCGGTGTAGCCGAGGTCCTCGAGTTCGTCGCACAAGGTCCGCGCCCACAGGTGCGGGTCCTCGCGCAGCCGGGCCTCGACGTAGGCGACGAACGGCTCGAACGGGTCTTCACCAGCGGGTTTGCGGACGCCGGGGGTGGTGGCGCCGTTCAGGTAGTTGCGGATGGTGCGGCGATTGCGGCCGGTGTGCCGGGCGATCGCTGAGATCGTCCAGCCTCGTGTATGCAGTGCGTGGATCTCCACGTCTTCCTCCCATGTCAACATGAGAAAGCGGGTCTCCTTCGGGGTGCTGGTGCGTGGTCAGAGACCACCAGCATCGAAGGAGACCCGCCCTCATCGGCGGAGCCACACGGGTGAGCACTTTCGGTGAGCAGGACTGAGCAGGATCACTGAGCGCCATCATGCCTGACCTTCGAGGGCCAGCTACGGCCGTGCAACCACTCTCTCTTCAGTCCCTGGAAGAACGACTCGGCGAGGGCGTTGTCGTAACTCGACCCGATCCGTCCTCGACTCGGCCGGATCCCGTGATCACGGCACACATCGGCGAAATCCGCTGCAGCGTATTGCGATCCGCGATCGCCGTGGAATATCACTCCACCAACCTCACCTCCGCGTGCGCTGACCGCCATCTCAAGCGCGTCGATGACCAGCTTGGCGCCCGTGAGGTCGGCGATGGACCACCCCACCACCCGTCGTGAGCAGATGTCGAGCACCGTCGCCAGATACATCCGTGAGGACCCCACCGGGATGTAGGTGATGTCCCCACACCACTTGGTGTTCACCGCCGGGGCGGTGAAGTCGCGCAGTAGCAGGTCCGGGACGGGCGGTGCCGCCGAGTCCGCAATCGTGGTGCGCCGGATGCGGCGCAGGTGCCGGCCGACGATGCCGTGGGAGCGCATCAGCCGGGCCACCCGCTTGCGATTGACCGGCCGTCCCCGTGCGCGCAGTTCGGCATGCACCCGCGGGGCGCCGTAGGCACCCCGGTGCTCGGCGTGGATGGCGCGGATCTCGGCCACCATCGCCGCCTCCTCGGCCCGGCACTCGACTCGAACCGGCTCGGTGACCACGTGCCGGTAGTACCCGGAGCGGGAGGTGCCCAGCACCCGGCACAGCCGCTGCACGCCGAACTCGGCGCGGTCAACGGAGATGAAGTCCCAGCGGCGGGTCTTCACTTCACCTCTTTCGTGAAATAGGCGGCTGCCCGGCGCAGGATCTCGCGTTCGAGTTGCCATTCCTGGCTTCGCAGATGGTAGGGGCGTGATGTTGTCCGACCCCGTGCCGTGTCGGTGATTGAAAAAGGGCCCGCGCCCTTGTGAGCTGGGTGTTCTTCAGGCAACCAGACCAGCAAGGAACGCGGGCATGCTCCACAGTAGTGGTTCACTGCTGCTCGATCTCGACGGCGTCGTCGTCGAATCGGTGCGGCGCGTCGACGACGGCAGTCGGATCGTCCGGCTCGGCACCGACCCCCGATGGGTCGGGGTGTGCCCGCAGTGCGGGCAGAAGTCGACGCGGTCGAAGGGCTGGGTCACCACCCGTCCCCGCGATGTGCAGGTCGGCCCCGACCGTCCCCGGCTCGAATGGAGCAAGCGGAAATGGTTGTGCGCCAATAGTGTCTGCGATCGGAAGGTGTTCACCGAGTCGGTGCCCGGCATCCCGGCCCGTGCCCGGGTCACCCCGCGGGCGAAGACGACGATGGCCGCCGGTGTCCTCGACGACGACCGTTCGGTGGTCGCCGTCGCCGCCGAGTACCGGTGCGCCTGGCACACCGTCCACGATCGGGTCGCCGTCGTCGCCGACACCGTCCTCGACGACGAGCCGGCCCCGGTGCGGGTGCTCGGCATCGACGAGACCCGCCGTGGCAAGGCGAAGTGGGAGACCGACCCGGTCACCGGCGCCCGGCGGTGGGTGGACCGCTGGGACACCGGCCTGGTCGACATCGCCGGTGATCAGGGCCTGCTCGCGCAGGTCAACGGGCGCAGCGCGGCGTCGGTGCTCGGCTGGCTGCACGCACGCGACGAACAGTGGCGCCGGCAGATCACCCACGTGACGATCGACCTCTCGTCGGTCTATGCCAAGGCGGTGCGCGAGGCACTGCCGCACGCCGACCTGGTCGTCGACCGGTTCCACCTGGTCAAGAAGGCTAACGAGGTCGTCGACGCGGTGCGCCGCCGCGTCACCCAGACCCACCGTGGCCGGCGCGGCCGCAAGAGCGATGTCGAATGGATCAACCGGCGCCGGCTGCTGCGCGGCGCCGAGACCCTCACCGACCAGCAGCGCACCGAGCTGTTCACCAAGCTGCTCGCCGCCAACCCGAGCGAGGAGATCGCCGCCGCCTGGATCGCCAAGGAGCTGCTGCGCGACCTGCTCGCCTGCACCGCCCGAGGTGGGCTCCACCACAAGATCCGGGCCACCCTGTACCGGTTCTACAAGTTCTGTGCCGCCTGCTCAGTGCCGAGGTCACCGCGCTGGCCCGCACCGTCGAGACCTGGCAGGACCCCATCGTCCGGGCCATCGAGACGGGCCTGTCGAACGCACGCAGCGAGGGCTACAGCCGGATCGTCAAGCACGTCGGGCCGATCGCGTTCGGATTCCGCAACCCCGACAATCAACGGCGCCGGGTACGGTGGGCCTGCACCCGCCGCTCCCGGCGGAGCACACCCAGCCGGCATCAATGCCACTGCTAACTGCGAAGAGCCATCAATGTCGTGGCGGCTCCGGGCGTGGTCGCGATGCGTGGCGTAGGAACCTTCATCTTCGACTGCCTGGGGCCCTTCTCACGGCAACGACACCAGCGTCAACCTCGGATCTTAACGCCCTCTCCTGCACTCCATCTCCGGAAGAGCCCGGAATCCTCAATCCCGCTATCTCGGTGTCCGCTGTCCGGGGGACCTCAATGTGTCGAAGAGGCATTCGCTACTGTTGCGCGAGTGAATCACCTCCAGGCAGTGCGCGACCGGCCGTTCACCGACGATGAGACCGAGCAGATGCGCCTGCTCTTAAGCACGTTTCGCGACGGCTCAGGGCAACGAGTCAAGGCGGGCTACATGCCCGATTTCCTGTCCTTCGAGCGGGTCACCGCATACGTACTCGGAGGCGCCACAAACGAGGACAAAGGCGTCTTTGATGTTGCCGTTCCGGGCGGAGCCGGCCGCAAGCAGTGGGGCGTCTCATGCAAGATGGCGAGCACCCAACCGGTTAAGAATTGCTGCTGGTTCATGGAGCTTTCGAACTCTGCCAAGTACCTAACCGATGCCCTCTTGACCGAGGCGATCCACTGGCAGACGAATCCTGAAGCGGCAGGTCCTATTCTGGTGGCGACCGTCGGTTCATGGCACGAGAAGGTGCGCGGGATCTACGACATCGACGCCAGCAAGTACCTGCTGCTGACGCACGATTCGCGGTGGGGCAAGTTCGAGATGGCAGCGTTTGACATCCACGTTCTGACCCGGATTGCGGCCACCGACATCGAATGGGTTGTCGAGGGCCGAGAGGCCGACGCGGGCAAGCCTTCGTCTGTCGCGGGGTACATCGATGTCAACCGCAGGCCGCATCGCTTGTGGCAGTGGTATGCCAACTCGGGGGGCCAACTCAAGTTCTACCCACCTATCGGCTGGGAGGAGTGGCGAACGGGTGAGTTCGAACTTTCCGAACCGCCTGTTCGCGACCTGAAGGACAAGGTTGAGGACTACTGGCCGGGGGCTTGGCCCGGACCTGACGCCCCTGGGATCATCACCTCTTGACCCAAAGCACTTCCATGCGCTCTGCTGCCTTCTCTACCTTTGGGGGCTTGATCAGGACTTTCTTCCAGCCCGCCAGTTTCTCGTCGTATAGATGGTTGTTATAGCCGGAGATGACGACCGGTCCGGGATGTGCGACTAGGGCGTCGAGCATCTCGATGTGCTCTGCGATGCTCATCTCCGAGGCGTACATCTTCTGGGTCCGAGTCTCCATCAGGTACGGCGGATCGGCGTAGATGAGCGTGTCATTGGTTGCGAACCGGCGGATGACCTCGATGGCTGGACGGTGCTCGATTTCTGCATCCTTGAGCCGCATCGCAAGCTCCGCCAACTCGCTCGGCACACGCTGCCAGCGGAGCGACATGCCCCCTGCTCGCTGCCGCGAGCCCCGATTCTTCCAGCCCGTCTTCTTGGCGAGATCCGATGCGTGCGCCTGCCAGATTCGCGTGACGAAGCGGCGGGCATCCTCAAGCTCGTCCCCGGTCACGATGTGGCTGTCGTCGTACTCCTCGCGACTCCACGGCGTGGTCTCGAGCGCAAACAGAAGGTCGTCAGTCCGGTCGCGCAGGACGCGGAAGAAGTTCACGACCAGGCTGTGCGCATCGTTGATGAGTTCATGGCCGCTGGGGTCCTTGGTGAAGAACACCGCACCAGATCCGAAGTAGGGCTCCACATAGTGGTAGTGCTCACCGAAGTGGCTGACGATCTCGGTGGCCAGCGACCACTTGCTTCCCGGATATCGCAGAGCAGCGGACCGCCGCTTGGGCGTTTCCACCACCTCGTCTGCAGCGAAAAGCGAGAGCGGAGCGTCGGTAGTCATGCCACCAAAGGTATCCGGCGCGACGTGCCGCATCATACGGCCACTGCCAGGCAGGGTGGGGTCGAGCAGCGAGGGAGGAGAACATGACGAATCATGGGTCTATGTATAGCGCGCTATACATAGCCGTGTCAAACGCGCTGTACATTCTGCAGTACAATTCGCCACCATGGATTCCCGAACTCGCCTCGCAATTTCGGTTCAGGATCCACGTCAGCGCCTTAATGCCCTGCTGGAACTCCTGGCCGAGATCGAGGCAAACAGAACCGAAGTGCTCACCGCGCGCAATCATGCGATTCAAGAGCTTCATCGCAGCGGCGTCCGCATCGCCGACCTGGTATCGATCACCGGCCTCACACGGGCTCGGGTGAATCAGATTCTCGCTGGAACACGGTAAGGGAGGGGCGGGGACCCCAGTACGGTTTGCCAGGCGAATGATAAGCCAGCAGTCTGGTTCCGCAACTGTCAACGCCCCTCCGATGAGGGACCCCCGACTCGTGGACACGCCTGTTCCTATGCGGTGGCGGTCGGCGTAACCGATCGCTGCTCGTACTCGACCGGACAGTTCTGACCGAGCGTGGAGTGCCTCCTTCTGGGGCTGTAGCGCGTGACCCAGCGGAAGACAACGGCGCGAGCTTCGCCGGCGCCGTTCCAGCTGTCGACGGCACGTGAAAACTGAAAACGGTATGGCACGGCAGGTTCTGGTCAACGTTGCAACACGGACTGATTCATTGAGATTCCCAGTGCCCGGCTTCCGAACGGTCCTCCGGTGGGAACGTGCGGTCGTGGATGGTGAGCATGGGGTGCGCGAATCGTGGTCGGCGCTGCTGCGGGCGCTGGTGTGCGCGGCGGTGATCACGGCCGGTGCGGAGCGGTGAACGACGGTGCGGCGCCAGTGGCGAGGGCCGGAGGAAGCGCGATCCTGGCTGGTAGACGGCCTGGTAGATGCTTTCGTGGCACAACTGCATGGTCGGATCGTCCGGAAAGCGTCGCCGAAGGTGCCGGCTGATCTGTTGCGGGCTCCACCGCCGGCTCAGCAGTTCGGCAACCAGCGATCCGAGCTGGTCATGGGTGTCCAGTCGGCGCCGATGGGGGCGGGCGCGGCGAGCCGTGGCCAGGCGGTGAGCGTCGAAGAGGCGGTAAGTGCGCCCGTCGACGGTATTGCGGCGCACCTCGCGTGAGATCGTCGACGGAGATCGGTTCAGCCGGGCGGCGATGGTACGTAGGGTCAGGCCGCTCTGGCGGAGATCGGCGATCTCGATCCGCCCCTCCTGCGAAAGGAACCGAGAGCTGATCTCGCGGACGGCCAGCCGATCCAACGCCGGAACGGTGCCCACGGCCGTGCCGTTGCGGTAGACCGTGTACCCGCAATGCCAGTTCTTCCCGGTCGACCGGGAAGACCCCGACCTCGCGGGCCGCGGCGACAATGCTCCACCCCCGCGCCCGCAGTTCCATGAACCGTTGCCGTTTGGCCGACTGCGGACGCCGCCCCGGCCTCTTCTTCACACGACGTGACGATGTCAACACAACCTCCAGAACCTAACGGAGTGTTGCGACAACAACTGGAAACCGCCTTGCCGGAAAGGGGTCAGTTTTCAGGTGCCGTTGACACCAGCACTTCCGGCCCTGCAGTGTCTCCCATTTCAACGTTCCGTTCAGCGCCTCGGCGTCGACAGGCGCTGTCCGCCGACGTTCCGACCGCTCTCCGGGACCGGATCACTCCCAACCCGCGAGCATGTGTCCGCGAACGCCGTCGAGACGTATAGCGCGCCGTTGTCGCCGTGGAAGATCGCACCGGCCCGGCCGGCGGCCCCCTCGGGCGGAGGCTGCGGCCCGCAATGCATCGGTGTGATGGCGCTAATTGATCCTGCTCAGTCCTACTCACCGAAGAGTGCTCACCCGCGTGGCTCCGCCGATGAGGGCGGGTCGCTTACGATGCTGGTGGTCTCTAACCACGCACCAGCACCCGAAGGAGACCCGCTCTCTCATGTTGACATGGGAGGAAGACGTGGAGACCCACGCACTGCACAACCAAGGCTGGACGATCTCGGCGTTCGCCTGGCACATCGGCCGCAGCCGCCGCACGAACCGCAGCTTGGCGAGCGCAGGCTCACGGGCGAAGCAGCAGCTGGCATGATGGTTCACGCGTCTGCCCCGAATAGCGTTGGAGCTTGTTCGATTCGGTGAGACCGGTGATCGCATCGATGATCTGGCCGGTGATCTTCGGGTCGTGGATGAGGACACCGCATTCGATGTTGCGGAGCATCGCGGTTCCGGTGATGTTGGCGCATTTGATCAAGGTGGTTTCGCGGTCGATGACGAGGACTTTGGCGTGCATGGACGCGCCGGTTGGTCGTTGACCAAGCGGCCAGCACAGGCGACGTACCGGGAGTCCCGGAAACGGGACCGTTGCGCCGCGGAAGTGTGGATTGTCGATGCTCCGCTCATGCAAGAGCTACACGAAAACGCCTCGATCCACGGCAGGCCCGAGGGCTGCGGTGAGTGTCGGCTCGTCGTGCATGGCGTAGCTGACAAGCAGCACGTCACTGTGAGCCTGGGACGGAGTTGCAGCACGGGAGGCACACCGTCGCCGATGCGGCACCACGACGAGCGACTATCGGGGGACGCACCAGTTACGATCTTCGAACGGAGACTCGATTCCGAACGTAGGCTATTCATTCGGGAAGGCTCCATCCGAAGAGAGCGGGAGGACGGACGAGAATGCCGGAACCAACGAGCTTAGGCACGGCCGCAGCGGCGTTAAAGATCGTGCAAATTGCACAGCAACAGGGTTGGTTTGCCAAGCTCAAAGATGCTTTTTCCGAAAAGAGACCTGTCCTCGTTCTTGGTTCGACCGGCGTGGGGAAAACAAATTTTCTGGAATCTCTCCGCAGCCTAGTTCCTGAGACAATCGACAGGCTAAATCGTACATCCGAAGCTAATCACGAAAAAATCAAGATCGACAAAGAAATCTTTGTATTTATCGATACCCCGGGTCAGATCGGTCACGAATCCCGTCGTAATGACGCAATCTTGAGCGCGCTTGGAACCCCAAAGCTTGGAGTAATAGATCTAACATGCTGGGGTTTTCATGAGTATTCACACGGTGCAGATCAGGCAGTCGAAGGGCGCCAACCAGCTATATCCTGGCTCGACAGACATCGCCAAATCGAGATCGAGGCCGCCAGACGCTGGGCACCTCTGATGGGCGGAAAGCCGGAGTACTTCTTCACCGTAGTATCAAAAGCCGATCTCTGGTGGACAGAGAGAGACCCAGTCCTGCGCCACTACGACGAGGGAGAATACGGCCAAATGCTCACCCAAAGCGGAATTCGCAATCGCTCGGTGTTCGCATACTCTTCCGTTCGCCATCCCTTTTACGGAATTGCACCTACATCAGGTGATTTCAGTGACGATACAAGGTTCAGATTGCAGCAGAATCTCCTCAAAGAACTGCTCCGGGCAGCGACTCGGTAGAACAAATGAAATCGGACGAATCGCCAAAAGAGCCGCAGAACTTCCAGGACTTCACGACCCCCGAAGAACGATTGGACTACATAACCGCGCAGCTAGGATCTTTAAGCAACAAGATAGTTTTGCTTACCCTCCTAAATATTGCGGCATCGACAGCCGTCATGGTCATCGTAGGCGGTTTTCGGTACGAAATATCGTTACACTTTCGCGCAGCGCTGCTGGCGGCCCCATGCATGCTCACCTTAGTTTCCCTTTACGTACTTGCTCGGTTTGATACGTGGCGCAAACGAGGCGAAACTTACTTTCGTGAATTTAGCGACTATCTACAAGATTTGTATCAGAGGTCAATCGGCAATGCAGACATTGAGCCACGATATTCCCGTTACCAGATGGAACTTCGAACAAAACTAGGAGAGTTTAGTTCCATTTCGAACCTTCCTTTAATTCCAGGCAGGTACGGCGCGGCTGCATACTCAGTCGCGAATCTCGCCCTGGCAATTTCAGCACTTATCACCTTCGCGGTAAGCTCCTAGCCCACGAATGCGGGGCGTGCACTCGAGCCGATCCTTCGCTTCCGGGTGCCGTGTCGGGCGCGGCCGAATCCGTCTAGCCCAAGTTAGGATTTTTAGTACCCCTCGAAGCCGACATCCTTGAGAATTTTTCGCTGGGCGGGCGGGATCTGCGGCGGGAAACGATTCGGTGGCTCCGCTGAGGACGATGATGGAGGTCCGCAAGGGCCGCAGTTGCTTGACGACATTGCCGATCGCCAGCCCGGTGCGGTCCTGAACTTCGCGGGCGACAGCCAGTGCAGCGAACACGATGGTCAGGTGTGCCTCGATCGCATCGCGGGTGCGATGGAACATCGGCCGAGCTCGCAGGTTCGTTTTCGACATCTGAAACGATTGCTCCACACGCCACAGATCGTGATACTTCGCGAAGAGGCTCCGCGAATCCATCAAGAACGCAGGGAGGTTCGAGACGTAGCCTTTAAGGCCCACAAGTGAGCGTGCGCGGTCGATACTTGCAGTATCGAGGCGCCGGCCCTTCGTGGTGACGGTGACGAACCGGATCGCTTTCGCAGGCTTGCTGCCGTCGACGACGGGGCGGGCACGCGCTTCCTGCAGGTTGCAGGGTCTGCGCATCGCGCACCGCTCGCTTACGCGAGTACTGCCAGACCGCTCGCCACCCACTTGGATGTGTCGCTGGGTCCCACACCGGTTCGGCTCTGGTGCGCACGTTGTTGACGGTGCTGCGCCCGTGACGTGGAATGATGGTGTCGATGATCTGGACATCGGTGAACAGGTCGCCATACCAGCGAAAATGCGAGGCGAGGTCGCCCGGTGCTTTGGAACATCTGGCCGTCAAGTCTGAAGTCGAGCAATTCTTCGCGGTTGATCGAGTCGACGCCGTCGTGTGATCGCACGGTGAGGAATTGTATCGCTTCCCTTCGTAGCCGAGCGTCGTCGAACTCACTCATCACCACGGTCTACCCGCCCTCTCGTCGTCGGATGGCGACGAGGCTATCTGAGAGTTCCGGGGATCCACTGCGACAGTCCCAATGCTAGATTCGCGGGTCTGATTTGTCGGCTTGTATCCGCATCTGAAGATTGGCGCGGCAGTATGGTGCTGAAACATGTCGATTTCCCTCGAAGGCAAGATCGCCCTGGTCGCCGGCGCCACCCGGGGCGCAGGCCGCGGGACCGCAATCGCTCTCGGTGAGGCTGGCGCGACGGTCTACTGCACCGGGCGCACCACCCGGGAGCGCCGCTCGGAGTACGACCGGCCGGAGACCATCGAGGAGACCGCAGAGCTGGTGACGGCCGCAGGCGGGGTCGGCATCCCCGTCGCCGTCGACCACCTCGATCCCGAGCAGGTGCGACGGCTCGTGCAGCGCATCGACGACGAGCACGGCCACCTCGACGTCCTCGTCAACGACATCTGGGGCGGCGAGAAACTGATCGAGTGGGAGACTCCGCTGTGGGAGCACGACCTCGCCGGCGGGCTGCGGATGTTGCATCTCTCGGTCGACACCCACCTGATCACCAGCCACTTCGCGCTGCCGCTGCTGATCCGAAACCCGGGCGGGCTCGTCGTCGAGATGACCGACGGCACAGCCGAGTACAACGCGACGAACTTTCGGCTTTCGGTGTTCTACGACCTGGTCAAGTCCTCGATGCTTCGTCTTGCGTTCTCGCAGGCGAAGGAGCTGGCGCCGCACGGGTGCACGGCCGTCGCTCTGACGCCCGGCTGGATGCGGTCGGAGATGATGCTCGAGCACTTCGGGGTCACGGAGGGGAACTGGCGCGATGCCGCCGTGCCACATTTCGTCGCGATCTCCGAGTCGCCGCGGTTCGTCGGGCGGGCCGTTGCGGCGCTGGCTGCGGATCCGGACGTGCATCGCCGCAACGGCGGCTCCTTTTCATCGGGCGGGTTGGCGCGCGAGTACGGCTTCACCGACGTCGACGGGTCTCAGCCCGACTGCTGGCGGTACATGGTGGAGGTTCAAGATCGGGGTCTGCCCGCGGATGCGACCGGATATCGGTGAGCGCGACACGCCGGGACTACGACTGCCCCTCGCCCACAACGTATTCCATGCCAGGATGCAGATTTGATTGACGCGCCCGCACCACGGTGCCACCATGTGTCATCCCCCGCGCCCGCGAGGGTCACAATTGAAGAAGGCCCGTCAGGAGCGGCAACTCCCGACGGGCCGGATGTCCGACTATCAAGGAGTCGAACATGGGTCAGAATACCCTCGTCGGAGGCGTGCGCCGCGCGCCGCGCCCGACGAGCAACTACACCGTCGTCCGCAACGAGACGATCGGCAACAAGGACCTCTCCTTCCGCGCCCGGGCGGTCTTGATCTGGCTGCTCTCCAAGCCGGCCGACTGGCGCATCCGCTCCGACGCGATCGCCGCGGAATCACCGTCCGAAGGCCGCGACGCCATCCGGTCCGCGATGCGGGAACTGGCTGCGCACGGCCACCTCGTCACCGAGCGTCGCCAGAACGAGCATGGCCAATGGATCACCGTCCAGACCGTCTACGAAGTACCGGTCCGGCCCGAGCCGGGGCCTGGAAATCCGAACCACGGCGAGCCGGACACCGGAGAGCCCGGCGCTGAACAAAGTACTGAGGACCAAGAGACTGAAACAAACCCCTCACCGGCCGCCGAGCCGACGGCCCCACCCGCGCGGCAACGAGGGGTGAGCAGCATTCCGGAGAAGAAGCAGATCACCGCGCTCGCGACCGCATGCCGCGCCGCCGGCCTGACCGCGACGTTCGACTATCTGCCCGCCGCGGCGCGCTCCCAGATTGCCGCGCTGATCGACTCCCACGGAATCCCACCCCTGGTCGCGGCGGCACGAGCGGCGCACCGCCCGGGCAATCCGACGCGCTTCGCGCACGCGTGGATCCCGCTGTGGCAGTCGTTGCCCCTGCCCCGCGCTCCCCTGCCGCCCCGATGCGGCCGGTGCGACGAGTACGGCTGGCTGCCCGACGACCCGCACGGCCGCGCCGTGCGGTGCCCGTGCCGTCGCGTCGACGCACCCGACCACCCGCTCGCCGCGTGAGCATCCGTCGGCGGCGAGCGGTAGCATCTGCGGAAATTGTTCCGTGACGACCGAGGTCGGAGGCCCATGTCCCGCAAGCGCTCAGGGTCGAGTCGCGGATCCTCGTCTCAGCCGCCACCCGACAACGTCGTGTCGTTGGCCGAGCGTCGCCGCCCGGCGGGCACACCGAGCGAGCAGTACCGCGCAGTGGCGCCGGCGTTCGCCGGGTGGCTGGTGGAGAACGCCGTCTGCCCGCCGAATCGGCTGGAGCCGCTCGTGGTGAGCGTCGCGAATTCGATCGACGCACTGTCCCATGCGGATCCGGGGTTCTCGGCCACACACTGGCGCAGCCGCGACGTGGACCACCTGCTCGAACGTGTGCTGACCAGCGACCTCGTCGAGGACGACGACGAGACGCGGGCGCACATCGCCGGGGATGTCACCGCCTTCCTGCGGTTCCTCGAGGCAACGAACCGGTGGACCGGCACCGACGACGACCTCGGATACGGCCTGTCCACGCTCACGTCGTACATCGAGTCGAAGCTCGCGTCCTTCCCACCGGTCGACGAGCCGTCGATCGAGCCCGGGACCGAGCGTGCCGCGTTGACGGCCCTGCCGGTCGTGGCGCGGCTCGACGCCCTGCTCGGCTGGATCGGTGAGCGCCGGCCCGTGACCGCGACCGGAGCGCTGAAGCGCGCCCTGGTCATGGAGGCCTTCGACGCTGTCGGCGGCAAGCGCGAGGATCTGGCACCGCGCAAGGTCCAGTCGATGTGGGATCTTCCCGTGCTGGAACAGACCTGGGTCGTTGCGGCCATGGTGGACTTGATCTCGATCGGCAAGACCGTCGTCAAGCCCGGTCCTGCCTCACCAGTGTGGCGGGATCCGGACCGGAATCCGGACGAGTACCTCACCCTTTGCCGGGACGCGGTGACGCATTCCCTCATCGTGGCCCTGGGCAGGCGCGGTGAGGGACGACTCGAGGCGTTCCATTCTGCCCTCGACGCGGCGACCGCCGCCGTCCTGTCCGCCGGTCTCGGTGAGCACCCGCTGCCGTCCGCCCCCGAGGAACGCCTGCACGCGCTGTCCGTGCTGTTCCCCGGCATGCCGGTCGAACCGAGCTTTCTCGGCAGCATGCTCGTCGACCGCCTCGACGACCTCGTCGCCGACGGCCTCCTCGACGACGCGGACGGCTACCGCGTGCCGACACCGCTCCGTCCTGCCGTGCGGGCCGCCGTGCGCATCCTTCTCGGCGACGCGACACCCGTCGCCATCCACCCACCCGCGCGGTGCACCCTGCGAATCTCGTTGCGCGACAGCGAGCCTGCGGTGTGGCGACGGGTGGTGGTCGGCAACTCCCTGAGTCTGCTGCATCTGCACTTCGTCATCCAGAGCTGCTTCGCCTGGGAGGACTACCACCTGCACCAGTTCACGAAGGGCGAGCCGTTCACCCGTGGTCGCGTGTACGTGCCCGACGATCAGGTCGAAGATGAGCTCGCGAACGGTCAGGACGAGGTCGTCGACGAGGGCACGGTGACCATCGGGACGGTGCTGCCGAAGGTGGGCGCCACCCTGACCTACCTGTACGACTACGGCGACGGGTGGACGCACGACATCGTCGTCGAGTCCGTCTCCGACTTCGACGCCGAGGCGCCGCGCGCTGCCTGCGTCAACGGGCACGGCCTAGCACCGGCCGAGGACTCCGGCGGCACGTGGGGCTGGTCGGACATGCTGTCGGCAGCCGACGACCCGAACCACGACCGGCACGACGAGGCGCGGCAGTGGCTGGGTTTGCGCGCGGGTGAGCGTATCGACTCGGAGTGGTTCGACGCGGACGAGGTCAACGAGCAGTTGCGCTCCCTGTTCGGATAACTGCAGGGCGCGGCTGTCGCGACTGTGGAACCTGACCAACGGAATTGCATCCGGGTTCGCATCCGATCCGTGCGAATCTGCCCCCAGTGATGGCGTCGAGTTGCGCGGAGGGCTGATCTCTTTGCGCCGGATACCGGCAGAGATTGCAGTGCATCCCGCAATCTCGCCTTGGCGTTCGATGCGATACTCGGAGCGACGAGGCAGGGTCGTCGAGCCCGCCGTTGTCCGCCGATCCGGCGCTGGGCGGAACTCACCCGCCCGGCCCCGCCCCGGCCGTCACGACCGAGATCCGTCACCCTCGAGGCCGGTGCGATTCACCGACGGATTCCCCGAGCAGGTCGAGGGACCAGTACGCTGCGACACCGACGATCAACGCGGCGCCAAGCGGGAAACCCCTTGCGATTCAGGCATCGTCGAAACTCCAGCTCGCCGCCTCGCAGGGATCGTCGTCGGTCTGTCGGGGTGCAGCGGTGGTGGCGCTGCGGGTGCCCGGCACGGTGCGGGCCAGGGCGATCGCGATGCGGCGTTCGGATTCGTCGGCGAACAAGCCCTGGATGGTGACGCGGCCGCCCGCCACCTCGGCACGCCAGCGTCGGGTGCCGGTGTAGTCGTCGAGGCGGCGCTGGACGCTGACGCCGATGGCCTCGTCGGGCTTGAGCAACAGCCGCAGCAGGTCCCCGCGAGAGACGATGCCCACCACGTGCCCGTCGTCCTCGACGACCGGGATGCTGCGCAGTCCCCGACTCAGCAGCAACCGACTGGCGTCGGCCAGGTCCTGGTACGCCGCGACCGCCACAACGGGGGCAGTCATCACCTCGGCCACCGTCCGTGTGTCCTCGGACATCGTGCCGCGCAGCACATCACCGCTCGTGAGGATCCCGACGAGGCGGTCCCGGTCGTCGAGGACCGGCAGGGCGGCGTACCCCTGCTCGGCCAACGGGACGGCAGCCTCGGTCACGGGCACTCCCTGGTGGACGGTGGCGACCGGCCGGTGCATCACATCGCGTACTCGCATGGGTCACCTCGTTCCCGGGTGCAGGACCCGGATCGACGAAACTATATAGGAAAAGTAAAGCACGAAATACAAATCATGTATAGAGTCTGGTCCGCGGATTGCGGCGCAGACCTGCCCGGGAAGTCCGGAGGCGCGGTCAGCGCAGCGCCGCCAGAAGGTCTCCGACGGTGTGGTGGGACTCGAGCGGATGACGGAGTCGGCCTTCCGGATTCACGGTATAGGTGTTGCGGCGGCCGACGCGGGTCTTGGTTACATAGCCCTCCTCGACCAGATCGGCGAGGATCATCTGCACCGCCCGTTCGGTGATGTCGACCCGGCGGGCGAGTTCGCGCACCGTCGACTCCGTGCCCTCGGTCAGGCACAGCAGCACGTGCGTGTGATTGGTCAGAAAGGTCCAGTGCCGACGCGAGGGGCCGTCGGATGCGCTCGAAGTCATGCCTTCACCATAGGTCCGATGCAATTCACGTATTGACGTTCGGGACGGAAGGCTCGGGGTAGTGACGGCGACGCTACCGTCGCGTCGAGGTTGGGAACCTGTCGACGCGGCGCGATCGCCGATTCTGCAGCGTGGCGGCCGTCCGCCAGTCGCGTGGCTCCCGACGATGGTCGGTCGCCGAAGGATTCTTCGGTGGATTCGGCGTGAAGACCACGTGCGCCGGGTCCATCGCGGTTCAATCAGGATTCCGGCGGAGCGCCCCATTCGCTCGGCACCACCAGGACAGGTCGATGGGAGTGGTGCAAGGTGCCCATCGCCACGCTGCCGAGCAGTATCTCCCTTGCCGCAGATCGTCCCCGCGACCCGACAACCACGACAGCCGCATTGTGCTGGCGCGCAGAACCGATCAGTGCGTCGTAGACGGTGCGAGCGTGGAAACCCCGGCCGCGGTCGACCTTCAACTGCAGGACTTCTCGGCCGGCGGACGCCGAGACAGCCGGGGGCACGGTGTCGCCACCTTCGTCGACGGAAACGAGCAACACGTCCCGCTCCGGGAAGAGGCGGCCGGCCGCCTCGAACGCCGTCTCGGCACCTGCAGAGCCGTCCCAGCCCACGACTACCGGCCCCGCGGCCAGGGCGGCGTGCTCGGCGGCCAGCATCGGATACGGGACGACGAGGACGGGCCGAGAGGCATAGTGCACCACCATGTCGGACACGCTGCCCAGCACCGCCTGGGTGCCGCCCAGTCCACGAGACCCGAGGAGCACCAGGTCGGTCTGCAGCTCGTCGGCAACCTGCGCGATGCGCAAGCCCTCGTTGCCGAATGTTCGTCTCAACAGCGGTTCGGCTTCCCATCCGGCGGTGCGGGCCAGCGTCACGCCCACAGCCACGAGGCGGTGAGCCTCCTGCTTGCCCTCGTGCTCCACCATCTCGACCAGTTCGTCGACGTCACGAGCGCGGGCACGCAGGCGTCGGCGTACCTTGGCGCTGGCAAACGGCGGGCCCCACAGGTACGTGACCCATCCGCGTGCGTTCGGAAACAGCGACGCGCCAGCTTCGATCGCGGCGTTGGCGGCCGGTGAGCCGTCGTATCCCACGATTGCACTTATCTGCACAGTGCACCTCTTTCAACGTGTTGCGGCTTTGCCGAACTTCGCTGGACGTCGGGTGGTCCAGCCTCGCCGCGTGGCGCATCCAGCGGGGCCGGCCAGCAACTCGGGTCGGCTCATCGCATCGAGGTCGGTGGTCGTGACGGCGACGACGAGCGCGGGCACAGCCGGCACCGCGCCCGTCGTCAGGGCGTCAAGTTCTTTGTGTGGCGTCTCCGAAGTGACATCACGAGGTGGCCGGTCGATCGGCCGGCCACAGTCGCCGATGCGGGGCACTGTCTGCACCAGTTTCCAACCGTGCAAGCGGCGTATCGCGCTCTCGACCCGCACCGCCATCTCCGCTCCGATGGTGCCTACCACCTGCTAACAAGAACCGTATATCACGAACTCTATTTCCGCAATACGAGTTCATGTCAGGCGTCAGTGCAGATTGCTTGCGTGGCACGTCGGCAAAGACCCACGGGCATCAGGGTTCAGACTCGGTAGGGGTCGGTCGAGCTGCGGTTCGGCGACACACATCCCTCGGGTCGGGCTACGCACTCCTGCTGGGCCCGGTCTCTTCGATCACCACGCACGTCGGTTCGGGCAGTCGGTCGCCAGCACTGCGTCGAGTTCATCAGCCCGGGTCTCGGCCACGGCTCGTGAGCCAGCTGTCAACCCGCCGTCGACAGAACACCGCGGAGCCACCCGTGAAGGTGTCCGATGATTGCACTGAAAGCGCCTCTACATACGTGGGCCATCGTGACGTCGAGAATATCGATTCTTCTACCACGGGAAGCGATTTCGTCGTTCACACGCCGTCACGGCCAGCGCAGGCTCCACGGATCCGGCCTCAGCGATGTCGAGAAGCAGGAACAGGGTCACCACATCGAACGGGTTGCGCCTCACCCTTCCGGGTGAGCCTTCAGTTCAGCTAAAGCCCACCGTAGCGATTCGACATTGTCATGAATACGGGCCGCTTCTAATGTGATGTAGGTAATGGTCAAGCGAAGGATGTGACATGCAAATAGTCACTCTTCCGGCACCCTGCGGGAACGCCTCGAGCGACGTGGACTGCGACAGCAAGACACGTTCCGCCTCGCTTGACCCGCCCGTATCCACGCCCGTTCGCAACTGCCGATCGGGCGCCGTTCGATCCGCCTCGCGGTGAACCGAAAGAACGCTCATGACTTCCATCGAGATACTGCCACTGATCGCATTGGTGGCAATGTTCGTCATCGCCACCTTCTTCCCCATCAACATCGGCATACTGGGGTTCATCGGCGCGTTCGTCGTGGGGGCGTTCCTCCTCGGCTACGACGACAAGGAGATCCTCGCCGAGTTCCCCAGTTCGATCGTGCTGACGATCATCGGCGTCACCTACTTCTTCGGCATGGCGAAGAAGAACGGGACCATCGATCTCCTCGTCCACACCTGCATACGCAGCGTCCGCGGTCGAGTGACGATCGTTCCCTGGGTGTTCTTCTTCTGCGCCTCGGTACTCACGGCCTTGGGCACGTTCAGCCCGGCGGCGGTCGCCTTGATCACGCCGGCGGCGATGTCGTTCGCAGCTCGTACCCGGATGAGCCCGCTGGTGATGGGCATCATGACCATCAACGGCGCACATGCCGGAGCATTCTCGCCGATCTCGGTCTCGGGCGTCCTCGTCCGAGACATCGTCGAATCGAGTGGGTTGACGATCGCCCCGTGGACCCTGTTCTTCGCCAGCTACGGCATCAACCTGCTGCTCTCGGTCCTGACCGTGATCGGCTATGCCGTTCTCGCCCGGATGCGGAACCTCGAATTCACCGCTACCGGCTCGAGTGACGACTTCGACTTCGACGGCGGTGAGAGCCCTCGCCGCACTCCCGTCGCAGGACCTGGCGCAGCCCCGTTCGGCAGCTCGTCCGGGGGAACCGGCACCCAGGTCCTCGTCCGGACCCCACGCACCGAGATCGTCACCGAACCTGCCCGACAGCCAGTCACCGCCGTCCAGAAGCTCACCCTCGTCCTGATCGCCGCGGTGCTGGTGCTGGTGCTGGTGCTGCACATGCCGATCAGCTTCGTCGCCATCGCCGCCGGTGCGATCCTCGCCTTCACCGACCTGTCCAAGCAGAGTGAGGCCATCGCCGGTATCAGCTGGTCCACGGTGCTGCTCGTGGCGGGCATGGTCACCTATGTCTCCCTCATGGAGGAGATCGGCACGCTCGACCATCTCGCGGAGATGGCGATCACCATCGGGGCCCCACTGCTGGTCGCCGTCGTGCTCTGCTACGTCATCGGCGTCACCTCGGCGTTCGCCTCGTCGACCGCACTGCTCACCGCTGTCATCCCGCTCGCGCTTCCGCTGCTGCAGACCGGAGCCCTCCCGGTCGTCGGCGTCGTGGCGGCCCTCGCCATCTCGGCCACCGTGGTCGACGTATCTCCCTTCTCGACCAACGGCGCGCTCGTCCTCGCCAACGCCCAGAACATCGAACGCCCCCGGTTCTACCGCCAGCTGCTGCTGAACGCGGGCATCGTGGTTGCGATCGCGCCGATGCTGTGCTGGCTGCTGCTGGTGGCCGTCCCGGCCCTGGCCTGACGCGTCGACGCCACCCCCCGAGGGTTTAGCTCGAGTTAACCCTCATCGAGAAATCCGCCATTGTTCTCCACCCTGATCTCGGTCAGGGTGGGTGGTGGGACACCGCTGGCACCTACGCTCCCTATCCGATCGGAGCCTCCAGCGGTGCCTCACACACTCTTCCAACCCGAAAGGTGGGCCGACCGTGTTCACACTCCGTGGAACCTGGATGCGGGGAGGCACCAGCAAGTGCTGGCTGTTCAACGCCGTGGACGTCGATCCCCTCATCCCCCAGGCAGGTGGGCTGGATGCCATCTTGACCTCCGCGTTCGGCTCCGGCGATCCGCGCCAGCTCGATGGTGTCGGGGGCGGCAGCTCGACCACGTCGAAGGCGGCAATCGTGCGCCGCTCCAGCGAGTCCGGCATCGACGTCGACTACTTGTTCGCCCAGGTCGCGATCGGTGACCGGCGGGTCGAATGGGGCAGCAACTGCGGAAACTGCGCCACCGCGATCGGGCTGTATGCGCTGCAATCCGGCTTCGTTCCGGTCGACTCCGCGGTGACGACCGTGCGAATGCGCAACCAGAACACCGGCGCAATCCTCACTGCCGAGATCGCGACCCCGGGCGGAATGATCCCCACCGAGGGTGACGCGGCCGTGCCAGGCACCAGCGCGCTGGGCGTCCCGGTTGGCCTCACCTTCGCCGGTCTCGCTGCCGATACAGCCACCCTGCTGCCCACCGGCTCAGCCGCCGAACAGATTTCGATCGAGAACCACACGTACCGCGCCACGATGGTCGCCGCTGGCGCTCCGGCGGCGTTGTTCGACGCCGCCGACCTCGGACTGACCGGCGCAGAAGACAATCGGACCATCGCCGAACACCTGCCGCTGCTTCTCCGGCTGCGACGGGAATCATCGTTGCGGATGGGACTGAGCAAACCGGGAGACCCGGTCACACACGCGATCCCCAAGGTTGGCGTCGTCGGCCCCCCGGTGGACTACCGCACCAGCACGGGCGTCGACATCGACGAAGACGACTACGACATCTCCGTCCGGATGCTGTCGATGCTTGCCCCGCACCCCGCAATCGGACTGACGTCCGCCGTCGCCGTCGCCGCGGCGTCCACCGTGACCGGTGGCGTCGTCACCCACAACACACGGGTCCGGTGGCCCGGATCGCTACGGATAGGGACGCCCGCCGGGGTCCTCGACGTCGACCTCACCACCTCGCCCGACGGTATCCTCGAAGCGGTCACCTTGCACCGGGCGGCCCGACGCATCGCAGTGGCGGAACTCTTCGTCACCGGCCCGGCGCCCGCACTGGTCGGGTTGGCACGGTGAAGGTCCGAATGCCCGAGAACGCCACGATCGCACCCCGGACAATCGACGCGCGGATCGCCCGCTCCTGGTTGCTGGTCAACGGCAGCCGGATCGACTTGTTCGACCAGGCCGAACGTTCATGCGCCGATCAGATCGTCCTCGACATCGAGGACGCGGTCGATCCGCAACGGAAGTCCTCGGCACGCGAGGACGTTGCCGTCTGGCTCGAACACTCCTCGGCCTGGGTCCGGATCAACGACCGGTCCTCGAAGTACTGGAGCGACGACGTCGATCGACTCGCCGGCCTTCCCGGACTGGCGGGCGTAATACTCGCGAAAACCGAAACGGCAGAACATATCACCGAAACGTTCGACCGACTCGGCGGAGGCACCCCAGTCCTTGCCCTGGTCGAATCCGCCCTCGGCATCGAGCAGGCCGGTGCTATCGCCCGCGCCCGCGGCGTGTTCCGGCTCGCCTTCGGCAGCGGTGACTATCGCCGGGACACCGGCACGAGCGCCGACGACCTCGCCATGGCGTACCCTCGCTCCCGACTGGTGGTCGCCAGCCGGGTCGGCCGGCTGCCCGGACCGATCGACGGCCCCACCGTCAGCAACCGCCACACCGTGTTGCGCGAACAGTCCGCAGTGACCGTCTCCCTCGGCCTTACCGGAAAACTGTGCCTGGACACCGATCAGCTGCAGGTGATCAACGAGGCCATCAGCCCTACACCGTCGGATGTCACCTGGGCGCGGCAGTTCCTGGCCGATTTCGAGGCCCGCGGCCGCATCATCCGCGACGGCAGCGACCTACCCCGCCTCGGGCGGGCCGAGCAGATCACCCGCCTCGCCGACGCGTTCGGCATCTGCCGGAACTGACAGGCGTCCTTCCGGGGAGGGTCGGGCCCCTATCCGGCCTCGAATCCCTCCTGCAGTAGGCGGGCGGCGGCAGTGCACACCACGATTCCTTCCTGCGCGGCCGGGCTCAGCCGCCGCTCGGTCAGATGCGCGACCAGGATGCGCCGCTGCGGCGGGCGGGTCGCGAGGGGAATCGACCGGACGTCGGGCCGGAGGTTGAGCACGGCCAGGCGCGGCGCGATGGCCACACCGAGCTCGACGGCCACCATCGCCTGTACCTCACCGTAGTCGTGCGCGAACACACTTGTCCGAGGCATGAAACCACCTTGATTACAGAGCTTTTCGAGTGTCTGGGCAACCGGGTGATCATCGGCGCGTACCACCCACGACTCGTCGCGCAGTTCGGTGATCCGGATCGAGTCGCGGTCGGCCAGACGGTGCCGTTCCGACACCAGCAACACGGTCGGATCGTTCATCAGGTGGTGGTAGGTCAACGTGGGGTCATCGACTCGGTTCCATTCGTAGTCCCACAGCAACGACAATTCGGTCTCCCGCCGGCGCAGGGCGTCGACCAGTTGCGCGAACCGGCCGCTGACCACCTTCAGATCGACGCCCGGGTGCCGCGTCTTGAACTCCTTGACCACCAGCGGCAGCAGTGACGACCCGGCCGTGGGAAAGGTGCCGATCGCCAGCACACCGGCCCGTAGCCCCTTGATCTCCGCGAGTTCGGCCTCGGCAGCCTCCAGCTCGACCAGGATACGTTCGGTGTGCCGGAGGACCGACCGCCCAGCCTCGGTCAGCACGATGCCTCGCGCGTGCCGTTCCAGAAGCGGCTGCCCCGCCTCCTTCTCCAGCTTCGCGATCTGTTGGGACACAGCCGAAGTGGTATACCCGAGCGCGGACGCCGCCGCGGTGATCGATCCGTGCGCGGCGACCGTGCGCAGTGTGAACATCCTGGCCGTATCCAGCACGCGCCACCCCTGACTTTAGACAAAGTTAACTGCTGTCGATATGCCCGTGATTGTAGTTGAACCGGGGGGATGGCAATCTCGAGGTGGCGGCCCCGGCGCCACGGACTCTTCGGTCGCGCCATGACCCTGCCGGCATCACCCGTCGGTCCGCGCTCGTGCACCCCGGCCGCTGTCGAGCGCCGCACCTGTATCGACCTTCCCCACCATCCGAGGACAGCTTATGACTGCACACCCGAGCGACAGTTACTCGACCCACGACCACCCCGGCACGAGCACAGCCGACAGCCCTCCTCCGACACGTGGCCCGTTGCACGGCCTCCGCGTCCTCGACATCAGTACCGTCTACGCCGCACCGATCACCGCCATGCTCCTCGGTGATTTCGGCGCGGACGTAATCAAGATCGAGCACCCTTCGGGCGATCCCGCCCGCTCACACGGAGCCCGGAAGGACGGCCACGGACTGTGGTGGAAGGTCATCGCCCGTAACAAGAAGTGCATCACTCTCGATCTCAGCACCGACGAAGGCCAGCAGATACTCCGCGACCTCGTGATCGATGCCGACGTGCTGGTGGAGAACTTTCGCCCCGGCGTACTCGAGAAGTGGGGGTTGGGTCCGGACCGACTCCATGCCGTCAATCCGGGACTGGTCCTGCTCCGCGTCACCGGGTTCGGCCAATCCGGACCCTACGCCGAGCGCCGCGCATTCGGCACCCTGGCCGAGGCGATGAGTGGCTTTGCCCACCAAACCGGGACGGAGGACGGCCCACCGACGCTGCCGCCCTTCGGACTCGCCGACGGCGTTGCCGGACTTGCCGGCGCATTCGGCGTGGTGACCGCGCTCCTCCACCGCAACGGCTCGGCCGGCCGCGGACAGGTCATCGACATGTCACTACTCGAACCACTTCTGGGAATTCTCGGCCCCGGGCCCACCGCCTACGACCAACTCGGCACCATCGCCGGCCGCAACGGCAACCGCTCCCCCAATAACGCCCCACGCAACACCTACCTCACCAAGGACGGTCGGTGGGTTGCCGTCTCCGCGAGCGCCACCTCTGTCGCCGCGCGGGTCATGCGCCTGGTGGGCCGACCTGACATCGTCGAGCAATCCTGGTTCGACTCTGCCGGCGAACGCAGCCGCAACGGCGAACTGCTCGACGACGCGGTTGCGAAGTGGATCGCAGACAGACCCCTGCACGAGGTCACGGCCGAGTTCGAACGGGCCGGCGCCGCGCTCGCACCCATCTACGACGTCGCGCAACTCATGAGTGATCCGCAGGTCCTCGCCCGTGACTGCATCACGACCGTCGACGACGAAGACCTCGGCCCGATCAAGATGCAGAACGTCATGCTTCGCATGCTCGGGACTCCGGGTGCGATCAAGTTCCCCGGCCGCCGTCTCGGGCAGGACAACCAGGAGTTCTACCGGGACACCCTCGGCATCGACCAGGAACGAATGACCGAACTCACCGAGAAGGGCGTCCTTTGATGAACCGCAGCTACCTCTTCGCGCCTGGCCACAACCTGAATCTGCTCGGAAAGGTGTTCCACGCCGGCGCCGACGCCGTCATCCTCGATCTCGAGGACGCGGTGCCGCCCTCCGAGAAGCGGACCGCCAGGGCAAACGTCGCATCCGTCGTCACCACCAGGACCGCATGGGTGCGAATCAACGCCCCCGGAAGCGGACTCGCCGCCGCTGATCTGCATGCCGTCGCTGCATCGGCACACGGCATCCGCATCCCCAAGGTCGAAACACTCGACGACGTTCACTGGGTCGCAGCCCGGGCCCCGGGAAAGCCCCTGATCTGCGCCATCGAAACCGCGAAAGGGGTCGCCAATGCCTTCGATATCGCCGATCACCCCGCGGTAACGCATCTCGCACTCGGTGGTATCGACCTGCAGAAAGACCTCGGCACGGGAGACGGGGACATACCGATGCAGTACGTGCGATCCCACCTCGTCGTCGCCGCGCGCGCCGCCGGCATCGCCCCACCGATCGACAGCGTCTACCCCCACCTCAATGACAATGACGGACTCATCCGGCAGGCCGCCCACAGTCGCAGCCTCGGCCTGTTCGGCAAGTCCGCAATTCACCCCGCTCAGCTGACGGCCATCCATGCCACCTTCACTTCGGGACAGGACGACATCGACTGGGCCCGCGAAGTGGTCGACGCATTCGAGAAGGCCGGCGGAGCCGCGGTCCGGCTACCCGGAGGTGAATTCGTGGATCTCCCCGTCGCAGAGCGGGCACAAAAGATCTTGGACGCCGCGCGAACGTGATGCCGTCATGCTCCGCACCGTCTACACCATGTAGTGCACGAACGTGTGCCGCCTGCCATGATCGTCCCGACCGAATCGCACGCGAGTTCGGTCGGGGCGCAGGCGTCTCAACCCCCATTCTCGAAAGAGAATCCCGCGTGACCTGCAAACGAATGCGTTACAGTTCCCGGGCCAACTGATACCGGGGGGATTCATGGCCGAGGGACTTCGTTTGGATCCGGGGACGATCGAGGAGATCGTCACCATCTGCGACACCATGCTCGAGACGCTCCGCGAAGCGGCACGGCACGCAAGCGACTTGGCCGACGCACCGAGCTTCGGGGGCTTCAAGTCGGCCGAAGACCTCCGCACCGGCTTCGTACGCAAAGCCCGCGGGACACCCGAATCGCTTTTCGAACGCCTCCAACAATTCGCAGCGGTACTCGAGAATATGCGAGAGACGTTCGCGTCCGGCGACGAGGGATTCTTGGCTACGGAACACGACTGGAGCGCCGTCCTCAACGCGTCGGGTCAGGGTGGGCGGTGACCGCATTCCGCAGCGCCGCCGCGGCAGGTGCACTTCTGGCCCTCGCTTCGCTGACCGGCTGCGCCGACCCTACCGCCACCACGGACACCGCGAGCGAGACACCAAGCACACCTACCACCACGACTCGCATGCCGCGACTGGTGGACGAGTCCGACCGCCCGTTGGTCGCCTTCGACCCGTGCCTCGACATTCCCGACGATGTACTCATTTCCGCCGGCTACGACCCGAAATCCGAAAACAGCGCGGACTTCGCGGCGACCCACTACACGATGCTCGGCTGCTCCTACGACGGCGCGGTGAAGCGTCCCGGGGTGGCGGACTACGGGCTGACCGTGAGGTCGGCCAACTTCGACTTGGCGACAGAACTGCAAAAGATCGCAGACAACGGCGACAACGTTGTCCCCACCGAGATTGCCGGCCGGCGCGCACTACTCAAGACCAACACGTCCTATCCCGAGAGCTGCCATATGAGCGTCGAAACATCCTATGGAGTGATGCTTTTCGGCCAGGTGGTGTTCGGTTCCGAAGTCGAGTACCTGCCCGAATCGCAGTGGTGCATCGGCATCCAGGACACCGCCGAGCGCATCGTCGCCGTCCTCGACGACTTCGAGTCGCGCACCCGCTGACCCAGCATCCTGTCTGGATTCAAGCTCGGAAGCCGAGTTCGAATCCGCACAGGTTGGACGGGACCACGCCCGCGACGCTGACGGCGCCATTTGTCAGCATGATCGAACCCGATCCCGGAGGGAGCGTCGTCTCCACCGCCGACCTGCACCGCCTGACGCGCCGGCGAGAGGAGCACCCGGCGTGGGCGCTGCCGCGGTCGGACAACGCGGCCGCGGTGCTGGCGCTGCTCGAGCAGAAGCGGATTCCGTGGCCGTATGTCGTCGAACGGCTTACACGGATGTCCGAGGCACAACCCTGACCAACGCTCGACCGAACGGCGGCCAGACGGCGACCGAATGTCACAGTCATGCGATCCAATCGATCCGCTGTGACATTGGGTCCGCGGGTCGTCACGCAACGATCACGTCCGCAGCATCGAATCGACACAAAGCCGACAAAGCGCCGCCTCCCCGGCTACAGGTTCTCCCCCGGAGTCTTCAGT
Organism: Rhodococcus sp. NS-SX18; assembly: GCF_057367935.1. NCBI lineage: Bacteria > Bacillati > Actinomycetota > Actinomycetes > Mycobacteriales > Nocardiaceae > Rhodococcus > Rhodococcus sp. NS-SX18. The sequence goes on along the minus strand of NZ_CM170633.1, from coordinate 1,787,634 downwards.
TGCACCTTCAGTCGCATCGGCCACTAGAATCAAACTTCTCGTTCCCGGGTTCTCGCCCGGGAAATCCCTTCACAGGAAAGGAGCATCCGACGCACACGCCGGCCCCCCACACCGTTCATCTCGTCTCCCTGCCCCACAGCGTCGGAGATGCTCCCCCGCTCGCGTCCGAGCGGCCCCAGCTGCACGGTCACCCCCACATCGTGTGGTTCCGGGACCGCTACGCGATCCCCATCTCGACGACCACGCCGCACCAGGCGATGCTCGAGGATCTGCAGTTCGTGCGCCGGGTCCTCGACGACGCCGGCATCGACTTTCTGCTGGTCCGCGGCGACGGCGCGCGCCCGGTGCTGGCGGTGAACTGGGCCGACCGCAAACAGCTACGCGCCGCCCTGGTTGCGGCCTGCGCGGAGGAACCGTTCTACTCCAAGACCGTCGGCGCGAAGCGGCACCGTCCCGTGCTCGTCGCGGACGGCCGGCTCTCGCACAGTTCCAAGGCCCGGATCTTCCGGCTGTTCCGGCCGCGCGTCGAGCTCACCAGCGGGCTGCGGTACGGGGCGTCGAACGGGGTGCAGATCGAGCTGTGGTCGCACGCCGACGACGAGATCGTCCTGCCCACAGAGAACGCGCTGACCCGCCGCAGTGTGCTGCGCGAGGAGGTCACGCGCGGCATCGTGGAGCGCTACGGGCAGACGTGGCCGGCCATCGAGGGGATGTTCGCGACGCACCCGTCGGACATCCCGTTCGAGATCGACCTGGTGTTCTCGTGGGTCGACGGCTCGTGCAAGAAGTGGCAGGCCGAGCGCGCCAAGCGCATGGCGAACTACGTGGTCGGCGAGGGCGACGACTCCCCCGCCCGCTACCGGCAGATCAACGAACTCAAGTACGCGCTGCGCTCCGTACATATGTATGCACCGTGGATCCGGCGGATCTTCGTCGCGACCGACTCGGACCGGCCGGACTGGCTGGCCGACGACGGGCAGGTCACGTTCGTGCGCAGCGAGGAGTTCTTCGCCGACCCCTCGGTGCTGCCCACGCACAATTCGCAGGCCGTCGAGTGCCAACTGCACCACATCCCGGGTCTGTCCGAGCACTTCCTGTACTCGAACGACGACATGTTCTTCGGCCGCTCGGTGGACCCGCAGATGTTCTTCTCCGCCGGTGGGGTCACGAAGTTCATCGAGGCGGACACCCGCATCGGGTTGGGCCGGAACCACAAGGGGCGCAGTGGTTTCGAGAACTCGGCCCGCGTCAATCGCCGGCTGCTCGAGGAGCGGTTCGGGGTGACGATCACCCGGCACCTCGAACACACGCCGGTCCCGCTGCGCAAGAGCGTCATGGCGGAGATGGAGCGGGAGTTCGCGGACGAGTTCGCCGCGACGGCGGCGAGCACGTTCCGGGCCGCCGAGAACATCTCGGTGACCAACTCCTTCTACCACTACTACGCGCTGATGACCGGTCGCGCGGTGCAGCAGACCACGGCCCGCATGCGGTACGTCGACACGACGATGAAGGCGGGGCTGCGCGAGCTGGACACGCTGCTGGCCGGGCGGAAGATGGACTTCTTCTGCCTCAACGACGGCAGCGTGCCCGAGGTAGACCTCGAGCTGCGCACAGCCAAGGTCACCCAATTCCTGGAGCGGTACTACCCGATCCCGGCACCGTGGGAGACGGACTACCCGGGACGGTCCTGACCCGCACGGCGTAGCACCCGACCGGGCCGTCCCGCTTCTCGCAGGGCGGCCCGGCCGGGTGGAACGCGAATCCGCTCACCGCCCGTTCGAGAGGGTGGGAAATGTCCAGCGTCCGTCGAGGACTTCCGGGCGCGGGCGGTACAGGCGGACGAGGTAGTTCCAGCCCTCGGTGATGGGCAGGCAGTTGGCCCGGGACGCATCGCCGAACCGGACGGTGATCGAGCCGTCCGCGTCGGGCACACCCGTGATGTTGTTGACGCTGTATGCATTCTGTTCGTTCGGTTCGAAGAAGCCCTGCGCGTTGTAGACGGAGACGGACCAGAATCCGTCGACGGGCACATCGCGGACGGTCAGCTCGTACTCGCCGACCGGCAGTCCCGGATCGACGCCGATGTAGGCGGCCTCCGTGGTCGGCAGGCCACCCCAGCCGGCGGCGGTGCCGATCAGGTGCCGGACCGGGTCGACTTCACCCCGGGCACCGAACATCCGGTCGAAGCCGGTCAGCCCTCGTGCCAGCGCCAGGAGCGCGTCCCGCGTCGCGTCGAGGCTCGCCCGGTCGTAGTCGGGCGCCGTGAACGGCGTCGACGAGCCGGCGTCGAGACGGAATCGGTCCTGGAGCGCGGCCACGGCCTGCACGTCGTCCGGGTCGGAGGGATCGACGAGGATCCGCACCGCGATCCCGACGTACGGGGTCGGGAACTCGTCGGCGGCGAGCCGGTGCTCTCCCGGTTCGTGGAGGATCCGGTCGACGTGGTGGTCCTGGTCGACGACCATCGCCGACACGTACCGTCGACCGCTCTCGGGGATGGTGAGCGTCGCGCCCTGGGAGACGTCGACGACCGCAAAGCTGTAGAGGGTGTCGCGGTTCATCCGGATCACCGTCTGGTGCTCGACGGCGGCGGGCTCCCGGTTGTGACTCAGCATGTTGACGCCCCCGGCGTCCCGCTGGAGATCGAGGAACATCCGGTCGGTCTCTGCTCGAACGAAGTTGTCGACATTCACCGGGATCGATGTCATGCGCGGAGCCTAGACGACGCACACCCCGCGCGCTGTCCGATTCGTCCGTCTCCTAGACGCGGACGGTGACGTCGGGGTTCTCCGGAATGCGGATCCCGGCCTCGGCGAGCCGCTGCGCGGTGTCCTCCGCGGTGTGTGGCCGGCCGGCGGTGGCGTAGCTGCCGGTCGGGACCACCGAGTGCACGATGGTGTCCGGGTAGACGTGCACGAGGTTGAAGCCCTGGGCGCCGTCGTGACCGCGCTGGCACCCGGCCGGAACGTTGAGGTCCTGGGTGTAGCAGGTCGACGAGGCCACCGACACGGGGATGCCCGCGAAGGTCGCCGTCGTGGTGTAGTGCAGGTGCCCGGCGAGGATGGTGCGCACGTCGGTGTCGCGCAGCACCTCGGCGAGGCCGGCCTGGTCGCGCAGTTCGACGAGCACGGCCTGGTCGAACACGCTGGGCACCGGCGGGTGGTGCATGGCGAGGATGGTCCCGAAGGGCGCCGACGTCTCGAGTTCTCGTGCCAGCCACCTCAGCTGTTCCGGCGAGACCTCGCCGTGGTGGAAGCCGGGCACCGAGGTGTCGAGGGTGATGATGCGCAGGCCGTTGATGCGGTAGACGCGGTCGACGGGCCCTGTGGACGGCGCCTGGTCGAGCAACAGCTCCCGGAAGGCGGCGCGGTCGTCGTGGTTGCCCATGGCCCACACGATCTGCGCGCCGAGCGCCTCCGCGACGGGCTCGACGAGGCCGCGCAGCTTCGAATAGGCGTCGGGCTGGCCGCGGTCGGCGAGATCGCCGGTGAACACGAGCGCGTCGGGCTGCACCCCGGAGGCGCGGATGTCGGCGAGGATCTGCTGCACCCGGGCGTCGGCGTCGACCGTGCCGTAGAGCAGCTCGTCGCCGCCGACGAGATGGGTGTCGGTGATGTGCAGCAGGGTGTGCGACGGCCTCGGGTATTCGGCTATTCGCTCGGCCCCACGAGGGCTGCCCATGATGTCTCGCTTCCGTTCGTCGACGTGCTCAGGGGCACACGTCGAGTATGACGATAGTCGAACGGGTCGAGGTTGCCCTCGGACACCCCGGAGTCGACGCGTCGGCGAACGGGACGCGAACGTCGGGTGCCGTCAGCCGAGGTGCAGCCCCAGCGGCGTCGATTCGGGCTGGTCGAGGCGCCAGAAGGTGTCGCCGTCGCAGGTCTCGGTGTCGCCGCTGAGGTAGCTGGCGATGGCGATCGCGGCGGTCGTCGGGTCGGGAAACCGTCGGCCTTCCATCGGGCCGGCGGTGATCTCGAGGGCGCGGGTGACGGGGTCGAACCGTCCCTTGACGCGGTAGCCGTCCCGGTCGGCGACGACCGGCAGCCGCAGATCCTCGACGACCTCGGGCTCGGCCACCTCGCGCGCCTTACCGGCGTTCGTCTTACGGGCGCGGTTGCGGGCACGCCGCTCCTGCTCGGCCTCCGCCGCGTCGTCGTCGGTGTAGCGGGTGGTGTCCTTGGCGGGTGTCAGGCCGAGCAGGTCCCAGCGGTCCTTGCCGTGGGCGACGCTGCTGAGGGGGACGGCATGGCTGCCGGTGAGCGTCCGGCCGGGGCCGTCGGCCATCCACAGGTCGACCTCGGCGGCGATGCCCGCCGCGACCTCGTCGGAGGGCAGCACGAAGTACTCGGCCGGGTCGCTGCCCAGGTCGACGAACACCCAGAACTGCGAGCCGGTGTCGTCGGTGTCGGGCAGGGCGTCCTGCCGTCGGGCCTGCCAGTCCCCGTCGATCTTGGTGCGGACGCGCACGATGCAGCTGTCCCCGTCGACGCCCCACACCTGGACCGGGTTGCGCGGCAGGTGCTCGAGCCGCTCGGCGCGGCCCCCGCGCTGGATGACCTCGGAGATGAAGGCTTGGATCCCTCGACCGGCAGTGTCGTGCACTCGACTGCGTCCATTTCTGTGCTTGCGCCCCGCGCGCGTCGGTGAGCTGTGTTGCGACGGGTCCACGCGGCACGACTCGAGTTTCTGCACCCACAGTACGTGTACCGGTTCGGCGGCCTCGGAACGCGTCGGCCTCCGGTGGGTCGGGCCGGGTGCCGCGGCGACCCTCGCGCCGCACCGGCGAAGAGTAATTTTGCCGACATGAGCACCTCGTGGCAGGACCCGAAGGCCGTGAACCTGATGCTCGACGACTGCGACACCTGGGCGGTGGTCGGGCTCTCCGGCAACCCGGACCGCACCGCGTACCGGATCGCGCGGCTGCTCCAGGAGCGCGGTAAACGGATCATCCCCATTCATCCGAAGGCGCCGACGGTGCTCGGCGAGCAGGGCTACGCGACACTCGCGGACGTGCCGTTCCCGGTCGAGGTGGTCGATGTGTTCCGCCGGTCGGAGTCGGCGGGCGAGTTCGCCGACCAGGCCGTCGCAGTCGGTGCGAAGGGCGTGTGGTTCCAGCTCGGGGTGATCGACGAGGCCGCGTTCGCGCGCACCACCGAGGCCGGGGTGGCGATGGTGATGGACACGTGCCCGGCGATCGAGTGGAACAAGCGGCGCGGATGACCGCCGCCCGAAGGTGCGGTGCATCCTTTGGGCTGCCCTGGCCGCCCAAAAGACGCACCGCTGCGGCGGGCGTCAGGGCGAACTGCCGGCGAGCGCCGTCGCGACGGCACCGCCGAGCGTGACGTTGCCGCGGTACACCTCGACGTTGACGTCGAGGCTGCGGCCGCCGGTGGCGCGGTGGAAGTGGTCGAGCAGGAACGGCGTGGTGTCCTTGCCGGCGACTCCGGCCGCCGCGGCACGCTCCTCCGCCTCGTGCAGCACCCGCGCGTGCAGACCGGGGTCGAGCTGGGCGCCCTCCGAGACTGGATTGGCAAGCAGGATACCGGCTTTCAACCCCAACGCGTCCCGGGCGCGGATCAGGTCGGCGACCTCCGCCGGCGAGTCCACGGAATACTCGAGGGGGCAGCCGCTGTCGCGGATGTAGAAGCCGGGGAAGGTTCGGGTGCGGTAGCCGACGACGGGGATGCCGAGGGTTTCGAGCCGTTCGAGGGTGGCCGGGATGTCGAGGATGGACTTGACGCCGGCGCTGACGACGAGGATCGGCACGGTGGACAGGGCGACGAGGTCGGCGGATTCGTCGAAGGTGCTCTGTGCGCCGCGGTGCACGCCGCCCAGCCCGCCCGTCGCGAAGATCTCGACACCGGCGCGGTGCGCGAGCAGCGCCGTCGCGGCGACGGTGGTGCCGCCGGACAGTCGTCGCGCGACGGCGATCGGCAGGTCGCGGACGCTCAGTTTCGTCACGGTCTGTGCCGTGGCGAGTTCGGTGATCTCGTCGGTGGACAGTCCGACCGTGGCTACACCGCGGAACACACCGATGGTGGCGGGGACGGCGTCCGCCTTCCGCAACCGCGTCTCCGCCTCGAGCGCCACTTCGAGGTTGCGCGGGCGCGGCAGACCATGGGTGAAGATCGTCGATTCCAGGGCCACCACCGGCCGGCGGGCCGCGACAGCGTCGCGCACCTCGTCGGATATCCGGATCACCGGGTCCATGCGGCTCCTCCCGTTGCCTGCAGCGTACCGGCGCGCCGCCGCGGGTCCGGTCACCTCAGAGCAGTTCGCCGATTCCGCACACCGGCAGGTGAATCCAGCCCTCCCTCACCGCGACGGCGTGCTGCGTCGCATCGGGCCGGGCGGTTCTGCCGAGGGCTGCCGCCCGGGCGACGAGGCCGGCGACGACCGCATCGAACGCGTCGTCGGAGTCGACGCACAGGTCCCGGAAGCCGCCGAGCGTCAGTCCCGGCAGGGCCTCTTCCAGCGCGACCATCGAGGCGGCCCGCACCTCGCGGTTCTTCGCACTCTTGTACCCCTTGTGCGGAAGCCCCCAGACCTGCAGCGCGGCAGCGGGATACGCCTCGACAACCGCGCCGTCGACGCGGTCGACATCCACTCCCCCGGCGTCGAGTTCCGCGAGCAGGCCGGCGCACCGGAGCGCCACGTGGGCGATGAGATCCGCGGACACGCTCAGCGGGACGATCCCGGTCCGGGCATGCACCACGCGGTCGGTCGATCGTCGCACCAGCGGCAGCCGTCCGGGCCGGCTGCTCAGGGCGCGTTCGCGCGAGTACTCGAGGCGGTGGTGCGCACCGACGAACTCGACGAACGCGTCCGGCCAGCCGAAGGGCGCGTCGATCCCGCTGCGTTCCGCCGCGGCGATCGCGGCCACGATCTCCGGGTCGGTCGCGCCGAGCCGCAACTCCTGCACCGTCGCGGATCCGTGCTCCCACGCGAGGGTGGCGACCGCCGTCTTCGCCGGTTCGGCCGCGAGGTCGACCCCTACCGTCTTCACGAACGTCACGGTATCCGCTGCCTGTCCCCGGAGCTTGCACCCGTACTGCGCACCTTGCATCCCCTCCGTCCCGCCACAACGGGTGCAAGCACGCCACAAGGAGTGCAGGCCCCGGCACATCGTCCGGCAGGCAGACAGCCGTGGACTACGTCCCGCATCCGTGCCACGGTGGAGGCGGATATCTCTTCCAGGAGGTGCAACACCATGGAGCACACCCAGCAGAACAGCGCCGCCCAGGAATGCCCGGACTGCCATGCGCTCGCCGCGGACCTCGCGGCGCACAAGCAATGGCACTCCCGGGTCGTGCACGACCTGGCCCTCGCCGTCGAGAAGGAAGTCGACCGACGGACCCGGACGCCCTGACCGGGACCGCTCCCCTGCCCGGTTGCGTCAGCGGAAGGCGTCGCCCTTGGTCGTGAGCGCCTTGACCCGTTCGACGATCCTGTCCTGCAACTTCTTCGGCGTGCGCCAGCGCATGGCGAGGCGGTCGTAGTCCATCGCGTGCTCGGTGACGATGTCCTTGAGCTGCTCGACGTCGAGGGGCGCGAGCTTCTCGCGCAGGCCGGTCTCGCCGCCGTCGCGGAACGCGGCGAACGGATCGAAGGGCCCCGGGGCGCGTTTGCCGCGCCGCGCGGCGGGGGCCTTCCGCGGTGCCGGGGCCGCGGGCGTCGGCGTCTCTCCCGTCGCGGCGAGCGCCGAGGCGAGAGCATGCGCGAACCGCGGGGTGCGGGCGGCCTCGTCGGCGATCACCTGCACCAGACGCACGAGGGCGGTCGCGGCGGCGGGGCTCGCGCCCTGTAGTCGCAGCAGCGCGGCGCTCGCCTCCCCGATCTGCAGGCGCAGGCGCGCCGCGTCGCGGTCGACGGGGCCGGTCACAGCAGCACCTGCGCGTTCATCAGGACGTCCTCGGTCAGCATGCGCAGGGCGTCGAACTGCCCGGAGTTGCCGTACTTGCGTTTGAGGGTGCCGTACGGGACGAACTCCGCGGACTGCGCGATCTGGTTGGCCTCGGGGATCCACGCCGGCACGACGTTCGCGATCCGCTCGTCGCGCTGCAACTGTTCGATGATGCTGCGGTGCAGGTTCGACGCACTGCGGTACTTGGTGATGACGAGCCCGATCTCACGGATGGGGTGCCCCGTCCGGTCGGCGAATGCCCGGACCCTGGTCTGCAGCTGGGGAATGCCGTAGGTCGACAGGATGTCCGGGATGGTGGGGACGAGGTAGCCGTTCGCGAGCCGCAGGCCGTTCTGGGTGAGCATGCCGAGGTTGGGCGGGCAGTCGACGAGGATGTAGTCGTACCGGTCGGCGATCGGGGTGATCGCGTGCAGCAGCACCTCGAGGGGCCGGGTGGACTTCGGGTCGGCGTACTGCTGGTGGCTCAGTCCCTCCTGGATGTCCATCAGATCCAGCGACGAGGCGAGCAGGTCGACGTTCTTCACGGCGCGCACGGGTGAGACGTTCCGCTGGAGGGCCTTCTCGATGTCGAAGACGGGGGCGTCGGGGTCGACGGCGCCGCGGAACAGCGTGGCGAGGGTGCGATCGAGCTGGTTCAGCTCCTGCCAGCGCTCTTCCCCGATCATCATCGTCGTGAGGTTGGTCTGCGGGTCCAGGTCGATCAGCAGCACCCGCTGCCCGAACTCGGCGGACATGAATTCCGCCAGGGCCGCCGTCGTCGTGGTCTTGCCGACGCCGCCCTTCAGATTGATCGTCGCGATCACCCGCGCCACACCACACCCCCTCGCTACTCGTTCGCTCAGCAAAGTACACCGGGACCCGGACGAATCCGGCGCCGGGCACCCGCGCACCCCCTAGATTCGAGGCAGTCGGCGACGGGAGGCCGCGTGCGCGAGGGACAGTGGAGGCGCTGGTGGCCACTCGCGGCCGCGGCGGCGCTCGTCGTGCTGCTCGCGGCGACGAACGCGGTCCCGACGTGGCCGGGGCTGATTCACCTGGTGGCGCTCCCCCCGCTGGACCAGTTCGCCGACCTGCGGCTCCTGCTGTCGCGGGCGCCGTCGTGGCCGATGTTCCTGGTGTTGCTCGCCGCGGTGGCCGCAGCGCGGGTCGCGCTCATGGCGTGGCTGCTGGGCGGTCTCGATGCCCGCCGCCTGCGGTTCGCGGCCCTGTTCTACACGGTCGCGTTCGGCCCGGTGCTGCTGGCGGCGTTCGCCGACGCCACCGCCTACGCCGTCCTGTACTCCCGGCTGTTCTGGCCGGCCGTCGCACTGGTCGGGGTGCTGGTGCTGACGCTCGGTCCGGTTCCGTGGCAGGGCACCGTACGGCTGCGGGCGGCGCTCGCACTGACCTGGCGGCGGGGGCTGCGCGTCGAGGTGCTGGTGCCGTACTGCGCGGTGGTCCTGGCGCTGGGCGCGGTGGCCGAAGGGATCCCTGCCCTGACGGTGCCGCTCGTCCCGGTCTCGGCCGTCGCGACCGGCCTGGCGATCCGGGCGATGCACCGCCCGGCGCTGCGCCGGCCCGGGACGGCCCTGAGTGCGTTCGTCGCGGCGCTGGTCGCCGCATCGATCGTGTTCGTCGCGACCCGCGGGTATGAGGAGCCGGAACCCGGCCCGCCGCAGCCGGGTTCACTGCTGATCCTGTCGGGGATCAATTCGGCGTCGGGCCGGGGCGCGATCCACGCGACGGACATTCACCGCCTCGGCTACACCTGCGAGCAGGTGTACTACTTCTCCTACGCCGGGCCGGGCGACGGGCAGCCGCAGCGCGACGCGACGTGCCCGATCCGCACGGGCGCCCCCTACGGGCCGAGCGACACCCAGCGGCCGTTCCAGGAACAGGTCGATCTGTTCGTCGAGCAGGCGTCCGGGCTGCCCCGTCCGCTGGTGGTGGCCGCGCATTCGCACGCGGTGTGGGTGGTGTGGGAGGCCGTCGCCACCGGGCGGGTCGAGGTCGACGCCTTGCTGCTCGTCGGCCCGTTTCCGAGCACCCCGACCGGCTACCCGCCGCCCGGCGTGAACCAGCCCGGCCGCGTCTTCGCCGACCTGCTGCGCCTCGCCGCACCGGCCACCGACCTCGTCCGGTTCCACTTCGATCCGGAAACTCCGGCCGCGCGGGAACTGCTCGGCACGGCGGGAGCCGCGGAATCCGTCCTCGCTAGGCCGCTTCCCGGGGAGGTGCGGGCCTCGAGCCTGCCCTCGGCCACCGATCTGCCGCTGATGCCGGACGGTCGGGAGCTCGACGTCGAGCGCAACGAGTGTCCCGCCCGCGTCGCCCACCCGTACCTGCCCAAGTCGGCGGCCTTCGAGGACGCGACCATCCGCTTCCTGAACGGCCGGCCTCCCCCACCCTGTCCGCCGTGGCGGGACTGGGGTGCCGTGCTCGTGCGGCCGTTCGGGGTGCCGGCCGGGCAGGCTCTGCGATGATCCCGAATTCCCGGCGACGATCGCCGCCGGGGGGGATATTCGGAGGAGACCACCACCACGGAGTACCCATGACACTGCTTCCCCGCCCCGGTCTGTCGGCGATCGTGACGGTTGCCGCCGCCGCACTCCTGTCCGTGTCGATGCCGCCGAACGCCCCGGCCTTCGCGCCCGACATCCACGGGAGCATCCTGCGCGCAGCGCTGCCCCCGGCCACCGCCGACGGGGGCGTCGACGAGCCGGCGCTCGCCGAGATCACCGGGAGTCTCCTCACCGGCACCGGCAACGAAGGCAGCGACCTGTTCCAGGGCGACGCCTTCCGGCACTTCGACAACGCCGCACGGCCGGCGGACGTCTGCGACCGTGCCCGGGACGCGTGGAACTTCTTCGTGCCCGCCGTGATCGCCGGCGCGCAACCGGCCGGCCCGCCGGAGTTCCGCACCACCGCGAACGGATTCGGAGCCCGCAGCGCCTTCGGCGGCCTGACGCACGCACTCGCCGACTTCTACTCCCACTCGAACTGGGTCGAGCTGGCCGTCGCGGCGAACCGGGCGCCGGGGCTCGCTCCGCTCTTCCCGACGTGCGATCCTGCCGCTCTTCCGGCCGGCCTGCACACCGGGTTCTTCGAGCTGACCGCGGCGAACGGTCTCGACGGCTGCCCGAGCGGACCGCCCTCTCCCCCGGCCGGGTCGTCCGTGCCGCCGAGCGAGGGCCCGCCCGCCCCGCCTGCCCCGTTCGAGGAGTGTCACCTGACCCTGAACAAGGACGATCCGGGCACGCTGCGCGGGCGTGAGCCGGTCCCCGGGTATCCCGGCACGACGTATCACCAGCTCGCGGTGCAGCTCGCCGTCGAACACACCACCGCGCTGTACCGGGAGGTCCGTGGTCTCGTCGCCGGTTCCGTCCCCGCCGGTGTCGACGGAGAGTGCGTCGCCGACAACCTGTTCCGGGCCGCACTATTCGCACCCTGCGCGGTCCCGAATCCTGCTTCCGTTCTCCCCGAACGTGTTTCGGGCCAGCCGGTCGGCGTTGCGCCGAGCCCGCCGGCGTAGAGGACACCGGCTCCGGCCTCAGTCCCTCACCTCATCGCTGCTACCGCGGCCGGGGTGAGACCGTCCAGGCCGGGCAGCACCAGCCCGGCGAGGGCGAGCGCATCCGGGTCGGGTGGGTACCGGGGATGGGGTATCGCGATCACCCGCATGCCGGCCGCCGCCGCCGACCGCAGCCCGTTGCTGGAATCCTCCACCGCCGCACACCGAGCCGGGTTCGTCCCGAGTCGCTCGGCGACGGTGAGGTAGACGTCGGGGGCCGGCTTTCCCCGCGCCACACCTTCGGTGGACAGCGCCACCGCGAACGCATCCCCCAGTGCCGCGGCGTCGAGCACGGCCTCGATCAGAGCCTGCGGGGACGAGCTGGCCAGGCCGAGCGGCCACCGCGCCGCCATCGTGCGCACCGCCTCGACCGCACCGGGAATCAGCGGCAGCCGCTCGGCGTAGCCGGCGCCCATACGCTCGATGACCAGTGCCGCCACGTCGTCGGGCGGAAGATCGACACCGAGACCGTCGCTGAGATACCGCGCCCACTCCGGGGTGCTCATGCCCATCAAGCGGCTCTGCGCCTCGTCGGTCCAGCGACCTCCGTACTCGGCCACGACCTGCCGGCGCACCTGTTCCCACAGTGGCTCGGAGTCGATCAGCACCCCGTCCAGGTCGAACACCACCGCTTCCACACCACCGTTGTCGGACACAGGCCCAGTCTCGGCCACCCCCGCCCGGCGGCAGGACACCGACACGCAGGCGATCGACAGCCGGCCCCGACGGATCACGCCTCGGGCGCAGTACCGGCGCGTATCGTTCTCCGATATCTGCACGTGCTCGTCGTGAGGGGGACGACCGTGAGCGAAACCGTAGGGCTGGTGGTGTCCGGCGCGGGCGCCCGGGGGGCGTACGAGGCCGGGGCGATCGCGTCGCTGCTGCCCCACCTGCCGCGGTCGGAGCGTCCTCCGATTCTGGTGGGAACCAGCGCCGGCGCGCTGAACGTCGTCGGACTGGCCGCCTTCGCCGGGGACGGGTGCAAGTCCGCCACCCACAAGATCGTGAGCCTGTGGTCGACGGTGGGACTGGACGACGTCTTCGGACCCGTCGGCACGTTGGTCGGCACCGGCCTGCGTTACCTCGCTCAGGCCGCCGGCCTGGACGTCACGCTGCCGAGCCTTCTCGACACCGAACGCATGCACGACATGCTGGCATCTCTCATCTGCTGGGAGGACCTGCACGCCAACATCCGCAGCGGGGCCGTCGGGGCGGTCGCGGTGACGGCGACCTCGGTCGCCACCCGCGGCACCGTGGTCTTCGTCGAGAAGCACCCGTCGGTGCCGCTGCCCGACTACGACGAACATCGCAACATCAGCTACGTCGAGACGGAACTGTCCGTCGAGCACGTGCTGGCGTCGGCGGCGGTGCCGGTGCTGTTCCGGCCCGTCCGGGTCACCGAACCGGCGGCGTGGGCGGGCTGGTACGTCGACGGCGGTCTGCAGCTCAACACCCCGTTGAAGCCGGCTCTCGCCCTCGGCGCGGACACCCTCGGAGTCGTCGCGACCCAGCCGCGGCACTGGATCGAACGGCCTGCCGCCGAACTCGCGTCCGGCGACGACGAGCCGCCCGACGTGTTCGGTGCCGCCGCACTGGTCCTGCGCGCCGTCCTCTCGGACCGCATGATCGAGGACCTGCACCAGCTCGAGGTCCGCAACGACCGGCTGATGCGCATCCGTGCAGCCGGCGTGGACAGCGCGGAGGTGACCTCGGATCGGGAGATCGGGGTGCGGTTCGCGGGTCCGTCGCTCAAGCAGGCCTACGACCTCGGCCGGCTCGCCTACGACATCTACCGCGAGAAAGGGGCGGGGGTGAGCGGTCTGCGCCATCCCTGGCTGTCGGTGCTGGGCCGACTCGTGGGAGGAACCCGCGAGGACCACGGCGACCTGCTGAGCTTTCTGCTCTTCGACCCGGACTTCACTTCCGCCGCAGCCGAACTCGGCCTCGCGGCACCGCACGAATAACTGCAGGGCTCACCAGGCCAGGTATGCGATGGTGCGCAGCATCTTCCGCCCCATGACGAATGTGATCGGTTCCATCAGCGTCGGGCCGAACGCGAGCCGGCTCCCGCGCGACGGACCGTGGCGTCCCCGGCCGTGTTCGACCAGGCGGGTGCCGCCGTCCGGACCCGGATGCAGGTGGAACGACCACAGGAACGCGTCGCCGGTCTCTTCCGTCGCGCCGTGCAGGACGAGTGCGCGGTCCGGTTCGAGCAACGCGACGGTGAGCGGCGGAGCCTTCGGGTGCTGACGGATCGGGTCGCCGACGGCGAGATGCTGCAGGTCCGGGACGATCTCGGTCGCGTTCGTGATGCGGCAGCCGATGAGGTTCTCGAGGCCCTCGTAGCTGTAGAAGCCGCCGCGGCCCTGGCCGATCTGCACGATCCACGGCCACACCCGCTCCGGCGGCGCGTCGACCGTGACGGCGCGGGTGAAGCCCCAGTCCGGTGCGGGGACCAGGTCGTCGCCCGGGTACTGCGCGGCCAGCTCCTCGGCGGTGGCGCCCCAGGTGGTGCGCCACCGCCGCAAGGGCCGGGTGGTGAGCAGGTGGAACGCGATGAGCAGAGCACCACCCACCGAATCGGACAGCGAGCGCAGCCGCCCCATCAGTCTCCCGGCTTCGCCGTCAGCAGCACCTTGAGCGCACCGGTCTCGGCGGCCCGGCCGAACACGTCGTAGGCCTCCTCGAACTCGTCGAGGGTGAACCGGTGGGTGATCATCGGCGAGGTGTCGAGCTTGCCGCTGCGGACCAGACCGATCAGCGTCGGGGTCGAATGCGTGTCGACGAGCCCGGTGGTGATGGTGAGGTCCTTGATCCAGATGCTCTCGAGGTGCAGCGTGGCCGGCGCTCCGTGGACGCCGATGTTGGCGACGTGGCCGCCCGGCCGCACCAGCTCGACGGCCTGCTCGAACGTCGCCGGGAAGCCGACGGCCTCCATGGTGACGTCGGCGCCGAGACCGTCCGTGAGGTCGCGGACGACGGCGGCGACGTCGTCGCGGCCGGGGTTGAGAGCCAGGTCGGCGCCGAGTTCGCGGGCCGCCTCGAGCCGGCTGTCGGCGAGGTCGACCGCGACGACGTGGCTCGGGCTCAGCAGCCGGGTGGCGAGGATCGCGGCGAGGCCGATCGGGCCGGCACCGACGATGACGACGACGTCGGCGGGACGCACGCATCCGTTGAGCACGCCGACCTCGTAGGAGGTGGGCAGGATGTCGGCGAGCATGAGCATCTGCTCGTCGCTCACCCCCTCGGGCACACGGTGGGTCGAGTTGTCGGCGAACGGCACTCGCACGAGTTCGGCCTGGGTGCCGTCGACGAGATGGCCGAGGATCCAGCCGCCGCCGCCGAGGCACTGGCCGTAGCGGCCCTCGCGGCAGAAGCGGCAGCGGCCGCACGAGGTGATGCACGAGACGAGGACCCGGTCGCCGGGTGCGAGGTTCTGCACGCTCGGCCCGACCTCGACGACGGTGCCGACGGCCTCGTGGCCGAGGATGCGCCCGTCGGTGACCTCGGGGACGTCGCCGCCGAGGATGTGCAGGTCGGTGCCGCAGATGGTGACCGCGTCGACGCGGACGATCGCGTCGGTGGGGTCCGTGATTCGGGGGTCGGGGACGTCCTCCCAGGAGCGTTTGCCCGGACCGTGGAACACCAGTGCCTTCATTGGTTCGGCCCTTTCGCCGATCGGTGGGTGCCGGTTTCAGCGTCCCATCGTTCGGGCGGGTTCGGAACGGGCCGTTGGACCTCTGTCGGGTGACGGGATGTCACATCGTCGCCGCGTGGCTCAGTGGCCGGGGACGATCGTGAGCCGGTCGGCGCCCGGGTCCGGTTCGACCAGGGCGTCGGGGGTGCCGTAGCCGTCGACCTCGACGACGGGTGCGCGGTCGACAGCGGCGCGCACGACGGCGCCGTCGGACATGAAGACGAACAGACCCTGCCCCGTGGTCTGCGGGAGGTTCTCCCACACGGTGCCGGTCAGGCCGAGGTCCCGGTTGATCGAGCTCATCAACAGGGGCATCGAGAAGCGGTACATGCGGTCCCACGACCCCGGCGGCAGCCCGGCGCCGACGGCGACGGCGGCCAGGGTGCGGGGTTCGCCGCTCAGCAGGACCGTGTCGAACTCCGCTTCGAGGATCGGGTCGTCCTGCACCCGGACCGTGTCGGCGGCCCCACCGCATCCGGCGACGACGAACATCGTCGCCACCAGGGCGATCCCCGCCGCGTACGCCGGCACCGTCGACCTCCACGCCCTGCGCAGCACCGGTCACCCCCAATCGATTTCGCCCGAGAACGCGTGAAAGCTACAGCACCGGGCGCGCAAGGAGCAGGGCCGTCGGGCCACGTCGGAACGGTCGACGGGAAGGGCTGTGACCGCTGACAATCCGGCGGTCTACTCCCGCGCGGTGAGCTCCGCGATGTCGCCGTGCAGCTCCGACCGCAGCGAACCCATCAGCTCCGCGGCGATCCCGAACTGGTCGCCGACGAAGTGGGTGTTGTCGGCCGAGAGCTCCCGCGCACCCGAGCGGCCGATGAGGGAGTCGATCCGCTCGTCGAGGCTGGCGGTGCGGGCCTCGACCTCGGCGGTGCGTAGCTGCATCTCGGCGACGGTGAGCAGCTCGCCGATGCGCGCCAGGGCCGCCACCCGGTCGAGTAGCTGGTCCCACACCGGTTCGAGGGCGGCGATGCGCGCGTCGACGGCCGCGCGTGCGGACGGCGCCGCGCGGCGGGCGTCGGCGAGTTCGGCGAGCAGACCGCGCAGTGTGACGGCGTCGACGGCGATCTGGGTCAGCTCGTCGGCGAGATCGAGCTGGGACCGTTGCACCGCGAGATGCTCGGACCGCCACGCGACGGAACCTTCGATGCGGTCGTAGAGGGTGCCGGCGAGGAAGAGCAGCGTGTCGTACCGGTCGACGAAGTGGTCGTCGTCGCCGGGCACCTGCCGGCCGAGGGCGTCGGCGGCGCGGCGTCCCGCGGCGGCCGCGGCGGTGCCGTCGGACCAGCGCGTCACGCGGTCCACGGCCACGCCGAGCACGGCGCCACGCACCTGATCGGCCATCTTCTCGGGGACGGGCGCGGGTGTGTGCTGCAGCGCCGCGAACAGGGCGTCGCGCTGGTGCGGGTCGAGGTGCACCCCGTCGCGTCGTTCCCGCCGCACGGCCCGCACGCCCTGCGCGTAGTGCCGGCCGGAGACGGTGAGCGTGTAGTGGGCGTTGCGCAGCCGCTTGGCGAGCTCGCCCGCCCGGTATTCGAACACCAGCCGGGCGGCCCCGGGGCGCAGGTCGGCGGCCCGCGCGGTGAGGCGCGCGTGCTCGTCCGTGAGGTGCCGCAGCGCGCCGAACCCGCCGAGGGTGGGCAGGCCGCGGCCGATCCGGCGGCGCCGGGCCAGGATGTCGCGGGTCTCGTCGTCGAGGCGGCCGGCGGCCAGGCAGAGGGCGGCCGCGTCCGACAGCGGGGCGTGCCGGCCGTCGAGCCGGTGCTGCTCGCACCAGCGGCGCACCTGCGCGGCCATGCGCTCGCGGCGCTGCTCGGCCGGTTCGAACCCGACCGGGAACTGTGGGGCGTCGGACATCGGGGCCTCCTCGTGGTGTCCGGACCTTTCCACTGTTCCAGAAATCCGGGTGGCGCGGCGGGGGCGCCGGTCAGGCGAGGAATTCGGTGACGGCGTCGACCGCGGCGCGCTGGGCCCGGCCCTGCCCGGCCGGGGTGCCGCCGAAGGCGATGCCGCCGGTCCACTGGGCGTCGCCGGGGAACATGCCGAGACGGATGAGGTGGCCGGCGTCCTCGACGGACAGGTGCCGGTCGCGGCCGTCGCCGCGGCGGGCGAGCAGTGCGCCCGCCATGTCGGTGGACGGCCACAGCTGGTCGTCGGTGCCGGTGATGCACAGGATCGGGGCGTCGACCTTCTCGGCCCGCAGGTGGGCGGGGTCGGGTGCGTCGCGCAGTCCCGCGCGGTAGGCGTCGGCCAGGCGCAGCAGCGACGGCCGGTGCCGGGCGACGTCGCGGCCGGCGCGCCAGGCGTTGCGGATCATCTGCGGCATCAGCGCGGAGCTGGGCAGCGGCGCCCAGGGCCGGGCCTCGCCGCCGAGGGTCCACGCCGGGGTGTCCGGGATCTCGCCGTCCGGCCCGAGTCCCTGCCACGCGACGGAGCTGGGACTGATCAGCACCAGCGCCCGCAGTGGCGTCCTGTCGGCGGCGACGGCGGCGAGGAGCCCCTCGGCTCCCCGGGAGATGCCGATGGCGGCGACGCTGCCGATCTCGGGCAGGCCGGCGAGGTGGCGCAGCGCGCCGGTGAAGCGTTCGAGCGGTACCTCGGCCACCTCGGAGTTCTCGTCGAGCCACGAGTAGGCGAGGGCGAGGTGGCCGTGCGAGGCGAGGACGGCGATGGTGGCGCGCTGGGAGTCGACGCCGCCCTCGGAGCCGCCGACGCACAGCACCGCCGACCATCCGCGGGGCGGTGTCGGGCCGTCCGGACGGGCGAGCAGACCGGGGCGGCCGTCGATGTCGACGTCCTCGACGGTCACTCCCGGCGCGGCGTCGGCGCGGATCACCGTGCGGCGCGCGGTGTGGGGTCCTTCGGTGACGGTGAGTGTGACCGGCCACCGGCCGGGTGGCGGGACGAACAGGTCGGGTACGCGGTCGGGTTCGTCGAACCGCATGTCCCACAACGGTTCGTCGACCACGTCGACACTTCCGTCGTAGGTTCGGCTGGACCGCCAGCGGGCGCCGAACATGTCGGTGCCCTCTGCGGTGACGGTGATCGTCGCGTCGGGCCGCGATCCGGCGACGGTGAGACGGAACGGTTCGTCGTGCCGGGACTGCCGCGGTGCGACGAGGTGGACGCGGGCCGAGTCGAGGTCCGGCGGTGGTGCGGCCGGGGATTCGGGTTCGGGGTGCGGGTTGGCGGAGGCGGCGAGCGCGGAGTTCGTGTCGAACCACTTGGGGAACAGGGCCGAGACCAGCCCCGCCGCGCCCAGGACGACGAACGGGACCACCCAGTACCCGACGACGGACAGCGCGTCGGTCTCGTCGCGGACGGTGGCGTCTCCGTCGACGATCGGTGGGATCAGCGAGGATACGGTCATCACGGCGAAGGCGGCGGCCCACATCCACGTCATCGCGGTGGTGATGTATCTGAATCCGCCGGAGGCCGCGGTCGCGGGATCGACTGTCTCGACAGCATATTCGCGCACGAAGGGCCGTCCGGCGAGGATGCCGACGAGGACGACGAGCAGCAGTCCGAGATTGCCGATCGGTTGCAGCCAGCGTTCGAGGACGGCGTCGTCGAGGGTGAGGGTGGCGACGAGCAGCAGCGCGAAGACGACGACGGTGCCGACGTCGAGGGAGCGCCACGGCTTTCCGCGCAGGCGCTGCACGAGCGGACCGGCGGCGGCGAGGGCGAGGGCGGCAGCCACGGCGGTCACGAACCCGGTGTTGCCGACGAGGATCCAGTACAGGATCCACGGCGCGAATCCGACGACGAGGGACATTCGCGGATTGTCTCCCGCCGCCGGGACGCGTGGGGTCGCTTCCGCGATACGCCTCAGGACTTCACGGGTACGTAGATCACCGTGCGCACTTCCTCGGCGGGAGTGCCCGGCGGGCTCCAGTACTCCTCCCACGCGGTACTCAGGTCGAGGTCGTGACCCTCCCGGGCGGCCCAGGCGGCGAGGGCCTCGTAGGTGTGCTCGAGCGTGTCGTAGGGGCCGAGGTGGGTCTCGGTCGCGACGTCGCCGGCGGGCAGGTCGACCGGGACCACGTGCCCGTCGCCCTCGATCGGGGTGGCGACCTCGAAGCCGGCGGCTCCGTCGAAGCCGTCCTTGGTGAAGTTGCGGTAGTACGCGAAGGCCGGGCCGGACGGCGGCGTACCCGCGCCGGTGAGGTACTGCTCGACGGCGCCGTACGCCGCGCCGATGTGTTCACCGATGTGGGCCACGTCGGTGTGGAATTCCACGGCGGCCAGGTGCTTGGCCGGTGCGTGCACGATCTCGGGCATGCGTCCTCCCCTGTCGAAGCCTGTGGCCACGATAGGCGACCCACGGCACCGGTTCGTGAACTTTCGGTGGGCCGAATGTGACATCCGGTCGATGTGATCGAACCGGTGTGACATTCGGCCGAACCCGCGAGCGGCGACCGTGACAATCGTCACAGCGGAACACGGCCCGTTCGCATCCCCCCGCGACGGTGCGACGGGACCACCGGCCGCCGGCGGATGCCCGTTTCCTCCCGTTCGCGGCGTGGATGCCGGTCCGATACTGGGCAATTCACATAGGCGGGAGCGCTCGCAGACCCGGCGGCCCGCCGCCCGAAAGATCAACTGCCCTAATGTTACTGCCCGGTGTTACCGGGCGGTATTCGCGAGTGCGACGGGACCGGAGCGGCGTCACGTCCGAATACCGACCCGTAATTTGCTGTCCGCCAACATCTTCCGATGAACAACGCCGCGGGAACCACCGAACTCGGCCTGCGAGGCCACAAAACGTGACAAACCCTCATGTTTCCTTCATGCTGTTAGCGGAAGGATCGTCCCCACCGGGGGGCACTCGGCCGTCGACGACGACGGTCCGCGGGACGAGGCCGACCGCCTGTCCGCCGACTCCCAGGCACCCGCCGGGACAGTCGGTGCACACGTCCGCACGCATACGCCGACACGAGGAGCCGACCGATACATGTTCTTGCTCGCGTTATCAACCCGTGACGCGGGCCTCGGCATCGGTTAACTTTCTTCACTCACTGGCGAGAAGCTTCGACGAGCGTCGCACGAGCGCGCACAAACCTGGAGAACGGTGGCAACGAGTATGTTCAAACGGATCGCGGTGGTCAACCGAGGTGAGGCGGCGGTACGCCTCATCAGAGCAGTCCGGGAGCTCAACTCCGAGCACGACTACGACATCAAGACGATCGCCCTGCACACGGAGGCCGAGCGGCGGGCGATGTTCGTCCGCCAGGCCGACGAGGACGTCACCCTGCGGCCGTCCACCACGGCCGCCACCCCCTACCTCGACCACGCCGAACTCGAGCGCGCCCTCGTCGAGGCCAAGGCCGACGCCGTGTGGGTCGGCTGGGGCTTCGTCGCCGAGGATCCCGCCTTCGCCGAGGTCTGCGCCCGCCTGAACATCACCTTCATCGGCCCGTCGGCCGAGGCCATGCGCCTGCTCGGCGACAAGGTCGAGGCCAAGCTGCTCGCCGAGAAGGTCGGCGTGCCGGTCGCCCCGTGGTCGGGTGGACCGGTCGAGACCCGCGCCGACGCCCGCCGGCACGCGCAGGCCATCGGCTACCCGCTGATCATCAAGGCCCGCTCCGGCGGCGGCGGCCGCGGCATCCGCAAGGTGTACTCCGAGGACGAGCTCGAGCTCGCCCTCGAGCGCACCCAGGGTGAGGCCGAGCGCTCGTTCGGCGACCCCGTGGTGTTCATCGAGCGTCTCGTCACCGACGCCCGCCACGTCGAGGTCCAGGTCATCGCCGACGCGCACGGCAACGTGTGGGCACCGGGTGTGCGCGACTGCTCCATCCAGCGCAAGAACCAGAAGGTCATCGAGGAGTCGGCCTCGCCGCTGCTGACCAAGGAGCAGGCCGACCACCTGCGCTCGGTCTCCGCCGACCTCGTGCGCGCCGCCGGGTACTGCGGCGCCGGCACCGTCGAGTACCTCTACCAGCCCGACCTGAAGATCTTCACCTTCCTCGAGGTCAACACCCGCCTGCAGGTCGAGCACCCCATCACCGAGGCCACCACCGGCATCGACCTGGTCAAGCTGCAGATCCTCGTGGCGTCCGGCGAGAAGCTGCCCGGCGACTGCCCGCCCGAGTTCGGCCACGCCGTCGAGGCGCGGCTCAACGCCGAGGACGCCGACAACGGCTTCGCCCCCGCCCCCGGCTCCGTGCAGCTGCTCAAGTTCCCGCTCGGCTCCGGCCTGCGCGTCGACACCGGCATCGCCCAGGGCGACGTCATCCCGCCGGACTACGACTCGATGGTCGCCAAGATCATCGCGTGGGGCCGCGACCGCGACGAGGCCCTGGCTCGCCTGCGCACCGCGCTGCGCGAGACCACCGTCGTCCTCGAGGGCGGCACCACCACCAAGTCGTTCCTGCTCGACCTGCTCGACCGCGACGAGGTGATCTCCGCCTCGGCCGACACCGGCTGGCTCGACCGCACCGGCGCCGGCACCGCCACCGGTCCGTCGCGCGTCGCCGACATCGCGCTGATCGCCACGGCCGTCGACGTCTACGACGCCGAGGAGACCCACGAGCGCGCCGCGTTCCTCACCTCCGCCCGCGGCGGCCGCCCCCGCGCCGGGCACTCCGTCGGCCGCAAGGTCGAGCTGAGCTACCAGGGCCAGGCGTACGAGCTGCTCGTCGGGCAGGTCGGCCCGCACCGCTACCGCGTCGACGCCGGCAACGGCGAACTCGAGGTGGACGTCGACCGGCTCGGGCAGTTCGAGTCCCGGCTCGTCCTGGCCGGCCGCCGCCACCACGTCGTCTCGATCGCCGGCGCCACCGGCTACCTCGTCGAGGTCGACGGCATCAGCCACCAGATCAGCCAGGACGAGGCCGGCGTCGTGCGCACCCCCGCGCCCGCCGTCGTCGTCGCCGTGCCGGTCGCGCCCGGCGACGAGGTCGAGGCCGGCCAGACGCTGGTGGTGCTCGAGTCCATGAAGATGGAGACCGCGGTGCGTGCGCCGTTCGCCGGCCGTGTCCGCGAGGTCCTCGCTGTGGTCAACTCGCAGGTCGACGCGGGCACGCCGCTGCTGCGGGTGGATCAGATCGCCGAGGAGACCGTCACCGAGACCGTCGAGCGCGTGCAGTTCCCCGCGCCCGCCGCCGTCGTCACCGGCGACGCCGCGGCCGACGCACTGGCCCGGCTCGACGCCCTCGAAGCGCTCGTCACCGGCTACGACGTCTCGGGCAAGCGCACCGCGACGCTGCTCGCCGAGTACGACCGGCTGCGTGGCGAGACCGCCGAGAACTGCGACCTGGTGCGCGCCGAGCTGGCCCTGCTCACCACGTTCGCCGACGTGTGCGAGCTCTCGCGCAACCGTCCGACGCAGGACGAGGAGACCGGCGACGAGCGAGTGCACAGCCCCCGCGAGCACTTCCACGGCTACCTGCAGTCCCTCGACGTCGAGGTCGGCGGCCTGCCCGAGAGCTTCCGGGCCCGGCTGGCACAGGCGCTGCGGCACTACGACGTCACCGAGCTGGAGCGCACCCCCGAGCTCGAGGAGGCCGTCTACCGGCTGTTCCTCGCGCAGCAGCGCATCGAGACGCAGGTTCCGGTGGTCTCGGCGCTGCTCGAGCGCTGGCTCGCGGAGACCGAAGGACCGGCCGGCATCTCGCAGGAACTCAACGAGGTCCTCGACCGGCTCATCGTCGCCACCCAGGTGCGCTTCCCCGTGATCGGCGACGCGGCCCGCAACCTGCGTTACCGCCTCTTCGAGGAGCCGGTGATCCGCAAGGTCCGCGAGCAGGTGTACGACGGGGTGCGCGGCAGCCTCGCCCACCTCGCCGACAACCCCGGCGCCGCCGACTACGCGCAGCGGGTCGAGGCCCTCGTGGCCACGCCCGAGCCGCTCATCGACCTGCTCGCGCAGCAGATCGCCCGGCCGGAGACCGTGCCGGGGCCGCTGCTCGAGGTCATCACCCGTCGCGCCTACAAGATCCGCACGCTCGAGCAGGTGCAGTCCGACGTGCGCGGGGGCCGGCAGTTCGTCACCGGCAACTTCGATCTGCGCGGCACCCGCCTGTACCTGATCTCCACCGAGGCCCGGCACGCCGAACTCGGGGCGGCGCTGGACGTCGTCGAGGAGTCGGCGCGCACCCTGCCCGGCACCGAGAACCTGGTGATCGACCTGTATCTCGCGTGGGACGACGCGCCCGCCGACGCCGACGCGCAGGCCGCGGCGCTGCACACGGTGCTGTCCGAGCGTGCGATCACCGCCTCCGCCCGCCGGGTCACGGTGACGGTGTGCCACACCGACCGCGCCGAGGAGCACGTCTTCACGTTCCGCCCGTTCGAGACCGGGTACGCGGAGGAAACCAACATCCGCGACATGCACCCGCTCACCGGTCAGCGTCTGGACCTGTGGCGGCTGAAGAACTTCGTCGGCACCCGCCTGCCGGCGAACCCGGACTCGTACCTGTATCACATTGCGGCGAACGAGAACCCGTCCGACGAGCGGCTCATCGCGCTCGCCGAGGTGCGGGACCTGACCCCGCAGCGCGACGAGACCGGCACGATCGTGGGGCTGCCCGCGTTCGAGCGGGCCCTGTCGAGCTGCCTCGACGCCATCCGCCGGTCGCAGGCCGGGCGCGGCAAGCGCCGCCTCGACGCGAACCGCGTGGTGCTGTTCGTGTGGCCCGAGGTGGACCTGAGCATCGACGACCTCAAGCGGGTCAGCCGTGGGGCGGCCCCGCTCACCGTCGGCGCCGGCCTCGAGGAGATCACCGTCATCGGCTGGTGGCGGGAGACCGCCGACGCCGAGCCCCGCGAGGTGGCCCTGCGGTTCTCGTACCGCTCCGGCGCCGGCGTGGTGGTGCGCGTGACCGATCCGCCGAAGGAGCCGCTGCAGCCGCTCGACGAGTACACCCAGAAGGTGCAGCGCTCGCGCGCCCGCGGCACCGTGTACCCGTACGAGCTGATCCCGCTGCTCACCGGCAGGAACGGCAGCTTCGTCGAGTACGACCTCGACGAGTCCGGTGCCGTGGTGCCGGTGCAGCGCCCGTACGGCCGGAACAAGGCCGGGCTCGTCGTCGGGCTGGTCACCACCCCGACGCCGCGGTACCCGGAGGGCATGACCCGGGTGGCGCTGTTCGGTGATCCGACGAAGGCGCTCGGCACCGTCGCGGAGGCCGAGTGCGCGCGGGTCGTCGCCGCGATCGACCTGGCCGAGCAGCTCGGCGCGCCCGTCGAGTGGTTCGCGCTGTCCTCCGGCGCCACGATCTCGATGGAGTCCGGCACCGAGAACATGGACTGGGTGTCGCGGGCCCTGCGCCGCATCATCACCTTCACGCAGGGCGGCGGCGAGATCAACGTCGTGGTCACGGGCATCAACGTCGGCGCCCAGCCGTACTGGAACGCCGAGGCGACGATGCTCATGCACACCAAGGGCATCCTGGTGATGACCCCGGACAGCGCGATGGTGCTGACCGGCAAGCAGTCCCTCGACTACTCCGGTGGTGTCTCGGCCGAGGACAACTTCGGTATCGGCGGCTACGACCGCGTCATGGGCCCCAACGGTCAGGCGCAGTACTGGGCACCGAACCTGTCGGCGGCGGTCGAGGTGCTCTTCGGGCACTACGAGCACGCCTACCTCGCCCCGGGCGAGCGGTTCCCCCGCAAGGCCGAGACCGTCGACCCGGTCGACCGCGATGTGCGGGTGTACCCGCACGTGCATCCGTCGAGCGACTTCACGACGGTGGGCGACATCTTCTCCGCGGAGACCAACCCGGACCGCAAGAAGCCGTTCGACATCCGCACGGTGATGCGCGCGGTGGTCGACCAGGACCACCCGGTGCTCGAGCGGTGGGCGGACATGGCCGACGCCGACACGTCGGTGGTATTCGACGCGCACCTCGGTGGCAACGCGGTGACGGTGATCGGCATCGAGTCCCGCGCGATCTCTCGCAAGGGCTGGTTCCCCACCGACGGACCGGACCAGTGGACCTCGGGCACGCTGTTCCCGAAGTCGTCGAAGAAGACCGCGCGGGCGATCAACGCGGCGAGCGGCAACCGGCCCGTGGTGGTGCTGGCGAACCTGTCCGGGTTCGACGGCTCCCCCGAGTCGCTGCGCAACCTGCAGCTCGAGAACGGCGCCGAGATCGGCCGGGCGATCGTCAATTTCGACGGTCCGATCGTCTTCGTGGTGGTCTCCCGCTACCACGGTGGTGCCTTCGTGGTGTTCTCCGGTGCGTTGAACGAGAACATGGAGGTGCTCGCGGTGGAGGGCTCGTTCGCCTCCGTGCTCGGTGGCGCCCCCGCCGCGGCGGTGGTGTTCACCCGCGACGTCAATGCGCGCACCGCGGCGGATCCGCGGATCACCGAACTCGAGGCGCAGCTCGCTGCGGCCGAGGACGGCGAGAAGGCCCGCCTGCGGGTCGAGCTGGCGACGCAGCGCACCGCGGTGCGGTCGGAGAAGCTCGGTGAGGTGGCTGCGGAGTTCGAGGCCATCCACAACATCCAGCGCGCCCAGCAGGTCGGCTCCGTGCATTCGATCATCCCTGCGGCGGGCCTGCGGCCGGAGATCGTCGCCGCGGTCGAGCGCGGCATGGCGAAGGTGCTCGCGCAGTAGCAGTACGACCCCGAAAGGGCCTCGCACCGATTCTTCGGTGCGGGGCCCTTTCTCGTGCCCTGAGGGGCCCGTCAGCGCCTCGTGCCGGCCGTCCCGGTACCTTCTCCGCCCGGGGCGGCTGTGCGACGCCCTGGGGATATCCGGTCCAGTCGATCCGCTCGCCCGTGCCCCCCGGATCGGGGTGGTCCAGCCCGGAAAAAACCGGAGCAGTGAGCAAGCTCACAGGTTTGGGAACACGGGGGCGCGGGTACCGGTTTTCACCGCACACGAGCCCGGGCCGGGCCGCTACATGCACCTTGTTGGCACTCGGTGCTACCGCGCGGATGCCGCCACCACCGACGCGGTCTCCACCCACGACGTGTCGAATATCGTTGTCATGCAGCTCATTTGGAATCGATCCCAGCGAATCGTCGACAAACCGGCTGTATGTACGCCTCTGTCCTGACCTCCGGGTAGTATCGCGCGCCATTTCGAACCACCCTCCGGCCGTTGCATTTTGTGGCAAAGGTCCCGGAACGGACATGCAGTCAGCCGGTACGCGGGCAAACGTCACAATGTGCGTGTAATAGTTTGGAAGACAACACTATTCAATGTAATTAGCGTAAGTCGTTGCACGGCACAACATCTTTGTCGTAGGACATGACACAAGCCGCGTAATGCTGCATCATTGATGTCGACAGGGGAGAACGAGCGGAGCATCTACGTGAATTCGGTTGGCAGGGGCGAATATCGCGGAGCGTGCAGGGACGCTCACATCAGCAACTCGCGGTAGCAGCCACGCCGACCGGAATCCGGGCACCGACGCTCGGGACACCGGTATCACCGGCTCGACACATCTGTACTCGACGGCATCCGTCGAGCTCGCCGCATTCGAGGGAGAACCGACATGACCAGCACCATCGAACCGTCGTCCCGTACCACCGCCGCCGGCACCAAGCTGCGCGGCCGCGTCGCATTCGTGACCGGTGGAACGCGCGGCATCGGCGCGGCCATCAGCCGCAGCCTCGCCGCCCAGGGCGCCACGGTGGCTGCCGGATACGGCCGCAACACCGCCCAGGCCGACCAGTTCCTCGCGGGCATGCAGGCCCACGGCCAGGACGGCGTCGAGTACAGCGTGCACAAGGGCGACGTCGCGAACGCCGACGACTGCCGTCGCACCATCGACGAGGTCATCGAGCGCCACGGCCGTCTGGACATCCTGATCAACAACGCCGGCATCACCATCGACCGCACGGTGCTGAAGATGGAGGACGACGACTGGAACAACGTCATCGCCACCAACCTCTCCGGCACCTTCTTCCTGGCCCAGGCGGCGCTGCGGCACATGCTCGAGCGCGGCACGGGACGCATCGTCAACATCTCCTCGGTCATCGGCGAGACCGGCAACATCGGCCAGGCCAACTACGCGGCGTCCAAGGCCGGCATGTTCGGCCTGACCAAGACCCTCGCCAAGGAGGCCGCGTTCGCGCTGGCCCGCTCCGGCAAGCTCACCCCGGACAGCATCGGGGTCACCGTCAACGCCGTCACCCCGGGCTTCGTCGCGACCGAGATGGTCGAGACCATCCCGGACAAGGTCCTCGACCGCATCAAGAGCACCATCCCGGTCAACCGCCTCGCCGACCCCGAGGAGATCGCCCGCGTCGTGCACTTCCTCGCTGCCGACGCCTCGTCCTACATCACGGGCCAGGTGTGGGGCGTCAACGGCGGACTGGACATGTGATCCTGCCTTCCCGGCTCCACGAACTCACCCTCGACTGAACGGCCCGGCACATGCAGCCCTTCGAAACGAACCGCCACGGGCGGATCGTCTTCCCTTCCAACTTCTTTCCCGACATCGACTTCTCGACCGTCACCGACGTCGAGCAGCTCGACTCCGTGATCCGCCGCGACTTCGACACCAAGGCGCCGACGGCCTCGGAGATCCTCGCCCGCCACACGCGGGGCGACTACCGCAACAAGGTCGAACTCCTGCGCGATGTCGCACTGAATGCGTACTGGGCCAACCGTTTCGCGCTCACCATGTTCGACAAGCGGCCCACCCGCTGGGCCGACGTGCCGCGCACCCGCGACGACCTGTACATGCCGGTCCTCACGCCGTGGCCCGATCAGGAGAGCAAGGTCGCCGAGGTGGAAGCCGCCTTCCGGCAGCTGCCCGCCGGCTGGGACGACGCCGCCGAGGACTGCATCTTCGAGACCGTCTTCGACGTCTTCGCCGCCCGCAAGCACGTCGCCGGCGCCCTGCCGACGGTCAAGCCGACCGTCGCCCAGCTCACCGCCGACCCGAAGAACATGACGCTGCGGCTCGGCAGCTACGACCCGAACTTCCGGGTCTACAGCTACGACGAGATCCTCGACTGCCACGAGGACGTCCCCGCGCTCGAGGCGCTGCGGCGCTGGTCCATGGTGCTGCACAACCAGCAGCCCTGGGACCGCAAGCAGGTCGAACTCGTCGAGGTCGGCCAGCTCCGCGACGACGACTACGTCGTGGTGTTCCACCCCCGGGACCGGCACGTGCAGCGGTTCATCTCGCGGGTCACCTCGGGCCGGACCGCCCCGGCGCCCCAGCGCGCCGCCGTCGAACCCGTCCCGCCGGCCACGCCGTACCCGACGATCGACGTGCGCCGCGACTTCGCGGTGCAGCCGCGCATC
This sequence comes from Rhodococcus sp. NS-SX18, assembly GCF_057367935.1. Classification (NCBI taxonomy): domain Bacteria; kingdom Bacillati; phylum Actinomycetota; class Actinomycetes; order Mycobacteriales; family Nocardiaceae; genus Rhodococcus; species Rhodococcus sp. NS-SX18. The sequence continues at coordinate 1,759,235 of NZ_CM170633.1, read as the reverse complement.
GAAGCGCTCGCCGTCGCGCACGGGGACGTGGTGTGCACCAACGAGGACCTGATCCGGAACTCGGCGTACAACTGGTCGGCCATGACCGCCGACGAGGTGACCGCCAAGACCGGGATCGAGCAACGTCGCTACACGTCGGGCTCGTTCTCCGAGCTCGCCCTGCAGGCGGCCCGCGCGGCCGTCGAGAAGGCACAGGTCGGCCCGGCCGACATCGGGGCGGTGCTGGTGTGCACCTGCACCAGCGACCGGCTCATCCCCTCGCTCGCGACGTACCTGTCGGGCGAACTGGGCATCGCCCAGACCCACGCGTCGTTCGACCTGGTCGCGGCGTGCGCGGGACTGCCGTACGGGCTGGCCGAGGCGACCCGGATCCTGCAGCAGATCCGCCGTCCCGTCCTCGTGGTCTGTGTGGAGAAGTTCTCCGACAAGATCGGCAGTGTCCGTCCGTCCCGGATGATCTTCGGTGACGGTGCGGCCGCGCTCGTCGTCGGCGTCGCCCCCGAGGGCGCCGAGCCCGACATCGAGTACCTGCAGACCTACGCGAGCGGACCCACCAGCGAGGTCAACTCGATCATCTGGCCCAACCCGGACTTCGACAACGCGATCACGGTGTACGGGCCGGAGGTCAAGAGCCTCGCGGGCCGCTACCTGGCGCAGATGCTCGACGAGGTCCGCGCCCTGCCCGGCCTCGACAAGGGCGAGTCGCTGCTCGACGACATCGACCTGGTCGTCCCGCATCAGGCGAACAAGACGATGATCATCGACCTGGCGGCCAAGGCCGGACTCGCGGCGGACCGGCTGTACTTCAACATCGAGAAGGTCGGCAACGCGTCGTCGGCGAGCATCCCGCTCGCGATCCACGACGCGGTGCGCGACGGCGTCATCACGGAGCCCGTGCGGATCTTCGCACCCGGCTTCGGCGCCGGGGCCGTCGCCGGCTACTCGGTGATGCGGATCGACCCGTCGGTCGTGGCGATCGCACAGTAGCCGACCCGGCTACCCGCTCGGCCCCCAGTCGTCCGCTGCTGCAATTGCAGTGGCGGACGACTGGGGGCCGAGCGGCTGTGCTCTGTCACGGCAACGTGCCGGCCCAACCGACGAGCGCGTCCGCGACCTCGTGCGGAACCTCGGGGATCAGGGCATGTCCTGCACCGGGAATCAGCACGACGGTGACCCGGTCGGCGCCGAACTCCTCCGTGAGCTCGGCCCGCGTCGGTGCCGGACGGAACACGTCGTCGCCGGCCTGCAGGTCCAGCAGCGGAGACGGGGCGAACGGCCACCAGGATTCCTTGTCGGTGGCGGCCATCGCGCGGCGCTGCGCGACGATCGCCTCGGGCCACCAGCCGTCGAGCCAGACCGACGGGTCGTGCCCGTCCGCGAAGAACACCGCCCGCAGGTGCTCGAGCCGCTCGGAATCCGGCAGGGTCAGGTCGGAGCACTTGGCGACGCGCTCGGTGAGCGACTCCGGGAACCGGCGGGCACCCGCGGCGAGGATCGCGACCCCGCGCACCAGGTCCGGCCGGTCCGTCGCGAGGACCCGCGCGACGTAGTGGCCGAAGGCGTGCCCCGCGAGGACGGCCGGGCCCGCAGCGAGCCGCTCGATCACCTCGGCGACGTCGCGGGCGAGGTCGTGCAGGTCGAGGTCGTCGAGCGGACCGCGGCTCGTGCCCACGCCGCGCGGCTGGGGGCGGATCGCGCGGAAGCCCGCGGCGGCGAGATCGGCTGCGATCGGATCGAACTCGTAGGAGTCGCGGCCGAGCGACGGCAAGAGCACCACAGCCGGACCGGTTCCGTCGACGAGCACCTCGATCTCCACGTCGCCGAATGCGACGGTGTGTGTTTCGCTCATGCCGACATCCTTCCAGCGCCGACGTGCCGCACCCGTTTCCGGTGCGTGCAGGGCGGTAGCCGGTCGTCAGCTCCACGTCCCGCATTCGCGGCCGAGCAGATCATGCCCCGCGCCGAGGTCGAGCGGACCCCGATCGCCGTGATCTTCTCGATCAGGTAGCAGCCGGCCTTACAGGTCTTTGCCGGCTCTCCCGGAATGTCGGATGCGGATCCCCGATCGATCCCCGCCGTGTCTCTTCCTCCGCACCACATACCGCGCGATCAGGGCTGCAAGAAGACCCGCGAAAGTCACCAGGTGGACCTCGTCGACGGACAGCCCGTCGATGTTCGGCTGCAGGTCCTCCTCTGTCGCCCAACCGAACCAGACTTCGCTGACCGCAATTCCCGCAACGAAATACGCGATCGCCGAGACGAGCCACAGCCATCTCGTCACACCTCTGCCCACGATCAGGTGCGCGATCAGTCCGAACCCCAGCGACATGGCAGCGAGCAGTCCCACACCCTCGATCCCCAGATCCCAGCGCACGACCAGCACCTCCTCGCACACCGCGCCTTCTTGCGGGTCAGTCTCCTCGGCGGGGCACAGGGAAGGTAGAGGCCGAGGCCCCCGGGTCACTGCCTTCAGGTCGCAACATGATCACCGTGGACGGAATCCGGACGGCGGGCCTACGGTGAACTCATGGGGGCGGCAGTCGAGGTGCGGGGACTACGCAAGCAGTACGGGCGCACGGTCGCCGTGGCCGACGTGTCCTTCCGAGTCGAGCAGGGCGAGATCTTCGGACTGCTCGGCCCCAACGGCTCGGGCAAGACCACCACCGTGGAATGTGTGCAGGGGTTGCGGCGTCCGACCGCCGGCAGTGTCGAGGTCTTCGGGTACGACGCCGTCACCGAACCGATGCGCGTGCGGCGCATCGTCGGCAGCCAGCTCCAGGATTCGGCGTTACCGGACCGCTTGCGCGTAGGCGAGGCGCTGCAGTTGTTCTCCACGATCAACCCAGGCGGGCCGCCGTGGCAGCACCTGCTCGAGGAGTGGGGCCTGGCGGAGCGGCGTAAGGCCGCATTCGGCGAGCTGTCCGGCGGCCAGAAACAGCGTCTGTTCGTCGCCCTGGCACTGATCGCCGATCCGAAGCTGGTGATCCTCGACGAGATGACCACCGGTCTGGACCCGGCCGCGCGTCGGATAGCGTGGGATCTCGTCGCCGCCGTCCGGGACCGCGGCTCGACCGTGATCCTGGTGACTCACTTCATGGACGAGGCCGAACGGCTCTGTGACCGTCTGGCCGTGCTCGTCGACGGCCGCGTGATCGCCGGCGGCACGCCGGCCGACCTCGTCGCCGCGTACCAGCCCGTCAAGCAAGTGCACTTCACCGCCCCCCCGGACACCGATCTCGACTTCGTCGGCACCGTGTCCGGCGTCGCGGCCGTGGACCGTGGACCCGACGGCACGGTCCGGGTCAGCGGCACGGGGCCGCTGCTCGCCCGCGTCGCCCATGCGCTCGTCGCGCAGGGCATCGAACCCGACGACCTGCGGCCCGAGCTGCCCACACTCGAGGATGCCTACCTCGCGTTGACAGCCGACCACGGTGCGGGTTCCGGGAGCGGCGGATGAAGACGTTCGCCGCGATGGCCTGGGTGGAGATCAAGCTCTTCGCCCGGGAACCGCTGACGGTGCTGTTCGTCCTCGTGCTGCCGGTGGTGATCCTGTACGTGCTCAACGGTGCCTTCAGCAGCCAGCGGGCCGATCCGACAGTCTGGGAGGGGCTGCGCGCCATCGACTTCTACACGCCCTCCTACGTGGCGCTGGTGGCGGCGACGGCGGGGGTGCTGTCGTTGTCGGTACACCTTGCGGGTTACCGGGAGCAGGGCGTACTACGACGCTTCCGGGCCTCGGCGATCGCGCCCGCGACACTGGTCGCCGCGCACATGGCGGTGACCGCCGCCATCGCCACGGCCGGGGTGATCCTCCTGACGGCCGCATCCATACTCGGCTACGACGCCCCGTTCCCGCGAAACCCACTCGGATTCGCCGCCGCCTACACACTCGTCACCGCGGCTTTCGCCGCACTCGGCGCGCTGCTCGGAATCCTCATGCCCACCGCACGCGCCGCCCAGGGCCTCGGGGTGCTGCTGTTCTTCACCTTCATGATGCTCGGCGGCGCCGGCCCGCCGCGCGAGATCCTGCCCACCACGATGGGCCGGCTCGGCGACGGCATCCCCCTCACCTACGCCGCGCGACTGCTGCGCGGACCCTGGCTGGATCGAGGCTGGGATCTCGGTGCGGCTGCCGTCATGGCCGGGTTGCTGGTCGTCAGCGTCGCTGCGATCGCGTGGCGGTTGCACGCCGAGGACACGCGCTGAGCGTCGGGGGCCTGCGACCGTCTCCGGTCGCAGGCCCCCGTTGCCGTATGCGGTGGTCAGAGCCAGCGCGGTGGTTTCTCGTCTGCGCCGGCGGTGAGGCCGACGGCGCCACGTCCGGCGGCCCAGCGCACGACGGCGGCGAGCGGGCCGCTCACCTTCGCGGTCGTGCCGGCCTCGTCCCGGACCGCGATCGGGGCGCGGCCCTGCACCTCGAGCACGAGACCGGCGCCGAGGTCCTTCTTGCGCCACATGCCCACGATGTCGTCGAGCAGCGAGTCGAGGACGACGGGCGGGAAGTCGCCGAAGCGCGCACCGTTGCCCAGGTCCACCGCGTGGATCCACACCTCGCGGGTGCGCATCCACGCGGTCTCCTCGGCCGGCACCATCCGGCCCTGCGCGGTGCGGACCTGCGCCTGCCATGCCGACTCCGGCAGGTGCCGCCACTTCTCGTCGAGCCGGGCCACGGTGTGGGCGAACAGGTTCCGCAGCGCCGCGGCGTTCAGGGTGGCGCCTTCCGCGATCTCCTGTGCGCGCTGCTCGGTGGAGGCGTACATAGGCGTCTCGACGCCCGTGGCCGCCCAGTCCATGAGCCGGCACAGGGCCGCGGCGTTGTAGCCGACGTGCGCGACGAGGTGCTTGCGGGTCCATCCCTCGAGCGCGGTCGGGGCGTCCAGCTCGTCGTCGGTGAGTTCGGCGAGCCGCTGGGAGAAGTACGCGGTGCCGCGCCGGGCGATCAGCAGCCGCTCGGACAGGTCGAGATCGTTGAACCCCACAGGCGTGCTCCTACTTGACGACGGTCTTGTTGCGCACCGTACCGAGGCCCTCGATGCTGACCTCGACGGTCTCCCCGTTGCCGATGTAGCGCGCGGGCTTGCGGGCGTGCCCGACCCCGCCGGTGGTGCCGGTGATGATGACGTCGCCGGGCTGCAGGGTGACGATGTGGGAGATGTAGTCCACCAGCTTGGCCGGGGTGAACACCAGGTCGTCGGTGGTGGCCGACTGCATGACCTCCCCTTCGAGCCGGGTCTCGATGCGGCTGCCGAGGGTGTAGTCGGTGCTCAGGAACGGACCGAAGCCGCTGGTCTTCTCGAAGGTCTTGCCCTGGTCCCACTGCAGCGTGCGGTACTGGTAGTCACGCATCGTGTAGTCGTTGATCACCGAGTAGCCGGCGATGTACTGCTCGGCGTCGGCCTCGGACACCTGGTAGGCCTGCTTGCCGACGACGACGGCGAGCTCGGCCTCCCAGTCGAGCTGACCGGCGGCGTACTCGGGGACGATCACGTCGTCGTAGGGGCCGGTGAGGGCCTCCTTGAACTTCGAGAACAGCGTCGGGTACTCGGGCAGGTCGCGGCCCATCTCCTTGATGTGGGTCGCGTAGTTCAGGCCGACGCAGACGATCTTGCCGGGGTTGGGCACGACCGGCGCGTAGTCGGCGTTCGCCAGGTCGACAGTGCGGCCGGCGGCCTGCTCGGCGACGGTCTTCCAGTTCGGGTCGGCCAGCAGCGCGGACAGGTCGGCGTAGCCGTCGATCACGGTGGCGGTGGTGTCGGAATCGACGCGCACGGCGGCGGTGGTGCCGTCGAGGCGGATGGTGGCGAGTCGCATGTCGGGTCAGGCTCCTTCGGAGATGTAGGTGCGGTTGAAGTGCAGGCGTTCGACGATGGGGGCGTCGGAGAAGGCGAACAGGTCGACGCCGCCGTCGGTCTCGAGCGACCACTCCACCCAGGACGGCACGACGATCATGTCGCCCTTGGTGACGTCGTGGTCGGTGCCGCCGAGGTGGAACCGACCTTCGCCCTCGAAGACCTGGAACACGGTCGAGCCGACGTCGCGCCGGGTGCGGGTGTGGGCGCCGGCCCGCAGCCGGTGGAACTCGGCGCGGATGGTGGGCATGACGTCGCCGCCGGTGGTCGGGTTGGTGTACCGGATCGCGGCATGGCCCGGTTCGGGGGTGGCGGCGTAGCCCTCGTCCTCGAGGGCGAGCTGCTCGTTCAGCGCGGCGTCGGTGTACTTCCAGCGGTAGCACGCGATCGGCGAGCTGGCCTTGGCGTCGAGACCGACCAGCGGGCGCAGGCCCGGGTGCACCCACAGCCGCTCGGAACGGGAGACGTCGGGGGTGGACTCGTCGGTCACCCCGTCGGATCCGAACTCGAAGAACCCGGTGTCGGTGTAGTTGACGAACGGGATGTCGAGGCCGTCGATCCACGCCATCGGGTGGTCGGTCTCGTTGTGGTGACCGTGGAAGTTCCAGCCGGGGGTGAGCAGGAAGTCGCCGCGGCACATGGCCACCGGATCGCCGTTGACGACGGTCCACACGCCCTCACCCTCGACGACGAACCGGAAGGCGTTCTGCGAGTGCCGGTGCTCGGGCGCGGTCTCCTTGGGCCCGAGGTACTGGATCGCCGCCCACAGCGTGGGGGTGACGTAGGGGACGCCGCCGAGACCGGGGTTGGCCAGGGCGATGGCACGCCGCTCGCCGCCGCGGCCCACGGGGACGAGGTCACCGGCCCGCTGGGCAAGCGGGTACAGGGTCGACCACTTCCAGACGAACGGCACGGCCTTCGACGTCGGCACCATCGGCATCAGGTCGCCGAGCTGGGTCCACAGCGGGTTGAGGTGCTCGGCCTCGAAGTCCGTGTAGAGCTGCTGGAGCTCGGGATCGGTGTTCTCGGTTGCGGTCATGACCTCTCCTCGTGAAGCGGGACACATGCGGCGTTGATCTCAACGTAGGTCCCCCGGTCCCGCGCAGCCCATGCAATTCTTCTATACGGAATATTTGCCCGGCCTGCTGTCGGGGCACCGTGCGTCACTCGATGTGCGCGACCTCGACCTCGATCCCCCGGATCGCCGCCCGCATCCGGGAGACGAGGGGACCGTTGAGGTGCTGGCGGTACCGCGTGACCGGCACGGCCGCCGTGAGCGCCGCGATCGCCCGTCCCTGCCCGTTGCGGACGGCGACACCGAAGGCGGCGACCCCCTCCTCCGTCTGCTCGACGTTGACGGCGAACCCCACCTTGCGGGCCGCCTCGAGTTCGGTGAGGAACACCTCGAATTCGCCGGGGGCGAGCCGGCGGTCCACCCCGTAACCCACGGTCGGGCGTGGATCGACGTGCGGCTCCTCCGGCGGCCGCAGGTAGAGCTGTTCGAGCGTCTGTCTCGGCAACTCCGCCAACAGGATTCGCCCTCCCGCAGTGAGCTCCGCGGGGAGCACCTGCCCCTGCCGGTCACCGACCCGCAGCATCGACTCGGACTCCGCGGAGTAGAGGAAGCGGGCCTGCGACCCCACCCGGACGACAAGGTTGATCGTCTCGCCGGTCAGGATCGCCAGGGCCTCCATGTGCGGCCTGCTGATGTCGGTGAGCTCCCGTGTCCAGCCCTGTTGCGCGGGCCCCACCCCCATCGCGGGACCGGGATGGTAGCGGCGCTTCTCGTCCTGCACGGCGAACCCGCGGTACACCAGCATCGACAGCAGGCGGTGGGCCGTCGACGGCGCCGTCCCGAGTTCCTCCGCGGCGTCCTTGAGCCGCAGCGCGCCGACGTCGCGGAGCATCTGCAGCAACCGCAGCGCGTTGTCCACCGACTCGAGCGCATACGACGGCCGGGTGATCGTCTTGGACGCCTTCTTCGACGCCGCCGGTTTTTTCTGCACAACAGAACTTTATTGCACCGGCGTAGTGGGGCGCATCACGGTAGAGGCATGCACAGTTCCCCCGACGCCGTCGCCTCCGGCGACCGCACGATCGTCCTGCATCGCGGGACAGCGCTCGCCGTGATCGTCTGCTGGCTGTTCGTCGTCTTCGACGGGTACGACCTCATCGTCTACGGCAACGTCATCTCGAGCCTCCAGGACGAGTGGGGCATCAGCGCCGCGACCGCCGGCACCCTCGGCAGCCTCGCCTTCCTCGGCATGATGATCGGGGCGGTGCTCGCCGGGCGCCTGTCCGACGCGATCGGCCGCAAGCAGGCCGTCATCGGCTGCGTCGTGGTGCTGTCGGTGTTCACCACGCTCTGTGCCGTCGCGACCGGCCCGATCATGTTCGGGGCGATGCGGCTGATCGCCGGACTGGGCCTCGGCGGCCTGGTCCCCACGTCGAACGCGCTGGCCGCCGAACTCGTCCCGCCGCGGTGGCGTGCCGCCGTCGCGACGATGATGATGTCGGGCGTGCCGATCGGCGGGTCCGTCGCGGCCCTGCTCGGCATCCCGGTCATTCCCAACTGGGGCTGGCGCCCGATGTTCCTGTTCGCCCTCGTGCCCCTGTTCGTCCTGGTTCCGTTGGCGCTGAAGTACCTGCCCAACACGCATTCCAAGACGGACGCCCCCGTCGGAGGCGGTTTCCGCGAACTGCTCGGTGCCCGGTTCCGGACCATCAGCATCATGTTCGCCCTCGTCACCGTGGTGACGCTGCTCGCCTGGTACGGACTGGGCACCTGGCTGCCGAAGCTGATGCTGAACGAGGGCACAGACCTCGGCAGCGCTCTGACCTTTGCACTCGCGCTGAACCTCGGCGCGGTGGCCGGTTCGTTCATCACCGCATGGGGTGGCGTCCGGTTCGGCACCGTGCCCACGAGCATCGTCGCCGCGTTCGTCGCCGGTGTCGCGCTGCTCGCCCTGCTGCTCTCCCCACCCACCGCGATCGTGTACGCGATCTTCGTGCTCGCCGGCGTCGGCACCCACGGAACCCAGTGCCTGATCATCGCGGCAGTGGCCTCCTACTACCCCGACCACCTGCGCGGCACCGCGCTCGGCTGGGCACTGGGCGTCGGCCGGATCGGCGCCGTCGCGGCCCCGCAGATCGGCGGCTTGCTGCTCGCCGCCGGGCTGGGCGCGAACTCCAACTTCATCCTCTTCGGTGTGAGCGCACTGATCGCTTCGCTGCTGCTGACCGTCGTGTGGAAGCGATTCCCCGTCAGCGACGACGCGCCGCGCGGGCCGGTCCTCGCCCACTGATCCACCCCTCATCTCGATACCGACCACAAGGAGTGTCATGTCCGATCTGAAGGACGCACGGGTTCTCATCGCCGGCGGCGGAATCGGCGGCGTCGCCAACGCCCTCGCCCTCGCCCTCCGGGGTGCCGAGGTCACGCTGTTCGAACGCGCGTCGGAGTTCGGCGAGGTGGGCGCCGGACTGCAGATCGGCCCGCACGGCTCGCGCATCCTCCAGGCGCTCGGGGTCTACGACGAGGTCATCTCCAAGGGGGTCCTGCCGAAGAACCTCGTCTTCCGCGACGCCGTCACCGCCGAGATCCTCACCAAGGTCGACCTCGGCCACGACTACCAGCAGCACTACGGCGGCGTGTACTTCGTCGTGCACCGCTCCGATCTGCACTCGGTCCTCGTCGAGGCCGCCCGCCGGGCCGGCGCCGACCTGCGCACCGACGCCCCTGTGCACGACGTCGTCACCGAAGGCGACAAGGTCCGCGTCATCCTCGAAAACGGTGAGGAGCACGTCGGCGACATCGCTCTCGGCATGGACGGCCTGCACTCGCGGCTGCGCCCGAAGCTGTCCGACGACAAGCCGGTCGGCTCCGGATACGTCGCCTTCCGCGGCACGTTCCCGATGAACGAGGTCCCGCTCGAGGAGGAGATCGAGGACGTCGTCGGCTACATCGGCCCGCGCTGCCACTTCATCCAGTACCCGCTGCGCCAGGGCGAGATGCTCAACCAGGTGGCCGTCTTCCAGTCGCCCGCCTTCCTGCGCGGCGAGGAGAAGTGGGGCAGCCCCGAAGAACTCGCGCACGCCTACGACCACTGCCACGAGAGCGTGCAGACCGCGCTGAAGTACCTGTGGACCGACCGGTGGTGGCCGATGTTCGACCGCGACCCGATCGACAACTGGGTCGACGGCCGCATGATCCTGCTCGGCGATGCCGCCCATCCCCCGCTGCAGTACCTCGCCTCCGGTGCCGTGATGGCCCTCGAGGACGCCAAGTGCCTGGCCGACTACGCCGCCGAGGACTACCGGGGCGACAACGCCAACTGGCCGAAGATCCTGCGCGACGTCAACGCCGAGCGCGCACCGCGCTGCAACCGCATCCTCACCACCGGCCGCATGTGGGGCGACCTGTGGCACCTCGACGGCGCCGGCCGCGAGGCCCGCAACGAGCTGTTCCGCACCCGCGACACCTCGAGCTACAAGTACACCGACTGGCTGTGGGGCTACAGCTCCGACCGCAACCGCTGACCCCACCGTCGCCGGCCCGGTCGGCCGAACGAGCGGGCCGAATGTCACACCGGTTCGATTGAATCGAACCGGTGTGACATTCGGCCACGGGCTCGTAGGCTGGCGCACATGGGGTCACTGCGGGCTGCCGTCGTGGGCGGGGGGATCATCGGGGCCGCCACCGCGCGCGAGCTGGCGATACACGGCGCCGACGTCACGCTGTTCGAGAAGGAGCCCCGGCTCGCCGCGCACCAGACCGGCCACAACAGCGGCGTCGTGCACGCCGGGCTGTACTACCCACCCGGCAGCCTCAAGGCGCGCCTGTGCCGGCGCGGGGTGCACCTGCTCGCCGAATTCACCGCCGCCCGCGGCCTGCCGTACGACGAGTGCGGCAAGATCGTCGTCGCACTCGACGAGAGTGAACTCGGCCGGCTCGACGCCATCCACGAACGCGCCGTCGCCAACGGCGTGCCCGGGATCCGCCGCATCGGGCCGGACGAGATCACCGGCATCGAGCCGCACGCGCGCGGCATCGCCGCCCTGCACTCCCCGCACACCGCGATCGTCGACTACGCCGCGGTGACCACCGCGCTCGCCGCCGACGTCGACGCGGCGGGTGGCACCGTCCGGCTCGCGACGCCCGTCACGGCGATCCGCCCCCGCGGCGACGAGGTGCTGGTCGGCACCGACACCGGCACGGACAGCTTCGACCTGGTGATCACGTGCGCGGGCCTGCAGTCGGACCGGCTCGCCCACGGTGCGGGTGATCGCGCGACGCCCGCGATCGTCCCGTTCCTCGGCGACTACCATCTGCTGCGGCCCGAGGTGGCCGGACGGGTGCGCGGGTTGATCTATCCGGTGCCCGATCCGCGGTACCCGTTCCTCGGGGTCCACCTGACCAAACGGATCGACGGGCAGATCATGGTGGGTCCCAACGCCTTCCTCGCCCCGGGCCGGGAAGCGTACGACCGCCGGTCGAGGTCGCTGCGTGACCTGCGTGACGCCGTGTTCTTTCCCGGCTTCCGCAGGTTCGCCGCGCGCAACGTCCCGGCCGCGATGCGCGAGTTGCGCACGGCGGTGAGCATCCGGCGGTTCGTCGCCGAGGCCGCGAAGTACGTGCCCGGACTGACCGTCGCCGATGTGTTGCCGGGCCCGCGAGGGATTCGCGCGCAGGCGATGGAAGCCGACGGCTCGCTCGTCGACGACTTCGTCATCACCGGGCACGGGCGCGTGGTGCACCTGCGCAATGCGCCCTCCCCCGGCGCGACGTCGTCGATGGCGATCGCCGAGTACCTGGTGGAGGCGGCGCTCGAACGGGCGGGCCTGCAGACCTGACGTCCCGGTGTCACCGTCGCCAGAACAGGTGGTGGATCACTCCGCTCGGGCTGGGCGCGACCTCGAGGTGGAACCGATCGAGCAGCTCGTCGGGCGACTCCCACAGTCGCACTCCGGCTCCGAGCTGCACCGCCGGCACCACCGCCACGTGCATGGTGTCGACGAGGTCGGCGTCGAGGAATTCCCGGATGGTGGTGGCCCCGCCGCCGAGCCGGACGTCCTTGCCCTGCGCCGCCTCCCGTGCCCGCGCGAGGACCGTGGCCGGGTCGCCGTCGACGAAGTGGAACGTTGTGTCGGACAGCGTGAACGACGGTCGCGGATGGTGGGTCAGCACGAACACCGGGGTGTGGAAGGGCGGTTCGCCGCCCCACCAGCCGCGCCAGTCGTGGTCCTGCCACGGCCCCCGCTGCGGACCGAACTTGTTCCGGCCCATGATCTCGGCACCGATGTTGTGGGCGAAGTCCCGCGTGAAGTAGTCGTCGAGGCCCCGGCTCCCGCCCGGGTCGGTACGGTTGGGCCAGCTCGCGGTCGCGCCGGCCCACGCGAACATCGAGCCGGGGTCCGCGTGCCCGAACGGCCGCTCGAGGCTCTGGCCTTCCCCGGCTCCGAAACCGTCCCCTGAGACGGCGAAGTTCTGAACCCTCACCAGCTGATGCACCGGGCACCTCCTGCATTGTCGACAGCATTGCACAGGTTCGGACTCCGCGAGGCGAGCGAATTCATCGGCGCACGAGAGATCCGGCCGCTCACACGACGTACGTCTCGAGCCACCGTTTCATCACTGCGGTGGCGTGCGCGAGCGTCTCGGGCTGCACCGACCGCAGCTCGGCCGCGACGACGTCGGCCGACCCGGCCCCGAGAGCCGCCTCGAGCGATGCGCGGTACTCGTCGATCGCGAGCCAGTCGGCCAGCTGGTCGGCGTCGGCCTCGAGATGGAACTGCACGCCGTAGCTGCTCCCGTGCCGGAACACCTGGTTAGGGTAGGCCCGGGACGACGCGAGCAGGGTCGCGCCCGCCGGCAGGTCGAAGGTGTCGGCGTGCCACTGCAGGACCGGGAACGTGGCCGGCAGCTCGCCCCACACCGGATCGGCCGCCGAGGCGTGCGCGAGTTCGACCTCGCACACACCGACCTCCGGGACGGGACCGGTGCGGACGTCGGCGCCGAGGGCCGCGGCGAGCAACTGGGCGCCGAGACACACGCCCCACACCGGAATGCCGGCGGCCACGGCCGCCCGCAGGTAGGCGATCTCCTCGCCGAGCCACGGCACCGTCGCGACGTCGGCGACGCCCATCGGGCCGCCCATGACCACGACGGCGGCGTAGTCGAGCGCCGCGGGCACCGGGTCGCGCCAGAGCCGCACGGTGTGGACCTGCGCGTACTGCTCGAGCACCGGCAGGTACGCGGCCGGGCCCTCGCATTCGACGTGGCGGAGTTCCAGGACGACAGGGTTCATCGCCCCAGCATGCCCGTTGTACGTTGCCGCGCGGGTGCCCGGAGCGTGAACGTTCGGTGAGCGGACGTCGCCGGTCCGTGCTCCCCCACCGACGACCGTTGCCGTGGTGCGATGGGAAGGACGCGGTCCGACGGGCGGGCCGACGACGGAAGGAGTCGACATGGCACGGATCGTGATCATCGGCGGGCACGGGAAGGTGGCACTGCACCTCGAGCGGCTGCTCGCCGACGCCGGCGACGAGGTGACCGCGGTGATCCGCAACCCGGATCACGCGGACGACGTGCGCGCTGCCGGTGCGACGCCGGTCGTGGCCGACGTCGAGCACCTCGGCGTCGACGACCTGGTGCCGCTGCTCGAGGGGCACGACGCGGTGGTGTGGTCGGCGGGCGCGGGCGGTGGCAACCCGCAGCGCACGTACGCCGTGGACCGCGACGCGGCGATCGACTCGATGACCGCGGCCGAGCGTGCGGGGGTGCGCCGCTACGTGATGGTGTCGTACTTCGGGGCCGGCCCGGATCACGGCGTCCCCGAGGACAACGGCTTCTACGCGTACGCCGAGGCGAAGGCAGCCGCGGACGCGCACCTGCGCGGCACGGACCTGGACTGGACGATCCTGGGCCCGAGCGCGCTGACCCTCGATCCGCCGACCGGCCGGATCGCGACCGGCCCGGACGCCGGCAAGGGACAGGTCTCGCGGGCGGACGTGGCGGCGGTCGCGGCCGCGGTGCTCCACCGGCCCGCGACGGTGCGACGCACGATCGAGTTCGACAATGGAGACACCCCGATCGAGGACGTCCTCGACGCCCTCGGCTGAGATCCTCTTGACGGGCACCGCGGGCGAGGCCGATCGTGGAAACGGTCGGCAGTATCGCTCGACGACAGGGGCACCGCCATGAAGGTTCTCGTTGCGTACGCCAGCCGCCACGGCGCCACCGCCGGGATCGCGGAGCGGATCGCCGAGGTGATCCGGGCGGAGGGGCACACGGCGGACACGGTGGAACTGCCGGCGGCGACATCGGTGGACGACTACGACGCCTGCGTCGTCGGCAGCTCCGCGTACCTGGGGCACTGGGAGAAAGCGGCGAGCGCGTTCGTCCGGGAGCATCGCGACGGGCTCGTCGCCCGGCCGGTCTGGCTGTTCACCAGCGGACCGCTCGGCACCGAGGAGGTCGACGAGCAGGGACAGAACGTGCGGGAGAGCGCGGCCCCGCGGGAACTGCCGGAGCTGACGGATGCGATCGCGCCCCGCGAGCATCACGTGTTCTTCGGCGCGCTCGACCCGAAGACGCTCGGAGTCGGGGCGCGGGTAATGCGCAAGCTTCCCGCCGGCCGGAAACTGCTGCCCGAAGGAGATTTCCGGGACTGGCCGGAGATCGAGGACTGGGCGCGGAGCATCGTCCGGGCGCTGGCGTGATCGCAGCGCAGGAGGGCACCTGGGACTCGGGCATGCCCTACCTGTGCGCCGGGACGGGACCGCCGCTGCTGTTCATGCCCGGCTTGTCCACTCACCACCGGCAGCCCCGCGGCTTCGACCGCCGCACCCAGCTCGCGCAGATCGCGCCCTGGACGACGACGCGGCGGGTGTGGTGGGTGAACCGCCGGCCGGGCCTGCCGCCGGGGACCGCCATGGCCGATCTCGCCCACGACTACGCGGTGGCGATGCCCGGCCGCTTTCCCGGTCCGGTCGATGTGCTCGGCGTCTCGACCGGCGGCAGCGTCGCGCTCCAGCTGGCTCTCGACCATCCGCAGCTGGTGCGCCGGCTGGTGCTCGTGGTCTCGGCGGCCCACCTCGGCCCCGGCCGCGACGTCCAGCGACGGGTCGCGGCGGCCGTGCGGGCGGGGCACCCGCGACGGGCGATGGCGGCGCTCGCGGCGACGACGGGCGCGCGACCGTGGTCGCGCCGGCTGCTGTGGGTACTGGGATGGCTGCTCGAACCGTCGGGCGCCCGGCACGGATACGACGATTTCCTCGTCGTCGTCGACGCCGAGGACCGCTTCGACGTGACCGCCCGGCTCGGCGAGGTGACATGCCCGGTGCTGGTGCTCGGCGGTGACCGGGACGGGTTCTACGGCGCCGACCTGTTCCGGGAGGTGGCGGCCGCCGTGCCGCGGGGACGAGCCGTCGTCCGGCCCGGGGTGGGCCACCTGGGCGTGATGTCCGGCGACCGGTGGGTGCGGGACGCGTCGAGCTTTCTCGACACGCCCGACGCGCCGGGCTTCCCCGAGACGTGGCAGCCGCCTTCCGTCGCGGCCGGATAATCGGCAGGTCCGGCGCGGCCGGATGATCATCGGGACAGGCCGGCGGAGGGAGCGCACGTGAAGGTACTGGTCGCGTACACGACGGCGTACGGGGCGACGCGCGGCGTGGCAGAACGGATCGCGCAGCGGCTCACCGAGGCCGGGCACGAGGCGGACCTGTGCGATCTCGCCGGGCCGGTCGATCCGTCGGCCCATGCCGCCGTCGTGCTCGGCAGCTCGGTACACAACGGGCAGTGGCTCGCACCCGCCGCCCGTTTCGCGGATCTGCATCGCGCGCACCTCGCGGGCAAACCCGCGTGGTTGTTCTCGGTGCAGACCGTCGGCACGACGAGCGCCATGATCTCCGCGCGCCTCGCCCGCTGGGTGCGACCGAAAATGAAGGAACCGAAGGTGGCGGCCACGCTGCGGGCGACGGCGAACGTGCGCGAATACCGGGCGTTCGCCGGCGCGATCGAGCCGGAGCAGTGGCCGGGGATCGTGGGCCGGGTGGTGTTTCGCCTGGCCGGCGGCCGGTACGGCGATCACCGGGACTGGGCCGACATCGATGCCTTCGCCGCGCGGATCATCCGGAACATCGACGGACTGTAGGGCCGAAAATCACATTTCCGATCGACCTCGTATTTCACGCGAACAGAACATTTCGGCAATTCTCCGGCACCTCGTCCGCGACGCTGCGAGAGAATTATATTTCTCCTTCAGACGGCCCTG
Organism: Rhodococcus sp. NS-SX18; assembly: GCF_057367935.1. Taxonomy (NCBI): domain Bacteria; kingdom Bacillati; phylum Actinomycetota; class Actinomycetes; order Mycobacteriales; family Nocardiaceae; genus Rhodococcus; species Rhodococcus sp. NS-SX18. The sequence goes on along the minus strand of NZ_CM170633.1, from coordinate 1,743,112 downwards.
AACAGCGACGATACCCGACCGTCAGCAAAACAGGTTGATCGGTATCCTCGTACACCTGCGACACTCCCGGGCCCCGTGTTACACATGGAAGGACACCCGCACATCGAACGAAAGGGCTCGCATGTCAGCGCAAATTCTGGAATTGCTCGGCTCCCTCGACCTCGGGGAAATCCTGGCGCGACTGCTCGACAGTCTCGGTAGCTGATCGTCGGAGAATCGAGGGTCCGCACATGCCCCGTGCGGACCCTTTCCCGTCGCAGCATCTCTCGCCGTAGCATCGAAGATCCGGGACCTGCCGACCCTCGAAGGTGACTCTCATGCGCCGTGCGCGATCGTCCCGCTCGCGAACGACCGCGGCGCTCTCGGCCGCCCTGATCGGGGCCGCCCTCCTCGTCGGCGCACCGGCGGTCGCCCAGCCCGGTCCCGGTGGCTCGTACATCCAGCGGGTCGAGGAGCACGGCGCCCGGCAGCGCACCCTGTTCGTGTACTCGGCGTCGATGCAGCGCGTGATCCCGGTGGCCGTGCTGACGCCGCGGGACACCGGTGCCCCACGCCCGGTGCTGTATCTGCTCGCCGGTGCAGGCGGCGGCGACGGCGGCACCCTCACCTGGCTCGACCGCACGGACGTGGCCGACTTCTTCGCCGACAAGGACGTCAACGTCGTGCTGCCGCTCGACGGCGCGTTCAGCTACTACACCGACTGGAAGCAGGACGATCCTGTCCTCGGCCGGAACAAGTGGACGACCTTCCTGACCCGGGAACTGCCGCCGATCGTCGACGCGGCTCTCGGCACCACCGGAGCCAATGCCATTGCGGGCCTGTCGATGTCGGGCACTTCGGTCCTGAGCCTCGCGCAGTCCGCGCCGGGGTTGTACCGCGGGGTCGGTGCCTTCAGCGGTTGTGCCCAGACCAGCACCCGTCCCGGCCGGACCTACGTCGAGCTCGTCGTCGAGGTGCGCGGTGGAGGCGACACCGACAACATGTGGGGGCCCGAGGGCGATCCCGCCTGGGTGGCGAACGATCCGTACGTCAACGCCGAGAAGCTGCGCGGAACGCAGATCTACCTGTCCAACGGCACCGGGCTGCCCGGTCCGTACGACCGGCTCGATCATCCGAACGTCGGCGGCGATCCGGCGAACCTCGCCGAACAGGTCGTCGTCGGCGGCATCATCGAGGCCGCCACCAACGAGTGCACGCACCAGCTGGCCCGCCGCCTCGCCGAGCTCGGGATCCCGGCCACCGTCGACTTCCGGCCCGTGGGTACCCATTCCTGGGGCTACTGGCAGGAGGACCTGCACCGCGCGTGGCCCATGCTCGGTGCCTCGGTGGGTGCCTGAGACGCGGCGGCGTAGTGGGTGCCGGGGAGACACGACGGCGCCGACGCCCGGGATCGCCGGACGCCGGCGCCGTCGCCGGACGGAATCAGGCCTGTGGCGCCAGTTCCCGGGTGGACACCGGCGACGTGTCGGTCGCCGCTGCGATGGCTTCTTCGAACTCGCGGTGACCGGCCTGCGACCCGAGCTGCAGCGCGAGCCGCACCAGGAAGCCTTCCCGGTCGGACGGATCGACCTGGTCGAGCGCGTCGGACAGACCGAGCCAGACGTTCTCACGACGCTGCTCGTCCTCGGTGAGGATCTGCGCAGGCCGCGCGGGGACCGCCGGCCCCTCGGGGGCCGTGCCGGCGCGGAGCGCAGCGGCCACGCCGGACAGGTCGCCGACCGGCACCCGGCACAGCAGCAGCCCGTCGGGCCGGATCACGAACGCCTCACCCCCGGTCGCACCGAGCGCTTCGGCCAGGTCGGGCGCGTCGAGCACCGTGACCTCGTCGGCACCGGAACTGTCGGCGCCGACGACGACGGCCCGCACACTCTCCGGCGCCAGTGCGGCGGCGAGGTCGGCCGCGGCCGCGGAGAGCGCGGCGCTGCCGGCGGCGTCGAGACCGAAGCCCACGACCGCGAACCCGTTGCCGCGCACCGCGTTGAGCGACGACTCGGTGCTGCCGCCGGCGGCGGCGACCCGCACGCGGCGGTCCTCGACGGGGTCACCGGGCAGGACCCCGGTCAGGCCCTCCGCGACGGGCCAGGTCAGCGGCGACAGCCGGGCGTGGGTGGCGCTGGACTGGCGCGGGTTGATCAGTTCCCCGAATTCGGGGCGGTTCACGGCGAGGGCGAGCACGGCGTCGCGGGTGGTGCGGTAGCCGTGGGTTCCCGGGGACATGATGAGGGTGGACTTGCCGGCGTTCGCGACGTTCTGCTCCCAGGCGTCGTGCCGCTCGATCGAGTACGCCTGCAGCAGCGCGCGATCGGCGTTGCCGTGGACGACGGCGGCGAGCTGCCAGGCCAGCGTCTCGGCGTCCTCCATGCCGGAGTTCAGGCCGCGCACGCCGAAGATCGGCACGAGGTGTGCGGCGTCGCCGGCGAAGAGGATGCGGTCGTGGGTGAACTCGCGCAGCGCAAGGGCGCGGGCGCTGTAGAACCCGTGCCACTCGAGCGTCCAGGGCAGGTCGTTCTGCAGCCAGTCCAGGTGCTTGGTGATGCGGGCCCGGATGGCGTCCTCCCGGGTCTCGATCTCCGCGTCCTCGGACGGATCGAGCTGGTAGTCGATGCGCCAGATGTTCTTCGGCTGCTTGTGCATGATGATCGTCGAGCCGGGGTTGCTCGGCGGATCGAACCAGACCATGCGCTCGGCGGGCAGCTCCGACTCCCAGTGGATGTCGGCGATGACGTAGCGGCCCTCGTAGTTGGTGCCCTCGAGTCGCAGACCGGCGAGTTCCCGCATGCGGCTGCGGCCGCCGTCGGCGGCGACGACCCACGCGGCCCGCAGGTGGCGCTTGCCGAAGGCGGTGTCGACCTCGAGGGTCACCTGATCGTCGTCCCGCAGGATGCCGGCGATGCTCGCCTGCCAGTGCAGGGTGATCAGCGGGTTCTGCTCGATGGTGTCGACGACGATCTGCTCGTACTCGGACTGCGAGACGTTGATCATCGGCGGTCGCACGTCGAACTCGCGTTGCGGCATCCGGAAGTGCAGCACCTGCTGGTCGCGGTAGAAGCTGCGGCCGCCGACCCAGGGCAGGACGATCTTCTCGAGTTCGGCACCGAAGCCGAGGCGTGCGGCGGCCTCGAGGCTGTGCCGGGAGATGCAGATGGCGCGGCTGCCGAAGGAGACCTGGTCTGCCGCCTCGAGGATCGTCACGGGGATGCCGCGCTGGGCCAGGCCGAGGGCGACGGCCATGCCGACGGGTCCGGCGCCGACGACGACCACGGGCAGCGCCTCGGCGTCGGGCTGCATCGACGCGAAGTCGGAGGCGGGGTACTTGCGGGGCTGGTAGTAGGTCGACATGTCTCAGGCCACTTCCTGCTCGGACCGACGGGATTGCGCCACCGCGACCGCCGGGTCGTGGGGGTGACGGAGAAGAAGGATGCTGACCAGGCTGACGAGCGCGATCAGCACGAAGTACGCGGTGACGGCGAGCGAGGTGCCGAAGGCCGCGAAGAGGGAGGTCGCCACGATGGGGGCGAGGCCGCCGCCGAGGATCGCCCCGATCTGGTAGCCGAGCGACGCGCCGCTGTAGCGGATGTGGGCGGGGAACAGCTCGGCGAACAGGGCGGACTGGGGTCCGGCGCAGGCCCCGAGGACGAAGCCGAGGGCGATCATCGCGACGAGCATCACCGGCAGCATCGCGGTGTCCATCAGCGGGAAGAACAGGGCTGCGACGATCACGAGGGCGCTCGAGCTGATGATGTAGACGCGGCGCCGGCCGATGATGTCGGACTTGTAGGCGCTGATCGCCATGCCGGCCATCCAGAACGGGCACGAGGCGATGAGCAGGAACAGCATCGTGGACTTGCCGAAGCCCAGCTCCGCCTCGCCGTACTTGAGGACGTAGACCATGTAGGCGTAGGCGATGCCGTTGGTGGCGACGAAGGTGCCGCCGGCGAGCAGCACGGTCTTCCAGTGCTTGACGAGGACCTCGGCGAGCGGGAGCTTGACCTCACCGGCCGCATCGCGGCTCGCCTCGAAGTCGGCGCTCTCCTCGAGCCCGAGCCGGATCCACATGGCGACGACGACGAGGACGGCGCTGAGCAGGAACGGCACGCGCCAGCCCCAGGCCGCGAAGGCGGCATCGTCGAGGACGGCCGTCAGCGGCAGGAAGACGAGATTGGCGAGGAGGACGCCCGCGGGGACGCCGATCTGGGGCGCGGCGCCGTAGAGGCCACGCTTGCCGACCGGGGCGTTCTCGGTGGCGACGAGGACCGCGCCGCCCCATTCGCCGCCGACGCCGAGGCCCTGGACGAAGCGCAGGGCCACCAGCAGGACCGGGGCGGCGACGCCGATCGCGGCGTAGTTGGGCAGCAGGCCGATGGCGACGGTCGCGAAGCCCATCAGCAGCAGCGAGGTGACGAGCATCGACTTGCGGCCGACGCGATCACCGAAGTGACCCATGACGATGCCGCCGATGGGCCGGGCCACGAAGCCGACGGCGAGGGTTGCGAAGGCGGCGAGGGTGCCGGCCAGTTCGGAGGTTCCGGGGAAGAACTGCGGCCCGAGCACGAGGGCCGCGGCGGTGCCGTAGATGAAGAAGTCGTACCACTCGATCGCGGTGCCGACGAAGCTGCCGAGCGCGGCCTTGCGGGCCTTGCGCTGCAGTACCTCCGGCGAGGGCGCCGGTGCGGTGATCGTCATGGGTGCTTGCCTTTCACGATGCGGCCCGCGTCACGGCGGACCCGGCAAGCATGACCCCCATCACAAGCCGTTGAAAAGCTCAACTATTCGCGCTGTTTCCCCGGAAAATCCGTGGTACTCGGGATAACCGCACGTCAGGGCCGTGCACTCGGTGTCCCACCGGTGGAGGCGAAGTGAATGAATGCTCGTGTCACCCGGCTGAGCATCGAATCCTGATGCCACGCGACGACCACGTCGACCGAATCCGGAACCGGGTCGACGAGCGGCCGGACGACGAGCGGGAGATTCTCGTACGTCACGTCGAGCGGGGGCCGCTGCAGCAACAGCGTCCACCCGAGACCACGGCCGACGAAGGCTCGCGCCGTCTCGTAGTTGGAGGTGCGGTAGGCGACGCGCGGCGCGAACCCGGCGCCCCGGCACACCTCCATCGCGTGGTTGCTGCTGGGCGGCGCGTCGAGCAGCACCATCGGGTCGTCGCGCAGATCGGCCAGCCGCACCGGACCGTCCCCGCCGGCGAGACGGTGGTCCGGGCCGAGCAGCACCATCGGCTCACGCGTCATCAGGGTCGCCTTGCGCCATTCCACGGACAGCTCGAGGTCGTAGACGATCGCGAGGTCGAGCTCGCCGTTGTCGAGCTGGGTGCGCAGCCGGTTCTGGGTGTCCTCCCGGAACTCGACCCGCGCCCGCGGGAAGCGCTGGGTGAATCCGGCGAGCAGCCCGGGCAGCACGGTCGGCCCGAGGGCGGGATAACACCCGATGGCAACGGGTCCGGCCACGCTGCCGCCCGCGCCCACCGCGTCGGCTTGCAGTTCGCTCGCCTGGTGCAGGAGCACGCGGGCGCGGGCGAGCACCGCCTCCCCCATCGCCGTGAGCTGCACGCCCCGCGCCCGTCGTCGCACGGCCAGTTGCGTCTGGAGGGATTTCTCGAGGTCGGTGAGCGCCGCGGACAGCGCGGACTGCGACAGGTGCAGCCGCTCGGCGGCGCCGCTGATCGTTCCCGTCTCGGCGACGGCGACGAACGCCGCCAGCTGGCGCATGGTGAAGGTGGGAACCGCGTCGGGCCGGGTCATGCAGGCCACGGTATCGAGCGGGAGCTTCTCGTCCCCAGCGGGAGGTTGTCGCCGGTGCCACTCGACGAACGGCACATCGACAGCCCGGTGGTCGCGACAACCTCCCGCTCGCGCCCGTTGCGGCGCTCAGGTGGGCGCGCAGCAGCGCCACGTCCCGCCCGGCATCGACCGAGCGCGGTGGGGCCGGGCACCTGTGCGGTGCCCGGCCCCACCGGTGACGCGGATCAGGCGGTCAGGTCGACGTCCTTGCTCTCCTTGACGAACAGCGCCAGGACCACGGCGCTGAGGGCGCACCCGGCGACCAGATAGACGATCACGCTGCCGATGGAGCCGGAACCGGCGTACAGCGAGGCGACGATGACCGGGGTGAAGCCGGCGCCGAGCAGGCTGCCGATCTGGTAGCCGAGCGACGCACCGGTGTAGCGGGCGCGGGTGCCGAACTGCTCGGCGAGGAACGCCGGCATGGGACCGAACGTCAGCGACTGCAGGACCGAGCAGGCGATCACGAAGGCCAGCACGACCAGCAGGAAGTTGCCGGACGAGGCGAGCTGGAACAGCGGCCACGCCAGGACGACCATGCCGACGAAGCCGGTCATCATGACGGGCTTGCGCCCGTAGATGTCCGACAGCCGGGCGGCGCCGAGGATGCCGAAGATCGCGACGAACTGGCAGATCGCGAAGGCGTTGAGGCCGGCCGAGCGCGACACACCGTTCTCGGCGGCGTAGCTGATCACGAACGTCGAGAACAGCGCCTGGATCACGAACGGCGCGGTGCACACCAGTCCCGCGAGGATCAGGGTGCGGGGGGCCCGCACGATCGTCAGCAGCGGAATGGGTTCCTTGGTCCGGTACTTCTTCTCCTCGGCGGCGCGCAGTGCCTCCTCGAAGACCGGGCTCTCGGCGATGCGGGCCCGGACGAACAGGCCGACGGCGAGCAGGACCGCGGAGAACAGGAACGGGACGCGCCAGCCCCACGAGAGGAAGTCGTCCTCCGGCAGCTGGGCGGCGAGCGAGAGGGCGACGGTGCCGAGCACGGCGCCGGTGGGTCCGCCGGCGTTGGTGAACGCCGCCGCGAAACCGCGGTTGCGGCCCTTGACGTGTTCGAGCGACATCAGGGCCGCCCCGCCCCATTCGCCGCCGATCGCGATGCCCTGCACAGCGCGCAGCAGGATCAGCATCACCGCGCCCCAGGTGGGGATCGCCGGGACGAGGCCGATGAGGAAGGAGGCGACGCCCATGATCGTCATCGACAGCATCAGCATCTTCTTGCGGCCGACGCGGTCGCCGAAGTGACCGAAGACGATGCCGCCGAGCGGACGGGACAGGTACCCGATGGCGAACGTCGCGTACGAGGCGATCAGCGCGAGGCCGGGGCTGAGGTTCGCGAAGAACACCGGGCCGAACACGAGCGCAGAGGCGGTCGCGTAGAGGATGAAGTCGTAGAACTCGACGGTGCTCCCGAGGTAGCTCGAGAAGACGACGCGACGGATGTCCTTGTTCCGCTCCGCCGGTGCGGCGACGGCCGTGCGTTCTGGGTCTGCGAGGGTCATGGTGGGTCCTTACTTTGCGAGGACGATGCTAGATCCGGTCGGCGGGGCCGCTCAGAAGGGGTAGGCGGGCACGTCGCGGCTGACGGTGATCCAGCGCGACTCGGTGAACGCCTCGATGCTGTTGGCGGCACCGCCGAAGCGGGCCCCGTTGCCGGAGGCGCCGAGACCGCCGAAGGGGATGTTGGCTTCGTCGCCGACGGTCTGGTCGTTGATGTGGGCGATGCCGGTGGGGATCCGGTCCGCGAGCGCGAGGCCCTTGCCGACGTCGCGGGTGAAGATGCCGAGCGAGAGCCCGTACTCGGTGTCGGTGGCCAGCGCCACCGCCTCGTCGAGGGTCGAGAACTTCACGACGGGAGCGACGGGTCCGAACACCTCCTGGGCGTAGGCGGGCGCGCCGGCGGGGACATCGGCGAGGACGGTGGGCCGGTAGAACAGGCCCTCGTAGGTGCCACCGGCGACGAGCCGGGCGCCGGCGTCGACCGACGCGGTGACCAGGGCGTGGATCTTCTCGAGCTGGCCCCGGTCGATGATCGGGCCGAGCGCGACCTGCTCGGTGACGGGGTCTCCGACGGCCAGCGCCTCGGCCTTGGCGGCGAGCTGGGCGACGTACTCGTCGTAGACGGACTCGTGCACGATGTGCCGGCCGGTGGTCATGCACACCTGGCCCTGGTGCAGGAAGGATCCGGCGGCACCGGCCGAGACGGTGGCGGCGAGGTCGGCGTCGTCGAGGACGACGATCGCGGAGTTGCCGCCGAGTTCGAGGTGGACCTTCTTGAGGTTGCGGGAGGCGGCGGCGCCGACGGCCCGGCCGGCCGGGGTGGAGCCGGTGAAGGAGATCACCGGCACCCGCGGGTCGTCGACGAGGGCGGCGCCGACGTCCGCGCCGGCGGGCAGCACGGACAGCACCCCGGCCGGCAGACCCGCCTGCTCGAAGATGCGGGCGAGGGCCACGCCGCCGCAGACCGCGGTACGCGGGTCGGGCTTGAGGATCACGGCGTTGCCGAGGGCCAGCGCCGGTGCGACGGAACGGATCGCGAGGATCAACGGGAAGTTGAACGGCGCGATGACCCCGACGACCCCGACCGGGACCCGCTTCGACATGCTCAGGCGCGGCGCCTCGCTGGGCAGGATCTCGCCGAGCGCATGGGAGGGCAGGGCGGCACCCTCGTAGCACTCCTGCGCCGCGACGTGCGTCTCGAGCTGCGCCTTGGGACGCAGGGACCCGGACTCGCGCATGATCCAGCGCTCGATCTCGTCGGCGTGCTGCTGCCACAGGTCGCCGGCGCGGCGCATGACCGCGGCACGCTCGGTGTGCGGGCGGGCCGCCCAGTCGCGCTGGGCCGCGACGGCACGGTCGACGGCGCGCCCGAGGTCGCCCTCGTCGGCGAGGCCGACGCTGCCGAGCGTCGCGCCGGTCGCCGGTTCGACGACCTTGATCTCACCGGCCCCGCCGGGGGTCCAGTCCCCGGTGAAGATCTTTCCCTGCCAGATGGATTCGTCGAGAAGTGCCATCACGAACTCCTTGTGTACGGGTGCCGGACCGGCCGGCGGGCGAAGCGGGTCGCGGCGAGCGCGATCGGGTGAAGGGACGGCCGAGACGGCCGGACAGTGCGGGCCGCGCGGTGCGGGCTGGGCGCTCGATCCATGGAGTGAGCCCTCCGTTCGGCCCCTGAAGTATGGGTCACGTCACATTCGCGTGAAAAGCAGAATTAGCCGGTGATATTCCACAGGTCTGCTCAACAATGGCGGCGTGCGGGAGCGCGGGCGGCACCGAAGCGGTCGCCGCCCGCGGACAGCGCAGCAGGTCAGGGGTGCGGCACGGCTGCGCCGAGAACGCCCCACGTGCGCAGGATCTCGTCCGGATCGTCCTGTCCGGGCACGGGCGGGGCCGTGGGCCGGCCCGCCGGCGTACGCGAGAAGCGGGGCGCGGGCGCGGGTTCGGGGTGACCGTCCCGGTACAGGAAGGTGCCCCGGGCGGTGAGGTGGGCGTCCGCGGGCGCCTCGCTCATCGAGAGGATCGGCGCGACGCACGCATCGGTGTCCCGGAAGATCGCCGACCACTCGTCACGGGGGCGGGTGGCGAACACGCCGGCGATCCGCGCGCGCAGCTCCGGCCAGCGCCGACGGTCCCACTGCCCCGGCAGCGCGTCGTCCGCATCGAGGCCGAGTCCCGCGAGAAGCTGCGCGTAGAACGGTGGTTCGAGAGCCGCGACCGCGACGTGCCCGCCGTCGGAGGTCTCGTACACGTCGACGAACGGTGCCCCGGAGTCGATGAGGTTGGTGCCGCGCTCGTCGTTCCACGCGCCCCCGGCGAGCATCGAGTACGGGTTGGCCATCAGGTGCGCGACGCCGTCGACGATCGCGGCATCGACGACCTGACCGCGCCCGGAGCGCTGCGCCTCCCACAGGGCGGCGAGAATACCGGACACGAGATACATTGCGCCGCCTCCGAAGTCACCGACCAGACTGAGCGGGAGCTGCGGCGGTCCCCCGGCCCGGCCGATCGCGTGCAGCGATCCGACCAGGGCCTGATAGGTGGGGTCGTGCCCGGCACGCTGTGCGAGCGGCCCGTCCTGCCCCCAGCCGGTCATCCGGCCGTAGACCAGTTCCGGGTTGCGCGCCCAGCAGTCCTCGGGGCCCAGACCCAGGCGTTCGGTGACGCCGGGCCGGTAGCCCTCGATGAGCACGTCGGCCTTCTCGACCAGCGCGAGCACGGTGGCGAGCCCGTCGGGGTCCTTCAGGTCGGCGGCGATCATCCGTTTGCCGCGTTGGAGGGTGTCCAGCCGCGGGTCGATGGGCATGGTGAACCCGGCTCCGGTGCGCTCGACGCGCACGACGTCGGCGCCCTGGTCGGCGAGGAACATCGCGGCGAACGGCGCCGGACCGAGTCCCGCCAGTTCCACGACCTTCAGTCCGGCCAGGGGGCCCTGTCGGGATTCGGTCATCGTGATCTTCTCCTACGGGTGGTGGCGCGGCCGGCGGCACGAGACGGCCGCCGGCCGGGGTCCGTTGCCGTCTAGACGCCGACGAGTTCGCCGACGGTGACGGTCTGCTTGCCCTCGGTGATGTGGGTGGCGATGAACTCCTCGTTCAGCTCGATGCCGAAGCCGGGCCCCTCGTTCGGGTAGAGCTTGCCGTCGGCGAAGACCGGGACGTTCAGGGCGATGTCCTGCGTGATCTTCTGCTCGGCGTTCTCCCACTGGTTGTTGATGATCAGCGGGCCGAGGTTCTCGTGGGTGAACTGCGACGCCCAGTTGTTCGCGATCATCAGGTGCGCCGACGGGCTGGCCTCGAGGCCGGAGCCGATCATGCACCCGCTCATGACGGCCATGTCGGCGAGGCGGGCCATCGTCAGCCAGCGCTGCGCCTTGAGGAGGCCACCGGCCTTCTGCATCTTGATGAACAACCCGTCGGCGGCGCGACGTTCGATGATCTCCCGGATGTTGTGCAGCTCCTGCGCGGACTCGTCGGCGAAGATCGGCGTGTCGATGCGGGTGCGCAGGCGCGCCATGCCCTCGATGTCCCAGTGCGGGACGGGCTGCTCGATGCACTCCATGCCGTACCGGTCGAGCCGGCGCATCGTCTTCAGGGCCTGGTCGTAGTTCCAGAATCCGTTGGCGTCGACCACGATCCGCGCCGAGTCGCCGAGTGCGGCCCGGACCTCGCGGACATTGTCCACGTCGTGGTCGGAGTTGCCGTCGGACTTGAGCTTGATCAGGCAGAAGCCGTTCTCGTGGGCCTGGACGGCCTCGGCGACCACCTGGTCGACCGGTCCGGCGGACGCGACCCAGCCCTGCACGGAGGCGTCGGCGTTCTTGCCGCCGAGCAGCTGGTACACCGGCACGCCCAGCGCCTTGCCCTTGAGGTCGTGCAGCGCGAAGTCGACGAGCGCCTTGGCCTGGTTGTTGTCGCGGACGAAAGTGTCCATCTGCCCGACGATCTTCTCGATGGCGAGCGGATCCTGGCCGATCAGGAACGCCGGGGCGATGTGGTTCGCGATCATCGCCGTCATCGATTCCTGGGTCTCGCCCCGGTACCAGGTGGAGGTGTCGCCGCTGTCGCCGTAGCCGACGATCCCCTCGTCGGTGTGCAGCTTCAGCAGGACGGAATGGATGTGGGTGATCCGGGTTCCCGGCATGATGAACGGCTTGACGAGCGGGGTGGAGACCGGGATCAGTTCGACCTTGGTGATGATCATGCGACGTGCTCCTGAGCGGACGAAGGGATGACGGTGGCGCCGGCGTCGGCCAGAGCCGTGAGTTCTGCGGTGTCGAGACCGGCCTCGCGGAGGATCTCGACGGTGTGCTCGCCGACGAGCGGGGCGCGGCGCTCGACCGTGCCGGGGGTGTTGGAGAGCTTGGCGGGAATGCCGGGGACGGTGACCGCGCGGCCGTTGTGCGGGTGCGTGACGGTCGGCAGCATGTCGCGGGCCCGGAAGTGGGGGTCCGCGAAGATGTCCGCGGCGTCGAGGATCGGGCCGAGCGGCACCTTCCCGCCGAGCACCTCGACGAGCTCGGCGACGGTGTGGGTGCGGGTCCAGGCGTTGACCACCTCGTAGACGGCCTCGCGGTTGAGCCACCGGTCGTGGTCGGTGGCGAACCGGGGGTCGTCGACGAGTTCCGGCTGACCCATGACGGCGGCGAGCTTGGCCCACTGCGGATTGTGCGGGGCGCCGAGCGCGAGGACCCCGTCCTTCGCCTGCACCGTGTCGAACGGCGCGAAGCCCTGCAGCTGGTTGCCGAGCGGGCCGGGCACCTGACCGGTGTGGCCGTAGGTGTTGACCACGACCTCGGAGATCGCGAGCACGGCGTCGGCCATGGCGACGTCGACGTACTGGCCCTGCCCGGTGCGTTCGGCGTCCCGCAGCGCGGCGAGGATCCCGAACGCGGCGAACAGTCCCGGAACGGTGTCTCCCACCCCGGATCCCACTCGGACGGGGTGCGCGGCGTCGGTGCCGGTGATGGACATGAGACCGCCCATGGCCTGCGCGACGATGTCGAACGCCGGCCAGTCCCGGTAGGGGCTGTGCCCGCCGGTCTTGTCGCCGAAGCCGCGGATGGAGGCGTAGACCAGGCGCGGATTGCGGGCCGCGAGGGTGTCGTAGTCGAGACCGAAGCGGTCCATGACCCCGGCGCTGAAGTTCTCGACGACGATGTCGGCGTCGTCGATCAGGCGCAGCAGCACCTCGCGCGCCTCGGGCTTCTTCAGGTCCAGCACGAGCGACCGCTTGTTGCGGTTGGCGGACTGGAACACCCCGCCGTAGTCGCGGGGTTCGTCGTCGGAGGCGAACGGGCCGGCGTAGCGGAGGAAGTCGCCACGCGGCGGCTCCACCTTGATCACGTCGGCACCCTGGTCGGCGAGCAGCGACGTGCAGAACGGGCCGGCGAGGGCCTGGGTCAGGTCGACGACCCGCACCCCGTCGAGGGCGCGGCGGGCAGCGGTGTTCATGCGGTGGCCTCCCGCCCGAGCAGCGCGCGGCCGATGACGACCTTCTGGATCTGTGGGGTGCCCTCGCCGATCTCGAGACCGGAGACGTCGCGCAGCATGGCCTGCAGCGGCAGCTCCTCGGCGAAGCCGCTGTGCCCGTGGGCGACGATGCAGTCCCGGATGGTCTGCAGCGAAACCTCGGTGGCGTAGAGCTTGGTCATCGCGGCCTCCTTGGTGAACGGCTTGCCGGCGTCGGCGAGCGAGAGGGCGCGGTAGGTGAGCCAGCGGGCCGCCTCGAGCTTGGTGGCGTTCTCGGCGATCGGGAAGGACACGCCCTGGAACGAGGACACCGGCTTGCCGAAGGCCTTGCGGGACTTGACGTAGTCGATGGTGATGTCGAGGGCCTTGCGGGCGACGCCGGTCGACATCAGGCCGATGACCGAACGGGTGTAGTCGAATTCGCTCATGACGAGCCGGAATCCGTTGCCGACACCACCGATGACGTACTCGTCCGGGACGAACACGTCGTCGAGGAACACCCCGGCCCGGCCGAGCGGCTTCCAGCCGGCGTCCGGGAACTTCTGCATGCTCACGCCCTCGGCGTCGAGGGGCACGAGGAAGGCGGTGACGCCGGATTCCTCCGGGGTGGCGCCCCGGGCCTTGACGAACGTGATCATCGCCTTGGCGTGCGGGGCGAAGGTGATGGAGGTCTTCTCGCCGTTGAGCTTCCAGCCGCCGTCGACCTTCTCTGCCTTGGCACGCATGGCCATCGCGTCCGAGCCACTGCCCGGCTCGGTCAGGCCGAGGGCGACGACGTGCCGGCCCTCGACGATGCCGCGCACCCAGTCCTTCGCGACCTCGGGCGCCAGGAAGCGTTCGAGCAGCGGGCCGGTGAGGTTGTTCGTGTAGGCGAGCTGGGTGAGGTAGAAGTTCGAGTAGGCCAGTTCCTCGTGGGCGATGCCGAGGTGGGTCTTGGTGAGCACCTCGCCGATGCGGCCCTGGCCGCCGTTCTCCTCGGAGACGCCGAGCCCGAGCAGGCCCTGCGCGGCCATCTTCTCGGCGAGATCCCACGGGAACTCCTCGCGGTGGGCGCGTTCGAGGTAGCTCTCGGCGTGCGGTGCCGCGAACTCGCGGACCCACTGGGCGAATTCCTCGTATTCCGGCGCGAAGAGGACCGGTGGGTGCAGGGCGTCCGTGGCAGACATGATCGATCTCCTCGAAGTGGTTGTGAATCAGCGCTTGTCGTCGGCGCCGGACAGAAGACCCGGGCCGCGCGCTGCCGATCAGCGCGTCGGAACCCAGTATGTCCGCAGTCACAACCCCAGAAAAGAACAGGAATCTGCTGATCGATATGAGGAAAACTCAGGAAGCGGTGATGGCCTGCCCCTACCTGCCGATCGTTGCCCCGTCCGAGCGGCAGCTTTTCGGGTCCAGCGGGAGGTTGCCGTGGGCGTCACTCGACGGATGGCGCAGAGACCGCCCGGTGGCCGCGACATCCTCCCGCTCGCGTGCGGCCGAAAGTGCCGTTACAGCCGGCCCACGCGAGCGGTCGCGAACGTGATGAACTCACGCACGACCCGGCTGAGCACCACGTCGGGGCGCCAGGCGATGACCAGCCGCACGGGATCGAGTTCGGGGACGTCGATCGGCAACAACACGATCTTCAGTCCGCCGTAGGTGCGGTTGAGCTGCGGCTGGTGCAGCATGATCGTCCAGCCCAGGCCCCGTCCGACGTACGCCCGCACGGTCTCGTAGTTCGCCGACCGGTACTCGATCCGGGGCGTGAACCCGGCCCGCGCGCACACCTGCAGCGCGTGGGTCGACGCCGGGGCCGCGTCGAGCAGCACCATCGGTTCGTCCCGCACTGCGGCCAGTTCCACCGGGCCGGGCGTCGTCGCCAGCCGGTGGCCCGCCGGGACGACCAGGGCCGGTCGTCTCGTCATCAGCGTGGCGGTGCGCCACGTCGGCGGCAGCCCCAGGTCGTAGGTGATCACCGCGTCCAGCGCTCCGCCTTCGAGCCGCTCGGCCAGCTCGTCGGCCATCGCCTCCCGGAACTCGAGCGACACCCGGGGATGCAGGTCGGTGAACTCGGACAGCAGCGGCGGCAGGATCGTCGGCCCGACCGTCGTGTAGCACCCGACGGCGAGACGGCCGGCGAGCTCGCCGCCCGCACCGAGCATCTCGTCCTCGATCTCGCTCGCCTGCTGCAGCAGTGCCCGCGCCCGGGCCAGCAGCGACTCCCCGGCCGGCGTGAGCTGGACGCCGTGGGCGCGGCGGCGCACGCACAGCTGTGTCGAGAGGGCCTTCTCGAGTTCGGTGACCGCCAGCGACACGGCCGACTGCGAGACCAGCAGCCGGTCGGCGGCCGCGCTGATCGTGCCGGTCTCGGCGACCGCAACGAAGGCGACCAGTTGCCGCATGGTGAAGGCCGGCGCCCGGTCGCTGCTCATCGATCGATCATATGGGCGGCCGGCACCAGGGATTTCAGGCGTCGGGGGCGGCCGTCAGCGGCACGTCGCCGTCGGGCCGCCGGCGGGGCTCAGCAACCCGGTGCAACCCCCGCCCCAGCTTGCCCACCCCGGTGGTGCCCGCCCCGACCGCCCGGCCGCCGAGGGTGCGGGCACTGTCGCTCAAGGTGCGGGCACTCTCGCCCAGAGTGCGGGCACTGTCACCCAGGGTGCGGGCACTCTCGCCGAGGGCCCCGCCCACGGCCCGGACCGGATTGCCCAGCTCCGCCAGGTTCTCGGCCACCGCCGGGTCCTCGGCCTCGAGAGCGCGCTGCGCGGCGCTGCCGAACGCCGCGGCGACATCGTCCAGGTCCGCGCGGAGCCGGGCGATGTCCCGCTTCACCCGGGCGGACGACAGCCACCGCACCAGTTCGAACGGCGTGTGCACCGCGTAGCTCGCCAGCCGCGCGCGGGCGCGCAGCAGCAGCGCAACGTCCCGCTCCACCCGCCCGGCGAGCGACGCGCCGATTGCCGCGCGTGCGTCCTCGAGCCGGTCCGGTTCGGTGGCACGTACCTGCTCGAGCCGCAGCCGCTGCCACAGGTTCAGCGAGTCCTCGACGAGGACGAGCAGCTGCACCGTCTCCCCGAGCCGGTCGGTCTCCACGGCCTGCTGCAGGCAGGCCACCCGGTCCTGCGCGGGTGCGTCGACGGCGAGCCCGTCGAGCACCCGCCCGGCGTGGGCGCGGAGCCGCTCGCCTCGATCGGCGAGGACGTCGCCGAGCCGGCGCACCGATTCCCAGTCGGCGCCGCGCAGCCGGCCGGTGCCGTCGAGGATCCCCGCCACCCGGGTCAGCGCATTGTGGTGGTCGACGGCGTCGCCACCCTCGGGCGCACCGACCAGCTCGAAGATCTCCGCGGAGAGCTCGTGCACGCGCGCGACGGCGGCCTCCACCGAGACGATCGCCTCCCGCAGGGCGCGGGCGACGGCGTCGTCGGCGGGACCCGGTTCCTCGGGGTGCACGTCGTCGGTCATGGCTCCATGGTGCTACGTGCGCGCGACGGACGCAGCAGGATCCTTCGCGGTGAGCAGCTGACGGATACCGTAGCCGGTGACGAGGGCGGTGACGAGCGCCATCAGCAGGCCGCCGAGCGCCCCGATCGCCGCGACGAGCCACCACGGCTGACCGGGTTGCCACAGCGGGGTACACACCAGGAGGAACACGGTGAGGCCGGCCAGCCACGCGGCGGCGGTCCACGCGATCCAGCGGCCCGCGCGGGGGACGTGCCGACGCAGCTCGAGCCACTGGGCGAACCCGATCGACGCCAGCAGCGCCACGCCGAAGACGACTCCGAGCGCGACCGGGAGCGCCTCCGGCCACGCGGACCACGTCTCGTAGAACGCCGAGGGCGACATCCCCAGGAAGTAGGCGCACGCCGCGGCGACGCCCGTGCCCAGCACCCAGCGCCGCACCGACATCGCCGGCAGCCGGTGCCGCAGCACCCGCGCCTGCGACCATCCCAGCACCGAGCCCTCGACGACGCCGGCGGCCATCAACGCCGGCAACGCGGCGGCGCTGTCGAACAGCACCGCGCCGACGACGGCGGGAACGAGGAAGCCGGCGAACTCCCCCACCGTCGCCGACACCGTCCAGTCCCGCAGCAGGCTCATCGGCCCAGCCCCAGCCGGACCGCCAGTTCCGGTCCGCCGACCTGCCGGACGAAGTCCGGGTCCCCGCACACCACCAGCTGGTCGCGGGCCCGGGACAACCCGACGTACAGCCGCTCTCGCGAACGCTCCTGCGGCTGCGTCTCGTTCACCGCGAGCACCACCGCGCGGCGCTCGAGACCCTTGAAGCCGAGGACATGTCCGTAGAAGACCTGTTCGGTGTCCCAGAAACTGTCCCAGTACGCCGCGTTGCCCTCGGCCTGCCGCGCCACCTGCTCCGGGTGCCGGCTGCCGGTGGCGAGCAGCGCGACGTCGCCGGGCCGCCAGCCCTCGTCGAGCAGGGCGTCGATCCGGTCGTCGGCCACGGCGAGCGCCTCGTCGCCGCGGCACGCGACGAACTGCACATCGGGTCCCTCCCCGCCGAGCAGCCGCATGCGCTGGCCGACGAGCGGACCGAAGGTCCCCGCGATCTGCCGGGTGTTGCGCAGGTTGTGGTCGAGCACCAGCGGGACCAGCGGCACCGGGGGCCGGCCCTCCCGGTCGAACACCCGCTGCGCCTCGTCGGTGAACACGTAGATGCCGCTGGTCTCCTCGTCGCGCAGGGCGGCCGTGATCGGATCCCACCAGGCGTCGGCGAAGTCCTGCGCCTCGTCGACGACGACCGCGTCGAAACGCTGCCCCTCCGGCAGGGACCGGGCCAGTTCCGTCATCTGAGCGGGCAGGTCGTGTTCCCAGAAGCGCACGGTGTCGGCGGTGCGCAGCGCCTCGTCGGGGCCTTCGGCCGCACCCCACAGCCGGCCGAGGGCGTGGAACTCGCCGACGTAGGCGGGCCGCTTCTTCCGGTTCCACGTCGCGGTGATCCGCTGCAGGTACGACGCGAGGCCGTGCGAATAGCAGATCAGCGCGACCCGCTGCTGCTGCTCGGCGAGGCGCCGGGCCTGCTCGAGCGCGAGGAACGTCTTCCCGGTGCCGGCGCCGCCGCGCACCTCGACACGGCGGAGCAGGCGCGTCGCGTCGAGGATGACGGCCTGCTGCTCGGTGAGCCGGTCCGCGGCATCCTCGTTGGCGACGGCGCGCGAGACCACGTCGCGCTGCGGCAGGCCACGGCCCGCGAGCACCTCGGCGAACCGGTCGACGCCGTCGGCGGTGAGGGCCGGCCGGTCGAGTTCCTGTTTGTCGAGCACCGCGCGCAGCCGTTCGGCGATGCTGCCGAGGTCGTTGCGGTCGATCACCTTCCAGCGAGGGCACTCGGGCAGGGCGAAGTCGGCGCGGACCTCGGTGTGGGGCAGGACGACGAAGTGGTCCCAGCGCAGCCGGCCCTGCGTCCAGCGAGGATCGGCCTCGACGTAGCGGCGCAGCGCGTAGCAGGACTGCAGCACCTGCCGGACCGGATCGATCTCGCGGTCCTTGCCCTGCCGGGCCTGCACCCACTGGAAGCCGTCGTGCCACACCTGACCGCCCTTGACCTCGAGGCACACGACGCCGTGGCCCTCGAGCGCGACGACGAAGTCGATCTCGTGGTCCTTGAGGTGATCGGTGACGCGCAGGCCCGCGGCGACGAGGTCCCCGTCGCCGAGCTGCCGGACGAGGGCCTCCCAGACGAGGCGTTCGGCGTCGTTCGCCAGCAGCGGACGCTCGGGTCTGCGGATCGGCATGCGCTCAGCTTGGCACGCGCACCCACGCCTGCTCGAGCAATGCGGTCACTTCGGCCTCGTGCCGGGCCCGGTAGGCACTGAGCACCCGGCGCGGGCGGGTCTCGTCGCCCAGACCGACGGCGGCCGCGAAGGCCGGCGCGACGCCGTCCTCCGGCACGATCTCCGGGGCCGAATGGCCGATGAGGGCCAGTGCCTTGCGCAGCGGCTCGGCGTTGTCGGCGACGGTGCGCAGCGGCAGCACGTCGAACCGTCCGCCGGGGTGGAACTCGAGGAACATCTCGTTGCCCTCGTCGACTCCGAGATCCTCGAGGAACCGTCGCACGCTGCCGAGATGCGGGGACGCACCCGTCCAGCGCACGACCTGGGTGCCCAGCCGGGACGACAGGGCGACCTCGCGTCCCGGGACGCAGCCGACGACGCCCGCGACCGCGGACGGCACCGGGAAATCGGCGCCGCGCAAGTGGTCCCGCGTGGCGGTGACCCGCAGCCGCCACACGTCCCCGAGACGGTAGAGACGACGGGTGCGGTGCGGGGGCTTGATGCTCACGTGGGTGCGCCGGCGTCGGCGCACCCGGCCGTCGACGATCTCGAAGTCACCACTGCCGGCGAAGATCCGGGCGCTGGTCGGCGACACCCCGAAGCGTTCGACCAGCCGGTCGACGACGCGGCCGAGGTCCGCGGCTCCGCCGTCGGCGTCGACGATCCGGGCGATGCGGCCGCGCACCGCGTTCTCCTCGTCGGTCTCCCATTCGGTGAGCGCCCACCGGTCGTCCTCGGCGAGCGAGAATCGCTCGTCGGCGCCCATCGCGTCGATCACGGCGGCGGGACCGGCGGGGGTGCCCATGCGGTCGACGAGTTCCGCGGCCGTGAGCGGATCCCCGATCACCTCGAGCACGGCGGCGGCGTGATCGGCGAACGCGGACCGCCGCGTCAGGGCGCGGCCCTCGAACATCGGGACTCCGCACCGGCGCAGCCACGCGGCGAATTCCGCGGCGGGCAGGTTCCACACGACGGCGACGGCTGCGGGTTCGACGACCCCGTTCGGGGATTCGAACTCGGCGAGCAGTGCATGGGTCCGGCGCTCGGCTTCGGCGAGACCCGGGACCGCGACCCACCCGTCGACCACCTCGAAGCGATCGTCGAGGCGCGCGAGAGCCCGCCACAGCGGCACCTCGAGCCCCGGGACGGGCTGAGCCAGCTCCGGTCGCGACGCCAGGATCCGCTCGAGGGCGGCGACGGGACGGACGTCGACGCGCAGCGCCGCGAGCAGATCGCCGACGGCGGTGCCGAACGCGAAGGTCGACGGAGCGTCCGGGTCCGGCGGTTCGTCGCCGAGCACCCGGCGGCGGATCGCGTCGCGCTCGGGTGCGGCCAGCCCGGCCACGTACGCGGCGAGCTCGTCGAGGGCACGCGGCGGCGCGGGCAGGGGCAGGTCCCGTGCGGTCAGGGCGGCGATGCGCGCGGCGACCTGCTGGATCTCCTCGGGAGCGCCGTCCTCGAGTTCGACCCGCACCAGCGGCCGGTCCGGGTCGGCGCGCAGCCCGCGCCACCGCGCGAGTGCGACGAGGTCGTCGAGCAGCAGGGACAGCGCGGGCGGAAGGGTGGGGGCGTCGGTGGCCACCCGCAGCGACGCCGGATCCCGCAGGATGGCGAGGACGAGGACGGCCTGCACGATCTGGTGCACGGTCTCCGGGCCCGCGCCGCGCACGGAGAACAGGGCGGCGGGCGTGTAGCCGAGCAGACCGGCGGTGGTCGCCGCGCGAGGCAGCCGCGCGACGGTCGCGGCGGCCCGGGTGCCGAGACCGAGTGCGGCGACGGGGACGTCGACGGTGTCGGCGATGCCCGCGGAGAACACCAGGTCGGGATGCTCGGTGACGTAGATTCGGGCCAGTTCCCCGCAGATCGCCACGACGTCGGCCGAGGCGGCGGTCTCCGCCGGGGACCGGCGTTCCCACCAGCGCTCGTCGGGCGCGAGGGCGGCCAGTTGCGCGTTGCGGGCCGAGCCGTACCGGTCGAGCCACGGCATCAGGTCGACCCAGACGTACTCGCTGAGCATCCCGGGAGACAGTGCAGTCGACCACAGCGACACGACCCGGTGCTCCTCTTCGATGCGCGACTGGCGACCGCGGTCTCGTGCGGGACGCCCGCCGGGGACTCTACCGGCCGGGGCTCCGGCCGTCGTACGACGACCGGATCAGCCGAGTTCGTCGGCGCGCCGGACCAGCAGGTCCCGCAGGCGCGCCGTGTCCCGCTCACCGAACCCGATCTCGGCGAGACGGTCCAGGCCCCCGGCGATCCCCCGCCGGATCCCGTCGAGCATCCGGGTGACGGCACGCTCGGGTACCCCCAGCCGGCCACCGGACTCGACGAGGTGGCGGCGGGTGAGCTTGTTCGCCTTGCCGTACAGGTCGAGGGCCATCGGGTCGCGCCACCCGAGGTAGGGCTGGGTGCACAGCAGGTCGTAGGCCGGGGTGACGGCCCACAGCCCGGCTTCGGTGAGGCGGATCGAGAAGTTCTTCCCGTGCAGGTCGCCGTTGCCGACGGCATAGGAGTAGGCCACCAGGCGCAGCAGCTCGAGGGTGGCTACGCGGGCCGATCCACCGCCGCGCTCGCACGCCCCGGCCAGCGCCTCGACGACCCGTTCGGTCTTCAGCCGGTACTTGGCGGCCGGGTAGACGCCGAGGACCTGGCAGGCGTCCTCCTGGGCGGTGCGGTGGAGGGTGTGGCCGGGGCCGACCCACCGGTCGAAGCGTGCGACGAGCAGTCCCGCATTGCCCCGGCGGTCGTAGACGAGCTGGTGTCCGGCGACGGCCAGACCGCAGGCGGACGCGAGACCCATGAAGAAGTGCTCGTTCTCGACCAGCCGCGGGTAGCCGCGCGGCGGGGCGAGTTTGAGGATGGCGGGACCCTGCACCGTCGCGACGGGAGCGGAGTACATCCGGGCCGACACCTTCGCCTGCACCCCTGGCAGAGAGGTGGGATCGAGAGCGACGGACTCGTGGCCGGAGATCCGGTCGAACAGCTCGTGCAGGTCCTCGCTTCGGACGGCCTCCGGGTCGAGCAGAAGCGTCGACGTCGGAGGCCGGGCGCCGGCGGGGAACACCCGCACGTCGCCGATGGTGTCCGCGCCCACGGCCATGAGGATGGTGAGGTGGTCGTCCTCGGAGGTCTTGGTGGCGGCGACGGCGCCGCGGAGCCGGATGCCCTCCGGCAGCAGACCCGCGAAGAACGGCGGGACGCTGCCGCCGCCGGCGCGGAGCTCCTCCCCCGTCTTGGGCACCGTCCACGCGAGCGCGGGCGCGGCCGGATCGTCGAGGTAGTCCGGCTCGTATCGGAACACGACGTCGTGACCGTCCCGGGTGAGGTGGCCGGCCAGACGGTCGCCCTTGTACACGTCGGCGCTGTCGACGGCGACGAGGCGTTCGACCACCGGGCTCACCCGGTCCGGTCGCCGCGCGGGGTGAGCTCCAGGTCGCAGCCCAGTGCGTCGGCGATCGCCACGACGAGGTCGAGTTGCACGGTGGCGCGGCCGGACTCGAGCGACTGCACGCTCGAGCGCGATACCCCCGCGAGGTCGGCGAGCTCGGACTGGGTGAGGCCGAGCCGGTGCCGACGGTCCACGAAGTGGTCGCCGAGACCGCCGCGTTCCGTGCGGGCGCGACGGCGGGGCGTGGCCACAGCGGCTCCTCTCTGTGCTTGCGACGGCAGGCATTGATCCGAGTGTGCCCGCACTGCGCCCGGTTGTCCAGGGTTATGCCTGTGATGACAAGCTCAAGGACGCAGAGGTTCGCCTTTCGCGACGCATTCACGGCTTCGGCCTGCCCTCGCAAGCCCAAGAGTCAGGGCGTGGCGTGATCCGGTTCGACCTCGAGCTGAGCGGCAGGCCGCAGCCGCAGCAGCACCAGACCCGCGACGGACGCCACGATCAGCGACCCGACGGCGCCGTGCACATGCAGCGCATTGACGGCGATCCCGGCACCGACCAGACCCACCAGCAGCGCACACCACAGAACGACTTTCGCGACCACCATGACCCAAGCACCTTCCCGAGACCCCCTGCCCGAGAGGAAGGATAGTGCGCCACGTCACACGAGCACGGGAAGGTCGCGGCGTGTCCACCACCGGGAACGCCTCGCCCGCGCTGCGGCGCAGCACAGGGCACACCGCTGCGGCGCAGCACAGGGCACACCGCTGCGGCGCAGCACAGGGCACACCGCTGCGGCGCAGCACAGGGCACACCGCTGCGGCGCAGCACAGGGCACACTGTTGCCCATGAACTCGGAGGAGATCCTGCGCCCTCTCGAAGGCATCCGCGTCCTCGAACTCGGCAACTACATCGCCGCACCCACCGCGGGCCGGCTGCTCGCCGACTTCGGCGCGGAGGTCATCAAGGTCGAACGGCCCCGCACCGGCGACGAACTGCGCAACTGGCGCCTGTACGCCGGGGACACGTCGATGCTGTACCGCACGGTGAACCGCAACAAGAAGTCCATCGTGGTGGACCTGCGCACCGAGGCGGGCCGGGCCGTGATCCTGGATCTGGTGCGTCACTGCGACGTGCTGCTCGAGAACTTCCGGCCCGGCACCCTGGAGAAGTGGGGAATGGGGCCCGAGGTGCTCGCGCAGATCAAGCCGGACCTGGTGGTCACCCGGATCTCCGCGTTCGGCCAGACCGGCCCCCTCGCGGAGCGTCCCGGATTCGCGGCCGTCGCCGAGGCCGTGGGCGGGTTCCGGGAACTCGTCGGAGATCCGGACCGGCCGCCGGTGCGGGTCGGGGTGTCGATCGGCGACTCCATCGCCGGGCTGTACGCGGCCTTCGGCTCGGTCACGGCGCTGCTGCAGCGCCAGCTGATCGGGTCGCTGCCGCCGGCGAACCGGGTCGTCGACGTCGCACTGAACGAGTCGATGCTCTCGATGATGGAGTCGCTGATTCCCGACTACCTCGCCTACGGCGTCCGGCGGGAACGGGTGGGCGGCCGCATGGAGGGCATCGCCCCCTCCAACGCCTATCCCTGCTCGGACGGCACCTCCGTGATCATCGCCGGGAACGCGGACGCCATCTTCCAGCGCTACATGCGCACCATCGAGCGACCCGATCTCGCCGACGATCCCGATCTCGCCACCAACGCCGGCCGCTGGGCCCGCCGGGAGGAACTCGACGCCGCGATCGCCGACTGGACCCGGCGACGGCCGCGCGGGGAGGTGCTCGAGATCCTCGACGCCGCGGGCGTGCCGTGCGGGCCGATCTACACGGCGGCCGACATCGTCGACGACGAGCAGTACCGGGCCCGGAACATGATCCAGCACTTCGCCGTCGACGTCGGCGAGGACGAGCCGAAGCAGGTCGGGTTCCCCGGCATCGTGCCCGTGCTCGGCGGGCGGTCACTGCCCATCCGCAACGTCGGACCGGATCTGGGTGAACACACCCGCGAGGTGCTCGGGGGCCTGCTCGGCCGGACCGAAGCCGAGATCGACGAACTACTGGAGGTCGTGTCGTGAGCGGTGGTGTGGCAAGCGGTGACGTCGTAGGTGCCGCGGCACCGCAGCTGCGCGACGTGACCCTGCGCGACGGGCTGCAACTGACCGGCAAGGTGCTGCCCACGGAGCGGAAGGCGCAGATCGTCCGTGCGCTGCTGGCCGCGGGCGTGCCGCAACTCGAGATCGGCTCGATGGCCCGGCCCGACCTGGTCCCACCGATGGCCGGCACGGTCGAGCTGATCGGGATGCTCACCCCCGAAGAGCTCGACCGCTGCTACATCTGGGTGGCCACGCCGCGGCACGTGGAGAAGGCGGCCGCCGCCGGCGCCCAGCACTTCCAGTACTGCCTGTCGGTGTCGGATGCCCACAACCGCGCCAACATCGGCCGGGACACCGACGCAAGCCTCGCCGCGATGCCCGCCGCGGTGGAACATGCCCGCACCGCGGGCGGCACCATCCAGCTCTGCCTCGCCACCGCGTTCACCTGCCCGTTCGACGGGCCCGTCGACCCCGACCGGGTGCTCGAGATCGCGTGCGACCCGCGCGCCGACGGCGCCGCCGACATCGTTCTCGCCGATACCCTCGGCCAGGCCGTGCCAGCGCAGGTCGCGGCGCTGGTCGCCCGGGTACGCGAGCAGTCCCCCGCCCGCCGCATCGTCTTCCACGGCCACGACACGTGGGGGCTGGGCGTCGCCAACAGCCTCGCTGCGATCGGCGCGGGCGCCGCAGTGGTGGACGGGTCGCTCGGCGGACTCGGTGGCTGCCCCTTCGCGCCCGGCGCGAGTGGCAACACCGCGAGCGAGGACCTGCTCTTCGCCACCCGGCCCGCGTGGCTGACGCCGCCGGTGTTCGCCGACCTGGTCCGGTTGGGCGAGTCCGTCGTCGCCGAGCTGGGCGAGCCGAACCGCTCCCGCGCCGCGCAGGGCGCCCGATCCGAGGCCGCCGCGTTCGAATGGGTGGTGCAGCGGTGAGGGTGCTGATCGCCCCGGACAGTTTCAAGGGCACGTACCGCGCCGCCGAGGTGGCCGACGCCGTGGCGGACGGCGCGGAATCGGCTGGGCTCGAGACGATCCGGATGCCGGTCGCCGACGGCGGCGACGGCACCCTCGAGGTGCTCACCGGTCCGCTCGGTCTCGAGCTGATCGAGATCGACTCCGTCAATCCCTGGCGCGCCCCGTGTTCGGGTTCGTTCGGGCTCGGCGAGGACGGCACCGCGGTCGTCGAGCTCGCCACCTTCAGCGGAATCACCACCCCGCACAAGGGTTTCCGCGATCCGATGACGGCGGACACCTACGGCACCGGCCTGGCGATGGCCGAGGCCGTGCGGCGCGGCGCCACGCACGTCGTCGTCGCGGCGGGAGGATCGGCCACGACCGACGGCGGACTCGGGGCGATCGCCGCCGTCGTGGACGCCGGCGGCCTGGGCACCGCCACCGTCACGGTGCTGACGGACGTGACCACCCGCTACACCGACGCCGCTCGGGTGTTCGGCCCGCAGAAGGGCGCGGACGAGACGACCGTGGAACGGCTCACCCGCCGCCTCGAGGACGCGGCCGTGACATTGCCGCGTGATCCCCGGGAAGTCGACGGGACCGGCGCGGCCGGGGGCTTCGCCGGCGGCATGTGGGCGCAGTTCGGCGCGGACCTGCGCTCGGGGGCCGACTTCGTGCTCGACGCGCTCGGGTTCGACGCCGCACTCGCCGGAGCCGACCTCGTCGTCGTCGGCGAAGGACGCCTCGACGGGCAGTCCCGCTCGGGAAAGATCGTCTCGGCGATCCTCGCCCGGGTCCACGCGGCGCCGGTCGTGGCGGTGGTGGGATCGGTGGGCGACGATCTCGGCGACTACCGGGACCGGTTCGCGGAGATCATGGTCGCCACCGATCGCGACGCCCTGCGCGCGGCCGGCGCCCGGCTCGCACGCCTCGGCTGACCCGGTCGCGGCCGGGAAGGACCGTCATTCGCACGGCGGTGCGGTGACGGACGGCGGCGTCGGGTCGGGGTGGGGGCCGGGATCGGGGTCGGACGCCCGCATCGACCAGCCCGCGGGCCGGACCTGCGGAGTGTCGCGCTCCGGGCACGGAACCGCGGCCGGCGCGCCGGTGTCCGGCGTGGGGCCGGCCGAGGGGACGGGCACGGACCGGGCGGCGTCGGCCGGGCGCGGCGGCTCGGACGGGCCGGCCCCACCGATGGCGACGGCCAGCCCGCCGCCGAGCAGGACGGCCAGCGCGACGACGACCGCCACCAGCAGCGCGACCCGCCGGGACGACGACGGCGACGGCGCCGCCGGTAACGGTTCGGTGCGTGCGGCCACGAGCGCGGCTCCGGTGGCCCGGTGCCACGGCCCGCCGTGCGGGGTCACGAACGGCACGTCGAGCGCCGCCGCCAGTGCACGGGCGACGGCGACGTCGCCGGGGCGCAGGTCCGGGAACACCAGAGCCTCCGGACCGACACCGGCGAGCGCCACGGCCTCGTCGGCGGCCCCCGGGAGGGCGGGCGCGATCTGACCGAAGTCGTCCTCCGCCACGGCAACCGACGCGAGCACCGCACCCGAGCGGATGTCGGCGACCGACACACGGCCGGTGGCATCGTCGCGGCCGATCAGGACCACCGTCCGCACACCGTCGAGCTCCGGGGCCGCGGCGAGGAAGGCCAGCCGGGCCTCGTCGGTCCCCACAATCCGCACCTCGGTCGCCCCGGAGTCCAGCACGGAGTCCGGCACGGTAGTCCCGGCCGCCACCAGTCCGGCCCGGGTGAAGCGCACCTCCGCCCGCGCGGCGCGCTCGGTCATCGCCGTGAACGCGTGGCCCACCGCCTCCGCCTCGGTGCGGTCCCCCACGGGCCAGCGTTGCGTGTCGAACGGGCCGAGGGCCGGGACGTCGGCATCCACGAGCACCGCACAGACCTCACCGGCATCGACCGCGACGCCGAGCACCGCACGCATCACTGCCCTTTCGCCGACGGGACGAGGCCCGAGCGTAACGCACGGCGAGGCGAGGACACGGCGAGCGGGAACAGACACGCCGCGGTCGAGCACTCGTGCACTCGGCGCCGGCGGACCCCGGACTACGGCGGCTCGGGGTAGCAGCCCACCGTCAGCCCCACGGTCGCGGCGACATAACTGCCGAACGAGATGACGGAACCGTCCGCCGCGAACATCCGGATCTCGAGCCCGGTGCCGACCGGTATGGACCGGGAGCCGTAGAAACCGCTGCCCGCCAGCGATTCCTCGAACACCCGTGCCGCCCGCTCCAGTTGCCCGGCCGGCACGGGCCGATCGGAGAGCTCGGTGGGGAGGAACACCGTGGTGCCCGCCGAGCCGTCGGGCAGTTCGCAGTAATCCGTCGTCCCCCGACTCGACTGCCGGAACTGCATCTCCGGGAACTCGCGGGAGAGGGCGGCGGTCGCGTCGTGCCGGATCCGGGTGTAGTACTCGACGGCACCGGCGCGGTCCGCTGCCACCGGCTCGGGCACGGCGACGGGGAACGGTGCGCCCGCGCACCCGGCGACCGCCAGCGTCAGCATCGGCACGCCGAGCCGCTTCATCGCACCACTCGATCCGTGAGCCCGCCGGCGACCGCGGCGACGTTGTACAGGCTCATCGTGCCGTCGTTCAGGTACTCGCTGTGCCCGGTCGAGCCGAGACGCGGCCGGCCGGCCGCGTCCGGCCCGGCGTCGCTCGACAGCTGGGTCACCCCGTCGAGGAAACTCGGATCGCCGTCGAACGTGCCGAGGTCCCCGACCGGATCACGATCGGCCTCGACGAGGTAGGCCGCGCCCGGCGGTACCCCGAGTTCGGCGACGTCGTCGGTGCCGATTCCCGGGGCGCCGAGGAACACCGCGGCGTCCACGCCGCCGCCCTGCTGCAGCGCCAGTCCGGTGGCGAGCGCGCCGTAGGAGTGACCGACGGCGGTCACGTGCGGATCCCGCTCGGCGTGCAGGCCGTCGAGAAAACCGGCGAGCCGCGGGGCGGCACGGACCGCGGCGAGGTCGGAGACCGGACTCGACTCGGTGCGGGCGAGGCCCCAGCCCCATTGCGGCACCTGATAGTTCAGCCAGGTCACGGCGGCGACCGATTCGGCGCCCCGGCCCGCTGCCTGCAGCTGGCGCTCGGCCTCGTCCTTCAGCGCCGCCATCCGGCTGTCGTATCCGGCGAGATTGCCCTGCACCGTGGACCCGGCGCCCGGAGTGAAGACGGTGACGTGGTCGGCGGTGTCGACATCCCCGACCGCCACGGCGGCCATCGCTTCGCGGCCCGAGAGATCGAGATTCAGCAGCTGTCGTGCCGGGCGGACCAGCGTCACTTCGAGGGCGTCGAGCGCGGCGATCTTGTTGCGGGTCTGGGCGAGCCCGGCGTCGGCGTTGCTCGCCAGTCCGCCGAGTGGAGCGGCGTCGAGCTGGGCCTGCAGGCGGGCGGCGACCGCCTCGAGCCGGCGCCGTTCGGCCGCCAGCTGCGCGCGGTTGGCCCGGTCCCGCACCGCGGCGGGCACCCCGTCGAGGTTGCCGATCAGCTCGGGCGCCGAGGTGACGATCCACGTGCGCTCGCCGTCGTCGAGCCCGGCCCACCATGCCGCCACCTCCGCCGCAGCCATCCCGGCCGGCGGCACCGCCGCCGTGGGTGCGGGCGCAGCGCGCACACCCCCGAAACCGAGCGGACGCGCAGCCGGGTCGTACACCGTCCGACCGAGATCGGCCGCGGCCCACCGATCCAGCGCCTCGGCCCGGTCGAGGACCGCACGAATGCGGGCCTGGGCTTCGGAGCGGTGCAGGTCGGCGCCCGGGGCCGGGCCGGCGGTGACGGTTCCGTCGTCCCGCACGGTCAGCGCCCGCTCCCGGGCCCAGCGGGTCGCGTCGTCGAGTTCCGCGCGCAGCGCCCGCAGCCGCGGCGCGCACCATGTCGCGCAGCGGCTCACCTCCCGATACGCGTCGGACCGTCGCGCGATCTGCTCGGCGACGTCACCGATCCGCCGCTCGGCGGCGGCATGCGCGATGCCCGACCACCGACCGCCGAACCGCCCGATGATCTGCGCGCCGATCCGCTCGAGTTCCTCCGCGTGCCGGTCCAGCACCGTGCCGAGACCGTCCAGCGCATCCGGGTCCCACCGCTGCAACTGCCGAAGATCCATCGACCCACCCCCTGGCGCGGCAGCGTAACCGGCTGGGCACCCGCCGCGGCACGATGCGACGCTGCGGGTGCCGAACTGTGGAGAAACGGGCCGGTTGTGGACAACTCGTGCCCGGGACGAGGGGCTGGACGCGGTCCGCCCCCGGCGCGTGGCACCGGGGGCGGATGTCGCGGACTGCCGCGTCAGATGTCCGAGATCGCCTCGAGCGGCGGGGTGCGTGCGGCGCGCACGCCCGGCCACAGGGCGGCGAGCACCCCGACCACGGCGGAGCCGACGAGCATGCCGAGCACCTGCCCCCACGGGACGGCGATCTGATCGAGGCCCTGATCGGCCAGGGTCCGGACGAAGCCCCAGCCGAACGCCAGACCCAGCACCAGGCCGACGACCGCCCCGAACACCGCGATGAGCATCGACTCGAGGTAGATGGTGCGGCGGACCTGGACCCGCTGCATGCCCACCGCGCGGAGCATGCCGATCTCCCGGCGGCGTTCCACGACGGACAGCGCGAGAGTGTTGACGATGCCCAGGACCGCGATGACCACCGCCAGCGCGAGGAGCCCGTAGAGCACGGCGAGCAGGGTGTCGATCTGGGCGGCCTGCTGACCCTTGAACTGTTCCCGGTCGAGCACCTGGACCACGACGAACTGCTTGGTGGCGTCCTCGAGGGCCGTGCGGATCGTCTCCGGGTCGCTGCCGGCCGCGGTGTTGACGAACACCACGAAGTCCGCGCGGGATGCCGGTGCGGTGAACTGCTGGTAGACCTCCTCGGAGACGACCCACGAGCCGAGCAACTGGTTGTCGGCGAAGATGCCGCTCACCGTCGTGGCGACGTCCTCACCGTCGCGGCTGGTGAGGGTGACCGCATCGCCGACCCGCCAGCCCTTCTCCGTGGCCGTGGTCTGCGACACGAGCAGGTCGGTACCGGCGACGTCCTCGCGTCCCTCGACGACGTCGACCTCGAGCACGTCGGCGACGGGCCCGGACAGCGCGACGCCGAACGTGTCCTCGTCGCCGATGCGCGCCGGGACACCGTGCATCGCGACGGTCTCCTCCACGGCCTCGGCGCGGGCGGCCGCCGCAGCCGCCCCCACGGGCACGCCGATCATCTGCGGTCCGGTGAGCATGAAGTCGGACTTGACGCCGGTGTCGACGAGTGAATTGACGCTCGCCTTGGCGGACGCGCCGAACACCCCGATCACGGACACCAGCATCAGGCCCAGGGTCAGGGCGAACGCGGTCGCGGCGGTGCGGCGGGGATTGCGCACCGCATTGGTGCGCGCGAGCCGGCCCACGGCTCCGAACGGGCGGGCGACGACCGCGCCGAGCCCCGCGACGAAGGGCCGCGACAGCGCGGGCGCCGCGAGCAGGACCGCGATGATCAGGGCGAACGCCCCGATGCCGACGGTGGAGGCCGCGCCCCCGCCGGTGCCCTGGGCGCCGACGACGACGACGGCGGCACCGACGACGGCGGCGACGGCCCCGACGACGGTGCGCAGCCGCAGCGACTCGAC
Source organism: Rhodococcus sp. NS-SX18 (assembly GCF_057367935.1). Lineage (NCBI taxonomy): Bacteria > Bacillati > Actinomycetota > Actinomycetes > Mycobacteriales > Nocardiaceae > Rhodococcus > Rhodococcus sp. NS-SX18. The sequence goes on along the minus strand of NZ_CM170633.1, from coordinate 1,712,502 downwards.
GGTCGCGGTCGATTCCTCCCGCATGGCCGCGACCGGCGGGACCTTGCTCGCCCGACGGGCCGGGGCGTAGGCGCTGACGACGGTGACGACGATGCCGATGAGCAGGGCCACGAGCACGGTGCGCGGCGCGAGCTGCAGGGGCCCCGAGGGCAGGCCGACGTCGAACGCGTTGAGCGCGGCGCGCAGCCCGTAAGCGAGGGCCACGCCGCCGACGATGCCGAGGGCACTGCCCACGACCCCGACGACCAGCGCCTCGAGGGTCACCGACCGGCCCACCTGGCCGCGGCTCGCGCCGATCGCCCGGAGCAGCGCGAGCTCCCGCAGGCGCTGCGCGACGATCATCGAGAAGGTGTTGTAGATGATGAAGGTGCCCACCAGCAGCGCGATCGCGCCGAACGCGAGCAGGAAGTAGTTCAGGAAGCTCAGCGCCTCCTCGATCTCGGACTTGATCTCCTCGCTCACCTCGGCGCCGGTCTGGACCTTCTGGTCGGGCACGGCGGCGGCGATCCGGTCCCGCAGCTCGTCGGCGGGGACCCCGTCCCCGGCGACGTCGATGTACTGCACGTGGGTACCGTCGGTGAACAGGGCACGGGCCTGGTTCTCGGTGAACATCGCCCCGACGTAGCCGCCGGTGTCGGTCTCGACGTCGTAGATGCCGCTGACCGTGACCGGAAGGATCCCGGCCGACGCGGCGAGGACCTTCGTCGAGTCACCGACGGATAGACCGGCACGTTCGGCGGCGCTCAAGTTGAGCGCGATCTGGCCGTCGGCGGTGGGCGGCTGCCCGGCAACGAACTCGGTCGGATCACCGAGCTGCTGGTCGGGCGGCAGGTAGGCGGTCCCCTCGCTGGGGGCACCGCCGGTCTGGATGGCCGCCCCCTCGGAGTCGAGGACGATGACCGGCCCCCCGAACGCCGGCACCACGGTCCGCACACCGGGGACCGCGGAGACGACCGCGACGTCGGAGTCGGGGACGCCGCTCGAGCCCTGCTGTTCGCTGCTGACGCGGACGTCGACGCCCTGGGCGGCGTCGGCGAAGAGGCCGTCGAACGTGCGCTGCAGCGTGTCGGTGAAGACGAAGGAGCCGGTGACGAACGCCGTGCCGAGCACGACGGACAGAACGGTCAGCAGCAGCCGCACCTTGTGGGCGGCGAGGTTGCGCAGGGCAACCCTGCGGACGGGATTCGCGCTCATAGTCGGCTCGCCCTACTTCGCCGTGGGAACGGCGACGGCGTCGAACTGCTTCATCCGGTCGAGGACCGACTCTGCGGTCGGATCGCGCATCTCGTCGACGATGCGCCCGTCCGCGAGGAACACCACGCGGTCCGCGTAGCTGGCCGCCCGGGGGTCGTGGGTGACGATCACGACGGTCTGCCCGAACTCGTCGACCGCGGCCCGAAGGATCGACATCACCTCCCCCGAGGAGCGGGAGTCGAGGTTTCCGGTGGGCTCGTCACCGAAGATGATGTCGGGCCGGCCGGCGAGTGCGCGAGCGCAGGCCACCCGCTGCTGCTGACCGCCGGACAGCTCCCCCGGCCGGTGATCGAGCCGGTCGCCGAGCCCGAGACGGGTCACGACGGTGTCCAGCCATTCCCGGTCGACCTTGCGTCCGGCGATGTCGACGGGCAGCGTGATGTTCTCGAGGGCGGTGAGCGTGGGCACCAGGTTGAACGCCTGGAAGACGAAGCCGATCCGGTCGCGGCGCAACTGGGTCATCTGCTTGTCGGACAGGTCGGTCAGATCGGTGTCACCGAGGACCACTGCACCGGACGTGGCGGTGTCGAGGCCGGCGAGGCAGTGCATGAGTGTCGACTTCCCCGAACCCGAGGGGCCCATGATGGCGGTGAACTCCCCCGCCGCGAACTCCGCGTTCACGCCGTCGAGGGCGTGGACAGCGGTCTCACCGGTTCCGTAGATCTTGATCAGGTCGATAGCGCGCGCGGCGGTGGCGGTGTGGGCTGGCATGTCCACCATCTTCCTGACTTTTCCGACGGGGCACCATCGGGGACGTCCCGGATTCCTCGCGGCCGGATCTCAGGGTGACGCGCGGCGAGGCGCCGGCGAGGCACCGCCGGGCGCTACCGTCGAGATCATGCGGATAGGAGCACACGTCCGGCAGGACGACGATCCGATCGGCTGCGGCGAACGATACGGCGCAGACCTGGTGCAACTGTTCCTCGGCGATCCCCAGGGTTGGACGAGACCGGGCGCGCACCCCCGGCAGGAGCAGATCCGTGCGTCCGACGTCGCGGTGGTGGTGCACGCCCCCTACGTGATCAACGTCGCCAGCACGAACAACCGGCTGCGGATGCCGTCGCGCAAGGCCGTGGCCGAGCACGCGGAGGCGGCCGCCCGACTCGGCGCCTTCGGTCTGGTCGTGCACGGCGGTCACGTCCGGTCCGGGGAGGAGGTCGCGGCGGGCGTGGAGAACTGGCGCAAGCTGTTCGAGCGGCAGGAGGACAGGGGCGGGTTCGCGGTACCCGTCCTGATCGAGAACACCGCGGGTGGCGACTTCGCGATGGCGCGGCACGTGGCCGCGATCGCGCGGTTGTGGGACGCCGTCGGCGACTACGACGTGGGTTTCTGCCTGGACACCTGCCACGCGTGGGCGGGCGGCGAGGACCTCGTCGACGTGGTCGAACGGGTACGGGCCGCGACCGGCAGGATCGACCTGGTCCACCTGAACAATTCCCGCGACGGCTTCGGTTCCGGCCGGGACCGCCACGCCGGCATCACCTCCGGCACGATCGACCCCGACCTGCTGGTGGCGGTGTGCCGGGCGGCGGACGCGCCGGTCGTCCTCGAAACCCCCGCGGAGGGAATAGCCGACGACATCGCCTACCTGCGCGAACTGCTCGGTTGACGCACGCCTCCCGCACACCGCTCCGTCACAGCCGTAACATCTTGCCCATGAAGCACGCCCGGATCGCCGTCGTCGCCCTCGCCTTGGTCCTCGCGGGCTGCTCGGACTCCGACAGTCCTGCTCCGTCCGCGTCGGCGAGCACCGCCACCTCGTCCGTCCCGTCCGGGTCCTCGTCGGGGTCGTCGGGTTCGTCGGACTCGCCGGGCGACGAGCCCGCCCCCACCGACGCGTCGGACAAGACGTCACCTGCCTCGGCGGACGCGAAGCTGACCGTCACCGACATCCGCACCGGCCGGCACGAGAACTTCGACCGGGTCGTGTACGAGATGGGTGGGACCGGCACCCCGGGGTGGCGCGTCGGCTACGTCGACCGGGCGGTGCAGGACGGCAGCGGCAACGACGTGACCGTCGCGGGCGGCGCGATCCTGCAGGTGCTCATCGACGGATCGGCGTACCCGTTCGACAGCGGTGTCGAGCCCTACTCCGGGCCCGACCCGGTGCTCGCGCAGCCGGGCGGATCGGTCGTCGAGGTCACCGGCTCCGGTGTCTTCGAGGGCGTGACCCAGTCGTTCGTCGGCGTCGCGGAGCCGAACACACCGTTCGACGTGTACGCACTGACGAACCCGACGCGACTGGTCGTCGACGTCGCTCGCTGACCGCGGCTCAGACCCGGCCGGGCGGGAAACCGCCCGTCGCCACGGGACCCCAGTCGTCGACGGTGATGCGGATCAGCGACTTGCCCTGCCTGCGCATCGCCTCCCGGTACTCGTCCCAGTCGGAGTGTTCCCCGGCGACCGCGCGGAAGTACTCGACCAGGGGCTCGACCGAATCCGGCAGGTCGATCACCTCGGCGGTGCCGTCGATCTGGACGTATGGGCCGTTCCAGTCGTCGGAGTGGATCAGGATCGACACGGCCGGGTGGCGGCGGATGTTCACGACCTTGGCGCGTTCCGGGTAGGTCGCGACGACGATGCGGCCGGCGTCGTCGAGCCCGCACGTGACCGGAGACATCTGCAGCCGCCCGTCGGACCGCACGGTCACCAGGGTGCCGCGGTGGCGGGGGCGGACGAATTCGAGCAACCGGTCGCGGTCCACGCGGTCTGCGGTTGCGATCTTCGGTGCCATGTTCCCGACCCTACGTGCACGGCCGTGACGGCGACGAACATTCCTGTCGGAGTGGCCGGGCAGAATTCGCCGGGCGGGACGCGACCGCGCCGACGGATCCGGTGGTGACGACACGGCCGCGTGACGCTGCGCGACCTACCCTTGACCTCGAGTCCACTCGAGGTTCTACGGTCGGGCGACCGACTTCAGGAGGCTCCCGAATGAGCATGGAAGTGACCGCGTGGAACGCGATGTACAACGCGATGCACGCGCAGAGCGACCGGCGCCCGTTCTCGCGCGCGAGTCTGCGCCGGATCGCCGAATTCGCCCGTCCCCACCGCCGCAACATCGGCATGTATCTGCTGCTGAGCGTCGTGATCGCCGCGCTCGGGGTGGCCACCCCGGTGCTGGCCGGCCGCGTGATCGATGCGATCGTCGACCGCGCCGACCTCTCGGTGATCACCTGGCTGGCGGTGCTGATCGCCGCGATCGCGCTCGTCGAGGCCGGCCTGGGCATCCTGAACCGCTGGCTGTCCGCGAGCATCGGCGAGGACCTGATCCTCGACCTGCGCACCACCGTGTTCGACCACGTGCAGCGCATGCCGGTCGCCTTTTTCACCCGCACCCGCACCGGCGCTCTGGTCAGCCGGCTCAACAGCGACGTGATCGGGGCCCAGCGGGCGTTCAGCGACACCCTGTCCGGGGTGGTCGGCAACCTCGTCACCCTTGCGATCACGCTGGTGGTGATGGTCGGCATCTCGTGGCAGATCACCCTGCTCGCGCTGCTGCTGCTGCCGATCTTCGTGGTCCCCGCCCGGCACATGGGCGTGCGACTGGCCCGCCTGAATCGTGAAGCGGCCAACCATAATTCGGTGATGAGCACCCAGATGACGGAGCGGTTCTCCGCGCCCGGCGCAACGCTGGTGAAGCTGTTCGGGCGCCCGTCGCAGGAGTCGTCGGAGTTCGCCGTCCGGGCCCGCCGGGTGCGCGACATCGGGGTGAAGACGGCGATGCTGCAGTCGGTGTTCGTCACCGCCCTGACCCTCGTGTCCGCCCTGGCTCTGGCCCTGGTCTACGGACTCGGCGGCTTCTACGCACTGCGCGGGCAACTCGAGCCGGGCGCCGTCGTGGCGATGGCGATGCTGCTCACGCGGCTGTACTCGCCGCTGACGGCACTCGCGAGCGCCCGCGTCGACGTGATGAGCGCGATGGTGAGCTTCGAGCGGGTCTTCGAGGTGCTCGACCTGCGGCCGCTGATCGAGGAGGCGCCCGACGCCCGCCCCGTCCCCGACGGTCCGGTCGCCGTCGAGTTCCGGCACGTGGACTTCGCGTACCCCTCCGCCGACAAGGTCTCGCTGGCGTCGCTCGAGGAGGTGGCCACGCTCGACACCCGTGGCGGCGCACCGGTCCTGCACGACGTGAGCTTCCGGGCCGAGCCCGGGCAGATGGTGGCTCTGGTGGGCTCCTCCGGCGCCGGCAAGTCCACGATCGCGCAGCTGGTGCCGCGGCTCTACGACACCGACGCCGGCTCCGTACTGCTCGGCGACGTCGACGTGCGCCGGCTGACGACCGCCTCGATCCGCGGCGCCGTCGGCATGGTGACCCAGGACGGGCACCTGTTCCACGACACCGTGCGGGCCAACCTGCTCCTGGCCCGCCCGGAGGCGACCGAGGACGAGTTGTGGGATGTACTGCGCCGGGCCCGGCTCACCGAGCTGATCCGCTCCCTTCCCGACGGCCTGGACACCGTCGTCGGCGAGCGCGGCTACCGGCTCTCCGGGGGTGAGCGCCAGCGGCTGACCATCGCGCGGCTGCTGCTCGCCCATCCGCGGGTGGTGATCCTCGACGAGGCCACCGCGCACCTGGACTCGACCTCGGAGGCCGCCGTGCAGGAGGCGCTCACCGAGGCGCTGGCCGGCCGGACCGCGGTGGTGATCGCGCACCGGTTGTCCACCGTCCGCGCGGCGGACCTCATCCTCGTGGTCGAGAACGGCCGCATCGTCGAGCGCGGCACCCATACCGAACTGCTTGCCGCCGACGGCCGCTACGGCGAGCTGTACCGCACCCAGTTCGCCGATTCAGGACCGAAGGTGTCCGCAATGGCGCCCACACTGGGCTCATGACGACGAACGAGACCGACCTGCTGCTCCTGCTGCTCGACACTCAGCGCACCGCGTTCCGCAATGCGCTGTCCGGCCTGACCGAGGACCAGGCCCGCAGTACGCCCAGCGCCTCGGCGATGAGCCTGGCCTCCCTGCTGAACCATGTGATCGACGGCGAGGTCGCGGCCGCCGACCGGATCTCGGGAACCGAGTCCCGCGACCCCGACCCCGTCGCGGCGTGGACGGCCGGGTGGGCGGTGCGCGACGACGAGACCGTCGCGGACCAGCTCGCCCGGCTCGACACCGTCGCGGCCCGCTTCGCCGACGTGCTGCGGGCGGAGCCGGATCTCGACCGGGTGGTGGACCTGCCCGAGAGCATCGCCCGATGGCTGGACCAGGGCGTGCCGCTCAGCGTCCGCTTCCTGGTCCTGCACCAGATCGAGGAATGGGCCCGGCACGCCGGCCACGCCGACATCATCCGCGAATCCGTCGACGGCGCCACCGCCGACGTCCTGGCGGGCAGGGCCTGGTAACCGTGATCGGCGAACCCGGACGGCACCCCGCAGCCGCGATAGGCTGCCCGTAGGCACCACTGCCCGGGCGCCCCCGGCGCCGTCGCCGCGAGATCCTGGAGGCCGTCGCGTGACCGGACAACAGACCAGCACGGGACCTGCGGGCGCCGCGCAGCACCCGATGTTCGAGAAGGTGGCGCGGGTCGGGCAGGCGGCGAGCGGCGTCGTGCACCTGCTGATCGCGTATGTGGTGATCCAGGTCGCGTTCGGTGATCCGGCCAGTGCCGACCAGTCCGGCGCGCTCCGCGAACTCGCCGCCCAGCCCGGCGGCAGGATCGTCCTATGGGTCCTGGCCGTGACGCTCACCGCCCTGGCGCTGTGGCGACTGGTGGAGGCCGCGGTAGGCAAACGCTCGGAGGTCGAGCAGCCCTCGGCGCTGGACCGGGTCAAGACCCTCGGTGTCGCCGTGGCCTACCTGGCGCTGGCTCTGACCGCGTTCCAGTTCGCGCGGGGCAGCGGCAAGTCGAGCAGTGAGCAGAACGCCGGACTGAGTGCCCGGTTGATGCAGTCCGGCGGCGGCAAGTTCCTGCTCGTCGCGGCCGGTCTGGTGATCATCGGCATCGGCGCCTACCACGTCTACAAGGGCGCGGCGAAGAAGTTCCTCGACGACCTGCACCGTGGGCGACTGCCCCGCTACGCCGAGCCGCTCGGTGTCGTCGGGTACGTCGCGAAAGGCCTGGCGATCGCCGGCGCCGGCGTGCTGGTCCTCGTCGCGACGTTCACCGCCGACCCGTCCAAGGCGACGGGACTGGACGGTGCCCTCAAGACGCTGGGCACCGCCCCGTTCGGTCAGTTCCTGCTCGTCGCGGCCGGCCTCGGCATCGCCGCGTACGGCGTGTACTGCTTCGTCCTCGCGCGGTACGGGAAGATGTGAGTGTCGCGGGCGCGCTCAGGCGCGCCCGCGATCGCCACCGGCGTGCTCAGTCGCGCCCGCGATACCCGCCGCCGGAGCCGTGTCCGCCGGACTGCCCGCGCTCGCCGGACCGTTCCCGGAAGCCGCGGTGCGGCTTGTCGCCACGCCCACCGAAGTCCTTGCCGCGGCCGCCCCGATCGCCCCAGTCCTTCTTGCCGCCGTACTCCCGGCGCTCACCGTGGCGGCGCTCCCCCCGGTCGTCGCGCGGTCGATAGGACGACGGGCGGCCCGAGGGTGCCCCACTGTCGGGCTGCAGCTGGATCAGCACACCCGAGATGCGGGTGCCCCGCAACGCCTCGAGCGTCTCCGGCGACAGGTCCTTCGGCAGCTCGACGAGGCTGTGATCCGGGCGGATGCTGATGTGCCCGAAATCGCTGCGGCGCAGGCCGCCCTCGTTGGCGATGGCGCCGACGATCGCGCCGGGCACCACGCGGTGGCGCTTGCCCACGGCGATGCGGTAGGTGACCAGTTCCTGCCCGTCGCGCCCGACGCGGGACGCACCGTCGTCGTCGAATCGGCGCGGCGGCCGCTCCCGCGGCTCGCGGTCGCGCCGCGGCGGTGCCACGGGCTCGGGTTCGGCCTCCATGAGGAACGACTCCCCGTCGCGGGAGAGCACCGCGAGCGCCGCAGCGATGTCGGCGAGGGGCACGTCGTGCTCGCGCTCGTAGTCCTCGACGAATCGGCGGAACAACGCCAGGTGGTCGGAGGCCAGCGCCTCGGTGATCGAGTCGTTGAACTTCTCGACGCGCTGGGCGTTGACGTCCTCCACCGACGGCAGCTGGATCTCGGTGAGCGGCTGCCGGGTCGCCCGCTCGATCGCCTTGAGCAGGTGCCGTTCGCGGGGGGCGACGAACAGGAGCGCGTCACCGCTGCGCCCGGCCCGGCCGGTGCGGCCGATGCGGTGCACGTAGGACTCGGTGTCGTGCGGGATGTCGTAGTTCACGACGTGGCTGATGCGGTCGACGTCCAGGCCGCGGGCCGCCACGTCCGTCGCGACGAGGATGTCCAGCGCACCGCTCTTGAGCTGTCCGATGGTGCGTTCGCGCTGGGCCTGGACGATGTCGCCGTTGATCGCAGACGCCGAGAAGCCCCGGGCCCGCAGCCGCTCCGCGAGGTCCTCCGTGGCCTGCTTCGTCCGGACGAAGATGATCATCGCCTCGAACTGCTCGACCTCGAGAATCCGGGTCAGGGCGTCGAGCTTGCGCTGGTGCGACACGAGCACCCAGCGCTGGGTGATGTTCGCCGAGGTCGTCGTCTTCGACTTGACCGTGATCTCGACCGGGTCGTGCAGATACTGCTTGGACAACCGGCGGATCGCGCCCGGCATGGTCGCCGAGAACAGCGCGACCTGCTTGCTCTCGGGGGTGTCGGCGAGGATCCGCTCGACGTCCTCCTGGAAGCCCATGGTGAGCATCTCGTCGGCCTCGTCGAGCACGAGGAACTCGAGTTCGGAGATGTCGAGGGTGCCCTTGGCGAGGTGATCGATCACACGTCCGGGCGTGCCCACGATGACCTGCGCGCCCCGGCGCAGCCCGGACAGCTGCACGCCGTAGCTCTGGCCGCCGTAGATGGGCAGCACGTGCAGCCCCGGGATGTGCGCCGAATACTTGCCGAAAGCCTCCGCGACCTGCAGGGCGAGCTCGCGGGTGGGGGCCAGGATCAGCGCCTGGGGCCGCTTCACCGTGGTGTCGATCCGCGACAGGATCGGCACCGCGAACGCGGCGGTCTTGCCGGTACCGGTCTGCGCGAGACCGACGACGTCGCGTCCCTCCAGCAGCGGCGGGATGGTGGCCGCCTGGATCGGCGACGGGGTCTCGTAGCCCACATCCGAAAGCGCCTGCAGCACACGGGCGTCGATGTCGAGATCGGCGAACGTGGGGGTGGCGGTGTCGGCTTCGGGGTCTTGCACAGTATCACTCATTTGACCTGCAGTTTATCGGATGGACGGCCATGGCCCTTCCACAGCGCCCGGACGAGGGTCCCCGACCACCCTAGCCGTCCGCCGGATCCGGCGCCGTCGCCGCCAGATGGCGGGCCCACAGCCGCAGCGCCGGCCGCACCGGCGGGTACTCGAGTCCGTGCCGGCGGGCGAGGGCGGTGGCGGACGCCGTCGGGTAGGTGTCGGCACTGAGGAAGCTCAGGGTCTCCTTCTCCGCACCGGTCAGGCGGGACGGCAGCGCCCGCAGAACGGCCACGGGAACCCGCCGGCGCGGTGCGGGAACGCCGAGTTCGTCGGCGACCAGGGCGACGAGCTCGGGCAGCGGCGGGGTGGCCTCGTCGAGCACCCAGTAGGCCTGCCCCACCGTCTCCGGGTCGCGCGGGACCAACGCCAGGAAACGCGCGACATGATCGACGGTGACGACGGGCAGCACGGTGCGCCGGGAACCGGGCACGGCGCGCAGCCGCCCCTGGGCGAGCCGCACGACCAGCTCCGCGAGACCGAGGTACTGGTCGGCCGCCCCGGTTCGGGAGTCGCCGATCACCGTCCCGGGGTTGACGACCGTGAGCGGAACCCCGAGGCGGTCGGCAAGTGCACGCACCACCGCGTCGGCTTCGATCTTCGACGCCTCGTACGCGCCGAACCGGCGGTAGGTGCGGCGCCGGTGCCGCTGGGGCCACGGCGCCGGTACGGCCGGGTACGCCGCGACCCGGTAGCCGCTGACGTGCACGAGCCGGCGCGCGCCCATCACCGCCGCGAATCGGGTGATCTTCTCCGCCAGAACGACATTCATTTCCCGCGCCGTATGCGAAGTCATCCCGAAGGCGAATGCGGCCGCCAGGTTGTAGACGTCACGCACGTCCGCCGGCACGGGATCGAGGGCGAGCTCGGCGGCGTCCGGGTCGAACACGTGGACCGAGAGCCGGTCGAGCGGCACCCCGTCGGAGGCGAGCCGGTCGCGCAGGCGTGCCCCGGACTCCGCCGAACGCACCGCGGCGACGACGAGGACGTCCCCGTAGTCGCCGGTGAGCAGTTCCCGCAGCAGCCCGCGGCCGAGGAACCCCGTCGCCCCGAAGACCACCGCGGCGCTCATCGGCCGGCTCCGACGAGGTCGAGTGCGACCGCGCGGGCGTCCGCGAGGGGGGCCACGTCGCGCCGGGCCCGGGCGACGGTGGTCGCGCCCTCGACGAGGCTGACGATCACCCCGGCGAGCCGGGCGGCATCGGGTACCCCGTCGCGGGCGAGCACGCGCTCGAGGATCACCCGCCACGATTCGTAGACGCGGGCGCAGCTCTGCTGCAGCACGGGATTGTCGGCGGCGGCGTCGACGGCGACGGCGACCACGGCGCAGCCGGCCGCGAACCCGGCCTCTTCGAGCCGGGCCGCGAGGTCGTCGAACACCGCGGCGACGATCTCGGCGGCGGTCCGCCCCTCGGCCAGCAGACCTTCGAGGAGGCCGGCGAACTCCTCACCCACCCGGTCCAGCGCCGCCGCGACGAGCTCGTCCTTGCCGCCGGGGAAGTGGAAGTACACCGAGCCGCGCGGCGCTCCGGAGGCGTCGGTGATGCGGGCCAATCCGGTGCCGTGGTAGCCGCGGGACTGGATCAGCTCCAGCGTGGTGTCGATCATGCGTGCCTTCGTGCGCGCTCCCTTGATGGTCACGGCGAAATAATAGACCGGTCTACATATTTCTGTCGACCCCGACGGCCCTGGCGCGGCAGCCCGCATGCGACGGAAGGCACACTGAACTCGTTCCACTCCCGTAAGACGAAAGGACCGTCCGGTGCCGGAGCCCGTCAGCATTCCCACCCACTGGTACAACATCGCGGGAGATCTGCCCGACGCCCCGCCGCCGCACCTGCATCCCGGCACCAGGGAACCGGTCACGGCCGCCGATCTCGAACCGCTGTTCGCCGCGGGGCTGATCGAGCAGGAGCTGTCCACCGAGACCGACATCGCGATCCCCGAACCCGTCCGGGAGGCGTACGCGACCTACCGCACCACGCCGTTGCTGCGGGCCCGATCCTTCGAGCGGGCACTCGGCACCGCCGCCCGCATCTACGTCAAGTACGAAGGTGTGAGCCCGGTGGGCAGCCACAAGACGAATTCGGCTCTCGCACAGGCGTACTACAACTCGGTCGACGGCGTGAAGAAGCTCACCACCGAGACCGGCGCCGGCCAGTGGGGCAGCGCCCTGTCGTTCGCATGCGCCAAGTTCGGCATCGACCTCGAGGTGTGGCAGGTGCGTGCCTCGTTCGAATCCAAGCCGTACCGCAGGCACCTCATCGAGGTGTACGGCGGCACCGTGCACTCGAGCCCGTCGGACCTCACCGCGTCCGGCCGCAAGGTCCTCGACGAGCAGCCGGACACCCCCGGCTCGCTGGGCATCGCCGTCTCCGAGGCCGTCGAGGTCGCGGCCGGCGACCCCGCCGCCCGGTACGCGCTCGGCAGCGTGCTCAACCACGTCGTGCTGCACCAGACCGTGATCGGCCTCGAGGCCGTCGAGCAACTGCGAGCTGCCGGCGAGGAACAGGCCGACGTCGTGTTCGGCTGCGCCGGCGGCGGCTCCAACCTCGCGGGCCTGTCGTTCCCGTTCCTGCGCGAGGTGCTGCACGGCCGTGCCACCACCCGCGTGGTGGCGGCCGAGCCGGCCGCGTGCCCGTCCATCACGCGCGGCGAGTACCGCTACGACCACGGCGACATCGTGGGCCTGACCCCGCTGCTCAAGATGCACACCCTCGGCCAGGACTTCATCCCCGATCCCATTCACGCCGGCGGGCTGCGTTATCACGGCATGGCACCGCTGCTGAGCCACACCGTCGAGCTGGGATACGTGCAGGGCACCGCGGTGGCGCAGACCGACGCGTTCGCGGCGGCCGTCGAGTTCGCCCGCAGCGAGGGCATCGTGCCGGCCCCCGAGTCGGCCCACGCGATCGCGGCGGCCGCCGAGTACGCGCGGACCGTGACCGAACCCGAGGTGATCGTGATCGGGCTGTCGGGGCACGGGCAGCTCGACCTGCCGGCCTACGCCGCCTATCTGCACGGCGAACTCGGGTAGCGCCCGGGCGTGTCTTCCTCCTGTGGCGGGGAGGAAGACACGCCGAGGAATTCTGTGATGCAACACACGCCCGGTGATCGGCGATACACCTGTGGAACCGCTCCGAGTCACCACCGGGAGGCCCCGATGCCCGACGCAGCCGACAACCTGGCCCTGCGCCTGCTCGACGCAGTGCACCGCACCCGAGGGGTGGACCCCGGGATCGTCACCGATCGCTACCGGGCCTACCGGGCGGCGCAGGGCGCGGACGCCGGCCACGACGGGATCCGCGCCCTCCTGCGCACCTTCGAGGAGACCGGCGGCAGCGCCCAGTGGGCCGGCAAGGTCGGGCACTACCGTCGTCGCTACAGTCCCGAGGACGCGCCCATCGCCGCCGACACCGTCGAACTGGCCGCCGATGTCCTGTACCGCCACGGGGTCGACACCGTCGACGACCTCGCCGGCACGGACGACACGACCCTCGCCGACGACTGGCAGCGGGCCGGGGGCGACCCGGCCGTCTGGCAGCCCCTCCTCGACGCCCTGCGTCCGGCCCGGGCCCTGTCCGGCGTCGCCTGACCCGGCCCGGATCCGGCCGCAAACCCGCCCGGCCGCCCGACGGCCGAGCGCATACTCGACGTATGCGTTATTCCGGCCGTCCGGAGGCCGGGCGGCGGCTGGCCCGCTCGGTTGCCCACCTGCGCGACGCGAACCCCGTGGTGCTTGCGCTGCCGCGTGGCGGTATCCCCGTCGCGCGGGAGGTGGCACACGCGCTCGACGCCCCGCTCGACGTCCTCGTCGTCCGCAAACTCGGCGTGCCGTGGCAGCCGGAGCTGGCGATGGGCGCCATCGCCGAGGGCGGCTTCCGCGTGCTCAACGAGGACGTCATCCGCATCGGCCGGGTGGCCGAGGACTCGATCGAACGGATCGAGGCCCGGGAACGCACCGAACTCGACCGTCGCGCCCGGCTGCTGCGCGGCGGCAAGGAGCGCACGTCGCTGTCGGGACGCACGGTCGTCCTCGTCGACGACGGCATGGCCACCGGTGCGACCGCCGCCGTCGCCTGCCTGGCCGCCCGGGAGTCCGGCGCCGAGCGGGTGGTGCTCGCGGTTCCCGTCGCTTCCCCGGAGGCCGCGCGACGCGTCCGAGCGGTGGCCGACGAGGTGGTGTGCCCGTTCACGCCGGCCGACCTGGGCAGCGTCGGCGCCGCGTACGACGACTTCCATCAGCTCTCCGACGACGAGGCCGCTCGCCTGCTCGGATCCGCCTGAGCACCCCGCCGCGCCGGCCGGTGCCCGTTTCCCCCATTCACAGGTATCCCCACAGGTCAGCGCGAAAGGCTACAAATCGGGCACCCCCGCTGCTGCATTTTCCGCCCTCGTGTGATGCAATGCACATCCACAAGTGGAAAATTGATGGAGGGGTCACCGTGAAAGAGTTTGCCGTGCCACAGTCGTTCTCGATCCCCGAGGACGCATCGATGGCGGACGCCGTCTTCCGGCACGAGAAGGAATCGCCGACCTGGGTACCGTTCGAGCGCCGGATCGACGGCCGGTGGGTCAGCGTCACCGCCGCCGAGTTCGCCGCCCAGGTCCGCGGGGTCGCCAAGGGCCTGATGGCTTCCGGGATCGAGCTCGGCGACCGGGTCGCGATCCTGTCGAGCACGCGCTACGAGTGGGTCCTGATCGACTACGCGATCTGGGCTGCCGGTGGCTGCACCGTCGCCATCTACGAGACCTCGTCGGCCGACCAGGCCCAGTGGATCCTCGAGGATTCGGGGACGTCACTGCTGGTCGTCGAGAACGACGAGCACGCGCGCACGGTTGCGACAGTGGCCGAGGCTGCGCCGGCACTGCGCGAGGTCCTGCAGATCGAGGGCGCACCGGGAGCCAAGAGCGCCGTCGACGAGCTGATCGCCCGGGGCGCGGCGATCACCGACGCGCAGCTCGAGGAGCGGCGTCACCAGGTGCGGGCCGAGTCCCCCGCCACCCTGATCTACACCTCGGGCACCACGGGCCGCCCCAAGGGCGTGCAGCTGACCCACAGCAACCTGTGGGCCGAGGCCGCCGCCGTCAAGCTCGCCCTCCCGAACTCCATGGTGAGCGGCAAGCGGACCCTGCTGTTCCTGCCCCTCGCCCACGTATTCGCCCGCGAGATCTCGTTCGGCGCCTTCGAGCACGGCGTGACCGTCGCGCACACCTCCGACCTCACCACGCTGCTCGACCAGCTCGGCGAGTTCAAGCCGAACTTCATCCTGTCGGTCCCGCGCGTGTTCGAGAAGGTCTACAACTCGGCCAAGCAGAAGGCGTACGACGGCGGCAAGGGCAAGATCTTCGAGAAGGCCTCCGACACCGCCATCGCGTACAGCGAGGCGCTGGACAAGGGCGGGCCCGGCCTGGGCCTGAAGATCAAGCACTTCGTCTTCGACAAGCTGGTGTACAGCAAGCTGCGCGCGGCCCTCGGCGGCGAGTGCGAGCAGGCGGTCTCCGGCGGCGCCGCCCTCGGCGCGCGCCTCGGCCACTTCTTCCGCGGCGTCGGCATCCCGATCTACGAGGGCTACGGCCTGACCGAGACCACGGGCGGCGTCACCATCAACACCCCCGAGCACCAGCGGGTGGGCAGCGTCGGCCGGCCCGTCAACGGGCACGCCGCACGGATCGCCGAGGACGGCGAGCTGCTGCTCAAGGGTCCCGCGGTGTTCGGCGGCTACTGGAAGAACGAGAAGGCCACCGCCGAGTCGATCGTCGACGGCTGGTTCCACACCGGTGACATCGGCACGATCGACGAGGACGGGTTCGTCCACATCACCGGCCGCAAGAAGGAACTCATCGTCACCGCCGGCGGCAAGAACGTCGCCCCGGCCGTGCTCGAGGACGCGCTCCGGGCCCACCCGCTGATCAGTCAGGTCATCGTCGTCGGCGATGCGAAGCCGTTCATCGGCGCGCTGATCACCCTCGATCCGGAAGCCCTGCCCGGCTGGAAGGATCGCCACGGCATCGCGGCCGACGCTCCGGTGTCCGAGTTGCTGAAGCACCCCGACCTGATCGCGGAGATCGACGCCGCGGTGGCCGAGGGCAACAAGAAGGTCTCGAACCCCGAGCAGATCAAGAAGTACCGGATCCTCGAGGTGGACTTCACCATCGAGACCGGCGAGCTGACCCCGACGCTCAAGCTCAAGCGCAACGTCATCCACGAGGCGCACGGCACGGCGATCGAGGCCATCTACTCGTAGGGCCACCCCGCGGGTGAGCGAATGCATCCCTCATCTCCTCAGGAGGGATGCATTCGCTCACCCCTGCCCGGGGGCCGGCACGTCCGACACGGCCAGAACGAACTCGGCGACGTCACGGGTCACCGTGCGGTGCACCGGCTCGTGCAGCAGATCGTGCCCCGCGTCCGGGTACTCGCGCAGCTCCAGGTCCGGGATCGCCCGGGCCCAGGTCCGGACGGGGTCGATCGGGGCCAGCCGGTCGTCGGCGCCGTGCACCGCGAGCAGCGGTATGTGCGCCTGCTCGAGGATCTCGGCCGTCGCGGGCACGGCCGCCGAGCGGGGCGTCCCGCACAGCACGGCGCCGCGGAAGCGGCCGGCGTCGGTGCGTAACAACGTGAGTGCCGTCGCCGCGCCCAGCGAATGCCCCATCACCACCAGCGGCATCCCCGGCTCGGCACGCTCGGCCACCTCGGCGACGCGCAGCAGGTCCGCGGCCAGGTCGTCGACGGCACCCGGTTCACCGGGGCTGCCCTCGGACAGGCCGTGCCCGGCGAGATCGAGGCCCCACACCGCGATGCCGTGCGGCGCCAGACCCGCGGCGAAGCGGTGGTAGTGGCCGGTGTGCTGACGCATCCCGTGGGCGAAGACGACGGCGGCTGTCGCGCCGTCGACGGACCAGTGCCGGTAGTGGATTCGGCCGGTGCTGCCGTCGAAAAAGGGCATGCGGCCATTGTGCGCCGGTGCACAATCGCGGGGTGACACCGACTACCGTCGCCGAGCGCAGTCGAGCCGAGGGGCGTGCCGCCCGCACCCGTGTGCCCCGCAGTGCGCACGGCGAATTCCGTTGTCCCGACAGGGATCCGGTCGCGATCTTCGAGCAGCAGAACCGCACCCGGCTGCCGGAACTGGTGCCGATCCGGTACGAGCGGATGACGGAGTCCCCGTTCGCCTACTACCGCGGCAGCGCCGCCGCGATGGCGAAGGACCTGTCCACCGAGCCGGTGACGGGACCGCACGTGGTGGGCTCGGGCGACGCGCACCTGGCGAATTTCGGCCTGTACGCCTCCCCGGAGCGCCGAGTCCTGTTCGATCTCAACGACTTCGACGAGGCGTATCCGGCGCCGTGGGAATGGGACGTCAAACGGCTGGCCGCGTCGGTGTGGTTGGCCGGCCGTCAGACCGGTTGCACCGAGCAGCAGTGCCGGGACGCGACCCTCGCGACGGTGCGCTCGTACCGCGAGACGATCCGGTTCCTGTCCGGCCTGACGGCCACCGAGCGGTTCTACTTCCAGGTCGACGCGGACGAGATCGAGCAGGCGTCGCGGAATCCGGAGGCGATACGCGCCGTCGTGCAGAAGGCGCGGGGCCGCACCTCCGAACAGGTCCTGAGGAAGCTGACGGTCACCACGGCCGACGGCGTTCCGCGCATCGTCGACCAACCCCCGATCGTCCGGCACCTCGACATCGGGTCGCTCGAGGTCATCGAGGGGATCGTCGCGTCCTACCGGGCGACGGTGCGGGCGGATGTCCAGCTGCTGCTCTCCCAGTACCGCGTCGTGGATTTCGCGATGCGGATCGTGGGGGTGGGCAGTGTGGGCACCCGGTGCTTCGTCGTCCTGCTGCTGGGACCGGCCGACGAGCCACTGTTCCTGCAGGTGAAGGAGGCCGGACAGTCGGTGCTGGAGACGCACGGCGGGATCCGGGACACCCCCCACCCGGTCGCGGCGGAACTCATCGCGCACGGCCAGGGCGCCCGGGTCGTGGGTGCGCAGCGAATCCTGCAGGCCCACTCGGATCCGCTCCTCGGCTGGATCACCGGGGTACCCGGTGCCGACGGCGTGCGACGGGACTTCTACGTCCGCCAGTTTCGCGACATGAAGGGGTCGGTGCAGTGGGCAGGGCTGAGTCCCGCACAGTCGGAGCAGTACGGCCGGTTGTGCGGAGCGCTGCTCGCCCGTGCCCACAGCCAGAGCCCGGTCGGCGCGTTCGTCGCCGGCTACCTCGGCCGCGGGACAGTGTTCGACGAGGCGATCGCGCGGTGGTCGGTCGTCTACGCCGATCGCACGGAGCAGGACTGGCGGGCGCTGTGCGACAGCACGCCGTAGGTCACCAGCAGTGGCCCTCGCCGCGGTAGGTGGGGACGGTGGTGCGCGTGCCGTCGGCATCGACGAGGTGCAATTGCGCGAACCGCTCGCACAGCTCCCCTGCCTTGGCGTGCCGCAGCCATACGCGCCCGCCGACGGGCAGGTCCGCCGCGGCACGGCCGGTGACGGGGGTCTGCACCTCACCGGCTCCCTCGGCGCGCAGCAGCCGCAGTCCGGCGGGGCGGACCGGACGCGGCACCCGGGAGGGACCCGCCGGCCCGGAGGCGATGTAGCCGCCCCCGAAGAGGGTGGCGACGGTGGGGCTGGGCCTGCGCACCGTGGGCAGCGCGAAATACAGCGCAGGACGCGGGGTGAAGGCGCGGTATCGATCGAACAACGTGGGCACGTACAGGCCGGAGCCGGCAGTGACCTCGGTGACGACCGGGTCGGCGGAGCTGATCTCGAGCGAGCCCGTGCCCCCGCTGTTGACGATCTCGAGGTCACCGACGACGGCACGGACCGCCCCGGCGACGGCGCCGCGACGGGTGGACAGCTCGGCCGCCGAACGGCGCTTGAGCAGGCGGACCGCCGGCGAGGTGTCGGGCAAACCGGCGATCTGCGCCTCGTAGAACATCACACCGACGACGGTGAACCCGGCGGTCGTCGCGCAGCGCGCAAGCTGCGCCACCTCGTCGGGGGTGCGCAGCGGCGAGCGCCGCACACCGAGATGCACCGGGCCGAGCCGCAGTGACGCGTCGACGTCGAGGCACACCCGGGGGCGCACGCGGGCGGTGCCGAGGGCGTCGCGGGCGATACCGAGCTGAGCGGCGCAGTCGACCATGAGGGTGACGGCGTCGAGCGCCTGCGGCCGGTCGGCCAGTTCGGCGAGCGCGGCTCGGTCGACGGTCGGATAGCCGAGAAGCACGTCGCGGGCACCGCGCTCGACCAGCCACAGCGCTTCGCGCAGCGAGTACGCCATGATGCCGCGGAAGCCGGCCCTGGCGGTGAGGCCGGGGCCGAGCGCCTCTTCGAGGACCGCGCGGCACCGGACGGACTTGCTCGCCACCCGCACGGGGGTCCCTCCGGCCCGACGGACGAGGTCGGCGGCGTTGCTCCGGAGCGTGGGGAGATCGGCGGCCGCGAGCGGAGGGTCCAGGTCGGCCGTCGCGTCGTGGAGCCGGTCGAGGGGGTGGGTCACGGCGGGGTCCAATCCACGGCAGGTCGAGGGTCGCGGCCAGTCAAGCACCGAGTTGGACCTGTGTCCAGGTTCAGGTCGTTTCCACGGCCCGCCCGGCGACGATCGCAGCGATGTCGTCGAGCTCGGTGACGATGGAGTCGCTGTCCCGATCGACCAGCCAGCGCAGGACCAGGCCGTCGAGCATGGCCAGCGCGAGCCGGGTGACGGTCGAGACGGGCTCGATCCACTCGGTGCCGGTGCGGGCGGCGCACTCCTCGAGGAACGTGCGCGCCTCGACATCCATGATGCGGTACTGATCGGTGGCGATGTTGCCGCCGAGGGGTTCGCCGGCGGCGCGGTGACGCAGCGAATACGCCGTGATCTCGTAGGTGAGCAGCTGCCGGTCGGGCGTCTTCTCGATCGTCGGCCACATCGCGTTGATCCCCACGTAGAGCAGCTGCCGCAAACCGCGCAGGCCCTGCGGGTCGGGTCCGTCCTGCGGAAGGGTGAAGGCGGTGCGCAGCGCCTGGCTGAGCTGGAGCACCAGCGTCTCCCCCATCGCAGCGACGAGGGCCTCCTTGCTCTCGAAGCAGTAGTGCACGACCCCGAGCGAGACGCCGGCGTGCTCGGCGACGGCCCGCACGGTGACGGCCCCGAGACCCCCGCCCTCTGCCAGCGCGAGAGCGGATTCGACGAGTTGGGCTCGACGTTGGTCCGCCGGCAACCGGTTCAGCATGCCTCCGATCGTAGAACCCGGTCCGGATCCGTCGGCGCCTATTGACCTGGACGGTCGTCCAAGTCGATGATTGGCCCATGTCCACCGACCGTCCCGTCGCCACCTGGCGCAACTGGGCCCGCACCGAATCCGCGACGCCACACGCGTACGAGACCCCGGAAACCCTGGAGAGGCTCGCCGCCGTCGTCGCACGGGCATCCGGACGTGGGCTGCGCGTCAAGGCGGTCGGGGCGGGTCACTCCTTCACCGGGGTCGCCGTCACCGACGGCGTGCTCGTCTCCCTCGACCGGTTCACCGGCATCGAGGAGGTCCGTCCCACCCCGGCGGGTGCGCTCGTCACGGTGCGGGCCGGCACCCGGCTGCGGGACCTCAACCGCCTCCTGTGGGACCTCGGCCTGGCGGTGCCGAACCTCGGGGACATCGACGTGCAGTCGCTCGCCGGCGCGATGTCCACCGGTACCCACGGCACCGGCGCGCGGTTCGGGGGCCTGGCCACCGTCGCCCGCGCGGCCACCCTCGTCCTCGCGGACGGCTCCGTCGTGCGCTGCTCCCCCGACGACGAACCGGAACTCTTCGAGGCCGCCCGGCTCGGCCTCGGCGCCGTCGGCATCCTCGCCACGATCACCCTCGAGTGTGTCCCTGCGTTCGCATTGCATGCGGCGGAAGCCCCCGGCACCCTGGACGACACCCTGGACGTGCTCGAGCGCGACCGGCTCGGCGTCGACCACTTCGAGTTCTACTGGTTCCCGCACACCGACCGGGTGCTCACCAAGCGCAACACCCGGCTGCCCGCCGACGCGCCCGGCGCCCCGGTGGGACGGCTGCGCGGCTTCCTCGACGACGAGGTACTCGCCAACGGCATGTTCGAGGTCGTCCAGCGCCTGGCAACCCGCGCGCCGGCCCTCGTCCCCAGGCTCAACGGGTTCGCCGCCCGGACCCTGTCCCCCCGGGAGTTCGTCGATCGCAGCTACCGCGTCTTCGCCTCCCCGCGCCGGGTCCGGTTCCGGGAGATGGAGTACGCCGTCCCCGTCGAATCCGCGACCGAGGTGCTCACCGAAATCGATGCGTGGCTCTCCCGCAACGACTTCCACGTCGCGTTTCCGGTGGAGGTACGGTTCGCCGCCGCCGACGACGTGTGGCTGTCGACGGCCCACGGCCGCGACAGCGCGTATGTCGCCGTGCACCAGTACCACCGTCGCGAACACCGGCCGTACTTCGATGCGGTCGAGGCGATCGCTCGCGCCGTGGACGGCCGACCGCACTGGGGCAAGATGCACGGCCGCACCGCGGACGACCTGCGCACGACGTATCCGCGATTCGACGACTTCCTCGCCGTCCGCGACCGTGTCGATCCGCAGCGCACGTTCGCCAATCCGTATCTGGACCGCGTGCTCGGCCCGTGACACGCGCCGCGACCGCATGCCCTAACCGAACGATGCTGCGATCGAATTGCGCGCCAACGTCTCCCGCTGCTCGTCGGTGAGCCCGAGCCGGTCTCGCAGCGCCGCGAAGGTGTCGTCGACGTACCCGCCGAAGTACGCCGGATCGTCGGAGTTCACGGTCACCAGCAGGCCCGCCTCGAGCATGCGCGGCAGCGGATGCCGCTCGAGCGAATCCACTACGCGCAGGCGGACGTTCGACAACGGGCAGACGGTGAGCGGAATCTGCTCGTCGACGAGACGTGCGACGAGGCGCGGGTCCTCGAGGGAGCGGATTCCGTGGTCGATGCGTTCGGCCCCGAGCAGATCCAGTGCCTGCCAGACGTATTCGGGCGGACCCTCCTCCCCCGCATGAGCGACCGCGTGCAGGCCCTCGGCACGGGCGCGGGCGAACACGTCCTCGAACAGCGACGGCGGATAACCCACCTCCGCGGAGTCCAGGCCCAGCCCGATGATCGGAGCCGACAGGCGCAGCAGTTCCCCGAACACCTCCTCGGCCTCGTGCACGGGCCGGTCCCGCACGACGGAGGCGATCATCGCCGCGTCGACGCCGAACTCTCGCCGGCCCGCCGCGACGGCCTCGGCGAGGCCCTCGACCACCTCGGCCAGCGGCACGCCGCGGCTCGTGTGCGCTTGCGGGTCGAAGAAGAACTCGGCCCGCGTCACCCCGGCCTGCGCCGCCCGGCGCAGGTACGCCTTCGCGAGATCGGTGAAGTCTTCGGCGGTCCTCAGCACCTGCATGTTCGCGTAGTACAGGTCGAGGAACGACTGCAGGTCGGTGAACTCGTACCGGCTGCGCAGCTCGTCGAGGTCAGCATACGGCAACGAGACGCGGTTGCGCTCGGCGAGAGCGAAGATCAGTTCCGGCTCGAGGGTGCCCTCGATGTGGACGTGCAGTTCGGCGAGCACGAGCGATCCTCCTTCGTCGGCGCGGGTCGTCAGCGGCCCTTCCAGACCGGGGAACGCTTCTGCGCGAACGCCGTCGCACCCTCGCGGGCGTCCTCGGACACGAACACCGGGCCGACGATCTCGCGCTGCCGGTCGAAGGCCTCGTCCGCCGGCCAGTCGGCGGCCTTGGCGATGACCTCCTTGGTGGCCGCGACGGCAAGCGGGCCGTTGGCCGTGATCCGTTCGGCGAGAGCCAGGGCGCCCGCCAGCGCACCGCCCGGCTCGGTGAGAACGTTGACGAAGCCGTAGCCGTGGGCCTCCTCGGCGGTGAACGCGTCGCCGGTGAGCGCCAGTTCCATCGCCTTCTGGTAAGGAATCCGGGTGGGCAGGCGCAGCAGGCCACCGCCCGCGGCGACGAGTCCGCGCTTGACCTCCGGGATGCCGAACGTCGCATCCGTGGCAGCGACCACGAGGTCGGTGGCGAGGACGAGTTCGGTACCGCCGGCCAGCGCGAAGCCCTCGACGGCGGCGATGATCGGTTTGCGCGGCGGCGCCTCGGTGAAGCCGAGACCCTTACCCGGCACCGCGACCTTTTCCCCGGCGACGAAGGCCTTGAGATCCATACCGGCGCAGAAGGTGCCGCCGGCACCGGTGAGCACACCCACGGACAGGTCGGGGTCGGCGTCGAGTTCGTCGACGGCGGCCGCGAGGCCGTGACTGACGGCCGCATTCACGGCGTTGCGGGCCTCGGGACGGTTGATGGTGATCACCAGAATTCGACCGCGACGCTCGAGCAGGACCTCGTCGGACATGCGCGCACACCTTTCACCGGGGTTCGGTTGCCGACCGCGCGTTCCGCGGTCCGTTCGCTTATACCGCAACCGAACCCGACGACAGCGGACCGCTGTGTCACGACACGCGGACGGCGACGGGCGTGACGAAACCGTCCGCGTCGATGTGCACCTGGTCGCCGGTGTGGAACCAGCCGTCGTCGAAGGTCTCGGCGGTCGCCTCCGGGTCGTTCCAGTAGCGGCGAGCGACACTGGGGCCGCGGCACAGCAGTTCGCCCTCGCCTCGATCGGCCGCCGGGCCGAGGAGGGCGACCTCCATCCCGCCGAACGGAACCCCCACGCTGCGCGGGTGCGCGGCCCGCTGATCGGTGGGCAGCAGCAACCCGATGCCGCCGGTCTCGGCCACCCCCCAGCCGCGCACGCATCTCGCCGCGGGGAACGACGCACGCAGGTGCCGCCACGGCACGCGCACCCCCCGCGCCCCGGCGGCGACGACGGTGCCGCCGGCCGCCAGGGTCGGCAGCAGTTGCACGGCGCTGCCCGCCGCCGTGGACAGCGGTGCGGTGAGCACCGTGCGCGCCCCCTCCGCGATCAGGTCCATCGCGTGCACCACGGCCTCGATCGTGGAGAGGATGTTCTCGTTGGTGAGCTCCACCCCGTGCAGTCCCCCGCCGCGTTTGCGCACGTAGTACAACACCGCGAGCTCGTCCGGCGCGGCGCCCTCGTCGAGGAACGCCACCCCGTCGGGCAGCTGTCCGTCGAGGGTGAGGACGGCGCCGCTGTCCTCGGCGATCCACTCGAGCTCCGGGTCGCTGCAGGTCGGATCCGGCAGCACCGGCACGCCACCGGCGAGGACCACCCCGAGGAACGCGTACAGCCAGCGGAATCCGTTCGGACAGTGGACGACGACGCGGTCGGCCGGGCCCACGCCCTGATCGAGCAGGCCGCCGGCCACCCGGGCCGCCGCCGACCACATCTGCCCGTAGGTGAGGGCGTTTCCGGCCCGGTCCACGGCGGCGACGCGGGCGGAATGCCGCAGCGCGCTGCGGTCGAGCAGCTCGGCCAGGCACGGCTCGAGGTCCTCGTACCGCAGGACACCGTCCAAGCGGCGGCTGACGCGTTCGTCACGGAACCACCCGGCTGCACACGAAACCCGGACCAGCGCCACCGACATCGTCACCTCCGCCTCGTCGTGTGCCTGCACTATATGGCGCGGGTCACAGTTGGGGGCTGGATCGGCTCACCTTCCGGTGTACGACGCCTTCCCCGGCCCGTCGACGAGGAAGCTGCGCACCGCGCCTTGCAGGTCGTCGGTGCCGAACAGCGCACCGGAGACCTCCGGGGTCTCCGAATCGGCGTGGGCGACGCCGCCGGACCGCCACGCGCCGATGATGCGCTTGGTGGCGTCGTGGGCGCGGGTGGGACCGTCGGCGAGCCGGTCCGTCAGGGCGCGTGCCGCGGCGTCGACGTCGTCGTGGACCGCGTTGACCACCCCCCACGACCGCAGCGTCTCGGCGTCGTAGAGGTCGCCGGTCATCACCAGCTCACGCGCACGGCCGGAGCCGGCCCGCTCCGCCAGCCGCTGCGGCCCGCCCATCGACGGCGTCAGGCCGACGACGGTCTCCACCAGCCCGAACTTCGCGCCCGGTGCCGCGAGGACGATGTCGCAGGCGAGCGAGATCTCGAACGCCGCGGTGAGGGTGAGCCCGTGCGCGGCGAACACCACGGGGCACGGCAGGGCCTCGAGCGGATGGATGATCAGCGCGAACAGGTCCTGCCACAGCTGCGCACCCTGGCCGGCGTCGAGTCCCTCGAACAGGTGGACGTCCACACCGCCGGAGACGACCTTGCCCTCCGCGCGAATCAACACCGCGCGTGGCGGCGCCGCCGCGAGCGCGGCGACGTCGGCGATCACGGCGTCGAACAGGGCCCGGTCGAACAGGTTCAGCTTGCCGTGCGCGACGGTCAGCACGGCGACCTCGGCGCCGGCCGCGGTGGTGTGGCGCTCGAGGCGGGTGGGATGGGTGATCTGCGTCATGCGCGCCACACTAGGCGAGTGTGCTGCGTTCCTCGAGGGACGGGCGCGGCGCCGGCTCGACCCGGTCGGGCCGCGCGAAGAACAGCGCGGCGGCGAAGCCGACGAGCAGGACTGCGGCAGGCAGCAGCGTCGACTCGGCCATGGCGGCGGCGAACGGCTCGCGCACCGGCTCCGGCAGGACCGTCGCCCCGCCCCCGGCCGACTCGGCGGACCCGCCCCCGGTCAACCCGTGCACGGCGAGGCGCGAGGTGATGAGCGCACCCACGGCGGCGCTGCCCAGGACCGCACCGACCTGCCGGGTGGTGTTGTAGACCCCCGACCCGGCCCCCGCCTGATGCGGCGGCAGGCCGTGCGTCGCGGTGGCCGCCAGCGGCGACCAGATGCCGGCCATCGCGGCGCCCATGAGGGCGATCGGCAGCAGCAGCTGCCACACCGGCGAGTCGGGCGTCATCACCGCGGCCAGCCACGTCAGCGACACGGCGAGCAGCGCGAATCCGGTGCCGGCGATGTAGCGCGGATGGGTCCGGTCCACGAGCCGGCCGACCATCGGGGCGAGCACGCCGGTCAGGACCGCCATCGGGGCCATCAGCAGCGCCGACTCCGTGGGTGTCCAGCCGCGCACGCCCTGGGCGTAGAACATCAGCGGCAGGACCATCGCGGTGACCGAGAAACCCATCGCGGCGATGCCGAGGTTGGCCAGGGAGAAGTTGCGGTCACGGAACAAGCCGAGCGGGACGAGCGGCTCTCCGCGCCCACGGGACTGGTACCACACGAACACCACGAGCAGCGCCACCCCGGCGGCGACGAGCACCCACACGGGCGTGGACCAGTCGTAGGAGTTGCCCTCCTGGATACCGAACACGAGGCAGAACATGCCCGCGCCGCTGAGCAGCACGCCGAGGAGGTCGAACCGGTGCGGATGGGTGGGCAGCACCGGGACCAGGCGCGCCGCCAGGACGAACCCGACGATCCCGACCGGCACGTTGACGAAGAAGATCCACTCCCAGCCGAGGTGGTCGACGAGGACACCGCCGGCCAGCGGACCCACGAGGGTGGCCACGCCGGCCACCGCGCCCCACAGGCCCATGGCGGTGCCCCGCCGGTCCGGCGGGAAGGTGCGGGTGATGATCGCCATGGTCTGGGGAGTCATCAGCGCCGCACCGAGGCCCTGGAAGACCCGGGCGACGACGAGAACGGCGACGGTGCCGGACAACCCGCACCACAACGACGCCGCGGTGAACACCACCAGCCCCGCCAGGTAGACGCGTTTCGGGCCGAACCGGTCCCCCAGGCGGCCGGTGACCAGGAGCGGCACCGCGTAGGCCAGCAGGTAGGCACTGGTGACCCACACGACGTTGTTGATGTCGGTGTCCAGCGCCCGCATGATCGCCGGGTTGGCGACCGCCACGATGGTGCTGTCCACCAGAATCATGAAGAACCCGAGGCACAGCGCCCACAGCGCCGGCCACGGACTAGTCTCGGTCTCCACCCGCACGTCCTCCGCTCGTAGGCGTCTACGGTAGCGCCGTGGACGGACATCTCCTGGACATCGTGCGGCTGGCCTGGTGCCGCGAACTCGGGCTCGACGACGCAGCGCTCGCCGCCCCGGGCCGGGTGACGCGGGTGGACGACGCATCCGCCCTGGTCCGGGTGTTGCGGCTCGGTGAGGTCAGCGCGGTGGTGGGCCCGGGCTGGGTGGTGGACGCGGTCGCGGCGGTGCCCGATGCGGAGCTGGACGCGTCGGTGCTGCTCGACCTGACGCGCGGGCACGCGGTGCGCAGCCACGCGCTGAGCTACTGCGCCGACTGGGTCGACGCGACGCGGGTCCGCGATCCGCTGATCTCCCACGAGCTCGACGACCTGGCGGAGCTGCTGCGGCGCTGCCCACCCGACGATGCGACCGAGGCGGGCCTCGAAAACGTGACCGGGGAGGCGTCGTCGTTCGTGCTGCTCGACGACGACCACCGGCCGCTGTCGGGTGCGGTGTACACGGAGGTGCAGTCGATCCTGGCGGACGTGACGGCGCTGACCGTGCCGGAGCACCGGCGGATCGGCCTGGCGGCGACCGTCGCGACTCTGGCGACGCACGACGCGCTCGACGCCGGGCTCGTCCCGCAGTGGCGGGCCCGGCGCGACAACACCGCCGGACGTGGCCTGGCCGCGGTGTTGGGGTACACCGAACTGGGAACCCACGTCTCGGTGGCACTACCGGCCGCCGCAGGAACGTGACGAACGAAGGGAGACCGGTGAACGAGCACTCCGGAGGCGACGGGGACGGGTACGTCACGCCCGGCGCCGAGTACAACCGCGACACGCACTACATCACCACGCGCATCACGGCCGACGGGCGCGACGGGTACCCGGTGGAGGCCGGCCGGTACCGGCTGGTCGCCGCCCGCGCCTGCCCCTGGGCGAACCGCGCGCTCATCGTGCGCCGGCTGCTGGGGCTCGAGGACGCGCTGTCGCTGGGGTTGTGCGGGCCCACGCACGACGAGCGCAGCTGGACCTTCGATCTGGACCCGGACGGACTGGATCCGGTGCTGCAGATCCCGCGGTTGCAGGACGCGTACTTCGCCCGTGACCCGGAGTACTCCCGGGGGATCACGGTGCCCGCCGTCGTGGACGTGCCCACCGGCCGCGTGGTCACCAACGACTACCCGCAGATCACCCTGGACTTCGCCACGGAGTGGACGGCGCTGCACCGCGACGGCGCCCCCGACCTCTATCCGGAACCGCTGCGCGACGAGATCGACGAGGTCGCCGAGCTCGTCTACCAGGACGTCAACAACGGCGTGTACCGGTGTGGGTTCGCGGGGTCCCAGCGCGCGTACGACCGCGCCTTCGACCGGCTGTTCGCGCGGCTGGACTGGCTCGAGGAACGGCTGACCTCCCGTCGGTACCTGGTGGGCGAGACGATCACCGAGGCTGACGTGCGGCTGTTCACCACCCTGGCCCGCTTCGACGCCGTCTACCACGGGCACTTCAAGTGCAACCGGAATCTGCTGGCGTCGATGCCGGCACTGTGGGGGTACGCCCGGGACCTGTTCCAGACTCCCGGTTTCGGCGACACCATCGACTTCGGGCAGATCAAGCAGCACTACTACATCGTGCACACCGACATCAATCCGACGCAGATCGTGCCGAAGGGCCCCGACCCGAGCGGGTGGCTGACCCCGCACGGCCGGGAAGAGCTGGGCGGCACGCCGTTCGGCGACGGCACGCCTCCGCCCCCGCCGCGGGCGCGGGAGGCGGTGCCGGCCTGGGCCTGACTCACGCGCCCGCGTACGTTCCGAAACTCCAGTACACCCCCTGCGGGTCCCGGCACGTGAAGTCGTGCGATCCGTAGTCGGTGTCGTGCAGACCGAGGACGACCGTGGCGCCGGCGGCCACGGCGCGGGCGTGCAGCGCGTCGACCGCGGCGGCGTCGGGGACGACGAGGTAGATGCAGCCGGTGCCGGCGGGTATCTCGATCGGGCCGCCCCGGCCGGCCGAGCCGAGCATGACGCCGCCGCCGTGCGGCCAGCGCAGCTCGGCGTGGTCGACGCGCTCGCCGTCGCCGTAGACGGCGTTCTCGGTGAAACCGAACGCGTCGACGAGGAAGCGGATCGCCGCCCGGGCATCGGTGTAGGAGAGGCAGGGCCATACGGGTGTGGTGAGTGCTGTCGTGGTCATAGTTGCCAGTGTTCGTCGGCGTCCGGGTCGCCGTCTTGGACGATTGGGAACTGCTCGTCGCGCAGCCAGCGCGACGGCGGAACTCCGGCGATCGCGCGCCATTCCCGTGCGAGGTGGGCCTGATCGTAGAATCCGGACCGGACGGCCACGTCGGCGAGCACGTGTGGCCCGGGACGGCGCAGCAGCCGGCAGGACCGGTCGAACCGGACCACCCGCGCCGCCTCCTTGGGCCCGACCCCGAACTCGGCGGTGAATCGAGCGTTCAGATGCCTACGGCTCCAACCGATCTCGTCGGCGAGGTCGGCGATCCGCACGCCGGGCGTGCGGGGGTCCTGCAGTCTGCTCCACACGTGCCGCAGGTGCGCATCGATCTCGCCGCGCTCGGCGGCGAGCCGCCGGGCGAGCACCTCGTCGAGGATCCGGAATCGGCTCTCCCACTCCGCAGTGGCGGCGATCCGCTCAGCGAGTTCGCGGGCGGCGGCACCGAGCACGTCCTCGAGATCGACGACCCACGCGCCGAGCGCACCGGCGGGCACCCCCAGCAGTACCCGGGCTCCCGCCGGGGTGAGCGCGAGCTGGATTCCGTGCTGGTTGCCGTCGTGGGCGATGGTGACGGCGGTGGTGGCCAGGCCGCTCGCGAGCGCACCGAACCGGCCCGGGCCCTGCCCCGGCGCCGCGGCCCGCGCGAGTTCGACAGGGGCGCCGATCGTGAGCACGACGGTCAGGTCCGGGGACGGCAGACCGAGGTGGGTACCGGGGGCGAAGCCCGTCAGCCGGTACCCGTCGTAACTGCGCACGTAGGGGCGCAGCGGCGGGGCGGGCCGCCGCCGGGCACCGTCCGAGATGCCGGTCACGGTCCCAGAGTAGACAGGGATAGACCCGTAGCTCACGGGGTACACAAGGTGGACGGCCGTGGGACGCACGGCCCCTGCGCACAGGCCCGAGGGGGCCGGGAGGATCGAGGACGATGAGCGACAGGGTGGGACGCGTGGAGAAGTATCTCGTCACGCTCCTGGACAACGGCAGCAGGCTGCAGGCGCCTGCGGTGGCACGCTACGTCGACCTGACGCGGCGCGCCCATCCCGACGAGACCCCCGAGCAGATCATCAGGCGGTTGGAGAAGACCTTCCTCAACGGAGTCACCGGGAGCGGTACGGCGGCCGGCGCCGCGGCGACCGTGCCCGGTCTCGGCACGCTCGCGTCGATCGCCGCGGTCGGCGCCGAGACCGCATTCTTCCTCGAGGCCGCCGCGCTGCTGACCCTGGCGGTGGCGTCGGTGCACGGGATCGAACCGCACCAGCACGAGCAGCGCCGCGCCCTCGTGCTCGCCGTGGCACTGGGCGAAGCCGGCATGGAGATCGTCGAGCGGGCCACCGGCACGACCGCGAAGACGTGGACGTCGGCGCTCACCGGCAAGATCCCCGGGGCCCAGCTGAAGTCCGTGAACAAGTCGCTCGTGCGGACCTTCGTCCGCAAGTACCTCGCCAAGCGCAGCGCCCTGGTGTTCGGCAAGCTCGTGCCGGCCGGCATCGGTGCCGCGATCGGTGGTGCGGGCAACCGAGCGCTGGGCAAGCGGGTCATCGCGAACGCGCGGGACGCGTTCGGGCCGCCGCCGGCGCAGTGGCCGTCGCAGCGTCGGCGGCTCACCGACGCGGCTTCCGGACCGGACGGGGATCCGAACTGGCAGGCGCTGTCCTCTCCCCTGACCGGCTGGTGACATGTCCGCCGGCAAGGTGTTCGTGCGCGAGAGTGGGTCCGGATCCCGCACCGTGGTCCTCCTGCACGGATACTCCGATCACGGGGGCACCTGGTGCAAGGTGGCCCCGGCTCTGGCCGAGCGCCACCGGGTCCTGACCGTCGACCTGCCCGGATTCGGCCGTAGCGCCGGGCACTGGCGGGCGCCGGTGCTGGACCACTACGTCGACACCGTCGCCGAGGTGATCGCCGACTGTGCGGATCCGGTGGCGCTGATCGGCAATTCGCTGGGGGCGGTGACCTCGCTGGCATTCGCGTCGACGTATCCGGGCCGGGTGGACGGCGTCGTGCTCGCCGACATGCCGGGGATGGCCGGCATCCCGCGCAGCTGGTCCAGCGGCGCGCGATTGCCGCTGGACATGGTCTCGCGCG
The DNA here is from genome assembly GCF_057367935.1 of Rhodococcus sp. NS-SX18. Classification (NCBI taxonomy): domain Bacteria; kingdom Bacillati; phylum Actinomycetota; class Actinomycetes; order Mycobacteriales; family Nocardiaceae; genus Rhodococcus; species Rhodococcus sp. NS-SX18. The sequence goes on along the minus strand of NZ_CM170633.1, from coordinate 1,681,809 downwards.
CGCTGTCCCGGCCCGTGCCGCCCGCCCTGGTTCAGTTCGCCGTCGCCACCCTCTACGCCCGCGCGGCGCTCCATCGTCCGGACCGGCTGGGCGTCGACACCCGCACCGCGTTCGCGGCGAACTACGCGACCCGGCGCAGCATCGAGACCCTGCTGGCCGTCGGCCGGGCCGTGATCCCCGAACTGGCCCGGCTGCCGATCCCCGAGATGGTGAACTCCCTGTCCGTGCCGGCACTGCTGGTGTGGGGCGAGCGGGATCTCATCACCCCGGCGCGCGCCGCGGGCCGGGTGCACACCGGCGCCCGACGGCGGGTCGCGATCATTCCGGACGCCGGGCACTGCCCGCAGCTCGACGCCCCCAGCGAATTTCTCGAACTGGTGCTGCCGTTCCTCGAACGGTCCTTCTCCCGGCCTGCCGCGCCGGGCACGTAGGCTCGCGGGGTCCGAGCAGGACCCACCAGAGAGGGAATCGATGACAGCGCCGTTCCCGACGGAGCCGGCCGCCGGCTCCGGGTACGCGACCGCGCCGCCGGGCATCGCCGTGCAGGGCCTGTGGAAGAACTTCCGCGACGTGCCCGCGGTGTCGGACCTGTCGTTCTCCGTGCCGCCGGGCTCGATCACCGGATTTCTCGGGCCGAACGGCTCCGGGAAGACCACGACCCTGCGGATGCTGCTCGGTCTGGTGCGCCCGACTGCCGGTGTCGCGCTCGTCGACGGGGTGCCCTTCACGTCGCTGCCACACCCGGCACGGGTGCTCGGTGCGGTGCTGGACGCGCAGAGCTTCCATCCCAAGCACACCGCCGGCACCCATCTCGAGGTGTACGCCGCGGCGATCGGCGTGCCCTCGGCGCAGGTGCGGCGCGTCCTCGACCTGACCGGGCTCGCCGCGGCCGCCCGCCGGCGGATCGGCGAGTTCTCCCTCGGCATGCGGCAGCGGCTGGCGCTGGCCACCGCGCTGCTCGGTGAACCGCGTTACCTCGTGCTCGACGAACCGGCGAACGGCCTCGATCCCGAAGGTATGGCCTGGTTGCGCGACTTCCTGCTCGGCTACGCCCGCTCCGGTGGCACCGTGCTGATCTCGAGTCACATCCTGCGGGAGGTCGAGCAGACCGCCGACCGTCTGGTGATCATCAGCCGCGGCAGGCTCGTGCACCAGGGCACGACGGCGGATCTGCGGCATGCGCACCGCGCCCGGGTCCTCGTCGCCGTCTCCGATCCCGCCCGCCTGGCGACGGCTCTCGCCGCGTCGGGCCACACGGACGCGCAGGTGCAGCCCGACGGGCGGCTCGCGATCGTCGGGGTGGAACCCGAGCGCGTCACCGAGCTCGCCGCCGCGTACGGCGTGACCGTCTTCGGGACGAGCGTCGAGCACGCCGACCTGGAACAGGTGTTCCTGGCGATGACGGCGGGTCAGTACGTGGGCGCCGCCCCGGCATGGGGCATGCAGGGACCGCCGTCTCCGCAGCCCCCGCCCTACCCGGGGCAGTTCCCGCCTGCCGGGCAACCTCATCCGCCGACCGGTTGGGAAGGACCCCGTTGACTGCGTTGCTGACGGCCGAGTTCCGAAAGGTCCTGGGCCTGCGCTACTGGTGGACCCTCGGCATCGCCCCCGTGGTGGTGGGCCTGTTCTCGGGGGCTCTGACCCTGCCGATCCTCACCACGCTCGAGGGCTTCGTCGGCGAGAACTTCGCCGAAGCCGCCGCCGCCGCGATCGGTGTCGCGGTCGCACTCGCGCTGGTGTTCCTGTTCGCGGCCCTGTTCGGAGTGGTCAACACGGGCAGCGAGTTCCAGCACCGCACCATCGTCACCAGCTTCCTGACCACCCGCGGCCGCGACGGGGTGATCGCCGCCAAGCTGACGACGGCGGTCGCGTTCGGCCTGTTGTACTGCGTGGTGGCCGAAACCGTGTCGATGCTGACCATCCTGATGTTCGGCGGCGGACTGTCCGGCGACGGCTCGGGGGCGGGCAGTGTCGTCGCGGTCCTCGGCGCCGGCCTGTTCGCCGCGATGCTGTGGGCCCTCATGGGCGCGGGACTCGGCCTGCTCACCGGTTCGACGGTCGGCAGTGTCCTGGCGATCACCGCTTGGATCCCGTTCGGGGAACTGATCGTTTCGCTGATCCTCGACGGTCTCGGGGCGGGCGCGCTCGCCCGGCTGCTGCCCGGACAGCTCACCTGGTACACCGTCTTCACGGTCATCGACCTGCCCGAGGAGGTGGACCCGGCCGTGACGTGGCCGGCGGCGCCGCTGGGGTTGCTCGGCTGGACGGTGCTGCTGTGCGGCCTCGGCTGGTGGCGTACCCGTACCCGCGACATCGTCTGAGACCCTCTGCGCGGATTCGTCCGCTCGTTGCGAATTCGCGCCGGTCGCGCGCGGAGCGGATTCCGAAGGGCCGAGCGGATCCGCTTCGACGGGAGCGGATCGCCGTAACCGCGGCCCGCGTCCTGTCGGCCGCCGGCGCTAATGTCGGAGGACGATGGCACACGACGCGCGTTCCCCCGGTTGGATCCGTCGGCTGGGCGCGGAGGCCTGGCGGCATCGCCGCGTCGCGCTCGGCGCGCTGACCGTCACCGTCGTCGCCGCACTGATCGACATCACCTTCCCGCTGCTGACCAAGCTGGCACTCGACAGCGCCACCCACCCGGAGGGTCACGACCTCCAGCTGATCGGCCTGGCGGCGGCGGCGATCGCGGGGGGCGCGGTGGTGCGGTTCGGGTGCCAGTACGGCCGGCGGATGCTCGCCGGCCGGCTCTCCCTCGACGTGCAGCACGACCTGCGGCTCGGTCTGCTCGCCTCCTTGCAGCGGCTCGACGGACGCGGCCAGGACCAGATCCGCACCGGGCAGGTGGTGTCGCGCTCCATCACCGACCTGCAACTCGTCCAGGGTCTGCTCGCGATGGTCCCCATGTCGGCGGGGGCGCTGCTCCAGTTCGTGCTGGCACTTGTGATCATGGCGGTGCTGTCACCGCTGCTGACCCTGGTCGCTCTCGTCACCGTGCCGGTGATCGCCGGGGTGGTGGCCCTCGTCCGGCCCAGGCTGTTCGCGGCGACGTGGTCGGCGCAGCAACGCGCCGCAGACCTGGCCCAGCACGTGGAGGAGACCGTCACCGGGGTGCGGGTGGTCAAGGGATTCGGGCAGGAGGCTCGCGCCGTCGACCAGCTCGAACAACACGGTCGCGCCCTCTACGCCGAGCGCATGCGCGCCGCCCGGGTCAACGCCGCGTTCGCCGCCCCGATGGGGGCCATCCCCCAGCTCGGGCTCGTCGCCGTGATCGCGCTCGGCGGCTGGCTGGCCCTGCAGGGCACCGTCACCGTCGGCACGTTCCTCGCGTTCGCCGCCTACCTGGCGACGATGACGGCGACCACCCGCACGCTGTCGTCGGTGGTGATCATGGCGCAGCTCTCCCGGGCGGCGGTCGAGCGGGTGTACGAGGTGATCGACACCGAACCCGACGTCGCCGACCCGCCGCACCCGGTGCCGTTGCCGGAGGGACCGCTCGGGCTGGTCCTCGATTCGGTGACCTTCGGCTTCGAGCCCGACCGGCCCGTCCTCGACGGTCTCGATCTCGAACTGGCGCCGGGCGAGACCGTCGCCGTGGTCGGCGCCGCCGGCTCCGGCAAGACCGCGCTGTCGCTGTTGCTGCCCCGGTTCTATGCCCCCGAGTGCGGGACGGTGTACGTCACCGCCGCCGACGGCGAACGAATCGACGTCGCCGCCCTGCGTGCCGAGCAGTTGCGCGAGGCGGTGAGCCTGGTGTTCGACGAGCCGTTCCTGTTCTCGGACACGATCGCCGCGAACATCGCGCTCGGCCGGCCCGAGGCGAGCGCCGAGGAGATCCGCGCCGCCGCGCGGGCGGCGTGCGCGGACGAGTTCGTCGAGGCGCTCCCCGACGGATACGACACCGTGGTCGGCGAGCGGGGGCTGACGCTCTCCGGCGGGCAACGGCAGCGTGTCGCGCTGGCCCGTGCGTTGCTGCTCGACCCTCGGGTCCTGATTCTCGACGACGCGACCTCGGCCGTGGACGCGGAGACGGAGGCCGCGATCTTCGCGGCGCTGCGGGCACGCCCGAAGCGCACCACGCTGATCCTCGCGCACCGGCGGTCCACGCTCTCCCTCGCCGACCGGGTCGCGGTGCTCGACGGCGGCCGCGTGGCCGACTCCGGAACGGTCCACGAACTCGAGACGCGCAATGCGCTGTTCCGGGCCCTGCTCAGTGGCGACGAGGACGAGGCGCCCGAGCCGGACCGCACCACGCACGCCGCTGGGGCGTTGTGGCCGCAGACAGCGCCGGACTCCGATCCGGCCGTGGCCCGGGTGGCGGCGCCACAGGCGGGTCCGGCCGCGGGCGGCCGGACGAGCGGCGGCCGCGGTGGCGGCCCGATGAGCGGTGCCCTCGGGTCGATCGCCCCGACGCCGGCGCTGCGCCGGGCGGTCGAGGCGTTGCCCCCGGCCACCGAGCAACCGGGACTGGACACGGCACAGCTGCGCCGATTCGACCCCGAGTTCCGTCTGTCCCGGACGCTGCGGCCGGTGCGGTGGATTCTCGCGGCGGTGGTGCTGTGCCTGGCGGTCGAGTCGCTGACGTCCATCGCGTTCCCGTCGATCGTGCGCTACGCCGTCGACCGGGGCGTCACGCCGGGCGACCCCGGCCGATTGTGGGCGGCCACCGCGGTGGGTGCCGCGCTGGCGCTGCTGGCGTGGCTGGTGGTCGCGCTGCTCACCGTCCTCACCGCGCGTGCCGGTGAGCGGGTGCTGTTCGGATTGCGGGTGCGCAGCTATGCGCACCTGCAACGACTCGGTCTGGACTACTACGAGCGGGAACTGTCCGGCCGCATCATGACCCGGATGACCACGGACGTCGATGCGCTCTCGTCGTTCATCCAGACCGGGTTGTCCACTGCGGTGGTGAGCGTGCTGACGCTGGCCGGGATCTCCGTCGCCCTGCTCGCCACCGACCTCACCCTGGGGCTGGTGGCGCTGGCGGTGGTGCCGCCGCTGCTCGCCGCGACACTGTGGTTCCGGCGGGTCTCGTCCACGGCCTACTCGGTCTCCCGTGAACGCATCTCGCTGGTCAATGCGGACTTCCAGGAGAACATCACCGGGTTGCGGGCGGCCCAGGCATACCGTCGCGAGGAATTCGCAGCCCGCCGGTTCGCGGAACGCGCCGACGCGTACCGGCGCAGCCGGATGCGCTCCCAGCGGGCCATCTCCCTGTACTTCCCGTTCATCGCGCTGCTGTCCGACCTCGCGCTGGCGGCGGTGGTGTTCGTCGGGGCCCGGGAGGTGGCGTCGGGCGCGACGACCGCGGGCGTGCTCGTCGCATTCGTGCTCTACCTCGGTCTGCTGTTCGGCCCCATCCAGCAGTTGTCGCAGGTGTTCGACGGCTATCAGCAGGCCCGGGTGGGACTGCGCCGGATCGGTGACCTGCTGCGGACCGAGAGTTCCCTCGAGACGGGCGGCACCGGCACGGTGCCGATCCCGGGACATCTGCGCGGCGACGTACGGCTCGAACAGGTCGGGTTCCGCTACGCGGGTGCCGACGCGGACGCGCTCACCGGCGTGGACCTGCACTTCCCGGCCGGTTCGACGGTGGCACTGGTCGGACGCACGGGGGCCGGCAAGTCCACGATCGTCAAACTGCTGGCCCGGTTCTACGATCCGACGTCCGGTTCGGTGCGCGTGGACGACGTCGACCTGCGCGGCTACCGACTGCCCGAATACCGGGCCCGGCTCGGCGTCGTCCCGCAGGAAGCGCATCTGTTCACCGGCACCGTCGCGAGCAACATCGCCTACGGGCGGCCGGGCGCGGACCGCTCGGACATCGAGGCGGCAGCCCGCGCAGTGGGGGCGCTCGACATGATCGCCGGTCTGCCCGGCGGCATGCTGCACCCCGTCGGCGAGCGGGGGCAAGGCCTGTCCGCCGGGCAGCGTCAGCTCGTCGCGCTGGCCCGGGCCGAACTCGTCGATCCGGACCTGCTGCTGCTCGACGAGGCCACGGCGACTCTCGACCCGGGCACCGAACGCGCGGTACTCGCGGCGGGCGAGTCGGTGACCCGCAGCCGCACTGCCGTGGTGGTGGCCCACCGATTGGCGACCGCGGCCCGCTCCGACCTGATCGTGGTGGTCGACGGTGGGCGCATCGTGGAGACCGGATCGCACGACGCGCTGCGTCATGCCGGGGGCGTGTACACGACCCTCTGTGATGCGGCCCAAATGCGGGCAGGGAATAATCGGCTGGCGAGAACCGTCGTCGATGGGGACCCCGTCGACTCAGAGATTGTGAGGTAGGTCTCGACCGTGGCAGAGCTTTTTCGTTCGTCACAGTCGCGGGCTAGCCTCATATACATAGGCACTCCGATCGGGTACCGAAGAAAGAAACGAGGCGAACAACTGCCGTGAGCAGCAGCTCTACTTCCCAGTTCGGACAGAACCAGTGGTTGGTTGACGAGATGTACCAGCGGTTCCAGGACGATCCGTCGTCCGTGGACGCCAGCTGGCACGAATTCTTGACGGACTACTCCCCGGAGGCGGCGGTCGCAGGTGGCGCGAACGGTGCCACGCAGACCCAGCGTCCGGCGCAGAGTTCCGCTCCGACCTCCACCGAATCCGCTCCCGCCTCGAAGGCCGCCCCGGCCGCGGCTCCGCCGAAGGCCACCCCCACCCCGCCGAAGGCCGACACCGCCCCGGCCAAGCCCGGCACCGCCCCGGCCAAGCCCGCTCCGAAGCCGGCCGAGCCCGCCGCCAAGCCGGCAGCCGCCAAGGCGGCCCCCGCGAAGCCCGCCGCCAAGCCGGCTCCCGCGAAGCCCGCCGCTTCGGCCCCTCAGGAAGAGTCCAAGGTTCTCCGTGGCGCTGCCGCTGCCGTCGCGAAGAACATGAACGCCTCGCTTTCGATCCCGACCGCCACCAGCGTGCGCGCCATCCCTGCGAAGCTGATGGTCGACAACCGGATCGTCATCAACAACCACCTCGCCCGTACCCGCGGCGGCAAGGTCTCGTTCACCCACCTGCTCGGCTACGCCATCGTGCAGGCGGTCAAGGCGTTCCCGAACATGAACCGCCACTTCGCCGAGATCGACGGCAAGCCGAACGCGGTCACCCCCGCGCACACCAATCTCGGTCTGGCCATCGACCTGGCCGGCAAGGACGGCAACCGGTCGCTCGTCGTCGCCGCGATCAAGAACTGCGAGTCGATGAACTTCGCGCAGTTCTACTCCGCGTACGAGGACATCGTCCGTCGCGCGCGCGACGGCAAGCTCACCGCGGAGGACTTCTCCGGGGTCACCATTTCGCTGACCAACCCGGGCGGTATCGGCACCGTGCACTCGGTGCCGCGGCTGATGCCGGGCCAGGGCGCCATCATCGGCGCCGGCGCGATGGAGTACCCGGCCGAGTTCCAGGGCGCCTCCGACGAGCGCATCGCCGAGCTCGGTGTCGGCAAGCTCATGACGCTGACCTCCACCTACGATCACCGCATCATCCAGGGCGCGGAGTCCGGCGACTTCCTGCGGACCGTCCACAACCTGCTCATCAGCGACGATTTCTACGACGAGATCTTCCACACGCTGCACATCCCCTACGAGCCGGTCCGCTGGCGCAAGGATGTGCCGGAAGGCGCCGTCGACAAGAGCACCCGAGTCCTCGAGCTGATCGCCGCCTACCGCAGCCGCGGCCACCTGATGGCCGACACGGATCCGCTGCAGTTCGTCAAGGACAAGTTCCGGTCCCACCCGGACCTCGACGTCACCACGCACGACCTGACGCTGTGGGACCTCGACCGCGAGTTCAACGTCGGTGGGTTCCACGGGCAGCAGCGCATGAAGCTGCGCGACGTGCTGTCGGTGCTGCGCGACGCCTACTGCCGCCACGTCGGCGTGGAGTACACCCACATCCTCGACCCCGAGCAGCAGCAGTGGCTGCAGGAGCGCGTCGAGGCGCACCACGTCAAGCCGACCGTGGCGCAGCAGAAGTACATCCTCAGCCGCCTCAACGCCGCCGAGGCGTTCGAGACGTTCCTGCAGACCAAGTACGTCGGCCAGAAGCGGTTCTCGCTCGAGGGCGCCGAGTCGGTCATCCCGATGATGGACGCGATCATCGACCAGGCCGCCGAGCACGAGCTCGACGAGGTCGCCATCGCGATGCCGCACCGCGGCCGCCTGAACGTGCTGGCCAACATCGTCGGCAAGCCGTACTCGAAGATCTTCACCGAGTTCGAGGGCAACCTGAACCCGGCCGCTGCGCACGGATCCGGCGACGTGAAGTACCACCTCGGCGCCGAGGGCAACTACATCCAGATGTTCGGCGACAACGACATCAACGTCTCGCTCACGGCGAACCCGTCGCATCTCGAGGCCGTCAACCCGGTCCTCGAAGGCCTCGTGCGCGCCAAGCAGGACATCCTGGACAAGGGTGAGGGCGGCTTCACCGTCATGCCGCTGCTGCTGCACGGTGACGCGGCATTCGCCGGTCAGGGTGTCGTGGCCGAGACCCTCAACCTCGCGCTGCTGCGCGGCTACCGCACCGGCGGCACCGTGCACATCGTCGTCAACAACCAGGTCGGATTCACCACGGCCCCTGAGCACTCGCGGTCGTCGGAGTACTGCACCGACGTCGCGAAGATGATCGGTGCGCCGATCTTCCACGTCAACGGCGACGACCCGGAGGCGTGCGTGTGGGTGGCCCGCCTCGCCGTGGACTTCCGCGAGAAGTTCAACAAGGACGTCGTCATCGACATGATCTGCTACCGCCGTCGCGGGCACAACGAGGGCGACGACCCGTCGATGACGCAGCCGGCGATGTACGACGTGATCGACACCAAGCGCAGCGTCCGCAAGAGCTACACCGAGTCCCTCATCGGTCGTGGCGACATCTCGCTCAAAGAGGCCGAGGACGCGCTGCGCGACTACCAGGGCCAGCTCGAACGGGTCTTCAACGAGGTCCGCGAGCTCGAGAAGTTCAAGCCGGAGCCGTCCGAGTCGGTCGAGCTCGACCAGACGCCGCCGGCGAAGCTGACCACCGCCGTCGACAAGTCGGTGCTCGAGCGGATCGGCGACGCGTTCGTGAACGTCCCCGAGGGCTTCTCCGTGCACCCGCGCGTCAAGCCGGTCGTCGAGAAGCGTCGCGAGATGTCCCGTGAGGGCCACATCGACTGGGCGTACGCCGAGCTGCTCGCGTTCGGTTCGCTGGTCGAGCAGGGCGCGCTGGTGCGTCTGGCCGGCCAGGACTCGCGCCGCGGCACGTTCACCCAGCGTCACGCAGTGCTCATCGACCGCAAGACCGGCGCCGAGTACACCCCCCTGCAGCAGGTCGCTGCCGAGGGCGGCAAGGGCGGCAAGTTCATGGTGTACGACTCGGCGCTCACCGAGTTCGCGGGCCTGGGCTTCGAGTACGGCTACTCCGTGGGCAACCCGGAGGCGCTGGTGCTGTGGGAGGCGCAGTTCGGTGACTTCGTCAACGGCGCGCAGTCCATCATCGACGAGTTCATCTCCTCCGGCGAAGCCAAGTGGGGCCAGCTCTCCGACGTGGTGCTGCTGCTGCCGCACGGCCACGAGGGCCAGGGCCCGGACCACACCTCGGGCCGCATCGAGCGGTTCCTGCAGCTGTGCGCGGAGGGGTCGATGACGGTGGCCATGCCGTCCACCCCGGCGAGCTACTTCCACCTGCTGCGCCGGCATCACCTCGACGGGATCCGCCGTCCGCTGGTGGTGTTCACGCCGAAGTCGATGCTGCGCAACAAGGCCGCGCTCAGCAACCTCGAGGACTTCACCAGCGGCAAGTTCCGCTCGGTGTTCGAGGAGCCGCTGTACGAGAGCGACGGCGGCGACCGCGAGAAGGTCACCCGCGTCCTGCTGACCTCCGGCAAGCTCTACTGGGAGCTGAAGGCCAAGAAGGACAAGGAGAAGCGGGACGACGTCGCGATCCTGCGGATCGAGCAGCTGTACCCGGTGCCGCGCCGCCGTATCGCCGAGGCACTCGACCGGTACCCGAACGCGCACGAGTTCTTCTGGGTGCAGGAGGAGCCGGCCAACCAGGGCGCGTGGCCGTTCCTGGGCCTGGCGCTGCCGGAGATGCTGCCCGAGAAGCTGTCGGGCATCAAGCGGGTGTCGCGCCGCGCGATGTCGGCGCCGTCGTCCGGGTCGAGCAAGGTGCACGCTGTCGAGCAGCAGGAGATCCTGGAGAAGGCGTTCGGTCAGTAGTCACCGGCGGTACCCCGCGGTTCTCACACGAGCCGGGTCGCGCTTGCCCTTCGGGGCGGCCGGCCCGGCTCGCGCCGTTTCCTACGTCCCAGCGACATGACCGAATGTGACATCCGGTCGATTCGATCGACCGAATGTGACATCCGGCCCGCCGGCAGCCAGGGCGAGCGCCGGCAGGGCCGCGACGGCGAGGTCCACGAACTCCTCGCGGCTGAGCTGCGGATCCCGCAGCCAGGCGATCGTGGTGTCCTCGACGAACGCGATCCAGCCGCGCACGGCCAGGGCGACGGCGGGGCCTGCGTCGATGCCGATGCGGGGCAGGTGCGCGACGGTGCGTTCGACCATTGCGGTGCGGGTGTCCTCGAACACCTGCCGCATGTCCGGATCCCCGCTCGCGGTGCCGCGCAGCATCGACAGGTAGGTGTCGCGGTGGTCGGTGACGTAGTCGACGTACGCGACGATCGTGCCCCGCAGCATGTCCATCGGTTCGAGGCTGTCGTCGGGTGCGGTGCGCTCGAGCATGTCGCGGCTGGTGTGCCGGACGAGTTCGACGTGGAAGTCGTGCTTGGACGCGAAGTAGTGGAACAGCAGCCCGCGCGACACCCCGGCCTGATCGGCGATCTCCTCCACAGAGATCTGCTCGAGCGGCCGTTCGGCGAGCAGTTGCACGCCGAGGTCGACGAGCTGGGCCCGGCGCTCGGCAGGACTGAGCCTGGTGCGCTTGACGATGTTGCCCTTCACAGGTGCCATGCAAACATTCTTGTTGAATCGCAGTCAACAGCTATTGACCGCCACTCAATATGGCCCTACGCTCATTTACATGAGTCTTCCGGTTACAGACACCATCGCCACCGATGCGCACCCGCGTCAGGTCGACACGCTGATCATCGGCAGCGGGTTCGCCGGACTCGGCGCCGCCGTCCGGCTGACGCAGGCCGGCAAGGATTTCGTGGTCCTCGAACGCGGATCGGAGGTCGGCGGCACCTGGCGCGACAACACGTACCCGGGCGCGGCGTGCGACGTTCCGTCCAATCTGTACTCCTACTCGTTCGCCCTGAACCCGGGCTGGACGCGGTCCTTCTCCCCCCAGCCCGAGATCCAGGCCTACATCGCTTCGATCGCCGACAAGTACGACGTGCGCCGCCGCACCGTCTTCGGCTGCGACGTGCAGACCGTCCGCTGGAACGACACCACCCACCGCTGGGACGTGCGGACCACCAAGGGCGCGTTCGATGCCCGGATCGTCGTCTCCGCCGTCGGCGCGCTGTGCGAACCGGCGCTGCCCGACATCGAGGGCATCGACCGGTTCCGGGGCGAGATCTTCCACTCCGCCCGGTGGAACCACGACGCGGACCTGAGCGGCAAGCGCGTCGCCGTGATCGGCACCGGCGCGTCCTCGATCCAGATCGTGCCCGCGATTGCCGGCAAGGTCGCCCACCTCGACGTCTACCAGCGCACCGCACCGTGGGTGCTGCCGCGCGCCGACCGCGAGTACACGCCCGTCGAGCGGCTCGCGTTCCGCCACGTGCCCGGATTCCAGCGCCTGTCCCGCGCCCTGCAGTACCTCACCCGCGAGACACAGGTCGTCGGTCTCGCCAAGGCACCGGCGTTCATGAAGCCGCTCGAGCTCGCCGCCCGCACGCACATCCGCCGCCAGATCGCCGATCCGGAACTGCGCCGCAAGGTCACCCCGGACTTCCAGATCGGCTGCAAGCGCATGCTCATCTCGAACAACTACTACCCCGCGCTGGCCCGGCCGAACGTCGACCTGGTCACCGACGGCATCGCGGAGGTCACGGCGGACGGCATCGTCACCCGCGACGGCACCACCCGGCAGGTCGACGCCATCGTCGTCGCGACCGGCTTCCACGTCACCGACTCGCCCACCTTCGCCGGCGTCTTCGGCAAGGACGGCCGCAGCCTCGCCGACGTCTTCGACGCCACCGGGATGCAGGGATACAAGGGTGCCGCCGTCGCCGGCTTCCCCAACCTGTTCTTCCTCGTGGGACCGAACACCGGCCTGGGCCACACCTCGATGGTGTACATGATCGAATCCCAGCTCAACTACGTCGTGGACGCGATCGAGACCATCGACCGCCATCGGATCGGCACCGTCGAGGTGCGTCCCGAGGTGCAGGACGACTACAACCGCAACCTGCAGGCCGCCCTGAAGCGCAGCGTGTGGAACAACGGCGGCTGCGCGAGCTGGTACCTCGACAAGCACGGCAACAACACCACCCTGTGGCCGAGCTTCACATTCGAGTTCCGCCGCATCACCAAGCATTTCGATCTGGATGCCTACCGCAGCGTCGCTGCGGCAGACCTCCCCCCGGTCCCGGCGCCGACGCCGTCGGCCGTTCGCGACACCGAAGAGACCGACGCCCGGAAGGTGGCAGCACAGTGAGCGAGTTCGCAGGAAAGGTAGCCGTCATCACCGGTGCCGGATCGGGCATCGGCCGCGCTCTGGCGCTCGAGCTCGCCCGGCGCGGCGCCCGGCTGGCCCTGTCCGACGTCGACACCGTCGGGCTGGAGGAAACCGCGCGCCGGGCCCGTGACCTCGGCGCCGAGGTCAAGGCCGACCACCTCGACGTCACGCAGCGCGAGGCGGTGCTCGACTACGCCGAGGCCGTCGCCGCCCACTTCGGCCAGGTCAACCAGATCTACAACAACGCCGGCATCGCCTACCACGGGGAGTTCGAGCGCTCGGAGTTCAAGGACATCGAGCGAATCATGGACGTCGACTTCTGGGGCGTGGTCAACGGCACCAAGGCGTTCCTGCCCCACGTCGTCGCGTCCGGCGACGGCCACGTCGTCAACGTCTCGAGCCTGTTCGGGTTGCTGTCCATCCCCGGTCAGAGCGCCTACAACTCCGCGAAGTTCGCCGTCCGCGGCTTCACCGAGTCCCTGCGCCAGGAGATGCTGATCGCCGGGCACCCCGTCAAGGTCAGCTGCGTCCACCCCGGCGGCATCAAGACCGCGATCGCCCGCAATGCAGCCGTCCCGGACGGCGACGACCAGGAGTCCTTCGCCCAGTTCTTCGACCGCAAGCTGGCACGCACCAGCCCGGAGGACGCGGCCCGCACCATCGTCGAGGGGGTGCGCAAGGGCCGGCCCCGGATACTCGTGGGCGCCGACGCGAAGTTCCTGGACGCCTGGGTGCGCGCGGTGGGTCCGTCCTACCAGCGTGTCGTCGCATTCGTCAGTGGCCGCTTCGTGCCCAGGGGCTAGGGTCGCGGTCATGCCACAGCTCCCCCTGCCCGTCGTGCGGGCCGCGTTGCGTCCGGCGTACCGGCTCGCTCTCAACGCCCGGCTGCCGTACTCCGTCCAGCGACGGCTGCTCGAGCTGGTCGCGCCGATCCAGACCCTGCCCGAGGGCACGGTGGTCCGGCAGGTCACACTCGCGGGGAGGCCGGCCGAGCGCGTCACCGTCGGCGCCACCGAACGTCCCACCGCGGTGCTGTACCTGCACGGCGGCGCGTACACGGTGGGTTCACCCGCCACGCACCGGTCCCTGGCCGCGCACCTGGCCGCGGCCTCGGGTTCGGCGGTCTACGTGCTCGACTACCGGCTGGCTCCCGAGCACCCCTACCCCGCCGCCCTGGACGACGCGGTCGGTGCGTACCTCGAGCTGGTGACCGAGCACGGCGTGACCCCGGGAACCGCCCCGATCGCCGGGGATTCGGCCGGGGGCGGGCTGGCGGTCGCGACGGCGCGACGGCTGATCGACCGGCACGGGGTCCGGCCCGCCGCCCTGGGCCTCGTCGCCCCCTGGGCCGACCCCGGCTCGCGCGACTTCCCGTTCGACCGGGACACGGTCCTCAACGCCGCCTGGATCTCGGCCTCGGCCCGCGCGTATCTCGGCGGCCACGACGCCGCCGACCCCGGCTACGCGCCCCTGCGGGGGGACCTGAACGGGCTGCCGCCGACGCTGATCCACGTCGGCACCGGCGAGATGCTGTACCCGCAGGTCAGCGAGTTCGCCCGCGAGCTCCGCGACGCGGGGGTGGAGGTGACGGTCACCGAGCAGCGCGACCTGTGGCACGTGGCCCATCTGCAGGCCGCGCTGGTGGGCGAGGCCGCCGACGCAGTGGCGCAGCTCGGCGGCTACCTGCGTTCACACGTGCTCGGTGAGCCACGCCTGCGCGACGGCCGCTGAGTCCTCGCCGCCGTCGATCCGGCCGAGCATCTCGGCCAGGTCGGCGGTGGTGAGCTCCCCCGCGACGAGGCTCAGGGCTTCGAGCTGACGTTCCCCCAGCGCGTGTTTGCGGAATACGGGGACGACGTTCTGGGCAGTGAACACCGGTGGCTCCGTGACGGTTCCGTCCTCCGGCCCGGTTCCGGGCGCGCGGTCCGGTGCGTCCTCGAGCGCGACTCCTGGTGCGTCGCGCGCGACGACCGAGGTGGTGGTCAGCGCGGCCGCGCTCCCCTCCTGCGTGACCGCGCGCAGCGCCACATCGCCGTCGCCTTCTTCGACGCGACCTGGGACGCAACCTCTTTCGGCCATGTCCCCCAGGCCGTCGTTCGTCTCGAACCCGGCGGTCACCGTCACGGTCAGCTCGCCGCACCGGCCGAGGATTCCGGTCAGCTCGGTGGTGCCGAGCCGTTCCGCCGTGGCGTCGGACACGACCAGCATCGAACGATCCTGGGCGGCAGCATAATCCGTGATCGCCAGGTCCTCGGGCAGGGAACGGGCCAGGGCCTCGAACACGTCCTCGGCGTCCGTGTCCGGGGCAGCCGGAGCGAAGTACCTCAGCAACCGGCCGGTGTAGTCCGGCACGAGGGTCACCTCGGCCGCGTCCAGCGCCGCCAGGTACCCGGCACGATCACCGAGCCCGGTCCGCAGTTCGGTACGGGTTCCGCTCCCGGCCAGGGCACCGGCGTAGATGCGGGCCAGCAGCTCGCTCGCCACGCCGTCCCCGGCTCCGACGACCACCGTGGCGGTGTCCGCCGACTCGTCGAGAACCGACGGGCCGCACCCGGTCAGCACCGCGACGGCGACCGTCAGCCCGGCCACCGTCCGTCCGAATCCCCCGCCGCGCCGTCCCCGGCTCCTCACGTTCCACACGTTGCCCATCCTCGCGCATCCCCGGAACGCCGAACGCCCCGGCCGGAACCTGGGTGCGGGCTCCGGACGGGGCGTGCGGTCGATCGCGTCAGTCGGTGACGCCCTCGGCCCGTGCCGCGGCCGCGACGGCCTCGGCGACGGCGGGCGCCACCCGCGGATCGAGAGGGCTCGGGACGATCTTGTCCACGGCCAACTCGTCACCGACGACCGAGAGGATGGCCTCGGCGGCGGCGAGCTTCATGCCCTCGGTGATGCGCCGGGCACCGGCATCGAGCGCGCCCTTGAACACACCGGGGAAGGCCAGCACGTTGTTGATCTGGTTCGGGAAGTCGCTGCGCCCGGTCGCCACGATCGCGGCGTGCTTGGCGGCGATCGTCGGGTGGATCTCCGGGTCCGGGTTCGACAGCGCGAACACGATCGCGCCCTCGGCCATCTCCGCCACGATCTCCTCGGGCACCGTGCCGGCCGAGACGCCGATGAACACGTCCGCGCCGCTCAGGGCCTCGATCAGCCCACCGTGCCGGCCGGCGGGGTTGGTCCGCGCGGCCAGATCGATCTTGACCTCGTTCAGGTCGGTGCGATCGGCCGAGACGATGCCCTTCGAGTCCAGCACGGTCACATCCGCCGCACCGGCGGCGAGCAGGATGTTGGCCACCGCGACGCCGGCGGCACCGGCACCGGAGATGACGATGCGCAGGCCGCTCAGCTCCCGGCCCTGCACCTTGGCCGCGCCCTTGAGCGCGGCGAGCGCGACGATCGCGGTGCCGTGCTGGTCGTCGTGCATGACCGGGCAGTCCAGCGCCTCGATCACGCGCTTCTCGATCTCGAAGCAGCGCGGGGCGGAGATGTCCTCGAGGTTGACCGCACCGAAGCTCGGCCGCAGCCGGATCAGCGTCTCGACGATCTCGTCGGGGTCCTTGGTGTCGAGGACCAGCGGGATCGAGTTCAGGCCGGCGAACTTCTTGAACAGCGCGGACTTGCCCTCCATCACCGGCAGCGACGCGCGCGGGCCGATGTCACCGAGGCCGAGGACGGCCGAGCCGTCGGAGACGACCACGACCAGGCGGTTGGTCCAGGTGTAGCGGTCGGCGAGCGTCTCGTCGGCCGCGATCGCGCGGGAGACCTGCGCGACGCCGGGGGTATAGGCGATCGACAGGTCCCGCTGCGTCTCCAGCGGTGCCGTGAGCTCGACGGACAGCTTGCCGTCGACGTGGCTGCCGAAGATCTCCTCGTCGGTCAACTCGACCTTCTGGGGGGTAGGTGCATCAGACACGATTGACACGATGACACTCCTGCTCGAGCCGGAACCACTCGGGTTCCGGTTACTGCGAAGTAGCTGCGCGACAGACTTCAGGCGCAGTGCTTCGCCAAGGACATTTCGGTGAAGCTTCCGGGCGCGATCACGGTTACCGCTGTACAACGCTGTACGACTTCCGGAGCGTGATGGCGCCGAGGCGGGTGAGCCCTGGCGACGAGCCCTCTACAGGGTCTGCCATCTTCGTCCGGCTTCGGGGCGGTGGCACCGACGCCGGATTGGGGAAAAGTTTGCCACCTTCACAAGCCAACAATCAAATCGGTATTTCTTGCGAATGTCTCACGATTTTCGCCGCTCACCTGTGAGTTTGGACAGCCGAGCCGCAATGTCGACCCGAGGATCGGGGTCGTTCCGAGGCAAAAGCCCGAGATCTCGACCGGTTACCAACCGGTAACGGACGGGGTCCGAACGTCAGCCCCACCACTGGGTGAACATCAGGACCGCACCCGTGAGATAGACCACACCCGCGGCCGCGGCGGCGGCGAGACCGTGCCGACGGTCCGCGAACAGCTGCGCGGCCGTCACGACGATCGCCGCGACGACGTGCGCGGACAGCGACGCCGAGCCCGGTCCCGGGAAGTCCCGCTTGTCCCCGAGGTACTGCGCCACCCAGACCACCACCGTCAGGACGATCACCGCGCCGCACACCACCCCCGACAGCGCCCGCAATCCCCGCACGACGAACCCGTCCCGTCTCGGCGTCCCACCGCGGGACGTTGTCGCCGGGGGTGTCTCGTAGGGGTCGCGGCCGGAGCGGTAGGCGGGATCGTCGTAGTAGTCGTCGTGTCCGGCGGCGCGGTCGTCGCGGCGCGCCGGGCGGCCCCAGGTGCTCATCCCTCGAGCACCTCGATCCCGGTGGCCCGCGCCGTCAGCGCCTCGAACGCCTCGGGGTCCGTCGTGTACCGGCCGAGCGGGACGGCCTTGTTGCCGCCGTGGTAGTCGGACGACCCCGTGACGAACAGATCGAGCTTCGCCGCCAGGTCCCGCATGAGCTGCGCGTCGGCAGGATCGTGGTCCGGATGGTCCGCCTCGAGGCCACCGAGACCCAGTTCCGCGAGTTCCTCGATGTGGTCGAGTGCGAGCAACCGGCCGCGGGATCGAGCACGGGCATGCGCGACGACGGTGACACCGCCGGCGTCGGCGACCATGCGCACGGCTTCCGAGAGCGGAGTGTCCGCCTTGGTGACGTAGTAGCGGCCCCGCGACGACAGCAGGTCCGCGAACGCGGCCTCGATGCTCGGCACGACCCCCGCCTCCACCAGGGCGCGCGCCAGGTGCGGCCGCCCCGCCACCGGGCCGGCGGCGGTGACGATCTGTTCGGGATCGACGGGCAGACCGTCGTCGGCCATCCGCTCCGCCATCGTCCGGATACGGGCCACCCGCTCCCCGCGCAGGCGCTCCCGCTCGACCGCGAACGCCTCGTTCCGCGGGTCGAACAGGTAGGCGAGCAGATGCACCGCGACGGGCCGTCCGTCCTCACCGCGCCCGGTGCACGACATCTCCATGCCGCGGATCAGCCGCAGCCCCGCAGGCAGCGCGTCGGCCGCCGCGTCCCAGCCGGCGGTCGTGTCGTGGTCGGTCAGGGCGACCGCGTCGAGCCCGGCCTCGGCCGCGGCACGGACGAGTCCCGCCGGGGAGTCGGTCCCGTCGGAAGCCAGCGAGTGGGCATGCAGGTCGATACGCACCCCACCAGTGTGTCAGGTCCCGTCGTGCGGCCCCGGCGGGCGGCCCGGGGCGGGTTAGCATGACGCTGCGACCGCCCGGACGGGCCGGAGCGTGCTGCGCGGAAGGGAACCGATGTCGAACCTGCCCTCGCACCCGTCGCGCCGGACCGGTGCCCCGGCGTCCACCCTGCGCGTCCCCGCGGAGCGGGCCGTGGTGGACTGCGCCGTCTACGTCGACGGGGTCCGGCTGCCCGGCCGCTACGCCCACGACGCGGCGCTCGAGGAGGTGCGCCGACGAGGCGCCGGCTTCGTGTGGCTCGGCCTGCACGAGCCCGACGAACAGCAGATGACGAGCGTGGGCCGCACGTTCGGGCTGCACGAACTGACGGTCGAGGACGCCGTGCACGCGCATCAGCGACCCAAGCTCGAACGCTACGACGACGTGACGTTCCTCGTGCTGCGCACCGTGAACTACGTCGAACACGAATCGGTGACCACGACCAAGGAGATCGTCGAGACCGGCGAGATCATGCTCTTCTGTGGCCGGGACTTCGTCGTCAGCGTCCGCCACGGCGAGCACTCGGGGCTGGCGGACGTGCGGCATCGGCTCGAGGACGGCCCGGAACGCCTCGCGCTCGGTCCGTCGTCGGTGCTGCACGCCGTTGCCGACCATGTCGTGGACTCGTACCTCGCCGTGGTCGACGCCGTGCAGCCGGACATCGACGACCTCGAAGAACTGGTGTTCACGCCCGACACCCGCATCGCGGTGGAGCAGATCTATCTGCTCAAGCGGGAGATCGTCGAGCTGCGGAGGGCGGTACTCCCGCTCGCATCGCCGCTGCGCCAGCTGACCCGCGGCCCCGGCAACCCGGTACCCAAGGAGGTGCGGCGCTACTTCCGCGACGTCGCCGATCATCACACCAAGGTGGCCGAGCGCATCGCGGACTACGACGAGACGTTGAGCACTCTCGTCGATGCCGCGATCGCCAAGGTGACGGTGCAGCAGAACACCGACATGCGCCGGATCTCGGCGTGGGTGGCGATCGCGGCCGTGCCCACCATGATCGCCGGGATCTACGGGATGAACTTCGACAACATGCCCGAACTGCACTGGGAGCACGGCTACTTCGTGGTCGTCGGGGCGATCGTGGTGATCACCGTCGGCCTGTTCGTCACCTTCCGCCGCAACAAATGGCTCTGATCACCGCGGCGCGGGAGCGCCTGGCGCCGGCCGCTTCCGCAGGGCACCCTCGCGGGACGTGGGTGCTCGCGGCGGCCCTCGTCCTGATCGTCCTGCAGCTGACGGTGCGCTCAGTGCTCGCGTTCGGTGGGCAGTTCTACTGGGACGACCTGATTCTGGCCGGACGGGCGGGCCTGCACCCGCTGCTGTCGTTCGAGTTGCTCGGCTACGACCACGACGGTCATCTCATGCCGGGTGCGTTCCTGGTGGCCGACGTGGTCACGAGTTTCGCGCCGCTGCAGTGGTGGCCGGCGGCCGCGACGCTGGTGGCCGGCCAGGCGTTGGCGTCGCTGGCCGTGCTGCGCGTGCTGTGGTTGCTGCTCGGGCCGCGGCCGGCACTGCTCGGCCCGCTGCTGTTCTACCTGTTCACCCCCCTGACGCTGCCGGCGTTCGCGTGGTGGGCGGCGGGCCTGAACTCGCTGCCGTTGCAGGCGGGTATGGCGTGGGTGGCCGGCGACGCGATCCGTGCGGCGCGCACCGGCCGGCTCCGCTACGCGCTGAGCGGGACGGCGGTCACCGGCGTCGCTCTGCTGTTCTTCGAGAAGTCGGTGCTGGTTCCGGCGGTGGCCTTCGCGACCGTCGCGCTGATGTACGGGCTCGACGGCCACCCCCGGGCGGTGCGCACCGCGGCGAGACGCGCGGCGCCGCTGTGGCTCGGCTCGTCACTGGTCCTCGCAGCGTGGGCGGCGGCGTACCTGTCCCTCGTCGAGTCCCGGTTCGGGGCGCCGACGGCCGACATGGTCCGGGGGCTGACGCACCACGGTGTCTCGTTCGGGGTGCTGCCGGCGCTGCTGGGCGGACCCTGGCGATGGGACCGCTGGAATCCGGGCCCGCCGTGGGCGGATCCGCCGACCGGGCTGGTCGTGGTGGCCTGGGCCGCGGTGCTCGCCGTCCTGGTGTGGTCGCTGCGGCGCAGCCGGCGCACGGGCTGGGTGTGGGCGGCAACGGCCGCCTACGTGGCGGCCTCGACGGCCGCGATGATCAGCACCCGCTTCGGCCCGGACACGACGTACGAACTGGCCCAGACCCTGCGCTACCACACCGACACCGCCGTGGTCGTCGCGATCGGAGCGGCCCTGGTCCTGCGCACCCGCCCACGCGACGACCCCCGGCCCTCACCCACGCGACGGATCGTCGCCGCCGGGTGCGCGGTGGCCTTCACGGCGAGCTGCCTGTGGTCCACGGCGACCTTCGCCCGCACCTGGTCCGACAACCCCACCGGCGCCTATCTGGCCGCCGCGAAGTCCGCACTCACCACACGCCCCGACGTGCCGATCCTCGACCATCCCGTGTCGGTGTGGGTGCTCCTGCCGGTCACCCACCCCCACAATCTCCTGAGCCGGGTGTTCTCGTCGCTGCCGGGACGCGCCGAGATCGGCGCCGTCACCACCGAACTGCAGGTGCTCGACGACCGGGGCCGGCTGGTGCCGGCGGAACTCGTCCCGGTGCGGCACGTGCTGCCCGGCCCGGTGCCCGACTGCGGGCATCTGCTCACCGACTCGACGACGACCGTGCTGCCCGCCGACACGGCGCTCGTGGGCGGGGAGTGGACGGTGCAGCTGAACTACCGCGCCTCCGCCGACGGCGAGATCGAGGTGGGGTTTCCCGCCGGCCCGCGGGTGCGGGTGCCGGTCACCGAGGGACTGGGCACGGCCTACGCACGGGTGCCGGGCGCAGGCACCGGGCTGCAGGCCCGCTCGGCGTCGCCGGACCTCGATGTCTGCCTGGCCGGCGGCCCGATCGGGGTCGTCGTCCCGCGCTGACCGGGCCCGTCACATGCGGGCTGGGGCGCGGTTCGGGTCCCGCACGTCGATGCCGGCCTCCGACCACGCCTCGCGCAGCGCGTCGCCGCCGCGCAGCCGCTTCCACGCGGCCTCGGTGCCCGTCAACGGGATCACCTCGAAGAACCGCACCGGGTCGGCGGGCTCGGGCAGGACCAGTTCGGGGACGTCGCTCGGCTCGAGCATCACCGCGGTGAACGGTGCCCCCTCCCACAACGGCTCGCCCAGGTCGAGCAGGGCGTCGTCGGTGAGGACGACACCCTCCACCGCGGGCAGGGCCGCGAGCGTCGCGAGCGTGCGGACCAGCCCCGGCAGAGCGCCGGTGAGGCCGCGCACGCTCAGGATCAGTTCGGCGCGCGGCCCCCGGTTCGGGTCGGCGACCGTCGCGGTGGGGTCGCCCATCGGATGCCGCGAACATCCCAGGGTCGCGAACCGCACCAGGTCCGGCTGCTCCACGCGGAACCGCAGCACCTCGATGGGTTCGAGTCCGAGGAACGTCACGGACGCCGTCTCCGGCTCGGCGCCCCCGAAGCGGGCGCTGAGATGGGCACGGACGGCGGGCAGCACGGCGTCGATCACCCCTGCAATGTAGACCCGGTGCGGGGCCGATGCCGCCGGTGCGTCCCGCACCGATCCGGGCAACCGGGAGCCCGTCCGCCGGTACCGTCGTGTCATGGTGCGAGACACCGGCTTCCCCGGCGCCGATGCCGGCGACGACTTCTCCCGGCAGCGCCGGCGCGCCGAGTACGCGCGGCTGATCGCCTGGTTGCGCCGCGAACCCGGGGACGTCAACACCGTGCTGCCGTTCGACGCCGTGGTGCGGGCGCTGGGCCGGGTCGGGGAACGGCGTCTGGGGCTGCAGAGCATCGACGTGGCCTCGATCGTCGGCAGCGTGGACCGCACCGAGGATTTCGACCGGCGGTTCCGGCCCACGTCGGCCCGGCTGCGTCAACGGTGGGAGAAGCTGGCCACGGCTCGTCGGCGGGGCGAGGCGGTGCCGCCGATCACGGTGTACCGGGTCGGGTCGATGCACTTCGTGGTGGACGGACACCACCGCGTCTCCATCGCCTACGCCCGCGGGGACGCGACCATCGACGCCTACGTGACCGAGATCGTCACCCGGATCTCGCCCGAGGGGGTGACCCAGCACTCGGACCTGATGCGGAAGGACCACTACCGGATGTTCCTGAGCCGGGTGCCGCTCACGGGCGACCGGCGTGACGCGGTGACCGTCCGGGACCCGTGGGACTACGCCGAGCTGGCCGAGTGCATCGAGGCGTGGGGTTTCCGGCTCATGCAGGAGCAGGGCGAGTTCCTCACCCGCGACGTGGTGGCGCAGCGCTGGTTCGACGAGGAGTTCGTGCCCGTGGTCGACATGGTGCGGGCGGCGGGGATGCTGCGCACCCGGACCGACGCCGAGGCGTACCTGTGGCTGGCCGGCGAACGTTACCGGCTCGTGCGGCGGCACGTGTGGAACGAGGAGATCGTCGAGCGGCTGAAGCGGCGCGCCCCCCGGTGAGCGCAAGCCGGCCGGTTTGACCCCGCGGCGCCGGAGGTATGCCCCCGGCAGCCACCGAGGACGTCCGCCGCACACGCGGGCGCCCGGGCCGGTCGAGCAACGTGCCGGCGCCGGTCCGCGCGGGGGAACCCCCGCGCTCCGTACCCTGGTCGGCAGGACCGGGCCCACGACAGGAGAGTGCGCTTGACGGCGACCGTGCAGGACGCAGCGGACACCACCCGGGACGTCCGGACCGAGCTGAGTGCGGCCGCGCGCCGCGTGTTCGGCTGGGAGGAGCTGCGTCCCGGCCAGCTCGACGCGATGGAACCGCTGGTGCAGGGCCGGGACGTGCTCGCCGTGATGGCCACCGGATCGGGCAAGTCGGCGATCTACCAGGTTCCGGCGCTGCTGATCGAGGGCACCACCTTGGTGATCTCCCCGCTCATCGCGCTGCAGAACGATCAGATCGCGGGGCTCGACGCCACCTCGGCGCCGGACGCGGTCGCGATCAATTCCCGGCAGCGGGCTTCGAAGACCGCAGCCGCCTGGGAGACGATCCGTGAGCGCACCGTGGAGTACATCTTCCTGGCACCGGAACAGCTCGCCAACGACGAGGTGGTCGCCCGCCTCGCCGCCGCGCGTGTCTCCCTCGTGGTGGTCGACGAGGCGCACTGCGTGTCCGCGTGGGGTCACGACTTCCGGCCCGACTACCTGCGCCTGGCCGATGCGCTCGACCGCCTCGGCCGGCCCCCCGTGGTGGCGCTCACGGCCACCGCGTCGCCGCCGGTGCGACAGGAGATCGTCGAGGAGCTGCGCCTGCGGGACCCGGTGGTCATCGCCAGCGGCTTCGACCGGCCCAACATCGACCTGGCCGTCGAGCGGTACACCACCGACGCCGACAAGCGCCGGGCGGTGATCGAGACCGTCGCCGGACTCGCGACACCCGGACTGGTGTACACCGCGACCCGCAAGGACGCCGAGTTCTATGCGGCCGAACTGACCGAACGGGGGCTGCGGGCGGCCGCGTACCACGCCGGCCTGCCGGCGGCCACGCGCGAGCGGGTGCACCACGGATTCCTCGACGACGAGCTCGACGTGGTGGTGGCGACATCCGCGTTCGGCATGGGCATCGACAAGCCCGACGTGCGGTTCGTCGCACACGCCTCCGCGCCGGATTCCGTGGACAGCTACTATCAGCAGATCGGCCGCGCCGGCCGCGACGGGCTCGCGGCCAAGGCGTTGCTGTTCTACCGGCCCGAGGACCTGTCGCTCGCGAAGTTCTTCACCACCCACCGCCCCGACGAGGAACTGCTCGGCCGGGCGTTCACCGCACTGGCGCGCGCGAAGTCACCGAAGCGACTGAAAGACCTTCGCGCCGAACTGGATACCAAGGGCCGAACGCTCACCAATGCGATCAACCTGCTCGAACGCGCGGGTGTGGTCTCCTCGGGACGCAAAGGACTCACCGCACGCACCGTCGAGGTGGAGATCGCCGTCCGCCGCGCGGCCGAGGTGGCCGCAGTCGGTGAACGGATGGACCGCTCGCGCGTGGAGATGATGCGTGGGTACGCCGAAACCCGTGGCTGCCGCAGGCAGTTCCTGCTCGGGTACTTCGGTGAGTCGCTGCCCGATCCGTGCGGCCACTGTGACTGCTGCCGCGAAGGAATCCCCGAGCACCGGGCGGAGCCGCCGAAACACAGTCTTCACGAGCCGATTCCGCTGCACACCCGCGTGGTGCATGCGCAGTGGGGCCCCGGCGAGGTGATGAGCGCCGAGCCGGACCGGATCACCGTGCTGTTCGACGAGTACGGCTACCGCACGCTGTCGCTCGAGGCGGTGGAGGAGCACGATCTGCTGCGCCCCGAAAACTCGGAGCCCGAACCGGAGCCGGACATCGCCTGACGGATCCCGGGTGAGGATGCGCCCGGTCGATTCGCCCGCGACTTCGGAATCCGCCCCGCCGTGACATGGGCGGATTCCGAACCGGCGCGTCGATCCTGCCCGCCCTCGGACGGCGGCCTCACTGAACGCTCTGCTGCGCCTTCGCGTAGGCGAACTGGAGGAAGTCTGCGCCGGCCAGGGCGGCGAACAGCCCGGCGACGAGCCGGGTCGGACGCGGCGCGAAGACCATTCCGATGGTGAAGAACGTCGCGACCCACATGTCGAAGCAGAAGGGGCAGCTCAGCAACTCGCCCAGGCTGTGCCGGAGACTGTTGTTCGGCCCGCGAACCTCCTCCGTCACCTCGGCCGGGCCGCCCTGCCCCTTGTATCGCGTGAAGGGTGCGCGAATCGGGCTGGTCACCGCGTCCTTCGTCACCGTGCGCGACAGCTTGTGCGTGCCGAGGGCGAGCACGACGAGGTCCTGCCCGCTCAGCCGCTCCGGCAGTCGGCGCCCGGTGACCACCGCGGCGATCACCGCGACGGTGACCAGCGTGCTGTAGCCGGCGAGGACCTTCGTGTAGCCCCGGAGGGGGATGTCCTCCCCGCCGGTGTACTCGCGGCTCTGTTCGCGGACGGCGTCGACGAGGTCGACGGACGTCTCGGTCTGATTGCTCATCTGCTTCTCCTGCACGTAGCTCGGTCCGCGCAGTAGTACCCATGCACGGCCGCCCCCACGCACGGCTGCCGCCACGCCTCTCCGCTACCCCGCGGGGAATCGCACCTCGTGTGTGGGGGCGGTCGCGGCGCCGAACCGCGCCAGCCGCAGTCCCTCCGCCTCGACCGCCGAGCGCTGCGGGGCCGTCAGACGCCGCCACGGGGTCACCTCGAGTACGGCCGAGTCCTTCGCGACGGCCAGCTTCGCGGTTCCGGCGACCGTCCCGTCGACGAGGACGGCCGAGCGCACGATGCCGTTCTGCGTCACGATCCGGCGACGGTGCTCGTCGGAGACGATCCGGGTCCGGTCGGCGTGTGAGAGCAGGACGTTGTCGTACGGCGCGAGGATCCGCACCGGCGCCGGTGCCGCCGGATCCGGGCGCGGGGCGTCGGGCAGGTCGAACAGCTCGACGCCGTTCTCGTCCCGGAACACCTCAAGCGACGGGCGCAGCCGTTCGAACACCTCCCCGAGCCGCGTCAACCCCGACCAGGCCTGGGCGTCGCGCACGCTCGCGGGCCCGAACGCGCCGAGGTATCGCCGGAGGACGACGGCCGGGTCCGGCCGGGCCGGTCCGTGACCGGTCCACTCCCCGAGCGGTGTGAGTCGCGGCTGCCCGGAACGCCCCCACAATCCCCGCGGCGGCACCTGCACCAGCGGGAGCAGGTTCCGCAGCCCGTAGGCGAGCGCGGCCGGATCGCGGCCGGGGAATCGCTCCGCGAGCAACGGGCGCAGCTCCTGCAGGCTGCGGGGGCCGTCGCCGAGCAGGTCGCGACCCGCCGCGGCGAGTTCACGCAGGTCCACCCCGGCCAGATCGGCTGCGTACTGGGTGTTGGTGGTCAGGTCCCGGTCCAGCAGCGGCTGGACCCAGTCCCGCAGCGCCGCAGCGTCGGCGGCCGAGACTGCGAAGACCGTGCCGCGCATGAGTACGGTGCGCACCACGTGCCTTCCTTCTATGAGGTCGGCGAGAGCCGCGGGCCGGAACCGCCGCAACCGCGCCCACAGCGCGAAGTAGGGCGGTGTCGGGGCCTGCGCCTGCAGGCCCAGCAGGTGCTCGACCGCGTCGAGCACCGGGAGGTCGGCACGATGCATCAGATGCTGACGGGCGAGGGTGGCGCGGCCGAGAGCGCGGGCGGTGAGGGTGCGCGGCGTCACGTGGACACCCTGCCACGGCGGACCGACACGGCCTCGTCGGCGCCTGCGCCTGGACGGGGCAACCGCGCGTCCGGTAGATGTTTAGTTGAATTTAGTTTCATGTTGCAGCGTCGAGGAGAGCCGATGTCCGATCCGAGAGGTGCGCGGCTGCTGGTTCCGGTGCTGTGCTTCATCGTCACCACCATCGCCGTGATGCAGACGTCCGTCGTACCGATCGTCGGCACCATTCGCGAACAGCTGGGGGTGAGCACGACCGCCGCGGGCTGGGTCCTGACGGCGAACCTGCTCGCGGCCGCCGTCACCACTCCCCTGCTGGGCCGGCTGGCCGATCTGCGCGGCAAACGCCCGGTTCTGCTCACGGTCCTCGTCGTGGTGTTCGTCGGTTCGCTGTTGTGCGCCGCCGCGGACTCGTTCGCGCTCCTGCTGATCGGCCGGGTCCTGCAGGGCGTGTCGTTCGCGCTGTTCCCCGTCGGCATCGCCGTGCTGCGGGCCGAACTGCCGCCGAAGCGGTTGATCGGGGCGATGGGCCTGTTCTCCGGGACGCTCGGGGTCGGTGGAGCGATCGGCATGGTGCTCACCGGCCTGATGGTCTCGGGCGGCGACTATCGTCGCGTGTTCTGGCTGGTGGCGGCGTTCAACGCCGTCGCGTTGCTGAGCGCGTTCCTGGTCGTGCCGCGACGTCCGCGGTCCGCGGACGGACGGATCGACTGGCTCGGTGCGGCCCTGCTGGCCGTCGGGCTGGCGCTGGTGCTGCTGGCCCTGTCCGAGGGCGGGACGTGGGGATGGGCGTCGGCGCCCACCCTCGGGAGCGCCGCACTCGGACTGGCCGTGCTCGCGGCGTGGCTGCTCTTCGAACGGCACGTCGACGAGCCGCTCGTGCCGCCGCGGATGCTCACCGATCGGCCGGTGTTCGTGGTGCACGGCGCCGCGTTCCTCGTCGGCATGGCCATGTTCGTCAGCTTCCTCGCGACGGCGTATTTCGTGCAGACGCCGCCCGCCGTCGCCGGATACGGGTTCGGCGCCACCGTGCTCGAGGCGACGGCGGTGTACATGCTGCCCGGCGCGCTCGTCGGGGTGGTTGCCGCGGCACTCGCGGGCCGGCTCATCCACCGGTTCGACGCCCGATGGGTGCTGATCGGGGCGTGCATTCTCGGGATCGCCGGCTTCGCCCTGGTGGCGGTCGTGCACGACCGGAGCTGGCAGCTGATCGTCTCCGGAATCCTCGTGACCACCTTCGTCAGCCTCGCCTATGCCGCGTTGCCGGCGCTGCTCGTCGCCGAGGTCCGTCCCGATCAGACCGGCGTCGCGAACAGCATCAACTCCATCGCTCGCACGGTGGGCAGTTCACTGAGCAGTGCGGTGGTGACGACGCTGCTGGCCACGCTGACCGTTCCCGGCACGGGCGTCGTCCGCGAGAGCGCATTCGTCGCGGCATTCGGGCTGGGCGTCGGGGCCGCGGCCGCGGCCGCACTGCTCGTTCTCGTCGGCGGACGGCCGGCCCCGCGCGCTCTGAGCGATCGCGAGGAGGACGAGGTCGAGGCCACGGCTCTGGCCGCCGAATGGAGCACGGTGTCCGGTCTCGCCGCGGAGCACACCCCGAACGAGCAGGCCGACGCGGTTCGCCGGGGCTGAGCTCCCGGTCCGGAACGGGACGGGACGGGAAACCGGATGTCCTCCGCCCCGGTCACCGTCCGCTCAACTCTGTTCCTGCAGTGCGCGCACCGCCTCCTCCGCCTGCTGCGCCGTCTCCTCGGCCTTCGCTGCGTCCTCGTCGGCCGTCCGGGCGGTGCGTCGCGCGAACTCGCGCTGGTGTTCGACCCGGCCCAGCTCCTCGCGCAACCGCGCGACGTGCTCGTCGAGTTCCTCGACCGCGGCGCGTGCACGGTCCGCAACCGACCGGGCCTCGTCGGCGGTGTTCCGCGCCGCCTCCGCCTCGGCGACGGCTGCTTCCAGGGCGCGCCGCGTGCGCTCGGCCTCCTGCGCCCCGGTGTCGTCCGCGCCGGCGGCCTTCCGTTCCGGCGCGGACGGAACGACCGACAGTCCCACCGGTCCGAAGCCGCTGTAGTCCAGGGGTGTCTCGAGCCGGCCGCCGCGCACCTGCTCGGCGAGCTCGGCCTCGGCGAGTGCGGCGTGCAGGGTCTGGCCCACCTCGCGCAGGGCGGCCTCGGATGCGCGCCGGCCGTGCTCGGCCGCGAGACGGGAGGCCGTCTTCTCGAGCGCGCCGATCACCCGCCGTCGCTGGGTGGACAGCCGCCGCAGCTCGGCCCCGGAGAGCTGACGCTGCGCGGAGCGCAGGGCGTCGCCGAGCCCGAGCAGGGCCGTGATCTCCTCGGGCTTCTCGCGGACGAGGAGGTTCACCAACCAGGCCGACACGGTCGGTTTGCGCAGCCGGCCGACCGCCGCCGCGAGCTCTCGGTCGCCGGCGCCGCGGGCACGGGCGACGTACTCGTTGCGGGCCGCGGTGAACTCACCCGGATCGAGCCCGTACAGCTCGTCGGCGATGTCGTCGAGGTCCACCGGCCTACTATGCACTCCTCGCTCAGAGGGTGACGTTCTCCCCCGTCGCCTGGTCGAACAGGGCAACCTTCGCCGGATCGAACCACAGCTGCACCGGCCGGCCCTTCGCGACGTCGGACTCGGCGGGCAGCCGCGCGACCATCGACCCGCCGGCGAGATCGGCGACGCCCACATCGGCTGCCAGATCGTCGAGGTCGCTCGAATGCAGGTCCGGGGACTCGACGGTGAAGTACGCGTACTTGTCCGATCCCATGGATTCGAGCACGTCGATGTCGACCGTGAAGGTGGTGCCCAGCTCGCGCTGCGCCGGGTCCAGGAGCGCGGCGTCCTCGAAGTGCTCGGGCCGGACGCCGACGACGACGTCACGCCCGGGATCGTGCTTCTGCACGGCCGCCCATCGCTCGGCAGGCAGCGTGAAGTCCCCGATCGCGGTGCGCACACTGTCGCCGTCGAGCCGGCCGGCGAAGAAGTTCATCGACGGCGAGCCGATGAACCCGGCCACGAACAGGTTCTTCGGCCGGTCGTAGAGCTCCTGGGGGGCACCGATCTGCTGCACCAGCCCGCCGCGGAGGACGACCACCCGGTCGCCGAGCGTCATGGCCTCGGTCTGGTCGTGGGTGACGTACACGGTGGTGGTGCCCAGGCGCTTCTGCAGCCGGGCGATCTCCGTGCGCATCTGCACCCGCAGCTTGGCGTCGAGGTTGGACAGCGGCTCGTCCATGAGGAACGCCTTGGGATTGCGCACGATCGCCCGTCCCATCGCCACCCGCTGCCGCTGCCCGCCCGACAGGTTCGACGGCTTGCGGTCGAGGTGACTGGTCAGGTCGAGAATCTTCGCGGCCTCCTCCACCTTTCGTGCGATCTCGTCCTTGGGCATCTTGGCCAGAGTGAGCGGGAAGGCGATGTTCTCCCGGACGGTCATGTGCGGGTACAGCGCATACGACTGGAACACCATCGCGATGTCGCGGTCCTTCGGGGCCTTCTCGTTGACCCGCTCGCCACCGATCCGCAGCTCGCCGGAGGAGATGTCCTCGAGGCCGGCGATCATGTTCAGCGTCGTCGACTTTCCGCAGCCCGAGGGGCCGACCAGGATGATGAACTCGCCGTCGGCGATCGTCATGTCCACGTCGCTGACCGCCCGCGCCCCGTCGGGGTAGAGCTTGGTCACCTTGTCCAGCACGATTTCTGCCATCTGGGTCATCCCTTCACTGCGCCGGACGTCAGGCCGGCCACGATGCGACGTTGGAAGATCAGCACGAACACGATGATCGGAATGGTGATGACCACCGCGGCCGCCGCGATCGAGCCGGTGGGCTCCTCGAACTGGGAGGCGCCGGTGAAGTTCGCGATGGCCGCGGGCGCGGTGATGGACCGCTCGGTGGACGTCAGCGAGATCGCGAACAACAGGTCGTTCCAGCAGAAGATGAACACCAGGATCGCGGCGGTGACGATGCCCGGCGCCGCCAGCGGCGCCACCACCTTCCGGAAGGCCTGCCCGGGCGTGGCGCCGTCCATCTTGGCGGCCTTCTCCAGCTCCCACGGGATCTCCTTGAAGAACGCCGAGAGCGTGTAGATCGCCAGGGGCAGGGAGAAGGTGATGTACGGGATGATCAGACCCGCCCAGGTGTCGAACAGTCCGAGCCTGCGGATGATGTCGAACAGCGGGCTCACGAGCGAGATCTGCGGGAACATCGCGATCAGCAGTGCGACACCGACGAGGATCTTCTTGCCCGGGAAGTCGAGGCGGGCGATCGCGTAGGCCGACATGGTGCCGATGACCACCGCGATCACCGTGGCGATCAGTCCGATGCCGATCGAGTTGATCAGTGCGCTGGTGAAGGCGTCGGTGCGGAAGATGCCACGGTAGTTGTCCAGAGTCCATTCCTGGGGTATGAAGCGCCCGTCCTTGATCGTGCCGGCCGGCTTGAACGACAGGCTGGCGATCCACAGCACCGGCACGAGCGCGTACAGCAGCACCAGCAGGTTCACCGCCGACCAGCTCAGTTTGCGCCGCGGGGTTTCGGTCGTCGTCATCACCGCTTCCCTTCCGCATCGGAGCCGGGCGCCGAGGCCCCGAACAATTTGATGAACACGAACGCAATGATCGCCACGCACAGGAAGATCAGGACGCTGATCGCCGAGCCGATGCCCAGGTTGAACGCCTTGAACAGGTTGTCGTATCCGAGGATCGACACCGAGCCCGTGCCGTTCGACCCGCGCGTGAGGACGTAGATGTTGTCGAAGATGCGGAAGGCGTCGAGCGTGCGGAACAGCAGCGCCACCAGGATCGCCGGTTTCATCAGCGGCACGATGATCTTGGTCAGCCGCGTCCACGCTCCGGCGCCGTCGACCTGGGACGCGCGCAACAGGTCGTCCGGGACGAGCGCCAGGCCGGCGAGGAGCAGCAGGGCCATGAACGGAGTGGTCTTCCACACCTCGGCGAGCACGATGATCGCCAGTGACGGAAGTTGTTCGGTCAGCGGGGCGCTGCCCTCGGGTAGCAGATTCGCGAGGTAGCCGGTCCCCGGTGTCCAGGCGTAGTACCAGCTGTAGGCGGCGGCGACGGTGACGATCCCGTACGGGATCAGCACCACGGTGCGGACGGTGCCCTTGCCGACGATGGTGCGGTGCATGATCAGCGCGAGCGCCAGACCCAGGACGAATTCGATCGCCACCGACACGACGGTGATGCCGGCGGTCACGAAGAAGGCCTGCCACCAGAACGTGTCGGTGAGGACCGAGACGTAGTTGGCGAATCCGACGAACTCACGCTCGTCGGGGAAGCGCAGGTCGTACCGCTGCAGGCTCAGCCACACCGCGTACCCCACCGGATAGGCGGTGACGGCGAGCATCATCAGCGCCGCGGGCGCGACGAGCCACAGGCCGAGTCGGCGTTCGGCCTTCTTACCTTCGGACAGAACGGCTTTCCCACGCTCGGACGGTGCGGGCCGGTCGCCCTCGGCCGGTGGGACGGGTCGGGTTGCGGGCGTGGTGGTCACGGGATCAGCCCTTCCGAATTGACCGCCTTGCGGACCTGCTCGGCGAGTTCGTCGACCGTGCGCGGCGGGTCGATCCGGTCGACCGGATTGAGAGTCGCGGTGATGAGCGTCGAAATGCTCTGATACGCAGGTGAAACCGGGCGCACCGCCGCATTCTCCAGACTCTCGCGCACCTCCCGCCACATCGGGTACGCCTGCTGGAACTCCGGGTCGTCGTACAGCGATGCCAGCGTCGGCGGGACACCGCCGTCGACGGCGTTGTTGCGCTGATTCTCCTCGTTGCGCAGGCACTGCACGGCTTCGAACGCGAGGTCGGGATACCTGGTGGTGCGGGCGACCCCGATGTTGAACCCGCCGATCGTGACCTCGGCCGGTCGGCCGGGGATCACCGACGGATACGGGGCGGGCAGAAAATTCTGTTCGCCGTTCACCGTCAGGACCGTGTTGCCGGTGTTCTCGGCGGTCACGTTGCCGTTCTCGTCGACGAAGGGCAGGAAGCCCTTCTCGGCGTTCTCGATGATGCCGGGGTAGACGAACGGCCAGTTGACCTGGAACGCGGCTTTGCCGCTCTCCATACCGAGACGCGCAGCGGCCTCGTCGGACTGGTTCAGCGACGGGTCCGCACCGGGCGCGGTCGCCACCCGCTTCATGATGTCGAGAGCCGTCACCGCGGCGTCACCGTCGGCCACGGTGACGGTGGTGCCGTCCTCGGCCACGACCGATCCGCCGGCGCTGGCGAGCAGGGTGTTGAACCACACCATCAGGCCCTCGTACTGGCGGGCCTGCACCCCGATCCAGCTGGGACGGCCCTCGGCCGCGAGCCCGCTCGCGATGTCGATCATCTCGTCCCACGTCTGCGGTGGCCGACCGCCGGGCATCAGGTCCTTGCGGTACCACAGCAACTGGGTGTTGGTGTTCAGCGGTGCCGCGTAGAGGGTGCCCTGCCACGTGGCGGATTCCAGCGGTCCGGCGAGGGTGCCCTCGGACACTGCCGCCGCGACATCCGGGGGCAGCGGCAGCGCCCAGCCCGCCTCGGCGAACTCGGCCGTCCACACGACGTCGAGGGTCATCAGGTCGAGGGTGTCGTCACCACCGGTGAGCCGCCGCGCGAGTTGCAGCCGCTGGTCGTCGGCACCCTTGGGCAGGGTGCGCTGCTCGATGGTGTACCGGCCGCCGGCGGCGGCGGTGCAGTTCGCCGCCGCGGCCGCATACTGCTCCGCGCCGTCGGCGGCGGTGTAGAAGCTCAGTACCGTCCCGCCGGACTCGCTGCCGCACGCCGCGACCGACGACAGGGCGAGCACCGCTGCGGCGCCCACCAGTCCGACCCGCACCGACCGTCTCCGCACCGCAGCCTCCGACCGTCGCCCTGCGTGACGGTGACTTCCGTCACACTTGGTGCGAACGTAACGCACCGGACGCCGCCGCGCGACTCAACTGCCGCCCGGAACAGAACTGTGATCGAACGGTCTACAACGCGAGCTTGGCGAGCAGGTCCCGTGCCCGTTCCGCGTTGCGCGGCGCGCACAGCACGTCGTAGCGACCGGCCACCAGCTGCATCGTCGACGAGAAGTCCCGCTGGCCGCGCGTCGCGGCGTACGGGATCGTCGTGGAGATCAGACCGAAGACGATGCCGCCGACCATGCCGACGAGCAGGGGGCCGAGGAAATCGGTCGAGAAGATCCCGAGCAGCAGACCGAAGAACAGACCGAGCCAGGCGCCGGAGGCGATGCCACCGCCGATCACCTTCGCCCACGTCAACCGGCCGGTGACCCGCTCGACCTGCATGAGGTCGACACCCACGATGGTGACGTCCTCGACCGGGAAGGACTGGTCCGAGAGATGGTCGACAGCGCGCTGCGCCTCCGCGTAGGTCGTGTACGAACCGACCGGCCAGCCGCTCGGCGGAGTCGGCAGGCCCGGCGTGGCGCGTCCCGGCTGTCCGAGGGGGTTGGTCATCTTCGGCTCCTTCTCGTGACTGCGCGCCCCGATCCGGCGCACCCTGTCTATTCTGCCCGCCTTCTCCGGTGTGTCCTTTGGGCTGCTCCCACGACCCAAAGGACACACCGGCGGCGCAGCCGCCTAGCGGGGCGGCTCGAAGCTCGTGGTGCGGGTCATTCCGGCCGCCCGGCCCTTCGCCGAGATCACCAGCGCCATCTTGCGGCTGGCCTCGTCGATCATCTCGTCCCCGAGCATCGCGGCACCGCGCGCGCCGCCGGCCGCGGAGGTGTGCCACTCGTAGGCGTCGAGGATCATCTCGGCCTTGTCGTAGTCCTCCTGGCGCGGACTGAAGACCTCGTTCGCGGCGTCGATCTGGCTCGGGTGCAGGACCCATTTTCCGTCGAAACCGAGGGCCGCGGTGCGCTGCGCGGAGCGCCGGAACGCCTCGACGTCGCGGATCTGCAGGTACGGACCGTCGATCGCCTGCAACCCGTGGGCCCGGGCCGCCATGAGGATGGTCATGAGGATGTGGTGGTAGGCGTCGCCGCGGTCGTAGCCGTCGGGCTGCTCCCCCACGACGAGAGTGCGCATGTTGATGCTCGCCATGAAGTCGGCCGGGCCGAACACCAGCGTCTGCACCCGCGGGCTGGCGGTGGCGATCGCGTCGATGTTGGTCAGCCCGAGCGCGTCCTCGATCTGCGGTTCGATACCGATGCGTCCGACCTCGAGCCCGTGGGCCTTCTCCACCTGGGTCAGCAGCAGGTCGAGCGCCTGCACATGGCTCGCGTCGGGAACCTTCGGCAGCAGGATCGCATCGAGGTGCGCGCCGGCGCCGCCCACCACGGTGGCGACGTCGAGGTAGGTGGCGTCGGTCGTCCAGTCGTTGACCCGCACCACCTTCAGCTGCTCGCCCCATCCGCCCTCGTTCAGGGCCTCGACGATCGTCGTGCGGGCCTGCTCCTTGGCCAGCGGGGAGACGGCGTCCTCGAGATCGAGGAACACCTCGTCGGCGGGCAGGCCCTTGGCCTTGTCGATCATCTTGCGGCTGCTGCCGGGAACGGCGAGCACGGACCTCCGGGGCCTGAAGTCGAACGACATGGGCTGGGCAGACCTCCGTGTTCCGAAATCGACGACCGCACGTTCTAGCCTGACCATCATGGCAGCAGTGAGCAAGGTATTCGCGGCGAGGCTCGCAGGTCTGGTGGTCCTGGGACCCGACGGCGAGTCGATCGGCCGGGTGCGCGACGTCGTGCTCACCATCCGGATCGGGCGGCAGCAGCCCCGGGTGCTCGGTCTGGTCGTCGAACTGCCGACGCGCAAGCGAATATTCGTGCCGATGCTGCGGGTGACGGCGATCGAGCCGGGGGCCGTCACCCTGAACACCGGCAACGTCAGCCTGCGCCGGTTCACGCAGCGGCCGACCGAGGTGCTGGCACTTGCGCAGGTGCTCGATTCGAAGGTCCGCGTCGACGATCCCGAGCTGGGTGAACTCGCCGGCGTGGACGTGGTCGTCGTCGACCTCGGCATCGAACTGACCCGCACCCGGGATTGGGTGGTCTCGCGCGTGGCCGTGCGGGCCCAGCGCGGCCGGTTGGGCCGGCGGTCCGCGATCCATGTCGTGGACTGGCAACACGTGCACGGGCTGACCTACACCAACCTCGGCATGCCCGGCCAGGGTGTCTCGCAGCTGCTGCTGCAGTTCGAGGACATGCGCGCCGCCGACGTCGCGAACGCGCTGCGCGAACTGCCGGAGAAGCGCCGGCACGAGGTGGCGGTCGCCCTGGACGACGAGCGGCTCGCCGACGTCGTGCAGGAGCTGCCGACCGACGACCAGACCGATCTGCTGATGCACCTCGAGGTGGAACGCGCCGCGGACCTGCTCGAGGCGATGGACCCCGACGATGCCGCCGATCTGCTCGGCGAGCTGCCCGACTCGGACGCCGAGTCGCTGCTGCGCCTGATGGATCCGGAGGATTCCGAGCCGGTGCGGCGGCTGCTCGAGCACTCCCCCGACACCGCCGGCGGTCTCATGACCCCCGAGCCGGTGGTACTCACCCCGGCCACGACGGTGGCCGAGGCGCTGGCGCGGGTGCGCAACCCGGACCTCACGCCGGCGCTGGCGTCCATGGTGTTCGTCGTGCGGCCGCCCACCGCGACCCCGACGGGCAAGTATCTCGGCTGCGTGCACCTGCAACAGCTGCTCCGGGAGCCACCTGCCGGCCTGGTGGGCGGGATCGTGGACAACGACCTGCCACGACTGGACCCCGACGATTCACTCACCGCGGTCACCCGGTACTTCGCGACGTACAACCTGGTGTGCGGGCCCGTCCTGGACGACGAAGGGCACCTCCTGGGTGCCGTGACCGTGGACGACGTGCTCGACCACCTGCTGCCCGAGGACTGGCGCGAAGAGGAGGCCGACGATGAGTGACCGTTCCGCCGTGGCCCGGCAGCGCCTCGACACTCCCCGTACCGGCCGGTTCCGGGTCAACTTCGACGTCGAGGCGGTCGGACGCGTCAGCGAATCGATCGCCCGGTTCCTCGGCACCGGCCGCTACCTCGCCATCCAGACGGTCGTGGTGATCGTGTGGATCCTGCTCAACGTCTTCGCCGTGACGTTGCAGTGGGATCCGTACCCCTTCATCCTGCTGAACCTCGCGTTCTCGACGCAGGCCGCCTACGCCGCGCCGCTGATTCTGCTCGCCCAGAACCGGCAGGAGAACCGGGACCGGGTCTCGCTCGAGGTGGACCGGGCCCGCGCCGCCCAGACCAAGGCGGACACCGAGTTCCTCGCGCGGGAGCTGGCGGCGCTGCGGCTGGCGGTCGGCGAGGTGGCGACCCGCGACTATCTCCGGCGCGAGCTCGACGATCTGCGCGCGTTGCTGATCGAACCGGAGGAGGAGGACACGGCGGCGACGGCATCCGGTAAACCGCGCCCACCCCGCCGCTGAGACGTGACGCGCTGTAACGTCCATCACAGCCTGTCGATGGTGTCGGTGGGGTGACGGTCCGCGACGAGTAGGTCTGTGGGGTGATTGTGTGCGCTGGCAGAGTCTGATCGCGGTGCCGGTGGTGCTCGGTGCCGGGTTCGCGGCGGTTGCGTCGTCCCCGGCACCGGTGGCTGCGACGGAGCACACGGAGCCGGTCGCCGTGACGGCGGCGGACGGCAGCACCGGGGTCGGGGTGCTACCGGCGGATCCGGCGGGGCCACGACCCGTGCGCGGGACCGGGAACCCGGTCGGCAATCCCGGGGCGGATCTTCCGCCCGAGGTCACGGTTGCCCCCGGGCAGCCGTCACCGGTGCTGGCCGGCGAGGGCCCCCTGGCGATCCCGGAGCTGGTGCTCTACGCGTACCGGGCGGCCGAGATGCAGCTTGCGATCGACGAACCCGAGTGTGCGCTGCCGTGGCATCTGCTCGCGGCGATCGGCCGGATCACGTCGCAGCACGCCGACTCGGGACGCACCGACGTGCTGGGCACGCTCACGACCGCGCGTGTCGCTCCCGGCACGGGCAGACTCGGGCCGATGCAGCTGCCTCCGGAGGTCTGGTCGCAGTTCTCCGCCGACGGCAACGCGGACGGCACCGCGAATCCCCAGAACGTCTTCGACGCCACTCTGGCGGCCGGCGCCTGGCTGTGCTCGGACGACGCGCGCCTCGCCGAGGCCGACGCCCGCGCGCGGGCGGCTGCCCGGTTCGATCCGTCGCCGGAGTTCGTCGCCAACGTGCAGGCCTGGTCGGCCGCCTACGAGAAGGGCACCGCGGTCTCGCCGGGGATCGTCGTCCCACCCCCGACGCCGCCGGCTGTTCCGGCCCGGCCGAACACCGCCGACGTCGCCGAGACCGTCCCGGCTCCCGTGGCCGGGACCACGACGGCACCCGCACCGGAGCCGGCCCCGGCTCCCGCGGTCGAGCCGGTCCCCGTCCCCGCGCCGGCTCCCGAGACACCGCCGGCTGTCGAGGGACCGCCGGCCGCGCCGGTACTGCCGTCGCTGCCGTGTCTCGTCCCGGCGCTGTGCCCGCCGCCGTCCGCACCCTGATCGGTCACGCCTCGATCTCGCCGTAATCCTTCGATTCTGCACGTCTGCCCAGTTCAGCGCGTTACATCACGTTAGGGTAACGGAAATGCATCGCTTCCTGTATGGTCGGTACCGCCATGTAACGAAAGCGTCTCGGGGAAGGCGCCCAGGAGGTATCGAGTGGGTCGGCACAGGAAGCCTTCGGAGTCCAAGCTCCGCCGTAATTCGGTCATCGCCCTCACCGGACTGGTTCCGGTCGGCGTGGTCGCCGCCGCCACCAGCGCCGGGGCGAGCCCCAAGACCCTGTTCGGCGTGCAGGACACCGAAGCTGTGGCCGAGCCCGTGACTGCGGCGGCCGAGACCACCTACATCGCCGACGGGGTCTCTCGCGACGTCGCCGCCGCGGCCGCCCTCATGACCGCCCCGGAGCCTACCGCGGAGCCCGCGGCGGCCCCCGCGCCCGCCCCGGAGCCTGCCCCCGCCGCTCCGGCACCGCTGCAGCCCGGCCCCCTCGGGATTCCCGGCATCAACTTCGCCGCCTACCAGAACGCCGAGCGGATCCTCGCCGCCGAGAACCCCGGCTGCAACATGTACTGGACACTGCTCGCCGGCATCGGCCAGGTCGAGTCCGGCCATGCCAAGGGCGGCAAGGCCGACGACAAGGGCAACCTCCTCGAACCCGTGATCGGTCTGCCCCTCGACGGCAGTCTGCGCGGCCAGGCCGTCATCCGGGACACCGACGGCGGCACCCTGGACGGCGACACCGTCTACGACCGGGCGGTCGGCCCCATGCAGTTCATCCCCTCCACGTGGAAGCTCTACGCCGGCGACGGCAACGGCGACGGCGTCGCCGACCCGCAGAACCTGTACGACTCCACTCTCACCACCGCCAAGTACCTGTGCGACGGCGGAAACAACATGCACGACCTCGCGCAGACCACCAAGGCCATCCATCGCTACAACAACTCCATGGCGTACGTCGCGAACGTGCTCGCCTGGTCGGCCGCCTATTCGACCGGCGTCACCCCCAGCGCGGCGGACCTGCCGCGCATCCACTGATCGGGCGCCACCTACGATTGATGCCATGGCAGTCAGCGAGTCCGACGTTCGCAGCGCCCTGGCGCGGGTCCAGGATCCCGAGATCCGCAAGCCGATTACCGAACTCGGCATGGTCAAGAGCATCGAGATCGGCGGCGACGGCAGCGTCGACGTCGGCATCTACCTGACCACCGCCGGCTGTCCGCTACGCACCGAGATCACCGACCGGGTCACCAAGGCCGTCGCCGACGTCGCCGGAGTCTCCGCGGTCCGCGTCGAACTCGACGTCATGAACGACGAGCAGCGCACCGAGCTGCGCAAGTCGTTGCGCGGCGACTCCACCGAACCAGTGATCCCGTTCGCCCAGCCCGGCTCACTCACCCGGGTCTACGCGGTGGCCTCCGGCAAGGGCGGCGTCGGCAAGTCCTCCGTCACGGTCAACCTCGCCGCCGCCATGGCCGCGCGGGGCCTGTCCGTGGGTGTGCTGGACGCCGACATCTACGGCCATTCCATCCCGCGGATGCTCGGCACCGACGCCAAGCCCACCCAGGTGGAGCGGATGATCATGCCGCCGATCGCGCACGACGTGAAGATGATCTCCATCGCCCAGTTCACCCAGGGCAACACGCCCGTGGTCTGGCGTGGACCGATGCTGCACCGCGCGCTGCAGCAGTTCCTCGCCGACGTGTTCTGGGGCGATCTGGACGTGCTGCTGCTCGACCTGCCGCCCGGCACCGGCGACGTCGCGATCTCCGTCGCGCAGTTGATACCCGGCGCCGAGATCCTCGTGGTCACCACGCCGCAGCAGGCGGCCGCCGAGGTCGCCGAACGGGCCGGCTCCATCGCCCTGCAGACCCGCCAGCGCATCGTCGGCGTCGTGGAGAACATGTCGTGGCTCGAGCTGCCCGACGGCACCCGGATGGACGTGTTCGGCACGGGCGGCGGTCAGGCCGTCTCCGAGCGGCTCACCCGCGCCGTGGGCGCGACCGTCCCGCTGCTGGGCCAGATCCCACTCGATCCGGCGATCCGCGAGGCCGGCGACGCCGGAACGCCGATCGTCCTCAGTGCCCCCGACTCGCCTGCGGGCACGGCGCTGCGCGAGATCGCCGAGAAGCTCGCCGTGCGTCGCCGCGGCCTGGCCGGCATGTCGCTGGGGATCGACACCACCCGTCACCTGTAGGCGCCTACGGCGCCGGTGTGTCCTTCGGGCTGTCCTGACCGCCCAAAGGACACACCGGCCGCGCAGCGGCCTCGTCCTAGGTCGCGTCGGAGTCGATGGGGGGCTTCTCTCCCGCCGTCAACGGCGGCGGGACGGGCTTGCTCACCGGCTTGGTGCCGGGCTTGTCGAAGTTGCCGGTGAGCAGCGAGTCGTCGCCGTCCAGCAGGTGCTTGGTGATGACCGCCTTCGGCGTCATGCCACGCAGTTGGTTCAGTTCGGACAGGGGTTGGCGCAGGTCGTCGAACTCGGGGCCGAGTTCCTCCTTCAACTGCTCCTTGGCGCCGGACGCGTAGTCACGGACCTGCCGCAGCGACCTGGTCATCCAGGACACCGCACCGGGCAGCCGCTCGGGGCCGAGGACCACGAGCGCCGCGACGAGCAGGACCAGGAATTCGCCCCAACCGATATTGCCGAACACCGTTCCAGGGTACGTGGTGACGCGGGGACCGCAGCCCGGAGGACCCAGGTCACAGCGGATTCCCAGGGAAGCGGCAGCGGACGGTCAGTCCGACATCGGGGTCACCTGCACGTCGACCAGGCGTCCCGCACGCACCAGCTGCACCGTGACCGGCTTGCCGATCTCCTGGGCGTGAACGGCGACGACCAGTTCGTCCGCGCTGGTCACCTCGCGGTCTCCGACCTTGACGATGACGTCACCCTCGACTATGCCCGCCTGCTGCGCCGGGCTGCCCTGCTGCACGTTGGCGACCTCGGCTCCGCTGGCGACGTCGTTGGCGACGCTGCGGGTGTTGACGCCGATTTCCGGGTGGCGCATCTCGCCGGTGCGGATCAGTTCCTGGGCGACGGCGGTGACGTCGTCGATCGGGATGGCGAACCCGAGACCGACGGAACCACCCGTCTCGGTCTTGATGGCCGAGTTGATGCCGATGACGCGGCCCTCGGCGTCGACGAGCGGGCCGCCGGAGTTGCCGGGGTTGATGGAGGCGTCCGTCTGCACGGCGTCGATCACGGCATCGGTGTCGGTACCCTGCCCGCCCAGACGCATCGGGCGGTTGAGCGCGCTGACGATGCCGCGGGTGACGGTCTTACTCAGTCCGAGCGGGGAGCCGACGGCGATCACGTCCTCCCCCACCTGCACGTCCTCCGAACGGCCGAGTTCGGCGACCGTGAGATTGTCCGCGTCGACCGAGAGCACGGCCAGATCGGTCTTGATGTCCCGGCCGACGATCTCGGCGGGCACCTTCGTGCCGTCGTTGAACGTGACCTGGATCTTGGCGTCCGGTGCGGTGGCGGCCATCGAGACGACGTGGTTGTTGGTGACGATGTATCCGGCGCCGTCGATGACGACACCGGACCCGGTGCCGGCCTCCTCGCCGAGGGTCACCTGGATCGAGACCACTGCGGGCAGCACCGCGTCGGCGACGCGGGCCACCTGCCCGGACGGCAGGTCACCGTCCTGATCCACCTGGGCCAGCGTCACGCTACGGCTGGTGAGGGATCCGGTGTCGGACGTGACGAGCGCGACCACGAGACCGCCGACCATACCGATGGTCAGCGCGACCGCGGCGAGTGTCGCGAGGGCGCGGGTCTCGATCCGGCCGCCGAAGAGGACCTCCCGCAGCGTGAGCTTCGGTGCGGGAGGCAGCGGCCGCTCGTCGTGGGACTGTGCGGGCGCACCCAGGCGCACGTTCGTCGCGGGGTCACGCCACGGGTCGGGCTCGGCACCGCCGGCATCGGTCTCGCCGTCCGGGTCGGCGGGTGGCCGCTGCAGAATCTCGGAGGTCCCCACGGGACGGCCGAATGCCTCGGCCAGCACCGGATCGGTGGGCGCACCGTAACGGACCGACGGCTCGGCGGCGCGTTCCTCGGCGGACCGCCCGAACGGGCCGGTCGTGCCGGCCGGCCGGCCGAAGACGCGGTTCGCGGCATCGTCGACGGCCGGGCGGTAGACGGGGCGGGGTTGCAGGCGGGGGGCGTCGGCACGGCGCGACACCTCCGGCGCGGCGGCGCCGTCCGTCTCCGACGAGCCGGCCCGACGCTCGGACTCTACTGATTCCGCTGTCACGCGTGCCTGTCTCCCCCGTGTCCGTCGGTCACGGTGCCCAGTATCACCGATGGGCCCAGTATCACCGATGGACTCACCGTCGACGAAGCCACCCGCATCAGCGACGGCCCCGGGGGCACCGCCACCGGCCGTCCGAGCACGGCGCACACAGGTGCGAGCACCGTCAACGGCGCCAACGGATCGGCCAGCGTCGCGCGGCCGACCCGTACCGGTCGGCCGCCGGCATGCCCTCGAAACCGGGCGCGGACAGGTTCCGATGATGCTGCGGGATGTCGGCGAGAGCGCCCAGGAGAGTGCTCGGCATCGGGGGCGGAGCCATCCGGGCGGCGTCACGCAACGCGCGACGGGCCTGCTGCTGCGCCTCGACCTCCGCGGCGCACTCCGGGCACACGGCCAGGTGCTCGGCCGCGCGGAGATACGCGTTCATCCGCAGTTCGCCGTCCAC
Source organism: Rhodococcus sp. NS-SX18 (assembly GCF_057367935.1). Classification (NCBI taxonomy): domain Bacteria; kingdom Bacillati; phylum Actinomycetota; class Actinomycetes; order Mycobacteriales; family Nocardiaceae; genus Rhodococcus; species Rhodococcus sp. NS-SX18. Next base: position 1,639,106 of record NZ_CM170633.1, on the reverse strand, counting down.
GTACGCTGCCACAGCCTCGCTCGCCAGGTGCTCCGTGGAACCGAACCGGCGGGTCGGGTGTGCCCTCGTCATGAAACCCTCCTGGCGGCTACCCCGCATCGACTCGACCGACTTCGACCTTCCCATGCTCGCGCAGGTGTTCACGCAGCGCCTGCCGTCCGCGATGGATGCGGCTGCGTACCGTGCCGAGCTTGACTCCCAGTGTGGCACCGATTTCCTCGTAGGACAGACCTTCGATGTCACACAGGACCACAGCAGCACGATAGTCCGGCGCCAGCGAGTCCAGCGCGGACTGCAGGTCGGCGCCGAGCCTGGCGTCGTGGTAGATCTGCTCGGGATCGGGGCCCGCGGAGGGCACGCGGTCGTAGTCCTCGGGCAGCGCCTCCATGCGGATGCGGTTGCGGCGCCGGACCATGTCGAGGAACAGGTTCGTGGTGATGCGGTGCAGCCAGCCTTCGAAGGTGCCCGGCTGGTAGTTCTGCAACGAGCGGAAGACCCGGATGAAGGTGTCCTGGGTGAGGTCCTCGGCGTCCTGCGCGTTCCCGGCCAAGCGGTAGGCGAGCCGGTACACCCGGTCGCCGTGCTCGCGCACCAGCTCGTCCCACGACGGCATCACCGCACGGTCTCCGGTGGCGTCGAACACTGCCGTGCCGGTGAGCTCGCCGTCGGCCGTGGGCTCGACGTCGGGGCTGGGGAGCTGTGGGGAATCGGCCATGTGGATCGCTGGATCCTCCTCTTCGGGACCGCGTGATCGCGAGTACCGGGTGTCGTGGTCCAACACGGTGGACGCCGGGTTTGTTCCCGGCCCCGCGATCGCCTGTCGGTGCGGTCTGATGTGCTACCTACACCTTCACGCACGGTGATGTGGTGCCGATATGAGCAACCTGAGCATCACCTGAGAATCCACCCGCCGTGCGCGCCTGCCTGCGACCGGACCCCGGCGACGATAACCTCACTGGGGTGCACACGAATGCCGAACGGATACTGGCTCACGTCGAGAACGTCACAGAGGACGAGAACCTCGCCACGGCGCGCGAACGTGCCCTCGATCTCGGGGCCGAGCCGATCCCGGCAGCGGTGGGTGCGGCTCTGGCGATGTTCACTCGCATGCTCGACGCCCGGACGGTCGTCGAGGTGGGCACCGGCGCCGGCGTCAGCGGGCTGTGGCTGCTCCGGGGCCTGCGCGAGGACGGCGTCCTCACCACCATCGACAGCGAGCCCGAACACCAGCGCGCCGCCAAAGCCGCGTTCCGAGAGTCCGGGGTCACGGCGTCGCGCACCCGGCTGATCAACGGGCGCGCGCTGGACGTGCTGCCCCGGCTGGCCGACTCCGCATACGACCTGGTGTTCGTCGACGCCACCCCCGCGGATCACCCGCACTACGTCCGGGAAGGGGTCCGGCTGCTGCGTCCCGGCGGGGCCATCGTGCTGCACCATGCGCTGCTCTGCGGCCGGGTGGCCGACCCCGGCGAACGCGACTCCGTCGTCCTGGCCGTCCGGGAGGCCACCCGGGCGGTGGTGACCGACGAGCGTCTCGCTCCGGTGCTGCTGCCGGTGGGCGACGGGCTGCTCTGCGCCGCCAAACTCTAGGCTCGGGCGCGGACCCCGGACGGATCCACACGGCCGGATCCCCCCGGTCGGACCCGCACGGTCAGATCCACACGCCCTTGCCGATGGCGACGACGCCGCCGCTGCTGACGGCGAAGCGCTGCCGGTCGCGTTCGAGGTCGACGCCGATGATCTCGCCGTCGCCGACGACGACGTTCTTGTCGAGGATCGCGCGCCGCACGACCGCCCCCTTGCCGATGCGCACCCCCGGCATCAGGACGCTGCCCTCGACGGTGGCGCCGTCCTCGATCATGACATTGGAACTGAGCACCGAGTTGCGGACGGTGGCGGCGGACAGGATGCTGCCGGATCCGACGATCGACTCCTGTGCGAGACCACCCTGGACGAACTTGGCCGGAGGCCACATCTCGGAGGCGCCGCGGATGGGCCAGCGCCGGTTGTAGAGGTTGAAGATCGGATGCACCGACACCAGGTCCATGTGCGCGTCGTAGAACGCGTCGAGGGTACCCACGTCGCGCCAGTATCCACGGTCACGTTCGGTGGCGCCCGGCACGACGTTGTCGTTGAAGTCGTAGACGTGGGCGGCGCCCTGGGCGACGAGGGCGGGGATGATGTCGCCGCCCATGTCGTGGTCGGAGTCCGGGTTCTCCGAGTCCGCCCGCAACGCCTCGACCAGCACCTTGGTGGTGAAGACGTAGTTACCCATCGAGGCGAAGGTGACGTTGGGATCGTCCGGGGTGCCGGGCGGGTGCGCGGGCTTCTCCAGGAACTGGGTGATGCGCCCCTGCTCGTCGCTGTCGATGCAGCCGAACGCGAACGCCTCGCTGCGCGGCACCCGGATACCGGCGACGGTGACCCCTGCGCCGGACTCGATGTGCTGGCGCACCATCTGCTCCGGATCCATCCGGTAGACGTGGTCGGCGCCGAACACCACGATGTACTCGGGATCCTCGTCGTAGACGAGGTTGAGCGACTGGAGGATGGCGTCGGCGCTGCCGGTGTACCAGCGCGGACCGAGACGCTGCTGTGCCGGCACCGGGGTGATGTACTCGCCGGTGAAGCCCGACAGCCGCCAGGTCTGGGAGATGTGCCGGTCCAGCGAGTGCGACTTGTACTGCGTCAGCACACAGATCCGCAGGAACCCGGCGTTGACCAGGTTGCTGAGCACGAAGTCGATCAGTCGGTAGGCACCGCCGAACGGTACCGCCGGTTTCGCGCGGTCCGCCGTCAGCGGATACAGGCGTTTGCCCTCGCCGCCGGCGAGCACGATTCCAAGCACATGGGGCTGGCTCCTCACACAGTCAACCTATCCGCCACCCCCCGCCGCCGCCAGCGAAGAGGCCCATCGGTGGCTGGAACGTCACGCGCCGGATAGTTTGATCCGGTGCGGGTGGCAATGATGACGCGGGAGTACCCGCCGGAGGTCTACGGTGGTGCCGGCGTGCACGTCACCGAACTGGTTGCGCAGTTGCGCCGGCTGTGCGAAGTCGACGTGCACTGCATGGGAGCGCCCCGGGAGGGCGTCTTCGTCCACGGCCCCGACCCCGCCCTGGCAGGCGCCAACCCGGCGCTGACGACGCTGTCGGCCGAGCTGCGGATGGCGCACGCCGCCGGCGACGCCGACGTCGTCCATTCGCACACCTGGTACACCGGCCTGGCGGGGCATCTCGCCGCCGAGCTGTACGACGTGCCGCACGTGCTGACGGCGCACTCGCTCGAGCCGCGCAGGCCGTGGAAGGCCGAGCAGCTGGGCGGGGGCTACCGCATCTCGTCGTGGTCCGAACGCAACGCCGTCGAACACGCGGACGCGGTCGTCGCGGTCAGCGCCGGGATGCGCCTCGACGTGCTGGACGCGTATCCGTTCGTGGACCCGGCGCGCGTGCATGTCGTGCGCAACGGCATCGACACCGGCGTGTGGCATCCGGGCCCGGCCGAATCGGGAGCGCCGTCCGCGCTGGAGAAGATCGGCGTCGATCCCGACCGGCCGATCGTCGCGTTCGTCGGGCGCATCACGCGCCAGAAGGGTGTCGGGCACCTGATCGCCGCCGCTCACGACGTCGATCCCGGGATCCAGCTGGTGCTGTGCGCCGGGGCCCCGGACACCCCGGAGATCGCCGCCGAAACCGAGCAGGCCGTGGCCGAACTCGAGCGCCGGCGCGGCAACGTCTTCTGGGTCCGGGAAATGCTCCCCACCGAATCCGTCCGTGAAATCCTTTCGGCCGCAAGAGTTTTCATATGCCCGTCGGTGTACGAGCCGCTGGGAATCGTCAACCTCGAGGCGATGGCCTGCGAGACCGCAGTCGTCGCCTCGGATGTCGGGGGCATTCCCGAGGTCGTCGAGGACGGGGTCACCGGTCGGCTGGTGCACTACAACTCCTACGAGCCGCGAGCGTACGAGCAGGCGCTGGCGGCGGCGATCAACGAGGTTGCCGGCGACGCCGCCCTCGCTGCCGAGATGGGCCGGGCCGGGCGGATGCGGGCGATCGCGGAGTTCTCCTGGGCACAGATCGCGCGGCAGACGCTTGCGGTCTACCAGGAGGTCGCAGCCGCGCGGCACTGAGCGCGGCACCGAGCACGGGTCAGTCCGAGCGGCGCTCCCACACGGTGACGGTCACCGAGGCGGTCACCGGGAACGGCTCCGGCAATCCCGCGACCAGTTCGGCCAGCCGTTCGGCCGTCAGGTGGTGTCCCGACGGCCCCATGCCGGCCAGCCGGCCCAGTGCCGGACGGTCGAGTTCCAAGGTGAACTGCACGTCGGCGCGGTCGAGCCGCTCGAACCCGCCGGACAGGGCCGCCCCGAGCCGCTCGGTCTTGCGTTCGTCCACCTGGACCATTCCCGGCAGCGTCACCAGTTCGCGCAGGTGAGCCGGAGTGGGAGCCGCGACGACGAGCACGCCGCCGGGGGCGAGAACGCGGTGCGTCTCGGCGGCGTTGCGGGGCGCGAAGACGGACAGCACGTGGGTGAGGACGCCGCTGCGGATCGGCAGTTGCCGCCACACGTCGGCGAGCACGGCCCCGACGCGGGGATGGCTGCGCGCGATGCGCCGCACCGCGGGTTTGGACACGTCGAGCCCGACGCCGCGGCTGTCCGGCAGCGCGTCGAGCACCGCTGCGAGGTACCTCCCGGTGCCCGCACCCACTTCGAGGACGCGGGCACCGTCGTCGCCGGTGGCGTGCTCGGCACAGGCCCGGGCGACGGCGCCGAGCAGCGGATCGTAGTGTCCGGCGTCGAGGAAGTCCGCGCGCGCGGCGATCATCTCCGCGGTGTCGCCGGTGAACCGCGTCGCGGCCCCGGTGAGGAGGCTGACATATCCCTGCCGCGCGACGTCGAAGCTGTGCCCGGCCTCGCACAGCAGGACGCCCTCGTCGAGGTCGAGCCCACGCTCGCACTGGGGGCAGGCGAGCAGGTCGGTCACCGCATCGAGCACGGGCAGTCCTTCCGAGAAACGCAGAGCACCGGAGTACGAACAGCAACGGGCCCCGCGCACCGTGGCGCGCGGGGCCCGGGGGAACCGGCGAAACGTCGCCGGCTGCCGACACCTAGCTGGTGACGCCCTTGAGCTCTTCGCCGAGCGCTGCAGCTTCCTCCGGCGTGAGTTCGACGACCAGACGTCCGCCACCCTCGAGTGGAACCCTCATGACGATTCCTCGTCCCTCTTTGGTTGCTTCGAGGGGACCGTCCCCGGTCCGGGGCTTCATGGCCGCCATCCTCTGCTCCCTCCAAATCTGCGCTCGACTCTTGCGCGCGTGGGTTACCGTGGGGGCCTCGCCGGAAATCGACGAGGCTCGTCACATCATTCTTCCCTATCCGGCCGACCGCCGGGTAGCTGACTCCGCCCTAATGTCGCCGGAAGCTGATCGAACGTCCGTATCGACCCAGCACTCGGCGAGATGGTCGTCGACCATGCCGGTGGCCTGCATGAGCGCATACGCCGTGGTAGGACCGACGAACACGAAGCCGCGCCGCTTCAGTTCCCGGGCCATCGCCGTGGACTCCGGGGTCACCGCAGGTACCTCCGCCACCGAGCGCAGACGCCGGGCGCGCCGCGCCGGCGCGAACGACCACAGCATCGTGTCGAGGTCCGTGTCCCGCAGGTCGAGCACTGCCCGGGCGTTGGCGATCACCGCCTCGATCTTGCGCCGGTTCCGGACGATGCCGGCGTCACCGAGCAGGCGGTCGACGTCGACCGCGGTGTAGCCGGCGACCACGTCGACGTCGAATCCGGCGAATGCCGATCGGAATGCCTCCCGCTTCCGCAGGATCGTCAGCCACGACAGCCCCGACTGGAACGCCTCGAGGGCCAGGCGCTCGAACAACTCGTCGCGTCCGTGCAGCTCCCTGCCCCACTCCTCGTCGTGGTAGTCCCGGTACAGCGTGGACCCCGGCGGATCCACTGCCCACGGACAACGCACCCGATCCTCGCCCATCGCTACTCCCCCTCGTCCGAGCGGTCCCCCGCAGCCTCTGCCGCGACGGATGCGCCGGTCCGGCCGCTGTCCGCCTCGTCGCCGCCCGGAGCGTCCCCACCGGTGTTCTCGTACGCGGTGTCCTCGTATGCGGTGAGCCGGGCCCGCAGATCGTCGATCTCGTGCGCGAGCCGATCGAGCGCCCAGTCCACCTCGGCGGTCTTGTAGCCCCGCAGCACCTGCTGGAAACGCAGTTCGCGGACGTCCGCGCCGGTCACGTCGGTGACCGGAAGCGCCGTCGCCGTGGCACCCGGTGGGATCGGCGCCAGGCTCTCGCCCCGACCGAACACCGCGCTCGCCACGAGGAACAGCACCGCGCCGACGACCACCACGACGAGCAGGTAGAGCAGAACCGTCAGCATGTACCGATCTTGGCACGGACCCCCGACACGACGGGGTGTCAGGTGACTGTGACGACCGGGGGCCGGTCCACCAAGCTGACCTCCGTGGTGACGGGGACGAACCCGTCACCGTCCACGAGGAACTGGGTCAGGCCCGCTCCCGAGTCGGGGATCCCGCAGCGGGCGAGCATGGTGCCGACGATCTGCCGGCTCATCACCCCCAGCTCCCCGAGCGGCCGGTTCCGGTGCTTGCGTACGCCGAGGTTGACCTGGGCGATCGCGTCGATGCCGAGCCGGTCGTAGGTGTCGAGCAGCAGCCCGATCTCGACGCCGTACCCGGGTGCGAACGGCACTGCCGACAGCAGTTCCCGGGTCCCGGCGTACTCACCGCCGAGGGGCTGCAGCACGCACGTCAGCTCCGGTCGCAGCGCCGCGAGCAGGGGCCGCGCCACCAGTTCGGTGACCCGTCCGCCCCCGTTGGCCTCCTCGGCGCCGCTGACCCGGAGCGGGCGACGGTAGTAGCCCTTGACCAGGTGGATGCCGTCGCCGGTGAGCAGTGGTCCGAGCAGCTTGGGGACGAACGCCGGATCGGGCTCGAGCAGATCCGAATCGACGAACGCGATCAGGTCGCCGGTGGTGGCCGCAACCGACCGCCACAGCACCTCACCCTTACCGGGCATGGGGGCCAGACCCGGGACCGCCTCTTCTCGCGACAGCACGCGTGCACCGGCGCTGCGGGCCCGCTCCGCCGTGCGGTCGGTGGACCCCGAGTCCAGCACGATCAGCTCGTCCACCAGCCCACCGAGCAGCGGATGGATGGTGTCCACCACCCCCGCCACGGTCGTCTCCTCGTTGAGCGCGGGCAGCACCACCGATACGGTCCGGCCGCGCTTGGCGCGTTCCAGTTCGGTGATGCTCCAACCGGGCTCGTCCCAGCTGTTCGCCTCGGCCCAGGGCCGGTTGACCGCCGTGGCCCCGGCCCACGGCCGTGTAGTCGCCGTGCTCATGCCAGCCCCCTGACAGTGCGTGCCGGGGGCCGGGTTCCGGCGACGGCGGCCACCATGTCGACCACGCGCCGGGTCGCCGCCACCTCGTGCACCCGGAACATCCGCGCGCCTGCCGCGGCCGCAAGTGCTGTCGCTGCCAATGTGCCCTCCAACCGGTCGGCGAGTTCCACCCCCAGAGTCTCCCCGATGAAGTCCTTGTTGCTCAGCGCCATGAGCACCGGCCACCCGGTGTTTACGAGAACGTCCACGTGCCGCAACAACTCGAGGCCGTGAAAGGTGTTCTTGCCGAAATCGTGCGTCGGATCGATGAGGATGGAGTCGCCGGGCACTCCGGCCTTCGCGGCCCGCTCGGCCGCGGCGACGATCTCCCGGGTCACCTCGGCGACGACGTCGGTGTAGCGCACGCGGTGCGGCCGGGTGCGCGGGGCTGCACCCCCGGTGTGCGAGCAGACGATGCCCGCGCCGAGTTCGGCGGCGACGGTCACCAGTTCCGGATCGGCGCCCGCCCACGTGTCGTTGATCAGGTCCGCGCCCTCGGCGAGGGCGCGCCGCGCGACGTCGCTGCGCCAGGTGTCGACACTGACGAGCAGCCCGGGGTGCCGGGCTCGGATCGCCGCGACGAACGGCACCACCCGTCGCGTCTCCTCCTCTGCGTCGACCACCTCACCGGGGCCGGCCTTCACGCCGCCGATGTCGACGAGGTCCGCACCGTCGGCCACGGCCCGGTCCACGGCCGCCATCGCGGCCTCGTCGGTGAAGGTCGCACCCCGGTCGTAGAAGGAGTCCGGGGTGCGGTTGACGATCGCCATCACCAGGGCCCGGTCGGTGGCGACCGGGCGGCCGCAGAGGGTCGGCGAGACGGTGACGGAGGCGGTCATGGATCCATCCTGGCATGCACTCCGGCCGGCCGAATCCGAGCGGTGAACCGGAATCCGCCCACCGCACGGCGTGGGCGGATTCCGGACGCCCGCGCGAATCGTGGGTACGGCGGCGACGGAACTCAGCCGGCCGGCAGCTCGCCGCCGGCGACGGACTCGACGTAGCCGTCGTATGCGGGCCGGTAGCCCTCGTCCCGCCCGGTGAGCACGTACACCGGATCGTCCCCGGTGTCGGTGTAGCCCTGCTTGCGCAGGTCCACCTTGCGGCTCTTGAACGTCGAGGTGTGCTCGAGTTCGTCGACGACCCGGACGAACAGCGGCACCGCGTACGACGGCAGCGTCCGGTACAGCTGTGCCGCGACCGCGGCACCGTCGAACTCGGCGCCGTCGTGGAGCGTGACCGCGGCCATCCCGGCCCGGCCGTCGGTGCCGGGGATCTCGACCCCGTAGACCACCGCCTGCGAGATCGACTCGCTCGCCGACACGGCCGCCTCGACCTCGGTGGTGGCGACGTTCTCGCCCTTCCACCGGAAGGTGTCGCCGAGACGGTCGACGAACGCGACGTGCATGAAGCCCTGACTGCGAACGAGATCGCCGGTGTCGAACCAGGTGTCGCCGTCCTCGAAGCCGTCGCGGACCAGCTTGGACTCGCTCGCTTCCGGATCGGTGTAGCCGTCGAACGGGGCACGGTCGGTGACCTTCGCCAGCAGCAGGCCCACCTCGCCGCGGCCGACCCGGCGCAGCCGTCCGTCCGGTCCGCGCAGCGCCTTGCCGGTCTCGTGGTCGTAGTCGACCACGGCGTACGGCAGGGGGCAGACACCCGCGGTGCGCGGCTGGTTCAGGGCGTTGACGAACGCGATGTTGCACTCGCTCGCGCCGTAGAACTCGGCGACGCGGGCGATGCCGAACCGCTCGGTGAACTCGGTCCAGATCTCGGCGCGCAGTCCGTTGCCGACCATCAGCCGGATGCCGTGATCGCGGTCGTCGGGCGACGGCGGCTGGTTCAGCAGGTAGCGGCAGATCTCCCCGATGTAGACGAACGCCGTCGCGTCGTTGCGCTTCGCGTCGGCCCAGAAACCGGTGGCGGAGAACTTGCGGCCGAGCGCGAACGTGGCTCCGGCTGCGAGCACCGACGACAGCGAGACGGTGAGGGCGTTGTTGTGGTAGAGCGGCAGGCAGCAGTACAGGGTGTCGTCGCGGCGCAGCCGGACACCGAGGCTGCCCAGGCCGGACATGGACTTCAGCCAGCGGTAGTGGGTCATCCGGCTGGCCTTGGGCATGCCCGTAGTGCCCGAAGTGAAGATGAAGAAGGCGGTCTCCTTCGCCTGCAGGCGCTCGGTGACGGCGGGGTTCGCGGAGTCGGCCGCGACGGCGAGGTCGTCGAGTTCGCCGACGCGCAGCACCTTTCCGGCCGGTGGCGGCCCGTCGAGGGACTCCAGGGCATCCTCGCACTCCTCGCCGACCACGAGTACCCGGCTGTCGAGCAGGCCGAGGCTGTGCGCGAGAACCTCCCCGCGCTGATGGTGATTGAGCATGCCCGCCGCGGCGCCCAGCTTGACCGTGGCGAGCGCGACGAGCAGCGCCTCCGGGCGGTTCTTCATCAGCACGCCGACGACGTCGCCGGTGCGCACGCCTTGGGCGGTGAGGACGGCCGCGTAGCGGTTGACCTGCGCGTTGGCGTCGCCGTAGCTGAGGGCGTCGCCCTCGAAGCGCAGGAACGACCGGTCCGGGTTCCGCTCGGCGAGGCGTTGGAACACCGACCCGATCGTCTCGCGCGCCTCCGGGCGCCGGGTCAGGCCCACCGCGCCGCGCAGCAGGCTCGGTACGTCGGGCAGCATTCGCGGGAGCTGGGTGGCGAGACCCACCAGGGAGATGGTCGAACCGGACTCGGGCATGGCATCCTTCGTGGCGGTGGACAACAACTTACTGCAGAGTAAGCAACCTCGGCGCGATGCGGAAGCCCCTCACCCGGCGCACCGGTCGAGCGCGTCCTCGATGTCCTCGGTGAGCTGCAGGCCGTCGAGAGCGCGGCGGTTGACGAAGCCGGTCGGCACCATCGCCTCGAGCCAGTCCAGCAGCCCGCGGTAGTGCCCCACCGGATCGAGCAACACCACCGGCTTGGCGTGCATACCCAGATAGCCGGCCGTCCATGTCTCGAACAGTTCCTCGAGGGTGCCGATCCCGCCGGGCAGCGCGACGAACGCGTCGGCCCGCTCCTCCATCACCTGCTTCCGCTGGCGCATCGTGTCGGTGACGATCAGCTCGTCCGCATCGACGTCGGCGACCTCACGGTGCACCAGCGCCTTGGGGATCACGCCGACGGTGTGCCCGCCCGCGGCCCGGGTGGCCTCCGCCACCGCGCCCATCATCGACACGTTGCCGCCGCCGGAGACCAGCTGCCAGCCGCGCCGTCCGATGGCGGTCCCCACCGCCGCCGCCAACTCGAGGTAGGAGTCCCCGACGGGACCGGAGGCACAGTAGACGCACACCGCCCGGGCCTCGACCGCGCGCTCGCCCCCGACACCCTCCGCCGGACCGAACCGACTCACCACGACCCGCCCTCCCCGTACAGCGCCGACTCGTCCTGGCCGCGGTGGGCGTCGACGACGATCTGCACCGCCTCCTCGACACTGTCGGTCAGATACAGCAGGTCGAGGTCGCCCGGCGAGATCCGCCCCTCGCCGATCATCGACTGCCGGATCCACTCGAGCAGCCCCGCCCAGTAGTGCGTCCCGAGCAGCACGATCGGGAACCGGGTGATCTTGTGGGTCTGGACCAGCGTGAGCGCCTCGAACAGCTCGTCGAGCGTTCCGAATCCGCCGGGCAGACATACGAAGGCCTGGGAGTACTTCACGAACATCGTCTTGCGGGCGAAGAAGTAGCGGAAGTTCAGTCCGAGGTCGACCCACTCGTTGAGGGCCTGCTCGAACGGCAGTTCGATGCCCAGGCCGATGGAGAATCCCCCCGACTCGCTCGCCCCGCGGTTGGCGGCCTCCATCGCCCCCGGCCCACCACCGGTGACCACCGCATAGCCGGCCGCGGCCAGGGCGGCCCCGAGGGCGCGTCCGGTGGCGTACTCGGGATGGTCGGCGGGGGTGCGGGCCGAGCCGAACACCGCCACCGCACGGGGCACCTCGGCCAGCGCCCCGAAGCCCTCGACGAACTCGCTCTGGATGCGCAGCACCCGCCACGGATCGGTGTGCACCCAGTCGGACGGGCCCCGGCGATCGAGCAGCCGCTGATCCATCGTCGTGGTCTCGGCCACCCGGTCACGGCGCAGCTGGACGGGACCGCGGTGCACCACGTCGGCACTCGCACGGTCGCGGGATCCGGGGTCGGTGTCGCGCGCCATGCGCTCAGATTAGGGGATGCGGCAGGCCGCGCCTGCCGATCCGACGCCGTGCGCGTCAGCCGGCGAGGTACCTGCGCAGCGTGTCGGCGACCTCGGTGATCTGCCCCACGGGCACGTGCTCGTCCCGGGTGTGCGCGAGATTCGGATCGCCGGGGCCGTAGTTGACCGCCGGGATCCCCAGCGCGGCGAAGCGCGCGACGTCCGTCCACCCGTACTTGGCCCGGAACCGGCCGCCGGCCGCGGCGACGAGGTCCGCCGCGGTGGGATGGGCCAGGCCGGGCAGCGCGCCGGGCGAGCTGTCGGTGAGCTCGAGGGTGACGTCGAGACCGTCGAACACCTCCCGTACGTGCGCGAGCGCCTGCTCGACCGTGCGGTCGGGCGCGAACCGGAAGTTGACGTCGAGGTCCGCGGCGTCGGGCACCACATTGCCCGCGACGCCGCCGGAGATCCGCACCGCGGACAGGCCCTCGCGGTAGACGCAGCCGTCGATGTCCACCGACCGCGGTTCGTAGGCCGCGAGCCGGTCGAGCACCGGGGCCAGCCGATGGATCGCATTGTCCCCCAGCCAGGACCGCGCCGAATGCGCGCGCGTCCCGCTCGCCGTGATCTGCACCCGCAGGGTGCCCTGGCAGCCCGCCTCGATCTGGCCGGCCGTCGGCTCGCCGAGGATCGCCACGTCCGCGTCCAGCCAGTCCCGCAGGTCCCGCTCGATCCGACCGAGACCGTTGTGCACCGCAGCGATCTCCTCGCAGTCGTAGAACACCAGAGTCAGATCGTGCGCCGGCTCGGCGATCGTGGCGGCCAGGTGCAGGAACACCGCGTCGCCCGACTTCATGTCGGCCGTGCCGCACCCGTACAGCAACTCCCCCTCGCGCCGCGACGGCACGTTGTCCGCGATGGGCACGGTGTCGAGGTGCCCGGCCAGCAGCACCCGGCTCGGCCGCCCGAGGCGGGTGCGGGCGAGAACCGCGTTGCCGCTGCGGACGATCTCGAAGCCGGTGGTCTGGGTGCGCAGTGCTTGTTCGACGGACTCGGCGATCGCCGCCTCGTCCCGGGAGACGCTGGGAATGTCCACGAGGGCAGCGGTCAGCTCGATCGGATCGGCGTGCAGGTCCAGGTGCGGTGCAGACATGCAAGAACAATACGTGGGGCGATTTCCCAGGCCGTCCGCGAGAACGACGCGGCCTCGCGTACGCTTCTCGACCGTGAGTGCACAGGGAGCATCAGCAGTAGGCATCGCCAACATCGCGGCGGACGGCACCGTTCTCGACACCTGGTACCCGGCCCCCGAGCTCGGCGAATTCACCGAGACGGGCACGTCCCGGCTCGAGGGCACGGACATCCCCTCCGACTTCGCGTTGCTCGTCGGCCCCGACGAGGCACGTGAGGTCGAGCAGGTCGCGGTCCGCACGACGATCGCCGACCTGTCCCGGCCGCCGGCCGACACGCACGATGCCTACCTGCGGCTCCACCTGCTGTCGCACCGCCTCGTCCGGCCGCACGGCACCAACCTCGACGGTGTGTTCGGTCTGCTCGCCAATGTCGTGTGGACCAACTACGGCCCGTGCGCCGTGGACACCTTCGAGCTGGTGCGCTCACGCCTGCGTATCCGTGGGCCCGTGACCGTGTACGGCGTCGACAAGTTCCCCCGCATGGTCGACTACGTCGTGCCGTCCGGGGTGCGCATCGCCGACGCCGACCGCGTCCGTCTCGGTGCGCACCTGGCGTCCGGCACCACCGTCATGCACGAGGGCTTCGTGAACTTCAACGCGGGCACGCTCGGCAACTCGATGGTCGAGGGCCGTATCTCCGCCGGGGTCGTCGTCGACGACGGCTCCGACATCGGTGGGGGTGCGTCGATCATGGGCACCCTGTCCGGCGGCGGCAAGGAGGTCATCGCCATCGGCAAGCGGTGCCTGCTCGGCGCCAACGCCGGTGTGGGCATCTCCCTCGGCGACGACTGCATCGTCGAGGCCGGCCTGTACGTCACTGCCGGCACGAAGGTCACCGGTCCCGACGGCACCGTCGTCAAGGCCAAGGACCTCAACGGCCGTTCCAACCTGATGCTGCGCCGCAACTCGGTCAGCGGCGCCGTCGAGGTGGTCCCCACCAAGGGCACCGGCGTCGAACTGAACGCGGCGCTGCACGCCAACGACTGAGCCAGAGAAACCGATCGTGTCGAAAACCGAGCACACTCTCACCGAAGCCGACCAGCTCGAGCACGGGCTCAAGGTCCGGCACCTGACGATGATGGGACTCGGTTCCGCGATCGGCGCAGGCCTGTTCCTCGGGTCCGGCGTCGGCATCGCCGCCGCCGGACCCGCGGTGATCGTCTCCTACGTCCTCGCCGGCATCATGATCGTCTTCGTGATGCGCATGCTGGGCGAGATGGGGGCGGCCCTTCCGGCCAGCGGATCCTTCTCCCACTACGCCCGCATCGGCATCGGCGAATGGGCCGGATTCACGATGGGCTGGCTCTACTGGTTCATGCTGATCATGGTCCTGGGCGTGGAGATCACCGGCGCCTCGGCGATCGTGAGCAGCTGGCTGCCGGGTGTGCCGCAATGGGTCGTGGCCCTGGTGTTCGTCACGTTCTTCGCGGTGGTGAACCTCGCGAAGGTCGCCAACTTCGGCGAGTTCGAGTTCTGGTTCGCGGCGCTGAAGGTCGCGGTCATCGTCGCCTTCCTCGTCATCGGAGTGCTGCTGGTGTTCGGCCTGTTGCCGGACACCGAGCCGGTGGGACTGACCCACCTGCTCGGCGACGGTGACGGATTCGCCCCCAACGGCCTCGCCGGCATCGCCGCCGGCCTGCTGGCCGTCGCCTTCGCCTTCGGCGGCATCGAGATCGTCACCATCGCCGCGGCCGAGTCGCGCGATCCCGAGCGGTCCATCGCGACCGCGGTGCGCACCGTCGTGTGGCGTATCAGCCTGTTCTACCTCGGCTCGATCTCGATCATGGTGCTGGTGCTGCCGTGGACGTCCGCGAGCGGTGAGACCTCGCCGTTCGTCAGTGTCCTCGACATCGCCGGCCTGCCGTACGTGTCGGGTTTCATGGAGCTCGTCGTGGTGATCGCGCTGCTGTCGGCCTTCAACGCCAACGTCTACGGCACCTCACGCATGGCCTACTCCCTCGCCCGGGGCGGCGACGGTCCGGCCGTGCTCGCGCAGATCTCCCGCACAGGCGTCCCCCGCAACGCCGTGCTGCTGTCCGTGTTCTTCGGGTTCGTCTCGGTCCTGCTGAACTGGTGGCTGCCCGAGGACATCCTCGGCATCCTGCTCAACGCGGTCGGCTCCGCCCTGCTGGCGATCTGGATCTTCGTCGTCGTCTCGCACCTGCGGCTGCGGCCGACCCTGGAGCAGGAGGGCCGCCTCACCGTCCGGATGTGGGCGTTCCCCTATCTGAGCTGGCTCACCCTCGGCATGCTCGGCGCGTTCATCGCGCTCATGTTGTTCGACCCTGCCGCCCGGATCCAGCTCGCCTCGACGGCTGTGCTGTTCCTGTTCATCGCTGCGATGTCGCAACTGTGGCAGCGCCGGTCCCGCGCGAGAGTGCAGTAGTCCGGAATCACTCGGGCGATCTCAGCGCTCGCCCCGGTCGGCGAGCGCATTGACGAAGACGTTCGCGATGTCCGCGGGGTCTCGGGCGACGTAGCTCGAGCCGCCGGTCACCCGGGAGATCTCGGCGAGGGTCCGGGCGTCCGCGTCCTCCGTGATGCCGATCGTCACGACGATCACCGGCCGTGCCGGATCCTGCTCGCGCGCGAGGATTTCGAGGAGCTGCGCCTCGGAGATGCTGTCGGGGTCCTCGTTCGCACCGTCGGTGAGGACGATGACACTGTTGACCGCGCGGGGGTCGTAACTCCGCTGGACGGCACGGAACGCCGCGAGAGTCGTGTCGTACAGGCCGGTGCCGCCGCCGACCAGACCGGGCACCTTCTCCGCCTGGTCCGCCATCACCTCCCGCTGGGTGCGCCCGTCGACATCGGTGTCGTACCGCCGGATCGGTACCAGCTCGACGTAGTCCTGGCCGTCCCCGCCGAGGTTCTGCGAGAAGGCCCACAGTCCCGCCGAGACACTGTCGGGGAACATCGCGTTGCCCGCGAGGGCGGCCCGCACCGTCAGGTCCATCCGGGTGCCGTCGCCGGCCGGGAACCGCATCGAACCGGACACGTCGACCGCGACGAGCGTGCGGATCGGCAGTGCCAGCAACGACCAGGCGCCGAGCGCCTCCTCCGCCATCGCCTCGTCCCGCAGCGACAGCAGCGGCACGCCTCCGATGCCGCGTCCTTCGGGCAGCGGCTCGCCGTCGGGTCCGCGGAATCCCTCGTCGTGGAGCACTTCCAGGGCGTCCTGCGTGCCCAGCACGTCGACCAGTGCCCGGGCGGCGTCCGTCGCGCGATGGTGCCGGTCGGGGGCGGGCGATGTCACCACCACCGGGTACTCGAGCAGGATGCTGCCGTTGGCCGGTACCCGGGTCTCGAGAGCGGACTCGTTCGCCGCCGAGAACGCCAGCACCTGCTGTTCGGTGGAGATTCCGACACCGCCGTCGGCGCCGACCGCGGTCAGCAGGTCCGTACCGCTTAGTGCTTCCTCGGTGCGGCTGCTCTCCGTCTGGGCCAGGGGCACCATGGCGGTGCGCACCGTGCCGACCGCGACGGGATCGTCCTGGGTCTCGGCCAGCGCCGCCCGGATCGGGGCGGTGGCCACCCCGGTTCGGAGCGGATTGCCCAGCACCAGATCGGGGATCGCGAGGGCGGCCCGCCAGGTGGGCACCTCCGGAACCTTCCCGGGTGCTCCCACAAGGACGGCGGGCGTGCTCGCGACCGCGCCCGCGATCATCTGCACCGGTCCGGCGGCGGTCGGTGCCGCACGGCTCGCCCACCAGCGGGCGTCCGGAATCCACAGGTCGGGCGCGTCGATTCCCTTGCCGAGCAGCCCGGCGACGTCGCCCGGTTCGGCGGTGTCGACCGTGAACTCGTAGCACCGCGTGTCCGCGCGCCCCGACAGGACGGAACTCACGGCCGGTTCGATGCTCGGGGCGACGGCGAGGCTGTACTGCTCGACGGTGTCGCATCCGCCGGCCAGAGCACGGACGACGCCGACACCGGCCGCTGTGAGCGCCACCACCGCCACACCGACGAGTACGACTACCCGGGTCGATCGGCCGTCACGTGTCGTCCGCGCACTGTGGCGGCCTCCTGCCATATGGTCCTCCCCTGCCGGTGCGGGGCCGCGTGGCACACACCGTCGTCATGATCTGCGCCACATCGTAACGGTCCGGTCTCACAAGCCGTCCCCAGGTGAGCCGCCGGTGTCCGCTCCGGCCTGGAGCCGGCGCGCGACGAGGGCGGCGTGCAGATGGCGCAGCCCGGAGGGGACGGTCGGGTCGAAGCCGGTGAGCTGCGCGACGCGCTTGAGCCGGTAGTCCACGGTGTTGGCGTGCACGTGCAGGCTCCGAGCCGTGCGCTGGCGGCTCAGTTCGTGCGCGATGTGGGTTTCGAGGGTCTCCACCAGCTCCGGCGCGTGGGTCAGCGGATCGAGCACCCGCACGAGATGCTCACGGGCCGGCCCGGGCCGGGTCAGCTGGTATTCGAAGGCCAGGTCCTGCATCCGGTACACGCCTGCGGGCCTGCGCAGGTGACCGACCAGTTCGAGCAGTTCGTGCGCCTGGTGGGCCGCGGCGGGAATGCCCGGGACGTCGGACTCGACGAGCGACACCGTCACCGGCACCCCGGCGGCGCGGGCAACCCGCTCGTAGAGCGCGGTGCGGATGTGCTCGGCCGGGGTGTCGCCGAGCAGCACGGTGCCGCCCTCGGGTCCGAGCATGGTCAGCTGCCGGCCGTCGCACACCCGGTCCAGCTCGGTCTCGAGCCGCCGCAGGGTGCGCCGGGCGACAACCTCCGGCCGTACGTGCGGGTTGCGCTCGTCCGGGTGCCTGCCCAGCCGCACCCCGAGGATCGTGTACCGGTCGGCCAGCTCGAGCCCGGACCGGCGCGCGACGGCGGCGGCGTCCTGCCCGCCGAGCAGGGCGGTCACGAGTTCCTGGGCCGCGACGTCGCGGTTGCGGCGCATCGCCTCGAGCTCGGCGACGAACCCGGTCGTCGCGGCGACGGTGACGTGTTCGAGCAGCGCCATCCACAGCCGCGACGCCGTGGCAACTGATTCGACGTCGCCCTCCCGGGCCCGCGCGGAGACGAGTTCCCAGCCGAGCCGGATGCCCTCGTGGTAGATCCGCAGCATGTACTCCAGCCGGAATCCCGCGCGCGCCCACTGGGCGGCGCTGCTGCGCAGCTCCGCCAGATCGGCGTCGGTCGGCAGCTCGCCCGTGTCGAGCACCTGGATCGCCAGGCGCAGGCACCGGACGGTGATCTCCGTGACGTCGCCGCGCAGGGTGTCGCCCGGCTCCAGGGCACACGGCGCGACGTTGTCCGCGAAGTGCGCGACCAGTTTGCGGGCGACCGCGCGCAGGTCTCGCAGCGGGACCGAGGCGGGCCTTCCGTCGACGACGAACGCCACCCCCGGCCTGGAACCGAATTCGGACACCGGCATTCCGCGGAACCCCCCATGACTCCGGAAAGAGAACGACCTTACTCTGCCGTAGGAAGGTACGTGTCCTGCGCGAATCGGACAAGGCCCGCGGCGACGTGGCTCACACTCGAAGCCGTCGTCGGGGCCCCGGCTCAGGTCAGCAGCTGTTTCTTCTGGACCTTGCCCATCGCGTTGCGCGGGAGGGTGTCCACCACCCGCACCTCGCGCGGTCGCTTGTGCACGGACAGCTGACGGGCCACGAGCTCGATCAGCGCGGCCGGGTCGACAGCGGGGCCGCCCGGCGCGGGCACCACGAAGGCGACGATGCGCTGGCCCAGGTCGTCGTCGGGGACTCCCACCACCGCCACCTCCCGCACGGACGGATCCCCGAGCAGCACGGTTTCGATCTCGCCGGCCCCGACCCGGAACCCGCCGGACTTGATCAGGTCCGTCGACTCGCGGCCGACGATGCGGTGGAACCCACCCGCGTCGATCGCCGCGACGTCACCGGTGACGAACCAGCCGTCCGGGGTCCACGCCGCGGCGGTGGCGTCGGGACGGTTCAGGTAGCCGTCGAACAGCATCGGTCCGCGCACCTGCAGTCCGCCGATGCTCTCCCCGTCGTGAGGGACGTCGTGCCCGTGTTCGTCGCGCAGCCGGGTCTCGACCCCGCGCACCGGGGTACCCACCCATCCGGGACGGCGCTCCCCGTCGACCCGGGTGCTCAGCGTCAGCATGGTCTCGCTCATCCCGTACCGCTCGATCGGCGTGAGTCCCGTCAGCTCGCGCAGGCGCTCGAACACGGGAACGGGCAGCGGCGCGCTGCCGGACACGAGCAGCCGCGCGCCGCTGAGGGCCTTGGCGGACTCCTCGTCCTCGACCACGCGCGACCACACCGTGGGCACCCCGAAGTACAGGGTGCCGTGGGCCTGCGCGTATGCCTCCGGGGTGGGCCTGCCGGTGTGGACGAGCCGGCTGCCGACGCGCAACGGACCGAGCACTCCGAGGATCAGGCCGTGCACGTGGAACAGCGGCAGCCCGTGCACCAGGGTGTCGCGTTCCGTCCAGTCCCATGCCTCGGCCAGGGCATCGATTCCGGCGGCGATCGCGCGGCGGCTCAGCAGCACGCCCTTCGGTGCTCCGGTGGTGCCGGAGGTGTACAACACGAACGCCGTGCGGGACGGATCGGGTTCGGGGTGGCTGTGCCAGTCGCGGGCGTGCAGCCGCACCGGCACCACGGGAAGGCCGGGCTCGTCCGGCGCGTCCCCGAGCCATGCCTGCGCTCCCGAGTCGCGCAGGATGTGCTCGCGTTCTGCGGGACCGGAGTCCGGTGGCACCGGGACGACGGTGACCCCGGCCAGCAGGCAGCCCACGACCGCGACCACCGTGGTCGCCGTCGGCGCGGCGAGCACCGCGAGGCGCTGGGCTCCGCCGATGCGGCGGGCGAGGGCGCCAGCCGCGCCGAGGATGTCACTGCGCGAGAGCGTGTGCCCGTCGATGCGGACGGCGTCGGACACGTCGTCGCCGCGCGCGACGGCCAAAGGGTTGAGGGAACGAAGCAGCGAAGACACGTCGGTCAGGATCGCACAGCCGCCGAGAGGGCGGCGCGGCGCGGCGGCGCCACCGTCCCGAGCACCGCACCGAGCAGCACACCGACGAGGACGGCCACACCGTGCCCGTCACCGGCCATCACCAGCACCGCCCCGGCGAGGCAGCTGCCGACGGCGGCGGCGAGCACGGCTCCGCGGGCACCGACCGCCAGCCACAGGCCCGCGATCGATCCGGCGACCGCGAACGACGCACCCGAGCTGCCCGCCCCGGTCGACGGGGAGACGAATGCGGTGAACAGCCCGAACAGCAGCTGGCTCACCACGAACAACCCGATCGTCCGGCCCGGTCCCCACACCCGCACCGCGACGGTCGCGACGACGGCGAGGAGGAGCAGGCTGACGACGGTGACGAGCACGCCGCCGTCCTGCACGAGCACCGAGGTCAGCACCCGCCACCATTCGTCCTCGGCGCGGATCCGCAGCGGGTCACGGCCGAACGTTCCGAGCAGCGACGGCACGGCCAGGCGCAGCAGTGACGGGACCGCGACGACGAGCCACAGCACGAGCGCCGTCACCGGCGGTGGCCACAGCAGCCGTCCCGGCGGCACCGCGAGTCGGCGCTGGGCGAGCAGCACCGCGAGCGCCGCGACGAGGACGAGCAGGAGCACCGAACCGGGGTCGGCGTCGGAGGTGCTCACGGGCGTCAATGTACCTGCGGACGTACCCGGCGTCCGGTTCCGGCGACGGTGGGTCCGCTCTCCCGGCGCGGGGTCGTCAATCCCGGGACACCACCGAGCGCAGGAAGAACCTCAGGTTCGAGGGCCGCTCCGCGAGCCGCCGCATCAGGTACCCGTACCACTGCGCCCCGTAGGGGACGTACACCCGCATGCGGTACCCGGCGTCGGCGAGCCGGCGCTGTTCGAGGTCGCGGATCCCGTACAGCATCTGATGCTCGAATCCGTCGGGGCCGCGGGCGTGCTCGGCGGCGAGCGGGTCCACGGCCGCCACGATCGCCGGGTCGTGCGACGCCACCATCGGATAGCCCTGCCCGGCCATGAGCACCCGCAGGCAGCGCAGATAGGAAGCGTTCACCTCGGCGGCGTCCTGGTACGCCACCGACGCCGGTTCGCGGTAGGCACCCTTGCACAGCCGCACCCGCGACCCCGGGCCGGACAGCTCCCGGCAGTCCGCCTCGGTGCGGTGCAGGTAGGCCTGCAGCACGGCACCCACCCACGGGTAGTCCTCCCGCAGCCGCCGCACGATCGACAGGGTGGCGTCAGTGGTGGTGTGGTCCTCGGCGTCGACGGTGACCCACACCCCGGCCTCGGCGGCGGCCGCGCAGATCTGCCGGGCGTGCCCGAGCGCGACGGCGGGACCTTCGGCGCCGAGCGCCAGGCCCAAAGCAGTGAGCTTGACCGACACCTCCACCGCCGGCACCGGCGCGCCGGATCCGGCCGACGGGGCCAGGTCGGCGATCAGCGCCTCGTATTCCGCGACGATCGCCCGGGCCTGGGCGCGATCGGTGGTGTCCTCGCCGAGGTGGTCGATACTGACCGAACGACCCGTGTCGAGCAGGGCTTTCGTCGCGGCCAAGGCGTCGGCGCGAGTGTCGCCGGCGACGAACCGGTCGACGAGCCGCCGGGTCGGCGGCGCCGCGGTGATCAGCGCCCGGACGCGCGACGACTTGGCCGCCGCGAGGATCACCGGCCGCAGTGGGTTCGACGCCAGCCGCGGCAACGCCCGCGACGGCACGGGCGGCGACGGCACCGGTTTCGCCGAGACCACGGACCTCACCCGCCCTTCATGTGGGGATACCGGTAGTCGGTGGGCGGCACGAACGTCTCCTTGATCGTCCGCGCCGACACCCAGCGCAGCAGGTTCAACGGCGAACCCGCCTTGTCGTCGGTGCCGGACGCCCGGCCCCCGCCGAAGGGCTGCTGCCCCACGACCGCGCCGGTGGGTTTGTCGTTGACGTAGAAGTTGCCCGCCGCGAACCGCAGCGCGGCGGTGGCCTCCTCGACCGCCGCACGGTCCTCGGCGATCACCGAACCGGTGAGCGCGTAGGGGGCGCCCCGGTCGACGAGGTCGAGCACGCGCGCCCACGCGTCCGGCTCCGCGTCGTCGTAGACGTACACGCTCAGCACCGGACCGAAGTACTCCGTGCACATCGACTCGTCACCCGGATCGTCGGTGAGCAGGACGGTGGGCCGCACGAACCAGCCGACCCACTGGTCGTACCCACCGCCCACGGCGATCTCGATCGACTCGCGGTCACGGGCCCGCTCGAGGGCGCCGACGACCTTCTCGTAGGCGGTCCGGTCGATCAGGGCGCCACCGAAGTTCGACAGATCGGTCACGTCGCCGTAGGTCAGGCTCTCGACCTCGTCGAGGAACTCGGTGCGCATGCGCCGCCACAGGGAGCGGGGCACGAACGCCCGCGAGGCCGCCGAGCACTTCTGACCCTGGTATTCGAAGGCTCCCCGGATCAGGGCGGTGGACAGCACGCCCGGATCGGCCGACGGATGCGCGAGGACGAAGTCCTTGCCGCCCGTCTCCCCCACCAGCCGCGGATACGTGCGGTAGCCGTCGATACGGGATCCGACCTCCCGCCACAGGTGCTGGAACGTCCGGGTCGATCCGGTGAAGTGGATACCGGCGAGGCGCCGGTCACGCAGGAGCACCTCCGACGCGACCCGGCCGTCCCCGGTGATCAGGTTGATCACGCCGGGCGGCATCCCCGCCGCCTCGAGCAGGCGCATCGTCCAGTACGCCGCCAGGGACTGCGTCGGTGCGGGCTTCCAGACCACGGTGTTGCCCAGCAGCGCCGGAGCCGTGGGCAGGTTCCCGGCGATCGCGGTGAAGTTGAACGGGGTGATCGCATACACGAAACCCTCGAGCGGCCGGTAGTCCATCCGGTTCCACACACCGGGTGACGAAGAGGGCTGATCGGCGAGCAGTGTGCGGGCGAAGTGCACGTTGAACCGCCAGAAGTCGACGAGTTCGCACGGCGCGTCGATCTCCGCCTGCTGCACCGACTTGGACTGGCCGAGCATGGTCGCGGCCGCGAGGGTCTCACGCCACGGCCCGGCGAGCAGATCGGCGGCCCGCAACAGGACGGCCGCGCGGGCATCGAACGACATCTCCCGCCACGCAGGGGCCGCGGCCGTCGCCGCCTCGACGGCCGCCGTCGCGTCCGCGGGGGTGGCGTTGCGCAGCGTGCCGAGCACCGCACGATGGTTGTGGGGCTGCACGATGTCGAAGCGATCGCCCTCACCGTGCACGTGCTCGCCGCCGACGACGTGCGAGACGTCCACCGGTTCGGCCGCGAGCTCCTTGAGCTTGGCGGTGATCCGCTCCCGCTCCGGGCTGCCGGGGGCGTAGGTGTGGACCGGCTCGTTGGCCGGCGCAGGAACTGCAGTGACGGCGTCCATGGGGCCTCCCTGGGCCCAGGGTAGCGCCGAACTCCGCCCCGCATACGGCAATCCTGCTCGGGCAACAGCGCTTCCGCTGCTCGGCGGTGGTGGGTCCACCGCCGAGCACGGCTCACGCCAGTCGTCGTGCGGCGGCGGCGATCCGCTCGTCGGAGGCGGTCAGCGCGATCCGCACGCGCTGGACGCCCCCAGGACCGTAGAACTCACCGGGTGCCACGAGGATCCCGCGTTCGGCGAACCAGTCGACCGTCGCGCGGCACTCCTCGCCCCGGCCCGCCCACAGGTAGAGGCCGGCCTCGGAATGGTCGACGGTGAACCCGGCGCCGCGGACGGCCGCGAGCAGGATCTCGCGGCGCGCGCGGTACAGCTCGCGTTGCGCGTTCTCGTGCGCGTCGTCGTTCAGGGCGGCGGTCATCGCCGACTGGATCGGCAGCGGCACCATCATTCCCGCGTGCTTGCGCACCTCGAGCAGGTCGGCGACGAGTCCGGCGTCGCCGGTGACGAAGCCGGCCCGGTAGCTGGCCAGGTTGGACGTCTTCGACAGCGAGTGCACGGCGAGCAGGTTGGTGTGGTCGCCGTCGCACACGCTCGGGTGCAGGACGGACAGCGCCTCACCCTCCCAGGTCAGGCCCAGGTAGCACTCGTCGGAGACGACGATCGCGTCGCGGCTGCGGGCCCAGTCCACCACCTTGCGCAGGTGTTCGAGGCCGAGCACCTTGCCCGTGGGGTTCGACGGCGAGTTCACGAACACCAGCGCCGCGCCCTCGGGTCCCAGCCGGTTGAGCCCGTCGGCACGGATGATCCGGGTGCCCGCGAGCAGTGCGCCCACCTCGTACGTCGGGTACGCCAGCTCGGGGATCACCACGAGGTCGCTGCCGCCGAGGCCGAGGAGGCTCGGCAGCCAGGCGATCATCTCCTTGGTGCCGACGGCCGGCAGGATCGCGGACTCGTCGATGCCGGTGACGCCGTAGCGGCGGGCCAGCGCACCGACGGCGGCGGCCCGCAGCTCGTCGGTGCCGTGCGTGGTCGGGTAGCCGGGCACCTCGGCGACGGCGAGCAGCGCGTCACGGATGATCGGCGCGACCGGATCGACGGGCGTACCCACCGAGAGGTTGACGATGCCGTCCGGGTGCGCGGCCGCCTTCTCCTTCGCGGCGGTCAGCGAGTCCCACGGAAAGTCCGGCAGGCTCGCGGCCACCGAACGACGAGTGCGCGTCACGGTACCGCCGATCACTATTCCTCGCCCATGGGCGGCAGCGCCTTCACGAACGGCGGGTCGTAGTCGACCTTGCCGAGCTTGGCGGCACCGCCCGGGGACCCGAGATCGTCGAAGAAGTCGACGTTGGCCTTGACGTACGCGTTCCACTCGTCCGGCACGTCGTCCTCGTAGAAGATCGCCTCGACGGGGCACACCGGCTCGCAGGCACCGCAGTCCACGCACTCGTCCGGATGGATGTACAGCATGCGACCGCCCTCGTAGATGCAGTCCACCGGGCATTCTTCGATGCACGCCTTGTCCAACACGTCCACGCACGGTTCCGCAATCGTGTACGTCACTGGTGTTCTCCCTGCCTCTCTGGTAGCCCGCCCACCTGCACGGTCACGCCGAATCGGGGCGCGCTCCGCGTCCGTCGCCGTCCAGTATCCCCCGCCGCGGGCACCACCCTCCGAGTTAGGGTGCCCTGACTAGTCCGGTACCGGGTGGGCGGCCAGCCACTGCTGTCCGTCCGCCGCGGCCCGGGACAGGGCCGCCCGTTCACCGACGTATCCGGCCAGCGCCCCGACCAGCGGCAGTACCCCGAGCGCACGCCACGCACCGGCCGGCTGCGGTCGTCGGGCGAGTTCCGCGTTCACCGCCCGGACCAGGTCGATCGTCGACCGCACCGGACGCCGCACCCACGACAGCACCGTCCCCGCGTCGCCGCCGTCGCGCAGGTCGCGGCGGCACAGCACGGCCGCGAGCATCCGTACCTGACGGTCGCGGTCGTCGATTCCCCGTTCCCGGGCGACGGCGAGCAGCACGACCGCCTGGTTGAGGAAGCCGAGGGCGTCCTGCAACGGCAGCATCCGGCCCAGCACACCGAGCATCCCCGGGAACGCGACGGGCAGCGTCGAGACCGACCCGAGCCCGCCGATCCACCAGTCCACCCGCTCCTGTTCCGAGGCGTCCGCCCACGCCGCCGTGCCCGGCACGCGACCGGCGTCGAGCAGGGCCGCGGCCGCATCCAGCACCTGCTCGACCGCCGTCCGCTCCCGCACCGTCGGCCCGAAGGTTCGGGCCTTGATCCCGAACGGGTCGAGATACGCCAGGCCGAACAGCGGTCCGAAACCGGCTGCGGTCGCGTCCAGAGCCGCCGCGACGACCCCGTCGCCCAGCCTGGGGGTCACGGGCGTGCCCCGCTCAGGGCGCCCCCGTCGACCGGCGCGTAGGCGGTGGTCCGTCGGCGGGCCGGCCGGCCGATCCCCTCGGCGATCGCCTCGAGCTCGGCCACGGTCTTCTCCGAACCGTGCTGGGAGCCGGCCATCCGGGAGATCGTCTCCTCCATCAGGGTGCCGCCGAGGTCGTTGGCACCGCCCTGCAGCATCGCCTGCGTACCGGCGACACCGAGCTTGACCCAGCTGGTCTGGATGTTGTCGATCCGGCCGTGCAGCATGATCCGGGCCAGCGCGTGCGCGGCGCGGTTGTCGCGCATCGTCGGCCCCGGCCGCGACGCGCCGGCCAGGTACAGCGGCGACGACTGGTGCACGAACGGCAGCAGCACGAACTCCGTGAAACCGCCGGTGCGGTCCTGGATCCCGCGCAGCACGTTCAGGTGCCCCACCCAGTGGTGCGGCTGGTCGACGTGGCCGTACATCATCGTCGAGCTGGACCGCAGCCCCACCTCGTGCGCGGTGGTGACCACCTCGATCCACTCCGCGGTGGGCAGCTTGCCCTTGGTGAGCACCCAGCGGACCTCGTCGTCGAGGATCTCCGCGGCGGTGCCGGGGATCGTGTCGAGGCCGGCCTCCCGCAACTCGGTCAGCCAGTCGCGCACCGACATGCCGCTGCGGGCGACGCCGTTGGCGATCTCCATCGGGGAGAACGCGTGCACGTGCATCGACGGCACCCGCTCCTTGACCGCGCGGACCAGGTCGGCGTAGCCGGTGACGGGCAGTTCCGGGTCGATTCCGCCCTGCATGCACACCTCGGTGGCGCCGGCGACATGCGCCTCCCACGCGCGGTCCGCGACCTCGGACGTGGACAGGGTGAACGCGTCGGCGTCGCCCTTGCGCTGCGCGAACGCGCAGAACCGGCAGCCGGTGTAGCAGATGTTGGTGAAGTTGATGTTCCGGTTGATCACGTAGGTGACGTCGTCGCCGACCGCGTCGCGGCGCAGCTGGTCGGCCAGGGCGACGACCGCCTCGAGACCCGGCCCGTCCGCGTGCGCGAGGGCGACGTACTGGGCGTCGGTACATCCGGCCGGGTCCTTCTCGGCGGCGCGCAGCGCGGAGAGCACGTCCCCGTCCAACCGCACCGGGGCGTGCGCCCCGAGCGCGAGGACCTGCTCGCGCACGGTGTCCCAGTCGCCGAACGCGCTGCCGAGATCGGAGCGGTACTCGGTGTTGCGACCGGTGACGTCGATCCCGGAGTTCAGATCCACGCGACCGCTGGACTCCCAGTCGAGGTCGGGCTCCTGCCACGGGTGTCCCTGCGGGGTCACGTCCCGGGCCAGACCGGTCTCCGGGTCCGCCAGCGCTCGGACGTGGGCACCGATCC
This sequence comes from Rhodococcus sp. NS-SX18, assembly GCF_057367935.1. Lineage (NCBI taxonomy): Bacteria > Bacillati > Actinomycetota > Actinomycetes > Mycobacteriales > Nocardiaceae > Rhodococcus > Rhodococcus sp. NS-SX18. Next base: position 1,612,226 of record NZ_CM170633.1, on the reverse strand, counting down.
GCGGGTCGATCCACGGCTGCCCCGCCAGGACGTACTGCGGCTGGGCCGCGATCCGCTCGGTGAGGGTGAACCCGGCGTCGGCACTGAGCTGCGCGAGCAGATCCAGGTTCGGCCACGGCCGTTCCGGGTTGACGTGGTCCGGGGTCAGGGGTGAGACCCCGCCCCAGTCGTCGACGCCCGCGGCGAGCAGCGCGCGGCACTCGCCGGCGGCGACGAGGTTCGGCGGCGCCTGGATGCGCACGGACGGTCCGAGCACGAGCCGGGCCACGGCGATCGCGGCCCGGAACTCGTCGAGCCCGGCGTCGTCGTGCTCGCGCATCGCGGTGTCGTCCTTGGCCCGGAAGTTCTGCACGATCACTTCCTGGATGTGCCCGAACGCCTTGTGGGACTTGCGGATCGCCGCGATCGACTCGGCGCGCTCGGTGAGCGTCTCGCCGATACCGACGAGGATGCCCGTGGTGAACGGCACCGACAGCCGGCCCGCGTCGGTGAGCACCTGCAGGCGCACCGCCGGATCCTTGTCGGGGCTGCCGTGGTGGCACTCCCCCTTCTCGGTGAACAACCGGGTCGACGTGGTCTCGAGCATCATGCCCATCGACGGGGCCACCGGCTTGAGCCGGGACATCTCGGCCCAGCTCATCACGCCGGGGTTCAGATGCGGCAGCAGCCCCGTCTCCTCGAGCACCCGGATCGCCATCGCGCGCACATAGTCGAGGGTCGAGTCGTAGCCCCGCTCGTCGAGCCACTGCCGCGCCTCCGGCCAGCGGTCCTCCGGCCGGTCACCGAGCGTGAAAAGCGCTTCCTTGCAACCCAATTCGGATCCACGTCGGGCGATGTCGAGGATCTCGTCGGGTTCGAGGTACATCCCGTGCCCGGCGGCGCGCAGCTTGCCCGGCACGGTCACGAACGTGCAGTAGTGGCAGCGGTCCCGGCACAGCCGGGTGATCGGGACGAACACCTTGCGGGAGTACGTGACCGTGCCCGGCCGGCCCGCCGCGAGCAGACCGGCGTCGCGTACCCGGGCGGCCGAGGCGCACAGGTCCTCGAGGTCCGATCCCCGCGCCGAGAGCAGGATCGCGGCCTCGTCGACGTTGAGCGTCGCCCCGTCCCGCGCCCGGCGCAACGCCCGTCGCATGCCCGACGGCGACACTCTCGCCGGATCCGTCGCGGACGAGGCGGGCCCGCCCGCGCCGGCGCGGACCGTGGGCAGGGGCAACGTCGCGGGGGTGGCACCGTCGTGGGTCGAATGGGTCATTGGCCGATCATGCGCCACCCGCCGGACCCATGCCACCTCGGGGCCACGTCCCCGGCGGACTCACTCGCGCGGATAATCCTCGTCGCCCGGGACGACCCGGCTCTGTTCCAGAGCATCCGCAGGCTCCACCTCGAGTGGCACCGAGGTCACCTCGTCGTCGGCCGGTTCGTCCTCCGCCGGCATCTCCTGTTCGATCCGATCCGCCTCGGGCGCTTCTGTGAATTCGGTGGTCTCCGATGATTCGGTCACGGCGGTCCTCCTCCTCGTGTCGACTCCGAACCCGGTCGCAGCGGTGCCGGGTCTGCTCGCCGATCAGCTTAGCCTGGAACCGACAGGACACCACCGACGAGGAGAACCACGTGACCCGGGACGCTCCCCCGCCCACCGCCGTCGGCTGGGCTGCCCCGCCGGCGCCGGTGACCATGGCCGAGCCCGCGTGGCGCCCCAGCCCGAGAGCGCGGCTGCTGTGGGCGGTGGGCGCGGCACTGCTGTGGCTACCGGTCGTCGCCGCCCAGGTGGTGTGGGCGATCGTCGACTCCGGCCGGCATCCGGGTTGGCACGTCGCCGCCGCCGTGGTCACCGCGGTCCTCGCCGTCGCGCACGTCGGCGTGATGCCGCTGTGGCGGTATCGGGTGCACCGCTGGGAGATCACCGACACCGCGGTGTACACGCGCTCGGGATGGTTCACCCAGGAGCGCCGGATCGCGCCGATCTCCCGGATCCAGACCGTCGACACGGAGCGGGGGCCGATCGACCGGTGGCTCGGTCTCGCCACCGTGACCGTCACCACCGCCTCGTCCGCCGGGGCGGTCGAGATCACCGCCCTCGACGTCGGGGTCGCCGACGCCACCGCCGCGCGGCTCACCGCGATCGCCGGCAGCACCCAGGCGGATGCCACGTGAGCGACGTCCCCGTCCCGCCGGAGCGGTCCGACGCCGCCGCCCTCGCCGCCGAGGCCGAGCAGCCGTGGTTGCGGCTCGATCCGCGGATGCTGCTGATCCACCCCGTCGAGGAGGTGCTGCGGCTGCTGCCCGTGCTGGTGGCGTCCGTGGTGCTCGGCAGCAGCAGCGGCAATCACGGCTGGGGTCTGGCGGTGGCCGGACTGCTGGTGGGGATCGGCGTGTTGCGCTGGTTCACCACGACCTACCGGATCGGGCCGGTGCACGTGGAACTGCGCCGCGGCCTGCTGCAACGTCAGCTGCTGTCGGTGCCGCGCAGCCGCATCCGGTCGGTGGACGTCGAGCAGCGCCTGCTGCACCGGTTGCTCGGGCTGGCGGTGGTCCGGCTCGGGACCGGGCAGCGCACCGGCGCCGGCCGGGACCGCAATCGGTTCGAGCTGAACGGCCTGGCGATCGGCGCCGTGCCGGCGCTGCGCGACGCCCTGCTCGGCACGCACCCGGGGACGCCGGCCGAGGAGTCCGGGGCGGTCGTGCCCGCCGAGACCGAGGTCGCCCGGTTCCGACCGGGCTGGGTGCGCTACGCCCCGTTCTCGACCACCGGGCTGGTCACCGTCGCCGCGGTGGTGGGACTGGCCTTCCAGTACGGACTCGCCGAGCGGCTCGGTGAGTCCGCCACCGTCGAGCGTGGGCTGTCGTCGGTCGAGGCCGTCGGGCCGTTCGTCGCCGCCGCGCTCGGTCTGCTCGTCCTCGTCGTGGTGGCGAGCCTGGCGGCGTGCGTGCGCTACGTGCTGCTGTACGCGGACCTGTCGGTCACCGACGACGGACGGATGCTGCGCGTCGGGCACGGCCTGCTGCGGCACCGCCACACCACCCTGGATCGGCGCCGTCTGCGCGGGGTGAGCCTCCGCGAGCCGCTGGCGCTGCGCCTGGCCGGCGGTGCCCGGCTCGACGCGGTGATGACCGGTGTCGCCGCCGAGCACGGCGAGTCGTCGTTGCTGCTGCCGCCCGCGCCGTCCGCCGAGGCGCGACGGGTCGCGGCGGCGGTGCTGCGCGACACCCGTCAGCTCGACGCCCCGCTGCGTGCGCACGGGCCGGCGGCGCGGCGACGACGATTCACCCGGGCGCTGCTGCCCGTGGCCCTGGCCGTCGCGGCCGCTGCGACGGCGGTCGCGGTCACCGGCCGCACGGTGCCGGTGGCGGTGTGGGGGCCGTTGGTCGCGGTCGTCGCGGCGGGGGCGGTGGGGCTGGCGTGGGATCGCTACCGCAGCCTGGGTCACGCCGTGCTCGGTGCCGGAACGACGGACGCGCCGGCGTGGTTGATCACCCGCGGGGGCTCACTGGATCGGCGCCGCGTCTCGCTCGAGGCGGACGGCATCATCGGCTGGACGGTGCGGCAGTCGTTCTTCCAGCGCCGCGCCGGAGTGGCGACCGTCGTCGCCGCGACGCCGGCCGGCACGGGCCGCTACGAGGTCGTGGATCTACCCGCCGAGCAGGCGTGGGCGCTGGTCGAGGCGGTCACACCCGGCGCCGGCGACGCCTGGGTGCGCCGATGAACCCGGACATCGGCCGGCCACGCGACCTGGCCACGCTCGACGCCCGCCTGATCGAGTGCCGGGCCTGCCCGCGCCTGGTCGCGTGGCGCGAGCAGGTGGGCCGGGACAAGCGTGCCGCCTACCGCGACGAGGAGTACTGGGCGCGTCCCGTGCCCGGGTTCGGTCCGGCGGACGCGTCCCTGCTGATCGTCGGCCTGGCCCCGGCCGCGCACGGCGGCAACCGGACCGGGCGGATGTTCACCGGCGACCGCTCGGGCGACTTCCTCTACGCCGCGCTGCACGCGGCGGGCCTGGCGTCGCAGCCCACCGCGACGCACCGCGGCGACGGCCTCGAGCTGTTCGGTACCCGCGTCACGTCGCCGGTGCACTGCGCACCCCCCGCCAACCGGCCGACGCCGCAGGAGCGGGACACGTGCCGCACCTGGCTCGATGCGGAGCTGCAGCTGCTGACGCCGACGTTGCGCTCGATCGTGGTGCTCGGCGGCTTCGGCTGGCAGGCGCTGTTCCCGGTCCTCGACGACGCCGGCTGGGTCGTGCCGCGTCCACGCCCCCGATTCGGGCACGGGGCGGGCGTGGAACTGCTGCCGCGCGGCGACGCCGCGGACCGCGGGCCGTTACACGTGTTCGGCTGCTATCACGTGAGCCAGCAGAACACGTTCACCGGCCGGCTCACCCCGGCCATGCTCACCGCCGTGCTCACGGACGCGGCGCGGGCTGCCGGACTGCACTCGTGAGGGCGGCCATGCGAGCGACGAACAGGTACAAACCGGCGGGGGCGAGTGCGCCGACCGGCAGCAGCAGGGTCCGCCAGTCGGCGACGAGGAGCTGATCGCCGCCGGGGCCGCCCGCCAGGCACACGACGAACCCGACGATCCACGCGAGCAGCGGCCAGGCCGCGCGCGAGGTGGACCCGGTTTCGGCGCGCATCGCCATCACCAGCAGCACGTTCGCCACGCCGGCCAGCACTATCGTGACGGGGAACGGCACGGTGCCGATGTACAGGCCGAGGAAGAACACGGACAGCAGCGCGCACAGGAAACCGTCGAAGGTCAGCAGAGCGACGATGCCCGTGCGCGGCTTCGCCGTCGGCGACGCGGGGGCCTGCGTGGCGGTGGTGGCGGGATCGACCGTCATGGTTCGATAGTGCGCCACGGGCGCGGGTCCGTGGGCACCGGGTCCCGGCCGATCACGGCACGGGCGGGTAGCCCATGAGCGTGAGCACGTCGCTGGCCTGGTCCGCGAAGCCGTAGAGCGCCTGGTAGTAGGCGGCATTGATCTGGTCCGCGTAGGGACGCAGCGAATCGACGAATGCGACGATCTGGTTCTGGACGGACCAGTTGTACATCGGAACCCTCTCGTGTGACCGTGATCACCTTTCCGGTGCTCGTGGTCACACTAACCCAGCCCGGCGAAGAGGTCACGCTCACGCCCGGGGCCGGGGCCGCGGTCGCCGCGGGCCAGTACGTAGTGCTCCCGGTCCAGCACGGGCTGCGCGACGAGGTTGGACAGGGTGAACTGTGCGCCGCCGGGCGCCACGAGCACCTGGGTCGCGTGCGCCGCCAGCGCCGCTCGCTTGGCGTCGAGCACGTCGTCGACGTCGACGACGGTGGTGACCCGGTCGTCGGGCACGCTCGGCAGCTCGTCGGGGCCGGGTCGTCGCCATCCGTCGGGCAGGTCGGTCATGTTCTCGACGCCGCGGCGCAGGGCGCTCGCCTCGGTGACGGTCCAGTAGAGCTTCGCCGGGTCCCACGGCGAGCCGGCGTGCGGGTAGGCGTCGGTCCCCGCGGCCTCGACCGCCGCGGTCACGACGTGATGCACCCGGATGTGGTCGGGGTGGCCGTAGCCACCCACCGGGTCGTAGGTGACCACCACGTGCGGGCGCAGTTCGCGGATCACCGCGACCAGTGCGGCCACCGCCTCGTCACGGTCGGCATTCACCCAGGCCCGGGGGTTCGCAGCCGACGGGGTCCCGGCCATTCCGGAATCGCGCCAGTGCCCGGCACCGCCGAGGAAGCGCGGCGCAGGCACGCCGAGGGCGGCCAGCGCCCGGCCGAGTTCGTGGATGCGGTAACCGCCGAGCTGATCGGCGCGGTCGGCGGTGAGCTGGGCCCACTCGTCCCCGATGACCTCGCCTTCCTCCCCGAGGGTGCACGTCACGACGGTGACCTCGGCACCCTGAGCGGCGTAGTGCGCGATCGTCCCGCCCGTGGTGATGGATTCGTCGTCGGGGTGGGCGTGCACCAGCAGCAGGCGCCTCGACGCGGGGTCGGTTCGGTCGGTCACGGTGTGGTCCTCCACCAGTTCTGCGCGTCGGACAGGGGCCCGGCGGGGATCGCACCGGTCAGCGCCACGCCCTCGACGCCGGGTCCCGCGGCGATCACGGTGCGGTCCTGCACGATCGGCAGGGTGACCGCGAGGTCCCACAGCTTCGGCTGGGCGCCGGTCAGGACGGCGGGCACGTCGCCGGCGCCGCGCAGGGCGCCGGCGAGTTCGGATTCGAGGGCGGGGTCGCACACCCCGGACACGTTGCTCGGTGCGGCGAGCTGCGCCTCGGCGGCTTCGATCTCGTCGTCGGGACTCTCACCCTCGGGAGCGGTGTCACCCTCGGGAACGGTGTCATCGTCCGGGGCGGGCTCCGGAGTGGGCGCCGGATCCGGCCCGGCCGGGGCGCTTTCCTGCCCGGGAATCGCCGGTGGACAACCGAATCGGGACATCGCGGCCGTGGCGGGGTCGCCGCCGGCGCGGGTCCAGCCGACCACGGCGTGCACGGTTCCCCGGACGAGTGCGTCGCCGTAGAGCTCGTCGGGCGGCAGCGTGGTCACGGTGGCCGCGACGCCGGCCCCGCGCAGCTGGTCCGCGGCGGTGTGGGCGACGGCGTCGGCCACCGGGGAGTTCTCGGGCACGCCCAGCACGAGCGCCAGGGGCGTGTCCCCCTGGGCGAGCAGCCCGGTCGTCGCCGCTTCCGGTACCGGCGTGCGGGTGGCTTCGACCGTCGCCGGGTCGGCCGGTACGTAACCGGCCGCGGCGAGGAGCTTGAGGGACTCCTCACGGCCCGGGCGCGGCGGCAGGCTCGGGGCGTATCCGGGGTCGGACGGGGCGAGTACCTGCGCCCGGGCCGCGACCACGGCCGATTCCGTGCCGGCCGCGACGGTGGCCAGCAGGTCCGGGTCGAGAAGTCCGAGGACGGCGCGGCGCACGCGTGGATCCGCGAACTCGGCCGTGCGGCCGTTGAGGGTCAGCTCCAGGACGCGAGGCTGGAGCTGGGTGCCGGTGCGCACGTGCGGGATCGCGCCGAGCTGGGCGAGCAGCGCGGAGCCCCCGCCGTGCATCTGCGCGACCTGGGCGTCGCCGGTGCGCATGGACTCGGCGAGCTGCGCGTCGGTTCCGCCGCGCCGCAACAGGATCCGGTCGGGCCGGGCCGGGGTCCCCCAGAAGCGGTCGTTGCGTTCGAGCAGGATCTCGCCCCGCCCTCGGTCGACGGACTTGACGTGGAACTGCCCACCGGACACCGGGATCGATTCGGCGAGGCTCGTGGCGAACCCGCCCGGCGTGTCCTTGACCAGGTGAGCCGGCAGGAGGTGGGTGAACAGTTCCCGCCACGCCGGGTAGGGCTCGCGCAGGGTGACGGTGACGGTCTTGCCGCCGCCGGAGGATCCGACGTCCTCGATGAGACGGTAGCCGGCGGGATCGACCACACCGGGCTCGGTGATCATCTGCTGCCACAGGTACCGGAAGTCCTCGGCGGCGATGGGTGCGCTGTCGGACCACTGCGCTTCGTCGCGGACCTGATAGGTGATGGTGAACGGCGCCTGCGAGGTGACTTCGGCCGACACGAGGACGGACTCGTCGAGCATCCACACCGAGGCACCGGGCCGCGCGGGATCGGGCACGGGCCGGAACGCGCTCGGCAGCACCATCCCGGCGACCGTGTTGCCGACGGGCGACTGGTCGGCGAGCAGGTGCGGATTGAACCCGGCGCCCACATCGTCGACCGCCACCACGACGGTGTTGAGCTGAGGCACCGGGGCGGGGGTCCGGGTGGGTTCGGTCTGCTCGATCGGCGGCGGTGGATCGGCGGTGCACGCCGACAATCCCAGCACCGCGGCGACGGCGGTGATCCCGGCGAACCTGCGCATCCGGCCTCCCTTCCCTCCGGGATGCGGCGGTGGTCCCGGCCGCACCGGGACCACCTCTGCCGCACTACTCGTCCACTGCCGCGACTACTTGTTGCGAGCCTTCTCCCGCGAGCGGGCGCGAGCCCGGTCGGTGGCCGAGAGGTGCACCTTGCGGACCCGGAGGATCTCCGGGGTGACCTCGACGCACTCGTCGGATGCGCAGAACTCCATGGCCTCTTCGAGGCTCAGGGTGATCGGCTTGGCGAGGGTCTCCATCACGTCGGCCGTGGAGGAGCGCATGTTGGTGAGCTTCTTCTCGCGGGTGACGTTGATGTCGAGGTCCTCGGCGCGCGGGTTGATGCCCACGACATGGCCCTCGTAGGTGTCGCTGCCCGGCTCCACGAAGAAGGTGCCGCGGTCGCCGAGCTGGATCATGGCGAACGGCGTGACCGAGCCCGAGCGGTCGGAGACCAGGGAGCCGGTGTGCCGGGCGCGGATCTCGCCGGCCCACGGGGCGTAGCCGTGGAAGACGGCGTTGGCGATGCCCGTGCCGCGGGTCTCGGTGAGGAAGTCGGTGCGGAACCCGATGAGGCCGCGCGACGGGACGATGAACTCCATGCGCACCCATCCGGCGGCGTGGTTGGACATCTGCACCATCTTGCCCTTGCGGGCCGCGAGCAGCTGGGTGATCGCGCCGAGGTGTTCCTCGGGGCTGTCGACGGTGAGCTCCTCGTACGGCTCGTGCACCTTGCCGTCGATCTGCCGGGTGACCACCTGCGGCTTGCCGACGGTGAGTTCGAAGCCTTCGCGGCGCATCTGCTCGACGAGGATGGCCAGCGCCAGCTCGCCGCGGCCCTGTACCTCCCACGCGTCGGGACGGCCGATGTCGAGCACGCGCAGCGACACGTTGCCGACCAGCTCCGAGTCGAGCCGGGACTTGACCATGCGCGCGGTCAGCTTGTGGCCCTGCACGCGGCCGACGAGCGGCGACGTGTTGGTGCCGATGACCACCGAGATGGCCGGCTCGTCGACCGTGATGCGCGGCAGGGCGACCGGGTTGTCCACGTCGGCGAGGGTGTCGCCGATCATGATGTCCGGGATACCGGCGACGGCGACGATGTCACCGGCGACGGCGACCTCACCGGGCCGGCGCTCGACCCCGATGGTCTTGAGCAGCTCGGTGATCTTCACGTTCTTCACACCGTCGGCGTGCATCCACGCGACGGTCTGGCCCTTGCGCAGTTCGCCGTTGTGGATGCGCAGCAGCGCCAGGCGGCCGAGGAACTCGGAGGCGTCGAGGTTGGTGACGTGCGCCTGCAGCGGTGCGGTGGGATCGCCCTTGGGGGCGGGGATGTACTTCATGAGCACGTCGAACAGCGCGTCGAGATTCTCGGCGGAGGGCGCCTGTCCGTTCTCGGGCTGTTCGGTGGACGCCTTGCCCTCGCGTCCGGAGGCGTACAGGACCGGCAGGTCCAGCAGCTGCTCGGCGGCCTCGGAGGCCTCGTCGTCGAGGTCGGAGGCGAGGTCGAGGAGCAGGTCGTGGGTCTCCTCGACGACCTCGGCGATGCGGGCGTCGGGACGGTCGGTCTTGTTGACCACGAGCAGCACCGGCAGCGACGCGGAGAGCGCCTTGCGCAGCACGAAGCGGGTCTGCGGCAGCGGACCCTCGGACGCGTCGACGAGCAGGACGACGCCGTCGACCATGGACAGCCCGCGCTCGACCTCGCCACCGAAGTCGGCGTGACCGGGGGTGTCGATCACGTTGATGACGGTGACGGTGCCGTCGGCGTTGTGCCGGTGCACGGCGGTGTTCTTCGCGAGAATCGTGATGCCCTTCTCGCGCTCGAGGTCACCGGAGTCCATGACCCGGTCGACGAGTTCCGCGCGCTCGGCGAAGGCGCCCGATTGGCGCAGCATGGCGTCGACGAGGGTGGTCTTACCGTGGTCGACGTGCGCGACGATGGCGACGTTGCGGAAACTGGCGGTGCTCACGCGATGGCTCTCCTGGCTGTTGTCCGGCCACACGGCACTGGACCCAGACGGCACCTCGCCCGTACGGCGTTCTTGCGGTGGCCGCGTCGCGAATGCGAGTCACCTGTTCGCGGCCGAAAACGGCCCGCACAGGCACTGCGGCCTCCAATACAGTACAGGCCGGTCCCGGTGCTCCGCGCCCGCCGAGACCCGATTCACCAGCTCGCGCGGCAGAGCGTGACGTTCGCCACGTCGCTCTGCGCCGCGCGGCAGCCCCCGATACTCGACGATCCGGTCGCCAAGGTAAGGGCATGCTAACCTTCGGAAAGTGTTGTGGTCCGGAACCCCACCGACGAAAGGCCGGCTACCCGGATGGGCAAGGTGAAGGCGAGCAAGGTCGCGCAGCTCGAGCCCAAGAAGAAGTGCTGCCGCAAGAAGACCCGCTGTGTGCGCTGCCCGGTGGTGGTCATGCGGATGATGAGACTCGAGCACGAAGGCCTGGGCAAGAAGGAGCTCGCCAAGCGCCTGAAGAAGGCCCGCGCCGCCTGACCGGCCGCACCACCGTCAGTCCCGGAGTCGGGCGCGCAGCTCCGGCAGCCACACCCGGTCGTTGGGCACCAGGTCGATCCGCTCCAGCTCGTCGGCGTCCACCCAGCACAGTGCCGCGTGCTCGAGCGGCCGCGGTTCCCCTGACACCAGCTCGACGCGGTAGGCGCGCAGCACCCGGCCCCCGGCGAGCGGCACTCCGGCCCCGACCCGTTGTGCGCCGGCGACCTCCACGCCCAGTTCCTCCCGCAACTCCCGGCGTAGTGCCGCCTCGGCGGACTCCCCCGGCTCCGCCTTGCCGCCGGGCAGTTCCCACAACCCCGCCAGCTCCGGGGGACCGACCCGCTGCGCCAGCAACAGCCGGCCGTCACGGAAGATCGCCCCGGCCACCACCTCGTCCGACCGGCCCGTCGTTGCACTCATGTGCCGCATCGTCCCAGAATGAGACATGGCCGAGTTGCTCTCCGACGCCGACATCGAGGCCGCCCTCGCCGATCTCCCCGCCTGGCAGCGGGACGGGAACGCGATCGTGCGCACCGTCGAGTCCCCTTCGTTCCCCGACGCCGTCGCGCTGGTGGACCGGGTGGCCGAGGCCGCCGAGGCGGCGAACCACCATCCCGACATCGACATCCGCTGGCGGAAGGTGACCTATTCGCTGTCCACCCATTCCGCCGGCGGGATCACCGCGTCGGACGTGGAACTGGCCCGGACGATCGACTCGCTGGTCCACGGCTGACGGACACGGCCGGAGCGGGGTGCCGCGCAGCGCTGCGCCGGGCGAGGATCGTCCACACGTACACCGCGAGCACTCCGAGCACGTTGCACGCCCCGGCCCAGGCGAGCACCGCGGGCCGCGAGATGTCCCACATCGAATCCTGCGCCAGCCCCAGCAGCCACGGCACGCCGACGACGGTGAGCACCGCCCAGAATCCGGCCAGCACGCGCGCGCCGCGCCGGTCCGCGAGCGGACCGTAGACCAGCCACACCAGCATCGGCAGGACCCACACCCAGTGGTGCATCCAGGAGATCGGCGAGACCAGCAGCCCGAAGAGTTCGACGACGACGACGGTGCCGAGGCGATCGTCCGGACCGAGGGCACGCCAGGCCGCGAAGGCCAGCGCCGCCGAGACCACGACGGCCGCCAGCCACAGCGGCCCGGTGCCGACATCGTGCCCCACGATGCGGCTCAGCGCGCCGCGCAGCGACTGGTTCCAGACCGACCCCACCGGTCCGATCCGCTCGGCGTCGCCGAACAACGTCGTGAAGTAGGTCCGTGCCTGCTCGCCGAGCACCAGCCAGCTGACGGCGACGGTGACGACGAAGACCGCCGCGGAGAAGAATGCCGCCGACCACCGCCGTCGTGCCACGAAGTACAGACCGGCGACCGCCGGGGTCAGCTTGATGCCGGCGAGCACCCCGACCAGGCCACCCGAGAGCCACCAGCGGTTGCTGCGGACCGCGACCATCACACCGAAGGCCAGGAACACGTTGACCTGCCCGTAGTCGAGGGTCGTGCGGATGGGCTCGGTCCAGATGCCGACCGCCGTCCACCCGAGCGCGACCGCCGTCCAGTGGGCGCTGTGGGCCGCGGGACCGAACAGCAGCTCGAGACAGATACGCAGGATGCCGAACAGGGCGGCGACGGTCAGCAGCTGCCACACCACGCCGACCACGGGGAACGGGAGGTAGTGCAGGGGGAAGAAGACCAGGGCCGCGAACGGCGGGTAGGTGAAGGGCAGGGAGAACTCGGGCGTGTCCCGGGTGTAGGTGAAGTCGTAGAGCTCCCCGCGCAGCAGCGCCGCGGACCCGTCGACGTACACGTGCAGATCCACGAGATTCATGCCGTTGGGGGTGAGGAAGTTCCACGCCAGGCGCACCCCGACGGAGACGGCCAGCAGGGCCGCGCACCACCACAGTCGATGCGGGCGAACCGAGTCGGACACTGCGGCGCGGCCTCCCGTCGTCACGTCACCCCGGGGAAGGACCGGGGACTGATGCAGACTATCCGTTCCACGACGGCGAGCCGAACACGATACTCACATCAGTAACAGTTTCATCTACTCTCACAAAAACCACATGCGTCACACGTAGTCTCGAGCAGACACCATCGATCGGAACACGTTATGGCTAGACTCCCGCGAATACAGGCGGCGGCTGTGAGACCGGCCACGGCTTGTACTGATCGGGGGGCCTACATAAAGTGTCTCCCCGAGCCGTCAGCGGCATCGGAGCCCCGCGCTCCGGAGCCGCTTCAACGACAAGGATGGGGAAAAGTGCTTCGAACCCGAGCAACGCGCAGGATGATCACCGCCTGCGCTCTCGCCGCCGCCGCGGCGCTCACCGTGCCCTCGCAGGCGGTCGCGCAACCCGTCGTTCCGGGCTTCCCCGACACGCTTCAGCTGCCGGTCGAGCTCGCGGGCTACCCGCTGCCGGCGGACCTGACGATCGAGTCCCTCATGGGCATGCTGACCACCCAGGCGGCCGCACCCGCAGAGGTCGAGGCCCTCGCCTCCCTCGCCCCCGCCATCGTCGGCGCGGCAGCCGGGCCGACGGACGTCGCCGACGGCCGGAACCAGCTGCTCGACCAGGCGAAGGAACTGCTCGCGAACTCGCAGCTGCCCGACTCCGTCAAGGCCCTGCTCCAGCGCGTGATCACCTTCCTCGACGGCAGCGGCGGTGGCGGACCCGACCTCCCCGACCCGAACGCCGTGGCGATCTCGCAGTTCCTGTACCCGAGCATCGGCAAGGACTGCATCCGCGACGGCGGCGACTCCATCGGCACCGCGCTCGCCGTCGCCGGTCCCGCACCGCTCCCGCCGCCGGGCCCGAAGGCCGGCCAGGCCGGGTTCGTGTTCACCGCGCTGGGAACCGCCAAGTTCGCCGCGCAGCAGGCCCAGCCGCTGACGGTGAGCTGGATCAACGTCTCCAACGGCCGCAGCGGCACCGCGACGCTGACCGACGAGGCCCGGATCAACCCCGACGGGCCGACGACGCTCAGCGCGATCGCGGACACCGGCTCCGGCAACGTGGCCGCGGTGATCTCCGGGGGCATCACCACGCAGGCCGAGGGCGCGGCCCCGCGCTCGTGCACCTTCCTGCCGACGATCGGGCTCGTCACGGTCGCCTGATCGTCCGCACGTCCGCCGAGGCCGCCGGGATCGTCCCGGCGGCCTCCGTCGTCCGCACGCTTCCCGCGCCGCCCGCTGCGTGGTAGACCGGGACATGGCCGAAACACCTCTCGGGCACACCGTTTCCCGGTCCCTGCGCTCCCGTCGCTCCCACCGGTCGATCCTCTCCGTCCGTTCCGAGGGCTCGATCCTGTCCATCGGCTCGGCGTACTCGATCCTGTCCGTCGGCAGTGTCGGGTCGGTGCTGTCGGTCGGTTCGGTGGGATCGTTCGGTTCGGCCCTGTCGTCGCTGTCGTTCGCCAGCCTCGGCTCGGCACTGTCGGGACTGTCCCGCTGGTCGCTGCTGTCGTGGCGCGGCGTCCACGACGCCCCCGACGACCCGCACCCCACGCTCGTCGTCACCGCCGCCGAACCCGACCCCGCCGCGCACTGCCAGAGTTGAACGGGCAGGCGGTGTCCCGTTGAACGGGCTCGTGCTCCCCCCGGCGCCGCCGCACCTGGTAGATGTCGTACGTCCGGTCGTCGATTCCCCGTCGCGGCCCGGCTTCGAGGAGGCGCATGGCGGTCGAGACCCGGATCCCGCCGGTCGGCGAACGTCCGGCACCCCGTGGCCTCGTCGCTGTTCTCTCCCTCTGCGGCATCGTCGTCGCCCTGATGCACACCCTCGTCGTCCCGCTGCTGCCCCAACTGCCGTATCTGCTCGGAACTTCGGTGGAGAGCGCCTCGTGGGCCGTCACCGCCACCCTGCTGGCCTCCGCGGTGATCACCCCGGTCAGCGGCCGGCTCGGCGACATGTTCGGCAAACGCCGGATGCTGCTCGTCTGTCTCGGCACGCTCGTCGCCGGCTCCGCGGTCTGCGCGCTGTCCACCACCCTGTGGCCGATGATCACCGGTCGTGCACTGCAGGGCGCGGCGACCGGAGCCATTCCGCTGGGCATCGCGATCCTCCGCGACGAACTGCACCCGCGCAGACTGCCGGGGGCGATGGCGACCATCAGCGCGACGATGGGAGTCGGCGGGGCCGTCGGGTTCCCCGTCGCCGCGGCCGTCGCGCAGGTCGCCCACTGGCACACCCTGTTCTGGTTCTGCGGACTGGTCGGAGTCCTCGCCGCCGCCCTGGTGCTGTGGGTGGTTCCCGAATCTCCCCGGTCGGCTCGCGGTCGTTTCGACCTGCTCGGCGCGGTCGGTCTGTCGGTGGCGCTGACGCTGTTCCTCCTCCCCGTGACCAAGGGCAGCACCTGGGGCTGGACGGCGCCCGGGACGCTCGCGATGTTCGCGGGTGCCGCCGCCACCGCCGTCGTCTGGGGCCGGTACGAACTGCGGCGGCCCGGGCCGCTGGTCGATCTGCGCGTGTCGGGGCGACGTCCGGTGCTGTTCACCAACCTGGCCTCGGTCGCGGTCGGTTTCGCGCTCTACAGCAACAGCCTCGCCTTCCCGCAGTTGTTGATGGCACCCGTCGTCACGGGCTACGGGTTCGGGTTGTCCATGGTCGCAACGGGCCTGGCGCTCGCGCCGAGCGGTCTTGTCATGATGGCGCTGTCGCCGGTCTCGGCGCGGATCACGACCCGGTACGGGCCCCGCACGACCCTCGCCGCGGGCGCAGTCGTCGTCTGCCTCGGCTACCTCCTGGCCTACGTCGCCTGCTCGGCGATCTGGCACATCGTGGTCGCCGCCATGATCATCGGCGCCGGTATCGGCCTGTCCTACGCCGCGATGCCGGCGCTGATCATGACCGCCGTGCCGCTGTCGGAGACCGCGGCCGCAAACAGTCTCAACGCGCTGATGCGCTCGGTGGGGACCTCCTCGTCCGCGGCGGTCGTGAGCGTCCTGCTCGCGGCGGACACCCTGACCGTCGGCACCGCGACGGTCCCCGCCCTCGACGCCTTCCGCGCCACGTTCCTGGTGGCGGCCCTGGCCGCCGTCGTCGGTCTGGCCCTCACGATGGCCGTACCGCGGTCACGACCCGGCGGCCTCACCCGGCGGTGAGCGACCACTGCCCGTAGTCGGTGCTGAACACGTTGTTGACGTCGATGCCGATGCCGTCGATCGTGCCGCCGCCCACCTGGTGCAGATCGGCCGCGGGATGCACGTAACCCTCGGCCGTGCCCCAGTCGTGCTGCCAGTAGAACGACCCCAGGCCGGCATCGCGCGCCCAGGAGATGGTCGGTGCGTTGGCGTACACGCCGGTGTTCCCGGCGCCGAGCACGTCGTGCCAGCCCTGCAGGTACGGTGCGATCAGGTCGGCGAACTGCTGCTCGGACGGGTTGTCGTCGATCGAGGCGTAGATCGGCCGGTCCGCCGGTCCCCCGGCCGCGCGGTGCAACTCGAGGCCGCGCGTCGCGTGCCGGACCCCGGCGTCGTATCCACCGAGCCAGTCCGCCGTGTCGGCCTTGCCGAACTGGTAGCACGAGACGACCTCGAGGTCGCCGGCGACGAGGGCGGCGGCCTCCGACTCGGTCAGCGGCTTGGCCAGCATCCATTCGGCGCCCGGCCGGCGGTCCGAGACGTACCGGATGGCCCCGACGTGCCCGGCGGCCCGAATCGACGACGGCGACGGCACGGCCGCCGAGTAGTCGACGATCGTGCCGAGCACCTCCCGGCCGTGCGCCACCCCGGGGGCGGCGACGGCCGAGATCCAGGCCGCGCACGAGCCGACGGCCGCGTATCGCAACAGTTCCCGACGTGAAACGGCCATCGAACCTCGCTTGGACGAGCGTGCACGGAAGACAGGGTGTCGAGCCTCCGGTATTGGATCACACTCCCGGGTCCCGCGGGGGCACATCGGGATTCGTGGCCCGACGACAGGCGGGACTACCGGTCGCCGAGCTCGGCGAAGAAGGCCGGAACCAGAGCCACGTCCTCGACGGTGCGCACCGTGGTGTGGACCCCGAGACCGTGCTCCTTGAGCAGATCGCACAGCCCGTCGCCGTCGACGAGTTCGATGGGGGGCGCGCCGAGCCGGTGCGCCTCGGCGCGGGCGTCGTCGCCGAACGTGCCGGTGGTGACGAGCAGGCCCTTCTCACCGCGACCGGCCATCGCGGCGCGGAACTCGCGCACCACGTCCGCGCCCGCCCGCTCGGGCCCGCGCAGGAAGCGGAAGAACACCGAGAAGCCGAGCAGCGACACCCGCAGCACGCCGGTGCCCTCCACGTCGACGTCGTTGTCGGAGCCGGTGTCGAGATGGCCACCGTACGGCGGGACGGAGACGGTGGTGAATCCGGCGGCGCGGAGCACCGCGACGGCGAGCCGTTCGAACCCCTCGTCGGGGAGCTCGGCGACGGCGGCGAGCACCGGTTCGCGCCACAGCTCGGGATCCTCGGGGGCCGCCGCGAGAGGCACCACCTGCGCCCGCGACGACGCGTTGCGTACGAGTCGTTTGCGTCGTTTCTCCGCGGTGTAGGCCACCTGGAGCGGCTTGATCTCCGATTCCTGCACCGCACGACCGCGGTCCGTGACGCTCCACACGCCGCGCCGGGTGTTGGCCAGCAGACCCATGCCCTTGAGATAGGTACGCGCCCAGCCGATCCGGTACTCGATCTCGGTGACCGGGCCGTCACCGTGCAGTACGGACCGCGCGGCCTCGGACAGACGCTCGCGCGCGACGACCGCCTTCTCGAGTTCCTCGATCGAAGCCGAGCCGCCGAGCCCGATCAGCGCCTGCAGGGTGGGCCACAGCAGATCCGTGTACGGCGGTAGCGCCACCTCGCGGCCGGACGGGTCTTCGACGGGGTTACCGATCACGTTCCGGCGCTGCACACCTTCCCCTATCGTTTCGGCCCTGCTCGCCGCGGCTGTCCGGTCCCGCCACGACGCGCGTTTCACCCTAGCCGATGAGGGCGCGGACGAGGGCGGCCGCACTCCTCGTGTCCGGGCGAGGCCGGACCGGGACGGCGCCGCTCGCTACCGTGGGACGGATGGGATTCACGCACGCCGAACTCGAACGCTTCCGTGACGCGGTGGTGCCCGACCTGATCGGGCCGGGTTGCCGGCTGCTGTTCGTAGGCATCAATCCGGGTTTGTGGACAGCGGCGACGGGTGCGCACTTCGCCCGGCCCGGCAACCGCTTCTACCCGGCCCTGCTGCGGGCCGGCATCCTGCTCCGGCCCGTCGACCCCAGCTCCGGGATGAGCGAGGACGACAAGGCGCACCTGATCGAGCGCGGCGTCGGGATCACCAATCTCGCCCCCCGCGCCACCGCCCGCGCGGACGAACTCACGGCAGACGAGCTGCGAACCGGGGCCGTGCGACTGGCCGGGGTGGTGGCGCAGCACCGGCCGCGGGTGGTGGCCGTCGCCGGCATCACGGCATACCGGTCGGCGTTCGGGCACCGCAAGGCGGCCGCGGGGTTGCAGGAGGCGACGATCGGTGGCGTGCCGGTATGGGTGGTGCCGAATCCGAGCGGCCTCAACGCCCACGAGACGGTCGACACCCTCGCCGAGGCGTATGCGGCGCCGGCCCGCGCGGCCGGGATCCTGCGCTGAGCCGGTCGGTCCGGACCACTCAGCTGTGCCCCATCTTGGTGAGGTAGTCGCGCGCCCGGTAGCCCGGCGGGACACCCTCGACGAGGATCGCCGAACTGTCGGAGTGCTCGGTGCGCAGCGGCAGGATCGCCTGGTAGGCCGGCGACCGGTACCAGGCGCGGGCCTGCTCGAGGTCGGGGAACTCGACGACCACGACGTGGCCGGGCCAGGGTCCCTCGTGGACCTCGGGTTCGACGCCGTGGACGAGGAACCTGCCCCCGTACGGCGTGAAGGTGTCGTCGATCTCCTCGATGTAGCGGACGATCTCGGGGCCGAAGTCGACGGAGCGCAGATGGGCGATCGCGTAGGCAGTCATGGGGTCCTCCGGGTCGGTCGGTGGCGGCGGTGTGCCGTACACCGACGAGACTGCCGGGCCGTGGTGGGCGAATCGATTACCCGGCAGGTAATGGCCGTCGTTCCCTTCCGCACCTACCGTGACCTTCATGACCACCGTGCACGAGGAACCCGTCGGAGCACTGCTGCGGCACTGGCGTGAGCGTCGCGGCCTGAGCCAGCTCGCCCTCGCCAACCGGGCGCAGGTCTCGGCCCGGCACGTGAGTTTCCTCGAGACGGGCCGGTCCCGGCCGACGCGTGTCATGCTGCTGCGCCTGGCCGATCAGCTCGACATCCCGCTGCGGGAGCGCAACTCGCTGCTGCTCGCGGCGGGTCTGGCGCCCGCGTACCCGGAGCACCGTCTCGGGGACGTGCCGATGGCCGCGGTGGCCGACGCTATCGAGCGGATCCTGTCGTCGCACCGCCCCTATCCGGCGCTGGTGGTGGACCGGCACTGGACGATGGTCGACGCCAACGACGCCGTCATGGGCCTGCTGGGCGGATGCGACCCACGGCTGCTCGAACCCCCGGTGAACGTGCTGCGGGTGACGCTGCACCCGGACGGGATGGCGCCGCGCATCGTCAATCACGGCCAGTGGCGGGCGCACCTGCTGACCCGACTGCGACATCAGCTCGCCGCGACGGGCGACCCGGTGCTGCGCCGGCTGCACGCCGAACTGGCCGCCTACCCCAGCGACGACGGGCACGACGCCGAGCTCGATCCGGCCACCGCCCACGCCCTGGTGGTGCCGTTGCGGCTGCGCACCGACGACGGCGAGCTGTCCCTGCTGAGCACGACGACGCTGTTCGGCACGCCGTTGGACGTCACCGTCGCGGAACTGGCGATCGAGGCGTTCTACCCCGCCGACGAGGCCACCCGACGGGTGCTGGGAGGCCGGTGATCCGGATCGGCGAACCGGTGCCGCGTGGGCACTGTCGGGAGTAACGTCCGCCCCGAGACCTGTCCCGTCCCACACCGGAGGCATCGATCATGAGCAAGACGAAGTGGTGGGTACTCGAGGGCCCGGACAGCGGGTTCTCCCTCGAGGAGCGAGCGACGGGAGACCTCGTCCTCGTCAACACGCAGACGTCGGAGGAACACACCCTGCACGGCTACGTGTGGAAGCACGCCCCGCACTTCGGGGTGCAGATCATGAGCGAGGGCCCCCCGCCGTACGGCAAGTGGGTGGAGAACCCCGAGGAGTGAGCACCGCCGGTCACGGGACGCGGCGCAGCGGCCGCCGCTCCCCCGTCGTGGTGTCGATCAGCGCCGCGCCGGAGACGACCGTCTCGAGGGGCAGCACGTCGTACACGACCGCGGCCACCCGCGGCAGATCCTCCAGCCGGGCTCGTGGGCTGAGGGTCAGATGCGGGGTCCATACGCCCGGCCGGTAGTGCTTGTGCAGGTCCGCGCCGACGGCGGTGACGGTGTCGACCACGCGCTGCTGACGGCGCAGGAGATCGGCGGTGGGCGCCGGCGAGAGCCAGACCCGTCCGCGCCGGAAGGCGCCCAGCGCGTCGGAGTGGAGGGTCAGCGGTCCACCGTCGGGGAGCGTCGCGAGCGCAGCCGTCACGTCCTCGACGTCGTAGCTGCGCAACACCGCATACGACAGGTGCGGCACGTGCCGGCCGTGGGTATGGGTGAGCAGCGTCGGCACCCCGAGGTCTTCGAGCCGGGCCCACAGTTGCTGCAGGGCGCGCCGGGCGGCGGCGTCGAAGACCAGGCAGACCGCGAGTGCCATCAGCGCACGGTACCGCGGCGCCGGTGGGCCGGCGGCCCGTTCGGGCGGTCAGTTCAGGGTGGCGTGCCAGACCAGGGCTGCGGCCAGCGCCCCGGCACCGTTGAGGGACCAGTGCAGGGCGATCGGGGCGATCAGGCTCCCGCTGCGGCGGCGCAGCCAGGTGAAGACGAACCCGGCAGCGGCGGTGGCCAGGACCGCTCCGGCGATGCCCAGTACCTGCCCCCACAGGCCGCCGCCGAGGATGCCGCTCAGGCCGCGATTGCCGTTCGTGAGCCCGAGGGACGAGGCGATGTGCCACAGGCCGAACAGCAGTGACCCGGCGGCGAACACTCCGCGCGCACCGGAGACGCGTTCGAGCGTGCCGTGCAGCACGCCGCGGAACGCGAGTTCCTCGGGGATGACCGTCTGCAGTGGAATCACGATCATCGAGGCGAGCAGCGCGCCGGAGATCGTGGCGTAGCGGTCGGACAGGAAGAACTGCCGAGTGAGCGGCAACGCCACTCCGACGGCGATCACGGCCAGCACGACGCCGACGGCGGCCAGGGCGTAGAGGGAGCCGGCGCGCCAGTGGCGCGGCGAGAGTCCGAGTTCGGACCAGCGCATGCCCCGACGGCGCATCAGCGCGACGAGCACCAGCGCCGCAGCGGGCACCGTCGCGATGCTGGCCCACACGGTGGTGAAGTGCGCGATCAGGTTGGTGGCGACGAGGACGACCACCACGACGGCGACATCGACCCAGGCATGGAAACCGCGGAGCGCTCCGCGGTGGGCACGTGCCGTCGTCGGCACGGTCTCGGTAGTCATGTGTTCTCGAACCCCCGCTGTCGGATCGATCGGTAGCGGTCTCGCCCGAGTACCCGTTCCTGTGCCGTACGAACCATCCATACCAGTGTACGGATTGCCCGCCGCGGCGACCATGACCGGCGCCACACCGACGGCCGAATTTCGCAGTGACGCAGGTCACGATGGGTAAGGGGGCGGCCTGCGTCACACGCCCCGGCGTCGGAGCGTCCCGTTGCCGGGACTAACCTTGTCCCGAACATCAGCCCCGCTGTCCAGGACAGTTCAGGAGAAGAAATGGCCGACTTCCTCTACGAGGACCTGCTGCCGATCGGGGAAGACCCCACCGAGTACCGGCTGCTGACCACCGAGGGGGTGTCGACCGTCGAAGGTCCGGGCGGCCGCACCTTCCTGCAGGTCGAGCCCGAGGCGCTGCGCCTGCTCACCGAGACCGCGCTGCACGACGTCCAGCACTATCTGCGGGCGGATCACCTGAAGCAGCTCGCGAGCATCCTCGACGACCCGGAAGCATCGGACAACGACAAGTTCGTCGCGCTGGATCTCCTGAAGAACGCCCACATCGCCGCTGCCGGAGTGCTGCCGATGTGCCAGGACACCGGCACCGCGATCGTCATGGGCAAGCGCGGCCAGCACGTCCTCACCCCCGGCGACGACGAGGAAGCGATCGCCCGCGGCGTGTACGACGCCTACACCCGGCTCAACCTGCGGTACTCGCAGAACGCTCCCCTCACCATGTGGGAGGAGAAGAACACCGGCTCGAACCTGCCGGCGCAGATCGAGCTCTACGCCGACACGGCGGCCGGCCACGAGAACGCCTACAAGTTCCTGTTCATGGCCAAGGGTGGCGGTTCGGCCAACAAGTCGTACCTGTACCAGGAGACGAAGGCGATCCTGAACCCGGACTCGATGATGCAGTTCCTCGAGGCCAAGATCCGCTCGCTCGGCACGGCCGCGTGCCCGCCGTACCACCTCGCCATCGTGGTGGGCGGGACCTCCGCCGAGTTCGCCCTCAAGACCGCGAAGTACGCCTCGGCCCACTACCTCGACGAGCTGCCCACCGAGGGTGCGATCACCGGCCGCGGCTTCCGCGACCTCGAACTCGAGAAGAAGGTCTTCGAGCTGACGCAGAAGATCGGCATCGGTGCGCAGTTCGGAGGCAAGTACTTCTGCCACGACGTGCGCGTGATCCGGCTGCCGCGCCACGGCGCGTCGCTGCCGGTGGCGCTCGCGGTGTCCTGCTCGGCCGACCGGCAGGCGAAGGCCAAGATCACCCCGGAGGGGGTGTTCCTCGAGCAGCTCGAGTTCGATCCGGGCCGCTTCCTGCCCGAGATCACCGACGCGCAGCTCGACGCCGAGACCGAGGGCGTGTCGGGTACCGGCAAGGGTGCCGCCGTGAAGATCGACCTGACGCGGCCGATGCCGGAGATCCTCGCCGAACTGTCCAAGCATCCCGTCAAGACCCGGCTGTCGCTCACGGGCCCGCTCGTCGTCGCCCGCGACATCGCGCACGCGAAGATCAAGGAACGTCTCGATGCGGGCGAGGGCATGCCCCAGTACCTGAAGGACCACCCGGTGTACTACGCCGGCCCGGCCAAGACGCCGGACGGCATGGCCTCCGGTTCGTTCGGTCCGACCACCGCGGGCCGGATGGACTCCTACGTCGAGCAGTTCCAGGCCGCGGGGGGATCGATGGTCATGCTCGCCAAGGGCAACCGCTCGCAGCAGGTCACCGACGCCTGCAAGAACCACGGTGGCTTCTATCTCGGCTCCATCGGCGGGCCGGCCGCGCGCCTCGCCCTGGACTGCATCAAGAAGGTCGAGGTTCTCGAGTACCCGGAACTGGGTATGGAAGCAGTGTGGAAGATCGAGGTCGAGGACTTCCCGGCGTTCATCGTCGTCGACGACAAGGGCAACGACTTCTTCGCCGGCACCGGCGAGGTCACGCTGACGATCGGCAAGCGCCCCGGGCTGTAGGCGGCTGCGCCGCCGGTGCGTCCTTTGGGCGGTCCAAGCAGCCCAAAGGACGCACCGGGGCGAGGCGACAGGGGCGGCACCGGCCGCCGGCCGAGCCGGTTCCCTACCCGGCGCCGTACGTGCCGGATCCGACGCTGCCCCCGGCGTGGATCGTCGACATCGACGGCACGCTCGCCCACATGAGCGACCGCAGCCCCTACCACTGGCACCGGGTGGGCGAGGATTCGCTCTCCCCGGCCGTGATGGCTGCGGTGACGGCGTTCGCCGCATCGCCGGAGAAGCCGGCGATCGTGCTCGTCTCCGGTCGCGACGGGGTGTGCCGCCCCGAGACCGAGCAGTGGCTGGCCGAGCATCGGGTGCCCTACACCGAACTGCACATGCGCGCGCCCGGCGACAACCGCAAGGACTCCATCGTCAAGGCCGAGCTGTTCGACCGGTTCGTCCGGCACCGGTACCGGGTCGTCGCCGTCCTCGACGATCGTGACCAGGTCGTGCGGATGTGGCGGCGGATGGGACTGGTGTGTTTCCAGGTGGCCGAGGGCGACTTCTGACGCGGTCCGTCAGGACTTCGGCGGGCCGGATTCCGGTTCGCCGGTGGAGGGATATCGAAGCAGTGTCTGCTGCAGCCGGGCCCACTGGTGAGCCAGCCCCTGCAGGGGCGCCAGCGACTTCTCGACGACCTCCAACTGACGGTCGAACGCCGACAGTTGCGCCTGCAGCGCCTGCACCGACTTCCGCTGCGCGTGCAGCTGCTCGACGAGGGCGTCGAACTCGGTGAAGACCGGTGGGGCCAGCTCCATCACCTGCCGGAGCGACGCGAGCATCCGATCGGCAGGCCTGGACAGCGGATCGGGAATCGACCCGAGGGCCCCGCTCCCGAGCGACGCGACCTCGTCGGCCACGGCGCGCGTTCTCTCGAGCAACTCCTCCATCGCGGACCCGAGCAGTCCGAATCGACGCGTCTCGCCGTCCTCCGCCATCGTTACCTCTTCTCCGGCATCACTACGATTCGGTCCCGATCCGATCATGCACCCCGGGGAGCGTCCCGGCAGCCGAACACCGTAGCGGGGCGTCCTCAGGCCGCGTGGGCGTCGGTGCGCGAGAGGACGGCGGGCGCCTGAGCGACGAGACCCTGCAGGAACCGGACGACGGTCCCGGACGACGGAGCGGCGTCCGGCGTCAGCATCGCGCACAGCCGCCGGTAGCTGCCCGGGTCGAGTTCCGGCTGCGCCCGGAACTGCGCCGTGAGCGCAACCGTGAACACGACCGTCCGGTCCTCCGAACGGATTTCGAGCGTCGGCCCACCCACGGCCGCGATCAGACGGACCTCGAACCGGTTCGCGCCCGCGGTGTGTACGAAGCCCACGCCACGCACGTTCGCGCGGGCCATCTGCCGGTACAGCGGCCGCAACCCGCCGAGGACCATCGACGGAAGCGTGACGGCACGCGAATCGACGGCATACATGAGCGCACTTCCTTTCGTTCCGGGCCGCCGCAACACGACCCACCGGCGCTTTATCTGGAATCATTCCAGAATATCTGCCGGAGGGCAACGCCGGTTGTCCTGCGCGCCGGCCACCTGCTCGACCGCTGCGTCGAGCCGGTTCCACACGTTGATGAGCGGGATCTGCACGATCAGCGCCGCCAGTTGCGGCTCGTCGCAGTGGCGGGCGCCGCGTCGCAGCGGTTTTCGACGGCCGCGCCCACGCCGCCCGGGCGGTCCTCGTCGACGGAATACCCGGCGCCGCATGGGCGCCGGGCGGCCGTCCGCGCACGGCGTTCGCCTTCACGATCGAGGACGACGCGATGGTCGAGATCGAGGTGGTGTCGGATCCCGAGCAGCTCGCGGCGCTCGGGGTGACGTTCCCGGACGCCGGCTGACACGCAGGCGCGCACCTCTCGTCGCGGCGCGCCGGAAACCGGCGCGAGAGGTGCGCACCCGCCAGGACTCACACCGGGGAGCCGGACACCGCGCGGGAGTGATCGATGTCGTCCGGGATCGCCTGTTCCGCGGCGATCACCTCGGGATCCTCGACAGGAGCGCCCGGGCCGAAGTGCGAGAACTTCTCGATGTGCTGATCGAGTGCGAGCGGGTTCGGGGTGCCGTAGGTGAAGTAGGTTTCCCACGGCAGCTTCGCCCCACCGACCGCGAGGCCGGTGTCGATGTCGGCCATCTGCCATGTCTTGGTCTCGGCGTCCGGATCGAGATGCAGGTAGCCGGCCTCGCCGAACAGTTCGATCCGGTTGCCGCCGGGCTCGAACACGTAGAGGAACTGCCCCTGCGTGATGCCATGCTTGTCGGGACCTGCCTCGATCCGGATGTCGTAGTCGCGGAACATCTCGACCGCATCGGCGAGGTGCTGGCCGGTGCCGTAGTAGAACGCGAGATGGTGGAGCTTGCCGTGTCCGCCGGTCATGTCACGCATACAGGCGACTTCGTGGCCGAGCAGGTTCGAACTCATCCAGGCGCCGATCTCCACGCCGCCGTCGACCACGCGTTCGGTCGTGCGGAATCCGAGGTGCCGCTCGAAGGAGTCCTTCACCGCGGTCACGTCGGAGGACATGAGATTCAGGTGGTCGATCCGCTTGACCGGGATACCCTGCAGCGGCTTCTTCGACGGACGCGAGAGGATCTTGCTCTCCAGTTCCTTCGGCGCGACGTACTTCTCGACCTCCCACAGCAATTGCAGGTTGTGGCCGTCCGGGGACTGGAATTCGAAGGTCTTTCCGTAGCCGAACTGATCCTCGCTCCACTTCCCTTCCACGTTGCCCTGCTTCAGGGACGCGACGCGACGTTCGAGGGCTTCCGACGAGCTGGCGCGTAGCGCAGCATGGCCCATGCCGGGCTCCGGAGCCTCGGTGACCTTCAGGCTCCACTGGTAGGGATCCTCGTACCCACGCAGGTAGACGGATTGCCCTTCCCGGTGCGTGACGTACATGCCGAGGAACTTCGTGAAGAAGTCGAGGGTTTCCTGCGGCCTCGGGGTGAACAGCTCCGCGCGGGCGAGGTGCGCGATGTCGAAACGAGCGGTCGTGTCCGTCATGATCTCTCCTGATCTGCGCCGGCCGGCGAGGATGCCGGCTGTGCTCTCCGTCACGAGCGTGCGCGCACCTCGGGCCCGCTGTGCACGCCGTTCGCAATAGCCGAATCGCCACTCGGGACATCGGTCCCGCGTTCGAGACCTCCGGACGAGTGGCCGACGAGGAGACCTTCCGCCCTAGCGTGGTCCGCATCACCCCCGAGTTGAGGGAAGGCCCCACAGATGAGTCGTTTGAAAGCCGCGATCGTCGGTTCCGGGAACATCGGCACGGATCTGATGTACAAGCTGCTGCGGTCGGAGCACGTCGAGCCGGTGTACATGGTGGGCATCGACCCTGCCAGCGAAGGCCTCGAACGGGCCCGCCGGCAGGGCCTGGAGACGTCCGCCGACGGGGTGGACTGGCTGCTGAGCCGCCCCGAACTGCCCGACGTCGTGTTCGAGGCGACCTCGGCCAAGGTGCACGCCACAGCGGCGCCCCGCTACGCGGAGGCAGGGATCACGGCCATCGATCTGACTCCGGCGTCGGTGGGACCGTATGTCGTGCCGGCCGTCAACCTCACCGAGCACCTGGACGCGCCGAATCTGAACATGGTCAGCTGCGCCGGGCAGGCCACCATCCCGATCCTGTACGCGATCAACCAGGCCGCGGACGCCTACTACGGGGAGATAGTCGCCGCGATCGCCTCGCACAGCGCAGGCCCGGGCACCCGCCAGAACCTCAGCGAATTCAGCGAGAAGACCGGCAGGGCACTCGCGCAGGTCGCCGGCGCGGACCGCGCCAAGGCCATCTCGGTGATCAACCCGGCCGAGCCACCGATGAACATGCGCGACACCGTCTACGCCAAGGTCCGCAACCCCGACCCGGACGCGATCGAACGCGCCGTGATCGACATGGTCGCCAGGGTGCAGCAGTACGTTCCCGGTTACACCCTGCGGCTCGTCGACGTGGACGGCGACCTGGTCACCGTCATGCTCGAGGTCGTGGGCGCCGGCGACTTCCTGCCGACCTATGCCGGAAACCTCGACATCATCACCGCCGCCGCCGTACAGGTCGCCGACGTCCTGGCGCAGCGCAACCTCGTCCAGGGAGCAGCCCAGTGAGCACCACCGACACCACCCACACCGCCGGCGGGCGCCGCAAGGTCACCCTCGTCGACACCACCCTGCGCGACGGCATGTCGTCGGTCTCGCACCAGTTCACCCCCGGCAATGTCGCCGACATCGCCCGCGGTCTCGACCGGGCCGGGATCCCCACCATCGAGGTCGCGCACGGCATCGGGCTCGGCGCCTCCTCGATCCAGTACGGCTTCGCCGCCGCCACCGACCCCGAATATGTGCGCGCCGCGGTCGACGCCGTCGACAATGCGGACATCGCGGTGCTGTACGTCCCGGGCATCGCCACCCTCGCCGAACTGCAGGGCGCGATCGACGCCGGCATCACAACGGTGCGCGTCGCGGTGCACTGCACCGAGGCCGACTGCGCCCAGCAGCCCGTCGAGTGGGCCAAGGACAAGGGCCTGAACGTGATGACGTTCCTGATGATGAGCCACAAGCTCGAGCCCGCGCCGCTCGCCGAGCAGGCCGCCAAGCTCGACTCGTACGGCGCCGACGTCGTGTACGTGGTCGACTCCGCCGGGGCGATGGTGCCCCGGCACGCCGGGGAGCGCGTCGCGGCCCTGCGCCAGGCCGTCTCCGCCGACATCGGATTCCACGCCCACAACAATCTCGGGGTCGGCATCGCCAACGCGCTCACCGCCGCCGAGAACGGGGCGACGTTCATCGACGGGTCGCTGCGTGGACTCGGCGCGAGCGCCGGCAACGCCCAGACCGAGGTGCTCGCCGCCGCGTTCGAGCGGGCCGGCTGGGACACCGGGGTCGACCTGTTTCCGCTGGTCGACACCGCCGAGCACGTCGTCGCCCCACTGATGACCGAACCGCAGATCGTCGACGAGACCGCCCTGATCCTCGGGTACGCCGGGGTGTACTCGACCTTCTTCCACCCCACCAAGCGGGCCGCGAAGAAGTTCGGCATCTCCACCCGCGAGATCCTGCTCGAACTCGGGCGCCGCGGTGTCATCGGCGGCCAGGAGGACATGATCGTCGACGTCGCCTCCGAACTGGCCGGCCGCACCTACGAGCTCCCGGCCCGCGCCGGAGTCTGACCCAGGGAGACTGCCATGACACAGACCCAGAACCCGCCACCGGTCACGCAGGTCCGTCACCTCATCGGCGGCGAATGGAGGCAGGCGTCGGACGGGGCCACTTTCGAGTCCCGGGACCCCCACGACGGTGCGCTGCTCGGGATCGTGCCCCAGGGCACGGCCGACGACGGTGCCGCGGCGATCACCGCCGCCCGCAACGCCTTCGACGACGGCCCGTGGCCGCTGCTGTCCCCGAAGGAACGCGCGAAGATCCTGCACGCCGTCGCCGACAAGGTCGACGCCCACCGCGAGGAACTCGCCCAGCTCGAGACCCGCGACGGTGGCAAGAGCATCAATCAGTCCCTGCACGCCGAGATCCCGCGGGTGGCACACAATCTGCGGTTCTTCGCCGACTACGTCGCGATGGCTGCGAACGAGGCGTACCCGGACGGGGACCTGCTGTCCTACGTGCTCTACCCGCCGGCCGGTGTCGTCTCGGCGATCAGCCCGTGGAACGCGCCACTGATGCTCGCCACGTGGAAGATCGCTCCCGCCTTGGCATTCGGCAACACCGCCGTCCTCAAGCCGGCGCCGCAGACCCCGCTGACCGCGCACCGCTTCGCCGAACTCGCCCTCGAGGCGGGACTGCCCGAGGGTGTGCTCAACGTCGTACACGGTTTCGGAGGCGAGGCCGTCGCCGGGCCACTCACCTCCGACCCGCGCGTGGATCGGATCACCTTCACCGGCTCGAGTGCCACGGGCGTGAAGATCCTGCAGGCCGCCGCGCCCAACCACACCCCGGTGTCCGCCGAGATGGGTGGCAAGTCCGCGAACATCGTCTTCGCCGATGCCGACCTCGACGTCGCCGTGCCGATGGCGATCCGCGCGATCTTCGGCGGCAACGGGCAGGTGTGCCTGGCCGGGTCCCGCCTGCTGGTGCACAACAGCATCATGGACGAGTTCCTCGCCCGGTTCACCGAGGAGGCGAACAGGCTCACCGTCGGCGACCCGAAGGACCCGGCCAACTTCCTCGGTCCGCTCATCGAGCAGCGCCACCTCGACAAGGTGCACGGCTACGTCGAACTCGCCCAAGAGGAGGGCGGCAAGGTCGTCACCGGTGGTGCCCGCCTCACCGACGACGCCCGCGCCGCCGGGTTCTACTACCCGCCCACGGTCATCACCGGCCTGACCAACGACTCCCGCACCGCGCGCGAGGAGATCTTCGGCCCCGTCGAGACCGTCCTCGGATTCGACACCGAGGAGGAGGCCCTGCGCATCGCCAACGACTCCCCCTACGGCCTGGCCGGGATGCTGTTCACCCAGAACCTGGACCGGGCCCACCGGATGGCCGCCCGCTGGAAGGCCGGCACCGTGTGGATCAACACGTTCTTCGAACGCGACCTGCGCCTGCCCTTCGGCGGCGAGGGCGCCAGCGGCCTCGGACGCGAGGGCGGGCAGTACTCCCGCGACTTCTTCACCGAGCCGCGGGCAGTCACCCTCCGACTGCGCGGCTGAAAAGTCCAGGACCAACGGATATGCACGCCGGATCGGAATTCGCCCACGACGATGCGTGGGCGAATTCCGATCTCGCGTCTCCATGGCGGTTACACCCGCGAATCAAGGAGCACAGACATGGCCTCACCCTCACTGTGCGTCGTCGTCGGTGCGACCGGCGCGATGGGCACCGAGTTCACCCGTCGCCTGGTCCGACGCGGGCTGCGCGTCGTCGCGGTCGCCCGAAACGCCGAGGACCTCGACAAGCTCGCGACCGAGGACGATCTGATCGTTCCGTGTGTCGCCGACATCGCCGACGACAGCGCCATCGGCACGATCACCGCCCGTCTCGACGCGCCGGTGCGCCTGGCCGTGTTCGCGGCCGGGCTTCCGGTGCGCGGCTCGGCCGACACCATCGCGCCGGGGGACTTCGCGGTCGGCGCGAACATCAAGGTCGGCGGACTGGTGCGGCTGCTGCACGCCGTCCGGGACCACCTCGTACCGGGATCGCGTTTCGTGACGATCGCCGGGTCGCTCGGACTCGAACCCGGCCCGCTCGACGCCGGGCCGGGGACGGTGAACGCCGCAGTCTTCAATCTCATGCGTCAGCTCAGCGCGCTGTACGGCCCGAGGGGCGTCACCACCCACACCATTGCGCCGGGACCGGTCGACACGCCACGGCTGCGGAAGTTCGTCGAGACCGAGGCCGCCGAGACCGGACGCGACCCCGGCGAGATCTGGGATCGCTATCGTGCCAAGACCACGCTCGGCCGGCTACCGACGCTCGACGAGATCGGCTGGACTCTGGAGATGCTCCTCGCTCCGGAGGCCGCCGTGCTGCACGGAAGCGTCCTCACCGTCGACGGCGGAACCCGGCACGGAGTCCAATAAGTCCGTACCCCCGACATGTCACGAAGGAGCGCCAATGCCCGTTGCACACTTCCACCTCGTCGACGGCGCCTACACCGCCGGGCAACGACGTCGGCTGCTCGCCGACGCGAGTCGCTGCTACGCGGAGGTCCTCGGCTCCCCGATCGAGCGAGTGCGGGCGTTCGTCGTCCGGTACGGCCCCGACGACGCCGCGACGGCCGGAACGGTGATCGCCGACGGCGGCACCCCGGCCCCCTACTTCACCGCGATCGTCCTCGCCGGACGCCCGATCGAGCAGCGCCAGGAGCTGGCGGCGCGATTCACCGATCTGATCGTCGAGATCCTGGGGGCGCAGCGGGATCTGGTGCGCGGACAGATCGTCGAAGTCGATCCGGTGAACTGGTCCATCGCAGGCAACCCGGCCGCTGCCGCCCGCGCCGACGAGGTCGCGGCACGGGCGGCAGCCGCACAGTCAGCGCGGTGATCGCCGGCGCCTGAGCGAATGTGCCGGCACGTCGGCCTGTTCGACGCCATCCCTCATTCGCCTTCACCGCGAAGCGCCCGCAGTTCTTCCTCCATTCCGCGAGCCACCACGTCCACCTCGGGACACACGACACCGTCGCCGACGACGGTGATCACGAACCGCTCGGCGTACGAGAAAGCACACGCACCGACGCCGATGTTGCCCATGAGCGCCACCACCGGCACGATCTCGCGCACCCGCGCCCCGGCAAGGTAGAGCGGGGTGGGCGGACCGACCACGTCGGCGACGTACGTGTTCGTCATCCGTTGCCGGGCGAGCATCGGCAGGGCGATCCGCCGGACGACCCGGCCGGTCACCACCGCGCCTGCCCTCGGACGGACATGCCGCTTCCGAACGGCTGTGTCCGCGGCGATCGACGTCAACCGGCGCAGCGGATCGGCGACACCGAGCGGGAGCCGAACAATCATCTGCCCGAGCAGGTTTCCACGAGCCGGCCCCGGCCGCGACCCGTGCAGCGAGACGGGCACCACCGCCCGCAGCACGACGCCGTCGACCGGTTCCCCTCGACGACAGAGCAGTTCACGCAAGCCCCCGGCGAAGACCGAGAGCAGCACGTCGTCGATCTTCGCGCCGTGCCGATGTGCGATCGCGCGGACCACCTCGACGTCGGTGTGCACCACTGCGTAGCGGCGCTCCGACCCGATCCGCCGGTTCAGGCTGGTGCGCGGCGCTCGCCCTTCGCGCCGGGTCCGTCGCAGCGCGGACCAGGAGTCCCGGAGGTGGGGCACGGGCGTTCCCGGGTGCGCCCGGGCCGCCACGGCCCGGAACGCCGCGGCCGAGCGTCCGCGCAGGTTGTCGACGACCAGCGTGCGCGCAC
This sequence comes from Rhodococcus sp. NS-SX18, assembly GCF_057367935.1. NCBI lineage: Bacteria > Bacillati > Actinomycetota > Actinomycetes > Mycobacteriales > Nocardiaceae > Rhodococcus > Rhodococcus sp. NS-SX18. Next base: position 1,580,482 of record NZ_CM170633.1, on the reverse strand, counting down.
GGGGAACCGGCGCGGGTCGCCACGGCGGCGCGGGCGACAGCGGCACGTCCGGAGCAGCGTCGAGGAGCAGCCCCAGCATCGCCACCCCCGCCGGACCGTCGGCGATCACATGATGAATCCGCAGATAGACCGCGGGTGCATGCGCCCCGGATCCCGGGATCACCCACAGCTCCCACAACGGCCGGGACCGGTCGAGCGGGCTCCGCCGGATCGATTCGACGACCGGGAACAACTCCCCGCCCTGTCCCGCCGCCACCGCACGGATGTGGTGGTGCAGGTCGAAGTCCGCTGCGTCCGCCCACAACGGTCTCCCCTGCCCCCACCGGGGAATATGCACCACCTGACGCAGGCGCGGCACCAGCGGCAACCGACCTTCGACGATCTCCCGGACGGATCGGAGCAGCATCCGTCCGTCCGGATCGTCGCCGTCCCCCGCGTCGAGGACCGCGACGAGACCGATGTCCTGCTGCCATCCCGCCTCGTCGGGCCACAGGGTCATCACGTCCTGTGCGCTCAACCGTTCCATGCGCCCACCTGCCGTCGCGTCCCTCCAGCGAACCAGATATCCGGCCGCGCCGACAGGGCGCTGATCGATGCCGCCGCACAGGCGGGCGGGGTGGCCGCGACATCCGCCGCGGCCACCCTGTCCTGCTCCGCTCAGAAGCCCCAGGGGTCGTCCCTGCCCTGCAGTTCGAGTGACCGGAAGGTGCCGGTGTAGAACACCAGCGGGTGCCCGTCGTCGTACCAGAGCCGTTCCACCCGGCCCACGTGCAGGGTGTGATCCCCCGCGGGATGGGAGTCGACCACGGTGCACGCCAGGTGCACCAGTGCGCCCTCCAGCAGGGGCACGCCCTTGCGCCACACGAACCGGACGAGATCCGGCTGGTGCGCCGCCCCGGCGAAGTGCAGGGACAACGGTTCCTGGTCCCCGGCGAGGATCGAGACGCCGTACCGCCCGGTCTCCCGGATCCGCTCGTTCATTCTGGCGCGGTTGGCGATCGACACGAGCACGAGCGGCGGATCGAGCGACACCGAGGTGAAGGCGTTGGCGGTCATCCCGTGCACCGAAGCCTCGTCCTCGCACTCGGCGGTGGTGACGATGGTGACGCCACTCGCGAACCGCCCCAGCGCTTTCCGCATGTGCAGTGGAGTGACCTCGAGATCGGCCACGGCAGTGCTCCTCATCGTCTCGCTCCGTTCAGCTACGGACGATCTTCAGATCGTCGTTCCCGATCAGGTCCGGGCGCGTCCAGCCGTCGATGTCGTATTCGGACATGCACTGCTCGGCGAAGCCCTTGAGCTGGTTGTCCAGGCCCTGAGCCTGGTAGGCGAACAGCGTTTGGAACCGCACGGCCTCGTGGTCGCCACCGTAGTTGCGCTCGTACAGCTCGTGCCGGCCGCCGAACTCGGTGCCGACGGCATCCCAGAGCAGTTTGAGCAGCTTGACGCGGTCGATGGCCGCGATGCCGTTCGACCCGCGTACGTACTGGTCGAGGTACGGCCGGATGTCGGGGTTGCCCCAGTCGCTCGCATGGGAATTCAGGTAGATCAGACCGCTGCCGAGAGTTTGCTGGATGATCTCCTTGATCCGCGGATAGCCCACACCCATGAAGGTGCGGTAGGCCAGTCCGTAGTTCAGGTTCGGCTGCACGGCCCCGCCGACCCACGGATCGGGCGTCTTCGCCATCGCGTCGGACAGTCCCCAGAACATGTCGCGCCAGTTGAGGATCTCGCCGATCTGCATCTGCACCCCGCGGAATCCGGCCGAGCCCGTCATTTCCACCGCCTTCATCACGCAACCGGCGATGAAGTCGAGTTTCACGGCGAGACGGGCGCAGCCGTGGAACATGAAGCGCGACATGAACCCGGATTTCATGACGAACCCGTTGGTCGTCTCGGCGTCGTAGGCGAAGACGTTCTCCCACGGAACCAGGACCCGGTCGAACACCATGATCGCGTCGTTCTCGTCGAATCGGCTCGACAGCGGGTAGTCGAACGGCGTACCCATGACGGCGGCGTTCATCTCGTAGGACGTACGGCAGAACAACTTCAGCCCCGGTGAATCCATCGGGACGGTGAAGATCAGGCCGAACTCTTTCTTGCGGAGCGGCAGGCCGTAGTGCGCGATGAAGTTGGCATTCGTGATCGCCGAACCGGTCGCCACCACCTTCGCGCCCGACACGATCAGGCCCGCGTCGGTTTCCTCGACCACGTGCACGCAGATGTCGGCGGTCTCGTCGGCGGGCTTGTCGCGGTCGATCGGCGGGTTGACGATCGCATGGTTGAGGTAGAGCACCCGCTCCTGGGACTTCTTGTACCAGTCGAGGGCGTTCTGCTTGTACTCGCCGTAGAAGTCGGCGTTGGCTCCGAGGGTGCCGAGGAACGACGCCTTGTAGTCGGGCGAGCGTCCCAGCCAGCCGTACACCTCGCGCTGCCACGTGGCGATCGCGTCGCGGGCGAGGAGCAGGTCGTCGGCGCTGCGTGCCGTCTTGAAGAACGGATGGGTGAAGCCACCGTTGCCGGTGTCGGTCGGCACCGTGAGGATGCCCTTGGCCTCCGGCTTGTGCATCGCGTCGTACATCCGTGCCACCGACCGGACCGAATTACGGAAGGCCGGGTGCGTGGTGACGTCGTCGACCCGCTCACCACGGAAGTACACCTCGCGACCGTCGCGGAGCGACTCGATGTACTCGTCGCCTGTCATAGGCCGGACGGTGTTGGGCGCTCCGACTGCGGCGCCGATGATCGCTGAGGTCGTCATGGTGTTCACTCCTGGTCTCGGGCGGTGGAGAGTCGTATCGGAGACCGGCGGGATCGACCGGCACCGTGCTGCGACGCGGTCGACACCGATTGCGTTGCCCGGATTGGGGATCCGCTCTCGGATGTCGCTTTCGGCGCGATGTCGGTATATCGTTCCGGACGCCAAGTCCCTGTGATCTGGAACACTAGAAGGTGGAGGTGTGCTGGAACATGGCTGAGCGCGAACAATCGGGTGACTCTGCGCGCAACGGAGCGGCGCCCGCCCTCGTCTCACTGCGCACGCGGGAACTCGACACGCGCGAGGGCCGCACGCAGTGGGCGAGCACCCTCGAGCGGCTCTACGGCGAGATGGACGTGGCGTGGCCCGATCCGCGGCAGCACTTCGACGCCGAATGGGGTGGACGGCCTTTCGGGGACCTGCACATCAGCACGATCCGCGCCGACGCCCACACCGTGGTGCGGTCACCCGAGATGATCGCCTCCGACACCTGGACGGGCTACCTCGTGTGCATCGTGACCGAGGGTCACGTCGAGGTGCAGCAGTCCGGTCGAGCCACCGTTCTCGAGCGCGGGGGATTCGCGCTGCTGGACTGCTCCGCACCGTTCGTCTTCCACTCCCCCGCTCCGTTCCGGCAGATCGTGGTGCGGTCCCCCGCCGAGCTGCTCACCTCACGTCTACCCGGCAGGATCGTCGAACACGGCACCGCCCGGTCGATGGGCGGCGACACCGGGGCCGGCGAACTGGTCGGCCGATTCTTCGTCGACCTCTCGACCACGACGGCTCCGATCTCGCCGGGGGCCGCGGTGTCGTTCGCCTCGTCGGCCGTCGACATGCTGGCCACCGCCCTCGCGGAGGGTCCGCTCGCGACCAGCGCCGCGCAACTGCATCGCACCGAGGATCTCACCCGCGTCCAGCGGGTGATCGAACAGAAGCTGCACGATCCCGAGCTCACGCTGTCGGACGTCGCAGCCGACGCCGGGATGTCGTTGCGCAACGTGCAGAAACTGTTCAGCGCGGCCGGGACCACCCCGCGGGCGTGGCTGTACCAGGCGCGCCTCGAACGCGCACGGAAGCACCTGCTGACGACCGAGATGTCCGTCGCGGAGGTCAGCGAATGCGCGGGCTTCCGGGACGTCTCGCACTTCAGTAGGACGTTCCGCGCCGCATTCGGCTCCAGCCCCGGTCAGTACCGGAAGGGAAACACCGACCGCCCACCGGGCCACCGGCACTGACCGGCGAACGGCCGGGTGCCCGGGACGAACCCGAACACCCGGCCGCGGTCACGCCGGCGACATCGCCGGCGGCGCGGCGCCGACGGTGAACTCTTCCTTGAATATCGAGCGGGGCGCCATGCGTCGGCGTTTGAGCGCCTTGACCGCCGCGGTGACCATGGCGGGTGGTCCGCACAGGTACGCGCTGCGCCCCCGGCAACTGGCGAAGTCGTCGAGCACGACGTCGGTGACCATACCGGTGGCGCCGTCCCACTGCTCTTCGCTGAGCACGGGGTGGTAGCGGAATCGGGAATCGGCGGCCTCGAGTGCCCGGAAGAAGTCGACGTCGTACAGGTCCTCCTGTCCCCGCCCACCGTGGTACAGGTCGATGCTCGGGACGAGATCCTCGGAGAGGGCATGGCGGACAATGGACTTCAGCGGGGCGAGCCCCGTCCCACCGCCGATCAGGATGGCCGGTTCTCCCTGCGGGCGAACGAGCGCGAACTGCCCCAGTGGCCCGCGCAGCTCGATCCGGTCTCCCGGTCGAAGCGAGCCGAATATCCACCCCTCCGTCGCGAGTCCGCCGTCGACCTTCCTGACGTGGAACTCGAGCCGGCGCGACTCGAAGGGCGGATTGGCCATCGAATACTGACGCACCACACCGGACCCCGGCACGATCAGCTCGGCGTACTGGCCGGCGGAGAACTCCATCGGCTCGTCCAGCTCCACGACGAGCCGGCGGGTGCGCCGGGCGATGTCGGCCAGTTCGAGCACGGTGCCGGTGTGGTCGCGTAACGGATGCCTCGGGCCGACCGGCGCGGCCTCGTTCAACGGCGCGACGGTCAGATCGGTGCGCGGGCTCGCCTGGCAGGCCAGCGCGAGCCCGCTCGCACGTTCCGCCTCGGAAAGGACCGCGTCGTCCACCCGCCCGTGGTCGACCTCCCCACACAGCACGCGGATCTTGCAGGTGCCGCACGTGCCCTGCGAGCAGGCATGCGGGAGCCACCGGTTCTCCCGCAGCGCGGATTCGAGGACGGAACGGTTCGCTGCGGCACGAAAGGGCTGTTCGCCGTCCGAGACGGTCACCGAATGTTCCATCGTCACACCTCCCACCGCACACGCAATCCCTGCGGGCCGCGGAAGGTCCAGCCCCAGAAGTCCGGCGCGTGGTCGGGATCGGGCTCGATGTTCGGGATCGCCTCGAACAGCTCCTCGAGTGCGATGCGGACGATCGCGGTGCCGAGGTAGGTTCCGGCACAGGCATGGTTGCCGGAGCCGAACGCGAGGTGCGGCACGACCGGGCGATCCACGTCGTAGGCTTCCGGGTTCTCCCATGCGGTCTCGTCCCGGTTCGCCGAACCGTAGGCAAGTATCACGGGTGTGCCGGCGGGCAGGTCGACGCCGCCGATCGTGACGTCGTGGTTCGCGACCTTCACCGCGGCGCTCCAGATCGGCGCCACCCACCGCGCGCCCTCGTTGATCGCGCGCGGCACGAGGGCCGGATCGTCGACGACCCGTTCGAGCTGGTCGGGGTGCTGCAGCAATCCTGCCAGGGTGGTCGTCATGACGTGTCCCGGCTCCTGGAGAGCGCCGAGTAGGAACACGTAGATGTTCGGGTAGATCTCGGCGCGATCGCGCACTTGCCCCTCGGGCATCCCGTCGTGCAGCCAGTGGGAGATGAGGGTGTGGTCGGGGTGGCTGGTCCAGTGGTCGAGCATGGGGTCGACTGTCGCGACGATCTCCTCCTTGACGCGGTCGCCGGCCTCGAAAGGTGCCGGATCAGCGAAGTTCCCGTGCTCGTCGACCGCGGCGTTGCCGTAGGACAGCGCGAGCGTCTGGAACCAGCGCACGAGCGTCTCGGACGGGACGTCGGTCAGGCCCATGAGGTCGCCGACGGCGCGGACGCTGACCGGCGCGAAGTATGCCTCCTGGATGTCGACGGCTCCGAGGTCTTCGATGCCCTCGAGGATCCGCCGAGCCTGCGGCCGGACCAGGGCCTCGACGTAGGTGTCGACGGCGGTGGGGCGCAGCTGCGGATCGATCCACTCCCGGATCCTGCGGTGCTGCTCGCCGTTGGAGTCGAGGACCGTTCCCTTGCCGAACGTCCGTCCGCCAGAGGGGGCGATCACGGTGGACCACGCCTGCGGGTCCTGCGTGATCTGCAGGCACAGCTCGCGGGTCGCCACGACATGCATGCCGACGGCCGGCACGTACGCGACCGGGGCTTCACGGCGGAGGCGTTCGTAGATCGGATTCGGGTCGCGATCGAGTTCCTCCATGGTGATCTCGTCGATCCAGGTATGGGTGGTGGTCATGATGTCGTTCTCCTGTCGTCGGCTCGCGCGGCGGACACGGTCGGGGGTCGCGCAGACGGTGCGTGTCGCGGTATCGTCCGCCCGCCGAGTTCCTGTGATCTGGAACACTAGGAGGCGGAGGTGAGCAGGAACATGACCGACAGTGCACCGAAGGATGACTCGCCGCGCACCGCGGAGCCCGGCCGACCGGTGGCGCTGAGCGTTCGTGAACTCGAATCCGCCGAAGGCCGTGCGCGGTGGGCGGATACGCTGGACCGGACCTACTGTGAGATGGACGTCGACTGGTCCCGGTCGAGCGACCGGTTTGCCGCCGATCTGATCGCTCGCCCGATCGGCGAGCTGATCGTGAGCGTGGTGCGCGCCGATCCGCACACGGTGATGCGGACCCCCGCAATGATCGATTCGGACCCCAACGACGACTTCCTGCTGTGCTTGATCACGCAGGGCTCCGCCATCCTGACCCAGGGGCCGCGGACGGCAATTCTCGAGAACGGCGCCTTCGGGATCGTCGACTCGTCGACACCGTTCGTCGTAGACGGCACAACCGAATTCGAGCAGATCGTACTGCGGGCGCCGCGCCGGCAACTCACGTCCCGACTGCCGCTCGACGTGGTGGAGAGCGTGACGGGCCACGGTATTTCGGGACAGTCCGGCATCGGACGGCTGGTGTCGCGCTTTCTGGTCGACGTGGCCGCCACCGAGACCCCGTTGTCCGGCGGCACCTCGGATTCGGTGGCCGCCGCGGCGCTGGATCTGCTCGTCACCGCGATCAGCGACCGGGCGACTCCGCTGAGTGCCACGATGCGGACACACGCGGACGACCTGCGCAAGGTCCAGGCCAGCATGATCCGGTACCTGCACGATCCCGATCACACGCTCGCCGAGATCGGAACGGAACTGGGAATGTCGCTGCGCTACATCCACAAACTGTTCAGCGCGGCGGGAACGACGCCCCGCACGTGGCTGTACGAGGTGCGGCTCGGCCGTGCCCGAACGATGCTGCTGGAAACCGATCTCACCGTCACTGCGATCAGTGTCCACGTCGGGTTCCGGGACGTGTCGCATTTCAGCCGCGCGTTTCGTCGCCGGTTCGGCTCCAGCCCTGCGCATTTCCGGCTGGACCCCGTCGTGCGCGGGTAGTCGTCACCGGCGACAGCCGGCCGCCCGCGCCCGCACGAGCGCCGACCGGTCCCCGCAGAACTGCCGAACCTGTCCGGTGTGGTCGCGGCCGAAGATCTGCCGTGCGCGCACCCACTTCTGGATCTCGATGGCACCCTTGGAATCTCGCTGATCCTGCTGCGCCGGGAGATCGTCTCGACCGGGCCTTCGGTGTCGTCGGCTCTGTATCGCGTCTCCACCCGGCCCGGTCGAGCCCACGACTCCGTTGCCGGGCGGCGCTGCCGCAGTCCGGGATACCCGGACCGCTCAGGTCCTCGTCTCGCGCTCGGCGATCGTCACATCCCCCGCAGCGAAGTGTGTCTTCGGCGTCTCCCGCAGCACCACCCGGATGTTGGGTAGCGGCGCGTCCAGGGCCCGGTGCGCCGCCTGGGTCAGTTCGTGGATCAGCTTCCGGAGCTCGTCCGGGCTGCGCCCCTCCGCGATCGTCACGTCGATGAACGGCATCGTCAGCCTCCCGCCACGGTGACGGTGCCGAGGGTGGTGAAGTGCGCGGCGATGCGCGCCCCCGGCTGCACCGGCACGGCGTCGGTCATGCCGCCGGTGAGCACCACCCACCCTGCCTCGATGGCGAGTCCTCGCTCGGCCAGGGTGTTCGCGGCGAAGGCCAGCGCCTCCGCGGGATGCCCGTGCACCGCGGCGCCGGTCGCCGAATCGACCACCTCGCCGTCGACTTCGAGCAGGCATGCCTCGAGCGCGAGATCCAGGTCCTCGGGCCGGCGGGTGATCGGGCCGGTGACGTACCGTCCGGAGGAGTTGTTGTCCGCGACGGCATCCATCATCGAGAACTGGTAGCCGGAGAACCGGCTGTCGATGATCTCGATCGCACCGACCACGTGCTCCACCGCGGCCAGTGCGGTCGCGGCCGAGACGCCGGGTCCCTCGAGCCTGCGGCCCATGACGAACGCGATCTCCGGCTCCGCGCGGGCATGGATCATCTTCCCGTGCGGGACCGGCTCCCCGATAGGCAGGATCATCCGGTCCGTGAGCCACGCGGTGGACGGCGAGTCCACGCCCACCTGCCGCTGTTTCGCCTTCGACGTGACCCCGAGCTTCACGCCGGTGAGCCGCTCGCCGCGGGCGAGCCGCATGCGCAACGCGATGTCCTGCGCGGCGTACGCGGTCCCCAGGTCCAGTCCGTCCCATTCCGCGAGGATCGACGTCTGCGGGGTCGCGGTGTCCTCCGCACGCAGCAGCACGTCGGCGACGCGGGCCGCGCTCCACAACTGGTCGCTCATTTCTCGTCCTTTCCGCCGAGCACGGCGGTGACGCTGCCGAGCCCGCTGATGTTCGCCACGATGCAGTCGCCTGCAGTCACCGGAAATGCCCTGGTCATCGAGCCGGGAAGGACGACATGACCGGGTTCGAGGGTGACGCCGAGCGGGCCGACCGTGTTGGCCAGCCACACCAGCGCGTTGAGCGGGGACCCGAGCACGGCTCCGCCTGCTCCCGTCGCCGTGAGTTCACCGCCGATGTGCAACGTGCATCCGATCAGCCTCAGGTCGACCTCGGAGAGGGAGACCGGCCGGCTGCCCAGGATCACGCCGCCGGAGGAGGCATTGTCCGCGATGGTGTCGAAGATGCCGATCTTCCAGTTCCGGATCCGCGAGTCGACGATCTCGAGTGCGGGCAGCACGAAGTCCACGGCCCGCGCGGCCTCGGCGGCGGTGACGCCCGGACCGGCCAGCGGCCGGCCGAGCACGAACGCCACCTCGGGCTCGATCCGCGGCTGCAGGAAGCGGCCGGCGGGGATCGGCTGGTGCTCGAGGTGGAACATGCTCGCGGTCAGATGCCCGAAATCGGGTTGATCGACGCCCATCTGCCGCTGGATCGCGCGGGAGGCCAGGCCCACCTTGTGGCCCTTGACGACATCACCGGCCAGCGTCCACTGCTCGACCTGCAGCTGTTGGATCCGGTAGGCGAGTTCGATCGACGCGTCGGGATGGTCCGGGGTGAGCGGATCGATCGGTTCCCCCGTGCGATACACCTCGAGCAGTCGGTCTGCGGCCTTGTGGGCGGCGGTGTCCATGGCTCCTCTTTTTCGCTTGTCTCGTTCGTGCGGTCGGATTCGTGGTCAGGAGGCGCGTGGGCTCGCCGCCGTCAAGCCGGCGGCCCCCGGGTCGTCCCGCAGGAGCACGGGACTGCAGTCGCGGGCTTCGGCGATCGCCCGGGTGATCTCGTGCGCGGCACCGACCACGGCCCGCTCGAGCTGCGGGCGCCGCTGGACGAAGCGCGTCGCGGGCACGCTCACGCTCACGGCCGCCACGACGGAGCCCAGGTCGTCGCGCACCGGGGCGGCGACGCAGTGCACCTCCGAGACCGTCTCCCCGAGGTCCACGGCGAAGCCGGCCGAGCGCACACCGGCCAGGGCGTCCAGCAGAGCCTGGGGGTTCGTGGTGGTCGACGGTGTCAGCCGCCGCAACGGGCGCAGGGCCAGATACCGGCGCACCTCGAGCTCCTCGAGTTGCGCGAGCAGCACCTTGCCCACCGCCGTGGAATGCGCATCCAGGCGCGTACCGATCCGCGCACCCTGCACGGTGATGTTGTGATTTCCGAGGATCTTGTCCACGTAGAGGACGTTCCATCGATCCATGACCGCGAGATGAGTTGTCTCGCCGCACTTCTCCACCAGGCGCTCGAGGACCGGGGCAGCGCAGGACCGGACGTCGACGGTGCCGCGCAGCGTCTCTCCCAGCTCCACGACGCGCCAACCGAGCCGGTAGCGTCCGCGCGCGCGGCACTGGAGCAGCCCCGTGTCGACCAGGCTCGACAGCAGGGCGTGCGCGCTCGACCGGGGAACGTCGATCGCCGCCGCGACCTCGGAGACTCCCCACTCGGGGTGCTGCACCGTGAACAGGTCCAGCACCGGTCCGATCCTCTGCACCGTCTGCAGTGACGCCACGTCCAGGTCCGTCCTTTCGGGTCACGGCGGTGACGTCGAGTGCGCCCCATCGCCGCCGGATGCTTGTGACCTGGAACACTAGGTTCCCGGCTCGCGACGGAACATGGCTGGGAATGCACAGAAGGATGACTCCACGCGCACCGAGTGCGGACATCCGGTCACGCTGCCTCGGAATTCGGCGCGAGAGGTGTCACTCGGCGGTTACGCGCCCAACGACATCCGCAGGTGCGACACGACGTGCGCGCGGGTCGGGTCGTCGACCTGACCAGCGCGCCGGACGACGCTGACGACCCGCACGGCGCCGGGCGCAGCGCCTCGTCACCGGTACGGCGCTCGGGGCCTTCGCCGTGGCGACGGCCTGCAGCCAGATGCCGCCCGCACGGGCGTAGGGCTCAGGCCTCGAGCACGTGCCCCTTGCGCTCCGGAAGCGTGAAGGCGGCGACGGCGGCGAGCACGAACGCCGCCGCGAACACCCCGAACACGAGAGCATTGCCACCGCCGGTGAGCAGCCAGGGCACGAGCAGGGGCGCCAGGATCGAGGCGATGCGCCCGAACGCGGCCGCCGCACCGGTCCCGGCGGCCCGCACCGACGTCGGATACAGTTCCGGTCCGATCGCGTACAGCGCGCCCCATGCGCCGAGGTTGAAGAACGACAACGCCATTCCGGCGGCGACGATCTCGGTGGGCGTGTCGGCCAGCCCGAACAGGCCCGCGGCCGCGGCCGAGCCGGCGAGGAAGCTCGCCAGAGTTGCACGGCGCCCCCACACCTCGATCAGCCATGCCGCGACGGCGTATCCCGGCAACTGTGCGAGCGTGATGATCAGGGTGTACTGGAAGGACTTCACCAGATCGAAGCCCTGGTTCACCAGCAGGCTCGGCAGCCAGATGAAGGCACCGTAGTACGAGAGGTTGATGCAGAACCACACCGTCCACAGGGCGGCGGTGCGCCGCCGCAGCCGCGGCGACCAGATCGACTCGGCGCTCGTCTCCGTGAGCACCGGACGCGACGTCTCTTCCACGTCCGTGGGCGCCGCGACGCCGGCGGACATCTCGAAGGACCGCACGGCCTTCTCCGCCTCGGCGTAGCGGCCCCGGCGCTCGAGGTATCGCACGGATTCGGGTAGGCCGAACCGGACGACTACCGCGTACAGGGTGGGGACGATTCCCACGGCCAGCGCCCAGCGCCAGCCGTCGTCGCCGAGGGGGATCACGAAGTAGCCGATGAGGGCAGCGAGGATCCATCCGGCCGCCCAGAACGCCTCGAGCGCGACGACCATGCGGCCGCGCTGCCGGCGCGGTGCGTACTCACTGACGAGGGTCGACGCCACCGGAAGCTCGGCGCCGAGACCCAGGCCGACGACGAACCGCAGCACGATCAGCACCGCGACGGAGCCGGCAAGCGCCGCGGCCCCGGTGGCCAGGCCGTACACCAGCAGCGTCACCGCGAACACCTGGCGCCGGCCGATCCGGTCGGCGAGCAACCCGCCGACCGCCGCCCCGACCGCCATTCCGACGAAGCCGATCGACCCGATCCACGACAGCTGAGTCGTGCTCAGACTCCACTGCACGGCCAGGGCGGCCATCACGAAGGAGATGAGCCCGACATCCATGGCGTCGAGTGCCCAGCCCACGCCGGAGCCGAGCAGCAGCTTGCCGTGTCTGCGGGTCAGCGGCAGCTCGTCGAGCCGCTCGGTGCGCGTGGTCATCGCCCGAAAGCTATCACCGCCGCCACGGTGCCCGCTGGGCTCGCCGGTTCAGCCGCGGGCGGCGTCCTCGAGCGGCGCTACCTCGATCTTGCGCATCTGCAGCATCGCCTCGGTGACGCGCCGCCCGGCCTCGGGGTCGGTGTCGGAGAGCAGCTCGAAGAGCCGCCGCGGCACCACCTGCCAGGACAGCCCGAAGCGGTCCTTCAGCCAGCCGCACTGACTCTCCTCCCCACCCTCGGTGAGGGCGTTCCAGTAGTGGTCGACCTCGTCCTGGTCGGCGCAGTCGATCTGGAACGACACCGCCTCGGTGAACGAGAACTCCGGGCCGCCGTTGAGCGCGACGTAGCGCTGGCCGTCGAGCTCGAAGTCGACGGTCATGACGGTGCCGGCCGGCTTGGGCCCGGTGTCCTGGTAGTAGGTGGTGCCGAGGATCCGGGAGCGCGGAAACACGCTGGTGTAGAACTTGGCCGCGTCCTCGGCCTCGGTGTCGAACCACAGGAACGGGGTGATCTTCTGCATCGTCTTCTCCTTGCTCGGGTGGATGACGGCACTGCCGTCGGTGTCACTACCGTCGGTGTCACTACCGTCGGCGTCGCTGACGTCGGTGTCGCTGACGTCGGTGTCACAGATATCGACCCGAGACGGAACCGGAACTCATCGCGGTCGCGAACCGGCGCACACACGGGCGATCATGAACTGGTTTCGATACCCGTCGGAAGGAGACGCTCGTGCGGACGTCGGCTCGCATCACCACGGCAGTTCTCGGCGCCACAGTCCTGTCGGCGCTCGCGCCCGGCACGGCCCTCGCCGACACCACGGACGAGGGCTCGAGCGTGATCGGGTCCGCCGAGATCTTCTCCTGGCTGATCGACTTCCTGGCCAGTGCCTTCGGCCTGTCCTGAACCGGCCCCCCGCGTCAGCGACAGCGGATCGTGCCCTCGGTCAGGTCACGGACCTCCCCGTACCGGGCACGCACGGCCGGGACCGGGTCCGCCTCGTAGCGCCGCACGGCGCCACCTTCCCAGCGCGGTGGTTCGGTGCCGCCGGCCAGCACCCAGGCCGCCTGCCGGGCCGCGCCGACGGCGACGTACTCCCCCGGCTCGGGCACCTCGACCGGAATCCCGAGAACGCCCGGTGCGAGTTCGCGCAGCGCCCGGGAACGGGCACCGCCGCCGACGAGGAGCACCCGCCGCACCGGCACGCCCTGCACGGTGATGTGATCGAGACCGTCCGCGAGCGAGCACAGCAGTCCCTCGACGGCCGCGCGTGCCAGGTGTTCCGGCGTCGAATTCGTCAGACGCAGACCGTGGATCGCGCCCGTGGCGTCGGGCCGGTTGGGGGTGCGCTCGCCCTCGAGGTACGGCACCATCACCAGTCCGCCGGCGCCGGGCGGGGCCGACAACGCGAGCCGTGACAGTTCGTCGTGGTCGACCCCGAGCAGCGCGGCTGTGGCGTCGAGGACCCGCGCCGCGTTGAGGGTGCACACGAGCGGCAGGTGCCGGCCGGTGGCGTCGGCGAAACCGGCGACGAGCCCGGCCGGATCGCGGCTCGGGGTGGCCGAGACGGCCGAGACCACGCCCGACGTGCCGACGGAGACGATCACGTCGCCCTCGCGCGCACCGAGGGCCAGAGCCGCGGCGGCGTTGTCCCCGGCACCGGGTCCGAGTGCGGCGCCGGCGGCCGTCTCCCCGACCCGTTCGGCCGGTCCGGCCACCCGGGGCAGCACGGGCCGGCGGCCGCGCAGCGCGAGTTCGAGCAGGTCGGTGCGGTAGCAACCGTCGGCGGCGCTGTAGTAGCCGGTGCCGCTGGCGTCGCTGCGGTCGGTGACGAGCGCGCCGACGTCGGAGGCTCCCGCGAGCTGCCACGTGAGCCAGTCGTGCGGCAGGCACAGTGCCGCGGCGCGATCGGCGTGGCCCGGTTCGTGGTCGGCGAGCCAGCGCGCCTTGGCGACGGTGATCGCGGCGAGCGGCACCACCCCCACGGCGTCGGCCCACGCCTGCCCGCCGCCGAGGTCGGCGACGAGGTCGGCGGCGGCCGCGGCCGAGCGGGTGTCGTTCCACAGCAGCGCGGGGCGCACCACCGTCCCGGTCTCGTCGAGGGTCACCAGCCCGTGCTGCTGACCGCCGACCGACACCGCGGCGACGTCGTCGAGCCCGCCGGCGGCGGCGACGGCACGGCCGAGGGCATCCGCCCAGGCACGCGGGTCCACCTCGGTGCCGTCGGGATGCGGGGCGCGGCCCTCCCGCACGACGTGACCGGTGCGCGCGTCGCAGACGAGGACCTTGCAGGACTGGGTGGACGAATCGATCCCGGCGACGAGCGTCACCACTGCTCCTTCGAGTCGGAGTCCCGCTCCCCGCGGGTCGGCAGGTCCGCACCCGGGCGCGCGACGGTGAGTGCCGCGGTGCGCGCGGCGACGTCCAGGGCCGCGCGCACCGCGTCCGGTCCGATTCCGCGCAGGCCCTCGCGATCGCCGAGCAGGTCCTGCGTCCACAGGGCGTCGAGCAGACCGGCCATGAATGCGTCGCCGGCACCGACGGTGTCGACGACCTCGACCGGGTGCGCGGCGACGTCGACGGCACCGGACCGCGCGACCGCGACGGCACCGCCCGCGCCGAGGGTCACCGCGACGAGCGCCGGCCCGAGGGTGAGCCACTCCTGCGCGACGTCGCGGGGGTCGCGGCCGGGGGCGAACCAGCGCAGGTCCTCGTCGCTGGCCTTGACGACGTCGGCGCCCGCGACGAAGCGGGTGATGCGGTCGCGGACGTGGGGGTCGTCGCCGACGAGGGCGGGCCGGACGTTGGGGTCGTAGCTGATCGTCGCGGTGGGCACGTGCCGGTCGAGCAGCGCGGCGACGGCCTCGCAGCCGGGTTCGAGCAGGGCCGCGATCGACCCGGTGTGTACGTGTCCGGCACCGGGTTCCGGGCGCGGATCCGGCAGTTGCCATTCGAGGTCGAACTCGTAGGTGGCGGCGCCGTTCTCGTCCAGGGTGGCGGTCGCCGTGGGGGTGCGCGGCGCGGTGCTGCTGCCGGCGGCGAGCCGCACCGAGGAATCGGCGAGGTGGCGGACGATACGGCGGCCACGGTCGTCGTCGCCGATGTGGGTGACGAATTCGACGTCGCGGCCCAGGCGGCCGAGGCCGACGGCGACGTTGAGCGGGCTGCCGCCGACGTGTTCGACGGGTCCGGCCGTGCCGCGCCGGACGATGTCGATCAGGGCCTCGCCGACGACGAGGACGTGCCCGTTCACGATCCGACCTTGCTGCGGAGGGCTTCGAGCGTGGCGCGGGCACCGTCGCGGTGCAGGGAGTCGAGCGCCCATCGGTAGGCGTCCACGAACCGCGACTCGTCGACGAGATCGCCGAAGACGGAGCGGTTTTCGAGGAATGCGGTCGGGTTCTCGCGTTGGCTGCGGGCGAGGGGGCCGAGGGTGCCGGCGAGTCGGTCGACGACCTCGATGGGTTCGCCGGCCTCGTCGGTGCCCTCGGCGTAGCGGGCCCAGCTGGCCACGACGGCGGCGGCCAGGCGCACCGATCCGCCCGTGGCGAGGTTCTCCCGCGCCACGGGCAGCAGCCATTTCGGGATGCGGTCGGAGGATTCGGCGCACAGCCGGGCGACGGTGTCGCGGATCTCGGGGTTGGCGAAGCGCTCGATCAAGGTGCGCTTGTACTGCGCGAGATCGATGCCGGGCACCGGCCGCAAGGTGGGGGTGGCCTCGGCGTCCATGTACTCGAGCAGGAACTCCGCGAACAACGGGTCCTGCGCGGCCTCGTGCACGTAGCGGTAGCCGCACAGGTGCGCGAAGTACGCGAGCGCCTGGTGACTCGCGTTGAGCAGGCGCAGTTTCATCAGTTCGTACGGGGCGACGTCGTCGACGAGTTGCACCCCCGCCTCGTCGAATGCCGGCCGGCCGCAGGAGAAGTCGTCCTCGAGCACCCAGGAGGTGAACGGCTCGGCGACGACGGGCCAGCGATCGCGGACGCCGAAGCGGGCGTCGAGTTCGGGGGCGATGTCGCCGGTCGTGACCGGGGTGATGCGGTCGACCATCGAGTTGGGGAACCGGGTGTGCTCGCGCATCCAGTCGGCGAGACCGGGGTCGACGAGCGCGGCGAAGGTCGTGAAGGCCCGCCGCGCGACGGTGCCGTTGCCCTCGATGTTGTCGCAGGACATGATCGTCGGCGACGGCAGCCCGCGTTCGCGTCGGCGCCCGAGGGCGGCGGTGACGAGCCCGAAGACGGTGGCGGGGGCGTCGGGGTGCTCGACGTCGCGGCGGACGGCGGGGTCGTCGACGTCGAACTCGCCGGTGTCGTGGCGGATGTTGTAGCCGCCCTCGGTGACGGTGAGCGAGACGATGCGGGTGGTGGGCGCTGCGATCAGCTCGATCACCGCCTCGGGATCCTCGGGTGCGTAACGGTAGTCGACGATCGAGCCGATCACCCGCGGTTCCCACTTGCCGTCGGCGTGGCGCAGGATCAGGGTGTAGAGGCCGTCCTGGGCCGCGAGGGCGTGGCGCATGCGGCGGTCGCCGGGCATGACGCCGACACCGCAGATGCCCCAGTTGCGGGCGCCGCGTTCGAGCAGCCGGTCGACGTACATCGCCTGATGGGCACGATGGAAACCACCGACCCCGAAATGCACGATGCCGACACCGATGTCGCGCCGCGAGTACGTCGGGCCGGGGACGGGCAGGGCGGTCAGGGTGTTCTCCCCCAGGTCCACTTCGGGGCTCCTTACGTGTCGTCGCCGGGGTGTACCCGCACGACGGTCTTGATGTTGCCGGGTGTCCGGTCGGATTCGAGTGCTTCGGCTGCCCGCTCGAGCGGAAAGCGGGCGGTGACCATCGCGTCGAGGTCGACGCGGCCGGCGGCGGCGAGGGCGACGGCCGTCGGCCAGGTGTGGGCGTACCGGAAGACGCCGGTGAGAACCAGCTCACGGTTCTGGATCAGCTGGACCGGCAGGTCCATCGTGTCGGCGCCGGAGCCGACGAGGACGACGGTGCCGGCGGGCCGCACTGCCCGCATCGCGCCGGCGACCGCGGCGGGGGCGCCGGAGGCGTCGATGTAGGCGTCGACGTGCAGGTCGGTGACGTCGTCGGTACGAGGGTCGAGGGCGTCGGTCGCCCCGAACTTCCGGGCCAGCGCGCGGCGGTCCGCGTCGAGATCGGTGACGACGATGTCGGTGGCGCCGAAGGCGCGGGCGACCTGCGCGGTGACGATGCCGATGGGGCCGGCGCCGGTAATCAGTACCCGGGATCCGGCGGTGACGCCCGCCTTGCGGACGGCGGCGATGCCCACGGACAGCGGCTCGCAGAGGGCGGCCGCGTCGTCGGAGACGGCGTCGGGGACGGGATGGGCGAATTCCGCCCCGATGGTGACGTAGTCGCAGAAGGCGCCGTCGACGGGCGGGGTGGCGTAGAACCGCATGTGCGGGCAGAGGTTGTAGCGCCCGTGCCGGGTTTCGTCGGTGTTCGGGTCGGGTCGCTGCGGCTCGATCGACACGCGCTGCCCGATCCGGTCCGCGGGGACGCCGGCGCCGACCGCGGCGATCGTGCCGGAGGCCTCGTGGCCGAGGACGAGCGGCGCCTCGACGACGAATTCACCGATGCGGCCCTCGCGGTAGTAGTGCGTGTCCGATCCGCACACGCCGACCGAGGTGACCCGGACGAGCACGTCGCCGGGTGCGGGTTCGGGGACCGGCCGCTCGCGCATCTCGATCCGTCCGGGTTCGACCAGGACGGCGGCGCGCATGCGATCCGGGATCGACGGGGGTGTTGTGTGGGTCACAC
Source organism: Rhodococcus sp. NS-SX18 (assembly GCF_057367935.1). Lineage (NCBI taxonomy): Bacteria > Bacillati > Actinomycetota > Actinomycetes > Mycobacteriales > Nocardiaceae > Rhodococcus > Rhodococcus sp. NS-SX18. The sequence goes on along the minus strand of NZ_CM170633.1, from coordinate 1,562,627 downwards.
TGCCGATGCTAGCGTACTGAGCAGATGAACGCACCCATGAGCATTTGCTCACGCTCTACGAACCACCGGCTCCCCACCCGAGTCCTCCCACCCAGGAGATGACGTGACCGTCCCGAACCCGCCCGCGGCCACCGCGGCACCGGAGGATCTGCGCCTGGCGCTGCGCGCGGCGACGCTGTACTACCTCGACGGCCTCACCCAGGCCGAGGTCGCGACGCGCCTGGGCGTCTCCCGGCCGACCGCGGGACGGCTCGTCGCCCGGGCCCGGGCCCAGGGCCTGGTGCGCATCGAGGTGAACGTGCCGGCCAACCTGCGCGACGACCTGCACGCCGACGAGGAACGCGCCCTCGAGGAGCGTTTCGGTCTGCTCGAGGCCGTCGTCGTCGGCGACGGGGTGGACACGGCCGGCCCGCTCGACGAGGCCGCCAGCTTCGCGGGGGTCGGACGGGCCGCCGCAGCCCTGATCAGCCGGCGGATCCGCGCGACCGACACCCTCGGGTTCACCTGGGGACCGGAGACCGTGGCCGTCGCGCAGGCGCTGCCGCCGGGCGGGGCCACGTGCGCGACGATCGTCCAGCTCGACGGCTCCGTCACCACGTCCGACTACCAGACCGGCGCCGAGTACGTGCTCGGGCGTTGCGCGGAGCAGTTGCAGGCCAGGATGGTCCGGCTCCCGGTCCCCCTGTACGCCGACCCCGCGACGGTCGCGTCCCTGCGTGCCGACTCCATGATCTCCCGCGCCCTCGACGTCGGCCGCCACGCCGACATGATGATGTTCGGCGTGGGCGCGGTGTCCACGTCGACCACCCTGTTCGAGGGCAGTTATCTCGACACCGCCATGCTCGACACCCTCACCGACCTCGGCGCGGTCGGAGAGATCGCGGGACGGTTCTTCCACGCCGACGGCACGGCCGTGGGCGGGGATCTCGACCGTCGCGCCGTGTCGGTCTCGCTCGACGACATCCGCGCCTGCCCGGGTGCGGTCCTCGTCACCGGCGGGGCCGCCAAACACCAGGCCGCACTGGGGGCGCTGCGCGGCGGCCTGGCCACCATGCTCGCATGCGACATCGAGTGCGCACGTTGGCTACTCGACCGATGACACCACCGGAGAGACCGGAGAAGAGGCGACGATCGGTGAACAGATCCAGAAGAACCACCCGCATCCTTGCGGCCGGGGCCGGGGCGCTCAGCCTCACCCTCAGCGGCTGCGCCGGCGCCGGCTCGATCGGCGCCTCCGACCAGACCGTCACCATCGCGATGGTGTCGAACTCGCAGATGCAGGACGCCCAGCAACTCGCCGCACAGTTCGAGGCCGAGAACCCGGATATCGACCTGCGGTTCGTCACCCTCTCGGAGAACCAGGCCCGCGCGAAGATCACGGCCTCCACCGCCATGGGCGGCGGCGAATTCGACGTGGTGATGATCAGCAACTACGAGACGCCACAGTGGGCGGCGAACGGGTGGCTGACCGACCTCTCCGAGTACGCCCGCCGGACGGAGGGCTACGACGAGGACGACTTCATTCCCACCCTGCGCGAATCGCTGTCCTACGAGGGCGACATGTACTCGGTGCCGTTCTACGGCGAGTCGTCCTTCCTGATGTACCGCAAGGACCTCTTCGAGCAGGCCGGGATCGTCCTGTCCCCGACCCCCACCTGGGACGAGGTCGCGGCCGCGGCCGCACGGCTCGACACCCCCGACACCGCCGGGATCTGCCTGCGCGGCAAGCCCGGCTGGGGTGAGGTGCTCGCCCCGCTGAACACCGTGATCAACACCTTCGGCGGCCGGTGGTACGACGAGAACTGGAACGCGCAGCTCACCAGCCCCGAGGTCGTGGAGGCGGTGCAGTTCTACGTCGACCTGGTCCGCGAGCACGGTCAGCCCGGAGCCGCCACAAGCGGTTTCAGCGAATGCGCGACGCAACTCGCGCAGGGCCGGGTCGCGATGTGGTACGACTCCACCTCGGCGGTCTCCACCCTCGAGGACCCGGCGTCGAGCAACGTCGTCGGAAAGATCGGCTACGCCCCGGCACCGATCCGGGTCAAGGACGACGCGGGCTGGCTCTACAGCTGGTCGCTCGGCATCCCCGTCGGCAGCGACAATGCGGACTCCGCGTGGCGGTTCGTCGCGTGGATGACCAGCAAGGAGTACCTGCGCACCGTCGGTGAGACCCTCGGCTGGGAGCGGGTACCGCCCGGCAGCCGGCTGTCGACCTACGAGATCCCCGAATACCGTGAGGCCGCAGCTGCATACGGTCCGCTCACCCTCGAGTCCATCGAGAGCGCGACGCCGGAGGCCCCGACGGTCGAACCGGTGCCCTACACCGGTGTCCAGTTCCTGGCCATCCCCGAGTTCCAGGACCTCGGAACCCGGGTGAGCCAGCAGATCAGCGCCGCGATCGCGGGCCAGAAGACCGTCACCGAGGCACTGGAACAGGCGCAGGAATACGCCGACGTGGTCGGCGCCACCTACCGAGAGGATCAGCGATGACAACCCTGGCGGTCGGCGCCTCCACCGCCGACGACGCGGAGCGCATCCGCCGGGTGCGCGACGCCAAGAGCGACGCGGTCTCCCGCGCAGAGGGCTGGCGCCGACGCGGACCCCTGCTGCCGGCCCTGATCTTCATGATCGTGGTCACCCAGATCCCGTTCGTGTTCACGCTCTACTACTCGACGCAGTCGTGGAACCTGGTGCGGCCGGGCTCGCGCAGCTTCGTGGGCCTGCAGAACTACGCGGACGTCTTCCGCGACAGTCAGTTCCGCGAAGTGGCGGTCAACACGGTGATCCTCATCGTCGGCACGGTGCTGATCTCCGTCGTGCTGGGCCTGCTGCTCGCGCTGCTGCTCGACCGGGTCTTCCTCGGCCGCGGCATCGTCCGCACCCTGCTCATCACCCCGTTTCTCGTCACCCCCGTCGCCGGCGCACTGATCTGGAAGACCGCGATGTTCGATCCGGTGTTCGGCATCGTCAACTTCGTGCTCTCCCCGTTCGGCGTGGGGCAGATCGACTGGGTCAGCCGCTACCCACTCGCCGCGGTGATGGCGAACCTGGTGTGGCAGTGGACCCCGTTCATGATGCTGCTCATCCTGGCCGGGCTGCAGTCGATGCCGCGGGACATCCTCGAGGCCGGGCGGGTCGACGGGGCCGGCGCCTTCGCCCTGTTCCGCGAGCTGACGCTGCCACACCTGCGGCGGTTCATCGAACTCGGCGCCGTGCTCGGCGCGATCCACCTGGTCAACACGTTCGACGCCATCTACATGATGACCCAGGGCGGACCGGGCACCGCGAGCTCCAACCTGCCCTTCTACATCTATCAGCGTGCGTTCCTCGGCTTCGACATCGGCCAGGCCGCCGCCATGGGCGTGGTGGTCGTCGTCGCCACCATCGTCGTGGCCACCGTCGCACTGCGGCTGATCTTCACATCGTTCACCGGCAAGGAGGAGGCCGCCTGATGAGCACCACCGCCCCCACCGCACAGCAGGCTCCCACACCGGAGACCGTCCCGGCCCGAGCCCGGAAACGCAAACACCGCAAGGCCAATCCGTGGGGTGTCGTCGCCTGGATCGCCGCCCTGGGATTCTTCTTCCCGGTGTTCTGGATGGTGCTCACCGCCTTCAAACAGGAGGCCGACGCCTACTCGGATCCCCCGAAGTTCTTCTTCACGCCCACCCTCGACCAGTTCCGCGCGGTGTTCGACACCGGCGTCGGTGTCAGCCTGCTCAACTCGGCCTTCGCCACCGGCGTGTCGACGATCCTCGTCCTGCTGCTCGGCGTGCCCGCCGCGTTCGCCCTGTCGCTGCGGCCGGTACGCAAGACCAAGGACGCGCTGTTCTTCTTCATCAGCACGAAGATGCTGCCGATCGTCGCCGCGATCATCCCGCTGTACGTGATCGTCGCGAACATCGGTCTGCTCGACAATATTTGGGCCTTGATCATCCTCTACACCGCGATGAACCTGCCGATCGCGGTGTGGATGATGCGCTCGTTCTTCCTCGAGGTGCCGGGCGAGCTGCTCGAGGCCGCGAGCATGGACGGCGCGAACCTGTGGACCTCGGTGCGGGAGGTGATCCTGCCGCTCGTCTCCCCCGGCATCGCCGCCACCGCCCTGATCTGCGTCATCTTCTCCTGGAACGAGTTCTTCTTCGCCGTCAACCTCACGGCGGTGCAGGCGCAGACCATTCCCGTGTTCCTCGTCGGCTTCATCACCGGCGAAGGCCTGTACTGGGCCCGCCTGTCCGCGGCCGCCACGATGGCGGCGCTGCCTGTCGTCCTCGCCGGCTGGCTCGCCCAGAACAAGCTCGTGCGCGGCCTGTCGTTCGGCGCGATCAAGTAACTCCCCCACACACTTTCCGAAGGAACCGTCATGGCCGAGATCACCTACCGCAACGCGTCGTGCATCTACGAGAACTCCGACACCCTCGCCGTCGACTCCCTGAACCTGGACATCCAGGACGGAGAATTCGTCGTCCTGGTCGGGCCGTCCGGCTCCGGCAAGAGCACCGCCCTGCGGATGCTCGCCGGTCTCGAGGACATCGACGAAGGCTCGATCAGCATCGGCGGTCGCGACATGGTCGGCGTGCCGTCGAAGGATCGTGACATCGCGATGGTCTTCCAGAACTACGCCCTCTACCCGAACAAGACCGTCGCCGAGAACATGGGCTTCGCGCTGAAGATGCGCGGCGTCGGCGCCGACGAGCGGCGCCGCAAGGTCGAACAGGCGGCGAAGCTGCTCGACCTCACCGACTACCTGGACCGCAAACCCGCCAAGCTCTCCGGCGGCCAGCGCCAGCGCGTCGCGATGGGCCGCGCGATCGTCCGCGAACCGCAGGTGTTCTGCATGGACGAGCCGCTGTCCAACCTCGACGCCAAGCTGCGCGTGCAGACCCGCACCCAGATCGCCGCGCTGCAAAGGCGACTCGGCACCACCACCGTGTACGTCACGCACGATCAGGTCGAGGCGATGACCATGGGCGACCGGGTGGCGGTGCTGCGCGGCGGCAAGCTGCAGCAGTTCTCCTCCCCCACCGAGCTGTACGACCGGCCCGCCAACGCATTCGTCGCCGGGTTCATCGGCTCGCCCGCGATGAACCTGCTCGACGCGCGGATCGTCGACGGCGGCGTGCAGATCGGCAGCACCGTCGTCGAGGTCGAACGCGACCGCATCGCCTCGCTGCACCGCGCCGGCCTCGAGACCGTCACCGTCGGGATCCGGCCCGAACAGCTCGAGATCACCGAGGGTGACGGCGTCGAGACCATCGTCGAACTCGTCGAAGAGCTCGGCAGCGAGTCGTACGTGTACACCCGCGTCGCGCGCAGCAACACCCCCCTCGTCGCGCGCTCGCTCACCCGCACCCCCGCCCGGCTGGCGGACACGATCCGGCTGCGCAAGCGGGAGGGCACGGTGCACCTGTTCCATCCGGAGACCGGCGAACGCGTCGGCGACTGACCCGGTGAAACCGCGCCGGAACCGGCAGTGAAACCGCGCCGGAACCGGCAGTGAAACCGCGCCGGAACCGGCGGTGAAACCGCGCCGGAAGCGGCGGTGGTCGGTACGGTCGGAACGTGCTCTTCTCGACGATCGTCGCCACCTCGCAGGCCGTCGGCGCCACCCGGTCGCGGCGGGCCAAGGTGGAGGAACTGCGCACCCTCCTCGCCGTCCTCGACCCCGGGGAGGTCGAGCCCGTGGTGTCGTGGCTGGCGGGTGAGCCCCGTCAGGGCCGGATCGGCGTGGGCTGGCGCACCCTCGCCGGGTCCCGCATCGACCCGTCCGAGGAGCCGTCGCTGACCGTCTCCGACGTGGACCGGGCCTTCACCGAGCTCGCCGGTCTGTCCGGGGCCGGCTCGACGGGGCGGCGACGCGAACTGCTCGCCGGCCTGCTCGGCGCGGCCACCGCCGAGGAACAGGATTTCCTGGTGCGGCTGCTGACCGGGGATCTGCGGCAGGGTGCGCTCGACGGGGTGATGACCGACGCGGTAGCCGCCGCGGCCGGTCTGCCGGCAGAGACCGTGCGCCGGGCGTTCATGCTCTCCGGCCGGCTGCCCGCGACCGCTGCGGCCGGCCTCGGCGGCGGCGCGGACGCGCTCGCCGCCTTCCGGCTGGAGGTGGGCCGGCCGATCCGGCCGATGCTCGCCGCCCCGGCCCAGTCCCTCGCCGGCGCATACGACGAGTTCGGCGGTGAGGTCAGCGTCGAGTACAAGCTCGACGGCGCCCGCATCCAGGTGCACCGCCAGGGTGAGACGGTGCGGGTGTTCACCCGCACGCTGCGGGAGATCACCCGCAGCGTCCCCGAACTCGTGGAGCTGGTCGGCACACTGCCCTGCACGTCGGTCGTGCTCGACGGCGAGACCCTGGCACTCGACCCTGCGGGCCGGCCCCGGCCGTTCCAGGAGACGATGAGCCGCTTCGGCGCCGAATCCGCACACGAGCTGTTATTGCACCCGTACTTCTTCGACTGCCTGCACCTCGACGGCACCGACCTGCTCGACGCGCCGCTCGCCGACCGCCTCGACGCTCTGCAGCGGGTCGCGCCGGACCACCGGATCCCGGGCGTGTTGCGGCCGGACGACGCCACCGCGGATGCCCAGTTCGACGCGGCCCTCGCCGCCGGGCACGAGGGTGTCGTCGTCAAGGATCTCACCGCCCCCTACGCGGCGGGCCGGCGCGGCCGCGCCTGGCAGAAGGTCAAGCCGGAGCACACCCTGGACCTGGTGGTGCTGGGCGCCGAATGGGGTTACGGCCGTCGCACCGGCTACCTGTCCAATCTCCATCTGGGCGCGCGGGATCCGGACGGCGGCGAGCCGATCATGGTGGGCAAGACGTTCAAGGGACTGACCGACGCCCTGCTGCAATGGCAGACCGAAGAGTTCCCGCGGCACGAACGCAGCCGCGACGCGCACACGGTGTACCTGCGCCCGGAGCTGGTCGTGGAGATCGAACTCGACGGCGTTCAGGTCAGCCCCCGCTACCCCGGCGGGGTGGCGCTGCGCTTCGCCCGCGTGCTGCGCTACCGCCCCGACAAGACCGCCGCCGAGGCGGACACCGTCGACGCGGTGCGCGCACTGCTACCGGGACCGGATTCCGCTCCGCGTCAACCGATTCCGTCCGATCACGGACGTTCGTGACCGGTCACGCCCGGCCCTGGGCGAGCACGTCGACCACGGCCGCGTACATGGTGGACTTGATGGCGCCGAGGGTGCCGGGGTCCTTGCCCGCGAGCGGGGTGACGAGTTCGACGGCGGCGTCCAGGACGCCGCCCGCGCCGGCCGTGCGGTCGACCAGGCCGGCGGCCTCGGCCTCGAGGCCGCCGTACCGGTGACCGGTGGTCATCGCCGTGACCGCGGTCTGCGGGGTCAGCTTGGCCTGGATCAGCGCGGCCATGCCCGGCGTGAACGGGATGTGGATGTCGACTTCGGGGAAGCAGTAGTAGCCCCGGTCGGCGCGCATCACCCGGTAGTCGTGCGCGACGGCGAGCATGGCGCCCGCCCCGAACGCGTGCCCGACCACAGCGGCGACCGTCGGCAGCGGGAAGGTGAGGATGCGGCCGAAGAGCGCCTGCACCCGGCCGACGTACCACTGCGCCCGATCACCGTGCGCTGTCAGCCATTCGAGGTCCAGGCCGTTCGAGTAGAACCTCCCCGTCGCCGTGGTGACGAGTGCGTGCGCGTTCTGCTGCACTTCGTCGAGGAGCCGATCGACGGTGTCGAGCCAGTCGGGAGAGAACCGATTCTCGTCGTCGCCGAGGTCGAGGACGGCGATCTTGTCCCGGTAGGTCAGAGTGGCGGTCATCGCGGGCCTTTCGTGTGGCCGCCGCGCCCGGGTGGCGCGGGCGGAGGATCGAGGGCGAGAACCGCGCGGACCGCGGCCTCGAGACGGCGGCGCATGGCCGCGTCGGGCACACGCCGGCGCCGGAGCAGCAGACCGGTGGGCAGACCGACGACACAGTCCTCGACGACCGCGACCGCACGCGCGTCGCCGCGGCCCCACAACGCCCGGGACAGGCGGACGAGCAGCGCGACCAGAATCGAATCGAGCCGGCTCAGCTCCGCGGCGACGTCCGCCGGCGGGTCGGACCCGAGCAACTCCTCGCGCCGGACGGTGAGCAGGAGACATGAGGACTCGGGGAACCGGGCGGCGAACGCCGCAGGGGCATCGGCGGCGGCGACGACGGCGTCGATCCCCCGGTCCGGCGTCGACGCGGAGCCGAGAACCTCGTCGACCGCCGCGCGCTGCAGGTCGAGGAAGCGGTGGGCCGCGCGCAACCAGGCCCGGCCGACCAGACCACCACGTGAGCCGAAGGCGTGGTACAGAGCCCCGTTCGACATCCCGGTGGCCGCGGCGACCGCGCGCAGCGTCACGGCGCTCGCACCCCCGGCCACCACCAGGTTCTCGGTGACGTCGAGAACCTCGTCGAGGTCGTGGATGCGGGGACGGGGCACAGCGGGACCGTAACAGAACATTCGCTCTGTTACCAGTGGGTAACCGAACGCCGCGCCCGCTCGGGCGCGCGGCACCGTGCGCCTTCCCGGGTCGCAGTCCCGGTGAGCGGAAACCGCGGTACCGTCCCCGTTTCGAGCCGGGAGAATCCGCGTCCGACACCGAGGAGGCAAACATGGAGACCGCCGGCCGTTTCGAGAAGAAGGTCGCCTTCGTCACCGGCGCGGCGCGCGGTCAGGGCCGCGCCGAAGCCGTGCAGTTCGCCAGCGAGGGCGCCGACATCATCGCGATCGACGCGTGCACCGACTTCGCCTCGACCGCCTACCCGGGCGCGACGGAAGAGGATCTCGCGGAGACGGTGCGTCTGGTCGAGAAGACGGGCCGTCGCATCGTCGCCACGACCGCGGACGTGCGGGACTTCGACGCACTGTCGCGGGCCCTGGCCGACGGCGTCGAGCAGCTCGGCCGCCTCGACGTGGTGGTCGCGAACGCCGGCATCTGCTCGGGCGCACTGTCCTGGGAGATCACCCTCGCGCAGTGGCGGGAGACCGTCGACGTCAACCTCACCGGCGTGTTCCACACCGCGAAAGCGGCCGTGCCCCATCTGATCGAGCAGGGCGAGGGCGGAGCGGTCGTCTTCACCAGCTCCGTCTCGGGCCTGAAGGGCACCCCCTTCACGGGTCACTACGTCGCCACCAAGCACGGCATCACCGGCCTGGCGAAGACGATGGCGAACGAATTGGGCGAGCACCGGATCCGGGTCAACACCGTGCACCCGGCCGGTGTGGAGACCGGCATGAAGGTCGACGACCTGCATCCGCTCATCGCGAAGTACGCGAGCACCCTCGGCCCGATCTACATGAACTCCCTGCCCTACGAGATCCTGCAGCCCGAGGACGTCGCTGCCGTCGTCGCGTGGGTGTGCTCCGACGAGGCGAAGTACATCACCGGCGCGCAGATCCCCGTGGACCTCGGGAATCTGATCCGCTGAACCCGCTGGCGGTGGGCCGAATGTCACATCGGTTCGATTCGATCGAACGCATGTCACATTCGGTCACCTCCCGCCCCGGGCGGATACGCTCCGCAGGGTGACCTGGTCGTCCGAGCTGGCACCGACCCTCGTGGGGCTGGCACTGCTCGTCGGGGTGACGACCGCGGTGCTGTGGGGCTACCGCGCCCCGCACCACTTCGCGCCGGCGCTCGCGGTGCTGCGGGGCGCCGTGCAGCTGGCCCTGATCAGCGTGGTCCTGTCCGGGGTGATCACGAATCCGATCTGGGTGGGTGCCGCCCTGCTCGTCATGTTCACGGTGGCCGCTCTGACCGCCTCGCGCCGGATCGGCTGGAGCCCGCAGCACGTGGCCCTGGTGTCCGGTGCGATGGCACTCGGGATCGCCGTGACCCTCACGATCGTCTTCGTCACCGGCACCATCGAGTTCTCCCCTCGGTACGTGCTGGCCATCGGCGGCATCGTCGTCGGCAACGCGATGACCGTCGCGACCCTCACCGGGCGTCGCTTCACAGAGCTGACCGGGGACAACTGGGACACCGTCGAGGGCTGGCTGGCGCTCGGTGCGACGCCGCGGCAGTCCACCCGCGAGCTCACGCGCCTCGCCGTCCACTCGGCGTTGATCCCGTCGACCGACCAGACCAAGACCACCGGGCTGGTGACGCTGCCGGGCGCCTTCGTCGGCGCGATCTTCGGCGGTGTCTCGCCGCTCGAGGCAGGACGCTTCCAGATCGTCGTCCTCGCCGCGATCATGGCCGCCGGCACGATCACCGCCGTCGTCCTCGTCTCCGGCCTGGCACCGGTCCGTACCCGGCCCCGCCTGCCGGACTGATCTCTCGCTGCGCACCCGGAATCGGGGGCCGGTGGGCGTAGGATCGCAGGCAACCACTCGGTGCACGCTCGGTCGCCGCAGGGAGCGAGGATGGGCCCGACGACGGTGCTCGGCCACGCGCGGGCAGCGTTCCACGCGCGCGACTGGACGCGGGCGTTCGACAGGTTCCGCGCCGCCGACGCGCACGAGCCCCTCACCGCCGACGATCTCGATCTGTTCGCCCGGTCCGCGTACCTCGTCGGCCGGGACGACGACTGCGTGACGCTGTACGAACGGGCGTTCCGGGCGCACGTCGAGGCCGACGACCCCGAACGCGCCGGACGCAGCGCGTTCTGGCTCTGCTTCCTGCTGATGAACCGTGGCGAAGTGGCGCGCGCCGGCGGTTGGCTCGCCCGCGCGCAGCACCTGACCGAGCCCGGCCGCCCGGACTGCGCAACGCGCGGGTTCCTGATGCTGCCGGCGGCGGTGCAGGACATGCATGCGAATCGTCCGGCCGACGCGCTGCCCGCATTCACCGCCGCCCAGGAGATCGGCCGGTCCTGCTGCGACGCCGACCTCGTCGCGTTGGGCACCCTCGGCCTCGGGCAGTGCCGCATCCTGCTCGGCGATGTCACCGGCGGTCTCGCCGCGCTGGACGAGGTGATGGTCGGCGTGACCCTCGACGAGGTCTCCCCGGTCGTCGCCGGTCTGGTGTACTGCGCGGCGATCGAGGCCTGCCAGGGTACCTACCAGCTGCAACGGGCCCGGGAATGGACGCGGGCACTCGGCCGCTGGTGCGACGCCCAGCCCGGCCTCGTCCCCTTCCGTGGACAGTGTCTCGTGCACCGCGCGGAGATCCTGCAACTCGAGGGCGCCTGGGCGGAGGCCATGGAGCTGGCCCGGCTCGCGTTCCGGCGGCTGTCGGACCCGCCGGGGCAACCGGCCGTCGGCATGGCCCGGTACGAGCAGGGTGAACTGCACCGGTTGCGCGGCGAGTTCGACGAGGCCGAGGAGGCCTACCGCCATGCCGGCCGGCTGGGCCGCGAGATCCAGCCGGGTATGGCGCTGTTGCGTCTGCGCCAGGGTGACACCGACGCGGCGCTCGCCGGGATCCGGCGGGCGCTCGGCGAATCCTCACCCCTCCACCGCCCGCGGATGCTCGCCGGTCACGTGGAGATCGCTCTCACCGTCGGCGACGTCGCGGCCGCGCGCCGCAGCGCCGACGAACTCGCGGCGCTGGCCCGCGACCAGGCCGCTCCGGCGTTGAGCGCGATGGCCGAGCAGGTCACCGGCGCCGTCCTGCTCGCCGAGGGGGCACCGCGTGCCGCACTCGAGCGGCTGCGCCGCTCGTGCGGACTCTGGCGCGAGTTCGAGGCGCCCTACGAATGCGCTCGGGTGCGGGTGCTGCAGGGCCGCTGCTGTGACGCGCTCGGTGACGCCGAGACGGCGCGGCTCGAGTACGAGGCCGCGGCGGCGACGTTCCGGGACCTGCACGCCGAGCCGGACCTGCGGGACCTCGCACGAATTCCGGCGCGGCCGGTCGGGCGGGGCCGGCTGACCCCGCGCGAGGTCGAGGTGCTGCGGGCGGTCGCGACGGGGAAGACCAACCGGGCCGTGGCCCGGGATCTGGTGCTGAGCGAGAAGACCGTGGCGCGGCACCTGAGCAACATCTTCACCAAGCTCGACGTGCAGTCCCGGGCGGCCGCGACGGCCTACGCGTACGAGCACCACCTGCTCTGAGCTGCACAGAACTACCCATCCGGATGCGCGGCCGGCTACACACTTCGCCCGACGCGGCCGGCGGCGCCGGCGCCTAGCGTCGTCCGCACAGCCCCCTCGAGCCCCGGAGTTTCCGATGACCACCGACAGCGCACCCCGACAGATCGACACCGTCGTGATCGGCGCAGGCCAGGCGGGTCTGTCCGTCGGCTACCACCTCGCCCGGCACGGCCGCCCCTTTTTGATCGTCGACGCGAACCGTCGGATCGGCGACAACTGGCGCAGCCACTGGGATTCGCTGCGCCTGTACAGTCCCGCCGGATACGACGGCCTGCCCGGCATGCCGTTCCCCGGCGATCCGCACCGGTTCCCGACGAAGGACGACGTCGCCGACTACCTCGAGGCGTACGCCGCGCGGTTCGATCTGCCCGTGGCGGGCGGCACCCGGGTGCGGCGGTTGTCGCGCGACGGCGACCGCTTCCTCCTCGACTGCGGGGACACGCGGATCGAGGCCGGCAACGTCGTCGTCGCGACCGGCACGTTCGGCCGCACCCCGAGCATCCCGGAGTTCGCAGCCGAACTGGACCCACGGATCGTGCAGCTGCACTCGAGCGAGTACCGCAATCCGACGCAGCTGACCGACGGCCCGGTGCTCGTGGTGGGCGCCTCCCACTCCGGCGGCGACCTCGCATACGAGGTGGCGACGTCCCATCCGACGATCCTGTGCGGCCGCGACACCGGGCAGCTCCCGGTGCGGATCGAGAGCCGCCGGATGCGGGTGCTGTTCCCGGTCCTGTGGTTCGTGTGGGGCCACGTGCTCTCCGTACGCACCCCCCTCGGCCGGAAGGTGCGGGAGCACGAACGCCGGCACGGCGCACCCCTGCTGCGGGTCAAGCGGGAGGATCTCGCGGAGCTCGGCGTCGAACGCATCACCGAACGGGTCACCGGGGTCGTCGACGGGCGTCTGGTCCTCGCCGGCGGGCGCGTCCTCGATGTGACGAACGTGTTGTGGTGCACCGGCTTCCGGCAGGTCTACGACTGGATCGACCTGCCTGCGCTCGGCCCGGACGGCTGGCCGCTCGAGGAGCGCGGGGTGGTGACCACCGTCCCCGGCCTGTACTTCACCGGGCTGTGCTTCCAGTCGTCGTTCCGGTCGATGCTCGTCGGCGGGGCCGGCGCGGACGCCGGGTACGTCGTCCGGCACCTCGTCGGCCACCGCGCACCCGTCGACCCGATGTCACATCGCTTCGATCCGATCGAACCGATGTGACATTCGGCCACGCCGTGCGGGGGTCAGGCGCGCGGCTGCCGGCGCAGTCCGCTGGCTCGCAGCACCCGCCGCTCGACCCCGGCACGGACCGCCTCCTCGGTGCCGATCAGGCGCACGTGACCACGCGCCCGCGTGATCGCGGTGTACAGCAATTCGCGGGTCAGCAACGAGGATTCGGGCGGGGGCAGGATCACCGAGACCGTGCCGTACTGGCTGCCCTGGCTGCGGTGGATCGTCATGGCGTACACGGTCTGCACGGCCGACAGCCGACTGGGGTGGAGCCGGAACGGTTCCTTGCCGCGGGCGAACGCCGCAACGGGTTCACCGTCCGCGTCGACGACCACGACGCCCGTGTCGCCGTTGTAGATGCGCGTCTCGTGATCATTGGCGGTGACGAGCAGCGGCTGACCCGGATACCAGCGCTCGGTGTCGAGCCGCCGGCCGGTGTCGGCGGCGATCCACTCCATCGCCCGGCGCGCCCACCACTGCACACCGTAGGGACCCTCGCGGTGTGCGCACAGCAGGCGGTGCGTCTCGAACTTCTCGAGGGCGGTCACGTCGTCGCCCGCGACGGCGGCGGCGGTGACCGTCGCGGCGGTGGAGACGACGTCGCGGCGCAGGGCCCCGAGGTCGTCCGGGGCGTGGAAGGACACCTCGGCGCCACCGCCGTCGAGGATCCGCATGACCGCGTCGGCGTCACCTTCCCGCACGGCGACGGCCAGGTGCGCGATGTCGCCGCCGAACCGCCGGCCGCGGCTGAGCCGGATCACGCCGCCGCGCAGCCGGTTCCGCTCCCCCGGTGAGAGCGACGCCTCGGCGGGGTCGTCGCCGGCGTCGAGGTCGGGTCCGACGACGCGCCCGAGGACCGGGTTTCCCGCCGCGGTCACGGGACGGGCGACGAGGTCGGCCAGGACGGCGCCGGCATCGACCGACGTCAGCTGGTCCGGATCGCCCACCAGGATCAGCCGGGTCCCGGAACGGACGGCCTCGAGCAGCCGGCACATCATGGTCAGCGACACCATCGACGTCTCGTCGACGACCACGACGTCGTAGGGCAGGTGGTTGCCGGCGTGGTAGCGGTACCTGGTGCGGCCGCGCTGCCAACCGAGCATGCGGTGCAGGGTCATCGCGGACAGATCGGCGCGCAGCCCCAGCGGCCCGGCCTGCTCGCGGACGGATTCCTGCAGCCGGGCCGCGGCCTTGCCGGTGGGCGCGGCCAACCCGATCCGCAGGGCGGGGCCGTGCAGCGCGGTCAGCAGCGCGAGTATCCGGGCGACGGTGTGGGTCTTGCCGGTGCCCGGCCCACCCGCGATGACCGTAGTCCACCCGGTGGCGGCCAGCGCCGCGGCGATGCGCTGCCGGTCCGGGGCGGCGGACGGGCGACCGGGATCGTGCTGGTCGCGGAACAGCTCGCGCAGTCCCCGCTCGAGCGCCGCCTCGTCGACGACGGGATGACCGAGCCCACGGGCGTCGAGGATCCGCCGGACCGTTTCCTCCTGACGGAAATAGCGGTCGAGGTACAGCAGCGGACCGTCGGCGGTCTCGACCAGGCACAGCGGACGCAGCGGGCCGCGGTCGCCGCCGACGACGAGTGGGCTGCGCCGCAGGCCGGCGACGACGGCGTCGTCGTCCGGCCACGGCAGCGCCGCGAGATCCACCTCGGCGGACTCGTCGACGGTGATCTCCCGCAGCCGGGTCAGGTCCAGGCACACCGAACCGGCGCGCACGGCGCGCACGGCCAGCGCGGTGGCGAGGTGTACCTCCTCGGCGGTCTCCCCCGCCAGCTGAGCGAGCCGCAGCGCGACGTGCACGTCGGCGGCCGCGAGCACCCCGGCCTCGTTGAAGGCCCGCAGAGCACCCTTGCCGCGCTGGGCCACCTGGGCGTCGGTCACGGAATCTCCTTGCCTGCCAACAGATCGGACAGTGCGACGACGAGAGCGGGCGGCGGCGTCCAGTCGAACACGCCGCAGCCCGCCGGGGTCTCCGGACCGACCATGCCGCGCACGAACAGGTACTGCACGCCGCCGAGATGCACGGCCGGGTCGTAGCCGGGCAGCCGCCACCGCAGGTACCGGTGCAGGGCGGCGGCGTACAGCAGCGCCTGCATCGGATAGTGGGCGCGCAGCATCTCCTGCGCCATCCGGTCCCGGGTGTAGTGGGCGGTGGTGAGTTCCTCCGGTCCGAGGCGGTTCGTCTTGTAGTCGACGATCACGAACCGCGGCTCGGTGCCGTGGATCCGCAGCACCGAATCGATGCTGCCGGTGAGATAGCCGCGCAGCGGGGTGGGCTCGAGAGTTGCGACGAGATCGGCGTAGGAGACGAACGGGTCGTCGGCGGGCAGGTGCGCACGCAGCAACCGGGCGACACCGTCGAGGGTGACGGTGGTGGCGACCGGATCGTCCCCACCGGCGAGGGGCAGCTCGAAGTCGAGTTCGGCGAGGCGGTCGGCCGGGGCGATGTCGGCGAGAGTGCCCGCGTCCCCGCCGAGCGGGGTACGCAGGACCGGCAGCAGTGCCGTCGCCAGCTCCTCGGGGTCGACGTCGGAGAACTGTTCGGCGACGGTGTCGCGGCAACAGCGCAGCAGTTCCGCGCCGAGGTCGGCGGCAGCGGTGTCGACGACTTCGAGCACCGCGTGCACGAGTGTGCCGAACACCGCCCCGCCGGGCAGGGCGTTCATCGGGGACACGATGCCGTCACTCGGCACGTCGGCCGGCAGCAGCGGCGGTTCCTCCGGTTCGTCGACGGGCACCGGCTGCTCCGTCTCCGCACGCACCTGGGGTTCGTCGTGGGCGGCGGCGGTGAGGGCGGTGTACGAGGTGCGCCGCCAGGCGTCGTCGAGCTCGCGGTCGAAGCGTGCCGCCTCGAGGTCCACGACGGTCTCACGCGGACGCACCCACGTGACGGTGGGGATCGGCGCCGATCCGACGGCCTCGACGGACACCGATCCGGCAGCGCGGTCGGCCCACGCGTCGAGTTGCTGCGCCACGATCGGGTCCTCGGGCACGCGTGCCTTGGGAGCGATGTCGGACGTGCCGGGTGCCCGGCCGAACAGCAGGCGGTGCAGCGGGGCGCCGGGGGTGCCGTACCCGGGCGCCCACCACAGCACCAGGTGACAGCGTGCGCGGGTCAGCGCGACGTACAGCAGCCGCAGTTCCTCCCCGGCCACCTCGTCGTCGTGGCGCCGGCGACGGTCGCCGTACCCGGGGCTGCCCTCCCCGCCGACGTCGAGGATCCGGCGCCCGGAGTCGTCGTGGAGCAGGAGCCGGTCGGGTTTCGGCCGCACGCCCGACTCCCACGCGAACGGCACGTAGACCACGGGAAATTCGAGTCCCTTGCTGGCGTGGACGGTCAGCACCTGTACCGCGGCGGCGTCGCTGTCGAGCCGGCGGCTGCGGTCGGCGCGGGCCGTGCCCGCCTCGGCGATCCGTTCGGTCAGCCAGCGGGTCAGGGCGGTGACACCGAGCGCCCCGGCCGCCGCGGTCTCGTCGAGCAGCTGCGCCAGGTGCCGCAGATCGGTCAGTTCCCGTTCACCGCCCGGCCAGCCCAGCAGCCGCGGCTCGAGGGCGCAGGACGCGGCGAGGCGCTCGAAGAGGGCGGCGAAGCCGGATCGCTCGAACACGAGGTCCAGCTCGCGCAGCAGGGTGCCGAGCGCGGCCACGAGCTCGTCGCCCCGGGTGTCGACATCCACGGCGGTGTGCCCCATCAGGGAGGTCAGGGCGGCCAGACGTACCCGGTCGGGGCGGTGCGGCTGCTCGAGCGCCTGCAGCACCCGCAGCCATTCCTGCGCGGCGGGGGTCGCGAAGACGCTGGTTCCTCCCGCGAGCACGGCCGGGATCCCGGCGCCGGTGAGGGCACGGTGCACGAGGGCGACCTGCGCGTTGGTCCGGACCAGGACTGCGACGTCGCCGGGTTCGACGGATCGCCGGCCGACGCCGAGGTCGACCGTGACCTCACCCCCGAGCAGCGCCGCGATGTCGGCCGCGACGTCGCGTGCCACCCGTGCCTGCAACGCCGGGGCCTTCGGGAAACCGGAGGCGCCGCACGGGCCGGCCCCGGCACGCGGCAGGTGCCGCAGCCGCAGCGGCACTGCGCCGGCGATCCGGGACGGCGGCTGCGCAGCCTCGACCCGATGCGCGACGATCCGCGGGTCCCCCAGGGCCGCACCGCCGTACAGGTGATCGAGGGCCGCGAGCAGGTTCCCGTCGCTGCGCCAGTTGCGGACCAGTTCCTGGTGCTCGTCGGCGAACTCCATTGCGCCGAGGTAACTGAGCACCTCGGCGCCGCGGAACGCGTAGATGGCCTGTTTCGGGTCGCCGACGAGGACGAGGGTCGTGCGGCGGTGGAAGGCGCTGCGCAGGATCTCCCACTGCAACGGGTCGGTGTCCTGGAATTCGTCGACGAGCACGACCCGGAACCGGGAGCCGATGCGGTGGCACGCGGCCTCGCCGTGCTCGGGATCGGTCAGCACCGCGTGCAGCAGCGAGAGCTGGTCGTCGTAGTCCCGCAGACCCGCGAGGCGTTTGCGGCGGTCGACTTCGGCCCGCACGGCCCGGGCGAACTCGACGCGTTCACCCGCGGGCGTGCCGTCGGCACCCTCGGGGGCGAGCGTGGCCTGCGGGTCGAAGATTGCGGCACGCGCGGCTTCCGCGGCCTCCGCGTGCGAGATCGGTGCCGCGTCCGCGCGGCCGTACCGGCGCAGGTACAGGTCTGCGACGACCTCGGCGGTCAGGTCTTCGACGTCCTCGACGAGTACCGCGGCGGAATCGCGTTCGCCGGCGATGCCGAGCTCGTCGAGCATGCGCTGGCAGAATCCGTGCGTGGTGGCGATGGTGGCGGCATCGAAGTCGGACAGGGCGCGCAGCAGCCGGCGCCGGTGCGTGGTCACGTCGCCGTCGGCGAGGTGCCGGATCAGCTCGTCGGGATGGCGGCGGGCGGAGTCCGGGTCGGCCAGCGCCCGCGCGGCGGCGGCGAACCGGTCCCGGGTGCGTTCGCGCAGTTCCTGCGTAGCGGCGCGGCTGAACGTCACCAGCAGCAGCTGCGACAACTCCGCTGTGCCCTCGGCGACGAACCGGGTGGCCAGGCCGACGAGGGCGTAGGTCTTGCCGGTTCCCGCGCTGGCCTCGAGCACGGTGGTGCCCGTGGGGAGCGTTCCCAGCAGGTCGAACTCGGACACGGTTCGGGTCACGGGCGCCCCTGGATCTCGTTGGACAGCAAGGGCTCCCAGAGGCGGCGCGCGAGAGCGCCGAAACGGGTCGGCTCGCCGTGCCACGTCTGCTCGTCGTCGCGGGCGGCGACGGCCGTCAGGTCCCGCAGCGCCACCCCGGGGCCGTGCAGGTAGGTGAGGTGGCGGTCGGTGCGTTCGCCGTAGGTGGAGCCGAACTCCTGGGCGGCGGCGTCGAGTCCCATCTCGACGGAGTCGCCGCGGTGGCGGCGCTCGGCGTACTCCGCGGCGGCGGCGGTGGCGATCGGCAGCGGTTCGTGCAACCCGCGGTCGCGCAGGTCCACGAGCCGGGCGAGCTGCTCCACGGCGTCGGCCGGGGCGTTGATCGTGGACCGCCAGGCCGGGGTGCTGCGGAACCGCCCCCGGCCGGTGGTGATCGCCTGCCACTGTCCCGGCCGGTCCGACGCGGCGACGGCGAGCAGGTGCACCCAGGCGATGAGGCGGTGTTTCGGCGCCAGGCGGGAGAAGGTGCTGCGGGCGACGACGGCGCCGTGGACGCCGCCGACCGTACCGGTCAGGCGCCGGCCGTCGCCGAGGTCGACGTTCACGTCGACGGTGTCGGCCGGTCCGGTGTAGATCGGCCGGCACACCGCCACCAGGGTGTCCACGGTGGCGGCGACGTCGTCGAGCGCGAGTTCACCGAGCCGGTACGGCGGCAGGGTGCCGCGCCGCCATTCGGCGGCCCGGAAGTCCGCGGGGTCCGTGCCCGCGAGCAGCGCCTCGAGCATGCGGTCGCCGAGATCCCACCGGGCGAGCGGGTCGAGGCCGACATCGAGGGCGTCGGCGATGTCCTCGTCGCGGTCGGGCACCCGCACCCCGAGGCGCTGCCGCAGGAACGCCTGGGTGGGGTGGGTGACGAACGCGACGAGGTCGGCGAGGTCGACGTCGGTGCGTGCGGCGGGCGCGAGCGGCCGCTGCAGCACGCCGGGACGCTGCTTCGCCGGATGCTGCGCGGCACGCGCTCCCGCGAGTGCGGCCCGGTCGAAGCTCAGCGGGCGATCGGGCCGGAAGTTACGCGGATCGAACGGCTGCAACGGATGCCGGGTGAGGACGTCGGCCATGCCGTCGGGACCGACCATCGTCTCGACCACGTCGCGCAGTTCGCTGAGCGGGATCGCCGGGGGGCGGCGGGCACCGGTGACCGGGTCCGCACCGGTGTAGAACAGCAGCAGCGTCTCCCCCGCCGACATGACGGCGTCGAGCAGCAACTGTCGATCCTCGCTGCGCGGATCACGTTCCCCCAGGCACGGATTCACTGCCAGCACGTCGTCACCGTCGATGTGCGCGGAGCGGGGGAAGTTGTCGTCGTCGAGGCCGAGCAGGACCACGACCCGGTGCGGCACCGACCGCATCGGCACCATCGTGCACACGGTCAGCTCGCCGGTCCGGAAGTTCGCGCGCGTCGGGCGGGCCGCGAGCCGGGCCGTCAGCATGGCCCGCACATCGGCCAGCCGCAGCGGCGCCGGCCCGGCGTGCTCGACGGCGGCCGCGAGTTCCCGGTGGGCCTGGGCGAGCTGCCAGGCGTCGGCGGGATCGACATCGGTCAGCAGATCCAGTGCGCGGGTGAGGGCGTCGGCCCACTGCGCGGCCGGCTGGGGACCGCGCAGGCCGTGCAGTGCCACCGTGAGCCGGTCGATGTACTCGGCGAACCGTCCCGTCAGGTCGATGTCGTTGCTCTCGACGTCGTCGAGCGGGAGCGTGAGTCCGAGCCACTCGCTCTGCGACTCGTCGGCGGCCGCGCCGAGGAGGATCCGGTCCAGGGCCGTGCCGAACGTGTTCTGCGGGAAGTCCCCGAGGCCGAAAGTGTTTCGCTGTCCTCTGCCGATGCCCCATCTGGCCCCGGCGGCGGCGGTCCATTCCTGCAGCCGTTCGAGGTCGTCGTCGACGAAGCCGAACCGCCGGCGCACCGGCGCGGCGCCGGCGAGGTCGAGGACCTCGCTGGCGGTCACCCGCGCGTCGGCGAGACCCACGAGCGTCGCCACGACCGCCAGCACCGGGTTGGTGCGGCGCAGGCCGCGGTCGGCGAGGCGCACCCGCAGCCGGTGTCCCGGGTGCCCGGAGGTGTCGAGCCGGGCGGCGGCGCCCTGGCCGAACGCGGCCTGCACGAGCGGCGCGTAGGTCTCCACGTCCGGGCACATGACGAGCACGTCGCGGGGTTCGAGACTCGGATCGTCCGCGAACAGGTGCAGCAGGCACTCGCGCAGCACCTCCACCTGCCGCGCCGGACCGTGACAGGCGTGGATGCGAATCGTGCCGTCGGCGGCCGCGGAAGGGGCCGGGGGGCGGTCGGCTCGGAGGTCGTCCTGCAGGCGGCCCAGGAGCGTGTCCGGGCCGGTCCCGCCGGGGTGGTGCACGTCGGCGACTCCGGGACCGGCCAGGTGCGCGCGTAGTTCGCGCACGTCCCGGGCCAGGCTCGCCAAGAGGGGGTGCTGCACGGCGAGGGCACTGCGGTCGTCGGCGCGACGACGAACCGGCGCCGCGGTCGCCTGTCCCTCCCACATGGCCGGACTCGGATGCGGAATCCACAGGTGCACATCGCGGTTCGCGGCGACCGCGGACAGCACCGCGCACTGGGCCGCGGTGAGCCGGGTGAGGCCGAACAGCGACAGCCGTGCCGGCCAGTCCACGAGCTCCGGCTCGGCGCGCAGTCGCGTGCAGGCGGCGGTGAGCCGCTCCGCCGGGCTGTCGTCACCGAGGCGCGCGCGCAGCCGCCGCCACAGCTGGGCCTGCCACAGGAGGTGTTCGGCGAGCCCGTGGCCGGTGCCGTCCGTGTCGCGGCCGGCGGCCCAGTCGACGAGCATCTCCGGGCGTTGCGTCGCGTAGCTGCGGAACAGGCCGGCCAGGTGGGCGGCGGTGGCGTAGCGACGGCCGGTGCGGTGATCGACGCCGTCGCGGCCGAGATGCCGGGCGAGGACGGTGCACCACGGCTCGTCGAGGCAGTCGTCGACGACGTCGAGCAGCGTCCACAGCATCCGGTCGGGGTGCCACGGGTCGTCCGCCGCCGTCCGGCCGGTGGCGGCGGCCAGCGCCTCGTCCACCAGCCGTGCCGGCGACGGGTGGTCGATGTTGGCGGCGACACCGTCACCGCAGGTGCCACCGAGCACCGTCGACAGTCGCTGCGTCAACCACCGCTCGACCCCCTTGGCGGGGACGGCGACGATCTCGCGGGCGAACGGGTCGGGGAGCGGCACGACGAGCAGTTGGGCGAGCGCGGCGGCCAGGGTGTCGGCGCGCTCGGCGCGGTGCAGCGTCAGCACGCGGGTCCCCTCGTCGCTCGATGTGTTCCGGTCCTGCACCGGCTTATCACACCCCGCCGACAGCGCTCGCCGCGGCGGCTGCGCGTCACGCGCTGCCGGACGGGTCGGGGCAGGTCAGCGCGACAGCCACGCCGCGATCGCGATCCGATCGTGCTCGACGATCTGCCGGACCATCCCGTGCACCATCGACTCGATCCGGCCGCCGAGGAGCGGGATCCGGACGACGACCTGCCCCTGCACGTCGACGTACGTCCCACCGGTCCGGCTCGTCCGCAGCCGGGATCGTCCTTCGAGGGCGACGGGCAGGCCGGTGGCTCCTCCGGACAGCAGCCCCTCGGCCACGTCGTCGACCAGCGGACCCCATTCGTCGGTGCGCTCGACGATCAGCGGCCCGCGGAGCATGCCGCGCACGATCGATGGCAGCTCCGACGGTTCGGACCGGTCCGTGACAGTCACCCGCACGCTGCCCGGACCGTGCGGTTCCTCGACGATCGCGGTGGCGCTCGCCCGGTCCGCCACCCGGTCGAGCCAGTACCGCTCGTCGGTCAGGACCGCGTGCACGTCCCGGACGTGGTGGTCCAGTTCGGTTGTGAACGCGAAGGACTTCGGCATGAACTGCACAGTATCGGCCCGCCGGGACCGTTGACAGGGCTCCGCCGCCCTGCAACACTGAACCTGATGGTTCAGTATTCGAGTCTCGATGCCACGTTCGCGGCGCTGTCGGACCCGACCCGGCGCGGGATCCTCCAGGACCTGCGCGCCGGACCGGCCTCGATCAGCGACCTGGCCGCCCGGTACCGGATGACACCGACCGGGATCACCAAACACGTCCGGCTTCTCGAGGAGGCAGGTCTCGTCGTCACCGAGAAGAAGGGCCGCGTGCGCCACTGCCGGCTCGGCACCAACCGGCTCGAGCACGAAGCGGACTGGATCCGCGACCACCAGCAGATGATCGAGGGCCGCATGGACCGCCTTGCGGAGTTCCTCGACCGAACGAAAGGAAAGTCATGACAACCACGAATCCCTCTGCCCCGCTTACCGTCACGACTCCTCACGAGCGGGAGATCCGGGTCGAGCGCGTCTTCGACGCCGACCGCGACCGCGTCTGGGCCGCCTACACCGACCCCGAGCTACTCGCCCAATGGTGGGGCCGGGGCAACCGCCTCGACGTCGAACGCTTCGAGTTCGAACGGGGTGGACACTGGCGGTTCGTCGAGCACAGCGACGGCGAAACCCACGGATTCGAAGGACGATTCCGGGAGATCACCCCCAAGGACCGCATCGTCCAGTCCTTCGAGTGGGACGGCATGCCGGCGTACGTCGCCATCGACACCGCGACGTTCGAAGACCTCGACGACGGCCGCACCCGCGTGGTCACCGTCTCGCAGTTCCACACCTCCGAGGAACGCGACGGCATGCTGAACTCCGGCATGGCCGAGGGTCTCGGCCAGAGTTACGCGGCACTGGACGCCCTGCTCGCCCGGACGTGACCGGGCTCGGCGCCCGCGGCGCGGGCTCAACGACCGGAGGCGGTGTCGCCCTCCTCGTCGACCTCGTCGGTCCCCGACTCGACGAGGTCGGCGAACGCCGTGCCCGACACCGTTCCCCCGGTTCCGGGCAGCGTCACCGTGGGGCGCGCGCCCGGCTCGTACCGGCGCTGCATCTCCTCCGCCTGCTCCGACGCCCGACGCTTCGTATCCTCGTCGATGTTCTCCAGTGGGTCCTCGGACCTGCGCTGAGTACTCAACTGCTTCGCTCCGTTCCCCTTGCGGTGCTCTCGTCCGCCGGTCACCCGGCATCCCACACGATCCTCCGCATCGGCACCCGGCACCACCCCCCACGACGAATCGGCCGAGCCGGACCGCGCAGACCCATGCACCAGTAGGCTCGTGCGCATGGCTGTAACGCCGAGCCGAATTCCGATGTAGGTGGCGCCATGACAGAACTCGTCCTGGGTCCGGTCCTGCGGCACGTCGGTCGTCACGACGCCACCGTGTGGGTCGAGACGTCCGGACCGTGCACCGTCGAGATCCTCGGCCACCGGGAGCACACCTGGACCGTTGCCGGTCATCACTACGCACTGGTGGTGATCGACGACCTCGAGCCCGGCTCGACCACTCCGTACGAGGTCCGCCTCGACGGACATCCGGTCTGGCCGCCTCCCGACTTCCCGGCGTCCGTCGTCCGCACCCTCGGCACCGGCCGCCCCCTCGAACTGATCTTCGGTTCGTGCCGGTTCGCCACCACGGCCGCCACCGAGAACGACGACAAGCTCGGCGCCGACGCGCTCGACGCGTACGCGCAGCGCATGACGACCCGGGCACCGGACCGCTGGCCCGACGCGCTGCTGCTCCTCGGCGACCAGGTCTACGCCGACGAACTGTCCGAGCAGACCCTCGCGCGGCTCCGCGAGCACCACGACCTGGACGAGCCTCCCGGCCCGCAGGTCCGCAACTACGAGGAGTACACCTGGCTCTACGCCGAGTCGTGGTCCGATCCCCACGTGCGCTGGCTGCTGTCCACCGTCCCCACCTCGATGATCTTCGACGACCACGACGTGCACGACGACTGGAACACCTCGCAGTCCTGGCGCGACCAGGTCGAAGCCACCTCGTGGTGGGAGGAACGCATCGTCGGCGCGCTCGCGTCGTACTGGGTGTACCAGCACCTCGGCAACCTCGACCCCGCCGAACTCGCGGGCAACGAGCTGTACCAGCGCGTCCGCAAGTGCGACGGGGATGCCGAGCCGCTGCTGCGGGAGTTCGCGTCGGCCGCGGACGAGGAGGCCGACGGCGCGAAGGGCACCCAGTGGTCCTTCCGGCGCGACCTCGGAAACGTCCGGTTGCTGGTGATCGACTCGCGCTGCGGCCGGATCCTGGCCGGTGGCCGTCGCGAGATGGTCTCGGAGCCGGAGTTCTCCTGGATCGAGCGGCAGACGCAGGGCGACTACGACCACCTGCTCGTCGGGACGTCACTGCCGTGGCTGCTGCCGCGGGCGCTGCACGACCTCGAGTCCTGGGACGAACGGCTCGCCGCGGGAGTGCGCGGAAAACGGGTCGCCCGCTGGGCGGAGATCGTCCGCCGCGGCGCGGACCTCGAACACTGGGCGGCCTTCCGCGACTCGTTCGACCGGCTCGGCCGGCTCTTCGCGGATATCGGCCGGGGCCGTTGCACCGGACCGTCCGGCCGTCCGCCCGCCACGATCTGCGTGCTCTCGGGCGACGTGCACCACGCCTACGTCGCGCAGGCGTGGTTCCCGGATCCGATGTCGACCCGGGTGTACCAGCTGACCTGCTCGCCCTTGCACAACTATGTGCCCGCCGCGGTCCGGGTGGTGTTCCGCATCTCGTGGAGCCGGGCGATGGAACGGGCTGTGCGCTTCGTGCTCGGTCGGGTGTCGGAGGTGCCCCCGGTGCCGGTCGAGTGGACCCGCGCGACCGGCCCGTTCTTCGGCAATCAGATCGCGACGCTGCGCCTGGCCGGCCGGGCCGCGCATCTGATGCTGGAACGTTCCGGACGGGCTCCGCGCGGACCCGTGGGCTTCACCACCACCGCCGACCTCGTGCTGTCGGCGCCCGAGGCCACGTCGTGAGACCGCGTACCGCGATGCGGGCGTCATGACGCGGACGCGTTCGTGGTGGGGCTGGGGCACCGTCGAGGACGCGGTACGCGGCGCGGAACTGCAGGAGCTGATCGCACGTGCCTCGGCCCTGTTGCCCGGCGCCGACCTGACGGACCACCCACCACCCGACGTCCGGTCGCTCGGACTGCCGCCCGCGCGCATCGCCGCGCCCGATTCCCTTGCACCGCTGTGTTCCTCCGACCCGGTGGACCGGGCTGCCCATACCCACGGCCGCGCGTTCCGGGACGTGGTCCGGAACCTGCTCGGCGACCTGCGCCATCCGCCCGACCTCGTCGTGCGACCGAGCAGCGAAACCGAGATCGTGGACGTGCTGGACTGGTGTGCCCGGGCGCGCGTCGCGGTGATCCCGTTCGGCGGCGGCAGCTCCGTCGTCGGCGGTGTCGAGCCGCGACTGGACGGCGACTTCGCCGGTGTGGTGAGCCTGGATCTCACCGGCCTCGAGGGGGTTCGGGAGATCGACCCCACGAGCCGGGCGGCCCGCATCGGGGCGGGCACCCTGGGCCCGGCGCTCGAGGACGGCCTGCGCCCGTCCGGTCTGACGCTGCGCCACTTCCCGCAGTCCTTCGAGTTCTCCACCCTGGGTGGCTGGCTGGCGACGCGTTCGGGAGGTCACTTCGCGACCGGGTACACCCACATCGACGATCTGGTCGAGTCGATGCGGATCGTCACCCCCGCGGGCCCGTGCGAGTCGCGGCGCCTGCCCGGCTCGGGAGCGGGTCCGTCACCGGATCGCCTGTTCCTCGGCTCCGAGGGGACGCTCGGAATCGTGACCGAGGCCTGGATGCGGCTGCAGCCTCGCCCCCGGTGGCGAGCCGACGCCTCGGTGCACTTCGCCGACTACGGCGCGGCGGTGGCCGCGACGCGCGCCGTCGCCCAGTCGGGGCTGCAGCCCGCCAACTGCCGGCTGCTGGACCCCGTCGAGGCGTTCGTCAACGCGGGCACGGCGTCCCCCGGCGGTGTCCTCCTGCTCGCCTTCGAGTCCGCCGATCACCCCGTGGACGCGTGGTCGGACCGCGCAGTCGAACTGTGCCGCGAGCACGGCGGCACGCTGCCGGAACCGCCGCGGCATTCGTCCGGGGACGGGACCGACACGGACGCCGCGGGGCGGTGGCGGTCGTCGTTCCTGCGCATGCCGTACCTGCGCGACGCCCTGGCCGCCCGGTCGATGATCGTCGAGACCTTCGAAACCTCCTGTACCTGGGACGTATTCGACACCCTGCGGGAGGCGGTGCACGACGCCGCGAAGGAGGCACTGCGGCGGGCGGGCGCGACGGGGGTGGTCGCATGCAGGTTCAGCCACGTGTACCCGGACGGCCCCGCCCCCTACTTCGGCATCTACGCCGCGGGCCGGTGGGGCAGCACGGTGGCGCAGTGGGACGACATCAAGGCCGCCGTGTCGGAGGCGCTGCTGACCGCCGGCGGCACGATCACCCACCACCACGCGATCGGCCGGGATCACCGGCCCTGGTACGACCGCCAACGTCCCGACCCGTTCGCCGCGGTCCTGCAGGCGGCCAAGTCCGTTCTCGACCCGGCGGGCATTCTGAACCCGGGGGTCCTCGTCGATCCCGCGCCGAGCCGTCCTACGCCGAGGTGAACCGGTCCAGGATCGAACGGGCACATCGCACCACGGTGCCGCGGTCGTACGAGACGACGTAGTCGAACTCGCGATCGAGGTCGTCGGTGCCCCGATGCAGGTCCACGGCCGACAGGACGCACGCGAAGTACGGGCCGAGGACGACGACGTTCCACTCCTCGACCAGGGGGTCGTCCGGGTCGAGCGACGCGTGGTGGATGCCCGCCTCCGCACAGGGGCCGAGGCCCACGCCGTACACGCCGGCGTACGCGATCCGCTCCGCCATGTACTGCCAGCGGGCACGGGTGCGCTCACTGAAGTTCCGCGCGTACTGGAACGTGCCGAGCACGATGGTCTCCGCCCCCGCGGCCCCGGCCTGCTGCTCGAGACTGGTGCTCATCGCGACCAGGAGGCGCTTGAGGCTGTGCACAGGCCGGCGCCCTTCCGTGGCGATCGCGAAGGGTGTGCTCGCCTCCGCGGCGAGGTCGCTGCGGACGGGGGTGGACGGGAAGGGATCGACCTTCTCTTCCGCGAGCTGTTCCGGGGCGTCGACTGCGGGATAGAGCGCCCCGAGCCCGTAGGTGGCCCCGAGCGCAAGGGCCCGTCGCCGGCACGGTTCCGAGTCGACGCCGTCCGCGATCACGAGCGCACCGGTCCGTTCGACCTGCGCGGCCACGGCGTGCGCGGCACGGGCCGTGGCGTCGTCCGCGCGACGAGCCGACAGCCGCGGGGCCAGGACGATCACGTCCGGTTCGACGAGCGGCAGCAGGGCCAGGGACTGCGGACGCGACCCGACGTCGTCGACCGCGACGACCTTGCCGCTGCGACGGGCGTCGGCCACCGCACGCAACGTCCGCGACGGATTGGCGATCAAGGACTCCTCGGTGATCACCACGACGTCGCGCCGCAAACCTTCCGCGTCGGGGACGTCCAGGGTCTCGACCGATTCGAGGTCCATCGCCACCAGCGCGGGAACGTTCCGGATCGGTCTCGACTGCGCGACGGACCACTTGAGGCAGTCGAGGTGCCGCTTCTCGCTCATCGTCCGTGCCGCCGCCCGCAGCGACTCTGCAGTGGCGAGCGGTCCTCCCGCGGGGCCACGCAACTGGACCTCCACCGCCGCCAGCGCGCCCGAGTCGAGCCGGCGCACCGGCGCGTAGAAGGGCGTCACCTGCAAACCGACGGTCTCGGGAACCGCGGGCCGGGTGGGGTCGGCGAGGACGAACACCATGAGCCCAGCGTCGCACGCCCGTCCTGCTCCGCAAAGGCGGGCCAGGGACCGGTCCCGGCCTTCCCCAGCCGGGACCGGGATCAGACGGCGGCGACGAGCACCGCGGCCAGACCGCCGACGAGCACCACCACCGAGAGCCCGATCAGAAGCGATCCGGCGATGGACGCCGCTACCAGTCCCCCACCGACGCCGAAGAGCGTGAGCAGGATCCACCCGACTTTCGGGCTCTCGACGAGCGACGCGGCCCGTTCGCCGGAGATCTCGGGGGATGCCGGTGTGCTCGCCATGGTCACGTCCCAACCTCGTGCGCACCGCACGGCCCTCACCCGACCGTTGCTGCTGATGCTCGTGAGCCTGCCGTGCACGAGCATTCCCCCTTCGGGTGACGTTCCCACCGTCACTCAGATCACCGAACGGCAACATTCGGTCACGAACGAATAACAGGCCCGGGGGCGGAGTCCGAGTTCCCGTCGGATTTCTCGCCGACCGACTCGTCTACCCGCCGCACCGCACCCGAGCACTCAGTTCCCGGGCGTGCGATCGGGGGTGAGTTCGAACACCGGGTGGCGGTCGGCCTCCGCCTCGAATTCCTCCGTCGAGGCATCCTTGCCGGCCCGGAAGTAGTCCCGGGTGGCGGACGCGACGCCGACGTACTTCCGCAGGACCGGCGCGGCCTCGTGCGCCGGCACCTCCCGGACCGTGTAGTGGCGGGTGCGGAAGCGGCGGGTCAGGCCCACGCGGCCGGCAGCGCGCGCGTTGAGCACCCACGGCACCACACCGTAGGGCGCCACCAGCCAGCGCCGGTCTGCATGCTCGACGACAGTGACAGGGTTGGCGCGCGTGCGGCCGGTGCGACGGCCTCGGGTGGTCAGCAGGTACGAATGCGGAACGATGCCGGCCCGCACCAGGGCGCTCATCACGACGTTCTCCACGCGGTGGGTGCGGCCCCTGCGATATCGGCGAGGCTCGCCGGGCCCGGAGTCGGACTTCACATCGCACTCCTCTGTGGGGAGGACAGGTGAGCCGGGCTCGCGCACCCGCGCCGCGCCGCCGGACTCGTCCACTGCACGTTCGCCTTCGGACACATGGATGTCAACCGGGAGACCAGGCATCGGACGGGCCTGCGCGGCCGGGACGCCCGCAGGTGCGCTCGACAGCCCGGCACCCCGGGTGCCTAAGGTGACCGCATACGGTGACTGCGACCCGCGCCGCTGGGGACCGCGGCCCGCCGCACGGCCGAATCGAGGAGGAACGACGATGAGCGATCGCATCCCCAGCCAGTGGGAAGAGATCACCGCGGCCGACCCCGCGCATTCCACCTGGTACGTCGAGCGGTTCCGGAAGATGGCGGCCGAGGGTAAGGACATCGCCGGCGAAGCCCGACTGGTCGATGCCATGCTCGACCGCGGCGGGCGAGTCCTCGACGCAGGCTGCGGCCCGGGACGGATCGGTGGCTATCTGCACCGAGCCGGTCACGCGGTGGTCGGCGTCGACGTCGATCCGATCCTGATCGCCGCTGCGGAACAGGACCATCCCGGCCCCACCTGGCTCGTCGGCGACCTCGCCGAACTGGATCTGCCGGCCCGCGGTGTCGCGGCGGATTTCGACGTCATCGTCTGCGCGGGCAACGTGATGACTTTCCTGGCGCCCTCCACTCGTGGCGCGGTACTGGCGGGATTCGCCCGTCATCTCGCCCCGACGGGCCGGGCGGTCGTGGGATTCGGCGCGGAGCGGGGCTACGAGTTCCCGCAGTTCTTCGCCGACGCCGCGGCCAACGGTCTCGCGGTGGATCTGAAGCTCTCGACCTGGGATCTGCGCCCGTTCACCGACGAGTCCGGGTTCCTGGTCGCGGTGCTGTCGCGCGTGGACTGATAGGCCGCTCTACCGTTCGCCGTCCCTGCCGTCGGCGCATGACCCGGACACCCCGCAGGTCATGCGCCCTTCGAGTGTGTTCTCCCTCACATCGCGTTACCCGCCGGTAGGGGTCGGGTAGCCGATTCGTGTCACGTCGGTGAGCCCCATCGATGACATCGACCGAAGGAGCGAACGCACGATGACCAAGACCGACACCGCCACGCTGCTCACCCAGTTGCGAGCACTGCTCGACCTGACCAACACCGAGATCCAGGTCGCCGAGACCCGGATCGCCCAGGCCCGCACCGAGGCCGTCCGCCGCGAACTGACCGAGAACGCCGCCAACGGCCGCGACCGCGCCGAGGCCATCGAGCGCACCATCCGCGAACTGGGCGGCCTGCCCGACGTCATCGGACCGTTCGTCGGCCGCGCCGGCGCCGCGGTGAAGGCCATGGTCGAACAGGCCCAGCCGTTCGACGAGGCGCTCCTGGGCGACCTCGCGCTCGAGCACCAGCTTCTCGACCGCGCCCGCTATCTCAAGGCCCTCGCCACGGCCGCCCAGACCCCCGCGGTCGTCGGCCTGGCCGATCGTCTGATCACCGCCCACAGCGCAACTGTGGAGTGGTTGACGACCGTTCTGGCCGAGGATGCCCTCGGCGGGCCCGCCGCGCTGCGACGGACCCCGCTGCAGGCGGCCGCCGGCGCGGCGGTGCGGATCGTCAACATCCCGGTGATGTGGTCCACGCGCGGCATCGACCGCGCGATCGACGCCGCCCGCTCCACGCGACCCGCCCTGGGTTCATTGCTGGCCCGTGGCGCGCATGCCGGTGACGTCGCCACCAAGACCCTGACGGCCAGCCGGGACGCGGCGCTCGAGACCGCCGAACGGATCACCCGCCGCGAAGGTGCGGACGGAACTGCCCAGGCGATCCACACGGCGCGCAGCGCCACCGGCATCCTCTCCGCCGAGGAACTTCCGATCGCCGACTACGACAGCCTCAATGTCTCCCAGGCGGTCGCCGAGGTCAAGGAACTGACCGAACCGGCCGACGTGCGCGCGATCGTCGCGTACGAGGAGGCCCACAAGAACCGGCACGGTGTCGTGTCGGCCGCCCAGACCCGCCTGGCCGCCATCGCCCAGGAGGTCGTCGGGCTCCACTGATCGACCGTCACACCAGATCGCCAGGTTCCGCGTCGCGGGGCCCGGCGATCGCGTGTGAGCCAGGCAGTGCCGCCCACGTCTCGGCCCGACCCGCGGCACGGACCGACCGGCAGGCGGTGGGATGATGACGGGCGTGCCGATGCCCTCCCCGCTCCCCGTCAAGAACGGGGTCGGACCCACGCGCCTGCGAGTCCCGACGTCCGGACCGTGGGCAACGATCGCCGCGTACGTCGTCGCGAGGTTCGACCACCTGGACGCCGACGACCTGTACCGGCGGTTCGACGCCGGCGAGATCGTGGGCGCCGACGGCAGTCCCATCGGTCGCGGCACCGCGCTGGGCACGCATCGGTTCGTCTGGTACTACCGCGATCTGCCGGTGGAGGAACCGATGCCGTTCCACGAGGAGATCCTGCATGTCGACGACGACCTCGTCGTGATCGACAAGCCGCACTTCCTCCCGACCACCCCCGGCGGGCGATACCTGCGCGAGTCCGCGCTCGTCCGGTTGCGGACCCGCCTCGACAACCCGGACCTGACGCCGATCCATCGACTGGACCGGCCGACCGCCGGCCTGGTGATGTTCTCGGCCCGTCCCGCGACGCGTGGCGCGTACCAGTCGCTGTTCGAAAAGCGGCGGGTCTTCAAGGTTTACGAGGCGGTGTCGGCGCGACCGCCCGGGTGGGACCCGGACGCACCGGCGCTTACCGGGCGGGCCCTGCCCTTCGTCTACCGCAACCACATCGAGGCGCGACGCGGCGAGTTACGGGTGGTCGTCGACAACTTCCGTGAACCCAACGCCGAGACGACGGTCGAGGTGCGCGGAACCGGCGTGAGCGCCTCCGGACGTGCTGTGCTGCATACGGTTCTGCGTCCACGCACCGGACGGATGCACCAGTTGCGGGTGCATCTGGCAGCGCTCGGCGCCGGGATCCTGGGCGACCGTTGGTATCCCGACCTACTGCCCGAAGCCCCGGACGATCATTCCCTCCCACTCCAATTGCTCGCGCGAGAGCTGGAGTTCAGAGATCCGCTGTCGGGGACGCCGCGGAGGTTCGTCACCCGCCGGACCCTGGGCGAGGCACCCGTGCCGAGGCGCTGAGCGCCGTGCGTGTCGGGTTCGGTGGCTTCGCGATCGGCAACCCGGTGAAGACCACAGCAATCACCGGTGTCACCGATGCCGTGGCCTCTAGACGTTGAAGCGGAATTCCACGACGTCGCCGTCCGCCATCACGTAGTCCTTGCCCTCCATGCGGACCTTGCCGCGGGCCTTCGCCTCGGCCATCGACCCGGCCGAGTCGAGATCCTCGAAGGAGACGACCTCGGCCTTGATGAAGCCCCGCTCGAAGTCGGAGTGAATGACACCGGCGGCCTGCGGGGCGGTCGCGCCCTGCGGGATGGTCCAGGCCCGGGCCTCTTTCGGTCCGGCGGTGAGGTAGGTCTGCAGGCCGAGGGTGTGGAAGCCGACGCGGGCGAGCGAGTGCAGACCCGGCTCGGTCTGACCGATGGACTCGAGCAGCTCCTGAGCCTCGTCGGCCTCGAGTTCGATCAGCTCGGATTCGACCTTCGCGTCGAGGAACACACAGTCGGCCGGCGCGACGGACGCACGGAGCTCCTGCTGCTTCGCCTCGTCGGTGAGCACCGATTCGTCCGCGTTGAACACGTAGAGGAACGGCTTGGTCGTCATCATGTTCAGCTCGCGCAGCAGACCGAAGTCGAGCGAGTCCTTCGCCGCGAACAGGGTCTTGCCCTCGTTCAGCACGCCCTGGGCCTTGACGGCCTCGTCGAACTGCGGCTTGAGTTCCTTGTTCTTCTTCGCCTCCTTCTCGAGGCGCGGCAGGGCCTTCTCCAGAGTCTGCAGGTCGGCGAGGATCAGCTCCGTCTCGATGATCTCGATGTCCGCGAGCGGATCGACACGGCCGTCGACGTGGACGACGTCGTCGTCGGCGAACACCCGCACGACCTGGCAGATGGCGTCGGCCTCGCGGATGTTGGCGAGGAACTTGTTGCCGAGGCCGGCGCCCTCGGAGGCGCCCTTGACGATGCCGGCGATGTCGACGAACGACACCGTCGCGGGCAGGATGCGCTGCGACCCGAAGATCTCGGCGAGCCGCTCCAGCCGCGGATCGGGCAGCTCGACGACGCCGACGTTCGGCTCGATGGTGGCGAACGGGTAGTTCGCGGCAAGCACTTCGTTCTTGGTCAGCGCGTTGAACAGCGTCGACTTTCCGACGTTGGGAAGACCGACGATTCCGAGGGTTAGGCTCACGGAATCGATATTCTACGGGGTCGCGGTCGAGCCCCCGCCAACCGCACGGCGCGCGACGGCCACCAGCCACTCGGCGTCGTCGCGCCACGGTCGCAGGTCCCAGGTGGCGAAACGCTGCTCGAGTACCAGGCCGACGGCCGCGAGATCCGCGGCGAACTGCGACGGACGATATGCCGTGCCGGTGGTGAACCCGGCGACGAACACTCCGTCCGGGCGCAGGTGTGCGGCGATCCGCCCGAGCACGGCCCGCTCGGAGCCGGGCGCGAGGAACACCATCACGTTGCCGGCCGAAACCACCGCATCGAACCTCGGACCCGGCAGATCCAGCTGCGCCAGGTCGGCGAGATGCACGGTCAGCTCCGGGTGCGACCGGGCCTCCTCCACGAGCACCGGGTCGAGATCGACCGCGGTCACCCGATGGCCCCGCCGGGCCAGCTCGAGTCCGACGCGGCCCGTGCCGCAGCCGGCATCGAGGATCCGCGCGCCGCGCGGGACGAGCACGTCGACGAACCGGGCCTCGCCGTGCAGGTCCGTCCCGGCGTGCGCGAGTTCGGCGAACCGCTCGATGTAGGCGCGGGAATCGTCGGCGCTGCGCTCGGACTGCCAGCGCGTCGCGGACCCGGGCCCGACCCCCGCCGGGTCGTCAGCAGGCGACACGGACGAGTTGCGAGATCCGGCCGGCCTGCTCCTCGGTGGCCGCGGTGTCCCCGTTCTGGGCCAGCTCGCCGACCTTGGCGATCACCTCCTGATCGCTCGCACCGGAGTCGATCAGCGGGCACGTCTCGATGACGATCGCCTCGATGGAGGCGTCGTCGCGGTCGGCGGCGAGGTTGGGGTAGCCGGTGCGGAACGCGGCGACGAACGTCGCGAGCTTAGCCTCGTCGAAGGCGCCGCGCGCCCGCTCGGCGACGCTCGACGCGGCCGAGGCCAGGCTCGAGGCGGCCCCGCCGATCGTCGTGCGCGCCGCGTCGGACTCGTTCGACGCGTCGTCACCGGAACTGCAGGACACGAGCACGACGGCCGCGGCACTCGCGGCCAGCACGGCGGTGATCTTCTTCATGGCCGGAAGCCTGCCACGTTCCGTGGTGTTCGCGCCGGTGAACCGCCCTGCGAGCCGCGGTTCCCGTAGATTGCAGACGAGCCCGATCCGCGGCGTCGAGAGCATCGGAAGGACCGTCCGTTGAGCGATGTGCAGAGCACCGAGCGGAAGCCACCGGCACCGAAACCGGACCGCACCACGCTGATCGCCTCCGGCGGGTTGGCGCTGGCGAAGTGGTCGGCGGCGCTGGTCGTAATCGCGGCGGGCGCGCTGGTCATCGGCTGGATCATCGAGAAGATGTGGGTGATCGTCCTGCCCGTGGCACT
The DNA here is from genome assembly GCF_057367935.1 of Rhodococcus sp. NS-SX18. Lineage (NCBI taxonomy): Bacteria > Bacillati > Actinomycetota > Actinomycetes > Mycobacteriales > Nocardiaceae > Rhodococcus > Rhodococcus sp. NS-SX18. The sequence continues at coordinate 1,527,812 of NZ_CM170633.1, read as the reverse complement.
GGCGATCGTCGTCGCCACCATGCTGTGGCCGCCCACCCGCGGCATGATGCGGCGCGGCGTGCCGCCGGCGGCCGCGGCCGGCCTGACGCTGTTCCTGTTCTTCGCGATCGTCGGCGGCATCATCGCGGGCATCGTCCCGTCGGTGGTGGCGCAGGCACCGGAACTCGCGAACAAGACCACCGACGGCATCAACAAGGTGCTGGACTGGGTGCAGGGCCCGCCGTTCAACCTGAAGGACGAGCAGCTCGAGAACGCGACCCAGGTGGTGATCGACAAGGTCCAGGAGAGCGGCGCGACCATCGCCAGCGGCGTGTTCACCGGCGTCAGCACGGCCGGTTCCCTGCTGGTGACGATCGGCCTGGTCCTCGTCCTGGTGTTCTTCTTCATCAAGGACGGCCCGCGGTTCATCCCGTGGGTGCACGCCGTCGGTGGCGGTCGTGCCGGGCGGCACCTGGAAGAGGTGCTGATCCGGATGTGGAACACCCTCGGCGGGTTCATCCGCACGCAGGCGCTCGTCAGTTTCATCGACGCGTTCTTCATCGGCCTGGGTCTGGTCATCCTCGGGGTGCCGCTGGCGCCCGTGCTGGCGATCCTCACTTTCATCGGCGGGTTCATCCCGATCGTCGGTGCCTTCGTCGCCGGAGCGCTCGCCGTTCTCGTGGCGCTCGTCGCGAACGGGCTGACCACCGCCGTCATCGTTCTCGTCATCATCATTGCGGTGCAGCAGCTCGAGGGGAACGTGCTCCAGCCCGTGCTGCAATCGCGCAGCATGCACCTGCACGCGGTGGTGGTGCTGCTCGCCGTCACCGCAGGATCGTCGCTGTTCGGCATCATCGGTGCGTTCCTGGCCGTTCCCGTCGCGGCCGTCGCCGCGGTGGTGCTGCGCTACGTCGGTGAGCAGATCGACGAACGCAGCGCTACGACGGACGAACTCGAGACCACCGAGGAGACCCCGGCACTGCCGCCGGCACCGGCCGAGCCCGGCCCGGCCTGATCGGTCGGGCTCAGCCGGCGATCTCCACCGTGGACCCGGTGCGGCCGCGCACGACGTGCAGGCGGCTGGGGATACGCTGACGCATCTCGTCGACGTGGCTGACCACGCCGACCACCCGGCCGCCGGCGCGCAGCTCGTCGAGCACGCCCATGACCGCGTCGAGCGCGTCGGCGTCGAGCGTGCCGAACCCCTCGTCGATGAACATCGTGTCGAGCACCAGCCCCCCGGATTCGGCGGCGACGACGTCGGCGAGCCCGAGCGCCAGCGCCAGCGACGCCTGGAACGACTCACCGCCCGAGAGGGTCTTCGTCGACCGCACGACACCGGTGTACTCGTCGTGGATGTCGAGCCCGAGGCCACCGCGCTTGCCGTGCGTGCCTGCCGCATCGGAGTGCACGAATTCGTAGCGGCCACCGGACATGCGCCGCAACCGCACCGACGCCGATTCGGCGACCTCCTCGAGGCGAGCCGCGAGCACGTACGAGCGCAGCGACATCTTGCGCGCATTCTGCCCGGTGCCCGCGACGACTTCGGCGAGGGCCGCGAGTTCGGCCTGCTCGTCCCGCAGCGGCACCAGCTTCGCGTACTCGTCTTCGAGGCGCGTCGCGAACTTCTCGATGTCGGCGTGGCGGCGCTCGGCCTCGGAGGCTGTGGAGACGGCCGCGGCCAGCGCGGCCGCGCTCCGCGCGACCGCGGCCTCCGGTTCCGCGAGGTCCACCGGGTCGTCGCCGACCCGGGCCGTGTCCGGGTCGTCGAGCACGCCCTGCGCCGCCGCGCGCCGGTCGGCCGCCGCGCGCAGCGCCTGGTCGATCTCACGCAGGCGCGCCTCGGGACGGACGGCTGCCAGGGCCTGCTCGATGCTCCCGAATCCCGCCCGTTCCGCGGCTGCGGCCGCCTCCCGGGCACGTTCGCGCGCACTCGTCGCCGCGTTCGCGGCCCGAACCCGGGCGTCGAGCAGGTTCGCCGCGGCGGCGGCGAGCGCCGCGATCCGATGTCGGCGGGTGGCGAGGGAGTCTTCGCCTCCGGCTGCCACAGTGATGCGGGCACGGATCTCGTCGGCTTCCGCGGCGGCGCTCTCCTCGCGGTGCGCGGCCTGGGCGGCCTCGACATCCACCGCGCGTGCCTGCTCGCGCAGGTCGGCGTCGAGTTGGCGCAGCCGGACGATCTCGCCGCGACGGTGCTCGCATTCGGCTGCGGTGGCCGCCGTCGCAGCGTGCGCGGCGGCGGCCGCGGCCCGCGCTTCGGTGAGTTCGTCGAGACCGGCGTCGCCGCAGCGCTGCCGTAGCACCGCGACGGTGTTGGCGACATCCGCGACGGCCGCCTGCGCCCGCGTCAGTGCCGTGGCGGCGCGCTGCTCGGCGTCCCGGGCCGCGTCCTCGTCCGTCTTGGTCGCGGTGTCCGGGGCCAGCCGGGCCGGGGACGGGTGGGCGGTGGCGCCGCACACCACACACGGATGCCCGTCGACCAGATCGGTGGCCAACTCGGCGGCCATCCCGGCGATCCGGCGCTCACGCACGTCGAGCAGGGCAGTGCGCGCGTCGAGATGCGCGTCGCGGCGGGCGGCGACCTCGTCCTCGAGCCGTTGCAGCTGCGGGACCAGGTCCCGGAGCTCGGTGGCGGCGGCGAGGGCGTCGCTGGTCCGCGTGAGTTCGGCCTCGAGTCGGGGCAGGGTGGCGGCGGCCTGCTCGGACGCGCGCGCGGCCTGCTCCGCGGCATCGCGGCGGTTCGGAAGTTGGTCCAGGTCCACGGCGATCCGCTCGGCGCGCACAACCAGGTCGCGGCGCTGCCGTTGCAGAGCGACGCGGTCGGTCTCGAGCCGGATCAGGCGCTCCTCCTGCTCGAGCAGGCCGTCGAGGCGGACCACCTCCGCGGACCACCGCTGCTCGTGGGGCCGGATCAGTCCGCGGTCGGTGTCGGCGGGGGAACCGTCGAGCTCCGCGACGAGGGCCTGCCCCTCCCGGTCGGCGGCCAAGGGCACGGCGGCGTCCACCGCGGCGGCATGGGCGGTGGCGGCGGCTTCGGCGGCGCGGCGCGCGTCGCGCGCGATCTCGACGACCGACGCCGCCCGCCGCGCCGTCTCGAGTTCTGCGGTCAGGGACTGCAGCTCGTCGGCCGCGGCATCCAGCTCGGCGAGCTCGGCGACCGCGCGGGCGCGGCGTTCCTGGCACCGTCGCAGCTCGGTCGCCTCCGCGAGGGCCGCCCGGTCGCGGGTGTCGTCGGCACGCGCTCGGTCGAGTGCCGCCAGCGCGAGATCCCGGTTCTCGGCGCCGTCGTCGAGCAGCCGGTGCGCCCACACGACCGGTTCGGCGTCCGCTCCCGCCTCGAGGCCGGCTGCGGCGCTGACCTTGGCGAGGAGCAGGTCGACGGCGCGCTGCTGTTCTTCGAGGCGGGTGGCGGCGGCGCTGCGGCGGTCCTTGAACCAGCGCTCGACGGAACCGAATCGAGTGGTGTCGAACAGCCGCTCGAGCAGCTTGCCGCGGTCCTCGCTGTCGGCGCGCAGGAACTTCGCGAACTCGCCCTGGGGCAGCAGCACGACCTGGAAGAACTGCTCGGCGCTCATCCCCAGCAGCCGCCGGACGGCCTCCGCGATGTCGGGCAGCCGCGAGAGGTGCTCACCCGAACCGTCGAGCCAGGTCAGGCTCGCCTTGGCGTTCTGCTTGACGGTCCCGGTACCGCGCAGCTTCGGCCGCTCGTAGTCGGGACTGCGCACGATCCGCAGCCGCCGGCCGGCGATGGTCGCCTCGAGACCGACCTGGGGTGCGGTGCCGGCGGGGGCGTGATCCGACAGCAGCCGGCGCCCGTCGGCGCGGGCCCCGGGCACCGTGCCGTACAGGGCGAACGCCACCGCATCGAGGATGGAGGTCTTGCCGGCGCCGGTGCGGCCGTGCAGCAGGAACAGTCCGTCGGCGCCGAGCTCGTCGAAGTCCACCCGCACGGTGTCGGCGAACGGCCCGAACGCGGTGACCTCCAGCTGGTGCAGCCTCACGCGGACGCCTCCCCCGGTGCGGCGGTCTGCTCGGTCCCGACACCCGCGGCGCGGTCGACGTCGCGCAGCGCCTGCTGTACCCAGCGCAGCTCCCGCGCGGACGGCTCGGACCGCACGTCGGTGAGGAATCCTCGGGTGATGTCGAGGTCGGTCCGGCCGCGCACCTTCTGCCGATAGGTGACGGTCGAGGTCGCGGCGGGCGGTTCCCACTCGACGTGGACGGCCCGGGGGAAACGGGACTGCAGCCGGCGCATCGCATCGAGGGGCCGCACGGCGTCGGTGAGAACGGCCGAGACGTAGTGGTCCTCCGCCGCGGCGTGCGCGTCGTCGGTGAGCAGATCGTCGAGGACGCCGGTGAGACGACTCAGGCCCCGCACGACAGGCAGGTCGACGCGCTCGACGTCCGCCCGCCCGGCCGCATCCAGCTCGACGAGCCACACGGCTTTGCTGTGGGTGCGCTCCCCGAACGAGTACGGCAGGGGCGAACCGGAGTAGCGGACGTGCTCGGCGACGGTCTGCGGGGAGTGGAGGTGACCGAGAGCGACGTAGTCGACGCCGTCGAACGCCGACGCCGGGACGGTCTCGACGCCGCCGACCGAGATGGACCGCTCGGAACCGGACGCCTCGGCGCCGACGACGAAGGCGTGCGCGAGAACCACGGCGCGGATGTCGCGGGCACGCGCGTCGGCGCGGACCCGGTCCATCGCCGCCCCGAGAATCTCCGCGTGCGAGCGGGCCTCGGGCACACCCAGCTCGGCGCGGGTGATCTCCGGCTCCAGGTAGGGGATGCCGTAGAAGGCGACGGTGCCGTGGGCGTCGTCGAGCAGGACGGGCCGGTCGATCTGGGAGACCCGGGTGATCAGGTGCAACCCGCCCTCGGCGGCGAACGCCGCGCCGGCGCCCAGGCGGACGGGAGAGTCGTGGTTGCCGGACGTCGCGACGATGACGGCACCGGCCGCGCGGATCGCCTCGAGCCCCGCGTTGCACACCGCGACGGCGTCGGCACTCGGGATGGAGCGGTCGTAGACGTCCCCGGCCACCACCACGACGTCGACCCGCCGCTCGGCGACGAGGTCGGCGAGGGCGGCGAGGGCCTGGGCCTGGTCGGACAACAGATCCACACCGTGGAAGGTGCGGCCGATGTGCCAGTCCGAGGTGTGCAGGATCCGCATGCCGTCAGACCGTAGAGCAGCGCACCGACACGCCGTCGCCCGGTCCGGGTGAGCGTGTCGGTCCACTCGGGCATCATGCGCACCATGACGGCACTCACGGCACTGGCGTTGCTTGCCGCCCTCGCGCTCGGCGGAGTTGTCGGCTGGCTGCTGCACGCCGCCCGCAGCGGCGACCGCGCCGCGCGGGCGGAGGCCCAACTCGCGGCTCTGCGTGAGAACGAAGGGCAGCTGCGGCAGGCGCTCGGCGCCGTGAGCGAGGACTCCGCGCGCCGCCATTCGGGCGCGATCGGCGAACAGGTCTCACGTCTCGTCGGACCGTTGCAGGAGGCGGTGGGGGCGCTCGCCCGGCAGGTGGAGCACGTCGAGCGCAACCGGGTACACGCGTACGCCGGTCTCACCGAGCAGGTCGAAGGCATGCACCGCGCCTCGCAGCTGCTCTCCACGCAGACGCAGCAGCTGGTGACGGCCCTGCGCGCCCCACAGGTGCGCGGACGATGGGGCGAGATCCAGCTCGAACGCGTGGTCGAGCTCGCCGGAATGGTGCGGCACTGCGACTTCGACACCCAGGTCACCAAGGACGGGGTCCGCCCGGATCTGCTGGTGTATCTCGCCGGTGGCAAGCAGATCGTCGTGGATGCGAAGGTGCCGTTCGCCGCCTATCTCGACGCCGCCCAGGAGGAGGACGTTGCTCGACGCGATCAGCACCTGGTGCGGCATGCCCGTCAGGTACGCACGCACGTCGACCAGCTCTCGGCGAAGGCCTACTGGGAATCGTTCGATCCGACGCCCGAGTTCGTGGTGCTGTTCGTTCCCGGCGACCCGTTCCTCGATGCGGCGCTGGCCGCGGATTCGGACCTGCTCGAGTACGCGTTCGCGCGGAACGTGATCCTGGCCACCCCCACCACCCTGGTGGCGCTGCTGCGCACCATCGCGCACACCTGGCGCCAGGAGGCCCTGTCGAAGGAGGCCGCGACGATCCACCAGCTCGGCCGGGAGCTGTATCAGCGGATCGGGGTCGTCGGCGGGCACCTCGACCGGCTCGGGTCCCAGCTGGGCAAGGCCGTCGACTCGTTCAACCTGACCGTCGCGTCGATGGAGTCCCGGGTCGGGGTGACGGCCCGCAAGCTGAGCGAACTGGAGATCTTCGACGGCGAACACCCGGAGGTGCGACCGGTCGATGCGTGGCCGCGCCGCGTGAGTCCGACGGACAACTCCGAGTCCGACGGTCCTGTCGACGAAGCAAGTTGACCCGATGGGTCTAGTGTCGACATGTGTCTGCAACGCAACGTGCTCGCTCGGCGGTGCCGCTCGACATGCGGTCGGTGGCGCCCACTGTGCCTGGCGTCCCGTGGTGGGGCGCGGTCCTCGTCGCGGCGGGCTCGACCCTGCTCGGCTTCCTCATCGATGCGGCACGCGGAAACGAGCTCGGCTCGGCGTTCTCCGCGTTCTACGTGCTCGGATGCGTCGCGGCGGTAGCGGCCGTGCAGCATCGGGCGCTGTTCACCGCGATGGCGCAGCCGCCGCTACTGCTCCTTGTCGCCGTCCCGATCGCGCAGGAGTTCCTCGTCGAATCCGGTGGTGGGGGCCTGAAGGACCTGGCGCTCAACGTGGCGTATCCGCTGGTGAACCGGTTCCCGGTGATGCTCACCGCCACGGTGGCGGTCCTGGTCGTCGGCGGGCTGCGGATCTTCCTGAGCCGGTCGCAGGTACCGGCCCCGGCCCGTCCGCGCCGGCGGGGCGCCCGCGCCGCCGGGACCCCGTCACGCGGCTCGCAGCAGGACCGCGACGGTGCCGGGGCTACGAAGCCGGCGCGTGGACGTCGCGCCCGTGCGGCCGCCCGGCCCCCGGCCTCCACCAAGGCCAGCGTGCGACAGGTTGCGGACACGCGCGACAACCCGGTGGTGCGGCGCCGCTCCACCGCTCCGGCCCCGGAAACGGCACGTCGGGGCGCAAGCGAGCCACCCGCGGCACCTGATGTCGCCTACCGGCCCCGGCGAGCCGAACCGGCCCCACACCGCGCCGAACCGGCCTCACGCCGGGCGGAACCGGCCCCGCGACGGGCCGCCGAGACCCGCCGGGACTACGACCGTCGCGGCGATCACCGGTCCCGCCCCGACCGGCCCTACGAGCGGGAAGAAGTGCCCCCGCCCACCCGTCGTCGGTCTCCTGGCCCGGATACCCCCGAATACCGGCAGCCCCGAGTGCGCTACCGGGACCGGTACGAGGACTGACCGAGCCCGCTCCGGATCACGCGCGACGCGCGGAGCGAAGTTCGCGGGGCAGCGCGAACACCAGGGTTTCGTTGGCTGTGGTGACCGACTGCACGTCGGCGAAACCGTGCTCGGCGAGCAGATCGATCACGCCGCGCACGAGGACCTCCGGCACCGACGCGCCGGAGGTGATTCCGACGGTGCGGACTCCTTCGAGCCAGGTCGGGTCGACCTCGCGGGCGTAGTCGACGAGATGCGCAGCCCGGGCACCGGCCCCGAGAGCCACCTCCACGAGCCGGACCGAGTTCGACGAATTGCGGGACCCCACGACGATGACCAGGTCGCATTCGGGCGCCATCGCCTTGACCGCCACCTGCCGATTCTGGGTGGCGTAGCAGATGTCGTCGCTCGGGGGATCCTGCAGCAGCGGGAACTTCTCGCGCAGCCGCTGGACCGTCTCCATGGTCTCGTCGACGCTGAGGGTGGTCTGCGAGAGCCAGATGACCTTCGCCTCGTCGCGCACGGTGACCTGGTCGACCGCATCCGGACCGTCGACGAGCTGGACGTGGTCGGGGGCCTCGCCGGCGGTGCCCTCCACCTCCTCGTGGCCTTCGTGCCCGATGAGCAGGATGTCGTAGTCGTCGCGAGCGAAGCGCTTCGCCTCCTGGTGCACCTTCGTCACCAGGGGGCACGTGGCGTCGATGGTGCGCAGGTTGCGTTCGGCGGCGGAGGCGTGCACCGCGGGGGAGACACCGTGGGCCGAGAACACGAGTACCGCGCCCTCCGGTACCTCGTCGGTCTCGTCGACGAAGACCACCCCGCGCTCGGCGAGGGTCTCGACCACGTGACGGTTGTGGACGATCTCCTTGCGGACGTAGATGGGGGCACCGTGCTTCTCGAGTGCCTTCTCCACCGTTTCGACGGCTCGGTCGACACCGGCGCAGTACCCGCGCGGCTCGGCGAGCAGGACGCGCTTGCCGGCAGCCGGTGAACCGGCCGACCGAGTGATTCCGACTTCGAGGGGAACAGGCGCAGACATGTCTCCAGGGTACGGGCCGTCCGCGGGGCCGGCCCTCCTCGGCTACCAATCGGGCGGCACGTGAGGCAGTCTGTTTCACATGATCCGTCCACCGTTCATGGCGCGGGTGGCGGCCGGGCTGGCCGTCACCGCGTACGAAGAGACCCTCAAGCTGCCGTCCACGGCGGTCGCCCTGCCGATGACCACGGTCAGCCAGATCCTTCAGACGACGATGCGGATCCAGCAGACGATGACGTCGCTCGCGATCAAGGGTGACCAGTTGTTCGAGCTGCTCGGCGCTGCGCCCGCCGAGGCGCCGTCGTGGGCCACCTTCGACGAGGACGCCGAGCCGGTGGGCACTGCCGAGCCGTCGACCGCCGCGACGCCGGGACGCTTCGCTCTCTACTCGATGCCACCAGCCACCGAGGCGGCGGTCCCGGTCTCGGCCGGCCCCGAGGCGGGCACGTCGGCCGACGCCGGGACGGAGGGGTCCGGGCCCCGCGCCGGAGCGGAGTCGACCGCCGAGTCCACCGCCGCCAAGATCAGTGCCGGCACGACCGCGGCCGGCGGCGAGGGTGACACGTCCGCGAAGGCGCCCGCGAAGAAGTCCGCGAAGGCACCTGCGAAGAAGGCGGCGAAGAAGACTGCCGCCGGGAGCGCGGCCGGGGCCGAGCTTCCCGAGATCGTCGAGCTGCTCGACTACCCGTCGCTGACCCTGGCACAGCTGCGAGCGCGGATGCGCACCCTGTCGGTCGAGGACCTGCGGGCGCTGCTCGAGTACGAAAGCGCCACCCGCGCGCGCGACCCGTTCGAGACCATGCTGTCCAACCGGATCGCGAACGCAAGCACCAAGTGACCTCCGCGCCCACGGCCACCCCGTCCAACTCCGCGGAGCATCCGTGGCCGGTCCGGACCGTCTCGCAGAAGGTCGCCGGCTGGATCGACCGACTCGGCTCGGTCTGGGTGGAGGGACAGATCACCCAGCTCAACGTGCGTCCCGGCACCCGCACCGCCTTCCTCACGCTGCGGGATCCGTCGGCGGACATGTCGCTGTCGGTGACGTGCTCGCCACAGCTGGTGCAGAACTCCCCCGTGCCGCTCACCGAGGGCAGCCGGGTGGTGATGTTCGGCAAGCTGTCCTTCTGGACCGGCCGCGGCACCCTGGCCCTGCGGGTCACCGAGATCCGTGCCGTCGGAATCGGCGAACTCCTCGCTCGAATCGAGCGGCTACGCGCACTGCTTGCGGCCGAGGGGCTGTTCGACCCGCGGCTCAAACGGCCACTGCCGTTCCTGCCGCACCGGATCGGTCTGATCACCGGTCGGGCGAGCGCCGCCGAGCGGGACGTGCTCAGCGTCGCGCAGCGCCGGTGGCCGGCCGTCCGATTCGAGATTCGCAACACCGCCGTCCAGGGGCCCACCGCGGTCCCGCAGATCCTCGATGCGCTCGAGGAACTCGACACGGACCCGTCCGTCGACGTGATCGTGCTCGCGCGCGGCGGCGGCAGCGTGGAGGATCTGCTGCCGTTCTCCGACGAGGCGCTGTGCCGCGCGATCGTCCGGTGCACGACGCCGGTGGTCAGCGCCATCGGGCACGAACCCGACAGTCCACTTTCCGACTACGTCGCCGATCTGCGGGCGGCCACCCCCACGGACGCGGCGAAACGGATCGTGCCGGACGCGGTGGCCGAGCAGGACCTGGTGGACGAGCTGCGGGCGCGGGCGGCCGCGGCGCTGCGCAACTGGGTGCGCAGGGAGGAACACGTGATCGAACAGCTGCGCAGCCGACCGGTGCTCGCCGACCCGCTGCGCACCGTCGACAGGCGGAGCGAGGAGATCGAGCGGCTGCGGCAGTGCGCCCGGCGCGATGTGGGCCGTGCGATCGCCGCCGAGGCCACCCGGATCGAACATCTCGGGGCGCGGCTCGGGACGCTCGGACCCGCCGCCACCCTGGCCCGCGGCTACGCGGTGGTGCAGCGGATGGTCCCGGACGGGGACGCGGAGGTGTTGCGGTCGGTCGACGACGCACCGCCCGGCACCCAGCTGCGGGTACGGGTTGCCGACGGTGCGGTGCGCGCGGCCGTCATCGGACGAGAGAAGTGACGAGGAGCGGATGAGCGAGACGAAGGACACACCCGTGAGCGGCCCGAACGACGACGTTGCGGAGTTCGGCTACGAGCGGGCACGCGACGAGCTCGTCAACGTGGTCAAGATGCTCGAACAGGGTGGCCTGGACCTGGACGAGTCGCTGACGCTGTGGGAGCGGGGCGAGGCGCTCGCGCGTCGCTGCGAGGAGCATCTCGCCGGCGCCCGGCAGCGTGTCGAGGCCGCGCTGGCGCACAGCGACGACGAGGTGGACGACGACGAGTTGGACGACGACGAGGAGTGAGCGGCCTCGCCCGTCAGGGCTGTAGCGGCTCGGCTGCGCCCGCAGCGGCCGCGAGTTCGCGGAACTCGGCCTCGTCGCCGGAACCACCGACGAGGATCCGAACGTCGCCGTAGTCGGACACCCACAGCGGTTCGACGCCCTGCCCGCCGTAGACCACCCAGTCGCGGCCGGCGATGTCCTGCGCCCCGGTTGCGGTGCGCGGCTCCCCGGCGACGAACCGCACCAGCTCGTCCTCCCCCGCGTTCGACTGGGTGAACCGCACGTACCGGCCGGCCGGGGTGATGAACCCGACGGTGCTCGAGTCGCCGCCCTGTTCGCCGGTGATAATGCTGCGGCTGCCGGAGTTCGCCTGCCAGTCCTCCGGCACCTTCGGCTGCCGGATCGGGAAGTCCAGCTCGCGTGCGTCGTACTTCAGGCCCGCGTCGACGTCGAAGCTGGGCACAGGCCCCGCGGTGGGGCCGCCGGGGCTGAAGGAGCACTGGCTGGCGATGGCGGCGATGACGACCATGATCAGCAGCAGCGGAATCAGCGACCACGCCATGTCGCGCGTGTCGTGGAGAATGCGGGGTTTCTGGGGGGCCACGTCTCCAGTCTGACAGCCGCCGGCACCGATACCCGCACGTGGCCGGGTCCGAGCCCCGCTCACGGGGCGGTGATGAGAGAATTACCACTCGAAACCATCGGAACCCGACGGTCGCCTGTTCGACGGCCGTCCCGCGTCGGCGTCCACGTCGACCGACCGCACCAGGAGGCAGTAGCCCATGACGGCCAGCACCCCGACCCGCCGCCAGGCCCCGGACCGCAATCTCGCCCTCGAGCTGGTGCGTGTCACCGAGGCCGCGGCGATGGCTGCGGGCCGCTGGGTAGGCCGCGGCGACAAGGAAGGCGGCGACGGCGCCGCCGTCGACGCCATGCGTCACATGGTCAGCTCGGTGTCCATGCGCGGCGTCGTCGTGATCGGCGAGGGCGAGAAGGACGAGGCGCCCATGCTCTACAACGGCGAGGAGGTCGGCAACGGCGACGGGCCGCTGTGCGACGTGGCGGTCGACCCGATCGACGGCACCACCTTGATGGCGAAGGGCGCGCCCGGCTCCATCGCGGTGCTCGCCGTCGCCGAGCGCGGCGCCATGTTCGACCCGTCCGCCGTGTTCTACATGGACAAGATCGCTGTCGGCCCGGAGGCCGCGGACGTCATCGACATCACCGCACCGGTCGCCGAGAACATCAGCCGTGTCGCGAAGGCGAAGCACTCGGAGATCTCCGACATCACCGTCACGATCCTGGACCGTCCCCGGCACGCGCAGCTCATCAGCGATGTGCGCGCGACCGGCGCGCGCATCCGGCTGATCTCCGACGGTGACGTCGCCGGCGCGATCGCCGCGGCACGCCCGGGTTCGGGTGTCGACATGCTGCTGGGCATCGGCGGCACCCCGGAGGGCATCATCGCCGCGGCCGCGATGCGGTGCATGGGCGGCGCGCTGCAGGGTCGCCTGGCGCCGAAGGACGACGAGGAGCGGCAGAAGGCGATCGACGCGGGCCACGAGCCGGGCCGCGTGCTGACCACCACCGATCTGGTCAAGGGCGAGAACATCTTCTTCTGCGCGACCGGCGTCACCGACGGTGAGCTGGTGAAGGGTGTCCGCTACTACGGCGGCGGCGCGACGACGCAGTCGATCGTGATGCGCAGCAAGTCCGGCACCGTCCGGATGGTCGAGGCGTACCACCGGCTGAAGAAGCTCAGCGAATTCACCTCGATCGATTTCCACGGCGTCGCGGGGGCCGTTCCTCCCCTGCCGTGACCCGGTCCGCGGTCGTGGCGCCCTTTCGGATCTCTGCCTGTCCGAAGGGGCGCCGCTGCCGCTCGCGCCGCCTACTGTGAAGCCATGGCCGACAATTCCGAGCAGCAGTTCCGAATCGAACACGACACCATGGGCGAGGTCCGAGTCCCGGCTGACGCCCTGTGGCGCGCTCAGACCCAGCGGGCCGTGGAGAACTTCCCGATCTCCGGTCGCGGCCTCGAGCGCACCCAGATCCGCGCGATGGGTCTGCTCAAGGCGGCGTGCGCCCAGGTCAACAAGGATCTGGGTGTGCTCGACGCGGAGAAGGCCGATGCGATCGTCGCCGCCGCCACCGAGATCGCCGAGGGCCTGCACGACGACCAGTTCCCCATCGACGTGTTCCAGACCGGTTCGGGCACGAGCTCGAACATGAATGCGAACGAGGTCATCGCGAGCATCGCCGCCCAGCGCGGGGTGACGGTACATCCCAACGATCACGTCAACATGTCGCAGTCGTCGAACGACACCTTCCCGACTGCGACACATGTCGCCGCCACCGAGTCGGCGGTGAAGGATCTCGTCCCGGCCCTCGATCAGCTGCGGGCCTCGCTCGCCGCGAAGGCGGAGGAGTGGAAACTGGTCGTCAAGTCCGGGCGGACGCACCTGATGGATGCCGTGCCGGTCACACTCGGCCAGGAGTTCGGTGGCTACGCCCGGCAGATCGAGGCCGGCATCGAGCGAGTGCAGGCGACCCTGCCGCGGCTGGGTGAGCTCGCCATCGGGGGCACGGCCGTCGGGACGGGCCTGAACGCACCCGAGGGGTTCGGTCCCCGCGTCGTCGCCGAACTGGTGCGGGCGACCGGGGTGGAGGCGCTGACCCCGGCGAAGAACAGCTTCGAGGCGCAGGCCGCCCGGGACGGTCTCGTCGAGGCGTCCGGGGCGTTGCGGACCATTGCGGTCTCGCTGACGAAGATCGCCAACGACATCCGGTGGATGGGGTCCGGGCCGCTGACAGGTCTCGCCGAGATCCAGCTGCCGGATCTGCAGCCCGGCAGCTCGATCATGCCGGGAAAGGTGAACCCGGTGCTGCCCGAGGCGGTGACCCAGGTGGCGGCGCAGGTCGTGGGCAACGACGCGGCTGTGGCGTGGGGTGGTGCCGCGGGTGCGTTCGAACTCAACGTCTACATCCCGATGATGGCCCGCAATCTGCTCGAGTCGCTGCGCCTGCTGGCGAACGTCTCGCGCCTGTTCGCCGAGCGGTGCGTCGACGGGCTCGTGGCGAACACCGAACATCTGCGTACCCTCGCGGAATCGTCGCCCTCGATCGTGACGCCGCTGAACTCGGCGATCGGGTACGAGGAGGCCGCTGCGGTCGCGAAAGAGGCGCTGCGGGAGAAGAAGACCATCCGGCAGGCGGTCATCGACCGGGGCCTGATCGGTGACGGCCTGAGTGAAGAGGAGCTGGATCGGAGGCTCGACGTGCTCGCGATGACGCGGGTCCAGCCGCGGGACTGACGAGCCTCGGGGTCTTGTGATGCGCGTCTCATCGTGATCTGATACGAAACTGAATTCTCATTCAGGTCGTAGGAAGCGAGACGTCATGACCACCGTCCCCACCGTCACCGGCACCGTCGACAGCGGCAGCCTCGGCCGGACACTGATGCACGAGCACCTGTTCGTCCTCTCCCCCGAACTGCACGGCAACTGGGACATCGGCGTCGACCTGGACGCGGCGGTCGCCGAGGCGATCACTCGCGTCCGGGAGGTGCACGCGGCCGGTTTCGACACGTTCGTCGACCTCACCGTGGTCGGCACCGGCCGCAACATCGACCTCATCCGACGGGTCGCCGAGGCCACCGACATGAACATCGTCGTGGCCACCGGTCTCTACACCTACATGGACCTGCCGCACTACTTCCACTACCGCGGCCCCGACACCCTGTTCGGCGGCCCGGAACCGATGGTGGACTTCTTCGTCCGCGACATCGAAGAGGGCATCCTCGACTCCGGCGTGCGCGCGGGAATGCTCAAGTGCGCCATCGACGCCCCGGGCCTGACGGCGGGAGTCGCGCGCACGGCCCGGGCCGTGGCGGTCGCCCACCGACGCACCGGCGTGCCGATCACGGTGCACACCCACGCCCACTCCGAGTCGGGACGGGTGATGCAGCGCCTGTTCACCGAGGAGGGTGTCGACCTCTCGCGCGTGATCGTCGGCCACAGCGGCGATTCCGACGACATCGGCTACCTGACGTCGCTGATGGACGCCGGCTCGTACATCGGCATGGATCGCTGCGGCGTGGACGTCTATCTCGGCTTCGAGCAGCGGGTGAAGACCATCGCGGCGCTGGTCGAACGCGGCTACGCCGGCCGGATGCTGCTCTCGCAGGACTACGCCACCCTCAACGACTGGCTCGACCCGCAGATGCTCGCCGTGGCGACGCCGCGATGGAGCTACATGCACCTGCACAACGACGTGCTGCCCGCGCTGCGGGAGGCCGGGGTGAGCGAGGCGGACATCGATCGGATGCTGATCGACAACCCGCGCGAGATCTTCGAACGTCGCGATACGTACTGAGCCCGGCGCGCCGTCCGTGGCCGGGCACGGCACCCGGCCACGGACGGCACCGGTCACACCGCCGGCTCGGAGCGGCGAACGACGAACCGGGACAACTCGTCCCGGTCGATGGCCCGCTTGAGGATCTTCCCGGACGCCCCCTTCGGCAGGGCGTCCACGAAGCGGACGATGCGAGGCGCCTTGTAGGCGGACAACCGTTCCCGGCACCAGCGCACGATGCCCTCGGCGTCGGCGTCGGCGCCGGCGCCGTCGCGCAGCACGACCACCGCGGCGATCTCCTCGCCGTAGTGACGGTCCGGCACGCCCACCACGGCCGCCTCGACCACGTCCGGATGCTCGTAGAGCACCTCCTCGACCTCGCTGGGATACACGTTGTAGCCGCCCCGGATGACGAGGTCCTTGACCCGGTCGACGATGCGCAACCGGCCCTGCTCGTCGAACTCCCCGAGATCGCCGGTGCGGAACCAGCCCTCGTCGTCGAGCACGGCCGCGGTGTCGGCCGGTCGCTGCCAGTACCCGGCCATGACGACGGGTCCGCGGACGAACACCTCGCCCACCTCGCCGGGGCCGCACGCGGCGCCGTCCGGCCCGTAGACCTCGACCTCGATGTCCGGGGCCGCGGTGCCGCTGTACCCGATGCGTGCCGGGACGTCCCCCCACGAGAAGGTCGCCATGGCCGTGGTCTCGGTCAGGCCGTAGCCCTCCCGGATGGTGCAGCCGAAGCGGTGCTCGAAGTCGCGGGCCACTTCCCCCGGAAGCGACGCTCCCCCGGACACCGCCAGTCGGAGTCCCTCGAAATCTGCTGGCCCGTATGGCGATTCGGCATGCAGCATTGCGTTCCACATGGTCGGCACCCCGCACACCACCGTCAGCCGGTCCCGGACGACGAGGTCGAGCATCGCCGCCGGATCGAACGGGGACAGCAGGGACAGGGAGGCCCCGGCGGTGAAGGCCGACATCATCACCGAGGCCTGGCCGAAGATGTGGAACAGCGGCAGTCCGGTCCCGACTCGATCCTCGGGTCCCGATCCGGACAATCTGCACGAAATGCGACCTGCCGACAGCAGATTCGAGACGGTGAGCTGAGCCCCCTTCGGGCGGCCAGTGGTGCCCGACGTGTACAGCACCGCCGCGATGTCACCGTCGGCACGGTCGACGGGGTCGACGGGCCCCTCCTCGACCGCCGCGCCCGGCTCCAGCGACAGCCACGGCACACCGAGGCTGTTCGCGGCCTCGGTCACCGAGCCGGAGGCGGCATGCCAGGCGATCGCGAGCACGGCCCGCGAGTCCTCGAGCGCGTAGCGCAGTTCGGCTGCGGTGGACATGGTGTTCACCGGCACCACCACGGCACCGACCGCTTGAATACCGAGGTAGGCCACCACGAACTCGGGTACGGACGGGGCGAGCAGGAGTACCCGGTCGCCGGCGGCGACGCCGCGACTGCGGAGCAGCGCGCCGTAGCGCAGCGCGTCGTCGCGCAGCCGGCGATAGCTTCGCTGCCCGTCCCGCGTGCGCAGGGCGATGCGTTCCGGCGCCGCGTCCGCGTGGGCGAGGACGGGGTCGAGAACACTGGCCATGAGTGGTTTCCCTTCGTCGAGAGACATATTGGGGGGAGGCCGGCTCGTGATTGACATCACATGACCGATGCCCCAGACTAGCACCACAGCCTGAACCCGAATTCATGTTTGAGTGCTGTTTCTCGGCCCGTCCGACCGGAGGAATTGATCTGTGACATCGCCATCCGTGAGTCCGACCGGCATCACGACCGCCGGCACGTCGCACCACACGCGCGCCCATCGTAAGCTGCTCGCCGCCGGGCTCATCGGCAGCTCGATCGAGTGGTACGACTTTTTTCTGTACGGCACCGCCGCGGCGCTGGTGTTCCCGCACGTGTTCTTCCCCGACAGCTCGCCCCTGATGGGAACGCTGTTGTCCTTCAGCACCTTCTGGGCCGGGTTCGTCGCCCGGCCCATCGGCGGACTCGTGGCCGGGCACTTCGGTGACCGCTACGGCCGCAAACCCGTCGTCGTGGTCTGCCTGCTGCTCATGGGCCTGGCGACGTTCCTGATCGGCTGCCTGCCCTCCGCCGCCGCCATCGGCGTTCTCGCCCCGATCCTGCTGGTGACGCTCCGTTTCCTGCAGGGCATCGCCTGTGGCGGGCAGTGGGGTGGAATCGTCCTGCTGCTCACCGAGTCCGCCGATCCCAAACGTCGAGGTTTCGCCGGCACGTTCGGGCAGATGGGTGTGCCCTGCGGCGTCATCCTGGGCAACGTCGCATTCCTCACGGCGACGGCCGCGATGTCGAACGAGGTGTTCCTCGACTGGGGCTGGCGGATCCCGTTCCTCGCCAGTGCCGCGCTGTTCCCCGTCGTCCTCTACATCCAGACCAGGGTGGAGGACACCCCCGAATTCCGGGAACTGCAGGCCGAAGTCGCGGCCAAGCGGCCCGAACAGCAGGTCGTCCAGGCCCCGCTCGCCGAGGCGATCCGCACCCACTGGCGCAAGATCCTGCTGGGCTGCGGACTGCTCGCCGCGACGAACTCGCTGTTCTACATCAGCATCGCCGGTGTCCTGAGCTACGGCACGACCGAACTCGGCATGAACCGCAATTCGATCCTGGCCATCTCGCTGGCCAGCTCGCTGGTGGGCCTCGGGTTCATCCTGTGGTCGGGGTGGATCTCGGACCGTGTCGGACGCCGGCCGATGATCATGATCGGGGCTGCGGCACTCGTGCTGTGGGCATTCCCCTACTTCTGGCTCGTCAATACCGCGAACCTCGCTCTGTTCGCGGTGGCCGTCACGGTCGGCTCGATCTTCCAGTCCATGACCTACGGCCCGCTGGCGGCGTACCTGGGCGAGCTCTTCGAGCCGAACGTCCGGCTCTCCGGCGCGTCGCTCGCCTACCAGCTCGCCGCCGTCACCGTCAGCGGTGGCACGCCGTTCATCATGACCGCCCTGATCGCCAACACCGGCACGACGACCCTGGTCTCGGTGTTCGTGGCCCTCATGGGCACCCTCACGTTGTTCTCGGCGTGGATGCTGAAGGAGACGAACCCCGCGGCGGTGCGCCGCGACCCGAAGGCCGTCCCGGGCATCGCCCACGCACGGTAACCGAACGGGTGCTGCCGGCCTCCACGATCGCTCGTGGAGGCCGGCAGCATCTGTGCCGTACTCCGCTCAGGCGACGACGCGGGCGAGCGATTCGGCCACCGCGACCGGCTTCTCCTGCCCCTCCCGCTCGAACGTCTGCAGCGTCCGGATCTGGATGCCGCCACCGGCGGCCTCTGCCCCGAGCACCTGCATGCGCATCCGGATCCGGGAACCGACCGGCAGCGGCGAGACGAAGCGCACCTTGTCGTAGCCGTAGTTGAGCCCGTGGGCGAACCCGTCGAAGCTCATGAGCTTGTAGGACAGGCCCGGCCCCAGCGAGAGCACGAGCAGACCGTGCGCGATCGTCGTCCCCAGCGGACTCGTCGCGGCGCGTTCGGGATCGACATGGATCCACTGGTGGTCGTCGGTGACCTCGGCGAAGGCGTTGACGAGCTCCTGGGTCACGGTCACCCAGTCCGTCGGTCCGATGTCCCGTCCCACCAGGTCCTGGAGGTCGTCGAGGCCCGTGGGTCGTACGGGCAGGGTGCTGATGTCGTCGGTCATGGATGCTTCCTCTCCGCGCGGCCGGAGCGACTCGCGCCGAATCAAAACTTGAAGTTGAAACCGCGTTCAACTATACAGAGAAGGAGACGTCCGTCACCATCCTGTTCGCGACGCACCTCGACGACGGGCGATCCCCAGCCCTGCCCCTCCCCTTCCGCCAGGAGTGACCATGTCGGTCTACGAAATGTCCGAGCGCACCGTGCAGTACCGCGACACCCTCCTCGCCTTCATGGACGAGCACGTCTACCCCGCCGAGGCGGTGTACGAGGAGCAGATGCGCGCCTCCGGGGACCCGCACTTCCAGCCCCCGATCCTCGAGGAACTCAAGGCCGAGGCCCGCCGGCGCGGCCTGTGGAACCTCTTCCACCCCCACCCCGACTGGGGTCCGGGCCTGACCAACCTCGAGTACGCGCCCCTCGCCGAGATCATGGGCCGCAGCCACATCGCCTCCGAGGCGTGCAATTGCAACGCGCCCGACACGGGCAACATGGAGGTGCTCACCCTCTTCGGGACCGACGAGCACAAGGAGAAGTACCTGCGCCCGCTGCTCGACGGCACGATGGCCTCGGCGTTCGCGATGACCGAACCCGCCGTCGCCAGCTCCGACGCCACCAACATCGAGCTGTCCATGGTCCGGGACGGCGACGAGTACGTCCTCAACGGACGAAAGTGGTTCGCCTCCAACGCGATGCACAAGAACTGCAAGGTACTCATCGTCATGGGCAAGACCGACCCCACGGCGGCCCCGCACCGCCAGCAGTCGATGATGGTGGTACCCATCGACGCTCCCGGAGTGACCGTCGTGCGCAACCTTCCGGTCTTCGGTTACGCCGACCGCGAGGGCCACGCCGAGATCACCTTCGAGAACGTACGGGTGCCGAGCAAGGACGTGCTCGCCGGTGAGGGCGAGGGCTTCGCGATCAGCCAGGCCCGTCTCGGCCCCGGCCGCATCCACCACTGCATGCGCGCCATCGGCATGGCCGAGCGGGCCCTCGAACTGCTGTGCCGGCGCGCATCGAGCCGGGTCACGTTCGGTCAGCCCGTCAGCGAGCGCGCCAACGTCCAGGACTGGATCGCCGAGGCCCGGATCGAGATCGAGATGACCAGGCTGCTCACCCTCAAGGCCGCCCATCTGATGGACACCGTCGGCAACAAGCAGGCCCGGATGGAGATCGCCGCGATCAAGGTCGCCGCCCCGGCGATGGCGCTGAAGATCATCGACCGCGCCATCCAGGTGCACGGCGGCGGAGGCGTCACCGACGACTTCCCGCTCGCGATGATGTACGCGCACATGCGCACCCTGCGCCTGGCCGACGGCCCCGACGAGGTGCACAAGCGTTCCATCGCCGTCGCCGAACTGCGCAAGTACCGCCCCGCCCCCGCCGCCGCGCTCAACGGCCACAAGGTGACGGTGGGCTGACGATGACCGGACTCGATCTGACCGGCCGCACCGCGATCGTCACCGGCGCCTCCCGCGGAATCGGGCTGGCCGTCGCCCGGGACCTCGCGGCAGCCGGCGCGAACGTGGTGCTCACCTCCCGCAAGCAGGACGCGGCCGACGCCGCGGCCGCCCAGCTCACCGCGGCCGGAGTGCGCGGCACGGCACTAGGCGTCGGCGCACATGCGGTCGACGAGGACGCAGCCCGGCGGTGCGTCGACCTCACCGTCGAGCGGTTCGGTCGCCTGGACATCCTGGTCAACAACGCCGGCACCAACCCCGCGTTCGGTCCGGTGCTCGCCCAGGACCACGCACGCTTCGCCAAGACCTTCGACGTCAACCTGTGGGGTCCGGTGCTGTGGACCTCACTGGCCGTGCAGGCGTGGATGGGCGAGCACGGAGGGGCGGTGGTCAACACCGCCTCCATCGGCGGGATGGCGCCCGAGACGAACATCGGCCTGTACAACGCCTCGAAGGCGGCACTGATCCACCTCACCCGCCAGCTCGCCCTGGAACTCGCGCCGCGGGTGCGGGTCAACGCCGTCGCCCCGGGTGTCGTGCGCACCCGTCTCGCCGAAGCCCTCTGGAAGGACCACGAGGACCGGCTCGAGGCGGCACTGCCGCTCGGCAGGATCGGCGAGCCGGCCGACATCGACTCGGCGGTGGCCTTCCTCGCCTCCGACGCCGCGAGCTGGATCACCGGCGAGACCCTCGTCGTCGACGGCGGCGCGATGCTCGGCACCGCCGCCGCAGCGGAGGCCGGCGTCGCCGTCGCCCCGTGAGCGCACCCCGCACACCGAACCCGATGGAAAGGTAATCCCATGAAGGCCTGGCGAATTCACGAAGTCGGCGAGCCCAAGGAAGCGCTGCAGCTCCTCGACGTCCCCGATCCGGAGGCGGGCGCCGGACGGCTCGTGGTACGCGTCGCCGCGGCGCCGGCGAACTTCCCCGACGTGCTGCTGTGCCGGGGGCAGTACCAGATGAAGCCGGAACTGCCCTTCACCCCCGGCGTCGAACTGGCCGGGACAGTCGTCGCGGTCGGCGAGGGCGTCAGCCGCTTCGGTGTCGGCGACCGGATCGTCGGCAATCCCGAGTTCCCCTTCGGGGCATTCGCCGAACTCGCCGTGGTCCCGGAGGAAGACGCCTACCGCGCCCCGGGCTCCCTCGACGACGCCGAGGCGTCGGCGTTGTCGATCGGCTACCAGACGTCGTGGTTCGCCCTGCACCGGCGCACACAGCTGCGGGCCGGGGAGACCCTGCTCGTGCACGCTGCGGCCGGCGGCGTCGGCAGCGCCGCAGTACAGCTCGGCAAGGCCGCCGGCGCCACCGTGATCGGTGTCGTGGGCGGCGCCGAGAAGGCGGACTACTGCCGGGCTCTCGGCGCCGACATCGTCGTCGACCGGCACCGCGAAGACTTCGTCGAGGTCGTCAAGGACGTCACCGCAGGTCGCGGTGCGGACGTGATCTACGACCCCGTCGGCGGCGACTCCTACACCCGCTCCACCAAGTGCATCGCGTTCGAGGGCCGCATCCTGGTGATCGGGTTCGCCGGAGGCACCATCCCGCAACCGGCGCTGAACCACGCACTCATCAAGAACTACTCGATCATCGGCCTGCACTGGGGCCTGTACCGGCAGTACAACCGGGCCGCGATCGAGGCCTGCCACGAGGAACTGTGCCGCCTCGCCGACGACGGCGCCATCCGGCCGCTGATCAGCGAACGGCTCGCCCTCGACGACGTCGCCGACGGTGTGGCCCGTCTCGGGGACGGGCACACCGTGGGCCGGCTCGTCTTCCAGCCGTGACGGGCCGCGTCCGGACGGGCTACTTCGGGATCACCTGCGTCGCGCCGTCGACGTAGGTGATGGTGCCCATCTCGAACTCGCTCTCGAGCCCGTTCGGGATGGGCCGCTCGTCGCTGATCGGGAATCCGAGTTCGCCACCCGCACCGCCCTGGGCCTCCCAGGCGGTGCGGATCTCGCCCCACACCACGTGCGCGTCGGTGTCGGGGCTCCAGGCGATGATGCCGCCTTCGAACTCCGCGACGTAGCCGTCGCCGACGTCCTCCTGATCCGCGGTCGGTGCCCCCAGCGGACTGTCGGCACCGCCGATCTCGTTGTACTTCGCCAGAATCGGCCCGCTGATGGTGTACTCGCCGCCGCCCGCACCCGGCAGCGTCGTCGTCTCCTCGACGGAGGCGCCAGGTTCCGTGTTCTCGGTCCCGGTCGTGCCCTCGACCGCAGACTCCGCGGCGGACGTCGCGCGCTCGACTGCCGACTCCGCAGCACTGGTGACACTGGCGACGGCGTCCTCGGCGCCGGTGCCGTCGTCGCTGCTGCAGCCGGCCAGGACCAGTCCCGCGGCCGCGGCGGCCGCGGCCACGGTGGCGGTGCGACGGGCTCTTCTGTTCATGACGTCCTCCTCGGAAATCGGGCACCGGTGTCTCGACGCTAGCGAGTGACCCCGGGCCCCGGGCGGTTTCCGTCCGGGACCTGCCCACGGCCCCGTGCCGCACCGTTGCGTCCACGCTGGTCGTCGCGGTGGCTCCGGCCCCGGGCTCGGACGTCACGGTTGCACAACGATCGTCGTCGCGGGACCCGCGGCTTCGAGAGTCTTCCGCACGCTGAGCCGGGGGGCTTACCATGCGACGGACGAGAAAGGCCGTGACATGCGCGCACCCCGTCGTCGCCGGATCGGCGCCGCCCTTGCTCTCGTGGCGACCCTGTCGGCCGCCTGCGTCTCGGTCGACACCGCCGATTCCCCGCCGTCCTCGCCGCCGCCCTCGCCGGGCGCCCAGTCCCTCTCTCCCCCGCAGGTCGCCGGCATCGACATCCCGGACGGACAGGTCGACGACGCCGTCGCCCGCCTCGACGAACTCGCCCGGGAGCTGATGGACCGGACCGGCATCCCCGGGATGGCCGTGGCGGTCGTGCACCGCGGTGAGATCGTGTACGCGGAGGGGTTCGGTGTGCGCGAGGCCGGCCGCGACGGCGCGGTGGACGCCGACACCGTCTTCCAGCTGGCGTCGATGTCCAAGCCGCTCGGCGCCACCGTCGTCGCCCACCAGGTCGGCGAAGGCGTGATCGGCTGGGACACTCCGGTGGTCGAACGTCTGCCGGGATTCGCGCTCGCGGACCCGTATGTGACGAGCCGGGTGACCGTCGGCGATCTCTACGCCCATCGTTCCGGACTTCCCGACCACGCCGGCGACGAGCTAGAGGACCTCGGTTTCGACCGCGAGCAGGTGTTCGACCGGTTCCGCCTACTGCCCCTCGGGCCGTTCCGTGATTCGTACGAGTACACCAACTTCGGGCTCACGGCCGCGGCGCAGGCGGTCGCCGACGCGTCCGGCGCCGAGTGGGCGGAACTGTCGCAGCGGGTGCTGTACGAGCCTCTCGGAATGACCTCCACCAGTTCACGATTCGAGGACTTCCAGAACCGGCCCAACCGGGCCGTCGGCCATCAGCTCGTCGACGGCGCGTACGTCGCGCGCGCGGTTCGCGATCCCGACGCGCAGTCCCCGGCCGGCGGAGTGAGCGCCTCGGTCACCGATGTCGCGCGGTGGCTGACGATGCTGCTCGGCGACGGCGACTACCAGGGCCGGCGCATCGTCGACGCGGACGCCCTGCTCCCGGCGGTGTCCCCGCAGGCCGTGTCGAGCCCACCGGGTACCGTCGACAGCCGGGCGGGGTTCTACGGGTACGGGTTCAACGTGGGCACGAGTCCCGCCGGGCGCGTGACGCTGAGTCACTCCGGGGCGTTCGCGCTGGGCGCCGCGACCGCGTTCACCGCGATCCCGTCGGCGGACGTCGCGATCGTCGCGCTCACCAACGCCGCCCCGATCGGCGTGCCGGAAACCCTCGCCGCCGAGTTCACCGATCTCGTGCAGTTCGGGGAGATCCGGGAGGACTGGATCGACCTGTACGAGCAGCGCTTCGCCACGTTCGACGACCCGAAGGGCTCGCTCGTCGGGCGCACCGCCCCGACGAACCCCACCCCGGCCCGTCCGCTCGGGCAGTACACCGGCGACTACACCAGCGAGTACTACGGTCCCGCACGGATCGACGAACGCGAGGGCACCCTGGTGCTCACCATCGGTCCCGCCCGACAGACCTACCGGCTCGACCACTGGGACGGCGACGTGTTCACCTTCCCGGTCGAAGGCGGGGAGAACGCCCCGGACGGGACGATCTCCACCGCCACCTTCACCCCGGACAGCGTCACGTTCGAGTACTGGAACGATGACGGTCTGGGAACCTTCACCCGAACAGGAGCATCATGACCGAATCCGAGATCACCGCGGACGCGAAGTCCGTCGCCGTCGTCCGCGAGTTCCTCGACGCGATGGTGGCCGAGGACGTGGAACGAGCCACCGCCCTCCTCGACCCGGACATCGCCTGGCACAACACGTCGCTGCCGACCGTGCGGGGCGTGCCCCGGGTGCGGCGCATCCTCGAGGGCCTGCGCCGGCCGTCGCTGGGCTTCGACGTCGTCGTCCACCACATCGCCGCGACCGGAGACGTGGTGCTCACCGAGCGCACCGACGTCCTGCGCTTCGGCCCGGTGTCCGTCCGCTTCTGGGTGTGCGGCACCTTCGAGCTGCGCGACGGGAAGATCACGGTGTGGGACGACCACTACAACGTCGGCACACTCGTCGGCGCCGCGGGTGCGGGCGTGCTCCGAGCGGTGCTGCGCCGGTCGTAGAATCTCCCCGGCCGCCGAACCGTTCGACGGCGACGACGCAGGGAGCACGACGATGACCGACGCCGACCGGACGCCCGCGTTCGAGGCCGGAGTTCGGGTCCGCAGCGAGGTGATGGGCGCCGACTTCGTCGAGCGAGCCTTCGACCGCGCCCGCGGCACCGACGCCGAGGAGATGCAGGAGTTCGTCACCGAGCACGTGTGGGGCTCGGTGTGGACCCGGCCGGGACTCGACCGTCGCAGCCGCAGCCTGCTCAACCTCGGCATGCTGATCGCGCTGCGCGCGGAGAACGAACTGCGCGGGCACGTGCGCGGCGCCCTGCGGAACGGATTGAGCCGCACCGAGATCGTCGAGGCGGTCGTCCACGCGGGCGCCTACTGCGGCGCCCCAGCCGGCCTGGCCGCGATGCGCGTCGTCCAGGAAGTCCTCGAGGCCGAGCTCGGTCCGCGCTCCGAGCAGGACTGACCCCGCCCGCCGCGGTGGCGGTACGAATGGCGCTGGGGTGGTGGTGACGACCGAATGTCACATCGCGTCGATGTCATCGACGCGATGTGACATTCGGCCCACGACATTCGGCCCACGACATTCGGCCTCAGGCGCCGGGGGCGAACTCCTCGAGCATCTCCGTCACCAGCGCCGCGATCGGCGAACGCTCACTGCGGGTCAAGGTGACATGCGCGAAAAGCGGATGTCCCTTGAGCTTCTCGATCACGGCCGCGACGCCGTCGTAACGGCCCACCCGCAGGTTGTCGCGCTGGGCGACGTCGTGGGTGAGCACCACCCGTGAGCCGGCGCCGAGGCGGGAGAGCACGGTGAGCAGCACGTTGCGCTCGAGGGACTGCGCCTCGTCGACGATCACGAACGAGTCGTGCAGCGACCTGCCCCGGATATGGGTCAGCGGAAGCACTTCCAGCATGCCCCGGCTGATGACCTCGTCCATGACCTCCGGGCTGGCGAGACCGTCGAGGGTGTCGAACACGGCCTGCGCCCACGGCCCCATCTTCTCGCTCTCGCTACCGGGAAGATAGCCCAGTTCCTGCCCTCCGACGGCGTACAGCGGACGGAACACCACGACCTTGCGCTGGGTGCGACGCTCCAGCACGGCCTCGAGGCCCGCGGTCAGTGCCAGTGCCGACTTGCCCGTGCCCGCCTTGCCGCCGAGCGAGACGATGCCGACGGACTCGTCGAGCAGCAGGTCCAGCGCCACTCGTTGTTCCGCGGAACGCCCGTGCAACCCGAACGCCTCCCGGTCTCCGCGCACCAGCTGCACCCGCTTGTCCGGCGTGACCCGGCCCAGGGCGCTGGACGAGCCGCCCAGCAGACGGATCCCGGTGTGGCACGGCAGATCCCTCGCGGTGTCGAGGTCGACGATGCCTTCGGCGAACAGGTCGTCGATCAGCGTCCGGTCCACCTCGAGTTCGGTCATGCCGGTCCAGCCCGACGTCACCACGTCCTGGGCGTGGTACTCGTCGGCGCTCAGCCCGACGGCGCCGGCCTTGACCCGGAGCGGGATGTCCTTGCTGACCAGCACCACGTCGTGCCCGTCGCCGGCGAGGTTCAGCGCGCACGCCAGGATCCGGGAATCGTTGGTGTCCGTGCGGAATCCGGCCGGCAGCACCTGCGGGTCGGTGTGGTTGAGCTCGACGTGCAGGGTACCTCCCGCGTCCCCGATGGGGATGGGCTGATCGAGCCGCCCGTACTGCAGGCGCAGGTCGTCGAGCAGCCGCAGCGATTCCCTCGCGAACCAACCCAGTTCATGGTGGTGCCGCTTGCCTTCGAGTTCGCCGATCACGACGAGGGGTAGCACCACTTCGTGCTCGGCGAAGCGGGTCACCGCCCACGGATCGGAGAGCAACACGGAGGTGTCCAGCACGTAGGTGCGTACATCGGGTTTCTTCGCCGGGGTCCTACCGGAGCGGCGGGCGGGGACGGAGCGTGTTGCAGTCACGTGAGGCTCCTAGGCCTGTGTAGCACCACACAGACTTCGTTCGATGGGCCGGTCGAACCTGGTGTCCACGAAGGACACGAGGGCCGGGTGCCGGCCCCTCGCTCTGTCTGACACAGTCACGATCAGGACCTCCCGCGTAGCCGGCAACTGCGCCGTCTACACCCTCGACGCTAACGCCGACACGCCCCGTTCGCTCGACGAGCGAAGAGGCGTGTCGGTGAAGATTGGGTAAACGTGGCAATTCCGGCACGGGCCGGGGGCCGCCCCTAGATCAGTTTCCAGTCCTCGAGACCCTGGTACAGCGGAGCGGCGGCGGCGAGCGCGCTCACCCGGCCGCGCAGCGTCGCGGCGTCGGACGCGCCCGTCAGTGCGGCCGCGATGATGTCGGCGACCTCGGTGAACTGCTCGTCGCCGAAGCCGCGGGTGGCCAGCGCCGGGGTGCCGATACGCAGGCCGGAGGTGACCATCGGGGGACGCGGGTCGAACGGCACCGCGTTGCGGTTGACGGTGATGCCGATCTCGTGCAGCAGGTCCTCGCCCTGCTGGCCGTCGAGCTGCGAATTGCGCAGGTCGACGAGGACGAGGTGCACATCGGTGCCGCCGGTCAACACGGTGATGCCCTTGTCGGTGACGTCGGACTGCATCAGTCGCTCGGCGAGGATCTTCGCGCCGGAGACGGTACGGCGCTGCCGGTCCTTGAACTCCTCGCTCGCGGCGATCTTCAGCGCGGCGGCCTTCGCGGCGATGACGTGCATGAGCGGGCCGCCCTGCTGGCCCGGGAACACCGCGGAGTTGATCTTCTTCGCCCACTCCTGCTTTGCGAGGATCAGACCCGAGCGCGGGCCACCGAGGGTCTTGTGGACGGTGGTGGACACGACGTCCGCGTACGGCACCGGCGACGGGTGCAGGCCCGCAGCGACGAGGCCGGCGAAGTGCGCCATGTCGACCCACAGATAGGCACCGACCTCGTCGGCGATGGAGCGGAACGCGGCGAAGTCCTCGTGCCGCGGGTACGCGGACCATCCGGCGACGATGACCTTCGGCTTCTCGGTCAGCGCGATCGAGCGGACCTCGTCCATGTCGACGCGGTGGTCCTCCTTGCTGACCCCATAGGAGGCGACGTCGTACAGCTTGCCGGAGAAGTTCAGCTTCATGCCGTGGGTCAGGTGCCCGCCGTGGGCGAGGTCGAGCCCCAGCAGCTTCTCGCCCGGGTTCATCAGCGCCATCAGCACGGCCGCATTGGCCTGCGCCCCGGAGTGGGGCTGGACGTTCGCGAACTCGGCGCCGAACAGCTCCTTGGCGCGGGTGCGGGCGAGGTCCTCGACGATGTCGACGTTCTCGCAGCCGCCGTAGTAGCGGCGTCCCGGGTATCCCTCGGCGTACTTGTTGGTGAGCACGCTGCCCTGCGCCTGGAGCACCGCGCGCGGCACGAAGTTCTCCGACGCGATCATCTCGAGCGTGTCACGCTGGCGCGACAGCTCGCCGGCCATGGCCTGCGCCAGCTCGGGGTCCAGATCTGCGAGCGAGGCGGTGTTGACGTCGGTGCCGGGCACAACGGTCATCGAGGTTTCTCCAAGCTGGGGACGGCGGGAATTCACCTACCAGTCTACGAACCCCACCCCCGGTCCAGGAACCCGGTCCCCTCGGGCGACGGCGCAGGTCACGACTCCTCGTCACCGCAGGACACTGGGCACCAGGGGTTCGTCGAGCAGGCGACGGAACCGTTCGACGCGTTCCGCCCCTGCCGGTGCCTGCGCCAGCCAGCCGCCGAGCAGGCGGTACCCCTCGACGTAGGTGCTGATGTAGGCGCGCCACAACGGCGACGACAGGAAGCGGAGCGACTGCCGGGCCCGCTCCGGGCTAGACAGGGACCAGCGCTCCAGGAAGGCGACGACCTCGTCGCCGGTGCGCCCCCGGTCGTGCAGGAGCAGGGCGGCGTCCTGGCGGACGCTCAGCAGCCCGGCGGACGCCTCGTGCAGCTGCTCGGCGAGCTCACCGTCGAACCGCAGGCCCAGGTCGGCGTAGATGTCCTGGGCCCACTTCCCCCAGCCCGGTCCGACGATCGTCTCGAGCGCGAGGTCCGCCAGCCCCTCGGCCATGAGGCACTGCGGGGTGTTCACGACGAAGAGGGTCTGTTCGTCGTGCCCCCCGGCGACGAGTCCGGCCTCCTTGCGACAGTGTTCGGTGTGGTGGCCGGGATAGGACTCGTGCGCGATCAGCCGAGGCAGGTGCGACATGTGCTGGTCGAGATCGGAGTTGATCGCGACGCGGGAGCGGTAGTGGCCCAGGTAGTAGTTGAACCCCGACCACGGCTTGTCGCCGACCACCTCGTATTCGACGGTCTCGGTCTCGGGTAGCGGGAACACCGCGCGGACCTTGTCGCGCAGGGCGCTCGAGAAGGCGTCCACGCACTCGGCGAGGCGGTCGGCGGGAACGACCTCGGACTTGCGGTGGGCCTGCAGCCGCTCGGCGAGCGGACCGCTGCCGGGCAGCAGCGCGTCGATCCGCCGGTGGGCGTCGCGGTACGCATCCTCGTCGCCCATGTCGATACGCACGTCGAAGTAGGCCTCGACCTCTTCGACGAAGGCGATGTCCTCACCGGCGAACTTGCGGGCCGAGCAGTCGAGGGCGCGCAGGTGCACGTCGAGGAAGCGGGTGCGCTCGCCGGAGAGTCCCGTCCCAGGCAGCTCGGCCCGCAACCTGCGCGCGATGTGGGACAAGTCACGAGGATCCGGAGCCGGCGCGTTCTCCACACGGCGACGCAGGTCCGGGTCACCGGTGAAGGCGTCGACGAAACCCTCCTCGAGCCGGTCGAACGCCAAGCCGAGCAGGAGGTATTCACACACCAGCGAGTCCGGGTCCATGCCCTCGCACCCTAGTACCCCGAACCGGTCCACGGCCCGTCGGCGACCCCGGAAACCGGACCCCGCGCAGCGAGCGGATGTGTCAGCGAGCACAATCGGCCGATATGGACATCCTTCGCTGCGAGCCATCCCCGGCGTGTGCCGCCGGGCCCGTCGAGTCGGGAGTGTGCCGGTGGCGCGTCTGAGCGAGCCGAGTCCGTACGTCGAGTTCGACCGCAAGCAGTGGCGGACGCTGCGCAAGTCGACGCCGCTGGTGCTGACCGAGGAGGAACTGCGCGGCCTGCGGGGCCTCGGCGAGCAGATCGATCTGGCGGAGGTGGCGGAGGTGTACCTTCCGCTGGCCCGTCTCATCCATCTGCAGGTCGCCGCACGACAGCGCCTGTTCGCCGCGACCGCAACGTTCCTCGGCGAGAAGCATCCGGACCAGCAGGTGCCGTTCGTGATCGGAGTGGCCGGCTCGGTCGCGGTCGGCAAGTCGACCACAGCCCGCGTGCTGCAGGCACTGCTGGCGCGCTGGGAACACCATCCTCGGGTGGACCTGGTGACCACCGACGGCTTCCTGTACTCGTCCCGGGAGCTGATGCGACGGAACATCATGCATCGCAAGGGGTTTCCGGAGAGTTACGACCGGCGCAAACTGCTCCGGTTCGTCACCGAGGTCAAATCCGGCGCCGCGGAGGTGGCGGCCCCGGTGTACTCGCACATCTCCTACGACATCATCCCGGGCCAATATCACGTGGTGCGGCAACCGGACATCCTCATCATCGAGGGCCTGAACGTCCTGCAGACCGGTCCGAGGCTGATGGTGTCGGACCTGTTCGACTTCTCGATCTACGTCGACGCTCGCCTCGAGGACATCGAGAAATGGTATGTGGAGCGGTTTCTCGCGCTCCGCAAGACGGCGTTCTCCGATCCCGAGGCGCATTTCCACCACTACGCGAACCTGTCGGACCGCGACGCCGTGGGCGCCGCGAAGGAGATCTGGCACTCGATCAACCGGCCGAACCTGGTGGAGAACATCCTGCCGACGCGGCCGCGCGCAACGCTGGTCCTGCGCAAGGACTCCGACCATTCGATCAACCGTCTGCGCCTGCGCAAACTGTAGGCGGCTGCGCCGCCGGTGCGTCCTTTGGGCTGCGGGGACAGCCCAAAGGACGCACCGGTGGCTAGGCGCCGAAGCGGCGGTGCCGCGCCGCGAAGTCGCGCAGGGCGCGCAGGAAGTCGACGCGACGGAACTCCGGCCAGTAGGCCTCGGTGAACCAGATCTCGGAGTACGCGCTCTGCCACAGCAGGAAGCCCGAGAGCCGTTGCTCGCCGGAGGTCCGGATCACGAGGTCGGGGTCGGGCTGTCCCGAGGTGTAGAGATGATCACTGATGGCCTCGACCGTGACGGCCTCGACCAGACCCTCGCCGTCGAGCCCCTCGCGCTGCTTGGCTCGCAGCAGGGCCTGCACGGCGTCGGCGATCTCCTGCCGGCCGCCGTAGCCGACCGCGACGTTGACGTGGGTGCCGGTGCGGCCCTGCGTGCGCTCGGCGGCCTCGCTCAGGCGCCGGCTCAGTTCGTCCGGCAGCAGGTCGAGCGTGCCGACGATCTTGACGCTCCAGTTCTGCTCCGGACCGGAGATCTCCTCGACGACGTCGGTGATGATCTCGAGCAGGGCCTCGAGCTCCTCGGGCTCACGCCGCAGGTTCTCCGTGGAGAGCAGGTAGATGGTGGCCCGCTCGATGCCGGCGGCATCGCACCAGCTGAGCAGTTCGGCGATCTTGAGGGCACCCATCCGGTGTCCGTGACTGACGTCGGTGAACCCGTTCTCGCGGGCCCAGCGACGGTTGCCGTCGCACATCACGGCGACGTGCCGGGGGTGCGGCGCGCCGTCCAGCTTGCTCAGCAGCCGTCGTTCGTAGAGCTGATACAGCAGGCCGCGCGCGTTCACCCCGAGATCACCACGCGGGTCACATTACGCTCACGGTGGCCTCGGGTCGCGGCGGCGGTCGGGTGCGGCCTCCGAGTGTGACTCCTCCCATCCCGGGGTCCGGCTACGGCAGGCAAGTTACGGAAGCGTAGGTTACTCTTCGGTATCGAAGGGAGGCCCGGCGATGACGGTATTCGGGATCGACGAACTGCCCGTGAAACCGCGGATGCGCGGCTGGATCCATCTGTGGGCATTCGGTGTGGCCGTGGTGGCCGGCACCGCGCTGGTGATCCTGTCGCAGACCGTGGCCGATCCACCCGCGGGCTGGTCGACGGTGATCTACAGCCTCACCGTCTGCGGCGTGTTCGGCGTGAGCGCCCTCTACCACCGGGTCCACTGGCACGACCCGCGAGCGCGCACGTGGATGAAACGCGCGGACCATTCGATGATCTTCCTGTTCATCGCCGGTAGCTACACCCCGTTCGCCACGCTGGCACTGCCCCCGGAAACCGGTCGCATGCTGCTGACGGTGGTGTGGACCGGGGCCCTCGCCGGCGTGGCCCTGAAGATGCTCTGGCCCACCGCGCCACGCTGGGTGGGCGTCCCGCTGTACCTGCTGCTCGGCTGGGCGATCGTCCCCGTCGCCGGCCAGCTGACCGACGAGGCGGGCATCGTCCCCATGGTGCTGCTGCTGGTCGGGGGAATCCTCTACAGCATCGGCGCGATCCTCTACGCCACGAAGTGGCCCGACCCGTGGCCGCACGTCTTCGGCTACCACGAGTTCTTCCATGCGGCGACGGTGCTGGCCGCCCTCTGCCATGCCGTCGCCGTGTGGCTGGTGGTGTTCGGGTAAACCCGATCGGACAAAGATCACATCGGTGGCAGCCACGTCACGGATCCGTAGACTCGGCCGGGATGATTGTTCAGCGACTGGCATTCGAATTGACCGACACCAACCGTGAGTGGCTCGTCGAGCGGCCGCTGGCGATCGCGGGATACGTCCTGGTGGCGCTCATCCTGAGGTTCGTGCTGCACCGGTTCATCGACCGGATGACGAAGCCGCGGCACCAGAGCAGCAAGCCCGGCCTGCTCCGCCCCTTCCAGGAACGCGCCCCGAAGGGCCTGCCGGGTGTGCTGGTCAACGAGCGGCGCACGCAGCGCGCCGAGACGATCGGCTCGGTGCTCAAGTCCGGTGTCTCCGTCGTGCTGCTCGTCTGGTGCGTCCTGCAGATACTGGGCACCCTCGGACTGAACGTCGCACCGTTCATCGCGTCCGCCGGCATCGTCGGCGTGGCCCTCGGTTTCGGTGCGCAGAACCTGGTGCGTGACTTCATCTCCGGAATGTTCATGCTGCTCGAGGACCAGTACGGCGTCGGCGACGTCGTCGACCTGGGCGACGCGGTCGGCACCGTGGAATCGGTCGGCCTGCGGGTCACCACCGTCCGCGACATCAGCGGCACCCTCTGGTACTGCCGCAACGGCGAGATCCTGCGCGTGGGCAACATGAGCCAGGGTTACGCCGTCGCCGTCGTCGACGCCCCCATCGCCCACGCCGCCAACGTCCACCGGGCGTGCGAGGTGGCGCTGCGCGCCGCGCTCGAGACGGTCGAACGCGACGACCTGGCCCGCGACGTCCTCGAGCCGCCCGAGATGCTCGGCGTCAACTCCGTCACCCCCGAATCGGTGACGCTGCGGATCACCGTGCGCACCCGTGCCGGCAAGCAGTGGGCCGTGCAGCGCGCGATCGCCCGCGCCGTGCTCGAGGCGTTCGACGACAACAGCATCGATGCTCCCCTGCCGGCTCTGCTGGCCTCGTCCCGCGCCGACTGAGACCCCGATCGCTCACGCCGAGAGCGCCGCACGCAGTTCGGCCGCCGTCGTGACGGGCCGGTCGCACACGTATCCGCGGCACACGTAGGCTGCCGGGCGTCCGTCGACCAGCGGTCGGCCGGCCAGCAACGGTGACGAGTCCGGGTCCCCGCCGACCACGACGGCGCCGCCGGGAGCTGCCTGCCGCGCGACGGTGAGCAGCTCGCCGCCGCCGACCGTCGCCACCTGGACGGGTCCGCGCACCGCCGCCTCGGCGACGGCGAGCCAGTGTCCGGCCGAGCGCGGCGCCCGTTCGAGCAGCACCACCGCCGACCGCAGCGACGCGTCCGCCACGTCCGCGTACCGCGGGTCCTCGGGCACCACCGCGGCGAGGGTGAGCAGGGCCTCGCAGATCAGCGCCGCCCCCGACGGGGTGGCGCCGTCGATCGGATCCCGCGGCCGCGCC
Organism: Rhodococcus sp. NS-SX18; assembly: GCF_057367935.1. Lineage (NCBI taxonomy): Bacteria > Bacillati > Actinomycetota > Actinomycetes > Mycobacteriales > Nocardiaceae > Rhodococcus > Rhodococcus sp. NS-SX18. Next base: position 1,493,899 of record NZ_CM170633.1, on the reverse strand, counting down.
ACCAGGGTTTCGGCATCGTCGGCGGTGTCGAACCAGCTTCCGGGCCGTGCCGGATCCTGGAAGTGGTTCAGGGCGACGTCGGCGAGCTCCCGGGCCGGGTCGAGCCACGCGGCGTCGCCCGTCGCCTGGTACACCGCGAGCAGGGCGGTGACGAGGGCTCCGTAGTCCTCGAGCACGCCTGCCGGGACACCGACCGTGCCGCCGAGGGAGGCGCGCCGGAGCCGTCCGTCCACCAGGTGCAGCTCGAGCAGTGTCCGCGCGCAGTCGACGGCCGCCTCGACCCAGTCGGCGCGGCCGAACGCGGCACCGGCCTCGGCCAGCGCGGTGATCGCGAAACCGTTCCACGCCGTGACGACCTTGTCGTCGCGGCCGGGCTGCGGACGCTGCAGCCGGGCGGCGAACAGCTCGGCCCGTACCCGCTCGTAGCGTTCGGCGTCGTCCGGTTCGGCACGCAGCTGCAACACCGACGCGCCGTGTTCGAAGGTGCCGGCGTCGGTGACGGTGAACAGCTCGGCCGCCCACTGCGCATCGTCGTCACCGAGGACGTCGGCCAGTTGCCCGGGCGTCCACACGTAGGTCAGGCCCTCGACCCCGTCGGTGTCGGCGTCGAGCGCGGAGGCGAAGCACCGTCCGGCGGTGCGCAGGTCCCGCAGCAGAAACTCGACGGTCTCCTCGGTGACCCGTCGCGCCCAGGGCGCCGCTGTCCGACGCGCGAGATGCGCGTACATCCGCAGCAGCAGCGCGTTGTCGTAGAGCATCTTCTCGAAGTGCGGAACCACCCACCCGGCGTCGACGCTGTAGCGGGCGAAACCCCCGGCCAGCTGGTCGTAGATGCCACCGCGCGCCATCGCCTCGGCCGTCCGTTCGACGAGGGACAGCACGGCCGGGTTCCCGCTGCGCTCGTATCCGCGCAACAGGCCCTCGAGCAGCGCGGACGGCGGAAACTTCGGGGCGCCTCCGAACCCGCCGTGCACCGCGTCCTCGTCGGCGGCGACGGAGGCGTCGGCGGCGTCGAGCAGCGCGGCGTCCACCGGCCGCTCGCCGGGCGCGAGGCCGCCGCTGCCGCGGCGCAGTTCCGAGACGATCGCGACGGCGGAGCGGTGCACGTCGGCGCGACGGTTGCGCCAGGTCTCGGCGATCGCCTCGAGCAGCTGGGTGAACGACGGCATCCCGCCGCGCGGCAGCTTCGGGTAGTAGGTGCCGCAGTAGAACGGAGCGCCGTCCGGGGTGAGGAAGCACGTCATCGGCCAGCCGCCCTGCCCGGTCATCGCGACGGTGGCGTTCATGTAGATCGCGTCGATGTCCGGGCGTTCCTCCCGGTCCACCTTGATGCACACGAAGTGCTCGTTCATCAGCGCGGCGGTGGCCTCGTCCTCGAACGACTCGTGTGCCATCACGTGGCACCAGTGGCACGCCGCATACCCCACGGAGAGCAGGACCGGCACGTCCCGCTCGCGGGCCCAGGTCAGCGCCTCCTCGCCCCATTGGTGCCAGTGCACGGGGTTGTCGGCATGCTGCCGCAGGTAGGGGCTGGTCGCCTCACCGAGAGTGTTCCGGTGACGGGTCTCGGGCGCCGCGGGCTCCGGGGGTGTCACGACGCGTCCGTCAGTTCGCGGCCATCGGGGGCTGGGGGTGGTCGGGCCTGTGGTTCTGCGCGGCTCCGCGAGGGTTCTGCGCGGCTCCGCGAGGGTTCTGCGCGGCTCCGCGAGGGTTTTCCGCCGCCCCGCGATCGGTCCCCTCGTCGGCGGCCTGGTCCGGCTCCGGATGCTCGGGTTCGAACGTCTCGGGCAGTTTGCCGAGCCGCTTGTTCATCGAGCGGATCAGCAGGGCGGTCGCCACGAGCAGGATCACGATCAGTGCGAGACCGAGCGGCGACGCCTTGCCGAATTCGGGGCCGGTGGGGTCCTGGGCCAGGACCTCGGCCGCCAGCATGCCTACCGTCATCTCACCTGTCCGTCCTCGATGCCCGCGAACAGATCCGTTTCGGGGATCGCCGTGTGCACGCGGGTCTTGGCCAACTCGAATTCTTCCGTCGGCCACACCTTCTGCTGGATGTCCAGCGGCACGGCGAAGAAGGAGCCGTTGGGATCGATCTGCGTCGCATGGGCGCGCAGCGCGTCGTCACGCTTGGGGAAGTAGTCGCTGCAGGTGATCTGCGTGGTCACCCGCGCCATGATGTCGCCCTGCTCGGTGCGCCACCGCTTGAGCCACTCCTCCATAGGGAACGGCTCGCCCCGCCGCTCGTACTCCTCGCGGAACAACTCGAGGCGCTTGCGGATGAACCCGTGCGAGTAGTACAGCTTCTGCACCTTCCACGCCGGTCCGGCCTCGGGGAAGCGGTCGGGGTCGCCGGCCGCTTCGTACGCCGCGACGGAGACCTCGTGGCACCGGATGTGGTCGGGGTGCGGGTAGCCGCCGTTCTCGTCGTAGGTGGTCATCACGTGCGGCCGGAACTCCCGGATCACCTCGACGAGCTTGCGGGTGGGTTCCTCGAGGGGCACCAGCGCGAAGCAGCCCTCGGGCAGCGGGGGCTTCGGGTCACCCTCCGGCAGCCCCGAGTCGACGAACCCGAGCCACCGCTGCTGCACCCCCAGGATGCGGGCGGCCTCGGCCATCTCCTCGCGCCGGACCTCGGGCATGCGGTCCCGGATCCCGGGGATGTCCATCGCGGGGTTGAGGATGTCGCCGCGTTCACCCCCGGTCAGGGTGACCACCAGCACCTCGTGCCCTTCCGCGGCATAGCGGGCCGTCGTGGCGGCACCCTTGCTCGACTCGTCATCGGGATGGGCATGCACGGCCATGAGCCGTAGTCCGCTCACGTCTTTCCTCCACCTCGCCGTCGGCTGCATCGTCGCTACCCGGACCACCGGCACTGCGGGCCGGCGTCCTGGGTTCCTCCCCTATAGTTCCACCTGACACGTCCCTCGTCAGCCACGCCCCCGCTGCGCCCGCGGGCGCACGAAAGTAAGTGTGATGACCGACACCACCCCGACCGACCGCTACCCGACCGGCCGCTACCCGGCGACGGGCGGATCCCGCCGCACCTGGCTGTGGGCCCTGGTCGCCGTCGGGCTCGTCGCCGGGGTGCTCGCGGCGTTCCTGCTCTACCAGAAGTTCGGCACCCCGGACATCGAGAGCGAGGTCGTCACCTACACCGTCGTCGACGACTCGACCGTGCAGGTGCAGTTCACCGTGACGCGGAAGGACCCTTCGCAGGAGGCGGTGTGCATCATCCGCTCGCGGTCGAAGGACGGATCCGAGACGGGCCGGCGCGAGGTGCTGATCCCGTCGTCCGAATCCGGCACCCTGCTGATGGACGCGCCGGTGATCACGTCGCAACGGCCGGGCATGGCGGACATGTACGGCTGCAGCTTCGACGTGCCCGAATACCTGCGCGCGCACTGACCGCACGCTGCGGATTCCGTGGTCGCGACCACGTTGGTGCTAGAATTGCCTGATACACGGTTCCACCCTTTGGGGCCGTGTATTGCTGCATAGGAAGCAGTGCGGTCCTGTTCGCCACTGGCTTGGGGGGAACGTTCGAGGGATCCGCGTTGCCGTCGTCGCTGCGAGTTGCGGCGACCAGTCGACGGAGCCGGGAGCTCCAACCCGAAGGAAGTGATCGAGGATGACCGAGACCCAGGTGACCTGGCTGACACAGGAGTCGTACGACCGACTCAAGGCAGAACTCGACCAGCTCATCGCGAATCGTCCCGTCATCGCGGCCGAGATCAACGAGCGCCGCGAGGAGGGCGACCTCAAGGAGAACGGTGGATACCACGCCGCTCGCGAGGAGCAGGGTCAGCAAGAGGCCCGGATTCGTCAGCTGCAGGAACTGCTGAACAACGCGAAGGTCGGTGTCGCGCCCACGCAGTCCGGCGTCGCGCTGCCCGGCTCGGTCGTCACGGTCTACTACGACGGCGACGAAAGCGACAAGGAGACGTTCCTCATCGCCACCCGCGAGGAGGGCGCCCGGGGCAACGAGATCGAGATCTACTCCCCCAGCTCCCCGCTGGGCGGTGCCCTGATCGACGCGAAGGTCGGCGAGACCCGCGAGTACACGCTTCCCAACGGCAGCACCATGAAGGTGACGCTCGTCAGCGCGGAGCCGTACCACAGCTGATCGGCGGCGAGCCGTCGCGCGGCTCGACCGACACGCGAGAAGGGTCCGACCGGTGCCTCCGGTCGGACCCTTCTCGCGTACGGCACCTCAGATCAGACGGCGGGCCTTCATGCCGGGGAAGACCGCGCCGACGCGCACCACGTCTCCGAACGTCGGGGCATGCACCATCTGGCCGCCGCCGATGTAGATGCCCACGTGCCCGGGCCCGTCGGACTGCCAGTTGCCGAACACCAGATCCCCCGGCCGGGCCAGCTCGATCGGGATTTCGGTGCCGACCCGCCACTGCGTCTGCGACGTACGCGGCAACGTCATCCCCGTCGCCGCGTACACCGCGTACGACGTCAGGCCCGAACAGTCGAACCCGCCGCCGGAGGGACCGTTGATGTTGCCGCCGCCCCACACGTACGGCAGCCCCAGGTACCGGAACGCCAGATCCACCACCCGGTTACCGGTCTCGGTCATCCCCGGCAGCCCGAGCCCGAAGAACGGTGAGAGCAACCGCGCGAACACCATCTCGGTCGCCCGGATCTTCGCCACGTACGGCTTGGTCTGGTTCTCGTAGTCCGGCAGGCCGGACGGCATACCCCCGGATCGGCGCACGGCCCCGAGGCCCGCGTTGTACGCCGCGAGCGTGAGGTCGAGGGTGTCGCCGCGCACCACCCCCTGTGCCTTCCACTGCTCGATCTGCCGGTAGTTGTCGCACAACAGATTCCCGGACGCCATCACCGGATCGGCGATGCCGAGCACGTCGGCCCGCCCGTCCCCGTCGGCGTCCTTGCCGTAGGCATCCCAGGTACCCGGCATGAATTGCCCCGGCCCCTTCGCGCCCACCGGCGAGACCGGAGCGCCCGGCCCGTACCGGAATCCGTTCTCCGCCGAATACAACGCCGCCAGCACCGGCGCCCCGACGCCCTCGCACAGCTTCCCGGCCTTGCGCAGCCACGGCGCGAACACCGCGATCGCCCCGATCGGCGCCAGGTTCGTGCCCGGCAGGATCGCCGGGATCGACGGCAACGTCACCGCCGCCCCGCCGGTTCCCACCCCGCCCGGTGCCGACCCCCACGCACCGCTGCCCGTCGCAGCGCCGGGGGCGGGGGCGCCGAACACCGACGGCCGTCCCGCCGGCGCGGCCGGGGCCAGCACCGACGGCGCCTGTTCGAGCACGGCCTGCACCGGATTCTCGGCCGGCGGTTCGAGTACCGCGGCCGCCTCCGGCGGCAGATGCGGCATCAACGCGTCCTTCGCGGCCGAGGTCGTGTCCGCCACGGCCTGCTCCGCGGCCGGGCGCATCGGTTCGGGCAGCGCCGCGACGAGGTCGGTGACCTGCTGATCCGTGGCCGCGGCAGCGGCTTCGGCGGATGCCTGGAACGACTCGATGACCTGCGTCACCTGTTCCTGAAGATGCTCCGGGATGTCCGCTCCCTGTACCAGGGCACTCGCCGCAGTGGCTACCGCCACAATCACCGCCGACGGGTCAACTGACATTCGCGAACTCCCCATCCCTTGACGAACGACTTCACCGTACTGTGTGATCTCGATCACCGATGCGGTTCGTTACATCCATATCATATATATGCGAGAACGCGTTCTAGTTCTTGTCCTGTGACGCGCCACACACGGGACTTGAAGTTACAGCAACAGGGACGGCGCCGCTCGCGCACGGACGCGCGAGCGGCATCCGGGTCAGGCCGTGAGCGCCTGTTCCACGTCCGCGACGAGGTCGGCGGCATCCTCGATACCCACCGACAGGCGCACCAGATCGTCCGGAACCTCGAGCAGCGACCCCGCCGTCGAGGCGTGCGTCATCGCGCCCGGGTGCTCGATCAGCGACTCGACACCTCCGAGGGACTCCGCGAGGGTGAAGATCTCGGTGCGCGCGCAGAAGTCGAGGGCGGCCTGCTTGCCCCCGGCCAGACGCAGCGAGATCATGCCGCCGAACCGGCGCATCTGTTTCGAGGCGACGGCGTGATCCGGGTGCGACTCGTGGCCGGGGTAGATCACCCGGGTGACGGCGGGATGCCCGTCGAGCAGCTCGACGATCTTCTCGGCGTTGTCGCTGTGCCGTTCCATGCGCAGGGCCAGCGTCTTGATGCCGCGCATCGTCAGGTACGCGTCGAACGGACCCGGGACGGCACCTGCGCCGTTCTGCAGGAACGCAAACTTCGCGTCCAACTCCTCGTCGTTCGTCACCAGCGCACCACCGACGACGTCGGAGTGGCCGCCGAGGTACTTGGTGGTCGAGTGCAGCGCAACGTCGGCACCCAGTGTGAGCGGCTGCTGCAGGTACGGCGACGCGAACGTGTTGTCGACGACGATCTTCGCCCCACCGCTGTGCGCGACGTCGGCGAGTGCCGCGATGTCGCCGATGTTGAGCAGGGGGTTCGTCGGGGTCTCGACCCACACCAGCTTGGTGGTGGGCCGCATCGCCTCGCGCACGGCGTCGACGTCGGAGATCGGCGCCGGCGTGTACTCGATGCCCCACTGCGTGAACACCTTGTCGATCAGCCGGAAGGTGCCACCGTAGGCGTCGTTGGGGATGACGAGATGATCCCCGGGACGCAGCACCGAACGCAGCAGGCAGTCGGTGGCGGCCATCCCGGAACTGAAGGCCCGGCCGAACGTTCCCGCCTCGATGGCGGCGAGATTCGCCTCGAGCGGCTTGCGAGTGGGGTTGCCGGTGCGGGCGTACTCGAAGCCGCCGCGCATCCCACCGACGCCGTCCTGCGCGAACGTCGAACTCGCATAGATGGGGACGTTGACGGCACCGGTGGCCGGGTCGGGATCGTATCCGGCGTGGATCGCTCGGGTGGAGAATCCGTGGCTGCGCTGCTCACTCATGCGGCTCAGCCTAGCCGCGGGACGGAAGGACGGCGGGCCGGGGAAGGCTCCCCGGCCCGCCGCCGCAGCCGTTACGAACCGGCGCTGATGAACCCGAGCAGGTCGTGGCGGGTGATCACGCCCACGGGCTTGCCGTCGTCGATGACCAGCAGCGCGTCGGTATCGCCGAACGCCTTCGTGGCGGCGGCGATCGACTCGCCGACCCCGATCAGCGGCAGGGTCGGGCTCATGTGCTTCGCGACGGGGTCGGCCAGCCGCGCGCGGCCCTCGAAGACGGCGCTGAGCAGTTCCCGCTCGCTGACGCTGCCCGCGACCTCACCGGCGGTGACGGGCGGCTCGGCGCCCACGACCGGCATCTGCGAGACACCGTATTCGCGCAGGATCTCGATGGCGTCGCGGACCGTCTCGGACGGATGCGTGTGCACCAGCGCGGGCAGCTCGCCGGACTTGCTGCGCAGGACGTCGCCGACGGTCGAATCGTCGGGCTTGCCGTCGAGCGGGGCCCGCAGGAAGCCGTACGAGGCCATCCACTTGTCGTTGAAGATCTTCGACATGTAGCCGCGGCCACCGTCGGGCAGCAGCACCACGACGAGGGCGTCCGGCCCCTCACGCTCGGCGACCCGCAGGGCGGCGACGACGGCCATGCCGCACGACCCGCCGACGAGCAGGCCCTCCTCGCGGGCGAGCCGGCGGGTCATGTCGAACGAGTCGGCGTCGGAGACGGCAATGATCTCGTCGGGGATCGACGGGTCGTAGGCGCTGGGCCAGAAGTCCTCGCCGACGCCCTCGACGAGGTACGGACGGCCGGTGCCGCCGGAGTACACGGAGCCCTCCGGGTCGGCGCCGATCACCTTGACCTTGCCGCCCGAGACCTCCTTGAGGTAGCGGCCGGTGCCGGTGATGGTGCCACCGGTGCCGACGCCGGCGACGAAATGGGTCACCTTGCCGTCCGTGTCGCGCCAGATCTCCGGGCCGGTGGTCTCGTAGTGGCTCTCCGGACCGGCCGGGTTGGAGTACTGGTCCGGCTTCCAGCCACCCGGCAGTTCACGGGCGAGACGATCGGAGACGGTGTAGTAGCTGTCGGGGTGCTCCGGGGGCACCGCGGTCGGGCACACCACGACCTCGGCACCGTACGCGCGCAGCACGTTGCGCTTGTCCTCGCTGACCTTGTCGGGGCACACGAACACGCACTTGTAGCCGCGCTGCTGGGCGACGAGCGCGAGACCGATTCCGGTGTTGCCGGACGTCGGTTCGACGATGGTGCCGCCCGGCTTCAGTGCACCGGACTTCTCGGCGGCATCGACCATCTTGACGGCGATGCGGTCCTTCGAGCTGCCGCCCGGGTTGAGGTACTCGATCTTTGCCGCGACCACGCCCGAACCCGGTGTCGTCACCGAGTTGAGCTTGACCAGCGGGGTGTTTCCGATGAGGTCGACGACGGAATCCGCGATGCGCATTCCTCCATGGTCTCAGATGCCGGTACCCGACGGCGTTCCGGCTGCTCGAGCGGCGGATTCGACGCACACTGGACACGGCAACCTCAGGGCCGTCTGCAACTCCAGGGCCGTCTGCTCGGAAAGGTGATCTCCCGTGCCCCGAACCTCGTGGCGCACCGCGGCGTTGGCCGGCGCGACGGCCGTCGCCGCCGGCTCCGGCGCCGGCGGCGCCTCCTGGCTCACGTACACGTACCTGATGCGCCAGGCGACGGTAGCGAGAGGTGTCATCGGCCGTACCTGGGCGAAGCCGCCCGAGGCGGACGGGGTGTACCTGCCCGGAGCGCAGTCCCCGGTGCCGTGGCGCCGCGGCGTGCCGTTCGACCTGCACCTGATGATCTTCGGGGATTCGACGGCGGCCGGCCTGGGCTGCGCGAGCGCGGCGGAGGTGCCGGGAGTGCTGCTGGCCAGGGCGCTGGCCGACGAGTCGGGCCGCAGCGTCCGGCTCGGTACGAAGGCCATCGCCGGCGCCACGTCGCGGGGACTGGCCGGGCAGGTCGACGCGATGTACGTGGCGGGTCCGCCGCCCGACGCGGCCGTGATCCTGGTCGGGGCCAACGACGTGACCGCGAAACTGTCGCTGCACCGCTCGGCACAGCGACTGGGCTCGGCGGTGCGGCGTCTGCGCACGAGCGGCGCCGTCGTCGTCGTCGGTACGTGTCCCGATCTGGGGGTGGTCGGTGCGATTCCCCAGCCGCTGCGCACCGTGGTACGGACGTGGGGGCGGCAACTGGCCCGCGCGCAGGCCGCGGCGACGCGCGCGGCCGGCGGGCAGCCGGTGCCGCTGGCCGACCTGCTGACGCCCGAGTTCCTGTCCGCGCCCGACCACCTGTTCTCCGCGGACGGATTTCATCCCTCGGCCGCGGGATACGAGCTTGCAGCCGGTCACCTGCTGCCGGTGCTGGCCGCCGGGCTCGGTCTCTGGTCCGGCGGCCCGGTGCCGGTGCCGCCGCAGACGTCGGCGGCCGCGCGGCTGTGGCTGCCCCGGACACGCCGCGGGCCCCGGGAACGGGTGTTCCCGGGGCCCGCGGTCGGCACGGTGGCCGGAGAGCTGGGCTAGTCGTTCTGGAAGTACGACAGCAGGCGCAGGATCTCGATGTACAGCCAGACCAGGGTGACGGTCAGACCGAAGGCGACGCCCCATGCGGCCTTCTCCGGCGCCTGGGCGCGGATGAGCTGATCGGCGGCGTCGAAGTCCAGCAGGAAGCTGAACGCGGCGATGCCGATGCAGACGAGGCTGAAGACGATCGCCAGGGTGCCGCCGTCGCGCAGGCCGAGGCCGCCGTCGATGAAGAAGCTCGCGACGAGGTTGCCCAGCGCCAGGACGAGGACGCCGATCAGGGCGCCGATGATCATGCGGGTCAGGCGCGGGGTCACGCGGATCGCCCCGGTGCGGTAGACGACGAGCATGCCGAAGAACACGCCGAACGTGCCGAGCACCGCCTGGACGATCAGGGTTCCGCCACCGGCGCCACCGAAGGTGATGTCGGTGAACATGAACGAGAGCGCGCCGAGGAAGAAGCCCTCGGCCACGGCATAGGCCAGGACGATGGCCGGGTTGTCCATCTTGCGGCCGAAGGTGGCCACGAGGACCAGGACCAGGCCGATGAGACCGCCGCCGATGACGAACGGCGCGGCGAGGTTCACGTTGCCGTTGACGAGGACGTAGGAGATCAGCGCGGAGACCGCCAGCACACCGAGTGTGATGCCGGTCTTGGTGACGACGTCGTCGATCGTCATCGACCGCTCGGTGGTGGGCCGGGCCCACGGATCCGTCGGCGCGTACTGCGGCTGGCCGAATTGCTGGGTGACCTGCGCGGCGCCCGCCGTCGCAGAGCCGAACGTGGCGTATCCGCCGCCCTCTTGCTTGGGCAGGTTGCGGAACACCGGGTTACTGGTGGTGCGCACCGTGCACATCCCTTCTGGTGGTCGGTTCTGTCCGTTCAACGATCCGCGGACGCCGGGGGTTCCCGGACCCGAGCCGAGCACGGACAAACCGGACTCTACCGGGTGCGCACGGACCTGGTCACGGTGAACTTACGGTTGCGTCCTGCAACTTCCGTGCGGCCGATCGTCCGCTGCAGGATCCCACGGTAGTTCAGGTGGGTGTTGTAGACGGCCCACAGTTCACCGCCCGGACGCAGCAGCCGGGCCGCCGCGTCGAACATTTTCACGGCGGCACCGGTGTGCACCGCGGCGCCGACGTGGAACGGCGGATTGCACAGCACCACGTCCACGGAGGCATCCGGCAGCGTCCCGGCGACGTCGTCGCGCAGTACCTCGACCCGGTCGGCGACGTCGTTCGCGGCGGCGGTGGCGGCGGCCGAGGCGACCGCCGCAGCGGACTGGTCGGTGGCGGTCACCCGCAGGCCGGGGAACTGCCGGGCCGCGGCGACGGCCAGGATGCCCGTGCCGCAGCCGAGGTCGACGGCGGTCCTCGCGTCACGCGGCAGCCGGGGCACGAAGTCCAGCAGGAAGCGGGTGCCGATGTCCAGGCGAGGGCCGGCGAACGCCGCTCCGTGCGCGACGACGGTCAGCCCGGCCTCGGGCACCGTGCCGGTCACCGGGTAGGTCGGCTCGGTCGCGATCGGGCCGCGGGCGGTGAGCACCCGCGACTTCTGCCGGCCGCGGGAGGCGCGTACCTCCGTGAAGCAGCGGGCCAATACCTCGTTCATCGCGGGCGTGATGTGTTTGTCGCGGCCACCGGCGAACACCGTGACGCCGGGGTCGGCGTACCGGGCGACGGTCTCGGCGATCTCGGTGAGCGCGGCGAGCGACCGCGGCAACTGCAGCAGCACCACCCGGGCCCCGGTGAGCAGATCGCTACCGAGGTCGTGCGTGGTGTAACGATCGGTCAGTCCTTCGCGGGCGGCGTTCGCGGCCAGGGCCCGCTCCCCCACCACCGAGTCCTGGTGAACCCGGATCCCTGACGCGGAGTGCCGCACGGCGACGCCGAGGGTGAGGGCTCCGTAGTGGTCGTCGATCACCGCGACGGTCCCGGCCGGCGCCGCGGCGAGCGCGGCGCCGGCCTCGTCGAGAATCAACCTGTCGGCGGCGTCGACGGCCACCAGATTGGGCGCCTCCACATCGGGGAGGCGCCGCAACCGGGCGAACAGCTCGTCGCCGGCAGCGGGGTCGCCGGTCAGCACTGCCCCTTGCCGGCGTTCTCGATGGCGCGCAGGGTGTCGGCCTGCTGCTCCTCGCTCAGCTCCGCCCACCCCGGCAGCGACTTCTGCGCGTCGGCGACGGAGGCGGCGGCCTGGGTGCGGTCCTGCCCCCAGGATTCGAGCTGGTCGAAGTACGGCACCATGGCACTGCAGATCTCGTCATAGCTCTGGCCCAGCTCGATGCCGGTGCTTCCGGTGACCTGGCTCGTGCTCGGCGCGGCGGTGGTGGACTCGGTGGTCCCCTCGGCTGCGGAGCCGGAGTCACCGGACGATCCGCAGGCCGCCGCGAGCAGCACCGCACCCGTACCGAACAGCGCCGCGAGAGTCTTCTTCATCGTTTCCCAATTCCGATCGCAGTGTCGTTTCCCGGAAGATCCGGCCGTCGTTGCCGGGAGCCCCGGCCGGACAACGGTAATGGAGAACCGGCGATCCATCCGTGTCGTGCCCGCCACACCCGGGACTATCCTGGAGGAATCCACGTGAGGTGAGTGCCCCGATGGCCGAGAACGATCCCCTCGCCACCCAGCGAGCCACGGTCTCCCACGCCGCCGCGGCGGAGGACGAGACCGTCGAGGATCTGCGCCTCGCGGGGTTCGCCGACGCAACCGAGATCGGCCGTGGTGGTTTCGGGGTGGTGTACCGGTGCCGGGAGACGGCGCTCGAGCGCACCGTCGCGGTGAAGGTGCTCACCGCACCGCTCGACGCCGACAACCTCGACCGGTTCCTCCGCGAGCAACGCGCGATGGGCCGGCTCTCCGGGCATCCGCACATCGTCACCGTCCTGCAGGTCGGCACCACCAGCAGTGGCCGGCCCTACCTGGTCATGCACTACCATCCCCACGACTCGCTCGAGGCGCGCATCCGCCGCTACGGGCCGCTGCCCTGGCCGGACGTGCTGCGCATCGGCGTCAAACTCGCCGGGGCGCTCGAGACGGCGCACCGGACCGACGTGCTGCACCGCGACGTCAAGCCCGCGAACATCCTGCTCACCCAGTACGGCGAACCGCAGCTCACCGACTTCGGCATCGCCCGCATCGCGGACGGCTTCCGCACCTCGTCGGGCGCGATCACGGGCTCCCCCGCCTTCACCGCGCCGGAGATCCTGGCCGGCGCGCCGCCGACCCCGGCCGCCGACGTCTACGGTCTGGCCGCGACCCTGTTCTGCGCACTGACCGGGCATGCGGCCTTCGAGCGGCGACGCGGGGAACAGGTGGTCACGCAGTTCCTGCGGATCACCACCGAACCGGTCCCGGACCTGCGGGGCACCGGTGTCCCCGAGGAGGTGTGCTCTGCCCTGGAACGCGGCATGGCCACCGATCCGGATGCCCGCCCGCAGTCCGCCGCGGAGTTCGGGGAGTTGCTGCAGCGGGCCCAGGAGCGGGGCGGCTGCGACGTGGACGAGATGGCGCTGCCCGCGGATCCGGACGGACTCGGGCCGCTGCCCGTCCCGGGAACCCCGCACACCACCGGACCCCACCTCACGCCCACCGCGATCACCACGCCGCCGGTGCCGGTGACCCGGTTCCGCCCGCACGCCGCCAGCCGACCGCTGGTCCAGCGCACCCACCTCATCGACCGGTTGCGCCTCGCCCGCCGCCGCCGCCTCGTCGCGATCCATGCCCCGACCGGATTCGGGAAGTCGACGCTGGCCGCACAGTGGCGGGAGGTCCTCACCGCCGAGGGCGTCGCGGTGGCCTGGCTCGCGGTCGACCGGGACGACAACGACGTGGTGTGGTTCCTCACCCATCTGATCGAGGCATTCCGGCAGGTGCGTCCGCAGTTCGCCCGCCAGCTGCGGCAGGTGCTCGAGGCCCACGGCGACGACGCCGAACGGTACGTCCTGTCCACCCTCATCGACGAAATCCATCGCGAGGAGACCCCGATGGCCTTGGTGATCGAGGACTGGCACCTCGTCACCGCACCGGGAACCGTCGCGGCACTGGACTTCCTCCTCGACCGAGGGTGTCATCACCTGCAGCTCGTGGTGACCAGCCGAAGCCGGGCCGGGTTGCCGCTCAGCCGGATGCGGGTCCTCGACGAACTCGTCGAGATCGACTCGGACGCTCTGCGGTTCGACGCCGAGGAAGCCGAGGGCTTCCTACGCGACGTGAGCGGCCTCGACCTCGGTCCCGAGGACATCCGGGGCCTGACCGAAGTCACCGACGGCTGGGTCGCCGCGCTGCAACTGGTGTCCTTGTCCCTGCGCGACTGCGAGGATCCGACCGACCTGATCGAGAACCTCTCGGGCCGCCACCGCGCCATCGGCGAGTTCCTCGCAGACAACGTGCTCGACACCCTCGAGCCGGAGGTATACGAGTTCCTGCTCGCGACGTCCGTCACCGACGAGATCACCGGCAGCCTCGCCACCGCGCTCACTGGCGACCTGCACGGACAGGCGATGCTCGAGCAGATCGAGGCCCGGGATCTGTTCCTGCGCCGGGTCGACGACGAGGGCAGCTGGTTCCGCTACCACCGGCTCTTCGCGGATTTCCTGCGCCGCCGGCTCGAGCGTGATCATCCCGAACGCGTGGAGCCGCTCCATCGTGCCGCTGCGCAATGGTTCGCACACCAGCACATGTTGCGTGAGGCCGTGGACCACGCGCTCAGCGCCGACGACCAGGAACTCGCCGTCGACATCATCGCCGCCGACGGGATGTTCCTGATCGAGCACTCCCACATGACGACCCTGCTGGCGCTGGTCGCGAAGCTACCGCCCCGCGTGGTGGCCACGCACCCGCGGCTGCAGATGACGGTGGCGTGGGCGAACGCGTTGCTGCAGCGAGCCGACCAGACGCGCACCGCACTCGCGGCGGCGCGGGGCTGTTTCAGCTGCTGCAATGCGGCGGCGGAGGACATCGCGGTCCTGCAGGTCGAGGCCGACGTCGTCGAGGGTGTCGTCGCAGTCTCCACCGACCGCATCGCCGACGTGGCGGGCAAGGTCGCGCCGTGCCTGGACGATCCGGATGCCTTCCGTCCGTGGGTGGTGTCCGTCGCGGCGAACGTGGCGACCTTCGTGGACATCTACCGGTTCGACTTCGAGTCCGCCCGGCGACGGCAGCGGTGGGCCGAGCCGTACCACCGTGCCTCCAACGGCCCGTTCAGCCGCGTGTACGGGCAGTGCCTGCTCGGCATCGCGGCCAACGAGCAGCTCGACGTCGCCGCGGCCGAGAGCCATTTCCGTGCGGGACTGCGGGCCGCGCGCAAAGTGGGCGGCATCCACACCCACGCCGCGCGGCTGGCCGCCGCCATGCTCGGGGAGCTGCTCTACGAACAGGGCCGGATCACCGAGGCCGAGGCCCTGCTCGACGAAAGTCACGAGCTCGGAACCGAGGGCGGCGTACCGGACTTCATGATCGCCCGATTCGTCACGGCCGCGCGGCTCAAGGCCCTGCGCGGTGACCGCGCCGCCGCGGCGGCACTGCTCGACGAGGGAGCGCGGGCCGCCGACGACTATCGGTTGCCGCGACTGCGTGCCCGGGTGGTCAACGAACGCGTGCGGCTCGGTCTGCCGGGGCCGCAGCCCGCCCCGCGACAGATGCCCGATTCCGATGCCCCCGACCCCGACGGTGTCGCCGAGATCACCGCTCAGGTGGAGGACGCCACCGCCATCCGGCTGCTCTACGGCAGCGGCAGGCCCGAGGACGCCGCCGAGGCATGCGAGTGGGCCCGGCTGTGGCACCGCCGCGTCTCCGGACGCGGCCGCCATCGCGCCGAACTGCAGGCGGCGCGGCTGCTGGTGGCGTGCCTGCACGCCGCCGGACGGATCGAGGAGGCCCAGCACGTGCTCGCCCCCGCCGTAGCGACGTGCGGGCGCCTGGGCATGCTCCGCTACCTCGTCGACGGCGGAGTTCATGTGGTGCCGCTCCTGCCCCTGCTGCGCGATCGGCTGCGCACCCTGTTGTGGCCCCCGGACTGGCCGGCCGTGGACGAGGCCTTCCTCGACGAGATGGTGCGGCTGGCGGAGGCGGGCGGCGCGCGCGTCGCGCTGTGAGCCCGGGTCGGCCCGGGGTAGGGCAGACTGCGAGCGTGACCGCTGCCGTCCCCGACCACGTCCGCACCAGGCTCTGGCGCGACGGACGGCTCGTCGCCGAGAACTACCCGCTGGCGGACGTCTCCGACTACCTCCGGGACGAGACCGCCCTGGTGTGGGTGGATCTGCACGATCCGACGCACCGCGAGCTGACCGACATCGCGGAGGAGCTGGCATTCGATCCGCACGCCGTCGAGGACGTGGTGGCGCACGGGGAACGCACGAAAGTCACCCGCTACTCCACGCACACCTTCCTGACCGTCTACGCCACGTCGCTGGCGTACGGGAGCGAGCCGGCCGACACGCTCGGGTCCCGGCTCGAGACCACGCGGGTCTCGGTGTTCGTGGTCCCACGCGGCCTGGTCACGGTGCACCGGGGTACCGGATTCGACGTCGAGGAGATGGTGCGGCGCTGGGACGACAACGCCGACCTGCTGCGGCACGGCACCGCCGCGCTGCTGCACGGGCTGCTCGACGTCGTCGTCGACGGCCAGTTCGAGGCCATCCAGGGCCTCGACGACGCGATCGAGGAACTCGAGGACGGGCTGTTCGACGAGCGTGCGCACATACGCTCGCTCCAGCGTCGCACCTACCGGGTACGCAAGGAACTCGTCCAGTTGCGCCGTGTCGTCCTGCCGATGCGCGAGGTGGTCGCCGCGGTGATGCGGCACCGGGCCGAGCGGGGCAACTCCGTCGAACTCGACGGCTGGTACAGCGACCTGTACGACCACGTCATCCGCGCGACGGAATGGACCGAATCCCTGCGTGACATGGTCACCACGGTCTTCGAAACGAACCTGTCGCTGCAGGACGCGCAGCTGAACACGGTGATGAAGAAGCTCACGGGGTGGGCCGCGATCATCGCCGTGCCCACCGCGGTGACAGGGTGGTACGGACAGAACGTGCCGTACCCCGGCTTCGGGCAGTGGAGCGGGGTGCTGTCGAGCACCGCGGTCATCGCCGCGTCCGCGGGAACCCTCTACATCGTGTTCAAGCAACGCAACTGGTTGTGACGGACGCCGGGTACGGCACGTGTCTGCTCGGCTACGTGGTTCCTTCGGAGTCGTCGAAGAACCGCCAGTCGTCGTCGCCCTCGACCCTGACCTCCATACGCCAGCCCAGTTCGCTGTTGTCGGCCTTGGAGTCCACGAACCAGGCGTGCGCGTCGTCCGCGCTCTCGATGTCCTTGGTCGCCACCACTTCGCCCTTGGGGTCGATCACTCGGTATGTAGCCATGCCGGGGGCTTTCCCCGGCGATCCGGCACTCAAACCCGAGCCCCCAGGATTGGCATGGCCGGGGCCGGGGTATCCGGGGATGGAAGTGACCACGGACGAAGGAGGATGAAGTGGCTGATTTCATCGACAAGGCCAAGCACAAGGCCGAGGACGTCACCGGTCAGGCCAAGGAAGGCGCCGGCCGCGCGACCGGCGACCGCGACCTCGAGGCCGAGGGCCGGGGCGACCAGGCGTCGAGCGGTCTGAAGCAGGCGGGCGACAAGATCTCCGATGCCGCCGGCAAGGTCAAGGACTCGTTCAAGAAGTAGCGCCGCGGCGCGCAAGCACGAGCGTGGCCCCGTCGACCCCGTCGACGGGGCCACGGCTCGTGTCCGGGGCCGTCAGCGTCCCTCCCCCGGCCGTGCCTGCTCCCCGGAGGTCGCGTCGCCGTACTGCTCCTTCGACAGCGGAATCTGCGTTCGACCGGGTTCCGGTGAGAGGTCGTCGCGCGGCCCGGCCGGCGGCGCGTACTCGTGCAGTTCCCGGGGGCCCTGGTCGAGCCGGAACGGCGGGTACTCGTCGCGCAGCAGCGCCGCGTAGGCCCACACCCGGAAACGCCAGCGGTTGATGCCCACGACGAGATCGAACACCCCGCTCGGGTAGCGGGCGGTGAACAGCAGGGCGATCGCCGCGACGAGCACGAGAATGCCGAGCAGGGACCACGAGTAGGTCCACGCCGCGTCGTCCCAGTCGCCTGAGGTCGCGGTGGCCCCGCCTCCGACGAGCACGGCGAGGATCAGGTAGTGCGGGACGGCGAGCAGCCACCACTTGACCAGCACCAGTCCCCGGGAGAGACGTTCCGGATAGGGGACGTCGAAGTCGGCGGGGTAGTCCGTGCGATGCAGGCTGAAGGGCGGATACCGGTCGGTGCCCAGCGCCGAGTAGGTGTAGAACCCCACCCGCCACCACCACCGCATCACGCCGACGTTGAAGTCGAACAGCGCCCGCGGGTAGCGGCCGGTGAACAGGATCGCGAAGCCCGCGACGACGGTCGTGACGAAGTGCGCGATCGCGAGGAAGAAGAGCACGATGTAGTGCGGGATCGCCAAGAGCCACTTCACGAGCCACAGCCAGCGCGACGGCGAGTCCGGGTCGCCGCGCAACATCACCGGGTAGGTGCCCGGGGCGACGGCGGCCGGCGGCGGAGCGTGCGCCGAGGGCGGACCGTGCCGGCCGAGCCCCACCGCGCCGAGGACGAGCAGCGGAACCCCGATCACGAGCAGGACGAGAGCACTGACGAGCAGCCACAGCGCGAGGGGTCCCAGGAACGGGAACTGGGCGCCCGCCTGCAGGTCCACGACGACGCCCGGGGTGGCGTCGGCGTTCATCACGAGGATCGACCACACCCCTTCCTGGAAGTCCCAGCGCAATTCCTGTGTCCCGGGTCCGGCAGCCGACGCGGCCCAGAAGTCCTCGTCACCGGGAACCTGGGCGGGGTCGTCGCCGGGGATCTCGCGGTACTCGGCGCGGAACGGCTCGAACCGGACGTCGGTGAGTTCGGCGTGTGCGACCCCGGACAGGAAGGCGTCGACCTCCCGCTGCGGGCCGATGCCGACGAACACCGGCTGTCCGGGATCCTCCGATGCCGCACGCAATCTGAGCCGGCCGAAGTCCTCGGCGCCGAAACCGGTGGGCGTGTCGTCGAAGACCAGGTCGATGCGTTCGGAGACGAGGGCGCTCGAGTCGGTGCGGAAACGCTCGGTCGGAGCGGTGAACCAGCCGTCGTCGCGCTGGACGAAGTACCCCCAGCCGAGCACGCCGGCGGCGGCGAGCAGGGCCAGTCCGAGCATCGACAGCAGAACACCCACCACGAACATGACGATCTTGCCGGCCTTCATAGCGGCCTCCGATTCGGAGTGTCGTACACGCGGTCCGAACTCACCGTAGACGCGACCGAACAGGACGAACAAGGCTTTGCCCCACCTCGCCGCGCCGCACGCCGCGACACGTCACGCACCGGTTCCGTGCGCGTAACGCATCGGCCATCCAGCGGCGTGTAGGGTGAGGGCATCGACGACACGTCTCGGTCGATCGCTTCCGGTCGGGCGAGTACAGCGTGATTTCGGTCGAGCACCACCCACCGAGCCCTGCCCCGGAACTGCCGTACCCGCATACCGGGTGCGGGTGTAGCGGCGGCAGCGTCGGGGTACCACAGCTACGCCGCCCGACACGGCTCGCCGGCCCGAAAGGACATCATGCACAACGAAACCGAGTTCCAGACGCCGCTCTTCGTCGAGCCCACCACTCCCGGCGACGAGGGCAGCACCGAGCCCGTCGCGACCTCGCAGCCGCCGAGCGGCCCGTACGACTACAACGCCATCTTCTCCGCCCGGGCCTGATCGCCGTCCGCGTCGTTCCGCACTGCGGGAAATCGGTTTCGGACTGCGGGATGGCATGCCCGCCAGACGATCCCGGCGCCGCCCTCGCAACGGATGCCCCGTGCGGCCGGACCGCCGCCCGGTCGCGTACAGTGGACCACGGCCGGAGGGGAAGACCCGGCCACGCGAACGCCCCGGCTCCGTGCCGGGGCGTTCGTCATTCCGGGCGATGCCCGGAACGACGATTGGAACCGGCCGGGAACGGGAACGCACCCTGTGGGTCGCCCCACGACCCGTTCCCGACCGGAAGGATTGATCATGACCGAGGTGCTGTTCGTCGTGACAGGAGCCGATCACTGGACGCTCGCCGACGGGACGCAACACCCGACGGGATTCTGGGCCGAGGAACTGATCGAGCCGTACCGGGTGTTCACCGATGCCGGCTTCCGTCTCACGTTCGCCACGCCGGGCGGCCGCAGCCCGGTCGTGGACGAGGCCAGCCTCGCACCCGACGCCGCCGGCGGCGAGGACCGCAGTGACGAGCTGCGGCGGACCCTCACGGAGCTGAAGCCGGTCCTCGACTCGCCCGCCGTACTCGAGGACGTGCGCGCCGAGGACTACGACCTCGTGTTCGTCCCGGGCGGGCACGGCCCGATGGAGGACCTCGCCGTGTCCGAACCGTTCGGCAGGCTGCTCGCGGAGTTCATGGCCGCCGGCAAGCTCGTCTCCGTCGTATGCCATGCTCCCGCAGCGTTGTTGCCCGCACGAGGTGCCGACGGCGGCTGGCTCTTCGACGGGTACCGGATGACCGGCTTCACCAACGAGGAGGAGACGCAGGCCGGGCTCGCCGAGAAGGCGCCGTGGCTGCTCGAGGACCGCCTCCGCGAGAGCGGCGCCCGATTCGACGCGGGGCCGGCATGGGAATCACACGTGGTCGTCGACCGCAGCCTCTACACCGGGCAGAACCCGGCGTCGTCGCGGGCGGTGGCCGAGCGAGTGGTCGAGGCGACGAAGAGTTAGTCCGCTCGGCACACGAGGACTCTCGGAGGGCGGATCGGACACCCTGTGGTTCACAGCCGGACGCGTAATCGTGATCGATCACCTCGACTACCGACTCGCGAAGGCGCGCACGTTCGCGCACGCCGAGATGTACAACCCTGAACTGGGCGATGGACGCGGTTCGCAAGGGCGGGACGATCCCGGTGATGGGCGCGTACGGCCCGACGTTCAGCGCCGTGAAGTTCGGAGGCGCCATGAGGACTGACGCTGCGGATGAACCAGTGCCCGGTCGAGCGTCAATCGCCACGCTTGTCCGAGCACATCCGTAACGGTTACCTCGACCCGAAAGAGGTTGTCACGCAGAGAATCCCACCCGAGCACATCGCGGAGGCCTATCACATCATGTCGGCCGAGCTGGACGACTGCATCAGGAAACGTCTCTGCTCGTAACCGCCGGCGGGACTACGCCTTGCAGACATACCGGACATCCGGTTTCCTGTAGCTGTGCGCTGCCCGTGGAAGTGGAACAAGGACGAACCGCTCTTCGGTGACCCCGAGGCCCCGCGCGGCATGGTGGCGATCGTCGCCGTCGTCGTCGCGGTCGTCGTCTCGGCGACAGTGCTGTTGCTGCTGGCCTCGGGCGGAACGCTGCGCTGAGGCTGCGGCGGAAGGCTCGCCGGCGGCCGTCGTGCCACCCCTCCCCTGCGTTCCGGGCGTCGTATTCGGCCGAATGCGGCCCGAAGGGAATGTTCGCCTGGAACGATTCCGGGTGTGAAGCACTTTCGGATTGTGGACCGAGACGGTGCCGTCATCGACCAGCAGTCGTTCGAGACCCAGGACGAAGCCCTCGCATGGGCGCACACCCACCCGCGGTCGGGAGCCCCGGAATGGACGCTGGAGGAACAGGTCGGGCACGACTGGGAGAAACGGGAGAACCGGGAGCGGCCCTGACCCGACCGGTCGGGACCGTCCCGGCCGTGGATCACCCCTTCTGACGCTTCGCCCAGGTCAGCAGAAGCTTCGGCTCTCCGGGATCGGAAGAGTCGAGTTCCAGCGTGGCGTCTTCGGGAGCGCCCGCGAGGAAGGCCCGGACGATACTCATCGTGACCGGCGTCGTGAGGGACAGAACGGCACTTTCGGATTCGTTCGACATGTTCCGAACGTATCGTCATCGCGGACCCCGTGCCGGGTGGGAAGAGCGATCGAACTACCCGACGGCAACTGGATCGGTGGCGTGTCGTCGGTTCTCCCCGCCTGACGACGTGTCCTGCCGAACCCTCCCGGATGCCGTGAGCGGTTCGCCGCTTCCGCCGGGTCTCTGCTCGACGGGCCCCGTCAGGGAGTCAACGCCCGGCAATCGTCGAGCTGAGCGGGGGGCTGTCCACCGCCCCGTTCCCGGCTGTCGTCCTGGATGACCGTGCCGACGTACCGATTGGTGAACGGGATCTGGTCGGCCTCCACGGTCCCCTGCAGCACGATCCTGCCATTGACCCTGGCCGTGTACCGGTTCCCGTCGGCACGCAGCTCGACGACCGCGCCTTCGGGGAACTTCGACGTGGACGCGTACTGCGGCGTCCCCGCGGCGGGAGCGAATCCGTTCGGGCTGGAAGGATCCTCGTAGTACAACGCCATCATGCTCTCGGTGAACGCGAACTGCACACCGGTGTCGACACCGGGATTGGCACGCACCACCGGACCGATCGACGAGTGCTCCGGGTCGCGTCCGTTCCAGCGGACCACACACCGCATCACCTGCGTCTCGCTCGGCATCGGCTCACTCCAGAACGCGAGACTCAGCGGGGTCGACGGAGTCCCCCGGCCGTCGAGATGACCGTTCACGATCTTCAGGGTGCCGCCCCCGTGGGTGATCCAGTTCGGGCCGAGCGGACCGTCCGGACGATCGAAGTCGTCGGCCGCACGCAGGACCAGCGGAGCCGGTGCGCGGCGGATGCCCTCGACCCCCTCGTCGGCGGTGGCCACGAGCGGGGAGGCTGCCATCCCTGGAATCGGAGCGAACTCCGGCGCGGAGGCGCGGACCTGTTCGTCGACGGTACCCGGATCCGCGGCGGCGAGGGGTGAGACTCCGGTTGCGAGGGCCAGCGACCCCCACACGATGCCGAGCCGCACTGCACCCCTCCGGACGGACGCGCCCAGGCGATCGTTTGGTTCGGTAAGCACACAGGGCATTGTAGGGGCGGAAGTCGCGGCTGCCAGTGATGCCCGTCACGACCATCGCCCTCGGCCCCACGCGGGGCGGTCTGGAAGCCGTATCGAACGCGCCGGTCGGGTCGGCTCACAGCTGGTTGGGTTGTGGTGCCCCCAGTCGGACTCGAACCGACACTCGGCGGATTTTAAGTCCGCTGCCTCTGCCAATTGGGCTATGGGGGCGCATGAAGAGAGTAGAGCGTGGCGCCTCGGGGCCCGCAGCCGCGTCGCGCCCAGTCATCCGCGGAGACGATCGTCAGCGCGTACGGCTGGACGCGGAGCGGCTGA
The DNA here is from genome assembly GCF_057367935.1 of Rhodococcus sp. NS-SX18. Classification (NCBI taxonomy): domain Bacteria; kingdom Bacillati; phylum Actinomycetota; class Actinomycetes; order Mycobacteriales; family Nocardiaceae; genus Rhodococcus; species Rhodococcus sp. NS-SX18. The sequence continues at coordinate 1,471,163 of NZ_CM170633.1, read as the reverse complement.
GTGCCGCGGCTGCCTACGCGATCGACAGTGCGATCCCGTCGAGGATGTCGTGCTCGCTCACGACCAGCTCGCCGATGCCCGCGCGACGAGCGAGTTCGTCGGCCAGCACGGTCGTGACGACGGCTCCGCCCCCGATGACGTCGACCCGTCCGGGGTGCATCGGGCCGAGCGCGGCGCGTTCGTCGTGGGTGGCGGCGAGCAGGCCGTCGCACACCTGGCGCAGCCGGTCGAAGCCGACGGTGGACAGGTGCACCCGCTCGGGGTCGTATTCCTCGAGCCCGTTCGCGAGCGCCGCGATCGTGGTCATGGTGCCGGCGACGCCGACCCAGGTGCGGGCCTGCTCCACCGGCACGTGGGCGAGCGCTTCGGTGATCTTCTCCCCCGCGAACGTGCGCGCCGCGGCGACCTGCTCGGCCGTGGGCGGGTCGTCGTGCAGGCACCGCTCGGTCAGGCGCACGCACCCGATGTCGGTGGAGTAGGCGGCATGCACGCCGTCCACGTCGCCGAGCACCACCTCGGTGGAACCGCCGCCGAGGTCGACGACGACGAACGGCCCGCGTGCCGGGTCGAGTTCGCCCACGGCGCCGGTGAAGGACAGCCGCGCTTCCTCGTCGCCGGAGATGACCTCGGCCTCGGCACCGGCGATCACCGCGCCGAGGACCTCGCGGGTCATGGCGAAGAAGTCGTCCCGGTTGGCGGCGTCGCGGGTGGCGGAGGTGGCGACCATTCGCGCCGCCTGCGCCCCGGTCTCGCGGATGAGGCCGGCGTATTCGACGAGGGCGACACGGGTGCGTTCGATCGCCTCGGGGGCGAGCCGGCCGGTCGCGTCGACGCCCTGGCCGAGCCGCACGACCCGCATCAACCGGGTGACGTCGGTGAGCCGGCCGTCGTCGTCGAGATCGGCGATGAGCAGGCGGATGGAGTTGGTGCCGCAGTCGATCGCCGCGACGCGGCGGGTACCCGCGGTCACTCGCCCTGCCCGCGCAGTTCGGCGTAGGTGGGCCAGTCGGCGGGGATCGCGGTGCCGCGCAGGCCGGCGTCGGCGGCGAGGGCGACGGCTTCGTCGCCGAACGGGTTCACCCCGGGTCCTTTGGCGAGGGAATGTGCGATGAGTACGTGCAGGCACTTGACGCGGTCGGGCATGCCGCCGCCGCTGAAGTCGGTGCCGAGCGATTCGATGGCGTCGCGTTCGGCGAGGTAGGACTCGTGGGCACGGCGGTACGCGGCCGCGATCTCCGGGTCGGCGGCGATCCGCTCGGTCATCTCCTTCATGACCCCACCGGATTCCTGCCGGCTGGCCTCGGCGGTGAGCCGCGGATCGGTGAGGTAGAACAGCGTCGGGAACGGCGTGCCGTCGGGCAGCTTGGGTGCGGTCTTCACCACGCCGGGGGCGCCGTCCGGGCAGCGGTAGGCGATGGCGAGAACGCCACGCGGAGCGCGCCCGAGCTGGGCGGCGACGGCGTCGAGGTCTTCCTGTGCGACGGGATCGGTCACCCGGTCGGTTCTCCTGGTTCTGGGGGCGCCACCGGCATCTGCCGCGGCACCGGGGCGGGTTCGGGTTCTGGCGCGGGCACGGACACCGACTGCCACAGGTCGCTGTACCAGGCGCCCGTGGAAGGCAGTTCCTCGGCTTGCTCGGCGACCGGTTCCTGGTAGTCGCCGGGCAGCTGCACCTGGTAAGGGGTCTCGCCGGGCATGACGAACCGCAGGCGTTCGCGGGCCTGGGCGCGGATCCAGGCGGGGTCCTCGATCTGTGCCTTCTGTTCGCGCAGCGCCGCGATCTCCTGCTCGAGCTGCGCCCGTTCCGCGGCGACCCGCTCGGCCTCGGACCGCTGGCTGACGTACGTGCGCAGCGGAACCGCGAGGGTCAGGGCGAGCCCGCACACCACGAGGGCGAGGACGACGGCACGGCCGGTGGACAGGCCGAAGAAGGTGCGCTCGGTGCGGGCGGCCCGGGACTCGCGCGGCGTCCCGACCCGGGTGGGCCGGGCCCGGCCCCCGGTGCCTCCGGTGCGGGCACCGGAGGCGTCGGCGGGCGGTTCCGTCGAGGCGGTCGGTCCGGCCGGGCGGGCCCGGCTGGGCCGCCGAGCGCCCGGCGCACCCTCGGTGCGGGTGCGCCGGGCGCCGGGCCGGGACCTACCGCGCTGGCTCATGCGGGTGCGCTCAGCCCTCGATGTTGAAGCGCGGGAACGCCAGTTCGCCGGCGTACCGGGCGGCGTCGCCGAGCGACTCCTCGATGCGCAGCAGCTGGTTGTACTTGGCGACGCGCTCGGAGCGGGCCGGAGCACCGGTCTTGATCTGGCCGCTGCCCACGGCGACGGCGAGGTCCGCGATGGTGGTGTCCTCGGTCTCGCCGGAGCGGTGGCTCATCATCGACTTGTACCCGTTGCGGTGCGCGAGATCGACCGCGTCGAGGGTCTCGGTGAGGGTGCCGATCTGGTTCACCTTCACGAGCAGCGCGTTGGCCGCGCCCTTGACGATGCCTTCCTCGAGGCGCTCGGGGTTGGTGACGAAGAGGTCGTCGCCGACCAGCTGCACCTTGTTGCCGATCTTGTCGGTCAGCGCGACCCAGCCGTCCCAGTCGTCCTCGCTCAGCGGGTCCTCGATGGACACGAGCGGGTATGCGGAGAGCAGCTCGTCGTAGAAGTCGGCGAGCTCGTCCGCGGTGCGGTCCTTGCCCTCGAACTTGTAGCCGGTGCCCGCGGTGTAGAACTCGGTGGCGGCGACGTCGAGCGCGAGCGCGACATCCGTTCCGAGCTTCAGACCGGTCTTGGCGACGGCCTCGCTGATGAGGTCGAGGGCCTCCTTGGTGCCGGCGACGTCGGGCGCGAATCCACCCTCGTCACCGAGGCCGGTGGCCAGGCCGCGGCTCTTGAGCACGGACTTGAGCGAGTGGTACACCTCGGCACCCCAGCGCAGGGACTCCTTGAAGGTGGGCGCGCCGATCGGGGCGACCATGAACTCCTGCACGTCGACGCCGGTGTCGGCGTGGGCGCCGCCGTTGAGGATGTTCATCATCGGCACGGGCAGGATGTGGGCGTTCGGGCCGCCGAGGTAGCGGAACAGCTCGAGCCCGGAGGACTCGGCCGCGGCCTTGGCGACGGCGAGGGAGGCACCGAGGAGCGCGTTGGCTCCGAGCCGGCCCTTGTCGGGGGTGCCGTCGGTGTCGAGGAGCGCCTGGTCGACGGTGCGCTGTTCGGTCGCGTCGAGACCGATGATCGCCGGGGCGATCTCGCCGAGGACGCCCTCGACGGCCTGCTCGACGCCCTTGCCCAGGTAGCGCTCGCCGCCGTCGCGCAGCTCGACGGCCTCGTGCTCACCGGTGGAAGCACCGGACGGCACCGCAGCGCGGGCGAAACTTCCGTCGTCGAGCAGCACCTCGACCTCGACCGTGGGGTTACCACGCGAATCGAGGATCTCGCGGGCTCCTACCTGCTCAATGATGGCCACTGGCTGATTCTCCTTCGATGGACTTCACGCTGCGGGGTCTGCACGCTGGGGACAGCCTAACCGCCCCGACCTGCGCCCGAAGCACGGCGCGCCCCGCGGTGGCGGCCACCGGCGGGTTGCCCGGTGGCGAGGCGGACGGATCGGACGGTCGCGTCAGGGCCGGCGACCCACCCCGTACGCGGCGGCGCGGTCGCGTACCAGAGCGAGGTACTCACCCGAAAGGTTGTAGGCCATGAGAGCGCGCGTCCACCCCTCGGCAGTGGTGAGGTCGCCTCCGCGGTCGCACAGATAGCGGCCGGCGGACAGGGCTGCGTCGTCGATGTTGTCGGGATCGGCGATGCCGTCGCCGTTCGCGTCCACACCCCAACGGGACCAGGTCTCGGGAATGAACTGCATGGGCCCGACGGCCCGGTCGAGAACGGGATCACCGTCGAGGCGCCCCCCGTCGGTGTCGCGGATCTCGGCCAGTCCGGGTCCGCCGTCGAGGGGCACACCGCGGATCGGCGGGTCGACGCGGCCGTCCGGGGCGATGGCGGCGCCGTTGTACCGGCCGTGCCGGCTCTCGACGCTTGCGATGCCGGCGAGGGTCGTCCAGGCGAGACCGCAGTCGGGGCGCGCTGCGGCGAGCACGGCGGCGGCGTGACCGTATGCCTCGAGGGCGGTGCGAGGGATGCCGAGTGCCTCGGCCTGCGGCGCGGCCCAGTCCCGCAACTGGTCGGCCGTGCGGCCGGGGGCGTCGACGTCGATCGCCGGGACGGCGGTGCCGGGTACGGGCGGGACGCCGTCGGGGATCGGGATGCGCGGCTCGCGTGGGCTCCAGACCGCAACCCCGACGACCACGAGGATCGTCGCAGCGACCGCGCCGAACAGGACGCGCGGCCACGGTGAGCGTCGCGGCGAGGTGGCAGGGGGCATGGTTCCCATCATCCATATCGCCGGCAAAGCGCAGGTAAAGAGACCAAGGTCCCTTTCGACGGCGCTCTCGCCGGGTGTATGTTTTCGGCTTGCATCACCTAATAGAGGTTCGCCTCACCTAACTTTTGGAGTCGTGTCCATGTCAGTGCTTGCCGCGAGTTCCGGGGCGCCTTCGATCGCCACCCAGCTGATGGGTTCGGGTCTCATCGGCCTGCGCGAAGGCCTCGAAGCAGGCATCGTCGTGATGATCCTCGTCGCCTTCCTCGTCAAGTCCGAGCGCCGCGATGCACTGCGGTGGGTACGGCTCGGCGTCGGCACTGCCGTCGCCATGGTGGCCGCGACATTCGCGATCATCCATCTCGGCACCACCACCCTCACCGGGCTCGCCGCCGAAGTCGCCGCGGGTCTCGCCTCGCTCGTCGCGGTGGTGATCGTGACCGCCATGGTGCTATGGATGCGCACCGCATCGCGGTCGATCTCGGGCGATCTGCGCGCCGGGATGGAGAAGGCACTGCTCGCAGGACCGGCCGCGGTACTGACCCTGTCGTTCTTCGCGGTCGGGCGTGAAGGCCTGGAAACCGCGCTGCTGATGGTCGGGTACGCCGAGAACACCGCCGGCAGCGCGTGGCCGCTCGTCGGCCTGCTCCTCGGGCTCGGCGTGGCCGCCGTCCTCACGGTCCTGATGTACCTCGGGGCGATCCGGATCGACATGGCCCGCTTCTTCCGGTACACGGGTGTCTTCCTGGTCGTGGTCGCCGCCGGCATCCTGGCCTACGGCCTGCGCGCCCTCCAGATCGGCGGCGTCCTGCCCGGCGGCTCCACTCTCGCCTTCGACGCCTCAGCCCACTACGACGCCGGCAGCTGGTACGGAACCGTGCTGGCCGGCATCCTCAACCTCCGCCCGGATCCCACGATCCTGCAGGCCGTCGCGTGGGTGAGCTACCTCGCCGTCGTCCTGTCCCTGTTCCTGCGTCCCGTCGCGCCGGCGCGCACGGCCGAACCCGCCGTCGCCGCCTGACCCCTCCTGTTCGAAAGGCACCGATCACATGCGCCGATCCACGTACGCCCTCGCGGCGGCAGCGGCCCTGCCCCTCGCTCTGGCGGGCTGCACCGAGAAGTCGACCGCAGCCGACGACTCGATCGCCGTCACCGCCACCGACAACGCATGCGAGGTGGCGGCGGCGAAGGGCACGACCGGGCACTCCTCCTTCAGGATCACGAACAACGGAACCACGGTCACCGAGTTCTACGTGTTCGCCGCCGGCGACCGGGTGATGGGCGAGATCGAGAACATCGGCCCAGGACTCACCCGGCAGCTGATCGTGAACCTGCCCGAGGCCGGCACCTACGAACTGTCCTGCCGCCCCGGGATGGTCGGGGACGGCATCCGGCAGGAATTCGTGGTCACGGGTGATTCCAAGGCCGCCACCGACGCCGACGGCAAGCTCGCCGAGGCCGGGGACGGTTACCGCCGGTACATCCGCAGCCAGACCGAGGCGCTCGTCTCCGCCACCGGCGAATTCGTCGCCGCCGTGAAGGCGGGTGACGTCGACGAGGCCAAGCGGCTGTTCCCGATCAGCCGCACCTACTTCGAACGGATCGAACCCGAGGCGGAGAGCTTCGGCGACCTCGATCCCCGGATCGACCTGCGCGAGGCCGACCTCGAGCCCGGTCAGGCGTGGACCGGCTTCCACCGGCTCGAGAAGGACCTGTGGGTGCAGGGCGCCCAGTCCGACACGACTGCGATCGCCGATCGACTCGCCGCCGACGTCCAGGAGCTGGCCGACCTGGTGAATGCCGACGACTACACGGTCGATCCGACCAAGATCGCCGGCAACGCGCAGGGTCTGCTCGACGAGGTCTCGACCTCGAAGATCACCGGTGAGGAGGACATCTTCTCGCACACCGACCTGTGGGACTTCCAGGGCAACGTGGACGGCTCCCAGGCCGCGGTCGCGGCTCTGCGCCCGATCCTCGACGCGAACGACCCGCAGCTGGCGCAGGCCATCGACACCCGCTTCGCCGATCTGGACGCCGTGCTCGCGCAGTATCGGCAGGGTGACGGCTTCGTCTCCTACGACACGGTCACCGAGTCGCAGCGCCAGGAGCTCTCCCGCCTGCTCGACGCACTCTCGGCCGAGGTGAGCAAGGTGCAGGGCGTCGTCGCGGGGGCAGGGGGCGCATGAGCGAGACGCCGACCTCCGCACCCGCGTCCCGCGCGGGCATCTCCCGCCGGCGCCTGTTCGGTGCCGTCGGCGCCGGCGCCGCGCTCGCCGGGGCGGGCGCGGTGGTCGGCCGGGTCACCGCCCCCGGCACGGACGCCGGCCACGCCGGCACCGTCCCGTTCCGGGGTGCGCATCAGGCCGGGATCGTCACCCCCGCCCAGGACCGCATGCACTTCGTCGCCTTCGACGTCACCACCGACGACCGGGACGAGATGATCACGCTGCTGAGGACGTGGACGGAGATGGCCGAGCGGATGACCGCCGGGCGCGAGGCCACCGAGGACGGCGCCACCGGCGAGGGCCCCTACCATCCGCCCACCGACACCGGCGAGGCCCTGGACCTCGACGCCTCCCAGCTGACCCTGACCATCGGGTTCGGACCGTCGTTCTTCGAGCGGTTCGGATTGTCCGCTCGCAAACCTGCTGCGCTGCAGGATCTTCCACACTTCCCGGCGGACAACCTCGATCCCGCGCGCAGCGGCGGCGACATCGCGATCCAGGCGTGCGCCAACGATCCACAGGTCGCGGTGCACGCCGTCCGCAATCTGGCTCGGGTCGCGTTCGGCACCGCGTCGGTGCGCTGGTCGCAACTCGGCTTCGGCCGCACCTCGTCGACTTCCACGTCGCAGCAGACACCGCGGAACCTGTTCGGGTTCAAGGACGGAACCAACAATCTCAAGGCCGAGGATCCCGCGGCGCTCGCCGAATCGGTCTGGGTCGACGCCGACGACGACCAGCCCTGGCTGGCCGGCGGCACCTACCTGGTGGCGCGACGGATCCGCATGCTCATCGAGCAGTGGGACCGGGCAGTGCTGCAGGAACAGGAACAGGTGATCGGCCGCACCAAGCGTGAGGGTGCTCCGCTCGGGAAGACCGGCGAGTTCGACGAACTCGATCTCGAGTCCAAGGGGCCCGATGGGCCGTTCGTCCCCGTCGACGCGCACGTGCGGCTCGCGTCGGCCCAGCACCTGGGCGGACTGAAAATCCTGCGCCGGGGATACAACTTCACCGACGGTTCCGACGGATTCGGCCACCTGGACGCGGGACTGTTCTTCATCGCGTTCTGCCGCAACCCGCTCGAGCAGTTCGTGCCGATGCAGCGCGAACTGGCACGGCGGGACGCACTCAACGAGTACATCCAGCATGTGGGATCGGCGGTGTTCGCGTGCCCGGCCGGGCCGGCGCCGGGCGAGCACTGGGGGCAGGCGCTCTTCGACGCGTGAACGAGACGGAGTGAAAGGGGCGCGTCGCGGGGGCTCAGTAAGCGCCGTCGCTGTGCAGCACGGCACGCAGGGTCCTGCGCAGGATCGACAGATCGAGCGCGAAGGTCCAGTTCTCGACGTACCGCAGGTCGGCCCGCACCGACTCCTCCCAGCTCAGGTTGCTCCGGCCGCTGACCTGCCACAACCCGGTCAGCCCCGGCTTCACGAACAACCGTCGGCGCGCGCCGTCCTCGCCGTAGCACGCCACTTCGCACTCGAGCGGAGGTCGTGGGCCGACCAGCGACATGTCGCCGGTGACCACGTTGAACAACTGCGGCAGCTCGTCGAGCGAGTACCGGCGGATGACGCGGCCCACCCGCGTGATCCGGGGATCCTCCCGCATCTTGAACAGGATCCCGTTGCCGTCGCTGCGGTCGGCCAGCTCTGCGAGGCGGTCCTCCGCATCGACCACCATGCTGCGGAACTTGAACATCGTGAACGTGCGCCCGTCCCTGCCGACGCGGGTCTGCCGGAAGAGCACGGGACCTGGGCTCGTGACCCGAATGGCCAGGGCAATGGCCAACAGGAGCGGCGCCAGCAGCACCACGATCGCGAGGGCGGCGACCCGGTCGAAGATGTTCTTCACCACCCAGGCCGGGCCGACGTAGCGAGGAGCGCTGAGCTGGAGCAGCGGCAGCCCGGCGAGCGGTGCCATGTGCAGACGCGGCCCCACCAGGTCCATGAGGACCGGAGCCATCAGCAGATCGGCACCCGTACGCTCCAGATCCCAGCTGAGTCTGCGGGTCTTCGAATGAGTCCAGCCGCTCGACGGCAACAGGGCGACCGCCTGGAACTCATGCAACTGGGCGATTCCGACGATGTCGTCCTCGGTTCCCAGCACCGGCACGTCGTCGACGGCGAGCGGGAGCGCCTCGTCCGACTTCGTGACCGGCAGGCAGATTCCGTCCATCTGCCACCCCGCATCGCGGAACTCCTCCGCTCGGGCAAGCAGCTCGTGCACCTCCAGCGTGTCACCCGCGATCAGGACCGATCGCACGAAGCGTCCCCGCCGCCGGCGGCTGCGCACGAAGCGACGCAGCAGCAGGCGGGCACCGAGCGTCGCGACGGCGGCCAGCGGTAGTGCGCCGAAGACCCAGGACTGACCGCTCGCGGTCCCCCACGCGTAGCCGGCCACGGCCAACGTCGCCGTGGCGAGCACGTACGCCCGGCCGACTCGGCGCAGCTCCTCGACGCCGGCTCCCAGAACCCTGACGTCCCAAGCCCTCTGGATCGCGAGGCTCGACATCGCAGCGACCGGGACCACGGCGACGACGGCGAGCGTCTGCCCCGTGGGAATCTCCGGTGTGTGATAGCCGAAGGTGATTGCCAGGTCGGCCACCAGGATGCAGAACAGGTCGCAGCAGAACACCAGAACGGCATACCGGCGCTCCCACCGGGGCCTCGGAACAGGATTCGGGGCGCAGAGTCCAGGCAGGCTCCGCCCCGCATCCGACCGCGTGGCGCCCGCGTGGTCCACCGTGGTCCGGACTGTGGCGCCACCCGCACCGGCAACGGGGGTGTTCATCTCGCGGTTCCGCATCGGAGTCATCCCCATTTCGGAGTCGAGGAGCCTCGGACCCCTTAAAACCTACCTGGAGATTGTTTTAGACACAATAACGGACCGGTGGTTCATTCATGCAGGGGGATCGGCACCTTCCACGGAAGGTCGATTCTTCCGCGGCGCAATACTTCCTCGATCTGCTCGGGCGGCTTCGGCCGACTCAGGAGAAAGCCCTGCGCGCGCCGGCATCCCATGTCCAGAAGCTTGGTCGCTGCCGAAACCGACTCGAGACCCTCGGCCACCACCTCCAAGCCGAATGCCGAAGCGAGTCCCATGATCGACTCGACGATGACTCGGTCGCTCTCGCTGCGCTGAAGGTTCAGCACGAACGCCTTGTCGATCTTGAGCGTGTGGACCGGCAGCGACTTCAGGTGGGCAAGTGAGCTGTACCCGGTTCCGAAGTCGTCGATCGCGCAGCACACGCCCAGACGCTCGAGCCGCCGGAGCGTCTTGCGCGAACGTTCGAGATCGCTGACGACCACATACTCGGTGATCTCCAGGCACAGGCACGAGCTGCCGAGGCCGAACTCCTCGAGTGCGCTCTCCACCGTCTCCACGAAATCGAGGCTCACCAGCTGCACGGGCGAGACGTTCACACTCATCCGAATGTTCAGTCCCGGAATACGCCGTCGCCACTCCGCCAACTGCCCGCACGCCGTTCGCAGCACCCAGCCTCCGAGCTCGCCCGCCAGGTTCGTCGACTCGGCCACCTCGATGAACTCGGCCGGCTGCAGCTTGCCCAGCACCGGATGATTCCATCGCACCAGGGCCTCGACACCGAGAATGCTGCCGTCACGCAGGTCGAACTCGGGTTGATAGTCCAGGGTGAGATGCTCGTCGTCGATCGACGTCCGCAGGCTCAGCTCGATGAGGTTGCGGCGCTCGCTCGCGCCTCGCATGTCCTCGGTGTATGCGACGACACTGTTGCCACCCTTGCTCTTGGCCATCAGCATCGCCTCGTCGACCCGGCCGAGCAGCGCCACCGGCGTGATCCGTCCGGGCTCGCCGACGGCAACGCCGAGGCTGCCCCCGCGGCCTACGACCTGACTGCCCAGCTGCACCGACATCCCGACCGCCCACCGCAGCGCCTCGGCGCGTTCCCGGGCCGCCTCCAGCGACACCGGCCCGTCGAGCACGACGACGAACTCGTCACCGCCGAGGCGTGCCACCATGTCCTTCGGATCACACACGCGCGACAATCGCTGTGCGGTACGGCACAGGAACACGTCGACGGCGGCGTGACCGAGGAAGTCGTTGAGCGGCTTGAGCCGGTCCAGGTCGAGAAACAGGACGGCGACCGGCCCCGGCTGCCCCCGCTTCAGCCGCTCCTCGAGGTGTTCGAGGAGGGCGCGCCGGCTCGCGAGGCCGGTGAGATCGTCGTGATAGGCCGCGTCGCGCAGGTCCTGTTCGGCGCGGACACGGGCCTGCACCTGCGCCAGCAGAGCCGCGATCATCATCAAGGTGTTGATTTCGTCCTCGCTCCAGTCGCGATCACCGGCCTTGATGAAGCCCAGGGTGCCGGTGGTGACGCTCCCGGAGATCAGCGGCACCGCCGCGACCGAGACCTCGGGCACCCCCGAACCCGCGCGCACCCGGTCGGCGTATTCGTCCCCCGACTGTCCCGGGCGGGTGACGGCCGGTTCCTTCATGGTCTCCGTCATGGCGAAGATCGGGTCGGCGTCCCGGAAGTGCACCACTCCCAGAGGGTCCGGGTCCGGCACGAATTCCCGCGGCGGCCACTCGGCGACGAGGACCGTCGCGTGGATCTCGTGATCGTTGTAGCGAAGAAAGCAGGTGTCGACCTCGAAGTGCTCGACGAGCTCCTGGAGCACCCGTTCGATCACCGAGTGATGAGACACGGCGTCCGCCGGCATGAGGTGGGAAGCCACCCGGGTGACGATGTTCTCGAAGCTCTTCTCCGCCATCTCAAACCCCTTGGGAACAGCACATTCGACGCGAGCGGACCGGATCAGGGATGTTTTCGAACTCTATCCGAGCGACGCGCACTGCGAATCCGTTCCGGTCGCGCCCGCGCCACCCGGAGCAGGAGGGCGAAGCGCAGGTCGGCCGGCCGGTCGAACGCGTCGTCGAGCGTCGACTGCAGCTTTCCGAGCGCGCCGAACCGGACCTCCGAGAGCCGGACGAGGTCGGTGTCGTCCTCGGCGTAGAGGAACACCGGTGAAGCAGGCTGGACCGCAAGCCCCAGACTGTGGGCGCAAATCCACACGCTCTCGGCTGCCATCCCCGCACGGACGTAGTCGGCGGGCCGTGGACCCGCCGCGAAGACCGCCACGAGTGCCGAACTGCTCCGCACCCGCATTCCGGTCAGCCGCCCCAGCCCGTGCCCCAGGTCCCACTCCCCGAGTTGATCGAGCACATCGTTTCGAAGCGCCAGGTCGAGCATCGTGCGCTCCGCGTCGTCCATCCCGAGTGTCCGGACGTCGATGCCGCTGTCGATGTCCTCCGAATCCGGCCACCGCAGTTCCGAGAGCATCTCGCGCCGCAGAACGGGAGTCAGGTAGCGGATCCTGTCCGATTCTGCGAGCAGCTCCGCGGCCTCGGCGAGGCGATCGGCGCCCGTGACGATCCTGATCCGGCCCCCCTCCTGTTCGGCTGCCCGGTGGAGGGCAGCCGTCTCGGCGTCGGAAAGTGGCGATCCGTCGCCGGGCTGCCGATTGGTTCCGCGGGCGAGCATCATCTCGTACTGGGCGGCCAGGACCGAGTCCGTTCCGTCGGAGAACTGCATCGTCGCGAGCACCTTGCGCGGCGGCTCACCGGCGTCCCGTTCGAGCACCCGGACCGCACCGAGTATCCGGTGTGCCGCGGCGGCGATGCGCGCGTTCTGCAGGGCCGCGCCGAGCGCGACGTAGCTGCCTCGGGCGTGGATGTCGATCGCGGTCGGCACGAAGTCGTCCGCGATGTCGATCTCGAGGGTTCCGCCGCCGGCCGTGACGGACCACGGCTGGCTGTTGCCGCCCGAGGGGGCTCTGCTCGCGGCGTGCAGTACCCGGTCGATCGGATCGTCCGATTCCGGGGGCGGGGGTGCATCCGCACCCGGCCGGTTTCCGGGATCCGCCGGGAGGGTCAGGGCGTCGAGGCAGGCTTCGACATCCACACGGCCGCGTCCCGAGTTCAGCGGTTGCCCGAGCCCCAGCCGTCGCACGACCGCGGCGACCGTCGCGCCGCCGAGCATCACCTCGCTGCCCAGTTGAGGCCAGGTGGCCAGCGTCTGCTCCACCTCCAGGAGGGAAGCGGCCATCCGGGCCGAGATCCGCTCCGGTCCGAGCAGGCGCAGCGCGTACGGAATCTTCTCCCGGCCCGACAACGCGGCGAGCCGCTCCGGGTCGATCTCTCCCAGCAGACCGTGGAACGGCCGCCCCTGCTGCAGATCGAAGCGTTCGACGTCGATCAGTCCCCGGTCACTCGTCTCCATCACCAGCGGTACCGCCCGCCGGGCCGCTTCCGCACGCAACGCGACCTTCACGTCCAGCGAGTCGCACTCGTCCACCACGATGTCGAGTCCGTCCACGAACTCGCTGATCGTTTCCGGCCCCACTCCATCGGGCCACACCGACAGGGGCAGGTACGGATCCAGTTCCGCGAGTCGTCGCGCGGCCACGACCGCTTTGTTCGTGCCCAGATCGACGAGGGAAGCCGGCAGCCGATTGAGATTCGACAACTCGATCGGATCGAAGTCTGCGAGTCGCAGTTCTCCGCACACTCCGTCGAGCACCAGCGCCTGCGCAACCGAGAAGCCGACACTCAAACCGACGATTCCGACCGTCACTTCCTGCAGCCGATCCTGTTCGGCCGACGTCACCTTGTTCCGGTTACGATCCAGCCGTAACCGCCGGAACGAGTTCGGGCCGAGTACGCGGACGACGGTCCGATGCCAGGGGTAATGGACCCACCGCGCCGGCTCGTCGAGCAGGTCGCTCTCCGGCCGCGGGAGCACCTCGCGCAGTCCTCTCACCTGATCGGCGAGACGGTCGACGACGACGAGCCCGGGTTCGGAGCGGAGACGTCGAAGCTCCTCCATGTCCTGCGGCCGGTCCTCCGCAAACACGGAGGGCGTCCATCCGGTCTCGCCGTCGGCGTTCACATCGGCTCCCCGTCGAAGCGGATCCCACCCACTTCTCGTCGGAGTTCGTCGCCGAACGGATCGGTGCGCAGACGGTCCCACCACATGAGCCGGGTCCGATAGCGGGCGTCCGGGTACGGGGTGGCCGGCATGCTCGGGTCGACCACACCCCCGCAGGTCTTCCACAGATCCAGCAGGTTGTCGGCGGCGGTGGCCATCATGTATCGCGAGTCGAGCAGGCCCATGAACTTCGCGCCCATGCGCGCCACGGCAAGCGTGAGTTCTCGGCGCTTGGGCACATCCTCGGACACCCACGCCGCCTTGGCTTCGATCAGACCGAACGGGATTCGGCTCTCGATCATGCGGCGGAGATGGTCGACGTGCTCCGGCGCGCTCCATTCGGTCAAGGCGTGGGACTCGTCCGCGTTCTGGTAAGGCCCCTGGGCCCGCACCCCGCCCACGACGACCCCCCTTCGATCGAGCCCCGCGCAGAATATTGCCGTGCTCTCCCCGCTTCGCACACTTTCGTATTCCAGTGCGGATTCGACGCCGAATCGACGATAAGCGCCCAACGCCCGGGCAATGTATTCGTTCCACAGATCCGGCGCCGCACTCGGTGCGGCTGCGACGAACGAATATCCGGAGGCCTGATCCCGGTAGGTCGAGACTCGCTCCCGCACCGAGTGCGATGCGGCGCGCACTGCTCGATCCACGGTCGGCCTCCCGACTTTGCGGGAGACCCCGGTCGGAGTCACCCGGCGGACCACATCGGATCCTCGCGCTCCTCGCGGTCGAAATCCCCGACCCGGGACGGTGCGGATCGTATATGTGGCTGTATGGATCGAGTATGCAGTATCCGGGTGCTCCCCACAGTGTTCACGCCGAAGAACGGTGTTCGAAGCACACAACAGCGTTCAAGCCAGAGATATGTAGAGTTCCGTCAGTCCCGACGGTCCGATGACTGCCACCTCCTCCCGGTGTGCCCGCTCGATCAGCCCCTCCTTCTCGGCGATCTCCACCTGGTGCCACACGTCGTCGACGGGATCGGAATGCTCTCCGTCCGGCACGAAGCGGGCGAAGTACCCGGCGGGGACCCGTACCAGCGAGTCCCCGATCGTCAGCTCGCTCAGGCCCTCGCAACGACTGCCGATTACCGCATTCCATCCGACCTCGGGATGGCAGATGTAGACCACGAGCACCTCGCCGACGCCGCGCGCGCGGATGCGATCCTCCGTGAAGGCCAGCAGTTCGGACTGCTGGCCGGTCGATCCCGGTTCGAGTCCCGGCAGAACGAGGCCGCCCACATAGTGGCCGTGCAGTTTGGTGAGTTCGAAACTCATTGCACACCAGCCTTTTCCGAGGTCACGATCGACACGTACATGTCGATGCGGTACGCGTGCGGATAGAACTCGAAATCACCGGTGAAGGATCGGACGATCTCGCCGGCCTCCTCGGCCGCACGGATCTGGTCCCACAGATCGATGAAGACGCCGGGGAAAGTACCGGTCGAGGAGAACTTCGCGTACGTCCCGGCCGGCAGGCAGGCAACTATGTGCCCCTCCGTCACCTGGTCCAGCGACTCGCACTGATACCCGACCGTCTGGGTGTAGTAGGAGTCGATGTCGACAGCGTGATCGGTATAGGCGGAGGCCAGCGGACCGCCGAGCTCCTGCTTCAGCACCGCCGACCAAGCCCGGTCGAGCGCGCGGTCGCGAACCTTGCCGAGAGCCCGGCGCGGGCTGCGCACGGGCAGACCGGCGACGAGAGTCCGTTCGCGCTGAACGATCTGAAACGACATCGGGAGACCTCCCCAGGACCTCACAGTACGCCTCGCCCCCGGCGTGCCCGACCCACGAGCGGGGGAGTGAATAGTCCCGAGTCTAGGTGTGTCTACCGATCGGCGCCAAACAGCCGCCAAAACAATATTGAGGTTTGTTTAAGGCTACCGTTCGATCTCTCAGTATGGTTATCTAGTTGAGTCGGACCCGATGTTGCAAAATCTCGCAAGCGCGGTCCCCGGCCGACTGCCCGAGGGGTGTGATCAATGAAGTGCCGACTGTGCGAATCGGAGCGGCTCCTCAGCGTGCTCGATCTCGGTGCCACGCCACCGTGCGAACGCTTCCTGGCCGCGGACGAACTCGACCTGCCCGAAACCACCTATCCCCTGCATCTGCGGTTGTGTGAGGACTGCCTGCTGCTGCAGATCCCGGCGCTGATCACCCCCGAGGACACCTTCACCGAATACGCCTACTACTCGTCGTTCTCCGACTCGTGGGTCGACCACGCCCGACAGTTCGTCGAAGCCGCCGTCCGCAAACTGCAACTCGGACCGGACTCCTCGATCGTGGAGGTCGCCAGCAACGACGGCTACCTGTTGCGGCACGCTGTCGCGGCCGGCATCCCGTGTCTGGGCATCGAACCGTCGGTGAACGTCGGCGCCGCGGCGCGCGCGATCGGTGTCCCCACCGTCACCGCGTTCCTCGACGAAGGACTCGCCGAGGACATCCGCGAGGAGTACGGGCCTGCCGACCTGGTCGTGGCGAACAACGTCTACGCCCACATCCCGGACCTGCTGGGATTCACCCGATCGCTGCGCACCCTCGTCGCCGACGACGGCTGGATCTCCATCGAGGTGCACCACGCGCTGAACCTAGTGCGCGAAGCACAGTTCGACACCGTCTACCACGAGCACTTCCAGTACTACACAGTGCTGTCGGCGATGCGGGCGTTGGCCACCGGTGGCCTGTCGGTCGTCGACGTCGAACTGCTCGGCACACACGGCGGATCGATCCGGCTCTGGGCCCGGCCGGACGAGGTCGCGAGCTCTCCCGGAACACAGGTGGAAGCCGTGCTCGAGGAGGAGCGCCGGGCCGGTCTGCACACGACGGCGGGTTACCGCGAACTCGAAGCCCGCGCCCGTTCCGTCCGCCGAACCCTGCTGCGATTCCTCCTCGACTGCTACAACCAGGGCCTGTCCGTCGTCGGCTACGGCGCCCCGGGCAAGGGAAACACCTTGCTCAACTACTGCGGAATCCGGCCGGACCTGATGGCCTACACCGTCGACCGCAATCCGTACAAGCACGGGCGTTACACACCCGGCGCCCGGATCCCGATCCTCCCGCCGGAACAGATCGAGAAGGACCGGCCCGACGTGGTCGTCGCCCTGCCGTGGAACCTGGCGGCGGAACTGACGACCCAATTGCAGTACATCTCCGCCTGGGGCGGCCGGCTCGTATTCCCGCTGCCCGAACTGCACACCACCATCGGCCCCGCCGATTTCGTCAGGAGGATCACGGTATGAAAGTCGTCCTGTTCTGCGGCGGCTACGGCATGCGCATGCGCAACGACCGTACCGACGAGATTCCCAAGCCCATGCAGATGGTGGGCCCACGGCCCTTGCTCTGGCACATCATGAAGTACTACGCCCACTACGGCCACACCGAGTTCATCCTGTGCCTCGGCTACGGAGCGGCCAAGATCAAGGACTTCTTCCTCGACTACCACGAAGAACAGTCCAACGACTTCGTCCTCCACGACAACCGGGTCGAGTTGCTCAACACCGACATCAGCGACTGGTCGATCACGTTCGTCGACACCGGCCTCGAATCCGCGATCGGCGAGCGCCTGCGCCGCGTGCGTGACCACCTGGACGGGGACCGGTACTTCCTCGCCAACTATGCGGACGTCCTGACCGACGCTCCCCTCGACGTGATGATCGAGCGCTACCACCGGTCCGGCGCGACGGCGTCGATGCTCGTCGTCCCCCCACAGTCGTCGTTCCACTGCGTCGATGTCGCCGAGAACGGTGAGATCAAGGAGATCGTCCCGGTCAGCCGCTTCCCGATCTGGGAGAACGGCGGGTACTTCGTACTCAGTCAGGAGATCTTCGATCTGCTCCCACCCGGCGGCGACCTCGTCGCCGACGTCTGCGGCACCCTCGCCGGGCAGGGCCGGCTGTACGGCTACCGGCACGACGGGTTCTGGAAACCGGCCGACACGTTCAAGGAACGCGCCGAGCTGGACGACAACTACGCCCGCGGCATCCATCCGTGGACCGTGTGGGAGAGCGCCCGTGCGACGGTGACGTCGTGATCGAACTGCACGCCCGCGACATCGGGGAGGTCGCGGTGCTCGGAGCCCACTGCGACGACATCGCGATCGGCATCGGCGGCACACTGCTCACCCTGACCGGCCGGGCGACACAACCCCTGCGGGTACGCGCCTTCGTCCTGTCGGGTGAAGACTCGCGACGCGAGATCGAGGAACGCCACGCGCTCGCGGCACTGTGCCCCGGGGCGGACGTCGAACTCACGGTCCTCGACGTTCCGGACGGCCGCGCCCCCGCGTACTGGGACGCGATCAAGACCGCCCTCGAATCCTTCCGGCACACCTGCGAACCCGACGTGGTGTTCGCACCGCAGCGCGGTGACGCACATCAGGACCACCGGTTGCTCGCCGAACTCGTCCCCACCGTCTTCCGCGACCACCTCGTGCTCGGATACGAGATTCTCAAGTGGGAGGCCGACACACCCCACCCGGTGCTCTACCACCCCCTGACCCGCAAGGTGGCCGAGGAGAAGGTCCGGATCCTGCTCAAGCACTACCCCTCTCAGCTCGACCACGACTGGTTCGACGAACAGGCCTTCCTCGGTCTGTCGCGGCTGCGCGGCGTGCAGTGCCGTCGCCCGCACGCCGAAGCGTTCGTAGTCGAGAAGGCCACAGTCCACTTCTGAAAGGCATGCCATGCGCGTCCTCGTCACTGGCCATCAGGGATATCTGGGCTCCGTCATGGTGCCGGTCCTGCGTGCCCACGGTCACGTCGTCACCGGACTCGATTCCGGTCTCTTCGCGGACTGCGTCCTCGGGCCCGCACCGGAGGAACCGTCCACGATCCGGCTCGATCTCCGTGACGTCACCGCGTCGCACCTGACCGGATTCGACGCGGTGGTCCACCTTGCCGCCTTGTCCAACGATCCCCTCGGAGCGCTCGATCCGGACATCACGTATGCGATCAACCATCAGGCGTCGGTACGGCTCGCACGCTGCGCCAAGGCAGCCGGGGTGCGGAGATTCCTCTATGCCTCCACCTGCTCCGTCTACGGCGCGGCCGGCGAGGACGCAGTCGACGAGAACGCGCCCCTGCGCCCGCTGACGCCGTATGCGGAAAGCAAGGTGCGGGTCGAGGACGACGTGACCGCCCTCGCCGACTCCGGTTTCTCGCCTGTCTTCCTCCGCAATGCCACCGCGTTCGGATTCTCCCCGCGCCTGCGAGCCGACATCGTCCTGAACAACCTCGTCGGCACCGCGGTGCTGACCGGCCAGGTGCGTGTGCTCTCCGACGGCACGCCGTGGCGGCCGTTGGTACACGCGCAGGACATCGCCGAGGCGTTCGCGCACGCGCTGGTCGCGCCGATCGACCGGATCCACTGCGCCGCGTTCAACGTGGGCATGGAGGCCAACAATGTGACCGTCGCCCAGATCGCCCGGACCGTCGCCGATGTCGCCCCGGGCGCGGAGGTCGTGATCACCGGCGAGACCGGTGCCGACCCGCGCTCGTACCGGGTCGATTTCAGCGCGATCCGCAAGGCGTTCGACGACTATCTGCCGCAGTGGACCGTGGCCGACGGGGCAGCCGAACTGTATGCCCGCTACCTCCAGTACGGGTTGACGCGCGAGGGCTTCTCGAACCGGTTCGTCCGGCTCGCCCACCTGAAGCGTCTCCAGGAGGCCGGGGTGCTCGACAGCACGATGCGCTTCGAGCACTCCGGCGCCGGGCGGCGGTGAGGATGCCGGCGTCCGGGCAGTCAGAGGCCAGCCGCCAGGGCGGACCACGGCCCCGCTGCCGCATCCCGGGCGCTGAGCACCGTCACCGGGAGGGGCCATCCGATCGCGAGGTCGGCGTCGTCGTACCGGACCGCCAGATCCTCCACCGGGTCGTGCGGCCGGTCGATGCGGTAGCACACGTCCGCCACCTCGGTGAGGGCCTGAAACCCGTGCAGAAAGCCTGGCGGCACATAGAGATGGGCGAACTCCACGTCGTCCAGGAGGAAGGCGCTGTGGCGGCCGAACGTGTGCGAACTTCGCCGGATGTCGACCAGCACATCGTGGATCGCGCCGTGCGCGCACCGCACGAGCTTGGCCTCGCCCCGTCCGGACCGTCCGTGCATACCGCGTACAACGCCGCGTTTCGAACGCGACTGCGAGTCCTGGACGAAATCGGCGGCGCGCACTCCGCTCGCGCCGAGGTGGTCGTCGAACACCTGGGCGTCGAATGTGCGGGTGAACAGTCCCCGATCGTCCCGGAACGGCTCCGGGCGCAGGACGACCACATCCGCCAGTTCCGTCGTTTCCACCCGCATCGGCCCATCGTCGCGCATCGACGCCGACCGCGTGGCCGAACCGTGCACCGTTGCGGCGGAAGGAGAGCGCTGTGAGCACCTGCCGAGGATGCGGGAGCCCGGACGTCGAGCGCGTCGTCGACCTCGGCCCGATGCCCGCAGCGGACTGCTTCCCTGCCGTCGACACTCCCGTCACGGCCGACGAGACAGCGCACCCGCTCGCGATGAACCTGTGCCGCGACTGTGGGCTCGCACAGCTCGCCGAGGACGACTCGGTGCCCGACGAGCCTCGTGGAGTCGAACCGCAGGCGCTGCGCGACCAGGCCGCCGCCGCCGTACGTGCTGCGGCCTCGGAAGGTCTCCTCGTCGGCCGGACGGTAGCCGAGTTCGGCAGCCCGCACGGCGGTACCTGGCTTCCGTTGCTCACCGAACACGGCTTCCGGGTAGCTGCGGCGGGCGCCGCGGCCTCGGTGGTGCTCGACTCGTTCGGCATCATGCACGCTCCCGACCAGCGCGCGGCGTTTCGCGAGCGCGCATCGGCTGTCGCCCCCGGCGGCGTGCTGCTGCTGCAGTTCCATTCGTTGGCCACGATCGTCTCGGGGGGCCAGTGGACGGCACTCCGGCACGGGCACTATGCGTACTACTCACTGACCGCACTGCGCGCGCTGCTAGCCGAGGTGGGTCTGTACGTTGTGTATGCCCGCGAGTTCGAACTGTACGGCGGCACCGTGCTGGTCGCGGCACGGCGGACGCCGCGTGCCGTGCCGGCGGCGGAGACCCGGAACATCCTCGAGAAGGAGACGGCGATCGGTGTCACGGACGTGTCGTCGGTACGCCGGTTGCAGAGGGCAGCGGACACGCAGTCCCGCGCGCTGCGCGCCTGGCTCGAATCGTCGGCACGCCGACGGCGACGGATCTTCGCCTACGGGGCTGCGTCCCGGGCGGTAGCGCTCTTCGCACGCGCCGGGCTTGATCGGCGCCTCGTCACCGCTGTGGCAGATGCCTCACCGGCCAAGCAGGGCCGGCGCATGCCGGGAACCGACGTGCCGATCGTCGCGCCGGAGGAAATGATGATGGCGGAGCCCGACCGGGTTCTGCTCACCTTGCCGGATCTACTTCCCGAGGTGCGCGAGCGTTATCGGGAACTGGAGGGCCGCTGGGTACCGCTCGACGGGTACGCACAGGCGTTTCAGCAAGGAGGATTTATCAACGCACGCGCGTAACCGGCGGTCTGATACAGATACTGCCATGCCCATTCCCCAGGGGAGAGCCCGTCCGGACTGGCGATCATCAGTACATCGCCGGCGAAACAGCGCCGGATGATGAATCCCGCACGTGACAGATGCGGCAGGAACGTGATCACGATGATCTTCCGCCAATGCTCCCGAGCGGCCAGGTCACGAATCGCTCGCGCTTCCCCGGATGTCGTCGGAGGACGGGGTGCGAAGCAGGTCACCGTCGGAATCGACGGCTCCGCACACAGACCCGTGAGCCGATCGTCCTCACCGCCGCTGGGATCCGACAGCGCGACGTGTGCCGCGAGACCCCTGTTCGCGAGCTCGATCCCGTAGGCGTAGCGCTCCTCTCCCGGGCCACCCAGCACAACGATTGCGTCTGCCGGGAGGAGGTGATCCTGAGCGGGTGCTACGTACAGGGGGATGCCTCCGGCGACCACCACCAGGAGCACGAAGACGACGAACGACAACCGCCGTCCGATCCGGATCCGTCTCGCCCGAGCGCTCGTCACGCTCTCGTGCATGTCCGTCCCCGGAGACGAGCGATCAGCGACACCCCCGCCGCCCGGATCTCGGCGAAATCTGCCGGGGCGACCAACCTCGTGACGAGGAGATACCCGAGACCGAAGACCAGAACCTCGAGGACGAGCCGGCCGATACCTGCGACGAGCGACAGTTCGTCGGGACTCCCTCCCGATCGTTCGAAGTACATGACGGCGAAGAACATCGGGACGGACGCCGCGACAGGCGACCACATTACCCGCAGCATGTCGCGTCCGGTCACCCCTACTACCGAGCGCGTCACGGCGAGTCCCGTGACCCCGACGACAACTGCCGTTCCGGAGACAGCCAGCCCTACTCCGGACAGCCCGAGCGGAAGAAGCAGGAGGAGCAACGGGATGCCGGAGAGTATCCCCGCCCCCGTCATCCAGTTCATCCGCACGGATCGCCCGGCACCCTTGAGGGACTCCGCACTGACCGAGGTCATCGCCACTCCGATGCCTATTCCGGCCATCGACGCCAATGCGACGCCGGCGCCGCGCCAAGGTTCACCGAGCAACAACACGACAGCTGACTCGCCCAGCGCAGCTGTCAATGCCGCCACCGGCACTGTCACCCGCCATATCCATCGGAGAGACCGCAGGAATGCCGCCCGGAACCGTTCGACGTCCGAGGCGATCCTGGAGAAGGCCGGAAACAGGACATACGAGCACACCTGGACGATCGCCATGGACGGGATCAAGGCGATTCGACGTCCGTAGCGGTAGTTGCCCAGAGCCGCTTCGTCGAGACCTCGACCGATGATGGTCAGCTCGACGGCTTCCTGCGCACGTGCAGCCATACCGTCCAGCAGGAGGGGGAAGGAGAACACGGCGAGCTCGCGCCACAGCCGTACCGAGAAGTGTCCGCGGAACGGATTACAGTGCGAGAGCGACCAGCTCGCTGCAATCCATACGGCCAACGATGCGTACGAACCTATCGCAAGCGCCCACACCCCCAGCCCCTGGGCTGCGCATGCAATCGAGACCACCGCGTAGGTCAGGCCGACTGCCGGATCGACGACGACCCGGCGACTGAACTGGAACCGTCGCTGCATGACGGCATCGGGCACACTCGTAGCAGCCGTCAACAGCACCGACCCGGACATCACCGCTGCCACTGTCGCCACTTCGTCGCTGTGGAACAACCACCCGATCATCGGTGCAGCTGTCAGGACCCCGACTGCCATGAGGGATCCCGTCGCGAGGGTCACCCAGAACACGGTGGTGACGGCGTCGTCGACCTCGTTCTCGCGTTGGATCAGCGCCTGGGCCAAGGTCCCATGGGTGAATACCACGAGGAATGTCGTCAGTACCGTTGCCGCCGCGAACACACCCACGATTTCCGGGGTGAGCAGACGTGCAAGGACCAGAGTCTGCACGAAGGTGATTCCCTGGACGAGGACGAGCCCCGCCGCAGCCATTGCCGCTCCACGCCGCAAGCGTCCCGCGAGCGGTCCGACAGGAGGGGCCTCGGCGGACTCCGGGCGTTCCGTAGGCTTCGACATGGTCACCCGGATCCCCGGACGGGGCGGACGATCCGGGCACCCGCGACGCCGTATCGCCGCACAGTGCCCGAGAGGTGCTGCTTGAGGGGATGGACGCGCCGAAGCGCGCCCGGCGCGACAGCCAGTGCCGAGACCACAGTGGCAGCTCGGAGACTCGGCTTCTGGCCGAACGCGGTGCGCGCGGCGCGGCGAGCCGAGCGCACGTCTCCCTCGAGCAATGCCCACCGAGCCCGGCGGAGGGACTGGTGGTACCGCAAGCGCCGCAACGTCGGGTCCACGGCACGACGTTGGACCGGCCCCCCGGCTAGAGACAGGAACGTCGCCTGCAGTCGCTCGTCGAAGGCTTCCACCCGGGACGGATCGCGCGAGGACGAGTCCGCTCGCACCCGGCACCGCGCCAATCGGTCGTCCAGCAATCGCACGTCCCAGCCTGCGGCCGTGATGCGCAACCACAGCAGGACGTCCTCCTCGACACCGGCGGGGGCCGTGTAGCCGCCGACAGCATTCCACACGTCGCGCCGGACAGCGCCGCTGTAGTAGGGCACGATCCCTCCGAGCACATCCGAAAACGTCAGTGGCACATCCACGTGACGTTTCCGGTTGCGGTAACCGATACTTCTCAGGTACCCGCGTTCGGTGCCGTCGCCGAAACCGAACAGCGTCGCGTCGCAGCCGACCGCGGCGACATGTGGTTCCGCCTCGAAGACGGCCCCCACGCGTTCGCAGAAGTCGGGCCGCAGCAGGTCGTCGCTGTCGAGCACTGTGAGCACACGGCCGCGGGCCGTCCCTGCAGCCGCCGTGACTCCGCCGCCGTAACCCCGATTGGCCTGTCGGATCAATCCGATCCGGTGGTCGTCGGCGTATGTGCCGACAATCCGCGCGATGTCGTCCGAGTACCCGTTGTCGACCACGATCAACTCCCAGTCGCCACGGGTCTGGGACAGGACGGACTCGATCGCCTCGGGAAGATACTGCTCGGTACGGTACGCGGTCGTGAGGATACTGAAGAACGGCTCTGGGGACTCGGCGTCCACGGCTACCAGCCCGTTCCCACGTAGCCTCCACGTCGCCGCCGGTCCTCGGCGTGAGGCAGGCGGACCAGGTCCACGATCACATGGTCGGCGCCGGCTCGGTCGAGAGCAGCGACGGCCCGTTCGTCACGAGAACCCGCGATGAGTACCTCACCGTGCGACAGGACCTCGTCGGGATCGTCGGTCAGTGCAGATCCGATGTGCGGCAGGCGATGGTCGAGGAATGCCTGATTGGATCCCGTCAACCGCGACAGTGCCACGTCGGCGTCGTAGATCTTGAGATCGAATCCCTTGCCGATCAACCGTTCGGCGAGCTCCACCATCGGGCTCTCCCTTAGGTCGTCCGTGCCCTGCTTGAACGACAGCCCGAACAGCCCGATCCGGTGTCGATCGAGCGACAGCACCAGATCGACTACGCGGCGGAGGTGGACTTCGTTCGAGGTCAACACATTCGAGAGCACAGGCACCTCGACGTCGTGTCGGCGCGCGGTATGGACGAGAGCTCGTACGTCCTTGGGCAGGCAGGAACCACCGAACGCGAAACCGGGCATGAGATACGCGGGGCTGATGTTGAGCTTCGTGTCCGACACGAAGATCTCCATCACGGCGTGCGAGTCGAGTCCCAGCGCTCCGCAGATCGCACCGATCTCGTTACCGAAGTCCACCTTCAGCGCGTGGAAGCTGTTGTCCACGTATTTGACCATCTCGGCCACGGCCGGCCGAACTCTGAATCGGGATCCCCCGAAATCTTCGTAGAGTGCCATGACCTGCATCCCACTCCGGGGATCGCTCTCGCCCACGACAGTCTTGGGCGGATCGAAGAAGTCCTCGACGCTACTCCCCTCACGGAGGAACTCCGGATTCACGCACACGCCGAAATCGATGCCGGCACGCTTTCCTCCCGACGCCGCCTCGAGACGAGGCACGAGCAGGCTTTCACAAGTGCCGGGAACCATCGTGCTGCGATAGACCACCACATGCCAGGAGTCCTTCGCCGCCAACCCCGCCCCGATGATGTCGGTGACCCGTTCGAGGTACTCGGTGGACAGGCCACCACCGGCCCCCGAGGGGGTACCGACGCAGACTATGGACATATCGGTCTCGCACACGGCGCGGACGGGGTCGTCGCTCACGGTCAGCCGCCCGCTCGCTACAGCTTCGGCGGTGATGTCGGCGATCCGTCGTTCGACCACCGGCGCCTCACCGCGAGAAAGACATCGGAGCTTCCTGGGATCGACGTCCAAACCGACGACCGAGTGACCCCGGCTCGCGAGGCATGCTGCGGAGACACATCCGACGTACCCGAGACCGAAGACGCTGAGCTTCGAGCGCGTCGCGTCTATCCGATGATCCAACTTGACTGATTCCACGTTTTCACCGCCCAGATCAGACCGTCAACCTCGCAATCGAGCATATAACAGACTTGAGGTTGGTTTAAGTCCTTACGCGATCCATCTCGAAGGCAACCCGATGTGGACCGTCCAGGTCGATCCACTCCACTTGCACCCGGCCTTCCTCGACGTCGACGCGAAGATCGGCTATCGACCGAGCCGGCAGCACCGCATGCGGTCCGGGTGCACGGGACTCAGGAAACGGAAGGAGCACCGTGGCGCACACAAAGGGCAGATCGGCATGGCAGCGGACGCTCGGCGCCCACGCGGGCACGCGGTGCTCGAGCTCACGCGACCACCAACCGAGCGCGCTGTCATCGTCCCCGCGAACGGCCTCCGTCGTCACGACCCCGCCGCTGACCGCATATGCGAGTTCCAGCACCGGTACGCCGCGCCGCCGAGCCCGGTGGCCGGCACCGGCGGGCTCGACCTCGAGATCGGGGGCCATCGGCCAGGACACATGCACGTCGTGTCGGCCGCGGCCGGTGAACAGGTCCAACACGAGCACCGACTTCAGCGTCGGTGGTGCCATCACACGGCGACGGTGGACAACAGGCGCCGGAAGTCTTCGGTAGCCGTCGTGTTCGGCGTCGACGATGCCACCGAGAAGATCGATCTCACGAACCCGGACCTGCGCATGCCGCATCCACAGGAAGGGACCGCCGCGTACGGACTGGTCGAGCCCGTCCACACACGCCGTCGCATGAGCGCGCGTACTCCTGTGGGCCTCGCGCCATTCCGGATTCCGGTAGTAGCTCCCCGTCCCCGGGTCCCCGATCAGCGACTCCCCGGCGAAGTTCAGACTCATCGCCAACGCATCCGAGTGGCCGTGCGCGGCAATCGACAGGTATCCGAGTGCCCCCACATCCATGAGAATCGTCCGTGGGCCGGACCGCAGCACTGCCATACCCCCGTCCGGCGCGAAGGCGGAACCCGCTGCCGTCGTTCGCAGGGTGATCTGCTCCCGGACCTTCACAGGACGCGCTGACGACAACCACGCCGCCGTCAGCGACTCCGGAGATTCCACCGCGCCGGCCGGCCTGTCAGCCAAGAAAGCATCCACGATTCCGAGATGTTCTCTGACCGTTCGGCGTGGTTCCGGACCGAGCCGTACCGCGAATCCCTGGTCGTCGTCGCCGTAGTGCGGCTCCGGGTCACACTCACCGATCACTGCCTCGAGATACTCCCTGCTGCGGAAGATTGCGGCAGTCAGGCGGTCCGGCGCGTGACCGTATCTGCGAAACAGCACAGCAGCGACGACGGTCAGCAACTCCACGACGAAGACCTGATAACCCAGTGTCTGCTCGGCACCCGCGCCGTCCGGCAGAATCTGCCGGTCAGCTTCCACGGCCAGTGCCGCGACCGCGTCCGCCTCCCACCGCGCGGCATGGCGCAGCTCCGGTAGGAGCAGAGCTACGATCGCCGGCCCTGCCAGTTCTCCCACAAGATGGTTGTTGGCCGAACTGAACCGCGAACGATCCTGCAGACAGCGTTCCGCACCGGCCGCAAGCATCCGTACGGCCCGGGCGAATCGCGCCTCCGTCAATGCCTGGGCGTCACGCAGTCCGTCCAGTGTCAGTGCGACCGAGATCGAGCGGATACCCGCCTCGAACGCACCGCGCCATGCGATACCCCATCCCGGTGGATTCCGGACTATCCAGGAATCGAGCTGGGACAACGCAACAGTAGCGAAACGCTCTTCGCCGGTGAACATCCGAGCCGATGCCAGCCACGGAAGGTGCTGCAGCCGGTTCAGTTCCCAGATCCACTTCGGGTCACCCGGTCCCCTGCGGTGATCGATCCGGTGAGCTGGTTTCGACGGCCACTGCACACCTCGAAGCGGATCGGACCACCAGTCGATCGGGGTGTCCAGCCGGACCTCCGGATCGGCGAAGAACTCGAATCGATTTTCACATGTCCGCTCTGCAGCCCGGATCAGCGCCTCGACTTGGAGAGGGAGCCGATCCGCGATCTCCTCGGCTCGGGTCTTCCCGAACAGCAACGCCCCCCCTGCCCCTTCGCGGAATGCCGACAGGGCATCACTCCAGGTTCGGTGACCGGATCCGAGCAGTTCGGAATCCGTGGGGACTCCGTACCTGCCGCCGGACCGATAAGTACGTCCGACGCCACGCAGGCGCCAGACCACCTCCGGGGCACTCATCGAACCCAATCTGTGTGCATACCAACCGAGGTTCATCATGTCTCCGCTCGAAATCAGTCTGCGCCGGACGGATGACAACCGCCACCCCCCGTGGAAGTCTGAACATGTGATCGGTTCGACCATGTGGCAACGCCGCGTACAGCGTTCGTGTGTGACCCTCGCCGTCGCCCTCCTGGCATCGGTCGCGGGATGCAGTACATCCGACGGCGTCCCGCCGCCCGTGCCGTCCGACGCAGGCCTCCTCACGTTCCCCAGAACAGCCACGTACTTCCTGTTCCAGCACGATCTGCCGACCGCGCAAGAACTCGCCCAGTACGACGTCGTCGTCATCGACAACGAGTGGGGCCACCGAATGCCGCGGGACTTCTTCGACGACGTCCGGGCAGCAAACCCGCGAACGCGCCTCCTCGCCTATGTCAACTTGATCGACCATCCCGACCGGCTCGGTTCCGAGGAGTACTGGCGCAATCGATATCGTCTCTGGCAGTTCGATTCTCACGGAGAGAGCCAGTTCCCCGACGAGTGGCTGGCGAAGCGCGCGGACGGCACGGTGGTCAGCGAATGGCCCGACACGTCGATGTCGAACCTCACCGACCAGGGACCGAGAGTGGACGGATTGTCCTTCGGCAGATACGCGGCCGACTGGGTGGTCGACACGGTGTGGTCGGAGGGGGTCTGGGACGGCATCTTCCTGGACGTGTGGGGCGACCGAATCTACAGCGCCGATTCCGACCGATGGGATATCGACCGGAACGGCACGGATGAGGCCGACGCGCAGATCTACGGCGAGGACATGCCGTGGGGCAGGGGAATCGAAGAGGCCGAACGCATCATGCGCGACCGCATGCCCACTGCCCTGCTCGTCGCCAACGGAGACAGAACCCTGCGCGATCGACAACTCGACGGGCGGGCATGGGAGAACTTCGCCGACCCTCGTGCCGAGCGTGATCCCCGCTTCGACATCGAGCAGTACATTCGTCTCACCGCGCGGGGCGATCATCGGGAACCGGGACTGGCCATGACCATCAACAAACTCGGTCCCCAACCCAGCTCCGAACGCGAACTCACCCGTGCACGGTTCTTCCTGACAGCCACACTTCTGCAGGACGGCTACTGGGCGCCCATGGGATCTGACTACGGCGAACCCGCATACATCGACGAGATGGACGGCGGTGGGCTCGGCAGCGGATACCTCGGCGACCCGATAGCCCCGAATCCGACGCTCGCACATGTCGAGGCGCAGTATTCCGGAACTGCAGGAATCGGGATGGTTGCACCGAATGTCTTCCGCCGCGACTTCGACCACGGCATCGTGCTCGTCAACAGCAGCGACGAGCCGGCGACCGTAGCGCTGGGCGGGACGTTCCGGCACCTGACCGGCACCGCCGACCCGGAAACCAACGACGGAAGCACTACGGATCGTGTGACGATACGTTCGTACAGCGGTGTGGTCCTGTTGCGCAACAGCCAATGACTCACCCCGCGACCTGCGGAAGTGCAACGTCGTCGCGGAACAACGCCCCGTAACATCGAAGAAGGTTTTCTCGCGACGTCCGCCACGACAGTTCCTGCTCCACCCGCGATCGGCCGAGTGCCCCCATCCGGGCACGCAACTCGTCGTCCCTCAACAGGATGTCGACCGCTCGTGCGAAGGCCTTCTCGTCGTTCGCCGGCGCGTAGAGCGCAGCGTCGCCGGCCGAGACACGGGCCTCGACGAGGTCGAACGACACCACCGGCCGGCCGATCGCCATGTACTCGACGATCTTGTTCATCGTCGAGAGGTCGTTGAGCGGATTGCGCGGATCCGGCGCGAGGCACACGTCCGCGGTGGACAGACAGCGTTGCACGAACTCGTCCGGCACCCGGCCTGTGAACTCGACGACGTCGTCGAGGCCGAGGTCACGAGCGAGCGCCTGCATGGCCTCGAATTCGTCCCCGGCACCCATGCAGATGCAGTGCACATCGTCCCGGCCGAGGTCCCGGTGCAGATATGCCACGGCACGCAGGAGATAGTCGATTCCGTCCTGCGGTCCCATGACGCCGAGATACGCGAGGAGATAACGCTTTCCCCTGCGCAACTCCGGATCGGGAGCGCGCCGCACGAATCGTTCGAGATCGGGCGCACTGCGCACCACGGTGACCCGGTCCGGCGCCACATGTCCACGCCCGATCGCGATCCGGCGGTAACTGTCGTTGGTTGCAATGACTGCATCCGATACCGCGAACGTCAGCCGTTCGAGCAGCCTCGTCGCAAGGTACAATATGCGTCCGCCCCCGGGAAAGCGCGACTGGAACAACTCCGGCACGAGATCGTGGTGATCGAATACAAATCGCGCTCCGCCCGGACGCAGAACGAGTGCCACGACGAACAGCAGGTCCGGGGGGTTGCACGCGTGCACCGCGTCGACGCGGCCTTCGCGCCGCACTTTCAGCGCCAGCCGGGTGGTGTGCCACAGGGCCGCGGTGTACTCCCTGAGATAACCGGCCGGCCCTCCGGTGGCGGCGCGGAGAGGATAGCGGAGGATCCGAACACCCTCGATCGTGACCTCCGGCTCCCGATCCTGCCCACCGCCCATCGGGCAGATCACCGTCACCTGGTATCCCGCCTCGGCCAGCGACCGGCTCTCTTGCCATACCCGACGGTCGAACGGCACCGAGAGGTTCTCCACCAGCACCAGAATGTGTCTCTTCATCGCTGCCCTCCCAGGGTCTCGACGAGAAGCTGCTCATATGCGCGCGCCGTGTCCTCGATCCGGAAGTTCTGCTCCACACGCATTCTGGCGCGCTTACCCATCTGCACTCGCAGTTCGGGGTCCCGAGACAATGCGAGTAGACCATCTGCCAGTCCCTCCACGTCACCGACCGGCACCAGATATCCTTCCGCGCCGTCGGTGATCAGATCACTCAGGCATCCACAGTCGGTCGCGACCACAGGAACTGCGGCAGCCATCGACTCCAGTACCGCGAGCGGCATCGCCTCGTGCACCGAGGAAAGGCAGGTCACGTCGAATCCCGGAAGCAGAACGGCGACGTCCCGACGAGTCCCTACGAAGAGCACACGATCTGCGATACCGAGTTTCTCTGCCAGGCAGATCAATTCTTCCATTCGCTCGCCGTCCCCGACCACCACCAGACGTGCCGGACGCAGCAGCGGAAGTGCCTTGGAAAATGCCTCGAACAGCACGTGGTGCGCCTTCTGCGCGCTGAGCCGGGCCACGACGGCGACGACGAAGTCCTCAGGACCGAGGTCGAGCGCCTGCCGCGCGCGCACCCTGTCTTCTCCGGTCGGGGGGTCCCCCACCGCGATGCCGTTGGGTATGACGACCTCCGAGGTTCGGCTCCACCGGGATCTGCCGACGCCCTCGTGCGCGTGCAGATAGTCCCGCTGGCTGTGCCCGAGGAGAATCATGGCGTCGGCAAGCCACAGCGAGGCGACGGTCCATCGCGGAAGGCATCTGCCGCCTTGCGATACGAGATCCATGTCGTGAACGGCAACGAGATCCGCCCGCACCCCGGCCGCATGTGCGGCGATCCGGCCGAGAGCCAGGGCGGCGCGGTGATGATGCGTGACGAGCACCGCATCGGTCCGGTCCCGGCGCAGCGTGTCGATCAACTTGGGCAGCGTCGTCAGGTCCCAACGGTTTCGCCGGTCCAGCACTTCGACCTGGATGCCGGCGTCCCGGTAGTCGTCGGCAAGCGGCCCGGCCTCGTGCAGGCAGACCAGGCGCGGTAGGACCAGACGTCTGTCGAGACGCCGGAACACGTCGAGCATCACGGTCTCGATTCCACCGACGAAGGTGCGGTCGAGCACGAGGGTGAGCCGGACCGGACTCCGGGGTGGACCGGCGGCCTCCTCCAACGCACGTTCACTCTCGGCGACACTCTGCGTCAGGGTGAAGGAAGACTCCACCCGCGCACGGGCTGCCTGCCCGAATCGCCACCTCAGATCCGGCGAACGCAAGAGGGTGAGCAGCGCCTCGGCCAGCGCTTCCGGATTTGCCGGCGGCACCAGGATCCCGGTGGTGCCCTCATCGAGCAATTCGGAGACGCCGCCGACGTCGGTGCACACCGCAGGACGTGCGGTGGCCATCGCCTCGAGCAGCGCTATCGGGAAGCACTCGACGGTGGAGGACGTGAGGGCGAAGATGTCCAGGGCCCGCAGGACGTCCCTGACGTCCGATCGAGCTCCGGTGAACACGACGCGGTCCGCGATCCCGAGTTCACGCGCGAACCGTTCGAGACGAGCACGCTCGGGGCCGTCACCGACCACGAGAAACCGCGTCTCGGGTACCTCTGCGAGAACGCGGCGGGCCGCGCGCAGGAGTGTGCGGTGATCCTTCTCCGGACGCAGGGCGGCGACGATTCCCACGATCGGTTCGTGCGATGGGATTCCTAGTGCAACTGCGACATCCCGATTCGGTGACGGGATGAATTCGTGCGGCTCGACTCCATTGTGAACGACCCGGATCTTGCGCTGCGGGATTCCGAGATCCTCGGTGAGGTACCTCGTCTGCGCGCGTGCCACGCCCAGGAACATGTCGGTGAACGGTTGCAGCACCTTGTCGCAGATTCGACGCCATCGACTGCGTGGGTCGATGTCGCCGCAGTTGTGCACCCACACCGACAAGTGCGGCACCCGCGCCCACACGGCCGCGATCCTGCCGAGACTCTCGGCGCTGTATCCACGAGTCACCACTACGTCCGGCGCGAATAGACGCATCTCCCGGCGGAGCTCGACGAGCGCCCGTAAAGCCTGCCTCTTGCTCCTGTGCAGCGCATGGGCGGAAATTCCTTGTGCCTGGAGCTCGCCGAAGAGTTCCCCTTCGCTCCCGATGCAGATCAACCGAGCCGTGAACCGGTCGGGGTCGAGCCGCGGCAGAAGCGTCACCGCGTGCCGTTCTGCGCCGCCGATCCGCAGGTCGGGGACCACGAACATCACTCTCACCGGCTGTTGCGTGCTCATCGTCGGAGCTCCTCGTACAGGTCGTCGAATCGACGCCACACCACGTCCACATCGAAGTCGGAACGGATTCTCTCCCAGGCCGCGAGGCCCAGCCTGGTGCGCAGCAACTCGTCGCACAGCACCCGTTCGAGGGCTGCGGCCAGAGCAGTCGTGTCGTCGGCGGGGATCAGAACCCCACACGAGTCGTCGACGAGGTCCGGAATTCCGCCTGCCGTGCTGGCTACGACACACAATCCTCGCGCCATGCCCTCGAGAATTGCCATCGGCTGGCCCTCGTCACGCGAGGGCAGTACCAGTACGTGCGCACTGTCGAGCAACTGGGGCACCGCCTCCGGCGGAACCCAGCCGGGCAGCGCGACCGTGTCCGTCAACGCCAGTGCACGGACCCGTTCACGCGCGCGCCCTACTTCTCCGTCACCGGCGACGGTCAACCGTGCGTGCGCGGAGGTCGTCCCTTCCGCAATCCGAGCCCAGGCCTCCAGCAGCGTGAATGTGCCCTTGCGGTCGCCGATCTCGCCGAGGAACAGCACGTGCAGGGGTCCGTTCCGGCTGGACTGGTCGACTCTGGTTGCAGGTCGGACCGCATTCGGGACAACTACGACCCGGGCATCGGGTGCAATCTTCTGCAATCGTTGTCGCCAGCGCTCCCCCAAGGCGACCACGACCGCAGCGCGCGCGAGTGTCGAACGGATGAGCAGTCGGATCGGGAAGGGCGCGCGATCGTGAAATCTGTCGAACGAGGAACCGTGCACATGCAGCACGACCGGCACTCGGAAGACGGACGCGACCCAGGCCAACGTCGCCTTCCGGATGAAGCTGCCCGCTATCGACGTGTGCAGGTGCACCACGTCGGGACGATCGTTGACCAGCGCACGAAGGAAGACGACGAGGCCATTCGCGAATGCACCGATCCGGGCGGGCTTGGATCCGTTTCGGTGCGTACTCACGTGTTCGATGTCCCACCGGTCCCACAGCGGCGTGTCGTGCATGGTGCGCACGAAACTCCCCACTCCACCGCGGGTGGTCATGCTCGTCGACGCCCACACGACATGGCGCCGCGTCATCGCTTCACGCTCCCGGCCTCGGCTGTGTACCGGTCGGCGCATCCGATCGCGACCCCTACCAGCACCATTACGGCAGCGTTCGGAAAGTCGAAGAATCGCAGATCGACCGTCAATCCGGTGATCGCCATTACCATCAGTCCCAGCAGGCCCAGAAGGGCCGTCCGGCGGCCGTCGAGTCCGTATTCGGGCAGAATCCGATACGCCCGGAACAGCCGCACCGCGAGCAGGACGACGACGGCAATCCACAGCCCCAGGCCGATCAGCCCGAGTTCGGCCGCGATGCCGAGCTCGTTGAAGTGGGAGGAGATTGCGAAGCCGCGAATCCACGGCACCTCCGGCGACCACTGCTTGTGGTGGTAGGTGTTGACGGCGGTGAATCTGCCTATCCCCCAACCCGTCAGCGGCTTCTGCCCTATCGCCCACAGGGCGGTGCCGGCGGTGTTGAGCCGGTCCTGCACTTCGGCCGGTGAGCCGACGCCCCCGGCCGAACGATCGGTTCCGGTGAACCGTTGCCAGTTCGTGGCGATGGCGATCACCGCCGTGGTTGCCGCAAGTACGAATCCGGTTCGGAATCCTCGTGCCCACAGCATTCCGGCGACGATCACGAGCGCAAGACCGAGCCACACCGCACGGGTATGCGTGAAGTACACACCGTAGGCGCACGCGACCGCGATGACGGCAGCACAGAGCCGGCGAAAGCGCGGCTCTGTGCGTTCCGACGACAGCACGAGCGCGACAGCGAAACCGAGAATGAGCACCATACCGTTGACGACCGGTTGATTGAAGATCCCGACAGCGCGTCCCTCCCAGATCGGAGCCGTCACTATGTACCGCGGCCATACGAGAGCCTTGGGGCCGAGGAACTGCATGATGCTCACTGCTGCCGAGTACGCTGCCAGCACTGCGACGATCCACAGCAGTGCTCGAATCGCCGACACCCGCACGAAGACGTATCTGCCCACGAGATACGCAGTGAAGGGGATCAGGACACCGGTCAGAACGAAGCGCGCGACGGACAGCGACGCCCCGGTCACGGGAACGGTCGCAAGGTATCGGTGCGTCGCGAGCATCGAACCGATGTTCCATACCACGTACAGCGCCATCGCTGCCTCGACTGCGCCGACGCGCGCGTCGGCTGCTGATGTGGTGTACATCCAGATCCCGAGTGCGGCAATCACCCCCGCATAGGCAAGTACGAACGGATCCACCGGCAGGATCGGCGGCAGCGCCACCCGGAGAAACGTCGTCAACAGGAGCAGGAACAGCGCGACGACGGGCGAGCGGAGACCGGCGGCAACCATCGCGCCTGCAACTGCCGCGAGGAGCAGCAGCACTGGGAACTTCGCTGGAAACCCGGTCGCGACAGCAGCGATCGCGAGGACTGTCGCCGTCGCAGCCGCGATCAGGACGAGGTGGACGGCTGTGAAGGATCGGGGCAGCAGACGCTCGGTCGACGCCGGTCCGCGGGTGGCCGGGTGCGCTGCCGTCGTCATGGGCGCATTCCTGGAGTCTGCGCAGGGGTACGGCCGAGGTCATGGTGATTGTGCACAGCAGCGGACCAGGAGATCTCTTCCGCAGGCGGGTACGGCGCAGAAGTATCGCCGCGCGGATCCACGACGACCGCTCCGAGGAGGTGGGCGTCCACCTGAGTGAGCAATCGGACGGCCTCTGCCGCGTCCGGCTGGCGTGCGCGGCGCCGGTCGAGTACCAGGACAGTTTTCTGTGCCGCCGCGCAGAAGATCTGAGCGTCGGCGTCCTCGGTGACCGGCGCGAGGTCGAACAGTACGACGTCGGCTTCACCGCGGAGCTGCTGCAGCAGTGCCTCGAGCCGTTTGCCGGACAGCGGCACAGACTCACCGGTCGTATCCCGCATGCTCAGTACCCGGAGTCCATCGCCGGGTGCCTCTGCACCGGCGCCGGCAACGGTCGACGACGTCACGTTCTGAGGAATCACGACGATACGGGCGCCGGATCGACTCCAGCGTCGGGCCACCTGGCGAGCGACTTGTCCTGTCACCTCGCCTCCGGTCGGCGACGTCAGGGCGACGGTGCGGAGCCCGCGAACCTCGCCGGCGGCGAGGGTGTTCACGAGGTTGTGGAACGCGAGCTGACGTGCTCGATCCGCCGAGGTCGAACCGCCGGCCGGGACGACCCCGAGCGACTCGATACCGAGGCGCTCCCGAACATCCTGGGTGGTGCTGATCCGCCGCATGACGGAATCGAGTGCGAGCGCCACGAGTACTCCGAGCACCATTCCCCCCAGTAGACCGAGTGCCACGTTCCGGAAGAGGGATGGCGAGTCCTCCGAGACGCCGGCATTCAGCTGCAGATCCTGGATCTGGTTGGTCGCGTCGAGTTCGAGCTCGCTGATCTGCGCCTGCAGCTGAGCGAGCGCCACGTTGTCGGCGATTCCCGGCCGTGATCGCTCTTCGTCGAGTCGCTGGCGCAATTCCTCGAGGGATCCTTCCCGCCCCCGGTCGCGCACGGAGTTGACATCGTCACGAAACGTTCCGGCCATGATGCGGGCCGCCTCTGCAGCGGTCTCCGCGTCTCCCGCCGTAGCCTCGACGAACAGGATCGGTCCGGCCGCCGCAGTGCGAGCGGAGAAGGACGTGTCTGCGGGAAGGCTCCCGACGACACGCAATTGCTCCTGATACGAGGAGTCGTTGAACAGATCCACGTAGCCCTGCACGAGAACCGCGTCCTGTTCCGGCGCGCGATTCTGGGACGACACGATCAAGGCCGAACGGCCCGTGTACTCCGTAGCACTCTGCCCTGTCGTCCACACTGCTCCCCCCACTGCCAGCAGCGTCGCCAGCACCACGATGGGCCAGTAGCGGGCGAGGTGGCGAATCCGATCATTGAGTGTGCTGTCCACAGCCCCTCCGCAGCACCGGGGAGCGCTTCGACGCTCCGAGTTCATGAAGGCCATTCCCGACTCGGGTAAGAATCTACCCGATAAAACCAACTTAGAGTATCTTTATAAGTCGAATACGGGTCGTAAGTTTGCAGGGGCGGTACGTCGGGGCGAGAGGAGCAGATGTGGACCCTCCACGGACAGCGATCACGATCGTGATCGCCGCCTGCCGATTCCACCTGAGGTCGATGCGGCACCTTGCCCACCCTCGTCGGATCCGGCAGAAGCGACTGTTCCTCGGGCCGGTCCGGGTAGCCGGGCACACTGTGGCTTTGCGTAGTCCACGCTTGGGCGACGCAACGGCTTGGAGAGAGATCCGCCTTCGGGACCAGCGGCTCATCGAGCCCTACTGGCTGACCGCCACGGACGACTGGGACCGCCGCCATACCGTCACCGTGTGGGTGGGCGAGTGTCTCGCACGCCGCCGGGCCGAACGGTCCGGCACTGCTCTACCCCTGGTGGTCGAGATCGACGGAAGATTCGCGGGGCAGTGCAATTTCGAATGCATCGATCCCGCGGCCCTGACCGCTCAGACGAGCGTCTGGATCGACTCTCGATTCGCCCGCGCGGGTATCGGCCTCGCAGTAGGCGGCTTGGCGATGAGTTACCTCTTCGGCACTCTCGGGCTGCGCCGGATCTCGGCTGCCATCTGCACGGAGAATGTGGCGGCAGCACGTACGGTGCAGCTTCTCGGGTGCCGACGCGAGG
The DNA here is from genome assembly GCF_057367935.1 of Rhodococcus sp. NS-SX18. Lineage (NCBI taxonomy): Bacteria > Bacillati > Actinomycetota > Actinomycetes > Mycobacteriales > Nocardiaceae > Rhodococcus > Rhodococcus sp. NS-SX18. The sequence continues at coordinate 1,433,814 of NZ_CM170633.1, read as the reverse complement.
GCACCATGTCCAGCTATCTCGACGTCGGCGGACTGCGCCGAGATCACGACCTCTGGGCGATCACGTCGGAGATGTGGCAGCAACAGCAACTGCTCCGCGCGCAACTCGAGCAGGTCGCAGCGTCGGACACACCCGTGGTGGCGGACACACACGAGGCCGGCACACATGAGGCCGAAACCGCACGTATGCGCCGTCCCGGATGAGAAGACACCGAACGGCTCGCCCCGGACCAGGCCCGTTTACCGACCGGGTCCCTAGGTCAGGACCGTAGGTCAGGCCGTAGGTCAGGTACTGCTGCAGGTCGGGTACTGCTCTAGGCCAGGTTCCTGTAGGGCGGGAATCGACTGTAGTGCAGGGAAACTGCACCCATGCCGATGGGCCGGGAGCGGCCTCGCGCATTCAGGTTCGGAGCCTTCAGGTTCGGATGGGCCCTTGCGAGATTACCTGCGCTCGCGATATTGTCTGCGCTCTCGGTACACCTGCACTCGTGCACTCGGCCGCGAATCAAACGCTCGACTGCCGATCGAGCATGGACTGTGCGGATGCACCGGAAGCCCGTTCGACCAGACCGAACATCCGCTCGTAGGCTTCACGACTTGCCGCGACCTGAGCCCGCGCCCGCTCCCGTAGTACCGGACGTAGTTGCGGAGCCGCGTCCCACAGTTCCCGGATCGACTTGGAAAGCCGGTCGTCGAGATCGTGGGCATCGAGGTGAATCAACTCGAGACCGCCGCCGAACATCGCCCTCAACCCACCCAACTTGCCGTCGTAGTACTTCGACGACGACAGGCCGACGACCGGAATACCTTGAGACAGAGCAAAAACAGCCACATGGTACGCGCCGGTGACCAGAACCCGGCACCGTCCGACTGCAGCAGCGAGATCTCGGGCACGTGCGTAGCGATCCAGGGGCGCGGCCACCGACGGATAACCCTCGAGCAGCGGCAGCGTCGATCGGCGGTCCTCCGACTCGTACTCCGAAACGATCAGTGGCACGAGTGTGGCACCGACCCCGAGAGCGAACTCCTGCACGGACCGGCGCACACTCGTCCGAGCCTGAGCCCCCACGGGCGAATAGTCTGCAATACGCAGACAAACGCCGAGATCGGAGCCCATCTCAGGCCGGCCGGCGTCATATCCGAGCTCCACGGCGTCGTCTCCGGTAATGTATATCCGCTCGTCCGGTACTCCCATCCTCGCCAGCAGGTCCGGACCGCACACATCCTCCCGCAACGCGATGACATCGACCCGCGGCAGCACCTTCGCGGCCCGAGCGAAGAGAACCGGATCGTCGATCGGGCCGATCCCCTGACCTAGCGCGGCGGTGGGAATCCCCTTTTCACAGGCATATTCGAGCAGATCCAGGGTGCGCGTTGCCTGGTATGTGTCGACGTCAGCGAGGTAGCCTCCGCCCATCGCAACGATCAGCGACGCTGTCTTCGCCGCCTCCGGAATACGAGCAGCGCGATTCACCGTGTTCCTGTCACGGTCGTGGCTGCGCCACTCTTTCGTCCGTGTCAGCGGATGACGCACCGAGTCGGGCAGTTTGCGCAACTGCCGCCTCGGGGGATTGGTCAGGGACCACCACACTTCCGAGACTCGTCCGACAACCGCAGGTCCCAACCGTGCCGGCAGCTGAGAAGACCGTCCCAGCCTCGACCAGTGGGCTCCACGCCGGTACCCGACCGGCTCGGCAGCGGGCTCGAATGCTCGTAGCAGACCGGGTGCGTAGGTCAGGACGCCGATGCGGGCGTCGGGCCAGCGCGCCCGGATCCGGCGCACGGTGACATCGAGTAACGCCAGGTCACCTTTGTTGTTGAGCCAGTATTCGCCGTTGTCGATCAGGACCCGGATGGGAGGCTCCCCACCGGCAGACAGACCGAGCGGAATCTTCACCATCCGCAAGCTCCCATCGGATCGAGCACAGTTCGATCGCGGCGTCGTCCTACTCGACGGCTGTTCGTTCCATCGGGTAGAAATGTTCAGGGCGGAGGGTCGTTACCGTTTACGATACCGCACAAGGCCTACCGATTGAACCCCGAAGTTGTTGGGGAACACCGGAGAAGGTTGCGATCGCGCGTACTCCTACCGAGAATGATGACGCTGCCTCATACCTGTGTACCCTCGGAGCCTCCCACTTCCTCTCGTGTCCGCCCCTCGCTCCAGGCGTCGTCGTCGAAGGGAGCCGACAGTGCCGCACTCTTCTCCACCCTCGTTCGTCCGATCCACGAAACTCCAGGCCCGGCTCCACGAGATCGTGCCCGGCGGTGCGCACACGTATGCCCGGGGCTCCGACCAGTATCCGGAATTCATGGCACCCGTCCTCGAGCGCGGGGCGGGTGCCCGCGTGTGGGACGCCGACGGGAACAGCTACGTCGAGTACGGGATGGGCCTGCGCTCGGTGACGCTCGGGCACGGCTACCGCCCCGTCGTCGATGCCGTCGCCGCCGCGATCGCCGACGGCACCAACTTCAGCCGGCCCACGACCCTCGAACTCGCCGCGGCCGAGGACTTCCTCGCTCTGGTGCCCGGCGCCGACATGGTGAAGTTCGCCAAGAACGGCTCCGACGCCACGACCGCGGCCGTGCGCCTGGCGCGGGCCGTCACCGGCCGTCGGCACGTGGTGGCGTGCGACCAGCCGTTCTTCTCCGTCGACGACTGGTTCATCGGCACCACCCCGATGAAGGCGGGAATCCCCGAGGAGGTCACCGAGCACACCCACCGGTTCCGGTACAACGACCTCGACTCGCTCCAACAGGCCCTGTCGGCCAGGCCGACCGCATGCGTGATCCTCGAGGCCGCCACCGCCCTCGCCGAGCCCGATCCCGGCTTCCTGCCCGGCGTGCGCCGCCTGTGCGACCGGCACGGTGCCCTGTTGATCTTCGACGAGATGATCACCGGATTCCGCTGGTCCGAGCACGGGGCGCAGGGCGTGTACGGCGTCCGGCCGGACCTGTCGTGCTGGGGCAAGGCGATGGGGAACGGCTTCCCCGTCGCCGCGCTCGCGGGCCGGCGCGAGTTCATGGAACTCGGCGGCCTGCGCACCGACGGTGACCGGGTGTTCCTCCTGTCGACCACGCACGGACCGGAGTCCGGCGGACTGGCCGCCTTTCGTGCGGTGGTGCGTGCCTACGCGACCGAAGATCCCATCGGCCGGATGGAAGCAGCCGGTCGCAGGCTGGCCGACGCCGTCAATGCCGCGGCCACGGATCTCGGCGTGGGCCGCTACGTCCAGGTGGTCGGACGCCCGTCCTGCCTGATCTTCGTCACCCGTGACCCGAATCTGCTGCCCTCGCAGGAATTTCGCACGCTGTTCCTGCAGGAGATGCTCGTCCGGGGTGTGCTCGGACAGTCGTTCGTGATCTCGGCGGCCCACACCGACGCCGACCTCGAGGAGACCGTGGAGGCAGCGCGCGGCGCTCTTGCGGTGTACCGGCGGGCCCTCGACGCGGGCGGGGTCACCGGCTTCCTGCACGGCCGCCCCGTCGCCCCGGCACTGCGTGCCCGTGCGGAGCCGCGGCGGCTCGGAGAAGCGCCGGTCGGGACTCACTTCTCCCAGTAACGCACCCATGTATCCGCATCGAGACCGCCGTACGGCACGCCGTCGGCGTGAGCGGCCTTCTCGGTCGCGCGCACCGTCGCGACGAACTGCAGCGTCGCGCTGCGCAGCGCGTCCTCCGCGCCACCGTCGCCGGTGACGTGCACCGTCCGGAGTTCGGGCGGGACGAGATGCGCGGGGAGTCCGGCCCGGGTGGCGCGGGCGATCACCTTGTCGGTCAGGGCCAACGCCGGCTGTGCCGTCGCGATGCCGTCCAGGCAGGAGGGCCGCGCCTTCTCCGCTGCTTTCGCCACCTCCCACGCCGCCTCCTGCTCGGCCACGTCGATCGGGCCGGTGTGACCGTTTGTCAGGTGCGGGCTGCGCGACGCGAGCTTGGCGACGAGCGTGTCGGCGACGTCGTCGACCGTGAACGGATCGGTTCCGGACTCCTCGGCGATTCGCGAATGGAACAGCACCTGGAGCAGCAGGTCTCCGAGTTCCTCGCGCAGACCGTGCGGGTCGCCCTCCTCGATCGCGTCCAGCAGCTCGTACGTCTCCTCGAGCAGGTAGCGGCGCAACGAGTCGTGCGTCTGGGTGACCTCCCAGCCACCGAATCCCCACAGGCGGTCCATCACGTCCACGGCACGCAGCAGGCGTTCCCCCGGAGCGGGCGGGGCGGCGATCACCCGCTCTCCCCACCGTACCCGTTCGCGTACTGCCTCGTGCCCCGCGTCGACGGCGATCAGCGTCTCGGCCCCGGATCCCACGGTGGCACCGAGGGTTTCGCGCACCTCTGCCGGCACGTCGTCGGTGCAGTCGAGCGGCCCGGTCAGCAGCGGCACCGCTTCGAGGGGCACCGATCCGGGCCGGTACGGGTCGAGCAGAATCACCGTCACCGCCGTCGCCTCACTTTCCCCGTCGCTGCGCTCGCCCCGGTGACTTCCCCCGTCGCTACGCTCGCTCCGGTGACTTCCCCCGTCGCTGCGCTCGCCCCGGTGACTTCCCCCGTCGCTTCGCTCGCCCCGGTCACAATCCCCGTCGCTGCGCTCGCCCCGGTCACAATCCCCGTCGCTGCGCTCGCCCCGGTCACACGCTCGCGGCGGTCGGCACACACACGTCAACCGATCCCTGCGCCTTGCCGTCCAGGGCGAGCAGGAAGTCCGCGATGTACTGCAGCAGCTCGACGTCGCGCACCCGCTCGGAACCCACGCCACCGGTTCGCGGCAACGGCAGCTGCACGATGCCGCTCGTGGCGCGGTACTGCGCCGCCGGATAGAGACGCTTGAGCCGCATCTGCTTCGAATCCGGCAGGTGCATCGGCGAGATCTTCAACTGGGTGCCGGAGACCGCGACCTCCTCGAGGTCGTACTCGCGGCACAGCAGGCGCAGCTTGGCCACCGACACGAGCCGGCCGACCTCCTCGGACAGCGGACCGTAGCGGTCGACGAGTTCCTCGACCACCGCGGCGATCGCGTCGTCGTCGTGCGCCGCGGCAAGCTTGCGGTAGGCCTCGAGCCGCAGCCGGTCGGATGTCACGTAGTCCGGCGGGATGTGGGCGTCGACCGGAAGATCCACCCGCACCTCCTTGGCGGCCTCGTCCGTGGCGACGGGACGGCCGTCCGCGGCGGCCCGGAACGCCTCCACCGCCTCGCCGACGAGCCGCACGTACAGATCGAATCCGACGCCGGCGACGTGACCGGACTGCTCCGCGCCCAGAACGTTTCCCGCGCCGCGGATCTCGAGGTCCTTCATGGCCACGGCCATGCCCGCGCCGAGATCGGAGTTCTGGGAGATCGTGGCGAGCCGGTCGTATGCCGTCTCGGTCAGCGGCTTCTCCGGCGGGTACAGGAAGTACGCGTAACCCCGCTCGCGGGAACGACCGACGCGTCCGCGCAGCTGGTGCAACTGCGACAACCCCAGCGAGTCGGCGCGCTCGACGATGAGGGTGTTGGCGTTGGAGATGTCGAGGCCCGTCTCGACGATGGTGGTACACACCAGAACGTCGTACTGACGCTCCCAGAAGCCCTGCACGGTCTTCTCGAGGGTGTCCTCGTTCATCTGCCCGTGCGCCACCGCGACCCGAGCCTCGGGGACGAGGTCACGAATTCGCTTGGCGGCCTTGTCGATCGAGCTCACCCGGTTGTGCACGTAGAACACCTGTCCGTCGCGCAGCAGCTCGCGGCGGATGGCTGCGGCGACCTGCTTGTCCGCGTAGGCGCCCACGTAGGTGAGCACCGGATGCCGCTCCTCGGGCGGGGTGAGAATCGTCGACATCTCCCGGATGCCGGCCATGCTCATCTCCAGGGTGCGCGGAATCGGCGTCGCGGACATGGTCAGCACGTCGACGTGCGTGCGCAGGGCCTTGATGTGCTCCTTGTGTTCGACGCCGAATCGCTGCTCCTCGTCGACGATCACGAGGCCGAGGTCCTTCCACCGCACGCCGGTCTGCAGCAGCCGGTGGGTCCCGACGACGATGTCGACCTCACCGTCGGCGAGGGCGGCGATCGTCTCCTTCGCGTCGGCAGAGTCGGTGAAGCGGCTCAGACCCTTGACGGTGACGGGGAACGACGCCATCCGTTCGGTGAAGGTCTGCAGATGCTGCTGCGCCAGCAGCGTGGTGGGCACCAGCACCGCGACCTGCTTGCCGTCCTGTACGGCCTTGAACGCGGCACGCACCGCGATCTCGGTCTTGCCGTAGCCGACATCGCCGATGACGACGCGATCCATCGGGACCGCCTTCTCCATGTCGGCCTTGACCTCGGAGATGACGGTGAGCTGATCCTGGGTCTCGGTGAACGCGAACGCGTCCTCCATCTCCTTCTGCCACGGGGTGTCCGGCGCGAACGCGTGCCCCGGGGCGGCCTGACGGGCCGCGTACAACTGCACCAGCTCTCCCGCGATCTCGCGGACAGCCTTGCGCGCCTTGCGTTTCGTGTTGGCCCAGTCGGAACCGCCGAGCTTGCTCAAGGCAGGCATCTCGCCGCCGACGTAGCGGGAGAGCTGGTCGAGGGACTCCATCGGCACGAACAGCCGGTCCCCCGGCTGCCCGCGTTTACCCGGCGCGTACTCGATGACCAGGTACTCGCGACGGGCACCGCCCACGGTCCGCTCCACCATCTCCACGAACCGGCCGATGCCGTGCTGGTCGTGGACCACCATGTCACCGGCAGTGAGCGCCAGCGGATCCACCTGGTTGCGACGCTTGACCGGCGTGCGCCGACCCTCGGCGGCGGTCACCCGGTTGCCCGTGAGGTCGGACTCGGTGACGAGCACCAGTCCGGGCACGTCTGCGCCGTCGCCCGGCAGCACCAGGCCGTCGTGCAGCGCGCCGCACAGCACCCCGACCGTGCCGCGAACCGGTTCGGCCTCCGGATCGAGCCGCGCTGCGGGTACGTCGTTCTCCTGCAGCCGCTCGAGCACCCGCTGCCCGGTGCCGGCACCTGCGACGACGATCGCCGCCCGCCCGCCGGTGGTGACGTGTGCGCGCAGGTTCGCGAAGAGCATCGTCAGCAGTTCCTCGGAACCGCGCACCTCCGGCGCCGACTGCACGTCGAGCACGACCTCGGTGTCGGCGCCCGACGCCAGCGGGCTCAGCGTCCACCACGGCCGGCCCGCGGCTTCCGCCGTCTCCCGCACCCCGGTCAGCGGCCGGTACGCGGAGGCGGCCAGATCCACACCCTTCATGTTCGCGGTGTCCAGCGGCGCGGCCCCGCCGAGCGAGGCCGCGGTCCACGACGCCTCGAGGAACTCCTGGCCGGTACGCATCAGGTCCGCCGCGCGGGTCCGGACCTTCTCCGGATCGCACAGCAGCACGTGCGTACCGTCCGGCACGACGTCGGTCAGCAACTGCAGCTCGCCGGTCTGCAGCACCGGCAGCAGCGCCTCCATGCCCTCGACCGGGATGCCGGAGGCCATCTTGTCGAGCATCTCCACCAGCGCCGCGTCGGCCGGGTTGTCCTGGGCGAGTCGCGCCGCGCGTTCCTTGACCTGCTCGGTCAGCAGCAGTTCCCGGCAGGGCGGGGCGATGAGGGTGCTCACCTCGAGTTCGGGGATGGACCGCTGGTCGGCGACGGAGAACGGGCGCAGCTCGGTGACCTCGTCACCCCAGAACTCGACCCGCACCGGGTGGTCCGCTATCGGCGGGAAGACGTCGAGGATGCCGCCGCGCACGGCGAACTCGCCGCGCTTGCCGACCATGTCGGCACGGGTGTAGGCCAGCTCGACGAGCCGCTCGATCAGCTCGTCGAAGTCGTGCTCCGCGCCGACGCGCAGGGTGACGGGCGCGATGTCGCCCAGACCGGGAGCCATCGGCTGCACCAGCGAACGCACGGTCGCGACGATCACCCGCAACTCGGGGCCGTAGTCGCGGTCCTCGGGGTGCGCGAGCCGGCGCAGCACCTGCAACCGGCGTCCGACGGTGTCGGCACTGGGCGAGAGCCGCTCGTGCGGCAGCGTCTCCCACGAGGGGAACTGCGCAACGACGTCGCCGAGCATCTCGCGCAGCTCCGCCGTGAGATCGTCCGCTTCACGGCCGGTCGCGGTCACGACGAGCAGCGGTGTCTTCGCGGCGAGCGCGGCGGCGACGAACGGCCGGGCCGCGGGCGGGGCCACCAGGGCCTGTCCGGCGGTCCCGGCGAGGGCGGCCACACGCTCGAGCTGAGCGTCGGCCAGCGCGATCCGCGCCAATCCGGACAGGGGGGTGACGGACACGTCGGACACGGGAAGGGCGCTCCTGGGGTTCGAGAAGAGGACCGTCCGAGTCTATGCGGTGTCCGGTTCGAGCGGCCAGGACCACTGCCGCGGGCGGCACCGGACGCACCGCCGCGAGCGGCACCGGACGCACCGCCGCGAGCGGCACCGGACGCACCGCCGCGAGCGGCACGGTCAGGGCGGGTCCGCCGCCAGCAGGTCGGCGCTGTTGTCGCCGAGCGCTGCACGCGCCCACGCGGCCAGCCGCGACCGCAGGGCGGCGTCGGCGAGCTCCTCGCCGGGCCCGAGCCACCGCCGTCGCGCCATCCGGTGCAGCACGCGCACGGACCGCCGGGGATCGGCGTCGAGGACGTACGCGACGAAGGCGTCGGGTGTCTGCGGCTCGACCCCGGACCGCTCGAGCGAGCGCGCGAGAGCGGCGTCGGTGGTGACGACGACGTCGGCCTGCGCGAACAGCGCCACCGCCGTCAAGTGTGCGTCGCGGGGATCGCTGACGTACGGCACCTCGCGCAGCACCGTGGCGGGCCAGGTCACCCGTGCCTCGGGGAAGGCTGTGTCGAGTTCGGCGAACAGGAAGTCCCGCGCCGGGCGCGACATGTGCGCCGGCAGCCTGCGCTCCACCTCGGCGACGATGCCGTCGCTCCAGTAGGGCCGGTACAGCGCGTCCTCGGCCAGGGCGAGGAGCACGTCGCGCACGCGCGGCGGCGTCAGTGCCGGTGCGTCGAGGACCGCCCGGATCGGCACGATCGTTCCCCCTCAGAAGTCGTCGTCGTACAGACCGTCGCGCCGGCTCAGATCCGCGACGGCGTCCAGAGCCCGGCTCCGGGCCTCGGCCGTGCGCTCGGCACAGGCCAGGACGTCGGCGCGGCGGATGCGTCGGTGCAGGCCGTGGAACCGGGAGGGCAGGGTGCCGTCGTCGACGAGACGGGCCACGTACGCCCGGCCGACACCGAGCACGTCCGCCGCCTGGGCGGTGGTCAGCAGCGCGGGCACCGGGACGATGGTCACCGCGGCGTCGGCTCCGGACTCGTCGAGGGCGCGGGCGAGTGCCGCACCGGCCGCAGCCGCGTCGAAGGGTCCCAGGGTCACGGCGGCGATCGTGTCAGGCGGTGGCGGCCGGCGCAACGATTGCCGCCGGGATCAGACCCGGAGCCGGCGCGAGGCGAACTGCTTGAAGTACTCAGCCTTGGCGGGCGGTACCAGGGCCGGCAACATCAGTCCCCACGCGTTCTCGAGGTATTCGACGAGGGCGTCACGACAGTCGAGCGCCGCCGCGACCATGCGTACGCCGGTGAGCACCTGCAGGAGGAACAGACCGACCATGTCGGGGTCCACGTCCTCGTTCAGGTCACCTTCGGCCAGGGCGCGCTTCGCGAGGTCGCGCATCGTCGCCAGCCAGGTGTCGAACAAGCGGTCGCCGGTGCCCCGGTAGTCCCCGATCTCCACGGCCAAGCGGAACATCGCCCGGACCACCGGATCGTTCCGGGACAGGTCGACGGTGAGGACGGACAGCTCGATCAGTGTCTCGAGGGCCGGAGTGCGGTCGTTGATGGTCGCCACCGCGGCCTCGGCGAGGCGAGCGAAGCCCGCGTCGACGACACCGCGGGCGAGCTCTTCCTTGGAGGCGAAATGGAAGTACAGCGCACCCTTGGTGACCCCGGACTCATGGATGATCTCGTTGAGGCTGGCGTTGGCGTAGCCGAGGTTCATGAAGATCTCCGCGGCGCCACGGACCACGGATTCGCGGGTGACTTCCGCGCGGACCTGCCGAGCCATTCACGGCCTCCCGGACAGACTCGTACGCAGGGGACGACCCGGGCGATCGGCTCCGATCGCCGCTCGGTTGATCACCGCGATCACCTCGCATCCCTTCTCGAGTCGGCTGCGCAACGATACCACCTGGTAGAGGGACGATCGGGGGACTGCGCCGCCCCCTCAGGCAGTCCCGAGCTGCGGATCCGCCTCGAGGTGCGTGAGTCCGTTCCAGCACAGGTTCACCAGGTGGGCGGCCACGACCTCCTTCGACGGGCTGCGCTCGTCCAGCCACCACGTCGCGGTCGTCGCGACCATGCCCACCAGCGCCTGCGCGTAGAGCGGAGCCAGGTCCGGGTCGAAGCCCCGGCGGGAGAAGTCGCCGGCGAGGATGTGCGCCACCTGCCGCACCGCCTCGTTCAACAGGGACGAGTACGTGCCCTCCTCCGCGGTGACCGGGGAGTCGCGCACGAGGATGCGGAAGCCGTCGGTGCGTTCCTCGACGTAGGTGAGCAGGGCCAGCGCCACCCGCTCGACCCGGATGCGCGAGCGGTTCTGCGTCAGACTCGCGCTGATCATCGACATCAGGGTCGACATCTCCCGGTCCACGACGACGGCGTACAGCCCCTCCTTGCCGCCGAAGTGCTCGTAGACCACCGGTTTGGAGACCTGAGCCCGCTGGGCGATCTCCTCGATCGACGCCGCCTCGTAGCCACGCTCGGCGAAGATTGCCCGCCCGATCTCGATGAGCTGTTCGCGGCGTTGGGTACCCGTCATCCGGACCCGCGGGCTGCGGTCGGCGTGGTTCTGCGACGGCTTCGACACGTAATACATCCTTTCCGGCCCCGGCCGGACCCCGGGCCACCGGAAAAAACCCCGGGGACGACGCGCGGCGGGTTGCGCTCAGCCTATCCGTGACGACGACGCGCCCGGCCCCGCGTTCGACTCCGGGCGTGGCGGCATGCGAGGATCACAGACGCATGACCGGGGCGTCGGCGCCGGGAATGCGGCAGTCCGCCGTGGTGTAATCGGCAGCACCTCTGATTTTGGTTCAGATAGTTCAGGTTCGAGTCCTGGCGGCGGAGCAGGGCAGTCGGGGCCCGTGAGCTCCCCTGCCGGTGCCGAACCTGCGCATGTCGAACGTCGAGGGAGCTTCATGCAAGTGCAGACCGCAGTTGTCGTCCTGGCGGCCGGAGCGGGTACGCGAATGCGGTCCAAGACCCCGAAGGTGCTGCATACCCTCGGGGGTCGCACGATGCTCGCCCATTCGCTGCACGCGGCCGCGGAGCTGGACCCGAGCCACCTCGTGGTGGTCGTCGGGCACGAGCGTGAGCGCGTCTCCGCCGCCACCGCGGATATCGCCGAGACGCTCGACCGCAAGGTGACCATCGCGGTCCAGGATCGGCAACTCGGCACCGGGCATGCGGTGCAGTGCGGGCTCGACGCCCTGCCCGGCGACTTCTCCGGCGTGGTCGTCGTCACCAATGCCGACGTCCCGCTGCTCGACGGCCACACCCTCGAGGCACTCGAAGCCGAGCACCTCGCCGAGCCGACGCAGTCCGCGGTGACGGTCCTGACGTTCCTCGCCGACGATCCCACCGGGTACGGCCGCATCGTCCGGAACGGCCACGGTGAGATCCGCGAGATCGTCGAGGAGGCCGACGCCGACGCCGAGCAGGCCGCCATCGACGAGGTCAATGCCGGCATCTACGCCTTCGACGCGGAGTTCCTCCGCAGCGCACTGACGCGGCTGCGGGCCCACAACGCCCAGGGCGAGCTGTACCTGACGGACGTGGTCACGATCGCTCGCCAGGACGGTCGGGCAGTGTTCGCCGCCCAGCTCGCCGACGCGACGAAGGTTGCGGGCGCGAACGACCGGGTGCAGCTCGCCGCGCTCGCGGCGCAGCTGAACCGGCGCACCCTCGAGCACTGGATGCGCGCGGGGGTGACCGTCGTCGACCCGGCCAGCACGTGGGTGGACGTGGACGTCGTCCTCGCCCGGGACGTGACCCTGCACCCCGGGGTGCAGCTGCACGGCCGGACCGTGGTCGACGAGGACGCGGTGATCGGTCCGGACACCACGCTGACGAACGTGCGGGTCGGTGCCGGTGCGTCGGTGGTGCGCACCCACGGTTCGGACTCCGTGATCGGCGACGGGGCGACCGTCGGGCCGTTCGCCTACCTGCGTCCGGGCACCGACCTCGGCGAATCCGGCAAGATCGGGACCTTCGTGGAGACGAAGAACGCCGAGATCGGCCCGCACTCGAAGGTGCCGCACCTGACCTACGTCGGCGACGCCACCATCGGCGAGCATTCGAACATCGGCGCTTCGAGCGTGTTCGTCAACTACGACGGCGTGCACAAGTCGCGCACGGTCGTCGGATCCCACGTCCGGACCGGATCGGACACCATGTTCGTGGCGCCCGTGACGGTCGGCGACGGCGCCTACACCGGCGCCGGCACGGTCCTGCGCCGCAACGTTCCACCGGGGGCGCTTGCGGTGTCGGGTGCGCCACAGCGCAATATTGAAGGCTGGGTCCAGCGGAACCGCCCCGGGACCCCCGCCGCCGAGGCAGCGTCTGCAGCACGGCAGCAGCAAGAGATCGAACGGCAAAAGGACGGCCAGGACCAGTGACCTCCAATTGGATCGACAACCAGAAGAACTTGATGCTCTTCTCCGGCCGGGCCCACCCCGAGCTGGCGGAGCAGGTGGCGAAGGAGCTCGACGTCCAGGTCACCCCGCAGACCGCGCGGGACTTCGCCAACGGCGAGATCTTCGTGCGGTTCGAGGAGTCCGTCCGCGGCTCCGACGCGTTCGTGCTGCAGAGTCACCCGTTCCCACTCAACCAGTGGGTGATGGAACAGCTCATCATGATCGATGCGCTCAAGCGCGGGTCGGCCAAGCGCATCACCGCAGTCCTGCCGTTCTACCCGTACGCCCGCCAGGACAAGAAGCACCGCGGCCGTGAGCCCATCTCCGCCCGCCTGATCGCCGACCTGCTCAAGACCGCCGGCGCGGACCGCATCATCACCGTCGACCTGCACACCGACCAGATCCAGGGCTTCTTCGACGGCCCCGTCGACCACATGCACGCCCAGGGCCAGCTCGCCGAGTACATCCGCGACAAGTACGGCGTCGAGAACATCGCCGTGGTCTCCCCCGACTCCGGTCGCGTCCGCGTCGCGGAGAAGTGGGCCGACACCCTCGGCGGTGCCCCGCTGGCGTTCATCCACAAGACCCGCGACCCACTCGTGCCGAACCAGGTCAAGTCCAACCGGGTCGTCGGTGAGGTCGAGGGACGCACCTGCATCCTCATCGACGACATGATCGACACCGGCGGCACCATCGCCGGCGCCGTGAAGATCCTGAAGGAGGCCGGCGCGGGCGACGTCGTCATCGCCGCCACCCACGGCGTGCTCTCGCATCCGGCCTCCGAGCGCCTCGCGTCCTGCGGTGCCAAGGAGGTCATCGTCACCAACACGCTGCCGATCGACGACGAGAAGCGTTTCCCGACGCTCACCGTTCTGTCGATCGCACCGCTGCTCGCGCGCACCATCCAGGAGGTGTTCGAGAACGGCTCGGTGACGTCGCTGTTCAACGGTTCCGCGTAGCCGCGGAAGGCGCGGTGTACCTTCGGACCGTCACCGGACCGAAAGGACACCGGCATGTTCACCGGCTTCCCCGTTGCCGCCCTCGACTTCTACGAGGATCTCGAGGCGGACAACAGCAAGCCGTTCTGGGCCGCGCACAAGGCCGTCTACGACGACTGCGTGCGCGGCCCGATGCTTGCGCTGCTCGCGGAACTCGAACCGGAGTTCGGAGCGGGCAAGGCGTTTCGCCCGCACCGCGACGTGCGCTTCAGTGCGGACAAGTCGCCGTACAAGACCCATCAGGGCGGTTTCGTGCAGACCGGACCCGGCGTCGGCTTCTACGTGCAGATCGACGCGGCCGGGCTGCGGGTCGCCGGCGGCTTCTACCGGGGCTCGTCCGCCCAGGTTGCCGCATTCCGTGCTGCCGTGGACGATACGCGCCGCGGCCCGCGACTCGAACCGCTCGTGCGGCGGCTGCACCGGGCCGGGTACGAGATCGGTGGTGAGCGGCTGAAGACCCGTCCGCGCGGTGTTGCCGAGGACCACCCCCGCCTCGACCTGCTACGGCACAAGTCCCTCACCGCCGCGCGGACACACCCCTCGCCCGAGTGGATCGACACCCCGCGCACCCTCGACGAGGTGCGCACCGCCTGGCGCGACGTCCGGCCGCTCGTGGAGTGGCTGACCGCCGCAACCGCCACCTGAAAAGCGTTCGCATCGCGGACGATCCGAGGGTTTCCGTGCCGTACCGATCGGTACGGAAAGTGCTGCGGCACAAGAGTTTGCCGCCCGTACACCCGGCGTCGGCATGATCTTCGTCACGTCGACATCCTCCTGTCGCAGGTCGCGCCGGACCCACCCGAGCGGACCCCGCCGACCTTCACCTAAGGTGGCTCCTCGTGATCGACGCGCGAACCCTCGAGGCCCCCACCGAAAACGCGAAACTCGAGACCGTCCGACGGTGGAAACCCGGAGCCTGCGTCTGGTGCGGCGACACCGAGTCCGTCGAGCCGTTCCGTAACGAACCCCGTTGTGGCACTTGCCGCACCCACGAATCCATCATCGACGAGGCCCGCAAGTTCGTCGGCATGTACGGTCTGCGCCCCATCGGCGGCACACTGCAGTCGGACGACGAAGAGGAGTACGAGCACCGCAAGGCCGCTCGCGACTCGCGTCGCGTCCTCAACGACATCCGGCTCGCCGAGCAACCCGATCCCGCCCTCGTGCGCAAGGCCCTGCGCCCCCGCGCCGCCGCCGTCGTCGCCGAGAACGTGCGCCGCCCTGCCACCCCGCGCACCTCCTCGGTGCGCCCGTCGCAGCGCGCCGCCGACCCGGCGCCCGTACGCACCGGCGGCGTCGACGTCGACGAGATCCAGAACCGCGCCCTCGCGCTGCTCGATCAGCTCTCCGCAGTCGATGCGCAGCTCGCGCTCGTCGCCGACCAGTCCGGCCTCGCCGCCCGCGCCCGCCGCGGCGACCTCGAGAAGCAGAAGGCCACCATCCTGCGCACCCTGGCCGCCCTGGAGAAGGCGCGGCTCAGCGCGACGAGGTAGGAACGAACTCTCGCCCCCGAGGGGAGGTTGTCGCGGCACCGTCCGGGTGCCGCAGTCGACAACCTCCCCTCGTCGTCTGTAGTGCCTGGTCGGACTGCGCAAACCGGACATCCCTCCGCTCGGCCCGGAAGAGACCGGGTAGTCTGCCCGTGCCGAGGGGTCTGTCGGGGACACCGGGACAACGGTGGAGACCGCACATGCCGGCGTGCGTCGACCGAGCGAGCGAGAGGAGTTGCCGTGAGTGTCCCCGGCGCTGTCCGAACCGGGGTGCCGACGTGGCGGACGCTGGCCACCGCCCTGCCCCGCCCTCGCCTGTTCGACATGCTCGGCCGCGGGTCCGCGCTCACGGTGGTCCACGCCCCGGACGGATTCGGCAAGAGCACACTCCTGGCCACGTGGCTGCACCGGGGCGGCGCACCCGAACGCGACATCGCGTGGGTGCTGGTGGCGAACGACGCGACCCCGGAACGCATCTGGTCCGACGCCTGCACGGTGCTGGGCGAACACGTCGCACCCGGTGACCCGGCCGAACGGCTCGCCGAGGTCCTCCGGTCCCGCCCGGCGCCGACCCTGCTCGTCCTCGACGGGTTCCCCGCCACCGCGCTCGACGACCTGCTGCCGGCGATCCGGCACCTGCTCGACCGCTGCCCGTCCGTCGACGTCGCCGTCTGCGTGCGGGGCAGCGCCACGACGTCGGCCGTAGCCACGGCAGGCGTGGACTGCACGTTCGTCTCCGCTCACGATCTGCGGTTCACGCCGCGGGAGACTGCGGAGTTCTTCCGCGCCGCCGGGGTGGAGCTCGGAGCCGACGAATACGGCGACCTGTGCCGCGCGCTGGGCGGGTTGCCGCAGTTGATCTCGGGCGCGCTGAACGTCGCGCGGCTGCACCGGGGCTCCCCGGTCGACCAGGAGGGCCGGCCGTCGCCCGAGCTGGCCGCCGCCATCGCCGGCTCCGCATCGGTTCTGCTCGACTCGCTGACCGCCGAAGAGCGCTCGTTCGCGCTGTGCGTGGTCGCCGCCCGTGCTCTCGACGCGGAACTCGCCGCCGAGCTCACCGGCCGGCCGGACGCGGCCGGGCTTCTCGACCGTCTCGAAGCGCGGGGCCTGCTCGTCGTCGACGAGGCAGCCGAGACACGGACGTGGGTGTGGCCGTCGGCCCTGCGGCTCGCGGTGCTCGACCAGGCCCGGCAGGAGGAACCCGGACGAGCCGACGAGCTGATGACCCTGCTCGCGCGCCGCCATCACGACGCGGGCCGGCCGGCGCCGGCCGCGATGTATGCGGCCGAGGCCCGCAAGTGGACGATGGCCGCGGGCATCGTCGAACGCAGCTGGGGCCAGATGGTCGCCGAGCATCTCGAGGAGCTCATCCTCGTGCTGCGGACGATTCCCGAGGACTTCCTGCAGGACCACCCGGCGGTGCTCGCCGGGCGGGCGCTGTTCGTGCAGATGCTCGCCGACCATCCCATCCTGCGGGCGTCGCTGCCGAGCGAGCCCGACGACCTGCACACGCTCGGCGCCGGGCCGGACGCCGCGAACGTCCTGCACCTGGCGACGGTGCAGTCGCTCGCGCTGCGTGTCGCCGGCGACTTCGTCCAGGGCGCCGCCTGCACTCGGCGGCTCGAACCGCTGGTGCAGAGCATGCTCGTGCACCAGCCGGACAACATCACCCCGCAGCTGCCGCTGCTGCGCGTCCAATGGGCGATCACCTTCCAGCTCGTCGCGGACCTGGCCGAATCCAACCGGCAGTTCGAGCTGGCCTACCGGGGCGGCGTCGCCGCGGACACTCCCTACATCGTCCAGAACGCCGCCGGCAGTTCCGCGCTGAACTGGGCCCTGGTCGGCGACGTGCCGCGCGCCCGCCGGTGGCTCGCCCGGGAGGCGACGGCGGAACCGTCCGACGGGCTCTTCGGCGAACTCGTCAAGGTCGGCGGCCGGGTCGCCGCGGCGCTGACCCATCTCGACGCCCTCGACGTCGGAGCGGCCGAGGCGATGATCGACCTGCTCGGCGCGCCCAGCGACCGGGAGGAGCTGTGGGGATTCGTCGCCTACGCCCACGCTCAGCACGCCCTGCTCACCGTGGAGGCGTACGCGGGCCTGACGTGGTTGCACCACACCGTGGCCGGCCACGCCCACCGGCACGGCGACGGCGCGTTCTCCCGGACGCTGCTCACCGCGACGGAGATCGACCTGCACCTGGCTCTCGGCAACGGCAACCTGGCGCGCGCCGTGGCGGATCTCGAGCCCCGGCACCATCCGATCCTCGTCGTGCCGGACGCACGGGTGGATCTCCTGGGCGGGAATCCCGGCCGGGCCGTCAAGAAGCTCGCGCGAGTGTCCTGGCCGGACTGTGGCTTCCCGCGGGCCCACCTCGAGGCGCTGCTGCTCGAGGCCGCCGCCCAGCTGGACCTGGGTAATCCGCGGGCCGCAGCCGTGTGCTGGGAGCGCGCCTGCACCCTGGCGCGGACGCTGGGCAATCGGCGCGCGTTCACCACCGTGCCGGACCGGCACCGGCGCGAACTCGAGGAGTGCAGCGGAATTGCGGTGCCGGGCGGTCCCGTCGGGACGGTGTTCCCGGACGAGGTCGCACGGGTCGAGTTGTCCCCGCGGGAGCAGCAGGTGCTCGCGCTACTGGCCGACGGATGCCCGCAGAGCGAGATCGCCCGCCTCCTGTTCGTCTCCCCCAACACGGTCAAGACACAGCTGCGCAGCATCTACCGCAAGCTCGGAGCACACACGCGGGTCGAGGCGATCACCCGCGCACGCGAGCTGCGGTTGCTGCCCGTCAGCAGTGATCTCTAGACCGGTCGGCCGGTACCGCCCCGCCGACCCGCGCGGAGGTATCGCTCACCCCTCGGACCGACGCAACGGCACCTTCGCCCGGGCCCGGGGACGGTCACGCCGGCTTGTGGGCGAGCACCCGGAACACGATGCCCATCCGACCGGTGCGGTGCACGTCGTCGACGACGAACCCGGCTTCGGTGAGATAGGGCGCGGGGTCGCGGAGCAGGTGGTCGGCGCCGAAGCGGATGCTGAGCGGCTCGATGCCGCGCTGCAGGGCGCGCAGCACCCGGTTCGTCGACGGGCCGTGCTCGGCGAGCACGATCCGGCCGCCGGGGACGAGCACGCGGTACGCCTGGGCCGCGGCGCGGGCCGGGTCGGGCACGGTGCAGAAGGTGAAGGTCGAGAGCACGGTGTCGGCGCTCGCATCGGGCAGGTCGAGGGCCTGTACGTCGCCCTCGCGCAGCTCGACGCGCGGGTCGGCGGCGGCCTTCGTCCGGGCGAGTTCGAGCATCCTCGGCGAGATGTCGACACCGACGACGTGGTCGACCTCGGGTCCGTAGAGCGGCAGGTTGAGGCCGGTGCCGACGGCGAGTTCGACGACACGGCCGCGGGCCTGCGCGGCCGCCCAGTGCCGGGCCGGGCCGAGTATCAGCCTCTCGACCAGGCTCATGCCGCGGTCGTAGTTCTTCGACATCTCGTCGAAGATCCGCGAGACGCGCGCGTTCTCGTTCTCGAGCTGCTCCGGATCGGTCACCGTGTCTCCTCACCGAGGTGTCACCGCCGACGTTACCGGCGTACCGTCCCGGCTGTGACCGAACCGATCCCGGAACAGCGCCGCGTCCTGACCGTTCTCGTGGCCGCGCAGATCCTCAGCGGCGCAGGCCTGGCGGCCGGCGTGACCGTCGGCGCGCTCCTCGCGCAGGACATGCTGGGCAGCACGAGTCTCGCCGGGGTGCCGAGCGCGTTGTTCACGATCGGGTCGGCGGCCGCGGCCGTCGCCGTGGGGCGGATCTCGCAGCGCGCCGGGCGCCGCGGCGGCCTGACGTTCGGGTACGCCACCGGCGCGATCGGCAGCGCGGGGGTGGTGGCCGCCGCGGCGCTCGACACCGCGGTGCTGCTGTTCGCGGCCCTGTTCGTCTACGGAGCGGGCACCGCGACGAGCCTGCAGGCGCGCTATGCCGGGGCCGACCTGGCCGCTCCGGAGCGCCGGGGGCGCGCCGTGAGCACGGTTCTGGTGGCGACGACCCTCGGGGCGGTGGTCGGCCCGAACCTGACCGCCGTCATGGGTGATGCCGCCGAATCGTGGGGCATCCCCCGGCTGTCCGGGCCGTTCGTGCTCTCCGGCGTCGCCTACGGGCTCGCCGCCGCCGTCCTGTGGGTCCTGTTGCGCCCGGACCCGCTCCTGCTCGCCCGCAGTCGCGCGGCCGGCGCGGAGCCGGCGCCGGACGGCGAGCGGCCGGCCGTGGCCCGGCAGTGGTCGCCCGCGGTGACCGCCGGGGTGGTGGTGATGATCGTGACCCAGCTCGTGATGGTGGCGGTGATGACGATGACCCCGATCCACATGCGCGACCACGGACACGACGTCGGGGCGACGGGCGTGGTCATCGCGATCCACGTCGCGGCGATGTTCCTGCCGTCCCCGATCTCGGGGATGCTCGTGGACCGGGTCGGGCCCTACCGGGTCGCGGCCGCCGCGGGACTCGTCCTGCTGGCCGCCGGGGTGTCGGCGGCACTGGCCCCGCCGCAGTCGGTGCCCGCCCTCGCGTTCGCGCTGGGCCTGCTCGGTTTCGGGTGGAGCCTGGGCCTGGTGAGCGGCACCGCGCTCGTCACCGATGCGGTGCCGCTCGAGTCCCGCGCGGCCACGCAGGGCACCGCGGACCTGTTCGTCGCGCTGGCAGGGGCCGGCGGCGGTCTGAGTTCCGGCCTCGTCGTCGCGGCGGCGGGGTTCCCGGCGCTGGCGCTGACCGGTGCGGCGGTCTCGCTGGTGATCCTTCCCGTCCTCGCGCGACGGTCCGTCGCGCAGCCCGCCCTCCGCTAGCGCGTCAGGCCGGCACGGCGACGGCTCGTCGCGCGACCCGCAGATCCACCAGCCACACCAGGGCGGTGGCGACGGCCGCCGCGACACCGAACACGCACACCCCGGTCCAGCCGGCGCTCGTCCACGCGAGCGCGCCGAGCGCCGAACCGGCCGCGGCCCCGATGAAGTACGTCGTCATGTACACCGCGTTGATGCGGGAACGGGCCGCGGGCGCCAGCGCGTAGACGATGTTCTGGTTGCTGATGTGGACGGCCTGCAACGCCAGGTCGATCGCGACCATCCCGATCAGGAACCACGCCAGCGAGTGGGCGCCGGCCGCCAGCGCGGCCCAGGACAGGACGAGCACCGCCGCCCCCGCACCGGAGGCGAGCTGCGCGAGTCCACGGTCGGCGAGGCGGCCGGTGAGGTTCGCCATCACCGCGCCGGCGACCCCCGCCAGGCCCACCAGGCCGATCTGCACCTCGTCGAATCCGTAGGGTTCGCCTGCCAGCAGGAACGCCATCGTGGAGAACAGGGCGCTCACGGACGCGAACGACAGGGCGCCGAGCAGCGACCGGGTCCGCAGCCGCGGCTGGGTGCGCACGAGGGTGCCGAGCGAGCGCAGCGTGGTCCCGTAACCGATGCGCTCGGCGGGCCGCGACGTCGGCAGCGCTCGCCACAGGGCCAGCGCGACCACGACCATCGCGGCGGCGCTCACCCGGTAGACGGTGGCCCATCCGCCGATACCGGCGAGCAACCCGGCGACGCTGCGGGCGAGCAGGATGCCGAGCACCAGGCCGCTCATCACCGTTCCGACAGCCTGCCCGCTGCGCTCCGGTTCGGCCAGGGTGGCGGCGAACGGCACCAGCACCTGCGCGGCCACCGAGAACAGCCCCGCGATCGCCGTGCCGACGGCCAGCACCGCGATGGTCGGGGCGAAACCGCTCAGCGCCTGGCCGGCCGCGGCGGCGAGCATGAGCCCCACCGTGAGGCGGCGCTTGTCGAACATGTCGCCGAGCGGCACCAGGAACAGCAGCCCGAGGCCGTAGGAGACCTGAGCGACGGTGACGGTGGCCGCGGCGGCGGAGTGGGAAGTGCCCAGGGCGACGGCGATCGACTCGAGCAGGGGCTGGTTGAAGTAGTTGCCGCCCACGCACAGGCCGGTGGCCGTCGCCATCAACAGCAGGACGGGGGTGGTCAGCACGGGCCGGGTGGACGTCACGCCTGCCAGCCTCGCGCGGCCGGGACCGTGCTGTCCAACCGGCCTCGCGTCGGCGGCCGGGACCGTGTGGGTCAGCTGCGGCTCGCGCCGATCAGCGCGAACCTGCCGTCGGGATCGATCCACTCGCGCCGTACGACGAACCCGGCCTCGGTCAGTTCGCGGCCCATGCCGTCGAGCCGGAACTTGGCGGAGATCTCGGTGCGCAGCTGCTCGCCCGCCGCGAACGAGATCTCGAGGTCCAGGCCGGGAATCCGGACGGTCATGGGCTCGGTGGCCTCGAGCCGCATCTCGATCCACTCGTTGATCGGGTCCCACACGGCGACGTGCCGGAACTTGCCGGGTTCGAAGTCCGCGCCGAGCCGGGCATTGAGCACGTTCAGCACGTTGCGGTCGAACTCCGCGGTGACCCCGGCGGCGTCGTCGTAGGCCGGCACGAGCACGTCGGGATCGGTGACGAGACCTATTCCGAGCAGTAACCACTCCCCCGGCTCGAGCACCGCGGCGAGGTCGGTGAGGAACGCGGTGCGCTCCGCGGGCGCCAGGTTGCCGATGGTGCCGCCGAGGAAGGCGATCAGGCGGCGTCCGCCGCCGGGCAGGTGCGTGAGCGAGCCGGTGAAGTCGCCGACGACGCCCCGCACGGTCAGGTCCGGGTATTCGGCGCAGAGCCGGGTCACCGCGGACTGCAGGGCGACCTCGGACACGTCCTGCGGTACGTACGTATGGATGTACGGTCGCAGCGCATCGAGCAGTATCTCCGTCTTCTCGGAGGAACCCGATCCGAGCTCGACGAGCATCTCCGGCCGTGCCTCGTCGGCGAGCTCCGCCGAATGCTGTTGCAGCAGAGCTCGTTCGGTGCGAGTGGGATAGTACTCCGGCAGCCGGGTTATCTGTTCGAAGAGCTCGCCGCCGCGCTCGTCGTAGAGCCACGTCGGCGAGAGCCACTTCGGCGACGACGTCAGCCCGCGGCGCGCGTCGGCCCGCAGCGACTCGTCGAGCTGCTCCGGCGTCAGGTACACATCCACCGTCATGAGACGGCCACCTCCATGGGGGACACGATGAGGTGCCCCGGTCGGGCGCTGACCAGGTGCCGGTCCGGCACCTGGCGCCAGCGCGGATCGTCGTCGTACGGTTCCGAGGACACCACGGCGACGTCTTCGTCGACGAGGGTCCACAGCGAGTGGTACCAGGCCGTCGCCCACAGTCCGGAACCGTTGCCCAGCAACAAGTTCAACCGCGAGCCCGGGGCGACGTCGAGCACCTCGTGCACGAGTCGCATCAACGCCTGCTCGGGCCGCGAGGAACGCAGCCGCGAATACAACAGCACCCACAGCGCGGCAGCGTCGGTGGGCGACTCGAGTCGCAGCAGTTCGGCCACCGGCAGCCGCTCGGCCAGCGAGACGAGCGACCCGGGCCAGCCGCGGACCACGCCGTTGAGGCTGAACGCCCAGCCGTCGCGGGTGAACGGAGCGCAGGCCGAGCGCTCCACCGGCATGCCTTCCGTCGCCGAACGCAGCGACGCCATGACGGCCCCGGCGCCGATATGCGAAAGTCCTTCGGTGACAAAGGGATCGGACCAGATCGGAGCGGGGTTCCGATAGCGGCCGAAGCCGTCCGCACCCCACCATGCCACCCCGAACCCGTCGGCGTTGATCGTGCCGCCACCACGCATGTCCTTCGGCGCCCACGACTGGCGCACCAGCGACCGGGGTCCCTCGGTCACCAGGGAACTCACCGAGCGGACCGGACCGAGATATCCCAGGTGTCTACACATCCGGCACGTCCCGCGCGCAGCGGAAGCCGGCGAAGATCTGCCGTCGGATCGGCAGGTCCCAGTTGCGGAAGGTGCCGCGGCAGGCCGCCGGGTCGGTGCCGAAGGAGCCGCCGCGCAGCACCCGGAAGTCGCCGCCGAAGAACACCTCCGAATACTCCCGGTACGGGAAGGGGGCGAATCCGGGGTACGGCTCGAACCCGGACGCCGTCCATTCCCACACGTCGCCGATCAGCTGGTGGACCCCGAGGCGCGACGCACCCGCCGGGTACGCACCGGCGACGGCCGGCTCGAGATGGCGCTGACCGAGGTTGGCGTGGGCCTCGGTCGGTTCCTCGTCGCCCCACGGGTAGCGCCGGCTCTCCCCGGTCAGCGGGTCCCAGCGCGCGGCCTTCTCCCATTCGGCCTCGCTGGGCAACCGGCGTCCGGCCCAGCGGGCGAAGGCCTCGGCCTCGTGGAAGCACACGTGCACGACGGGCTCGTCCGGGTCGAGCGGCACCGTCGCCCCGAACCGGCGACGCCACCACGTGCCCGAGTCGTCGCGGGTCCAGAACTGGGGAGCCTCGAGTCCCGCCTGCTCGCGGTGCAGCCACCCCTCCGGGCTCCACAGTTCCCGGCGGGCGTAGCCGCCGTCGGCGAGGAACTCGAGGTAGCGCCCGTTGGTGACCGGCACCGTGTCGATCGCGAACGCCGGCAAGTACACCCGGTGGGCGGACCGCTCGTTGTCCAACGCCCACGGATCCGTCGACGTCCCCATCTCGAACTCACCGCCCGGGATCAGCACCTCCGCCGCGGCCGGTGGTTCGGCGCGCCGCGGCGCCGGCGCGGCGTCGAGCACGGGGGGCCCGGCCCGAAGCTGGTGTGTCGCGAGCATCGTCTCCGCGTGCTGCACCTCGTGCTGGACACTCATCGCGAACACGAAACCCTCGCGGGTGAGGTCGGTGTCGAAGCTGCACTGCGCCAGCACGTCCGCCGTGTGCGCGCGAACCTCCGCCGCGTAGTCGCGAGCCGCCTGCGGCCCGAGCAGCGGCAGCGCCGGGCGGTCCGCCCGCGGATGGCGGAAGGCGTCGTAGAGGTCGTCGACGTCCGGGCGCACACCGGCGTGACCGCCGGCCGCCCGGAGCAGCCAGCGTTCCTCCTGGTTGGCGATGTGCGCGAGGTCCCATACGAGAGGACTCATCAGCGGTGAATGCTGGGCCGTGAGTTCCGCGTCGTCGACGTCGGTCAGCGCGAGCACTCGCGCCCGCGCTCGCGCGAGGTCCCGGTCGAGCCGGGCGTGCAGATCGCTCACCGATCCTGGACCTCCGGGGTGCGACCGCGGCAGCACCGCTCCGCCGCCGCGTCCAGCGCCGCGGTGAACCGCATGTCCGGCGACGCCTCCGCGGCGAGCGCGAGCAGTCCGACCGCCGCGGCCCGGATCTCGAGATCCGCGAGTCCGAACTCCGCCGCCTCCTGCCAGCGGTCCACGACGGGGGCGGCGACGGCCAGGGCCTCGTCCATGACCGCCGGCGAGGTGAGCAGTGCCTCGACCGCGGCGACCGGGACCTGCCACAGGGCCCCCGGCTGCGCGTCGATGTACCGGACCTCGAGATGCCCGGCGGGACGCACCGGCGGGAACAGGGTGGTCAGGTGGTAGTCCAGGTCGGCGACGGTGGGCCGGCGCCCGATCTCGTCGTCCAGATCGCCGCTGAGCCAGTCCGCGAACGACGCGCCGGGCGGCGCATGCCAGTCCCCGCCGGTCGCGCGCACACACAGCAGGGGCGCGTCGAGCGCCCACGCCGGGTAGCGCGCCGGATCGGGCACGGGGGTGGTGCGGTCGGCGTCCAGCGCCAGCCAGGTGCGCATCCGCTGCGATGCCCAGTTCCCGTCCGGTGCGCCCCGCAGTGAAGGCGAGCACGCGAACGCGGCCACCAGCGCCGGTCCGACGGCGTGCAGTACCCGCCACCGGCCGGCCAGCTCGTCGTCGTCGGCGCCGGCGTCGACGCTCACCTGGGTGGCGGCGGTGCTGTTCATCATCAGCCGGCCCAGCGGCCCGATCTGGTCGAACCGCAGTTCCATCGCGCTGTAGCGGGGAGTGCGCAGCAGCCGTTGCGGTGGGCGCAGTCCGTCGGCCGCCCCGTCGATCAGGTCCACCGACCGGCGGGCCAGCAATGCACGCAACATGCGGGCGTCGGCGGTCAGACGGTCGCAGACCTGCCGCGCCGAGACACAGGGCACGCTCGACAGTTCCACCTGCCCGCCCGGCTCGAGGGTCACGGCGCTGCCCGACGGCAACGGCCGCGCCGAGGAGCCGGGAGCCAGCTGCCGGGGGGCGTGCGGACCGAGGGCCTCGAGGACGGCCTGCAACTCCGGCCGGGCGCGGGTGCCGTCGGCCCGGGCGGTGAGCCATTCCAGTTCCACGCCGATCAGCCGGGGCGGCCCGAAACGGAAACTCACCCGGCGCACATGCAGCTCGGCGGCGGTTCGTGAGGCGATGCCGGCGTCTGCGCGCGGCACCGCCGGGTCGACTGTGATCACCACTCGGTCCGCCCCTCCCTCGCCTGTGGGCCAGCTCACGGACGAGCCTAACGTCAACCGGTGACAGGAGGCGGCTGAACGCTCACGCCGTGGCCCGGCGCGTCGCGCGGACGACGACACCGGCCGCGAGCACCGCGACGCCGGCCACGACCGCGCTCGGCGGCAGCGTCAGCACCAGGACGATGCATCCCACGGTCCCGATGACCTGCAGGAACCGGGGATAACGCCGGTGCTCGTCCCGCTGGGTGAAGGCGGCCAGGTTCGCGACGAGGTAGTACACGAGAACACCGAAGGATGAGAATCCGATCACTCCGCGCAGATCGACGGTCGCGACGAGCACGCACACCACCGCGGCGACGACGAGTTCGGCCCGGTACGGCACCGCGAATCGCGGATGTACCGCGGCGAGCGGCCGCGGCAGATCACCGTGCCGCGCCATCGCGAGCGCGGTGCGGCCGACGCCCGTGACGAGGGCGAGCAGAGCCCCCAGCGATGCGGCCGCGGCCCCGGCGACCACGACGGGCACCGCCCACGACCAGCCACCAGCGCGGACCGCGTCGAGCAGCGGCGCGCTGCTCGATGCGAGCCGGTCCGGACCGAGGCATGCGAGCAGGGTTACCCCGACGACGGCGTAGAGCAGCACCACGAATCCGAGGGCACCGACGATCGCACGCGGGATGGTCCGGCGCGGGTCGCGCACCTCCTCACCGAGGGTCGCGATCCGCGCATAGCCCGCGAACGCGAAGAACAGCAGACCGGCCGCCTGCAGCACCCCGTACACGCCGCCGACGGGGCCGAACGGATCGGCAGGTTGCGCCCCGGGACCGGCCCAGCTCGCCGTGACCGCCGCGGCGAGCGCGACGAGCACCAGCGCCACGATGATGCGCGCGAGCCGGGCAGTGCGGGTGATGCCGCGGTAGTTCACGGCGGTCAGGGCGAGGACCGCGGCGACGGCGACGGGCCGCCGCCACGGTTCCGGCACGACGTAGGACGCGAAGGTCGTGGCCATCGCCGCGCAACTGGCGGTCTTGCCGATCACGAAGCCCCAGCCCGCCACGAAACCCCACCACGGTCCGAGCCGTTCCCGCCCGTACACGTAGGTGCCGCCGGACGTCGGGTACTGCGCGGCGAGCTGTGCCGACGCCGTGGCATTGCAGTACGCCACGACCGCGGCGAGGGCCAGGCCGACGAGCAGGCCCGCGCCGGCGGCGGCCGCGGCCGGCGCGAACGCCGAGAACACGCCCGCCCCGATCATCGCGCCGAGCCCGATGGCGACGGCGTCGCCGGTGCCGAGCCGGCGTTGCAGGGATTTCGATTCGCTCACGTATACATTCCAAGCACGAAGATATGAACGAAAGGTGCGTCCTCGATGCTCGACCTGCAGCGCGCCCGTCGGGACACGCCCGGCTGCTTCGACCGGGTCTTCCTCGACAGCGCGGGCTCGTCGCTGCCGCCGACACCGGTGCTGGAGACGACCGTCGCCCACCTGCGGCGTGAGGCCGAGGTCGGCGGGTACGTCGCCGCCGCGGAACGCGCCGACGACCTCGCCGCGGTGAAGACCTCGATCGCGCGGCTGATCGGTGCGCAGGCGCCGTCGATCGCACTGGTCGAGAGCGCTACCCGGGCGTGGGCGAGTTTCTTCTACTCGGTGCCGCTGCGCGCGGGCGACCGGATCCTGCTCACTCGTTCCGAATACGCCAGCAATGCCGTCTCCGCGCTGCAACGCGCCCGGGCGACCGGCGCGACGGTGGAGACGATGCCGACAGACGCGCTCGGCCGCATCGATGTCGACGCCCTCACCCGTACGCTCGACGAGCGGGTCAAGCTGGTGTCCGTCGTGCACGCCCCCACCAACGGCGGGCTCGTCAACCCGGTGCGGGAGGTCGCGGACGCGGCGCACGAGGTCGGCGCGCTGGTGCTGCTCGACGCGTGCCAGTCCGTCGGCCAGCTACCGGTGAGCGTGCCCGAGTTCGATGTCGACGCGCTCTCCGCGACCGGCCGCAAGTGGCTGCGCGGACCCCGCGGCACGGGCTTCCTGTACGTCCGCCCTCGGCTGGTGACCGAGCTCGAACCGGCCGTCATCGATCTGCACAGCGCGCAGTGGACCGCTCCGGACGAGTACCGGCTCGCCGACGACGCGACGCGATTCGAGCTGTGGGAGACGAATGTCGCCGCCCGCCTCGGTCTCGGCGCCGCCGTCGACTACCTGCTCGACCTCGGGGTCGACGCGGTGACCGAGGCGGTCGCCTACCGCGCCGAGCACCTGCGCGACGGGCTGGGCCGGATCCCCGGCGTGGCCGTGCGCGACCTCGGGAAGGAGCACAGCGGCATCGTCTCGTTCACCGTCGACGGCTGGGAGCCGCCGCGACTGCGGGAGGCGCTGGCCGCCGAGGCGATCACGGTCACGGTCAGCGGGCGCGGGTCGACGCTGCTCGAGATGTCGGCGCGACGGCTCGAGTCGGTGGTGCGCGCCTCACCGCACTACTTCGTCTCCCCCGCCGACGTGGACCGGTTCCTGGCGGCCGTGCGGGCGCTGACCCGGTCCTGACCGTCCCGGCAACCGGGACGATCGGTTCCGTCCGGCAGCTCGCGCGGTCAAGGTGTGCGAATCCCCGCCACACCCCGAGAGGATCGCGATGACCGAGACCAACCCCGTCCGTCCTGTTCCCGTCGACCGGATCTCCGCCTGGGATTTCGAAGCCGACGTCGTGATCGCCGGGTACGGCATCGCCGGGGTCTGCGCGGCCGTCGGCGCTGCCGACGCCGGAGCCGACGTGCTGGTGCTCGAACGCACCGGCGGGTGGGGCGGCGCGGCCGCCCTCGCGGGCGGATTCGTCTACCTCGGCGGCGGCACGGCCGTGCAGAAGGCCTGCGGATTCGAGGACTCGGTGGACGACATGCGCGCGTTCCTCACTGCGGCACTCGGACCGGGCGTGGACGAGGAGAAGATCGCCGCCTACTGTGCCGGCTCCGTCGAGCACTTCGACTGGCTCGTCGACTGCGGTGTGCCGTTCAAGCACGAATTCTGGGGCGAGCCCGGCTGGGAGCCCCCCACCGACGCCGGCCTGCAGTACACCGGCGGGGAGAACTCGGCGCCGTACGCCACCGTCGCCCGGCCCGCGCCGCGCGGCCACGTGCCGCAGATGAGCGACAAGCGGACCGGTGAGCAGGGCGGCGGCTACATGCTCGTGAAGCCGCTCGCCGAGAAGGCCGCCGCCCTCGGGGTCCGCGCCGAGTACGACGTCCGGGTGCAGACCCTCGTCACCGATGCGTCCGGCCGGGTGGTCGGGGTCTTGGCCAAGCGGTACGGCACCGATCTGGCCATCCGGGCCCGCCGCGGGGTCGTCCTCGCCACGGGCAGCTTCGCCTACAACGACGACATGGTGCGGGCCTACGCCCCGCACCTGGTGGGTCGTCCCGCCGCGTCGATCGAGGAACACGACGGTCGCGCGATCCGGATGGCGCAGGCGCTCGGCGCCGACCTGGCCCACATGGACGCCACCGAGGTGGCGTTCTTCTGCGATCCGCAGCTGATCGCGCGGGGCATTCTCGTCAACGGTCGCGGCCAGCGGTACGTGCCCGAGGACACCTACCCGGGCCGCATCGGGCAGCTGACCCTGCTGAAGAACGACAACGAGGCGTTCCTCGTCATCGACGAGGAGTCGTACGAGGCGGGGGTCGCCGCCCCGACGTCGTCGCCGCAGCTGCGCCACCAGCCGAAGTGGGTGTGCGAGACCGTCGCGGAGCTCGAGGCCGAGATGGGTCTGCCCGAGCGGGCGCTGCAGTCCACGGTGGAGGTGTACAACCTGCACGCCGAACGGGGCGCGGACCCGCTGCTGGGCAAGAAGCGCGAATGGGTGAAGCCGATCGGATCGCCCGTCGCGGCGATCGACCTGCGCGGCATGACCGGCGGGTTCACGCTCGGCGGCCTGCGTACGAGCCTGCACGCGGAGGTCCTGCACGTCGACGGTGCCCCGATTCCCGGGCTGTACGCGGCGGGACGGGCGGCGGCCGGACTGTCGGCGTGGGGGTACTGCAGCGGCGTCTCCCTCGGCGACGGCAGTTTCTTCGGCCGGCGGGCGGGCATCGCCGCCGCGGGCGGCTGAGCGCAGGGGGCATTCGACCCGCTCGGGCGGATCCGGTAGAGTCGATCGAGTTGTCTCGGCGAGGGTGAACCGCGAAATCGCTGGCTCACCGTGATCGACGCGGCTGCGGCTCCGCTCGAGCGTGCCCACGCTCCTGGCCGCGCGCGTCGCCCCTCGCCGGGAAGACCGCCCCAGTTCGAGCCATACGCGTAGGAGCCATTCAGCATGTCCGACGAAAACCGTCTCGCCGCCGTCGTCCGCACCGAGTTCGGCAAGGGTGCCGCCCGCCGCGCCCGCCGCGACGGTCAGGTGCCCGCCGTCCTGTACGGCCACGGCACGGATCCCAAGCACCTGTCGCTCCCGGCCCGTGAGTTCGCGGCCGTGCTGCGCGCCCACGGCACCAACGCCGTGCTGACCCTCGAGGTCGACGGCTCGGAGGAGCTGGCGCTGACCAAGTCGGTCGTCGTCCACCCGATCCGCAACTACATCGAGCACGCCGACCTGCTCGTCGTGAAGAAGGGCGAGAAGGTCACCGTCGAGGTCCCCCTCGTCGTCACCGGCGAGGCCGCGTCCGGCACCCTGGTCGTCAACGAGATCAGCACCGTCAAGCTCGAGGCGGACGCCCTGAACCTGCCCGAGCAGATCGAGGTTTCGATCGAGGACGCCGAGGCCGGCACCCAGATCACCGCCGCCGACGTCCAGCTGCCCACGGGCGCCACCCTGCAGGACGATCCGGAGCTGCTGTTGGTGAACGTGGTTGCCGCACCGACCGCTGCCGCAATGGAGGGCGAATCCGCGGAGGGTGAGGCCGCCGAGTCCGAAGAGGCCTGAGCCGTCACCGGCTCCGCGTGACATGGGCGAGCGGCGCGTCATCCCCACGGGGTGACGCGCCGTCGTCGTAGCACTACCCGCCGCAACGGAAGGACACCGCCAGGTGAGCGACGCCACCGCACTCGTCGTCGGGCTGGGCAATCCCGGCCCGCAGTACGAGAAGACCCGCCACAACATCGGCTTCATGGTGGCCGACACGCTCGCCGCCCGGGTCGGCGGGAAGTTCAGCGCGCACAAGCGCAGCAACGCCGAGATCGTCCAGGCCCGCCTCGACGGCCGGCAGGTGATCATCGCCAAGCCGCGCACCTACATGAATCTCTCGGGCGGACCCGTCGCGGGTCTCGCGCGCTTCTTCTCGGTCGAGCCCGCCGACATCGTGGTCGTGCACGACGAACTGGATCTGGACTTCGGCACGGTCCGGCTCAAGCTCGGCGGCGGGGAGAACGGCCACAACGGGCTGCGGTCGATCTCGAGTGCCCTCGGCACCAAGCTCTACCTGCGTACCAGGGTCGGGATCGGCCGCCCACCGGGCCGCATGGACCCGGCCGACTACGTGCTCAAACCGTTCTCCTCGACCGAACGCAAGGAACTCGACCTGATCCGCGAGCAGGCCGCGGACGCGGTGGAGTTGTTGCTGCGGGTCGGCCTGGAGGAGGCCCAGAACCGGGTCCATTGACGTGGTGTCCTTCCGGACCGGGCGAGGTCCGGAAGGACAGCACGGCGCTACCCGCCCAGCAGATGGACGGAGCTGCCACGCCGCAGCTTTCCCGACGACGTCTTCGGGATGCTTCCCGGACCGAGCACCGCGACGGTGCGCGGCCGCACCCCCACCTCCGCGACGACCGCGTGCACGACGTCGTGTTCGATGCGGCGCACCTCTTCCGGGTCGTCGATCCGGTTGGTCTCGACAGCGACGGCGAAGGACTCCCGTTTCTCGCCGGAATCGAGCCGGATCGCGACGGCGTTGCCGGGGCGCACGCCGTCGACGCTGCACGCGGCCCGTTCGATGTCGGTGGGATAGACGTTGCGGCCGCCCATGATGATGACGTCCTTGACGCGCCCGCACACCACGACCAGACCGTCCTCGGTGAAGTAGCCGACGTCGCCGGTGTCGAACCAGCCCTGCGGGTCCTGCGCGGGCACCGGACCGTCGACGGTGAGGTATCCGTGGGTGACGGCCTTGCCGCGCAGCTGGATGATGCCGACGCCGCGGGGCGGCAGTACCTGCCCGTCCTCCCCGACGACGCGGCCCTCGAGTCCGGGCACGAGATGCCCGAGGGTGGGCAGCCGCCGGGCGTTGGACCGGGTCGACGGAACCGCCATCCCACCGGCCTCGAGCAGGTCGGGGTCGACGAGATCGAGAATTTGCCCGCGTCCCGGATCCGGCACGGAGACCGCCAGGGTGGTCTCGGCCATGCCGTAGACCGGCGCGAGCGCCGCCGGATCGAGGCCGAATCGGGCGCCGGCGGCGGCGAGGGCCTCCATGGTGTCCGGATCGACCGGTTCGGCGCCGTTCCACATCCACCGCACCGACGACAGGTCGACGGCGCCGTCGGGGGCCTGCGCGAGCTTGCGCGCCAGAAGTGAGTACGCGAAGTTCGGTGCGGCCGTCACGGTTCCGCGGTACTTGCTCATCAGCTCTGCCCACAGCAGCGGGGAGCGCAGGAAGTCGAGCGGGGTCACGGAGACGACCTCGGCGCCGACCTGCATGGGCACGCTCAGGAATCCGACCATCCCCATGTCGTGGAACAGCGGCAGCCAGCTGACCATCACGTCGTCGTCGAGGGAGAACTTGATCCGCTCGATCATCGCGTACGCGTTGACGTAGAAGTTCTCGTGCGTGATCTGCACGGCCTTCGGGGACCCCGTGGACCCGGAGGTCAGCTGCTGCAGCGCGATGTCCTGCTCGTCGGTGGGCAGCGGGTCGACCGGCGTGCCGGCATCCATCTCGGCGATCGTGACGACGGGGATTCCCCGCTCGGTCAGGAGCGGCGCGGCGATCTCGAACGGCGCGCCGAGCACCACTGCGCGGGCGCCGATCATGCCGATGACGACCTCGGTGTCGCGTGCCCACAGCGCCAGGTCGGTGCGCGGTGTGGGCTGGTGCAGCATCGTCACCGAGGCGCCGCGCATCCACACCGCCTGACAGGCGGGTGCGATGTCCACCGGATTCCCCGCGAGGATGCCCACGGCGTCGCCGTGACCGATGCCGGCCGCGGCGAGGGCACCGGCCATGCGCCGGGCCTGCTCGTGAATCTGCCCCCAGCTCTGCCGCCGGGGGGCGTCGGGCTCGCCGGTGACCAGACCGTGCGGGGACCGATCCGCGGTCTCGTACATCTCGTCGGTGAATCTGCTCACGAACCACTCCTCACGTCGATACGACCCCGGGCACCGGGTACGACGTTGCCCAGGGTGCCCCCGATCCGTCCCGAGAGGGAGTCTCTTCGGAGAATGTGACCGAATCTCACGGAAATCGACATTCGATTGCCGAGTAACATGGACGAGTTGTCTGCGATGCGGGAGCCGCCCGCGCGCATCGACGAGCCGCACATCCGCTTCGAGAGGTACTTCCGCGTTGACTACCCCGCCCGTTTCCACCGGCAACGACGCCGGCACCACCGCCGTGTCGTCGAAGGAAGTGCTCGCGGAAGCGGGTCGCCGCCGCACCTTCGCGGTGATCTCCCATCCGGACGCCGGCAAGTCCACGCTGACCGAGGCGCTGGCCCTGCATGCGAAGGTCATCGCCGAGGCCGGTGCGGTGCACGGCAAGGCCGGGCGCAAGTCCACGGTGTCCGACTGGATGGAAATGGAGAAGGCCCGCGGCATCTCCGTCAGCTCCACGGCGCTGCAGTTCAACTACCGCTCCGAGGAGTCCGACGACGACGTCGTCAACGTGATCAACCTCGTCGACACACCCGGTCACTCCGACTTCTCCGAGGACACCTACCGGGTGCTCACCGCCGTGGACGCGGCGGTGATGCTGATCGACGCCGCCAAGGGCCTCGAGCCGCAGACCCTCAAGCTGTTCCAGGTGTGCCGTCACCGGGGCATCCCGGTCATCACCGTGATCAACAAGTGGGACCGGCCCGGCCGGACCCCGCTGGAGCTGCTCGACGAGATCGACGAGCGCATCGGCCTGACCCCCACTCCCCTGTTCTGGCCCGTCGGCATCGCCGGGGACTTCCGGGGCCTGCTGCGGCGCGGGGAGGACGGCGCGCCCGTCGAGTACGTCAAGTTCACCCGCACCGCCGGCGGCGCGCGGATCGCCCCCGAGGACCGGCTCTCCCCCGGGGAGGCCGAGGAACGGGAGGGCGAGACGTGGACCGAGGCGGTGGAGGAGTCGGAGCTGCTGTCGGCCAGCGGGCAGGACCACGACCAGGAGATGTTCCTGGCCGGGCAGACGTCGCCGGTGATCTTCGCGTCGGCCATGCTCAACTTCGGCGTCCGGCAGATCCTCGACACGCTCGTTGCGCTGGCGCCGCCGCCGCGCGCCCGGCTCGACGTGAACGACACTCCCCGCAACGTCGACGACCCGTTCAGTGCCGTGGTGTTCAAGGTGCAGGCGGGGATGGACACCGCACACCGCGACCGCCTGGCGTTCATGCGGGTGGTGTCCGGGGTGTTCGAGCGCGGCATGGTCGTCACCCATGCGCAGACGGGTAAGCCGTTCGCCACCAAGTACGCGCTGACGGTGTTCGGCCGGGAACGGTCCACGGTGGAGAACGCGTATCCCGGCGACGTGGTCGGGCTCGTCAACGCCACGGCCCTCGCCCCCGGGCACACCCTGTACGTGGACCGGAAGGTGGAGTTCCCGCCGATCCCGTCGTTCGCGCCCGAACATTTCTCGATCCTGCGCGCCGAGAGCGCCTCGAAGTACAAGCAGTTCCGCAAGGCCGTCGATCAGCTCGACTCCGAGGGCGTGGTACAGATCCTGCGCAACGACATCCGCGGGGACGCGTCCCCGGTGATGGCCGCCGTCGGTCCCATGCAGTTCGAGGTGGTGGCGGCCCGGATGAAGGCCGAATACAACGTCGAGCCGCGGATGGAGCCGCTGGGCTACGCGCTGGCCCGTCGCACCGATGCGGCCTCGGTGGACGAGCTGAACCGGCAGCGCGGCGTCGAAGTGTTCACCCGCTCCGACGGTGTCCTGCTGGCGCTGGTGAGCGACAAGTGGCGGCTGCAGTACCTGCGGAAGGAACTGCCCGAGCTCACCCTCGAGCCGCTGGTGGCCGCCGCCGACCAGTGACACCCGTGGTGGGCGTGGGGCCGGTGTTGCTGTGCGTGGCGCCGGTGTTCCTGGTAGCTTGCTGTGCCGTCGAGCCGACCCGGGCTCGCGGATCTCAGGAGCGTTCATGGACGACGACTCGGCCGTATCGACCGACGGCACGCCGCTGCGCGGCCGTTCCGAGCCGGCGGACGAGTCGCCCGGACCCAAGCGGGCAGGCACCTTCGTCTATCCCCTGCCGGGAACCCTGACCGGCAACGGAGCGTCTTCCCTGCACTCGACGGGAAGTCACGCGGCGGACGTCGACGAGGCCGGCGGTAACGGCAGCGACCCGTCGCTGCTGCCGAGCTTCGACGGCAGCGACGGCGTTGCCGGGCACAGCACGCCGACCGCCGCGTCGCGCCGCAACTCGATGGGAGTGGCATCCGTGCGGATCGCGGCGCGACTGGCGCACACCGAGCTCGCCGCCCGTGCGCAGCGTTCCCGCGCATCGGATCCGACGGTCGAGACCGACGAACTGCTCACCCTGCTGGGTGAGTATCTCGTCGCGGGCGGATTCGAGAATCCGGAGATCCGCGCCGTGCTGGGCGGGCAGGAGATCGTCGTCGATCTGCTCGCCCCGCGGCGCACCGCGCCCTGACGTCCGCATCCGCGCGCCCCCTCGTCAGACGCACCCGAAACAACGTGTGCGGCTGAACATTTCGTGCGCGGATGGCCGGCCGGCCGAGCGTCTACTCCCGGAACAGTCCCGCGACGAGGGCCGGGTCCACGTCGCCGATCCCCCGCGGCGACCAGGACGGGTCGCCGTCCTTGTCGACGAGCACCGCGCGCACCCCCTCGGCGAAGTCCGGCTCGGCGGTGATGCGGACCGCGACCTCGAGTTCCCGCGCGAAGCACTCGCGCAGCGGGCTCTCGGCGCCGCGGCGCAGCAGCTCCGCGGTGGCCCAGAGACTCGTCGGGGATGCCGCACCGAGCGCTGCCCGGGTGGTGACGGCCCACGTCTCGTCGAGGTCGTGGTTGCCGGACAGGCGCTCGACGATGTCGGCGACGGTGCCGTCGCCGAACACCGCGTCGATGTCCGGGTATCGATCGGCGATCACCGACGCGGGAGCCGCCTCGGCGAACTCGTCGAGCGCCGGCTGCCAGTGGCCCTCGCGGATCCGGTCGGCGAGGGCGTCGATCCGGTCACCGGGAACGAAGTGCGTCGCGAGGCCGACGGCGATGGCATCGCCCGCGTCGGCGCGGGCGCCGGTCAGCGCCAGGTACAGTCCGACGGCGTCGCAACGGGCGGTGGTGCCGCGCAGTCGCGGCAGGAAATGACTGGCGCCGACGTCGGGGACGAAGCCGATCGCCGTCTCCGGCATTGCCAGCACCGCTCGCTCCGTCACGACGCGCACCGCGCCGTGCACCGAGATGCCCAGCCCGCCGCCCATCGTGACTCCGTCGACGAGCGCGAGATACGGCTTGGGGTAGGTGGCGACCAGTTCGTCGAGCCGGTACTCGTTCGCGAAGTAGTCCCGGACCGCGTCGGTGTCGCCGGCCACGGCGGCGTCCCGGACCGACTTGATGTCGCCGCCGGCGCAGAACGCCCGGTCGGATGCACTGGTGACCAGTACCGCGGTGATCTCCGGGTCGTCGCGCCATGCCAGCAGGGCCTCGTACATGTCGCGGATCATCGACGAGTCCAGGGCGTTGAGGGCCACCGGCCGGTCGAGCACTACCTCGCCGATGCCGTTGGCGACGCGGGTGCGGATGAAGGTGTCGGTCACGCGCCGGAGCCTACCGGGCCGCTGCCCCGGCAACCGATCATGTGGGAGCCCCGGTTGCGCACGTGTCTGCGCGGCGCACCGTGCCTACCGGCCGGTACCGGCGGCGGCATCCTGCCGACGGCCGGTCAGTGGACCGACGAGCAGCCATCGGTGCCCGAACGGATCGAGCAGCGTGGCGTTGCGGTGGCCGTGGCTCTCGGCGATCCAGCGCTCGACGGTGCCCCCGGCGTCGCGGGCCTTGGTGAGCACGGCGTCGGTGTCGTCGACCGGGAGCATCAGGCTCACCGACGTCGCGCCGGCCTCGGGCGCGGACAGGCCCATCTCGGGGAACTCCTCCGCCAGATAGACCATTCCCGTGGGAAAGACCAACTCGGCGTGGCCGATCCGGCCGTCCTCGAGCACCACGGGGTCTCCCGCCAGCCTCGCGCCGAACACCTGCCGGTACCAGTCGATGGCACTGCGGGCGCGTCCCACGATGAGGTACGGGAGCGCGCCGGCCCGGGGGAAGACTTCGGTGTCGGTCGCGGTCATCGGGCGGGGTCCCCTCCTCTCGGCCGGCGCGAGTTCTCGCTCGGTTCAGGACGCGCGGGGCGGCTGCTGCAGCAGCGACCACCGGTTCGAGGTGAGCCGGAAGCTGGGCATGTCGGCAACAGATGTGACTGTCTCCCAGTTTCTTTCGTATCCGGTGTGGGAGATACGCCAGAGCCCGTCCGTGCCGCGCACGTAGCGGTCGTGATAGTAGGCGGACCCGCGCATCACGAGCCCGTCCTCGGGCACCACCACCGTGTCGGCGAGGAACCAGACCCCCGTGGCGGTGTCCCCCTCGACGTCGATCTCGGGGTGGCCGCAGTGGTGTTCGGTGATGACATGGGACCCGAGGGTGTTCTCGAGGAAGTTCAGGAACGCGTCGCGCGATTCGAAACTCAGATGTTCGCCGTAGACGGCGGTGGCCTCGGGAACCATGGTGTCGGCCAGTTCGATCCACGACTTCGTGTCGAGCGCCCGCGCGTAACGGTACTTCAGCCGCTCGATCTCACGTATCGCCTGCAGGTCCATTCTCGCGCCTCCCACCACAGGGCCTGTCAGCCAGGCTAGCCGGGATCCCCCTCGGGGGGTATCGATTCCGGCGGCTCGCGGGGCAATTGGATTGCAGTTAGGTCACGGGACCTGGATCGTGTTCCCGTTTCGCGATCAGTGCGCGGATCGCGGCGTCGACGAGCGTGCGGGCGTAGGCGTCGTCGTCCGCCGCGGGTCCCGCGAGGGAGAACAGCACGTGACTGAGCGCCGCACCGGTGACCATCTCGAGCAGCAGCGTCACCGAGACCTCCCGCGGCAGCTCGCCGCGTTCGACCGCCCGCAACACGATGGTGCGGGCCGCGACGAGGCGGCTGCGGTTGAGCGTGGTGGTCAGGTGGGCCAACAGGTCCGGGTGCACGCGTGCGTCGAGCGCGACGCGCAGGCTCACCAGTCCGGGCGTCGTGCGGTAGCCGCGCAGGAGTTGGGTGACCAGTTCGACCAGGTCCGAGCGCAACGCCCCGGTGTCGATCGGCACCGGCAGCGGGCTGCGCGCCTCGAGCGCCTGCACGAGCAGTTCGTCCTTGGTGGCCCAGCGGCGGTACAGCGCCGCCCGTCCCACCCGGGCGCGCCGGCCGACCGCGTCGAGGGTGAAGCCGCGCCAGCTCGTCTCGGAGTAGACCTCGATCACCGCGTCGTAGACGCGATCCTCGAGGTCGGCATCGCGGGGTCGGCCACGGCGACGCACGATCGGCTCGGTCACGGTGTGCAGTGTGCCAGACCCGGAACCCCATTTACAGACTGAATCAGTCCGTATTACTGTGCGGGTGACCGTTTCCCCGACCCCTTCGAGGCCGCAGATGACCGACCCTGCCCGAACACCCGTCGTCGTCGGCGTCGGCGATCTGCGCTCCGGACGCGCCGGCGCCTCCGCCGACCCCCGCGAACCGCTCGACCTCATCCACGACGCCGCCGGGGCGGCTCTCGCCGACACCGGCGTCGACGACATCGCGCGGCACATCGACGCCGTGTATGCCGTCAAGACCGCGAGCTGGGCGTACGACGACCTGCCCGCGCTCCTCGCCGCCCGCCTCGGCGCCGCGGCGACCCGCACCCACACCAGTCCCCTCGGTGGGCACTGGCCGGCAGCGCTGCTCGACCGCATCGGCCACGAGATCGCCATCGGCACGATCGGGGTCGCGCTCCTCGTCGGCGGCGAATCCCAGGCCTCGGTCACCGCCGCGACGAAGACCGGCACGGACCCGGCCACGCTGGGCTGGACCACCGCGCCCGGCGGACCGCCCGCCTTCGACCCGGACGACCTCGGCAGCCCCGCCATGCAACGCGCCGGGATGCTCGCCCCCACCCGCGTCTACCCGCTGTTCGAGACCCGGCTCAGCCACGAACTCGGGCACTCCCACGACGAATCGCTGGCCTGGTCCGCGCAGCTGTACGCCGCGTTCTCCGAGATCGCCGGACGCAACCCCGCCGCCTGGAACCCCGATCTGCGCACCGCCGAGGACATCACCACCGTGGGCCCGCGCAACCGGATGGTCACCGCCCCGTACCCGCTGCTGCTCAACGCGATGCCGTTCGTCGACCAGGCGGCCGCCGTCGTCGTCACCTCCCTCGCCACCGCCCGCGAACTCGGCGTCGCCGAGGACCGGATCGTGTACGTGTGGGGCGGGGCCGGCGCGACGGAACCGGCCGACATCCTCGCCCGCGCCGGCTTCGGCCGGTCCGCGGCACTCGCCGACGCCCTCGCCCGGACCCTCGAGCGCACCGATCTGCGGCCGGCCGACCTGGACATCGTCGACGCCTACAGCTGCTTCCCGGTGGTGCCGAAGCTGCTCGTCGAACACCTCGGCCTGACCCGCGAGACCGTCCCGAGCGTCACCGGCGGCCACTCCTTCTTCGGCGGACCGCTCAACAGCTACACGCTGCACTCCCTCGTCGCCGTCACCCGCCGGCTGCGCACCGACGGCGAGATCGCCCTCGTCCACGGCAACGGCGGCTACCTGACCTACCAGCACACCGTCGTGCTCGCCGCCGCACCGCACACCCGCGGGTACGTCGGCGATCCCGAGCCCCGCGTGCTGCCCGCCACCGGACCCGAGCCCGTCGTCGACTACAGCGGTGACGTCGAGGTCCACACGGCAACCGCGGAATACGGACGCGACGGCCACCCGGCGATCGGGTTCCTGGTGGGCACCACCCCCGACGGCCGTCGAGTCTCCGGCTACACCGACGCCGCCGGCGCACAGGTGCTCGCGGCGGGTGCGGACATCGTGGGCCGCACCGTCCACGTCGTCGACCGCGGCGGCGCCCTGACCGTCACCCTGACCGATCCCGTCACGGAGGAGACCCCCGCATGACCGAGCCCGTCGTCCTGGTCGAGCAGCGCGGCCACACGCTGCTCGTCACCATCAACCGGCCCGGGGCCGCCAACAGCATCGACGCCGAGGTGCACACCGGCCTCGGCGAGGCGTGGGAACGCGCCGACCAGGACCCGGACGTGCGCGTCGTCGTCCTCACCGGCGCCGGAGACCGGGTGTTCTGCGGCGGCGCCGACCTGAAGGCCCTCGGGACCGCCGGACCGGGCGGGGTCACCCCGCCCGAGACCGCGCACTGGGGGTTCGCCGGCGTCGTCAGACACCCCATCGCCAAGCCGATCGTCGCGGCGGTCAACGGCACCGCACTCGGCGGCGGCACCGAACTCGCCCTCGCGAGCGACCTCGTCGTCGCCGCCGACACCGCCGAATTCGGGTTGCCCGAGGTCCACCGCGGCCTCATCGCCGGCGCCGGCGGGGTGTTCCGCATCGTGCAGGCCATCCCGCGGTCCGTCGCGATGGAACTCGTGCTCACCGGCAAGCCGATCTCCGCCGCCGATGCTCTGCGCTGGGGCCTGGTCAACCGCGTCGTTTCCCGGACCGACGTCCTCACCACCGCGCTCGAGCTCGCCGACCTCGTCGCCGCCGGGGCACCCCTGGCCGTGCAGGCGAGCAAGACGATCGCCCGCGGCATCGTCGACGGCGCCGTCCCGTCCGAGGAACCGGACTGGGAGGCGACCGAAGCCGCCCTGGCCCGGCTGACCACCAGCGCCGACACGGTCGAGGGCGTCACGGCCTTTCTCGAGAAGCGCGCACCCGTCTGGAGCGGACGATGACCACGGCACTGGACCGGGAAACCTGGGACACTCCCGAGCGGACCGCGCTGCGCCGTCTCACCGCGGACTTCACCCGCAAGGAGATCGTGCCGCACCTGGACACCTGGGAGCGCGACGGCGTCGTCCCCCGTGAACTGCACCGCAAGGCGGCCGAGGCCGGGCTGCTCGGCGCCTCGGTCGCGGAGGAGCACGGCGGTTCCGGCGGCAACCCGCTCGACATGCTCGCGATCCTCGAGGAGATCGTCCTCGCGGGCGGCTCGTCGGGCCTGATCTCCGCGTTGTTCAACCACGGCATCGCCACCTTGCACATCGTCGCGTCCGGGAACCGGGACCTGATCGAGCGGTTCGCCCGTCCCGCACTCGAGGGCCGGACGATCGGGTCCCTGGGCATCACCGAGCCCGGCGGGGGTGCCGACGTCGCGGGCATCCGGACCACCGCCCGTCGCGAGGGCGACGAGTACGTGATCGACGGCGCGAAGTTGTACATCACCTCCGGTACCCGCGCCGATTTCGTCACCACCGCCGTCCGCACCGGCGGACCGGGCGCCGCGGGCATCTCACTGATCGTCGTGCCCACCGGCACACCGGGATTCACGGTCTCACGCAAGCTCGACAAGATGGCTGGCTGTGCTCGGACACCGCCGAGCTGTTCTCCGACGACGTGCGGGTGCCCGCCGCGAACCAGGCCCGCGAGGAGAACAGCGAATTCGCGCAGATCGCGCAGCAGTTCCAGGGTGAGCGACCGCCGTCAAGGCGTGCGACCACGCTGTGACGGAATCGGTGCAGCTCTTCGGCGGCCTCGGCTGCATGCGCGAGAGCGGGCGGCTCCGCCGCCGGTGTGTCCTTTGGGCTGCTACCGCCGCCCAAAGGACACACCGCTCTACAACCCTTCGGCGAGCTCCATCCACTGCTCCTCGGCTGCTTCCTTTTCGGCGACCACGCTGCGCAGCTCGGCGTCGAGCTTCTGCAGGCGATCGGGATCGGTGGCCGCGTCGGCGAGGTCGTGGTGCAGCTTCTCCTCCCGCTCGGTCAGCTTCGCCACGCTCCGTTCGAGCCGCGCCAGCTCCTTGCGGGCGGCCCGCTCGGCGGCACCGTCGCGCTTCGGTTGTTCCGCATCCTGTTCGGGTATCGACGTCTTCGCCACCGTGGAGGCCGACGACGGGATGTCCCCGTCACCGATCGCCGCGCGACGGCGCAGGTACTCGTCGATCCCGCCCGGCAGGTTGGTGAGCCTGCCGTCGCCGAACAGTGCCCACGTCGAGTCGCAGATCCGCTCGATCAGATAGCGGTCGTGCGAGATGACCACCAGGGTGCCCGCCCACCCGTCCAGCAGGTCCTCGAGTTGCTGCAGGGTGTCGATGTCCAGGTCGTTGGTGGGCTCGTCGAGCAGCAGCACGTTCGGCTCGGCCATGAGCACCCGGGTCAGCTGCAGCCGTCGACGCTCGCCACCGGAGAGGTCGCCGACGGGT
Source organism: Rhodococcus sp. NS-SX18 (assembly GCF_057367935.1). NCBI lineage: Bacteria > Bacillati > Actinomycetota > Actinomycetes > Mycobacteriales > Nocardiaceae > Rhodococcus > Rhodococcus sp. NS-SX18. The sequence continues at coordinate 1,391,806 of NZ_CM170633.1, read as the reverse complement.
GTGCGCTGCCGCGCCGGGGTGAACCCGAGCCGTTCGGCGAGCTGACCGGCCGAGATCTCCTTGTCGCCCAGCGTGATCCGTTCGGCCACGTCCTTCACCGCGTCGAGCACCCGCAGGTCGGTGGGCAGGTCGTCGAGTTCCTGCCGCAGCCAGCCGATCTCGACGGTCTTGCCCTGGATGCGACGGCCGGACGCCGGTTCGATCTCCCCGGCGAGGGTGCGCAGCAGCGTCGTCTTGCCGGAGCCGTTCACACCCACCAGGCCGATCCGCTCCCCCGGGCCGAGCCGCCACGTCAGGTCGTGCACCAGCTCGCGACCGTCGGGGGTGGTCAGTGTCGCGTCCTCGAGTTCGATGACCACCCGGCCCAGACGGCGTTTGGCGAACGACGCCAGCGCCACCGTGTCCCGCGGTGGCGGCACGTTCGCGATCAGCGATTCCGCCGCCTCGATGCGGTAGCGCGGCTTCGAGGTGCGGGCCGGGGCCCCGCGCCGCAGCCAGGCGAGTTCCTTGCGCGCGAGGTTGCGGCGCCGTTCCTCCATCGCGTCGGCCTGCCGGGCCCGCTCGGCACGCGCGAAGATCCAGTCGTTGTATCCGCCCTCGTAGCTTTCCACCTGACCGTTGACGACCTCCCACGTGCGGGTCGCGACGGTGTCGAGGAACCACCGGTCGTGGGTGACGACGACGAGGGCGCTGCGCCGGGAGAGCAGGTGCTCGGCAAGCCACTGCACACCCTCGACGTCGAGATGGTTGGTGGGCTCGTCGAGGACGAGCAGGTCGAGGTCCTGCACGAGCGCGGCGGCCAGCGCGACGCGCCGACGTTCGCCGCCGGAGAGCCCGTCGACGAGCGCGTCGAGTCCGAGCCGGTCGACACCGATACCCGCGAGAACGGAACGGATCCGGGCGTCGCCGGCCCATTCGTGCTCGGCCACCCCCAGCGGTCCCAGCACGACCTGCCCGACCGTGGAGCCGGCCGGCAGGACGCCGCGCTGGGTGACGACCGCCATGCGCAGCCCGCCGACCCGGCTGACCCGGCCCGAATCGGGCTCCTCGAGGCCGGTGAGGACCTCGAGGAGGGTGGTCTTGCCGCCGCCGTTCAGGCCGACGACGCCGATGCGCTCACCCTCCTGCACACCGAGCGACACCGAGTCCAGCAGCGGTTTGATGCCGAAGGACTTCGAGACCTGTTCGAGGTTGATCAGATTCGCCACGCGGAGCAATGCCTTCCGAGATCAGGGGTGGGAGTTGTCGACGACGCGTGCGCCGGGGACCGGGCCGGAGGCCACGCGCACCGTCCGGCACACACCGGCCCCGGCCAGTTCGGCGCTCACCGTCACCGCCGCGGCCGAGTCGGCGCACAGGAACGCGCAGGTGGGCCCGGACCCGGAGACGATGCCGGCCAGCGCGCCGGCCTCCACGCCCGCCCGCAGGGTGCGCCGCAGTGCAGGCGCGAGCGAGAGGGCCGCGGACTGCAGGTCGTTGCCCAGCAGCGGTGCCAGCGCGTGCGGGTCGCCGGCAGCGAGGGCCTGCAGCAGGTCGTCGAGGCCGCGGACCCGGGGCGGGGAACCTTCGGCGCGCAGACGGTCGAGTTCGCGGAACACCACCGGGGTCGACAGACCGCCCTTCGCGAGGGCCAGCACCCAGTGGAAGGTGCCGCGGGAGAGGACCGGCACCAGCTGCTCACCGCGGCCGGTGCCGATGGCGGTGCCACCGTGCAGGCAGAACGGCACGTCACTGCCCAGTTCCGCCGCGAGGTCGTCCAGGTCGTCGCGGGCGAGGCCGAGTCCCCACAGGGCGTCGAGTGCGACCAGGGTGGCAGCGGCGTCGGCGCTGCCCCCGGCCATCCCGCCGGCCACGGGGATGCCCTTGTCGATCGTGATGGCGACCTCGGGTGCGCGCCCGGCGCGTTCGGCCAGCAGGGTCGCGGCCCGCCAGGCGAGATTGGTGGCGTCGGCGGGGACGGCCGCGGCGTCGGCTCCGCGCACCCGCAGGCTCAACGCGTCGGCTCGCACGACCGACACCTCGTCGCTCAGGGACAGCGCGTGGAAGACCGTGCGCAGCTCGTGGTACCCGTCCTCGCGCAGGTCACCGACCGCGAGATGCAGGTTCACCTTGGACGGTGCTCGCACGGTGACGGGGCTCGGGACGACGGACAGCACGGATATACAGCTTACGCACCCGTGCGGCTCCGAATGCGGACGGCAGCTGTCCTCGTTCGCTGGCATGCTCGGACCATGCGCGAAACGTCCGCTCGCCTGTTGCGCCTGCTGTCGCTGCTGCAGACCCGGCGGGACTGGTCGGGTGCCGAACTGGCGGACCGCCTGCAGATCACGACCCGTACGGTGCGGCGGGACGTGGACAAACTCCGCGACCTCGGTTACCCGGTGGACGCCACCGTCGGGGTCGGCGGCGGGTACCGCCTCGGCGCGGGCGCGGAGATGCCACCGCTGCTGCTCGACGACGAGGAGGTCGTCGCGGTGGCCGTCGCTCTGCAGTCGGAGGCGACCGGATCGGTGACGGGCATCGGCGAGGCGTCGGCTCGTGCCCTCGCCAAGTTGCGGCACGTGATGCCGTCGCGGCTGCGGCACCGGCTCGAGGCGCTGCGGGTCGAGGTCGTCGAGCGGGCGCCCGCCGCGTCCGCGGTCGACGCGGCGCTGCTGTCCGGCGTCGCCGGGGTGTGCCACGCACACGAGCGACTGCGGTTCGACTATCGCGCGCACGACGGCGGCTGCTCGCGGCGGGAGGTGGAGCCGTACCGGCTGGTGCGGTCGGGCGCACGCTGGTATCTGGTGGCGTGGGATCTGCATCGGCAGGACTGGCGGTCGTTCCGGGTCGACCGGATGGAGCCGAAGATCCCCACCGGTCCCCGGTTCGTCCCGCGCGAGCTGCCGCCCGGCGGGGCGGCGGAGTTCGTGAGCCGGGGCATCGCCCGCGGCATCGTCCGGACGCGGGCCCGCGTGCTGCTGCACGCCCCGTTCGACGCGATCGTGCCGATGGTCGACGAGCAGTGGGGAACCCTCGAACCGGTGGACGAGAATCACTGCGCGGTCGCGCTCGGCGGCACGTCGCTCGGGTCGATCGCGAGCTGGCTCGCGGAGTTCGACGTCGACTTCACCGTGCTGGATCCGCCGGAGCTGCGGGACGCGTGCCTGCAGGCAGGCCGGCGCCACGAGCTGCTCGCCCGTCGATACGAACGCGCCGGCTCCGTCGCGGGAAGCGACTGAGCCGGCGCGTGCGGGTGACCGAATGTCACACCGGTTCGATTCGATCGAGTGCGTGTGACATTCGGTCGGTGAGGCAGGTGGGTCAGCCGATGACGGTGACGCCGGTGGCCTGCGGGCCCTTCTGGCCCTGGCCGACCTCGAAGCTCACGCGCTGGTTCTCCTCGAGGGTGCGGAAGCCGCCGCCCTGGATCTCGGAGAAGTGCACGAAGACGTCCGCGGAGCCGTCGGCGGGGGCAATGAAGCCGAAGCCCTTCTCGCCGTTGAACCACTTCACGGTACCTTCAACCATGTTCATTCCTAAGAAGATTCGGGAAGCGCCGGGCTTCCCCACTCGTCGAGCGACACCTCGCCGCTCGGGTCTGTCACTCGACGGTAGAAAACGATTCCGTGTGGGCTATCGCATCCGCTCGCAACCAGAAATGTGCGAGGGGTGAACCACGAACACAACCTAACGACCGTGTGCAAGTAGATCACATCGGCGCCCGCACCGCTAGCGAGATCGCCGCAGGGGACACGAAACTGCATTGTGCCGGGCCCTTTTTCAGGGAGCACGAGTCGGATCGGGACACGAAGAGGGACCGGCCCGTTCGGACCGGTCCCTCTTCATTGCCTGTCACACCTCTGCCGGCGGCTCTTCCGCGACGACCTCACGAGGTCGTCGGGGAATGCACGCGTCCGGAAGAACGCGCAGCGAGCTACGTCAGCCGATGACGGTGACGCCGGTGGCCTGCGGGCCCTTCTGACCCTGGCCGACCTCGAAGCTCACGCGCTGGTTCTCCTCGAGGGTGCGGAAGCCGCGACCCTGGATCTCGGAGAAGTGCACGAAGACGTCCGCGGAGCCGTCGGCGGGGGCAATGAAGCCGAAGCCCTTCTCGCCGTTGAACCACTTCACGGTACCTTCAACCATTTTCAACCTCATACATCTCGGAAAGCCTCGAGGCCTTCACGTTTCGTCGAACGACACGACGTCGCCCGGGCCTGTCACTCGACGGCTGAGAAGGATTCCGTGGGAATTTCGCATCCGCTCGCAACTAGAAAATGTGCGAGGGGTAAACCACGAACACACTACCTAACGACCGTGTACCAGTAGAGCACAGATCCGCCCGTCTGCCAAGCGTTGCGTGGGAACCGGTCTGCGCAGCGCCGTCACGACGTGCCGGCAATCCGCACGAAGGCGGCGGCGTCGAGCTTCTCACCCCGCGTCGACGGATCGATCCCGGCGGCGAGCAGGCGCCGCTCGGCTTCGGCGGCCGAGCCGGCCCAGCCGCTCAGGGCTGCGCGCAGTGTCTTGCGACGCTGCGCGAAGGCGGCATCGACGACGGCGAACACCTTGCGGCGGTGCGCTTCGTCCGTGGGCCACGGCGGCTCGGTGTAGCGGTCGATGCGCACCAGTCCCGATTCCACCTGGGGCACCGGCCAGAACACGGCCCGGCCGACCGAGCCGGCACGACGGACGTAACCGAAGAACCCGGCCTTGACACTGGGCACGCCGTATACGCGGCTGCCGGGCCGGGCGGCGAGCCGGTCGGCCACCTCGGCCTGCACCATCACCAGAGCGGTACGCAACGAGTCGAATTCGGCGAACAGGTGCAGCAGGACGGGGACCGCGACGTTGTAGGGCAGGTTCGCGACGAGCGCAGTCGGGGCGACCGGCAGGTCGGCGGGCTGCACCCGCATGGCGTCCTTCAGGACGACGTCGAGTCGGTCGGCGAGATCGGGTGCGCGGTCGGCGACCGTCGCGGGCAGCCGCTCGGCGAGCCTGGGATCGATCTCGACGGCGACGACGCGGTCGACCACGTCGAGCAGGGCGAGCGTCAGCGAGCCGAGGCCCGGGCCCACTTCGAGGACCACGTCGTCGCGGCCGACACCGGCGACGGCGACGATGCGGCGCACCGTGTTGGCATCGTGCACGAAGTTCTGGCCGAGTTGTTTCGTCGGCCGGACTCCGAACTCCTCCGCGAGGGCTCGCACCTCGGCGGGGCCGAGCAGGGCGGCACGACCGCGAGCGGTCCCGTCGGAACCGTCGCGAGCGGTCACGTCGGAACCGTCGCGGGGGGCCGAGCCGGGATCGCCGGATGAGTGGTCTGGCACGTGCCGAACCTAGCGCACGCCGGGGCGGGACGAGTAGGACGGCCACGCTCCCCGGCTCTGGGTGTGCTGTTCCCCGTCGATCGTCACGGTCTCGCGCCGGACGAGCGTCGTCGCGGCACTCCCGGCGACGAATGTCACCGGAAGCGCCGCGACGACGACGTGCGACAGCACGGAACGTGAGTCATCGATCCTCGTCACCGAGGACACGAGCCGGAATTCCTACCGCAGGCCCATCTTGCTGGTGCACGACGGCCAGGCTCCCCAGCCCTGCGCGGCCTGGACCTTTTCGGCGACGGCGATCTGCTGCTCGCGGCTGGCCAGGTCGGCGCGCGGCGCGTACTCGGTGCCGCCGAACGCGGCCCAGGTCTGCTGGGTGAACTGCAGGCCGCCGTAGAAGCCGTTACCGGTGTTGATGGCCCAGTTGCCGGTGGCCTCGCACTGCGCGAGGGCGTCCCAGGTGGAGGCGCGGCCGGAAGCTGGCACGGCCGGCGCGGGCTTGGTGCCGACGCGGACGACGGCCGGGGCCGGCTCGCGGAGGGTCGTCGAGGCCTTCTCGGTGCGGCCGACCTCGACGCCGTCGATCGTGTGCACATCGAGGGTCACGGTGCGCTCACCGGGAGCACCCGGGGTGTCGACGGCAGTCTCGCCCTGGGGCATGTTCGGGTCGTCGACGCGCTGCTCGGGGGCCGGAACCGGCTGGTTCTCGATGCGGGTCTCGATGCGGTCGCGGGTGACGCGGATCTCGAGACCCTCGGTCAGCGCCGCGTCGACCGGGGGCACCACCGAATCGGCCTGCTCGAGCGCCACACCGTGCGCGGACAGGAACTCCCCGACCGTCGGTGCCGCCATCCGCACCTCCACGGCCGGAGCGCCACCGTCGAGCAACCGCACCGTCTTCGGGCTCACCACGTCGAGCTCGGCACCTTCGAGCGGCAACCGGTGCGACCGCGACGCCGAGGTGTACACATCCGCGGCCAGCTCGAACTGTGCCAGCGCCTCGTCCACCGTCGACGCCGTCGTCCACACCGTGCGCTCGACACCGTCGACACTCAACGCCACCTCACGGGCCCGCCGCAGCACCACCGTGTCCCCGTCCGAGACCTCGGCGTCGACGGCCGGGGCCACCACGTCGTGCTCGCCGACCGGGTAGCCGGCGCCGGCGAGGACGTCACCGACCTCGGAGCTCATGGTGCTGAGCGCGATGTGCTCACCGTCCACGTCGAGGGTGAGTTCCTTGTGCTGGATCAGCGCGGCGATTCCGCCGGCCGCCAGGGTGAGAAAGAGCGCGGCGACGACCACGTACAGCGTCGGCGATTTCGCTCTGTTGATCTTGGTGAAAGGTGACACGGCTATTCCTGCACTGTCGACAACTTCGATCACGGCACGGTAACGAATCGGCATTGATACGGCAACTGCACCGCTTCTAACTGCAGTTTCTCGGTAACGAGACAGGTGACGATTCGTAATTTTCGATCAATAGCGGGCCGCGGCCGAAGGTGCGGGCTAGCGTCGATTCGACGCTCGGGAAAACGCGCCGCACGACGCGCGAATTACAGAGGTGGGATTACTTTGGGTGACCGAATTCACCGTCCTCCGGCGCGGCGGAGTGCGGCGCCGCTGACCCTGCTCGGCATGCTCGGCGCGCTGCTGCTCGCTGCCACCCCGGCGGCCCTGGCGCAGTCCCCCGCCGCCGGCCGCACCTACGTCATCGCCACCGACGTGACCTTTGCACCCTTCGAATTCCAGAACGAGCAGGGCGACTTCGTCGGCATCGACATGGACCTGATCCGGGAGATCGCGGAGGACCAGGGCTTCACCGTGGAGGTTCGTCCGCTGGGCTTCGATGCCGCCCTGCAGGCGGTGCAGGCCGACCAGGCCGACGGCGTGATCGCGGGCATGTCGATCACGGAGGAGCGCAAGCAGGTCTTCGACTTCTCGGATCCCTACTTCGAGTCCGGCGTGCAGATGGCGGTCCTCGCCGGCAACGACGAGGTCGCGTCGTACGCCGATCTGGCAGGCAAGCGCGTCGCGGTCAAGAACGGCACCGAGGGCGCCGCGTTCGCCGAGTCCATCAAGGGCGAGTACGGGTTCACCACGGTCTACTTCGCCGACTCGGCGAGCATGTACGACGAGGTCCGCACCGGGAACTCGGTCGCGGTCTTCGACGACTACCCGGTGCTGGCGTACGGCATCGCCCAGGGCAACGGGCTGAAGACGGTCACGGAGAAGGAGGCCGGTGCGAACTACGGGTTCGCGGTGAACAAGGGCCGCAATCCCGAGCTGCTCACCGCGTTCAACGCGGGCCTGCAGAATCTGCGGGACAACGGCCGCTACGACGAGATCGTGGAGAGTTACCTCGGCGAGGGCGCCGTGCAGGCCGACAACTCCATCCCCGGCCTGCTCCGCAGCACCTGGCAACTGCTGCTCGAGGGGCTGTGGCTGACCCTCGTGCTGTCGGTCGTCTCGATAGCGATCGCGCTGGTGCTCGGCGCGCTGTTCGGCCTCATGCGGGTCTCACGCAACATCGTTCTGCGCGGGATCGGCACCGCCTACGTCGACGTCTTCCGCGGCACCCCGCTGCTGGTGCAGGCCTTCTTCATCTACTTCGGCATCCCGGCCGCGGCCGGATTCCAGATGTCGGCGTTCACCGCGGGCATCATCACGCTCTCGCTCAACGCGGGCGCGTACATGGCCGAGATCGTGCGTGGCGGCATCCTGTCCGTGGACAAGGGGCAGATGGAGGCCGCCCGCAGCCTCGGCATCGGCTACCTGCCCGCGATGCGCAAGGTGGTCATGCCCCAGGCGGTGCGCACCATGATCCCGTCGTACATCAATCAGTTCGTGATCACGCTGAAGGACACCTCGATCCTGTCGGTGATCGGCATCGCCGAGCTCACCCAGACCGGGCGGATCATCATCGCCCGCAACTTCCAGTCGTTCCAGATGTGGCTGATCATCGGGGTGATCTACTTCGTCGTCATCATGGCGCTGACCAAATTGTCGGACCGACTCGAGAAAAGGATCAACCGTTGACCGAGGCAGCCGCGGCCCAGCCGCTCGAGGACGGTCGCGAGGTGAAGATCCGCGTGCGCGGCCTGAAGAAGTCGTTCGGCGAGAACGAGGTGCTCAAGGGCATCGATGTCGACATCCTCGCCGGCGAGGTGGTGTGCGTGATCGGCCCCTCCGGTTCGGGCAAGTCGACGTTCCTGCGGTGCCTGAACCGGCTCGAGGACATCAGCGCCGGTTCGGTGGTGGTGCACGGGTTCGACCTCGCCGACCGGAAGATCGACATCGACCGGGTGCGCCGCCATATCGGGATGGTGTTCCAGCACTTCAATCTCTTCCCGCACATGACGGCCCTCGAGAACATCGTGCTCGCGCCGGTGCTGACGAAGCGGGCGACCAAGGAGGAGGCACGGGCGCGGGGGCTCGCCCTGCTCGACCGGGTGGGGCTGAGCGAGAAGGCCGACGCGAAGCCGGCCAACCTGTCCGGCGGGCAGAAGCAGCGCGTCGCGATTGCACGGGCGCTGGCCATGAATCCGGACATCATGCTGTTCGACGAGGCGACCAGCGCCCTCGACCCGGAGATGGTGGGCGAGGTGCTGCAGGTGCTGCGCGACCTGGCGGCCGAGGGCATGACCATGGTCGTGGTCACGCACGAGATGGGTTTCGCCCGGGAGGTTGCCGACCGGGTGCTGTTCATGGCCGACGGGTACGTCCTCGAGGAGGGCACGCCGAAGGAACTGTTCGGGAGCCCCCGCCAGGAACGGACCCGCGACTTCCTCGCGAAGGTGCTCTGAGGCCGGCGCCCGGTTCCCGGGCGCCGGGCCTCACCCACGGCTACGCGGTCTGCAGGAACCGCACCCGGCGGGCGAGCAGGGCGTCGGCGCTGTAGGCGCCGGCGCCGACGACGGCGAGCACCAGCGCACCCGCGCCGAGCGCCCCGACGAGCTCCCATCCGCCGTCGGTGACGTAGATGCCGTTGCCGATGTGGACGAAGAAGAACGCACCGAGCATGTTCACCAGCAGCAGGACACCGAAGATCGGCACGAGCAGACCGATGATCAGGGCGATGCCACCGAGTGTCTCCACCCACGTGGCGTAGAAGGCGGACAGTGCGGGCACGGGCACGTCCATGCCCTCGAATCCGGCCTTGGTGGCGGAGTATCCCTGGTTCACCTTCTGCAGCCCGTGGGCCAGGAAGACGATCCCGAGGACCACTCGGGCAACGAGCAGCCCGACGTTGCGCAGGGCGGGGTTGTTCATGGGGGTGACCTTTCGGTGCGGGCGGTGGGGGCTCGTCCTTCGATCGAAGCCGCCCCTACGGTAGCGACGCAAGGTTGAAGGTTCAACTTAGCCGTCCCGGTCCAAAAATAGTTGATTGATCAATCACACGGGGTATGCTTCTCGTCGAAGGCGCAACCACCGGTCGAAGGAGCCCCATCGTGAGCACCAGCGTGGAAGAGGAACGCAGCCGCCGCTCCGCGACGCTGCGGGAAGAACTCCGCACCCGATACCTCCGGCCCGTCGGCGAACGACCCGCGTCGTCGGCGCGCGGGTTGCACCACACCGCACTCGTCAGCAGCGACGTCGAGCGCACGGTGCGCTTCTACCAGGACGTGCTCGAATTCCCGCTCACCGAGTTGATCGAGAACCGCGACTACCCCGGTTCGTCGCACTTCTTCTTCGACATCGGAAACGGAAACCTGCTGGCCTTCTTCGACTTTCCCGGACTCGACGTCGGCCCCTACCAGGAGGTCCTCGGCGGGCTGCACCACATCGCGATCAGCGTCGAGCCGAGCCGCTGGGAACACTTGCGCACCAAACTGACCGAGGCCGGCGTCGACCTCGTCGAACACAGCGAGGTCTCCCTGTACTTCCGCGACCCCGACGGTGCCCGCATCGAACTCATCGCCGATCCCCTCGGCGAGATGTACGGAAGCAAGGTCTTGTAGATGAGCAACGTCGACGCCGAGCCCACCGAGATCGTCTGCGAATCCGAGCCGGCACCCACCCGCGTGCAGATCGTCACTTCCCGTGAGGTTCCGCTCGGCGGCCCGCGCGCGATGCCGGTCCGCCGCACGCTGCCGCAGCGAGCCCGGTCTCTCGTCGGAGCCTGGTGCTTCGCCGACCACTACGGGCCCGACGACGTCGCCGCCACCGGCGGAATGGACGTCGCGCCGCACCCGCACACCGGCCTGCAGACGGTGAGCTGGCTGTTCGCCGGCGAGATCGAGCACCGCGACAGCCTCGGCAAGCACGCGTTCGTCCGTCCCGGCGAACTCAATCTCATGACGGGCGGCCACGGCATCGCCCATTCGGAGGTCTCCACGCCCGCCACGACGGTCCTGCACGGCGTCCAGCTGTGGGTGGCCCTGCCCGACGCGCACCGCGACGCCCCTCGTGACTTCCGGCACTACGTGCCCGAACCGGTCCGGATCGCGGGCGCGACCGTCGCCGTCTTCCTCGGCTCCCTCGCCGGATCCACGTCGCCCGTGCCCACCTTCACCCCTCTGCTCGGCGCCGAGATCACACTCGACCCGGGCGCCAGCGTCGAACTGGCCGTCGATCCCGAGTTCGAGCACGGCCTGCTCGTCGACACCGGCAGCGTCCGGCTCGCCGGCACCGTCCTGACCCGTTCCGCGCTCGGCTACGTCGGCACCGGGGTCTCCACGCTCGCGCTGACGAATCTCACCGACGAACCCGCACGCGCCGTGTTGCTCGGCGGTACTCCGTTCGGGGAGGAGATCGTCATGTGGTGGAACTTCGTCGGTCGCAGCCACGACGAGATCGCCGCGTTCCGCGACGAGTGGCAGCGCGAGGGAGAACGCTTCGGCCGGGTCGAGGGCTACACCGGGAAGGTGGCGCGGCTACCCGCACCGGCGCTGCCCAACGCCCGGATCCGGCCACGCCGCAATCCCCCCACCCACTGAGGAAGCGCCTGGACAGGGCCCCGAGGGGCACCCTCACCAATGCCACCGAGGGGCACCCTCACCAATGCCACCGAGGGGCACCCTCACCAATGCCACCGAGGGGCACCCTCACTCGGGGCGGATCCCGGCATAGGCATCGCCCAGCAGGCGCCGCACCCCCACCCGGGTCACCTCGCGCGGGTTGGGGTACTGCCGTTCGGTGGCCAGGTGTGCCGCCTCGTCGAGGTCCCCCTCGGACATCCCCAGTTCGGCGAGCGTCGTCGGGCCACCCGCGGCCGCCACCAGGTCGAAGACCCCGGCCGGAGCGGTGGGCGTGCCGAGGGCATCGGCGATGCGGCTCATCACGGCCGGCACCGACGGCGCGTTGAACGCCATCACGTGCGGCAGCACCACGGTGTGCGTCGCCGCGTGCGGCAGGTCGAAACTGCCGCCCAGGACGTGGCACAGCTTGTGGTGCAAGCCCATTCCCCCCGCGCTCAGGCACGTGCCGGCCAGCCACGCCGCGAGCAGCAGGTCCGAGCGTCCCTCCCGGTCCGCGGCGTCGGCACCCAGGACCGGCACACCCCGGGCGATCGCGCGGATCGCCTCGAGCGCCAGCGTGTCGATGATCGGGTTGGCGTGCTCGGCGTACAACGCCTCCACGGCATGCGCCATCGCGTTGATCGCGCTGGTCAGTGCCATCGGGATCGGCATCGACAGGGTGAACTCGACGTCGTAGATGACGGTCTCGGGCAGGATGGCCGGCGACGAGTGCGTGGTCTTCACACCGTCCGCGGTCTCCCCGAGGACGGGAGTCACCTCGGATCCGGCGTAGGTGGTCGGCAGGATCACCTGGTCCACACCGGTGCGCACCGCGATCGCCTTCGACAGCCCCGTCGTCGACCCTCCGCCCACGGCGACGACGGCGTCGATGTCGTGCTCGGAGACCAGGCCCAGCACCTTCTCGGTGACCGCCACGGGGGTGTGCATGACGGCCCCGTCGAACCGGGCGACCTGTAGGCTCCCGAGGGCCTTCTCGACCAGCTCGGCCTGCGGACGGACGTGTTCGCCGCCGAGCAGCAGGACCCGCGAGCGATCGAGGCGGCGCACCTCGTCGGCGACCCGCGCCGCGGTTCCCGGACCGAAGACCACCCGTGACGGCTGAGCGTTGTAGACGAAACTGTGCATGCCACCCATTGTCCCGGCCACCCGCCCCGGCCGCCTCGGAACGGGGACACCGTTACGAAAGTCCGTAGACCCGTTCGGCATTCGCGGTGGTCGTAGCGGCCAGCTCGGCCGGGTCCGCGCCGCGCACCTCCGCCAGCGCCCGCACCGTGTAGGGCAGGCAGTACGGCTCGTTGGGGGCCCCGCGGAACGGATGGGGCGTCAGGAAGGGAGCATCGGTCTCCACGAGTACCAGCTCGGGCGGCACCAACGGGGCGGCGGCACGCAGCGCCTTCGCATTCTTGAAGCTCACCGTCCCGGAGAAGCTGAGCAGGTAGCCGGCGTCGACGCAGGCCCGCGCCATCTCCGCATCCGACGAGAAGCAGTGGAAGATCACCGTCTCCGGCGCGCCCTCGTCGTGCAGCACGCGCAGCAACTCGGCATCGGCGTCACGATTGTGGATCATCAGGGTCTTGCCGAGCCGTTTGGCCAGGTCGATGTGCCAGCGAAACGCGTCCTCCTGCTCGAGCGGGTCGGCGCAGCCGTCGAGCTTGCCGGGCCAGTACAGGTCGAGGCCGGTCTCCCCCACCGCAACGACGCGGGGGTCGGCGGCCAGCTTCTCGATCTCGGCGCGCGTGGCGTCGTCGAGCGCGTTCGCCCGGGTGGGGTGGAGCGCCACGGCGGCGTAGACCCGTGCGTCCCAGTGCGCGGCGTCGACGGCGAAGCGGGCTGCGGCGATGTCGTCGGCGACGGTGACGACGCGTCCGACGCCCACCGCCGCCGCCCGGTCGAGGACGGCCGCCACCGACTCGGCATCGTGGGCGCCGCACGCGTCGAGGTGCGTGTGGGCGTCGACGAGCGGCGAGAGCGGCTGCGGAGGCTCGGGTGCGGGACGGGTTCGGCTCACGGCCCATACACTATCTACCTATAAAGTGGACGCACCATGACTGCTCCTGCCGCCTCCCGCCCGCCGTTCTATCTGACGACCGCGATCGCTTATCCGAACGGCGCACCGCACATCGGCCACGCCTACGAGTACATCTCCTCGGACGCGATCGCCCGGTTCAAGCGTCTCGACGGCTTCGACGTGTACTTCCTGACCGGCACCGACGAGCACGGCCTGAAGATGCAGCAGACGGCGGCGAAGGAGGGCCTGGACGTGCGGGACCTCGCGGCCCGCAACTCCGGCGTGTTCGAGGCTATGGACAAGTCGCTGAACATCTCCTTCGACCGGTTCATCCGCACCACGGACGCCGACCACCTCGAGGCGAGCAAGGCGATCTGGCAGCGGATGGCCGACAACGGCGACATCTACCTCGACACCTACTCGGGGTGGTACTCCGTTCGCGACGAGGCGTTCTACGCGGAGGCCGAGACGACCGCGCTCGAGGACGGCTCGCGTATCGCGACCGAGTCCGGGACCCCCGTGGAGTGGACGGAGGAGTCGACGTACTTCTTCCGGCTCTCGGCGTATCAGGACAAGCTGCTGAAGCTGTACGAGGAACGGCCGGACTTCATCGCGCCTGCCACCCGGCGCAACGAGATCGTCAGCTTCGTCTCGGGCGGACTGAAGGATCTGTCGATCTCCCGCACCACCTTCGACTGGGGCGTGCCGGTGCCGGACCATCCCGATCACGTGATGTACGTGTGGGTCGACGCGCTCACCAACTACCTGACCGGTGCGGGTTTCCCCGACACCGGGTCGGAGTCGTTCCGCCGCTACTGGCCCGCGAACCTGCACATCATCGGCAAGGACATCACCCGCTTCCACACCGTGTACTGGCCGGCGTTCTTGATGTCGGCCGGGATCGAGCTGCCCGAGCGGGTGTTCGTGCACGGCTTCCTGTTCAACAAGGGCGAGAAGATGTCCAAGTCGGTCGGCAACGTCGTCGACCCGCTCGAGATGGTCGAACAGTACGGTCTCGATCCGCTGCGCTTCTTCCTGCTGCGGGAGATCTCCTACGGCCAGGACGGCAGCTACAGCCACGAGGCGATCGTGACCCGCATCAACGCGGACCTGGCGAACGAACTCGGCAACCTGGCGCAGCGCTCGCTGACGATGGTCGCCAAGAACCTCGACGGTGTGGTGCCGGAGCCCGGTGAGTTCACCGAGGACGACCGAGCGCTGCTCGCGCAGGCGGACGCGCTGCTCGACAAGGTCCGCGCCGAGTTCGACGTGCAGGCGTTGCACCTGGCCCTCGAGTCGATCTGGCACGTCCTCGGCGAGACGAACCGGTACTTCTCCGCCCAGGCGCCGTGGGTGCTGCGCAAGACCGACCCGGCCCGGATGGCCACGGTGCTGTACGTGACGCTCGAGGTCGTGCGGATCGTCGGCCTGCTCGTGCAGCCGGTGATGCCGGACTCCGCCGCGAAGATCCTGGATCTGGTGGGGCAGGATCCGCAGGCGCGGCAGTTCGCGGACATCGCCACGCGCCTCGCGCCGGGCACGCAGTTGCCGGCTCCGGCCCCGGTGTTCCCGCGGTACGAGTAGCGCGTCACGCCGCCTGTCGGTGGCCTCGTGCACACTCCGCGCATGGGGCGAGATAGAACACACTTTCGACAGGCGGCTGGCGGGTCCGGCGCATCCGAGGAGGCCTTCCACCTCGGGATCCGGCCGCTTCTCGACGAACTGGGCGCCGCGTACGAGCGCGGCTGGCAACCGGTCGACGTGCTGCACGTGACGGCCCGCTCCGGTGACACCACGGACGTTCCGCTGGCGGCCGCGGCGGTGCTGTTCGACGCCCGCCGCAGTGACGCGGCCGAGCGGGCACCCCTCGACTGGGTGCGCCAACTCGGCGCGGTCGCGCAGCGCTGCCCCTCGGCCGCGCGGATCGCCGACCGGGTGCCACCCGATGCACCCGCACGACGGTTGGGCGCGGAACTGCTGCGCGAGCTGCCCGGCCTGTCCCGCTTCCAGGTGATGGGGCTGGCGTTCGCCTGGAAGTACCTGCCGCAGTTCGCCCCACTCCTGCCGCTGCCCTCGCAGTGGCCGCCGCTGCGACCGGCGCCTGCGGCCGGCGAGGCCGCGACGCCGGATCCGAGGGTGCTCGCACGGATCCGCGGCCTCCTGGCGAAGGCCGAGTCCACGGACTATCCGGAGGAGGCCGAGACCCTCACCGCCAAGGCCCAGGAACTGATGACCCGGTACGCGATCGGCACGGCCCTGGTCACCCGCGCCGGCGCGGACACCACGCGCGGGCGCCG
The DNA here is from genome assembly GCF_057367935.1 of Rhodococcus sp. NS-SX18. Classification (NCBI taxonomy): domain Bacteria; kingdom Bacillati; phylum Actinomycetota; class Actinomycetes; order Mycobacteriales; family Nocardiaceae; genus Rhodococcus; species Rhodococcus sp. NS-SX18. Next base: position 1,376,214 of record NZ_CM170633.1, on the reverse strand, counting down.
CGTGCACGTCGACAATCCGTACGCGAAGGAGAAGGTGCTGCTGCTCACCGCGATCGGGAACGCGAACCGCACGCGCACGGTGTGGTTCACCAAGGTCGGAATCGCCACGATCGTCGGGGCCGAGGTCGACCTGCAGCAGGTCGAGGTGCTGTTCGCGTCGCTGTCGGTGCAGGCCGCCCGGGCCGTACGCGCCGCCGGACCAGAGGGCCGCACCGGCGGTGCGGCCACGGCGTTCCGCCGTGCCTTCCTGACCGGGTACGCATACCGGATCGGCGAACGGTTACGGCAGGCCGACGCAGGTGCCACCGCGGCCGCCGCGGCCGACGCGAGTATGTCCGTCACGCAACTCGCGCCGCTGCTGGCCCGTCGCTCCGAGGCCGTGGACGCGGAGTTCCGCCGGCTGTTTCCGACGACCCGGTCGACCCGCACGCGCAGCGTCGATGCCGAGGGGTGGTTCGCCGGCCGCGACGCCGCCGAGACCGCCTTCCTCGCGCCCCCACCCGGGTGAGCACCGCCACCGCCTGTCACGTTTCCGGGCCGGCCGGTGTCCCATCTACGACCGCGGACATCGCCGACAACAGAAGGGGTGGTCAGGATGGCAACCGACGTGGTGGTACTCGGAGCCGGGTACGCGGGAGTGATGGCAGCGAACCGTCTGCTCGCCGCGCATCCGGAGGTATCGGTGACAGTCGTCGCGCCGCGACCGGTGTTCGTCGAGAGGGTGCGGCTGCATCAGCTCGCGGCCGGCTCCGGCGGGGCCACGCACGACCTCGCCGACGTGCTGCATCCGGCGGCAGCCGTGCAACTCGGCACCGCGGTGCACATCGGTAGGGATCGGGTGCTGCTCGCGGACGGGACGGCGCTTCCGTTCCGCATCGCCGTCTACGCCGTCGGCAGTGGCGCCGCCGCGCCTGCGATCCCGGGCGCCGACCGGCTGCACTCGACGGCCGAGTTCGAACGCGCCCTGGACACGGCCGCCGCGCTCGGGGAACTCCAGGACGGGGCGGACGTGGTGATCGTCGGGGGCGGACTCACCGGCGTCGAAACGGCCGCCGAGATCGCCGAGGCACATCCCCGCCTGACCTGCACCCTCGTCGGGGATCCCGTCGCCCATCTGCCCGGGGCCACCCGGCGGTTCGTCGCCGCGCGGCTGCGACGGCTCGGCGTCCGGATCCGGCCGGGCCGGGTCGTCGCCGTCGAGGACGACGCGGTGCTGCTCGCCGACGGCGACGCGATACCGGCCGAACTCACGATCTGGGCAGGCGGCTTCACGGTGCCCGACCTGGCCCGGCGCAGTGGCCTGCCGGTCGACGACGCCGGCCGGCTGCGGGTCGACGCGACCCTGCGGAGCGCGGACGGAGCGAACGTCGTGGGCGTGGGCGACGCCGTGACCGTCGACGGTCAGGATCACATCCGGATGAGCTGCCAGGCGGCGCTGCCGCTCGGCGCCCACGGCGCCGACACCACCTGGGCGCTGCTGACGGGCACGGATCCGCAGCCGCTGTCGCTGGGGTTCGCGGCGCAGTGCATCTCGCTGGGTCGCGCCTCCGGCGTCGTGCAGCGCACCCGCCCGGACGACACGGCCCGCAGCTTCGCGTTGCGCGGTACGTTGGGGGCGTTCGGCAAGGAGACGGTGGTGCGCGGGACGGTGTGGATGTTGCGACGACAGGCGCGAGGACACAGCTACCCGTTCCCGAAGGGACCGGCACCCACGCCCGAGCCGCTCGCGGTCCGTCGATGACACCCGGCGACATGACACCCGGCGAGACGACGCACGACGAACTGTTCACCCGGCATCGGGGCCTGCTGTTCGGCATCGCGTACGAGATCACCGGCAGCGTCGCCGACAGCGAGGACATCCTGCAGGACAGCTACCTGCGCTGGGCCGAGGTGGAGCTCGACGAGGTGGCGAACCCGCGAGCCTATCTGAGCCGCGTGGTCACCCGGCAGGCGCTGAACTCGCTGCGCACGGCGCAGCGGCGCCGGGAGGACTACGTCGGGCCGTGGCTGCCCGAACCGGTGCGGACCGCCCCCGATGCCGCCGAGGACGTGCTGCTCGCCGAATCGGTGTCGATGGCGATGATGCTGGTGCTCGAGACCCTCGGCCCGCTCGAACGGGCAGTGTTCGTGCTGCGCGAGGTGTTCGGCTTCGACCACGCCCAGATCGCCGCGGCCGTCGGCAGGCAGGAGGCGACGGTGCGGCAGATCGCGCACCGCGCCCGCAGCCACGTACAGGCGCGACGCCGGCGGTACGTCGCGTCCGACGAGCAGGCGCGCCGGGTAGTGGCGGAGTTGCTGTCCGCCGCTGCCGGCGGCGATGTGGAGGCACTCATGGCGGTACTCGCGCCGGATGTCGTCTACGTCGCCGACGGTGGCGGCAAGGTGACGGCCGCGCGGGTTCCGGTGTCCGGAGCGCGGAAGGTCGCACGCGTGCTGAGCGGCCTGAGCCGCAGGCCGCTGCCCGACATGCGAGTGGAGTTCGCCGCGTTCAACGGCCTGCCCGCGCTGGCCGTGTACTCGGGCGAGCGACTCGATCTGGTCATGCTGGTCGAGATGGACGCGGGCCTGGTCACCGGCCTGTATGTGGTGCGGAACCCGGACAAGCTCGGTGCGGCGGAGCGGGTGATGCCGCTCGTCCGCTGACCGCCCGGCGGGATTCGGTCCGTCCCGGGGCCGCGTGGGAAGCTGTGCCCATGCGGATGGAACGACTCGGTCCCGGGGGCAGTCCGGCGCAGGTGCTGCGACTGCTGGGCGCCCGGGCCGAGGCGGCAGGCACCCCTCCACCGGCCGCACTGACCGGAACGTGGTTCGGCGCGGCGGCGGTCCTCGCGCCCCACGTCCGTGCCGTCGCCACCCCGCCGACCGACGCCTTCGTCCTGCGGAGCCGCTCGGCCCGGGGCCGTGACGAACCGGGCCGTGACAAACCGGTCGTCGGTGGAGGGTGGATCGGCTGTCTCGCGTATCCGGACCGCGCGCCCACCCACCCGGCGCTGCCGCGTGCGACCGGAGGATGGACGGACACCGTGCTGCGGCTCGACCACGACGGCTGCTGGTGGTACGAGAGCCTCACCGACGCGGCGTGCCCGGCCGGGCTCGCCGCCGTCGTCCGCGAGGCGCCCGAAACCGCCGCGCGGGCACCGTGGCGCATCGACTGGACCGCGCCCGATCGCGACGCCCACCGTCGCGGCGTGCAGCAGTGCCTCGAGGCGATCCGGGCCGGCGAGGTCTACCAGGCGTGCGTGTGCACTCGCTTCACCGGTGCCTGGTCGGGCAGTCCGCTGCACTTCTTCGCCGACGGGATCGAGCGCACCGCACCGGCCCGGGCCGCGTACGTCGCGGGCGACTGGGGTGCGGTCGCGTCCCTGTCACCGGAGTTGTTCCTCGCGCGCCACGACCACCGGGTCACATCGAGCCCGATCAAGGGCACGCTCCCGATCGGCGCCGATCCGGCCCTGTTGCGCGCGTCCGTCAAGGACGTCGCGGAGAACGTGATGATCGTGGACCTCGTGCGCAACGACCTCGGGCGGGTAGCCGAGACCGGGAGCGTCACCGTGCCGGAACTGCTCGGGGTGCACCCGGCCCCCGGGGTCTGGCACCTGGTGTCCACCGTCGCGGCCTCGTTGCGGGCCGGGGTGGACACCGTGCGGTTGCTCGAGGCAGCATTCCCGCCGGCGTCGGTGACCGGCTGCCCCAAGCTCCGGGCGCGGGAGTTCCTGCAGGTCTGGGAGCCGTACCCGCGAGGCATGTACTGCGGCACGGTGGGCATGGCCAGTCCTGTCGCCGGGGTGGAACTGAACGTGGCGATTCGCACCGTCGAGTTCGGTCGCGGGGACGCGGACACGCCGGGCTCGTGCGGGCTCGGCGTCGGCGGCGGCATCACCATCGATTCCGATCCGGATGCCGAATGGCAGGAGTGCCTCGACAAGGCCGCCAGCATCCTGGCGCTCAGCCCTCGCACACCGTCCGGCCCGCCACCGGCAGATCGGACTGTGGCAACATCTCGGTGATCCGGCCCGTCGTCGAGGCGCAGATCCGCGCGACGATCGACTCGACGTCCAGGCTCCAGGTGCGCACCATTCCGTCGCCGCCTCCCGCGATCACGGCGTTGCTGTCCGGCAGGAAGCCGACCTGCCACCGCCCGACACCCATCTCGGTGATCGGACCGCCCACCGGGTGCATGCGCTCCGGATCGGCGACGTGCCACAGCCGCACCGTGCCGTCGTCACCGCCGCTGACCACCTCGCTGCCGTTCGGGGTGACGGACACCGAGTAGACGGTGCCGGTGTGCCCGCGCAGCGCGTCGGGCCGGACGGTGAACGATCCGTCGGGTCCTCGGTCCCATACGCGGACGGTGTGGTCGTCGCCGCCGGTGGCGAGGACGTTGCCGTCGGCGCTGAACGCGAGGGCGTTGACGCCGCCGGTGTGACCGTCCGACACCGGCACCGCGACGGGGGCGGACGGATCGGTGACGTCCCACGCGTAGAGCGAGCCGTCCGCACTGGTCGCGACCAGGTGCCGGCCGTCCGGCGTGAACGCGGCCGCCCGCACGAGATTCGTCGGGCCCCGCAGTGGTGCTCCCCGGCTCACCGGACGAGCCGGATCCGACACGTCCCACAGCACGAGGGAGTGGTCGTCGTGGCCGGTGACGAGGGTGGTGCCCCCAGGACCGAAGGCGAGTTCGGACGTGAACCGGGTCTCGGTCACGATCGGGTCCGCCCACAGCCGCGGGGCCGCAGGGTCGCGGACATCCCACAGGTGGATCTCGCCGTCGGTCGTCGAAGCGGTGACCAGAGTCGCGGCGGAGGGCGACAACGCGGTGGTCACCGCACCGCCCACCGGCCGGGGACGATGCACGAGACCGAGCGGCGCCCAGCGCCCGTCGGAGTCGATCCGCCACAGCGGCACGGCGGAGTTGTACCCGCCCGTGGCGACGACCGAACCGGCGCGGTTGATCGCCGGCAGCGTCAGCGCAGAGTCCGCGACCGCGACGCGTCCGCGTGGCAGCGTCCAGATCCGGATGTTGCCGTCGTGGCCGCCGGTGACCAGCGCGGTGCCGTCGGGGGTGAACGCGAGCGCGGGGACGCCACCGCCGTTGCCTGCGAGAGCCGGTCGCATCTCGTCGATCGTCCGCGTCCTCGGGTCGAGCGCCCACAGCTTCGCGGTTCCGTCCCACGATGCGCTCGCGAGGGTGCGGCCGTCGGGTGCGAACGCGACGGTCCACACCCCGCCGGTGTGCGCCTGCACGGGTGGTCCGGTCGGGTGCACCGCCGCCGGATCCGTGATGTCGAACATCGTGAGGACGCCGTCGTCGCTGCTGACCGCGAGGGTCCGGCCGTCGGGGGCGAACGCGACGGAGTGCGCCACGTCGCGGAAACCGGTCAGCGCAGCACCGAGAGGTACGGCGGCGGCCGGGTCGGTCACATCCCACAACCGCACCGACCGATCGTCGCTCGACGTGGCCAGCACGGTGCCGCCGGGGTGGAACGCCACGGTCCGCACCGCCGCGCCGTGCGCGGGCAGGACGGTGCGGGGAAATCCCCGCGTCCGGGGCCCGCTCGTGTCGACGAGCACGACCGATCCGTTGTCGTACGGCACCGCGAGCGACCGGCCGTCCGGACCGAAGCGCACGTTGTGGACGACCTCCGGCACGAACACCTCGGCGGTGAGCAGCGCGACGGGCCGGTCCCGGTCGGTGACGTCCCAGATCCATACCGCGCCTGACGCCCCGCCGGCCGCGAGCAGGGTGCCGTCCGGGCTGAAGGAGACCGAGGCCAGATACCCGGGCTCGTCGGACACCAGCGCACCGAGCGGCCGCGGAGCGGCCCGGTCGGACAGATCCCACAGCCGCACGCTGCCGTCGTCGCTCGCCGAGGCCAGGGTCGTACCGTCCGGGGCGATCGCCAGCCCGTAGACGGGACCGCGGTGGCCGTCCAGTGGCAGGGCCAGCGGCATCTGCTCGGTCGCGACGAGCCGCGAGTACGCGACCTCGCTGTCCGGACGCAGGCGCCACGCCGCGAGCGCCAGATGGGCCGCGGTGGACGGGTCCCGCTCCCGCATGGAGTCGGCGAGCGCGACGACCTGCTGGAACTGGGCGGCGCTGCGCTCGGCCTCGGCGCGGCTCTTGCCCGCCCAGGCCAGCGTCCCCATCACCACCGCGACGACGGTGGAGAGCACGAGGGCGGCGACGGCCCCGTTGCGGACGCGGGTCCGGCGACGGATCTGCCGCCGCGACTCCTGGAGGAAAGCCACCGCGGTCGGGCTGAGCGCGGCCTCGACGCCGCCGGCCGGGGTCTGCCCCACGAGCTCCCGGTCCTCGTGCTCGGCGACGAGGTCCATCCGGCCCCGCTGGTACAGCAGGTCCGCGTGCCGGCGGGCCGCGACCCAGCTCGCCGCGTCCGCCTCGATCTGCTGGCGTAGCGCGGCGTACGAACGGTCGGCCCGGATCCACGACTTCAGGCGCGGCCAGGCGTCGATCACCGTGTCGTGGACCAGCTCGACGCTGCCGTCGTCGACGACGAGGACGCGGGCGGTGACGAAGTGGTCGATCACCCGGCGCCCCGCCTCGGCGTCGTCTCCGGCGACGGCGAGCAGCCGATCCAGTGGGCGCCGGATCTTCACGTCGGTGCCGGTGCCGGTCACGTAGACGAGATGGACGAGCATCGCGCGCGCGAGTCGGCGGCCACGGTCGTCGAGCTCTCCCCACGCACGTTCCGCGCCCGCCGCGATCGATCCGCGCACCCCGCCGGTAGCGCGGTACCCGGCTACGGTCAGGTGACCGCCGCGCCGGCGTTCCCACAGGGCGTCGAGCAGATGCGACAGCAGGGGCAGTTCGGCCCCGCCGACGTCGTCGTCGGTCAGTACACCGAGGTCGTGCAGGATCAGTTCGACCAGGCCCGGCTCGAACCGCAGGCCGAGTAGCCGCGCCGGCGCGGTGATCACCTCGACCAGGTCGTCCCGGGTCAGGGGCTGGACCGTCTTGCTGTGCCGCTCCAGCGCCCGGGCCAGCACGGGATAGGTCACCGCTCGCTCGTAGAAGTCCGATCGCAGCGTGGCCACCACCGAGATTGGTGTATCGCCGTCGCCGACGGTCGCGGCCCGCTCGAGCAGCGCCAGGAATGCCGAGCGTTCGGCCGCATCCTCGCAGTGGGTGAACAGCTCCTCGATCTGGTCGACGACGATCAGCAGGCCCGCGCTGCCCTCTCGGGCGGCGGCGGCGGCGCGCAGCCGAGCCACCGCGGCCGGCTCGTCCGCATTCGAGATGTCGGCGAGTTCGGGTACGCATTCGACGAGCTGCGCCACCGGGTGCGGTCCCGGGGTCAGGACCACCGGCCGCCAGCGGTGGTCACGGCACAGTTCCGGGACCAGGCCGGCCTGCACGAGGGAGGACTTGCCGACGCCGGAGGCACCGGTCACCACCACGATGCCGTGACCGTGGGCGGCGACGACGGTCTCGGCGAGTTCGCGCACGCTCCGGGTCCGGCCGAAGAACAGCTGCGCGTCCCGATCGCGGTACGTCTCGAGGCCCCGGTAGGGCCGCACGCCGGGGGGCAGTGCCGCGGCGGGCGGCTCGGTGGACTCCACCCGGGCCCGCCCGGCAGGTCCCCGGGCGTGTTCCCACCACCGCTCCCACTGCTTGATCGAGTAGAGGCCGGGCGTGGGCGGCTGCGCGTGCAGGGCCCGGGCGGAGCGGATCAGCACCACCAGGACCGGACGGACCGTCTCGAATGTGGCGGGTACCCGGGCACCGGATCGCCAGTCGCTGATCCGCTGCACGGAGACGGTGCGCTCGCTGCCTACGGAACGAGCGACGCCCGAGGCCTCGGAGGCGACCTTCTTGAGGGCGGGGCGTCCCGCCGCCGCGAACAGCGTCCGGAGCTGGTCGGCGAACAGCTGCCGGGGCTCCGCCGCGGTCCGCTCGTCGGCCGGTTCCATCTCCGGCATCCTCCTGTTCCGCGCCACCTGATGTCCGCTGCGGAAAAATTCCTCACCGGCCCTGACCTGGGATGATAGCGCGAGCGGGCAGCGAACCGGTTGGTCGCCCCGGAAGTACCCGACAGAGTGGTCTCCGAGCGGGATACCCCCGCGAAGCGCTGCACCTCCGCACCGGCCGGAACCCGACGAGGGGTGGTTCCGCCCGATGCGGAGGGATGGCAGCCCCCGACCCGAACCGAGGGATCGTGTACAAGCTCGTCGACCGGATCGTCCACGGGGTCCCACCCACTCTGGTCGCGGCCCTGATCGTCGCGGTGGCCGTACTGCTGATCCTGGCGCTCTCCACGGCCGCCCCGTAGCGCCCGAACGCGGCTACCGCGTCGGCGTGCGGCTGTCCTTCTCGCCGAGCAGGTACGGATCCCGGGCGAGGTACTCCTTCGTCTCGCGGGCGATGAGGCCCGACAGGATGAGCAGCCCGACCAGGTTGGGCAGTGCCATCAGACCGTTCATCACATCGGAGAAGTTCCACACCACTTCGAGTTCGGTGGTGGCGCCGATGTAGACGACCAGCACGAAGACCGCCCGGTACGGGAGCACGCCGCCCCGGCCGACGAGACGCTCGACGCAGCGGTCGCCGTAGTACGACCAGCCGAGGATCGTCGAGAAGGCGAAGAAGACCACGGAGATCGTGACGATCCAGCTGCCCCAGTCACCGCCGAGACCGTCCGAGAACGCGAGCGAGGTCATCGCCGCGCCCTGCTCACCGGACTTCCACGCGCCCGTGGTGATGATGACCATGCCCGTGAAGGTCACGACGATGATCGTGTCGATGAAGGTCTGGGTCATCGACACCAGGCCCTGCCGGACCGGGTGGGTGGTCTGCGCCGCGGCGGCGGCGATAGCGGCGCTGCCCATGCCGGACTCGTTGGAGAAGATGCCGCGGGCCACTCCGTAGCGCAGGGCGATCATGAACACCGAGCCGATGAAGCCACCCGTTGCGGCGGTGCCGGTGAACGCGTCGGAGAACACCAGGGCGAACGCCTCGGGGATGTCGGTGATGTTGACCGCGAGGACGATGATCCCGGCGCCGACGTACAGCAGGATCATCGCGGGCACGAACCCGGCGGTGACCTTGCCGATGGACTTGATGCCGCCGAGCAGCACCGCGGCGGCGAGCACCGTCATGACGACGCCGGACAGCCAGGTGGGCACCCCGAACGTGGAGTCCATCTGGGTGGCGACGGTGTTGGCCTGCGTCATGTTGCCGATGCCGAAGCTGGCGAGCACCGCGAACACCGCGAACATCAGGCTCAGCACCAGACCGAACTTGTTGGGGATGGCACGGGCCAGGTAGTACTGCGGGCCGCCGGACTGCTCGCCCTTGGCGTCGGTGACGCGGTACTTGACTCCGAGGAACGCCTCGGAGTACTTGCTGGCCATGCCGACGAGGCCGGTGATCCACATCCAGAACAGGGCTCCCGGCCCGCCGAAGTAGATGGCGGTGGCGACGCCGGCGATGTTGCCGACGCCCACGGTGGCGGCCAGGGCGGTCGTCAGTGCCTGGTACTGGGAGATGTCACCTTCGGTGGCGTCCGGGTCCTTGCGGATGATCAGCCCCAGCCGCAGGGCCGGCCACAGCTTGCGGAACTGCACCCCCCGCAGCCGCACCGTCAGGATCACGCCGGTGCCCAGCAGCAGCGGTATGAGCATGTACGGGCCCCACACCACCGACGCGACCTCGACGAGGAATTCGTTCACCGACTCCATCCGTACCTCCTGCTGCGCGGTAAGGGGCAGAGTCTACGACGACGACTCGTCCTGCCGCGCGGCCAGTACCGCGTCGTACAGTTCGCGTTTGGACACCCCGGCGGTCGCGACCTGGGCGCACGCGTCCTTCAGCCGCACTCCGTCCGCCACGAGCTGTTCGACCGCGTCGACCAGGTCGGCAGGTTCCGCCACCTGCGCCGAAGCGCCCTCGAGCACGACGGTGATCTCGCCGCGGGCACTCTCGGCGGCCCACTGCGCCAACTCCGCCAGCGTGCCGCGGCGTACCTCCTCGTAGGTCTTGGTCAGTTCCCGGCACACCGCGGCGCGCCGCTGCCCGCCGAGCACGTCGACCGCGTCGGCGAGGCACGCGGCGAGGCGGTGCGGGGCCTCGAAGAACACCACCGCGCGCGGCTCGGCGGTCAAGGTCTGCAGCCACGCGCGGCGGGCGCCGGCCTTGCGCGGCGGGAAGCCTTCGAAGCAGAACCTCTCGACCGGCAGCCCGGACAGCGCGAGAGCGGTGGTCACTGCGGAGGGTCCGGGCAGGCACGTGACGGGGAGCCCGGCCGCGACGCACGCCGCCACCAGCCGGTAGCCGGGGTCGCTGACGGACGGCATTCCGGCATCGGTGACCAGCAGCACCGTCCGCCCCACCGCGATGTCGGCGACCAGCGCCGGGGTCCGGGCGGACTCCACCTGGTCGTAGAAGCTGACCACCCGTCCGGTGACGGTGACCCCCAGCGCGGCGGCGAGCGACCGGGTGCGACGGGTGTCCTCGGCCGCGACGACGTCGGCGGTGCCGAGCGCGTCGCAGAGCCGTTTCGAGGCGTCGCCGATGTCGCCCATGGGGGTGGCGGCGAGCACGAGCCGGCCCTGTCCCGGATTGTCTGGCTGCATGCGTCTCAGCCTACGATCGGGACGTGACCGTGACGGACGAGCGCCCTGCCGAGGCATCGGACCGTCGCCGGATGCACAGCCCGGGTCCGACGGTGCCCGTACCCGACTTCGGTCCGGTCGACCGTGGCCGGGGCTGGGTGGTGACACTGTTCGTCACCGCGATCGCAGCGATCACCCGGTTCACGATGCTGCACTACCCCACCGACGCGAAGACGCCGGTGTTCGACGAGAAGCACTACGCCCCGCAGGGCTGGCAGGTGCTCACCGGCGGCTGGATCGAGGACAATCCCGGGTACGGCCTCGTCGTGCACCCGCCGGTGGGCAAGCAACTCATCGCGCTCGGCGAGGCGCTGTTCGGTTACAACGGTTGGGGGTGGCGGTTCTCGGCCGCCGTCGCCGGGACGGTGCTGGTCCTGCTCGTGGTGCGGATCGTGCGGCGGCTGACCCGCTCGACCCTGCTCGGCGGTCTGGCGGGGATCCTCCTGATCGCCGACGGCGTCACCTTCGTCTCGTCGCGCCTCGGGATGCTGGACATCTTCCTGGCGCTGTTCGCGGTCGCCGCGTTCGGGTGCCTGATCGTCGACCGGGACGAGGTGCGGGCCCGGATGGCGCGCGTGCACGCCGAGGGACGCATCGCCGACACGGTGTGGGGTCCCCGGCTGGGCGTGCGGTGGTGGCGCTTCGGGGCCGGTGTGCTGCTGGGTCTGGCGGTGGGCACCAAGTGGTCGGGGCTGTATCTGATCGCGTTCTTCGGGTTGATGTCGGTGGCGTTCGACGTCGCCGCGCGCCGCGCCTACGGCGTGCAGCGGCCGTGGCTCGGGACCGGTCTGCGCGACGTCGGGCCGGCCCTCTACGCGCTCGTGGTGGTGCCGCTGGGCGTGTACCTGGCGACGTTCTGGGCGTGGTTCGCCGGCGAGACCGGGGTGTACCGGCATGCGGTGGGCCGGCAGATCGGCACGGACGGGGCGTTCTCGTTCGTGCCGGACGCGCTGCGCTCGCTGTGGTACTACAGCGCCTCCGTGCTCGACTTCCATTCGGGTCTGACGAACTCGGCCGGCAACGTGCATCCGTGGGAGTCCAAGCCGTGGACGTGGCCGATGGGTTTGCGTCCGATGCTGTACTACTTCGCGGACGGCGAGCAGATCCGCGGGTGCGGCGGTGAGCAGTGCGTCAAGGCCGTCATGCTGGTGGGCACCCCGGCGATGTGGTGGCTGGCGTTGCCGATGCTCGTGTGGGGCGGGTGGCAGCTGCTGGTGCGGCGGGACTGGCGGTGGGCCGCGGTGCTCACCGGCTACGCGGCGACGGTGCTGCCGTGGTTCGCCACGCTCGACCGGCAGATGTACTACTTCTATGCGGTCCCGCTCGCGCCGTTCCTGATCATGGGGTTGACGCTGGTGCTCGGCGACGTGCTCGGCTCGCCGCGGGCCTCGGCCGAACGGCGTTCGACCGGTCTGCTGGTCGTGTGCCTCTACGTCGGCCTGGTGGTGGCGAATTTCGTGTGGCTGTGGCCGATCCTGACGGCCGCGCCGATCACCGTGGAGACGTGGCAGCAGCAGCTGTGGCTGCCGAGCTGGCGGTGACGTCCGCGGGCGCGGCCCGCACGCCGACGGTCCGGCCGCTCTCGACGATGTCGACGATCGCGTAGCCGCAGCGAGAGAGCAGCGCGCTGATCCGCATAGACACCGGTCCGACGGCCAGTCCCGGAGGCGGTTCGTCGAACACCCAGAGCTCGCCGGTGGGCCGCAGCAGCGACGCGACAGCCGTCGGCGCGGCCGGGTCGTCGCTGCGGAAGCTGGGGACGTTGACGGCGAAGACGAGGTCGAACGACCCGGGCAGGTCGACGCCGGGAAACTCGCCGATGCGCAGCTCGGCGAGCCCGGCCTCGAGGCCGTCCCGGTTGCGACGACGGGCCCGGTCGATCTGCGTCGCCGAGCGGTCCACCCCGACGACGCAGCCGTGGCGGCGCAGCCGCTCGCACACGAGTGCGAGCGCGACGCCCCCGCCGCAGCCGATCTCGAGCACGTCGCTGCCCGGTTGCGGATCCATGGCCTCGACCGCGAACGCGATCCGCGCCGGTACGGCACTACTCATTCGACGTCCGTTCTCTTCCGCGCCGGGGACCGGTACTCGGCGCGCCGCAGCAACCGCCGACCGCGCGGGGACACCAGTGGATCCCGCGACAGATCCCGGTACAAGGACACACACAGACCCACCATGACGAGCACGAACGGCGCCGCCGCGATGATCGTCATGGTCTGCAAGGCGGTGAGGGCATCGGCACCGCCGGTCCACAGGAGCAGGGCGGCGACACCACCGGTGAGCACGCCCCAGAACACCACGACCCGACGGTGCGGGGAGAGCGTGCCGCGCTGGGACAAGGTGCCCATCACGATCGATGCGGCGTCGGCCCCCGAGACGAAGAAGATGGCCACGAGCACCATCACGACGGCAGCGGAGATCGTGAACAGCGGCAGATTGTCGAGCATGCCGAACAACTGCGCCTCGGTCGTGCCGACGTCGGCCAGGCCGAGGCCGTCGCGTTGCTCGCCGATGGCCGCACCACCGAACACCGCGAACCACACCAGGCTCACTGTGCTGGGAACGAGGATGACCCCTACGACGAACTGGCGGACCGTGCGGCCACGGCTGATTCGGGCCAGGAACATCCCGACGAACGGCGTCCACGAGATCCACCATGCCCAGTAGAAGACGGTCCACGCGGAGAGCCACTCGGCGACCTCGGGGCTCGAAGCCGCGGTACGAGCGGACATCCGGGCCAGATCGGCGGCATAGGCGCCGAGGGTGGTGGGTAGGAGATTCAGGATCAGCACGGTGGGGCCGACCACGAAGACGAACGCGGCGAGCGCGAGCGCGAGCACCATGTTGATGTTGGACAGCCACTGGATGCCACGAGCCACACCGGACACCGCGGAAGCGACGAAGGCTGCTGTGAGCAGCGCGATGATCGCCACCAGCAGCAGCACCCCCGTCTCCTCGAGCCAACCGGTCGCCGCGAAGCCGGACCCGATCTGCAGGGCCCCGAGGCCGAGCGAGGCGGCAGTGCCGAACAGCGTGGCGAACAGGGCGAGGATGTCGATGACCTTCCCGACGGGCCCCTCGGCGCGGCGGCCGAGCAGCGGCAGGAAGGCGGAACTGATCAGCTGCTTGCGCCCCTTGCGGTAGGTGCCGTAGGCAATGGCCAGACCCACCACGGCATAGATCGACCAGGGGTGCAGGCTCCAGTGGAACATTGTCGTCGCCATCGCCGGTCCCACGCCCCCGGCTGTGCCCGGCGGCGGTGTCACGAAATGGGCCAGGGGTTCGGCGACACCGAAGAACATCAGGCCGATGCCCATACCGGCGCTGAACATCATGGCGATCCAGCTGACGGTGCGGAACTCCGGTACGTCGTCGTCCTTGCCGAGCGGGATCCGCCCGAACCGGCTCAGGGCCAGCCAGATCGAGAAGACCACGAAACCCGACGCGGTGAGCACGAAGAGCCACCCCAGGTTGACAACCAGCCAGTCCAGTACCGCCCCCGTCACGGCGGCGAAATTGTCCGGTGCGAGCAGTCCCCAGACGACGATCGACACCACGATCAGGGCTGTCGGGACGAACACGGCCTGATCGATCACCGGTGGGGGCCGTCGGCGCGGCCCCCCGGGGCGAACCGAAACGAGCCGGCCGCGCGGCGCGTCGTGCGGATCCGTCGGTTCGTCCGAAAGGCCCATGATGTAAACCTCGTCCACTTCCTTGCGGAGCGCAACCGTCACCGCGCCGGCGGGAATCGGACGGGTCACGCACCCCGCAGCGCCGCAACGACGAACTCGAGCACCTCGTCGTCGGACATGCCGAGGGTGCGCAGTTCGCGGACGTAGCCGGTGGCGGCGCGCTGGGCGAGCGTGCGGGTCGGGTCACCGGACTCCGCGACGAACGTCCCCGCCCGGCCCCGGGTCTCGATGATGCCGAGCTGCTCGAGCTCACGGTAGGTCTTGGCCACGGTGTTCGGGGCGATGCCGAGGTGTTCGGCCAGCCCGCGGACGGTGGGCAGCTTGGTGCCGGCGATCAGTTCGTCGCGCCGCACCATCGTGACGATCCGCTGGCGCAACTGCTCGTACGGCGGGACCGGCGAGCCGGGGTCGATGACGATGTCGAGCATCGGGACGTCCTCAGGTGGGCTGATGGTGCGTCGAGGCTAACAGTGCCGGCCGACCGTGCCCGAATGCGCTGCGGTGCCCGCCGCACCCGACCCCACGGCACGGCAGAATGTGGCCATGGCAACGACCGCGACGATCTACCACAACCCCCGGTGCAGCACGTCCCGCAACACCCTGAAGGTGTTGCAGGAGGCGGGCCTCGAACCGACCGTCGTCAAGTACCTCGAGACCCCGCCGTCGCGCGACGGGCTGCGCAAGCTGCTCGACGACGCCGGCCTGGTCCCGAGCCAGGCGATCCGGCGGAAGGAGTCGCTGTTCGGCGAGCTGAACTTGGCGGACGCCTCCGAGGACGAGTTGCTCGACGCGATGGTGGCCCATCCGATCCTCATCGAGCGGCCGATCGTGGTCACCGACAAGGGCACCGTCCTGGCCCGGCCCGTCGAGAAGGTGCACGAGATCCTCTAGATCCCGGGCTCGCCCGCGGTCGGTCAGCCGCGGGCGAGCGGGCAGGACATGCAACGCGGCCCGCCGCGTCCGGAGCCCAGCTCGGACCCGGCGATGCGCAGCACCTCGATGCCCGCGTCCTCGAGGCGCGTGTTGGTCTCGAGATTGCGTTCGTAGGCCACCACCACGCCGGGCGCGAGGGCCAGGGTGTTGTTGCCGTCGTCCCACTGTTCCCGTTCGGCGACGACCGGGTCGAGGCCGGTGTCGATGACGCGGAGCTTCTCGATCCCCATCGCGTCGGCGGCCGCCTCGAGGAACCCGCGCGGCCCACCGATCCGGACGTCACCGTTCTCCCGGTGGAGAGTGAAGGCCTGCAACGTCTCCCGCACCGCGGGGTACATCACCACGGCGTCGACGTCCACCATCGTGCACACGGTGTCCAGGTGCATCGAGGCCCGCTGCTGCGCGATCGGCACCGCCAGCACGGTATGCGCGAGACCGTCCTCGAAGACGCTCCGGGCCAGCGCCTCCGCACCCGCCGGTGTCGTGCGCTCCCCCACGCCCACGGCCACGACTCCCGGCGCGAGCAGCAGCACGTCGCCGCCCTCGACCGGCGCCGTGTGCGATTCGTAGGCCCGCCGCACCCCCAGGAACCGCGGGTGGAACGCGTAGATCAGGTCGGTGAGCGCTGCCTCCCGGCGCCGGGCCGGCAGGGCCAGGGTGGGGATCGCGACCCGGGGGCCGATCCAGAACGACGAGTCGCGGGTGAACAGCAGGTTCGGCAGGGGCTCGATCACGAAGTCGGCTCCGTGATGCATCAACCGCACCAGCGACGGCGCGGCCCCGAGTCC
Organism: Rhodococcus sp. NS-SX18; assembly: GCF_057367935.1. Classification (NCBI taxonomy): domain Bacteria; kingdom Bacillati; phylum Actinomycetota; class Actinomycetes; order Mycobacteriales; family Nocardiaceae; genus Rhodococcus; species Rhodococcus sp. NS-SX18. Next base: position 1,360,169 of record NZ_CM170633.1, on the reverse strand, counting down.
CGCGGCCGGCAGTTCGTCGAACGTCATGCCCGCGACCAGGACGCGGGTGAGGTCCGCAGCGGACATCGCGCGCAGGTGGGCGGCGAGTTCGTGCGCCAGCCCGTGCCCGAGCCGGCGCGGGTCCACCGCGGACGCCACCCCCTGGACGCGAGCGGCGCCGCTGACCTCCAGGGTCTCGGTGAGCAGGTCGGACAGGAGCAGCACCTCCACACCCCGCCCGCGCAGCAGCTCGACGAACGCATCGTGTTCCTCCTGCGCCCGCGCCACCCACGGCAGCGCGTCGAACAGCAACTGGTCGTTGTTGCGGGGAGTCAGGCGTTCGAGTTCCGCGCCCGGCCGGTGCATGAGCACCGCTTTCAGTGCCCCCACCTCGGAATCCACACCCAGCTGAGCGTTCATGAATAGACCGTAATGCCGCGGCCCGCTTCACGGTGCGCCGAAACTCCGCGAACCCCACCCGGCGCCCACCTGCGGTGGCAGGATCGGCGGTGCCCGACGACCGAGGAGACATTCATGACCGACACCGACCCGCTCGGGGAACTCGCCGACTTCGCCGGCCGCTGGGTGGGTGGTGGCGACGGCCACTACCCCACCATCGAGGGCTTCACCTACGACGAGACCATCGAGTTCACCGCCGTCCCGGGGAAGCCGTTCCTGATGTACGTCAGCCGCACGAAGAACCCCGGCACCGGTCAGCCGATGCACACCGAGAACGGCTACCTCCGTCTCGCCGACCACGACGTGGAGCTGCTGGTCTCCCAGCCGACCGGATTCGTCGAGATCCAGCGCTCCCGGCTCACCCACGGCGTCCTCGACTTCACCCCCGTCCACCTCGAGCGCTCGCCGCACGCCAAGCCGGTGCACGAGCTGCGGCGGCGCTTCGTCCTCGACGGCGACGAACTGACCTACGACCTGTGGATGGCGCACGCGCAGACCCCGCTCACCCACCACTTGCACGCGACACTGCGACGCGCCGGCTGACCCTCAGAGCAGGCCGCGCTCGCGCGCCGCCGCGACAGCCGCGGTGCGCGAGTCCACACCCAGCTTCGAGAACGCATGCACCAGATGGGACTTGACGGTGGCTTCGCTCACGAACAGTTCCTTGGCGACGGCCCGATTGGACAGGCCGCGCGCCACCGCGGCGAGCACCTCGATCTCGCGGGCGCTCAACTCCACCCGAGGTGTCTGCATGCTGCGGTAAAGACGTTGCGCCACACCGGGATCCAGCACGGTTTCGCCCCGCGCGGCCCGGGTCACCGCGTCGACGAGCACGGCCGGGTCGGCGTCCTTGAGTAGATAACCGGCCGCCCCCGCCTCGACGGCGCGCAGGATGTCGGAGTCGGTGTCGTACGTAGTCAGCACGAGCACCTTCGGCGGATCCGGCGCGGCAGCGAGTTCGGCTGTCGCGTTCGCCCCGTCCATCCCGGGTCCGAGCCGCAGATCCATCAGCACCACGTCGGGGCGGTGGGCGGCGTTCTGCGCGACGGCCTCCCGCCCGGACGCAGCCTCCGCCACCACCTCGAGGCCGGGCTCCGACGCGAGCAGCGCACGCAGGCCGGCCCGCACGACGGGATGGTCGTCGACGAGCAGTACCCGGATCACGACAGCATCCGCACGGGCAGCGTTGCGGCCACGGCGGTTCCGTCGCCGGGCGCCGACTCGACGACGACCGCGCCGCCGAGTTCGGCGAGCCGGTCCCGCATGGCGGTGAGCCCGAAGCCCCCGCCCGCACCGGCCGCGTCGACCTCGAACCCGGTTCCGTCGTCGACCACGTCGAGCCGGACCTCGTCCGGGGTGTAGGCGAGGGTCACCCGCACGCGACGCGCCCGCGCGTGCAACCGGACGTTCGCCAGCGCGCTCTGCGCCACCCGCAGCAACGCCACGTCGAATCCCGTGGGCAGTGGCAACGGTTCACCGTCCACACGCAGCTCGGCGTCGATGTCGGTGTCGCCGCGCATCCGGTCCAGGATGCGGCCGAGGGCTGCTGCCAGCGGCGCGTCGTCGAGTTCGGAGGGACGCAGCTTGTCCACGACCCGACGGGCCTCGACGAGATTGCGCCCCGCGGTCTCCTCGATCCGGCCGAGCAACGCCGCCGTGTCGCCGCCGCTGCGCAGCCCGGCGCGGGCGAGCAGCAGGATCGACGAGAACCCCTGGGCCAGCGTGTCGTGGATGTCGCGGGCGAGGCGAGCCCGTTCGGCGGTGGCACCGGTCTCCCGCTGCAACCGCACCAGCTCGTCCTGGGCGTCGAGCAGTTCGCGGTGCGCCTCGGTGAGTTCGGTGAGCAGCGCGTCGCGTTGCTCCGCGTCGCGCACGAGCTGGCGGTAGATCAGGGCCGTGCCGGACGCCACCAGTGCACCGAACAGCGGTCCGAGCACGGCGGCCGTCGGGTTGGCGGTGCCGTGTCCCACGCTCGCGACGATCGCGACGGCCGTCAACGCCGCGGTGGCCGCGATCGCGGCGACGGTGGGCAGCAGGTGGAAGCACAGGAAGAACAGCGCGAAGGCGAGCCACACGAAATCCGGCGCGAGCGACACCAGCGCCAGCCAGCCGGCCAGCAGCACCGCCAGCCAGATTCCGCCGCGGGATCCGCGCCGGGCGAACCACAGTCCCGAGACGTACCAGGCGAATTCGGCGCCCGCGAGGACCAGCACCCCCGCCGAGCCGCCACCGCGCAGCGCACCGACGAGCAGTAGCAGCACGAACAGCGCGTGCTGGCCCAGCTGCATCGCACGCAGCACCGGGACCGTCCCCTCGGGAGGGTGCGGTCGGACGGTCTGCATTGCACCGACGCTAACACCGCCGACCACGCCGCCGCCTCCTACTTTCGATTGATCCGCGAACCCATCCGCCGAGCGATGCGGCGGCATCTCCGCACCGGGCACGGTGGAACCCATGTTCCTCGCACTGCGCGATCTGCGCTTCGCCACGGGGCGCTTCGCCGTCATGACGGCGGTGCTCGTCCTGGTCTCGTTCCTCGTCGTCATGCTCTCCGGCCTCACCGCGGGCCTGGGCAACCAGTCGATCGCCGCGATCCGCGGTGTCGGCGCCGAGCACTTCGCGCTCGACGGCGGCGGCACCGAGCCGTCCGACCTGTCGTTCGGCGAGTCCACCGTCACGGACGCGCAGCGCGCCGCCCTCGCCGCGCAACCCGGCGTCACCGACACCGCCGTGCTCGGGGTCGTTCCCGGACGCGTCGGGTCGGGCGGGCGCGAGGTGGCGGCGGCTCTGTTCGGAGCCGCTCCCGGTTCCTTCGCGGCGCCGACGGACCTGCGCCCGGCGACGGCGGTCGTCGATGCGCAACTCGCCGACGACAACGGCTGGTCGTCGGGCACGATCCTGACCGTCGGCGGGCGAGAGGTCACCGTCGCCACCCTCGTCGAGGACTCCTACTACAGCCATCAGCCGGTCGTGTGGCTCGACCTCGGCACCTGGCGCGAACTGCCCGCGACGGCCGGCGCCGACGGGACGGTGATCGCGCTGCGGACCGGGCCCGGGTTCGACGCGGCCGCAGTCGCGGCCGCGACCGGCGCGAGTGTGCTCGATACGTCCGCGACCCTGGACACCATCGGCTCGTACACCTCCGAACGCGGGTCGCTGCTGCTGATGCAGGCCATGCTGCTCGTCGTGGGCGCCCTGGTGGTGGGGGCGTTCTTCACGGTGTGGACGGTCCAGCGCAGCCGCGACATCGCGGTGCTGCGCGCGATCGGCGCGTCCACCTCCTACCTGCTGCGCGACGCCCTCGGACAGGCGGCCGTGGTGCTCGTGCTCGGCACCGGGCTGGGCACCGTCGCCGCTACGGCCGCGGGGGCGGCCGCTGCCACCGTCGTTCCGTTCACGTTGAGCGCGGCGACGACCGTGCTGCCGTTCGTCGCCCTGGTCGGGCTCGGTCTCCTCGGTGCGGCTGCGGCCGTCGCCCGGATCGGCTCCGTCGACCCGCTGACCGCGCTCGCCGCGGCCCCCTGATCTGTAGAGACACCGAACTGTCGAGACACAGAGCTGTCGAGACACCGATCCCGTTCGAGAAAGGCACCCACCATGAGCGTTCGGCTCACCGACATCGTCCTCACCTATCCCGACGGCGACGCCACGCTGCGCGTCCTCGACGGCCTGGACTTCCACGCCGAGCCCGGCGAGACGGTCGCCGTCACCGGCCCGTCCGGATCCGGCAAGTCGAGCCTGCTCGCCGTCGCGGGACTGCTCACCGCGCCCGATTCCGGCCGCGTCGTCCTCGACGGCGTGGACACCACGGGACTCGACGCGGCGACGCGGACCCGGCTGCGGCGGGACCGGATCGGCTTCGTGTTCCAGCAGGCGAACCTGCTGCCCTCGCTGACCGCCATGGAGCAGCTCACGCTGGTCGCGCACCTGAGCGGGCGCCGGATCGACCGGGCCCGCGCGCGCGACCTGCTCGCCGCGGTGGGGCTGACGCAGCAGACCGACCGCCGCCCCCACCAGCTCTCCGGCGGGCAGCGGCAGCGGGTCGCGATCGCCCGCAGTCTCGTCAACGATCCGGCGGTCCTGCTGGTCGACGAACCGACGTCGGCGCTGGATGCCGACCGCAGCCGCGAGATCGTCGAACTGCTCGAACGGACGGCGCGTGAGCGCGACGTCGCCGTCGTGATGGTCACGCACGATCGGGAAGCGCTGCGAGCGGGATCGCGGATGCGCGAGTTCGCACTCGACAAGACCTCCGCCTGAGCGTCACCGGCGGGTGCGGACCGCCTCGAGGGTGCGGGAGAAGTAGTTGTTGGCCAGTTGCATCACCAGGTTGTACGGCGGGGCGAACTTGCGGGCCCACCAGTAGCCGAAGCGCACGTCGAACGACGTGTACACCAGGAAGCGATTCTTCCGGATGCCGGCGAGGATGCACCCGGCGACCTTCTCCGGCGACGCGGCGTGCCGCTCGAACCGGGCGGTGAGCTTGCGGGCGGCCGGATGGTCGCGATCGACACCGACGATCTGCACGGAGTTCACCAGCGGGGTGCGTACCGCGCCGGGTACGACGAGCGAGACCCCGATGCGATGGCGGTGCAGGTCGAACCGCAGCACCTCGGACACGCCGCGCAGACCGAACTTGCTCGCGCTGTACGCCGCGTGCCACGGCAGGGCCAGCAGTCCCGCCGCGGAGGAGACGTTGACGAGATGTCCCCCGCGACCGGCCTCGATCATCGTCGGCACGAAGTTCTCGATGACGTGGATCGGGCCCATGAGGTTGACGTCGACCATCTGCTTCCAGTGCCGGTGCTCGAGCGCGTCGACCGTGCCCCACACCGACGTTCCGGCGACGTTGGCGACGACGTCGAGGGCACCGGCGCGCTGGTGGACGTCGGCAGCGAAGGCGGAGACGGCGTCGTAGTCGGAGACGTCGAGTGCCGCGGCGTGCAGCACCGAACCCCCGCGTTCGCGCACGGTGCGGACCGTGTCGTCGAGACCGTCGGCGGCGAGGTCGGTGAGCACCAGTTCGGCGCCTTCCGCGGCGGCGGCCAGGGCCAGCGCCCGGCCGATACCGCTGGCCGCTCCGGTCACGAGGAACTTCCTGCCCCGCAGGTCCTTGATCGCCATGCCCGCCCCCGCTCTCGTCGTCTGCGGGCCACCTTAGCGCGGCGCGAAATGCCGCGGCGCCGTGCAGGCGCCGTGGTGCAAGGTGCGCTCGTCCTCGCGCCCGCGGGGGGTCAGAGGCGCTGGGCCATTTCCTCCTGGTACTTGCGGATCGTCTCCTCGATGCCGTCGGCGTCGGCGTCGCGGCCTTCGCTGCGGGCGCTGTCGGCACGTTCGCGGAGCACTCGAATAGCGCGCCGCAACTCGTCGTCACTCATCCTGTGTTCCATGTCACACAGTGTCCCCGACCGGGCGACGGTTGGCCCGCAATCGGCCACACGACATCGACGACGAAGGGCGCCTCCCGGCCTGGGAGACGCCCTTCGGTGGTGGAGCTGAGGGGAATCGAACCCCTGACCTCTTCGATGCGAACGAAGCGCGCTACCAACTGCGCCACAGCCCCGCGAGTTCCGTTCGGAACCGCCCGCAAACTGTAGCAAACCAGCGAGCCGGAGACGAAATTGCGGTATCGGCACAGGTCACGGCGGCGGACAATCGACCTGTGGATGCAGTGCGCCTCCGCGGGGAACAGGCCCTGCGGGAGGGTCGGTGGGCCGCTGCGCTGGCCGACCTGACGTCGGTGGCGGCCGCGACCGACAATCCGGCGGCGTGGCTCGGCATCGGCGAGGCGTCGTGGTGGCTCGGGCGCCTCGACGACAGCGTCGCCGCCTATCGCAGGGCCTACACGACGGCCCTCCGGAGCGGCGACCGAGAGAGTGCGGTTCGCAGCGCGGCGTGGCTGAGCATCAGCAACACGTCCGATTTCGGCAATCGGTCGGCGGCCCACGGTTGGGTCCGCCGGGCGCAGCGCCTGCTGCCCGAGGGCGCACCGGGCGCGTTGCACGCCCTGGTGTGGGTGACACACGCCCATCGCCTGCTTCCGGACGCCGCGGCGGCCGGGCCGTGGGCGTCGCGCGCCCTGGAGGCCGCACATCGATGCGGCGACCGCGACCTCGAACTGGTGGCACTCGCCCAGTCCGGTCACGTGGCTGTGGCCCGGGGCGACCGGGAACCCGGATTCTCGTTGCTGGACGAGGCCGCGGCGGCCGCCCTGAGCGATGCCGACCGCCGATTCGACACCGTCGTGTTCGTCTGCTGCGACATGCTCGGCGCGTGTGCGCTCGCCGGCGACACCCGTCGCGCCGGCGAGTGGTGCCGTGTCGCCGAGGACTTCACCTCCCGATGGGGGTGTCCCTTCCTGTACGTCGATTGCCGCACCCTCTACGGGGCATTGCTGCTCACCGCGGGCCGTTGGGCGGAGGCGGACCGGCTCCTGACGGCGGTTCTCACGCTCGACGAGAAGATCTGCCCCGCCGTCCACGCACGCGCCGTCGCGGCCCTCGCCACGCTCCGGGTCCGGCAGGGGCGGTTCGACGAGGCCCGGGCGATGCTGGACCGATCCCGCCGCCCGACCGCAGAGCTGGACACTGCCCGCGCCGAGGTCGCCCTCGCCGACGGCGATCCCGCGACCGCCCGGCGGCTGCTCGAACGTCGCAGCACCCCGTCCCTGCTGTGTGCCCGGGCCCAGGCGGCCATGGGCGACCTGAACGCGGCGACGACCACCGCGGCGGCGCTCGACCCCGACGGTCCCGAGGTGGTGGAGGTGTCGGGGCTGGTTGCCGCAGCGCAGGGCCGCGTGGCGGCCGCGGTCGATGCGTTCGAGACGGCCGCTGCTCGCTGGGCGGACTGCGCGGCGCCGTTCGAGGAGGCCCGATGCCTGCTCGAACTGGCCGAGTCGGCGGTCAACGACGATCCCGTCCTCGCGGCCGCACGCGGGCGAACGGCGGTGACGATCTTCCAGGAACTCGGAGCCGTCGCCGCCGCGGACCGCTCCGCGGCCTTGTTGCGGCGTCTCGGGGTGCGCGGCCCCCGCATCCGCGCCACCACTCGCACCGGCCCGGACCTCGACCGCGGCCTCACCGCTCGCGAACGCGAAGTACTGGACCTGCTCGCGGTGGGCTTGACGAATCCGGAAATCGCCGGCCGGCTGTTCGTCTCCCGCAAGACGGTGGCACACCACGTGAGCCACATCCTCCGCAAGCTCGGCGTGCGGAACCGCTCGGAGGCCGCCGCGTATGCCGCCTCCCACGGGGAAGATGGGTCACTTGCCCGATGCGCCGCACCCGGGCGCGGCGCCACCCTGGGTGCATGACGAACGCAACCGAGAACTTCGGGATCTCACCGGCGGCCGCGGAGGTGTACGAGTCACGCTTCGTACCCGCGATCTTCGCGCAGTGGGCGCCACGGCTGCTGGACCAGGCTGCGATCACGACGGGCGCGCGGGTGCTGGACGTGGCGTGCGGAACCGGGATCGTTGCGCGCGTAGCCGCCGACCGGGTCGGCCCGTCGGGACGGGTGGTCGGTGTCGATGCCAGTGAGGCCATGCTGGCGGTGGCACATCGGTTGCGTCCCGACCTCGAATGGCACCGGGGTGACGCCGGAGCGCTGCCGTTCGCGGACGGTTCGTTCGACGCGGCGCTGTGCCAGATGGCGCTGATGTTCTTTCCCGATCGTGTACGGGCACTGCGCGAGATGCGGCGCGTGGCGACGGCGGTAGTCGCCGTGTGTGTGCCGGCCGCGCTGGACGAGCAGCCGGCATACCGGGACTTCGTCGACGTCGCGGTCCGGCACGCCGGCCCGCCCGCGGCGTCTCTCCTGGGCACCTACTGGAGTTGTGGGGACCGCGACGAACTGAGGGGATGGTTCCGCGACGCCGGACTCACCGTCGATCGGTTCACCACGCACACCGGAAGCGCGCGGTTCCCGTCCGTGGATGCGATGGTGGCGACGGAGATCGAGGGCAGCCCGTTGATCGAGCGGATCGACGCCGGAACGTACGAGGCGATCAGATCGGAGGCCCGATCGGTGCTGGCCCGGTTCACCGACCCGGAAGGCTCGGTGTCGGCGCCTCTCGTGGCACATATCGTCACCGCGCGCTGAATGCGCCCCCTCTCCCGGACGGGTCGGTGACTACTCGCCGGATGCCCGGCGCACCGGGTAGTCGTCGGCGTCGTAGCGGGGTTCGTACGTCTCGTAGACGGGTTCGTCGTCCGAGTAGTGGTCCAGGTGCTCGAACACCGGGTCCTCGTCGTCGGCCTCGAGCACGACCGCGCCGGGACGGCGCAGCCGCGCCGGGACGAGGCGTAACTCGTCGTCGCTGTGCGACTCGACGCCCAGGCGCGAGCGGTTCAGGCGGGCCATGCGACGACGGCGGATCTCCTGTTCGACGCGCACCTGACGACGAAGGTAGATCAGGTAGCCGGCGAGGGCGGCCGTCGCCACCGCGCACAGCCACCACAGCGCCGACGAGAGGACGAGGGCGAGGGCGGCGGTCATGATCGCGGCGAACAGCAGGCCGAGCACGGTGCGCTGCCGGAACTCGTAGCGCGCGGCCCGGGCCATGGCGTCGGCCTGGGGATCGAATCCGCCGCGTCCGCGGCGCTGAGGCACGAACTCCCGGGCGGGAGCGCGTTCGGGACGGTCGTCGAAGTCGGTGTCGTGGTCGGTGTCGAGCTGTGTGTCCATGCGGTCCTCCGCTGGGTGGCGGTGTCTGCGGTCGTCCATCGTGCGGACGCGACCGGAGTCGTCGCCGGCAGTGGAACGGGCGGAATCCCGACTCGGACGCCAGTGGGGATCGCGGCGATGACCTGCGGCCGGCCCGCGCGGGGCGAGTGGCTCGTCGTCACCTCGGTGCAGAACCCGGGTTGCGAGTGCGGCGTCGGTCGTCTGACGGATACGGGGGCGCTTCGTGACCAGCATCGGCACCAGAACGAACAACCACACGGCGACCAACCCGATCCACAGGAGCGAGTTCGGCATTCGGTGGCCCTCCTCCCAGTCGTCGCCTACCAGTCCGTCGACGCCACTGACCCCGTCAGGTTAGCGGCCCGCAGGCCGTCACCAGGACAGAAACGCCGACTCAGATGACTACAGCTGTCACACGAGTCACGCGAATCATGTGACACTCTCTTCACTCTAGTCACACGCATATACCCACGTGTGGGTATTTCTACGCACCGGTACACGTAATCTGCGTTACAGGCGTTAGGCCCAGCTGGCGCGACCGCCCCGGATCAGCACATCGGACACGCTGCCGGGAACCTCCTCGACCGTCATCGCCACCAGCAGATGGTCACGGAAGCGCCCGTCGACGTCGAGGTAGCGCCGCAGCAGGCCCTCCTCGCGGAAACCCACGTTGCGGAGGACCGCGCGGCTCGCGACGTTCTCCGGCCGCACCGTGGCCTCGACCCGGTGCAGCCCCGCCGGGCCGAAGCAGTGGTCCAGCCCCAGCGCCACCGCCGCCGTGGCCACCCCCAGACCGTTGACGTGTTTGGCGACCCAGTACCCGATCCACGCCGACCGCAACGCACCGCGCACGACGTTGCCCACGGTGATCTGGCCACAGAATTCGCCGTCGAGCTCGATCGCCATCGGCAGCATGTGGCCCCGGCGGGCCTCCGCCCGCAGGCTGCGGTACAGCCCCGGCCACACGGTGATGTGATGACGCATCTCCCACGGCACGTCCCCGGTGGGCTCCCACGGCTCGAGGTGCGCCCGGTCCCGGATCCGCAGCCGGCTCCACGCCGCCGCATCGCGCAACCGGATCGGCCGCACCGCGACCAGTCCGCCGGCGACCCGCAGCGGACCCAGCTCCGCCGGCCATCCCGGATGACGGCTCATCAGCCGCGCTGTCCGAGGAAGGCGACGTCCACCGGATCGCCGGTGCGCACCTCGGTCACCTCCGGATCGATCAGCACCAGGCAGTTCGCCTCGGCCAGGGTCGCCAGCAGGTGCGACGACGCGCCCGCCGCACCACCGAGCGCCTGGACCATGTACTCGCCCGTCGCCTCGTCGCGCATCAGCTGCCCCCGCAGGAATCCCTTGCGGTCCGGGATCGAAGTGATCGGCGCGACGGTGCGGGCGGTGACGACGCGTCGCATCGGCTGCCGGCGGCCGAGCGCGATCCGGATCAGCGGCCGCACCATCACCTCGAACACGACGAGCGCGCTGACCGGATTCCCCGGGAGCAGGAAGGTGGGCACCTCGTCGCGGCCGAGCTGGCCGAACCCCTGCACCGAGCCGGGGTGCATCGCCACCCGCTCCACCTCGAGCTTGCCGAGATCCGCCAGCGCCTCGCGCACCTCCTCGAGCGCCCCACCGCCGACGGCCCCCGCGATCACGACGATCTCGGACCGGATCAGCTGGCCCTCGACGACCTCCCGCAGGCGCTTCGGGTCGGTGCTGGCGATCCCCACGCGGTTGACGTCCGCGCCTGCGTCGCGGGCGGCCGCCGCCAGTGCATACGAGTTGACGTCGTACACCTGGCCGGGACCCGGGGTGCGGTCCACGTCGACGAGTTCGCCGCCGATGGAGATCACCGAGAGCCGGGGACGCGGATGGACCAGCACCTTGTCGCGGCCGACCGCCGCAAGCAGCCCCACCTGGGCGGCTCCGATGATCGTGCCGGCCCGGACCGCGACATCGCCAGGCTGGACGTCGTCGCCCGCCCGTCGGACGTACTCGCCCGACCGGACGGGATGCAGGACCTTGATACGTGCACGGCCACCGTCGGTGCGGTCGAGCGGCAGGACGGCGTCGGCGAGGGTCGGCAGCGGCGCCCCGGTATCCACCCGCACGGCCTGCCGCGGCTGCAGCCGGATCGGCTGACGCGAACCGGCCGAGACCTCCCCCACCACGGGCAGCGTCAACTCGATCGGTTCGCCGTCGTCGCCGACCGCGTCGGTGCCCGCACCCTGGACGTCGACGCTGCGCACCGCGTAGCCGTCGATCGCGGCCTGGTCGAAGCCGGGCAGGGGCCGCTCGGTGACCACCTCCTCCGCGCAGAGCAGGCCCTGCGCCTCGGAAATGGCGACCCGGACCGGCCGGGGCGCCACCGCTGCCGCCGTGACCCTGGCCTGTTGATCCTCGACCGACCGCATACCGCTTCTCGTCCTCCCGACCTGACGCGCCGTCAGTGCTTCAGGCGCTCGACCAGCCACTCCCGCAGGGAGGGGCCGTACTCCTCGCTGTTCAACGCAGAGTCAACCGCAGCGCGCAGATAGCCGCCGGGATTTCCGAGGTCGTGTCGAGTGCCGCGATGCACCACCACGTGCACGGGGTGACCCTCCTCGATGAGCAGGGCGATCGCGTCGGTGAGCTGCAGTTCGCCACCCGCTCCGGGAGTGATCCGGCGCAGCGCGTCGAAGATCGCCCGGTCGAGCAGATAACGACCGGCGGCGGCGAACGTGGACGGCGCATTCTCGGGCGCCGGCTTCTCGACCATGCCCACGACCTTCAGCACGTCCGGGTTCACGGCGTCGGGTACCTCTTCGACGTCGAAGACACCGTAGGCGCTCACCTGGTCCTTGGGCACGTCGATCGCGCACAGGACCGTGCCGCCGCGCTTGGCCCGCACCCGCTGCATGGTCTCGAGGACTCCGCGCGGCAACACGAGGTCGTCCGGCAGGAGCACGGCGACGGAGTCCTCGTCGGGATCGAGGGCGGCCTCGGCGCACGCGACGGCGTGCCCGAGTCCGAGCGGCTGCTCCTGCACCACCGACTCCACTTCGAGCAGCCCCGGCGCCTTGCGGACCTTCTCGAGCAGGTGGTACTTGCCGCTCTCCTTCAGCTTCGACTCGAGAACCAGGTCCTCGACGAAATGGGCGACGACGCCGTCCTTGCCCGGCGCCGTCACGATCACCAGTCGCTCGGCACCCGAGTCCGCAGCCTCCCCCGCCACGAGCTCGATTCCCGGCGTGTCCACCACCGGGAGGAGTTCCTTCGGCACGGTTTTGGTCGCCGGCAGAAAGCGCGTACCGAGGCCCGCCGCGGGAACCACTGCCGTGCGGAAATGGCCCGCTGCACCGGTCGCATTGTTCGTCATAGATCCCACCCTAACTTTCGGCTACCACCCGGTAGATAGGTCAGATCCTAAGGTGACGGATATGAGCGCACTCTCCAAGCCACAATGGCGGGCCCGAATCGTTGCCGCGCGACGGGCCCGTAACGACGAGGAGCGCCGCGGTGAGGACGCCGCCCTCGCCGCGGCGGTACGGTCCCTGGCCCCCGCCCGGGCGACGGTGTGCGCCTACGTCCCGGTCGGGTCCGAGCCCGGCGCGCTGTCCCTGCTCGATGCTCTCTGCGAGGCCGGAAACCGGGTGCTGCTGCCGCTCACCCGTGCGGACAGCACCCTGGACTGGGCGCAGTACACCGGAGCCGGCGCACTCGCCCCAGCCGGGTACGGCCTGCTCGAACCCACCGGACCGGCCCTGGGTCCGGAGGAGGTGCGCCGCGCGCATACCGTGCTGGTGCCGGCGCTCGCAGTGGACGAACGCGGCGTGCGGCTCGGTCGCGGGGCCGGCTTCTACGACCGGACGCTGCATCTCGCGGCCGCCGACGCCGTCCTCGTGGCAGTGGTCCGGGACGAGGAACTCGTACCCGAACTGCCGGAGGATCCCCACGACATCCGGATGGGCTGGGCCCTGACGCCCGGCCGCGGCCTGGTGCCGCTGAACGGGTCGACCGGGTCGGGGAATAGGGAGCCCCGGTAGCGATGTTGGCACTGTCGGCTGTAGAGTGCTAACGCTGCGGTCGCCAACCAACTCGCGGAGGATCCACCGGTGCCCACTTACTCCTATGCCTGTACGTCCTGCGACAACCGATTCGACATCGTGCAGTCGTTCACCGACGACGCCCTGACGGAATGCAACGAGTGCTCGGGCAAGCTGCGCAAGCTGTTCAATTCGGTCGGCATCGTCTTCAAGGGCAGTGGTTTCTACCGCACCGATTCCCGCAGCGGAGGCAGCACCGCCAGCGAGCCGGCCAAGTCCGACTCGTCGCCGGCCGCATCGTCGAGCACGTCCTCCTCGAGCACGTCGTCGAGCAGCGCGTCGTCGAGCACCTCGGCACCGGCCGCAGCCGCGAGCTGACACCGTTCATCCACAAGCGGACGATTCATCCACACTCCGCCCCTGATCGGCGCTTCGACGGGCCGGCGGGTACGACCCGACCCCTAGGGTTCGGGCCATGCCCGCCGGCCCGTTCTCGTTCCCGCCCCTGCGCAATCCGCTCGACCCCACCCTGGCCGACCGGCTCACGGCGCTGACGCGGCCCGGCTGGGCGCGCTCCGTCGCCGTGCGCCGCGCGATCGCGGCCGGCCTCGTCGGTGTCGCGGCGGTCTCCGCCGTCACCGGCGGAGCGTCGGACGACCGGACCCGCACGGTCGTCGCCGCCCGCGACCTGCGGCCCGGACAGACCCTCACCGCCGACGACGTCACCGTCACCGAACGTGACGCCTCCCAACTCCCGTCCGGGGCCCTTACCGAGCCCGCCGAGGCCCTCGGCCACACCCTGGCCGGCCCGGTGCCCGCCGGCGAGGTCCTCGTCGGGGTACGGATGCTCGGACCGCGGCTCGCGGCGGCCACGACCGGCGACAGCGCAGCCCGCGTGGTGCCCGTCCGCCTGGCCGACCCCGGCGTCGGGGATCTGCTCCGCGAGGGCGACCTCGTCGACGTCCTGACCGTCGCCGGCGCCTCTGCCCCCTCGGCACCGGAGGTGCGGGTGCTGGCAACGGGGGCGACGGTCGTGCTGGCTCAGGGAACGGACGAGACGAACACTCGCGGAGAGAAGGTGGTGCTGCTCGCGCTGCCGCCCGAGCCTGCGACAGCCGTGGCCGCGGCCTCACTCGTCAGCGCACTGACGGTGACCTTGCACTGAGCCGAACGACGTCCCCGCATTTCGGGTTGAACGCCACACCCGCTGGTTTATGGTGCGACTGCGAGGCATGACGACAACACCTGTCTAGGAGACGCACCATGCTGAAGGGCTTCAAGGACTTCCTGCTCCGCGGAAACGTGCTCGACCTCGCCGTCGCGGTCGTCGTCGGCACCGCGTTCACGGCCATCGTCACCGCCTTCACCAGCTACATCATCGAACCGCTCATCGCGGCGATCGGTGGGGACAACGAGATGGGCTGGGGCGTCCAGATCCTGCCCGACAACCCCGAGACCTTCCTCAACTTCGGCGCCGTGGTGTCGGCGATCATCAACTTCCTCATCATCGCCGCCGTCGTCTACTTCGTGCTGATCGTCCCGGCGAACGCCGCCAAGAAGCGGTTTGCCACCGAGAAGGACGACACCAAGGCGAGTGCCGAAGATCTGCTCATCCAGATCCGCGACATCCTCGAGGCGCAGACCGGTCAGAGCGGTGCACACGCCAAGCCGAGCCTCGAAGAGCAAGAGCGATAGGCACGAACTGCACCGGACAACGAAAAGGGTTGGGCCCACTCGGAATTCCGAGCGGACCCAACCCGTGTTCAGCCTGCGGCCGGGACGTCGTGTCAGACGGTCCAGGGCTTGCCGTAGGTGGTCACGTTGTCGCCGTTCGCGGTGATCGCGCGGACGAACGGACGGACCTGGACGGCGCCGATGACGCCGGAGGCGGTGCCGTGGACGTTGGAGAACTGGACGGACTTGAAATCACCGTCGAACTCGCCCTCGGCGACGACGAGCTCCTCGATGCCCGGAGCCGGGGTCAGCTCGAGCTCGGCGTAGGCCTGCGGGAGGATGTCGGTCACGGTGGCGGTGGGACCGTCCTTCGCCGAGAGCTCGAGCTCGAGGCCGGGGGTCGAGTAGGTGACGCCGATGGCGCCGTCGATGCTGCCGGCCCACGCGAACTGGTAGCCGAACTGGAAGGTGGTGCCCTCGGCGTCGGCGGCGTCCGCACCGACGAGGTTCGCGGTGCCGCGGCCGTTGTGGAACCACTCACGGTTGAAGGGGCTGCCACCCAGGGCCGGCACGCCATGGATGTGGGTGTCCTCCTGGGTCACGACGACCTCGTAGCCGTCCGTCGAGACGATCCGGTTCTGATCGTCGACCGCAGCCTGCGCGGAGCCGGTCGCACCGAGGACCAGGCCCAGGACAGCGGCACCGGACACCGCGGCGTTACGTGCGGCCTTGAAGCCACGCGACTTGATTCCCATGATTTCTCCGTATTTCTTGGTGGGGATTACTGCGGGGTGGGGCGGAGCAGGACTAGATCGTCCAGACCTTGCCGTAGGTGGTGACGTTGTCGCCGTTCGCGGTGATCACGCGGACGAAGGGGCGGACCGAGACCGCACCGAGGACGCCGGTGGCGGCGCCGTGGACGTTGGCGAACTGCACGTGCTTGTAATCGCCGTCGAACTCGCCCTCGGCGACGACGAGCTCCTCGATGCCCGGGGCCGGGGTCAGCTCGATGGCTGCAGTGACCTGGGGCAGCAGACCCGAGGTCGTCAGCACGTCTTCCGCGTAGGGGGCGGGGCTGGTTTCACCGTTCGGAATGTAGAGCGGATTGCCATTTGCGGCACCGCTGTCCGTCGCGGGGACCCGGTCCTCCTCCTCTAGGAGGTTCCCCTCATAGTCGACGTAGTCACCCGGTTGAACCGTCCGACCGTTGCCGTCCTCGTAAGGAGCATCACGGGTGCTGGTGTTCCAGAGCGGATCGAACTGGTCGACGTTCTCTACGCCGCGGGTGGCCTCGAGTTCGAGCTGCGGGCTTGCCCACGCGACCCCGATCGAGCCGTCCAGGCTGCCCGACCACGCGAACTGGTAGCCGAACTGGAAGGTCGAGCCCTCGAAGTCTGCGGCGTCGGGGCCGACGATATTGGCGATGCCACGGCCGTTGTGGAACCACTCACGGCTGAGCGGGCTCCCGCCGATCGGGGGAACACCCTGGATGAAGGTGTCCTCCTGGGTCACGATGACCTCGTGACCGTCCGACACGATCCGGTTCTGGTCGTCGACCACAGCGCCGGCGGTCCCGGTCGATCCCAGAACCAGGCCGAACACGGCGGCGGCGGCCACCGTGACGTTGCGGGCGGCCTTCACACCGCGTCGCGTCTGCATCTTCATGAATGCCTCATCCATTCTCTGCGTGCCGGGTCACGCACACGCGTCCGACAACTGCCCTGTCGCCCGCGAGGCATGCCACACCACGAACACCGGCGGGCACCCGCCCGCCGGTGCGACGTGTGCGTCATCCGCACGGTTGCGTTTCCGATTCGTGATGAAGACCTCGACATGTGCCGTTGATCTTGACCTCAGCGAACCACGACAGAGACTAGACCGTGATCTCGAACCCCAGCAACGGCTACGTCGGCGCGCGGAGTCGCCCTCCGACGGAAATGTTTCGGCTCAGTGAAACAACCGGTGACAGGCACTTGCAGCGGCACACAGAGCCCGCGCGATGTCAAATCTTAGGTTCGGCTTATCTACATTCGTGCATACCCACAGGTGACACCCGCAAACCGGGTGTGAGGCAGTGCATCCGGCGGGTGCGACGGTGATCGACCTCACCCGAAAAGGCGGAGATGATCAAGGCGAAACGCCGAGCGGAAGGGTTACGAAGAGATTTCGAACGGTCGGCCGAACAATGAACGACCTCCCCTCAGGAAACAACTGGAAGTGGGGTAGATCACACGCCGCCACCATGGTGAGGCGGGACCTGCCGACGCAGCCATTCGTCCGAGTCCGACGACTCGTCGCCCGGCGAACGCTCGTCGCGAGTCGTCTCGGGAAGCACGTCACCGAAGACGCGGCGGAGCCGGGCCCGGTCGATCCGGGTCCGGCTCACGTCGTCGCGCTGCGGTGCGTCGTCCGGAGACGCACCGGCCGCGTTCTCGTTCGTCCCGGTGATGACTACCCCTCCACTCGCGACAGTTCCTCGATCACGTGCGAGGCGAGCGGTAGCAGCGTGGCCATGCCGTCACGGATGGCGGCGCGCGACGAAGCCAGATTGGCGACCAACGTGGACCCGGACAGGCCGACCAGACCGCGGGACAGCCCGGCATCCATCGCGCCGGCGGAGAAACCGGACGAGCGCAACGCCTCGCCGATCCCCTGGAGCTCTCGGTCGAGCACGTCGGACGTGGCGTCCGGCGTCACGTCGCGCGGCGACACCCCGGTCCCACCGACGGAGATCACCAGGTCCACGCCGCCGATGACGGCGGTGTTGAGGGCATTGCGGATCTCCACCTCGTCGGCCGACACGGTGACGACACCGTCGACGGCGAACCCCGCCTCCGCGAGCAGTTCGGTCACCAACGGTCCGGCGGAGTCCGGGTTGTCGCCGTGCGCTACCCGGTCGTCCACGATCACCACGAGGGCTCGTCCGGTCCTGGGGGTTTCGAATTCCATGATGCCCACCGTAGTTCCCCTGTCCGTCGAACGAGCTGTATGTCCGAGAATGAACCCGGCGGTCGATTCTGCTCTCATCGGCCACCCGCCTCCGCCTCCGCGAGCTGCACCTCGACGGTCTTCTCGCCGCCACCCTGGGCGTCGGTGTAGGTGATGCGCACGGTATCGCCGGGCGCGTACGAGCGCACGGCCGCGATCAGGGAGTCCCCGTCCGTGACGAGCCGGTCGTCGACCTTGGTGATGATCACGCCGCTCGGAATTCCGGCCCGTTCCGCCGGGCCGCCCGCGGTGACCTCCATGACCCGTGCGCCACGCACATCGCTCTGCGACGGCACCTGCACGCCGATGATGGCGTGGGTGGCCTTCCCGGTGTCGACGAGCTGGTCGGCGATGCGACGGGCCTGATCGACCGGGATGGCGAAGCCGAGACCGATGGATCCGGACTGTCCACCGGCGGTGGCGATGGCCGTGTTGATGCCGATCAGCCGGCCGTCCATGTCCACGAGCGCGCCACCGGAGTTGCCGGGGTTGATCGCGGCGTCGGTCTGCAGCGCGTCGATGACGGTGTTCTGATTCCCGGTCTCCCCGCTGGTCGACACCGGCCGGTCGAGGGCCGAGACGATCCCGGTCGTCACCGTGCTCTCGAGCCCGAGCGGTGAGCCGACCGCGACGACCTGCTGACCGACTTGCACGGCGGCGGAATCGCCGAGCTCGATCGGCGTGAGGTCGGTGCGGCCCTCGGCCCGGATCACGGCGATGTCGGAGATCGGATCGGTCCCCACGACGGTGGCCGGGGCGGAACTTCCGTCGGAGAAGTATGCGGTGAGCTGCGCGCCGGCGCCGCCGCCGGCGACGACGTGGTTGTTGGTGAGGATCAGGCCGTCGGAGGACAGGATCACCCCCGAGCCCTCGCCCTGTGCCGTGCGGCCGACCACCTCGATGCGCACGACGCTGGGCACGACCTTCTGCGCGACGGCCTGCACCGAGCCCGCGGGCGCGGCGGCGACCGTCGTCGTGGACTGCCTCGGCGCGTCGAGAGCATTGGTGACGGACGTGCCGCCCGTCGACTGTTGCGTGGTCCACGCGCCGACCGCGCCGCCGATGCCGCCGCTGACCAGTGCCAACGCGACGGCACCGAGGGCGAGCAGGCCACGCGCGGACCGGGGTGAGCCCTGGGGGCTCGGCGCGGGCTGGCTCGGGGCGCCGAATGGCGCGGTGTACCCGTATCCGGGACCGGCGGGAGCCTGGTAGGGGTTCGGCTGGGGTGGTGTCGGCTGGTGGGGCTCTCGGTGGCCGCCACCCTGGGTGGGGTCCTCGCTCATCTCATCGCTTTCGTGTACACGGTCGGTGGCTCGTCGGCTTCCAGCATGCCCGCGGCGGCTGAGAGTCCGCTTAGACCCGGCGCCGATTTTCCTGTCAATCCGCCGGGTGTTCGAGGTGCGGCGCGCCGGGCAGCACGATCCGGACGAGGGCACCCCCGCGCGACGAGGCGTCGACCGCGATGGTGCCGCCGTGCTTCATCACCACCTGCCGCACGATCGCGAGGCCCAGGCCGGATCCGGGCATCGACCGCGACGCGGTCGAACGGTAGAACCGCTCGAACACCAGCTCGCGGTCCTCCTCGGGGATGCCGGGCCCGGCGTCGTCGACGGTCAGTTCCATCAGGCCGGGCCCGAGCTGGTGCATCGACACCAGCACCTCGGCGTCGGCGGGACTCCACTTGGCGGCGTTGTCGAGGACGTTGAGCACCGCCCGCGAGAGCGCGGCCTGGTCGCCGTAGACGAACCACGGTTCCGTGTGAGCCGTGAAGTCGATGTCGGAGCGGCGGCGCCGGGCACGTTCGAGGCTGCGCTCGACGACCTCGGAGATGTCGACGGGCTCGAACACCGTCTCGGGTGCGTCCTCGCGGGCGAGGTCGACCAGGTCCCCTACGAGGGTGGACAGCTCCTCGATCTGCGCCACCACGTCGGCGCGCAGTTCCGCCATGTCCTCCTCGGGCAGGTTCGGCGCGTCGGGCCGGCTCGCCGCGATGAGCAGCTCCATGTTCGTGCGCAGCGACGTCAGCGGGGTGCGCAGCTCGTGGCCGGCGTCGGCGACGAGCCGGCTCTGCCGCTCGCGCGACTCGGCGAGCGCGCGCAGCATCGTGTTGAAGCTCTCGGTGAGGCGGGCCAGCTCGTCGTGCCCGGTCACGCGGATCGGCCGCAGGTCGTCGGTGCGGGCGACCCGCTCGGCCGCCGCGGTGAGACGCGCGACGGGGCGCAGGCCGGTGCGCCCGACCGTCGCACCGGCGGCCGCGGCGAGCACCACTCCGCATCCGCCGACGACGAACAGCACGCTCGCGAGCCGTTTCAGGATGTCCGCGGTGGGCTGCAGTCGCTGCGCGATGACGATGGTGCTGCCGTCCGGGATGCGCTGCGCGAGCACCCGCTGATGCCCGACGGTGCGCAGCGACGACTCCCGTTCACCCTTGGCGACGGCGAGTTCGGCGTTGCCGATCGGGACGGAGGATCCGGGCGGCACGTACTGACCCAGGTCGGGATAGACGAGCGCCACGCTGATATCGGAACTGTAGAGCTGGGCGCCACCGATGTAGCGGGGGTCGTAGGTGATCAGGGTGCTGCTCTCGACGAGTGCGGCGGCGCGCGCCCGCAACTGCTTGTCGACGTCGGAGTAGAGAGCGCGCGCGACCACCGCGTACGCCGCGATGGAGGTCACTGCGACGGCGATCGCCACCGCGCCGGCCGCCAGCAGCGTGACACGACGGCGCAGCGGCACCGACCGGGTCAGCAGCAGCGGGGGCCGCATCGGGCGCCCGGCATCCGGGTCGGCGCCTTCGCGCCGGGTCACGGCGGGGTTTCCCGCAGGACGTAGCCGACGCCGCGGACCGTGTGGATCAGGCGCGGCTCACCCTCGGCCTCGGTCTTGCGGCGCAGGTACCCGACGTAGACCTCGAGGGCATTGCCCGAGGTGGGAAAGTCGTAGCCCCACACCTCCTCGAGGATCCGGCTGCGGCTCAGGACGCGGCGGGGGTTCGCCATGAGCATTTCCATGAGAGCGAACTCGGTGCGGGTGAGACTGATCGACCGGGCACCGCGAGTGACCTCACGGGTGGAGGGGTTCAGGGTCAGGTCCGCGAAGCGCAGCGTCTCCTCCGACTCGGTCGGGTCGGGTGAGGCGCGGCGGAGCAGCGCGCGCAGCCGGGCGAGCAGCTCCTCGAGCGCGAACGGCTTGGGCAGGTAGTCGTCGGCGCCGGCGTCCAGGCCGGCTACGCGTTCGGAGACGGAATCCCGGGCGGTGAGTACGAGGATCGGGAGGTCGTCGCCGGTGCTGCGCAATCGTCGGCACACCTCGAGGCCGTCGACCCGCGGCATCATCACGTCGAGGACCATCGCGTCGGGCCGTTCGGCCGCGACCTGTTCGAGGGCGTCCTGCCCGTCCGTCGCGAGCTCGACGCTGTATCCGTTGAAGCTCAGTGATCGGCGCAGGGACTCCCGCACCGCCCGGTCGTCGTCGACCACCAGAATGCGCATGGCTTCCAGTGTGGACCCGACCGCTGAGAGGTGTCTGAGAGGACGACGGCGTGTCCGGCGAGGGAACCGCAGGGCGCTGCGGTTCCCTCGCCGGGCGTCACACGTCGTTCGGGTCGATCACCCCGAGCTGCACGGACTTGACGAGGCGTCGCGGAACGCGATGGGTGACACCGGCGACGGTGACCGGCACCAGGGCCGGGACCTGCGCGTTCCACTGCGAGCGGCGGCTGCGGGTGTTGGACCGGGACATCCGGCGCTTGGGTACTGCCATGGTGGTTCTCCTCCGGGGGTCGGTCAGGGGCGACGGCGCGTGCCGTACTTGCGTTCGAACTTCTCGACGCGGCCGGCCGCGTCGAGCACGCGAGCGGTTCCCGTCCAGAAGGGATGGGACTCGCTGGTGACGTCGACGACGATCAGCGGGTAGGTGTTGCCGTCGGACCATTCGACCGTGCGGTCGGCGGTGACGGTGGAGCGGGTGAGGAACGCCGATCCGGTGTTCGCGTCCTGGAACACCACGGGGTGGTAGTCGGGGTGGATGCCGGGCTTCATGCTCGTCCTTCTCCTTCTGTCGGTGCGGCGTCGGCGGTGGGCGCCGGGAGGTCGTCGCACGGGTCTTCGTGGTAGTCGCCGAACGGGTCGTCCCACGTCGGCCAGGCCGCCGGGTCGGCGAACTCCTCGTCGGTGAGCAGCGCCCACTCCAGGGCGCGACGAATCTCGTCGGGGTCGGCGTCGTGGGTGAGGATCACCATCGAGGTGTCGCGGTCTCCGTAGGTGTCGTCCCAGCGCAGCGCCGCCATGGCGCGCCGTTCGCCGGAGACTCGTTGCTGCTGCTCGGGAGTCATCGCGGCGAGCCACGGTCCGGCGTGGGCGACGCGCAGCCCCTCCCCGGCGGACTCGATCAGCAGCGCGGTGTCGGGCTGCGTCGCGACCCAGGCCCGGCCGCGAGCCCGGACCACGCCGTCGAGGAGGACGTCGATCGCCTCGTGCAGGCGCTGCGGATGGAAGGGTCGGCGGGCACCGAACTCGAGCAGCCGGACGCCGCAGTCCTCGCCGAGCGGTGGCTCGCCGCGCAGCAGCGGCGAGTGGGCGTCGGAGACCACCCCGCGCCGCGCCCCGGAGGGTATCTGCCGGAGCAGGTGTTCGACGTCGACGTCCTCGCCCCACGCGACGGGGGCATCGGGCGCGAGCCGCGCGAGCACCGCATGCAGCTTCGCCTGGTGCCAGCCGTCGGCGCCGGGCCGGACGACGAGAGCGTCGGCGAATTCGACCTGGCCCACGACGAGCTGGGCGACGGTGCGGTCGTCGTCGAGTTCCTCGTCGCCGGTGGCGTCGGCGAGCCAGGTGGCAGCGTCGATGCAGGTGACGGTGGCCTCGATCCGCACGTCGCGGGCGGCGGGTCCGTCGAGTTGCCCGACGACGCCGGAGACGACGACGTGCTCGACGGCCCAGCACAGGGCCTCGGGCTCGAGCCGGGGGTCGAGCAGCAGGACGATGCGATCGACGTTGCTGCGGGAATGCAGGCGCCGCAGCAGCGGGAGCAGATCCTCGCGGAGGGTGCAGGAGACGCAGCCGTGGGCGAGTTCGAGCACGTCGAGGCGGTGATCGTGCTCGGTGGTGAGGGTGCGGCGCACGACGCCCTCACCGATGTGGTCGAGGTCGTGGTGCACCACGACGGTCCCCGGACGCAGCAGGGCCCGCGCGGTCCGTTCGGTGGGTCCGCGCCGGCCGGCGACGACGATCAGCGGCGTTCTGGTGTCCACCGGAATCCCTTTCGGTAACGATTGTCATTAGCTCGAAGAGAGCGTACAGTCGCACGGGCCATTTGTCGAAAACGATTGTCGTTACGCCCTGAGGGCGCCGACAGAAGGGAGCCCGCCGTGTCGGCGCACTGCCAGGTGACCGGACGCAAGCCCGGCTTCGGGAAATCCGTCTCCCACTCCCACGTCCGCACCAACCGGCGCTGGGACCCGAACATCCAGCGCAAGACCTACTACCTGCCCTCCGAGGGACGCCGCGTCACCCTGACGCTCTCCGCGAAGGGCATCAAGACCGTCGACCGCGACGGCATCGAAGCCGTCGTCGCCCGGCTCCGCGCCCGAGGAGAGAAGCTCTAGTGGCCCGCAACGAGATCCGCCCCATCGTCAAGCTCCGCTCCACCGGCGGCACCGGGTACACGTACGTCACCCGCAAGAACCGGCGCAACGATCCCGACCGGCTCGTCCTGCGCAAGTACGATCCCGTGCTGCGCCGCCACATCGACTTCCGCGAGGAGAAGTAGGCCATGGCCAAGAAGTCGAAGATCGCGCGCAACGAACAGCGGGCGCTCGTCGTCGCCCGCTACGCGGAACGTCGCGCGGAACTGAAGGAGATCGTGCGGCGCCCGTCGAGCACCGCCGCGCAGCGCCTCGCCGCACAGACGGCCCTGCAGCGTCTGCCGCGCGACGCCAGTCCGGTACGATTGCGCAATCGAGACGCTGCGGATGGACGTCCGCGCGGCCACCTGCGGAAGTTCGGGCTCTCACGCGTGCGCGTGAGGGAACTCGCGCACCGCGGCGAGCTGCCCGGCGTCCACAAGTCGAGCTGGTGAGGAGCGAGTCATGGCAGTCAAGAGGGGCCCGTCGAAGAAGTCGCGTGCCGTGGAGGGTCGCAAGCCCAAGAAGAACCCGCTGTTCGCGGCGAAGATCGAGTACGTCGACTACAAGGACGTGAACCTGCTCCGCACGTTCATCTCCGATCGCGGCAAGATCCGCAGCCGTCGCGTGACCGGCCTGACCCCCCAGCAGCAGCGGCAGGTGGCCACCGCGGTGAAGAACGCCCGCGAGATGGCCCTGCTGCCCTTCACCACCACCAGCAAGTAGAGCTCCACTCGCGGCGAGGGCCGCGCGGGCACGTGCCCGCGCGGCCCTCGCCGCATTTCGTGGACCACCGAGTGCGCAGTTCTCGTGCCACTGCTCGGCGTGTCGTCCCGAGATGTGCACACTCACGCGAGTTGTCCACAGGTCGCCGTGCCCTCGGTTCCCTCCCGTACGGCCGCGCCGGCGCCCGGCGTGTCGTCACGAGAAGTGTGCACTCACGGAGCGACGGACGTGCGCAGGGCGGGAGCGTCGGGCCGGCGCAGGGCCTTCGCGAGATCGTCCAGGCGGACCGGTTCGGCGACGAGTTCGTCCCACGGGTAGGTGCCGGCCGTGCGGGCCAGGAACTCGACCGCCCGGTGCAGGTGGGCAGGCTCGTAGTTGTGGACTCCGGTGACGGTGAGCCAGCCCCGCACGACGGCTTCGGGGTCGAGGGACACCGAAGGGCCTGGCATCACGGAGCCGGCCAGGACGAGACGACCCCCGACGTCGAGCCGGTGCAGGCACTCCCCTACCGCGGCGGCGGATCCCGAGAAGTCGAGCGCGACGTCGACCGGGCCGCCCTCGTCGCCGACGCCCCCGAACCGCTCGGCCACCGCGATCCGCTCCGCATCCGGGTCGGCGACGCGCACGTCGGCACCGGCCTCCGCGCACAACGCGATCGCCGTGACCCCGAGCATGCCCGCGCCGCACACCAGGACCCGCCGGCCGGCGACGTCACCGGCCGCCTCGACGGCGGCGACCGCCGTCGCCGTCGCACATGCCGCCGGGGCCGCGACGACGTCCGGCACCCGGTCCGGCACCCGGACCACGCCCACCCCGGCCGGCAGCACGATGTAGCGGGCGTAGGCGCCGGACAACGCCCATGCGCCGTCGAAAGGTTCGTGCCCCACCTTGCGGAGGGACCGGCACTTGGCGCTCCGTCCGGACTCACACCTGTCGCACGCACCGCACGAGGCCGTGACGGTCCATACGATCCGCGCGCCGACGACGGTCCCCGCACCGGGGCCGGCGGCGACGACGTCGCCGACGGCTTCGTGGCCCAGCACCGACGGCCGCGGCCCGGGTCGCCGTCCGGTGACGGTGTGCAGGTCGCTGCCGCACACGGTCGCGAGCCGGACCCGTACCAGCAGTTCGCGGGCACCGAGACGCGGGACGGCGACGTCGCGCATGTCGACGCCGGCGCCCGTCCACACGGCTGCGCGGGTCAGACCACCAGCGACCGGATCCATCCCGACACCCTTTCGATCACGAAGACGACGGCGAACACGATGAGCACGATCGCACCGGCGAATTCGAAGTTCAGCGTGCGGATCGCCTCGAACAGCAGGAAGCCGACGCCGCCGGCACCGACGATGCCGAGGATCGTCGAGGTGCGGATGTTGACGTCGAGCAGGTACAGGCCCGAGCCGATGATCGACGGAAGCGCTTGCGGAATCACCGCGGACAGCAACGATTTCCACCATCCGCCCCCGGTCGCACGCACGGCTTCGATCGGTCCGGGATCGATCTCCTCGACCGCGTCCGCCACGAGTTTGCCGAGGAATCCGATCGAGCCGAGTGCGAGTGCGCACGCCCCTGCTACCGGACCGAGCCCGATGGCCGCCACGAAGATCACCGCGAGGACGAGTTCGGGTACGGCGCGGACGACGAGAATCACCGTGCGGGCGAACCAGTAGAGTGCCGGAGTCGGAGAGACGTTGCGCGCGGCCAGGATTCCGAACGGTAGCGACAGTACTGCACCGACGGCCGTGGCGACGACACCGATCGCGAGGGTCTGCAGCACCGCATCGACGAGCGCGTCCCCCACCGCACCGAAGTCCGGTGGCAGCAACCGACCGAACACGTCGAACGCCGCTGCGGGCCACGTGAACAGTGTGCGTGGATCGATGCGCAGGACGATCAGGGCGCCGAGGCTCGCCCCGAGCACGATTCCGGAGAAGAGGAGCCGGGATGCGCGCTCGCGCCGGGGATCGGGACGTGCCGGGGCGAGCAGGGCACGCCGGACGACGATCGCGACGACCTCCATCGCGGCGATGATCACCAGAATCACACAGACGATGCCCAGTGCCCGGGGGTACACCAGGCCGCGCAGAGCGTCCTGCAGCGCGAAGCCGATGCCGCCGGCGCCGACGAAACCGAGGACGACGGAGGTACGCAGGTTGATGTCGATGCGGTAGACGAACGTGCCGGTCCACGCGGGCACCACCTGCGGTACGACAGCGTTGATCATCTCCCGGACGTATCCGACGCCGGTGGCGCGCACCGCCTCTCGAGGTCCGGGGTCGGTCTGCTCGATCGCGTCGGCGAACAGCTTGCCGAGCATGCCGATCGAGTGCAGCGCCAGGGCGAGCACCCCCGGGAGCACGCCGATGCCGAGAGCACGCACCAGCAGCACCGCGAACAGCAGGTCGGGCACGGCCCGGCAGAACGTGATGACGCCGCGGGAGATCGTGTACACCACGGGATGCGGGCTGGTGTTGCGCGCCGCAAGGAAGGCCAGGGGCACCGACGCCACCGCCGCGAGGACGGTACCCAGCACCGCCATCAGCAGCGTGTCGAGCGCGAGTGTCCAGATGCGGCCGGGGTCGTCGACCGTGGGCGGCAGCATCCGCTCGAGCAGATCGGCGACCGCATCGACACCGTCGACGAGAGTGGCCGGGGCGAAGTCGATGTACCAGGCGGACACCAGCGTCAGGAGTAGGGCGGCAGCCGAGCAGCCCACCAGTATCCGGCGACGCGCCACCGACTCCGACGCCGGGGCGGGCCGGGTCGGCGCCGGTGGCGCTTCGAGCACGGTCATGATGTCGCGGCCGTTGCGATCGTCGCGTCGGCTGGGTCGACTCGCCGATAGATCTCCATGGCGTCCTCCCGGGAAAGTCCCACGGCCGGGCGATCGAGCACCTTCTCGCCGCCGCGCAGGCCGATCACGCGGTGCGCCCAGCCGAGGGCGAGATCCACCTGGTGCAGCGTGCACAGCACGGTGAGCTTGTCCTCCATGCAGACCCGGAAGAGCAGATCCATGACGACACCGGCGTTCTCCGGATCCAGGGAGGCGACGGGTTCGTCGGCGAGCAGCACCGTGGGCTGCTGCATGAGGGTGCGGGCGATCGCGACTCGCTGCTGCTGACCGCCGGAGAGCGTATCGGCGCGACGGTCGGCGAGTTCCGCCAATCCCACCCGATCGAGGTGGGCGAGCGCCTCGGTGCGCATCCGCTTCGGGTATGTCGATTTTCCGTAGCGCGGCAGGCGCAGCCGGCCGACGCCGCCGATCAGGACGTTCTCGAGACAGCTGAGCCGGCCGACGAGGTTGAAGTGCTGGAAGACGAAGCCGACGTCGCGCCGCAGGGCACGCAGTTCGGCGCGGGAGGCGAGATCGACGCGGGTGCCGTTCACGGTGACCGCGCCGTCGGTGGTCGGGTGCAGGCCGTTGAGACAGCGCAGTAGCGTCGATTTGCCGGAACCCGACAGGCCCAGCAGCACGACGAGTTCGCTGCGGCGGACCTCGAGGTCGACGCCGCCGAGTGCGACGGTGTCGCCGAACTTCTTGACGACGCGACGAGCGGAGACGACGACGTCGTCACCGGCGACGGGATGGTCGGTGGTCATGTCAGCCCTTGCACTTGTCGGATTCGGTCAGCGTGCAGACCTCGCGGACGCCGTCGTAGTCCGCGTCGGTGGCGGGAACGACGCCCCATGCACGCTCGTCGGTGATCCGGCACTCGCCCGCACAGAAGCCCTGGGCGCGCATGTAGTCGGCGTTGGCCTTGTCGACGAAGACCGTGCGGAGCCGATCGACGGTGTCTGCGCCGAGGGAGTTGTTCGCGACGAACAGCGAGCCTGCGATCGTCTCGGACTCCCAGACCTTCTTCAGCTCGCCTTCCTTCAGGTCGCCGCTGGCGATCATGGTCTCGTCGACCATCGTGTCGAACGCGAAACCGGCGTCGCAGTCGCCGGCGGCGACGGCGAGCGCGGATGCGTCGTGGCCGCCGGCGTACACCGGCTCCACCCCTGCGGCGACGGCCTGCTCGGTTCCGGAGGCGATGACGCCCGCTTCGATGAGACCCGCTGTGGGGTAGAGGAATCCGGAGGTCGATCCGGGGTCGACGAAGCAGACGCTCTTGCCCCCGAAATCCTCGATGCGGTTGATGTCGGCGTTGTCGGCGCGGGTCAGACCGTAGGACCGGTAGCCGGCCTCGCCGCCGGCCTCCTGCACGACTGCCCCGAGCGGGGTGACGTCGGCGCCGTTGACGCCGGCGACGACGTACGCGAACGGACCGAAGAATGCGAGGTCGACGTTGCCGGCGATAATGCCCTCGACCACACCGGCGTAGTCGGAGGCCTGGATGAACTCGACCTCCGAGCCGGTCTCCTGCTCGAGCAGCGCGATGAGCGGATCGTAGCTCGCCTGCAGATCGGCCGAGTTCTCGGCCGGAATCGCGGCGAGGGTGAGCGTTTCGGGAAATCCTCGAGCGTTGACGGCGTCGGGGTCGGAGCCGCCGCAGGCGGTCAGCGTGACGGCGAGCCCGGCAGCGAGGGCGGTGGCCGCGGTGGCGCGGCGGAACAGGGGGGAGTGCATGAGGATCCTCGGGGTGTCGGGTCAGACGGAAAGGAGGAGATCGGGCAGGTCGGCGACGGAGTCGAGGACGTGGGTGGCGCCTGCGTCGCGCAGGATCGCCTCGTCGTGTGCGCCGGTGCGGGTTCCGGCGACGACGGACGCCCCGGCGCGGCGACCGGAGAGGACATCACCCGCGGTGTCGCCGACGACGGCGACGTCGCGGACATCGTCGGTCCCGGTCCGCAGCAGGGCCGCGAGGATCATGTCGGGGTAGGGCCGGCCGCGTCCGGCGTCGGCCGGAACCAGGGCGAGGTCCGCAAGGTCCTGCCACCCGAGCGCCGCGAGCAGACGGTCCTGGGTGCTGCGGCTGAATCCTGTGGTGAGCGCGACCTTGATGCCGCCGTCGCGGAGACGGGTGATCGCTTCCTCCGCACCGGGGATCGCGGTGACGTCGCCGGCGCCGACGAAGCGTTCGTAGGCACGTTCGAAGGCTTCGTTGGCGGCGTGGGCCCGTTCCTCGCTCCCGAACAGGGCGCGGAAGACGACGATCTTCGACTGGCCCATGGTGTCGAGGACGTAGCGCCGGGCGGCGTCGCGTTCGGGTCCGTCGGCGGGTAGTCCGACGCTGGTGGCGGCCGCGTCGAAGGCGCGCAGGACGAGGCCTCCGTCGGCGACAGTGGTGCCGGCCATGTCGAGCACGGCCAGGCGGATGACAGTCATGGTTGCTCCGGAATCGTTGCGGGAGGGTTCGTTCAGAGGTTCAGGAGGTCGGCGGTCTGCTCGCCGAGGTAGGGGCCGAGGGTCATGCCGCGGCCGCCCGGCCCGGCGACGATCCAGACGTCGTCGTCGACCCGGGCACGGTGGACGAGTTCGGTGGGATCCAGGCACTGGCTGTAGACCCCGGCCCAGCGCCGCACGACCGGGGGGAGCCGGTGCCCGAGCAGCTCCTCGGTGACGGTGACGAGGTGCTCGTACGGTGACTCGTCGACGTCGAAGGCGAACGGTTCGTCGTACTCGTGGGTGTCGCCGAGCGTGAGCCCGCCGTCCAGGCGCTGCACACACAGCAGCTGCATGCGGTGCTGCTCGGCGGTGAGCGCCTGCGGTTCGCGCGCCTTCAGCTCCTCCAGGGCGGCCCCGGCGAAGCCCGGATAGTACCGCAGGCTGTCGCCGTCGGCAACGGACGTGGTGAGCGTCTCCCCCAGCGGGGCGGTCTGCATCATTTGCAGGCGCACGCGGCGCAGGGGCAGGTCGCCGCCGAGTTCGCGGGCGAGACCGGACAGGGTCGCTCCGGGGCACACGAGCACGAGGTCGGTCTCGTGGACGGTGCCGTGGTCGTCGCGCACCTGCACCGTCCCGTGGGCGGTGCGGGTCACGGTGCGGGCCTCGGTCCCGGGGCGGAAGCTGTAGCGCCCGGAAGTGGTCAGATGCCACCGGATCGCGGGCAGGGCGACACGGGATTCGACGGCGGCGTCGGTGCTGCAGTGCAGGCCGGCGACGAACTTGCCGCGCAGGGCGGGATTGAGCCGGCGGACCGCCTCGGGCTCGAGCAGGGTGAAGCCCCGCTGGCGGGCGTCGGCGCGGCCGGCCGCCTCCCGGGCGACGGCCACCTCGGCGTCGCTGCGAAGGAGGGTGATCGACCCGTTCGCCCGGAAACCGATGCCGGGGACGCGGGCGCCGAGGTCGGCCCACAGTTCGCGGGAGCGCAGGGTGGCGGTCAGTTCGCTCTCGGTGCGCCCGGAGACCCACACGAGACCGAAGTTGCGGACGGTGGCGCCGCGGGCTTCCGGTTCACGTTCGAGGTGAACGACGTCGTGCCCGCGGCGGACGGCGGCGTCGGCGTGGGCGGTTCCCAGGATGCCGCCGCCGATGATCAGGATTCGCATGCCCCGAGCCTGACCGATGGTCTAGACCAATGAGGGGACGTCAGGCGAACGGGCGGTGAACGATTGGTATAGACCAGAATCCGGTACGCTTCGAGTGTGACGGCAACCGCCCGCGAGACCCGGGTCCCCAAGCATCAGATCGTGCGGCACCGAGTCGACGCCCTGCTCGACGAGCTCTCCGTCGGCGACCCGGTGCCCTCCGAGCGCGAACTCGCCACCCGGTTCGACGTGGCCCGGGAGACCGTCCGTCAGGCACTGCGCGAGCTTCTCGTCGACGGGCGCATCGAACGCCGGGGCCGGGGCACGGTCGTCGCGAAACCGAAGATCCTGCAACCGCTGATCATCGGCTCCTACACCGAGGCCGCGCTCGCGGAGGGCCGCAGCGCGGGGCGCCTACTCGTCGGCTGGACCGACCTCGCGGCCGACCCCGACCTCGCCGCGGTACTCGCGATCGCCGTCGGCGATCCCGTGCTCGAACTCGAACGCGTCCTGCTCACCGACGGCGTCCGCGTCGGACTGGAGCGGACCCGCCTGCCCGCCGCGCGCTTCCCGGGACTCGCCGACAGCTTCGACTCCACGTCGTCGCTGTATGCGGCGATCCGTGCGCGCGGCATCACCTTCGCGCGCGCGGTCGAGTACATCGAGACCACCCTGCCCGACGCCCGCGAGGCGGCACTCCTCGACGCCGACATCCGCACACCCATGCTGCTGCTCAACCGGGTCTCCTACGACCAGCACGACACCCCGATCGAGCAGCGACGCTCGCTCTACCGCGGGGACCGGATGACGTTCGTCGCCACCGTGACGCCCTGAGCACAGCGGGGCCGGCACACCTCAGGAACCGTCGTCGCTCCAGACGCCGAGATGCTGCAGGACCAGCTCCTGCCGCCGTACGAGCCGCTCCGACATCGTCCAGTCCGCATGCTGATAGCGCGGATGCTGGGCGAGCGCGATGACATTGGCCGGGAGATGAACAATCGGGTCGGTCGGCATTTTTTCAGCATTGCAGACTTCCGGCTGCAATGCCCTGCCGGACTCCCGCTCACCTCGTCGCACCGCCGGGCGGCACCACGGGACCGGCCCGCCCGGTGCGCAGCGGTGCCGTTACCACCGGTAAGGTTCTCGGTCTGGCGTGCAGCGCCTGCATATCGTGTGCTTTCGAAGGGTTGTATCGGTGTCGGGCGTGATCGCGGGATTCAGCGTCATCTTCGTGATCATCGCGATCGGATTCGCGCTCGGCCGGACGGGCACGCTCGGACCCGAGGCCCAGTTCGTGCTCAGCCGGATGGTGTTCTTCGTCGCCACCCCCGCGCTGCTGTTCGACTCGCTGGCCACCTCCGACCTGTCGGTGATCTTCTCCCCCACCCTGTACGTCGCCGCAGCCACCGCGTTCGCCGTCGCGGCGCTCTACCTCGTCCTCGCGAAGCTGTGGCTACGCCGGCCGCTGCCGGAACTGACGATCGGCGCGCTCGCCGCCTCCTACGTCAACTCGGCCAACCTCGGTATTCCGATCGCGGTGTTCGTCCTCGGCGACGCCTCGTTCGTCGCGCCCCTGCTGCTGTTCCAGATCGTGCTGTTCTCCCCCATCGCCCTGACCATGCTGGACCTGTCGACGATGCGCCCCGGCGCGTCACGACGGGAGACGATCACCGCCCCGTTCAAGAACCCGATCGTGCTGGCGGGCGCGGCCGGGCTCGCCGTCGCCGTCGCCGGCTGGACGCCGCCTGCCGCGCTGATGCAGCCGTTCCACCTCCTCGGCGGCGCCTCGGTACCGGGTGCCCTGCTCGCATTCGGCCTGTCGCTCCAGGGGGTGCGGGTGCTCGAGAAGGGCACCAGCCCGCGCCGCGACATCGCGCTCGCGTCGGTGCTCAAGATCGTGGTGCAGCCCGTCCTCGCCTACGTCATGGCCCGGTACCTGATGGGCCTGGACGGGCACGAGCTC
Source organism: Rhodococcus sp. NS-SX18 (assembly GCF_057367935.1). Classification (NCBI taxonomy): domain Bacteria; kingdom Bacillati; phylum Actinomycetota; class Actinomycetes; order Mycobacteriales; family Nocardiaceae; genus Rhodococcus; species Rhodococcus sp. NS-SX18. The sequence goes on along the minus strand of NZ_CM170633.1, from coordinate 1,327,633 downwards.
TTCGCGATCGTCGTGGTCGCGACGCTGCCGACCGCACAGAACGTCTTCGTCTACGCGAGCCGCTACGGCCGCGGCATGGTGCTCGCCCGCGACGCCGCGCTGGTCACCACGCTCGCCTCGATCCCCGCGATCGGCGTCGTCGCCGCACTTCTCGCATGACGGGCGCGACTGGGCCGAGGCCCATGCGATTGCTGGTGCTCGCCGGGTGCTGCGTCCTGGCGGGCGCGTGCGGTCGGGGTGGCGCCGACGTCCCCGTGCTACCGGAGGAACCGACGCCGGCGGGTGCGACGGTCTTCACCGCCCGCGACGACCTCGTCGAGCCGCACCCGATCCCGGTACGCTCGTGGACCCGCGTGGACGACGACCGCATCGCCGTCCACTTCGAGACCGGCACACCCGCGTGTTTCGGGGTCGACGCCACCGTCACCGAGTCCGACACCGCCGTCACGGTGGCGCTGCGTGGCGGCACCCTGCCCGAGGCGGTGGACCGGGCGTGCATCATGATCGCCGTCACCGGTGTACTCGAGCTGACGCTGCAGGCACCGCTGGCCGGCCGGATCGTGACGGAGGGCTGAGCGATGTCCCGCACCCCCCGGCACTGGCTGCTGCTCCTGTGCACGGCGACGGCACTGCTGCACGCGACGTTCCAGTCGGTGCGCGTCCTCGTCTCCTACCGCGTGCTCGCCCTCGGCGGCGACGCGGCCGTGATCGGCGTAGTGACGGCCCTGTTCGCTCTCGTCCCGCTGGTACTGGCGGTACAGCTCGGCCGGGCCGTCGACCGCCGGCACGCGGCCGGGATTCTCCGGGGCGGTGTCGTGGTGTCGGTGGCCGGTGCGCTGATCATCGCACTCAGCCCGGACCTGTGGATCCTCGGTCTCGGCAACACCGTCCTGGGTCTGGGTCAGCTTCTGGTGACGGTGTCCGGACAGGCGTTCGTGTCGATCCTGTCGCCGCCGGGTGAACTCGACCGCGGTTTTGCGGGCATCACCCTGGGAGTGTCGGTGGGCCAGGCGATCGGGGTGCCGCTCGCCGGCATGATCGCTGCGGCGAGCAACGGGGACACCGTCGAGACCACCCCGGCGTTGCTGGTGATGACGGTCCTCGCCGCGGCGGCCCTGCCGTTCGTCGTCGGCCTGCGCGAACCGCCCGGCTCCGGTCGCACTCCGGGCGACGCGCCCCCGCAGTCCGTGCTGTCGATGCTGGGCACGCGCGGGATGAAGCCCGCGATGTTCTCCAGCCTCGTCGTGCTGGCGTCCGTCGACCTCGTCGTCGCGTACCTGCCGCTGCTCGGTGAGGAATTCGGCTTCGGGGTGCTGCTGGTGTCGGCCCTGCTCACCGCCCGCACCGTCGCGTCGATCGTCTCGCGTGCGGTCCTGCCGTGGGCGCTGCGGACGATTCCGCGGCGACGTCTGCTGCTGTCGGCGACGGCATGCACGGCCCTGCCCGTCGCGGCACTGCCGTTCCTGCCGAACCCGTGGGCGATGGGGACACTGCTGGCGATCTGCGGCGCCTTCTGGGGTTTCGGGCAGCCGCTGACCATGACGTGGGTCGTCGAACTGGTGGCACCGGCGGACCGGGCGTCGGCGCTCGCGGTGCGCCTCACCGGCAACCGTCTCGGCCAGGTGTCGGTGCCGTTGGCGGCCGGCGCGATCGCCGGCGTCGCCGGCACCGCCTCGGTGTTCCTGGTGACCGCGGGACTGCTCTCGGCCGCCGCCGTCAGCACGTGGCGGGCGCTGCGCCCCTAGACCCCCCGTGCGCGCTTTCGGTAGTTCCCACTACCGGAATCGCGCACGGGGCGGGTCAGCGGCGGCGCAGCCGCACGTAGTCGCCCACGACGGCGGCCCCAAGGCCGTCGACGTCCGGCGCGACGACCCGTCCACCGACCCGGCGGGCCATCCGGTCGACGATCCGCGCCAGCCCCGGATCGTCGCCGAGCCGGAAGATCGTCACGTGCGCCCCGACGCGGGCGAGATGATCGAGTTCCCGGACCGTCATCCCGAGTGTGCGGGCGCTGGGTGGATAGTCGAACGCCGCGTATCCGTCCGCCTCGAGATGCGCGGTGGGCTCACCGTCGGTGACCACCAGCACCACCGGCTGGGCATTGGAATGCCGGCGCAGGTGCCGGCCGGCCAGCATCAACGCGTGGTGCAGGTTCGTGCCCTGCTCGTACACTCCGTCCAGGCCGGCGAGTTCGGAGGCGGTGACGACGCGGGCGTGCCGGCCGAACGCGATCAGCTGCAGCGCATCTCCGCGGAACCGGGTCGAGACCAGGTGGTTGAGAGCCAGGGCCGTGCGCTTCATCGGCACCCACCGGCCGTCCATCACCATCGAGAACGACGTGTCCACCAGCAGCGCCACCGCAGCCTGGGTGCGCTGCTCCGTCTCGACGACCTCGACGTCGGTGACATCGATCCGCACCGGGATGCGCGCGGGAGCGCGCAGGGTCGCATTGGTGAGGGTGCGCACGACGTCCCACGGCTCGGTGTCGCCGAACTCCCACGGGCGCGACGCCCCGGTGGGCTCACCGGTGGCCCCCGCCCGGCGGGTCTCGCGTTGCCCGCCCCGGGTGGACAGCTGGTCCATGACGTCACGCAGCGCGGTCCGGCCGAGTTCGCGCATCGCCTTCGGCGACAGGCGCCACTGTCCGTCGGCACCGCGGTCGAAGAACCCCTGCCGCTGCAGTTCCTTCTCGAGCTGCGCGAGCGTGCGCGCATCGGCCGCGGCCTCCTCGCCGAGCTGACGGGCCAGCGCGTCGAGGTCGATGTCGTCGAGGGAGGCGCCGGCGTACTGCTGGGAGAGCTGCTCGGCGAGCGCGTCGAGTTCGGCCACGTCCTGCAGCGCCCCCGTCGCTTCGCCCAGGCCCATGCCCTGCTCCCCACGGAACCGCTCCGACCCGGTCCAGTCCTCCCCGGGGCGGGCAGCTCGCAGGTGCGAGTCGAGGCGGTCGAGCTGCGACATCAGGCTCGGCGACCCGAACGCCTGCTGGGCGAGGGCGTCCAGTTCGTCGCGTTGTTCCTGGCTGAGCGAGTTGCGCAGGCGCTGCGCCGCCGCCGCCCGCTGGGCCAGCGAGTCGAGCAGTTCCTCCACGTTGCGGGGGTTCTCCGGGAAGAAGTCGCCGTGGGCGGCCATGAACCGCTCGAAGTCCTCCTCGGTGTCCTCCCCGCGGGAATGCTTGTCCAGCAGATCGTTCAGATCCTCGAGCATGCGGTTCACCCGCTCGCGGTCCTCGTCGGTTGCGCCTTCGAGGGCCTCCTTCATCCCGGCGAACCGCTGGTCGAGCATCTCCCGGCCGAGCAGGTCACGGATCTTGTCGTAGTCCTCCCTGGCCTGGGGGCTGCGCCAGGCGTAGTCGGCGAGTTCCTGCACCGCCTGCGCGGTGGAGGCGGGCAGTTCCTCGATCCGCATCTCCGCGAACCGGGCGTCGTCGTCGAGTGCGCGTGCGAGGGCCTTGCGTTCCTCGAGCACGGCCCGGTCGAGCAGTTCGCGCACCTCGCGCAGCGTGCCGTCGAGGTTCGTCCGGTCCAGTAGTTCCCGGCGACGTCGGTTCGCTTGTGCCGCAAGTCGGTCCAGGCCGCGCATGGTTCCGTGCCCGCGACGCAGCAGTTCCCGCAGCGCACGTCGCGGCGAACTGCCGGCCAGCACGTCCTCCCCGATAGCGGCGAGGGCCTCACGCAGATCCACCGGCGGAGCGAGCGGGTCGCCACCGTCGTAGGGCCCGTACCGTGCGCCCCGGCTCATCAGGAGTACACCGCGGCGCCGTCGTCGTCGGCGTGCTTGGCGATCCGCCGCGCGAGGTAGAGGCCCTCGAGGGCCAGTTCGGCGGCGGCAGCCCGCGTTCCGATGTCCTCCGCGCCGAGCCGCTCGGCGACGACGTCGAGGACGGGCAGGTCGGGCAGTTCGTCCAGCAGCGCCTTGGCGGTGATCCGTTCCCCGGTCACCACCGGCTGTCCCTGCTCGACGGCGGTGACGAGAGGGCCGAGGTTGACCCCGGCCAGCCGGGTGCGGGCGGCGTCCGCGGTGGCCCGCCGCAGGAGATGATCGAGGACCTCGAATTCCCTTCCCTCCTCGCCGGATTCGAACTCGACCTTGCCCCGCAGCACCTCCACGACGGTGCCGAGGTCGACGGGACGTGCGACGGGGTCGGCCTCGCCGAGCACGGCGCCGCGACGCATCGCCGCAGCCGCGACGGTCTCCGCGCCGGCGACGGCGAAGCGCGCCGACACACCGGAACGCTGGTCCACCGACGTGGATTCACGCAGCAGGCGGGTGAAGCGGGCGAGGATCTCGAGCAGGAAGTCCGGGACCCGGGCCTGCAGTCGAGCCTCCTGCTCGATGACGGCGATCTCGTCGTCGAGTTGCGTCGGGTAGTGGGTCCGGATCTCGGCGCCGAACCGGTCCTTGAGCGGGGTGATGATCCGGCCGCGGTTGGTGTAGTCCTCCGGATTGGCGCTGGCGACGAGCAGGACGTCGAGCGGGAGCCGCAGCGTGTAGCCGCGCACCTGGATGTCGCGCTCCTCCATGACGTTGAGGAGCGAGACCTGGATGCGCTCGGCGAGGTCGGGCAGCTCGTTGACGGCGACGATGCCGCGGTGGGCGCGCGGCACGAGACCGAAGTGGATGGTCTCGGGGTCTCCGAGGCTGCGACCCTCGGCGACCTTGACGGGGTCGACGTCGCCGACCAGGTCGGCGACGGAGGTGTCGGGAGTGGCGAGCTTCTCGGCATAACGTTCGCTGCGGTGCCGCCAGGCGACGGGCAGGTCGTCGCCGAGTTCGGCGGCGCGGCGGATCGAAGCCGGGGTGATCGGGTCGTAAGGGTGCTCGCCGAGTTCGGAACCGGCGATCACCGGAGTCCACTCGTCGAGCAGCAGGGGCAGGGTGCGCAGCAACCGGGTCTTGCCCTGCCCGCGTTCACCGAGCAGCACCACGTCGTGGCCCGCGAGCAGCGCACGTTCGAGTTGCGGAACGACGGTGTCGTCGAAGCCGACGATGCCCGGCCACGGGTCGATGCCGTCGCGCAGGGCGGCGAGCAGGTTCTGCCGGATCTCGTCCTTGACGGAGCGGTGCTCGTGTCCCGAGGCACGCAGCTCGCCGACGGTGGACGGCCTGATTGTGGGTGACGTCACCCCTCCCAAGGTACGAGCGTTCGGTGATTTCGGCACCTGCAGCCGCGGGGGCGCCCCGCCCGGGAACCGCCCCCGACCGGCAGACCTTCCCGGATCCGGCCGTGCCTGGGTGCGTTGTCGGCCCCGATCCCTAGACTCCCGCCATGGACACCTGGCTCCTCGCGGCACTGCTGGGACTCGGACTGGCTGCCGCCACCGGCCTGCGCACGTTTCTCCCGCTGCTGATGCTCGGGACCGCAGTGCACTTCGGCCTGTTCGGCATCGCGCTCAACGAGTCGATGCAGTGGGTCGGGTCGACGGGCGCGCTCGTCGCCCTGGCGATCGCCACCGTCGTCGAGATCGGCGCCGACCTCGTTCCCCTCGTCGACAACGTCCTCTCGGCCGTCGCCACCGTCGTACGGCCCGTCGCGGGCGCGCTGGCCGCCTGGGCGGCGTTCGCCGATCTCGACCCGGCGATGGCCGCTCTCGCCGGCATCGTCGTCGGCGCCCCGGCCGCGATGGCGGTGAGCACGGTGCAGACCGGCACCCGTGCGGCGAGCACGGTCACCACCGCGGGACTCGGCAACCCGGCGCTGTCGCTGCTCGACGATCTACTGTCGTTCGTCACGTCGCTGATCGCGCTCGTCGTCCCGCTGCTCGTCGTGCCCCTCCTCGCGGGCTTCGCGTGGGCCGTCCACCGCGGGTATCGACGGCTGAGCCGCCTGCGGACGGGCTGACCGGTTCCGATGGACACAACCGGTTCTGATAGACACAACGGCATGGCGGACACCGAGATCTCCTTCTCCAGTGGCGACGTGACCCTGCACGGCAGTCTGCGCGTGCCCGCCGCGAGCGACGGGAACGTCCCCGCCGTGCTGCTTCTCGCCGGCAGCGGTCCCACCGATCGCAACGGCGACAGTGCGCTGCTGCCCGGCCCGATCGGCACCCTGCGGCACCTCGCCGACGTGCTCGAGCGCAACGGCTTCGCGAGCCTGCGCTACGACAAGCTCGGCAGCGGCGCCACCGGCCTCGGCCCGTACGACGTCGCCGACGTCGCCGACCTCGGTTTCTCCACGTTCATCGACGCCGCCACGGACGGCCTCCGGTTCCTCGCCGCGCAGCCGGGCATCGACGCCGAACGGCTCTACGTGGTCGGGCACAGCGAGGGCGCACTCATCGCCCTCACCCTCGCCGACGCCGGTGCGCCCGTCGCAGGCATCGCGCTGCTCGAGCCCTTGGCCGTGCGTCTGCTGGACCTGCTCACCGCCCAGATCGACGCCCAGCTCGACGCGGTCGTCGATGCCGGTCAGCTCCCGATCCAGATCGCCGACGAACTGCGCCTGGCCCTCGCCGAGGCCGTGGAATCGCTGCGCGCCGACGGCACCCTCAGCGACACCCTGCCCGAGCCGCTGCGCAACGCCGGTCTGGTCTCGGCCAATGCCAAGGCCCTCGCCGAGGAGGACTCGCTCGATCCGCGGATGCTCGCGGCCCAGCTCGAGGGCGGGCTTCCGGTACTGACCAGCGTCTCGGCGAAGGACATCCAGGTGCGGGTCGAGGACGTCGACGCCCTCGACTCGGCGCTCGTGCACACGAACCTGACGTCGCTGCGCCTGCACCGGGCCAACCACGTACTCAAGGACATCGGCGACCAGCAGTCCACCGGCGCCGACTACATCGCCGACCTGCCCTTCTCGGACGAGTTCACCCGCGGCTTCGAGGCATGGCTCGCCAAGCTCTGACCCGCCGCCCGAGATGGGCCGAAAACAAGAGATGTCAGATTCGCGTAACTCGGGTATGGTGTCCGGTTAACCCGTAGGAACACACGAGAAAGGTACGGTCCGATGCGAGACGACAAGGTCATCGCGGCGAAGTCGATGCGCATTGCCGTACCCAGCTGGTGCCGACACACCTACGCGCACTTCCACTTCGCCAAGTGGCGACCCCGGGAATGAGTCGACGACTCGACCGACTCCTTCTCGGGCACCCGGGCACATCGCCTCGGGTGCCCTTTCTTTTCCCCATATACCGATCTTGTCCAGTAAGAGGAGAACACGATGAAACTGCGACTCGGCGCCACCGGCGCCGTCCCCAAGGACCTGCCCGACGATCTCACCGGTCACGCCATCACGATCGACCTGAGCCACGTCGGCACCGAACAGGCTGCGGCCGCAGCGGACCTCATCCGCGAACTGCTCGACCGCGGCGCCGCCCGGCTGGTCATCTCCGACGCCCGCGACGCCACGCCGCGGATGGTCACCCGCCCGGCGACCGGGCACCCGCACGCGGCCTGACGGGCGCGTGCGGGCGACTGGCGTCGCTGCTCAGTGCGTGCGGCGACCGGCGTCGCTCAGTGCGCGAAGTGGCGTGCGCCGGTGAGGTACAGGGTCACGCCGGCCTCGCGAGCGGCCTCGATGACCTCGTTGTCGCGCACCGAACCGCCCGGCTGCACGATGGCCCGCACACCGGCCTCGGTGAGCACCTGCAGGCCGTCCGCGAACGGGAAGAACGCGTCGGATGCGGCGACGGATCCGACGACCCGGTCCCCGGCGCGGGAGACGGCGAGCCGGGCGGAGTCCACCCGATTGACCTGACCCATGCCGACACCGACGGTGGCGCCGCCTGCGGCGAGCAGGATCGCGTTGGACTTCACGGCCCGGCAGGCACGCCACGCGAACTCGAGATCCGCGAGGGTTTCGGCGTCGGCGGCCTCGCCGCAGGCCAGCTCCCAGTTCGCGGCCGAATCGCCCGGCGCGGCGAGGGTGTCGCGCTCCTGCAGCAGCATTCCGCCGGAGATCTGCCGCAGCTCGATCTGCGCCGCCTGCGGCGAGTCGGCCCGCAGAATGCGAATGTTCTTCTTGCGGCTGAGCACCTCGACAGCGCCGTCCGCGTACCCGGGGGCGATGATCACCTCGGTGAAGATCTCGGCGACCTGCTCGGCCATCGCCACGCTCACTTCACGGTTGACGGCGATCACCCCGCCGAACGCGCTCACCGGATCGCACTCGTGCGCCTTGCGGTGCGCCTCGGCGACGGTCTCCGCGACCGCGATCCCACACGGGTTGGCGTGCTTGATGATCGCAACGCACGGCCGGTCGTGATCGTGCGCGGCACGCCAGGCCGCGTCGGCATCCTGATAGTTGTTGTACGACATCTCCTTGCCGTGGAACTGCTCGGCCCGCGCCAGGCCCGGCTCGCCGGCCTCGTTCACGTAGAGCGCCGCCGCCTGGTGCGGGTTCTCGCCGTAACGCAGCACAGCCGCGCGTTCCCACGTGGCACCGGCCCACGCCGGGAACTGCTCGGCGGCGTCGGCCTCCCCGGCGGCGTAACCGGCGTTCATCCAGCTCGCGACCGCTACGTCGTAGGCGGCGGTGTGCTGGAATGCCTGGGCGGCAAGGGCTTTACGCTGTGGCAGGGTGAACCCGCCACCCTTGACGGCGTCGAGCACGTCGTCGTACCGGGCGGGGTCGACGACCACCGCGACCGACGGGTGGTTCTTCGCGGCGGCACGCACCATGGACGGGCCGCCGATGTCGATCTGCTCGACGCACTCGTCGGGGGTGGCACCGGAGGCGACGGTCTGCGTGAACGGGTACAGGTTCACCACGACCAGTTCGAACGCCTCGACGCCGAGTTCGGCGAGCTGATCGAGGTGGTCCTGCTTGCGCGTGTCGGCGAGGATGCCGGCGTGCACCCGCGGGTGCAGCGTCTTGACCCGCCCCTCGAGACACTCGGGGAAGCCGGTGAGATCCTCCACCTTGGTGACGGGGATTCCGGCGCCGGCGATGGTGGCCGCAGTGGAGCCGGTGGAGACCAGCGCGACACCCGCCTCGTGCAGGCCCGCCGCCAGTTCGACCAAACCGGTCTTGTCGTAGACGCTGACGAGTGCACGTCGCACAGCCTTACGTTCGGTCACTGGGGATCACGGCCTTTCGTCCATCGGATACAACTCCACGGGTGGCGACGGCGGCGACCACGTCGGCCAGCAGTCGTCGCTCCACAACCTTGATGCGTTCGTGCAGGGTGGCCTCGTCGTCGTCGTCGAGGACCGGCACGGGTTCCTGCGCCAGGATGGGGCCGGTGTCGATACCCGCGTCGACCAGGTGCACGGTCGACCCGGTGACCTTCACCCCGTAGGCGAGGGCGTCCGGCACGGCATGTGCGCCCGGGAACGCCGGCAGCAGCGCCGGATGGGTGTTGACGATGCGGCCGCCGAACCGGTCCAGGAAGACCGGTCCCAGGATCTTCATGAAACCGGCCGAGACCACCAGGTCCGGCTCGTGCGCGGCGACGGCGTCGGTCAGGGCGCGGTCCCAGGCGGCCCGGTCCGGGTGCTCGCGCAGCGGGACGCGGACGTGGGGAATGCCGGCGGCCTCAGCATGCCCCTCGGCGGCACACTCGCGGTCCACTCCGACGGCGACGATCCGGGCGGGATATCCGTCCGTGTGCGTGGCGTCGATCAGCGACCGCAGCAGGCTTCCGGTGCCCGAAGCGAGGACGACGACCCGTGCCGGCACAGTGGGCGGCAGCTGGTCACGCGAGGCAGTCAGCGCTCTACTCCTGGAACTCGAGAGGGGTCGGCCGGAGGCTCGGCCGGGTAGAGCCTAGCCCTTGGGGGGTGCGGCACCCTCCGGCAGGTCGCCGTTGGGCTCCGGCGGTGCGCCGGCCTCCCGGTCCTTCTCGACGGGGCGGGCCGGCTCGTCGGCCGTGTCCTCGATCGCCGCGTCGACGACATCCGGACGTTCGGCCGCGAGGTCCTCGTTGTCCGGGCCGTCGACGACGGGCGCGTCGTCGACGTCCGTGGGGGCGTGCTCGGGGTCGTCCTCGACGATCTCGGCGTCGAGCACGTCGGTGGCCGGTGCCGCCTCGAGCTCCCGGACGTCGCCGTCGAGCGGGGCGACAGTCTCCTCGGCAGACTCGACCTCGGCCGGCTCGTCGTCGGGATCCTCGTCGGCGGGCTTTTCGTCGGCGAGCCTTTCCTCGGCGGCCGACTCCCGGGCGGCGTCCGCCGCGGCCAGACGGCGCTCGCGCCACAGCAGCAGCTGCGAGGTGACGAGGCCGAGCAGCCCCGTCCACGCGAATACCAGCACCCCGGCCAGCCGCCAGTTTCCGCCGACCACGCCGAAGACCCCCAGCGGGCCGCCGGCAGCCCACGTGGCCAGCGCGGTCGTCGCACCCGCGAGTGCCGCTGCAGCAACCACCGTGAGCGCGGCGTCGGTGGACGACACTCGTTCTCCTCGGGCCCGCGCCTCGAGGTGGCACTGGGCGACGTACCGACCGAGGAGGGCGCCCACCGTCGCGGGGACGGCCAGCAGCACGGGCCAGAACGGCGAGGCCGGTCCCGGTGGGATGACGGCAAGCACCGGCAGGGCAGGCAGGTCACCGCCGGTCGCCTCGAACAGGCTCAGGTGCACGTCGCCGAACTGCACCGTGCTGCCGGTCACCACGGCGGCGGCCCCGATCAGCACGTTGGGCAGGTACAGCACCGACAGCACCGTCAGCCCGAGCGCCCCGACCGCTCCCCCGCCGCGGCCGATCAGCTCACCGACCACGGTCCACGACCACAGCAGCGCGAGCACGGTCACCACCCCGCCTGCGGCGAACATTCCCAGCACCGTCCGGGCCGCGGGTCGCACAGCGGCGACCAGCCAACTCGGCACGCCGTAGCGGGACGCCAGCGGCCGCCAGGTCCGGGAACCGATGCCGAGCCCCGTCCCGAGCAGGTACAGCGCGGTCACCCACGCCAGCGCGGACGCCGGATTGGGGGTGACGACGGGTAGGACACTCGCCGCATCCTGGATCACGATCAGTGCCGCCACCGTGATCACCGTCGGACCGGCGAGAACGGCCACCGCGATGCGGGAGGCGTTCCGGCGGTCGAGCGGACGGCCACCGAGCGCGACGACACCGTCGGTGGCCGACCGTGCGGCTCGAGCGGTCAGCCACACCAGCACCGCCGTCGGCAGCAGCGGCAGCACCCCGAGCGATACCCCGTCGATCGTCAGGGTCACCTGATGCAGGGCCAGCCAGCTTCCCGCGATGGCCGCGTAGATGCCGGTCAGGTCGCTGCTCGCGGCCACCATCGTGGTCACCACCAGCGTGGCGATCAACGCGAGGGTCACTGCCGGCACCTTGGCCGCCGTGCCGAGCAGGATTCGCAACTGCTCCGGTTCGACCGAGGTGTCTTCCGGGGTGGTGTGCCGGTCGGACCGGCCGAGCGTCGAGGTCATCGTGTCGAGAGTGTCACCCGGCGACGATCGGGACGGTCAGGCGCGCCGCAGGATGTGCGGGAGCCGTCACCGCGGCTCGTCGCCGGGACGGAACGCCTGCGTCGGCGCCGGGTCCGACGTGCGCTCGGTCTCGCCCTCCGAGGGACGGTCGGTGTCCTCCCGCTGGGTGTCTGCGGCCCGGGGGGCGAGCACCGTCGGCTCGTCGACGTCGCCACCGGCGGGCTCGCCCGTCCGACCGGCCGGACCCGGAGTCCCGGCACCGTACGACGCCTGGGCGCCCGTCGGGGTGTAGGCCTGCTGTCCGGGGTGCTGGCCCTCGGCATGGGGCCGGTCGACGCGCAGCGGCTGGCTCAGGTGTTCGGTCTGGGCGCCGGCGTCCGGGCTCGGGTAGTGCTCACGCGGCTGCGCCCCCGAGTACTGGGTGCCGGGGTACTGGCCCCCGGCATACTGACCGGAGGGGTACTGGCCCGAGGGGTACTGGCCGGACGGGTACTGGCCGGAGGGGTACTGGCCGGACGGGTACTGGCCCGACGGGTACTGACCCGACGGATACTGCGGCTGCTGGTAGCCGGGGTACTGCGCCGAGGACCCGGACGGGTAGGCCGAGGACCCGGACGGGTAGGACGGGTAGCCGGAGCCCGGCGTTCCGTATCCGCTCGCTGTCGCGCCGGGAGCGTAACCCTGCCCCGCACCGGCACCCTGTGCTCCGTAGCCCTGAGCTCCGTAAGCCTGCCCGCCGTAACCCTGGCCGCCGCCCTGGCCGCCGAACGACTGGGCGGGCGAACGACGCTGGCCGGGCACCAGGATCCCGATCCCGAAGAGCAACGCCATGAGCGCGAGCGCGGTCTGCAGGAAGCCGAGGACGAGGATGGACACCCCGCCCCAGGAGATGCCGGTGTCGTCCGGGAGGTGGAAGAGCTGGAACAGCGACACCACGAAGCCGACCGCGGAGGCCGTCACTGCGACGGAGCGCAGATCCTGGCCCGGCAGCAGCGACAGCGCAGCGGCCGCGCCGCCGAAGAGCAGGAAGGCCAGCGGGACGACCGCGAACCCGAAGTCGAACGACGACAGCGCGACCTGGGTGCCGAAGGAGATGCGCACGTACGGCGCCAGGCCGAGCAGGAAGTTCAGCACCGCCAGCACCGCCACGGCAATCGGCAGGAGCAGCGGCACCACCTTGTCGGAGGCGCCTCGGGTGGCGGGTCCGGATCCTGCCCCGGTCGACGACCCCGAGGGGCCTGCCGGGTTGTCGGACCGGCCCGTTCCCGAGCCTGCTGGGTAGGTCATCGCTCCTCCTGAAGTCGTCGGCTGCTCTGCGACCAGCCTAGGCACGATCACGGTGGGCGGCAGGAGTCCCGCGAATCCGGCGAATCCCCACCGGCGAGAATGTGCCCATGCCCAGCACCCTCGAGCCCGGACCGGACGTCGTCGCCGAGACGGAGATCAAGCACTCCCGGTTCCTCGCCGTGCTGCGCCGCGTCGACTCGGACACCGCCGCGCTCGCCTTCGTCGAGGAACAGCGGCGGCTGTATCCCGATGCGCGGCATCATTGCTGGGCCTTCGTGGTGGGCGACGAGCCGGCGCACCGGGCAGAACGCTCGAGCGACGACGGAGAACCGGGGGGCACGGCCGGGGTGCCGATGCTGCAGGTGCTGCACCACCGCGATCTGGTGAACGTCGCGGTGGTGGTCACCCGCTGGTTCGGTGGCATCAAGCTCGGCGCGGGCGGACTGGTCCGGGCGTATTCGGGTGCGGTGGCGGTCGCGGTCGATGCGGCGACGCTGGTGCCCCGGGAGCGGCGGGAGGTGTTCACGCTGGCGGTGGGGCACGGTGATGCCGGACGCGTGGAGTCGGAACTGCGGGGCCGCGGAGTGAGCGTGCTCGACGTGTCCTACACGGAGCGTGTCGTCTTCACCGTCGCGGCGCGGGACGCGACCGAACTGCAGAACCTGGTCGCCTCGGTGACGGCCGGTGCGGGAGAACTCGTGCCCGTCGGCACCGAATGGGTCGACGGGTAGGCAGCGGAGCTGCCGGTGTGTCCTTTGGGCTGCCTGGACCACCCAAAGGACACACCGGCGGCGAAGCCGCTTCGCTCAGAGCGACTGCAGGATCTCGCGTGCGAGCGCGGCGGTCTCGGACGGCGTCTTGCCGACCTTCACGCCGGCCGCCTCGAGGGCGTCCTTCTTGGCCTGCGCGGTGCCCGAGGAACCGGAGACGATGGCGCCGGCGTGGCCCATGGTCTTGCCCTCGGGAGCGGTGAACCCGGCGACGTAGCCGACGACCGGCTTGGTCACGTTGGCCTTGATGTAGTCGGCCGCGCGCTCCTCGGCGTCGCCGCCGATCTCGCCGATCATGACGATGAGCTTGGTCTCGGGGTCCTTCTCGAACGCCTCGATGGCGTCGATGTGGGTGGTGCCGATGACCGGGTCGCCGCCGATGCCGATGGCGGTCGAGAAGCCGAAGTCACGCAGCTCGAACATCATCTGGTAGGTCAGCGTGCCGGACTTCGACACCAGGCCGACCGGGCCCTTGCCGGAGATGTTGGCCGGGGTGATGCCGACGAGCGACTCGCCGGGGGTGATGATGCCGGGGCAGTTGGGGCCGATGATCCGGGTCTTGTTGCCCTTCTCGACGTTGTAGGCCCACGCGTACGCGGTGTCCTGCACCGGGATGCCCTCGGTGATGACCACGAGCAGCGGGATCTCCGCGTCGATGGCCTCGATGATGGCGTCCTTGGCGAACTTCGGGGGAACGAACGCGATCGAGACGTCCGCGCCGGTCTCCTTCATCGCCTCCGCGACGGTGCCGAAGACGGGTAGCTCGACGGCGGAACCGTCGGCCGCGGTGTGGGACACCGTGGTGCCGGCCTTGCGGGCGTTGACGCCGCCGACGACCTGGGTCCCAGCCTTGAGCATCAGGGCGGTGTGCTTGGTGCCCTCGCCGCCGGTGATGCCCTGGACGATGACCTTCGAGTCCTTGTTGAGGAAGATAGACATGTTCTCCGTGTGTCCTTACTTCGCGGCGTACGCCAGCTCGGCGGCCTTGTCAGCGGCCTCGTCCATGGTTCCGACCAGCGTGACCAGCGGGTGGTTGGCGTCGGCCAGGATCTTGCGGCCGGCCTCGACATTGTTGCCGTCCAGACGGACGACCAGCGGCTTGTTGGCCTCGTCGCCGAGGATCTCGAGCGCCTTGACGATGCCGTTGGCGACGGCGTCGCACGCCGTGATGCCACCGAAGACGTTGACGAACACGCTCTGGACCTGGGAGTCGTTCAGGATCACGTCCAGGCCGGCGGCCATGATCTCGGCCGAGGCGCCACCGCCGATGTCGAGGAAGTTGGCGGGCTTGACGCCGCCGTGCTTCTCACCGGCGTACGCCACGACGTCGAGGGTCGACATGACCAGGCCCGCGCCGTTACCGATGATGCCGACCTGGCCGTCGAGCTTGACGTAGTTCAGGTCGTGCTCCTTGGCCTTGGCCTCGAGCGGATCGGTGGAGTCCTTGTCCTCGAGCTCGGCGTGCTCGGGGTGACGGAAGCCCGCGTTCTCGTCGATGGTGACCTTGCCGTCCAGGGCGAGGATCTGATCGTCGGGGGTACGCACGAGGGGGTTGACCTCGACCAGGGTGGCGTCCTCGGCGACGAAGACCTCCCACAGCTTCTGGATGGTCACGGCCGCGGCGTCGAGCACCTCGGCGGGCAGGTGACCCTGCTCGGCGATGCTGCGCGCGAACGCGAGGTCGACACCCTTGACGGCGTCCACGGACACCTTGGCGAGACGCTCCGGCTTGGTTGCCGCGACCTCTTCGATCTCCATGCCGCCCTCGACCGAGCACATGGCCAGGTAGGTGCGGTTGGCACGGTCGAGCAGGAAGGAGATGTAGTACTCCTCCGCGATGTCGCTGGCCTCGGCGACCAGCAGCTTCTTGACGATGTGACCCTTGATGTCGAGGCCGAGGATGTTCTCGGCGTGGGTCTTCGCATCCTCGGGGGTGGCGGCGTACTTCACGCCGCCGGCCTTGCCACGACCACCGGTCTTGACCTGGGCCTTGACCATCACAGGCTTACCGATTTCCTCGGCGATAGCCTTGGCATCGTCGGCCGTGTCGGTCACACGACCCAGCGACGTCGGCACACCATGCTTGGCGAAGAGTTCCTTCGCCTGGTATTCGAAGAGATCCATCTGCTCACCGTCTCGTCTGCGTTGACGCCCGCTCGAGGGGTATGAGCGGGTCCGTTCGGACTGTAACTAGTCGGAAGTCCCACCAAACGCCCGCACTCCTGGTATGTGTCGCATGTCACCGGAGTGAGGACCCCCGGGGGTACCTCACGGATTTTCCTCCCGGATTGTGAGCCACGCCGCAGCCAGGAGGAGCACCACCCCCAGGATTGCAGGCAGCGTGAGGACTCCGTTCACCGGCTCCTGCTCCGAGGTCCGTACGAGCGCCCACGAGGCCGCGTACAGGGCCACCGAGGCCGCCGCGCCGAGCAACAGCGCAGTGCCTCGGGCCGGCCGCGCACGCCCTGCGACCAGCACCGCCGCTACCACTGCGACGGCCAGCACCGCCCGCCCCCACACGTCGTAACCCCAGGGGTAGCTCAGCACCGAGCCGGCGCCGGGCTGCAACGGCAGCAGCACCCCGATACCGGCAGTGAGAGCCGCAGCCGCGCCCACCGCGCGCCTTACGGGCCCGGCGGTGCGTTCGACGGAGGTGTCGATGCCGTCGCGTTCCGCACCTCCCGCGAGGACGACGAGCACGCCCGTCACCGCCGCCCCCGGGATCGCGGCCCCGGCCAGCCAGGTGCCCGGCCCGGCGCCGACACCGGGCAGGCCCGCGGCGAGCACCCAGGACTGCAGCACCGCCCCGGCGGCGGCGACCATCCCGGCGGCCGGCACCGCGACGGCGGGTCGCAGCGGAGCGGCGAACTCGGACAGCAGCAACCAGAAGCTCAGCGCCAGCACGAGCAGGCCCGCCGCGAACAGCATGCGCGCAGCAGACAGTTCGGGCGCCGTCGCACCGGCGGGCACCGACAGCACCGGCAGCAGCGACCCCACCGTCGCGACGACGCCGGTGACGATCCCCGCGACACCCGCTTGCCGATGCCGCTTCGCCGGAGCGGGCGGGACCGCCCTGCGCACCCGCGGTGCGGCACGGTCCGACCGCGCGACGAGACGAGGCAGCGCGACCGCGGACGCGACGAGCAGGACGGCGGCGAGCACGCCGACGGCGACCCCGGGCGACGGCGCCAGCCGCGCACCGGTCAGCCCTGCCGCCAGCCGCGGCCCCAGGATGGCCAGCGCACCGAGTCCCGCACCTGCGAGCACGCCCGTCGCGGCGGCCGACGACGGCGTCACCAGCGCCCACGTTGCTGCCAGCACCACCGCGACCGCCGCCAGCAGGGCACCGAGCGCGGCAGCCGGCGTCGCATCGAGGACGCCGGAACCGAGCAGTACCGGATCGTTCGACACGAAGGGCGGGGCGAGCAGCGCGCCGGCCGTGACCAGCGCAGCTACCGCGACGCCGGCTGCGACCGGCGTCGCGGCACGGGCACCGACGGGCCGTTCCTCGACCGGGAGGCGGGCGGCTTCGAGTTGCCGGACCGCGACGGCCCCGAGGACTCCGGCGACGACCGAGGCGAGGTGACCGGCGAGGACGACGCCGGCGCCGGGGCCCGCCGCGAGTCCCGCGGCGGTGACGGGCCGGAACAACTCGAGGCGGTCCGCGTCCAGGGCATCGGTGAACAGCGCGACGTCGAGCAGGACTGCGCCGAGTGCGACGAACCCTGCGCCCGAGAGAAGCGCGGCGGCCCGGACGGCGGCGAGGGCGCCGCGCCGGCGGGCGAGACTCACCGCACCGACGGGAACCGCCAGCGCGGCGACGGCGGAAACGAGGGCTGCGGCGCCCGAAGCGGCACCGATCGGTCCCTCGTCGGCGCCGACCACCGGAAGGATGGGGGCGACCGCCACCGCCGTGGCTCCGAGCGCGGCCAGGACGAGCGCGGCGACAAGTACGGGCGGACGACTCGGCACGACCCGACGCTACGACGGCGTTCCGGTACATCCCGGCGTGACACACCGTAAGTCTTCGGTATCGCGCCGTAACCAGGAAAATGTTTCCCGATTCGCCCAGCTCAAACTGTGATGCCAGTCACAAGGTCCGTTTTCCTGCCCGTTTAGGTTGCCACGCTTGCGATCGTTTCGTTACCGTCGCTTCGGTCCGAGTAACGGTCAGGTCACGAACGGAGGACGGCAGTCGATGCACACTTGCACTCCACGCGCCGACAGCCGTCCCGACTACGAGTTCGACGATGTCGACTTCGTAGGGGCGACCGACCGCCTCTACCCGGGCCACTGGCAGCCGCAGGAGCACTACTTCGACGAGGGCACTGCGGACGATCCGGACGTCTCGAGCATTGTGAATTTCCGTAACACCAGCACCACCGAAGAGTACGAATTCTACGGCGACGAGCCGGCCCGGCCGCTCACCGCCCCCACGGTATCCGACGGTGATCCGGCCGCCCCGCCTCGTCGCGGCGGCGCCCACCGCGTTCCCACTCCCCCCGCCGCCCTCAAGGGCCGTGCCGCGGTTCTCGCGGTCGCCGCCGGCGCTGTCGTCGCCGCGGGCCAGGCGGCCACCAGCGGTCCCGCTCAGGATTCCGGGCATTCCGAGGTCGCCCTCGCCGCCGACACCACCGGCTCGAACGTCATCACCGCCACCGCGGTGCCGCAGGCCGCCCAGTTCGCCGCGGAGACCGAGTCCGAGAGCGCGGCCCCCTCCCAGGCCCCGCAGGTCCTCAACATCGCGGACCCGAACGACCTGTCGCAGTTCTCCAATCTGCTCGCCAAGGGCCAGCGATTCAGCGAGGAGCGCGCCGCCCGCGAAGCCGCCGCCCGTCGCCCGCTGTTCGTCCTGCCGGCAGCCGGCGTCTTCACCTCCAGCTACGGTGCCCGCTGGGGAACCCTGCACGCCGGTGTGGACATCGCCGGCCCCATCGGGACCCCGATCCTCGCAGTCGCCGACGGCACCGTCATCGACTCCGGTCCGGCGTCCGGGTTCGGCATGTGGGTGCGTCTGCGCCACGCCGACGGCACCGTCACCGTCTACGGCCACATCGATCAGTCCATGGTGACGGTCGGTCAGCAGGTCATGGCGGGTGACCAGATCGCCACCATGGGTAACCGGGGCCAGTCCACCGGCCCGCACCTGCACTTCGAGGTCCACCTCAACGGCATCGACAAGATCGATCCGCTGCCCTGGCTCGCGACTCGCGGCATCTCCCTCGGCATCCGGAACGACTGACCGCCGACCGCATTCGCGGCAAGGGCCCCGCACCAGCCGGTGCGGGGCCCTTGCCGCGTCCGGCTCAGAGCTTGACCATCGGCACGCCGCCGACGAGCATCAACCGCACCTTCCCGGCGCTGCCGAAGTCGACGACCACCGTCGCGGTCGGCCCGGAGCCGCGGGTTTCGAGAACCGTGCCGAGGCCGTACTTGTCGTGACTGACCCGATCGCCGACGGCGAGCACGAGATGGTTGTTGCGCGAACGCCCGGAGCTCGGCTGCCGGTCGCCGCCGAACCGGGAAGTTCCACCCCCGAAACCGGAACCGATCCCGCCGTAGCCGCCCCGCCCGCGGCCGGCCCCGATGGCGTGCCCCCCGGTCACTCCCGGATCCTCCCGGCGCCATTCCACGAGTTCCTGCGGGATCTCCTGGAGGAAGCGTGATTCCGGATTGGTCACCGGCTGCCCCCAGGCCGAGCGCAGCACCGCGCGGCTCAGATACAGGCGCTGCCGCGCGCGGGTGAGTCCGACGTAGGCCAGGCGCCGTTCCTCCGAGAGCTCGGCCGGGTCGCCGAGGGCGCGCATGTGCGGGAACTGCCCGTCCTCCCACCCGGTGACGAATACCACCGGAAATTCGAGACCCTTGGCGGTGTGCAGCGTCATCAAAGTGACGACCCCGTCGCCCTCCTCGGGGATCTGATCGGCGTCGGCTACCAGGGACACCCGCTCGAGGAATGCCGCCAGCGAACCGGGCTCGGGCTCCCCTTCCGGCACCTCACGTTCATCCTCGAGGCCCGCGGCGTTGCGCGCATCCGAACTGAATTCTCTTGCCACGCTGACTAATTCGTTGAGGTTGTCGAGCCTCGTGCCGTCCTGGGGGTCGTCGCTGGCCTCGACCTCGGCGCGGTATCCGGTGCGATCGAGCACTGCTTCGACGACGTCGCCGACGTCGACGAGGTCGTTGCCGTCGGCGTCGGTCTCGGTGAGCATCGCCCGCAGTTCGTCCATGAGGTCGACGAACGCGGCGACGGCCTTCTGCGAACGGGAGTTCAGGAGCGGCACGGTCCCCTCGGCGGCGTCGCGCAGCGCTCGGCCGAACCCGACGCCCGTGCGTTCGGCGTGCACCGCCACGCACGCCTCCGCGCGGTCACCGATGCCGCGACGGGGCGTGTTGAGAATCCGGCGCAGGCTGACCGTGTCGTCCGGGTTGGCGAGCACCCGCAGGTACGCGACGAGGTCACGAACCTCCTTGCGCTCGTAGAAGCGCACGCCGCCGACCACCCGGTAGGGCACGCCGTGCCGGATGAACACGTCCTCGAGGGCGCGCGAGGAATTGTTGGTGCGGTAGAAGACCGCGATGTCGGCAAACTTCGCTTCACCGGCGTCGACGAGCCGGTCGATCTCCGCGGCGACGAACTGTGCCTCGTCGTGCTCGTTGTCGGCGACGTACCCGGTGATCGGCTCCCCCGCACCGGAGTCCGTCCACAGCCGCTTCTCCCGCCGCCCGGTGTTGCGGGCGATCACCGCGTTCGCCGCCGAGAGGATGGTCTGGGTGGAACGGTAGTTCTGCTCGAGCAGGATCGTGCGAGCCTCGGGATAGTCGCGTTCGAACTCCTCGATGTTGCGGATCGTCGCGCCACGGAACGCATAGATGGACTGGTCGGCATCGCCGACGACACACAGTTCCGCCGGCGCGACCGCGTCGTCCGACACGGTGTCGTCCGCCCCGCCGACGAGCGTGCGGACGAGCACGTACTGCGCGTGGTTCGTGTCCTGGTACTCGTCGACGAGAACGTGGCGGAACCGTCGGCGGTAGTACTCGGCCACCTGCGGATGCGCCTGCAACAGCGCCACCGTCTCCCCGATCAGATCGTCGAAGTCGAAGGCGTTGGCCGCGCGCAATCGCTGCTGGTAGTGGGCGTAGACCGTCGCGACGATCCGTGGCAGTTCCGACGCCTCGCGGTCCGCGTCGGCCGCGGCCTCCTCCGGACCGATCAACTCGTTCTTGAGATTGGAGATGTGCGTGGCCAGCAGCCGCGCGGAGTACCGCTTGACGTCGAGGTCGAGGTCCTTGGCGATCATGGTGAGCAGACGCCGGGAGTCGTCGGCGTCGTAGATGGTGAAGTTCGAGTTCATCCCGGACAGCAGCGCCGACTGCGCCCGCAGGATCCGCACGCAGCTCGAGTGGAACGTCGACACCCACATGCTGTTCGCCCGCGGACCGACGAGGTGGGCGACGCGTTCGCGCATCTCGGCGGCCGCCTTGTTGGTGAACGTGATGGCCAGGATCTGGCCCGGCGTCACCCCCCGCTCCCCCAGCAGGTACGCGATTCGCCGGGTCAGCACCGCCGTCTTGCCCGAGCCGGCCCCCGCGACGATGAGCAGCGGAGAACCCGTGTGGGTCACCGCCTCCCGCTGCTGTGGGTTGAGACCCTCGAGCAGAGCATCGGAGGTCGTCGCTCGCACCCCCGGATTCGGGGCGGGGACGGGACGGCCGGAGGCAACGGGAGTGTTCATCGTGGTACCAAACTACCGGCGATCGCCGACAGCCGTGCCGCCCGGGCGGGACCGATTCGACAGGTATGCCTTACTTGGCCGGTTCGGGGACGGATGGCAAACTGAACGTCATGTCATGTGCTCCACGTCGCCGCTACCGGCGACACTGCCATCGGTACGAGAGCCGATGACCGAGGCCTGACCGCACCCCGAGGCTTCGGCTGCCGCACCACCGAAGCCCGAGCCGACGGCCGGACCGGTAACGCCCGCAGAATCCGAAGCGATCCCAGAGCTGACGCGAGGAGACGACATGAGCACCAACACCGAGGCCACCGGTTCCGGAGCCAGCGCATCCGATGCTGCCCTGCCCACCACCGAGGCGGAGATCGACGAGCTCCGCAAGGAGATCGATCGGCTCGACGCCGAGATCCTCGCAGCGGTCAAGCGCCGCACCGAGGTCTCGCGCATCATCGGCCAGACCCGCATGGCGTCCGGCGGCACCCGCCTGGTGCACAGCCGGGAGATGAAGGTCCTCGAGCGATTCAGCGAGCTGGGCCAGGAGGGTCACACGCTGGCCATGCTGCTGCTGCGGCTCGGCCGCGGCCGACTGGGCCACTGAGGAACTGCGGCCGACTGGGGCACTGAGAGGCCACGGCCGACTGGGTCACCGAGTCCCCCGGGCTCCGGTACGCCCCCGAGCACGCGACGCTCGGGGGCGTAGCCGTCGCGCAGGTCACTGCAGCGCGATGTACTTCGTCTCGAGGTACTCCTCGATGCCTTCGCTGCCGCCCTCGCGGCCCAGGCCGGAGGCTTTGACGCCGCCGAACGGTGCCGCCACGTCGGAGATCACACCCCGGTTGACGCCCACCATGCCGGACTCGAGGGCCTCGGACACCCGCAGCGCCCGGTCCAGGCTCTGCGTGTAGATGTACGCGGCCAGGCCGTATTCGGTGGCGTTGGCCGCGTCGATCGCCTCCTGCTCGGTGTCGAACCCGGTCACGGCGGCGACGGGACCGAACACCTCCTCGCGCAGGATCCGGGCGTCGGCCGTCACCCCGTCGAGGACGGTCGCGGGGTAGAACCATCCCCGGCCGTCGGGGACGTCCCCGCCGAGTCGCACGCTCGCGCCGGCTGCGACCGCATCCTGCACCAGCGTGCCCACGGTCTCCCGCTGGCCGGCGTTGATCAGCGGGCCGAGCGTGGTTCCGGGGTCGGTGCCCGGCCCGAGCCGGTACCGCCCCATCCGCTCGGTGAGCTTCTTCACGAACTCCTCTCGCACCGGATTGGCGACGTGGAAGCGGTTCGCGGCCGTGCACGCCTCGCCCCCGTTGCGCAGCTTGGCAGCCAGCGCTCCCTCCACCGCGGCGTCGAGGTCGGCGTCGTCGAACACCAGGAACGGCGCGTTGCCACCCAGTTCCATCGACGTGCGCAGCATCGCCTTCCCCGCCCGCTCCGACAGGGTCCGGCCCACCTCGGTGGAACCGGTGAAGGTCAGCTTGCGCAGGCGGGGATCGTCGATCAGCGGGCCGGTGACCGCGCCGGCACGCGAGGTCGGCAGCACCGACAGCACGCCCTTCGGAAGCCCGGCCTCGGCGAACAGCTGGGCGAGCAGCAGCATCGTCAAGGGGGTTTCCGACGCCGGCTTCATCAGGATCGTGCAGCCCGCGGCGAGGGCGGGACCGATCTTGCGGGTACCCATCGCGAGCGGGAAGTTCCACGGCGTGATCGCCAGGCACGGTCCCACCGGCTGCTTGGTCACCAGGATCCGTCCGTTGCCTGCGGGTGCGTACGTGTAGCGCCCCGAAATCCGCACCGCCTCCTCGGCGAACCAGCGGAAGAACTCGGCCCCGTACTTGGTCTCGGCCCGGCTCTCCGGCAGAGCCTTGCCCATTTCGAGTGTCATCAGGAGCGCGAAGTCCTCGGCACGTTCGGTGATCCTCGCGAACACCGAACGCAGCAGTTCGCCCCGCTCACGCGGCGCGGTCGCCGCCCACTCGTGCTGCGCGGCCACCGCGGCGTCGAGGGCGCGGACGGCGTCGGCGGGGCTCGCGTCGGCGACCTCGGTGAGGGTGTCGCCGGTGGCGGGATCGTGGACGGGGAAGGTGGCGCCGTTCTCGGCGGCCACCCAGTCCCCGCCGAGGAACAGTTCTGTCGGTACGGTCCGGATCAGTTCTTCGGTGTCCATGTCCCACATCATGCGCTCCGGGACCCCGGCCGGTTCCGAACCCGCCGGTAACTACGGGCCCGCACTAGGCTCTGAATTCATGAGCGACGTGACTCGAACCGCACCGTGGCAGCAGTTGGACCGGCACCGTTCGGAACTCGAGGCGGTGGATCTGCGGGGATTGTTCGCGGCGGATCCGGTTCGGGCCCAGCGGTTGTCGGTCACCGCCGGGGACTGGTACATCGACTACAGCAAGCACCGCATCACCGACACCACGGTGGGGTTGCTGCTGGATCTGGCCCGCGCCGCCGGCGTCGAATCCCACCGGGACGCGATGCTCGCCGGGGAGCACATCAACACCACCGAGGATCGCGCGGTGCTGCACACCGCACTGCGCCTGCCGCGGTCGGCGACGCTGCCCGTGGACGGCGCCGACGTGGTCCCCGAGGTCCACACCGTGCTCGACGCAATGGCCGGCTTCGCCGAGAAGGTCCGCTCCGGCACCTGGCGCGGCGCCACCGGACAGACGATCACGACGGTGATCAACATCGGGATCGGCGGTTCGGACCTGGGCCCGGCCATGGTGGCGCGGGCGTTGCGGCACTACGCCGACGGCCCCGACGCCCGGTTCGTCGCCAACATCGATCCGGCGGACCTGACCGCGCAACTGTCCGGCCTGGATCCGGCCAGGACGCTGTTCGTGGTGGCGTCGAAGACGTTCACCACCATCGAAACGCTCACCAACGCCACCGCTGCGCGGCGCTGGCTGGTCGCCGCGCTCGGTGAGGACGCCGTCGCGGCGCACTTCGTGGCCGTGTCCACCAA
This sequence comes from Rhodococcus sp. NS-SX18, assembly GCF_057367935.1. Taxonomy (NCBI): domain Bacteria; kingdom Bacillati; phylum Actinomycetota; class Actinomycetes; order Mycobacteriales; family Nocardiaceae; genus Rhodococcus; species Rhodococcus sp. NS-SX18. The sequence continues at coordinate 1,303,540 of NZ_CM170633.1, read as the reverse complement.
TGCCACCAAGGTCGCCGAGTTCGGTATCGACCCGGCGAACATGTTCGGGTTCTGGGACTGGGTGGGCGGACGGTACTCGGTGGGCTCGGCGATCGGCCTGTCGGTGATGTGCGCGATCGGTCCGGCCCGCTTCGCCGAGTTCCTGGCCGGGATGCACACCGTCGACGAGCACTTCGCCACCGCCCCGCTCGAGGCGAACGCGCCGGTGCTGCTCGGGCTGCTGGGGGTGTGGTACGCGTCGGTGCTGGGGGCGCAGACACGGGCGGTGCTGCCCTACAGCCAGGACCTGGCGCGGCTGCCGGCGTATCTGCAGCAGCTGACCATGGAGTCGAACGGCAAGTCCGTGCGGCGCGACGGCAGTCCCGTCGACCACGACACCGGAGAGATCTTCTGGGGTGAGCCGGGCACCAACGGTCAGCATGCGTTCTTCCAGCTGCTGCACCAGGGCACCCGGCTGATCCCGGCCGATTTCGTCGGGTTCGCCACCGCGCTCGAGGATCTGCCCACCCGGGACGGCACCGGGAGCATGCAGCAGGTGCTGCTGGCGAACATGCTCGCCCAGGCCAAGGTCCTCGCGTTCGGGAAGACCGCGGCCGAGGTCGCCGCCGACGGCACCGATCCGGCGCTGGTGGCGCACAAGGTGATGCCCGGCAACCGGCCCTCGACCACCCTGCTCGCCCCGGCGTTGACGCCCTCGACGCTGGGCCAGCTGATCGCCCTGTACGAGCATCAGGTGTTCGTCCAGGGCGTGATCTGGGGTATCGACTCGTTCGACCAGTGGGGCGTCGAGCTCGGCAAGACCCAGGCCCTGGAGCTGGCACCCGCGCTGACCGGCGAGGCGGACCCCGACACCGGCGACAGTTCCACCGACACTCTCGTCCGCACCATCCGGCGGTGGCGCCGCAAGTAGCACCGGCGGGCCGATGCCGGACCTTCCGGCAGACCCACCGGTTGGGGCGCGGGCTCGGGCGTTCAGGCGGCGTGCGGACGGGACCAACGGCGGGTCATGTGCACCCGGCCGCCGCCGTCGACGAGGCGGGCGGCCAGGTCGTACTGCTCGAGCCACCGCACCGCGGGCGCTCCGCGGCGCAGAGCTGCCGCGGCCGCGGCGTCGGCCCACAACGCGTCCTCGGCGATGACGGTGACCTGCACCCACCGTCCCGAGACGTCGTTCTCGCTGTTCTGCTCTTCGTCGGATTCGTCGCGCATGCGCGTCGCCATGGCGCTTCCCGCCGGGAGTTCGACGGTGCCGGCGCCGGGGACGGACACCTGCCACCCGCCGGCGGGACTGTGACCGGCGGTGGCCGTCACGTCGCCCATACGCACCAGGACACCGCATTCGAGGCTGCGTGCCACGGTCGCGGCGGCCCGGTCGGCGGTGTCGGCCCTGGCCGTCTCGGTGATGTCGAGGTTGACGCCGAACGGGGCCAGCACGGTCTCGCCGTCGAGGTGGATGTCGCTGTAGTCGGGAAGCGGATGGATGGGCGGGGTGGCGTCCTCGTCGATCCCGGCGTCGTCGGCCGCCAAGGGACTCACCGTCCCGTCGGTCATCCGGGCGGCCCAGAGCGCCGAACGCAGCAACGCCGACAACCTCGGGCTGACCTGCACGGGAATGCCTTGGGCGAGATTGACCTCGTGGATCTCCGCATCGCCGCGCTGCGGGTTGCAGGCCGCCTCGGATTCCGCGATCGCGGCACGCACCCGCGTTTCGGCCTCCACCAGGGCGGCGTACTCGGTAACGGCCACCGCGACCGGGACCCCCCACTCCCGCCATTCGCTGCTTCTGATCATGAGGGGCTCCGGGCTCGCTCGACGATCGTTGTCGTTACCTCCAGTATGCCCTGCGGATCGTCGCCGGTCGGGGTGGCGTGAGGATCGCCGCCGATCAGACGCGCGCGAGGATCGCCGCGGTGTCCACGCCGGGGGGCATGGTCCCCAGGGCGATGCCCCAGTCGTCGCCCAGCCGCGTGGCACAGAATGCGTCCGCGACGGCGGGATGCCCGTGGCGCACAAGCTGCGCACCCTGCAGGACCAGCGCCATCAGTTCCACGATCCGGCGGGCCCGGTACTCGACGTTCTCGAGGTCGACGAGTTCCTTGCCGACGCGCGCCAGGGCATCGTCGAGGCGGGAGTCGGCCCCCTCGGCCAGGCGCACCTCGGCGAAGAACGCGTCTACCGTCTCGGGCTGCTTGCCCATCGCCCGCAGCGCGTCGAGGGCGGCGACATTGCCCGAGCCCTCCCAGATCGACATGAGCGGTGCCTCGCGGTACAGCCGCGGCATTCCGGATTCCTCCGCATAGCCGTTGCCGCCGAGGCATTCGAGGGCTTCCGCGGCGTGGGCGGGGGCGCGCTTGCACACCCAGTACTTGGTGACCGCGAGAGCGATGCGGCGCAGCGCCGCCTCCTGCGGATCCGTCGATGCGCGGTCGGTCGCGCCGGCCAGCCGCATCATCATGGTCGTCGCGGCTTCCGACTCGACGATCAGGTCGGCGAGCACGTTCCGCATGAGCGGCTGGTCGACGAGCAGGGCACCGAACGCCTTCCGGTGGCGGGCGTGGTGGACGGCACGCAGCGTCGCCGCGCGCATTCCGGTCGCCGAGCCGATCACGCAGTCCAGGCGCGTCATGTTCACCATTTCGATGATGGTGTTGACGCCGCGGCCCTCCGCGCCGACGAGCCAGCCGGTTGCGCCCTCGTACTCGATCTCGGAGGACGCATTGGACTTGTTCCCGAGCTTGTCCTTGAGTCGCTGGATGCGGATGGGGTTGCGGCTGCCGTCGGGAAGCACCCGCGGCAACAGGAAGCACGAGACGCCGCCGGCGGTCTGCGCCAGCGTGAGGAACATGTCCGACATCGGTGCGGAGGTGAACCACTTGTGTCCGACGATGCGGTAACTGCCGTCCGCCTGAGGTGTCGCGGTCGTCGTGTTGGCCCGCACGTCCGATCCGCCCTGCTTCTCGGTCATGGACATGCCGGCTATCAGGCCGCGTTTGGTGGACGGTTCCCGGAGCCCGAAGTCGTAGTGCGGGGCGGTGAGCAGCGGCTCGTACGTCGCAGCGAGTTCGGGGTTGTGCCGCAGCGCCGGTATCACCGCGTACGTCATGGAGATCGGACACATGTGTCCCGCTTCGGCCTGGCCCCACACGTAGAACTTGGCGGCCCGGGCGACGTGCGCCCCGGCCCGGGGGTCGCGCCACGGTGCCGCGTGCATGCCGTGCTCGACGGCCACCGTCATGAGGTCGTGCCAGTGCGGATGGAACTCCACCTCGTCGATGCGGTGCCCGTAGCGATCGTGGGTGTGCAGCACGGGCGGGTACTCGTTGACGAGCCTGCCCCATTCCTGCGCGCGCGTCCCTCCGGCGAGCGCGCCGATCTCCCGGACCTCGTCCTCGGACCAGGCGGCTCCTTCGCGGCGCAGACCCTCGAGCAGTGCCGCGTCGTCGGCCGCCTGGTACGGCACGAGGTCGGGCACCTGGTTGAACACCTCGTGGGTGCCGGGATACGTGGGTGATTCGGTCATGGCCGGGCTCCTAGTGCGCGTAGGGCGAATGCGACGAGTTCGGGGACGGTGTCGGTGGCGGCCACACCGGACTGCAGCGGGCCGGTGAGGACCTCGCCGACGGCGCCGACGAGGGCGGCAGCGGACAGCGCCGGGTTGCGAGAGGTGAGATCGCCCGAGTCGACACCGCGGCGCACGGCGTCCTCGAACGCCGCCGCGAAGGCGCGGCGCAGCACCAGGCGTTCGGCGTCGACGGCCGCGTCGACGGGTTCGGCGAGCAGGGCGTAGGCGAGGGTGGGGTTGCGCAGGGCGCGGCGGGCGAAGGTCTCGACGACGGCGGCTACCTGTGCGGCCGCACCGTGCGGCCGGGCCGCGTCGGCGGCCGCGACGACGGCGTCGACCTCCCGCCCGCACAGGCTGCGGAAAATGCGCACCATCAGTTCGGACTTGTCGGCGTAGTGCCGGTAGACGCTGCCGGTGGCGACGCCGGCGCGCTCGGCGACCGCCGCGATGGACAGTCCCTGGTAGCCGCGCTCGGCCAGCAGGCCGACGGCGGCGTCGGCGATCGCCTCGCGTTGCGCGTCGAGCCGTTGCTGCACGGCGGGGGTCCGGCGGTAGGCCACGAAAGAATTGAACCTCGATTCATAGCTTGGGTCAAGGATGGCGGCTACCGTCGGGACGGTGAACCGGCTCAGCGTGGTGGACGAGATCTTCCTGTACCGACATCGCGGCCTCGGCCTGCCCATCGCACTGCAGGGGCTGTGGCGCACCGGCGACACCGTCGGGGCTCCCCTGTTGATCTCGCTGCACGACGCGCTCGGCTGCGGGCCCCTCGGCCGTCGCGTGGTTCGCCCGCACGTCCCGGGCGCCCGCCCCCGGCTCGAGCCGGGCCTGCGCAGCTACCCGCTGCGCTACCCACCCGAACCGATCCCCGCCGCCGACGTCCTCACCTGGGCGGACCAGCAGGCGGAGGTGGACGTCGACCCCGAACTCGGCCCGGGCTGGGCGCTGACCGCCACCCGCGTCGAGGGCGGCGGAACCGTCGTCTCGCTGGTGTGCTCGCACGTGCTCGCCGACGCGCGCGGTCTGATCGACGCCGTCGCCGACGCACTGGCCGAGCGGATCCGTCCGTCCGACCCCGAGCGCGTCTCCGACATCCGCGACGCGGCGCGGCTGGTCCGGCGCGTCGCCCGCGGCCTGCGCCGGGCCCGCTGGGCCCGCGGCACCGACAAGCCCCCGCAACCCCGTCCGATCCGCTCGCCCGCGCGCACGTCGCTGCTCGACGTGGACGCGAGCGCCTGGGACACCGCCGCCGACACGTCCGGCGGCACCCCCAACTCGCTCTTCCTCGCCGTCGCCGCGGGCATCGCGCACCGCGCCGGACTCGACTGGCCAGTGCGGATCGCGGTACCCGTCGACGGCCGCACCGCCGCACCCGGGCTCCCCGGCGCCGGCAACGGGGTGACGATGACGGAGGTGGTGGTCGACGCATCCGACACCCCGGCGTCGATCCGCCACCACGCCCGGGAGGCGTACACCCGAAGTCGGGAGGGGGCGCCGCACGGCCTGCCGGACGAGGCGCTGCAACTGCTGCCCGACCGGCTCGCCGCGCGTCTCGCCGCCGGGGCCGGTGAGCGGGACCTGCTGTGCTCCAACATCGGACCGCTGCCCGCGGTGCTCGACGGCTTCGGGCCGCACCGCACCACCGGCGTCGCGACCCGCGCCGTCCATCCGGGTCTCGCGACCGCCCGGGCCGCGACGTCCACCCGGCTCGCCGCATACCTGTGCCGTCAGGGCGAGCGCTACACCCTGGCCCTCGTCGCACTCGACGACGAGTGCTTCCCCACCCGGGCCGCCCTGCGTGCCCACACCGACGCCGAACTCGCCGCCCACGGCCTGCACGGCCGGCACTGGTAACCGCGGCACCTATGACCGGCCGTCACGTACAGTTCGAGCATGGCGGCCGAGACCCTTGTCACAGTTTCCGACGGCGCCCTGCGGGGCACCCGCATCGGCGACCTCCTCGCCTGGCGCGGAGTCCCCTACGCGGCTCCTCCGGTCGGCCCGCTGCGACTGCGCGCCCCGCAGCCGGTGCAACCCTGGACCGGCGAACGCGACGCCACGCATTTCGGTGCCGCGGCGAGCCAGCACCCACGGGGCCTGACCATCGGCTTCCGGAAGCAGCAGCCCGCGAGCGAGGACTGCCTGACGCTCAACGTGCTGGCACCCGCGACGCCCGCCGCGGCGCCCCGGCCGGTGATGGTGTTCATCCACGGCGGCGCCTACACGCTGGGCACCACGGCGCTGCCGCTCTACAGCGGGGAATCGCTGGTACGCCGCGGTGACCTGATCTACGTGTCGATCAACTACCGGCTCGGCAGCCTCGGCTATCTCGACTTCACCGAGTTCTCCACGGCCGACAGACCGTTCGACTCCAATCCGGGGCTACGCGACCAGGTTGCCGCGCTGGCGTGGGTGCGCCGCAACATCGCCGCCTTCGGCGGCGACCCCGACAACATCACGATCTTCGGCGAGTCCGCCGGCGGCAATGCCGTGACCACGTTGCTCGCCACCCCCGCAGCCGAGGGACTGTTCACCCGGGCTGTCGCCCAGAGTTCGGCACCGAACCTCGTCGTCGATGCCGATCATGCGGCCGAGTGGGCGCGACGTTTCGTCGAACTGCTCGGCGCGGACCGGGATTCCGCGGCCGAGGCGCTCGGATCCGCCACGCCGGTCGAGTTCGGCCGCGCCGCCCGGCGGCTCAGCGGGCGCATCCTGCACGAGACTCCGGGCCTGCACGCGTTCGGCCCCGTCGTCGACGGCGACTACCTCCCCACCAGCCCCATCGAGGCCTACGAAAGCGGTGCCGCCCATCGGGTTCCGCTCATCATCGGCACCAACGCCCGGGAGGGGACACTGTTCCCGCGGGTCCTCGACGCGCTGCCGACCAATCAACTCCGCATCGAGCAGATGTTCGGGCTCACCGACCCCACGGCCCAGGAACGCATCGTCGCGGCCTATCCCGGCTACCCGGACGCCCGGGCGGCCGTCGATCTCGGCGGCGACCTCACGTTCTGGCATCCCTCGATCGAGATCGCCCAGGCCCACGCCCGTCACGCCCCCACCTACAGCTACCGGTTCGACTACGCACCGCCGCTGCTGCGCTGGACCGGCTTCCACGCCACCCACGCCTTCGAGCTGCTCGCCGTGTTCGGACAGGCCGACACCGCCCTGGGCCGGGTGGTCACGGCCGCCGGTGGCCGGCGCGCGCTGCGCGCGGTGAGCGACTCGGTGCAGCGTCAGTGGCTGCACTTCGCACAGGAGGGAGAACCGCTGCCGTCGTGGCCGCGCTACGACGAACGCGACCGCGCCACCGTCGTCTTCGACGACCCGACGCACGTGGAGTACGACCCGTGGCGGGAGCGGCGACTGGCCTGGGCCGGGTACCGCGGCTACCGCGGAGTGGCGCTGCCGCAGCGGTGAGCGCTCACTTGACCACGGTCAGCAGGAACACCACGTCCTCGAGCGCGGTGACGCTGTGCCGGGCGGTGGGCAGCACCAGGTAGTCGCCGGTCGAGCCCTTCCAGGAATCGTCCCCGGCGATCAGGGACAGGCGTCCGCTGAGCACCTGCAGCGACCCTTCGCCGGGGCCGTCGTGCTCGGCGAGTTCGTGTCCGGCGAGCAGTGCGACCATCGTCTGCCGCAGATGCCTGGCGTGCCCGCCGAAGATGGTCTGCGAGCTGCGGCCGCTGCTCGATGCCGCCGCCAGCTTCAGTTGCTGTCGCGCCAGAGCCGTGAGGGAAAGCTTGTCCATGGCTGCCCTTCCTGGTCGGGGTACGCCCTCGCAGTATGGCCCACCGGACGCGCCACCGGTCAGGTTCGCGTGTACCGGACGAAGCGGAACCCGATTCCGTCGCCGGATTCCTGCCACGCACCGACGTCCACGGCCGCCCACTCGGAACCGATCGGTGGAGCGAAGGCGTCCGCTCCGGTCTCCAGGTCCACCTCCGTGACGAGCAGCTGCGTCGCATGCGGCATCGCCTGCGCGTAGATCTGTCCACCACCCATGACACAGACGTCACCGTCACCGGCGAGCGCCAGGGCCTCCGGTACGCCGTGGGCCACCTCGGCGCCCGCATCCGACCAGGCCGGGTCTCGGGTGACGACGATGTTGCGCCGGCCCGGCAGCGGCCGGAAGCGCGACGGCAGCGACTCCCACGTCAACCGGCCCATGATCACCGGCTTCCCCCGCGTCGCGGCCCGGAAGTGCGCCATGTCCTCGGGGATGTGCCACGGGATCGCACCGTCGCGGCCGATGCCACCGGCGCGGTCCTGCGCCCAGATCAGGACGACGTCCCCCGTCGCCGTCATACCGCGACCGGGGCCTTGATCGGCGGGTGGTGCCGGTAACCGGTGACCTGCACGTCCTCGTACTCGTACTCGAAGATCGACCCGCGCCGGTTCAGCTCCAGGGTGGGGTACGGGTAGGGCTCGCGGCCGAGCTGCTCGGCGACCTGCTCGACGTGGTTGTCGTAGATGTGGCAGTCCCCGCCCGTCCACACGAACTCACCCGGCTCGAGGTCGGTCTGCTGAGCGACCATGTGGGTGAGCAGCGCGTAGCTGGCGATGTTGAACGGCACGCCGAGGAACAGGTCGGCGCTGCGCTGGTACAGCTGGCAGCTGAGCTTGCCGTCGGCGACGTGGAACTGGAAGAACGCATGGCACGGCGCGAGCGCCATCTTGTCGATCTCGCCGACGTTCCATGCGGAGACCACGATGCGCCGCGAGTCGGGGTCGGTGCGGATGGTGTCGATCGCCTTGGTGATCTGGTCGATGTGGCCGCCGTCGGGGGCCGGCCAGGACCGCCACTGCACCCCGTAGACGGGACCGAGCTCCCCGTCGGCGTCGGCCCACTCGTCCCAGATGGTCACGCCGTGCTCCTGCAGCCACTTGACGTTCGAGTCGCCGCGCAGGAACCACAGCAGCTCGTACACGATCGACTTCAGGTGCACCTTCTTCGTGGTGATCAGCGGAAAGCCCTGCGCGAGGTCGAAACGCATCTGGTGCCCGAACAGGCTGCGCGTACCGGTGCCCGTCCGGTCCGCCTTCGGCGTGCCGGTCTCGAGCACCAGGCGGAGAAGATCTTCGTACGGAGTGGGCACGGCAGTCACCACGACAGGCTATCGCCCGGGGCACCACGACAGGCTATCGCCCGGGGCACCACGACAGGCTATCGCCCGTGCGTGGTTGTGGCAGTCGGGGCAGCCCGAAGCACGCACGAGCGCGATAGCCTGACTCCATGCCCGAGCTACCCGAGGTGGAAGCCCTGGCCGTGTTCCTGCGCGAGCACGCCGTCGGTGCCGTCGTCGGCCGGATCGACGTGGCGGCGCTCAGCGTCCTGCAGACCGCCGACCCGCCGGTCACCGCGCTGCAGGGCCGCGACGTCACCGGCGTCTCCCGCTTCGGGAAGTTCCTCGCGGTCGACTGCTCCGGACTGTGGCTCGTCGTGCACCTGTCGCGCGCCGGGTGGCTGCGCTGGCAGGACAACCCGTCGCCGGCCCCGCCGAAGCTGGGCCGCGGCCCGCTCGCGCTGCGGGTACATCTGTTCACCCCCGAGGCCGCCACCCCCGCCTTCGATCTCACCGAGGCCGGCACCCGCAAACGTCTGGCCGTGTGGCTCGTCGACCGCCCGCAGCAGGTGCCCGGCCTCGCCGGGCTCGGTCCCGACGCGCTGGCCGTCACCGCCGACGAGCTGGCGGCGCGACTGGCCGGCAGCACCGCCCGCCTGAAGACCGCCCTCACCGACCAGCAGGTGCTCGCCGGGATCGGCAACGCCTACTCCGACGAGATCCTGCACGTCGCAAGGCTGTCGCCGTTCGCGCCGGCAGGCCGGCTCGGCGACGAGCAACGACAGGCGCTGTACGACGCGATGCGCACGGTGCTGCTCGACGCCGTCAGCCGTTCCGTAGGGCAGGACGCCGCACGGCTCAAAGGTGAGAAGCGGTCGGGGATGCGGGTCCACGCCCGCACCGGGCTGCCCTGCCCGGAGTGCGGCGACACCGTCCGCGAGGTCGCCTACGCCGAACGCTCCTTCCAGTACTGCCCCACGTGTCAGACCGGCGGAAGGATCCTCGCGGACCGGCGGCTGTCGCGACTGGTCAAGTGAACGGTGCCGTGCGGACCCGTGCCGATCCGAACGGACACCACGGCGGTAACGTGCGGCTGTGACGGTTCTCGACGGTCTCCGCAGGTGCACCCGCACGCTCGACCCCGGCTACTTCGCGCTCGTGATGGCGACCGGCATCGTGTCGATCGGCATGCAGCTGCACGGCCTGACGACGGTGTCGGCGGCGTTGCTACTGGTGTCCGTCGTCGCCTACGTCGTCCTGCTCGCGCTGACCGGGTGGCGGCTCGTGCGGTTCCGCGGTGAGATCCGCACCGACCTCACCGACGCGAGCCGCGCATTCGGTTTCTTCACGTTCGTCGCGGGCAGCAACGTGCTGGGGATCCGCCTGACCATGGACGGGTGGCACTCGACGGCCGCGGTCCTGCTCGCCGGGGCGGCCGCGACGTGGCTCGTGCTCGGCTACGTCATCCCGTGGACGGCAGTGCTCGGCACCCGCCGGCGCCCGGTGATCGCCAAAGCCAACGGCAGCTGGTTCGTGTGGGTGGTCGCAGCCCAGTCGGTCGCACTCGCCGCGGCAACCCTCGAGCCGATCTACGACGACCTCCGCCGGCCGCTGTCGCTGGTAGCCGTGTTCGCGTGGTCGGTGGGCCTGTTCCTCTACGCCGCGGCGGGCGTGTTCGTCGCGGCACGGATGATGCAGTATCCGCTCCGGCCGGTGGACCTCACACCGTCGTACTGGGTGTCGATGGGCGCTGCGGCGATCACCGTGGTGGCCGGCTCACGCATCGTGGCCATGGAGTCGGCCCCGATGGTCGACGCCACCCGCGGACTCGTCGCCGGGCTGGTGGTGGTGTTCTGGGCGTTCGCGACGTGGCTGCTGCCCGCCCTCGTCGCCGCCGGGTGGTGGCGGCACCGCACCCACCGCATCCGGCTGCGCTACGAGCCGGGCCTGTGGTCGATCGTGTTCCCGCTCGGGATGTACGGCGTCGCCGGCGTCTACCTCGCCGAGGCCGACGAGCTGCCGTGGGTCGGGGTCGTCGGCAGGACGGAACTGTGGGTGGCCGTGACGGTGTGGGCGGCGGTGTTCGCGGCGATGCTCGTGCACCTGTGGCGCACGGTGCTGCGTCCTCGTCCGGCTACCGTGGGCCGGTGACCACCGAGGACTTCGACGACGATCCGGTGCACGGCGTGCTGCATCGCCCCGGCAGCGTTCCACGCGGTGCGGTGGCCCTGACCCACGGGGCGGGTGGAAATTGCGACGCGGCGATCCTGCGGCAGCTGTGCGGCGCCTTCGCCGAGGCGGGGTTCCTCGCGTTGCGCTTCGACCTGCCGTTCCGGCGCCGACATCCGAAGGGCCCGCCGCAGCCGTCGCGGGCCGCGGAGGACCGGGCCGGGATCGCGGCGGCGGCCGCGGCGATGCGGGCCTGCACCTGCGGTCCACTCGTGCTCGGCGGCGTCTCGTACGGCGGCCGGCAGACGTCGATGCTCGCGGCCGAGCAGCCCGGCGTCGCGGACGCGCTCGTCCTGCTGTCCTATCCGCTGCACCCGCCGGGCAAGCCCGAGAAGGCGCGCACCGAACACCTGCCCGCGCTCGCCGTGCCGACGGTGTTCACCCACGGTGACCGCGACCCGTTCGGCACCCTGGACGAGATGCGCGACGCGCTGCCGCTGATACCGGCGCCCGTTCTGCTGGTCCCGGTGACGGGCGCAGCCCACGATCTCAGCAAGGCGCGGACCGATCCGGCACCGTCGATCGTGCACGCCGTGTCCGGACTCCTCTCGGACACCTCGTCCCGGGCGTAGCCCCCACGGCCGCGCGCAACGCGTCGGCGGCCGGGTCTCGGGTGGATCCTCGACGACGGCGGTCTCTCGTATCCATCACGAGCCGCTGCAGCCGGGCCTTCGGTTCGGTCCTCCGAACCTCGAACGGGATGCAGAAGCCGGGCGCTAGAGTCGATCACGTCGGACGTGGGAGCAGGGGAGGTGGGCGGTGCCTACGTCTCGGTTGCAGACCGGTCTGAGGACCCTGCCCATTATCCTGGCCCTGTCCCTCGCCTTCACGATCACGGTCGTCGACCCGCTGGTGCTGAGCCTGAATCTGCCGCAGGTGAGCCGGGCCCTCGAGGTGCCACCGCAGTTCGTGGGATTGCTGGGCGGCATGGCGACGCTGGTGATGGCGGCAGCCGTCCTCGCCGCGGGCAATCTCGGCGACGCGTTCGGGCTTCGACGCTTGCTGATGTCGGGACTGGTCGTAGTCACGGTCGCCAACCTGCTCTCGATGCTCTCCCCCAACTACGTCTTTCTGCTTGCGATGCGGGTCTTGGACGGATTGGGAATGACGGCGCTGCTCGGCGTGCCGCTGGCCCTGCTCAAGGCGTCCGTGACGGAAAAGCAGCGGCCGACGGCCATCGGCGTTTTCGTGGCCGTCGAGATGGTTCTCTGTGGGGTGCTCCCAGCGTTGGCGGGCTGGGCGGTGGCGGCCGTCGGCTGGCGAGTCGTGTTCCTGGTCGCACCGCTGCTCGCCGTGATCTCGTTTCTGCTGACGGCGAGGTACGTGCCGGAGACACCCGTGCAGCATCGCGCTCGGCTGGACGTGGCAGGCGTCGCCCTGGTCGGTACGGCGCTCCTGGCACTCGTCATCGGACTGGCCGCCGCGCAGAACGGCATGTTCCGGCCCGAGACATGGCTGCCGCTGGCTGTCAGCGTGGTCTCAGCCGTGCTTTTCGTTCGCCACGAACGCCGCACCCCCGAACCGGCACTGGACCTGGCTCTGTTCGGAAGCCGACCCTTCAGCGTGGCTCTGGCGGCGGCATTCACGTTGAATTTCCTCATGGCCGGGCTCGGCATCGTCCTGGGGCAGTTCGGCAGTGTGGTGCTCGCGCTCTCCCCGGAGACCATCGGCCTGTTGTTCCTCCCCGGCACGCTGCTGATCGCCGGTTTCGTGGTCTTGTCCGGGAACCTGGTGGGGAAGTTCTCGCCGAGACCGGTGATGGTCGTCGGCCTCCTGTTCATGGCAGCCGCCGGACTGCTGATGGCGGGCACAGTCGGCCCGACGATGGCATTGTGGTTGCTCGTCTCGGCCGTGTGGCTGTACAACCTCGGCTCGATGGTGACCTCCACATCGGTGTCCGAGACGGTGCTCTCCCAGGCGCCGAGCGGGCAGTCCGGAACGGTGGCTTCCGTGCAGTTGGCTTTCGGGATGACCGGCTATGCGTTCGGGCCCACCGTGTACCTGCTGCTCCTCGACGTGTTCTTCCAGCGCGAATGGCTGGCCGACGCCGAGGCACGCGGGCTGACGGCGACCCAGGGCGAGCAGGCCGTGGACGCCGCGCGCAGCGCGGTGGCGCAGAGCCTCGGTGGCGCCGGGTACGACCCGAACCTGCTGCGGCAGGTGGGCGGTCTCGATCTCGGAGCGGACTTGGCCGACGCGGTACGACTCACCATGCTGACTGTCAGCGTCCTGCCCGTCGCTGTGGCGGTGGCGGCCTTCGTGCTCATGTCCCGCCGCAGGAAGCCGACGGTGCGAAAGTGACTACCAGCACGTCCCTACGGGCCGGCTTACCGCGGTCGACGGGTCGGATCGGCGACACACCGTGCCAGGTGCAACGGTCGTCGCCCAGGAGGAAGGTGCCGGGTTCGCGCAGGGTCGTCGTCACGAGTCGATCGCCCTGCGGGCCGAACACCGAGCTTTCGCCCCCGACGGCATTGTCGACGCCGATCAACAGGGAACCGACCAGCGTGACACCGTCGCGGTGCACGCCCTCGGGCGTGGGCCGGCCCTCGTTGTCTGCCGATGCGACCACGCGGAACGGATGCACCCAGACCGTCCATATGGAAGCGTCGTCGAGGACCGGCACGATCCGGCCCACCAGCTTCACCGTGCGCTCGAACAGCGGATCTGCGAGGAACGCGGCCGTCAGCGGTTCGAACTGGCGGTCTCGTCCGAGGTAGAGAACGTTGGACTCGTCAGGCTGTGCGAATTCCCGGTGCGCCGCCAGCTCCAGTGCGCCGTCGGTCGCCCGGTACCGGAACCGACCGTAGCGCCGCAGCCGGTGCACGCCCTGTTCTGCCGCGTACGGGTCGGGCTCGAGCTCCTCCCAATGCGCGGAGAACCGAACCCAGGTCTCGGCGTCGGCACCGATGGATCGCCACAGGTCTGCCGCCGGCATCAGGAACGTACCCACGGAAGCGAGCGCTCGCCGTGCGGCGTCGACCGGGTCCGCGCCGGCGTCCGTACCCCCCACGACGTCCTCCCTCACCTACTCAGAGTCGGCCAGGACGTTCCACTGGCGCAACCTTCGCCGGTACAGACGACGCAGCCGCCCTCCGGAAAGGCACCGAACGACATCCATGGGGTCGAAGAGCGAACGCCACCGTCGGCACGGCGAGTGACCCCACGAAGCGACCTCCGCCCATCCGACAGGATCCCGGTCAGTGAGCCTGCCGGTCCCGGCGCAACCGATCGAGATCGTCCTGCACCCGCGCGCTCACCGTCACGGGATACGGCGAGCCCGCCTCGTCGAGGGAACGAAGCGCCGCCGGAAGAGCGTCGATCTGCTGCCGCGCACGGCGTCGCGCCTCGTCGAGTCCGGCGTCGTACTGCGCCAGCCGCCGGCCGCTGCGCATCACGGGCACCAGCAACGGCTCACCCGGGAGGTCCTCGTCCGGCCGGCCGATGGTGTCGCCGGCGAACACGCCGCCGTCGGTCCGCCGATACACCTGCTTGCGCCCGGGATGGAGCACTTTGCCGCTCGACAGCTTCGTACGTCCGACGCCGGCGTATTCGACCAGCTTGTACGCCATGTCGAGGGTCGGCGCGTCCTGGGCGATCGACAGCTGGGTGCCCACACCGAAGCCGTCTACGGGGCAACCGGCGTCCAGCAGTGCTGCGATGCTGTACTCGTCGAGGCCCGACGAGGCGAAGATCCGGACGTCGGGCAGCCCGGCCGCATCGAGCCGGGCGCGCGCGGCCTTCGACAGGGCACCCAGGTCACCGGAATCCAGCCGGATCGCGCGCACGTCGAACCGCTCCCCCAGCCGACCGGCCAGGTCGACGACAAGGTCCACACCGCGCAGGGTGTCGTAGGTGTCGACCAGCAGCGTCGTAGCCGGATAGAGCCGGGCGAACGCCTCGAAGGCCTCGGACTCGTCGTCGAAGGCCTGGACGAAGCTATGCGCCATCGTGCCGAACGCCGGAATGCCGTACTCCCTGGCGGCGAGCAGATTCGACGTACCGGCGGCTCCCGCGAGGTATCCGGTGCGGGCGACGTGCAGCGCGGCGTCGGTGCCGTGCGCCCGGCGTGCGCCGAAGTCCACCACCAGGCGGCCCCGCGCGGCCTCGACGACGCGCGCGGCCTTGCTGGCGAGGACGCTCTGCAGGTGGATGCGGTTCAGCACGAACGTCTCGACGAGCTGCGCCTCAAGGATCGGTGCGACGACCTGCACGATCGGTTCGTTCGGGAAGACGACCGTGCCCTCCGGCACCGCCCACACGTCGCCGGTGAAGCGCACCGCGGTGAGCTGTCCGAGGAACTCGTCGGAGAACAATCCGAGTCCGCGCAGGTACCGCAGGTCGTCCTCCTCGAACCGGAACGCCTCCAGGAAGTCGAGCACATCGGGCAGGCCGGCGGCCACCACGTACGACCTTCCGGCCGGCAGCTTGCGGAAGAACGTCTCGAACACGGCCGTCTCCGACATGCCCCGGACCGCGTAGGCCTGGGCCATCGTGACCTCGTACAGGTCGGTGAACAGTGCGGCGCCCGGGAATCGCACGACGGCCGTCACCCGAGCCCGGCACGGGCGGGTGTGTTCTCCATACCCGAAATTCTCACACGCCGACGAGGCGCCGGCGGCAGGTTGCACCCGGTGCACGGGAAGGGACCGTCTTCGTCTGCACCTATGCTGACGGTGTGAGCACTACCGGTGACGCTACGAGCGACGGCACCGCCGTCGGTGACTCGAACGACGGCACCGCCGTCGGTGACTCGAACGACGGCACCGCCGACATCGACGGACTGCTCGCCGAGATCCGGGACCGGCTGACCGACACCGTCACCACCCGCGCGAGCCTGCAGAGCCTGCTCGAGGCGGTGCTCGTCGTCGGGTCGGGCCTCGAACTCGACTCGATGCTCCAGCGCATCGTCTCCGCGGCCGTGACGCTGCTCGACGCCCGCTACGGCGCGCTGGGCGTGCGGGCTCCCGACGGCGGACTCTCGGAGTTCGTCTACGTGGGGATCACCCCCGAGGCGCGCGGTCGCATGGGCCATCTCCCGGAGGGCCGCGGCCTGCTCGGTCTGCTCATCAACGACCCGAGGCCGGTGCGTATCGCGGACCTGTCCCGGCATCCCGCATCGATCGGATTCCCTCCGGGGCATCCACCGATGAAGAGTTTCCTCGGCACTCCGATCATGGTGCGCGGCAAAGTGTTCGGCAGCATCTACCTCACCGAGAAGGTCGGTTCCCCGGCGTTCACCGAAGAGGACGAGGTGATCCTGAAGGTGCTCGCGACCTCCGCGGGCGTCGCGATCGACAACGCGCGCCTGTTCGAGGGGTCCGTCACCCGCGAACGCTGGCTCGAGGCGATGGCGGCGATCAACTCCCGGCTGCTGGTGGGCGGTTCGGTCGACGAGACTCTGGAACTGCTGGTCGACCGCGTGCGCGACCTCGCCCATACCGAAGGCAGCTACGTCGTGCTCGTCGACGGCGCCCAGGGCACGGTCCGGGCCGGCGCCGCACCCGGGCCGCCGTCGGCCGGCGCCCGTCTCGACCTCACCGATTCGCCTGTGCTCGAGGCGATCCGGACGCGCCGCACCCTGCTCACCGACAGTCTCGAGGGCGTTCCGGGCGCGTCGGGCGCCGAAGTCCGCGCCGTCATCCTGCCCTTGTCCGCCACCTCCGGTGCGAGCGGCGCCCTGATCGTGACCCGCGCGGCCCGATCCGACGCGTGGGACGACGAGGACGTCGTCCGGCTCGAATCCATGGCCGATCTCGTCACCGTCGCACTGGAGTTCGCCACGCAGCAACGCAAGAAGCGGTTGCTGGACGTGCTCGCGGACCGCGACCGTATCGCGCAGGATCTGCACGACAACGTGATCCAGCGGTTGTTCGCCACTGGAATGAGTCTGCAGAGCACGCTGGTGCCCGGCACCGACCCCGACCGGGTCACGGATATCGTCCAGCACGCCGTCGAGCAACTCGACCGCACCGTCCGCGAGATCCGCACCACCATCTTCGATCTCCACACCACCGGCGCCGCGGCGTCGACCAGCCTGCGGCGGCGGCTGCTGGACGTGGTCGGCGACCTGACCGCCCAGTCGCCGGTGGCGCCGAACGTCCAGTTCTCCGGGCCGATAGACACTCTGGTTCCCGCCCGCATCCATCCGCACGCCGAAGCGGTGCTGCGGGAAGGACTCAGCAACGCGTTGCGCCACTCGCAGTCGGAGAAGATCTCCGTATCCGTCACAGCGGGAGACGAATTCACGATCGAGATCGTCGACGACGGAATCGGGCTGCCGGACGCCCCGCGCCGCAGCGGCCTCGCCAACCTCGACCGGCGTGCCCAGCAGTGCGGCGGGTGCTGCAGCATCGGCCCCGGCGCGACGGGCGGCACGCGCGTGGTGTGGCAGGTGCCGCTCTGACCTCTGCGTCAGACCTCGCGCTGCTTGCGCAACTCGGTGGCGAGCACCGCGGCCTGCGTGCGGCGCTGCATCCCGAGCTTCGCCAGCAGCCGCGAGACGTAGTTCTTGATCGTCTTCTCCGCCAGGAACAACCGCTCGGCGATCTCACGATTGGTCAGGCCTTCGCCGATCAGCTCGAACACCGCCCGTTCCTGGTCGGACAGTTCGGCGAGGGGATCCGCCGTGCGGGACGCGCGGATGCGTTCCATGAGCGCGGCCGTCGCCCGGCTGTCGAGCAGCGAGCCGCCGGCCGCGACGGTCCGGATCGCCGACACCAGGTCGGTACCGAGGATCTGCTTGAGCACGAACCCGGACGCGCCCGCCATGATCGCGTCGAACAGGGCCTCGTCGTCGGCGTAGGAGGTGAGCATGAGAGCGCGCAGCTCCGGCATGCGGGCCCGCAGCTCACGGCACAGTTCCACGCCGTTGCCGTCGGGCAGGCGCACGTCGAGGACCGCGACTTCGGCACCGCTGCCCGGGATGCGGGCCAGCGCCTCGCCGACCGACGCGGCCTCCCCGACGACCGTGAAGTCGGGCACACTGTCGAGCAGGTCGACCAACCCGCGCCGCACGATCTCGTGGTCGTCGACGAGAAATACCCGAGGCATCGTCCCTCACCTTTCCTGGCACCGGTGTTGCGGTGACCATGCTCGCACACCGCCTGCCCCGGGCCGTTCGACGGCAGTTTCGGGACCTTCGGCACATGCGCCCGGCGCAGCCCGCGGGCGATGCTCGGAACGTCGTCCCGATGAGCCGTGCGGGACGACCGACCAGGACGAGGAGGCTGCGATGTCCACGGTGCCCGACACCTGGTCCACGAGCGACACCGAGGTCATCGCGCGTGCCGTGATCGCGGCCCCCTCGATTCACGACACCCAGCCGTGGAATCTGCGCCTCCCGGCGCGCACCGCCGAACTGGAGGAGCGGGTCGAGTTCGCCGCGCCCGGTTCGGACCCGCTGCGTCCGGACCGCCTCATCTCGTGCGGGGCCGCCGTCGCCAATCTCGAACTCGGCATCCGCGCGCTCGGCTGGAGCACCCGGACCCGGTTGCTACCGGAGCCGCAGCGGCCCGAGCTGATCGCGCGGATCGAGGCGGCGGCACCGGCCACGCCGTCGAGCACCGATCTGGGGTACTTCGCCGCGATCTCGCACCGGCGCAGCCACCGCGAGTCGTTCGCCCGGATCCCGGTGCCGGCCACCACCGTCGCCGATGTGATGACCGCCGCAGACATCCCTGGTGTCCGCGTCCGCCTGCTGGCATCGGACGAGGCGCCGGCCCTCGCCGACATGCTCACGTATTCGGCCGAGGCGATGCGCCGCAACCCGCACTACCAGCGCGAGATGTTCCGGTGGACGTCGCACTGGCATCCGGAGGGCAACGCCGAGGTGGTGACCGACTGGGGCGCCGATCTGGACGCCGGCGGAGCGGCCGGGCGGGCACTGATCACCACCGGCGTGCCGGACACCGCCGAGCTCGCGGCGGCCATCGACCGGGAGACCGTGCTGGTCTTCTCGGTGCAGTCCGCCGATCCGATCGACCTGGTGCGGGTGGGCATCGCATCCGAGCGGGCGTGGCTGGCGGCGGTCGATGCCCGGCTGTCCGCCTCCGTGCTCACCTATCCACTCCGCGTGGAGGACTCGGCGGCCCGGCTCGCCGAACGGATGGACCTCGGCGGCCTTCCGCAACTGATCATGCGGATCGGGTTCTGATCAGACCGAACCGGGCGCCGCAGGGGGGCGCCGCGACCCATCAGAGAGGGAAAACATCATTGTGACAAGGGAACTCACGGACCTGCAGCTGCTCCGAGAGCTCGAGCCGATCGCCGAGGACAACGTCCACCGCCACCTGGCGACGGCGAAGGACTGGCATCCGCACGACTACGTTCCGTGGGACGAGGGCCGCAACTTCGCCGCCCTCGGCGGCACCGACTGGGATCCCACCCAGTCCGCGTTGTCCGACACCGCGCAGGCAGCGATGATCACCAACCTGCTCACCGAGGACAACCTGCCCTCCTACCACCGCGAGATCGCCGAGCACTTCAGCCTCGACGGGGCGTGGGGCACGTGGGTGGGGCGCTGGACGGCCGAGGAGAACAAGCACTCCGTCGTCATGCGGGACTACCTCGTGGTCACCCGGGGGGTGGACCCCGTCGCACTCGAGAACGCGCGCATGGCGCACATGACCACCGGGTTCGACCCGGGTTCGACATCGATGCTCGAGTCCGTGTCGTACGTGACCTTCCAGGAACTGGCGACCCGGGTCTCGCATCGCAACACCGGCAAGGCGTGCGGCGACCCGATCGCGGACCGCATGCTCGCCCGCGTCGCCGCGGACGAGAACCTGCACATGATGTTCTACCGCAACATCGTCGACGGCGCCCTCGACATCGCCCCCGACCAGACGCTGGCCGCGATCATGAGCGTGCTGACCCGGTTCCGGATGCCCGGTGCGTCGATGGCCAACTTCCGGCGCAACGCCGTCCTGATCGCCAAGGGCGGCATCTACGACCTGCGCCAGCACCTCGACGACGTGGTGCTCCCGGTGCTCCGCAAGTGGCGGGTGTTCGAGCGCACCGACTTCGGCGGCCGCGGCGAGCAGCTGCGCGAGGACCTCGACGTCTTCCTCGCCGATCTGCGGACGAAGGCCGAGCGGTTCGAGGAGGCCCGGGACCGCGCGCTCGCGCGCCAGGCCCGGCGGAGCGAACACGCAGGGGCGAGCGCATGACCAGCGTGCGCGAGCCCGGGACCGGAAACCCCCTGGCCGGAACCACGGACAGCAAGCTCTTCGGCTCGGTTCTGGACATGGCGCGCGCCGCGAAACGCGGCGACGTGTCCGGTTGGCTGACAGCCAAGAGCAGCACCCACCGCCCGGAGGACGTCGCCTACCTGAGCTCGGTGCTGCTGGGGGTCCTCATCGAGAACGACGCGGTCCGTCGCGGCATCCATCCGGCCGACGTCTGGCGCGAACTGCGTGAGCGTGGCCTCGACGACTTCGGCTGACTCGCGGACCGAGGAGACCACCGTGCGACGATGCCCGGCACCTGGGTGCCGGGCATCGAACGTCCGGGTACGTTCCCGGCGGTCGCGCGCTGCGGTGCTTCCCGCGCGCGTGAGAACGCGCGCGGGAAGCACCCTGCCGCGCAACCACATGCGGCGCAGCCGGAACGGGAAAGCTACTTCTCGCCGTCGGGCCGGACGATCAGCACGGGGCAGTCGGCGGTCTGCATCAGCGCGTTGCTGGTCGACCCGAGCAGCAGGCCCTTGAAACCACCACGACCTCGGGAGCCGACGACGATCAGCTGGGCGCGTTCGGCGTACTCGCTCAGCACCCGCACCGGCCGGTCCCGCGCGACGACGCGTTCGACGACGACGTCCGGGTAGCGCTCCTGGAACCCGGCGAGGTTCTCGGCGAGCACGACCTCCTCGCCCGTCTGGATCCGGCTCCACTGCGGATCCTCGGGCACCGCGCCCAGGGAGGGCTGCACGCTCACGTCGCTCCACACGTTCACCGCGACGAGTGTGGCCTTGCGGGCGGACGCCTCGGCGAACGCCACCTCGACGGCGCGCACCGACGCCTCGGAACCGTCGACACCCACCACGACCGGGCCGTCGGAGGGCGGCGCCCCGTCGAGGGTGCGGCCGCGCACGATCGCGACCGGGCAGTGGGCGTGCGAGGCGAGACCGAGGGTGACGGAACCGACGAGCAGCCCCTTGACCTCGCCGAGTCCGCGGGAGCCGAGCACGATGGTGTCTGCACGGTGTGAAACCTCGACGAGGGTGGGGACGATCTTGCCCTCGATCTGCTCGGTGGTGATCTCGACCGGGCCCTGCTCGTCGGCGATGCGCTTGGCGAGCACCTCGGCGCTGTCGAGCCGGGCCCGCGCCGTCTCCTTCATCTCCTCGTGGAAGCTCTCCGCGAGGTAGGGCTCGGAGTAGTAGAACGCGGGGATGTGCACGACGGTGACGATGCGCAGCGGCAACGCACGGGCCGCGGCGGCGCGGGTCGCCCAGATCACCGCGGTGGCGGCCGCGTCGGATCCGTCGACCGCGACGACGATCGGTTGGGTATCGGTCATAGGTGTCCCCTTTGTCGGCGGGCCGGCGGCCCGGTTCTCTCGGGCGTCAGTTGCAGATCTCCCGCAGCTGTTCGATCAGTCGGACCCGGCCGGCGGTGTCCTCCGCGATCGGGGTGACGGTGAGGGTGGTGACGCCGGCTTCGGCGAACGCGGCGACCCGCTCCCGGACGTAGCTCTCGGGGCCGATCAGCGAGACGGCCCGCACGAGGTCGTCCGGCACTGCCGCGGCCGCCTCCTCCTTGCGGCCGGCGAGGTACAGATCCTGGATGGTCTCCGCTTCCTTCGCGTAGCCGTAGCGGACGGCGAGATCGTTGTAGAAGTTCTTCCCCTTCGCACCCATGCCGCCGATGTACAACGCCAGGTGCGGGCGCACGAAGTCGAGGAGGAAGTCGACGTTGTCACCGATGGCGAGCGCGGCGCCGACGTAGACCTGCAGGTCGCCCAGCGAGGGATCGCGCTTGGCCTTGCCCCGCGCGAGGGATTCGCCCCAGACGTCGGCGGCCTTCTCCGGATGGAAGAAGATCGGCTCCCAGCCCTCGGCGATCTCGGCGGTCATCTCGACGTTCTTGGGGCCGATCGCGGCGATCAGGACGGGGATGCGTTCCCGCACCGGGTGGTTGATGAGCTTGAGCGGCTTGCCGAGCCCGGTGCCCTTCTCCGGCGGGAGCGGGATCTGGTAGTACTTGCCCTGGTACTGGACCTTCTCCCGGCGCCAGACCTGACGGCAGATGTCGACGAGTTCCCGGGTGCGGCCGAGGGGCGCGTCGTACTTGACGCCGTGGAATCCCTCGATGACCTGCGGGCCGGAGGCACCGATCCCCAGGACGAAGCGGCCGTCGGAGACGTAGTCCAGGCCCGCGGCGGTCATCGCGGTCAGACTCGGCGTGCGGGTGTAGATCTGGAAGATGCCCGAGGCCAGCTCGAGTCGTTCGGTCTTGGCCGCAAGGTAGCCGAGCTGACTGACCGCATCGAACGAGTACGCCTCCGGCACGAAGATGATGTCGAGGCCGGCCCGTTCCAGATCGGCCACCTCCGCCGCAGTCTCGGCGAAGCCGCCGCTGTAGTTCAGTCCCATCCCGATGCGCATCGGCATACCCCGTGATCCGTTGGTGCGTGCCCGGACGGGCACGCTCGTACCGTTTTCCCGGTACCCTACCGCCGGGGCGCGGCACCGATCCTCAGGACTCGTCGGGGCGCACGACCATCACGGGGCAGTGTGCGTCCCGGATCAGCGAGTTGCTGGTGGACCCGAGCAGCATGCCGGTGAATCCGCCACGTCCGCGGCTGCCGACCACCAGCAGTTGCGCCTTCTCGGACCAGGCGAGCAGGTGAGCGCGCGGCCCGTCGACGTACACTTCGCGGCGCACGTTCACGTCGGGGTAGCGATCGTGGAACCCGGCGAGGCGCTCGGCGAGCAGGGCCTGCTCGGATTCCGCGAACGCGTCGGGATCGATCGAGACCTCCACGGCCTCGTCGAACGTGCCGCGCCGCATGTCGCTCCACACGTGGACCGCGACGAGGTCGACGCCCCGCAGACCCGCCTCCTCGAACGCCGCGCGCACGGCCTTCTCGCTGAGCGTGCTGCCGTCGACCCCGACGACGATGGGCCGGGTGTCGGGCAGGGACTCCGGAGCCTCGCCCCGGACGACGACGACGGGGCACCGACCGTGGCTGGCCACGGCGACCGGGGTGGAGCCGAGCAGGGCCTCGCCCACCCGGCCGGTGCTGGAGGAGCCGAGCACGAGCATGCGCGCGTGAGCGGACAGGTCGATGAGCCAGCGGGCGCTGCCGGTGGCGGCGAGACGGGTGGTGATCTCGAGTGCCGGGGCGACGGTGCGGGCGACCTCCTCGGCCCGTTGCAGCAGCGTCTTGCCCTCGTCCTCGATCCATTCGAAGACCTGTGCGGTCTGGATGAACGGCGCCCCGCTGTACCCGCTGGGGGCGAAGTCCAGAGCGTGCACGATGTGCAGCGGGAGTCCGCGGTCGGCGGCGGTCGCAGCGGCCCACCGGACGGCGTCGTCGGAGGCCGGAGAGCCGTCGATCCCGACCACCACGGTGTTCGACCGCACCGACTCGTCGTGCGCGGGCTCGTGGTGCGTCTTGCTGCCGGGGAACTTCACGTCGGTCACCGCTCTCGTCGCAGGGATCGTCCTCGGGGTCGAGGTTAGCCCGCTCCCCCTGAGGCAGGAATGGTCTTTGGTCCTTCTCCGGGAAGTCCGGAGCCACTGGTCCGGCGGGGTGGATGCGGCCACAATCGTGGGGAGAGGAGGCGCATCATGTCCGGTGGACCGATCCGTGTGACGGATGCCGCGGCCCGCAAGGTCCGCGCGGCGGACGTGATGAGCACGCCGGTACTGGCGGTGACGGTGGACGCCACCCTGGAGCGGGCCGGGGAGGTGCTGGCGCGCAACGGTTTCACCACGCTTCCGGTGGTGGACGAGCACGGCAGCCTGTGCGGTCTGATCACCGAGGAGGCCCTGGCGGGAGCGCATCTGGCGCGGCTGTCGGTGTACGCCGATCTGCCCGAGCCGATCGTGAGCGCGATCCGCCGGCCGCTGACGGTGCGGGCGGTCGCGCTGCCGCCCGTCGCCCTCGACGCGGACGCGGAGTTGTTCGACATCGCGCGGGCGATGCTGCAGATGCGGCTGCGGTCCGTGCCGGTGGTGCGCGACGGCCGGCCGATCGGAATCGTCAGCTGGCGCAATATCCTTCCCCTGCTCGAGCGCTGAAGACCGGGAAGCGATCTGCGTCACATTAAATTGTCATCTGGGATGACAATTATCTAGTCTCGAGTCATGCAACTCACCCAGTTCACCGATCTCGGACTGAGAGTTGTCATGTACCTGGCGGCCACCGCGCCAGACAGCTCCCCCAGCACCAGACGCGTTGCCGAGCAACTGGAGTTGTCGTACGCCCACACCACCAAGGTGGTCGCACGACTGAGCGAACTCGGCGTCGTCACGACGCGCCGCGGCCGCGGCGGCGGACTGGCCATCACCGAGCTCGGCCGGTCCGCAACCGTCGGATGGCTCGCCCGGCAACTCGAAGGCGACGACGAGGTCGTCGCCTGCGAGGGCGACAAGCCGTGTCCGCTGCGCGCCGGGTGCAGCCTCCGGGGCGCACTGCGGCGCGCCCAGGAGGCGTTCTACACCACCCTCGACGGCGTCACCGTCGCCGACCTCGCCCGCCCGCCCACCCGCACCGTCCTGCTCGAACTCACCCGCCCCGCCGTCTGACCGCCGGGTTCACAGCCCGTGAACCCGCCCAGCCCGATCGAAACGGAGTCCACGATGCCGCTCTCAGCCGAGTCCAAGGAAGTCGTCCGCGCCACCCTCCCCGCCGTGGGGGCCGCCATCGGCGACATCACCCCCCTGTTCTACAAGAAGATGTTCGCCGCGCACCCCGAACTCGAGCGGAACCTGTTCAACCGCGGCAACCAGAAGCAGGGCGAACAGCAGAAGGCCCTCGCCGGCTCCATCGCCGCGTTCGCGACCCTGCAGCTCGACCCCGATCCCGCCCGGGTCGAGGCCATCCTGTCGCGCATCGCGCACAAGCACGCCTCCCTCGGCATCAAGCCCGACGAGTACTGGATCGTCCACAAGCACCTGTTCGAAGCCATCGTGGAGGTGCTCGGCGAGGCCGTCACCCCCGAGGTCGCCGCGGCCTGGGACGAGCTGTACTGGCTGATGGCCAACACCCTCATCAAGCTCGAGGACGACCTGTACAAGGCCGCGGGCGTCGCACCGGGCGACGTGTGGCGCACCGTCCGGGTCGCCGAGCGCCGGCACCAGTCCGCCGACACCGTCTCGTTCGTCCTGACCTCGCTCGACGGCGCCCCGCTGCCCACTTTCCGCCCGGGCCAGTACCTCTCGGTGGGCGTCGAGCTCCCCGACGGTGCCCGCCAGATCCGCCAGTACAGCCTGACCAATGCGCCGTCGCAGGGGGACTGGCGCATCACCGTCAAGCGGATCCTGGCGACCACCACCCCCGACGGCACCGTCGCGCCGGCCGGTGAAGTGTCGAACTTCCTGTACGACAACGTCTTCGAGGGCGACGACCTGCAGGTCACCACCCCGTTCGGCGACCTGGTGCTGCCCGACGACGGCGC
This sequence comes from Rhodococcus sp. NS-SX18, assembly GCF_057367935.1. Lineage (NCBI taxonomy): Bacteria > Bacillati > Actinomycetota > Actinomycetes > Mycobacteriales > Nocardiaceae > Rhodococcus > Rhodococcus sp. NS-SX18. The sequence goes on along the minus strand of NZ_CM170633.1, from coordinate 1,278,054 downwards.
TCCGCTGCTGCTGGCCTCCGCCGGCATCGGCTGCACCCCGATGATCGGCATGCTCGCGCATCTCGCGGAAACCGGTGACGGACGCAAGGTTTCGGTGCTGCACGCTGACCGCTCCGTCGCCAACCACGCCCACCGGCAGGAGCTCGCGACCCTCGTCGAGCGCATCCCGTCCGCCGAGGTGCACCGCTGGTACGAGGATCTCGGCGCCCGCGAACCGCTCGAGACCGTGCGCGTGGGCCGGGCCGACGTGTCCGACCTGCCGCTCGACCCGAACACCAAGGCGTACCTGTGCGGTCCGCTGCCGTTCATGCTCTCGCTGCGCGAGGCCCTGATCGAGCGCAACGTGCCCGCCGAGAACATCCACTACGAGGTGTTCGGCCCGGACAGCTGGGCGCCCACCGCCTGAGTCCCGTCCGACCGTGCCCCGGCCCCGCAGCCGGGGCACGGTCGTCTCCACGATCCGGCGCTAGGCTCGCTCGCATGGACGACGTCGCGGTCCCCGCCCGTGCGGACACGCCCCGCGGTCCCGCCCGGATCGGACTGCTCGTACTGCTCCTCGTCGCGCTCGCGGCCACGCTGCGGACCCCGGTGGAGCCCGCACCGGCCGACACCGCGCCCACCGAGTTCAGCGCCGCCCGCGCGACGGCGCACGTCGAAGCGGTGTCCTCGCAGCCGCGCCCGCCCGGCTCGGCCGGCCACGCCGCGGCGCGGGACTACCTGGTCGGTGTCCTCGACGGGCTCGGCTGGTCCGTCCGCGTCGACGACGGTGTCGGCTGGTCGGCGACCGCCGTGCAGGGCACCCAGCGCGGCGGCCGGGTCGCCAACGTGGTCGCCACCCTGCCGGGCACCGACCCCACCGGTTCCGTCGTGCTCGCCGCGCACTACGACACGGTCGCAGGTTCCCCAGGCGCGGGCGACGACGGAATCGGGATCGCCACGGTGTTAGAGGCGGCCCGAGCCCTGTCCGCCGCCCCCCGTCCCCGGAACGACGTGACGGTGCTCGTCACCGACGGCGAGGAACGCGGCCTGCTCGGCGCCGAGGAGTACGCGAGGCGGCAACCGGCCGGCGCGCGGCCGACTGTGGTGCTCAACCACGAGGCCCGCGGGAACGGCGGCGTCCCCGTCACCTTCCGGATCTCCTCCCCCAACGCGGGTCTCGTGGATGTGCTGGCCGACGTGCCCGGCACGACCGCGGACTCGTTCACCCAGACGGCGTTCGAGTTGCTGCCCAACGACACCGACTTCCGTCGCCTCACCGAGGCCGGCCTGCACGCCGCGGACACCGCGGTCGCCGGTGGCGGCGCCTACTATCACAGCCCCCTCGACACCGCGGACCGGCTCGACACCGCGTCGCTGCAACACATGGGCGACACGACCCTCGCTGCTGCGCAGCGATTCTCGTCCATCGACCTGGCGGAACTCGGTTCCGGCGGCGACGACGTCGTCGTCACCCTGCCCTGGGGACCGGTGCACTACCCCCGCTGGCTCGAGATCGCGCTGACCGCGCTGCTCGCCGCCGCCACCGGGGTTCTCGTGGCCCGGCGGATCCGGGACGGTACCGCCTCGGCGGGCCGTCTCGCGGCATCGGGCGTGATCTCGATCGCCGTGGCGGCCGCGGCGGCGGGTGCGGCGTTCGTCCCGTGGTGGCTCGCGCTGCGGATCGCCCCAGGGCAGGCCTCGGCGGTCCTGCGGGAACCGTACCGGCCGGTGCCGTATCAGGTCGCCGCGGTGGCCGCGGCCGTCGCCGTCCTGCTCGCGGCGTACCCGGCGGTGCGCCGCCGCGTCGGCCCTGCCGCGTTCGCGACGGGTGCGCTGCTCGCCGTCACGGTCACCGCCGTGGCCGCACTGCCCTTCCTGGGGGTCGCGACCGTCCTGGTCCTGCCGGCGCTGCCGGCCGCGCTCGCCGCGCTCGTCGTGAACCGGTTGCCCGCCGACCGGCGCGGGTGGTGGGTGCCCGTGACGGTGGCCGGGACCGTGCCGGCGGTCGTGGTGCTCGTGCCCGGCGCGGTAGCCTCGTTCGACGCCGGCCTGCTCACCGGAGCGCCGCTCGCGGGGGTGTTCGTCGCGGTGCTGTTCGCGCTGGCGCTGCCGCTCGTCGACACCGCCGGCGGCCCGTCGCAGCTGCGGTTCGCCGCGATCGCCGCCGCGGCGCTCGTGGTGGTGGCCGCGCCGGTCGGGGGCTGGGTCAACCGCGACGGCGCCACCCCGCCCCGGCAGGAACAGCTGCTCTACGCACTGAACGCCGACACCGGCGGCGCCGTGTGGGCCTCGCCGCGCGCCCCCGCGTCGGACTGGAGCCGCGCCCTGCTGACCGAGGCGCCGGCCACCCTGCCGGACGCGTTCCCGTGGCGCAGCGAGACCAGGTTCGCGCACGGCCCGGCACCGGCCGCGCCGCTGCCCGCGCCCGGGCTCGACGTCGTCGCGGACGTCACCGACGGCGACGAGCGGACGCTGACGCTGCGGCTGACGTCACCGCGCGGGGCGTCGACGGTCGGGCTGTGGGTGGACGAGACGACCGCGGAGGTGCGGGAGGCCACGGTGGCCGGCCGGAACGCCGCACCGGCCGCGCCGTTCGGGTTCCTGTTCTCCGGGACCCCGGCCGAGGGCATCGAGGTGCGGCTGACCGTCGTTCCACGCGCCGGTGCGACCGTGCTGCACGTCGCCGACGTCACCGACGAGTTGACGGTCGTCCCGGGATACCGCGCGCCGGACGACCGGGCCGTGGTCACCCCGGCAGTCGCGGTGACCCGCACCGTCCGGTTGTGATCACACCGCGCCGAGCGGCCACTCGTGAACGGGCTTGCCACTGAGCATGTTCCGGATGTAGTCGCGCATCATTCCGTGGAGGGCGGTGCGCCGGTCGGCGCCGGCGTCCTCCCGTTCGACGACCTGCGCGCGCTGCCACGCCGCACCGGTCTGGCGGTTCAGGCAGCGGCCCTCGATGATGCCCAGGTACCTGTCCCGCGCCTGCTGCGACAGACCGAAGGCGGTCAGCCCCGCGTCCGCCATCGGCAACAGTCGGCGCAGCACGAGTTCGTCGGCCCCGACCCACCCCAGTCCGGGCCAGTACAGTCGTGCGTCGAGACCGTACTTGGCCCCGATCCCGAGGTTCTCGCGCGCGGCATCGAAGCTCATGAACCGGCACAGCGGCACATCGGCGTCGACGAGGGCCCGCAGCGCCCCGTAGTAGAACGCGGCGTTGGCCATGATGTCGAGCACCGTCGGGCCCGCCGGCAACACCCGGTTCTCGAGCCGCAGGTGCGGGTGGTCGTCGGCGACGTCGTAGACGGGCCGGTTCCAGCGGTAGATGGTGCCGTTGTGCATCTGCAGTTCGCGCAGCGCCGGAGTCCGTCCGGCGTCGAGCTCAGTGAGCGGGTCGACCTCGGAGACCTCGGGAAGCAGTGCCGGAAAGTACCGCGAGTTCTCCTCGAACAGGTCGGTCACCGAGTCGATCCAGCGCTCGCCGAACCACACCCGCGGACGCACCCCCTGGTTCTTCAGCTCCTGGGTGCGGGTGTCGGTGGCCTGCGCGAACAGCGGGATCCGGCTCTCGTGCCACAGCGCCTTGCCCGCGAGGAACGGTGAGTTGGCGGCGAGCGCCACCTGCACCCCCGCCAGGCACTGGGCGGCGTTCCAATGCTCGGCGAAGTCTTCCGGGGCCACCCGCAGATGCAGTTGCAGCGACGTGCACGCCGCCTCCGGCACGACCGAGTTGGCATCGGCCCGCAGCTGTTCGGCGGCGCCGTCACGGCTTGGGAGAGGCACGCCGTCGAGATCGAGTTCGATGTCCTCCCCGCGCGCGGCGAAGATCTGCTCGTTGAGGGCCTCGTAACGCGGATTGGCGGTGATGCGCTCCCGGTCGAGGTGGGCGAGCTCGAGCGTCGGCAGCATGCCGATCATGACGAGCTGGGCGTCCTGCCGGTGCATCCGGGTGTCGGCGCGGCGCAGCGACTCGCGCAGGGAGTTCTCGATGTCGAGGACGGAGTCACCGGCGAACGGCCCGGGGTCGACGTTCATCTCGACGTTGAACTGGCCGAGCTCGGTCTGGAACACGGCGTGATCGTCGATCGCCTGCAGCACCTCGAGGTTGCACATGGCCGGTTCCATGTCGTCCTGGACGAGGTTGAACTCGATCTCCATGCCCAGGAGCGGCTCCGGACGTTCGCGCGCATCGGTGAAGGCGCCTTCGCGCAGCATCCGATCGAGGGCGGCCAGACAGGCCTGCACCTTGGTGCGGAACTCGCGCCGGTCGGCGCGGGTGAAGGAGCGAGCCTTGATCTGCGTGCCCATGGAGCCGTGTCCCTCTCCCCCGCTAGGTGATGATTCGTCAGCCTAGCGGCCGAGCGACCACGGGTGGGGGCGAGCGTCAGACGGCGCGGTAGCTGCTCCAGTCGGCGACGACGCCGCGGGTGCTGAGCCAGGCGTTGGGGTCGGTCTTGCCCCCGGCCTGATCCCACACCTCGAAGTGCAGGTGCGGGCCGGTGGACCAGCCCCGGTTGCCGACGGTGGCGATCTGCTGGCCGGCGGTGACCCGCTGGCCGGCGCTGACCTGGTAGGTGTCCACGTGGCCGTAGACGGCGGTGGTGCCGTCGTCGTTGAGGATGCGCACCCACTGGCCGTAGCCGGAGGCGGCGCCGGCGTCGACGACGGTGCCGTCGGCGGCGGACTTGATGGGGGTGCCGATCGGGGCGGCGATGTCGATGCCGCCGTGGTGGCTGCCCCAGCGGGGACCGAACTCCGAGGTGAGTGTGCCCGAGACGGGCTGCACCGTGGCGGGCTTGGCCGGGTTGAGGTTGTTCAGCCAGCCCTGGCCTGCGGCGAACTGGTCGACCAGGGTGCCGAGCTCCGGCGGCAGGGCGGGAGCGGCGGCGTGCTCGTGGCCGTGCTCGTCGGCGGGGGCGGGCGCGCCGGGCAGCTGCGGAAGCTCGAAGCCCTCGGGCAGCAGTCCCTGGGGCACCTCGAACGGCAGGGTGCCGGTCTGGGCGGGGGCGGGTGCGGCACTGGCCGTGCCGGCGGTGAGCTGCGCGCCGACGGCGAAGAAGGCGCCGGTGGCGGCGGCCACGGTGGCGGCCTTCACGGGTGCGGACGGGCCGGTGGGCTCGACGCGGTGCCGGCCGCGGCCGGAGGACGCACCGGGCAGGTCCATCTCGAAGGTGGTCGCCTCGTCGCCTGCCCGCTGGTGCCGTCCCACAGTTGCTACCTCATCCGTCGTCCGTTGCGCGCCGGGTGTGCCCCGGCCGTTTCTGGCGACTCAAAGTAACAAAACGATATAGGGCAGCGCCAGCGTTACGTTTCGGACACCGCCACGCTGGGTAGGAGGGTCGACGCCGCGGTAGCGTCGGCGACCGTCGCGCGTTTCCGGCCTCGTGAACAGCGGAAACCCGCCCTTCGGCTCGCCCGGGACGGCGCGGACGCCGGCCGGACCCGGACGCGACGTCGCACGCCTGGACCACCGTCGGCGGACGAGTCCGGTTATGTGATTGTGATCACAGCGGTGCGCCTGTCGAGTCAGCCGACATACGCGAGGGGCGCGTCGGGGACATAGTCGACGCACGAGAGCAACGGCGTGGGCGAGGGGCTGAGGTAGCCGGTGTCGAATGCCTGGATGCGCTGCTCGACGGTGCCGTGGGTGCGCTCCGGCCCCTTGTCCTCACCGACCGCGGCGAACGCCCGTCCCAGTGACGCCAGGTCGGCCTGCTCGATCGTGACGCCGAGGTCCCGCTCGGAGTACGCGACGAAGGCGCCCGAGCCACAGTCGGCCTGGTTCTCGTACGGGATGGCGCTGTTGGGTTCTGCCGGATCGGGCTGCGGCAGCGCCAGCATCGTCTGGAAGTGATGCGTCACCTCATGGCTCAGCACCGCAGCGACGGCGATCTCCCCGTAGCCGTTCACCAGTTCCGCCGCCGCCTTCTCGCCGATGTAGAGGCTGCGGTCGGCCGCGCAGTACATCAGCGAGTTCTCGTTGTATGCGCAGCCGGGCGCCGCCTCCCCCGACGTCCCCGCAGCCACCGCGTAGTAGGCGGTCGGATGCGGCATGTCCGTGTAGGTGGCATCGATCCACGACTCGATCGAGGGAAGGAAGCACTGCACATACGGTCCCATCATCTCCGTCGTGTACTGCCCGGTGCTCTCGGCAGAGAACGGGCACTCCGCCGTGGGTGAAAGCTGTTGCAGTGCAGCCTCGTCCTCCGCGGCGGCCGGAGCGACGGCACCGAGGGCGGGCACCGCGGCGGCAATGGCCACGGCGGCGAGACGGATCGTGCGCGAAACGGAACGAGGCATGAGCACTCCCGGGGGACGAGGATTCGGCTTGCGGATCCACCCTCCGGCGTGCGGGGGCCTCGTTCCAGGACTCTTCGGGCTGCATCCGTCACCCCGAGGGGGACGTTTCCCACCCCCGGGAGCACTGGCCGCACCTCCGCCGGGATGCCGCCCCGCTGCCGCCGCCAGGATGCGCCCGACCGCCGCCGGATGCGCCCGACCGAATGTCACATGGGTTCGATTGGATCGACGGCATGTGACATTCGGTCAGGCGGAGTGGCCGGATGCGACCACTGCGCCGCTGGTCTACAACCGTTTCACACCGGTACCACGATCCCGGCTACACTCACACCGCGCATCGAATCGAACCGGTTCACCGCGCGCCGCCCTCGTAGCTCAGGGGATAGAGCACGGCTCTCCTAAAGCCGGTGTCGCAGGTTCGAATCCTGCCGGGGGCACACGAGAACACCGGCCGAGTTCTGCTGTCGGCGCTCGCTCAGTCGACCTTCGCTTCGGAGGCGATGTCGAGCCGCAGGTACGACCGGACGCCGAACAGGCGGTGCATCCTTCTCGATGCCGGTGACAGATGCGGTTCCGCTTCGGCCGCGGGCACGATCACGGGAGCGACGACGTCGTAGCGCTCGCCGTCCTGCTCGAGGATGCAGCCTCCACCGGCCAGGACGTTGCGGCACCAGTCGACGTCGGTGCCATAGGGCAGATGGATGAAGAACGACTGTCCGGCTCGTTCCGCCCATACCGGGGTGACGTATGCCTTCCCGGAGCTGCGACCTACGTGGTGCACCGCGGTGACCGTCGCCCCTCCCCTCTTCAGGATCACCGGGTTGAGGACGAACTTGTTGTACCGGCGCACGGCATTCAGGGCGGGCTTCCAGCGCGAGCGCCACACGGCGACACGTACCACGGTGAAGACCGTGTCGACCACGAGCACCGTGCCGTCGTACACCCGTTCCGCCACTCGCCGGAGCACGGCCCGGTCGGTCACAGCCCTGCCCTCGTCCTTCATGGGGAATCTCGGCCCGGCGCACTGCGTGGCGCCGAGCGGCGGTCGGTGTCCGGTCCGTCCGCGGAGTTCGCCCACCGGAGGAACCTCGCTGCGAGGTCGGCACGGAGTTCCGCGAGGAGATCGCCGTCCCGAGCGGGGTCCAGTTGCTCGACAGTGTCCAGGTACGCCCGCACCGTCACGGATTCGTCGCCGCGAAGGCTTGCGAACCACCGCTCCACCGGGCCGGGCGGAGCGGGAACCGGACGGGGTACCACCACGTACTTCTCGAAGACGTTCCGAAACCGCTCCCAGCATTCCTGTTCCTGCTGCAGCAGGTACCACGGCCACTCGACGACCCGCCCCCGGAGGCACACCCTCGTCGAGGGGCCGTACTCGAGCGGATTCCACTGAGGCGGACGCGTGAACACAACCTGCAGGTCCACACAGTCCTGGTCGCTGCCGGGCGTACTCGTCAACGAAATGGTGTGCAGGTTCCTACCGTCCCCGGGACACCGGTACCGGATCGTCGGCGCTCCCTGGCAGGGCGCGTAGTAGCCTGCCGGCACGATCGCCGCGCCGTTGACGATCCAGCCGACCGACAGATTCTCGGGGTCGTGCTCGAAGGAGATCAGCACGGTTTCGGAGAAATCGATCTGCCGGCCGACCCACACCCCGTGACGGCAGAGCGACGGCGCTTTCGTGTAGTCCTCGATCGCGAGACGCCGCCCGGTTTCCGAGCGTTCCCGGGTCTTCTCCACGAGCGGGTAGGTCATTGCTCCCCCTCTCGGCCGACTCGACTCCACGGTAGATCGAAGAGCAGGCCGGGGAGGCGGATTCCTGCCGCAGAGCGGATCGCTACCTGCTCATTCGGATGACTCGTATGCCGCCTGTTCCGCTGCCACGGCCTCGGCGACGTACGCTTCGGCGGCGGCGCTGTCCACCTCGAGACCGCCGAGAACCCCGCCGCCGTTCTCGTGGTCGAGCAGGGCGAGGAGGATGTGCTCGGTGCCGATGTAGTTGTGCCCGAGCCGCAGCGCCTGCCGGAAGGTCAGTTCCAGTACTTTCCGGGCGCGCGCGTCGTAGGGGATCAGTTCGGGCACGTCCCCGGTGGCCGGCGGCAGCGCCTCCCCCACGGCACGACGGACCGCATCCGGCGACACGTGCTGTGCGAGGAGCGCACGCATCGCAAGGGCATCGGGCTCGCTCAGCAGACCGAGTACGAGGTGCTCCGGGACGATCTCGGCATTACCGGCCGCCCGAGCCTCGTTCTGTGCCGCCATGACGACGTTCCGGGCACTTTCAGTGAATCGGCTGAAACCCTGCTCGGGATCGAGATCTGCGGAACCCTTTGCTACGAAACGCTTCTGGACTGCCTGCTTCGAAACGCCCATACTGCGGCCGATGTCGGTCCAGGACGCGCCGGAGCGACGGGCCTGGTCGACGAAGTGGCCGATCAGGTGGTCGGCGACCTCTCCGAGATGCTCGGCGGCGAGGACCGCGTCGGCCAGTTGTTCCAGGGCGTCGGAGTGGACCTTCTTGATGGCATCGATGAGGTCGTCCAGCCGCACGGGATTGCTCATGGGGATCGGATTCGTCATGCGTCAACCTTAGGTTGACGCATGACTATCGTCAATGTTCGGTTGACGATGACCCCAGTGCGGCTCGTGCGCGCGCCGACTCCGGGTACCGTCGTCGCATGGACTCCGATGTCCGCACCGGCTCCGATCGCCGCCCGCGGCGCGAGCCCCTCATCGCGCCCAGCCTGGCCTCCGGCGATCTGGCGCGCCTCGCGGACGAGGCACGGATCGTGACCGGTGGATCCGACCGCGGAGCCGACTGGCTGCACGTCGACGTGATGGACGGGCACTTCGTCCCCAACATCACCTTTGGGCTGCCTGTCGTGCGATCCCTCGCCCGGCACACGTCGCTGCCGCTCGACTGTCACCTGATGATCGAGGATCCCGACCGATGGGCAGTCGACTACGCGGAGGCCGGCGCGTACAACGTCTCCGTGCACGTCGAGGCGACGGGCGACCCGATCGCTCTCGCCGGCCGGCTGCGAGCCGCCGGCGCCCGCGCCGGTCTCGCGTTCGCACCACACATCCCGCTCGAACCGCACCTCGGCACGCTCGCGCACTTCGACACGCTCCTGGTGATGAGCGTGCCGCCGGGCTTCAACGGTCAGCGGTTCATTCCCGAGATGCTCCACAAGGTGCGCGTGGCGCGACGCCTGGTCGATGCAGGAGAACTCGACGTGCTCATCGAGGTCGACGGTGGAGTGAACCTCGGCACCATCGGGGCTGCCGCGGCGGCCGGTGCCGACTGCTTCGTGGCCGGCACCGCCGTCTACGGCACGAACGACCCGGCGCGCGCGGTACGCCTCCTGCGCGCGAAGGCCCGGGCGGCATACGAAGGCGGGTGACACACGCGGGCGCCGAGAGAGATCTCGGCGCCCGTCTCGACGTGGCTCAGCCGCCCAGTGCGTCGATCGCCGCCTGCAGCCGCCGCGCGGCCTCGTCGGCGACCGGCTGCAACTCGGGATCCTCGGCCACCTGCACCATCAACTGGGGATTCATGGCTTCGACATGCACCGTGCCGGAGTCCTCCGGATCACGCCGGACGACGACGTTGCACGGCAGCAGCAGCCCGATCTGCCGGTTGGCGGACACCGCCTGGTGCGCGAGCGGCGGGTTGCACGCCCCGAGAATGACGTACGGCTCTATATCGACGTCGATCTTGGTCTTCAGGGTGGCCTGCATGTCGATCTCGGTGAGCACCCCGAAGCCCTGCTCCTTCAGCGCCTCACGAGTGCGCTCGACGACGTCGTCGAGCGGGGCGCGCAGCGTGGTGGCGAGGGCGAGTGTCATAACGCTCCTTCGTGATTCGCTGATGTCAGGCGAGCGCGAGGAAGAGCTTCTCGAGTTCCTCCTCGGTCAGCTTGTCGACGCAGGTGTCGTCCTGCTCGTCGAGGACGCACTGCCGCAACCGGGTGGCGACGATCTTGAAGCCGGCGCGATCCAGGGCACGCGAGACGGCTGCGAGCTGGGTGACCACCTCGCGGCACTCGCGCCCGTTCTCGATCATGGAGATGACCCCGGCGAGCTGGCCCTGAGCACGGCGCAGCCGGTTGAGGACCTGGGTGGTGGATTCTGCGGCATTCACGGTGTTAACTGTCATGGTCGGCCCCTTCATACTGAAGATGAACCCATCATACCCCGTGGGGTATTCCCCTGCCCATCGTCCGACTCGGTGCCGCTTCCCGGCTCACGGGCCGCTCGATCCGGCGTCGCCTTCAGCGGCGACCGCTCCTGACCATCCGTTCCCCGGACCGGCACTCGGCGGCGGACCGCACGTCGACGAGGACCGCCCCGGCGGCGAGCAGCTCGCGTGCGCGACGGACGTCGACCGTCTCGGGCAGGCTCATCGGGTGCCGCCCTGCTCGATCGGGTGACCGGCCTGCAACCAGCCCTTGGTGCCGCCGGCAACCGAGACCGCCGGCCGTCCGGACGCGGACACGATGTCCGCGCCGCGCAGGCTGCGGTTACCGGAGGCGCAGACGACGTAGACGAGGTCGGTTCCCGGGATCTCGGCGAGGCGGGACCCGAGTTCGCCGAGCGGAATCCACTGGGCGCCGGGCACGTGTGCCTGCTCGTACTCGTAGTCCTCGCGCACGTCGACCACGGTCGCGCCGGACTTCCACGCGTCGGCGAATGCGGCGATGTCGATTTCCCTCATTGTCCACTCCTCGGCCCACATCAGGCGGGCATCGTGCCGTCGTTCGAGGTTCATACCCCGCGGGGTACTACATACCCTAGGGGGTATACGGAGATCTGTCCACCGTCCCGCTCGGGCGACGGTCGCTCAGGTCCGGCGCGGCCGCCGTTCCGGTAGCGTCCGAGACGATCCCCGACCCGACGCACCTGTGAGGAATCGCCGATGAGCGAGGGACCCGTGACGCCGCAGCCCGGCGCGGGCCGTGCCCGTCAGAACGTCATCTACCGGGCCGGGGTGCTCGGGCGCACTCCCCCGGTGCCGACCGACTTCGCGGGGCTGGAACGCCTGGCGCGACGGAAGACGAGCCGCCGTGGTTGGGCCTACATCGCCGGGGGCGCCGGTGAGGGCGCGACGATGCGCGCCAACCGGGAGGCGTTCGACCGCTGGAAGATCGTCCCCCGCGTCCTGCGCGACGTGTCCCACCGCGACCTGAGCGTCGAGCTGTTCGGCCGCACCCTGCCCGCCCCGGTCCTGCTGGCGCCGGTCGGCGCCGCCGAACTCGCGCACCCCGACGCCGACGTCGCGATCGGCGGCGCGGCGGCCGAACTCGGTGTGCCCTACATCCTCTCCAACCAGGGCTGCGCCCCGATGGAGGCCACCGCGGCGGCGATGGGGGAAGCTCCGCGCTGGTTCCAGTTGTACTGGAGCAGCGACGACGACCTCGTCGACAGCCTGCTCGCCCGCGCGAAGGCGATCGGCGCGGACGCCGTGGTCGTCACCTTGGACACCACCCTGTTGGGCTGGCGGCCTCAGGATCTCAACCTCGGTTCCCTGCCGTTCGCCCGCGGCGAGGGGATCGCCCAGTACACCTCGGACCCGACGTTCGTGCGCATCGTCCGCGAGCGCATCGCGGCCGCCACCGGCGCCCGTCCCGAGGTGGAGGTGACCCTCGGCGCGATCAGGTCACTGCTCTCGATGAGTCGGCGCTACCCCGGCCGGCTCCTCGACAACCTCCGCTCCCCCGAACCCCGGGCCGCGGTCGAGACGTTCCTCGACATCTACTCCCGACCCTCCCTGACGTGGACGGAGATCGAGTCGCTGCGCGAGCGCACCGATCTCCCCGTGCTGCTCAAAGGCATCCTCCACCCGGACGACGCCCGCCGCGCCCTCGACGCCGGGGTCGACGGCATCATCGTCTCCAACCACGGCGGCCGCCAGGTCGACGGCGCGATCGCCGCACTCGATGCCCTGGTCGGCATCGCACCCGTCGTCGAAGGCCGGGTGCCGGTACTGCTCGACAGCGGAATCCGCACCGGATCGGACGTGTTCAAGGCGCTCGCACTCGGCGCCGACGCGGTCACCGTCGGCCGCCCGCACGTGTACGGGCTGGCCGTCGGCGGCCGGGACGGAGCCCGCGACGCCGTCGCGAACATCATTGCCGAGTTCGATCTGACGCTCGGGCTCAGCGGCCTGACGTCCGTGAAGGAGATCACCGCGGACGCGGTGACCCGCACGTGACCGGTGCCCACCGGATGCCGATCTTCGACGCCCACTTCCACATCGTCGATCTCCGCTTCCCGGTGACCCCGAACCAGGGGTACGTGCCCCCGGCTTTCACGGTCGCCGACTATCGCGAGCGGGTCCGCGGGCTCGGCGTCACCGGGGGCGCCGTCGTGTCCGGCTCCTTCCACGGCTTCGACCAGAGTTGTCTGCTGGACGCCCTCTCGCTGCTCGGACCCGGCTTCGTGGGGGTCACGCAGCTGCCGGCGACCGTGACCGACGACGAGATCACGCGGCTGAACGACGCCGGGGTGCGGGGCATCCGGTTCAACATCCGCCGCGGCGGTTCGGAATCCGTCGACCACCTCGGCACGCTCGCCCGCCGAGTGCACGACGTCGCCGGCTGGCACACCGAGTTGTACGTCGATGCGCGCGCACTGCCCGAACTCACCGGGACGATCGCCGCCCTCCCGGCGGTGAGCATCGACCACCTGGGCCTGTCCGCCGCCGGACTGCCGCACCTGGCGGCCCTGGTCGACCGAGGGGTCCGGGTCAAGGCGACCGGTTTCGGCCGAGTCGACTTCGACGTCGCCCCAGCGCTGCGCGCGGTGGCCGACCGGAACCCGCATGCCTTGATGTTCGGCACCGATCTGCCGTCCACCCGGGCCCCGCGGCCGTTCCTCGACGCGGACGTCGAGATCGTCACCGACGCCCTGGGCCCGGAACTCGCCGCGCGGGTACTGCACGACAACGCCGCGCAGTTCTACCGCGTGCGTTGACATCCCCGGCAACCAAGATCCGCGAAACGTCGTATGCGCCGCCGTTCGCGATCTACACTCGGGGGCGTCATTCGGTGCGCGGGGCGCGCCGCCGGCGGGGCGCGGCGGTCGGCACCCGGACGTGACATTCCGATCCCAGGAGCATCAGCATGAGCGCCGCCCGAACCACCCGAGCAATCCTCGCCACTGCCGCGCCGATCGCGGCGGCCGTCCTGTTCGCCGGCAGCGCCGGCGCCGCACCGCCCCAATCCCTCGGCACGGCACTGACCTTCGGATGCCTGAACCAGGGCAGCCTGGCCTCGATCACGGCGGTCACCGCGCAGGCCGGGCCGGAGGCGAGTCCCGGGATCCCACCCGGTCACGTACTTTTCTCCACCGCACCGGGACTGGGCCCCATTCCTGCCGCCGGGCAGGTGTCGGTCGCCTGGCTCAACCAGAGCACCGGCCAGGCGGGGATCGTCGACCTCGAGGGGACGTACCCGAACCTGGCGAAGGTGGTGAACACCGGGCCGGGCAACGTGCTCACCACCGTATTCGGTTCGGTGAACCTGAGCAGCGGCCCCATCTGCAACTCGACACCGGCCGTGGGGACGGTGACCGTCGGCTGACCGCGCCGGGATTCAGCGCGGGCTGTACATGATCAGCGCCACGCCGAGCAGGCACACCAGCGCCCCGGCCACATCCCAGCGGTCGGGGCGGAAGCCGTCGACGATCATCCCCCACCCGAGCGATCCGGCGACGAACACTCCGCCGTAGGCGGCCAGGATGCGGCCGAAGTTCGCGTCCGGCTGCAGCGTTGCCACCATCCCGTACGCGCCGAGGGCGATCACCCCGGCGCCTACCCAGATCCAGCCGCGCTGCTCCCGGATTCCCTGCCACACGAGCCAGGCGCCGCCGATCTCGAACAGCGCTGCCACGGCGAACAGGGCTAGGGACTTCGCGATACTCACGGGAAGCACCCTACGGCGTTGCACGGCTCCGGTGCGGATCGTCCGCACCGGAGCCGGCCCGGAACATGGTCAGGTTCGGCTCATCGCGCGCGGGCGCGGAACCAGCCGGGGCACGCGGGCACTGTAGTCGCGGTACCGGTCGCCGAATGTCTCGGTCAGATCGTGTTCCTCGAACCGCAGTGCGACGAGGATGTATCCGGTGGTGACCGCGGCGAACAGCAGGTGCCCCACGCTCATCGTCGGCGCTACCCAGAACGCAATCAGGAAGCCCAGATACAGCGGATGTCGCACCACCCGGTACAGCATCGGGGTGCGGAACTCGGTTTCGGCGGGCGGCTTCCCGGCGAAGTTCCGCAACACCTGGCGCAGGCCGAACAGGTCGAAGTGGTCGATCGCGAAGGTCGATGCGAGCACGAGACCCCATCCGGCGAACGACACCGCGTACAGGACCACGCGCACCGGGGTCGCGTCCACGTCCCAGATCTCCTGCGGCAGCGGACGCCACTGCCACATCACCAGTGCGAGGGCGGCGGTGGCGAACAGCACGAACGTCGAGCGCTCGATCGGTTGCGGGACGATGCGGGTCCACCGGCGCTTGAACCACGGCCGGGCCATCACCGAATGCTGAACGGCGAAGACGGACAACAGGGCCAGGTTCACCATCACGGCCACGACGACGGGCGTCTGCGGCCCCTCGTCGATGGTGCGGGGTACCACGAGACCTTCGACCCACCCGATCGAGTACAGGAACACCGCGAAGAACACGGCGTAGGCGACCGCGCCGTACGCGGTCATCAGGGTACGGCCGAGGCGGCCCCTGTCGGTCGTCTGCAACATCGTGAACATTCCTCCTCCGGGCGCGCCGCCCGTGCCACAGTCGGCGGATGTGCCGTGTGACCACGGTGCGCCGGTGCGGCGGAGGACGACAGGCACCCCGGGGTGAGGTTTCCGTACCCCCCGGCGGTCGTCCACCGCCCGGACTTGCTCGCATCTTCGGAATCTGCCCACGCCGTGGCCTGTGCGAATTCCGAAGATGCGAGCGAGTTATTCCCGGTGTGGGTGCGCAGGAGCCTGCGCGCGAGACGCTCTGCCGCGCAGCGTGTCCGGGCGGCGTACCGCAGGTCCGGCCGTCGCTCCGCCGCGGCCGGCTACCAGTATCGGTGCCGCTCTCCGTCGGTGTCGGCGACGAAGACGATCGCGTCGGCACCGTCCAGGTCGGCCGGGCCCAGCGGGATGTGGCCGGGCACGATCGGTGCGCCCGGGACGATCGACGGGTCGAGCGCGGCGCGCAGAGCCGGCGCCGGGAACAGGGCGCGCCGGGTCGTCGCCTCGGCCAGCACCCGCTGGAGGGTGCCCGGGTCGCTGTGCGGGCCGGCGTCGGTTGCCACGAAGACGTACCGCTCGCCGAGGACGAGTCCGACGTGCGCGCCGGCGCTTCCCCAGTGCGCCTCGTCCTCGCCGGCCTGTATGCGGGACTGCGCGCGCTGCAGGTGCACGTTGTGCGCGAACACCAGGACGGGTCCGCGTTGCTGCTCCTGCGCGACGATCGCGAGCAGGTTCTCGGCCATCATCTCGGCGCGCACGCCGAGCAGGTCGGCGATGCGATCGGGGCCGGGATGGGCCATGGCCGCGTGATAGCTCAGCAGGCCCTGCGCGGTGCGCGCGTGCGCGACGGCTCGGTCGTAACCGGTCGGGTCGGCGGGACGCAGGGCCGGTGCCGCGCGACGCAGGGCGCCGGCGACGTCGTCGGCGACGATGCGCAGGGCCCGAGCACGATCGGAGTCTCCGACGGACGCGGCCGGGTCGAACATGGCCGCCTGGTCGGTC
Organism: Rhodococcus sp. NS-SX18; assembly: GCF_057367935.1. NCBI lineage: Bacteria > Bacillati > Actinomycetota > Actinomycetes > Mycobacteriales > Nocardiaceae > Rhodococcus > Rhodococcus sp. NS-SX18. Next base: position 1,262,020 of record NZ_CM170633.1, on the reverse strand, counting down.
CAGTCCGCGTCCTCGCCGAGGAGTGCGTCGAGGTCGTGGACCGATCGGGGTCGCAGCGCCGCGGGCAGATAGTCCCCGGCCCGGACCAGGGCGTGTCGCGGGCTCGGTGCACCGGAGTACTCCACCGGCGCATCGAACCCGTGGAAGCGAACCCGATCCTGCGGCGCACACCCGGCATTGTGCGTGCGGAGCCACTCGACGAGTTCCCGGTTACCCGGCACGGCGCCGAACCCGTGGCTGAACCCGGTCGCGAGCACCGTGTCGATCTCTCCTGGCGCCCCGGCCACGTAATCGTCGACGACGGACGCGGCGAAGAAGTCGGTCTCCAGGGCGATCGACCGGAACCCCCGTCCGACGAGGTGACCGAGGAGTTCGTTACGCAGCAGCGGGAACGCCTCGATCCCGTGGGTCGGCTCGCCGAGGGCCAGCAGGACCGGCGGCTCGCTCCGCGCGGCGAGCAGCTCGTCGAAGGCATGGTCCACGCCGGCCGGGTCGTCGAGCGGACGGGCGATCTCGCGTAGTGAGGCGGTAGATGACATGACACTCCTCTCGCGAAAGGAACTGCCCTCGACGATATCGTTGAAGAATCCAGTGAAACTTCTGCGACCTCGACCTGCGATCCGCAGGTCGAACCTTCAATCGGAGGTGCACGGTGCGACCTGTCGACCTGGCCCGGGAACACGGGTTGTCCGCGCAGGCGATCCGCAACTACGACGCTGCGGGAATCCTCCCACCGGCCGAGCGCAGCGAGTCCGGCTATCGGCGCTACACGTCCTTCCATGCACAGGCGCTGCGGACCTTCCTCGCGTTGCGCAGGGGCCACGGGCACCGGCAGGCGACGGAGATCATGCACGCGACCAATCGCGGCGACACCGAATCCGCCTACCGGCTCATCGACGCCGCGCACGTCGCGCTGCTCGCCGAACGCGACACCCGCCTCGAGGTGGCGACCGTTCTGGACGCCCTGGCCACCGCGACGTCGACCCCCGTGCGCGGTCGACCGCTGACGGTGGGTGAGCTCGCACGCCGACTCGGCATGCACCCGGCCACGTTGCGCACCTGGGAAACCCAGGGCATTCTGCGGCCCGACCGCGACCGGGCCACGGGCTACCGCGAATACGGGCCGGATTGCGTGCGCGATGCCGAGATCGCACGGCAACTGCGCCGGGGCGGCTGTCCGCTGGCCCAGGTCACCCGGTTCGTCGACTCGCTGCGCACGGCAGGCGGTGCCGACGCGTCGACGGCCTTCCTCGACTCCTGGCAGGATCGGCTGACCGAGCGCAGCCGCGCCCTCCTCGCCGGTGCGGCCCAGCTCGACACCTACCTCACGATGCTCGAGCGGGCACGGCAGACGTAGCCGACGACCCGGCGCGGCCAGGGTCCGGCAACTACTGCTCGGGCATCTGCACGTCCCGAGGGTCGATGTCGTCACGCAGCCCGCGCCAGCTCGGATGCCAGAGCTTGCCGGCGTCGGTCCATTCCCGGAACCGCACCTCCCCCACCAGTTTCGGGGTCACCCACACTGCATCCCGCGCGTCCTCGCGCGGAACGTCGCCGACGAAGGGGGTGGTGCGGCGCCGCAGACCGGACAGGGCGGCCGACAGTTCGGCGAGCTGCGGTTCGTCGAAGCCGGTGCCGACACGGCCGACGTACTCCAGTCCGGCCTCTCCGTGCACGCCGACCAGCAACGATCCGAAAGTGCCGGCACGAGCCCCCTTCCCGAGGCGCCAGCCGCCGATGACGACGTCCTGCGTGAGCCAGTTCTTCGACTTCAACCAGTCGGGGCTGCGTCGGCCCGGCACGTACACCGAGCTCCGCCGCTTGGCCACCACACCTTCCCAGCCGCGCCGGGTGCTCTCCTCGAGCGCCTCGGTTCCGTTGCCGCGCAGCAAGTCCGGCACGATCAGCCCGTCGGCCGCGGCCGCGAGCGCATCGAGCACCCGTCGCCGGTCGGCGTAGGGCTTGCGGTAGAGGGTCACCCCGTCGAGGTAGAGGACATCGAACACGAAGTATTGCGGGGTGCCGCCGGTCCGTAGCAACGGAAAGCTCGTGACGCCATGGGAGTCGCACGCGACCACCTCCCCGTCGAGGACGACGTCGTGTCCGTCCAGGATGCGGGTGAGGTCGGCCAGGGCGGGGTAGTCGCCCGTGATGTCGCGACCGGACCGCGAATGCAGCCGCAGCTGCCCGTTCTCGATCTCGGCGACGGCGCGGTAGCCGTCCCATTTTCCTTCGAAGGCCCATTCGTCGGCGTCGAGCCCGGTCACCTCACCCGGTGTCGCGAGCATGGGCTCGAGGTCGCGCGGCAATCCCGTCGACGGACCCGCCTGCACGCCCTGGTCCTTCATGCGGTGGGCGAGCCACTGGTTGCCGGCCGTGCGGATCAGCGCATACCTGCCCTGCACCCGCCCGCCGTGCAGGCGCACGATCACCTCGTCGTCGCGCCACTTCTCGGTCTCGTAGGTGCCGGTGTCCCAGATCGTCATGCTGCCGGCGCCGTACTCCCCCTTGGGGATGACGCCGTGGAAGGTGAGGTACTCGAGCGGATGGTTCTCGGTGCGCACCGCGAGGTTGTTGCGGCCCGGGCCGTCCGGCAGGTTCTTCGGTACCGCCCACGACGCGAGCACCCCGTCGCGTTCGAGCCTGAGGTCGTAGTGCAGCCGGCGAGCGTGGTGTTCCTGGATGACGAACGAGTCGCCCGGCCCGGAACCCACTGCGGAGGGAACGGGTTCGGGCGTGCGGGACGGATCGCGTTTGCCCCGGTACTCGGTCAGGGCGTCGGGCTCGGGCAGCGGCGGGTCGAGGTCGGCGAGCGGGTCGGGTCCGGTGTCGAGTCGCGCGAGCACCTCGTCGAACCGTAGCTGGCGCAGTCCGGGATCGTCGAGTTCGTCCCAGGTGCGGGGTGCGGCGACCCACGGTTGCTCGCGACCGCGCAGGGAATACGGGGCGATGGTCGTCTTGGCCTGGTTGTTCTGGCTCCAGTCGAGGAACACCCGGCCGCCGCGCGCGGCCTTGGCCATCGTCGCGGTGACCAGGTCCGGATGCAGCGTCTCGAGGTTGATCGCCACCTGCTTGGCCACGGCCGACGCCCCACCCGGCGCGAGTTCGCGGTCGAGCGGAACATACAGGTGTATCCCCTTGCTGCCGCTGGTGACCGGGTAGGCCGGCCAGCCCAGCCCGCCGACCATGTCGCGCACCAGCCGGGCCACCTCGGCGCACTGGACCAGCGTGACCCCCTCCCCGGGGTCGAGGTCGAACACGATCCGCGTCGCAGGGCCCGGAACGGAACCCGCGAACCGCCACTGCGGCACGTGCAATTCGAGTGCCGCCTGCTGCCCGAGCCAGGCCAGGGCCGCGACGGAGTCGAAGACCGGATAGGTGACCGACCGCTGCTTGTGGTGAACCGTCTTGCGGGTGAGCCACTTCGGCGCGTGGGAGGCGACGTTCTTCTCGAAGAACGACTCGCCGCCGACACCCTCGGGCCACCGCTTGCGGGTGCCGGGCCGGCCCGCGACGTGCGGCAGCATCACCGGGGCCACGGCCACGTAGTAGTCGACCACGTCGGCCTTCGTGGTGCCCGTGTCGGGGTAGAGCACCTTGTCGAGGTTCGTCAGATTCAGACGACGGCCTTCGAACGTGCGGGTCGTCATCGCCTCATTGTGCCGAGAGGAGCCGGCGAGCGTGCAGTTCTCGCGCCGGCCTCCGCGTGTCGCCCGCGAAAAGTGCATCCTCGGCGCACCTCATAGGCGACTCAGCCGTACAGCTCGGCGAACCGGCGCAGCGAGGCTTCGATGTCGCCGTGCAGGGCCCGCGCGACTCCGGAACCGATCGGCCCGAACAGCGGCGCCCCACCCAGGTCGATGTTCAGGCTGAGCACGGAACCGACCCCGGCCGCCCGGACCGTCATCCGCAACTTGAAGCGGGTGCCGCCCTTACCGGAACCGTGCAGGACGAGATGGTGCGGCGAGTCGATCTCGCGGACGGTCCACGCGACCCGGTTGCGCATGCCCTTCACCGACACGACCGACTCGGCGGTGGTGCCGACGACGAGTTCGCTCGGCAGGTCGCTGCGCCACCCGTCGTGGATGGTCAGCCATTCGTCGAACCCGTGCAGATCCGACGCGCGCACCCAGGTCACGTGCGGTTCGAGCGGGAGATCGGTCGATACCTCGAGTTTGGCCATGCCCGGCAGCGTAGACGCCGAAGCGCGGGCCCGGGGTGATCGACCCCGAACCCGCGCTCCGTGAGTGTTGCCTAGTGGGCGACAGCCTTTTCCACACCGACACCGGTGAGCGAACGGACCTCCATCTCGGCCTGCTTGGCCGGGTCCTCCAGCTTGCGGCGGCCGATGAAGGTGCCGACGACGCCGAGGGCGAAGGCCAGCGGGATCGACACGATGCCGGGGTTGGCGAGCGGGAAGAGGGCGAAGTCCACGTTCGGGAACATCGAGGACGGCTTGCCGGACACCGCCGGGGAGAAGGCGATGAGCAGCAGGCAGCTGATCAGGCCGCCGTAGATGCTGAACAGGGCGCCGGTGGTGTTGAACTTCTTCCAGAACAGCGAGTACAGCAGCGTCGGCAGGTTGGCGGAGGCGGCGACCGCGAAGGCCAGGGCCACCAGGAAGGCGATGTTCTGCCCCATCGCCAGGATGCCCAGCACGATCGAGACCACACCGATGACCACGACGGTGATGCGGGAGACCCGCACCTGGTCCTCCTCGGAGGCGTTGCCGCGCTTGATCACGCTGGCGTAGATGTCGTGGGCGAAGGACGCGGACGCGGTGATCGCGAGGCCGGCGACGACCGCGAGGATCGTGGCGAACGCGACGGCCGAGATGATGCCGAGGAAGATGGTGCCGCCGAGTTCGAAGGCGAGCAGCGGGGCGGCCGAATTCTCCTTGCCGGGGGCGCCGAGGATGACGTCCGGTCCGACCAGCTTGGCGGCGCCGTAGCCGAGCACCAGGGTGAACAGGTAGAACCCGCCGATGAGGGCGATGGCCCAGGTCACCGAGCGACGTGCCTCCTTGGCGGTGGGCACGGTGTAGAAGCGCATCAGCACGTGCGGCAGGCCGGCGGTGCCGAGCACCAGGGCGATGCCGAGCGAGACGAAGTCGAGACGGGTCATGTCGCTGATGCCGTACTTGGCGCCCGGAGCGAGCACGTCCCGGCCGGCGACGGCCTCGTTGGTGGAGCTGTTGACCATGGCCTGCGCGTCGGCCAGCAACTGCGAGAAGTTGCCGCGGACCGCGAACAGCACGAGCACGAACATGATGCCGGCGCCGGCGACGAGCAGAACGGCCTTGACCATCTGCACGTAGGTGGTGCCCTTCATGCCGCCGACGAGCACGTACACGATCATCAGGACACCGACCACGGCGACGACGATGCCCTGGCCGAGCTTGCCGTCGATGTTGAGCAGCAGCGCGACGAGGCCACCGGCACCGGCCATCTGGGCCAGCAGGTAGAACAGCGACACCGCGAGGGTGGACAGCGCGGCGGCCATACGCACGGGCCGCTGCTTGAGCCGGAAGCTCAGCACGTCGGCCATGGTGAATCGGCCGGTGTTACGCAGCAGTTCGGCGACGAGCAGCAGGGCGACGAGCCAGGCGACGAGGAAGCCGATGGAGTACAGGAAGCCGTCGTACCCGTAGACCGCGATGGCGCCGGCGATGCCCAGGAACGACGCGGCCGACAGGTAGTCACCGGCGATCGCGAAGCCGTTCTGCGGGCCGGAGAACTGCCCGCCGCCGGTGTAGAAGTCGGAGGCCTTCTTGGTCGAGCGGCTGGCCCGGATCACCAGGCTCATCGTCACGACGACGAACGCGACGAAGATCGCGATGTTGAACAGGGGGTTACCGACGTCCGTGGCACCCTGGGCCAGAACTGTCACATGCGCGAGCGCATTCGTTGTCACTGGGCCGGTCCTTCCAGCTCTTCGCGGATCGCGGCGGAACGCGGATCCAGGTCACGATTGGCGAACCGCACGTAGAGCGCGGTGATGACGAATGTCGAGACGAACTGGCCGAGTCCGAGGATCAGGCCGAGGTTGATGTTGCCGAGCACCTTGGTCGCCATGAAGTCGGCGGCGTAGGTGGCCAGCAGGACGTACACGAAGTACCAGGTGAGGAAGAGAGCCGTCATCGGGAAGACGAACCGCCGGAGCCGGCGGCGCAAGTCCTGGAACTCCGGACTCGCCTGCATGTCGACGAAGTCCTGCGCATCGGGCGTGCGGCGTTCGATCGCCCCGCCCTTGCCGAGGTGAGCTGTGGTCACTGCCGACTCCTTGGTCGTGGCTTCAGGGATCGCCCCTGTGAGGCGTACTACCAGTAGACCGTAATGAGACGAGAGTCACACGGAAAGAAGGTGGCACCGGTCACACGGTGAGCTGTCGCCCGGTGCGGCGAACGGTCTGCCGGGCGCGACGAGTGGCGGCTCAGCGCTCCCCGCGCGGGGACGGCCGTCCCGGTCCGAGAGGCTCCGCCGGAACGCCGGTGTCCTCGAACGCCCCGAGTTCCCGGTCCCTGCCCATCCCGAGCCGCTCGGGCACGTGCATGCGGGAGAAGACCCGGCCGACGTCCGCCGGGACGCGAGTGCGGGTGGCGAGGCTGACGACGACCATGGTGACGAACGCGAGCGGCACACTCACCGCGGCCGGGTAGCCGACGAGGGCGGCGACCCACCCGCCACCGGCCTCGGGATCGATCCGTACCAGCACGACGACCAGCGCCGCGCCCCCGGCCACCACCGCGCCGGTCACCATGCCGGCGGCCGCGCCGGCGGCGGTGAGCCCGCGCCACCAGATACCGAGCATCAGCAGCGGGCACAGCGTGGAGGCAGCCACCGCGAACACCAGGCCCACGGCCCGCGACAGGTCCAGCGACGTCACCGCCAGCGACAGCCCGAGGGGCACCAGACCGGCGAGGACGGCCGCGATCCGGAAGTCGCGCACGCGTCCCCGCAGCACGTCGGTGGAGAGGACGCCGGCGACGCTGACCAGCAATCCCGAGGACGTGGACAGGAACGCCGCGATCGCCCCTGCCGCGACGAGCGCGGCGAGCAGCTGGCCCCCTAATCCGGAGAGCACCGACCCCGGCAGCAGCAGCACGGCCGCGTCGGAGCGGCCCGTGATGAGCAGTTGCGGCACGTACAGGCGTGCGAACACCCCGAGCAGCGTCGGGAACAGGTAGAACACCCCGAGCAGGGCGATCACCGCGAGCGACGTCATGCGGGCCGCACGCCCGTCCGGGTTGGTGTAGAAGCGCACCAGCACGTGCGGCAATCCCATCGTGCCGAGGAAGGTGGCGAGGATCAGCGAATACACCTGGAACATGGGGTGGGCGCCCCCGATCCCTCCGCCGGGGGCGACCCAGTCGTCGTTGGTGGCCGGCGCCCCGGCCACTACCGGCACGGCCGCACCGGGTTCGAGCACCAGCGCCGTGCCGGCGGCCACCTCGTGCTCGCCGGGCGCGAGCAGCACGGTGCCGTCCACGGTCCGTCCGTCGACCCGGCCGGTGGCTGTGACCGCGAGGGGTTCGCCGACCTGGACGACGACATCGGTGGTGACGTCGACGGTGGTGCGCTCGGTGACCGTCGGCGGCGCCGGCTGTCCGACCGCGCGGTCGTCGTCGAAGAAGTGGACGGCGAGCACGAGGGCGGGCACCGCGACGGCGGTGAGCTTGAGCCAGTACTGGAACGCCTGGACGAAGGTGATCGAGCGCATGCCGCCGCCGACGACGTTGCCGACGACGATCAGGGCGACCGCGACGACGCCGACCCAGTCGGGAACCCCGAGCAGGATGTTCAGCGTCAGTCCCGCGCCCTGGAACTGGGGGACGAGGTAGAGCACACAGACGACGGCGACGATCACCATCGAGAGGGTGCGCAGCCACCGCGCACCGAGCCGGAACTCCGCGAAGTCCGGCACGGTGTAGGCGCCGGACCGGCGCAGCGGGGCGGCGACGAACAGCAGCAGACCCAGGTAGCCCGCGGTGAAGCCCACCGGGTACCACAGGGCGTCGGCGCCGTACTTGGCGATGAGTCCGGCCACGCCGAGAAACGAGGCGGCGGAAAGGTATTCACCGGAGATCGCGGCGGCGTTCCACCGGGGTCCGACGCTGCGGGAGGCGATGAGGAAGTCGGAGGTGGTGCGGGCCAGCCGGACTCCGTAGATGCCGATCGCGACGGTGGCGGCGGCAGCGGCGACGAGACCGACGACGGTGGCGACGGGGATCGAACCGGTATCCATGAGCCGCTCAGTCGTCGACCAGGTCGGTGAAGTCCTGCTCGTTGCGTTCGGCCAGGCGGACGTAGAGCCGGCCGATGCCGAGCAGCAGCGGATATCCGACGAACCCGAGCAGCAGCCACGGCAACCGGATGCCGAGCACGGTCACGTCCGTCAGGTGCGGCACGAAGTGGAACAGCACGGGCAGGGCGCACAGCAGACACACCGCGACGAGCGCGAGCCGTGCGGCGAGGCCGAGCTGGGCGCGGACCAGGCCGCGCACCATCGCCTCCCCGACCTCGGTCTGTTCCTGGACCTCCACGCGGGTGCGCACAATGCGGGCGCCGCGGCGCTGGGCGAGCACCACCCGTTCCCGCGGCGGCGGGCCGCCCGAACTGCCGCCCGAGCTGCGCGAGGGTGAGCCGCCGGACGGACTCATCTGCTCGTCCAGGTCTGCATCGGGCCGCGGATCAGGCGGTCCTTGAGTTCGCGGGTGTGACGACGGCTCACTGGCAGTTCGACGGCCGGCTTGCCCTCCTCGGCGCGCAGGCACACCACGAGGCCGGAACCGACGCTGCGGATGCCGGTCACCAGGGGCAGCGCCACGAGGTAGGAGCGGTGCACCCGCAGGAACCCGGCGTCGGCCCAGCGGCTCTCGAGCGTGGAGATGGGGATGCGCACGAGGTGGGAGCCGGTGCCGGTATGCAGGCGTGCGTAGTCGCCGTCGGCCTCGACCCACTGCACCGACGACCGCGGCACCAGGGTGGTCACGCCGCCGAGTTCGACGGGGATCACCTCGTCCGAGGTCGCTGCACCCGTGGTAGCGGATTCGGTTCCGCGGGTGCGGCGCTCGGCGATGCGGCGCACCGCCTCCGCGAGCCGTTCCTCGCGCAGGGGTTTGAGCAGGTAGTCGACGGCCCCGAGGTCGAACGCCGCCACGGCCCGGTCGTCGTGTGCGGTCACGAACACGACGGCGGGCGGGTTCGCGAAGTTGCGCAGGATGCCGGCGAGCTCGAGGCCGTCGAGGCCGGGCATGTTGATGTCGAGGAACACCGCGTCGATTCCGCCGTCGCGCAGCAGCCGCAGCGCGGTCGTCGCCTCGCCCGCGGTGTGGACGTGGCCGATCTCCTCGCGCCGCCGCAGCAGATACGCGAGCTCGTCGAGGGCCGGCGGTTCGTCGTCGACGGCCAGCACGGTGAGGGTGTCGGTGGTGTCGTTCACAGCCGGTCCATCGTGCCATGCCGGACCGCCCGAGCGGAGCGGACCGGGCCACTCGCGCACAGGGTGACCGGGTGACGGAAGGGTCGCGTCATGCCCGGATCCCGGGACGGAACTTCGGTACCCGCATGCTGACCTTCGTCCCGGCCCCGGGAGCCGTCTCGACGACGAGGCCGTAGTCGTTGCCGAACGCCGCGCGCAGGCGGTCGTCGACGTTGGCGAGTCCGACGTGCGCCGCCTCCTTCGCGCTGGTGCGACCTTGTCCCTCGGCGTCGAGGTCGCCCGAGCGCAGGAGTTCGGGATCCATTCCGACGCCGTCGTCCTCGACGCTGATGACGCAGTCGGTGCCCTCGTCCGCGGCAACGATGCTGATGGTGCCGGTGCGGGTGCTCTTGCCGGCGATGCCGTGCCGCACGGCGTTCTCGACGAGGGGTTGCAGGGCGAGGAACGGCAGCACCACGTTCAGGACCTCCGGCGCGACCTGCAACCGCACCTCGAGGGCGTTGCCGAAGCGGGCCCGTTCGAGCGTGAGGTAGCGGTCGATGTTGCGCAGTTCGTCGGCGAGCAGCGTGTACTCCCCGGCCGCCCGGAACGAGTACCGGGTGAAGTCGGCGAATTCGAGGAGCAGTTCGCGGGCGCGTTCGGGGTCGGTGCGCACGAAGGACGCGACGGTACCGAGGGCGTTGTAGATGAAGTGCGGGCTGATCTGCGCGCGCAGGGCCCGCACCTCGGCGCGGTCGAGGCGGGCGCGGGAGGCGTCGAGTTCGGCGAGTTCGATCTGGCTGCAGGCGTAACGGGCGACCTCGGTGAGCACACCGAGCAGGGCCGGCCCGGGTTCGGTGGTCGTGACGACGCCGAGCGCGCCGACGACCCCGACGCCGTCGATGACGAGCGGCTGTACGACGACGGCCCGCGCGGCCTGATCGTCGGCGCCCCGCCGGAGGTCGCCGTGACCGACGAGGACGCGCCGGTCCTCGGCGATCGCGCGATGTGCGGCGGCGAGCAACTGCTCGGACAGCCCCTCGAAGGGGCCGCTCCACGCCAGGCAGGTGCCGTCTGCGTCGACGAGCGCGACGGCGGGCGTGCCGGTGAGGGAGCGCAGGTGCGGGGCGGCCTCCTGCGCGGACGTCGCGTCGAGGCCCCGCCGCAGCGGCCGCGCGGCGAGCGAGGCGGTGTGCAGGGTGGCGTGCACGGCGCGCTCGGCCGGGGTGGTCAGGCCGCGCCGGGTGCGCAGCCACAGTGCGGCGACGCCGGCGACGACGAGCAGCGCGACGGCGAGCAGCGCGACGACCGTCCCGTTCACCGCGTCACCGGTTCCGGCCGGTGTTCGGGCATCCGGCCGGAGACGAGGGCTGAGCGCGTGCACGGTCGAGCGGGTCGGTCATGGCTCCACGCTACGAGTTGCCGCGTGTGCAGAGCACGGGAAGGGGCAGGAAACCGAAGCCGGCGCGGCCACGAACCGGCCGTGGGAGACTTCCGGGGGTGACCGCTCGACGTGGGCCCCGCCCGTTCGACTACTCGCTCGACTACGCGAATCTCGACCTGCGCCGGCAGCCGCACCTCTACCGCGTCGGCCGTGGGGAGCAGGGCGTGCTGAAGGTCGAACCGTACAAGTCGGAGTTGCTGCCGCACTGGCGATTCGCGACGGTCGAGCAGGCCCGGGCGAGTGCCGAGACGATCCTGACGATGTTCTTCTCGTATCTCGACGAGGGGGATTTCGTCGGCGCGGACATGGCCCGCAAGTTCCTCCAGATGGGGTACACGCGGGCGCGGCGGTATGCCGCTCGTCCGGGTGGCCGCAAGTACGACGGACCCGTCCCGCGGGACCGCCGGGGCCGCAGCGGTGCGCACGGCCGCGCGGAGCTCCCCCGGGGTCCCGAGGACGAGGAGAAGGCTGCGGCCGCAGAGGTGTTCAAGCAGGCGTGGGACCGTGCCGCGGCGGAGCCCCGGTACGTCGAACAGCGGCGGAAGCACCGGGACCTGTACGGCTGATCGTCTGCCGGCCTCCGGGCGAACGGTCAGCGGCGCCGCCGGTTGATCCGCTCCTCCGCGGCCGCCTCCTCGATGTCGAGTCCCTCCAGCACCGTGCGCAAGGTCTCGTCGTCGAGGTCGCCGTCGTCGCGCGCGGCGATCAGAGCCTGCCGCTGGGCACGCAGCACCGAGCGCCGGAGCGTTTCGAACAGTGCGGCCGCTTGCAGCACGGACGGGTCGCGTTCCCCCGCGTCCTCCACCTGCTGCGCCTCGGCGCGGGCCTGTATCGACCTGTTCACCCGGTCGAGGATGCGCTGCAAGTCGTCGGCGTCCACGCCGGCCGGAGGATTCGCTCCGAGCTCGGCGAGATGCTGTCGTGCCGCCGTGGTCGAGATGGTCCGCGCGAGTTCCAGCTGTTCCTCGGTGTAGAGCCGCTCGTAGGGGTCGGCGACGTTCAGCGCGCGGATGAGTGCCGGCATCGTCGCGCCCTGGATGAGCAGCGTGCCCACCGCGACGACGAATGCGATCACCTGGACGATCTCGCGTCCGGGAAACGGCTCGCCGGACGCGAGGACGAACGGGATGCCGCCGGCAGCGGCGAGGGTCACGACCCCGCGCATCCCGGCCCAGGAGATGACCAGGTATTCACGTCCGCTGAACTGGTCCCGGCCCAGCCGGTCCAGGCCGATGCTCCGCGTGAGGCGTCGCCGCGCCCAGTGCAGCAGCACCCACAGGGGACGCACGGCGATCACCACGCCGAGGATCGCGAAGCCGTAGAGGAAGGCGACGTGGACGTCGAGTCCGTTGTCGCGGACCTCGTCGATCACGAACTTCAGTTGCAGACCCATGTAGGCGAAGACGAACATCTCGAGCAGAATGTCGAGGCTTTCCCAGACGGCCCGCTCCTGGATCCGGGTGGCCACCGACGCGTCGGTGGCGCGGTGCCCCATGTACAGCCCGGCCGCGACGACGGCGAGCACGCCGGAGGCCCCGATCTCCTCGGCGGCGAGGTAGGCGGTGAACGGAAGGACCAGCCCGAGCACGGTTTCCAGCGGAGAGTCGTACATCCGGCTGCGGATCAGGTGCACCACCGTGGCGAGCAGCAGGCCGATCGCCACGCCGCCGATCACCTCGTAGCCGAAGAACGCCACCGGGGAATCCGTGGCGAACACCCGGGTGCCGGCGACCGCCGACACCGCGACCGCGAACAGTGTCAGGGCGGTCGCATCGTTGACCAGGCCCTCACCGGTGAGCACCGCGATCACCCGCTTGGGCAGGCCGAGCTTCCGGCCCACGGCGACGGCGCTGACCGCGTCGGTCGGCGCGACCACCGCACCGAGCACCAGCGCCGCCCCGAGGGTCAGCTCCGGGACGAGCCAGGACGCGGAGAGCGCGACGGCGAACGCCGTCGCGAGAACCGTGAAGATGCCGAGCCGCAGGATCGGGGTGAGGTGTCTGCGGAACGTCGCGACGGAGAAGCGCAGCGCCGCGGAGTAGAGCAGCGGGGGCAGCACCACTCCGAGGATGACGTGGGGGTGGAGCTCGAGCCGCGGCATTCCCGGAATGAAGGACGCGAGCGAGCCGATGGTCACGAGGACGAGGGGGGCCTGCAGGTTGCTCCGGTTGGCGAGACCGGTGACGGCGATGGCGGCGATGACGACGAGCAGAATCCAGGTCCCGTTCACCCGTCGATTGTGACGTGGGCGGGGGTCCGGCGCCGTCGGACGAACCGGTCGCCGGGCGGGCGCGTCAGGAGTGCGACGGGGCCTCTCGGCCGGACGGCCGCGCGGACGGCGACTCGGGCGCGGCCGGTTCGACGACCAGCACCGGCACCCGGGCGTGCTCGACGAGATGCGCGGAGACGCTGCCCAGCAGTCGCCGCGACATTCCGCGTCCGCGACGGCCGACGACGATCACGTCCGCCTTACCGTCGGCGGCGTACCAGCACAGCGTCTCCCCCGGCGGCCCGGCCAGCACTTCGTGTCGGACCTCGACGCCGGTGACGTCCGCGGTTGCCGCCGCGAGCCGCCCGGACACCTCGTCCGTCGCCTCGGCGCAGTCCTCTACCGCCGTGTCGAACGAGACCACCTCCGCCAGTATCAGCGTGCCGAGCCGGGAACCGAAGATCGCCCGGGCCTCCCGCAGCGCCTGCTGCGCCTGGGGCGATCCGTCGAAGCCGATCAGCACCCGCAGGCCGTCCGGTTTCGGGGGGACCGCGGTCGTCGGGGACTCGGGACGAGCGGACCGTGGCTGCCGTTCGACACGTTCGTAGGCGATCGGCACGAACAGCGGACCCAGGGCGACCGCGATCAGAGTCCATCTCGGGTCGTGCCCGCGTCTGGCCATCCACAGACCGGTCACCAGGCCGATCAGCGCCCACACGATCAGGAAGACGACGAGGACTGCCGGATTCATCACCCCATGATCACACAGCCCCGGCCGGAATCCGACTCTGCGGACAAATCGGGCGATACGTACCCGTGCGCGTCTCGCTGATAGGTTGGTGAATGGCCGACGAGGCCCACGGAACCGCTATGAATCCAGAGTCCCCCACGCCGCGTCCCCCGTCCCGCCCCGCGGGTGCGCCTGCCGGGCGCGGGCACCGCACCGCGCTGCAGGAAGCGACGACCGTCCGACGACTCGGCGCGAGCGTGCGGCACGAGGCGTCGTCGGCAGCGGGGTACCGGCACGACCTCGACGGCCTCCGCGGTCTGGCGATCGGACTCGTCGTCGTCTATCACCTCTGGTTCGGCCGCGTCTCGGGGGGCGTCGACGTCTTCCTCGTGCTGTCGGGCTTCTTCTTCACGGGCCTGCTCCTGCGCCGGACCGACGACAGCGGCGGACCCCCGGTGGCGCAGACCGTCGCCCGCACCGCACGTCGGCTGCTGCCGGCGCTGGTCGTCGTTCTGGCCGCGGTCGCCGTGGCGACCGCGATCGGGCGGCCCTTCACGCAGTGGAGCGACACCGTCGAGGAACTGCTCGCCTCGCTGCTCTATGTCCAGAACTGGCATCTCGCCCGGACGGCCGCCGACTACCAGGCGGCGGACGCGTCGGTCAGCGCGATGCAGCACCTGTGGTCCATGTCGGTGCAGGGCCAGTTCTACGTGCTGGCGCTGACGGTGGTGGCGGCCGTCGCCTGGATGTGCCGCCGACGCGGCCGCCCGCACGCCACGCGGCCGGTGCTCACCGTCGTCCTCACCGCCGGATTCGTGGGGTCGTTCCTCTACGCGACGATCGTCTCCCGCACCGAACAGGCCTGGGCGTACTACGACACGGGCGCACGGTTGTGGGAGCTGCTGGCGGGCTCGCTGCTGTATCTCGCGCTCGGGCGGGTGTCGCTGCCGCGTCGCCGGCGCTCGCTTCTCGCGGCCGCCGGGCTGGCGCTGGTCCTGACGTGCGGGGTGTTCCTCGACGGCGCGAACGTGTTCCCGGGCCCGGCGGCCCTGGTGCCCGTGGGGGCGACCGCCGCGCTCGTGCTCGCGGGTGCCCACACCACGCGAGGACCCGGCGCGAGCCGCATCCTCGCCTCGCGCCCCCTCCTCGCGCTGGGACGGATCGCGTACGCGCTGTACCTGTGGCACTGGCCGGTGCTGATCTTCTACCTCTCGTGGCGGGATCGGCCGGCCGTGGGACCACTCGGCGGACTGGTGGTCCTCGGTGTCTCGCTCGTCCTGGCGTGGCTGACGCACACCTGGATCGAGTCACCCCTGCGGAAGTCGCCCCGCCCCGCCGTCGAAGGGGGTGCACGTCCCCTCGCGTCCCGAGCGGCCACGGCTCTGGTGCTGACGGCAGGGCTCACCGTCGTGACCTGCGCAGCGGCCTGGCAGTGGTATGTGACGCACAATCCGGAGACGGCGACGCGGGTCGGCGACCTCGATCCGGCCCGCTATCCGGGCGCCGCGAGCCTGACCGACGGGGCGTTCACTCCCGACGCGCCGATGCGTCCGACGTTGCTCGAGGCACCCAACGATCTTCCCCCCTCGACGTACGACGGCTGCATCTCCGACCTGAGCACTCGGGACGTGATCGTGTGCACCTACGGGGATCCGGCCGCGGAACGCACCGTCGCCCTCGCGGGTAGTTCCCATGCGGAGCACTGGCTCACGGCACTGGACGAGATCGGGCAATCACGCGGCGTGCGCCTCGTCACCTACCTGAAGATGGGTTGCCCGCTCACGCTCGCCGACGAACCGATGCTCGGCGACCAGCCGTACCCCGACTGCCGGGACTGGTCCCGGGACGTGCTCGACCGGCTCCGCGAGGAGCCTCCGGACTGGGTGTTCTCCACCGCCACCCGTCCGCGACCGGACGGGCCGGGCGACTACACCCCCGGCGACTACGTGGCGGTGTGGGAGCGGCTCGCCGACTACGGGCTGCCGTTCCTGGGCATTCGTGACACGCCGTGGCTGCACCACGACGGGGTGCCGTACAGCGCCGTCGACTGCCTCGCCGAGGGCGGGGACGCGACGTCGTGCGGCATGCCGCGGGACGCGGTTCCGTCTGCGGAGAACCCGACGTTCGACGCCGCCGCGGGGCTGCCGACGGTCCGTGCGCTCGATCTGTCCGACGCCGTCTGCGACACGGCGATCTGCCGGGTGGCCGAGGGCAACATCCTCGTCTACCACGACTCACACCACCTGGCCGCGACCTACGTGCGCAGCCTCACCCCGGAACTGGACCGGCAGATCGGTATCGCCACCGGCTGGTGGTGAGCTGCGCCGGGCGCGGCATCCGAACCGGCACCGCTACCCGCGTGCCATTGCACCGCGCCCTTGACACGTCCCGAGAAACGAATCTATATTCACGCTAGGTGAATGAGCATTCATTTTGCTCGTGTACTTTTCGGAATCCGACGCACCCCGCCCCGAAGGCCCGGTGGTGCCCCCAGCAAGGAGTCGACATGGATCTGGCGTTGACGGAGGAGCAGCAGAGTTTCCGGCAACTCGCACGCGAGTTCCTCGACAAGGAGGTGATCCCGCACCGGGCCGCATGGGACCGCGCCGAATCGGTCGACATCTCGATCGTGCCCAAGCTCGCCGAGATCGGATTCTTCGGGCTGACCATCCCCGAGGAGTACGGCGGCCTCGGCGGCGACTACATCACCTACTGCCTCGGCATGGAGGAACTCGGCCGTGCCGACTCCGCCGTGCGCGGCATCGTGTCCGTCTCGATGGGCTTGGTGGGCAAGGTGATTCTGTCCCACGGCACCGAGGAGCAGAAGCACGAGTGGCTGCCGCGCATCGCTTCGGGCGAGGCGCTCGCGTGCTTCGGCCTCACCGAACCCGACAACGGCTCCGACCCCGGACATCTGAAGACCCGCGCGGTGCGCGACGGCGACCACTACATCGTCAACGGGTCGAAGATCTTCATCACCAACGGAACGTGGGCGAACCTGTGCCTGGTCTTCGCCCGCACCGGCGGCCCCGGCCCGAAGGGCGTGTCCGCCTTCCTGGTCCCCACCGACACCCCGGGCTTCGAGGCCCGGGAGATCCACGGCAAGCTCGGCCTGCGCGGCCAGGCCACCGCGGAGCTGTACTTCACCGACATGAAGGTGCCCGCGAGCGCGCTGCTCGGCGAGGAGGGCCAGGGCTTCTCGATCGCCATGCACTCGCTGGACAAGGGCCGGGTCTCGGTCGGCGCCGGCTGCGTCGGCATCATCCAGGGCTGCCTCGAGGCCGCCGTCGACTACGCAACGAACCGCAAGCAGTTCGACCGGCCCATCGCCTCGTACCAGCTAATCCAGGACATGATCGCGGACATGTCCGTCGACGCCGACGCCGGCCGCCTACTGACCTGGCGGGCAGCCGATCTCATCGAGCGCGGAGAACCGTTCGGCACCGCCGCATCCAAGGCGAAGTACTTCTGCAGCGAGGCCGCGGTGCGAGCCGCCAACAATGCGATCCAGCTCTTCGGCGGTTACGGCTACGTCGACGAGTACCCCGTCGCCAAATACATGCGCGACGCCCGCGTGATGACCCTGTACGAGGGCACCAGCCAGATCCAGAAGCTGCTGATCGGCCGCGCCGAGACCAGCATCAGCGCGTTCCTCTAGGCCGTCCACGACGGCGGGGCGACATCGACAGCAAAGCCGGGGCTCGTCGCCGCATCGGCGGGCAGTAGATCACGCACAACGCTCGGCCGGGGTCTCCCGGTCGAGCGTTGTGCGTGACCGGCCCTGGACGTCCGAGGCAGGGGCACCAGACAGGGGCAGGGGCACGGGCCCCGGCACCGCCTGACGCGCACCCTTGACAGAGTGACATGCACCACACTATCGTTCCGGTCGAACACAATGAATGAGCATTCATCCACTGAGAATTTCCGCTCATTCGTCACTGTCGCTCCGGCGGGCCGACCCGCCCCGGCGAAAACTCGCCCCAGAACACACGGAGTTCTCATGCCCCCTGTCTCGGCCGACTGGACCAGTGCGCAGCATCGGCGCTCGGTGACCTGGATCGTCGCCCTCGCGACGGCAGCGCTCGTATTCGACGGATACGACCTGGTCGTGTACGGAACCATCCTCCCGATCCTCATGAAGGATCCGACCCAGCTCGGTGCCGTCTCTGCCGAACAGGCCGGGATGCTCGGCTCGTACGCCCTGATCGGGGTCCTGATCGGCGCCTTGCTCGCCGGCGCCTTCGGCGACCGCGTCGGCCGCCGAAAGCTGACGCTGATCAGCATCACGTGGTTCTCCGTGGGCATGGCCGCCGCGGCGATGACCCACTCCGTCACGATGTTCGGCGCCATGCGACTGCTCACCGGGATCGGCGTGGGTGGACTCATCGCCACCGCCGGTGCAGTGGTCGCCGAGTTCGCGCCGCCCAGCAAGAAGAACATGTACAACGCGATCGTCTACTGCGGCGTCCCCCTCGGCGGTGTCATGGCGTCGCTGCTCGCCCTGCTGCTGCGGGACGCCATCGGCTGGCGCGGCCTGTTCTGGATCGGAGCGCTGCCCCTCGTGATCCTGCTGCCGCTCGTGCTGCTGAGGCTTCCCGAGTCGCCCCGCTGGCTCGTCGCCCGTGGCCGGATCGACGAGGCCCACGCGATCACCGCACGCACCGGCATCCCGTCTCCGACCGCCGAAGAACTCACCGTCGAGCGGGCGGGCGCCCAGAAGGTCGGATTCGCCGCGCTGGCGACCCGCCGGTACGCGCTCGGCACCGCACTGCTCGGCCTGATGAGCTTCGGCGGCATCATGCTCACCTACGGGCTCAACACCTGGTTGCCGAAGATCATGGAGAACGCCGGGTTCGACGCGAAGAACTCGCTGGCGTTCCTACTGGTGCTCAACGGCGGCGCGATCGCCGGCGTTGTGCTCGCCTCGCGGACGGCGGACCGCACCGGCCCGCAACGGGTCATCGTCGCCACGTTCCTGCTCGCGGTGCTGTCGCTCGTCGTGCTCACTCTCGACCTGCCGCTGGCGGTGCTGCTCGGCGCGGTCGCGGCTGCCGGCATCGGTGGGATCGGCACCCAGATCCTCATCTACGGCTTCGTCGCCAACTACTACTCGACCACGGCACGCGCCGCCGGCGTGGCGTGGTGCGCCGGATTCGGCCGTCTCGGTGGGATCTTCGGGCCGCTCGTCGGTGGGCTGATCCTCGGCGCCGGACTGAGCAGCAATATCGCCTTCTACATCTTCGCGGGCATTGCGCTGCTCGGCGCGGGCCTCACCGTGCTGGTGCCCACCCGTCACGAAACCCTCGCGACGAGCCCGAGCGACACGCACCGGGCGGCCATGGTGACCGTCGACTGACCGCACCCGGCACGAGGGCGGGTCCGTGGATACGGACCCGCCCTCGTTCGTGCGTGGACGTCCAATTCTTGCTCGCTCAGCCCCAGTCGTAGAAGCCGCGGCCGGACTTGCGGCCGAGTTCGCCGCGAGCCACCTTGTCGCGCAGCAACTGCGGCGGGGCGAACCGCTCGCCGAGGGCGCCGTGCAGATACTCCGCGACGGCCAGCCGGACGTCCAGCCCCACGAGATCCGTCGAGCGCAGCGGGCCCATCGGATGCTTGTATCCCAATTCCATTGCCCGGTCGATCGACTCGGCGTCGGCCACGCCCTCCTCGAGCATCCGGATCGCTTCCAGTCCGAGCAGCACGCCGAGGCGGCTGGTGGCGAAGCCCGGCGAATCGCACACCACCACAGGCGTCTTGCCGAGCAGCTCCACCCAGCCCGCGACGTCGCGCACCAGCGCATCGGAGGTCGTGTCGGCGCGCACGATCTCCACCAGCTCCGACGCGGGCACCGGATTGAAGAAGTGCATGCCCAGGAACCGGGACCGGTTTCTCAAGGCGGCGCCCAGCTCCGTCGGCGACAGCGAGCTGGTGTTGGTGGCGATCACCGCGTCGTCGGGCACGACGCGCTCGGCGTCGGCGAGCACGCGCCTCTTCAGGCCGGGATCCTCGGGCACCGCCTCGACGAGCAGCCGGGTGTCGCCGGGCAGCTCGGCTATCGACGCGACGAACGCGACCCGGTCGGCCACCACGTCGAGCGGATCGACGAGCTTGCCGCGCTCGGCCGCTCGGGAGAGGCTGTCCGTCAGCCGCTTTCGTGCGGCGCCCAGGTCGCCGGTCTCGGACACGGTCACGGTCGCCCCGAGTGCGGCGAAGGCATGGGCGATGCCGACGCCCATGCGGCCTCCGCCGATCACGGCAACACGGTCGGGAAGTCCTGTCATCTGCTGGTCCTCTTCTCCAGGAATCGGGTCATTCGCTTTCTACGGCATGCGGAGCCGTCGACGACGATCATCCGCATATCCGCCTTCCGAAACCGGGGGTGTGTGACCCTTGACACCCTCCCTCGGTGAATGTACGTTCATAAACAGTGAAGCAAAATTCATCTCTCATGAACAGAACGTCAATTCCTGACCCGACCTGCGCTGACGAGGAGACATCATGACCGTGTTCGAGGACATCACCTACGAGATCGACGGCCCCGCGGCGATCATCACGATCGACCGTCCGCACCGCTACAACGCGTTCCGCGGCAAGACCGTCGAGGAACTCATCAAGGCGTTCCGCGCCGCGTGGGCCGACAGCCGGGTCTCGGCGATCATCCTCACCGGCACCGGCGAGAAGGCGTTCTGCACCGGTGGCGACGTCAAGCAGCGCGCCGAGACCGGCGACTACGGCCCCACCGAGAGCGGGATGTTCGAGATCGGATACCTGCACAAGCTGATTCGCGACATCCCGAAGCCGGTCATCGCCGCGGTCAACGGTGTCGCCGTCGGCGGCGGGCACGTGCTGCACGTGCTGTGCGACCTCACGATCGCCTCGGAGAACGCCAAGTTCGGCCAGGCCGGCCCGAAGGTCGGATCGTTCGACGCCGGTTTCGGCTCGGCCTTCCTCGCCCGCGTGGTCGGCGAGAAGCGCGCCCGCGAGATCTGGTACCTGTGCCGCCAGTACGACGCCGCCACCGCCGAGCGCTGGGGCCTGGTCAACTGGGTCGTGCCGCAGGACAAGCTGCTCGACGAGGCCAAGGCGATCGCCGCCGAGATCGCCGAGAAGAGCCCCACCGCCATCAAGTTCCTCAAGCAGTCGTTCAACGCGGACACCGACCACCAGGCCGGCCTGAGCAACCTCGCGATGTCTGCGCTCGACCTGTTCGGCAAGTCCGACGAGGGCCTCGAGGGCGCCCAGGCCTTCGCCGAGAAGCGGCCCGCCGACTTCGCCAAGTTCGTCAAGGCCTGATCCCGATCCCCCACTTCGGATTTCCGAGAGGACCCCTCATGAGCAACATCGCACTGGTCACCGGCGCCGGATCCGGCATCGGCAAGGCCATCGCGCTGGCTTTCGCCGCACAGGGCGACCGCGTGGTCGCCGCCGACCTCGACCTCGCCGCCGCCGAGGCCACCGCCAAGGAGTACCCCGAGCTGATCACCGCCCTGCCGGTGGACATCGCCGATCGCGCCCAGGTCGACGAGCTGCGCGAGCGCACCCATGCCGAGGTCGGCGTGCCGAACGTGCTCGTCAACGCCGCCGGCTGGGATCGCACGGATCAGTTCCTCAACGCCACAACCGAATTCGCGCAGAAGGTCGTGGCGATCAACTACCTCGGCCCGGTACACGTGTGCAGCGCCTTCCTGCCCGGCATCATCGAAGCCGGCAAGGGCGGCCGCGTGATCAACCTCGCCTCCGACGCCGGCCGTGTCGGCAGCTCCGGCGAGTCGATCTACGCCGGAGCGAAGGGCGGCGTCATCGCGCTCACCAAGTCCCTCGCCCGCGAGATGGCGCGGCACGGCATCAACGTCAACTGCGTGTGCCCCGGCCCCACCGACACCCCGCTGTTCCAGGCGCAGGACGAGAAGCTCAAGGCCGCACTGATCAAGGCCATCCCGTTCCGCCGGCTCGCCCGGCCCGACGAAGTCGCCGCCCCCGTGCTGTTCTTCGCGTCGGAGGCCGCGTCGTTCGTCACCGGTCAGGTGATCAGCGTCAGCGGCGGCCTCACGATGGCCGGCTGACGCGGGCCACCGAGGAAGGACGGACACCATGAGCGCGTCGTACAACGCCCGGGCCTACCGGGAGTACTTCGAGAACGACTTCACGTACCTCAACGGATTCCGGCGCAACACCAAGCGTTACGCGAACCAGATCGCTCTGAGCGACCCCGGCACCGGGCGGCAGTGGACCTACGCGCAGCTCGGGGAGCGCGTCGACCGGATCGCGACGGGCCTGGCGGACGCAGGGGTGCGGACCGGGGACGTCGTCGCCTACCAGCTGTTCAACGGCGTCGAATTCGCCGAGCTCTACCTCGCGACGCAGGCCGTGGGGGCGGTCGGCTCGCCGGTGAACTTCCGGCTGGCGGCCGGCGAGACGGCGTTCGTCCTCGACAAGTGCACCCCTGCGGTGTTCGTCTACGACACCGAACTCACCGACATGGTGCAGGAGGCGTTGCGGCTCGCAGCGCACACCCCGAGGGTGATCGTGGCCGTCGGCGACGGCGCCACGGTCGAAGCCGCCGGCGTCACGGTGATGCGGTACCGGCACCTGGCCGCCGACCGCATTGCACTACCGCCGCTGCATCGCACGGTGTGGGACGAGACCACCCGTCTCTACACCTCCGGCACTACGGGCATGCCGAAAGGCGTGCCGCTCAACAGCATGATCGAGATCTTCAGCGCGCACGACGTGATCATGCACTTCCCGCTCGGCCCCGACGACAAGACGCTCAACATGACCCCGTGGTTCCACCGCGGCGGCCTGCACGCGGGCGGGCCCAACCCGACGTTCTACGTCGGCGGTGAAGTGGTGCCGCTGCGGTCGTTCGACGCCGACCGGGTCCTCGACCTCGTCGCCGAGTACGGACTGACCTTCCTCATCGGCGCACCGACCAATCTCGCCATGCTCGCCGCCGCCCAGGAGGCACGCCCCCGCGACCTGTCCAGCCTGCGCGGCATCGTCACGATGGGCGCGCCGCTCGAGAAGGAGGCGGCGCTGCACTACCAGAAGGTGCTCAACCCCCGGATCTTCAACGGCTACGGCACCACCGAAGCGTTCTGGAACACCTTCCTGCGGCCGGCCGACCTGCCCGACCGCGCCGGCAGCGCCGGCCGCGCCTGCACCGACGACGACGTACGCGTCGTGCACGTCTACCCGGATCGGCTCGCCGAGCCCGACGACGTCGTCGCGCGTGACGGCAACGACGTCGGTGAGGTCATCGTCCGCTCCCCCAAGTGTGCCAACGCCTACTTCGACACCCCTGACCAGGAGAAGGCCAAGTTCCATCAGGGCTGGCTGCACATCGGCGACCTCGCCACCTGGGACGCCGACGAGTTCGTCACCATCGTCGGGCGCAAGGACGACATGCTCATCTCCGGCGGCGAGAACGTCCACCCGGTGCAGGTGGAAGAGGCACTCAACGCCCATGCGCAGGTACAGGATTCGCTCGTCGTCGGAGTTCCGGACGAGAAGTGGGGACGCATCGTCGTCGCCTACGTCGTCGCGGCGGATCCCGCGCTGACGGTCGAACACCTCGACGCCCACTGCCGCTCCCACCCGATGCTCTCGTCGTTCAAGCGGCCGCGCGCCTACCGGTTCGTCGAGACGCTGCCCGTCTCCCCCACCGGCAAGAAGCTGCATTACAAGGCCACCGAAGCCGCCGCGGCCGAGTTCGCCGGCGGCCTCTTCTCCACTCCCTCCGACTCGAGGATGACCCGATGAGCACCGCCACCACCCTCCCCGAGTTCGACGCCCGCGACCCGCTCACCATCGACTCGCTCTACTCCGACGACGAGCTCGCCGTCCGCGACACCGTCCGCAGGTTCTGCACCGAGCACGTCGCTCCGCACATCGCGGAGTGGTTCGAGGCCGGGGACCTGCCCGGGATCCGGGAACTCACCCGCGAATTCGGCAAGCTCGGTGTACTCGGCATGCACCTCGAGGGCTACGGGTGCGGCGGTTCGTCCGCCGTGCACTACGGCCTCGCCTGCCTGGAACTCGAGGCCGCCGATTCCGGCATCCGCTCGCTGGTCTCGGTGCAGGGCTCGCTCGCGATGTTCTCGATCTGGAACAACGGTTCCGAGGAGCAGAAGCAGCGCTGGCTGCCGGGGATGGCGGCGGGCGAGATCATCGGCTGCTTCGGCCTGACCGAACCGGACGTGGGCTCCGACCCTGCCGCAATGAAGACCCGCGCCCGCCGGGACGGGTCCGACTGGGTCCTCGACGGTCGCAAGATGTGGATCACCAACGGCTCCATCGCCGACGTCGCCGTGGTCTGGGCGAACACCGACGAGGGCGTGCGTGGCTTCGTCGTGCCGACCGACACACCCGGTTTCAGCGCGAACACGATCAAGCACAAGTTGTCGCTGCGCGCCTCGGTCACCGGCGAACTCGTACTGGACAACGTGCGCCTACCTGCCGACGCGCTGCTGCCCGAGGGCAAGGGCGTCAAGGCGCCGCTGCAGAGCCTGTCCGAGGCGCGGTACGGCATCATCTGGGGTGCGATGGGCGCGGCGCGCTCGGCGTGGGAGGCCGCGCGCGACTACTCGATGCAGCGCACCCAGTTCGGCCGCCCCATCGGCGGATTCCAGCTCACCCAGGCCAAGCTCGCCGACATGGCCGTCGAACTGCACAAAGGCCAGTTGCTGTCGCTGCACCTCGGCCGGCTGAAGGACAGCGTCGGGCTGCGGCCCGAGCAGGTGAGCTTCGGCAAGCTCAACAACACCCGCGAGGCCATCGAGATCTGCCGCACTGCGCGAACCATCCTCGGCGGCAACGGCATCTCCCTCGAGTACCCCGTCATCCGGCACATGGTCAACCTCGAGTCCGTGCTCACCTACGAGGGCACCCCCGAGATGCACCAGCTGGTGCTCGGTCAGGCCTTCACCGGCGAAAACGCCTTCCGCTGACAGGAATCCCACCATGAACGCACGATTGATCCACGAGTCCGAGCACCTGCAGTTCCGCGAGGTCGTCCGGAACTTCGTCCGAGACAAGATCACCCCGGTGCACGAGGACTGGGAACGGGCGAGCTGTCTCGACCGGTCCCTGTTCACCGAGGCCGGCAAGCTGGGCCTGCTCGGTTTCCCGGTCCCGGAGGAGTACGGCGGCCCCGGCGTCGACGACTTCCGCTACAACGCCATCCTGATCGAGGAGGTCAACCGGGCGGGCAACGCCGCCGCCGGGATCGCGTTCTCGCTGCAGAACGACGTCGTGCTGCCGTACCTGACCGACATGACCACCGACGAGCAGAAGGCCCGCTGGCTGCCCGGCGTGGTCAGCGGCGAGACCGTCCTCGGCATCGCAATGACCGAACCCGGCACCGGCAGCGACCTGACCGGCATCCGCACCTCCGCGGTGCGCGACGGCGACCACTACGTGGTCGACGGCGCCAAGACGTTCATCTCCAACGGGCAGAACGGCGACCTGTTCGTCGTCGCGACCCGCACCTCCGACGACCCGCACAAGGGCCTGACCCTGCTCGTCGTCGAGGCCGGCACCGCCGGTTTCTCCCGTGGGCGCAATCTGGAGAAGATCGGCCTGCACGCACAGGACACCAGCGAGCTGGCCTTCACGGACATGCGGGTCCCGGTCGCGAACCGGCTCGGCGAGGAGGGACAGGGCTTCTACCAGCTCGTGCACAACCTGCCGCAGGAACGGTTGTCGCTCGCGATCGGCGCGGTCGCCGCGGCGGAGGGCGTGTTCGCCGAGACCCTCACCTACGTCAGGGAGCGCAAGGCGTTCGGCAAGCCGGTCTCGAGCTTCCAGAACACCCAGTTCGTGCTGGCCGAACTGGCCACGGAGCTGGATCTGGCCCGCACCTTCCTCGACGACTGCATCGCCGAGCACGTTGCCGGCGAGCTCACCGCCGCCCGCGCGGCGCGACTGAAGTGGTGGGCCACCGAACTGCAGGTCCGGGTCGCGGACCGGTGCCTGCAGTTGCACGGCGGCTACGGGTACATGCGCGAATACGCGGTGGCACGCGCGTTCGTCGATGCCCGCATCCAGACCATCTACGGCGGCACCACCGAAATCATGAAGACGATCGTCGCCAAGGATCTCGGGATCTGAGCGGCCGTCCCGAGCGACGAGGAGGACGTCCATGTCGGCCGATCCCAGCGAGCTGCCGATCGACGAGGCCGTGCGCGCGGTCCGTGCGAACTCCCGGCGCAGGCAGATCCTGACCGCTGCCGCGAAGGTGATGCAGCGCACAGGGTTCCATCAGATGTCCATGCAGGCGCTGGCCGACGAGGCGAACGTCAGCGTGGGACTGCTCTACAAGTACTTCGGCAACAAGGAGGAGATCCTCCTCGCCACCATCACCGCCATCCTGGACGCGTTCCGGGATCAGCTCGAACCCGCGATGGCGGCGGCCGGCCCGGACCCCGTGGAGCGCCTGGCCGCGGGGATCCGTCGATTCGTCGAGATCGTCGACGAGAACCTCGACGCCGTGGCCCTGACCTACCGCGAGAGCCGCACGCTCGACCCGGCCGGGAGGGAGAAGCTCAAGCGGCTCGAGATCGCCACCTCCGCACCGCTGCGTGCGGTGCTGACCGAGGGCATCGACGCCGGCATCATGAACCCCGTCGACGTCGACCTGATGGTCTTCGACCTGGTGTTGCTCGCCCACGGCTGGGCGCTCAAGCACTGGCATTTCGGCCGGGTCTACAGCCTCGACGACTACATCCGGCTGCAGACCCGGTTCGTGCTCAACACCGTTCTGCCACAGACACACCGAACCCGCTACCGACACCTGCTGGAGTAACCGTGAGCGTCGCCACCACACGTGAAGAAAGCGTCGGGATCATCACCCTCGACCGTCCCCCCGCCAACGCCCTCGACGAGGCGCAGGCGGACGCCCTGGCCGAGGCCGTCACGACGCTGGGCGAGGACCCCGCGGTACGGGCCGTCCTCATCCGCAGTGCCCGGCGGATCTTCTGCGCAGGCGCGGACATCGCGATGATGGAGTCCTGGAGCACGAAGCCCGATCGGGGAGCACGCCTGCGCCGCTTCACCGCACGGCTCCAGGACGTGTTCGCCCGCATCGAGGCGCTGCCGAAGCCCTCGGTGGCCGCCCTCGCCGGTGCCGCCACGGGAGGCGGCCTCGAGCTGGCCCTCGCGTGCGACTTCCGCGTCGCGGGCGCCTCGGTGAAGCTCGGGCTTCCCGAGGTGGGAATCGGGCTCCTGCCCGGGGCGGGGGGCACGCAACGGCTCACCCGGCTGGCCGGTCCGTCGGTGGCGCACCGGCTCGTTCTCGGCGCCGAACTGGTCACCGGCCGTACGGCCGAGCAGCTCGGAATCGTGCAGTGGGCTACCGACGTCGACGTCGAGACCGAGGCACGAGCCTTGGCCGATCGACTCGCGCAGCTGCCGCCCGCCGCCTACGCGGCCGCCAAGCGCTGCATCGTCGCAGCTCGAGGCGATGACGGGTTCGCCCGCGAACTCGACGAGATCAGCCGGCTGATCGAGACGCCGGACACCGCCGGATTGCTGGCAGGATTCGTCGCGCGCGCCCGGTAGCCCGACGTGCGGACCGTCGCGGGATCTCCGTCGCCCGGGGCTGCGCCGGACGACCCGCCCGGATCACTCGGTACTGTGGATCCGACCCAGCGGCGACGAGGAGCACCACCATGACCACCGACCACGACGCGCTACCCGTGGACGAGGCCGTGCGAGCCGTCCGCACCAGCTCCCGGCGCAAGCAGGTGCTCGACGCAGCCGTGACGGTCATGCAACGGACCGGGTTCCACCAGATGTCCATGCAGGCGCTGGCCGACGAGGCCGGGGTCAGCGTCGGGCTGATCTACAAGTACTTCGGTGGCAAGGAGGACGTCCTCCTCGCCACCATCCTCGCGATCCTCGACGCCTTCCGCGACCAGCTCGAACCGGCCATGGACGCCGTCGGCGACGACCCGATCGACCGGCTCGTCGCCGGGATGCGCCGCTACATCGAGATCGTGGACGAGAACCTCGACGCCACGGTGCTCACCTACCGCGAGAGCCGCACCCTCGACGCGGCCGGGCGGGCCCGGATCAAGGAGCTCGAGGTCGAGTCGTCGGCGCCGCTGCGCGCCGCGCTCGACGCGGGGATCGAGGCGGGCGTGATGAGTCCGGTCGACGTCGACCTGATGGTCTTCGACATCATGTTGCTGGCACACGGCTGGGCGCTCAAGCACTGGCATTTCGGTGCGATCTACTCGCTCGACGATTACATCCGGCTCCAGACCCGCTTCGTGCTGAACACTCTTCTCCCGGCCGAGCGCCGCGACGACTACGCGCACCTGCTCGGGTAGCGCGCGGGCACCGGTCGCTCCCGAGCGTGAGCGACCGGGCGCGGGCCGGTCGGCGCGGCCTATTCGGCGCGCAGTGCCGTCCGGGCCGCGTCCTGCACCTTGTCGACGATCCCCTTCACCGAATCCATGAAGCCCACGTCGCATCCCTTTCGTCCGAAAGAGCGAGCGGGCCCAGCCTGCCACACAGCAGGCTGCGACCGGACGTGGGCCGTGCCGCCGACTCGCTATCGGACGTCGGGCCCGGGTTCCGGGCCGGGCCCGCGACGTTCGGTTCCCAGGGTCTTCTTCACCGCGTCCTGCGCCTTGCCGACGTGCCGGGAGTACTTTCGCGGTCCCTTGGTCCGGGCGAGATCCCCGGCCTTGTCGATGGCGCGATTCACCGTGTCCGGGTTCTTCCGGGCATAGTCCTTGCCCTTGCCGACCAGACCCTTGACCGAATCCATGAATCGCATCGCAGGCTCACCCCTTCTCCGTGTGCATTCGTGGGTCCTCACCAGCGTGCCACCGGCAGAGCCGACCGTGCCACCAGCTCGGCGGGAGATCCCCGGCCGGGGTCGCCCGCCGAGCACGTGCGCAACTACGGCGTGCGTGGACCCGGTTGCGCCTGCGGTCCGGGGTCCGCCTCCGGACCGGGCTGCCCTCCGGGCGCCGGGGTCGTTCCGGGGACGGGATTGTCTGCGGTGCCGAGGTGCTTCTTCGCGGCATCCTGCACCTTGTCCACGTGCTGGGCGTACTTGCCGCCCGTCCGGGCGTCGGCGGCGTCGCCCGCCTTGTCGACGAACTGGCCGGCCTTGTCCGGGTTCTGCTCCGCGTAGGCCTTGCCCTTGTCGACCAGGCCCTTGATGGAATCCTTCAAACCCATCTGCCTGCTCCTTCCGCTCGGGGATCGATGCCTCAGCGTGCCACCGCAGGCCCGTTCCCAAACATGCCGCGGTCGGCGTAGTGACCTCGTCCCCGGTCAGTGCTCGCCGGGCAGCAGGTCCTCACTGGCGGCGAACAGCCGACGGTGCTCACCGTGGATCCGCCCGGTCACCCACCACGAGACCTCCACGAGGACCACGCCGATCGCCCCGCAGGTGAACGCCGTGACCATGGCACCGACGTTCGACACGTCGAGGGCGAAGAACTCGCGGGCGAACGGGAAGGCGAACAGGACGACGTAGCCGAGCACCGAACCGGCCAGCAGCACCAGTTTCCACCACACGTACGGCCGGGCCACCACGGCGAGCACCCACAACGCGATCATGATCAGGGTGATCAACGCCGCGGTGCCGGCCTGCATCTTCTGCGCCTCGGTCTGGTCGGGCCCGGCGTACACCAGCAGGTAGCAGACGAAGGTGCTGACGCCGATGATCACCCCCGACGGGATCGCCAGGCGCATCACGCGCGAGACGAATCCGGAACGGGCCCGTTCGTTGTTGGGCGCGAGCGAGAGGATGAACGCGGGGACTCCGATGGTGAACCAGGCCGCGATCGTCACGTGCCGCGGCAGGAACGGATACGGCAGCGGCTCGTAGTCGAACACCTGGGACAGCGCACCCGACAGCCCGACCAGGAAGGCCAGCAGCACGGAGTACACGGTCTTGGTGAGGAACAGGTTCGACACCCGCTCGATGTTGCCGATCACCCGGCGTCCCTCGGCCACGACGTAGGGCAGGGTCGCAAACTTGTTGTCCAGCAACACGATCTGCGCGACCGCGCGGGTGGCCGGGCTGCCGGACCCCATCGCGACCCCGATGTCGGCGTCCTTGAGCGCCAGCACGTCGTTGACGCCGTCGCCGGTCATGGCGACGGTGTGCCCGCGCGACTGCAGCGCGCCGACCATCGCGCGCTTCTGGTCCGGGCGCACACGTCCGAACGTGGTGGCCGAGTCGAGGGTGTCGGCGAGCCGGTCGCGGTCCTCCGGGAGGGCGCGCGCATCGACGGGATGCTCGGCGTGCGGCAGGCCGAGCGACGTCGCGACGGCGCCGACCGAGACGGCATTGTCGCCGGAGATGACCTTGACGTCGACGTGCTGGTTCGCGAAGTACTCGAGGGTGGGCTTGGCGTCGGGCCGTACCCGCTGTTCGAGCACCACGAGGGCCTGCGCGGTGACGGTGCCGGGGGCCTGCGGGTCGTCGACGGCGCGCTCGCATCGCCCGAGGAGCAACACCCGCAATCCCTGCGCGCCGAGCTCCTCGGCCTGCCGGGCCGTCGCCGAGGCCGGGTCGAGGAGCACGTCGGGGGCGCCAAGCACCCAGTTGCCGTGAGTGCCGTAGGACTGACCGCTCCACTTCTTCGCCGACGAGAACGGGGCGGCGGCGGTGGCATCGCCCCAGCCGGGGTCGTCGGGCAGGGCCTCGCGTACGGCGAGGACGCTGGCGTTGGGACGAGGATCGTCGGCCGCCATCGCCGCGAGGGCGGCACGGACGGCCGTCTCGTCGCTGCCGTCGACGCACACCAGGTCTGCCAGGCGCATGCCGTTCTCGGTGAGCGTGCCGGTCTTGTCGGCGCACACCACGTCGACGCGGGCGAGCCCCTCGATGGCCGGCAGTTCCTGCACGAGGCACTGCCGGTGACCGAGACGGATCACGCCCACGGCGAACGCGATCGACGTCATCAGCACCAGCCCCTCGGGAACCATCGGCACGAGGGCCGCGACCATGCCGCTGAGCGCGGGACCGAGGGGCTGGCCGCTCGAGAACAGCTGGTTGTAGATGATGAGCAGGCCGGCCGGAATCATCAGGTAAGTGATGAATTTCAGGATCTTGTCGATTCCCGAGCGCAGTTCCGAGTGCACGAGCGTGAACTTGCTGGCTTCCTCGGCGAGCCTGGCCGCATACGCATCGCGGCCGACCTTCGTGGCGCGGTAGGCGCCGCTGCCCGCCGCGACGAAGCTGCCCGAGAGGACTCGCGCACCGAGTTCCTTGTGCACGGGGTCGGCCTCGCCGGTGAGCAGAGATTCGTCGAGTTCGAGCCCCTCGGTCTCGACGACGACCCCGTCGACCACCGCCTGGTCGCCGGGTCCGAGTTCGATGATGTCGTCGAGCACGACGTCGTGCGGCGGCAGCTCGGCCACGACGCCGTCGCGGCGGACGAGGGGCTTGGCCTGGCTGACGATCGCGAGCCGGTCGAGGGTCCACTTGGCGCGGATCTCCTGCACGATGCCGATGGCGCTGTTGAGGATGATCAGCAGGCCGAACATGCCGTCGATGATCGACCCGGTGGCCAGGACGATGGCCAGCAGGACGCCGAGGATCGCGTTGATGCGGGTGAAGACGTTGGCGCGGACGATCTCTCCGACGGACCGCGACGCCCGGTCCGGCACGTCGTTGGTGGCGCCCCGGGCCACCCGTTCGGCGACCTGCTCGGTGGTCAGACCCAGCTCGACGTGCCGCGCGTCGGTGGGGGGCACAGCTGCCTGGTCGGCGACCGCGGTGGGCTCCTCTGCTGCCATGGGAAACAGGCTAAGCCACCCGTTGCGATCCGCCCCCACACCGTGACGCGGCTCGCGACCCGGCTCAGCGGTCCGGGCGGACGAACTCGGGCTGGTCGAGCACCCGCAGCCAGCTGCCGTCGGGCTGGCGGCGGGCCACCTGGGCCCGGGCGCCGGCGCCGTCCTTCGGCGGTGTGGCGGTCAGCGCGAGGTCACCGCTGATCAGGGTCGGCAGCGGCGGCTCGGGCTCGAATCGGGGCGCGTGCTCGAGCACCTGTTCCCACAGGCGGCGGATGGCCTCGCGTCCCACCGTGTGGCTGCCCGGTGGGTAGGCCATCACGGCGTCCTCCTCGTACAGGGCGGCCACCCCCGCGGCGTCGCCGGCGTTGGACCGCTCGACGAACAGGCGGGTGAGATCCTCTGGCTGCCAAGCCTTCTCATCGTTCGACATGACGATCCTCTCTGCGAACGGACGTGGACACCTCCAGGGTCCGCCGCGCGCCTCGAGAAGTCCAACAGATCATATCGATGGAATCTAGAATCCTGGGTTATGGAACTGCGGCAATTCGAGTACTTCGTCGCGGTGGCCGAGGAGGCGAACTTCACCCGTGCCGCTCACCGCGTCCACATCAGCCAGTCCGGGATCAGCGCCCAGATCCGCCGGCTCGAGCGCGACCTCGGCGCCGTCCTGTTCGACCGTTCCACCCGTGCCGCCACCCTGACCACGGCCGGAAAGGCGGCACTGCCGCACGCCCGGGCGGCGTTGGCGTCCGCCGCGGCCGCCCGGCAGGCAGTCGAGGAGGTGACGGCCCTGCTCCGGGGACGGCTGGTGGTCGGCATGGTCACCGCCTGCACCGTCACCGGACTGTTCGACGCACTGGCCGCGTTCCACCACGCGCACCCCGGCGTCGAGATCACCCTCGTCGAGGATGCCTCCGACCGGCTCGTCGAGCGGGTACGTGCCGCCACGGTGGACCTCGCCCTCGTCGGCACCGCCGCCGCCCCGCCCCCGGGTCTCGAGGCGCTCACCCTCGTCAGCGAACCGATCGTCGCCGCCGTGCCGCCCGGTCACCCGCTCACCGAACGCGCCCGTCTCACCCTCGCGGACGTGTGCGCCCACCCCGTCGTGTCCATGCCCCCGGGCACCGGCATCCGGACCGTGTTCGACCGGGCGTGCGCCGCCGCCGGCCTGCGCCCCGACATCGCCCTGCAGGCCAGTTCGCCGGACACCGTCGCCGACCTCGCCGTCCGCGGACTGGGCGTGGCGATCCTCAGCCGCTCGATGGTCGAGTATTTCGAGGGGCGGTTGTGTGGCCTCACTGTGGACGACGCCACCGCGCCCGCGGTGCTGTCGCTGGTCTGGTCGGATACCGGCGCTCCGGCGCTGCGCGAATTCGTCCGGCACAGCCGTCGCGCGTTCGCGCGCGCAGGGACCTTGGACACTTCCCCGGCGCCGGGGCGCGGCCGAGAATGAGGGGCGCGGCCGGCCGGCCGGAGTCGAATCCACGACGGACAGGGGGCGGAAGTGAATCTCGAGGAACTGATGGCCAAGGCGCGCGACACGGTGACCGTCAAGCGCGTGTACTCGGAACCGGTCGAGAAGGACGGCCTGACCGTCATCACCGCGGCCGTGGTCTCCGGCGGGGCCGGCGGCGGTGGGGGCTACTCACCCGACGGGGAGAACGGTGAGGGCGGCGGCTTCGGGGTGGGTGCTCGCCCGGTGGGCGCGTACGTCATCAGCGGCGGCAAGCTGTCGTGGCAGCCGGCCGTGGACGTCAACCGGCTGGTGCGCACCGTCGCGAGTGTGGCGATCGCCTTCTTCGTCACCCGGGCACTCGTCGAACGCAAGCGGGCCGCCGCGACGAGCTGACGCCGCTCACAGCGTCGCGAGGACGAACGAGAGCACGAATCCCGCGGCGGTGCTCAGCGCCACCGTGGGACCGCCCTTCTCGTAGGCCTCCGGCATCAGGGTGTCGGCCAGCGAGGCCAGCACCGCGCCCGCCGCGAACGCCAAGGGC
This sequence comes from Rhodococcus sp. NS-SX18, assembly GCF_057367935.1. Classification (NCBI taxonomy): domain Bacteria; kingdom Bacillati; phylum Actinomycetota; class Actinomycetes; order Mycobacteriales; family Nocardiaceae; genus Rhodococcus; species Rhodococcus sp. NS-SX18. The sequence goes on along the minus strand of NZ_CM170633.1, from coordinate 1,228,451 downwards.
AGGGAGATCGTCTCGGGCGGGGTCACCGCCAGTGGCCCGGCTCCGACGACGACGGCGACGGTCAGCAGCGCGGCGCACGCCACCCACATTCCGAGGATGTATTTCCGGGACCGGCCCTGGGCGCGCATGGAGGCGCTGCCGACGAGCGACTCCGGGAAGTTGGACACGAAGATCGCGACCAGCAGAGCGAGACCGCCGGTGCCCTCCCCCAGGGACACACCCAGCGCCACGTTCTCGGGCACCCCGTCGAGGGTGACCGCCGCCAGCAGCGCCAGCCCGGCGGCCCCGCTGACCGAGGACGACGACGGCGCGGTTTCCTCGGCGGCCGCATCGACGTCGAGTTTTTCACTGCCGTGGTCCTTTTCGCGGCGACCCTCGGCCACCCGGTCCAGCCACGCGCTGAGCGCGGTGAACACGACGGCGCCGACGACGAGGCCGATCGCCGCACGCCAGATGCCACCCTTCTCGTACGAATCCTCGAACAACTCGAACGACAAGGCGGTGATGAGCGCGCCGGCGGCGAACGCCAGCATCGCCGCGAGAACGCGTTTGGGGATTTCCACCCATCCGCCCACCAACGCGCCGAGCACCAGCGCGCTCGACGCGATGACCCCGAAAAGCAACGATTCGACGATGACCCGGCCCTCCCTCCGACGCTCCCCGACGGACGACCGGATACCCGCGGCGACGGGCCAGAAACCCTACCGGCGCACCGAAGTCAACCGAACCGAAGTCAGCCGAGTGGAACCCACCACGGATCCTGCGAGCCCGGCCGCAGCGCGTCGACCCGCTGGCCCGGCATCGGCACGGCCGTGGGCACCCCCTCCGCCCGCGCGGCCGGCAGGAGCCGCGCGATCGGCTCCGACCACGCGTGGAACGCCAGATTGAAGGTGCCCCAGTGCACGGGGACGAGCAGGCTGGGATAGTCGCAGCCGCCGAGGTCGGTGTGCGTGCGCACGGCCTCCTCCGGGTTCATGTGCACGTCGGGCCAGCGCGGGTCGTACGCGCCCACCGGCAGCAACGTCAGATCGAACGGCCCGTAGCGGTCTCCCAGGTCGGCGAACCGGGGCGTGTAGCCGCTGTCGCCGCCGAAGAACACCCGCCGCGTCGGCCCGGCGATCACCCACGACGACCACAACGTGATGTTGCGGATCAGGCCGCGGCCGGAGAAGTGCCGCGCCTCGGTGCAGGTGACGGTGAGCGCACCCACCTCGGTGTGCTGGTCCCAGTCCAGCTCGACGATCCGGTCGGCGGGGATCCGCCACCGGCGCAGGTGCGCCCCCACGCCGAGCGGGACCAGGAACCGGGCCTCGGGCTGCGTGGCCGCGAGGGCCTCGACGGTCCCGCGATCCAGATGGTCGTAGTGGTCGTGGGAGATCACGACGGCGTCGATCGGCGGCAGTTCCGCCAGCTCCACCGGCGACGGGTGCAACCGGGCCGGGCCCACGGCCGGCGACGGCGAGACCCGCTCGCTCCACACCGGGTCGGCGAGGATCCGGTGGCCGTCGATCTCGAGAAGGGCACTCGAGTGGCCGTACCAGGTCACCGCGAGCTCCGCGGCCTGCACCGGGGCGAGCTGCGGCGCGAGCGGCACCGCGTCGCGCGGCACCCCGGAGGACCGCCGGGTGAGCATGTCCTTGACGAGGCTGCCGCCGGCCTCGGGCAGCACGGTGCTACTCGGCTCCGAGTTGTGGAAGCGCCCGTTCCGATACCGGGGGGACCCGGCGGCGTACGGGCGGATGTCCGCCGGGGTCGCGCCGATCGTGCCCGGGACGCCGCGGGCGGCCCGCGCCACCCACAGCAAGCCGGCGCCGGCAAGGGCGGACGAGGCGGTCTGCTTGACGCTCACCCCACCACTGTAGGGGCGCAGGGACGCGGGCGCGCTCGGCTGGCGCGGTCGCGCCTCAGCGACCGCGGAAGACCGGCGCCCGGCGTTCCGTGCGGGCCCGGCGCGCCTCCTGGGCGTCCTCGCTGAGCCACGCCTCGGCGAGCGCGGCCGTCTGCTCGGGCGACGGCTCGTCGCGCGTGCCGTCGTCGTTGAGGAACAGCTTCATCGCGTGCAGCGACAACGGGGCGAGTTCGGCGATCTCGCGTGCCCAGGACTGCGCGGCGACGAGATCGCCGATCCGGTTGGCCAAGCCGCGGTCGACCGCTTCGTGTGCGTCGACCGGTTCGGCGGCGAGCAGCACGGCCCGCGCGGGGCCGCCGCCGAGCAGGGCGACGAGTCGCCGCACCGTCCAACGGTCCACCGAGATACCGAGACGCGCCGCCGGAATCGCAAATCGAGCCCCCGGTGCGACGACCCGCAGGTCCGCCGCGAGGGCGAGCTGGGTGCCCGCTCCGATCGCGGGGCCGTTGATCGCGGCGATCACCGGGACGGGCGCCTCCTGGATTGCACGGAGCATCTCCCCCAGGCTGTCGAGGAATCCTTCCGCGTAGACGTCGCCCGACAGGTCGGCGCCGGCACAGAAGCTCGAGCCGCGCCCGGTGATCACGACCGCACGCGCACCCCCGTCGAGAGCCTCCTCGAGTCCCTCCCGGACCTGGACGCACAGCTCGGTGTTGAGCGCGTTGCGGCGCTCCTCGCGCCGCAGTTCGAGCGTGACCACGTCGCCGTCACGGCTGATCCCCATCATGTGTGCTTCACCTTTCGTCGACGGCACGCATCATCGCACCCGCCGCGGGCAGGCGCGAGGGCGCTCCGCCTCAGTCCTCGTCCGCGCGCGGCCGGCCGGGCTTGCGGATGCGCCCGGCCTCGCGCGGCATGCGTCCTGCCTCGCTCAGCGCACGACGGAGCAGGAACTCGATCTGTGCGTTGGTGCTGCGCAACTCGTCGGCGGCCCACCGTGCGAGCGCGTCGTGGACCGCAGGATCGAGCCGGAGCAGCAGCTTCTTGCGTTCGTCCATGGTGTCGACGACGCGTCAGGCGTAGAGCGACCCGGTGTTGAGCACCGGTTGCGCACTCTGGTCGCCGCACAGGACCACGAGCAGGTTGCTCACCATCGCGGCCCTGCGCTCCTCGTCGAGTTCGATGGTGTGTTCCTTCTCGAGCTGTTCGAGGGCGGTTGCGACCATGCCGACCGCGCCCTTGACGATCTGCTCACGCGCGGCGATGACCGCACCCGCCTGCTGCCGGCGCAGCATGGCCTGCGCGATCTCGGGCGCGTACGCGAGCCGGTTGATCCGGGATTCGACGACCCGCACGCCGGCGGATCCGACCCGCTCGTCGACTTCGGCGGACAGCCTCGAGGTGATCTCGTCGGCGTTCTGCCGCAGCGACAACGTCTCCGGGCCCGCGTCGTACGGGTAGCTACCGGCGATGTGACGGACCGCGGCCTCGGTCTGCACGGCGACGAACTCCTCGAAGTCGTCGACATCGAACACGGCCCGGGCGGTGTCCTCGACCTGCCACACGATGACCGCCGAGATCTCGATGGGGTTACCGTCGGCGTCGTTGACCTTGGCGATCCCGGTCTCGTGGTTGCGGATCCGGGTCGAGACCTTGCGCCGGGTGTTGAGCGGATTCATCCAGCGCAGCCCGTCCTTGCGGAGGGTGCCCGAGTACGAGCTGCCGAGCAACTGCAGCACCCGCGCCTCGTTGGGCTCGACGAGGACCAGGCCGGCGAGCGCCACGGTGGCAGGGACGATCAGCACCGCTCCGACCACGATGAGCGCGACGTTGCGGTTCAGCGCGCCGAACACGACGAGCGCCACGGCCGCGGCATCCACGGCGAGCGCGATCGCGAGGACGGACCAGCCGTCGACGGACCTTCCGGGTCGCTCCGTGACGACGGAGGGGGTGGCGGACATGGCGGGACTCCCTTCCCGGAGAAGTTCAATGAGATATTAAAGTGATATCACATTATCGGTCGGCCGGACAGCGGCAACGGACACGTCGGTGCATCACGCGACGGACACGTCGGTGCATCATGAAGACGGGCCACGGAAGGGAGAGCGGCGATGACGACGGACGCACCGGCCACCGCCGTCGACGTCGTCGTGATCGGCGCGGGCCAGGCCGGGCTGTCCACCGCCTACTTCCTGCAACGGTTCGGCGTCGAACCGCAGTCCGGGTTCGTCGTCCTGGACCGGTCGTTCGGCCCCGGCGGCGCGTGGCAGCAGCGGTGGCCGTCACTGACGCTGAGCACCGTCAACGGAGTGCACGACCTGCCGGGGTGGCCGTTCTCCGAGGCGGTCGACACCACCGCCGGACAGGTCCCGGCCTCCGCCGCGGTGCCCGAGTACTACCGCGCCTACGAGGCGCGCTTCCACCTGCCGGTGCACCGCCCCGTCCAGGTCGGCGTGGTGTGCGACCGCGGCGAGCGCCTGCGGGTGGAGACAGACCACGGGGTGTATTCCGCCCGCGGGCTGGTCAACGCCACCGGCACGTGGGAACATCCTTTCGTGCCGTGGTATCCGGGAGCCATGCGCTTCCGCGGGCGCCAGCTGCACACCCGGGACTACCGCAGCGCCGACGAGTTCGCCGGCCGTCATGTCCTCGTCGTCGGCGGCGGCATCTCGGCGGTACAGCTGCTCGACGAGATCTCCCGCGTCACCGAAACGACGTGGGTCACTCGTCGCGAACCCGCTTGGCGTGACGAGGATTTCACGCCGGAACTCGGGCGGTCCGCCGTCGCACTCGTCGAGGAGCGGGTACGACAGGGGCTGCCGCCGGGCTCGGTGGTGTCGGTGACCGGTCTGCCGGTCACGCCGGCGATCCGCGCGGCGCGTGAGCGCGGCGCCCTCGACCGCCTCCCGATGTTCGAGGAGATCACCGAGACCGGCGTCCGCTGGTCCGACGGCACCACGCTCGACGTGGACGTCATCCTGTGGTGCACCGGTTTTCGCAGTTCCCTCGACCATCTCGCTCCCCTCGGCCTGCGTAATCCCGGCGGCGGAATCACCATGACGGGCAAGCTGGCGACGCAGGTCGCGGCGGACCCGCGGATCCATCTCGTCGGGTACGGGCCCTCGGCGTCGACCATCGGCGCGAACCGTGCCGGACGCGCCGCCGCCCGCGAACTCGTCGACCACCTCGCGGCTACCGCGCCGGGGCCGTGATCCGCCGCCTCGGCGCCGTTCTGGCGATGGTGGCCGCCGGCCTGGTGCTCACCGCACCGGCGACGGTCGAGATCGCCGTGCCGCCGCCACCGCCCCCGGCACCCGCCCCGCCGATCGTGCCGCCCACGGCGGAGGAGGTTTCGGCACGGATCGCTCCGGCCGTCGTCACCCTCACCGCGAGCCGCGGCTGGCGCGGAATCTCGGGCACCGGCATCGTCCTCACCGCCGACGGCACGGTGCTCACCAACCACCACGTCGTCACCGGGGCCACCGACATCAGCGCGGTGAGTCCTCACACCGGCGCGAGCTACGACGTCGCGGTGCTCGGCTACGACTCCACCCTCGACATCGCCGTACTGCAACTCGGCTCCGCCGCCGATCTGCCGGTCGCGGCCGTGACCGAGACTCCGCTCCCGCAACCGGGCGCGCCCGTGACGGCCTTCGGCAACGCGGACGGCGGCGGCGTCGTCGTGCCCGCACCCGGCACGATCGTCGCCGTCGACAAGACGGTGTCGGTACGCGACTCGATGGACGGATCCCTACGCCGGCTGCGCGGAATGCTGCAGGTCAGCGCGGCGATCCGGCCCGGAGACTCCGGCGGTCCGCTCGTCGACGCGTTCGGCACCGTCGTGGGGGTCAACACCGCCGGGGCGGTCGAACCGGACCCGGCCGCCGTCCCCGACCCACCCGAGGCGTACGCGGTGCCCATCGGGACCGCCCTCGACGTGGTGGACCAGGTCCGTGCCGGGACGAGCGCCGGGACGGTGCACGTCGGCCCGACGCCGCTGCTCGGAGTGAGCGTCACCACCGACCGGACCGGCAACGAGGAAACAGGCGCCGAAGTGCTGTGGGTCGGCTACGGCACCCCCGCCGCCGGCACCGGCCTCGAGATCGGCGACGTCATCGTCGCGTTCGACGGGCGCCCCGTCACGACCACGGTGGACCTCGAGGAGATGCTGATGGCGCGCCGACCGGGCGACAGCGTGGAGATCGGCTGGCTCGACGCCGCCGGCCGGCAACACACCGCCCGCGTCGTGCTGGACGCCGGCCCGCCACGCTGACCCCCGAACCCCCTTGGCCGAATGTCACATTCAGTCGGTCACGTCGACCGAATGTGACATTCGGTCACGGGCAGGTCAGGCGAACCGGTGGGTGGTCTGACCGAACGGCCCCTTCGCGAAGACGAGCACCTTGCTCGGCACGACGCGGAAGACCCAACCCGGATCGTCCACCGGGCCGACGGCGTCACCGTGGACCTCGAAACGCCACTGCTGGCCGTACTTGACGAAGTACGCCTCGGCGACGGCGCGCAGCTCGTCGCCGTCGGTGACCCGGCGGGCGCGCCCCTCGACGACGACGTCCGTGCCGGCCGCCCAGGTCGCGACACCCGTCGTGACCGCGACGGCATCGTTGTGCCGGAGGTTGTGGGTCTTCTGCTCGCCCGGACCCGTACAGAAGACGAATCCGCCCGCCTGCCACAGTCCGATCAGCGGCGTCACGTGCGGGACGCCGTCGCGCCGGACCGTGCTGAGCCAGTACAGCTGCGCGGACTCGAGCAGCTCCTCGGTGTCGGGCCACGGCAGGGGCGGCTCCCCGTCGTCCCCGAAACGCGCATCGACGGTAGTGGTGACCGGTGTACTCACGACGACTCCTCTCCCGGCTCCGGCCGGAGCCCGTATCGGTACCGACCGGCCGGACCGGGAGAACTCATCGCGCAAGCCGAGTGTGCGGACCGAATGTGGTGGCCGAATGTCACATTGCGTCGATCAGATCGAACGCATGTCACATTCGGCCGCCAGCACCACCACTGCACCGCCACCGCCACCACCGCCGCCGCCGACGCCGACGCCGACGCCGACGATCAGGAGAACGTGGCGGGGTCCCCGCCGATGCGGCCGCTGTCGTCGTGCAGCCCGCGGATCCGGTCGAGGTCGTCCGGGGACAGCTCGAAGCCGAAGACGTCGAAATTGCTCGCGATGCGCTCGGGGGTGACGGACTTCGGGATGACGATGTTGCCGAGCTGGATGTGCCAGCGCAGGATCACCTGCGCGACGCTGCGGCCGTGAGCCTGCGCGATGGCCGTCAGTGTGGGGTCGTCGAGCACGGTGCCCTGGCCGAGGGGACTCCACGCCTCGGTCGCGATGCCCTTACCCGTGTGGTAGGCCCGCAGCTCGGCCTGATCGAACCGCGGATGCAGTTCGATCTGGTTGACGGCCGGAACCTCGCCGACGGCGTCGATCAGCCGGTCGAGATCCTCGATCCGGAAGTTGGAGACACCGATCGAACGGGCCCGGCCCTCGGCCTTGATCTTCTGGAAGGCGCGGAAGGTGTCGATGTAGCGGTCCTGGCCCGGTGCCGGCCAGTGGATCAGGTACAGGTCGACATAGTCGAGGCCGAGCCGATCGAGGCTCGTGTCGAAGGCGCGCAGCGTCGAGTCGTAGCCCTGGTCGCTGTTCCACAGCTTGGTGGTGACGAACAGCTCGTCGCGTGGGACGTCCGAGTCGCGCAGCGCGCGGCCCGTGCCGGCCTCGTTGCCGTAGATCGCCGCGGTGTCGATGCTGCGGTAGCCCACCCGCAGGGCCTCGGTCACCGCGTCGTAGCTCCGGTCGTCCTCGACCTGCCAGAGGCCGAAGCCGAGCTGTGGAATGGTGTTGCCGTCGTTGAGGGTGATCGTGGGAACGGTCATGATCGGCCCAACGGGTTCCGGCCGCCCGATGTTCCCCCTATCCCACCATCCGGAAACCCACCAGCCCGCGTGGGGATAATCGAGTGGTGACTGCAACACTGCGCATCAGCGGCCTGTCCGCCTCCCGGGGCGAACGCACTCTGTTCACCGACCTGAATCTGACCGTCGCGCCCGGCGACGTGATCGGCCTGGTCGGCGCGAACGGCGCAGGCAAGTCGACCCTGCTCACGACGCTCGCCGGGGTGGGCACCGCCGACGTCACCGGCACGGTCGCATTCAGTCCGCCCGACGCCACCGTGGGGTATCTCGCGCAGGAACCCGAGCGCGTCCCGGGCGAGACGATCCTCGGCTTTCTCGGCCGGCGAACGGGCGTCACCGACGCCGAGCACGCGATGAACGCCGCGGCCGAGGCGCTGGGGACCACCGACGTCGACGACTACACCCCCGCGCTGGAGCGCTGGCTCGCCCTCGGCGGCGCGGATCTCGCCGAACGCGCCGAGAAGGTCGTCGCCGACCTGGGCCTCGACGTCGGGCTGGACGCGCCCATGACGGGCCTGTCGGGGGGACAGGCGGCGCGGGCCGGGCTGGCGGCCCTGCTGCTGTCGCGGTACGACGTGCTGCTGCTCGACGAACCCACCAACGACCTCGACCTGGCCGGGCTCGACCAGCTCGAGCGTTTCGTCGCCGAAACCCGCACCGCGCTGATGGTGATCAGCCACGACCGCGAGTTCCTGGCCCGCACGGTCACCGGAATCGTCGAACTGGATTCCGCGCAGCAGCAGATCGCGGTGTACGACGGCGGCTACGAGGCGTACCTCGTCGAACGCGAGGTGGCGCGGAAGCACGCCCGCGAAACGTACGAGGAGTACGCGGACACCAAGCAGGAGCTCGAGGATCGCGCCCGGATGCAACGCAACTGGCTCGAGCACGGGGTCCGCAACGCCCGGCGCAAGTCCAAGGACAACGACAAGGTCGGCAGGAAGTTCCGTGCCGAGGCCACCGAGAAGCAGGCGGCGAAAGCACGGCAGACGCAGCGCCGCATCGAGCGGCTCGACGTCGTCGAGGAGCCGCGCAAGGAGTGGGAGCTGCGCATGTCGATCGCCGCGGCGCCGCGCAGCGGCGCGGTGGTGGCCACCCTGAACGGCGCGTGCGTCGACCGGGGCGACTTCGTGCTCGGGCCCGTCACCACGCAGGTGCAGTGGGGGGACCGGATCGTCCTCACCGGCCCGAACGGCGCGGGGAAGACGACGCTGCTGCGCGCACTGCTGGGCCGGATCCGCCTCGACACGGGCACCGCGGCCCTTGGGTCGGGGGTGAAGATCGGCGAGATCGATCAGGCGCGCGCGCTGTTCGAGGGCGACGAGCCGCTCGTGGACGCGTTCGCCGCGCAGGTGCCGGACTGGCCGGATGCGGAAGTGCGGACGCTGCTCGCGAAGTTCGGACTCAAGGGCCATCACGTGCTGCGGTCCGCGTCGTCGCTGTCACCGGGGGAACGCACCCGGGCCGGACTCGCCCTGCTGCAGGCCCGGGGGGTGAACCTGCTGGTGCTCGACGAACCGACGAACCACCTGGACCTGCCCGCGATCGAGCAGCTCGAGCAGGCCGTCGACAGCTTCGAGGGCACGCTGGTGCTGGTCACCCACGACCGCCGGATGCTGGCCACCACCCGTTCGACCCGCCGATGGCACCTCGACGGCGGGCGGCTGACGGAGGACCCGGCATGACGGCGGGCAGTGTGCGAGTCGACAGCTGGACCTGGGCGGTGCGCCTGTTCAAGACACGGTCCGCAGCCGCGGCCGCGTGCCGGGGCGGGCACGTGCGGGTCAACGACGCCCCCGCGAAACCGTCGCAGGCGGTGAAGGTCGGCGACGAGGTGCGGGTGCGGGTCGCCGGGGCGGAACGGATCGTGCGCGTGACGCAGCTGCTCACCAAACGGGTGGGTGCACCGATCGCAGCACAGGCCTACGAGGACCACAGTCCCCCACCTCCGCCCCGGGAGATCCTGGCCTCCCTCCCGCGCCGGGACCGCGGTGCGGGCCGGCCCACCAAGCGGGACCGTCGCGAACTCGACCGGCTGCGGGGGCTGCTCGAATAGCCGCACCCGTTTCGGACATCGACAACCGTACCGATGGTTGTTTCGCATGCGATCCGGCGAATCCCACTTGACGAACCGTTGTGTTTTTACAACAATTCGTTGCATGAGCCCGGTCCGTCGGGGGGAAACCCTGCCGATCCACAACCGCATCCGTGTCCTGCGCGCGGAACGCGGAATGAGCCGCGCGCAACTCGCGGAACTCGTCGACGTCAATCCCCAGACCGTCGGCGCCCTCGAGCGCGGCGACCACTACCCCAGCCTCGACCTGGCCTTCCGGATCTGCGACGTCTTCGGCCTGCCGGTCGAAGCCGTGTTCTCCCGCAACGAATTCGGGCCGCTGTCCACCGAGGTGTACCGCATTCGCACCGCAACCGAAGGACGTGACGCACAGTGACCGAGATGCCCGTGCACGACACCACTCTCCTCGCGCGGTACGAGGCGTTCCGCACCCGGCGCTTCCTGAAGAACGAGGAGAAGTTCCGGAACATGCTGCCGCGCTGGCGTACTCGCCGGCGACGTCGCGTCCTCGTGGTAGCCCTCGCCGCGACGTTCGTTCTCATGTTCACCGTGAGCGTGCTGTGCCACTTCTTCGAGCGGGCACCGCTGCTGTGGCTGCCGGCGTGCCTCGTGTTCTTCCCCGTCTGGATCTCGCTCCAGATCGTCTCGGGCCGCCAGGGTGACGCCCCGCGCGCCGCGCTCGACGAACGAGAGATCCAGGAACGCAACAGCGCTCGCTCCATCGCCCTGACCGTCACCCAGGCCCTGGTCATGATTCCGGTGCTCTACCTCGTCGTGGGCAGCGTGCAGACCGACGGCATGCATCCGCGGATGGCGTACGCCGGCGGGCTGATGACGTTGACCGCGACACTCGTCGGCGGCTGCCTGCCCGCCATGATCCTGGCCTGGAACACCCCTGATCCGGACGAGATCGACTGATTTGCAAGACAACCCGAGGAATACGGAGGAAACGTGACCCTCACGATCGACGGTGTCTCGAAACGATACGGTGACGTCGTCGCACTCGACGACGTCACCTTCGATGTGCGACCCGGCGAGTTGTTCGGCTTCGTCGGCAGCAACGGCGCCGGGAAGACCACCACCATGCGGATCGTCCTCGGTGTGCTCGCGGCCGACTCCGGTGCGGTCCGGCTCGACGGCCGGCCCGTCGACCTCGACGTGCGCCGCACCATCGGGTACATGCCGGAGGAACGAGGGCTGTACCCGAAGATGAAGGTCGGGGCGCAGCTGTCGTACCTTGCTCGCCTGCACGGACTTTCCCGATCCGACGCCGATGCGGCCGTCGCACGCTGGACGAGCAGGCTGGGCATCGCCGAGCGGGTGGACGATGCCGTCGACGCGCTCTCCCTCGGTAACCAGCAGCGGGTCCAGCTCGCCGCCGCCCTGGTGCACGACCCGAAGGTGCTGGTCCTCGACGAGCCGTTCTCGGGCCTGGACCCCGTGGCCGTCGACGTGATGAGCGACGTGCTGATCGAGAAGGCGGAAACCGGAGTGCCGGTGATCTTCTCGAGCCACCAGCTCGACCTCGTGCAACGGCTCTGCCACCGGGTCGGGATCATTTCCAAGGGAACGATGCGCGCCGTCGGCACCGTCGACGAACTGCGCGGCCACGGCGCGGCCCGGCTCGAGGTGCACGCCCCGCACGCCCCCGAGGGCTGGGCAGCCGATCTGCCCGGCGTCACCACCGTCGCCCACGGTGGTGGCCGCACCGTTCTGCTGCTCGGGAAGGGCGCCGACGACCAGCAGATCCTCCGGGCCGCCCTCGCCACCGGTCCAGTGCACGAATTCTCCGTCCACCGCCCGACCCTGACCGACCTGTTCCGAGAGGTGGTGGCCGCGTGAGCGCCCCGTTGAGCCCCGTCCACGCCGTGGCCCTGGTGGCCCGCCGCGAGTTCCTCACCCAGGTCCGCAAGAAGAGTTTTCTGATCAGCAACGCGATCATCCTGCTCGCCATCGTCGGCGGCATCGTCGCTGTGTCGCTGTTCTCGGGCGACGACGAACCCGCCACCGTCGGCGTCGTCGGCGACCCGGCGCTCGGCGCGACGATCACCGCGATCGGAGACGCCACCGGCAGCTCCGTCGACGTCTCCGAGATTCCCGACGCCGAAAGCGGCCGCGACCGGGTACGCGACGGCGAACTCGACGTCGCGCTGATCCCGGGCCCGGGAGGTTCGGTCACCGCCGTCGCCGAATCGGAGATCGATCCGGCCCTGCGCGCGACGATCGACACGGCCGTCGCGCAGCAGGCCCAGGTCGACGCCCTCACTGCGCGCGGCGTCGACCCGTCGGCGCTGGCCGCGGACACCGCCCGCGCCACCGTGACCGTCGAAGCCCTCGACCCCCCGGACCCCGAGCAGGGACAGCGCACCACCCTGGCGATCGCCGCGGTCGTGCTGCTGTACATGCAGATCATGATGTTCGGCATGTACGTGGCGATGGGCGTGGTCGAGGAGAAGTCGTCGCGCGTGGTGGAACTGCTGCTGTCGACGCTGCGCCCGCTGCAGCTGCTGTGGGGCAAGATCGTCGGCATCGGCGCCGTGGGGCTGCTGCAACTCACCGCATACGGAGTGGCCGGGGTCGGTGCCGGTCTCGCCACCGGGACACTCACCGTGACCGGCGCGGCCCTGGGCACGCTCGCCGGCACCCTGGGCTGGTTCGTCCTCGGGTTCGCGTTCTTCGCGGTCCTCTACGCCGCTGCCGGGTCGATGGTGTCACGGCAGGAGGACGTGAACGCCACGGCGTCGCCGCTGATGGTGCTGATCGTCGCGATGTTCTTCGCGGCCTTCTCGTCGGTCGACGACCCCGAGTCGACGTGGAGCACCGTGCTGAGCTGGATCCCGCCGTTCTCGGCGATCCTCATGCCGCTGCGCATCGCCGCCGGTGTGGCGACACCGCTGCAGATCGTCGGCACCATCGTGCTGATGCTGCTCGTGACCGCCGCCCTGAGCGTGCTCGGGGCGCGGATCTACCGCAGGTCCATCCTGCGCATCGGCCGCGTCGTCACGTGGAAGGAAGCGATGGGCGCGCACCGCTAGGGTCGTGCCATGGCCCCCAGGATCTCGGCGCAGGAGTTCATCGACAGCGTGCTCGACGCAGGCACCTTCCACTCCTGGGACACCGCCCCCGTCGACGTGCACCCCGACGAGCAGTACCGCGCCGAACTGGAGGCCGCGGCGGCGAAGTCCGGCGTGGACGAGTCCGTGATCACCGGCGTCGGAACCGTGCACGGCCGCCGCATCGCGGTGATCGCCTGCGAGTTCGCCTTTCTCGCCGGATCGATCGGGGTCGCGGCGGCCGAGCGCATCGTCCTCGCCGTGGAACGCGCGACTCGCGAGAAGCTGCCTCTGCTCGCCTCCCCCACCTCCGGTGGCACCCGGATGCAGGAGGGCACGCTCGCGTTCGTGCAGATGGTCAAGATCGCGGCGGCCGTCACCGCCCACAAGGCCGCGCACCTCGGCTATCTCGTGTACCTGCGCAACCCCACCACCGGCGGGGTGTTCGCCTCGTGGGGCTCGCTCGGGCACGTCACCGCCGCGGAACCCGGTGCGCTCGTCGGCTTCCTGGGGCCCCGCGTCTATCAGGCGCTCTACCACGAGGACTTCCCGGAGGGCGTGCAGACCGCCGAGAACCTGTCCCAGAAGGGTGTGATCGACGGGGTGGTGCCTCTCGCCGGGGTCCGCCGGCTCGTGCACCGGATGCTGCGTGTGCTCACCGAGCCGACGATCGTCGACGCGTCGGCGGGTCCCGCAGTGACCTCCGCCGACGACGTGCCCGACGTCCCGGCGTGGCAGTCGGTGATGCTCTCCCGCCGGCCGGAACGTCCCGGCATCCGGCAGTTGCTGCGGCATGCGGCATCCGCGCAGGTTCCGCTGTCGGGCACCGGACAGGGCGAGTCCGACCGCACCGTGCTGGTCTCCCTCGCCCGGTTCCGCGGCGCGTCGTGCGTGCTGTTCGGTCAGGACCGCAGCGGCCAGTCCGCGGCCCGGACGATGGGTCCGGGCGCGCTGCGTGAGGCGCGTCGCGCGATGCGGCTGGCCGACGAGCTCCGCCTTCCTCTCGTGCTGGTGATCGACACGCTCGGAGCCTCGTTGTCGAAGGAGGCCGAGGAGCGTGGACTCGCGCCGGAGATCGCCCGCTGCCTGGCCGACCTGGTGACTCTGCCGACCCCTACGGTGTCGGTGCTCCTCGGGCAGGGCACCGGCGGCGGCGCCCTGGCGCTGCTGCCCGCCGACCGGGTGCTGTGCGCCCAGAACGGCTGGCTCGCCCCGCTGCCGCCCGAAGGCGCCAGCGCGATCGTGCACCGCGACACCACGCACGCCCCACAGATGGCAGCGGCCCAGGGCATCCGCTCCCGGGATCTGCTGCGCGACGGTGTCGTCGACGGTGTGATCCCCGAGTTCCCCGACGCCGCGGCGGAGCCCACCGAGTTCGCCAAGCGCGTCGGGGCCGCCGTTGCCCGTGAACTCGGCATGCTCGTCGGTCAGGACGCGACGCTGCGGTACCGGCGGCGGCTCGAGCGCTACCGGAAGCTGGGGCTGCCGCGGTAACCCGCTCACCGACGCCGAGGCGCCGTCCGGCGCACCGCCCGAACGGGCAGTGCCTCGCGTCGAGGAATCTCGAATAGGGTGGTCGGCGTCACAAGCTGTGGTCAGAGAGGATGCGAATCGATGAGCTCGTACGCGGAGGCCTACCGGCAGAGCGTGGAGGATCCGGAGGGATTCTGGCTCGAGGCGGCCCGCGCCGTGGACTGGGTGGCCGCGCCGACGCGGGCCCTCGACGGCTCGCAGGCACCGTCGTTCCGCTGGTTCCCCGACGCCACGCTCAACACCAGCTTCAACGCCCTCGACCGGCACGTGCAGGCCGGACACGGCGACCGGCCCGCCCTGATCTGGGACTCGGCGATGGTCCCCGCCAAGCACACCTACACCTACGCCGAGCTGCTGGACGAGGTCGCGGCGTTCGCCGGGGTGCTGCGCGATCAGGGCGTCGTTGCCGGCGACCGCGTCGTGATCTACATGCCGATGATCCCGGAGGCGGCGATCGCGATGCTCGCGTGCGCCCGCATCGGTGCCGTGCACTCGGTGGTGTTCGGCGGGTTCGCCGCCAAGGAGCTCGCCACCCGCATCGACGACGCCCGGCCCGTTCTGCTCGTCACCGCCTCCGGCGGACTCGAACCGGGCCGCACCGTCGAGTACCTGCCGATGGTCGAACAGGCGCTGTCGCTGTCGCAGACCCCGCCGCACACCGTGATCGTCAAGAACCGGGAGATGATCCCGGGCACGGCGGCCGACTACAAGGCGTCCGCCGCCGCGTGGTTCGACTGGGACGAACTCGTCGCCGACGCGGATCCCGCCGAGCCGGTGACCGTCGCCGCCACCGACCCGCTGTACATCCTCTACACATCCGGAACCACGGGGAAGCCGAAGGGTGTGGTGCGCGACAACGGCGGGCATGCGGTGGCCCTGACCTGGTCGATGCGCAACATCTACGACATCTCCCCCGGCGACGTGTGGTGGACGGCCTCCGACGTGGGCTGGGTCGTCGGCCACTCGTACATCGTCTACGGCCCGCTGCTGATCGGTGCGACGACCGTGATGTACGAGGGCAAGCCGGTGGGCACGCCGGACGCCGGTGCGTTCTGGCGCATCGTCAACGAGAACGACGTCGTCGCGCTGTTCACCGCCCCCACCGCGATCCGCGCGGTCCGCAAGGCGGACCCCGAGGCGAAAGAACTGGAGAACTACGACATCTCCTCCCTCCGGACGCTGTTCGCGGCGGGCGAGCGGCTCGACCCGGACACCTACGAGTGGGCGACGAAGGTGCTCGACCGGCCCGTCGTCGATCACTGGTGGCAGACCGAGACCGGGTGGGCGATCGCCGCAAACCTGCGCGGACTCGAGTCCATGCCGATCAAGGCCGGCTCGCCGACAGTGCCGGTACCCGGCTACCGCCTCGACATCGTCGATGCGGAGGGCAAGCCGGTCGGACCGAACACCGAGGGCAACATCGTGATCGCGCTGCCGCTGCCGCCGGGCACACTGACCGGACTGTGGCAGGACGAGGACCGCTACCGGCGGTCGTATCTGGAGACGTTCCCGGGCTACTACCTCACCGGCGATTCCGGCTACGTCGACGGGGACGGCTACGTCTTCGTCCTCGGCCGGTCGGACGACGTCATCAACGTCGCCGGCCATCGCCTGTCGACCGGAAGCATGGAGGCCGTCGTCGCCTCGCATCCGGCCGTCGCCGAGTGCGCGGTCGTCGGCATCCGCGACGAGCTCAAGGGTCAGCGGCCGTCGGGGTACGTAGTGCTCAAGTCCGGTGTCGAGATCGACCCCGAGACGCTGCGACAGGAACTCGTGGCGATGGTGCGCGACCAGATCGGCGCGGTGGCGACGTTCCGGGACGTCACCGTGGTGCAGGCCCTGCCGAAGACCCGCTCCGGCAAGATCCTCCGCAAGACGATGCGGCAGATCGCCGACCACGAGCAGTACACGGTCCCGTCCACCATCGAGGACCCGTCGGTGCTCGAGGCGCTCGAGCAGCAACTGCGCGGATAACCCGCCGCTCGAAACGTCGAGAGGGAGGTTGTTGCGACGCCCTTCCGGGCGATGCCGCAACAACCTCCCTCTCGACGCGGAGACCTCCCGCTCAGCGCTTCCGACGGCGGCGCACCGTCTTGCGCTTGCCGCGACGACGCGCCACCCGGCCCACGACGAGGGCCGCAACGATGCCCCCGACGACGGCGGCGACGATCTGCGGACGTTCCTGCGCTTTCACCTGGACTTCGTGCACTTTCTCCTGGGCGGCCGACTTCGCGCGGGCCGGGACGTCGACCTTGTGGGCGAGAGCCTCCACCGTCTCGGCGAGTTCGGCGCGTTGCTGCTCGACGCTGGGCATCGCGTCGGCGGCCTCGGTGTTGCGTACAGGGTCGGGACCGGTCATCGCACATGCTCCTTCACGGTGTTCACGTCCTTGCGGACACTCTCCACCGTCTCGCTGGGTACCGGTGGGGCCGAGTTCTTCGCCCGCGACGCACCGACGGCAGCCAACGTCCCGCCGATGGCCAGGACGACCAGCGAGACGATCAACGCGGCCAGCCACGGGGAGAGCACCGTGGCGAGGCCCAGGATCGCCGTTGCGATGAGGGCGCCGATGCCGAGGTAGATCAGCATGAGTCCGGCGCCGGAGATGCCGACGCCCACTCCGATCCGGGTGCCCTTGGCTTTCACCTCGTCGAGGGCGTGGCCGACCTCGGTGCGCACGAGCATCGACACCTGGGTGGTGAGCCGCTCGGTCAATTGCGCGGTGGACAGTTCACTCGGGTCCGTGGCGCTGGGCGTGCCACCGGGGGACGCGGTCATGGTCGAGTCCTTTCCGTGTCGTGCGACTTCTGGGGGTCGTGCGACTGCTGGGGCCGGTCTGTCGCCCTCCGCATCGTCGGCGATCTCGCGGCCCGGGACGGTGTGCGCGAGGCGGAGTTCGCGGCCGCGTTCGATGTCTTCCTGCCGCTTCTCCTCGTTCTTCTCGATGTTGCGGGTGTCCCGCGGCGGCAGCTGCAGCGTCTCCTCCGCCTCGATGCCGGCCTGCAGCTGCCGTCCGCGCTCGAGCTCGGCGTCGAACTCCGCGCCGAACAGCAGCGCGAGGTTGGTGATCCACAACCACAGGAGGAAGACGATCGCGCCGGCGAGGGAGCCGTAGGTCTTGTTGTAGCTGCCGAAGTTGGAGACGTAGAAGGCGAACGCGAGGGACGCCACGATCCACGTGACGATCGCGATGGTCGCGCCCAGGCTGATCCAGCGGAACTTGGGCTGCGACACGTTCGGCGTCGCGTAGTACAGGACCGCGATGATCATGATGACGAGCAGCAGGATGACCGGCCACTTCGCGATGCTCCAGATCGTCACCGAAGTCTCACCGAGCCCGATCACGTCTCCCACAGCCCTGGCGATGGGACCGCTGACGACGAGCATGAGCGCCGTCGCGCCCATCGCGATCAGGGCGAGCGCGGTGATGAGGAGCATCCAGGGCCGCAACTTCCAGATCGGCCGCCCCTCCTCGATCTCGTAGATGCGGTTCATGGCGCGGCCGAACGCGCCGACGTAACCGGACGCCGACCACAGGGCGCCGGCGATACCGAGGATCAGAGCCAGGCCCGCGGTCGGTGCCTGCACCAGCTGTTCGACGGGGCCGCGCAGCGTGTTCACCGCATCGGTGGGCCCGAGATCCTCGACCAGCTGCAGCACCGTGTCCACCGTCGTCGCCCCCTGGCCGAACACGCCGAGGAGCGACACGACCACGAGGAGAGCGGGAAACAGCGACAGGACGGCATAGTAGGTCAGGCCGGCAGCGAGGTCGGTGCACTGATCGTGACTGAACTCGCGAGCAGTCTTGCGCAGCACGTACGTCCACGACGGTTTGGTCAGGTCGGTCGGCGAGTCGGGTTTGCGCGAATCTTCGGCCCGGGCCTCCGACCCGTCGCGGACCCGGTGATCTGCGGTCATGGTTCCCGAGGTACCCGTGGCACCGGCGGACCAAACGCCGCGACCGGGCACCCACGACCGCGCCTGTGCGGCGCACCGGAACCCGCCGGCGCGGCGGAGCATGGTGTGATCGAGCGATGCGGCGCCTCGACGATCCGACCTGCCCGGCCCGTCCACTCGACGACGACGAGTTACGGGCCCTCTACGCCTACCCGGCGGAGCTGTCCTCCCCGTGGCTCCGGGTGAACTTCGTGTCGTCCCTCGACGGTGCCGTCGCCGTGGAGGGACGCTCGGGTGGGCTCGGCACGCCGTCGGACAAGAAGGTGTTCGGTCTGTTGCGGGCGCTGGCCGACGTGATCGTCGTCGGCGCGGGCACGGCACGCAGCGAGAACTACGGCGGCGCCCGCACGAGCGCGGCACTGCGCGCGCGGCGCGCCGAGTCGGGGCTGTCGGAGGTTCCGCCGATCGCGGTCGTCACCGCGACGTGCGACCTGGATCCCGACTGCCGGTTGTTCACCGACACCACCGTCGCTCCGGTCGTCCTCACGTGCGAGACGGCACCGGAGGAACGCCGCCGGGCCCTCGCCGACGCCGGTGCGGACGTGCGGCTGGTCGCCGAGCACTCGATCGACGGGCACGCGGTGCGGAACGCACTGTCGGCGGCAGGCTGGAGTCGTGCGCTGTGCGAGGGCGGACCGCGGCTGTTCGGTCAGCTGATCGCCGACGGTGTGGTCGACGACCTGTGTCTGACGTTGGCGCCGCTGCTCGCCGCCGGCCCGGCGGGCCGGATCGCCACCGCCCCGCGGACGGCGCCGACGTCGATGCGGCCCGCCCACGTCCTCGCCGACGACGACGGCACCGTGCTCATGCGGTGGGTACGCGGGGAGTGACCGGCCGGGGCCGGACCGGCAGATTTCGCACCACGTCGAGGTCACCGTGGGTCCGCAGCACCGGCGCGACGCGGTCCAGCAGACGGGCGAGCAGGTCCCGAGCCGGGATCCGGGCGCCGGTGCGCACGTCCACCGCCGGACCGTCGAGACCGTACCGGGCGGCACTCCACACCGCCGCCGCACCGACATCCGGCTCGACGGCCTGTGCCTCGTCGCCGCGGCGCAGATCGTCGAGAGCCGCGCCGACCAGGCCCCGGACCAGGGCGGCCTGCACGACCGTCCCGTCGACCGTGGCCGCGGTGTCGGCCGCGCGGATCTCCACCGTCGGCACGTGCACCGACGGGCGGGCAAGCCAGAAGGTCATCCGCGAGTCGAGCAGCACCCCGGCGCCGACCAGGCGCGCGACCAGGTCGGCGGCGTGCTGGGCCGAACGCAGGTACGGGGGCAGGCCGAAGCCGGGAAACCGGCTCTGCTGCACGATGCGCCAGCTCGCGTAGCCCGTGTCGCGGCCGGCGTGCCGCCTCGAGTTCGCGCCGAGCGCGACGAGGGTGGGCAGCCACGGGGTCAGATGGTTCACCACGGCGGCGGCGGTGTCCCGGTCGGCGACGCCGACGTGCACGTGGCAGCCGCAGGCGTGGTAGTCGTCGACCAGCGCGCGGTACCGCTCGGCGATGGCGGCCCGGCGTCCCGTCGCGACGGCGGTGCCGGGGCCGGCGTCGCGCTCGGGCACCCCGGTGGCGGCGATACGCAGCCCGCATCGGAGGGCGGCACCGTCGAGGGCCGATCGGGATGCGGTCAGCTGGGCCCGCAGGTCGTCGAGGGTCCGGCACACCCCGCCCACCGCCTCGATCTGGGTCGGGTGCAACTCGCCGACGAAGGTCACCCCGGGCACCTGCGGAAGCTGTTCGTACAGCGCGTCGAACCCCGGGGTGGGACGACCCGACGCCGGGTCCACGAGCAGGAACTCCTCCTCCACACCGATGGTGACGCCGTCGCCCGGATCCGGGCGGGAGGTTTCGGAGTTCATGGTTGCGGGCTACCCGTTGCCGCCGGCGACGACACGCCGGCCGGTACAGTCCGGACAGCATCCGGCGGAAGGAGTTCCCCATGCCCGACGACGTTCCCGAAGGCTCGGCACGGTCGAGTGCCACCGCGGAGCGGATCGGCGAGCTCGCCGCCGACCGCGGCCTGACCGTCGCGTGCGCCGAATCGCTCACCTCCGGCGCCCTGGCCGCGCGGCTCGGCGCGGCACCGGGCAGCGCCGAGTGGTTCCGCGGCGGCGTCGTCGCCTACTCGCGGGAGGTGAAGCACTCGCTGCTGCGGGTGCCGGAGGGGCCGGTGGTGTGCGAGTCCGCGGCGCGGGCCATGGCCGAGTCGACGGTCGACCTCCTCGGTGCCGACGTCGCGGTGGCGGTGACGGGCGCGGGCGGCCCGGACAGCCAGGACGGGCAGGAGCCGGGCACGGTGTGGTTCGGGGTGGCAGGTCGCGGACCGACGCACGCCGAGGAGAAGTTCTTCCCGGGTGAGCCCGAGGAGGTGCTGGCCGAGACGGTCTTCCATGCGCTCACTCTGCTGGCGGGCCGGGTGGGGAGCTGAGAGGGCCGGTGCCCGGCCGGGCGAGCAGCCGGGTGACGAGTGCGGTGACGAGTTCGTCCGGGGTGGCGTCGGCGCCGATCGAGGTGGTGAGCAGGTCCAGCAGCAGCCCGTCGATCGCGAAGTGCAGCAGGGCGACGTCGAGCGCGGTGGCGGGTAGCCCTGCGGCGTCGTTGAATTCGACGTCGAGCCGGTAGTTGCGGGAGAGCGTCGCACCGAGCACCTCGGCCAGGCCGGGACTTCGGCGGGATTCGAGGCGCAGTTCCATCAGGGCGACGGTCAGATCCGGCTGGGCGGTCGTGCGCTCGACGAGATATCGCATGTAGTCGACGTAGAGGTCGACGTCCGGGGTCCGGCCGGCGAGCGCCTCGAGCCGGTCCGGCTCGGGGGCGAGCCGCTCGAAGATCCGCGCGCCGAGGGCGCCGAGAAGCTCGTCCCGCGTCGGAAAGTAGTTCGCGCAGGTGCCCAGGGGTACCCCCGCTTCCCGGTCGACGGCGCGGTGGGTCAGCTTGCGGGCACCGTCCGCGCCGAGTACGCGCAGACCGGCGTCCGCGAGCTGGGCTCGGCGCTCCGGATTCGCTGCCACGGAAAAACCGTAGCACCGAATACAACACCTGTTGTAGTTTGACCACCACAGGTGTTGTAGTCGACCGGCCGAGGAGCGTTCCGTGCGAAAACTGACCTACTACGTGGCGACCACACTCGACGGCTTCATCGCCGACCCCGCCGGGGGATTCGACTTCTTCCCCCTCGACGGGGACCACGCGCACTACCTGGTGCAGGAGTTCCCCGAGACGATCCCGACGCCCGCCCGCGGGCCGCTCGGCATCGAGGGGCCACCGAAACATTTCGACACCGTCGTGATGGGCCGGCGCACGTGGGAGCCGGCCCGGGACGCCGGCTGGACGAGCGCCTACCGGCACCTGCGGCAGTACGTGTTCACCACGACGATGACGCAGGCGCCGGACGAGACGGTCACCCTCGTCGCGACCGACCCGCTCGAGTACGTGCGCAACCTCAAACAGCAAGACGGGCTGGGCATCTGGCTCTGCGGCGGAGGTGCGCTCGCCGGCACGCTGCTGCCGGCGATCGACGAGCTGGTGCTCAAGGTCCATCCGATCGTCGCCGGGGACGGAATCCCGTTGTTCCGGCACGGTTTCGAGCCACACCGCTTCGACCGACTCGAGGCGAGGACCTTCGACAGCGGAGTGACGGTCTGCCGCTTCGCCGCCCGCTAGAACCAGGTGGGCTGTACGTCGAGCGTGGTCCGGTCCAGGCTGTCGAGCAGGTCGAACTGCGGACCGGTCTTCGGCAGTTCGAACGCGAAGAAGTACCGGGCGGCGGCGCGCTTACCGTCGTAGAAGTCGCCCTCCCGGGTCCCGGCCGCGAGGAGTTGCTCGAGCCACATCCACGCGACGACCACGTGTCCGACGGCCTCGAGGTACACCGACGAATTCGCCAGTGCCAGTTCGGGATCACCGGTCCCCCACAGCCGGGCGGTGGTGGCACCCACCCGGGACACCGCCGCCTGCAACTGCTCGGCGTAGCGGGCAGCGTCGCCGCCGGCCTGCGTACCACGCGCGACGGTGCGACCGATCGTCTCGCCGAGCAGCGCCAGGCCCGCCCCGCCCTGCATGACGACCTTGCGGCCGAGCAGGTCCAGCCCCTGAATGCCGTGCGTGCCCTCGTGAATGGGGTTGAGGCGGTTGTCCCGGTAGTACTGCTCGACGTCGAACTCGCGGGTGTATCCGTAGCCCCCGTGCACCTGGATGGCCAGGCTGTTCGCCTCGAGGCACCACTGCGACGGCCAGGACTTCGCGACGGGCGTGAGCATGTCCAGCAGCAGTCCGGCGCGGGCACGCGCGTCCTCGTCCTCGGCGGTCTGCTGCTCGTCGACGAGCTGCGAGCAGTACAGCCCCAGCGCCAGTGCGCCCTCGACGTAGGCCTTCTGGGCGAGCAGCATCCGGCGCACGTCGGCGTGCTCGATCAGCGGCACCGGCGGGGACGACGGGTCCTTGTCGCCGAGCGGGCGGCCCTGGGTGCGGGTGCGGGCGTACTCGAGGGACTGCAGGTAGCCGGCGTAGCCGAGCGAGGTGGCGAGGAACCCGACGCCGATGCGGGCCTCGTTCATCATGTGGAACATGTACGACAGGCCCTTGTGCGGCTCACCGAGCAGGTAGCCGACGGCGCCGGCGCGGCCCGCGGGGGTGAAGGTGCCGTCGCCGAAGTTCAGCAGCGTATTGGTGGTGCCGCGGTTGCCCATCTTGTGGTTGAGGCCGACGAGGGCGACGTCGTTGCGCTCACCGAGCTGCCCGTCCGCGCCGACGAGGATCTTCGGGACGATGAACAGCGAGATGCCCTTGACCCCGGCCGGACCGCCGGGGATCTTCGCGAGCACGAGGTGGACGATGTTCTCGGACAGCTCGTGGTCGCCGCCGGAGATCCACATCTTGGTGCCGGTGAGGCGGTAGCTGCCGTCGTCCTGCGGCACGGCCTTGGTGGTGATGTCCGCCAGCGACGAGCCGGCCTGCGGCTCGGACAGGCACATGGTGCCGAAGAACCGGCCCTCGAGGAGCGACGGAACGTACGTGGCGATCTGCTCCTCGCTGCCGTGGGTGGCGATGAGGTTGGCGTTGCCGACGGTGAGGAACGGATACGACGAGGTGCCGGCGTTGGCGGCCTGGAACCAGGCCATCGCCGCCCGCAGCACGGTGACCGGCAACTGCATGCCGCCGAGTTCCTCGTCGAAGGAGGAGCCGATGAGCCCGGCCTTGGCGAACAGATCCAGCGCCGCTTTGACCTCGGGGATGATCTCGACCCTGCCGTCGTCGCCGATCCGCGGCTCCTGGGCGTCCGCCTTCTTGTTGTGCGGCGCGAAGTGCTTGGTGGCCATGTCCGCACTGAGGTCGAGGACGGCGTCGAACGTCTCCCGCGAGTGCTCGGCGAACCGGCCGCGTGCGGTGAGCGACTCGACGTCCAGCCACTCGTAGAGCAGGAAGTCGAGGTCACGCCGGGACAGGACGGGAGCGGGCATGGAGGTTCCTTTCACAGGGCCGCGAGTTCACTAAGCGCTCACTTAGTAGAGCAACGACGGTGCATGATGTCAACGGACCAGCCCGGCGACGGAGAGAACCCAGCATGATCGACACGCCCACCACCGACGACCTCGCCGGCATCTTCACCGAGGTCGAATCCGACGTCGCGCGTCGTCTCATCGGCTCGGCCGTGGAGTCCTTCGCCCGGCGCGGCTACCACGCCACCACCACCCGTGACATCTCCGTCGGTGCCGGCCTGAGCCCGGCCGCGCTGTATGTGCACTTCAAGTCCAAGGAGGAGGTGCTGTTCGAGGTCAGCCGTATCGGGCATCAGCACGTCCTCGACGCCGTCGCCGCCGCCGCCGCCTCCACCACCGACCCGGCCGGCCGGATGCGGGCGATCGTGGACGGTTTCGTCCGCACCCACGCGGTGCACCACACCGTCTGCCGGGTGTCGCAGTACGAGCTGCACGCCCTCACCCCGGAGCACTACCGGACGATCGCGGCGATCCGCCGCGACACCGATGCCGTGATCCGCGCCGAGATCGAGCACGGCATCGCGGCCGGGGTCTTCTCCGTCCGGGACGTGCCGACCACCGCCCTGGCGATCCTGTCGCTCGGCATCGACGTCGCCCGCTGGTACCAGCCGGGCCGCATCGACGTCGACACCCTGGCCGGGAACTACGTCGAGCTCGTCCTCGGCATGCTCGGCGCGGGCACAATGCAGGGGTGACCGAACCAGCCACCGTCCTCGTCGTCGACGACGACGAGGACGTCCTGTCCTCGTTGCAGCGCGGGCTGCGCCTGTCCGGATTCGACGTGCTCACCGCCGCGACCGGGACACAGGCGCTCGACGTCGTCGCGCGCCAGCGGCCGGACGCGATGGTCCTCGACATGAACATGCCGGTCCTCGACGGCACCGGGGTCGTCACCGCTCTGCGCTCGAACGGCAACGACATCCCGATCTGCGTGCTCAGCGCCCGCAGCACCGTCGGCGACCGGATCGCGGGGCTCGAGTCCGGCGCCGACGACTACCTGACGAAGCCTTTCGTGCTCGCCGAGCTCGTCGCACGGATCCGGGCGATGCTGCGGCGCAGCGCGCCCGGCACTCCCGGCGCCGGCTCCGTCGTCCGGGCCGGCGGGCTCGAGCTCGACACCGCGGGTCGCCGGGTGCGCCTCGACGGCACCGAGGTGGAGCTGACCAAGCGCGAGTTCGAACTGCTCGAGGTGCTCGTCCGCAACGCGGGCATCGTCCTGAGCCGCGACCGGCTGCTGGCCCTCGTGTGGGGCTACGACTTCGACGCGGACACCAACGTCGTCGACGTGTTCGTCGGGTACCTGCGCCGCAAGCTCGAAGCCGGGGGGCGGCCGCGGCTGCTGCACACCGTGCGTGGGGTGGGCTTCGTGCTGCGGGATGCGGCGTGATGCAACGCTTCTCGCTGCGTGCGCGGGTCGCCGCGGCCACTGCGCTCGGCACCACGCTCGTCGTCGCGGTCCTGGGTGTGCTCGTCGCTCTGGCGATCACCCGGAACAACCTCGCGCAGCTCGACCGCCGCCTCGAGACGGCCACACAGGTACTGGTCGCCAATGCCGGCACCGCCGGCCTGTTCCTGCCCGCGCTGGGCGACGCCGGAGCCTTCGCCGTCACCATCCGCACCGAATCCGGCGGACTGCTCAGCAGCACCCCGACCGAACTGCCCGTCCTCTCCCCCGGCGCCCATACCGTCGATCTCGGCGGCACCGCCTACCGGACGTACACCGCGCCGACCGACCGGCTGCCCTCGCTCCTGTCCGTCGCGGTGCCCTATGCCGAGGCACAGGACATCACGACCGAGCAGCACCGGCAGCTCGCCGTCGCCGGTGTGATCGCCGTCGCGGTCGCGACGGCCCTCGGCTGGATCTTCGGGGGCCGCGCCGTGCGACCCCTGGTCGACCTCACCCGCCGGATCGTGGCCCGCGAACCCACTCTCGAGCCGCGGCGCTCCGGCATCCGCGAGGCCGACGAACTCGCTGCCGCAGCCGGCGACATGCTCAACGACGTCGCCCGCGCCCAGGCCGCCACCGACGCCGCTCTCGCCACGGCGCGGGACTTCGCAGCCGCCGCCGCTCACGAGCTGCGGACCCCGCTGACCGCGATGCGCACCGACCTCGAGGTCCTTTCCACCCTGGATCCGGCGGGTGACGTCCTGAGCGTCGAGGAACGCACCGAGATTCTCGACGACCTCACCCGCACACAGAGCCGGGTCGAAGCCACGCTCGACGACCTCGAGCGGCTCGCCCGCGGCGATCTGTCCACATCTCGGGACTTCGTGCCCACCGACCCGGTGGAGATCTGCGACGCCGCGGCCGCCGACGCGACGAGCCGGCATCCCGGCGTGCAGATCGAGGTGGTCGGCGAGCCGGGGCGCGAGATCCGGGCGCTGCCGAGCGGGCTGCGGCTCGTCGTCGACAATGCCGTGGCCAACTCGGTACGGCACGGCGGTGCCCGCCGGATCCGGCTGGCGGTCGCCGCCGAGGGCACCGACACCGTGCTCATCGTCGACGACGACGGCCGCGGGGTGCCGGCCGTCGAGCGCGGCGTGGTGTTCGAACGGTTCCGCCGGGGCAGTGGCGCCGTCCGGGGCGGTTCGGGTCTGGGCCTGGCGCTGGTGGCGCAGCAGGCGGCGTTGCACGGCGGTACCGCGCGGCTGGAGGAGAGCCCGCTCGGCGGGGCCCGGCTGACGGTGCGGTTCGCCGCGGGGTGACCGAATTCCACCCCTCGGGTCCCTACGACACGGGACGGGGCGGGCGCAGGATCGTATGCATCCCCTCCACCGATCCCAGGAGATCCGAATGTCGAAGAGCCGCAAGCTGATCGTTACCGCCGCGCTGATCGCCCTGCCCGTCTTCGGCGGCGCCGGGACGGCGGCCGCGTCCTCGGACCACCACGACGACCACGATCGCCGCGACCGTCGCGACCGTGGTTGCGCGATCACGCATTTCGACCGGAACGGCAAATTCCTGCGCACCGAGTTCCGCAACGCCGGTTCCCGGTTCGACGGGCGGATCTGCCGCAGCGACGATCAGTGGCACTTCCTCGACAGCGGCGACATCGCCCCCACTCCCTTCGTCCGGCACTGACCCCGGGAGCACCCCGATGCGACGGAGCCCCGCAGCGCGAAAAGCGGTGCGGGGCTTCGGCCGTGCGCGGGACCTACTCGGTGCCGAGGAGGTCGATGACGAAGACCAGGGTCTTGCCGCCGAGCGGGTGTCCGGACCCGGCTGGGCCGTAGGCGAGCTGCGGGGGCACCGTCAGCTTGCGGCGACCGCCCACCTTCATGCCGGGGATGCCCTCCTGCCAGCCGGGAATGAGCCGGCCGAGCGGGAACTTGACGGACTCGCCGCGGGCGAACGACGAGTCGAACACGTCGTTCGTGTCGTACTCGACGCCGTGGTAGTGCACGTCGACCACCGACCCCGGCTGCGCCTCGGTCCCGTCACCGACGGTGATGTCCTCGATCACGAGTTCGGCGGGGGCCGGCCCGGTGGCCGGTTCGATCTCCGGCACCTCGGGCTTGGCCTCGACCCCGAGCAGGTCGATGACGAACACCAGGGTCTTGCCGGCGAGGCGGTGCCCCGAACCGGCCGGGCCGTACGCCATCTCCGGCGGGATCGTCAGCTGACGGCGGCCACCGACCCGCATACCGGGGATGCCCTCCTGCCAGCCGGCGATCAGGCCGCTGAGCGGGAAGGTGATGGACTCGCCCCGGCTCCACGACGAGTCGAACTCCTCGCCGGAGTCGAACTCGACGCCGACGTAGTGGACCTCGACCTTGGCCCCGGGGGTCGCCTCGGCGCCGTCGCCGACGGTGAGGTCCTTGACGACCAGACCGGTCGGGGCGGGGCCTTCCTGGAATTCGATCTCGGGCTTGCTGCTCATGTGTCGGTCTTCCGGTAGGGGACGGGTCAGCGCGCGTCGATACTGTTGTAGTTGCGCTCGGTGTAACCGGTGTAGATCTGCCGCGGGCGGCCGATCTTCAGGGTCGGGTCGGAATGCATCTCGCGCCAGTGCGCGATCCAGCCGGGCAGGCGGCCGAGCGCGAACAGCACGGTGAACATGCGATCCGGGAATCCCATCGCCCGGTAGATCAGGCCCGTGTAGAAGTCGACGTTCGGGTACAGCTTGCGCTCGATGAAGTAGTCGTCGGTGAGCGCGGCCTCCTCGAGCTTCATCGCGATCTCGAGCAGTTCGTCGCCGGAACCGAGCTTGTTCAGGATCGAGTCCGCCGTCTTCTTGACGATGGCGGCGCGCGGGTCGTAGTTGCGGTAGACGCGGTGTCCGAAGCCCATGAGCTTGACACCGGCCTCCTTGTTCTTGACCTTGCGGACGAACTCCTTGACGTCTCCGCCGCTGGTCTTGATCTCGTCGAGCATCTCGAGGACGGCCTGGTTGGCACCGCCGTGCAGCGGGCCCCACAGGGCGTTGATGCCGCCGGAGATCGAGGTGAACAGGTTGGCGTCGGACGAACCGACGAGGCGCACCGTCGACGTCGAGCAGTTCTGCTCGTGGTCGGCGTGCAGGATCAGCAGCATGTCGAGGGCCTGCGCGACCTCCGGGTCGATCTGGTACGGCTCGGCCGGGAAGCCGAAGGTCATACGCAGGAAGTTCTCGACCAGGTTCAGCGAGTTGTCCGGGTACAGGAACGGCTGACCGACCGACTTCTTGTAGGCGTAGGCCGCGATGGTCGGCAGCTTGGCCATCAGCCGGATGGTGGACAGCTCCACCTGCTCCGGGTCGTCGGGATCGAGCGCGTCCTGGTAGTACGCCGAGAGGGCGTTGACGGCGCTGGAGACGACGGGCATCGGGTGGGCGTTGCGCGGGAAGCCGTCGAAGAAGCGCTTGAGATCCTCGTGCAGCAGCGTGTGCCGGCGGATCCGGTCGGTGAAGACTTCGAGCTGCTCCGCGGTGGGCAGCTCACCGTAGATCAGCAGGTAGCTGACCTCGATGAAGGTGGACTTCTCCGCCAGCTGCTCGATGGGGTACCCGCGGTAGCGCAGGATGCCCTTCTCCCCGTCGATGAAGGTGATGGCCGACGTGGTGGAGGCGGTGTTGACGAAACCGGGGTCAAGGGTGGTGTACCCGGTCTCCGCAAGGAGCTTGCCCAGCTCGATGCCGTCGTTGCCTTCCGTCGCCTTGGCGATAGACATTGTGTGCTCGCCACCGGGGTAGCTGAGGGTGGGTCGGGTGTCATTCTCAGCGGGCACGAAGGATCCCTCTCAAGCTCAGATCAAAGCGATTCTGCCGAACATTCACGTAGAACCTAGCCCTTGCGCAGGCCATGTGCCCAGGGAGGGTCCGTCGAAGGTCCCCGATCGCACCTGCGCGCAGACGCGCCGCCGGGGCACCGGAGCGTCCGAGAATCCCCTCCGGCACGGCGCTCACCTGCGCCGATATTGCATATCACGTTCCCGCCGCCGGTGCGGTGAGCACCCGTCCGTGTCCCGCACCGGCGGTGCAGGATCCCGTCATGCGGACAGCAGCGCGGTCAGGCCCCACCGGCCCGTCCAGGTCTGTCCGGGCTGCAGCACGACGAGATCGATGCCGAGGTTGAAGGCGTCCGGCGGGCACGTCATCGGTTCGAGCGCCAGCGCACGCCCCCGTCCCGGATACTCGAGCTCGGGCACGGCGCCTGCGGTGAACACCTGCAGCCAGCCGAACTCGCGCCCGGCCCACAACCGCACACCCCGCCCGTCGGGGCCACGCAGGTCGTGCCGGGCCCGGCCGTCCACGTCCACGTCGAGTGCGCTGTACGGGGCGTCGAGCTCGACTCCGCGCAGCGATCGCGGCGAGGTGAAGTCGAAGTCGGTGTCCTCGACCGGCTGCGAGTACGCGTTCGGCAGTCCGCGGCCGGGATCGATCGGCAGCCGGGTGCCGGCGGCCAGGCGCAGCGTGCACTCGTCGAGCGGCGCATCGCCCGCTCGGACGTACGGATGCACGCCGAGCCCGAACGGCGAGTGGTAGCCGCCGACGTTGGTGGCGGTGTGCGTGACGGTGAGGCCGTCGTCGCCCACCTCGTGGCTCACGGTGAGCCGCAGCTGGTACGGCCACCCCTTGTGCAGTCCCACATCCAGCGCCTGCTCGACTCGGAAGTCGTTGTGGGAAACCAGAACCCAATCTCGATGCCAGACGAATCCGTGGACCGCGTTGCCGCGTTCGGGTTCGGTGAGCGCGAGCTGGTGCTCGATGCCGTCGAAGTAGAAGTGCCCGTCCCGGATGCGGTTCGGCCACGGGGCGAGCACCGTGCCGGAGCGCAGCGGGGGCCGTTCGTTCGCCGGCCAGCTCTCCGTCAGCGGGTACGGCCCGTCCGCCGTCTCGTGCTCGAGTACCCGCAGCGCCGCCCCCGAGCTGGAGACCTCCGCGCGGTACCCACCCCTTCGGATCCGGTAGTTCGTCGGATCGGACATGGGCCCAGTGTCCCGCGGACGGGCGCGGCGGGTCGGGGAATCGACGATCGCGGCGGCGACCTCGCCCATCGCGGTGGGGTCGTCGGGCGGATCGGCCCGCCGGGGTGCCTCCGCGCCTACGATGACCGGATGCGACTGCGCCTCGGCCGCCCGGACCTCGCCGCCTACGCCGACCGGTTCGACGTCCCCGCCGCTACGGCGGCGTCCCGCCCGGCCGTGACGTTCCTCGGGGTGTCCACCCTGCTCGTCGACGACGGCACCGACGCGCTGCTGACCGACGGCTTCTTCACCCGCCCGGGCCTCGGTGCCGTCGCGCTGGGCCGGCTCGCACCCGACCCGGCCCGGATCGACGCGTGCCTGACCCGGGCCGGCGCGACGCGACTCGCGGCCGTCCTACCCGTCCACAGCCACTTCGACCACGTACTCGACTCCGCGGTCGTCGCCGAGCGGACGGGTGCGGTGCTCGTCGGCGGCGAATCGACGGCGAACGTCGGGCGGGGGCACGGCCTCCCGCCGGAGCGGATCGTCGTCGCCACGCCCGGCGAGCCGCTGCGGTTCGGCGGGTTCACCGTCACGCTCGTCGCGTCGGAGCACTGTCCGCCGGACCGCTACCCGGGCACGATCGACGCGCCCGTCGTCCCGCCCGCGCGGGCCGGGGCGTACCGGTGCGGTGAGGCGTGGTCGACGTTCGTCGCGCACGCCGACGGCCGTTCCCTGCTGATCCAGGGCAGTGCCGGTTT
Organism: Rhodococcus sp. NS-SX18; assembly: GCF_057367935.1. Classification (NCBI taxonomy): domain Bacteria; kingdom Bacillati; phylum Actinomycetota; class Actinomycetes; order Mycobacteriales; family Nocardiaceae; genus Rhodococcus; species Rhodococcus sp. NS-SX18. Next base: position 1,197,406 of record NZ_CM170633.1, on the reverse strand, counting down.
CCGGCCGGGGGCGCTCGCCGGCCGGCGCGCGGAGGTCGTCTATCTCGGCGTCGGCCAGCTCGGTGTGCAGAGCGAGGAGTACATCCGCAGCTACTGGGCGGAGACCGTCGGCACGGTCGGCGCGCGCCGGGCGGTGCTCGTGCACTGGGACGACTTCTTCCGCCCGCTCGACCGGCCGCTGCGCGCGCTGCCCTACGCCGGGGACGACCTCGACGTCACCATGCGGGTCCTCGGCGCGCTCGCCGAGCGCGACGGGGTGGAGCTGCACCTGCCGCAGGTGTGGCGGCGCGAGGATCCGTGGCGGTGACGGATTCTCCTACCCCGAGCATCCCGGTACCCCGTGGAAACGAACGGCCCGGCGCCGATCGGTGAGAGGCCGGCGCGGGTTCCGCGAATGTGCGGGTGGTCATCCGCTCGCAGTGTGCGTTGCCGCGAAGACGACGAACACCACGAACAGTGCCGCAATCCCCAGGACCGCACCCGCCAGGGCCTCCCCGTGGTTCGTCGCCGAGCCCTTGTCCACCCGGCCCAGGCCGACCCAGCCGCACACCACCGCAGCCACACCTGCGGGGATCGTGACCAGATCACCGAGAAAGGGGAGGAAGGCACACCCTGCGGCGACGATGCCCGCAACGAGGGCCGCGGTCCCCGCTCCGTTGCGGTCCGGCGATCGGACGGAACGATTCGATGGCATACCGGCTCCCGCTTCAGGGCTTGCGATCACGTCCGTCCATCGTGCCCTGCCCGCGTGGATATCGCACGAACTCCGACTCGAACACGGCCCGGGACGATCGGCAGGGGGCACCGCCATCCGCCGAGCGCCGCTACCGTTCGTTCACGAGGTCTTGGAGGCGACCAGCACCAGGCTGCGGCCGAGACCGAGGCGCTCTTGTATCTGTGTCCACCGCTGCGGGCCCAGGACTCGGCGGCCGAGTCCGTTCAGGTATCGATTGCGTACCAGCCCGACCCATCCGCGATCACCACCCGGAGCGCAGGTGTGCAGCGACCGCACTACGAACCGCGGCGCGAACAAGGCGCGCAGCCGGCGACGTGACGGCCAGTTGCGGATCTGTCCAGCTCCGGGCGGGCGCAGGGCGCTGGTGCGGTTCCAGACCGTCGGATTCTGCGTCGTGAGCACCACCGTGCCGTACGGGTCGAGCACCTCCGCGATCCGGTCGACGAACCGCGCCTGGTCCGGGACGTGGGCAATGGTCTCCAGGGAGACCACCACGTCGTAGGTGCCGGGCAGTTCGAGGTGGAGGAAGTCGCCGCTGATCCATTCGATCTGCGGATCGCTCTCGCGCAACCGTGTCAGCGCCTCGGAGGGCAGATCGACCGCGGTCACGTGCCCGAACGAGGTCAACAGCCGCGCCAGCCATCCGGTTCCGCAGCCCACCTCCAGGATGCGCAGGCCCGGTCCGCCCACCGATTCCACCGCCTCCAGTACGTGCGCGGCGCGTCGGATGTTGTCCGGGTCGGTGTCGCGTCCGGCGGCCTGACGTACCCAATCGGTCCAGAATTCGACCTGGGCGGCCATCGACGGGTCGGAATCCACAGCCGGTGTCCCTCCGTCCCTCGGACGATCCGACGTTCCGCAGCGGTCCACGCCTGCGCACTGCCGTCACAGCAAGGCGCTCGCAGCTGACGGAAAATGCCTCGGATGTCACCGTACTGCGTTTTCACTGCGGCCGGTGAACATCAGCGGATCGTGCGGTCCACCCGGTACCGCACGAACGCGGGGAAGGCGAGCACACACACCAGCACACCGACCACGACGAGGACCCCGCCGCCCGCCGCGGCGACCGCGGTGCCCACCAGCGCCGCCGCCCCGCCGTGCAGGACGTCGCCGATGCGGGGTCCGCCGGCGACGACGACGATGAACACGCCCTGCAGCCGGCCCCGCATCTCGTCGGTGGCGACGGACTGCAGCATCGTCGAACGGAACGCCGCCGAGACCATGTCGACCGCGCCGCCGAACGCGAGGAACGCCAGGGCGACCCACAACCACACCGCGGTGCCGCCCGGTTCGGCGAGGCCCACCGCGACGCCGAAGCCGACCATCGCCAGGCCCCAGGCGACGATGCACACGATCACCGCCAGCCCCTGCCGGCGCACCCGCGGCAACCAGCCAGAGAACACCCCACCGAGCACCGCACCGACCGACATCGCGGCGAACAGCAACCCGAGCGCGAACCCGCCCTCGGCGGGGTCGCCGAACGAGTCGTGCGCGATCTGCGGGAACAGCGCCCGCGGCATGCCGAACACCATCGCGACGATGTCGACGACGAAGGAGGCGAGCAGGATCTTCTGGGTGGACAGGTAGCGGAACCCGTCGAGCACCTCACGCAGGCCGGCACGCCGGGCCTGCCCGGTCGGGGGGATCGGCGGCAGCGCGAGCACCGCCCACAGCGTCGCGAGCAGTGCGACGGTGTGGATGAGATACAGGGTGGGCAGACCGAGCACGGGGATCAGGGCGCCCGCGAGCAGCGGCCCGGCGATCGCCCCGAATTGCATCACCGTCATGTTGAGCGAATTGGCAGCCGCCAGTTGGCCGTTCGGGATGAGGCGCGGGATCACGGCGGCACGGGTGGGCTGGTTGACCGCGAAGCAGGCCTGCTGCAGCGACAACAGCACCAGCACCAGCCACACGTTCGCCAGGCCCGCGGCGGCCTGCGCCCACAGCAGCAGCGACGTCACACCCATGCCCAGCGTGGTGAAGGTGAGCAGCCGGCGCCGGTCCATCACGTCGGCCAGCGCACCGCCCCACAGTCCGAACACCACGAGCGGGACGAGGGCGAACACACCGGTCAGGCCGACGTACGCCGAGCTGCGGGTGATCTCGTAGATCTGTTGGGGCACCGCCACGACGCTGAGCTGGGCGCCGACGACCGTGACGATGCCGGCGGTCCACAACCGGCGGTAGTCGCGGTTCTCGAGCGGTGTGGTGTCGGCGAGCAGCCGCCTCACGGCTGCAGACGCTCGGTGATCCACCGCCCGTCCACCAGCCGGGTCCGCACCCGGTTGTGCAGGCGGTTGGGCCGGCCTTGCCAGAACTCGACCGACTCGGGGCGGATCCGCAGCCCGCCCCAGTGCGGCGGCACCGGGATCTCGGCGTCCATGCCGTAGCGCTCGGCGACCTCGACGAGCGCATGCTCGAGCGCCGCCCGGGACTCGATCGGCCGGGACTGCTGCGAGGCCCACGCGCCCAGGCGGGAGCCGCGTGGCCGGGAATGCCAGTACTCGGCGGTCTCCTCCGCGCCGACCCGCTCGACGGGCCCGCGGACGGTGACCTGGCGGAAGATCGGGACCCAGGTGAAGGTGGCCGACGCGTAGGGCGTCGCGGCGAGTTGCCGGCCCTTGTCCGAGTCGTAGTTGGTGAAGAAGGTGACCCCGTCCGCGTCGACCCCCTTGCACAGCACGGTGCGGGTGACGGGCCGGCCGTGCTCGTCGACGGTGCCGAGCACCATCGCGTTCGGTTCGGGCAGCCCTGCCGCGGCGGCGTCGAGGAGCCAGCGGCGCAGCACCGGCAACCACCCGTCGGTGAGCCACTCGGGTTCGAGGTCCTCGTCGACGGCGGACGCGCTCTGAGGTCCGGCGGGGGTGTAGTCGACACGCATCGACGCCAGATCGGCGTGCTCGGCCGCACTCGCAGGCAGCCCCTCGGTGTTCTCGGCGCCGGGCCGTGGATCGGTGGACACGATGCTGGACACTACTCCCGGGTATCCGGGCGCCGATCCTCCCGCCCGGGGGACTACAGTCGCACCGACGAACGGAGTGGGGCGCCGATCACATCCGCCGAGTCCCGCTTCACCGGCAGTGCTGCCCGGACCGGGTTGCACCGAACGAGGAGAGCCCAACCGTCATGGCATCGCGCGCGTCTGTACCCGAGGATTTCGTCGCCGGCCTCGAAGGCGTCGTCGCCTTCACCAGTGATATCGCCGAACCCGACAAGGACGGCGGCTCGCTGCGCTACCGCGGCGTCGACATCGAGGACCTCGTCACGCGCGGGGTCACGTTCGGAGACGTGTGGGCCCTGCTGGTCGACGGCAAGTTCGGCCAGGGCCTGCCCCCGGCCGAGCCGTTCCCGCTGCCGATCCACACCGGCGACGTCCGCGTCGACGTCCAGGCCGGCCTGGCGATGCTCGCCCCCATCTGGGGCTTCGAGCCGCTCCTCGACATCGACGACGCCACCGCGCGGGAGAATCTCGCCCGCGCCGCGGTGATGGCCCTGTCGTACGTCGCGCAGTCCGCGCGCGGTATCTACCAACCCGCCGTGCCGCAGAAGCGCATCGACGAGGCCGCGACCGTCACCGAGCGGTTCATGGTGCGGTGGAAGGGTGAGCCCGACCCGGCGCACGTCGCCGCGATCGACGCGTACTGGGTCTCGGCCGCCGAGCACGGCATGAACGCCTCCACCTTCACCGCCCGCGTCATCGCCTCCACCGGCGCCGACGTCGCCGCCGCACTGTCCGGTGCGGTCGGGGCGATGTCCGGCCCGCTGCACGGTGGGGCCCCGGCGCGGGTGCTGCCGATGATCGAGGAGACCGAGCGCACCGGCGACGCCCGCGCGCTGGTCAAGGGCATCCTCGACCGCAAGGAGAAGCTGATGGGCTTCGGGCACCGCGTCTACCGCGCCGAGGATCCCCGCGCGCGGGTGCTGCGCGACACCGCAAAGCGACTGAACGCGCCGCGCTACGAGGTCGCCGCCGCGCTGGAGCAGGCCGCCCTCGCCGAGCTGCGCGAGCGTCGCCCCGACCGGGCCATCGAGACCAACGTCGAGTTCTGGGCCGCGGTGATCCTCGACTTCGCCGAGGTCCCGGCCGCGATGATGCCGGCGATGTTCACCTGCGGCCGCACCGCCGGCTGGTGCGCGCACATCCTCGAGCAGAAGCGCCTGGGCAAGCTGGTGCGCCCGGCCGCGATCTACACCGGCCCGGATGCCCGCAGCCCGGAGAGCGTCGAGGGCTGGGATTCCATCACCCACAACTGATCCACCGAGCCGGACGGACGGGCCCCGCACCGGGCGCCCGTCCGTCCGGCCGTTCCGCGGGGGCCGTCTAGACTACCGGTGCACTCGTTCCTCGACGTTTAGGACACGCATACCGATGGCTGACGCTACACCGATCATTCCCGCCGATCTCAAGCCCGCCGACGGCCGCTTCGGCTGCGGTCCCTCCAAGGTTCGTCCCGAGCAGCTGCAGTCCCTGGTCGAGGTCGGTGCCTCGGTGTTCGGTACCAGCCACCGGCAGAAGCCCGTCAAGGACGTCGTCGCCCGCATCCGTTCGGGTCTGCGCGAGCTGTTCTCCCTCCCCGACGGCTACGAGGTGGTGCTCGGCAACGGCGGCACCACCGCGTTCTGGGACGCTGCGGCGTTCGGCCTGATCCGGGAGAAGTCTCAGCACTTCACCTACGGCGAGTTCTCGTCGAAGTTCGCCACCGTCGCCAAGAAGAACCCGCTGATCGGTGACCCGATCGTGGTGGACAGCGCGCCGGGTACCGCACCGGAGATCGTCGCCGACGGATCGGCCGACCTCATCGGCTGGGCCCACAACGAGACCTCGACCGGTGTCGCGGTGCCGGTCACCCGTCCGGCCGGCTCCGAGAACGCCCTGATCGCCATCGACGCGACGTCCGGCGCCGGCGGCCTGCCCGTCGCCGCGGAGGACTTCGACGTCTACTACTTCGCGCCGCAGAAGTGCTTCGCCGCCGACGGTGGCCTGTGGATCGCACTGATGAGCCCGGCCGCGCTGGAGCGGGTGGAGGAGATCAAGGCCTCGGGCCGTTTCACCCCCGAGTTCCTGTCGCTGCCGATCGCCGTCGACAACAGCACGAAGGATCAGACGTACAACACCCCCGCGGTGGGCACGCTGCTGCTGCTGGCCGACCAGATCGAGTGGATGAACGGCAACGGCGGCCTGGCCTGGACGACGGCCCGTACCGCGGACTCGTCGTCGCGGCTGTACGCGTGGGCCGAGGCGTCCCGGTACGCCACCCCGTTCGTCGCCGATCCGGCGCTGCGCTCCCAGGTGGTCGGCACCGTCGACTTCGCCGACTCGGTCGATGCTGCGCAGGTGGCGAAGATCCTGCGCGCCAACGGGATCGTCGACACCGAGCCGTACCGCAAGCTGGGCCGCAACCAGCTGCGCGTCGGCATGTTCCCGGCAATCGACCCCGACGACATCACTGCGCTGACCAAGTGCATCGACTGGGTGGTCGACCGGATGTAGAACGGTCGCGCGACCGTTCGGGGCGGGGTCGGATCCGGGTCGGGTCCGGCCCCGTTCGCCGTCCGGGAGCCTCCCCGAACTCTCGACAACGAGTCGAGACTTTCGGGGAAACCTTGGACAATAGCGCCACGTCGGCGGATTCGCGCCACCGGCCCCCGGCGTGTCGGCGTGTCCTGCTCCGCAGGGATCACGAGTCCGTTACAGTCGGGCGGGTCAATCGCGATTCCCCGCGAGGAGGTCATGGTGCGAGAGCTTCGAGTGGTCGGCCTCGAGCCCGACGGAACGCACGTCGTGCTCGCCGATCCCGAAAACGGCGACAGATTCCGCATCCCGATCGACGACACGCTCCGCGCCGCCTCCCGAGGTGACCTCGCCCGCCTCGGGCAGATCCAGATCGAGACCACCAGTCAGCTGCGCCCCCGCGAGATCCAGGCCCGCATCCGCTGCGGCGCTTCCGTCGAGCAGGTCGCCGAGGAGGCCGGGATCCCGCTGGCGAAGGTGGAGCGGTTCGCCTACCCGGTGCTGCTCGAGCGCTCCCGCGCGGCCGAGATGGCTCAGCAGGGTCATCCGGTGCGTCCGGACGGCCCGGCCGTGCACACCCTCGCCGAGATCGTCGCCCAGGCGTTCCGGGCCCGCGGGCACAGCATCGAGGCCGCCACCTGGGACGCGTGGCGCGACGACGAGGGTCACTGGGTGGCTCAATTGCAGTGGGACGCCGGCCGGTCCACCAACGCGGCGCACTGGCGCTACCAGCCCGACGCCCACGGCGGCACGATCCTGCCGCTCGACGACACCGCCACGGAGCTGATCGATCCGGACTGCGGGCGGCCGCTGCGCTGCCTCACGCCGGTGTACACGGCGCGCGACGTCGACGACACCGGAGACAACGACGGGTCCGACCGGGAGGACGTCGTCGCCGAGACGCTCACTCTCGATCCGCCGCCCGCGGTCATCGACGCGGAGGTCGAGGAGGTCCGTCCCGCGGCGGCGAGCCTGCCCGACCCCGCCGTGGACGAGGACCGGCCGAAGCTGGCGCCGCAGCAGAATCCGGGTAAGGACAAGCGCGGCAAGCCTGCCCTGCCCTCGTGGGACGACGTGCTGCTCGGCGTGCGCAGCAACGGGCGCGGCTGAGAGCCGGACCCACCGATGGCGGCCGCGACGGTGTCGACCATCTGGTACGTCGACGCCCCCGACCCCGGCGAGGTGCTGCGCGATGCGCGGGCCGATTGCACGACGGCCCACGCACTCGTCGGCCGGCTGCATCCGGGACTGTCGTCCGAGCCGCTGGGCCGGGTGCCGCTCGCGCAGGCCGCGACCGGGGCGGCCGGCCGGGTCTACGTGGGCAGCTTCCCGGGTGTGACGGTGGTGTGCAGTCCGGACCTTGCGGCCACGCGTCCGTCGCAGCTGCCCGAACGCTGGAGGCACACCGTCGCGTCCGAGAACACCTATCTCGTCGTGTCGGATCCCGCCGGGGCACGTGGCGCCGTCGGTGCCTGGCGGCGCGGCACGCTGCGACGAGCGTTCGACGCCACGCCCGTCGACATCGTCGAGGACGACGGGCTGCCGTTCGTGTGGGAGCGGCCGTTCTGGGGCGGGGAGTTCCCCATCCGCTGGCCACTGGACGTGCTGCCCCACCCCGAGGCGTTACCGTTCCACCCCCGCCGGTTCGCCGAGGCCGCCAACGCCGCGTGGCTCGGGTTCCGCTACACGGGCCGCGCCGACGGCGAGCTCGACCCCCACGAGATCGAAGTGTGGGACTTCGAGCTGTACCGCGAGGGCGAGCGGCCGCCCACCGACCGGGACGCGCCGGGCGCCCGGCCCGCACGACGGCGGTGGTGGCCGCGCCGGATCTCCGCGCCCGGCCGCGCACTGTCCGGACGTACGCGCGCGGAATAGCCGGTGCAGCTGGTAGATTCGTTCGCGGCTGTGGATCGGCTCAGAACGCCGCCGCGGCGAGCAGTGCAATCCAGCCGACCGGGACACCGGCGGCGACACCGGCGGCGATCCACCGCCACAGCGGTATCCGACGCCACCACCACAGGGTGGGGGCGATCCCGGCGGCGACGACGAGGTTGACGATCACCGCGAGCAGTGGGTGCACGCGCCCGAGTTCGAGCCCGAACGCCACAATCGTCACCACCGTGACGACGAGGGCGAAACCCGTCAGCGTCAGCCCCGTCGACCACGGTGTCGACGGGGCGCGCGGGGGCGCGATCACCGCGGGATCCGTACCCGCTCGTAGAACGCCATCGCCGCGGCCGTGGCGACGTTGAGCGAGTCGGTGCCCGGGGCCATCGGAATGCGCGCCCGCACGTCCGTCGCGCGCATCGCGTGCTCGGTCAGCCCCGGACCCTCGGCACCGAGGAGCAGCGCGACCTTCTCCCCCGTCATCGCCTCGGCCAGCGGCACGGCCTCGGGATTCGGGGTGAGCGAAATGAGCTGGAAGCCGCGCCCCCGCAGCCGGTCCAGATCGTGCGGCCACCGTTCGACGTGCGCGAACGGCACTCGCAGCACATGGCCCATCGAGACCCGCACCGACCGTCGGTACAGCGGGTCGGCGCAGCCCTTGCCGAACACGACGGCATCGACACCGAGGCCGGCGGCGTTGCGGAACATCGAGCCGAGGTTCTCGTGGTCGTTGACACCCTCGAGCACCGCCACGGTGGTGGCTTTCTCCAGGACGTCGTCGAGGTCGAGCGCCGGTGGCCGGTGCGCCGCGGCGAGCACCCCGCGGTTGAGGTGGAAGCCGACGACCTCAGCCATGACCTCGGCCGAGGTGCGGTAGAACGGCACGTCGACGTCGCGCAGGTCGTCGGCGAGTTCACCGAGACGACGATCCACCCCGAGCAGGCTGCCGGGGGTGAACCGCGAGTCGAGCATCCGCTGGACGACGAGCACGCCCTCCGCGATCACCAGTCCCTTGCCGGCCGGCAGGTCGGGCCGGCGATCCGACGAGTTGAGGTCTCGGAAGTCGCCCAGCCGGGGGTCGGCGGGATCCTCGATGTCGACGATGTGCACCACGCCGTCGATTCTCCCAGGCCACGTCGCGGACCCGTCGGCGGGTTCACCGAACACATCCCGGCCACGAGGACCGGGATCGGCTCATTCCGCTTCGCTGACCAGCTTGTTGATGATCTCCACCGCGTCCCCGAGCGTGGCGAGGCTGGCCTCGTCCAAGGTGGCGAGGCGTTCGGTCAGCCACGCCTCGCGGGCCTGCTGTTCGTCGATCAGCAGTGCCCGGCCCGCATCCGAGAGCGAGACGATGATCTGCCGGCCGTCCGTGGGATGCGGGGTCCGCTCGACGAGCCCGAGCTCGTCGAGCGAGGCGATCACCCGCGTCATGGACGGCGGCTGGACCTTCTCGCGTGCGGCCAGCACACCGGGGGTCATCGCTCCCTCCTGCCTCAGCGTGCTCATGGCCGACAGCTGAGTCAGGGACACTCGGGAATCGGAGCGCCGCCCCCGCAAATGGCGCGTCAGGCGCACGACTGCCAACGAAAGGTCGCCGGCGAGCGTGCGATGTTCCGATGTCATGGCGTGCACAATACGGGACCGACCGGACACATCGCGCCGCATGTCAGGTGAGCAGTTCGGTGATCGGGTCCACCGCGAAGTAGGCGACGAACAAGCCCGCCACCACCCAGAGCAGCGGGTGCACCGACCGCGCCTTCCCGGCCGCTGCGTGCAGGACGACCCACGTGATGAAGCCGACGCCGATGCCGTTGGCGATCGAGTACGTGAACGGCATGACGACGATCGTGAGGAACGCGGGCAACGCGATGGCGAACTGGGTGAAGTCGATGTCGCGGACCTGCCCGATCATGAGGGCGCCGACCACCACGAGAGCCGGAGCGGCGGCCTCGACGGGCACCATCTCGTAGAGCGGGGTGAGGAACATCGCGGCGAGGAACAGCACGCCGGTCACCACGTTTGCCAGACCGGTGCGCGCCCCCTCGGCGATGCCGGAGGCCGACTCGACGAACACCGTGTTCGACGACGCGGAGCCCACACCGCCGGCGATGGCCCCCGTGCCCTCGACGACGAGGGCACGGCCGATGCCGGGCAGGTTGCCGTCCTTGTCGGTGAGGCCGGCTTCCTTACCCAGGCCGGTCATCGTGCCCATCGCGTCGAAGAAGTTGGCGAGGACGAGGGTGAACACGAGCAGGGTCGCGGCGATCACGCCGATCCGGGTGAACGCACCGAAGAGGTCGACATTGCCCACCAGGCTCAGATCCGGCACACCGGCGACCTTCTCGGGCACCTCCGGGGTGCTCAGGTTCCAGCCCTTCGGGTCGGTGCCCTGCGACGGCCCGACCCCGGCGACCGCTTCGACGATCGCCGCGACCACCGTGGTCGCGACGATGCCGATGAGCAGGCCGCCGGGCACCCGGCGCACGACGAGCACCCCCATGAGCAGCACACCGAACACGAACACCGCGGTCGGCCACGAGGCGATCGAACCGTCGATGCCCAGCCCGACGGGGACGGTGGTGCCGGCCGCGTCCGGCAGGCGGCGCACGAATCCGGCGTCGACCATGCCGATCAGGGCGATGAACGCGCCGATACCGGCCGCGATGGCCGCCTTCAGCTCGGGCGGGATCGCGTTGAACACCGCGGTGCGGAAGCCGGTGACGGCGAGAATCACGATGATGATGCCGTCGATCACCACGAGGCCCATCGCTTCGGGCCAGGTGACCTGGGGCGCGATGGTGACCGCCAGCAGGGTGTTGATGCCCAGGCCGGCCGCGATGGCGAACGGATAGTTGGCGACGATGCCGAAGACGATGCTCATCAGTCCGGCCACCAGCGCGGTGACGGCCGCGACCTGGTTGACGGGCAGGATGTTGCCGAGCACGTCGACCTTGGCCGTGGCGTCGTCCGGGGAGAAGCTGCCCAGGATCAGCGGATTGAGTACCACGATGTAGGCCATCGCGACGAACGTGACGACACCACCGCGCACCTCCCGCGAGACCGTCGATCCCCGTTCGGTGATCTTGAAGTAGGTGTCGAGGAAGGAGGTGCCGGTCACCGTGCCGGACTTCCGCTCTGAGGATTGGGCCATATCGACTTCCGCTCTGGGGTGGGGGTGCGTCGCAACGGGAGATTATTGCAATCGGGCTGGACTAGCCTGAAATCGTGAACGACGCACACACGGTCGCCGAGCGGACCCGGCGCCTCGCCGACCCCCGTCCCGCACTGGCGATCGGCACGGCGCTGTGGACGGTCGCGACGATCGTCGTGCTCGCCGCGGGTGACCGGTGGTCGGCCGCACTGCCCGTGTGCGTAGCGGGAATCGTCGTGGGACTCTTGGGTTTCGCCGTGTTCCTCGTGCAGCGCCGGGCCGCGCGGCTGGGCCGGCGCGGCGCGCAGGTCGGACTCGACTGACGAGGGGCCGTGCCGCCCGGTGTCACGGCCGGGGCGACAGCCGGGCCCGCACCCGCGTGATCAACCCCACCCACAGCAACGCCCACAGCGACCCCAGCACCCACCCGGCGACGACGTCGGTCAGCCAGTGGGCCGCGAGGTAGACCCGCGAGAGCCCGACCGCGAGCGTGTAGGCGCCGAGAGCGCAGTACGCCACGAGCGCCCGGTGGCTGCGGGGCGGCGACCGGCGGGCGATCACGGCGGCGAGCACCGTCGCCAGCATCGCGGTCATCATGGCGTGCCCGGACGGGAACGAGTGGGTGGTCAGGTCGATCAGTCGTTCGGGCTGCGGCGGGCGTTCCCGGCCGAACTGCAGCTTGAGCAGGCTCATCAACGGCCAGCCCGTCAGGATCGTCGCGGACAGCAGCAGCGCATCGTCGCGGCGGCCTGCACGCAGCATCAGCACCGTCAGCGCCGCCGTGACGACGGCGATCGCGGTCATGCCTCCCGAGTGGGTGACGGCGGTGACGAGGGCGGTCAGCGTGGGCTCGCGCAGCTCCACCACACCCTCGAGGGTCGTCGTGTCGATACTCATCGCGGCTCCACCGGCGAGAGCGCCGCGACGGCGGCGGCCAGTCCCGGCGCGGTGCAGTGCGTCGTGCCGCTGCCGTCCACCCACCACGCGACCTCGTGCTCGCCGGTGACCGCGCCCGAGCAGCGCACGGTCAGCCGCTCGTGCACGACGAGCGGTCCGCGCGGCAGCGTCCGCCCCGCGGCGGCCGCCGCGAGCACCGCGGCCGGCTCGTTCCGCCATTCGGTCGCGCGACCCGGGCCCGTGACGTGGCCGGACACCTCGGCCGAGGCGAGGGGCACGTCGAGGAGGTCGGCGAGGACCGGCGCGGTGGGCAGGGTGCCGAGCACGAGCCGGTCGGCGGGAATCACGGCGGCAAGCCACGGCCGGTCCAGGACCAGTGCGTGCGCGGCATCGACGGTCGTCCCGGCGAGGCTGCGGACGGAGTCGGGCAGGTGCAGGTCGTCGAGGTCGAGTACGCCGGTGGCGCTCGCCGCGGTCAGGGCGGCGTGGGCGTGGACGGTGACGGCCGGGGCGGGGGTGCGGCCAGGATCGGCGAGGAGGTCGAGGAGCAGCGCGGCGGTCTCGGTGCTCTCGACGTCCGTCGCGGCCAGACACGACCGCAGACGGTCCGCCTCCGGGTGCGGGCAGGGGTCGAGCAGCCCGGCGAACGCGTCGTCGTCGGGGGCACGCAGGTGCCCGAGGTTCCGGCCGTCCAGCGTCGCGAAGGTACGCAGCCACCAGGCGGTGTAGCCGTGACGGTCGTCGAGGGCCGCGGCGGTGCCGGGATCGGCGACGAGGAGCGACAGGGCCCGGTCCCAGCACGCATCGTCGACCAGGTCGAGATCGCGCACGGCCACGAGCAGTTCGGGGTCCCCGTCGAGGGTTTCCCACCACTGTTCCTCGTCGGGCAGGTCGTGATCGGGACCGGTGGGCAGTTCGGCGCGCAGCACCGTGAAACCCCATCCCACGCCGACCGCCCGCAGCGCGTCGACGTCGTACCGTTCGGCCACCTGCGGATCGAGGGTGGCGAACGGCGCGTCCGCCACCAGCACCTCGGCGAGGGGGGCCTCCGGCAGCAACAGTTCGTCCGCGGGCACGAGTTCACCGTCGACGTCGGGCAGCAGCAGCGCTCCGAGCTCCCGGGGCACCGCCCCGGCCGGTACCTGCGCGGCCAGCCGGAGCACTACGTCCGCCAGTTCGGCCGTCGCCTCGGAGTCCGCGGCGTCGACGTCCTCGACCGCCGCGAGCAGCGCCGGATCCGCGAGCAGATCCGCCGCCGTGACCGTGCCGGCGCCGAGCCGGGTGAGCAGCGGGTGCGCGGCGTCCGGATGCACGAGACGCATCCACGGCAGCCGCAGCGGCCCGACGTCCGTGCCCAGCACGACGGTCCTCGGCCCGGTCACGGTGCGCCCGTCCGACAGCGGGACCGGGATCGCGGCGAGTTCCTCGGCGACCACCGCGTCGACGACCAACGGGGTGAGCGCCTCGTACAGCCGGTGCCACCACGCGGGCTCACGCTCGACACCGGCGAGCAGCTCGGCGATCCGCGCCGGCCCGAGCCGGTGCACGTCGACGGCACCGAGCGCCGCCGCGTGCCGCGGTCCGCACAGATCGGGCCGGATCAGGCCGGGCACGACGTCGGCGAGGACACCGGCGAGCTCGTCGGTCAGACCGGTCAGCGCGGCGGCGCGGTCCGGGAGCAGATCGTCGCCACCGTCGGCCGGGGGCAGCCACGGATGCGCGCGCAGCTCCTGCAGCACGGCCTCCCGCAGCAGCGCGTCGACCTCGCTGCGTGCGAAACCGGGAACCGGAACCATCGACGGCCGCTGCCGCGGGGGCAGGGCCGCGACGAAGTCGGCGTAACCGCGGGCGAGCCCGGCCACGGGGGCGCCGGGGAGCAGGCGGCGCCGGTCGGGTTGCATGGGCACGTCGGCGATCACCAGCGCGGGCAGCGAGAGTTCCTCGTCCGAGCGGGTGGGAGCACGCAGCACGTCCTGTGACACCGGTACCGGCACCCCGTCCACGACCGGAACGAGCCAGCGGGCGTGCGGGCCCGCGTACTCCCACCAGGTCCGCTCCCCCACGGCAACGACGCGCAGTCCGGACTCGGTGTCGGTGCAGGTGCGGGGGAGCGCGCGATCGCCGACCGTGACGGTGGTCAGGGCGGGCAGCTCGAGGAGCAGGTCGACGGCCTCCGTGGCGAACCCGCCGAGCAGCGCGTCGGCGTCGATGCCGGCACGCAGCCGCAGCACCACCTCGGTGTCCCAGCCCGGTGCGGGCGGCGTGGGCCCCGGCCAGGCGAGGCGCAGCACCGGAACGCCGGACTCCGGGACGGGCAGGTCGCGGTCGGCGAGCGCGTCCCGGGTGCGTTCGGCGGAGAAGTGGATCGAGCCGGAACGCGAACGGATCTCGATGTCCGCGCTGACCGCGGCGACGGCGGTGAACCCGACCCCGAACCGGCCGACACCGCTCGTCTTGCTCGACGCGCGCAGTGCCGTCAACGCCTGCACGCCGGTCTCGTCGAGCACCGCGCCGGTGTTCGCGACGTGCAGGTCGTCGCCGTCCCGCCACAGGCACAGCGCCCCCGGCACGCCCGCGCGCGCAGCGGCGTCGGCCGCATTCTGCGCGAGTTCGGTCAGCACCCGGTTCCGGTAGCCGGCCCGGACGAGGTCGGCCTCGGTGGCGGCGTCCTCCCGCAGCCGGGTCGGGGACGACGCCCAGGCCAGCAGGATGCCCTCGCGCAGCGCCGCTGTCCCGAAGGGGTCGGGGCGCGGCATCGTCAGTCGGTCTGTTCCGGCGGCTCGACCGCGGCGGTCTCGGTGGACTCCGCGGTCCCGGTGTTCTCCGCGGTCCCGGTGGTCTCCGCGGTCCCGGTGGTCTCCGCGGTCCCGGTGCCGGCGGTCCCGTTCTCCGCCGTGGCCTCGCTGCCGACCACCACGGAGGCGCCGTCACGGTCGTCCGCGCCGGGCTGGGCCTGTGCCGGCGCACCTTCGCCGGCGGGCGGCAGGGCGACGACCTCGACAGCGGAGTCGTCGTAGGGCTCGTGGACCGGAGATCCGGCGCCGGTCGGCAGGGTGGTGTCCGAATGGGCTCCACACCCGTACCCCGAATGCACCACGTGGCCGTCGGCGGCGAACTCGTTGCCGCACACCCCGAACGCCGCGCGCAGGGAACCCGCGAGGGGAAGGTAGAACCCGCACAGCCGGCACGTCGAGGGCGCCGCCTTGGCCATCTCCGA
The DNA here is from genome assembly GCF_057367935.1 of Rhodococcus sp. NS-SX18. NCBI lineage: Bacteria > Bacillati > Actinomycetota > Actinomycetes > Mycobacteriales > Nocardiaceae > Rhodococcus > Rhodococcus sp. NS-SX18. The sequence continues at coordinate 1,182,003 of NZ_CM170633.1, read as the reverse complement.
CTCCGGACCGTAGTCGCCGTCGTGCCAGCGCTGGGCCGCCTCGAGACGTCCCTCGAGGCTCATGACCTGTTTGCGGCCGAGGCCGATCTCGCCGGCCGTCTCGTCGATCTCGGGATCGCCGGTGGCGACATAGCCCGGCACGAGGCGCGGATCCCCGGCCGGCGGGGCGAGCAGATCGCCGGGGCCGAGGTCACCGGGCCGGATCCGCTCGTTCCACGGCACCCACCGGGGCGCGACGAGGGCGTCCGGTCCGGGCAGCAACGCCAGTTCGCTCACCGTCACCCGATCCGAGCCGGGCGCGGCGGCGACGACGACCGCCCACTGCCAGCCTCGGTACCCGGGCAGGTCCGCGGCGAACCGGTGGGTGGCGGCGCAGTCGTCCTCGGCGGCGACGCCCAGGTACGCGCCGACGCCGGTCTCACCGGCGTCCAGCAGCGCGGCCCGCGCGACGTCGACGGCGTCGGCCAGCCGAGGCTGGACGAGCTGTTCGGTAGAGGCGGACGCGGAGCCGGAAGCAACTGAGGAAGGCACACCACTCACGGAGCCCATTCTGCCGCACGGAACCGTCGCCGCGAGCCTCGGCTGCCATCATGTGGGCATGCGCCGACGTCCGCTCTCCGTCGCAGCCGCGATCGCGGCCGGTGTCGCAGCCGCGGTCGCGGCCGCCGCGTGCGGCTCCGCCCCGGCGGATCCGGGTCCGCCGGCCGAGCGGCTGCGCACCGAGATCGTGGCCGTGTACCCGCACGATCCTGCCGCGTTCACTCAGGGCCTCGAGGTGTCCGGCGACGAACTGCTCGAGGGCACCGGCCTGTCCGGCCGATCGTGGATCGCGGCGCGGTCGCTGGCCACCGGCGCCGAACGGGTCCGGGTCCCCGTGCCGGACGACATGTTCGGCGAGGGCATCACGGTCGCCGGCGCCACCGTGTGGCAGCTGACGTGGCAGGACGGGGTCGCGATCGCTCGGGACCGGGACACCCTGGCCGAACGCGGCCGCGCCGGCTACGACGGGGAGGGCTGGGGACTGTGCGCACAGAACGACCGGCTGGTGATGAGCGACGGCACGGCGGAACTGACGTTCCGGCACCCCGGGACCTTCGCCGAGACGGGCCGGGTCACGGTACTGCGTGAGGGCCGCGCCGCCACCCGGCTCAACGAACTCGAGTGCACCGACGACGGTGCGGTGTACGCGAACGTGTGGAAGACCGACGAGATCCTGCGCATCGACCCGGACGAGGGCCGGGTGACCGCCGTGGTGGACGCCGGGGCACTGCGCGAACACCTGACCGAAGGCCGGCGCGAGCGCATCGACGTGCTCAACGGAATCGCCCACCTGCCCGGTACCGATCGCTTCCTCGTCACCGGCAAGTACTGGCCGTCGATGTTCGAGGTGCGGTTCGTGCCGTGACCGCGGCACCGGTGGGGTACGTCGACGAACGCCGATCCGCCCGGTGCGACAGAATTGTGCCGTGACCGATTCGGACGAGGAACGCGCGCACGACGACGCGGACCGTCGTGCCGACGTCGGCGGTCGCCCCCGCCCGTCGGCCCGGGCCCCGCACCCCGGCAACGGCAACTATCCGCCGCCGCGGCGCACGTCCGCGCGGCGCACTCCCCTGCCACCGCTGCACCCGGTCGAGGACGCCCGCCGGCACCGGGGCGACGACACGTCCCGCGGCGAGCGGGCCGACGCCCCACGGGCCCCGCGGATGCCGCGCAAGCTCACGGTCACGCGCGTCGCGGCGCTACGCAGCCGGGAGCTGACGAGCAAGGGCATCGCGACGTTCCGCCGGGCCGCCACGGCGGACGGCGCGGACCGCTCGGGCCTGACGGCCCTGACCTACGCGACGATGGCGAACTTCGCCAGCGACGCCGCGGTCGCCGTGGCCCTGGCGAACACCCTGTTCTTCTCCGCGGCGACGGGTGAGGACAAGACCAAGGTCGCCCTGTATCTGCTCATCACGATCGCCCCCTTCGCGGTGATCGCCCCGCTGATCGGCCCGCTGCTCGACCGGTTGCAGCACGGCCGCCGGCTGGCGCTGGCCACCTCGTTCGCAGCCCGCACCGTGCTCGCGGTGGTGCTGGTGTTCAACTTCGACAGCTGGGGCCTGTACCCCGCCGCCCTCGCGATGATGGTGCTGTCCAAATCGTTCGCCGTGCTCAAGTCGGCGGTGACACCGCGGGTGCTGCCACCCGAGATCGATCTCGTCCGGGTGAACTCGCGGCTGACGGTCTTCGGCCTGGTGGGCGGCACGATGGGCGCCGGGGCGGTCGCCGCCGCTGCGGCCTGGTTGTTCGGCTCGTCCGGGGCCCTGTGGCTGTGTGCCGTCATCACCGCGTTCGGCGCGTACCTGAGCATGCGGATCCCCTCGTGGGTGGAGGTCACCGAGGGTGAGGTGCCGGCCACGCTGTCGTATCACGGTGCCGAGGCCCGCACCGAAAAGGTCGCGGCACCCGGGCGCGCCACCGGCGGCGGGAAGGGCCGTCGCCAGCCGCTGGGACGGGCCGTGCTCACCGGACTGTGGGGTAACGGCACGATCCGGGTGCTCACCGGTTTCCTGACCTTGTTCATCGCCTTCGTCGCCAAGTCGAGGACCGAGCACGAGCCCTTGGTCCAGGCCGCGATGCTGGGCCTGGTCGGCGCGGCCGCCGCCGTCGGCAACTTCACCGGCAACGCGACCGGCGCGCGACTCACCCTGGGCCGGCCGGCCTTGATCGTGGTGCGCTGCACCGCGGCCGTGACGGTGGTCGCGGCGCTGGCCGCCGCGACGGGCAGCCTGTTCACCGCGGCGCTGGTGGCGCTGGTGGGGGCCTGCGCGAGCGCCCTGGCGAAGGTGTCGCTGGATGCGTCCCTGCAGCAGGACCTCCCGGAGGAGTCCATCGCGTCCGGGTTCGGTCGTTCGGAGACGGTGCTGCAACTGAGCTGGGTGTTCGGTGGGGCGCTGGGGGTGCTGCTGCCCACCGAGTACTGGCTCGGGTTCACCGTGATCACGGTCGTGCTGGCCCTCGGGCTGACGCAGACGATCCTCACCTACCGTGGAGGCACCGTCGTTCCGGGCTTCGGAGGAAAACGCCCGGAACACGCCACCCAGGAGACCACCGGTCGCATCCCGCGGCCAGGCGGACGTACGACGAGAAACGGAACCCGATGAGACTGCAGCCCCGGACGAAGAAGACGATCGCGATCCTGGTGGTCGTGGCGCTGATCGCGATCGGCGGGCTCACCGCGGTCGTGGTCTCCCTCGTCCGGTCGGCACCGCCGAGCCTGCCCACGGTGACGGCATATGCGCAGGGCCGTACGGTCACGGTCGATCCCGGCCTGTGCAGCGCCGACGGCACGTGCGCCGGCCTCGAGGCGGTGATGCTCGAGGTTCCGGCCGGCATGCCGCTGCAGTTGTCGCTGCCGTCGGAGATCGCGGAGTCCGACTGGCGGCTCAACGTCACCTACGGTGATCCGCGCACCGGTGAGATCTTCGAGGGGTTCCGTGACTACACGCCCGGTCAGGCCCGTGCCGTGACGGTGCCGTCCGATCCCGGAGCGCAGTTGCTGAACGTGGTGCTGCAGCTGCCCGCGACCGGGGAGCAGGCGCCGGTCTGGGCCATCCAGACGTTCTGAGCCACAACGCGCACGCGTTCCGAGCCACAACGCGCACGCGTTCCGAGCCACAGCGCACGCGAGAGGGGCCTTCCGGTGCTGCACCGGAAGGCCCCTCTCGCTCAGGCGTCAGGCGTCGAGTTCGCGCGCGACGGCGCGCATGACCTCGGAGATCCGCTGGGCGGTCTTGCGCTCGGGATGACGGCCCCTGCGCAGCTCCGGCTGCACGGTGGCCTCGAGGAGCTTGATCATGTCCTCGACCATGCCGTGCAGTTCGTCGGGGGTGTGCCGCTTCTGGGGGGCCGCCTCGCGCCGGCCACCCTGACGGACCGACGGCAACGGCTCGAGCAGTTTCAGACTGAGGGCCTGCGGCCCGCGGCGGCCCGCGGCCATGCCGAACTCGACCCGCTGCCCCGGCTTGAGGCCCTCGACCCCGGCCGGGAGCGCGGACGCGCGTACGTAGACGTCCTCGCCCTCCTCCTGGGACAGGAAGCCGAAGCCCTTCTCCACGTCGTACCACTTCACCTTGCCGGTAGGCACTGCGTTCACCCGCTCCTCGACAGCCGTGCCCCGCAGGGCACGAGTGGATATGCAAAACAACGCGCCCCGCTTCGAGTGCGGGACGCGCAGACATGCGTCAGTGTACCCGTGGCGGAGTCCGCTTCCGAAAGTCCGGCGAAGGCGCGCCGGGCCGCGGAAGCACTACGGTGGAACGCGTGGGTACCTCCAGTTCTTCCGTACCGGGCAACGGCCTGCTCAAGGCCGCGCTGGCCTGCTTCGTGGTCGGGGTCGTCGCCGTCGTGGCGATCTTCCTGACCCCCGTCGTCACCGACGGCCGGCCGGGCCTGGTCCTGTATCTGCTGACTCTCGCCTGGCCGCTCGGTTTCGTGCTGGCCTTGACCTTCGCGCTGCGCTCCGGCCGGCGCGCCCGCGGAAGGGACCGCACGTGAGGATTCTGCTCAACATCATCTGGCTGGTCTTCGGCGGTCTGTGGCTGGCGCTGGGGTACTTCCTGGCGGGCCTGATCTGCTTCGTGCTGATCATCACCATCCCGTTCGGCATCGCGGCGTTCCGCATCGGCGTGTACGCGCTGTGGCCGTTCGGCAAGACGGTGGTGGACAAGCCCACGGCGGGGGCGGGTTCGCTGATCGGCAACGTGATCTGGGTGGTCGTCGCCGGCATCTGGCTCGCCCTGGGGCACGTGGTGACGGCGATCGCGATGGCGATCACGATCATCGGCATCCCGCTGGCGCTCGCGAATCTGAAGATGGTGCCGATCTCGCTGCTGCCGCTCGGGAAGGACATCGTCCCGGTGGACACCCGGCCGGGTTACGTGTGACGTTCCTCACATAACGCGGGAATAACGGGGAGGTCGCAGACCGGAACCGGCGATGGACTTTCGGCCCTACCTGCGGCTTCATCGCGCCACACCGGCCACCTCTGCATCGTGCGTGCGACGCCCGGCGTTATCAATTGGTGACAATCACCGTCCCGAGCCGTTACCGTCATGTCCGGCCGGTTGGTTCGGCCACCCCGGGTCCGTCGCGCCAAATCCTGCTCCGCGGAATCCCGGTGTCCCGACGAACGATCCACGGGAGCAGGAAGCGGGGGACCCAACGGTCTCCCAGGGAACACCGATTCCCAGGAGGCACCCGGATCGTCGCCACGCGACGGTCCTCGGGGTGAAGCCGAATCGCCCACCGGCGAGGAGGCCGGGCTACCTCTTCAGCCCGAACCCGACAGCTGACCTCGCAGGCGCGTACGGAGAGGAACCGGAACCGACATGAGCGGACGCCATCGCAAACCCACCAACACCGGCCGCACCGTCGCCAAGTTCGCGCTGACCAGCGCTGTTCTCGGCGTCACGGGGGTCGCCTTCAGCGGCACCGCCAACGCCGCTCCCGACTCCGACTGGGATCGCCTCGCGCAGTGCGAGTCCGGCGGCAACTGGGCCATCAACACCGGCAACGGCTACCAGGGTGGCCTGCAGTTCTCCCCCAGCACGTGGAACGCCTACGGCGGCGGCGAGTACGCCGCGACCGCCAACCAGGCCAGCCGTGAAGAGCAGATCGTCGTCGCCGAGCGCGTGCTGGCCGGCCAGGGCTGGGGCGCATGGCCGTCCTGCTCCTCGAGCCTCGGCCTGAGCAGTGCGCCGACGGAGCGCAGCGCCCCGTCCACGAGCGCCGGCACCGTCCAGAACGCCCCGGTCGTCGAGGCCGCCCCCGAGGTGCCCCAGGTGCCTGCCCTGCCCGCCGAGGCCCAGGGCCTGCGGGCCGGTTTCGAACAGGGTCTCGAGGCCCTGCGCCAGGCCGGTATCGCCGTCGACCAGAACCTCGTCGACGCGGTCAACGCCGCCCTGCCGAACTGACACCCGGCACAGCCGCACGAAAGAGCCCCGCACCTGCAGGTGCGGGGCTCTTCGCAATCCGGATCAGCGGTTGATGACGGTGCGGGGATGGGTGTACGGGAGGGCGTCGACGGGCAGCGGGAACTCCATCTCCTCACCGTACGGGGACAGCGGGCCGGAACGAGTCGAGGACAACTCGGTGACGGCGTGGTCCCCGTCCGCCACCTTGGGCCACCCCGGATCGACGTACTGCTTCTTCGAATTGTCAGCCATGCGCTCATTTTGGCAGGCAGGTTCACGGACAGCCACTTCAGGTCTCTAATCTTGGTGTCGATGACCGCCACCGACCCCGCCGCGCCGGAGACCGGCCCGGAGTCACTCGCCCACTGGCTTGCCGACCGCCGCGATGCCGACCTCGGCGAGCTGCTGCGCGCCCGCCCCGACCTGGTGGTCCCGCCACCTGCCACGATGAGCGTCCTGGCCGGCCGCGCACAGCAGCGCGCGTCGGTGTTCCGCGCCGCCGACGAGCTCTCCGTCCTCGACTTCGGGGTGGTCGAGGCCCTGACCCGGCTGGGTGCCGACCGGGAGCCCGTCACGCGACGCGCTCTGCTCGACTCCCTCTCCGGCCGGGTCACGGCCAAGAACGTCGACCGGTCCCTCGAGGCACTGCGGCGGCTCTCCCTCGTGTGGGGCCCGGCCGACGGGCTGCGGGTCGTCGAGGCCGCCGCGGCGACGGTGCCGTGGCGCCTCGGCCGCGGTCCCGACCCCGACGGGCTGCCCGACGAACTCGGCGCCGTCCTCGCCGATCTCGACCCGGCCCGGCGCAGCCTGCTCGACACGCTGGCGCGCACCTCCCCCGTCGGCCGGACCCGCGACGCCGCCCCGGGCACCCCCGCCGACCGGCCCGTGCAGCGCCTGATCGCGGCCGGCCTGCTGATCCGGCTCGACGACGAGACCGTCGAACTGCCGCACCGCGTCGGTCAGGCGCTGCGGGAGGAGGCGCCTTTCGACCCCGCAGCCCTCACCCCGCCCCGGCCGCTGCCCGCGACGCACGTCGTCGCCGACGTCAATGCCACCGCGGCCGGAGCCGCCCTCGAACTGCTGCGGCACTGCGAGAATCTGATCGACGCGCTCGGTGCCCTTCCCGCTCCCGCGCTCAAAGCCGGGGGTCTCGGGGTGCGGGAGCTGCGTCGCCTCGCCAAGACCGTCGACGTGGACGAGCAGCTCGCCGCACTGCTCGTCGAGCTGCTCGCCGCCGCCGGCCTGATCGCGCGGGGCATGCCGCAGCCCGCGCCGACCACGGACATCGACGACTACTGGGCGCCGACCACCGCCGCCGACGGCTGGTCGAACGCGCCCCCCGCGCAGCGCTGGGCCGTGCTCGCCGGCGCGTGGCTCGACGCGCCGCGCCGCATGTGGCTCGTCGGGCGCCGCGATGCGACGGACAAGCCGATCGCCGCACTCTCCGACGAGGTCCGGTCCACCGCCGCACCCCGAGAGCGACGTCTGCTGCTCGAGCTGCTCGCCGAGGTACCCGGGTCGGCGCCCGACGCGGAGGTGGCGCGAGCCGTGCTGGCCTGGCGGCGGCCGCGGTGGGCGGCCCGGCTCGGCGGTGACACGGTGGCCGAGACGCTGCGCGAAGCGACGGCATTGGCCGTCGTCGCGCACGGTGCTCTCGCCTCCCCCGGTAAGGCGCTGCTGCACGGCGGCGACCCCGACGCCGAGATGGCCGCGGTCCTGCCCGAGCCGGTCGACTACGTGCTCGTCCAGGCCGACCTGACGGTGGTCGCGCCCGGTCCGCTGGTACCCGAACTCGCGGACCGCATCGCTCTGGTCGCCGACGTCGAGTCGGCGGGCGCCGCGACCGTGTACCGGGTGACCGAGGCCGGTGTGCGCCGCGCCCTGGATGCCGGCACCGGCGCCGCCGACCTGCACGCCCTGTTCGCCACGCATTCGCGAACGCCGGTCCCCCAGGCGCTGACCTACCTGATCGACGACGTCGCCCGCCGTCACGGCCGGCTCCGCGCCGGGGTCGCCGCCTCGTTCGTCCGCTCCGACGACCCCGCGCTGCTGGCCGAGGTGCTCCGGCACCCCGTCGCCGTCCACCTCGCCCTGCGAGCCGTCGCGCCGACGGTCGCGATCTCGCAGGCGCCGCTGGCGGAGGTGCTCGCCGAGCTGCGCGGTGCGGGATTTGCGCCCGCGGGCGAGGACGCAACCGGTGCGGTGCTCGATCTGCGGCCGCGAGGCGCACGGGTGTCGGTGCCGCGGGCACGGCCCCGTTACGCCGGCCCGACCCCGCCGACCGGGGAGCAGCTCGACAACCTGATCCGCACGCTGCGCGCCGGGGACCGGGCCGCGGCCGCCCCGCGTGGGACCACGGTCCGTGGTGACGGCTCCCGCACCGGCGGTGCCGCGACGATGGCACTGCTGCAGCTCGCCGCGCGCGACAAGCGCAGCGTCCGGATCGGCTACGTCGATGCGCAGGGTGTCGCCACTCATCGCATCGTCGATCCGGTCGCCGTCGGCGGCGGACAGCTCGAGGCGTTCGACCCGGCCGCGGGCACGGTCCGCAGTTTCGTGCTGCACCGCATCACCACGGTCGCCCTCGTCGACTGACGGCGGCGGTGGCGGCCCGGCCGTCCCGCCTGGAGAATGGAGAGGTTGTTCTCTGTTCCCGTGCTAGGAGGCGTCCGTGCCCGACGGACCGTTGATCGTCCAGTCCGACAAGACCCTGCTCCTCGAGGTCGACCATGCGCTCGCCAACGAGGCCCGACAGGCGATCGCTCCGTTCGCCGAACTCGAACGCGCCCCCGAGCACGTGCACACCTACCGCGTCACCCCCCTGGCGTTGTGGAACGCCCGGGCCGCGGGGCACGACGCCGAGCAGGTCGTCGACGCGCTCGTCACCCACTCCCGGTTCGCCGTCCCGCAGCCGCTGCTCGTCGACATCGTCGACACCATGGCCCGCTACGGACGGCTGCAGCTGGTGAAGAACCCCGCGCACGGTCTGACCCTGGTCAGCCTCGACCGGGCAGTGCTCGAGGAGGTGATGCGCAACAAGAAGATCGCCCCGATGCTCGGCGCCCGCATCGACGACGACACCGTGATCGTGCATCCGAGCGAGCGCGGCCGGCTCAAGCAGGTGCTGCTCAAGGTCGGCTGGCCCGCCGAGGACCTCGCCGGCTACGTCGACGGGGAGGCGCACGCGATCAGCCTCGACTTCGAGTCCCACCCCTGGCATCTGCGGGACTACCAGGAGATGGCCGCGGACTCGTTCTGGGCCGGCGGCTCCGGTGTGGTCGTGCTGCCCTGCGGCGCGGGCAAGACGATGGTGGGTGCGGCCGCGATGGCCAAGGCCGGTGCCACCACCTTGATCCTGGTGACCAACACCGTGGCTGGACGGCAGTGGAAGCGCGAACTGATCGCGCGCACGTCGCTCACCGAGGAGGAGATCGGCGAGTACTCCGGGGAGAAGAAGGAGATCCGCCCGGTCACCATCGCCACCTACCAGGTGATCACGCGCAAGTCGAAGGGCGAGTACCGCAACCTCGAGCTGTTCGACTCCCGCGACTGGGGGCTGATGATCTACGACGAGGTGCATCTGCTGCCCGCACCGGTGTTCCGGATGACCGCCGATCTGCAGTCCCGGCGCCGGCTCGGCCTCACTGCGACGCTCGTGCGCGAGGACGGCCGCGAGGGCGACGTGTTCTCGCTGATCGGCCCCAAGCGCTACGACGCGCCGTGGAAGGACATCGAGGCGCAGGGCTGGATCGCGCCCGCGGAGTGCGTCGAGGTGCGGGTGACCCTGACCGACGCGGAACGGATGGCGTACGCGGTCGCCGAGCCCGAGGAACGGTACAAGCTGTGCTCGACCGCGCACACGAAGATCGCGGTGGTGAAGTCGATCCTCGACCGGCACCGCGACTCCCCCACCCTGATCATCGGCGCGTACCTCGATCAGCTCGACGAGCTGGGCGAGGCGCTGGACGCCCCGGTGATCAAGGGCTCGACCCGGAACAAGGAGCGCGAGGAGCTGTTCGACCGCTTCCGCGCCGGTGAGCTGAAGGTGCTCGTCGTGTCCAAGGTCGCGAACTTCTCGATCGACCTGCCCGAGGCCTCCGTGGCGGTGCAGGTGTCCGGCACGTTCGGTTCGCGGCAGGAGGAGGCGCAGCGTCTCGGCCGGTTGCTACGTCCCAAACACGACGGCGGGCAGGCGCACTTCTACTCGGTCGTCGCGCGCGACACCCTCGACGCCGAGTACGCCGCGCACCGGCAGCGGTTCCTCGCCGAGCAGGGCTATGCGTACCGGATCACCGACGCCGACGATCTGCTCGGGCCCACCATCGGCTGACTGGTTCAGCCGGCCGGGAGGCGGTACTCCTGTTCCGGGCGTCCCGTGCTGCCGTACCGCAGCTGCATCCGCAGCTGCCCCTTGGTGACGAGCGCGGCGAGATAACGCTGAGCCGTCGCGCGGGACACCCCGATCGTCACCGCCACCTCCCCCGCCGACATGGGCGTCGACGACGACGAGAGTGCTTGCAGGACAAGTTCTTTGGTCACCGAACGGGGCGCTCGGTCGGCGGTGCCCGACGGCGCGGGCCGCAGCGCGGCGAGCGCCGAGTCGATCTCGGCCTGGGTGAGTTCGGCTCCGGCTACCAGACGCCGGTACTGCGCGTACGCCGACAACCGGCGGGCCAGTTCGGTATTGGGAAACGGCTTGACCAGATAGCCCGAGGCACCGGCGGCCAGCGCGGCCCGCACCGTCGCGCCCTCGGACGCCGCACCGAGTACGAATGCGTCGCAGTCGAGTTCTCGGATCAACCCGATGCCGGAACCGTCCGGCAGGTACACGTCCACGAGCGCGAGATCGATCGCGGTCTCGCGGACCGCGGCGCGGGCGGCCGCGAGGGTGCCGGCGACCGCCGCCACCCGGAACCCGGCGACCGCGGCCACCACGCTCGCGTGCAACTCCGCGACCCGGAAGTCGTCGTCGACGACGAGCACCGTCAGATCGGATCCGCCCATCCGGTGTCTCCTTCGTCGAGTATGTCGGTCAGGGTGGCGACGAACACCGCGCCACCCGTGGGATTGTCCGGGGTGCGCCGCCCGCCGGGGTCGGCGAGGGTCACATCGCCGCCGTGCTGCCGGGCCACCTGCCGCGCCAGGGCCAGGCCCATGCCGCGACCACCCGGGACGGCACCGTCGGCGTGGGTGGTGACGCCCTCGCCGAAGATCTCCCCGGTCCGTCCGGCCGCGATCCCCGCCCCGGTGTCCGCGACGGCCACGTGCAGGTCTCGGCCGGCCTCGACGAGTTCGACCTCCACCTCGGCGGGGTCGTGCCCGTGTTCGCGAGCCGCCTCGATCGCGTTGTCGAGCAGATTGCCCAGCACGGTCGTGACGTCCACGGGGCATCGGACGGTGCCCCGCACCCAGGTGTTCTCACCGAGAACGAGCGCCACCCCGCTCTCCCGCGCGTGGGCAGCCTTGGCGGTGAGAAAGGCGTGCAGATACGGATCGGCGACGGCGTCGAGCCCATCGAGGGGCCGGCCGGCCGGTCCGGCGCCGAGGAGCTGCTCGAGGTACTCGGTGGCCTGCACGCTGCGTCCCTGCTGCAGCAGGCCGTAGAGCAGATGCAGACGATTGGCGGTCTCGTGGCGCTGGGCCCGCAGCGCGGTGGTCAGCGACTGCACGGCGTCCAGCTCACGGGTGAGCTTCTCGACGTCGGTCCGGTCGCGTACCGACATCACGGTGCCCAGGTCGCGCCCGTCGCGCCGGACGCGACGCGCCACGGCGAGGACGATCCGGTCACCCACGGCCGCCGCCACCGGCTCGTCGCGGGGGCTGCGCGCGACGTCGAGCAGGCGCGGGGTCAGACCGACGTCCTCGAGCCGGTCCCCCGCCCCGCCCCGCAGGTCGAGCAGCCGGCGGGCCTCTGCATTGACGACGGTGACCGTCCCCTCGGTGTCGGCACCGATCACCCCTTCCCCGATGCCGTGGAGCACGACCTCCTGCTCGCGGACCAGCTCGGCCAGCTGCTCGGGTTCGAGGCCGAGGGTCAGCCGCTTCCACCGCCGGGCCAGCAGCGCCGAACCCGCGGCACCGCAGGCCAGGGCCCCGGCTGCGACGAGAGACGCCTGCGCGACGTCCTCGCGTAGTTCCGACCGGATGCGGTCGGTGGCGATGCCGACGCTGACCTCGCCCACGACCAGGTCCGAGCCGGGGGCGACGACCGGCACCTTGGCGCGGACGGAGTCGCCCAGGGTGCCGCGCTCGCTACGTACCACTTCCCGGCCGGCCAGGACCTCGTCCGGGTCGGTGCTGACGCGCAGTCCGAGCAGGTCGGGGTCGGGATGGGCCAGGCGCAGCCCCTGCTCGTCCGTGACCACCACGAACAGCGCGCCCGTGGCGCCACGGACCGCCTCGGCGGCCTGCTGGACGGTACCGGAGGCGAGTTCCGGGTTGCCGGGTGCGACGACCCCGTCGTCGGCGGCGGCGAGCCGGGCCACCTCGGCCCGGACCGTGGCATCGACTGCCACGGTCCGGGCGACGGCAAGGGCCCGTTGTCCGTGCTCGTCGGTGACGCGGTGCTCGGTGGTGGTGACGAACGCCGCGAATCCCAGCCCGAGGGCCGCCGCGACGACGGCGGACTGCAACAGCAGCACCTGGGTCCGCAGCCTCACGACGCCTCCGGTGGTTCCGGGTCCGACACGATCGATCCGTTTCCCGCGACGGTACGTCGCCGCCGGGCTCAGCCGAGCGGGATCTGACCCAGTGCGACGCCCACGACCAGCATCGTGAGCGAGACGATCGTCGCACGCCACAGCACCTTGCGGTGGTGGTCGGCGAGCTGCACGCCGGCGAGGGTGACGAGCAGCAGGATCGCGGGCACGAGCGGGCTCTGCATGTGTACGGGCTGGCCGGTGATCGAGGCGCGGGCCATCTCGACCGGTTCGATCCCGTACTGGGCGGCGGTCTCGGCGAGCACCGGCAGCACCCCGAAGTAGAAGGCGTCGTTGGTCATGAAGAACGTGAACGGAATGCTGAGCACACCCGTGATCACCGCGAGGAACGGTCCGAGCGCGTCCGGGATCACCCCGGTCAGCCACAGCGCCATCGACTCCACCATGCCGGTGCCCTGGAACACCCCGGTCAGCACGGCCGCGGCGAACACCATGGCGACCACCGACACGATGCTCGACGAGTGCCGGACGATCGCCTCGGACTGGTCGGCCACGCGCGGGAAATTCACCGCCAGCGCCAGACCGGCGGCGATCATGAACAGCACGGGGATGGGCAGGACGTCGAGGCCGAGGACGACGAGCAGGGCGACGGTGAGCAGGGCGTTGAACGGCAGCAGCTTCGGTCGCAGCGTCGCGCGGTTCGGATCGAGGGCGGCGGCGAATCTCCCGGTCTCGTCGTCGCTGCCGTCGGCGTCGGCGCCCGGACCGGTCCCGGTCGCTCGGGATCCGCCCGATCCGCCGGAGCCGGTCGATCCGCCGCGGCCGACACCCGCCAGGACCGGTTCCGCGGTCCACACCAGCTTGCCGAGACGCCGGCGTTCCATGACGCCGAGGTGCAGCGCGAAGCCGAGCACGACGACGAGGCCCACGAGCAGCGAGGGGATCATCGGCACGAACACGTCCGACGGGGACAGGCCCAGGGCGCTGGCGGCACGGACCGTCGGCCCGCCCCACGGGATGATGTTCATCGTCGCGTTCGACAGGCCCGCGACGACCGTCAGGATCACGGGGCTCACCCGCAGCTTCAGGTACAGCGGCAACATCGCCGACGTCGTGATGATGAACGTGGTCGAGCCGTCGCCGTCGAGGGAGACGATCATCGCCAGCACCGCCGTGCCGACGACGAGCCGCGCCGGGTCGTCGCGCACGAGTCGCAGGATCAGCCGCACCAGCGGGTCGAACAGGCCGACGTCGATCATGATCCCGAAGAAGATGATTGCGAAGAACAGCAGCGCCGCGGTCGGGGCCAGGTCGGTGACGCCGTCGATGATCATGTCGCCGAGATCGAGTCCGGCGCCGGCGAACAGCCCGAAGGCGACCGGGACCAGGATGAGACCGACGACGGGCGTGGCCCTCTTGGACAGGATCAGGTACATGAAGACGGCGACCATGAGGAAGCCGAGGAAGACAAGCATGATCTGCTCGCTTTCGTCTGGGACGGTGCGGAGGAGGTTCGAGAACCGGGTCGCTGCCCGGTGTGATCCCTGCTACACCGAAGTGTGAGGCCGCCCACTACGAGTGGTCACCGTTGCGTGCGATAGCCCCGTTGTGCGCATTCTGCTCGAGTCGACTCGACCCCTCGCGGCGGGTTTCTCCGGCCGTTCCCGGGGTAGCCGTATGCATGGGTGCACGGGGCACAGCAGAGGGACGGACCACCCGCAGCGACGCCGGCCGAACGACCGGCAGCAGGGAACGACCGCCCCGCAGACGGACGGCCGCCACGAAATCGACGACCGCGACACCGGCCACGGCGAAATCGACTACGGCGAGGTCGACCACCGCGAAATCGACCACCGCGAAATCGACCACCGCGAAATCGACCACCGCGAAGTCGACCACCGCACGGACAGGCACCGCGAGATCGGCCACCACGCGGTCGGGCACGACTGCGCCACGGCGGACGGACACCGCGAAATCGGCCACCGCGAAATCGAGCACCGCGCGGTCGAGCACGACTGCGCCACGGCGGACGGATCCGGATCGGCGAGCTGGACGCGCAGCCGGAACCCGTACGGATGCCCCACGGCGCGGCCGGAGGCAGGACACCGCCACACGCCGGACCCGTCCACGGACGCCGACCGCCGAGGGGCAGGCCCGCTCGCGGACTCGGGAAAAGCCGCATACGTCCACCGGCTCCCGGCCCCCGTCCTCCGAGCGTCCGCCGGTCGCGGCATCGGAACGCCGGGGATCGACAGGACACGCCGACCACGCTCCGCGTCGCAAGCGGCGGCCCTTCGCGGCCGCCGTCGAGTGGCTGAAGACCCACGTTCGCCGACTCACCCGAGCGGTGCGGAAGCGCCTGGACGCGGTGATGCGCGATGTCCCCGGCTCGACGGACCGGCTCATCGATTCCGTCACCGAGGGCAATGCGAGCAGAAGAGCCGTCCTGAAAGGCGCGAAGGCCGCCCTGACCGGCAAGAACCCCGTGTGGGTCGCCGTCAAGGGTCTGCTCTCCGGTCTGAGCACCAGGACCAAGATCCTGCTGGCCCTCCTCGTCGTCCTCGTCGCGCTGCTGGCTCCGGTCCTGCTCGTGGTCGCCCTGCTGGTCCTGCTCGTCGCATGGCTGGTCGCGGCGGTACGGGCCGCCACCCGGTGAGCGTCCCTCGACACCACTCCCCTCGACACCACCCACAGACAGCCCCGACAGGGCTCCACCGTGGCAGGCCGGTCGCATAAGCTGACCTCGTGCGTCGTTTCGACTTTCCCGTGGACCTGCCCCACGCCAAGGCCGTGAACCAGACCGTCGCCGAGGTGCGGCGACTGCGGGTGTCGGCGATCGTGCTGGCGGTGCTGTTCGCCGCAGCCGCCGTATGGCTGATCCTGATCGGCCGGGCGTGGTCCTTCGTCGTCGCGGCCGTGGTGGTCGTCGCCGCGCTCACCGCCGCGTGGGTCGCGGTATGGGCTCCGCGCAAGGTGGGCGCGATCCAGGACCTGTACCGGGACAGCCCGCTGGTTCCGGCCGTGGTCTCCGAACTCCGGCCGCGGGGGATGACGCTGCTCGCACTCGTCGACATTGCCAAGCCGGAGACCGGCGGCCACCGCTACGCCCTGGTCGCCCGGGACGTCACGGCCGTACCGGGACATCGGGTGCGAGTCGGCGAGCGCGTGCCGTCCGTCGCGGTGTTGTCGGACCGCACCACCCGCAACACGAGCGGCGTATGGCAGATGGTCAGCCCGATGCCGATTGCGTGGGGCACCCGGGACGCGTCGGTGCTGCGCGAGGCCGCCGCCGCGATCGACGAGACCGAGTGGAAGGTGCTCGAGAGCAAGCTGTCCCGCTCGGACGAGGTCGCGGCCAGCGAGGAGCGCCGGCTCGTGCTGGACCCCGAGGACCTGCCCGCCGACCTGCGCTGACCATGCGCCCCGTCGTCCTCACCGGAAGCACCGTCGTTCTCACGGTGCCCCGGCCGGGCGACGTCGATGCGATCACGGCCGCCTGCCGGGACCGGTCGATCGCGAGGTGGACGACGGTCCCGGACCCCTACACGCGGGCGGACGCGCAACGGTTCGTCGGCGACGTGGTGCCTGCGGGCTGGGCGGCGCACAGCCCGGTATGGGCGGTGCGGACGTCCGCCGACGGTCCGCTGCTGGGCACGATCGGGCTGATCGAGCGGGACGCATCGGCAGCGGAGATCGGGTACTGGATCGCCCCGGCCGCTCGCGGCCGCGGACTCGCGACGGAATCGGTGAACCTGCTGTGCGACTTCGCTTTCCGATCGGACGGACTGAAACTGGACCGCATCGAGTGGCGGGCGCTGGCCGGGCACCGCGCGTCGGCGGCGGTGGCCCGCCGCGTCGGCTTCCGCTTCGAAGGCGTACAGCGGCGGGGAATATTGCAGCGCGGGGTACGGCACGACGCGTGGGTCGCGGGCCTGTTGCCCGACGACCCACGCGTACCGGCCGACGGATGGCCGATGTGATCGGCGGGGCCGGTCAGAGCAGTTCGGGCAGGACCTCCTTCTCGAACAGCTCGATGCCCGAGGTGTCGTAGGCGGCTTCGGGGAAGTAGAGGATCGCGTACGTCATGCCCTGCTTCTTCAGCGCCGTGAAGTTCTCGACGATCTGCTCGGGCGTTCCCACGGCGGGCAGACCCCGGAAGGCGTCGAGCGCACCGTCGGCCTTCTCCGGCCCGACGTACGGTTCGAGCCGGGCCCGCAGCGTGTCGAGACGCTCCTGCACCTCGGCCTCGGTGCGGCCGATGGCGACGTTGTAGTTCGCCGAGCGCACGATGGCGTCGAAATCGGTGCCCACGTCGGCGCAGTGTCCCCGCAGGATCTCCGACTTGTGCGCGAAACCCTCCGGGGTGCCGTCGAAGTTGGTGTACTGCGCGTACTTCGCGGCGATCTTCAGCGTCACCTTCTCCCCGCCACCGGCGATCCACAACGGGATGCCGCCCTCCTGCAGCGGCAGCGGCCGCACGACGGCACCGTCCACCTGGTAGTGCCGGCCGTGCAGGGTGGCCGTGCCGGTGGTCCAGGCCTGACGGAAGATCTGCACACCCTCGTCGAGGCGGCGCAACCGTTCCGGCGCGGACGGGAAGCCGTACCCGTAGGCGCGCCATTCGTGCTCGTACCATCCGCCGCCGATGCCCATCTCGATGCGGCCGCCGGAGACGATGTCCGCGGTCGCGGCGACCTTCGCCAGGTAGGCGGGGTTGCGGTAGCCCATGGCGGTGCACATCTGCCCGATCCGCACCTTCTCGGTGACCGCGGCGAACGCCGACACCAGCGTCCATGCCTCATGGGTGGCCTCGTCGGTGGGCAGCGGCACGGTGTGGAAGTGGTCGTACACCCAGATCGACTCCCACGGTCCGCTGTCGGCGCGCCGGGCGAGATCACGCATCACCCGCCACTGCTCGGCGGGTTCGATGCCGACGAGGTCGAGCCGCCAGCCCTGGGGGACGAACATTCCGAATCGCATGGGGGATTCCTGTCTTCGAGGTCGGGGCCTGCATGCCGGCCGGTGACGGCGACGCCGCCCGCCGGCCGATCCCCAGTATCGCGGACCGGCTCCGCTCGCGCGGGGTTGCCTCCGCGCGAGCGGGGCCGCGCAGTCAGGCCGTCGCCGCTCGAGCCCGCGCAGCCCCGAAGCGGGCGGCCGGACGGTCGAGTCCGTAGTGGCCGCGCAGCGTCGTGGCCGTGTACTCGGTGCGGAACAATCCGCGCTCCTGCAGGATGGGGACCACACGGGTGGTGAAGTCCTCGAGACCACCCGGCAGGTAGGGCGGCATGACGTTGAAACCGTCGGCGGCTTCGCGGTCGAACCACAGCTGCAGATCGTCGGCGATCTGTTCGGGGGTGCCGGCGACGGTGCGGTGCCCGCGGCCGCCGCCGAGCTTCCCGATGAGCTGGCGCACGGTCAGGTGCTCGTTCTCGGCGAGGTTCTTCACCAGTTCGTAGCGGCTCTTGTTGCCCTGGATCCGGTCGAGCGGCGGCAACGGGGGCAGCGGTGCGTCGAGAGCATGTTCGGTGAGGTCCACCCCCACCATCCCCGAGAGCTGACGCAACGAGTATGCCGGTGAAATCAGGTCGGTGAACTCCTGCTCGAGCGCCTTCGCCTCGGCCTCGGTGTCGCCGATGAACGGCACGATCCCGGGGAGCACCTTCAGGGAGTGCGGATCCCGCCCCGCCCCGGCCACCCGCGCCTTCAGATCGCGGTAGAACGCCTGTCCCTCGGCCAGGGTGCGCTGCGCGGTGAAGACCGCCTCGGCGTACCGGGCGGCGAAGTCCTTTCCGCTCTCCGAAGACCCGGCCTGCACCAGGACGGGGCGGCCCTGGGGTGAGCGCGGCGAGTTCAGTGGGCCACGCACCTTGAACCGCGCACCGTCGTGGTCGATGGTGCGCACCTTGGCCGGATCGGCGAACCGGCCGCCGGCGACGTCCAGCTCGACGGCGTCGTCGTCCCAGCTGTCCCACAGGTCGACGGCGACGTCGACGAATTCGGCGGCGCGGTCGTAACGGCCGGCGTGGTCGGGGGTCTCGTCGTAGCCGAAGTTGGCTGCCTCGTCGGCGCCACCCGAGGTCACGATGTTCCAGCCGGCGCGGCCGTGGCTGATGTGGTCGAGCGAGGCGAACTTGCGGGCGAGAGTGAAGGGTTCGTTGTAGCCGGTCGACGCGGTGGCGATCAGGCCCACCCGCTCGGTGACGACGGCCATCGCGGACAGCAGGGTGATCGGCTCGAAGACCGCCTGGATGTTGTGTTCGACGCGGGGACCGGTCGCGAGGCCGTCGGCGAAGAACACCGAGTCGAGCTTGCCGCGTTCGGCGATCTGCGCGAGCTCTTGGAAGTGTGCGACGTCGAGGACACGGCGCTCGTCGGTGCGGGGGTGCCGCCAGGCGGCCTCGTGGTGGCCGACTCCCATCAGGAACGCGTTGAGGTGGAACTGCTTCGGGGACTGGGACATGACAACCTATCCGGGTGTGTGGGAACGAGGGGACTACCGGTCCGCGCGCCAGCGGGAGAGCCGGCGCTCGACCGCGACGAGGATCCCGTTGAAGGTCAGGCCGACGAGGGAGATGGCGACGATGCCGGCATACATGTTCGGGATCTGGAAGTTGAGTTGCGAGGCGGTGATGAGATAGCCGAGACCTGCTTTGGCGCCGACCATCTCGGCCGCAATGAGCACGAGGATCGACGAGGCCGCGGCCATCCGGATGCCGGTGAAAATCGTCGGCACGGCAGCCGGCAGGATCACCTTCTGGAACAGGCGGTAGGAAGGCAGACCGAGGGAACGGGCCGATTTGACCAGCAGCGGATCCACCGTGCGCACGCCGGAGATGGTGTTGAGCAGGATCGGGAAGGTGCTCGCGTAGATCACCAGCGCCACCTTCGAGGTCTCGCCGATGCCCAGGATCAGGATGAACACGGGCAGCAGTGCGAGCGCGGCAGTGTTGCGGAACAGCTCCAGGATCGGATCGAGGAACTCGGCCACCGGCCGGTACCAGCCGATCGCCACCCCGAGCGGGATCGCGACGAGCACTGCGATCACGAATCCGGTGACGGCCCGGGACAGGCTGGCGCCGAGGTGTTCGACGAGCTGGCCACTACCGATCAGCTGGGTGAATGCCTCGGCGACCACGGTGAAGGGCGGCAGGAACACCTCGTCGACGAGCCCGAACCGGGGCGCGGTCTCCCAGACCGCGAGGAAGGCGAGGATCGCGACGGCCGGTTTCACCCTGCGCCACACGAAGGCACCGACCCGGCGTCCGGCCCCGGCGCCCGGTGCGGACGCGGGCGGCGTGGATCGCTCCTCGGCGAGGACGTCGTCGAGCTCGGCCGGGGCGATCAGGGTTGCGCTCGGACTAGACATGCTGCACCTCCGGGATTGCGGCACCGTGGTTCTGCGCGCGCTCGATCTCCGAGTGCAGCAACGACCAGATCCGGTGCCGGTAGTGTCGGAACGCCTCGCCGGACCGGACGTCGTCGACGGTTCGATCGATGTCGATGTCCACGACGGTCTTGATCCGCCCGGGCCGGGACGTCAGCACGGCGACGCGCTGTCCGAGGTAGATCGCCTCGTCGATGCCGTGGGTGATGAACAGAATGGTCTTGCCGGTCTCGTGCCGGATCCGCAACAGCTCGTCCTGCAACGACTCCCGGGTCTGCGCGTCGAGGGCGGCGAACGGCTCGTCCATGAGGAGCACCTCGGGGTCGAACGCCAGGCTCCTGGCGATCGCGACGCGCTGTTTCATGCCGCCGGACAGCTCGTGCGGATAGCGATCGCCGAACCCGCGCAGCCCCACCAGCTCGAGGTAGTGCTCGGCGAGCTCGCGCCGCTGCCGCCGGGGCAGGCCCTTCGCTTCGAGACCGAATTCGATGTTGTGCCGGGCGGTGCGCCACGGCAGGAGTGCGTACTGTTGGAAGACGATGCCCCGGTCCAGTCCCGGCCCGGTGATCGGCTGTCCGTCGAGCAGGATCCGTCCCGACGTCGGGCTGCTCAGCCCGCCGAGAAGGTCGAGCAGCGTGGACTTTCCGCACCCGCTGGGACCGACGAGGACGAGGAGCTCACCGTCGGCGACGTCGAGGCTGACGTCCTCGAGGGCAGTGAACGCGGTGTTCGTACCGCGGACCGGGAACTGCTTGGTCACGTGCTCGAGACGGAGCTTCGGGGTGGTGCTCATTTCGCCTCCTCGACGGGTTCACCGTTCGGACCGCTCGTCGGTTCGTAGGTGCCGTTGGCGTAGGGGTTGAATTCGTTGGTGTAGATGTCGGCCGGGGTGAACGTGCCCTCGGGCAGTTCGCCGTTCCGGGCGAGCCAGTCGAGCCAGGTCTGGATCTCCTGTTCGGTGATCGTCCCACCCGGGCCGGCGACGCCGGGGCTCTTGTAGAACTCGACGAGGTCGGTGTTCTCGTTGCGGCCGCGGCCGTTGATGATTTCCTTGTACTCGGCGATGACCTCGTCGCGTGGGGTGGTCTGCGCCCAGCGAATGGCCCGCGCCGTGCCCTGCACGAAATCCACCACCGCGTCCCGGTTCTCGGCGATGAAGTCGTCTCGGAAGACGTACGTACCGTAGCTGAACGCCCCGAACAGGGACTCGTCGGTGAACAGCGGACGGATCCCGCCGCGCGAGACCGCGGTCTCGCGGAACACGCTGCCCAGGGTGCCCACGTCGATCTGCCCCTCCCGCAGCGCCTGCTCGGTGTTCACCGGGGGCACCACGATCAGTTCGACCTGCCTGATCTCGTCCGGGGTCAGTCCCTGCCGGGCGAGCCATTCGCGGACGAGGAACTCGTGGTGCGCGCCGAGCGTGTTCATCCCCACCTTCTTGCCGATCAGATCCCGGGCGGTGCGGATCGGGCTGTCCTCGAGCACGTAGTAGCCGTTGAACGACTCCTCGTCGGAGCCGTAGTAGCTGATGACCGACGTGATCGGCGAGTTGGCGGCGGCGAGCTTGATGACGGCGCCGTTGAATGCGCCGCCGAACTCGGTCTGGCCGGTGGCCGCAGACTGGATGTCCTGCGGACCGCTGGTGGTGTCACCCACCCAGTCCAGCGCGACGTTCTCGTAGTAACCGAGGTTCTCCGCGAGTTCGGGATAGGTGACCTGGCCGGCCGAGCCCTGGTAGCGCAGGACGGTGCGACCGTCCTCGGTGGTGGTGGTCTCCGACCCCGAGGAGCAGGCCGCGACCCCCGCGGCGAGGGTGACGAGAGTGGCTGCGACCGCAGCCGACCGGACCAGCCGGCTGCGCAGCGTGGAATACGACATCGCGAGAGTTGTCCCTTACGTTCGGCGAAGAGGCCCGGCACAGCGGGCACGGAGAAGTGCGGTGCGGCGACGGCGAGGCGTCCACGACACCGGGATTCGCGGTGCAGCAACGGAAGATCGAGCGCCGGCGGCCGGACGGGCCGGACGGGCGGGCTACACCGGGAGGGTCAGCGACAACAGTCCGGACACTCGTACACGGTGGTCTCCTTCTGCGGCGATCGGACTCCGGAAGTCTGGCCCGGGCCGCCACGAGGGGTCAACGCTTCGGCGCATCCGTGTGCGAATCCCTTGACATGCCCGATCCGCTACCGTAACGGCCGCGCTCCCGATGCCCGTACGATCGGCCCATGCGCACCGCCGTGCTCGCCGACGCCTTCGAGCAGCATCGGCCGCACCTGCTCTCCGTCGCCTACCGGCTGACCGGCAGCGTCGCCGACGCCGAGGACGCGGTCCAGGACGCCTGGCTGCGTCTCGACCGCGCGGACGCGGACGGCATCGACGATCTGCGGGCGTGGCTGACCACCGTGGTCGGACGTCTGTGCCTGGACCGGCTGCGGTCGGCAGCGGTACGTCGCGAGAGCTACGTCGGCCAGTGGCTGCCCGAGCCGATCGTCACTCCCCTCGGCGGACCGGCACCCCCCGATCCCCTGGAAGCCGTTGTGCAGCAGGAGGACAGCCGGATGGCAGCGATGGTCGTGCTGGACACGCTCACCCCGGCCCAGCGCGTCGCGTTCGTCCTGCACGACGGGTTCGCGGTGCCGTTCGACGAGATCGCCGCCGTTCTCGACGTCACGCCGGCGTCCGCGCGCCAGCTCGCCTCCCGCGGCCGCCGGGCCGCCGCGGCCGCGCCGCCGCCCGTGCCGGCCGCCGAGCACGTCGAGGCGGTACAGCGGCTGATGACGGCCCTCGCCTCCGGGGACCTCGCGGCGGTGGTTGCGGCGCTCGACCCCGAGGCCCGGGTCATCGGGGACGCGGGCGGCACCACCCGCACCGCGATCAACGTCGTCGTCGGCGCCGAGCGGTTCGCCCGGTTCTTCCTCGGCCTGATGCAGCGCTACGGCGCCGAGGCGTTCCTGGCCGGCACGCCGGCGCTCGTCAACGGCGAACTGGGGTTCGTCAGCGCCGGTTCCCCCGGCGACGGGACCCACCGCGCCTTCGCCGGACGGGTCATCGGCTGCACCGTACGTGACGGGCGGGTGTGGGCGGCCTACGACATGGCCAATCCCGACAAGCTCCGCGGCGTCCGCCTCGACGGCTAGAGTCGCGGTCATGGAGCCCCGACTGAGCTTCGTCACCCTTGCCGTCGCCGACCTCGAGCGCACCCGGCGCTTCTACGTCGAGGGGCTCGGCTGGTCGCCCGTCGTCGACGTGCCCGGCGAGGTGCTGATGTTCCAGGTCGGACCGCACCTCGTCCTGTCCCTGTGGGACGAACAGCACTTCGCAGCCGAGGTCGGTCCCGTTCGATGGAGCGGCGTCCCGCCCGTGACGCTCGCCCACAACGTCGCCGACCGAGCGGAGGTCGACCGGGTGCTGGACACCGCCCGCCGCGCCGGAGCCGATCCGGTCTCCGACGCGGTCGAGCGTGAGTGGGGCGGCTACACAGGGTATTTCGCGGACCCCGACGGATTCCGGTGGGAGATCGCCTGGAATCCGGGTCCCATCGGTCAGCTCGTGCTGCCCTGAGCCGCGTCGTCCTGCAGCCACGGCACCCGGCACGCGTCGGTGCTGAACCCCTGCTCGTGGATGCCCAGGGCCGAGTTCATGCGGGCCCGCATGTTCTCGAGCGCAATCTGGTAGGTCAGTTCCACCACCCCGGCCCGCCCGAAGCGCCGCTCGAGGTCGGCGACCTGCTCGTCCGTCACCGTGACGGCCGCGCCGCCGGCGCCGCCGGCTCCCGTCATCGCGTCGGCGTACGCGATGGCCGCACGCTCGTCGTCGCTGTAGGCGTCGGAGGTTGCGTAGTCGGCGATGTGCTCGAGGCGGTCCACGTCGAGGCCGTCGAGCCGCTGCAGCATCGTGCCGAAGTCGACGCACCAGGAGCACCCGACGCTCCAGGCCACCCGGTACACCGCGAGTTCGCGCACGTGGGGCGGCAGCACCGTCGAGGCGCGCTCGACGAGCGTCTCGTGCACGGCGCTCGCCCGCATCAGCGCCGGATGGTGGGCGTAGACGGCGAACGGCTCGGGCACCTCCCCGAAGCGGCGCCGGGCCATCCGATAGGCGATCTTCGTAGTGACACCGGCCTCGGCCGGTGTCACCGCAGGAATACGCGCCATGTTCCTACTCCGTTCCCCGGGTCCCGGACGGGACCGTTCACCTCTTCGGACGAGACAGCCCCGCCGGATGTGACACGACCGCTGCCGGTTGCCGTGAAGGACGCGGCTAAGCTGCCGAAATGGCAGAAATCGCGCCCTCACGCCGGGTCCGCACGGTCGAAAGGCTGCGTCCGTTCGCGTCCACGATCTTCGCCGAGATGACCGCCCTGGCTGTGACGCACGACGCCGTGAACCTCGGCCAGGGCTTTCCCGACACGGACGGCCCCCGCGCGATGCTCGACGTCGCGCGCCAGGCCATCGCCGACGGTGTCAACCAGTACCCGCCCGGGCCGGGCATGCCCGAACTGCGGCGGGCGATCGCAGCGGACCGGGCCGGCCGGTACGGACTCGAACACGACCCCGACGGCGAGGTCCTCGTCACCGTCGGCGCCACCGAGGCGATCAGCGCCGCCATCCTCGGTCTCGTCGAGCCCGGTGACGAGGTGCTGCTCACCGAGCCCTACTACGACTCCTACGCCGCGTCCGTCGCACTCGCCGGGGCGACCCGCCGCACCGTTCCGCTCACTCGGGCCGGCTCGGGGTTCGTCCTTGACGTCGACGCGCTGCGCGCCGCGGTCACCGACCGCACCCGGATGCTGGTGGTCAACACCCCGCACAATCCGACGGGGACGGTCTACGACGACGACGCGCTCCGCTCGCTCGCGGAACTGGCGTGCGAACGCGACCTGCTGGTGCTGTCCGACGAGGTGTACGAGCATCTGGTGTTCGACGGCCGGCAGCACCGGCCCATCGCGTCGCTGCCCGGCATGGCCGAACGCACCGTCACCGTGTCCAGCGCCGCGAAGATGTTCAACGTCACCGGCTGGAAGATCGGGTGGGCGCTCGGCCCCCGCGAACTGATCGACGGGGTGCGCACGGCGAAACAGTTCATGTCGTTCGTCGCCGGAGCACCGTTCCAGCCCGCCGTGGCGTACGCGCTGACCCACGAGCAGGCGTGGGTCGCCGCCCAGCGCGACGATCTGCAGCGCAGGCGCGACCTGCTCTCCGCAGCGCTCACCGACGCCGGATTCGGTGTGCTGGACTCGGCCGGAACGTATTTCGTGTGCGCGGACGTCACCCCCGTCGGCGTGACGGACGGTGTCGCCTTCTGCCGAACCCTGCCCGAGCGCATCGGCGTGGCCGCGGTCCCGGTCAGCGCCTTCGTCGACGACCCCCGGCAGTGGAATCACCTGGTCCGGTTCGCCTTCTGCAAACGCGACGACGTCCTGCTGGAGGGTGTCCGGCGGCTGCGCAGCCTGCGGGAGCACGGCTGACCATGACCGCCCCCGCCACCATTCCCTCCGACTTCGTGCGCCGCTCGGTGGTGCTGGCCGATGCGAACGGGGTGGATCTGGCCCCGGCCCTGGACGCGGCACGGATCAGCCGCGCGGTGCTCGCCCACCCGCACGCGCGCCTGACCCCCGAGCAGGTCACCCGGTTCACCCAGAAGACCTGGGAACTGACCGGTGACGAACTGTTCGGACTCGGGCCTGGACCCGTACCCCGCGGCACATTCCGGGTGATGTGCCTGACGCTGATCCACTGCCGGGACCTCGCGCAGGCCCTCGAACGGATGATCCAGGTCAACCAGGTGCTGCCGACGCTGCCACGACTACGGCTCACGCCGGGCCCGCAGACGACCCGGCTCGAGGTGGTGCTGGAGTCGTGCGACGACAAGAGCCGCGTCATCATCGACTTCCTGCTCATCCTGCTGCACCGCTTCGCGGCCTGGCTCGTCGGCGGACGCGTACGGCTGGCCTCGGTCTCGGTCCCCTACGGCGAGCCCGATCCGGTGCTGGCGAAGAACTACGACGCGATCTTCGGGGTGCCGGTCACCTTCGACGCCGCCGGCGCGATACTCGAGATCGACAACGCGGCCCTGCGGTCGCCCATCGTCCAGACCGAGGAGACCCTCGAGGACTACCTGCGCGAATCACCGAACCTGATGATGTCGGAACGCGATTACGACTCCACCGCCGCGTCGCAGGTGCGGCGGATCCTCGAGTCGGGCATGGAGGGTCGCACGGCGACCGCCGAGGAGGTTGCGGAGATGCTGTCGGTGAGCGCCCCGCATCTGCGGCGTCTGCTCAGGCAGGAGGGCACCTCTCTCGGGCAGTTGCGCGAGGAGGTGCTGAGGGATACGGCGATCGCCGGGTTGCGCCGCGGCGAGGCGGTGGACGCCCTGTCGGCCCGACTCGGCTTCTCCGAGCCGAGTGCGTTCCGGCGCGCCTTCAAGCGATGGACCGGTAAGACGCCCCGCGCCTACCGGTAGGTCACCGGTTCACGCGACACAGAACTCGTTGCCCTCCGGATCGGTCATCGTGATCCACTCGTTCGGTCCCTGCCGGCCCCGGTGCAGGACGGTCGCGCCCGCCTCGGCGAGCCGTCCGGCCAGCGCCTCGCGGTCCTCCCCCGCCCGGATGTCGAAGTGCAGCCGGTTCTTCACCGTCTTGCCCTCGGGCACCAGTTGGAACAGCACGCGCGGACGCGCGGGCACCTCGGGATCGGAGATCGCGGCGCCCGCCTTCCAGACGAGGACACCCTCGAAGATCTCGGTGTCCTCCTCCCGGGCGTGCCCGGCCGCGACCAGCCCGCGGATGAAGTCCTCGTTGCTCGGCTCGACCCGCCAGCCCAGCGCCGCCGCCCACCATTTCGCCAGCGTGTGCGGGCTGCTCGAATCGACCGTCACCTGGAATCCGTAACCCATGCGGTGACGGTACGTCGGCCCTCCGACACGTCAGGGCTGCACGAGGATCCGGATCGGATTCCCGACGTGGTCGCGCAGCTTCGCAATGCCCTCGGCGATGTTCTCGAGCGGGACGACCTCGCTGACGGAGCGGGAGATGTCCAGCCGCCCGCGGGAGACGAGTGCCGCGAGCGTCTCGATGTCGACGTTCTGGTACCCGAGGTGTCCCATGACGTGCTTGCGCGAGAGGCCGAACGTGGCGGTGGGGCCCAGGCAGGCCTCCTGCCCGCTCAGCCCGACCACCACCACGCGGCCACCCGTCATGACGCACTGCAGCGCCTGGTCGAAGGTGACCTTCAGACCCGCGGAGTCGAAGGCCACGTCGAGCATCTTCCCACCCGTCGCCTCGGCGACCTTCTGGACCAGGTCCGGGTCGCGGGAATCGAACACGTGGTCGGCGCCGAGTTCGAGGGCCCGCTCCCGCACCGCGGGGTTGATGTCGAAGGCGAGGATCGGCACGGCACCGACCAGCCGGGCGAGCTGCACGATGTGGGTGCCCACCCCGCCGACTCCCCACACGCCGACGGCCTCGCCCACCGCCACCTGCCCGGTGCGCACGACCGCACCGAACGGGGTCGAGACCGCGTCGGCGAGAATCGCCGCCTGCTCGAGCGGGACGTTGTCGGGCACGCGGGTGAGACCGCCGGCCTGGGCGACGGTGTACTCGGCCCACGCCCCGTCGTACGCGAACGCCATCAGCTGAATGTTCGGGCAGTTGGTCAGGTCGCCCCGCCGGCAGAAGCGGCACTGCAGGCACGGTCGCCCCGCCGCGGGAACGACGCGGTCCCCGACCGCCCAACCCGTCACCCCGTCCCCGAGGGCGGCGATGATTCCGGCGGCCTCGTGCCCCTGGGTGACCACGGGCAGCAAGGCCGGGAAGGTCCCGTCCAGCAGGCTCAGATCCGAATGGCAGATCCCGCAGAACGCCACCTTGACGAGTACCTCGCCGGGGCCCGGCGAGGGAATCGGAACATCTTCCAGCACATTGGTTCCGGTGTCGGCGTGAAAGCGCGCGGCGCGCATCGTCCCGGTCATGGTCCCCTCATCCTGTTGTGCGGCGGCAACCAGGGGCGACCCTACTCCCGCCGCAAGCGCGAGTGCGCACGTTCGTGCCGCGGATCTCCGAGACGGGTTGCATCCGCCGACGGTGAGTGAGAGCGTCGAGGAGAACCGATATCGACTTCGAGAGGGTGATTCGCACCAATGCAGACGGCCGTCATCGACGACTACCCCACCCGGAACCGCACGAAGTGCGTGAGTGTGTCCCGGCCGGATCCGGTGGTGTGGGGATCGGCCGCGGGCCCGTTGGACGCCTCGGCCGTCGCCGAATACGACCGGCGCGGGTTCCACACCGTGGACGCGCTCCTGCCGGCGCACGACGTCGGAAATCTGCTCGACGAGACAGCGCGTCTGGGCCGGGACCTGGCCGACGACGAGCGGGTCGTGCGGGAGGCGGGAAGCGGGGACGTGCGCTCCGTGTTCGACGTGCACCGCCTCTCCGACACCGTCGCCGAGATCATCCGGCGACCGGAGATCACCGGTATCGCCCGCCAGCTCCTCGGCTCGGAGGTCTACATCCACCAGTCGAGGCTGAACGTCAAGCCGGGATTCCGTGGCGGTCCGTTCTACTGGCACTCCGACTTCGAGACCTGGCACGCCGAGGACGGGATGCCGCGTCCGCGGGCGCTGAGCATCTCGGTCGCGCTGACCGAGAACTACGGCTACAACGGCGGTTTGATGATCATGCCCGGTTCGCACCGGACCTTCGTCTCGTGCGCCGGCACCACGCCCGACGACTACTACCAGCAGTCGCTGGTCACGCACGTCCCGCCCACGGGTTCGCCCGACGAGGACACGCTGACCTCGATGGCCGCCGAGCACGGCATCGCCACGTTCACCGGTTCGGCCGGTTCGGCGACGGTGTTCGACTCGAACTGCATGCACGGCTCGAACGGCAACATCACCCCGTTCCCCCGGTCGAACCTGTTCGTGGTGTTCAACAGCGTCGAGAACACGCTCGGCGAGCCGTTCTCGGCGCCGAAGCCGCGACCGGACTACCTCGGCAGCCGCGACTTCACCCCGCTGCGCTGACCCGATCGGATGCGGGGTGCGCCCGGGACAGGCCGGGCGCACCCCGCATCGCGGGACTCATACGCGGACGGTGTCGGCCACGTCGATCGGCAGCGTGCGGGCACGCGGTGTGCGCAGCAACCGGGTGAGCGTGAACCGGCCCTGCTCCGGATCGTACGGGCGGTAGGCCAGATACACGAGCACGTGGAACACCCAGTGCGCCCGCAGAATCCGGCGAAGCACCGGATTCATCCGGCCGTGCAGTTCGAACGTGGCGGTTCCGGAGCGGATGTACTTGGTGTACTCCCGCGGCGGCGTCAGCGCACGCCGGGGAGAGATGTCGACGAACAATTCGGAGAGCTGGGCGATCTCGATGTCGGCCTCACGCAGGCACAAGGCCAGGTCGAGGTCTTCGTGGATCCCGGCATCCGTGCTGACCGCGTCGCGGACGCGCTGCCACGCCGACCGGCGCACGGCCATGTTGGCACCGTGCAGATTGTCGATTCGACGCTCACCACCGAAGAAGCCCTTGCGCACGCGCTGCTCGATATACCGGCGCTTGAGCTCCCGGTACGGCGAGTCGTAGGAGTTGTTGAGTCCACTGACGGCTCCGACGCTCTCGACGTCTGCACGCGCGAAGAAGTCGAGGATCGTGCGGGCCCATCCGGGGCGGACCCGCGTGTCGGCGTCGATCCTGCCGAGAAGATCTCCTGTCGCCGAGTCGAATCCGGCGTTTCGAGCGAATGCGACACCGGGACGGGACTCGGAGATCCGGCGGACGATCGGAGACCGCTCGGCGATCGCGTCGACGATCTCGCCCGTCCGGTCCGTCGAGTTGTTGTCCACCACCACGATTTCGTGGATGTCCGCCTCCTGCTCCAGCAGGGCCGCCAGGCACGGACCGATGTACTGCTCCTCGTTGTACGCCGGCACGACCACCGACAGCGTGTGCTGATGCATGCCTCCGACGCTACCTCGACCGTCCGCGCGCCGCGGAGCGCCGAAGGCAGGGACCGTGGTCTCGGAGCGCCGAAGGCAGGGACCGTGGTCTCGGAGCGCCGAAGGCAGGGACCGTGGTCTCGGAGCGCCGAAGGCAGGGACCGTGGCGGGACACCCCGGCACGGTTCCCCGCTCCGACCTCAGGAGCGACGGCGGCGCACGGCGTCGGCCAGCCGGTCGAGCTGGACGGACGTGGTCGCCCAGTCGAGGCACGCATCGGTGATGGACTTGCCGTAGTCGAGTTCGTCCGCCCGGCCGAGCGTCAGGTCCTGCCGGCCTGCCTCGAGGAAGCTCTCCAGCATGACGCCGACGATGCCCCGCTCGCCGGCCTCGAGCCGCTCCGCGATGTCGGTGACGACGTCGACCTGCTTCTCGTGGTTCTTGCTGCTGTTGCCGTGGCTGGCGTCGATCACGACGCGCTCGGGCAGACCGGCCTTGCGCAGGCGGGCCATCGTGTCCGCGACGGTCTCGGCATCGTAGTTCGGGCCCGCGGAGCCGCCACGCAGGATGACGTGGCAGTCCGGATTGCCGACCGTCTCGATGAGGGCGGCCTGCCCGTCGAGGTCGGTGCCGGGGAACACGTGGCTCGCGGCGGCGGCTCGGGTACCGTCGACGGCCACCTGCACGTCGCCCTCGGTGGAGTTCTTGATGCCCACCGGCATGGACAGGGCGCTGCACAGCTGCCGGTGCACCTGGCTGGCCGCGGTGCGGGCACCGATCGCGCCGTAGGTGACCAGATCCGCGTAGTACTGCGGCAGGATCGGATCGAGGAACTCGCACCCGACGGGCAGACCGAGGCCGGAGACGTCGAGCAGCAGCTTGCGGCCGATGCGCAGTCCGGTGTTGATGTCGTAGGTGCCGTCGAGGTGCGGGTCGTTGAGCAGGCCCTTCCACCCGAGGGTGGTGCGCGGCTTCTCGAAGTACACCCGCATCACCACGTGCAGGTCGTCACGCAGCTCTTCGGCCTTCGCGGCGAGACGTCGCGCGTAGTCCATCGCGGCGGCGGGGTCGTGCACCGAGCACGGCCCGACCACGACGAGCAGCCGGTCGTCGGTGCCGTCGAGGATCGCCACGGTGTCGGCGCGGCCCGAGCGCACGGTCGCGGCAGCGACCTCGTCGGGGGCGTGCTCGCCGCGGACGACGGCCGGCGCGACGAGCGGGCTGATCCGCACGGTCCGCTGTTCGTCGAGATTCGCGGTGGAGATGGAGGTGCTGGTGGTCATCGGGGTTCGGTTCCTGTTCCCGGGCCGACCCTGGCTGAACCTTCGGTGATTCCAGCGAGCCGGTCCGTGTCCGGCTCGTAGGTGGAAGAGGTCAGCGCGCGGTTACGCCGACCGACCCACCCCGGGCCGGCCTGCTAAACCAGAAATATGCGCGCTGCATGCGGACCACCGTAACAGGCCGCCCTCCCCCGCGCCACGGCACCCCCGTGCGCGGTTCCGGTAGCGGGGGCTACCAGAAACGCGCACGGGTATGGGGGCGGGTTCGCAGGCTGCCCCGGATTCCACGCATGACTTACTGTGCGACAACGTCTTTCACCGCATTTCCGGCGCACGCCGATCGGGTCCGGCGGCCGACCGCGGAACGTGGCCGGAATCCGGACGGGGGACGGCACCACGACAATGCTCGACCGTCGGGCCGCTTCGGGGTGTGGAAACCCGCGAACCGGGGCACCCTTGGAGAGTCTGTCCCGCGAAGCGACGAGCACGGAGGTGCCATGCCAGACCTGGACGGCGGAACTGCCGCCCCATCCCTGGGCGTCAACCCGCCCAGAGCGAGTTCACCCGACGAGCACGCCCGGGGGACAGGACCGGAACACACCGCCGACGGCCACCTGGTCGAGGCCCAGTCCGAGGACTTCTCCCACGCCAGAAATCTCGCGGTGGATCCGGACTGGTTCAAGACCGCGGTGTTCTACGAGGTCCTGGTGCGCGCGTTCAACGACTCGAACCACGACGGGACGGGTGATCTGCGCGGGCTGACGGAGAAGCTCGACTACATCGCGTGGCTGGGCGCCGACTGCATCTGGCTGCCCCCGTTCTACGACTCCCCGCTACGCGACGGCGGGTACGACATCCGGGACTTCCGGGCGGTGCTGCCGGAGTTCGGCACGGTCGACGACTTCGTCCTGTTCCTCGACGAGGCGCACAAGCGCGGCATCCGGGTCATCACCGATCTGGTCATGAACCACACGTCGGACACGCACGCGTGGTTCCAGGAGTCGCGGACGGACCCGGAGGGTCCGTACGGCGACTTCTACGTGTGGTCCGACACCGACGAGCGTTACCAGGATGCGCGCATCATCTTCGTCGACACCGAGTCGTCGAACTGGACGTGGGATCCGGTACGCAAGCAGTACTACTGGCACCGCTTCTTCTCGCATCAGCCGGACCTGAACTACGACAATCCCGAGGTGCAGGACGCGATGATCGACGTCCTGCGGTTCTGGCTCGATCTGGGAATCGACGGGTTCCGGCTCGATGCAGTGCCCTATCTGTTCGAGCGCGAAGGCACCAACTGCGAGAACCTGCCCGAGACGCACGCGTTCCTGAAGAAGTGCCGTGCGGTGATCGACGCGGAGTACCCGGGCCGCGTGCTGCTCGCCGAGGCGAACCAGTGGCCCAGCGACGTGGTGGAGTACTTCGGCGAACCGGAGGTCGGCGACGAGTGCCACATGGCCTTCCACTTCCCGCTCATGCCGCGCATCTTCATGGCGGTCCGTCGCCAGAACCGGTTCCCGATCTCCGAGATCCTCGCCCAGACACCGCCGATTCCGAGCAGTGCGCAGTGGGGCATCTTCCTGCGCAACCACGACGAGCTGACCCTCGAGATGGTCACGGACGAAGAGCGTGACTACATGTACGCCGAGTACGTGACCGACCCCCGGATGCGGGCCAACATCGGCATCCGCCGCCGGCTGGCGCCACTGCTCGAGAACGACCGCAACCAGCTCGAACTGTTCACGGCTCTGCTGTTGAGCCTGCCCGGCTCACCGGTGCTCTACTACGGCGACGAGATCGGGATGGGCGACAACATCTGGCTCGGTGACCGCGACGCGGTGCGCACGCCGATGCAGTGGACCCCGGACCGCAACGCGGGCTTCTCGCGGGCGGATCCGGCCCGGTTGTACCTGCCGACGATCATGGACCCGACCTACGGCTACCAGTCCGTGAACGTCGAGCGGCAGATGAACTCGACGAACACCCTGCTGCACTGGACGCGGCGGATGATCCAGGTCCGCAAGCAGCATCCGGCGTTCGGCAAGGCCGCGTTCACCGAACTCGGCAGCGCCAACCCGGCCGTCCTGTCGTACCTGCGGGAGATGCCGCTCGGACCGGACCGCAACTACAGCGACGTCATCCTGTGCGTGAACAATCTGTCCCGGTATCCGCAGGCCGTCATCCTGGACCTGTCGCGCTTCGCGGGGTGGATTCCGGTGGAGCTCACCGGTTCCGTCCCGTTCCCACCGATCACGGAGGAGGGGTACATGGTCACCCTGCCCGGTCACGGCTTCTACTGGTTTGCGCTACAGCCGGATCCGACGAAGGAAGGCGTCGGCGAACATCCGGTGAGCAGCGAGGCCGAGGCGGCGGTTCAGCCATGACGGACCCACAGCTGCAGCACTACTCCGACGCGGAGCTCGAGACCCTGCTGGCCGAGTGGCTCCCCCACCAGCGCTGGTTCGCCGCCAAGGGCCGGACCGTCGCCGCGGTCCGGATCATGCTGCGAGAACACCTCACCGACACGCCCGCGTTCGGGGCGGACCACCTGCTGGTGACCGTCGAGTTCGAATCCGGCGACGAGCAGCTCTACCAGGTGCCGCTCGGCTACCGCACGCACCTGCCCGACGAGCTGGCGCACTGGGCGCTGCCGCGGCCCGACGGCAGCGGCGACGACCGCACCCACGCCTACGACGGTCTGCGCGACCAGGAGATCATCGACCTGTACGCGCACTCGATCGCCACCGGCCAGGTGTACGGCCCGGTCGAGCTGCACACCGTGCCCGGCACGGTCATCGAGGAGGGACTGCGGGGACGGGCGCTCAGCGCCGAGCAGTCCAACACTTCCGTCGTGCTCGGCGAGCAGCTGCTGCTCAAGCTGTTCCGCCGGATCACTCCGGGGGTCAACCCCGATGTGGAACTGCATCTCGCCCTCGGGGAGGCAGGCTGCCGGTCGGTGGCCCCGGTGCGGGCGTGGATCGACGCCGAGATCGGCGGGGTGCGCACGACCCTGGCGATGGTGCAGGACTTCGCGGCCAACTCCGCCGACGGCTGGTCGATGGCACTGGGCAGTGTGCGGGACCTGCTGCTCGAGGCGGACCTGCGGGCGGACGAGGTGGGCACGGATTTCGCGGGTGAATCGCAGCGGATGGGCGCGGCGGTGGCCGAGGTGCACGCGCTGCTGGCGCAGTCCCTCGGGACGTCCCAGCGGGACGTGGGCGACATCGTCGACGGGATGCTGCGCCGCCTGGAGGCCGCCGGCGCCGTCGTACCCGAACTGGCGGAGGTCGCCCCGGCGGTGCGGGCGCGGTTCGCGGAGGCTGCGGCCACCGGCACGACGACGGCCCAGCGGGTCCACGGCGACCTGCACCTCGGGCAGGTGCTCCGCACCCCGGAACACTGGCTGCTCATCGATTTCGAGGGCGAGCCCGCCAAGTCTCTCGACGAACGCCGGGAACCGGACAGCGCCCTGCGCGATGTCGCAGGGATGCTCCGCTCGTTCGACTATGCGGCCCACCACTCCCTGCACGATGCGGCGTCCGAGGCCGCTGCCGCGCAACGCGAGTTCCGGGCGCAGGAGTGGGCACAGCGCAACTCCGCGGCGTTCTGTGACGGTTACGCGAGCGAGTCCGGCGTGGATCCGCGCGAGTTCGCCGCGCTGCTGCGCGCGTACGAGCTGGACAAGGCCGTGTACGAGGTCGTGTACGAGGCTCGTCATCGTCCTCAGTGGATCCGTCTGCCCCTGAACGCGATTCGCCGGATGACCCAGGCCGACTGACGCGGCCCGGAAGCGTGCGGGCGGTGACCGGATTCCGGTCACCGCCCGCACGTCGCGCGCCGGTGTCTAGCCCACCGAGAGCTCGAGCTCGTCGTCGCCCACATCGACGCGGACTTGACCGCCCTCGACGAGCACGTCGTCGAGCAGCAGATCGGCGATGCGGTCGTCCACCGCGCGCTGGATGGACCGGCGCAGCGGCCGCGCTCCGAACTCGGGCTGGTGCCCGTGCTCGGCGATCCAGTCGACGGCGGCCTCGGTGAACTCGACCTCGATGCCCTTGGCCTGCAGACGCTTACGGCTGTCGTTCAGCAGCAGATCGGTGATCCGGTGCAGCTGCTCGGTGTCGAGCTTGCGGAAGATCACGATCTCGTCGATGCGGTTGAGGAACTCGGGGCGCATCGACTCGCGCAGTCGGCCCATCACCCGGTCCCGCAGCGGCTTCTCGGCCGCCTCGGCATCCCCGGTGCTGAAGCCCAGCGCCCCGCCTCGGCTCGAGATGATGTCCGAGCCGAGGTTGCTGGTCATGATCACCACCGTGTTGGTGAAGTCGACCGTGCGTCCCTGACCGTCGGTGAGCCGGCCGTCGTCGAGCACCTGCAGCAGGGTGTTGAACACATCGGGGTGCGCCTTCTCGATCTCGTCGAGCAGCACCACCGAGTACGGGTTGCGCCGCACCTGCTCGGTGAGCTGGCCTGCCTCGCCGTAGCCGACGTAGCCGGGGGGCGCTCCGACGAGACGGCTGACGGTGTGCCGCTCGCCGAACTCGCTCATGTCCACCCGCAGCATCTTGCGCTCGTCGCCGAACAGCACCTCCGCGAGCGCCTTCGCCAGTTCGGTCTTCCCGACGCCGGTGGGTCCGAGGAACAGGAAGCTGCCGACCGGCCGGTGCGGGTCGCTCATGCCGGCGCGGCTGCGCCGCACGGCCCGGGCTACGGCCCGGACGGCCTCGTCCTGCCCGACGACCCGCCGGTGCAGTTCGTCCTCGAGGCCGCGCAGCCGCTCCTTCTCGACCTGGGTCATCCGCGTCGCGGGGATGCCGGTGGCCCGGGAGACGACCTCGGCGATCAGTTCGGCGGTCACCTCGGGCACCTCGGTATCGGCGGGCGCCCCGGCGTCGAGACGGGCCTGCACTTCGGTGATCTGGTCGCGCAGTCGCGAGGCCTGCTCGTAGCGTTCCTCCGCGACGGCACGGTCCTTCTCGGCCTCGAGCCGGGACAGCTGCTCGCGCAGCGCCGTCTCGTCGACGCGCGGGCTGCGCAGCCGCAGCCGGGCACCGGCCTGGTCGATCAGGTCGATCGCCTTGTCCGGCAGGTGCCGGTCCGGCAGGTACCGCACCGACAGGTCGACGGCGGCGTCGAGCGCGTCGTCGGTGTACCGCACGCCGTGGTGTTCGGCGTAGCAGTCCCGGAGACCGCGCAGGATCGCGACCGCGTCGTCGTGGCCGGGTTCGCCGACGGTGACGGGCTGGAAGCGCCGCTCGAGCGCCGGATCCTTCTCGATGTGCTTGCGGTACTCGTCGAGCGTGGTGGCACCGACGATGTGCAGTTCCCCGCGAGCGAGCTTGGGCTTGAGGATGTTTCCGGCGTCCATCGCGCCTTCGTTGCCGCCGCCGGCACCGACGACGGTGTGGATCTCGTCGACGAAGACGATCAGCTCGTCCGAGTGCGCGGTGATCTCGTCGAGCACCTTGGTCAGGCGCTCCTCGAAGTCGCCGCGGTACCGGGTTCCGGCGACCATGCCGGTCAGGTCGAGCTGCACGATCCGCTTGCCGCGCAGGCTGTCCGGGACGTCGCCGTCGACGACGCGCTGGGCCAGGCCCTCGACGATCGCGGTCTTGCCGACCCCGGCCTCGCCGACCAGAACCGGGTTGTTCTTGGTGCGGCGGGAGAGGATCTCCACGGTCTGCTCGATTTCGTCGGCACGGCCGATGACGGGGTCGATGCCACCGCCACGGGCCCGCTCGGTCAGGTCGACACCGAACTTGTCCAGCGTGGGGGTGGCGGACTGTTCCTGCCCCGCTTCCGTCGCCGCACCGGGCTGCAGCGCGGCCTGGAGCGACTGCGCGGTGATCCCGGCCGAGACGAGCAGGCCCCCGACCCCGTGCTCCTGGTCGGCGGCGAGAGCCACGAACAGGTGCTGCGGTTCGATGTAGGTCGCGCCGAGGGCGCGGGTGAGCTGGTGCGCCTCGAGCAGCACCGTCTTGATCGCCCCGGTGAGGGCGGGAGCGGTGACTGCGCTGCGGCTCTGTTCCTGCGGGAGGCGCTGTTCCACCGCGGCCAGGACCTCGGCGGGGTCGGCTCCGGCGCGGGTCATGACGGACCGGACCGGGTCCTGCTCCGCCATCACGTGCAGGACGTGGAG
The DNA here is from genome assembly GCF_057367935.1 of Rhodococcus sp. NS-SX18. Lineage (NCBI taxonomy): Bacteria > Bacillati > Actinomycetota > Actinomycetes > Mycobacteriales > Nocardiaceae > Rhodococcus > Rhodococcus sp. NS-SX18. The sequence goes on along the minus strand of NZ_CM170633.1, from coordinate 1,144,630 downwards.
GGCGTCGAGGTCCGTGTCACCGCGTTCGGCGGCGAATCGGGCCGCAGCGGCCATGAGTTCCTGGGTGCCACGGCTCAGGTAGCGGGTGATGTCGATACGCCCAGGGCCACCGGGCCCGAAGAATGCCGGCATTCCGAAGCCTTTCTCTCGGACTTGAGTCTTTCTCACTCAACTAACGTGGCGGGCCGTCTGTCAATTCCAACCGTGAAGTGATGTGCGTCACGGTAGGCTCCCGCCGATTTCGATTGTGCACAACATAGCGGTGCGCTACTTTATTTCTCGTGTCCGATGATCTCGCGCTCGACCGGCAGGTCTGCTTCGCGCTCTACTCCGCCTCCCGGGCCACCACGGCCGCCTACCGCGGCATGCTCGACCGGCTCGGGGTCACCTATCCGCAGTACCTCGTCATGCTGGCGCTGTGGGAACGCGACAGTCGCGGGGTGCGCGAGCTGTGCGACGCCCTCCACCTCGACACCGGCACCCTCTCGCCGCTCCTCAAGCGGCTCGAGGCCGCCGGTCTCGTCGAACGCCGCCGGCAGAGCACGGACGAGCGCCGCGTGCGCATCCACCTCACCGACGCCGGGAGCGCGCTGCGCTCACAGGCAGAGGACATTCCGGCGCAGCTGGCCTGCGCCATCGGTCTCGACCCCGGCGAACTCGCCGGCCTGCGCGACACGCTCCACCGCCTGACCGCCGCCCTGCACGGCATCACCGACGACACACCCGACCGGGACAACTGACCCGCCCCACCGACAGGAGAAACACATGCACGTGCTCTACACCGCCGAAGCCCTCGCCACCGGGGAGGGCCGCAACGGCCGCGCCCGCACCTCCGACGGCAAGGTCGACGTGAACCTGTCGGTCCCCACCGAGATGGGTGGCGACGGCAAGGGCACCAACCCCGAGCAGCTCTTCGCCGCCGGGTACGCTGCCTGCTTCCACTCGGCGCTGCAGCTCGTCGCCCGGCAGGACGAGGCCGACGTCGCCGACTCGGCGGTCGGAGCACGCGTGGGCATCGGCCGTACCGACGGCGGCGGCTTCGGTCTGAAGGTCACCCTCGAGGTGTCCCTCCCCCACGTGCCGCGCGCACAGGCCCTCGAACTGACCGAGAAGGCCCATCAGGTGTGCCCGTACTCGAACGCCACCCGCGGCAACGTCGAGGTGGAGCTCGAGGTCACCGAGGACTGACACGAGCGCGGCCCGCCGGCGGGCACGCGTAGCGTGGAGTGCGTGTGCAGGCAGGACGGGCCGCGGCTCGCGCAGTTCACCGCGGGACTCGGATTCACCCTCGACGACTTCCAGGTCCGCGCCTGCCGCGCCCTCGACGAGGATCGGGACGTGCTCGTGTGCGCCCCCACCGGAGCCGGCAAGACGGTCGTCGGCGAGTTCGCCGTCCACCTCGCGCTCGCCGCGGGCGGCAAGTGCTTCTACACCACCCCGATCAAGGCCCTGAGCAACCAGAAGTACGCCGATCTGGTCGCGCGGCTCGGGGACGAGCAGGTGGGGCTGCTCACGGGCGACGTCTCCATCGACCCGCACGCACCCGTCGTGGTGATGACCACCGAGGTACTGCGCAGCATGCTGCACGGCCGCTCGCCCCTGCTCGACGGGCTCACCCACGTCGTGATGGACGAGGTGCACTACCTCGCCGACCGCGAACGCGGGGCGGTGTGGGAGGAGGCCATCCTCTACCTCCCCGCCCCCGTGCGGCTGGTGAGCCTGTCGGCGACGGTCAGCAACGCCGAGGAGTTCGGCGCGTGGCTGGGCCTCGTCCGCGGGGCGACCACCGTCGTCGTCGAGGAGACCCGACCGGTACCGCTGCACCAGCACGTGCTCGCCGGCGGGCGGCTGTTCGACCTGTTCTCCCCCACCACCGGGGCGGTCGACGAGAATCTCGTGCGGTACGTCGCGCATCGCCAGCTCGTCGACGCCGCCCCCGCGGTGTCGTCCCGACGCCGGCGTCGCCGCTCGGCCACGCCCGGACCGGCCGGCGTCGACCGGCCCGAACTCGTGGCGCGGCTCGAAGCCGAATCGCTGCTGCCGGCGATCTGGTTCCGCTTCAGCCGCAGCGGCTGCGACGAGGCCGTCGCCGAATGCCTGCGTTCGTCGCTGCGGCTCACCGAGGCCGCCGACGTCACCCGCATCCGCCGCATCGTCGACCGGCACACGGCCGGGGTCTCCCCCGCCGACCTCGATGCGCTCGGATTCGCCGACTGGCTCGACGGGCTCGAACGCGGCTTCGCCGCCCACCATGCGGGCATGGTGCCGGTCTTCCGGCATGCCGTGGAGGAACTGTTCGGCCTCGGCCTCGTCCGGATCGTCTTCGCCACGGAGACCCTCGCCGTGGGCGTCAACATGCCGGCCCGGACCGTCGTGCTCGAACGCCTCGTCAAGCACACTGCCGCGGGACCGGTCCGGCTCACCGCCGGGGAGTACACCCAATTGACGGGACGGGCCGGCCGTCGCGGCGTCGATCGGGAGGGGCACGCGGTCGTGTTGTGGAGCCCCGAGGTGCAGCCGGCCACCGTCGCGGGACTCGCCTCCACCCGCACCTATCCGCTCAACAGCTCCCTGCGGGTGGGTTACAACACCGCCGTCAACCTCGTCGACAGGCTCGGTGTCGCCGGAGCCCGGGACCTGCTGGGGCGATCCTTCGCCCAGTTCCAGGCGGAGCATTCGGTGGCCGCGCTCGCCTCCGCCGCGACGACGAACGCCGCGACGCTGCGTCTGCTCGACGACGAACTCGGGGACGCCGAGGGTTTCGCCGAGTACCAGCAGTTGCGGGAACGGTTGGCCGTCGCGCGCACCACCGGGACCGCCGACGCGGTGACCGCGCTTGCGCGGGCCGTGCGTTCGCACCCCGGTCACCGGTACCCCGATCGGGAACGCCTGATCGCCGTCGCCGAACGCCGGCGGGCACTGGCCGCCGACACCGATGTGCTGCGCGGACAGGTCGCGGCCGCCACCGGCCGGCTGGTGGGCACGTTCGACCGGGTCCTCGGACTGCTCGACGAACGCGGATACCTGCTGTCCGATCCGTATTCCGGCGAGGCAGTGGTCACCGACCACGGCCGGATTCTGGGCCGGATCTATTGCGGCAGCGACCTTCTCGTTGCCGAGTGCCTGCGGACCGGCGTGTGGGCGGGCCTCGACCCGGCGGAGCTGGCCGCCGTCGTGTCGAGCGTGCTCGGCGAATCGCGCCGTCCGGCTCCCGGCGGTGGGGCCCTCACGGCCGGCGTCGACGCCGCCTACCGTGCGACGGTCCGGCTGTGGCGGGAGGTGTCGGACGCCGAGCGCCGGCACGGCCTGCCCGCGAGCCCCGAACCGGACCCGGTGGCAATGCGGGCGATCCAGCGGTGGGCCCGGGGCGACGGGGTGTCCACGGCGCTGCGCGAGGCAGCGGAGGCGGATCTGTCGGCCGGCGATCTCGTCCGTCGTTATCTGCGCACCCTGGACCTGCTCGGGCAGATCGGCAGGGGCGGGCACCCTGTCGAGCCGGCCGGCTTCACCGCGGCCGGGTACCCACAGCGCTCTCCAGTTCGCTGAGCGCACCCTCGAGGAGTCCGACCAGCCCGTCGAGGGCGGGCACGGCATGACGGTCGCCGACCACCCCGAGATCGAGCCGGCCGTCGTACCCCGTGAGGGTGATGCTCAGCGCCTGACCGTTCAGCACCGCAGGCACGGGGTAGATGCCGGTCATCCGGGCACCGTTCCAGTAGCGGATGCGCGAAGGGCCGGGCAGGTACGAGATCAGCACGTTGAACGGCGGCGGGATCTCGTCGACGAACCGCCGCACCGGCTCGAGCGCGAGCGGGCTCAGCGACAGCGCGCTGAGCATCAGAAACTGGGTGCCGCTGAGCGCGGTGACCACCCGGTCGGCGTGGACGAGCGAGTCGGCGATCCGGGCGAGCCGCACCGCAGGATCGGGTTCGACGGTGGCCAGGCCGATCACCATCGCTCCCACGCCGGGTTCACGACCGCCGGGGCCGACCGCGGCCCCACCGAGGTTCATCGGCACCGGAAGCATCGCGGTCAGCGGTGACTCCGGGAGCGCGTACCGCTCGGACAAATAGGCGCGCAAGCCGCCGGCGCACATCGTGAGCACGACGGCGTCGATCGTGGTGCCGGCCGCCGTCGCAACCGCGTGGAGCCGTTCGATGGGCCAGGAACGCGCCGCAAAGGTCCGGCCCCGGCCCACCGCGACGTTGAAGATCGTGGGCGGTGTCTGCCAGGGCAGCGCCACCCGGTGCCGGCGCACGCCGTCCGTGACGAGCCTGCCGATCTCCGGGGTCATCGCGAATACTTCCGTGCCCGCGCGCAATCCGGCGCGCAGCCACGACGTGGGCAGTGCAGACAGCCGAGCCCGGGGGGCGACCACCTCCGGACTCCACGGCGCAGGACAGTCGCGGGCCTCGGGGTCGGTGGACATGCTCCGGTGCAGCAGGCGCAGGCCGGCCGGACCGTCGGCGAGGGACAGGTGGATCTTCGCGTACATCGCGGTGCGCCCGTCGTCGAGTCCTTCGATGACGTACACCTCCCACATCGGGCGGAGCGGGTCGAGCGGGGACCCGTGGAGCCGGGAGACGAGGGCCAGCAGGTCGCTCATCGAACCCGAGCCGGGAACGGCGGTGTGGCGCACGTGGAATCCCAGGTCGACGTCCTCGGGACGCGACCACAACGGGTAGCCGGCCCCGCGCAGGGTCCGGACCGGGCGCCGCCGCAGCGGGTCCGCCACCTCGTCGTGGGTGAGCAGGTCCTCGTACATGCGGCGGGCATGATCGTCCCCGGCGTCCGGCGGGGGTTCGAACAAGACGAGAGCCCCGAGGTGCAGTGGACGCGACGGAGTTTCGAGCAGCACGAACAGCGCCTCGGGAAGGCTCATCACCTGCATGCCCCCATCGTGGTACCGAAACGTCGCGCGTGTGCGGTAACCCGGCCATCTCCGCGCGGAGGCACACGTGACGCACCGGAGGTGGGGACGTCTCCGCGTCGTCCCGGACTACCCCTCGTCCAATCCCGGACGACGCGGAGACCCCGAGGCCCGGGCTCTCCGCTGCCGGATCCCGGCCTGCGACGACCATACCAAAAAACCGGTCGAACGGTATTTGTTTCGGTCAATTCCGGCCGAATTGCCGGCGACGGGCGGGTTTCGACTCGGGAGCGTGCGGCTATAGCCCTTGCACGCGCACCGCCCCACGAGAGCCCTCCCCCGCGCGGCCGGCGGCACGCGAATTGTCGAACAACAGGCAAGGAGCGCGGATCATGACCATCCAATCCGGAGGCGGAGGCGGCGGCACGATGGCGAGGCCGAACTCGTCCGGCCTCGCCGACGTCATCGACACCATCCTCGACAAGGGCCTCGTCATCGACGCATTCGTCCGCGTCTCGCTCGTGGGCATCGAGATCATCACGATCGACGCCCGGGTGGTGGTGGCGAGCGTGGACACCTACCTGCGTTTCGCCGAGGCGGTCAACAGGCTCGAGATCTCCACCACCGAGCCGAAAGGCCTGACGGACATCGTCGGCGGCCCGGCCGGCAAACTCACGGAGAAGGCCGCCGCGCACAAGACGAGAGGTGCCCTGGACTCCGCGGGCGAACGGGTCCGTGGTCTGCTCGCCGGGGATCAGGACGAACGCGAGCCGGCGCCCCGCCGATCCCGGGACCGGTGACGTCCGTCGCCGGTCGGTGGCACGAGGAGACGGCGGGAGTCCGTATTCCGGTCATCGCCATCCGGTTCCCCGGCGGCCCGAGGCGGGGCTAGTCTCCTCCGGGTGAGAACACCCGCCGGCGCATATGCACCGTCCCTGCTGCTGCGGCGGCTGGCGACGCGGGCGACGCTGACCCCGGTGCGGGTCGTGGCGCTGAGCTTCGCCGCAGCGATCGCCGTCGGCACGGCCGTGCTCCTCACACCCGCGGCGCGCCAGCCCGACGCCGCGGCCTCCGTCGTCGACGCCCTGTTCACCGCGACCTCGGCGATGTGCCTGACCGGGCTGATCGTCGTCGACACACCCACCCACTGGTCCGGCTTCGGTCAGGGCGTCATCCTCGCCCTGATCCAGGCCGGCGGGTTCGGGATCATGACCATGGCCTCGCTCGTGGGCCTGCTGCTCGCGAACCGCATCGGCCTCAAGGCCCGGCTGAACACCGCCGCCGAGGTGCGTGCGTCCGGACTCGGCGACGTCCGCTCGGTCGTCGTCGGCGTCGTGCGGATGAGCGTGCTCATCGAAGCGGTCACCGCGGGGGCGCTGGCAGCGCGGTTCGCGCTCGGCTACGAGGAACCACCCCTGCGTGCGGTGTGGCTGGGGGTGTTCCACTCCGTCTCGGCGTTCAACAACGCCGGGTTCGCCCTCTACAGCGACAACATCATCGGCTTCGCCGACGATCCCTGGATCTGTGTGCCGCTCATGGTCGCGGTCGTCCTGGGCGGCATCGGGTTCCCGGTCCTGTTCGAAGTGACCCGGCACCTGCGCGGCCGCAGCCACCGCTGGAGCCTGCACACCCGGCTGACCCTGACCGTCACCGCGGTCCTGCTGGTGGTGGGACCGGTGCTGGTGCTGGTGCTCGAATGGACCCGCACGCTGCAGCACTACGACTTCGGCCAGAAGGTGCTCGTCGCCGCGTTCCAGGGCGCCATGCCCCGCACCGCGGGGTTCAACAGCGTCGACTACGGCCAGATGGACCCCGCCACCCTCCTGGTGACGGACGTGCTGATGTTCATCGGAGGCGGCAGCGGCGGCACCGCCGGCGGCATCAAGGTGACCACCTTCGTGCTGCTGTTGTTCGTCATCGCGGCCGAGGTCCGCGGTGAACGTTCGGTGACCGTGTTCGACCGGCGCATCGACACCCGGGTGCAGCGTCAGGCGCTGTCGGTGGCCCTGATCGGTGTCGCCCTGGTGATGGTGCCGACCATCGCCCTGTTGGCGGGGACCTCGTTCGGTCTCGACGTCCTGCTGTTCGAGGTCACCTCCGCGTTCGCCACGGTCGGGCTGTCGACCGGGATCACGGCGCAACTGCCGGTCTGGGGTCAGCTCATCCTGGTGGGGTTGATGTATCTGGGCCGGATCGGCTCGATCACCCTCGTCAGCGCCCTCGCCGCCCGTGAACGCGGCCGACGGTACGAACTTCCGGAAGAAAGGCCCTTCATTGGCTAGGAAAGCTACCTCCGACGTGGTGGTCGTGCTCGGGCTCGGGCGGTTCGGCAAGTCGCTCGCGCTCGAGCTGATGAGCCAGGGCACCGAGGTCCTCGGCATCGATGCCAGCGATACCGTGGTGCAGAAGGTCGCGCACCGCCTGACCCATGCCGTGGTCGCCGACACCACCGACGAAGAATCGCTGCGGCAACTGTCGGTGCACGAGTACGGGCGCGCCGTCGTGGGCATCGGTTCCGACCTCGAGGCCAGCCTGCTCACCGCCTCCGCCTTGATCAACCTGGGCGTGCCCAACATATGGGCCAAAGCGATCAGCAACGCGCACGCGAAGATCCTCACCCAGATCGGGGTGCACCACGTCGTCCGGCCCGAACACGACATGGGCAAGCGCGTGGCCCACCTGGTCCGCGGCCGGATGATGGACTACATCGAATTCGACGACGGTTTCGCGATGGTCAAGACCACCCCGCCCGCATTCGCGATCGGCCGGCGCCTCGGCGACACCGCCGTCCGCACCGACTTCGGTGTCACCGTCGTGGCGATCAAGCGCCCCGGCGAAGGCTTCACCTACGCCACCGCCGACACCGTGCTGGCACCGGACGACACCATCATCGTCTCCGGCCAGGTCCGCAACACCGAGCGCTTCAGCGAACTGACCTGACGGCATCGGAACGACGTAGGCTGCTGACGATGTCTCCGACAGCGCACCAGGCGATCCCGGACCCCGGCCGGGCCGCGGCACCGAACGGCGCCGGCCGTGCCCGGTAGCACACTCCGGGCGCGATTCAGCCGTTCCGACAACTTGACCGAGCGACCCGATTTCGCACTGGTGGGCATCCTGCGGGTGCCGCAGTTGCAGACCAGTCCGGGCCGCGCGATCGTGCGCCGGATCGGATACGCCCTGATCGCCCTGGCGCTGGTGGTGCTCGTCGTCTACCTGGACCGCGACGGCTACTCCGACACCCAGGACAACGAGCTGTCGCTGCTGGACTGCATCTACTACGCGACGGTGTCGCTCTCGACCACCGGCTACGGCGACATCACTCCCCTCACACCCCAGGCCCGCCTGGTCAACGTCCTGGTCATCACCCCGCTGCGGATCTTCTTCCTGATCGTCCTGGTCGGCACCACCCTCTCCGCCCTGACCGAAAGTTCCCGCCAGACCTTCCGCATCCAACGCTGGAGACACCGGGTGCGCAGCCACACTGTGGTCGTCGGTTACGGCACCAAGGGCCGCACCGCAGTCGATGCCATGCTCGGCGACGGCGCCGCGCCCTCGGACATCGTCGTCGTGGACACCGACCCGGTGGTGCTCGACGCCGCCAACGGCCGGGGCCTGGTCACCGTGCAGGGCTCGGCGACCAAGTCCGATGTGCTGCGCCTGGCCGGGGTGCCGCACTGCGACTCGATCGTCGTCGCCGCCAACCGCGACGACGCCGCGGTGCTCGTCACCCTCACCGCTCGCGAACTTGCCCCCACGGCCAAGATCGTCGTGGCCATCCGCGAGTCGGAGAACACGCACCTGCTCCGTCAGTCCGGCGCCGACACCGTGGTCATCTCCTCCGAAACCGCGGGCCGGCTGCTCGGAGCCGCCACGCTCACCCCGAATGTCGTGGAGATGATCGAGGATCTGCTCACTCCGGAGGAAGGCTTCGCAATCGCCGAACGCGAAGTCGAAGCCGACGAGGTCGGCGGCTCACCGCGGCACCTGCCGGATATCGTCCTGGGCGTCGAACGCAACGGCCGCCTGCTGCGGGTCGGGTCCCCCGAGGTGGAGACGGTCGTAACCGGCGACCGGCTGCTCTACATCCGGCGCGTCTCGGACTGACTCGCTGCCGCTATCCGGCCGGCGCGCACAGCTTCGCCGACAACTCCCAGAGTCCACGGGCTACGGCCTCGTCGTGCGAGCGCGAATTGGACTCGACACGCTCGGGACTCCCCCGCATCTCGAACAGTCCGCCCGGACCGTAGTACCCGCCGGGCTCGACGCCGGGCGCGGTGGCGGCATACAGCAGCGGTAGCGCGCCGGTCTGGGCGGACTGCCCCACCAGCCTGTTCGCCACGCCCAGGAACAGGTCCTGGATCGACTCGGTGTGCGACTGCAGGTTCGTCGACGAGTACCCCGGGTGGGCGGCCACCGCCACGACCGGGGACTGCCGCTCGGCAAGCCTGCGCTGCAGCTCCTGGGTGAACAGCAGGTTGGCCAGTTTCGACTGCCCGTACGCCAGCCACCGGTCGTAGCGGCGGTACTCCCAGTTCAGGTCCTCGAGATCGATGCGACCGATCCGGTGCATGATGCTCGACATCGTCACCACCCGGTCGGTGACGCGTTCGAGGAGCAGGTCGGTGAGGGCGAAGTGGCCGAGATGGTTGGTTCCGATCTGCATCTCGAATCCGTCGGCAGTACGACGCAGCGGCACCGCCATCACACCGGCGTTGTTGACCAGCACATCGACCTCGTCGACACCCGCGGCGAATTCACGCACCGATGCCAGGTCGGCCAGATCGAGGCGCCGGACCTGCGCGGCGGTCCCGATCTCCCGGGCGACGGCTTCGCCTGCTGCCACGTTCCGGCACGCCAGCACCACCCGCGCTCCCGCCGCCCCGAGGGCGCGGGCGGCCACCGCGCCCAGCCCGCTGTTCGCCCCGGTCACCACGAAGGTGCGGCCGTCCTGCTTCGGGATGTCGCGTGTGGTCCAAGCCGTCATGTCGGCCACCCTACGGTGAGCGGAGCATGCGGGGGAAGAAACCGCGCCCCGGAGCGGTGCCCCGGCCGGCGCCGTTCGCTACAGGTCGAACCGCACGCCCGTGAGCTGCTCCGACAGCTCCCACAGCCGCTGGGCCGCCTCCGGATCCGCGGCTTGCCGGCTGTAGGCGGCCACGGTCGGTGGCCCGTACAACTCGAAGAAGCGGTCCGGGCCGATGTAACCGCCGGTCACGTCCGGATCGGTGGCGGCCACCACCACGGATTCGGCGCCCTCGGCCGCGGTGCGTTCGAGCACCTTCTTCCCGAGTCGGAACAACTGGTCGAACCACGTCCCGGTGTGCGTGCCGACCTCGGTGGCCGCGTAGCCCGGGTGCGCGGCCACGGCCCGCAGCGGCGAGCCGGCGGCCGCCAGCCGCCGGCCGAGTTCGAGGCTGAACATCAGGTTCGCCAGCTTGGACTCCGCGTACGCCAGGGAACGGCTGTAGTGCCGCCGGCGCTCCCAGTTCAGGTCGTCGAGGTGGATGCGGCCGAACCGGTGACTCACGCTCGAGACCGTCACCACCCGATCGGTGAGCCGATCGAGCAGCAGTCCGGTCAGCGCGAAGTGCCCGAGGTGGTTGGTGCCCATCTGCATCTCGAAACCGTCCGCCGTGCGGCTCAGCGGCACGGCCATCACGCCCGCGTTGTTGACGAGCACGTCGACGGTTTCGATGCCCGCCGCGAACTCCCGCACCGACGCCAGGTCGGCGAGATCGAGCCGTCGCACCTGCGCGCGGGAACCGATCTCCGCCGCGACCGCCTCACCCCGGGCGACGTTCCGGCACGCGAGCACCACGTCGGCACCGGCGGCGCCGAGCGCCCGGGCAGTGGCCTCACCGAGGCCACTGTTCGCCCCGGTCACCACGAAGGTGCGGCCCTGCAGGGCGCCCGGTGCCGGCGGGGAGAACCGTTCAGGCACCGATGGAGGACTTCATCATGGGCAGCATCGCCCACAGCTGGTCCTGCCAGTAGCCCCACGTGTGGGTACCGGCGGCCGGGAAGTCGAAGTGGGCGGAGTTGATGCCCAACGTCGCCAACCGCACCTGGAACGCGCGGTTCTGTGCCAGGGCGAGCGCCTCGAGTCCCATCGCGTTGCCCGTGTTGAACACGCCGATCGCGGAGTTCGGCCGATCGTGCTGGCCGGGCAGGCCGCTGCCCGCGGAGATCCACATCGGCAGCCCCCGCATGCTGGGCGCGGCGACGAACGGATCGTTGCGCAGCCACGCCGAGTTCCACGGCGGGCCCCACATCGAGTCTGCGTTGTAACCACCGGAGTCGAGCATCGCCAGGCGGATCGCCTCACGCATGCCCGGCGCGGACAGGTTCAGGTAACCGGACATGGAGCCGGCGAACCGGAACTGGTCCCGGTGATAGGCCGCGAGGATCAGCGCCGCGTTGCCGCCCATCGACAGGCCCACGACGGCGTTGCTGGACCGGTCGATGCCGTACGTGCCGGCAAGGAAGTCCGGCAGATTCTCGGTGAGGAAGGACTCCCACTTGTAGGTGTAGCGCTGACCGTTGAGGTTGCTCGGCGCATACCAGTCCGTGTAGAAGCTGGACTGACCGCCCACCGGCATCACGACATTGACGCCGTGGTCGGACAGCCACGCGGCGTTCGTCTCGTGCTCCCACCCGCTCACGTCGTTGGTGGCGCGCAGACCGTCGAGCAGGTACATGGCCTTGTTGCTGCCGTTGTTCGCCAGCCAGATGCGGACCTTGATCTGGCCGACACCGCCGGGCGCGGGCACCCAGTGCTCCCGCAGGCGGGAGTACGGGTCCGCCGACGCGGTTCCTGCGCCGGCGAAGGCCACGGCGAGCGGTAGCACCAGCGCCGCGATCAGGAATCGGACGAGGGTCCGAACCCCCCGAGGTCCGGCCTTGGTTCTGGAAGTATTAGTCACACCAGGCTCCATCAGCACATCTGTATCAACAACAACTGGGGCCCCGACAGTTACGCAACAACACGGTAGAGGTCCACGTCGGCCCGTACGAGGCTTGCACATAATCGTTATGGAGCAAAGCCGAACCGAAAGGCAGGCGCAATGAGCAGCGACCTCGGCAAGCCGCCCGTCACGGTCGGAATCGACGGCTCGGACGCCGCGAAACACGCCGCCACCTGGGCCGCGGCCGTCGCCGAACGGCTCGGCACCGACCTCCAGCTCGTCCACGCGCTGCCCGGCCCCCGGAACTATTTCAGTGACGCCGCGCTGCGCGCGCGAGCCCAATACACCCAGCGCCTCGCCGAGTCGGGTCGCGAACTGCTCGACGACACCGCGGCCGAGCTGCGCCGGCAGCACCCGCATCTCGAGGTGGTCACAACCGTCCATCCGGGCCCGCCCGATCTGGCGCTGCTCGAACACGGCGACCGCAGCCGGATACTGGTGCTCGGCGCCACCGGCACGGGTGCGCTCGGGTCGCTGCTCACCGGTTCCATCGCGCTGCGCGTCGCCCACCGGTCCACGTGTCCAGTCGTCCTCTGGCGGGGCGATCCGGCACCCGAACCGGGCACGGACCGCCGGCCGGTGCTGGTCGGCATCGACGGCAGCGCGGACGCCGGCCCACTGGTCACCGCTGCGTTCGACCTGGCGGCGGCGCTCGGGGTGGGCGTCCTCGCCGCCCACGCGTGGGGCGCCGGCGAGGTCGCGAACCGCACCGCGGCGCTGGAACTGATCGACTGGGCGGTCGTCGAGGTCGAGGAGACGGCGTTGCTGTCCGAATGTCTCGCCGGGCAGCGGGAACGGTACCCGGACGTGCCGGTCACCGAGATCGTCGAGCAGATCGGCGCCCGGCACCTGCTGCTGAGACTGGCGGAACAGGCTCAGCTGAGCGTCGTCGGCAGCCACGGCCGGGGCCTGCTCGGCGGCCTGCTCCTTGGCTCGACCAGTCAGGCGCTGCTGCACCACGCGCCGTGCCCGACCATGATCTGCCGACCGGGGGTCTGACGATGCTGCGCGGATCGGTCCGGCTCGGCCGGGTCGCGGGGATAGAGATCCGAGCCCACTGGTCGCTGCTCGCGACCCTCGGGCTGCTGTCGTGGCTGCTGGCCGCGACGATCCTGCCCGCGCGGATCAGCGGTCCGAGCGCCACACAGTTCTGGATCGCGGGCGTCGCCGCGGCCCTGGGCCTGCTGGTATCGCTGCTCGCCCACGAGCTCGCGCACTCGGTGGTGGCCGGCCGCTACGGAGTCGGAGTGGACGGCATCACCCTGTGGCTGCTCGGCGGGGTGTCCGAACTGCGCGACGAACCGCCGAACCCGAAGGCCGATCTGCGGATCGCGCTGGCCGGACCGCTCACGAGCGTCGTGATCGGCGTCGTGGCGCTGGCGGCGGCCTCGTTCCTCGGTCCGCCCGTCCCGGCGCTGGTGACCGCGACGATCGGCTGGCTCGGCGCGACCAACCTGGTGCTCGCCGTGTTCAACCTGCTGCCCGGTGCGCCGCTGGACGGTGGGCGCGTCGTGCGGGCGGTGTTGTGGCGCCGCACCGGCGACCGGCTCGCCGCCGCGAGCGGCGCCGCACGCTCCGGCCGTGCGGTGGGGCTGGCGCTGATCCTGCTCGGCGCCGCCGAGACACTCGCCCTCGGCAGCGCGGGCGGCCTGTGGATGATGCTGCTCGGGTGGTTCCTGCGGACCGCAGCCAACGCCGAGCTGGCGAACGCCTCGCTGAGGCACCAGCTCGGCGACACCCGGGTGGGTGACGTCATGACGGCGTCGCCGGTGACCGCGCCGGGGCGTGCGAGCGTGGCGCAGCTCCTCGCCGTCGCGGCCCGCGGTACGCACCACCGGGTGTTCCCCGTGGTCGACGACGCGAACCGGCCCACCGGCGTGGTGTCGCTGTCCGACCTGACGCCCGTCCCCGAGGGCGAACGCACGGTGGTCACCGTCGCGGACCGGGCCCGGCCGCTGCCCGCGTCGGCGCGCGTACCGGCCGACGCCTCGCTCGCCGAGGTCGCGAGCCGGGTGCTGCTGCGGCCGGGGCTCGACCTCGTGGCCGTCGTGTCGGGAGACCGCCTCGTCGGCATCGTCACGGCGACCGACCTGGTGCGGGCCTGCGATCGCAGCGCTCTCGGCCTGCCCATCCGTCGCACTCCCCCGCCGGACGAGCAGACCCGGCCGGAGTAGTCGCTAACTGCGCCGGACGACGAGCAGCGGGCACGGCGTCGTGTGCAGCAGTGCCCGGCTGGTCGAGCCGAGCAGCATGCCCTCGAAGCCGCCGCGGCCGCGGCTGCCGACGACCAGCAATCGGGCGTTCTCCGCCCGCTCGAGCAGGTGGCGCACGGGCCGGTCCCGCACCACGACCCGTTCCACCTCGACGTTCGGATAGTCCTGCGCGCGCCCGGCGAGGGACTCGGCGAGCACGACGCTCTCCTGCCGGCCGACGTCGTCCCACGTCGCTCCGGGCGTGCCGGCCACGACGTCGACGAGGTCACGATCCGACCAGGCGTGCACCGCCACCAGCGGCACCCCGTAGCGGTCGGCGGCCTCGAAAGCGACGTCGAGGGCGTGCAGGCTCGCCCGCGAACCGTCGACGCCGACCACGACGGGACCGTTCGCCCCGCGTCCGGCCTCGTCGGGGCCCGGGATCACCGCGACGGGGCAGCGCGCATGCGCGACCACCGCCGAGGTCACCGATCCGACCAGACCGCCGGTGAATTCGCCGAGCCCACGCCGGCCGAGGACGAGCATCCGCGCCCGGCTGGAGTGCCCGAGCAGCGCCTGCGCGGCCACCAGGCTCGACTGTTCGGTGCGGACGGACAGGTCCGGGTGCTCCCGCTGCACGGACTCGGTGGCGGAGGCCAGGTTACGTCGGGCCGTGAAACGCAGTTCGTCGACGAACGGCGACGAGGCGCCGATCCCACCGGCGTTCGCGCTCGAGACGAGCAGCAGCGGCACGTCCGTGGCGGCGGCCTCGGCGGCCGCCCACTGCAGCGCGGCGCGCGCGGGCGCCGATCCGTCGATACCGACCACGATCGGCGCATCGTCCATTGCCCGCTCCTCGTCTCGTCCCACCCGGTTGTTCCGACACCAGTGTCGCCATACCCCGGCCGCTGCGCGGACGGTTGACGGAAACAGTTACCGTGCGGGGGTGCGCCGCGCTCCGCTACCCGTCCGCGACGGCCTGAATCCGACCCGCCTGCGCCTGCCCGACGGCGGCTCCTGGGCGACGGTGGCGGAGTTCCTGTCGGCGCGGTTCCCCGCGGACGTCGCCCGCGTGCGCGAGAAGATCGCAGCCGGTGAGGTCGTCGACGGTGCGGGCACGACGATCACCGAAGACACCCCGTACGCAGCGGGCCGATTCGTGTACCTGTACCGCGATCCGCCGGTCGAGGAGCGAGTGCCGTTCGAGATCGACGTGCTGCACCGTGACGAGCACCTCCTGGTGGTGGACAAGCCGCACTTCCTGGCCACGACGCCGCGCGGGTCGTGGGTGGCCGAGACCGCACTGGTGCGGTTGCGCCGCGAACTCGACCTGCCGGAACTGAGTCCGGCGCACCGGCTCGACAGGCTGACGGCGGGCGTGCTGGTGTTCACCGTCCACGCCGGCGCCCGCCGGGCCTACCAGTCGCTCTTCGACGCCCGGCGGGTGGACAAGGAGTACGAGGCCGTGGCCCGGCATGCGCCCGGTATGCGGTTTCCGCGGGAGGTGCGCAGCCGGATCGTCAAGGAACGGGGTGTGCTGCAGGCGCGCGAGGTGCCGGGCGAGATCAATGCTCTCAGCCGGGTCGAACTGCTCGGAACGGACGCCGGGCTGGGCCGTTACCGCCTGCTGCCACGCACCGGCAAGACGCACCAGCTGCGCGTCCACATGAATTCCCTCGGTCTGCCGATCCTCGGCGACAACCTCTATCCGACCGCATACGATGTTGCGCCCCAAGACTATTCGAGTCCACTGCAGCTGCTGGCCCGCGCGGTGGAGTTCGACGATCCGTACACAGGTCGACGGACCCGCTTCGTCAGCGCACGAAACCTGGCAGCATGGAGGCACAGCACACCAGGACCCCGCTGATCGCGCGGGCTCACGTCTTGGAGGACCCCATGGATAACGGCATCGTTTCGCGCACCTACGACGGCCGCGTCGCCCTGCGCTTCCAGCATGCCTTCGCCCATCCCCCGGACCGCGTATGGCGGGTCATCACCGACCCCGAGTACCTGCGCGCCTGGTTCCCGGCCCGAGTGGAGCTGGATCTGACCCCCGGTGCCCAACTCGTCTTCCATGCCACCGAGCAGCAGGCCGAGCGCCTCGGGCTGCCCGCCGACCACACCGCCACGGGCACCGTCATCGCCGTGCACCCCGGACGCATCCTCGAATACATGTGGGACGCCGAGGTGCTGCACTGGGAGCTGGTACCGGACGGTTCCGGCGGCTGCTGGCTGACGCTCACGCACACCGTCGAGGACGAGGACTCGGCCTACGCACACGGTGCCGACTGGCACGCCGGATTCGAGGTCCTCGAAGCCCAGCTGGAAGGTCGCGACGTGGACTGGTCGCCGGGAGATCGCGCCCGGGAACTCGCCGAGATGTACCGCAACCCGTCCGACTGACCCACCCGTCCGGCCGGGACTATCCGTCCCCTCCGCTCCGGTCGACGAAGACCTCGTCGACCGGACGCCGCGACGTGGTGGGCAGCCCGCGGGCGCTGCGCGCCCCCAGCCGGATCACCACCTGGGGGAATCCTGCGACCTCCCCGGTCCGTGCCGTCGCCGTGCGCACGATGCCCCGGCTGGCCTCGATTTCCGTCACGTGGGTGAGCGGGCACGTCGCCAGGTGTGCCGCGGTGGCTTCGAGCAGCACCGCAGACATCGCCTCCCCGGCTCGCAGCCAGTCGATCCGCTCGTCGCTCCGGGTGCTGAGCACCGCCAGCGCCGACGCGTCCACCTTCGGCTGCACCGTGTCCAAACTCCCTGCGCCCGTGGGGAATCGGCGCGCAACGTCGACGTCCCCGGCGGCCTCCTCGTCGAGCAGCGCGGATGCCGGAACGCCGGTGTCGCCGGGATCCGCGCGTCCGGTCCACCAGGCCAGCTCCTGCCGGTAGGCGTCGTCGCCTTCGCGGATCGCCGCACTCAGCTCCGACGCCCGGGCGAGGTCCGAACGAGCCCCGGCGTCGAGGATCGACAGCGATGCGCCCTCCCGCCGGGCGGCGTTCTCCAGGTCCACCAGGCTCTCGCGCAGGGTCGTGGGCGCCGCGAACGGCCGCCGGTCGGTGTGCCGGGCCTCGATCGCGAGGGCGAGGGCCGCGTCACGGGCGTCGACCGTGTGCGGCCGGTCGAAGTCGAGCACGGCCAGCAGGTCCGGCCGCGACGGGTCCGGAAGCCGGGTCACCGTGGGGATCCACGACGCGGCGGACAGCGCCACGCGGGCGTGGTGCAGCGCCGCCCCGCAACCGAGGACCAGCTGCCGGCCACTGGGATCGGTGTGGCCGAGCATCCGCTCGGCCACGGCATACAGTTCGAGTCGTCCGCCCGTCCACTCCCAGCGCCACGGCTGGCTGTTGTGCAGAGACGGCGCCCGGCACGCCGACTCGACCGCATCGCGGATCGTCGCGGCGTCCGGGCGGATCTCAGTAACCATCGCTGTCTCTCCCCCAGCCGCTCGATTCGACCGCCTGCCGCTCCACGGACTCGACGATCTGCGCAGCCCAGGTTCCGATCGCGTCCCAGTCCCGGAAGTCCCCTGTGCGCCCTCCGGTCATGCGGGCGACCACGCGTTCGCCGGCGCCGAGGACCTCCGGATCCAGCTTCCCGGCGAACATCCGGTGCTCCCGCGCGCCGGTGCGTTCCGACGCGTGGGAGGCATCGTACGGCCTGTTCACGGGCCGGTCCTGGTCGCCGATCGGGCCCGAGGAGAACAGGAAGACCGCGCGCTCGCGGAGGGCGGCGGCGTGCCGGTCGACGAAAGACTTCGCGGGGTGCAGCCAGTGCCCGAGGTAGACGGCACTGCCGAGGACCACCGCGTCGTAGCCGTCCACGGCGTCGACCTGCTCGGGGGCGACGACGTCGACGCGCGCCCCCTTGTCGCGCAGGGCGGCCGCGAGAGCCGTGGCGATCTCCGTGGTCGAGCCGTGTCTGCTCGCCGCCGTGACCAAAATCCTCATCTGCGTCCTCCCCGGCCCAGGTTATTCGATGATCGCCCGCCGGGCACGCGGTCGGCCAGAGTCGAAGGACCCGCGCACACACCCCCGCGGCGACGTGCGGCGCTGCGGCAATCGTCGACGACAGGCGCAGGGGGTCGACCGGGTGGCAGAGTGGTCTGACGGACGCCGCCGACGCGCGGAGGACACCCAGGGCACCTGCCGGAACAGGAGTCGAATCGCATGGCCATGCCACCCAGGATCGACGCGGTTCAGGAATCGGAACGCAAGTACACGGCCGGGGACGGGCAGCAGTTGCCGGACCTGTCGGGTCTGCCCGGCGTCGACGGTCACCCCGAACCCGAACTGCAGCAGCTGTCCGCGCGGTACTACGACACCGGCGACCTGCGATTGCTGCGCGCCGGGATCACCCTGCGCCGCCGTGAGGGAGGGCACGACGCCGGCTGGCACACGAAACTCCCCGCCGGCACGGACACCAGGACGGAGGTGCGCTTCCCGCTGGGCGACGACACCGACCGGCCCCCGGCCGAATTGCTCGCCCTGTTGCGCGGAGTGCGCCGTGCGCGTCCCGTCGTACTCGCGGCCGTGCTGGACACGCAGCGGTGGCGCCACCGCCTGATCGACGAGGAGGGACGGGGCCTCGCGGAAATCGTCGTCGACGACGTCACCGCGACGCGGGAGGAGGGCAGCGAACCGCAGCGATGGCGCGAGATCGAGGTCGAGCTCGCGTCGGGCGGAACCGAGTTGCTCGACGCCGTCGAGGAGCGGCTGACCGCAGCCGGAATCGAGCGGGCCCCCAGTCCGTCCAAGTTGCATCGGGCGCTGGCCGATCTGCTGCCGGCCGAGGAGCAGGTTCCCGGTCCGGCCGGGCACCTGCGCGACTACCTGCGCGGCGAGCTGCGCACCCTCGAGCTCGCCGAGATCGGCGTACGACGGGACGCCCCGGACGCCGTCCACAGCATGCGCAAGGCCCTGCGCCGGATCCGCAGCGCCCTGCAGACGTATGCGGGAACGTTCGCGATCGACGACGGCCTGGTCGAAGAACTACGTTGGACGGGAAGGAAACTCAGTCCTTCACGGGACCTGGAGGTGCAGTGGGAACGCATCGTGGGCCGGATCGAGGAGGTGCCGGTGGTGGCGCAGCGTGAGGCCATCCGCGCCCGAGTCGACGAGTACTTCTCCGCCCGGTCGGACGCGGCCCGGCTCGAGGCCGTCGCCGCCCTCGACTCGGACCGCTACGCGGCCCTGCTGGAGGCGCTCGACGCGCTGATCGACGGCCTCGCGGCGGGGACGGTCGGGTCCGGCCCCGGCCGAGAGCGACGGCAGGTTCGCCCGAAGGACCTCGACCGTGCGCTGGCGCGGCTCGCGAAGAAGGTCTCGCGCCGGGTGCGCCATGCCGGGGAGGCAGCCACGCACGCCGAACGGGACGAACTCGTCCACCGGGCCCGCAAGGGCGCCAAGCGGATGCGCTACGCCATCGAGGTGCTGCGGCCGCTGCACCGCAAGCGCGCCGAACGCGCCCTCGATCACTTCGACGACTTCCAGGACCTGCTCGGTGAGTTCCAGGACTCGGTGGTCGCGCGCGAGCACCTGCTCGACATGGTGTCCGAGCAGGACCACACCGCCGAGTCCAGCTTCGGCCTCGGGATCGTCTACCAGCGCGAGCTCGAATCCGGGGAAGAGCAGGTCGCGCAGCTCGAACGCGCGTGGAAGCGGGCGCGCCGAGCAGCGAAGCCGCTGTGGAAGTGACCCCCTCCCGTCCGGGTCCTTCTCCCCTGGCCGACCACCATCGGGAAGAGGCATGCTGAGCCCGGACGACGGAAGGAGACACCCGTGACCCCCGGACAGATGCGAGCGTGGCGTGTCGACCGGCCGCGGCCCGCGGCGGAACATCCGCTGCGGCCGGTCCGGGAACCGATACCCGAACCGGCGTCCGGGGAACTGCTGGTGCGTGTCCTCGCCTGCGGGGTGTGCCGGACCGACCTGCACGTGAGCGAGGGAGATCTGCCGGTGCACCGGCCGCACGTCGTCCCCGGCCACGAGGTCGTCGGCGAGGTCGTCGGCGGCGACGTCGGCACGCATCGGATCGGTGACCGGGTGGGCATTCCGTGGCTGCGCAGTACGTGCGGCCGGTGCCGGTACTGCCTGCGCGGGGACGAGAACCTGTGCCCGCATTCCACCTACACGGGCTGGGACGAGGACGGCGGATATGCCGAATATGCCACCGTACCTGCAGCTTTCGCCCTTCCCCTGCCGTCCGGCTATTCGGACGCGGAACTCGCCCCGCTGCTGTGCGCCGGCATCATCGGTTATCGGGCACTACTGCGTGCCGAGGTCCCGGACGGCGGCGTGCTCGGTCTGTACGGCTTCGGCGGCAGCGCCCATCTCGCCGCGCAGGTCGCCCTCGCCCGGGGCGCCCGCGTGCACGTCATGACCCGTGGCGAGACCGCCCGTCGGCTCGCTCTGGACCTCGGCGCGGCCTCGGCACAAGGCGCGTACGACGCGCCGCCCGAGCCCCTGAATTCGGCGATCCTGTTCGCCCCCGCCGGGGAACTGGTGCCCACCGCGCTCGCCGCGCTGGACGCCGGCGGCACGCTCGCCGTCGCCGGCATCCACCTCAGCGACGTGCCGCCGCTGAACTATCAGCAGCATCTGTTCCGCGAACGGCAGGTGCGCAGCGTCACGGCCAACACCCGCTCCGACGCTCACGAGTTCCTCGGCTTCGCGAACGAACACCACCTGCACGTCACCACCACCGCGTACGGGCTCGACCGGGCCGATCACGCGCTCGAGGACCTGTCCGCGGGCCGTTTCGGCGGCGCGGCGGTCCTGGTTCCGTGAAACACTCGACACGCGCCCCGAGCGCGGAGAACGCACCGAGAAGGAGAACGAATGAGCACAATTGCCAACCGGAATGCCGTCGTAGCGGGTGTGGACGGTTCCGCCGTCGCCACGAGTGCGGCCCGGTGGGCGGCCGCCCTCGCCGCGCGTCTGCGAGCGCCCCTGCACCTGGTGCACTCACTGCCCAGTGAAGGGATCTTCTACAGCGAGGCCGCGGTGCTCATCCAGTCGCAGATGGTCGACCAGCTCCGCGAGGACGGCGAGGCGATCCTGTCGAACGTCACCGACGTGATCCGCTCCGACCATCCGGATCTCGAGGTGAAGGGCTTCATGGGGCCGGGTCCCGCCGCCAACTCCCTGCTCGAGGCCGCCGAGGACGCCCGGCTCGTGGTGATGGGCGCCACCGGCGCCAACGCCGTGGAGAACTTCCTGCTCGGCTCGACCGTGCTGCGCGTGGCCAATCACGCCCCGTGCCCGGTGGTGGTGTGGCGCGGCGACAACGAACGTCCGCTGCCGGACTCCCGCCCCATCGTCGTCGGCGTCGACGGCAGTGAGCTGTCGACGGCGGCGGTCGGGCACGCCTTCGAGTACGCCGCCCTGTTCGGTGTACCGCTGGTCGCGGTGCACTCGTGGATCGGCGACGCGGCACTCGGCGTCGGCACGGTCGCGACGCTGGTGGACTGGGAGGCGGTGGGCGAGTCCGAATCCGCGGTCCTCGCCGAGACTCTCGCCGGCTGGCACGAGAAATTCCCCGACGTGGAGGTCCGCCGCGTCGTGGACCGGGGTCCCGTCGCCAAGGTGATCCTGCGGCAGCTCGAGGACGCGCAGCTCGTTGTGGTGGGCAGCCACGGTCGCAGCCAGTTCACCGGGGCGCTGCTCGGGTCGGTGAGCCAGAATCTGCTGCACAACGCACCCTGCCCGATCATGATCAGCCGCAAGAAGTGACGACCGTCCGGTGCCGCGCTTCGCGAGGCGGCACCGGCTCAGGCCGTCGCGGTCCCGAACGCCAGACCCACCGCGTACGTCACGATCATCGCGAGCGCACCACCGATCACCACGCGGGACATCGCCCGCCCGCGCCGCGCCCCACCGAGCCATGCACTGACCGACCCCGTCAGGGCCAGCGCCACGAGCACCGACACGAAGGTGACCGGAACCCGCAGGTCCGCCGGCGGCAGCACGATCACGAGCAGCGGCACGAGTGCGCCGACGGTGAACGCGACCGCCGACGAGAACGCCGCGGCCCACGGATTCGCCAGCGCCCCGGGGTCGATACCGAGTTCGACCTCGGCGTGCGCGGACAGCGCGTCACGCTCGGTCATCTCCTTCGCCGCGGTGCGTGCCGTCGGCCGCGACATCCCCTTGCCTTCGAGCAGTGCGGTCAGCTCCTCGAGCTCGGCGTCCGGCATCTCCTCGAGTTCGCGACGTTCCTTGTGCAGCAGCGCCCGCTCGGTGTCCCGCTGCGCGCTGACCGACACGTACTCCCCCAGGGCCATCGACACCGCACCCGCCGCGAGCCCGGCGAAACCCGCTGTGAGAATGGCCGATTCGTCGGTGGTGGCGGCAGCCACACCGACGACGAGACCGGCCGTGGAGACGATGCCGTCGTTCGCGCCCATCACACCGGCGCGCAACCAGTTCAGTTTCGCCGAGATGCCGCCGGAATGCGGTTCGACGTCGGCGTGACTGAGCGAGGGATCGGTCGACATGCCCTCAGGCTAGGGCGATTCCACCCGTTGCGGTAGCAATGCGAGCCTGTCCTCACCACGGCGCCGGGCCGAGTTCCCGTTCGAGCCACGCCTGGTCGGGGAGGACGTCCCCGCTCGTGTCCACGACGCGCGCCGTGGGCCATTCGTCGCGCACGTGGAGCTGGTCGTCCAGGACCGCGGGTGTGGCATCCGACGCGTCGCCGCCCCGCTCCCGCCGGGCCACGATGCGGCGGACCAGCACCGCGGGGTCCGCTCGGCACTCGATCTCGACGAGGTCGACGGTCGTCGCGGCCGCGACCGCTCGCGCCGCCTCCCGCCGGGCCTCAGTGAGCCATGTCGCGTCCAGCACGACCGACTCGCCGTGACCGAGTGCGACGGCGGCGCGGCGCAGCAGCTCGTCGTAGGTCTCGTCGGTGTGGGCGGCGCTGTAGAGGCCGGCGCCGACGGCGGCGGTGGCGTCGGCGGTCGGGGCGAGGCCGGCCAATTCCTTGCGGATCACATCGCTGCGCAGCACAGTCGCGCCCAGGTGCTGTCCCGCGAGGTGTGCCACGGTCGTCTTGCCGGTGGCGGACAGACCGCCGACGACGACGAGCCGGACGCGGCCCCGGTCGAGGTTGCGCCGGGTCTGGTCCAGCAGCGCGAGGGCGCTGCCGCGGGAGTGCTCGTCGCCCTGCTCGTGCCGCAGCGCGGCGACCTTCGCCCGGACCACGGCACGGTACGCGATGTAGTGGTGCATCAGCGACGACGGGAACGCGTCGGCGGAGAACTCGGCGTAGGCGGGCAGCAGTTGCCGCGCCGCCGCCTCGCCGCCGAGCCGCTCGAGATCCATCGCAAGGAAGGCGATGTCGAGGGCGGCGTCGCCGTAGCGCAACCGGTCGTCGAACTCGAGACAGTCGATGATCCGGGGGCCGTCGTCGAGGCAGAAGATGTCGTCGGCGAGCAGATCCCCGTGCCCGTCGACGGCGCGCCCGGCGGCGATCCGCTCGTCGAGCAGCCGCTCGCGGCCGGCGAGATAGCGGCCGGCCATGTCCCGGATGGCGGTGAGCAGGTCCTCCGCCTCCGCCCCGACGGGCAGCCGGTCGAGGTGATCCAGGCTCTCCCGCCACAGTCCGTCGAGGAACTGCGCCGTGGCACACCGGTCGATCGCCGGATCGCGCGGCGACGCGGCGTGCAGGGCGGCGACCTGCCGCGCGACGGCGGTGACGACCGCGGCGACGGGTTCGCCGCGCTGCACCAGGGCGGCGAGGCGACGGTCGTCGGGCAACCGGCGCATCTCGACAAGGTGCTCACACACCAGTCCGTCGGGCCCGTGCACGTCGGCGACGCCGAGGTAGACGTCGGGGGCGAGACGCCGGTTGAGTTCGACCTCACGGTGGCAGGCCCGCTCCCGCGCCTGCCGGGTCCGGTTGTCGAGGAACCCGAGATCGAGCGGCTTCTTGAGCTTGTGCACGCGGCCCCCGACGAAGAACACCACGGAGG
The DNA here is from genome assembly GCF_057367935.1 of Rhodococcus sp. NS-SX18. Classification (NCBI taxonomy): domain Bacteria; kingdom Bacillati; phylum Actinomycetota; class Actinomycetes; order Mycobacteriales; family Nocardiaceae; genus Rhodococcus; species Rhodococcus sp. NS-SX18. The sequence goes on along the minus strand of NZ_CM170633.1, from coordinate 1,120,621 downwards.
TGTGGGTCTCCCGGATCGCCGCGTACGCCGGTTCGGATCGGTCGGTGCCGGTCACGGAGTTCCTCCCCGATGAAGCCTGTCGAACTTCGGTACGTTGCCCACCTTGCCTCAGGGTGGACCGGATCGCGCGCCGGCAGAAGTGCCGAAGGTCTCTCGGTGCCGAGGTCTCTCCTGTGGTTGCGCCGGAACGCGCGGCGGATACGCGGTACGTTTCACTCGGGCGATCCGGAGATGGGGTGACATGGGCACGAACGGGCGGGGCTCGGAATCCGGGAGACGATCGACGGTGGTCGTCGCCGAGACGACGACGCCGATCGAGCGCAGGCTGATCTCGAACTGGCTGCGGTCGGCCGAGGTGCCGGCGGAGTACCGAGCCGACGGACCGGTCGAGGAGATGGAACTCGACCCGGGTCGCCTCGCGCAGGATCTCGTCGGCCGGGACGACGATCCCCTGGTGCTGCCCGTGGGAGTGGTGTGGTTGCCGGAGGCCCGCGACGGCGAGCGACGGGTCCGGCTCTCCGACATCGTGGCGCTGACCAACCCGCGCAATCCGAACCGGTTCCTGCAGAAGTGGCTTGTCGGGCGTTCCCCCGATCGGTTCCGGATCGTCCTCGCCGAGCCGGCGCGGCTGAGCGAGTTGCGGGCCCGGCACCTCGCCGAGGACGGCGATCCGGCACCCGAGTCGTTCGCCCGGTTCGTGACCCACCGCGCGGTGGTCGGTCTCGATCGCGCCGAGCGGGCCGTCATCGGCGACCGGTACAAGGTGCCGAAGCTGGTGGCCGAGCAGATCATGGACTCGGCGTCGTTCCGGCGCCGGCTCGACGCGATCAGCACCGAGCACAACATCGCGCCCGAGGAGGTCCGTATCCGCGCGACCTCCGCCCTCGGAGAACTCGTCGCGGTCCAGTCCCGGCTGGTGACGGACCTGTTCACCGAAATGATGCGCCCCCTGCACTCCGCCGCGTGGACGGTGCGCGCCGACGAGACCGGGCTGCGCAGCCTGCGCGAACTCAACCGGCGCTACCCGCTGGTGTTCCTGCCGTCGCACCGGTCCTACGCGGACGCCTTCGTGCTCGGCGACGTGCTGGCCCGGAACGACTTCCCGCGCAACCACCTGATGGGTGGCGCCAACCTGACGTTCTGGCCGATCGGTCCGATCGCCCGGCGGACCGGCACCGTCTTCATCCGTCGCAGCTTCGGTGACGACGCCGTCTACAAGGCGGCGCTGGAGGAGTACTTCGCGTATCTGCTGACGAAGCGGTTCAACCTGGAGTGGTACTTCGAGGGGGGCCGCACCCGCACCGGCAAACTCCGCTCGCCCCGCTACGGCCTGCTCAACTACGTCGCCAACGCGATCCGGGGCGGCCGAGTCGAGGACGCGATGCTCGTGCCGGTGTCCATCACCTACGAGGGGCTCGCCGAGGTCGCGGCCGTCGCCGCCGAACAGACCGGCGCCCAGAAGAAGCCCGAGGGCCTGACCTGGCTGGCGAAGTACGCGCGCAACCAGCGCCGCCGCGCGGGCAACGTGTACGTGCGGTTCGGGGAACCCCTGTCGATGCGCTCACAGCTCACCGCGAGCGGGGACCCCGACCTGTCCGGGGAACCCGCCGCAGACGAGGCCGAACACACCGAGCGCAGCCGCAAGGCGCTGCAGAAGGTTGCGTTCGAGGTGGCCGTGGGCATCAACTGCCACACCCCGGTCACCGTGAACTGCCTGGTCACTCTCGCTCTGCTCGGCGTCCGGGACCGGGCGCTGACCCTGGACGAGGTGCGCGCGGTGATTGCGCCGGTACGCCGGTACATCGACGCCCGCGGGATACCGCAGGGCGAACTCGGCGTCCTCGACATCGAGGGCGGCCTGGAGAGCGTCCTATCCGCGCTGAGCGATGCCGGCGTGGTCACCACGTACGCCGGTGGGGACGAGCCGGTCTACTCGATCCAGCCCGGGCAACACCTGGTCGCCGCGTTCTACCGCAACAGCGGCGTGCACTGGTTCGTCAACCGCGCCCTGATGGAGCTGGCCGTCCTCCACGCGCATGCCAATCCGGGCCTCGACCCGGTGCGGGCGGCGTGGGAGGAGGCCAAGGCGGTGCGCGACCTGCTCAAGTTCGAGTTCTTCTTCCCCGACCGGGACAAGTTCGAGGCCGACATGCGCGACGAGCTCGCCCTGCTGATGCCCTCCTGGCGCGACGCCCTGCCGGACGTGGAGCTGGCGCTGGCCGCCCTGCTCGAAACCGGGTTCTTCATGGCGCACCGCGCGCTGCGGTCCTTCTTCGACGCGCAGCTCGTCGTCGCCGAACGGCTCGCCCGGCGCGACCCGGCCCTGCAGGTCGACCGCAAGACGTTCCTGGACGAGTGCGTCGCGGTCGGCCGGCAGATGCTGCTGCAGGGCCGGCTGTTCGGGCCCGAATCGGTCTCGTCCGAACTGTTCACGACGGCGCTGCAGCTTGCCGCAAACCGCGGGCTGCTGGAACGTGGGGGCGACGAGATCCGGCAGGGACGGGAGGAGTTCGCGGCGCAGCTGCTGGCGGTCGGTGAGCGGGTCCGGCTCGCCGAGTCTCTCGACGTATCCAACAGAAAGGCGGAGCGGTGATCCTCGAGGAAGCGCTCGAGCGGGTGCGAACCGGGCCGAAGGGCCCGGAGATCGCGGCATTCTTCGATTTCGACGGCACGATCGTCCACGGCTTCTCCGGTCTGCACTTCTTCCGCGACCGGTTGCTCGCCGGGAAGGTCGGCGCCGCCGAACTCGCCGCCACCATGCTCAACGGTTTGCGCGGCCACGACACCGAGGCGGACTTCGAGCGGTTCGTCGCGGTGGCATTCAAAGCGTGGGGCGGGCACACCGAGGAAGAACTGTACGAGATCGGGCGCCGGTTGTTCGCGTCCACGATCGCCGGCCACATCTACCCCGAGGCGTGGCAGCTGATCCGGGCGCACCAGGCGGCGGGGCACACCGTGGTGATCGCGTCCTCGGCGTCGCGCTACCAGATCCAGGCGACGGCGGATGCGCTCGGCGTCGAGCACGTCCTGTTCAGTCCGCTCGAGGTGCGCGACGGGGTACTCACAGGGCGCGTGGACGGGAAGTCGTTGTGGCGCAGCGGCAAAGCGCAGGCCGTCCTGGCCTTCGCGGAGGCGAACAGCATCGATCGCGAGCAGAGCTACACGTATTCCAACGGGGGCGAGGACGCCGACTTCCTCGCCACGATGGGCAATCCGACGCCGACCAACCCGGACCGGAATCTCGAGCGGACCGCCACCGAACTGGGGTGGCCGATCCTGCGATTCAAGCCGCGCGGAACTCCGGGTACCAAGGAGGTGGTCCGCACCCTCGCCGCGTACGGCGGACTGTTCGGCTCGGTGTGGACCGGTGTCGGCCTCGGCCTGCTCAACCGCAACAAGAAGGTGGCGCTGGACTCGATCGCCACCCTGGCCGGTGAGGTCCCGCTGGCCCTCGCCGGGATCGACGTGGACATCCGGAACGAGGCCAACGCCTGGGCCCAGCGTCCCGCGGTCTTCATCTTCAACCACCAGAGCCAGCTCGATCCGGTGATCATGGCGCGGGTGCTGCGGCACAGCTTCACCGGCGTCACGAAGAAGGAGATGGCCAGCGACCCGCTGTTCGGTCTGGTGCTCCGCTTCGTCGGGGCCGCGTTCGTGGACCGGGCCAACACCGAGCAGGCGAAGGCGGCACTCGGTCCGGTGGTCGACACACTGCGCGAGGGCACCTCGGTGATCATCGCGCCGGAGGGCACCCGGTCACTGACCCCGGAGATCGGCCGGTTCAAGAAGGGCGCGTTCCACATCGCCATGCAGGCGGGCGTACCGATCGTGCCGGTGGTGATCCGCAACGCCGGGGAGGTGCTGTGGAAGCACTCCACGGTGCTGCGGCCCGGAACCGTCGACGTGGTGGTTCTCGATCCCATCGACGTCAGCGACTGGACGCTCGACGAGCTCGGTGCGCGGGTCGCGGAGGTGGAGGACCTGTACCGGAAGACGCTGGCGAATTGGCCCGTATGACCGATGCGGGCGAGAACGGGGACGCGTCCGTGGGAGAGCACGACCGCACCTCGGGCCACGGCAACGGCAACGGCAACGGCAACGGCAACGGCGGAATGTCGCCGACCCGGCGGCGGCACCTCAAGTGGCCGCTCGGATTCGTGCTCGTCGTCGTCCTCACCGTCGAGGTCGTCCTCGTCTGGCCGGAGCTGAAGACCAGCGTCGGCAACCTCTCGGACCTGCACTGGTGGTGGGTCGGTGCGGCCGTCCTGGCGGCACTGACCGAGATGTCGAGCTTCGCGCGGGTGCAGCGCACCCTGCTGTCCGCGGCCGGGGTGACGGTGACGCAGCGCCAGTCCCTGTCGGTGGCGTACGCCGCGAACTCGATGAGCGTGACCCTGCCGGGCGGCCCGGTGGTGGCCACCACCTTCACGTACCGGCAGGTGCGCAAGTGGGGCGCCAGCCCCGTCGTCTCCACCTGGCAGCTCGTGATGGCCGGTCTGTTGCAGGCGGCGGGCCTGGCACTGCTCGGCCTCGTGGGCGCGCTGCTCGTGGGCGCCACCACCAACCCGTTCTCGCTCGTCTTCTCCCTCGGGGGGTTCGCGGCGTTCGTCGTGCTCGTGCAGTACGCGGCCAGCAGGCCCGACGCGTTCGAGTCGATCGGCGTCATCGCGCTGCGCGGGGTGAACCGCCTACGCAAGAAACCCGCCCACGCCGGCACCCGGGCGTGGAAGCGAATCGTGGCCCAGTTGCGGGCGGTGCAGCTCGACCGCGCTCACGCCGCCCGGGCGTTCGGCTGGTCGCTGTTCAACTGGCTGTGCGACGGCGCGTGCCTCGCTTTCGCCGCATACGCGATCGGCGGCAAGCCCAGCTTGGCCGGCATCGCCGTCGCATACGCCGCGGGTACCGCCGCCAGCCGCGCGATCCCACTCCTGCCGGCCGGGCTCGGCGTGATGGACGCCGTTCTCGTGCCCGCGCTGACGGCCAGCGGAATGACCGGCGCGCAGGCCCTGTCCGCGGTCGTCGTGTACCGGCTCGTGAGCTTCCTGATGATCGCCGCCATCGGCTGGGTGATCTTCGCCCTGCGCTACCGCGGCGCCCCGCCGGACGAGGAACCGGGCCCGGAACTCGACAAACTGTGGCAGGACTGAGCCCGCTCCGACACGCCGCGGCCGTCCGCCCGGATCACCCACGGAGCAGGCCCGCGGGCGCTAGCGTCGACAGTCTGAAACCGAGGAAAGGTACGTCAGTGACTGAGGACGCAGCGGTGCGCAAGAGAGAGGTCTGGTCCGGCCGGTCGGTGTTCATCCTCGCCGCCATCGGCTCGGCGGTCGGACTGGGCAACATCTGGCGCTTTCCGTACATCGCGTACGAGAACGGCGGCGGCGCATTCATCGTGCCGTATCTGGTGGCCCTGCTGACCGCAGGTATTCCATTGCTGTTCGTCGACTACGCGATCGGGCACAAGTTCCGCGGGTCGCCGCCGCTGGCGTTCCACCGCCTCAAGCGCGCGACCGAGAGCCTGGGCTGGTGGCAGGTGGGCATCTGCTTCGTCATCGGCGTCTACTACGCGGTGATCATCGCGTGGGCGCTGCGCTACACGTTCTTCTCGGCGACCCGGGCGTGGGGTGACGACGCCGAGGCCTTCTTCCTGCAGGACTTCCTGCAGATGGACGCCGACGCCACGTTCGGCCTCGACTTCGTCCCGGGCGTGGCGTGGCCGCTGCTCGGGATCTGGCTCGTGGTGCTCGTCATCCTGGCGCTGGGGGTGCAGCGCGGCATCGGTGCGGCAAACCGGTTCTTCGTACCGCTGCTGCTGGTGCTGTTCGCCGGCATGGTGGTGCGGGCCCTGACCCTCGACGGCGCCGCCACCGGTCTCGACGCATTCTTCCGGCCCGACTGGTCGGCGCTCACGGACACCGGGGTGTGGATCGCCGCGTACGCGCAGATCTTCTTCTCGCTGTCCGTCGCCTTCGGCATCATGGTCACCTACTCGTCGTACCTCAAGCACCGGACCAACCTCACGGGCTCCGGTCTCGTCGTCGGCTTCTCCAACTCGAGCTTCGAGATCCTCGCCGGCATCGGGGTGTTCTCGGCGCTGGGCTTCATGGCGCAGGCGCAGGGTGTGGCGGTGGACGAGGTGGTGAGCGGCGGGATCGGGCTGGCCTTCATCGCGTTCCCCACGATCGTCTCGCAGATGCCCGGCGGTTCGTTGTTCGGCCTGCTGTTCTTCGGCTCGCTCGTCTTCGCGGGCTTCACGTCGCTGATCAGCATCATCCAGGTGTGCGTGTCGGCGGTCGAGGACAAGACCGGCCTCACCCGCGTGCCGGCGGTCCTGCTCGTCGGTGGCGTCGCGACGATCACGTCGCTGCTGCTGTTCCCGACCACCACCGGTCTGAACACCCTCGACGTCGTCGACCGCTTCGCCAACCAGTTCGGCATCGTCGGCGTCGCGCTCGCCACGCTCGTCGTGCTCGCATGGGGCCTGCGCCGGCTGCCCGAGCTGCAGGATCACCTGAACTCGGTGTCGTCGTTCAAGGTCGGCCTGCTCTGGCGGATCTTCGCCGGCGTCCTCACCCCGGTCGTGCTCGGGTACATGCTGATCAGCGAGATCGTGGACCGGATCGACGAGGGCTACAACGACCTGCCCGACGCGCTCGTCACCACCTTCGGGTGGGGTGTGCAGATCCTCGTGATCGTGATCGCGGTGGGGCTGTCGTTCGCCCCGTGGGGCTTGACGGACGCCGAGCTGGCGCACACCGAATCGACAGAAGCGGGAGAAAGACTGTGAGTGGATCTGCGATCGCGATGATGGTCGTCGCACTCGGGTTGGTGTGGGGCGGTCTCGCCGCCAGCCTGATGCATCTGCGCCGGAATCCGGACGAGACCTCGGGGCTGGCGGCGGCCGAACGCCCACACGACTGAAATGTCCGGTCTCGAACCGGACACGACTCGTTTCGTTTGCATAACACCACGCCGCGCCGGACTGGCCGGTCTGTTCTTCCTGTGGTCTGCTTGATCCCACCAACACCATGAGTCACACACGTAACACGTGACTCGCGGGTCTCCGCCCCGGAGCCGTCGCACGACTCCGGGGCGGACGGTGTTCCGGTTCCGACCACGTACAGGAGCGAAGCATGACCACCAGGACCACCCGGCGCGGGCTGCGCCGGCTCACCGCCGCAGCCTCCCTCACCGTGGCCGCTGCTCTGGCGCTGCCCGCCGTCGCGGCCGCCGAACCCCCCGCGGACCCCGTCGTCGCTGCTGCGCCGGCACCCGATCCGCTCGTCGGCGCCCTCGAGACGCTCCGGGCCCAGCCGGGCGCCGACACCGTCGCCGTCGCCGCGGCCGAGGCCATCGGCTCCGCGCGCGGGGGCGCCACCGACGTCGCCGAGGGCTCGCCGCTCTCCGCCTACGAGGACGCGGTGGAGTTCCTGCGCGGCCTGGGCATCGAACCGTTCCTCTACCCCACCGGCGCGCCCTTCTGCACCGAGGGCGGCAGCCTGCCGCTCGGCATCGCCCCCGCCGTCGCCGGGGCCGCTCCCGGCCCGTGGCCGAACCTGAACATCCCGATGGTCGGGCCTGTGAACGCCGTCGACCCCGGGGAGACCCTGTTCGCCTTCGTGCCCATGGGCGTGGAGAAGGACGGCGAGAACACCACCGGCATGCAGGTCGCGTGGTTCAACGTCAACACCTTCCAGGGCGGGTTCGTGCCCATGGGCACCATCGCCGAGGCCGCGGCGCTCGCCGTCCCCGGCGGCGTGCCCGAGTTCGCCAAGCCCCTCGTCGCCACCGCGGTGCAGAACTTCTTCGCCGGCGCGATCCCGCTCGGTGGGGTCCGCGCGGCACCGGTCGCCACCGGCTCGGGAACCGTCCTGGCCGCGGTGTTCGGCACGGTGCAGAACGGCGAGACGTCGTGCTTCTTCCTGCCGACCGTGGGCATCGTGGAGGTCTCGGCCTGATCCGTCGCGTCCGGGGCGTGCGTGCACGCCCCGGACGCAGGCGATCGCGTCAGCCGATCGCCTGCAGCTTCTCCAGCCGGTCGAACACGAGCCGGACCACGCTGTCCATGTGTGCCATCACCTGGTCCGCGGTGGCTCGCCCGGCCGCCCAGCTCACCAGGTTCGACATCCACACATCGGCGATCACATGCACCGCGTTGAGCAGCTGCTCGCTGACCACCTCGACCCCCGCCGCGCGGGCGTACATCCCGGTGATGATCGCTCCGAGCCGGTCGAGTTCGGCCGAGGACGACGCGTCCGCGAACATTGCCGCCCGCACGAGCGCGTCGTAGAGGTTGTGGTCGCTCTCGAGCCGGCCGATGTAACCGTGCAGGACGGACATGATCCGCTCGTGAGCCGAGTCGCCGGGGATCTCGGTCTCGCCGAACCTGTTGCTCAGGTCTTCGAACAGCAGCACCATCGCCACCACCAGCAGGTGGTTCTTGGACGGGAAGTAGCGGTACACGGTGCCCAGGGCCACACCCGAGCGCTCCGCGACAGCGCGCATCTGGACCGCGTCGTAACCGCCCTCCGAGGCCAGCTCCTTCGCCGTCTCGATGATCCTCAGGTAGCGGGCACGCTGGGCCGGCTTCAGGTCCGCGCCCAGAAACGACGCGGACCGCACCTTGGACCGCGATCCTGCGCTCGCCTCCGCCATCGCCTTCACCTTTCGTACGCCTGTCCGCCAGCGTAGTGCGCTCCCCTTCACGTGGCGCCCGGACCCGTCCGGAAAGAATGGACAGCTGTCTGGAACGAGTTCCACCACGCACTAGAACGCGTTACAGTTGCCTGGACTCGACCAGTAGGGAGGCAGCGTCCGTGCGTCACGGCATCACCCTGTTCACGAGCGATCGCGGCATCCGGCCGGAGCGGGCCGCCCGAGCAGCCGAGGAACGCGGCTTCGACGCGTTCTACGTCCCCGAGCACACCCACATCCCCGTGCGCCGCGAATCCGCGCATCCCGGCACCGGCAACGAGACGCTGCCCGACGACCGGTATCGCCGGACCCTGGACCCATGGGTCGCGCTCGGGCTGGCCGCAGCCGTCACCTCGACCATCCGGCTCGGCACCTCGGTCGCCCTGCCCCTCGAGCACGACCCCATCACGCTGGCCAAGACCGTCGCGACGCTCGATCACCTGTCCGGCGGACGCGTCGTCCTCGGGGCCGGATTCGGCTGGAACGCCGAGGAACTCGCCGACCACGGTGTACCGCCCGGGAAGCGGCGCACCGCGCTGCGCGAGTACCTCGAGGCGATGCAGGCCCTGTGGAACGAGGACGAAGCAGCCTACGACGGCCAGTTCGTCTCGTTCGGTCCGAGCTGGGCCTGGCCCAAGCCGATCCAGCAGCCCCGCCCACCGGTGCTGATCGGCGCGGGCGGCACCGACCGCACCTTCGCGTGGATCGCGCGCTCCGCCGACGGCTGGATCACGACCCCGATCGAGCGCGACATCGACGACAGCGTCGAACGGTTGCGAACCACCTGGGCCGAAGCCGGCCGCGACGGCGCCCCGGAGATCGTCGTGCTGGCCGGCCGGCCCGACCCCGCCAGGCTCCAGCAGTGGCGCGACCTCGGCGTGACCGAAGTGATGTTCGGCCTGCCCGACCGCTCCGAGGACGAGATCCTCGCCTACCTCGACAAGCTCGCCGCCACGCTGGAATCGACCCGCTGACGGTCCACGACAGAGAAGGAACACTTCCATGACCACTGCCGCCTTCCGCCCACTGCGCGCCGCCGAGATCACCGCCTGGGACCACGAGGCCGACGTCGTCGTCGCCGGCTACGGCATCGCCGGGGTCTCGGCCGCCATCGAGGCCGCCCGCGCCGGCGCCGACGTGCTGATCCTCGAACGCACCGGCGGCTGGGGCGGTGCCGCGGCCCTGTCCGGCGGCATCGTCTACCTGGGCGGCGGGACACCGCTCCAGCGCGAGCTCGGATTCGAGGACACCCCCGAGAACATGAAGACGTTCATGCTCGCCGCCCTCGGTCCCGGCGCCGACGAGGCCAAGATTTCGGACTACTGCGACGGCAGCGTCGAGCACTACCGCTGGCTCACCGACAACGGAGTGGTGTTCAAGTCGGCGTTCTGGGGCGAGCCCGGCTGGGAGATCCCCGGCGACGAGGGCCTGATGTACTCGGGCGGTGAGAACTCCGCTCCCTTCAACGAGATCGCCACGCCCGCTCCGCGCGGCCACGTGCCGCAGATGAGCAACAAGCGCACCGGCGAGCAGGGCGGCGGGTACATGCTGATGAAACCGCTCGCGGAGGTGGCCGAATCCCTCGGGGTGACACCGGTGTTCGACATCCGGGTGCAGCGGTTGATCGTCGACGACGCGGATCGGGTCGTCGGGATCGCCGCGAAGAAGTTCGGCGACGAGGTCTTCGTGCGGGCCCGTCGCGGCGTCGTACTCACCACCGGCAGCTTCGCGTACAACGACGCCATGGTCACTTCGTTCGCCCCGCAGCTCATCGGCCGGCCGGCCGCCGCGATCGAGGAGCACGACGGCTGCTCCATCCGCATGGCCCAGGCCCTCGGAGCCGACCTCGCGCACATGGGCGCAACCGAGGTGGCGTTCTTCGCCGATCCGCAATTGATGGCGCGCGGCATCCTCGTCAACGGCCACGGCCAGCGGTACGTCCCCGAGGACACCTACCCGGGACGCGCCGGCCAGCTCACCCTGCTGCGCAACGACAATCAGGCGTACCTCGTCATCGACGAGGCGTCCTACGAGGAAGGATGCGCCACAACGAGTTCCACCCCGTACTTCCGGTTCCCGCCGAAATGGGCGGCGGAGACGGTCGCCGAACTCGAATCCGACATGGGCCTGCCGGAGGGCACTCTGCAGGCCACCGTCGAGGTGTACAACCGGCACGCCGCGGCCGGCACCGACCCCGTCCTCGGGAAGAAGCCCGAGTGGGTCAGACCGATCGGGACCCCGGTCGCAGCACTGGACCTGCGCAACTGCACCGCGGGCTTCACCCTCGGCGGCCTGCACACCACCGTGAACTCGGAGGTCCTGCACGTCTCCGGCGAACCGATCCCGGGCCTGTACGCCGCGGGCCGCTGCACCTCCGGCGTCTGCGCGGGGGGCTACGCGAGCGGCACGTCGCTCGGGGACAGCAGTTTCTTCGGCCGCCGCGCCGGCATCGCAGCCGCCGCGAACTGACCGTCCCCACACCCGGTTGTGTGGCCGAATGTCACATCGGTTCGATTCGATCGAACCGATGTGACATTCGGCCGGGCCGGGCCGGGGCGGGGCGGGACAGGCCGGGGCGGGCCGGGGCGGAAAGGGACGGGCAAGACGTTCAGACGACGGTGAGCGGCAGAGGGATTCCCCGGTCGGCGAACGCGAAGGTCGCGCCGGTGCTGAAACGGGTGATCGCGACCTCGCCGCACTCGTTCGCGGGTTCGGCGTCGCGGACCACCTCGACGATGAGCGCGTGGGCGTCCTCGGACACCACGCGCGCGGTGAAGTGCGGGTCGACGCCACGCACCAGCGCCTGCAGTGGCCCGAGGTGGTGTCCGTCGATCAGGGTCGGCCACGATCCGTCCGCGCGGGCACCCCCGGACCGCGCGAGGCGCAGGTGCAGCCTGCCGGGCTCCCACCGGATGTCGCGCTCGACGTACTGCCTCGGCGCGAACACCGGATGGATCGAGAGCACCGTCGCCAGTCCTTCGAAGTCGCGCGGCAGGCCGAGGGCGTCGCGTAGCCGCTCGGCGGCCAGTCCGGCGATGCCGGTCAACTGTTTGCGGGCGAGGGACAGCGCGGTGTCCTCGTCGGTGCGTTTGCGCACGCCGAGAAGGAAGCCCAGCGTGAGCAGATGCTGCTGCAGGCACACCTCCTCCGCGATCCGCACGAGCGCCGAGTGCGAGAAGTCCGCGAACCGCAGGTCGGAGAGCAGGGGTCCGGAGTAGTCGCCGCGTCCCTCGTCCGCAGGGTCGATCGTGCTCAGTTCCACCGCAGCGGCTGCGGTACGGCCGATCGCCTCGGTGTGCGGTGCGGTCTCCGGCGGCACGTGCGACGGGTCGATCGTCACCGTCCACGCGCAGTGCGGGTGGTGGTCGGCCGGCCGACGCGGGGGCCGGTGGATCGGCCGCACCTGCGCGTGCGGATTGGTGGCAAGAGCGGTCGCGTCGAAGGTGGGGTCCTCGATGTCGTGGCACATGGCCGTCACGTACGCCTCGCCCAGGGGTTCGACGTCCATGAGCGCGCCGCAGTGGTCGAGCCGGAACTCGCCGTGGTCGTGGTCGTCGACGCGGAACCGGAAGTCCATGAACTGCGGCGGCGCACCGATGTCGAGTTGCAGCCCCTTGAAGATCGTCTCGACGCCATCGCCCTCGTACCGCAGGGCGCGCTGCATGCGCCGGGTGTACCACGGGCTCGACGCCTGCCACTCCTCGACGGCCACCTCGGCCATCCCCTGCCGTCCGAACGCCGAGATCAGATGCGCCATCCCGGACCGGTCGACGAGCTGGCCGCACAGCAGCAGTTCGGGGACGAGGACGGCGAGGTCCGACCGGGTGAGCGCGGCGAACGAGTCGCGGACGTTCACCGGGCTCACCACAGCGGCACCGGCGCCTGCCCGGCCGGATACCAGCCGGGCAGGCGCTTCGTCGACGTCGACCGTTCGATCCGCTTGTTCATGCCGTCCGACAGGGTGCCGGCGGTGATCATCTCCAGGAACAGGTGGGAGACGTTGCCGAAGTCGAAGAAATCCCGCTGCCAGGACCACCGGAAGTCCCCGCCGTAGCGGAACCAGCTGCCGCCGAAGCCGTACACCTCGTAGTGCGACCCGTCGTCGCGGGTAGCGTCGGCGACCTGCTTCCAGAAGCCGATGACGTCGCCGGTCCGCTCGTCCACGACGAACCGCTGGTAGGGGTACTGCCATCCCTCGAGGCCGGCCATCTCCTGGCCGAGGGCGAGTTCGCGGATCTCCTCCCTCCCGACGGCCATGAAGTCGTTCTCGGGACCGTAGTTCCAACCGTAGGTCGCGTCCTCGGTGTACATCTCGGCCAGGGGCTTCCAGTCGCCGGCCGCCTCGGCCCTCTTGTTGGCTCCGATCCAGCGTTCGATCATCTCGTCGAGTTCTGCTCGGTCGAACGGTGCCATGACGTGTCTCCTCGGGATCGGTCCTCGACGATGCGGAGGGCTCGGGTGGGGCAGTACCGTACGGCGGATTCGACGTCGCCGCGCAGGTTCTCGGGTATGTCGTCCATCAGGATCCGGACCGTGCCGTGCCTGGGAACGTCGAAGACGTCCGGTGCTTCCAGCGAGCACATCGCATGCCCCTGGCACAGGTCGAGGTCTGCTTCCACTTTCACGGCGCGTGTCCTCACATCCGGCGGCGGTAGCGCACCGCACACGGCTGCGCGAGCTGCACCACCATCTTGGAATGGTCGTTGCGGTAGGTTCCGGACGGCTGGGACATTTCGAATTCGTAGTCCCGCAGCAGGACCGAGAAGATCGCCTTGAGCTGCATGAGGGCGAACGCCGCTCCCACGCATCGGTGCCGGCCCGCCCCGAACGGGATCCAGGTCCAGCGGTTGACGATGTCTTCCTGCCGTGGATCGATGTAGCGGCCCGGATCGAACGAATCGGGCTCCGGAAAATCTTCCGGGATGCGGTTGGAGATCGCCGGGGTGGCGCCGACGAGATCGCCCGCCTCGATCCGGTACCCCTCGACCTCGAAGTCGCCGCGCGCGACGCGCAGCAGCAGGATCAGCGGCGGGTGCAGCCGCAACGTCTCCTTCAGGACCGCCTCGAGCAGCGGGATCTGCCGCAGGGCATGGAAACTCACGCCCTCACCGTCGGCATAGAGGACGTCGAGTTCGTCGGTGACCCCGCGCAGGTACTGCGGGTTGCGCAGCAACTCGATCAGTGCCCAGGCCGCCGTTCCCGACGTGGTGTGGTGACCGGCGAACATCATCGAGATGAAGATGCCGGTGATCTCGTCCGCGCTGAACCGCTTGACACCGTCCTCGTCCTCGATCGAGACGAGGACGTCGAGCATGTCGCGATCCTCCTTGCCCCTGGGCGGGTTCGCGATGCGGTCGACCATGATCTCCTCGACGAGGGCGACCAGCCCGCGACGTGCCTCGTCGCGGCGACGGAAGCTCTCGATGGGCGCGTAGGGGTCGACGAAGGCGAGCGCGTCGGTGCCCTTCTCCAGGTCGTGGTACAGGCGCGCGAACCGGCTGTCGAGCTGGTCGCGGAACTTCTTGCCGATCAGGCAGGCCGAGGACGTGTAGATCGTCAGCTCCGCGAAGAACTCCAGCAGGTCGATCTCCCCCTCGTCGCCCCATCCCGCGACGATGTCCCGGACCTCGCGCTCGATCGTGGCCGCGTGGCCCTTCATCTGTTCGCCGCGCAGTGCGGAGTTGTGCAGCATCTCCTTGCGGCGCTCGGGACTGGCGTCGAAGACCACACCCTGGCCGAAGACCGGCTTCATGAACGGGTACGCGGCCTGCTGGTCGAGGTCCTCGTCGGCGGAGCGGAAGAAGAACTCGTTGGCTCGCGCTCCGGAGAGCAGCACGACGTTGCGGTCAGCGAGCCGGAAGACGCCGACGTCGCCGCACTCCTCGCGGACGCGCTTCAGCAGACCGATGGGGTCGGTGCGCAGCTCCTCGAGGTGGCCGTGTTCGTGCTCGCCTCCCGAAACGCGCGTAGGTGTGATGATCGTGGTCATGCGGGGTCCTTTCCCCGGGAGTCCTCCCGCAGAGGCGCTTCCGGCTGCACCTCGGTGAGCACCAGGTGGGTGCCGCGCGGGGCCGAGACGACGGCGACGACGGCGTTCGCGATCTCGGAGGCGCGGAGGAAGTACGCGTGCCGCGCGAAGCCCCACCTGGTCCAGTCGGCGAGCAACGGTTCGATGACCTCGGCGGGGGCGTCGAGCCCCATCCCGGTCTGCGTCGGGCCCGGACGCACCACCGAGGCGCGCACCCCGGTGCCCTCGAGTTCCATCCGCATCTGGCGCACGAGCGCCTCGAGACCGGTCTTGGCGGCGACGTAGGCGCCCATGCGGGGCCGTGCGACATCGGCGCAGTCCGACCCGATAACCACGAAGTCGCCGCGGCGCCGTTCGATCATTCCCGGCAGCACGCGATGGACGAGACGTTGTGTACCCACGAGATGGACGTTCACCTGGAACTCGAACCGGTCCGGACTCATCTCGTGCACGAGCCGGAAGTCCATGTCGCCGGCGCCGGACAGGACGATCTCGGCGGGGCCCAGGGCGTTCTCGGCGGCGGTGACGAACTCGTCGACCGAGTCGGTGGACGACACGTCGAGGACGTGTGCGAAGGCCTCGCCGCCTTCGCCGCGGATCTTCTCCGCGAGGGCCTCGCACTGTTCGACGCGCCGGGCGCCGAGGGCGACGGGGTGACCCACGGCGGCCAGCGCGAACGCGGTGGCCGCGCCGATGCCGGAGGAGGCGCCGCTGACGATCGAGGGCCGGCGCGGCGGATTGGGCTCGAATCTAGGCATGTCGTCGGGCCACCTCTACGGGAAGGGCCGCGAAGCCTCGGACGTTGGTGGAGTGGACGCGCTCGCATCGGTCGAAGTCGACGTCGTAGTCGGCAACGCGCGCGGCGAACTGTGCGAGCGCGATGTTCGCCTCGAGACGCGCGAGGTGGGCACCGAGGCAGAAGTGCACGCCGCGACCGAAACTGGCGATCTTGGAGGCGCTGTCGCGGCCGATGCGGAACGTGTCGGGATCGGCGAACACCTCGGCGTCGCGATTGGCGGAACCGATGAGCAGCAGCACCTTGTCGCCCGCACGGATAGCGCCGCCGTGGAGTCCGATGTCGGTGGTGGCGGTTCGCGCGACGATCTGGCTGGAGGTGTCGTAGCGCAGTGTCTCCTCCACCCAGCCGGTGACGGTGTCCGGATTGGCGAGGACGCCGGCCAGCTCGTTCTTGTTCTTCGCTCCCCAGTACAGCGCGTTGCCGAGGAGTTTGGTCGTGGTCTCGTTGCCCGCGACGACCATCAGGAACATGAAGCCGATGATCTCGTCGTCGGCGAGGCGGTCTCCGTCGATCTCGGCGTCGAGGAGGGCCGAGGTGAGATCCTCGGCTCGGTGGGTGCGGCGGTGCGCCAGCAGATCCGCGTAGTAGCCGACGAGTTCGAGCGAGGCCTCTATCGCTGCGACGGGCACGTCCAGCACGCCCTGCTCCCGGTGCACCACCAGGTCCGCCAGCCGGCGCAGTTCGGCGCGGTCGGCCTCGGGCACACCCATCAGTTCGGAGACGACATCCATCGGGAGTTTGCCGGCGAGGTCCGCGATCCAATCGAATTCGGCCTTCTCCAGCGATGTTTCGAGGTATCCGAGAGTCAGTTCGAGGATGCGGCCGCGCAGCTCGGCGACCCGGCGGGGGGTGAATCCCTCGGAGACGAGCCGGCGCATACGCATGTGGCGCGGGTCGTCCATCGCGAGGAACGACATCACCTTGTGGGCGTGAGGTCCGTAGGCCGACGGATCGAGGGAGACGCCGTTGGCGCTGGAGAGTCGGGTGTGGTCGCGGAAGGCCGCGACGACGTCGGAGTGGCGGGACAGGGCCCAGAAGCCGAGGTCGTCGTTGCGGTAGAGCGGCGCTTCCTCGCGCAGACGCCGGTAGAGCGGGTACGGGTCCTCGTGGAAGCCGTAGTCGTAGGGATCGAACAGGAGCGGTTCGAGCGAAGCCTGAGTCATGCGCTACTCCAATAGCAGTGCGGCGGAGGTCTCCAGCCGATCGGCAATCTTCTCGTAGGTTTCGTATCCCATTCCCGCGCGGACGAGGGCGCCGGCGTAGAGCATTTCCAGCGCCTCGATCTCGTCGGGATCGGCGTCGGGGCCGAGGGCCGTCGCGAGCCGCGCCCGGATGTCGAGGCCGATGCGGGTGCGCAGGTGTTCGACGTCCGGATCGCGGCCGAGCAGTGCGCTGGTGACCGCACCGGCGAGTTCGGGCTCGTCGGCCATCATCAGCGCGACGTTGCGCAACACCGCGACCACCCGGGCGACACGGTCGGTCGTGGCCGCCTCGGGTTCGGGCGAGGCGGCGAGCCGACGCCAGAACACTTCTGCGACAAGGTGTTCCTTGGACGAGAAGTAGGTGTATGCGGTCGCGGGTGCGACACCGGCCCGGGCGGCGACGCTGCGGACGGTCAGTCCTGCGAACCCCTCTTCCCGCAGGACCTCGACGGCAGCGCGCGTCAGGCGATCCACGGTGTCGGCCTGCTTCTCGGTGAGACGGCGGCGAGTGGATTCGAGATTCACATTTCTGGACACGTGTCTGGACATTACTACGGTCGCCTGTCCGAGGCAACGGTCTCGGGATACCGGTCAACCCCTCGGATACACCCGCACGGGCATGGATTTGATGCCGTTGACGAAGTTCGAGCGCAACCGCCGGACCGGCCCCGCGGGCTCGACGCGCTCGATCCGGCGCGCCAGGGTCTCGAACAGGATGCGCAACTCCAGTCGTGCCAGGTGGGCACCGAGGCAGAAGTGCACGCCGGTGCCCCCGAACGCCACGTGCGGATTGTGGCTGCGCCCGATGTCGAAGACGTGCGGGTCGTCGAAGACGTCCTCGTCCCGGTTCGCGCTCGGGTAGTACACGATCACCTTGTCCCCCGCTCCCACGGGCTGGTCACCGATCCTCGCCGGGCACGTCGGGGTGCGCCGGAATCCCAGCACGGGAGTGACCCAGCGGAGAATCTCCTCGACCGCGCCGGCGGCGAGTTCCGGTTCGGCCTGCAGGCGGCGCCACTGCTCCGGATGGTCGACGAACGCCTGCATGCCGCCGGCGGTGGCGTTGCGCGTCGTCTCGTTCCCGGCCACCACCAGCAGCACGAAGAACATGTCGAACTCCATCGCGGACAGCGTGTCGCCGTTCTCGTCCGGCTGGACGAGCCTGGTGACGATGTCGTCGCGCGGCTCCATCCTGCGCGCCGCGGCGATCTCGTCGGCGTACAGGAAGATCTCTGCCGCGGCGAGTTCGCCGTCGGCCCGGGTGTTGCCGTACTCCGGGTCGTCGAACCCGATCATCCGGTCGGACCAGTCGCAGAGCCTGCCGACGTCCTCCCGGGGTGCACCGAGCAGGGCGGCGATCACCTCGAGCGGAAGCGGAGCGGCGGCCACCGGTACGAAGTCGACGACCGCACCGTCGCGGCCCCGCTCGATCAGATCGTCGACGACGCGGTTGCAGATCTCGCGGATGTGCCCCTCGAGCGTCCGGACCATCCGGGGCGTGAATCCGCGGCTGACAAGCCGGCGCAATCGGGTGTGCTCGGGCGGATCGAGGTTGACGAGCATCGCCGCCTGTTTGAGGCGGGTCTCCTCGTCGAACTCGTCGATCTGCGTCGTGCCGAGCGCCGACGAGAACGTGGCACTGTCGCGCGAGACCGCGATGACGTCCGCATGCCGCGTCACTGCCCAGTAGCCGGGTCCGTCCTCCTCGTCCTGCCGGTAGACCGGACAGCTGCGCCGCAGCTCGTCGAAGAAGGAGTGCGGGACGCCTTCGGTGTAGAGGTCGGGGTTCTTCAGGTCGATACGTGATGCCGTCACGGGACCACCTCGCACGTGTTTACGAATGACCGTCGTTCAGAAACTACACACATTCGTCAGAAATGGAAGACCCGTAGGATGTGCGCATGGGGACCGAAGGGAAGAGGCCGGTTCGCCGCCGAAATCTCAGCCGCGAAAAGGTGATCGACGCGGCTCTGGCGGTGGTGGACGAGTCCGGCTGGGAGCAGCTGACTATGAGCACGCTCGCCGGCCGTCTCGGCATCGTCACCGCCTCGCTCTACAACCACGTCCGCGGACTCGACGACGTCCGCGGTGAGATCCAGGTGCGGACGATGACCGATCTCGGTGCCCGGCTCCGCGAGGTGGCAATGGGCCGCAGCGGACCCGAGGGCCTGCGCGCCCTCATCGATGCGCACCGGGCGTGGGCCGCCGAGCATCCGCACCGTTACCAGGCGCTGACGGCGGAGCCGAGCAACCGCAGCGCCCTGCTCGCGGCGGCTCTCGACGCGAATTCGGCCCTCCGCTCGATGCTCGCCTCGTGCGGGGTGCCGGAAGAGGACACCCTCGAGGCCGCGGTGAGCCTGTTCACCGCGATGCACGGGTTCGCCGTGATCGTGCGCAGCGGCTTCCTCGGCGACGAACTCGACCTCGACCGCATCTACGAAAACGTGGTCGCGGGCGCGCTGGCCGCCGCTCGCGCCGCCTCCGCGCGATCCTGAGTCCGCCGTCGTCGGGGAATCCGCAGACCTTCCCGGGGCCCGTTCACGCGTGCCGTCGCCGCCGCGCCGGTCGGCAGCATTGCGCCACCCCACGGGCCGAACTATAGTCCAGACAGCTGTCCAGAAAATGAGGGGCATCACATCGTGCCGCCGCCGGCACCCGGCGCTCCTCCGGACCCGTTCCGATACCGCCCAGCCACGCCGCCCCGACGAACGGAAGCACCGATGTCCCTGATTCCGACCGGCAGCTCGGCCCTGCTCGTCGACGGCAAACTCGTTCCCGGTTCGGGAGGCACGTTCGACGTCGTGAACCCGGCGACGGAGGAGGTGCTCGGCACCGCCGCCGACGGCACCGCCGCCGACACGGACGCCGCGCTCGAGGCAGCCCGTCGCGCCTTCGACACCACCGGCTGGTCCCGCGACCACCCCTTCCGCGCCCGCTGCCTGCGTCAGCTCCGCGATGCTCTGCGCGGTCACCTCGAGGAACTGCGGGCGATCACCATCGCCGAGGCCGGCGCCCCCCGGTTCCTCACCACCGGGGCCCATCTCGAGGGACCTGTCGGCGACCTCGGGTACTTCGCCGATCTGGCCGAGAACTACGCGTGGCGCCAGGATCTCGGCAACGCTGCGCCGATGGGTATCCCCACCCACCGCTACGTGCTCCGTGAGGCGGCCGGTGTCGTCGGGGCGATCACCCCGTGGAACTTCCCGCACCAGATCAACTTCGCCAAGCTCGGGCCTGCGCTCGCCGCCGGCAACACCGTGGTGCTCAAACCCGCGCCCGACACCCCGTGGTGCGCCGCGGTCGTGGGCCGGATCCTCGCCGAAGAGACCGACATTCCACCGGGGGTCGTGAACATCGTGACCTCGAGCGACCATGCCCTCGGCGCCCTGCTCGCCACCGACCCGCGGGTGGATCTCGTGTCGTTCACCGGATCCACCGCTACCGGCCGGTCGGTGATGCGCGCCGCCTCGAACACCGTGAAGAGGGTGTTCCTCGAACTCGGCGGCAAGTCGGCATTCATCGTGCTCGACGACGCCGATCTCGGCGCCGCATGCTCGATGGCCGCCTTCACCGTGTGTACCCATGCCGGACAGGGCTGCGCCATCACGACCCGTCTGCTCGTCCCCCGTGACCGCTACGAGGAGGCGATCCGCGTCACCGCCGACGCGCTGCGCGGCATCCGGCCCGGCGACCCGGACGACCCCGGCACGGTGTGCGGTCCGCTGATCTCCGAGCGCCAGCGCGCACGGGTCGAGGGCTATCTGCGGCTCGCCGTCGAGGAGGGCGGGACGATCGTCGCCGGCGGCGGCCGCCCCGCCGAGCACGAACGCGGCTTCTTCGTCGAACCCGCACTGATCGCCGGGGTGGGCAACGACGCACGGGTCGCCCGGGAGGAGATCTTCGGGCCGGTCCTCGTGATCCTCCCCTACGACGGCGACGACGAAGCGATCCGCATCGCGAACGACTCCCCCTACGGCCTGTCCGGAGCCGTCTGGGGCACCGACGAGGACCGGATCCGCAGAGTCGTCGAGCGGGTCCGCACCGGCACCCTGAGCGTAAACGGCGGGATCTGGTACGCCGCCGACGCCCCGTTCGGCGGCTACAAGCAGTCCGGAACCGGCCGCGAGATGGGTGTGGCCGGCTTCGAGGAGTATCTGGAGACCAAGCTCGTCGCCGAACCGGCGGCACGGTAGAGAGGCTACCGACATGAACCGCAACGCAAGATGTTTCGTCGACCGCACCGCGATCGTCACCGGATCGGCCCAGGGCATCGGTGAGGCGTACGCCAAGGCTCTTGCCGCCGAAGGTGCTTCGGTCGTCGTGGCGGACATCGACACCGAGCGCGGCGAGCACGTGGCCGAGCAGATCGTCGCCGACGGCGGGACCGCCGCCTTCTCGCGCGTCGACGTGTCCGATCCCGGTTCGGCCGTCGATCTCGCCGAGTTCACGGTCGAGACGTTCGGCGGCATCGACCACGTCGTCAACAATGCCGCCATCTACGGTGGCATGAAACTCGATCTGCTGCTGACGGTTCCGTGGGACTACTACAAGAAGTTCATGAGCGTGAACATGGACGGCGTGCTGAACGTCACCCGCGCGGTGTGGCCGCACATGACGGAGAGGGGCGGCTCGATCGTCAACCAGTCGTCGACCGCCGCCTGGGTGTATTCGGGCTTCTACGGCCTGGCCAAGGTCGGCGTCAACGGCCTCACCCAGCAACTGGCCGCCGAACTCGGCGGGTCGAGCATCCGTGTCAACGCGATCGCCCCGGGACCGATCGACACCGAGGCCACCCGCACTGTCACTCCGAAAAGCATGGTGACGGAAATGGTTTCCAGGCTGCCGCTGAAACGTATGGGCACGCCCGAGGACCTGGTGGGCATGTGCCTGTTCCTGCTCTCCGACGAGGCGGACTGGATCACCGGACAGATCTTCAATGTCGACGGCGGCCAGGTGATCCGCTCGTGACCCGGCTCGGCTGCATCGGCCTCGGCAACATGGGGGCGCCGATGGCGAAGCGACTGCTGGACCGGCCGGGTGGGCTCACCGTTCTCGACACTCGACCCGAGGCCGTCGCGCCGTTCACCGCGGCCGGCGCGCGAGCCGCCGACGACCCCGCTGACCTCGCGCGCGAATGCGACATCGTCTGCATCACCGTCGTCGACGACGCCCAGGTCCGCACAGTCGTGGCGGGGCTGCTCGGCGCCGCGCGGCCCGGCACGGTCGTCGCGGTCCACTCGACCGTCGCCGACACCACCGCCGTGGACCTCGCCGCCGAATGCGCCGAGCACGGAATCGAACTCGTCGATGCTCCCGTCAGCGGCGGGGCACCGGGCGCCGAGCAGGGCCGGCTCGCGGTGATGGTCGGCGCCTCCGACGCGGCGTTCCACACGGTGCGCGAGCCGTTCTCGTGGTTCTCCGACCTCGTCGTGCACGCCGGTCCGGTCGGCGCGGGCACCCGGATGAAGCTGGCCCGGAACCTGCTGCACTTCGTGTCGTTCACCGCGGCCGCGGAGGCACAGCGCCTCGCCGAGGCGGCCGGACTGGACATCACCGCGCTCGGGAAGGTGGTCCGCCACACCGACGCGATCAGCGGGGGCGCCGGGGCGATCATGCTCCGGGACACCACCGCACCGATCCCGCCGGACGACTTCTGGTTCCCGATTCTCGACCACGTGCGCGCCCTCGGTGAGAAGGACCTGTCGCTGGCCCTGGGTCTCGGCGCCCGGCTCGGCGTCGACCTGCCCCTCGCGGCGCGCGCGCTGGGCGACCTCGGTCCGGGTCTCGGGGTGGGTCCAGGCGAGGACGCAGGACGGAAGGAGCCCGCATGACCGACGACCGCCGCCGCCGTGGCCTGGACATGATGTCGCAGGTGTACGGCTGGGAGATGCAGGACGGACCCGGCGACCATTTCGCCGTCACCGCAGACCACCTCTTCGCCGACATCTGGTCCCGGCCCGGACTCAGCATCCGCGACCGACGGCTGCTGCTGCTCGGCGCGCTCACCGCGCAGGGGCTGATCGACGTGGCCGAGATCCAGGTCGGGGCGGCACTCCACAACGAGGAACTCGACGAACGGCAACTGCAGGAGATCGCCCTTTTCCTGTGCCATTACGTCGGGTGGCCACTCGGCACCAAGCTCGACTCGATGATCGGCGGCGTGCTCGCCCGGCGCCGCAAGGCGGCGAAATGAGCTGCCGCCGGTGCGGCGCAAGGGAGTGAGCAGTGCAGGACTTCGCGGACCGGCCGGGCGCGGCCCTCGTGGCAGGCGGCACCGGCGGGATCGGCCGGGCGGTGTGCCGGATGCTGGCCGAGCGCGGCAGCGACGTCGCCTTCACGTTCCACCGCAACGACGCGGCCGCTGCAGATCTGGAGACGGAACTGCGTGCACTCGGCGCGACGGTGCTGCCACTGCAGGTGGAGTTGAGCGACAGCGCCGCGGCCGCCGGGGTCGTGGACGCGGCCGTCGCAACCTTCGGTGCGCTGCACACTCTCGTCCACGCGGCGGGACCGCACGTGCCGATGGTGCACCTGAGCCGGGTGACCCCCGCACAGTTCCGGGACCAGCTCGTGGGCGACGCGGGCGCGTTCTTCAACCTCGTCCACGCGGCACTGCCCCGGCTGCGGGAGTCGCGGGGCAACATCGTCGCCGTGACGACGGCGGCGACCCGCAGGTTCCCGGTCCGGGACGGCCTGTCGGCCGGACCGAAGGGTGCGGTCGAGGCCCTCGTGCGGGCGCTGGCGGTCGAGGAGGGCCGATTCGGGGTGCGGGTCAACGCGGTGGGACCCGGCATGCTCACCGACGGCACGGCCGCCCGGCTGATCGGGTCCGGGGACCTCGACGAGCACGCACTGTCGGTCGCGCGGAACAACATTCCGCTGCGATGCTTCGGCGACGCCCACGACGTCGCCGAGGCCGTCGCCTTCCTCGCCTCGGACCGGGCGGACTTCGTGTCCGGGCAGATGCTCGCCGTCGACGGCGGTTACGGCGCCTGACCTGCCTCGGCGGCTCGTCGGGTGTCGCGCCGGAACCGGTGGTGGGTACTGTGTTTCCAATACGTACCGCTTCCGAGCACACCGTGGACCGCAGCGAACGGAGACAGATCATCATGCCCCGCACCACCCTGCCCCGGGAGACGATCGAGCTGGCCGAGGCGACACCGGGTTTCATGCCGATCGACGAGGGCACGGCCCTGCACGACGCCGCAGTGCGGTACCTCGGTGACGGGGTCGGCGTCGAGATCGGCACCTACTGCGGACGCTCGACCGTCTATCTCGGTGCCGCCGCGAAGGCCACCCGGGGAACCATCGTCACGATCGACCATCATCACGGGTCCGAGGAGCACCAGCCCGGGTGGGAGTACCACGATCCGGCCCTCGTCGACCCGCACACCGGGCGTCTCGACACGGTGGGACGGTTCCGCCACACCCTGGCCGACGCGGACCTCGAATCCCACGTCGTGGCGGTGCTGGGACGATCCGGCCAGGTCGCGGAGTTCTGGCGGACGCCCGTGTCGTTCGTGTTCGTCGACGGTGGTCACAGCAGCGAGGCGGCGCAGGCGGACTACGCGGGCTGGGCGCCGTGGGTGCGTGTCGGTGGCGCCCTGATCATCCACGACGTGTTCCCCGACCCGAAGGACGGCGGTCGCCCCCCGTACGAGGTCTACCTGCGCGCACTCGGGAGCGGCGAGTTCACCGAGGTGTCGGTGACCGGTTCGCTGCGCGTGCTCGAACGCACGTCCGGCACCGCCGGAGTGCTGCCGGGCTGACGGCTCAGACCGTCACCCGGCAGTCCTCGTGACAGCTCTCCGCCGCGACCCAACCGGCGGGTGCGGTGGCGTCGCGGAACACGCCGTTGCCCGCGGTGCTGCGGGAGAGCGCGTCGGCGGCGAGGACGACCGCGGCGCTGGTCCAGGAGCTCTTCTCCACGGGCCAGCGCTTGCCGTCCGTGAAGACCATTCCGGTCCAGTACGATCCGTCCGGGTCGCGGAGGTGCTGCATGGCGGCCAGCAGATTCCGGGCCGTCGTGGTCTCACCGATCGCGTCCAGAGCGAGCACGAGTTCGCACGTCTCGGCACCCGTCACCCACGGCCGGTGGTCGACACAGCGGATGCCGATGTCGCCGACCACGAAATCGTCCCAGCGCTCCCTGATCCGTTGCCGGGCCGGCGCACCGCGCACCGCCCCGCCGAGGATCGGGTAGTACCAGTCCATCGAATACTCCGGCTTGGGCGTGAACGCCTCCGGATGCCGTCGCAGCACGTGGCCGAGCCGGTACCACGCGACCTCCCAGTCCGGATGCGGGTCCCCGACCACCTCCGACAGACGCAGCCCGCACTGCAGACTGTGGTGGATGCTCGAGCACCCCGTCAGCAGGGCTTCGTCGGCCGTGCCGTGTTCACCGCGCGCCCAGTAGATCTCGCCGCCGGGCGTCTGCAGCTCGAGCACATGGTCGAGGGCTGCCCGCACCGTCGGCCACAAGCGCACCACATGGTCGGTGTCGCCCGTGACGAGGTAGTGGTGCCACACCCCCACAGCGATGTACGCGGTGAAGTTCGTGTCGGCGTCATGGTTCTCGACGACGTCCCCGCGGAACTGCATGGGCCACGAGCCGTCCGGGCGCTGGGTCCGACGGGACCAGTCGAAGGCGGCCTCCGCCTCCTCGAGCAGCCCCGCGGCGGTGAGCGCCATCGCGGACTCGATGTGGTCCCAGGGGTCGGTGTGACCGCCGGGGAACCACGGGACAGCTCCGGAGGGCTCCTGCATGTCGGCGATCGCACGGGCGGTCTGCAGGCACTGTTCCTCCGACAGCACCCCGGGCACGGCCGGAACCACCCGCCGTGCCCCGCCGGGGCGGAAGTCAGCGGCCGACAACGGGAACCGTCGGCTTCTCGAGGTAGAACACGACGCTCTTGCCGAGCACCGGGTTCAGCAACGACTCTGCGGTGCGGGTCAGCCACGGCCCCTGCATCAGGTCCCACACGAGGAGCCGGTGATATGCCTTCGTCAGGGGGTTGTCGTCGTTGTCGACGCCGACGGCACACTTGAGCCACCAGTACGGCGAGTGCAGGGCGTGGGCGTGGTCCCGGCCGCGCACCGTCAGGCCGGCGGCGGTCAGTTTCGCTGCCAGCTCGTCGGCCTTGTAGATCCGGACATGGCCGCCCTCGACCTCGTGATACGCGTCGGACAGCGCCCAGCAGACCTTCTCCGGCAACCACCGCGGGACGGTGACGGCCGCGACGCCGCCGGGCTTGAGTATCCGCACGAATTCGGCGATGGCGCGGTCGTCCTCGGGCACGTGCTCGAGCACCTCGGAGATCAGCACCACGTCGAAGGTCTCGTCGTCGTAGGGCAGGGCGAGGGCGTCGCCCACCTCGGCCCGGGCCAGTGCTCCCTCGGGTACCTGGCCCTCGAGTTCCATCGCCGCGAACATGTCGCCGACGGCCTTCATGTCCTCCGCGCTGCGGTCGAACGCCACCACGTCGAGGCCCCGGCGGTAGAGCTCGAACGAGTGCCGTCCGGCGCCCGCGCCGATGTCGATGGCACGGTCGCCGGGTTCGATCCCCAGCCGGTCGAAATCGACTGTCAGCATCAGACTTCGGTCCTTCCTGCCTGGGCTGCAACGGTATCCCGGTAGGCCTGGGCGGTCCGGGCTGCCACGGCCGCCCAGCTGAATCGCTCGAGCACCCGGGCCCGCGCCACCGACCCCAGCCGGGCCCGTTCGGCGGGATCGTCGAGAACCCGTGCCAGCGCCGCAGCCAGCTGTTCGCTGTCGCCCGGTGGCACGAGGATGCCCGCATCGCCGACCACCTCGGGAATCGCGCCGGCCCGGCTCGCCACCAGCGGCGTGGCACAGGCCATGGCCTCGACTGCGGGCAGCGAGAACCCTTCGTAGAGCGACGGAACGGCAGCCACCTGCGCCGAACCGAGCAGTTCGGCCAGTTCGCCGTCGTCGATCCCGGAGACGGTGCGCACCGAGTCCCCGATGGCGAGTTGCTCGATCAGCTTCTCGGTGACGCCGCCCGCGGCGAGCTTGGTGACGAGCACCAGCTCGACCTGCCGCTCGGTACGGAGCTTCGCCACCGCCTCGAGCAGATTGGCGACGCCCTTGAGCGGTGCGTCCGCGCTGGCCACGCACACGATGCGGCCGGCCACGCGTTCGGTCGCCGGCGGGGCGAAGACCTCCGTGTCCACCCCCAGCGGGATCGTGCGCAAGCGCCCGTCGGGGATGTCGAACGCGGTACGGATGTCGTCCTCGGAGGATTTCGAGACAGTGAGCAGGGTCGGGATGCGTCGCGCCACCCGGGCCTGCATGCGCAGGAATCCGTACCACCGGCGCAACGTGATCTTGCGGCGCAGCGTCGGGGCGCTCGCGAGGTCCAGCTCCCGGTCGCGGGTGATCGGATGGTGGATGGTCGCGACGAGCGGCAGGCCCGCGTCCGCGATCCGGAGCAAGCCGTAGCCGAGACACTGGTTGTCGTGCACGACGTCGAATTCCCCGGCCCGGTCGCGCAGCAGCCGGGCCACGCGCAGGCTGAAGGTCAACGGCTCCGGGAACCCCGCCGTCCACATCGTGCCCAGTTCGAGAAGGTCGATCGTGTCGCGGATTTCCCGCGGGTGCGGAAAGCGGAACGGGTCGTCGTCGCGATAGAGGTCGAGGCTCGGGACCTTCACCAGGGTGACCCCGTCGTCGAGCTCGGGGTACGGCTGACCGGAGAACACCTCGACGTCGTGACCGAGTGCCGCGAGTTCGCGGCTGAGATGTCGAACGTACACGCCCTGACCACCGCAGTGCGGCTTGCTGCGGTACGACAGCAGAGCTACTCGCACAGATCACCTCGTTCGTCGTGTCACCGGAGTGCGTCCGTCCGGAAGATCGAACTCACTCTAGAACATGTTCTCGCCCGACACCCGACCCGGCTCTGCCCTGCGGATCAGCGCCGGATCCGCACCGGGTCCGGTGCAAACTGAACGTACAGCGTGGGGACATGTTCCGCCGTCGAAGACCCGCCGGAAGACAGGACGGCGGGAACCGATCCGCGCCGATGGGCGCGGCTGCACCGGACAACACGAAGGCCCGGTCCGTTTCGGGACCGGGCCTTCGCCGTGAAGCGACCCTGACGGGACTCGAACCCGCGACCTCCGCCGTGACAGGGCGGCGCGCTAACCAACTGCGCCACAGGGCCGTGTGCATCCCCGGAAGGGGATTTCCACAGAAAACCCACCGCCGGGCGGTGGGCCTACCGTATGAAGTTGTGTGGTGGCCAGGGCCGGGATCGAACCGGCGACCTTCCGCTTTTCAGGCGGACGCTCGTACCAACTGAGCTACCTGGCCGGACGGCACCCGAACCGAATGCCAATTGCCAACTCTGCGACCCTGACGGGACTCGAACCCGCGACCTCCGCCGTGACAGGGCGGCGCGCTAACCAACTGCGCCACAGGGCCATGCTCTTCACTTGTGGTCGAACAGTACTGCATGCGGTGATACTGCTCCCGCAAGCGTACCCCCTACGGGATTCGAACCCGCGCTACCGCCTTGAAAGGGCGGCGTCCTAGGCCGCTAGACGAAGGGGGCCCGCCGGATTACTCCGACCCGCACCCTCAACGGGTTCGCGTTCCGTTGGGAGCTTGGATAGCTTAGGACACCGGTTTCCGGATTCACAAATCAGCAGGTCACGCCGATTGTTCACCTTCCACGCGCGACTCCGGCCCACCACGCCGCCGCTCGAGCCACTCCGGCGCGGCCGTCGCCTCGAGGCACACGTCCAGGCATTCCGCGAACCGGGCTCGCACATCGACGTCCTCGGCGGTGAGATCGTGGAAGTAGCGCTGGCCGGCCAGGCACGCCCCGAGCACACCCAGGAACCGTTCGAGGTCGACTCCGGCGCGGAACAGCCCGAGGTCCCGCGCCTCGACGGCCAGCCGGCGGCCGGCGGCTCCCCACACCGAGCTGCCGCGCAGCTTGGCCTCGGCGTCGAACTCGGGTTCGGTCACGAGTTTGAACTCCGCCCGGATGATGACGTCGCTCTGCAGTGCGTCGGCGAGATCTCCGACGAGGCCGTGCAACCGCTCGAAGGGATCGAGCCCCGGCGCGTTCAACCACCGCTCGGTGATCACCCGATAACGTTCGAGGCCCTCCGCGAGCACCGCCCGGGCGAGTTCCTCCTTCGAATCGAAGTGGAAGTACATCGCGCCCTTGGTGGCCCCGGAGTGCTCGAGGATCGCATTGACCGAGGCGGCGCCGTATCCGCGCCGGGCGAATTCGATCGCCGCGGATTCGACAATGGCCGCGCGGGTGCGCCGCGCCCGCTCTTGCTGACGTGACATTGGGGGTTCGTGCCTCCGAACGTGACCGGCGGTCCCCCCCGATCGCCACTGTAGCCGCCGCCCGACCGGCACGCGCGCAGCCAGGCATTTCCCGCCTTCGCACGGAACACACCAAGTGGTATGCTTTTACCCGGCTCGGGTGCGCCGCAGGGGGTGCGCACCCGAGCCTTCGAGCGGCACGCCCGTCCGATACTGTTGACCGGCGCAATGCAGTTAGACTGTGCGCCCACGCCCCTATAGCTCAGTTGGTAGAGCTACGGACTTTTAATCCGCAGGTCCCAGGTTCGAGCCCTGGTGGGGGCACTGCGACACTCCCGGGCCACCGGCAGGAACGGACACTCCCGGCCACCGGCCGGCGTCTCGCCGCACCTCGTCGCCGCCGGCTAGTCCGGCGCGCCGGCCACCCTGCCCGGACGGTCGCTTCGCAACTCCGGCTCGTCCCGGGCCCGCTCGCGCTCGAGATCGCGGCCGCGTTTGCGGTACATGAAGCTCAGCGCGGCGAACACGAGGAACAGGACCACTCCGACGACGGCGCCGACGAGCGTCGCGCCCCGGAATCCGGGGGCATCGACGTCGAGGATCCGCTCCCCCGCATGGGCCGCGTTCCCGCTGCCCAGCACGATGCTCAACGTCATCAAGTTGGGGATCGCCACCACCACGGCGGCGACGACGAACACCACCTGCAGGACGCGATGACGTCGCCACGTCCGGATCCGCCACACCGCGGCGAACAGGGCCAACGGCACGAAGGTGCACACCATGCCGAACAGCAGGCCCCAGGCCGTCCCGCGGGCGAAGCCCGCGTCGGCCAGCCCGGCGACCCGCTGTGCCCACCATCGAGGGACGAACGCCGCCAGCGCGAAGTACGCGACCACCAGTGCGAGCACGGCGGCGACGCTCCACAAGGCCTTCTTCGCCCACGGGGGAAGTCCCGACCGCTGTGCCGTCTCGTTGCCCGCCATCACGTAGTTCCCCTTCCGGGTCCGGTGTGCCGTCACCTCAGATTACGGACCCGCGCACCCGACACGGCGTCCGAATCGCCGGTTCCGCGCTGCTACCGCACCCGAACTGTGGTTAGGGTGTCATCGCTCACGAAACCGATCCGGCGATCGATGGGAGTGGCGTGCGCAGCTTCGTGGACCTCGGCCTGTTCCTGTCTGCCGTCGCCCTGGGTATCGGCTCGTTCCTACCGGTGCTGGCCGGGGCCCGGCCTACCGAGATCCCGTTGACCGACCTGCGCGACGGGATCTCGGCCGGCGACGTCTCCGCTCTCGGCGCAGCCGACCTTCCGGTCCATCAGACACTCGCGGCACCGCTCGTCCTCGCCGCCGTCCTGCTGCTCCTGGCCGCCCTGTTCGATTCGGCGGTCGCGGGCTGGGCCGGGGTGGTACTCGGTCTCGTCGCGACCGGCGCCTTCGCGGTGCGGGTCCACCAACAGTTCGACGACTACGTGCGGGCGAACCACGCGACCGCACTGACGAACCAGACCGGGTTCGTGCTGCTCCTCAGCGGGTTGGGGGTCGCGCTGCTGTGCGCGGTGATCGCGGGGCGGCGGACGTCCGCGTAGCCGAAACGCCGACGTGGAACCGCGACCGGGGCGACGACGGTGACTACCCTCGGTGCCCATGTCCTCACTCGACGAACTCCTCTCGCAGATCCCGGTCGACCAGATCGCTCGTCGACTCGGCGTGGACGAGCAGACGGCGGCCACCGCGGTGCGGGCCGCACTGCCCACGCTCGTCGGCGGCCTCGAGGCGAATACCCGGGATCCGGACGGCGCCACGTCCCTGCTGTCGGCGCTCGACCAGCACCGCGACTCGCCCCTGCTCGAGGGCGGGGTGAACGTGACCGATGTGGACACCGCGGACGGCGACCGGATCGTGTCGAACGTGTTCGGCGACAACAAGGACCGGGTCGTGCAGACGCTGGGCCGCGCCGACGGCGCGGGCGGCAGCGACCTGGTCGCGCGGCTGCTGCCCATCCTCGCTCCGATCGTGCTGACGTACCTGGCCCGACAGGCCGGGAAGTCCGGCGAGCCGGGTGGCCTGAGTGATCTGCTCGGCGGGCTCCTGCGCAGCGCGTCGGGCGGCACGGGAAGCGGGGGTGCTTCCGGCGGCCTCGGCGGAGTTCTCGGCAGCGTCCTGGGCGGCAACGGCGGCGGCCTGGGCGATCTGCTCGGCGGACTCCTCGGTGGCGGCAAGCGCTGAGGTTCCGGACGGGACACGGGCTCATTCCCGCGCGTCGCGCCGGGGTGCCGAGTCCACCCGGTAGGATAACGACGTCACCGCCTGTGAAGGGTCCCATCGGCGGTCAGGCCCTGGTCGGCCGAATTTGGAGTACGTCACAGACATGCAGGCACCGAACCTACGGTGCCGTAGCCTGTAATTCGTTCGTGATACGCAGAGTTGTAGAGAGGTATACGGAATGACGCGAGTTCTGACTCAGCTGGAGCTTCTGCGCGAGCTGGAGCCCGTCGCCGAGGCGAACGTCAACCGCCACCTTTCGATGGCCAAGGACTGGCACCCCCACGACTACGTGCCCTGGGACGAGGGACGCAACTTCGCCGCGATGGGCGGCGTGGACTGGGAGCCCGAGCAGTCGAAGCTCGACGAGGTCGCCAAGGCCGCGATGATCACCAATCTGCTCACCGAGGACAACCTGCCCTCCTACCACCGCGAGATCGCCGAGAGCTTCTCCCGCGACGGCGCGTGGGGCACGTGGGTGGGCCGCTGGACCGCCGAGGAGAACCGCCACGGCATCGTGATGCGCGATTACCTCGTCGTCACCCGCGGCGTCGACCCCGTCGCTCTCGAGAATGCCCGCATGGAGCACATGACCAACGGGTTCGCCTCGCCCAACGAGGTCGGGATGCTGCACTCGGTGTCGTACGTCACCTTCCAGGAGCTGGCCACCCGCGTTTCACACCGCAACACCGGCCGGGCGTGCCACGACTCGATCGCCGACAAGATGCTCCAGCGCATCGCCGCCGACGAGAACCTGCACATGATCTTCTACCGCAACATCTGCGAGGCGGCTCTCGATGTGGCTCCGGATCAGACCCTTGCGGCGATCACCGACGTGCTGAAGAACTTCCAGATGCCGGGCGCCGGCATGCCCAACTTCCGCCGCAACGGCGTGCTGATGGCCAAGCACGGCATCTACGACCTGCGTCAGCACCTCGACGAGGTGGTCATGCCGGTGCTCCGCAAGTGGCGCATCTTCGAGCGTGAGGACTTCGGCGCCGAGGGCGCCCGCATCCTCGACGAGCTCGGCACCTTCCTCGAGGAGCTCGAGAAGCAGGCGGTCAAGTTCGAGGAGATGCGCGATCGGTCCCTCGCCCGCGACGCCGCCCGTCGCGAGCGCACCGAAGCCGCATCCTGATCCTCGCCGCTGCGTGATTCGGGGGCAGCGTCCCCGAACAGCTATCCTGTGCCCGGTGCCGGATTCGGCGCCGGGCACAGTTGTACGCACTTCTTCTTCACGCCGTCTTCGAGGTTCTTCATGTCATCCCTTCGCATCGGCTCGCTCGAGTTGAACAGCCCGGTCGTGCTCGCGCCGATGGCGGGAATCACCAACGTCGCCTTCCGCACTCTGTGCCGCGAGCTCGAACTCGAACGCTCGGGAAGCACGTCGGGGCTGTACGTGTGCGAAATGGTCACCGCCCGGGCACTCGTCGAACGTCATCCCGTCACCATGCACATGACGACGTTCGGCCCCACCGAGACGCCCCGGTCGTTGCAGCTGTACACAGTCGACCCGGACGTCACCTACCAGGCCGCGAAGATGATCGTCGACGAGAACCTCGCCGATCACATCGACATGAACTTCGGCTGCCCCGTGCCGAAGGTCACCCGCAAGGGCGGCGGCTCTGCCCTGCCGTACAAGCGACGGCTGTTCGGCAACATCGTCGCGGCCGCCGTCCGCGCGACCGAAGGCACCGACATCCCGGTGACCGTGAAGTTCCGCATCGGTATCGACGCCGACCACCACACCCACCTCGACGCCGGCCGGATCGCTGCCGGCGAGGGTGCCGCCGCCGTCGCGTTGCACGCCCGCACCGCCGCCCAGCGGTACTCGGGTGAGGCGGACTGGAACGAGATCGCGCGGCTCAAGGAGCACGTCACCGACGTACCGGTCCTGGGCAACGGCGACATCTTCGCAGCCGAGGACGCCCAGAAGATGATGGAGCAGACCGGCTGCGACGGCGTCGTCGTCGGCCGCGGATGCCTCGGCCGGCCCTGGCTGTTCGCCGAGCTCAGCGCCGCCCTGAACGGCACCCCCATGCCCTCCCCGCCGAACCTCGGCGAGGTGGCGAGCATCATGCGCCGGCACGCCGAACTGCTCGCCGACCACCACGGCGAGGACCGCGGCATGCGCGAGATCCGCAAGCACATCGCCTGGTATCTGCGCGGCTTCCCGGCCGGCTCCGACGTGCGCAACGCCCTGGCGCGCGTGTCCGGCCTCGCCGAACTCGACGAGTTGCTCGGCCGCCTCGACCCGACGGTGCCCTTCCCCAAGGACGCGGAGGGCCCTCGCGGCCGCCAGGGCTCCCCCGGTACCGTCGCACTGCCGGACGGCTGGCTCGACGACCCCGAGGACTGCATGGTGCCGGCAGGTGCCGACGTCATGCACTCGGGCGGCTGACGTCGACTCGGCAGTGCGAACCGGATGAACCGGACCGTACCGGACTCTTGTTCGGCGGACACGTCGATCCGGATCGAGGCCGCCAGTATCATGACGGGATCGCCGTGGTGGCGGGTGCGTACGAAAGCGGGACATCCGCGGAGAGGCGAGGGAATCGGTGGGTGAGGAGCACGATTCGGGCCTGCCCGACAGTCGCGCTCCGTGGGAACGTCCTATCGCCGACTCCGGGTATCGCAGCTCACGAACCGGCCGGGCACGCCGGCGCCCGGTGGATCTACCCGGCGACGCCGGACCGCCGCCCACGGCCCGCGATGCCGAAACCGGCCGTCCCCGCCGCTCGGCCACTCCGGGCGAGAACCCCGACCAGGTCACCGTCGCGGCGCTGATGAACAAGGTGGGGCGCGACGGCAACCCCGTCCGCCGCCCCGAACCCGAACCGGCCGCGCCGAACCCGCAACCCGTCCGTCCGCCGCAGCCACCGCCCGTCGACGACGACCCCACCGAGAAGATCCCGGCCGTCGGCTCCGCCCCGCCGGACAGCCCGCCGCCCGAGCCCCCGCGCGACGACCGCGCCGACGGACGGAACGACGAGCCCGACCAACCGGTCGCGCTGCCCCAGGCGGTCGGGGACAACGGCCCGAGCAGACTGGCTCTGAGCAAACGACGCAAACGCCGACGCCTCGCGACGGCGGGCCGCACCGTCCTGGCCCTGCTGTCCGTGCTGACCTTCGTCGGCAGCGGCCTGGTGTGGGGCTACGTGCGGTCCACCGAGGCAGGGTTCGCCCAGATCGCGGCGCTGGACACCGAATCCACCGACATCGTCGACCCCGGCGGACAGACCGGCGACGAGACCTACCTGATCATCGGCACCGACACCCGCGCCGGCGCGAGCGGCGAGATCGGTGCCGGCACCGAAGCCGAAGCCGAGGGCGCTCGCGCCGACACCGTCATCCTCGTCAACATCCCCGCCGACCGCAGTCGCGTCGTCGCCGTCTCCTTCCCGCGCGACCTGGACGTGACACGGCCCGTGTGCCGGGGCTGGGACAGCACCACCGGCGAGTACACGTCGGAGACGTTTCCCTCCGCCGAGGGCGACAAGCTCAACGCCACCTACGCGCTGGGCGGGCCCAAGTGCCTGGTGAAGGTGATCCAGAAGCTCTCCGGCCTGAAGATCGGACACTTCGTCGGAATCGACTTCGCCGGCTTCGAGAGCATGGTCGACGAGGTCGGGGGCGTCGAGGTGTGCACCCCCACCCCCCTGGTCGACGGGGAACTCGGCACCCTCATCGAGACCGCGGGCACCCACACCCTCGGCGGCCGGCAGGCGCTGGACTACGTGCGGGCACGAAAAGTCGAGTCGGAAGGAAACGGCGACTACGGACGTATCACCCGGCAGCAGAAGTTCCTGTCGTCGCTGCTGCGCTCGGCGATGTCGAACAAGGTCCTGTTCGACCCGGGCAAACTGAACGGGTTCATCAACGCGTTCACCCGAGCCACGTTCGTCGAGAACGTCGACACCGAGTCGCTCGTCCGGCTCGGTCGCTCGCTGCAACGGGTCGAAGCCGGCGCCGTCACCTTCCTCACCGTGCCCACGGCCGGAACCAACGAGTGGGGCAACGAGATCCCGCGTCTCGACGACATCGAGGCGATCTTCCGCGCGATCATCGACGACGACCCGCTCCCCGGGGAGAAGCGGAACGCTCCCGAGCCGGAATCGTCTGCGCCCCCGCCGGCGGCGGCCCTGCCCGCACAGACCGCAGTGGATCCGTCGACGGTGTCGGTGCAGGTATCCAACGCGTCCGGCGCGTCCGGCCTCGCGGCCCGGACCGCGGAAGAACTCGGCGCCTACGGTTTCCCGATCTACAGCGTCGGCAACTACTCCGGCACGAGCAAGGAGACCGTCGTGCGCTTCGCGCCCGGGCAGGAAGCCGAGGCGTTGACTCTGGCATCCGCGGTGCCGGGGGCTGTACTGCAGGAATCCGCGGACCTCGGCGGCATCGTGGAACTCGTCCTCGGCACCGGATTCGTCGACAGCATCACCGCTCCGACCGAGGCGGGGTCGGTCCTGCCGACGGTGCCGATCCAGGCTGCCGAGGAGAACGAACTGCCGGTCGACCTGTCGATCACCAACGCGGGCGACGATTCCTGCGCGTGAGCAGCCCGGTCATTCACCCCTCGTTCACCCGCTGCTCGTGAACCGGCTTTGTGTGCGCCGTAGTCTGTGTCATTATGCGCGTCGTATACCACGAACAGATGACCGAGCTCGCCGATCTCCTCGGAGAGATGGCGGGCCTTGCGGGCCTTGCGATGGAGCGGGCCACCCAGGCCCTGCTCCAGGCGGATCTCGCGCTCGCCGAGACCGTGATCGGTGAGCACGACAAGATCACGGACCTGAGCACGCAGTGCGAGGAGAAGGCTTTCTCGCTGCTCGCCCTCCAGGCGCCGGTGGCCGGCGACCTGCGTTCCGTGGTCAGCGGCATCCAGATCGTCGCCGACATCGACCGGATGGGCGCGCTGGCCCTGCACGTCGCCAAGGCGACGCGGCGCCGGCACCCCAATCACGTTCTGCCCGAAGAGGTCAACGGCTACTTTGCCGAGATGGGCCGGATCGCGGTCTCGCT
Source organism: Rhodococcus sp. NS-SX18 (assembly GCF_057367935.1). Lineage (NCBI taxonomy): Bacteria > Bacillati > Actinomycetota > Actinomycetes > Mycobacteriales > Nocardiaceae > Rhodococcus > Rhodococcus sp. NS-SX18. Next base: position 1,084,305 of record NZ_CM170633.1, on the reverse strand, counting down.
CGGGGCGGCGACCAAGGAGATCCTCGAGACGCGCGATCCCGAGCGGGCGGCCCGGCTGCACCAGGAGGACGAGGCGATGGACGATCTCCATCGTCACCTGTTCACGGTGCTGATGGACCGGGAGTGGAAGCACGGCGTGGCCGCGGCGGTGGACGTGACACTGCTGGGACGGTTCTACGAGCGGTTCGCCGACCACGCCGTCGAAGTGGGCCGTCGCGTGATCTTCCTGGTCACCGGAAAGCTCCCCACCGACGAGGACTTCCGGGCGATGCGCGAACGCGTCGACAAGCTCACGGTGTATCCGCAGGACCAGTGACGCATACGACGACAGGCCCCGCCCTCGGAGGGCGGGGCCTGTCGTCGTATGCGCGGTGCCGAGGTCGCGGTCGCACTCAGCCGAAGCGACCGGAGATGTAGTCCTCCGTGGCCTTCTGGGTGGGGTTGGAGAAGATCTTCTCGGTGTCGTCGATCTCGACGAGCCGGCCCGGCCTGCCGGTGGCCTCGAGGTTGAAGAACGCGGTCTGATCACTCACGCGCGCCGCCTGCTGCATGTTGTGCGTGACGATCACGATGGTGTAGTCCTGCTTCAGCTCGGCGATCAGATCCTCGATGGCGAGGGTGGAGATCGGGTCGAGAGCGGAGCACGGCTCGTCCATCAGCAACACCTCGGGCTGCACCGCAATGGCGCGGGCGATGCACAGGCGCTGCTGCTGACCACCGGACAGGCCGCCGCCGGGCTTGTCGAGACGGTCCTTGACCTCGTTCCACAGGTTCGCGCCGCGCAGCGATCGCTCGGCGATCTCGTCGAGCTTGTTCTTGTCGCGCACGCCCTGCAGTTTGAGGCCGGCGACGACGTTGTCGCGGATCGACATGGTGGGGAACGGGTTGGGGCGCTGGAACACCATGCCGATCGTCTTGCGGACGCCGACCGGGTCGACGGACGAGTCGTAGATGTCCTCGCCGTCGAGCAGCACGGAGCCCTCGACGCGGGCACCGGGGGTCACCTCGTGCATGCGGTTGAGCGAGCGCAACACGGTGGACTTGCCGCAGCCCGACGGTCCGATGAACGCGGTGACGTTGCGCGGCGGCACGGCCAGCGTCACGTCGGCGACGGCGTGGAACTTGCCGTAGAAGATGTTGACGTCCTTGAGGTCCAGACGCTTGGCCATTACCGGCTCCCTACTGGTGTATCGAAATCGGAGGGTGTGTGCATGAGGAGGCCTACTTGGTCCGCACCTGGGAGTAGTGGCCGATCACCTTGGCGACGATGTTGAGGATCGCGATGACGAGGATGAGCGTGAGGGCAGCGCCCCAGATCCGCATCGTGCCCGCGTCGGTCGGGTTGTTCATCTCCGCCACCATGACGCCGGGCAGGCTGCCCATCTCGCCGCCGAACAGGTTGAAGTTGATGAACGGCGCGTAGCCCACGAGGATCAGCAACGGCGCGGTCTCGCCCATGACGCGTGCCAGGGCCAGCATGACGCCGGTGATGATGCCCGGCAGCGCGGTCGGGATCACGATGCGCGCGATGGTCTTCCACTTGGGCACGCCGAGGGCGTAGGAGGCCTCGCGCAGGTCCTGCGGCACGATCCGCAGCATCTCCTCGGTGCTGCGCACCACCACGGGAACCATGAGCAGGACCAGCGCCAGGGACACCGCGAAGGCGGACTTCGGGAATCCGAACGTGGCGATCCACAGGGCGTAGATGAACAGTGCGGCGACGATGGAGGGGACGCCGCTGAGGATGTCCACCATGAAGGTGGTGATCCTGCCCAGTCGCGTGCCGGCGCCGTACTCCACGAGGTAGATCGCCACGAAGATGCCGATCGGGATGGAGATGACCGCGCACACCAAGCCCTGCAGCAGGGTTCCGACGAGGGCGTGGTAGATGCCGCCGCCCATCGCGGACGCGGACAACCCGCTCAGGGAGTTCGTGAACCAGGTGGCGCTCGTCAGGGCGGGAATACCCTTGGCGATCACGGTGATCAGCACCCATGCCAGCGGCACGAGCGCGACCAGCACCGACACGGTGACCAGAACGGTGGCGGTGAGATCCGAGGCGCGCCGGCGGGCGCCGACGCCCCGGAAGGTGGGGCCCTTGACCGGCGTCTCGAGGAGTGTGGTCGTCATGGCTTCAGTCCTTCTTTCCTGCGACAACCGCACGCGCCGCGGCGTTGACCACGAAGGTCAGCACGAAGAGCACCAGACCCGCGGCGATGTAGGCACCGGCCTGGATGTCGTTGTTGAACTCGGCGTATCCCAGGGCGATCTTCGAGGCGATGGTGGCGCCGCCGTCGAACAGCGACCACGAGAACGGCTGCGACGTGGTCCGCAGGATCAGGTACAGCGCCATGGTCTCACCGAGGGCGCGACCGAGACCGAGCATCGAACCGCTGATGTAGCCCGACTTGCCGAACGGGATGACCGTGGTCCTGACGACCTCCCAGCGGGTGGCGCCGAGGGCGAGCGCCGCCTCGATGTGGGGAGTCGGCGTCTGCACGAACACCTCCCGGCTCACCGCGGCGATGGTCGGCAGGATCATCACGGCGAGCACGATGCCCGCGGTGAAGATCGTGCCGCCACCGAGAATCGAGCCCGAACCGGAGGCGAACAGCGGGAACCAGCCCAGACTTTCGTTGAGCCACGTCGCCAGCGGGCGGATCGCCGGGGCCAGGACGAGCAGGCCCCACAGGCCGTAGACGATGGACGGCACGGCGGCGAGCAGATCGATGACGTAGGCCAGGGGCTTCTTCAGGCGCGCGGGACAGTACGAGGTGAGGAAGATCGCGATGCCGAGGGCGACCGGCATCGCGAGGACCAGCGCGAAGAACGACACCAGCACGGTCACCTGGAACAGGTCGAGGACACCGAACGACATCTCGGCGATGTCCTGAGTGACCCATTCGCGGCTGGTGAGGAAGTTGACGGTGTTGCGCTGCAGCGCCGGCACCGCGCGCCAGACGAGGAACACCCCGATGGCCGCGATGATCAGCGAGATGAGGACAGCGGACCCGGAGGCCAGCGAACTGAAGATCCGGTCGCCCGGTCTGGTCAGCGGTTTGCTGTCGCCGCGCGCTGGGGTGGTAATCGTGGCCTCCGGGATGTTGCCGTGCGGACCGCCCGCCCCGGGCCCGGCGTCGTCGCCGGACCCGGGAGTGCGAGGTGCGGATTTGGTGGGCGCGTCACTCATCTGCGCTCGCGATCTCTCTCTGCTCGTGATTGACGGTACGGTCCGCGGCGCTCATCGGCTAGGCGATGGCGTTGATCGACTCGGTGAGCCTCGCCTTGAAGGACTCGGGCAGCGGCACGTAGCCCTGCTCGGCGAGACCCTCCTGGCCTTCGTTGGCGGCGCTGACGAGGAACGACTTCACGGCAGCCGAGGTGTCGGCGTCGTAGCCGGCCGAGCACACGATCTCGTAGGTGGCGAGCATGATCGGGTAGGCACCCTCCTGCGTCGTCCCGAAGATCGAGCTCAGGTCGAGCGTCAGATCGCCTTCACCGGTGGGCGCGAACGTCGCGGCCTCGATGGCCTTGCCGGCGGACTCGTCGGTCAGCTCCACCGCGCCGGATCCGTTGTCGATCCGAGCCATGGTCAGGCCGTTCTGGTCGGCGAAGGACTTCTCGACGTAGGTGATCGAGCCGGGCGCGCTGGCGACGGCCTGGGCGACACCGGCGGATCCCTTGGCGCCTTCGCCGATACCGCCGGTGAAGTCGGAGCCGGCTCCGGTGGTCCAGGCACCGTTCGAGGCGGCCTCGAGGTACTTCTGGAAGTTGTCGGTGGTGCCCGACGAGTCGGAGCGCACGATCGGGGTGATGGTCGAATCCGGAAGGCTCACACCCTCGTTGAGGGCGGCGATGGCCGGATCGTTCCACTGCTTGATGGTGCCGTTGAAGATCTTGGCGACGGTCTCGCCGTTCAGCACGAGATTGTCGACGCCGTCGACGTTGTACGCGATGGCGACCGGACCGAAGACCAGCGGCAGGTTCCATGCGGGGTTGCCGGCGCACCGCTCGGCGGCCTGGGCGGCCTGCTCGGCCTTGATGGCGGAGTCGGAGCCGGCGAAGTCGATCTGGTTCGCGATGAACTGGGTGCGTCCGTCACCGGAACCCGACGGGTTGTAGGCGACGTTGACGTTCTTGCCCTTCTCCTGGCAGACCGCGATGTAGGTGGACACGAACTGGTCCATCGCGTTCTTCTGCGCGGACGACCCGGCGGCGGACAGCGTCTCCTTGCCCTCACACGTCGCAGCCGAGGCGGACGCGTCCACGTCCGTCGAGGCGGCGTTGTTGTCACTGCCGCATGCGGCCAGGGTGAGGGCACCTGCAGCCACCACACCGAGCAGGGCGCCATTGCGCTTGAGGTTCACTCGTTCTCCTCCGGAACTCGCACGCCCGCGACACGGGCGGCGGCATCAGGCGCGGGGCGATCCCGGCGCCGGACCGGCATGCTGCGGCCCGTAATGGAAAGTTAATGAGGACGGGTTGACGGTTGGACGCCCGAAGGTGAACGCGGCGTGAACGCGAAAAGTACACCTGCAGTCCGTATGGTCGACGTCACACGACGACGGGACGGGCGCGCGCGGTACGTGCTGCGTTCACGCGCCGACGTAGGCGAGGTCGACGTGGAATCGCTCGAACCCGAGCCGGCCGTAGGTGTGCAGGGCGGCGGTGTTGTCACCTTCGACGTACAGCAGCACCGCGCCGAGGCCGCGCTCCTGCAGGTACCGCAACCCGGCGAGGGTGAGCAGCCGGCCGAGACCGCGCCCCTGAGCGCCGGGATCGATACCGACCACGTACACCTCGCCGATCGCCGGCTGGTCCGCCGTGGCGGCGTGCACCTTCGTCCAGTGGAAGCCGAGGAGCCGGTCCGGATCCTGCTCGTCGAAGGCGAGGAACACCCCCTCCGGGTCGAACCAGGACTCGCTGCGGCGCTGCGCGACGTCGCGCTCCGTCCACCGGCCCTGCTCGGGATGCCAGGCGAACGCAGCCGCGTTGACCCGCAGCAGTTCCGCATCGTCCTCGGATCCCCGGTACGTCCGCAGGAGCAGACCGTCGGGGACCTGCAGGGCCGGCAGTTCGGGCTCCCCCAGGGGGCGCCGCAGCTGCAGGAGTTCGCGGACCGGCGTCAGACCGAGCCGCGCCGCGAGCGCCCGGGCGGCCTCGAGGTTGCCGTGCGCCCACACCCGGGTGCCGGCACCTCCGGTCTCGAGTGCGGCGGCGACGAGCCGCGACCCCACACCGTGCCGGCGGTGGGGCGGATCGACGACCACCTCCGCCATGGCCGGGTGCTCCCCGTGGCCGGGGACCAGGTTGGCGTAGCCGACGATCGCGGCGTCCTCGGTGGCCACCAGGTGCTGCTCGTCACCGTCGCCGGTGAGAGAGTGCAGCACCTGCTCGGACACCGGGGCCGTTCCGTCGGCGGCGTGCGCGCGGGCGACGAGCGCTCGCACCTCGGCGGCCTGCTCGGCGGACAGTCGACTGACGAATTCCACGACGGCGAGCCTAGTCGGCGAACTCGACGTCCTCGAATTCGACGCTGGCGGAGCCGCCCTTCCCGGTCTTGGTGGTGGGACGCACCGCCTTGTAGCCGACGTTGCGGACCGTCCCGATCAGGGACTCGTATTCGGGACCGAGCTTGGCGCGCAGGCGCCGCACGTGCACGTCGACGGTGCGGGTACCACCGAAGAAGTCGTAACCCCACACTTCCTGCAGCAGCTGCGCGCGGGTGAACACCCGGCCGGCGTGCTGTGCGAGGTACTTGAGGAGCTCGAACTCCTTGTACGTCAAGTCGAGGGGACGGCCGCGCAGCCGGGCGGTGTAGGTGCCCTCGTCGATCGAGAGCTCCCCGAGTGTGATCTTGCCGCTGTTCTCGGGGCCGGCCGCACCGCCGGACCGGCCGACCAGCAGTCGCAGGCGCGCGTCCAGCTCGGCCGGTCCGGTGGTGGTGAGCAGGATGTCGTCCAGCCCCCACTCCGGGTTCACCGCCACCAGGCCCCCCTCGGTGAGCACGGCGACGACCGGGATCGCCGATCCGGTGCTGCCCAGCAACCGGCACAGGCCGCGGGCCGCAGCCAGGTCGGTGCGAGCATCGACGATCGCGATGTCCGCGGAGCCCGCCTCGAGGAGCGACGACACCTCGGTCGGCGCCGGACGCACCGAGTGCGCGAGCAGCGACAGCGAAGGCAGGACCGCCTCCGGGTCGGGATCGGAGGTCAGCAGCAACAGCTCCACCGTGCCTCCATTCTTCGCGCGCTGCGCGAAACTCGTGTGAACGACGCGCTACAGATTAGCGCCACGAGGGCGTTCACCGGGCAACCGCGCTCGGGAAGCGGTGCGAGCCGTCCGTCACAATGGTGCGGTGCGCAAACTCATCCTCGCTCTCGTGACGCTCGTCGGAGTCGCGCTCCTGATCGATTTCGGCGCCGCGGCGTGGTCCGAGTACCGGGTCTCACGGGCGCTGCGGGAGGGTGGTGCGCTGACGGCGGATCCGGCGGTGACCATCCACGGGTTCCCGTTCCTGACCCAGGCCCGGTCCGGCCACTACGAGAACGTCGAGATCCGGGCGCAGGGTGTGCCCAGTGGGACGCTCGGTGACATCACGATCGAGGCCAACCTGATCGGTGCTCACGCGGACGCGGGCGAACTGCTCGACGGCTCGATCCGCACGGTGCCGGTGGATCTGCTGTACGGGCGCGTGATGATCGACGCGACCGAGCTCGGTCAGCTTTACGGCATTCCCGACCTGCAGGTGTCCGCTCCCCCGGCCGACAAGTCCGACGGCACGGGCGGGTCCGGTGGCTCCGGTCGCACCACCGCGGGCGGGGTCGTCCTCACCGGCACGGTTCCGGTCGGCCCGGTCTCCGCGGAGGTCAGTGTGCAGGCGAACCTGCTGCTCGAGGGCGACACGGTGCGCATCGTGGCGTCGGACCTGTACTTCGGCCCGGAGGGACAGGCGGACTTCACCGTCCCGGATCTGCTGAAGCCGACGGTGCTGGGTCTGTTCACCACCACGATCGAACCCCAGAACCTGCCGTTCGGAGTGCGCCCGACCGCGGTCGAGGCCCGCGGCTCGACGATTGTGATCGAGGGTGAGGCGCACCAGACCACGATCGATCTCGAGGAGGTGCAGCGCCTGTGACCGCTGTCGTCGTCCTGCTGGTGGTGGTGGCTGCCGCCCTGATCATCGGGACCGTCCTGCGGGCCCGCGAAGGCAAGGTCCGCGTCGTCGATCCGGCCCCGGCCCCGGCGTCGGGGCCGGATCCCCTCCTGGCCGCGGTGGGGGTGGGCACCGGCGATGCGCCGGTGGTGCTGCACTTCTCCGCGGACTGGTGTGGACCGTGCGCCGCGGTGCGCCGGGTCGTCGCTCAGGTGGTCGCCGACCTCGCAGCCACCGGCGACGGGTTGCCCGCACCCCGCGACCTCGAACTGGACATCGACGAGAACCCGCAGCTGGCAAGGGAACTCGGTGTGCTGTCGTTGCCGACGACGTTCCTGTTCGACGCCGCCGGCACCGAGAGGTACCGGGTGTCGGGGGTGCCGGCCGCGGCCGACCTGCGGGCCGCGCTGGTGCCGCTGCGCACCCCCGCGGGCCCGATCCGCCGAGACGTCGACTAAGCTGCCTGCCGTGTCGACCCGCCGAGAGCTCATGCTCACCCGACGCCGCACAGTCGATCTGTGCCGCCTCGGCGGCTTCTGCTGTACCTGCTGCTGATCACCCCGGCCGAGACGTCCGACCGTCTCCGCGGCATCCGCCGCCCTCCCCGGTGTGGTCCCCGCGGTTGTCACCGCGCCGGTCCGCCCTCACGCGTCCCCTCCCAGCAGGAGTACCACCCATGTCCACTACCACCACCGCCACCACCCGCCGGAGCCCGCAGCTAGACGTCCGCGGCCCCCGGTTCGCGGCGTGGATCACCACCGCCGTTCTCGTCGTCGTCCTGGTCGTCGCGTCGGTCTCGACCACGGTGGCCGGCGTACTGCTCGCCGTCCAGACCGTGGTGTTCGCGGCCGGCGCGGCCCTGGGGCCGCGCCGCAGCCCCTACGGCCTGCTCTTCGCGCGGTTCGTCGCGCCCCGGTCGGGCGCGCCCACCGAGACCGAACCCGTCGCCCCGTTGCGGTTCGCGCAGCTCGTGGGGTTCGTGTTCGCCGCCGTGGGGACCTTCGGTTTCCTCCTCGGCGCCGACCTGACCGGGCTGGTCGCCACCGGCTTCGCGCTGTTCGCCGCGCTACTCAACGCCGCGTTCGGGGTGTGCCTCGGTTGCCGGATCTATCCGCTCGTGGCCCGGTTCCGGACCGTCGCCGCCTGACCATTTCCCTCCGCACCGTTCCACTCGACGCGAGAGTGTCACAGCACCGAAAGGAAACTCCATGGCTCGCTCCGACGTCCTGGTCTCAGCAGACTGGGCAGAGCAGAACCTCCACGCACCGAAGACCGTGTTCATCGAGGTCGACGAGGACACCGCCGCCTACGACGGTGGGCACATCGAAGGTGCGATCAAGCTCGACTGGCGCAAGGACCTGCAGGACGGGGTCCGTCGCGACTTCCTGAACCGGGAGCAGTTCTCCGCCCTGTTGTCCGCGAAGGGCGTCGCCGACGACGACACCGTCGTGCTCTACGGCGGCAACAACAACTGGTTCGCCGCCTACGCGTACTGGTACTTCAAGTTCTACGGGCACCGGGACGTCAAGCTCCTCGACGGCGGCCGCAAGAAGTGGGAGCTCGACGGGCGCCCGCTGTCCAAGGACGAGGTCACCCGCCCGGCCACCGAGTACAAGGCGCAGGAGCCGGACTACTCGATCCGCGCCTTCCGCGACGAGGTGATCGACGCGATCGGCACCAAGAACATCATCGACGTCCGCTCCCCCGACGAGTTCTCCGGCAGGATCCTCGCCCCGGCGCACCTGCCGCAGGAGCAGGCCCAGCAGCGCGGCCACGTCCCGGGTGCGATCAACATCCCGTGGAGCACCACCGCCAACGAGGACGGCACCTTCAAGGCGGACGACGACCTCGAGGCCCTCTACCGGGCCAAGGGGTTCGACGACAGCCGCGAGACCATCGCCTACTGCCGGATCGGTGAGCGCTCGAGCCACACCTGGTTCGTCCTGCAAGAAATCCTCGGCAAGAAGAACGTCAAGAACTACGACGGCAGCTGGGTCGAATACGGCTCGCTCGTCGGAGCCCCGATCGAGTTGGAGGTTCGCTGACCATGTGTGGTGCACCCGTTCAGTCCCAGACCCTGCCCGCCGGCGTGGACGTCGAGAAGGAGACGGTTCTGACCGGCCGTGTCGTCGACACCGACGGCCAGCCGGTCGGCGGCGCCTTCGTGCGCCTGCTCGACGGCACCGGTGAGTTCACCGCCGAGGTCGTCGCCTCCGGCACCGGTGACTTCCGGTTCTTCGCCGCGCCCGGCGACTGGAAGGTCCGTGCGCTGTCCGGCCGCGGCAACGGTGACGTCGTCGTGAGCCCGACGGCCCCCGGCGTCCACCACGTCGAGGTCACGGTCGCGAAGTAGGACCGATCCGGCGGGGCCCGTTCCCTTCGTGGGAACGGGCCCCGCCGTCGTTCGTCAGTTCTGCGGTTGTCCGCTCGCCCGTTCGGCTTCGGCGAGCGCGACGATCCAGTCGACGATCCGCTCACTGTCGGAGTACCAGGGATCGTGCGGGTTCGTGTTCCAGTAGCCGATGTGCTGGACGAAGCCCAGCAGGATGTACGGCTCGACGAACAGGTCGACGATGCCGCTGTTGTCGTCGGCGAAACCGGCCCCCTCGGCGCGCAACTTCTCCAGCACGATCGGCCGGCCCGGCCCGACGGCCCAGTCGCGGATCTCCCGCAGCCGTTCGGGGCTCACGTCGGCGCTCGGATCCACCGGGTAGGTCTTGTCGACGACCTTGCGCAGCACGTCGAGGAGGGATTCGTCGGACTGCCACCAGTCGTCCCGGGTGACGATGTGCGCGGCGGCGCGGGCCGCCGTCACCGCCACCGTGCGTCCCAGGTCGTCGACGGTCTGCATCGGGTTCGTCAGGGTGAACCGCATCTGCCCGAGCATGCCGAGGGCCAGTTCGAGGACCGCGATGTCCTCGGGAGCGTCGCACGCCACGTCGTAGCGCCGGCACGAGTACACCACCCGGTCGGCCAGCGCCCCGTAGTCGGCGGGCTCGGAGGACATGAATCCGCCGCCGCGCGGACCGGCCCCGCCGAGCGAGTCGGCACCCGCGGGACGGTAGGGGTCACCGACGAGGACCACCCCGGCGATGTCGTCCGGTGCGACATGGGCGTCGTCGGGCCGGTGCCCGAGTTCGCGGGTCACCCGTTCGATCACCTCGGCGCCGACGCTGTATCCGACGAGCGCGAACCGGGTGCGCTCCCCGCACGCGCTCTTACGTTCGTCGAGGATGCGGTTGGTGGACGCGACACCCGCCGCCACCGAATCCTGATAGGTGGGCACGTCCTCGAACAGGCCGAGACCGTAGGTGGCCGGGTACGGGACGTACATCCAGCCGATCGTGCCCGGGCGGTCCGCGGTGGCCTCACCGGCGGGGACCGTCACGTTGCCGACCCAGTTCGACCACAGCTGACGCGACTCCTCGACCACAGGGTCGCGGTCGGCCTCGGAGTCGGTGGCGCCGGAGACCGCCACGATCAGCAGGTCGGGGCACTCGAGTGCGTAGTTGTCGGGATGGACGGCGGACCCGGACGAACCGCTGTTCGACCCCGCCCCGGGGACGGCGGCCGCGTCGGGCGGGGTCAGGGACAGGGCCACGAGGACCGCGGCGACCGGCAGCAGCAGACGGATGGAGCGCACACGACCTCCGAATCGGGCTTTCCGGGCGAAAGGGCCCGCCCGGCCCCGTGCACGGTACTATCCCGCGCGCCGCGTCGCGCGCCCGGAGGGGACGTCGGTTTCCGCGCTTTCGGGACGCCGTCTAGGATATGGCCGTGGTCATCTTCTTCGAAGCTCTCCTTGTCCTGGCGGCCGTGCTCATCACGTGGTTCGCGGTGTACGTCCTCTACCGTCTGGTGACCGATCAGCCGTGAGTGCCGAGTCCGGTGAGGAACGGGAAGTCGTCCGCGGTAGCGGCGACAAGGCCGTCGCCGATGCCCTCGAACGGGCGAAGGCGACTGCCGACAAGAACGTCCCGATCCTGAGCGGCCTGCCCGTCCCCGAGGACACCGCGAATCTGCGCCTCGGCCCGGACATGCATCCGGAGCTGCTGGCGCTGCTGCCCATGGTGGGTGTGTGGCGGGGTGAAGGCGAGGGTAACGACCCCCGCACCGGCGATTACCGCTTCGGCCAGCAGATCGTGGTCACCCACGACGGCGGCAACTACCTCGTGTGGGAGGCCCGTTCGTGGCGCCTCGACGAGGAGGGCGCCTACAGCGGTCCGGATCGCCGGGAGAGCGGCTTCTGGCGGGTCGCCGGCACCGGCGCGCCCGGCAGCGAGGATCCGGAAACCCTCGAGCTGCTCCTGAACCACAGCTCCGGCGTCGTCGAGCTGTACTACGGCACTGCTCTGACCCAGTCGTCCTGGGAACTGGCGACCGACGTGGTGATCCGCAGCCAGTCCGGCGAGGTGGTCGGCGGCGCCAAGCGCCTGTACGGCATCGTCGAGGGCGGCGACCTCGCCTACGTCGAGGAACGGGTCACCGCGGACGGGGACCTGCAGCCGCACATGTCCGCGCGGCTCGCTCGCTACATCGGTTGATCTTCCCGGGTTGATCCCCGCGCCGGGGAATGCGCACCGTTGCCGGGCTCGTCGTCCGGATCCGGCACGGCCCGGGTGATCACGACGGGCTCCGGAGCGGGCCGCTGCTCGGCGGCCTCGAGTTCCTCGGCGGTGCGCACCCGGCTCCACTGCCGGGTCACCGGTTCGGCCCGCTCCCCGAGGTCGTCGCGGATCCCCCTGACGAGGCTGTACATCATCACGAAGCCGATCACGAAGAACGGCAATCCGATCACCGTGATGACCTGCTGCAGCGCGTCGAGACCGTCCTTCCCGGTGGCCACGAGCATGGTCGCGGCGACGAGCCCCATCAGGACCGCCCAGAACAGGCGCTGGTGCAGCGGCACCCGTCCCTCGTTGCCGGCGGCCATCATGTCCAGGACCATCGCGGCGGAGTCGACCGAGGTGATGAAGAAGATCACCACGATCACCACGGCGAAGAACGACATGACGCCGGCCCACGGGAAGTTGCCGAGGAACTCGAACAGGGCGCCGGGGATGTCGCCGTCGCCGACGACCCGGTCGGCGAGACCACCCGAGCCGTTCAGCTCGATGTCGAACGAGGCCATTCCGAACACGCTGAACCAGATCACCGAGAACAGCACCGGCAGTCCGAGCACACCGGCGACGAACTCACGGATGGTGCGGCCACGCGAGATGCGGGCGATGAAGATCCCGACGAACGGCGCCCACGTGATGGTCCACGCCCAGTAGAAGACGGTCCAGGTGTTCTGCCAGCCGGTGTCGCCGAACGTGTCGTTCCAGAACGCGAGCCGCGGCAGCATGCTCCCGTAGATGCCGACGGACTCGATCATGCCCTTGAGCAGGAACAGGCTGGGTCCGGTGACGAGGACGAAGGCCAGCAGGGCGACGGCCATGCCGATGTTGAGGTTCGACAGCCGCTTGATGCCGCGATCGAGACCGAGCGCCACCGAGGTTCCCGCCGCCACGGTGACCACCGCGATCAGGACGATCTGGACGAGACCGTTCTCGGGGAGGCCGAACAGCTCGGCCAGACCCGCGTTGACCTGTAGAGTCCCCAGCCCCACCGACGTGGCCACGCCGAACACGGTGCCCACGATCGCGATCACGTCGATGGTCTTGCCGATCGGACCGTAGATCCGGCCACCGAGAATCGGGGCGAAGATGGAACTGACCCGGGGTGGCAGCTTCCGCTTGTAGATGAAGTACCCGAAGCACAGGCCGGGGAGCGCGAAGATCGTCCAGGTGTGCAACCCGAAGTGGTAGAGCGTGAAGCCGATGGCCTCGGTGGCGGCGGCCGCGGACCCCGGTTCGACGTCCTGCATCGGCGGGTTCGCGAAATGGGAGATCGGTTCGGCCACGCCCCAGAACATCAGGATCGTGCCGATGCCGGCGGCGAACAGCATTCCGAACCACGCCGGGGTGGAGTGTTCGGGCCGGTCGTCGTCGCCGCCGAGCCGCACCCGGCCGTAGTGCGTGAACGCGAGGCCGACCAGGAAGACCAGGAAGGTGGACACCCCCAGGATGTAGAACCAGCCCAGGTTCGTCATGATCCAGCCCGAGACGGAGCTGAACAGGTTGTCGACAGCCGTGGTGAACGCGATCGTCACGACGACGAACACGAGGGCGATCAGCGCCGAGACGAAGAACACCCCGGGCGACGTACGAAGTCGCAACAGGCCGTGGGCTCGCTCGAGCATGAGGACACCCTTTCGTTCCGGTGGCGAGGTGTACGCGACGCCTACCGCGAACAGGGGTACCCCGAACTGCGCGTTCACACACCGTGCCGGACACGCAAACGGCCCCCGAGCCGTGCTCCGCGGACGCCTGGTCGGCGGATTCCGGTCGGACGGACCGGATGGCTCGGGGGCCGGGTGACTGCGTGGTATTCGCCGGCCGCTGCGCGGTCGACAATCCCGTCGTCGATGACAGCGGCTAGCGCGCAGCCACCTCACGTGTCCGATACTTCAATTCAGACCACCTCCTTTCTCGTGTACGCCCGAAAGTACGCGCCGCTCAGACCGCGGGCAACGAATTTTTCCTCAGGCGAACGACGAGGTCGGCCGCCGTGTCGCCGGGCAGCTGGTGGGTGACCACGACGACGGTGCGCTCGGATGCGACGAAGCCGGCGTCCCGGTCCAGCAGCAGTCGTTGCAGCTGTGCGCTGTCCGCGGCGTCGAGGTGCTCGGTGGGTTCGTCGAGCAGCAGCACCCGTGCGGGGGACACCAGGGCCCGAGCGAGCAGCAACCGGCGCCGCTGGCCGCCGGAGACGGCGCGCGCACCGCCGACGAGCGTGCTGTGCAGCCCTTCGGGCAGGCCGGCCACCCACTCCCCCAGCCCGACGTCGCCGAGCACGTCCAGCGCCTCGGCCTCGGTGAGGTCGCCGCGGGCCACCCGCAGGTTCTCGAGTACGGACGTCTCGAACAGGTGGGCGTCCTCGGCGAAGAATCCCACCGTCCGCCGCAGGGCTGCCGGCTCGAGTTCAGCGAGCGGCACACCGTCGAGGGTGACCGTCCCGGCGACGGGCTCGAGCAGCCCCGCGAGGGTCATCAGCGTGCTGGTCTTGCCGCTGCCGCTGCTCCCGACGACGGCGACGCGCGCGCCGGGTGGCAGGTCGAGCGTGAGAGGCCCGGAGTCGGGGCCACCGGGCCAGCCGCTGCGCAGGTCGGCGGCACGCAGGTGGCACGGTTCTGCGACGGGCCGGGCGCCGTGCGGCACCGGCCGATCGGCACGGTCGAGCAGGTCGACGATGCGGTGGGCCGCGATCCGGGCGCGGGTGAGGGTGACGGCAGCGCCGGGCAGCGCCGCGGTGGCTTCGAACGCGGACAGGGGCAGCAGCACGAGGATCCCGAGGGACATCGGACTCGCACCCCCGTCGGCGAAGAGCGTGATGCCGACGAACAACGCCCCGAGAACGCTCGCACCGACGGAGAGCGGGACGGCGGCTTCCGCGTACGCCGCGGGGACGGCCGCGCGGTCGGTGGCCCGCACCGCGTCCACACCGGCGCGGCGGGCCCGGCCGACGGCCTGCGGGAGCAGGCCCGCTACCCGCAGTTCTGCGGCGTGGTCGAGTGCGGTGACCGCGTCGCGGGAGAACCGGAGGCGGGCGGCGGCACTGTCGGCTTCGGCGCGGGCCGCGGCACGGGCGGACACCCAGGGCGCCGCGAGGCCGGTGACGAGCAACGCGACGGCGAGGATCGCCGCGGCGGGTGGGGAGATCAGCGCGAGCCAGCCGACGGCGGCGAGTCCGAGGACCACGGCGACGGCGATGGGCACCAGCGCCCGCACCACCACGTCCCCGAGGGCGTCGACGTCGGCCCCGGTGCGGGCGAGCAGGTCCCCGCGGCGCAGGCCGGCGGAGGCCACCGGGTCGCCGTCGGCGAGGCGCCGGTAGACCCGGGTGCGGGCGGCGGTGGTTCCCCGCAGGGCGGTGTCGTGGCTCGCGATTCGCTCGAGGTAGCGGAACAGCCCGCGGGAGATGCCCAGGGCCCGGACGGCGACGACGGCGACCGTCAGGTCGAGAACCGGGGGCATCTGCCACGCCCGGATGATCAGCCAGGCCGACAGGCCGGCGAGCGCGAGGGCACTGCCCAGGGTGGCGACGCCGGCGGCGACGGCGGCGACGACCCGCCCGGGGCGCAGTTCGAGCAGCGCCATGGCGCGGCGCAGGTCGTTCATCACCGCTCCCCCGTGCCGGAGGCCGGGTCGCAGTGGGAGACGACTGGGACGACCGAGTCGGAGACGACCGGGACGACGGAGTCGGAGACGACCGGGACGACGGAGTCGGCGATCGCCAGGATGCTGGGGCGGTGCGCCACGATCACCACGGTGCGTCCGCGACGCGCCAGTTCCCGCACCGTCGCCAGAACCGTGGCCTCGGTTGCGTCGTCGAGGTGGGCGGTGGGCTCGTCCAGCAGCAGCACGGACCGGTCCGCGGCAAGGGTGCGGACGAGGGCGAGCCGTTGCCGCTGCCCGAGCGACAGTCCGCTGCCCTCGGCGCCGACGACGGTGTCCCAGCCGCTGGGTAACGCATCGAGCACTTCGTCGAATCCTGTTGCCGCACAAATATCTTCGAGCCCGTCGGTGGTGGGGTCCACGCCGGTGAGGCGCAAGTTGTCCGCCAGCGTGCCGGGCAGCAGCACGGGCCGCTGGGGCAGCCATGCCACCTGCTCCCACCACGCGTCGTCGGCCGTCACGGGACGGCCACCGGCCTCGACGCGCCCTTCCGCCGGCTCCGCGAGACCGAGGACGGCGAGCAGGGCCGTCGACTTGCCGGAACCGTTCGCCCCGGTCAGCACGGTCACGGCACCCGGCCGGCACACGGCATCGAGCCGGTACGGGGCGTATCCGTCGCGGCTCGCGACACTCAGACCCGACAACGTCAGTTCGGCCGAGGTCGCATCGAATCCGGCACCGGCGGTGTCCGACGGGGCGGCAGACGCACGGTCGAGGATCGCGAAGGCGCGTTCGGCGGCCGCCTTGCCGTCCTCGGCGGCGTGGAACTTCGCGCCCACCGTACGCAGCGGCAGGTACGCCTCGGGGGCGAGGATCAGCGCGACGATGCCCGCCTCGAGTGCCATGTCCCCGTAGACGAGGCGCAGACCGATCCCGACCGCGATCAGCGCGACGGACAGGGTGGCGAGCCATTCGAGCACCGTCCCGGACAGGAACGCCACGCGCAGCGCCGACATGGTGGTGCGTCGGTGGTCGTCGCCGAGCTCGCGTACCTTCTGCGCCGGGCCCTGTTCCCGGCCGAGTGCACGCAGCGTGGGCAGACCGGCGATCAGGTCGAGCAGTTGAGCCGAGAGCGTCGTCATGGTCCGCAGCGTGCGGTCGGCCCGGCCCTTGGTCAGCAGTCCGATGAGGATCATGAACGCCGGGATGAGCGGCAGTGTCACGACGACGATGATCGCCGAGGTGAGGTCCTGGAACGCGATGACCACCACGGTGATCGGGGTGAGTGTGACGGCGAGCAGCAGTGCCGGCACGTATCCGGTGAGGTACTCCGACAGCCCACCGAGCCCGCGGGTGAGCACCGTGGCGATCTCGTCGCGGCGTGGTTCGAGTTCCCGCGGCGGCAACCGGGTCGCCGCCGCGAGCACCTCGTGCTCGAGTTCGGCGACGACCCGGCTCGCCGAACGGTGCGCGAACCGGGACTGCACCCACGTGACCAGGGTGCGCACGGTGACGGCCCCGGCCAGGACCAGCAATTCGGTCCGCCATTCCCCGAGTTCCGTGGTGCCGGTGGTGAGCACCCCCGCGAGGACCGCGCCGATCGCGAGTGCGGACACGACGATCATCGCGACGTCGATCGCGGCCGTGACGAGGGCGAGCGCCAGATAGCCGCGTGCTGTGGCGGAGTAGCGCCACAGCCGCGGGTCGATCGGCCCGCGACGCCGGGGCACATCCGCCGCTCCGGGAACGGAGCCGAACGGACGCACCGCGGCGTCGGCGGGCGCGGTCATTTCGCCCCGAGCGACAGGCCGATGGACTTCGGGATGTGCTTGGTGGAGATGCGCTGACGGAACACCCAGTACGTCCAGCCCTGGTAGATCAGGACCACCGGCGTGACGATCACCGCCGCCCATGTCATGACCTTCAGTGTGTACGGACTCGACGACGCGTTCTCGATCGTCAGCGACAGGGTGTCGCCGAGTGTGGACGGCATGACGTTCGGGAACAGCGAACCGAACAGCAGGACGACGGTGCCGACGATGGCGACGGTGGTGAACACGAAGGCCCACCCTTCGCGTTCCGCGCGCGTGAGAGCGACGACGGCGAGCAGCGCGGCCGCCGCGGCGCCGACGAGGAGCCACGTCCAGGTCTTGCCGTAGGCGAGTTGCGTCCACAGCACGAAGGCGCCGGCCACGACGACCGCCGGAACGGCAAGACGGGCGGCGAGGGTCACGGCGTCCTCGCGCACCTCGTCGGCGGACTTCAGGGCGATGAAGACCGCGCCGTGCAGCGCGAACACGAGTGCGGTGGTGGCACCACCGAGCAGGGCGTACGGGTTCAGCAGGTCGAAGAAGCCGCCGATGTACTGCTTGTTCTCGTCGATCGCGACGCCGCGGACGATGTTCGCGAACGCCACGCCCCACAACACGGCCGGCACCCAGGAGCCGAAGACGATGCCCCAGTCGCAGCGCCGCCGCCAGGTGGGGTCGTCGATCTTGCCGCGGTACTCGATCGCCACGACCCGGACGATGAGACCGAGCAGGATCAGCAGCAGCGGCAGGTAGAACCCGGAGAACAGGGTGGCGTACCACTCGGGGAACGCGGCGAACATCGCGCCGCCCGCGGTCAGCAACCACACCTCGTTGCCGTCCCACACCGGCCCGATGGTGTTGAGCAGCACCCGCCGGCGGGTATCGGCCGTCTCGGTGCGGCCACGTCCGAGCACCGGCATCAGCATGCCGACACCGAAGTCGAAGCCCTCGAGCACGAAGTACCCGGTGAACAGCACCGCGATCAGGACGAACCAGACCTCTTGAAGTCCCATGACCGATCTCCTAGTACGCGAAGGACAGCTGCTTGGGCCGGCCGGTGTCGTCGGGTTCGTCGTCGTGCTCACCCGGCGGGTGGGCGTCGTGCGGCAGCGGGCCCTCGATGGTGTACCGCCGGATCAGCCAGAACCACACGACGCCGAGCGCGCCGTAGACGACGGTGAACGCCACCAGCGAGGCGATCACCATGCCGGCCGAGTTGTTCGACACGCCCTGGTCGACGGTGAGCCGGATCATGTCCACGCCGGTCGGATTGGGGTGCACGACCCACGGCTGGCGGCCCATCTCGGTGAAGATCCAGCCGGCGCTGTTGGCCAGGAACGGCGTGGGAATGGCGAGGATGCTCAGCCGCCCGAACCACTTCTGATCGGGGACGCGGCCGCGGCGGGTCACCCACAGCCCGGCGACGGCCAGCGCGGCCGACCCGGCGGCCAGGCCGATCATGGCGCGGAACGACCAGTAGGTGACGAACAGGTTGGGGCGGTAGTTGCCGGGGCCGAACTGCTGCTCGTACTGGTCCTGCAGGTCTTCGACGCCCTGCAGGGTGACGTCGGTGAACTCGCCCTGCGCAAGGTACGGCAGCACGTACGGCACCTCGAGGACATGGATGACACCGTCGCAGTTGTTGTGCGTACCGATCGTCAGGACCGAGAACTTGGGGTCGGTCTCGGTGTGGCACAACGACTCCGCGGACGCCATCTTCATCGGCTGCTGTTCGAACATGAGCTTCGCCTGGATGTCGCCGCTGACGAAGAGCGCGACACCGGAGACAATCATCACGAGCATGCCGAGCCGGGCGGCGGGCCGGAACATGCCGCGGGCCTCGCCTTCGAGCCGGTCGGCTTCGACCGGCTCGGCCTGCGCGGCGCGGCGCATGTTGCGCACCATCCACCAGCCGGCGATGCCCGCGACGAACGTGCCGGCGGTGAGGAACGCCCCGGCGACGGTGTGCGGGAATGCTGCGAGCGCGGTGTTGTTGGTCAGCAGTTCCCAGATGCTCGTCAGCTCGGCACGCCCGGTCTCGGGGTTGTACGTCGCGCCGACGGGGTGCTGCATGAACGAGTTGGCCGAGATGATGAAGTACGCGGAGGCGTTCACGCCGATCGCGACCAGCCAGATCGTCGCCAGGTGGACCAGTTTCGGCAGCCGCCCCCAGCCGAAGATCCACAGGCCGAGGAAGGTCGATTCGAGGAAGAACGCCACCAGGCCCTCGAGCGCCAGCGGGGCGCCGAAGACGTCCCCGACGAAGCGGGAGTATTCGCTCCAGTTCATGCCGAACTGGAATTCCTGGACGATGCCGGTGGCCACGCCGAGGGCGAAGTTGATGAGGAAGAGCTTGCCGAAGAACTTCGTCAGGCGGTACCAGTGGTCCTTCTTCGTGACCACCCACATGGTCTGCATGATCGCGATGAGCGGGGCGAGACCGATGGTCAGCGGGACGAGGATGAAGTGATAGACGGTGGTGATGCCGAACTGCCACCGGGACAGGTCCAACACATCCATGGCTACTCCGAGGTGACGCCCAGGGACAGGCTCCGAGTCCGGGGCGCGGGCTCGGGGCCTCGGACTCTGTGCACAAGGGACCATCCGCCGCACGCGTCGGCGACCTTGTTACTACCCACAGTAGTAGAGGTGGACAGGACCGTCGACGGTGTCGACCGACACATCCCCGCGATCGCGTGCTCCGCGACGGGGGATCCGGCCCTCACTCGACCGCGGCGTCCACCAGGGCCTCGACCTCGCCGACCAGGGACCGCCGGGACAGATCGTGCCCGTCCAGGGTGTGCACCCGCGCCGCCAGTGCGACGCTCGAGACCAGCCAGACACCATCTGCCACAACGAGATCCGCAGGACGGACCGGCTCGTACCGCACCACGAAGTTGTGGTCGCCCGCGACGTCGAACAGCGCCTGCTGGGTGGTGCCGGGCAGGATTCCCTGCTCCGGCGGCGGGGTGATCAGCGTGCGCCCGCGCGCGACGAGCACCGACGAACGTGGCCCTTCCAACACGAAACCCTCGCTGCTGATGTAGATCACATCGTCGGCGCCCAGAGACTCGGCATGCCGCAGCGCCGCCATGTTCGTCGCGTAGGACAGGGTCTTGGCCCCGAGCAGCTGCCACGGCGCCTTCGACGCGAGATCCACCGAGTAACCGCGTTCGAGCGTCACCACGGACACGCCGTCCGCGCGGGCCTTGTACACCCGTTCGGCCACCGGGGTCAGCAACAGGAACGCGGTCGGCTCGCTGCCGCCCTCCCGGCCGCGGGTGTACACCAGGCGCAACGCCCCCTCCCGCTCCGCGCCCCACTGGTCGACCGCGACGTCGATCGCCAGCCGCCAGTCCTCGCGCTCGGGCGCCGGCAGCCCCGCCGCCGCGGCGGAGGACACGAGCCGGCTCAGGTGCTGCTCGACGGTCCGCGCCCGCCCGCCGCGCACGAGGAGCGTCTCGAACACCCCGTCGCCCCGCAGCACCCCGATGTCGTCCGCGTGCAGCAGCGGCACATCCGCGTCCCGAACCTCGCCGTCCAGCGTCACCAGCACCCGCTCAGCCATGCGCACACCCTATCCATTCCGCCGGGCACAGACCCGCGCTCCTAGACTGGGTGTCGTGGCCGACACTCCCTTCGTGACCGACAGCCCACTTCTCGCTCGTCCCGGTGCCGTTCCCGCGCCGGCCGGCACCCCGGACACGGGACTGCCCTGGCACTACGGCGATCCGTTCGGCGAACAGCGCGCCGCCCTCACCGGTGTGGCCGTCGTCGACCGCTCGACCCGATTCGTCGTCGCGATTTCCGGCGAGGAACGCCTGAGCTGGCTCCACACCATCTCCAGCCAGCACGTCGCGCAGCTGCCCGACGGCGCCTCGGCGGAGAACCTCAGCCTCGATGCGCAGGGCCGCGTCGAGCACCACTTCGTACAGACCGACCTGAACGGCGTCACCTGGATCGACACCGAACCGCAGCGCGGGCCGGACCTGCTGACGTTCCTCACCAGAATGGTGTTCTGGTCCAAGGCCGAGCCGCGGGACGGCAACGAGATGGCCGTGCTGAGCCTGCTCGGTCCGCACGCCGGCGATGCCCCCGTCCTGGCCGCGCTGGGCATCGACGCCCTGCCCGCCGACGGCTACGCCGCGGTCGCCCTGCCCGGCGGCGGGCTCGTCCGGCGCATGCCCTGGCCCACCGACGACGCCTGGGACCTGCTCGTCCCCCGCGAGCAGCTCACCGACGTGTTCACGGCCCTGGTCGACGCCGGGGCCCGCCCGGCAGGAACCTGGGCGTTCGAGGCGCTGCGCGTCGTCGCGCTGCGCCCGCGGATCGGTCTCGACACCGACGAGCGCACCATCCCGCACGAGGCCCGCTGGATCGGCGGCCCGGCCGAGCACGGCGCCGTCCATCTCGACAAGGGCTGCTACCGGGGGCAGGAGACCGTCGCGCGGGTGCACAATCTCGGCAAGCCGCCCCGGCATCTCGTCCTGCTGCACCTCGACGGCTCCGCCGAGGGCCGGCCCGAACCCGGCGACCCGGTGACCGCCGACGGCCGCGCCGTCGGGCGGCTGGGCACCGTGGTCGACCACTTCGAGCTCGGCCCCGTCGCGCTGGCTCTGATCAAGCGGAACGTGCCCGTCGGCACGGCCCTCGTCGCCGGGCCCTGTGCCGCGGCGATCGATCCGGACTCGGTCCCCGACGACGCCACCGTGCAGGCCGGCCGGCTCGCCGTGGAACGGCTCCGGGGGCGGTGAGCCACCCGAACCCGCCGACCGGTCGGGTCGAGGCGGTCTGCGTGGTGCACACCGTCCGCGACAGCGGCACCCGCCGTGTCCCGCACACGGCCATCGACAAGCGTCCCGTGGCCGGACCCGTGCAGGTCCGGCCCCTCGGACTGGCCGGCGACCGGCAGTGCGACACCGACCATCACGGCGGTCGCCACAAGGCGGTCTACGCGTACGCCGAGGACGAGGCACGTCGCTGGGCCGACGAGCTCGGCCGTGAACTGCCCGCGGGGTGGTTCGGCGAGAACCTGCGTGTGAACAAGATCGCCACGTCGGATGCGGTGATCGGCGAGCGCTGGCGGATCGGCGCGGGCGGTCTGCTCCTCGAGGTCACCGGGCCGCGCACGCCGTGCGGGACGTTCGGGGTGTGGGCGCAGGAACCGGGCTGGGTGCGGCGGTTCGCCGCGCGCGGCGACACCGGGGCCTATCTGAAGGTGCTCGCCGAGGGCCCGGTGGAGGCGGGCGACGGGATCTTCGTCGTGCACGTACCCGAGCACGGAGTGACCGTGCGGGATCTGTTCACCGGCCGGGACCCGGCGCGGATCGCGGAGATGCTCGCGCAGCAGGACGACCTGTCCCCTAGTGTCGCCGACAAGGCTCGCAGACGAGTCGCCGGACGAGAGGTGCAGGTGGAGTATTGAGCGTCGAACTCGTGGAAGTGGTGCGATCGGGGTTCCGCGAATGCGTGCACCGCGGCTCGCTGGTCGTGCTCGACCCGGACGGTGAGGTGCGGCTCGCACTGGGCGAGATCCACACGCCGATCTATCCGCGGTCGTCGAACAAGCCGCTGCAGGCGGTGGCGCTGCTGCGGCAGGGTTTCGTGCCGCGCTCGACGGAGGAACTGGCGATCGCGACGGCCTCGCACGAGGGCGAGGCTGGGCACGTCCGGCTGGTGGAGGCACTGCTCGCCGCGCACGGATTCACCGAGGACGACCTGCAGTGCCCGCCGGACCTGCCCGGCAGCGAACCGGCCCGGGCGACGATCGTCGTCGCCGGTCACCCTCGGCGGACGGTGTACATGAACTGCTCCGGCAAGCACGCCGCGATGCTCGCGGCGTGCGCCGCGAACGGCTGGCCCGTCCGCGCCGGTTCGGACGAGCCGGGCTACCTCGACTCCGCCCATCCGCTGCAGCAGGCCGTGACCGAGACGATCCTCGAACTCGCGGGCGACGTCGAGGACACCGATCTCGGCATCGACGGGTGCGGCCTGCCGATCGTGCCGCTGCCCCTGTTCAATCTCGCCCGGGCCTATTCGCGGCTCGCGACTGCCGGGGCCGGGACGCCGGAACGGGCCGTGGCCGATGCGATCCGGAGTCATCCGCACCTCGTCTCGGGCACCGGCAAGGACGACGCCCGGCTGATGCCCGCGGTGCCGGGACTGCTGTGCAAGGCCGGGGCGGACGGCGTGCACGCGGGTGCCCTGCCGGACGGCACCGCGTTCGCACTGAAGATCGACGACGGCCACGAGCGGGCCCGTCTTCCCCTCACCGCCGCCCTGCTGCACCACCTCGGGGTGACGTGGTCCGAGGAGCACGCGGAGCTCGCGTCGCAGCCGGTGCTCGGCGGTGGCATCCGGGTCGGCACGGTCCGGGCTATCCCCGGAGTGCTCTGAACGCTCCCTCGTGACCGCATTTGCCCAGGTCGCCTGCGGGTGAGACCAATCGGACACCGCTGCCACCCGGTGTGTGGAGGCGGAACCGACTTTTCCACGCTAGAGTGGTGGCCAGGAAAATACTCAATTAACCGGGGCCGCCAAATTCCCCAGGCCGCCCCGTCAAGGCGCGAGGGGGTTAGCCATGGGCCGCGGCCGGGCTAAGGCAAAGCAGACCAAGGTTGCACGGGAGCTCAAGTACAGCTCACCGGCCACCGACTTCGAGAGCCTCCAGCGGGAATTGTCTGGCGGTACACCCAACTCGCACCGGGACGAGGTCTTCGCAGACCAGCGTTCCGGACCGGACGGTCGTTCCCCCTGGGACGACGACTACGACGACGACTGGCGTCGCTGACCCGAGCCTCACGCACAGGAGGGGGGAGTCGGACCACCGACTCCCCCCTTCGCTGGCACCCTCCTCGCCGTCCGGATCTCGCACACCGCTGCGAAACCCGGCCGGCAGGTGAGGCGATGCGGAAAACTTCGTCACCACGACGCGCAGCGCCCGGGCCGTCCTGCACGGCCCGGGCGCTGCGCGTATCGGTGCGATGCGTGTCCGGTGTCGGATCCGTTTCCGGTATCGGCCGACCGCCGCCGGCTCAGAACCGCGGGTGGTCGCCCACCAGCACGGCCCGCACGTCGTCCTGGTCCTGAGACTTGCGCACGGTGCCGAGCGTCCAGCAGTCGATGTGGCGCGCGGTGAGCACCGCGAGGGCCCGGTCGACGTCCTCGGGCGCGACGATCGCGACCATGCCGACGCCCATGTTGAAGGTCTTCTCCATCTCGGTCCGCTCGACGCGGCCGCGCTGGGCGATGAGCCCGAACACCGGGGCCGGGCTCCACGTGGTCCGGTCGAGTTCGGCGACGAGTCCCTTCGGCATCACCCGGGCCAGGTTGCCTGCGAGCCCTCCGCCGGTGACGTGGCAGAACGTGCGGACCTCGGTTTCGGCGGCGAGCGCGAGGCAGTCCTTCGCGTAGATCCGGGTCGGCTCGAGCAGTTCCTCGCCGAGGCTGCGGCTGAACTCGTCGACGTGCGCCGTCAGGCTCATCTTGCCGATGTCGAGAAGGACCTTGCGCGCCAGCGAATATCCGTTCGAGTGCAGCCCCGACGAACCCATGGCGATCACCACGTCGCCCGGGCGCACCCGGTCGGGCCCGAGCAGCCTGTCGGCCTCGACGACGCCGACGCCCGTGGCGGACAGGTCGTAGTCCCCGTCGGCCATCACGCCGGGATGCTCGGCGGTCTCGCCGCCGAGCAGGGCGCAGCCGGCCTGGACGCAGCCCGCCGCGATGCCGCCGACGATCTCGGCCACCCGCTCGGGCACCACGCGACCGACCGCGATGTAGTCCTGCAGGAAGAGCGGCTCGGCGCCGCAGACCACCAAGTCGTCGACGACCATCGCCACGAGGTCGAGGCCGACGGTGTCGTGCTTGTCGAGAGCCTGCGCCACCGCCAGTTTGGTACCGACCCCGTCGGTGGACGCCGCGAGCAGCGGTTCCTTGTAGTCGCCCTTGAGCGCGAACAGCCCCGCGAATCCGCCGAGGCCGCCGAGCACCTCCGGGCGGGTCGCCTTCTTCGCGTGCGGCGCGAACAGTTCGACGGCTCGATCGCCGGCCTCGATGTCCACGCCCGCCGCTGCGTAGGAAGCTCCGGGGGTTGTGTCCTCGGTCATGGGTTGTCGGCTCCAGCCTCGAGTTGTGGTGAACAGGTGTATCGGCATCGCTGCCGGACGCGCGGACGCACGCCGAAGCCCGCCGATCGCGCACCTCAAGGTACCCGACCGGGCCGGACCGCCGACGCGCGACGACGCGAAACCGGGGCCGCCGTCCTTGCGACGGCGGACGGGTCTAGGGACGGCTCAGGGCGTCCGCGTTGTCGTTGTCGAGCACCGGCGTGGCCCCCGCAGCCCCGCCGAGCATCCCTTCGAGCACGTTCTTCCCGACGGCGTGCTCCTTCGGCAGCGCGATCGGGTAGTGCCCGTCGAAGCATGCGGCGCACAGGCGCGAGGCGGGCTGCTCGGTGGCGCCGATCATCCCGTCGATCGAGATGTAGCCGAGGGAGTCCGCGCCGACCGAGCGGCGCACCATCTCCACCATCTCGTCGAAGTCGTGCCCGGTCCGCTCGGAGACGTCGCGGGTGCCGCCGCCGTTGGCGATCAGCTCGGCCGGGGATGCGAAGTCGATGCCGTAGAAGCACGGCCACTTCACCGGCGGCGACGCGATCCGCACGTGGATCTCGAGCGCACCGGCCTCGCGGAGCATCCGGATCAGGGCCCGCTGGGTGTTGCCACGCACGATCGAGTCGTCGACCACGACGAGTCGCTTGCCACGGATGACCTCGCGCAGCGGATTGAGCTTGAGCCGGATGCCGAGCTGGCGGATGGTCTGGCTCGGCTGGATGAAGGTGCGGCCCACATAGGCGTTCTTCATCAGGCCCTGGCCGTAGGGGATTCCCGAGCCCTGGGCGTAGCCGACGGCGGCGGGAGTGCCCGACTCCGGCACCGGAATGACCAGGTCCGCGTCGACCGGGTGTTCCTTGGCCAGTCGCCGGCCGATCTCGACGCGGGTGGCATGCACCGAGCGGCCCGCGATCGTCGAGTCCGGACGAGCGAGGTAGACGTACTCGAACACGCAGCCCTTGGGCTCCGGGTTGGCGAAGCGGCTCGAGCGGACGCCGTCGGCGTCGATGGCGAGCAGCTCGCCGGGCTCGATGTCGCGCACGAAGGACGCGCCGACGATGTCGAGCGCGGCGGTCTCGCTGGCCACGACCCAGCCGCGGTCCAGGCGGCCCAGGCACAGCGGCCGGATTCCCCACGGGTCGCGCGCCGCGTAGAGCGTGTGCTCGTCCATGAAGGTCAGGCAGAAGGCGCCGCGCAGGGTCGGCAGCAACTCGAGGGCCGCCTGCTCGACCGTGCTGTCGGCAGCGGCGTGCGCGAGCAGCGCGCCGACGATGTCGGAGTCGGTGGTGGCCGTGACCGCCC
The DNA here is from genome assembly GCF_057367935.1 of Rhodococcus sp. NS-SX18. Classification (NCBI taxonomy): domain Bacteria; kingdom Bacillati; phylum Actinomycetota; class Actinomycetes; order Mycobacteriales; family Nocardiaceae; genus Rhodococcus; species Rhodococcus sp. NS-SX18. The sequence goes on along the minus strand of NZ_CM170633.1, from coordinate 1,057,703 downwards.
GCCGATCGTCGCCGAGGCCCAGCTCCCGGGCGCGCTGGGCGAGTTCGGCGGTGTTGACCAGATTGCCGTTGTGGCCGAGAGCGACGCCGGTGCCGGCCGCGGTCGTGCGGAAGATCGGCTGGGCGTTCTCCCAGGTGGTCGACCCGGTGGTGGAGTAGCGACAGTGCCCGATCGCGATGTGGCCGGACATGGCGGCGAGGGTCTGCTCGTCGAAGACCTGGCTCACCAGCCCGAGATCCTTGAACACCAGCACCTGGGAGCCGTCGGCGACGGCGATACCGGCCGCCTCCTGCCCCCGGTGCTGCAACGCATAGAGGCCGTAGTACGTGAGCTTGGACACATCCTCGCCCGGAGCCCAGACTCCGAAGACTCCGCACTCCTCACGGGGTTCGTTCTCGGGTTCCTCGGCTGCGAGGAGATTACGTGTGTGAACCGACAGATCGGCACTGGTCACCGGGGTGCTCCCTGGGGGCTGGACAAAAGAGAGGCAAGGCCATTCTACGGGTCGGCCGACGGTGCCCCGCTCCGACCGTCACCGGGGCCTCCTCCGTCGTGCGCAGCCGTTCCGGCTCACAACCGCAGCAGCGGCATCCAGTGCGCGATCTCCCCCGCACGGCTACCGGACGCGTCCAGCGATCCCGCGGCGGCGGCGTCGGCGAAATCGACGAGACCCGTGACCAGCCGCAGCCACGTCCGCGGGCCGGTTTCGACGACGTTGGGCGGGGTCCCCCGGGTGTGGCGGGGCCCCTCGATGCACTGCACCGCCACGAACGGCGGCACCCGCACCTCGACGCTGGATCCGGGCGCCGCCTGCTCCAGAGCGCGAGCGGTCAGGCGCACCGCCGTCGCGAGGTCGGCGCGGGCCGGTGCATCGACCGTCTCGTCCCGCAGCCACGGAACGACTCGCAGGACGGCGGCGCGGAGCTCGGCGGGGTCGAGGGGTTTGCGCGGTGCCACGGCGAGCCAGCCTAGCTACGCCGGGCGGCGTCGTCCTCTTCGGAGGGCAGCCCCGCCAGCCGCACCGCCACGGCCCCGCCGACGTTGAGCGCCAGGTGCAGCAGGGCGGGTGCGAGGACGCTGCCGCTGTGGCGGCGCAGCCGGTCGAAGACCATCGCCGAGAGTCCGGTGACGAGCACGGTGCCGAGCACGTGGTGACCGGCGTCCCGCGCGGGCTGCACATGCCACAGCCCGAACGCCGCCGCGTGCAGACCGGACGCGGCCGTGCCCGGACCGAGCAGCGCCGCGAGGACGCTGCGGAACAGCAGTTCCTCGGCGGCGACGGTGCCGAACGGAATGTGCAGCCCCACCCATTCGTAGAAGTCCTCGCGTTCGGCGCGGGCTTCGTCGACGAGCCGGACCCGCAGCGACGGGACGGCGAGCATGACTCCGTAGGCGGCCAGCGGGACGGCGGCGGCGGCCAGACCCCACCGCGCGCCGGACACGAGATGCCGCGGATCCAGTCCCAGCATCCCCCGCTCGACGCCCGCGGCCCGGGCCGCGAACACCGCGGCCGTGCCGACGGTCGCCGACAGCACGGCGCGCCCGCGCGGCCCGAGCCGGGTGGCCGGAAGCACCGCGCCCCAGCCCACGACCGCCGCGGCGACCGCCGGGCCGAGCCACGGCCGGCGGTGAATCCGTCCCGGCCGGCTCACTTCTCCGGTCCCTGCAGATCGTCGATGACGGTCAGCGCGAACCGCACCCGCTCGGTGTCGGCTTCGGTCCAGCCGGCGGGCGCAGTGACCGCGATCCAGCCGTCGAGCACCGTGGTGCCGTAGTTGTGACCGTGCCCGTCGGGCACCCCGGCGGCGTTGGTCAGGTCCGCCGAGACCTGCCAGAAGGTCACGAACGGGAACCAGCGCATCTGCGGAAGCCGGTCGGGGCCGGGCGGTTCGGACAGCCAGTCCGGCCGGCTGAAGATCAGGTCCGGGGACCACCACACCACCGGATCGGACGCGTGCTGCAGGTACAGGATCCGGGGGAACAGCCACGGGGTGTCGGGTTCCCCGATCGACTCGCGGTCGTCGGCGAAGCGCACCACCAGGCCGTCCGCGTACACCGGTTCGACCTCGGTCGTGCCCGGATCGCGGCGGTCGACGAGCTGGCGCCACAGGCGGTTCGAGTTGGGCGGGCCGACCCACAGGACGCCGTCGACGGTGTCACGGATCGCGGCGACCGTGTCGAAAGCGCCCTCCCCCGACTGAGTTCCGAGGCTCTCCCCGTACACGTACAGCTTCGGCCGATGCTCGGCGGACTGGGCGAGCCACCGGTTGTAGACCCGGTCGATCAGCATGTCGCCCGCGGCCGCGGCCTTCTCACGATCGGCGAGGAAGGAGATCCAGCTCGGCATGTACGAGTACTGCCACGCGACGAGGGCGACGTCGCCGTTGTGGACGAGTTCCATCATCATCGCCGCAGTCGGATTGACCCACCCCGTTCCGGTGGTCGGGATGATCACGAGCACCTCGCGGTCGAACGCGTCGGTGCGTTCGAGCTCGTCGATCACGACGTCGGCACGCGCCTCGGGGGTGTCGGCGGTCTCGAATCCGGAGTAGACCCGGATCGGTTCCCGGGCCGGGGCACCGTTGATCGCGGTCAGCTCGGCGGCGTCGAGACCTCGGCCGACGAAGTCGCGCCCCTGGTAGCCGAGCGTGTCCCACGCCGCGAACGACTCGGGGCTCCCGGACTTCTCAGGCACGAGCGGCTGCGTGACTCCCGGCCGGGTCTCGTCGTTCTGGATGCCGAACACCCAGTTGAGCCCCGCGTAGGCGCCCCGGGCCAGCACGCCGTCGATGAGCATGAACACCACCAGCACCACCAGCAGCGCCCCGAGCGAGCGCGCCGCCCCGGGCGGCATGCGCAGGCGCCGCACCAGCTGCCACGCGACGATCCCCGCGAGTTCACGCAGTCCGCGCCAGGTGGCGATCAGGGTGAGCGCGACGGCGGCGGCGAGCAGCAGGGTCCGCAGATACCCGCTGGTCGTGGTGCCCTCGGCGTTCATCAGCGCGGCCAGCTGACGTTGCTGCCGCGACGCGAACACGAGCGCCACCAGCGACGCGAGCACGGCGGCGACCGGCACCGCCACCTTGATCGCCCGCAGCACGGGCAACGGCGGCGGCCACCACGGCCGCCTCGCCAGCAGCCGGCCGCCGACCCAGCCGACGGCACATCCCACCCCGTAGCCGATGGCGACGTTGATGCCGCCGATGAGGCCCTGGAACAACCAGTCCCGAGGCAGCAGCGACGGAGTCAGCGACCAGCAGAAGAACAGGCCCGCGAAGGCTATGCCGGTGAAATCCAGGCTCAGCGCCCCCCACACCTGGGCGGTGTGGGGGTGACGGTCACCGAATTCGGTGACCGCGTCGATGATCCGGCCCTGCCGGGCCTCTATCGACGCCAGCCGATCGACCTGGGAACCGACCATCGCTCACCCGAACAGTGCCGGAAGTGTGCCCTCGTAGACCTCGCGCAGTTCGGCCGTCGGGACCGAGAACAGACCCTGCACCTCGACGGAGTCGGAGCCCTCGTCGACGACCCCGATCCGTACCCACGGCATGTTGCGCGCCGTGCACATGCCGGTGAAGCGGGTCTCCTCGGTGCGCGGCACCGCCACCAGCACCCGGCCTGCGGACTCGGAGAACAGGGTCACGAACGGATCCGCGTCCTCCGGCAGCAGGATCCGGCAGCCGGTCTCGCCGGCCAGCGCGGCCTCGACGACCGCCTGCGCGAGACCACCCTCGGACAGGTCGTGGGCGGCGGAGACCAGGCCGTCGCGCGAGGCAGCAGTGAGGATCTCGGCGAGCAGCCGCTCCCGCTCGAGGTCGACCTTCGGCGGCACGCCACCGAGGTGATCGTGCTCGACCTGCGCCCAGATCGAACCGTCGAACTCGTCGCGGGTCTCCCCCAGCAGGATGAGCGTCTCGCCCGGCTCGAGGCCGAGACCGGTGGGGATGCGCCGGTGCACGTCGTCGATCACGCCGAGCACGGCGACGACCGGGGTCGGCAGGATCGGGGTGGCCCCGGTCTGGTTGTAGAAGCTGACGTTGCCGCCGGTGACGGGAATGCCGAGCTGGGCGCACCCGTCCGCGAGACCGCGCACGGCCTGCTGGAACTGCCACATCACACCCGGATCCTCGGGCGAACCGAAGTTCAGGCAGTTGGACACGGCCTTCGGGGTGGCACCGGTGACGGCGACGTTGCGGTAGGCCTCGGCGAGGGCGAGCTGCGCCCCGGCGTACGGGTCGAGCTGGGTGTATCGGCCCGAGGCGTCGGTGGCCAGCGCGATCCCGCGGCCGGTCTGCTCGTCGACGCGGATCACGCCCGCGTCCGCGTGCTCGGCGAGCACCGTGTTGCCCCGCACGTAGCGGTCGTACTGCTCGGTGATCCACTTGCGGCTGCACAGCTGCGGCGAGCCGATCATCTTCAGCAGGGTCGACTTCAGCTCGTCGGGCGTCTGCGGCCGCTTCAGCCCCGCGGTGGTGTCCGCGACGAGCGCGTCCTGCGAGTCCGGGCGCTGCACCGGGCGGTGGTACACCGGGCCCTCGTGCGCGACGGTGCGCGGCGGCACGTCGACGACGGTCTCACCGTGCCAGGTGATCTCGAGCCGGTCCCCGTCGGTGACCTCGCCGATGACGGTGGCCAGCACGTCCCACTTCTTGCACACAGCCATGAACTCGTCGACGTTCTCGGGCGCGACGACGGCGCACATGCGCTCCTGGGACTCGCTCGAGAGCACCTCGGCGGGGGTCATGCCGGTCGCGCGCATCGGGACCCGCTCGAGCGCGACGTGCATGCCGCCGTCGCCGGCGGCGGCCAGCTCGGAGGTCGCGCAGGCGAGGCCGGCGCCGCCGAGGTCCTGGATGCCGACGACGAGCTTCTCGCGGTAGAGGTCGAGGCAGCACTCGATGAGCACCTTCTCGGTGAACGGATCCCCCACCTGCACCGCCGGCAGCTTCTTCCGGGACTTCGAGGGGCCAGCTTCGCCTTCGGCTTCGTGTCCGGAACCGGATTCGTCACCCTCGAAGGTCTCCGACGCCAGGACGGACACGCCGCCGATGCCGTCGAGGCCCGTGCGCGCGCCGAACAGGATGATCTTGTTGCCCGTGCCGGACGCGAACGCCAGGTGCAGGTCCTCCTTGCGCATCGCTCCGGCACACAGCGCATTGACGAGCGGGTTGCCGGCATAGGAGGCGTCGAAGACGGTTTCGCCGCCGACGTTGGGCAGGCCGAGGGAGTTGCCGTAACCACCGATACCGCGGACCACGCCGTCGACGACGCGCCGGGTGTCGGGCGCGTCCGCGGCGCCGAAGCGCAGCTGGTCCATGACCGCGATCGGACGCGCGCCCATCGCCATGATGTCGCGGACGATGCCGCCGACACCCGTCGCGGCGCCCTGGTACGGCTCGACGTAGGACGGATGGTTGTGGGACTCGACCTTGAAGGTGACCGCCCAGCCGTCGCCGATGTCGACGACGCCGGCGTTCTCACCGATGCCCGCGAGCATCGAGGCCCGCATCTCGTCGGTGGTGGTCTCCCCGAAGTACCGCAGGTGCACCTTGGAGGACTTGTAGGAGCAGTGCTCGGACCACATCACCGAGTACATGGCCAGCTCGGCATCCGTGGGACGACGGCCCAGGATCTCCCGGATGCGGGCGTATTCGTCGTCCTTCAGTCCCAGCTCGCGGAAGGGCTGGGCGACTTCGGGGGTTTCGGCGGCGTGGGTGACGGTATCCACCTGCGGTGACACTGGGCGTCGGGTCCCTTCACTCTGGGATCGAAACGGCAGGCCGGGCGCGCGCTGCCGCGGCCAGTCTATCCGGGCGCACGCCCGGCGCCGTCCACCGGTGCGGACCGCTGCGGCGGCCGCACCGCCGTCAAGGCGTCGAGGTCCACGCTCACCCGGTGCCCCGCGGCCTGGAGCGTCACCTTCCCCGTGTACTCCCCGTCGTAGCGGTACCACCCGTCGTCGAGCACGAACACCCCGAGCGTCGCGGGCTCGACGAGGTCGATCATCCAGTACACGGGGATACGGGCCTCGGCGTACTCGGAGAACTTGGTGACCCGATCGGTGCGGACGGTGCCCTCGGCCATGACCTCCACCACCAGCCGGACGTCGGCCGCCGTCGCACGGTCCGGATCGTCGTCCACCAGCGTCCGGTCGACGACGATGCCGTCCGGGCAGCGCACCGTCAGCGGGGTCTCGGTGAGCAGCACCTCCACGTCGCCGAGTACGGCGAGTTCCTTCGGCAGCTGATCGGCGAGCTGGGCGACCAGTCCGAACGCGACGTGCTGGTGCAGGTACCCGGGCCGCGGCGACGCCGACAGGACCCCCTCGCAGACCTCGACGTGGAACTGTTCGTACTCGGGCAGTTCCGCCCATTCGGCGAGGGTCAGCAGATGGTCGGGGAACGACGGGCCGGTCACAGGATCACCACCGTTCGCGCTCGGGCGTGTTGTCCCCTCAGTCTGGCACCGGATGCCGCACCGTGCCGGTCAGTTGGGCGGAGTGAGGAACGCCTCGAGCGCGCGGGCGTATGCGGTGACGTCCTTCGTTCCCATCAGTTCGCGCGCCGAGTGCATTGCGAGCTGCGGGGCCCCGACGTCGACGGTCGTCAGTCCGGTCCGGGAGGCGGTGATGGGGCCGATCGTCGAACCGCACGGCAGGTCGGCGCGATGCACGTAGCGCTGCAACGGCACTCCGGCCTGCTCGCAGGCGAGCGCGAAGGCAGCGGCACCGGCGGCGTCGGTGGCGTAGCGCAGGTTCTGGTTGACCTTGAGCACGGGGCCGCCGTTCACCGCGATGCGGTGGGCAGGCTCGTGGCGGTCGGGGTAGTTCGGGTGGGTGGCATGAGCCATGTCGCCGGAGGCCACCACCGAGCCGGCCATCGTCCGGAGGTAGTCCTCGCGGCCGCCGCCGCGGGCCAGCACGACCCGTTCGAGCACGGTGTTCAGCAGGTCGGAGAACGCCCCACGGTCGGACATGCTGCCGACCTCCTCGTGGTCGAACAGCGCGAGCAACGGCACCGGACCACCGTTCTCGGCGACGTGCCCGACGGCCGCGAGCAGCGCCGCGGTCCCGGCGTAGCACGTGCCCTGGTTGTCCAGGCGCGGCGCGCTGAGCAGGTCCGCATCCGCCCCGATCAGGGTGGACGGGGTGAGATCGTGGGTCATCAGCTCCCAGCCCAGGATCGCATCGGCCTCGACCTCGACGGCCTCCGCGAGGAAGGCGAGGAAGGACCGCGGCGCGGTGCCCACTCCCCACACGGCATTGACGTGGCGCTGCGGATCCAGTTGTACGCCCTTGCGGTCCTCCGACAGGTGGATGGCGAGTTGCGGGACCCGCAGGATCGGCCGGTCGACGCGCACGAGGACGTCCTCGGCCCCGCTGCCGGTCCGCACGGTGAGCCGGCCGGAGATGCCGAGATCGCGGTCCAGCCACGAGTTCAGCCAGGCTCCCCCGTACGGTTCGAGGCCGACCAGCTGCCAGCCCGCCGAGGCGAGATCCGGGTGCTGCTTGACCCGCAGGTTGGGGCTGTCGGTGTGGCCGCCGACGATCCGGAACGGGCGGGCGGGGTCGCCGTCGGCGCCTTCGGTGCTCCACGCGATCAGCGAACCGCCCCGCAGCAGGTAGTAGCGGCCAGGCTCGTTCGGCCACACCTCGGTCTCGGTGAGCTGTGTGAAGCCGGCGTCGGTGAGAGCGGCGGCGACGGTGGCGCACACGTGGAACGGCGACGGCGACAGATCCACGAAGTTGCACAGGCCCTGGGCGTCGGCGGGGGTGGTCGTAGGCATGGGTGCATCCTCGCACCGCCCGCACCGCTATACACCGCTAAAAGCACCAAAAGAACTAAAAGGAGCTAAAACTCCAGCTAGGCTGGCCCGGTGCGGAACCCGTTCAGACCGTCGTTCGGGGTGACGCCGCCCCTGCTCGTCGGGCGCGGCGACCTGGTGGAGGACTTCGGCGCCTCCCTCGACGACGGTCCGGGCGCGCCCGGACGCGCGACCCTCTACACCGGCGCACGCGGAGTCGGGAAGACGGTGATGCTCAACCAGGCCGAGGAGCAGGCCCGCCGCCGGGGCTGGCTGGTGATCTCCGAGACCGCCACCCCCGGGCTCGTCGACCGGCTCACCCGCGAGCATCTGCCCCTGCTGCTGCACGAGCACCGCGACCCACCGGCCCGGCGCCGGCTGTCCGGCGGGTCCGTCGCCGGGGTCTCGGTGAGCTGGACCGACGTCGCGGACGATCGGCCCGAGGCCGGCTTACGCCGGCAGCTCGAGGAGCTGACCGGCATCCTGGCCGACCACGGCACCGGGCTGCTGATCAGCGTGGACGAGATGCACCGCCGGCGCAGTGGCGACCTGCGCGAGCTCGGTGCCGTCGTCCAGCACGCGTTCCGGGAGGAGCGGGAGCTGGCGTTCGTCGGCGCCGGGCTCCCGGCCGCGGTGAGCGACCTGCTGAGCGACGACGTCGTCACGTTCCTGCGCCGCGCCGACCGGCACGTCCTCGGCCCCGTGTCCCTCGACGACGTCGCCGAGGCGATCCGCGTCCCCGTCGAGGAGTCGGGACGCTCGATCGGGGACGAGCAGTGCCGCACGGCCGCGGCCGCCACCGGCGGATACCCCTTCCTGATCCAGTTGGTGGGCCACAACGTGTGGCGCCGCCATCCGGACCGGGAACGCATCACCGCCGAGGACGTCGCCGACGGCATCGCGGCGGCCCGCCGGCGGATCGGCTCGCTCGTGCTCGAGCCGAGCCTGGCCGATCTGTCGCAGATCGACCGCAGCTTCCTCGTCGCCATGGCGGTCGACGACGGTCCCAGCCGGATCGGCGACGTCGCGCGACGCCTCGGCGTGAACGGCACCTACGCCAGCCAGTACCGGCTCCGGTTGATCAACGCCGAACTCGTCGAACCCGCCGGCTACGGCCGGCTCGACTTCACCATGCCCTACCTGCGCGAGTACCTGCGCGAGCATGCCGCCTCGATGGTCGTGCCGCCACGAGAAAGGTGACACGCCACCGCTCTACCGGAGAACCTCAGGAGTTGCTCGCCACGCAGAACTGGTTGCCGTCCGGGTCGGTGAGCGTGACCCACCGGAACCCGCCCATGTCCTGGCGGTGTACCTCGCTCGCGCCCGCCTCGACCAGCCGGCTCACCTCGGTGTCGAGGTCGGGCGCGACCAGGTCCAGGTGGATCCGGTTCTTGCCCGGTGTCGGATCCGGAACCTTCTGGAACCCGAGTTTCTGTGCAGTGCCGGGCATTCCGACGACGAAGAACCAGCCCTCGTTGTCCTGTTCGATCCGGCCGCCGGTCTGTTCGGCCCACCACGTGGCGAGCGGACCGGGGTCGGCGCTGTCGACGGTGATCATGCCGATGCTCAGTGTCATGGCCGGGACGGTAGCGGACGGGCCCGACAAGGTTGTGCCGCAACGGCACCGGGGTCGCCGTCAGCAGGCGGCGCGAACGAGTTGGGTGATGCGGTCCACCTGCTGATCGGTGGGGGTGACCTCGCCGTTGGCGGACAGTTCGGCGACGTTGTCGCGGATCTCCTCGTCGCTCGCACCGTCGTCGATCAAGGGACAGGTCTCGGTGACGATCGCCTCGATGGAGGCATCGTCCCTGCCGTCGGCCAGGTTCGGGTATCCCGTCCGGAACGTCGCGACGAACGTCCCCAGCTTCGCCGCGTCGACGGCACGTTCGACGACGCTGGAGGCGACGCTGCCGGCCGGGCGGGTGGTGCTCGCGGGCGCCGACGTCTCGTCGTCGGATCCGCAGGAGGTGAGGAGGAAAAGGGCGGCGACCGCCGCCACCACAGCAGTCCGGGTCTTCATGGTTCGAGCGTGACACGCCGCGGCGCTCCCGTACCCGGGAAAGGCGGAATTCGCGGCGAACCGCTGGGCTGAGGGCAGGTTCCGCCCGGCCGAGCGGTGGCCGGGACGGCCCCGGCAAAGATGCGTAATGCTACTCGAGACAACGACCGCGACATGCGGCATAGTGGTGCCCGGCACGGCCGATCGGGGGATTCGGCAGTGCCCGCCGGAGCCGGTTGGGGGCCGCTCCGGATCGGAGAAGAAGGGACCCCGCCGCCGATCGGGACGGCGACGGGGTCCTTTTCTCGTCATGTTCTCTCGTCACGTCGGACGACGATCGGGTCGACTCCCGGCTGCGACCTTCGCCGGATCCAGGTCCAACCGGCGCAGCAACTGCGCGTTCAGCGCCACGACGATCGTGGACACCGACATGAGCACCGCGGCGACCGCCGGCGGCAGCACCACCCCGGCGAAGGCCAGCACACCGGCCGCGAGAGGCACCGCGACGATGTTGTACCCGGTGGCCCAGACCAGGTTCTGCCACATCTTGCGGAAGCTCGCCTGCGACAGGGCGATGACCGACAGCACGGCGCGCGGGTCGTCGGCGGCCAGGACCACCCCGGCCGACTCGACGGCGACGTCGGTGCCGGCGCCGATGGCGATGCCGACGTCGGCCCGTGCCAGCGCCGGCGCGTCGTTGACGCCGTCGCCGACCATCGCGACGCGGTGCCCGCGGGCCTGCAGCTCGGCGACCTTCGCGTCCTTGTGTTCGGGTAGCACGTTCGCGAACACCTCGTCGATACCGAGGTCGGCGGCGACGGCGTCGGCCACCTGGAGCGCATCCCCGGTGATCATGGCGACCTTCACTCCGCGGGCGTGCAGGGCGTCGATCGCCTGCCGCGACTCCTCGCGTACCGCGTCCTCGAGCGCGACGGCTCCGAGCACCGCGCCGTCGCGCACGACGTGCAGCACCGACGCCCCGCGTGCGACCCAGGGTCCGGTCGCGGCCTCGACGTCGGCAGGAACGTGCGCCCGCAGGTCCGCGAGGACGGCCGGACCGCCGACGAACACGGTCGCGCCGTCCACCACCGCTCGCACCCCGCGTCCGGGCAGGGAGCGGAAGTCCTTCGCCGGCAACGTGGCCCGACCGCCGGCGGCGGCAACGACGGCGCGGGCGACGGGGTGCTCGCTGTCGGATTCGACGGCGGCGGCCAACGCCAGCAGGTCGTCCTCGGTGGTGCCGGCGGTGGCGACGACGTCGGTGACGACGTGCCGACCCTGGGTGAGGGTCCCGGTCTTGTCGAACAGGACGACGTCTACGCCGCGCATCCGCTCGAGCGACAGCCGGTCCTTGACGAGTACGCCGGCGCGGGCGGCGCGCTCGGTCGAGATGGCGATGACGAGCGGGATGGCCAGGCCCAGCGCGTGCGGGCACGCGATGACCAGGACCGTGACGGTACGGACGACGGCCTCGTCGACGTTGCCGAGCAGCGTCCACACGGCAAAGGTGAGGACGCCGGCGACGGTGGCGAAGTAGAAGAGGAAGGCGGCGGCCCGGTCCGCGAGCGCCTGGGCTCGCGAGGACGAAGCCTGTGCGTCGGCGACCATGCGCTGGATGCCGGCGAGGGCGGTGTCCTCCCCCACCGCGGTGACGCGTACGCGCAGCGCGCTGTCGGTGGCGATGGTGCCGGCGACGACGGTGTCGCCGACGGCGCGGGGCACGGCGCGGGACTCGCCGGTGATCATCGACTCGTCCACTTCGGCACGGCCGTCGACGACCCTGCCGTCGGCCGGGACGCGCGCACCGGCCCGCACGAGTGCGACGTCGCCGACGGCGAGGTCGCCGAGCGGGACCGGCACCACGCCGTCCGCGGTCACCTTCTCGGCGGTGTCGGGCAGCATCGCGGCCAGGGCGTCGAGTGCGCGCGACGCCGAGCCCAGCGCCCGCATCTCTAGCCAGTGCCCGAGCAGCATGATCACGATCAGCAGCGCCAGTTCCCACCAGAAGTCGAGGTCGAATCCGCCCAGTCCGAGGGTGGTCACCCAGGAGGCGGCGAACGCGACGCTGACGGCCATGGCGATGAGCAGCATCATTCCGGGCCGGCGATCGCGCAGCTCGTGCCACCCTCCGACGAGGAAGGGACTGCCGCCGTAGACGAAGACGACCGTGCCCAGGGCGGGCGAGACCCATCCGACCCACGCGGCGTCGGGCAGCGTGTAGCCGAGCAGATCGGCGAACATGGCGCTGAAGACCACGATCGGAACCGCGAGGACCAGGCTCACCCAGAATCTGCGCCGGAAGACCTCACCGTGCGGCCCGTGGCCGGCGTGCCGGTCCCGGACGCGACCGGTGTCCTGCCCTCCGGGTGGCGCGGTGTGGGCCGCGTGTCCGTGGTGTGCGAGCTGTGTCATGGCTTTCGCCTCGATCCGTTTCCGATTCCGTGGGCCCTTTCATTGATACCCCCTGGGGGTATCAATGAAAGGGGTGGGGTGGTCACGATTCGGTCACGGTGACGGGACTACCGCTCGAGCATGGCGCGCATCTCGTCGATCTCCGCCTGCTGAGCCGCGATGATCGACTCGGCGAGCTGCCGCGCCTCCGGGTTCACGCCCTCGGCCAGTTCGGTCTGCGACATCTCGATCGCACCCTCGTGGTGGACGATCATCATGGTCAGCCACATGCGGTCGAAGTCCATGCCGCGGGCCCCCATCATGGAGTCCCACTCGTCGTCGGACATCATTCCCGGCATGCCGCCAGGCATCCCCATGCCGCCGTGCCCCATTCCGTCCTCGTCCGGCGCCTCCTGCCCCCATTCGGCGAGCAGCGACTCCATCTGCTCCATCTCGGGAGCCTGGGCGGCCTCGATACGGGCGGCGAGGTCGATCAGTTGCGGATCCTCGCTGCGCTCGGGCACCGCCTGGGCCATCTGCACGGCTTGCGCGTGGTGGGGATACATCTCCTGCAGGAACTCGACGTCCGCATCGGTGAACTGCGCCTGCGCGGCCGGAGCCGAGGTCTGGGACGTGCCCGGAGCCGACGTCCCCGCCTGTTGCTGCGGCTCGTCGCTGCCACATGCCGCGATCACCAGGGCCAGCGGCACCGCCGCCGCTGCCGCTACTACTCTCTTGTTCCACAACATGATTCGAACGTACTCGCCGCACCGGCCGGGTCCGGCGCCGCAGCCCCGACCCGGCCGGTCCTTCATCGAAACTTCATCGGCCGCGAGGCCCGCCTACATGCGGCGGCGCGCACACTCGTCACAGGAGGTGCGCGATGATGGGTTGGTACGGCGGCGCGGGCTGGGCCGCGGCCCTCGCGATGGGTCTGTTCTGGCTGGTGCTCGCCGCGGTGGTGGTATGGGCGGTGGTCCGGGCGGCGGCACCACCGGATCCCGGCGACGACGCCCGCCGGATCCTCGATCGGCGCCTCGCCTCCGGCGAGATCGACCTCAAGACCTACCGAGCGTTGCGCGACGAACTGGACGCGCGATCACCGCGACGGACGCGGCGATGACCGGCCGGCTCGGCACGCGAGGCAGTTCCTCGATCGCCGGGCACGGCCGGCGGGTAGCCCATCCGGCCCGCGACCAGGGACGGGCGGCGGTGAGCGCTGGGTACCCTGGCCGCGTGCACACCTCCGGTCCGCGCATCCTCGTAGTCGACGACGAAGCAGCCCTGGCGAAGGTGGTGGCCAGCTACCTCGAACGGGAGGGCTTCGAGGTCGCACTCGCCCACGACGGGCCGACGGCCGTCGCGCTCGCCCGGCGAACGGATCCGGTGCTCGTGGTGCTCGACCTGATGCTCCCGGGTTTCGACGGGATCGAGGTGTGCCGGCAACTGCGGACGTTCTCCGACGCGTACGTGCTCATGCTCACCGCCCGGGGCGACGAGGTGGACAAGGTGATCGGCTTGTCGGTCGGCGCCGACGACTACGTCGTGAAGCCTTTCGGGCCGAGGGAACTCGTCGCCCGAGTACGGGCCATGCTGCGCCGTCCCCGGAGCGGCACCGCGGCGGAGGCACCGCGGCGCATCGGCGGGCTCGTCGTCGATCCGGTGTCGCGCACCGTCTCGGTCGACGACGCACCCGTCGCACTGACGCGTACGGAATTCGATGTGCTGCTGGCACTTTCGGACCGACCGTCGGCGGCGCTGTCGCGGCGGCAGATCATCGACGAGGTGTGGGGCCCGAACTGGTTCGGCGACGAGCACATCGTCGACGTCCACATCCGGGCGCTGCGCCGCAAGCTCGGTGACGACGCCGCCGCCCCCCGATTCGTCCGTACGGTGCGCGGGGTCGGATACGCGATGGAGGCCACGGGGTGAACCGGCTGGGACTGCGGGGGCGGCTGCTGATCGCGCAGTTGCTCGTGCTGTTCGTCGGGGCGGCGACGCTCACCGTGGTCGCGACGCTGGTGGCGGCCCCGCTGTTCCACTACCACCTCGCTCACGCGGGAGTGGAGGACGCGCAGGTGCGCCTGCACACCGAGGAGGCGTTCGCCCAGGCCGGGGCCGTCGCGCTCGCCGCCGGTGCGGCCGTCGCGCTCGGGGCCGCGGCGATCACGTCCGTCGTCCTGATGCGCCGCATCACCGCGCCGGTGAGCCGGCTGGTCGAGGCCACGGGCCACGTCGCCCGCGGCCGCTACGACGCGCCGATCACCCGGTCCGGCGATGCGGACTTCGCCCGGCTCGAGAATGCCTTCGCCGACATGGCGGGCCGCCTGTACACCACCGAGCTCTCCCGCCGCCGGCTCCTCGACGACCTCGCCCACGAACTGCGCACCCCCGTCGCGACGCTCGAGGCCTATCTGGAGGGCATCGAGGACGACGTGCTGCCTGCCGACGCCACCTCGTGGCAGGTGATGCACCATCAGCTCGACCGGTTGCGGCGTCTCGTGTCGGACCTGTCCGATCTCTCCGCCGCGGACGAGCACGCACTCGACCTGCACCCCGAGGAGGGCGACCTCGCCGCGACGGTGGCGGCGTCGGTGTCGGCCGCGGCCCCGCGGTTCGCCGACAAGCAGGTCGGACTCGAGGCGGAACTGCCCGAGTCGCTGCCGCCGGTCCGGTTCGATCCGCAGCGCGTCGCACAGATCCTGACGAACCTGCTCGAGAACGCCCTACGGCACACGCCGGCCGGGGGCCGGGTGGTCGTCACGGGCGAGCGAGCGGACCGGGCGACCGTACGGGTGCGGGTGCGCGACACGGGCGGCGGCATACCCGCGGATCAGCTCGACGCGGTGTTCGAACGGTTCCATCGGGTCGATCCGGCCCGCAGCCCCGGCGGCAGCGGCCTGGGTCTGACCATCGCGCGCAGCCTCGCCCGCGCCCACGGCGGCGATCTCACGGCCGCGAGCGACGGGCCGGGGCGGGGTGCCCGCTTCGACCTGACCCTGCCTGCGAACGGAGGTCAGGCGGAGACGACCGCGTCGAGAACGCTGTAGAACATGCCGAGCCCGTCGTCGCTGGGGCCCGTGAGCGCTTCGGTGGCGTGCTCGGGGTGCGGCATCAGACCGACGACGCGGCCGTTCGCCGACGAGATGCCCGCGATGCCGCGCTGTGAGCCGTTCGGGTTGTCGCCGGCGTAGCGGAACACCACGCGGCCCTCACCCTCGAGTTCGTCCAGCACCTTCTCCGAGGCCTGGAACCGGCCCTCACCCGACTTGAGCGGCACCAGGATCTCGGCACCGGCCTCGTAACGGGTGGTCCACGCGGTGTCGTTCGACTCCACCCTCAGCCACTGGTCGCGGCAGATGAAGTGCAGGCCCTCGTTGCGGGTGAGGGCACCCGGCAGCAGACCGGCCTCGCACAGCACCTGGAAGCCGTTGCAGATGCCGAGCACCGGCATACCGCCCCGAGCGGCCTCGACGACCTTGCCCATGACCGGGGCGAATCGCGCGATGGCGCCGCAGCGCAGGTAGTCGCCGTAGGAGAAGCCACCCGGCACGATCACCGCGTCGACTCCCCCCAGGTCGGCGTCGCCGTGCCAGAGGCTGACCGCCTCACCGCCGGCGAGTTCGACGGCGCGGGCCGCATCGATGTCGTCGAGCGTGCCCGGGAAGGTGATGACCCCGACGCGTGCACTCATGCGTCACCGTCGATCCGGCGCACGGTCCAGTCCTCGATGACCGTGTTGGCGAGCAGCGCCTCGGCGATCTTCTCGACCTCGGCGTCGCCGACGCTGCCGTCGACCTCGAGCTCGAAGCGCTTTCCCTGACGGACGTCGGACACGCCCGCGAAGCCCAGTCGCGACAGCGCCCCGACAATGGCCTGGCCCTGCGGATCGAGAATCTCGGCCTTGGGCATGACTTCGACGACGACACGAGCCACGTGCTGCTCCTCGGTAGTAGTGCTGGCGCCCGGGGACGGACACCGGACGTCCCGCAGTTTACCGGCCGTCTCCGGGCGGCCCGGAATCGGCAGGGCCGCACGCCGGCAGGGCCGTCACGGCCGCGGCGGCTGCTGCTCGGCGAGCGACGCCGTGAAGTTCTCGACGATCTCGGCCGCGAGGGTACGGACCTTCACGTTCGTCGCTTGGGACATCGCCGACAGCTGGGCGAACGCGGTGTCCGCGTCGACCCGGTGCGCGGCCATGAGCAGGCCGACGGCGCGGCTCGTGACACTCCGGGTATCCAAAGCGATCCGGAGCGAGGCGGCCTCGTGCGCACTCGCGGCGAGCAACTCCTCCCGTAGCCGCGACATCTCCAGGTGCACCCGGACCCGCGCCGTGAGCTCGCTGGGATGGAACGGCTTGACCACGTAGTCGTCGGCACCGGCCCGCAGCCCCTCGACGGCGGACTCCGATCCGGCCCGGGCCGTGAGCAGGATCACCGGAAGCCGCGCCAGCCGTTCGTCGTCGCGCACGGCCTGCAGCAGCGACAACCCGCTCCGCCCCGGCAGCATGACGTCGGTGAGGAGCAGGTCGGGAAGCTCGGACCGGATTCGCTCGAGCGCGGACTCGGCGTCGGCCGTGACGTCGACGTGCCAGCCCTGGGCGGTGAGCAGGCCGGCGAGATGGTCACGCATGTCCGCGTTGTCCTCGACGAGGAGGATGGACGGTTGTCCCTCGCGCGGTCCGGCCGCGGGCACCGCGACGGGCCGCCACGCCTCGACCTCCCCCAGGTACGCCGCGCCGGCCGAGGCGACGACGTCGTCCGCGGCACCGGGCGGCGGCTGGGCACTCGGCACCGCGGGCACCGTCACCGTGAACACCGACCCGTGCGGAGCGACGTCGTCGACGGAGACCGAACCGCCCAGTGCGGCGACGAACTGCGCGACGAGGGACAGCCCGATGCCCGACCCTTCGCGGCTGCGGCCGGACCGGTCGCCGACCTGGTAGAAGCGGTCGAAGATCCTGCCGCGCTCGGCCTCCGCGATGCCCGTGCCCGTGTCGGCGACACGCAGCACGAGGTTCGCCCCGTCACCCCGCAGGGTCACCGAGACCGACCCCGCCTGGGTGAACTTGATCGCGTTGGACAACAGGTTCAGCACGATGTGTGTCCACATCGCGCGGTCGATGGCCACGTACCGGCTCGGCACATCGTCGACGTCGACCTCGAGCGCGAGCCCCGCGCGGTCCGCCGTGTCCCGGAACAGCTCGGCACCGTCGCGCGTGACCGCGACGATGTCGGTGGGCTCGCTGTGGGCGGCGAGCCGACCGGCGTCCCCCCGGGCGACGTCGAGGAGCATGTCGACGAGCCGCTGCAGACGCAGGGCGGCCCGTCGCGCCGCGGCCACGGCGGCGACCTGGGCGGGAGGCAACGCGGCGGTGTGCTCGTCGAGCAGGGTCTGCAGCGGGCCGAGGAGCAGCGTCAGCGGGGTGCGGAACTCGTGGCTGACATTCTCGAAGAACCGGCTCTTGGCGGCGTCGAGCTCGGCGAGTTCGGCCGCTCGCCGGCGTTCGGCCTCGTAGGCCTGCGCATCGGACAGGGCCGTGGACACGCGCACCGCGACCATGTCCAGGAACACCCGGTACTGCTCGTTGAGCTCGCGGAACCGGCTGATGCCGAGCACGAGGGAGCCGGGCCGGCCACCAGCGGAGACCGGGAGCGGCAGGACCACCGCGGTGTCGCCGTCGGGACCGAGATCCGCGACGGTCTCGGCCTTGCCGGACTCGGCGACCCGGGCGATCACCTCCGACAGGTCCGACGCGGCGCCGGGAACGGTGCCGAACTCGGCAACCGTCGCCATCTTCTCGTCGCAGCACAGGTGGGCACTGCCGAACGGCAGATCCTCCCCGTGGCCGGCGAGCAGGCCGAGGGCGGCCCGGCAGGCGTCGTGGGCGGTGTCCGTCTCCGTCATTGCGAGCTGGCCGAGTTCGCGCAGGACGGCGGTCCGGCGCTCGGCGAGCACCTGCTCGGTGACGTCGGTGGTGGCGACGAAGATCCCGGCGACGGTGCCGTCGGCGGCGCGGACCGGACTGTAGGAATACGTCCAGTAGGTCTCCTCGATGTATCCGAAACGACGGATCGACAGTTCCATCCGCTCCGAGAGGGTCGACCGGCCGCGCCGAGCCTGTGCGAACAGGGGAGCGAGGGAGTCCCACACCTCGGCCCAGCACTCGGCGACCGGTTGGGCAACCGCCGCGGGGAACTTCTCGCCGAGGAGGGGCCGGAAGGCGTCGTTGAAGATCTGAACGAGGTCCGGCCCCCAGCACAGCAGCATGGGTACCCGGGACGGGACGACGGTCCGCACGGCCGCAGTCAGTTCGGGTGGCCAGGTGTCGATCGGCCCCAGCTGGGTCGCCGCCCAGTCGGCATCGCGGTGGGCGGTCGCGGTCGGATCCGGCCCCGGGAACAGGGTGCGGGCCGAAGTTGCGTCGTCCACCTCGTTGCCTCACATGTTGCCGTCGGTCCTGTCGGAGCTTCTCAGGATAGAACGGGCCGGCACGAGCTTCGTGGTCTCGCCGCACAGGGGTGGTGCACACGAGTGCCCGGGATTCCGTGGAACGGACCGACCCCCCCTGGCGCATACATACCCCTAGGGGGTATAAAGGAGACACACGACCAGAGGAGGATCGCGATGACCTGGCTCCTGCCCCTGACCGACACGGCCGGCGGCTGCCGCTGCGCCGACCACCCCACCGGACCGAGCAGTGAGGACCCCCGAATGAACACCCAGGCCTTCCCCGTCGTCGGCATGACCTGCGGCCACTGCGCCGGAGCCGTCACCGAGGAACTGCGCGCCCTGCCCGGTGTCGAGGACGTCCACGTCGAACTCGTCGCGGGCGGTGTCTCCACCGTCACCGTGACCAGCGTCGACGGCCTCGACGCCGGCGCCGTCGCCACCGCCCTCGACGAGGCCGGCGACTACCGCCTCGCCCCGCAGTGACCCGTCGACTCGAGAAGGGACCCGCTCATGACCACGGGTGAGATGGTGCACGAGGTAGAACTCTCGATCGGCGGCATGACCTGCGCTTCCTGTGCGGCGCGCATCGAGAAGAAGCTCAATCGCATGGACGGGGTGACCGCCAGCGTGAACTATGCGACCGAGAAGGCCAAGGTCGCCTACGCGGAGGGGGTCGCCCCCGACGACCTCGTCGCAACCGTCGAGGCGACCGGCTACACCGCCGCCCTCCCCGCCCCGGCGCGGGACGAGGAGACCACCGAGGCCGCCCCCGAACCGGACGAGGCGGCGGCCTGGCGGCAGCGCCTGACCGTCTCCGCGGTCCTCACCGTGCCGGTGGTGCTGCTGTCGATGATTCCGGCACTGCAGTTCGACAACTGGCAGTGGCTCACCCTGACTCTCGCCTCCCCCGTCGTCGTATGGGGGGCGCTGCCCTTCCACCGCGCAGCTTGGACCAATGCCCGGCACGGCGCCGCCACGATGGACACCCTCATCTCCGTCGGCGTCACGGCCGCGTACCTCTGGTCGCTGTGGGCACTGTTCTTCACCCACGCCGGCATGACCGGCATGCGCATGTCGTTCGATCTGCTGCCCACGGGCAGCTCCGAGCCGCACATCTACCTCGAGGTCGCCGCCGCGGTCACCACCTTCATCCTGGCGGGACGCTACTTCGAGGCCCGCGCCAAGCGGCAGTCGGGCGCGGCGCTGCGGGCACTGCTCGACATGGGCGCCAAGGACGTCGCCGTGCTCCGCGACGGTGACCTCGAAACCCGGATCCCGATCGGCCGACTCGCCGTCGGCGACCGGTTCGTCGTGCGGCCCGGTGAGAAGATCGCCACCGACGGCGTCGTCGTCTCGGGCACGTCGGCAGTCGACGCGTCGATGCTCACCGGCGAACCCGTGCCGGTCGAGGTCGGGCCCGGCGACCCCGTCGTCGGAGCCACCGTCAACGCCGGGGGCCGCCTCGTCGTCCGCGCGACCCGCGTCGGCGCCGACACCCAGCTCGCCCAGATGGCACGCCTGGTGACCGAGGCGCAGAACGGCAAGGCCGAGGTGCAACGGCTCGCCGACCGGGTGTCGGCGGTGTTCGTCCCGATCGTCATCGGACTGGCGCTGCTCACCCTCGCGGCATGGCTGCTCACCGGCAACTCGGTGACAGCGGCGTTCACCGCAGCCGTCGCGGTGCTGATCATCGCGTGCCCCTGCGCGCTGGGTCTCGCGACCCCGACCGCTCTGCTCGTCGGCACCGGTCGCGGCGCCCAGCTCGGCATCCTCATCAAGGGACCGCAGATCCTCGAATCGACCCGCCGCGTCGACACCGTCGTGCTCGACAAGACGGGCACCGTCACCACCGGCCGCATGGCCGTCGCGGCCGTGCACACCGCCGACGGTGAGGACGACAGCGAGGCGCTGCGCCTGGCCGGGGCGCTCGAGCACGCTTCCGAGCACCCCATCGCGCGCGCCGTCGCCGAGCGGGCCGCGGCCGCCGGCGCTCTCCTACCCGTGGAGAACTTCGAAAACCACGGTGGGCGGGGCGTTTCCGGGGTCGTCGACGGTCACGCCGTGCTCGCGGGCCGGCTGTCCTGGCTGCGCGACGAGTGGTCGCTGACCGCGCCCGAACCGCTGCGACGGAGCGCCTGGGCCGCCGAAGCCGAGGGCCGCACACCGGTGTGGATCGCCTGGGACGGGCGCATCCGGGCGATCGTCGTCGTCTCCGACACGATCAAGGACACCTCGGCCGCGGCGATCGCGGAACTGCGCGAACTCGGTCTGCGGCCGGTGCTGCTCACCGGCGACAACCGCAGCGCCGCCGAGACCGTCGCGAAGCAGGTCGGCATCGACGAGGTCATCGCCGAGGTCCTGCCCGCCGACAAGGTCGAGGTGGTCGCGAGGCTGCAGGACGAAGGCCGGGTCGTCGCCATGATCGGCGACGGCGTCAACGACGCGGCCGCCCTCGCCCAGGCCGACCTCGGACTGGCGATGGGCACCGGCACCGACGTCGCGATCGAGGCCTCGGACCTGACCCTCGTGCGTGGGGACCTGCGGGCTGCTCCCGACGCGATCCGGCTCGCCCGCGCGACCTTGCGCACCATCAAGGGCAACCTGTTCTGGGCGTTCGCCTACAACGTCGCGGCCCTGCCACTCGCGGCGCTCGGGCTGCTCAACCCGCTGATCGCGGGGGCGGCGATGGCGTTCAGCTCGGTATTCGTGGTGAGCAACAGCCTGCGGTTGCGGCGGTTCAGCCCGCACTGAGCGGCGAGGCCGACGCGGCGCTGCCGGGAGTCGTCGATTCCCCGGCGGCGCCGCGTCGCGCTGTGTCACGCTCGACGCATGCAGGCCGAGCCGGACCCGCTGCTGCTCACGGTGCGCAACCTCGCCCGCTTCCACCGCGAGCACGAGAAGTTCTATTCCGAATCGCCCTACCACGACGTGATCCGGCTCCAGCGCAGCTCCCGTGCCCTGAAGGCCCTCGCCGAACGATGGTCGGTGGTCGCCCCGGCCGACGACACGTCGCCGAGCCCGTTCGCCGGGGCACCCGACCTCAACGACGACCGCGCCACCGAGACGCTCGGCATCCTGTTCATGGAGGGCGGCGGCGAACCCGCGGAGATCACCCGGTTGAAGGCCGACCTCCGCGCACTCGCCGAGGCGAGCCGGACGACCGGGCAGTGGCTCGCGTCCGCCATGGCGGCGGCCTGGGACATGCTCGCGGCACTGCTCGCATACCCGGCGCTGGCGGATCTGCTCGCCGAACGGCACCGGATCGTCTCCCACGACTGGCAGTGCGCGTCGACGACCGAACTCGTCGCCCGCCACCTCGACCGGTCGGTCGCGATCCTCGAGCGGGTGGACTTCGCCCCCGCCGCGCTGCGTGCGGACCTCGCAGCGGACCGTGTCGCTCCGCGCTATCTCTTCTCGGCCGCGGAAATGCTCGACCATGCCTCGGATCTCGCCGCACACAGCGCCGTCCTCACGCACGAGAACGAGCGTCGCTGGCGGATCTTCCACGAGCGTGTCGAGCAGCTCGTCGCCGGCACCGAGCGGTAACGGACACTCGACGGTCGGCACCCGGAGACGGGGGCGGGCGGCCGAATGTCACATCGCGTCGATCTGACCGAACCGATGTGACATTCGGCCACGGGCGGGGGGCGGCCGGCCGGACGCGGGACGCACCGTCATCCGGATCCGGGCGGGGACGTCAGCCGATCCAGCACGCCAGCTCGTCGGACCGTGGATCCGTCACCACCGGATCGCCCTCGCCCCCGAACACCCGGACCGGTCGCGAGGCACCGACCGGCGCCCACCCCGGATCTCCGGTGGTCGCGAATTGCACCCAGGCGCGGTGCATCTCGTCGGCGAGCGACTGCGGGGGCCGGTCTCCGGTGAGCCGGTGGGCGACGTCGAGACGGTCGAAGACGAACGCGATCTCGAGCGCATGGCACGCCCGCAGGTCCTGGACCGGGCTCGGCCAGGCGAACTCGTACAGCCGGGCCGTTCCACCGCCGCGGACGATCGCGTCGGCGAGGGCGACGGTGCCCGACCGGAACGCGTAGTCGGTGAGGATCGCTGCGAGCACGTCCCCGGGAGTGGCTCCGGGACGGTGGCCGGCGTAGAGATCGGCGGTCGCGGGATCGATCCCGTACCGGTGCAGGACGAACGGCAGGGTGTCCGCGGTGATCGCCGCGGCGATGCCGGTCGGCACCAGGAAGAACCGGAACTCGTCGGTGGTCGTTCCGGCCAGCACCGGCACATCCGTGCCTGCTCCGGCGGCGAGCGCGTCGATCGGCAGCGACGTGAGCACCTCCCCGTCGATCGTGGGGAACAGGCTCATCACCCCCAGTCCGCGCTGTACCACCGACGCGCCCCATCGGGCCGGGTCCGGATTCTGCGCCAGTTCGAGGCCGAGGTCGTCCTGCGCGGACTGCAGGCGGCCGGGGTCGAGGGCACCGAACGCCGCGGCGGTGGCCGGCACCCCCAGATTGCCGGCGAGGACGGCCGTCACCCGGCGCGCGTCCTCGACGTCCGCGGCTGCGGTGGCATTGCCGCTCTGCACGACGGCGCGGTGGAACAGGCCCGTCGCGGCGGGCGAGGCGAGCAATGCGGCCACGCTCATGCCGCCGGCCGATTCGCCGAACACGGTCACGTTGTCGGGGTTGCCGCCGAACGCCCGGATGTTGTCCTGCACCCAGCGCAGCGCGGCGATCTGGTCGAGCAGGCCTCGGTTGTCCGGCGCGCCGTCGAGCGACAGGAATCCGGGGATCCCGAGCCGGTAGTTCACCGACACCAGCACCACCCCGTCGCGCGCGAAGGCACGCCCGTCGTAGCTCTCGATCCGGTTCGATCCACGGGTGAATGCGCCGCCGTGGATCCACACCATCACCGGCAGTGCCGAGGCACCCGGATCCGGGGTCCACACCGACAGGTTCAGGCACTCGTCGCCGGGTTCGATGACGTTGCCGAGCAACGCGGCCGCCGGTGCGGCGTACGGCGACTGCGGACAGGTGGGACCGGGCGCGGTGGCGTCACGCACCCCCTCCCACCGGGGCGCCGGTGCCGGGGCGGCGAACCGCGCCGGCCCCACCGGGGCCGCCGCGTACGGGATGCCGAGAAACGCCCACACCCCGTCGGTGACCGTCCCCCGGACCGCGCCCGCGCCGGTCTGCACCGTATCCGTCATACCCTGCTCCCCTCGTCGTGCCACGGCCGCCGGCCCACCGTCGCAGGCCACCGAGCGAATGTATCGCCGATCTCGGCAGGAAAGGCATATTCGCCCGGTCCCATGTCTCCTATTCTGAGGTGGACGGACTTCGACATCCGGCCGAGGAGGTGCGGCATGCGAGCACTGGTTGTCTACGAGTCGATGTTCGGGAACACCCGGCACGTAGCGGAAGCCGTCGCGCGCGGACTGGGACCGGCAGACGCGGTGCGCACGGTCCCCGTCACCCAGGCGCACGAGGAGAACCTGTCCGGGTACGACCTGGTGGTGGTCGGCGGCCCCACACACGCGCACGGCATGAGCCGCGAGTCGACACGCCACGGCGCGGCGGAACAGGCCGAGAAACCCGACAGCGGACTGACGCTCGAACCCGACGCCGAGAGCGAGGGCGTCCGCGAGTGGCTCGATTCGCTGCCGTCCGGCGGTGGTAGGGCCGCAGCGTTCGACACCCGCATCGACCTGGCGGCCGTGCTCACCGGCCGCGCCGGCAAGGGCATCGCCAGGAAGCTGCGCAAGCACGGGTTCGAGCTCGTCGCCGATCCGGAGAGCTTCCTCGTCGACAAGCAGTCGGCACTCGAGCCCGGCGAGGAGGACCGCGCCGAGCAGTGGGGCCGGTCGCTCGCACAGCAGGTGGCGAGCGGATCCGAAGAAGTGCGCTGACGCGCTCGCGGGCCGAGCGAATGTACCGCTCATGTCCGTAGGCCGACAGGACGACAACTCCGCTCGGCGCACAGCCGCGCCCGACGGTCCATACTCGGGTCTATGCGACTGACCCACTTCGGACATTCCTGCCTGCTCGTGGAACATCTCGGCGCGACGATCCTGTTCGACCCGGGCAACTTCTCGCACGGCTTCGAGGGCATCACCGGGCTCGACGCGATCCTGGTCACCCATCAGCACCCGGACCACGCCGACCCGGCGCGGCTGCCGGCCCTGGTGGAGGCCAACCCGGGGGCCGCCCTGTTCGCGGACCCGCAGACCGCCGCGCAGCTGGGTGGAAGCTGGCGGGCCGTGCACCCGGGCGACGCGTTCACCGTCGGCGACGTACGGGTGCGCGGCACGGGCGGCCGGCACGCCGTCATCCATCCGGAACTACCGGTCGTCGACAACACCGCCTATCTGCTCGGCGACGACGAGAACCCGGCGCGGCTGCTGCATCCGGGCGATTCGCTGTACATCCCGCACGAGAAGGTCGACGTGCTCGCGCTGCCCGCCGCGGCGCCGTGGTTGAAGATCTGGGAGTCGGTGGACTACCTGCGCGCGGTCAACCCACGGGTGGCCGTGCCGATCCACCAAGGCATCGTCGCGGACCAGGCCACCGGCATCTTCTACGGCCGCTACTCGGAGATGGCGCCGGAGGGCACCGAGTTCCGGGTGCTGCCCGCCGAGGATTCGGTGGAGGCGTAACCGCCGGTGTGTCTTTCGGGCTGCGGTAGCCGCCCGAAAGACACACCGGCCGCGTCAGCGGCTCGCGGCGCGACCGGCGGCGCGGCCGGAGAAGATGCAGCCGCCGAGGAAGGTGCCCTCGAGCGAGCGGTAGCCGTGCACTCCGCCGCCGCCGAACCCGGCGACCTCTCCTGCCGCGAACAAGCCCTCGAACACCGATCCGCCGGTCGTCAGGACCCGGCCCGACAGGTCGGTCTCGAGCCCACCCAGCGTCTTGCGGGTCAGCAGGTGCAGCTTCACCGCGATCAGCGGACCGGCCTTGGGGTCGAGCAATCGGTGCGGGGCCGCGATGCGGGTGATCCGGTCCGGCACGTAGGCGCGGGCCGCGCGCATCGCCGCGACCTGCAGATCCTTGGTGTACTTGTTGGCGATCTCGCGGTCCCGGGCCTCGACGACCTGCCGGACCGTCGCATAGTCCAGCGGTGCGTCCGGAGTGAGCTCGTTCATCCCTGCCACCAGTTCGGCGAGGGTGTCGCGGACGACGAAGTCGACGCCGCGCTGCTTGAACGCCTCCACCGGTGCCGGCGCGCCGGGCTTGACCCGCTGCAGCACCTTGCGGATGTCGCGGCCGGTCAGGTCCGGATTCTGTTCCTGACCGGAGAGCGCGAACTCCTTCTCGATGATCTTCTGGTCGAGCACGAACCAGGTGTGGTCGTGCCCGCTGCGCACGATGTGCTCGAGGGTACCGAGGGTGTCGAAGCCCGGAAACAGCGGCACCGGAAGTCGCTTGCCGGTCGCGTCGAGCCACAGCGACGACGGGCCGGGCAGGATGCGGATGCCGTGATTGGGCCAGACGGGGTCGTAGTTGGTGATGCCCTCGGTGTAGTGCCACATCCGGTCGCGGTTGACGATGCGCCCCCCGGCACGCTCGGTGATCTCGAGCATCCGCCCGTCGACGTGCGCCGGCACCCCGGTGAGCATGTGCTTCGGCGGGTCTCCCAGCCGCTTCGGCCAGTTCTTCTTCACCAGGTCGTAGTTGCCGCCGATGCCACCCGACGTGACGATCACCGCGCCGGC
This sequence comes from Rhodococcus sp. NS-SX18, assembly GCF_057367935.1. Lineage (NCBI taxonomy): Bacteria > Bacillati > Actinomycetota > Actinomycetes > Mycobacteriales > Nocardiaceae > Rhodococcus > Rhodococcus sp. NS-SX18. The sequence goes on along the minus strand of NZ_CM170633.1, from coordinate 1,031,376 downwards.
CGAGAATTCGAACTCGCCGGTCGCCACGCGCGACGACGCCACCCCCCGCGCGGCCGACGACGGTTCGAGCACGGTTCCGCGCACCCCGGTGACGGCACCGCCGGTGACGACGAGGTCGTCGACGCGGTGCCGGTTCCGCAGGACCACCCGGCCACGGTCGACGCCGTCGAGCACCTTCCGGGCGAAGATCTCGACGAGTCCCGGTCCGGTTCCCCACGTGATGTGGAAGCGGGGCACGGAGTTGCCGTGACCGCCGGCGTCGTAGCCGCCGCGCTCGGCCCAGCCGACCATGGGGAACAGCTTCAGCCCACGTTCCTTCAGCCACGCGTGCTTCTCTCCGGCCGCGAACTCGACGTAGGCCTGCGCCCAGCGGCGCGGCCAGTAGTCCTCGTCCTCCCGGTCGAACGCGGCACTGCCCATCCAGTCCTGCAGGGCCAGGTCGTACGAGTCGCGGATGCCGAGCCGGCGCTGTTCGGGGGAATCCACGAAGAACAGCCCGCCGAACGACCAGAAGGCCTGTCCCCCAATGTTGTGCGAGTTCTCCTGGTCGACCAGCACGACGGTGCGCCCGGCGTCGAGGAGTTCGGCTGTGGCGACGAGTCCGGCCAGACCGGCGCCCACCACGATCACGTCTGCGTCCATGCCCGCTAACCTACTGCAGAGTAGGTTAGCGTGGGAAGATCTCCGGGGTCAGGCGGCACCGAGTGTGCGTGCGCGCTGCGGCCAGCGGTAGACGGAGGGCTGCGCCTCGAGATGCAGGGCGAGGTCGACCGCGTCGAGCATCGCCTGCCGCGGTCCGGGACGGTCGAGCTGCTTGCCCGAGATCGACAGCCGCAGCAGCCCGCCGCGACGGGCGACCCGGCCGGCGCCGATCACCATCGCCCGGCACCACCACGGTTCGGCCTTGGCACCTTCCCCGATGCCGAACACCCGCGCGTGGGTGACGGTGTCGCGGTACAGATCGTGGATCCCGGCGACGCCGGCCATCAGCCGGAACCCGGTGGCGGGCAGCGCCGCGACGGCCCCCGGCGAGGCGAGCCAGCGCGGCGGCGCGAACAGCCGGGTCCGCAGTCCCGTCTCCTCGAGCACCCGGTCGGCGGCGAGCAGCCGCAGCCGCGCCTCGTGTTCGGGCAGGACCGCGAACTCGGCGCGCCGCCGCTTGGTCGCGGCCTGGTCGTAGCCGTGCAGCACGATGGCGTCGCCGCCCTCGCGACGCTCGAGCAGCCACTCCTGGGTGTGCGGATCACGTGCGAGCCGGTAGTGATCCTTGAGGCGCGGGGCGACGAGCAACGACAGAGGCACGCCGCGGGCGTCCATCTCCCGGGCGAAGGCGTCCACCGCCGGGCGGGTCTCGTCCCTGATGCCCGACACCGACACGATCAGCTGGCCGCTCATGGCTCCACGGTGACAGGGCCGGGTGAACGTCAGGCGTCGCGCACCTGAAGGGTTTCGGCATGCACGGCGTCGGCGAGGGGCCGGCCGGTCCGCCATCCGAACCGCTCCAGGTCGGGCACCTCCTGCAACCGGGTCACGGGACCGACGCACAGCCACGCGATCGGCCGCACGGGGGGCCGGGCTCCGACGAAGTCGGCGAGGAACGCCTCGTCGTAGAACGACACCCAGCCGACGCCGAGTCCTTCGACGGTGGCCGCGAGCCACAGGTTCTGGATCGACAACACCGCCGAGAACACGCCCACGTCGTCGATCGTGTGTCGGCCGAGGATGTTCCGCCCGCCGCGCGACGGGTCGTAGGTGACCACGATCCCGGTGCCGGACTCGACGATGCCTTCGACCTTGATGGGATCGAACGTGCGCCGCCGTTCCTCCGGCAGCGAGTCCGCGAACGCGCGACGGCACCCGGCGACGTGGTCGGCGAATTCGGCGAGCCGCTGCGGGTCGCGGACCACGACGAAGTCCCACGGCTGGGTGTTGCCGACGCTGGGTGCGGCATGCGCCGCCCCCAGAACCCGCCACAGGACCTGCTCGTCGACGCGTTCGCCGGTGAACTCCGCGCGGACGTCACGGCGGGCACGGATCACCTCGTACAGCGCCGCCCGCGCATCGATGGTGTCGGTCATCGCAGTCAGCGGGGCAGCGCGGCTTCGATGGCGGCGATCACTTCGGGGGCGTCGGGCTCGGTGCGGGGCCGGAACCGGGCGACGACGTTTCCGTCGGGTGCGACGAGGAACTTCTCGAAGTTCCACTGCACGTCGCCGGCCTCGCCGTTCGCGTCGGGGTGCCGGGTGAGTTCGGTGTAGAGGGGGTGCCGGCTCTCGCCGTTGACGTCGATCTTCTCCATCAGCGGGAACGTGACGCCGTAGTTGGTGGAGCAGAAGGTCTGGATCTCCTCGGCGGTGCCCGGTTCCTGGCCCATGAACTGGTTGCAGGGCACGCCGACGACGGTCAGGCCCCGGTCGGCGTACTCGACGGCGAGCTTCTCGAGCGCGGTGTACTGCGGGGTGAGGCCGCACTTGGAGGCGACGTTGACCACGAGGACCGCGCGACCGTCGAACTCGGCGAGGGAGGTCGGCACCCCGCCGAGGGTGTTGATGCCGATGTTCTGCAGAGAAGTCGTCATGCCGCCCGACGTTAGTCGCGACGGCCCCGGGGGCGGTAGTGCACCCCGGGGTCGCCGCGAGCAGGCACGTCACAGTGCGGCGACGACCGCGAATGCGCCGAGGGCCACGAGCGCGGCGCCGGTCAGCGTCTGCACCCGGCGGTCGACCACGCACATCGCCGACAGGAAGCCCGGCATCGACCCGCCCCCGCGGGTGTGCACGATTGCCAGGAGGCTCGGCATGCACCGGCCGAGCGAGACGAGCGTGAACAGCGCGGCGCCGAGGACGGGTGAGCCGACCGCGGCGACGCCGAGCACCAGCAGGTAGTACGCGCTCGACCGGATGAAGATCACGAAACCCGGCCCGATGAGGGCGCCGAAGAGCAGCGAGACCTTCCACGGTGCCATCGACCGGCGCAGGTGCCGCGGCAGCTGTCTGCGGCGCATCGGCGTCGGCAGCGTCACCAGGCCCAGCTCGTGCAGGCCGTACGCCAGTGCGACGGCGCCCCACGCGAGGAGCGCCCACGTCACCGGGACCGCCCCGGCGACGAGGGCACCGAGCGCCCCTACGAGCGCGCCGGTGGGGGCACCGGTCGCGATCGAACCGAGTGCGTGCCAGCCGAGCCGGCGCACCGGGGTCGACGAACCCGGACGGCCGGGCTGCTTCGGGGCGGCGACGACGCCGGCGACCGACATGCCGCACGTCGACCAGTTCGCGGCCAGGGCGGTGACGGCTCCGGCACCCACGACCGCGGCGGTCGTCGCGGCGGGCCCGGCCGGGGTGAGCAGCGCCGCGGCCCCGGCACCGGCGACGCCGGCGGCGGCGATCAGCACCGCGCGAGTGCGCGACGGCACGGCCTTCTGCAGGGTGGGACGGATGTCCGGCACGTCCGTCGTCAGCGGCTCGTGCGCGAGTACTGCGGTCATGACTTCCTCCAAGGGATCGGTGTTCTCCGGATATGGACGGCTGGTTCAGGATTCGGTGACGGTGACGGTTCCGGTCATGTACCGGTGGACCGAGCAGGTGTACGGGTAGGTGCCCGGTTCGTCGAATGTGCGGGAGTACGTACCCTCCGCGGTGATCCCGCTGTCGAACCACCCCTCCGATACGACCTGGTGCAGCACCCCGCCGTCCTCGAACCGCCATTCGACGGTGCCACCGGCCGGCACGGTCACGTCGGGCGGAGCGAAGTGGACATTGCTGACGACCACCACCGCGTCCGGGGGTCGATCGGACGGGCCGCAGGCCGCGACGAGCGGAAGCAGCAGGGCCGCAGCCCACCCCGGCTGCCGGCTCATTCCCGGACGATCACGGTGCCGACCATCATCGGGTGCGGCGTGCAGTGATACGTGAAGGTGCCGGCGTCGTCGAAGGTGTAGGAATACGTTCCCTCGGTGAGGAGCTCGCTCTTCAGCCGACCCTCGAGGGGGCCCTCCCCCACCACGTCGTGCGGCAGTCCGCCGTCGTCGAAGCGCCACTCGACGGTCTGGCCCTTCTCGATCGTCACCGACTCCGGGTTGTAGGCCATGTTCTTCACCTCCACGACGACGGCGGGCTCGGCCGAACCTCCAGCGGCGCCGCAGGCGGACAGGCTCACCGCGGTCAGCAGGCCGGCGAGCAGAACGGCGGACTTTCGCATCAGGATTCCTCTCATCGGATATACCGCAAGTTCGCGGTCATACCGGCTTCGAAGTGGTAGGCGTTGTGGCAGTGGAACATCCATTCACCCGGATTGTCGGCGTCGAATTCGATCGCGAGTTCGGTGCCGGGCAGCACGTTCACGGTGTCGCGGCGCAGCCCGCCGTAGGCGCCGATCGCGAAGGTGTGCCCGTGCGTGTGCATCGGGTGCCACATTGTCGACGAGTTCTTCATCGTGATCCGGACGCGCTCACCCTGTTTCATGATCAGGCGGCCGGCATCGACCCCGGCCATGCCCCACACGTAGCGGTCCCCGGCCTGGATCAGCTCGATCCGGTAATCCCGATCGGGTTCGCGTGGATCGAGCCGCACGGCCTCGACGGGCCGCAACACGCTCTCCGCGACGAGCCGGCCGTCGAGTTCGGGGATCGCGCCGCCCACGTCGGCGTCGGCCATCGGCACCGCGTCCGGGGTGCGCAGCACCGTCGAGGCATACCCTGGCCGCCCTTCGACCTTCGCGACGATCGGCCACACGCCCGACCGGACGGTGACGAGAACGTCGTAGCGTTGCGCCATGCCGACGACGATCGTGTCGGCGACGGTGGGCTGCACGTCGAAGCCGTCCGCCGCGACGATCGTGAGTTCGTGCCCGGCCACCGCGAACCGGTACGGGGTCTCGGCCGCCGCGTTGACGATCCGCAGCCGCACGCGCTGCCCCGCCGCGGCGACGACCGGGGCGGGATCGTTCGGGGGCCGGCCGTTGATCAGGTGCAGCGGATACGCGATGTGCTGGGTCATCCCACCGAGCGCCGCGGAGTCGCCGTGCCCGGCGCTCACCAGCTGCCGGGCGACGTACAGGTCGCCGGGAGGCTGCGGCCCGGGTGCCGCGCCACCGCCGTGGCCGCCGTGCCCACCGGAGATTGCGGGGTTGAGCGCCGTGAGCACCGCGTCGGGTGTGGTGCCGAGACCGTCGACCCAGTCGTCGAGGACCAGCACGGCGTCGGCGTCGGCGCCGGTGCGGTCGTCGGGATCCTCCACGACGAGGGCCCCGAACAGCCCGCGATCGGCCTGCAGCCCGCTGTGAGAGTGGTACCAGTGGGTGCCGGGGTCCGGGACGACGAAGCTGTAGTCGAACGTCGTGCCGGGCGCGATCGCCGCCTGGGTGACGGGCGCAGCACCGTCCATGTCGTTGCGGATCCGGATGCCGTGCCAGTGGACGGTGGTGTCGGCATGCAGGTCGTTGCGCACCGTGGCGTCGAGCCGGTCGCCCCGGCGAACCCGCAGTTCCGGGGCGACGGCCCGCCCGCCGTACGTCCAGGTGTCGACGAGACGCCCACCCAGGTCGAGGGTGGCGACGCCGGCGGCCAGTGCGAACGACGCCACGGCGCCGTTCCAACCGCGGGCGGCCTCGGCGGCGGCGACCTCCGGGTCGGCCGGCAAAATGTAGTCGAGATCGGCCGCCGATCGGTTCGTCGCGGCGGCGCCGGCCGGTTGCGTACCGGACGATGCGGTGGCGCAGCCGGCGGCCCCGAACCCGAGCGCGCTCAGCCCCAGCGCCCCGGCCCCGAGGGAGCCGAGGGCCAGGAATCTGCGCCGGCCCAGCACGGTGCCGGGTGGTCTCATCCGATCACCTCGGGGGTGAGCAGGTCGGTGAAATCCTCGACGTTGCCGCTGATCTCCGCCGAGGAAACCTGCTGCCCGGTCGCGGCGTCGAACCCGACGATGCGCTGCGCCGCCTCCCCCTGCCCCTCCGGGTTGCCGCCGAGGACGTAGAACGTAGCGCCGTCCACGGAGAACGCCATACTCGCGATGTCGGCCAGTCCCAGGTCCGGCAGGCTCAGCGTCCGGATCGGTGCGAGACTCGCGGCGTCGGACAGTTCGATGCGGGCCAGGTCGCCGCCGCGGGCCGAACTGGGATGGATCGGTGAGTCGGTGTAGGCGATCGCGATCCGGGTGCCGGTGTTGTCGATGACGTCGCTCGCGAACCGGCCCTCGGGCCGGCCGGCGTTGCCGATCGGCGTCACCGCGTCCTGCGGCAGTCCGTTCGAGACGTCGAAGACGTACACGTCGCCGTTCTCCCCGACCAGCAGGGCTTTGCGCGCCTCGGCGGCCCACCCGACCTTCCGGGCGCTGACGAAATCGTCCGGCAACACTTTCGCCCGGGCGGTCTCGGCGGGCACGCCGTCGTCGCCGACGGAGATCCGGACGAGTTCACCGGTCTCCTCGCACACGCTGTAGATCTCGTGGTCCACGGTCCAGGTGAACGGTCCGCAGCCGACGATCTGCACGGCTCCGCTCTGCTGCTTCGTCTCGAGGTCGACGACGCGGACGCCGTAGAGCCCGTCGTCCCAGGTGACGAAGTACCGCCCGTCGGAGGTGACCGCGTTGGAACCCGGCCGCGAGTGCACGCGCGCGACGTCGGGCAGCAGCGCTTCGTCGGGCTCGAGCAGGTTTCCGGAGTAGGTGCTGACGGTGAAGTCGGCGGCGCCCCGCGAGCCGCGGGGACGCCACACTTCGGCGGCGAGAACGGCCGGGTCCGAGGGGGTCTCGCCGACGAAGCCGTGGATCACCGGGTCCCAGATGCCGGGCCCGACGACGATGCGGCTGCCGGCGACACCCGTCTTCGGGTCGAGGACGTTGACGCCGAGCTCCAGCTTTCCGAATCCGCCTGCCACGGCGACGAGTTCGTCGCGCCCGATGGGCTCGATCTCGGAGACGTGCAGAGGTTCGGGGATGGTGTCGCCGATCTCCTGGTCGTCGTGGCCGAGGGCGATGCCTTCCCCGGGGGTGGTGAATTCGACGGTGGGATAGGTGACGTCGCCGGCGGTGTTCGGGTCGTCGCCGGACGAGCCGCAGCCGGCGAGGGTGACGAGCAGCGCGAGGGGCACGGCGGCTGCGGCGGGACGCACGAGGTGGCGGGAACGCGATGTCATGATCCGGCACCGACCTTCGGGCGCTCGGCGGGACGGGCCTGGCAGTCCTCGCCGATGATGGGGGCCATGGTGCAGGTGTACGACTGGGATTCGTCGGAGACGCACCAGATGATCTCCTGGTCGTAACTGCCCGAAACCGGGTTGTACATGACGGCCTGCATGTCCGGCTCGCCGCAGAACGCGTTGGAGCACGACGGGGCGCCGCAGCAGTCGTAATAGGCGATCAGGTAGGTCTTTCCGGTGTCGGGGTTGGTGCAGCAGCCCACCCAGAATTCGGCACCCGGCCTGCTGCCCGGCGCGCACGTGGTCACTCCGCCGCCGTTGCAGGCCGCGCAGGAGGTGCCGTCCATGTTGCACCAGCGCCAGTACTCGCACTCGGCCGGATCCTTGCCGTCGTAGACGGGCACGAGCGGTTCCGGACCGGGATCGGGTGCGGGCTCCTGCGCGAATGCGGTGCGGGTCACCGGAAGCGAGCTGATGAGCGCCACTCCCGACACGCCCATCGTCCAGCGGCCGAGACGGCTGATCATCGAGCGGCGCGACACCTGCTCCGACATCCGGCGTCCGGTCCGGCTCATGAACGAACCGCCCTTGCCGGCCATCCAGGCGGCCTGCTCCTCGACGGTCTCCTTGTCGACCGGGTACCGGTTCTCGTACATCTCGTCCAATGCATCTCTCCGTTCGTCCGGGGGGATTCAGGCGCTCGCGGCGGCGCGGGCCTTGGCCTGTTCGTGCAGGTGCTGCAGCGACGGGGTGCCGGTCTCGAGGGCGTTGAGCAGACTCTCGACCTGGGCCATGTGGTTGCACAGGCCCTTGGCGCGGATCTTGCCGTGCTCGTCGAGGATCACCCCGTAGGGCGTGGTGCCGACCTGGTAGGCGATGCCGACGTCGCGGCCGTCCACGTAGCTCAGTTCGGTGCCGATGTTGCTGCCGGCGAGGAACTGCCGGTGCTCCTCGGATGTGCCGTCGGAGACGATTACGATGTCGAGGTCCCTCTCCGCCTTGGCCATCGCGCGGACGCCGGGCAGCAGACTCTTGCAGGTGGAGCAGGTGGGCGCCGTGAACAGCAGCAGCTGCGGCCGGTCCCGGTGCCCGCCGATGCCGACGGTGCGTCCGACGTGGTCGGTGAGGCCGCGGAAGGACGGACCCGCCTGCTCGATCTTCGGGCCGGTGTCCATCATGCGGGCCCCCAGGGGGCCGAGCCGGACCTGCACCCGGCCGATCTCGCGGGCCAGCGCGAGCACCATCAGGAACAGCACGGCGACCGCCACTGTCAGCACGGTGACCGCAACGAGAAGAATGGTGTCCATCTATCGGTCCTGTCTCGGGAAGGGTTTCGGGAGAGGGATTCTCAGGCGCCGTAGCGCGACGCGGTGGCGACCGCACGCAGTTCGGCGGACGCCTGGGTCAGGTGTTCGTCGACGGACCGGCGCCCGACGTGGACCACGGCGCGCAACTGCGCCACCGCGAGTCCGGCGACGAGGACGAGCGCCGCGAGCGCGAGTGCCGCCGCCTGTTCGAGCACGCCGATCTCCGGCGGTCCGGTGAGGGCCAGCGCGATCGACAAGGCGGCGAACCCGCCGGCCCGCACGGAGTGGAACCAGCCGATACGCGGCGCCGCATCGCGGTCACCGAACGCGAAACAGCCGCAGTCGAGCTCGCGCCGACCCCGGGCGAGGTTCACGGTGAGGCCGACGAAGAAGCCGAGGAACAGCACCGACGCGGCGGCCGCGGCGACGCGGCCGGCGACGCCGAGCACCAGCAGGGCACCTACCGCGATCTCCGTGGCCGGCAGCACCCGCGCGACCACCCGCTCGATCCCGGACGGCAGCAACCGGTAACCGCGGACGACGCGCAGCAGCCCCTCGTGATCGCCGGCCTTCGGCACCCCCGCGAGCAACAACGTCCCGCCGACGAGCGCCGCTACCACCGCCCACATCATGGTCGTCCCCTTCGCAGTCGAATGATCGTGCCGCTCAATCGTGCGCACCGGATGCGTCGCGAACGGGTCGTCGGGGAAACGTCCGGGGGTACCGCGAGTGGAACCGGGCGTCGCGGCGCGCCCCATGCGAACGCTGCAGGTGGGCGTGGTTTCTCGACCTCTCGGAGGACCTGTTCGCCGGGCACCCGGGCCGTGGGGTGGCTCGGGCCACAGCGCTGTCCCGAGCGGATTCCCACTTGCCGTCCACATGTCGTTCGCAGAGGAAACCGTCGCGTAACACCGCGGCGCTACGTTGTCCCTCGCCCGGAGGCGGTTCACCGCCCGGGTGCCGGCACCGCCGGCCGCACGGACGCACAGACGGGACACGACGATCGTGACAACCGCACTCCGGGCCGCGATTGCCCGCTCACGGGATGCCGGAACTCGCCGGGATCCGGTGTACTCACCGCTGCGTGCCCTCGGCCGCCGGCAGCTCACCCCGATCGATCTGCTCGGCCAGTCCCTGTCGACGATCGCGCCGGCCACCGGGATGGTGTTCATCGCGCTGTGGATGGTGACCCACCGCCCGGGAGTGGGCGGTCTGCTCGCGATCGCGGGGACCACCGCCGTGGTGGTGTCGGTGGCGCTGTGCATCACGCAGTTCACGCGGCGGCTCGCCGCGGCCGGCTCGCTCTACAGCTTCGTGTTCCAGGGCCTGAGTATCCGCGCGACCCTCACCACGGGCGCGGCCCTGCTGGTGGGCTATCTCGGCATCTCGATCTCGGTGATGTCGCAGGCCGCGCAGAGCCTGCTCCGCATTGCCGACCTGCTCGGTGTGCACGTGTCCGGCGCCGCGCCGTGGTCGGTCACCATCGGTCTCGTGGCGCTCGCCGTCGCGGTGATCACCGTGCGTGGGGTGCGGTTCGCGACGCGCGCGATCCTCCTCGTCGAGACGTGTTCGCTCGTGCTCATCGTGGCGCTCATGGTGGGCACCCCGGCCGGTGCGGGCCCGGCCACCACCGAACTGCCGGACGCCCCGCTGAGCATCATGCCGTTCCTCGCGATGCTCACCGTGCTGTCGATGGCCGGCTTCGAGAGCGCCGCGTTCTTCGGTCCGGAGGCCAAGCGGCCGTTGGTGACCGTCACGCGCACCGTGCTGATCTCTCCCGTCGTCGTCGGTGTGCTGTTCGTGTTCTCAGCCTGGGCCGCGTTGTCCGGTCACGCCGCCGTCGTCGTCGGCGCGTACTTCGACGGCACGGCGTCCGGCGCGAGCGTCGGCGTGGTGCTCGCCGTGCAGGCGGGTATGACGTGCTCGTGGCTGGCGTCGACCCTGGGCTGCACGCAGGCCGGTTCGCGGCTGCTGTATTCGATGGGCGTCGAGCGGGTGCTGCCGAGCACCCTCGCCCGCGTCCACGACCGGTTCCGCACCCCGCATGTGGGCGTGCTCGCCTTCACTGCCGCGGGCCTCACCGGCGCATGCCTGTATGCGTCCCTCGCGGAGGCGGATTCGGGGTCGTTCGACGGTGTCGTGGAGATCGGCCTCGTCATCGCCTACACGCTGGTGGCCGTCGCGTCGTTGCGGTTCCTGCACCGCATCGGCGAGCACACCGTGGTGACGCGGGCGGCCGCGGTGTTCGTGTCGGTCCTGGGGGTCGGCCTGCTCGGCTACATCGCCGTCGACGGCACCGCGCACGGCGTGTGGATCGTGCCCGCGGCACTCGCGGCGGTCGTGGTGTCCGGCACGGTGTGGCAGTACGTCCTGCGGTGGGTCCGGCCGGGCAGCCTGGCGACGATCGGGGCGTTCGACTCGGTCGAGACCGGGGACATCCTCCCCGGGGCGGGGACTCTCGTGATCGGTGCGGACGGGCGTCCGCGCATACTTCCGGACGTCCCGCATTCCCGCGACGGGGACCCGGCTTGACGGCGCACATGTCCGTGCACGCGGACGACTCGCACTTCAGCGGGCAGCAGCCGAGCGCGGTGCAGAAGGCACTGGGAATGCTCGAGGCGGTCGCGCAGCTCGGCCCCGGCACGTCCGCGAAGGAGATCGCCAGGTTCGCGGGGGTGCCGCCGACCACCGCGTACCGCATGCTCAACCTGCTCGTGGCCGACGGGTTCCTCGTCCGTGTGCCGGACCTGTCCGGCTTCGCGCTGGGCCGTCGCACCGCGGAACTGGCGCGGGCGGCCGTCGAGACGAGCCCGTCGCCGACGCTGCACGACGCCGTGGAGGAGCTGCGGACCCGCACCCGCTTCGGGGTGCATGTCGCGTCGTTCGCGGCCGGGCGGCTGCGGTTCGTGGACAAGGATCCCGACCACGAGATCGTCGCTGTCGGTGCGCTGGCAAAGAACCTGCATGCCAACGCCCTCGGCAAGCTGATGCTCGCGCACCATCCGCACGTGCGTCCCGATCCGCGGCTGCGGCGCCTGACCGACCACACGATCTGCGACCCCGGTGTTCTCGCCGAGGAACTGCGCGCCGTCGCTGTCGCGGGTTACGCGTACGAGGGTGAGGAGTGCCGGATCGGGCGGGCCGCGCTGGCGGCGCCGATCCGGGACCGGTCGGCGTTCGTCGTCGGCGGCCTCTACCTGCAGGGATCGGCGTCGCGGGTCACCCCGGACGACGCGGCGCTCGTGCGGTTCCTCGTCGACGGCTCGGCCCGGCTGTCGGGGCTGCTGTGACCGGGTGGACGGGGGGTGTCACCGGGTGAGCGTGGGCGGGCATGTCACCGGATGGGCCGCGGCGGGGGCGCGTCGCCCGGGGCGAGCTGCGCACCGATCCGCCGGAAGATCGTGTCGGCCTCGTTCGAGTACGCACCGGCGTCGCCGAAGGCCGCCGGCTCGTAGGTGACGGCGACGGCGACGGCGATCTTCTGCGACGGCAGGTATGCCTCGACCGCGGCGTACCCACCGAACAGCGGGTTCTGCATCAGCCAGTTGCCGGTGATCACCACCCCGAGTCCGTAGGTGTAGCCCTCGGACTGCGGGAAGCACGTGGGGCAACCGGGAAGCGCGGTGGTCCGGCCGCGCAGGTCGGTCGACACCATCGCCCGGTACGACTCCGGTGAAAGCAGCGTGCCGGTGCCGACGGCGACCGCGGTGTCGTGCAGGTCGTGGATGTCGGTGGTCTGGACGGCCCCGTCAGTGATCGTCCAGGAGGGATCCCAGAACGTGGATTCCTCGTAGAACGGGGTCGTGGCAGGGATCCCGAGCGCCTGCCGGCGTTCCGAGCTGAACGCATGCAGCACCGGTTCCGGGATCGCAGGCGTCTGCGACGGCGTCGTGCCGTCCAGTCCGAGCGGGTCGAGCACCTTTTCCTGCAGCAGTTCCGCCACCGGCCGGCCGGTGATCTTCTCGAGGGCCAGGCCGAGGATCACGTAGTTGGTGTGCGCGTAGTTCCAGTTGGTGCCGGGCTCGTAGAAGAGGGGCTGGGACGTGCCGAGGTCGACCAGTTCCTCGGGTGTCCAGCTCCGGAACGGGTTCCGGTAGATCGCGTCCGACAGTTCGGGATTCTGCACGTAGTCGGCGTAGCCGGAGGTCATCTGGGCGAGCTGACCGAGGGTGACCCGGTCCGAATGCGGGATGTCGGGCAGCCACGTCGAGACTGTGTCGTCGAGACGGACCTTCCCCTCGTCGACGAGCTGCAGCAGCAGCGTGGCGACGTAGGAGATGGCCACCGCGCCGTTACGGAAGTGCATGTCGGTCGTCGCCGACACGCCCGTGGTGGATTCGCCGTAGGCGCGGGTGAGGATCTCCCTGCCGTCGACGGTGACGCGCACGATCGCCGCCTTCAGGTGCGACTCCGCCATGGTGTCGCGCACGATCCGGTCCACGGCCTCGGCCTGCGCGGGATCGGCCGGCGAGGCGGTCCCCGACGCGGCCACGTTGTCCGCCGATCCGGACGGGCCGGGTGCCGCGTCGTCGGTGGCCGTGCAGGCAGTCAGGAGGCCGAGTGCGCACAGCACGGGCAGGATCCGCCGGGTCAGGGGCATACCTGATCTTGGCAGATGCGCTCGACCGGTGTGCTCACTCCGGCCCGGCAAGCGCGGCTCGGCGCAGGTCCCGTTCGGACCGCAGGAGGGCGCTGAGTTCGGCCCGACTGCGCACGCCGGTCTTCGTGTAGATCGCCTTGAGGTGATCGTGGACGGTGTTCGGGGTGATGCCGCGACGGCCCGCGATCTCGGCGGTCGAGTACCCGGCCATCACCTCGAGGCACACGTCCCGTTCCCGGGCGGTGAGGGCATAGGCGGCGAGCAGCAATTCGGCGAGTTCGCCGCCGGTTGCAGGCTCGATCGTGACCACGGTCTGCGGTTCGTCACCGCCGAGCAGCGCGGTGGCACGCAGCAGGATCCACCCGCCGGTGGTGTCGCGGATCCGCGTTCGGAACACACCCGACCTACTCGAACGCGCGCCGAACGCGGCGGCGCGCACCATGACGGCCAGCCGTCCCGGTGCGATCTCGTCGAATCGCTCCTCCCAGTCGCGGGCGGCCGCCGTGAGCGCGAGCGGCTCACCTCCGGCCCCGGTCAGGACCACCGCCGGACCCGGGTCGCCCCGGTTCGAGGGGGCGGTGGCGCACACGGCGGCGCGGGTCGCAACCGCCACCGCCGGCGCCACCTGCGTGAGGAACTCGACCTCCGCATCGGTGAAGTCCACGGCGGACCGAACGAACCCGGCTGCGCCCCAGCACAACTCCCCGATCCGGAAGATCACGCGCAGTTCGTGGTCCACTCCGAGCGGACGCCACACCTCGGCATGGCGAAGACAGTGAGCAACCTCGTCCGGGGGCAGATCCGATCCCCGGGTCGCCGTGCGGCCGGTGCGGAACAGTTCGGCGAAGGTGCCGGGGTCGTGCCCGCGGTACTCGCTCTCGGCGAGCAGCGGCTCGTACTCCGGCGGAATCCGGTCGGGGCCGCTGGTCATGGAGCCGATCGTCAGGGACCGGGGATCGATCATCGCCCAGCACGTCAGGTCGCTGCGCACCGTCCGGCCGACGAGTTCGATGGCACGCTCGTGCACCTGGGTCACGTCGGCGCCGGCAGCGGCGAGCGCCACGACCTCCCGGCCCACCTTCTCCGCCCGGATCTCGAGCATGACCCCAGTATGCGCTGACGGCGGGGCTACCACCCATCCCCGTTTCCGGGGATGGGCCACCGTCCGGGCGCTTCCTAACGTGACAGACATGACCGACAACACCGAACTCTGCAGGATGGGCGAGGGCCGTCGTCTCACCCTGCCCGACGCCACCGTCACGGCCCTGTCCACCGGCGCACACGCCGGCGGGGCGTACGAACTCTTCCTCGTCGAGGCGCCGCGCACCGTGCCGGTGCCCATGCACGCCGAACCGTGGGCCAAGTCGTATCACGTTCTGGGGGGCCGGATCCTGGTCCGTTCCGGAACGGACGTCCACGAACTCGCGGGCGGGGACACGATCACGGTCGCGCCGGGAACGATGAACTCCTTCACCGTCCTGACCGACACCGCGACCTTCCTGCTGATCGCGGCCGGGACGTCGATGAGCGGCTTCTTCGGCGCACTCGACGGCCTCGACCCCGCGCAGGCGCCGGACGAGTCCGCCCGCGCTCTCCGAGCGGTCACCGAGAGGTACGGGGTCGCGCTCGCGGCGGAGGGGGGTGCACCATGATCACCCTCGCCCAGATCGCCGCGTCGGCGGCCGCGGCCGTGCACCTGCTCGCGTTCGTGTGGGAGACGCTGCTGTTCCGGCGGCCGTCGGTCCACGAGGACGTGTTCCGCATTCCCTCCGGCGACGTCGCGGCGGTGCGGATGTGGGCGTTCAACGTCGGCTTCTACAACCTGTTTCTCGGCGCCGGCGCGCTGATGGGGGTGGCCCTGTGGCGGGCCGGCGAGGACACGGTCGGACGCGCACTCGTGCTCTACACGTGTTCGTTCATGTTCCTCGCCGGGATCGCCCTGTTCGTCTCGGACCGTCTGGCCATGAGCCGGCCCCGCGGTGCCGGGCTCGTGGGTGCCGCGGCGCAGTGCGCGCCGGCGCTGATCGCGCTGATCGCGCTCGCGACGACCTGATCCGCCTCACGTCCGTGCGGCGACGTACCGCCGCAACGCCGCGTCGCGGTCGGCCGGTGCCCGACGCGGACAGCTCGTGCACTTGTCGCTGTCGGTCGCGCAATAGATCAGGCAGCAGGAGCTGCGTCGCACGAAACGCCGTCCCGATTCCGGCGAGCCTGGCGCCGCCGTCACGGTCCCGGTCGGCCCCACGTCGACGAAACGCGGTGGCATCAGCGGCGGTACGGACAGCACGGCGGCAAGGGCGCATCCGTCCTCGGCGCGGTGGGCGGCACGCCCGGCGTCGAGAGCGCGATTGGCGATCGAGTCGGACGCGACGGCCCACAGCGCCCGCTCCGAGGCACCCGACACCCCCGCCAGCGGCGAGACGATCGCCGACAGCGCCGGCCCGAGAGCACGCGCGAAGGCCTCGGCCCCGGTCAGCAGGTGCGAGGACCGTACCGCGCCGAGGTAGCCGTCCGGCCGCAGCGTGCAGCGCCACCGGGCCGGGTCGGGGTCGGGGGCGCTGCCGGTGGCCAGGAGCATCGCGACGGGTCCGGCCACGAGTGTCGAACTGGCCGAGTACCACCAGAGCGTGCCGGCGACCCGGGGGTCGGGGCAGTTCCATCTGCGCCCGGTGTCGCGGACCCGTTCGGCCAGCCAGTGCGGATCGGTCGTGACCGCACCCGGAACGACGACGGGCCCGAGGTCGACGGTGTGCGCGAAGTCGCCGAGCAGCGCCCGGGACGCGGCGTAGGCACGCGCCACGGCGTCGGGGTGGCTGTCAGGCATCGGCCGGCCCCCGGACGTCGAGGGTGCGCCGGCCGTCGCGGTCCACACCCACCCGGCCGCGGACACCGAAGACCTCCGCGAGCAGTGCAGGTCGCAGCACGTCCTCCGGAGTTCCTTCGGCGACCACCGACCCGTGGTCCAGCACCGCCATGCGGTCGCAGTATTCGGTCGCCAGCCGCAGGTCGTGCAGCGTCACCAGGACGGCGAGCCCGTCCGAGGCGAGGCTGCGCAGTAGCTCCAGCACGGCCAGCTGGTGACGCAGGTCCAGGTGATTGGTCGGCTCGTCGAGCAGCAGCACCCGGGGTTGCTGGGCCAGGGCCCGGGCGATGGAGACGCGTTGGCGCTCTCCCCCGGACAGGGCGAGTACGTCGCGGTCGGCGAGGTGCAGCAGCCCGAGCCGGCCGAGCACGTCCTCGACGACCGCCCGGTCGTCGTCGCCGAACGGCTCGAGCCAGCCGCGTCGGGCGGTGCGTCCCAGCCGCACCGATTCGCGGACGGTCGTCCCGCCGAGCGCGACCGGTTCCTGGACGCCGACCCCGACGAGACGGGCGAGGGAGCGGCGCTTGATGTCGGTGACGTCCCGGTCGTCGACGGTGATCGCGCCGGCCCCGACCGGCACCGCGCGGTAACAGGCACGCAGCAGGGTCGTCTTGCCGCTGCCGTTGGGTCCGACGAGGGCGAGTACCCGGCCCGCCGCCACGTCGAGGTCCACCCCGTCGAGAACGATGCGTTCGCCCAGCCGGGCACGGACCCCGGTGGCGCGCAGGCGGGTCACAGGGCCCGCCCGTAGCTGCGCCACAGCATGACGAGGAAGGCGGGTGCCCCGAGCAGGCCGGTGACGACCCCCACCGGTAGTTCGGTCGAGCTGCTGACCGAGCGGGCGACGACGTCGGCCAGGACCAGCGCGAGTGCTCCGGCCACCGCCGCCACGGGGATCGACCGGACGCTGTTGCGGCCGACGAGGTGACCGGCGACGTGCGGGATCAGCAGTCCGATGAAGCCGACGGTCCCCGAGACCGCCACTGCCGCGGCGGTGAGCAGCGAGACCGCGAGCAGGATCAGGATGCGGAACCGCCGCACGTCCAGTCCCAGCGCGGTCGCCCCGTCGTCGCCGACGAGCAGCAGGTTCAGCTGGCGGCCGCACAGCAGGACGCCGCCGCCGACGACGAGCAGGACCAGTGCGGGCACGGTCAGCATCGACCAGGTCGCATCCCCGAATCCTCCTGCCAGCCAGCGCATCACGGTGCCAAGCTGATGGTCGTCGCCGAGGACCAGCAGGGTGAAGGTGGTCGCCGCGGAGAACACCATCGACATCGCCACGCCGACGAGGACGATCGCGGTGACGGCGTGGGCGCGCACACTGACCGCGACCGCACCGGCCAGCGGGACCAGGGCTCCCAGGAAGGCCGCGAACGGCAGGGTGAAGGCACCGAGTGCGCCGCCACCGACACCCAGGACCGTCACCAGCACCACCCCGAACCCGGCACCGGAGGACACGCCCAGCAGGTAGGGATCTGCGAGCGGATTGCGGGTCACCGCCTGCGCCACCACGCCGGCGATCGCGAGCGCGGCACCGACGACGGCGGCCGTCAACGCTCGGGGCAGGCGGGAGTCGACGACGATCGCTTCCCGCGCCGCGGTCCACCACGGCGTGAAGGTTCCCGGTGCGAGGCGGTGCACGACGATCGCCCACACGTCGCCGAAGGGGATGTTCACCGTGCCCAGCGACACGGCGCCCGCCAGCGCCAGCACGAGCGCGGCGAGCAGCGGCGGCAGGATCAGCCACAGTGAACGATGTGGCGCGCCCCCGGCACTCTCCCGGACCGCCGGGGCCGGCGCGTGCGGCGACGAGGGGCCGGTCAGGGTGCCGGCGGAGGTCATTGCGCGTCCGGGAACGCGGCCGGGTGCAGTCCGCGGGCGATCGTCGCGACCGAGTCGACCATGCGCGAACTCTCGAAGAAGTCGTCGAGCGGCACGACGACGAAACGGTCGTTACGCACGGCGGGCGTGGTGGCCACGATCGGCTGGTTCTTCAGATAGGCGATCTTGTCCTGCGCGCTGGTCGCGCCGTAGTCGAGTACGACGATCGCCTCGGGCGCACGCTCACCGACGATCTCCCAGCCGGTGGTGAAGTACGGCTTCGGGCCTTCGGCGGTGATGTTGTCGGCGCCGGCGTAGTCGGCGATGAGGTTGCCGATGCCCACGCCACCGACCGAGAGCGGCTCGGCTTCGCCGGAGTCGTAGAAGAAGGTGCGCACGGGTGCGACGCCGGCCTGCTCCAGCCGGGCACGTACCGCGTCGAGTTCGGTGGTGATCGACTCGGTCAGTTCCGCGGCCTGCTCCTCGGCACCGAGCAGAGCGCCGAGCTGGGCGAAGTCGTTCTCCAGCAAGGCGATATCGGAGAACCCGGCACCGCAGTACTCGGAGAACAGAAACGTGTGGATACCCGCCTGCTCGAGCGCGTCCCGACCCCGGCCGGTCTTGTCGTCGAATGCGCTGCGCATCCCGCCGACGACCAGGTCCGGTTCGAGGTCGCGGATCTGCTCGTACGTCGGGTACTCGGCGGCCAGCGACGGGATCGCCCGGAACTGCTCGGCCGTCTCGGGGAGCGGGTCGTCCTTCTCGCCGTACCCCATGCCGACGATGCGGTCCCCCACACCCATCTGGATCAGGGTTTCGGTGACGTGGTCGTTCATCGACACGATCCGCTGCGGAGGCGCGTCGTAGGTGGCGGTGCGACCGCAATTGGTGATCGAGACCGGTTCGTCGAAGGCCGCGGCGGACGGGCCGGCGCCGGTGTCGGCACCACGCGAACAGCCTGTCAGGGCCGCGGTGGCGACGGTGAGGACGGCGAGAGCCGCCGCGGCATCGCGGGCGGGACGGCGGAAGTCGACGGGCATGGGACCTCGTGCTCTGCTCAGGTGGCACGAGGCAGACTCCGGCACGGCAGCGGCCCCGGACAGAGGTCACCGACTACCCTGCTGGACTCCATCTCGTAGACCACGACGAAATACCGGAGTCGCGCACGTCCATGCAGGCGATCGGGCTCACCGTCGGGTGGACGGTCTACCGTTGCGGGTCAGCGCCGGACTCGGACCGGACTTTCCCTGCATGGGCGTCAGCAACGCTGCGGTCATTATGCATGTCGAGGATCGGCACGGATCGCAGGGCCGGTCCCGAATGCCCGGGTCCCCGGGACGGCGTCCGAGGCGCCGTCCTGTCGTCCGAGCCGGGTGCTCGAAATTCACCCCCGGTTTCACCCCGTTCGCGGGCCCTCACTCCGGCACCGCGGCAGGCTCCGATGCGTTGCACACGAGGGAGGCTGTCGGACAGGCCGCACTCTCGTGCAGCCGGAGCCGTCGCTCCCGGCCCCTCCTCGGAGGGGAACGCGCCGGAACGTCGAGTGGGGATGCGGACCGGCGGCCGGTCACCGCGCAGGGGGCGGTGGCCGGCGTCCGGGCGCGTGCAGGCCTGCTCCACGAAACCCAGAGTTCAAAATGCGGCCATCTGCCGGAGACCCACCGCCGCGACACTGGACGCACAAAGTGTCAACGACGGACGGGGAGACACTGATGTCCGAGAACTTCGCCCACCGAACCGATCCTCTCTTCGCTCTGCCGCCCGCGACGGCGCCCCACCCGATACGCCTCGACGACCCGGCCCCGGCCCGCACGATGCCCGGCCTGCGTCCGCGGCTGGGTAGCGTGCTCGGCACCGTGGTCTCCGCGGGGGCCGTCGCCACCATGGTCACCGGCTTCGTCGCGGTCGGTACCGCCGCCACCGTCTCCGGTCTGATCTCGGCGGTGCGGCTCGGTCCCTGAGCGTTCCGGGGAACTTCCTCAGTTGCCGAACTGCACGCTGTCGACGACGACGTCGGACCCGAACAGTTCGCGGGCACGGGCGAGGGCCGCGTGACGCACCTCCGGCTCCGACAGCCTGATGGGCAACGCCAGGGTCAGCAGCGCCGAACGACTGCCGGACCTGGGCTGGGTCCTGACCCGGCACACCCAGTCCACCGTTCCACCCTCCCGGCGCGACGCCAGCTCGGTACGCGCGACGTCGCGGGCCGAACACGGCAGGGCCGGATCGGTTGTGCGTTCGAGCTCGGCCACGAGGTCCTCGAGACGATCGGTGCGCCACTGACGCAGTCCGGCTACGCGCGTTTCGACGTTCATCTCGGCACCCTTCGACGCCGGACGACCGTCGGTTGCGGTCTCGGGACCACACGGATCCGAGGTCTGCGGCGTCAGCGAAAACTGACTTCTACCGAGACCATCGCGGTGGGAGCCGCCCGCGTTTCACGAGCCCGGCAGCAGACTCCGCAGCGCCGGCAGCAGTTCCCGTTCGGCCCACCGGATGAACGGTTCCTGCCGGTCACCGCCGATCTGGACGAGGGCGACCTCGGTGAACCCCGCCTCGACGAACGGCCGGACCTTGTCGACGTACTCGTCGATGTCGTCGCCGCACGGCAGTTGCGCCCCGACCTGTTCGGGCGTCACGAACTGGGTCGCGGCCGCGAACGAGGACGGTGCGGGCAGATCCGGGTTGACCTTCCAGCCGAGGCCGAACCATCGGAACTGCTCGTGTGCCCGCTGCACAGCCGCGTCCCGGTCGGTGTCGTAGGAGACGGCGATCTGCCCGACTCGTGGTTTGCCCGCTCCCCCCGCTTCGTCGAACATCCGGGTCAGGTCCGGCTCGGGTTCGGTGGCGACCATGAGGTCGGCCTTCTCCCCGGCGAGGGAGCACGACCGCGGACCGGAGACGGCGATCCCGATCGGCACCCTGTCCTCGGGCAGGTCGTACAGGTGAGCGGACTCGACGTCGAAGTAGTCGCCGCGGAAGTTCACGTTCCCCCCGTCGAACAGTGCCGAGATGATCTCCACGGCCTCGGCCAGCATCTCGTGCCGGGTGCCGACGGCGGGCCAGCCCTTGCCGACGACGTGCTCGTTGAGGTTCTCCCCCGCACCCAGTCCGAGGCGGAAGCGGCCCCCGGACAGGATCTGCATCGTCGCTGTCTTCTGCGCCACCACCGCCGGGTGGTAGCGCAGGATCGGGCAGGTCACGTAGGTCATCAGCGGGATCCGCTCGGTGGCCTGCGCCGCGGCGCCGAGGACGGACCACGCGTATCCGGAATGTCCCTGTTCCTCCAGCCACGGGTTGTAGTGGTCGCTGATCACCGAGAAATCGAAGCCGGCCTGCTCCGCCATCTGCACGTCGCGGACGAGGTGGTCGGGCCGGGACTGCTCGCAGAGCATGGTGTAGCCGAAGTCGGTCACTGTTCGTTTCCTCCCGTGGTCGGTGTCGGGCGCCGCGCCGAGGCCGGCGATCCACCGGATACCCAGCGGCCGTCTCGGTACACGACAGTCGGGGAGGAGCTACCGGGATACCGGCTGCGCATCTCGGTAGGCACGCCCGTCCCGTTGCGGCGGCCCGGCCGGGTCGCCGCAACGGGACGTCGCTCCGGGGTCAGACGAGGCAGACCACGAACAGGGGCACTCCGACGACCGGAACGAAGATCAACGGAACACAGACGACACCGAGCGGACCCAGCACCGCCGGCTGCACGAACTCGGCGACGGGGGCGGGTGCGGTGGGCACGGCCGGTGCCGCGGTCGCGGCTCCGGTACCGAGGGCGATCATGGGGGCCATGGCGGTCGCTGCTACTGCCGCACGAAACGTATTCCTGCTCATCATGTTTCTCCTTGCGCCTCGTGCCGCGACCGGTGTGCGCCGACGGCACGGAGATGGATCGGCTGTGTATCAGAATTGCCGACGAACTCGGCGGCGGCGACGGGGAAAACCCTGCATCCCGGCGACATGTCGCCACGTCCCGACGTCTCGGTGCCGGACCCCCGCTCCGCTCGATGCCACCTCGTTCGAGCCCCCTGCACACCTCCCCAGCGACGCCGAGCTCGGTGAGCGTCGTCCGGTACAGCTCCCGCGCCTCGTCGCCCGACGCGGTCTCACTCCGGCTTCACGGCCGCTGTCCCGATCCGGGATCGGATCGAACAGCGGTGTCCTGCACGGTTCCTTCTCTACTGAGGCGTTGCGGGGCTTCCGATGGAGTTCGTGATTGCTGACCTGGGACGCGGGGTAATCAGGGGTATATGCCCGCGCGCACCGACGCGTCCTACGCCCACATGCTCCGACGTCCGAGGCAGTGCGCGGCGACGACACACAGCAAGTGGGTTCGATCATGAAAATCGCGAAAACCAAAACCAGAGTCGAGGTTGCCGCTGCGGTCGGCGCCGGATACCTGCTGGGACGCACGCGCCAGTTGAAGTTGGCCGTGAAGATCGCCCGAGCGGGCGGGCGGTCCCCCAGTGGGCCTCAGGATCTGCTCGCAGAAGGAGCCGAGTTCCTCGCCTCGTCACCGGAGATCACGAAACTCGGCGACTCGGTTCGGGACGAGCTACTCGACACGGCGGCCGCCACGGTCGAGGCCACCGGCGAGCACGTCGGTTCGCTCCGCGACCGCCTCCGGTCGCGCGGCGCGAACGTCGTCGCCGGCGGCGGGCACCTGGCCGCGGGGGTGAAGAGGATCGGCCGTCGCGGGCATACTCACCCGCAGCACACTGCGGACTCCACTGTCGGCGAGGAACCGGAGCACGGAAAAGACGAGGACGAGGAAACGCCGCACCACACGAACAAGAGCGAGGACGAGAAACGACCACAGCCGTCCAGGGGCCGGGCACGTTTTGCGGCGGATCACGCCCACGCGCTGGACGATGCGTAACCAGCCACCGCCGGCCGAAACCACGCCGAAGGTGGTCGGGACTGATGGGAACAGGTGACATCCGAACTGTGGTGCCGTCAGGTACTGCCGGGCGCAAGGCCGGCCGCCCCACCTCGGAACCGCAACGACGCGCCGACAGCGGCGAGCGCGGGCCGCCTGACGCCGGAACCTGGGTGCAGGCGGGAGGGCACCTGGCGCGGCGGACCGGATCCGGGCCGGTCTCACACGCGTGCCGGCAGGGAGCCGAGGCCGCTGACGAACGCCGACAACAGCAGTTCGGGCTCGCCGACCGCGCGGATCCCTGGGTGGGCGGAGAGCAGTTCCTCGAGCATCACCCGCAACTCGGTGCGGGCGAGATGGGCACCGAGGCAGTGGTGGATGTCCCTGGCGCCGAACCCGAGATGTCTGCCGGCGTTCGGGCGGGTGATGTCGAACCGGTCCGGGTCCGTGAACACGGTGGCATCGTGGTTGGCGGACAGGTACCACATCACCACCTTCTCCCCCGCCCGGATGCGGGCGCCGCCGAGTTCGGTGTCGACGGTGGCGGTGCGGCGCATGTACGGCACCGGGGAGGCGTACCGGATCACCTCGTCGATCGCGCCGTCGATGCGGGCGGCGAATTCGGTGCGTAGCAGCCGCAGCTGGTCGGGGTGCGTGCTGAGCAGGTGCAGCGCCCATGCCAGCGCTTGCCGGGTGGTGTCGAAACCGGCGGTGAGCAGCAAGATGACGAACGAGCCGAACTCGGACGGGGTCAGGGACTGTCCGTCGACGACGGTGGTCATCAACGTCGAGGTCAGGTCCTTACCCGGCTCGGTCCTGCGCCTCTCCCCCAGATCCAGGGCGTATCCGTAGATCTGGGCCAGTCCCAGTGCACCCCCGGGCGCGGTCGCGAAGTCCTCCCCGCCCCCGAGGATCACCTCGCCCGCCAGGTCGACGATCCGCGGCCGATCCGGGTCGGGGATGCCGAGCAATTCGCAGATCACCTGCACCGGCAACCGGCCGGCGACTCGGTCGACGAAGTCGAACACCTCCCCCCGCGGCAGATCGGCGGCGATCCGGCGGGCATGCCCGCGGATACGGTCGGTGATCGAGCGGACCGAGGCCGCGGTGAACGCCGATTGCACGATCGAGCGCAGGCTCCGGTGGCGGGGATCGTCCATCGCGATCATCGACATCGCGAACTCGCGGATCTCGGCTGGGACGTCGTCGATGGTGAAACCTTGTGCCGAGGAGAACAGCTCCGGGGTACGGCTCACCGCGACCACGTCGTCGTAGCCGACCACCGACCAGAAACCCGGACCCGTGACTTCGGCGTGGAACTCGATCGCCGGCCGGGCACGCAGCGCCTCGAACAACGACAACCGCCCGGCGAAACTCCGGTCCCAGAAGGCACGAGTTCCCGGCGACATCATCTCGGACACCGACATGGGCCCCTCACTTCATGTCACAGCGCTCCCCGTTACCGCAGTGACCCTACTGCGCGCCTACCCCTCAGCCGGGCATCACGCCCGGTATCAGGGCCCACGTATCAGGGCCTACGTATCAGGGGACGCGAACGAGCGTGCCGCGGACCTCCCCGCCCCGTACCGACGGGTCTCGTTTCGGTGGAGCCGGGCGTCCGGTGCTTCCATTTCGGTTGAGAAGAGGGGTTCCGGCCCCGGCCCGGGGCTACGGTGAATCTGTGCTGCTCGGGCGGGGACCGGAATGCGCACGCATCGATCGGCTGCTTGCCGCCCTCCGGCAGGGAGCGGGTGGTGCGCTGGTCCTGAGCGGCGAAGCGGGCATCGGCAAGACCGCTCTCCTCGACTACGCCCGCGATCATTCCGGCGGACTCCGGGTGCCGGCGGTCTCGGGCGCGGAGGCCGAAACGTCCTTCCCCCTCGCGGCACTCGAACGGCTGCTGACGGTGATGCCGGCCCACGCGGCGCCGGCACCCCGGGCGCTGCGCGGCTCCGCCGAGCGTGAGATCCCCGACCCGGAGGACCGCTTCGCGGTGGGCGCCGAGTTCTTGCGGACGCTGACGGCAGCCGCCTGCAGCACGCCGCTGCTGGTGCTCGTCGACGATGCGCAGTGGCTGGACCGGCCGACTCTGGACGCCGTCGTCTTCGTCGCTCGGCGGCTGCGCACCGAGCGGATCGGGATACTTGTCGCCACCCGCGAACCGCGGGGTCCGGCCGGCCTCGAGACGTCGGTGGTGCGAGGACTCGACGACGTCGCGGCCGGGCAGCTGCTGGCCGCGGTCCTGGGGCGGCGGCTCCCGGACGACGTGGTGTCGGCGGCGGCCGCGCAGGTGGGCGGCAACCCGTCGGCACTCGTGGAACTGGCCGGCACTCTTTCGGCCGACGAACTCGCCGGAACCCGGCCACTGCGCCTCCCGGTCCGCGCCGGAACCGCCGCGACCGGCATCTTCGGCACCCGTATCGCCGCGCTGGACGGTGCGACGCGCCACGCCCTCCAGGTCGCGGCCGTGGCCGCCGACGACGGGTTGCCGGTGGTGTCCGCCGTCCTGACCGACCTGGGGATCGACCGTCGTGCCCTGGCGGCACTCGAGGACGCCGGGCTGGCCTCGTTCGGGGGCGGCCGGTTGTCCTTTCCCCATCCGCTGATCCGGAGCGCCGCGGTCTGCGATCTGTCCCCGACACGACGGCGAGCGCTGCACCGCGCGGTGGCCGACCGGCTCACCGATCCGGCTCGGCAGGATCGTCGTGCGTGGCACCTGACCGAGGCCACCCTCGCCCCGGACGAGGACACCGCCCGGGAACTCGAACAGTCCGCGCGGCTGACGTCGGAACGCCGCGGATGCGCAGCCGTCGCGGTCGTCATGGAACAGGCCGCCGCGTTCTCCGCCGACGAGCCGGGCACGGCCCGGCGCCTGTGCGCCGCAGCCGACGCGGCCCGGCGCGCGGGTCGCAGCACGACGGCGCTGCGACTGCTGGACCGATCCGAGGATCACACCACCGATCCGGAGCTGCGTGCCGTGGGCGCGAGCATCCGTGGACGGGTCGAACTGCACACGGGCGCAGCGTGTGTCGCACGCCGACTATGGGAGACGAGTGCCGCCGACCTCGGTCCGGCGCGCGGTGCGCACCTGCTGGCCCTGGCGGCGGAGGGAGCGCTCGTCTGCGGCGAGCCGGAAGGGGCGCTGCGGCTCGCCCGCCGGGCGATCCGAGCCGCGCCACCCCGGGACACGGACACGGCACTGCTCGGCACGTTCGTGATCGGCAGCGCGCTGTCGATGTCCGGCAACACCTCCGACGGGGTGCGCTGGCTGCAGGATGCCGAGGCGCTGGCGCGGTCGGGTGCCGACGCCGACGTCGAATGGGTTCTGCTGGCGGAGCTGGGCGCCGTGGCCTGGCACGGGGAGGACGGCGACCCGCGGCGGGTGCTCGAGCCGCTGGTGCACCGGCTCCGAGCCGAAGGCGCCTGGGGTCAGTTGCCCCTGGCCCTGTACGTCACGGCGCTGACCGACAGTCGCCTCGGACGTCTGCACTCCGGTCGTCGCGCGGCCACCGAGGCCGTCGAACTGGCCGCCCGAACGGGTGAGCTGCTCGTGCTGTGCGCGGCCCTCGGATGCCTGGCGGAACTCGAGGCGCAGCTCGGTGACGAACAGGCCTGCCGGACGCACGCCGCCCAGTCGTTGCGGATCCGCGAGCGGATCGGCCCGGGCGAGATGCACCGCGACGCCCTGGATGCGCTCGGGCTGCTGGAACTGAGCCTGAATCGGCCCGACCGCGCCCTCTCTCTTCTGCAGGAGGCGAACCGTCGGCCCTTTGGCGGCGCGGACGACCTCCTTCTCACCCGGGCGTCGTCCGCCGACCTGATCGAAGCGTACGTCCGGACGGGACGAGAGATCCCGGACGCGGTCCGCGAACAGCTGCGCCTGCTCCCGGACCTCGGACTGCCCGACGCGCTCGGGGCTCTCGTCTGCCGGGCGCGGGCCCTGATCGGCGACGACGCGGAATGCAATGCGTGGTTCACCCGGGCCCTGCACCTGCACGCACGCTCACCCTCCCCGTTCGACACCGCCCGGACCGCCCTGTGCTTCGGCGAGCGGTTGCGCCGCGCCGGGCGTCGGCGCGATGCACGCGAACACCTGGAGGCGGCATTCGTCGCGTTCCGGCACATCGGTGCCCGTACGTGGGCCGCGCAGGCCGCGACGGAACTCGGCGCCGTCGGCCGGCCGGTCGACGGGTCCGCACCCGCTGCCGGGCACCGGCTCACCCCGCAGGAACTGCAGGTGGCCCGGCTCGCCGCGCACGGCGGCACCAACCGGGAGATCGCCGAGGAGCTCTTCCTCAGCGTCAAGACCATCGAAATGCATCTGGGACGGCTGTACCGAAAACTCGGTGTCCGCTCCCGCACCCAGCTGGCGAACTACCTGCACGACAACGTCCTCGCCTGAGCACGCCCCCGTTCCCCCGATGAGTTCGTCCGGCCCGCGGAGTCTCAACTCTCGCAGCACGAATTCGACGATCACCTTGCCCCACCGACTGAAAGGGAACCGACTGTGAACCTGCAATCCGGGGTAGCGCCGACGTACGGCGGCTTGGCCGACCTGCTCGCCTCCGTCCCCGCGGAGACCTGGGACGCACCCTCGCTCTGCGAGAAGTGGCAGGTTCGCCACGTGGTCGCCCACGTGACCATGCCGGCACGGCTCACACCCGGGCAGTTCGGAGCCGAGATGGCGGCGGCGGGCGGCGACTTCACCGTGCTGTCGGACACCGTGGCCGCCCGCGACGCCGTCCTGCCGGTCTCCGAGCACCTGGCCCAACTCCGGTCACCGCTGCTGCACTCGTGGCAGCCGCCGGGCGGCGGGGCGGCCGGTGCACTCAGCCACGCAGTGATCCACTCCCTCGACGTCACGGTCGCGCTCGATCGGCCGACGGTGGCGCCGACCGAGGCCGTGGTAGCCGTCCTCGACCAGCTCACCGCCGCGAACGGCGCGCTGTTCGGTGTCGACCTGACCGAGGTCCGGCTCGAAGCCGACAACACCGACTGGGCCTGGGGCAGTGGCGAGGTGGTGCGGGCCGACAGCGGACGCCTGGTGGCGCTGCTGAGCGGCCGAACCCTGCCCGACGGCCGCACCTTACGTCGTGGCTGAACGACCGGCCGACGCGACAGCACCCTCGCCACCGCCTGGTGTGACGGAGCAACGGCACCGGATCGGATGCCGGGTTCGACCCCGTCCGGTCCGCGGGGCGGGCACACTCACTGCATGGACCGTTCGGCCACCCGACGACGAACGACGCCGACCGGACGGGGATCGCCGCATCGCAGGCGTCTTCGGCCCGGGGCTCACCGATGACCGAAGCGTCACCCACGCCGGAGGGCCGTCATCCCGGATTCGACGACCTCGATATCGGCGATCTCGCTCGCCGGACCGGCGTCAAGTGGGCACGCGCCGTCCGCGCCGGCGCCCTCCCGGCCTGGGTGGCCGACATGGACTTCCCGATCGCCCCCGTGATCGGGAACGCGCTGTGCGACGCGGCCCGGTCGGGCGAACTCGGCTACCCCGACTGGGCCGGCGGCACCCCGCTCCGCGCGG
Organism: Rhodococcus sp. NS-SX18; assembly: GCF_057367935.1. NCBI lineage: Bacteria > Bacillati > Actinomycetota > Actinomycetes > Mycobacteriales > Nocardiaceae > Rhodococcus > Rhodococcus sp. NS-SX18. The sequence goes on along the minus strand of NZ_CM170633.1, from coordinate 1,003,232 downwards.
AGTTCGCCCGGCGGATGCAGTCCCGGTACGGATGGACCGTCGACCCCGCCGACGTACGGGAGCAGACCGATCTCATCCAGGCACTGCAGTTGATCCTGCACCTGCACACCGAGCGTGGCGACGGCGTCGTCATCCAGACCCCGAACTACCCGCCTTTCCTGGCCACGATCGCGACAATGGGCCGCAGGACCGTCGAATTCCCGTTCGTCGACACCCAGGAGGGGTGGCGGCTCGACTTCGACACGCTCAGGGCCTCGCTCGTCGCCGAGCGCCCGAAAGTGCTCGTCCTGGTCGACCCTCACAACCCGACCGGACGCGTCCACACCCGTCCCGAACTCACCCGCATCGCCGAACTTGCCGCCGAGTTCGACCTGCTCGTGGTCAGCGACGAGATCCATGCGGAGCTGATCTACGCGCCCCACCGGCATATCCCGTTCGCGTCGATCAGTCCGGACGCGGGGACTCGAACGATCACCCTCACCTCGGCCGGCAAGGCATTCAACATCGCCGGACTGCGCTGTGCCGTCGCGCACTACGGGTCGAAGCAACTGCTCGCCGTGCGGGACCGAGAACCGCCCGACCTGTACGGCACCGTCTCGACCCCTGCGGTGCTCGGCACCCTGGCCGCATGGCGACACGGCCAGGACTGGCAGGACACCCTGCTCCGGGTGCTCGACCGCAACCGCCGGCGGGTCGACGCCGCGCTGCGCGAGCACCTGCCGGAAGCCCGCCACCATCGGCCGGAGGGCACCTACCTCACCTGGGTCGATGTCTCGGCTGCGGCCGTCGACGATCCGGTCCGCCGGATCCGGGACCTCGGCCGGGTGCTGGTCGACGGCGGCAGACCCTTCGGACCTTCGGCAGAAGCGTTCGTGCGCATCAACTTCGCCACGTCGGCGGCCGTCCTCGAGCACATCCTCGACGGCATCTCGGCAGCGATGCACGGGCGGCGAGCCGACTCACCGCTGACCGGCCTCCTCGGCACCTGAGCAGTCGTGTGGCACCTCCCGTTCGAGTTCGTCGAGCCAGATGCGCGCGGACGCGTCCGAGGGCGCGCGCCAGTCCCCGCGCGGTGAGAGCGAGCCACCGGCAGCAACTTTCGGTCCGTTCGGCATCGCGGACCGTTTGAACTGACTGAAGGCGAAGAACCGCTGGACGAACACGCCGAGCCACCGCCGGATCTCGGGCAGGTCGTACGCGCGGCGGGCATGCGCGGGATGGCCGGACGGCCAGTCCCCGGCACCGGTCTCGTGCCAGGCCTGCCACGCCAGATAGGCGATCTTCGACGGCCGGAACCCGAAACGCAGCACCTGGAACAGGAAGAAGTCGTGCAGGTCGTACGGACCGATCGTGACCTGGGTGCTCTGCGGTGTCTCCCCCTCCCCGACCGGGACCAGTTCGGGACTGATCTCGGTGCCCAGGACGGCCTCGAGAACGGCGCCGACCGCATTGCCGGCCGGCTCGCCGTCGTCGAACTGTCCGGAGGAGACGACCCAGCGGATCAGATGCTGGACGAGGGTCTTCGGCACCCCGGCGTTGACGTTGTAGTGCGACATCTGGTCCCCGACGCCGTACGTCGACCAGCCCAGCGCGATCTCCGACAGGTCCCCCGTCCCGAGCACCAGTCCACCGCGCTGGTTCGCGGCCCGGAACAGATAGTCGGTGCGCAGCCCGGCCTGGATGTTCTCGAACGTGATGTCGTAGACCTGCTCCCCGCGCGCGAACGGGTGCCCCAGGTCCTCGAGCATCACGTGTGCGGCACGGGTGATGTCGATTTCCTCGAGCGTCACCCCGAGCGCGTGGCACAGCCTGCGCGCGTTCTCCCGGGTCCGGTCGCTCGTCGCGAACCCCGGGAGGGTGAAGGCGAGCACATCCTCGCGCGGACGGCCGAGCCGGTCCATCGCCTTGACAGCGACGATGAGCGCGTGCGTGGAATCGAGTCCGCCGGACACGCCGATCACGACCTTCGGGCCGCCGGACTTCGGACCACTCAACGCGCGCAGGCGCTGCTCGAGCCCCGCGACCTGGATGTTGTAGGCCTCGTAGCAATCGTGCTCGAGGCGAGCCGGATCGGACGGCACGAAGGGGTAGCGCTCGACCCGGCGTCGCAGCCCGATGTCGGTGAGTGGAGGCGCGAGGGTGAACGCGATGCGGCGGAACGCGTCGAGCCGGTCCGCGTGGCGACGCCGGTTGTCGTCGAAGGTGCCCATGCGGGTGCGCTCGTTGCGCAGCAGTTCGAGATCGACGTCGGCCACCGCGTGCCGTTCGGCGCGCGGGAACCGCTCGGTCTCGGCGAGCAGCATCCCGTTCTCGTACACCATTGCCTGCCCGTCCCAGGACAGGTCGGTGGTGGACTCCCCCGCTCCCGCCGCGCAGTACACGTAGGCGGCCAGGCAGCGCGACGACGCCGAACGAGCCAGCAGATGCCGGTCCTCGGCGCGGCCGACGGTGATCGGGCTGCCCGACAGGTTCGCCAGCACCGTGGCGCCGGCCAGGGCGGCCTCCGCGCCGGGTGGGATCGGAACCCACATGTCCTCGCAGATCTCCACGTGCAGCACCAGACCGGGAACATCGGTGGCTTCGAACAGCAGGTCGGGACCGAAGGGGACCTCGTGACCGGCGATCCGGACCGTGCCGCGCACGTCGTCGCCCGGCGCGATCTGCCGGCGCTCGTAGAACTCCCGATACGTCGGCAGATACGACTTGGGGGCGACCCCCAGGATCCGCCCGCGGTGCACGACCGCCGCCACGTTGTAGATCCGGTGCCGGTGCCGCAACGGCAGGCCCACCAGCAGGACGGGCAGCAGGCCCGCCGACCCGGCGACGATCTCCGCCAGTGCCCGCTCGGCCGCCTCCAGCACCGTGTCCTGCATCGACAGGTCCTCGACCGAGTACCCGGTCAGGGTCAGTTCGGGAAACACGGCGAGCCCGACCCCGTCGTCGTGGCAGACCCGGGCGGCCCGAAGCACCGTCGCCGCGTTCGCCGCCGGGTCGACGATCGCCGTCGGCGTCGCGCAGGCCGCGACCCGCAGGAAGCCGTGGCGGTAGCTGGACCGGAACTCGGCTCCCGCCTCGGTGTCGGGGACGTCCCGAGTGCCGGCTTCCTCGGTCATCGCACAGCCTCCTTCTCCGTCGCTCGCGTCCGCGGCGCCCGGATCGCGTGATCGAATCCTAGGGACCCAGGCGCTCGGCGCCACTCGGGAACGTGCAGCGGTCCGGATCCGGACTTTCGCGGCATCATCGCGGCGTTTCGGGGAACACTTGAAGTACGACGGGATACGTCCGCGCGGCCCAGGGGGTGGTGATGGCCTACCGGCACGAGGAATTCGTCGCTGCACTGTCGAAGTTCGCGCAGCGCCTGCTGACCCCGTACGAGGTCGACGCCGCCCTCGACGCAGTCGTGCGCAAGGTGACCTCCGTGCTCGAACTGACGGGGGCCGGAGTGACTCTGCACGTCGACGGCCGGCTCCGGTTCGTCACCGCCGCCGGCGACCGGATCGAGGCGATGGAACGGTGCCAGGAGCGATTCGACGCCGGACCGTGCGCCCACGCGTTCAACCACGGCGAGACCGTCGCCGTCGCCGATGTCCGCGGCCGCGACGACCTGTGGCCGGAATTCGCCGCCGAGGCACGGCTGCTCGGGATCGCCGCCGTCGCCGGCGTCCCGATGCAACTCGGCGAGGTCAAGGTCGGTGCCCTGGACCTCTACTGCCGCCAACCCCGGGAATGGGCCGACGACGAACTCGCCGCCGCGCAGGTGTTCGCCGACATGGCCACCGGTTACATCGTCAACTCCGACAAGCTGCGCCAGCAGGAACAGCTCTCGGCGCAACTGCAGACCGCGCTCGACACCCGCGTCGTCGTCGAGCAGGCCAAGGGCATCACCGCGCAGGCCCGCGGCGTCACCCCGGCCGCGGCGTTCGAACTGATCCGCTCCTACGCGCGCCGCCATCAGGCGCCGGTGCGCGCCGTCGCCCAGGCGATCGTCGAGGTCGGTCTGCGCATCTGAGCGCGTCAGATCTCCGCACCGATCTCCCGCACGAGAGCAACCAGTTTCCGGTGGTGCGAGCCCGCCCAGTAGATCCGGCCGCACTCCGTGCAGCGGGAGAAGTCGTCGTAGAAGCGGCGAGTGAGCGGCTCTAGCTGCTCGAGCACCTCCTCCTTGGGCACCGCGACGAGTCTGCCGTTGCAGCGCAGGCACCGGGTGAACGGAGCGAACCGTGCCCCGAGATCGAGTCGGCGCACGACCTCGACGATCTGCTCGAGCGGACGGTCGGCGTGCACGAACAACCCGTGGGTGATCTCCCGGCGCTCGAGCAGTCCACGGTCGCGGGTCAGCAGGATCCGCTGATGGGCACTCCCGATCCGCGCCAGTTCCGCATCGTCCATGTCGGACGTCCAGAGCACGTCGAACCCGAGCAACCGGAGCAGGCGTGCCAGGCGACCCAGGTTCACGTCGACCACGAAGCGGGGGTCACGCAGCGGAACCGGGCGCAGCCGGGTGATCGGTTCGATGTCGAGCGCTTCGAACAGCGGATAGACCGCGATGCGGGCACCCGGCCGCGGGCGGTACGCGAAGTCCACCGGCTCCCCGTCGACCACGATCAGGTCGATCTCGGTGTGGGGTATGCCCATCGCCTCGACGACGTCCTTGACCGTCTGGTGGCTCCGGAACGGTCGCCGCACCGCGACGCCCCGTGACTCGGGCGCAACGAAGTCGTTCAACTCGGCGTACGCCCGGACCTCGACATGGCCGGTCATCGAACGATGGTCGCGCGGAGCGTGGATCGGCACAACCTCCCGGAGCCCGACTATCCGGCACGCGCCTCCGGCGGCAGCGTGTGCCGGCGGAAGTCGATCGACATCGAGCAGGTTGAATACACTGACCGGATATCGGTTCACGGCGCTGCCGGACAGAGAACCGAAGGGTGGTCGGGATCGCCCGCCCTTCGGCGGGGTGATCGTGCGCTGCCGACCGCCCGGGCTCGCGACCGGCTCGGGGCCTGGCAGCACGCGACCGACTCGGGATCGTCGGCGATCAGCACAGCAGGAGCACCCGATGACCACTCGCACCGGACCGCACCGGATCGCCCCCGGCGTCCACCTGCTCCGGGCCGGGCGGACTGCCGTCGCCCCCAACGTCTACCTGCTCGGGTCGGGAACGCCGTGGGTACTGGTGGACGCGGCCTGGGCCGGCAGCGCCGAGGCCGTCACCGCGGCAGCAGAGTCGTTGTTCGGCCGGGGCACGAAACCGGCGGCGATCGTGCTGACCCACATCCACCCGGACCACTGCGGGGCGGCCGGAGCGCTGGCCCGGACCTGGCGAGCGCCGGTGTATGTGCACCCCGCGGAGCTGCCGATGGCTGCAGGCCGCTACCGGCAGGAGTATCCGATGCCGCTGGACCGGTGGCTGGTGGCCCCACTGATGCGACTGCTGCCCCGGCGGACTCGGGCGCGGATCGAGCAGGCAGGCGACATCACCGACGTCGTGCGCCCGCTGGAGCCGGGGGGCGTGGTGCCGGGACTGCCGGACTGGCAATGGGTTCATACCCCCGGGCACACCCCTGGGCACGTGGCCTACCTGCGGCGCAGCGACGGCGTGCTGATCACCGGGGACGCCGCGGCGACCGTGGACCTGAACTCGGTCACCGGGGTGCTGACCGGCCGGCAGCGGCCGGCCGGGCCACCCCGGTACACCACCTGGAACTGGCCGGCGGCCGTGCGGTCCGTCGCTGCCCTGGCGGCACTGGAGCCGCGGATACTCGCCCCCGGGCACGGGCTGCCGCTGACCACCGGGACGACCGGGGCGCTGCACCACCTGGCCCGGCAGCTCGACCGCCCCCGGGCCGGCCGGTTGCGCAGGCTCCGGACCGCCGTGGCCGCGCCCCGCTACGGCGGAGCGGGCCGGTATCGGCCCCCACCGCCGCTGTACGCGCGGCTGCAGTGGCTCGGCCACGCGCTGACCCGGCTGCGACTCAGTCCGCGGAGTGTCGTGACGCTCGAGGTCCCCGGCCGCCGCTCCGGTGTCGTGCGTCGGACCAACCTGGTGCTGCTGGACCACGACGGCGAGCAGTACCTGCTGTCGCTGGCCGGGCAGTCCCAATGGGCCCGCAACGTGCGGGCTGCCGGCGGGCGCGCGGTGCTGGCTCGCGGTCGCCGACGCCGGGCGGTCACCCTGGCCGAGATACCGGTCCCCGCCCGTGCCGACATCGTCCGCGCCTATCTACTGCGGGGCGGGCGGCAGCCCGGCCACCGGAAGATCGCTCGGGAGGCGGACATGTACTTCGGCCTGACCGGTGAACCCACCCCGGCGGAGCTCGCGGCCGTGGCCCCGCGCTACCCGGTTTTCCGCGTCACCGATACCGCCCCCCACCAGCCGTGATATCGGTCACTTCCTGTCGCGCACCGCGTCTGCGCGTCGACGGCGGTTCCGTCGCCCAGCTGGGGGTTTCTCCGGGTCGATCGGGTCGATAGATGCAGGCTATCAATGGAATGGGCTCGACCGATTGGCCTTATCTATCGAAACTCGTTAGTGTTCGAAAGGTCAGATTCCCCATCGACCGAACAGAGGTTCAACGTGGCCCTGATCAACAAGCAGATCAAGCCCTTCTCCGCGACCGCCTACCAGGAGGGTGGTTTCATCTCCGTCTCCGACGAGGACATCAAGGGCAAGTGGGCGATCTTCTTCTTCTACCCGGCCGACTTCACCTTCGTCTGCCCGACGGAGCTCGGTGACCTTGCCGACCACTACGAGGAGCTGCAGAAGCTCGGCGTCGAGGTCTTCTCGGTCTCCACCGACACTCACTTCACGCACAAGGCGTGGCACGACTCCTCCGAGACCATCGGCAAGATCAAGTACGCCATGATCGGCGACCCGACCCTGCAGATCAGCACCGACTTCGAGGTGCTGCGCGAGAACGAGGGCCTGGCCGACCGCGGCACCTTCCTCGTCGATCCCGACGGCATCGTCCAGTTCATGGAGGTCACCGCCGAGGGCATCGGCCGCAACGCCGCCGAGCTCGTCCGCAAGGTCAAGGCCGCCCAGTACGTGCGGTCGCACCCGGGCGAGGTCTGCCCGGCGAAGTGGGAAGAGGGCGCCGAGACCCTCGCCCCGTCGCTGGACCTCGTCGGCAAGATCTGACACCTCCGGATCCGACATTCCTGCGGCGCGGGGCCCGGCCCACATCGGGCCCCGCGCTCCCGGAGCGCCGAACCACCCGGCGCCGTGCGCCTTCCGATCACCGCTTCCCACCCGTCGATGGAGTAGATACCCATGCTCGAAGCCTCGCTCGCCGGCCAACTGAAGTCCCTCCTCGAGCGGCTGACCCTGCCGATCGAGCTCGTGTCCTCCCTCGACGACGGACCCAAGTCCGCCGAACTCGCCGCCCTCCTCGACGAGATCGCGGCGATGTCGGACAAGATCACCCACGAGCGCCGCGACGACGACGCCCGGCGCCCCTCCTTCGCCATCCACCGGGTCGGCACCGACATCGAGGTCCGCTTCGCCGGCATCCCGCTCGGTCACGAGTTCACCTCCCTCGCACTCGCCCTCCTCCAGGTCGGCGGTTACCCGTCGAAGGAGCCGGAGGAACTGCAGCAGCAGGTCCGCGACCTGGACGGCGAACTGCACTTCGAGACCTACTTCTCGCTCTCCTGCCAGAACTGCCCGGACGTCGTGCAGGCCCTGAACCTGATGTGCGTGCTCAATCCGCGCATCAAGCACGTCGCCATCGACGGTGCCCTGTTCCAGGACGAGGTCGACGGGCGCCAGGTGATGGCCGTACCGACGGTGTACCTCAACGGTGAGCTGTTCGACTCGGGCCGCATGAGCCTCGAGCAGATCGTCGGCAAGCTCGACACCGGCGCCGCAGACCGCGCGGCCGCCGCGATCGCCGAGAAGGACCCGTTCGACGTACTCGTCGTCGGCGGCGGACCGGCCGGCGCGGCCGCCTCGATCTACGCCGCCCGCAAGGGAATTCGAACCGGTCTCGCTGCCGAGCGCTTCGGCGGCCAGGTGCTCGACACCATGGCGATCGAGAACTTCGTCTCCGTGCCCTACACCGAGGGTCCCCAGTTCGGCGCCGCGCTCGACAATCACGTCCGTCAGTACGACGTCGACGTCATGAACCTGCAGCGCGCCGCGAAGCTCGTGCCCGCGACCACCGAGGGCGGCCTCGTCGAGGTCGAACTGGACAGCGGCGCCTCCCTGCTCGCCCGTACCGTGATCCTGTCCACCGGCGCGCGGTGGCGCTCGATGAACGTGCCCGGCGAGACCGAGTACCGCAACAAGGGCGTGACCTACTGCCCGCACTGCGACGGACCGCTGTTCAAGGGCAAGCGCGTCGCCGTGATCGGCGGCGGCAACTCCGGCGTCGAGGCCGCGATCGATCTCGCCGGCGTCGTCGCGCACGTCACGCTCGTCGAGTTCGACTCCGTGCTGCGCGCCGACGAGGTGCTGCAGCGCAAACTGCGCAGTCTGCCCAACGTCGACATCGTCGTCAGCGCGGCGACCACCGAAGTCCTCGGCGACGGAAACAAGGTCACCGGCCTGACCTACCTGGACCGCACCACCGAGACGTCGCACACGCTCGAGCTCGAGGGCGTCTTCGTCCAGATCGGCCTGCTGCCCAACACCGAGTGGCTCGCCGGCACGGTCGAGTTGTCGCCGCGCGGTGAGATCGTGATCGACGACCGCGGCCAGACCTCGGTGCCGGGTGTGTTCGCGGCCGGCGACTGCACGACGGTGCCGTACAAGCAGATCGTCGTCGCCGCCGGTGCCGGCGCGACGGCGGCGCTCGGCGCGTTCGACCATCTCATCCGTACCAGCGCCCCGGCCGAGGACTCGGTCGCCGCGACCGTCCGGTAGTTCGTCCGTCGTGAATCTGCGTGATCTCGAGTACCTGGCCGCAGTGGCGCACCATCGCCACTTCGGCCGGGCGGCGGAGGCCTGCTTCGTCAGCCAGCCGACGCTGTCGACCCAGATCCGCAAGCTCGAGCAGGAACTCGGCGTCGAACTCGTCGAGCGGAGCCCGCGTCAGATCACCCTGACCGGCGCGGGCACGCAGATCGTGGAGCGCGCCCGGATCATTCTGAGCGAGACCGCGAACATCCGCGAGATCGCCCGGCAGTTCTCCGACCCGGAGTCGGGCACGCTCCGCATCGGCCTGTTCCCGACCCTCGCCCCGTACCTGCTCCCGCACGTCGTGCCGTCGGTACGGGCGAGGTTCCCCGATCTCGAACTGCTGTTGATCGAGGAGAAGACCGAGGACCTGCTCGAGCGGCTCCGCCGCGGCGACCTCGACGTCTGTGTGCTCGCACTGCCGATCGACGACGACCACCTGCACCAGGAGTACCTGTTCTCCGAGGACTTCGTGCTCGCCGTCCCGGCCTCCCATCCCCTGGCTGCCACCCCCGAACCTGCCCCGCTGTCGGTGATCGCGGACGAGAGCCTGCTGCTGCTCGAGGACGGTCACTGCCTGCGGGACCAGGCCCTCGAGGTGTGCCGGCTGACCGGAGCCGCCGAACGCAACGGCTTCCGGGCGACGAGCCTCGAGACCCTGCGGCAGATGGTGATCGCAGGGGTGGGGGTGACCCTGCTGCCGCGCCTGGCCGTCACCACCCCGGTCGCGCAGCCCCCGGAGATCCGGCTGCTGCGGTTCGCCGATCCCGTCCCGCGTCGCCACATCGGCATGTTCTGGCGCAAGACCAGCGGCTTCCGCGACTTCCTGCCTCAGCTGGCCGAGATGTTCCGCCGGCTCCCCGAGGGCCTGGTCGACACGACACCGCCCGCGTGAGCGGCAGTCCGCGGCACCGGCCGTTCCGGACCGCGGGCACGTGCTGCAGGATGGGCGGGTGCCCGAACCCATCCGTCTCGTCGCCGACGTCGACACCGGTATCGACGATGCGCTCGCATTGCTCTACCTGCTGGCGAGTCCGGAAGCGGAGATCGCCGCGGTGCTCTCCACCGCGGGGAACGTGCCCGTCGCGCAGGTGACCGCGAACAACCTGGCGTGGCTGCAGGTGTGCGGCAGACCGGACATCGAGGTCGCCGTCGGATCGGAGGCCCCGCTCGTCGCGCCGCTGATGACCACCGAGGACACGCACGGCCCGCTCGGCGTCGGTTACGCCGACCTGCCCACCCCCGGTCACGGTCCCTCGGGCCGCAGTGCCGCCGAGGCGTGGGTGGAACTGACCCGCGCGCACCCCGGCGAACTCGTCGGCCTCGTCACCGGTCCGCTCACCAACCTGGCGCTGGCCGTCCGGCTCGACCCGCAACTCCCCCACCGGCTGCGCCGTCTGGTCGTGATGGGCGGGGCGTTCAACTACCCGGGCAACACCACCCCCACCTCGGAATGGAACGTCGCGGTGGATCCGGAGGCCGCGAAGGCGGTGTTCGACGCGTTCTCCGCCGTGCCGCCCGACCGCCGGCCGATCGTGTGCTCCCTCGACACCACCGAGTCGATTGCTATGCGGCCCGAACACCTGCGACGTCTCGCCGAGACCGCGGGAAGCGTCCCGGCCGAGATCCTCTCGCCGGACGATCCGCGCGGTCTGCGCTCGCAGGAGTCCAACCCGATCGTGCGGCACCTGTCCGATGCGCTGCGCTTCTACATGGAATTCCACCGCGACCAGGGTCAGGGCTTCCTGGCACACGTCCACGATCCGTTCGCGGCGGCGGTCGCCCTCGGAACGGTGCCCTTCACCACCCGCCCGGCGACGGTCGACGTCGAACTCGACGGCCGGCTCACCCGCGGCACCACCGTCGCCGACTGGTCCGGCATGTGGGGCCGCCCGCCGAACGCCGAGATCGTCGTCGCCACGGACCCGCAGGCCTTCTTCGATCACCTCGTCGAACGGGTCGGTGCACACGTCGCGGCCCTGTTCCGGCCGGCCTGACACGCGTGCGTGTATGGCCGAATGTCACACCGGTTCGATCAGATCGAACCGGTGTGACATTCGGCCACAAGGGGTTCCGCGAGCGGGACCCGTCAGGCGCGCGCCAGGACCTTCGCTTCCTCCTTCTCGACCACGACGGCAGGCTGCGCGGCGGCCGGGCCGTGGTCGTCGACCATGGTCTCCTCGTCGAACGGGATGCGGCCGGCGAGGACGTCGCGGACGCGACCGCGGTCGACGGTTCCGGTCCACGTTCCCACCAGCAGGGTGGCGACGGCGTTGCCGGAGAAGTTGGTGACTGCGCGCGCCTCGGACATGAACCGGTCGATGCCGACGATGAGGCCGACGCCGTCGAGCAGCTCCGGACGGTGGCTCTGCAGGCCGCCGGCGAGCGTGGCCAGGCCCGCCCCGCTCACCCCGGCCGCGCCCTTCGACGCGACGATCATGAACACCAGCAGGGAGAGCTGCTCGGCCAGCGACAGCGGCGAACCGAGCGCGTCGGCGATGAACAGCGAGGCCATCGTCAGGTAGATGGCGGTGCCGTCCAGGTTGAACGAGTACCCGGTGGGCACGACGACACCGACGGTGGTGCGCTCGACCCCGACATGCTCCATCTTCGCGATGAGCCGCGGCAGCGCGGACTCGGACGAGGACGTCGCGAAGATCAGCAGGTACTCGCGGGCCAGGTACTTGACCAGCTTGAAGATCGACACCCCGGACACCATCCGCAGCAGGGAGCCGAGCACACCGAACACGAACAGCACGCAGGTGAGGTAGAACCCGATCATCAGGGTGCCGAGCTGGACGACCGCGCCGAGACCGGTCTGCCCGACCACGTTGGCGATGGCGCCGAAGGCACCGATCGGAGCGAGCCACAGGATCATCGACAGGATCTTGAACACGAGCTTCTGCACGTAGCCGATACCGCGCAGGACCGGCTCGCCGGTCTTGCCGAGGGACTGCAGCGCGAAGCCGACCAACAGAGCGACGAACAGGGTCTGCAGCACGCTGCCCTCGGTGAGCGCCGACAGCAGCGACGTGGGGATGATCGACGCGATGAAGTCCATGGTCCCGCCCGTGGCGTGGGCCTTGTCGGCCAGCGCGGCGCCGGCGCCGGCGGTCTCCGGGGACAGGTTCAGGCCGCTGCCCGGATCGAGCAGGTTGCCCACCACCAGGCCGATGCCCAGCGCGACGGTGGACATGCCGAGGAAGTACACCATCGCCAGGCCGCCGACCTTGCCGACGCTGGCGGCGGCCCGCACCGAGCCGATGCCGAGGACGATTGTGCAGAAGATGACCGGGCCGATCATCATCTTGATGAGGTCGACGAACATCGTGCCGAGGACACCGAACGACTTGCCGACGTCCGGGGCGAGCCAGCCGACGAGGACGCCGGCCACCACTGCCACGATGACACCGACGTAGAGCCAGTGCGTGCGGTCTCTGCGCTTGGCCGGTGGCGTGGCGCCGGGTGCCCGGGAGTCTGGTGACGTGCTCATGGCGGATCCTCTCGGATGGGCGTTTCGGGGGCTTCGTGATCGCGGTCACGTTCCTGATAGAAATGGTGGTGTCGCAGCCTCACCCGGTGAAGATTGCGTTCATTTCGTTCAGGTGATGTCGCGCTCACGAGGCGGACCCACCGGCATCCGGAAGGAGTACGCCCGTGCCGCCGACCGCGCACCGGCCGTCGATGAGCGTCGCGCGTCAGCTGCTGGTACTGCAGCTGGCCGTGCTCGCCCTGGTCATCGGCGCCGGCACCGTCCTCGTCGGGATCGACGAGCGCCGCGACAGCGACGACGCCACCCGCCGCACCGTCGTCGCAATCGCCGAATCCCTGGCCGGGTCCGACTCGACGGCGGCGGCGTTGCGCACACCGGACCCGACGGCGGTGCTGCAACCGCGCACCGAACGCATCAGGGAGGCGACGGGCACCGATTTCATCGTCGTGATGGCGCCCGACCGGACCCGGTACACCCACACCGACCCTGCGATGATCGGTCTGCCGTTCAGCGGCAACATCGAACCGGCGCTCGCCGGCACCGTCTTCACCGAGACCTATGCCGGCTCGCTGGGCCCGTCCATCCGGGCCGTGGCGCCGATCGTCGACGACGGACAGGTCGTCGGCCTCGTCGCCGTCGGCGTCACCCGCGCGAGGGTCGCCGACCAGTTCGCCCGCGGTCTGCCCGCTCTGCTCGGTCTGTCGGCCGCAGCTCTGGCCGTCGCGACCGGCGGCGCCGTGCTCGTCAGCCGGCGCCTGCGCCGCCAGACCCTCGGACTCGCGCCGGACGAGTTGCGCCGGCTCTACGAGCACCACGACGCGGTCCTCCACGCGATCGGGGAGGGCCTGATCGTGATCGGCACCGACGAGCCCGCACGCGTGGAGGTCGTCAACGACGAGGCGCGGCGCCTGCTCGGTCTCGGCGACGGCCCGGTCACGACGGACGATCTGCCCGAGGCGCTGCGCGTGACCGGCCCGGACGCGGACGCCCGCGGCGACGTACTCCTCACCGAGGACCGCGTCCTGGTCGTCGACCGGAGCCCGGTGCAGTGGGAGGGCCGGCGGATCGCCACGGTGACGACGTTGCGGGATCGCACCGAACTACGTACGGTGCTGGGCGAACTGGACTCGGTTCGCGGTTTCGCCGACGCGCTGCGCGCGCAGGCGCACGAGTCGGCGAACCGGCTGCACACCATCGTCACGATGGTCGAACTGGGACGTCCCGAGGAGGCGGTCGCGTTCGCGACGGAGGAACTGCGCCTGTCGCAGCAGCTCATCGACCGGCTCACCGCGTCGGTGCAGGAACCGGCACTCGTCGCCCTGCTGCTGGGGAAGATCAACGACGCCGCCGAACGCGGCGTCGAATTGACCGTCACCGACGACACCGCACTGGGCTCGACCCCCCTCGGCACCCGCGATCTGGTGACACTCGTCGGCAACCTGGTGGACAACGCCATCGACGCCGCCCGGGCCGTCGACGAACCGTGGGTGGAAGTGACGATACGACAGGATGATTCGAACATGATCGTCGAAGTTGCGGACAGCGGACCGGGCATGTCGCCGGAGGTCCTCGCCCGCGCGATGACGCGGGGCTACTCCACGAAGGCAGACCACCACGGACTGGGACTGGCACTGGTCGCGCAGGTGGTGGCGCGCCACGGCGGCACCCTGCGGACCGAGCCGTCGCTGGGCTCGATGGTCGTCGCCGAGATCCCCTTGCAAACCGAGCACGCAGGCAGCGCACAGTGATTCGCGTCCTCGTCGTGGAGGACGAGTCCCGCATCGCCGACGCCCACCGCGCGTACGTCGATCGTCTGCCGCAGTTCACGGTGGTCGCCGTCGCCGACACCGGCCGGAACGCGCTGCGTGCCGTCGCCGAGGCCGCGAAGGCAGGAGAGCCCGTGGATCTGGTGCTGCTGGACATCGGACTGCCCGACATGAGCGGCCTCGACGTCGCCGCGGCGTTGAGCGGGACCCGGCCGAGCCCGGACATCATCGCTGTGACCTCCGCGCGCGACCTCGAGGTCGTCCGCACCGCCGTCGCCCGGGGTATCGTGCTCTACCTGCTCAAGCCGTTCACCTTCGCTGCCCTGAGCGACAAACTCGACCACTACCTGGCCTACCGCAAGGCGCTGGGCGCGTCCGGCGCGGCCGCCGGCCAGCACGACATCGACCGGGCGATGGCGGCGCTGCGGACCTCCGATCCGCGCGCCTCGTCCCCGAAGGGCGTCGCGCCGCACACCCTCGATGCGGTCGCCCGGTGCCTGAGGGAAGCGCCGGGGCCGCTCACGGCCGCGGAGGTGGGCAGCGCGGTGGGCGTGTCGCGGGTGACGGCGTGGCGGTACCTCGAACGCCTGGCCGACGACGGCGTCGCCGCCCGGCACACCGAGTACGGCCGCGCCGGCCGGCCGCAGATCCGCTACGCCCCGCGCTGAGCGGGCGGCCTGTGGGACCGAATGTCACATCGCGTCGATGTCATCGACGCGATGTGACATTCGGCCACCAGGCAGTCGGCCACAACACCTTTCAGGGACGGTATGCGCCCGACGTCTCGAGGACCCACGCGAACTCGAAGGCCACCTCGCGCCACTTCTCGTAGCGACCGGACACGCCGCCGTGACCGGCGCTCATCTCCGTCTTGAGCAGCAGCGGCGAGTCGCCGGTCTTCGTGGCGCGCAGCTTGGCCACCCACTTGGCCGGTTCGACGTAGAGCACCCGGGTGTCGTTGAGGCTGGTGATCGCGAGGATCGCCGGGTAGTCCTTCGCCTCGACGTTCTCGTACGGGCTGTACGAGCGCATGTACTCGTACACCTCGGGGTTGTCGAGGGGGTTGCCCCACTCGTCCCACTCGATCACCGTCAGCGGCAGCGACGGGTCCAGGATCGACGTGAGCGGGTCGACGAACGGCACGTTCGCGAGGATTCCGGCGAACAACTCCGGTGCGAGATTCGCCACTGCACCCATGAGCAGTCCGCCCGCGCTGCCGCCGTCGGCGACGAGGCGGTCCGGCCGGGTCACACCGGTGTCGATCAGGTGCCGGGCGCAGGCGACGAAGTCGGTGAAGGTGTTCTTCTTCGCCAGCGTCTTGCCGTTTTCGTACCAGTGCCGGCCCATCTCGCCACCGCCCCGCACATGGGCCACCGCGAAGACCATGCCCCGCTCGAGGAGCGACAGCCGCGCCACCGAGAAGCCGGGGTCGATGCTGGCCTCGTACGACCCGTACCCGTAGAGCAGCGCCGGCGCGTTCGCGGGCGTACCCTTGCGGGCCACGATCGACAGCGGGATGCGCGTGCCGTCCTCGGCCACCGCCCAGTCCCGGCGCTGCTCGTAGTCCGACGGATCGAAGTCACCGAGCACCGGCTGGGCCTTGCGCAGCAACAGCTCTCCGGAGTCGACGACGTAGTCGTAGACGCGGCTGGGCGTGATGAACGACGTGAACCCGAGCCGCAGCATCGGCTGGTGCCATTCCGGGTTCGCGCCCGGACCCACCGCGAACAGTTCCTCGTCGAACTCGAGTTCGGTCAGCTCGCCGTAGCCGTCGGCGGTCAGCGGCCACACCGCGAGCCGGGTCAGCGCTTCCCGCCGGTAGCCGAGCACGAGGTGCCCGGCGAACGCATCGACGTCCTCGAGGCGCACGTCGTGTCGGTGCCCGATGAGGGTGCGCAGGGCAGACGGATCGTCCACGGGCGCCTCGGCGAGAACGAAGTTCTCCGCCTTCTCGCGCGTGACCGCACCCGTCGCGTCGTCCACCATCTCGACGACGTCGTTGTGCATGACCAGGAACCGGTCCTCGCCGCCGACGACGGCATGCTCGGCGCCGTACTCGACACCCTCGCGCCGCGGCAGCAGCACGCGGAATTCGCCGGTGGGATCCGCGGATTCGAGCACCCAGCCCTCGGTGGTGATCTTCGATCCCACCCAGATCATCAGGTACTTCTCGCTGCGGGTGGTGCCCACCGACACCCAGAACCGTTCGTCGGACTCGTGGAAGACCTCGACGTCCTCGGTGTGCGACGTTCCCAGACGGTGCCGCCACACGGTGTCCGGCCGCCAGGACTCGTCCACGGTGAGGTAGAAGATGTGGCTGTTGTCGATCGCCCACGTCGCGCCGGGTGCGGTCCCGGGGACCTCGTCGGCGAGCAGCTCACCGGTGCCGAGGTTCTTGAATCGCAGCGTGTAGCGCTCGTCGCCGACGACGTCGACCGAGTAGGCGAGCAGCGTCCCGTCGTGGCTGATCGAGAACGCACCGAGGGAGAAGAACTCGTGCCCGGCGGCCTCGACGTTGCCGTCGAGCAGCACCTGCTCGCCCGGCAGTTCCACACCCGGTGCCAGCTCCGGCGGGTTCCAGTCGTCGGGGTCGGAGACCGGGCAGCGGCACTGGATGCTGTACTGCTTGCCCTCGACGGTCCGGGCGTAGTACCACCAGTCCCCCATGCGGGTGGGTACCGACATGTCGGTTTCCTGCGTGCGGGACTTGATCTCCTCGAAGATCTTCTCCCGCAGGGGTGCCAGGTGCGCGGTCTGCTTCTCGGTCCACGCGTTCTCGGCCTCGAGGTGCGCGACTACCTCGGGGTTCTCCTTGTCGCGGAGCCACTCGTACTCGTCGACGAACGTGTGTCCGTGATGAACCCGCTCGGACGGGACCCGCTTGGCGATCGGCGCGGTCATGCGCTCGGCCCCAGCCAGTCGGAGAACGACAGACCCGAGATCCGTTCGTAGGCTTCGATGTACCGCTCACGGGTGGCATCGACGATGTGCTGCGGCAGTGGCGGCGGCGGGGTGTCGGAGGCACGGTCCCAACCGGACTCGGGGCTCGTCAGCCAGTTGCGGACGAACTGCTTGTCGAAGCTGGGCTGCACCTTGCCGGGCTCGTAGCCCTCGGCGGGCCAGTACCGCGACGAATCCGGGGTGAGCACCTCGTCGGCGAGGACGAGGTTGCCACCGTCGTCGAGACCGAACTCGAACTTCGTGTCGGCCAGCAGGATGCCCTTGTCCGCCGCGTACATCGCGGCGCGGCCGTAGATGTCGAGAGTGTCCTCGCGCAGCTTCACGGCGAGATCCTGGCCGACCTTGTCGACGACCTCGTCGAAGGTGATGTTCTCGTCGTGGTCGCCGATCTCGGCCTTGCTCGCCGGAGTGAAGATCGGATCCGGCAGGCGGCTGGCCTCCACGAGGCCGTCTGGCAGCGGGACGCCGCACACCGCGCCGGTCTGCCGGTAGTCGATCAGGCCCGATCCGGTGAGGTAACCGCGGGCGACGCACTCGATCGGCACCATCTTCAGCCGTTTGACGACGAGGGCGCGACCGAGGACCTCGGCGGGGATGCGGTCGTCGTCGGGCTCAGCGGCGAGGTGATGGTTCACCTCGAGCAGGTTGAAGAAGAACACGCTCATCGCGGTGAGCACCCGGCCCTTGTCGGGAATCGGGGTGTCGAGCACGTGATCGTATGCCGAGATCCGGTCGCTGGCCACGAGGAGCAGGTGCTCGTCGTCTATGACATACAGGTCCCGGACCTTGCCGCCGGCGAGGTGGGGGTAGGACTCGAGTGATGGACGCACGGTGCCACCCTAGTGCGCCGCCCGGACCTGCACGGCACCCCCGCCCGATCCCGGGATCGTTCACTATGACAATGATCGTGACCGGAACCCCACCCCGAACAGGAGCGTGATGTCGGCGGCACCCCGGATCGACGTGGGTCTGCGCTCGGAACGCGGACCGATTCTCGCGGCCTTGATGCTCGCCACCGCGCTCGTCGCACTCGAGAGCACCGTCCTGGCCACCGCCGTCCCGACCATCGTCGCGGACCTCGGCGGCTTCACGCAGTTCCCGTGGCTGTTCTCGAGCTATCTGCTCACCCAGGCCGTGCTCGTGCCGGTCTACGGCAAGCTGTCGGACGTGTACGGGCGCAGACCCGTGCTGGTGTTCGGCATCGCGCTGTTCGCCCTGGGTTCGGCGCTGTGTGCGCTGGCATGGAGCATGCCGGCACTGATCGCGTTCCGCGCGGTACAGGGGCTGGGTGCGGGGGCCGTGCTGCCGATGGCGCAGACCATCGCCGGCGACATCTACACCGTCGCCGAGCGCGCGAAGGCCCAGGGCTACCTCGCGAGCGTGTGGGGCATGTCGGCGATCGTCGGCCCCGCCGTGGGCGGGGTCTTCTCCGACTACGTGTCATGGCGGTGGATCTTCTGGATCAACCTGCCGCTGTGTGCGCTGGCCGTGGCGGTGCTGCTGAAGGCGTTCACCGAGTCACGGCCGTCCGGGCCGCGGCGGCCGGTGGACCGGGCCGGTGCCGCGACGCTCGCCGCAGGCTCGGGACTGCTGATCCTGGGCCTGCTCGAGGGCGGACAGGCCTGGGCGTGGGTGTCGGCGCCGAGCGCCGGGGTGTTCGCGGCCGGCGTGACGCTGTTGCTGCTGTTCGTGTGGGTGGAGCGGCGCGCGGCGGAGCCGATCCTGCCGCCGTGGGTGTTCGCCCGCCGGGTGGTGCTGACCAGCAGCGCGGTCGCGGCCCTCGTCGGCGCCGTGGTGCTGGGCCTGACCTCCTACGTGCCCGCGTTCGTGCAGGGGTCGCTGGGCACCACGGCCCTCGTGGCGGGATTCACCCTGTCGACGATGACGATCGGGTGGCCACTCGCGGCGGCGCGCTCCGGCTGGTTCTACCTGCGGATCGGATTCCGCAACACCGCGATGATCGGGTCCGTCCCGGTGCTGGCCGGCACCGGTCTGCTGACGTTGCTCGACGAGCGGTCCCCGGTGTGGCAGGTCGCGGGGTGTTGCGTACTCGTCGGCCTCGGAATGGGCCTGATCGCGAGCCCGGCGCTGATCTCGGCGCAGTCGAGCGTGACGTGGGCCGAGCGTGGTGTGGTGACCGGGGCGTACTCGTTCGCCCGATCGATCGGCAGCGCCGTCGGGGTCGCGGTGTTCGGGGCACTGGCGAATTCGGCGCTGGCCGCACATGGTGCGGCCGGATCGGGACCTCTCGGGCCGGAACGGCTCGCCGACGCGGTGGCGCCGGTGTTCGTCGCCCTTCTCGTGGCCGCGGTGGCCCTGGCCGTGACGGCTGCCACGATGCCGAACCGGCCTGCGGAACCACCCGACCCCACTTAGGTTGGAAAGGCTCACCTAAGGTGTGAGGCATGTCGAACGAAGACGGGCTGCTGCCCAGCGTCATCGAAGTCGCGAAGGTCGAGGACATCACCCCCCGCATGCGCCGCGTCACGTTCGCCGGCCGCGGCGTCGAGGTCTACGCGAGCGACCCGACCCGGGTGCCCAACATCAAGCTGATCTTCCCGCGGGAGAACGGAGACCTCGACCTGCCGGTCAACACCGGCGGCCGGCGCCTCGAGTGGCCCGACCCCACGCTCAAGGCGCAGGTCCGCACCTACACCGTGCGGCGACTCGACCCCGCGGCCGCCGAGATGGACATCGACTTCGTCCGGCACGGCGACGAGGGCCTGGCCGGTGCCTGGGTGGAGCGGGCCCGTCCCGGCGATCGCATCGCGGCGGCCGGCGGCGGCGGGATCGTCGCACCCCCGGCCGACTGGTACCTGATCGTCGGCGACGAGACGGCGCTGCCCGCGATCGGCCGCATGCTCGAACGCCTCCCCGAGGGCGCCCGGGGCACCGCCGTCGTCGAGGTCGCCGACGAGGGCGAGCACCAGGACCTGCGCTCCCCCGCCGACATCGACATCCGCTGGGTGCACCGCGACGGCGCCGCCGCGGGCACCACCACGCACCTGGCCGACGCGGCGACCGCCGTGCCGATCCCCGCCGGCGAACTGAAGCGATTCGCGTGGGTATCGGCCGAATCGAAGACCGTGCTGCGGATGCGCAGCTACCTGCGCGACGAGGCCGGTTTCGACCGCAGGTCCACCCTCGTCATCGGCTACTGGCGCCGCGGCATGACCGAGACCGGGTACGGCCGTACCACCGACCACGACCGGGACTTCACCGAGCACGACGTCTGAGGCGGGCGGTCAGGGCGACGCGTCGGGCCCGTGCACCTGGTCGTGCAGGGCCTCCATCCGGACGTCGAGGTCGCGGGCGGTCGCGGCCGCCGCCCGCAGCTCGTCGAGCAGTCCGGCGGGCACCGCCTTGTCGTACTTGTAGAAGATCTTGTGTTCGAGGCTGGCCCAGAAGTCCATCGCGACGGTGCGGATCTGCAGTTCGACGAACACCGGCTGCACGCGGTCGGACATGAAGACGGGGACCTCGACGATCGCGTGCAGGCTCCGGTATCCGTTGGGCTTCGGGCGCGCGATGTAGTCCTTGACCTGGACGACCCGGATGTCGTGCTGCCCGGTGATCAGGTCGAAGATCCGGTAGACGTCGGAGACGAAGCTGCAGGTGATGCGGATGCCGGCGATGTCGTAGATGTTCTCGCGGATCGCGTCGAGGGTGAGCGGCAGGTTCTTGCGGACGGCCTTCTCGACGACCGATTCGGGAGTCTTCAGCCGCGACTTGACGTGCTCGATCGGGTTGTGGTCGTGGGTGAAGCCGAACTCCTCCCGCAGGATGTTGATCTTGGTCATCATCTCGTCGATCCCGAACTTGTAGACCATCAGGACACGGCGGAACTCCCGTTGGAGCGCGATCTGCGGTGGGTCCAGCTGGAGCTGCGCCGACTCGAGTCCTGGTTGCCTCAGCTGCACGTCGTGAGCGCCGTCCACCGTTTCCGTCACCGTCTGTCTCCTCGTCGCCTTCCCGATCGAGTCTGCCAGGTCGGCCGGGGACGCGGCCCGGAGACGACTCGCAGCCACGACGACGAGCGTGGGTACGGGGCGCAGCGACCGCGCCGGAGCGGCATGGTCGCTGCCCCGGCGCACCCCCTGACCGTCCGTCCCGAGGGATCGGATCCGGCCCCACTCAACATGTCGTATCTCCCTCCGGCACAGCAAGATCGACGAGGTAGCGCGCGACGGGAAGGTCGATGCACCACTGGCCGCTCAGCACCACCCCGTGCTGGGTCCCGCGGTACGTGACGAGCACCGCATCCAGTTGCTTCGCCAGGTCCACACCCGCTTGGTACGGCGTGGCCGGATCCTCGGTGGTAGAGACGACGACGATCGGGGGCAGGCCGTCGGCGTCCACGGCGTGCCGATCCCCCGACGGCGGCACCGGCCAGAAGGCGCACGCACCGAGCGGCGCGTTGCCGGTGCCGCGGCCGTCGTCGAGGAACGGTGCCGCTTCGCGGGACCGGGTGTCGAGTTCGCCGGCGACCGCCGGGTCGGTCACGGCGACGTCGTCGACGCACCGCACCGCTGCCATCGCCTCGCTGGAGTTCGAGTACGAGCCGTCGGCGAACCGGCCCTCGTACATGTCGGCCAGCAGCAGCAGCGTGTCGCCCCGGCCCTGCTCCAGTTCGGTGAGTCCGGTCCGCAGGTACTCCCAGCCCTGCGGCGAGTACAGGGTGGCGATGACACCGGTGATCGCGTTCGGATAGCTCAGTCCCCGCGGATCGTCCGTGGCCGCGGGACGGTCGATCAGGGGATCGACCAGCGAGCGGAACCGCTCGACCGCGGCCGCGGGATCGGCACCGAGGGGGCAGTCCTCGCCGGTCGCGCAGTTCTCGGCGAACGCGTCGAATGCCTGCTGGAAGCCGGCGGCCTGCCGCACCGCCTCCTCGACGGGGTCCTGCTGTGGATCGAGCGCCCCGTCGAGCACCATCGCGCGCACGTTGCCGGGGAACGCCTCCGCATAGGCCGAGCCGAGCCGGGTCCCGTACGAGTATCCGAGGTAGTTCAAACCGGCGTCGCCGAGCGCGGCCCGGATGACGTCCATGTCCCGCACCACGTCGCGGGTGCCCACGTGTGCCAGCACGTCGGCGCCGGTGCGTTCGGCGCAGCGTGCCGCGTACTCCCGGCTCTTCTGTTCGGCCCGGGCAATGCCCTCGGCGGTCATGTCCACCACGGGATCCTGCCGCCACGCGTCGGTCTCCCCGGGTGTCAGGCAGTCGATCTGCGGTGTCGACGCCCCGATTCCGCGCGGATCGAATCCGACGACGTCGAACCGCTCGGCGAGTTCGGTGCCGGCGGCGACGACGGCCGTCCCGAGCCCGGAGGCCCCCGGCCCACCCGGGTTGACGAGCAGCGATCCGATCTTCTCTCCCGTCGCCCGTGAGCGGGACAGGGCGATCTGCGCCGTGTCGCCCTCGGGGTTGTCGTAGTCGATGGGCACGGTGACCCGCGCGCACTCGAGCCCGGCTCCGACCAGGTCCGATCCGTCGGTGCTGTATCCGTCGCACGATTCCCACCGGACCTGCTGGGTGTAGAACGGTTCGAGGCCGGGCGGGATCTCACCGGTCGTCGAAGCGAAGCCGGTCGCGACGACCGGAGACGAGAACCCGCCCACCGTCAGGGCCGTCGCCGCTCCCGTTGCGGTCACCCACTGCAGGACTCGTCGCCGGATCCCGCGTTCACCGTTCGACGCCATGAATCGACCTGCCCTCCAGTGGTACTCGACCGGAGGAAGCAGATTCCTCCGCGGACCACTACAGGGTCGGCGTCGGCGGCGATCGGTACCACCACCCCGAGGGTGCCGATGGGCACCCCCTCGACGGCACCGCGCGGCCCACTCGTGCGGTCAGTCGGGCCGCTCGGCGATGCGCTTTATCGCCTCGAGGCGACGGTCCCACTGCCGTCCGATCGAGTCCAGTTCGCCGGCCAGTTCGCCGAGCCGGGCTCCGACCGCCCGGTAGCGGATCTCCCGCCCGATCCGGAACGACTCCACGAGCCCGGCATCGGCCAGCACGGTCAGGTGCTTCGCGATCGCCTGACGGCTGACCGGCAGCCGCTCCGCGAGCGCACTCGCGGACAGGTCCTCGGCGCCGATCGCGGTGAGGATGTTCCAGCGGGTTTCGTCGGCCAGTACCGCGAGCACCGCCGGAACTCCCTTCGCCACGTCGTTCACCGGGATTCCAGGAACTCCACCAAGTCGCCGAGTTCGGCGCGCCAGCCGTCGACGTTGCCGTCGTGGGCCGACTGCGGATCGACGAGTTCCTCGAAGCCGGTCTCCACCAGGGTCAGCCGGGTGCCGCCCTCGATCTCCGCGAGGTCGAACCGCACCACCGTGGAGTTGCCCGGCACCGGGTCCACGTTCGCGTCGCGCGCCCAGCGGTAGACGAGTGTCTTCGGCTCGTCCACGTGCTCGATCAGTACCCGGAAGGGACCGTCGTCATGCCCCGTCCAGCCGAACGCGCCCGTGCCGCCGGGTGTTGCGTCGAATTCGATTCTGTCGCCGAACCATTGCGCGATGAGCTCGGGTTCGGTCAGTGCGGCCCACACCTTGGTGGCCGGGGCCGCGATGTCGATGGTGCGGGTGATGTCGAGCGGGTCCATGATCGCCTCCAGTCCGGGGATAGGATTTGTGCAACTCCAGAGTTGCACCTTTTACCCCACGCTGCAACCCCCGAGTTGCACAAATCCCGGCCTTCGCCACCCCGACCGTCTCTCAGTGTGCCCGGTCGACGACCAGCACCTGGACGGCACCGAACCAGGGGAGGATCCGACCCACCAGGGCCGCAACCGGTTCGAGCCGATACCCGAACCGCGCCGCGGTGAACAACCGGCCTCGCACCCGGGCCCGGCCGTGTCGAACGCCCAGGCGGCGCAGCTCTCGCCGAGAGACGAAGCGCGCGGCCGAGTACGGCGCTCGGCCGGTGGGCCGATCGATCCACCCCCACGGACTGGTCGGATTGAGGGCGAGCGCGACGATGCGCCCGCCCGGGCGAGTGATGCGGGCCATCTCGGCGAGCACCGCCGCGGCGTCGGTGAATTCGAGGGCCGCGATCGTCACGGCGGCGTCGGCAACGGCATCCGGCACGGGCAGGCGAGTGGCATCGGCGCGCACGAGCCGGACGGGTGCCCGGCCGGCCGCGACGGACAGCATGCCCGCCGAGAGGTCCACACCGAGCACGCGGGCACCACGGTGGGCGAGATGACTCACGAGGCGCCCGGTCCCGCAGCCGACTTCGATCACGCTCCGGCCGGCCACCTCGGGGAGGATCTCGTCGACCGCGTCCCGCTCCACGGCCCAGGCGTGGGCGCCCCACGGGGTGTCGAACCAGGTGTCGTAGTCCCGCGCCCGCGCAGCGTCGGTCGTCATCCGTCGCGCGGGGGCGTGGGAGTGCGGAACGGGGACTCGGAGTGCCGATCATTCTGTTCGCCGCGTTCGGAATCCACGGCCCGGGCGTCCTCGGCAGTGGTGGGCGGCGCGGAGTCGGTTCCCGGGGCGCCCTGCCCCGGATCCGCAGCGTCGATCTCTTCCCCGGATGCGCTCTTGAACGGCATGAACGGCTCGTTGACGGACATGCTGTCGGGTTCCCCGCCTCCGAGCCTCGAAACAACGGCTCGAGCCGGGCCTCGGCTGCGGGTACGCCGTCAGTCGAAATCCGGAACGGCAACGGTGTCGGACACAACGTCGTAGACGAGCAGCAGGACGCCGTTGTCGAGGACCTTGCAGTCGCGGAGCTCGAGGGTCGCCTGCGCCTCGACGGGGTCGAACAGGCGCCGGCCCGAGCCGACCAGCACGGGGTAGACGGCGAGCCGGTACTCGTCGACGAGTCCCTGACCGCGCAGGAACTCGACGAGGCTGCCGCTCCCCATGACCAGCAGGTTCTTCTCGGCCTTGAGTGCGCGGATCCCCTGCGCGACGTCGCCCTCGATGCGGCTCGCGTTCCACTCCAGTTCGGTGAGCGTGGTCGTGGCGACGTGTTTGGGAATGTCGTTCATCTGGGCCTTGGAAGCATCGTCCTCCCCGGGGTGGTCGGGCCAGACCGCGGCGAACTCCTGGTAGGTGGTGCGGCCGAGGAGCAACGCGTCCGCCTCGTTCAGTTCGGCGTCCTTGAACGCGGCGATCGTGTCGTTCCAGTACGGGAACGTCCACGCGGGGTTCTCCATGATGCCGTCCGCAGAGACGAACTCGGTGACGGTGACCTTGCCCATGACATCCACTCCTCTTCGGCCTCCCCCGTCCGCGCGGACGGGTGTGCTGTCCCGGATACAGACCGGCCGGCTCCGCCGAACTCATCGCGGCACGGACCGGACGGACTCAGACGACCCGCTCGAGGCTACTGCCCTCGTCGAGCCGGCGCAGCGTCCGCAGTGTGGTCCACAGCAGCGCGGTGACCACCAGCCCGACGGCGCCGTACGCAGGCAGCGCCGCAGAGATCGGCACCGACGTCGCCACCGCACCGGCGACCACCGCGCCGACGGAGGCGCCGGCGGTGACCTGCGCCGCCCACACCGCCGCGATGCGGCCCCTGTACTCGTCGGAGGTGTGCTTCTGGACCGTCGCGTACCGGACGATGTCGGTGAGCGCATCGCCGAAGCCGTGCGCGGCCAGACCGATCAGCGCCACCGCGACGGTCGCGGTGAGGCCCGCCCCGGCGAGTCCCGCGGCGGAGAGGGCCATGAGCACGAAGACCGCCTGTCCGGACCGGCGGAGACGGCCGGTCCAGCCGCTGGTGAGGGAGCCGATCACCGCGCCGACTGCCGGGGCGGTGTAGAGCAGTCCCACCACCGACGGTCCCGCGCCGAGCACCTCGGTCGCGTACTCGGGGACGAGCACCGACCAGCCGGCGAGCATCATCGTCACGAACCCGCAGACGAGCACGCCGCCGAGGACGCGGTTCGACGCCGCGTAGCGGAAGCCGCTCACCACCGAACGCAGTGGCGACTCGTCGGCGACGTGGGTCGGCGGCAGCGCCGGCAGCCGGGTGATACAGAAGGTCGTGATCGCGGTGGTGAACGCGGCCAGCGCGTAGGCCACCCCGACTCCCCCGGTGGCGATGACGACGCCGCCGAGCGCCGGCCCGATCATCGCGCCCAGGTCGCCGGTCAGCGCCATGAGGGCACCGGCGGCGGCCATCTTCTCCCGGGGCAGCAGGCTGGGCGTGACGGCCATGAGCGCCGTCGCGGAGATGCCCCCGCACACCCCGTCGATCACCGCCGCCACGTAGACGACCCACATCCTCGGATCGGGCAGGAACGCGTTGACCGCGAGCACCGCGAACGCCACACCCGCCGTGCCGCGCGCGAGCGCGATGACCCGCCGCCGGTCGTAGCGATCGGCGAGCACCCCGCCGGCGAAGGTGGCGGCGAACGTGGTCACGCCGAGCACCGCCGAGACCGCGGCGACCTGCGCGGTGGATCCGGTGAGCCGATACACCTGCAGGGGCACGGCGACGACGAGGAAGCCGAGTCCGAACAGCGACACGACCCGGGCCGTGAAGATGTAGCGGAATTCGCGGCTGGTGCGCAGCGGGTCGAGGTCGAGGACCAGCTTGTCGATCAGGGCCACGGCCGGGTCACCGCGAGGTGAGCAGGTCGTACCACGCCTCGAGCTGCGGTGCGGTGGCCAGGGAGACGAAGTCGACGTCCGCGCCGGCGCCGCGCCACTGTTCCACGAGCGCCATCAGGCGCACCGAGTCGAGGCCCTGATCGACGAGGCTGACTGCGGGATCCAGTTCGTCTGCCTCGATCTCGAGAAGCCGCGCGATATCGATGCGGATCGTCTCGCGGGCCAGGATGCCGGACTGTGCTGACATGAGGTCACTCCTTTTCGGTGGCAACGGGTTCGGGGATGCGGGCGGCGGCGGTCAGGGCCTGGACCCAGCGCCGGGCCACGAGGTCGACGGTGTGCTCGTCGAGCACCTCGGCGGGCGCGGCGAATTCGCAGTCGAGCACGGGGCCTTCCGCGGTGTCCTCGACGACGGCGTCGACATGCAGGACGTGGTCGACCGGGGTGGCCGGGTCGACGGAACCGCCGAGCGCGACGGCCTCGGGCGCGCCGGACCACGGGGCGCCGGTGTCCTCCCCCAGCGTCATCCGGCCGAGGTAGTTGAACACCACCTGCGGTCGTCGATAGTCGCCGAAGGCAGGGTCCGGGGCGAGACGGTGCAGCAGCCCGAATCCGATCCCGTTGTCGGGCAGCGCTTTCAGCGCTTCCGCGACGCGTGTGCGGACCGCATGCGCGGCAGCCGCTCCGGCCAGGGCGTCCTCGGGGTCGACGCCGGTCAGACTCAACGCCACCGGGAACATCGAGGTGAACCATCCGACGGTGCGCGCGACGTCGGACCCGGGCACGATCTGCTCCTCGCGTCCGTGGCCTTCGAGTTCGACGCGCACGACGTCGCCGCCACGGACCGAGGCCACCGCCACGGCAAGCGCCGCGAGCAGGGCCTCGTTCACCGCCCCGGAGGCGAGGACGTCCTCGGTGACGGGCACGGGGACCCGCACGTGCGTCGAGCGCAGCGCCGCGACCGTGTCGCGGACCGGGTCGAGCGGCCGAGCGCCGAGCGGTGGTTCGACCGCATCGACCGCGGGTTGCCATGCGGGCAGCGAGGTCCTGACCCGCTCGGAACGCGCGGCCTCGGCGAGTCCGGTCGCCCACGCCCGGAACGACGTGCCGGGCGGCGTCAGCGCGACGGTCTCGCCGCGTGCGGCCTGTTCGACGGCGTCTGCCAGATCCGGGACGAGGATGCGCCACGACACGCCGTCGATCACCAGATGGTGCACGGCGACGAACACGCGGCCGGGGCGGTCCGGCCCGAAGTCGAACCAGATCACCTGCATCATCACGCCGGCTTCCGGATCGAGTGCCCCGTACGCTGTTTCGCGCTCGGTGGCGAAACGGTCCGACCACCGTTCGTCCTCGAGGCCGGTGACGTCGACCCGTCGCACCAGTGTCTCGATGCCGGGTGCGTCCTCGGGAACGGTCCAGCGTGGCACGCCGTCGGCGACGACGAACCGGGACCGCAGCATCGGATGAGTGCCGAGCAGCGCCGCGACGGCCGTTCCGAGCACGTCGGCGGTGAGACCGACGGGTGCGACGAGCAGCCGGGCCTGCGAGAACCGCGCGAGGTCGCCACCCTGGGCGAGGGCCTCCCACACGATCGGGGTGATCGGCACGTCACCCGTCGCGGCCATCGCCGGCGCCGGGACGTCCGGTTCGTCGACCCCGGCCAGGGCCGCGACGGTGCGCAGCTCGAACACCTGACGGGCCGTCAGCCGGATCTCGGCAGCCCGGGCGCGGGAGACCAGCTGGATGGCGACGATCGAGTCGCCGCCCAGGGCGAAGAAGTCGTCGTCGATGCCGACCCGGTCCACGCCGAGCACCTCGGCGGCGACGTCCGCCAGCGCGGCCTCCCGCTCGGTGCGCGGCTCACCCGAGCCGGCCAGTGCACCGAAGTCCGGCTCCGGCAGCGCTTTCCGGTCCACCTTGCCGTTGGCGGTGACGGGGAACGCGGCCAGCACGAGCACCGCGGCCGGCACCAGGTAGTCCGGGACCCGCTCGGCGAGGACGGCCCGCACGACGGTGGGGTCGACGTCGCCGTCGGGTACGACGTAGCCGACGAGCCGGCACACGCCGCGGTCGTCGGTGTGGGCGACGGCGACGGCGTCGCGCACCCCGCGCACCGCGGTCAGCGCCGCCTCGACCTCGCCGAGCTCGACCCGGAAACCGCGGATCTTGACCTGGTCGTCGCCACGGCCGAGGAACTCGAGGGTGACCCGGCCGTCGCCGGCCGGGACCCGGCGCACGACGTCGCCGGTGCGGTACATGCGGGTGCCGGGCGGACCGAACGGGTCGGGCAGGAAGCGGGTGCCGGTCAGGTCGGGACGGCCGAGGTACCCCCGGGCGACGCCGGATCCGGCGACGTACAGCTCACCCGCGGCGCCGACCGGCACGGGGCGCAGCATCCGGTCGAGAACGTAGGCGGCGGCGCCGTGTACGGCCCGGCCCAGGCACGGGGTCTCGGCGTCGGTGACCTGCCCGACGAGCGAATCGACGGTGCACTCGGTGGGCCCGTAGAGGTTGAACGCACGTCCGTCGGTCAGTTCCCGCAGCCGCCGCCACAGCGCCGGGTTGACGGCCTCACCGCCGAATCCGACCGTGGCGGGGCGGTGCTCGCCGTCGAACAGCCCGGCAGCGACCATCCGGTCGAGGAACGACGGGGTGACCTCGAGGAAGTCGAGGGCGTGTTCGGCGACGTATCCGGCCATCGCCTCGGGGTCACGCACGGTGTCCTCGTCGAACACGTGCACGGCGTGCCCGTCGAGCAGCCACAGCATCGGCTGCCAGGAGGCGTCGAACCCGAACGACCACGCGTGCCCGACCCCCACGCTCGGCCGGCCCGCCGCCGCCACGGTGGGTACGTACAGGTCGGCGCGGTGGCTGTCGAACAGGCCGAGCAGGTTCGCGTGCGTGACCGCCACACCCTTCGGAAGTCCGGTGGAGCCGGAGGTGTAGATGACGTACACCGGATGCTCGGGCCGCAGCGGTGCGGTTCGCTCGCGATCGGTGACGGGGGCGGCCGGACGGACCGCGAGGTCGGCACGGACCGCCTCGTCGTCGAGATCGAGCACCAGCACTGCACCGAGCACCGGTCGCAGCGTGTGCGCGACGGCTCCGCCGGTGACCACGACCCGCGGCCGGGAGTCGCCGACCATGTGGGCGAGGCGCTCGGCCGGATACGACGGGTCCATCGGCACGTAGGCGCCGCCGGCGGCGTGCACGGCACAGATCGCGACCATCGTCTCGGCCGAGCGGGGCAGGGCCAGACCCACCAGTGTCTCGGGTCCGACGCCTGCGTCGATCAGCCGCCGTGCCAGCCGCCCCGCGGCGGCGCCGAGCTCGGCGAAGGTCAGGCGCTCGTTCCCGCACACCACGGCCATCGCGTCCGGGGTGCGGGCGATCTGCGCCGCGAGCAGGTCGGGCACGGTGGCGTGCCCGCTCGACGGTGCCGGAGCGGTCGACGAGAGCTCGTGCCACCGTTCCCGTTCGGCCGGACCGAGGATGTCGAGCTGTGCGACGCGCCGCGGGCGGTCGCCGGCGAACTGCTCGAGGAGGTGCACGAGCCGGCGGCCGATCCCCTCGGCGTCGTCGGCGGTGAACAGCGCCCGCTGGTATTCGAGGGTGAGGGCGAGCTCGTCGTCGAGTCCGGCGACGAGCACAAGCGGGAAGTTGGTGGCGTCGTGGCCGCGGACGTCGGTGACGTCGAGGCCGCCGGAACGCTGCGCCCGGGCGAGGGCGTCGGTGTCGATCGGGTAGCTCTCGAACACGACGAGGGTGTCGAAGAGTTCTCCGACGCCGACGGCGCGCTGGATGTCGGCGAGTCCGACGTACTGGTGATCGAGGAGCCGGTTCTGCTCGTCCTGGACGCGGCGGAGCAGATCGTCGGTGGGCTCGCCGGGGCGCAGCGCGACGCGCACGGGCACGGTGTTGATGAACAGGCCGATCATCGTCTCGATGCCGGGCACGTCCGGGACGCGGCCGGAGACGACGGCACCGAAGGTCACGTCCGTGCGGTCGAGCCGGGCGCCGAGAAGGACCGCCCATGCGGTCTGCACCGCGGTGTTCACGGTGACGCCGAGCTCGCGGCAGCGGCGCTGCAGTCCCGCAGCCAGTCCGGCCGGTACCGGCACGGGGAGTTCGACGGGCAGCGTGGCGTCGAGCGACGAGCCGGCGGGGGTGAGCAGCGTGGGTTCCTCGACCCCGGCGAGCGCCTCGGTCCAGCGGCGCAGTCCGTCGTCGGTGTCGCGGGCGCCCAGCCAGGCGAGATAGTCGGTGAACGGCCGGACCGTGGGCAGCGCCGCCGGATCGGCCCCCGCCCCGTACAGGGTGAACAGTTCCTGCACGAGCAGCGGCGACGACCACCCGTCGAGCAGCAGGTGGTGCGCGGCGAAGATCAACCGGTGCAGGTCCGGCGCGAGACGCACGAGCGTGAACCGCACCAGCGGCGCGGCCGCGACGTCGAACCGCGTGGCGCGGTCCGCAGCGACGAGCTCGTCGCTGCGCTCCTCCGCCGACCGAATGTCACATCGTGTCGATCCAACCGACGCGATGTGACATTCGGCCACGGCCACGGCCACGGGGTCGGGGGTGGGGCCGGAGGCGGGTGTGAGGTCGATGTGCGTCCACTGCAGGCCGGGGTCCCGGAGGACGACGCCGATCGGGTCGCCCGCCGCGGTGGTTCGGAACCCGGTCCGCAGAATCGCGTGCCGGTCCAGCAGCGCGGCGGCGCTGCGGCGCAAAGTGTCCCGGTCGAGATCACCGTGCAGATCGAGGACGGTCTGCATCGAGTACACGTCCGTTCCGGCGCCGCCGTCGAGACCGGCGAGGAAGAACATGCCGCGCTGCAACGGCGTCAGCGGCACGACGTCGTCGATCGGGCCGAGTTCGGTGGTGAGCGAGGCCAGTTCGGGAACGGTCAGTCCACGGTAGGTCAGATCCGACGGGGTGGGACCGCCGGCACCGGGGTCGTCGGCGTGCCGGGCCAGCGCGGCGAGGGCCGCCACCCAGCGACGGGCGACAAGGGTGAGGGTTTCCTCGTCGAGGACCTCCGCCGCCGTGAATTCACAGACGAGCTCGGGTCCGGCCGGGCCGTCCTCGGTGACGGCGTTGACGTCGAGGACGTGGTCGAGCGGGGTGCCGGGATCGACGGCCCCGCCGAGCGCGCCTGTCTCCGGCGCGGTGGACCACGCCTGACCGATGTTCTCCCCCAGCGTCATCCGGCCGAGGTAGTTGAACATCACATCGGGAGAACGGTATCCGGGGAAGTTCCGCGTTCCCTCGGGAGCGAGCCGGCGCAGCAGCCCGAATCCGATGCCGTCGTCGGGCAAGGCACGCAGCGACTCCTTGACCTGCGCGAGCGCGGTCCCGGTTGCGGCAGTTCCGGCGAGGGCCTCGTGCGGGTCGATGCCGGAGACGTCGAGCACGGCGGGGTACAGGGTGGTGAACCAGCCGACGGTGCGGGACAGGTCGGCGCCCGGCACGACGTGTTCGGCGCGGCCGTGACCTTCGAGGTGCACGCGCAGCCGGTCGCCGCCGCGCACCGACGTCACGGCCAGCGCGAGGGCGGTGAGCAGCACATCCGCGACGCCCGCCCGGTACGCGGCAGGCACGGTGGTGAGCACCTTCTCGGTGACCGCCGCGGGGACCCGCACCTCACGCGACCGGGCGGTGGCGACGGTGTCGCGTGCCGGATCCAGCGGGCGGGCACCGAGTCGCGGCTCGGCGCTGCCGGCGATCTGCTGCCAGCGCGGCAGGGACCGTGCGACACCGTCGGACGTGGCGGCCGCCGTGAGCCCGAGCGCCCAGTCCCGGAAGGAGGTGCCGGCCGCATCGAGTTCCGGTGCGATGCCGCGCCGCGCCTGATCAACGGCGGCCGCGAGGTCGGGGACGAGGATCCGCCACGACACGCCGTCGACGACGAGGTGGTGCACGACGACGAACACCCGTCCCGCGGCGCCGGGGCCGGCGTCGAGGAACAGCACCCGGATCATCCGTCCGTCCGCGGGGTCGAGTTCCGCCAGGGCGCGGTCACGCTCCGCCTCGAACAGCGCATGCCACCGTGGGCCGCCGAGGCCTGTCGCGTCGATGCGGCGCACCGCGGTCTCGGGATCCGGAACATGCTCGGGGACAACCCATTCCGCATCCTCCCCGGCAGTGGTGAGACGGGAGCGCAGTATGGGGTGGGTGTGCAGCAGCGCGCCGACGGCGGCAACGAGGTGCGCTTCGGTGAGTCCGACCGGAGCGACGAGCAGGCGGGATTGCGCGAGGCGCCGCAGATCCCCTCCGTGGTCGAGAGTTTCGCGCACGATCGGGGTGAGCGGGACCGGGCCGGTGGCTGCGACGACGGGCCGCGACGGCTGTGCGGCGACCGTGTCGGACTCGCAGGCGGCGGCGAGCGCGGCGACGGTGCGCAGTTCGAACACCTGACGGGCGGTGATCCGCACGTCGGCGGCACGTGCGCGGGACACCAACTGGATCGAGACGATGGAATCTCCGCCGAGGGTGAAGAAGTCGTCGTCGACGCCGACGCGGTCGAGGCCGAGGACCTCCGCGAACGCGGAGCACAGCGTCGCCTCCGTATCGGTGCGGGGCGCACCGGATCCGGCGAGGGCGCCGAAGTCCGGCTCCGGCAGGGCCTTTCGATCGACCTTTCCGTTCGCGGTGGTCGGCAGTACCGGCAGCGGCAGGATCGCGGCGGGCACCAGGTAGTCGGGCAGCCGGGCGGCGACGGCAGCGCGCACGGCCCCGGGGTCCGCCGTGCCGGTGACGTAGCCGACCAGGCGGCGCACGTCGCGAGCGTCGGTATGGGCGACGACGACGGCGGCATGCACCCCCGGCACGGCACCCAGCGCGGCCTCGACCTCGCCGAGTTCGACCCGGAAACCGCGGATCTTGACCTGGTCGTCGGCGCGGCCCACGTATTCGAGGGCGCCCCGCTCGGCGTCGACCGGGTCCGGTAGCCACCGAACAGTGTCGACCGGGTCCGGGTCGACCGAGTCCGGGTCGACCGGGTCCGGCAGCCACCGAACTATGTCACCGGTGCGGTACATCCGCTCCCCGGTGAACGGATCGGCGACGAACCGCTCCCCCGTCCGGCCGGGCTGTCCCAGGTAGCCGCGGGCGAGACCGCCGCCGGCGACGTACAGTTCCCCGGCCACACCGGGCGGTGCCGGTCGCAGCCACCGGTCCAGCACGTACAGCCGGGTGCCGGGGGTCGGGCCGCCGATGGTGACGGTGTCGCCGCCGATGCGGGTGTATGCGGCGTCGACGGTGCATTCGGTGGGGCCGTAGCAGTTGTAGGCCTCGACGCCGTCCGCGGCACCGAGCCGCTGCCACAGCGCCGACCCGACGGCCTCGCCGCCGACGGTCACCTTGGCGGGCCGGTGGTCGTCGCCGTCGAGCAGTCCGGCATCGAGCAGTCCGCTCATCAGCACGGGCACGCAGTCGACGTGGTCGATGCGGTGGGTGCGCACGTAGTCGACGACGAATGCGGTGTCGGTGCGGTGCTCGTCGGGCAGCACGTGCAGGGTGTGCCCGGACAGCAGCCAGGTCAGGGCGGCGACGGCCGAGTCGAACGCGAACGGGTAGGTGAGCAGCACCCGCCATGTGCCGGACGCCGACCGCATGATCGTCTCCCGTTGCGCGGCAACGAGATCGGCGAGATTGGCGTGGGTGACTGCGACGCCCTTGGGGAGGCCGGTGGAGCCGGAGGTGTAGACGACGTACGCGGTGTGACCGGGGCGGATCGGCCGGCGACGGTCGGCGTCGGTGACCGCGGCGGCGGGCAGCGCGGCGAGCCGGGCCTGCACGTCCGGATCATCCAGCACAACGACGTGCGCACCGGTGAGGCACGCTCCGAGCTCTGCGGCGACGGCGCCGGTGGTGAGCACGACGCTCGGACGGGCGTCGACGACCATGTGGGCGAGCCGCTCCGCAGGGTACGACGGGTCGAGCGGCAGATACGCACCGCCTGCGGCGAGCACCGCGAGGAGGGCCTCGACGGTCACGGCAGAGCGCGGCAGCGCGAGGCCCACGAGCACATCGGGTCCGACACCGAGCTCGATCAGCAGCCGCGCGAGCCGCGCCGAGTTCGCTTCGAGTTCCGCGAAGGTGCGCCGGTCGGCACCGCACACCACCGCGGGGGTGTCGGGCTCCGCGGAGTCGGGCAGTCCCGCGACGGTGCCGTCCGAGGGCGCGGCCGGTGCGACGGACCACGTCCCGAGGACGCGGCCGCGCTCGGCGCCGGTGAGCACGTCCAGCCCGGCGGCCGGGCGGTCCGGTCCAGCAGCGAGGGCGCCGAGGATGTGGACGAGACGGCCGGCGAGGGCGGCGGCGTCGTCCGCGGTGAACACACCGGGCCGATAGTCGAGGGTCATGACGAGGGTCTCGGCGACGCCCGCGGTGAGCACGAGCGGATAGTTGGTGGCGTCGCGGCCCTCGACGGCGGCGATCGTGACCCCGCCCGCGCGCTGGGCCCGGTCGAGTGCGTCCCGGTCGACGGGGTAGCTCTCGAAGACGGTGAGGGTGTCGAACAACTCCCCGAGGCCGGTCTCGCGCTGGACCTCGGCGAGGCCGAGGTACTGGTGGTCGACGGTGCGGGACTGTGCGAGCTGCACCTGTCGCAGCAGCTCGGTGACGGTGGCGCGGGGATCGAGCCGTACCCGCACGGGCACGGTGTTGATGAACAGGCCGACCATGGATTCGACGCCGGTCAGTTCCGGCGGTCGTCCGGAGACGGTGGCGCCGAAGACGATGTCGTCGCGGCCGAGAAGTCCGGACAGGAGCAGCGCCCAGCCGGTCTGCAGGACGGTGTTGAGGGTCACCCCGGCGTCGCGGGCGAGGCCGGTGAGCCGGTCGTGCAGCCCGGCCGGCACGTCGACGGCGAGCGCGGCGGAGGGTGTGGTGGCGCGGGTGGCGCCGGGTGGGGCGACGAGGCTCGGTTCGGTGAGCCCGTCGAGGGATTCGCGCCACAGCGCGCGGGCGGCGTCGTGGTCCTGCCGGTCGAGCCAGGCGAGGTAGTCGCGGTAGGGCCGTACCGGGGCCAGCCCGGCGGCGGTGCCGCCGGCGGCGTAGATCTCGAGGAGTTCGCGCACCAGGATCGGGGTGGACCAGCCGTCGACGACGATGTGGTGGGCGGTGAGCACCAGCCGCACGTCATCGGACCCGAACCGCACGAACAGCCAGCGGATCAGCGGCGGCCGGGTGAGGTCGAACCAGTCCCGCAAGTCCTCGGTGAGCAGAGCCGCGAGACGCCGCTCGGACTCGTCGACCGGAAGTCCGGTGAGATCGACGCTGCGCCAGGGGGCTTCGATGCCACGTACGACGAGTCCGGCGGTGCGGCCGTCCTTGCGGGGACGGAAACACGTGCGCAGCGCGGGATGCCGTTCCAGCAGCGCCTGCGCGGAGGCACGCAGTCCGTCCTCGTCCACCCGCCCGGTCAGGTGCAGCACGGACTGCACGGTGTAGGCGTCCGGTTCGACGGCTCCGGCGGCAAGGGCGGCGTCGTCGGGCGCGGCGACGGTGCTGAGGTAGAGCAGGCCCTGCTGCAGCGGCGAGAGGGGAACGATGTCTTCGAGCGCGGAGGTGCGGGTCATGTCTGCCTAACGGAGCGGGTGTGCGACGAGCACGGCCCCCGGGTCGCCGGACGCGGGGGCCGTGGGTGCCGGGAGGGCTACTGCTGCTGGTTCGCGGGCAACGCGGCGAGTGCCTGATCGATGGAATCGAGTGCGAGCAGCGCGGTCTCGTAGGTCGCGGCGTGGGAGTGCCGGACCGGGACCAGGTTACCGGCCTGCACGGCGGGCAGGGCCTGCCACAGCGGGGAGGCCATCAGCTCCTGCAGCTCGGGCGAGACGGAACCGTCGGCTTCGACGCCGTAGACGATAACGTCGACGTCCCCGAGGTTCCGGCCGATCTCCTCGACGGAGAGGTACTCGCCGTGCACGGCCTCGGGGTCGGCGGGCTGACCGGGGAACTGCAGGTCGAGGTCCTGGAAGAGGTTGGTGGTGTACGAGGAGGCGTACTCGCGGTAGAACTCACCCGGCTCGGTACCGCACACGTTGCAGACCCCGGCGAAGGTCAGGTTCCCGAGGGTGCCGCGGTACTTGCCGGCGATCTCGGCGGCACGCGCCTCGTACTGCTCCTTGTACTCGCCGTACTCCTCGGAGACGCCGGCGGCGTCGGCGTACTGCTCGCCGAGCACGCGCCAGTCACCGGGATCGGTCAGGCCGAGGAAGACCACCGGAGCGAGGGCCTCGAGTTTGGCCGTGTCGAGCTGCGACTGCACCCGCGCGGGCACGCCCATGATGATCAGGTCGGGCGCGGCGGCGGCCACGGCCTCGTAGTCGAGTTCGCTCACGGCGCCGTCCGGCGCCACCTTGGGCAGGGCCTCGTACGCGGCCGCGGTCTCGGCGTCCATGTTGTCGAGCTCGCGGGTCCATTCGCAGGCCGCAGCCAGGTTCGCCTCGGCCTGGAGCAGCGGTAGGACCGCGTACCCGCAGGCGACGATGCGCTGCGGATCGGCCGGGATCTCGACCGACCCGTTTTGCGCCTCGAACGTGCGCGTGGTGCTCGCGCTGGACTCCTCACCGGTGTCGGTGTCGCTGCCGCATCCCGCGAGGCCGATCGCCAGCATCGCCGCCGCGCCGATCGCCGCGGCGTGGCGCACCCGGCCCAGTCCCTCAACCCGCATCGCTCACTCCCACATGTCTGTTCGCCGGGCATCCGCCCGGGCTCAGTTGGTTAGGCTAACCGAACCTACTCTGCGCGCCAAGCGCTACGTCCCCGGACCACGGCGCCCCTCTACACACGTCGCGTCGGTCCGAGCCGCCGGCTCCCCCGCCCACCGCGTCGCCACCACATCGCCACCACCTCAGCCGCACACGCACCGCCCCTCCGCGACGGCGCCCCGCCTCATACCACCGCTCCGGCCGGCACAGCATCGGTGCGCCCCCAGGCCGGCAGGCGTGACTCCCTGTTCTCTGACTCACACGTTCCCAGGGCTCAGTCTGTGGGCTCAGTCTGTCTTTTCGGTTTCCGAACTGCTGCGTTACGAACCGGGAGTCAGGTGCCAAGGTTCGATGACGCAATCTCCAAGGGGCGTCCCCGGGGTACAGACTCGCCGGGTACCGAATCTCCGCTGGTTGTCAGCACACGCCCGGGAGAATGATTCGGTGGCGCTCAGGAACCGGCAACGCGCGAGATCGCGTACCAAGTGGCTGACTGCGGCCTTCTGGATCATCACGCTCTTGTTCGCATACGCATTGCTCGTCCTCTTCGGCTGGTGGGCATGGCTGATGTATCTCGGCGCAGGATCGGCGGTTTCCTATCTCTGGTGGAAGCGGCGTCGACGCGGTCGATACGCGATCTTGTTCGGCTCGAGCTGCGCAGTGCTGGTCGTCATGGCGCTAGCCATGATCGGATGGGCGCTGCTTGCGACCTTCTCGGTCCCGGTCGACAGCGTCGGGCCGCGAAGGGTTGTCTGCGGATCCGTCATCAATCCGGTGCCCGCCGACGAACTGAGAGTCACGGTTGCCGGATCGGACGAGCTCGCAGGGCAGTCTCGTCCGATTCCGCAGAGTGAGCTCGAGCGGGTGTGTTCGAACAGGCTCCACGATCGCGGTAGTCGAGCAGCAGGACTGGCCCTGATAGGACTGATCATGACCGTGCGGGCTGCCGGGCACTTCCGTACTTCGAGAAACCTCACGATCAACTGATGCTGCGAGTCCGGCCCGAGAACAGATCACGGAGTCGTTCTGCCGATCCCGGGCTGGCCGGGTGAGGTTCCCGGAAGCATTCATGGGGCGCGGTCGGAGGTGAACGCCGTGCGGCACCCGACGGCAGGGCGGCACCGCCCGATCCTGGCACGACGGCGCGATGAGCATCGGTAGCTGTCTGGCCCTGATGGGAGCCTGACCGGCCGGGTCGCCTCCCTCCGGACTACATCTGCGCGACGGGCTCACCGAAGGGCTCGTATCCCCAGATTCCCGAGACCCCTCATTTCGACGAGGCCGAGAGGATCACGTCACCCCTCGACCACCTGAACGATCCTGCTGCGTGCGGGTTCTCCGGCCTGCTGGACGGGCTCACCGCCCCGAACGGGGGACATCGGCGGAATCCGCCGAGCAGGTAGGCGAATGATGAAGTGCCGCAACAGGAGAGCGATCCTCGCCCGGAAATCGCGTTGTCCACAGTCATGCCGGTGCCACTTCGGCAACTGTCCGAGATCGACCTGACACACTCCGACGAGAGCGCCGGTGACGCATTTCCCGACGGCAACAGTCGTGCACGTCGTGGACTGTGCCGTCGAGGTCGTCGAGCAGCTCAGGGCCGGCGTGCCGGCCGTTCGACCCGGGACACCGTCGGGAGAGGCGGCGTTCAGTTGCCGGACGTCGACGTTGTGGGCGCGCAACGCTGCGCGGACTTCGACGCCGGCGCGGCGTCGGCACTTTCGCCGTCCCGGTCGTGGACGACCACAATCAGCACGGCGCGTGACGGCGACACCGATCGGACGCGATGGGGGGTATTCGCGTCGAAGTAGAGGCTGTCCCCCTCGTCCAGGGTGATCACCTGATCGGGGATGCTCACCTCGACAGCCCCCTCTTTGACGAAGATGAACTCTTCACCCGGGTGCTCCATGTAGTCGGATCCGGGTTGCGTCGTCGGGTGAACAATGAACGGCTGCATAGATTTACCGATCATGCGGGTGGCGACGGCGTCGTAGACCGCACTCCCGTCGCGCTCGTCGACCTGCGCGCGCTCACCTCGCCGTTCGACCGTCATCATGCTGTTGTCGGGGCTGTCGGAGAACAGCTGACTGACATCGGCGTCCAGGGCCCGCGCGATCTTCAGCGCCACCGCGATCGACGGTGTACTGATCCCTCGCTCGACCTTCGACAGGTAGCTCTTGGTCAGCCCGGTGCCCTCGGCGAGGGCCTCCAAGGTCAACCCCGCCCGGCGTCGATGCGACCGCAGTAGCGCCGCCATCGTGTCCACACCTCCCTCTCGGTTGCGCCCGCGAAGACAGGCGTCCCCGCACACGCCCACCCTACCGACCACATCACCAGGTTGCACTATAGGACACTTTGTGTCTTATAGTGCTCTATGTGTCATCTACTTGTCCCTGTTGAAAGGAGCCCCGAGGATGGCGACAACGATGAATCTCGGCAAAGCCGAGTTGATGGAGACCGCCAAGAAGACCATGCGCACCGAGGTCGCGGCGGCTGAGTGGACGGACCGACAGAAGATCGCCCTGACCTGCCGGGCTCTGTTCGATGCCGGACACGACTCCGGTCTGGCGGGCCAGATCTCCGCGCGCGGCGAGGCACCGGGGACCTTCCTCACACAGCGGCTCGGTCTCGGCTTCGACGAGATCACCGAAAGCAACCTGCTCCTCGTCGACGAGGACCTTCAGGTGCTCGAAGGCAGCGGCATGGCGAACCCGGCCAACCGGTTCCACAGCTGGATCTACCGGGCACGGCCGGATGTGAACTGCATCGTCCACACGCATCCGCTGCACGCGGCGGCATTGTCCATGCTCGAGATCCCCCTGCAGGTCTCGCAGATGGACGTCGCCCCGCTCTACGACGACTGTGCGTTCCTGCCGGACTGGCCGGGAGTTCCCGTCGGCAACGAGGAGGGCGAAATCATCTCTGCCGCGCTCGGGGACAAGCGCGCGATCCTGCTCGCCCACCACGGCCAACTCGTCGTCGGATCAACCATCGAAGAGGCGTGCTCGCTGGCGCACCTGATCGAACGGGCGGCTCGCTTGCAACTGCTCGCGATGGCGGCCGGCGAGATCAAGCCTCTTCCTCCACGGCTGGCGCGGGAGGCCCATGACTGGACCCTCACCCCACGCCGCAGCGACGCCAACTTCGGCTACTACGCACGCAAGGCCCTGCGCTCCCACCCGGACGCGATCGACTGCCACTGACCCGGCCACCCACCATCCGAATCCCTCTTGGAGTGCACCTTGACCACAATCAGCGGAATCGTTGCATACCCCGTCACACCGTTCGACAACCGAGACCCCGACACGATCAACGTGGACATCCTGCACCTGCTGCTGGACCGCATGATCGATGCAGGCGTCGACGCGATCGCGCCTCTCGGGAGCACCGGAGAGAGCGCCTACCTCGACCACAACGAGTGGATCACCGTCGCAACCGAAACCATCCAGCACACCGACGGCCGGGTGCCGACGGTCGTCGGAGTCTCGGACCTGACCACTGCCGGCACGATCCGTCGCGCGCAGATCGCCGAACGCCTCGGCGCCACGGCCGTGATGGCGCTGCCCACCTCGTACTGGCGCCTCACCGAGGAAGAGGTCCGGCTGCACTTCACCACCCTCGCCGAATCGATCGGAATCCCGGTGATGGTCTACAACAACCCAGCTACCACCGGCATCGACATGACCGCCGAGTTCCTGTTCGACCTCGTCACCACCGTCGAGAACATCACGATGGTCAAGGAGTCCACCGGCGACATTGCGCGCATGCACCGCCTGAACGAACTCAGCGGCAACACACTTGCGTTCTTCAACGGCAGCAACCCGCTGGCGCAGAGGGCCTTTCAGGCGGGGGCCGCAGGCTGGTGCACGGCGGCACCGTGCCTGATCCCGCACCGGATCATCGAGTTCCACCGCGCGATCACCACGGGCCGGGAGGACGAGGCGGCCGAACTCTTCGACAGGCTCCGTCCGCTCCTCGACATGATCGTCAGCCGCGGGCTTCCGGCCACGATCAAGGCGGGCCTGCGCAGCGTCGGCGTCGAGGCGGGAACGCCGCGCCGGCCCCTGCTTCCCCTCGATGAACCCGAAACCACCCGACTCGAGGAGCTCATCGCCGCCTGCCGGTGACGGGCCACCACCGCTCGTATTTCCGCGCAGCACTGCTCGAACGCTGCCGCTCGCTGGGCGCAGCGCATCCCGCATCGAACTTCGCAGGCGCAGGGCCCGCGGACACTACGCACTGGTACCGCTCGACCCGAGATCTTCGAACACATACAGGAGCAACCGAATTGGCAACGACCACCCCTACGACGGTCCGACCGCTCGCCCCCGCCGACGAGACTCGCTGGCGCGTCCTCTTCCGTGAATACCGCACGTTCTACAAGCTGCCCGAGTCAGAGGACGTCGTCTCCCGCGCATGGGGATGGTTCATGGATCCCCGACACGAATGCAAGGCGCTCGTCGCGGAGGCGCACGGCGAGATCCTCGGGTTCGCACACCACCGTCGTTTCTCCTCGCCCTACACCGGCACCACCGGTCTCTTCCTCGACGACCTGTTCACCGACCCCGCGGCCCGGGGCCGGGGTGTCGGACGTGCACTGATCGAGTGTCTCACCGAGATGGCCGCAGCCGAGGGCCGCGCCGTGGTGCAGTGGGTGACCGCCGAGGACAACCACCGAGCCCAGGCGCGCTACAACACCCTCGCCACACGAACGAACTGGGTCACCTACGAAGCCCAGCCCTCGGCGAAGTGATCACTGCCCCATGAGCGGGTTCCTTGCATAGACCCTTCGAGTGGCGCCTGTGCTGGGGCGGCAAGATGCGAGTCGATCCCTTGCCCCGCCGCCCCAGCACCGCCGATCCGGCCGCGCAGCGGCACTCCGCCGGGAGGGTCCCCGTCGTGCGTTCCACATCTCGGCCGTGGCGTGGACCGATCCGCGGGCAGGATTCGACGCCGAGAGACCGGCCACGCTGCCGAGTCGGGACTCGGATACAGAACTCGCGCTCCAGCGCATCTGCTGTCCACCGGCGGGCGATCGAAGAGCACGTCGTCACCCGGCGGTGGACGGCCCGAATCAGTGATGCCGCGTGCTTCATTGCCCAGGGCGGTGAAACTCATCCGCACTCCAGGGCGAACTCGTCGATCTCGGACTGGTCGAGGTCGCTCAGCGTCAGATCGGAGGGCGTGAAGCCGCCCGCGTCGTCGCGCGCGGCGTGGTCGGCGAGCGCACACAGTGCCGCGACCCAGCCATGCGCCAACTCGGCGACGACGGACGCCGGCACGACGCCGGTGGCGTAGCCCCACGTCGCGCGGAGCACCGGTCCGGCCGGCGTCTCCTCGGTGACGGCACCGACCTCGATCGCGTGGCTCACCGGTATCGCGTCGTCGGTGGAGCCACCGAGCACGTCGGCCTCCGGAGCGGCCATCCACGGCGCGCCGGCCCCCTCACCGAGGGTCAGCCGGCCGAGATAGTTGAACCCGATCTCCGGTGCCGGCGCGGCCCCGAGTTCGGTCCGGGACTCGGGATCGAGGTGCCGGAGCATGCCGAATCCGATTCCGCTGTCCGGGATATCCCGCAGTTGCTCCTTGACCAGTTTGAGCGCCGCGCCGGCGGCGTCCCCACCGGCGAATGCCTCGGCGAGGTCCACCCCCGACACGTCGAGACGGACCGGATACAGAGTGGTGAACCAGCCGACGGTGCGGGACAGATCGACGCCGGGCACCACCTGCTCCTCGCGTCCGTGCCCCTCCCGGTCCACCGGGACCGCCCCACCGCCGCACGCCCGGCCCACCGTCAGCGCCAGGGCGGTGAGCAGCACGTCGTCGACCCCGGCGCGGAAACGCTCCGGCACCGTCGTCAGCAGCGCCTCGGTCACCGACGCCGGAACCTGCACCTGTACCCGCGAGACCGTCGCCAGCGTGTCACGCGCCGGATCCACACCCCGTCCGGCGATTCGCACGCATCCGGCCGGTTCGAGGGCGCGGCGCCACAATGCCAGTTCGCCGCGTCGCGCCGGAACCTGCTCCAGCAGCCCCCGCGCCCACACCCGCAGCGGCGTTCCCCCGCCGTCCGGTCCGGTGCCCTCGCAGGCGGCGGCCAGGTCCGGGACCAGGATGCGCCACGAAACCCCGTCGACCACCAGGTGGTGTATCACCACCAGGATCCGGCCCGGACGGTCCGGTCCGGCGTCGAAGAAGACCACCCGCAGCATCGCGCCGGTCTCGGGATCGAGGGCGGCGCAGGCGACGTCGGTTTTCTCGGACAGCACCGACGAGCGCGCCCGCTCGTCGAGGCCACGGACGTCCACCCGGGCGACGAGCGTGGCGGGATCGACCGCCTCCACCGGAGGGATGTCGAAGGCCCGTGCGGCCGGATCGAAGACGGCACGCAGCGCGTCGTGTGCCGCGAGCATCCGGCCCACCGCGCCGACCAGGGTGGCGAGTTCGAGCCCGGCGGGCGCGATCAGCAGCCGGGACTGGGCGAATCTCCGGTAGGGGCCCCCGCGGTCGAGTAGGTCGTGCACGATCGGGGTCGCGGGCACGAGACCCAGGGCCGCGGTTCGATCCGTCGCCTCCGCCACCGGGTCGACCTGAACGACCCGGGCCAGGCCCGCCGGGGTGCGGTGTTCGAACACGTCGCGCGCGGCGAACCGCAGTCCCGCCGCGCGAGCACGCGACACGAGCTGGATCGAGACGATGGAATCGCCACCGAGGGAGAAGAAGTCGTCGTCCAGACCGACGGCGTCCAGGTGCAGCACCTCGGCCACCACCGCGCACAGGCGCCGCTCGAGGTCGTTCGCCGGGGCGCGGGATGCACCGGCGGGTGCGAAGACCGGAGCGGGCAGCGCCCGCCGATCGACCTTGCCGTTCGGGGTGATCGGGAACGCGTCGAGCACCACGATCGCGGCCGGCACCATGTGCTCGGGCAGGCGGCGGGACGCGTGCTGCCGCAACGCCTCCGGGTCGGGTACGCCGCCGACGACATAGCCGACGAGCCGGCGCCGGCCCGGCTCGTCCTCCCGGGCCACGACCACGCAGCCCGCGACCGACGGGTGCGTCGACAGCACGGTCTCGATCTCGCCGAGCTCGATGCGGAACCCGCGGATCTTGACCTGATCGTCGCTGCGGCCGAGGTATTCGAGGACCGGGCGGTCGCCACCGACGTCGAGCCACCGCACCCGATCGCCGGTGCGGTAGAGGCGGATTCCGGAGGCACCGAACGGATCGGCCACGTAGCGGGCCGCACTCGGCCCGGGGCGGTTCAGGTAGCCGCGGGTCACACCGGGCCCGCCGACGTACAACTCCCCGGCCACACCCGTCGGCACGAGGCGCAGGCGCTCGTCGAGCACGTACACCCGGGCGCCGTCGATCGGCGCCCCGAGGTGCGGGCGCGCTCCGCCGATCTCGGCGACGGTGGCGTCGAC
The DNA here is from genome assembly GCF_057367935.1 of Rhodococcus sp. NS-SX18. Classification (NCBI taxonomy): domain Bacteria; kingdom Bacillati; phylum Actinomycetota; class Actinomycetes; order Mycobacteriales; family Nocardiaceae; genus Rhodococcus; species Rhodococcus sp. NS-SX18. Next base: position 958,404 of record NZ_CM170633.1, on the reverse strand, counting down.
CGTGCATTCGGTGGGGCCGTACATGTTCAGCGCCCGCACCCCGTCGATCGACCCGAGCGTCGACCACAGGTCCGCGGACACGGCCTCCCCGCCGACGGCGAGCAGGCCCGGCCGGTGCGGTGCCGCGGGATCGCACAGGCCGGCGGCGAGCAGTTCGGTCATGAGCAGCGGTACGCAGTCGACGGCGTCGATGCGGTGGGCTCGCACGTAGTCCACGGTGGCGGCGGCGTCGGCGAGCAGGTCGGCGTCCGGCAGGTACAGCGCGTGCCCGGCCAGCATGGACAGCAACGGATCGATCGAGGAGTCGAACGACAGCGCGTAGGTCAGCAGCACCCGCAGCGGCCGGTCCTCCGCACGGCCGACGGTCCGGCGCCGCTGGGTCGCGACCAGGTTCACGACGCCGCGGTGCGGCACCACGACGCCCTTGGGGAGGCCGGTCGAACCGGAGGTGTAGACGACGTAGGCGGCTCCGTCGCCGGAGACGGCGCCGGGACGCTCGCCCGGCTCGAGCGAGGTGTCCGGGAGCGTCGGGTCCACCGCGGCGAGCGCGGCCTCGTCGAGGACGAGGACGGGCCGGGAGTCGGCGAGCATGTGCTCGATGCGTTCGGCCGGGTACCCGGGATCGACCGGCACGTAGGCGCCGCCGGCCTGCCACACCGCGAGGGCTGCAACTATCGCGTCGGTGCCGCGCGGCAGCATCAGCCCGACCACCGTCTCGGGTCCCACACCGCGGCGGATCAGGTGCCGCGCGAGCCGACTGGTACGGGCGTGCAGTTCCCCGAAGGTGAGCGTCCCGGTGGCGGTGACCAGCGCGGTCGCGGTCGGGGTGCGCCGCGCCTGGCGGGTGAACAGCTCACCCAGGGTGTCCGCGCCGACGTCTTCGATCTCGTCCATACATACGTACGGGCTGCCGGAGCGAAGACGGTCGCGTTCGTCGTCGGCGAGCAGGTCGAGCGCGGACAGCCGGGTCCGCGGATCCGTCGCGAGCGCCTCGAAGGCACGCACCACGCGCCCCGCGAGCGCGTCGGCGGTGGCCGCGTCGAACAGGTCCCGCGCGTACTCCACCCGAACCCGCAGGCCGTCGCCCGCGTCCTCGACAACGTCGAAGGTCAGGTCGAACAGGGCGGCGCCGGTGTCGACGGTGGACACCCGCGGTTCCAGGTCTGCGAAGGCGTCGACGACCGGCGGGGTGCGGTGCTGCACGAGCACCTGGAACAGCGGGTGCCGGCCGACGCTGCGGGCCGGGTTCAGGGCCTCGACAAGCCGGTCGAACGGCACGTCCTGATTCGCGTAGGCGTCGAGGTCGGTGCTGCGGACCCGGGCGAGCAGTTCGGCGAGCGTGGGATCGCCGGACAGGTCCGTCCGCAGCACCACCATGTTGACGAAGAACCCGACGAGGCCGTCCAGTTCGGCGGCGGGGCGGCCCGCGGTGGGCGAGCCGATCGGGAGGTCCTCCCCCGCGCCGCTGCGCGCGAGGGCGACAGCGACCGCGGTGTGCACGAGCATGAACATCGTTGCGCCCGCACCGCGCGCGACGGCCCGCAGCGCATCGGCCACGTGCGACGGGACCGTCCGTTCGACCGTGCCGCCCGCGAACGTGGCCGTCGTGCCGCGCGGCCGGTCGGTGGGCAGGGCGAGTTCCTCGGGCATCCCGTCCAGCCGGGCGCGCCAGTAGTCCAGCTGTCGATCCGCGAGTCCGTCTGCTCCGCCGAGGATCTCGCGATGCCACACGGCGAAGTCGGCATACTGCACCGGCAGCGGCGACGGCGTCCAGGTGCTTCCGGCGGCCGCGGCGGCGTAGGCGGCGTTGAGCTCGCGCAGCAGGATGGGGGCGGACAACTCGTCGGCGGCGACGTGGTGCACGAGCACCAGCAGCACAGCCTCCGCGGATCCGCCGTCGAAAAGCGCTACCCTGATCGGGATCTCGCGTTCGAGGTCGAACGCGTGCCGCGCCTCGGCCACCACCGCCGCGTCCAGGTCGGCCGCCGCGACGGTGCGGGCGGTGAACGGCACGCCGGGTGCGGTGAGCACGCGCTGCCGGCCGACGCCGTCGTGGTCCTCGAGCACGGTGCGCAGGACCTCGTGCCGGTCGAGTACCGCGCGCACCGCGTCGCGCAGCGCCACCGGATCGGGGACGCCGCGCAGGCGCAGCGTCAGCGGCACGTTGTAGGTCGGGCTCGGACCCTCGAGCCGGAACTGGAACCACAGCCGCTGCTGCCCCGCCGACAGCGGCGCGTGCTCGCCGCGTTCGACCGGACGTAGCGGGATCCGCAGGGCCGCAGCACCGTCCGGGCACTGCGCGGCGAGGGCCTCGACGGTCGGGTGGTCGAAGACGGTGCGGATCGGCAGTTCCACGCCGAGCGCGTCGCGGACCTTCGCGATCAGCTTGGCCGCCGCGAGGGAGTGACCGCCGAGGAGGAAGAAGTCGTCGTCGACGCCGACGGTGTCGAGGCCCAGGACGTCCGCGAACACGGCGCACAGCACGCGTTCGCGTTCGGTGGCGGCCGCGCGGCCGCCGACGAGGGCCCCGAAGTCCGGTTCCGGCAACGACGTGCGGTCCACCTTCCCGTTGGAGGTGAGCGGCAACGCGTCGAGGAACACGAACGCCGACGGCACCGTGTGCGCCGGCAGCCGCCGCGCCACGCGCTCGCGGGCCGCCGCCGCGTCACCGTCACCGCCCACCAGGTAGGCGACGAGCCGCGCGGTGCCGGTGGGGTCGGGACGCGCCACGGCGACGGCCCGCGCGACGCCGGGCAGTTCCTGCAGAGCCGCCTCGACCTCGCCGAGTTCGACGCGGAAGCCGCGGATCTTGACCTGGTCGTCCCGGCGGCCGCGGTAGACGAGGTGGCCGTCCGCGGTCCACCGCACCACGTCGCCGGTGCGGTACATGCGGCTTTCGTTGTCGCCGAACGGGTTCGCCACGAACCGTGCCGCGGTCGCGCCGGGCGCGCCGAGGTAGCCGCGCACCACGCCGGGGCCGGCGACGTACAGTTCGCCGTCCACCCCCTCCGGGACGGGCTCGAGCGCGGCGTCGAGCACGTAGGCCCGCAGGTTCGCCACCGGCCGGCCGATCACGGGTTCCGCCGCGTCCCCCACCTCGGCGACGAGGACGTCGACGGTGCCCTCCGTGGGGCCGTAGAAGTTGAACGCGGCGCGGTCGCGGTCGCGCAGGCGTCGCCACAGGGTGTCGGTGACGGCGTCGCCGCCGAACCCGAGGGTCGGCACGTCGGGCAGCAGGTCGGCCTCCACGATCTGCTCGAGTTGCGCGGGCGACAGTTCGACGAAGTGCCACCCCTCGCTGCGGGCGCGTTCGGCGAGCCGGTGCGGGTCACGCTGGGTGACCTCGTCGACGATGCTCAGCTCGTGCCCGTCGAGCAGCCACAGGTGCGGGCCCCACGAGGCGTCGAACGCGAACGACCAGGCGTGCCCGACCCGCAGGCGGTCGCGGCCGGCCTCGGCGCGGGCCCGGGAGAAGACGCGTTCGCGGTGGCTGTGGAAAAGGTTGACGGCGCCGCGGTGCGGGACCTCCACGCCCTTGGGCCGGCCGGTCGAACCGGAGGTGTAGATGATGTAGGCGACGTCGAGCTCGTGCAGCCGGTGGCCGCGGTCGGCACGGGTCAGCGGCTCGGCGTCGTAGCCGGACAGGTCCAGCCCGTCGAGGTCCACCAGGTCGGACAGGCCCGCGGTGCAGGCGATCTCGGCGATCCGTGCGGCGCCGTCGCCGCCGGTGAGCACGACACCGGGTGCGGTCTCGGCGAGCACGTGCGCGAGCCGCTCGGCCGGATGGTCGGGGTCCAGCGGGACACCCGTCGCACCTGCCTCGAGGACGGCGAACAGCGCAACCAGCGTGTCGGCGCGGCGCGGCAGCGCGACGGCGACGCGCCGCCGCGGGCCGAGCCCGAGGCTCAGGAGATGACGGGCGAGGCGGCGCGAGCGCGCGGCCAGTTCACCGAAGGTCAGGGCGGTGGCCGCATCGCGCACCGCGGGTGCGTCCGGGTCGCGGGTCACCTGGGCGGCCAGCAGGTCCGGCAGGGTGAGGCCCGCAGGCACCGGCAGGTCGTCGCCGCTGCGCTCGACGAGGAGGCGGCGGCGCTCGCCGGGGTCGAGGATCTGCAGCCGGGCCAGCGGCCGGTGCGGGTCGGTGAGCGCGGCGACCTGCGTGAGGAGCAGTTCGAGCCGGCGGGCGTGCCGCTCGAGGTCGCTGGCGGTGTAGGCGTCGGCGTCCGCGTCCACCCAGATCTCGAGGCCACCGGTGTGGTCGAGCGGCCGCACGGTGACCATGAAGTCCTGCAGCGGGCCCCGGGCCACGGAGTGCACCGCGGCGTGCAGGTCCGCGAAACGCAGCCTGTCGCCGAACGGTTTGACGTTGACGGAGGGCCCGACGACGCCCCGGGAGCCGGCGGGCAGCCGGAGGTCGTTCTGGATGTCCTCCCCGCGGTAGCGGTGGTGCGGGCGGCAGTCCGCCACCGCGGTGCGCACATCGCCGACGAGGTCGGCGAGGGTGCGGGCGGGGTCGGGACGCAGGCGCAGCGGTACGACGTTGACTGCGGACATCGGTACGGTCGCCGCGGCGCTGCCCAGCCGGTTCATCACCGGAAATCCCACGATCACGTCGCCGCGTCCGGTCGCGGCCCGCAGGTACGCGGCGACAGCGGCGGTGACGACGTCGCCCCAGCTCGCCCCGATGGCCTTGCCGAGCCGCGAGAGTCCCTGCTGCTGTTCGACGGTCAGGGTCAGACGCAGACCCCGGCAGCGGACGGCGATCCCGCCGGGACCGTCGGCGAGGGCCACGGCGTCCTCGGCGCCGTCGAGGTACCCGGCCCAGAAGTCCCGGTCGGCGGCGAAGTCCGCGGACGCGCGGTAGGCGGCCTCCTCGGCGACGACGGGGGCGAGCGGGGCGAACCTCGCCGGCGGCACCGGGCGTCCGAGCACGTCGGCGGTGTAGCGCTCGGCGATGCGCCGGGTGAGCAGTCCGAAGCCGTAGGCATCGATCACCAGGTGGTGGATGCACAGGTAGAGAATCGCGTGCCGGTCGTCGAGCCGGAGCACGGCGGCCCGCAGGCAGAGTTCCCGCGCGGGGTCGAGTACGCGCGTGTGGTCCTCGCGCATCCAGCGCCGCGCGGCCGCTTCCGGGTCGGGTTCGCCGCGCAGATCGACCACGGCGGGGTCCGGCGGCTCGTGCGCGCCGGGACGGATGACGACCGACCCGTCGGCCTGCGCGACGAAGGCCGCGGTCAGCACCTCGGCCTCGGCGACGGTCTCCCGGACCGCGCGCGTCACGGCAGCCACGTCGACCTCGCCGCGGAGTTCGACGCATTCCGCGGTGTTGAAGACGGGGTTCGCGGGGTCGAGCTGCTGGGCGAACCACACGCCGGACTGGGCCCGCGTCAGCGGAAACTCCGAGGTCGACAGGCCGGACGTGGGCACGATCGATCCCCTTTCTACGGTCGAATTCGACTGTGCCGTATCGCATCACGAGCCGTGAGGTCGGTCCGGCGCGAAACGTGACGATACCAAAGGTTAGGCTAACCGTATATGTTCTGCTGGGTCGGGTGCGCGGCACCACGACCGTCCCTGTCACCGCTACGAGAGGTCTGTGCACATGCAAGCACCGGTCGCCGCCCGCGGCACCGCCGCCTCGCGGCAGGTCGATACCGCCGCCTCGCGGCAGGTCACGGCCGCCGCCCCGTTCGTGCTGTCGCGTCCGCACGGCACCGTCGTAGCGGACGGCGTCGACGTCCGGTTCGACTCGGCCGACGAGGCCGCAGCCGCGCTGCGCGCCGGCTCGGTGGCGGCCGTCGTGGGCGCCCTGCCGTTCGCCCCCGATCACCGCGCCGCGCTCACGGCACCCGTCACGCTGCGGCACGAGCCCGACCCCCTCGGGGACGGCGCCGTCCCGCTCGCGCCGGTGCGGATCGCCGCGACGATGCCCGCCGAGGACGAACACCTCGACCGGGTGGCGACGGCGTTGCGGCAGCTGCGCGATCCGGCCGACGACCTGGCGAAGGTGGTGCTGGCCCGGGCACTGCTCCTGCGGGCGGACGCACCCGTGGCACCGATGTCGCTGCTCGCCCGGCTGGCCGGAAACGATCCCGCCGGCAACGGTTTCGCCGTCGACCTCACCGCCGCCGGCGGCGCGTGGACCGGCCGGCATCTCGTCGGCGCCAGTCCCGAGGTACTCGTCCGCCGCCGCGGCGATCTCGTCACCTGTCATCCGCTGGCCGGGTCCGCACCCCGGCATCCGGACCCCGAGGTGGACGGGCGCACCGCGCAACGTCTCGCCGCATCGGAGAAGAACCTCGCCGAGCACGCCCATGTCGTCGAGGCTCTGCGCGCGAGTCTCGACCCGCTGTGCAGCGACCTCGACATCCCCCGTACGCCGACGCTGACGAGCACCCGGCAGCTCTGGCACCTGGGCACCCCGATCTCGGGCCGGTTGCGGGACCGGTCGGTCACCGCGCTCGACCTGGCTCTGGCCGTGCATCCGACCCCCGCGATCTGCGGCACGCCGACCGCTGCGGCCCGGGCACTGATCCGCGAGCTGGAGGGCGACCGCGGCTTCTACGCCGGTGCCGTGGGCTGGGCCGACCGGGACGGTGACGGCGAATGGATGGTGACGATCCGCTGCGCCGTCCTCGACGCCGACGGCACCACGCTCACCACCCATGCCGGCGGCGGCATCGTCGCCGGGTCGGATCCGGCCGACGAACTCGCCGAGACCACAACGAAGTTCGGCACGGTGCTCGACGCGCTCGGGGTACGGCGATGAGCCGGCCCGTCACCCTCGTCGTCGGCGCCGCCCACGGCATCGGCCGCGCCACCGCCCGCACCCTCGCCAAGGCCGGGCACCGCGTCGTCCTCGCCGACCGGGATCTCGACGGCCTGGCCGAGACCGCCGCGCTGCTCGACGTGCGCGCCCCCGTGCACGGTCTCGACGTGTGCGATGCGGTCGCCGTCGCCGAGACGGTCGCGCACATCGAAGCCGAGCACGGACCGGTCGACGCGCTGGCCCACGTCGCGGGTGTGTTCACCACCGGATCGGTGCTCGACTGCGAACCCGCCGAATGGCGGAAGATGTTCGACGTCAACGTCACCGGCCTGGTCAACGTGCTGCGCGTCGTCGGCCGCGGGATGCGCGAACGCCGGCACGGCGCGATCGTCACGGTCGGTTCGAACTCGGCGGGCGTGCCCCGCCTCGGGATGGGCGCCTACGGGGCGTCGAAGTCCGCCGCCCACATGATCGTCCGGGTGCTCGGTCTCGAGCTGGCCCGGTTCGGGGTGCGCGCCAACGTCGTCGCGCCCGGTTCCACGGACACTGCGATGCAGCGGTCCCTGTGGCCGGATCCGGCCGACGACGCGGGTGCCCGCACCGCGATCGACGGGGACGCCGCCTCGTTCAAGGTGGGTATTCCCCTGGGCCGCATCGCCGAGCCCGCCGACATCGCCGACGCCGTCGAGTTCCTGCTCTCCGACCGCGCCCGCCACATCACCATGCAGACCCTGTACGTCGACGGCGGCGCCACGCTGCGCGCCTGACCCGAAAGGACCCCCGTGACGATCGCCGCCACCCGGACTCCCCTGGCCGCCACCGCCGGTTACCCGCGGGAGTTCGCGGAACTCTATCGCGCCGCAGGCTACTGGACGGACGAGACGTTCGTCCGGTTCCTGTCCGCACGGGCCGACCGCCACGGCGGGCGCATCGCGATCGTCGGCCGCGACACCCACGGCTCCGAACGACGGATCACCTACCGCGAGTTGTCCGATACGGCGGACCGGATCGCCGCGGGCCTCGCGGCGACCGGGGTGCAGCGCGGCGACCGGGTCCTGGTGCAGCTGCCCAACATCGTCGAGTACACCGAGGTGGTCTTCGCGGTGTTCCGTCTCGGTGCGCTGCCGGTGTTCGCATTGCCCGCGCACCGCAGCGCCGAGATCGGGTACTTCTGCCGGTTCACCGACGCCGCCGCATACGTGATCGCCGGCGAGCACGGCGGATTCGACTACCGGGGTCTGGCCCGGCAGGTGTGCGCGGATCTCGACCGGCCACCCGTCGTGGTCGTCGCCGGCGACGCGCAGGAGTTCACTCCGCTCGATGCGCTGCGCGGGCACGAGCCGGACGCGCGCGCCGACGTCGACCCGGAATCCGTCGCGTTCCTGCAGCTCTCGGGTGGGACGACCGGAACCCCGAAGCTGATCCCGCGCACCCACACCGACTACCTGTACTCCGTGCGCGAGTCGGCCCGCATCTGCGGCGTCGACGCCGGCACCCGGATGCTCGTGGTTCTGCCGGCGGCACACAACTTTCCGATGAGCTCACCCGGGATCCTCGGGGTCCTGCACGCCGGCGGCACGATCGTGCTGGCGCCGGACCCGAGCCCCGACACCGCCTTCGAGCTGATCGAGCAAGAGCGGATCACCATGGCGTCGCTCGTGCCCCCGCTCGCACTGGCGTGGCTGTCGGCGCGGGCCCGCACCGGGCGGGACTTGTCGTCGCTGCAGGTCCTGCAGGTCGGCGGCGCGAAGTTCGGCGCCGAAGCGGCCGCGCGGGTGCGGCCCGAACTCGGCTGCACCCTGCAGCAGGTGTTCGGGATGGCGGAGGGCCTGGTCAACTACACCCGGCTCGACGACCCCGACGCCACCGTCGTCGGTACGCAGGGCCGTCCCGTCAGCCCGCACGACGAGATCCGGATCGTCGACGACGAGGATCGGCCCGTCGCCCCCGGTGCGACGGGCCATCTGCTCACCCGCGGCCCGTACACGATCCGCGGCTACTACGCCGCACCCGAGCACAATGCGACGGCGTTCACCCCCGACGGGTTCTACCGCACCGGCGACCTCGTGCGCCTGACCGAGGACGGCTACGTCGTCGTCGAGGGCCGCGCGAAGGACCAGATCAATCGGGGTGGCGAGAAGATCGCCGCCGAAGAGGTGGAGAACCACCTGCTCGCCCACCCGGGTGTCCTGGACGCCGCGGTGGTGGCCGTGCCCGACGCCTACCTCGGGGAGCGCACGTGCGTGTTCGTCGTCGCGGACGGGACAGCGCCGAAGACCCCGGCGCTGAAGGCGTTCCTGCGGGAACGGGGACTGGCCGCGTACAAGATCCCCGACAAGGTGGTCCTCGTCGACGCCTTCCCCGTCACCGGGGTGGGCAAGACCAGCCGCGCCGAGCTGCGCCGCGCGCTCGCCGCGACCCTGCAGCACTGATCCCCCCGACAGAAAGCGAATCCTGTGATGGCCCTGCCGAAGTCCGTCTCCTATCCGCTGCCCACGGACCTGCCGGAGAACACCGTCGACTGGACGATCGACCCGCGGCGGGCGGTGCTGCTCGTGCACGACATGCAGGAGTACTTCGTCCGCGCGTTCGACCGCACGGCGGATCCGCTGGCAACGGTGGTGCCGAACATCGATGCGATCCGGCGGTCGGCGTACGAGGCGGGCATTCCCGTCGTCTACACCGCCCAGCCGGGCGATCAGGATCCGGCCGAGCGCGCACTGCTCACCGACTTCTGGGGCCCTGGCCTGGCCGACGACCCGGCTCTGACGTCCGTCGTCGCCGAACTGGCGCCGCGCGAGGACGACGTGCAGCTCACCAAGTGGCGCTACAGCGCGTTCATCCGCACCGACCTGCGGGAGCGGATGCGCGTGTGGGGCCGGGACCAGCTCGTCGTGACCGGCGTCTACGCCCACATCGGGTGCCTGAGCACCGCGCTGGACGGCTTCATGCAGGACGTGCAGGTCTTCGTTGTCGCGGACGGGGTCGCGGACTTCTCCCGGCGGGAGCACACCGAGGCGCTGCAGTACCTTGCGGCGCGATGCGCTGCTGTGGTGCCGACGGCGGATGCGGTGCGGCGCCTGCGGACCGGCGCCCTCTCCGTGTCCGGGTGAGCGGCGGTCACACGCCGACTTCCAGCGGTCGGGTGCGGGCCGCGAGCGCGGCGTATCTGCCGTCGCGGGCGAGCAGTTCGTCGTGGCTGCCTTGTTCCACGATGCGTCCGTGGTCGAGGACGACGATGGTGTCGGCGTCGCGGACGGTCGAGAGGCGGTGTGCGACGGTGAGGGTCGTGCGATCGCGGCGGGCCGCGTCCAGGGCGGCCTGCACCGCGCGTTCGGTCTCGTTGTCGAGGGCGCTGGTCGCCTCGTCCAGCACCAGGATGCGCGGGTCGCGCAGCAGGGTGCGGGCGATGGCGAGGCGCTGCTTCTCGCCGCCGGAGAAGCGGTGCCCGCGCGCCCCGACGACGGTGTCGTAGCCGTCCGGCAGCGAGCACAGCAGGTCGTGGATGTGCGCGGCGCGCGCGGCCTGCTCGATCTCGGCGTCGGTCGCGTCGGGCTTGGCATGCCGCAGGTTCTCCCGGACCGTGGCGTGCAGCAGGTACGTCTCCTGGGAGACGACACCGACCAGGCTCGCGATGTCGGCGAGCGGCAGGTCGCGTACGTCGACGCCGTCGATCGTCACCCGCCCCGACGTGGGGTCGTACAGTCGTGCGACGAGCGACCCGAGAGTTGTCTTCCCCGAACCGGTCTCGCCGACGAGCGCGACGTGTGAACCCGCAGGCACGTCGAGGGTGACGCCGGCGAGCGCGTCCCGGTCGGCGCCGTCGTACCGGAAGCGGACGTCGTCGAACCGCACGGCACCGGCGACGCGTTCGAGGTCCAGGTGCACCGGTTTCGTGGGTTCGCCGATCTCGACGGAGAGGTCGAGGTACTCGAAGATGCGGCTGAACAGCGCCAGCGACCCGGTGACGGAGACACCCACGTCGAGCAGGCTCATCAGCGGCCGGAACAGGGTGGCCTGCAGACCGGTGAACGCGACGAGGGTGCCTATGGTCATCCCGCCCGACGTCGCGGGCAGGCCGGCGACGAGGTAGAGCAGGGCGGGGATGGCGGCGAAGACGATGTTCATCGTGGCCATGCGCCAGCGCCCGGACAACTGGGAGCGCACCTCGAGGTCGGCGAGTTCGGTGGAGGTGCGGGCGAAGCGCTCCGACATGGCCGGCCCGGTGCCGAGGGTCTTGCCGAGCAGGACGCCGCTGAGCGAGAGGCTCTCCTCGATCTGGGTCTGCATGTCGGCGAGCCGGCGCTGGCGCACGGTGGTGATCTCGCGGCGCATCAGGGCGACCTTGCGGGTGAGCCAGATCGCCGGCGGCAGCACCAGCAGGGACAGCAGCGACAGCCGCCAGCTGAGCACCGCCATCGCGACGGCCGTGCCGACGACGGTGGTGACATTGGAGGCGATCGAGGTCGCCGTGGAGGTGACGACGTTCTGCATGCCGCCGATGTCGTTGGTCAGCCGGGACTGGATCTCCCCGCCGCGGGTACGGGTGAAGAAGCCGAGGGACTGCCGCTGCAGATGGTCGAACACGCGGGTGCGCAGGTCGTGCATGACGTGCTGGCCCACCGTGGTGGAGATCCATGTCTGCACCACGCCGAGAATCGAGGCGACGACGGTGACGGCGAGCATCGCGCCGACCGCACCGAACAGCAGCGGCACGTCCTGGTCGGGGATCGCGTGATCGATGAGGGTGCGGACGAGGAACGGGTTGGCGAGCGTGATCACCGACGACACCACGATGAGCGCGACGACGAGCGCGACCTGCCAGCGGTAGGGCGCGAAGAGCGCGCCGATGCGGCGCACGCTCACGGGCGACTCCTCGAGCTGGGCGCGGTCGCGGGGGTCGGGCTTGGCGGGGCGCATCGGCCCCGGCCCGCCGCCCGGCGGAGGCTGCATCATGCCCATCACCTCCTTCGTGAGGCAGGAAACGTACTTATTGAGGTTGCCTCACTAAGAGGCAACCGTCAAGTGAGGTATGATCCGCATCATGTCCGACGTCCCCACCGACCCGGCGCTGCGCGACCTGCTGATGACCGCCACCCGCACGCTGCGCCGCCGCTGGCACGCCACCCTCGGTCCGTGGGACCTGTCCCCGCACGAGCACCGCGCGCTGCACGTCGTCGGACATTCTCCCGAGCCGCTGCGCCTCGGCGACGTCGCCAAGGCCCTGCGCATCGCGCCGCGCTCGGCGACCGAGGTGATCGACCGGCTCGAGACCCGCGGACTGACCCGCCGCGTAGCCGACCCCGCCGACCGTCGCGCCGTGTGCGTCCACCTCACCGACGAGGGCCGCCGCGTCACCGCCGAACTCGATGCCGCGCGCGACGCCGAGGCCACCGAGTTCTTCGCCCACCTCGACGGCCCCGAACGCACCGAACTCGCCCGCCTGCTCACGAAGCTCGCCGACGGGTGACTGCCGCGACGAGCGGGAGCTTGTTGCGGCATCGCGCGAGTGGCGTCGCCGACATCCTCCCGTTCGCCGCGAGAACCTCCCGCTCGGATCTCACGTTCTCCGCCCGGCAGGCGTCTACGGGATGGGACTGCCCCGCGGGAGGAGAAACCATGACCGCTCGGACCGACTCGCTCACCGCGCGGGTCGAGGCTCAGGACTGGCCGGCGCTCGTCGCCGAGCTCGACGCGACGGGGTGCGCGCAGACCGGGCCGCTGCTCACCGCGGACGAGTGCGGACGTATCGCCGCGATGTGGGACGACGAACGCCGCTTCCGCAGCACGATCGACATGGAGCGGCACCGCTTCGGCAAGGGCACCTACCGCTACTTCGGCGATCCCGTACCCGAGGGCATCACCCGGCTGCGCGCGGCGTTCTACCACCGGCTGCTGCCCGTCGCACGGGACTGGGCGCAGCGGCTCGGCGATCCGGCGCCGTGGCCCGACGAGTTCGGCGACTGGCTCGACGCCTGCCACGCCGCGGGCCAGACCCGGCCGACGCCGATCCTGCTCCGCTACACCGCCGGCGACTGGAACGCCCTGCACCGCGATCTCTACGGCGACCTGGTGTTCCCGCTGCAGGTGGTGATCGGCCTCGACCGACCCGGCCACGACCACCTCGGCGGCGAGTTCCTGCTCGTCGAACAACGCGCCCGGGCCCAGTCCCGGGGCACGGTCACGGTGCTGCAGCAGGGTCACGCCTTGATCTTCACCACCCGCGACCGGCCCACCCGATCCACGCGCGGCTGGACCCGCTCCCCCGTCCGGCACGGGGTCAGCACCGTGCGCGCCGGCGTCCGTCACACCCTCGGCCTCGTCCTGCACGACGCACGGTGACCTACTACACGCTCGTCGGGAGCGACGGACATCCCTACCTCAGCGCAGCCCCCGGCACCCTGGGCGGACACCGCCGCGGCCGGATCTACGGACGACTCGACTGCCGCGCGGCACGGCGGGCAATCGCGCGCGGCGGCTACGTCCAGGACCGGGTCTTCTTCGCCGGCGAATGCGACGCCGTCGCAGCCGGCTACCGCCCGTGCGCGGTGTGCCTGCCGGATCGCTACCGGACATGGAAGGCGAACCGAGCCGGATGAGCGACGGTGCGCCTTCTGCGCCGCGTATCCGCCGAAGCGGTGCCCGTCGGCCCGGACGCCCCCCACGGCACGCCTCCGCAGAGGTCGAATTACATTGTGATGCAATCTGATTCACACACCGAGGAAACTGATACCCGTTCGTCCGGTAATCGACTGCCCGACAGTCGTTTCGGAGGCATCACCCATGGGGCGATGCCACCTCGCGGGGACTCCATCCCGGCCCGGCATCGGGCAGCGGCATACGACACGGTGCGGCGGCGCTTTCCGGCCCGCCCGGCGACCGTCGTCGGCAGGTGCCCGGTTGGGTAGCATCGAGGCCATGAGCACGGAGGCCCGCCCCCCCTCGGCCGGGACCGAAGCCGGGTCGTCGAGGGCAACGGCCGACCCCCTCGCCCTCGACCGTCAGGTCTGCTTCGCCCTGTCCGTCACCAACCGCGCGGTGCTCTCGGTGTACCGGCCGGTGCTCGAGCCGCTCGGCCTGACCCACCCGCAGTACCTGGTGATGCTGGCACTGTGGGGGGACGCGCCGATGTCGGTGAAGGAGATCGGCCGGGCCCTCCAACTGGACTCGCCCACCCTGTCCCCGCTTCTCAAGCGGCTCGAGTCGCTCGGTCTGATCACCCGCACCCGAAGCCCCCAGGACGAGCGTCAACTGGTCGTCGACCTCACCGACGCGGGACGTGCACTGCGGAATCGGGCGGAAGCGGTGCCCGAAACGGTGGTGCGCCGGCTCGGGGTGAGCCTCGCCGAGCTCGAGGAATTGCACGACGTGCTGACCCGCATCAATGCCGCCGCGCTGCGCGCCGGCGCCCTCGATCAACACTAGGCACGCGAGCCCTGGGCGCCGATCGACGGATCCACGCTCCCACCATGCGGGAACCCGCAGGAGAAAAATTACGGAAGGGTAACGAACTACCTCTCAGTGCACATCGAACGAATCGGACGGCCGCCCATTGGGTACGCCGGAACGGTTGTCCGAACGAAGGGATGTGTCTTGAGACCCACCGGCGATACCGACGTGCAATCCGAGGTCCGACCCGGTCATCTGCGGCGCGCGATCAGCGCCTCGGCCATGGGCAACTTCACCGAGTGGTTCGACTACGGCGTCTACGCCTACACCGCCACCTACATCGCCGACTCGTTCTTCCCCGGCGACCTGGAATCGGCCACGCTGCTCACCCTGGGTGTCTTCGCCGTGTCCTTCCTCGTACGTCCGCTCGGCGGGCTGGTGTGGGGCCCCCTCGGCGACCGGCTCGGACGCCGCCAGGTGCTCGCGCTGACGATCATCCTGATGGGCACTGCGACCGTCCTGCTCGGCGCCATTCCCTCGTACGCCTCCATCGGCTTCTGGGCACCGCTGCTGCTGGTGCTGCTCCGCATGATCCAGGGCTTCTCCACCGGCGGCGAGTACGGCGGCGCGGCGACCTTCATGGCCGAGTACTCCCCCGACCGTAAGCGCGGGTTCTTCGGCAGCTTCCTCGAGTTCGGCACCCTCGCCGGCTTCTCGTTCGGCGCGCTCATCGTGCTGTCCATCGATCTGGTCTCCACCGACGCGTTCATGAGCACATGGGGCTGGCGCCTGCCGTTCTTCGTCGCCGGACCCCTCGCCCTCGTCGGGCTGTACCTGCGGTCGAAGCTCGAGGACACCCCGGTGTTCCGCGAACTCGAGGCCGAGGGGGAGGTCGAGCAGGACACCGGCACGCAGTTCAGGAGCCTGCTCTCGCAGTACTGGAAGCCGATCGTGACGCTCATGGGTCTGGTCGTCGCGCTCAACGTCTGCAACTACACCCTGCTGAGCTACATGCCGACCTACCTCGAGAACCGCATCGGTCTGTCGAGCACCGCCTCGCTGTCCCTCGTCGTCATCGGGCAGCTCGCCATGATGGCGGTCATCCCGTTCGCGGGCTCGCTGTCCGACCGGATCGGCCGCAAGCCGATGTGGCTGATCTCGATGGGCGGGCTGCTGTTGCTCGCGATCCCGATGTACATGCTCATGGCCGTGAGCTTCGCCTGGGCGATCGTCGCCTTCACGGTCCTCGGCCTGCTGTACGTGCTGCAGCTGTCGACCATCTCGGCGACCTTCCCGGCCATGTTCCCGACCCACGTGCGCTTCGCCGGCTTCGCGATCGCCTACAACGTCTCGACGTCGCTGTTCGGCGGGACCGCCCCGGCGGTCAACGAGTGGCTGGTGGAGCGGACCGGGAACGACCTCGTCCCCGCCTTCTACATGATGGGCGCGTGCGTCGTCGGTCTCGTCGCGTTGTACTTCGTGGCCGAGACGGCCGGCGCGTCCCTGCGCGGGCGCGGGATACCCGGTGTCGACACCGAACCGCATCCCACCGCGATGGCGAAGGCCTGACTCCGAAACCCCTTTCCGGAAGGCTCTTTCGACCGAGGCGCCTGGTACGCAACCGTCCGGATCAGGTCGACCCGACGGCGCTGGTCATCGCGGCACGTAAGGCGACGTCGCGCGGATCGTTTCGAGACTTGCCCATACGGTTGCAGACGTACCCGTAGCCGATCCCGGCGTCCGGATCGGCGTAGCCGAAGGAGCCGCCGGCACCGGGCGCGCCGAACGACCGGGGCCCACCGAAAGACCAGTCCGGACTCGGGCGCATGAAACCGAGGGAGAACCGGATGTCCCCGAGCACGCACGCGTCGTGGAATCCGTGTCGGGGCGGCACCGGCGGGGCCGTCAGTTCGTGCAGCGTGTCCGGGCGCATCCCGAGTTCGGCACCGCCGGTGGCCAGGACACCGTAGGTGTGCGCCAGGGCGCGTGCCGTGCCCACGCCTCCGCCGGACGGCGCCTCCAGATCGCGCGCGTAGATCGTGTCCGGGTCCAGTGCCACGAGCGTTCCCGGATTGGCGACCAACGAGCGGTAGAACACCGACCGCTTGTTCAGGAACGCCGGAAACAGTCGCGGCGACAACTCGGCGATGTTCAGGAAGGGATTCCGCATCACGAGCGGGGCCAGTCGGGTGTCGGGAACGGATGCCGGGAGGCGGATGTAGAACTCCAGACCCAGCGGCGTCGCGATCTCGTCCTGGAAGACCTGCCCCAGCGTGCGATGCTGCGGGTCGACCCGGCGAACGAGTTCCCCCTGATAGAAGCCGAGGCTGATCGCGTGGTAGGCCTGCCGCTCCCCCGGCTCCCACTCCGGCCTCTGGCGGGCCATGATCGCGGCCAGCCGGTCCGGATCGGCGATGACCCCGGCATCCACCGGTTCGTCGAAGCCGAACAGTCCCGCCTGGTGGGCCAGCAGTTGGCGGACGGTGATCCGTTCCTTGCCGTTCTGCGCGAACTCGGGCCAGTAGGTGCAGACGCGCTCGTCGAAATCGAGCCAGCCGCGGGAATGGGCCAGCGCGACGGTCACGGCGGCCATCCCCTTCGTAGCGGAGAAGACCAGTGCCATGGTGTCCCGCTCCCACGGTGCGCCGGTCGCCTTGTCCCGTACTCCGCCCCACAGATCGACCACCTTCTCGCCGCGGTAGTAGACGCAGCAGGCGGCACCCAACTCCCTACGGCGGGAGAAGTTCTCGGCGAACGCCTGCCGCACGGCCGTGAAGTCGCCGCGCGCATATCCGTGAATCCCCGGGTGCAGGGACATTCGAGCGGACACGGTCGTCTCCTCTCGGGTGGTGCGGCTGGTTACCGGCGATGCGGCACCGGACCGCGCGCGTAGCCGATCGTGTGCGGCAGGCCGACGAGCGACTCCCCGGGTCACCGTCCCCGGACAGTCTCCCGCGCCCGGGGGACGAGGGCAATGCAGTTGCGTGCCGGGTCGCCCGTCGCGCACATGTCCGCCGCATCAGGGATGAGGCAGGATGGTGCGGTGACCGATTCCTCCCCTTCTCCGGAGATCCTGCTCGGCGCGCGCGGGCGTTCGTCCGCCCGCGCGCTCGTCCTCGTCGGCTCGCTCGTCCTGGCCCTCGCCGTCGGCATCCTGTGGCTGCGGTCGAGCCAGGGGATCAGCGCATCGGCATGGCGTGACGACGAAGTGGGCCCGGACGATCTGGCCGGGTGAGTCCGGAGGATCCGGTCTCAGCCGGCGCTGCCCCCGGCCTCGGCCAGCGCTGCCCGCACGGTCTCGGCGGTGCCGTCGAGCACGGTGCGGTTCGGGGTGCGTGGCACGGCCCGCAGACCGAAGCCGTCGCCGCGACGACGCGGAACGACGTGCAGGTGCACGTGGAACACTTCCTGGCCGGCGGCGACGCCGTCGGCCAGGAAGAGGTTGACCCCGTCGATGGGAAGCGAACTCGCCCGCAGCGCGGTCGCGATGCGCCGGCCCGCGTCGAACACCTGCGCGCCGTCCTGCGGAGCGAGGTGCGCGAGGCCGGATGCATGGCGCTTGGGGATCACCAGCAGGTGCCCCGGCGTGAACGGACGAATATCCATGAACGCCAGCACATCCGGCTCGTCCAACACGATGCTCGCCGGCGCGGCGCCGGCGACGATCGCGCAGAACACGCAGTCGCTCACGCACTCTCCTGAACGGGGGCCGGCCGCCGGACGCCTTCGAGGAGCTGCAGCAACTGCGCCTGCACCTCCGGTCGTTCCCGGACCGGGTCGTCGCTGTGGGCGAGGTAGAGCATGGCCTCCTCGACGGCCGCGACGATCATGTGCGCCAGCGCCGACGACTGCGGGGCCGGCTCGCCGCTGCGCCGCGCGATGGCCCGCAGCGCGCGCTCGGTGATCATGATGGTGTTCTTGCGGTGCCCCTCCCGGACCTCCGCCCAGCCCAGCACCGCGGGAGCCTCGATGAGCAGCAGTCGCCGGATCGCCGGGTCGTACACGACGTCGAGCGAGGCCAGCACCGCGGCGGTGAACGATTCCCACGGATCGCTGCCCTCGATCGCCGCGAGCGTCTCCTCGGTCTCCACCTGCATCCGCTCCACGACACCGCGGAACAGATCCCGCTTGTTCGCGAAGTGATGGTAGAGCGCCCCGCGGGTCACGCCCGCGACGGCGACGATCTCCTCGGTCGCCGCCGCGGCGTACCCGTCGCGGAGGAACACCTCCGTCGCGGCGTCGAGCAGCGCGGCTCGCGTCCGCACCGCATCTCGGATCCGTACGGCATTACCCGGCTTCCCGGCCAACATCTTCTCCCCTGCATTTCGGCTACCCCCATCTGACAAATCCCCCCGGCAGCCCTTTCCCGGACGATCCCTACAGGATCGGCGCCGGCGCGTACTTCGCGGCGTCCGGGTACTGCTCGACGAGGTCCTGCACCGCCGCAACGACGGTGGCGACCTGCGCCTGTGCGGCACCGACGAACGCCGACCGGTCGGCCAGCGCGGCGTCGAGAGCCGCTCGATCCAGTGGCAGCCGCTCGTCGGCGGCCAGCCGGTCCAGCAGGTCCGGCTCGCGGCCCTGCTCGCGCATCGCCAGTGCCACGGCGACCGCATGCTCCTTGATGACCTCGTGCGCCGTCTCGCGGCCCACGCCCGCGCGCACCGACGCCATCAGCACCTTCGTGGTCGCCAGGAACGGCAGGTAGCGGTTGAGTTCCTTCTCGATCACCGCCGGGTAGGCACCGAACTCGGCGAGGACGGTCAGGAACGTCTCCATCAGGCCGTCGAGGGCGAAGAACGCGTCGGGCAGTGCGACGCGCCGCACGACCGAGCAGAACACGTCGCCCTCGTTCCACTGCGCGCCGGCGAGCTCGGCGGCCATCGACGCGTACCCGCGCAGCACCACCTGCAGGCCGTTGACCCGCTCGCAGGAACGGGTGTTCATCTTGTGCGGCATCGCGGACGAGCCGACCTGGCCCGGCTGGAAGCCTTCGGTGACGAGTTCGTGCCCGGCCATCAGGCGGATGGTGTGGGCGAACGACGACGGCCCGGCCGCGACCTGCACGAGCGCGGAGAGCACGTCGTGGTCCAGCGAGCGCGGATAGACCTGGCCGACGCTGGTGAGCACGTTCGCGAAGCCGAGGTGCTCGGCGACCTTCGTCTCGAGGCGCGCGAGCTTGTCGGCGTCCCCGCCGAGCAGGTCGAGCATGTCCTGCGCGGTGCCCATGGGGCCCTTGATGCCGCGCAGCGGATACCGGGCGATCAGCTCGCGCAACCGGGTGAGCGCGATGAGCAGCTCGTCGGCGGCGGACGCGAACCGCTTGCCGAGCGTGGTGGCCTGCGCCGCGACGTTGTGCGACCGGCCCGCCATCACCAGCGGCGAGTACTCGGCGGCGCGTTCGGCCAGCCGCGCGGCGATCGCGACACCGTGGGCGTGCACGTGCTCGAGCGAGCGCAGGATCTGCAGCTGCTCGACGTTCTCGGTGAGGTCGCGGCTGGTCATGCCCTTGTGCACGTGTTCGTGGCCGGCGAGTGCGTTGAACTCCTCGATACGGGCCTTCACGTCGTGGCGGGTGACGCGCTCACGCGCCGCGATGGACTCGAGGTCGACCTGCTCGAGCACGCGCTCGTAGTCGGCGAGCGCCTCCTGCGGAACGTCGATACCGAGCTCCGCCTGCGCCCGCAGGACCGCCAGCCACAGCTGGCGCTCGAGCACGATCTTGTGCTCCGGCGACCACAGCGCTGTCAGGTCCGGGCTGGCGTAACGGGTGGCAAGGACGTTCGGGATGCGACTCACAGGACGTCAGTTTACGGCGCCCCGTCACGCCTCCTGTTCGGCAGGCGGTGCCACCCCCTCCAGGACGCCGGGCAGGATGCACCGCGCGAGGGCCCGCGGATCGGGGTCGAGATCGCCGAGCGCGCCGAGCACGGCACCGTCGACGACCGCGACGAGCCGCCGCAGCTGCGGCTCGTGCACCGACCGTCCGCACCGTTGCAGCAGGTCTGTGAGCAGCTGCTCGATCTGCGCGCGCAGCTCCTGCTGGACGTCGCGCAGCTCGGGGTGGCGGGCGGTGGCGACGCACCGCTCGTAGCGGGCGATGAGACGCTCGCGTTCGATCTCGCCCACCCCGCCGGGCCCGACAAGCAGGTCGACGATCAGGTCCGCGGTGGACTCGGGTCCGCGGTCGCTCGGGGGGACGCACTGCACGCGCGAGCGCATGACGTCGAGTTCACGCCGGCCGTTGTGCTGGACCGCGCTCGCGACGAGGTCGTCGAGGGAATGGAAGTAGTACGTGGTGGAGGCGAGCGGAAGTCCGGCCCGGTGCGCGACGGCGCGGTGCCTGACGGCATCGATCCCGCCCTCGAGGATCAGGTCGGCCGCCGCCGCGACGAGCGCCTGGCGGCGCCGTTCGCCCTTGGGGGTGGCTGCGATCGACACCCTTGTCATGGTGCCAGTCCCCGTGGTCACGCCTGAGGGAAACGGCCCGAATACTCGCAGGTAGGACCAATCTGTCGGGTTTCGTCACGATCCGGGTAGCCAGGTGCGCAGCCGTTCCAGCGCCTCCTGCACGTCCGCGGTGGCCCCGGCGAAGGACAGCCGGACGGTCCGATCGCCGTGCACTGTGTCGAAGTCGACGCCCGGCGCGAGCGCCACCCCGGTCTCCTGCAGCAGCCGAGCACACCAGCGGGTGGAGTTCTCGCCGTCCGGGAGCAGGTGGTCGATGTCGGCGTAGACGTAGAAGGCACCGTCGGCGGGTGCGAGCTCGGTGACATCCAGCTCCGGTAGGCCCCGGAGCAGCAGCTCGCGGTTGGCCGCGTACCGCGTGACGTGTCCGTCGAGCTCGGCCCGGGCCTCCGCACCGAACGCATCGACGGCCGCGTACTGGGAGATCGCCGGCGGGCACACTGTCATGTTGGAGGCCAGGCGCTGCAACGGCGGGCGCAGTCCCTCCGGTACGAGCATCCAGCCGAGCCGCCACCCGGTCATCGAGAAGTACTTCGACACGGAGCCGATCACCACGGCGTCGCGGGAGGTCTCCCACGCGCAGCTCGTGGCGGGTGCACCGTGCGTTCCGAACTCGATGCCGTGGTAGATCTCGTCGGAGATGAGCAGCGCGTCGTGGTCGTCGCACCAGCGAGCGAGCGCGGCCAGCTCGGCCGGCTCGATCATGGTGCCGGTGGGGTTGGCGGGGCTGGCGACGACGAGTCCGGCGATCGGACCGTCGAGGGCCTCGAGCATCTCGACGGTCGGCTGGTAACGGGTGTGCGGTCCGCAGTCCAGCTCGACCACCCGGCAACCGAGGGCGGCGAGGGTGTTGCGGTAGGCGGGGTAGCCGGGCCGGGCGACGACGACCGTGTCGCCGACGTCGAAGGCAGCCAGGAACAGCAGGGTGAACGCCCCGGAGGATCCGGTCGTGACGACCACGTCGTCGGCGCCGACGTCGACGCTGTAGCGGTCGCGGTGGTAGCCGGCGATCGCCTCGCGCAGCGGCAGGATCCCGAACGTCTCGGTGTAGCCGAGCAGCTCGTCGTCGAGGGCACGACGGGTGGCGCGCAGCACCGGGGCGGGTGCCGGCGTGGACGGCTGACCTGCCGCCAGGCTCAGCACGTCGCCGTGGCTGCGCTGCCGCTCGGTGGCCGCCTTCCACACGTCCATGACGTGGAAGGTCTGGATCCGGGATCGTCGGGATTCGAAGCGCACGACCTCAGACGTTAGCCGCTCGCGCTCGCCGGATGTCCGCCGGTGGGCGTGCACCGACCCACCGTCGCGACGTCAGCTCGTTCGACGGACACCCGCGCGCCGAACAGAGCGCGCCCGTGTCCGGGCACCGCGCGGATGCGTCCCTAGGACGGGATCGCGATGCGTCCCTCGACGGCGGCGAGACCGATGTCCTTGCGGAAGTGCCCACCCGGCAGCTTGATGCCGGCGAGCGTGGCATACGCCTCGTCGCGGGCGGCGGACAGGTCGGCGCCCGTGCCGACGACGCTGAGGACACGCCCGCCGGCCGAGACGACCGCGCCGTCGGCGATCCTGGTGCCGGCGTGCAGCACTCCCTGCGCGTCGGCGCCGGTGACCACGTCGCCGGTGCGGGGGCTGGCCGGGTAGTACTCGGCCGCCAGCACCACGGTGACGGCGGCGCCGTCGCGCCAGCGCAGCGGGGGCAGCTCGGCCAGGGTGCCGGTCGCGACCGCGTTCAGCACCTCGCCGAGCGGCGACTCGAGCAGGGCGAGCACGGCCTGGGTCTCGGGATCACCGAAGCGGCAGTTGAATTCGACGACGGCCGGGCCGTCCTTGCCGATGGCCAGGCCGGCGTACAGCAAGCCCGTGAAACCGCATCCGCGGCGGACCATCTCGGCAGCGACGGGCTCCACGACGTCCGCGACGATCGTGTCGACCATGCCCTGCGGCAGCCACGGCAGCGGCGTGTAGGCCCCCATGCCGCCGGTGTTGGGGCCGGTGTCGCCGTCGCCGACGCGCTTGTGGTCCTGTGCAGGCAGCAGCGGCACGACGGTCTCGCCGTCGACGAGACAGAACAGCGAGACCTCCGGGCCGTCGAGGAACGATTCGAGCAGCACGGGGTGCCCGTTCTCGAGGATCTCCGCGGCGTGGTCGCGGGCGGCGGCCCGGTCGGTGGTGACGACGACGCCCTTGCCGGCGGCGAGCCCGTCGTCCTTGACCACCCAGGTGGGGCCGAAGCGGTCGAGCTTCTCGTCGAGATCGGCGGGATTGTCGACGACCTCGCTGTGCGCGGTGCGGACCCCGGCGGTCTTCATGACGTCCTTGGCGAACGCCTTCGAGCCCTCGATGCGGGCGGCCGCCGCGGACGGACCGAAGCAGGCGATGCCCGCGGCGCGCACGGCGTCGGCGACACCGAGGACCAGCGGCACCTCCGGGCCGATCACCACGAGGTCGACGTCCTGTGCCTTCGCGAGCGCGACGACGTCCTCGGCGGACGCGGCGTCGACCGGAAGCTGTTCGGCGATCCGGCCGATGCCGGCATTGCCGGGCGCTGCCAGCACGGCCGTCACGCCGGGATCGCGGGTCAGGGCCAGGACGAGGGCATGTTCACGGGCACCGGAGCCGATAACGAGTACGCGCACGCAGGACAGGTTACGGGACCGGTCCGGGGCCACGGACCGACGCATCGGCGCCCCACGGCCGGGACGGACGACGGGACCGCCCGGTGCTACCGGGCTGCTCCCGCGTCCCGTCCCGTTCCCTCGACCGGGCACCACACCAGGTCGGCGCGATCACGGGTCTGCGCGACGGTGCGCGCGTTGGGCAGGTCGACCGTGCGTACCCACTCGGCGGCCTCGGCGGCGGTCGATCCGGTGGCCCGGTGGCGCCGGGCGAGGCGGGACTCGAGCTCGTCGTCGGGTGCGTCGAGGTAGACGACGAGGTCGAGCAGCGGGCGGATGCGCTCCCATCCGCCGTCCGCGAGGAGCAGGTAGTTGCCCTCGGTGACGACGACGCGGGTCTCGGGGGTGATCTCGTGGAACGCGGCGATCGGTTCGTGGAGGCGGCGCGAGTACTCGGGTGCGTGAACGGTCTCCGTGCGGTCGTCGCGGATCCGGCGCAGCAGGGCCGCGAATCCGCCGACGTCGAACGTCTCGGGCGCGCCTTTGCGGGATCGGGTGCCGTGGGCGTCGAGCCGGTGGCCGGACAGGTGGAAGCCGTCCATCGGAGCGGCGGCGGCGGCGATGCCGGCGTCGCGCAGGAGGTCGACGAGCAGGTCGGCGGCGGTGCTCTTGCCGGCGCCAGGTGGGCCGCAGAGCCCGACCACGCGGCGCTCCCCCGCCGCGACGGTGCGCAGGTGCCGGTCGATCAGGTCGGTGACGAGCGCGCGCAGCGGTCCCGTCCGGGATGGCGGCGGCGACGGCATGCGACGAGGATACGAGAGGCGCCGGCTGCGGCGGTCCGCCTATTCTCCCCGGTATGGCTTCCGTGTTCAGCATGATCATCGCCGGCGACCTGCCGGGCCGGTTCGTGTGGCAGGACGACGACGTCGTCGTCTTCCTGACCATCAACCCCGTGAACCAGGGCCACGTGCTCGTGGTGCCGCGGCAGGAGGTGGATCACTGGCAGAACGTCGACGACGAGCTGTGGGACAAGGTCCACAACGTCGCCCGCATCATGGGCCGGGCGGTGTGCTCGGCGTTCGGCGCGCCGCGCGCGGGACTGCTCGTCGCCGGTCTCGAGGTGCCGCACCTGCACCTGCACGTCTTCCCCGCGTACGACCTCGGTGACTTCGACATCAGCAAGGCCGAGAAGGACCCGTCGCCGGAGTCGCTCGACGAGGCCCAGGCGAAGCTGAAGGCCGCGCTACGGGAACTCGGGCACGCGGACCACGTCCCCGCCTGACCCTGCGGTCCCCGGCGGCACCGGTGCCGCCGGGTCGTCGAGGAACTCGGTGAAATGCGCCCACGACGTGCCGCGGGCGGCAAGGCCGGCGAGCAGTCCGAGGTGGCTGCCGGGCACGACCTCGAATCGCACGTGGGGCGATCCGGGCAGCACCCGGCCGATCGCCTCGACGGCCGGGACGGGTGCGAGCACGTCGTCGCTGCCGGCGAGTGCGAGCACGGGCACGGTGACGTCGGCGAGGTCGATCGTCCGGTCCTCGAACCGGACCCGGCCCGTCGCGAGTTCGTTCGCGACCGTGAGGCGCATCGCCATCTGATGGAACAGCCGGCCCGGGTAGCCGGGCATGTCGGCCTGGAACCGGTCGATCGCCTCCATCCGGGCGAGGGTGCCGGCGTCGGCGAGGTTGCGGGCGACGAACCACGGCCGGGTCAGTTCGCGTTCGAGGGCGGTGGCCCGGTAACCGAGCTGCACCAGCGGGGCGGGCACGCCCCCGAGCAGATGGGTCACGGCCGTGAGGGCGGGCTCGCCCACGATGCGGCCGAGGTGCCGGGCCGGCCCGAGGAAGGGGATGCGCTCGTAGTCGATCGGCGTGCCGAACGCGGTGATCGAGCGAATCGGCAGCCCGGGATGGGCGGCCGCGGTGAGCAGGCACAGGGTTCCGCCGAGGCTCCAGGCGGCCAGGTCGACGTCGCGACCGCCGCACAGTTCGGCGACCCGCGCGATCGCCTCGGGCACGATGTCGTCGACCCAGTGTTCGAAACCGAGATGCCGGTCGGAGCGGTCCATGGTGCCGAAGTCGAGGACGTGGACGTTGCGGCCGGCCTCGACGAGATGCTGCACGAGACTCTGCCCGGGCCGCAGGTCGTAGCAGCGCGCGGGCGCGGCGAGCGGCGGCACGAGCAGGACGGGGGCACCCGCGTCGGACTCACCGTAGCGGCGCAGGGTACGGTGCGGTCCGTCGGCGACGACGACGGACGCGGTGGCGTGCCGCGGTTCGATTCCGTCGCCGACGAACAGCGCCCAGGCGTTGCGCAAGGCGCGCTGCGCCGTCCCCGACAGTCCCACGACGTCTCCTTACTCGAAAGTCAGTTACGTCACCGTAGCTCAGGGACGGACCGTCACTCCACCGGGATCCGCGGGATCAGCACCCGGAACGTCGACCCGGCGCCCGGCGCGGAATCCACCTCCACCCGGCCGCCGTGGGCCGTCACCAGCGCCGCGACGATCGACAACCCGAGACCGCTGCCGCCCGACGAACGGGCACGCGACGCGTCGGCGCGGTAGAAGCGCTCGAAGACCCGGGCGCGGTCCGCCTCGTTCAGGCCGGGGCCGGTGTCGACGACCTCGAGCACCGCGTCGGGTCCGGCGGTGCCGACCCGGACGGTGACGTGCGCGCCGGCCGGGGTGTGGGTGAGGGCATTGGTGACGAGATTCCCCAGCACCTGCCGCAGCCGCGCGTCGTCGCCGAGCACCTCCGGGGTTCCGGGACCGTCGAACACCTCGAGCTCCACAGTCCGCTCCGGCGCGACGGCCCGCGCATCGTGCACAGCATCGGCGGCCAGCGCGAGCAGGTCGACCGGGTTCTGCTCGAGCGGCCGCTGGGCGTCGAGGCGGGCCAGCACGAGCAGATCCTCCACCAGCAGGCCCATCCGCCGGGACTCGCTCTCGATGCGGCCCATCAGCATTGCGGTGTCACTGCTCGCGCCCTGACGGTAGAGCTCGGCGAACCCGCGGATCGTGGTGAGCGGGGTGCGCAACTCGTGGCCGGCGTCGGCGACGAACCGGCGCATCTTCTCCTCGGATCTGCGGGCGGATTCCTCCGACGCCGCCGTCGCCGCGAAGGCTTCCTGGATCTGGCCGAGCATGCCGTTCAGCGCCACCGACAGCCGCCCGACCTCGGTGCGCGGGTCCCGCTCGGGAACCCGCCGGTGCAGATCCCCGCCCGCGATCGCCGCCGCGGTGTGTTCGACCTCCTTCAGCGGACGCAGACTGCGCCGCACCACGAAGTACCCGGCCACCCCGAGCACGAACAGCACCGCGGCGCCGATACCGATCTGCAGCACGACGAGCCGATCGACGGTGTCCTCGATCGAGACCAGGGTGACACCGACGGTGGTCACGATGCCCCCGGCGCTCTGGGTCGACACCACCCGCCAGCGCACGTCGGACCCGTCGGCGGAACCCACGGTCTGCGGCTCCCACACCGGCTCACCGGGCAGCGCCGGCGACGTGGACTCGTCGTTGACGACGAACCGCTCCGACCCGTCGGGGCCGACGACCCGCACATAGAACGGGCTCGGCGGCCGGTTCGAACTCGGGGCATCCGGCGGCGGTAGGTCGCGGCCGGCGCCGGGCGGCTTGGCCCACGTCCGAGCCGCGGTGTGCAGGTCCTGATCGGTCCGGGCGAGCAGCGAACTCTGCAAGGCGGACGTCACCGCCACCCCGGACGCCAGCAGTCCCAGCCCCGACAACGCCACCAGCGCCGCGACCAGCGTCAGCCGCAGCGGCAGCGGCCGTATGCGGCTCACTCCCGGTGTTCCCGCATGACGTATCCGACCCCGCGCAGGGTGTGGATCAACGGGGTGTCGCCGGTGTCGACCTTGCGCCGCAGATAGGAGACGTACGACTCCACGACGCCGACCTCCCCGCCGAAGTCGTAGCTCCACACGTGGTCGAGGATCCGCGGCTTGCTGAGAACCGTGCCCGCATTGACCATGAAATACCGCAGCAGGGTGAACTCGGTGGGTGAGAGCGACACCGGCCGGCCGGCCTTCCACACCTCGTGGGTGTCGTCGTCGAGTTCGATGTCGGCGAAGGTGATGCGGGCCGAGCGTTCGTCCGCGGAGACCTTTCCGGCCCGTCGCAGGATCACCCGCAGCCGGGCGATGACCTCCTCGAGGCTGAACGGCTTGGTGACGTAGTCGTCCGCGCCCAGGGTCAGGCCGGACACCTTGTCCTCCACGGCGGTCTTCGCCGTCAGGAACAACAC
The DNA here is from genome assembly GCF_057367935.1 of Rhodococcus sp. NS-SX18. Taxonomy (NCBI): domain Bacteria; kingdom Bacillati; phylum Actinomycetota; class Actinomycetes; order Mycobacteriales; family Nocardiaceae; genus Rhodococcus; species Rhodococcus sp. NS-SX18. Next base: position 930,892 of record NZ_CM170633.1, on the reverse strand, counting down.
CGGCGCGGCCGAACCGTCGGCCCGGAGCCGGCGCAGCATCCCGAACCCGTCCATCCCGGGCATCATGACGTCCAGGATCACCGCGTCCGGCCGGAACGCCCGGGCCCGGTCGAGCCCCTCGGCGCCGTTGCTCGCCGTCTCGACCTCGAAACCCTGGAATTTCAGGCTCACCGCGAGCAGTTCGACGATGTTCGGCTCGTCGTCGACGATCAGGATCCGGGCCTCGGGGGTCTTGTCGGTCACGGCGCCGATTCTCCCGGAGACCCCTGGCATGTCGCTGCGAGAAACCTGGGAACTTCCTGTACGGCCGGCCCTGCCGAATCCGGACCGTCGGGGTGCGGCGATCAGGGATCATGGACGTGTCCGCATCGTGAGGAGCCGTCCGTGTCGCCGAGGTGGGTGCACCGCGGGGCGGCGTCGGCCGCCGCCGTCGCCGTGTCCCTGGCCGTGGCCTGCCCGCCCGCGGCCGCGGAGGAGGTCGAGGTCTCGTTCGGGATCGCGTGCCGGGTGCGGTCGGTGATCGACGTCGACGAGCTGCTCGGATCGTCCGCGACGGTGGACGCGCCCGCCCGGGTCCGTCCGGGTGAGCGGTTCAGCTACCGCATCCAGACGGCCCCCGTCGCGTATCCGGACTCGAGCCGCGGCGCCACCACCCGCAGCGTCTCCCGACTGAAGAACGACTTCGCGATCCCCGCCAACGCGACGTTCGTCGACGCGACGGTCGTGCCCGGAACCGCCTTCAACCTGGACAACGTGCCGCCCGGCGTGCTGCGGGTGAACGAGGACGGCGTCCCCGACCCTGCGGGCACGATCCTGCGCCTGTCCGGGAACAACGAGGTCATCGGCAACAGCCCCACATCCGGCACCGAGGGCGAGGCCGGGATCCGGGCGCCCAAGACGCAATTGCAGCTCAACGGCACCCCCAGCCCCGTCGGCGACAGCTGGTTCCGGCTCCCCGCGGTGGAGGTGACCATGATCGCGGGCGACGCGGGCGTGATCACGCCGATGCTCCGCACCGCAGGCGCCGCGGGCCTGGTCGACGACGACGCCAACTACAACACCTCGCTCACCCAGGCCACGTTCCTCGGCTCCACCCAGTGGGGACCGACACGCTGCTCGCCGCGGGACACGATGACCGGGCCCCTCAACGCCGGCGCCGGTCCGCTCGCGGTCATCACGATCTCCGACGTCGCCGAGGTACCCGCGACGGTCACCGTCGATGCCCCGGAGGTGGTCGACGACGGCACGGTCGTCACCCTCACGGCGACGGTGACGCCGGACGTCGAGGGCGGCACGGTGCTGTTCCGGGACGGCGGCACCGACCTGGGTCCGCCGGTGGCGGTCGTCGACGGCCGCGCCACCGTCGAGCATCGCCTCTCCGGCGCCGGAAGCCACACGATCACCGCGGTCTACTCCGGCGCGCCCGGCGCGGCGGGCGCGACCTCCGAACCCGTCGCGGTGACGGTGCCCGGGTCCGGGAACGCACGCGGCTGGTGGATCGCGGCCGGGGTCGGAGTGGTCGCCGGGGTGCTGGCCGTCGCCGTCCTCGCCCGCCGTCGGAGGCGCTGATCCGGCCGGACACGCCCCGCACGTCCACCATGTTGTCGGCGCGTGATGCTATGACGGGACGAAGACAGCCACCGCGAAGGAGGTCCCGCCCATGACGTGCCGGGCGTGCCGATCCGATCTCGACCACTGTCACGGCACCCTCGTCGTGCACGCGACGACTACCGTGGACTGCACCGATCCCGACTGCTTCGACACCTCCCGGGTGCGGCACGTGCTGGTGATCGACTGCTCCGAACTCGCTCAGCGCTGCGACTGCACCGAGGTGTACGCCCGGGTGGGCGCGCGCCGCGTTTCCTGAGGACCCGCGGCGGCTCGTCCCGCCGAGCCGCACTGTTGCGCCGGTTACAGTGACAGGCATGAGTCTGGCGTCCGCGCTCGCGTTCCCCGTCCGTCTCGGCTTCGCTGCGGCGGACTCGGCCCTCGGCGTCGCCGAAGGCGTCATCGGGACCGTCCGGCTGGCGGTCTCCCCCCAGACGTACGCGGGGCTGAACGCGGTCGGCGTCGCGAGCCCACGGGGACCGCTCGGCCTGCTGCAACAGGTCTCCGTGCTGGCCGCCGACGACCGTCCGCTCGGCCAGGCGCTGCGTCCCGGCGGACCGCTGGACCGCCTCCTCGCTCCCGGCGGACCGGTAGACCGGCTCACCGCCCCCGGCGGCCCCCTCGACCGGCTCCTCGAACCCGGCGGTGCCCTCGACCGGGTGACCGCGCCCGGTGGTCCGCTCGAGAAGGTCCTCGCCGAGGACGGAGCCCTGGACCGCCTGCTGTCGAGCGGCGGCCTCCTCGATCGGCTCACCGCCCCCAGCGGCCCACTCGAGCGTCTGCTCGCCGAGAGCGGACCCGTCGAACGGCTCACGGCTCCCGGAGGGATCGTCGACGTCGCCCTCCAGCCCGGTGGCCTGGTCGAGCGGGCCCTCGAGCAGGGCGGGGTGCTCGACACCCTCCTCGCCGAACAGGGCGCCCTCGAACGCCTGCTCGCCAAGGGCGGTCCGCTCGATCAGATCGTGTCGCTGTCCGAGACGCTGGTGCAACTGACCCCCACGATCCATCGGATGAGCACCAGCATCGACGTGCTGCAGGAGACCGCCGAACTCCTCCGCGAGGCGGTGGGCCCGCTGGGCGATCTCGCGGGCAAGCTGCCCGGCCGGTGGCTGCGCAGCGGCTCGGGTGGCTCGGCCAACAGCGGCAGGCACGAACTGCGCGCGCCGGACTGATCCCCTCACTCCTGCAGATCCGTGACGGCCCGGAACGTGCCGTCCATATGGAACGGAGTGGACTCGTGCTCGTGGGCAATCCGCCACGACCCCTCGACGCGGCGTAGACCGAACGTGACGCGGAACCACAGATCGAAGCGCGGCCCTCCGTGCTGGGTCGCTCCCAGCCGCGACAGTGCGTGACAGAACGCGACGTCGCCGGCCGTCTCGACGTGCAGGTCCTTCACCTCACAGTCGAGAGGGCCGTCGAACCCCGCGAACCACGATGCCCAGACCTGCGGAGCGGGAGCGGTCTTGCGCAGCGGCGGTGCCAGGTCGAACACCGTCGCACCGGGGACGTAGCACGCGGCGAGCCGATCGACGTCCTTGGCGTTACGAGCCGCGGTGTGCTCCTCGATCAGCGCACGAACCCGTTCCTCGTCCGGAGACTCGTCCGTCTCGAGGACGGCGAGGATGTTGCCCGCCGGGTCCCGGAACCACGCGATCGGCGGGCCGACCCGACGGAAGATGCCCCTGTCGTCGACCCCCTCGTAGCGCTCGAACCGGACACCGCGAGCGGCGAGTTCGTCCACCACCTTCTCGAGGTCGCGAACGGGAAAGTCGAGGATCGTGTAGGTGGCCGGAGTGTGGTCCTCCTTCGGATAGATCAACGTGTCGCGTCCGCCGTCGAGGTGCAGGTGCAGCATCCCGTGCTCCTCCGACACGGAGATGCCGAGTACGTCGCCGTAGAACTTCGCGGCCGCCGCCACGTCGTCGACGGCGAAACTGGAAAAGGAACGGTCCAACATGGTGCTGACTCCTCACTGCGAACGATGCCGTACCTGTTCCGACCACCGAGCGGCGGCAAACTCATCGGCCGAACGGTGACTTTCTCCCCTGATGCGGACCCCGACGCCGGGATTAGCGTGGAAGACGGTTCCGACCGAGGGGAGGTCGCCATGACACCGGCCCGCCCGCGCTCCCCGGTCGCCGCCCGGCGATTCGGGTATCTCGTCGCGGTGCTCCTCAACGCGGTGGTGCTGTATGCCGCGAACGTGTGGCCGGGCTGGGAGGCCGTGCCGTTCCTCACCGAGGACACCCGCTCCGTCATCGGCTTGGTCAACGCCTCGATCCTGGTCAGCCTGGTCGCCAATCTCCTGTACCTGATGTGGGATCCCGTGTGGTTCAAGGCGCTGGGAGACGCGGTCACCACGACGGTCGCCCTGCTGGCGCTGCTGAAGATCTGGCAGGTGTTCCCGTTCGACTTCGGCGAGGCCTCGTTCGACTGGCCGCTCGTGACGCGCATCGTCCTGGGGCTGGGAATCGTGGGCAGCGTCATCGGGATCGTCGCCGCGTTCGTCACCTTCGTCCGGGTGGGTCACCCGTCCACCCGGGAGATCCGGTCTCACTGAACAACACCCCGAGCCGGCGATGTCCGCACATCGGAGGTCAGCATGGAAGAACGTAACGACTACGACGTGGTCGTCGTCGGGGCCGGCCCCGGCGGGCTCACGACTGCAGCGTATCTGGCGGCGACGGGACGCCGGGCGCTGGTGGCCGATGCCCGCACGCAGCCGGGCGGTCACATGTCCGCATTCACCCACGGCGGCTACGAATTCGACATCGGACTGCACTACACCTCCGAGGCGCCGGTGCGGCATGCACTGGGACCGCTGGGTGTGGACGTGAGCTTCCGGGAGTTCGATCCCGCGGGGATGTTCCGGCTGCTGAACGGGGATCGCGAACTGGCGGTCCCGAAGGGTATGGAGGCTTTCCAAAACACTCTGTACGAAGCATTTCCGGCCGAGCGACGAACGATCGACGAATTCCTCACCACCGTCGAACTGCTCACCGAGGAGCTGGAACGGATCGCGGAGCGGCCGCACCTGCGGGAGCTGCCGCAGCTGCCGTGGCGGCTGCGCGGTCTGCTCCGTCACGGCCGCACGACCGCCGGCGGCTACCTGCGTCATCTGCACGCCTCTCCGCAACTCACCACCGCACTGCTCGGTTGGACGATCGGCAGTCTGGCCGTGGCGCCGTCGCGGCTGTCGCTGCCGGTGGCAGCCCGGATGATCCACTCCTACCTCGAGGGCCTGTCGTACCCGCAAGGCGGATCGCGGGTCGTCTCGGAGGGTCTCGCAGAGGTGGTGCGCCGCCACGGTGGCGACGTGCTGCTCGGCACGGAGGTGAGCCGTATCCTTCTCGGCGGCAACAAGGTTCGTGGCGTACGCGTACAGGACGCCTCGCTCGACACCGTACCGGGGCCCGGACGCGAGATTCTCGCTCCCGCAGTCGTGTCGGCGGTGGACATCCAGCAGACCTACCTGTCGCTGCTGCCGCCTGATCGTGTGCCACCTCGGCTCCTCCGGCGGGTGCGGAGCTACGAGCTGGCCCTGCCGCTCGCCGTCGTCTACCTGATCCTGGACCGGGACCTCGCCGCCGAGGGCTATCCGAACGCGACCCGTCTCGTCACCGACACGGACGACTTCGATGCCGAGTACGCCGCGCTCCGGGCGGGCGAGCTTCCCCCGGCCACGTCCTCCGGGCTGTGGATCGCGAGCCTCGCCGATCCGGACAACCCCCGGCTGTGCGCACCCGGACAGACCAATGTCCAGCTGATCGGCCCGGCACCCGCACAGCACTCCTGGTGGGGTATCGCGCCGGGAAGCGGTTCGACCCCGCGCTACGACGCGAGACGACGTCAGCTTCGCGACCGGCTGGTGCACTCTGCCGAGCGCACGGTCCCCGGCCTGGCCGATTCCATAGTCCACGAGGAGACGGGGACACCCGTCACCGCCGAACGCTTCATGCACTGCACCGGCGGCGTGTCGTACGGCCCGGCGTTCACCCCGACCCAGACGTTCACCCGGCTCGGCGCGACGGGGCCGGTCGAGGGCTTGTTCCACGCCGGTGCGGGTGTTCGGCCGTCGCACGGGCTGGTCGGCACCCTGTTCGGTGGGACGGCCGCCGCGGCGGCGGTTGCGGGCGTATCCGTCGACGAGTTGCGGGACGCGGCAGCGGCTGGGTGTGCCGCCGCCAGCTGATCGGTTGCGGACGCCCGCGACGTCACGCGGCCCGGACGGCTGTCGCTCACCCGGTACCACCGCCGGCACCGCACTAACGTCGGAGGCATGACCGTCCCCGAACTGCTCGCCGGCCGCTACGAGTTGCGCGGCATCCTGGGCTGCGGCGGGATGGGCGAGATCAGAGACGGATGGGACACCCGGCTTCGGCGACCCGTCGCGGTGAAGGTGCTGCGCAGCGAGTTCGGCCGGCCCGACGTGCGCCGACGCTTCGAGGCCGAGGCACGGGCGGCGGCAACGCTCACCGATCCGCGCATCGTCGCGGTACACGACAGCGGTGAGGACGCCGGCGTGCCCTACATCGTGATGGAACGCTTGCCGGGCAACACCCTCGCCGACGAGATCGCTCTCGGCCCGATGCCACAGGACCGAGTGCGGACCATCCTGAGCGACGTGACAGCCGCCGTCGCCGCAGCGCACGAGGCCGGGATCCTCCACCGTGACATCAAGCCGGCCAATATCCTCTTCACCGAGGCCGGAGCGGTGAAGGTGACCGATTTCGGCATCGCCAAGAGCGCCGGCGAGGACTACACCCGCACCGGCGAACTCGTCGGAACCGTCGCCTACCTGAGTCCCGATCGGCTCGCCGGCGCACCGGCGAGCCCGCACGACGATCTGTATGCCGTCGGGGCCGTGGGGTACGAGGCGCTGACTGGGCGCAAGCCCTACGACTACGACAACCTGCTGGCGCTGGCGCGCGCGATCACCCAAGGGCCGCCGCCCCCGCTGGCCGCGGTGCGACCGGATGCCGACCCCGGACTCGTGGCCGTGATCGAGCGGGCGATGGCACGCGATCCCGGACAACGCTTCACCAGTGCCCGGGACATGCTCGCCGCACTGCTCGACCGCCGTCCCGGCGATCCGGTGACCGAGGTGATCCACGCGCCGACCTCGGCTTTCCCCGTTGCCGGTCCGCCCTCGCCTGTCACGACTCGTGCAATGCTCGACACGGTCCCCACTCCCGACTCCGGTCGCCGCCGGATCCTGCTCACTCTCGGTGTCGTGGCCGTCGCTGTCGCCGCTCTGCTCCTGCTGGCCTGGGGCCGGGGCAGTGATACACCGTCGATCGCCACGCCGGGGACGAGCAGCGTTCCCGTCACCTCCCCGATGCCGGTCGGCGACCCCAGTTCACCTGTCACCACCGATGCGAACCCGGCCCCCGCCTTCACCACCGTCCCCGCGCCGGCTCCGCTCGTGCCGTCGGTCGCGCCGAAGTCCGGCAGCGGGAGCAGCAACGAGGATCCAGGTAACAGCAACGGCAACCCGGGTCGCAACAACGGCAACGGCGGTGGCGGCAACGGCAACGGCAACGGCAACGGCAACGGCAACGGCAACGGCAACAACGGTAGGTGAGGGGCGAGCCGGAATACCGGTCGGTGCCGCATCACCTGTCTTCGGCTTCGGACCCCAGGAACGCCTCGGGCGCTCCCACCCCGAGGTGGGAGCGCCCGAGGCGTGATGGATCAGAGCAGAATGCCGAGACCGGCGAGCAGAGTGAACAGCGTTGCAGCGAGGGAACCGAGAACCATTCCTACCTCCAATGTGTCGTGTGACGATCCTTCGTCTCCGCGGGGGACGGAGACGAACGACGCCCAGTGCCGCAGGGTGCACGACGAGGGCGTCACCAAGATCATCGAGCGGTACATGGTAGGTGTTACCCACAGTTCCACGGTTGCACCCTGTGAGGTGCCTCACTGACGTCCGTCGCGCAGGTAGCCGACGGCCTCAGTGCCGACGACAGGCCGCCGGGCCTGACTATGCCGCGAGCAAGTCACTTAGGATGGGCGTATGGATGCGGCCCGGTTGGACGGTTTTCTCGCCGATCGCGATGCCTGGCAGACCACCCAGTGCTCGATCGCCAAGGCGATGGACATGGTGGGAACCCGCTCGGCGATGCTGATCCTGCGCGAGGCCTACTACGGCACCAGGCGGTTCGACGACTTCACCCGCCGCGTCGGGATCACCGAGGCTGTCGCGGCTGCCCGGCTGCGCGAACTGACCGCCGAGGGCCTGTTCGAGCGTCGGCCTTACAAGGAACCCGGGCAGCGGACGCGGTACGAGTACGTACTCACCGAGAAGGGCCGCGACCTGCTCCCCGTGGTTCTCGCGCTGAAGCAGTGGGGCGACAAGTACCTCCAGGGCGAGCGCGGCGCTCCTCTCGGCCTCACCGACGACACGACCGGCGATCCCGTGCGCGTCGAGGTCCGCAGCGCCGCACGCGAGGTCCCCCTCGAGGAACTGCGCGTGACGCCGAACTTCACCGAGGAGCAGGCCCGGCGCGCGATGCGCAACGCCTCCGCAAACCGGTGATCCACCGTCGGGCGCTCTGAGAGAATCGGTCGACACGTCGTCACGAGCTCCGGGGGTGATCACCGTGACGGAGATGCCGGAATCCGGTGCCGGACCCGATCTGACCCGGGTGCCGACCGACGCCCTGCTCGCGGAGATCCGCCGCCGGATCGAGTCGTCGCCTGCCGTCTCTGCGACAGCGGTGCCCGATCGAACCGAGGACGCCCCTCCCCCGAACACGCCGTTGCAGGTGTTCGAGGTCGCCGCGGACGAGAGCGACGAGACCGGGTTGCGCGCCTCACCGATCCACCCGGACAGCGAGACCTGAGCGGATCCGCGCGCCCCGCAGTCGGATGCGGATGCAATTGCTGTCGCGTCCGACCGGGAACGGCGCGGATGCCCCGGCGCCGCTGGTGGAGCCCCCTGTCAGGATTGAACTGACGACCGCTCGCTTACAAGGCGAGTGCTCTACCACTGAGCTAAGGAGGCAGTCGAGCGCGCCAATCATACCGAGACACCGGGCCGGGCATGCCACCCCCCGGTTCGTTACGGTGGATTGGTGGCCGGGACGGCCGACATCGACGACGACAGAGTTGGGAGCGCACAGCGGTGGGAACGATGGCAACCGCCTTCGGAAAGCTCGTCCTCGACCGCCGGGCGACACTGGACACCATCACCGAGGCGCCGGCGCCGCTGCAGCCGATCGACCTGACCGATGACGCGACGGTCGCCGAGGCGCTCGACGTCGCCGTCCGCGTCGGCGAGGTGATGCTGGCCGCGGGCACCGGTGCGATCGACACCTCCGAGCAGGTGCGTTTCGTCGCCGCGACGTACGGCCTGGCCCAGTGCGACGTCGACGTGACCTACAACTCGATCGTCCTCTCGGCGTACCGGGGGCCGACGATGCCGCCGGCGAGCACGATGCGCGTCGTGCAGTACCGGTCGATGGACTTCACGCGGCTGGCCGCGGTGGACCGGTTGACCCGGCGCATCCGGCGGGAGGCGATCTCGCCGGCGCAGGCCCGCGAGGATCTGCTGGCGATCACGACGGCGCCGCACCCGTACCACCGCTGGATGGCGACGTTCGCGTGGGCGGCAATGGCCGCGTCGATCTCGGTGCTGCTCGGTGGTGGCGTGCTCGTGGCGGCGATGGCGTTCGCGTCGACAGCGGTCATCGACCGGACGAACCGTGTCCTCAACGGCATGGGCCTGCCGTTCTTCTTCCAGCACGTCGTCGGCGGCATCATCGCCGCGACGCCCGCGATCCTGTTGTTCAACCTGCGCGAGCCGTTGGGTGTCGACGTGCCGCCGGGCCTGATCATCGCGGCCGGCGTGACGGTGCTGCTGTCGGGCTTGTCGCTGGTCGGTTCGGTGCAGGACGCGATCACCGGAGCGCCGATCACCGCGTCGGCGCGGTTCTTCGAACTGGTGATGATGACGGGCGGGATCATCGCCGGCGTGGCGACGGCGCTGAAGGTGATGGAGGCGCTGGGCGCGGAGTTACCGGTGATCAGCAACGATGCGCTGCCCACGGCGACCGCTCTGCCGGTGAAGGTTCTCGCCGGTGCGGCGTCGGCGCTGTTCTATGCGCTGGCGTGCTACGCCGAGCGGCGGGCGCTGACGGCTGCCGCGCTCGGCGGTGCGGCAGGCAGCCTCGTGTTCCTGATGTCGATGGAGTTCGCGGTGGGCCCGATCATCTCGTCGGCGACGGCCGCGACGGTGGTCGGTTTCGCCGGTGGCCTGATGGCGCGACGGGCGCTGACCCCACCGTTGGTGGTGGCGGTCGCCGGTATCACCCCGCTGCTGCCGGGCCTGTCGTTGTACCGGGGCCTGTATGCGGTGATCGGCAGCGAACTGCTGCTCGGACTGACCGCGCTGTTCTCGGCGTTCGGCATCGGGTGTGCGCTGGCGGCGGGGGTGACGCTCGGCGAATGGCTGGCCCGCACGGTCCGGCATCCGCGCAGCGTGCTGCGGGCGGGATCGCTGCGCCGGCCGCAGTTGCGGCGCGTCCGGTTGGTCCGTCCGTACCGGGCGTCGAAACGCCACGAGAGTCACCCCGCGGGTGGCGCACCCGCGGCGTGACTCTCGTCCACGCGTTACCTCGGACGGTCAGGCGCCGGCGTTGCGCGCCTTCTCGTCGGCTTCCATGGCGTCACGCAGGCTCTTCGGCCGCATGTCGGTCCAGTTCTTCTCCACGTACTCGACGCACGCTGCACGCGACTCCTCCCCGAACACCACGCGCCACCCCTGCGGCACCTCGGAGAAAGTCGGCCACAGCGAGTACTGCTCCTCGTCGTTCATGAGGACGTAGAAGCGGCCGTCTTCGTCGTCAAAAGGATTCGTGCTCATCTCGCCTCACTTGTCGCATAGGTGTGCTGCTCCCGTACCCTAGCAAGGTCCGGGGCCCGGTCATGACCCGCTGGTAGTTTTCCGTCGCGCTGCTCGAGGACGGATCCGAGGATCTCCCCGGACCGGATCGCCACGTTCGACAGCAGCGAGGCCGTCAGCCCGTGGGTCTTCTCGGTGCCGCCCTGGAGATAGATCCCCGCCCGGACGTCGCCCGCGGTGGGCAGGCGGTAGTCCCGGTCGACCGTGCGCAGCGGCGACGACTCGGGAGCGAGAGCGCCGAGCAGCGGTGGCAGCGGGGCGGCGTCGAATCCGGTGGCGAGGACCACGGCGTCGCACGTCAGGGTGTCGGTGAGCCCGTCGAGTGTGCTGCGCACGTCCACCTCGATTCCGGTGGCCGTCTCGGTGACGGCGCCGACCTCGGACGCGCGCCGCATGAACAGCCGACGCCGGCCGCCGACGCGCTCGCGGTACTCGGCCGCGTACAGCGCCGCGATGAGGTCGGGGTCGACGACGGAGTAGTTGGTGCTGCGGTGCAGGGCCAGCAGTCGCTCCCGCTCCGCCTCGGGTGCGGCGTGCAGTTCGTCGACCGTGGCCGGATCGAAGATGCGGTTGGCGAACGGGCTGTCGTCGGCGGGGCTGTAGCCGAAGCGGGCGAACACGTTGTGCACCTCGGCCTGCGGATAGTGGTCGTGCAGGTACTGCACCACCTCGGCAGCGCTCTGGCCGGCACCGACGACGACGAACCGCTGGTGCACGGGCGCGGGCATCTCGGCCAGATGGAACAGGAACCGGTGGTTGTGGAAGCACCGCACGCTCTCGGTGGCCCACGGGGGGATGCGGGGCCGCAACCCCACGCCGACGACGATGTTGCGGGCGTGTACGACGGTGCCGTCGGCGGCGTGGACGGCGAGGCGGTCGGCGATGCCCGCCGGGTCGCGTACGGCCTCGACGGCGACGACCTCGGTGCCGTACCGCACGTCGGCGTCGACGCGGGCGGCCGCCCACTGCAGGTAGTCCTGGAACTCGTGCCGGGTGGGGAAGAACGTCTGGTGGTTGACGAAGTCGACGAGCCGGCCCCGGTCGTGCAGGTAGGCGAAGAAGGTGTAGGGGCTCGTGGGGTTGCGGAAGGTGACCAGGTCCTTCGGGAAGGCGATCTGCATGGTCGAGCCCTCGAGGAGCATTCCGGGATGCCAGGCGAACGCGGGCTGCCGGTCGAAGAACCGGGCCCGCACGGGGTCGTGCGGGGCTTCGGCATTGTGCTCTTCGACGGCGATCGCCAATGCGAGATTGGCGGGTCCGAATCCGATCCCGACGAGGTCGAGGAGTTCCGGTGGTTCGCCGTCCGGCGACGGCGAGTCACCGCTGTCGTTGCAGGAGCGGTCGGTCATGGTCGCTCTTCCGTGCTCGGGGGCCGCAGCCGCGGATGGGATCGATCGCACAAGAAGATAGCTCAGGCTACCCTTGGTTTGGTTAGCCTACCAATCATTGCAGCCGGTTGGGGTGCGTCACCCGCCGGCCCGGAACCCCGCTCCCTAGTGACTCCCCTCCGCCCGCGCAAACAGATCGCCTTTGCGGATCTTGCCGGTGGCCGTCATGGGCATCGCCTCGACGAGTTCGACGATCGGCACCTTGTAACCCGCCATGTTCTCGCGCGCCCACGCCGTGAGTTCGCCGGCCGTGACGGTCGCGCCGGGGACCGGCTGGACGAACGCGAACGCGACCTGCCCTCTGTCCGGATCGGACCTGGGGACCACCGCGACCGTCGCGACCCCCGGGTGCATGCGCAGCAGCGCCTCGACCTCGGCGGGGAAGACGCTCATCCCGTTGGTCTTGATCATCTCCTTGTTGCGGGCGAGATAGTGCAGCGCACCGCGCTCGTCGAACCGGCCGACGTCGCCGGTGCGCAGCCAGTCGCCCTGGAACGCGTCCGCGGTAGCCTCGGCGTTGCGGTAGTACCCGGTGGTCACCGAGGGGCTGCGCACGACGATCTGCCCGGTCTCACCGAGCGGCACCGGGGCACCCGCCTCGTCGACAATCAGGATGTCGGTGCCCGGCACGGGCAGGCCACAGAACACCGGCTCGCTCGCGAGGTCGAAGTCGCCGTCCTGGAAACCGAGAGTGAAGGTGTCGGCGGTGTTCGTCTCGGTCATGCCGTAGCTCGCCTCCCGCAGGGTGTGACCGGTCGCGTCGCGCCATCGCCGGCGGATCGCCGGGTCGAGCTTCAGCACGAACGACACCGCCATGGCGTTGTCGAGCGTGGCGGCGCGGTTCCCGTCGAAGCCGGGCGCGTCCATGAGTTCGACATAGTTGTCGACGGTGCCGACCGTGCTGGTGACGCCGTGCCGCTCGACGAGAGCCAGCGCGGCGTCCGCGTCCCATCGGGTCATCAGCACCACGGAGCCGCCGTTGACGAGAGGGTTGAGGATGCCGAAGACCTCACCGGCGATCCAGAACATGGGCAGGTAGTTGAGCACCACGGTGGTCTCCCCCACCCGCCGGCCGCCGCCGACGGTGGCCGCAGCCGCGGTGTAGACCATGTGCCACTGGGTGTGCTCGCAGCCCTTCGGCATGCCGGTGGTGCCGCCGGTGTAGTTCAGCGCGGCGAGCGCGTCCGGGTCCGTCGCGACGGCGGGTGCGCGGGGACTGTCGAGGATGCTCGCCCAGTCGCCGGCGGCGGAATCGGTGACCGGGAAGGGTGGCGGCACCTCCCCCGGCCTCGTACCGGTGAGCATGTCGCCGAGGGCAGTGACGGCGACGTGGCGCACCGGCGTGCGCGGTCGGACCACCTCCACCAGCGGGAGCAGTTCGGGCTGCGTGAGCAGGATCGTGACGCCGGCGTCGGCGAGCTCGTGGGCGAGTTCGTGTTCGCGCAGCATCGGGTTCACGGGTACGTGGACGGCGCCGATCTTGAGGATGCCGAGCATCGCGACGTGGAACTGCGGACAGTTGCCGAGGTGGACACCGACCCGGTCGCCGGCCCGGGCGCCTCGGGCGAGCAGCCAGCCGGCGAACCGGTCGGAGAGGTCGTCGTACTCGGCGTAACCGACCGTGCGACCGTAGAACTCGATCGCGGGGGCATGCGGGCGCACGTGCGCCCAGTGCCGCAGGTAGTCCACGAGCGCGCGCTCGTCGATCGGGTACTCCACCGTCTGCGGCACCTCCGGCGGCCAGTGCGCTTCCTGCACCCGCCGGATCCCGGTGAGCGCGGCCTCGAGGGCGTCGGAGTCGGTGGGGACCGTGTCGAACTCGCGTGTCATCTGATGTGCGGCGCGGATACTGCCTCGTTCACGAGGGAGAGGAAGCGCCGTCCTCCTTTCGGGGGGAGTGGTGGGGTCGGGCACACCTGTCGGTGGGGTCGGTTAGCGTGCCGGGCATGGGGATCGAGGTGGTGCGCTACAACTACCGGTTGCGGCCGGGCACCACCGCCGAACATGCACTGATGCAGGAGTGGCATCGCTGCCGGTTCCTGTGGAACGAGGCGGTGCACCAACACAAGGCCGGTCGCCGGCCGACGTTCGGGAAGCTGGCCAAGCAGTTGACCGAGGCGCGGGCCCGCTCGTCGTGGTTGCGGGACGGCTCCCAGGTCGCCCAGCAGCAGATGCTGCGCACCTACGCGCAGGCGCTCGACGCGTCGTGCACGGCCCCGGGCCGGGGCCGGCCGCGGTTCAAGGCGCGGAGGAAGACCCTGCCGTCGCTCGAGTACACCCGCCGCGGGTTCCGGCTCCGGGACGGCCGGTTGGTGCTGCCCAAAGGTGTGAGTATCCCGGTGGTGTGGTCGCGGGCGTTGCCGTCGGAGCCGTCGAGTGTGCGCATCACCCGCGATTGCCTGGGGCACTGGTATGCCTCGTTCGTGGTGACCTGCGAGGCCGAGCCGATCCCGGCCGCCGACCCGGGCAGCGCGGTCGGGATCGACTGGGGCGTGGCCCGCACCGCGACGGCCACCGAGGAGCGTTTCGATCTGCCGCAGCACGGGCACCGGAAACGGTGTGCGGCGGAGGTGGCGAGAGCGCAGCGGACGATGGCGCGGCGCCGCCGGGGGAAGGGGCACCCACCCTCGAGGGGCTATCGCCGGGCCCGTACCCGGGCCGCGAAGGTGCAGAAGAAGGCGGCCCGGCAGAACCGGCACGACGGCCGGATCTGGGCCAGGGCCGTGGTCGAGGCGCATCATCTGGTCGCGGTGGAGGATTTCCGACCCCGGTTCCTGTCGAGGTCGACGATGGCGCGCACGGCCGCCGATGCCGCGATCGCGACGGTGAAACGGGAGTTGCTCGAGCAGGGCAGGCGGGCCGGCCGGAAGGTGGTGTCGGTGCGGCCCGCGTACACGACCATGACGTGTTCGAGGTGTTTCGCGAGAGCCAAGCAACGCCTCGGACTCGGGGAACGTGTCTTCCGGTGCTGGGCGTGCGGGCATACCGCGTGCCGGGACCGGAACGCTGCCAGAGTGATTCTGGCTGTGGCGGAGCGTGGCCACACCGGTGTCGACGACGTGAGTCAAGCGGATCACCTCCCTCCGGGTGGTGGTGCGGTTGCGGTCTGAGCCGGGAATCTCCTGCCTTCAGGGAAGGAGAGGCGTTAAGTCGACCTTCCGTTCTCGGGGCATCCGGCGGCGACGGGGTGATCCCGGTCACCCACCGTGTATAGTTGAATCCGGCGTCGAATTCAACTGACCGGGACGACCGCCGCACATCCGAATCACCGCACCGCAGCAGGGCTTTTCTGCAATCGAAAGGAAGACGTATGGCGTCCGTGAACAGGCAGGTCCGACTGGCACGACGACCGGTCGGCCGCCCCGACGACTCCACATGGGAGGTCACCAGCGCCCCGGTCCCGCAGCCGGCCGACGGCGAGTTCACCGTCCGCGTCGAGTACGTCTCCCTCGACCCCGCCATGCGCGGATGGCTGAACGACGTCCGGTCGTACGTCCCGCCGGTCGGGATCGGTGAGGTCATGCGCGCCCACGCCGTCGGGCGGGTACACGAATCCCGCCACGACGGCTACAAGGAAGGACAGCTCGTCTCCGGGCACTTCGGCGTGTGCGACTACGCCGTCTCCGACGGCAGCGGCGTCGTCGCGGTCGACGAGTCCCTCGCGCCGCCGCCGGTGTGGCTGGGTGCACTCGGATTCCCCGGCATGACGGCATATTTCGGGCTCGTCGACGTGGGGCGGATGAAGCCCGGCGACACCGTGCTCGTGTCGGGCGCCGCCGGGGCCGTCGGCAGCATCGCCGGGCAGATCGCGAAACTGAGCGGATGCCGCGTCATCGGCATCGCCGGCGGACCCGAGAAGTGCGCGTGGCTCACCGACGAGCTGGGATTCGACGCCGCCATCGACTACAAGGCCGGATCCGTGGGCCGGGCGCTGCACGCCGCCGCACCGGACGGGATCGACATCTACTTCGACAACGTCGGCGGGGAGACGCTCGACTCGGCGCTGGCCGTGCTGCGCAAGCACGCGCGAGTCGTGTTGTGCGGGGCCATCTCCGGCTACAACGCGACCGACCCGCAGCCGGGCCCGTCCCGCTACCTGTCCCTGCTCGTGAACCGGGCATCCATGACCGGGTTCATCGTCTTCGACTACCTCGACCGCTTCCCCGAGGGCATGGCTGCCGTGTCGGAATGGATCCGCCGCGGCGAACTGGTGACCCGTGAACAGGTCGAGACCGGCGGCGTCGAGGCATTCGGACGCACACTCAACATGCTGTTCGACGGTGCCAACACCGGCAAACTCGTCCTGAAGACCACGGCCGACTCCTGAGAACCCCGCGCCCGGCCGGGTCGCCCCGCGGCGCGGCCGGGCGCGATCAGTTCTCGAACCGATACACCGCGTACGCGGTGCGGATGACCGGCTGTGCGACGTTGCGGACCCGCACACCGCCCGGGGTCGTGCCGCGCTCGCACCCCGCGTGTGCGTGCCCGTGCACCGCGAGATCGAGGTGGAACTCGTCGATCGGCTCGCCCAGCAGATACGACCCGAGGAACGGATAGATCTCGGCGGGCTCGCCGCGCAGGGTGTCGCTGATCGGCGAATAGTGCAGCAGCGCCACGCGGACGTCGGCACCGTCGAGCTCGGCGACGGCGCCACGGAACCTGTCGGCCAGTTCCACGGTGTGCCCGGCGAACTGCTTCATCTCCGGCTCACCGAACGCGCTCGCGCACTTGCCCGCGAAACCCCCGCCGAACCCCTTGGTTCCCGCCACGCCGAGCCGGGCCCCGTCGACGTCGAGGACGACCGACTCCCCCTCGAGCACGACGATGCCCCGGTCGCGGAGCAGCTCGGTGATCTCGTCCTCGGCGTCGCTGTGGTAGTCGTGGTTGCCGAGCACACCGACGACGGGCACCGCAAGATCGCCGAACTCGTCGGCGACGACGCGCGCCTCGTCGACGGTGCCGTGCCGAGTGAGGTCGCCGGCGAGCAGCAGCACATCGGCGTGCTCGTGCAGGTGTTCGAGAGCGGGCCGCAGATGCCCGCGGGCGTCCTCGGCCAGGTGTACGTCTCCGACGGCAGCAATCCTCATCGCAGTTCCTCCACCGAAGTTCCGGGGTCGCGCGAGTCGACCACGTGCACGTCGTTGTGGACGGTGACGCCCGGCAACTGTTCCTGCACCACCACGGTCAGCGCGTCACGACGCGCGGCGCTGGCGACCTCGCCGGTCAGGCGGACGTCGGTGCCGCGGATCGTGACGCGCACGCCCTGTTCGGCGGTACGGGGGTCCTCGGCCAGGGCGCGGTGCAGGTGCGCCACCACGTACTGCGGGTGCTCCGGGTGTTCGTGACTCATCGTCGGGCCTCCGGGTCGGGTTCGATGATGCCCAGATCGGCGAGCAGGCCGAGGAAGGCGCGGGCGTACGGCGATGCGGCCGTCGCGGTGGCCACCTGCCCCCAGTCCACCTGCTCGCGCAGGGCGCGGGCGATACGCAGCAACGGCGCGAAGTCGCAGCGGTGGGCGTCGAGCACGTTGAGCTTGTCGCTCATCAGGTCGGTGCCGCTGATCACCGGCGCCGCGGTCGGACCGATGCGCATCCACTGTGCGCGGGCGAGCATCGAATCGTCGACGTCCCGGTCGTTGGGCCGGAAGATCAGGTCCACGAGGTGATCACCCTCGTAGACCTTGCTCAGCCAGTTCTCGGGCGGGTCGACGGGACGCATGCCGGCGGCGACGAGCGCCTCCCGCGCGGCGTCCACATCGTGCGGGCGGACGAACAGGTCCACGTCGTGGTCGGACGCCGGGCCACCACGGGCGTACACCGCGCAGCCGCCGCCGACGGCGAACCGTACCCCGGCCTCACCGAGGGTGTTCACCGCCTTCGTCAGCACCTGCAGCAGCTGCCTCTCCTTGACCGACTCGTCCGACGAGCCCGCAGCGCCGGACGGCGCGGCATCGAGACCGTGAGGATGTGCGTTGGTCATGGGTGGCGGGTACCCGCGCGCCCGGGGCTCACACCTGGCCGGGCACCTGCCCCGTCACGAAGCCGAATCGCTCGGCGAGCTCGGAGCGGGTGCGGTCGGCGTCGGTGTGCAGCACACCGGCGATGCCGATCCGCGCCGCTCCGTCGAGGTTCTGCTGCAGGTCGTCGATCATGACGGCCTGTTCGGGGGCGACCCCCAGGCGCTCGCACGCGAGGGCGTAGATCCGGCGTGACGGCTTACGGATGCCGACCTCGGCGGAGATCACCACCTCGTCCGCGAGTGCGGTCAGCTCGAAGCCCGCGTAGCAGTCCCGTCCGAAGGCGTTGGACACCAGCGCCACCGGCACGCCGGCGGCCCGCAGATCGTCGAGGAGGGCCACCGTCCGGTCGTCGCGCCGCAGCCCGGCCTGCATCCGGGCGGCGAGTCCTTCCGCGGTCACGGCAGCTCCGTGGGCGCGGAGCCGTCCGGCGAAGCCCTGCTCGAACTCCTCCGCGTCGATGCGCCCCGACTCGTGGTCGGCGAGCAGCCGTCGCGAGTCCGGGTCGCCGCCGAGCAGCCGCAGCGGCAGTCCCGGATCGCCGAGTGCCGCGCCGAACTGCTCGAACGCGGCGAACACGCTCGTGGTGAGCACGCCACCGAAGTCGACGAGGACGGCCGAGCGCTCGGGCGCGGCGCGGTTCATCGATCCCGCCCTTCTGAGCGTCCGGCACCGACGGCCGCGGCGCGCTCGGTGTGGAACCGCACCATGCCTTCCTGCGCGACGGCGGCGACCAGTCGTCCGGTCGTGTCGAAGATCTGTCCCTGGATCAGGGCGCGTCCCGAATCGGACGACGGCGACACCTGATCGAACAGCAGCCATTCGTCCACCCGGAACGGCCGCAGGAACCACACCGCGTGGTCGAGCGACGCCCCCTGGATCGGCCTTTCGGGATGCGGCAGGACGGCGATGTCGAGCAGCGCCATGTCGCTGCAGTAGGTCAGGGCACAGGCGTGCAGGACCGGGTCGTCGGGCAGCGGGGTGCGGTGCCGGATCCACAGCCGCCGGCGCGCCGGCGCGTCGGGTGTGGCCTCGTCCGCCGGGAGCCAGCGACGTTCCCAGTCGTCCCACTCCGGGAAGTCGTACCACGCGGCCCACGGGCGCCCGTTCTCCGTGACCTCCTCCGGTCCGGTCGTGGGCGGCATGGCCGTCTGGTGGGCGTGCCCGTCGTCACCGCGGTGGAACGAGGCGGTCAGGGTGAACACGGTCTCGCCGTCCTGGACCGCGGTGACGTAGCGGGTGCGGAAGCTGCCGCCGTCCCGCACGGCGTCCACGTGATAGTCGGCGGGCTCGAGCGGCCGGCCGGGGCGCAGGAAGTGGCCGTGCACCGAGTGCACGCCGAACTCCTGCGGCACGGTCCGTGCCGCCGCGGCGAGCGCCTGCCCCGCGACCTGACCGCCGAAGGTGCGCTCCATCTCGGTCGGCACCGGGGCGGCGCGGAACGTCGCCGGGGCGATCTCGCGCAGGCGCAGGATCTCGTCGATGCTCGGCACGTGTCTCCTCCTCGGGTCAGGACGATGCGACCCTGCGCATCTCGCGGCGCAGGATCTTCCCGCTGGTGGTCTTGGGCAGCTCGTCGAGGATCTCGACCGACCGGGGTGCCTTGTATGCGGCCAGCCGCTCGCGGCACCAGGTCACCAGTTCGTCCGGGTCGACCTGCTGGTCCGGGCGCAGGCTCACGAACGCGGCGACCGACTCGCCGCGGTAGGAGTCGGGCACGCCGACGACCGCGGCCTCCCGGACCGCCGGATGCCGGTAGAGCACGTCCTCGACCTCGCGGGGCCAGACCTTGAACCCGGAGGCGTTGATCATGTCCTTCTTGCGGTCGACGACGTACACCCAGCCCTGTGCGTCCATGAAGCCGACGTCACCGGTCAGCAACCGTCCGCCCGGAATGGACTGGGCAGTGGCCTCGGGCAGATTCCAGTAGGCGGGGACGACCATCGGCCCCTCGACGGCGATCTCCCCGACCTCGCCCGGTCCGAGGTCCTTGCCGTCCTCGTCGACGATGCGCACCGTCGCGGTGGGCAGCGGCAGACCGATGGACAGTGTGCCCGAGTCCGGATCCACCGGCGCCTCACGACCGGAAGGCACGACGACGCAGGGCGCACTGGTCTCCGTCAGGCCGTACCCGTTGCGGATGTAGAGGCCGGTCCGCTCGCGGAAGCGTTCGACGATGGCCGGCGGCAGCGGCGCGCCACCGGAATTGAGAGTCAGCAGCGACTCGAACGCGTCCGACGAGAACGACGGATGTGCCAGCAGCGCCATGAACGCGGTCGACGGGCCGACCATGAACGCGGGCCGCTCCCGCTTCAGGACGTCGAGCACCACCCCGGCGTCGAAGCGGTAAGCCAGGACCAGCGGACCGGCCAGATCCACCGCCGTGAGCAGCTGCACGACCATCCCGGTGATGTGGAACAGCGGCGCGAGCGCGAAGATCGGCGAACCCGCCGGGATTTCGTCGTACAGGCGCAGCAGTACGCAGTTGACGGTGAGGTTCGCGTGGGTGTTGGTGGCACCCTTGGGCAGTCCGCTCGTCCCGGACGTGTAGGAGACGAGCGCGATGTCGTCGGGGACCAGGCCAGGGTCGGGGACGGGGCGGCCGGCCCACTCGCGGGCGACCTCGAGCAGATCGGGGACACCCGGGGTCCGGCGGCGCTCGACACCGGCGAAGAGCCGCTCGTCGTTCGAGGTCTGCAGGTCCAGCTCGCTCGCCGTCAACGCGATCGTCACGCCCGCCCCGGCGGACCGCTCCGCCACCCGGTCCGCCCACGCCTGTTCACCGCACACGACGGCGACGACGCCTGCGTCGGTGAGGATGTGGTCGAGCTCGTCCTTGTACATCGGGTTCAGCGGCACCACCGCGCCGCCGGCCTTCCACGCACCGAACAGCGCGAGGACGAACTGTGGCACGTTCTGCAGGTACACGGCGAGCCGGTCACCCTTGCGGAATCCCTGCGCGAGCAGGTACGCCGCCACCCCGTCGCTGAGCTCGTCGACCTCCCGATACGTCAGCGCCGCACCGAGATACGTGATCGCCGGCCCGTCCGGCGCCGTGGCGACGGCGTCCGCGAACACCTCGAGGGTGGTCCGCCGCGGGACGGGCCCGGCCTCGGCTACGCGGGGATCGTACTGCGCCATCCAGGGCCTGTCGTCGTACCAGCTCATCGTCGCGACACCTGTCCTCTCGTGTGTGGTTGCAGCGCAGTCGAGTTCATGCGACCGGCAGGTCGACGAGCTCGGCCAGGCGGGCGCGGTGCCGGGACGGGACGCCGAGCGCGAGCTGATCGGCCTTGGCCCGCTTGAGGTAGAGGTGCGCCGGGTACTCCCAGGTCATTCCGATGCCGCCGTGCAACTGGATGCACTCCTCGGCGGCGTGCACCGCGACGTCGCTGCAGTACGACTGGGCGACGGCGGTCGCGATCGCGGTGTCGTCGTCGCCGCGCGCGTACGCGTCGGCCGCGTACCGGGCGGCCGACTGCGCGGCGCCCACCTCGAGCCACAGGTCGGCGAGCCGGTGCTTGATCGCCTGGTACGAGCCGACGGCGCGACCGAACTGGCGGCGCTCCTTGACGTAGGCGACGGTCGTCTCGAGGCACCACTGGGCCACCCCGAGTTGCTCGGAGGCGAGCAGCACCGCCCCGCACCGGAGCGCCTCGGCCACCGCCGCTGCCGCGTCGCCGTCGTCGACGCGGGTGGAGGCTGCCCCGGTGAACTCGATGTCGGCGATCGGCCGGGTCATGTCCAGTGACAGCACGGGGGTCACGGTGACGCCGGCGGCGTCCGACCGGACGGTGTGCAGTTCGAGGCCGTCAGCGCCCGCGACGGGGACGACGAGCACGTCGGCCTCGTGTGCTCCGGCAACGCTGGTGACCCGGCCGGTCAGGCCGTCGCCGGTGCGACGCACCCCGGTGATCGCGGCGTCCGGCCCCGTCGACAGCGGGACCGCGAGGGCGCCGGTGACGGCACCGGTCGCCAGGTCCGGCACAGTCCCGGTGTCGCCGGCACGCAGCAGCGCGACGGTGGCGAGCACCGCGCTCGACAGGTACGGCACCGGGGCGGCGGCCCGGCCGATCTCCTCCATGACGACCGCGGCCTCGCGGGTGCTCGCGCCGCCGCCGCCGAGAGATTCGGGGACCAGCAGTCCGGCCAGTCCGAGTTCGACGGCCACGGTCTTCCACACGCCCGAGAAGTCATCGGGCGCAGCGTCGTACGCGGTCGTCACGACGGACGCAGGGCAGCGTTCGGTGAGCATGCGACGGACGCTGTCGCGCAGGGCGTCCTCGGTGTCGGAGTACAGCAGGTCGGTCATCGCGCCAGGTCCTTCCACGGAATGTCCTTGTCCACACGGTGTTCCGGCGGCAGCCCGAGCACCCGCTCGGCGACGACGTTGCGCAGGATCTCCGACGTGCCGCCCTCGATCGAGTTGCCCTTGGCGCGCAGGTACCGGTATCCGGGTTCGCGGCCGGTGAAGTCCACCGATTCGGGCCGGCGCAGGGTCCAGTCGTCGTAGCGCAGGCCCTGCTCGCCGTGCAGTTCCACCTCGAAGCCGGAGATCGTCTGGGCGAGGCGGGCGAATGCGAGTTTCATGCCGGAGCCTTCCGGGCCGGGCTGACCCGCGGCGAGCTGCTGGCGCAGGCGTTCGCCGGTCAGCCGGGTCACCTCGGCCTCGACCCACAGCCGCATCAGCTCGTCGTGCCGCGCCGGGTCGCGCACCTCGGGGCGCTCGCGCCAGGCCTCGGTGACCTTGCCGATCATGCCGCCCTCGCGGGGCGCACCGGAGCCGATCGCGACGCGTTCGTTGTTGAGGGTGGTGGTGGCGACGCGCCAGCCCTGCCCTTCGTCACCGAGCCGATCGGCGTCGGGTACCCGCACTCCGGTGAGGAACACCTCGTTGAACTCGGCCTCACCGGTGATCTGCCGCAGCGGCCGCACGTCGACGCCGGGATCGCTCATGTCGAGCAGGAAGTACGTCAGCCCTGCGTGTTTGGGCACGGACGGATCGGTGCGGGCCACCAGGATCGCCATCTGCGCGTTCTGTGCGCCGGAGGTCCACACCTTCTGGCCGTCGACGATCCAGTCGTCACCGTCGCGGACGGCGCGGGTCGCGACGGCGGCCAGGTCGGAGCCTGCGCCGGGCTCGCTGAACAGCTGGCAGTAGATGTGCTGTCCGGTGTAGATCGGGCGCAGGAACCGGCTCTTCTGTTCCTCGGTGCCGAAGGCGGCGATGGTGGGGGCGGCCATGCCCAGGCCGATGCCGTTGCGGCCGGCGGCAGGCCGGGGCGCGCCGGCGGCGGCCAGTTCGGCCTCGACCTGCGCCTGGTGGCTCTGCGGCAGGCCGAGCCCGCCGTGGCCCGGCGGGAAGTGCACCCAGGCGAGGCCGGCGTCGAATCGTGCGCCGAGGAAGTCCTCGGGCCGGGTTGTGCTCGGATCATGTTCGGACAGAAGCGTCTTCACACGCGCGGAGAGGTCGCGTGCGGTCGTCTGCTCGTCGGGGGACATCGTCGTCTCCTGCGTGTCGAGGGGTCGGGGCGTCAGATGCCGGCGTCGTCGGCGATCTCGCGGGCCTTGTGAACCAGGGCGTCGATGCGTTCGATCGTGGGAGTGCCGGCCGCGGCCTTGTTCTGCGGTTCGTCGAGCGCGCGGCGCATCACGCCTTCCGCGATCACCGCCACCTTCCACAATCCGAGCGCGTGCCAGAACTGCAGTGCCGCCGGGTCGCGGCCCGTCTCGTCCAGGTAGACGGCGGCGAGTTCGGCGCGGCTGGGGAAACCCTCGAGGGTGGAGGCGGGAAAGTCGCCGCCGGTGTCCTCCCCGGGCTCGGGCCAGTAGGCGAACAGCGACCCGACGTCGGCGAGCGGGTCGCCGACGGTGGACAGCTCCCAGTCCAGCGCCGCGACGACGTCACCGCTGTCGTACGAGGTGATGACGTTGCGCAAATGGAAATCGCCGTGCACCAGGGTGGTTTCGTGCTGCGGAGGCACCGCGGCCAGGAGCCGGCGGGTCAGGTCGTCGAGTTCGGGCAGCTCGCGGGTCTTCGACTTCTCCCACTGGCCGGCCCAGCGGTGCAGCTGCCGCTCGGCATACGGCTTGGGGCGGGCCAGGGCGGCGAGGCCCGTGCTGTCGAGGTCCACGGCATGGATGCGGCCGAGCGTCCGCGCGAGCGACAGCCCGATCCGGCGGCGGCGCTCCGGCGTCAGGGACTCCGCGACGGACATCCGGTCCACCACCTGTCCGTCGACGTACTCCATGAGCACCATCGGCACGTCGCTGATCGCCGGATCGTCGGTGAGTCCGAACACTGTCGGTGTCGGCACGTCGGTGGACTCGAGCGCCGAGAGGATGCGGGCCTCGCGCGCGACGTCGTGTGCGGACGCCAGCAGATGTCCGAGCGGTGGTCGCCGCAGCACCCACCGGCGCCCGTCGCCGTCCTGCACGAGGTAGGTCAGGTTCGACTGCCCGAGGCCGATGCGATCGAAGGTCAGCGGTGCGGTGTGCTCGATGCCGAGATCGCCCAGCCAGCGCAGGATCGCGTCCGGGTCGATGCCGACGGTTTCACGCAGTGGCATGGGCGCTCCCGGGCAGGGCGGCGAACTCGGGGGCGCGCCGCTCGAGGTGGCTGGCGACGCCCTCGGCGACGTCGGGGCCGCGGAAGGCCTCGACCATCAGGCGGTCCGCGGCGACCACGGCGTCCGGGTAGGACCGGTCTGCGTCGTCGCGCAGCTGCGTCTTGATCGTCGCCATCGACCGCGGTGAGCAGTGGACAGCGAGGTCGGTCGCGTAGGCGACGGCCGCGTCGACCACGCTGCCGGTGGTGACCAGGTGGTCGAGCAGACCGATCCGGTGGGCCTCGTCGGCGTCGATCATGCGACTCGACAGCAGCAGGTCCGTAGCGCGGCTGTGGCCGACGACGCGGGGCAGCAGCCAGGTGACGCCGTACTCGGCGATGAGTCCGCGGCGCGCGAACGCTGTGGTGAAGCGGGCGGTCGCGTCGCCGAATCGGACGTCACAGTAGAGGGCCTCGACCAGACCGAGCCCAGCGACGGGACCGCGGATCGCGGCGACGATCGGCTTGCGGACGTGCAGCGGGAAGTCGCGCGGGCGCGGGCGCACCAGGTCGTCGTCCGTGGCGTCGGCGACGTGGCGCAGGTCGTCCAGGTCGGCACCGGAACAGAATCCGCGGCCGGCGCCGGTGACGACGACGGCCCGTACCTGCGGGTCGTCGTCGGCCTGCGCGAGCAGGTCGAAGTAGCGGTCCTCGAGGGCGTTGCTCCAGGCGTTGAGCTTGGCCGGCCGGTTGAGGGTGAGCAGGACGACCGGTCCGCGCCGCTCGGCGAGGACCAGGTCGTCGGTGGTGGCCACGCCGCGGGTCGTCGCGGCGGGTGCGTCGGTCATCCGGTGCTCCTTCACAGCAGGGAGTCACATAACTTGACGTCAGATTCAAGTTGCTGAGCGCTTGCATAGTGTGCGCCGGGGACGGTGTGATGTCAATCGCTCCCGGCAGCCCCGTGTGACCGGGAACCGGGGTCAGGACCCGACGCTGCGGCGCGGCGCGTGGACGGCGAGGACGGCCGTGTCGTCCTCCACCCCGGTGCCCAGGGTGTCGAGGAGTTCGCGGACGGCGGTGACGGCCTCCCCGGCGGTGACCGGACCCAGCCTCCGGGCGAAGTCGAGCAGAGCCTGCTCGCCGTAGCGCTCGTCGGCGCCCGGAGCGCTGCGGGCCTCGGTGAGACCGTCGGTGTAGAGCACCAGGGTGTCGCCGGGATCCAGCCGGACGACCGCGCTGGCGATGTGGGCCCGCGGTAGCAACCCGATGAGCTGACCACCCGGAATGGGTACGTAGTCGGCGCTGCCGTCGGCGCGCAGCAACAGAGCCGGCGGGTGCCCACCCGACGCCAGGGTGACGCGGAAGCTGCCCGGCGACGCGTCGGGGGTGAGCGTCCCGAACACGACGGTGCAGAACCGCGGATCGTGCATGCGGTACCGCTCGACGAGGACGGTGTTCAGGTCGGCCAGTACCGCCGCCGGACCGGAAGCGTAGACGGCCGCGGCACGCACGGTGTAGCGCGCGACGGAGGTCATCACGGCCGCGGCCGCCCCCTTGCCGCACACGTCGCCGAGGAACAGGCCCCAGGTGCCGGCAGCGAGCGGGAACAGATCGTAGAAGTCGCCGCCGACCTCGTCCGGGGACGCGATGTGGTAGTGCGCGGCGACCTCGAGACCGGGCACGTGTGGCAGGTCGGGCGGCAGCAACGTCGCCTGGAGGGTGCGGGTCAGCCGCTGCAGTCGTCGACGTTCGTCCTCGGCTTCCCGGCGGGCGCGCAGCAGCTCGATCTCGTAGGCCCGGCGCTCCCGGGCGTCGAAGACGGTGGTGCGGATCAGCAGCGGCTGCCCGTGGTCGTCGGACCGGACCACCGAAGTGACCAGGACGGGCAGACGGGCACCGTCGGCCGTCTTCAATTCCAGTGCGATGCCGCTGATCTCACCCTGCATGCGAAGCAGCGGGGCGAAGTGGGTCTCGTGGTAGAGGCGGCCGCCGACCGTGAGCAGGTCGGAGAAGTACCGCCGGCCAACCACCTCGTCGCGCCGGAGTCCCAGCCACTGCAGCAGAGTCGCGTTGATCTTCGCGATGCGTCCGTCCGGCAGGGTGGACAGGTAGCCGCAGGGCGCGTTCTCGTACAGGCTCTCGGCGCTGTCCTCGGCCAGCGCGGCGCGAATCTCCCGATCCTCGCCCCCCGGCGCCCCGGCGCCCGGGTTCCGGCCGTCGTCCGTCTCCCGGGTCGGGATCATCACCCCACCGAACCGGCGAAGGCGGCGATCGTGGCCACGGTCTCGTCCGGAGCACTGAGCTGCGGGCAGTGCCCCGTGGCGTCCAGCGTCACCAATCGGCTTTTCGGAATCTGCGCATGGACGAACGCACCCACCTCCGGTGGGGCGATCGCGTCGCGTGAGCACTGGGCCACCACGGTCGGAACACTCACGTTCGCCAGGTCCGCCCGGTTGTCGGAGAGGAAGGTCACGCGGGCGAAGACCCGGGCGATCGCCGGATCGGTGCGGCAGAAGGCGGCGGTCAGTTCCTCGCCGAGTTCGGGACGTTCCGGATTGCCCATGATGACGGGCGCCATCGCACCCGACCAGCCCAGGTAGTTCGCCTCCAGCGACTCCAGCAGCTCCTCGATGTCGGCGACGCTGAACCCGCCCCGGTACCCGGCGGCGGGATCGTCGACGAAGCACGGCGACGGGGCCAGCAGCACCAGCCCGGCGAACGCGCCGGGGTCGCGTGCGGCGGCGAGCACCCCCATCATCGCGCTCACCGAATGCCCGACGAAGACGACCGGTCCGAGATCCAGCGTCCGGCACACCGCCAGCACGTCGTCGGCGTAGCCGTCGAGATCCGAGTACCGCTCCGCGCTCCACGCAGACAGATCCGATCGGCCCGCCCCCACGTGGTCGAACCGCACCACGGTGAAGTCGCGTTCCAAGTCCGGCACCACCAGCCGCCACAGGTTCTGGTCGCAACCGAACCCGTGTGCCAGCACCACGACGGGCGCGCCGGCCCGGCCGGTGACGCGTACGTGGTTTCTGGTGAGGACGTTCACGGGCCTCATACTCGCACGGTCGCAGAGATCCCATCCCTGTGGACGGTGTTCCGGAACTTTCGGTCGGCCCGGCACGGCACGCACCGATCGGTGCGCGGGGCAGGTAGGCATGAAGGATCCGCACACACGCCTTCCCACCGAGAGCAGGGGCGCGATGGCCCAGTCGAATGCCGCGAGCGAGCCGATCGGAATCGACGCCGCGCGCGTCACCGCGTGGTTCGTCGAGAACCTTCCGGCGGTCGCACCGCCGCTGCGCTTCGAACTGATCACCGGAGGCCGGTCCAATCTGACCTACCGGGTCCGTGACGACGCAGGGACGCGGTGGGTCCTGCGCCGGCCGCCGACCGGGACGCTGCTCTCCTCCGCCCACGACGTCGTGCGGGAGTGGCGCATCCTCGACCTGCTCGCCGGCGGCCCGGTGCCGGTACCGCCGGTACTGGGCTACTGCACCGACCACGCGGTGACGGGGGCGGACTTCTACGTCATGACGCACGTCGACGGCATCGTCCTCGACGATGCCGAGACGGTCGCCGCGCTCCCCCGGCGCCACCGGCGGGCCGCCTCCCACAGCATCGTGGACACCCTCGCGAAGATCCACGCGGTGGACACCACGACCGGACCGCTGGCGCAGATGCGCAGACCCGGCAGCTACCTCGAGCGCCAGTTGCGCCGCTGGAGCCGTCAGCTCGCCGACGGCGGTGTCGGTCCCGGTCCCCTGTGGGACGTCCACGACCTCCTGACCCGGCATCTGCCCGCCGAACGGTGGACCGGGTTGGTGCACGGCGACTTCCGGCCGGGCAACCTGCTGATCGGGCCCGACGGTGAGGTCCGGGCGGTGCTCGACTGGGAACTGTGGACCGTCGGCGACGTCCTGGCCGACCTCGGGTGGCTCACCGCCACCTGGGCGTCGGCCGACGTGATCGGCTGGGCACCCGATCCCGCCGACGGTTTCCTCGACGTCGACACGATCGCCACCCGGTATGCCGACACGACCGGACGCGATCTCGACGACCTGCGCTACCACCAGGCCTTCGCGCTGTGGAAGCTCGCCGCCATTGCGGAGGGTGTGGCGGCGAGGTTCCGCGCCGGGACGATGGGCGGCCAGGACGTCGACGTCGACGCCCTCGCCCGGCGGCCGGCGCAACTGGCCGAGATGGCCCGCGAGGTGCTCACGGGACGGGGGCCGGGCTGACGCGACGACAATGCGGGCCGCCTGGACGCCGGGACGGCGAGCCGGTGCCGCAGCCCCTCGCGGATCACCTCGGGGCCCTCACCCGGAGCGCCGGGGGCGCTGGCGCAGCAACTGGGTGAGCCGGTGGGCCTGCCGGAGCAACAGTTCCCCGAGTTCGGGGCGACGATCCTCGCGGAAGCGGCTCTCGACCCCGGTGATGCTCAGCGCCCAGACCGGTGCGTCGCGGTGGTCGAAGACGGCGGCCCCCATCCCCCAGCTCCCTTCCACGAGCAGAGCGGGATTGGTGGAGTAGCCGGCCAGGCGCGTCGCGACGATCCGTTCCTCGACCGCCTGCCGGGTGTGGTCCGGTCCCCACTCCGCGGTCAGGTCGGTGCGGGACAGGTACTCGTCGATGTCGCGGTCCGAGAGATGGGACAGGATGACCAGTCCCGCGGACGCGACCCCGAGCGGCAGCCGGATGCCGACGTGCAGGACGTGGGAGCGCAGGGGGAAGCTGCCCTCCTCACTGGCGAGGCACACGGTCTCGTCACCGCGCCGGGCGGACAGGAACGCGCTCTCCCCGGTCTCCCGCGCGAGATCGCGCAGCACGTCCCGGGCGAGGTCGGTGATGTCGTACCGGCCGGCCGCGAGCGAGCCCAGGAGGTAGAGCTCGGGTCCCAGCGACCATCGTCCGGTCTTCGGGTCACGGTCGACGAGCCCCTCGTCGGCGAGCGAGGTCAGCAGGCGGTGCACGGTCGGCCGTGCGAGGCTCGTCGCCCGCGCGAGGTCGGACGTCGACGATCCGACCGGTTCGTGCCCGGCGATCGCCCGCAGGAGGGCTCCGACCCGCCCGATCACCTGAGGTCTCTGCTCGTCCGTCATGCCCCCAGAATACGTCCACTCAGTGAACGTCGGCCGCAACGACGTTCCGATGGGCGAGCAATCTCGAAAAGGCCTCTGACAAGGTCTTGAAATCGAAGGACCTGGCGTTTGTAGTGGTAAGCACATGATGTGCGCTCGTCCATTGAGTGAACACATCCTGCACCGGGTCCGCACGGACCGAATTCTCGAGAGGGGTCTTGATGGGAACGAAAGTGTTCGGTACGCCCGCGGCGGCCGTCGCGGACGTGTCCGACGGCGCGACGATCGCCGTCGGCGGGTTCGGGTTGTGCGGCATCCCCGACGCCCTGATCCGCGCGCTCGTCGAGTCCGGCGTCGGCGACCTGGAGGTCTTCTCCAACAACTGCGGTGTCGACGACCACGGCCTCGGCCTGCTGCTCAACGGACGGCAGATCCGCCGGGTGACCGCCTCCTACGTCGGCGAGAACAAGGAGTTCGCCCGTCAGTACCTCGCCGGTGAGCTCGAGGTCGAGCTCACCCCGCAGGGCACCCTCGCCGAGCGGCTGCGGGCCGGCGGCGCCGGCATCCCCGCCTTCTTCACCCCCGCGGGCGTCGGCACCCCCGTCGCCGACGGCGGACTGCCGTGGCGGTACAACGTCGACGGCTCGGTGGCCGTGGCGTCCCCGCCGAAGGAGACCCGGGCCTTCGGCGACAAGCGGTACGTGATGGAGCAGGGCATCACCGCCGACTTCGCGCTGGTGCACGCGGTCAAGGGCGACACCGCGGGCAACCTGATCTTCGACAAGACGGCGATGAACTTCAATCCGCTGGCCGCGATGGCCGGCAAGGTCACCATCGCGCAGGTCGAGGAACTCGTCGAGCCCGGCGAACTCGATCCCGCCCAGGTGCACCTGCCGGGAATCTTCGTGCAGCGCATCGTCGAAACCGGTCCGCAGGACAAGCGGATCGAGAAGCGGACAGTTCAGGCAACGGAAGGGGCGGCACGATGACCGGCACCAAGGGATGGACCCGAGATCAGATGGCGGCCCGCGCGGCCGAGGAGATGATCGACGGCGAGTACGTCAATCTCGGTATCGGACTGCCGACGCTCATCCCCGGCCATCTCCCGCCGGACGTGCACGTGACGTTGCACTCGGAGAACGGCATCCTCGGCACCGGCCCCTACCCCACCGAGGAGAACGTCGACCCGGACCTGATCAACGCGGGCAAGGAGACGGTGACCGTCAATCCCGGTGCGGCCTTCTTCGATTCGGCACTGTCGTTCGGGATGATCCGCGGCGGGCACATCGACACCGCCGTGCTCGGCGGCATGCAGGTCTCCCGCACGGGCGACCTGGCCAACTGGATGGTCCCCGGCAAGATGGTCAAGGGCATGGGCGGCGCCATGGACCTGGTGCACGGCGCCAGCCGGGTCATCGTGGTCATGGAACACACCGACCGCGAGGGCAATTCGAAGATCGTCGACACCTGCTCGCTGCCCCTGACCGGCCAGGGTGTCGTAGACCGGATCATCACCGATCTCGCGGTGATCGACGTCGTGGGTGACGGGACCCTCGCGCTGCGTGAACTCGCACCCGGCGTCACCGTCGACGAGGTCCTCGCGGCCACCGCGGCGCCGCTCGAGGTCCGCATCGACGAGCTCGTCTGAGACGAACGTAATCGAATACCACTGCTCGCCAACAGGATCGGAGAAGCCATTGTGACCAGTTCTGTCATCGTTGCCGGAGCCCGGACCCCGATGGGGCGTCTGCAGGGCGCCTTGAAGGACTTCTCCGGCTCGGACCTCGGCGGGGTCGCCATCGCCGGGGCCCTGGCCAAGGCCGGGGTCGCCCCCGAGCAGGTCGAGTACGTGATCATGGGGCAGGTGCTCACCGCCGGCGCCGGGCAGATCCCGGCCCGGCAGGCCGCCGTCGCCGCCGGCATCCCGATGGACGTCCCCGCCCTGACGATCAACAAGGTGTGCCTGTCGGGCATCGACGCGATCGCGATGGCCGACCAGCTCATCCGCGCGGGCGAGTTCGACGTCGTCGTCGCCGGCGGCCAGGAATCGATGAGCCAGGCCCCGCACCTGCTCGAAAAGTCCCGCGCCGGGTTCAAGTACGGCGATGTCACCCTGCGCGACCACCTGGCCTTCGACGGGCTGCACGACATCTTCACCGACCAGGCCATGGGCGCCCTGACCGAGTCCGCCAACACCGGCGCGGCGGCGGTCTCGCGCGCCGAGCAGGACGCCTTCGCCGCCGCCAGCCACCAGCGGGCGGCCCGCGCGCACAAGGACGGGCTGTTCGACGCCGAGGTGGTGCCGGTGTCGATCCCGCAGCGCAAGGGCGACCCGCTCGTCGTCGCCGCCGACGAGGGCATCCGCCCGGACACCACCGCCGAGTCCCTGGCGAAGCTGCGTCCGGCGTTCGCCCCGGACGGCACCGTCACCGCCGGGTCGGCCTCGCAGATCTCCGACGGCGCGGCGGCGGTGGTGGTGATGTCCAAGGCCAAGGCCGAGGAACTCGGGCTGTCCTGGCTGGCCGAGATCGGCGCGCACGGGGTGGTCGCCGGTCCGGACTCGACGCTGCAGTCGCAGCCGGCGCGGGCGATCGCGAAGGCCTGTGAGCGGGAGGGCATCGACCCGAAGGATCTGGACCTGGTGGAGATCAACGAGGCGTTCGCCGCGGTGGGGATCGCCTCGACCGGGGAGCTGGGCCTGGACCCGGAGCGGGTCAACGTCAACGGCGGGGCGATCGCGCTGGGGCACCCGCTGGGGATGTCCGGGGCGCGGATCGTGCTGCACCTGGCCCTCGAGCTGGCCCGCCGCGGCGGCGGGGTCGGGGCCGCGGCCCTGTGCGGCGGCGGCGGGCAGGGCGACGCCCTCATCGTCCGCGTCCCCAAGGCGTAGGACTCACACCTCGAGGATCCTTCGAAGACCGTTCGGGCGGAGGCGACACGATCGCCTCCGCCCGAACGCTTCCGAGGTGCCTCAGGAAACGAGATTGGCTGCAGCCCATTTCATGTGGGAGCGCACGGTGGCGGCTGCTTCGTCGGAGTCGCCGGTTTCGATGGCGTCGACGATGGCGCTGTGCCGTCCGACGTCCATGTTGCCGACAGCCTTTTCCAGCCCGGCGAACATGATGGACATGCGGATCGACCCTTCGAGGGACTGCCACGAGTGCATCAGCGTTTCGTTGCCGGTCAGCCGGCAGAGGATGCGGTGGAAGTTCAGATCTGCCTCGATGCGGGCCTCGAGATCGTGCTCGGCACGCGCCATCACGTCGAGCGCCTCACGCAGGGCCGGGACCACGGTCGAGCGGTCGGGTAGCTCCGCGAGCTCCCGGACCGCGAGGGCCTCGAGGGCCGCGCGGACGGCGAAGATGTCGCGGATCTCCTTGGCGTCGAGATGGCGGACGTAGAGCCGGCCCCGCGCACCAGCGGAGATCAGCCCTTCCTGCTGAAGCTGGCGCATGGCCTCACGCAGGGTGCCGCGACTGATCTGGAGCATCTCGGACAGCTCGGTTTCGACGAGCGGACTGCTCGGGGCGAGGGCGCCGCTGGTGATGGCGCTGCGCAGGGCCGCGACGGCCTGCTGGCGCAGACTGGTCTTCTCCAGTCCGAGCAGCGCGGCGGGTTGTGCGGCCATTGATGCCTCCAGGCGGTGTCAGCGGGCAACTGTCGACAACAGTCTGTCGACAATGATACGGGCCCGCACCGACGACGGTGCGGGCCCGCTCACTCGGAGCGCCGACTCAGCCCAGCTCGGCCAGGACGCGGGCGACGATCCGGTCGGTGCTCAGACCGTAACGATCGTGCAGCGTCGGCAGAGCGCCGGCGTCGAGGAAGCGGTCGGGCAGCGCGATCGGTGTGATCTTCCGCCCGAGGCCCACACCCACGGCGGCGGCAGCCACCGTCTCGAACAGCCCCCCGACGACGGTGTGGTTCTCGAGAGTGACAGCGAGGCGGTCCGTGTCGATCTCGGCGAGCACGGTGGCGGCGTCGAACGGCTTGATCGTCGGGGTGTGGACCACGGCGACGTCGACGTTGTGCCGGGACAGCTCCTGGGCGGCCTGCAGGGCCCGCATCGTCATCAGGCCGCTGGTGACGAAGACGACGTCGTTGCCGTCGCGCAGTACCTTGGCCTTCCCCAGTTCGAAGCTGTAGCCGTACTCGTCGAGGACGGTGGCGACCTTGCCGCGGAGCAAGCGCAGATAGGTCGGTCCCGGGCAGGCGGCCAGCTGCGGGACCGCTTGCTCGATGTCTACCGAATCGCACGGGTCGACGATCGTCAGGTTCGGCATGCCGCGGAAGATGGCGATGTCCTCGGTGGCCTGGTGGCTGGGGCCGTAGCCGGTGGTCAGGCCCGGCAGACCGCCGACGATGTTGACGTTCAGATTCGGTTCGGCGATGTCCAGGCACAGGAAGTCGTAGGCGCGACGGGCAGCGAACACCGAGTAGGTCGAAGCGAACGGCACCAGTCCCGTTTCCGCCATGCCGGCGGCGGCACCGAACAGCAGTTGTTCGGCCATGCCCATCTGGAAGAAGCGGTCGGGGAAGGCCTCGGCGAAGATGTGCATGTCGGTGTACTTGGCCAGATCCGCGGACAGCCCGACGATCTTGTCGTTCGACTGCGCCGCCGCGACCAGTGCGTGGCCGAAGGGTGCGGCGGTCGTCTTCTGGCCGGGATCGACGAAGGAGGCGATCATCGCCGAGGTCTTGAGTTTGGGAGCGGTGGTGGTCATCGAGCATCCTCGAGGTCGTATCCGGCGGTCAACTGGTCGCGGCAGATCTGCCATTCGTGCTCGTCGATCCGCATGAAGTGCGCCTTCTCCCTGGTTTCCAGCAACGGCACCCCCTTGCCGACACGCGTGTCGCAAAGGACGACCGCCGGCGCGCCGTGTGCGGCGGCACCGTCCACGGCATCGTCGAAGGCACCGAGCAGGGCGTCGGTGTCGTTGCCGTCGACGCGGTAGGTGCGCCAACCGCAGGCGGTCCACTTGTCGTGCACGGGTTCGGTGCCGAGCACCCCGGCGGTCGCGCCGTCGGCCTGCAGAGCGTTGATGTCGACCATCGCGATCAGGTTGCCGAGCTGGTGGTGGTGCGCGCTCATCGCCGCTTCCCACGTCGAGCCTTCGTCGAGTTCCCCGTCGGACAGGAAGTTGAACACCCGCGCCTGCGAGTCCTGGTGGCGCAGACCCAGGGCCATTCCCACGGCGACGGGGAGACCGTGCCCGAGCGAACCCCCGGAGATCTCCATGCCCGGGGTGTAGGAGGACATCCCCGACATCGGGAGGCGGGAATCGTCCGAGCCGTACGTCAGCAGTTCCTCACGCGGGATGGTTCCGGCCTCGGCGAGCGCTGCGTAGAGCCCGATGGCGTAGTGGCCGGTCGAGAGCAGGAACCGGTCGCGGCCGACCCAGTCGGGGTCGTCGGCCCGAAACCGCAGGTGTGCGGCGTAGACGGTGGCCAGGATGTCGGCCGCGCCGAGAGCCTGTCCGACATAGCCCTGACCCTGTTCCTGGCCCATGTCGAGCACGTTGTGCCTGAGGCGGTAGGCGAACTCGTCGACGGCGGCGAGGCGACGGTCGCGAGGGAGGGCGCCGACGTGCGCAGTGGTGGTCACAACAGTTCCTTTTCCTTGGTGTTCGAGGCCGTTCCGGCGTGGCGGTGCGGCGTTGCGTCGCCGTGGCCGGAGGCGTGTTCTTCTGAGCGCGTGGCCTCGTCGGCGAGCCGGCGCTCGGTAGCGCCCCACGTCTCCCGGGTGAACCAGGCTGTGATCAAGCCGATCAGTCCGAAGGCACTGAACAACAGGGCCGGGCCGACCCAGCCGAGGGAGACGTAGAGCAGAGTGGTGACGAACGGGGTGAAGCCGGAGACCATGGCCGAGATCTGGTAGGCCAGGGAAGCGCCCGAGGCGCGCCGCGCCGCCTGGAACAGTTCGGGGAACCAGGCACCCTGCGCGCCGGCGAGAGCGTTCTGGCACACCGCGTAGGCGACGACGATCGTCGCGACGATCAGGATGAACAGGCCGGTGTTGACCAACAGGAACATCGGCATGCCGAACAAGGCGGCGAAGGCGCACACGCCCAGGTACACCGGGCGGCGTCCGATGCGGTCCGTCAGGGCGGCCCAGGCGAAGGTGGCAACGATGCCGATCGCGGAGGCGATGCACAGCGCCAGCAGTGTTTCGGATTTTCCGGCCAGGTCGTTGGTGTGCAGATACGAGATCATGTAGGTGATCGAGACCGCGTATCCGGCGGTTTCGGCGACTCGCAGTCCGATGCCGCGCAGGATGTCGCGCCAGTCCTTCTTGATCGACTCGAGTACCGGGGAGGCTGCGATCTCACCGCTGTCCTTGACGTCTTCGAAGACCGGGGACTCGGGCACCTTGGACCGGATGATCAGGCCGACGGCAACCAGGACGATGCTGGCGAGGAACGGCACGCGCCACGCCCAGTCACCACCCAGGTGCACGCTGAAGAGGAAGACGAGATTCGCCAGCAACAGCCCGACCGGGAAACCGGCCTGGACGATGCCGGTATAGCGGCCCTTCGCCTTCCAGGGGGCGTGTTCGTAGCTCATCAGGATCGCCCCGCCCCACTCGGCGCCGAAGGCCAGACCCTGGACGATCCGCACGGTCACCAGCAGGGCCGGCGCGACGAGTCCGACCTGGGTGTAGGTCGGCAGCAGCCCGATCGCGAAGGTGGCCAGGCCCATGACGATGAGGGAGGCGACCAGGACGGGTTTGCGGCCGATCTTGTCGCCGAGGTGCCCGCCGAGGATGCCCCCGAGGGGCCTGGCCGCGAATCCGACACCGAGGGTGGCGAAGGCGGCGAGGGTACCGATGACCGGATCGCCGCTGGGAAAGAAGGCGGTACCGAAGTACAGGGCTGCGGCGGTGCCGAAGCCGATGAAGTCGTAGGTCTCGATGACCGCCCCTACCGAGGAGCCGATCGCGACGCGTTTGGCGTCTTTCGTGCCGTGGACGGGACCGCGCATCCGGAGAGCATCGGTGCTCATGAACATCTCCTCTTCGAACCGGGAGGACCGGTAGGGGGATCGGGAACGTGGATGTCGACTGTCAACAGTGTGCACCGAGTGTGACCCCCACCACCAGTCCATGTCAACCGTCAATGTTCGACCGTTGACTGTTGACAGTCAATCGTTCTACCGTGGTCTGCATCACCTCGTTCCTTCGAAGGAGTCCTCGTGGTCCACGACCGGCTCGGCTGTTCATCGATCAGCTTCCGCCACCTCGCCCTGAGCGAGGCCCTCTCGACCATCTCCGGCCTCGGGTTCGCCGAGATCGATCTCGGCGCCCTACCCGGAGTGTGCGACCACGTTCCCTTCGGCCTCGACGCCCCCGGCGTCGAGCAGGTGATCGAGGAAGTGGCCGCATCCGGACTGCGCGTGCGCAGCGTCAACGGCGACATCGGCGACCTCAACCTGCCACCGACTCCCGCCCAGCGCGACGAGCGGAAACGCCATCTCGATCAGTTGCTCGCCCTCGCTGCCGGCGTCGAGGCGCGGGCGCTGGTCCTGCCGTGCGGAGCCCTCGACCACACCCCGGTCCGATCACTCGACGAGGATCTCGATGTCGTTGCCGCCCAACTGGAGTGGGCAGCCGAGACCGCCCGGGTCTTCGGGGTGGCCCTGTGGACGGAGTCGTTGCACGTGCACCGCCTGTGCTGCGATATCGCCCGTGCCACGCAGCTGACCGCCAGACTCTCGCCCGAGATCGGGATTGTGATGGATTTCAGTCACATCGTCGCCTCCGGCGGCGACCCGGTCGACTTCGTCCACCTGTTCGGCCGGCGCATCTCCCACGTACATCTGCGCGATGCCGTCCCCGGGAACATCAATCTCAGCCTCGGAAACGGTGCCGCCGACTTCGCCGCCGGCATCGAGGCCCTTGCCGACTTCGGTTACGCCGGCCACTTCAGCCTCGAACTCGAAACCCGCGACGTCACCCACGATCGACGCCCGGACAGCACCGCCCGGGCCGCCCGCTTCATTTCCCCGCTCATCCCCTGACCCAGCCATCGAAGGAGAACCATGTCTTCCACCCAGCGCACCGCCGTCGTCACCGGCGCCACCTCCGAGCGCGGTATCGGCCTCGCCACCGCCCGCCGCTACGCCGAGGACGGCTGGGCCGTCGTCGTTCTCGATCTGAACGGCGAGAAGTCCGCCAAGGTCGCAGCGGAGATCGGCAGCGAATACTCCGTTCCGGCGTTCGGCCACGAGATCGACGTCGCAGACGAATCGTCCGTCCGGCGCGCGCACGACGCCGTCGCCGCCGAAGTGGCCGCCGGCACCCTCCCGCCCGTCGGGGCCCTGGCCAACATCGCCGGAATCACCTCGCCGGTGCCGTTCCTCGACACCACCCTCGAACTGTGGAACAAGGTCATGGCCGTCAATGCCACCGGCACCTACCTGGTCACCCGCGCCTTCCTCCCGGCGATGATCGACAACGGCTGGGGCCGGATCGTGAACATGTCCTCCGTTTCCGCGCAGCGCGGCGGCGGTGTCTTCGGCAAGGTCCCCTACTCGTCTGCCAAGGCGGCCGTCCTCGGCTTCACCAAGTCCCTCGCCCGCGAGCTCGGTGACACCGGGGTGACCGTCAATGCCGTCACCCCCGGAGCAGTCGACACCGGAATCCGCGTCGGCAGCACCCCCGAACAGGAAGCCGCCATCTGCCGCGACATCCCGCTCGGGCGCACCGCCACCACCCGCGAGGTGGCCTCGGTCATCACGTTCCTCTCCTCCGAGGACGCCGCCTACCTGACCGGCACCACCGTCGACATCAACGGCGGCAGCCACATGCACTGATCACGCCAGGCCACTCGCAGCGGGGCACTGCACTCCGATACCCCGCCTCCTTGTCACCCGAGCGACGAAGAGCCATGAACGCACCTTTTCACTTCACGTCCATTCTCCGACTCGGTCGGGTGCAACCCGATGGGAGTGGCAGTCACGCGCCGATTGCCGTCT
Source organism: Rhodococcus sp. NS-SX18 (assembly GCF_057367935.1). Classification (NCBI taxonomy): domain Bacteria; kingdom Bacillati; phylum Actinomycetota; class Actinomycetes; order Mycobacteriales; family Nocardiaceae; genus Rhodococcus; species Rhodococcus sp. NS-SX18. Next base: position 892,365 of record NZ_CM170633.1, on the reverse strand, counting down.
CGTCGACCCGTCCGTCTTCTATCCGCCCGATCACGAAACACGCGGGGTTCGGCTGCGGCGCGAACGGATTGCAAGACAGATCTGCACAACCTGCCCCGTCCGGATCCCATGCCTGAATTTCGCACTCGACACCGATGAAGGACATGGGATCTGGGGCGGGACCTCCGAAGCAGAACGCCGCAAGCACGCAGTCCGGGACGGTTCCGACAGCGGTCGATCCGACCTCCGCCGACACACCGAGCTCACCCGAGACGATCCCGGCGTCGGCACCCGCGAATCTAGGGGGCCGGAGCGGCAGTCTTCGCACGGGACCGCGGCTTCCTGGCGGACTTCTCCGTCACGATCCCCGGCAGCAGGAAATTGGTGAGCATCCGCCGGTTCTCCGGGTCGCCTTCGGAGCTGAAGTCCATCCGCCCCACGAGGATGAGCTGCACCAGTGCGATCCACTGGCAGATCTCCTCGTCGGTGAGGCCGTTGCGGATTTCACCCCGTTCGCGGGCCTCTTCGAGCAATGGAGCCCACATTTCCTGTGTGAGCCTGGCCGCCAGGCCGCTGCTTCCGACCAGCGCTGTCGCCAGGTCCATGTGCTCGGGACTGACGATCAGCCGGATGATCGGATCGTGGCGACCACGATCGACGAGGAAGATCAAGCCGTCGACGATCTGCTCCGCAAAAGTCTCCCGCTCACGCAGGAAGTCTCGGGCTTTGTCGAACAGTCGGCGTGACCGCACTTCGATCAGCGCCGTGATCAGGGTGTCACGGTCCCCGAAGTAGCGGTACACCGTCGGCCGCGAAACACCGGCCTCTTTGGCGATGTCGTCCATCGTCGTCTTCGTCAGCCCGTACCGCTGGAACATCGATTCGGCAGCCTTCAAGATCTGGCCGCGCGCCACCTCGGCGTCGTCGCTGAGGACATTCACCCGCCGTCGCGCCATTCGTCACTCCTGAAGTCGCCCTCGCCGTATCCGTACGGGCAATGATACAAGTGCTGACCTTTGTCAAATACTCGACCCGTCAGGACGGCAAGGACGATCGACCACGACTTCCGGGTTACTCGAACAGGTCCGGTAGCCCGTCCGACACGCGATCCGAAAACTCCGGTGCACGTTTTTCGAGGAAGGCAGCGACCCCTTCGCGCACGTCATCGGAGACGCCCCGCACGTAGATGCCGGCGGACTCGGCGCGGTGCGCGACTTCGGGGCTGGAGGCTCCGAGCATCTGCCACATCAGCTGCCGTGTCAGTGCTGCGGAGACAGGGGCCGTGCCGGATACGAGTTCCCGAGCAATCTCGATGGCCCGAGCCGACACCTGATCGGCCGGCACGAGTTCACGTACCAATCCGCGTTCGAGAGCTTCTTTGGCCGGCACCATCTTTCCCCCGACCGCCCATTCGACGGCGGTGGAGATTCCGACCGCCCGCGGGAGGAACCACGTCGAGCATGCCTCCGGCACCAAGCCGCGGCGAGTGAACACGAATCCGAACTTGGCCGTGTCCGAGGCGATGCGGATATCGGCCGGAAGTGTCATCGTGACACCGACGCCTGCTGCGGGGCCGTTGATTGCTGCGATCACCGGCTTCAGGGAACGGTAGATCCGCAGCGTTACCTGTCCCCCCGTGTCGGCGGGGGCTCCGCCGGTCGCCGGGTCCTCGCCGAGGACGAACGTGTCGCCGCCTGCGGCGAGATCAGCCCCCGCGCAGAACGCCCGGCCGGTTCCGGTGAGCACGACCGCGCGCACCTCGTCGTCGGTGTCGGTCTCGTCGAAGATCTCGATGAGCCGGTAGCACATCGCGTCGGTGAACGCGTTGAGCCGATCGGGACGGTTCAAGCGTACGACGGCGATTTCTCCGTGCCGCTCGAGGACTATCGAGTCATCGGTTCCGGTCCGAGCCACGGGGGCTCCTCTCTGCGCGACGGGTGTGTCAGCGCACCTTGTCGAATCGTTCGGAGACGTCGCGGTACTCGGACCGGATCGCCGTCTTCGACAGCTTGCCACTGGGAAGTCGAGGGAGCGGCTCGTCGCGGATCACGACATAACGGGGCACTTTGTAGTCGGCCATGAGACGGTCGCAGTGCTCGACGATGCTCGCCTCGTCCACGCCGTCCTTCACAGTGACGATCGCCGCGGGCGTCTCGCCGAAACGCTCGTCGGACGCGGCGATGACGGCAACCTCCTCGACACCCGGGATCTCGCTGATGACCCGCTCGATCTCGACAGGCGAGACGTTGATGCCGCCGGTGATGATGAGATCCTTCAGACGATCGACGAACTTGACGCGTCCGTCGATGTCGAGGGTGCCCAGATCCCCGCTGTGCAGCCAGCCGTCGCGCAGGGCGGACGCCGTGGACTCAGGATCGTTCCAGTAGCCCGGGGACACGCCGGGCCCCCTCAGCAGGATCTCCCCCTCTTCGCCGGGAGCGGCATCGGTGCCGTCCTCGCGCACCACCTTCAGCTCGGTGAAGATCGATCCCGAACCGCAGGTGTCGGGGTGGTCGAAGGCCTCGGAGACCAGTGTTGCCGTTGCCACACCGCCCGCCTCGGTCATGCCGTAGATCTGACGCAGCGCAACGCCCTTGTCGGCCCACCTCTTCAACAGGGCCGGCGCAACGGCCGCGCCGCCGACGATGGCGGTGCGCAGCGACGACAGGTCGACCTTCTCGAATTCGGGCGACCGCGAGATCGCCTCGAAGATCAGCGGAACCCCGAACAATGCCTGCACCTTGTGCTCGCCGAGCAGTGCCGCGGCACGACCGGGATCGAGTTCCTTCTCGATGACGAGGGTGCCACCGAGCACCGTGGACATGATCAGTCCCCACACGAGGCCGGGGGTGAACACGAGCGGCAACACCAGCAGCGACGTGGAACCCGGGCGGAAGCCTTCCTCGGTGAGGGAGGCCTCGAACACGATGTTGAGCAGGGTCCGGTTGGTGCAGATGACGCCCTTCGACAGCCCCGTGGATCCACTGGTGAACAGAAGTGCCGTGGGCTCGTCGGGCGCGACGTCGACACGGAAGTCGTCGTGCTCCCCTTCGCGCAGCGCCGCGAGGTCGGTGAATGCGATCGTGTCGAAGGAATCCCCGAGGTCCCGCGCCTCGGCGACCGTCGCGGTGAACTGCTCCGGCGCGAGGACCAGGACGGCATCGGCGTCATCGACGACCTTGCGGAGTTCCGCGGGCTTGAACCGGGGGTTCAAGGGGACGAGCACCGCACCGGCCTTGAGCACGCCGAGTGCCACGACAGGCCACATCAACGAATTCGGGCCGAGCACTCCGACGCGCTCGCCCGGCTTGATGCCCCGGCCGACGAGCGCACGAGCGACGCGGCCGGACCAGTCCTGGAGTTCACGGTAGGTCAGAGCCTCACCGGCGACGATGATCGCGTTCTGTTCCCCCTTGGTCTTCGCCCACCAATACAGGGCCGAGCCGACGGTGGCAGCCATGTGTCCCTTGCCTTCCTTGACCGAGAGAATGCGAATCCGTTTCCGCAAGAATTTTCGGCGCGAGAGGAGCGCGGGTCCTCATATCGCGTACGACTCAGGCTATAGCCTCATCGATGAGACGTCAAACAAATTCTGTCAACTGCTAAGCGCGGCTCGCCGCAGCGGTGAACCCGGCGATCAGCGCGGTCACCCCGCCGATCGCGAATGCGGCCACGAACGCGCGCTCGGAGGGAAGGTCGGTACCCGCGATCGTGATCGTCGCGAAGAGCATCCCCACCAGCGCGCTGGCCAGTGAACTGCCGAATGTCCGTGCAATTGCGTTGATACCGTTGGCCACACCGGTGTCGTGCGGAGCCACATGCTCGACGAGCATGGCCGGCAGGGCACCGTAGGCAACGCTGACGAAAATGTTGAGGACCGCCACCGCAAGGATCACCTGCCACGGGTGGTCGTGGGCGAACCCGACGAACGCGAATCCACACACGCCGACAGCGCACGCCGCCATCAGCACCCGGTCGGCGCTGAACTTCCGCACCAGGAGCCCGCTCACGCCGGCTGCGGTGATGCCGACGACCTGCCCTGGTAACAGGTACAGCAGGCTCGTCTCGAGCACCGACGCACCGAACCCGTACCCCGCTTGCTCGGGAGCAACCTGCACGAACATTGCTATGGCCAGAAACTGTACGAACATCGCGATTCCCACGAGGAACGCGGCGAGGTGCGCCGGCGCCACCGCACGTGCGGTCAAGAGGGCTGGGGTCACCATCGGCGCATCGAACCGCCGCTCGTGCCGATACCAGACGGCCAGCACGAGCGCACCAGCGACGACACACCCGATCGTCGGCGCGGACACCCAGCCCCACGTCCCGCCCTGCGCGAGGGCCAGCAGCAACGCGGACAGGCCGACCGCAAGCCCGACCACACCCCAGAAATCGGCTCCGGAGCCGGTTCCGGAACCGGGTGAATCGGGAACGACGAACCACGCAAGTGCAGTGGCGATCACCGCGAGCACAACCAGCAGCCAGAACACGCGACGATAGTCGTCGCCGTCGCGATACAGCAGGCCGGCGGCGATCATCCCCGCGCCCCCACCGACGCTCATGGTTCCCGACATGATGCCGAGCGCCGCCGTGAGCCGATACGGCCCGAGAGCACTGCGCAGCACAGCGACGCCGATCGGGAACAGCGCGAACGACGTCCCCTGCAGTGCTCGCCCGGCGATGAGCACCGGAAGCGAGTCCCACGCGACACACAGCAACGAACCGACAAGCACCACGCCCAGGATGCAGAGCAGCACTCTTCGGGGCCCGCGGCGGTCGGCGAGCCTGCCCAGCAGCGGCGTACAGACCGTCGCGGTCAGGAGATTCGCGGTGACGATCCATCCCACCGCATTCGGACTCACGCCGAGCTGCGTCGCGATGTCGGGCATCAACGGCACGACGGCGGTCTGCATGACCGCGGTGATCATCACGACGAAGCAGAGCGCCGGAATGAGCACCCCAGGCGGGACGGCGTTGGTGCGCCCATGTTTTCGCGCTGGGGACAGACGTAGGGTCACCACAGACCGGACCTACAGATCCAGGGCGAGCTTGGGGGTACAGCTGCGGGACACGCAGATCATCATGCAGTCGTTCGCCGCCTGCTCGTCCTCGGTGAGGACCGAGTCGCGATGATCCGGAACACCCTCCAGGACAGCGGCTTCACATGTACCGCACGTTCCCTCGCGGCACGAGAACGGCGCATCGACTCCCGAGCGGAGCACCGCGTCGAGCAATGTGTCGCCCGCGGCGACAGTGATCGTCGTGCCCGATTTCCGGAGCTCCACCTCGAAGGCCTCGTCGACGGCGTCGGACGGCCGTTCCTTCGCGGCGAACCGTTCGACATGCAAGGTGACGTCGGGGCGGTTGCGGCACGCGGTCTCGATGGCTCGGAGCAGGGGTTCCGGTCCACAGCAGTAGACGCCGGTGCCGTCCTCGAGAGAGTCGAGCGCTGCCGCCAAGTCGAGCAGCCCGCATTCGTCCTGGGGGCGTAGCTCGACCCGGCCGGGATACCGGGCAGCGAGTTCGTCCGCGAAAGCCATACTCGCGCTGGTACGTCCGCCGTACAGGAGCTTCCAGTCGGCGCCTGCTGCGTCGGCTGCCCGCACCATCGGAAGTAGCGGCGTGATGCCGATGCCTCCCGCGACGAACAGATACGACTGCGCGGGCTCGAGGCTGAAGTTGTTGCGCGGGCCGGCGATGCTGACGAGGTCACCGACCTGTAGCGAGTCGTGGACCCACCGCGAGCCTCCACGTCCGTCCTCCTCACGGAGGACCGCGACGGTCAGGCAGGTTCCGTCATCCGGATCCCCGCACAGCGAGTACTGCCGGACCGTCGACTCGTCGATGACGATGTCGATGTGCGATCCGGGTTCCCACGCCGGGACGGTCCCCCCGTCGGGATCGGCGAACCGCACTGCCACGACGCCGTCTGCAAGTGCGTCCTTGCCGATCACCCGCATCTTGCTGTGCTCCACCTCGGTGCTTGCGGCCATCAGCGTTTCCGTTCCCCTGGACATCACCTACGCTCTAATCTTAAGTAATTAGATTTAAGGGACGCAAGGCCCACAGACGGCCTCACGACACGCAGCACCGGGAGCAGCCACATGACCTCGACAGACACCGCACATGCCACCGGCTCGATCCTCGACCTCTTCCGGCTCGACGGGTCGGTCGCCGTCGTCACGGGTGCCGGCAGCGGCCTCGGAGCAGGGTTCGCGCGCGCCCTTGCCGAGGCCGGCGCGGACGTGGTGATCGCCGCGCGCCGTCGCGAGAGACTGGAAGCCGTCGCCCCCACGATCGAGGCCGCCGGCCGCCGTTGCCTCATCGTCCCCACCGATGTCACCGACCCCGAACAGTGCGACGCCCTCGCCCGGGCCACCATCGCCGAGTTCGGTCGGCTCGACATCCTGATCAACAATGCCGGCGTCACCCATTCCGCACCCGCCACGCGTGAGCGACCCGAGGATTTTCGTTCCGTACTGGACGTCAATCTGCTCGGGGCGTACTGGACGGCGCAGGCATGCGGACGCGTGATGAAGCCCGGATCGAGCATCGTCAACATCGCGAGCATGCTCGGGCTGGTCAAGTCGGTTCTCCCCCAAGCCGCCTACGCCGCAAGCAAGGCCGGTCTCGTCGGCCTCACCCGCGATCTGTCCCATCAGTGGTCGCGCCGAAAAGGAATCCGCGTGAACGCCGTCGCGCCCGGCTTCGTCGAGACCGACCTGATCTCCGAGATGTCGGCAGATACGCTCGAGGAGTTCCTGCGCGGCTGCTCGCTCGGTCGCACCGCCACGCAGCGCGAGATCGACGGCGCGGTCGTGTTCCTCGCCAGCGCTGCATCCGGCTACATCACCGGTTCGACGCTCGCCGTCGACGGTGGGACTTCCGGCCACTGAATCCGACGGCAGAGGACGACACGATGACGATCTCGAGCACCGTGACCACATTTCGCGGCGACGGCGTCTCCCTGGTCGCCGATGTCTGGGAGCCCACATCCGAACGGAAAGGCACCGTCCTGCTGTTGCACGGCGGCGGGCAGACGAGGCACTCGTGGCAACGCACCGGAATCCGCCTCTCGGAACACGGGTGGCGCTCCTACGCGATCGACGCGCGCGGGCACGGCCACAGCGACTGGGCCGACGACGGCGACTACAGCTCCGACGCACACGCGCGTGACATCTGCGCGATCGTCGCCGACCTCGGTGAGCCTCCGGTGCTCGTGGGAGCGTCGATGGGGGGTATGGCCTCACTCGTCGCCGAAGGCGACAATCCGGGGCTCTCCCGGGCGCTGGTGCTGGTCGATATCACCCCGAAGGCCGAGCCCGAGGGATTGGCCAAGATCACCGGATTCATGCGCGCGGGGCTCGCCGGCTTCGACAGTCTGCACGACGCGCTCGACGCCGTGATCGCGTACAACCCGCACCGGAGCCGCGCGCCACGGGTGGAAGGATTGCGCAAGAACATGCGCGAACGAGACGGCCGCTGGTATTGGCATTGGGACCCGCGGATGCTGTCGCACCGGACGAACCTTCCGGATGCTGCCGCAGAACGCGAGGAGCGTGCCCGGGCCGCAGCACGCGCCGTCGGGGTTCCGACCCTGCTGATTCGTGGTGCCCAGTCCGACGTCGTCAGCATCGACGGTGCCCGCGAACTCCTGGACCTGATTCCCGGGGCACGGCACATCGACGTGGGTGGTGCCGGACACATGGTGAGCGGCGACGACAACGACGTGTTGAGCCGCGGCTTGGTCGAATTCCTCGACGAGTCCGTCCTCTCTGCGTAACCATGGGTGAAACCGGAACAGATAGCATCGATACGTCACCCTCCGGGTAAACCGCCCGGTGGACCGCACGAAACCGAAAGTAGATGATGGCCCGACCGTCGAAGCCTCTCATCAGTCGCGCGGCCGCGGTGGCGGCCTCCATCGAGATCATCGACTCCGAGGGTCTCGATGCCTTCAGCCTGCCGCGGCTGGCGAAGCACCTCGGGGTGCGGGCGCCCTCCCTGTACTACCACTTCGCCGACAAGACGGAGATCCTTCAAGCTGTCGCGCGGCAGATCGCCGGCGCGGGTACCCTGCCACGCCGCAAGCCCGGCCCGGACTGGCCCGAGTACTTCGTGACGCTGAGCATGAATCTCCGTCAGTCCATCCTCAAGCACCGCAATGCCGCGCCGATCCTGCTCCAGTACCTTCCGCGAGACCTGCTGATCGGCACCTACGAGGACACTGCCCGATTCCTGGAGGAGTCCGGCGTGCCGGCCCGCCTGCACGTCCAGATTCTCGACGGTATGGAGCGTTTGACCCTGGGCGCAGTGCTCACCGAGGCGATGCGCAAGCCGAGCACGAAGAACACCATCTTCCCGAACGTCGACCCTCATTCGCAGCCGCTACTGGCGCGGGCTCTCGCCGAGAACCGGATGACCTCCCGGCAGTTGTTCGAGGAGATGATCCGCAGCTTCCTCCACGGCGTGGTGCGTAACGCCGAGGTAGAGGTCGCAGACAAGAGCGAACTGAGCGTGTCGGCGCACTGACCCTGCACGGCGGTCGCACGACCACCCACGACGACGGTGCCCCGCGGATCGAATCCGCGGGGCACCGTCGTCCTTGCTCCTACTGTGCCGGAGCAGGCAAGTGGACGGTCTTGATCTCGAAGAACTCCTCGAGGCCTTCGATGCCGCCTTCACGACCCATGCCGGACTGCTTGTAGCCGCCGAACGGCAGGGTGAAGTCCATCGTCGCGGTATTCACGCTGATGGTTCCGGTACGGATGCGCCGCGCAACCTCGAAGCCGTGGTCGATGTCCTCGGTGTACACCGCCCCCGACAGCCCGTACATCGAATTGTTGGCGATCGCGATGGCGTCCTCTTCGTCTTCGTAGGTGATCACCGAGATGACCGGTCCGAAAACCTCTTCCTGGGCGATCCGGGAGTCGGGGTCGACGTTGTCGAGCAGTGTCGGGGCGACGAAGAAGCCGCTGTCGAATCCTTCCGGGCGACCACCGCCGAGCACGACCTTCGCGCCGTCCTCCTTCGCGATGTCGATGTAGCCCAGGACGCGGTCCTGTTGACGCTTCGACGCGAGCGGGCCGAGGAAATTGGTCGGCTCCCACGGGTTGCCGATCGGCAGCGCGCCGTACGCGGCCTTCAGGGCCTCGAGCACCTCGTCGTGACGCTGGCGGGAGACGAGCACGCGCGAGAGGGCGATGCACGCCTGACCGGATTGCATGCAGCCCCCCATGGGGAGCGTCTGCACCACGTGGTCGATGTCGGCGTCGTCGAGGATGATCGCCGCGGACTTGCCGCCGAGTTCGAGCGAGACACGCGCGATGCGCTCGCCGGCCAGCGACATGATGCGCCGGCCCGCCGCGGTGCTGCCGGTGAAGGTGATGTGGTCGACGTCGGGGTTGGTCACGAGCGTCTCCGACACCTCGCGGTCGGCGCACAGCACGCTGACCACGCCCTCGGGAATGCGGCCCTCCGCGACCAACTCGGCGATGATGTCCGCGAACACCGACGGCGAGAGCGGTGCCTCCGGCGCGGTCTTGAGCACGACCGAGCAACCCGCGGCCAGCGCCGGGGCGAGCTTGAACGCGATCGTGCCGACCGGGCCGTTCCAGGGGATGATCGCGGCAACGACGCCCGTCGGTTCCTTCACGATGCGCGAGATACCGCCCGCTGCGCGCGGGCGCTCCTCGGTGGTCTCGAACGTGCGGGCCACCGCGGCGACCGCACGGAACAACCCGCCGACCATCTCCTGGGTCGGCCGGCTGACACTCACAGGCACGCCGACCTCGACGACCCCGATCGGGGTGAGCTCGTTCACCCGCCGTTCGAGGCGGTCGGCGATGGCGTCGACGACATCGGCGCGCTCTGCCATGGTGCGCGACGCCCACTCACCCTTGTCGAACGATTCACGCGCTGCAGCAACCGCTTTGGCGACGTCCTCGGCCGTGGCAGTGCGCACCCGCGCGACCTTCTCCTCGGTGAACGAGTCGACGACGTCGACCCATTCGCCGCCGGTCGAATCGACCCAGCGGCCGCCGATGAAAACCTGTTCGCGGTCGGCAATCGACGGGGCGGTACCCGTCGAGGCTTCGGTGGTGGTCATATGTGCAAGCTCCTTCGCTTCAGCGGATGTTGTAGCCGGCGTCGACCGGGAACGTGACACCGGTGACGTAACGAGCCTCGTCGGAGGCGAGGTAGACGATCGCGTTGCTGATGTCGACGGCCTCGATCAGTTCGACCGGCATCGGGTTCTTGTACGACTCGTCGGCGGCAACCTCGGGATGGGAGTTGACGAACTCGCCGTACTCCGCGTTCGCCACCATCGGCGTGTTCACGCCGGTCGGATGCACCGTGTTCACCCGAATGCTGTGCGGGGCGAGCTGTTTCGCGTAGATCCGCATGAGACCGACGACACCGTGCTTCGCGGCGCTGTACCCGACCTGACCGGGGAAGGTGTTCAGCCCGATACTCGTCAGGCCGGCCGCAGAACTTGTGATGATGATCGACCCGCCCTCCCCCCGTTCGACGAGGTGCGGCACCGTCACCTCGAGCACGTGCCATACACCGGTGAGCATGGTGTCGATCGCGTCGTGCCATGCTCGGCGCTGTTCCCCGGGGCCGATCACCGGCATGATGCCGGCGTTCGGCAGCACGATGTCGACCTTCCCGAACTGTGCGATGCCCGCATCGTAGGCCCGCTGGACATCCTCGATGTTGCGGACGTCGCCGATCGACGTGACGATCGAGCCTCCGGCCTCCTTGACCTGCCGCTCGGTCTCGGCGAGGTCGTCGCTGGTCGCCATCGGATAGAAGACCGTGGGGATCTGCCCGCAGATGTCCATCGCGACGACGGAGGCCCCCTCTTCGGCGAGCCGGACGGCGTGCGAGCGTCCCTGGCCTCGCGCCGCACCGGTGATGAAAGCGACCTTGCCTTCGAGTCGACCCATGAGTGTTCTCCTCGGATTGCACGCCCCGACTACGGGCGGGCAAGCGCCCGTGCGTGGGAACGTAGTGAAGTTGGGACCTCTACCTGAATGTGAGGCGCACCACAGACGGTAGTTGCCTAAACCCTTTAGGTCAACGTCGGACAAGATTCGTCACTCGTCTCACCCTGGGGGACTCAGAAGCTGGGCGCCTCGGCCCACTCGCCGACCTGATAGCAGGAATGTTCGTCCTCCTGCTCGAATGCCGCCAACCGGCACATGCGCACCGCCCCCGCGTCGTCCGGGTCGATACGAATCAGGGCGATCTGCGCCCCCGCATCGCGCAGCGCCCCGAGTGCCGCCGTGAGCAGTGCTGTCCCGAGGCCCACCCCGCGGGCGGTCTTCGTGAGCACGAGCGCCCGGACCGTCGCCGCATCCAACTCGAGGTGGGCGGACAGCGCCGGATCGAACCACACGAACCCTACCTTCGCCCCCCGGGACTCGGTTGCGAACAGCACACTGCCGGAACCCCGGCGGATCTCGTCGGTGAGGCGCTCGCGTTGCGCCGGTACGAGCGCCGCCGCGTCCAGCACCTCGTCGATCGCCCGCGACACCGCCGGATCATCGAGCGGACGCGCGTCGCCCACCGTGATGCCCTCGGGCGCCGCGACGGGGTCGAGAGGGATCGCGAACGGGCCGGACAGATGGCGGAACAACGTCCACAGCCTGCTGACCGCCCGGATGCCGAACCGTCGTGCGAGACGTTCGGACGCGGGGTGCGTGCTGTATGCCCAGCAGCGCAGCGCCACCGCACCGGTGCGCTCCCAGCCGCCGTCCGCTGTCGTGCCGAGGCCGATCTCCTCGACCAGCATCGTGGCCACCCCGCGTGACCGATAGTCCGGATGGACGACGAATTGCACGGTGCCCAGCCCTTCGCCGTCCACCTGCAAGTGCAGGTACGCCACAATCACAAGCGGCGCGTCGTCGCGCGCGCTCAGATCCTTGCGCGCCTTGATCGGCAGGTGGAAGACACGGATACCATCGCGACTCGTCGAGGTCACATCACCGGGGGGGATCCGCGAGAACCCGGCGTCCTCGTCGTACTCGGCGGCCGCCGCGACAAGAGCCGACACCTCGTCCCGATCGCTGGAATCCAGTTCCGAACACCACTGGTACGAGATCATCCTGTTCGCTCCTCATCTGCGGGCCGGTCTCCATAAATCTAATGCCAGTCGGTATAGGGCCGCAACGGCCGAAGCGCCACCCGCAACCGCTCCGGGGTTTACACTTAAACCTACTTTAGTTAGATTTAGCGTCATCGATCCGAACCACCGCCTGGAGGGCAGCCATGACAGAGGTCGGAATTCCCCGCGAGGAACGCATTCGCCGCGCACTCGACCATCTGCGCAACGACACCACCGACGAATTCGAGCACGTCACGTGGTTCGAGCCCGTCGAGTTCACCGACCCGGAGATCGCCAAGCTCGAACGCGAGCGTGTTTTCGGCCGGGTTCCGTCGATCATCGTCCACGGCTCCGAGATCCCCCGCGCGGGCGATTTCGTCACGCTCCAGTTGCCGCGGAACAATGTCATCGTCGTCCGTCAGCGCGACGGGAGCGTCAAGACCCTGGTGAACCAATGTCGTCACCGCGGCGCGATGGTCGAGAAGGAGGAGAAGGGCCGTTGCCGCCTGTTCTCCTGTCCGTACCATCGCTGGTCCTACGACACCGACGGCGCGCTGCGCACCATCACCCGCGACAACACGTTCGGTGACGCCGACCGTTCCGAACGGAACCTCGTGCAACTCCCGACCGAGGAACGTCACGGATTCGTCTGGGTTGTCGACGACGCCGACGCCACCATCGATGTCGCGGACTGGCTCGGCCCCGAGATGGACTCGATCATGGGGTCGTACGGCATGGACAAGATGGTGACCACCAGAGTTCAACGCTTCGACGAGCCCGTCAACTGGAAGCTGATGCAAGACGCGTTCCTCGACGGCTACCACATCCAGTACGCTCACCCGAACACGGCCGCCAAGCACATCCATACCAACGTCATGGCCTTCGAGGACTTCGGACATCACTGCCGGTTCCTCAATCTCCGCAAGACCATCGACCGGTGGATCGAAGAGGATCCCGGCGATCGCAGCCTCGCCGAACATGTGACGGAGAGCCATCTGGTGGGTCCCAACAGCACCCTGCTCAAGCAACCCGACCATTTCCAGCTGCTCACCTTCCGCCCGCACCGGAGTGATCCGCAGCGCTGCCACATGGAGATCCGTCTCATCGCCCCGAAGCTCGAAGACAGCGGCATGACGGAGGAGCGCTGGAACCGGATCTGGGACAAGAACGTCGAGATCCTGATCGCGGTTCTCCACAACGAGGACTTCCCGATCCTGCGTGGTTCGCAGGTCGCCATGGACAGCGCGAACGCCGGCAACATGCTCCTGGGCCGCAACGAGGTTGCCAACCAGGTCTTCCGCCGCGAGATCCAGAAGCTCGTCGGCGAGAACTGACACCGAACACCACAGCGGGCGCCTGCAGGCACCCCGCACCAGGAGGATTACATGGAGAGCGATCTCTTCGAACACGACCACGAACTGTTTCGCGACTCCGTGCGGAGCTTCGTCGACAAACACGTCGTCCCGAACCTCGAGAAGTGGGACGCTGATCGGCTCATCGACCGGGAAACCTGGCTCGCTGCGGGTAGGCAAGGGCTGCTGGGCCTGAGCGTCCCTGAGCAGTACGGCGGACCCGGCGAGCTCGATTACCGCTTCCGCGTCGTGATCCAGTCCGAGATCGCACGGGTGGGCGCGTCTGCGCTGCAGTCCGGCTTCTCGACCAACGACGACATCGTCCTCAACTACCTGCTCCGCCATGCCACCGACGAGCAGAAGCAGCGGTGGCTGCCCGGATTCGTCACGGGCGAGACGATCGGCGCGATCGCGATGAGCGAACCGGCCGCCGGCAGCGACCTGCGCGGCATCACGACTACCGCGGTGCGCGAAGGCGACCATTGGGTCCTCAACGGGTCCAAGACGTTCATCACGAGCGGCATCCTGGCCGACCTCGTCATCGTCTTCGCCAAGACCGATCCTGCAGCCGGTTCGCGCGGGTTCAGCCTCTTCGTCGTCGAAGACGGAACGCCCGGGTTCTCTCGCGGCCGCAAGCTCGACAAGGTCGGTCTGCACGCCCAGGACACGGCCGAATTGTTCTTCGAGGATGTCCGCGTCCCCGCCGAGAACATCCTCGGCGAGCTGGGGCAGGGCTTCGGCTACCTCATGCAGAGCCTTCCACTCGAGCGGCTCGGTATCGGCATCGCCGCGCAGGTGTCCGCCGAGGCTGTCATGAGCTGGACACTCGACTATGTCAAGGAACGCACCGCGTTCGGCAAGCGCATCGGCGAGTTCCAGGGTATGGGTTTCACGCTCGCCGAACTGCAGACGGCCGTCGAGGTCTCGCGCGCGTACATCGACCGCTGTGTCCGCGAGTACAACAAGGGCACGCTCTCCGCGGTCGACGCGTCCAAGGCGAAGCTGTGGGCCACCGAGTTGCAGGGCCGGGTGATCGATGCCGGCCTCCAGTTCCACGGCGGCTACGGCTACATGATGGAGTACCCGGTTGCGAAGGCGTTCATCGACGCCCGGATCCAGCGGATCTACGGCGGGACCAACGAGATCATGAAGGAGATCATCCATCGTGATCTGATGAAGGCCTGAGTCCCGGCACACGAGGAAGGGGACCCGATCGAATCGGGTCCCCTTCCTCGTCTCAGCTTCGCGATTCCGGTGTGAACGTGAGCGGTAGCCGCACGCAACCACGCACCGACGTGCCGTGCATCAGCGGCGGATCACTGTCGACCAGCGCGTAGTCGGGGATTCGCCGATGTATCTCCTCCATCGCCACGGTGAGCTCGAGACGGGCAAGATGAGACCCGAGGCACCGATGCGGCCCTGCGCCGAACGACAGATGCCGGTTCGGGCCACGATCGATCACGAACGCCTCCGGATCGTCGAACTCGGCATCGTCGCGATTGGCCGAGCACAGCAGGAGCAACAGTTGATCGCCGGCCTCGATGTCGACGCCGGCGATCTCGACATCACGGGTGGCCCGTCGGCCCATGCTGACTGCCGCTTCGATGCGGAGGATCTCCTCCACTGCGTCCGGCACCAGGCTGCTGTCGTCGATGAGCGCCTGCCGTTGCACCGGGTTGTTCGCAAGGTGCACCATTGCCCACGCGAGTGAACCCTGTACCGTGTGCAGTCCTGCGATGAGCAGCAGGAAGAACATGCGGCGCAGTTCCTCGTCGGTGAGATGCCGCTCGACTCCCTCCATCCGGATCGGCGTATCGATGATCTGCGCGGTGACGCTCTCCGCATCTTCGTGCCCGGAACGCACCCGATCCACGAAGGCACCGAAGTACTCGAACACGTTCGTTGCCGCTTCTGCCCGGGCACGGGCGGACTCCTCCTCACCGGCTCCCGGTATCCCCTGGAGGGCGATATCCGTCCACTCCGTGAACTGTTCGGCATCGTCGAGAGGCCACCCCATGAGACTGAGGAAGACACGAGTCGGCAGCGCGTGGGCGAACTCGGCAACGAATTCGCACCGGCCGGAGGCCGCGAACCCGTCGATCAGTTGGTTGACGATCTGGCGGATCCTCGGCTCGAGCTCTGTCATCCGCGCCGGACCGAACAGGGGCTGGAGCGCCTGACGATACTGCGTGTGCTCGGGCGGGTCGATCTCGACCGGGATGAACTTGCCCTGGCCGGCATCGACCAGGTTGTTCGGATAGCTGGAGAACGTCTCGGCATCGCGCAGGATGCGGAAGATGTCCGCGTAGCGTGTGACTATCCAGTGCCCTCCGTAGTGCGGGGAGTAGACGATCGGTCCGCGGGCACGGAGTTCGGCGACCTTCTCTTGGAAGACGTCGACCGGGGCGGCAAGAGTGGGGTCGTAGACGTCGAAGTCCACCATCAGATCGGCTGCGATTTCACGAGTAGTCAAAGTTGAACACCCTTCGAAAGCCGAACGGCGCGTAGATCATCCACGTGGTCGTGAGCGATCGACGCGCCGTTCGGAAGGGACGGTGATCTCGGCGGATCAGGACGTCGGAGTGAACTTGATCGGGAGCCGCAGGCACCCGCGCACCTGGGTGGCGTGCAGGACCGGCGGATCGGATTCGACCAGTTCGTAGTCGGGGATTCGCCGGTGCAGTTCTTCGAGAGCAATCGACAGCTCGAGGCGCGCAAGGTGCGAGCCCAGGCATCGGTGCGGCCCCGCACCGAACGACAGGTGACGATTGGGGGTCCGCTCGAGATCCAGCGTGTCCGGATCGTCGAACTCGTCGGCGTCGCGGTTGGCCGAACACAGCATGACGATGAGCTGGTCGCCCTCCTTGATCCGAGCTCCCCCGAGTTCGACGTCGCGTGTCGCGCGCCGACCCATGACGACCGCGGCTTCGATCCGCAGGATCTCCTCCACCGCAGTGGGAATCAGCCCGTCGTCGGCGATCAGCGCCGCGCGCTGGTCGGGGCGGTTGACCAGATGGATGATCGCCCACGCCAACGATCCCTGCACGGTGTGCAATCCCGCGATGAGCAGGAGGAAGAACATGCGGGTGAGTTCTTCGTCCGTGAGCAGACGCTTGCCGTCGGCGAGTTCGATCTCGGTGTGGATGAGAGTCGACGTGACGTCGTCGCCCGGATCGGCGCGGCGTTCGTCGACAATCTTCTGGAAGTACCCGAACATCTGTTGCGCGGCTTCGGCGCGTGCCTGCGCGGACTCTTCCTCACTCGCACCGGGCTTACCCATCAGTGCGATGTCGGTGGCCTCGGTGAACATGGGCGCGTCCTCGAGCGGCCAGTCCATCAGGGCCAGGAACACGCGCGTGGGCAGCTCGTGCGCGAATGCCGAAATGAATTCCGCCTCACCGTCACCTGCGAAGTCGTCGATGAGCTCGTTGACCACTGCGCGGATCTGCCCGGTGAGCGCCTTCATCCGATTGGGCGAGAACAGCGGTTGCAAGGCCACTCGGTAGGCGGTGTGCTCCGGCGGATCGAGTTCGAGCGGCAGGAACTTGCCGTCGCCCGCATTGACGAGATTGTTCGGATAGCTCGAGAAGGTCTCCGGGTTACGGAGCACCTCGTGGACTTCCTTGTAGCGGGTGACGATCCAGTGACCGCCGTGCGCGGTCGAATAGACGACAGGACCGCAGGCCGCCAGTTCGGCGACCTTCTCCTGAACGGTGTCCACCGGGTAGGCAAGTGTCGGATCGTAGATGTCGAAGTCGACCACAGGTGTCGACCGGTCGTCGGTAACAGTCATGCTGTCCGCCTCGTCAAGCAGATGGGTTCCGAGAGGATTCGGAAATTTCGAGAGTCAATGCTCGCTCGGGACACGTCGCGACGGCCTCCTCGGCCGCCGCGACGTGCCCGGCGAGTTCGAGTGCGTCCTGGAGGATCACCGGATAACCGGAATCGTCACAGTCGACGACCTCGGGAGAACGGCCGTAGCACAGACCGTGTCCCGCACACACCGACCGATCCACGACGAGGCGGCGCGTACCGTGCTTGGTTCCCGTGTCGTGGGCAGCCATGATCGTTACTCTTCACCGGTGACCATCGGCGGAGGGTTGTTCCCGTCCTCCGGGAACATCATCGCCACACGAGACAGGGTGCCGCCGTCGGTCGTCGGCAGGGTGACGCCGGAGATGTACGCCGACTCGTCCGACACCAGGAACAACGCGGCCCGCGCATTGTCCGTCAGTGACGGCGGACGATCGAGCTTCAGCGGGATCGGCGAGACGCTCGGATCCCACGGGCCGGCGACCTCCTCGTACGACTGCCCCACCACCGGAGCACCGGCCGGCGCCAGAAAGTTCGGCGACATTCCGTGCGTCGGGGCGATCGCATTCACGCGGATCCCGTACTTGCCCAAATCCAGGCTCAGACCGCGAACCATCCCGTTCACGCCGGCCTTCGTCGCCGAATACGCTGCGATGCTGTGGTACGCCACGAACGACGCCGCCGACGAGGTCGCCAGGATGACACCGCCGCCATTGGCCCGCAACGCCGGCACCGCCGCCTTCGCCGTGTAGAACACACCCGACAGGTTCACCCCGATGACGTCCTGCCAGTCCGCGTCCGTCAGATCCTGGAATTCGACCTGCTCACCACCCGCAACGGACGGCACACCACCACGCGAGACGATCCCGGCATTGGCCCACGCGATGTCGAGCTTGCCGAACGCCGCCACCGTCGCCGCCACCGCATCGACCACCTGCTGCTCGACCCGCACATCCGCGGTGACAGCGATGGCCGAACCACCCTGCTGCTCGACCAACTCGACCGTGCCCTTCGCACGCTCCGGATCGATATCGACCACCGCGATCTTTGCGCCCTCCGACGCGAACAACTGCGACGCCTCACGCCCCAACCCGGACCCGGCACCGGTGATCAGCGCGACCTTACCTTCGAGTTTCATCAAAGCTCCTCAGTTCGAACATGTGACAGAGGGATGGAAGATGTTGGAGGAAGGCGACTTTCCGAGAGGGCCGCGTCTCCGTGTGATTCAACTTACAGTCATGAGAAGTGATACGTCAATCGTATTTTGTTAAATGACCGAGCCGGATCGAGGTGTCGACAGGACCCGTGCGCGGGAACCGGCACCTCACCGCCGCGATGTCGCCGACGAGCACTCGCTCGACGATTCGCGACGGACCGTCAGCACGCGACACTGCCGGTAGGCAACACCGCCGGTAGGCGACTCCTAGTACGCGATGAAGAGAATCTCGTCGCGCGAGTACTCCATTCCGGGATGCGATTCGCCGAGGTGCGACCGGGCCTTCACAACCAGGTCGTCCTCGTCCACACCCGTGACCACCGTCCCGCACGGGCAGGTCAATCTCGTCTTCGCTCTCATAGGGGTCGGCCCTTCTGCGCCATCCGCGCGATCGGTGACATCGATGTCCGCCCTCGGCGACCGAGAGGCCGGGGGCGCGCCGGGTCTGGTGTGGTCGACGTCACAGCACGATATCTAACGTACATAGGTTACGCAAGCCGCCGGAGCCCTGGTACCGGTCGTCCGCTGTCGACAGGGCCGATCCGGACCGAATGCTCGCGTCCTCGTCGTCCGTCTCGTCAGGGCTCCGGCAATGACGGTCGCCGCGCAGCCACGGTTTCCGGATGTACTGCGCCACCGGCTCTCGGCCCCCTCGTATATCGGGAGTTGCTCAGGCAGGCTCCGCGGTCTTCTCGACAGTCGCATCCGTCCGGTGCACTGCCTCGGTTCGTCGGGGAACCAGCGACACCAGCACTGCGGCAGCCACGCCGGCGAACGCGAAGGCGTAGTAGGCCCAGTCCGCTCCGAGTGACGAGCTCATGACAATGCCGGTGAGAATCGGTCCGCAGACACCGCCCAACCGGCCCAGCCCCACCGCCAGGCCGAGCGCTGTGCCACGCGCGGCGGGCGGGTAGAAGATCCCGACAAATCCGTAGACTCCCGTCGTGGAGGACGCACAGAAGCCGATCAGCAGAACCAACCCGAACACGAGGGCCTGTGCAGGCTGCAGGGTGAGGGCGGACACTGCGAGGGCTCCACCGATAAAGCTCAGGGAAATCACCGGACGCGATCCCAACCGATCCGCGAGACCGGTGATGACCACCATGCCGAACCCGCTACCGATGTTGAAGGCGAGCAGGA
This sequence comes from Rhodococcus sp. NS-SX18, assembly GCF_057367935.1. Taxonomy (NCBI): domain Bacteria; kingdom Bacillati; phylum Actinomycetota; class Actinomycetes; order Mycobacteriales; family Nocardiaceae; genus Rhodococcus; species Rhodococcus sp. NS-SX18. The sequence goes on along the minus strand of NZ_CM170633.1, from coordinate 872,753 downwards.
ACGACAACGCAGACCCGAGATCATAGCCGGAAGCCCTCAGCATCTGAGGAATCCAGGTGTTCATGCCGTACGAGACGAGAAGGCCGAAGAACGTGATGAGCGGGAACATGATCGTCGCGATTCTGTAGCCAGGTGCGAACAGAAGCTTCAGTCCCGATTCGGAACCGGCATTCGCGGTCGTCGGCTCCTCCAAGGCCAGGCCGGATTCGGCACTGTCGTCGACCGAGTACCGCTGCGTCAACGCCCGGGCCTCGTCGTGCCGGCCCTTGCTCACGAGGAAGGCGATCGATTCGGGCAGGCTTCGGTAGGCGATGACAAACAACACGACTCCGAGCAGACCGCCCACTGCGAACATCGATTCCCAGCCGAAGGTCGGAATCATGAAAATGGCGGCCACGGCAACCACGCACCCCCCGATAGGAAAGCCGGTTTGGATGACACCGTTGTAGAACTGCCGACGCTCTACCTTCACGTATTCCTGGGTGAGCGCAATCAGGGTGGGGAGGGCTCCGCCGAAGCCGAGGCCGGCAAGCAGCCTGAAGAGGCCGAAGATCTCCAGAGTCGGCGCTACGGCACACAACCCCGTGAACAAGCTGAAGCTCACAATGCAGGCGAGCACGATCGGTCGTCGGCCGACGAGATCCGTGAGGTAGCCGGCCAGCATTGCGCCGGCCATCATGCCGAACAGCGACAAACTGCCGATCAACCCTGCCGAGGCGGTGGTGATCCCCCACTGCTCGATTTCCAGCAACGTCGGAAGCACCGCGCCGAACATGATGAGGTCGACACCGTCGAGGATGGTAATGGCCAAGCAGGTGAGGACCACGGATCGGGCGCCCGAAACGGTCCTCTCCTTCCCGGGACGGGAGATCTGGGACATGTTGGTTCCTTCGGATTGTGGGAGGACTGGGTTCGATGCCGGTGAACGCGCGGGTGATGGTTGTCGACGTGCGTCGACACCGGACAGAATCGTTCGATTGCACCCTCGTCGCGACTGTCGAGGGGCCGGGTTGCGGGATACCCCATGCCACCGCGGTACGTCGTACATCACACGGGCATTAATCTAATCCTTGTCGATAATGGCGACAAGTCCGGAGCGGGCAATTCGAGACTCAGCCCCACTTCCTCGGATCCTCGAACGCACGCGCCATCCACTGGTGAAAGTGCTGGTTGGCAATCTCGTTTCGCCCGAAATGGAGCGGTCCGATGTCCGTGTTCGTGACGGCCTTCTGCAGACCCGCGTTGACGACGAGGTCCTCGTCGCGAAGCACGGCCATCAGAATGTTCCAGTTCTTGTCCCACCGCGCCTTCTGCTCGTCGGTCACGGCGGGCTGCCGGGTGAGAAGACGCATCTGCATCCGAGTCCCGACGGGCGTGCCCGGAGCAGGAACGAAGTTGAGCACTTCCAGATGGTCCGGTTGTCGCAGAACCGACATGTTGGGCATCAGAAAATGTGCCACGGTGATATGCCGATCGATCGGGGCGTCCTCGGGCGCCACAGCGCGTACCGTGTCGATGCTCTTGCGGGCGGTGACCATTCGTCCGTGCCTGCCCATCGGCTCCCATGCCTGTGCATTGTTGTAGAAGTACGGCGCCACGGTCCCGGCGTGGGTCGAGGTGATGTGGTAGCCGTCGAGGAAGGCGTCCATCAACACCTTCCAGTTGATGTCCACATCGAAGTTCCGGGCGATATGGCAGTGGTACTTGTCCATCTCCATGGCGGCGAGGGACTCGTCGAACTCGCGGCCGAGCCACTCCGCGATGTCGATCGTGCGATCCCCTGCGGCGGAGTCGACGACCCAGACGAAGCCGTGCCGCTCCTCGACCGGAACCTCCAGCAAGCTCATGCAGCGACGATCGACGCTCCCGAACGTCGGCTCGTCCGCGACGGACCGCAGGCTGCCGTCGTTGCCGTACGCCCACCCGTGGTAGCGGCACGAGAAGAAGCGCTTCGAGCCCTTCTCCTCGGGAACGAGCCGGGCGCCTCGATGCCGGCAGGTATTCACGAAACCGCGAACCCCACCATCTGTCTGCCGAACGAGAACAATCTCGTTGTTCGGCAGTTGGACGGTCGCAAAGTCGTGGTTGCCGGGCAATTCGGTGCTGTGCGCGGCGATGATCGGCACATGTCCGAACAGTTCTCTGCGCTCGCGGGCCGCGAGTTCCGGGTCGGTGTAGACGCGCGGGTCGACTTCGAGGATTTCGGGCGCCATATCGGTGGTGCCGTTGTCGAGGTGCTCGAACATCGCACGGGCAAAGCCCGCCTTCGTCGCCTCGTCGTACGGCAGATCGGTGTAGACCATCGTGCTCACTCCTTTGCGGGACCACAGGGGCCCCGGTAAGACGTCGCTAAAGCTGCAAGCTCTTGATTTCGACGAATTCCTCGAGACCGAATGCCCCGCCTTCACGTCCATGGCCGGATTGCTTGAATCCGCCGAAGGGTGCTGCGCCGTTGAACTTTCCGCCGTTGACCTCGATCTGCGTGGCACGCAGTCTGCGCGCAACCGACTTCGCGCGCTCGGCGTCGCCGGACCACACAGCGCCGGCGATACCGAAGATCGTGCCGTTCGCGATCTCGACCGCCTGCTCGGGCGTGTCGTACGCGATGATCGACAGCACCGGGCCGAAGATCTCCTCCTGTGCGATCGTGCTGTCCGGGTCGACCTCCGAGAACACGGTCGGTTCGACGAAGAATCCGGTACGGGCCGGTGCGTCGACCGAGCCGGCGACGAGCTTCGCGCCCTCCTCGACGCCGGCACGGATGTAGTCGAGGACCCGCTCACGCTGGGCTGCGGTCACCATGGGTCCGAGCTTCGTGTCGCCGTCGGTGGGATCGCCGGGCGCGTATGCCACGACCGCCTTCGCGGCAAGCTCCTCCGCCTCGGCCAAGCGGGAGCGCGGTACGATCAGACGAGTCTGCGCATTGCAGGACTGTCCGCCGTTCATGTAGCAGGCGCGCACGGTGTGCGGCACGGCCTTCGCGAACTCCTCGTCGCTGAGGTCGTCGAGCAGCACAGCAGCGCTCTTTCCGCCCAATTCGACCGACACCCGCTTCACGGTCCCGGCGGCCAGTTCGAGCACTCGCTTACCGACCGAGTTCGAGCCCGTGAAGCTGACCATGTCGATGTCCGGATGAACGGCGACGGCCTCGCCGACTATCGGGCCGTACCCGTGCACCAGGTTGAATACGCCGGCGGGGATTCCGACCGCGTCGACCGCTTCTGCCAGAGCGTGGGCGGTGAACGGGGCAACCTCGCTGGCCTTGACGACCACCGTGCAGCCGGTCACGAGCGCAGCGCCGATCTTGGCGGTGATCTGGTGCAACGGGTAGTTCCAGGGTGTGATACACCCGATCACACCGACCGGCTCCCGCACGATCAGAGAATTGCGGAGCGGTTCCTCCCACGGGAAGTCCTTCGCCGCGGCCACTGCCTCCCGCAGATCGACGATGCCCAGTCCGACCTGAGCCCAGCGAGCGACCCTGCGCGGAGTGCCGACCTCCGCGACGACGATGTCGGTGATCTCATCCTGTCGCCGCTCCAGTTCGTCGGCCAGCCGCGACACGAACTCGGCCCGTGTGCTCGGCGCGGTCTGCGACCACTGCCCGAAGGCCCGCCGGGCAGCAGCCACGGCCGTATCGACATCATCGACGGCTCCGGCGGGGACGCTCCCGATGCACTCCTCGGAAGTCGGGTCGACGACGTCGATACGCTCGGTGCTCGCGGACGCAGTCCACCTGCCGTCCACATACAAGTCCAGGGTCACGAGGGCTCTCTCTCCGTATCATCGAGTTGGTGGATCTGCCGGTGCTTCGAATCGTTCGAGTACCGGGAAAAAGTCGGACGCAACGACTCGGCGATCACGATCCGAGCAGGCTGTCGTCACTGACCGACGTGCGGGCCGAATCCAGCACTCCGGCAAGGAATCCGCGGATGGTGACCACGAACAGCTCACGCGACGACCATCGGTTGGCTTCGAGCGCGCGGGCGAGCGTCGGGTGTCTACGCTCGTCGACGTTCGGGAAAACTTCTGTGCTTCCGACCGGTTCGCGTGTGAGTTCGCTCAGCGTGGTCGCGAGTGCCAGTTTCTCCAGTCCGTCCAGAATCACGATGTGCAGACGTGCCGGAACCCCTCCGTCCTCGAGGATTCGCGCACACATTTCGTACGTTCTCGTCAGGACGTCCCGCGGAAGAAACTGCACCAGTACGATGGCCGCGTCGGGGTGGCGAAGAATCGCGTCGCGGTAATTGAGACTTAGTTCGACGAACCATTCCACCCAGTCCGTACCCGGTGAATACTCGGGCACCGTGGCCTCGGTCATCAGCTCCTTCGCCACCTCGGTCATGAGCTCACGGCGATCGGCGAAATGGTGGTACAGCGATGAGGTTTTCACCTTCAGTTGTCTGGCCACCCGCGGCAGGCTGAACGCATCGAAACCCTCGGTGTCGATGAGCTCGATGCTTGCCGCGATCGTCGCGCTCCGGCTGATCAGAGGCCTTGCCGGTCTTCCCATCACTTCCTACCTTCGATCGTCCCAGGCCTCAGTTCTACGACCTCGCCGTATCGGCTCCGATGGAAAACCAGTGGCTGCGTGATCGAATCGGATTCGAAGTCGAGGAGGTCGGCAACCGCGACGAGGTGATCGCCACCGTCGTGTTCCGCAACCAGCGCCGCCTCGAACCACGCTGCCGCACCGTCGAGAATCGGCGCACCGCGCACGGCCGGTCGCCACCGGACTCCCTCGAATTTCGATCCACCCGATCTCGCAAAGCCGTCGCTGAGCGTGTGTTGGCCCGAGGAGAGCACGTTGACACAGAATGTCTCGGCCGTACGGATCGCCGGCCAGCTCGTCGAACGCCGGCTCGGGCACAGCAGGATCCGAGGCGGATCCAGCGACAGCGCCGAAAACGACTGACAGGTGAATCCGGCCGGTTCGTCGCCCACCATTGCCGTCACCACCGTCACACCGGAACAGAAATGTCCCAGGGCGTCGCGGAGCGCCCGAGTGTCCGTAACCTGGCCGGTGCTGCCGTCCGAACGGGTCGACATGTCTCGTCCTCTCATCCGCTCGGTGCGATGTGCACCCTGATATCGACTGCAGCACTGATCCATTCGAGGGGTGGTCTGCCGAAGCAGGCATGTGCATTCGTCGAGATGCTGTGCTCGGGGTCGGCAGGTTCGATGCGGAGGGAGCCGAACTCCCCTGTGTCCTCGAGCCGGATCTGCGGGTCGCCGGACCTTCGGTGGAGAACGATGCGCACGGATCCCTCCGCCCTCGATGGTTGGGTGGGGTCTCAGCCGGCGTGCTGTCGAACCGGCGCGGCTGGTGTCGACAGGCCTGTGGCGACGGTGACGCCCTTCGCGTTCACGGTGCGGCCCGTTCCGCACGGGGCGCGGTCCGACGCCAGACCAGGGCCGGGGACAGGGTGGTGGTGCGGAACACGAGCGGATCCGAGGACAGGGTCATCCGGTCACCGTCGAAGCGCACGGTTCGCTTCTGTTTCTCACCGAGCCAGTTCGGGTACAGCGAGACCGCCATCTCGTGCCATACGGCGGAGTCGTCCTCGTCGACGTCGTAGGGCCCCGAATAGGCGAGGTATCCCCCGGCAGCCTCGGCTCGTTCGTTCGTTTCGCCGCTGTGCACGTTTCGCGAGCGGTACCGGGTTCGGTCGGGACGCATGATCTGCGCCGACATGTACCCGTCCGCCGAGTAGACGATCAGTCCGCGGGCCTCGGGGCCGAGTGGGTAGTCGACCTTCCCGCTGTCGGAGGTGGTGGAATACTCGACGAGTTCCCAGGCCCCGACGATGCGGTCGGCGATGGAGAGACCGTCGGCGTCGATGTTCACGTCATGCTTCCTTTCAGCTCACAGCACGTCGCGCGTGCAGAGAAGGACCGAACTCGACAGCGCGGCCATGGGGCCGCCGATGAAGAGCGAGACCTTTGCATCGGGAACCTGGTTGGTCGAGGTTCCCCGCACCTGCCGCACAGCCTCGACTGCCAGCCCCATCCCGTTGACGAACGAGTCGGCGAGGTTGCCCCCGCTGGTATTCACCGGGAGCAGTCCGTGCGGAGCCGTCAGATTCTCGAGGGTCATGACCTTGCCGGCTTCGGCACCGGGTGGGCACAGCCCGTGGTCGATCAGCGCAGCCACCCCGGAACCACTGAAGTTCTCGTAGACCTGGACGACATCGACCTGGTCGGGACCGAGGTCGGCACCTGCCCACAGATTCTCCGCGACCCCCGCCGCCCCGGAGAATCCCGCCGAGGTGTAGTCGAGATCGTTCTCCGTGTCGACGGCGTAGCCCCCTACCGCACCCTGGCTGCCGGCCAGCACGTAGGCCGGACTGGGATGGAGTTGCTCGGCGCGATCGGCAGCGACCAGGATCAGGGCAACGGCTCCGTCGTTCTCGCGGGAACAGTCGTACAGCCGATACGGCTCGACAATCATCCGGGAGGCTTCGTAGGTCTGCTCGTCGAGTGGGCGGCCGAATGCCGCGGCATCCGGATTCCGCTGCGCGTGGAAGTAGTCGGCGAGAACCAGGGACCTCATCGCGGATTCCGGAACGCCGTCGTGCTCTAGCATCCGTCGGGTGCGCAGTGCACAGGCCTGGGCGGGGGATCCGACTCCGTGCGGGAGCATGTGACCGTCGAAATGATGCTTGGCATAGCCGAGTCGGCCGGAATCACGCTGTGCCATCGCGCGGTACACTACGACGCACCGTGCTTGCCCCGCTGCGATGGCGACCGCCGCGTTGGTGATCGCCGCGGCGGCCCCACCACCGCCACCGCCCCAGATCATGGTGGACCAGCCGATCCGGTGGGACATGAGTGACGCCCCCACGACGGTCCCGTCGTTGTCACCGCCGCCGTACGAGACGAAGCCGTCGATCTCGCGGGGCGACACCCCGGCGTCGGCAGCCGCCTCGACGATGGCCCGCAACGTCATCCGAAGTTCGCTGTCGGGCGATTCGCCACGCTTGTAGTGGAACTCGGTGACACCTACGACGGCCGCGGCACCGCGGAGGAAGGTACCGGTCATCGCCTGTCTCCCTGTCCGGTCGCATTCGACGTGCTTGCACGGTGCCAGCGGAGCACCGGCCAGGGCGCGTCGGCAGGTTGCTGGATGATTCCCGCAACCGCGTCACCGATGGCGATGTCGGCTTCGCTGTTCTCGGCCAGCAGACCGAGCACCCGTCGTCCCCCGGCGTGCGGAAGTTCGACGAGAACCGTGACGAACGGCAGGTCGCCGGCTAGTTCGGAGACGAAGGGGTGCCAGGTCCGCGACCACGAGTACACCCGTCCGACCGGTTCCACGGCGACCCATGCCGGATCGAACGTCCGGCACTGCCCGCACATCCAGCGTGGCCCCCAGATCCACAGTCCACACTGGTCGCATCTCTGCAGGCGCAGCTCACCGGCTCGCAGGCCTTCCCAGTAGGGCAGATCCAGGCCGTCGGCGTACGGTCCGGCCAGGGCGGTGGCCGGGAACTCGCGGACCTCTCCGGTACCCGGTGTCATCGGATCACTCCACTGTCGTGAATCGGCATGTCGCTCCTTCGCCCTGCGGGCGGGTCTCGCGGGAGACCTGGTCGGTCAGTGCTTGGTCAGGTAGCCTGCGTCGATCGGCAGGTCGATCCCGGTCACGTACTTCGCGCCGTCGGATACGAGCCACAGCACGGCGTCGGAGATGTCCTGCGGTTCGAGCATCATCACGTCCAGCAGATTCGTCCGGTCGTTGTGCTTCCACTTGCGTACGACGTGCGGCAGGACCTTCGACAGCCCCTCTGCCATAGGCGAGTTCACGCCTGTCGGGTTGACCGTGTTGACGCGGATATTGTGCTCGGCGAGCTCGAATGCGAGCGTGTCCTTCAATCCTCGAAGCCCGTGCTTGGCTGCGCCGTAGTGCCCCCACGAGGGAGACGCGCCGAGTCCGTCGACCGACGAGGTGATCACGATGGATCCGCCTCGTCCACCCTCGATCATCACCGGTACGACAGCCTTGCACGCCTTCCACGCTCCGGTGAGGTTGACGTCGAGCATCGTCTGCCACGCGTCGTCCTCGATCTCGATCGTCGACTCGCAGTGATCGTGGATACCGGCGTTCGCCAGCAGGATGTCGATCCGTCCGAATTGCGATACCGCCAGATCTGCGACAGCCTTCATGTCCGCACTGCTCCGCACATCCGCCTGCATGCCGGCGATCTCACCCCCGGCGTCCTTGACCAGCTGGATCGTCTCCTCGAGATCCTCCGGTGTCGCGAGTGCGTACTGCACATCCCTGATCGGTGCGGCGACGTCGCAGACCACGATCTTGGCGCCGGCGGCGGCAAGGGTGAGCGCGTGCGAGCGACCCTGACCGCGAGCTCCGCCGGTGATGACTGCTACTTTTCCGTCGAGTGAGGTCATCGATTCTCCTGGATTCGAAATAGCGGTGTCGAGCGGGGAATTTCCGGACGGACTACCGTGCACTCTTCACACGCTCGTAGTCCTGAGTCGCTTGGCTGATGCCGGTCGCGAAGCGCTCACTGAAGCCGTCCTTGCGCGTTTGGGTCCAGTGATAGGAGTTCAGCAGCGGTTCGCAGGTACCCGTGAAGCGCGGCATGACGTCGCGCATGAGAATGCGGTACATGCGAGAGGTGGCCTCGGTGTCGGCCCAGTCGTGGGCCGTCGCGAGGAAGGTGCCGAAGCCCCCGGTGCGGTCGATGATCTTCTGGATGTAGTCGATGGCGTCGTTCGCATCGCCGATGCAGCCGTATCCGGACTTGTTGACGCGCCGGACCAGTTCCTCGTGCGCGATTTCCTCGCCGGGTTCGATCATTTTCATCGGGGTGACGACGTGGCGGTAGTCCATGAAGTCGCGCAGCCCGTACCGGGTGTCCTCGACGGCCTGCTCGAAGGTGTCGGCGATGTGGATGTTGCCGACGATCGCCCAGTCGGCACGGTCGACCGACCGACCGTGTTCGTTCGCCTCGTGGGTCGTGATGCCCCACGTCCGCTCGAGCAGTTCGAACGACTTGTCGCTGGTGCCTCCGATGGACAGCAGACCGAGTCCGTACTTGCCGGCCAGCTTGGGCCCGGACGGGGACATCGCGGCCGCGACGGTGATCGGCACGCCGGGGTACGAATAGGGGCCCAGCTGCACCCGGGCATCCTCGAGGGAGAACCACTCGGTCTTCCGGTCGACCGGTCCCGGTGTCTCGAGCAGTTCCAGGATGGCGTCGAGGGATTCCTCCATCCGCGGCCGCAGAAGGTTGTAGTCCATGCCCATCATCTGCGAGTCGGCAACGAGCGCGCCCGGCCCGACGCCGATCCTGATTCGTCCTCGAGTCATATGATCCAAGAACGTGATTCGGTCGGCCACCATCAACGGATGATGGTACGGGAGCGAGATGACACCGCTGCACAGCTCGATGCGCTCGGTCCGCTGCGCGGCTGCCGCGATCATCAGTTCCGGTGACGGACCGACCTCGTATCCACCGCTGTGATGCTCGCCGAACCACACCTGGTGGAAACCGAGCCGATCGAGATCCTCGACATGTCGGAGATCCTGTTCGATCGCCATCGTGGGATTACGCCGGGGGTTGTGGTACGGCGGAAGGAACACTCCGCACCGGAGCGGAGCCTTCCTCGCAGCCGGCGCACAGTTCACGTCCGACCCGATGTTCTCGGTTGCCGATTCCATTTCAGTTCTCCTGTCGGTCGTTGCGTGACGCGCCGCATATGGTGACAACGGCCCGAGCGGTCCCCTCTCCGCGGTTGTGCCATCGGTGCCTGTTCCCGTTGACCACCACCGTGTCGCCGGGATTCAGTTCGATCTCCACTCCGTCGTCGAGTTCGAGCACCAGCGAACCCTCGAGGAGGACATGCACGTCCACGGAATCCGTCCGGTGGAATCCCGGATCCTCGTCGTCCATGACGACGATTCCGTTGTCGCTGTCGCCGATGCGACCAGGCTCGAGCACCCAGCCGATCACCCACACTCCGCCCGGATCCGGAAATCCCACGGTGTCGGACACCACCCCGGAATTGGGGACCGCGGGAACGTAGTCGGTTCGCCAGATCGGATCGATGCCGGCGGCGTCGAACCTCTCGATCTTCTCGTCTCCGACGAGCACGGCTACACCATCTTGTTCGACTGTGACGACGCGGCGAAAGCTCATAATTGCCCTTCGGGAGATAGCTCTACGACGGCGAACGGTGACGAGAAGAGAGACGAGAGTAGAAACGAAAGAGACTTTTCTATAACGGATTTCAACTCAGTCCAAGCGCACGCGACAACCACGGCATGCTGCGTGCGGTACGCGCTCCACCCACAGTCCGTGAGTGCTGCGCATCACACCAAACAATCTAAAGGCTATCGGTTAATCGGTCAAGGGGCACTGCGCGACGGCAATTTCCCTGCGAAATGCGGACGTGAGCACATACGCTGTTGCCGGTAGGAATCTGCTGATCCACCTTCGGCCCAAGGCAATCCCCCCTCCCCCACGTCAGTCTGCGCTCGTCACAGCGCCGTCTCACCTGACTCGCCGGAGGACCACCCGACCGCCGAGGCGATCTCCCGGACCACACCCCTCGCGAAGGACCCCGATGATCACGACACCGATCGATATTCCCGCACATCTGATCACCGACTTCGATGTGTACGACTCGTCCCTGGCTGTGCCGAGCGACGTCTTCCAGGAGCGTGCCGCCGCCCTGCGCAAGCAGGGTCCGATCCTCTACTCCCCCCACCACGGTGGGCATTGGGTCGTCACGCGGTACAAGGAAGCCCTGCAGATCCTTCAGGATCCGGAGACGTTCTCGAGCTACCCGAACAATCTCCTGAACGCGGCGCAGGGCAAGTTCCTCCCGCTCGAGCTCGACCCGCCCGAACACAGCTACTACCGGCAGGCACTGCAGCCGCTCTTCAGCCCCAAGCAGATGAAGGCACTCGAGCCCGAGATCCGGGGCATCATCACCGCACTGATCGACGACTTCGCAGTAAAGGGCGAGTGCGAGTTCATCTCCGAGTTCGCACACGAGCTGCCGACGCGGATCTTTCTTGCGCTCATGGGTTGGCCGCTGAGCGACGCACCGCGATTCACGGAGTGGACCGACATCACGCTCCAGGGCATCCCCGGGGCGAGCGAGGAGGAATCGGCCGAGGCCCGTGCGAAGGCCGCCGGCGAGATCTACGAGTACTTCGGGCGAGTGGTCGACCGGGTCCGATCCGGCGAAGACGACTCCGAGAGCCTCACGGCGCAGATCATCGACACCCCGCTCGATGTCGAAGGAACACCCAGGCAGCTCACCGACGAGGAACTGTGCCGGATGTTCTTCCTGCTTCTCGTCGCGGGACTCCACACCGTCCAAGGCGCTCTCGCCTGGGGACTCATCCACCTGTCGCGGAACCCCGAGCAGCGCGAAGCGATCATCGACGACCCGACGCTGATCCCGTCGGCAGTGGAAGAGATCCTGCGGATCGAGACCGCCACGAGCGGCGGCCGTCGCGCGACCCGAGACACCGAGATCGGTGGTGTCTCGATCAGGGCCGGCGACCAACTATTGGTGGTGATGACCTCCGCCAACCGTGACGACGACGAGTTCGACAACCCTGACGAGTTACAGATCGAACGGCACCCCAACCGCCACATCGGGTTCGGCGCCGGCCCGCATCGCTGCCTCGGCTCCCATCTCGCGCGGCTCGAGCTGAGGCTCGCCCTGGAGGAGATTCACAAGCGGATCCCCGACTACGCCCTCGTTCCGGACAATCCCCCGGTCTTCCACTCGTCCCAGGTCCGTGGATGTGAGAAGCTGCCGATCACGTTCACGCCGTCGTCGCGCTGATCCCGCTCGGTCGCGGGACGTCGGTCCGAACAGCAGAAGGTCCCCGGAGGAAACTCCGGGGACCTTCTCTGCCGTGTCACGCCGTGGAGGAAACCGGCGACAGCGCCCGATCGTCCACGGGCGGTTGCAGCACGCCGTCACGCACGAGTGAGTCGATCTCCGCGGTGCTCAGCGCGAGGGTGTCCTCGGCGATCTCACGTGTCTGCTCACCCGCCAGCGGTGCGGGCCGCAACGGCCAGTCCGGCAGCGCAGCGAAGTGCGCGACCTGCTTTGCCGTCGGCAGCGGAGCGGGCAGCATGGGATGCTCGAGCTCGGTGTAGGCACCACGCGCGATCAGCTGAGGGTTGGTGAGCAGCTCCGGCAGCCGGACCATGGCGCCCGCCGGTATTCCAGCCGCCTGCAGAGTCTCCATCGCCTCGGTCGGCGCGTGCCGGAGCATCCACTCCGCCAGCACCTCGTCGACCTCGGCGCGGTGGCCGATCCTGAGCTCGGCGGTGGCGAAGCGAGAGTCGTCGACGAGATCGGACCGGCCGAGCACACCGCACAGCCTCGCCCAGTCCGCGTCGTCGCGGACGGTGACGACGCACCATTCGTCGTCCCCTGCGCACGCGTACACGCCGGACGGCGCCGAGTAGGGATCGGCGTTGCCGGGCGCACCGATCGACCCCGGTTCGAGGTGCTCGGCGACGAGCTGGTTGCCCAGTTGCACGATCGCGGCGTCGGCCTGGGCCACTTCGATCGCGGCACCGCGCCCGGTCCGCAGTCGGTCGATCAGCGCGGCCAGGATGGTGGTGGCGGTGACCTGCCCGGCGATGTGATCCGGGTAGACGGTCGAGCCGTCGCACAATCCGTCGGCCGTGTCCGAGTACCGCCACAGTGCCGACACGCCACAGGCTGCCCGCACCAGCGGTCCGTAACCGAGCCGCTTGTTCCACGGGCCGACACTGCCGAAAGCGCTGCTCTCGGACACGATGATCCGCGGGTTGACGGCGGCGAGCTCGTCGTACGAGAGCCTCATCGAAGCCAGCGTGCCGGGCTTGAAGTTGGCGAGCACGATGTCTGCCTCGGCCGCCAGGCGCTTGAAGATGCGGATGCCTTCGGGACTGCGCAGATTCAGGCCGAAGCTGCGACGGTTGCGGTGACCCCACGCCACGGACGCCGCGAGGGCTGCGCCACGTTTCGACTGTCGCAGACCGTCCGGGAAATTGGAGTTCTCGATCTTGATGACATCGGCTCCGTAGTCCGCGAACTGACGCCCGAGTTCCGCGCCGAACACCACCACGCCCATGTCGAGGACGCGCAGTCCCTCGAACGGACGGGCACCCGGTTCGCGGAGCGGCGCGGGGATTCGAACGGGAGCGTCGTCGGCGACGGAACCGAACAGCACTCGATTATGCTCACCCAATTCCGGTGCGCAAGTGCGGAATCCGGCCCGCTCACCGTTGATCTTCGCGTAGCCCGAGGGCACCCGAGCGGCGAGCCCGGACGCGATCTCGGCGTCGACGAATGTGCCGGATGCATCGAAGTGCTCGGTCCTCAGGACCTCCGACACCGTGTTGAGCCCGCCGATGGGAATCCCGCGGGCGGCGCCTTCCGCGACGAGTTCGTCGCGGGTGTAGGTGCTGAACAGCTTCTCGATCAGCGGATTCAGCCGATCGGATGCGGCGAAACGTGCGGGGATCGTGTCGTACTTCGGATCGGCGAATTCCTCCGGCTCACCGAGCCATTCGAACATCCCCCGCCACTGACGCCTGGCGAGCAGGCAGATGCGCACCTGCCCGTCGGCACAGCGGTACACCGGGTAGAAGTTGGCGGCGTCGGGCCGGCCACGGGGGAAGTCCTCGGAGCGGCCTGCGGCAGCGGAGCCCTGCACACCGAATCCGGGGTCGAAGCCGTGCACGACGACCTCGAACGCCGAGATATCGACGGTTTGTCCCCGTCCGGTGTGCAACCGATCGAAGTAGGCGAGCAGCGCCGACCACGCCGTGTGCACACCCACCGACTCCGCGACGAGGCCGTTGGGCGGCAGCAGCGGCGGCTCGCCCGGCTCCCCGGACCGGGACAGCACACCGCTCAGGGCGTAGAGCACCTGTTCCGTCGCCACCCAGTCGCGATACGGACCGTCCTGGCCGAACCCGGTGATCGACACCACCACGAGCGCGGGATTGATTTCGCGCAGGTCCGCAGCACCCACGCCGCGGGCGGCGAGGTATCCGGGGGCGAACGACTCGAGCAGAATGTCCGAGTGGCGCACCAGGGTGCGCAGCCGGTCGCGGCCCTCGTCGGTGTCGAGGTCCAGGACGACGCCGAGCTTGTTCGCGTTGCGAAGCGCGAACGGGATGCTCACGCCGTTCCGGATCGGTTCCTCGGCTCGCGACGCCGAGCCGCCGGGAGATTCGACCCGGACGACGTCGGCGCCGAGGTCGGCGAGGAATCGACCGGCCGTGTCGCCGAATCCGTCCGTCAGTTCGAGTACCCGGACACCCTGCAGTGGTAGTGCCATCTTGAGCTCCAAAGTGTGTTCGCTGCGAAAGCTGTTCTCGATCAGCGAGTTCCGAAGTAAACCGACTTCACGTTGAAGTAGGGTGCAAGCCCCTCCGGTCCGAGTTCACGGCCCAGACCCGACGACTTCACGCCGCCGAACGGCGCGGCGAGGTCGAGGGCGTAGTAGTTGACTCCGATGGTGCCGCTGTGGATTCGTGAGGCGAGCTCGTGTCCGTGCTGCTCGTCCGTCGTCCACACCGTGCCGCCGAGCCCGTACTCCGAATCGTTCGCGATCGACACCGCTTCGTCCTCGTCGCCGTACGGGGTGATGGTCAGGACCGGGCCGAAGATCTCCTCCTGCGCGATGCGCGCGGAGTTGTCGACCCCGGCGAACACGGTCGGCTCGACGAACCACCCCTGCGGCTGATCGCCGGGGACGCCGCCGCCGGTGGTGATGCGGTATCCGTCGGCGCGGCCCGACTCGATGTAACCGAGGACGCGGTCGCGCTGGGCCGCCGAGACCAGCGGCCCCACGTCGGTGGCCTTGTCGAGCGGATCGCCGACGGTCAGTGCCCGTACGGTCTCGGTGACCGCGTCGACGACCTCGTCGTACCGGGAACGCGGTGCCAGGATCCGAGTGCTCGCGTGGCAGGTCTGGCCGTTGTTGACCAGCGACACCTCGAGCAGGTTCCTCGCGAACACGTCGAGGTCGGCCTGTTCGGTGACGAGCGCCGCGGACTTGCCGCCGAGCTCGAGCGTGACCGGACGCAGCAGCCGCCCGCAGACCTCACCGATCGCACGGCCTGCCGCCGTGGACCCGGTGAAGGCCACCTTGTCGACGCCCGGATGCGAGACCAGGTAGGCACCGGCGTCGCGGCCGGCCGGGACGACGTTGACCACACCGCCGGGCAGACCGGCCTCGAGCGCGGCGTCGGCGAAAGCGAACGCGTCGAGTGCCGTCTCGGGTGCGGGCTTGAGCACCACCGTGCATCCCGCCGCGAGCGCGGGAGCCAGCTTCATCGCGGCGAGCGGCTGGGGGTAGTTCCACGGCGTGACGGCCGCGACCACACCCACCGGCTCGCGTCGCACGACGGTGCGACCGCCGAATGCGCTCGGCCGCACGTCCTCGTTGGACGCGTTGCGGATCAGCCCGGCGTAGTACGAGAGCATCGCTGCGGGGCCGAAACCGTTGACACCGCCCGACAGCGCGATCGGCATGCCGTTCTCGCGGCTCACCAGTCGGGACGTGTCGCGACCGCGGGATTTGAGGGCGGCCGCGAACCTGTCGAGCAGGTCCGCACGCTCGACGTCGGTCAGCCTGCTCCACGGGCCGGCGAGTGCTGTGCGCGCGGCCGCAACGGCGTCGTCGATGTCGGCCTCGGACGCCAGAGCGGAAGTACCGAGCACCTTCTCGGTGGCCGCCTCGACGACGTCGACGGTGCCACCGGCCTTCGGCGCCACCCATCGGCCGCCGATGAACAGTTCGTTCCTGTCCTGATCGTTCATGTCGTGCCTTTCGGAGGTGGCGGTCAGAGGGTGTCTTCGTGGCCGAGCAGCACCGAGCTCACCAACGGCGCCATCGGGCCGCCGATGAACAGGGAGGTCTTCGCGCCCGCCACCGGGTTGGTCGAGGTGCCGCGGATCTGCCGGACTGCTTCGACCGCGAGGTTGAGACCGTTGATGAACGAATCGGCGAGGTTGCCGCCGCTGGTGTTGACGGGCAGTTTGCCGTTCGGGGCAGTGAGATTGTCGACGGTCATGAAGGTGCCGGCCGCCTCTCCAGGCGGGCACAAGCCGTGATCGATCAGTGCCGCAACGGCAGGACCGCTGAAATTCTCGTAGACCTGCACGACGTCGACGTCGTCCGGACCGAGGCCTGCCCCGGCCCAGAGTCGCTCGGCGACACCGGGTTTTCCGTTGTTCGCCGGGCCGAATCCGGCGCTCATGTACTGCTCACCCAGGTCGTTGTCGATCAGTTCCGAGTATCCGCCCGGTGCGCCCTGTGCGCCGGACAGCAGGTACGCCGGGTCGGGGCGCAGAGCCTTGGCCCGCTCGGCCGAGACGAGCACCAACGCGACCGCGCCGTCGCTTTCCCGGGAGCAATCGAACAGGTGGAACGGCTCGGCGATCAACCGCGAGTTCTCGTAGGAGTCCTCGTCGAGGGGCCGGCCGTAGCCCTGCGCGGTCGGGTTGTTCTGCGCGTGCTGGTACGAGGCGAGGACGAGCGAGCGCATCGCCGAGCGCGGCACCCCGCCGTGCTCGAGCATCCGCTGAGTGCGCATTGCACAGATCTGCGCGGGGGAACCGATGCCGTGCGCGAGGAAGTGACTGCCGTAGTGGTACTTCGCGTATCCGAGCCGACCCGTATCCGCCTGCGTCATGGCGCGGTAGACCACTACGCACTCGGCCTGACCGGTGGCGATGGCAGTCGCCGCGTTCGTGATGGCAGCTGCGACGCTGCCGCCGCCACCGCCCCACATCATGTTCGACCAACGCAGCTCGTCGATCAGCAGTGCGCCGCCGATGATGGCCCCGTCGTTGGCGCCACCCGCGTAGGAGACGAAGCCGTCGATCTCGCGGGGGTTGATGCCTGCGTCGGCGCATGCTTCGAGGATGACCTCGAGCGTCATGCGCTTTTCGCTGTGCGGCGCCTCGCCGCGGCGGTAGTGCCGTTCGGCGATGCCGACGACTGCGGCGGCACCGCGTAGGACGTTGTCGCTCATCGCTTTTCTCCCTCGACGATCGAGCCGGCCCGGCGCCAGCGCAACAACGGCCAGGCGGCACCTTCGGTCCGCTCGAACACTCCCACGACTCGGTCGCCGATCTCGGGGTTCGCCTCGATGTCGTCGGTGAGGATGCCGAGGACCCGGCGGCCGTCGGCGTGCGGCAGTTCGACGAGCACCGTCACGTACGGCAACCGATCGGCATATTCGTCCATGTACGGGTACCAGCTGCGATTCCAGCTGTAGACGGTGCCGACCGGTTCGACGGCCTCCCAGTCGAGATCGAAGCTGTGGCAGTTGCCGCAGATGGCCTGCGGCCCCCAGATCCACGTGCGGCAATCGCTGCAGCGCTGAAGGCGCAGCTCACCGGCGAGGAGACCGTCCCAGTACGGCTGATCGAGTCCGTCCGGCGCGGGTCCCCACGGTTCGGTCGCGAGTTCTGTTGCGGTCATGCGTTCGCCTCGGTTCCGGCGGGGAAGTTCTCGAGCTTCGCCGCGAGCCAGCGTCCGTCGCGCAGCTCCCAGATCGAGCGCAGCCCGATCGAACGGTCGCCCATGTCGTAGACGGTCTCGCCCACCATCCGGTCACCCTCGGCGCGCACGTCCTTGATCTCGAAACCTTTCGTGGCCTCGCGGGGGGCGTCGATTCCGTCGAAAACCTGCGGAATGTTCTCTCGCACCATGTCGGCGAGAGCGGCCTTCATGTTTCCGGCGACAACGTAGCCGACATGCTGTTCGTACAGTGCACGAAAGTCTTCGACAGACATCTGTGAACTCCTCGATTCGTGACACGAGCCGGTCGTGTCCGTCAGTGCAATAACCTTATGTCGTTAGATAAACGCCGTCAACGTCGCGCGAAGTGGAACTGCCCGTTCTCCGCGATCGAGACGTGCTGACCTGCAACATCGACCTCCGTGAGGCGCGCGAGGTCCTCGGCATCCGTGGTCGCCGCGAGGGTCCGCTCCCCTGCCGCCGTGCGTGCCGCGAGGAAACCGCGCTCCGGTGAACCGTCGCGGCCGTACACCACGGTCCACGACTCCACCGACGCCGTGCCCGCGTAGGACACGAGCGCGGCGGTCGTGGGCTGCCCCACCACCTCGGCCTGCACGTCCAGCCGCCGGAACCCTCCGGCAGGAGGTTCCGTCCGGTACACGCCCACGGCATGCTTGGTGAGATAACCGCTGTTGGCGGTCACCAGACCGTACGAACCTGGGGACTCCCGCACCCGTCGCGCCATGGTCGCGATCGAATGGCTCACGTAGTTGTTCCACGGGCCACCCCCGAAGGTCAGACCACCGGTCACGGTGAGAGGCCGACCCGGATCGTCGAGCGCAAGCCCCAGCTCGTTCGCCGCAACCTGTACCGCCGACGGAAAACACGAGTAGATATCGACGTGGGCGACGTCGTCCAGCCCGATACCTGCGAGCCCGAGAGCCCGCGCGCCCGCGATGCGAATCGCCGGCGACCCGTCGAGGGCACCTCGCTCGGCGATCGCGTACGTATCGTGCGATTCGGTACCGGACTGCGGAAACACCCAGTTCTCCCGCGCAATACCGAGTCGAGTCGCGGTCTCGACCGAGCACATCAGCAGCACCGCACCCTGATCGACCATGTTGTTCGAGTTCAGCAGCTTGGTGTAGGGCGTGGAGATCATCCGATTCTCGGGCGACGGTGTCGCGACCTCCGCCGCGGTGTACTCCCGCTGCACCCACGCGTTCGGGTTCGTCGCCGCGATCTTGCTGAACCGCGACCACAGGCCCCCGATGAATTCGCGGTGCTCCTCGGGAGAGCGTCCTGCCGAGATCCGCAGCGCCTGCTCGAACAGCGGATAGACGTACGAGGGCCGGTCCAGCCCGATCCGGCGTTCGCTCTCGTCCGCCATCGGCACATCGGTGACCATGATCTCGGCAGCGGGCACCGACTCGTCCTGCACGGTCCACTCCGGGCGCTGCTTCTGCGCCCGCAGCTTCGTGCGGGTGCGCCACGATTCGGCGCCACCGATGAGCACGACGTCGGCGCGGCCGGCGGCGATGTCCTCGGCGGCACCGTTGACCAGGACCTGCGGGGTGCTGCCACCGTTTCCGGAGTAACCGGTGTGCCGTACGGTCGCGCCGATACGCTCCCCGACGAGTGCGCCGGGGTCGCGATAACGCCACGACAAGAGCCCGACGACGCGGACGGAATCGACCAGTTCGAGCAGGCGCGCGGACCCGGCGTCGGCAGCGGCCTCGCGCGCCGCGCGCACCATCAGATCGACGGGTTCGACGCCGCCGCCGCGTTCGTCGGCCTGGCCGGTGCCGACCAGGATCGGGGTTCTCGGATCGAGGGTCACGACTGCACTGCCTCCAGAATGCGCTCGCGGTTCTCCGGCTTCGGCCAGCCACCGAGGATGAGGGTGGTCAGGCACGTGGACTTCCACTTGGTTTCGATCTCTTCGATGATCTTGTCCGCGGGACCGACGAGGGCGACGTCCTCGACCATCTCGGTGGGTACGGCCTGCGCAGCGAGCTCGGGGCGTCCGCTCAGGTACAGGTCCTGGATCTCGGCGCACACCTGACCCCACCCCATGCGGGCGAACACGTCGTTGTGGAAGTTGACACCCTTGGCCCCCATACCGCCGGCGTAGAGCGCGACGGTGGGCTTGAGCCGGGAGGCGGCCTTCTCCACGTCGTCGTTCTCGATGAGCCAGCACACGTTCGCGACCTCGAAGTCGTCGGCGGTGCGGCGCGCTCCTTCGCGCGCGAAGCCCTCGGCGAGTGCCTTGCGGTAGAACTCGTCGCTCTTGGGCGAGAACCACAGCGGCGTCCAGCCGTCGGCGATCTCGGCGGCGAGCGCCACGTTCTTCGGGCCCTCGGCGCCCATGTAGACGGGGATGTCGTTGCGGAGGGGATGGACGATCGACTTGAGCGGCTTCCCCAGTCCGGAGCCACCCTCGAGCGGCAGCTGGTAGTGCCGTCCCGAGTAGGTCACCGGCTTCTCCCGCGCCCACACCTGCCGCATGATCTCGATGTACTCACGGGTGCGTTCGAGCGGGCGCGGGTAGGGCTGCCCGTACCAGCCCTCGACGACCTGCGGTCCGGACGCGCCGATGCCGATGATCACGCGACCACCGCTGAGGTGATCGAGGGTCTGCGCGGCCATCGCCAGCGCCGTCGGTGTGCGTGCCGACATCTGGCACACCGATGTCCCCAGCTTGATCCTCGAAGTCTGGGCTCCCCACCACGCCAGAGGCGTCAGCGCATCGGACCCGTAGGTCTCGGCGGTCCAGAAACTGTCGACTCCGAGCGCTTCGGCCTCGGCGAGCATCCGTTCGACATTGCGCGGCGGACCCGAGCCCCAATACCCTGCGGCGATACCAACTCTCATGCTGCTCCACTGCCTCTTCGGTGTCGTCGAATCGATCGGGTACCGTCAGTGATTCCGGAACTGCGGCGGACGCTTCTCGAGGAACGAGACCACGGCTTCCTTGTGATCGCGGGTCAGGGAGCTGAGGATTTGCGTCCGGTTCTCGAGGTCGATCGCGGCGCGCATACTCGGCACTTCCAGGTTCGACCACATCACTTCCTTCGTCATCCAGACACCGAACGGGCTGTTGCGTGCGATGGCCTCGGCAGTGTCCAGCGCGACGTCGAGCAGCTCGTCGGCGAGCTCGACGGACGAGGCCAGTCCGATCCGCTCGGCTTCGGCGGCGTCGACGGACCTGCCGGTGAGCATGATCTGTGCAGCGCGGGAGAACCCGATCATGCGCGGCAGCAGCCAGCTCATGCCGATGTCGCAGTTGGACAGGCCACGGCGGATGAAGGCGGCGTGGAACACGGCGGATTCGGACACGATACGTATGTCGGCCATGAGCGCGAGGGACATTCCACCGCCCGCTGCGGCGCCGTTGACCGCCGCGATGATCGGTGGCCGCGCACTGCGGAATGCATCGACGAGACCCGCGATGTGCTTCTGCACCCGCATTCCGAGTTGCGCGCGACCTTCCCCTTCGGTCGCGCCCTGCGGGGTTCCGTATCCGCGCAGATCCAGACCTGCGCAGAAGGCACGTCCCGCACCGGTGAGCACGATCGCACGGGTGGTCGAATCGTCTCGCACCTCGGCGAGCACCTGGTGCAGCGAGTCGATGAGGTCCACGTTCATGGCGTTGAGCTCGTCCGGACGATTGAGCCGAATCAGGAGAACGCCCGGCCGCGGCCGCTCGGTCAGGATCGGTTTTGCATCGGACATAGGGCTCTCCCCGGGGACGAAGGACTCGACAGAGACAGACTAATGCCTTTAGATTAAAGCTCGAGGAACCGGCGTACACAACCGAAGGAGCCCACGATGACGAACCTCGACCGCAAGGTGGCGGTGGTGACGGGAGCCGCCAGCGGAATCGGCGCGGCCACCGCACAGGTGTTCGCCGAGCGTGGGGCCCGCGTGATCGTGGCGGATATCGACGACGTTCGCGGGCAGGCCGTCGCCGCCGCCCTCGGACCACGCGGCGTGTACCTGCACACCGATGTGCGCGTCGAATCCGACGTCGAGGCCACCGTCGCACTGGCGATCGACCGGTTCGGACGACTCGACTGCATGGTCAACAACGCCGGCCGCGTTGGTGCCTGGACATTCCTCGAGGACACCCCTGTCGAGGAATGGGACCACGGGTTCGCCGTGCTCGCACGCAGCGTGTTCCTCGGGACCAAGCACGCCGCGCGCGTGATGCGCGACCAGGGCTCGGGCAGCATCGTCAACGTCTCGAGCGTCGCGGGCATACGCACCGGATTCGGACCCCACCCCTACAGCGCCGCGAAAGCCGCAGTGCTGCAACTGACTCGGACCGCGGCCGTGGAACTGGCCGAGTTCCGGATCCGTGTCAATGCACTCGTCCCCGGCGGAGTCGCCACCCGCATCGTCGGTCACGGTGCGGGACTCGAGGACGAAGCACTCGACCGCAGCGTCGACGCCGTACGGCGCAGCCTGACGACGTTCCAGCCCATCCCTCGAGCCGGCGAACCCGAGGACCTCGCGCACGCCGCGGCGTTCCTCGCCTCCGACGACGCCGAGTTCGTCACGGGACAGGCCCTGGGAGTGGACGGAGGCCTGACTCTGGGTAAGAAGTGGCCGTCCAACTATCGGGACGAGGCACAGGCGGCATCGAGTCGCGCAGTCACCGTAGCCGGTTGACCCCGTGACGACGCGCCGGGTCCACACGTTCTGCCGCATCTGCGAGCCGGGCTGCGGCCTCGTCGCGGACGTCCGGAACGAGCAGGTGATCACACTGCAACCGGACAAGGATCATCCGATCCACAAGGGGTTCGCCTGCCACAAGGGTGTGCACTTCCTCCACGTCCACAACGACCCGAACCGCCTCGACCGTCCACTCGAACGCACGAATCCCCGGCACGAGGAGGTCGGCAACTTCGTACCGATCGACTGGGACGATGCGGTCCGCAAGATCGCCGAAAAACTCATGGACATTCGCCGACGGTACGGACGCAACGCGCTCGCCGTCTATCAAGGCAACCCGTCCGCGTTCAACGGCACCTACTACGCCAACGCGGAATCACTCGCACGTGGATTCGACACCAGAATGCGTTTCAGCGCCGGCACCCAGGACACGTCGGCAAAATATGCTGCCAGCGAGGCGATCTACGGGGCATCGATGGCGCATCCGATCCCGGATCTGCTGCACACCGACTACTTCCTGTGCCTCGGCAGCAACCCTCTCGTCTCACATATGACGTTGCTGCACATCTCCGACCCGATGGCCAAGATCAAGGCCGTCAAGAAGCGCGGAGGCACCGTTCTGTTCGTCAATCCGCGACGGATCGAGTCGTCGGGACCGGACACCGGCGATGTGCTGCTGATCAAACCCGACTCCGACTTCTACTTCCTCGCGGCAATCCTGCACGAGATCGTCTTCCGGATCGGATACGACCGCCCCGCGGTGGAGAAGCATGCCCGCAACATCGACGGGCTGCTCGATTTCGTGCGAGGGTATCCCGTCGAGCGAGTGACCGCAGCGACCGGCATCGAAGCCGACGTCATCCGGCGGGTCGCCGACGACTTCTGCGCCGCCCCCACCGCCAGCATCTACATGGCGACCGGGGTGAACCAGGGACGCCAGGGCGCGCTGGCGTACTGGATGCTCAACATGATCAGCCTCTTCTCCGGCAATCTCGGCCGCCGAGGCGGCAACATCTACTCCCGCGGCATGACCGACGTCGTGCACAATTCGAAGCGCAAACGCGAGGATCCGTTCTTCCGGGACAGCTTGGGTGAGGTCCGCACGGTCGGTGGGGACCTACCCGCGGCACGTCTGCCGGAATACATCGCGAACAGGGACGATCCGATCAGGGCGTTGATCGTCATCTCCGGTAATCCGCTGTTGTCGGTAGGTGGAGCAGAGGGCATGCGTCGCGCGCTGGAAGACCTCGAACTGATCGTCACGATCGACCTGTACCGCACGGTCACCGGAGAGATGGCAGATTACGTGCTTCCCGCCACGGACTGGCTCGAACACGAGGACGTCAACTTCCTGAACACGATGGGCGTCGCCATGGAACCCTACGTGCAGTACACCCCCGCGGTGGTACCGCCGAGGAACGACCGGCGCGACGACTGGTGGATCCTGTCACGAATCCTGCAGGAGATGGGCGTGAAGACGCTGCTCGACAGCCCCGATCCGAACCCTCTCGCCAACGCAGATGCCGCCATGCGCGACGCCGGACTGAGCCTCGAGCGGCTCAAGGAAATGCCCTGCCAGACCGCGGTATTGCCCGAGGCGGACCCGTCGCACGTGTTCACCATCGCGGTGCAGCACGACGACGGTCTGATCGACTGCTGTCCGGCAATTTTCCGGCGCGCATACCGCACCGTCGAGGACATTCTGGAGGAGTTGTCCAACGAGAGCCCGGAACAGCTCAAACTCATCACCCGTCGCACCCTGTACATGGTGAACAGTTGGCTGCACAACCTACCGATACTGAAACAAGGCGATCACCAGGACAATCCACTGTGGATGAACCCTGACGACGCGGATCGCCGCGGACTGGTCGCCGGTGACGATGTCATCGTCCACAACCGTCACGGGTCGATCGACGCGATATTGGCATACGACGCAACCCTCAGGCCGGGAGTGGTCGCGATGACACACGGATGGGGCCAGCGCTCGGCTCGCGGCCTCGACGTGGCGCGTCGCTACCCCGGCGTGAACGTGAACAGTCTGTCCCCCAACGGGAAAGAAGGATACGACATCCTCAGCAATCAGTCGCACCTCACCGGCATCAATGTCGAGATCACACGACGTGAGCCAGGGAGTTCGCGTTAGACCAATCTAATGACTATAGGCTACTGTGTCCTCCGTCACTACACCATTCGGGCCGATCGCCCACCCCTCACAACGCGAGGTTTCGCATGACCAAACGTACAACCGCCGTTGCAGGCTCTCCTGCAGATGCGAACTCCGGGCGCTCTCGCGCGGACTCACGACGCGCAAGCCGCGCCGCCTTTGTCGGAACCCTTCTCGAGTACTACGACTTCAGCCTCTACGCCTCGGCGGCGTCGGTGGTATTCGCGAGCGTGTTCTTCTCCGGCTCGAGCCCACTTCTGGGAACGCTACAGGCCGTCGGCACGTTCGCAGTCGGCTTCCTGATCCGTCCGGTGGGCGGGGTGATCCTGGGCAGCCTCGGCGACCGCATCGGCCGAAAGCGCATCCTCGTCTTCACCCTCGTCCTGATGGGTATCGCCACCCTGCTCGTCGGCTTGCTGCCGGGGTACGACCAGATCGGCTGGGTCGCACCGGCTCTTCTGGTCTTCCTCCGAATCCTGCAGGGCATCGGCGCCAGCGGTGAGTACGGAGGCGCGGCTCTGGTAGCCGTCGAATTCTCACCCGCGAAGAAGAAGGGCTTGATGGGATCGCTGCCCGGTATGGGCGCGGCACTCGGCGGCGTGCTCGGGACGCTGTCCCTGCTGACGGTGTCATCCCTGATGTCCCAGGACAGCTTCCTCGCGTGGGGCTGGCGCATCCCGTTCCTGTGCAGCGTGGTAATCCTCGCCTACGGCCTGTGGCTACGCCGCAGCCTGCCCGAAACACCTGCATTCCGGGAGATCGAGGAGAACAATGCCGTCTCGAAGCGTCCGCTCTTCGACGTGATCCGCCAGCAACCGCGCGCCCTGCTGACCGTGCTCGTAATGACCATCGGCCAGACCGGTATCGGTTACTTCTACATCGTGTTCATGGGCACCTTCGGCACCAACCAGCTCGGCTTCGGCGGAACGGAAGTGCTCGTCGGTCTGATCGCCGCACAGCTCACGAATGCCCTTCTGATTCCGATGTTCGGGTCCCTGTCGGACCGGGTCGGGCGCGCACCTGTGATCATGTTCGGCTTCCTCTACAGCGCCGTATTCGCATGGGTCGGCATCTCGCTCCTGTCCGGCGTCGGAACACCCCCCTTGCTGTACTGGGTGGTCATGGCGGCCGGAAACGGTATCGGCGTCGCGGCCATCTTCGGCCCGATGGGCGCATACGTCATCGAGCTGTTCCATACGCAGCACGCCTACAGTGGCCTCGGCCTCGGCCGTGAGGCCGGCAATGCACTCGGCGCGGCATTCGTCCCGGTCATCGCGGTTGCCTTGGCCTTCGACGACACCACCGTGTGGCTCAGCCTCCTGATCTGTGTCGTCTCGCTACTCGGATTTGCGGCGACCGTCCTGTCCCGTACCCGATCGACGTCCCCGAGGGAGCAGAACGACAACACGGCACCGGTGCCCGTGTAACACCCCCCGTGCGCGTTTCTGGTAGCGAGCGCTACCAGAAACGCGCACGGGTGCGGGGCACGCAACGACGATGCGACCCATGCCGATCGAATCGGCATGGGTCGCATCGTTGTGGATCTCAGACGCCTACCGGACCGCCTCGCCAGACACCGATCTCCTCACCCGAGACGTCGGCGGCGGCGTCGCTCACCAGAAACGACACCGTCGAGGCGATCGATTCGGGTGGAATCGACGGCCAGTGTCTGGTCAGTGCCTCGACGCCGGCTTCGCCTCCCGACGCCACGATGTCGGTGGCGACGAACCCAGGCATCACCGAGTTGACCGTGATGCCGCGACGGGCGACTTCCACGGCCATCGTCTTGGTCATCGCAACCAGGCCGGCCTTCGCCGCGGAATAGGCGCTCATGCCGGGCGACGGGCGGCGTCCCCCCGACGGGCTGTTGACGAATACCACACGGCCCCAACCTTGTTCGTACATGGCAGGCAAGGCAAAGTGCGTGCAGTAGAACGCCCCGTTGAGATTGACCGCGAGGACTTCGTCGAACTCTTCGGGGCCCTGCTTGCGAGCCGCACCGGCCTTGTTCATGCCCGCATTGTTGACCAGCACGGTGGGGGCACCCAGTCGGGCGGTCGTGTCGGCAACGAGACGCTCCGCGTCGCCAGCTTTCGAGACATCGGCCTGGATTGCCACGGCCTGCCCACCGTCCGCGACGATCTTCGCCACGACGTCCTCGGCGTCGCGCGCACTACGGGAATAGTTGACCGCGACGGCGAAGCCGTCGGCGGCGAGCCGCTGGGAGACGGCCGCGCCGATGCCGCGTCCCCCTCCGGTGACGACGGCAACCTTCTGCGAGCTCACGTCTGACTCACCGAACCCTTTCGTAGTTGTCGGGCACATGCGCGAAGGTGTCGCGCAGTTGGCGCTTGGCGATCTTCCCGCTGGGCATTCGGGGCAGCGGTTCGTCCAGGAAGACGACATAGCGCGGTACCTTGTAGTCGGCGAGGCGCTCGTTGCAGAAGCCGACGATCTCGGATTCCTTCATCTCCGTGGTCGTTCTGACCAGCGCTGCCGGGGTCTCCCCGAACTTGGCGTCGGGGACGCTGATCACAGCGACCTCTTCGACCTCCGGGATCTGGTTGATGACGGTCTCGATCTCGGCGGGGGAAATGTTCAGACCACCGGAGATGATCATGTCCTTGAGACGGTCGACGTACGTCAGGTAGCCGTTCTCGTCGAGCTTGCCGAGGTCTCCGGTCTGCAACCAGCCGTCGATCAGGGCCGCACGCGTGGCCTCCTCGTTGCGCCAGTACCCGGGCATCATCCCCGGTCCCCGCAACAGGATCTGGCCCACCTCGTCGGGAGGTAGGTCGTTGCCCTCGGGGTCGACCACCCGGATCTTCGTGAAGATGCCGCCCCACCCGCACTTGTCGGGGTGCTCCGCGGCTTCGTCCCGCGGCATTGCGGTGGCCGATCCGCCGATCTCCGTCTGACCATAGATCTGCCGCAGGGACACCCCTTGGGCCTGCCACTTGCGCAGCAGGTCGACGGGCACGCGCGCTCCGCCGACGTGTGCGGTGATCATGTGGCTCAGATCCGTATCGGCAAACCCGGGCACCTTCGCGATCTGCTCGAAGAGAATCGGGGGTCCGGTCAGGGTGTTGGCCTTGTCCTCGGAGAGGATGCGCAGCGCCGCCGACGGATCGAATCCCGGCTGCAGGAACAGGGTTCCGCCGTGAATCACGACACGCGAGATGCCCCAGACGATGCCGGCGGCGGTGAACAGCGGCAGGACCAGTACCGGGCGCAGACCGTTCGGCTGAATCGGTTCCATCAGCGACCACTCGTGCATCTCACCGGCAATCGTGGCGTGCGTGAAGATCACGCCCTTCGGCTTCCCGGTGGTGCCGCTGGTGAAGACGATGGCAGTGGGAGTGCCGAGATCGACGACCGGTGAGCGGTATTTCGCGTGTTCGCGGCCGCGTAGCGGGCGCACATCCTTCTCGAACACGGCGATCGAGAAGGTGTTGCGCGCTTGCTGGACCTCTTCCAGTCGCGGCAGCAGCGCCTCTTCGCAGTAGACCACTGTGGGTTCACAGTCGTCGACGAGGGTGGTGAGCTCGCCGGTGAGCATCCGCTGGTTGAATCCCACGGCGATGGCGCCGACCTTCATGGCGCCGAGCGAGGCCACGGCCCATTCGAGGCTGTTGGCGCCCAGAAAGCCCACGCGATCACCCGGCGTGACGCCGCGGGAGGCGAGGTCGTTCGCGACGCCGTCCGCCCAGCTCGACAGCTCTGCGTAGGTGACGACATCGCCGTCGAAGTCGATCGCGGGCAGATCCGGCTTCGACCGGGACCAGTAGGTCAAAGCGTCTACAACGGTGCCGCTCATGTAGCCCTCCATGAATGTGTGTCGTCGACGCGGGCCCACCTCAGTGAGGCAGATCACACCCGCTCGTCAAATCTAAAGGTTGTTGTTTATCCGGGCAAGTACGAACGGGCGTCTGCACCGTGGGCGACCGCGAGCATCGCCTCGACCTCGACCAGCTTCTGCCGAGCCCGGCCTCGACGACGCCCTTCGGTACGTTCGTACCGGTCGATGCGCCGCCAGCCGTCGAAGCCGAACGCACCCGGGCAGCGCGCCTCGACGATCGACGCCAGATCGTCGCCGGTACGGCTCGGTCGCGGCAGCAGCGCACGTTCGTGGTCGGCGACGATCGCCTCGACGGTCTCGGCGGCGCAGTATCTGTTGGTCCCGATCACCCCGGTCGGCCCCCGCTTGATCCAGCCTGCGACGTAGAGACCGGGTATCGGACGGTTGTCGGCCGGATCGACGACACGACCTGCGATGTTGGGTATCGTGCCGCGCGCCGCGTCGAACGGCAGACCCGGCACCGGACGGCCGCGGTATCCCACCGACCGCAGCACCAGCGAGGCTTCGAGATCCTCGCCGGGCCCCGCCACGCCGAACGGTGCGATCCGCAATCCCTCGACGCGAGTGCCGCCGAGGACCTCGATCGGCGCGGCGTGGAAACGTAGGGTGATCGTCCGCCTGCCCGGTTGCGGACGCCGCTGCGCATACTCCGCGATCGTCCGCAGCTTGATCGAGGCACCCTCCGGCGGGTCGTATCCGTCCTGGACCGTCACGTCGACTTCCGGTAACAATCCCAGCGCGAGCAACTCCGGCGTCGTGAAGGCGCCGTGCTCGGGACCGCGGCGCCCGAGCACCACCACTTCCTCGATCGCGCTGCGGCGCAGTACATCCAGGGCATGCTCCGCGATGTCGCCGGGCACGAGCCGTTCGGGATCGCATGCCAGGATCCGCGCCACGTCCAACGCGACATTGCCGTTGCCGATCACCACGGCGCGACGCCCCGACAGATCGAAGGTTCGGTCCGCGTAGTCCGGATGCCCGTTGTACCAGCCGACGAATTCCCTTGCGGCACTGCTACCCGGCAGGTCTTCGCCCGGGATACCGAGCTTCCGGTCGTCGGAAGCTCCACCCGCATGGATCACCGCATGGTGGTGGTCGAGCAGCTCGCCGACGCCGAGGTCACGTCCGATCTCCACACCGAGGAATGCGCGGAAGCCGCTGCGGCCGGCGGTACGGGAAAATCCCCGTTCGACGGCCTTCGTCGTCTGATGATCCGGGGCCACACCGAAGCGGACGAGGCCGCCGACGACGGGGAGCCGCTCGAACATGGAGACCTCGACGTCGACGTCGCGCCGTTTCAGCAGTTCCTCGGCAGCGTAGAAGGCGGACGGACCGGAACCCACGATCGCCACTCGCAGCGGACCGGGCCGCTCGGCGACGACGACGGGCTCCCTCGGCACCTCCGTCGGGCCGGACACGGTCGGGTTACCCAGGAAGTATGCGGCATTGAGATCCTTGTAGATCTCGGTCTCGGGTGTGAGATCGCTGTCGGGCACGATCGCCTCCACCGGACACACGTCGGCGCACGCCCCGCAATCGATGCAGGTGTCCGGATCGATGTAGAGCATCTCGGTGCGCGCGTACTGCGCTTCGTCGGGCGTCGGGTGAATGCAGTTCACCGGACACACCGCGACACACGTCGCGTCGTTACAGCATGCTTGCGTGACTACGTACGTCATTGGTACTCCGGTTGATCGTGTGCTTCCGAACTCGGTTCCGGTGGGAGGAAGCGGTGGCCGTAGCGGTCTGCAAGTTCACGGGCGCGGGCCGTGAACCCCTCCACACCAGCGGAATAGGACCGTCTGAACGAGACGACTCCCCCCGTGTGCGCGGGGAATCCGATCCCGAGGACGGATCCGGTATCGGCGTCGGCCTCGGAGCCGATCACGCCCTCGTCGAGACAACGCATCGATTCGAGCACCTCGACGAAGAGCAACCGATCGCGCATGTCCTCGAGCGGGATGGTCCGGGGACTCCCGAACACGTCGCGAAGACCGGGCCACAGCCCGAGTCGCGTGCCGGCCGCGTCGTACTCGTAGAACCCACGACCCACCGATCGACCACCCCGACCGTGCTCGTCGATCATCCGGTCGCGGACACGGTCCGCGCCATTCGCCCGCCACACATCCCCGACGGCTTCGACAGCGACACGGTTCTCTCGCTGCACCGTGCGGTTGAGGGTCAGCGTGATCTCGTCGAGCAACTGCAGCGGCGGCACCGGGTATCCGGCTTCGAGCGCCGCACGCTCGACGAGCACCGGATCGATTCCTTCCCCGACCGCGACCATCGCCTCGTCGAGATACGGCTGCATCACCCGGCTGGTGAAGAACCCCCGGCTGTCTCGCACCACGATGGGCGTCTTCCCCAGCATCCGTGAGTACGTCAACGATGCTGCGAGCGTCGCCTCCGAGGTGCGCGCACCGACGACCGTCTCCACCAACGACATCCGGTCCACGGGTGAGAAGAAGTGCATCCCGACGAAGTTCTCCGGGCGGGCCAGCGTGGCGGCGAGGGTTGTGACCGGCAGGGTCGAGGTCGTCGAAGCGAGGAGGGTGCTCGGCTCGGTGACGGCCTCGATCGACTGCAGGACCTGTTGCTTGACGGCGACGTTCTCCGCCACGGCCTCGACCACCAACGACGCCGGCGCCAGGTCCGACACCCGTTCGGTAGGCGCGATGCGATCGAGCAACGCCGACGAGGCGGCCGCATCGGTCCTTCCGGCCTGCAGCGCGCGCATTTCGCGCCGGGCGGCGTAGGCCTTTCCTCGGTGCGCACCCTCGAGGCTCCGGGCAACGAGCACGACGTCGGCTCCGGTCCGCGCGCACGTGTACGCGAGGGCCGAGCCCATCATCCCGGCGCCGACGACACCGATCGTGATCCCGGCCGAATCGCCCGACTCCGCGCTCATGACCGTGGGCTCTCTACGCGGGTGACTTCGACGGAGAACCCGTTGAAGATCGGGGCGCCGGTCAGCGGCTCGACCACGGTGTCGTCGACGAGGGCGTTGACGTTTGCACCGGGGGCGGCGGCCGAGCGTCCGGTGCGCAGACCAGGGCCGTGGTGACCCCACCCGTGCGGCAGGCTCACCACCCCCTGGCGCATCGCGTCGGTGATGTGTAGTTCGGCGACGACAGCACCGGTCTTCGAGGCGATACGCACCGTGTCGCCGTCGACGAGGTTGCGTTCGGCAGCGTCGAACGGATTCATGTACAGCGCGCACTGGCCTGCGTCGGGCTGGGGCAGCGCGTTGTGCAGCCAGGAGTTCATGCCGCGACGCTGGCGCCGGTTGACGAGGACCAACTCCGGCACGGGCTGTTCCAGCGCATCACGCAGGCGCGGCAGGTCGGCAGCCAACGCATCGGGCAGGAGGTTGATTCTGCCGTTCGGGGTGCGCAGCACTTCGGGGACCCGCGGCTGCAACGGCCCGTAATCGATGCCGTCTGGAGTGCGCTCGAGTAGTTCGAGGGTCAGTCCCCCGGGCACAGCGCCGAACCGATCGCCGTACGGGCCGCTGCGCAACCGCAGGTCCAGCAGCCGCTGCGGACCGGTGCGGCCCTCGGTTGCCCGGACGACGTCGTCGACTTCGCGGCCGGCGAGTTTGGCTGCGCGACGGATCGCGGTGGTCGCCACCTCGTCGTCCAGTTCGGTGATCGGCCGCTCCGGTTCGCCGCGGACGATCCCCGTCAGGCGCAGCAGGATCTGCCACTCGGGCATCTCCCCGGGGCCCGGCTCGAGCAGCGGGGCGGTGTACCGGGCCACATTGCGCACCTGGAAGTGTGTGAGCGCGAGGTCGTGGTGTCCCCGTGTCGTGAGCGGTGGAGGGGGCAGGATGACATCGGCGTAGCGGGTCGTTTCGTTCAGATACCCGTCGATGCAGACCATGAATTCGAGGTCGGCCAGAGCTGTCTCGACAGCGTGGCTGTTCGGAAACGACCGGGCCAGGTTCCCGGAGATGGTGACCAGAGCGCGCACCTGTCCGGGACCCGGGGTGAGGACTTCCTCGGCGAAACAGACCGCGGGGAGTTCTCCCATCGCCTCGGGCATGTTCCGGACCCGTGACCGCCACCGATCGAACACGAGCGGGGCCTTGGGGTTGGCAGGCCAGGTGGTCGGTCCGCCGGCGGGTGGCACCGGGAACATCGCGCCTCCCGGCCGATCGAGGTTTCCGGTCACGATGTTGAGTACTTCGACCATCCAGTTGGCGACCGAACCGAATTCCTGGGTACACGAACCCATCCGGGAATGTGCAACGGCCGCGTCGGAACCGGCGAATTCCCGTGCCACCCGGCGGATCACGTCGGCATCGATACCGCAGATCGGCGCGACCGCATCCGGGGTGAACTGTTCCGTGAGTCGAAGGACCTCGTCCAGACCGTCGGCGTGCTCGGTCAGGCGACCGGGCGCAGCGAGCTTCTCGGTCGCGATCACCGAGACGAGTGCGAGCAGGAGAAATGCGTCGGTGCCGGGCCGGATGGCGAGGTGGAGGTCGGCGACCTCCGCCGTGCGGGTGCGCGCCGGGTCGACTACCACCAGGGTGCCACCGCGCTCTCGCAGCGCTTCCAGACGCTTGCCGATTCCCGGTGCGGTGACGGTGCTGCCGTTCGACACGAGCGGATTCGACCCCAGGATCAGCAGGTACGACGTGCGGTCGATATCGGGGACCGCCATTCCGAGCCCGGTTCCGTAGAGCAGGGCGTTCGCGTAGTTCTTCGGAAGTGTGTCGATGCTCGCGGGCGAGTAGACGTTGCGGGTCCCGATCGCCGAGATCAGTGGCAGCGTGTAGAACGACGGGTCCAGGTGGTGCGCGGCGGGATTACCCGAGTAGACAGCGCAGCTGTCGGGGTCCGCCGCGATGATCGGCGGCAGTCGCCGATCGATCTCGGCAAATGCCTCGTCCCACGTTGCCTCACGGAAATCGTCCCCGTCGCGGATCAACGGGGTGCGGAGGACGTCGGGGTCGTTCTCCAGTTGCCCGAGGCCCAGTCCCTTCGCGCAACTATGCCCCGCGGTGAACACATCGTCGGGGTTCGGCCGCACCGACGTCACGGTGCGTCCGTCGAGTTCGAAGAGCAGGCCGCACGTCGCTTCGCACAGCGGGCAGATGCGTGCGCCTACCGTTCTGGTGGAAGTGTCAGTGAGCACCGGCGGGGACCTCCACTTCGATGCTGACCGGCACCGCAGTCATCACCGGCATCGCGTTGATGTCCTGGACCCGGTCGTAGCCGGTCAGGTCGTTGACGTTGCTACCGACCCGGCGGGGGTCCGCGTCGGTGTCGGACGCGCCCCAGCAGTGGGTCATCGAGATCGTGCCCTGCCGGACGGTGGGGTCGGTGTGTGCGACAGCTCGGATACGGCCGTGAGCCGAACGGATGCGCACGATATCGCCGTGGTCGATGCCGAGCTGCTGTAGGTCGTGCGGATGCACGTGTGCGGGGTTGTAGCCGAAGCGCGCGAGTCCACTGACATCGCGGCCCAACGAATTCATCAACTCCCGCATGCGCCGCACCGTCAGTTGCATCGTATGTCCGGGTTGCCGCGGCGACTCGTTCAGTGCAGCAGCGATTTCCGCGTTCACGTCGTCCGGGCACAGCGCGAGGCGATGTTCGGATGCGCCTTGTGCGGGCGGACCGACCACCTTTTCCTCCGGAGGTGCGAGCACACCGCGTCGCGCCGACATCACTGCGCCTATCGGGACGCGCCCGCGTTCGGCGAACATCGCGAGCAGTTCCTCCGAGGTGGGCGGCGCGTCCGGGTCGAGCACCCGTCCGGCGAACTTCACCTTGTGCCCGGACGCGGACGCAAGGCGGAAGAAGAACTCCCAGTCTTCGATCACTCCTGCGGGTGGCGCCACGAGTCGTGGGGTGTACTGCGCGAAGGGCTGGGCGAAGAAGAACTCCATCAGCAAGGTGTGGTCGGGTCGCTCGTACACCATCGTCGGCGCGATCACGTAGTCGGCCAGCCGGGCGGTCTCGGACATGCGTGTGTCGACGCACACCAACAGCTCCAGCTCGCTCAATGCACGTTCGGCCTTCTCCCGATCCGGGAGGGCCCGCGCCGGGTTTCCGCCCGAGACCACCAGGGCCCGCACCCGGTCGGCGCCGGGCTCGAGGATCTCGTCGGCAAGAATGCCCGACGGCAGCTCGCCGTTCATCGTGCCGATCCCGCCGATGCGGCTGCGGAAGCCGGATTCCCAGGTCCGGTGCGGCGGACGAACCTCCGCCTTCAACGGGATCGTCCGCGCGAGAACGTTGCGGTCGGGTGTCATCTCCCCTTCGCGCAGGTACCGGCCGCAGACGACGTTCAGGCATGCGACGAGATGCTCGGCGACGTTGGAATGCGGGCCCATGCACACCCCGGTGCCCGTGGTCGCCATGCCCCGCCGCCCCTCGGCGAACATCCGGGCCGCGCGGATCACGTCGGTCGCCGGCACGCCCGTCACCGCTTCGGTGTGCGCGGGTGTCGCCTGCGCGACCGCCGCGCGGAGTTCGTCGAGGCCCTCGACGAAACGGTCGCAGAATATGCGGTCGTGACGAGCCTCGGACAGGATCACGTGCAGCAGCCCTGCGAACAGTACGGCATCGGTGCCGGGGCGGAGCTGCAGGTGCAGGTCCGCACGAACCGCAGTTTCGGTGCGCCGAGGATCGACGACGATGAGCTTCAGCCCGCGCTCGCGCGCCCTGCGGATCGTGACGGACGGGTTCTGGGTGATCGCGCCGTCCCCGTCCCCGCCGTTGAGCGACACCATCGGATTCGTGCCGGCCAGCAGCCACACGTCCGCGGTGTCGAAGCGCTGGCGCCCGCCGAGATACTCCCCCATCCGCGCCTGCACGATCCACTTGGCGGACTGATCGATCGTCATGGTCGAGAACAGTTTCCGCGAGCCGGTGGTGCGGAACCATGCCCGCGCCATCGGACCGGTCAGCGCTGCGAAGTTCTGCTGGGTTCCCATGAACAGCGCCAGTGCGTCCGGACCGTGCTCCCCCTTGATCGCTTCGAGACGCTCGGCGATCTCCGCGATCGCGACCTCCACCGGGACGGGCTCGAAGGTGCCGCCGGGGGTGCGGCGCATCGAGGTGGTGAGCCGATCCGGCCCTTGGTGGAGGTCGCCACCGCGACGCCCCTTCGGGCATGAGTAGCCGCCTGACAACGGGTGCAGGCCGTCGCCGACGATGCTGAGGATCCGATCGCCGTCGATTTCTACTCGCACCCCACACGAGGCGGGGCACAGGCGGCAATAGGACAACTTCACCGGCACTGTCTGCTCTCCGTCCACTGATCGGCAGAGGCAATGGGCTCTGCGGGATGTGATTGCCGTCACCGACGTGTCGAGAATCTAACATCTGTAGATAAACGGCACAACCCGGTTCCGCTACGTCCGCCACGCGAAGTGCTATTCGGCCGCAGCCATGGTGTGCGGTGTCCCAGTGGTCCGGAAACTGCGGGTGCCCTGTACCCGGCGGGCCCGGAGCGACATGATTCCGAGAGTCACGACAGCGAGCAGCGTCGGCACGATCGTGAGCAGGAAGATGCTCTGTGCCCCCAACCCCGCCGCGATGAGGAGTGCACCGACCGCCGGACCCGCGATCGAGCCGATTCGACCGATGCCCATCGCCCAGCCCACGCCCGTGGCACGGACAGCCACCGGATACACCGCGGCCGCGATCGCTATGATGCCGGCCGAACTACCGGACATACCGAAACCGACGAAGAAGACCGCCACCAGCAGCACCCATCCGCTGCCGAGAAGCATCGCGACCAGCGCCGTGCACACGGCACCGAGTGTGTAGCCCGCCATCACCACGACGAAGCCGTTGCCGATCCGGTCGGTGATCCGGCCGAATGTGAGTGCACCCGTCATCCCGCCGAGGTTGAACAGCGACGCGGCGAGCAACGCGGTCGATGCGCTCCGACCGCCCTCGCCGAACAGGGTCGGCATCCAGCTGAGCAGGAAATAGATGACCAGGAAGTTGATGACGAACACGCCCCACAGCAGGACGGTGTCGACCGCGCGGCCGCCCTGGATCAGCGCGCCCACCGGCGACTTCGTCGCAGCCGATGTGTCCTGCACGAACCTGGACGTGGCCGTCACGCGTTCGCGGGCCGCGATCTTGTCGACGATGCGCGCGGCTTCCTCGGTACGGCCTCCGGCAACGAGGAACTTCACGGATTCCGGCAGCCACCGGATCACGACAGCCGTCAAGATCAACGGCAGCACGCCACCGACGACGAACAGCGCCTGCCACCCGAACTCGGGAATGAGGAACGCGGCCGCGAAGCCACCGAGAAAGCCGCCCAGCGACATACCCGCAACCGTGACGGTCACCATCGTCGCCCTGATGCGGGCGGGGCTGTACTCACTCACCATTGCGATGAGGTTCGGCGTCACACCGCCGAGGCCGAGACCGGCGATCACGCGCAGCACGATCAGAGCCGTCATGGAGGTCACCAGCGCGGTGGCGAGCGTGAACACCGCGAATACCACGGTGCACACGATAATGATCCTGCGGCGACCGTATCGGTCGGCCAGTGGCCCGAACAGCAAGCTGCCCACGACCATTGCGCCCGTGCTCAACGCAAGCGTGAACCCGAAGGACGCGGGCGACAGCCCCCAGTCCGCGGACATGGCGGGAATGACGAACCCGATCAGCTGGGCGTCGATGCCATCCAGGATCGCGAGACCCAGGCACAGGACGAGAACGCGCTTCTGCAGGGATGACAGCGGCGCGTCGTCGATGATCTTGGTGATGTCCACATCGCGAGTACTGCTCACGGTGCGTATCCTCTCGGAGTAGGGAGCGAACTCAGGACCGGGACGTCGCGGCATCGGCCGCCGGAACCTCGCGGGCAACCGGGATCGCATCGGCAGGTGGCTTCTGAAACCGTTCTCGTAGAACCGCTTTCGCGAGCTTTCCCGAGAAGGTGCGCGGCAACGGTTCGTCGAGCGCGACCGCCATCGCGGGGCGCTTGAACTTGGCCAGATTCCCGCTCGCGACGGACGCGATGTCGGTGACGACCTCGTCCGCCGGTCGTTCGCTGTGGAACACCACCATCGGGACCTCACCCCATCGGTCGTCCTCGACGCCGATCACCGCGAGGTCGACCAAGCCGTCGATGCCGTGCAGTGCCTTTTCGATCTCCGCCGGGTAGACGTTGAGGCCCCCGGAGATGAGCATGTCCTTCCGGCGGTCGACGACCTTGAGAAAGCCGCTTTCGTCCTGCAGGCCCAGATCGCCGGTGCGCAGCCAGCCGTCGACGAGCGTCTCCGCGGTCGCCTCGGGCTTGTTCCAGTACTCACGCATGACGTGCTCGCCGCGCACCAGGATCTCGCCGACCTCGTTCGGTGCGGCGAAGCCGCCGTCGATGCTGCCGATGCGTATCTGCGTGCCGGTCAAGGCCAGGCCGGCGAATCCCGGCCGGGTACGGGCGTCCTCGTAGTACAGCGTCGACACCATTCCCGATGCCTCGGTGAGTCCGTACGCCTGGGTGAGCGGCACACCGCGGCTGTTGTAGAAGTCGAGCAGGTCCAGGCTCACGGGTGCGCCACCGGCGCCGGCGAACGTGAACTTCGCGAGCTTGCGCGTTCCGAAGTCCGGGAGTTGGGACATGCGCTCCCAGATCACCGGGACCGTGGTGGTCGCGGTGACCTGTTCCCGCTCGAAGGTGTCCAGGGCGATCGCCGGATCGAACTCGCGCAGCAGCACCATCGTCGAGCCCGGAAGCACCACGAGCTGCATGAAGATCGACAGCACCGAGCCCGTGTAGACGAGCGGCGCCGAGCACATCACGCGGTCGCGGCGGGAGATGCCGTGGCTGAGCACCTGCGCGATGCCGGGGGCGAGGGCGCTGCGATGGGTGACGAGCGCACCCTTCTGAACACCGGTGGTGCCCGAGGTGTAGCAGATGAATGCCGGATCGGACGCCTCGATGTGAACGTCCGGTCCCGGGCCGGGGTCGAGCAGCGTCTCGTATGCGCGGTGGTCGCTTCCACCGATCGCGAAGATCTCGAACTCGGTTTGCGCCGCCGCCTCCTCCAACAACGAAGCCAGCTCGTTCTCCACGATCACCACCCGCGGCGCCG
Source organism: Rhodococcus sp. NS-SX18 (assembly GCF_057367935.1). Lineage (NCBI taxonomy): Bacteria > Bacillati > Actinomycetota > Actinomycetes > Mycobacteriales > Nocardiaceae > Rhodococcus > Rhodococcus sp. NS-SX18. Next base: position 834,448 of record NZ_CM170633.1, on the reverse strand, counting down.
AATCCACCAGCATCGGCGCCAGTTCCTTGCCGATCAACCGAAAGTTGAGCGGGACGCTGATCGCGCCGAGCTTGAGGGTCGCAAGGATGACGTGCGCCAGTTCCGGGCGATTGAGCATCATCACCCCGACACGGTCACCCTTACGAACTCCCCGGGCGGCCAGGCCACGAGCCAGCGCGTCGGTGACCGCATCCAGTTCGGACCAGGTCTGGGAGGTGTTGCCGAACACGATTGCCTGCTGGGTGGGACGAGTCTTGCCCCAGTACCGAACCAGATCGGTCAGATTCATTGTCGTCTCCTCGTGCTCGCCGCGGCGGCGTGCCCGCTCTCGCTCACGGCGGTGGGGGTGCGGCCCGCGCCGGGCCCGTCCACCCGATTCGGACGCGCCTGTGTCGGGCGGCGCGTCTGGAGTAGCTGTGTGACCGTCGGGCCGGATCACACACCGGAAAGGTGTGTGATCGCCGTCACCGAAGTCGCCGGTAATCTAACATTTGTAGATGTCTGTCACAACAGAATGCGGCATCGAATTCGCACCTACGGTCGCGGCGATGCCGACTCGTCGCCCCTACTCGGGCGAGATCGGTACCCCGGCGCTGGAAACATCGGACACACTGCGTGCAAACACTTTTCGAAGGACGTCTTCCGTGTCGGCTCCGAGTTCCGGTGGTAGCGACGGCGTGAACTTCTCGCCCTGCACCCGGATCGGGCTCGCCACGAACTCGAGTTCACCGACGCCCTCATACTCGACCCGGTAGGTGTTCGCGCGACCGGTGAAGTGCGGATCGGTGACCAGGTCACGGACGCTGTTCACCGGTCCACCCGCGATGTCGTGCGCGAGGAACAGCGCGACCCACTCCTCGCGGGTGCGCTGCCCGAAGATGTTCCGAAGCTCGCGGTACACATGGTCGGCGCGCGCCGGCGCCTCCGGGTCGGTGCCGGCCAGATCGATCTCGAGCAGGTCGGGCCGGTCGACGGCCGTGCAGAAGTTTCGCCAGAACTTATCGACGTGCGAGCCGAACAGGACGGCTTCGCCGTCCTTGGTGCGGTACGCCTCGAGTCGCGGCCAGTCGGGCAACCGGCCGTCGGGGAGCCACGACGGGCGATGAATCGATCGATCCTTGTTGAGTTCGGCATCGACCAGGTCGGGCATCCACGCCGCGGCCACGTCGATTCCGGCCACCTCGAGCTTGCAGCCCGAACCTGTGCGACCGGCACGGTGCACCGCTGCGAGCAGGCCCATCGCGCCGTACGCACCCAGCGCATACATGGCGATCGGTGGAGTCGTGGACCCGGCGATTCCCTCGGTCGGAGGTTCCTCGGGGGTGTGGACCTCCCGCAGCCCTGCGAACGCATCGAAGACGGGACCTCCGGTCCCGAGATTCCGGTACGGACCGTCCGAGCCCATGCCCGACACCGAGCAGAACACGAGTCTCGGATTGACCTTGCGCAGTTGCTCGTAGCCGACGCCGAGCCAGTCGAGGTAGCCGCCGCGCATGCCCTCGACCACCGCGTCGCAGGTGCGGGCGAGGTCCAGGAACGCCTGCCTTCCCTCCGGTGTTCGCAGATCGAGCGCGACGCTCTTCTTCCCTCGGTTCCACCGCAGATGCATGAAGGACGGCCCGTCCTCGTCGCCGATCGCGCGGCTGCCGCCGACCCGCACCGGATCCCCCAGCGGACCTGATTCGATCTTGATGACTTCTGCGCCCAGGTCGGCGAGGTGCCCACCGACCGAGGAAGGCGCCAGTTGCGCGACCTCGAGGATCCGTAGGCCCTCGAGCAAGGAGTATCCGCTCATGGTGTGTCTCTTTCGGAGATGTTGCGTGTCTGTTCGGGTTTCAGTTCCACCCACAGGCCGTCGGCTTCGGCGACGAGTACGTCTCCGTGGTGCATCGTGCCGCGCATGTATCGCTTGCGTCCGTCCTGTCGGAGAAACTGCGCCTGCACTCTGAGTTCGACGTCGAGGGGTGCGGGCGCTCGGAAGTCCACGTCGAGGGAGGCGGTACGGGCCCACGGCCGGCCGGCACTGTTGGCGAGCCGCGCCATGATCTCGTCGAAGATCAGCGGCGTGACTCCGCCGTTCATGGCGTAGCGTCCGGAATGAAAGCGGCCCACCGTGATCCGGCCCTTCGCCGTCGTCGCGGTGACCTCCTCGATGTGCAGCGGGGGAGCCATGGCCTGACCTCGACCGGCCAGATCCCACCGGTGTCCAGCCAGCTGATCGTCCTCTCCCACCTCGAACATCTTCAGCTTCGCTGCGACGGCGCGCAGGTCCGACGCCAGTGCCGCGCAGGCGGTGGGGGTCGGGCGGGCACGAGTGAACGCCTCCTGCACCTCGTGCACTGCCGATACCAGTTCGGCGAAGGCGTCGTTCGGTTCGACGGTGGGTACGAACGGATCGTTCCAATCCGGATTCCAGATATCCCCCGGCATTGTCGACTGTTGGGTGACGTCCATGGGGGCCTCTCACTCGGTTCCTGCGCGGGCACGGAAGAACTCCGTGAACATCTCGGCGATCGGGCGTGGCCGTAAGGTGCTGCGCGCGGCAGCGTTCTCGCGGTCGTAGCGACTGCGCAGATCACTGCCCGGGCCGGTCAGCAGGAGGGACTTGATCTCGCGGACGGCCTCGGGTGGTTGCGTCGCGATCTGCATTGCCGCCGCCGTCGCCGCCCCCGACACGTCCCCGTCTTCGGCGTATCGGGTGAGCAAGCCCATGCGGAACGCCTCCGCTCCGCCGACGACGCGCGAGGTCATGAGCAGATCGCGCGTCTGCCCCGCACCGATCAAGGTGTCGAGGATCCAGGTCAGATTCGCCCCGCCGTATGTCGCGGCGGTCACGGAAATACGGGACGCCGGGCCACCCACCCGGAGATCGGAGCATGCCGCGTAGAGGGTTCCGGCACCGTAGGACAGGCCGTGCACGGCCGCGATCGTCGGCTTGGGAAACTCGAGGTACCGCCACAGCAGGGCTTCCCGCTCGCGCACCAGCGTCGCATTTTCGTCCGGTGACAGCTCCGCGAGTTCGTGAAGGTCGTATCCGGCGGAGAACGCTGCGTCACCGGCGCCGGCGACCAGCACGACCCGTACGTCGTCCTCGGTGGCAGCGCGGGTGAGCCGCTCGTCGAGTGCCCGTTGCAGCGACATCGAGATCGCATTGTGGACCTCGGGACGATCGAGTGTCAGCTGCAGAACGCCCGGCGCGGGGAATGATTCGCGCAGCTGCTGTGCGGTCACGGCGCCGATCCGGCTGCGGCCGTGCGCCGCTCGGCGGCGATCGCGGCAGCGTCGCGCGTGATCATCTTGTGGAACACCTGTCCGGGCAGCTCGTTTCGTCCGTACACGAGTTCGTCGACCTGTCCGTGTGCAACGTTGTCGGTGATCGTCTTCGTGACGAACCAGTCCTCGGCGTGGAGCGTCTCCATGAGCAGTTCCCAGTTCTTGTCGAGCACCCGCTGCTCGCGCGCGGTCGTGGGTTCGCTCGGAGCCAGCAGCCGGATCGTGCAGTACGACACGTTGGGATCCTCGACGTCCGGAACGATCGTCCAGATCTCGAAGTGGTTCGGTTCGGTGACCAGCATCGTGCCGGGATAGATCGTGTAGTTCGCAAGCGAGTAGTCGCGCACGTCGAACGAGTCCGGGTCGGCGTCGCGGACCTCGGTGATCGACTTGCGGGCCACCACGATTCGCCACGATCGATCGACGACGTCCAGGGCGGTGATGTTGCCCTCCAAGAAGTTGCACACCGTCTTGGTGTGCAGCTGGCACAGATGGTACGAATCCTGCACACCGTCGACGGCGATCTTCCAGTTCATGTCGAGCTTCCAGGTCTCCTTGCGCACCTGGAAGGAGTTGCCGATGCCGGTATCGGTCACTTCGGCGTCGTGCTTCTCCCCGAGCGTCCTTGCGATGTCGAGCTCGGCGCCGACCGTCGGCACCACCCACACCAGTCCGTGACGGACCTCGCACGGGAACTCGACCAGGCCGTACTGCGATCGATCCAGCCCGTCGAACCCTTCGGCGTGCGGCATACCCCGCAGCGCACCGTCCCGGCCGTAGGCCCAGTTGTGGTAGGGACAGCTGAAGATGCGCTTGCATCCGGACTCGGCGAATTCGACCTTCGCGCCCCGGTGCCGGCACACGTTGGAGAAGGCTCTGACGCTGCCGTCGGATTGCCTGACCACCAGCAGCGGGGTGCCGATGAGTTCGGTGGTGACGAAGTCGCCGGTGTTCTTCAACTCGTCCAGGTGCGCCACGATGTGCGGGAATCGGCGAACGACTTCCCGCTCGCGATCCGCCAGTTCCGGATCGTTGAACACCGAGAATGGCACGCGGAGCATGTCGTCCGCGTAGTCGGTGGTGTCGTTGTCCACATGTGCGATGAGGCGCCGGGTGAGGTCGATCTTGTCGTCACGCTGCATGGATCGAGAGTGGCACATGAGACATTGCATGTCTAGTGTCTTATTCGAGTTACCCGGCGGTATGGTGCCTGGGTGGCACACAAGACAGACACCGAAACCGCGGACGTCGGCGCTGCGATCCTCGTCGCCGCCGAATCCTGCTTCGAACAGTTCGGCATCGCGAAGACGACGATGGCGGACGTCGCCCGGGCCGCGAACATGTCTCGCGCGACCGTGTACCGATATTTCTCGGACCGGGAATCGCTCATTGTGGCATCGATAGTCCGTCGCGCACGCATGAACATGGAGTCGTGGCGCGCACGCGTCCGGGAGTACCCGACGCTCGGGGAACGAATCGTCGAAGGTCTGTGCACCAACATCCGCCGCGGCCTTCGCGACCCGATGATCCACCTGCTCGTGTCGCCTGCCGAGGCGACACTCGCTACATCCCTGCTCGCAACCTCAGGCCGCGCCGTCGAACTGACTCGCGAATTGTGGGAGCCGATCCTGCTCGAAGCTCAGGAATCCGGCGCGCTTCGCTCCGACATCGACATGGACCTGTTGTACGAATGGCTGTCCGAGATCGAGATGAACTACATCAGTGCCCTGGGCGCCAATGCAGGCTCGCTCGACCGGCTGCGCGCGAAACTGTACGCCTTCTTCGTGCCCTCGCTCCTCGCCCAGCCGTGACACACAGTGCGCAAAGGCCACTGGGACCGGATCCTGTCCGGACTCGGGTCCTCACAGGATTCGACGACGAACGGGCAGGCCATCACGTCTGCGCCGACGCCGCTGAGCCGATCGCGGCGTCACAGCAGTCTCGACCCCCCGGCTGTGACAGGGGGGCGGCAACGATCGTGTCTGCCAGGACCCGTCAAGCGGCCAGGAACTCCAGCAGCACCTTGTTCACGGCCTCCGGCTGCTCGAGGTAGCCGTAGTGCCCGGCGTCGGGGATCTCCTGGTAGCTCGCGCCGGGAATGGCGTCGGCGACCTCCCGCGACAGGTACGCCGGGATCATCCGGTCGTCGGCGAAACCGACGGCCAGGCACGGCACCCGCACCGCCCGGTAGGCGGCGCGACGGTCGAACTCACGGTCCATTCCCAGCTGGGCCCGCACGCCGGGCGACGTCTTGCCGCCGGTGAACTCGAACACGTCGAGCCAGTCCCGCGCGGTGTGCGGGTCCGCCAGCGACGCCGGCGACAGGTTCATCACGGCTGTGACCGCCGCCCGGTACTTCGCAGGCAGTTCGACGCCGCTGTCGTACAGCTGACGCTCACCCTCGGTGAGGGTGACCTGGAACTGGTCCATGCGGGCGTGCCCGGCCAGGAACACCGCCTTGCGCACCAGGTCGGGGCGGGTCAGCGACAGCTCCTGCGCGACGCGCGCACCCATGGAGGTGCCCACGACGTATGCGGGACCGCCGAGCAGCTCGATCAGGCCGGCGGTGTCGGCCACCAGGTCGTCGATGGTCATGCCGCCGAGGCTCTCCCCCGACGGTGCGATGCCGCGGTTGTCGAAGGTGGCGACGCGGTAGCCGGCCTGGACCAGCGCGGGAACCTGGTGCAGGTCCCACACCCGGCCGGGGCTGCCTGTCCCCATGATCAGCACGACGAGGTCGCCGGTCCCCTTGACCTGGTAGTTCAGCGGGATCCCGTTGATTGTCGCGATGGGCATGAGAACCTTCCTGAGATGGGTGGCACGGGTGCGGCCGCACGGCAGCACGGGCACAACGGACCGATCCACACTACCCTGCACCGCAGGTCGCGCCCCTGCCAGCACATCCTCAGTCGCCGCCCTGCCAGGCGCGCCACAGCCGCGCGTAGCGGCCTCCGGCGGCGACGAGCGCCGCATGCGGGCCCTCCTCGACGACCCGGCCCGCCTCGAGCACGACGACCCGGTCCGCCGCCGCGGCCTGCGTCAGCCGATGCGCCACGACCAGCGCGGTGCGTCCTCGCGTCACGACCGCCGCAGCGGTTTCGAGGGCCCGGGCGCCCGCGCTGCCGGCCTCCGCCGTCGCCTCGTCGAGCACCACCACCTGCGGATCGGCGATCAGCACCCGAGCCAGCGCGAGCTGCTGGGCCTGGGCCGCGGTCACGGGACGGCCGCCCTCACCGACGACCGTGTGCACGCCGTCGTCGAGGGCGCGGACCCACTCGCCCGCCCCGACGGCGTCGAGTGCCGCCGCGACCTCGTCCACGGTGGCGTCGGGCCGGGCCAGGCGCACGTCGTCGAGCAGGGGGCCGCCGAACACGTGCACCTCCTGGCTGACGACGACGACGTGGCGGCGCAGCCGCGGGCCGAGTTCGCAGAGCGCCCGGCCACCGATACGGACCTCACCCGAGGTGGGCGTGACGACCCCGGCCGCGGCAGCGGCGACCGTCGACTTCCCGGCGCCGGTCGAGCCGACCAGGGCCACCGTCTCCCCCGGCGCAACCTTCAGGTCCACGCCGTGCAGGACCTCGGGACCGTGCGCGTACCGGTGCCGCACCCCGGTCAGTTCCAGCGCCGGCGGGCCGCCGCGCGGCTCGTCGGACGGACCGTTTTCCCGGGTCTGCGCCGCCGGGAGGTCGGCGACGCCCACGAGCCGGGCGAGGCTCGCGCCCGCGGACTGGACGTCGTCGAAGGTGAACAGCAGCAGCCCGAGGGGCGAGAACAGGCGGTGGAACAGCAGTGCCGCCGCCGTGGCCTCGCCGACGGTCACCGCATCGGCCCGTACCAGGACGAATCCGGCGACGAGAAGCGCTGCGAGACCGACGAATTCGGCGCGGTTGGCACGACCCGCGAACCGGGTGAACAGACCGAACACGCCGACGGTGAGGTCGCGCGCCCGGGCCGAGGCGGCATCGATGCCGGACAGGTGGGCCGTGTCGAGGCCGTAGGCCCGGACCGTGCGCACCCCGTGCATGCTGCTGACGAGTGCCTGCGACCGTTCGCCCATCGCGACCCGCTCCGCAGCGTACAGCGGTGCCGAGCGGGGCAGGTACCAGCGCAGGGCGAGCGCGTACATCGGCAGCGCGACGAGGCCGGCGAGACCGAGCCGCCAGTCGATTCCGACCATCGCCGCGACGCTGACCACCACCAGCATCAGCGCCGCCACCAGCTGCGGCACCACCGAGCCGAGTGCCTTCGCCAGCACCGCGACGTCGTCGCCGACGCGGGAGAGGACGTCGCCGTGCCCGGCGCGTTCGACGGTCTCGGGGGGCAGGGTCAGCACCCGCGCCAGCACCGTCTCGCGCAGCCGCGCCAGCACCGTCTCGCCGAGACGCGCAACGAGGTGCAGGCCGGCCCCCTCGAGCACGCCGCCGACGACCGCCGCCGCCGCGATCAGCGCGACGACCCATCCGAGTGTGGACATCGGGGCCTGCTCGCGCACCCGGTCGACGAGGACACCGAGGACGCGCACCGGCACCACCGCGGCGATCGCCGCCCCGACGGACACCGCCACGGTCAGCGCGACCCGCCCCGGCACGTCGCGCAGCTGTGCTCCCAGCCAGCGCCACGACCGTCCGGCGGAGGCGATCGGCAGCAGCTCGGACTCGTTGCTCGTCATCGCAGCACCGCCGCTCGGTAGGTGGGGTGGGTGGCGGACAGTTCGGCGTGGGTGCCGGACGCGACGATCGCACCGTCGTCGATCACGACCACGCGGTCGGCGGCGGCGAGCAGCGCCGGGCTCGAGGTGATGACGACGGTCGTGTGCTCGTCACCGTCGTGCCGCAGGCGCGCGATCCCCTCCGCGACGGCCTGTTCGGTGACGGCATCGACCGCGGTGGTCGGCTCGTGCAGCACCAGCACCGGAGCGCGCCGCGCCAGCGCCCGGGCCAGCGCCACGCGCTGCCGCTGCCCTCCGGACAGGCTGCTGCCGCGGTCGACGATCCGCTGGTCGAGGCCGTCCGGATGGGTGTCGGCGACCTGCCCGGCGGCGGAGGCACCGAGCACCTCCGGGGGGATGCCGTCGGACGGCCGGCTCATACCGGCGGTGATGTTGTCGGCGAGCGTTCCGGCGAACAGGTCGCTGTGGTGGGGTTCCGCGAGAACGGTCCGGCGTCCGGCGACGGGGTCGAGCGCACCGAGCGGCACTCCCCCGACGGTCAGCTCGCCGCGGACGTCCTCCGGCGGCACCTGGCCGGACAGCACGTCGGCGAGGGCCTCCGCGTCCTGCGACCGGTGGGCGAGGACACCGAGCAGTTCCCCCGGCGCGACGGTCAGGTCGATCCTGCGCAGCGACCGGTAGCCGAGCCCGCGCAGCTCGAGGCTGCCGTCCGACGGTGTCCCGGTTCCGGCGGGCAGCAGCGACGGCGCGTGCAGCACGAGCGCCAGCCGATCGGCGGAGGCGCGGGACGCGGCCCACGTCGACGGCAGGGCGGCGAGCGTCCCGAGCGGTTCGACGACGAACTGGGCCAGGCCCACGACGGTGATGAGTTCGCCGACCGAGATCCGGCCCGCCAGCGCGGCCCAGCCCGCGACGCCCGCGACCGCGACGGACAGCAGCGCGCTCACCGCCGACGAGGTTCCGGTATAGACGCCGAGGGCGCGGGTCGCGCGCAGTGTCGAGGCGAGCGCGTCCGCGCTGGCGTCCCGGTAACGCTGGGCGGCGGCCGGTTCGGCACCGATGCCGCGCAGCGGCCGCAGACCCGTGACGAGGTCCGTCGCCAGACCCGACGCTCGCGCCACCGCCTCCTGCTGTGCGGTGATGCGCCGGGTCAGCAACGGGGTGGCGCGGTCGAGCGCGACGAGGATCGCGGGTGTGCCCAGCAGCACCAGCAGACCGAGCGGGACGTCGACGAGCAGCAGCGCGACGGCGGCCCCGACCACCGCGGTGACGGCCGCAGCGGTGGCGGGCACCACGTGCAGGATCTGCGCGGCCCGCCCGGCGTCGGTCGTCGCCACCGCCAGGAGTTCCCCGGTGCGCAGGGAGGTGCGCACCCCGCGCGGATCGAGGATCCGGCGGGCCACCGCGACCCGTAGCCGGTGCGACTCCGCCTCGATCGCCGCGACGAGCCGGCGCGCACCGAAACGCCACGAGTAGGTGAGCACGACGAACAACGCGGCGAGTCCCGCGAGGGCGACGACCAGCATCGACACGTCGCCGTCGGTGACCGGCCCGTCGATGATCACCCCGATGGCGACGGGCACGAGGGTCTCCATCACCTGGTGCAGCGAGACCAGCGGGGTGCCGACTGCCAGCGCGATCCGCTGGTTCGCGATCGTGCGCCGCAACAGCCCCCGACCTGGCTTCTTCCCGTCGCCGACCCGGCGGTCGCCGTCACCGCTCATGCGTTCCACCACACGAAACTCTCCGTTCCACGTCACCACCCCGAGAAGTGAGTCAACCCTAACTTGCAGCGCGGGTGGCGTCGGAAGCGCCGGTTCTCATAGAGTCGCACTACGAATGACCTGCTCGAACGGAGCAGCAAGCCCGGGAGGAACAACCATGGCCGCGGACGCCACCACCGAGAACGACATTCCGGACGAGGAACTCGAACCCGTCGCGGACGAGACAGCCCGCCAGGCGCAGCGTGTCGTCGCTGCCTACGCGGAGGATGCGGACGAGTGCCGCATGCTGCTGTCCATGCTCGGCATCGGCCCGAACCCGAAGATGGACTGATCGGACACCGCCGGACAGGGACAGTCGGACAAGGACAGGGGGCACCACGTGGTTGCAGCTGAGGAGTCGACGCGCGCAGGTGGTTCGGACTTCGTCGTCGTCGCGAACCGCCTGCCCGTCGACCTCGAGCGTCTTGCGGACGGCTCGACCCGGTGGAAGCGCAGCCCGGGTGGCCTCGTCACCGCGCTCGAGCCGATCCTGCGCAGCAACCGCGGAGCGTGGGTCGGCTGGGCCGGTGTCGCCGACGCCGAACTCGACCCCATCGTCCAGGACGGCCTCGAGCTGTATCCGGTCCCGCTGAGCGCGCAGGAGATCGCCGACTACTACGAGGGCTTCTCCAACGCGACGCTGTGGCCGCTGTACCACGACGTGATCGTCCGGCCGGAGTACCGGCGCGAGTGGTGGAACACCTACGTCGAGGTCAACCGCCGGTTCGCGGAGGAGACCGCGAAGGCTGCCGCCGAGGGCGCGACGGTGTGGGTGCAGGACTACCAGCTGCAGCTGGTGCCGAAGATGCTGCGGATGCTGCGCCCGGACCTGACCATCGGCTTCTTCCTGCACATTCCGTTCCCGCCGGTGGAACTGTTCATGCAGATGCCGTGGCGGACCGAGATCGTCGAGGGTCTGCTCGGCGCCGACCTGATCGGCTTCCACCTGCCCGGCGGCGCCCAGAACTTCCTGTACCTGGCGCGCCGGCTGGCCGGTCACCAGACCTCCCGCGGCACCGTGGGCGTGCGCTCGAAACTCGGGGTGGTGCAGGTGGGGTTCCGGGCGGTGCGCGTCGGGGCGTTCCCCATCTCCATTGACTCCGGGCAGCTCGACGAGCAGGCCCGCCGCAAGCCGATCCGCGACCGCGCCAAGCAGATCCGCAAGGAACTCGGCAATCCGAAGCACATCATGCTCGGCGTCGACCGGCTCGACTACACCAAGGGCATCGACGTCCGCCTCGACGCACTGCTCGAGCTGATCGCCGAGGGGCGCGTGGATCCGGCTGAGACGGTGATGGTGCAGCTCGCCACCCCCAGCCGGGAACGCGTCGAGTCGTACGTGCAGATGCGCGGCGCCATCGAGAAGACGGTCAGCCGGATCAACGGCGAGTACGCCGAGGTGGGCCGGCCCGTGGTGCACTACATCCACCGGCCCATTCCGCGGGACGAACTGATCGCGTTCTTCGTCGCGGCCGACGTCATGCTGGTGACACCGCTGCGCGACGGCATGAACCTCGTCGCCAAGGAGTACGTGGCGTGTCGCAGCGACCTCGGCGGCGCCCTCGTCCTGAGTGAATTCACCGGGGCCGCAGCCGAACTGCGCCAGGCCTTCCTGTGCAATCCGCACGACCTCGAGGACGTCAAGGACAAGATGGAGGCGGCCCTGAACCAGCCGCGCGAGGACGGCCGGCGGCACATGCGGGCACTGCGCCGGCAGGTCCTCGCCCACGACGTGGACCGGTGGGCCCGGTCCTTCCTCGACGCGCTCGCCCATCAGGGCGCGGCCGGTCCGGCGCTGATCGCGCCGGCGGAGGTCGGCGAGCCCGAGTGACGAGCACACCGGACCGCGAGGACTACGGTTCCCCACCGTCGCCGGAGCGCATCGAGGCGGCGCCGGCCGACGTCCCGGCGCAACGCACGCCTACCGGTTCCCTCGACGTGCTGCTCGTCGAGGACGACGCCGGGGACGAGCTGATCATTCGGGAATCGTTCGAGGCCAACGAGATCGGCAGCACCCTGCACGTGGTGCGGGACGGCGCGGAGGCCCTCGACTTCCTGCACCGGCGGGGGGACCACGCCGACGCCGTGCGGCCCGCGCTGGTGCTGCTCGATCTGAACCTGCCGAAGTACGACGGGTGGCAGGTGCTCGAGGCGGTCAAGGCCGATCCCGACCTGGCATCCATCCCGGTCGTCGTGCTGACGACGTCCACCGCCGAGGAGGACGTCGTGCGCAGTTACCGGCTTCGGGCCAATGCCTACGTCTCCAAGTCGGTGGACTTCGACAGGTTCGTTGCCACCGTGCGGCAGATCGACCGGTTCTTCGTGCACATGGTGCGCCTGCCCGGTCGCTGATCCGGCTCACACCGGCGTCAGGCGGCTCACCAGCCACCGGCCGTCGTGTTTCTCGAGTTCGACACGCACACGACTGCCGCTGCTGACCGCTTCGGGATTGACGGAACTGGTGGTGATCTGGTTGAGGAACAACAAGGTTACCGCCCGGTCGGCCTCGGCCGACACGACCGACGACGCCTGCACACTCACCTGAACGGTGATCGACTTCTCCTTTGCGCCGGGCGCGATGACGTTCTTCATCAGGTTGGTGTACTCGTCCCGGAAGTCGCCGGTGAGCCCGTCGGCGGCCGCGGCGACCTGCTCGTCGACCGTGCCGTGGTCGTACGCGAGCATCGCGACGGCCTGCTCCTCGGCGGCCTGCAGGGCCTCGGTCCGGGCGGCCTCGGCACCGTCGCGCTCGACCTTGTCGTACACGCCGAATCCGACGAGGCCGGCGAGCACGATCGCCGCGGCGGTGAGGGTCGCGAGCAGCAGCCGTCGCCGACCTCCTGCGGAGCGGGGCGGTGCCGGCGCGTTCTCCGCGGCGTCCACACGCGTGGTGTCGTCGGTCCGGGTCACGGCGTCGTCCTTCGAATTCTCGGTCACGGTACGAAGTCCACCTTCGAGGCGAGCAACCGGCCGTTCTCGTCGCAGATCGTCACCCGCAGCCGGAAGTCGCGCGGTTCGGGTTCGGTCTGTTCCGCGTTGCTGACCATCGAGCGCGCGGCGACGAGCGAGGACATGCAGGCGCCGTCCTCGGTCTGGATGCCGGCCTCGATGACCTCCCCGGTGGTGTCGACGTTCGCCTTGGTCACCACGTCGACGAAAGGCCCCTCGCGGCCTTCGAATTCGGCTTTGAAGTCACCGGTCGCCCCGTCGAGCAGGCGCTGCACGTCCGCCGCCGCGCTCTGCGGGTGGATGGTGGTCAGGTTCAGCACGGTCTGCCGCGCGGCCTGCAGGTACGCCGCCCGCCGGGCGTCGTGGTCGTGGTCGGCTCTCGCGTCGAGCCACAGCCATACCCCGGCGCCCACCAGGGCGAGGACGATCACGGCCGCGATCGCGGGCAGCACCCGGCCCGGCCGGGTGGGTGCGGTCTCCGCCGTCGACGTCGGGGTGGTCTGTTCGTCTGCCATCAGCCTTGCTGCGCCTTCATGTACGTCTCCAAACTGGTCTCGGGGCCGGTGTCGACGCTGCGGTACACCGTACCGTCGGGACCGATGTACGTCCCTGTCGCCGGGTCGATGCCCCGCGCCGTGACCCCGGCGGATGCGGCCGGGTTCGTGCCGGTTGCATGGGAGGCCGGGACCGGCACGTCGCCCTCCGACTGCACGGGCGTCGGCGCGCCCCGCCACGGATTGTCGAGGTACTCGGGCTGGTACCCGTTGCGGCACGCCTCCGGCGTGGGTCCGCGCCGGCCCGGGAACTCCATGCACGGCAGGTTGCGCGCGCCCCGCACGGCGTTCGGATCCGACTGCGGGAGCTTGCAGTACACATCACCGGGGGTGTCCACCATCGTGGTGTCCGCAGGGCTGCGCCACTGCTCGGGCGGCAGGAAGCCGGACAGGCACGGCGGCGGATCGTGCAGCTGCAGGTGGAAGTCGACCACCGCGCCGTCCTCTGCCGGTCCGCTGCCGGCCGCGGTGATCAGGGCCGTGGTCATCGGCGGGTACAGCACCAGGACCTGTTCGATACCGGCGTTGTAGATCACCCCGACCTCCCCGATGCTGACCAGGTTGGCCAGCAGCAGCGGCAGCGTCGGCCGCAGGTCCTGCAGCAGCTGTTCGGCTTCGGCCGCGGCGCCCGGTCCCTTCGCGAGTACCGACCGCAGGTCGGTATCGGCGGCCCGTAGCCCGTCGGTGAACGTCAGCATGTCCCGGGTCCAGGACCGGATCGCGTCGCTGGTGACGACCTGGGTGTCGAGGAGTGGACCGAGTTGATCGAGCAGTACCTTTGTCTCCTCGCTGCCCGCATTCGCCTCCTGCACGAACAGGCGGGTCGAGTCGATCAGGCGCTGCAGGTCCGGTCCCGAACCGTTGAACGCGTCGAACGACTCGTCGACGACGGTGCGCAGCCGAGTGTCGCTGATGCTGGCGAGCAGGACGTCGGCCTGGTCGAGCAGTTCACCCACCTCCTGCGGCACCGACGTGCGGTCGGCGGGGATCACATCGCCGTCCGACAGGTACTCCCCACTCGAACCGTTCTGCGGCGGAACGAAGTCCACGTACTGCTCGCCGACGGCGGACACGCTGCGCACCGCCGCGTCGACATCGGCGGGGATCGCGCGGTCACTGTCGATCGACAGGATCGCCTCCACCCCGGTGGGCGAGAGCTGCACCTTGTCGACCACCCCGACGGTGTTGCCGCGGTAGGTGACGTTCGCGTGCGGGTAGAGGCCGCCGGTGGACGTCAGCTCCACGATCACCGTGTACCGGCCGACGCCGAACAGCTGCGGGAGCTTGACGTACTGCAGCGACATCACCAGCAGCCCGACCACCGTGAGCACCGCGAAGATCGCGAGCTGGATCCGGACGAACTTCGAGAGCATCACGGCGCCGGCACCTCCAGCGGGGGCAGCCCCGGAATGGTGATCTCACCCAGGCCGGGGACCGACAGGGTCCCGGCCGGGCCGGGTGCGGGTTGAGCGGCCGGCTGCTCGAGCGGGGCCTGGAACGGGTCCGCGGACTGGGCCGCCAGCCCGGCGTCCTGGCCGAGGATGCCTTCCGGTCCGGCGAGGCGCCCGGCGAGCGGCGTGCCGGTGAGGAAGTTCAGGTCCAGCCGTTCGAGGGTGAGGTCGATGGTCATGGCGAGGTTCGTGTAGTCGCCCCGGATGATCTGGTCGAGGCCGGCCTGCGGGAACGGATAGGTCAACAGCACGCCGAGCACCTCGGTCAGTGCGTTGCCGGAGTCGGCGAGCGCCCGCAGTGTCGGAGCCAGCGCCTGCAGGTTGGTCTGCAGGTCCTCGCCGCTGTTCTCGACGAGCCGGCTGGCCACGGTGCTCATCTCACCGAGCGAGGTGAGCGCGGTGGTCAGGTCCTGGCGCTGGTCGACGAGCACGTTCAGCGCGGCCGGCATCTCGTCGAGGGCGCGGACGAGGGTGGCGTTCTGCGCGTCGACCGTCCATGCCAGGCGGTCGATGCCCTCCATCGCGGCGATGATGTCGTCGCGCTGCCGGTCGAGGGTCCCGACGAGTTCGTCGAGCCGCGGCAGCAGGTTCCGGATCGAATCCTCCCGCCCGTTCAGCGCCGCGTTCAGTTCGGTGGTGATGTCGTCGATCTGTGCGAGTCCACCGCCGTTGAGGACCACCGACAGCGACGACAGCGTCTGCTCGGTGGTCGGGTACACCCCGGCCCGCTCGAGCGGAATCAGGTCGCCGTCCTCGAGGCGGCCCTGCGGAGGCTCGTCCGCCGGCGCCCCCAGTTCGAGGTGCTGGGAGCCGAGCAGGCTGGTCTGCCCGATTTTCGCCGTCGCGTTCGCCGGGAGTGCGACGTCGCCGTCGAGGGCCACCGTCACGAGGGCGTGCCAGTCCTCGACCTCGATCCTGGTGACGCTGCCGACCTGGACGTCGTCCACCCGCACCGGCGAATTCTGCGTCAGGGTGGTCACGTTCGGCATCTGGATCCGCACCTGGTAGGCGTCCTCGCCGTGCCCGGCGGTGCCGGGAAGGGGAAGGGAGTTCAGGCCCTCCCACTCGCATCCGGTCAGTGTCAGGGCCGCCACGACCACCGTCGCGGCGGCGGCGCAGCGCCGCGCCGGGCGGGAGTGCCGGATTCGGGTGCTCATCGTCCTCCTCCCGGCTGCAGAAGCGCACCGAGGTCGGGGGGAACCGTCACGGTGGGCAGGCCGGGCAGCGGCCCGGCCGGCGGCGCGGCGTCCGCGGGCGCGGTACCCCGCCCCGCAGCCGCGGCTTCCGCCTCGAGACCCGGTTCGGTGTACTGGATCTGGTCGGGGAACGCCTCCACCGCGGCGATGGGGTTGGTCATGACCGGCAGGTAGTTCATCGCCAGCGACTGGAGCACCGGTCCGAGCTGCTGGCGGCACAGTTCCGCGCTGCGGTCGGAGGTGGCGTTCGCCGCCGCGGCCACGGACCCGCACATGAACTCGACGGGATTGGCGAGGTTGCTGATCGCCAGCGCACCGGTGAGCGAGCCCTGTGCGGGCTTGTAGATGTCGTAGAAGTTCGCCAGCGACGTCGGTCCGGAGTGCAGGACCCGTTCGATCTCGGGTCGCTTGCGGGCGAGGACCTCGGTGGCGTCGGCGAGGCGCTGCACCGACTCGGTCAGCGCAACCCGGTGGTCCTGCACGAACCGTTGCACGTCACCGACCGCGAGATCGAGATCCGCAAGCGAAGTGCCGAGCTGGCCCGAGCTCTCGGCGAGGACGTCCGAGACCGAGGCGAGCCGGCCACCGAGCTGCACGATCTGGTCGTTGCTGGTCGAGAGCACCGACACGAACGCCTGCAGGTTCCGGACGGTGCCGAACAGGTCGGTGCGCCCCTCCGACAGGGTGTGCATCGTGTCGGACAGTTCGCGCAGCGTGGCGCGGACGGTCAGGCCGTTGCCGTCGAGGTTGTCGGCGGCGGTGTCGATGAAACGGCCGAGCGAGCCCTGGGGGTCGAGCCCCTGGGGGCCGAGCGCCTCGGACAGGCGCATCAGTTCCGTCTTGATCTGGTCCCATTCGACCGGCGAGGCGGTGCGCTCGACCGGGATCGTCGCGTCGTCGGCGAGCTGCGGTCCCCCCGAGTACACCGGGGTCAGCTGCACGAAACGCGCGGACACGAGGCTCTGCGCGATGATCACCGCCTTGGCGTCGGCCGGGATGTCGACGGAGTCGTCGACCTGCATCTGCACGCGCACCAGGTCGTCGCCCGGCTCGATGCGGGTGATCCTGCCGACGCTCACGCCCAGCACCCGCACGTCGTCGCCCTCGTACAGGCCGCTCGTGGAGACGAATTCGGCGTTGACGGTGCGCTTGCCCCAGCCGGGCACCACGGCGAACGCGACGAGGGCCAGGGCCACCACTGCGACACCGGCGATCACCGGCAGCAGCACGCGGCGGCGCTTCCCGGACCGGTCCTCCGGGGCTTCGAGGGTATCGGTGCTCATTCGCCATCCTTCGTGATCGACGGCGGGTTCTTCGGGATGATGTCCTGCAGGTCCTGCTGCAGCAGTTCGGGGGCGACCATGCTGTCCACCAGAGCCTTCCACCACGGCGCGGGCAGGACGTTCGAGACGTACGCGTTGAAGAACGGACCGCTCGCGACGGACTCGCCGAGCGCGCTGATGTACGGGCCGAGCCCGTCCAGGGCGCCGGCGATGTTCTCCTTGTTCGCCTGCAGGTTGGCGGTCACCGCGTTGAGCTTGTCCAGGGTGGGAGCCATCTGCGCCTGGTTCTCCTGCACCAGGGCGGACAGCTGCCGCGAGACCGCGGAGATGTTCGCGATCAGCTCGGTGATCGCGTCGCGCCGCAGGCTCAGCTCCCCGAAGAGGGCGTTGGCGTCCACCACGAGCGCGTTGATCCGGTCGCTGCGTTCGGCGAGGATCCCGGTCACCGATTCGGCGCGGGCCAGCAGGTCCTCGAGCGACTCGTCGCGTGCGTTGACGGACTGGGACAGCCTGGTCATGCCCTCGAGCGCCCCCCGCAGCTCGGGCGGGGTGTCCTGCAGCGAATCCGACAGCGCATCGAGCGAGGCGTCGATCTGTTCGGTGTCGAGATCGGACACCGTGGTCGTGAGGTCGCCGAGGGCGTCGGTGAGCGAGTACGGGGAGTCGGTGCGTGTCGACGGGATCGGTTCGCGCGGGTCCAGCGTCCCCGAACCGTAGGGTTGCACGGCGAGGGACTTGCGGCCGAGCACCGTGTTCGTCTTGATGTCGGCGCCGGTGTCCTCGCCGAGGGCGATGCCGTCGCGAACGGTGAAGGCGACGAGCACCTGCCGGTCGTCGAGACGGACGTCGGTGACCTCGCCGACGTCGACGCCGGCGAGTGTGACGGTGTCGCCGGGCACGAGACCGCCGGCGTCGGCGAAGTACGCCGAGTAGGTCAGGCCCCCGGAGAGGAACTGCAACTGGTCGTACTGCAGGCCCGCGAGCACCGTCGCGGCGGCGACGGACAGGCCGACGATGCCGACCTGCACGGGATTGCGTTCACGGATCGGACTCATTCGATCTTCGCGCACCTTCCGGTCGTCTGCTCGGCCGACGTGAAACGGATGGTGGTCCCGTCCGGTCCCGAGAACTTGAACGTGTTGGCACACAGGAAGAACTGGAAGAAGTTGCCGTACGCCCCCACCCGGATGAGCTTCTTGTAGTCGTTCGGCAGCCGTTCGAGTGTCCGGTTGATGTCGCCGCGCCCGAGGTCGAGCTGCGTCATGGTGCGGTTGGTCTCGGCGATCACCGACTGCAGGTCCGGCCGGTTGCTCTGCAGCAGCGACGCGAGATCACCGGTGCCGGCCGCGATCCGCGGGATGGCGGTGCCGATCGGATCGCGGTCCTGCGCGAGCCCGCTCACCAGGGTCTGCAACCGGTCGACGGTCTCGGTGAACTGCTGGTCGTTCTCGTCGATGGTGGCGAGGACCGCGTTGAGATTATCGATGACGTCGCCGATCAGCCGGTCCCGGTCGGCGAGGGAGTTCGTGAAGGAGTTCGTGTTGCCCAGCAACGACACCAGGGTGCCGCCCTGACCCTGGAAGACCTGGAGCAGCGCGCCGGACAGGTCGTTGACCTGCTGCGCGTCGAGGCCCTGCAACAGCGGCTTGAATCCGCCGAGCAGCAGGTCGAGGTCGAGCGCCGGTTCCGTCTGCGACACCGGGATCGTGCCGCCGTCCGGCAGCGTCTCACTGGTCCCCGGCCCCTCGAGCAGTTCGAGATAGCGGTCGCCCACGAGGTTTTCGTACCGCACCGTGGCCTTGGTGCTCACCAGCAGCGTGTGCTCGGCGTCGACGTCGAACGACACCTCGGCCTGATTGTCTCGCCCGACGTCGACGCTGTCGACCGACCCGACGGGCACCCCCGCAATGCGGACCTTGTCACCGGCCTGCAGTCCGGACACGTCGGTGAACGTCGCGTGATAGGTCTGCGTGCCGGTGAATCGCACCTGGCTGAACACGATCGCCAGCGCCGCGAAGATCAGCACCATCACGACGGTGAAGGCGAGGAACTTGACCGTGGTGGGCCTCACCGGATCACCTCGCCTTCGTGTGCCGCCCGGTCCGTCCGCATCTGCGCCTGCGGCATCTCACTCTCCTCCCGGGATCATGTCGCCGAACAGGAAACCGAAGATCGTCGGGTACCGCACCCACGTCTCGGTGTTCGGGTGGTACGGCACGGGATGGGTGTCGGCGACGACGAAGGGGGCGTGGCCGTCGCGTTTGGGATCGAAGTTCGGCAGCCCGTGGCAGTTCGGCCCGCCCGACGCTCCCACCACCGGCAGGTCCTTCTCATGGTCGTACATGGTGGCGCCGCCCAGGAAGTTCGTGCTCAGCATCAGTGCCGGGTACTTTCCGGTGCCGGCCATGGGCTCGAACGCGATTCGCGCGTCGTTGAGCCCGACGATGAAGCACGGCAGCTCGGGCGAGTACTCGGCGAGCAGCGTCGTGGTCTCCGTCAGCAGATCCAGCGCGGAGGTCAGTTGCGTCTCGTTCTCGCCGAGGACGTCGCGCCCGGTGTTCGCCAGGCCGGTGACGTTCATCAGCATCAGGTCCAGGTTGGCCTGCTCGTCGACCACGGTGTTGCCGATCGAAGTGGCGTTGTCGAGCAGGTTCATCACGTCCGGTGCGACGTCGGCGTACAGGTTGGTGACGTCGGCAGCCACGGCGATGTCGTACTGCAGTTGCGGCAGCGAGGGATTCATCGTCGCGAGATAGTCCTCGGCCTCGACGAGGGTGGCGCCGAGGGTGTCGCCGCGACCGTCCAGGGCCTCGGAGATCGCCCCCAGTGTGGCGCTGAGCTTCTCCGGCTGGATCTGCGCGAGCACGTCGGACAGGTGCTGGAAGACGGTGTTGAACTCGACGGTGACGTTCTCGGCCGCGATGATCGCGCCCTCCTGGAGCGGCACCGGCGACGGGTCGTCCGGCACGATCAGGTTCACGAACTTCGCCCCGAACACGGTGGTGGACTCGATGGCCACGCGCACATTGGACGGCACCAGGTGCAGCTGGCCGGGATCCATCGCGAGCTGCAGCAGCGCACCGTCGGGGGTGTGCTCCACGGACCGGACCCGGCCCACCTCGACTCCCCGCAGCTTGACCTTCGCGTCGGGTTCCATCACCAGGCCGGACCGTGCCGAGGTGACCGTGACCGGGGTGGTGGCGGTGAAGGCACCGGCGAACATCAGCAGCGCCAGCACGACGGCGACGGTGAGGCCCCCGACGAGACCGAGGGCCGCGAGTTTCTTCTTCCAGGAGGGTGTGTCCATGCGCCTATCCCGACAGGTTGAAGTTGCCGGTCGCTCCGTACACCGCGAGCGAAATGAGCAGGGTCACGGTCACCACGGCGATCAGGGAGGCCCGCACCGCGTTGCCCACGGCGACGCCGACGCCGACCGGGCCGCCGCCGGCGTTGAATCCGTAGTAGGTGTGGATCAGCATGACCGCGATCGCCATGACGATGGCCTGCACGAACGACCACAGGATGTCGGTGGGGATGAGGAACGTGTCGAAGTAGTGGTCGTACACGCCCGCGGACTGGCCGTAGAGCACCACGGTGGCGAAGCGGCTGGCGACGAACGAGGCGATCACGGCCAGCGAGTACAGCGGGACGATCGCGATCATGCCCGCCAGCACGCGGGTGCTCACGAGATACGGGATCGACGGGATCGCCATGACCTCGAGCGCGTCGATCTCCTCCGAGACCCGCATGGCGCCGAGCTGGGCGGTCGAGCCGGCGCCGATGGTGGCGGCCAGGCCGATGCCCGCGATGGTGGGTGCCGCGATGCGGACGTTGATGAAGGCGGCGAAGAAGCCCGTGAGGGCTTCGACACCGATGTTGCCGAGGGAGCTGAAGCCCTGTACGGCGATGATCCCGCCGGTGAACAGGGTCAGGAAGCCGACAATGACGACTGTGCCGCCGATCACGGCGAGCGCCCCGGTGCCCATGCTGATCTCGGCGATCAGCCGGACCGTCTCCTTCGGGTAGTGCAGCAGCGCCCGCGGGGTGTAGCCGAGCGCCTTGCCGAAGAAGAGCGCCTGTTCGCCGAGCCGGTCCACGGAGTCGGAGGCCCGGGCGATGCGGCGCCGCGCGCGGGGGAAGCGCCAGGAGATCACTGCCATCTACATCACCGCCGTGCCGGTCACCCGCCCGTCAGCTTGATGCCGACGGCGGTGACGAGGAGGTTGACCACGAACAATGCCATGAAGGCGAACACGACCGTCTGGTTGACCGCGTCGCCGACACTCTTGGCGCCGCCCTTGACGTTGAGGCCGAGATAGGCGGCGACGAGACCGGCGATCATGCCGAACAGCCCGGCCTTGACCTGGGAGATCATGAGTTCGCCGAAGCCGGTGAGCAGGGTGATGCCGTTGACGAAGGCACCGGGGTTCACGTCCTGGAGGAAGACGGAGAACGCGAAGCCCCCGAGGATGCCGATGGAGCACACCAGCCCGTTGAGCAGCAGCGCGACGACGGTGGAGGCGAGGACCCGGGGTACCACGAGGCGGTGGATCGGGTTGATGCCGAGCACGCGCATCGCGTCGATCTCCTCTCGGATGGTGCGGGCGGCGAGGTCCGCGCAGATGGCCGTGGCCCCGGCACCGGCGACGATGAGCACGGTGACCATCGGACCCACCTGGGTGACGGCACCGAGCGCGGCGCCGGCGCCGCTGAGATCCGCGGCACCGATCTCGCGCAGCAGGATGTTGAGGGTGAAGCTGACCAGGACGGTGAACGGCACCGCGACGAGGACCGTCGGGACGAGGGACACCCGTGCGACGAACCAGGCCTGATCGACGAACTCGCGTCGCTGGAAGGGCCGGGAGAACACCGCCCGGGCGGTCTCACCGGTCATCGCGAAGAATCCGCCCACCGCGCGGAGCGGGACCTCGAGGAGGTCTACCACCGTCTCCTCCTCCGTTGGTTCGCTCGCCGGCCGCGGCCGACGAGAGGTCAGCTTGTGACCCGCGTCATATTAACTAGAACGTGTTCATGTGTCAAAGACCGTCGCGACACGGCATCGTCCACGCGGCGGGAACCGTGGCGCGCCGGCCTCGTCGCGACGCTCACCCCGAGTCGAAATCGGTCCGCCAACTGGGAAGATACCGAGACGGACATCCCCACTCGGCACCCGCCCACAACGCCCGACCGCGACCGGCCGCGCGCCGAACCGGCGCCTCACGCAGGATTTCGAAGACCGGAAACTAGAACAGGTACTACCAGTGTTTGCGCGCCCAGAACCGCGGTCGGCACACCCGGCGACGTCGCCGGGCGGGGCACCCCCCGGGTCGAGCCCGACACTAACCGGATCGGTCCGGGACGGCGCGATATTACCGAGGACACCGTTGCGTGTCACTTCGGGTATCACCTAGCGGGATCTCAGAGAGCGAGGGCTTGCGCGGCCGAGAAGGTGCGGGCGGGATCCCGGTTGTCGAAGTACCCCCCGACGCGGTCGGCGAGGGCCTCCGGGGTCCAGCGGACGTCCGCGTCGAACCGCTCCTCGACGACGGGCGCGGCCATCAGCGCGACCATCGGGCCGTAGACGACGAAGACCTGGCCGTTGATCCGGTCCGCCGCGGGAGATGCCAGGTAGGCGACCAGCGCCGAGACGTGCTCGGGCGCCAGCGGATCCACCTCGCCCTCGGGCGCAGCACCGAAGACGCCCTCCGTCATCGCGGTGCGGGCCCGCGGGCAGATGGCATTGGCCCGCACCCCGTATCGGGACAGACCCCGCGCTGCGGAGAGGGTGAGTGCGGTGATCCCGGCCTTGGCGGCGCCGTAGTTGGCCTGCCCCTCGGGACCGAGCAGGCCGGCCTCGGAGGACGTGTTGACGATCCGGCCGTAGACGGGTCCGCCGGCCTTCTTGGACTCGCCACGCCAGTACGCCGCCGCGTTGCGGCACAGCAGGAAGTGACCGCGCAGATGGACGGCGATCACCGCGTCCCAGTCCTCGTCGGACATGTTGAACAGCATGCGGTCCCGCACGATGCCGGCATTGTTGACGACGATGTCGAGCCGACCGAAGCGGTCCCGGGCCGTCGCGAGCAGAGCATCGGCCGTGGCACGTTCGGCGACGCTGCCGGCCACGAAGGCCGCGTCGGCGCCGAGGTCTCGGATCTCGGCGAGGGTGTCCTCGACGGCGTCCGTCGCCGCGAGATCGTTGACGACCACCGCGGCACCGGCCCGGGCCAGCGCGACGGCCTCCGCGCGTCCGAGTCCGGCACCGGCTCCGGTGACGACGGCAACCCTGCCCTCGAGACTCACGCCGCCGTTGTCCGCCGCACCGTTTCCCGCGGGGCCGAGACCGTTGCCGGTTGCACTCATCGACGCGTTCTCCCTAGCGATATCGGGCGACCGCCCGGCCGCCGCGTTCCTGGCCGCCGCGGATTCCGGCGACCACCAGAAATGTAGAACGTGTTCTCGTTTCTGACAAGCGGCCTCGTCAGGCCTCGCTCAGTGCCGCGCGGGGGCACTGCGCGATCGCCGTGCGCACGTTCTCCTCCTGCTCCGGCGCAATGGGACGCGTGACGATCAGTTCGTCGTCGTCGTTCAAGTCGAAGACCTCGGGCGCAATCCCTACGCACACGCCGTTCGCCTCGCAACGATCGAAGTCGACCTTGACCTCCATGAACAGACCTCGCTTCTCGCTCGCCCACTCGATCCGGCGCCGGTCGCGCGGGCTGACGCGACGGCTCGAAATCCAGGCTAGAACGCGTTTCAGTTCTGTGCAATGATTCGGGAACATCGCCGAGCCGGTCGCGGTCCTCGGCCGTCGACCAGCTGCCTACCCGACGAACGGAGCGGTTCGTGGACATCGCGTACACCCCGCAGCAAGAGGAACTCCGCGCGCAGTTGCGCGCCTACTTCGCCGACCTGATGACACCCGAACGGCGGGAGGCGCTCGCCGCGACGACGGGCGAGTACGGTGCCGGCAACGTGTACCGGGAGGTCGTCCAGCAGATGGGCAAGGACGGCTGGCTCACCCTCGGCTGGCCGGAGGAGTACGGCGGCCAGAACCGTTCGGCGATGGACCAGCTCATCTTCACCGACGAGGCCGCCATCGCCGGCGCTCCCGTCCCGTTCCTCACCATCAACTCGGTCGCGCCGACGATCATGCACTTCGGCACACCCGAGCAGAAGGAGTCCTTCCTGCCGAAGATCTCCGCCGGCGAGCTGCACTTCTCCATCGGCTACTCCGAACCCGAGGCGGGCACGGATCTCGCGTCGCTGCGCACCACCGCCGTCCGCGACGGCGACGAGTGGGTGATCAACGGCCAGAAGATGTGGACGAGCCTGATCGCCTACGCCGACTACGTGTGGCTCGCGTGCCGCACCGATCCGGCCGCGCGCAAGCACAAGGGCATCAGCGTCCTCATCGTGCCCACCACTGCCGAGGGGTTCTCCTACACCCCCGTGCACACCATGGCCGGCCCCGACACCAGCGCCACCTACTACCAGGACGTGCGCGTCCCGGCCTCCGCGCTCGTCGGCGAAGAGAACGGCGGCTGGGCGCTGATCACCAACCAGCTCAACCACGAACGCGTCGCACTCACGTCCGCGGGCCCGATCCTCACCGCGCTGCAGGAAGTGCGCGAGTGGGCGCAGCACACCCGTCTGCCCGACGGCCGCCGCGTCCTCGATCAGGAATGGGTACGGATCAACCTGGCCCGCGTCCACGCCCAGGCCGAGTACCTGAAACTGATGAACTGGGAGATCGCCTCCGGCGCCGCGCCGCTCGGGCCCGCCCCGGCGTCGGCGAACAAGGTGTTCGGCACCGAGTTCGCAACCGAGGCGTACCGGCTGCTGATGGAGATCCTCGGACCGTCGGCCACGCTGCGGCAGAACTCGCCGGGCGTGCTGTTGCGGGGCCGGCTCGAGCGGATGCATCGCAGTTCCCTCATCCTCACCTTCGGCGGCGGCACCAACGAGGTCCAGCGCGACATCATCGCGATGACGGCCCTCGGCCTGCCGCCCGCCAAACGCTGACACTCCCCCGGAAGGACCAAGGCCGTGGATTTCACCCTCACCGAGGCGCAGCAGGACCTCGCCGGGCTCACCCGCCGCATCGTCACCGACATCGCCAC
This sequence comes from Rhodococcus sp. NS-SX18, assembly GCF_057367935.1. Classification (NCBI taxonomy): domain Bacteria; kingdom Bacillati; phylum Actinomycetota; class Actinomycetes; order Mycobacteriales; family Nocardiaceae; genus Rhodococcus; species Rhodococcus sp. NS-SX18. The sequence continues at coordinate 809,184 of NZ_CM170633.1, read as the reverse complement.
CAACGACCATCTGCGCCGACTCGACGCCGCCGAGGACCGCATCGACCACACCCTGTGGGACGCGCTCGCCTCGTCGGGCATCCTCGGCGCGGCCCTGCCCGAATCCGTCGGCGGGGACGGCTTCGGGCCGCTCGAACAGACGAGCATCCTCACCGAACTCGGCCGCGGTGTCGCCGCCGTCCCCTACCTGTCCTCGATCGTCGTGTCCGCCGCCGCCGTCGCCGAGTTCGGCAGCGACGCACAGCGTCACGACTGGGGCGAACCCGCCGCCACGGGCGAGCAGATCCTCACCGCAGCCCTCGAGGAGGAACTGAACGACGACCCCACGTCGCCGACCACGACGGCACGTCGCACCGACGGGGGCTGGACCGTCGACGGCACCAAGATCCTCGTCGATGCGGCCCCTGCGGCGGACCTCTTCCTCGTGCCGGTGGCGACCTCGGACGGCGTCACCGTGCTCCTCGTGCGCCCCGACGATCCCGGGGTGAACGTGACCCGTCAGTACGACACGGGCCGGGGTTGTCTCGGGACGCTGACCCTGGCCGCGGCCGTCGTCCCCGGCGACCGCGTGCTCGGCACCGACGGCCGCGCGATCACGGCGTGGCTGCGCGATCGCGGACTTCTCGGTTCGGCCGCATACCAGTACGGGGTGCTCGACCGGGCGCTCGAGCTCACCGCGCAGTACGCGCGCGAGCGGGTGCAGTTTGATCGGCCGATCGGCAGCTTCCAGGCGGTGGCCCAGCGACTCGCCGACGCGTACATCGACGTCAAGGGGGCCCGGCTCACCCTGTGGCAGGCAGCCTTCCGCGCCGACGCCGGGCTGCCCGACACCGGGGAACTGCGCACCGCCGCGTTCTGGGCCGCCGAAGCCGGGCACCGCGTCGCGCACACGCTCGTCCACGTCCACGGCGGCGTGGGCCTGGACGAGGACCATCCCGTGCACCGCTACTTCCTGGCCGCCAAGCACCACGAATTCCACCTCGGCTCGGCCACCGCACAGTTGCGGGCCCTGGGCGCGTCCCTCGCGGAAACGCCCGCGTGACAGTCCCGACCAGCGGAACCGGCACCTCGGCCGGCACGCCGAGACGCCAGGATGCCCCCATGACCGACGCACTCACGGTGACCGCCCTCCTCGAGCGGCTCGCCACCGTCGACGACCGGGGCCTGCAGTTCGAGAACACGTCGCTGACGTGGCGCCGGCACGTGCAGGCCGGCCGGGACCGGGCCGCGCTGCTGCACCAACTGCTCGACCCGCGCCGACCCCGGCACTTCGGGATCCTCATGGACAACGTGCCGGAGTTCTCGCTGCTGCTCGGCGCCGCGGCACTGTCCGGGTCGGTGGTGGTCGGGCTGAACACCACCCGCCGCGGGCAGGCCCTGGCCCGCGACATCGCGCTCGCGGACTGCCAGGTGGTGTTCACCGAGACCGCGAACGCGCGACTGCTCGACGGACTCGACCTCGGCGGGGTGCGGGTCATCGACGTCGACTCCGCCGAGTGGTCCGCGCTGCTCGCCCCGCACACCGGTGCCACCGTCGAACCACCGCCGGTCGATCCGACCGACCTGTTCATGCTGATCTTCACCTCCGGCACCAGCGGCGACCCGAAGGCCGTGTGCTGCACCCACGAGAAGATCACCGGGCCGGGCGTGATGCTCGCCGAGCGGTTCGGTCTCGGCGCCGACGACGTCGTGTACGTGTCGATGCCGATGTTCCACTCCAACGCGATGATGGCCGGCTGGGCGGTGGCGCTGGCGGCCGGGTCCGGGATCGCCCTGCGGCGCAGGTTCTCCGCCTCCGGTTTCCTGCCGGACGTACGCCGCTTCGGGGTCACCTACGCCAACTACGTGGGAAAGCCGTTGTCCTACATCGTCGCCACTCCGGAGGAACCCGGCGAGGCGGACAACCCGCTGCGCATCATGTACGGCAACGAGGGCACGGCCCCCGCGATCGCCGCGTTCCGGCGACGGTTCGGCGCGACGGTCGTCGACGGGTTCGGCTCCACCGAGGGCGGCATCTCGATCTCCGCGGCGCCCGACGCCCCGCCCGGAGCGCTGGGCCGACTGCCCGAGGGCGTGCAGATTCTCGACCCGGACACCGGATCCCCCTGCCCGGTGGCCGAGTTCGACGCCGCCGGCCGCGTCCTCAACGCCGACGTCGCGACCGGCGAACTCGTCAACGTCACCGGGTCCGGGCTGTTCGCAGGCTATTACAAGAACTCTGAAGCCGATGCCGAGCGGATGCGCGACGGCCGGTACCACAGCGGCGATCTCGGTTATGTCGACGCCGAGGGCTTCGTCTACTTCGCCGGTCGCAGTTCCGGATGGATGCGCGTCGACGGTGAGAACGTCGCCGCCGCTCCGATCGAGCGGGCCCTGCTCCGCTACCCGGGCTTCGCGCAGGTCTCGGTCTACGCGGTCCCGGATGCGGACGTGGGCGATCGGGTGATGGCCGCCGTCATCCCCACCGCGACCGACGAGTTCGATCCGGTCGCGTTCGCGGACTTCCTCGACGCGCAGCCCGATCTCGGCCCCAAACAGCTGCCCACGCTGATCCGGGTGTGCTCCGACTTCCCGCGCACGGCCACCTTCAAGGTGCTCACCCGCACGCTCAGCGCCGAACGGTGGAACTGCGCCGACCCGGTGTGGGTTCGGTCGCGCGGTGAGCGCGACTTCTCACTGCTGACACCCGACCTCGTCAGCGGTGTGTCCTTTGGGCGGTCCTGACCGCCCAAAGGACACACCGGCCCGCGGTCAGGGCCGCGCCTTCCCCGTCGGCTGACGCAGGAGGGCGGGCAGGCTCACCCAGCCGCGGGTGAACGACGACTGCAGGCGCACCCCCGATGCCGGGTCGACCGACACGTGCGGATACCGGGCCAGCAACTCCTCGAGGGCGACCCGGGACTGCAACTTCGCCAGGTGTGAGCCGATGCAGAAGTGGGGGCCGCTGGAGAAACCGAGGTGCCGCGGAATCGAGCGGGTGATGTCGAACTGCTCCGCGGTGTCCCCGAATTCGCGTTCGTCCCGATTCGCTGCGCCGTAGAGCATCATCACCTTCTCCCCCGCTGGAATCGTGACGCCGTGCAGTTCGACGTCGCGCGTGGTGGTCCGCGCCAGTCCCTGCACCGATCCCTCGAGGCGAAGCGTCTCGACGATCGCCCCCGGGATCCGGGCGGGCTCGTCGACGACGAGGGCGCGCTGACGGTGGTCGGTGTCGAGCAGCGTCACCGCGTGCGAGATCAGATTGCCGGTGGTGTCGTTGCCGCCGGCGACCAGGACGAAGCAGAAGCCGAGGATCTCCCAGTCGGTGAGCAGTTCGCCGTCGGACTCGACTTCGGTCAACGCGCTGATCAGGTCGTCGCCGGGTGCGCGACGGCGCTCGGTGATCAACCCGGCGAAGTACTCGAACATCTCGGCGACGGCATCGGGGGCGCTCATGGCGTTCAGGTCGAACCCGGAGTCCTGCAGCGCCGTGAGGGCGGCTACCCACGGATCGAATCGCGTCCGGTCGGCTGCCGGCACCCCGAGCAACTCGGCCAGCACGAACGTCGGTACGGGCGAGGAGAACTCGCGATGCAGATCCACCTCGCGCCGGTCCGCGAACGAATCCAGCAGCGCCCGGACGAATCCGCGCACCGAGTCCTCGAGCGCCGCGACACGCCGGGGCGTGAAGCCCTTCGCGACGAGTCCACGCAGCTGTCCGTGCCGCGGCGGGTCGAGCATGACGATCGTCGGGGCGAGACCCATCTTCCCGATCTCGTCGGGCACGAAGGTCAATCCCTGCGCGGACGAGTAGGTGTCGGTGTCGCGCACCGCGTTCCAGACGTCCTCGAAACGGGACAGCGCCCAGAACGGCGGGACGCCGTTCCGGGCGCCGACGTGGTGGTGCACCGGATCCTCGTCCCGCAGCATCCGGTAGGCCGGGTAGGGGTCGGCCAGGAACTGCGGATCGAAGGGATCGTAGGCGGTCACCACCGGTCCGTCACCGGGCCGCGTTCAGCCGGTCGACGGCCTGCTCGTACCCCTCGACGAGCTCGGCCATGATCTCTGCCACCGGCCGGATCTCGTTCATCCGGCCGACGATCTGCCCCACGGGCATCGCGACGACCTCGGGGTCGTCCGCGGCAGCGATCCGCTGGTGGGCTTCGCTCACGAGCAGGTTCTGCAACGGCATCGGCAGTGGCGACGGCGCGTCGGGCTTCGACCACGCCTCGGTCCACTTGGTCTTGAGCAGGCGGGCGGGCTTGCCCGAGTAGATCCGCGAGCGCACCGTGTCGGACGACGACGCGCCGAGCAGCGCTCGCTGGACCGACGACGGACCGGCCGCGGCGGCGCCGAGCTTGTATTCGGAGGTGGTCAGCCAGTACGAGCCCATCCACACCCCGGATGCCCCGAGCGCGAGCGCGGCGGCGATCTGCCGGCCGGACCCGACTCCGCCGGCGGCAAGGACCGCCGCGGAATCACCTAGGGCGTCGACGATTTCGGGCCAAAGCACCATCGACGCCACCTCGCCGGTGTGACCGCCCGCCTCGTAGCCCTGGGCGATGACGATGTCCACGCCGTTCTCGACGTGCCGCCGGGCATGTTCGACCGCCCCGGCGAGCGCCGCGACGGGCACCCCCTTCTCGTGGGCGAGGTCGATCACGTCCTTCGGCGGGGAGCCGAGCGCGTTGGCGATGAGGGCCGGCCGGTGCCCGAGCGCGACGTCGACGTGCGAGCGGGCAACCGAATGCAGCCATCCGAGGACACCGGCTGCGTGTTCGGCGGACTCGTCGAGCGGCGGCACGCCGAGTTCGGCGAGGGTGCGCTCGACGAAGGCACGGTGCTCGGCGGGGATGAGCTTGTCGAGGTCGACGGCGGAACCCTCGGTGGGGACCTTCGCGGGCATCACGATGTCGACCCCGTAGGGCTTGCCGTCGGTGTTCTCGTCCATCCACGTGAGGACGTCCTCGAGTTCGGCCGGGTTGTTGAACCGGACGCAGCCGAGGACGCCGAGACCACCGGCCCGGCTGATGGCGGCGGCGACGTGCTCGGACGGGGTGAACCCGAAGATCGGGTACTGGATTCCGAATTTCCTGCTGAGATCGGTGTGCATCCCGGTCCCTTCTAGCTCGCCGCAGCGGAGCCGTTGGTGTAGTGGTCGTCCGCTGGGCGCTGCTCGGTCTGTTCCTTGGCCCACCGGTAGTCGGGCTTGCCGGCCGGGGAACGCTTGATGGCGTCGACGTACCAGACACTGCGCGGGATCTTGTAGCTGGCGATCTGGGTCCGGGCCACCTCGACGAGGTCGGCCAGCGCCGGCCGGGCGCCGGGCCGGGGAGCGATCACGGCGGACACGCGCTGCCCCCAGCGCTCGTCCGGCACGCCGACGACGAGGACGTCGAACACATCGGGGTGAGCCTTCAGAGCGCCCTCGACCTCTTCGGGGAACACCTTCTCGCCGCCGGTGTTGATGCAGACCGAGCCGCGGCCGAGCATGGTGACGGTGCCGTCGGCCTCGACCCGCGCGTGGTCGCCCGGGATGGAGTAGCGGATGCCGTGGTACTCGCGGAAGGTCGCCTTGGTCTTGACCTCGTCCTTGTAGTAGCCGATCGGGATGTGGCCCTTGCGGGCGAGCACACCCACCTGACCGGATCCCGGCTCGACCGGATTCCCGTCGTCGTCGATCACGGCCGTGGAGGCGTCGATCTTGACGGTGGGGCCGCCCGTGTGGGCCTGCCCCTTGGCGACGATGCCGAGACCGCCGAAGCCGGTCTCGGACGAACCGATCGAGTCGGTGACGACCGTGTTGGGCATCAGGTCCAGGAAGCGCTCCTTCAGCGCCGGGGAGAACAGTGCGGCACTGGATGCCATTGCGAAAAGCGACGAGAGGTCGTACTTCTCACCGGTTCCCGGACGGCCGCTCTCGAGCGCGTCGAGCATCGGGCGGCCCATCGCGTCACCGGTGATGAAGATGACGTTGACCTTGTGCTCCTCGATGACCCGCCACACCTCGTGGCCGTCGAATTCGGGATGCATGATCACCTTGCCGCCGCTGAACAGCGACTGCAGCACCGCCCACTGGGCACCGCCGTGGATGAGCGGGGGAATCGGGAAGCGGACCAGCGGCGCACCCGCGGCACCGGTCTTGGCGAGTTCCCATTCGTCGGCGACGTATTCGCCCGTCATGAAGTTGATTCCGCCGCCGAGTACGCGCCACACGTCCTCCTGGCGCCACATCACGCCCTTGGGGCTGCCGGTGGTGCCGCCGGTGTAGAGGATGTACAGGTCGTCGGCGCTGCGGTCGCCGAAGTCGCGCTCGGGTGAGCCCTGCGCCAGGGCGGACTCGTAGTCGACGCCACCGTAGCCCGCGTAGTCGAGATCGGTACCGTCGTCGACCACGACGACGGTACGGATCTGCGGGCAGTGCGGCAGGACGGCGGCAACCCTGTCCGAGTAGCGACGCTCGTGGACGAGCGCGACCATGTCCGAGTTGTCGAAGATGTACTGCAACTCGTTCTCGACGTACCGGTAGTTGACGTTCACCATCACGGCACGGATCTTGAACACCGCGACCATCGCCTCGATGGCTTCGATGGTGTTGCGGGAGTAGATACCCACCTTGTCACCGGGCTGCACGCCCTGTTCCTGCAGATAGTGGGCGAGCCGGTTGGCGCGCTCCTCCAGCTGCGCGTAGGTGACCTCACGTCCGTCCGACGCGAGCGCGACGCGGTCGGGAACGAGGTCGATTGCGTGCTCTACGAGGTCTGCGATGTTAAGGGCCACGACACAAAAGTAGAACGTGTTACCGTTTCTGACAAGACCCGAATGAGATCCAGTTCACAACCCCGCAGGAGTCCTCAGTGTCCACCACCGCATCGGAAGTTTCCGGCATTTCGGCAGACGCTCCGCACTGCCTCGTCGAACAGCGCGGACCGGTCCTGATCGTCACTATGAACCGCCCCGAAGCGCGCAACGCGCTCTCCGGCGAGATGATGGCCATCATGGCCGAGGCGTGGGACCGCGTCGACAACGATCCGGAGATCCGGGTGGCCGTCCTGACCGGCGCCGGCGGCGCGTTCTGCGCGGGCGCCGACCTCAAGGCGATGAACCGGTCCGCCCCGGGCGACAAGTTCGAGCAGGACGAGCGGGGCGGCGGAGGATGGGACCTGTCCAGGCTGCCCGCCCTGCTCAAGGGCCGCCGCCTCACCAAACCGCTGATCGCCGCGGTGGAGGGACCGGCCATCGCCGGCGGCACCGAGATCCTCCAGGGCACCGACATCAGGATCGCCGGAGAGAGCGCGAAATTCGGTGTCTCCGAAGCCAAATGGGGCTTGTTCCCGCTCGGAGGCTCGGCGGTGCGGCTCGTCCGTCAGATCCCCTACACGATCGCCGCCGACATCCTGCTCACCGGCCGGCACGTCACGGCCCCCGAGGCGAAGGAGATCGGCCTGATCGGCCACGTCGTCCCGGACGGTCGGGCACTCGACAAGGCCCTCGAGATCGCCGGCACCATCGCCGCCAACGGCCCCCTCGCCGTCCAAGCCATCCTGAAGACCATCCGCGACACCGAGGGCATGCACGAGGAAGAGGCGTTCAGGATCGACGCGAAACTCGGCGCCGAGGTCTTCAAGAGCGCCGACGCCAAGGAGGGCCCGCGCGCCTTCACCGAGAAGCGGGCCCCGAAGTTCACCGGCGCCTGACGCCCCCTCACCACGCACCCCGCCGACCGAATGTCACATCGGGTCGATCACATCGAACCGGTGTGACATTCGGTCACGCAGCAACAGCGGGAGGGGCGCCGGAGATCACCGCAGGACGACGTCGGCCAGGGAACGCACGTGCTCGGCATCGTGGCAGCTCACCAGCAGCATCGTCACGCCCGCGTCGGACCAGCGTTTCACCCCGGCGCGGACCTCGTCGCGGTCGCCGACGATCATCGTCTCGGTGACCATCTCGTCGGGGATCGCGGCGGCGGCCTCGTCCTTGCGGCCGGCGCGGAACAACCTGGTCACCTCGTCGACGACGTCGCCGTAGCCCATCCGCCGGTACACCTGGGCGTGAAAGTTCAGTTCGGGGGTGCCCATGCCTCCGACGTACAGGGCGGTGACGGGTTTGAGGCCCGCGACGGTCCCCGCCCGGTCGTCGGTGACGACGACCTGACAGGTCGCGGCGATCTCGAAGTCCGCGCGGGTGCGCCGGGCGCCCGGACGGGAGAAACCCTCGTCGAGCCACTCGTCGTACATCGGGGCCAGGCGCGGCGAGTAGTAGATGGCCAGCCATCCGTCGGCGATCTCGGCGCTCAGCGCGACGTTCTTCGGTCCCTCGGCGCCGATCCAGATGGGGATGTCGTCGCGCAGCGGGTGCGTGATCGGCTTGAGCGGCTTGCCGAGTCCGGTGGTACCGGGACCGTCGTACGGCAGCGGGTAGTGCGGGCCCGGGTTGGTCACCGGCTCGCGGCGGGCCAGCACCTTGCGCACCACCGAGACGTACTCGCGGGTGCGGGCCAGCGGCTTGGCGAACGGCTCGCCGTACCATCCCTCGACGACCTGCGGGCCCGACACGCCGAGGCCCAGGATGTGCCGGCCACCGCTGAGATGGTCGAGGGTGAGGGCGTGCATGGCGCAGCTGGTAGGGGTGCGGGCGGAGATCTGCACGACGGACGTGCCGAGCCGCACCCGCTGCGTGCCCGAGCCCCACCACGCGAGTGGGGTGAACGCGTCCGAGCCCCACGACTCGGCGGCGAAGACCGCATCGAAGCCCTCCGCCTCGGCGGCCGCGACGAGTTCTCCGGCGTTCGCGGGCGGCTGCGCCCCCCAGTAGCCGAGCTGCAGACCCAGTTTCATTGCACACCATTCCTTTCGGGGTGGACCGAAGGCACCGCTGCTCGGACAGTACCCTTGCCACCGTCTCTAGAACCTGTTCTACTCGAAGTTGTGAGCCTGGGAAAGAGCGTGACCGCGGAGAAACCGCTGAGCGCACCACTGAACCTGAAGTTCGACTACACCCGATCCACGGGTCCGACCGTCGGCGCGTTCGTCACCGGTCTGCGTGACGGACGAATCCTCGGCGCCCGCGGTTCGGACGGACGAGTCCTCGTGCCGCCCCCGGAGTTCGACGCGGTCACCCACGAACCGCTCACCGACTTCGTCGAGGTCGGGCAGAGCGGCACGGTACGCAGCTGGACCTGGAATCCGGAACCGTTGCCGGGCCAGCCGTTCGACCGTCCCTTCGCATGGGCGCTGATCCAGCTGGACGGGGCCGACACGACACTGCTGCACGCCGTCGACGTCCCCGACTCGGCCGACATGCACACGGGCATGCGAGTGCGGGTGCGCTGGGCCGACGACCGCGTCGGCCACATCCGCGACATCGCCGGATTCGAGCCCGGCGAGGCCGGTACCGTGACGGTGCGGACGGAGGACTCCGGTGAACCGGTGACGATGATGATCACCCCGCTGGACCTGCACTACACGCACAGCGCCTCGTCCGAGGAGTCCTACTACCTGCGAGGGCTGGCCGAGGGCAGACTGATCGGCGGGCGCACCGGCCCCGGCGGCAAGGTCTACATCCCGCCGCGCGGCGCGAACCCCACCGACGGCATCCCCACCCGTGAGCAGGTCGAGGTGTCCGACAAGGGCATCGTGACCACGTTCTGCATCGTCAACGTGCCGTTCCTCGGGCAGCAGATCGCGCCGCCCTACGTCGCGGCGTACGTGCTGCTCGACGGTGCCGACATCCCGTTCCTGCACCTGATCCTCGAGTGCGACGCATCCGAGGTGCGCATGGGGATGCGGGTGGAGGCGAAGTGGCGGCCGCGCGAGGAGTGGGGCTACACGCTGCGCAACATCGAGTACTTCCGGCCGACCGGCGAACCGGACGCCGCCTACGAGACCTTCGAACACCACCTGTAAGGGAGCCGCGCCCACCATGACAGACATCGCAGTCGTCGGCTTCGCGCAGGCACCTCACGTGCGCGAGACCACCGGCACCACCAACGGCGTCGAGATGCTCGTCCCGTGCTTCCGGGAGCTCTACGACAAGCTGGGGATCACCAAGTCCGACATCGGGTTCTGGTGCTCGGGGTCGTCGGACTACCTGGCCGGCCGGGCGTTCTCGTTCATCTCGGCCGTGGACGCGATCGGCGCGGTGCCGCCGATCAACGAATCCCACGTCGAGATGGACGCTGCCTGGGCCCTGTACGAGGCGTGGGTCAAGCTGATCACCGGGGAGGTCGACACCGCGCTCGTGTACGGCTTCGGCAAGTCCTCGGCGGGCACGCTGCGCCAGGTCCTCGGCGTGCAGCTCGACCCGTACCTCGTCGCACCGCTCGGCCTCGACTCCGTCTCGCTCGCCGGGCTGCAGGCCCGGTTCGGACTCGACGCCGGCAAGTGGACGGAAGAAGCCATGGCGGAGGTCGCCGTACGCGCACGGGCCGCCGCCAAGGACAATCCGAACGCCCAGATCAGCGGCGACGTCACGGTCGAGGACCTGCTCGGCCGGCCCTACGTCGCCGACCCGTTGCGGAGACACGACTGCGCCCCGGTCACCGACGGCGCCGCAGCCGTCGTGCTCGCCGCCGGCGACCGGGCCCGCGAGTTGTGCGAGAACCCGGCGTGGATCACCGGCATCGAGCACCGCATCGACACCCCGAACTTCGGCTCGCGGGACCTGACGCAGGCGCCGTCCGCCGCCGCGGCCGCCGCGGCGGTGACCGGCGGGGACACCGCCTTCGACGTCGCCGAGCTGCACGCCCCGTTCACGCATCAGGAGCTGATCCTGCGCGAGGCGTTCGGCCTCTCGGCCGCGACGGCGGTCAACCCGACCGGCGGTCCGCTCACCGGCAACCCCATGTTCTCCGGCGGACTCGAACGCATCGGCTGTGCCGCGCAGGCGATCATGGACGGCCGCGCCGGACGTGCGCTCGCACACGCGACGAGCGGGGCTGTGCTGCAACAGAATCTGGTAGCCGTTCTGGAGGGACGCAACTGATGGGTAAGCAACTCGCCGCTGTCCTCGGCACGGGACAGACCCACTACGTCGCCAAACGGCACGACGTGTCCATGTCCGGCCTCGTCCGCGAGGCGATCGACCGGGCGCTCGCGGACGCGGACGTGGGCTGGGACGACATCGACGCCGTCGTCATCGGCAAGGCCCCGGACCTGTTCGAGGGCGTGATGATGCCCGAGCTGGGCATGGTCGACGCGATCGGCGCCACCGGCAAGCCCATGCTCCGGGTCCACACCGCCGGGTCCGTCGGCGGGTCCACCGCCAACGTCGCCGCCAGCCTCGTCCAGGCCGGCGTGCACCGACGGGTGCTGGCCGTGGCGTGGGAGAAACAGTCCGAATCGAACGCCATGTGGGCGCTGTCCACCCCGGTGCCGTTCACCATGCCGGTCGGTGCGGGCGCCGGCGGCTACTTCGCCCCGCACGTGCGCTCCTACATCCGGCGCTCCGGCGCCCCCGAACACATCGGCGCGATGGTAGCCGTCAAGGACCGGCTGAACGGGGCGAAGAACCCCTACGCGCATCTCAAGCAGCCGGACATCACGCTCGAGTCGGTGCAGGCGTCACAGATGCTGTGGGATCCCATCCGCTACGACGAGACCTGCCCCTCGTCGGACGGTGCGTGCGCCGTGGTGATCGGCGACGAGGACTCGGCCGCGACGGTCGAGGCGCAGGGCCGGGGCGTCGCGTGGATCCACGCCACCGCGATGCGAACCGAGCCGACCACGTACGCCGGACGCGACCAGGTCAACCCCGAGGCGGGCCGGATGGCCGCGGCGGCGCTGTGGCGGGCCGCGGGCATCACCGATCCGCTCACCGAGATCGACTGCGCCGAGATCTACGTCCCCTTCTCGTGGTTCGAACCGATGTGGCTCGAGAACCTCGGCTTCGCCCCCGAACGTTCCGGCTGGAAGCTCACCGAGTCCGGGGAAACGGCCCTCGGGGGTCAGCTGCCGGTCAACATGTCCGGCGGTGTGCTGTCGTCCAACCCGATCGGGGCGTCCGGCATGATCCGGTTCGCCGAGGCGGCGATGCAGGTGATGCACCGTGCCGGCGAACATCAGGTCGACGGTGCGCGCAAGGCGCTCGGGCACGCGTACGGAGGCGGCTCGCAGTACTTCTCGATGTGGGTCGTCGGCTCGGACCGACCGGAACGATAGGCACGGACCGTGGTGGACTTCACCGTCGGCGTCGCGATGACGCCGCTCGACCAGCTCGCGGGCCTGGCCCGCACCGCCGAGGAGTGCGGGTTCGCCTCGATCGCGCTGCCCGACTCCCTGTTCTACATGGAGAAGCAGAGCGTCGACTACCCGTACACACCCGACGGGTCACGGATGTGGACCGAGGACACGCCGTGGGTGGATCCGTTGATCGCCGCGGCCGCGATGGGGGCGGTCACGTCGACCCTCCGGTTCTACACCCAGGTCCTCAAGCTCGGCTCCCGCAACCCGGTGCTGCTGGCCCGCCAGGTCGGCTCGGTGGCCAATCTGACCGGGAACCGCTTCGGCTTCGGCGTGGGAATCGGCTGGGCCCCGGAGGAATTCGAGTGGTGCGGCGTCCCGTACGCGCGGCGTGGCAAGCGGGTCGACGAGATGATCGAGGTCATCAGGCTCATCCTCGGCGGCGGCATGGTCGAACACCACGGCGAGTTCTTCGACTTCGACCGCCTGCAGATGAGCCCCGCCCCCAGCGCACCGGTGCCGTTCTACATCGGCGGCCACACCGACGTCGCGCTGCGCCGCGCGGCCCGGATCGGCGACGGCTGGACCTCGGCGATGATCCGCTTCGACGACCTCGTCGACGTGATCGCGCGCCTGCGCGAACTGCGCGCCGGCTACGGCCGCGCCGACGAGCCGTTCGAGATCCAGGCCGTGTGCGTCGACCGGTTCGGCGGCGCGGGGTACGCCGAACTGGAGGACGCCGGGGTCACCGACATCATCGTGGTGCCGTGGATCTTCGACGGGCACGGCTTCGACAGTCCCCTCGAGGCGAAGCAGGAGTCCCTGCGCAGCTTCGCCGACAAGTACATCCATCGAAGGGAGCAGGTATGAGCGACGAACACCCGGCGCGGGTGGCCGCGCGGGCGTCCCAGGCCGCGGCCGCCGGCAGGCGCAAGGACGAGTGGCTGGCACTGTTCGCCGAGGACGGGGTCGTCGAGGACCCGGTCGGTCCGTCCGGCTTCGACCCGGAGGGCAAGGGGCACCACGGCCGGGAGGCGATCTCGCGCTTCTACGACATGACCATCGCGAACACCGACCGGCTCGAGTTCCTCGTCGACGACGTGCTGGTGTGCGGCGACGAGTGCGTCAACATCGGCACCATCCGCACCACGCTCGGCGGCAACGTGATCGACGCCGAGGGCGTGTTCGTCTACCGCGTGGACGACGACGGCCGGATCGCGTCGCTGCGCGCCTTCTGGGAGGTCGAACGGGCCATGAAGACGGTTCGCCCCGCAGCCGAGGCGGCGCGCGGCTAGGGTCCGGCCATGACCGTCGCCGGGATCGTCCTCGCCGCGGGGGGCGGCACGCGACTGGGCGGACGCGCGAAAGCGCTGCTCCCCCACCGCGGCCGCCCCCTGCTGCACACCGTGGTGGCCGCGCTCACCGCCGGGGGCTGCGACGAGATCACGGTGGTCGCCGGCGCCTACGCCGACGACGTCGTCGCCGCGTGTCCGCCGGGCGTCCGCACCGTCGTCAATCCGCGCTGGGCCGAGGGGATGTCGACGTCGCTGCGGTGCGGCGTGGACGCCGCGACGGGCCACGACGTGATCGCCCTGACCGTCGTCGACTTTCCCGGCATCACCGCCGAACTCGTCCGGACCGTGCTGGCCGCGCACCGTCCCGGCACGATCACCCTGCCGACGTTCGGCGACCGCCCCGGCCATCCCGTGGTGTTCGACCGGCCTGATGCCGAGGTGGCGGCCCGGGAGGCCGTCGGCGACGAGGGCGCCCGGCGATTCCTCGCCGGCCACCGCGACCGGGTGCGCCGGCTCGACTGCACGGGCCTGGCGGATCCGGGAGACGTCGACGTGCCCGGCGATCTGGCGCTGCTGGAGGGGCGGGGCGTCACGCGCGGCGATACCTGATCGCCGCGCCCAGCACGATCGTCACGGCGCAGGACAGCACCAGCATCGTGCAGACGGCCCCGAGTGCGGCGACCGTCGGCGTGGCCGTCCCCGGCACCACCAGGGACGCGAGCAGGAGGGACGCCACCGAGGTGCCCACGGCCGACGCGGCGGTGCGCAGCACGGTCTGGCTGCCGGCCATCTCGCTCGTGTTGTGTTCCGGGACGGACTCGACGAGCAGATTCGGCAGCGCGGTGTACGCGAACGCCGTCGCCACCGAGACGGCCACGACCAGCAGCGTCATCCCGATCACCGAGGCCCGGAAGAAGAAGAATCCGGCGCACGCCACGAGGAAGACCGCGCTGCCGAGCAGCAGCGACGACCGTGCCCCCACCGCGGCGGCGATCCGGCCGGCGACGGGCGTGAACGCCATGCCGATCATCGCGCCGACGAACGACAGCGTTCCGGCGTAGGTGGGTGAGAGTCCCAGGCCGAACGGCGCGGAGGTGGGGCTCTGCATGATGATCGGGATGATCATCGTCCCGACCCCGATCGGCCCGACGCCGAGGGCCACCCCGGCGAGCATCGTCAGCGCGACGTTGCGTTCGGCGAGCAGGCGCAGGTTCACGATCGGGGACGGCCGGCCGAGCTCCCACCACACCCACCAGGCGAAGATCGCCGCACCGACGACGATCGGTGCGAGGACGCGGCCGTCGCTCCAGCCCCAGGCGCGGCTCTGGGTCAACCCGAACAGGACGGCGGCCACGGCCGTCGCCAGGCCGGTCGCGCCCACGACGTCGATCGGCTGCCGATGGTGGCTGCGACGCCGCCACGGCAGTACGGCCTCGACCAGGAACAGGCAGACGAGGGCGTAGGCCGCGGCGACGACGAAGATGTACCGCCAGTCGCCGAGGTCGATGAGAATGCCGGCGACGAGTAGCGAGGCGGCCCCGGCCGCGACGGCGGACCCGGAGATCAGTGCAACGGCCATCGGGACGCGTTCCGCAGGCAGATGCTCACGGGCGAGCCCGATGCACAGCGGCAGGATCGCGCCCGCCACCCCCTGGATCGCCCGGCCGGCGATGATGGCCTCGAGGGTCCCGAACGCCATGCTGACGACGGAGCCGGTGGCGGCGCAGGCCAGCACGAACATCAGCACCCGTTCGCGGCCGTACATGTCGCCGAGCCGGCCGCACACCGCCGCCGAGGCCGCCGCCACCAGCAGGAACGCCGTCACGGTCCATCCGACCGCGGAGGCGTCCGCCTCGAAGACCCGGGCGAACGTCGGCAGCGCCGCGTACATCATCGACGTCTCGAATGCGCTGATGACTTCGACGGCGATGAGAATGGCCACCACCGCCCACACGGGTCGGGTCCGCTCGTAGCGGCGTTCGGCACGGGTCGAGGGTGTCCGTTCGGGTGCGAACGATGTACTCATGAAAACTCCTACGGTTCGTCGATGTGAACCGTACGGACGGAGTGCTCCGAGTGTGACGCAGGACCCACTGAGCGGGACCGGACGAGTGGCGGCGTTCCTACGCTCCGGCCATGTGCCGGACCGCCAGGTGGGCGAACAGCGCGCTGGTGCCGATCGGGTTGCCGCCGCCGGGGTAGACGGTGCCGCTCGGGGCGGCCATCGTGTTGCCCGCCGCGTACAGCCCGGCGATGGGCGTCCCGGCGCCGTCGAGCACGCGGCCGACGGTGTCGGTGCGCAGGCCGCCCTTGGTGCCGAGGTCCGAGATGCCGAACTGCGCGGCGTGGAACGGGCCCTTCTCGATCGGGACCAGCGCCGAGCCGCCGCCGGTGAACGCCACGTCGTAGGGCTCGTCCCCGCGGCCGAAGTCCTCGTCGACGCCGGTGGCGGCGAGGCGGTTGAACCGCGCGACGGTCGCTTCGAGCGCCTCGGCCGGCACTCCGATCTGCCCGGCGAGTTCGGCGAGCGTGTCGGCGGTCTTCCACAGTCCCGCCGCCTCGTACTTCTCGGTCTCCACGAGCGGGACGTTCGTCGCCGCGATCGGCGGCACGACGCCGCCCCGGTCGTCGTAGATCATCCAGAACGGCAGCGTCATCTCGCCCTTGTCCATCCGGGCGATGATGTCGCGGCCGAGCCGGTCGTAGGGCGCGTACTCGTTGGTGAAGCGGTTGCCGTCCTGGTCGACGAAGATGCCGCCGGTGAAGCACAGCGCGAAGGCCGAGCGCCCGTCGGGGTGGGTCAACCCCGGCGACCACCACGCCTCGCTCATCAGGTCGACGTCGGCGCCGATCGCGATGGCCGCCTGGTGCGCCTTGCCGAGGTTGGACCACGGCCCCATCGAATCGCGGGCCGCGCCGGGGACGCCGTACTGCGCGCGCATCTCGTCGTTGTGGTCGAATCCGCCGGCGGCGAGCACGACGCCCTTGCGGGCCCGCACCGCCCGCCGCTGGTCGCCGTGGGAGACGATCGCGCCGACCACGGCGCCGTCCTCGACGAGGAGTTCCTCGAGCGCGGTGTTCCGGTGCAACTGCACGTTCGGGTACTTGCGCATGGCGAGCAGGAACCGGCCGATGAGGGCACGTCCGCCGATCAGCTTGTCCGGCAACGGATCCCCGTTGCGCTCGCGACCCAGCGGCCCGCGGACGGATTCGTTGAGTTCCGGGTCGTCGACGACGGACCGCGGGGTCGGTGCGATGTGGCGACCCTTCGCGCTGGCCTTGGGAGCCTTGCCGAAGTAGTCCGGCCACGGGTAGGCGGTGAACTCGATGTCCTCGTCGGCCTCGAGGTAGTCGATCAGGGGTGCGCCGCCGCGGACGTAGGCGTCCTGCAGGTCGCGGGGGGTGCGGTCGCCGACGACCGCGTGGTAGTAGGTCAGGGCGTCGTCGATGGTGTCGTCGTCGCCGGCCCGGCGCAGCACGGCGTTGGTGGGGAACCAGACCCCACCGCCGCCGGAGTAGGCGGTCGTGCCGCCGAAGTACTCGGAGGCCTCGACCAGGACGACCGACAGTCCCTCACGGGCGGCGGTGTAGGCGCCGCAGCAGCCTCCCGCCCCGGATCCCACGACGAGGACGTCGCATTCCTCTGCCCAATCCACCATGCTCGAAGCCTTTCGCCGATTCCGTTCCGGGGAGCACGTGACACTATTTCCGCAACCGCGGCGCACGGGAGAAGGCGTCTCACTGGGTGGAACACCAGACACGGGCCCTGCTGCACGCGAGATCTCCGCGGTTCGGCCCGCCCGGTCCCGGTCAGCAGGACCGGAAGCTACCGGGCCCCGGCGGGCCGAATACTGTGGCCGGGCACCCCGCCCTCACCCCCAATTTCGGCGGGGTGCACCCATGTCGTCGGTTTCTGCGGTACTCCCCTTCCGTCCGCCGTCCCTCCGCGCGCCGATCCGGGAACCGCCGGGATCCGAAGGACGACCGGAGCCTGCGGAAGGCACGGCGACGCGGAAGGATTCCGATCTCCCGCGCCGTCGCATCCGGTCAGTGCTCGACGGGGCAGCCGCCCTCCGTCCTGTAGTCCACCCGGAACTCCTTGAGTCCGTTGAGCCAGCCGGACCGCAACCGGCGCGGGTCGGCGACCTTGGTGATGTCGGGCATGTAGTCGGCGATCGCGTTGAAGACGAGGTCGATCTCCATCCGCGCCAGGTTGGCGCCGAGGCAGTAGTGCGCACCGGTTCCGCCGAAGGCGAGGTGCGGGTTGGGATCTCGCAGGATGTCGAACGTCCGGGGGTTGTCGAACACCTCCTCGTCGTTGTTCGCCGACGCGTACAGCATCACGACGCGGTCACCCTTGTGGATCGTCTGCCCGCCGAGTTCGGTGTCCTCGAGGGCGGTGCGCTGGAACGAGATGACCGGCGTGGCCCAGCGGATGATCTCGTCGGCCGCGGTCTTCGGCCGGTCCCGCTTGAAGATCTCCCACTGCTCGGGATTGTCGAGGAATGCCGCCATGCCGTGCGTGATCGCGTTGCGGGTGGTCTCGTTGCCGGCGACGGCGAGCACGATGAAGAAGAATCCGAACTCCTCGGGTGAGAGCTCGTCCCCGTCGATGTCCGCCTCGATCAGCGTGGTGACGATGTCGTCGGCCGGACACTCCTTGCGCGCGGCAGCCATCTGGTACGCGTAGCCGAGGACCTCCATCGACGCGGCCGCGGGGTCGGCGGTGTTGTCCGGGTCGTCGTAGCCGGTCATCTGATTCGACCACTCGAAGATCTTGTCCCGGTCCTCCTGCGGGACGCCGATCAGTTCGGCGATGGCCTGCAGGGGCAGTTCCGCGGCGACCTGGGTGACGAAGTCGCCCCGGCCGGCCTGGCACGCGTCCTCGACGATCTTCTTCGCGCGGGCGTTCAGCTCGGCCCGGAGGCCGTTGATGGCGCGGGGGGTGAAGCCGCGGGCGACGAGTTTGCGCAGCTTGGTGTGCTCGGGGGCGTCCTTGTTGAGCAGGACGTGCCGCTGCAGTTCGATGGCCTCGCGCGGGATGTCGTCGTTGAATCGCGGGATCGCGGTGTTCTCCCAGTTGGAGAACACGTCGCTGCGGCGGGAGACCTCACGGACCTCCTCGTGCCGGGACACGACCCAGAATCCCTCGTCGTGGAACCCGCCGACGTCCGGGGATTTCTTGTTCCACCAGACGGGGGCGGTCCTACGCAGCTCGGCGAACTCCTCGAACGGCATCCGCTCGGCGTAGAGATCCGGATCGGTGAAGTCGATGTCTTCGGGGATGTTGGGCTGCGCCACTGAATTCTCTCCTACCCTGACGAGTGCACCGGGTCGTGATGTGGAACACGTTCTAAAAGCATTCAAGCACAGGGCGGCCCGGAGGCCAAGGAATCGCCAAGTCCCGATCATTCGGACCACGTCTTGTCCGCCACGAAAACCTGTTCTACTTTGCGAGGACAAGGATCAGAAAGGAGCCCACCGTGGGCACACCAGTCATCGTCGAGGCGGCACGCACCCCGATCGGCAAGCGCGGCGGCTGGCTCGCCGGCCTGCATGCCGCCGAGATCCTCGGGGCCGCCCAGAGCGGGCTGCTCGAGCGCGCGGGCCTCGATCCCGCCCTTGTCGAGCAAGTGATCGGCGGGTGCGTCACGCAGGCCGGCGCGCAGTCCAACAACATCACCCGCACCGCGTGGCTGCACGCCGGACTGCCGTGGCAGGTCGGCGCGACCACGGTCGACTGCCAGTGCGGGTCGGCTCAGCAGGCCAACCATCTGATCGCGGGGCTCATCGCCACCGGCGCCATCGACGTCGGCATCGCCTGCGGTATCGAAGCCATGTCCCAGGTGCCGCTCGGCGCGAACGTCGGCGAACTCGCCGGCCCGCGCCGTCCCGAGTCGTGGAACATCGACATGCCCAACCAGTTCGAGGCGGCCGAGCGCATCGCCCGCCGGCGCGGCATCACCCGCGAGGACGTCGACGCTCTCGGTGTCCGGTCGCAGGCGCTGGCCAAGCAGGCCTGGGACGAGGGCCGCTTCGACCGCGAGGTCCTGCCCGTCGTCGCGCCCGTCGTCGACAAGGCGGGCGCCCTCACCGGTGAGAAGCAGACCGTCGCCCGCGACCAGGGTCTGCGCGAGACGACCGCGGAGTCGCTCGCGAAGCTGAAGCCGGTCCTCGACAGCGGCGTCCACACCGCCGGTACCTCGTCGCAGATCTCCGACGGCGCAGCCGCGGTGCTGCTCATGGATTCCGACCGCGCCGCCGCGCTGGGCCTGAAGCCGCGGGCCCGGATCGTCTCGCAGGCCCTCGTCGGCGCCGAACCCGAATTCCATCTCGACGGTCCGGTGCAGGCGACGAGCCGCGTCCTCGACAAGTCCGGGATGACGATCGGCGACCTGGACCTGTTCGAGGTCAACGAGGCGTTCGCGTCGGTGCTGCTGTCGTGGGCCCGGGTGCACGAGCCCGACATGGACAAGGTCAACGTGAACGGTGGCGCGATCGCGCTGGGTCACCCCGTCGGCTCCACCGGCTCGCGGTTGATCACCACCGCCCTGCACGAGCTCGAGCGCCGCGACGGGTCGACCGCGCTGATCACCATGTGCGCCGGCGGCGCGCTGGCGACCGGCACGATCATCGAGCGGATCTGACATGAGCCCAGCCGCCGCGCCGAAGGGCCTCGATTCGAAGTGGACCGTGCCGATCATCAAGTGGATGTCGCGCGCCAACGTGGCGGCCTACCAGGCCACCGGAGGCCGGATCGGTGGAAAGTGGCGGGTGGGCAGCGCCTTCCCGTGGGGCATCCCCGTCTGCCTGCTCACGACGACGGGCCGGAAGACGGGGCAGCCACGGACCGTTCCCCTGCTGTTCCTCGAGGACGGTGAGCGGGTGGTGCTCGTCGCCTCCCAGGGCGGCCTGCCCCAGCACCCGCTGTGGTTCCGCAACATCCGCGCCGATCCGCGGGTGACCGTGCAGGTGCGCTCGCGGGTGCGGCAGATGACGGCGCGGGTGGCGACGCCCGAGGAACGGTCGCACTACTGGCCGCGGCTGGTGGCGATGTACGCGGATTTCGACAATTATCAGTCCTGGACGGATCGGGTCATCCCGGTGGTGGTGTGCGAGTGATCTTCGCGGGAGCCGGCACGGCCGGGCACGAACCAGCGGGGTGCCCGGTCGAGCTGCTCTCGAGAAGGGATGTCACCCGATGACAACCGCCGACCACGACCGGGTACTCGACAAGCGGGAGATCGCCGCGGCACTGCTGCGCGCGCTCGAACGCCGGCACGAGGTCCTCGATGCCATCGTCGAGAGCAACGACCGAGCCGAGGCCGTCACGACCGTCGCGCGGCTGCTCGACACGAACGAGTCCTGCGCCGAGGCGGTGCTCAACCTTCCGTTCCGGCGGCTGACCAAGGCGGAGCGGAAGAAGATCCGGGAGGAGCTCGACGACCTCGACGCGGTGCTGAAGTGGACGCCCGCCGAGCGTCCGTACGCCACCGGTGCCCACTTCCGGCTGCGTCAGTTCAGCAACAGCGATCGAGACCGCGAGCTGTTCCGCGCGCGGTGCGAAGAGCAGCTCGGCGACGCCGGCGAGGACCGGGTCGAGCAGGAACGCGCCGCCGGCCTGTCGCGCATCGACGACGAGTCCGCGGTGTGGCTGGTCGCCGAGGACCTGTCCGGCACCGAACCCAAGCCGGTCGGTTTCGCGTTCGGTGAGCTCCAGGGCCATGAGGTCGACGTCGCGATCTGGGTCCACCCGGAGCTGCGCAAGCAGGGCTACGGCACCGCGACCCTCAAGCACGCCCGCACCGAGCTGGCCGCGTACTTCCCCGGCACCACCATCATCGTCCGTTCGCCCGCATAGTCGCCCCCACCCGTGCGTGCTTTCGGTAGCGGACGCTACCGAAAGCGCGCACGACTGATCAGGCCCCGTAGACCGGGGTCGGGGGCTCGCTGCGCGCGATCAGCTTCTCCACGACCGGACCGAGTTCCTTCGGATCCCAGCGCTCGCCCTTGTCGATCGCCTCGCCGTGCCGCCAGCCGTCGGCGACGGAGACCTTGCCGCCCTCTACCTCGAACACCCGGCCGGTGACCTCCTTCGACTCGGCGCTGCCGAGCCACACCACCAGCGGTGAGACGTTCTCCGGGGCCATCGCGTCGAAGCCCTCCTCGGGGGCGGCCATCGACTCGGCCATCGCGCCGCCCGCGCCCACGGTCATGCGGGTCCGCGCGGCCGGCGCGATCGCGTTGACGGTGACGCCGTAGCGCGCGAACTCCGCGGCGGCCTGGATCGTGAGAGCGGCGATCCCGGCCTTGGCGGCGGCGTAGTTGCCCTGGCCGATGCTGCCCATCAGGCCGGCGCCCGAGCTGGTGTTGACGATGCGGGCGTCGACCGGGTTGCCGGCCTTCGCCTCCCCGCGCCAGTACGCCATCGCGTGCCGCATCGGGGCGAAGTGGCCCTTGAGGTGCACCCGGATCACCGCATCCCACTCCTCCTCGCTCATGTTGGCGAGCATGCGATCCCGCAGGAATCCGGCGTTGTTGACCAGGACGTCGAGCCGCCCGAAGGCGTCCAGGGCCGTCTGCACCAGGTTCTGCGCGCCGGCCCAGTCGGCGACGTCGTCACCGTTGACGACGGCCTCGCCGCCGGCCGCGCGGATTTCCGCGACGACCTGCTCCGCGGGGCTCTCCCCCGTCGCGGAACCGTCCGCGCCGGCCCCGATGTCGTTGACCACGACCTTCGCGCCTTCGGCCGCGAAGGCCAGCGCGTGGGCCCGCCCGATGCCGCGCCCCGCGCCGGTGACGATCACGACGCGCCCGTTGACCAGTCCGCTCACTATCTCTTCTCCTCGAATAGATGTCGTTGCCGGGGAATCCGGGCGACACGCTCGCCCCGCCTCCACGATTCCGCTCCCTGGGGTCTTCGCCCCGCATGTGCTAACTTACCAAGCAATCGCTTGGTTCGGTACAGACGTTAGGAACCTGCCATGGGCATCACCTCGACCACCGACGGCGCGGGCATCACCACGGTCACCGTCGACTACCCGCCTGTGAACGCCATCCCCTCCCAGGGGTGGTTCGAACTGGCCGACGCGGTCCTGGCCGCAGGCAAGGATCCGGCCACGCACGTGGTGATCCTGCGTGCGGAGGGCCGCGGCTTCAACGCCGGCGTCGACATCAAGGAGATGCAGGCCACCGACGGGCACGACGCCCTCATCGGCGCCAACCGCGGCTGCGCCGCCGCCTTCGCCGCCGTCTACGACTGCGCCGTGCCCGTCGTAGTCGCCGTGAACGGGTTCTGCGTCGGCGGCGGCGTCGGCCTCGTCGGCAACGCCGACGTCATCGTCGCCTCCGACGACGCCGTCTTCGGCCTGCCCGAGGTGGACCGCGGCGCGCTCGGCGCCGCCACCCACCTCGCCCGGCTCGTGCCGCAGCACATGATGCGCACCCTCTACTACACGGCGCAGAACGTCACCGCCCAGCAGCTCGAGCACTTCGGTTCCGTCTACAAGGTGGTCCCGCGCGCCGACCTCGACGCCACCGCCCGCGAGATCGCCGAGAAGATCGCGGCGAAGGACACCCGCGTCATCAGGTGCGCCAAGGAAGCCATCAACGGCATCGATCCGGTGGACGTGAAGGAAAGCTACCGATTCGAGCAGGGTTTCACCTTCGAACTCAACCTCGCCGGCATCGCGGACGAGCACCGGGACGAGTTCGTCGCCACCGGCAAGCCGCGCGCCAACCACTGATCAGGAGACATGAAACACCATGCGTGACAAGAGGATGTCGCTCGACGACGTGGTCGGCGAGCTGCGCAGCGGCATGACGATCGGCATCGGCGGCTGGGGGTCGCGGCGCAAGCCGATGGCGCTCGTCCGCGCGATCCTGC
Organism: Rhodococcus sp. NS-SX18; assembly: GCF_057367935.1. NCBI lineage: Bacteria > Bacillati > Actinomycetota > Actinomycetes > Mycobacteriales > Nocardiaceae > Rhodococcus > Rhodococcus sp. NS-SX18. The sequence goes on along the minus strand of NZ_CM170633.1, from coordinate 785,842 downwards.
GCTCGGATGTGAAGAACCTGACGGTCGTGACCTACGGCGGCCCGGACCTGGGACTGCTGTGCTCGGCCGGAAAGGTGAAGAAGGCGTACTACGGGTTCGTCTCCCTCGACTCGGCTCCGTTCTACGACCCTTGGTTCGCCAAGGCCCGCACGAACGGCGAGATCGTCGCGCGGGAGATGGACGAGGGCATGGTCAAGTGCGGCCTCGAGGCGGCCGCCGCCCGGCTGCCGTTCCTGCCGATCCGCGCCGGCCTGGGCTCGGCCGTCGTCGACTTCTGGGAGGGCGAGCTGCAGACCGTCACCTCGCCGTACCCCCACGAGTCGGGCGAGGCCGAGACGCTGATCGCGATGCCGGCGCTGAATCTCGATGCGTCCCTGGTGCATCTGAACCTCGGCGATGCGCACGGCAACGCCGCCTACACCGGCGTCGACCCCTACTTCGACGACCTGTACTGCCTGGCTGCCGAGAAGCGGTACGTCTCGGTCGAACGCATCGTCGAGACCGAGGAACTCGTCAAGTCCGTCCCCCTGCAGTCCCTCGTCCTCAACCGCATGATGGTCGACGGGGTCGTCGAGGCACCGAACGGCGCCCACTTCACCCTTGCCGGCGACAGCTACGGTCGCGACGAGAAGTTCCAGCGCCACTACGCCGAATCGGCGAAGGACCCGCAGGCGTGGCAGGCATTCGTCGACCGCTTCCTCTCGGGCAGCGAAGAGGACTACCAGGCCGCAGTGCAGGCCTTCAGCGAGGAGCAGGCATGACCGAGACGACCACCCCGCAGACCTCCGGCACGGTGACCCGCGCCGAGTACTGCGCCATCGCATGCGCCGAGATCTTCGCCGGCGCCGGCGAGATCATGGCCAGCCCGATGGCGACACTGCCGCTCATCGGCGCGCGCCTCGCCCGGCTGACCACCGAACCGGACCTGCTCATCACCGACGGCGAGGCCCTGATCCTGGCCGACACCCCCGCCGTCGGTGCGAAGGGCCCGATCGAGGGCTGGATGCCGTTCCGCAAGGTGTTCGACGTCGTCGCCTCCGGCCGCCGCCACGTCGTCATGGGCGCCAACCAGATCGACCGGCACGGCAACCAGAACCTGTCGGCGTTCGGGCCGCTGCAGCGCCCGACCCGGCAGATGTTCGGTGTGCGCGGCGCCCCCGGCAACACGATCAACCACGCGACGAGCTACTGGGTCGGCAAGCACAATCCGCGGGTGTTCTGCGACCGGGTCGACATCGTCTCCGGTGTCGGCTACGACCAGGTCGATCCGGCCAACCCGGCGTTCCGGTTCCTGCACCTGCACCGGGTCGTCACCAATCTCGGCTCGTTCGACTTCGGCGGTCCCGGCCACACGTTCCGGGCGCTGACCCTGCACCCGGGTGTCACCGCCGAGCAGGTCGCCGAGAACACCTCCTTCGAGGTGGCCGGCCTCGACGAGGCCACAGTCACCCGGGAGCCCACCGCCGAGGAACTGCGCCTGATCCGCGAGGTCCTCGATCCGCGTGGGCTGCGAGACCGGGAGGTGGCGGTATGAGTCCACGCCTGACGACGGCACTGACCGACCTCGTCGGCATCGAGCATCCGATCGTCCAGACCGGCATGGGCTGGGTGTCCGGCCCCCGGCTGACCGCCGCCACCTCCAATGCGGGCGGCCTCGGCATCCTGGCCTCGGCGACGATGACGTACGAGGAACTCGAGGTCGCCGTCGCGAAGACCAAGGCGGCGACGGACAAGCCCTTCGGCGTGAACATCCGCGCCGACGCGTCCGACGCCGCCCAGCGCATCGACCTGCTCATCCGCGAGAACGTCCGGGTCGCCTCCTTCGCGCTCGCGCCCAGGAAGGAACTGATCGCCAAGCTCAAGGACCACGGCGTCGTGGTCATCCCGTCCATCGGCGCCGCGAAGCACGCGGTGAAGGTGGCCTCCTGGGGAGCCGACGCGGTGATCGTGCAGGGCGGCGAGGGCGGCGGGCACACCGGACCGGTGGCCACCACGCTGCTGCTGCCGAGCGTGCTCGACGCCGTCGACATCCCGGTCGTCGCGGCCGGCGGGTTCTTCGACGGCCGAGGCCTGGCAGCGGCGCTCGCCTACGGGGCGGCCGGCGTCGCCATGGGCACCCGGTTCCTGCTCACCAGCGACAGCGCCGTGCCCGATTCGGTGAAGCAGGAGTATCTGAGCCGGGGTCTGCAGGACACGACGGTCTCGGTCAAGGTCGACGGCATGCCGCACCGGGTGCTCAACACCGAACTCGTGGACAGCCTCGAACGTGGCAGCTACGCGAAAGGTCTCGTCGCCGCCGCCAGGAACGCGGCCAAGTTCAAGGCCATGACCGGGATGAAGTGGTCGACGCTCGTGAAGGACGGCATCGCGATGAAGCGGGCGAGCGACCGCACGTGGCAGCAGATCATCATGGCGGCCAACACCCCCATGCTGCTCAAGGCCGGGCTCGTCGAGGGCAACACCGAGGCCGGTGTGCTCGCCTCCGGGCAGGTCGTCGGCATGCTCGACGACCTGCCGAGCTGCCAGGAACTGATCGACCGCATCGTCGCCGAGGCCGTCGAGCGGATCGACGCGATGGCCGCGCTGCGCGGTCAGGAGTCGCGCGCATAGACGTACGGAAATCTGCTTGCGCCTTCGGGATTCGCCCCCTCCGCGGACGGCGCGAATTCCCGAAGCGCGAGCAGATCCATCCGCGACCCGGTCAGCCGCGAGCTGCGATCCGCGCCTGCACCTCCGGCCGGCGCAGCGGGGGCACCGTCGGCGGTGGCTGCCGGCGCGGCGGGAGCCGGTCGAGCAGCCGCATAGTGACGGCCGTGACCTCGGCCACGGCCTCCTCGAACGGTTCGCGGGTGGCGTCGGAGAGCTTGTGGACGCCACTGACCTTGCGCACGTACTGCCGGGCGGCGGCCTCGATCTCCTCGTCGGTCGCTGCCGGCTCGAGCCCGCGCAGCTCCGTGATGTTCCGGCACATGAACCGAGGGTAACGCCGGAACATCAGCCGAGGCGACCGCCGAGCATCCCGCGCAGAGCGTTCAGGCACAGCTCCCGCAGCTGCGCCTCGGTGACGGTGGGGTGATCGTGCCAGTCGACGCACACGCTGCGCACGAGCGCGATCCAGCCCTGCACGGCGACCGCGACGAGTTCGCGTTCGTCGTCGGGCGGGGCGAGGGCGTCGAGGATGCGTTCCTGCTGCACTCCGAGTTCGGTATCGACGATCGCGCGGATACCCGCATCGGCGGAGTCCGCGGCCCGGTTGACCGCCGCGACGCCCTGCCGGTGCGAGGCGACGTAGTCGAGATAGGCGTCGAGGCCCGCGGTGATCCGCTCGGCGACGGTGAGCCGCGGATCGGGTTCGGTGACGGCGAGCAGCCGGTCCGATTCGCGTTGGACGACCGCCGCCATGAAGTCCCGCTTGGTCGGAAAGTAGTGGTACATCAGGCCGCGTGAGACCCCCGCGAGTTCGGCGACCTCCTCGATCCACACGTCCTCGTAGGCTCGCTCGGCGAACAGGCGCGCGCCGATGTCGAGCAGTTGCGCGCGGCGCTGCTCGGGGTCGAGACGTCGGCGGGGTTGGGCCACGGATCCAATCTAGTTCTTGACAGGTATCCGTCCCGGCGTAGCGTGACTACTGTACGCGGGTTCAATAACTGGGGGTCGGAGCATGGTCATGGCCACGTCGCGAGTGTTCGACACGGAGATTCCACGCCCGCCGAAACGCCTGCCCCTCGCCGGCGACGTCCTGGGCATGTCGCTGAAGACCCCGGTGCAGAACTCGATGGCCACCCACAAAGCCCTCGGCCCGGTGTTCGAACGCACCGCATTCGGCCGCCGCTTCGTGTTCGTCTGCTCCGGCGAACTCACGGCCGAGCTGTCCGACGAGAAGCGCTTCGCCAAGCACCTCGCGCCGGGCGTGGAGGCCCTGCGGGCGATCGGTGGCGACGGGCTGTTCACCGCCTACAACGAGGAACCGAACTGGCGTCGCGCCCACGAGTTGCTGATGCCGGCGTTCACGCAGCAGGCGATGCGCCGGTACCACGCGACGATGCTCGACGTCACTGCCCAGCTCGTCGCGCACTGGGACCGCCGGGCACGCAGCGGCGGCGACGTCGCCGTCGCCGCGGACATGACGAAACTGACGCTGGAAACCATCGGCCGCACCGGGTTCAGCTACTCGTTCGAGCCGTTCGAACGCGAAGAGCGGCATCCGTTCGTCGAGGCGATGGTCGGCGGACTGTCGTTCTCGCAGCGCAGTATGCTGCGCACCGTTCCCGTCGTCGGGCGCTTCCTCTTCCCCGCCGCCAAGCGACAGTACGACCTCGACCGGGCGCACATGCACGACGTCGTCGACGCGGTGATCCGTAGCAGGAGCGATGCGCCCGGCCCCGCCCCCGACGACCTGCTCGAGCTGATGCTGCGGGCGTCCCGGGAGGACGATCCGAACAAGCTCGACGCCGTCAACATCCGCAACCAGGTGCTCACCTTCCTCGTCGCCGGACACGAAACCACCTCGGGCGCATTGTCGTTCGCCCTGTACTACCTGATGCGCGACCCGGAGGCCTACACGCGGGCGCGGGCGGAGGTCGAGGAGGTCTGGGGCGACGGCGAGCCCGCCTTCGAACAGATCGCCAAGCTGCGGTACGTCCGTCGGGTGCTCGACGAGGCGCTGCGGCTGTGGCCGACGGCGCCCGCGTACGCACGGGAGGCGAAGGTGGACACCACTCTGGGCGGCCGGTACCGGATGCGCGCCGGCGACTGGGTGCTCGTGCTGCTGCCCGCGGTGCACCGGGACCGCGCAGTGTGGGGCGACGACGCCGACGAGTTCGACCCCGACCGTTTCCTGCCCGAACGGGTCCGGGCCCGGCCCGCGCACGTGTACAAGCCGTTCGGCACCGGAGAACGCGCGTGCATCGGACGGCAGTTCGCGCTGCACGAGGCAACCCTCGTGCTGGGAACCCTGTTGCGCCGCTACGACCTGGCGATGGATCCCGGCTACCGGCTGAAGGTCGCCGAGCGACTCACCCTCATGCCGGACGGCATGCACGCCCGGGTGTCCTTCCGGGCCTGAGCCGCCGCCCACCCGTACGCTGTGCCCGACGGGTGGGAGAGGCCCGCGCGGGAGGGAGAAACCATGCGATTCGGGTATGCAGGTGCGACGGTGGCGGTGCTGTCCACGATCGTTGCGGCAGTGGTTGTTCCGGCCACGGCACAGGCGACCGCCACCGCCGACGTCGTCGCGGGCCGCGAGCGGGTGAAGGTGACGGTGCACGGCGTGCCCGTCCACCCGGAGAGCTGCCGCGTGGACCCCGACGCGGACGGTGACACCCGCAGTCTGCCCGTCGAGCCGTCCGGATCGATGGTCGCCCACCAGGTGGCGCCCGGGCCCCGGCGGGTGGTCGTCTGGTGCCCGGACGGCGGCGTCGTGCACCAGCAGATCGTCCACGTCCTGCCCGCCGATCCGCTCGCCGATCTCGCGGACCACGTGTTCCGCACCGCCGGGAGCAGCGACCGCGTCACCGACCCGACCCTGCGCTGACGCGCCGGTGTGTCCTTCGGGCTGCCCTGACAGCCCGAAGGACACACCGGCGGCGCAGCCGCCCGGCTACACGCGCTCGATGATCGTCACGTTCGCGGTGCCGCCGCCCTCGCATATCGTCAGCAGGCCGTACCGGCCCTCGCGGCGCTCGAGCTCGTTGAGCAGCGTCGCCATCAACTTGGTGCCGGTGGCGCCGAGCGGGTGACCCAGCGCGATAGCGCCGCCGTTCACGTTGACCTTGGCCGGGTCTGCGCCGATCTCCTTGATCCAGGCCAGCACGACGGGGGCGAAGGCCTCGTTGATCTCGATCAGGTCGATGTCGTCGATGCTCAGGCCGGTCTTCGCCAGCGCGTGCTGCGTGGCCGGGATGGGCGCGCTGAGCATGAAGATCGGGTCGTCACCGCGGGCGCTGAGGTGATGGATCCGCGCACGAGGCTTCAGTCCGTACTTGCGCACGGCCTCGTCGGAGGCGAGCAGTACCGCCGACGCACCGTCGGAGATCTGGCTGGCGACGGCGGCGGTGAGCCTGCCGCCCTCGACGAGCGTCGCGAGGGACGCCATCTTCTCGAGGCTCGTCTCGCGGGGCCCCTCGTCGACGGTGGCGTCGCCGAGCGGGACGATCTCGCCCTCGAAGCGGCCCTCGGCGATGGCCGCCTTGGCCCGCTCGTGGCTCTGCAGCGCCCAACGTTCGAGGTCCTCACGACTGAGATCCCACTTGTCGGCGATCATCTCGGCACCGCGGAACTGCGAGACCTCCTGATCGCCGTACCGCTCGGTCCAGCCGGTCGACCCGCCGAACGGGGTGTCGAAGCCGTACTGCTGCCCCACGATCATGGCCGCCGAGATCGGGATCTGTGACATGTTCTGGACGCCGCCGGCGACGATGAGGTCGGCGGTGCCGGACAGGATGGCCTGCGCACCGAAGTGCAGGGCCTGCTGGCTCGACCCGCACTGCCGGTCGACGGTGACGCCGGGGACATGCTGCGGGTAGCCCGCAGCGAGCCACGCGGTGCGGGCAATGTTGCCGGCCTGGCCGCCGATGGCGTCGACACAGCCGAAGACGACGTCGTCGACGTCGCTCGGGTCGATGCCGGTGCGGTCCACGACCGCCTTGATCACGTGCGCGCCCAGGTCGGCGGGGTGGACGCCGGACAGGCCGCCGTTCTTCTTGCCGATCGGGGTGCGTACCGCATCGACGATGTATGCCTCGGTCATGAGGGACTCCTAGTCGGTTCCGGGAAAGTCGGTTCAGGGATTGGCAAGTCCGTCGAGCACGATGGACAGGTACTGCTGGGCCACCTTGTCGGCGGTGAGGGTGCCGCCGGGCCGGTACCAGCGCACGGCCACCCACACGGTGTCGCGCAGGAACCGGAAGACGAGTTCGACGTCGACGTCCGGCCGGAACGTGCCGTCGGCGATGCCGCGCTCGATCACCCCCACCCACAGGTCGCGGAATTCGGTGTTGCGGTCGGAGATGTAGGAGAACCGCTCGTTCTCCACGAGCCGCTTGGCCTCGTCCTGGTAGATCGCGACCGCGGCGTGCGATTTGTCGATCGACTCGTACGACGCGGTGATGAGCGCTTCGAGGGTGGCGCGGGAGTCCGAACCCGAGGCGACGATCTCGCGGTAGCGACCGAACAGGTCGTCGAGAAATCCCCGCAGGATCTCGTCGACCATCGACTCCTTGGAGTCGAAGTGGTGGTAGAGACTGCCCGACAGGATGCCTGCGGCGTCGGCGATGTCGCGCACGGTGGTGGCACGCACCCCGCGCGAGGCGAACAGTTCCGCGGCGATGTCGAGCAGCTCGGCCCGGCGCCCGGACTTGGCGGCATCGTCTCTGGGAGGAGTCATGGAGGCATCCTTTCAGGGCTGCCGTGCGCGGTTCCGGTAGCGGCAGCTACCGGAACCGCGCACGGGTCAGGCCCGCTGCGACGAGATCGAGACGACCTCGCCGGTCAGGTACGTGGTGTAGTCGCTGGCGAGCATGGCGATGGTCGCAGCGATCTCCCAGACCTCCGCGGCCCGCCCGTACGCCTCGTCGGAGGCGAGCCGGTCGAGCAGTTCCTCGCTCGTGACCTTCGCGAGGAAGGCGTGCCGCGCGATCGACGGCGCGACGGCGTTGATCCGGACCCCGTACTCGGCGGCCTCGATCGCCGAGCAGCGGGTCAGCGCCATCACGCCGGCCTTGGCGGCCGCGTAGTGCGCCTGCGAATGCTGCGCACGCCACCCGAGCACGGAGGCGTTGTTGACGAGGACGCCGCCGTGGTCGGCCGACCGGAAGTAGCGCAGCGCCGCGCGCGTCGCTCGGAAGGTGCTGGTGAGGGTGATGTCGAGGACACGGTCCCACTGCTCGTCGGTCATGTCGACCACGGGGGTCTCGCCGCCGAGTCCGGCGTTGTTGACCAGCACGTCGATGCGCCCGAGCCGCTCGGCGGCACCGGTGATCAGCGCATCGACCTGCTCGGTCGAGGAGACGTCGCACACGATGGACTCCACCTGCTGCGACGGGAACTCGGCGGCGAGCTTGCCGACCGTCTCCCCGAGCCGGCGCTCGTGGAAGTCGGAGACGAGCACGTCGCCGCCCTCGAGCAGGGCGCGACGGGCGGTCGCGAACCCGATGCCTGTGCCGGCGGCGGCGGTGACGACGACCTTCTTGCCGCTCAGCAGGCCGTGGCCCGGCGTTTCGACGGGCGGGGTGACGAGGGGGGAAGTGGTCACGGTCGGGCCTCTCGGGGAAGGCCGAGCACGCGCTCGGCGATGATGTTGCGCTGGATCTCGTTGGATCCGCCGTAGATGGTGTCGGCGCGGGTGAACAGGAACAGCCGCTGCCATTCGGCGAGCTCGAGGTGCTCGGGGTCCGACAGCAGCGACGGGTTGCCGGCGTGGTCGTGGTCCGGTCCGGTGAGCGAGGCGGGACCCTGCACGTCCATCGCCAGTGCGCCGAGGTCGCGATGCCAGTTGGCCCACAGCAGCTTCGCCACCGACGCCTGGCCGGGGTCGGCGTCGCCGAGGGTGCGCACGGCGTGGGCCCGCATGACGCGCAGCCCGATGCGGGCGCGGGCGATCCGTTCGCGGATGTGCGGGTCGTCGGCCGCACCGGTCGAGACCGCCAGATCGGCGATGCTCTGCAGTTCCCGGGCGAAACCGATCTGCTGGCCGAGGGTCGACACACCCCGCTCGAAGGTGAGCAGGCCCATCGCGACCTTCCAGCCGTCGCCGGGCGCGCCGACGACGAGGTCGGCGTCGGTGACGGCGTCGTCGAAGAAGACCTCGTTGAACTCGGAGGTGCCGGTGAGCTGCTGGATGGGCCGGACCGTCACGCCCGGCTGATCGAGCGGCACGAGCAGGAAACTCAGGCCGCGGTGCCGGGTCGAGCCGGGTTCGGTGCGGCACACCACGAACGCCCACTGCGCGACGTGCGCGAGCGACGTCCACACCTTCTGGCCGTTGATCACCCACTTCCCGTCCTCGAGCCGGGCGGTGGTGGAGACGTTGGCCAGGTCGGAACCCGCACCGGGCTCGGAGTAGCCCTGCGCCCACAGCTCGGTGACGTTGCGGATCCCCGGCAGGAAGCGGCGCTTCTGTTCCTCGGTGCCGAAGGCGATCAGGGTGGGGCCGAGCAGTTCCTCGCCGAGGTGGTTCACGCGCGCCGGCGCGTTCGCCTTGGCGTACTCCTCGTGGAAGATCACCTGCTGCTCGAGGGTGGCACCGCGGCCGCCGTGCTCGGTGGGCCAGCCGATGCAGGTCCATCCGGCGGCTGCGAGGTGCCGGTCCCAGGCCAGGCGCTCCTCGAAGAACTCGTGCTCGCTTCCCGGTCCGCCCTTGCCTCTGAGGTCGGCGAACTCGCCGGTCAGGTTCTCCTCCAGCCACCGGCGGACGGTCGCGGCGAATTCGGTGTCGGCCAAACCCGTGTCGTCCAGTCTCTCGCTCTCATGCACGTCTGTACGATAACCTACCAAGCACTTGCTAGGTAGGGAGCTCCGTGACTGCACAACCGAGAACCACACCGGCCGCCGTCGAACGCGCCGCATCGGTGTACGCCGACCGGATCGCGATCGTCGACGGCGACGTGCGACCGACGTTCGCACAACTTCGCGATCGCGTCCGCGAATTCGCCGCCGCGCTCGTCGCCCACGGCGTCGGGCCCGGTGCACGCGTCGCGATCTGGTCGCCCAACACCCACCACTGGATGGTCGCCGCGCTGGGGATCCAGTGGGCCGGCGGCGTCGTCGTCCCCGTCAACACCCGTTACACCGGGGCCGAGGCGCACGACATCCTCGACCGCATCCGCGCCGAGGCCCTCGTCGTCGCCGGCGACTTCCTCGGCACGGACCGGTACGCCGCTCTGCGCGCCGCCGCGCCCGGTCTGCACGTGCCCACCGTGGTGCGGGTCCCGCTGGGTGGGACGGACGCACCGGCCGACGGCGTCGTGGACTGGGACGACTTCCTCGCCGCGGCGACGGCGGACGCGCGCACCGAGGCCGACGCCCGGGCGCGGGCCGTCTCCCCCGACGACGTCTGCGACATCCTCTTCACCTCCGGCACGACCGGGCGCAGCAAGGGCGTACTCAGCGCCCACCGGCAGCTGATCGGGGTCGCGCAGGCGTGGGCCGAGTGCGCCGAGCTCACACCGGACGACAACTACCTGATCATCAACCCGTTCTTCCACAGCTTCGGCTACAAGGCCGGGTTCGTCGCAGCGCTGCTCGCGGGCACCACCGTCGTGCCGATGGCGGTGTTCGACGTCGAGAAGGTGATGGCCACCGTCGCCGACCGGCGGATCAGCGTGCTGCCGGGCGCGCCGACGATCTACCAGAGCATCCTCGACCACCCCCGCCGCGACGAGTTCGACATGTCGTCCCTGCGGATCGCGGTCACCGGGGCCGCCCCCGTACCCGTCGCGCTCGTCGAGCGCATGCAGAACGAGCTGAGCTTCGACGCCGTGCTCACCGCGTACGGCCAGACCGAGGCCGTGGTCGCGACGATGTGCCGCACCGACGACGACCCCGTCACCGTCTCCACCTCCTCCGGCCGCGCCACCGCCGGCTTCGAGGTCCGCATCGGCGACAAGGGCGAGATCCTGCTGCGCGGCCCCAACGTGATGCTCGGTTACCTCGACGACCCGGAGGCCACCGCCGAGACGATCGACGCCGACGGCTGGCTGCACACCGGCGACGTCGGCACCCTCGACGAACGCGGCTACCTCGACATCACCGACCGGCTCAAGGACATGTACATCAGCGGCGGGTTCAACGTCTATCCCGCCGAGATCGAGGCGGCGCTGATGCGCCTGCCCGGCGTGCACGAGGTCGCGGTCGTCGGCGTGCCCGACGAGCGCATGGGCGAGGTGGGCCGCGCGCACGTCGTCGCCCTCGAGGGCAGCGGGTTGACCGAGGAGTCGGTGATCGCGTTCTGCAAGGAGAAGCTGGCCAACTTCAAGGTGCCGCGCTCGGTCCGCTTCGCCGGGCACCTGCCTCGCAACCCGTCCGGCAAGGTTCTGAAAAATATTCTGCGTGAGGAGAAGTCATGACCGTCCCCTACGAACCCGATGTCGTCACCTACGAGGTGCGCGACGGCATCGCGATCGTCACCCTCAACCGGCCGGACTACCGCAACGCGCAGAACTCCGTGATGACCTACGCGCTCGACGCCGCCTTCGAACGCGCCGTCGAGGACGACGAGGTCAAGGTGATCGTGCTCGCGGGCAACGGCAAGCACTTCTCCGCCGGGCACGACCTGGGCACCCCCGGTCGTGATCACCACGTCCACTACGACAACAAGGCCGTCATGTGGTGGGACCACGTCGACAAGCCCGGCGGCGACCAGCGGTACGCGCGCGAGATGGAGGTGTACCTGGGCATGTGCCGCCGCTGGCGGGAGATCCCCAAGCCGACGGTCGCGATGGTGCAGGGCGCGTGCATCGCCGGCGGCCTCATGCTCGCGTGGGTGTGCGACCTGATCGTCGCCTCGGAGGACGCGTTCTTCTCGGATCCGGTGGTGCGGATGGGCATTCCCGGCGTGGAGTACTTCGCCCACCCCTGGGTGCTGGGCACGCGCTTCGCCAAGGAGATCCTCTACACCGGTGACCGCTTCGGCGCCCAGCGCGCCTACGAGGTCGGCATGGTCAACCGCGTCGTGCCACGCGAGAAGCTCGAGGAGGAGACCCTCGCCCTGGCCGGACGGATCGCGGAGATGCCGCGGTTCGGGCTGGCCCTGACCAAACGTGCCGTCAACCAGTGCGAGGACCAGATGGGCATGCGCAACGGCATGGACTCGGTGTTCGGCCTGCACCACTTCGCGCACGCCCACAACGCCGAGGTCGGCACCGACTCCCTCGGCGGCATGAACGCGAAATCGATGGCCGCGAGCGCACGCCCGGTGAGCGGCTCTGCCGCGCAGGAAGGAACGAAGTAGTGGATCTGCAACTCGACGACGCGACCCTCGCCTTCCGCGACGAGGTCCGCGCCTTCCTCGCCGAGAACGTCCCGTCGAACCCGCTGAAGTCGATGGACACGGCCGAGGGCTTCGAGGAACACCGCGAGTGGGAACGCACCCTGGCCGACGCCCGCCTGTCGGTCGTCTCGTGGCCTGAAGAACTCGGCGGCCGCAACGCCACGCTGCAGCAGTGGGTGGTGTTCGAGGAGGAGTACTACCGCGCCGGCGCGCCCGGCCGGGTCAGCCAGAACGGCATCTTCCTGCTCGCTCCCACGCTGTTCGAGCACGCCCACCCCGACCAGCTCGCACGCATCATGCCGCGCATGGCCCGTGCCGACGACATCTGGGCCCAGGCCTGGTCCGAACCGGAGTCCGGCAGCGACCTCGCGTCGCTGCGCTCGACCGCCCGGCGGGTCGACGGCGGGTGGCTGCTCAATGGGCAGAAGACGTGGAGCTCGCGGGCGTCCTTCGCGGACATGGGCTTCGGACTGTTCCGCTCGGACCCGGATGCGCAGCGACACAAGGGCATCACCTACTTCATGTTCGATCTGCGTGCCGAGGGTGTCACCGTCCGGCCCATCGACCAGCTCGACGGCGAACCCGGCTTCGCGGAGATCTTCCTCGAAGACGTGTTCGTCCCGGACGACCCCGGCAATCCCGGCGAGTCCGGCGTGATCGGCGGCGTGAACGAGGGATGGCGCGTCGCGATGAGCACCGCCTCGAACGAACGCGGACTGTCGCTGCGCTCCCCCGGACGGTTCCTCGCCACCACCGACCGCCTGCTGGCGCTGTACGCGGCGTCGGACCGGCACGGGGACGCGTCCCTGCGCAACCGCGTCGCCGACGCGTGGATCGGGGCGCGCGCGTACGAGTTGTCCACCTGGGCCACCGTCACCCGGCTGCAGGACGGCGGTCAGCTCGGCGCCGAGTCGTCCATCAACAAGGTGTTCTGGTCGGACTGGGACATCGCCGCCCACGAGACCGCGCTGGACCTGCAGGGCCCGGCCGCGGAGCTCGCCGACGACTGGACCGACGGTTACCTGTTCTCCCTGTCGGGGCCGATCTACGCGGGCACCAACGAAATTCAGAAGAACGTCATCGCCGAGCGGCTGCTCGGCCTTCCGAAGGGCGACCGATGAGATTCGCGCTCGACTCCTCCCACGAGGACTTCGCGTCCAGCATCGACGCGCTGCTCGCCAAGTCCGATCTGCCTGCGGTCGTCCGGTCGTGGGCCGCCGGTGACACCGGCCCCGGCCTGAAGGTGTGGCAACGGCTCGCCGAGGTCGGCGTCGGCGCGCTGCTCGTCGACGAGGACCACGACGGTCTCGGGGCCGACGCGCTCGACCTCGTCGTCGCCATGGAACAGCTCGGCCGCCACGCGGTGCCCGGCCCACTCGTCGAGACCGTGGCCGTGGCGCCGATCCTGCTGGCCGCCGTCGCGCCGGACCGGCTGTCCGCGCTCGCCTCCGGGGAGCTCGCGACGGTCGCCGCGGCACCGCACGTGCCGTACGCGGTCGATGCCGACGTCGCCGACCTCGTGCTGCACGTCGGCGGCGGCACGGTCTCGACGGGCACCGCCGGCGACGCCCGGCAGTCCGTCGACCCGGCCCGCCGCCTGCATGCCGTCGCGGCAGCGGACACCCTGGGCGACACGGACTTCGGTGCCGCGTTCGACTACGGAGCCCTGGCCACCGCGGCGCAGCTGCAGGGCCTCGGACGCACCCTGCTCGACACCACGGTCGAGTATGCGCAGCAGCGCAAGCAGTTCGGTCGCGCCATCGGATCGTTCCAGGCCGTCAAGCACCACCTCGCCGAGGTCGCCGTCGGCCTCGAGATGGCGCGCCCGCTGCTGCTCGGTGCGGCGCTCGCGGTGCGCGACGGCGCCGCGACCGCCTCCCGCGACGTCTCGGCGGCGAAGGTGGCCTGCGGTGAGGCGGCCTACCGGGCGGCGCGGACGGCACTGCAGGTGCACGGCGCCATCGGTTACACCCTCGAACACGATCTGTCGCTGGCGTTGACTCGGGTGCGGGCCCTCGTCACCGCATGGGGCACCGCGGATGTGCACCGGGCGCGGGTCGTCGACGCGCTGGAGGACGCATCGTGACCTTCGAGACCGAGGATCGCGCCGCGCTGCGGGAGTCGGTGCGCAGCCTGCTCGGCCGGCACTCCGATTCCGCGGCGGTGCGCAAGGCGATCACCCTGCCGGACGGCTACGACGCCGACCTGTGGCAGAAGATGGTCGAACAGATCGGCGTCGCGGCCCTCGCCGTGCCCGAGGAGTACGACGGTGTCGGCGCCTCCCTCGCCGAGACCCACGTCGTGCTCGAGGAACTCGGCCGCACGCTCACCCCGTCGCCGATGCTCGGCTCGGCGGTGCTCGCGGCACAGGCTTTGCTGCTCTCCGGTGACACCGACGCGTGCGCCCGCCTGCTGCCGGGCATCGCCGCCGGGGAGATCGCAGCCGTGTGCTGGGCTTCCGAGGCCGGTTGGTCCACACCCGGTGTCGTGCTCGAGGGCGACCGGCTCGGCGGCACCGCCCACTACGTGCTCGGCGGGGACGTCGCGACGACCCTGCTGGTGCTCGCAGCCGACGGGGACGACGTCGCGCTCGTCGAGGTGGATCCGGACGCCGACGGTGTCGTGCGACGCCGGGTGCCGACGATGGATCCGACCCGTTCTCTCGCCGAGGTGCGCTTCGAGGGGGTGGTGGGCCGGCGGCTCACCGCTTCCGCCGGTCTCGAGGAGCGGCTGCGGACGGTCGCGCTGATCGCGGTGTCGGCCGAGCAGGTCGGAGCGGCTCAGGCGGCTCTGGAGCTGACGGTGGAGTACTCGAAGAACCGCAAGCAGTTCGGCCGGGTCATCGGATCGTTCCAGGCGCTCAAGCACCGCATGGCCGACATGTACGCATTGGTGGAGACCGCACGGTCGATGTCGTACGCGGCCGCGCTGTCGCAGGATACGCAGGATGCGTACGCGGCGAAGGTGTACTGCTCGGAGGCGTTCGAGCAGGTGGCCGCGGAAGCGATCCAGTTGCACGGAGGCATCGCGATCACCTGGGAGCACGACGCGCAGCTGTACTTCAAGCGGGCGCACGGAACGGCCCAGCTGTTCGGGCAGCCGCGGGAGTTCCTGACCGCGATCGTGCGTTGAGCGCGGGCGGCACCCGCGACCGGGTGCCGCCTCCTCGCCCCGTTGCCGGCGGCGCAACGTCCGTACGCCGCCTGCCCGGGTCCGTATCGGCGGAACGTGCACATCGTCCGCCCGGTTCGGCGCCTAGGCCTCTCCACCCCGGATCCGGGCAAGCAGCCTTGCCGGATCGAGTGCGGTGCCTTTATCTTGCAGAGAGGACGCAGCAGCTGCCAACTGCCCGGCCTGCTCCTCGGGTGACCCTCGACAGACGTCGCGCACCACGGCGACCCGGTCCCGAGCGCAGCCGGGGAAGGAGGGGTCATGCCGGCTCGGTCTTCCGGCGGGAGCTCCGACGAGGTCCGTCGCGCGGTGGGGATCCCCGATGTCGTCGAGACGGATCTGGGGACATTCCGATTCGACGACGGGATGCCGGACCCGGAGACGATGGCGTTGAGCTGGGATCGTCTCGACCTGCTGCGTGGCGTCGACGTGTTCCTGAACGCGGTTCCCGGCGCGTCGCTCGTGGCCATGCGTACCGGGTTCCGCTCGATCGGGATCCGTACGTCGCGGGAGATGGCCGTGTGCCCCCGCATGGACTCGGTGCCCTGCTTCCTGACAGCCAACACCGAGACGACCTACGGGATCGCGGTGCTCGATCTGAGGGCCGACGGGCCGACGGTTGTCGAGTGCCCACCGATGTCGCTCGACGTGGTCGACGACTTCTGGTTCCGGTACGTGGCCGACCTGGGCAATGCCGGGCCCGACAAGGGGCGGGGCGGAAAGTACCTGTTGCTGCCGCCGGGGTACGAGGGCGAGGTCCCCGAGGGCTACTTCACCTACCGCTCACGGACGTTCACCAACTTCTTGTTCGCGCGCAATCTCGGCGGGCTCGATGTCATCGAGCAGACCCGTGTCTATCCGCTCGCCCAGGCCGACGACCCGCCGGAGATGCGGTTCGTCGAGGCCGACGGCGTGCCGTTCAACACCGTTCACTCGAACGACTTCTCGTTCTACGAAGAGGTCGACCAGATCGTCCAGGAAGAACCCGTCGACGCGCTCGATCCCGAGCTGGCCGGGCAGCTCGCGGCGATCGGCATTGTCAAGGGCCGGCCCTTCGCTCCCGACGAGCGGATGCACGCGATCCTGTCTCAGGCTGCGCCGATCGGTTCGGCGATTGCGCGCACCATCGTGTACCGGCCGCGTGACCCGCAGGCCTACCTCTACGGCCGGGACGTGTCGTCGTGGAAGACGGCCTTCGTGGGTGGGAGCTCCGAGTTCCTGCGTGACGGCGTTCGTCTCCTGGATGCCCGTACGCTGTTCCACTACGCCGCCACCGTCGTCACTCCCGCGATGGCGACCCCGATGGTGGGGGTGGGCTCGCAGTACGCCTACACCGCCGAGGACGCCGAGGGAGAGTGGCTGGACGGGGGCCGCACCTACCGAATGCACCTGCCCGCAGGCATTCCCGCCAAGGACTTCTGGTCGGTGTGCGTCTACGACTGCCAGTCCCGCTCTCTGCTGCAGACCGACGACCCGTACCCGTCGCTCAACAGCAACACCGGGACGGTCGCAGCCGGCGAAGACGGCTCGGTGGACGTCTACTTCGGACCCGCCTCGCCGGCGGGCCGGGAGTCGAACTGGATCCGGACTGTCCCGGGCAAGGGCTGGTTCGTACTCCTGCGCCTGTACGGACCACTCCAGGCATGGTTCGACCGGACCTGGCGACCGGGTGAGATCGAACCCCTCGGCTGACCGAGATGCGGGGCGGTCTCGGCGCGGGAAGCCCGCTCGTGTGATCGCAACCCTTCGCCGATCGGACTTCGAGCGTGCTCGTCCGGTGGCATTCCCGACGGGACACCGAACCAGGATTCCGCGGTACCCCGCTGGGCGAGTGAGCGCCGGACTCGAGCCCGGCAGGACATCTCCGGACTCGTTAGCCTGGAACGATGAGCACTCCCGTCATCACGCTGAATTCCGGAACCACCATCCCGCAGCTCGGCCTGGGAGTCTGGCAGGCCACCGACGAGCAGACCGAACACGCCGTGCGTTACGCCCTCGACGAGGCCGGCTACCGGCACATCGACACCGCCGCCGCGTACGGGAACGAGGAGGGCGTCGGACGCGGGATCGCTTCGGCGTCCGTCCCGCGGGAGGAGGTCTTCCTCACCACGAAGTTGTGGAACTCCGACCAGGGCTACGACCGGGCGACGAAGGCGTTCGACGAGAGCCTGCGCCGCCTCGGCACCGACTACGTCGACCTGTACCTGATCCACTGGCCGCTGCAGGACAACGACCGGCTGCTGCGCACGTGGGACGCGCTCGAGAAGATCGCCGAGTCCGGACGGGCCAAGGCGATCGGCGTGTGCAACTTCGAGCCGCACCACCTGCAGCTGCTCGTCGATCGCGGCGGCATGCTGCCCGCCGTCGACCAGGTGGAGCTGCACCCGCACCTTCCCCAGCAGGAGATCCGCGACTTCGCTGCCGACCACGGGATCGCCGTCGAATCGTGGAGCCCGCTGGGCGGAACCAGCAACTCGGGCTGGGGCCGCGAATCCAAGCCGAACACGCTCCTGGTCGATCCGATCATCACTCGCATCGCGGACCGGCACAGCAAGTCGGCCGCCCAGGTGCTGATTCGCTGGCATCTGCAGAACGGGCTGATCGTCATCCCGAAGTCCGTCCACGACGAGCGGATCACGCAGAACATCGACGTGTTCGACTTCGAGCTCGACGACCTCGATCTGAGCGAGATCGCGACCCTCGACGACGGCACGCGCGTCGGCATGCACCCGGACGAGATGAACCTCGGCGCACCGCGCTGACGGACGCACCCTGCAGCCGCGCCCATCCGGCGCGGCTGCCTGTTCGGACGCCTTCGCCGAGTTCTTGCGCTCCCGGCCAGGAGCACGAATAGTAGAACACGTTCTCATTCACAACCCGGCCGGCCGCCGGGTCGCGATCCGGTTCGTGCAGAGGGGCAGGGCGTGACGACACACATCATCTCGGGCACCGAGATCGAGATGCCGGTGCGGGTCCGGGCCGCGACGGCATTCACCGCGATGTACTCGGTGCCCGCCGCGCCGGCACAGGCGCTGATCGACCACACGGGACTCGAACTGCTGCACCCCCGCCCGGGTCGCGGAATCTGCGTCCTGGTGTTCGTGGACTACGTCGACGGTGATCTCGGACCCTACAACGAGTTCGGCATGTGCTTCCTCGTTCGCGACCACCGCCGGCGCGGCGGCACCGCGCTGCGAGATCTTCGGGACCTCGCGCGTGGCGGCGCGGGTGCCCTCATTCACCGGCTCCCGGTGGACGGCGAGTTCACCCTCGCGGCGGGGCGCAGCATCTGGGGTTTTCCCAAGACTCTCGCCGACTTCGAGGCCGACCACACCGGCGACGTCAAGCGCGCGTCGGTGCGCAGCGACGGGCAGCTGATCGCGGAGCTGTCGGTACGACCGGGTCTCGCAGTTCCCGGTCGTGGTGCTGCCGCCTCCGTCACGGCCTACTCGCATCTGGACGGGGTCACCCGGCGCACCGGATGGACGATGCATCCTTCCGGCGTGCGTAGCCGGATCGGCGGCGCGGACCTGCGTCTGGGCACCCATCCCGTCGCCGGGGAACTGCGCACCCTGGGACTGCCCCGACGTGCACTGCTCACGTCGTCGATCTCCCGTCTGCAGATGACCTTCGGAGACGCCGAACCGATCTGACCCGGCCACCGGGTTTCGGGACGTGCCGCAGAGGGCACCCACCGAGTCGAAGACACAATCGATCGGTGAGGTCACCATGATCAACAACAGCGACATCGATGCACTTGTCGGCGCGACCGTCCACGGTCCCGGCGGCAAGCTCGGCAAGATCGGCGAGGTCTATCTCGACAACCGGACCGGCAACCCTGCGTGGATCACCGTCGTCACCGGCCTGTTCGGCACCCGTCGGCACTTCGTGCCGATCGACGTCGCCGAGCTGGACGGCAAGGACGTCCGTCTGCCGTTCGACAAGGACACGGTGACCGGCGCTCCGAACATCGACGAGGACGGCCGTCTCACTCCGGAGGAGGAGACACAGCTCTATCGCTACTACGACAGGGCGGATACCGATACCGACACCGGACGCGCGCCGGATTCCGACCGGAGGCCCGACACCGGTCACGGCACCGGCCGGACACCCGACACCGACCGGCTGCGCGACGCCGATCGGACACCGCCCACCGGTGCGCCGGGTGTCGCGACCTCGGCCCCGCCGTCGGCACCCTCGCACGGTGGCGACACCGGGACACCGCAGCAGGGCACACCGCAGCAGGGCACGGCGCAGCAGGGCACGGCGCAGCAGCACGGCACGACGCACGACGCGCCCTCGCCCGGTCTACGGCTCCACAAGCGGGTCGTGACCACCGAGTACTACGTCGACGAGGGCGCCCCCGGCCAGCATCCCGACCAGGAGGACCGACGATGATCGAACGCGAACCCGCCGGGGCCAGTGCCGCCGGCAGAGAACCGGTTTCCGACCGCGACCGCGTTACCGACCGCGACCGCGTGGTAGCGGACGACCGCGCCGTCACCACCACCGCCGCCCCCTTCGAGGAGCGAGTGAC
Source organism: Rhodococcus sp. NS-SX18 (assembly GCF_057367935.1). Classification (NCBI taxonomy): domain Bacteria; kingdom Bacillati; phylum Actinomycetota; class Actinomycetes; order Mycobacteriales; family Nocardiaceae; genus Rhodococcus; species Rhodococcus sp. NS-SX18. Next base: position 766,148 of record NZ_CM170633.1, on the reverse strand, counting down.
GACGAAGCCCGCCAAGACGAGCGTCGCCGCCGCACTCGCACTCGCCGTCGGCACGGCCGCACTCGTGTGCGTGCTCTCGCTCGTCCTGTCGCCGGTGGGTCTCGTGCTGTCCATCATCGGCATCGTGCTCGGCATCGTCGGCGTGCGCGCCGCCCGGCGCCTCGGGGTGACCGGACGAGGTGTGGCCATCGCGGGCATCGTCCTGAGCGCCGTCTCGCTCGTGCTGTCCATCGCGTACGTCGCGGGCGTCGTCACGGTGCTCAACAACGACCGCATGGTCGAGCAGCTCGAAGAGCAGCTCGATCGGGCGCGCGACCAGCTGCCCGACAGCATCGAGGTGCCGCAACCCGGACAGTGACGGACCGGTGCTCACCGGAGCCGGCCCCTAGAGCCAGGTGTCCTCGGAGGTGCTCGTGAGAAACGCCTCGAGGTCGTCCCGCCAGGGGGCCGGCACCGTCTTGTCCGGCTCGATCCCGGTGTACTGGCCTCGATAGAACAGCAGCGGCCGCTCCTTCTCGTCCCGAACCTCGCTCAGCGACGACACCCGGCCGAACACCACCCAGTGGTCACCCCCGTCGTGCACGGTCTCCACCGTGCAGTCGATGTGTGCGAGGGAACCGGCCAGGATCGGCGAACCGAGCGGCGACGGACGCCACTCGACACCGGAGAACTTGTCCGGCTCGCGGGACCCGAACCGCGCGCACGTGTCCCGCTGTTCCTCCGCGAGCACGTTGACGCAGAAGCGCCCGGAACGTTCGATAGCGGTCCACGACCGCGACGTCTTCGTCGGGCAGAACAGCACCAGCGGCGGGTCCAGCGACAGCGCCGCGAACGACTGGCAGGCGAAGCCCACCGGTTCGCCCGCGTCCACGGTGGTGATGATCGTGACCCCCGTGCAGAACTGGCCGAGCACGGTGCGGAAGGTGCGGGGGTCGATCGCGACGTCGCCGGGTCCGGTCATGGCTGCAAGCCTACGCTGAAGTCGTGGCCCCACAGGCTGACGGCCGTGGACTCGCGCGCGATCCATTCCCGGTCCTCGACCTGCCTTCCCTCGCAGCCGAACTCGACGTCGAAGCCGCCGGGTGTCTTCATGTAGAACGAGAGCATCAGATCGTTGACGTGCCGGCCCAGCGTCGCCGACATCTTGACCTTGCGGCGCAGGGCCCGGTCCAGGCACAGCCCGACGTCGTCGGAATTCTCTACCTCGATCATCAGGTGCACGATGCCGCTCGGCGTGGGCATCGGCAGGAACGCCAGGCTGTGATGCCTGGGGTTGCATCCGAAGAAGCGGAGCCAGGCCGGTTTCCCGTCGGCCGGACGGCCCACCATCTGCGGCGGCATGCGCATCGAGTCCCGCAGCCGGAAGCCGAGGACGTCGCGATAGAAGTGCAGCGCCTCCTCGTCGTCGCGGGTGGACAGGACGACGTGTCCGAGTCCCTGCTCGCCGGTGACGAACCGGTGCCCGTACGGACTGACGACGCGGCGGTGCTCGAGCGCGACCCCGTGGAACGCCTCGAGGGTGTTGCCGGACGGGTCCTGGAAGACGACGAGTTCGTCGACTCGCCGATCGGCGAGCTGCTCGGCCGTGCCCTCCTTGAACGGCACTCCGGCGGCGGCGAGGTTGTCGCGTACCTCCTGCAACTCGGCGGCGTTCGCGGTCTCCCAGCCGGAGACGAGGAGCCGGTCGCTCTCGTGCGGCTCGATGACCAGCCGGGCCGGGAAGTCGTCCATCCGGAGGTAGAGCGCCCCGGGATCGACGCCCTTGCCCTCGACCATGCCGAGCACCTTCAGACCGTATTCCCGCCAGGCGTCCATATCGGTGGCGCCGATGCGCAGGTAGGCGAGGGATCGGATACCCATGTCAGTTGCTCCCGTCGGTCAGGAAGTCCGTTGTCAGGCGGTTGAACTCGTCGAACTTCTCGAGCTGAGCCCAGTGTCCGCAGCCACCGAAGACGTGCAGTTGCGCCCGCGGGATCATCTTGAGCGCGACGAGCGCACCGTCGAGCGGGTTGACCCGGTCCTCGCGTCCCCAGATCAGCAGCACGCGCTGCCGGAGCTTGTAGGCGTCGCGCCAGAGCATGCCGAGCTCGAAGTCCGGGCCGGAGAACGACTTCCCCATCGCGCGTGCGGCAGCGAGGGATTCCGGGGTGCTCGCGGCGGCGAACCGTTCGTCGACGAGCTCGTCGGTGATCAGCGACTGGTCGTAGACCATCACCCGCAGGAACGCCTCGAGCTTCTCCCGCGTCGGGCCCTCCGGCGGCGCCGCGAACCGGCCGAGGTTCTTCACACCCTCGGTGGGGTCGGGGGCGAAGAGGTTGACGCTCAGTCCACCCGGACCCATGAGCACGAGCCGTCCGGCCCGGTCCGGGAAGTCCAGCGCGAATCGCACTGCGGCACCGCCGCCGAGCGAGTTGCCGAGCAGGTGCACGCGCCCCTCGATCCCGAGGTGGTCGAGCAGGTCGTTCAGCGCGGTGGCGCTGTGCACGAAGTACTGCGGGTGCTCGGTGGGCTTGTCCGACTTGCCGTAGCCGGGCTGGTCGACACACAGGACGTGGAAATACTCGGCCAGCACGGGGATGTTGCGGGCGAAGTTGGACCAGCCGGAGGCGCCCGGTCCACCGCCGTGCAGCAGCACGATCGTGGTGTCGTGGCCGACCCCCGCCTCGTGGTAATGCAACCGCAGGTCGTCCCGCACCTGAGCGAACCGGGACGTGGACTCGTAGGTGATCTCTTCCGTTGCAGTCAATTCGGCCTCCCCTACACCATCGTGTCGGTGATCGGCAGGCCGAACTCGCCGGCGCCGAACATCACGTAGGCACGCTCGGCGTCGTTGGCGGCGTGGACCCGCCCGGCGTGGGCGTCGCGCCAGAACCGCTGGATCGGCGTGCCGTTGGCGAGGGCGGTCGCGCCGGAGTTCTCGAACAGCAGGTCGATGGACGCGATGGCGCGGCCCGTCGCGCGGACCTGGTCGCGACGAGCGCGCAGCCGCAGTTCCATCGGGACCTCCTCGCCGGCGACGAGGTGCGCGTACTCCTCGGCGACGTTGCCCGACAGTTGACGCCACGCGGCGTCGATGTCGCTGGACGCCTCCGCGATCCGGACCTTGGAGAACGGGTCGTCCTTGGCCTTCTCCCCCGCATAGGCGGCGCGAACCCGCTTGCCCTGGTGTTCGACGTGGGCCCGGTACGCACCGTAGGCCATGCCCACAATCGGGGTGGAAATCGTCGTGGGATGGATGGTGCCCCAAGGCATCTTGTAGACCGGTGCGGTGTTGCGCTCGAGACCCGGCGCGGTGAGCTCGCTCATGGCCCGGAAGCTGAGGAAGCGGTGCCGCGGCACGAACACCTCCTGCACCACAACGGTGTTCGATCCGGTACCCCGGAGTCCGACGACGTTCCAGACGTCGTCGATCGCGTAGTCCGCGCGCGGGATCAGGAAGCTGCCGAAGTCGACGGGACGGCCGTCCTTGATCACCGGCCCACCCACGACGACCCAGGTGGCGTGGTCACACCCGGAGGACCAGGCCCACGCGCCGTTGACCTTGTATCCGCCGTCGACGACCTCGCCGGCGCCCATGGGAGCGTAGGACGAGGAGATGCGGACATCGGTGTCCTCGGCCCACACGTCTTCCTGGGCCTGCTGAGCGAACAGCGCGAGATGCCAGTTGTGGACACCGATGATGCCGGAGACCCAGCCGGTGGACCCGCACGCGGCGGCGATGTTGCGGACCGCCGTGTAGAAGGTCACCGGATCAGCTTCGTACCCGCCCCACTGGCTCGGTTGGAGCAGCCGGAAGAAGCCGGTCTCCTGCAGCGCCTTGATCGAGTCGTCGGGGATACGGCGAAGGTCTTCGGTCTCCTGTGCACGTTCCCGCAGGGCGGGCAGCAGCGCGTCGATCCGCTGCAGCACCTCGTGGCTCTCGTGGTCGCCCACTGGACGCTCCCGTCTGTTCCGGAATTGATCGCTTGATTCGAGACTAGAACACGTTCCCATTTGTGTCGAGACCGGAGTCGGAGCCCAGGTCGACGGCCTTTCCGTGGGACGAAAGTCCTCGAATGCTTCCGGTATGCGTCAAAATTCTATAACGTGTTCTACCAAGCATCCGAAGGAAAGTGAGGGGACGATGGCACAGGTTCGCGAGATCGACGTCGGAGAGGTCCGCACGCGGTTCGCGCGGGGGTGGCACTGCCTCGGGCTGGCCCGGACGTTCAAGGACGGCAAGCCGCATGCCGTCGAGGCCTTCGGGACGAAGCTCGTGGTCTGGGCCGACAGCGCAGGTGAACTGAAGGTCCTCGACGCCTACTGTCGCCACATGGGCGGCGATCTGTCCCAGGGGGAGGTCAAGGGCGATTCCGTCGCCTGCCCCTTCCACGACTGGCGATGGGGAGGCAACGGCAAGTGCACCGACATCCCCTACGCCCGCCGTGTCCCACCGCTCGCCCGCACCCGGGCCTGGCTTGCGATGGAGAAGAACGGTCAGCTGTTCGTCTGGAACGACCCCGAGGGCAACACCCCGCCGCCGGAGGTCACGATCCCCGACATCGAGCAGTACGGGTCGGACGAGTGGACCGACTGGACGTGGAACTCGATCCTCATCGAGGGCGCCAACTGCCGGGAGATCATCGACAACGTCGTGGACATGGCGCACTTCTACTACATCCACTACGCCTTCCCGACGTACTTCAAGAACGTCTTCGAGGGACACGTCGCCGCGCAGTACCTCAACACCCGGGGCCGGCCGGACAAGGGCATGTCCACCCAGTACGGCATGGAGTCGCTGCTGAAGTCGTTCGCCGCGTACTACGGTCCGTCCTACATGATCAATCCGATGACCAACAGCTACGGCGGCTACGAGGTCGAGTCGGTGCTGATCAACTGCCACTATCCCGTCACCCACGACTCGTTCGTGCTGCAGTACGGCATCATCGTCAAGAAGCCCACCGGCATGCCCGAGGAGGCGTCGAACAAGCTGGCCGCGAAGCTGACCGAAGGCATCGGCGAAGGCTTCCTGCAGGACGTCGAGATCTGGAAGAACAAGACCAAGATCGACAATCCGCTGCTGTGCGAGGAGGACGGCCCGGTCTACCAGCTACGACGCTGGTACGAGCAGTTCTACGTCGACGTCGCCGACGTCACCGAGACGATGACGCAGCGCTTCGAGTACGAGGTGGACACCACCAAGGCCAATGAGGCATGGCAGGCGGAGGTCGCCGAGAACCTCGCGCGGCAGAAGGCCGACCAGGGCAAGCAGGAAGCGGAGGTCTGACGATGGATCCCTCGACCCGGGCGCGCAGCTGGGCGAAGGCCCCGGACTTCGCCGGCCAGCCCGCGCGGGTCGAGGCGGTCCGCGCCCAGACCGCCATCGACAAGATCAACTATCTCGATTCGGGACTGCACGAGGTGCAGTGCCGGGAGTGCGGCACCTGCGTGCTGGTGCGCAAGAACAGCTTCGATCACACGAGCGTGCAATGGTGCGAGGACCCCGCGGCGGTGTGCCCGAATTTCCGGGGCTCCGAAGTCCCGGGTGCCCTGCGCGACGGCTGCCCGCAGCTGCGCGCCAGCATCGAGCAGGCGGTACTCGACGGCCGGATCACGATTCCGGACTGACGGCGCATGGATGTGCCCCGCCCGGTACTCCTCGAACCGACTGCTCCTCGAAACGACCTATTCTCAGGGATGGTCAGTCCCTCCATCGATGCCGAGCGCGTTGCATGTCCACCCGCTTCCCGGTCACGGCGGTGCCCTCTTCGAGCAGGAGTGCCGGTGCACGACCGCCGTGACACGAGGCGGTTGTTCCGTCGGCGTAGACGACGCGCCACCAGGGAACGTCGTCGTCCAGCAGGCTCATCGCTCGGCCCACCTGCCGTGGACCCGCCCCGATTCTCCTGCCGATATCGCCGTAGGAGGCAACCGAGCCCGGAGGGATGGCAACAACCGCCTCCCGGACCGCGTCGATGATGCTCATCTCATCTCACTCCTCGCGAATCACGCGATGACCGTCCTCGTCCGGTTACGAACGCAGGATCGGGTCCGGTTCGCGCACCACCGTGGTGGCCGTTCCAACGGTGACCGTCTCCTGATGATCACTCTATGCTGGCATGGTGTTCCTTGTATTCGGCTACGGCACCAAGCGGCAACACCTCGGCTCAGGGCAGACCCGAACGTGCCCGCGCTGCCACAACACCACACAGTGGGCACGGATGCGGGAATTCAAGCAGTTCACGATGTTCTTCGTTCCGGTCGCGCGATGGCAGCGCCGAAAGCTGGAGCAATGCGGCATCTGCGGCACCGCCGTCGGAATCTGAGCGCATTCCGGTGACGCGGCACCAACGGAGCGAACGTCGACCGCTCATCTGATACAGGAATCGACGGAGCGGGTCGAGCAGCAGAGCAGTGCCGAAGAAGTGGCATTGCTTGCACTCGCATGAAAATCGATATGCAACAAAATCTTCCATATGTCGCGACACTCGTCACGGTGGTGACATCGTCGTCGCCGACGAGGTGTGCCTCGCCCTCGCGAGAACTTCCATTGCTGAACGCTTTTGCCTCTGCCGGTGGTGGCCGAGCGCGGAGGCAGGTCGCCGGCGGCGTCGACGCCCCGGGGAACTACCGGTGATCGTGGACTCCGCTTTGCGGCGGTGCATGCGAGGAGGTGTTCGGCGCGGCGGCTTTTCTGTCGGCGTAGGTGTGGTCGTTGCCGAACGCGCGCCAGGTACGGCAACGTGCAAACCTCCGCGGGTGGGTGCGGGTCAGCGCCTCGGCGACCAAGGCGAGCGTCCCGAGTGGGACTGACATGTGCACCTCGATCCACCGATAGACGGACGACACGCACCCGATCGTGCGTCGGGGCGGCATCCCTACCCGGTTCGGTTCGGGAAAGTCTCTTTCCGTCGGCGCATTCGGGCGTAGATCGTTGCACTTGCCGCACTGGGGCAGCCCCTCTGCGCTGTCGCCCCCAGACGCCGAACGAGTCGAGGCTCCGGTGTGACAGGTGGGACTACTATCGTCGCCCTTCGGCCCGCGCCGACTGGCGTGGCCGGTTTCGACCGATCTGATGCGGCGGCTGGTGCGTCCAACTCGCGGTTGGTTCGTCTGAGGAAGCAGACCTCGCCCGGAACGGGACGGGGCGGACCGTTCTTCGAAAGGACCCGGCGATGACCACCCACCTATCCCTCCGATTCGCCTCTGATCTTGCCGGGGGTGTGCGATGAGCGCCCCGGCCGTGGTGGTCGAAGACCTGCACGTCGCCTACGGCACAACCTGGGCCCTCGACGGTATCGACCTGGACGTCGCCGCCGGGACCACGCTCGGGGTGCTCGGCCACAACGGGGCCGGCAAGACCACCCTGATCCGCACCCTCACCACCCTGGTGCGCCCCACCATCGGCCGCGTGCAGATCCAGGGCCTCGACGTGCTCGCCGACGCCACCGAGGTCCGCCGCCGGATCGGGGTGACCGGCCAATACGCCGGTCTCGACGACTTTCTCACCGCTCGCGAGAACCTGGAACTGATCGGCCGCCTGACCGGGCTGCGCCGCACCGCCCGCACCCGGGCCGACGCGCTGATCGATCGGCTCGGGTTGCACGAGTACGCCTCCCGCCGGGTCGGGGAACTGTCCGGGGGCTCGCGCCGCCGGATCGATCTGGCCGCCAGCCTCGTCGGGTCCCCGTCGGTGCTCTTCCTGGACGAGCCGACCACCGGCCTGGACCCCCTCGCCCGCGCAGGCCTGTGGGAGGTCGTCGACGAGCTCACCGGCGCGGGCACCACCGTCGTGCTCACCACCCAGTACCTCGAGGAAGCCGACCGGCTCGCCGACCACATCGTGGTCCTGCGCCGCGGCCGGGTCGCGGCCCGCGGCACCCCTGCCGAACTCAAACGCATCGTCGGCGGCAAGGTCCTCACCGCGACCGTCCCCACCGGTCGGCTCGCCGTCCTGCCGTTCCTCCCGGACACCGAGCGGGTCGACGGCGACCGGGCGCGGGTATCGGTCACCGTCGACGACGCCCCCACCGCGGCCGCGCTGGTCGCCGACCTGCACCGCGGCGGCTTCGAGGTCACCGACCTGGACGTGACCTCCCCGAGCCTCGACGACGTCTTCACCCACCTCGCCCACACCACCGGAGCCCACCGATGACCACCATGCCCGCGATCAAGCGGTCCACGATCGGGGACCAGCTCACCGCTCTGACCGTCCGGAACCTGCGCACCAGCGCCCGCGTCCCGCAGCTGCTGATGTTCTCACTGACCATGCCGATGGCGATGCTGGTGTTGTTCAGCCAGGTCTTCCGCAGCGTCGCCGCCGGACCCGGTTTCCCGCCGGGCGTCAGCTACATCGACTTCCTCACCCCGGCCATGCTCGCCGTGTCGACCGTGATGGCCGGCACCAACGCCGGGGTTTCGGCCGCGATCGATCACACCAACGGTCTGCACGACCGTTTCGCGGCACTGCCGATGCGGACGGCGCTGCCGGGGATGGCCCGCACGCTCAACGAGGGCGTGTTCACCCTCGCCCGGGCTGCGCTGCTCGCACTCGCCGCCCTCGCACTGGGTTTTCGGTTCCACGGCACCGCCGTCGATGCGGTCGCCGCGGTCGTGGTGCTGGTGGTGCTGGCCGGGGCGATGAGCGCGTTGTTCGGGCTGATCGGGGACCGGCTGCGCCGCCCGGACGTGGTCCAGTTCGCCGGGATGATGGTGATGATGCCGCTGATGTTCGTCTCGAGTGCGTTCGCGCCGATCGAGACCATGCCCGGCTGGATGCAGGCGATGGCGGCGGCGAATCCGGTGGCGCACGCCACCGACGCCCTCCGCGGCCATGTGCTCGGTACTGCCACCGCCGCCGACACGGTCACCGCGCTGGTCGCAGCGCTCGGATTGTGGGCGCTGGTGACCGCCGTCCCCGTCCTCACCCGCCTGGTGCGGTCGGCCCGCGCCCACTGAACGCAAGACCCACCGCGCAGCGCGCACGAGACACCCGCCTCGTTCTTTCTCCACAGGAAAGGATGGGGCGGGTTCTCGTGGGTCTGTTTTTCGTACGGCGCCAGGCACTCTGCCGGCCCCTACCCGGTGGAGAATGGCGAGGGGCCGGCAGAGCGGTGAGGTCAGTGGGTGTGCCCGCTGCGGGCGGCGACGGCGCTCATGTGACGGCGTCGAGCAGCTGCAGTTCCTCCGCCAGGATCAGCTCGATCTCGTCGTCGGTCAGGCCCGACAGCAGGTGTGCGGTCAGCATTGCTCTCACCTCCTCGACTGCGCGCCTACCGGTACGTCGAACCGGAACACCGGGATTCGACATCGTCACCCCTACAGACGAGGCACCCCGGATGCGGACGCACGTGTGCCTTTTCGCGGTATCGGCCGTCGGTACCGGTGCGCGGACCCTCGTAGGGGTCACAACCGCGCCGACAAGGCACGGGCACCGCGGACGGAAAGGAACCCCAGCACATGGGCAAGGACACGGGCCACTGCCGTGACTACCAGAGTCACCGACGGGGGACCGCACGATGACACGTACACCACGGGACTGCTGCACGGATAGGTGACATCTGATCTGTGGTGCCGTCAGGCACTGCTGGAAGGATGGACCCCGTGCCCAAGCCCTATCCGAAAGAGTTCCGCGACGACGTCGTGGGGGTGGCCCGAGGTCGCGAACCCAGCCAGCATCTGCGGCAGATCGCCGCAGACTTCGGCATCAGCGAATCCTGTCTGACCAACTGGCTGAGGAAGGCCGACGTCGAGGACGGCATCAAGCTCGGTTCCACGGCCAGTGAGAACGCCGAACTGCGTGAAGCGCGCAGACGCATCCGCCTGTTCGAGCAGGAGAACGAGGTGCTCCGCCGGGCCGCCGCCTACTTGTCGCAGGCAAATCTCCCGGGAAAATGATCTTCCCCCGCAAGCGGGAGGTACCCCCACCGCTCGTCCGGGAGCTGGTCGTCCGCGGGATCCCTGTCGCGGTGACGTGCCGGGTCCTGGGGAGCGCACGCCAACCGTATTACCGGTGGCGCGCCGACCCAGTCACCGACGCCGAACTCGAGCAGGCGTACCGGGCGAACGCCCTGTTCGACGCCCACCGCAACACCGAAGAATTCGGCTACCGGCTCCTGACTGACGAGGCCCCTATGCCGGCGAGCCGATGTCGGACCGCACAGCCTGGCGGATCTGCTCCGAAAATCGGCGGTGGAGCGTCTTCGGCGAGAAACGTGGTTCGAAGAAGGGCCGTTCCGGGCCACCCGTTCACGACGATCTCGTCGGCCGCATCTTCACCGCGGATGAACCGAACACGCGGACCTACAATCCCAGTTCGTCGGCGAGTAGGCGAAGCTTCTCCCCGCTCCGGCCGGCCAGCACCGGCGTCAGACCACGCTGCTTGGCCTCCCGCGCGATGAGCTCGCCGGTATAGCCAGTTGCTCCGTAGATCATCCACTCCATGCTGTGTCACTCCTGGGTCTTGGTGGGGGAAGGGACGAACGTGGTGCCCCCGACATTGAACTCCGAGACCCCTGCAGGGGACACGCAGACTGCCGCCACGACCCCCGCGGCGACTAACGAAGACCCGAGTCGGGTTGCCAGACGGACCCGGGCTGTCGAGGGACACGGGGCCTTCGAGCCCTTGCCGGTGGAGGTCGACGGGCCCACGCTGATGACTGAAGGGACGGTCGAAGATGGACGAGTTGGTTTCGGTGCAGTGGCTCGCGGAGCATCTGGACGATCCGCGACTGCGGGTGTTCGATGCCACCGTGCAAGTGACCCGGCGGTTATGGGTGCCCACCATTCGCAGTGGCAGACGCGAGTGGCGGCAGGGACACATCCCGGGAAGTGCCTTCGCGAACCTGTTCGACCTGTCGGACCCGGACCGGCCGAAGAGGACGCTGACCACGCCAACTCCCGAGTGGTTCTCTGCAAGAGCAGGGGCGCTCGGCATCGCAGACGACAGTCAGGTGGTCGTATACGACCGGCGCGAGAACATGTGGGCCGCGCGGCTGTGGTGGATGCTGCGCACGTTCGGGTTCGACAATGCCGCTGTCCTCGACGGAGGCTGGACAGCCTGGCAGAAGCAGGACTATCCGGTGTGTACCACGCGCTGTGGGTACCCGCCCGCCACCTTCCACGCCACGGCGCGTCCAGACCTGGTCGTCGACAAGCAGGCGGTCCTTGAGGCACTCGAGGACCCGGACGTCGTCTTGATCAACGCCTTGGGCCGACGCCAACACCGCGGCGACGTGAACGAGTACGGACGACGCGGGCACATCCCAGGATCCCGCAACGTCACCGCCTGGGAGATCCTCGATCGAACCACCCAGTGCTACCGGCCCCTCCCCGAACTCCGCAGCAAGGTCGGCTCGGCATTGGAGGCAGAACGCGTCATCACCTACTGCGGCGCCGGCGCCGCGGCGTCGAGCCTTGCGCACGTCCTCGTCCGTCTGGGCCACCCACATGTCGCCATCTACGAGGGCGGACTGCTCGAGTGGTGCGCCGATCGGCACCTGCCACTCGAAACGGGCTCGTAGCGAGGCAATACGCAGCACCGGCAAACGCGCCGAGCAGGCGAACCGACGCGGGAAACCAATGGTGCGTCATACCGCCGCCAGTCGCGCTGGTCTGCGGCCCAGCATCAGGCAATGCACCTCAGCGTGGGTGCGGACCCGACCTCGCAGGCTTGGGTCGAGGCACGCTTCGATGCTCACGTGAGACGACCCTCCGAAAGTGGCACCGGCGCGCCACGAAATCTGGGGCAGTGACACCGGGTGGTGGATCCGGCAGGGTGCCTGTGGGCAGGTGTGGGTTACCGCAGTCGAGGGTATTCGATGCAACATAGGCCGTTGACATCCGGTTCGACGTGCCAGCAGCACCGGCAGGGGATCTCGCCGGTGCGCCCGAAAGGACATCCGCAATGCTAGGACTCGGAATCATCGGCTGGATCATCATCGGCGGACTGGCCGGCTGGATCGCCAGCAAGATCATGCACACCGACGAACAACAAGGAATTCTGCTCAACATCGTCGTCGGCGTCGTCGGCGGCCTCCTCGGCGGCTTCCTACTGAGTCTCCTCGGTGTCGACGTCGCAGGCGGCGGACTGATCTTCAGCTTCCTGACCTGCCTGCTCGGAGCGGCGCTGCTGTTGTTCGTGGTCAAGGCCGTCACCGGGCGACGCCACGCACACCACTACCGCTGAGGGTGCTCGGCGTCGACCGCGGCGGGCATGCCTGTTGCAGGTGAGCTCGGTCGAGGTCGACGCCCTCCCGACCACCGGATCGGCCGCTGCAGTTGCGGAGGGAGGCCATGACCGGACAACCGCGGCGTCGCCCACGTCGACGTCAGGATGTGGAGATCCTCCCTCCCGGTGTCGGAAGACTGTTCGGCCACGCGGCCGGACGGTCAGCACGCCCCCGTCCTCATCTGGTCCGGCCGCACCAGCCGGCACCACCGACTGTGCCACGCCCTCGCCACCGCCGCCATCCGAGAAGCGTTACGCGAGCACCATATCCGCGTGGATCGGGCTGTGGCCGTGGCCGCCACCCGCGCCGCCGCCACCCTCGTCGCCACCGCCCGGCTCCGGTCCCGCACCACCACGTCGGCACGATCTGCGATGTGCTCACCCGCGCCGGCATCGACAGCAGACGGTTGCCGGCGCCGAGCACCGCGCGGCGATGCTCGACCAGCGCCGCCGCACACTTCGCACTACCCGGTCCCCGTCCAGCCTCGCCGCGGCGGCGCACCGAACCGACCGGAACGCACAGTGCGGGCATCACCACATCGGACAAACCACGCGTCGAGTCCGACGTGGACCGATACCGTGGACAGTCCGCTCACCCGTGTCGACAGGTGACTCGTTTCCCGCACGTTCCGCGCATCGCCAGGATCCAGGATGTGCACTGGCCCCGGCTGTTCGAGCTGGAGCGTCGGATATCGGTACGGTGGCAAGTGGATATGATGGACAGGAAAGGACGGGGATTGTGGCACGACGCACCATTGTCACCTATTACGACGATCTCGACGGCAAACCGATCGACGACGGCTTGGCCCAAACCTTCGAATTCACCGTCGACGGTGTCACATACGAACTCGACCTGCGGCCGGCCAACGCCGACGCCTTCCGCAAAGACCTCACCCACTGGATCACCATCGCCCAACGCCAGAAGCGTGACGCGACCCGCCGGCCCCCCGTCACCGGCACCCGGAAGCGCCACAAGACCGTCGCCGGGACGAAAGAGCAGCTCGCCGCCATCCGCGCCTGGGCCAAGACCCACGGCTACCAAGTCTCCGACCGCGGCCGCATTCCCCAGCGCGTGATCGACCAGTTCGAGGCGGCCCATCGCTGACCACCCCCGCCGAACGACTTCACCGCGCAGAGCTCCGACCGCGTGCCCATGGCCGCGCGGACACCCACTGCCCACGCTCCCCTGCCGGACCCCACACCCGGAGACACTGACCGACGCCCCCGGGGCAGATCTTCCCAGGGGCCCGCGCCACATCGTTCGACAGTATCCGCAACTTGATCGGAAACTCGACCCCGGCAGGCCGGATTCATCTCCGCGCCAGTCGTAGTCAGCCCCGCTCCCCTCAACCGAATGATGCGCCCTGTCTGCCGGTCGTCGGTCAGCCGCCATAGGGGCGGGTGATGATCTCCAGGTTGTGCCCGTCCGGGTCGGACCAGTACACACCCCGGCCGCCGTCGTTGTGATTCATCGTGCCGGGCTGCTGATGCCCGGGATCAGCCCAGTAGTCCAAGCCCCGCTGCGTGATCCGCTCGAAGATCCGGTCGAACTCGTCCTCCGAGACCAGGAAGGCGTAGTGCTGGGGCGAGATGTCCCGACGAGCGTCGAGGAAGTCCAACGAGACGTCGTTGCTCAGCGGCAGGACCATGAAATGGCCGAAGGGTTCCGGGGCCGGGAGCCCGAGAATGTCCGCATAGAACCGCGCCGAAGCTGCGCGGTCACGGACGTGGACGATGGTGTGGTTCAACTGCACCGACATTGAGCACTTCTCCTGAAATCCATGGGACAAAGGGCGGCCACGTGCCGGTCGCACCGACGCGGTCGCGGCAGTCCGGCCGGCTCGGTACACGGTCGTCACCCACACCGTAGCCGGGCCGACGCCGCGCCCACAGCGCCGACAGCACAGACGACCACGGCAACCTTGCCGGAGGTGACCGTCGACGCCACCACCCGCGGCACCAGCGGCGCCGGGTGGCCCGGGCCGGCGTGCACGCACTGATGGATCCCCCGGACGAGCGCGCCCGGCATGACGCCGAGGCCTGAGACCGGGTGAGGCCGTCTCGTCCCGACGAGCTGCCCGAACCTCGCCCTCGACTCGAGCGGGGCTGTATCGATGCGGTGCGCGGGGGAACGAGGTCGCACTCTTCCCGAGGAAAGACCCACATATCCATACACGTGTTGCAGGTATGGGAATCATGAATGCGGAACCGGGAACTATTCGGCCCGATGCAACACGGTGCTGGAGCGCTGCTTCAGGCGAGCCTAGATGGTGCAGATCCACGAACTGCGACGAAGTCACGAACTCGATAAGATCGCGTGATCTCGTCTATTGGTTGGTCGGCCCGACGATCTTCAACCGAATCGGCATGGGGACGATCGCGCATGAGTCCCGACCCGCCCATGCCACCCGATTCGAAGGGTGTCAGAACGTGGATGTCGAGATCGCATTACGCGAGTCCCATCCGACAGAATCGGACGGATGAATGCTGATGCGCTACCGGGCGACTATCGACCGCAACCAGGAGAAGGACCGATAACCCTCATCGTCGACGGAGAGGTCTTCACCCTCCGCATGCGTCCAGACGGTGGTGACGACTACTACTGGGAATCCGGGCCGAACGAGGGCTATGGCTTCGGCGGTGGCCCGGTGCGGACCGTCGGCGATCCGAACGCGAAGTACCTGATGACGATCGCCGAGCACCGCACGTCGATCAGCACTTTCCTCAGCAACATCAACCCCGGGACCGGCTATCTCGATTGACGGAGACGAGGCACGGACGTGGTGGGCAGCACCATTACGCACACCAACTGGACACACCATTCGAGGAGGAGTCATGCCCTGGCCCGATATTCGAGATGAGGATCAGCTGACCTGGCGGTTCACGGTCGTCGTTGACGAACCGGACTTCTACGACAACCCCACCGCGGGTGGTGATCCGCCCGAAGCATGGGTGGACGCGATCGTGGCGGTCGCGCGTGATCTTCGATGTTTCCGGTACGGCCGCGATGTGAACCCGGATCGGCTGATGTGGGAGCTGACCGTCGGACATGGCGACACCGTCATGATCGGATGGAACGGAACCGCCGGGATCAGCGGATTCTCACTGTGCGACGGCACGATGCGGACGGACGCTTCGTTCGCGCAGGCGGCGAGGTGGGTGGCGGACACGGCACAAACCGAACTGGCGGGCTACGACTTCGTGCAATGGCCTTCGCAAGGATGGCATCTGCTGAGCCCGCGGTGCATGGACGATGTGGCGGTGTGGTTCGATCGCCACACAGGCCAGATGGTGGCCCCGATCGGCGGGCTCTGCGAAGCCGTGTGGTGACCTCACTTCGCCTGTCGCGTCATGCAGTACCGCAACAGGCTGATCGGAGGGTGTCGTGTGGCCGGTGCTGTGCCGGTGGCCGCGGTGGGCGGTTGCTGTCGGCGGACCGCGCTGGCTCGGGAGCGTGGCTCCCGCTCATGCCTGTCATTGCAGCGTCACCGCCAGCGCATACGCGACGACGGAGTAGCCGTCGGGAATCGGGCCGTCTCGGTGCACAGTCCGCGGTCCCTGGTATTCGACGCTGTACAAGTCCGCATACTCGGTCGGGGCCCCCACGGCCCGCTGGATCACCGGGCGCCGGTCGGTGACCAGGACACGGCCTGCAGGTTGGGTGCGGTAGCTCGTCCACAGGTATCGGTCCCAGAACAGGCAGCCGGTCAACGTCGTGTCACCGGTGATGTCGAGACCGGGGGGAAGCATCGTGGAGAATCCGTGACCGAGATGGGCCCTGCGCTCGACACCCGCATCGGTCTCGATCTCCTCCACCCGTGCCGAGATCGAGCGCACCAGTTCGGCGGGCATATCCATCATGTCGGGTGTGATCCATTGCGTGGCGGGTTCACACACCTGGCCGACGTCCGGCTCGTCCGGCCAAGGTTCGAGGTCCTCGATCATCCACAGTGCCGTCATTTCGGTCCTGCCCATACGAGAAGTCTCCTATCGATGACATGCACTCGAGACGGCGACACGCACAACAGCGCCCCTCCTTCGGGTGGGGTTCAGTCGGCGTTACTTGCGCAAAATCAACATTCCGCAATGATCGAACTCGTCCGGCGCTCCGACGAAGTCTCAAATATGCTGTTGCACTTGCTGACCGCTAACGAGACGCGATGAGACAGGAAGAGCAGTCACACCTGGATAGCCCGCACCGTGAGCAGGAGTCCGGACTCCATATCCTCGTCATAGCTGATTCTCAGCTGGTGGCCGTTCGGTGCGGTTGCTATGTACACCTGCTCGCTGCGTTCGAGGTTCGGGCTGCGAATCTCTTCGCGGAACGGGCCGTCGTCGATACTCACTCTCCATCGGTCAAGCTCCTCGCTGACACCGGACCGCTCCAGCAAAGCATCTCGCGTGGCGTGTGATGCGGTACGCACCATGACAGTTCCGGAGGAGTCCGGGAAGTCCGAGTGCCATTCGCAGGAGACGACATCGTCGTCGCCGGACAGATGCAGTCCCAGCTCGGACGCGAAGGAGAGAGCGGAGTCGCAAGGGTCGTTATGAAACACCTGAGGAACGGTAGACATACCCGTGAGGAGGAGAGCAACCACTATTACCCCACATACGAGCCACAACCATACGTTGCGGACCTGCGGGCCCCGAGCCTTCAACCGATCGCGCATCCATCACATCGTACGGACAGTCAAGATCGGTAAAGGACGATGAATCGGGTCGAGACCACAGGAGTGAGCCTGGGTGCTGTGGCGACCGACTGGACGGGGACCGAGAGCGGGCAGCCAGCATATGGTGGATGGCAGTGAATCGTCCCAGGTAACCCGGGTATTGAGAACCGCTCAGATCAATAGTTCTTCTCCGAACAATGGACTTCCACCAGCACCGTCGTCCCAATTCTTCCTTCACAACATGGACCGCAGAAGCAGCGCAAAGGCATCCCTGCCATTTCCCGAAACTATCCGAAATGCAATATCGCTGCGCTGGATGAGTCCGGGTTATGGCAGGGATCCTCGTATTCGTCAGCCGAAGGGGTCGCGCTCCACGCGATAGGTCGACGTGTAACGCGCGTCGTCCCAGTCGAAGACGGCCGTGCGGACACCAAGCCCTGCTTCGCTTTCAGTGATTGCATGCACCCCCCGCGCGTCATCGGAATCGGCCCAGTCCTCGTCGAAAAGCACCAGGTGAGTGGTACCGCGTACCCGCTTGACGACACTGCGAAGATCCCTCGTCTGGCCTTGCGAAATCGCTGCGCCGACTCCAGCCAGGACCGGGGCCGATCTCCGGGTCTGCTCGCCCCGCGGACGGCGCCACCGGCTGCGCTGCTGAACCGGCCACGCCTGACCGCGGCGCCGCTTAAGCAACACCCGGCTGATACGGCAGAACCCGTTTCCGGCGCAGGTAACCGGCCGCCCGCCGAGCCTGCGTAGGATCATGGGGTGCTGGCCGGTGAGCACAGCAGCACCGGCAGCGGCGAGCCGGAGGTGGATTCGTTCGAGCGGCGCTTGTGCGAGGCACTCGAACACACCGACCGCGAGATGCGCGACGAGCACGCCGGCCTGGACCGCACCCTCGAGGTGATCACCCACGCCGCCGTTGACCTGATTCCCGGGGTCGAGCACGCAGGCATCACCCTGGCCACCCGTCGCGCCCGCGTCGAATCGCGGGTCGCGACCTCGGAGCTGCCGAAGCATATCGACGAACTGCAGCATCGGGTGCAGGACGGGCCGTGCGTGCACTCGGTCCGGGAGCACACCACCATCCGGGTCGACGACATGACCAGGAGCAGAGCTGGCCGACGTTCGCGCCGCAGGCCGCCGCGTTGGGCGCCGGGTCGATGCCGGCGTTCCAGCTCTTCATCACCGATGACACCCTCGGCGCGCTGAACCCGCACAGCTCGCGGCCGAACGCGTTCGACGACACCAGCATCAGCGTGGGGGGCACCGTGGCCACCCATGCCGCTATCGCGGTGATCGCCGCGCAACGCGAAGAGCAGTTCCGCGCCGCCATGACCTCCCGGGACATCATCAGCCACAAGAGGCATCCTGATGGAACACTTCTCCGTCGACGCCGACCGCGCCTTCGGGCCACTGCGCGCGCTCTCGCAAAGACTGCAACGAACCGCTCGGCGAAATCACTCCGCAAGCTTGCCGAAACCGAACATCCGCCCCAGTCCGGACACACTCCGGAACCGTCGTCTCCCCCGAAGGGACACGCCTCGGGCGCAAGGCTCTGCCTGTAGATGAGGCGTCACCGGTCACGGCAGGACAGCCCCGGCTCGTCGGACGGTCGAAGTCGGTGTCTCATCAGCGTCTCCAGGGTGGGATCTTCGAAGCCGGAGGGACGGGGTGGGGAGGAGTGCACGTCGATGATCACTGCACGTCCGCAGGCTGCGATGCGCTCGGATACGTCGAGAACAACACTCATTGGGAGTGAAGGTGATCCGGCGGAGAGGATTTCGGTGCGGGCACTGCTGGCTGCAGCAGTTCGGTGCGGGTGCCGGGCATGCCGCTGCGGCCTCGGTCGGTGCACTTGACTGCCAGGACCTGATTGATCCCGAGCCGGTTCGCCGCAAAACTCAACGCCGCACCGGCCATGTACAGCCGCCACACCCGTGCCCGCCCGGCGCTGCTGTGTGCGACCGCCTCGTCCCAGTTCGCCTCCAGGTTCCCCACCCACGCGCGCAGCGTCGCCGCGTAGTGCTCGCGCAGCGACTCGACGTCGCGCACTTCGAAACCGGCCCCTTCGAGCGCCTCGATCATCGTCGCGAGCGGCAGGATCTCCCCGTCCGGGAACACATAGCGGTCGATGAACGAGGTCTTGGAGAATGTGGCCGAGGTGCCCGGTCGCCGCGAGATCGCATGATTGAGCAGCCGCCCCTGCGGGCGCAGCAGCGCGAACAGGTCCGCGGCATAGGTCGCCAGCATCGCGGCACCGACGTGCTCGGCCATGCCGATGCTCGCGATCGCGTCGTAGGGGCCGTCGGTGACGTCGCGATAGTCCTGGACCCGGATCTGCACCGACTCGTCCACGCCCGCGCCGACCATCCGCGCACGGGCATAGTCCGCCTGCTCCCGGGACAGGGTCACACCGACGACACGCGCGCCGTAGTGACGGGCCGCGTGCAGTGCGAAGGTCCCCCACCCGCAGCCGACGTCGAGTACCCGCATGCCAGGCGTCAGACCGAGTTTGCGGGCCACCAGATCGCATTTGGCGTACTGGGCCGCATCCAGGTCCGCGCTCGGCTGCCCCCAGTACGCGCACGAGTAGGTCATCGACTCACCGAGCACGAGGCGGTAGAAGTCGTTGCCGACGTCGTAGTGGTGACTGATCGCGGCGGCGTCGCGCCCCTTGTCGTGCCGGCGCCCGCGCGCCGGGATCATCTCCTCCGCCGGGGGCTTCGGTGGCAGACCGAGGATCCCCAGCCGCAGCGCCGCCGTCAACAGTGCCTTCTTCGTGTGCCCGTCGATCCGGACGCCGGGGCCACGGCTCGGATCCGACACCTGCTCGAGCGCCTCCAGGCCGGCGAGCAGGTCGCCCTCGATGTCGATGTCGCCGCAAACGTAGGCCCGTGCGAAACCGAGGTCGTCGGGTGCCCACAGCAACCGCCGCAACCCACGCCGATTGACCAGGTGCACCTGCCACGGGGCGTCTGGCGGCCCGCCGCGGCTACCGTCCCAACCTTTGATCCCCACCGGCACCTGCGTGCCGAGCACCGCACGCACCAACGGCGCCACCGTCTCCGCCACCGTCATACCCACCTCCATCCCGCGTGGGATCCGTCCGCCATCGCGCCGGCTCGGTTCACGTCCCACGTCGTGCCGGCCGGCACGGTCGACCCGCCCCGACCTCCCGCCGCCCCCTCGTCGAGGGAGTCGAGGCAACCCTCGCCGCACACCATCACACCACTTTCCGCACGTCACCACCGCGTCTTCGCGTGCCGGACCTCGCCGCGGAACCGGCTGTGAGCCGGTAGGGCTGCGGTCACGCCGACGGCGTCGACAACACCGGGAGACCGTCGACCGACCCGGGTCCGGACGTCGCCACGTCGACGTCGGGAATCTCGGTTGTCATCCGGGCAGGTGACCCCCGGTCTCGGACGTCCCAATGGGGCAGGGATCTCGACCTACTCGTCGGTTCCGTTCACGCGGACTGCTGCCCATCGCGAATCATCCGGGTGGCACCGGCGCAGGGCGCATCATCCCGAACAGCAATCAATCCCTTGTGTCGGAGCCGGATCCAGCGAACTCCTGACGGTCCCCGCCCTCGAGCCGCTGCCCGACGGGCGTCCGCGGCAGGGCCGACCCCGAAGACCTGCCGGCGCGGGCCTGCCGCCCTAGCGTCTCCAGGTTCTGTCGCATCTGTGGCCGCATGTCCTGGTGCTGCGGGTGCAGGCGGGAGTAGAGCGCGAGCAGCGGACGATACGGCAGTACGTCGATCCGGTACGAATGCGTCACCCGGGTCCCGTGGCCGTCCGCCCGGAACACGTAGGACCAGGTGGTCGAGTCGTGGTACAGCGGGTTGCGCCGATCCGAGACGGTTCGGAATTCGAACCGCTCGCCGGGATCGGCGGCGGTCACCTCGCAGACCCGGGACCAGCGCATGTGGTGGGCGCGGTTGCGTCCACGGAAGCGGGCCCCCACTGTCCCCGGCGGCCGCCCCGGCAGCCACTCGCAGCTGCGGCACTCGGGGCTGCGCTCGCCGATGCGTGTGACGTCGGCGACCGCGTCGTACAGCTGCCGGGCCGGGGCGTCGATCCACAGTTCCACCGACCCGTCGGTGCGGGGCGGCCGGTGCAGCCGCGGGCCCACATCGACGTCGGCGCCCCACCGAGCGGCGCATGCCCGCCGATACGGTCGCGCGAACGCATGCAGCAGCAGGAACCGGGTGGCGGGCCCGACCTTGCCGACGGCGACGGCGTAGTCGTCCCGATCGACCCCGTCGACCACCCAGTGCGCTTCGATCCCCAACTCCCGCTTCGTCTTCGAGGCGATGAATACCCGCTGCTCCACCTCGTCCCATTGATCACGGGTCAGGGTCCGGGCGACGACCGGCATCATCTCGTCCTCTTCGCGCCGCAGATGCGGCAGCAGCACCTGTTCGAGTGCGGTGAGGGCACGCACCAGATCTTCCCGGGCTGCGGGATCGGCACGGTAGTCGGCTGCCGCGGCGGTCACCCGTTCGATCTCTGGACCGATCCGCGCATGGTCGGCGTCCATCGCGTCGAGCAGGGCCTCGGCGGCCGGGTTCACGGCGCGGACCAGGGGCCACAGTCCCTGATCCTCGCCGCTGTGGTGCAGGTGCAGGAACTGCATCATCCACACCAGATGATCGGCCAGGGCGACCCGCTGGGTCCGTTCGGGCGCAGGCTCGGTGCGCAGCACCTGGGCGGCGCGCGCCAGATCGCGGCGCAGCGCGCTGTGCACGATACGCATGATCCGCGTGTCGGCAGGGGGCAGAGTGTCGGTTGTCATGACCTACTCCAGACAACAGCGCCCGAGTCTCACCCCGGGCGGTCGAGAATTTCTTCGATGCGGTCGATGAGCCACGCCTCGTAGCGGACCCGACTCCAGCCGCATCCCTCGATGAAGAGGGCGTAGACCTGGTCGCCGGTCTGGACCCATAGTTCGTCGACCTGACCGGGATCAGGACGGCGGCCCAGAATCACGCCGGCAACGTCGGTGATCGAGCGCCTGCGCTGCGCCTCCAGGTCGGCGCCCACCGCGGCGAGCGTGGGATCGACCGTCGCCCCCTGGCGCAGTGCCGCGGCCAGGCGGTGGAGGCGCGCGTTGATCAGGGCAACCATGCGTACGGTGATCTCGATGCGCTCGCCGGTCGTGCGCCCGGCACCGATCGCCGTGTAGACGGGCCGGGCAGCCAACGGCACCGGCGCATCGTCGCCGACGACGGCTACCTCCAGCGCCCACTTCAGCAGATCCGCCTTGGATCCGAACGTCGCGTACACGGTTTCGACGGACACCCCCGCGGCCCGCGCGACATCCCTCATCCCGGTGCCGACCCAGCCGCGCTCGGCGAACAACCGGGTGGCGGCCTCGAGGACGACCGCCCGTGTCTGGGCTGCCTGCCTCCGGCGCAGCGAAGAGCGGTACCGGCGGGTTCCGGAGCCGCCGGCCGTCGAGTCGTGCTCGACCGTGGACATGCCCCGATTCTAGAACGTCTGCGTTTTCGATACAACATCGTTCCAGTGAAATTCGGGCACACCTGTTCGTACGCGAATACCTCCACAGGGCCACCCCATTCGTCACCTCGGACCGGCCCGTTGCACGCCCCCTGTCCCGCTGCCCACAAACCGGGAACTCGACGCTCCGTCCTGCAACGGATCGACCGAGCACCGCAGCCGCCACACCACGGCGCTCCCCTCCGCCGAGCCGGCAGACACCTATCCCCGACCCACGACTTCGTCCCCAGAACGGATCATGGGTTCATGCCCGGCGGAACCGACAAGACCTTCCCGGACGCTCCTCTGGCCGAGGTCCGACTCGTCCGATAGCTGCCCCGTGTCGGGCGTGTGCTGCGGGCATCGACCTGCCACAGCACGTGCAGCGACGACTCCGCCCGAGTGTCCGTGGCGCGCCCTGACGGATGCCCCCACCGGTCCCCCGGCCGACCGCGTGGGCATTACCGTCGACGACCGTTCCGACGCAGTTCCCGACGATTCGCACCGCGGCGCTCGAACCATTGCCGAGGTATCCAGCCCATGGGGCAGCCTCAGCCGGTCGACACACTGGGCGCCGTGGCGAGCGATGAATCCGCCCACGCCCGCGGGTCTACCTTTACGACCGAGACACACCATCTCACCGGGAGCTGAGCCATGGGCCTGATCGACATCGAACTGTTCACCACCCTCGACCTCGTCGGACAGGCACCCGGCGGCCCCGACGAAGACCCGGAAGGGTTCCCGTTCGGCGGCTGGCAGGCACCGCTGCTCGACGAGGTCACCGGCGCGCAGATCGGGGCCGCCTACGAAGGCACCGACGCCCTGCTGCTCGGCCGCCGGACCTACGACATCTTCGCCGCCTACTGGCCGCACCAGGACAGCGGAGAGGACCACGAGATTGCCACGCTCTTCAACCGCGTCCCGAAGTACGTGGCCTCCCGCGGCCGGCCCGACCTCTCCTGGGCCGGATCCACGCAGCTCGGCCCGGATCTGGCCGCCGCGGTGCGCGAGATCCGGGACCGGCACGAGCACGTCAAGGTTGTCGGGAGTCTGGATCTGGTCCAGACCCTGCTGCGCGAGAAACTCTTCGACCGGCTCGACCTGTGGGTGCACCCGATCGTGCTCGGCGTCGGGAAGAAGGTGTTCGAGGCCGGCGCGGTGCCGACCAACCTCACCCTCCTCGCACCGCCGGTCTCCGGCCCGACGGGCACCGTGTACCTGCGCTACGCGCTCGCCGAGGGCATACCCGGTACCGGGGACATGAGCGCACCCGACCGCGGCGTCGGGCGGGACGGCTGAAGCCGCCCTGGGTCCGTGTCCTCCGCGGTGCCTCCGCCAGGTCGGCGACACCACGAACTGAGCGGACGGGAACGACGACACCGCCGTCGTTCCCGTCGGCGCATCACCGGCGAGGGAGTCCCCCGACCCGAACACGGCCGCGCCCAGCGGCGTGTACTCGGGACGTCATGTGCCGCAGAAGGTTCGGAACGTCGCGTTGAACGACGGCGGGGCGGGTGTGGTGTAGTCGGTCCACTCGTCGCGGCGGTCGAACGGATGTGTGACGACCTCGAGCAGCTTCTCGAACGCGGCGAACTCACCGTCGGTCGCGGCACGCAAGGCGGCATCGACCTGATGATTGCGCGGGATGTACAGCGGGTTCACCCGGTCCATCGCCTCCGCGGCCGCCGCCGCCCCGCGCCCCTGCGTGGTCAGCGTGCCACGCCAGCGTTGCACCCAGGGCCCGATGCGCTCGCGCGGGACCAGGGCGTGCAGCGGCGCCGAATGTCCGCGCAGCTCGTCCGCGAGCGCACGGAAGCTGCCCGTCCAGTCGGCGCCGTGTTCGGCCATCAGCCTCAGCAGGTCGTCGACGAGCGCACGGTCGAGGAGCATGCCGGACGCCCCGAGCTTGGCCGCCATCCCGGCCGCGTAGTGGCCCTCGTATCGCTCCTCGAAGGTGTCGAGGACTGCCGACACCGCCGCAATCGCGTTCTCCGGTGTGGAGTCGATCAGCGGCAGCAGCGTTTCCGCGAAGCGGGCCAGGTTCCACTTCAGGACAGCGGGCTGGTGGCCGAACGCATAACGGCCGCTGTGATCGATCGAACTGAACACCGCCGTCGGGTCGAACGCATCGAGGAAGGCGCACGGACCGTAGTCGATGGTCTGTCCCGAAATGGTCGTGTTGTCGGTGTTCATCACCCCGTGCACGAAACCGATGAGCGTCCACTGCGCCACCAGTGCTGCCTGTTCCTCGACCACCGCTTCGAAGAATGCCAGGTAGCGACTGCCCGCACCTGTCGCCGGCAGCTCGGCCGTCTCCGGGTAGTGGCGGGCGATCGCGTAGTCGGCCAGCCGCTGCAGGACTCCCTCCTGTCGGGCCGCGAGTTCGAAGGTGCCGACCCGCAGGTGACTGGCCGCGACCCGGGCGAGCACGGCACCGGGCTCGGCGCCGTCTCGGCGCACACGACGCCCCGTCGCGACCACCGACAGCGCGCGCGTCGTGGGAATACCGAGGGCATGCATAGCCTCGCTGACCAGGTATTCGCGCAGCATCGGGCCGAGGACCGCGAAGCCGTCACCGCCTCGGGAGAACGGCGTGGGCCCCGAACCCTTCAGGTGCAGATCCATCCGCCGACCGTCACTGCCCACCACTTCGCCGAGCAGCAACGCCCGGCCGTCCCCGAGCAATGGTGTATACCCGCCGAACTGATGTCCCGCATACGCCATCGCCACCGGTGTGGCCCCGGCCGGTGTCGTCGATCCGGACAGCACCCCGACCCCGACCTCGCTCCGCAGCACCGCCACGTCCCATCGCAGCGACGCGGCGAGCTGCTCGTTGAGCACCAGCAACTGCGGGTCGGGAGCATGAACGCCCTGCCACGGCACCGCCAGAGCACCCAGCTCGTCGGCAAACGTGCTTTCGAATCCGGCGATCGCCGGGTTCGTGCTCGGCGTGGACTCCGGGAATGCAGTCATCAATCGAGGGTAACCACCGCGCTACCGGCCGTCGGCAGCGCCGGTCGCCTCGCAGCACCCCGTGGCGGCGGACGGAAGGGCCGAGTTCACGACGCGGGCACGGGACCGGAGTCATGGCCGGATCGGCGACGAGAGCGGGCCAGAGCCAGCCCACCGAGGATCGTGCCGATCAGCCCCAGCGCCACGGCGACGACGGCACCGGCGAGCCCGTTGCCGGTGCCGAGACCCCCGGCGGAGTTGACCCCGTGCAACCCACCGGCGATCACGCTGAGCGACCCCAGCACCACGGCCACGATCGCCCGGGCCCGTCCGGTGCCGGGCCGGCGGTATCGGGCCAGAGCCAGCCCACCGGCGACGGCGCTGATCAAGCCCAGTGCGGCTGCCGCTGTGGGCACGGTTCGTCCGACGCCGACTTCGTAACCGGCGGCGAGAACGGGGACCGGTGTCATCGCCGGTGCGGCAAGCAAGTCGAGGACAGTCATTGCGGTTCCTTTCGGTCGAGCGACGGCTCCGGCCGCCCTCCGGGAGGCCTGCGGCGTCGAGCGGACACACTCGATCGTCGCGTCTCGGCAGCGCGGTGTCCTCGGGCGGCGGGCGGCGGCGGATACGCAGTTCGACGTAAGTCGCTCGCGCGTAATCACGCTCCTCGACGTAGGCGACTGCGCAGTTCGGAGGAGTTGTCTCCCCGACCCGGAGCCATATGATCACGCCATGCAGGAGCGCGTCACGTTGTTCCGCCCGCCCGCCTGGGCGCAGGATGCGCTGCTGGCGGTATTCATCGCGGTGATGCAGGTCCAGGGAACCGTCGTCCGCAACAGCGGGGAACCCGAGGCAGTGTTGCGTCCGCTGTCCGACC
Organism: Rhodococcus sp. NS-SX18; assembly: GCF_057367935.1. NCBI lineage: Bacteria > Bacillati > Actinomycetota > Actinomycetes > Mycobacteriales > Nocardiaceae > Rhodococcus > Rhodococcus sp. NS-SX18. The sequence continues at coordinate 739,934 of NZ_CM170633.1, read as the reverse complement.
TCGGAAATCTCGGCTATCTGTTGTTGATCGCCGGTGGCGCAGTCCTGTTCTGGCGCCGCCGCCGGCCCGTCGCAGTGTTCGTCGTGACCGCGCTCGCCAGCATGGTGTACTACGCGCTCGATTTCCCGGACGGCCCGGGATGGCTGGGTTTGTTCGTGGCCCTCTACACCCTCACCGCCTACGGCGACGGACGTCGCTCGCTGGTGACGGCCGGGGTGGGCATTGCAGCACTGTCCGCGGTGTGGCTGACCGCCGCGGCCGACATCGAACCCCCGGCCGCGGTCGGCTGGGTGTACTTCCGGATCGGCGCCGCGGGCATGAGTGCCGCCCTCGGGGAGAGCGTCCGCTCGAGGAGAGTCATCGCGGAGGAAGCGCTCGAGCGCGCCGAACTGGCAGAACGCTCCCGTGAGGACGAAGCACGCGCCCGGGTCGACGAGGAACGGCTCAGGATCGCGCGTGAGGTCCACGACACCGTCGCGCACGCCATCGCCGTCATCAACGTCCAATCCGGTGTCACCGCGCACGTGCTGGACAAGCGACCCGAACAAGCGCGCCGAACGCTCGAGACCATCGAGCAAACCAGTTCCCGGGCACTGCAGGAGATGCGGGCCATCCTCGGAGTCCTTCGCGACGACCACGACGACCGCCTTCCACCCCCGGGTCTGGGGCAGGTCGGCGAACTCACCGCCAGGGCGCGCGAAGCCGGGCTCGACGTCGAGTTGGAAACGATCTCGCCCCCTCCGCCCGTACCCGGCGCGGTCGGCAGCGCCGTGTACCGGATCCTGCAGGAGTCGATCACCAATGTGATCCGCCATGTGGGCCCGACCCGGGTCGCGGTCGTACTGAACTACGGCCCCGACGCGGTGGAAGTCCGTGTGACGAACGACGGCCCGCGCACGGGTGGGGACACCGAGGGGGCAGCCGACCGTGCCGACGACAGGTTGGCCGGCACGGACACACGCGGCCACGGGATCGTGGGGATGCGCGAGCGTTGCCACCTGCTGGGCGGAGACTTCGACGCCGGTCCGCTCCCCGGCGGTGGCTTCGCCGTCACCGCCCGGCTGCCCTTGGCCCCGACCGGAACGGTGAACGTATGAACGCGGTGACGGGCGCATCCGGCCCCGACGCTCCCATCAAGGTGCTGCTCGTCGACGACGAGCATCTCGTGCGATCCGGTTTCAGGATCCTGCTCGAGGTCGAGGACGGCATCACGGTAGTCGGGGAAGCCACAACCGGCGCCGAGGCCGTGGAGCAGGCCCGAGCCGTGCGCCCGGATGTCGTCCTCATGGATATCCGGATGCCGAAGATGGACGGGATCGAGGCCACCCGGCAGATCGCCACCACCCCCGGGCTCCAGCACGTACGCATCCTCATCCTGACCACCTACGACACCGATGCCTACGTCTTCGAAGGCTTGCAGGCCGGCGCCAGCGGCTTCCTGCTCAAGGACGCCGGCCCCGCCGAGCTCCTGCACGGTATCCGCGTGATCGCCGCCGGAGAAGCTCTGCTCGCGCCGCGCATCACGCGCCGCCTCATCGCCCAGTTCACCGCACAGCGCACCGCCGACAAGGCCGCCGATCATCGGCTCGAGGTTCTCACCGATCGGGAACGCGAGGTCCTGACGCTCGTAGGTATGGGTATGAGCAACAAGGAAATCGGCGCCGAACTCTGCCTCAGCCCGGCCACCGCCCGCACCCACGTAAGCCACGCCATGGTGAAACTCGGGGCTCGCGACCGCGCGCAACTGGTCGTCGTCGCCTACCGAACAGGACTTGTGAAGCCGTAAGCGATCAGCCCGTCGCCCCTTGCTCCGGATCTTCTCCGCTGCGCCAGGCACGCGGAGAGATCCGGAGGGGGCCATTGGACCCTGTCACCAAGCTCCCCCAGGACATATCGTCCCAACCACGGGGCTCGTTCTGGTTCTGCTACGGACAATCCTGGACCAGTCGGGCGAGTGGCGGGCGCTGGAAGCACAACGAGCGACTGTTGGAGGTATCGATGACGAAAATCGGACTTCCGGCGGCGATCGCGGCGGTGCGTGCGGAGCCCGCGGGCCGAGCAGGTCGAGTTGCAGTTTCCGATGGACCTCCGGCGACCTCGAGTCCGTGACGGGGTACGACGTCGTCACGTGTCTTCTCGTCGAGCCGGCAGACAGTGAGGACAGGAATGACCCATCCCCACTGGGTGACGTGGGCGGTCTGGCCGGCGACGGAGAATCTCGAAAGCGCTATCTACACAGGAGAATATCGATGACCTCGCATGCGAACACCACACCGATTCCACCCGGGATCGCGACGCCGGACGAGGTCCGCACCCGGTTGGGCACCCTGCGGTTCTTCGACGGGTTCCCCGACGACGAGACGACCCGGACGCTGTTCGACAACCTGGACTTCCAACGGGCGGTCCAGGCCTACCTGCTGGGACTGGCCCCGGTGGCCATCGCGGCGATGCGGCAGGCGCTGGTGCAGTGGGGGCCGGCGAACTCGACGCTGGTGATGTGGGCGGACCTGGCCCATCCGCGGTTCATCGGCCTGGCCTACAACACCAGCACCTCGTACCACTACGCCTGGCTCGACCTGCGCGACGGGCCCGTCGTCGTCGAGGTACCCCCGAAGGTGTACGGCAGCGCGATCGACTCCTGGTGCCGGTGGGTGATCGACGTGGGTATCACCGGACCGGATCAGGGCCGCGGCGGCCGCTACCTGTTCGTGCCGCCCGGTTACGCCGGGCAGGTGCCGGACGGTGACCTCGTGGTGCGGTCACGCACCATCGGGTTGTGGGTGGGCTGGCGGGGTTTCCGGGACGAGCACGGCGATCCGCGCCCGGCGGTGGAGATGGTCGAGGCGCACACCCGGATCCATCCGCTCTCCCAGGCCGCCGACCCCCCGTCGACGCGGTTCGTGAACGTCTCGGCCGAGCCGATGTGCGCCGTCGCCCGGCCGACTTCCGGTTCTGGGAGATGCTCGACGAGGTGGTGCAGTCCGAACCGCCGGACTCGGCCGACCCGCTCACCCTGGGAATGTTCGCCTCGATCGGGATCCGCCGGGGTAGGCCGTTCGCCCCGGACGAGCGGATGCGCGCCATCCTGACCGAGGCCGCCACGGTGGGGGATGCGACCGCCCGCGCACTGACCTACCGGTTCCGCCAACCGGAGGCGTACTACTACCCCGGCAGCGCCTGGCGCTCGGGCTTCCTCGGCGGCTATTCGTGCACGGAGGACGGGGTCCTGCTGCTCGACGCCGCCGCCCAGCTCTACTTCTTGTACGGGAGCACGAGCCCGTCGTGGGAGCAGAAGACGGTCGGGACCGGGTCGCAGTACGCCCTCGCGTTCGTCGATGCCACCGGCGCGCCGTTCGACGGTGGCCGGAGCTACCGGTTGCGTGTGCCCCCGCAGGTTCCGGTGAACAACTTCTGGTCGGTGCTGGTCTACGACACCCAGACCCGGTCGATGCTGCAGACCGATCAGCAGTGGCCGTCGGTGACCAGCGAGGACGCGGACGTGACCACCAACGAGGACGGCTCGGTCGACGTCCACTACGGGCCCGAACCGCCCACCGACGGTCACAACTGGGTCCAGACCCTGCCCGGCAAGAGTTGGTTCGCGGCGTTCCGCCTCTACGGGCCGTTGGAGCCGTGGTTCGACAAGACCTGGAAACTCCCGGACATCGAACCGGTCGGGTAGCGTCGGCGAGGAAGCGGGCCGCCTCTGCCGTGTTCATGTGGATCGACCTGTTCTGCAAGCGGCAGAAGTCCCACAACACCTCGTCGCTGAGCGTTCCTGGAATCGTTGCTGCATTCCGGGGCTCGATACCCTGGAACGATGGGCGCGCTGTTCGCGATGACGATTCCGGGACTGGCCTGCCTGCTGGTGGGCGCGGCCGTGGTGGAGGTGTTGTGGAGCCGCCTGACGGGTCGTCGCCTCCTCCGGCGCAGCGGGGACGGTCGCACACGGCCGGTGGCGGCAACGGGGTTCGAGGAGGTCGGTGCGGTGTTCGAAGGGTCGCGGCGATTCGAATTCGAACAGCGACAGACCTCACTGATGGACCGGGAGGACGCCACCGGCGGCGAGCCCGGATGGCTGAGCGTCGACGTGGAGTCCGGAACGGCCCGGTTCGGGGGCAGTCGGCCGTAGCGGCACCCACACCCCCCGTGGCCGAATGTCACATCGCGTCGATCGGATCGACGCGATGTGACATTCGGTCGGTCAGTCGGTCGGTCAGGCGGACTGTTGTTCGCGCTGGAGTTCGAGGGCGATGTCGATCAGCTGGTCCTCCTGACCGCCGATGAGCTTGCGCTTGCCGGCCCGCACCAACAGTTCCGCAGCCGAGACCCCGTACCGCTCGGCCTGGCGCTCGGCGTGACGCAGGAAGCTCGAGTACACCCCCGCGTAGCCCATCATCAGGGCCTGACGGTCGAGGAGGCATTCGGCGGGCATCACCGGGCGCACGACGTCCTCCGCGGCGTCGGCGATCGCGAAGAAGTCGATGCCGGTCTTGATCCCCACCTTGTCGCACACCCCGACGAACGCTTCGACGGGCGTGTTGCCGGCTCCGGCCCCGAAGCGACGCGCCGATCCGTCGATCTGTTTGGCGCCGGCCCGGACCGCCGCGATCGAGTTCGCCACGCCCAGGCCGAGATTCTCGTGGCCGTGGAAGCCGACCTGGGCGTCCGAACCCAGTTCGGCGACGAGCGCCTCGACCCGCTCGGTGACCTGTTCGAGAACGAGCGCGCCGGCGGAGTCCACGACGTACACGCACTGGCAGCCGGCGTCGGCCATGATGCGGGCCTGCTCGGCGAGCTTCTCCGGGGTGACGGTGTGCGCCATCATCAGGAAGCCCACGGTCTCGAGTCCGCGCTCGCGGGCCAGCCCGAAGTGCTGGACGGACACGTCGGCCTCGGTGCAGTGCGTGGCGATGCGGCAGATCGACGCGCCGTTGTCCTGCGCCTCGACGATGTCCTCCTTGATACCGACGCCGGGGAGCATGAGAAATGCGATCTTCGCGTGCTGCGCGGTGTCGACGGCGATCTTGATCAGTTCCTGCTCGGGCACCTTCGAGAACCCGTAGTTGAACGAGGAGCCGCCGAGGCCGTCGCCGTGGGTGACCTCGATGACGGGGACGCCCGAGAGGTCGAGGGCGGCGACGACGGCACGCACCTCCTCCCGGTCGAACTGGTGACGCTTGTGGTGGGAGCCGTCGCGCAGCGACGTGTCGGTCACACGGATGTCCCACGACGGTTCGAAGAAGATGTCGTCGCGGCGGTCGGTAGCGGTCATCGGATTCACGCCTTCACGGAGGTGTTGGAAGGGAGGGCGTCCGCCGAGAGGAGTGCGCGGGCGATCTCCTCGCCCACCTTGGTGGCGGCCGCGGTCATGATGTCGAGGTTGCCGGCGTACGGCGGCAGGAAGTCGCCGGCGCCCTCGACCTCGACGAAGGTGGTGACGGTGGCGTGCCCGCCGGACACGACGGTCGGATCGTCGAACTGCGGTTCGTTGAGCAGCCGGTAGCCGGGCACGTACTGCTGCACGTCGGCGACGACGCGGTGGATGGATTCGGCGATGGCGTCCCGGTCGGCGTCCTCGGGGATGGCACAGAAGATGGTGTCGCGCATGATCATCGGCGGGTCCGCGGGGTTGAGGATGATGATCGCCTTGCCTCTGCGCGCACCGCCGATGGTCTCGATGCCCCGGCTGGTGGTCTTGGTGAACTCGTCGATGTTGGCGCGGGTACCCGGCCCGGCGGACACCGACGCCACCGACGCCACGATCTCGGCGTAGGGCACGTCCACGACGCGGGAGACGGCGTGCACGATCGGGATGGTTGCCTGGCCGCCGCACGTGATCATGTTGACGTTGGGCACGTCCAGGTGCGCACCGAGGTTCGCGGGCGGCACGACGGCCGGCCCGACGGCCGCGGGGGTGAGATCGATCGCCCGGATGCCGGCCGCCTCGTACCTCGGTGCGGCCTCCCGGTGCACGTATGCCGACGTCGCCTCGAACACCAGGTCCGGCTTCTCCGGCTGCGCGAGCAACCAGTCGATCCCTTCGGCGGACGTCTCCAGGCCGAGCGTGCGGGCGCGGGCGAGTCCCTCGCTCGCCGGGTCGATACCGATCATCCAGCGCGGCTCGAGCACCTCCGAGCGTTGCAGCTTGTAGAGCAGGTCGGTGCTGATGTTGCCCGAGCCGACGATCGCGACACGTGCCTTGGCCATGGTTTCTCCTTGCAGTCGGGACCGGGTGGTCACGAGAACGTGAGCGAGACGGAGCCCAGTCCCGCGAATTCGGCGTGGAACTCGTCGCCGGGGCGCGCATCGACGGCCCGCGTGCACGAACCGGGCAGGACGATGTCACCCGCCTTCAGCCGCACTCCGAAACTGTCGACCTTGCGAGCGAGCCACGCGACGGCGGTGACGGGATTGCCGAGCACTGCGTCGCTGCGTCCCTCGGCGATCCGCTCGCCGTTGCGGGTGAGCACCGCGTCGATGCCTTTGATATCGATGTCGGACGGCGCGACCCGCTGCGTGCCGAGCACCCAGCCGGCGGACGAGGCGTTGTCGGCGATGGTGTCCGCGAGGCCGATCTTCCAGTCCTTGATCCGGCTGTCGATCAGTTCGACGGACGGCGCGAACGCGACGGTGGCATCGAGGACGTCGTTCTCGGTGCAGTCCGCCCCGGGCAGGTCCTTGCCGAGCACGAAGGCCACCTCGACCTCCACCCGCGGGAAGCAGTACCGCGAGGTGTCGACGGGCCGGTCCTCGAAGACCTGCATGTCGTCGAGCAGATGACCGTAGTCGGGCTCGTCCACACCCATCATCTGCTGCATGGCCAGCGACGACAGCCCGACCTTGTGGCCGACCACGCGAGCACCGGCCGCGAGGCGACGCCGGATGTTGATCAGCTGGATCTCGTAGGCGTCGACGACGTCGATGTCCGAGTACCGGGCCACGAGCGGGTCGATCGGGGTACGGTCGCGCTCGGCGGCCTCGAGCTCGTCCGCCAGCCGGGTGCGCAGTTGCGTCGGCAGCATTGCGGTTCCTTCCTGTTCACCGGCGACCGGCAGATTCTGCAACCTGTTTCCGTTCGGCGCGTGGTGTGCGGGTGATCTTCCTGGCAGAAGGGATGGACTCACCGCGCCATCATTCTATAACGTGTTCTACATGATCAAGCAGGAATACGACATCGTCGTCGTCGGCAGCGGTGCCGGCGGAATGACCGCCGCGCTGACCGCCGCGCACCAGGGCGCGAGCGTCGTCCTGGTCGAGAAGGCACCGCACTACGGCGGTTCGAGTGCCCGCTCGGGCGGCGGCGTGTGGATTCCGAACAACGAGGTCCTCGAGGCGGCCGGCGTCACCGACACCCCGGATGCGGCCCGCACCTACCTGCACAGCATCATCGGCGACGTCGTGCCCGCCGACAAGATCGACACCTACATCGACCGCGGTCCCGAGATGCTGTCCTTCGTCCTGGAACACAGCGCCTTGGAACTGCAATGGGTGCCGGGCTACTCCGACTACTACCCCGAGGCCCCCGGCGGCAGGCTCGGTGGGCGGTCCGTCGAGCCGAAACCGTTCGACGGCAAGCGACTCGGCGACGATCTCGCCCTGCTCGAACCCGACTACGTCGAGGGCCCACCCAACTTCGTCATCACCCAGGCCGACTACAAGTGGCTCAACCTGCTCGTGCGCAATCCCCGCGGACCGGTTCGCGCCGCGAAGGTCTGCGTGCGGTACCTGTGGGCGCGGGCACGCAGGAAGCACCTGCTGGTCCGTGGCCAGGCGCTCATGGCCGGACTCCGCACGGGTCTGCGCGACGCCGGAGTGCCGCTGCTGCTGAACACCGCCCTGACGGACCTCGTCGTCGAGGACGGGGTGGTAAGCGGTGTGCGGGTCGAGTCGGACGGACAGCAGCGCACCATCCGGGCGCGTCGCGGCGTGGTGATCGCCTCCGGCGGCTTCGAGCACAACGAGCAGATGCGGAGGCAGTACCAACGCGCCCCGATCGGCACCGAATGGACCGTCGGCGCGAAGGCCAACACCGGAGACGGCATCCGCGCAGGCCAGTCTCTCGGCGCCGCCGTCGATTTCATGGACGACGCCTGGTGGGGCCCGTCGTTTCCGCTCACCGGCGGCCCGTGGTTCGCCCTGTCCGAGCGCAGCCTGCCGGGCTCGATGATGGTCAATGCGGCGGGCCGGCGCTTCGTCAACGAATCCGCCCCGTACGTCGAGGCGGTGCACGCCATGTACGGCGGTCGCCACGGCCGGGGCGACGGACCGGGCGAGAACATTCCGTGCTGGATGATCCTCGACCAGCGCTACCGCAATCGCTACACCTTCGCCGGCATCACGCCCCGCAGCCCCTTCCCCAAGCGGTGGCTGAAGGCGGGTGTCGTCGTCCGCGCCGGCTCGATCACCGAGCTCGCCGGGAAGATCGGGGTGCCGGCAGACGCCCTCACCGCGACGGTGGAACGCTTCAACGGCTTCGCCCGGGCGGGCCGGGACGAGGACTTCGGGCGCGGGGAATCGGGCTACGACCACTACTACGGCGACCCGCGCAACAAGCCCAACCCGAGTCTCGGCGCCATCGACAAGGCCCCCTTCTACGCGATCAAGGTGGTGCCCGGTGATCTCGGCACCAAAGGCGGCCTGCGCACCGACGCCGACGCCCGGGTCCTGCGCGAGGACGGGTCCGTGATCGAGGGACTCTACGCGGTCGGCAATGCCAGCGGCCCCGTCATGGGCCACACCTACGCCGGACCCGGCGCCACGATCGGCCCGGCCATGACGTTCGCCTATCTTGCGGTCCTCGATGCGCTCGCCCGGCCGGAGCAGCCGGCGGCGCCGGAGGTCTCCGAGACCGTCGAACAACACTGAACCGCACCCGGCCGCGCCGCTCTCCGTCCGCCGAACAGAAAGGCTCACCCGTGCCCATCGATCCCGCCGTCGCGCTCGGCGCCGAACTGCCCGTCCAGGAATTCACCTGGAGCAGCAGCGACGTCCAGCTCTATCACCTCGGTCTCGGGGCCGGAGCCCGTCCCACCGACCTCGGTGAGCTGCGCTACCTACGCGACGACGACCCGCAGGTCCTGCCCACCTTCGCCACCGTCGCGGCGACGTTCCACGCGACCGAGCCACCGAAGGTGTCGTTCCCCGGTGTCGAGATCGACCTGGCGAAGGTGGTGCACGGCGGCCAGGAGGTGACGGTGCACGCTCCCATCCCGCCGGAAGGCAAGGGCTGCACAGTGACCCGGATCGCCGAGGTGTGGGACAAGGGCAAGGCCGCGGTCATCGTCCAGGAGTCGACGACCACGGATCCGGCCGGCACTCCGCTGTGGACGGCCCGCTCGTCCATCTTCGCCCGCGGCGAGGGCGGTTTCGGCGGCGAACGCGGACCGTCCGAGTCCGTCGAACTTCCGGACCGGGCACCCGATTTCGAGGTGGACGTCGCGACGCTGCCGCAGCAGGCCCTGCTGTACCGGCTGTGCGGCGACCGCAACCCGCTGCACTCGGACCCGGAGTTCGCGACAGCCGCCGGATTTCCCGCCCCGATCCTGCACGGACTGTGCACCTACGGGATCGTCTGCAAGACGATCACGGATGCGGCCCTCGCCGGGGATGCCGCGGCCGTGCGGGAATTCAAGGCTCGATTCGCCGGCGTCGTCTTCCCCGGCGAGACACTGAGGGTGCGCGCCTGGCGGACCGGCGACCGCGTGCTCGCGGCAGCCGCGGTGGTCGAGCGTGACCTCGCGCCCGCCCTCACCGACGTCGTCCTCACCATCGCCTGACCCCGTCCTCCCTCAGCACCGTTCCGGTACGGGACGGTGAGAAAGCAGCGCATCCATGACGATTCGCACCGAACCTCTGCGCCTGTCCCGCCGCGGTTTCCTCGCAGCCGGCGCGGGCGCCCTCGCGGCCACCGCGCTCGGCGGCTGGACCCCGGTCCATGCCGTGCCGGCCGGCTCGTCCGGCGCCACGCTGCCCACCCCGGCCGCCTTCCCCGACGGCATCGCCCTGTACCAGCAGGCCTACCAGAACTGGTCCAAGGAGATCATGCTGGACGCGATCTGGACCTGCGCCCCGCGCAGTCCCGAGGACGTCGTCCGCCTCGCGAACTGGGCCCACGCCCACGGCTACACCATCCGGCCACGCGGTGCGATGCACGGGTGGACGCCGCTGACCATCGTCAACGGCGCACCGATCGAGAAGGTGATCCTGGCGGACACGATGGTGCACCTGAACGGGGTGTCGGTGAATCCCGGATCGGCACCCGCCACCGTCACGGCCGGTGCGGGCGCGACGCTCGACGCGATCACCACGGCACTGCAGGCGAACGGCCTCGGCTGGGCCAATCTCCCCGCGCCCGGCGTGCTGTCCATCGCCGGCTCCCTGGCCGTCAACGCCCACGGCGCCGCGTTGCCCGCCGACGGTGAAGCGCGCGTGCCGGGGAACACCTTCGGCTCGCTGAGCAACCTCGTCACGGAACTGACCGTGGTGGCGTGGAACGGGAGCGAGTACGCGCTGCGCACCGTCACGCGCGCGGACGCCGACAGCACCGCACTGCTCACGCACCTGGGCCGCACGTTCGTCACCTCGGTCACCCTGCAGGCCGGGCCGAACACGCGGATGCGGTGCCAGAGCTACACCGACATCGACTGGCGCGAACTCTTCGCCCCCGCCGGCGCCGCCGGACGCACCTTCGAGAGCTTCGTCCGTGCTACCGGGCGTGCGGAGGCGATCTGGTACCCCTTCACCGACAAGCCGTGGATGAAGGTGTGGTCCCTCGCACCCGAACGGCCGGCCACGTCCCGCGAGGTGTTCGGCCCCTACAATTACCCGTTCTCGGACAACGTCCCCGAGCCGGTCACCGACGTGCTCGGGCAGATGACCGCCGGGAATCCGGCCGTCGCGCCGGCCTTCGGCCAGGTCTACTACAACACCACCGTCGCCGGCCTCGCCGCCACGAACTCGAGCGACATCTGGGGCTGGTCGAAGGATCTGCAGTTCTACATCAAGGCCACCACCCTGCGGCTCACGGAGGGTGGCGGCGCAGTCCTCACCAATCGAGCCAACATCGCGAACGTGATCCACGACTTCACGCAGTGGTTCCATCAGCGCATCGAGCACTACCGGGCACTGGGGCAGTACCCGCTCAACGGCCCCGTCGAGATCCGATGCTGCGGCCTCGACCGGCCCGACGACGTGCAGGTCCCGTCCGCCGGGCCGCCGACAATCTCCGCGACCCGCCCGCGACCCGACCACCCCGAATGGGACACCGCGATCTGGCTCAACGTGCTCGGGGTGCCCGGCACACCCGGGATGTTCGCGTTCTACCGCGAGATGGAGCAGTGGATGCGCGGACACTACGACAACGACGACTCCACATTCCGGCCCGAATGGTCCAAGGGCTGGGCGTTCGGTCCCGAGCTGCCCTACACGGACCAGCGGATCGTCGAGCAGGTCCTGCCCGACACCTACCGCGAGGGCGTGCCCGCGGACGAGAACTGGGACTCCGCACGAGCGGTGTACAACCGCCTCGACCCGCACCGGATCTTCAGCAACAGTTTCATCGACCGGCTGCTGCCCTGACGAGAAGCCGGCCGGTATCCGCGCCCACCGGTGCTACCCGCGCGCGTCCTCACGCGCGCGGGTAGCACCGGACCGCGCGAGCATCGCGACGACGGATCTCCTGCCGAAGCGGCCCCACAGCTGTCCCAGCCGCACCCACAGCTGCCAGTACGCCACACCCACGACGAGTGACGCCGCGAACGCGAACCACGGGTCGATGTCCCGCAGCTGCGGATAGACCGTGAAGTGGGTCAGGTAGATGTAGAGCGACGAGGCGGCGAGCACCTCGGCCGGCCGCACCAGCAGCGCGGGCCACCACGTCCGTGGCACCCAGATCAACAGGAGCAGCCCGCCGATCACGAGCGCGGTGCGCTCGGGTTCGGCGTGGAAGAATCCCGGCACGGTCGCGACCGCCACCGCGGACACCACCAGCCGTTGCCACCCCGCGTCGGCCCGGGCTGCCGCCCAGCCCAACGGAAAGAGCCAGAACACCACGTACGAGGCGAGGATCTGACTGGTCGGCATGTCCGGCCCGAGCACCTCGTACCGGGTCAGCAGCCCCAGACCCACCAGTCCGAGCGGGAACGCGAACGGGAATCGTCGCTCGCGTCGGTCGAACCACGGCACGGCGAGCAGCAGAGCCACCGCGACCAGCGCGTACACCAGTGCCTCGACGAACCAGTACCGCCACTCCCTCGTCCAAGCGGGCGGCCCGAAGACCCCGTTGAGCAGCAGCACACTCGACCAGCGGTACTCGCCGGTGATCACGTGCACCGCCCCGATCCACGCGACGGCGGGCGCGGCGATCCGCGCGACACTGAGGAGGGTGGCGCGCAGCCGTTCGACACGGGGCTTGGGCAGCTGGAACCGCGCGTAGTTGTAGCCCGCGGCTGCGAGCAGCACGTGTGCTCCCCCGACGAGGGCGAACAGGTGCAGGTGCGAGCCGACGATGAGCACGATCGCCACGGCACGGATGAGCACGTTGGTCTCGACGGTCCGCCAGCCTTGCGGTGTCCGGCGCGACGACGGGCTCAGCTCGCGCAGCGGCGTCGTCGGCCAGTCCGCGGGCAGGTGGCCGAGCAGCCGCTCGAGCCGCACCGACATGCGCACGTACGACAGCGAGTCGCCCCCGAGGCCGACGAACGTGCTGTCGTCGGTGACGTCGTCGCTGCAGAGTACGTCCGCGTAGAGCTCCCGTAGCTGCCGTAGGTCGGCGGTCCGCGATGCAGGCGCCGGCCGCGGCGGTTCCGGGGTGGCGCCGAGGGCGGCGACAGCGCGGTAGTCCGGTTTGCCGTTCGGGGTGCGGGGCATCTCGGCCACGACGCACACCCGCACCGCGGACTCGGGCAGCCCGCTCGCGCGCGCCGCGACCGCCCGCACGTGCGCGGCGTCGGCGGACTCGACGGCGACGATCAGTTCGTCGTCGCCGCCGGCGCAGCACGCGACGAGTTCGTGGCGCGCGAGGACGGATTCGATGCGTTGCAGATCGATGCGAAGACCGAACAGCTTCGCGAAGCGCGATCGGCGGCCGACGATCCGGTACAACCCGGCGTCGGTGCGGACGGCGAGATCACCGGTGCGCAGTTCGTCGACGGTGCGCCCGAGGGCCAGATCGTCCGGGTCGGTGGCATAGCCGAGCATGACGTTGGGCCCGGTGTAGACGAGTTCGCCGGCACCGTCGCCGGCCTCGGGCACAGGGTCGATGCGGAAGGCGCCGCCGGGGACGGGGACGCCGATCGTGTCGGGGTGCTCCGCGGCGAGGTGCGGAGGCAGGTAGGCCATGCGGGCGGTGGCCTCGGTCTGCCCGTACATCACGAAGAATTGCCACCCGCGGCGGTGGCCGAGGCCGACGTAGCGGCGGACGCGGTCGGGATCGAGACGACCGCCGGCCTGGGTGACGTAGCGCAGATGGGGCAGGTCCATGTCCGCGAACCCGGCGCGGTCGAGCAGATCGAAGGTGTAGGGCACGCCGGCGAGTGCGCTGACCCGGTGCCGGTGCACGAGGTCCCAGAATCCGGGGTCGGCGACGGACCGGTCGGTGAGCACGATGCCGGCGCCCCGCAACAGGTAGCTGTGCAGCACCGACAGGCCGTAGCAGTAGTGCATCGGCAGCGTAGTGATCGTGCGGTCGGTGTCGCGGATGTCGAGGTAGTCGGCAATGGCCTCGGCGTTCGCCTGCACATTGTGCTGCGATAGGCGGACGAGCTTGGGCGAGCCGGTCGAGCCGGAGGTGCTGAGCAGCAGCGCCAGGTCGGGGTGCAGGTCGTGGCTGGTGTCCTCGGCGCGTTCGTTCAGGCGGCCGTCCTCGACGACGACGTCGGGGCGGTACGCCTCGATCGTCGCGGCGAGGGCATCGGGCCGGTCGCCGGGCACGAGCAGCACGGGATGGCCGGCGGACAGCGCCGCCAGGTAGGCGACGATCGCGTCGACGGTGTTGGCGCCGACGACGAGCACGAGACGCCGGGTCGTGCCGAGGCGGTCGGCGACGTCGGCGACCCGCTCGGCCAGGTCGCAATAGGTGATCTCGGCGCCGTCGCAGACGAGTGCGGTCCGTTCGCCGTGCTCGGCGAGGTGTCGGACGAACGGAACCGTCGGACAGTCGACGAGCTCGGTGGAACGTGGTGACACCGCGGCAGTCTATAAGGTTTGGCTGTCCTGAATCCAGGCTCGGGGTTTTCACGCGGCAGGGCGAGGTGGCCGAGCCAGAGCGTCGGCGCGCTTCCGGGGCTTCGAGGTGGGCGGCGGCACCCGAGGGGCACAGTCCGCTCGTGCCTAGGATTGGCCCATGGGAGCGGCCGCGGGTGAACGGTATTTTCTCGAGTCTCTGGATCGGGGGCTCGCGGTACTCGAGTGCTTCGACGAACAGCACCGCGAGCGCACTCTCAGTGAAGTGGCCCGAGCTGTCGGGATCACTCGATCGACCGCGCGAAGAATCCTGTTGACCCTCGTCGATCGCGGGTTCCTCCGCCAGGAAGGCCGTCGCTTCATGTTGACCCCGCGGGTCCTACGTTTCGGCTTCTCCTACCTGTCCGGGCTGGGCCTTCCGCAGCTGGCCGAACCGCACCTGGCGAAACTCGCCGCCGAGCTCGAGGAGACCGTCTCGGTCACCGTGCTCGACGGAGCGGACGCACTGTACGTCGCGCGAGTCCGTTCGCCGCGGATCGTGCGCATCGCGATCTCGGTCGGCATGCGCTTCCCTGCGTACGCGACCTCGCACGGCCGGGTCCTACTGGCCGGACTCACCGACGAGGAGCTCGACCGCTACCTCGAGACGACGGAACTGCGGGCGTTCACCGACCGGACCCTGGTGGACCCGGACCGGCTGCGCGCCGAGATCCGGGCCACGGCCGAGCGGGGATGGGCACTGTCCGAGGACGAACTGGAAGTGGGGATTCGCGGCGTCGCCGTGCCCATCCGGGACCGAACCGGCCGGATCGTCGCCGCGCTCAACTCCTCCCTGCAGAACACTGCGCATTCCGGCGACGACGTCGAGTCACGAGTGGTCCCCCGATTGCAGGACGCGGCCCGGCTGATCGGCGCCGATCTCGCGATCAGCGGACCTTGAGCCGTGCGCGGTACCGGCGTCCCTCCCCGGCCGGGCCGCACCCCGCTCGACGAGGCGGATGCACCCGATCACAGCCACCGTGGTTCGAAAGTTACCTTTCAGCAGGAGATTCCACATTCTCGACCGTCGGATCCCGAGCGGCGGGCAGAGGGAGAGAACTGTCCGTCGACCCACTGCCGGCTTCTCCACGCGGAGACGCCGCCAGTGGCCCTCGCTCGCCGTCGTCTCCGGCCGATCCGCGCTTCAGTGCATCGTCACGGCACCGGATGTCCGTGACGCCGGAGCGGTCCGGCCTGCGTCGCGATGGTCGTGTCCGAGCCGCCACGCGATGAGCCCCGAGATCACGCATCCGCCCGCGAGGTAGACCGCCACGAGATGCCACGACCCGCCGGAGACGGTGACCAGGGCAGCCGCAATGAACGGGGTGAAACCACCCCCGACCGCGCTGGCGACCTGGTAGCCGACCCCGGCGCCACTGTAGCGGTACTCCGCGCCGAACATCTCGGTGAACAACGGTTGCTGCACGCTGACGACCATGTCGTGGGCGATGTTGACCAACAGCACCGCGAAGACGACCGTTCCGATCATCGAGCCGCCCTCGAGCATCGCGAAGAACGGGAACGCACAGACGGCACCGAGCGCGGAACCGAGCATGTACACCCGGCGACGTCCGTACCGGTCGGACAACCATGCGAACGCCGGGATCGTCACCATTCCGAGGGCGCCGACGAGCAGCCCTACGTTGAGCATGAAGCTACGTTCCATGCCGAGTTCGTTGGTGGAGTAGCTCAGTGCGAACGTCGTGACAATGTACATCGAGAACAGCTCGACGAAGCGCAAACCGATGATCTGCAGAAACGCCTTCGGATGCTTGGTCAGTGCTTCCAGGAGAGGGATGCGCTTGCGGCTGCGTTCACCGAGCTCCGCTTCGATCTCCTCGACCGTCTCGGTGAACTCCTGGCTCTCCTCCACGCTCGCGCGGACCCACAGGCCGAAGGCGACGAGCACGATGCTGGCGACGAACGGGACCCGCCACCCCCATTGGGCGAACGCCTCGTCGGTCGTGACGCTGCTCATCAGCATGACGAATCCGGTGGCCAGAATCAGGCCGACCGAATAGCCGACCTGAACCCCGCTGCTGTAGAGAGCCTTCTTCTTCGGCGGAGCACTCTCCACCGCCATCAGAGCGGCACCACCCCATTCGCCGCCGACCGCGAATCCTTGCACAGCCCGGAGCGCGACGAGCAGGACCGGCGCCCACCACCCGATCGACGCGAAGGTCGGCAGCAGACCGATCAGGGCGGTGGCGCTTCCCATGATCACGATGGTGAGCACGAGCATCCGCTTGCGGCCGAGGCGGTCACCGAAGTGACCGAAGACCACTCCGCCGAGTGGCCGGAAGAGGAACCCGACACCGAATGTCGCGAACGCGGCGAGCGTGCCGATGGCCGGGCTGACGTTCGGGAAGAACTCCTTGTTGAAGACGAGCGCGGCCACCAGGCCGTAAAGGATGAAGTCGTACCAGTCGATGACAGCGCCGACGAAACTGCCGAACGCGGCGCGCCGCGCCTGGCGCTCGTCGGTGCCGGTGGGGCGGTCGTGCATACCGATCCTCTATCCGTTTGTTCGTAATGCGAACGCATGTCCGCTGAGTGGATACATGTGACGGTAGCCACTCGGCAGGAGTGCCGTCAAGACGAGGAGCGGCAGCCCCGGCCCGAGCCGACGACAGCCCGCACCACAGCGACGAAGGTCGTCGGAATACAACGGTGTAATTCTTTCCGGCGCAGGGCTATTCCGATTCGTTACCATGCGGCCCGGCACGGGAGACCGGATAATTCCCTCCATGCCCGCCTCTCGCTCCGCGGTCCCCGCTCCGATGCTCGCCGCCGCCGGCCGGCCGCCGATCGGCACCGGATGGGCGGTGGAGATGAAGTGGGACGGTGCACGCACGGTGACGATGTGCGACGGCGAGCGGTGCCGGCTCTTCAGCCGCAACGGCAGGGACGTCTCCGGGATCTACCCGGAACTGACGATCGCGCTGTCGGCGCTGGCTCGCGGCCGTCCGATGGTCGTCGACGGGGAGATCGTCGCGCCCGACCCGCGGACCGGGGCGCCGTCGTTCCCCCGGCTGCAGAGCCGCATCCACGTGGCGAAACCGACGGCCGCGCTGATCAGGACCACACCCGTGGAGTTCTACGCGTTCGACCTGCTCGCGCTCGACGGCGCACCGACGACCAGGCTGCCGTACCTCGAACGCCGCCGCCGGCTGATCGACCTGTCGATGTCCGGTCCTCTCGTCCGCACCCCACCGCACTGGGTCGGCACCGACACGAAGATCCTGCTCGACCTCGCCCGCGACCACGGTCTCGAAGGCATCGTCTGCAAGCGGACCGACTCGACCTACCAGCCGGGGCGCCGGTCCCCGGCATGGATCAAGACGGCGCTGCGCAAGAACACCGAGGTCGTCGTCGCCGGGTGGCTGCCGGGCACCGGGCCGCACCGCGTCACCTTCGGATCCCTGGTCCTCGGCGCTCACGACGACGACGGTCGTCTCGTCCACATCGGCAACCTCGGCACGGGCTTCACCACCGCCGGGCGACGGGCGCTGTGGGAGCGGCTCGACGAACTCGAGCGGCCCACCTATCCGTTCGACGTCACGCCGCCGGCGCCCGTCGTCCGGGCCGCCCGGTGGGCCGAACCCGTGCTGGTCGGCGACGTCGAGTACCGGGAGTTCACCGGCGACAGTCTCCGGCACCCCAGCTGGAAGGGGTTGCGGCCCGACAGGGAACCGGGCGAGATTCTGATTCCACCGCTGACGTAGCGGTGCCCGATCTCCCGGACTCGAGCCCCGCACCGTCACGGCGGCCGATGAAGGCCTCGGGTCACGGGAGTGGCACGCCGGCCTCGTCGATCGCCAGCCACAGCCCGCCGAATTCCTCGACCCGGTGACACAGCACCTGCCCGGGGTCCTCGTCGGCATAGAAGTACAGCGGATGCCCGGCGTACGTGACCTGGGTGGTCCCGTCGGTGCGCGCCGTGGTCCCCAGCAGCCCCTGGTCGGCGTCGCCGGCCGCGACGGGGGCGCCGACGGTGAGCACCGGCGGCCACGCCACCGCGCAGTCGCCGTAGCAGTCGGGGACCGTGCCCACCTCCCGGTCGAAGATGTAGATCGCCTGGTCCGTCCGGTCGAAGAGCATCTCCCCGAGGGGACCGTTCGCCGTGGTGACCACCGTCGACTCTCCGGTCGTGGTCACCGCCGGTTCCGACGCCGGCACGGCATCGTAGGGGCCCTCGTCCGACGTCCCACAGGCCGCGGCGCCGAACACAGCGAGCAGGAGGACCGAGCACCGCACGTCCGCACGGCCACGGATCCGCGCCGATCTCACCGGTGCTCGGGATTCTCGAAGGAGGGATGGCAACCGGCATCCCACAGCGAGCGTTGGTTGCCACCCACGGGGAATCCACCGGCCTGCACGAGCAGCGCGGCGGTGTGCATGAGGTTGTAGGTCATGAACGTGGTGTTGCGGTTGGTGAAGTCGTTCTCCGGACCGCCCGACCCCGGATCGAGGTACGACGGGCCCGGACCGGCCTCCCCGATCCAGCCGGCGTCGGCCTGCGGCGGGATCACGTATCCGAGGTGCTGGAGGCTGTAGAGGATGTTCATCGCGCAGTGCTTGACGCCGTCCTCGTTGCCGGTGATCAGGCAACCGCCCGCGCGTCCGTAGTACGCGTACTGGCCGTGCTCGTTGAGCAGCGACGAACAGCCGTAGAGACGTTCGACGACCTTCTTGGTGACCGACGAGTTGTCACCCAGCCAGATGGGCCCGGCGACGACGAGGATGTGCGCGGCGAGGATCCGCTCGAACAACTGTGGCCATTCGTCGCTCGGCCACCCGTGCTCCGTCATGTCGGGGTACACGCCCGTCGCGATGTCGTGGTCGACGGCCCGGATCTGGTCCACAGTGACGCCTTCCCGTTCCATCAGCGCCACACTGCGATCGATCAGACCCTGCGTATTGCTGGTCTCGGGCGACCGTTTGAGGGTGCAGTTGACGAACATGGCGCGCAGTCCCTCGAACCGGCGCGATCCATCCGCGCCCTGCAACCCCTCGAACGCCGGTTCGGTCATGGGTCCTCCCATACGAGATCCGCACACCCACGATAAGCCGGGGCAACGTCGCACGGAAGCGGTTCCGTGTCCGGCCGGCTGCGGGCGCCCTCCGGTAACGTGCGGAACATCTGGCCCAGGGAGAGGGACCGGCACCGGTGACGGACGAACTCGACGCAACCTCCTACCGCGACCGGATCGCGGCCGCGCTGACCACGTACGCCTGCGGCGACGCGTTCGGCGTTCCCTGGGAGGGCGCGGCCGCGGCGGACATCGACCTCGGGACGGCGGCAACCCTGCCCGTCCGGCCCGGCTGGCCCCGGGGTGTGACGTCGGACGACACGGCGCTCACCCTCCTCGTGACCGAGGTGCTGACAACGGCCGCGAACGAGGATCCGGGCTCGATGTTCCTGCGTCTGCTCAGCGAGCGCGCCGAGACCGTCCCGGGGATGGGGCCCTCCACACTGGCCGCGATCCGGACCTTCCGCGAATCGGGCCGGCGTCCCGAGGCCGGTGGCGACACGAACGGTGCTGCGATGCGGGCTCTTCCGGCCGGTTGGGCGGTTCCGGTCGACGACCCGGATCGCCGGCGCGCACTCACCCTGAATCTGTCCCGGGTGACGCATCCGTCACCGGACGCGCAGTGCGCGGCAGCGGTGATCTCGGCGTGCGCCTCGTGGTCGCTGGAAGGCGCGGACGCGCAGCGGTTGCTCGAGGCAGCTCGCGACGAGGCGCGCATCGCGACCGGGGAATTCGGTGGTAGCCGTCTTCTCGAGGACCTCCTCGCCGCGGTCGCGGCGGACCGCTGGAGTGCCGCACCGTCGGGTGTCTCGCTCGAACCGTACGACACCGTCGCCGCCGTGCTGCACTGCATCGTCACGGTGCGGTCGCCGGTCGACGCCATGCTCGCCGCCGTCGCGCTCGGCGGGGACACCGACACGGTCGCCGCCCTCGTGGGCGGTCTGCTCGGTGCCCGATTCCCGTCCGCAGAGGCAGCGCTCACGCAGATCCCCTGGTCGTCCGCGGTG
Organism: Rhodococcus sp. NS-SX18; assembly: GCF_057367935.1. Lineage (NCBI taxonomy): Bacteria > Bacillati > Actinomycetota > Actinomycetes > Mycobacteriales > Nocardiaceae > Rhodococcus > Rhodococcus sp. NS-SX18. The sequence continues at coordinate 719,671 of NZ_CM170633.1, read as the reverse complement.
CTGCTGCCGGACGCGGCCGTCGTCACCGGATTCGCGGCCGGTCTCGCCTCGGCGCGTGCCGCCGTCCGGTAGACCCGCCGGTCACAGGGCGTGATCTCGGTACGGCGTCACCGGCCGGGAGGCGAAGGCGTCGCGACGTTCATATCGGTGTCGTCCGTGACGGTCGACAGGAACGGATGTGGCGTCTGTACCGGAGACCGTGGAACTCGGACTCGGCTGCCGGCCTCGGCTGCCGGCACAGAACCGGCGGAGCAGTCGCCGGGGTGCGGCGCCGAGAGCGTCAAGCCGCCTGGGCGACCTCGGCCGGGGCACTTGCCGCCACAGGGATCGATGTCCGCGATTCCGCCTGCGTAACGGTCGGGGCCGCGCCGCAGTGCCCGGTCGCCCTGCACAACAGGTGTGTGGCCGCACAGAAGATCCCACCGAGTACTGCCCACAGCAGCGAACCGAACATCCACATCCCCACCACTGCCACGGCCAGTAGCAGCATGCCGTCCAGCACGAAAGCCATCGTGGGATGCGCAACCAGCGGTTCGTCGTTGCCCTGCCGTTTCGGCTCCATACGCCCGTCTCCTTTCCTGCCGTCTCGGTATCCGATACCCCGCTCGGACGGAATCCACACCCCGGGTGCACGAACCCGAGAGACACCGCAACGAACGCGATACGCGTTCGACTGGCGACATCGTTTTGTGATGCGATACAAATCAGTGCATAATGTGAGAGCGATCACACTGTGGTACGGCAGGGGGTACATCAGTGATCCATACATTCGAGGGTCGGCACAGGTTACCGACCGATAACGACGATGCCGGCGAGTCCTGCTCGCGTCTACGGCACACGTCCGGCACGGCGGGTGTCGCTTGCGCGGTAGCGGCAGCCATGACGGTGGCCGTCACCGGTTCGGCGCTGCTCGGACTCGCGATCGCGGTATCCGTTCTGGTGGCTGTCGCCATCGCCGCCGTCATGATCTGACGTCACGGGGACCGGACTCGTCCGGGGCGTCGAGGACTCGGCACAGCCGGATCGCGTTCTTCCTCGCGACGACGACACGTCGGTCCGAACCGAGAACGTCCCGCCCTCGGCCAGGGCGGGACGTTTCCAGGTCGGCTCAGCGCTGGTCGCGGACGGTGTGTGCGGCGTCGCGTGCGTCGCCCTGCACCGCACGCGCAGCGTCGGCACCTTCCTCGGCGACAGTCGTCGCCGCATCCCGAGCCGTGGCGGCGACAGCGTGCGCCGCCTCCTGGGCGGGCTGCGTGAGCCGCTGAGCGGTTTCCTGGGCGGCGCCGGCGGCTTCCTGCAATGCGGGCTCCGCGGTCTCCTTCAGCGCGACGGCGGCCTGCTGCTCGGACCGGCTGGCGGGCACCAGCGCGGCGGCCACGAGACCGGCGCCGAACGCGATCAGCCCGACTGCCAGGGGATTGCCCTGCGCCTGCTGCTGCGCGGTGGCGGGCACGCCGCGTGCCGCGTCGGTCGCCGACGACACGGCCGAACGGCCGGTGTCCGACAACTGCGACGTCGCGTCCTGCGCCGTGCCCATGACCCTGTCCCGCATCCGGGACAGCGAGCCGCCGATCCCGCCGACCTTGCGCCGGGCGATCGTCGAGGGCCGCGCCCGATCGGCGAGAGTGTCGACGTCGGCACTGAGGCTGCGTCGCGTACGGTCTATTTCGGCGCGGATCCGATCCGGATCATCGGTGTTCGTCATCGCTTCTCCTGAGGATGAGGGGCAAGTGCTCCGGGCACCTGGGAAAGGGTTTCGGTGGTGCGGGGAAGTCCTCTGGCGCGAGCCATCTCCGAGCGTCCCAGCACGGCCAGCAGCGTCGCGACCACCGCCCATACGACGGTCACGACGAGCGCCGACCAGCCGCGGCCGATCGCGTTGCCCAGCGCCCACCATGCGGCGATGGACAGGAACAGCAGCACGAAGTGCGCCGCCACCGCGGCGCCGGCAAGCATGCCGGCGCCCTTGCGGGCACGGGTCGCGGTCTGGGTCGCCTCGGCCTTCGCCAGTGCCAGCTCCTGCCGCATCAGAGTGGACAGGTCACCGCTGACATCGGCGAGCAACTCGCCCAGGGAGCGCTGGTCGCCAGCTCGATTGTGGTCTGTGGGAGGAAGAGTCACGGCCACACCTCACCACCGGGATACGGCGGTGCGTATCCGCCGGGCGGCGGGGTGCCTGTCCCCGGCGCCGAGTAGCCGCCGGGCATCGGCGCGCCCGTCGCGGGTCCCGCAGGATACGTTCCGGGCACCGACGTGCCGGGTCCCTGTGCCGGGTACGCGTATCCGGCGGGCCCGCCGGCGCCGGGATCGGCGGCGGTGAAGCCGGGGTGCGCGACCCCTGGAGGCTGTGGCACCGCAGAATGGGGCGCCGACGAGTACGAAGCGGAGGAATCCCTTGTCGCGGAATCAGATCCGGAGTCCGCGTCCTTCAGTCCGCGACCGAGCCGGCCCAGGACGAATCCCGCTCCCGCAGCGAGGGCGATGAAGGCCCCCGGCCGGCGCCGAGCGAAACCGCTGACCTCGTGCAGGACTCCACCCGGCTCTCGCTGCTCGAGCCAGGAGGCGACGGTGTCCGCTCGATCGGCCGCCTGACGGACGAGGTCGCCGGCCATGCCGGGTTGCTCCGAGTCACGCGCCATCGAGCCGAACTGTGCTCCGAGCGTGCGCAACCCCTCGGCGACCTTCTTCTGCTGTCGAGCGGCCTGGTCGGTCAGCTCGTCCCGGGTGCGTCGCAGCACGTCCTGGGCCTGCGCAGTCGCTTCGTTCTTCACCCGGGCGGCCTGATCGCCGGCCGTTCCGGCCACATCCCGGCCTGCGTCCGCGGCTCGACCGGCGACCCGGCCGGCCTGTTCCTGTGCGACCTGCGCCGACGAGGCATCGTCCGGTTCGCCGCGTGCCGTCCGATACTCGTCGAGACGGTGCCGGGGCTCCGGTATCGGCCCGTCCGGGGAGGTGAAGGGTTGCTCGGTGAGCGGGTCGGTGCTCCGTCCACCCGGGTCCGGGTATCCGCTGTACGTCATCAGTGTTGTCCTTCCGAGGGGATCGGGAATTACGGCCGGCACTTCTACACGGTCCTGCATGTGCCGGGGCCGTCCCGCCGTGTCACCGGCGGTCGCCGATGGTCGTCGATCTCCACCAGCCGTACGCCCCCCGTTTACCCGGGTCCGGAAGAGGCAAACGTGCCGCATATCCGGCATTAACGACGGTTCGGGCAGTCCCGGCAGCCCACCGGAAGCACCCACCCCGGGCCCGCATCAGCCGGTGATCACCAACAGCCAATCTCCGGCGCCACCGGAGTTCGATCCCGGCGTGGACACGTTTCCGTCCCGGTCCACCTGCGCCGGCAACGAGGGCGCCGCGGCATCGGCGGGATCGATCCAGGCGTAGCGCGCTCCCTGCGGGATCAGGGAGAGCGCGAGCCGGATCGTCCGCTCCGTCGGCACATAGACGACGGCGAGGGAGCCGTCCGGCGTACGTGCAGCGGTGACATAGTCGTTGTCCAGGACGTCCACCATCTCGTCGTCCGTCGAGCGGGTCCCGCGCCCGTCGAGGACGAACGGCTCGTCGACGTCCGGCACCAACTGCCACCACGCCCACGACGCCCACAGGTCCCGGATGGCTCGGAGTTGCGTGACGGCGGGGGTATCGAGGCGCGCTTCCCAGCCGTCCCGGAACTCCCAGTCGTCGGAGCCACGGAATTCCCCCGGGGAGCCGGATGTCAACGCCCAGAGGGCTTGGCGGCGAAGCGTCTCGTCGGTCGTCGGGGCGGTCTCGGGCTGGTTGTTCTCGCCCTCGTAGTTGCCCTCGGCGAACACTGCAGGACGTGGATCCCGGATGCCTGCCGGTCGCTCGTACCCGTCCAGCACCGCCTCGTAGGTCGGCAGGTAGGTGTAGACGAAGTTCCAGTCCACCAGTGGTTCCCAGAACGGGTTGTCCGTGGAGAGCGATTTCTGGGGCCCGAGTTGTATCGAGAACGGCCTGTCGGAGCCGGCCGCCCTGATCCCTTCGAGCACGGCGCGCAGGACCCGGTCGGATTCGGCACCGGCGGCGGGATCGTCCGTGTCGGGCGAATAGTCACCGCCGGTCAGCCACACGATGTTCGGGAACCGAGCGTATCGCTGTGCGATCATCCGGCCGTAGACCTCCGCCTGTTCGGGGGTTGTCGAGGCGAACACGCTGGAGAGGTTCCATCCGTCGATCGGGTACAGGAACAACGTGTTTCCGTACCGGCAAGCGATTCGGGCGTACTCGTCGACGCGTTCCCAGTACGGCTCGTTCCATGCGGTGATGTCGCCGTCGACGAACGGCTCGATGCCGTCGAAGGTGGCTCCGTTCTCGTTCGGCCCGCCGTTGTCGGGGACGGCGATCGCGGAGATGATGGCGGCGTCGAATCCGTGCGCCGCGCGATTCGCGAAGTACAGCTCGGCCTGCTCGGGCGACCAGTCCGCCATGCCGGACCACGGCGAGTCCCCGCGGATCGAAATCGGGTCACCGTGCTGATCCTCGAAGTAGCGGCCGTTGCGACCGACGGAGGAGACGTAGCGGTGTCCGGCGCTCTCGGCGACGTCGCACGCGGCGGCCGCCAGGACGGTCGCGGGCGGCGACGAGGGCATCTGCGGTCCGCCGCCGTCCGTGCAACCGGCGACACAGAGCAGGACCGGAAGGGCCAGAGCAGAGTGTCTGTTCACGCTTCTCCCACCCGGCTGCGCTCCCCGGAGAAGTGCGCGCCTGCCGAGATTTCAGCCGATCCAGCGACCCCGGTGTCGTATGGTTCGACTCCGGATGCGCTCAGCCGAGTCTATGCCCTCGTGCCCCGGCCCGCCGTACCCAGGATGCCGACCGGTCCGGCCCGGTCCCCGCGCCGTGAACCGAGTGCCCGTTCCGCCGCGAACGCCGCCGGGTCCGGCTTACCGTGAGCGTGCGGCGGCATGTTCGCGCCCGGACGATCACCGGCCGCACGGAGAGGGGCACGATGAACGATCTCCTCCGGCAGGTCGCCGAACTGCGCACGGATCTGCAGGACCTGGACCGGCGGGTGCGTTCCCTCGCCGACGCGTTCGACCTGGTGGAGCCGGCGCCGGACGACGACACCGGCGAAGCCAACCTGCGGGAGGTCATCGACAGCCTCAGCGACGCCCATCTGGATCTGAGTACGGCGGACAAGCACCTCGAAGCTGCCGCGTCGCACGCGGCACGCCTCCGCGGCTGACCTCGTCGACCGCCGCAACGGACATCGTCGCGGTAGGCTCGGGCTCGCCACTGTTCGACCACGACGGCCGGTCCCACACCGGCGCCGCAGGAGGCAATTACATGAACGGTGCCGTCGGCAGCGACCCACGGATCGCCCACCACCCCGCCGTCAGGGGTGCGCCCGACACCGGGCATCTGCCGCAGCGGCCCCGCGTGGTGGTCGTCGGCGCCGGCATCGCAGGACTGACAGCCGCCACCGCGCTCGCCGAGCGCGGCGTGGAAGTCGAGGTACTCGAACGCGAGGCATACCTGGGCGGGCGGGTCGGCGGGTGGCGTGAGCGTCTCGACGACGGCACCGGGCTCGCCATGAACCGCGGGTTCCACGCCTTCTTCCGGCAGTACTACAACCTGCGCCGGTTGTTGCGACGGACCGACCCCGATCTGCAGCGGCTGACGGCGGTCGACGACTATCCGCTCGTCGACGGCGCGGGCCGGCGCGACACCTTTCGCGGAATTCCCAACACCCCACCGTGGAACGCTCTGGTGTTCGCGCTGCGCAGCCCCACGTTCCGGCTGCAGGACCTGGTGCGCATCGACGTGCGGGCCGCGGCTCCGCTCGCGACCGTGTCCGTGCCGGAGATCTACGACCGGCTCGACGGCGTCGACGCCCAGACGTTCCTGCAGCGCATCCGCTTTCCGGAGGCAGCCAATCACCTGGCGTTCGAGGTGTTCTCGCGCAGCTTCTTCGCTCCCCCGGCCGGAATGTCGGCCGCCGAGCTGGCCACGATGTTCCACATCTACTTCCTCGGCTCCGCGGAGGGCCTGCTGTTCGACGTCGCCACCGGCAATTTCGACACCGCCCTGTGGGGACCGCTGGGCCGGTATCTCGAGGGCCACGGCGCGCGCATCCGGACCGCCACCGCGGTGACCGGCATCGAACCCGGCGGCACCCGCACCTTCCGCATCCACGACGACACCGGCGGCAGCACCGACGCCGATGGCCTCGTCCTCGCCCTCGATGTGGCCGGATTGCGCGCCCTCGTCGACGCCTCGCCCGACCTCGGCGATTCCGGATGGCGCTCGCAGGTGCAGCACTTGCGGTCCGCTCCCCCGTTCCTGGTGCAGCGGCTCTGGCTGGACCGTCCCGTCGCCGCGGACCGCCCGGCATTCCTCGGCACCGGCGGCCTGCGCCCGCTCGACAACATCAGCGTGCTCGAGCGCTACGAGGAGGAGGCCCGCGCCTGGGCCGCACGCACGGGCGGTTCGGTCGTGGAGCTGCACGCGTACGCCGCCACGGGCGACGGAGTCGGCCAATCGCGTTCGCCCGAGGATGTGCAGGCGCAGGTGCTCGCGCGCCTGCACGCGATCTATCCGGAGACGGCCGCCGCCCGCGTCGTCGAGGAACGCACGCTGTGGCGCCAGGACTGCCCCCTGTTCGGGGTGGGCGATTTCGCGCAGCGGCCGACCGTCCGCACCCCGCACGAGCGGCTGATGCTCGCCGGCGACGGCATCCGGATCGACCTGCCGGTCGCCCTCATGGAACGTGCGGCCACCACGGGGTGGGAGGCCGCCAATTCCCTTCTCGCCCAATGGAACATCGCCGGCCACGACCTGTACACGGTTCCCACCCGGGGCCGCTCGACGGTCCTGCGCCGGCTCGCCGCCCTGGAAAGGCGTCCCGCATGAGCGTGCTCGATCCGCTGTACCGTCGCTGGCCCGCCACGTGGCCCGTCCAGCCCATGGATCCGGACCGCTGGGCCGCACAGGCGCCCACCTACCGGGGCGCCCGGCCCGAACTGATCAACGCCATCCTCGACCGCTCGCAGCGCCGGCCCTCCGGCAACTGGTACGTCGTAGCCGCCAGTCGGGACATCGGTACGGAACGTCCCTTCGGCATCACCGTCGCCGATGTCGAGCTCGTCGCCTGGCGCGACGGCGATCAGGTGATCGTCGGACCCGGCGCGTGCCCTCACCTCGGCGCGCCGATGTCGCTGGCGGCAGTGGACTGTGGTGCGCTGATCTGCCGTTGGCACGGTCTGCGCATCGACGCCGCGGGCGCGTACGGCTGGAAACCCTTCCCCAGTCACGACGACGGGGTGCTCGTATGGGTCCGGCTCGACCACGTCGGCGGCGAGACACCGACGGAACTTCCCGTCGTCCCCGAGCGTCCGACCGCCGAGTCCCGCATCGCAGCCGTCGCCACCCTCGTCGGGGTGTGCGAACCCGACGACATCGTCGCCAACCGCCTCGACCCGTGGCACGGCGCCTGGTTCCATCCGTACTCGTTCGCCCACCTCGAGGTGGTCGAGGCACCCTCCACCCACGGCAGCCCGGACGGAGAGGACCGATTCCTCGTCGACGTCACCTTCCGGGTCGCCGGCCGGATCGGGGTTCCGGTCCGTGCCGAGTTCACCAGCCCCGAACCGCGCACCGTCGTCATGCGCATCGTCTCGGGCGAAGGCGTCGGCAGCGTGGTCGAGACCCACGCGACCCCGCGGGGCACCGGCCCGGACGGCCGTCCCCGCACCGCGATCGTCGAGGCCGTCGTCGCCGATTCCCCGCGCCCGGGGTTCGGCATCGCCACCCGGCGCGTCGCCGCCGCCCTCCGCCCCCTCATGCAGCGCACGGCCACCCGGCTGTGGCGCGACGACCTGGACTACGCCGAGCGCCGCTATCAGCTCCGTGCCGCGACCTCGCCGGGCCACGTCCCCGGCCGGTAGCTGCCGCCGCGTCGGTGATCCGCCGCACCGCGCCCACGTCGGCTCGGATTCGGGTCCGAGGACCCTGGTCCGCGCCGCGGCTCGCGCGCACAGTCGAGGCATGCTCGACACCGTTCTCGACATCTTCCGGGTGCGCCAGTACTTCGATGTTCTCGCCCGCGGCCGGGACGTGGTCGAAGGCGTGCGCACCGACACCGGATTCCTCGTCGACGTCGCGCGGGCAGCCCTGCAGCGCCCGTCGGGCACGCTGGACCGGGAACTGCATCCGTTTCCCCCGTTCGAGCCCTTCCGGGTCCGGATCCGGGAGGGCGATCGGATTGCGCTGGCCGCGACCGGGGGCAGCGGAGCGCTCGCCTCGCTGGTCGGGGTGGCCCGCGCCCTGGAGGAAGGTGGGATCCGGCCGTCGGTCGTCTCGGTGTGCTCCGGTTCCGCGCTCTTCGGCTTCCCGATCGCAGCGGGCGTCCCCGCCGACGAGGTCGCGGCATTCACCCTCGCGCTCGACCCCGCGGACTATGTCGACGTCGACTGGCGACGGCTCCTCACCGTCGCACCGACCGTGGGCCGCGGCTTCGCCGGCATCCTGCGCGGCGATGCGCTCGAGGCCACGTACCGGCGTCTGCTCGGCGACATGACGCTCGCCGCGATGCCCGTGCCCGCCTACGCGCCGATCTGGAACATCGAGCAGAACCGCCTCGAGTACCTCGGGCCGCGAACGTATCCCGACCTGCCGGTGGCGCGGGCCGTGCACATGGCGGTCGCGTTGCCCCTGTTCGTCGCCCCCGTGGAGCTCGGAGGGTTCCACTGGTGCGACGGCGGGATCGTCGACATCTTCCCCGTCCACCCGCTGCTCGACCTCGAACAGCCGTGCGAGGTGACCCTCGGCGTGAACGGCTTCTATCCGCCCGGCTTCGAAGGCGAGGACGCCACCGGGTGGGCCGAACGTCGCGCGAGCATCCTCTACATCGCCTCTCAGGTCCGTACGTCCCAGCAGGTCGAGCTGGCACGGGAGAACCTGGCGCGGCTGCGCGCGGCCTCCGACGTCACGATGGTCGAGCCGGTTCCGTACGCGAAGGTGCGGGGCGTCGGCTTCTACCGGCAGTTCCTCGGCACCCGGGACTGGGCGGAGTTCATGCGGGCCGGACGTGCCGCCGCCCGGCGTGCCCTGGCGGCATGACTCGTCGGCCACCGAACTTGTCGGACCCCTCCGGCACTGTGTAGAGCGTGCCCGTACGGGTACCACTCGACCGAACGGCTCGGGAGATTCCACGGGAGGTTCGACATGGCGAACGTAACGATGTTCCGTCGGGTGATCGCGCCGACCGCGGTGGCGTTCCCCTCCTCCGCGCTCGCGGGGGCTCTGGTCGCTGCGGCGGCCGACGTGCCGCTGCACGGGTCGGTGTCCGGCACGGTGGCGAGCAGCGTGGACGACGCGGTGCGGGTGCTCACCGCCGACGAGGGCGGGTTGTTCCCGTCGCAGGCGGCCGCCCTCGTCTACGAGTGCTTCGTCGGGGCGATACACGGACTCGACACGATCGACACCGCGGTGGCCCTCGGCGCCGTCTTCACCGCCTACCTGGACCGGCTCACCGCCGCCGGCCGCGTTCCGACGGATGTCGCGGCAGCCTGACCGGCCGGCGCAACGGCCCGCGACGTGCAGGTCCGCGTTCCCGGGCTCCGCCGTGACCGCCGGTCACCGGTAGACTGAAGGTCGACCCTGCCGTGCACGGCACCCCTGGTATGACGAGAAGCAGGCTCGGTAGATCGTGAGTGAAGGACGGAGTGGGCACGCGGTTGCGCCCGGCCGGGCCGAGACCCGGACCCCGGCATCATCGTTGCGCCGACTGAAGCAGCGGTGGCTCCGCTGGCGTCGGCGCATCGAGAGGCGTCCCTCGCTGAACCTGACGTACCGCATCACCGTCGGGACTTTCGGAACACTGGTGTTCCTGGCCGGCATCGTGGCCATCCCCTACCCCGGCCCGGGCTGGCTCATCGTCTTCGCCGGCCTCGGGATCCTGGCCTCGGAGTTCGCCTGGGCACACCGTCTGCTGCACTTCGCGCGGGGCCGCTACGACCGGTTCATGCACTGGTTCGGGCAGCAGTCGCTGGTGGTGCGGGGCGCGGGGGCGCTCACGACCGGCGCGATCGTGATCATGACCCTGTGGCTGCTCGGCACCCTCAGCCTGGCCGGCGGCTGGGTGGGGGTCGACTACTCGTGGCTCGAGAGCCCGCTCTGACCGGTTGCCGGACCGTCACAGCATCCGGACCGTGTCGCCCGGATGCAGGCGTTCGACCCGGCCCCGGCACTCGATCTCGATCGGCCGCTGGATGCCCGCCCCCGCACTGACCTCGACCTGACGGCCGGAGATCCGCACCTGCAGGTGGTGTCCCCGATAGAAGATCGGAAATGCGAGCACTCCGAGTTCCTCCGGCCACTGCGGGCCGAAGACCAGGCGGTCACCGCGCACCTCGAGACCGGAGAAGCAACGCTGCAGCAGGTCGACGCTGCCGGCCATGGCCGCGAGATGGATCCCCTCCGACGTGGTGCCACCCTGGATGTCGGCGATGTCGGAGGCCAGCACGCGGTCGAAGAATTCCATGGCCTGACCACGGTGGGCCCGCGCCAGCACCCACGAGTGGACGACCGCGCTCAGCGTCGATCCGTGCGACGTCCGTGCCATGTAGTAGTCGATCGTCCGCGGGATGGTCTCACCCGTCAGCTCGTAGCCGAGCCGCTCGAACAACTCCCGCAGTTCGTCCGCCGACAGCAGGTAGAACAGCATGAGCACGTCGGCCTGCTTGGAGGCGCGGTAGCGGTTGACGTCGTCACCCTCGGCCTCGAGGAGCCGGTCCAGACGCTGGATGTCGCCGTGCCGGCGCCGGTATCCCTCCCAGTCGAGTTCGGCGAGGTCCCCGTAGCCTTCGAACTGGCTGATGACCTGATCGTGGAAGGGCACGAACATGCGGCGGCTGACATCCTCCCAGCGCGCCGTCTCGCGAGCGGTCAGGCCGAGGGTGTCGACCAGTTCGGTGCGCATCCGCAGCGGGATGATCTCCAGCGCATCGAGAGCCCGCAGGATCACCCACACCGCCATGACATTGGTGTAGGCGTTGTTGTCGATCCCGTCGAACGGCGCGTCCGGGTAACCGGAATGGAACTCGTCGGGGCCGATGACGCCCCGGATGACGTATCGATCGCGAGCGTGGTCGTAGGTGGCGATGTCGACGAAGAACCGGGCGATCTCCACCAGCATCTCGGCACCGTAGTCCGCGAGGAACCCGAGGTCCCCGGTCACCTGGTAGTACTGCCACACGTTGTGTGCGACCGCGACCCCGATGTGGTGCTGGCGCCAGCTGGCATCGGGATTCCACCGGCCCGACTTCGGGTTGAGGTGTACCTGCTGGCTCTCCTCACGCCCGTCGCTGCCCGACTGCCACGGGTACATCGCACCGACGTGCCCCGCCTCCCGCGCCGCGCGGCGGGCCTCGTCCAGCCGGCGGTACCGGTAGCGCAGAAGGGAGCGGGTCAGTCCCGGCAACCGCAGGTTCAGCACCGGCAGCACGAACAGCTCGTCCCAGAAGATGTGCCCGCGATACGCCTCACCGTGCAGGCCCCGCGCCGGAACACCGACGTCGAGCTCGGCGGTGTTCGGCGACAGTGTCTGCAACATCTGCAGCAGGTGCAACCGCACGATGCGCAGGCCTTCGCCGTCGCCACCCAGGAAGATGTCCACCCGGTCCCACAGGTGCACCCAGGCGAGCACATGTCCCTCGAGTGTTTCCTCGAAGCGCCCCGTGCGGGCCAGCCTGCGTGCCGCTTCCTCCGACGGCTCGGACATCGCAAGGTCACGCCCGGTGAACAGGGTCGCCATCTTCTCCAGGGTCACGGGCTGGCGAGCCGCCACGTCGAGCGCGATGACGTGTCCGACCCGTCCGCCCGAATCGAGAAGGGTGTACTCGGCAGGCACGCGTTCGCCGTCACGCCACAGGGTGCTGCGGGCAGCAACCGCGACGGGAATCCGGGACTGGTTGGTCAGCACCGTCATACACACCGAGTCCTCGGACAGCCGGGCGGTGTGCAGCAGCCGCAGGTGGTTGCCGTCCAGGTGGCGGTAGCGTTCGACGAGGGTGTTGCGGACCGCGCCGTCGATTTCCGACCGGATCTCGAGCCGTCCCGTCCAGTCCTCCGGGACGATCGTCGTCTCGAGGCCGCACACGTGCGGCTGGTGCATCGCGACGAACCGTCGCTGCACGACCGTCGTGGTGCGGCCCGCAGCGTCGCGGAAACGCAACCGTCGGGTGAGCACGGCCCGGCGCAGATCGAGGTACTGGCAGTACTCCCGCACGTCGACGGCGTCGATGTCGAACCACTGTCCGCCGTCGATGCGGAAGGTGACCGGCAGCCAGTTCGGCAGGTTCACCATGCTCTCGTTGTCGATGGTGCGACCCGCCACCTCGTCCGTCAGGCGGTTGAATATCCCGGCGGCGTACGTGCCGGGATAGTGCACGGCACCGGCCCGGGATTCGGGGGCGCAGCCACGGGTGGCGAAGTACCCGTTGCCGACGGTGCACACGGCCTCGCGCAGCTTCTCGGCCGGCGGATCGTAACCCTCGAAGTACAGCGTCCAGGCGTCGTGGCGCGGACCGACCTCCTGGTTCTCGCCCCAGAGTTCGGCGAGCTGCTGCAGCAGCCGGCGGACCTGTTCGGGACCGTCCAGCGAGAACTGCGCTGCCGACCGGCGGTCACCGTCCTCGGTGTGGCGCACCACGATTCCGAGTCCGGTGCCGGCAAGCGCGTCGAACGCGTCCTCGTCCGAGATGTCGTCACCGATGTAGACCGGGATCGGGTTGTCGTCGTCGCGCACGTGCTCGAGCACCCATTCGAGGGCTCGGCCCTTGTCCCAGTCGACATCGGGGCGGAGCTCGACGACCTTGCGGCCGGTCGTGACACGGAGACGGTCCTCGGCGGCGATCTCGCGCACCGCGGCGACGAGCCCGTCGGCCCGGTCCGGGGGGACGTTGCGGTAGTGCACGGCCACGGTGAACCGCTTGTGCTCGATCACGACACCCGGCACGTCGTCGAGCCGTTCCTGCAGCGCGACGGCGGCCCGTTCGAGGCTGGGCACGGCGGCCATCGCCGCATCGTGCTGCCGGTGCTGCCCGTCGGGTCCGGTCAGTTCGAAGCCATGACTTCCCGCGTACCACAGACCCGGCAGTCCGACCCGGGTCTGCACATCGGCGAGGTCCCGTCCGGAGACGACGGCCACGGTGCATTCGCTCGCGAGGGCAGACAGCACCGCCGACACGCCGTCGACCAGCGCGGCAGCCGCGGGATCGTTCACGATCTCGGAGAGCGTGCCGTCGAAGTCGAGGAAGACTGCCGGCCGACGTTTGCCGAGGAGTGCAGTCAGCTGCTGGAACGACGCCAGACCATCCGGAATCTGGGACATCCGGCGGTCACCGGTGCGCACCACCAGCTCGGCAAGGTCCTCGACCACCACGTCGGCGCCCCGGCGCTGCAGTTCCTCGCGATGGTGGACGCGGTCCACGCCGACGACGAGCCCGAATCCCCCGCGTCGGCCCGCGGCGACGCCCGCCTCCGCGTCCTCGACGACGACGGACCGGGCCGGCCGGACTCCGAGCCGGTGTGCGGCCTCGAGCATGGCTGCCGGGTCGGGCTTGCCGGGCAGCCCCAGTTCGTCGGAGACCACGCCGTCGACCCGGACGCCGAACAGATCGGCGAGCCCGGCGGATTCGAGCACGAGGGCGCAGTTGCGGCTCGAGGTGACGACCGCGGTGTCGAGTCCGGCCTCCTGCACCCGGCGCACGAGCTCGACACTGGACTCGAACACCGGGACACCGTCGCGATGGATGCGCTCCCGGAACATCTCGTCCTTGCGGGCACCGAGGCCACACACGGTCTCCACATCCGGGCCGTCGTCGGGATTCCCCCACGGCAACGTGATCCCGCGCGAGGCCAGGAAGTCCGCGACGCCGTCGACACGCGGCTTGCCGTCGACGAATTTGCGGTAGTCCTCGTCGGTGAACTCACGGTGGTTCTCACCGTCGTGGTCGGGACGCTGTGCGAGATACCGGTCGAACAGTTGCGCCCAGGCCGCGGCGTGTACCGCTGCGGTGTCGGTGACCACTCCGTCGAGGTCGAAGATCACCGCATCGTAGCGACGCGGGTCGATCACCGGCCCGCTCATCGGTCTCTCCCGGTCGCTTCGTCCATGTCGGCCTGCTTCCCTGTCCTGGCTCGGCAGGCCCACTATCCCACGCGGACCGGCCTCGCTCCGGCTCCTTGGGACATCCGGCGCCGACCGGGGACCTGAGTCTCCGGTCCAAGGTCCCTCAGCGGCTGACGGCCTTCTGGTAGCGACGGATCGCGAAGGGCACGAACACGATCAGCATGGCGGCCGTCCACAGCAGCGACGCGAGGATCGGGTTCTGCAACGGCCACGCATCCGAGACGGGCATCATCGGATTGGTGTTGCCGAACAGCTCCCGCACAGCCTGCGTCAGCGCCGACACCGGGTTCCATTCCGCGATCGTCTGCAGCACCGGTGGCAGCGAGGAGATGTCGACGAAGGTGTTGGCGACGAACGACAGCGGGAAGATCACCATGAAACTCGCGTTGTTGAACACCTCCGGGGTGCGGATCCACATCCCCACCACCGCCATCACCCAGGACAGCGCGTAGGCGAACAGCAACAGCAACGCGTATCCGGCGAGGGCCTCCCCGAACGACGAGTGGATCCGCCACCCGACGAGCAGGCCCGTCAGCGACATGACCACCAGGCTGAGCACGTTGATGAGTACGTCGGTGGAGGTGCGGCCCACCAGCACCGCCGACGGTGCCATGGGCAGCGAGCGGAACCGGTCGATGATGCCCTTCTGCAGGTCCTCGACCATGCCGAGACCGGTCCAGGTGGCGCCGAAGATCACCGTCTGGGTGAAGATGCCGGCGATGAGGAACTCGCGGTAGGACATCCCCGGAACCTGGATCGCGCTGCCGAACACGTAAGCGAACAGCAACACGAACATGATCGGCGAGAGCATCGTGAAGACGATCAGGTCGGGCACCCGCTTGATCTTGATGACATTGCGCTTGGCGATGGTGACGCCGTCCGACACCATCATCTGAGCCGCGTTCATCCCACCGCCTCCTCGATCTTCTCGTCCGCCTCGTGCCCGGTCAGGGCGAGGAACACGTCGTCCAGCGTCGGTTTGCGCAGTGCCACATCGGTGACCCGGACCCCGGCCACGGAGAGCCGGCCGAGCGCCGTGGCCAGCGCTTCGGTGCCGCTGCCGGTCGAGCCGGTGTCGCTGACCGGCACGGTGACGCGACCGGAGCCCGTGTCGACCTGGATCTCGCCGACGGCGAGATCGTCGAGTTCGCGGCGTACCACCGGGATCGTCGCGGCGTCGGCGATTCCCAACTCGATGCGTTCCCCACCGACGAGGCTCTTGAGTTCGTCGGCGGTGCCGCGGGCGATCACGACGCCCCGGTCGATGACTGCGATCCGGTCCGCGAGCCGCTCCGCCTCCTCCATGTACTGCGTGGTGAGCAGCAGCGTCGTTCCCTGGGCGACGAGGTGGTCGATGACCTCCCACAGCTGGAGCCGGGCCCGCGGATCCAGACCCGTGGTGGGTTCGTCCAGGAACAGCACCGGTGGTCGTGCCACGAGCGCACCGGCGAGGTCGAGGCGGCGGCGCATGCCGCCGGAGTAACCCTTGACCGGACGGTCCCCGGCTTCGACCAGGTCGAATTGCTCGAGCAGTTCACGGGCCCGTTCACGGCTGCGTTTGATGCCCAGATGGTAGAGGCGGCCGACCATTTCGAGATTCTCGAAGCCGGTCAGGTATTCGTCGACCGCGGCGTACTGGCCCGAGGCGCCGATGCGCGAACGCAGAGCGCGCGCATCGGCGACGACGTCGAGTCCCGCTACGGTGGCCCGGCCCTCGTCCGGCACGAGCAGGGTGGTGAGCACCCGCACCGTGGTCGTCTTGCCGGCACCGTTGGGCCCGAGCAGCGCCGTCACCGTCCCTTCCGGGACTCGCAGATCGATTCCGTCGAGGGCTGTGACCTGTCCGTACCTCTTGATCAACCCCTCGGCGACTATGGCGTCGGCCATGAGTCCTCCCCGTCGTCGGATGTGCGCCCCAGTGTGCTACAGACCTCCGACAGGTTTCGAGCGGTTTTCCCGGTCCGTCAGATTCCGGCCAGCAAACGTTCCTGGTAGCGCCGCATTCCGGCGAGCCAGCGGTCGTAGTCGGCCCCCTTCATCCGGTACATGTCGAGGACCTCGGGGTGCGGCAGGATCAGGAACTGCTCGGCCTCGACACCCGCGAGTACCACTTCCGCGACGTCGGCCGGTTCGAGGACCGCGCCCGCGGAGGTGACGGCCCGCGTGGCCGCCGCGCCCAGGCTGTCGCCGGCGGTCTCACCCTCGTGCAGCAACTGGGTGTTCACCCCCATGGGGCACACACAACTGACACCAATTCCCCTGCCGCCGTAAGTGACCGACAACCACTCGGCGAATCCGACGGCGGCGTGCTTGGTGGCCGAGTAGGTCGCCGACCCGATCTGGGTGAGCAGTCCCGCGGCGGAGGCGGTGCTCACGAAGTAGCCCTCCCCACGCTCGAGCCACCGCGGCACCATCAGCTGCGCGGCACGCACGTGCGCGCGCAGATTCACATCGAGCGCCCGATCCCAGGCGGCTTCGTCGGCTTCGAGTCCCGCTCCGCCCGCGATCCCGGCATTGGCGAAGTACAGCGCCACGGGACCGAGGTCGGCCTCGGCGCGATCGACGATCTCGCGGATGCGGTCGGGATCGGAGACGTCGGCACCGACGCCCACGGCCAGACCGGCATCCTCCGGATCGAGTTCGCGGGCCACCCGGCGCGCGGCGTCGCCGTCGAGGTCGGCGACGAGCACCCGTGCTCCCGCGGCTACGAGCCGGGCAGCGAGTGCCGCGCCGATTCCGTTCCCGGCTCCGGTGACAACGGCAACCTTGTCTTCGACGTGCACGGGGCGTTCCTCTCGTCGCGGGATGGTCCCCCCTGTTTAGTTGAATCAGACTTCAAGTTCAAGTAGTTGCGGCGGCTCGCTCCGGAATCCGCAGGGCGTTCGCCCACAGCCGCGTCAAAGTGGACACCAGCACGTCGAAATCCACACCGTCGCCGTCGCCCAGTGCGAGCGTCGAGTAGGCCAGGCGGCTGACCATGCCCGACAGCGCACGCGAGGCGAGCATCGGATCGATCTCCGGATCGGCGATGCCCCGCTTCTGCAGGTCCGCGATGCTGCGCGCATTGCGGCGGATGAAGGTCTCACCGCGCCGGCGCCGCAGCTCCCGGAACCGCGGATCGATGCTGGCAACCTGCTCGAGCAGCACCATCAGACGGGCGTTGCGCCGGTACGCCTCGAGGTACGCCCGGTTGCTGGCCTCGAGCACCGCGTAGGGATCGTCGGTCCCGGCGACCCGGCCCATCCCCGGGTGCAGCATGTCCTCCTGGGCCTCCTGGAGGACGGCTGCGAACACCTCCTCCTTGTTGTTGAAGTAGGTGTAGAAGGACCCCGTCGAGCACTTGGCCTCACGCGTGATGTCGGTGAGCTTGCTGTCGAGGAATCCGGACCGTTCGAAGACGACCCGCGCCGCTGCGATCAGCTCGGCACGGCGGCGCGCCCCGCGCTGGGTGACCGGCGGGTCGTGCAGCAGGTCCGCCGGCGCCATGGACGGCGCCGGGCCGTCCCAGTCGGCGTCGCGGCCCGCGTCGCCGCGGCCTGAGTGTGAGGCGGAATTCATGTCCTACTTATACCGTCCCGCTCGATTCCCGGCCGTGATGTCCCGCTGGATCCTTCCGGGTCCGGGCAGGAGTCACCGCCCTCAGGCCCGCGTCAGCACCAGTCCCGACGTCGGCACCCCGGTGCCCGCGGTGACCAGTACGTTCTCCACGTCGGGAACCTGATTGACGGAGGTGCCGCGGAGCTGACGCACCCCCTCGGCGATGCCGTTCATCCCGTGGATGTACGCCTCACCGAGCTGACCGCCGTGGGTGTTGAGCGGCAGCCGGCCGCCGAGCTCGATCGCGCCGTCGGCGACGAAGTCCTTCGCCTCGCCGGGCGCGCAGAAGCCGAGTTCCTCGAGCTGCATGAGCACGTACGGGGTGAAGTGATCGTAGAGCACGGCCGTCTGCACGTCCTGCGGGCTCAGGCCGGACTGTTCCCACAACTGGCGGCCGACGACACCCATCTCGGGCAGCCCCGTCAGCCCGTCCCGGTAGTAGCTGGCCATGATGTACTGGTCCGGTCCGCTGCCCTGCGCGGCGGCCGCCACCACGGCCGGCGGCTGCGGCAGGTCCCGGGCCCGTTCGGTGGTGGTGACGACGAGTGCGACACCACCGTCGGACTCCTGACAGCAGTCGAGCAGGTGCAGCGGTTCCGCGATCCACCGCGAATTCTGGTGATCCTCGAGGGTGATCGGCTTGCCGTGGAAGAAGGCCTGCGGGTTCGTCGCGGCGTGCCTGCGCGCGGCGACGGCGACCTTCCCGAAGTCCGCACTGGTGGTGCCGGTGACGTGCATGTAGCGCCGGGCCGCCATCGCCACGAACGACGCCGGAGTACTCAGACCGTGTGGATAGGAGAAGGCGTAGTCGGTGCCGGAGGAATTGACCTGGCTGGACAGCGCGGTGTCGACCTGGCCGTACCGCGCACCGGAGCGTTCGTTGAACGCCCGGTACACCACCACGACCTCCGCGACCCCCGTGGCGACGGCCATGGCCGCCTGCTGCACGGTGGCACAGGCCGCGCCGCCGCCGTAGTGGACGCGGGAGAAGAACTTCAGGCTCGGGATGCCCACCGCACGGGCGACGGCGATCTCGGTGTTGGTGTCCATCGTGAAGGAGGTCAGGCCGTCGACGTCGGCAGGGCGCAGTCCGGCGTCGGCCAGCGCCGCCCGCACCGCCTCCGCGGCCAGGCGCAGTTCGCTGCGGCCGGAGTCCTTGGAGAAGTCGGTGGCACCGATGCCGACGACGGCAGCACGACGGGACAGTTCGCTCATGCGGAGGCTCCGATCACGAGGACGGCCTTCGCGGTGACGTGATCGCCCAGACCGTTCTTTCCGACGACGTCGACGGTGAGGCGACCGTCGTCCTCGACGGCGGCGACGGTTCCGGTCAGCGTGAGCGAGTCGTACGCGTACCAGGGCACCCCCAGCCGCAACGAAATCGATTTCAGTACCGCGCGGGGGCCCGCCCAGTCGGTGATGTACCGCTGCACCAGTCCGGTGTCGGTGAGGATGTTGACGAAGATGTCCTTCGATCCGCGCTGCTGTGCCTTGTCGCGGTCGTGGTGCACATCCTGGAAGTCCCTGGTGGCCAACGCAGTCGAGACGACGAATGTCGGGTCGGCCCGGATCGTCAACGATGGCAGGGTTTGTCCGACCGTTGCCACGTTCATTCGCGCTCCTCGCTCGGCTGCCAGGCGTACAGGGTCCAGGGGGCACCGCCGGTGTCGTCGTCGCCCGGGAAATCGAGAAAAATCGCCTCGACGGGCATCCCGACGCGCACGTCGCCGGAGTCCACGCCACGCAGTTCGCCGAGCATCCGGACGCCCTCGGCGAGTTCGACGAGGGCGACGACGAACGGCACCGTCCGGCCCGGCACCTTCGGCGCGTGGTGCACCACGTAGCTGAAGACGGTGCCCCTGCCGGACGCGACGACGTATTCCGTCGTCTCGTCCTTGTCGAGCCACAGGGCCGGCACGGGTGGGTGTTGCAGCGTGCCGTCCGGGCGCCGCTGGATCCGTAGTTCGTGCGCGGCGACACCGTCCCAGAAGAACCGGGTGTCCTGCGACGCGGACGGCCGCAGCATGCGACCGGGGTCGAGATCCTCCGGAACCGTGGGGGCCGAATGTGACATCGGTTCGATCGAACCGACGGAATGTGACATTCGGTCGGTAGCGCGGGAGGGGGGCGCGAATTTCAGGATGCGGAAGAGCATTTCGGCGACCACCTCGTCGCCGACCTTCCATACGCTGCGGGTGGTGAAGAACCAGCCCTCGCCGAGGCCGGTCTTCTTCGGTCCGGCGAGATCCTCGAGGGTGGACTCGATCGTCACTTCCTCCCCGTGGCGCAGATAGCGGTGGTAGACCTGATCGCAGTTCGTGGCGACGACCGACGTGTAGCCCGCCTCGTCGAGCATCTCCGTCATCCGGCGGAGCGGATCGTCCTCCTCGCGCTTGGCGCCGAGGCCCCGCATGGTCCACACCTGTGCCATCGCCGGTGGCGCGACGGCGCCGTCGTGGCCGGCCGCGATCGCGGCGGCGTCGTCCGTGTAGATCGGGTTCTCGTCGCCGATCGCCTCGAGCCAGTTGCGAATCAGCGGCAGGTTCACCGGGTCCCGGCCCGCGCGGGGTTTGGAGGGGCCGTCCGCGCGGATGCGTTCGGCGGCCGCGCGGATCTCGTCGTTGGGATCCGGCACGCCGGTGCTCATCGACACGTCCTCCTTCACCGCGGAACCCTGGGCATGGCCAGGCCCGCCGTCGCGATCAGCTCGCGCATCACCTCGTTGACACCGCCGCCGAAGGTGATCACCAGGTTCCGCTTGACCTGCGTGTCGAGCCAGCGCAGCAGGTCCGCGGTCGCCGGGTCGCCCGGGTCCCCGAATCGGCCGACGATCTCCTCCGCGAGCCGGCCCGCGCGCTGGATGCGTTCGGTGGCGAACACTTTGGTGGCCGACGCGTCCGCGATGTCGACTGCCTCGGATCGGCTCGCGGCGACCTGCCAGTTGAGTAGTTCGTTGAGCCGGAACGTCGCATGGATCTCGCCGAGCGCGCGCCGCACGTCGGGCTCGCCGAGCAGGTCCCGGGAACGGGCCCAGGCGGACAACCGATCGTAGAGTCCGCCCACGCGACCGGCGGGGCCGAGCATGACGCGTTCGTGGTTGAGCTGGGTGGTGATCAGTCGCCAGCCCTTGTTCTCCTCGCCGACGAGCATCTCGGCCGGGACGCGCACGTCGCTGTAGTAGGTGGCGTTGACGTGATGCGCACCGTCGCAGGTGATGATGGGCGTCCAGCCGAAGCCGGGATCCTTGGTGTCCACGATGAGGATCGAGATACCGCGATGCCGCGAGTCGGCGCTGCCGGTGCGTACCGCGAGCCAGATGTAGTCGGCGTCGTGGCCGCCGGTGGTGAAGATCTTCTGCCCGTTCACCACGTAGTGGTCGCCGTCGCGCACGGCCGTGGTGCGCAGCGCCGCGAGATCGGTTCCGGCGTCGGGCTCGGAGTAGCCGATCGCGAAGTGCACCTCCCCGGCGAGGATGGCGGGCAGGAACTTCCGCTTCTGTTCCTCGGTCCCGTAGACCTGCAGGGTCGGTCCGACGGTCTGCAGGGTCACGCTGGGCAGCGGCACGTCGGCGCGCACGGCCTCGTTGACGAAGATCTGCTGCTCGACCTCACCGAAGCCGCGGCCGCCGAATTCGACGGGCCAGCCGACACCGAGCCAGCCGTCCTTGCCCATCCGGCGCACGACCTCCCGGTAGGTGGGTCCGTGACGCTCGGTGCGCATGACCGCGGCTTCCTCGGGCGAGATCAGGTCGGCGAAGTACCGTCGCAGTTCCGCCTGCAGCGCGCGCTGCTCGTCGGTCAGATCGATGAACACCGGGCCCCCACGAGGTCTAGTCGGTACGAGGCGCCGCCGAGCAGGCGCGCCAAGTCCTTTGCGGTCGAGGAATAGCGGTGCAGCGGGTACGTCTCGTCCACACCGAGACCGCCGTGCAAGTGGTGCAGCACGCCCATCGCGGGCGGCAGCTCCGTTGCGATCCAGTACGCGGCGACGTCGAGGTCGTCGTCCGCGCCGGTGCTGCGGGCGTCCTGCGCGACGCGCCAGGCCGCGGCGAGTGCCGCGACGTGCAGGGTGCGGGAGGTGACGTAGACGTCGGCGATCTGCTGGGCCACCGCCTGGAACGTCGCGAGCGGCCTGCCGAACTGATGCCGGGTACTCACGTGCTGTGCGGTGAGTCGCGTTGCCCCCGAGAGCAGTCCGTCCGCGTAGGCGCCCACCGCGGCGAGTGCCAGACGGTACAGGACGGCAACGTCGGCGGCCGGGTCGGCGCCGTCGCCGAGGCGCAGGCCCGGCGCGGAATCGAGCCGCACCGAGAACTCGGGGGAACGGGCCGACGACGGGCTCTCGGTGAGGGTGACGCCCGGCGCCGTGGGTTCGACGGCGATCACGCCGGCGGCGGTGGGCACCAGGATCCGTCGCGCCGTCGCCGCGTACGGGACGCCGACGAAGTGCCCGGTGACGGTGTGGCGGTCCCCGTCGGGCACCGCCGAGGCGGCGGGGGACGCCGGGAAGGCGCGGCCGGCCTCGGCGAGCGCGGCGGTGAGGACGGCGCCGGCACCGATGCCCGCGAGCAGTTCGTCCTGCTGCGCCTCGGTGGCGAGAGTCCGGACGGGCAGCACGCCGAAGCCCAGGGTCGCCAGGGCCGGTACGGGTGCGGCGCCACGCCCGATCTCGGTGAGCAGAGCGGTGACCTCGGCGACGCCGAGATCGTCACCGCCGAGCCGCGCGGGCAGGGCGAGGGAGAGCAGGTCGGCGTCGGCGAGGGCACGCCACAGTTCGTCCGGGCCCAGGTCGCGGGCCAGCAGGCCCACCGCGACCTCGGCCACGGCCTCCTGCGTGTCGTCACGAGCGAAGTCCACGAATCCACCTTCGATTAGAACGTGTTCTAGTTGTATCACCTCGGCGCGGCACGTGGAAGTACCGGTCAGCCGCGCGGCAGACCCAGCAGGCGCTCAGCCGCGAGGGTGAGCAGGATCTGCTCGGTGCCCCCGGCGATCGTCAGGCAACGCGTGTTGAGGAACTCGCGCGTCAGCGGCCCCTCGACCCAGCCGGCCTCGCCGGCGAGATCCATCGCGAGTTCCGCGGTGTCCTGACGCTGCCGCACGCCGATCAGCTTGCGCACGCTCGACGCCGGACCGGGATCCTGACCGTCGAGCTGCGCAAGGGTGGTCCGCAGCTCGAGCAGCGAACCGGCTGTGGCCTCGGCGACGAGCCCGCCGATCCGGTCCTCGGCCACCGGGTCGCCGGGCGCCACCAGGTCCAGCAGTTGCTCGACCGCCTTCCCGAGCGAGGACCCGCCGCTCATCGCGACCCGTTCGTTGGCGAGCGTGGTGCGCGCGAGCCGCCACCCGCCGCCGAGCGGACCGACGACGCACTCGTCGGGAACGAACACGCCGTCGAGGAACACCTCGTTGAAGAGTGCGTCGCCGGTGATCTCCCGGAGCGGCGAGACGGTGATGCCTGCGGACTTCATGTCGACGAGGAAGTAGGTGATGCCCTTGTGTTTCGGGGCCTCACGATCGGTGCGGGCCAGGCAGATCGCCCAGTCCGCCTCCTGCGCGAGCGACGTCCACACCTTCTGCCCCTGCAGGCGCCAGCCGCCGTCGACCCGTTCCGCGGTGGTGCGCAGCGACGCCAGGTCGGATCCTGCGCCGGGCTCGGAGAACAGCTGGCACCAGACGATCTCCCCGCGCAGGGTCGGTGCGGCGAAACGTTCGATCTGCTCGGCGGTGCCGTGCTCGAGGATGGTGGGCACAGCCCACCACCCGATGACCAGGTCGGGCCGCTCCGCCCCGGCGGCCGCGAGTTCCTCCTCGATGAGGATCTGCTGCGCGGCGTGTGCGCCCCGTCCGTACGGCGGCGGCCAGTGCGGAGCCAGGAGCCCGGCCTCGGCGAGCGCGGCCCGCCGTTGCGGTTCGGGCCGATCGAGATGCTGTGCGATCTCGGCGCGGATACGCGCGCGTTCGTCGTCGAAGGCACTCAGATCGACGGTGAGGTGCCGACGCGCCCCCGAGCGGGCGAGACCGGCGACCCGGGCCCGCCAGGCGGCGGAGCCGCCGAGCAGCTGACGGGTGGCGACGGCGCGGCGCAGGTACAGGTGCGCGTCGTGCTCCCACGTGAAGCCGATGCCGCCGAGCACCTGGATGGCATCCTTGGCGTTCTGCACGGCGGCGTCGAGCGCCACGGCAGCGGCGACGGCCGCGGCCAGTGGCAGTTCGTGCGGCGCCGCGTCGGCCGCCACGGCGGCGTCCCAGGCCGTCGCCCGGATCTTCTCGGTGCGGCACAGCATCTCGGCGCACAGGTGCTTGACCGCCTGGAAGGAGCCGATGGGTCTGCCGAACTGTTCGCGGATCCCGGCGTACTCCACGGCCGTGGTCAGGGCCCACCCGGCGACCCCGGACAGTTCGACCGCGGCGAGGGTGGCGGCGAGGTCGCGGACCAGACCTGCCGGAACGGAGACGACGCGGTCGGACGTGACGGCGACGCGGGTGAGCCGCACTCGTGCCAGGGCCCGGGACTTGTCGAGGGTGTCGAGCGGTTCGAGGCTCAGCCCGGGGGCGTCCGCATCGAGCAGCGCCCAGCGTTCGGTTCCGTCGTCGACGCCGATACGGGCGAGGACCGCGACCCCGGGCTCGCCGCCGATCACCGGTCCCGCATCGCCGTCGAGGTCGTACCCGCCCTCCCGCGCGGTGGCGGTGAGCGCACCGTCCAGTGCGACCGCGGCGGGCAGGGCGCCCTCGGCGAGCAGCTCCGCCCACTTGACGCCGTCGGAGCCGGCGGCCCGGCCGAAGACGAGGGCGGCCAGGGCGGTGGGCAGCACCGGCCCGGTCGCGAGGTGGTACGCAGCCTCTTCGAGCATCGTCCCCAGGTCGACGACGGTGGCGTCGGCGCCGCCCGCCGCCTCGGGCACGGCGACGGCGAAGATCCCCAGTTCGGCGAGCGACGCCCACCCCGGCTGCCACATTCCGGCCGGGTGGTCACGTAGGTTCTGGATCGGCGGCATGGCGCGCGCCCAGGATCGTACCGAGGCCTGGGCGGCCAGCTGTTCGTCGGTGGTGGCGATGCTCACAGCGGGTTTCCGCCTTTCGGGAATGACACAATGCCTAGAACGTGTTCTAATATGACAGCCGGTTCAGAGTCAAGGCAGAGGAAGACATCTCGATGACGACATCGTCGCGCTCGCGTTCCACCGGCAGCGGAACTCTTACCGCCCTCACCGAGGACGATCTCAGTTCCAACGCCCAGAAGGAACGCCGCAAGCGGATACTCGACGCCACCCTGGCGCTCGCGTCCAAGGGCGGGTACGAGGCCGTGCAGATGCGCTCCGTCGCCGAGAAGGCCGACGTGGCAGTCGGCACCCTGTACCGGTACTTCCCGTCGAAAGTGCATCTGCTCGTCTCCGCCCTCGGTCGCGAGTTCGCACGCATCGAAGGCAAGGGCAAGATCCCGCCCGGTCACACACCGCTCGAGCGGATGCAGCTCATCCTGAGTCTGATCACGAAGGCCATGCAGCGCGACCCGCTGCTCACCGAGGCCATGACCCGGGCGTTCATGTTCGCCGACGCCTCTGCCGCTGCCGAGGTCGATCAGGTCGGCCTGCTCATGGACCGGCTGTTCGCCCGCGCGATGAACGAGGGCGAGCCCACCGAGGAGGAGCTCGCGATCGCCCGCGTCATCAGCGACGTGTGGCTGTCGAACCTCGTGGCGTGGCTGACGCGGCGTTCGTCCGCGACCGACGTCGCGCGGCGGCTGGAGCTGACCGTCGAGCTGCTGCTCGGCGACGGATCCCACCGTCCGGCCTCGATTCCGGTCCAGGAAGGCTGACCTGCGCCGCGAGACGCAGAATGTAACAGGAAACACGTCCCGAACCGGACATGGGAGACGACGCCGGCGGCCCGATCACCTACCTTTGAGTGAGTGAGCGCCCAAGACCTCCCGATCGACCTGCGCCGTGCCCTCGTCGCGCTGGCGCGGACCCCGCGACTCCTCGTGGCCTCCGACTACGACGGAACCGTCGCGCCGATCGTCTCGGATCCGGACAAGGCGTTCCCGAACGCCGAGTCGGTCCGCGCCCTGCGCGCGCTCGCCGGGCTGCCGTCCACGGCTGCAGCCGTGATCTCCGGCCGGGCCCTGAAGGATCTCGCCGCCCTCTCCCGCCTGCCCGCCGAGGTGCAGCTCGTCGGCAGCCACGGCTCGGAGTTCGACATCGGCTTCGTCCACGCCATCGACAGCGATGCCCGGCAGCTGCTGCGCGACATCGTCGCCGAGCTCGAGGTGATCGCCGCCCGCTACGACGGCGTGCACGTCGAGTCCAAGCCGGCGAGTGCCGCGCTGCACGTGCGCAACGCCGATCCGGGGGACGCCGAGCAGGCACTGTCGCTGGTCCGCGGTGATCTCGCCCGGCATCCGGGTGTGCAGGTCACCGAGGGCAAGGCCGTCATCGAACTGGCGGTCGTGCCCACCGACAAGGGCCACGCACTGGACATCATCCGCCATCAGGAGTCGGCGAGCGCCGCGGTCTTCTTCGGCGACGACGTGACGGACGAGAAGGCCTTCGCGTCCCTCCACGGCCCGGACGTGGGGGTCAAGGTCGGCGACGGCGAGACCGCCGCGCAGTACCGGATCGGCACGGTCGAGGACGTCGCGGCCGCGCTCGCGTTCCTGCTCGAGCAGCGCCGCACCTGGCTCTCGGGGGCGGCGGCCTGCCCGATCGAGCGGCTGACGATGCTGGCGAGCCCGCGCGCGAAGGCCCTGCTGACCCCGGACGGCACGGTGACGTGGCTGTGCCATCCCGAGCCGGACTCCGCGGCGGTGTTCGCGCACCTGCTCGGCGGCGAACCCGCCGGGCACTTCACCATCGGGCCGAGCCGTGAGGCCCTGCCCCTGAGCCAGCGCTACATCGACGGCACCATGACCGTGGTGACCCGCTGGGCGAGTCTCGCGGTGATCGACTACCTGCCGCACGACGTCGAACCGGGGCGCACCGACCTGACCCGCGTCATCACCGGCAAGGCCCGGGCGGTGGTGACGTTCGCCCCGCGCCCCGAGTTCGGACAGGGCCAGGTCGGGCTCGAGCCCGTGGCGGACGGCCTGCGGATACTGGGCTTCAACGAGCCGTACGTGCTGCGCTCCCCCGGCGTCGAGTGGAACATCACCACCGACGGTGCCCATCAGACCGCCCACGCCGTCGTCGACCCGTCGGACGGCGACATCATCCTCGAATTCCGTTGTGGCACAGATGATATCGGACCGCACCCGGTCGCCGAGGTGCAGCGGCGCGCCTCCGCGGAGGAGTACTGGTGGAAGTGGGCGGCGGGTCTGGACCTGCCGCCGCTCAAACGGGACCTGATGAAGCGGTCGGCACTGACCCTGCGCGGTCTCGTGCACGCACCCACGGGATCCATCATGGCGGCCGCGACCACGTCGCTGCCCGAGGAGATCGGCGGCGTCCGCAACTGGGACTACCGCTACTGCTGGCTGCGCGATGCCGCGCTGACCGCGCACGCGCTGGTGAGCGTCGGATCGCTCGCCGAGGCGGACGCCTATCTGGACTGGGTGCACCGAGTGCTCGAGACCGTTCCGGGCCCCGAGCGCCTGCACCCGCTGTACACGCTGGCGGGCGGTGCCCTGCCACCCGAGGCGGTCATCGACACGCTGCCCGGTTACGCGGGCTCCCGGCCCGTCCGGGTCGGCAACGCCGCGAGTCAGCAGGTCCAGCTCGACGTGTTCGGTCCGATCGTGGATCTGATCTCGGCGCTGGCGCACCGCCGCGAGGAGCGTGGCGTCCCGCACGATCAGGCGCTCACCGACCGGGACTGGGAACTGGTGTGCGCCATGGTCACTGCAGTGGAGTGCCGCTGGTTCGAGCCCGACCACGGCATCTGGGAGATCCGCGACAACCCGCGCCACCACGTCTACTCGAAGGTCATGGGCTGGCTGACCGTGGACCGCGCGCTGACGCTGGCCGAGAACTTCGGGCGCCCCGCCGGCGCCGGCTGGGTCGGGCTGCGCACCGAGATCGCGGAGGAGGTGCTGGAGAAGGGCTGGAACGACGACGTGAGTTCCTACACCGCGGCCTACGACGGCACCGATCTCGACGCGGCGACACTGTTCATCGGCCTGTCCGGACTCATCGACCCCGACGACCCGCGATTCCACGCGACGGTCGTCGCGACGGAGGCGGAACTGCGCAGCGGTTCGACGGTGTACCGCTACCTGCACGACGACGGCCTCCCGGGCACCGAGGGCGGCTTCCACCTGTGCGCGGCGTGGCTGGTGGAGGCATATCTCCTCGTCGGTGCCCGTCCGCAGGCGGAGGCGCTGTTCGCGCAGCTCGTCGACGCGGCAGGGCCCACCGGCCTGCTCAGCGAGGAGTACGACCCCGTGGCAGAGCGGTCACTCGGCAACCACCCCCAGGCGTACAGCCACCTCGGGCTGTTGCGGTGCGCGCAGCTGCTGGCGGCACCTGCGGAGACGGACCGGACACTGTCGGCCGTCGATCACTCGGCGTAGATCGACGTCTCGTCGTGCACGCCGGTGGTCTGGCCGATGAGCAGTTCCGTCGGGAGCGTCTCCACCGTCGCGACCCCGGAATGTGACGGTGCGGCCATGAGCAGGGCGCCGGTGCGTCTGCCCTTCTCCTCCTGAGGCTGGCGCACGGTGGTCACGCCCTCGCGCAGGGCCTCGCCGATCCCGTCGAAGCCGGTGATCGACAACTGTCCGGGTACCTCGAGACCGGCACTGCGCGCCCACGCCAGCGCGCCGAGCGCGAGCACGTCGGTCGTGCACATCAGGGCGGTGATCGCCGGGTCCGCCGCCAGCGCCTGCGCGGCACCGGAGGCGCCGTCCTCCGCGGTGTGCGCATAGCGTTCGACGACGGTGAGGCTCGCGGGGTCGATCCCCGCCGCCCGCAGGGCTTCCTGCACGCCGAGGATCCGCTCGTGCTGGACGTGGAAGCGGTCGGACTCGAACCGGGCGGTATCGACGACGCCGTCGCGGCGGTCACGGCCGAGACGCATGCACAGCACCCCGATCCGGTGGTGGCCCAGACCGATGAGGTGCTCGGCGAGCCCGCGCATCGCACCGCGGTCGTCGATGCCGACCAGCGGCGCGCTCGCGATGCCGCGGGGCTGGTCGCACACCACCAGGGGCAGGTTCCGTTCGAGGACCGCGGCGAGATACGGATCGTCGGACGGCACCGAGTAGACGACGAAGCCGTCGACCGCGGCGCCGTGCACGACCTGCGCCGCCTCCTCCTCGTCGCGGTCCGGTCCGGCGGGAATGAGCAGCAGGCCCTCACCGGCGGCCTCGCAGGACTCGGACAGGCCGGACAGGAAACTCATCGCGGCCGGATCCCGGAACGAGTAACTCAGCGCTTCGGTGAGCAGCACGCCCACCGCCCCGGCCCGGCGGGTACGCAGCGACCGGGCCATCGGGTCCGGGCCGGCGTAGCCCCGGCGCTTGGCGACCTCGAGGATCTGCTCGCGAAGCTCGGCGGACAGCTGGTCCGGCCGGTTGTAGGCGTTGGAGACGGTGGTGCGGGAGATCTTCAGCTCGGCAGCAATCGACGCCAGGGTGGCCTGGGGACGCGGCTGACGAGACCTGGGCATGAACGGACGGTATCCGGTCGGCGCCGCGGCGACGAATCGGGCCGGATGGGCGCACACCCGGACATCCGCTAAAGTGGAACGGTAACGGTTTCCAATAAGGAGAACCGCGCCCCTCCCGGCCGTCCGGCCGAACGTGATCACAGGAGATGGAACAGTGCGACTGCCTCGCCGAATGCGCGCCGCCACCGCGACCGTGGGCCTGACCTGCGCCGCCGCGCTCACCCTCGCCGCGTGCGGCAGCGACTCGGGCGACGGGGCCACCGGATCCGGCGAGATCCGCGTCGTCGCCTCCACCAACGTGTGGGGTTCGGTCGCGCAGGCCGTCGCCGGCGACCGCATCGAGGTGCAGTCCCTGATCACCGAACCGTCCGCCGACCCGCACTCGTACGAAGCCAGCCCCGCCGACGCGGCCGCGATCAGCGACGCCTCGCTCGTCGTCTACAACGGCGGCGGCTACGACCAGTTCGTCGACGACATCCTCGACTCCACCGGAGCCGGCGCCGCCACGGTCGACGCCATGGCCCTGTTCGAGTCCGGTACCGGCAGTGATCTCGACGACGGCCACGACCACTCGGCGGGCAGCGCGCCCGAGGACGAGACCCACGAGGGCGAGACCCATGCGGCCGAGGAACACGAGGGCGAGTCCCCTGCCGCCGAGGAAGGCGACGCACACGCCGGGCACGACCACAGCGGCATCAACGAGCACGTCTGGTACGACCTGGCCGCCGCCGACGCCGTCGCCCATGCCGTCGCCGACCGGCTCGCCGAGCTGGATCCGGCCGGGGCCGACACCTACCGAGCCAACGCCGACGCGTTCCACTCGCAGCTGCACGAGGTCACCGACGTGACCGCCGCGATCGCCGCCGCCCACGCGAACACCCCCGTCGCGCAGACCGAATCCATCGGCCACTACCTCGTCACGTCCGCGAAGCTCGAGGACCGCACCCCCACCGACTTCACGAACGCGATCGAGAACGGCACCGACCCGTCGCCCGCCGCGATCGCCGCGACCCGCCAGTTGCTCCTCGACAAGCAGGTCGACGTCCTGATCCACAACCCCCAGACCGAGGACAAGGTCAGCCGCGACATGCGGGCGACCGCGGACTCCGCGGGCATCCCCGTCGTCGAAGTCACCGAGACCCTGCCCGAGGGTGTGGACTACATTCAGTGGCAGAAGCAGACGGCCGAGGCGCTCTCCGCCGCCCTCGACGCCGCCCGCTGACCCTTCGAGCAGGGCAAGGACATCACTTCCGTGACCACACCGGCCGACGTCACCCCGGACGGCACCGCCACGGCACCGGGCGCGCCTGCGACGGCCCCCGGCCTCAGCGCCGCCGTCGAACTCCGCAACGCGGGCATGGCCTTCGGCGACCGTGTCCTGTGGCGGGATCTCGATCTCACCGTCGAGCCCGGCGAGTTCGTCGCGGTGCTCGGCCCCAACGGCGCGGGCAAGTCCACGCTGCTGAAGGTCCTGCTCGGCCAGCTCCCGCTCAGCGGCGGCACCGCCACGATCGCCGGCGTGCCCGCCCGCACGGGCAACTCGCACGTCGGCTACGTGCCGCAACAGAAGTCGCTCGACGAAGGTGTGCCGCTGCGCGGACGCGACCTCGTCGGGCTCGGCGTCGACGGCCACCGCTGGGGCACCGGCCTGCGCTACTGGAAGGCCCGCCGGGGCGCCGTCGACGCCGCGATCCGGCAGGTCGGCGCCGAGGCCTACGCAAACGCCCCGATCGGCTCCCTCTCCGGCGGCGAGCAGCAACGGCTGCGCATCGCGCAGGCACTCGTCGGCGACCCCCGGGTCATGCTCTGCGACGAACCGCTGCTCAGCCTGGACCTGGCCAACCAGCACCTCGTGTCGTCCCTCATCGACCGTCGCCGCCGCGAACACGGCACCGCCGTGCTGTTCGTCACCCACGAGATCAACCCGATCCTGCCGCTGGTGGACCGCGTGCTCTATCTCGTCGACGGACAGTTCCGCATCGGCACCCCGGCCGAGGTGATGACCTCCGAGGTGCTCTCCGAGCTGTACCGGACCGACGTCGAGGTCCTCGAGATCCGCGGCCGTCTCGTCGTCGTCGGCACCGGCGACGCCATCGACGCACTCGGCAGTGCCGGCGGACTACGCCCCGGGGAGGGCGTCCACCACGACCATCACGAGGATCAGCATTGAGCAGCAAGTTCACCGACGCGATGGGCCGGATGTTCGACGTGCAGGCCACCGTCGACCTGCTCCAGTACGACTTCGTACAGCAGGCACTGCTCGCCGGCGCGATCCTCGGCCTGCTCGCGGGCGTGATCGGGCCGCTGGTGATCAGCCGTCAGATGGCGTTCTCCGTGCACGGCACCTCCGAACTCTCCCTCACCGGTGCCGCCGCGGCCCTGATCGTCGGGGTCTCCGTCGGGCTCGGTGCGGTGGTCGGTGCCGTGGTGGCGGCCGTCCTCTTCGGCGTTCTCGGTACCCGAGCCCGCGAACGCGACTCGGTCATCGGCGTCGTCATGGCGTTCGGGCTCGGGCTGGCCGTGCTCCTGCTCTGGGCCTACGACGGCCGCACCGGCGCCGCGTTCTCCCTCCTCACCGGCCAGATCGTCGCGCCGGGCGGCACCGGCATCGCGTTGCTCGCCGCCTGCGCCGTCGGCGTCATCGGCACCATGCTGGTCATCTACCGGCCACTGCTGTTCGCCAGCACCGACCCCGAGGTCGCCGCGGCACGCGGAGTGCCGGTGCGGGCGCTGTCCATCGTCTTCGCCGTTCTGGTCGGAATCACCGCCGCCCTCGGCGTGCAGATCGTCGGGGCGCTACTGGTGATGGCGCTGCTCATCACCCCGGCCGCCGCTGCGGCCCGCGTGGCGAGCGGCCCGCTGGCCGCGACGATGCTGGCCGTACTCTTCGCGGAGGTCTCCGCGGTCGGCGGCATCCTGCTCGCCCTCGCACCGGGGGTGCCGGTCTCGGCGTTCATCACCGCCATCGCATTCGTCATCTACCTGGCGTGCCGCGGGATCGGCGCGGCCCGGGCCCGGCGCGGCATCGGACGCGGGGAGATCGCGCCGGCCCCGGCGACGGCCGCTGCCGTCACCACCTGAGTCCCGGGGTCCGGAGCCGTCCCGTACGCGGTGACTAACCTGCTGGCATGGCGACAGCGGAGCAGACGAGCGGACGAGACCGGGCACCCGGGCGCTGGGAGTTCTGGGTGGACCGCGGCGGCACCTTCACCGACGTGGTCGCCCGTCGGCCCGACGGCACCCTGGTGACCCACAAGCTGCTGTCGGAGAACCCGTCCCGCTACCGGGACGCGGCCGTGGCCGGGATCCGGGAGCTGCTCGGGGTACCGGTCGGCGAACCCGTCACCCCCGGCCTCGTCGAGCAGGTGCGCATGGGCACCACCGTCGCGACGAATGCGTTGCTCGAGCGCACGGGCGACCGGACCGCCCTGGTGATCACCTCAGGTTTTCGAGACGCGTTGCGCATCGGCTACCAGAACCGGCCGCGGATCTTCGACCGCAACATCGTGCTGCCCGAGCTGCTGTACGAGCGGGTGATCGAGGTCGACGAACGGATCGGAGCCGACGGCACGGTGCTGCGGGCCCCGGATCTGGATCGGCTCGAGCGCGATCTGAGGCAGGTGCGCGACGACGGGATCGACTCCGTCGCCGTGGTGTGCATGCACAGCCACCTGTATCCGCAGCACGAGCATGCCGTCGGCGACCTCGCCGAGCGTCTCGGCTTCGGCCAGATCTCCCTGTCCGCGGAGGCGAGCCCGCTGATGAAGCTCGTCCCGCGCGGCGACACCACCGTCGTCGACGCGTACCTGTCCCCCGTGCTCCGCCACTACGTCGACCGCGTGGCCGGCCAACTGCCGGGTGTCCGGCTGATGTTCATGCAGTCCAATGGCGGGCTCACCGAGGCGATGCACTTCCGCGGCAAGGACGCGATCCTCTCCGGTCCGGCCGGAGGCATCGTCGGCATGAGCCGGATGTCGGCCCTGGCCGGGTTCGGCAAGGTGATCGGGTTCGACATGGGTGGCACGTCGACGGACGTGTCGCACTTCGCGGGCGAATACGAGCGCGTCTTCCACACCGTCGTCGCCGGGGTGCGGTTGCGGGCCCCCATGATGGACATCCACACCGTCGCCGCCGGTGGAGGATCGATTCTGCACTTCGACGGCAGCCGGTACCGGGTGGGGCCCGACTCCGCCGGCGCCGACCCCGGTCCGGCCTGCTATCGGGGCGGCGGCCCGCTCACCGTCACCGATGCCAACGTCATGCTCGGGCGCGTGCAGCCCGCCCACTTCCCGCACGTGTTCGGCCCCGGCGGCGACGAACCGCTGGACGAGCAGACGGTGCGGGCGCGGTTCACCGCCCTGGCGGCCGAGATCCGGGAGGCGACCGGCGACGACCGCAGCCCCGAGGAGGTCGCCGCGGGCTTCCTGCAGATCGCGGTCGCGAACATGGCCAACGCCGTCAAGCACATCTCGGTGCAGAAGGGCCACGACGTCACCGAGTACGCCCTCACGACCTTCGGCGGGGCCGGCGGACAGCACGCCTGCGCGGTCGCCGACTCGCTCGGCATCCGGACCGTCCTCGTGCCGCCCCTGGCCGGTGTCCTGTCCGCGCTGGGCATGGGTCTCGCGGACACCACCGCGATGCGCGAGCAGTCCGTCGTCGTCGAACTGAACGACGAGGCGATGCCCCGGCTGCGCGACGTCGCCGCCGAACTCGAAGCTGCGGCGCGCACGGAACTGCTCGACGAGGACGTGCCCACCGAGCGCATCGACGTGACCGCCCGGGCACACCTGCGCTACGACGGCACCGACACCTCCGTGCCCGTCGCGCTCGCCGACCCGGCGACGATGACCGCCGAGTTCGAGGCCGTGCACCGGCGCACCTACTCGTTCCTCATGGACCGGCCGCTGATCGTCGACGCCGTCGCGGTCGAGGCCGTCGGGGCCACGCGCCGGCCCGATCTGTCCGGGCTCGGTCGCACCGACAGCGGCGCGACCGGGTCCACCCGCCCACCCCGCGACACCGTCCGGATGTTCGTCGACGGGTCGTGGCGCGAGGCACCGCTGTACCGTCGTGAGCACTTGGCCCCCGGCGACTCCGTGGCCGGCCCGGCCATCGTCGCGGAGGACAACTCGACCACCGTCGTCGAGGCCGGCTGGGAGGCGGCGATGTCGGAACAGGGCCATCTCGTGCTGGCGCGGGTGCGCGCCCACGACGACGCGGCGGTGGGCACCCATGCCGATCCGGTGATGCTCGAGATCTTCAATAACCTGTTCATGTCGATCGCCGAGCAGATGGGCACTACTCTCGAGTCCACCGCGCAGTCCGTGAACATCAAGGAACGCCTGGACTTCTCGTGCGCGTTGTTCGATCCGGACGGAAACCTGATCGCGAACGCGCCGCACATCCCCGTCCATCTCGGCTCGATGGGGACGAGCGTGCAGGAGGTGGTGCGCCGCCGGCACGGGTCGATGAAGTCCGGTGACGTGTACGCGGTCAACGACCCGTACCACGGCGGTACCCACCTGCCGGACGTCACGGTGATCACGCCCGTGTTCGACGGGTCCGGCGAGCACATCCTCTTCTTCGTCGCCTCCCGCGGGCACCACGCCGAAATAGGCGGAACGACACCGGGGTCCATGCCCGCCGCCAGCCGCGACATCCGCGAGGAGGGCGTGCTGTTCGACAACTGGCTGCTCGTCGAGAACGGGTCCTTCCGGGAAACCGAGACCCGGGCGCTGCTCAGCGGCGGCCCGTACCCGTCCCGGAACCCCGACACCAACCTCGCGGATCTGCGCGCCCAGGTCGCGGCCAATGCTCGCGGCGTGGTCGAGGTGGGCCGGATGATCGACCACTTCGGTCTCGACGTCGTCGAGGCGTACATGCGGCACGTGCAGGACAACGCCGAGGAGGAAGTGCGCCGTGTCGTCGACCGTCTCCACGACGGCGAGTACCGCTACGAGATGGACTCCGGTGCGGTGATCGCGGTCCGGATCACCGTCGACCGGCAGGCACGTTCGGCGACGATCGACTTCACCGGTACGTCACCACAACTCGCGTCGAACTTCAATGCGCCCTCCTCGGTCGCGCGGGCCGCGACGCTGTACGTCTTCCGCACGCTGGTCGCCGACGACATCCCCCTCAACGACGGCTGTCTGCGTCCGCTGCGCATCGTCGTACCCGACGGGTCGATGCTCGCCCCCGAATTCCCCGCCGCGGTCGTCGCGGGCAACGTCGAGACGTCGCAGGCAGTCACCGGCGCGCTCTACGCGGCGCTACGGGTGCAGGCCGAGGGTGCCGGGACCATGAACAACGTCACCTTCGGCAACGAGCGGTACCAGTACTACGAGACGCTCGGCTCCGGGTCGGGCGCGGGCGAGGGGTTCGACGGGACATCGGTGGTGCAGACCCACATGACCAATTCGCGACTCACCGATCCGGAGGTACTGGAGTGGCGCCTGCCGGTGTTGCTGGAAGCGTTCACGATTCGGCACGGCAGCGGCGGCGACGGCAGGTGGCGCGGCGGTGACGGCGCCGTGCGGCGGCTCCGGTTCCTCGAGCCGATGACCGTCAGCACGCTGTCCGGGCACCGGCGCGTGCCGCCGTACGGGATGGCCGGCGGCGAGCCGGGAGCCCTGGGCGGCAACCGCGTCGAGCGCGCCGACGGCACCGTCACCCGCATGGCCGGCTGCGACTCCGTCGAGGTCGAGGTCGATGACGTGCTCGTGGTCGAGACCCCGGGTGGAGGCGGCTACGGACGGTAGGGCGAACGGGACTCCGCGTCAGGATCCAGTTCCCGCAGGACGGGCAGCGCGAAGCACACCGCCGCGACACCGACCATCGGCAGGGCCAGCGCGAAGAACGTCGTGCGCACCCCCGTCGAGTCGATCAGGGGCCCGGCGACCAGGATCCCGGCCGGGCCCGCCGCGTACGCGGTCGAGGTCATCACGCCGACGACACGGCCCCGCATGTGCTCCGGGCTGCGGGTCTGCATGGCCCAGTTCACGATCGGCCCCACCGGGCCGTACGCCAGGCCGATGAGGATGCCCAGCAGCACGAGGACCCACAGCGACGGCAGGAACGCCATGCCGATGGTCGCCGCACCCAGCACCGTGACCGCGACGAGCATCAGGGTGCGGCGCCGCAGACGCGACGCGAAGGCACCGTAGGCCAGGGCTCCCACCAGCCCACCGACACTCACCGACATCATCACCCAGCCGAGCCGGGCCGGTGCGTCCATGCCGGTGAAGTAGGTCGGAAGCAGCACCGACTCGATCGGGAGGAACAATGCCACGATGACCATGTCGACCAGTGCGAGCGTGCGCAGCAACCGGTCTCGCCACACGAACTGCATCCCCTCGAGCGTGCCGGCCCACAGCGACGCCGGCCGGGTGGACCGGTCGGGCCGGCCGGCGTGCTCGAGCCGGAGGAAGGTGAGGGTGACGAGGGAGAGCACGAAGCACGCCGACGTCACCCACAGGGTGTTCACGGGGCCGACGGCTGCGATGAGGACGCCGCCGATACCCGGGCCGATCAGGTACGCAAGGTTGTAGTTCGCCTCGTAGAGACTGTTGGCGCGGTCCAGTGACCACCCGGCGGCGCGGGTCGCAGCCGGCAGCATCGATTCGCGCGCCGAGATGCCCGCCGGGTCGAAGACGGCGCCGAGGGCCGCGAGCACGGCCAGCAGGGGCACCGAGAGTCCGACGGTCGCGGCGAGGACCGGGACGGCCGCGACCGACAGTGCCGAGAGCGCATCGGAGACCAGTGCGGTGCGCCGTCGCCCGAAACGGTCGACCACGGTCCCGGTGAGCAGGCTCGCCAGCAGCAGCGGCACGGTGCCTGCACCGGCGACGATCGCCGCGTCGGTCGCCCGGCCCGTCTGTTCGAGCACCAGCCACGGCAGTGCGACGACCACGATGCCGTTGCCGGTGGCGGACAGCAGGGTGGCAACGCCGAGCAGGGTCAGTGGCGCGAAGCGGCGGGTGGTCAGGTCGAGGGTGGTCACGTCGATCGGCATTCACTCGGAGGCGGGGGTGCCGCGACGCTAGCAGGCGCACGGGACCCGGCACGAGTGATTTTCGGCCGGGGACGCCGTCCCTGACGGGCCGCGAGGTGCGCCGCGGCATCGGGGTCCGATGCTGCGGCGCACGAGGCGACCGGCGGGTCCGTCGCCCGGCTGCCGCTACCGGAGCACCTCGGCGGACGCTCGGCGCGACCTCATCCCCATCGCGGTGGCGGCACTCGCGAGCGCGACCACTGCGATCGCCCACCATGCGTACGTGAACACCGCCAACGTCTCGGCGTCGGCCGAACCGAACTCGCCGAGAATGGCGACCAGCATGGACACGCCCAGCACGTACCCCATCTGACGGCTGGTGTTGACCACCGCACTGCCCGTGGACACTCGTGCGGGCGGCAGATCGACCGTGGCCTTGGCCAGGAGGTTGGGCAGCGAGAAGCCGACGCCCACACCGACGAGGAGCCAACCCGGCAGCACCTGCGTGGCGTAGTGCACTTCTTCGGTGGCGCTGACGGCCAGCACGATCACACCGACGCCGACGAGCACGTTGCCGATCGCGACGAGGGTGGACGGCGCGAGACGATTCGACAGGCGCTGGCTCACCGCCGCGAAGATCGGCACCATCAGCGGACTCGGTGCCACCGCCAGACCAGTGACCAGGGCGCTGTAGTGCGCACCCGTCTGCAATCGGAGGATCACGCTCAGCAATACCGCGCCGAAGGCCGTACAGAACAGCAGGGCGGTGACGTTCGACCAGAAGAAGGACCGCACCCGCAGCAGCGCGGGATCCACGACCGGCGCCGGGTGCCGTCGCATCCGGACGGCCACTGCGGCGAGCCCGACGACGGCGACCGCGAAGGCGGTCAGGGTGCCGGTTCCCGACCAGCCCCACTCCTGCCCCTTCACCAGCGCGAGGGCGAGCGAGCCGAGCGCCACCGCGAGCACCGTCGCGCCGAGGAGGTCGGGAATCCGCGTCACGGTAGCGTCCTTCGTCTCGGGCAGCAACGCGACGGCCCCCACCACCGCCGCGATGCCGACCGGCACGTTGATCAGGAACACCCACTGCCAGGACACCTTCACGAGCGCCCCGCCGATCACCGGCCCGACCGCCGCGGCCAGGGAGGTCGACGTGGCCCAGATCTTCACCGCCGTGGCGCGCCGCTCGGGCGGCAGTGCCGTCAGCAGCAGACCCAGGCTCGTGGGGGTCAGGGCCGCCGCACCGACCGCCTGCAGGACCCGGAATCCGACGAGCCACCACAGTGTCGGACCGAACGCGCACGCCAGGCTCGCGACCGTGAACACCACGAGCCCCACGACGAACCCTGCCCTGCGACCGTATCGGTCGGCCAGGCGGCCGGCCGGAATAAGAAGGGCCGCATACACAATGGTGTACGCATTCAGGACCCAGCTCAGGTCCGCCAGGGACGATCCGGGATACCCCTCCCCGATCGCGGCGAAGGCGACACTGACGACGAACACGTCGAGCATCGCCATGAACGCCGCCGAACACAGTACGAGCAACATGAGATTGGATCGGTCCCGAACCGGGGCGTCGCCCGTCTGCTCGCCGACCATCGTCCGACTTGATTCGACCATGGTCCGACTCTAAACGGCTGACTATGGTCTACACAAGTCTGGTTCGGCCGAAGGACGAAACATTCTGTCCGGGAGTGCCTTCGCGTCGACGAGACGCTCCTGTGGACCCGAACGGCGCGAGCGACCCCCGCAGCGATGTGCGCCGAAGGGTGAGAACGTCGCGCACATAGTTCCTGGCCCGCCAGGGATCCCGATCTCCGTGACGCGGAAACCGATCGACCGACCGGCGGATGTAGCCCGACGACAGATCCAGGAAGGGACGCGCCGACAACGTCTCCTCCCGGCGCGGCACCACCGGCACCTGTCCGTTGCGGTCGATATGGCGCAGCACCCTGCACATCACGCGCGCGTTGAGATCCGCGCGCAACGTCCACGACGCATTCGCATATCCGATCCCCGCCGCGAAATTCGGCACCCCGGTCACCATCGTGCCCTGCCAGAGGAACTCGTCGGACATCGTCACCGGCCGGCCGTCCACGACGAAGTCGATGCCGCCGAACACCTGCATCTGCAATCCGGTTGCGGTGACGACGATATCGGCTTCGAGGACACGCCCCGACCGCAGCCGGATCCCCGCCGGGAGGAACCGGTCGACGTGGTCGGTGACCATCGTGACCGTGCCGTGCCGGATCGCGGTGAACAGATCCTCGTCCACGACGGCACACAGCCTCTGATCCCACGGCGCATAGGTGGGAGTGAAGTGCTCGGCGACGGCGTCCCGATCCTGCAGGGAGCGGGTGACCAGACCGGCCAGCAGCGACCGCGCGGCCCGCGGATACCGGCGACAGAACCAGTACAGCGAGCCGGTGAAGGCGATGTTCTTCGCACGCATCAACCGATGGGCTGCGAGCGGCGGCAGCACTGCCCGCGCCCAGTCCGCAGCGACGTCCCGGCGCGGAATCGGGAACACCCACGTGGGTGAGCGCTGCAGCATCGTGACGTGCTCCGCGTGCTCCGCCATCGACGGCGCCAAGGTGATGGCCGTGGCTCCGCTCCCGATGATCACGACGCGTCGGCCCGCGTAGTCCAGTTCCTCGGGCCAGAACTGCGGATGGACCACCGTTCCGGTGAACGACTCGATGCCCTCGAAATCGGGGGTGTATGCGCGTTCGTAGTCGTAGTACCCGGCACAGGCGTAGAGGAACGCACACGTCACGGTGCGGCGGGCCGTCTCGTCCGGGCCGACCCGCTGTTCGACGGTGAGACTCCACCGCGAGCGGGCCGAATCCCACGACGCCTCGACGACACGGCTGTTGTACCGGATCCTGCCGTCGAGACCGCCCTCGGCCGCGGCCTCCTCGAGATAGTCCAGAATCGCCTGCCGGCCGGCGATCGCGTCCGCGCCGCGCCACGGCTTGAACGGGTAACTCAGGGTGAACATGTCGGAGTCGGATCGGGCACCCGGATAGGTGAACAGACTCCAGGTGCCACCGAGGCGCGCGCGTGCCTCGAAGACAGCGAACGTCTTGTCCGGAAGTTCCCGTCCGAGACGACAGGCGGCGCCGATACCGGACAGTCCGGCCCCCACGATGACGACATCGAAGTGCTCGGTCATTTCCGGTTCCGATCCGCTGCGGCGGTGAACGGATTGGTCACGGCCAGTACCCGCTGATACCCCGCTCCGGTCACTCGCTGAAACATGTCGAGCCCCTTCGCCTCCCAGCCGATCACCACGCGCGCCCTGCGGCGTCGCACCCCGGTGACGATGGCCCGGGCCGCCATCTCCGGTGAATGGAACGCCAGCCGCCGATCGAAGATCTCCGCGACCGCCGCCGCGTCGATCCCCCGAGCCGTCGTCGCGTTGCGTGCCACCGCAGTCCTGATCCCACCCGGATGCACACACGTGACCCGGACCGGAAGCCGTTCGGTGATCATCTCCTGGCGCAGCGCCTCGGTGAATCCTCGGACGGCGAACTTCGCCGAGTTGTACGCGCTCTGCCCGCCCAGCGAGAGCAAGCCGAACAGGCTCGAGATGTTGACGACGTGACCGTCGCCCGACGCGACGAGGTGCGGCAGGAACGCCTTCGTCCCGTGTACGACGCCCCAGTAGTCCACCGCCAGGACGCGTTCCATGGCGGCGAAGTCCGACTCCAGGACACTGCCGAAGTAGGCGATGCCCGCGTTGTTGTACACCTGGTGCACGATGCCGAACTCCGCAACCACCTCCTCGGCGTACCGCGAGACGGCGTCTCGATCGGACACGTCGAGAAGTGCCGTCGACACGTGGGCACCGAGGGATTCACATCGGCGCGCAGTCTCGGCCAGATTGCTGCCGTCGATGTCGGAGAGCGCGAGTCGCGCACCCCGACCGGCCAGGTTCTCGGCGAGTGCGCGGCCGATTCCGGACCCGGCACCGGTGACCACACACGTCTTTCCCGTGAACACGGTCGGGCTCACAGCGTCACCGCCTTCGTGGTGCGTCGCCGGGCCACTACGCGAGCTCCCCGCGACGGAACGGTCGTGATGTTGCGTGCCTTCTGCTTCTCCGGATGCCGGCCGGGCGGGCTGAGATCGTAGGCGCGCAGCACCTCCCGCAGGACGACCGTCATCTCCATGGCCGCGAACGCGGCACCCGGACACCGGCGTGCACCGCCGCCGAACGGAATCCAGGTGTTCGGCGCGGGTTGGACGCCCAGGAACCGCTCCGGCCGGAACTGGCCCGGTGATTCGTGATGCTCGGGGTCGGCGTGGACGATACCGATCGCGGGGAGCACGGTGATGCCCGCGGGCAGCTGGTATCCGCCCAGGTCGACAGGTGCGGTGAGCTGCCGGGCCACATCCTGGATCACCGGCTTGATGCGCAGCGCCTCCCTGGCCACCGCGCCGAGATACTCGTCGTCCCCCGTGTCCGCCGCCTTCTGCGCGGCCACCAGCACGCCGGGGTTGCGGACCAGTTCGTGGAAGGCCCACGCCAGCCCCGTGGCCGTGGTGTCGTGCCCGGCCAGGAGAATGGAGATGAGCTGATCACGCAGTTCGGCATCGCCGAGCCCACCGTCTGCGTCGTCCACCGCGGCCTGCACCAGCCGGGAGAGCACGTCGGTCCGGTCGTGCAGG
The DNA here is from genome assembly GCF_057367935.1 of Rhodococcus sp. NS-SX18. NCBI lineage: Bacteria > Bacillati > Actinomycetota > Actinomycetes > Mycobacteriales > Nocardiaceae > Rhodococcus > Rhodococcus sp. NS-SX18. The sequence continues at coordinate 677,640 of NZ_CM170633.1, read as the reverse complement.
TCGCCTGCGACCCGGCGTTCGGAGATCTCGGCGTAGACGATCTCGTCGAATCTGCGCTGATGCTTCCAATGCGTGCTCCAGGGCCGGATCCGCGCAAGCTTCGGGCTGTGCAGTCCCATCAACGTGATCGGGTCGATCTCCGTGATGTGCCGGATCGAGGGTCGCAGCTCGGCGAGGCGGTCGGGCGCGGTGACACCCAGCACGACGGTGAGGATGACCTCCAGCATGAGGTCCTGCAGCCGCCCCAATGTGGCGAAGGGGCGGCCCACGGGCCATTGCGCGACCTCGTGCCGGACCAGCGTGGTCACGTCGTCGCGGTAGCCCTGCAGTGCCCGAGCACTGAACGCGGGCGTGAGCAGCCGCCGGACCCGCCTGTGCCGGTCCTCGTCGGTGACCAGCACGGCGTGCTCGCCCATGACCGGACGCATGATGGCGTTGCCCTCGCCGGCATGGTAGATCTCGGGGCTGCCGGCGAAGACCGTCCGGATGTCCTCCTGCCGTCCGAGCACCACCATGGGCCGGTACGGCGCGGTGGGCTTGATCAGGAAGGTGTCACCGTAGCGCCGCGTGAGCACGGGATAGATACGATGCCGCGCCAGCGTGAACAGCAGGGTCTGGACCACGGCGGGCAACCTCGGGCCGGGCGGCAGCGATGTCGGAGGATGCGCGGTTTCGGATCGGGACAGGGTCATCGTGGTTCCTCGAGTGAGACGGTGCCGGCCCCGGACCGGGACTCGGCGGGTCGCGCGCCGGGTTGCTCTTCGGCAGCGCGGTCGGAGCGGCCGACGGCGCGGCGCAGGATGGGTGGGGCCATGACGGAGGTGACGACGGCGACCAGGACCAGGGCCGTGTACGCCTCGGTGCCGAGCACCCCCAGGCTCAGACCGACGGTGGCGATGATCACCTCCACCACACCGCGTGCGTTCATCCCGGCCCCCAGAGCGACACATTCCGCGCGGTCGAGACCGCTGAGTCTGCCGCCGACGAACGCACCGGCGAACTTCCCGGCGACGGCCACGACGAGGAGCCCCGCCGTCGCCAGCAGGACACCGGGTCGGAGCAGACCGGACAGGTCTATCCGGAGCCCTGCGGTGGCGAAGAACAGCGGGGCGAGGACCGACATGACAACCGCATGCAAGGGTGCGAGGACCGGCGCCCGCACGCCGCCGGAGCCGACGAGGACACCGGCGACGAATGCACCCAGGATCGGCTCCAGTCCCATGGCGTGCGTGGCCGCCGCACCGCCGAGGACGAGGATCACCGCCGTGCTCACCATCGCAGTCGAATCGCGTGACGCCTCGGCGTGGCGCACCGCGCGGCGCACGAGCATCCTGCCGACCGTCGCGGCGAAGAGCACGACACCGACAAGACATCCGACCGGCTCCAGCACGTCCGATGCCCCCAGTTCCCCGGCCGTCACCAACGCGGACACCAGCGAGAGCAGGAACCAGGCGATGACGTCGTCGATCACCGCTGCGGACAGGACGAGTTGCCCGATCTTGCCGTCGGTCAGCCCGAGTTCCATGAGCACCTTGGCGATGACCGGGACTGCGGTCACGCAGATCGCCACCCCGACGAACATCGCGAAGACGGCCGGGCTCGTGCCCTCCGGACGCATGGGGGGCGGCGCGATCGCACCGATGCCGACACCGAGTGCGAGGGGAATCAGCAGGCCGGCAAGGCTGATCTTGGCTGCCGGGCCGGCCAGCCGTCGCAGACGCCCGACGTCCACGTGCATTCCCGCCAGACCGACGAGCAGCAGTACGCCGAACTGGCCGACGGCGTCGAGAAGGTGGACTTGCCCGCCCTCCGCAGGGAACAGCCACCCCCACACGCCGGGAGCCACGTGCGCCAGGACGGACGGCCCGAGCAGCACTCCGGCCAGCAACTCTCCGGCAAGGGTGGGCAGGCCGAGCCTGACCGCCAGACCGCCGAGGACCCGCGCACACAGCAACAGCACGGTGACCTGCACCAGGAAGACCAGCAACCAGTGCGCCGGCAACGGCGCGTTGAGGTCGAGTGCCGATGTCATCGGATTCGCCTAGTCGAGTCCGCCGACCCGACGCCAGTCCCGGTTCCGATACGACACCATGTCGCGGGCCACCTGCATGCTCAGCCCGCTGCCGTGGCGCAGCTCCGACAGATACAATTTGCCCGCTTCCTTAGCCACTCCGGCGAATCCGTTGGTGAAGTAGGTTCCGCGGATGTGGGACGGACTGGCGTACTTGCCCCACAGCAGAAGCCGGGTCATATCCCACAGCGTGAACTCACCCGTGGGCAGACGATTGTCCGGGTCTAGCGCTCGCCAACCGGTCCACCGCGCGGACGGAACCAGCTCGCTCTCCTTCAGCGCGACGTGGATGCGGTGGCCGGCCTCGGTCGCGTCGATCTCCTTGTCGCGGTATGCCTGCATTGCCGCGCACGCCGCATCGAACATCGCAGCGAACCGCGGATTGTCGACGGCCTGCAACCCGCGGTAGGGCGGTTGCTCCAACCGATCGAACACCGCCTTGTCCCTGGTCTTCTCGTACTCCATGACGGTCTGCATCTGCGCGTTGGCGCCGTACATGGTGGCCAGGCACCACACCCGGTGCCACGCATTCCACAGGTCGAAATGGTCCCAGGAGGTGTACGAGAAGCTGACGAGATCGTCGTAGTACCGGAACGACCGCTTCGTCCAGGTCTGGACGTACTCGAACCGCTCCACCGAGAAGTCGCCCTCCCGGACCGCGGAGATCAGCCGGTGACCGAGTGCGTTCAGGATCATCATGGTGACCGCGAGACCGCTGGAGAACAGCGGATCGATGAAGTCGGACGCGTGCGGGAGCAGGACCCAGCGATCGCCGACGATCTGCTTCGAGGCGAACTGGCTCCGGTTCGAGGACGTGTACGGCCGCACCGCCCGGGCCGCCCGCATCTGCCGCTGGATCGTGGGAAAGCGATTGACGTGCGCCCAGAACTCCTCCTCCGGCGTCTCGTCGTCTCGCTTCGGGTACACGTCGATGTCGAGATTGATCCCGACACTGCACAGTTGACTGGTGGTGCCCACGTGGTTGTCGAAGGGAATCACCCACGCCCAGCCGCCCTCGAACAGGTGGTGCAGCGTTCCCTGGGAGAACGGGCTCGGCATCAGGTGCTGCTTGCGCGGCGGGGCCACGCGGTCGAACGGTTCGACACCCACGAAGTGGTTGAAGATCGTGCGGGACCGGGTCCGGTACGGCGGGTCGATGCGCAGATCGAGCTGCTCGCCGAGCAGACTGCGCATGCCTCCCGCGTCCACCACGAAGCCGGCCCGGAAGTCACCGCTCGACGCGGTCCGGATGGTTGCCCCGTCGGAGTCGAAGTCGACCGCGGTGACCGGTGTGTAGGTCAGACCCGTCGCACCGTACGACAGCGCGACCTGGAACATGTAGGCGTCGACGTCCTGCCGGAAGAAGTGCGAATCCGGGCCGATGGGCGGGCTCCACGTCGGATGCTGTGTGCATTCCTCGGCCGCGAACGGCTCTCCTTCGCGGTGGTACGCGAATCCGAAATTGCGTTTCACCCCGGATGCGGCACTGACCTTCCGCCGAAGTGTGTTGTGCCCGGCCAGGTATCCCAGCTCCGGGACGTCGTAGCGACGCGCCAGCACCCGCAGCCCGACGATCGTCTCCGGCACCGTCGACTCCCCGATCGCGAAGCGTGGATGTCCGCCGGCTTCGATCATCACGACCCGGACGCCGTTGCGGGCGAGGATCGCCGCGAGCGCGGTTCCGCCGATGCCGCCACCGATGATGGCGACGTCGAAGGTGCGGGTGTCGTCAGCCACATCGGGTCTACTGATTTCCAGCATCGTCTCAGCTCTCCTGGTTCGTCGAGATTGCGGCAGCCGGCACCGAGCTGGTGCGCTGCACGAAGTCTGCGAGCAGCTGTGCCACTTCGAAGGGTTTGTCCTCGGGAAGCAGCGAACACGAGTCGGCGATCCACTCGAGTCCGGCATCCGCGAAATCTCCGGCCAGACGCTCGGCGTGTTCGGGTGGGAACACGCGATCCTCCCGGGACCACACTACGAGCACCGGCCCCGGGAAGTCACCGAACGACTCTGCGGCCGTGAGGACAGCGCTCGGTTCCAGGCTGCGGAGCATACGGCGGAGGTCTGCGTAGACGGCGTCGCTCTCGAGAGCCGGGAGGACCCACGAGTCGGAGGTGGCCGGTTCGACGGGTCGGCGCGTGAGCCAGCCGTAGGACACCGGCAGCCGTCGCAGGGCCCGGATGCGCAACGGGCCGAGAATCAGTTCACGCGCCGCCGGCGCGTAGGCGATGGCCTTCATGATCGCCCGGTACCGCCGCGGCGGGCAGTTGTCGTACGCGCCGCCGGCCGTCAGGGCCAACCGTCGGACGAGGTCCGGCCGCGTCGTGGCAACGAGTTGAGCGACGGGGGTGCCGCCGTCGTTGCCGACCAGCGTCACCTCGTGCAGATCGAGTTCTTCGAGCGCCTCCGTCACGATCGCCGCCAATCCGGCGAAGGACAGATCCGCCTCGGGCATCGGGACGGAATGGGCGCCGAAGGGAAGGTCCAGCGCGATGCAGCGGAAGCGCCCGGACAGAGCGGCAACCACCTTGCGCCAGACGTTCGCATTCGTGAGTGGACCGTGAAGGAGAACGATCGGTTCACCGGCACCGGCCTCGAAGTAGGCGAGCCGGCCGGTGGACAGTGTGAGCTCGCGCCGTGTGCCGAGACTGCGATGGCGCCACCATGCGCGACGATCATCGGTCATGAGGGACTCTCGTTTCGGTCGTGGTGATGAAGTGCGAGACGAGTGCGGCCACCCGCTCGGGTCGGTCCTCGGGTGCGAGGGTGTAGGCGTCCTGGATCCATTCCAGCCGTGCATCCGGAAAGTCCCTCGTGAGCCGGTGCGCATTGGCCGGCGGGCAGAATCGGTCCTCTCGGGACCACGCGACGAGGACGGGACCGTCGAACCTGTCGAAGTGCCGCGCTGCTTCCAGTGTGTGCCGCGACTGCAGACCGGTCACCACTCGTGCCAGGTCCCGGCGCACTCCGCGATCCCGGATCGCCGGCAGCACATACGAATCCGAGATGTGTGACGGAAGTGCCCGTCGGGTGAGCCAGCCCTGGGCGATCGGCAGCCGCCGCAAGGACCGCACCGTCATCGGCGCGAGAATCGGGAGCAGGCCTCCGGGCACCGATGCCGCGAGCTTGAAGAAGCCGAATGCCGCGGGCGGACAGTCGCCGTACGCATCACTGGAGGTGAGGACCAGGCGTCCGACGAGATCGGGACGTTGTGCGACGACGAGCTGCGCGACCGCGCCACCCGTGTCGTTCGCCAGCAGGGTTGCGCCACTCAGTCCCAGCGTCTCGATCGAGTCGACGACCAGTCGTGCCAGCCCGGGCAGTGACAGGTCGACGTGGGGCATGCCGGTATCGTGCGATCCGAAGGGCAGGTCGAGCGTCACGCACCGGAACTGCTTCGACAGCTGGGGCACGACCCGACGCCACAGGTTCGCGTTGACCATCGCGCCGTGGACGAGGACGATCGGTTCGCCGTCTCCGCGTTCGAAGTATTTCACTGCACCCGACCCGATGCGCACGTCGCCGCGTTCGCCGAGATCGGGATGCCGCCAGCCGGACTGGAATCGATTGCGCACCATCATGTCACCTCGCCTGCTTCCGGCCGAACTGCCGGTACAGCGATGCCCTTGCATCGTCGACGACGGAGACCACCGAATTGTGCGGCCGACTCGCGGCACGGACCATCGACACCGCCGCGGGCAGACCCATCAGCCTGCGTGGGTTGTACTCGTGCCTCAGCATGAGCGTGAGATTGTCCCGGCGCCGGCGGGACGCACTGATGTAGCGGAACAGTTCGATGTCCACCGAGTTGGTCGGAAGACCCAGTCCGATCGACCGGGAGAAGTAGTACATCGGACGCGCTTCGGCGTCGCGTTCCTTCCACCACCGTCGGGTAGCGCGGTCGATGGTGCGCGGGCTCCCCCATTCCGGCAGCACCGTGCGGGTGAACATCCGTACCTGCCGCAGAGCGTCGGAGATCCCCTGGCCGGTGATGACGTCCTTGAAGTGTCCGGAGTCGCCGATCAGCACCCAGCCCGGACCCGCCGCCTCCCGGAAGTAGCCGTCCATCCGACGTACCTGGCGGACGTCACCGACCTGTTCCGCGGCGGCCATGAGACCGCGCAACGTGGGGATGATGCGCTGCGCGTTCTCCTCGAACACCTCCCTGTTCCGGTAATCGCGGGGATCGTCGCGAGGCGGTTGGGCGACGACCAGGGTCAGGCCGTCGTCGCACGGGACCATGAAATAGATGTCGCGGCCGTCGCGAACCAGCTGGAACTCGGGCGGCACCGGCAGATTCCGGTAGTACCGCCAGACGGCATCGCGATCGTTGGTGGTGACCGCGTACTTGGCGGAACCCGCGAGCTTCGCAACCGTCGAGTTCCTGCCGTCCGCACCCACGACCAGTGGTGCCAGGATCCGGACCTCGCTGCCGTCCGCTCTCGTCGCCAGCACCCCCCGAACCCGTCCGTTGTGCTCCTTCAGCAGCCGTCGCACCGTCACGCCGGTGCGCACCGGCACCCCGACGGCTTCGACTCTGCGACGCAGGAGCTCGTCGAGACCCGAACGTCGCACACACATCCGCGGCCACTGCGGGTGATGCACGGACATATCCACTCCGTCCATGACCGTTCGAGTGGAATGCAGTGGCGGCGAACCGAACTCGTGCAACTCGCGCAGCACGCCCAGCTCGTCCCACAGCCGCAGGTCCTGCAGGTAGTGAGTGGAGAGCACATCCGTTTCCCGCTCACCACGGTCGAGCAGCGCCACGCGCTTTCCCGCCTCCGCGAAGCGGACGGCGAGTGCACATCCCGCGATCCGGGCGCCGACGATCACGATGTCGGCGGTCTCGACGGACGGTTCACCGGTCCGGCTCGAGATACTCGCGCTCTCACGGTCGCCCGCACCGCTCGGCGGCCCGGGATCCTGCGTCGCGGCACCGGGCGGGATGTCGTCCGTCGACGGCGCCAGGACGGTCGAATCGATCTTCGCGCTCATGAGAAGAGTCCTTCCTCGGCCGGAGCGACGCGCCCGGACACGTCCTCCCGGGACTTCGGCGATCCGGTCCGCAGGTCGTGCCGATCGGCGAGGTCGAGCATCCTCAGGTATGCCCTCGTGCCGGCCTCGAGGGCGGGCTTCGGCAGCGCCAGGCCCCGCAGGCGGGTCCACGGCAGTGCGCTGTCGGCCGCACTGCCGCCCACCGTCCGCCCGAATCGCCAGGCGGAATCCACGGCGAGGGACAGACCGTGACCACACCAGGCGCCCGCGTAGAGGACACCGGGCCGTCCGGGCACCGGAGCGACGACCGGCAGCCGGTCCTCGGTACTCCCGGCCAACGCAGTCCATCTCGCCACCACCGGAACATCCTTCAGAATCGGGAATCTCTCACCGATCTCGCGACGGAGTCTCTGCTGTACCGCATCCGCGGTGCGGGCGTCGGGGACGGGATCGCCGGTCGGTACGACGACCGGTCCCCCGCCGAATACCAGCCGGTGGTCGGCGGTCATTCGGTAGTAGTTGAAATAGTTTCGCTGGTCGATGATTCCGCCACGACCGTTCCAGCCGAGCGCAGCGCGCTGTTCGGAGTTCAGCGGCTCGGTGGCCAGTACGTGAGCTCGGATCGTCACCACCGAGTTCGGGAAGGGATTGAGCTTCTGCGCGTACCCGTCCACGGCCAACAGGACACGGTCCGCGGTGATGTCGGCCGACGCAGTGTAGAGCTTGGTTGCGCCCCCTCGTGCCGGCTGCATGTCGACGACACGACTGTGCTCGTGGATCTCGACACCGCGGCGGCGTAGTGCGTCGGCCAGGCCGAGCAGCAGGCGGTATGGATCCACGAGCAGCACGTTCTCGTACGAGAATCCGGCCACGTATCCCGGTCCCGCCCGCTCGACGAGGTCCTGCGGACCGAGCCACTCGACGCCGAAGCCGAGTTGTTCGAGGTGCATCAGATGGGCCGCCATCCGCTCGCGCTGACGCGGCGTGAGCGCCGCGAGCGTGTGCGGTTCCTCTCGCGCATCACAGTCGATCTGCTCGGTCCAGATGAGCTCGCGCAGCAGGTTCACCCCGTGCTGCGAGGCGCCGAAGGCGGCGCGCGCCGTGGTATCGCTGTACCTCCTCCTCAGCGACGCGAGCGGGATCTTCAGACCGGGACCGACGATGCCGGTGCTGGCGCCCGTCGCCCCCGATCCGATCCGGCCGGCCTCCAGGACGGTGATCTTCAGTTCGGGCCGTTCCCTGGCCGCGTAGTAGGCCGCGGTGAGTCCGGCGAGTCCGGCGCCGACGACCACGAGGTCGGCCCCGGCCGGCCCGCGAAGTCGTGGTGCATCGGGGACGTAATCCGCCAGTTGCTTCCAGATCGGTGCCGTGTCCAGGCACCGGGTCGCATCGACCATTGTTCCTCCTTTCAGAGCGAATTCGTCGCCCGGGCGAGACTCCAGAGATCTCGCAGGCGAACACGACCGGGAAATGCGATGTACTCCGGGGTCACCAGGGTGGGACGCCATTTGAGCTTGAAGGCCAGCTGACTCGCGGCCGGATAGACGGCCGAACCGTGCTTCGCGATCAGTCCTGTTGCGGTGGTCAGCATGCGGGACGCACCCGGAAGAGCAGCGTCCGGGTCGATGCCGACGAACGGTGTGAGCCCCAGGTGCAGCCAGGGCGCATTGTCCTCGCGCAGCACCTGTGCCGCCTCGGCGAAGGTGTGCTCGACAACGCCGGGTGGCGCGTCCGGGGATCGCCGCGTCAAGTCGTAGAGCCAGCCGGCCTTCGCACCGAACACAGGCGAGTAGGAGATGTACGCGACGATCCGGCCGGCGGCTTCGGCGACGAAGAGCCGGCGTTGATCCTGGACCTCGCCGCCGCGCTCCCCGACCATCAGCCTGAGTCCCTTGACATGACGCCCCTTGTTCCGCAACCACGCGGCATCGAGCCGGTCCAGTTGGGTGGTGAACGCGGGGTCGGTCAGCTGCTCCGGCGTCGCCTCGCGCACGGTCACCCCCTCACGGCGCGAACGGGTGATCATGTTGCGGGTCTTGACGAACTTCCGGCCGCGCAGGCTGAATGCGGAGAGATCGATGCTGTACGAGGATCCGAACTGATTGACCACCCATCCGTTCGCGGCTGCGCGCTCGGCATCGGACCGCTCCAGTTGAACGGCCACGACCCTTTTCCCGGCGCGCTTCGCCGCTTCGGCGAAGGCACCGTCGACGGCGGATCGATCGTGCTCGGGGGTGACGGCACCGGTGAACTGGATCCAGTATCGTCGGCCGATCGGCCGGTAGGCGACGAACCCGGTGCGCCCCGGCACCGTGAAGTACCGGTTGCCCTCGTTGAGTGCGAGGAACGCGGACGAGCTGTGGGCGCAGTCCCGCAGCACGGCGAGCGCATCTCGCCGCGCGAGGTGCTGCGCAGCGTCCTGGGTGGTGGTCACGCGTCGACCGCCAGCGCCGGCTGTCGTATCTCGCCGAACAACCCGGACAGGATGAGGGCGATGTTCTCGCGTAGCGCTCCCTCGGCGACCGGGTCGAGAATGTCGGCCAGTGACGGAATGCCCAGGTCGAACCGGGCGTCGAAGACCACCGACGCGCCGTCTTCCGTCCGGCCGATGCGCCAGGTTCCGTCGAACACCTCGAAGTCCCCTTCGAGTTGCGTGAACTCGATTGTTCCGGCCTCCCGGTCGAGCACATCGTGCTCGGTCCAGCGCAGCAGCCCCTTGCGGAACTTGACGGTCCAGCTGGACCGGACTTCGCCGACGTCCCCCGGGGCCACCTCGACCGCGACCACTGCTTCGGTCAGCCGGGGGTAGCTCTCGAAGTCGCCGATCCGGTCGAAGGCGGCGCCCGGGTCGATTCCGGGTAGGACGAACGACATGGTGACACTGCGCATGGGGGTTCTCCTTGCTGTAGGGCTCAGGCGAAAAAGGCAGCGGACAGCGCGTCGGTGAACGCGGTCAGGAAGAAGTCCAGTTCACCGTCGGAAAGGACGGCCGGTGGGGTGAGACGTAGCACGGTCGGCGAATTCAGGGAGTGGTTGACCAGAACGCCGCGATCGACGAGGTTCAGGTACAGGTCCCCGACCGATCGAGGATCGGCGAACTCGATGCCGATCAGCAGACCCCGGCCGCGGACCTCGATGCGGTGCGCCGAGGAGTGAGCCGCCACGGCGTTCCCGACCGCGTGGACCAGGCGCCGGCCCAGATCCGCCGCCTTGCCGACGATGTCGTCGTCGCGCATGACACGGATCGCCGCCGAGGCTGCCGCACACGCGATCGGCGAGGCCGCGAAGGTCGAGGAATGCAGGTACGGGTCCTTGGCGAACGGTTGGTATGTCTCTGCTGTGGCGACCATCGCGGAGATCGGGACGACACCGCCCGACAGTCCCTTGCCGACGAGCATGATGTCCGGAACGATCCGAGCGTCGTCGATACCCCACCACGTGCCCAAGCGACCCAGACCGGTCTGGATCTCGTCGACGATCAACAGCGCGTCGTGCTGTCGGCACAGATCGGCCGCGGCCGCGAGATAGCCGGAAGGAGGGACGATCACACCACCCTCGCCCTGTACCGGCTCGACGATGAGGACGCCCCGGCCGGCGACCCGGGCAAGCGCGGCATCGAGTTCGGCGGCGTCCCCGTACCGCACGGCGGTCACCCCCGGCAGCAGCGGCTCGAACGGCCTCTGGAAGACCGGGCGGGCGGTGACGCTCAGTGCCCCCAGGGTCTTGCCGTGGAAGCCGTTGACGGTCGTGACGATCTCGGTCTTGCCATGCGCCCGGGCCAGCTTCAACGCCGCCTCGGTGGCCTCGGCGCCCGAGTTGACGAAGTGCACGAGGTCCAGTCCCGCAGGCGTGACGGAGGACAGGGCAGCCGCCGCGTGCACGCCCGTGGGTTCGAAGAAGACACGCGTCGACATCGGATGCGTGTCGATCTGCCGGTGCACCGCTGCCGTCACCTCCGGATGCCGGTGCCCGAGCAGATACACCCCGTGGCCGCCGAAGTTCAGGAAGCGCCGACCGTCCGCGACGACGACCCAGGCGCCCTCCGACGCGACCTCCTCCATGCCACCGAGCAGACGGCCGAGAGCGGCTCGGCCACTGCCCTGGTGAGCACGGCAGAGATCCTCGATCCCGGTCCGGACGCCCGAGGCGGTCACGCTGCCCGCCCGTCGTCGTCACCGGCCGCGAGCCCCTTCACCTGCGCCCAGTAGCGCATCGACAGGTAGGCCGTCTTCCTGAGCTCCTCCGTGGTGACCTGCGCGGCGAAGCCCAGTTCCGGCAGCGAGTTCGGCAGCGGGTCGGTGCTCTGGAAGAGCCAGGCGAACTCGAGCAGATCGCGGAACTTCGCCTGGAGCGGGGCCGGAAGCGAATCCTCCAGCAGCGGAAGGATCAGGCGGTCCACGGCCTCGGTAGGGATGAGACGCGGTTCCCGCGTCGACAGACCCAGGTCACCCGCCAGGCCCATGCACAGGTCCATGATCTGCCGTGCGCACAAGGCTTGGTCGCCGGCTGTGAGCCAGTACTCGCCGGAGGTGACCTCCTGGCGTACGAGCCGGCCGATGACGGACGCAACCAGGTCCTGCGGTACGAAGTCGATGAGAGCGCTCGCCGGCATCGGGATCATCGGTGCGGCGCCCCGCACGATCGCTCCCAGCACCGCATGCAGGCCCTGGAACGCCGCCATCCGCCCGTCCGCCGAATCACCGATGACGATCGACGGCCGCACGATCACACTCGGCACGGGGTGCGATCGGACGAGCGCTTCGGCTTCGATCTTGGACTGCACATAGGCCGCGGCTCCCGGCGAATGCCCCTGTGCGGAAGGAGGATCCGCAACGAAGGCGGTACTGAAGAAGTACAGCGGCGCCGATGCCTGCGTCGCCAGCTCCAGCAATGCCGTCGGGCCGCCGAGATTGACCTCACGAATCCGTCGCGGGTCCTCCCGCCAACTGGTTTCCGCCGCCGCGTGCACGATCACATCCACCCGGCGGGACAGGACGGCATAGTCGCCGGCGGACAGGCCGAGCCGCGGTTCGGCGAAGGACCCGGCGAACTCGCTGACCCGGACGTCGTCGACCGGGTTGCGATTGCGCATGCAGACCACGTCGAAGTCGTGCGAAAGCTCGTCGATCAGTGCCCGTCCGACGACGCCCGAGCCGCCGGTCAACAACAGTGTCTTTCTACGCCACGTCATTGTTCGCTCCTCATGCGATCTCGAGGGGGCTGCCCGCGAAATAGCGCGTCAGCGGTCCCGCCATTCGCGTGCGCGACGGCGGGTGGAAGCCGAGGCCGTTGACGGCCCCAGCGAGGTATCCGACGTCGTCCGACGTCATGAAATTCATGCCACCGAGCAGTTCGACCGCTCTGGGTACCACCGACGCGATCGTGTCCTGTACCGCGTACCGCACCAACAGGGTGTCGGCCAGGAGCCCCGCGTCCGTCTGCGCGTGCGGGACCTGCCGGGCGATGTTCTCGATCGCCGCGTGCGCGCTCTCGGTGCGCGAGACGAGCTGCATCCGCTCGCCGTCGGCGCATCGTTCCACCGACAGCACACGCTCGACCAGTGCACTGGCCGCACCCAGGTACGAGGCGGCCATGAGCAGCTCGAACCACACGAAACCCGCGGTCTGGACGGCGTCGAGCCGCCCGTCCTCGGTCACCTCCGTGAGTACCACCAGATCCGCAGGCACCAGGACGTCGTCGATCGTCACCTGGTCGCTCTCGGCGCCGGCGAGAGCGAAGCTGGACCAGAACGGCGCGACCGTCACACCCGGGTCGTCGGCGGGAATGAGTGCAACGGCCAGCCGGTCCCCGCGACCGTCCGGGGAGGGCAGCCGTAGACTGGCGGTGAGCAGGTCCATGGACCGCGCCAGGCTGCACGGTCGTTTCGTGCCGCTGACCCGGACCCCGTCGGCCGTCACCGTGGCGTCCATGGTCGGGGCGAGGATGTGGCCGTCGGGGCGGCCCTCCGCGAATCCGGACGCGACCAGCATGTTCTTCGCGGAGATCGCTTCGAGGACGAGCCACTCCTTCCCCCCGGCCTCGGCGAGCAGCACGAGGCTGGACACGGAGAAGTGGTGCATGGTGCTCGCCACGGCGAGGGACGGCGACCGTGAGCCCAGTGCCCGCTGGATCCTGACGGCATCGAGAGCATTCGCGCCCTTGCCTTTGTATTCGACCGGAATCACGAGTCCGGCTCCGCCGGCATCACGCAGCAGCGGGATACCGAGGGCCGAACTGCCCTCGAGGTCCGCGAGCGGGACACCGGCCAGCGCGTCGTCGAGTCCCGGCAGGAACTGCTCGAGTACGGCACGTTCACGCGCGAGGAAGCGCACGTCGAAACCCCCTGTGGTTCGTGGAATCGTCGGAGCGGACACCGACGCGGTGGTAGGCACGGTCGAAGGCATCGAACTCCGGATGCTTCACCGGTTCGAACGAGATTCCGAACGGCTTCATGGTGTTTCCGAACAGAGCTCGGTCCCCGCACAGATGGATCGGCAGTGCGAGAAGCGCCCATTCCGGACCGAAGATCAGCGACCATACCGCCGCAATTGCGGCTGCCGTGAGGAAGCTGTGCATCACGTTGTAGGCGACATAGTAGCCCTTCGCAACGGCGTGGTCCGCGCTGCGCCGGTACGCGATCGCGCCTGGAATGTAGCCGATGATGTCGATGATCAGAAAGAGCGCGACGAACGCCACCCAGTCGATCTCGCCGAGATGGGCGACGGCCAGCACCACGACGACCACCAGTGCGAGAAACCACTCCGCCCGCGCGACCGCGTGCGTGGCCTCGGTTTCGAATCTGTTCAGGTTGTCCACAGCGACTGCTCTTTTCGTAGTTCTGGGATCGGGACCGCATCACCTTCGCGGAGTCCGCGTCCGGCATGCCATCGGGCCAGCGGCGCGGGAGCCCACCAGTTGTACCGGCCCGTCAGTGCCATGACGGCCGGGACGAGGAACGTGCGCACCACGAACGCGTCCACCAGTACGCAGATGGTCAATCCGAGGCCGAGTCCGCGCATGAACGAAACCTCCCCGGCGGTGATCGCGAGGAAGACCACCGTCATGACGACCGCGGCGGCCGTGACGATGCGACCTGTCCGCGCCAGGCCGACACACACCGACCGCTGGTTGTCCCCGGTCGCCAGCCATTCCTCGCGGATGCGTGACAACACGAAGACCTCGTAGTCCATCGAGAGCGCATAGGCGATGGCAGCGAGCAGAGGCGGAACGAACGCCGTGACATGTCCGGTCGCGGTGGTACCCAGACCCCCGAGGTTGCCGTCCTGGAAGATCCACACCATGGCGCCGAATCCGGCTGTGAGCGAGAGGGCGTTGGTGACCAGCGCTTTCACTGGGAGCACCACGCTGCCGGTCATCAGGAACATGAGCACGAACGTCGCGAGTGCGATCAACGCAACTGCGATGGGCGCCCGGTCGGTGATGCCGTGCACGTTGTCGAGGTCACGCTGCGCGAGGCCGCCGAAGAGCGTGGGTGCCGGCGACCGGAGATCGCGCAACTGTTCGAGCTGCTCTTTGCCCTCCTGCGAGTACGGGTCCATCGCGGTCGAGACCGTGACGTATGCGCTGTCACCGGAGATTGCCGAATCGACTCGGAGTGGGCTGATCTGCATGCCCTTCGCATACACCCCGCCGGGACTGCTGACCGACAGGACACCGTCGATCGTCGACAGTTCCCTCGCGTAGTCCGCGACCTGCTGCACGGTCGTTACTGCACCGGTCAGAACGATCGGCGTCGAGCCGGCGAAGTCCTGGGCGAAATCGGCGCGCAGAATGTCGCCCGTCTGGCGCGAAGTCGTCGACTCCGGCAGCGCCCGGTCGTCGGGATACGCCAACTGCACACCCTGGAACGGCCACGCGAGGGTCAGCAGCACGATCGTGAGCGTCGCCAGGACGACGACCGGTCGTCGCATCACCACCGCCGACGTGCGGTACCAGAACGAATCCTCGACGGCACGGATCGGCACGGCTTCGCGACGAATCCAGCGTCGCAGCGGCTTTCGCACATCGAGTGCGTCGATCCGAGCTCCTGCGAGAACGATCAGCGCCGGCGCGACGCACAGCGCACCTGCCATCGCGAATCCGACACTCGCAAGACCGGCATATGCCAGGGAGCGAAGCAGATACGGTTCGAAGATCAGTAACGTCGCCAGGGTCACCGCCATGGTCAGTGCCGAATAGAACACGGTTCGACCGGCCGTGAGCATGGTGCGCACCAGCGCCGCATGTGCGTCGGTCCCCGCATCTCGTTCCTCACGGAATCGGTTGACGATGAACAGCGTGTAGTCGACCGCGAGAGCCAGGCACAGGCCCGTCGCCAGGTTCACCGCGAACACCGAGACGTCGGTGACGGCGTACAGCGCCCAGAGACAGGCACCGGTGCCGACGACGGCGACGGCCGCGACGAGCAGCGGGAGCAGCGCCGCGACGAGACTGCCGAACACCCACACCAGCGCGATGAAGGTCAGCGGTACCGCAATGATCTCGAGCCGGATCAGATCGCTTCGGGACTGTTGTGTGCCTTCGTAGTACGTGATGGCCTGACCACCGGCTGTGACGGTCACCCCGTCGCGGGTTCCGACGAGGGACGCGGCGATCTCGTGCGCCCGGATCGGTGCGTCCCGATCGTCGCCGGCGATTCGTGCGACGACCAGCCCGGTGTTCCGGTCCGCACTCAGCAGGGCCTGGTCGAGAGGGGAGGGGGTGGTCCAGTATGACTTGATCTCGCCCGCGTGTGGTGACTCTTCCAGTGCCGCAACAATCCTGGAGGATTCGTCGCGCGCTCGCACACTGCCGGCCCCTGTAGGGTCGGTGACCGTGAACACCAGCGGCAGTCCACCCGCTCGGAACGTCTCGTGCAGGATCTGTTCTGCCCGAGCTGATTCCGATGACGGAACATCGTATCCACCGGACGGCAGCCGGGTTGCGGCCGGCGCTGCATAGACACCTGCGACGACGAGGAACAACATCGCCACCCCGACCACGGTGCGAGGTAGACGCCATGCCAATTCGGCGAGTCTGCCAAGGATCATGCGCTGTGCCCATTCTGATCAATCACCGGCACGGCGACCTGGACGGCGGCGACCTCGTTGTGCACCGACATCCAGATGTGTTGCCGTAACGGTGAATCCCCCCAATGACCTGCCACCGAGGTCCCCTACCCGGTGTGGCCGCTGTCTCGACAGCCATGCGCCGGCGCCCCCTCGGCCGGTCGGACCGACGGCGGCGCCGTTGCCGATGATCATGCCCGAGGGCACCCCCGGCGTCAACCTGTCAGCGAACAACCTCGACGACGTCCGGACCGGCCACCTGGATCCCGACGAGTTGGGCGTTCCTGTGCATATTGTTGCCCCACAACGAAGTCGGAGATATCCGAATCACGGGGCCCGCCATCGGATCGCGCCGGCTCACACGCGCGAGTCCGCGCCCTGTCGGGAGGTTCACCCCGGCGGACGCAGCAGTCCTTCCACGACACGCCGGACCTTGTTCCCCGCCGCTCCGTCTCCGAGACGCATGGCGGTGTTCGCGGATCTCAGTACTGCGTCGATCTGGAACGCCGCGAGATCCACATCGAGAGCGGCAATTTCGCCGTTCTCGACGGCGAAGGTGAACTCGCTGGAAAGTGCGTCGATCCACTCCTGCTGGTTGCACGCGAGCTTGTCCCGAATCGGACCGGGTCGACTGTCGAACTCCGTCAGGTTGGCTGCCTGGAAACAGCCGCCGGCGAACAGTGGCCGTTCCGCGTATACGATCCAGCGTCCGATCAGCTCCCGGATCCGCTCCACACCTCGGGGCGCCGACAGGGCAGGACGAACGACGAAATCGACGAACATCGACCGGGCATGGTCGACGGTGGCGAGCTGCAGCGCCTCCTTGGTACGGAACAGGCTCTGGATACCGGCCTTGCTGAGACCGGTGTCGGTGGCGAGGCGTCCGAAGCTCAGCCCCTCGAGACCGTCCAGCGATGCGATGTCGACAGCTTGGTCCAGGACCGCGCGACGAGTTCGGGCGCCCCGGAGAAGCCGCTTGTCGGTGATGTCACCGACAAGCGGACTTGCCGTTCCCGACGACGGGGGGGTCGCGCTCGACATGCTGGGAATGTTACGTCACCCGATTCTCCAGCGATTTCGTGGCGGATCCGGCCCTGCCCCTAGGACCGGGGTGTGCCCACCCGAGCCGCAAGCTGCTCGAGGACCAACGTCGCGAGGACGGCCTGCCCGGTGGTGGCGAAGTGAATCTTGTCCTCACTCAGCAGGTTCTCACGGTCGTTGAGGGGGTGGTCCCACGAATCGGCAAGGACGGCGTCGAACTCGCGGGCGAGTTTCCGGGTGATGTCGTTGAGGCGGGCGACACGCTCGGTCCAGTCCGGGAAGGCCGGGATGACGAATGCGCGGCCCAACGTCAGGACACTGAGCTGGGCGCCCGTCCCCGCCGCCCAGGTGTACATCGTGCGCAGACCGTCTTCGATCTGCTCCCAGTCGGGATTGCGACGGAGGAGATCGTTCGCACCGCTGTTGACATGCAATAGATCGGGTTCGAAGGCGACGATCCGCTCGGCCTGCTCCTCCAGCGCCTGCGCCGTCGTGGCGCCGATGCGCGCAGTGTTGAGGTAGCGGAGGTCGGGTTCGACCATCCGAAGTACCCGTTCGACCCGAGCAGGCCAGCCGAGGTTGTCGTAACCGGGCGTGGGATCCCCCGCACCCACCGACAGGCTGTCGCCGAACACGGCATACCGCTTCCACGGTGCACCCTCGAGCAGCGCGGCGGCCTGGGCCGGAGGCAGGACGTGCGGGTCGGTGTCCTCGGTGAGTGGCTTCGATGCTGTCGTCATGCAACTGAGCATACGATCGACCGTATTACATCAGCAAGACGTGGCGCTCCGGTCGTGCTCGAAGCGGCTGCGTGTGGCTCGACGCCGACCGCTCTCCGAGGGCGATGCGTTCGGGGGAAGCGAGATCGCCCGGACTCGCCCGGTGCAGGCGTGGGGCGAGGACAATTTCCCCATGCAGGGGCTCGAGGTCGTCCACAGCGGAATGTTCACCACAGTCCAGGACCGCGGCCGGCCGGGACACGAGGACCAGGGGCTGGGCGTGTCGGGTGCTGTCGACCGAACGGCGCACGACGCCGCGAACCGCCTGGTCGGCAACGACCCGTCTGCGGCGACGCTCGAGATCACCGGCGGCGGGCTGACGGTGCGCAGCATCGGCGCGAACGTCGTCGCGGTGACGGGCGCCCGCGTTCCGGTCACCGTCGACGGTCGTCCCGAGGCCGACTACTCGGCGCTCAGGCTGGACGACGGCGCCGCGCTGGCCCTGGGCAATCCGACGAGCGGGTTGCGCTCGTATCTGGCGGTACGCGGTGGAATCGACGTGCCCGAGACCCACGGCAGCCGATCCACCGACACCCTGACCGGGACCGGGCCCGACCGGATCAGGGACGGCGACCGGCTACCGGTCGGCACCCTGGCGGGCGAGCTGCCCGGTGAGGAACAGATCCCGCCGCCGGCCCCGATCGAGGACCCCGCGATGCTCCGCGTGCATCTGGGCCGGCACTCCGGAGAGTTCAGCGCCGGTTCGGTGCATGCGCTGCTGCACGAGACATGGACCGTCACCCCGCAGCTGGACCGCATCGGCATCCGCTTGCAGGGTCCCGGCAGACTGCATCTCGCGCGTGGCGGGACCGATCGCCCGGAACCGACCGTCGCGGGCTCGGTGCAGGTCCCCCCGGACGGCAACCCCATCCTGTTCCTTGCCGACCATCCGGTCGTCGGCGACCACCCGGTGATCGCCGTCGTCCTGTCCGCCGATCTTCCCGGCGCCGCACAGCTCGGACCGGGGCATCGGGTGCGGTTCGTCGCCACCCTCGTCCGGTGACTGCGGAACAGCTCAGGACACCGCGACATCTCTCGGCGGCCGGACCGCAGGGCTCGGCTCCACGACGACACACTCCTGGACATGGTTGTCCCGCACGGTAATTCGCAGCAGCGTGCCCGCCGGTGTGCGAACGTCGACCGTACCGGCGAGAACGTGGTCGAAGGTGAAGTTCCCGGACGGAACCGTCGCACGCGAGGCACGCTGCAGCCGCGCCCGGCGCGAAAGGAAGGTGTCGATCAGGTAGGCCAGCCACTCCGTGTAGAAGTAGAAGCACTCGCCGCCGTTCCACACCAGCGCGGTGCCGTCGGCGGTGGGTACCCACTGGCACCACGACAGCGGTCGCCCCCGGCTGGGCAACCCGTCGGCCGGTGACCGGTGGGGGCCGCTCGCCGGTCCGGCGAACGCGACGAGAAAGTCGATCTCGTGTCGGTTCAGCGGCGGATCGATAGCGATCCGTCCCGTGAATTCGGTTCGTTGTGCCATGTGTCCCCCGTCCGCGGTCGATCAGGTCTACCCGATTCGACGCGGTCGGAACCGGAACGGTTCCCCGAACACCGGCCGCGCGGCCGATAAGACTTCACCGGCCGCACGGCCGAGGGAGCTACAGCATGCGGCGTTGACGCGCGATGTCCGCGAGCACGACACCGGCGGCGACGGACGCATTGAGCGACTCGACGTCGCCGGCCATCGGGATCGACAGGATCGAGTCGCACGTCTCCCGGACCAGGCGGGACAGTCCCTTACCCTCGGAGCCGACGACGATCACCACGGGGTCCGTGCCGTCGAAATCGTCGAGGGTGGTGTCGCCCCCCGCATCCAGACCGACGACCCGGACCCCACGGGACTGCCAGTCCTTGAGGGTGCGCGTCAGGTTGGTCGCCCGGGCGACCGGGAGGCGGGCCGCGGCGCCCGCGCTGGTTCGCCATGCCACCGCCGAGACGGCCGCGCTGCGACGCTGCGGGATCAGCACGCCGTGGCCGCCGAACGCCGCGACCGAGCGGATCACCGCGCCGAGGTTCCGCGGGTCTGTGATGTTGTCGAGAGCCACCAGCAGCGGCCGCTCGTGGTTGTCGTGGGCGACGGCCAGCAGGTCGTCCGGGTGGGCGTAGCGATACGGCGGGACCTGCAGTCCGATGCCCTGGTGCATGCCGTTGGCGGTGAGCCGGTCGAGCTCGCCGCGCGGGACCTCCAGGATCGAGATGCCGGCGTCTCCGGCCCGCTGCACGGCCTCCTTGAGTCGCTCGTCCGCCTCGGCGCCCACGGCGACGTACAGGGCCGTCGCGGGAACGTCCGCGCGGAGGCACTCCACCACCGGGTTGCGGCCCAGCACCATCTCCGGGCCGTCCTCGCCTTTGCGGCCGGCCGTGCTGCGACCACGCTTGTCGGCGGTCTTCGCCGCAGCACGGGCGCGCCGCGCGGCGGGATGGTACGGACGGTCCTCGGCCTTGGGGGTGGCCCCACGGCCCTCGAGCCCGCGGCGGCGCTGCCCGCCGGAGCCGACGACCTGTCCCTTCTTGGTACCACCCTTGCGGATCGCACCTCGTCGCTGAGAATTACCAGCCATCACTGCCCTGCTTTCAGGGACCACTCGGGTCCGTTGGGCGTATCGGTCACCTCGATGCCCGCCGCCGTCAATCGATCGCGCACCTCGTCGGCGAGCGCCCAGTTCTTCGCAGCCCGCGCTGCCTGCCGGCGCTCGAGCTCTGCGGCCACCAGCACCTCGAGGGCTTCGAGGGCCGCCGAGTCGCTGCCGGCCACCTCGGCCCAGTGCGGGTCGAGCGGGTCCACCCCGAGGATCCCGAGCATGGCACGCACCTGTCCGGCGATGTGCACCGCAGTGTCCAGGTCGCCGGCGTCGAGCGCCTTGTTGCCCTCGCTGCGCCGGCCGTGGATCTCGGCGAGCGCCTTCGGCACGCCGAGATCGTCGTCGAGGGCGGCGGCGAACTCCTCGGTCCACGTTCCCACCGGGATCTCACCGGCCCGGTCCCGGGTCTTGAGGACGAACGACTCCAGTCCGCGGTACCCCGCCGCCGCCTCGTGCAGAGCCGCGTCGGAGTATTCGAGCATGGACCGGTAGTGGGCACTGCCCAGGTAGTAGCGCAGCTCCTGAGGACGCACTCGGGCGAGGACGTTCGGGATGGACAGCACGTTGCCGAGAGACTTCGACATCTTCTCGCCGCCCATCGTCACCCAGCCGTTGTGCAGCCAGTACCGCGCGAACCCGTCACCGGCTGCCTTGGCCTGGGCGATCTCGTTCTCGTGGTGCGGGAAGACCAGGTCCATGCCGCCACAGTGGATGTCGAAGGACTCCCCGAGGTAGTACTCCGCCATCGCGGAGCACTCGAGGTGCCAGCCCGGGCGGCCGCGGCCCCAGGGCGTCGGCCACGACGGCTCGTCCGGCTTCGCCGCCTTCCACAGGGTGAAGTCACGCGGGTCCCGCTTACCGCTCCCCGCGCTCTCCCCCTGATGGACGTCGTCGATCCGGTGCCCCGACAACCGGCCGTACTCGGGGTAGCTGAGCACGTCGAAATACACATTGCCGTCGGCCGCGTACGCGTGGCCGGCGTCGATCAGGCGCTGCATCAGCTCGACCATCTGGGTGACGTGACCCGTCGCGCGCGGCTCCACGGACGGCGGCAGCACTCCGAGCCGGTCGTAGGCGCGCGCAAAGGCCCGCTCGTACGTCGTCTTCCACTCCCACCAGGGGCGACCTGCCTCGGCGGCCTTACGCAGAATCTTGTCGTCGATGTCTGTGACGTTTCTCACAAAGGCGACGTCGAGGCCCTTGGCCATGAGCCAACGCCGCAGGACGTCGAACGCGACGCCGCTGCGCACGTGACCGATGTGGGGCTCGCCCTGGACCGTCGCGCCACAGAGGTACACCGAAGCCCGGCCGGGGACCAGCGGAACGAAATCCCGCACGGCCCGCGATTCGGTGTCGAACAAGCGCAAGGTCACGACCGGCAATCCTACCGGTCGTCGTCGCGCGGAAATACGAGTGCCGTCGCGACGGCGGCGATACCCTCGCCGCGCCCGGTCAGCCCGAGCCCGTCCGTCGTCGTCGCGGATACCGACACCGGCGCCCCGAGGACCTCGGACAGCACCTGCTGCGCCTCGTCGCGGCGGGGACCGATCTTCGGCCTGTTCCCGATCACCTGGACGGCCGCGTTCCCGATCGTGAAGCCCTGCAGGTCGAGCAGGTGCCGCACCTCGGCGAGCATCGACACCCCACTCGCGCCGTGCATCTCCGGTCGGCCGGTACCGAAGACCGACCCGAGGTCACCGAGACCGGCCGCGGAGAGCAGTGCGTCGCACAGCGCGTGCGCCGCGACGTCACCGTCCGAATGGCCTGCGCATCCGTCGGCATCCTCGAACAGCAACCCCGCCAGCCGGCACGGCCGTCCGGGTTCGACCGGATGGACATCGGTACCGATTCCGACGCGCACTCATCTCTCCTGTCGGACGGGGGTCCCGGCCGCGAGCACGGCGCGGGCCAGGACCAGATCGAGCGGTGTGGTGATCTTGAAGGCGAGCGGTTCGCCCGGAACGGTGTACACACTCTCGCCGAGACGCTCGACGAGGCCCGCATCGTCCGTGGCATCGCCGGCGCCGGCGTTGGCTCGGCGCAACAGGTCGGCGGCGAATCCCTGCGGCGTCTGCACCGCGCGGAGAGCGGACCGGTCGGGGGTGCCGGTGACTCGGCCCGCGCCGTCGACGCTCTTGACGGTGTCCGCGACCGGCAGCACCGGGATCACTGCGCGACGACCGCCGCGCAGTTCCGCCACGATCCGGGCGAACAGCACCGGTGGAGTCAGGGCCCGTGCGGCGTCGTGCACCAAGACGTAGGCGGCGTCGTCCGCGGCCGCCAGTCCGGCGCGCACCGAATCGGTGCGTTCTGCGCCGCCCGCCACCACTCGCACCTGCGGCGGCGCCGTGGCCGCGACGGACGCCACCAGTTCTGGCGGCACCACCACGACGACCCGGTCGACCGCCGCCGAGGTCAGCATGGCCGCGACGGACCGGTCCAGCATCGTGCGCCCGTCGAGTTCGACGAACGCCTTGGGCAGCGATTCACCCAGGCGTACGCCACGGCCGGCCGCCGGAACGATTCCGACGACCGGCCCGTTGCGATCGTTCATCTGCAGTTCTGCGGTGCGCGTGGCCGCTCAGGAAGCGGCGGCGAGCACCTCGTCGAGCAGGCTGTCGGCCTTGACGTCGTCCGTGCCTTCCGCGAGGGCGAGTTCGCCCACGAGAATCTGCCGGGCCTTGGCCAGCATCCGCTTCTCACCTGCGGACAAGCCGCGGTCCTGCTCCCGCCGCCACAGGTCGCGCACGACCTCGGCGACCTTGTTCACGTCTCCGGAGGCCAACTTCTCCAGATTGGCCTTGTACCGCCGCGACCAGTTGGTCGGCTCTTCGGTGTGCGGCGCGCGCAGCACCTGGAAAACCTTGTCGAGGCCCTCTTGCCCGACCACGTCGCGAACCCCGACGTATTCCGCATTATCCGCAGGTACCCGAACCGTCAGGTCGCCCTGAGCGACTTTCAGAACCAGATATTCCTTCTGCTCACCCTTGATGGTGCGAGTTTCGATAGCTTCGATCAGCGCCGCACCGTGATGGGGGTATACGACGGTATCTCCGACCTTGAAAATCATGTGTCCCGTGCCCCTTTCGATTCTTCGAGTTTAACACGTGCTTACATCCGGCTCCCATCAACGGCGCAGGTCAGGGGCACAGAGGCGTGCGCGTAGGACTTGACAGCCAATCGGTTCCGTGTATCCCGTGATGTTCGACACGTCACCCGAAGCGACCCTCGACGGCCTCACCGAGGCGCCCGGGCAGGACGAAAGCCACGACTTCCGCCCCCGGCGCAGACTCGGCGCTCTTCTACTACTACTCTGCCTAGTGGATTGCGAGCCTTACTCGAGTGGAGGACAACCCGTGACTGCTCTCAAAGCGCCGACTCGCCGAGTCGCGACCGCTCTCGCCCTGGCCGCGGGGGCGGCGCTCACGCTGTCCGCCTGCGGCGCCGGCCAGATCAGCCAGACCGCCACCCAGGTGGCCGCGGTCAACGGCAACAGCGCCGAAGTCGGGGACATCGCGCTGCGCAACGTGCACGTGATCTACCCGGACTCCGAGGAGTACAGCCTCGAACCCGGAGGCAAGGCCGCACTCGGCTTCACCGTGGTCAACCTGAGCGAGACCACCCCCGACGAGCTGACCCGCATCACCACCGACTTCGCGTCGTCGACCACCGGCGTGTCCGGCCTGCGCATCGAGCCGCAGGCGTCGATCTCGGCCGGCCTGACCGGTGAGACCCTCGCCGAGGACGCGACCGCCGAGGCCGCAACCGACGAGTCCCCGCGTCCCGCCGAGGCCGCGGAGTCCTCCGACACCCCGTCCGTCGCCCAGGTCGAGCTCACCGGCCTGAAGGAGGGCGTGCGCCCGGGCCTGACCATTCCGGTCACGTTCACCTTCGCCGAAGCCGGCGACGTCACCGTGCAGGTCCCGGTCGACGCAGGCACCGAGGTCGAGCGCAACGTCTCCGAGAAGTCGCCGGTCGAGGGCGAGGGTCACTGACCGGCACCCCGACACTCCCGGGGCCCGGGCCGAGCACTCCACTCGGTCCGGGCCCCGTTCTCATGTCGGCACCCTGTCGTGTCGGCCCCCGGCCCTAGGCTGGCGCGGTGGCAAAGACGAAGTCGACCTACCGGTGCACCGACTGCGGGCACACCGTCGCGAAATGGGTGGGCCGCTGCCCGGACTGCGGGACGTGGGGTTCGATGGACGAGGCGCCGGCGTTGCCCACCGCGGTGGCGGCGCGGCCCGGCACCTCGCTCGCCCGCGCCGGGGCCGCTGCACTGCTCCCGACCACCCCCGCCACACCGCTGACCCTCGTCGACAGCAGGACCACCCACGCGAAGCCCACCGGCATCGAGGAACTCGACCGCGTGCTCGGCGGCGGCGTCGTACCCGGCTCGGTGGTACTGCTCGCCGGAGAGCCCGGCGTCGGCAAGTCCACACTGCTGCTCGAGGTGGTCCATCGCTGGGCGCAGCGCGGCAGCGACGACCGGGCCCTCTACGTCACCGGGGAGGAATCTGCGGGCCAGGTGCGCCTGCGCGCCGACCGCACCGGGTCCGTGCACGAACGTGTCTTTCTCGCCGCCGAGTCGGATCTGGCGACCGTCCTCGGCCACATCGAGCAGGTGAAACCGACCCTGCTCGTCGTCGACTCCGTGCAGACGATGCTCGCCGCCGACGTCGAGGGCGTGTCCGGCGGCGTCACCCAGGTCCGGGCGGTGACCAGCGCGCTGACCTCGCTCGCCAAAGCCAGCGGTGTCCCGGTGCTGCTGATCGGGCACGTCACCAAGGACGGTGCGGTGGCGGGGCCGCGCTCGCTCGAGCACCTGGTCGACGTGGTTCTGCACTTCGAGGGCGACAAGCACTCCACCCTGCGCATGGTGCGGGGTGTGAAGAACCGCTTCGGCGCCGCCGACGAGGTGGGCTGCTTCGAACTGACCGAGGGCGGCATCGTCGGCGTCAGCGATCCGTCGGGACTGTTCCTGCACCACCGGACCGAGGAGGTGGCCGGGACCGCCGTGACCGTCACCATGGACGGGAAACGGCCCCTGCTCGGCGAACTGCAGGCCCTGGTCGTGCCGACGCAGAACCCTGCACCCCGGCGCGCCGTCAGCGGCCTGGATGCGGCGCGGGTCGCGATGGTGCTGGCCGTGCTCGAGCGGCGATGCCGGCTGCCGCTCGGCAAGTGCGACGTCTACGCCTCGACCGTCGGCGGCATGCGCATCACCGATCCGGCGGCGGACCTGGCGCTGGCCCTGGCGGTCGCGTCGGCCGCGCGGGAACGCCCCCTGCCGCCGGGCACGGTACTGCTCGGCGAGGTCGGCCTGGCCGGCGAGGTCCGCCGCGTCACCGGAGCCGGCCGACGCATCGCGGAGGCGAGCCGGCTCGGCTTCGGCCGCGCGATCGTGCCGCACGAACTCGCGCAGGCGGGACGGCGGACGTCGCGGCCCCCGGGCTCCGACGGCGGTCCGATCGAGGTCGGCAACGTCGGTCAGGCCCTGGCCGCGCTGGGACTGTAACCCTGTCGGAGCCGGATGCGAACATATGTTCGTGTCCGGTCACGCGACCATCCTGCACGCCGACCTCGACTCGTTCTACGCCTCGGTCGAACAACGCGACGACCCACGCCTGCGCGGCCGTCCCGTGATCGTGGGTGGGGGCGGCGTCGTTCTCGCCGCCAGTTACGAGGCGAAGGCCTTCGGCGTCGTGACGGCCATGTCCGGACGTGCCGCCCGCGCCCTGTGCCCCGCGGCGATCGTCGTTCCTCCCCGCATGCACGCGTACACGCAGGCCAGCCGCGCCGTGTTCGCGGTGTTCGAGCAGACCACGCCACTCGTCGAGGCGGTCTCCGTCGACGAGGCCTTCCTCGACGTCGCCGGCCTGTGGCGGATCGACGGCACCCCGGCGGACATCGCCGCCCGGCTGCGGCGCGACGTCGCCGAACAGGTGGGGTTGCCGATCACGGTGGGGGTGGCCCGGACCAAGTTCCTCGCCAAGGTCGCGAGCGGGGTCGCCAAGCCCGACGGGCTGCTGGTGGTGCCGCCCGACCGGGAACTCGAGTTCCTGCGTCCGTTACCGGTCGAACGGTTGTGGGGTGTCGGCAAAGTGACCGCCGCGACGCTGCACGCGCACGGCCTCCATCGCGTGGCCGACCTCGCACGGGAGAGCGAGGTCGAGCTCGTCGCGCTGCTCGGCAGGTCGGTGGGACGTCACCTGCATGCGCTGGCGCAGGGATACGATCCGCGACCCGTCCGGCCCCACCGTCGGCGCCGGACCATGGGGGCCCAGCACGCCCTCGGCCGGCCCCGCAGCGCCGGCGGACACGATCCCGAGATGATCGACGCGACCCTGCGAATGCTGGTGGAACGGGTCACCGGCCGCATGCGTGCGGCCGGGCGTCCCGGCCGCACCGTCGTGCTGCGCCTGCGCTTCGCCGACTACTCCCGGGCGACGCGATCGCACACGCTGCGCGCACCCACGGCCCGCACCGACGTCGTCCTCGGCGCCGCGCGGGAACTGCTCGGACTCGCGCAGCCACTGGTCTCCGACCGGGGGCTGACCCTGATCGGGGTGGCCGTGTCGAATCTCGACTCCGCCGATACCGAACAGCTCGAGCTGCCGTTCGACGAACCACCCCGCGACGGCGCGGCAGCCGGTCACCCGGCTGTCGACCGTCGCGCACTGGACGCCGTGCTCGACGATGTGCACGGCCGGTTCGGTACGCGCGCGCTCACCTCGGCCTCGTTGCTCGGCCGGCGGCCGCACCCGGCCGTGCCCCTCCTCCCGGAGTGACCCCGGTGTCAGACGGACGAGGTGCCGTGCGGCGACACGGGCACGCCGTCGACGAAGTCCTTGGCCCGGTCGAAGTGCTCCGCACCGACGGTGAGGAACAGCCCGCGCGACGTCGCGACGACGACGTCCGGATCGGCGAACGGGCCCTCGACGATGCGGGCCTCCGCGCTGGTGTAGACCTTGCGGCGTACCGTGCCGTCGATCCGCGCGCGCAGTTCCAGCACCGATCCGAGTGGGATGGGCGCGGCGAAGTCGATCTGCAGGTGGCCGGTGACGACGGGCCGGCGCAGGACCATGCACGCCATGCCCTGCGCCTCGTCGAACGCGGTGGTCAGGATCCCGCCGTGGATGAAGCCCGGACCGCCCTGGTAGCGGTTCGCGACGTCGAGCATGCCGGTGACCTCGAGGCCCTCCCCGAAGGTGAACTGCATCGCCATTCCCGCGGGCTGGTCGTCACCGCAGCCGAAGCACCTGCTCCAATGAGACGGAATCGGTGCGCCCGCCCCGGGATGGTCGTCGGGGAGCTCGGGAAGGGCGAGGTCGTCGGGCAGGGTCCAGGTACCGCTCATGGGGAAGTAATCTAGTCGGCGGTTCGGTCGGCTCCCCCGGGCGGACCGACACGAAGTGGCGTTCGCCGCACCGGCCGGACACGGAAAGGAACCATCGATGACCGATGTGGCACCGTCCGTGACGCTGCGCGAGACCATCGCCCGGCTTGCACCCGGCACCGCCCTGCGCGACGGTCTCGAGCGCATCCTGCGCGGCCGCACCGGAGGCCTCATCGTTCTCGGGTTCGACGACGAGGTGGCGGCGCTGTGCGACGGCGGCTTCGAGCTGGACGTGGAGTTCGCCCCCACCCGGCTGCGGGAGCTGTCGAAGATGGACGGCGCGGTCGTGGTGTCCACCGACGGCAGCCGGATCGTGCGGGCCAACGTGCAGCTGGTACCCGATCATCGGATCCCCACCGTCGAATCGGGCACGCGGCACCGCGCCGCGGAGCGCACCGCGATCCAGACGGGCTACCCGGTGGTGTCGGTGAGCCAGTCGATGAGCATCGTGACCGTCTACGTCGACGGTCAGCGGCACGTGATCAACGATTCGGCCACTATCCTCTCGCGCGCCAACCAGGCCGTCGCGACGCTCGAACGCTACAAGTCGCGGCTGGACGAGGTCACCCGGCAGCTCTCGGTGGTGGAGATCGAGGACTTCGTGACGCTGCGCGATGCGCTCACCGTCGCGCAGCGGCTCGAGATGGTGCGGCGCGTCTCGGTGGAGATCGAACAGGAGGTGCTCCAACTGGGCACCGACGGCCGCCAGCTGGCGTTGCAGCTCGAGGAGCTGGTGGGCGACAACGACCTGGCCCGCCAGCTGATCGTGCGGGACTATCTGGCCGGTTCGGAGGCCCCGCAGCTCGTCGCAGTCGAGCAGACCCTCGCCGCGCTGGATCGGCTCACCGACGTCGACCTACTGGATCTGACGACGTTGGCGCGCGTGTTCGGGTATCCGGGCACGATCGAGGCCCTGGACACCGCGACGAGTCCGCGTGGTTATCGCGTGCTGCACCGCGTGCCGCGGCTGCAGTCCTCGCAGATCCACCGGCTGGTGGGCTCGTTCGGGAGCTTGCAGGGCCTGCTGGCGGCAACGGCGGCGGACCTGCAGTCCGTGGAGGGGATCGGCGGGCTGTGGGCACGCTCCATCCGCGAAGGCCTGTCACGGCTGGCGGAGTCGTCGATCAACGGCCCGTACGACTGATCCGCACCCCGGTGCCGATCGGGCACAGGGCGACGGATCAGGCGATGTTGAACGGCTCGGGCGTGCTGCGCAGGCCGCCGAGCTGGCCGACCACCGTGTAGGCGCCGGCCGGAACCCGCTCCCGCGGCGCCTGGCATCCGGGTTCGGAAGTCGTTCCGGACCACTTCACCGCGAACGCGGCCTGACCACCCGGCGGCAGTTTGCGCACGTCGGCGGTCGACTCGGGAAAACAGTCGGTGTTCGACCACAACCGCCGGCTGCCGTCGAGTGAGTACACCAGCACCTGCTGCAGACCCGCGCCGAGGTCACGCTCGCACGCGGTCGTGCCGATGTTGGTGATGACGATCGTGAACTCGGGTTCCTCGCCCACCTGGTAGTTGGGCCGGTCCGCGGTCACCCGCACGGCGAGCGCCTGGTCCGGGCACTGGCCGGCGGCGACGGCGGATGCGCTCGCCGCCGCGGAACTCGAGGACGCGGCGGACCCCGACGTCGTGCTCGACGGGGACGACCCCGGCTGGGACGATCCCGACTCGGTGCCGCCGGAGGACCCGCCGGGACCGGCGGCGGCGACACCGTCGGCCGTGTCGTCGTCCGCCTCGTCCCCAGTGCTGCTGGTCGGGGTGCGGGTGGTGCTGGTCTCGGACGTCAGGACGCCGGCGGCCGCCGGGTCCGGCTCCGGGTCGTCGCCCCCTCCGGTCAGGGACAGGACGAGCCACACGACGAGCGCAAGCACGACCACGCCGACACCCACGGCGAGCGCGCGTCGACGCCAGTAGATCTCGGGGGGCAGCGGCCCGTTCGGTTCAAGCACGTCTCACACGGTATGTGCCACCGGCGAAGGGCCGCCGCACCGAAGTCGGCGTGTCGCGTCAGTCGACCGTCACACCGATGTCGCCGACGTGCCCCTGCAGCTGGACACGGCCGTCGGAGAGCTTGTAGGTGACGCCTGCGATCGCGCAGCGGCCGTCGGCGACGCGCTCGGCGATGATCTGCGACCGCTGGCTGAGCAGCTTCGCGGTTTCCACCACGTGCCGGCCCTCGAGCTCGTCGACGGTGGACAGCCCGTCGTTGCGGCCCATGAGGATCGACGGTGCGACACGCTCGACGATGTCACGGATGAATCCCGGCGGGATCTGCCCCTTGTCGAGCGCGTCCAGGGTGGCCTTGACCGCGCCGCAGCTGTCGTGACCGAGCACGATGATCAGCGGCACGTCCAGGATTCCCACGGCGTACTCGATGGAGCCGAGGACCGAGCCGTCGATCACGTGACCGGCGGTGCGCACGACGAACATGTCGCCGAGACCCTGGTCGAAGATGATCTCGGCGGCCACGCGGGAGTCGCCGCAGCCGAACAGCACCGCGATGGGGTGCTGTCCGTTGACCAGTTCGGCGCGACGGTCGATGCCCTGGCTGGGATGCAGCGGGGTACCACTGACGAACCGCTGGTTACCCTCGGTCAGGGCCTTCCAGGCAGAGATGGGGTTGGAGTTCGGCATGCGGACATTATCCACCCTCGCCTGTGACGCGCTTCGCACGGCCGGGTTACCGCGAGGTCACATCGGCCCGACATTCCGACGGGAGGACGTGAGAGATGCCGGTCGATGCGACCGCCCTGCTGCGCTGGTACGCCGCCGAGGCGAGGGATCTGCCGTGGCGTGAGGACGGCGTCACCGGCTGGCAGATCCTGATGAGCGAGGTCATGCTGCAGCAGACCCCGGTGGTCCGGGTGGCCCCGATCTGGCTGGAGTGGGTGCAGCGCTGGCCGGTGCCGTCGGCGATGGCCGCGTCGAGCCGGGCCGACGTGCTGCGCGCGTGGGGCAAGCTCGGGTATCCGCGACGGGCCCTGCGGCTGCACGAGTGCGCCGGCGTCCTGGCCGCCGAGCACGGCGACGAGGTGCCGGCGGACGTGGACGTGCTGCTGACCCTTCCCGGCATCGGCGCCTACACGGCGCGTGCCGTCGCCTGTTTCGCGTACGGCCGGCGTGTCCCGGTGGTGGACACGAACGTCCGCCGGGTCGTCGCACGCGCGGTGCACGGCGCGGCCGAGCCCGGCAATCCCTCGACGACGCGGGACCTGGCCGACGTCGAGGCACTGTTGCCACGCACCCGCGAGCGGGCGGCGACGTTCTCCGCAGCCCTGATGGAACTCGGCGCGACGATCTGCACGGCCCGCTCCCCCGACTGCGCCCGGTGTCCGCTTCCGCGGTGCGAGTGGGTGTCGGCGGGGCGGCCCGCCCATGCCGGACCGCCCCGCCGGGTGCAGAAGTTCACGGGCACCGACCGGCAGGTGCGAGGCAGGCTCATGGCGGTGTTGCGCGAGAGCGACGTCCCGGTGGAGCGGCCGGTGCTGGATCAGGTGTGGCTCGCGGATCCGGGGCAACGGGACCGGGCGCTGCACTCGCTGCTCGTGGACGGCCTGGTCGAGCAGACCGACGACGGGCGTTTCGCGCTCGCCGGCGAGGGGTGAGCCGCGCTCACTCGTCGAGCGTGTCGAGGAATCGTTCGACTTCGGCGCGGTATTCGCCGGGGCGCTCGTCGTGCACCAGGTGCCCCGCGCCCGGGATCCGGACGTACCGGGACCGGGGGTGCTCGGCGGCCATCCGCCGCATCTGCCCATCGGGCGTGATGGTGAACTCGCCCTCGACGAGCAGGGCCGGCACCGAGATCGACCGCCACTGGTCCCAGAAGTGCCGGGCGCCCCACTCCTCGGAGATGTCCCGAAAGGTGCCCACCTCCCCGTGCAGGTACCAGCCGTCGGAGCGATGCTCGAAGGAATCGAGGAAGTACCGTCCGGCGACGTCGCCGAAGTAGCCGACGACCGCGTCCTCGTCCGGAAACGGTTGCGGCCACTGCGCGATCATCGCGGCCCAGTCCGCCGCGGTCCGGCCACGGAAGTCGGGGGCCATGTCCTCGACGACGAGGGCGGCCACCCGGTCGGGGTACGCGGCGGCGAAGCACCACCCGTGCAGGGCGCCCATCGAGTGCCCGATCACCACCAGGGGTTCACCGATGCCGTCGACGTGCGCGGCGAGGTCTGCGACGAACGCCTCGGTGGTGAGCCGGTCCGGGGCGGGACGCCCGTGGCCGGCGGCATCGAAGGTGTGGACGCGGCCGTGGCTGCGCAGCCACGGCACGTGCCGGCGCCACGTGCGGGAGCTGCCCATCAGGCCGTGCAGCAGCAGGATGGGCCGCCCGGAACCACCTTCGTCGTGCAACACAACCGCCAAGGTAGCGGAGTACGCTCGCCGCCATGGCAGTGGTGAAGATCAACGCAATCGAGGTCCCCGAGGGCGCCGGCCCGGAACTGGAGACACGCTTCGCGCATCGGGCGCACACCGTGGAGAACTCCCCCGGTTTCCTCGGATTCCAGCTCCTGCGTCCCGTGCAGGGCGAATCGCGCTACTTCGTGGTGACCCAGTGGGAGTCGGAGGAGGCGTTCGCGGCCTGGCGGGACGGCCCGGCCCGGCAGGCGCACGCGGGTGAGGCGAAGCGGCCGGTCGCATCGGGCGCGTCGCTGCTCGAATTCGAGGTCGTGCTCGACGTCAAAGCCGCCGGCGAGGACACCGCTCGCGGCTGAGCGTGCCGACGTGAACGCGCAGCGCCCGTTCAACTACCCGCACGTCGGCGCGACCCGTGGCGGGACACCGGCGGGGTTCCGGCACGCGCACCTGACCTCCCGCCTCGGCTCGGGCGACGTCGCATTCCGCACCGCCGTCCGGGTACTCGAGAACTGGAATATGCAGCGGCATGCGGGTTTTCGCGTCGATTCGCATACACCCGCGCCGCGGGCGGGGCTGGAGGTACGGCTGGATCCCCCCATCGGTCCGGCGCGCTGGGGGTCATGGTGCCGGGTCGTCTACGTCGTCGACGAGCCGGACCGTCGTGGCTTCGCCTACGGCACGCTGGAGGGACACCCCCTCAGCGGGGAGGAGGCGTTCGTGGTCGAGCGCCGGCCCGACGGCGCGGTGTTCGGGCACATCACTGCCGTCTCCCGGCCCGGTCGCTGGTTCACCCGCCTCGGCGCACCGGTGCTGCCGCTCGCTCAGCGGTGGATGATGGGCCGTTACCTCGACGCGCTCGCCGGCGGCTGACACGGCGCGAGTGCGCACCTCCCGGCGGTCGTCGCCGCGGGACGTGCGCACTCGCCGGTTCGCTCAGGATTCGAGCGCTGCGTCGAGCGTGATGTCCACTCCGGTCAGGGCCTTGCTGACCGGGCAGCCCTCCTTGGCTCCCTGCGCCGCCTTCGCGAACCCGTCGGCGTCGAGACCGTCGACCTCGCCGCGGACCGTCAGCTTGATGCCGGTGAGCCGGAATCCGCCGTTCGGGTCCGGGCCGAGCGAGACGTCGGCCGTGACGTCGAGGCTCTGCGGCGTGCCGCCGGCCTCGGCGATCAGCGCCGAGAGTTGCATCGCGTAGCACGACGAGTGTGCCGCGGCGATGAGTTCCTCCGGGCTGGTGGTGCCATCGGCGTCGTCCGCGGCCCGCTTGGGGAACGAGACGTCGAACGTGGCGCGGCCGGAGCTGGTGAGCTCGACCTGTCCTGCGCCGTCCTGCAGGCCACCGTTCCAGGCTGTGCGAGCGGTACGTGTGGGCATCGATCGGTCCCTTTCGTCGTGGCGTGTTCTCTCAGCCGAACCTACGCCACGTCGCGCGGCGCGGCGCTGCTTCCGCACGGCGGCGAGCCGCCCCGGCACACGGCGGCGAGCCGCATTCTGCACGGCGGCGAGCCGCGCCCGCTAGGTTCGCGGGTGTGTTCACCCGGCCGACGCTGCGCCGCGAATCGCGACTGTTCGTCATCGGTTCCGCCCTGTTCGGGGCCGGTGCCGGCGGCGTGCTCGTCCTCCCCGCCGCCACCTCCAATCTGCTCTACTTCGTGGGCTCGTGGTTCTTCACCGCGGCGGCGACTGTGCAGTTGCTGCTGACGCACCGCCCGCCGGTGGCGACCCGCGTGGACCGGTACGACTGGTGGTCGGCCGCGGTGCAGTGGGCCGGCACGCTCGCATTCAACGTGAGCACGGGATTCGCGCTCGTCGCCGGTCTGACGGCGACCGAGGAGCGAAATCTGGTGTGGCGCCCCGACGCTGTCGGCTCGGTGTGCTTCCTCGTCAGCAGCGCCCTGGCGGTAGTGGCCACCACCGACACCGATGCGCTGTGGGACCCGCACGCCCGCAACTGGCGCAGCACCTGGCTGAACATGCTCGGTTCGCTCGCCTTCGGCGCCTCGGCCGTCGGCGCCCACGTCGACCCGGCGGGCGCAACGTTCGCACCACGGCTCGCCGACCTCGGCACCTTCGTCGGGGCGCTGTGTTTCCTCGTCGCGGCGTTGTCGATGCGGCCGGCCGACCCGCCGGACCCGCATCGAACCTGACGTCCCGGGTCTCGGCAGGAGACCGGCCCGGGTGGTCCAATGGAGGCGTGGCCACGGGTGGCGACCGGGTGCGGGTCGAGGTGCTCGGCCCGATCCGGGTGCTGGACGGGGATCGTCAGGACATCACTCCCGACGGGCTGCTGCAACGGCGCCTGCTGGCCCTGCTGGTGCTTCGGCGGGGCCGGGTGGTGCCGGCGCACTCCGCCG
Organism: Rhodococcus sp. NS-SX18; assembly: GCF_057367935.1. Lineage (NCBI taxonomy): Bacteria > Bacillati > Actinomycetota > Actinomycetes > Mycobacteriales > Nocardiaceae > Rhodococcus > Rhodococcus sp. NS-SX18. The sequence goes on along the minus strand of NZ_CM170633.1, from coordinate 642,980 downwards.
TCGAGGCCCTGTGGCCGTCCAGGCTGCCGGCGGATCCGGCCGCCGCCCTGCAGAACCACATGTTCCGGCTGCGTCGTGGCCTGCCTCACGGCCTGATCGAGTCCGTCGGCGAGGGCTACCGGCTCGATCCGGCCCGCGTGGATGTCGACGCCGACCGCCTCGTCGCGGTCTCGACGGCGGGAGGAACCGATACAGCCGAGATCGACGCCGTGCTCTCGCGCTGGCAGGGTCCTGCCTACCCGGAACTCGACGACGTGGACGAGGCCCGTATGGAGGCGACGCGGCTGGAGGAACTGCGTTTCCGGACCCGGGAGGTGCGGGCCGAGACCCGGCTCGCGCGGGGCGACACCGACGGTCTCGTCGCCGAACTGACCGCACTGGCCGACGCGCAGCCGTCGAGGGAACGACCGCGTGCGCTGCTGATGACGGCGCTCGCGGCAACCGGACGCCGGGCGGAAGCGCTCCGCGTTTACGACGATTTCCGGCGGCTGATCGGCGACGAGCTGGGCATAGAGCCGTCGCCGGCACTGGCGGCCCAGCACGCGGAACTGCTGGCCGGCGCCCCCGATCGGGTGTGGGCTCCGGTGGGCCGGCTGCCGGTTCCGGCGACGTCACTCGTAGGCCGGGACGCTCTCGCGGCGGAGGTGACCGGGCTGACGGAGTCGGGGCGACTGGTGACCCTGGTCGGTCCGGGTGGAGTCGGCAAGACCCGGTTGCTCCTCGAGGCCGGGCACCGGCTCCGCGCCGTCCGACCCGACCGTCCGGTGGTGCTGTGCGAGCTGGCCACTGCCGAACCGCGCTCGGCGGTCGATGTGGTCGCCGCCGCCCTGCGGATCGACGCCCGTCCCGGCACCGCACTCGCCGAGCGGGTGGCCGACGTGCTGGGCGAGACCGAGATCGTGTTGCTGCTCGACAACTGCGAGCACGTGCTCGAGCCGATCGCCGCCTTCGTCGAACGCCTGCTCGGCACATGTGCGAACGTGCGGGTCGTGGCGACGAGCCGGGAGCGGCTGCGCGTTGTGGGCGAGTACGTCCGCAGGGTGCCGACGCTGGCGTACGACGGGGAGGACGCCCCGGCCGTGCGGCTGTTCGAGGAGCGGGCGCGGGCCGTCGTCCCCGGATTCGAGCCGGACGGGCGGGAACGCGCCTGCATCGCCGAGATCGTGCGTCGCCTGGACGGGTTGCCGTTGGCAATCGAGCTGGCGGCGGCGTGCCTGCACACCCACGAGGTCGCGGAGGTCGCGGCGGGCCTGGACCACCGCTTCGAGCTGCTGGCGTCGGGGTACCGCACGACACCGCGGCACGGGTCGCTGGCCGCGGCCGTGTCGTGGTCGTTCGGGCTGCTCCCGGAGGATCTGCGGCGGACCTTCGCGGACCTGTCGGTGTTCGCCGGATCGTTCGACGCGGCCGACGCCGCGGCGGTCTGCGGCACGGATCCCGGGACGACCGTCGCGGCGTTGACGCACCTCGTGGAGCGTTCGCTGGTGATTCGGATACCCGGTCGCCGGTACATGCTCCTCGAGACGCTGCGGGCGTTCGGCACCGAACAGCTCGTCCGCACGGGCCGGGCCGACACGATCGCGGAGCGGCACGCCCGGCACCTGGTCGACTGGGTCGACCGCGCGGATTCCCGACTGCTGCAGCCGGGTGAGCCGGTCCTGTCGCAGATCGACGCCGCCGTACCGGAGTTGCGCAGTGCGCTCGGCTGGTTGCTCGACCACGACGAGATCGCCCTTGCGGGCCGCCTCGTCAATGCCCTGCTGGACTACGGGATCTTTCGGTTGCGACCGGATGTACTGAGCTGGGCCCGGATGGTGATCGCCGCCGACCCGGAGGGGCGGAGCCCGTTCGCCGCGCGCGTGCAGGTGGTGGCCGCCTACGCGGCGTGGATGTCCGGCGACGTACCCGAGACCGGCCGGCTCAGCGCCGGTGCGCTGCGCGCGGTCGAGCGGGTGAAGACCGAGCCGGCGGCGGAAGCGCTGACCGTCCGCGGGAGCTACGAGTTGTTCGAAGGCCATCTGGACGCGGCTGCCGCCTGGTACCGGCGGGCCGCCGCGGCAGCCGTGCACGACCCGGCGCAGCGCCTCATGGCACGTGCCAGCGAGCTGCTGCCGCTGGGCTATGCGGGCGCACCGGCCGCCGTCGGGCTGGCCGCGACACTCCTCGTCGAGATCGGCGATGCACGTACGCCGCACGCGGCGTACGTCTGGTACTGCGCCGGGGAGGCGGACCTGGCGGTCGACGTCGAACGGGCCCGAGCCCGCTTCGCACGGGCCCTGGAGATCGCGGAGCAGACGAACGCCTCCTTCGTGACCGGCCTCGCCGGTGCGTCGAAGGCGTCCATCGACGCCCGGATCGGTGACCCTGTGGCGGCCGCCGCCGAGTACCGGCGGCTGATCCCGCACTGGCGGCGGGCCGGGGTGTGGTCGACGCAGTGGACGATGCTGCGCTCGATCGCCGGACTTCTCGAACGCCTGGGCCGCTACCATGACGCGGCGGTGCTCGAGGGGGCCGTGCGTGCGACAGCGGCCGGTCACCGCATCTTCGGCGCCGACGAGGTGGCCCTGGACGACCTCGGCGTGCGGCTGCGCACCGAGCTCGGCGACGACGAGTACGAGGTGGCGCGGCGACGCGGCGCGATGCTCGACGGCGAGGCCGCCGCCGAGCATGCGCTCCGAGCCCTGTGACCGCCGGGGGTCCGGAACCTCACCATCGGGGCTGTTCGCCGAGGATGCCGAGCAACGACTTGCCGACGAGTTCGTGGGTGAGCGCGTCGTTCCCGGGGTGGAATCCCCCGCACCGCACGTCGCGGTAGAGACGTTCGAGCTCGTTCCCGGTGAACATGCCGGCGCCGCCGGTCACGTCGAGAGCGATGTCGACGACTCGTTTGGCCGCTTCCACCGCCCGCCACTTCATCGCATAGACCTTGGGAACCCATTCGTCGCCGTGATCCGCGCCGGCCACCCAGTCCGCGACGAACCGGTCGAGCGTCGCCGAGGCGGCGTCCAGCTCGAGGTACATCTGTGCAACCTGGTGCTGCACGAACGGGTTGTAGGCGTGCGCGCCCCGCTCGATCGCCACCGAGGTCTTGCGGCGGGCGCTGCGGACGGCGAGTTCGAGGGCGCGGTCGGCGATTCCCAGATACACCGCCGCCATGAGCGAAAGCGGCCACATCGTCATCGCCACGAGAAACGGATCGCTGCCGTCGCCCGCGGGGACCACCCGCCCGATGCGGTCGTCGGGAACGAAGACGTCGTCGAGAACCGTGTCGTGGCTCTGCGTCGGCCGCATACCGAGGGTGTCCCACGTCGGCACGACGTTCACCCCCGCGCTGCCTCGTTCGACGAACGCGTGCACGATGTGCGGCCCGCCGGCCGCGTCCGCATCGACGGCATGCGCGCCGAGCCACCGCCACGCCGGACCGTTGGAGCCGAACTGTTTGCGGCCGGTCAGGCGATAGCCGCCCGCCACGCGCTGCGCCCGGCACGTCGACAGGAGTACCGGGATGTCGTTGCCCGTCTCGGCATGTCCGGCAGCGAACACGTCGCCGGCCACCGCGGCCTCCGAGATCCAGCGGAGCGACGTGTCGCCCGTGCGTTCCAGTTCGGTCGCTATCCCGATCCAGTACGAGTGCATCGTCATCGCCAGCGCGGTCGCCGGGGCGTAGCGCGCGAGGCGCCGCTGACTTGCGGCCAGCCGGGCCAGATCGAGACCCCATCCCCCGTAGCGGACGGGTACGGCGGCGCCGAGGTAGCCGGCCGCTCGCAGTTCCGCGAGGTCCTCGTCGAAGTAGGAGTTGGACCGGTCGAGTTCGCCGGCACGGGAGCGGAACCGCTCCAGCATCTCGGTCGGCAGCTCGGCCGCCGTCGCGTCTCGGGTCGAGTTCATGGTGAGTGTGGTGTCCATGGCCACGACGATGCGCCGGTCCGCTCCCGTCGCGCTCCCACCGGATCACACCGCCCCGAGAGCACGTGGGGGCGCCGTGGGAGTCCCCTCACGCACCGTGGCAGACATGAACGCGACGACCTCCCCGCTCGGGACCATCCTGTCGATCTGGGCCCACCCCGACGACGAGACCTATCTCGCCGCGGGGATCATGGCTGCCGCCCGCGACTCCGGCCGGCGCGTCGTGTGCGCCTCGGCCAGCGCCGGCGAGCACGGAACCGCAGACCCTCGCTCGTGGCCGCCGGAACGGCTGGCCCGGGTCCGCCGCTGGGAAGCGGCCGCCGCCCTGGCCGTTCTCGGTGTCGAGGAGCACCACGTCCTCGGCCTGCCGGACGGCGCCCTCGCCGATCACGACGACGCCGGTCTCGCATGGGCCGGCCGGCTCCTCGACGATCTGCGCCCCGACACGATCCTGACCTTCGGTGCCGACGGAATGACCTACCACCCGGACCACAACGCCGTACACCGCTGGGTCACCCGCGCCTGGCGTGACCGCGGCTGCCGGTCCCGGTTGCTGTACGCCACCCCGACCGTGGAGCATCTCGCCCGGTTCCGGGACCTCTACGAGGAATGGGGCATGTACATGAGCGACGAGCGCCCCACCGGTGTCCCCGAGGAGCTGCTCGCGGTCCACGTCCGGCTGCGGGGACCCGAGCTCGACCGCAAACTCACCGCGCTGCGGGCCATGGCCACCCAGACCGGCGACCTCGTCGCGCGGATCGACCCGGCGATCTACGCGGCCCAGATCGCGGAGGAGGCGTTCGTCGACGCACTCCGCGTCCCCGACCGGGACGAGGCGGTGACAGGAACGGCGGCGACAGGAACGGCGGCGGCATGGTGACAGGCCGGTCTACCGGTGCCGCTCGGCGAGGCGCTCGGCCGCCGACCGGACCTGCTCGCGGAGCTCGGGCGGTCCGAGCAGTTCGGCGTCGTCGCCGAGCTGCCACATCGCGGCACCGGCGTGGGCGGCCCCACCGAACTCGACCTCGACCGCCCACCACCCGTCGCCTGTGGGCCGCTGTGCGACGACGCGGATCGCGATCGCCGCGAGGTCTTCCCGGCGCCGGTCCCGGATCTGCACGGCGGCGGTGACCGTGCCCAGGCCGGCCCGAAACTCGGCGCGGCGCCGCTGCCAGATCCGGGCGAGGTCGACCTCGGGCGGGCGGTGCGCCGCGGTGTCGAGCAGTTGCACCTGCTCCACGCGGGAGAGGCGGTAGGTGCGTTCGGCGCCGCGATGCAGCGCCACCAGATACCAGCGGCCCGCCGCGCTGACCAACCCGAGCGGGTCGACGGTCCGCCACCGCGCCTCGGCGCCACGGGAGCGGTAGCGGATACGCAGGCGACGATCGGTGAACACTGCCTGCTGGACGATGCCGAGGTGCTCGTCCCGCTGGGGATCGACCACCCACCCCGCCGAACTGACCACGATCCGCTCCCCGACCCGGGCCGCGGCGGTGCGCTGCGCCTCGGGTAGCGCCACGGTCACCTTCCGCATCGCCGACGCGAACGCGGGCGCCATACCGAGCGAGTCGGGCGTCGCCGAGGCGCTCGCCGCGAGCAGGGCGGTCGCCTCGTCGACGGTCAGACCGGTCAGGTCGGTGGTGAAGCCGGGCAGCAACGCGTACCCGCCGGCGCGTCCCCGTTCGGCGTAGACGGGGATGCCTGCCGTGGACAACGCCTCGATGTCGCGCAGCACGGTGCGCACCGACACCTCGAGTTCCCGGGCGATCGCGGGCGCGGTCATCAGGCCGCGGTGCCGCAGCAGTAGGACGAGGGACAGCAGCCGATCCGCACGCATACCCGCACTCTCGCAGAGATACCTGACAGGAGATGTCGTGTTTCGACGGAAGCATCGTGTCCGCCGACATCGACACACCACAGGAAGGCCGGACATGAGCACCGCCATAGATCCTCGTCCCCTCTACCGTGACGCCCTGGCGTGGGTGGATCTGCTGTTCGCGCGAGTGCGCCCCGAGCAGATGACCGACCCGACCCCGTGCCCGGATTTCGACGTGCGGGCCCTGCTCGGCCACCTCGTCGCAACCGTGGACAGGGGGCGGGTGATCGGCGACGGCGGCGACCCGCTGAGCATCCCGGAATTCCTCACCGGCGTCCCCGACGACGCGTGGCGAGCCGAACTCGAGCGGGCGCAGGCCCACTACCGGAAGGTGTGGAGCGACGACGAGCTGCTCGACCGGCCCGTCGTCGCGCCGTGGGGAACGGTGCCCGGACGCGCCGCGGTGCTGAGCAACCTCAACGAGGCTCTCGTGCACGGGTGGGACCTTTCCGCCGCCACCGGTCTGCCGGCCGAACCCGACACGGCGCTCGTGGAGGCCGCATTCGCCGTCGCGCGCCGGACGATTCCCGCGGCCGGGCGCGGCGGACGGGTTCCCTTCGGCACGGTCGTCGAATCCGCGCCGGATGCGAGCCCCCTCGAACGGCTCGCGAACTGGTCCGGGCGGAACACCGCGGCCTGGCGGCGCTGAGCCGGACACACCGACGCCGACGGGCGGCACCCGCAATGGGTGCCGCCCGTCGGCGTTCGCTACAGCAGGACTACTCGGCGTCCTTGGCCAGGGCCACCGCCGGGGTGTCGGGCACCGCCGCCGGCTTCTCGCTCGGGGTGAAGGTGAACTTCGCGTTCTCGCCGGCACCCTCGCCGTCCCAGCCTTCGACGTCGACCAGGACGATCTGGCCGGGGCCGATCTCGTTGAAGAGGATCTTCTCCGAGAGCTGGTCCTCGATCTCGCGCTGGATCGTGCGACGCAGCGGCCGGGCGCCGAGGACGGGGTCGAAGCCGCGCTTGGCGAGCAGCGACTTCGCCTTCTCGGTGAGCTCGATGCCCATGTCCTTGTTCTTCAGCTGCACCTCGACACGACCGATCATCAGGTCCACCATCTCGATGATCTGCTCCTGGGTGAGCTGGTGGAAGACGATGATGTCGTCGATGCGGTTGAGGAACTCGGGCCGGAAGTGCTTCTTGAGCTCGTCGTTGACCTTGAGCTTCATCCGCTCGTAGTTCGACTCCGCGCCGGTGCCCTTGGTGAAGCCCAGGCCCACCGCCTTCGAGATGTCGGCGGTACCGAGGTTCGAGGTGAAGATCAGCACGGTGTTCTTGAAGTCGACCGTGCGTCCCTGGCCGTCGGTGAGGCGGCCGTCCTCGAGGACCTGCAGGAGGGTGTTGTAGATCTCCTGGTGGGCCTTCTCGATCTCGTCGAACAGAACCACGGAGAACGGCTTGCGGCGCACCTTCTCGGTGAGCTGGCCGCCCTCTTCGTAGCCGACGTAGCCCGGAGGGGCACCGAACAGCCGTGACGCGGTGAACCGGTCGTGGAACTCGCCCATGTCGATCTGGATGAGCGCGTCGTCCTCGCCGAACAGGAAGTTCGCGAGCGCCTTCGACAGCTCGGTCTTACCGACGCCGGACGGGCCGGCGAAGATGAACGAACCGGCGGGACGCTTCGGGTCCTTCAGGCCGGCGCGGGTACGCCGGATCGCCTTGGCGACGGCCTTGACGGCGTCCTCCTGGCCGATGATCCGCTTGTGCAGCTCGTCCTCCATACGGAGCAGACGGGTGGTCTCCTCCTCGGTGAGCTTGAACACCGGGATACCGGTCCAGTTGGCGAGGACCTCGGCGATCTGCTCCTCGTCGACCTCGGCGATGACGTCGAGATCACCGGCGCGCCACTGCTTCTCGCGCTCGGCACGCTGCGCGACGAGCTGCTTCTCCTTGTCGCGCAGGTTCGCGGCCTTCTCGAAGTCCTGCGCGTCGATCGCGGACTCCTTCTCCCGGCGCGCGTCGGCGATCTTGTCGTCGAACTCGCGCAGGTCCGGCGGCGCGGTCATCCGGCGGATGCGCATGCGCGCACCGGCCTCGTCGATGAGGTCGATCGCCTTGTCCGGCAGGAAGCGGTCGTTGATGTAGCGGTCCGCCAGGCTCGCCGCGGCGACCAGTGCCTTGTCGGTGATGGACACGCGGTGGTGCGCCTCGTACCGGTCGCGCAGACCCTTGAGGATCTCGATGGTGTGCTCGACCGTGGGCTCGCCGACCTGCACCGGCTGGAACCGGCGCTCGAGAGCGGCGTCCTTCTCGATGTACTTGCGGTACTCGTCGAGGGTGGTGGCACCGATGGTCTGCAGCTCGCCGCGCGCCAGCTTCGGCTTCAGGATCGACGCCGCGTCGATGGCGCCCTCGGCGGCACCCGCACCGACCAGCGTGTGCAGCTCGTCGATGAACAGGATGATGTCGCCGCGGCTGTTGATCTCCTTGAGGACCTTCTTCAGGCGTTCCTCGAAGTCACCGCGGTAACGGCTGCCCGCGACCAGCGAACCGAGGTCGAGGGTGTAGAGCTGCTTGTCCTTGAGGGTCTCGGGGACCTCACCGTTGACGATGGCCTGCGCCAGGCCCTCGACGACGGCGGTCTTGCCGACACCCGGCTCGCCGATGAGCACCGGGTTGTTCTTGGTGCGACGGCTCAGGACCTGCATCACGCGCTCGATTTCCTTCGCGCGTCCGATGACGGGGTCGAGCTTGCCTTCGAGCGCGGCCTGCGTGAGGTTGCGGCCGAACTGATCGAGCACCAGCGACGTCGACGGGGTGCCGGCCTCGCCACGGCTGGTGCCGGATTCCTGGGGCTCCTTGCCCTGGTATCCGGAGAGCAGCTGGATGACCTGCTGACGCACCCGGTTCAGGTCCGCGCCGAGCTTGACGAGCACCTGCGCCGCGACGCCCTCACCCTCGCGGATGAGGCCGAGCAGGATGTGCTCGGTACCGATGTAGTTGTGGCCGAGCTGCAGCGCCTCACGCAGGCTGAGCTCGAGCACCTTCTTGGCACGGGGCGTGAACGGGATGTGACCCGACGGGGCCTGCTGTCCCTGGCCGATGATCTCCTCGACCTGGCTGCGGACGCCTTCGAGGGAGATCCCCAAAGATTCGAGCGACTTGGCCGCTACGCCCTCGCCTTCGTGAATGAGGCCCAGGAGAATGTGCTCCGTGCCGATGTAGTTGTGGTTGAGCATCCTGGCCTCTTCCTGAGCCAGGACGACGACGCGCCGCGCGCGATCGGTGAACCTTTCGAACATCGCACTCCCTCACACTCTCCGGCCGACAGGTCCGGTACGCGGATCGTTCCGGACCCGGCTGCCGCGTTTCGCTCCGGCACTCGAGTCGTCGAGTGGAACCAGGTTCCACGACCCCACTCGACACTCTAGTTGCCGCCGTTTCGAGGCGCTGCCCCTCCACCCGATCGGCACCGGCGGCAACTCCGGTTACGAGGGGTAACGCTGCACGTCGACCCCGCGTTCCCACCTCCGTGTACGCCAGCAGCGAACACGCTGCTCAGCGGGGCATCAACCGGCGAATGCGCTGCCCGACGCGCTGCGGGGCGCGTTCGGGGTCGACGAGTTCGTTCTCCGCGAGGGGACTGTCCTCGTCGGCGACGGTGCCGGGCTCGAACCGCTCGAGCGTCCGGCCCGGTCCGCGCAGGCGTTCCACCGCGGCGACGAGCGAGCCTTCGGACCGGACCGCGGACGCGACGTCCTCCGGGGACACCCCCAGGTGTTCGGACAGCAGGCGCTCGCGCATCTCGACGACCGCACGGCTGATGTGGTCGCCCTCGTGGTCCGCCTCGACGAAGAGATCGCACTCGGTGTCGAAGCCCAGGGACCGGTTGTTCAGGTTCGACGAGCCGATGCGCAGCAGCACGTCGTCCATGACGACGACCTTCGCGTGCACGTAGATCGGTGCTCCGCCCGCGGTGACCGGGTAATAGGCGGCGAACCGCCCGTGGACGTCGGCGTTCCACAGCATGTGCAGCAGCTTGCGACGGGCACCGTCCATCGCTTTCTGCTCGAGCCACCCCTCGGCGTTGCGCGGCAGGACCAGCACGATCTGCGGGCCGTCCGGTTCGTGCAGCCGCTTCGCGAGGGCTTCGGCGAGGGTCCGGGACGCCAGGTACTGGCTCTCCATGTAGAGCGTGCGACGGGCGCCGGCGATCACCGCCAGGTAGAGGGCTTCGATCTCCCGGACCTCCGCCCGGTCGCGGAGTTCGGGCAGGGTGCGGGCGACGGCGACGTCGACGTCGCGCAGCGCCGGGCGCAACCCGTCGGGCCAGATGGTGTGGTCCGCCTCGACCGGTTCGAGGTCCTCGCCCGTCGCTGCTTTCCACCGGGCACGGGCCTGCTCACCGATCGCGTGGGCGGCCGCGCCGTCCACCGCCGTGGTGACGTCGTGCCACGGTCCGTACCGGCGGCCGTTCGGCTCCCGCCGGTAGCGGCTGTGGTCGGGATGCTCGCTGGTGTCCCACCGATCGACGGTCATGTCGATGCCACCGCAGAACGCGACGACGTCGTCGATCACGATGATCTTCTGGTGATGCGCCGCGCCCACCGGGTGGGCGCCGTCGATCTCGAGCCGGAGCCGGGGGTCGCTCAGCCAGTTCAGCACGAAGACGGGTGTCATCCCGCGCCCGATGGCGGCGAATGCGCCGATGTTCCACTTCAGCAGCATCACCTCGAGGTCCGGATGCCGGCGCGGCAGCCACTTGAGGAACGCACCCAGCCGGTTCGGGCCCTCGAGGGTCTTGTGATCGGGTTCGAACTTGATCCTCGTGTCGAAGTCCCACCCGATCAGGAGGATCCGCCGGCGCGCCTGCAGCATCGCCGACTTGGCGTACCGGAAATAGTCGGCGGCGTCGACGATGCAGGCGAGACGATCGGCCCGATCGATCCGCCAGCACGTCTCACCCGGGACGGCAATCCGCTCTGCCATGGCCGACACGCTACCCGGGAATTGCGCCCGCGCGCCGCGACGGGCGAAAGCGCGGGCCGTTGTGACGTTTGTCTCCGCTTCCCGGCCCCACACCGTTCCGAACGACCGCTCCGCTTTCGGACGAATAGGGGAACGTAATCCGCACACCACGACGACCGGGCGATATCCGCGACAGTTGTCGCGGATATCGCCCGGTCGTCCGGAAGACGGCGTCTACTGCTCAGTGCGCCTTGTTGTATGCCTCGATGATTTCGGCGGAGATGCGGCCCCGCGCCGAGACGGGCATGTCGTTGTTGCGGGCCCATTCCCGGATTTCCGCGGTTCGTTCCCGATCCGAACCACCACGCGCGGACTTGCGCGCCGGCGGCGCACTGGGCACGACCTTCGCGCGCTTACGGCCACCCACCTTGCGGGCATGGGTGACCCAGAACTCCAATTCTTCCCGGAGCTTGGCCGCATTTTCCTCGGACAGATCGATCTCGTAGGTGACTCCGTCGAGCCCGAATTCCACGGATTCGTCCGCCGCCGTCTCCCCGTCCACATCGTCGATCAGGGTAACGGTGACCTTCTTTGCCATGTGCTGCAAATCCTCTCGAATGAAGAAGCGCGGCCCCCCGCGGTACGAGACAACAATACCCGGGAATCAATTCATGGCAATACGGAAATCGAATGGGATCAATTACCGCGCCGGACGCACAATTGGGAACAGGATTGTTTCCCGGATTCCGAGGCCGGTCAGCGCCATCAGCAATCGATCGATTCCCATACCGGTCCCGGTCGTCGGAGGCATTCCCTGTTCCATCGCTGCGAGGAAATCCTCGTCGAGGACCATCGCCTCGTCGTCACCGGCGGAGGCCAGCCGCGCCTGGTCGACGAACCGCTCCCGCTGGATCACGGGGTCGACGAGTTCCGAGTAACCGGTGGCCAGTTCGAAACCGCGCACGTACAGGTCCCATTTCTCGGTCACACCGTTCTTGCTGCGGTGCTGCCGGGTGAGCGGCGAGGTCTCGACGGGGTAGTCCCGCACGAACGTCGGCTCGTGCAACTGGTCGCCGCACTGGTGCTCCCACAACTCCTCGACAAGTTTTCCGTGGCCCCAGCCCTTACCCTCCGGGACCTCGAGACCCACCCGATCGGCGAGCGCGTGCAACTCCTCGAGGGACGTGTCGGGCGTGACCTCGGTGCCGATGGCCGCGGACAGCGACGGGTACATCTCCATCACTTTCCATTCGCCGCCGAAGTCGTACTCGGTGCCGTCGGCGAGGGTGACGACGTGGGTGCCGAACACCGCCATCGCCACCTCCTGGATGAGCTCGCGAATCATCGTCGCCGAATCGTCGTACGTGCCGTACGCCTCGTACGTCTCGAGCATGGCGAATTCGGGCGAGTGCGTGGAGTCCGCACCCTCGTTGCGAAAGTTGCGGTTGATCTCGAAGACCTTCTCGATGCCACCCACCACGCAGCGCTTGAGGAACAGTTCCGGCGCGATACGCAGATACAGATCCATGTCGAGCGCGTTCGAATGGGTGACGAACGGACGCGCCGTCGCACCACCGTGCAGGGTCTGCAGCATCGGGGTCTCGACCTCGAGGAAGCCACGCCGCTCGAGAGCATTGCGCAGTTCGCGCACCACGGCGACACGCATGCGGGCGTTGGCGCGAGCCTCGGGACGCACGATCAGGTCGGCGTAACGCTGCCGGACGCGGGTCTCCTCGTTCATCTCCTTGTGCGCGACCGGCAGCGGGCGCAGGGCCTTCGCGGCCATCTGCCACGAGTCCGCCATGACACTGAGCTCGCCGCGGCGAGAACTGATCACCTCGCCGTGCACGAACACGAAGTCGCCGAGGTCCACCTCGTGCTTCCACGCCGCCAGGGACTCCTCGCCGACACCGTTCAGGCTGATCATCGCCTGCAACTGGGTGCCGTCGCCCTCCTGCAGCGTGGCGAAGCAGAGCTTGCCCGTGTTGCGGAAGAAGATGACCCGGCCGGCGACGCCGACCTGCTCACCGGTGACGGTGTCGGGCTCGAGGTCGGGGTACTTCTCGCGGATCTCCGCGAGGGTGTGAGTGCGCGGCACGACGACGGGGTACGCGTCCTTGCCCTGCGCCAGGATCCGTTCGCGCTTCTCGCGGCGGATACGGATCTGCTCGGGGGTGTCGTCGGACTGCTGAACCGGTGCATCACTCACGGGTGACCAGACTATCGGACCGCGTCGGACGCCCGCGCAGCACCGACGCGCCCGGGGACACCGGTGCCCCGGCGGATCAGTGTGCGGTGACGCGCGCCACGTCGTCCTCGACGTGCGGGGCAGCGGCGATCGCACCGGTCGCCCCGGCCGCCGCCAGGGCCGCGTACCCGCCGGCGAGACCGGTGACGCGGCGCAGACCGAGGGCCTGCAGCCCAGCGACGACCGTGTCGGTCTCCGCGCCGGAGGCCGAGACCACGACCCACTCGACGTCACGGTCGACAGCCACCGCCAGGCGCTCGTCGTCGGCTGGATGCAGACGCCGGGGCAGCAGGTCCGCAGAGATGGCCAGGGCGCCGGGCAAGGTGCCCTGGGCGGCGCGTTCGGCGTGGGTGCGGATGTCGACGACCACAGCGCCGCGCGCGACGGTCGCGGCCAGTCCGGCCGGATAGATGCGCTCGGTGGTGAGCTGGAGGGGGTGGGCGGGTGCGGCGACGAAGGATGCAGCAAGCGCAGTGCGCATGAGAGAGACTCCAGGAAGGTGTGAACGATCGAGGCGGACGTCAGCCTCGACAACACTCCTGGGCGCTCATGCAGCGGATCACGGCGACTATTCTTGCACAGGATCGCGGCGGGCGGAACCCACTGCGGCGGATCGGGCGCCGCGCCGTGCGAGATTGCGCTCGTACACCAGGCGCAGTCCCTCCAGCGTCAGGTCCGGCTCGTGATGCTCGAGCGTTTCGGATTCCGGCATGATCAGCGGCGCCCGGTCGCCGGTCCCGATGACCGCGACGCCGTCACCGTCGAATCCCCGCTGCTCGGAACGCACCAGCCGCACCAGTCCGTCGACCATCCCGGCGAATCCGAAAACCGCTCCGGACTGCATGCATTCGACGGTGTTCTTGCCGACCACGGCCCGCGGGCGCAGCAGCTCCACCTTGCGCAGCGCCGCGGACTGGGAGGCGAGCGCGTCCATCGACACCTCGATGCCGGGGGCGATGATGCCGCCGAGGAACTCCCCCTTCGCGGAGACCACGTCCACGCACGTGGACGTCCCGAAGTCCACCACGATGCACGGACCGTCGTAGAAGTGATGTGCCGCAAGGCTGTTGACGATGCGGTCGGCGCCGACCTCCTTGGGGTTGTCGACGAGCAACGGCACCCCGGTGCGCACGCCCGGCTCGACGACCACGTGCGGCACGTGTTCCCAGTAGCGGGCCAGCATCACCCGGATCTCACGCAGCACCGACGGAACCGTGGACAGCGCGGTCACACCGGTGATCTGATCGACGTATCCGCCGAGCAGACCACGGAAGATGAGCGCGAGCTCGTCGGCGGTCATCCGCGGATCGGTACGCATCCGCCAGTCCCGCAACAACTTCGCATGCGAGCCGCTGCCGGTGAACAGACCGAGTACGACGTTCGTGTTCCGGACGTCGACGGCGAGGAGCACTGCTACACCAACGAACCGGAGTCGAGCGTGGCGAGCATGCGCGGGGTGATCAGACCGGAACCCTCCGGCGCGTGCGCCGGATCGTTGCCGAGCTCGACCTGGCGGTTGTCCGCGTCGACGAACACCACGCGCGGGTTGTAGTCGCGGCACTCCTGCTCGTTCATCACGCCGTAGGCGATGAGGATGACGAGGTCACCGGGGCTCACGAGACGTGCTGCGGCACCGTTGATCCCGATGACGCCGGAGCCTCGCTCGCCCGCGATGACATAGGTTTCGAGACGGTTGCCGTTGTCGATGTCGACGATCGCGACCTGCTCACCCTCGAGCAGGTCGGCGGCATCCATCAGGTCCTGGTCGACCGTCACCGAACCCACGTAGTGCAGATCGGCGTGGGTCACCGTGGCGCGGTGGATCTTCGACTTCATCATCGTGCGGAACATGGTGTCTCCTCAGCTTTTCGTGCCGGTCGCGCTATCGGCGGGTGAGCAGGTCGTCGGGGGTGGACGCGTCGACCGGGCCGGTCTCGCGTTCGAGGAATCCGGTGCCGATTGCGACACCGACGTTGTCGATGAGCCGGGTGGTGCCGATCCGAGCGGCGATCAGCAGCCGGCCGTCGCCACGTTCCGGGGCGGGACCGAGATCCGCACCCCGCAGTTCGAGATAGTCCAGCTCCACCTCGGGCTCGGCGGCGAGCACCTCGCGTGCGGTGGTGAGCACGGCCTCCGGCCCGCCGGCGGCGGCATGCGCCCCGGCGACCAACGCCGCGGACAGCACGGTGGCGATCCGGCGCTGCTCCGGATCCAGGTAGCGGTTGCGCGACGACAGCGCGAGCCCGTCCTGCTCGCGCACCGTCGGCACGCCCACGACGCGGACGTCGAAGTTCAAGTCCTGCACCATTTGCCGGACCAGCGCGAGCTGCTGGTAGTCCTTCTCACCGAAGAACACGACGTTGGGCGCCGCGATCTGCAGCAGCTTCGCGACGACGGTGAGCATGCCCGCGAAGTGCGTCGGGCGGCTGCCGCCCTCGAGCTCCGCACCCAGGGGACCCGGATGGATCATGGTCCGCCTGCCCTCGGGGTACATCGCGGCCGCCGTCGGCACGAACGCCAGCTCGACACCGGCCTCGCGCAGCAGCGCGAGGTCCGCGTCGAGGGTGCGGGGGTACGCGTCGAGATCCTCACCGGCACCGAACTGCAGCGGATTGACGAAGATCGACACCACCACCACGGCACCGGTGAGCTTCGCCTGCCGGACGAGTTCGAGATGACCGGCGTGCAGGGCACCCATCGTCGGCACGAGTGCCACGGTGCGGCCGACCCCGCGCAGCGCCTTGGTGACCTTGGTCAGGCCGGCGGGATCGTGGTGCACGGTCAACTCGCCGCGCACGTAGCCGCCCTGTTGCGTTTCACTCACCGTGATCAGCCCCTTCGAGGATCTCCATCAGTTCCGGTTTCGCACCGGCCCGCTGCGCCGAACGCAGCGACATCGCCCGGTAGCCGGCGGCGATCCGAGAATCGACCTCGTCGAGCTCCCGCAGGTGCGTGGCCACGGCCTGCGCGTCGCCGCGAGCGACCGGACCGGTCAGCGCGGACGGTCCGCGGCGCAGCGCGTTGTCGAGCGCCGCCGACAGCAGCGGCTGCAGCACCCGCTCCGCGACACCACCGGGCGCGTCGTCGACGAGTTGCTGGCCGAGCAGTTCGTCACCCTCGAGCGCCACCCGTAGCGCCTCCACCGCATCGACCACGAGGGTGACGAGGTGGTTGCTGCCGTGGGCGAGCGCGGCGTGGTACAGCGCACGCCGCTCCTCCCGGACACGCACCGGTTCGCCGCCGATCTCGAGCACGAGGGACTGGGCGATCGCGTAGCCGATGTCGTCGGCGGCCGTGATGCCGAAGCACGCCGACGCGAGCCGGACGGTGTCCTCGTCGTGGCCGGTGAACGTCATCGCCGGATGGATGGCGAGCGGCACGACCCCCTGGTCGGCCAGCGGAGCGAGAACACCGACGCCGTTCGCACCGGACGTGTGGGCGACGATCGTGCCGCGCGATACGGAACCGGTGGCCGCGAGGCCGCGGACGAGAGCGTGGAGTTCCGAGTCCGGGACGGCGAGGAGCAGCAGGTCGCAGCGCGCGGCTACCTCGTCGACAGGGAGAATTTCGGTGTCCGGGAGCCGGGTGCGGGCGCGGTGCTTGGACTGTTCGGACACGGCGGAACAGGCCACGACCAGGTGGCCGACGCGTTCGAGTGCCGCGCCGATCGCCGTGCCCACCCGCCCGGCGGAAACGATTCCGACCGTCAGTCGTGCAGGCGCAGGCTCGTTGGTGATCCCGAAGGAAGTCACGGGAGTCCTCTCGTTCGTTCCAGTCCCGCTCGGCGGGTACCAGACGTTCCGATCGACGATAGCGCGGTGCGAGCGACCACGGCCACGGCTGAGAACGTGATCTGCGCCTCACCCGCCGTGGCGGGTGCTCAGCGCTCGGCGGACAGGGCGGCGAGGATCTCCGCGACCGTGCGCCCCTGGCTGTGCGCGCCCTCGCCCACGTCGTCCGACCGCCGCCGCCGGGCACGCCGGCCGGTGGGTTCGGCGTCGTCGTCCGCGTCCGAGGTCTCGTCCTCCGGCTGCGCCCCGGCGTCCCGGGGCTGCTCCGACCAGTTCTCGGGCTGCTCCGCCCGGGAGCCCGCGTCCTCGGGTTGCTCCGGCGGTGCCTCGGCTCCGGTCCGGTCGTCGACCGCGGCATCGACCTCGACCTCGACCTCGGCCTCGGTCCGATCCTGCCGTTGCGGGGCCGGCGACGCACCGGAAGCGGGCGTCGCCCCCGCCGGGCGGCGGGGCACAGCGGTCGTCGTGTCGCCGTCGGTGACCACCGTGGTCTCGGCGGTCACCGGCTCGTCGTCCGGTGACGCGAAGAACGGTCCCGCCGGACGAGGCGCGGCGGTGACCCGGAAGTTCCCGCCACCGAGCTCCTGCAGTTGCCCCCGGCCCGCCCACAACGCCGCACGGTCCTCGGGCAGCCGGCCGTCGAAGAGCACCTCGAGGTTGCGTCGCAGCGCACCGAGTTCGGCTCGCAGGGCGGCCATCTGGTCGGCGTCGATGCGCAGCTCCGAACGGACCTTCTCCTCGACCGTCAGCTCGTACTCACGGCGTGCCGCGATCTCCCGTTCGAGCTGCAATTCGTACACGGTCTGCAGATCCCGGACCTTGGCACGGTCCAGTGCCGACTCGCGTCGATACTTCGTCATGGCGATCGCGCCGACGGTGGCAGCCCACAGCGCGACCACCAGCCCGACACGCAACAGCTGGACGCTGTCGCTGAAGACCAGGAACAGCGACGCGATCAGCGCCAGGGCGAGCAATCCCGCCACGATCACAGAACTCGCGCTGCGCCGTGGCCGACGGCCCTTCCTCGTTCGCACCGGGGTCCCCATGGGCTCCAGACTACTGGGCGGGGCCGCCGTGTCCCGAGAGTCGAGCGCACCCGAGGCGCCGTCACGGTCAGGTCGCCGGCTCGTCCGGATCTTCCGGTGTCCGGCAACAATGTTCGAGCCACAACGCGGCGCCGGCGAGCGCCACGCCGGCGAGCAGCCCGACGATCACACCGGCACTGTCCTCGACCGCGGCCTGGAGCACCGGTCGCTGCGGCACCAGGTACAGCAGGAATCCCGCCCAGATGCCCGCGCTGGCCGCACCGACCAGTGCCGATGCCTTCGCGAGCGCCACCGCACGAGCTGCCGTGATGGGATGCAGCTGGTGCGGTCCGTCGCCGATCTCGTGCTTGCCGACCCGGGAGCGGATCACGAAGGCCAGCACCACCTCGACGATCGCGACCGGATACAGCGACGCTCCCGCGTAGACGGGAATCGGCGGCAGCGTGCCGTACAGGCCGCGCGCCAGCAGCCAGGCCGCGACGGCGGCGAGCACTGCCAGCGCCAGCAGGTCCCGGATACGCGTCGGCTTCATCACCGCGGCGGCTCCAGCCGGTGCTCGGTGCGGCGCACACCTTCGCGTTCGTCGACGTCGAGAGCCGCGAGCCACTCCGTCAACGGCCGCCGCATGCCGTCGGCGACCAGCGTCGCCTGCGGTTCGACGTCCCACCACGGGACGAGCACGAAGGCACGCAGGTGGGCGCGCGGATGCGGCAGGGTCAGTTCGGGGTCGTCGCTGAGAACCTCCCGACCGTCCGAGTCGTGGCAGGTGACCACATCCACGTCGAGGCTGCGCGGGCCCCACCGCTGTTCCCGGACCCGGTCGGCGGCAGCCTCGAGCTGCCGCCCCAGATCGAGCCAGCCGCGGCAGTCCAGCGACGGGTCCTCGGCGACGACGACGGCGTTGAGGAAGTCCTGCTGCTCGACCCCGCCCCACGGCGCCGTCGAGTACACCGGCGACACGGCCACGATTCGGTCGCCGAGGGCTTCGGTGACCGAGCGCAGATGCGCTGTCCGGTCCCCGATGTTCGAGCCGATGGACAGCACCGCCCGGCTCACGAGCCGCTCCGGGTGCGCTCGACCACCACCGCCACGTCGGCGAAGGTCAGCGGGATCGGCGCCGACGGCTTGTGCAGGGTGACCTCGACCCGGGTGACCCGCGAGTCGGTGAGGACGTCGTCGGCGATCTCACCGGCGACGGTCTCGATGAGGTCGCGCGACGGGCCCGCGACGATCGCGGCGGCCCGCTCGGCGAGGATGCCGTAGTGCAGGGTGTCGTCGAGGACGTCGCTCGCGGCAGCCGGTGCGAGATCGAGCCACGCGACGATGTCCACCAGGAAGTCCTGGCCGTCGCGCTTCTCGTGGTCGAACACCCCGTGGTGGCCGCGGACCCGCAGTCCGCGCAGTTCGATCCGGTCGCTCACGCCGATCCTCCCGCCGCACTGCCGCGCTGCCACGCTCCGACGACGGCGACAGCGTCCAGCGACGCCCGCACGTCGTGCACGCGCACCCCCCAGGCGCCGTGCTCCGCCGCGAGCGCCGACACGACGGCCGTGGCCACCTCGCGGCCACCGGGTGGCCGGATCGTGCCGTCGGGGGCGGCGAGCAGGGAACCGAGGAAGCGTTTGCGCGACGCACCGATCAGCACCGGGTAGCCGAGTTCGGTGAGTTCGGGCAGGCGATGCAGCAGTTCCCAGTTGTGGTCGGCGTCCTTCACGAAGCCGAGACCGGGATCGAGGATGATGTTCGCCGGATCGACCCCGGCGGCGATCGCGGCGTCCACCTGCACCATCAGCTCCCCCCGAACTTCACGGACCACGTCGTCGTAGTGGGTGGATCCGCCGGCGTGCACGAAGCCGCCGGCGGGCCGCCAGTGCATGAGGATCCACGGCACGCCGGCCGCGGCCACGACCGCGGCCATGCGAGAGTCGGCGCGTCCGCCCGAGACGTCGTTGACGATGGTGACCCCGGCCTCGATCGCCGCCTCGGCCACGGACGCCCGCATGGTGTCGACGCTGGTGGGAATTCCGGCGGCGCTCAACGCGGCGACGACCGGGGCGACCCGCCCGGCCTCGACCTCCGGGTCGACGCGAGCCGCTCCGGGACGGGTGGATTCCCCACCGACGTCGACGATGTCCACACCGAGGTCACGCAGTTCCAGGCCGTGCGCGATCGCCGCGTCACGGTCGAGGTACCGGCCGCCGTCCGAGAACGAATCCCGCGTCACGTTCAGCACGCCCATCACCACCGGGCGCCCGGGGTTCGGCAGCGTGCTCACCGGCGCAGGATCAGATCCAGGGCCTCGGCACGCGACGCCGAGTTGGTCTGCAACAACCCGCGCACCGCCGAGGTCGTGGTGCTCGCCCCCGGCTTGCGGATGCCCCGCATGGCCATGCACAGATGCTCGGCCTCGACGACCACGATCACCCCGACCGGATCCAGCTTGCGCATCAGCGCATCCGCCACCTGACTGGTCAGCCGCTCCTGCACCTGCGGCCGCTTGGCGTACAGATCCACCACCCGCGCCAGCTTCGACAGGCCCGTCACCCGGCCGGTGGGACCGGGGATGTAGCCGACGTGCGCGACGCCGTGGAAGGAGACCAGGTGATGCTCGCACGTCGAGTACATCGGGATGTCGCGGACCAGGACGAGTTCCTGATGGCCCTCGTCGAAGGTCTTGTCCAGAACCGAGTCCGGGTCGGTGTACAGACCGGCGAACATCTCCCGGTACGCCCGCGCGACCCGGGCCGGAGTGTCGAGCAGCCCTTCGCGCTCGGGGTCCTCCCCCACCGCGATCAACAGTTCCCGCACCGCCGCCTCCGCGCGAGCCTGATCGAAGGCCCGGCCCGATTCCCGGCTGCGCAGGGGCTGACCGTCACCGCCGATCGACACGGAATCCGCCTCGGAATCCAGGTGGTTCACCGACACCAGACCGTACCTCCACTCTTCTCGACTCGGGTTCAGCGCGGACCGGTCGGCCCCTCCCACGGCTGGGTAGGCGGTGACTCGGGAGCTACATTCCTGTCGGCCTGTCGCTCGTCCTCGTCGGCCGAGCGCGCGGGCTGGGTCCATTGCGGATACCCAGGATAGGTGCTCTGCGGCTGCTCGGATTCGGCAGGCGGCCAACCGGGTGCCGACCAGCCCGCCGGGGCGCCGTAGTCGGGCCGGGTGGCGTGGCGCGGTCCGCCCGGGTACGGCGGCTGCCCGAAGCCCGGCAGCGGCTCCGATGCGGGTGCCGGCACCGGCGCCGGATGCCCGTTGGTCGGCGCCGCGGGCTGCGGCTGCGGGTGCTGCGGGTGCTGCGGCTGAGGCTGCGGCTGCGGCTGCGGCTGGGCAGGCTTGGTGAAGGACGGGCGCACCGCTTCCGGCGGCCACGGCTCACCGCGTTCCTTCGCCCGCTCGGCCGGCGTCTTGATGGGAGGCTTGTCCGACGGCGTACGTCCACCGAAGTCGTTGAACTCGGTGATCCGCGGCCGCTTCTCGACGGAGGTGAGGATCCGCTCGAGATCCTTGCGGGTGAGGGTCTCGTGTTCGAGCAGCTCCCCGGCGAGCACGTCCAGCACGTCGCGGTAGTCGTTGAGGATCGCCCAGGCCTCGGTGTGCGCGGCCTCGATGAGGTTGCGCACCTCTTCGTCGATCTCGCGGGCCACCTCGTGCGAGTAGTCGGACTGCACGCCCATCGAGCGGCCGAGGAACGGGTCGCCGTGTTCCTGCCCGTAGCGGACGGCTCCGAGGCGGGCGCTCATGCCGTACTCGGTGACCATCGCGCGGGCGATCTTGGTGGCCTGGTCGATGTCCGAGGAGGCACCCGTCGTCGGCTCGTGGAACACGAGTTCCTCGGCCGCCCGGCCGCCCATGGCCATCACCAGGCGGGCGATCATCTCCGAGCGGGTCATCAGGCCCTTGTCGTCCTCGGGGACGGTCATCGCGTGACCGCCGGTGCGGCCGCGGGCCAGGATCGTCACCTTGTAGACCGGCTCGATGTCGGGCATCGCCCACGCGGCGAGCGTGTGCCCGCCCTCGTGGTAGGCGGTGATCTTCTTCTCGTGCTCGCTGATGATGCGGCTCTTGCGGCGCGGGCCGCCGATGACCCGGTCCACCGACTCCTCGAGTGCGGCCTCGGTGATCACGGTGCCGTTCTCGCGCGCGGTGAGCAGCGCGGCCTCGTTGACGACGTTGGCAAGGTCGGCGCCGGACATGCCGACGGTGCGCTTGGCCAGTCCCTCGAGGTCGGCGTGCTGGTCGAGCGGCTTGCCCTTGGAATGCACCTGCAGGATCGCCCGGCGCCCGGCGAGGTCGGGATTGGTGACCGGGATCTGCCGGTCGAAGCGGCCCGGCCGCAGCAGGGCCGGATCCAGGATGTCGGGACGGTTGGTGGCAGCGATGAGGATGATGCCCTGCCGGTCCCCGAAGCCGTCCATTTCGACGAGCAGCTGGTTGAGCGTCTGCTCGCGTTCGTCGTGGCCACCGCCGAGGCCGGCACCACGCTGACGGCCGACCGCGTCGATCTCGTCGACGAAGATGATGCACGGGCTGTTCTGCTTCGCCTGCTCGAAGAGGTCGCGCACCCGGGAGGCGCCGACGCCGACGAACATCTCCACGAAATCCGAACCGGAGATGGTGAAGAACGGGACACCGGCCTCACCGGCGACCGCGCGGGCGAGCAGGGTCTTGCCCGTGCCGGGAGGACCGTACAGCAGGACGCCCTTCGGGATCTTCGCGCCGAGGGCCTGGTAGCGCGCCGGGTTCTGGAGGAAGTCCTTGATCTCGTACAGCTCTTCGACGGCCTCGTCCGCACCGGCGACGTCGGCGAACGTGGTCTTGGGCATGTCCTTGGTCAGCTGCTTGGCCTTGGACTTGCCGAAGCCCATCATCCCGCCGCGGCCACCGCCCTGCATGCGGCTCATCACGAAGAAGAACACCCCGAGCAGGATGATCATCGGGAGCACGAACAGCAGGATCGACGTCAGCCAGCTCTCCTGGGTGACGGTGGTGTCGAACTTCTCGAGGCCCGCGCCGGCGACCTTGTCGAAGATCTGCTCGGACGCCGACTCCGGGTACTTGGCGAGGATTTCGGTGTCGTCCCCGGTCGCCTCGTTGCCGCTCTTCAACCACAGGCGCACCTGCTGCTCACGGTCGTCGATCTGCGCCCGGCTGACGTTGTCCGCGTCGAGCTGAGCGAGCGCGACAGACGTGTCCACCTTGGTGAAACCGCGGGTGTCGTCGCCGAAGTAGCTGAAGGCGTAGATGACCAACAGGATGCCGGCGACGATCGCCAGATTACGGAACACTGTCTTGCGGTTCATACAGGTTCGGCCCGGCCGGCCGGTCCTTTCGATAGTGCGGTCATCATCGTGGTCGTCCCGAGGAGTCCGGCGACGAACCGGACACCGCAAGGTTACCGCGTGTACGCGCAGCGTTGCCCTCGCGCGGCCGCACGGTCCGAGGGGTCAACGTCCGAGGCCACCCGGAGGTTCCCACCGGTCGCGTCAGCTGCCTGCGGGCCCGGGCCCCACCGTGGTTATCATTTCGCATGGCCATGCAGGAGCCGGACGCTGCAACCGAGGCCGACCCGACCCGTACCGCTGCGGCCGAGCCGACCCGCACGGTTGCGGCCGATCCCACCCGGACCGCCGAGGCGGAGCCGACCCGCACGACCGAGGCGGAGCCGACCCGCACGACCGAGGCGGAGCCGACCCGCACGACCGAGGCAGAGCTCACCCGCACGGCCGAGGCGGAGCCGACCCGCACGGCCGAGGCGCCCACCGAACCGGCCCGTACCAGCGCGGTCGTCCCTCCCGGCGAGGAGACGACCGAGCCCTTCCCGGTCCGCGTCCCGACCGGCATCGACGACGTCGAGGCCGGGAGCCGGATCGACGACTTCGACCTGCTCACCAACCTCGGCCGCGGCGCGTTCGGGCGAGTGTTCCTGGCCCGGCAGCACTCGATGCAGCGGCTCGTCGCCGTGAAGATCTCGCCCGACCGCGGTACCGAGGCCCAGACCCTCGCCCAGCTCGACCACGACTACATCGTTCGTGTCTTCGATCAGCGGATCCTGCCGGAGCACGGCCTGCGGCTGCTGTACATGCAGTATCTGCCGGGTGGGACGCTGCTGCGGGTGCTGCACCGGGTGCGCACCACCCCACCGGAGCAGCGCAGCGGCCGGCTCCTACTCGACGTCGTCGACGAGACCCTCGCCGAGAAGGGGGAGATCCGGGCCGCCGAATCGACCGTGCGCAGCCGGCTCGAGAGCCTGACCTGGCCCGAGACCGTCGCGTGGCTCGGGCGCCGGCTCGCCTCCGCACTGGACTACGCCGATCGGCGCGGCGTCCTGCACCGCGACGTGAAACCCGCCAATGTCCTGCTCACCGCGGAGGGCGTGCCCAAGCTCGCCGACTTCAACATCAGTTTCGCCGAGTCCGTCGGTGGCACGTCGGCCGTGGCATACCTCGGCGGGTCCCTGGCGTACATGTCGCCCGAGCAGCTCGAGGCGTGCCATCCCGGTCTGCCCGGCACCGCCGCGGACATGGACACCCGCAGCGACATCTATGCGCTCGGGGTCATGCTGTGGGAACTGCTCACGGGTGGCCGGCCCAACAGCGAGGACGACCTGGGCGCCGAAACCCTGCCCGCACTCGAGACGATGCTCGCGCGGCGACGCTCCGGACTGACCGCGGCCGCGCGCGAGCGGATCCCGGCCGACTGTCCCCAGACTCTGCTGCGGGTGCTCGGGAAGTGCCTCGAACCGGATCCGGCGGATCGGTGGGCGTCGGGTGCGGAGCTGGCACAGCAGTTCGACCTGTGCCTCGATCCGCGGGCCCGGGACCTCGTCGACCCGCCGCCGCACAGCTGGCGCGCCCGGCTCCGCCGCCCCGTGGTGCCGATCCTCACCGCCGCGATCGCGATCCCGAACGTGCTGGCCGCGCTGTACAACTACCAGCACAATGCGAACCTGATCGTCGACCGGCTCCCACCGGACACTCAACGCGAATTCGAGCAGCTCGCGCTGATCATCAACGGGATCACCTTCCCGCTCGGCACGGTGATCATCGTGTACCTGTGCCGACGGTTGATCACCGTCCCGCGCGGTCTGCACCGCGGCCGCAGCTACGACGCGGCGGAACTCGCCCGGGCGCGGCACGACGCGCTCCTGGTCAGCGACCGTATCGCAGCCGTGGTGATGACCCTGTGGACGGTTGCGGGCATCGCGTTCCCGGTGGCACTGCACTTCGTCGGCGGCAACATCGACGGTCCCTCCGCCGCGCACTTCCTCACGTCGATCCTGGTGTGCGGGGCGATCGCCGTCGCCTATCCGTTCTTCCTCGTCGCCTTCTACATGGTCCGCTCGTTGTACCCGGCGTTCCTGCCGCACGGGGCCACCGACGCCACGGATGCCCGGGAACTCGAAGGACTGCACCGGCGCAGTGTGTTCTACCTGGCGCTCGCGGCGGCCGTTCCGCTCGTCGGGGTGGCCGGCGTGACGTACCTCTCGCCCGAGGAGATCCAGCAGGTCCTCGTCGCGGTCCGGGTGCTCGCGGTGGGCAGCATCGCCGCATTCGTGCTCGTGTACTGGTTGTTCCGCATCATGGAGGACGACCTGCGGGCCCTACAGCGCGGCATGGCCCCGACGCGGGTGACGCGCGAGCCGCCGAAGCGGAGCCCGGCTCAGTCCGTGTAGACCTTCGGGTCGAGGGTGCCGATGTACGGCAGATCGCGGTAGCGCTCGTCGTAGTCGAGGCCGTAGCCGACGACGAACTCGTCCGGGATGTCGAATCCCACGTCGGCGACGTGGACGTCGACCTTCACGGCCTCCGGTTTGCGCAGCAACGTCACCACCTCGAGGGACGCCGGGTTCCGTGAGGAGAGGTTGCGCATGAGCCAGGACAGCGTCAGGCCCGAGTCGATGATGTCCTCGACGATCAGCACGTTCCGGCCGGCGATGTCCTTGTCGAGGTCCTTGAGGATGCGCACCACGCCGGACGACGAGGTGGACGATCCGTACGAGCTGACTGCCATGAACTCCATCTGGGTGGGGATCGGCAGCGCCCGCGCGAAGTCGGTCATGAAGAAGATCGCGCCCTTGAGCACGCCGATGAGCAGCAGATCACCTTCGGGTGCGCCCACCGGATAGCGCGCGGCGATGGTCTCGGCCAGCTCCTTCGTGCGCTGTTCGATCTGTTCCTCGGAGATCAGTACCGACGCGATGTCGTTCTCGTACACCGGGTTCATCCTGCCTTCCCTCAGTCGTCCGCACCCTGTCGCCGGCCGACGAACTCGACGATCAGCCTGCCACGCCGACGCGTGACGACCAACCTGACGCCGGGCTGCGGCCCACCGCCCACGGCGACGGCACCCTGGCCGCGCCACTGCCCGATCAGGTCGTCGACGGCTCGCAGCTTGCGGTCCGTCGGGGCCGAAGCTCCCGACTCGAGCAGCCATCGTCGCAGGACCCGTCGTCGTACCGCGACGGGCGTGCCGGCGAGGACGTCCACCGCCAGCCCGGCCCCGGCCCGGGCCTCCCCCAGCCGGTGCCGCGCCAGTTCCTCCAGCGCGTCCTCGTCCTCGCGCAGCTGCGCGGCCGTGCGCGCGAGGGCCGGTGCGACGCCACCGCCGAGTACGTCCTCGAGCAGCGGCAGCACTTCCTCACGTAGCCGGACCCTGGTGAAACGCCGGTCGCTGTTGTGCGCGTCCTCGTAGGGCAGGTACCCCAGTTCCGCGCAGGCCCGGCGGGTGACGTCGCGGCGCACGCCGAGCAGGGGGCGCCCCCACGGCTCGTCGAACTCGCACATGCCGCGCAGGGACCGGGCCCCGGAACCGCGGCCCAGCCCCAGCAGCACGGTCTCGGCCTGATCGTCGAGCGTGTGCCCGAGCAGCACCGGCAATCCGGCCCGGGCCTCGTCGAGTGCCCGGTAGCGGGCCGCACGCGCGGCCGCCTCGGGACCGCCGGGGCCGGTCACCGCGACACGGACGACCTGCACCGATGCGCATCCGGCCGACCGGGCGAACGCCGCGGCGCGGGCGGCGACGTCGGCGGAGCCGGGTTGCAGACCGTGGTCGACGACGACGGCGTGCACCGAATCCGCCTCGGCAACGGCGGCGACGGTCAGAGCCGACGAGTCGGCGCCGCCGGACAGGCCGACCGCGACGGACCGGCCGTGGTCCGCGACCCAGCGCCGGACGGCCAGACGCACCTCGTGGACGGCCGGGGTCTCGGGCGGGAGCGGTCGCTCGGACGACACCGTCAGGCCAGTACCCGTGCGATCCACGCGTCGGGGTCGTCGATCTCGGCGAGGGTCGGCATCGCGTCAGGTCCGCTCCAGACGGTGTTGAACCGGGCCATGCCCACCCGTTCGACGACGGTGTCGACGAACTTCTTGCCCTGCACGTACTGGGCCATCTTGGCGTCCATCCCGAGCAGTGCCCGGACGATGCGGTGGACGGGGTTCACCGCGCGTCGGCGACGGTTGTCGAACGCGCGCCGGATCTGCGCGACGGCGGGCACCACGGAGGGCCCGACGGCGTCCATCACGTGGTCGGCGTGGCCTTCGAGCACGGTGCCCAGGGCCAGCATGCGGTCGAGGGCGGTGCGCTGGGGCTCGGACTGCACCGCCCGGACGAGACCGAGCACACCTCGCTCGGCCATGGGTTTCTCCTCGCCCGGCCGGCGATCGCGCAGGACCCCGGTGATCCGGGCGGCGAGATCGGTGAACGACTCGTCCACGGTCCGGCCCAGCTCCGCCGCCGCCTCGCGCATCAGATCCGCCATCCACGGGGCCTCGGCGAACTGCACGCGGTGTGTGACCTCGTGCAGGCACACCCACATCCGGAAGTCGGCGGTGGGCACCCGCAGCGCCCGCTCGACGGCAACGACGTTCGGGGCGACGAGCAGCAGCGACCGCGAGAAGGGGTCGTACTGACCGAGCACGGCGGTGGACAGGTACGCGAGCATCGCGCCGGCCTGCATGCCCGCGGGCTTGCCGACCCACCGCCCCTCGGCAGGCCCGGAACCGGTGAGGTCCGCCATCGACCTGGCGGCGGCGTGCACCCATTCGGACCGGTCGACGACCGTGGCGGGCGGGACGTCTCGGCCGTCGCCGAGGCCGGTCAGCTCCCGCACCGGTGGCTCGGCGCGGTCGGCGGCCGAGGCCAGCTCGGCGACGACGGTTTCGGCGGTGTACCGCGACATCGCCGGGCCCGGCCGGGTCAGGCGTGCTCCGACCCCGGCCGCGAACTTCCAGTCGATCGCGTCACCCAGCATCCGGTCCCGGTCGGTCATCGGCATCCGCATCCTCGGAGGGTCGCCGCCACCGCGTCGAGGGCAGGTCGGCTCTCGCCCGGCGGACGGTCGTTGGATAACAGGGCGAACGTCAGCACCCGACCGTCGGTGTCGACGACGAATCCGGTCAGGCCGCTCGCCTGCGACAGGGTGCCCGTCTTCGCGCGGACCCAACCCGCCCCGTCGCGGTTGGTCGAGGCGTAGCGCTCCGAGAGGGTGCCGGTGGCGCCCGCGACCGGCAGGTAGTCCAGCATCGGGCGCAGCGACGCCTCTTCGGTTCCGGCGGCGGCGGCCATCACCGCGTCGAGCAGCCGAGCGGGAATCCGGTTGTCCACGGACAGCCCGCTCACGTCGTGGAGGGTGAGCCCGGTCAGGTCGAATCCCGCCTCGCGCAGGACCGTGGAGACGCTGTCGACCGCGCCGCGGAAGGACGGCTCGACGCCCTCGGCCGCGGCGATCTCGCGGCCGACGGCCTCGGCAAGGACGTTGTCGGAGTAACTCATCATCTGCCCCAGCCGATCGCGCAGCGGTGCCGACTGCACCGCGGCCAGCGGGGCCGCTCCGGGCCGGACTGTCCCGGGGGCGACCCGGGCAGGGTCCGCGCCGAGCGCGGCGGCGAGGGCCCGGCCGGCGTCGAGGGCGGGGGTGGGGGTGCGCGGCGACTCGTCCTCGAGGGGGTTCAACCGGCCGCCGTCGAGCATCACCGGTTCGATCGGCGCCACGGAGCCGCCGGCGATGTCGGCGGGAAACCAGCCCGTGGCCAGGGAGTCGCCGGCGTAGGCGCCGGTGTCGACGAGCACCGTGTCGACGGCCGCGCCGCTGCGCTGGATCTGCTGCACGAGGTCGGCGATGCGCGGGGCGCCGGCGTAGAAGCCGGACTCGCCGAGGGGACGGGCGGTGAGGGTGGGATCGCCGCCGGCGACGAGCACGATCTCCCCCGGCCGGCTGCCCTCGACGACCTTGGTGGTGACCCGGTGTTCGGCGGGCAGGGCGAGCAGCGCGGCAGCGGCGGTGAGAACCTTCGTCGTCGACGCCGGGATCATCGGCCGGGCCGGGTCCTTCGACCACAGCACGGTGCCTGTGGCGGCGTCGGTGATCGAACCGGTGAAGTTGCCCAGTCCCGCATTCCCCAGCGCCGGCGCGAGCGCGGCCGCCAGGGCGGGACCGGCGGGGGCGGGGGCGTCTGCCGGTACCGGGGCCACCTGCGGGGTCGCGGTGACGGGCGCCGGTGCCGGCGCTATGGCGGCGGCAGCCTCGCCGCTGCGGAAGTCGGAGAGCGCGAAGGCCCCTCCCACGAGCAGCGCGACGGTCCCCGCTGCCCAGATGGTGAACAGGATCCGGAGGTTCCGGCGGCGCCGTCCCGCCAGTGTGCCCAGCTTCTTCTTGCCCTGCCCCGCCAACACGCCTCCGCTGTGTCGAATCCCGCGGCGTTCGCTCTGGCGAATCCCGCGCCCTGGTGACCGCCCCGGTGGTCCGGCACCTGCGCCACCAGCGTAGCGCCGACCCGTTATCCTCTGTGCGGACCATCACCGCAGATACGGCAGTCGTATCGATCTACAAGTGAGGACACGGCGTGGAGTTCGAGGTCACCATCGAGATCCCCAAGGGGCAGCGCAACAAGTACGAGGTCGATCACGAAACCGGCCGCGTGAAGCTGGACCGCTACCTCTACACCTCGTTCGGCTACCCCGCCGACTACGGCTACATCGAGAACACCCTCGGCGAGGACGGCGACCCGCTGGACTGCATGGTGCTGCTCCCCGAGTCCGTGTTCCCCGGCGTCATCGTCGAGGCCCGTCCGGTGGGCATGTTCAAGATGGTCGACGAGGCCGGCGGCGACGACAAGGTCCTCGCCGTGCCCGCGGGCGATCCGCGCTGGGACCACGTCAAGGACATCAGCGACGTCTCGCAGTTCGAACTGGACGCGATCAAGCACTTCTTCGTCCACTACAAGGACCTCGAGCCGGGCAAGCACGTCGAGGCCGCGGACTGGGTCGGCCGCGCCGAGGCCGAGGCCGAGGTCTCCGCGTCGATCGAGCGCCTGAAGGCGAACGGCGGGCACTGACACCACGCGTCGTTCGGGCTCCGCGGCCGCCGGCTGCGGAGCCCGAACGCGTTCTCAGCCGCTGCGCTCGATCGCGTCCCGGATCTCGGCGAGCCGGTCGAGCAGGCGCGGCCGGAGCTGGGCGTCCACCCGCGCCGACCACGGCCGCAGCAGGCGCGGCAATCGCAGGACGAAGTGCTGCCGCAGGAGACATCCCTGCGGGGTGGACTCGATCCGGTAGTCGAGGTGGCCGGTGAACCAGGCACTGCGGAAGTCCATCGCGAGCAGTTCCGGGTCCTCGATCGCGGTCACGACGCTGTCGACGGACATCCACCAGCCGGGTGCGAGCCGCACCCGCTCGTGCCACCGGGTGCCCTCGACGGTCGGACCGGACGGGGACTTGTCCATCCGGACGCCTGTGCGCGCCGGTGCACCCACATGGTCCTGCACGTCGGCGAGCAGCGCGAACACTTCCCCGGCGGGTCGGCGCACCGGGATATGCAGTTGGATATCCGTTGGGGTGCAAGGACTTTCGTCGGCCGGCGGGTCACCGCCCCGGCGGCGCCGCGCGTGCCGCTCGGCGCGGTCCCGGATACCGAGCAGCATCCGCCGGGACATCACGAAGTCGCCCGCGTCCATGAGGACGGCCCAGCCGACCGCGAACGGCGACGGGGGGATCCGGAATCGCACGCGATGCACCAGCCGGCTGTGTCCGGGCCCGTCCGGACGTAACGCCAGCGCGGCGGTGACCGCACCCCCGTCGTGCGAGTGGGCGTACACGAGGGAACGTCCGGGGTCGATCGACTCCACCCGGAAGGCGGCCGGGGAACCCGCGACCAGCCGGACCGGGTCGCCGACCTCGAGCCGCTGCAGTTCTGGCCGGATCTCCCGGGCGCTCGGCTTCCCGCCGTTGTCGACGAAGTCGTAGCTGTACCAGCCGGCACGGTCCCCGGCGCCCATCTGGACCAGCCACGGCCACACGTCCACCGGCTCGGCTGCGATCGACACCGCTCGGGTTGCCGACCAGTGGGGCCGGGGCAGGATCTCGTCCCCCGGCATCCGTCCCGCCACCTCGGTCCCCGTCGCACCCCAGTGCAACTGCCAGGGCCGGTAGGCCGTCAGATACGCCAGTGGGACGGCCGGCACCAGCCGACCGCCCCACGTCAGGACCGGATGCCTTCGCACCCGTCCATCCTCTACCGGCCCCGGAACTCCGGGGGCCGCTTCTCGAAGACCGCCGCGACGGCCTCGGTCAGGTCCTCCGACGGCAGGAACGCGGCGTTCCAGGCCGCGACGTAGCGCAGGCTGTCATCGACACGCGGCGAGCGGCTGTGGTCGAGGACGGCCTTGATGCCGTGCACGACCAGCGGCGGATTCGCCGCGATCTCGGCGGCGGTGGCCTGCGCGGCGGCCAGGACGGCGTCCGCGTCCTCGAAGACGTCGTTGACCAGGCCGATCTTCTCCGCGCGTGCCGCGTCGATGTCCTTGCCGGTGAGGGCCAGCTCACGCAGGTGCCCGTCGCCGATGATGAGCGGCAGGCGCGCGAGGCTGCCCACGTCGGCGACCATCCCGACCTTGACCTCGCGGACACTGAACTTCGCGTCGGCACTGGCGTAGCGGATGTCGGCCGCGGAGATCAGGTCGACGCCGCCGCCGATGCACCAGCCCTGCACGGCGGCGACGACGGGCTTACGGCAGTCCGCGACCGCGGTGATCGCCGCCTGCATCCGCTTGACCATCTCGTGGAACTCGGTTCGCGGGGCGGCCAGCGCCTTGTCGGCGAGGACCTTGCCCAGGTCGCCGCTCATGGCGGGCAGGTCGAGACCGAAGGAGAAGTGCTTGCCGGCACCGGCGAGCACGACGGCACGCACGTCCGGATCCGCGTCGAGCTCGCCGAACAACAGCGGCAGCTCGGTCCAGAAGTCGGGGCCCATGGCGTTGCCTTTGCCCGGACCGACGAGGGTGACGAGCGCGACGTGGTCCGCGACGTCGACCGTGAACGCTTTCCAGCGAGATTCCTGAGTCATTACTCGAGAGTAATATGCGGGCGCCGCTCCGCTGTCACGGACCGCTCGTTACAGCCCGGAAAATTCCGCGCTCTGCCCCTGGTGGCCGCCACGGCGCGGACGGATCCTGGGGGTAACGAACGGTCCGGCCCGCAGAGGAGCGACTGTCATGCTGATGCACCAGGGCATCGGTCTGGGTGCCTTCAACGCCCTGTCCCGGCGGGGCGCCACCCATGCGCTGTACGAGTGCTGCGCGTCGCTCACCTGGGCCCAGGCGGTCGCGGCGGGACGTCCCTATGCGAGCTACTCGGAACTGTTCGCCCGCGCCGACGCCGCCCTGTTCTCCGCGAGCGACGCGGAGATCGCGGAGGCCCTCGATTGCCACCCGGTGGTGGGCCGCCGGCGCGGCAGCACCGCCTCGCGGCTCGAGCAGTGCTCGCTGTGGGACGAGGACGAGGCCTTGACGGCCGCGATCACGGCCGCCGCCGCCGCCTACGAAGAGCGCTTCGGGTACCGCTATCTGTGGTGCCCGCAGGGCCGCGGACTGCAAGAACTGCTGACGGACCTGAACCACCGGCTCGCACACGACCCCGAGGCGGAACGCAAGGTGTGCACGGAGGAACTCGCCAAGATCACCCGCACCCGGCTCGAGCGCATGCTCGGACCCGAGGACGGCTTTCCGCCGTATTGACCCCCGACTGTATCGACTCCGACCGTATCGACCTCGGCCGCGGCCGGACCTGCCGATCGGAGCCACGGACGGCGGCGGACTCCTAGGCTGGAACCATGTCCGGGACACTGCATCCGAATGCCGCTCGGGTAGCCGACACGCTCATCGCGCGCGGTCACCACGGGTTGATCACGACCCAACCGGAGTCGGTGCACACCGCCGAGCAGGCGGCGGCCGCGCTCGGGGTCGACGTGGGAGCGATCGTCAAGTCGCTGGTGTTCCTGCTCGACGACGAACCGGTACTGCTGCTGGTCTCGGGTGCCCACCGGGTGAATCCGGAACGAACCGGCAAACGCCTCGGCGGTGCGCTCGTCGCGGCGCCCCCGGACGTGGTCACCGAGGTCACGGGTCAGCCCGTCGGCGGCGTGGCACCGCTCGGGCATCCGACGAACCTGACCACGTACGTCGACACCGCCCTGGCTGCTTTCCCCCAGCTCTGGGCCTCCGGCGGGCATCCACGCACGCTGTTCCGCACGACGTTCCGCGAACTGATGCGCATCACGGCAGCCGTCGACGTCGACGTCGACTAGACCTGCCGGTCCGGACGGCCGGTGCGGCAGTCCGCCCGGGAAGCGGTCAGCTGCACTGCGCCGCCCCGGCGGTGGACTCCGCCAGGCCCGGACGGGTCTCGGGCGACGGCCCCCACAGGCCGTCGGTCTTCGCGTAGGTCCAGCCGGGACCGGCATCCACCAGCGTGTGCAGCGCGTCGAGCAGACGATCCACGTCGGCGGAGGAACTGCCGAGACCGAGCGAGGCACGAACCGCGCCGGCGGGCAGTCCGACCCGGGCGAGCAGCGGGTGCGCGCAGAACCGGCCGTCGCGCACCCCGATTCCGTGTTCGGCGGAGAGATACGACGCCACCTCGCCGGGCTCGAAGCCGGCGACCGTGAAGGTGACGATGCCGACGGAGTCCGGGGAGTCGCTCCACAGCCGCAGGATCTCGACGCCGTCGACGCCGCGCAACCCGTCGAGCAGGCGCCGGCACAACGCCTGCTCGTGCACGGTGGCGGCATCGGCGTCGAAGCCGGCGAGCGCGTCGCACGCTGCGGCGAGCGCCGCGACACCGAGCACGTTCGGTGTGCCCGCCTCGTGTCGCGCTGGGGCACAGGCCCATTCGGTGTGATTGAGACTGACGTCGCGGACCGCACCACCCCCTGCGAGGTACGGTTCCGCGACGTCGAGCCAGTCCCGGCGCCCCACCAGAGCACCGGCACCGAACGGAGCGTAGAGCTTGTGCCCCGAGAATGCGAGGTAGTCGACGCCGAGCGCGGTGAGGTCGATCCGCCGGTGCGGAACCAATTGTGCTCCGTCGACGAGGATCCGGGCACCGCAGGCGTGCGCGACGTCGGCGAGTTCGGCGATCGGGAGGACCTCGCCGGTGACGTTGGAGGCGCCGGTGACGGCGAGCAGCGCAGCAGGCCTGCTGCACAGTTCGGCGACGAGCCGGCGGACGGTCTCGGCGACGGTGTCGGCAGCCTCGACTACGCGAGCATTCTTCCAGGGCAACAGGTTTGCGTGGTGTTCGACGTCGAGTACCACCACGTCGCCGGGCACGGCTCCGGCCAGGAGGTTGAGCGAGTCGGTGGTGTTGCGGGTGAAGACGACCACTTGATCGTCTGCGGCGCAGACGAATCGGGCCACGGATTCGCGGGCCTGCTCGTAGCTGGTGGTGGAGATCCTCGAGGCGTAACCGGCACCGCGATGCACGCTGGCGTAGTACGGCAGGAGTTCGGCGATCCGCTCGGTGACCGCTTCGAGGGCCGGCGCGCTCGCCGCGTAGTCGAAGTTGGCGTAGGTGCAGGCACCGCCCTGCACCAGGGGTACCTGAAGATCACATCCGGTGACCCGGGCGAACGGTGCGATACAGGTGTCGGCGGTCAGTACAGCGGCAGTCATGACGTTCCCTCGTCGTTCAGGGATTCGCCGGTGGTCGCCTCGTCGCTCGAGTGCGATCACGGTCCGAATCCGCGCTTGCCGTGTCCGGTGTGGAAACACGGCCAGGTCGTCACCCGGAGCACCCCACCGCGGAGGAGGGTTGCCGACCAGCTAGCCGGGGCTTGTCGCTGGTTCTCGTGACCTGCGGAAGAGGATGGCAAAAGCGCGCACGGATGTCAAACCGGGATCGCACCGTCCGTCGTCCGGCACGCGAATCCCCAGGGAGAGGCGGTTTCTCGCCCAGAACCG
Organism: Rhodococcus sp. NS-SX18; assembly: GCF_057367935.1. Classification (NCBI taxonomy): domain Bacteria; kingdom Bacillati; phylum Actinomycetota; class Actinomycetes; order Mycobacteriales; family Nocardiaceae; genus Rhodococcus; species Rhodococcus sp. NS-SX18. Next base: position 607,965 of record NZ_CM170633.1, on the reverse strand, counting down.
GACAGCGGCCGGGATTCCGGCGCCCGGGAGGCGGAGAAATTCCACCGCGCGCGTGGGCACCGACACACCCGATGTTCACCCTCCGTCCACCTGACCGTGAGATAACCGGACGTACGCACCACCAGGCCGAGAGAAGGACATGCGATTGCCTGCCCAGCCCACGACGGATTCGGATCGGTCGTATCGCATCCCCGAGGAGTTCCTCCGCTCCTCCCATGCCCCGGCCCCTCGCACCCTCGTCGACATCCTGCGTGCCACCGCCGACACCCACCCGGACGCTCCGGCCGTCGACGACGGATCCGTCACCCTCAGCTACACCGAACTCGTCGAGGAGGTCGTCGCCTGCTCCTACCGGCTCGCCGACGCGGGAGTCGGGGGCGGGGACCGCGTCGGCGTGCGCATGCCGTCCGGCTCCGCGGACCTGTACGTGACGATCCTGGGCATCCTCGCCGCCGGCGCGGCCTACGTGCCGGTGGACGCCGACGATCCCGACGAACGCGCCGAACTCGTGTTCGGGGAAGCGCAGGTCACCGCCGTCGTCACCGCCGACGGCATCGGCCCGGGCACCGCGCCGCCGTCGCCGCAGCCGCAGCTGCGCGGTCCGCGTCTCGACGACGCCGCCTGGATCATCTTCACCTCCGGATCCACCGGCACCCCCAAAGGGGTCGCGGTCAGCCATCGCAGCGCCGCCGCCTTCGTCGACGCCGAGGCCCGGCTGTTCCTGCGCGAGAACCCGATCGGCCCCGGCGACCGCGTACTGGCCGGGCTGTCGGTCGCGTTCGACGCGTCCTGCGAGGAGATGTGGCTCGCGTGGCGGCACGGCGCGTGCCTCGTCCCCGCGCCCCGCTCGCTCGTGCGGTCCGGGATGGACCTCGGACCGTGGCTGGTCTCCCGCGACATCAGCGTCGTCTCCACCGTTCCCACCCTCGCGGCGATGTGGCCCGCCGAGGCGCTCGAAGCGGTGCGGCTGTTGATCTTCGGTGGGGAGGCCTGTCCGCCGGATCTCGCCGAGCGGCTGGCTGTGCCCGGGCGCGAGGTGTGGAACACGTACGGGCCCACCGAGGCCACCGTGGTCGCGTGTGCGGCGACGATGGACGGCACCGGCCCGGTCCGCATCGGCCTGCCGCTCGACGGCTGGGACCTCGCCGTGGTGGACGGCGAGGGCCGGCCCGTCCCGGAGGGCGGCACCGGCGAACTCGTCATCGGCGGCGTCGGACTGGCCCGCTATCTGGACCCGGCCAAGGACGCCGAGAAGTACGCTCCCATGCCCACCCTCGGCTGGGACCGCGCCTACCGCAGCGGCGACCTGGTCACCCTCGACCGCGCGGGGCTGCTGTTCCAGGGACGTGCCGACGATCAGGTCAAGATCGGCGGCCGGCGCATCGAACTCGGCGAAGTCGACAACGCTCTGCAGAACCTGCCCGGCGTCGCCGGCGGCGCGGCCGCCGTACGCAAGACCGCGGCCGGGCACTCGATCCTCGTCGGCTACATCGCCAGCACCGACCCCGAGTTCGACCTCGCCTCCGCGCGCGACCTGCTCGGCGAGCAGCTGCCGGCGGCCCTGGTCCCGAGACTGGCGCTGGTGGACGAACTGCCCACCCGGACCTCCGGCAAGGTGGACCGCAATGCGCTTCCGTGGCCGCTGCCCGGCGCGGAGGCCGCCGCCGCCGAGGCTCTCGGCCTCGACCCGACCGCCGAGTGGGTCGCCGGGCTGTGGGTGTCGATTCTCGGCACCCCGATCGAGAGCATCGACGACGACTTCTTCGAACTCGGCGGCGGCTCCCTCGCCGCGGCCCAGCTGGTGACGGCCCTGCGCGAACGCTATCCCGCGATGACCGTCGCCGAACTGTACGACCATCCGCGACTCGGCTCGCTGGCCGAGTACCTCGACGACCTCGCGCCGTCAGCTGTGGTCGCCCCGCGGCAGGTGACCCCCGTTCCGCGCCGGGCACAGCTGCTGCAACTCGCCGTCACGGTGCCACTCACCACTCTTACGGGGCTGCAGTGGGTGACCTGGCTCGCGATCGCGAACAACGTCTTCTCGCTGTTCGTCGACGTGCCGTGGCTCGCTCCGGCGTCGTGGTGGTGGGTGACCGTCGGCATCCTGCTGTTCCTGACCCCGCTCGGCCGCATGTCCGTCGCCGTCGCCGGGACGCGGCTGCTGCTGCGCAACCTGCAACCCGGCACCTACCGGAGGGGCGGCAGCGAGCATCTCCGGCTGTGGACGGCGCTGCGGCTGTCGGAGGCCAGCGGTGCAGTGAACCTGTCCGGGGCGCCGTGGATGCTGTACTACGCCCGCGCGCTGGGCGCGAAAGTCGGAAAGGGCGTCGACCTGCACAGTCTGCCGCCGGTCACCGGCATGCTCGAACTCGGGGACGGCTGTTCCATCGAACCCGAGGTCGACCTGTCCGGACACTGGATCGACGGCGACGAGGTCCACATCGGCAGCATCCGGATCGGAGCCGGCGCGACGGTCGGCGCCCGCTCGACTCTGGCCCCGGGCGCCCGAGTCGGCAAGAACGCCGAGGTCGCCGCCGGCTCCGCCGTGTTCGGCCGCGTCAAGGCCGGCCAGCACTGGGCCGGCTCCCCCGCCCGGAAGGTCGGCAAGGCCCTGCATCCGTGGCCCGCCGAGCCGCCGCGGCGTGCCTCGTGGTGGGTGCCGATCTTCGGCCTCACCTCGATGGTGCTGGCCTCGCTGCCGATCGTCGCGATCGGCGCCGGGCTCACCCTTGTCGGATGGTGGATCCGCGACGCCGCCGACCTCACCGATGCGTTGCTCCGCAGCGCGGCGATCCTGCCGGTGGCCGCCCTGCTGACCTTGTTCGTGTTCGCCGCCCTCACGGTGCTGTCGGTGCGTGCCCTGGCCGTCGGCATGACCGAGGGACACCATCCCGTCCGCAGCCGCGTCGGCTGGCAGGTGTGGGCGACCGAGCGACTGATGGACAGTTCGCGCACGTTCCTGTTCCCGCTCTACGCCTCGATGCTCACGCCGGGCTGGCTGCGACTGCTCGGCGCCGACATCGGCAAGGACGTCGAGGCCTCCACCGTGCTGATGGTGCCCAAGTTCACCCGCGTCGCCGACGGCGCCTTCCTCGCGGACGACACCATGGTCGCCAGCTACGAGCTCGGTGGCGGCTGGCTGTACATCTCCCGCGCCAAGGTGGGCAAGCGCGCGTTTCTCGGCAACTCGGGTATGGCCGCCCCGGGGCGACGGGTCCCCAAGTACGGACTCGTCGCGGTCCTCTCGGCTGCGCCGTCGAAGGCCAAGTCGGGTTCCTCGTGGCTCGGCAGCCCCCCGGTGCGGCTGCGTCGCGCCGCGAACGACGGCGATTCGAGCCGCACGTTCGCGCCCCCGGTGCGGCTGCGCGTGGCCCGCGGCTTCGTCGAGACCTTCCGCCTGCTGCCGATGATCGTCACGTTCGGTATCGGTCTCGGCGTGCTGTTCGCCCTGCAATCGCTGGCGACCTCGGTGGGGTACGCGGCGGCCGCGGCGCTGAGCGGAGTCGTGCTCATCCTCGCCGGCGCCGTGGCCGGCATCGTGTCCGTGGCCGCCAAATGGGCGGCCGTCGGACGCATCGGCCGGGAGGAACACCCGCTGTGGAGCTGGTTCGTGTGGCGCAACGAGGTGGCCGACACCTTCGTCGAAACGGTCGCAGCACCGTGGTTCGCCCGCCCGGCCACCGGCACGGCCGTGATGAACCTGTGGCTACGGGGCCTGGGCGCGAAGATCGGCCGCGGGGTGTGGTGCGAGAGCTACTGGCTGCCCGAGGCCGACCTGGTGACCCTCGGCGACGGTGCGACGGTGGAACGCGGGTGTGTTGTGCAAACGCACCTGTTCCATGATCGGATCATGTCCATGGACACCGTCACGCTCGGCGCCGGCGCCACCCTCGGCCCCCAGTGCGTCGCACTGCCCGCCGCCGGAATCGGGGCCGGCGCCACCGTCGGCCCGGCCTCGCTGGTGATGCGCGGTGACGTCGTTCCGGATTCGACCAAATGGCAGGGCAATCCGATCGCGCCGTGGTCGCACCCGAGCGATTGGTCCCCGCAGTGAAGCCGGGGAACGACCCGAAGAAGACCCGCGAGAACGGCAGAACCTCGAAACCGGACGCTCCGATCGATCCGTACCTGCCGCGCAGCGGCAACCGCGGGTACCGCGTGTCGAGGTACGAACTCGACCTGAACTACCGGGTCGTGGCCAACCGGCTCACCGGCACGGCCACCGTCGTCGCCACCACCACCGACGAACGCGGCAAGTTCGCGCTCGACCTCGCGCCGACCATGCGGGTGACCAAACTGTCGGTCAACGGGTCCCGGCCCGCCAAGTACGCCCAGCGTGACGGCAAACTCGTCGTCACCCCCGCCCGGAAGATCCCCGTCGGCGGCGTACTGACGATCGTCGTCCACTATCACGGCACCCCGAAACCGATCCGCAGTCCGTGGGGCGAAGTCGGCTGGGAGGAACTCGAGGAGGGGGCACTGGTCGCGAGCCAGCCCAACGGCGCCTCGTCGTGGTTCCCCTGCGACGACCATCCCGGCGCGAAGGCGAGCTACCGGATCACGGTCACGGCCGACTCCCCCTTCCAGGTGATCGCGAACGGCACGCTGGTGCGCAGGACGACGAGGGCCAGCCAGACCACCTGGGTGTACGAGCAGCCGGAACCGATGGCGACCTACCTCGCCACGGTGCAGATCGGGAACTACGAGACCCGCAGGATGTCCGAGACACCCGTGCCGCTCGTCGCGGTGCATCCGCCGCGTCTGCGGGCGCACTTCGACCGGGACTTCGGCCGGCAACCACAGATGATGGAGGTCTTCTGCCGGCTCTTCGGGCCGTACCCGTTCCCGCACTACAGCGTCGTCGTCACCGAGGACGAACTCGAGATCCCGATCGAGGCGCAGACCCTGTCGATCTTCGGCGCGAACCACTGCGACGGCACCCGGAGCGAAGAGCGGCTCGTCGCACACGAACTCGCGCACCAGTGGTTCGGCAACAGCCTCACCCCGTCACGGTGGCGCGACATCTGGCTGAACGAGGGCTTCGCCTGCTACGCGGAGTGGCTGTGGTCGGAGAACTCCGACGGGCCGTCCGCGCACACGATCGCCGAGGAGGCGCACCGCGGGCTCGGCCGCAAACCTCAGGACATCCTCCTCGGCGACCCCGGGCCGGACCTGATGTTCGACGACCGCGTCTACAAGCGGGGCGCCCTGACACTGCACGCGCTGCGCCTGCGCCTCGGCGACGAGAAGTTCTTCACGCTGATTCGGCAGTGGACCGCGAACCACCGGCACGCGACCGTCACCACCGAGCAGTTCACCGACCTCGCGGCCCGGTTCGCGGACGCACCGCTGCGTCCGCTGTGGGACGCGTGGCTCGCCGAGAAGGCACTGCCGCCGATGCCCGAGCCGTGAAACGTCAGGCCGACGCTCGCTCCGGCAGGTGTGCCTGCCATTTCGCCAGGACGAGCACCAGGCACGCGGCCGCCGCGACCGCGCCCACGACGAACATGGTCGGGTAGGTCAGGACCGGGTACGTCTGCGACAGGTACACCATCACCGCGGGTACCGCGAAGCCGAGATAGCTCAGCGAATAGAACACCGCGGTGAGCCCGGCGAGGTCGTCGGGGCGGGCGATACGCTGCACTTCCTGCAGGCCCGACACCAGCGCCATTCCGTAGCCGCAGCCCAGGACGACCGCGGCCAGTAGGGCCAGCGGCACGGTCAGGGCGGCGGCCGCGGCCGCCGCCGTGACCATCCCCACCACGAGCAACGTCAGCGCCACCGCTACCGCACGGGCATTGTGGGGGGTGTCGATCCGACGGCCCAGCGACTGGATCGCGAAACCGGCACCGAGGGCGACGACGCACAGCAGCGCCGAGAACGCGATCGGGGCGTCGCCGCTGTGTCCGGTCATCAGCGCCGGCAGGATCGCGTACGCCGAACTGGCGGCGCCGAACACCCAGGGGGCGACGGGGGCGATCACGAACAGGAAGCGGGCGTGCCCGGCCGCCGGGATCTTCAGGTCTTCCCGCAGCGCGGTCCGTTCCGATTCCGGCTGCGCCGGGCGGGTCTCCGGCGTCCGCAGCAGTGCCGCACCTGCGCCGATACTCAGCCCGATATGCACGAGGTAGGACAGGGCACTCGGCATCGGGGCCCACTGGGCGAGGGCACCCGCGATGCCGGCACCGACACCGAAGCCGGCGGTCAGGCTCATCGCGGCCCGTCGCGCACCGGCTCCGGCCGTCGCGCGCGGGTCCCAGCGCGGGTCGGACAGTTCCTTCAGCCAGCTGCCACCGACCGCCATGCCCAGTCCGAGCGCGATCCCGCAGAGGATGCGGCCGAGGATGAGCAGCGGCGCGGAGTCCGATCCGAGGGCGAGCACCGCGGAACCGACGAGGGCGACGAACGGTGCGGGCACCATGACAGGCCGACGACCGAGCCGGTCGGAGAGCGGACCGCCGACGAGCAGGGCCGGCACGATGCCCAGGACATAGGCGAAGAGGAACAGGTCGACGACGACCGGCGCGAAACCGTGTTCGAGCCGGTACATCACCAGGAGCGGGGTGAATTCGTTGCCGCCCCAGGCGACAGCGAACATCGCGGCGGCCACGAGCAGCCACGCCCTGCGGGGAGCGGCATCCGTACCAGCAGTGGGCAGACGACCCGGTTCGGTGGCAGTTGCGGTCACAGTCGTCCCCCTCCGAGTCCGTGCACCTCGCGCATGTGCACCTCGAGCGCCTCGTCGAACGCGTCGGCATCCCCGGCGGCGACGAGATCCACCAGATGCGCATGGTCGGCGATGATCTTCTGCAGCTGCGCCGGATCCCGGGCGACAGAACGGGCCGTCATCCGTCGCTGGCGTTCCCGCAGGCCGGCATAGAAGGTGTCGAGGAGCGGATTGCCGCCCGCGGCCACGATGTTGCGGTGGAAGTCCGCGTCGGCACCGCTGAAGCCACCGACGTCACCACGCTCGGCAAGTTCACGCTGCGTGTCCAGGCTTGCGCGCAAGGTACGTTCGAGTTGCTCTCGTGCCGGCGGAGCGGACGCGACGGCGCGCACAGCGTGGGCCTCGAGCAACCGTCGCGCATCGACGACGTGCTCAGCCTCCCCGTCCGCCACCGGAACTACCAGTGCGCCGCGCTTGGGGTACAGACGCATCCAGCCCTCGGCCTCGAGGCGGAGGAAGGCCTCGCGCACCGGGGTACGGCTGCACGACATCCGAGCCGCGATCTCCCCTTCGCTGATCAGATCACCGCCGGGCAACTCACCCGACAGGATCAGCTCCTTGACCTCGCGATAGACCGACTCGGCCGCTGAATACGACATAGACACAAGATGTATTTATACAGCAAGCTGTCGGTGGAGTGCCACCCGGCCCTGTGCCCCTACCGAAGGCCGCCAGGTAAACGACGGTCTGCAGACACTGGGGGAAGCCATACTCGAAGAGACCGAGGGAGGAAGGGCTGGAGGAGGTTGCGATGAGGCGACAACCGGCCCGTAGTGACCTGCTGCACGCGGCTGCGATGGGCAGCGTCGCCACCGGCGTCGCGTTGTACTGGCTCGACTACTTCACCGCCGGACATGTCAGATCGTCCGACGACCCCTCGTACGTCGCGTTCGAGAACGCATTCCCGGCCGCTGACGGGCTGATGGCCGCGAGTTTCGCAGTGAGCGCCTGGCACCTGACGAGGGGGCGGTCACTCGCCGTCCCGCTGGGGATCGCGGCCGGCGGCGCGATGACATTCCTCGGAGCCATGGACACGCTGTGGAATCTCGAGCACGGCAACTACCGGCGAATGACTACCGAAATGGCAGTCGAGACGGGCATCAATGTCGTCTCGCTCGCGTTCGGACCGTGGACTGTCGCACGACTGTGGCGGCGGCGCGAGGCACTCGCCGGCTGAGCGGACGCCCCCGGTCGTACGGTCGCCGCGGGCTCCGTCGAATCGGGTACCTCCCGAGTTGCACCAGATTAGTGTGCCAACCCTGACCGGGGATTCGCGATGCCGAGGGAATCGAGGATGTGCACGGCGTCGTCGGTGAGCGGATCGAAGGCGGTGTGCTCGTGGCCGGCGATCGTGATTGTGACTTCCTGCAAGGGACGCAGGGTCCGCACGATCTTCCGGATCGACATCCCGGTCGCGTCCTGCAGATAGCGTGAGATCGCCAACGCGGCGAACACGATGGTCAGGTGCGCCTCGATGGAATCGCGGGTGTGACTGAAGATCGGGCGGGCCCGCAGGTCGGTCTTCGACATCCGAAACGACTGCTCGACATGCCACAGATCGTGATACTTCGCCATGACTTCCTGTGGATTCATCAGCGAGACAGGCAGGTTCGTCACGTAGCCTTTCAGACCGATCAGGGAACGCGCCCGGGCCAGAGCATCGGTATCGAGGGATTTGCCCTTCGCGGTGCTCTTGACGAACCGCGGTGCTCTAGCAGCACGGGTGCCGTCGACGACCTCCCGGGCCCGGGCTTCCTGCGCGTTCAGCGTCTGGTTGTCCCGCAGGGCACGCTTGGTCGAGTACGCCCAGATCGCCCGCCACGCCGTCGTGTCGGCCGGCGCCCACACCGGCTCGCTGCGACGGGTGAGGTCGTTGACCGTGCTCTTGGCGTGCCGTGGGGTGACGGTGTCGATGATTTGCCCGTCGGTGAACACGTCCCCGTTCCAGTGGAAATGACTGGCCAGATCCGCCGGGGCCTTCGTCACCCGCGAACCGACGATGAACTTCAGCCCGGCGGCATCGAGATCCTTGAGATTCGTCGCCGACAACATCCCGGCGTCGGCGGCGATGACCATCTCCACCCCCTCGATATTGTGGCGGGCCTGGAACTGGCGCACGATGGGCACGATGGTGCGGGTCTCGGCGTGGTTTCCTTCGAAACATCCGATCTCCAACGGGAATCCGGTGCGATCGACGAGCAGCCCGACGACGATCTGCGGGTCGACCCGCCGCTCCTTGGAGTAGCCGACCTTACGGAGCTCGTCTTCCTTCTCCGCTTCGAAATACAAGGTCGTGACGTCGTAGAGCAGCAGGTTCAGATCCCCCGCGGTGGCGGCATGCTCGAAGCAGCGTCGTGCGATGTCGTCGCGGTACCCGTGGCCAGTGCATCGCTGCAGGGTCCGCACGAAGGTGTTGCGGTGGGCCGGGGCGATCCCGATCTCCCGCAGCACTCTGCCCGCATCCGCAACCGACGTCGGCTCGACGAGGCGGGCTGCCACGAGCTGGAAGAACGCGTCGTTGTCGCGCACATCGAAGCCGAGACGTCGCCAGGCCGCAGCGATGACCTCGATCAGCCAGCGGGAGCGTTTCCCGGTGATCGTCGGTGCAGAGCTGGTGGTGCCCAGGTCGAGGTCGAGCTCTTGCTGGCCGGCGAGCAGCTTGGTTCGAGCGGTTTCGAGCAGGGCGGCGAGTTCGCTGTCGGTGTGGGCCGATCCGAGGTACTCGAGGACCTTGTCGCGGCGGCCCTGCTTGGCCGCGATCTGCACCGCGGTTGCTCCCGAGGCGGTGCGGACTTTGCGGATGTAGGCGGCCACGGGGCGGAGTCTACCGAGCCGTTAGTGTGCCACTTTCCGGCAACGCACCGCCGCTACCTGCACAAATGTCCGCGACTACCCCGGAAACCGACTTACCTGGTGCAACTCAGGTCGTACGGTCGCCGCGGGCTCCGTCGAATCGGGTACCTGCTCCGGAAATGCCGGAAGCCCCCCCGACAGTGTCGGGGGGGCTTCCGGTAACGGGTGTTCGGCGGTGTCCTACTCTCCCACACCCTGTCGGGTGCAGTACCATCGGCGCAGACAGGCTTAGCTTCCGGGTTCGGAATGGGACCGGGCGTTTCCCTGTCGCTATGGCCGCCGTAACTCTGTGAAACTGTCACACCCCGGTGCTCGGAGTGAGTTCGGGTGTGTTGTTTCAGATACCGCACAGTGGACGCGTAGCTTCTTCGTGGTAAGTCCTCGGCCTATTAGTACCGGTCACCTGCATGCGTTGCCGCACTTCCAGTTCCGGCCTATCAACCCGGTGGTCTGCCGGGGGCCTTACCCCCTCGAGGGGGTGAGAAACCTCATCTTGGAACAGGCTTCCCGCTTAGATGCTTTCAGCGGTTATCCCTTCCGAACGTAGCCAACCAGCCGTGCCCCTGGCGGGACAACTGGCACACCAGAGGTTCGTCCGTCCCGGTCCTCTCGTACTAGGGACAGCCTTCCTCAAGTTTCTAACGCGCGCGGCGGATAGAGACCGAACTGTCTCACGACGTTCTAAACCCAGCTCGCGTGCCGCTTTAATGGGCGAACAGCCCAACCCTTGGGACCTACTCCAGCCCCAGGATGCGACGAGCCGACATCGAGGTGCCAAACCATCCCGTCGATATGGACTCTTGGGGAAGATCAGCCTGTTATCCCCGGGGTACCTTTTATCCGTTGAGCGACACCGCTTCCACATGCCGGTGCCGGATCACTAGTCCCGACTTTCGTCCCTGCTCGACCTGTCGGTCTCACAGTCAAGCTCCCTTGTGCACTTGCACTCGCCACCTGATTGCCAACCAGGCTGAGGGAACCTTTGGGCGCCTCCGTTACATTTTGGGAGGCAACCGCCCCAGTTAAACTACCCACCAGGCACTGTCCCTGAACCCGATCAGGGTCCGAGGTTAGAGGTCCAATACGATCAGAGTGGTATTTCAACAACGACTCCACCCACACTGGCGTGCGGGCTTCTCCGTCTCCCACCTATCCTACACAAACCGAACCGAACACCAATACCAAGCTGTAGTGAAGGTCCCGGGGTCTTTTCGTCCTGCCGCGCGTAACGAGCATCTTTACTCGTAATGCAATTTCGCCGAGTCTGTGGTTGAGACAGCAGAGAAGTCGTTACGCCATTCGTGCAGGTCGGAACTTACCCGACAAGGAATTTCGCTACCTTAGGATGGTTATAGTTACCACCGCCGTTTACTGGGGCTTAAATTCTCAGCTTCGCGGATCACTCCGCTGACCGGTCCTCTTAACCTTCCAGCACCGGGCAGGCGTCAGTCCGTATACCTCGTCTTACGACTTCGCACGGACCTGTGTTTTTAGTAAACAGTCGCTTCTCTCTGGTCTCTGCGACCACCCCCAGCTCCGACCGCGAAGGTCTTCACCGGGCGTGGTCCCCCTTCTCCCGAAGTTACGGGGGCATTTTGCCGAGTTCCTTAACCACAGTTCTCTCGATCGCCTCGGTATTCTCTACCTGACCACCTGTGTCGGTTTGGGGTACGGGCCGTGTGAAAGCTCGCTAGAGGCTTTTCTCGGCAGCATAGGATCATGGAATTCGCCTCATTCGGCTACGCATCACCTCTCAGGCTGTGTGCGACACGGATTTGCCTATGTCACGCCCTACGGGCTTACACCGGTACAACCACTGACCGGCCCCACTACCTTCCTGCGTCACCCCATCGCTTGGCTACTACCAGATCGGGTCCCGTGCATCCACACAACCGATTCCCGAAGGAACCGGCCGGCTTCAGGACGGTTAGCATCACTGATTCACCAGGGGCGCGTTCACACGGGTACGGGAATATCAACCCGTTGTCCATCGACTACGCCTGTCGGCCTCGCCTTAGGTCCCGACTCACCCTGGGCGGATTAACCTGGCCCAGGAACCCTTGGTCATTCGGCGGACGAGTTTCTCACTCGTCTTTCGCTACTCATGCCTGCATTCTCACTCGCGCCGCCTCCACACCTGGATCACTCCGGCGCTTCCCCGGCGGCACGACGCTCCCCTACCCACCCACACCACTGCCGGACGGTCCGTAAACCCTCCGGGGTGTTGTGTGAGTGCCGCGGCTTCGGCGGTGTACTTGAGCCCCGCTACATTGTCGGCGCAGAACCACTTGACCAGTGAGCTATTACGCACTCTTTCAAGGGTGGCTGCTTCTAAGCCAACCTCCTGGTTGTCTCAGCGATCCCACATCCTTTTCCACTTAGTACACGCTTAGGGGCCTTAGCCGGCGATCTGGGCTGTTTCCCTCTCGACTACGAAGCTTATCCCCCGCAGTCTCACTGCCGCGCTCTCACTCACCGGCATTCGGAGTTTGGCTGATTTCGGTAAGCTTGTGGGCCCCCTAGACCATCCAGTAGCTCTACCTCCGGTGAGAAACACGCGACGCTGCACCTAAATGCATTTCGGGGAGAACCAGCTATCACGGAGTTTGATTGGCCTTTCACCCCTACCCACAGCTCATCCCCTCAGTTTTCAACCTAAGTGGGTTCGGGCCTCCACGACGTCTTACCGTCGCTTCACCCTGGCCATGGGTAGATCACTCCGCTTCGGGTCTAGAACATGCCACTGATACGCCCTGTTCGGACTCGCTTTCGCTACGACTACCCCACACGGGTTAACCTCGCGACATGCCACTAACTCGCAGGCTCATTCTTCAAAAGGCACGCCGTCACCCACCGACCACCAAAGGTCGCGCAGGCTCCGACGGATTGTAAGCGCACGGTTTCAGGTACTATTTCACTCCCCTCCCGGGGTACTTTTCACCTTTCCCTCACGGTACTAGTCCGCTATCGGTCACCAGGGAGTATTCAGGCTTATCGGGTGGTCCCGACGGATTCACAGCAGATTTCACGGGCCCGCTGCTACTCGGGTATTCGAATCGACAGTCACCGTGTTTTCGTCTACGGGATTCTCACCCTCTACGACAGGCCGTTCCAGACCACTTCGACTAACACAGGCGATTTCTCACTGTCGGCCGGTGCGGCAGCACCGACACATCGAACCCCACAACCCCGAACACACAACCCCTGCCGGGTATCGCATGTGCCCGGTTTAGCCTCTTCCGCTTTCGCTCGCCACTACTCACGGAATCACATGTTGTTTTCTCTTCCTGTGGGTACTGAGATGTTTCACTTCCCCACGTTCCCTCCACACGCCCTATATATTCAGGCGCGGGTAACACGACATCACTCGTGCTGGGTTTCCCCATTCGGAAATCCTCGGATCACAGCTCGGTTGACAGCTCCCCGAGGCATATCGCAGCCTCCCACGTCCTTCATCGGCTCCTGGTGCCAAGGCATCCACCGTACGCTCATAAACACTTACAACAAAGATGCTCGCGTCCACTGTGCAGTTCTCAAACAACACACAACAACCCCTACCGCAAGAAAACCAGTTCCTTACTTCGCAGGTCATCGTCGCTGACAAAACACATTGCGTGTTCTCTCAGGACCCAACAGTGCACCGATATAACCTCCCGGATTCTTCTGCATGGAGAAGAATCGATGAGAAGTGCTTGTCAGCGTTCCACCCATGAGCTCCCGTGTCCCACATGCGGGGACAAACGGGCTCTGCCTTCCCCGCCGGCACCTGTGTGCAGGCGGACGAAGGAGGTGCTCCTTAGAAAGGAGGTGATCCAGCCGCACCTTCCGGTACGGCTACCTTGTTACGACTTCGTCCCAATCGCCGATCCCACCTTCGACGGCTCCCTCCCACGAGGGGTTAGGCCACCGGCTTCGGGTGTTACCGACTTTCATGACGTGACGGGCGGTGTGTACAAGGCCCGGGAACGTATTCACCGCAGCGTTGCTGATCTGCGATTACTAGCGACTCCGACTTCACGGGGTCGAGTTGCAGACCCCGATCCGAACTGAGACCGGCTTTAAGGGATTCGCTCCACCTCGCGGTATCGCAGCCCTCTGTACCGGCCATTGTAGCATGTGTGAAGCCCTGGACATAAGGGGCATGATGACTTGACGTCGTCCCCACCTTCCTCCGAGTTGACCCCGGCAGTCTCCTGCGAGTCCCCAACTTGACTTGCTGGCAACACAGGACAAGGGTTGCGCTCGTTGCGGGACTTAACCCAACATCTCACGACACGAGCTGACGACAGCCATGCACCACCTGTACACCGACCACAAGGGAAACCCCATCTCTGGGGCGGTCCGGTGTATGTCAAACCCAGGTAAGGTTCTTCGCGTTGCATCGAATTAATCCACATGCTCCGCCGCTTGTGCGGGCCCCCGTCAATTCCTTTGAGTTTTAGCCTTGCGGCCGTACTCCCCAGGCGGGGCGCTTAATGCGTTAGCTACGGCACGGATCCCGTGGAAGGAAACCCACACCTAGCGCCCACCGTTTACGGCGTGGACTACCAGGGTATCTAATCCTGTTCGCTACCCACGCTTTCGCTCCTCAGCGTCAGTTACTGCCCAGAGACCCGCCTTCGCCACCGGTGTTCCTCCTGATATCTGCGCATTTCACCGCTACACCAGGAATTCCAGTCTCCCCTGCAGTACTCAAGTCTGCCCGTATCGCCTGCAAGCCCGCAGTTGAGCTGCGGGTTTTCACAGACGACGCGACAAACCGCCTACGAGCTCTTTACGCCCAGTAATTCCGGACAACGCTCGCACCCTACGTATTACCGCGGCTGCTGGCACGTAGTTGGCCGGTGCTTCTTCTGTACCTACCGTCACTTGCGCTTCGTCGGTACTGAAAGAGGTTTACAACCCGAAGGCCGTCATCCCTCACGCGGCGTCGCTGCATCAGGCTTGCGCCCATTGTGCAATATTCCCCACTGCTGCCTCCCGTAGGAGTCTGGGCCGTGTCTCAGTCCCAGTGTGGCCGGTCGCCCTCTCAGGCCGGCTACCCGTCGTCGCCTTGGTGGGCCGTTACCCCACCAACAAGCTGATAGGCCGCGGGCCCATCCTGCACCGGAAAACCTTTCCACCCCCCACCATGCGGCAGAAGGTCCTATCCGGTATTAGACCCAGTTTCCCAGGCTTATCCCGAAGTGCAGGGCAGATCACCCACGTGTTACTCACCCGTTCGCCACTAATCCACCCAGCAAGCTGGGCTTCATCGTTCGACTTGCATGTGTTAAGCACGCCGCCAGCGTTCGTCCTGAGCCAGGATCAAACTCTCCGTTGAAGACTCTCAACCAAACCCCGAAGGGCTGATCAGCCATAAGCGTAGAGCCGAATCACTAGCAAAAAACTCAAACTAGCAAAAACACTGGACCATCACAGACGGAAGAATGCGATGTCCAGCAACAACCACCCCACACGAACGCGGGGCGGCCGCACCAAAAATATTTGGCACTGACATTCATCGGCACACTGTTGAGTTCTCAAAGAACACGCACACACCATCACCCCGCGAACCGACGTCCGCGGCGCTCCGGGGCAACCGTTCCAGCCTACCCACACCACCCGACGGGCACAAACCCGACGCACTCGGTGGGATCAGCAACGGCCCAGAACCCTACCAGAAGATCCCGAACCGAACAATCAGGCGCCTGCGTCCAACCTCGTTGTCCCGAGCCCCTGCGGGCCGGGTCGGTGTCCGTGTCGCTCTGACCTGCAATAAGTTACGTGAACATTGCGCGACTTACCAAATCGCCTGGTCAAACCGCTTTTCCGGACGACATCAGGGCACCCAGTACTTCGCGGCCAGCTCCTCTACAACGGCGTCTCCCTCGGCGGCCTGGTCCAGCAGTGCCAGGTCGAGGCCGATGTCGATGAGCCGGGGGTTGTCCCCTTCCGCGTCCCCGAGGGGCCGCCCGCCGTCTTCTCCGCGCTGGCGCAGAATCTTCGCTCGCACCCGCTCCTTCAACGACTCACTCATAAGTCGAGTGTACTGAGCCGGCGACGCCTGAGCGGGGCGCCGAGCAGCGACGATCGGCCTAGTGGTCGTCGTCGCGCCGGCGGAACACGCGCACCGCGGTGGGGATGAGAACGACCAGGGCGCCGACGATCAGAACGATCGAGAAGATCTCCAGGAGCACACCCGCCATCATCCGGCACGCAGCGCAGCGGCGGGCGACTTTGCCCGGGGCGACCGGACCGGAGAATGCACGTGCGCACGACGACGAAGGCCCTCCATCCGCGTTCGGGATGGAGGGCCTTCGTCGTTCGGAGCTGCCTGCGAGAATCGAACTCGCGACCTTTTCATTACGAGTGAAATGCTCTACCGACTGAGCTAAGGCAGCGTGCCTGACGGCGCGCACGAGTCTAGCGCCTACCCCCCTGCCCAATGCAAACCACCCGTCGGCGCCTACCGGAAGGCCGAGCTCAACCGGGCCGCCATCGCGGCCACCGCGAAGCGCGGCTTGACGTTCTGCGCGAGGACCTCGCGGCACTCGAGGATCGCCTCGATGCAGGTCAGCAGCGCCTCCGGCCGGGCACGCGACGCCAGGTCGGCGGCACGCTCGGCCATGTCGGGATGATTGGCGGTGCCGGAAGCGCCCAGGGAACGTGCCAGCGCATCCCGGTACAGACCGGCCAGATCGATGAGAGCGCGGTCCATGATGTCGCGCTCGGTCCGGGTACGTCGGGACTTCTGGGTGCGTTCGAGGTCCTTGAGGACGCCCGCCGCGCCCCGGAGCGCCCCGGCGGCACCCTTACCGGTGCCTCCGGCGCCGAGAGCGGTCCGAAGTTCCTCGGTCTCTCGTTCGTCGCGCGTGGCGCTGATCTCCTTGGCTTCCGCCTCCGCACGCTGCACCAGCTCGTCCGCAGCGGTGTACGTGGTGGCGGGGCGGAGTACCGCCGCGGCCAGATCCAGCGCACGTCGACGGCTGGTGCGAGCGGTCTCGTCGGTGGCCAGACGTCGGGCCCGCCCGACGTGGCCCCCGCTGATCGATGCAGCCCAGTTCGCGGTCTCGGAGTCGAGTCCGTCGCGTTCGCGCAGCACCCGGGCGATTGCGTCCGTGTTGGGCGTGACGAGCGCGACGTGCCGGCATCGTGAACGCAGGGTCACGGAGATGTCCTGTGGATCGACGGACGGCGCGCACAGGAGGAACACCGTGCGCTCGGGCGGTTCCTCGACGACCTTGAGCAGTGCGTTCGCGGCGCCCTCGGTGAGACGGTCCGCATCCTCGATCACCACTACCTGCCACTGCCCGGTGCTCGGACGACGCGACGCGGTCCGGACGATGTCGCGCATCGCCTTGACACTGATCGTGAGCCCCTCGGGAACGACCCGACGGACGTCGCCGTGGGTACCGGCCATGGTGGTGCTGCACGCGTGGCAGCGACCGCAACCCGGGACATCGGGATCGGTGCACTGCAGGGCAGCGGCGAAGCAGAGCGCCGCGATCGACCGTCCGGAACCGGGAGGGCCGGTGAACAGCCACGAGTGCGTCATCCGGGAACCGGCCCCACCGCCGCGCGCCGCGGTGGCTGCGGCGATCAGTTCGGTCTCCACGTCGCGCTGACCGACGAGACGTTCGAAGACACCGGGCATGGCCTCAGCGTAGCGACCGGCTCCGACGCCGCCGAGGCGTCGGCCGTCCGAAACCTTCAAGACGGTGACGTCACCGCGACCTAGCGTCACCGGTATGACTGCACAACTCGCCCTGGTCGGGCTCGTCGTCGCCGACATGACCCGTTCCTTCGACTGCTATCGACGCCTCGGACTGGACCTTCCTGCCGGTACCGACGAACCCCACTTCGAAACGACACTCCCGGGTGGGCTCCGCTTGGCATGGGACACCGTCGAGTCGGTCCGGTCCTTCCATCCGGACTTCCGGCCGGGAACGGGTGGCCCTGCGCTCGCCTTCGACTGCGGTTCACCGGCAGGCGTGGATGCGACGTACCGCGACTTGCTGGAGGCGGGATGCACGAGCGCGCTCGAACCGTGGGACGCGTTCTGGAAGCAGCGCTACGCGAGCGTCCACGATCCCGACGGGCACAGCATCGAACTGTTCGCGTCCCTGCCCGGGTGACCGCTCAGCCGAGGAGCGCACCGAGCGTGGTACCGGAGAGGGCGCGGACCTCCCGTGCGAGATGAGCCTGGTCGCTGAAGCCGCACTCGGCCGCGACGTCGGCGAACGGTCGGCCGGTGCGGGCGAGACCGACCGCCCGGCGGAACCGCAGCACTCGTGCCAGCGTCTTCGGTCCGTAGCCGTACGCGCGCAGCGCGTGCCGGTGCAGCCGGCGCACACTCCAGCCCGCCGAGCCCGCCACCTCGGCGACGGACGCTCCGGCACCGAGCTGCGCCGCGATGCCCGTCTCGACGCTGCGGTCGACGCCGTCCAGACGGCGCCGGGTCTCGCGCAGAAGCGCACCGACCGGGTCGGACTCCGCGTCCGACACCAGGCGACGAACGTGTGCGCTGGGCCGGATGTGGTCCAGCGGTACGCGTGCGTCACGTAACTCGGCCGCGTCCACGCCGAGCACCACCGGCCCCACGCCGGGGCCGAAACGCACGGCGGTCAGGCCACGGCGGGTACCCAGGTCGGAGAACTGCGCTCGGGTGTCCGGTCCGGCGACGAGGAGGCCGTCCTCGTGCCAGATCAGGTCCGTGCAACCGTCGGGCAGCACGGACGTTCCCGCCGAATCCGCGGTCCTCGTCGCCGTCCACACGAGCACACCGGGTATGCCGGACGCCGCTTCGCGGTACACACGGCGAGGATATGACGCCGTACCCCGGAGGTCACTCCTTCTTCGCGGCGGTCTTCTTCGCAGTCGTCTTCTTGGCCGCGGTCTTCTTCGCCGCCGTCTTCTTCGCGGGGGCCTTCTTCGCAGCGGTCTTCTTGGCGGTCTTCTTCGCCGGACCGCGGGCACGACGATCCGCGAGCAGCTCGGAGGCCCGCTCGTCGGTGATGCTGTCGACCTCGTCGCCCTTGCGGAGGCTCGCGTTGGTCTCGCCGTCCGTGACGTACGGGCCGAAGCGGCCGTCCTTGATCACCATCGGCTTGCCGCTGACCGGGTCGGTGCCCAGTTCCCGCAGCGGCGGCGTGGCAGCGGCCTGCCGTCCGCGTCGTTTCGGCTCGGAGTAGATCTTCAGCGCCTCCTCGAGGGTGACGGTAAACATCTGTTCCTCGTTCGCCAGCGACCGCGAGTCGGTGCCCTTCTTCAGGTACGGGCCGTAGCGACCGTTCTGGGCGGTGATCTCCTCACCCGTCGCAGGGTCGACCCCGACGACCCGCGGCAACGACAGCAGCCGCAGTGCGTCCTCGAGCGTCACCGTCGACAGTTCCATCGACTTGAGCAGCGACGCCGTCCGCGGCTTGGGACCGGCCGCCTTCTTGGTGGCCTTCTTCGCCGGTGCCTTCTTCGCAGCCTTCTTCGCCACGGCCGTGGCGGTGGTGCTGGTGCCGCCCGCCACGGGCGATTCCTCGACCGGGATCGGCGTGATGTCGGGCTCCGGCTCCGGCTCCGGCTCACGCAGCAACTCGGTCACATACGGACCGAAGCGGCCCTCCCGCGCGACGATCTCGTTGCCGGTGACCGGGTCGGCGCCGAGGACCCGGCCCTCCTGCGGGGTCGAGAACAGCTTCTCCGCATACTCGAGCGTCAGCTCGTCCGGCGGCAGGTCGTCGGGCAGGTTCGCCCGCTGGGAGACCGGTTCCCCGTCGGGCGCGTCGGGATCGGCAACCATCCGCTCGAGGTAGGGGCCGAACCGGCCGACGCGCACGCGGATCTCCCGTCCCTCGGCGTCGTCGAACAACCGGATGGAGTTGATCTCGCGGGCGTCGATGTCCTCGAGGTTCTCCCCCACCATCTTCTTCAGGCCGCCCTCGCGCGCCACCGAGTTCTCGGCTCCGTGGGCGCCACCGAAGTAGAAGCTCGACAGCCAGTCGGTGCGCTGCTCGTGACCGCCCGCGATCTCGTCGAGGTCGTCCTCCATGGCAGCGGTGAACCCGTAGTCGACGAGGCGTCCGAAATGCGCCTCGAGGAGCCCGATGACCGCGAACGCCACCCACGACGGGACCAGGGCGCTACCCCGCTTGTAGACGTAGCCGCGGTCGAGGATGGTCTTGATGATCGACGCGTACGTCGACGGCCGGCCGATGCCGAGGTCCTCGAGGGCCTTGATCAGGCTGGCCTCGGTGTAGCGAGCCGGCGGGTTGGTCGAGTGACCGTCCGGGTCGAGCTTCGTCGCGGTGACGCGCTGCCCCTCGGACAGGTTCGGCAGCCGGGATTCGGCGTCGTCGGACTGGCCGCCGGCTTCCTCGTCGACGCTCTCGACGTACGCCCTCAGGAAGCCGGGGAAGGTGATGGTGCGGCCGGACGACGAGAACGTGCATTCCTCGCCACTCGCGGCGGTGCCGGTGATGCGCAGCGTCAGGGTCGTGCCCCGCGCGTCGGCCATCTGGGAGGCGACGGTGCGCTGCCAGATGAGTTCGTAGAGGCGGTACTCGTCGGTGTCGAGACGCGAGTGCAGTTCGCCGGGCGTGGCGAACACGTCGCCGGCTGGGCGGATCGCCTCGTGGGCCTCCTGCGCGTTCTTGACCTTGCGGGTGAACTGCCGCGGGGTGGCGTGCACGTACTCCGCGCCGTACAACTCGGTGGCCTGCGCCCGGGCGGCGGCGATCGCGCTCTCGGACAGGGTCGTCGAGTCGGTACGCATGTACGTGATGTAGCCGTTCTCGTACAGGCGCTGGGCGATGCGCATCGTGCGCTCGGACGAGAACCGCAGCTTGCGGCCCGCCTCCTGCTGCAGCGTCGACGTCATGAACGGGGCGTACGGCTTGCGCGTGTACGGCTTGCTCTCGACCGACGTCACCGTCAGGTCCACGCCGTGCAGAGCGTCGGCGAGCCGTCGCGCGTACGCCTCGTCGAGCACGACGACGCCGGTGGACTTCAACTGGCCGTCGGCACCGAAATCGCGGCCGGCGGCGACGCGGGCGCCGTCGACACCGACGAGCCGCGCCCCGAACGATCGGGGGCTCGCGTCGGCGCCGGCGTCGAGGGTGGCGGCAATGTCCCAGTACGTCGCGGACCGGAAAGCCATGCGCTCACGTTCGCGCTGGACGATGACCCGGGTGGCGACGGACTGCACGCGGCCCGCCGACAGCCGCGGCATGACCTTCTTCCACAGCACCGGGCTGACCTCGTAGCCGTAGAGGCGGTCGAGGATCCGGCGGGTCTCCTGCGCGTCGACCAGATTGTTGTCGAGGTCGCGGGTGTGCTCCGCGGCGGCTCTGATGGCCGGCTCGGTGATCTCGTGGAACACCATCCGGCGGACCGGGACCTTCGGCTTGAGCGTCTCGAGCAGGTGCCAGGCGATGGCCTCGCCCTCCCGGTCGGGGTCGGTCGCGAGGTACAGCTCGTCGGCGTCCTTCAGCAGCCCCTTCAGCTCGGTGACCTTGGACTTCTTCTCGGGACTGACGACGTACAGCGGCTCGAAACCGTGGTCGACGTTCACGCCGAGGCGGGCCCACGACTCGCCCTTGTACTTGGCCGGCACGTCGGCGGCCCCGCGGGGCAGGTCGCGGATGTGCCCGACGGACGCCTCGACGACGTAGTCGCGGCCCAGGTAGGGCGCGATCTTCTTCGCCTTGGTCGGGGACTCGACGATGACGAGCCGACGCGTGCCCGACGAGCCGTTCGACGTGCTGTTGTCCCGTGCTGCCACAGCGCTGCCGCACCTTCCCTGTTCGCTGACATGTCCCGCTTCTCTGAAGACATGTATACCGACCCGTTCCCCGGACGCGGCCATACACAGGGTCGCACACCTGCAACGGAAGGCCTGTCACGTGTGATGCGGCGCCTACTGCACGCGTGGCCAGATCTGCCGCGCGCGGGGGTCGTCCGGGGGCGCCCCGATGTTCTCGACGAGACGCGTCAATCGCCGTCTCCCGGACACCCGCAGGCCCGGTCCGGCGCCACGGGTGCCGATCAGCGTCGGCGCGATCCCGGCACGCATCAGCGACTGGGCCAGCACCGCGTGGGTGTCCGGGGCGTGCGGATCCAGCCCCAGAACGTAGCGTTCGCCCTCGACCTCGACACGACCGGCCGCGAGCACCCACGCCCGCAGGGCTCGCGAACCCGGCACCCATCCCGCTGGCACCGACTTCACCGCGCCCCGCGTCCATTCGGCCGCGATCGGGACCAGTTCGGGCAGGGCGGCGGTGCGCACCAGCGGATGTCCCTCGTCCGTGCGGGTCACCTCCGGGGACAGCGCGGCCTGCGCCATCAGTTCCGCGATCGCGTCCGCCCGCCACGGTTCGTCCACGACCACCGAGATCCGCGCGCCGTCGCCGGAGACCACCGCGTGCCCGTGCGCCGCCAGTAGACCACCGAGGTCGGCCGGGTCCGGTGGCATCTCCTCGGCCCCGAAGAACGACAGTTGACTCACTCCCCCGTCCTTCCTTCGCTGCCTCCCGCAGAAACAGATCGTCCCCCATCACCGATGGTGACGGGGGACGATCGAGGCTTCGGTCCTTGCGGACCGAGTCACGTCACGCTCCGGCAGGAGCGTCGACGATCAGAGCGCGCGAACGCCGGTGGCCTGCGGGCCCTTGGTGCCCTGGCCGACCTCGAACTCCACGCGCTGGTTCTCCTCCAGGGTGCGGAAGCCGCTGCCCTGGATCTCCGAGTAGTGGACGAAAACGTCGGCGGAGCCGTCCTCGGGAGCGATGAAGCCGAAGCCCTTCTCCGCGTTGAACCACTTCACAGTGCCCTGTGCCATGCTTTTCCTTCTCTTTCTAACACCGGATGCGGCGGTTCGCGGGCGAGCGAGCCGCCGGGCCGGTTCCGACCGCTGTACTTCTTGATCCCCCCACAGGAAGAGCAAAGCACCGCGCTCGCAACCATCGATCCTGCGAGCCGTGCACTTTCTCAAGTCACCGAACACAGAAGCTGCGACCGATGTCAGTGAACCACGTTCCGGGCGCCGACAACAGTAGGAGGGCGCACAATTCGCCCGAAAATTTGATCTTGTACATACCGACGGTACGATTACTCGTCGGTACGGTTACATCGATGTTAACCCGCGCGCGGGCCGGACACCGACCGAACGCCGGGAACGACGGCCGACTACGCTGGTTTCCCATCCCGACCGCATCCTCCGGAGTACCCGTGTGACCAGCTCGCCGCACCGCCGTCCCGTCGGCGACGGGCCGACGAGCTTCGGCCACGAACTGCTCGAACGAGTTCTCGCGGGCACGCCGGCCACGGAGCACCCCCTCACCCACAGCGCGGAACTGCCCGCCCGCGACGTGCGGCACACCGACTGGCCGGACTGGGCGTCCGACGCCGTCGTCCGGGCCCTGCGCGCGACGGGCGTGCCCCAGCCGTGGAGCCACCAGAGGGCGGCCGCCGACCTCGCAACCGGAGGGGAGCACGTCGTCGTCTCCACCGGCACCGCCTCGGGTAAGTCCCTCGCCTACCAGTTGCCCGTGCTCACCGCACTCGTCGAGGACCCGCACGCCACCGCGCTGTACCTCTCCCCCACGAAGGCACTGTGTGCGGACCAGTTGCGCGCCGTCACCGACGTGACCACCGCCGAACCCGAACTCGGTCGGGTGCACGCGTGTGCCTACGACGGCGACACCTCCACCGAACTGCGGCAGTGGGCGCGCAGCCACTCGCGGTGGATCTTCACCAACCCCGACATGCTGCACATGTCGATGTTGCCCGGGCACGCCCGCTGGTCCCGGTTCTTCCGGCGACTGCGCTACGTCGTGGTCGACGAGTGCCACTCCTATCGCGGCGTCTTCGGCTCCAACGTGGCTCTGGTACTGCGCCGGCTGCGACGGATCGCCGCACGCTACGGCGCCCGACCGGTCTTCGTCCTCGCCTCCGCCACGACCGCCGACCCCGGCGCCGCGGCGTCCCGGCTCGTCGGCGCGCCCTGCCGGGAGGTGACCGAGGACGGCTCCCCGCACGGGCCGCGCACCGTCGCGCTGTGGGAACCGCCACTGCTCGAGCAGGTGACCGGTGAGAACGGCGCCCCGGTGCGCCGCGCCGCCGGAACCGAGGCGGCGCGCATCCTCGCCGACCTCGTCGTCGAAGGTGCCCGCACCCTCGCCTTCGTACGGTCCCGGCGCGGTGCCGAGCTCACCGCGCTCGGCGCGCAGCGGCTGCTCGCCGAGGCCGCCCCCGAACTCGTCGATCGTGTCGCCGCGTACCGCGCCGGCTACCTCGCCGAGGAACGGCGCGAGCTCGAGGCGGCTCTGGCGGACGGTCGCCTGCTCGGTGCCGCCAGCACCAACGCACTCGAACTCGGCATGGACATCGCCGGCCTCGACGCCGTCGTCGTCGCCGGATTCCCGGGCACCGTCGCGTCGTTCTGGCAGCAGGCCGGCCGGGCCGGCCGCCGCGGCGCGGGATCGCTGGTCGTGCTCGTCGCCCGCGACGATCCCCTCGACACCTACCTCGTGCACCATCCGGCGGCGCTGCTCGACAAGCCCGTCGAGGCGACGGTCACCGATCCCACCAACCCGTACGTGCTCGGTCCGCAACTGCTGTGCGCCGCGCTCGAGCTGCCGCTCACCGATGCCGAGGTCGAGGAGTTCGGTGCGGCCGACGTACTCGCCGCCCTGGCCGCCCAGGGCGCGATCCGGCGGCGCCCGCACGGCTGGTTCGTCACCCCCGACACCCGTCCGCACTCCGACATCGATATCCGCGGCGGCATCGGCACCCAGATCGCCATCGTCGAATCGGACACCGGACGGATGCTCGGCACCGTCGACGGCGGCCGCGCGCCGGCGACCGTGCATCCGGGCGCGGTGTACCTGCACCGCGGCGAGTCGTTCGTCGTCGACGAGTTGCACCTCGACGACGGGATCGCGCTCGTGCACTCCGAGGACCCCGAATGGTCCACGTCCGCACGGGAGATCACCGACATCGTCGTGACCGCCGTGACGGAGCAGCGCTCGCTCGGCCCGGTGACCGTGGCCCTCGTCGAGGTGGAGGTGACCCATCAGGTGGTCTCCTACCTGCGGCGGCTGCCGTCGGGCGAGGTTCTCGACAGCACCGAACTCGACATGCCGTCGCAGTGCCTGCCCACGCGCGCAGTGATGTACACCGTCACTCCCGAACTGCTCGACCGGAGCGGAATCGGACCGGAGCGGGTACCAGGCGCGCTGCACGCCGCCGAGCATGCCGCGATCGGGCTGCTGCCGTTGGTGGCGACGTGCGACCGCTGGGACATCGGCGGTGTGTCCACGGCCGTGCACCCGGACACCGGGCTGCCCACCGTCTTCGTCTACGACGGGCATCCCGGCGGCGCGGGCTTCGCCGACCGCGGTTACGCGCGCCTCGCCGAATGGCTCGGTGCGACCCGCGCGGCCGTGACGGCCTGCGAGTGCGCCGCCGGCTGCCCGTCGTGCGTGTACTCCCCCAAATGCGGCAACGGCAACGACCCGCTCGACAAGGCCGGCGCGATCGCGCTGCTGGGCGCGGTGCTCGACGCCCTCGCCTGACCGGCTCACTCGACCGGCCCCGCCCGCGCGATCGCCCGGGCCTGCCGCCCGCCCGGCAGCGACACCGCGGCCTCGACCTCGACGACGGCGTCCCAGCCGTCGACGGTGCACGAACGCACCTGCACCCGCATCCGCGCCGCGATCCGGTTCGCCTCCGAGCAGGCGGTACCCGCCCCGCGGTCGAGTGCGCCGGCCACCGCGAGGGCCGCCAGGTCGGCCGCTCCCTGCGCCCGATGCCGCGTCGCGACCCCCGCACCGATCTGTACGAGCAGCCCGGTGACCGCGATCAGCGCGACCGCAACGAAACACCCCACCACACTCGCACTCCCCCGATCGTCCCGGAATGTCACTGCGCCACTTCCGGTTCGAACGCCGCCACGGCCTCCGCGGTGAGCGTCACCGCCGGCAGCAGCGGACCGTCCGCTGTCACCGTCGCCACGACGAGGTCCCCGTCGGGGCGCACGGAGATCCGTGCGCCCTCCGGCGCGATCCGCGCCGCGACCTCCACCGCCCGCGCCCCGTCGCCGCGGGCCGCGAGCCGGGCGGCCTCCCGTGCCGCGTCCTGACACCGGAGCTGACTCGAAACACACAGCACCGCACCGAGACACAGCACGAGAACGCTCACCAGTGCGGTGAGGGCGATCGCCGCCTCGACGGTCACCCCACCGTCGTCCCCGCTCACACCGCCGTGTTCAGTGCGCGCTCGACGATGCCGGTGAGCGCAGTGACGATGTTGTCGCCGGTGACGACCGTGTAGAGCACGGCCCCGAACGCCGCCGCGGCGATCGTGCCGATCGCGTACTCCGCGGTGGACATCCCGTCCTCCGCAGCGACAGCACCGCTCAGCCGTTGCACGATCGAACGAATCCCGTTGCCTACCATGGTTCCTCCCCTTCTCCGGCGCGGACCGTCCGCACCGACGTCTCACAACAGCCCCTCACCGAGCACGCGGCCCGCGAGCCCGATCACGACGGGCACGATGCCCAGGCACACGAACGCCGGCAGGAAGCACAGGCCCAGGGGGCCGCTGACCAGAACCCCGGCGCGCTCGACGGCTGCAGCCGCCCGGTCCTCCGCTCGTTCGCGCTGCCGTTCCGCCACCTCGGCGACGATGCCCGACAGCGGCGCGCCGGATCGTGCCGATCGCCGCGCGGCGCGAGCGAAGGCCTCCAGCGCCTCCGTCTCGTCGTCGGATCCGTCGGCCGTCGCCTCACCGAGACCGCTCCACGCGTCCGACGGCGCCGCCCCGAGCTCGAGCCGGTCGGCGCCCCGTCGCAGGGCCAGTGCCAGCGCCGGGGGCGCCGAATCGGCCACCGCCCGGGCCGCCGTCGCCGTCGGAAGGCCGGCACGCAGGCAGGCGGCCATCAGGTCGAATGCGGCCGGCACGGCATGCGGGTCGTCCGGGGCGCCGCCGGATCCGGTGGCTCCCCCGGGGGTCGCGGCCCCGGCAGTCCGGCACCGTCGCGTCCGCAGGTCCGGCAGGATCACGAGTGCCGCGGCCAGGCACACCAGCGCTACCGTCACGATGCCGCCCGCGTCGCAATCCGATCGGTCCACAGCAGTCCGGCGCACGCCAGCACGGTGCCCACCACCAGCAGCACCCCGCCGACACCGTCGCCGAGCAGCACCGACACCGGCGCCGCCCCCATCATCTGCCCGAGCGCCACCCCGAGCGCCGGCAGAGCCGCGAGCACCGCCGCCGTCGCGCGGGCCCCCGCCAGGCCCGCCTCGGTGCGTGAGCGCAGACGCATACGACCGGACAGATCTGCTCGTGCGGCCGCGAGGAGTTGCGCCAGCGCCAGCCCGTACCGGTCGGACACCTCCCAGGCCCCGGCGACCCTATCGAGCGACGCGGCGATTCCGGACGGCTCCGTCGCGCGGGCTACCGCACGCAGGCCGTCGGCCGCGCTTCCGCCGAGCCGTGCCCGCGCCGCCGCGACGCGGAAGGCGTCGGCAGTGGGCCCGGTCGTCTCCCGTGCCGCCGTCGCACACGCGTCAGCCGGATGGGTGCCCACCTCCAACTCGGCGACGACGGTTTCGAGACCGGCGAGGAGGGCGCGCTGTTCGGCGTCACGGGCTCGGTCGCGGCGGCGTCGCCGTACCCGGCGCACGGTGGTGCCCGCGACGATCGCCGCCGCGACGGCCGGCGCGACGCCGACCGACAACACCGGGAGGACGCACAGCACTGCCGTCACCTCCTGCGGCGGTCGCCACGGCCGTCCGGCGACGACTGTCGTGCGCAACGACCGCAGGCGCGGCGCGGCGACCGTCGCCGGTGCGACCAGCAGGGCCGCGGCCAGGCACAAGGTAGTCGCGGTCACGGCACCTCCCGTCGCCGGAAGAGCTGTTCGAGCCGGTCCATGCCGGCCTGCGTGCCGCGCCCGTGGGTCCACGCGGGTGCGACGACGACCCCCGAGACCTCGTCCCGCTGCACGACACCGATCTCCGTCAGCCGACGGGTGCCGTCGGGGGTGCGGTGCACGTGCAGGACCACCTGCACCGCTGCGACGAGCTGACTGTGCAGGGCGGCGCGGTCCAGACCGCCGAGCGCGGCGAGGGCTTCGAGCCGCGCCGGCACCTCGTCCGGAGAATTGGCGTGCACGGTGCCCGCGCCCCCGTCGTGACCGGTGTTCAGCGCTGTCAGCAGATCCACGACCTCGGCGCCGCGCACCTCACCGACGACGATGCGGTCGGGTCGCATTCGCAGCGCCTGCCGGACGAGATCGCGCACCGCGACCTCCCCGACCCCCTCGACGTTCGCGGCCCGCGCGACGAGCCGCACGACGTGGGGATGAGCGGGCGCCAGTTCCGCCGCGTCCTCGACGCACACGATCCGCTCGCCCGGATCCACGGTGCCGAGCAGCGCCGCGAGCAGGGTGGTCTTGCCCGCCCCCGTACCCCCGACGACGAGGAAGGCGAGCCGGGCGGCGACGATCCGGCGCAGCAACCCGTACGCGTGCGGGTCGACGGCGCCGCGGTCGCGCAGCGCGTCGAGTCCCTGGGTGGCGGGCCGCAGCACCCGTAGCGACAGGCACGTGCCGCCCTGCGCGACGGGCGCGAGGACGGCATGCAGGCGGACCCCGAATTCGCCGTGCCCGGGCAGCCGGCCGTCGACCCACGGTTGGGCGTCGTCGAGCCGCCGCCCCGCGAACAGCGCGAGGCGCTGGGCCAGTCGTCGCACCGACGCCTCGTCGGGAAAGGCGACGGGAGTGAGCCGCAGCCCGCCGCCGCGGTCGACCCAGACGCGGTCGGGGGCGGTGACGAGTACGTCGGTGACGCCGGGTTCGGCGAGCAGCGCTTCGAGCGGTCCGGCGCCGGACAACTCGGTCTGCAGGTGCCGCAAGGCCGTGAGCAGATCGAAATCGCCGAGGACCCCGCCGGATTCGGCGCGCAACGCGGCGGCGACCCGGTCCGGTGTAAGCTCGCCGGCCTCCGTCGCGAGACGTTCGCGGACCCGGTCGAGCAGCTCGGCAGTGAGGACGGCGCTCATGCTGCCCACCGCGATCCCGGCTCGGGACCGGCCAGCACGTCGAGGACCGACTCGGCGGCGTGGACGAGAGGCGAGCGACGTCCGAGCCGCAGTCCACCGCGTTCGAGTGTCTCGGCAAGGCCGGGCTGCGCGCGCATCGTGGCGAGCAGCGGCAACCCCACCACCTCGGCGACGTCCCGGCCGCGCAGTCCGCCGGGGGCCGGGCCGCGCACGACGATTCCCTGGTTGGTGTTCTGGTCGGCGACCCAGCCTGCGACCCGTCCCGCGGCGAGGGCGGCACGCACACGGGCGGGGACCACCAGCACGGCCAGGTCGGCGGCCGCCACCATCGCCTCGGCGGCCGGCCCGCGGCTGCGCGGCACGTCGCACACCACCACGTCACCCGAGCGACGGACGGTGTCGAGCACCGCGGTGACGGCGGCGGGAGCCGGTTCGGACGTGGACTCGCGATCTGCGGACAGCACGCCGAGTCCCGGGAGCCATTCGGGCACCGCGTCCCGCAGGGACCGGGCGGAGAGCCGGCCACGATCGACGGCGAGGCCGGACCAGCGGACGCCCGGCCGCTCCTCGATTCCGGTGAGGACGTCCAATCCTCCACCCAGGGGATCACCGTCGACGAGGAGTGCTCCCGCACTCCGTCGGAAGGCGGCGACGGTCCATGCCAGGGCGGCCGCGAACGTGGAGGCGCCGGCCCCGCCGCAACCGCCGAGTACGGCGACGACGTGCCCACCGCCGGTGTCGGGTTCGGCGGCGGTGCCGAGCACCGTGAGCAGTTCGACTTCGTCGTCGGGCAGACCGACGACGTGTTCGGCCCCGACGGCGGTGGCCGCCTGCCAATCGGGGAGGTCGGCCCCGCCGGCGGTGACCAGGACGATTCCGCCGCGACGGGGGAGCTGCTGCGCGCAGAGCAGGGCTGCGCTCCGGTCGACCACGACGAGTCCCGCGTCGAGCCAGGTTCGGCGCGGCGGTGGCGTCGCCGCCGCCGCGCCGACGGTGCGGTCGGTGGCGGCGGCCACGCGGTGCAGACTCGCCGTCAGGGCGGGATCGTCGACGAGGGCCAGGACGTCGTTCATGGCGCTCAGCTTGCGGGCCCAGCGGGCCTGCCGGAAGCGGAGACGGAGCGAATCGGCAAATCTGTGGATGAATGCGCCGCCTGTGGATGAACACCGGGCTCCGAAAAGGTCCCCGAACAGAGGACGACCCTCGCCAGGGGGGGAGGAGGCGAGGGTCGTCATGTTCAGCCCCGGGGGGTCGGGCTGAACACCCCCTGGACAATGTCCAGGTGACGTCGATACTACGCCGGGACCTGATATTTGCAAGTTCAACCGTCGCGTGTTCCATGCAGGTGGAGGTGCCCGACGACCGGCCGCATCACGGGGCGTGCCGGGAAGGTGCAGCCGCACCTATTGTGGTGCCGTGACCGATGCGACCGTGGCCCCGACCCCGTCCGGCCGAATCGCCGCCTTCTTCGACCTCGACAAGACCGTCATCGCGAAGTCCAGCGCGCTCGCCTTCAGCAAGCCCTTCTTCGCCCAGGGGCTCCTCAACCGGCGGGCGGTGCTCAAGAGCAGCTACGCCCAGTTCCTGTTCATGCTCTCCGGCGCCGATCACGATCAGGTGGAGCGCATGCGCGCCCACATCGCGGCGATGTGTACCGGCTGGGATGTCGAGCAGATCAAGGCGATCGTCGCCGAGACACTGCACGACATCGTGGACCCGCTGGTCTTCGCCGAGGCCGCCGATCTCATCGCGGACCACCGGCTCCGCGGACACGACGTGATCATCGTGTCCGCGTCCGGAGAGGAGGTGGTCACCCCCATCGCGACGGCACTCGGGGCGACGCACAGCACCGCGAGCCGGATGCGGATCGAGGACGGCCGCTACGCCGGGGAGCTGGAGTTCTACTGCTACGGGGAGGCCAAGGCGGAGGCGATCCAGGCGCTGGCGCTGCAGTACGGCTACGACCTCGCACGTTGCTACGCGTACTCGGACTCGTCGACGGACATCCCGATGCTGCGGGCCGTAGGCCATCCGCGGGCGGTGAACCCGGATCGGGTACTGCGTCGCGGAGCCGTCGAAAACGGTTGGCCGATACTCACTTTCACCCGTCCCGTGCCGCTCCTGCACCGATTCGCCACGACGTCGCCGACCGTGGTCGCCGCGGCGGCCGCGATCACCGCGGGCGCGGCCGCCGCGGGCGCCGCGGCGTACCTGGCGTTGCGCCGGAGGCCCCGGCACGGGTTCGCGGCCCGGGGGTGACGGTCCCGAAAATGGGGCTTGCCCCCCTGTGAGACCGGGAGTAGAAAGGAGTTACGGAAGGACGGAAGGCCAAGAGCGAATCGGAAGAGAAGGTTCGATCTCCCGACCGGACTTCCCAGCACGGACACCGAGCACCCACGCGGAGCCGATGCCACTATAAGGGCAAAAGCGTTGTGGGCTTGCGAGATTCGGGTCTTCGAGGGCGAGCACCCCGCACCCGTTGCGAGGACGAACCAGCGATATCCGAACACTCGCCGAGGCCAGTGACACACAACCCATGCAGCACGCTTGGTAACTCGGCAGTCCGTGCTGGCGGGCGACGCCACCGAAGTCATTCGGCGACGTCGCCCGCTTACATGTGACCACATGATCCCCGAAAACGATGTCGGGCAGCCTGATTCACTGCTCGGA
Organism: Rhodococcus sp. NS-SX18; assembly: GCF_057367935.1. Taxonomy (NCBI): domain Bacteria; kingdom Bacillati; phylum Actinomycetota; class Actinomycetes; order Mycobacteriales; family Nocardiaceae; genus Rhodococcus; species Rhodococcus sp. NS-SX18. Next base: position 576,677 of record NZ_CM170633.1, on the reverse strand, counting down.
CTAGCCGGCGAAGGCGTCCGCGATCGATGTCGCCTCCCGCGCGCCCGCTTCCAGCCCACCGCAGCAGAAGACGATCCAGCCACCGACGCCGACCGCGGTGCCCGACTCGAAACCCGCGAGCCCGTCGCGGTAGGCCTGGGCGCGACGCATCCAGCTCACCTCGGGTACGCCGAGATTGTGCACGTCCAGCCCACTGGCGACCGACACGAGGCGGGACGCCGCCCGGGCGATCACGCCGTCGGCCACCCCGAAGGGACGCAGCACCGCCAGCTCGCCGTGCACCACCGCGGCCAGCACCGGGGCAGGTGCGCGGGTCCCGCCGGTCACCAACTGCGCGAGGACGTCGAGCCGCTCCCCTACGCCGGGCTCCGTGCGGGGCCGGCCCAGCAGCTCCGGATCGTCGACGAGGTCGGCCGCCGCGAGCAGATGCAGACGCGCGAGGGTCTGCAAGGGCGCGCGCTGCCAGGTGGACACCATGACGGCCAGGCCGTCGCCGTCGAGCGCCTGCGCCACTCGCAGTGCGCCCGCCAGAATCGGATCACCCGCCTCCCCGGGCGTCGGCAGTTCCATGGATCCGCCGTCGAGCACGGCGGAGGCCCGGGCCGCCCGGACCGACGCCTCGGCGGCGGTGTTCGGCCAGCCGCGCCGGTTGGTCTTGTGCCGGTGCACCTCGGCGAGGGCGTCGCGCGCCCGGTCCGCGGCGTCGCGCACTCCGGGCAGGTCGAGCAGGGGCTGCAAGGGGTCGCTCACGGCATCCGACGGTACCGGCCGGCGCCGACTGCCCGTCTGCCGGTTCCGCTGACCGTGGAGGCCGACCGCCCGTCGCGTGGGACCGACCGATTGTCGAAAGTGAGCAGGTTGCAGCCGTATGCAACGGTGCGATGTCGGTCACAGGTGACTACCCTCACGGGTGCCCGAACTGTTTGGACCGACCGGAAAGAGGCCCCGCAACCATGACGAGCGCAGCGCAGGACCACGAACAGCAGGTGTACCCACCGAGCCCCGAGTTCGTCGCCACCGCCAACGCCGGTCCCGAGTTGCAGGCCGCCGCGGACGCCGACCGGCTCGGGTTCTGGGAGACGCAGGCCCGCCGGCTGGACTGGGCCACGCCGTGGACCGAGGTGCTGGACTGGTCCGAGGCGCCGGTGGCGAAGTGGTTCGTCGGTGGGCAGCTCAACGTCGCCTACAACTGCGTCGACCGGCACGTGCTCGCCGGCAACGGCGACCGCGTCGCGATCCACTTCGAAGGCGAGCCCGGCGATTCGCGCTCGCTGACCTACAACGATCTGCTCGCCGAGGTGTCCAAGGCGGCGAACACCTTCACCGATCTGGGCCTGGTCGCCGGCGACCGGGTGGCGATCTACATGCCGATGATCCCCGAGGCGATCGTGACGATGCTCGCGTGCGCCCGCCTGGGCCTGACCCACTCGGTGGTCTTCGGCGGTTTCTCCTCGCACGCGCTGCGCTCACGCATCGACGACGCGCAGGCCAAGCTGGTGGTCACCGTCGACGGACAGTGGCGCCGCGGCCAGGCCGCCCCGCTCAAGCCGGCCGCCGACGAGGCCGTCGCCGAAGCCGCGTCGGTGCAGCACGTGCTGGTGGTCAAGCGCACCGGCATCGACGTCGACTGGACCGACGGGCGCGATCTGTGGTGGCACGAGACGGTGGACAAGGCCTCCGCCGAGCACACCGCGCAGCCGTTCGACGCCGAGCACCCGCTGTTCATCCTCTACACCTCCGGCACCACCGGCAAGCCCAAGGGCATCGTCCACACCTCCGGCGGCTACCTGACCCAGACCTCGTACACCCACCACTACGTGTTCGACCACAAGCCCGGCCAGGACGTGTACTGGTGCACCGCCGACATCGGCTGGGTCACCGGGCACAGCTACATCGTGTACGGCCCGCTGTCCAACGGCGCGACCCAGGTCGTCTACGAGGGCACTCCGAACTCGCCGAACGAGCACCGGCACTTCGAGATCATCGAAAAGTACGGGGTGAGCATCTACTACACCGCCCCGACCCTGATCCGCACCTTCATGAAGTGGGGCCGGCAGATCCCCGACGCGCACGACCTGTCCTCGATCCGCCTGCTCGGGTCGGTCGGTGAGCCGATCAACCCGGAGGCCTGGCGCTGGTTCCGGGAGGTGATCGGCTCGGGCACCGCCCCCATCGTCGACACCTGGTGGCAGACCGAGACCGGCGCGATCATGATCTCCCCGCTGCCGGGCATCACCGCCACCAAGCCGGGATCGGCGATGGCGCCGCTGCCGGGTGTCTCCGCCAAGATCGTCGACGACAACGCGGCCCCGCTCGGGGCCGGCGGCAACGGCTACCTGGTGCTCGATCAGCCGTGGCCGTCGATGCTGCGCGGCATCTGGGGCGACATGGACCGGTACAAGGACACCTACTGGTCCCGGTACGCCGAGGAGGGCTGGTACTTCGCCGGCGACGGCGCCCGCTACGACGAGGACGGGGCCCTGTGGGTCCTCGGCCGCGTCGACGACGTCATGAACGTCTCCGGGCACCGCATCTCGACCTCGGAGGTCGAATCCGCGCTCGTCGGGCACCCGGCCGTCGCCGAGGCCGCCGTCGTCGGTGCCGCCGACGAGACCACCGGCCAGGGCATCGTCGCGTTCGTCATCCTGCGCGAGGGCGTGGAGAACACCGGCGACGCGCTGATCGCGGAACTGCGCAACCAGGTCTCCACCGAGATCTCCCCGATCGCCAAGCCCCGGCAGATCTCCGTCGTGCCGGAACTGCCCAAGACCCGGTCCGGCAAGATCATGCGCCGCCTGCTGCGCGACGTAGCCGAGGGCCGCGAACTCGGCGACACCTCCACCCTGGTCGACCCGAAGGTCTTCGAAGCCATCCGTTCCCAGAACAAGTAGGCAGCAGAGCTGCCGGTGTGTCCTTTGGGCGGCCCCAACAGCCCGAAGGACACACCGGCCGCGGCGCGGCCTAGACCTCGTCCAGCTGGCGATCCTTGGTCTCGTGCATCACGAGCAGCGCGACGAAGGTGAGTGCGGCCGCGGCCAGGAGGTACACCCCCACCCAGCCGACGCCGTAGGTCGTGGCGAGCCAGGTCGCGATGAACGGGGCGACGGCCGCGCCGAGGATGCTCGAGACGTTGTAGGCGATGCCCGATCCGGTGTAGCGCACGTTGGTGGGGAACAGCTCGGGCAGCACGGCGCTCATGGGACCGAAGGTGAAGCCCATCAGGATCATGCCGACGACCAGGAACAGCAGCATGCGCGGTTCGTCCATGCCCTCCGGGTCGAGGAGGATCCCGAAGGTCAGGCCGAACGCCATGATGATCCCGGTGACGACGAGCAGGGTGATGCGGCGGCCGTAACGGTCGGCGAGCCGGCCGGACACCGGAATCGCGGCCGCGAAGAACAGCACCGCGACCAGCTGCAGCACCAGGAAGTCCGAGTACTGGAACCCGGCGCCGGTACCGCCTTGCGCGGGCGTCTTCCCGGTGCCGTGGCTGAGCACCCAGGTCGTCATGATGTAGAAGAGGGTGTACGTCGCGAGCATCACGAACGTGCCGATGATCAGCTGTCGCCAGCTGGTCCGGAAGACCTCGGCCAGCGGGGTCTTGACCTTCTTGCCCTCGGCGACGGCGCGGGCGAACACCGGCGTCTCCTCCAGCTTGAGCCGCACGTAGAGGCCGATGATCACCATCACCGCGCTGAGCAGGAACGGAATCCGCCAGCCCCACGTCAGGAACGCGCTGTCCAGGTCGGGCTCGGCGTTGTTGTGGTTCAGGAACAGGGTGATGATCAGGAACAGGCCGTTGGCCAGGAAGAATCCGATCGGCGCGCCCAGCTGTGGCCACATGGCGGCCCACGCCCGCTTGCCCTTCTCGGCGGTCTCGGTGGCCAGCAACGCCGCACCGCTCCATTCGCCCCCGAGGCCGAGGCCCTGGCAGAAGCGCATGAGTGCGAGCAGCGCCGGGGCCAGCAGGCCCACCTGGTGGTACGTGGGCAGGATGCCGATCAGGAAGGTCGCGATGCCCATGGTCAGCAGCGAGCCGACGAGGGTGGCTTTGCGGCCGATGCGGTCGCCGAAGTGGCCGAACAGGATCGAGCCGACCGGGCGGGCGACGAACGCGAGACCGAACGTCGCGAGCGAGGCGAGCAGGGCGGTGGTGCCGTTGCCCTTGGGGAAGAACAGGTGCGGGAACACCGAGACCGCGGCGGTCGCGTAGATGTAGAAGTCGTAGAACTCGATCGAGGTGCCGACGGTACTCGCGACGATGATGCGGCTGCGCGGTACTCCCGCGACCAGCGATCCGTCTCGGCCGGCGGTGTTGTCGAGGGCAGTACTCACGAAACCAGCTCCAGAGATTCACATGATGGGAAACGATCCCAGCTTCTAGGAAAGTGAACACCTTCTTTCCGGAACGAATCAAATCGGACACCCGCCGACCGGCCGGACGGGGGATACGATTCGTCGCCGGGTGCGCTGGGAATCCCGGTCGGCGGCAGCACCGTCGCCCCGCGGATTCGTCGATGGAAGGCCTACGTGACTCAGCCACTGCGCTCGGAACTCACTCGGTACCTACGCACCGAGACCGTCGGTGGCGCCATCCTTCTGGTCGCCGCCGCCGTCGCCGTCCTGTGGGTCAACTCCCCACTCGGACCCGTCTACGAGAGGCTGCGCGACTTCACCGTCGGACCGGAGGCGCTGCACCTGCATCTCACCGTCGGCACCTGGGCACAGGACGGCCTGCTCGCCGTGTTCTTCTTCGTCGCCGGACTCGAACTCAAACGCGAACTCGTGATCGGTGAACTGGCGGACCGCAAGAAGGCCCTGCTGCCGGTCATCGCGGCCTGCGGCGGCGTGCTGCTGCCGGCACTCATCGCCGCCGCCGTCGGATGGGGCACCCCGGGCATGGACCGCGGCTGGGCAATTCCCGTCGCCACCGACATCGCCTTCGCCCTCGGAGTCCTCGCCCTCACCGGTTCCCGCATCCCCACCGGCGCGCGTGTCTTCCTGCTCAGCCTCGCCGTCGTCGACGATCTCATCGGCATCGCACTGATCGCCGTCCTGTTCACCACGTCCATCGCGGCGCTGTGGCTGCTCGGGACCGTCGCGTGCGCCGCCGCCTATCGGTACGCCCAGCACCGGCGGATCACGACCCCGTGGCTGTACGTCCCGCTCGCGCTGCTCACCTGGTACGGCATGCACGAGGCCGGCATCCACGCCACCATCGCGGGCGTCGTGCTGGGGCTGCTCACCCGCGTCCGCGCCGACCCCGGCGAGCGACGGGCACCGGCCGAGCGGCTCGCCCACGACATCCAGCCCTGGTCCGCCGGCCTGTGCGTGCCCCTGTTCGCGCTGTTCGCCTCCGGCGTTCCCATCAACGGCGAGGTCCTCGCCGATGTGTTCACCAGCCCGGTGGGCCTGTCCGTTCTGCTGGGCCTGCTGATCGGCAAGACGGTCGGCATCTTCGGCGCGTCCTGGCTCGCGATCCGGGTGGGCGTGGCCACCAGGCCCGCCGGGCTGGCATGGGCGGACCTGCTGGCCCTCGCCGTACTCGGCGGCATCGGGTTCACCGTGAGCCTGCTCATCGCCGACCTCTCGCTCGCCGGTATCGACGGCGGGGCGCCCGCGGAGATCGCGAAGGCGTCGGTCCTCGTCACGTCACTGATCGCCTCGCTGCTGGGATCGACGCTACTGTTACGGCGTGGGCGAGCCCACCGCAGTCATTACGAATCAACTGGAGGGGTCGACAAGTGAGCGTGACGAACGGGAACCGGAAGCAGGGTGACGGGGTACCGACGAGCATCTCGTCCATTCCGCTGACCGAGGTGCGCGCCCGCACTCCTCAGGAAGCGAGCATCGGGGACCTGGTCCGCGACGCCACAGCACAGGTCTCGACGCTGTTCCGCGCCGAGGTCGAACTCGCCAAGGCCGAGGTCACCGGCGAGGTGAAGAAGGGCCTGCAGGGCAGTCTGTTCTTCATCCTGGCCTTCGCGGTCCTGGTGTTCAGTTCGTTCTTCTTCTTCTTCTTCCTCGCCGAACTGATCGACATCTGGACGCCCCGCTGGCTGGCGTTCCTGATCGTCTTCCTCATCATGGTCGTGGTCACGGCGATCTTCGCCTTGATCGGGTACCTCCGGGTGCGCAAACTGCGCGCCCCGGAGAAGACCATCGACTCGCTCAGGCAGGCCCGTACCGTCCTGCCGCAGCAGCACGACGCGGAGCCGGCAGCGGGCCCCCGGCACGCGCGCTGACCCTCCACATGCAGGGCACCGTGTCCCTCCCCGACCCGTCCACGGTCCGGTTCCCCGGACCGTGGACGCACCGCGACATCCATGCCAACGGCATCCGCCTGCACGCCGTCGAAGCCGGGCCGTCCGGCCCCGACGCACCGCTGGCGCTGTTCCTGCACGGGTTCGCCGACCTGTGGTGGTCGTGGCGTCACCAGCTCACCGCCTTCGCGGACGCCGGCTACCGCGCCGTCGCCGTCGACCTGCGCGGCTACGGCGACTCCGACAAGCCCCCGCGCGGCTACGACGGCTGGACCCTGTCGGGCGACGTCGCAGGACTCATCCGCGCCCTGGGTTGCTCGGAAGCGACGCTGGTCGGGCACGCCGACGGCGGGCTGGTGTGCTGGGCGACGGCCGTGCTGCACCCGCGGCTCGTCCGGGCCATCGCCCTCGTGGACTCGCCGCACCCGATCTCACTGCGGGACGCGACGCTGCACGACCGTGCGCAGCGCGCGGCGCTGCTGCCCACGTTCCTCGCCTATCAGGTGCCGTGGCGGCCCGAACGCAAGCTCGTGCGCGACGACGGCTGGGAAATCGAACGATTGCTGCGGGCCCGCGCGAGCACCCGATGGCAGCAGACGGACGAATTCCGGGAGGTCGCCGAGCGGATGCGCTCGGCCATCCGGATTCCCGGCACCGCGCACTGCACGCTCGAATACCAGCGCTGGGCCTTCCGCAGCCAGTGGCGGCCGGACGGACGACGGTTCATGGCGGCGATGGACAAGACGCTGACGCTGCCGGTACTGCAACTGCACGGCGCGCTGGACCCGTACGTCGTACCGGCGACCGTGCGCCGGTGCGTGCGCCACGCTCCGGGCCGGAAACTGCGCATGATCGACGACGCCGGGCACTACGCCCATCAGGAACGTGCCGACGACGTCACCGCCGCGCTGCTCGACTTCGCCGCCGGGCTGTAGGCGCCCCGGCACTCAGGCGATGCAGGTCCCCGTCGCCACCGCCGCGAACGAATCGTCGGCCAGGTCCAACTGGCTGCCGACCTCGGCCGCGGTCAGCACGAATCCGGTATCGCTGTTGTCCACGGCCGCCCCGAACACGACGCCCAGGACCCGGCCCTGCTCGTCGACGAGCGGACCGCCGGAGTTGCCCTGGCGGATGGACCCGCGGACGGTGTACACCTCCCGTTCGACGGTGCCCGAGCGGTAGATGTCCGGTCCCTGCAGGTCGAGCGTCTCTCGGATGCGCGCGGCACTCGCCGTGTAGGGGCCCCCGCCGGGGTAGCCCAGGACGAGGGCGTCCTGTCCCGAGGCGGCCGGGTCCGGGGCGAATTCGAGAGGTGCCACGTCGAGTCCCGGCACCGAGAGGATCGCGACGTCGACCGCGGGATCGAAGAGCACGACCTCGGCGTCGAGCACCCCGCCCAGCGTCTGCACCGACACCGCCGACGTGCCGGCGACGACGTGGGCGTTGGTCATGACGCGTTCGGGTGCGACGACGAACCCGGAGCCCTCGAGCGCGCGCTGGCAGGTCGGCGCGATGCCGTTGATGCGCAGCACACTCGGATGCAGGTCGAGCGCGACAGGACTGGCGAGCACACTCGGGTCCGGCGGCTCCACCTCGGCGACCGGAGTACGCCCGAACGGACCGATGACGTCCGGCAGCCCCGAGGTGTCGAGCAGTGCCGAGAACTCCTTCGGGACACCGCGCAACCAGTCCGGGGCCAGCACGTCCACCGTGCTGAGCACCCGCGACCCGCGAACGGCCGCGGAGATCTCCGGCTGGGACGAGGCGGTGAGCGGAATGGCGAGCAGCCATGCAGCCACCAGCACCGCCACGGCCTGCAGGCCGGCCCCGACCACGCTGTCGACGCCCCGCGCAACGGGGCTGTGCATGTTGCTCCGGGCCGCTCGGCCGAGCACCATGCCCGCGACCTCGCCGATGATGACGAGGACGACGATGAGTGCGATCCCCGCGAGGATCCGCATCCGTCCCTCCTCGACGTGCACGAGCACGTGCGGGGCGATGAGGATGCCGGCAACCGCGCCGAGCACCACGCCGAGGAACGCCAGTGCGGACGCCACCGCGCCCTGCCGCAGGCCGGACGACGCGGCCACGAGCACGACCAGCAGGATGAGCAGGTCGATCCATCCGGACGGCGTCACGGTTCGACCACCCCTGTCTCGAGCTCGGCGAGCGTGACGTCGAAGTCACGGATGTCGGTGTGGTCCCACTCGATCTCCCAGCCCGACACCGCGAACAGACCCGCCAGGATCCCCGCGGTGAATCCCCACACGAGCATGTCGTCCACCAGGAACGCCGGCCCCTGATAGCCGCGCTCGTGCCGGATCTGGAAGCGGTTGTCCGGGTCGAGCAGGTCGTGCAGGGACACCCGGACCACCCGGGCAGCCTCGCGGGGGTCGACCACCCCGATAGGTGTGGGCTTCTCCCAGAAGGCCACCACCGGGGTGACGTCGAATCCGGACGGCGGGATGAAGATCTCGGGCAGCACCGTCAGCGGACGGACCCCCGCGGGGTCGAGGCCCGTCTCCTCCTGTGCTTCGCGCAGCGCCGTGGCGATCGGGCCGTCGTCCTCCGGGTCGGCGGCACCACCCGGGAACGCGACCTGCCCGCTGTGCTGACGCATCGTCGGCGCCCGCTGGGTGAGCAGGACGTCCGCGTCGGCGGGCAGTCCACCCCGGGCGAGAGGATCGGGTTCGGACGAGCCGCCGAACAGCACGAGCACGGCCGCGGGACGAACCGGAATCCCGCTCGGGGCCCGGCGGTCGAGCACCGGATTGACCCGGTGCGGATCGCTCGGCAGGACGGTGGACACGTGGCGCAGCCAGTACGGCGTCATACCTTCACTCCCAGGTGATCCTCCACGGCGGCGGCGACCTCGTCGGCGCTGCGGAACGGCTGGGGCAGCACCTTGGCGACCGAACCGTCGGGCCGCAGCAGCACCGTCACCGGCAGCACCGGGGGCGACTGCACCGCGGCCTGTGCCCGCGCGGACCCGTCCTGCACGCCCGGCAGCTGCACGGCGTACTCGGCGAGCCGGGACAGGGCGTTGGCCTCGTTGGGATCGGTGTGGACGGTGACCACCGCAACGGCGTCCCCGGCGCGCTGCGCGTACTCCTGCAGGTAGGGCAGTTCTTCCGCGCACGGCCCGCACCACCACGCCCACAGGTTCACCAGGGCGGGCCGTCCCGCGAGCGCACCCGCCAGATCGACGCTGCTGCCGTCGCCGAGACACTCGAACCGCAGCCCCGCGAGCGGTCCGGCTCCGTTTCCGGCCGGAGCCGGGCAGGCCTCGAGCGCCGCCGCGGCACGCAACGGCGCGAGGGCCTCGGGGGTGTCCTGGGCACGGCGGTCCACCGGCGCCGCGGTCGGCCGGGCACCGTCGACGGCCGATGCCGGATCGTCGGTATCGCGGGGCCAGATCGCGACGATCAGCGCCACCACGACGACGAGGGCCACCAGGCTCCAACGGCCTGCGCGGGTCAGTTGCACCGGGTCACCGTCCGGCCAGCTCGAGCAGGTGCTCGGTCTCCGGTCCCTTCACCAGCGCGGCGGCGGTCACGGGGTCGGTCGGTCCGATGCCGTAGGACGGGCAGTCCTTGGCCAGTACACAGATGCCGCAGGCGGGTTTGCGGGCGTGGCACACGCGCCGGCCGTGGAAGATCACCCGATGCGAGAGCAGGGTCCATTCCTTGCGTTCGACGAGCGCACCGACGGCGTGTTCGATCTTGACCGGGTCGGTTTCCCCGGTCCACTTCCAGCGGTGCACGAGACGCTGGAAGTGGGTGTCGACGGTGATGCCGGGGATGCCGAACGCATTCCCGAGGACGACGTTGGCGGTCTTGCGCCCGAACCCGGGAAGTGTGACGAGATCCTCGAGCCGGCGTGGTACCTCGCCGTCGAAACGCTCGAGCAGGGCCTGGCCGAGACCGATCAGGGAGTTGGCCTTGTTGCGGTAGAAGCCGGTGGACCGGATGTACTCCTCGAGCTCGGCGCGGTCGGCCTCGGCGTAGGCGCGGGCATCCGGGTAGCGAGCGAACAAAGCCGGGGTCACCTGATTGACCCGCACGTCGGTGCACTGCGCGGACAGGATGGTGGCGACCGCCAGCTCGAGTGGCGTGGTGAAGTCGAGTTCGCAGTACACGTGGGGAAACGTCTCGGCGAGCCGCCGGTTCATGCGGCGCGCCCGGCGCACCAGGGCGAGCCGACTCTCGGGTGGGCGCTCGCCTCCGGACGCGCGCCGTCGGCGCACGTCGGGACTCTCGGACGGGGTCGCATGCACCTGCTCCACTGTACGTACCCGGCCCGTCGCGGATTCGGCGCTGTGTCGCTTCTGAGACCTTTCTTGTGTTTACTTCCCGGTATGCAAGCTCTTGCTGTCGTGCTCTTCCCCGTGCTGCTCATGCTGTTCGCATTGGCGATGGAGCGGGTCGAGTCCCGGCTGAGCCGTCTGTCCGTTCGCCAGCAGGAGGTCGAGGAGTTCCTCGACAAGGCGAGCCACGACGACGTCGCCACCCTGGCCAGGGAGGGATTCCCCCATGCTCTCGCCCGGTTCCACCGCCGCCGGCGGCGGGTCCTCGTCATGGAGTTCGACGATGCGGAGTCCGACATAGGAGAGCGTCGCGCGAGCTGATTTCGGGACGCTTCGATAGAATGCGTGGGCGCTGCTGCGGGAACGGCACGACGGTTGTCGTGGTGTCAATCACTCGTGCCGAGGGCGCGCACAGTAGACTTCGATTCCGTACGCGTTGCAGGCGGCCTGTCCGGGCGCCCGTGGACGTCGTGCAGACCCGGCAGCATGACGATGAGAATTACCCCCAAAGGAGCGCACGTGGACGACGTCCTGGCCAGAGCAGGCATCTTCCAAGGAGTCGAACCCTCGGCGGTTGCGGCGCTGGTCAAAGAGCTTCAGCCGGTCGATTTCCCCCGCGGACATGTCATCTTCAACGAGGGTGAGCCGGGCGACCGCCTGTACATCATCGTCTCCGGCAAGGTGAAGCTCGGCCGCCGTTCCCCGGATGGCCGCGAGAACCTGCTGACCATCATGGGTCCGTCCGACATGTTCGGCGAGCTGTCGATCTTCGACCCGGGCCCGCGCACCTCCACCGCGACCACCGTGACCGAGGTCCGCGCTGTGAGCATGGACCGCGACGCCCTCAAGGCCTGGATCGACCAGCGTCCGGAGATCGCCGAGCAGCTGCTGCGCGTGCTCGCGCGCCGCCTGCGCCGCACCAACAACAACCTGGCCGACCTGATCTTCACCGACGTGCCCGGTCGCGTCGCGAAGGCGCTGTTGCAGCTCGCGCAGCGGTTCGGCACCCAGGAGGCGGGTGCGCTGCGTGTCACGCACGATCTGACGCAGGAGGAGATCGCACAGCTCGTCGGCGCCTCCCGCGAAACCGTGAACAAGGCGCTGGCCGACTTCGCCCACCGCGGCTGGCTGCGGCTCGAGGGCAAGAGCGTGCTCATCTCCGACTCGGAGCGCCTCGCCCGCCGCGCGCGGTAGCCACCCCTTCCGAAGAACGACCGAGGCCGGTGCATCGACGATGCACCGGCCTCGGGTCTTCCGATGTCAGGCGAAGCTGCGCAGGTACTCGAGCTGGACGTTGACCGACTTCTCCGCGACCGGCCACAGCGACGGGTCCACATCGGCGTACACGTACTCGACGACGGATCGCGGCGTGGCGTCGTCCCCGAGCACCCGCAACGCGGCCCGCACCTGATCGAGCCGTTCCTCCCGATGGGCGAGGTAGCCGCGGGCGATGGTCTCCAGGTCGGGCAGGTCCGGTCCGTGACCGGGCAGCACCGTGTAGCCGCCACCCAGGTCGATCAGCCGGCGCAGCGACCCGAGGTAGTCGCCGAGGTCGCCGTCGGAGTCGTCGAGAACGGTGGTGCCCCGGCCGAGGATGGTGTCGGCGGTGAGCACGCTGCGGTCGTCCTCGAGGACGAAGGACAGCGAGTCCGCGGTGTGACCCGGCGTCGCGAGCACCCGGATCCGCAGCCCGGCTGCCTCGATCACCTCGCCGTCGGCCAGGCCCGCTCCCCCGCCGTGCCGGTGCCGCGCGTCCACGGCCCGTACCTCGGTGCCGGTGAGTTCCGCGAACCGTCCGGCGCCGTCGGTGTGGTCGCCGTGCCGATGGCTGACCAATGTCAGCGCCACGGGAACGCGGGCGACGCGGGCGAGGTGTGCCTCGTCGAGCGGGCCCGGATCGACCACGACGCATTCGTCGCTGCCGGGAGCCCGCAGGATCCAGGTGTTGGTGCCGTCGAGTGTCATCATCGACGGGTTCTCCGCCAGCACCACCGCGGCGTTGGCGGTGACCTGACGCAGCTGTGCGTACGCGGGGTGAACCAGCGTCACGATCCGGCCTCCTCCATGTGGGGTGCGTCCCACTCTAGATCCGGTCCACCCCGCCCCAGTCAGCGCACCTCGGCGATGATCTCGACCTCGACGGGCGCGCCGAGCGGCAGCTCGGCCACGCCGACGGCGGACCGGGCGTGCACGCCTGCCTCCCCGAACACCTCGCCGAGGAGTTCGGATGCGCCGTTGATCACACCCGGCTGACCGGTGAAACCCTCCGCCGACGCGACGAAGCCCACGACCTTGACGATGCGGACGAGGTTGTCGATGCCGACGAGGTCGTCCACCGCGGCCAGCGCGTTGAGCGCGGCGATGCGCGCCGCGGCCTTCGCGTCCTCGGCCGTGACCTCGGCGCCGACCTTGCCCACCAGGCCCAGTGCGCCGTCGACGAACGGCAGCTGGCCGGAGGTGTAGACGTGGTCACCGGTGCGGACGGCGGGAACGTAGGCGGCGACGGGCGCCGCGACCGGCGGCAGGCTCAGGCCCAGCTCGGCGAGTCGTGCCGTCCAGTTCCTTCCGGCGGAATCCTCTGTTGCCACGCCGATCAGCCCTTCGGGCGCTTGAGATACGCGACGTGCTGCTCACCGGTGGGTCCCGGAAGCACCGATACGAGTTCCCAGCCGTCGGCTCCCCACGTGTCCAGGATCTGCTTCGTGGCATGGGTCAGCAGGGGCACCGTCGCGTACTCCCACGTTGTCAATTCGCTCATGTCTCGACCCTATATGCGCACGGGACTTATAGGCTCGACGTCGTGGCATCAACGACTGCTGAACACGACGTCTGGCCGGCGAAGGCCGCGCAGGCGCGGCTGCACTTCGTCTCGGGCAAGGGCGGCACCGGTAAGTCGACCGTCGCGGGGGCCCTGGCCCTTGCGCTGGCGGCCGGGGGCCGCAAGGTGCTCCTGGTGGAGGTGGAGGGACGGCAGGGCATCGCCCAGTTGTTCGACGTGCCGCCGCTGCCGCCGGCCGAGACCAAGATCGCCACGACGGACAGCGGTGGCGCGGTGTACGCCCTGGCTCTCGACATCGAGACGGCCTTCCTCGAGTACCTGGACATGTTCTACAACCTCGGGTTCGCGGGTCGGGCGATGCGCCGGATCGGTGCCATCGAATTCGCGACCACGCTGGCGCCGGGTCTTCGGGACGTGATCCTCACCGGCAAGATCAAGGAGACCGTGGTGCGCACCGACCGCACCGGTGAACCCGTGTACGACGTGGTCGTGGTGGACTCTCCGCCGACGGGACGCATCGGCAGCTTCCTCGACGTGACCAAGGCGATGGCCGACCTCGCCAAGTCGGGTCCGATCCGGTCCCAGAGCGAAGGGGTCGTGCGGCTGCTGCACTCCGACGAGACCATGGTCCACCTGGTCACGCTGCTCGAGGCGCTGCCGGTGCAGGAAACCTCCGACGCGGTAAGCGAGCTCCTCGAGGCGGACCTACGGCTGGGCACCGTGATCGTCAACCGGACCGCCCCCGACTTCCTGCCCGAGGAGATGGTGGACGAGGCTGCGGCCGGCCGGATCGACGCGGCCGCGGTACGTGAGGGCCTCGACCGGGCGGGGGTCGCGCTCGACGAAGAGGACTTCGCGGGTCTGCTGACCGAAACGATCGAGCATGCATCCACCCTGCAGGCGCAGCAGGTCAGCGCCGCCCAACTCGACGAGGTGAACGTGGCACGAATGCATCTGCCCGCGCTGGCGGACGGTGTGGATCTCGGCGGGCTGTACGAGCTCGCGGAGCAGCTCGGCGAACAGGGTGTGCGGTGACCGCGCCGCGGGCGCACCATGCGCCGCCGCTCGACGTCCGGTCCATCCTGGCCGATCCCTCGTCGCGCATCATCGTGTGCACCGGCGCGGGCGGGGTCGGGAAGACCACGACCGCTGCGGCGCTGGCGTTGCGTGCCGCAGAGCAGGGCCGCAACGTCGTGGTGCTGACGATCGATCCGGCCCGGCGGCTGGCCCAGGCACTGGGTGTGCAGGCCCTCGACAACAGTCCGCAGCTCGTGCAGCTGGGGCCGGGCGCGAAGGGCGAACTGCACGCGATGATGCTGAACATGCGCCGCACCTTCGACGACATGGTGCTCGAGCACTCGACACCGGAGAAGGCACAGCAGATCCTCGACAACCCGTTCTATCAGACCGTGGCCTCGTCGTTCTCCGGCACTCAGGAGTACATGGCGATGGAGAAGCTCGGGCAGCTCGCGGCGAGCGACACCTGGGATCTGATCGTGGTCGACACCCCGCCCTCGCGCAATGCGCTGGACTTCCTCGATGCACCGCAGCGGCTCGGCGCGTTCCTGGACGGCCGGATGATCCGCATGTTCACCGCGCCGGGGCGAGGGCTGGGACGGCTGGTGACGGGCGCCATGGGACTGGCCCTGAAAGCGGTCTCGACGATTGTCGGCAGCCAGATGCTCTCGGACGCATCGGCTTTCGTGCAGTCCCTGGACTCGATGTTCGGCGGCTTCCGGGAGCGGGCTAATCGCACCTACCAGTTGCTGCAGCAGCCGGGCACCCACTTCATGGTGGTCGCGGCGGCCGAGCCGGACGCGCTGCGGGAAGCATCGTTCTTCGTCGAGCGGCTGTCCGAGGACCGCATGCCGCTCGCGGGGCTTGTCCTCAACCGCACGCACCCGACCCTGTGCTCGCTACCGGCCGACCACGCCCTGACCGCGGTAGATCTGCTCGAGGAGCAGGGCCGCAAGGAGAACGCGCCGGCCGAGGCCGTGCTGCGGGTCCACGCGCACCGGGCGGTGACGGCGAAGCGGGAGCTGCGGCTGCTGGCCCGATTCACGAGTGCGCATCCGCGGGTGCCGGTCGTCGGTGTGCCGTCGCTGCCCTTCGAGGTCTCGGATCTCGAGGCACTGCGCGCCGTCGCCGATCAGATGACCCGCGAGGCATGACCTCGCGGGTTCGCCGATCGGTCAGACGGCGCTCTGGTGCTGACGCTGAGCCTCGAAGAAGTCGGCCCAGGAGTCGACTTCGGGATGCTGCTTGAGCAGCGCCCGGCGCTGACGTTCGGTCATCCCGCCCCAGACGCCGAATTCGACGCGGTTGTCGAGGGCGTCGGCGCCGCACTGGAGCATCACCGGACAGTGCCGGCAGATGACTGCGGCCTTGCGCTGGGCGGCGCCACGGACGAACAACTGATCGGGGTCCACTTCACGGCATCGGGCTTTCGACACCCATGCGATGCGTGCTTCTGCTTGGTCTACGTCGAGCCGGGCCATCGGGGTGGTCATGTGCATTCAGTTGCCCCTTACTCTCCGAACGCCGTGTCACGGGGTCCTGGAAGGCACGCAGTAGCGGCGGCCTAGCACGACCGTTCTGCGCCACATTCCTATTCAGGTGTTATCTGCATCACACTGAGGACTCAATCTAGGTAAAGAGTTCCCCGTGCGCAAGGTGGAGAAACACTTTTCTGGTACGCCCGTGCATCACTGCACGTCGGAGGGTTTTCGCCAGCGCAACGCGGACACGGGAACGTGTGCGGCGGGGTCCGTGCTCCGCCTCGGCACGTACTGTGTAGGCGTGTCGATCGGAAAAACGGTGGCGAAGCTCGCAGGATGCACGGCACTGGGCGGAGTCCTGCTGGCCGGTGTGATGTTCCCGGCGGCCGGAGGGTTCGGGTACGTCTCGAACCGCGCCGCGGACACGGTGGACAACAGTTCCGCCGAACTCGTCGAGGGGGTGGTGCCCGCGGTCACCACCATGACCGACGCCGCGGGCACGCCCATCGCCTGGCTCTACGACCAGCGCCGGTTCGAGGTGCCGAGCGACCAGATCTCCAACGAGATGAAACTCGCCATCGTCTCCATCGAGGACAAGCGCTTCGCCGAACACCAGGGCGTCGACTGGCAGGGCACGATCCGTGCCTTCCTCACCAACACGACCAGCGGGCAGGTCGAGCAGGGCGCGTCCACGATCGATCAGCAGTACGTGAAGAACTACCTGCTGCACGTGGTCGCCAAGACCGACGCCGAGCGCCGCGCCGCGATCGAGACGACACCCGCGCGCAAGATCCGGGAGATCCGGATGGCGCTGACGCTCGACGACGAGCTGACCAAGGACGAGATCCTCACCCGCTACCTGAACCTCGTGCCGTTCGGGAACGGATCCTTCGGTGTGCAGGACGCGGCCCAGACATACTTCGGCATCGACGCGAAGGACCTGAACGTCACCCAGTCCGCGATGCTCGCCGGCATGGTGCAGTCCAGCTCCGCGCTGAACCCGTACACCAATCCGGACGGCGTGCTGGCGCGGCGCAACGTCGTGCTCGACACGATGATCCAGAACATTCCCGAGCGCGCCGCCGAGATCCGCGCCGCGAAGGAGCAGCCGCTCGGCGTCCTGCCCGAGCCCAAGACCCTGCCGCGCGGGTGCATCGCCGCGGGCGACCGGGGGTTCTTCTGCGAGTACGCGCTGCAGTACCTGGCCGAGGCCGGGTTGTCCCGCGAGCAGATCGACAGGGGCGGGTACCTCATCCGCACCACGCTCGATCCCGAAATCCAGAACTCGGTGAAGTCGTCGCTGGACGAGTTCACGAGCCCGACCGTCGATGACGTCGCGACGGTGATGAACGTGATCCGGCCCGGGGAGGATTCGCATCGTGTCCTCGCGATGGGGTCGAGCCGCGTGTACGGCCTCGACGGCGAGGCCAACCAGACGGTGCAGCCGCAGCCGTACTCCCTGACCGGTCACGGCGCCGGCTCGGTGTTCAAGATCTTCACGGTGGCCGCGGCGATGGAGAAGGGCCTCGGCACGAGCGCCGTGCTGGACGTGCCGGCCCGCTACAACGCCCGCGGTCTCGGTGACGGCGGCGCCCCCGGGTGCCCGCCGGCAACCTACTGCGTCGAGAACGCCGCGCCGTACCCGTCGAAGCTGTCGGTCACGGACGCACTGGCGCAATCCCCCAACACCGCCTTCGTCAAGCTGATCGAGGCCACCGGTGTGGACTCCGTCGTCGACATGTCGGTGCGGCTCGGCCTGCGCTCCTACGCCCAACCCAACTCCTCCGGTTTCGGCGAGCAGAGCATGTCCGAGATGCAGAAGGCGCAGCACCTCGGTTCGTTCACCCTGGGACCCACCTGGGTCAACCCGCTGGAGCTGTCCAACGTCGCGGCGACGCTCGCCTCCCACGGCAAGTGGTGCCCGCCCACGCCGATCGACGCCGTGTTCGACCGCGAGGGCAAACCCGTACCGATCACCCAGCAGGCATGCGAGCAGGTCGTCGAACCGGGCCTGGCCGACACGCTCGCCAACGCCCTGAGCAAGGACACCTCGGGCGGCGGTACGGCATCCGGCGCGGCCGGGTCGGTGGGCTGGAACCTGCCGGTGTCGGCCAAGACGGGAACCACCGAGTCGCACATGTCCTCGGCCTTCCTCGGCTTCACCAACAATCTCGCCGGAGCCGTCTACACGTACGGCGACTCGCCTACGCCGGGGCAGATCTGTTCCGGGCCGGTGCGCCCCTGCTACGACGGCAACCTGTTCGGCGGCACCGAGCCCGCACGCACGTGGTTCGATGCGCTGCTGCCGGTCGCGAACAAGTTCGGCCCCACCGAGCTGCCACCCGTGGACCAGAAGTACGTGCGCGGCGCCGGCAACGCGCAGGTTCCCAACGTCGTGGGCCTGAACCGGCAGCAGGCCAGCCAGCGCCTGATCGACGCCGGGTTCCAGGTGACGGAGACGACCGTCAAGGCGGAAGGCCGCAGTGGCACCGTCGCCTCGGTCTCGCCGTCCGGTTCCGCCGTCCCGGGCTCGACGGTGACGATCTTCGTCAGCGACGGTTCGGTGCGCGCCGCGCCGCCGAGCCCGAGTGCGACACCGGCCCGGCCGAGCGAGAGCCGGGTGCCGGACACGACGGTTCCGGCCGCGCCGGCACCCATCCCGGGACGATGACCGCCGCCGCCCGGTCGCGCGACGACCGGGCGACGCCGTCGTCTACAGGCGCGACTTGACGGCGGCGGACAGGCGCTTGCCGTCGGTCTTCCCGGCGGCGATCGCGGTCGCCGCCTTCATGACCTGACCCATCTGCCGCGGCCCCGGCCGCTCCCCGATCTCCTCGGCGACCTGGGCGATGGCGGTGTCCACCACGTCGGCCAGTTCAGCGTCGGTGAGCGGGGTCGGCAGGTACTCGTCGATGATGCGGGCCTCGGCGTGCTCCTTGGCGGCCAGCTCTCCGCGGCCGTTCTCGGTGTACACCTCGGCAGCCTCGCCGCGCTTCTTCGCTTCGCGCGCGAGCACCTTCACGACTTCCTCGTCGGTGAGATCGCGTGCCTGCTTGCCGGCGACTTCTTCGGTCTGCACGGCGGCGAGCAGCATGCGCAGCGTGTTGGTGCGCAGCGAATCCTTGTCCTTCATCGCGGACGTGAGGTCGGCGCGGAGCGTGGCTTTGAGCGAGGACGTGGTCTCGGACATGCCTCGACGCTACGCGGTGCCCTGCGAACCCGTGCGCGGACGAGCCCCGGCGGTACGCTGGAGACGTGCCAGACGTTCCCATTCTCCGACGTGCCGCGATCGGCGCGGCCGGTGCCGCTGTTCTCGGCCTCGGCTATGCGACGCTCGTCGAACGCAACGCCTTCGCTCTGCGGGAGGTGACGCTGCCGGTGCTCGCGCCGGATGCCTCGACGCTGCGCGTGCTGCACCTGAGCGACATCCACATGACGCCCGGGCAGCGGCTCAAGCAGAACTGGCTTCGCGAACTCGATCGCCTCGAACCCGACCTGGTGATCAACACCGGCGACAACCTCGCGCACCCGAAGGCGGTCCCCGCCGTCGTGCAGGCGCTCGGCGGTCTGCTCGCCCGGCCGGGGTTGTTCGTCTTCGGCAGCAACGACTACTTCGGGCCGCGGGTGAAGAACCCGCTGAAGTACTTCGACCGCGACCACGAGCGCGTGCACGGCGCGCCGCTGCCCTGGAGCGATCTGCGCGCCGCGTTCAGCGAGCGCGGCTGGCTCGACGTCACGCACGTGCGACGCGAGCTCGAGATCGCCGGGGTGCGCATCAGCGCGGCCGGTGTCGACGACCCGCACATCGACCGGGACCGGTACGACACCGTCGCCGGTCCCGCGAATCCGGCGGCGGATCTGCGGCTGGGGCTGACCCACTCGCCCGAACCGCGGGTGCTGGACCGGTTCGCGGACGACGGATACGACCTGGTGATGGCGGGCCATACCCACGGTGGTCAGTTGTGCCTGCCACTGGTCGGCGCGCTGGTGACCAACTGCGGGCTGGACCGGTCGCGGGTCAAGGGACCGTCGCGCTGGGGGTCGCACATGCGGTTGCACGTCTCGGCGGGCATCGGCACGTCACCGACGGCACCCGCCCGGTTCTGGTGCCGTCCCGAGGCGACGCTGCTGACGCTCGTTCCGGCGCCGCGGGAGCAGGTTCGAAGCACCGCGGACGCGGGTACCCGTAGTACGTTTTCGCCGCACTGACCAGGCGATTTAACCGTCAACCCCATCGTGCTGTAAGCTGACCGAGGTTCGAAACGGGGTGTGGCGCAGCTTGGTAGCGCGCTTCGTTCGGGACGAAGAGGTCGTGGGTTCGAATCCCGCCACCCCGACTCGTGAAGAACATCGAAGGACCCTCTCCACTCACGGAGAGGGTCCTTTCGTTTTGCGGGGGTGCCGAGACCGGACTCGTGGGTGAGGGTAGCCTCCCCTCATGCATCAGCTCGGACATCTCTGCCGCCGCACCGCTGCGGCCCTGCTCGTCACCTTCACCGTCGCCGCATGCGGCGGGGCGGCCGAGTCCACCCGCGACACCGGCGCCGGCAACGCCGACGTGGCCACCGGGGGCCGGCTCTTCGCCACAGCGGACGAGGCGACGGCGGAACTCGGCAGCGACGCGGCACCCGGACAGTTCCCTCGGGTCGTCACCCACGCCGCCGGTGAGACGACGCTCGCAGCCGAGCCGCAGCGGGTAGTCGTGCTCGACGGCGGCGAGCTCGACGACGTCCTCTCCCTCGGCCTCACGCCCGTCGGCATCGCCAGTCCCGAGGGCGCCGCGGAGCAGCCGTCGTATCTGGCGGACCGGCTCACCGACGTGGCCGACGTGGGCACGATCAACAACCTCGATCTCGAGGCCATCGGCGCGCTGCGACCGGATCTGATTCTCGGCAGCAAGCTGCGCGCAGACAAGATGTACTCGCAGCTGTCTGCCATCGCCCCGACCGTCTTCTCGATCCGCCCCGGCTTCCCGTGGAAGGAGAACTTCCTGCTCGTCGCGGACGCACTCGGCAGGGAGGAGAAGGCGGAGTCCGTTCTGAACGACTACCAGACCCGCGCCGACGAGGTGCGGGAGTCGATCCAGGGCGATCCGAGCATCTCGCTGGTGCGGTTCATGTCCGGCAGGATCCGCTTGTACGGGAACCTCTCGTTCATCGGGGTCATCCTGCAGGACGTCGGGTTGCGGCGGCCGCCGGTCCAGGACCTCGACGAGCTCGCCGCCGAGGTCAGCCCGGAAACAATCACGGAGGCAGACGGCGACTGGATCTTCTATTCGAGCTACGGCCGGGAAACCGACGAGGCGGCCGTGGTCGGCGGCCCCCTGTGGTCGAGCCTTCCAGCCGTGCGGCAGGGACGCGCGGTCGCGGTGAGCGACGAGACGTGGTTCCTCGCCCTCGGCCCGACCGGCGCGATGCTCGTTCTCGACGACCTCGAACGGTTGCTCGCACGGCAGTGACCGGCGTCAGATCCGCACCTCGTCGCGCCATCGGGTCAGCAGAGCGGCGTCACCGGACACGTCGAATTGCCCGAGGGACGCGCGGTTCCACAGCAGGAGCAGCAGATCCGACGCCCGTCCGCGCACTGTGACGTCTCCTGCAGCATGGGTGGGCACCAGGGTCGGCCCGTCGGCCGTGAAGGTGATCGTCCATTCGCCCTCCACCGCGGGGTCGGTCGCGTGCAGGTGCATCGTCCTCCCCGATCGCGACAGCGAGCCGGCACTGTCCACCCCACCGAGGGCACGGAACGGGAGCAGTACCCCGAAGAGTTCGTCGATGCCTTCGACGGCCAGCGCGGTCTCCACGGGCGTGGTGCCCACACCTGCGGCGAGCTCGACGTCGATCCGGTGCAGCGCGGTCTCGACGGCCATGCGACGAACCCAGAACGACGCCGGCTGCGGTCCGGCGAAGGTCTGCTCCTCCCCGTGTGGGTCGGCCGCCTGCACGGCCTCGGTCAGCTCGTCGAGTCCGTCCCGCACCCACGGGAGGACGGCGGCGCCGGCCGGAGCCGGTGGGATCTCGGTGCGACGGCCGGCCCGCAGCCAGGCTGCCGCGTTCCGGTGCACGCGGCCGACGTGCCCGGCGAGCCGTTCGACGGACCACCGCGGGCACGTCGGGACCGGCCGGTCGAGCCGGCCTCCACCGACGGCGAGCAGCCGCTCGGTGTCCGCGCGCAGCAGCTTCAGGTAGGACGCTCGATCCACGCCTCGATTATGCGGCGAGGGCACCTGGTTTCCCGCCGGAGCGCCCCTCTCAGCGCGCCGTCTCGCGCACGCGCAGTGTCACCACGTCGACCGGCTCCCCGACGTCCGAGAGCCCGTCGGACTTGCGCGCGGTGACGGCGCCGAACTCGACGATCTCCCCGCCGTGGGTGCCGGCGAACGCGTACAGACCGTACGTGCCGTTCGCCGCACCGTCGCTCACCGTGAACGCGATCCGCTCCTCGAGGGTTTCCCCCGCCGCCAGGTCGACGTCGATCGGGTCCAGGACCGGCTCGCCTTCCTCGCCGTTCGGGCGGACCGCGCCGGCCCACACCTGCCCTGTGTAGGGCGCATCGTCGGGCGCTTCGACCAGCAGGGTGGCCTCGATCACCCCACCGGATGCGGGCAGCTTCGTGGACGTGTCCGCGGTCAGGGAGACGCGCACGGGCAGATCCGTTCGGGGAACGGCGGGACGGGTCGACGACGGGGAGCCGTCGCCGATCTCGGGCCAGCCGTTGGCCCACACGATGCGGTCGATCATGCCTTCCCGCCGTTGAGCGCCGCTGGGCAACTGGAGATCGTCGCGGGGGATCGCGTGGTAGACGATCCAGTCGTCGCCGGCGTCGTCCGTGACCACCGTGTTGTGCCCGGGCCCTGCCCACGGGTCGCTGCCGGCCAGGATGAGCGCGCCGCCGCCCCCGTCGAGATCGTCGCCCTTGCGGTCGACGTACGGGCCGGTCAACGACTCGGACCGGCCGACGAGCACCCGGTACGCGGTGTCGGCGCCGTTGCAGCAGTGGCCGGAGGAGAGGAACAGGTAGTAGTAACCGTCGCGATACTCGACGTGCGGCCCCTCGAAGCGTTCGTCCGCGACCCGGACCGGTTCGCCGGCAGGCGCGGTTCCCTCCGCATTCAGCGGGATGGCATAGACGCCTTTGAAATTGCCGACGAACATCGTCTTCGTCGTGCCGTCGTCCCAGACGAACGGATCGATCGTGCCCTGGACTCCGACGTCCTCGGCGCAGAACACGGGACGACCCAGGTCGGTCCAGGGGCCGGCCGGTCCGGGGGCGGTGGCGAGACCGATGCACGGATTCGCGCCGTCCGGGAGCGCGTAGTAGAGGCTGTAGCCGGAGTCCGACTCGATCACGTGGGGGGCCCAGACGTAGTTGTCCGCCGGGTGCCAGCCGGGAATCTCGGAGAAGACGTCGTCGACGAACTTCCAGTCGGTGAGGTCGAAGGACGTGAAGACGGACATCCCTCGCAGTCCTTGCCCGTCGCCCCAGTCGTCGCCCGTGGTGTACATGTAGTAGGCCCCGTCGGAGGCGCGCACGATGCTGGGGTCGGCCGCCACCGGTTCGACGATCGGGTTCGCCGCGGCCGACGGCGCCGGGGCGATCAGGCAGGCGAGCAGCGCTGCAGCGGCGGCGGATCCCCGACGGACGTGGCGTCGCGCCGCGTGTGTGCCTCCTGCGTTCTTCCCCGTCTCGAACTTCCGCACGTCGCTCCCACCGTCGCACTCACATGGAACGGGGCAAATGTATACGGATGTGACTGATGTGAGAGTTGTGAACGGCGGAAGCCGCCGTATCGAAACCGAACCGTGCCCTCCGATCGGTCCCGGGCCTCACCCCGGCGGCAGCAACCGATCGAGGAATCCGTTGGTGAACACCCGGTGCGGGTCGTGCCGGTCGAACGACGCGCGCGCCGCGTCCCAGCCCTCGTCGGCGGACAGCCCCGTGCGGTACATCGCCGGAACGACCTCACCGAGGAACCTCGGATCCCGGTACCCACCCTCCGCGTCGAATGCCCATCCCTTCGACCACTCCGACCGGAAGGTCGCGTAGTCACCGGAGTAGTGGTCGGCCATCCACTGCTCCATCTCCTGGAAGAAGGCGGACTGTCCCGCGGTGCCGGGAACGGAGACGACGTTCATCCAGATGGCCGTGTCCCAGTCGGGCCGGTCGGGACGGGGCCGCACGGCCGACAGGTTCGGCGCGCCCGCCGACTCGACGAGCACCTCCGACTGATCGTCGACGGTGCACAGCCGCACCTCGAACGGCATGTTGACCGGGTACTGCCCGAGTGAGGCGTAGTGGGTCATCCGTTCGTGCAGCCAGGTGGTGAACTCGTGGATGACGCGGGCGATGTTCGCGCGCCGCGTGAGGACCACCCCACCGCCGGCGACGACGCGCAGCGTGGTGGCCCGCAGATAGAACAGCAGGTCCTTCGACCAGCCCCACAGGTCGGCGGTGCCGGTGGCGGCGAGACCGGCGGCGACGGCACCGAACTGGGCGGCGCCGAATGCCGGGGTGGCGGCCTGCATCCCGCTCGCCACCTGACCGAGAGGCGTGGTGACCTCCTCGGGGATGCTGTCGGAGAAGAAGTAGTTGTACGGGCCGTGCACCTCGCGCGCGGTCGACGGCTTCTCGGGGCACACCGACCAGATCTTCAACCACGGCGTCCGGGTGAAGGGGAACCAGATCGCCTCGACGCGGCCGGACTCCTCGACGAACCGCTCGAAGGTGCGTCCCGGAGCGCCGGGCGGGGCGAACAGTTCCTGCCACGGCACGTCGGTGAAACTCTGGCAGCGCAGCCGGTAGTTGGCCCCGGCCTGCAGGGTCACCGAGGTGACGAAGCTGCGGCCCAGGTGGGCGAGCAGGGGCGTGATCTCGGGTTCGGACCGACGGAACTCCCGTAGTTCGTAGGCCCCGGCGGCGGCGTTCCACACGACGGCGGTGAGTGCGACGACGAGGTTCGACAGGGAGCCGAACGACTGGCCGGGGATCGCCCGCTCCCCCGCGGCCGGGTAGGTGGCGCCGTGCGCGCCGATCGACAGCGCTCCGGCGATGGTGATGTCGCCGATGGCGGGCGCATTGGCCCAGCCGAGGCCGTGCCGCTCCAGCGCGGTGAGGATCGACTCGATGCTCGCGCCCGCGCCGGCGGTGACGGTGGCGGGCGTTCCCGCGGGGTCGACGGTGACGGAGTTCAGGTGTGCCATCGTGTCGATCAGCACGATCTTCTCGACGCTCTCGCCGGGCACGACGGTCAGCGGGCTCCAGCTGTGCATGGTGCCGCGCGGGCGGACGCGGTAGCCGTGGGAGCGGGCCCAGTCGGCGATGCGCACGACGTCGTGCGCATCGCGCGCGGTGGCGGTCCACACCGCGTCGAAGTGGATCGTCCGGGCCCAGTTCTCGAAGCGCTGCTGGGCCAGCGGGATATCCGCGGGGAACGCGGGGGGCGCCGGAATGGTGGCGCGCGGATCACCGACCGGGACGGCGCCGGCGGGTTTCCAGGCGAGACCGGTCAATCCCACGGCGCCGGCGGCGCCGAGGAAGCCTCGTCGACTGAGGGGCGTGGTGGAGACGGGGGTGCCGTCCGTCCGGGCGTCGCGGGCTTTCACCGGGCAGGGCTCCGATCTGGCGAGAGGCAGAAACAGAGCAAAAATAGAACACGTTCCCTTTCGATGCCAGTGGTTCCGGAATCCGCGTCAGCTGCCCGCGCGCGACACCCCGACGGCTTCGCGCAGGAGTTCGGGCGCGCCGTCGATCGACCACACCGCCATCGCGACCGCGGCGATCGTCAGCGCCGGGCCGAGGATCGCCAGCTCGAACGCGCCGCCGGCGCGGATGGCGAGGAACCCGGGCATCCTGATCTCCCACCAGCGCTCACCCCGCCAGGGCACGAACGGCGCGAGGAACGGGATACCCTCCTTGGTGACGGCGTCGCCGAGGCAGTGCGTCGCGCACCCGAGCGCCACCGCCACCCCGAGGCCCACCGAACCCACCTCGCCGGGGAACCAGTTCCACATGAGCACCGACAGCACCGCCGAGGTCGCGGTCACCACGAGCCACCCGTTGCGCTTGGCCCAGCCGTCCGCGAGCCCGCGCAGCGCCAGGCCGAGCGTGACGAACAGGACGGCGACGACCGCGACCCGGTCGAACCGGGCGACGAGCATGGACACCCCCGCCCCCAGCAGGGCCGCGAACAGGGCCGTGTGCGTCAGCGTGCGATGGCCGCCCCGGCGGCTGCGGTCACGGCGGCCTTTGGTGAGCGTGTAGTAGCCGAGCGAGAGGTTGTCGATGCCGCGCGCCGCCACCTGACTGACCGGCCCGAAGGACCGCGCCACCGTCGACTGGGGGGTGTCGAGATCCGGCAGCAGGGCGGAGCCGGCACAGACCGCGGCGAACGCGAAGGTCTCCGCCGTGGAGGCGGGCCCACCCCACTCCGGGGGCAGCACGTCGGCGACGAGGAGGCCGACCAGCGCCCCGGACACCGCGTGGGTAGGACCCATGACCATCGCTGCAGGCACCTTTCGATCGGAGAACGGACCGGTGCCAACGTAGCAATCACATCCGACACTTCAGTAACACAGGTGTTCGATCGCCCGGAGTGCTCGCCGGAGCGCACGAAGGGCCACCCGCGGGAACGGGTGGCCCTGACGGATGTGCCGGCTCAGGCGAGCTGGGCCTGCCACATCCAGTGCGTCTGCTCGAGACCGGCGGTCTGGGCGATGAGCAGGTCCTGCGTGACCGGGTCCGCCTCGTCCGTCGCCGCGATGCGCTCACGCAGGCGGCCGATGACGGCCGACAGATTGTCGGTGATGGACGCGACGACCTGCTCGTCCTTGGTCCAGCCCGCGCCGAATCCCTTGGTGCCCGAGTCCTGGGCGACGGTCGTGGCCCGTCCGTCCGGGCTGACGCCGATCGCCGTGAGTCGCTCCGCCACCTCGTCGGTGTAGGTCCGGGCGGCTGTGACGATCTCGTCAAGGGCGAGGTGCAGGCTGCGGAACTGCGGGCCGACGACGTTCCAGTGCGCCTGCTTGGCGATCAGGCTCAGGTCGATCATGTCGACCAGGGTGCCCTGGAGGGCGTCCCCCGCGATCTTCTGCTGCTCCGGATTCAGCGTGCTGGTGATCGGTCCGGTCATGATCCGAGCTCCTATCCGTGTCGATGTGCGTCCCGGCGGCGACGGATGTCGCGCCGGCCGTGCTTCGGACATACTCCCCTGGTTCAACGCCCGAGGCGGTGACCCGGTTCCCTGGGGCCGCAGGCAACGAAGTGGACACGGGATTCCCTGTTTCCGGAGTGTCCGTGGCGGCCGTGCCCCCGTGGGCGGATGATGGAGGAAGAATCCACACCGAGGGAGGACAGAGAGATGCAGACGGTCGTCGTGTGGATACTGGCCACCCTCCTCTACTGGTGGGGCCTGCTCTGACGCGCGGTCAGGCCCGGCCCGACCGAACGCCCTCCTCGACCTTCTTTCCGAGGTCCGTGTCGACGTTCGACCAGTATTCGAAGATCCGGTCGTACAACGCCTCCGAAGTTCCGCCGAGGATGTGTCCGACGATGTTGCCCACAAGCCGCTCCCGGGCGGCGTCGTCGAGCACCTCGCGCACGAGCGTGCCGGCCTGACCGAAGTCGTCGTCCTCGGCATGCCGGACGTAGCCGGCCCGTACCGCCTCGGTGCCGAACTCCCACCGGCCTTCGTCGCCGGCCACCCGCGGGTCGGCGTGCGGGCCGCCGAAGCTGTTCGGCGCATACACCGGGGTGCCCGGGTCGTTGAACGAGTACCGCATCGCGCCGTCCTGCGAGTACGAGTTCACCTCGTTCTTCGGCGCGTTGACCGGCAGCTGCGCGTGGTTCGCTCCGATGCGGTAGCGGTGCGCGTCGGCGTAGGAGAACACCCGGCCGAGCAGCATCTTGTCCGGCGACAGGCCGATGCCCGGCACGATGTTCGACGGCGCGAACGCGGCTTGCTCGATCTCGGCGAAGAAGTTGCGCGGGTTGCGATTCAACGTCCAGGTGCCGACCTCGATCAGCGGGTAGTCGCGCTGGGACCACACCTTGGTCAGGTCGAACGGGTTGAAGCGATACCCCTCCGCTTCGGCCACGGGCATGATCTGCACCTTCAGCGTCCAGCTGGGGAACTCGCCCCGCTCGATCGCGTCGTGGAGGTCGGCGCGATGGTAGTCCGGGTCGGTACCGGCGAGCCGGTCGGCTTCGGCCTGGGTGAGGAATTCGATGCCCTGGTTCGTCTTGAAGTGGTACTTGACCCAGAACCGCTCACCTCCGGCGTTGACCCACTGGTAGGTGTGGGAGCCGAAACCGTCCATGTGGCGCCAGGTTCGGGGGATGCCCCGGTCGCCCATCAGCCATGTCACCTGGTGCGCGCTCTCGGGACGCAGCGTCCAGAAGTCCCACTGCATGGTGTGGTCGCGCAGTCCCGAGCCGGGCAGCCGCTTCTGGGAGTGGATGAAGTCGGGGAACTTGATGGGGTCCTTGACGAAGAACACCGGGGTGTTGTTGCCGACGAGGTCGTAGTTGCCGTCCTCGGTGTAGAACTTCACCGCGAACCCGCGCGGGTCACGCCACGTGTCGGGGCTACCCTGCTCCCCGGCCACCGTCGAGAACCGCACGAGGGATTCGGTTCTCGCGCCGGGCTGGAACAGCTTCGCCGCGGTGTACGCGCTGACGTCGTTCGTGACGACGAGTTCGCCGAACGCGCCGCCGCCCTTGGCGTGCACGACACGCTCCGGGACCCGCTCCCGGTTGAACTGGGCGAGCTTCTCGATCAGGTAATGGTCGTGCAGCAGGATGGGGCCCTGCGTTCCGGCGGTGAGCGATTCGTTGTCGCTCGCGACGGGGATGCCGACGGCGGTCGTGGTGGGGCGGGGATTCGTCATGGTGGTCCTCCTGAGGAAGGGTGCACGTCACGACACCGCGGGGTGCGGTGCGATTGGAGGGAGAAGCGTTGCGTAACTATGATTCTCGACAGTCGGGGCACAAACCCCAGAACGTCACTTCCGCCTCGTCGACGGTGTATCCGTGATCGTCCGAGGGCTCGAGGCACGGGGCCGCTCCGACGGCGCAGTCGATATCGGTCACCGCACCGCAGTTGCGGCACACCAGGTGGTGGTGGTTGTCGCCGATCCTGGTCTCGTACCGGGCGGGCGAGCCGGCGGGTTCGATGCGGCGCAGGAGCCCGGCTCCGACGCACGCCTTGAGCACGTCGTAGACCGCCTGCGTGGAGACGGAACCGAGTTCGCTCCGCACCGCGGCCGCGATCTCGTCGGCATCGGAATGCGGGTGTGCGGCAACCGCACCGAGCACGGCAACGCGCGGAGCGGTCACCCGCAGACCCGCGGCGCGCAGTTGCGCCCGGGTATCGACAGGCTCGTCCGTTCGGTGCATGACCCCAGTATGCCCCCAATCTGGAATTAGTCAAGAAAAGGACCGGATCGGTGCGCGCACGATCCTCCGATTCCACACAACTGACCCCTCGGTGCGGTCTACCCTGCTTCTCAGCCCACCGGAAGAGGTCCGCCATGCGCACCATCCCGATTTCTCGCGCCTCCGGGATCGCGATCGCGGCCGGCACCGCGCTCACGCTGCTGCTCGGCTGCTCCAGCGGCTCCGACTCGGAGCCCTACTCCTACGGGCCCACCGTCGACGTCGGCGACGGCACCGCGCGGACCTATGTCGAGACGGGCGACGACGGCACCCCCCGGGCGATCGGGCTGCGCTTCTCGGCGACGGCACTCGACGGGCTCGCCGACGTCCTCGAGGTGCACACGCTCGAGTTCCCGGCCGAGGCGGACGAGACCGCCTTCGACCACCTGACCCTGGACTGGAACCCGCACGGGCACGAACCGGTGGGATTGTTCGACCAGCCCCACTTCGACATCCACTTCTACATGATCCCGGCCGAGAAGGTCGACGAGATCGACCCGGCTGCACCGGGATACGCCGAGGCGGCGGCCAACATGCCCGAGCCTCGGTACATGCCTGCCGACTACGTTCCCGCCGGCCCGCCCGAGATGGCGCTCGTCCCGCAGATGGGGATGCACTGGGTCGACGGCACCCTGCCGATCGCACCCGGACAGTACGACTTCACCCAGATCCTCATCGAGGGATCCTGGGACGGCGAATGGACGTTCGTCGAACCGATGATGACCCGCGAATGGCTGCTCACCCGGCCCACCGTCGACGAACCGGTGAAGCAGCCGGAGGCCTATCAGCAGAGTGCGTACTACCCCACCACCTACTCGGTGAGCTTCGACGACCAGGAGCAGGAGTACGTCGTCGAACTCGGTGGCCTCACCATGCGAGAGGAGTCGTGACAGTGGTGCGTCTTCGCACGTTCGCGGTGCTCGGAGTCGTCGGTGCGACGGCGACGACGACAGTGCTCGTCCTCGGCTCGGCGGCCGGCGCCCAGGGTTCCACGGCCCTCGACGGCCCGCCGCACCCGGTCGGCAACGGATCGGCCCACACGTACGTCACCGTCGGCCCCGACGGCGCTCCCACCGCGATCGGCGTCCGCCTCGACGCCGCCGCGCTCGACGGCCTCACGAGCGGTCTGCTGCCCACCACCGAGGCCTACGTCCTCGACGTGCCTGCCGGGGCGCCCGACACCGTCGTCGACCACGTCACGCTGGACTGGAACTCGCACGGCCACAATCCCGAGCACGGGTTCGACCAGCCGCACTTCGACGTGCATTTCTACCTCGTGGACACCGCGACGGTGGAATCGATCCACCCGTTCGTCCCCGGCTATCTCGAGCGGGCCGCGAAGCTGCCGGACCCGAAGTACCTGCCGGAAGGCTACGCACCGTCGGACCCCCAGCCGATTCTCGGCACCGTCGCCAAGATGGGACTGCACTGGCTCGACACCACCGAGCCGCACGGGCACTTCACGGAAACGGTCCTGCAGGGTTCGTGGGACGGCCGGCACATCTTCATCGAGCCGATGATGACCAGGGACTGGCTGGCCTCCCGGCCCGACCTGCACGAGGACCTGCGCCAGCCGAGCGCGTACCAGCAGTCCGGCTACTACCCCACCACCTACTCCGTGACGTGGGACGACACGGCCGGACAGTACGTCGTCGAGCTCGGCGGGCTCACGATGCGTGAGGCGTCGTGAGCCCGGCGCCGCCCGTCAGCGCACCGTCCGGGCCGGACCGATGCTCATCCGGCCCGAGGTGACGACGATGCCGTGGTGTGTCCCCGGCAGCAGCCACTGCCCGAGCGTCGGGCCCTGCGCCTCGACACGGACCCGTGCGTACCGGAACCGTCCTCTCAGCCGCGCCGTAGCCCGGGCCTGACTGCCGTCCGGTTCGGGCTGGGCGAAGGCCAGCCCACCGACGATCGGCAGTTCGGGACCGCGCGGGGACGCGTCGGTGTCCACCTTCCACGTGTCGCCCGTGGCCGAGAACCGGCCGGTGACGTCGCCGTCGAACGAGGCGAGCACCTTGGGCAGGTGCCAGTGCTCGCGGCCGCCGTGCACGGATGCCTCGGAGTCCACGGCGATGAACGGCACGGCCATCGCCGGGACCAGGCCGGGGCGCAGGACGGGGCTGGCGAGCACCTCACGGTAGGGGCCGACGGGCGAGTCGAGATAGTCCACCACCATCGCGAGGGTGAACGGCAGGGTCCGGCCACCGGGGCCGAACTGCGCCGCCCCGGGCGCGCTGCGATGCCACCACAGGGCCGCGCGCGCCTGCGCCGACCAGGGTGGCGGGGCGGACGTCGGCCAGTCGGTGCGTTCGTCGGTGCTCTCAGGCACGCTCCACAACACGGGCGGCCTCCTCTCGTCGGACGGGATAAATCGGCAGGCGCAGCGCCCCGGGCGCGGAGTCCGGAACGCTGGGTCGCACCGGTCGCACGGCGGTGACCGGCACGTAACCGGAGCCGGGCGCCGGACGGGGATCGGCCTCGCCCTTGTTGGGCCACAACGCCATCGCCCGCTCGGCCTGCGCCGTGATGGTGAGCGACGGGTTCACACCCAGATTGGCACTGACGACCGATCCGTCCACGACGTGCAGACCGTCGTGACCGTAGACGCGCAGGTAGGGGTCCACGACACCGGACTCGGGCGAATCCCCGATCACGCATCCGCCGAGGAAGTGCGCGGTCATGGGGATGTCGACCAGGTCCGCGATCGATCCGCCTGCGTCGCCGTCGATCTTGTCGGCGACCCGCCGGATGGCCTCGTGCCCCACCGGGATCCATTCCGGCGGTGGCGCGCCGGGTCCGCGGCGGCTCGTGAGCCGGCGCCCGAGGATACCGCGCTTGCTCGCCAGTTCGAGGGAGTTGTCGTCGGTCTGCATGACCAGTGCGATCACGGTCCGCTCGGACCAGCGCCGCACCGACAGGGTGCGCAGGAACGCCGCGGGATTGCGGGCCGCCACGGCGAAGAATTTCGCCAACCGCGGTGTCCGGCCGCCGCCGTCGACCAGCAGGGCCTGCAGGAGTCCGATAGCGTTGCTGCCCTTGCCGTACCGCACCGGTTCGATGTGGGTGTGGTGGTCCGGGTGGAAGGAGGCGGTGATCGCGATACCCCGGGAGTAGTCCACGGTGCGGTCCTGTGCCGTCGCGGCGAGCACCGCTTCGGAATTGGTGCGCACCACTGTGCCCAGTCGCGGCGACAACCGCGGCAGGGCACCGGTCTCCCGCATCGCGAGCAGCAGCCGCGACGTGCCGTAGGTGCCCGCGGCGAGCACCACCTGGTCGGCGGTGTATACGTCGTGGCGCTTGCGGATCCGGTTCGTGCTGCGGGTGCGGACCTCGTATCCGCCCCCGGCGCGCGGACGGACAGCAGTGACGGTGGTGAGCGGATGGATCGTCGCACCGGCCTGCTCCGCGAGGTACAGGTAGTTCTTCACCAAGGTGTTCTTCGCGCCCACCCGGCAACCGGTCATGCAGCCGCCGCACTCGGTGCAGCCGGTCCGGGCCGGGCCGGCGCCACCGAAGAACGGGTCCGGGACCGTCTGCCCCGGTTCACCGAAGAACACCCCGACCGGCGTGGTGGTGAACGTCTCCCCCACCCCCATCTCCTCGGCCACCGAGCGCATCACTTCGTCCGCGGGGGTCGTCAGCGGATTCGGGCGCACGCCGAGCATCCGCGCGGCCTGCTCGTAGTACGGTCCGAGCTCGGCCTGCCAGTCGGTGATGTGCCCCCACTGCGGGTCCTGGAAGAAACGGACGGGCGGGCGGTAGAGGGTGTTGGCATAGTTGAGCGACCCGCCGCCGACGCCTGCGCCCGCCATGACCAGGACGTCGGGCAGCAGATGGATGCGCTGCACGCCGTAGCAGCCCAGCACCGGCGCCCACAGGTACTTGCGCAGCCGCCAGCTGGTCTTCGGCAGTTCGTCGTCGGCGAAGCGCCGGCCCGCCTCGAGGACGCCGACGCGGTAACCCTTCTCGGTTGCGCGCAGTGCGGCGACACTGCCGCCGAAGCCGGAGCCGACGACCAGCACGTCGTAATGGGTCATGCCGCAATCCTTTCGGCCACGGGGCGGGCCAGGTAGTTCTCGGGATCGAATTGCCGGGTCCGGGCGCGGTACCGCCAGGTGAACGTCGGCCACATCACCGAGTTCCGGCCCTTGCGGTCGAGGTACCAGCTGTCGCAGCCACCCGCGTTCCACACCGTGCCCGCGAGGGCGGGGTCGAGTTCGGCGTTGTAGGTGCGCTGCGCACCCGCAGTCACCTCGACGGTGCCCAGTTCCCGGGACCGCATGGTGCGCAGGGCATCCGCGATGTAAGTGGCTTGTGACTCGAGCATGTACACGATCGAGCTGTGCCCGAGGTTGGTGTTCGGCCCGTACATCAGGAAGAGGTTGGGGAAGCCGTGGACGGCGATGCCCAGGTAGGCACTGGGGCTGCCGTTCCAGGTCTCGGCGAGGGTACGGCCGTCGCTCCCCCGGATGTGCTGGGCCACCGGCGGTTCGGTGACGGTGAAGCCGGTCCCGAAGATGACGGCGTCGACCTCGTACTCGTTGTTGGCTTCGTCGACGACACCGTTCTCGGTGAGTGCCGTCAGCCCGGAGGCCACGACGGTGACGTCGGGCCGGGTGATCGCCGGGAACCAGTCGTTGGACAGCAGGATCCGTTTGCACATGATCCGGAACTTCGGGGTGAGCTTCGTCCGCAGCTCCGGATCGGAGACCTGCTTGTCGAGCACCGACAGCGCCCGGCGTTCGAACAGCGGCACGAGCCACCGGCGCGCGAACGGACGTGTCATCCCGACGACGTACGTCTCCTTCTGCCCGTAGACAGCCCCGCGAACGACCTTCTGGGCGAGCGGGAAACGCCGGTAGAGAGCCCGCACCGGACGGGTGATGGTGTGGTCGTGCTTGGGCATGACCCACGAGGCGGTGCGCTGGAACAGCGTCAGGTGCCCGACGGTGCCGACGATGGCGGGGACGAACTGGATCGCGGAGGCACCGGTGCCGATCACGGCGACGCGCTTGCCGGTCAGGTCGTAGTCGTGGTCCCACTGCGCCGAGTGGAACATCCTGCCGCGGAACGATTCCAACCCCGGCACCTTCGGCAGGGTGGGGGTGGACAGTGCCCCGGTGGCCGAGACGAGCACGTCGGCGGTGAGGTCACCACGCGACGTCGCCACCATCCAGCGGGCGCTTTCGTCGTCCCACTGCGCGTCGCGCAGTGCGCACCCGAACATCGTCCGGTCGGTGACGCCCTGCTCCTTCGCGACCCGGCGCAGGTAGGCGTAGATCTCGTCCTGGGTGCCGTGGACCTTCGACCAGTCCGGTTCGGGCGCGAAGGAGAACGAGTACAGCGCGCTCGGCACGTCGCAGGCCGCACCCGGGTAGGTGTTCACCCGCCAGGTGCCGCCGACGTCGTCGCCTCGCTCGATCACGAGGACGTCGGCCCGTGGATTCTCGCGCAGGAGGGTGGCGGCCATGCCGATGCCCCCGAAGCCGGCCCCGACGACGAGCGTGTGTACGTGCGGCGGGAGGGTCTCGATGCTCACTTCATCACCAGTTCCTTCCAGACCGGGAGCAGCCGCTCCCGGATCTCACGATCGGATTCGGGGGTGCGCATCAGGGCGGCGACGGCAAGTCCGCGAGCGAGTTCGATGCTCAGGTCGATCTCGTCGGGTCCCATCCGGTCGCCCATGATCTCCAGGCAGCCGACCCGGAGCGCATCGGAGACCTTGCGCTCGAGGGGGATCACCGCCTCGTGCAGGGCGGGATCGGTCCGTGCGGCCACCCACAACTCGAGCGCGGCGTGGAACAGCGGCCCACAGAACGCGTCGGTGAGGACGTCGAGGCCGCGCTCGGGGTCCGGACTGGCCTCGAGAATCTCCGTCAGGCGCTTGTCGACGAGGTGTTCGACCGCGGCGACGACGAGTGATTCCTTGGTCGGGAAGTGATGCAGTTGCGCACCCCGGGACACCCCGGCCCGCTTGGCGATCACCTGAGTGGTGGTGCGTGCGTAGCCGAGTTCGACGAGCGAGTCGACGGCCGCGTCGAGGAGTTTCGCCCGGGTCACGGCGGTGCGCTCGGCCTGTGTGCGCCCGGTGCCCGTGGATGTGGTTCGAGTCACAAGAACGGACGGTAACAGGCAATCAACAAACAGTCCAGACTGCTTGCAAATATGCGACGGGCCGACGTCGTGCCAGATGGGAGGCCTGACCCCCGAAAAGCAATCGAAACTCAACCGTTGACTATTTCAATCATTATTGGTCTACTGTGATCTGCGCGACAAACGTCGCAGAAGGAGGGCCACCGTCTCCATGAGTGCCGTGTCGCTCGAACGCACCATCTACGAATCCGACCACGACGCGTTCCGCGAAACCGCGCGACGCTTCGCCGAGCGCGAGGTCGCACCCCACCTCGAGCAGTGGGCCGCAGCGGGCCGCGTCGATCGCGAGCTCTACCGGCAGGCCGGCAAGCTCGGCCTGCTCGGTGTCGCCGTGCCGGAACGGTTCGGCGGCGGAGGCATCGACGACTTCCGGTTCGGGGCCGTGCTCATCGAGGAGCTCGCCCGCGTCGGCGCCCAGGCCGTCACCATGGGGCTGTCGGGATTCAACGACCTGGTCGCGCCGTACTTCACGGCCCTCGGTACCGACGAACAGAACCACCGCTGGCTCGCCCCCATGGTCGCCGGCGAGGCGGTCGGCGCGATCGCAATGACCGAGCCCGGCGCCGGCAGCGACCTCGCCGCCGTCACCACCACCGCGATCCCCGACGGCGACCACTTCGTCCTCGACGGCAGCAAGATCTTCATTTCCAACGGCATCCTCGCCGACACGATCATCGTCGTCGCGAAGACCGATCCCGCCGCCGGGAAGAACGGGGTGAGCCTGCTCGTCGTCGAGGACGGCATGCCCGGCTTCACGAAGAACGGCCCGCTCGACAAGGTGGGCCTGTCCGCCCAGGACACCGCCGAGCTGGTGTTCGACAACGTCCGGGTACCCCGCGCCAACCTGCTCGGTGAGGAGAACAAGGGCTTCGGATACCTACGCCACAACCTGCCGCAGGAACGGCTGAGCATCGCGGTGACCTCCATGGCCCTGATGACCCGCACGTTCGAGACGGCGTTGCGCCACGCCACCGACCGCAGGGCGTTCGGGCAGCGCATCGCCGACTTCCAGGCCAACCGCTTCTACCTCGCCGAACTGGCCACCGAGATCGAGATCGCGCAGGTGTTCGTGGACCGCTGCATCCTCGACGCCGCACACGGCCGCCTCGACGAGGTGACCGCGGCGATGGCCAAGTGGTGGGTCACCGAGCTGCACCTGAAGGTCGTGCACCGGGCCGTGCAACTGCACGGCGGCTACGGCTTCATGAAGGAGTACGACGTCGCCCGCGACTATCTGGACTCCCGGGCCGGGACGCTCTACGGCGGCACCACGGAAATCATGAAGGAGATCGTCGGTCGCAGGCTCACCCGGCCGTAGCCGCTCCGGTCCAGAAAATCCCGAACCCCTAGGCATCGAGGAGATCCCGTGCTCAACCAAGGCACCGGTACGTGGCCGCACCGACGCGCCCGGCAGGCCCCCGACGCGGTCGCGCTCGCCTTCCGCGGCACCGGCATCACCTACCGCGAACTCGACGAGCGGGTCACCCGGCTCGCCCACGCCCTGCGTGCCCTGGGCGTCGGCCCCGGGGACCGCGTCGCGCTGCTGTCGGCGAACCACCCCGCCTATCTCAAGGTACTGTTCGCCGCCGGTCTGCTCGGGGCGGTGTTCGTGCCACTCAACGCCCGGCTGACCACCCCCGAGGTGGAGTACTGCCTGGCCGACTCCGGCAGCACCGTCCTGGTCCATTCCGCTGCCCTCACGGACGTCGCCGAGGCCGCCGCGACCGCGGCCGGAACCACCCGGCGCGTGGTCCTCGACGGCGAGCCCGACGACCGGGCTGTCGGCTACGAGACGATCGTCGCGGCCGCCCCCGCCGACCGCCTCGACGTCCCGGTCACACACGACGACCCGTGCTTCATCATGTACACCTCCGGCACGACGGGCCGGCCCAAGGGTGTCGTCCTCAGCCACGGGAACGTGGTGTTCGCGGTGATGAACCCGATCGTCGACCTCGACTTCCTCTCGGACGAGGTGGCTCTCGTCGCCGCACCCCTGTTCCACACCGCCGCATTGAACTTCGTCGCCCTGCCCACCCTGCTCAAGGGTGGCACCGTGCTCGTCGAGGAAGGTTTCGAGCCGGGCCGAATCCTGCACCTGATCGAAACCGAAAGAGTCACCTACTCGTTCGGGGTGCCTACGATGCTCGACGCGATGAGCGCCCACCCGAACTGGGACCGCACCGACCTGAGTTCGATTCGTCGCTGGATCGTCGCGGCCGCACCGGTTCCACCGCGGACCCTCCAGACCTACACCGCCCGGGGCGTCCGCCTCTGCCAGGGGTACGGGCTGACCGAGACCGGACCGGGCGCACTGATACTCACCCCCAAGGACGCCGAACGCAAGATCGGCACCGCGGGCGCCCCGCACTTCTTCACCGACGTGCGCGTCGTCGATCCCGACGGCTCCGCGGTCACCGCCGGCGACCGTGGCGAGATCCAGATCTCCGGGCCGAATGTGATGCAGCGCTACTGGAATCGGCCCGACGCCACCGCGGACGCCTTCACCGGCGACGGCTGGTTCCGCTCCGGCGACGTGGGCGTTCCCGACGAGGACGGCTTCGTCACGATCGTCGACCGGCTCAAGGACATGATCATCTCGGGTGGCGAGAACATCTACCCCGCGGAAGTGGAGGCCGCCATCCTCGACCTGCCCGGCGTGATCGGCTGCGCCGTCTTCGGTGTGCCCGACGAGAAATGGGGTGAGGTCGGCCGGGCGGCGGTCACCCTCGCCGACGGCGTCACCCTCACCGAGGACGAGATGTTCGCCTTCCTCGGCGAGCGTCTCGCCAAGTACAAGATCCCCAAGTCCCTCCTCGTTCTCGACGAGATCCCCCGCAACGCCACCGGAAAGGTCCGCAAGGACACGTTGCGCGAGCAGTACGCCCACTGACCCGACTGTCACTGCAGGAGCTCACATGACCGTCACCGCATCCGCGGACATCACTGCGGCCCAGAGGAAGAAGGAAGTTCGACGCGTCGTGCTGTCGAGCTATCTGGGCAGCACGATCGAGTTCTACGATTTTCTGCTCTACGCGACCGCGGCGGCGATCGTCTTCGCCCCCGTGTTCTTCTCGGATCTGTCCCCGCTCGCCGGAACGATCGCGTCGATGGGGACGTTCGCTGCGGGTTATCTGGCCCGCCCCTTCGGTGGCATCGTCTTCG
Source organism: Rhodococcus sp. NS-SX18 (assembly GCF_057367935.1). Classification (NCBI taxonomy): domain Bacteria; kingdom Bacillati; phylum Actinomycetota; class Actinomycetes; order Mycobacteriales; family Nocardiaceae; genus Rhodococcus; species Rhodococcus sp. NS-SX18. The sequence goes on along the minus strand of NZ_CM170633.1, from coordinate 538,082 downwards.
GGCACTTCGGCGACCGGTACGGCCGCAAGTCGATGCTGCTGATCTCGATGACGGTCATGGGCGTGGCATCGTTCCTCATCGGCCTCGTCCCGCCCGCGTCGGCGATCGGATCGTGGGCCGCGATCATTCTCGTGCTGCTGCGCGTGTGTCAGGGCATCGCCGTCGGCGGCGAGTGGGGTGGGGCGGCGCTCATGTCCCTCGAACACGTCGGGGGACGGGGACGCGGTTTCGCCGCGGCGTTCACCAATGCCGGGGCACCCACCGGTTCGCTGCTCGGCACCCTCGCCCTGGCGCTGGTGGCGCTGCTGCCCGAGGACGACTTCCTGTCGTGGGGCTGGCGCATCCCGTTCCTGCTGTCCGCGGTGATGCTGGCCGTCGGCCTGTTCGTCCGGGCCCGGGTGTCCGAGAGCCCGCTGTTCCGGGAGGCGATGGCGCGGCAGGCCGAGGTCGATGCCGCCGCCGCGGACCGGCCCACCCCGCCGATTCTGAGCATCCTGCGCCGACCGCGGAATCTGCTGCTCGTCGCCCTGGGCTGCATGGCCAGCTTCGGGATCCAGACCATGTTCACCACGTTCGCCATCGGTTACGCGTCCCATTCCGGGGTGACCCGATCGCAGGCGCTGATGGCGTTCGCCGTCTGCCAGTTCGTCGCGATCTTCACCCTGCTCGGGTTCGCCCGCCTCTCCGACCGCGTCGGCCGGCGCCCGGTGATGCTCTTCGGCCTCGGCGCGTTCGTCGTGCTGATCGTGCCGATCCTGGTGCTGCTGTCGTCCGGCAACGTCGCGCTGGTGACGCTCGGGTTCGTGCTCGGTTTCGGCGTCTGCCAGTCCGCGACCTACGGTCCGATGGCGGCGTACATCGCCGAGCAGTTCGGCACCGCAGCCCGGTACACCGGCGCCTCGCTCGGCTACCAGGGCGCGACGTTGCTCGGCGCGGGCTTCACCCCGGTGATCCTCGCGTCGCTGCAGGCGGCCGCCGGCGGCGGCACCGGACTCGTCGCGGCGTTCATGATCGGCCTGGCAGTGCTGAGCGCGGTGTTCATCCTCCTGGCGAAGGAGAGCAAGGACCGCGATCTGAGCACCTACGAGCACTGATCCACGAAACTCCGAGGGCGCGCAGGGAATCCCTGCGCGCCCTCGGAGTTTCCGCCCCCGGTCGGCGTCGCGTCGGCCGGTGCTCCGGATACGCCCCCGCCGAGGTCTCCACCGCCCGGGGAACGGCTCGAACGCCGCCTCGAGCGGCCGGATATTCGGGTGCGTACCGCCGGCTCCGCGACCACAATGGGACGGCATCGACGAAGGAGACGCAATGGTGCAGCCACGGTCCCGGGAGTTCTCGCAGGTCGACGTGTTCGCCGCCGAACCGTACCGGGGGAACCCGGTCGCGGTGGTTCTCGACGGCGCCGGCCTCCCGGACGAGGCGATGGCGCAGTTCGCGGCGTGGACGAACCTGTCCGAGACCACGTTCGTCCTTCCCCCGACGACCGCCGGGGCCGACTACCGGCTACGCATCTTCACCCCGGCCGCGGAGATCCCGTTCGCCGGTCACCCCACCCTCGGCTCGGCGCACGCGTGGCTCGAGGCCGGCGGGGTGCCGAACAGCCCGGGTCTGCTCGTTCAGGAGTGCGGAGCCGGACTCGTCGCGCTGCGCCGCGGCGACGAGTCCCTGGCGTTCCGGGCTCCCGAACCGGTCCGTCGCGGCGACCTCGACGACGAACACCTGTCCCGGATCGCCCGGGGGCTCGGGATCGACCGTGCGCGAATCGTGGCGCACAACTGGGTCGACAACGGACCCGGCTGGGCCGCGGTCCTGCTCGGGTCCGCGCAGGAGGTGCTCGACCTCGAACCCGACGACCAGCACATGCGCGACCTCGTCCTCGGCGTCGTCGGTCCCTACCCGCCGGGATCACCGCACCAGTTCGAGGTGCGCGCCTTCGCGGCACCCGTAGGCATCCGGGAGGATCCGGTGACGGGAAGCCTCAACGCGGGCCTGGCCCAGTGGCTGATCGGTGCCGGCCTCGCGCCGGCCGACTACCGGGCGCGTCAGGGCACTCGCGTCGGCCGCCACGGCATCCTGACCGTGCATTCGTCGGGCGACGAGGTGTGGATCGGAGGATCCAGCACGACCTGTATCCGAGGCACCGTGCACCTGTGAGCACCGATCGCGGGCGGGTCCGCCTGCGACTACGCCGACAGCGCCCGGGCCAGATCGTCGGGGACCGGCATCGGCGTGGTCAGTCCGGCAGCGACCCGTCCGGTGTTGCCTTCGGGGTACCGGCCGGTCATCGAACCGGGGGCAGCGACGAGGATCCGCACGACCTGCCCGAGAGCCTCGCGGCGGTCACGGCAGCGCAGGGCCAGGGCGAGCATCGCGGCGTGGTTGCAGGTGTGCAGCCACGGGTCCGGCTGCGAGAGGATGTGTGCGCGTTCGAGATGGCGCCACCGCTGTTGCGCGTCGCGGGCGGTTCTCGACGCCGTCATCTCCTGTCGGTAGAGGGCTCGGGCAGTGGCACCGATACGAGGCATCATCGATCCTTCGGGTCGGGGGTGGTTCGGCAGCAATCGCATTCGGATCCGCAGCAGCATTCCGGCGCGTCATCGGTCACCACTGCGGGTACGGGACAGCAGGTTCGGCCTCTCCAGGCTTCGAGTCCTTCCCGCACCGCGAAGACCGCAATGACGAGTGCCGCGACCGGATCGGCCCACGACAGACCGAATGCGCTGTTGAGTACCAGCCCGATCAGCAGCACGGCCGAGAGGTACGTGCACAGCAGCGTCTGCTTCGAATCGGCCACGGCGGAGGCAGATCCGAGTTCGCGCCCGGTACGCCGCTGAGCCCAGGACAACACGGGCATGATCACCAGGCTCGCCGCGGCCAGCGCGATCCCGACCGGCGAGTGCCGGGCTTCGCCGATCCCGAGCAGCGATCGGATCGAGTCGACGCCGACATACAGGGCGAGCCCGAAGAACGAGAACGCGATGATCCGCAGCGTGGCCTTCTCGCGGGCTTTCGGATCTCGGCCGGCGAACTGCCAGGCCACCGCGGCGGCGGAGGACACCTCGATCAGCGAATCGAGCCCGAACCCGATCAGCGCCGTCGACGACGCCCGCGCGCCCTCGGTCAACGCGACGCTCGCTTCGACGATGTTGTACGCGATCGTCGCGGTCACCAGCAGCCGGATCCGTTTCGTGAGCACGGACCTGCGTTTCGTGGGCACCGCCCGGGACGGCGTCGACGACGCGGCGGGCCGTCGCGCGGACATCAGCAGCAGTCCTCGGCTGCGGCGGTGGGGCAGCACGAGGGGTCCACGGCCAGGACCAGGCCGAGCAGGTCGTCGAGCGCGTGCCCGATCCGGCGATCGGCGAGTTCGTAACGACTGCGCCGGCCTTCGGGCACCGCGACGACCAGACCGCACCCACGCAGGCACGCCAGGTGATTCGAGAGGATCTGCCGGCTGACGCCGATCGATTCGGCCAGTTCCGAGGGATACCCCGGACCACGCCGTAGGGTCAGCAGAATCCGCGTCCGGGTCGGATCCGAGAGGGCATGACCGAACCGGGACAGCGCCTCGTGATGCTCCACCGCCTCCACGAGCTCGAATGTACATCGAATTCTGTATTCAGAAAAGGGTGTATCGGGGGGCGGCCGCGAAGTGCGGTGCCGAAAGTCGCACCGCCACTAGACTCGGCGACCACATGCCGACCGCAGCCGAGGACGGGTGATGGACACTCTCGCGCGTTACGTCGAACTGTTCGTGCCGATGCTCTGGCTCGGAATGGTGCTCGCGATCTCCTTCCTGGAAGCGCCCTTGAAGTTCCGGGCACCGGGGATCACGGTCCCGCTCGGGCTCGGCATCGGCCGCCTGGTGTTCCGGGCCCTGAACACGGTCGAGGTCGTTCTCGCCGTCGTGCTGATCGTCGCGTGCCTGATCCTCCCGCCGGGCACGGCGGGCTGGGTGCTGCTGCTGGTGACCGTGACCGTGCTGGTGGTGCAGGTGGCGGTGATCCGGCCGCCGCTGACACGCCGATCGAACCGCATCCTCGCCGGCGAGGATGCACCCCGCTCGAAGGTGCACTACGCCTACGTGGCGCTCGAAGTCGTCAAGGTCGCCCTGCTGATCGCGCTGGCGATCGTTCTGGCGCGCACGTTCGTCTGACCGGACCCGGCGCACCGGGCTCGACGCTCTGCCCGATCAGCGCGTGTCCTCGGCGCGGTGCACCTCTGCCCTGTCGTCCGGTGCGGGACGGACATCCCCGTGCTCCGTCCGCCCTTCGTAGGGCGGGACGACCGCGTCCGCGTCCCCGACCGTCGTGGTGTGCCCGGGGCGGTGCGACTCCGCGTCGCCAGGTTCGGCAGAGATCATCTCGTCGTCCTCGAACGCGCCGGCGGGACGGTCCGCGGGCCCTCCTCCGGGGCCGGTGGAGCCCAAATCGCGCGAGCCGGGGGCACCCCGCTCCGACTGCGGTTCCTCTTGCCTTCCGGTTCCGTCGTTCATCGTTTCTCCTCGGGGATTCGAGCATTCCGACGAATGGACCCCCTCACTCCATCCGAGCACGCGGCGCCGCGTTTGTCGACAGCCGATCTCGCCGGGAGACGGCAGGAGGCCCGACCGCGGACCGCCCCGCACGAAGGTCCCGGCGGAACCGGACGAACCGGCCCGACGGCCGAAAGCCTGTTCAGTTGTTCAGGTGGGCAGCTAGAATCGCGTGGACGCATCCTCACGTCTCGGAGGTTCTTCCGATGGACGTCGTAGCCATGCACATGAGCGACGGTCTACTCGACGCGCGGACCTCCCTGCTGTTCTTGGTCGTCGCCGCGCTCGGCCTCGCGGTGGCGCTCCGCAAGGCCCGGTCCGAGCTCGACGAGCGCACCGCTCCCCTGGCCGGCCTCGTCGCGGCGTTCGTCTTCGCCCTGCAGATGATCAACTTCCCGGTCCTGCCGGGAGTGAGCGGGCACGTACTCGGCGGCGCGCTCGCCGCCGTCCTGGTCGGTCCCGCGACCGCTGCCCTGTGCCTGACGGTCGTCCTGGTCGTGCAGTCACTGCTCTTCGCCGACGGCGGTCTCACCGCCCTCGGCGCCAACGTCACCAACATGGCCCTGCTCGGCGTCGTCGCCGGGTACGGTACGGCCGTGGCGCTGCGTCCACTGCTGCGCCGGTACCCGTCCGGACCGGCCCTCGGCGTGATCTCTTTCGGCGCAGCGCTGGTCGCGACTGTCGCAGCGGCAACCGGGTTCCTGGTCGAGTACGCGGTCGGCGGCACCGCCGGGTCTGCCGGCACCGTCGCTGCGTTCCTGCTCGGCACCCACGTACTCATCGGCGCCGGTGAAGGACTCGTCACCGCCGTCACCGTCGTCGCGGTGGCCCGGGCGCGGCCCGACCTCGTCTATCTGTTCCGCCCGCTGCGGCAGCCGACCCGGGCACCGGCATGACGCGCCGGCGTGTGTCGATCTTGTTCGCGGTGGCGGCGTTCCTGTGCGCGGGGGTGCTGTCTTACCTTGCCGATTCGAGCCCCGACGGACTCGAGGCCGCAACCGCGCGGGGATGTGCCGTGGCCGAAGTCGACGGTAGCACCGTCATGACCGGGGAGTGCCCGGCGAGTGAGGCCGCGGATCATCCGTGGGACACGGGACCGCTGGCCGGCTACACGGTAGCCGGTCACACCGGAGCCACCGGCGTAGCCGGAGTTCTCGGCGTCGCCGTGACGACGGTGGTTGCCACGATACTGTTCCGTCTCCTCGTCCGCCGACGGGGCGCATCCGGGAACCCTCCGGGACCGCAGCCGTGACCACCGCGCTGCCGATCGGGCCTGCACGCGCGACGACTGCGGTGCACCGTCTGCCCACCGAGGTGAAGATCGTCGCCGCAACGACATTCGTCTTCGCCGTTGTCGCCACTCCGCGCGAGGCGATGTGGGCATTCGCCCTCCATTTCGCGGTCGTCGCGGTGATCTGTGTACTCGCCGGGATCCGCTGCGCCTGGCTGGCGCCGCGCATGTCGATCGAGGCACCGTTCGTCGTGCTCGCCGTCCTGCTCCCCTTCGCCGAGGCAGGCGAGCGGGTCGGCGTCCTGGGGGTCTCGCTGTCGGTTCCAGGCCTGTATGCGGCGTGGGGCATTCTGGTCAAGGGCACCCTCGGGGTGCTCGTCTCCCTCGTCCTCGCGGCCACCACCCCGGCCCAGGACCTGCCCGCCGGTTTGGCCCGCCTCCGGGTTCCACCACTGATCACGACGGTAGCGGTGCTCATGCTGCGTTACCTCGAACTGCTTGCCGCCGAGGCGAACCGAATGCACCGTGCCCGGGTCTCCCGTGGTGACGACCCACGCACCCTCCACCGCATCGGAGCGACGGCCCGGGGAATCGGGGGACTGTTCGTCCGCGCCTACGAGCGCGGTGAGCGGGTGCATCTGGCCATGATCTCCCGCGGATTCACCGGCGCCGTCCCGATCTTCGGTCCTCCCGCCGCCGCAGTGGCCTGGGCCGTGGGCCTGCTGCCGGCCGTCGCCGCCGGTGCCGTGTGCGCCGCTGCCTGGGTGACGGCATGACCCCGGAACCGGCCGTGCTGCTGACGGGGGTACGGCACGTCCACCCCGACGGGCACTGCGCCCTCGACGGCATCGACCTCGCCGTCACCGCCGGTGAGCGGGTCGCGGTCCTCGGCCCGAACGGCGCCGGCAAGACCACCCTGATGCTGCACCTGAACGGCGTACTGACCCCGTCGTCGGGGACCGTCCGGATCGGCGGGCTGCCGGTCGGGCGTGACACCCTGCGTGAGATCCGGCGTCGAGTCGGACTGGTGTTCCAGGATCCCGACGATCAGTTGTTCATGCCGACCGTCGCACAGGACGTTGCGTTCGGGCCCGCCAACTTCGGCGTTCCCGCAAAAGAACTCGACACCCGGGTTCGCGAGGCCCTCGAGGCGGTCGGCATGACCGAGCACGCCGACCGCAACACTGCGCACCTGTCCGCGGGGCAGCGTCGACGGGTCGCCCTCGCCACCGTGCTGGCGTGCCGGCCCGACGTTCTGGTCCTGGACGAGCCGTCCACAGACCTCGATCCCGTCGCCCGGCGGGAACTGGCCGAGGTCCTCCTCGGCATCGACGCCACCCTGCTGCTGGTCACCCACGACCTGCCGTACGCCGCGCAGGTGTGCAGCCGGGCCGTGATCGTGAGCGACGGACGACTCGTCGCGGACGGTCCGATCGCCACCCTGCTCGCCGACTCGGACCTGCTCACCGCGAACCGGTTGGAACTACCGTGGGGTTTCACCCTGCCGCAGACCGACCCGCGCTGAGTGCCGTCACCCCGCGGCGAGCCGGCCGTTGGTGCGGTCGAGCTGCCGCACCGTCGCGGCCTCCAGCCGTCCCACCTCCTCCTCCCGGAGCCGGTCGCACAAGAAATCCCAGTGCAGCGCAACATGTTCTCCGAGCCGCAGTCCCGGCACGAACACCCCCGCACCGGTGCGGCGCCGTACCGTCTCGGCGCGTTCCGCGCCGAGACGCAGGCGGGCACCGTCGAACTCGAGCCGGCGGCTGCGCACCGTCGCCGTGTCGGGGCCGACGTCGACGACGGTGCCCCAGCGGATCCGGCAGGAATCGAGAACCTGCACCGGCTGGGGCATCCCGGTCGTCAGCAGTCGCGACCACGGGTACACCCCCAGCACGTGGAACGCGTGCGTCGGCGCAGCCTCGGCAATCAGTTCGGGTGTCAGGTGAGTCCAGTAGTGCCCCGCCTGCGTGCCCAACCGCTCGAGCAGCCGGGTCCCGAACTCCACCGGGTCGATCCGGTCCGTCAGGGCGTTGCCCGTCCAGTAGGCGCGCACCACCTCTGCGTCGAGGGGGTCGCTCCGGCCGGCCAGGGCCGCGATCAGCTCCTGATAGGGCCACGCTCCGGTGAACCGTCGGGCGGCGGCCACGACCGCCGCGCCGTCGCCGTGCCCACATGCGGCCGCCTCGAGGGCCGCCGCCCCTGCCGGGCCGCAATAACCGAGCGCGTTCGGCGCGTGGGCGTAGCGGGCGAAGAGCACCTGCCCCTCCGTCACCACTGCCACCGCCACCGATCAGGCCGTTCCGCGTTGCCCCACCAGTGCCGCGGTGTCCCGGTGCAGCCGGCCGAAGTTGTAGTAGGCCGCACATGCCCCTTCCGGCGACACCATGCAGGTGCCGATGGGTGTCTCCGGCGTGCACGCCGTGCCGAAGACTTTGCATTCCCACGGTTTGATGACGCCCTTGAGCACTTCACCGCACTGACACGCCTTCGGGTCGGCGACGCGCAGGCCGGGCATCGAGAACCGCTGCTCGGCGTCGAAGTTCGCATAGTCGGGATGGATGCCGAGCGCACTCTGCGAGATGAATCCGAGTCCCCGCCACTCGAAGTGCGGCCGCAGCGCGAACGTCTGCGCCAGCAGCCGCAGTGCCTGCACGTTGCCCTCGGGCCGCACCACCCGGCTGTACTGGTTCTCCACCTCGCATCGGCCGTCCCGTATCTGCCGCAGCAGCATGTGCACGGAGGCGAGTATGTCGAGCGGCTCGAATCCGGCCACCACGATCGGTTTTCCGTACACGGCGGGGACGAAGCGATAGGGACGCAGTCCCACCACCGTCGACACGTGACCCGGTCCGAGAAATCCCGAGAGCCGCAGATCCGGCGACTCGAGGATCGCCTTGATGGGCGGCACGATTGTCACGTGATTGCAGAACACCGTGAAGTTGCTCAGGCCGAGTTGTCTCGCCCGCACGAGCGTCACCGCCGTGGACGGAGCGGTGGTCTCGAAGCCGACGGCGAAGAACACCACATGCCGGTCCGGGTGGTCCACCGCGATCTTCAGGGCGTCCAGTGGGGAATACACGAATCGGACGTCGGCGCCGCGGGCCTTGGCCTCGAGCAGGTTTCCGCGCGAGCCGGGCACCCGCATCATGTCCCCGAACGTCGTGAACACCACGTTCGGTTGCTCGGCCAACCACATGGCGTCGTCGATGCGACCCATGGGGATCACGCACACAGGACAGCCGGGGCCGTGCACCAACTCCACCGATGCGGGCAGCAGGTGTTCGATGCCGTGCCGGTAGATGGTGTGGGTGTGGCCGCCGCACACCTCCATGAACTTGAACTCGTCCCCGGCGGCGAGGTCGGTGATCGAGGCCACCAGGGCGCGCGCCGCGGCGGGGTCGCGGAACTCGTCGACGAATTTCATTATCCTGCTCCGCCTTTCATCCGGTGCTCAGGCGATCTCGGACGCACTGAAGGCTTCGATCTCGTTGACGTAGTCGGCGCCCATCTTGCGCACCTGCTCGAGGGTCAGCTTCGCCTCGTCCTCGTCGATCCGGGCCATCGCGAAGCCGACGTGCACCAGCACCCAGTCCCCGACCTGCAGGCCGGTGCCGGCGAGCAGCCGGACGCTGATTGCGCGCTGCACGCCGTTGACGTCCACCTTCGCCAGATCCTGGGCGGGGTCGACCATGTCGACCACCCGGCCGGGAATTCCCAGGCACATTACGTCTCTCCTCACCTCAGCAGATCCGGGGCAGCGGGTCGCCCACGAGCATGTCCACGATCCGGCTGCCCCCGAACGCGGTACGCAACGCGACGATGCCCTCCGGTTCGGCCAGGATCTCCCCGATCTCCGCGGCGTCGCCGCCGCCGGGGCACGCCCGCAGTGCGGCGAGGGCGGCGTCCGCCTCGTCCGGGGCGACGACCGCGACGAACTTGCCCTCGTTGGCGACGTACAGCGGGTCGATACCGAGCATGTCGCACGCCCCGGTGACCGTCGGCCGGATCGGCAGCGCGGCCTCGTCGAGCACCACCGCCAGCCCGGTGGCCTGCGCAAGCTCGTTGCAGACGGTGCCGACGCCACCGCGGGTGGGGTCGCGCATCCACCGGGTCGACGGCGCGGCCGCGAGCAGGGCCGCCACCAGCTCGTGCACCGGCGCCGTGTCGGAGGCGATATCCGCTTCGATCGCCAGGTCGCCGCGAGCCAGCAGCACCGCCATGCCGTGATCGCCGAGCGTTCCGGAGATCAGCACCCGGTCGCCGGGGCGCACCAGGTCGGGCCCGAGGCGGCGCCCGGCGGGTACCAGGCCTACCCCGGCGGTGCTGATGTAGAGCCCGTCGGCGGCGCCCCGGCCCACCACCTTGGTGTCGCCGGTGACGATCTCGACCCCGGACCGGGTGGCGGCCGCAGCCATGTCGGCGACGATCTCGCGCAGCCGCGCGATCTCGAAGCCCTCCTCGATGACGAACGCCGCGGACAGCCACCGCGGCCGCGCGCCCGACACGGCGAGGTCGTTGACTGTGCCGTGCACGGCCAGGTGCCCGATCGAACCGCCCGGAAACGACAGCGGCTTGACGACGAACGAGTCGGTGGAGAACGACAGTCTCTCCGCTGCGTCGAGGCGCACGGTGGCGGCGTCGCCGAGCTGCTCGAGTTCGGTGTTGCGGAAGGCATCGACGAACACCGAATCCACCAGTGCCGCGGAGGCCTTGCCCCCAGCGCCGTGCGAGAGCGAGATCACCGTGTCGCGTAGGCGCGGCCGGCGCCGCCGGAACGCCTCGATCCGTTCGAGGACCCGGTCCTCGCGTTCGGCCGATGTGCTCACCGTCCGCCTCCCGTCGCCGATTCCGCGCGCGCCAGGTGTTCCTGCGCGGCCGACCACAGCCGATACCCGATCAGGGCATGGCTCTCCTGGATCCGGTGGATGCTCTGCGAGCGGATCGTGAAGCAGAAGTCCAGATCGTCGGTGGCGGCCATCCGGCCGCCGTCGTGCCCGGCGAATCCGATGGTGAGCAGTCCTCGCCGCCGCGCCTCCGCCAGCGCCGTCATCAGGTCGTCGGAGTTGCCGGAGGTGGACAGGGCGATCGCGACGTCGTCGCCGTGCGCGTGCGCGATGATCTGCCGCGAGAAGATCAGCTCGAACCCGACGTCGTTGCCGAGCGCCGTCACCACTGCCTGATCCGCGGCGAGCGACCAGGCCGGCACCGGCCGTCCCCGGGCCGGCCGGCTGAACAGCGTCGCCAGGGTCGCCGCGTCGGTGGAGCTGCCGCCGTTGCCGAAGGTGTAGAGCCGGCCGCCGCGGGCGAAGCGCTCGGCCATGCGCCGGCCTGCCGCGACGAGGTCCTCGCCCCATTCTTCGAGCGACGCCCGTTGCAGACGCGCACTGTCGGCCGCCTTGCCGCGGGCCGACGCTGCAAGATCGCGCAACAGGGTGGTGGCGTCGTGCTCCTGCGCGTCGATGAACGGGTACAGGAAGTCGGTGTCGTCCGGTTCGGTGCTCACAGCCGTCCCCCCTCATCGAGTTCCCCAGCATCGAGTTCCCGCGCGTCGAGTCTGGCGATGGCGACGCCGCCGTGCACCAGCACCAGATCACCGGGCTCGACGTCGCCGAGGAGGGAGACGTCGACCCGCTCCCGGCCGGCCGCGGTCCGCACCGGCGCGGCGCCGGTGTCGTCGGCCGGCCACACCACCTCACCGAGCCGGCCCTCGTCGCTGCAGGTCACGCACACCTCGTCGGTGCAGCCCGGATCGGTGAGCAGACCGGGATGCTCGAAGCACACGTGCGTCAGTTCCCACAGCAGGTGGTACAGCAGCACGAATCGCCCGGTGGCGGGCACCATCGGATCGTCCGAGTCCACCCACAGCACATGAGTGGCCGCACCGGGCGCGGGCCGCGGACCGGCCCCGATCCAGATGGTGTCGGTGCCCCACGCGGGTGCGCGCCGGGCGATCTCGCGCACGGCCGGCTGATCGGCGGAGGCGACCGCCAGAATCACGTCGCCGGGGCGGGCGGCGACCCGGCACTGGGCGACCGGGTCCGGCTCCACGAGCGACACCGACGGCAATGCCCGTTTCCCCATGATCACGGGGTGCACGAACTCGACCGCCACGTGATGGGCGTGTGGCTCCCACTGCGGGGACACCACCCATAAGGTCGCCCCGGCATGGAACCGGCGGGCCAGGCCCAGCGCCGTCGCGGCGAGGTCGGCAGCGAGTTCCGCGCCGATCGGCTCGGTGTCGTGTGTCGATGTCATCGCGCTCGTCCCGTCCCGGCAGGGTCCACGGCCCGGCTGTGTGCGAACGCGGCGCCGAGCGCCGCCTGCCCCAGCGACAGGCCACCGTCGTTCGGTGGCACCCGCCTGTGTGTCAGCACTTCGAACCCTCTGTCCTGCAGCATAGTTCGCATCATGTCCAGCAGGAGCCGATTCTGGAACACGCCGCCCGTCAAGCCGATGGTGCGTACCTCCGCCGCGTCAGCGATCCGGGCCGCCAGCCGCACTGTTGCCGATGCCAGCGCACGGTGGAAGCCTGCCGCGAGGTCCGCGGCCGGGATCCCGAGCCGGACGCCGGCGACGAGGCAGGCCAGCGTGCCGGCCCAATCCAGCTCGTTCCCGCGCAGCGACGAATGCATCGGCGCGGCATCCGTGGCGGTACGCGCCAGCACCTCGAGTTCGATCGCAGCCTGCGCCTCGTAGCTGATCCGGTGCCGCACCCCCAGCACGGAGGCCACCGCGTCGAACAGCCGGCCGGCGCTGGTGGTGCGCACGCAGCCGAAGCCCGACGCCAGCTGCGAGTCCACCACGGCGCATTCGGCGGCACCGAGCGCCCTCACGCACGGCAGGTCCTCGATCTCCTCGATGCCGGCCTCCCGCAGCACGGCCAGCGCGATCCGGGCCGGAGTGCGCACGGCGACGTCGCCGCCGGGCAGCGGGAACGAACGCAGGTGCCCGGCGCGCCGGGCGTCGCGGGGATCCGCTCCCACCAGCAGCAGTTCCCCGCCCCAGACGGTGCGGTCGCAGCCGTACCCGGTGCCGTCGAACGCGATCCCCAGCACGGGGGTCCCGAGCCGGTGATGCTCGGCGAGCAGAGACGCGACGTGCGCGTGGTGGTGTTGCACTGTGCGCAGCTCGACGTCGTGATCCTCGCAGTAGCGTTCGGCCCACTCCCGGGTCGCGTAGCCGGGATGGGCGTCGGCCACCACCACCTCGGGGGTGACGCGGTGCAGGGCGATCAACTGCGCGACCGACGCCTCGAAGGCGCGACGGCTCTCCACCGTGCCCATGTCCCCGAGATGCGCCGAACAGAAGGCATAGTCCTGCCGGGTCAGGCAGAAGGTGTTCTTCACCTCGCCGCCGACAGCGAGGACCACCGGCGCCGCACCACCGAGCAGCACCGGCATCGGCGCAAATCCCCGGGAGCGCCGCAGCGGCAGTTCGACGCCGTCGGCGACCGCGACCACCGAGTCCTCGCACGGCACCGCGATGTCCCGGTCGTGCATCAGGAACAGATCGGCCATGCCACCGAGCCGGGCCACGGCATCGTCGTTGCGGAAGCAGAGGGGCTCGCCGGACAGGTTTCCCGACGTCGCCACCAGCAGCCGCGGCACGGGGTTCTCGTGCCCGGGTACCGGCGCGAACAGCAGATGGTGCAGCGGGGTGTACGGCAGCATCACCCCGAGCTCGTCGAGCCCGGGTGCCACCGCGTCGGCGACGGCCGCGCCGGGACGGGACCGCAGCACCACGATCGGCCGGGCCGGCGCGGTGAGCGCGGCCCGCTCGGCCGCGGACGTCCGGCACACTGCCGCGACGGCCGCCACGTCCGGAGCCATGACGGCGAACGGCTTGTCCGGACGGTGTTTCCGCTCCCGCAGTCGGTTCACCGCGGCGGGGTTCGTGGCATCGCACACGAGATGGAAGCCGCCGAGTCCCTTGACCGCCACGATGTCCCCGGCGGCGAGCGCCGCCTGCACCGTGGCCAGCACCTCCGCGTCTCCGTCGACTCGGCGGCCGCCGCGGACGGCGAAGATCCGCGGGCCGCAGTCCGGGCAGCAGATCGGCTGGGCATGATAGCGGCGGTCCGTCGGATCGGTGTATTCGTGGGCGCAGCTCAGGCACATGGGGAACCGGGCCATGGTCGTCGCCGGCCGGTCGTACGGCAGGTCGGTGATCACCGTGTAGCGGGGCCCGCAGTGGGTGCAGTTGACGAAGGGATGCCGGTAGCGCCGGTCGGCGGGATCGTTCAACTCACGCAGGCAGTCGGCGCAGGTCGCCACGTCCGGCGGAATCAGGGTGCGCGCCCCGTCGGCGTGGTGACTCTCGACGATGCGGAAGTCGTCCTCGCCGAGAGGTATTCGCGGCACGGCGGTCACATCGACGAGCACGGCGAGCGGCGGTGCGTCGCCGCGCAGGCGGCGGGTGAACTCGTCCAGATCCGCGGCGGCACCCTCGACCTCGAGGAACACCCCGGAGTCGTCGTTGCCGCAGTACCCGCCCAGGCGCAACTCGCGGGCCAACCCGGCGACGAACGGCCGGAATCCGACGCCCTGCACCACACCCCGCACCACCAGACGCCGGCGCTCGGCCACGGGGTTCACGGCGCCGCTCCCGGTTCGTCCCGGGGCCGTCCCATCAGTTCGAGCCCCTGCATCGCGCGCCGCGCGCCGGCCTCGTCGACCCGCTCCATCGCGAAGCCCATGTGGATGACGATCCAGTCGCCGGGCGCGAGGTCGGGGTCGTCGAGCATGCCGACGTTCACCTTGCGCTCCTCGCCGGCCACGTCGACGAGGGCGAGCTGCCCGGCGTAACCGTCGAGCCGCCGGATCACCCGTCCCGGGATGCCGAGGCACACCGCTCAGCCCTCGTCCCCGGCGACCGCGGCTCCCGCCGGCTGCGCCTCCGCATGCAGGCGGCGCACGGTGCGGAGGACGGCATCGACGGCCGGGCCGACGGCCGCGGCCACCGCCGGGGACAGCCCGAGGCCCTCCTCGACCGCCGCCACCTGGCAGCCCACCACCACGGTAGGGGGCGCCTGCCCGCCGAGCGCCGCGAGGCTCGCGAACACCGCGGCCGGGTCCATGCCGTGCGCGTCGAGGCCCACCGGACCCCGCACGGCGGTGTCGGCTTCGAAGACCCGCACGGCACCCGGCTCGCCGGCGCCGGGCACGGCGTCGACGAGCACGAGCGCGTCCCACCCGTCGAGTAGGTCGTAGGCCAGGTGCATGCCGCGGATCCCATAGTCCACCACCCTGGTTCCGGGTGTGTCGGCCGGGACCCGCCGCACCACCTCGGGGCCGAAGCCGTCGTCGCCGAGGAAGATGTTGCCGATGCCCGCCACCAGGATCCGCATTACGTCACATCCTGCGCATCCGCAGGTACCGCTGGATGTCCGGCAGCGACTGCACCGTCACGACCACACCGCCGATCACCGCGGCGGCCAGTGCCGCAGTGGTCAGCATTCCGATGAATCTCATAGCTCCTCTTTCCTCCCGAGCGGTTCGAGTTCGTCGGGCGCGAAGTACAGGTAGCGCCCGTACCAGTCGTGCAGGTCCGCGGCCGGATCGTCGACGAGGACGACCCCGACATGGGTCTCGCCGTCGACGTCGGCGTGCACGGTGGCCACGCGCGCCACCCGGTCCCGGAAGAACAGGTCCTGCGCGTCGGCCCGGCGCGACGGGTGCAGCCGCACCAGGCTGCCCTGCGCGACCCGGACCCCACCGACCAGCACCCCGTCCGTTTCGGGCCGGACGCTGGTGTCCGCCTCGGGGGTCCACCAGTCGACGCCGTCGGGCAGTTCGGGAATCAGCCCGCCCTCGCGGTGCGGGTCCCGCAGGATCCCGTGCAGGGCCTGCATCTCGGCGGGGGTCATCGTCTCGCAGCGTTCGACGATCTGCGCGGCCCGCGGATCGGTGGCCCGCGCCTCGGCCTTCTCCTCGTCGGTCAGGGTCAGCACCCGCAGGGTGAGGATCTCGTCGATCTCGGTGGCGTCGAACAGGTCCCCGCCGCTCTGCTCGGCGACCTGCGGATGGTCGTACAGGATGATCGGGGACACCAGCAGCGTGGCTGCCTCGCCGGGCACGGCGGGGTCGGCGTCGCCGACGAGGACCGGGAAACAGCGGGTGTGTGCGCACTCGTCCACGAGGCCGGCGACGTCGGCGGGCGGCTCGAGCAGCGAGACGAACCGCCCGCCGCGCGCGGCGAGGATCAGATGCGCGCCGATCAGCGACCGTCGCAGCGCGTCGGCGGCGTCCCCGGGCGGGTCGCCGGTGTTCTCGACGGCGAGGTCCAGGCGCATCGGCGCATCGACTCCGGTGGACGCAGTTGCCTCCACGCGGACGACGGCGTGCACCGGCCGTCGCGTGCGTACCACCCGGCCGGTGACCGCACCGTCCGCGGCGGTGAGCAGTTCGACGTCCGTGCCGCCGGGGACGGCGACCGGAACCGTGTGTGGGGCGGTGAGTTCGCCGACCGGCATCGGCCCGAGGGGAATCTCGCATTCCACGGCCTCGTCCCACCCGATCCACGAGCGGCCCGCGACGGTCAGTTCGGGCACGGTGACGTAGTCGTGGCCGTCGCGGCGCTGCACCGTCCGGGTCTGCAGTTGCAGGAACCGCACGACCACGTCGATCGTGGCGTCGGCGCGCAGCGGGCGCAGCACACACTGCGTGGCCAGCGCCGGCTCCTCACCGATCCCGGCGGCGGCACCGGGCGGACCGAGCACACCGAACTGCCAGCGGGAGTGGTTCTTACGGGAACTCGCCCGATACGGATACAGCAGGTAGCCCTCGTACAGCACAGCGTCGGCCACGGCCCGCACCCGATCGGCCTGCCCCTGCACGGTCACGACGCCGCCTCCCCCGCCCCGGTGGCCGCGGCCGGCCTCGCCTCGGCCGCGCCGAGCAGTTCGGTGACCGCCGCGTCGAGATCGGTGTGCCCGTGCGCCACTTTGTACCGGGTCAGCGCGGCCAGCGTGTCGTGTCCCATGCGGGCGAACCCGGTGCCGGGGAAGTGGCTGCGGATCATCTCGTGCCACACCGCGACCGGCAGGTCGTAGCGGGCCTCGCGGTCCCACGGCACCGGCTCGACGGCCACCCCACCGTCGCCGCGGCCGAACACCGTTCCGCTGAACAGCAGCAGCAGCGGCACCGCGCCGTCGCCGAGGGCGTGCAGATACCGGGCGGCCGCGACCTCGAAGTCGTACGTGCAGGGTAGCGGTAGTGCCGTCTCGCACTCGCCGACGAAGCCCGGCACCATCGTGGAGGTCTGCAACCACGCGAACGAGGAGAGGGTGCTGCCCCACCGGTCGCGCGTGCCGAACAGGTCTCCCAACGCGGCCTCGGCGTCCGGACCGTAGCGTCGGCGTGCCGGTTCCAGGCGCACCTGGCAGCGCAGCGCCACGCTGTGCACCGGCGCACCCGTGGTTTCCCGGATCCGGAGGCGCGCGGTGAGGCTCGGGGTGGCGGCATACGGTTCGGGAGCGATGTCGACGACCGTGAAGTCCAGGGCGGTCACGACTGCCCCCTCCCCTGGACGGGCCGGCTCCGCCGGGCGACCTCCGCGAAGAAGGCGTCGAGCTCGGCACGGGCCTCGGTGCCGCCGTCGAAGCCGCGCCAGACCTGTCGCAGCCGGCCGACCAGCGCGTAGCAGGCGTCGATGGGTACCAGATGACAGACGGCGGCGCCCCGTCGCGGAACCCGCACGATCAGCGCCTCCACGTCCGGCAGCGGGGGCACGAGCGACGGGTTGCCGCCGCACAGCGCCTCCCAGGCGTCCAGCGGCAGTTCCGATTCCGTCGCGCCGGCCGGGCCGGGATAGAACGCGACGGTCCGGTCCAGGGACGAATTCCGGAAGAAGAACGCCAGGTTCACCGGGATCTCGAGGCTTTCCCACGCGCCGGCGGTGAGCGCGAACTCCGGGAAGGACAGGTACCGCTCCGGCACCGCCCGGTAGCGCAGTTCCGCCCCGGGATCGGTGAACAGCAGACAGCAGGCCCGGCATACGCACATCAGCTGGCGTGCCTGCACGTCGACGACGTGCCCGTGCCCGTCGTCGATGCCCACGGCGCACATCTCGCAGCGCTCCCCCTTCGGCCGGGGTGCGGCGATACGCTGCAGGACCTCGAAGGGGGACGGCATCACGCCACCCCGGCGGGCACGGCCACCGACAGCACCCCGTCCCGCACCAGCACCGGCACCGGTTCGAGGTGTTCGTCGCCCCCGTCGAGCCGGACCCCGGCAGCGCGCACGTCGAAGTGCGCCGCACAGGTCGGGCACCGCAGCACCGCCGCGTCCGTGCCGGCCCCGGCTCGCCGGTGCAGCGTCGCGCCGACGAACGCACGGGTGCAGACCGGGCACCGGTCCCGGTAGGCGAGGAGCTCACCGGCGACGCGGCACACCAGGACCGGCAGTCCGGCGACGACGAAGCCGCCGACCTCCCCTTCCGGTATCTCGTCGAGTTCTGGCGCGGCACACCATGTTCCACGAACATCGGAATGCACTCGGGTGAACAGTGCCGCCGCCGGGATGAGTCCTTGCCCCGTGGAGTCGGCGGTCTCGACCTCGAGCTCGGTGATCTCCGGCGCTGCCGCCCGCACCGCCTCCTGCACGGCCAGCTCCAGGGTCACTGCCGACGACGGGCATCCGTGGCAGCTGCCGAGCAGACGCAACCGGACCACGTCGTCGCGGATCGCGACCAGCTCGACGTCCCCGCCGTGGGACCCTAGGTACGGGCGCACCCCGTCCAGTGCCGTGCGCACCCGGGTCTCCACGTCGTGCGGGTGCAGCCCGTGGACCAGCAGCAGGCTGGCGACCAGATCGTCGCGGGCCAGGTCGTCCATCGCGCCGGGATGCCGGGCGAGCACCTCGCAGATTCCGGCCAGTCCCGCCCCGTAGAGTCCCATCACCTCCCGGACCAGGTCCTCGGCCCGTTCGCGCGCCGCCGGCCCGGCCGCAGAGGTCGCGTCCAGCAGTGCCTCGATCCGTTCACCCGACTCGCGCCATCGCTCCATCCGTCACTCCCCGGTGACCGACTGGGTCGGCGAGTGCAGTTTCTCGAGGGTCTTCCCGTCTCCGAGATACATGTGCACCCCGCAGGGCAGGCACGGGTCGAAACTGCGCACGGTGCGCATGATGTCGATGCCCTTGAAGTGCTCTCGGTCGTTCTCCTCGAAGATCGGCTGCCCCTGCACCGCGTCCTCGTACGGGCCGGGCGTGCCGTAGCTGTCCCGCGGGCTGGCGTTCCACGGCGTCGGCGGATACGGATGGTAATTGGCGATCTTCCCGTCACGGATCACCAGATGATGCGAAAGGACGCCCCGCACCGCCTCGGTGAATCCGCAGCCGATGCCCTCGTCGGGCACCTCGAACGGTTCCCAGGTCTTGGTGCGGCCGGCCCGGATCTCCACCAGCGCCTTCTCGGCGAAGTGCAGGGCGCACGCCGCGGCGTAGGCCTGGAAGTAGGTGCGGGCCCGGTTGCGTTCGAGAGTGTTGCTGCCGTGCTGCGGGATCTTCCACTCCAGCGTCACCGGCCCCTTCAGCGCGGTCTTGGGGAGGTTGATCTGCACGCTCGACCCGGTGGACTTGACGTAACCGATGTCGACGAGCCCGGCCAGCGCCGTCGACCACAACCGGGCCAGCGGCCCGCCCCCGGTGTCGAGGGCCAGGTAGTCGGTGCCGTCGAACCAGCGGGGTGACATCACCCAGCTGTACTTGTCCTCGAGATCGCGTTTCTGTGGTCTCGGATTGGTGTGCTGGTTCCAGGGATGGCGCCGGTCCACCGGGTTGCCCAGCGGATCGGTCTTCACGAACATCTCCTGATCCGTCCAGTCCTCGTAGTACGAGGAGCCGAGCAGGATGCGCAGGCCCAGGTTGATGTCCACCAGCGAGGTCGTCACCAGCTTGCCGTCGACGACCACCCCCGGGGTGACGAACATCTTCCGGCCCCAGTTCTCCATGTCCCGGTAGGCGAAGTTGCACGTCTCCGGGTCCTGGAACGACCCCCAGCACCCGAGCAGGGTGCGCCGCAGTCCCACCTTTTCGTACCCCGGCAGCGCCTCGTAGAAGAAGTCGAACAGGTCGTCGTGCATGGGCACGACATTCTTCATGAACTCGACGTAGCGCATGAGCCGGGTCAGGTAGTCGGTCATCAGCTGGATGGTGGCGACCGTGCCGACGCCGCCCGGGTACAGGGTGGACGGGTGTACGTGGCGACCCTCCATGAGACAGAACATCTCCCGGGTCGAGCGGCTCACGTGCAGTGCCTCGCGGTAGAACTCGCCGGTGAACGGATTGAGCGAGCGCATGATGTCCGCGATCGTGCGGTAGCCGTGCTGGTCCTCCCGGGGGGCACGGGTGTTCTCGGCCTTCGCCAGCACCCCCGGGTTGGTCTCGGAGACCATCTTCTCGCAGTAGTCGACCCCTACCAGGTTCTCCTGGAAGATGTTGTGGTCGAACATGTATTCCGCGGCCTCGCCGAGGTTGACGATCCACTCGCCCAGGTGCGGGGGCTTGGCGCCGTACGCCATGTTCTGTGCGTAGCAGGAACAGGTCGCGTGGTTGTCCCCGCAGATGCCGCAGATGCGGCTGGTGATGAAGTGCGCGTCGCGCGGGTCCTTGCCCTTCATGAACAGCGAGTAGCCGCGGAAGATCGACGAGGTGCTGTGACATTCGGCCACTTCACGGTTCGCGAAGTCGATCTTCGTGTAGATACCCAGACTGCCCACGATTCTGGTGATCGGATCCCACGCCATCTCCACCAGATTGCTGCCGGCGGCGGGATCGGGGACGGTGGCTGTCATCGGGCTGCCTCTCTCGGGGCGGGACTACCAGGTACGGGTCGCGCCGGTGGTGAGTTCCGTGCCGGGCGTACGCCAGGACGGCTCCTTGTCCAATGTGCTCTTCGTCAGACTTCGCAGCTGCCGCACCGCCGAGCCGTACACGCCCACGGCCCTCGTCGAGAGCTTCCCCCCGGGCGGCTCGTCCATGAACGGCATGAACTTGTCCGGGAAGCCGGGCATCGTGCAGCCGATGCAGATACCCCCGACGTTGGGGCATCCACCGATTCCGTTCATCCAACCCCGTTTGGGGACATTGCATTTGACGACCGGTCCCCAGCAGCCGATCTTCACGATGCACTTCGGGGAGCCGTACTCGGTGGCGAAGTCGCCCTGCTCGTAGTACCCGGCGCGATCGCAGCCCTCGTGCACAGTGATGCCGAACAACCACTGCGGCCGCAGCGCCTCGTCCAGCGGGATCATCGGCGCTTGATTCGTCGCCTGGTACAGCAGGTAGGTCAGCGTCTCGGACAGGTTGTCCGGCTGGATGGGGCATCCCGGCACGCACACGATCGGGATACCCGCCTTCGACTTCCATTCCCAGCCCAGATAGTCGGGCACACCCATCGCGCCGGTCGGGTTACCGGCCATGGCGTGAATGCCGCCGTACGTGGCGCAGGTGCCCGCCGCGACGATCGCCGTGGCCTTCGGCGCCAACCGGTCCAGCCACTCGCTGGTGGTGATCGGCTGTCCGGTCTCTTCGTTGTTGCCGAAGCCGGACCAGTACCCCTCGTCGTGCAGCTTCTCGTTGGGGATCGAGCCCTCGACCACCAGGACGAACGGTTCGAGCTCGCCGCGGTCCGCCTTGCGGAACCATTCGAGGAAGTCGTCCGCACCACCCTCGGGGCCGCATTCGAAATCGATCAGCGGCCAATGCACCGCGACCTTCGGCAGCCCCGGCAGCGCGCCGAGTGCAATCTCTTCCACACTGGGTTGCGTGGCGGCGGTGAGAGCCACGGAATCGCCGTCACAACTGAGCCCGGCGTTGATCCACAGCACGTGGATCAAGGCCTCTTCGGCCGCCTGAGCTTCGGGTGTGGGCATGCCGACCACTTTCCGGAGCGCCCCACGCTCCTGCGCCGCAGGAGTCGACCTTCGGCCCACTTGCGCGGCGCTTTCTCTATTAACGCCCCGTTCCGGAGGGATGTCAACGAATCATGATCGTCCCGACCGGCGGTCGGCGATCCAGCGGTACCACGCCTCCATGCCCTCCCCCGTGGAGGCCGACACCGCGAGCACCTCCACGCCGGGGTTGACCGATCCGGCGTGGAGGCCACAGGTTTCGAGCTCGAAGTCGACGTACGGCAGCAGGTCGACCTTGTTGACGACGACGAGATCGGCGACCGCGAAGATGTGCGGATACTTGAGCGGTTTGTCCGTTCCCTCCGGCGTCGAGATGATCACCACCTTGGCCTGCTCCCCCAGGTCGAAGAGGGCCGGGCACACCAGATTGCCCACGTTCTCGACGAACACCAGCGTGCCCGGAGCCGGATCCAGGGCGATGAGCGCGTCATGCATCATCTGTGCGTCGAGATGGCATCCGGCGCCGGTATTGACCTGCACCGCGACACATCCCGCCGAGCGGATGCGCTCGGCATCGAGCAGGGTCTCCTGGTCGCCCTCGATCACCGCGATCGGCGCAGAGCCGGACAACTCCCGGATCGTTCGTTCGAGCAGGGTGGTCTTGCCGGCCCCCGGTGAACTCATCACGTTGATCGCCGTCACGCCGCGACCCGCGAGCCACCCCCGCGTACGCTCGGCGAGCAGGTCGTTCTTCGCGAGCACCTGCTGTTCGAGCGTGACGGTCTCGGTCTGCACCGGCGCACCGTCGTGCCCGTGCTCGTGCTCGTGCCCGTCACCGTGGCCGTGGCCGTGGCCGTGGCCGTGGCCGTGGCCGTGGCCGTGGCCGTGGCCGTGGCCGTGAGGAAGGTCGTGCTCGTGCGGCACCGTGATCCGCGGCCCCGCCTCGTCGTCACAGCCACAGGTGGCACACATCGCTTCAGCTCACCTCCATCGACACGATTCGAAGCTCGCGGCCCGACCGCACTTCGACATCGGCACTTCCACAGGAGCACAACAGGATCGGATCCGACAGAGCGAATTCTGCACCGCAGTCCCGGCACTGCCCGACACCGGCGGGCGTCTCGATGTCCAATCGCGCACCTTCCGCGACGGTGCCCACCGTGACCAGCTCGAAGCAGAACAGCATCGAGTCGGGGATCACGGCACACAGCGCTCCCACCGCGACGCGCACACTGTGCACGCGACGGTCGCCGGCGTGCTCGCACACCGCGTCCACGACGCTCTGCGCGATCGACAATTCGTGCATCGCGGCCCCACTCCGCCCACCTCACGGGCTCGTCTCCACGATAGGCCGTGGGCCCGCCTCGGGGACGCGGAATCAGATGCTTCCACTCTCCGGGCCGGCGTGGCCACGGTCCGGGTGTGTGTGCCCGGCGTGCTGGTGGGTCGCGCCGATCGAATGCAGCAACTCGTGGACCGTCTCGTCCACGAGGCGGTACCGCACCATTCGACCCTCACGTTCCGCCGCCACCCAGCCCTGGTTGCGCAGCAGGCGCAGCGCGTGGGACACCGCGGTGCCGGTCATCTCCAGGGCTGCGGCAAGGTCGGTGACACAGATGCCCGGCGCGTGGTGCAGGCACAGCAGCAAGCGCAGCCGGTTCACGTCCGACAACAGTTCGAAGCGGTGGGCCCACCGGTCGATGTCCGGCGTGTGCAGTGCCGCAACGGCGCGCTGCACGTCGGCGGGGTCGAACATTGCGCCGGACGTCATGGGATGGAGTCTACGAACCCGGGGGCCGTCGTTGTGCCCACAGCCGTACCCCGTGTGCGGACCGGATGGTCCCTCGCCCCACGAGCCGGCCCTACAGTAGGAGGGGTAGACCGTGGCCGCGCCGCACGCGCGGCGTCCGCCGCGTCACAGGGGGTGCTCCGACAATGGAGGAAACTTCGGTCCGCGACCTGCCTCGCGCGCTGGGGAACGAAGACCTGACCCGCCGGCTGGCGGCGTGCCGGCCGGCGGTGTTCCTCGACTACGACGGAGTGCTCACTCCGATCGTGTCGCGGCCCGAGGACGCCGTGATCTCGGACGGCATGCGTACCGTCGTCCGCGACCTCGCATCACGGTGTCCGGTGTGCGTCGTGACCGGCCGGGACCGGGCTGTGGTGCAGCAGCTGATGGGCGTCGACGACCTGGTGGTGGCCGGCAGCCACGGCTTCGACATCTGGACTCCGCAGCGCGGCTCCGTCTCCGACGACCGCGTGGCCCGGTTCGCGGACCTCGTCGCCGCGGTGACCGAGCGGCTCCGCACCGAGACCGGGACGATCCCGGGTGCGTTGGTGGAGCCGAAGCGCGCGTCGGTCGCGGTGCACTACCGGCTCGTCGACCCCGCGGACCGGAACCGGATCGAGGCGATCGTGCAGACGCTGCTCACCGACCATCACGGCGAACTGAAGGTCACCCCAGGGAAGATGGTGTACGAACTCGCACCCGCCATCGACTGGGACAAGGGCCGGGCGGTGCTGTACCTCGTCGACGTTCTCGGCCTCGACTCCGCCGACACGGTCCCGGTGTACCTGGGCGACGACATCACCGACGAGGACGCCTTCCGGGCGTTGCGCGGCCGGGGGATCGGCATCCTCGTGGGCCGGCCGGACGATCCGGAGATGGCGGGCCGGAACACGGCCGCCGAGTTCGCACTCGCCTCCGTCGACGAGGTGGAGCGCTTCTTGACCACACTGGCGCGGTGATCGGGGGACCACGCCCAGGGACATCCAGGGGGACGTCGTGCAGGACCCGAAGTTCGGACTCGACTACGACCGGTTCGACAGCGCGTCGGAGGGACTGCGGGAGGCGCTGACCTCCACCGGGAACGGTTACTTCTGCACGCGCGGCACCGCCGAGTGGGAGGACATGAGTCCCATCCACTACCCCGGCACCTACGTGCACGGGATCTACAACCGCGAGACCACCATCATGGGCGGACGCCCGGTGCTGAACGAGGACCTGGTCAACGTCTCGAACTGGCTGGTCCTCAAGCTTCGTATCGAAGGCGGGGACGCCGTCCGGCTCGACGACGTCGACGTGCTGTCCTATCGGCACACCTACGACATCCGGCTCGCCACGGTGAAGCGCGAGCTGCGATTCCGGGACCGGTTCGGGCGGGAGACCACCCTGCGGAGCCGTCGCTTCGTGAGCATGGCGCAGAGCCATCAGGCCGGGATCGAGTGGACGCTCGTGCCGGAGAACTGGTCCGGTGCGGTGGAGGTGGTCTCGGCACTGGACGGCCGCGTCACGAACCAGATCGTCGCCCGCTACCGGCAGCTCGAGGGCCGCCACCTGGATCCGGTGTCCCCGCGCACCTTCGGCAACGAGACCATCGCACTGCGCGTGCAGACCCGGCAGTCCGACATCTACATCGCCGAGGCCGCACGCACCCGGGTCTTCCGCGGAGAGGGCTACGACGACGGCCCCCTGGAGGTCGACCGCTCGCTGTACCAGATGGAGGACTACATCCAGCAGGTGCTCTCCTTCGACGTCGAGCAGGGCCGGCCGACGCGTGTGGAGAAGATGGTGTCGCTGTTCACCTCCCGGGACAATGCGATCACCGAGGCGCTGGCCGCGTCCGGCCGGCACGTGCTGCGGTACCCGGATTTCGCCCCCGCGTATGCCGAGCACGAAGCGGCGTGGGACGAGTTGTGGGACATCTGCGACGTCCGGCTGCCCAGCGAACCCCGGGCCGACCTCCTGCTGCGGCTGCACGTCGCGCACGTGCTGCAGGTCTGTTCCCGGCACACGGCGCGGCACGACGTCGGCGTGCCGGCGCGCGGCCTCAACGGAGAGGCGTACCGGGGGCACGTGTTCTGGGACGAGATGTACATCCAGCCGTTCCTGAACCTGCGGATGCCGGAGGTGACCCGGAGCCTGCTGCTCTACCGGTACCGCCGGCTGTCCGAGGCCCAGGCCGCGGCCGAGGAAGCCGGGTACCGGGGCGCGATGTTCCCCTGGCAGAGCGGCAGCGACGGCACCGAGGAGACTCAGGCCGTCCATCTCAATCCCCTTTCCGGGCAGTGGGATCCAGACCTCAGCCGGAATCAGCGGCACGTCAACGCGGCGATCTTCTACAACGTGTGGCGCTTCCTGCAGGCGACCGACGACACGGAGTTCCTGGCCGACTACGGCGCCGAGCTGATGCTCGAGATCGCCCGGTTCTGGGCGTCGGCGACCCACTACAACCCCGAGCGCGAACGGTACGAGATCCACGGCGTGATGGGGCCGGACGAGTTCCACGAACGCCACCCCGGCGCGGCCGAGGCGGGCCTGCGCAACAACGCCTACACCAACGTCATGGTGGCCTGGATCATGGCGACGGTCCCGGCGGTGCTCGACTCGCTCTCGGCCAGCCGACGGCGCGCCCTGCTCGCCCAGCTCGCGGTCACCGACGAGGAGCTGCGCACGTGGGACGACATGAGCCGGCGGATGTTCGTGCCCTTCCACGAGGGCGTCGTCAGCCAGTTCGAGGGCTACGACGAACTCGAGGAACTCGACTGGGAGCACTACCGCGCCGCATACCCCAACATCCAGCGGCTCGATCGCATCCTCCGGGCGGAGGGCGAGGATCCGAACCGGTTCAAGATGGCCAAGCAGGCCGACACGGTCATGTTGTTCTTCCTGCTCGACGACGACGAACTGCATGCGACGTTCGAGCGGCTGGGCTACCCGTACGACCAGGAGCTGGCCCGTCGCACCATCGAGTACTACGACCAGCGGACCTCGCACGGGTCGACGCTCAGCCACGTCACCTTCGCCGGAGTACTTGCCGACATCCATCCGCCCAGCTCGTGGGAGCGCTTCATGCTGGCGCTCGAGAGCGACGTCAGCGACATCCAAGGTGGAACCACCAAGGAAGGCATCCACATGGGCGTCATGTCCGGCACGCTGGACCTGCTGCAGAGCAGCTTCGTCGGCGCCCGGGTCTACAACGGCGTGCTGCTGTTCCGGCCCCGGCTCGTGGACCGGCTCGACGGCGTGTCCTTCTCGATCCGGTTCCGCGGCACCCCGCTACGGGTGCGCATCGTGGGCGGCGAACTGACGGTGCTCGCCCAGTCCGAGGGGTTCCACGGACCCGTCCGGGTGGGTCTCGACGGCCAGATCTGCGAACTCGGCTCCGGCGAGAGTTGTGTGTTCACCCTCCCCTCGCAGGAACCGTCGATGCCCTGAGCACCGCACAACCGTTTCGGCGCCGGCGTCCTAGGGCAACGTGCGGCGCATCAGTTCGGCGACGCTCCGGTCGAACGCGACGAGTGTGACGATCTCGACGGCGGTCCGGGCGGAGGTCAGGGCCGTGACCGCCTGCCGGATCGCGTCCTCCTTCGGCCAGCCGTAGGCACCGGCGGAGATGAGCGGGAACGCGACGGTGCGGGCGCCGACGGTGTCGGCGACGGCGAGACTGCGGGTGTAGGCCGACCGCAGAAGGCGCGAGCGGTCCTCGTGGGGCGAGTAGACCGGTCCGACGGTGTGGATCACCCAGCGCGCCGGGAGCTTTCCGGCGGTGGTGGCTACCGCCGCACCCACGTCCAGGCCGTTGGGCAGGGTCGTCGCGCGCAGGGCCTTGCAGGCGGCGAGGATCTCCGGACCGCCGGCGTGGTGGATGGCGCCGTCGACGCCGCCGCCTCCGAGGAGTGAGGACTTGGCGGCGTTGACGATCGCGTCGACGTGCTGGGCGGTGATGTCGCCGTGGACGACGTCGATGAGGGTCACGACTGCTCCTGGAACGTAGTGGGACGAGCGGGGACGGCGGCGGGACGACCGTATCCCTCCCGGGCGGCCGCCGTGGCCAGCCGGGTCAGGTCGTGCGCGGTGTGCCCGGGCCAGCCGTGCAGGATGCGTCGCCAACGATCCGGGACCGCCGAGGCGCCCCAGCGAGCGCCGAGCAGTCCGCCCGCGATGGCCGCGGTGGTGTCGGTGTCACCACCGGCGCGGACCGCGGCCTCGAGTGCGCGCTGCAGGTGCCCGGGGTCGGAATCGTCGGTCGTGCTGATCGCCCACCACGCGGTCTGCAGGGCGTGGACGGTCCATCCGTTGTTCGCGAAGTCGTCGGGCGAGCCGCGCTCGGCCCGGTCGAGCAACGGACCCCAGTAGCCGGCGACGTCGGCGGGGCAGACCTGCAGGTACCCGCGGACACCGTCGAAGGTGCCGTGCAGGACGGCGTGGCGGATCGCGTACGTCCACAGCCGGCAGGCCTGGACCGCCTGCGGGTCGTCATGGGTCAGCAAAGCCACCTGCCCCGCGGCGACGAGCGCAGCGTCCGCACCGCCCGCGCCGAGACAGGACAGGGCGACGGGGGCGGTGCGCATGAGAGCGCCGTTGCCGCCCTTGCGGCCGGGGACGGCGCGGGCACGGGCCTGCATCGCGGCGCCCCCCGCGGGGCGGTGCGAAAGCACCGCGCGGGTCTGGTTGCCGATGTCCTTCGGGTGCGAGTCGAACCACCGCACGAACTGCGCCGCCACCGCGTCGAGGCCGGCGGCGCCGGCGAGGTCGACGCCTGTGGCCGCGACCTCGGCGACGGCGACGGCCATCGCGGTGTCGTCGGTCCACTCCCCCGGTTCCCACCCGAACACGCCGCCGCCGACCATGTCGATCTCCGCGTCCGCAGCGGGGTGCGTGAACTCGTAGCCGGCGCCGAGGGCGTCCCCGGCCGCCGTCGCCAGCAGCACCCCCACCGCCCGATCGCACTGTCGTGTCGTCAATGTCATCGCCCGCTCCACCCTTCGATCAAATCTGCGCTATCAATTTAGATCATATCGGCGCTAAGGTGCAACCGTGAACGAGTGGACGGACGAGACCGGCCGGACGCTGGCCGACTATCCGCACCCGTCGGCCGCGGTGGACGTCGCTGTGCTGACCTGTTCCGACGGCGAACTCCGGGTGCTGGCCGTCGAGCACGGCCACGACCTCCTCGCCCTGCCCGGCACATTTCTCCGCGAACGCGAACGGCTCGCCGACGCCGCCCGGCGCGTACTGCGCGACAAGACGAACCTCACCGGCATCCGATTCCACCAGATCGGTGCGTTCGACGCCCCCGACCGGGACCCGCGCGGATGGGTGATCTCCATCGCCCATGCCGCGGCGGTGCCCCGCGAGGACCTCCCGCCCCGCGCCCTCCTCGTGGGCGTGCGCGACGGAAAGGCCGGGCAGCCGCTGGCTTTCGATCATTCCGAGATGGTGGCCGCGGCCGTCGCGGATCTGCGGGCACGCTACGCGCAGCGGGTCGATCCCGACGGGCTGCTCGGCGACGAGTTCACCGTCCTCGAATTGCGGCGGCTGTACGAGGTGGTATTCGGCCTTCCGCTGCAGAAGGACTCGTTCCGCCGCCACGTCGTCGACGCTCTCGACAGCACCGGGCGCATGTCGAGTCCGGGCACCGGCCGGCCGGCGGAACTGTTCCGCCGCAAGGACGGCGCCCGGTTGCCGGCTCAGGCGGCGGTGTTGTTCACCGGCTGAGGCGCCCGCGGGTTCACAGGATCGGGTAGACGAAGTGCCCGGGTCCGCCGCCCGGCAGACTCGAACCGGTGACGTTCGGGAGGTTGGCGGGCAGTCGGATCAGCTTGTGCGGCTGACCGTTTCCATCCGCTTGCCAGCAGTCGGTGGTCACGCCGTGGAACCCGACGCAGACGATCCGGGTGCCGGTGCCGAACGGTGACGTGAGCCGATTCCGGTTCACCAGCGGATTCCAGTAGTCGAGGTCCGCAGGGGTCAGGAAGTCCTTGGTCTCGTAGGGCACCATCGGTGTCGGATAGGACGGAATCTCGGGCCACTCGTCCTGGGCCGTCGCCGGGCCGGATGCGCCGAAGACTGCGGCGGCCGTCAGCAGCAGCGTTGCTCCCGCTCGCCGGGTACGGCGGCCGATACGGTTGCTCGTCATCTCGCCTCCTCGCGGAACTCGTCCGACCATGGAAGCACGTCGCCGTCGCCCGCGGCGGGCGCCACGCGGAGACGGACCGGTCAGCCGAGCCGCTTGTGGAAGACGACGACGTCGCACGGAACGGCGAGCAGCGGAACCAGTTCGGGGTACATGACCTCGGGGCCCTCCATCCGCACCGGCACGTATCCCATTCGCGGATACCACTGCGACAGGAACACCTTCGACGGGTGCTCGAAGTCTCTGGGCTGGATGATCTCGAGCTGCATGATCTCGTTCCCGAGCCGCGCAGCGTGGGACTCGGCGAACCGCACGAGGGCACTGCCGATGCCTGCGCCCCGCACCTCCGGGTCGGCGGCGAGCATCCCGAACTCGGCGACGCGGGCATCGAGTTGCACCACCTTCACGCAGCCCACGATCCGGTCGCCGAACGATGCGACGAAGAGCTGACCGGCACCGGCACATTGGGCGATCTCGGTCGCCGACGTCCGGGTGGCCCCCTCCGGCCACATGCCGTCCTCGGCGACGGCATAGACGGCATTGACGAGGTCGGCGACCACCTTGGCGGTGTCGTCACTACCGTCGGTCGAGCGCACCAGCGGCGCGATGCTCAGTTCCCCAGAGTCCGTCAACGTCTTTCACCCGAATTTCTCGACGACCGCCGCCCGCTTCAGCGGAGAACGGGCGGTCCGGCTTGCCGGAACAAGCCTAGCCGACAGCGGCGACGCGACCGTCCCGGCTGCCGAGCGGACGGACCGCTCAGCCGGGCAGCGCGCCGACGGCGGGCCTCGATGCCCCGAACTTCGAGGCGAGTTCACGCCGGGCGGCCCGGTCGCCGGCCCGTTCGAGGAACCGCCTGCCGGTGCGCGTGCGGGCGACCACCGTGGAGGCGACGACGTTCTTGACCAGCACGGCAGGAACGGCCCAAGCCGAGGCGACGGGCAGATCCAGCTCCCGCAGGCTCTGCGTCCCGAGGAAGTACCGGAGCATGCTCAGCAGGCGCTGCCGCTCGTACCGGCCGCGCACGTCGCCGAACCTCCCGTAGTCGAGGGTGCGCTGGCCCTCCACGAGGGCTCCGGACAACGCGGCACCCGCGGGCGTGACGTCGTCCTGCACCAGCAGCACGTGGTAGTTGAACACGTGCTGCTCGCGTTCGGTGTCGAACAGCCAGTCCTCGTCGATGCCCATGAGCCATCCGACGTACTTCCACAGGTGCATCACCGCCCGGGACTCCTCACGAGTGACGTAGTACCCGAGTGCCCGCATGCCGAGCAGCAGCGTGCCGTTGAACAGCCCGAGAGTTGCCGCCTGGTCGGTCTGGTTGATCGGCAGACCCCAGCGTTGGACGTCCCATCGGCCGTTGGTCTCGAACTGGTGGTTGATCAGCGCATGCATCGCGCGCACGTGCACCGTGAGCTTGAATCCCTGACCGTTCCTGCGCATCCCGCCCGGCTCGCCGACCGCGGTTCCCCACTTCTGCGTTTCGCCGAGGCGCCGCATTGCGGTCGAACCGGTCAGGCCCCCGGTCTCGACGAGCAGATCCGGCGGTCCGCCGAACCGGTAGCCGCCGATGAGCGACAACTGGAGCAGCACGTCGATGCGGCTGCGGCCCATCCTGCGGAAGGCCCGGGCGCCCTTCTCCAGCAGGTCGAAGTCCACCCACTCCGGGAGGTCGTCGACCACGGCGAAGAACCGCCGCAGAGCCTCCGGCGCATCCGGCACCGCGTCGATGCCGTGCTCGAGCGCCCGATGGAACTGCGCCATGCTCACCCGCTCGGCGTCCGTCCGGGGGCGGCGCATCGCATGCACCAGATCGGCGCCCACCTCGTCGCGGGCGAACATCCGCCGGCCGATCCGGTCGAGCAGTTCCTCGTCGACGGCGTCGATCCGCGCGTAGGCGCGCAGGGGGCGTCCGATGCGCTGGTTCCTGGGCCGGATGCCGGCGTACCGGCTCGGGTAGCGGGCCGCCTGCGGGTCCTGCCGAATCTCGTGTGCCACCATGAGCCGATGCTGACACGAGCAAATACTCGCGTTCAATTCGCGTTCGGGCGGCGCCGGTGAGGCCGGCGGAGCAGAATCGGCTGCGCCGGGTGCCGCAACAACGCCGCTCCCAGGCGATGGTCGAGCGCATCGTGACCGCCGGCCGGGAAGTCCTGCTCACCCACGGCTACGAGGGCGCCTCCACCAACCGGATCGCCGCCGCGGCCGGCATCAGCCCCGGCTCGCTGTACCAGTACTTCCCCGGCAAGGACGCCATCGTGGCCGAAGTCGTCGACCGGTGGACCGAGGAGGTGCAGACTCGCATTTCGCACGTGTTCACCGACGCGCTCGACGCCCCCACCTGGACCGAATCGGTGCGGACCAACATGCGGGTGTTGCTCGAGGCGCTCGGCGAGAACCCCCGACTGCTGCGCGTGCTCGTCGAGCAACTCCCCCGCACGCCGGACAGCCGGCTGGTCGCGTTCGAACACCGCATCGACGCGCTGCTGGCGATGTGGCTGCGCTTCAACCCCGGCCGGCGCCGGATCGAGCATCCCGATGCCATCGCGTGGATGCTCGTCCGCACCGTCGAGAACGTCGCGGTCGGTTATGTGCTCGATCAGCCACCGATCGAGCCGGACGTGGTCGCGGACCAGCTGACAGCCATGATCACCGCCTACCTCAGAGAGATCCTGTTCTGACTCCTCGCCTCCATCGTTCCGCGACGACCCACCCCGCACGCCTCAGCAGCTGCTCCGGCAGCGTCGCAGCTGGCCGGCCAGGTATCGCTTGGCGCGGCGATGTCCACCCACGCTGTCGAGTTCGAGGTCCAGCGCGTTCAGGAGCGTCGCGAGCAGGCTCGCCTGCGGGGCCCAGCCGTGCCGGTTCCGGCACTCGGCGAGCCACTCGACCGGACCCCGGTGACCGCGGTCGGCGTTGCATCGCCGACACGCGGCGGCCTCGTTGGCCGCGATGCTGGGACCGCCCTTGACTCGTGGCACGAGATGTTCGGTGGTCGGCGGAATCAACGGTCCGAACCGCCGGCCACACCACAGGCAGCAACCGTCCTGTCGTTCGACGGCGAGCGTGAGTCTGGCGGCGCGGTCCACCTGTCGATCCTGACCGAGTCGCTCCCCGAGCGCCAGTGCCCCTGTGGACTGCGATGCGGGGCCGAGCGTTGTCGTCCCGTTCGCTCAGGGATTACAGGCACTTGCAGAAGTGGCCCCGAGACAACTTCGACGTAGCTCGGCCGCCGGAATCTCCGTGTCGGAGATCATGTTCATCCGACAGGCATTCACGTTCCCCCCGCCGTACCATCTTGCGCGGGTGGGGTTCCGGGGGGATACGACATTCGAGGGGTCCGAACGACAGTTCGGGATCTGGACGGCTTCACGCGCAGTTTTCCTACTTGTATCACGCCGTCATGCAATTTCGGTTCCACCGAGGGGGGTCATGCATTCTCGCCACATCGTCGTCACGTCCGGACATGCACTTCTGGACGGGCTGGCCACTTCATGCTTCGAGTGCCCCGATCGGATCGCGGCGACCGATCTGCGCTCGTCGTCGCAGCACTCGTTTTCCGGCATCCAGCACGCGGCCGAGTCCGCAGGGACGCACCTGCACCAGTTGGGTGTACGGGCAGGCGACAACGTGGTGGTGACGCTGCCGCTGGGGGTCGAGCTGATCGCGTACTGCTACGGCGCATTCATGGTGGGAGCAGTCCCCGCGTTCCTCGACCCCAACCAGCCCCCGGACATGCTGGCCGCGTGCCTGACCGACCTCGAAGCTCCTGTGTGGGTCTCCGAGCTGCCTTGTCCCGGAGTGGATCTCTACGACGGCATCGTCTGTGCCCCGACGAGCGCCGGCTTCGACATCGATCACCTCGGTACGGTTCTGCCCGACCCGAGTCGGAGCGAAAGGCAGTGGGACATCGCCGATACCGTGTTGTTGCTCTACACCAGCGGAACCACGGGCATCCCCAAGGGTGTGCCGTGGACCTCGCGCGAACTCGCCTCGCAGATGCGCTACTACCGCAGCGACGAGATCTCCTCCGAGTTCTGCCTGTTTCCGCACCTGGCGCTGGTGGCCGTGGTCATGGGCCGACGCGTGGTGTTGCCGGACCTGGCCACCGTTCAACCCGCCCGTCTCGACGTCGCTGCGCTCTACCAGCAGCTGGCCGGCTCGAGCAGCGACTACCTGTTCGCTTCGCCACTGGTGTGGCATCGCCTGATCACCTATACGGATCAGCATCACCTGCCCGCCCCGGCGTTGCGGCGGGTGGCCACCGCGGGTTCGGCCATCGGTGCCCGGCTGGTCGAACGCATGCAGGACAGGCTCGCCCCGGCCGAGGTCGTGGTGCCGTATGCGAGCACTGAAGCGTTGATGCCGATCACCCTGATCGGCGCCGACGAGCACGTATACCGTTCGAAACTCGGAACCTGGACGGGCAAGGGCACCCCGCTCGGACGGCCGGCCGCGGACATGGACGTCGCTGTCGTCGAACCGCAGCTCGAGGGGCCGTACTTCGACGTAGCGCTCGACGGCCTCCCTGCCGACCGGACCGGAGAGATCGTCGTTTCCGGCGCTCGGGTGAGCACCACCTATTTCCACCGCGACGACGCCGTGCGCGCCGCCAAACTTCGCGACACGGGAACCGGTGAGATTTGGCATCGTACCGGGGATTTCGGCTATATCGATCCGTCGGGCCTGGTGTGGTACCTGTGTCGTGTAAAGGACGTCGTCGACTCCCGACACGGCCCGATCCATCCCGATGCGCTCGAACAGATGTGGAACATGGTCACCGGGTTCCTGCTCAGCGCAGTGGTGCATCTCGAGGATCTCGACCGCCTGTTCTACGTCTTTCCCCACGACGAGGATCCCCGCGCCGTCGACCTCGACACCATGGCCGCCCTCGCCCAGCGACTGCACTTGCCCCGGCCCACCCCGGTGCACCTGTCCACCGCGCTACCGACCGACCCGCGGCACAACAGCAGGATCGACCGCGGGCAACTGCGCCGCCTCGTCGAGCACCTCGTCGCGACGGAGGGCCTGTGACCACTACTTCCGTCGTCGAGCATCCGTCCGAGATCATCGACACCTACCTGCGCGTGTGTGCCGACGAGGACCGTTTCGTGGCTCAGTCCGTCGCTGCGTTCGACACCGTCGGCCTGAACGGTCCGGTTCTCGACTGTGCCGTCGGTACCGGCTTCGGCACCCTCCGACTGCTCGAGGCCGGCTACCCCCTGGTGTGTTCCGACGGCAGCGTGGACATGCTCCGCCGATTTCGGCTCGACTGCGCCGAGGCCGGTCTGCCCCACGACGCCGAGACGGCTGGAGCGCACGCCGGTCCGCACCTCAGCCAGCTCGTCAGGCTGCTGATACCCCGCCGACCCTCGATGGGTCGACACCTCCATACCCCGGACGCCCCGTCCGCGCTCGGCGACGAGCGGGCAGTCACCGGACGGCGTCCACCGACTCAGGAAATACCATGCGGCCCAGCACCTTTCGCATTTCGTCGAGCAGCGCCGGGTCGGCTCCGGCGAAATGCCGCGCCGACACCTCCTCGCTGAGTCGGCGCGCCTCGTCGCAGAGCTTTCGGCCCTCGTCGGTGGCGACGACGAGCTTGTTGCGCCGGTCTCCCGGATCAGCAGTACGGGCGACGAGATTCCGGCTCTCGAGTTCGTCGACGATCGCGACGATCTGACTGGGGTCGAGCCCCATGTCCGCGGCGATGCGGCGCTGCGCCACACCGGCAGGTTCGTCGCATGCGAGGGAGAGCACCGTATAGGGGCGCACCCGCAGCCCGAGCGGGGCGAGGGCCTCGTTCACCGATCGCACCACCATCGCACTGGCACGCGTCAGCAGAAATCCCAGGTCGTCCTCGAGGACGCGTCGACGTTCCATTCCGGCAGCCTTTCGTCGCGACCCTCAGGGTATCAGTTCCTCAATCGTTGACATTTTCAATAGTAGATGTTCCCATGTGATTGGGAGTACATCGGTTCGAGCAACGGAGGATCTCGTGGACCTCAGCAACAAAGTCGCCGTCGTCACCGGTAGCGGACAGGGCCTCGGCCTTGCCTACGCCACCGAGCTGGCACGTCACGGCGCCGCGGTCGTGATCAACGACGTCGACCAGGGCACCGCCGATGCCGCCGTCGCGACGATCACCGCCGCGGGTGGACGCGCCGTCGCCGTCGTCGCCCCGGTCGGGCCGACCGAGACGGCGAAGCAGCTCGTCGCCGCCGCGGTCGAGCACTTCGGCCGCCTCGACGTGATGGTGACCAACGCCGGCATCCTGCGCGACAAGGTGCTGTGGAAGATGACCGACGACGACTTCGACGCCGTGATCGACGTGCACCTGCGCGGCACGTTCACGTGCGTGCGCGAGGCCGTGCTGCGCTTCCGTGAGCAGGGCGACGGCGGCCGCATCATCGCCATCGGTTCCCCGGCCGGGCAGCGCGGCAACTTCGGGCAGACCAACTACTCCGGCGCCAAGGCCGCCGTGGTCGGGATGGTCCGCACCTGGGCGATGGAACTGCAGCGCGCCGGGATCACCGCCAACGCCGTGTGCCCCGTCGCCGTCACCGCGATGACCGAGACCGTGCCGATCTTCGCGCCCTACATCGAGCAGATGAAGCAGACCGGTGAGCTGCCCGCGGTGATCCGCCGCGAGGTCGGCATGGGCACCCCGCAGGACGTCGCCGGCCTGATCGCCTTCCTCGCCTCCGACGACGCCGCCGACATCACCGGGCAGGCGTTCTCCGTCGGCGGCGACCGCCTGGCGCTGTGGTCGCACCCGCAGCTGACCGCCACCGCCTTCCACGACGGCGGCTTCTCCGCCGACGACGTGGCCGCGCAGTGGCCCATCGTGTTCGCCGACCGCGTCGAGTCCGTCGGCGAGGAATTCCCCGAGGAGGTGCTCGCCAAGTGAGCCGCTACGAATACGGGATCGACTTCGAGGCGATCGAGGCGATCGACATCCACACCCACGTCGAGATCGACGGCTGCGGACACCGCTCCATGGACGACGAGCTGATGGCGGCCTCGGAGAAGTACTTCAAGTCCGGCGAGGAACGCACCCCCACCATCGACTCCATCGCCGAGCACTACCGGCAACGCAACATGGCCGCCGTCGTGTTCACCGTCGATGCCCAGTCCGCCACGGGCCACGCCCCCAACTCGGTCGAGGAGATCGCCGAGCTCGCCGCCACCCACAACGACGTGCTCATCCCCTTCGGCTCCGTCGACCCACTGCAGGGCAAGGCCGCTGTGAAACGGGCGCGCCGCCTGATCGACGAGTACGGCGTCAAAGGCTTCAAGTTCCACCCCAGCATGCAGGGCTTCGAGCCGAACGACCGGCAGTTCTACCCCCTCTACGAGGCTCTCGTCGAGGCCGGCGTGCCCGCCCTGTTCCACACCGGCCAGACCGGTATCGGCGCCGGAATGCCCGGCGGGCACGGCATCAAGCTGCGCTACTCCGACCCCATGCTGCTCGACGACGTCGCCGCCGACTTCCCCGACCTGACCATCGTCATGGCCCACCCCGCGGTACCGTGGGTCGACGCGCAGATCTCCATCGCCACCCACAAGGCCAACGTCTACATCGACCTCTCCGGCTGGTCCCCGAAGTACTTCCCGCCGCAACTGGTCAAGGCCGCCAACACGATGCTGCGCCACAAGGTGCTGTTCGGCTCCGACTTCCCCGTCATCCAAGTGGATCGATGGCGCAACGATTTCGCCACTCTCGACATCAAACCCGAGATCGCCCCGATGATCTTCAAGCAGAACGCACTGCGCGTTCTCGGCATCAAGCGCTGAGCACAGGAGGCCCCATGACCATCCCCGCCACCTCCACCACCCACGTCGCCACCCTGGCCGACCTCGAGGCATTCGTCGGGCAACCGCTCGGCGTCAGCTCGTGGATGGCGATCGAGCAGGACCGGATCCAGACCTTCGCCGACGCCACCGACGACCATCAGTGGATCCACCTCGACGTCGAGCGGGCGAAGAAGGAGAGCCCCTTCGGTGGGCCCATCGCCCACGGCTACCTGACGCTCTCCCTGATCATCCCGATGTGGAGCGAGGTCCTGAAGGTCGACAGTGTCACTATGGCCGTCAACTACGGCCTGAACAAGGTCCGCTTCACCAATCCCGTGCCCGCCGGTGGCAAGGTCCGCCTCGACGCGACACTGAAGTCGCTCGAGAAGCTGCCGAAGGGCGGCGTGCAGATCACGATCGACGGCATGATCGAGCTCGAGGGCAGCGAGCGGCCCGCCGTCGTCGTCGAGGCGGTCTACCGCATGTTCGAGTAGCGGCCGCCGCCTGCAGTCGAGCGAATGCACCCTTCCGTCGATCTACAAGGGGGAAGGGTACATTCGCTCGTTTCAGGCCGCCTCACGGTTGCACGAACGCGGGCAGCAGCGTCTGCGCGACCCGTTCGTTCCAGCCGGCGTCGATGTCACCGCTCCGGGCCCGTTCCGCGAAGTAGGCACCGACGATGCAGTCCAGAAATGTTTCGACGTCGAGGTCGGCTCGCACGAGTCCCCGCGTGATGTGGTGTCGCACGACCTCGGTCAAGGTGCTGCGGTGGCGCACGAGTACCGAGCGGATGAGACCGGTGAACGCGGGATCCGCATCGGTCACCAGCGCAGCGAGGCCGCCGAAGCCGACGCCCCCGTCGACCGAACGCAGGGACTGCTCGGCCAGCCACGTGAGCACCTGCTGCGCGGTGGCATCCGGCGCGGGAGGCGACGGTTGCGCGATCGGCTCCATCACCGCAGTGAGCATCTCGTCCCGGTCGCGGTAGCGGCGGTAGATGGTGGTGCGGGCCATGCCCGTGTGTGCGGCCACGGCCTCGATCGTCACCGCCTTGGGCCCCTTGCGACGCAGCAGCTCGAGCACGGCGTCGGCGATGCGTTCCTCCGGCGTGGCAGTGCCTTCACCCGACCGCATGCACCACTCCGTCCGCCGTCCCGACTTCGACGATCATCCTACAACAGCGCTACACTCTATGTAGCTACGAAACATGTAGCGATTCGAAGAGAGGTGCGCACATGAAGATCTCGAACTCGTTTGCCGGAGCGATCGCTCTGGTCCTGGGCATCGTCACCATGACCGCGTCGGTGTGGTTCGACACCACCGCCGTCGGCTCCGGCGTCACTCTCGGACTGGGTGCCATCGCCGCGATCTACGCCCTGTGGTCGCTGATCGCCCGTGATCCCACCAAGGATCACTGGTCCCTGTCCGTCGTCGGCCTGATCCTGTTCATCTCGCCCTGGATCGGACAGTTCGCCGGCGACGGAGCAGCCTGGACCGCGTGGATCGCGGGCGCGCTCATCATGCTCGTCGGCAGCAGCGCGTACCTCGCCGACGAGTCCGCCGACGTCACGGCGTCGACCCGGGAGCAGGAACGCCGCGCCTACGCATCGACGGCCCCCTGAGAAGACTCACCGAGAACGCCCACCGAGAACGCCGAAGGGGAGGTTGCCGGCGACGTGTCGCGGCAACCTCCCCTTCGAGCGTCCGAAGAACCTACACCAGCAGCTCGGCGATCTGAATGGTGTTGAGGGCAGCGCCCTTCCGCAGGTTGTCCCCCGAGACGAACAGCGCGAGTCCGCGACCGTCCGGCACGCCCGGGTCCTGCCGGACCCGGCCCACCAGCGACGGATCCTGGCCGGCGGCCTGCAGCGGCGTCGGAACGTCCACGAGGCGCACGCCGGGGGCGTTCGCGAGCAGTTCCTTCGCGCGCTCCACCGACAGGGGACGTTCGAACTCGGCGTTGATCGACAGCGAGTGACCGGTGATCACCGGCACACGCACGCAGGTACCCGAGACCAGCAGATCCGGCAGCCCGAGGATCTTGCGGGACTCGTTGCGCAGCTTCTGGTCCTCGTCGGTCTCGCCGCTGCCGTCGTCGACGAGCGAACCCGCGAGCGGCAGGACGTTGAACGCGATCGGCGCGACGTACTTGTCCGGGGCCGGGAAGTCGACGGCGCTGCCGTCGTGCACGAGCTTCTCGGCGTCGCCGATGACGGCGCGGGCCTGACCGAGCAGTTCCTCGACGCCGGCGATGCCGCTGCCGGAGACCGCCTGGTAGCTCGAGACGATCAGCCGCTGCAGGCCGGCCTCGTCGTGCAGCACCTTCAGGACCGGCATCGCGGCCATGGTGGTGCAGTTCGGGTTGGCGATGATGCCCTTCGGCGGGTTCTTCGCCTCCTGCGGGTTGACCTCGCTCACGACGAGGGGCACCTCGGGGTCCTTGCGCCAGGCCGAGGAGTTGTCGACCACGACCGCCCCGGCGGCGGCGAACCGCGGCGCCTGGGCACGCGAGAGCGTCGCACCGGCGGAGAACAGGGCGATGTCGATGCCCTTCAGGTCCTCGTCGGAGGTCGCCGCGGCGTCCTCCACGACGATCTCCTCACCGCGGAACGGCAGCTTCTTGCCGGCCGAGCGGGCCGAGGCGAAGAACCGCACCTTGTCGGCGGGAAAGTTGCGCTCCTCGAGCAGGGTGCGCATGACGATGCCGACCTGGCCGGTGGCACCTACGACAGCGATGGTGGTCATGATCTACCGTCCCGTTCCGGCGTGGACGACGGCTTCCTCGTCACCACCGAGTTCGAAAGCGGCGTGCAGGGCGCGCACCGCGTCGTCGAGTTCGGTGTCGTCGACGAGCACCGAGATACGGATCTCCGAGGTCGAGATGAGGTCGATGTTGATGCCCGCGTCCGCGAGAGCCTCGCAGAACTTCGCCGTGACGCCCGGATGGCTCTTCATGCCGGCACCGACGAGCGAGACCTTGCCGATGTGGTCGTCGAACAGCACCTGGGTGAAGCCGATCTCCTCCTGCTGCTTGCTCAGCAGCTCGACGGCACGCGGGCCGTCGCTCTTGGGCAGGGTGAAGGTGATGTCGGTCTTGCCGGTCTCCACCTTGGAGATGTTCTGCAACACCATGTCGATGTTGATCTCGGCCTCGGCGACGGCGCGGAACACCTTCGCGGCGTAGCCGGGAGTGTCGGGCAGGCCGACGACGGTGACCTTGGCCTCGCCGCGATCGTGCGCGACGCCGGTGATCAGAGCCTCTTCCACGGGGATGTCCTCCATCGATCCGGACACGATGGTGCCGGGCTTGGTGGTGTACGACGAACGAACGTGCACGGGCACGTTGTAGCGGCGGGCATACTCGACGCAGCGCAGCATGAGCACCTTCGCGCCGCAGGCCGCGAGCTCGAGCATCTCCTCGAACGAGACCTTCTCGAGCCGCTGAGCGTCCTTGACGATGCGCGGGTCGGCGGTGAAGACGCCGTCGACGTCGGTGTAGATCTCGCAGACATCGGCGTCCAGCGCCGCGGCCAGGGCGACGGCGGTGGTGTCGGACCCGCCGCGGCCGAGGGTGGTGATGTCCTTGCTGTCCTGGCTCACGCCCTGGAAACCGGCGACGAGGACGATGCTGCCCTCGTCGAGCGCGGTCCGGACGCGGCCGGGGGTGACGTCGATGATCTTCGCGTTGCCGTGGCTGCCCGTCGTGATCACGCCGGCCTGGGAGCCGGTGAACGAGCGTGCCTCGGCGCCGAGCGAGTGGATCGCCATTGCGACCAGGGCGTTGGAGATGCGCTCACCGGAGGTGAGGAGCATGTCCATCTCACGCGCCGGCGGGGCGGGGCACACCTGCTGAGCGAGGTCGAGCAGCTCGTCGGTCGTGTCGCCCATCGCCGACACGACCACGACGACGTCGTTGCCCGCCTTCTTGGTCTCGACTATCCGTTCAGCGACGCGCCGGATCCGCTCGGCCGTCGCGACCGAGGATCCTCCGTACTTCTGGACGACGAGTGCCACGCTGGCGAACCTCCGGGGTCTTGGGTGCAAGTCCAGGGGACCAGCTTACCGATGCGGCCCGGAGGGATGCGGCCCGACCTGCCCCGCCACCCGGCAGCCGTCCGATCCCGGCCTGCGGCGAGGGCCGGAACCGTCGGGCGTGACAGCAGTCTCGGGCGGTGACAGCATCTCCTGGCGTGAGCATCGGCAGGCGCCTCCAGGTCCGAGCGGTGGACGAACGTTCCTCCGCCTCCCCCATCGAGTTGTTCTTCGATCTCGTGTTCGTCTTCGCTTTGACCCGGGTCACCGACCTCATGGCGGTGGACACCAGCGGCGTCGACGTGCTGCGCGCCGCCCTCGTCATGGCGGTGCTGTGGTGGGTGTGGGTCGGCTACTCGTGGCTGGGCAATCTCGCCCGGGCCGACGAGGGGCTCATGCGAGTGGTGATGTTCGCCGCGATGGGGGCCGTGTTCGTCGTCGCCCTGACGATTCCCGAGGCGTTCGACGACATGCCGGGTGGCCTCGACGGACCGGTGATCTTCGCGGTCGGCTACTTCACCGTGCGCCTGATCCACCTGTCGACGTTCCTCGTCCTGAGCCGGGACGATCCGCCGCTGCGGCGGCAGGTGCTCCGGTTCCTTCCGAGCATGCTGGCGGGAACGGCGTTCCTGCTGATCGCCTCGCAGCTGTCCGGACCCGCACAGACGGTGCTGTGGATCCTCGCCCTGGCGGGCGACTACCTCGGCACCCTGGCCGGGGGCACCGGATGGCGGCTGCGCTCGGTGAGCCACTTCGCGGAGCGGCACGGACTCATGGTGATCGTCGCCCTCGGTGAGTCGATCGTCTCGATCGGGATCGGCGTCGCGGCGTTGCCGATCTCCTGGGCGATCATCGTCGCGTCGCTGCTGGGTCTGTCCGTCTCGGCGCTGCTGTGGTGGGCGTATTTCGACGTCACATCCCTGGCCGTCGAGAAGGCCTTCGACGCGGCGACCGGGACTCGGCTGATCCGGATCGCCCAGCGTTGCTACAGCTACGCCCACCTCCCGATGGTGATCGGAATCGTCATGCTCTCGCTGGGCCTGAAGAAGATCCTCGCCTACGTCGGGGACGGGAACCATCATCGGCTCACCGATCCCCTCCAGGGCTGGCCGCTGGCCGGCCTGTACGGCGGGGCCGCGCTCTATCTCCTCGCCCTGGTGTTCTTCCGCGCCTACGCGGATGGTCGCGTCGAGGTTCCCCGGGCGGCGACGGCGGTCGTCCTGCTCGCACTCCTTCCCGTGGTGGGGCACGTCCCGGCGCTGGCGACCCTCGGCATCCTGGTGGCGGCGCTGCTCGTCCTCATCGGGTACGAGACCGTCCGTTATGCCGAGCCGCGCGAGACGATCCGTCACGGGGGCTGAGCCCGGACGGACGGCTCATCCCCCGATGGTCGTGCGCAGCAGCATCACGTTGTAGTCGTTCCAGCGGGACGCGACGAAGTAGAGATCGTTGCCGCTGGACCACGGGTGGATGTACGGCGCGTACAGGCCGCTGATCCGATCGCTGGTGACGAGCCCGCGCGGCGCGCTCCACGGGCCCTCCGGCCGCGCGCTCGTGCGCATCTCGATCCGGCCGCCTTCCTCGTTGCCGTAGAGGAGGACGAACGTGCTGCCGGTCCAGTGCACCGACATCTCGCCGACCGGGCCGTCGACGACGGGCACCGCCGCATCGATTCCGCCGAGCACCC
The DNA here is from genome assembly GCF_057367935.1 of Rhodococcus sp. NS-SX18. Classification (NCBI taxonomy): domain Bacteria; kingdom Bacillati; phylum Actinomycetota; class Actinomycetes; order Mycobacteriales; family Nocardiaceae; genus Rhodococcus; species Rhodococcus sp. NS-SX18. The sequence continues at coordinate 495,032 of NZ_CM170633.1, read as the reverse complement.
AGCCGGTGCCGGTCCAGAACTCGTAAGCGCCGAGGTCACGGATCTGCGCCTCGGGCACGCGGGAGACGTAGGCCGGTCCGAAGCGGCCGTTGGGCGTGCCGAAGTCGTAGACGTATCCCTCGTGCTTCACATACGCGTGCTGCTGGAACCCGGCATTGCCGACGGCCAGCTGCTGGACGCCGGGCACCTCCACGGGTGTGTTGATCCGCGCGGTGGCCGGGTCGACGGTCCACGTTTCACCGTTGTCGGTCGAGTACGCGAGGGCGGAGGCGTTGGTCCACCATTCTCCCGGGTCGCCCCAGGCGCGTACCGACATGAAGTTGATGTACTGGGTGCCGCCGACGGCAACGGCGGCGGTGGGCACGACGGTGGTCTCGACGCCGTCGATGCCGATGCTGCCGAGGATCTCCCGGGCGAAGTTCGGGTCGGAGGCGAGCACCGGCGCACCGGAATAGCGATCGCCGGGACGGGGGTCGGGTACGGCGATGCCGTCCGACAGATCGGTGTCCGCGCTGCGCATGAGGATGTTGCGGCGCCATTCGTCGCCCTCGACCGAGCAGTCGCCGAAGGTGTCGCCGAAGGCCATGAGCACCTGGCGGCCGGGGCCGGTTTCACCGTTGTCCCACATGATTCCCAGATCGGTACCCGAGACGGAGAACCGGGTGCCGGTCCAGTTCGGGCTGCGCGGCCCGGTGACCCAGGCGACGGTGCGGGTGGGACCGGAGGTGAGCGTCGGAAGGGGTCCCTGTGGTGTCCCGGCACCGGGGTTGCTGCTGCCGAAACCGCTGCTTCCGGGTCCGGAATTCCCGCAGGGTTCGGCGTGAGCGGTGGCGGCGAACGGCACCGCGCAGCCGAGCGCCAGCAGCAGCGCGGAGGAGAACGTCGTCGCCGACCGGACCGCGCTCATGGACTCTCCTCCCGTCCGGATGACCGGATCGCATCTTCCGCAGGACTTCTGTGACAGGTGATGCTCATGTGACGAATGAGGTCAACGTATTGGATCGGCACGGACCGCGACTGGGCCCTCCGTATCGATCCCGTCACGTTCGCGCGAGCCGGGCTGCCGGGGACCGGTCGTGGAACCTCCCACCTCCGGGTGGGCTCCGGCGGGGCCGACGAGTACACTGCCTGGCATGCAGCGCGCGCTTCTCCTCGGCCGCCGCGGCGGGATCTGACCAGACCGGCTTCCCGTCGCGGGGTGTTGTCGCGCCGGTCGTATCCTCATCCGGACTCACCGGTCCCCATTTTTTGGAGCTACGTCATGTCACCCGCCGACGCATTCACCTCCGGCTCGCGCACGATCACGCCGCCGAGCAAGCCCGCTCCCGCTGATCAGCCGGGGTGGAACAAGCAGAAGAACTCTTCGATGCCGACCTACCGGTACCGGCCGTTCGCCGAGGAGGTCGAGCCGGTCACGCTGCCCGACCGCACCTGGCCGGACAAGATCATCGACCGGGCACCCGCCTGGTGCGCCGTGGACCTGCGTGACGGCAATCAGGCGCTCATCGACCCCATGAGCCCCGCCCGCAAGCGGCGCATGTTCGACCTGCTGGTACGCATGGGCTACAAGGAGATCGAGGTCGGCTTCCCGTCGGCGAGCCAGACCGACTTCGACTTCGTCCGGGAGATCATCGAGGACAACGCGATTCCCGACGACGTCACCATTCAGGTGCTGACGCAGGCCCGTCCCGAACTGATCAAGCGCACCTTCGAGGCGTGCGCAGGGGCTCACACGGCCATCGTCCACTTCTACAACTCGACGTCGATCCTGCAGCGCCGCGTGGTGTTCCGGGCGGACAAGGACACGGTCAAGAAGATCGCCACCGACGCGGCCGAGCTGGTGCTCGAAGAGGCGAAGAACCACCCCGACACGAACTGGCGGTGGGAGTACTCCCCCGAGTCGTACACCGGCACGGAACTGTCGTATGCCAAGGAGGTGTGCGACGCGGTCGTCGACACCCTGGGCGCGACCCCCGAGAACCCGGTGATCATCAACCTGCCGGCCACGGTCGAGATGGCCACGCCGAACGTCTACGCCGACTCGATCGAGTGGATGCACCGCAACCTGGCCAAGCGCGACTCGATCATCCTGTCGCTGCACCCGCACAACGACCGCGGCACCGGCGTCGCGGCCGCCGAACTGGGCTACCAGGCCGGCGCCGACCGCATCGAGGGCTGCCTGTTCGGCAACGGAGAGCGCACCGGCAACGTGTGCCTGGTGACCCTAGGCCTGAACATGTTCAGCCGGGGCGTGGATCCGCAGATCGACTTCTCCGACATCGACGAGATCCGCCGCACCGTCGAGTACTGCAACCAGCTGCCCGTGCCCGAGCGGCACCCCTACGGCGGCGACCTGGTCTACACCGCCTTCTCCGGCAGCCACCAGGACGCCATCAACAAGGGCATGGACATGATGAAGGCCGACGCCGACGCCGCGGGCACCGACGTCGACGACCTGACCTGGGCGGTGCCGTACCTGCCCATCGACCCGAAGGACGTGGGCCGCAGCTACGAGGCCGTGATCCGGGTCAACTCGCAGTCCGGCAAGGGCGGCGTGGCGTACATCATGAAGCACGACCACGGCCTGAACCTGCCGCGGCGGCTGCAGATCGAGTTCTCGCAGGCGGTGCAGCGGGTCACCGACGGTGAGGGCGGCGAGGTCAGCCCCAAGGAGATGTGGGACATCTTCCACGAGGAGTACCTGGCTCCGACCACTCCGCTCGAGCGGATGCGGCAGAAGGTCACGGCGGCCGAGACCGACGACGGCACCGACACCGTCACCGCGGTCGTGAAGTACCACGGCAAGGAGCAGGAGATCACCGGGTCCGGCAACGGGCCGCTCGCGGCCTTCGTCGACGCCCTGGAATCCCTGGGCTACCAGGTGGCCGTCCGCGGCTACGCCGAGCACGCCATGTCGGCCGGCGACGACGCGCTCGCCGCCGCGTACGTCGAGGCGGACGTGACCCGGCCCGACGGCGTCACAGCTCTGGTCTGGGGCGCCGGAATCGCACCGTCCATCACGACGGCCTCGCTGCGCGCGGTGGTGTCGGCGGTGAACCGGGCGCACTGAGCCTTTCGAGTCCCACGAACGCCTGTCGATTCGGCAGGAATCCGGACGAATGCGGCGGTACTCTTCCCCGGGGAGTGCCGCCGCATTCCGCGTTTTCCCACCTCGCGCGTGCCCCACGAAAGGGAGCGTCACATGGATTTCTGGGACATCATCTGGTTCATCATCGTCAGCTTCGCGTTCATCGCGTACCTGATGGTGCTCTTCTCGATCATCGGCGACCTGTTCCGCAACCACCAGCAGTCCGGCTGGATCAAGGCGATCTGGATCGTCTTCCTGATCTTCGTGCCGTTCCTGACCGCACTGATCTACCTGATCGTCAACGGCAAGGGCATGGCCGAGCGCTCCGCTAAGGAATACGCGCAGGTCAAGCAGGCCCAGGACAGCTACATCCGCGAGGTCGCCGGCAAGTCCCCCGCCGAGCACATCGCCGATGCCAAGGCGTTGCTCGACGCGGGCACCATCACCGAAGCCGAGTACCAGGCGCTCAAGGCCAAGGCGCTGTCCTGACCACCCGTCCGCAGGACCGAGAGCGATGACGTCGGATCCGGTGCTGGTCGACCGCGACGGACCGGTCACCAGCATCGGCATCAACCGTCCGCACGTGCGCAACGCCGTCGATCGGGCGACGGCCGAAGCGCTGGCCGGCGCCTTCCGCGCCTTCGACGCCGACGACGACGCGGCGGTCGCCGTGCTGCACGGCACCGGTGGCACCTTCTGCGCCGGCGCCGACCTGAAGGCGATCAGCGAGGGACAGCCGAACCGGGTCGCCCCGGACGGGGACGGGCCGATGGGTGTGTCGCGCATGCGGCTGTCCAAGCCCGTCGTCGCCGCGATCTCGGGGCACGCCGTGGCGGGCGGGCTCGAACTGGCCCTGTGGGCCGATCTGCGCGTCGCCGAGGAGGGGGCGGTGCTGGGGGTGTTCTGCCGCCGCTGGGGCGTGCCGCTGATCGACGGCGGCACGGTGCGGCTGCCGCGGCTCATCGGCGAGAGCCGCGCGATGGATCTCGTCCTGACCGGCCGCGCCGTCGACGCCGAGGAGGCATTGCGCATCGGGCTGGTCAACCGGCTCGTCCCCGTCGGCCAGGCACTCACCGCGGCCCGGGCGCTCGCGGCCGAGATCGCCGCCTTCCCGCAGACCTGCCTGCGACGGGACCGCCTCTCGCTGCTCGAGCAGCACGGGCTCGCCGAGGACCAGGCCCTGCTCAACGAGTTCCGGCACGGCGCGGTCTCCCTGGCGCACGACACGCTCGAGGGCGCGTCCCGGTTCGCCGGCGGTGCCGGGCGGCACGGCAGTTTCAGTGAGCCCGGTACCTAACCGTCCGCGCCACTGCCGTCCCACACCACCTGCCCGTCCGCCCGCATGCGGGCACCCGGCGCCGCCTCGTGCGCCAGTAGGCGGCCGTCGTGCATGAGGTGCTCGACGTCGCGGTCGAAACGCAGCACGACGATGTCGGCGACGAGGCGGCGGTGGCATCGCCACCACACGCTCTCGCTGCACATCATCGCGGTCCGGCGCCGTGCGGACTCCTCGAGCAGCCCGTCGAGCGCGTCGGCGAACTCTTCGGTGCGGGTGTGGGCGGCGTAGGCGGCGAACTGCTCGACCCGCCACCACGAGTCCTCGGGTGTGGTCCCGGCAGGGAGCCGCCGCCGGCCGCCGAGCCGCCGCTCGAGCCGGTAGTCGATGCCGGCATCGGCCAGCCATTGCGTCATCGCGTCGCTCGACAGGTCCGGGTTGCGCCGGCTGCCCGGGAAGCGGCGGACGTCGACCAGCGACTCGACGCCGGCGGAATGCAGCAGCTCGGCCAGCTGCGTCCGGTCGAGCCGTCCGTGCCCTACGGAGAGCAGCATCGCGACGATCCCTTCCCTCGGGTCGGTTTCCCTCCGGCGTACTCACTCCGCCGGCATACCCACCCGCCCGGCATACCCCGCTGCCGGCTGTCGCATGCCCGTCCCCACGCCCGCGGCCGGCGCGTGCCGGCAGCCACCCGGCGACGCGATCGGCAGTTCCTCGAACCGGCCGTCCGGGAGGCGCAGGTGCACATGCACCGCCCCGGCGACCACCCCCAGCGGTTCGCGACCGAGCAGGCGCGCGAGCACGTAGGTCGCGCTCAGGCTGGTCACGTCGCGGATCACGCCGAGCGGCAGCAGCGAGCCCGTCTCGGCGAGCACCTCGCGCTCCCCGGCGCGCAACACCAGCCGCAGGCCCGGTGCGATGCCCTGGACGGCGAGCGAGACCGCGACGTTGTCCCGGTCGTCGGACCCCACCGCGGCGAGCGCGACCGCCCGACGGACCCCGACGCGCTCGAGCAGCCGGCGGTCGCCGCCGTCGCCGACCACTGCGGGGATGTTCAGGTCGCGCACCAGCCGCAGATTGCGCGCATTGGTGTCCCGCTCGACACCCACCACCGGGATACCGAGGTCCCGCAGCTCCCGGCACAGTCGCAGACCCACCTGCCCGAGGCCCACGACGATCACGTGCCCGGAGCGGGGCAGCGAACGAGGGCCGAACAACGCGGTCAGGCGCGGGCCCAGCAGCCGGTCCACGACCCCGGCGGTGAACATGGCGGTGAACACGATCGTCGCCAGCATCGCGGTGGACGCGATCGCGGCGTATGCCTCGTTGCTGTGCGGGTCGGCCGCCGGTCCGACCGTGGTGACCACGCGGACTGCCTCGTGGAACGCGTCGATCGTTCCTTTGCCCTCCCCGAAGGTCAGCCAGGCCCAGTCGCCGAACAGCACCGCCGCCAGCCCGAGCAGCCCGGCCAGCAGGATGCGCGTGCCGGTCTCGTGCGTGCGCAGCACCGCGGTGAGCTGACCGGCCCACCGCTGCCACACCATGCGGCGCGGCACCGCCACCGGCACCTCGTCGAGCACGTCACCGGCCACGCGGATGCCGCGCGGTTCGCGGGTGGAGGTCACGGCCAGCAGGTCGGGGGCCACGCACGGACCGGCCAGGGACGCGGCAGCAAGGTCGGCCGGCGACGTCACGTCGCACTGCGGCAGGAACCGCGCGAGCTGATCGCCGATCGTGCGGTCGAAGATCGTCGCGACCATCGGTGCGTCCGGCTGCAGATGCGCCGCGGCGAGCGCATACCGCAGCGCGACCACGTCGTCCTGCAGGAGCACCGCGATCCCGGCGACCGGCGACCGGTCCAGCAGGGCCCGCAGCTCCTCGTCGTCGGGCCGCGGCGCGTGCCGCACGGCGCAGCCCAGGGCGACGAGCGAGGCGCAGACCCGGCGCGCGACCGTGGTGTCACCCACCACGACGTAGGTACCCGTGTTCCCGCTGGTTGTGTCCGCATCCGCCACGGCGACCACCTCCCCGCCCCAGGGGACCACGCCACCTGGGGGGACGCATCCGGCACCGACGGTTCTGTGAGCGATTCACACCGGCGCAGCGGCGTGTGACGGCGCGGACACGGCGGCGCCGCGGCGCTGCCGTGTCCGCTGTGGAAAACTCGCGACGTGGGTACAAGCACTCGAATCACCGGGCGCGGGCGGCTGGCGCTGCGCGCAGCGAAGGCCGCCTCGTGGGCGTCGCTGAAGGCGGGACGTGGCAAAGGGTCGATGATCGGCGGTCTCGTCGCGCTGAAGATCGATCCGCGCCTGATGGAGCAGCTCGGCCAGGGCCGGCGCACCGTCCTGGTCACCGGCACCAACGGCAAGTCCACCACCACCCGGATGACGGCGGCGGCACTGGAGACGATGGACTCCGTCGCCACCCAGGCCGACGGGGCGAACATGGACGCCGGCATCGTCGCGGCGCTGGTCGCCAACCAGGACGCGCCGCTCGCGGCGATCGAGGTCGACGAGTTGCACACCCCGCACGTCGCGGACGCCCTCGACCCCGAAGCGATCGTGCTGCTCAATCTGAGCCGCGATCAGCTCGATCGGGTGGGCGAGATCAACATGATCGAACGCAAGCTGCGGGCCGGTCTCGAACGGCACCCGGACGCGGTGGTCGTCGCGAACTGCGACGACGTGCTCGTCACGTCCGTCGCCTACGACCACCCGAACGTGGTGTGGGTGGCAGCGGGTGCCGGGTGGGCGGGCGACTCGGTCAGCTGCCCCCGCACCGGCGAGCCGATCCTGTGGGAGGACGGGCACTGGCGCAGCACGGGCTCGGAATTCGCGCGGCCCGAACCGGATTGGTGGGTCGACGACGAGAATCTCTACGGCCCGGACGGGCTGGTGCTGCCGATGACGCTGACCCTGCCCGGGCGCGCCAATCGGGGCAACGCCGCGCAGGCGGTGGCCGCGGCGGTCGCCCTCGGCGCAGATCCGGCCGCGGCCGTCGCCGCCGCGGGTGTCGTCGAGGAGGTCGCCGGCCGGTACAAGACCGTGCAGGTCGGTCCGCACTCGGTGCACATGCTGCTGGCGAAGAACCCGGCCGGCTGGCAGGAGGCCCTGTCGATGATCGACCCGACGGTCGACGGTCTGGTCATCGCGGTCAACGGGCAGGTACCCGACGGGGAGGACCTGTCGTGGCTGTGGGATGTGCGGTTCGAGCACTTCGAAAGCGTGCAGGTGGTGGCGTCCGGCGAACGCGGCACCGATCTGGCCGTGCGGCTGACCTACGCCGGGGTCGAGCACACGCTGGTGGCCGATCCGGTCCGGGCCATTGCGTCGTGCCCGCCCGGACGGGTCGAGGTCCTGGCCAACTACACCGCGTTCCGGGATCTGAACACCGCCCTGGCGAAGGGAGCTGCGCATGTCTGAGTCCACCGTGCGGATCGGCCTCGTACTGCCCGATGTGATGGGCACCTACGGCGACAGCGGCAATGCGCTGGTCCTGCGGCAGCGCCTGCGGATGCGCGGCCACGACGCCGAGGTCGTATCGATCAACCTGACCGACCCGGTGCCCGATTCCCTGGACCTGTACACCCTCGGCGGGGCCGAGGACTCGGCGCAACGCCTCGCCACACGGCATCTGCAGCGGCATCCGGGTCTGCAACGGGCGGCCGAGCGGGGCGCCCCGGTACTGGCGATCTGCGCGGCCATCCAGGTGCTCGGCAACTGGTACCAGACGTCGGCGGGCGAACGAGTCGACGGCGTCGGCCTGCTCGACGTGACCACCGCTCCGCAGCAGACCCGCGCCATCGGCGAGGTGGTGACCACTCCCCTCGACGACGCGCTGCACCTGCCGTTGACCGGATTCGAGAACCACCGCGGCGGAACGACCCTGGGGCCGGATGCCCGTGCCCTGGGCCGTGTCACCCGGGGTGTCGGCAACGGCGTGGGCGACGGCGTCGAGGGCGCGGTGCAGGGTTCGGTGATCGGCACCTACATGCACGGACCGGTCCTGGCCCGCAATCCCGAGTTGGCGGACCTGCTGCTGGCACGCGCGCTCGGCGTGGACTCGCTGCCGCCGCTGGATCTGCCGGAGGTCGAGCAGTTGCGGCGCGAACGACTGGCCTGACCCGGCGCCCGCGCACATCCCCTGGACAGGGGTTCGGCCCGGGAAATCGCTTTCGCGTTCACCGGGCCGGATCTCTGCTTCACGAGCCTCTGTCGTCCTCGGACGTCTGCTCGATTCGCACTACCGATGTTATCTGCATCACACCCCGAGCGCAAGGGTCAGGACTCAACTGCGTTTTTTCGTCTCGTGGTGATGCTGCTCGACGACGGTGCGGGCCAGTTCGGCGACCTTGACGTTGAGCTGTTGCGACGTCCGGCGGAGCAGGTCGAACGCCTCGACGTCGGAGATCTTGTTCAGCGCCATCAGAAGACCGACTGCCTTGCCGATCTCCCGGTTGCTCTCGATGCCGTTGCGCAGTGAGGCGATGTCCTCGCCCCGGGACGCGGCGGCGACGGCAACGGCGGCGAAGGCAGCCAGAACGCTGCCGTGGGTGGCGGACGCGAGGTCGAAGGCCCCCGGTGTATCGGAGAACAGGTTCAGCGACCCGACCTTGCGGTCGTCGACTCGCAACCGGAATCCCATCGCTCCACGCACGGGCGTCTGCGTCACGATGCCGGGCGCCAGGTGCGGCCATTGCTCGGAAACGTTCAGGTCCGGCTCGATCTGGGCGGCGTCTTCCTCGATCGCGTCCAGGCACGGCCCCTCACCGGTCACGCGCTCGAGGTCGTCGATGTGCCGCGCGACGTCGTCGGAGGCACCGACGGTGACGTACGCCTTACCTTCCCGCAGCATGAGACTGGCACGGTCGCAGCCGGGGACCAGCATCGTGGCGGCCACACAGATCGCCGAGTACGTCTCGGAAGGGCCGGCGCCGCGATAGACGATCTCGGCGAGCGCGGTGAACACCGTCGCCGGATCGGCCGCGGACTGACCGTTGTGCATGAGCGCTCCTCGCCCTCTTCTTGCCGCGCCTCCGGCGCGGGCCCTCGAACCGCCATTCAATCAGACATGCGGAAACACCCACGATCCGCTGGGACGGCGAATCCGCTCGCCACGAGCGAATTCAGCCCCGACGAGCGACCCGGGGCCCGAGTTGGACAGTCGCTCGAGTAGCACTTGTCGCTGTGATGGGGTACAACACATCGGCATTGGTTTTGTGAACCAAGTCACGGATTGCTTGCAGGGGGATAAACCGAATATGACAGGCACGGCAACGCGCCAGCACACCGCACGCTACGAGGACGTCCGGAGCGTCCCGATGGTGCTGGTGTCCACCACCAGCTCGTCGACGCGAGGGTGGCGCGCCGCTCTCGGGCACACACTCGGCACCGCCGTCTCGGTCGGCGCCGCAGCCCTCATGGTCACCGGCCTCACCGCGGTCGGTGCGACCACCACCGTCACGGGTCTCGTGTCCTTCCTCCGGACGAACTGATCGTCCAGGTCGACCGAGCCCCGTTCATCCGACACCACAGACAGGAACACCACCACACATGCACACCTCCGCTGTCGCCGCACCCCGTCGCTCCATGAGCACCGAGGAGATCAAGGCCCGCATCGAGGCCATGTTCGCGGACCACGACCAGCAGGAGCGCCCGACGGCCGACTGACGGTCGGCGCTCGGGCCGCACGTCGAGAGGAGAACAGATATGAACGCGAACGTGGTCGAGCTGCTGCTGCTGCTCGGTGCCGCACTGGGCGGCACCGCAGCCTTCAAGGCCTACCTGGCGCGACCGGATTCCACGCATCCGCCCGTATCCGACGACCTGGTCCGCCCGCCCCGATACTGACGACAGAGCACCCGTCCGGAAGACTGCCTTCCGGACGGGTTTCCTCATTCCGGACGGCCGAACCCGCGGAGCGCGGCGCCGGCCGGCCCCGAGGCGCGGTGCCACGCTCCGGACAGGACCGGCACTGTTCCCGGGGACCATCGGGACAGCTGTCCGCGGACCGCGGTGACCGGAGTGAGCAGCCGATCGGCGGTGTCCACGATCCGCTCGATCTTGCGGAGGGTCCGGTCGACCCGGTCGATCGACGCGCCGAGGCGGTCCACAGCCACCGCGCAGTTGCCGAGTTGCTCGTCGAACCGGCCGAGCACGCGGTCGAAGGTCTCCAGCGAGACGCCGATCCCCTCGGCCGCCCCTTCGACCCGGGCGATCGTCGCGTCCGCTCGCGGATGGTGCGGGAACCCAGGTCGGCGCAGATCGCGGAACCGCCGAGCATCAGCGCGCACACCAGCGCCGCGGCCTGACCCACCCCGACGAACGCGCCGGAGTACGCGCCGGCACCGAGCCGGCCGGCGAGGGAGCCGACGGAGACCGCGAGGAGCACGCCGACGGGCAGCATCAGCAGCAGCGCCGGGCCGCTGCACACCTTCGCCATGAACAGCGCCTGCGTGATCGTCTCGCGGAGCGCGAGACGACGGCCCGCGACGGCTCTTCGGCGTCTCAGCCCTGGACGACCGCCGACAGGCCGCCGCGCAACTGGTGCTTGACGACCTTGCCGCTCGCGTTGCGCGGCAGGGCCTCGACGATCACGACGTCCTTCGGATGCTTGTAGCGGGCGAGCCGCTCGTCGAGGAACGGCTGCAACTCGTCCAGGGGGAGATCATCGTGGCCGGGCCGCAACGCGATCACCGCGACCGGCACCTCGCCCCACTTCGGATCCGGACGTCCGATCACGGCGGTCTCGAGGATCTTCGGGTGCGAGAACAGCACGTTCTCGACCTCGGCGCAGTAGATGTTCTCGCCGCCGGAGATGATCATGTCCTTCTTGCGGTCGACGACGTAGACGAATCCCTCGTCGTCGACGCGCACGAGGTCACCGGAGTGGAACCAGCCGCCGTGGAACGCATCCGCCGTCGCGGCTGGGTTGTTCCAGTACTCGCTCATCATGGTGGGTCCGCGATAGACGATCTCGCCGACCTGACCGGGAGCCACGTCGTTCATCTCGTCGTCGACGACCCGCGCCTGGATGGTGGGGATGACGCGGCCGACGGAGCCGAGCTTGCGCAGCGCGTCCTCGCCGTCGAGTACGCAGGTGATGGGCGACATCTCGGTCTGGCCGAACACCGCGACGTTCGACGCGTCGGGGAACGTCGCGGCCATCGCGCGCAGGATCGTGTCGGACGACGGTGCGGCACCCCAGGAGATGTTGCGCAGGGCCAGCTTCCGCGGGTTCGCCTGCTGTGCCGCGCACACCGCCTGCCATTGCACCGGTACCAGGAACAGGTTGGTGACCTGCTCGGCCTCGAGGACGTCGAGCAGCTCGTTCGGGTCGAACGCCCCCACCGGATGGATCACCGTGGTGAGGCCCAGCATCAGGTTGGGTGCCATCGCACCGAGTGCCGCGATGTGGAACATCGGCGAGGCGCAGAACCCGACGCCGGACTCGTCGAACAGGTGGAACGCACGGATGCATGTGAGTGCCTGCGCGGACATGTTGCTGTGGGAGAGCACCGCGCCTTTGGGCCGTCCCGTGGTCCCGGACGTGTACATGATCAGGGCGGGGGTGTCGTCCGGGACGTCGACGGCCGGGTGCGGCTCGCCCGTCTCGGCGACCAGGTCCTCGTAGGCGAGGCTGCCGCCGTCCGGAGCCCCGCCGACGGTGACGGACAGGCCGAGCCCGTCGCTCTCCGCGCGGGCCGCGGCGGCCAGCGGAGCGAGTGGCGCCTCCACGACGATTGCCGAGGCCCCGCTGTCGTTCAGCAGGTACGCCACCTCGGGTGCGGTGAGACGGAAGTTGACCGGCACGGCGATCGCGCCGAGGGCGTTCGCGGCGAGCACGGTTTCGAGGTACTCGGGACGGTTGAGCATGAGCACGACGACCCGGTCACCGAAGCCGATGCCGCGCCGCGCGAGGGCGTCGGCAAGCCGCTCGACCCGGTCGTGCAACTCCGCCCACGTGATCGACCGGCCCTGGAACCGCAGCGCGGTGCGGTTCGGGATCATCAGGGCGTGCCGCCCGAGGTGGTTGTTCCAGTTGTTGCGACGCAGGCGTTGCGTCTCGGCGAGGGTGGAGGCGGTGACCATGAGGATTCCTCTCGGGGCGTGGCGGGGTGCCAACGGGACGCGATCCCGGTTCTCGATGTGAGGCACATTACCGGCAGCGGCCATGTTCGGCCAGCGCTTTGTTAATGGTGATTCTCGTCGGATCAAGCGCGCGGAGGAGTGACGGCCACGTGCGTCACGAATCGCCGTCGACATCGAATGATTCTGTTGCCCAACGGCTGAACCGGATACTCCGGCGTGCGCGCGCTCGGGCAGCGGCCTGGTTTCCCTACCGAAAGTGCACGGACTGTCGTCAGGAGAAGCGCGGTGGTCGCTTCTCGAGCATCGCCATGACCGCCTCGGCGAAGTCCGCCGAGGCGAGCAGCTCGGTCTGGCCGCTCTTCTCCCGTGCCAGCGCGTCGTCGAGCAGGCCGAGCGTCGCGGCATGAAGTGCCCGCTTGGTCAGTTCGAAGGCGCGCCGTGGTTTCGTCGCCGTCCGGGCCGCCACGTCCGCGATATGCGCGGCGAACTGCGCGTCGGGCAGGGCGCGCGCGACGAGGCCGAACCGGTCGGCATCCGCGGCGGACACCCGCTCGCCGAGCAACGCCATCTCCGCGGCCCGCGCACGCCCGACCGCCGCCGGGACGAGCAGGCTCGCTCCGCCGTCGGGCATCAGCCCCATGTTCACGAACGACAGCAGGAAATAGGCGCTCTCGGTGGCGTAGGTGAGGTCCGCTGCAACGGCCATCGACACCCCCACGCCCGCGGCGGGGCCGTTGACGGCGGCGATCACCGGCACCGGAACCGTCGCGATGGATCGGATCACCGCGTTCGCGACGTCCATGACCTCGGACGGGTCGGCCGGGTTCGTCGCTGCGGCAGCGAGATCGGCGCCGGTGCAGAACGCGGTCCCCGCACCGGTGAGGACGACGGTGCGGATCCGGGGATCGGTGCCCGCCTCGTCCAGCGCGGCGCCGAGGGCCCGCATGGTCGGTAGATCGACGGCGTTCATCCGCTCCGGCCGGTCGATGGTCAGCCGCAGGATGCCGTCGGCGAGTTCCGAGCGCAGCCCTTCCACTGGAGGTGTGCTCACGCCCCGGCCCCCTGTGCGACGAATCCGCGCAGCCGGCCTCCGATGATCGACTCCGCCTCGGACACCGTGCGGTCGACGAGTTCGGCGCGGCCGGCCCACATCATCCCGCCTTGGACGATGGGGTGCTCGACCCCGAATGCCTCGGTGAATCGGGTTCTCACGGGACCTCCTCGAATCCTGGACCTGCGCCGCGACGCGCATCGGACGGACACGTCCGGCGCAGCGGCCGGACACCGTGGTACATCGGGAATGCTCGTTAACTTTCGTGGTGCGCAGTCGCGTTTGTCAAGGGTCCTCCGCTGGCCTTTCCGTCGAGTACCGCACTCCGATTCGCCGACGCGAATATGGTGTTGGCCGCTAACGTTTGCGATAGGCTGCCGGCATCACGCCCGGCACGGATGGAGGTACGGTGGCGGAGCAGACCCGGGCCGGTTCGCGGGCGACGCGGACACGGTCGACCGCCCGCACGGCGACCGAAGGCGCACCGGCTCCGCGACAACGGCCGAAGAACCGCAAGGCACAGATCGCGGCGGTCGCCGCCGAGGCGTTCAGCGAACGCGGGTACCACAGCGTCGGGATCGACGAGATCGCCGCCGCGGTCGGCATTTCCGGCCCCGCCCTCTACCGGCACTTCCCCAACAAGTACGCGTTGTTCCGCGACGCCGCGCTGAGCCTGGGCACAACGCTCGGGACGGCGGTCGCCGAAGCGGACGCCGTGTGCGCCTCGATCGCCGACCCCGCCGAACGCCTCGACCGCCTGCTGCTCGCCGCCATCCGCACCACCGTCGAATGCCGCCGCACCGCCGGGCTCTACCGGTGGGAGAGCCGATATCTCACCGCGGAGGACCGCGACGCGGTCCGGCGGGAGATCTGGGGGGTCAACCGCCGGATCGGGGCCGCGCTGGCGGCGCTGCGCCCCGAGCTCCCGGAACCGGACAACGTCGTCCTCAGCGCGGCCATGCTCAGCGTCGTCGGCAGCATCACCGCACACCGCGCCCCGCTGGCCAACCGCCGGATCGAGCGGCTGCTCCTCGATGCCTGCCGGTCCGTCGCGCGTGTCCGTCCGGCGACGACCGACCCGTCACACGACGAGCCGCCCCGCGCCCCGGGCCTCGCCGTCGCCAACAAGCGTGAGGTGCTGCTGCACGAGGCGATCCTGCTGTTCTACGCCCGCGGGTACCACGACGTGAGCATCGAGGAGATCGGTGCGGCGGCCGGCATCAACGCCTCCGGCGTCTACCGGCACTTCGCGAGCAAGGCCGACCTGCTCGCCGCGGCCTTCCACCGGGCCGCGGACCGGCTCGCCGTCGCCGTGAACGGCACGCTGGCCGACTCCACGACTCCGGCCGAGGCGCTGCGCTCCCTGACCCGCGTGTACGTGCAGTTGTCGTTCGCCCGCAGCGAGCTGATGGTCGTGTACTTCACCGAGATCGGTAACCTGCCCGATTCGCACCGCACCGACCTGCGCAACATCCAGCGCCTCAACGTCGAGGAGTGGGCCCGCCTGCTCGGCGAGGTGCGTCCGGACCTGTCCGCCGTCGAGTGCCGATTCCTGGTGCACGCCGCGCTCAACCTCGTGCTCGACGTCGGACGTCTCCTGCACTTCGACGCCACACCCACCAACGAGACCCGCATGCAGCAACTCATGCTGGCGACCCTTCTCGGCGACACGGCGGCGGACGCGTGACGCGCACGGCGCTCGCCGTCGTCCGGGCCGGCGACGCCGTCGAGGCAGTACTCACCTTCGACCGTCAGGAGTGACCATGACCGTGGCCGACGAGCTGGCCGCACTGCGCAGCCGCCCCAGTGCGGCGGCACCCCCGCGCGCCGGGGCCGAATGTGACATCCGGTCGATCACATCGACCGGATGTCACATTCGGTCAATCGGGGCGCCGGTCCAGGTGCTCGAGCAGCCGGCGGACCGCATCGTCGAACTGCCCCGCGGTCTGCGCGATCACCTCGTCGCGATCCCCCCTGCGGAACGCGTCGATCAATCGGGCGTGCGAGTCGACGGCCGACCGGCCCCACTCCGGGTCCGCCGTGTAGAGCCGATAGGGGGTGTAGCGGGCCGCGCTGTAGAGGAACCAGGCGAGCTTCGGACTGTCCGCGATCCGGTTGACCTCGCGATGGAACTCGAACTCCGCGGCGGCGATCCAGTCGGCATCCGCCGACGAGACCGCGCGCCGCAGCTCGTCGTTCAGCGCGGTGAGCCGATCGAGATCCTCAGGCTCCGCGACGCGCAGTACCCGCACCGCCAGTTCCACGGCGATCTGTTCCTGCAGCCAGAAGATGTCGGTCACGTCGCCCCGCCCGAGCGGTGAGACGACGTAACCGCGGTTGGGCACCGACTCCACCAGCCCTTCCCCGCGCAGGGTCAGCAGCGCCTCCCGGACCGGGGTGACACTGACCCCGAGTTCGGCTGCGGTCTCGTCGAGCCGCACGAAGTCGCCGGACCGCAGCGCGCCGGAGATGATGAGGCCCCGCAGGTGGATCGCGACCTCCTCCGAGAGCTGAGGCCGTCGCCGCAGGGAACGGGCCGCCCGGGCCGGTGCCGCCATCGTCTACAGCCCGTAGCTCTTGCCGATGATGTCGCGCTGGATCTCGTTGGTGCCGCCGAAGATCGTCGACACGACCGTGCGACGGACGTGGTGCTCCATGTCGAACTCGGTGGCGTATCCGTAGCCACCCATCATCTGCATGCCTTCGAGGGCCGTCTTCTTGGCGACCTCGGTGGCCTTGAGCTTGACCATGGACGCCTCGCGCGGGAACAACTTGCCCGGGTTGTCGTCGACGAGCCGCGCGACGCGGTAGACGAGCAGGCGCGTGGCCTCGATCTCGGTGGCCAGGTCGGCGACGCGGTGGCGGATGACCTGGAACGTGCCGACCGGGCGGCCGAACTGCTTACGTTCGGTGACGAACTTCAGGGCGTCGTCGAAGGCGCGCTGCGCGGTGCCGAGCATCATCGCGGCCAGGATGAGCCGCTCGGTGTTCAATCCGGCCATCAACTGGGTCCAGCCGTTGCCGACCTCGCCGACGACGGCGTCCTCCGGCAGATGCACGTCGGTGAGGTAGAGGTCGTTGACCTCCTTGCCGCCCATGGTCTCGATGCCGCTGATCTTCAGTCCCGCAGTGCCGGCCGGCAGGTGGAACATCGTCAGGCCCTGATGCTTGGCACCGCTGCGGTCGGTGCGGGCGACGAGCAGGATGTTGTCGGCGAAGTGCGCGTTGGAGCACCAGGTCTTCTGGCCGTTGATCAGCCAGCCGTCGTCGACCTTCTCGGCGCGGCAGGTCAGGGCGCCGACGTCGGACCCGGCCTCGGGCTCGGACATGGAGATGGACTGGGATCTGCCTTCGACGATGCCGCCGAGCACCGTCTCCTTCTGCGCCTGCGTGCCGAACTTCTCGTAGGCGGCGCCGGTGATGAGGGTGGGTCCGATGCCGCCGATCGGTGCCATGCCCGTCGTGCTCTGCTCGAGCAGGATGCACAGGTCGACCGTGCTGCCGGCGGAGCCGCCGAACTCCTCGGGCACCGTCACCCCGAGCCAGCCGAGCTCGGCCATCTTCCGGTACAGCTCCTGGCTGTGGCTGTGCTTGCCGTGGTCGGTGAGGGCGTCGCGCTGTTCGCGGGTGCCGACCTCCCGTCGGCAGAAATCGGCGACGGCTGCCGCGAAGTCCTGCTGCTCGGGAGTGAATTCCGTCAGGTTCGTGTGCATGGGATCGGCCTCCTGGCCTGGACAAGTAGTAGGGGGTTGTCGACATCGGACGCGCCGCCTAGTGTGATATCCACGACAGTGAATCACATCAAATATATTTGATGTGGCCCATCGAAGGAAGCGGCGCCCATGACCCAGGAACTCACGCCCACCGATACCCAGCCCCCGAACCCTCCGGGGGAGACCTTCGCGAGTCTCGACCCGCGCAACGGGTCCGTCCTCGCCGAGTATCCGATCGCCGGCGCCGCCGACGTCGCCGCTGCCGTCGACCGCGCGCATTCGGCAGCCCGATGGTGGGCCGACCAGGGCTTCCGTGGCCGCCGCGACTGGCTGCTCGAGTTCAAGAAGGCCGTCGCCGCCGACGCCGAGTCCCTCGCGGCCCTCGTCTCCGCCGAGACCGGCAAGCCGCGCGGTGACGCCTTCCTCGAGGTGATGCTCGCGATCGAGCACCTCGACTGGGCCGCCCGCAACGCCAGGAAGGTGCTGCGCCCGCGCAGGGTGCCGTCCGGCCTCGCCAGCGCCAACCAGCGGGCCACCCTCGAATACCAGCCGCTCGGCGTCATCGGCGTCATCGGACCGTGGAACTACCCGGTCTACACCCCGATGGGTTCGATCTCCTACGCCCTCGCCGCCGGCAACGCCGTCGTGTTCAAGCCGTCCGAGCTGACCCCCGGCGTGGGCAAGTGGCTCGAGGAGAAGTGGAACGCGCTCGCCCCCACGCAGCCGGTGTTCCAGGTGATCACCGGTCTCGGCGAGACCGGGGCGGCACTCGCCCGCTCCGGCGTCGACAAGATCGCCTTCACCGGCTCCGGTGCCACCGCCCGCAAGGTCATGGCCGTGTGCGCCGAGACCCTCACCCCGCTCGTCGCCGAGTGCGGTGGCAAGGACGCGATGATCGTCGCGGAGGACGCCGACCTCGACAAGGCCGTGGAAATGGCCGCGTTCGGCGCGTTCGGGAACGCGGGACAGACCTGCGCCGGCGTCGAACGCATCTACGTCGTCGATTCGGTCTACCGGCAGTTCCTCGACAAGCTCACCGCGACCATCGAGCGGGTGCGCCCCGGCGGCAGCGACGACGCGAGCTACGGACCGATGACCCTGCCCCGGCAGATCGACATCGTGCGCGGCCAGATCGACGACGCGCTCGGGCACGGCGCCCGCGCCGTCGTCGGCGGCCGTGAGTCGGTACACGACCGCTACGTCGACCCGGTGATCCTCACCGACGTCCCGGAGCGGTCGTCGGCCGTGTGCGAGGAGACGTTCGGCCCGACGGTGGTGGTCAACAAGGTGCGCGATCTCGACGAGGCCGTCGAGCGCGCCAACGCCACCGACTACGGCCTCGGCGCATCGGTGTTCACCAAGGACCGCGCTCGCGGACGGAAGATCGCCGACCGCCTGCGCACCGGCATGGTGTCGGTGAACTCGGTGCTCGGTTTCGCGGGCATCCCGTCGCTGCCGTTCGGCGGCATCGGCGAATCCGGGTTCGGCCGCATCCACGGCGCCGACGGCCTGCGCGAATTCAGCCGGCCCAAGTCGGTGACCGTCGAAAAGTTCCGGGCCCCGCTGAACCTGCTCACCCTCGAACGCAGCGCGCGGGACATGAAGATCGCCGCGTGGATGCTCCGCACCCGGCACGGGCGGTGACGGCGATGACGTCGACCTCCCCCGACCGCACCCGGGAACGCACGCGCGGGGCGTCCGTCGTCGCCCACCCCGACGCCCGGACCGAGAAAGCCGCCACCTTCCCCGCGCCGAACCAGGACCCGCACGCCGGATTCGGCCGATTCGGCTGGCTGAAGGTGATCGAGGGCCTGGACCCGGTCACCCACCACCAGGACATCCTGCGGATCACGGCCGGGTACGAGTTCCCCTGGGACTACCAGCGGTCGCTCGAGTTCGCGCTGTTCCGTACGTACTGTGTGCCGAGCATCTCCGCGCTGCTGGCCCGCACGGGCGAGTTCGAGCACCGTCCGCAGAAGCGCTACGACGACACCGCGATCCTGATGTCCGAACTCGTCGAGCACGGCTACGATTCCGACCGGGGTCGCGAGTCGCTGCGCAACGTCAACCGGATGCACGGCAGATATTCGATCGACAACGACGACATGCTCTACGTCCTCTCGACGTTCGTCTACGACCCGATCGACTGGATCGACCGCTACGGCTGGCGGCGGTTGCACCCGCACGAGCGTCTCGCCTCGTTCCACTTCTACCGCCAGGTGGGAATCCGGATGGGGATCAAGAACATTCCGGGGTCGTACCAGGACTTCCAGCGGTTCAAGCTGGACTACGAGGACGAGCACTTCACCTACAGCGACGACAACCACCGCATCGGCACCTACACCCTGCGGCTGTTCCAGTCGTGGTACCCGAAGGTGCTCGCACCCGCCGTCGCCACGGCCGTGTACTCGCTCATCGACGAGCGGATGGCTACGGCATTCGGGTTCCCGCAGGGCTCCCCGCGGGTCCGGGCCGTCGCGGAAGCCGCGCTGCGGGCCCGGTCGGCGGTGGTACGCCGGCTGCCGAAACGTCGGACCTCGATGGCCGCGAGCAATCCGAGCAACCGCACGTATCCGGGTTACCCGGAGGGCTATCGCCCGCGGGACCTCGGCGTGGAGTACTAGACCCGGGGAGGGAGGAGGCCGGTTCGCCGTCTGCGCGCAGGCGGCGGACCGGCGCACTCACACGGACGGCACTTCGGAGGTGACGTGCTCGACGGGCCGCCGGTTCGCCGCCGGCAGCGCGAGCGCAGCCACGAACACCACCACCGCGCAGGCGGCGCACGCCAGGTAGGCGATCGAGAATCCGGCCGTGCTGATGCCGCCGTTCACCAGATGCGCCGCGAGCACGGTCGCGACCACGGCGCTGCACACCGTGCTGCCCGTGGTGCGCAGCAGCACGTTGACGCCGTTCGCCGCGGCGGTCTGTTCGAGCGGGACCGCACCCATGATCAGCACCGGCAGTGTGCAGTAGACGAGCGTGGTGCCGATGGCGGCGACGCCGAGCGCCACCACCACCGACCACAGCGGCTTGTCGGGCACCGCATGCAGCGAGTACCCGCCCAGCAGGAACAACGCGCCGGCCAGCATGGGGACCTTCGTGCCCCACCGGTCGGACAACCGCGCGGCGACGAGGGCGAACGACATCATCGCGAAGCTCGCCGGCAGCTGGCACAGGGCCGCGAGCAGGATCGGCAGCCCGTATCCGGCGCCGTGGTCCGGGTCGGCCTGCAGCAACTGCGTGGTGATGAGGGTGTTGCCGTAGAACGCGAATCCGACCAGCAGGGCGGCCAGGTGCGGCATCAGGACCGTGCGCCGCGCCGAGGCCCGCAGGTCGACGAGCGGATTGCGGTTGCGCAGCTGCTGGAATCCCCACAGTCCGAACAGCACCACGGCGGCGGCGAACATCGACAGCACCGCGGGGCTGGTCCAGCCCCAGGTGCTGCCCTGGGTGAGGGGGACGAGCAGGCTCACCAGCGCGGCGCTCAGGCCGACCGCGCCGACGCCGTCGAACCGGCCGCCGGTGCGGGTGCGGGACTCGCGGATGAACACCGCGGCCGCGGTCGCCACCGCCGTGCCGATCGCGGTGGTGACCCAGAACAGCACGTGCCAGTCCGCGAACTGGACGATGGCGGCGGCGAACGGGATACCCAGCGCGGTGCCCAGACCGAGGGTGGAGCTGAGCAGGGCGATGGCGCGTCCGACGCGGGCCTTGGGCAGTTCCTCCCGCAGGATCGACATGCCGATCGGAATGACCGCCGCGCCCGCGCCCTGCAGGCCGCGGGCGGTGATGAGGACCGCGATGTTCGAGCTGATCGCGCACAGCAGCGATCCGACGGTCATCAGGACCAGCGCGACGAGCAGCATGCGCTTCTTGCCGACCATGTCGGCGAGCCGCCCGAAGATCGGGGTCATCACGGCCCCGACGAGCAGGGTGGTCGTCACCAGCCACGACACGGCCGTGGTGCCGGCGCCGGTCAGCGCCGGCATGCTCGGCAGCAGCGGCACCATGACCGTCTGCATGATCGCCTGGAAAATCGCCCCGACCGCGAGGATCGGGAAGACGAAGCGCGACGGCCGGGGCGCGGCCGCCGTCGTCGCCCCGCGGACGGACGGCACGGCGAGCGACCGGTCCGGCCGGGACCCGCGCAGCCGGAGGGGGTGGATGGACACGTACGCCATCGGTCCTCCTCCGTGCGGGGTGAATAATTGTTTACAAGGCTAAGTGAATAGCCGTTTACCCCGCAACAGAGGTGACCCGCATCTCACTCCGGGCCGTCGGTCACTCCGCCCCGTCGAGCAGCTTCTGCACCAGCGGCGCGTACCGCGCCACCACGTCCGGCACCGAACCGGTGGCCCGCTCCCCGAGCATGCGCCGCCGCATGATCGCCAGACCCATCACCATCGACATCGCCAGCTCCGCCCGCAACCGTGCATCCGGGCCGGGCAGCCGTGCCGCGAGCGCGTCGATCATCTGCTTCGAGTAGTTCTCCCGGAGCTTGCGGTTGCTCTCCTCGCTCGCCCCACTCATGAAGAGGATGTTCATCGAGAGCGGCTTGTACGGTTCGAGCGGGCGCGCCAGCATCGACACCATCCGCTCCCCCAGTTGTTCGAGGGGTCCGTCGAACAAGACGTCGGCTGCGCTCTGGAAGTCGACCAGCGCGTCGAACAGCTGTTCCTTGGAGCCGAAGTACTTGATGATCAGCGCCGGGCTGACCCCGGCGTCCTCGGCGATGTCCTTGAGGGTGATCTCCCGGTACGGACGCGTCGCGAACGCCACGCCGGCCGCGTCGAGGATCCGGCGGCGCGTCTGCTCCCCGGTGCGTCTCGGGGCGGTCACAGTGTGCGTCGGCCCGAGAGCGCCCGCCCGAGGGTCAGCTCGTCGGCGAACTCGAGGTCGCCACCCATGGGCAGACCGGATGCCAGCCGCGTCACGGTCAGACCCGGGAAGTCCCGCAGCATCCGCACGAGGTACGTCGCCGTGGCCTCGCCCTCCGTGTTGGGGTCCGTCGCGATGATCACCTCGGTGACGTCGACGCCGTCCTCCTGATTGCCGATGCGCGTGAGCAGCTCACGGATCCGTAACTGGTCGGGACCGATGCCGCTGAGCGGATCGAGCGCGCCACCGAGCACGTGGTAGCGCCCACGGAACTCGCGGGTGCGCTCGATGGCCTGCACGTCCTTCGGCTCCTCGACCACGCAGATCTGGGTCCGGTCCCGGCGCGGATCGGAACAGATCCGGCACCGCTCCTGATCCGACACCGTGCCGCACACCTCGCAGAACCGGACACCGTCGCGCACCTGCTGCAGGGCCGCCTGCAGCCGGTCGATCTCCGGTGGCTCGAGCGACAACAGGTGGAACGCGATGCGCTGGGCGCTCTTCGGACCGATGCCCGGCAGCTTGCCGAGCTCGTCGATCAGATCCTGGACCGGTCCCTCGTACACGTGACTCCTCTAGAAGCCGGGCAGACCGGGGATGCTGCCGCCGAGCCCACCGGCCAGGGGGCCGAGCTTCTCGGAGGCGATCTCCTGCGCCTTCGCCGACGCGTCGGCGATCGCCCCGATCACCAGATCCTGCAGCGTCTCCACGTCCTCGGGGTCGACGACCTTCGGGTCGATGCGCAGCCCGACGACCTCACCGGTCCCCTTCACCGTCGCCGTCACCAGGCCGCCACCGGCCTGGCCGGTCACCTCCGCCTGCGCCATCTCCGCCTGGGCGGCCATCAGCTGCTGCTGCATCTGCTGCGCCTGCGCCAGGAGCTGCTGCATGTCGGGCATTCCACCGGGTTCCACAGGCATGTCCTTTCCGCGGGATTTCGCAACTCAGGGTAGTCCGTCCCCGGTACCGTGACGGAATGCGCGTGCGTGGACTGTCCCGCCGGATCACCGTCGCCGCCACCTGCGTGCTGGCCCTGTCCCTGCCGGCAGTCCCGGCGACCGCGACCCAGGACCTGCCGCTGACCGGGCGCACCGTCATCCTCGACCCCGGCCACAACGGCGCGAACGACGCGAGCATCACCACCCAGGTGCCCACCGGCCGCGGCGGCACCAAGAACTGCCAGACCACCGGCACCAGTACCGACTCGGGCTACGCGGAGCACACCTTCAACTGGGACGTCGCGATGCTCGTGCGTGCCGAACTCGAGCGGCTCGGCGCGCACGTGCTGCTCAGCCGCCCCGACGATGTGTCCGTCGCAGCCTGCGTGGACCGGCGCGCCGAGGAAGCCAACGCCTCCGGCGCGGACGTCGTGGTCAGTCTGCACGCCGACGGCGGTCCCGCCGACGGTCGCGGCTTCCACGTCAACTACTCGGCGCCCCCGCTCGACGAGGTGCAGGCCGGTCCGTCCGTCGCCCTCGCCGTCGCCGTGCGCGACGCCCTCGTCGACGCCGGACTGACCCCGTCCACCTACCTCGGCACCGACGGCCTGCTCGGCCGCGACGACCTGGCCGGCCTCAATCTGGCGCGACGGCCGTCGGTGCTGGTCGAGCTCGGCAACATGCGCAATGCGACGGACGCCGCGACGATGACCGATCCCGACGGGCGGCAGCGCTACGCCACCGCCGTCGTCGCCGGGATCGTCACGTTCGCCGGCGACCCCGCCGAGGCCCTCTAGTCCAGTTCGCGCTTCAGGTTCGCCAGCACCTGCTCCTGGATCTTGCGCAGCCCGAGCGGCGCGAAGGTCTTCTCGAAGAAGCCGCCGATGCCACCCGCCCCCTTCCACTCGGTCAACGTCACCACGGTCGAGCCGGTGCCGTTGGGCACCACGCTCCACGTGGTCACCAGGGACGAGTTCGCGTCTCGCTCGGTGATCGTGCTGCCCGAGACCGCCACTCGCGCCTCGACGTCGCGGGCCCGCTTCTTCGTCGCCTGCAGGATCCAGTGCACGACCGTGCCGTCACCGCGGCCACCCGAGAGCACCCGGTAGTCGCGGTACTGCTCGGTGAGGATGCGCGGACGCACCGACTCGTAGTCCGCGAGCGCCTCGAGCACCCGCTCCGGTGCCGCGGTGAGCTGAATCGAACTGCTGGCGCTTACCTGTCCCACTGTTCCTCCTGTTGCTCGTGGGCCGCTCGTGGCGCGGCCGTCACCGGTTCCCATCCTGCCTGCTGCATCGTCGCGCCCGGCCGGGCCCGCGGGGCTATTGTGAAGGTCGCCACCGTGCGTCGCCCCAGGGAGTCGTATGCAGAAACCGAAGTCCGTCGTTGTCCCGAGCGGAGAATCCGCACATCGGGCGGGTGTCGAGCGCCTGTTGCGCTCCTACCGCGCCATCCCGGCCGACGCCCCCGTGCGCCTGGCGAAGAAGACCTCCAATCTCTTCCGGGCCCGGGCCCGGGTGAACGCGCCCGGCCTCGACGTATCCGGCCTCGGCGGTGTCGTCGCCGTCGACCCCGTCGCGCGCACCGCCGACGTCGCCGGCATGTGCACCTACGAGGACCTGGTCGACGCGACCCTGCCGCACGGCCTCGCACCCCTGGTGGTGCCGCAGTTGAAGACGATCACGCTCGGCGGCGCGGTCACCGGGCTCGGCATCGAGTCGACCTCCTTCCGCAACGGCCTGCCCCACGAGTCGGTCCTCGAGATGGACATCCTCACCGGCGCGGGCGAGATCGTCACCGCCACTCCCGACGGTGAGCACGCCGACCTGTTCCACGGCTTCCCCAACTCCTACGGCACCCTCGGCTACGCCACGCGCCTGCGCATCGAGCTCGAAGCGGTGAAACCGTACGTGGCGCTGCGGCATCTGCGGTTCGACACGCTCGACGAGATGCAGTCGGCCCTCGATCGCATCGCCACCGAGCGGGTGCACGCCGGGGTGCCGGTCGACTACCTCGACGGGGTGATGTTCTCCGCCACCGAGTCCTACCTGACCCTCGGGACGCAGACCGACGCCCCGGGTCCGCTCAGCGACTACACCGGCGAGCACATCTACTACCGTTCGATCCAGCACGCGTCCGTCAACCATCCCCGGACCGACCGCCTCACCGTCCGGGACTACCTGTGGCGGTGGGACACCGACTGGTTCTGGTGCTCGCGCGCCTTCGGCGCCCAGAATCCCCGCATCCGGCGGCTGTGGCCGAAGCGGCTGCTCCGCAGCAGCTTCTACTGGAAACTGATCGCCCTCGACCACCGCTACGGCGTCGCCGACCGTATCGAGCGGCGTAAGGGCAACCTGCCGCGCGAACGTGTCGTGCAGGACATCGAGGTGCCGATCGAACGGACCGCCGAGTTCCTGCGCTGGTTTCTCGACGAGATTCCGATCGAGCCGGTCTGGCTGTGCCCCTTGCGGTTACGCGAGGGCGGTCCGGCGGCACGCGACGCCCAGCGGCCGTGGCCCCTGTACCCGCTCGAACCGAAACGCACCTACGTCAACGTCGGCTTCTGGTCGTCGGTCCCGACCGTTGCCGGCGAGATCGAAGGCGCCGCGAACCGTCGCATCGAACACAAGGTCGCCGAGCTCGACGGCCACAAATCGCTGTACTCCGACTCGTACTACACGCGCGCGGAGTTCGAACAGCTCTACTACGGCGGTGGGGACTATCCCACCCTGAAGAAGCGTTACGATCCCGAATCCCGTTTGCTGGACCTCTTCTCGAAGGCGGTGCACAACAAATGACTACGTTGCGAGAACCACGCACGCCCGACGGCCGGCTCACCCTCGCCCAGATCCTCGAGACCGTCACCGGCGGTGAGCTGCCGGTGCGGTTCACCGCGTACGACGGCTCCAGCGCCGGCCCGACGGACGCCCCGTACGGCCTGCGGTTGACCTCCACGCGCGGCACGACCTATCTGGCGACTGCACCCGGCGACCTCGGCATGGCCCGCGCCTACGTCTCGGGTGACCTCGAAGCCGAAGGAGTCCACCCCGGCAACCCGTACGAGCTCCTGAAGGCCCTGGGCGACCTGCACTTCCAGCGCCCACCGGCACTGACGCTCGCGCAGATCGCCCGCTCGCTGGGGCTGGAGACGCTCAAGCCCATCGCGCCGCCCCCGCAGGAGCACCTGCCGCGCTGGCGCCGGTTCGCGGAGGGGCTCCGGCATTCGCGCAGCCGTGACGCCGAGGTGATCCATCATCACTACGACGTCTCGAATGCGTTCTACGAGCACGTCCTGGGCCCGTCCATGACGTACACGTGCGCGCTGTTCGACTCCGAGGCGCAGAGTCTCGAGGACGCACAGGAGAACAAGTACCGCCTCATCTTCGAGAAGCTGCGGCTGCAGCCCGGGGACCGGCTCCTCGACATCGGTTGCGGCTGGGGCGGGATGGTGCGGTACGCGGCACGGCGCGGCGTCAAGGCACTCGGCGTCACCCTGTCGCGTGAGCAGGCGGAGTGGGCGCAGAAGACCATCGCCGACGAGGGACTCACCGATCTCGCCGAGGTCCGCTTCTCCGACTACCGCGACGTGCCCGAGACGGGCTTCGACGCGATCTCCTCGATCGGGCTGACCGAGCACATCGGCGTGCAGAACTATCCGGCGTACTTCCGCCGGTTGCACGACAAGCTGCGCGAGGGCGGCTTGCTGCTCAATCACTGCATCACCCGTCCGGTCAACCGCGGTCCCGTCAAGGCCGGGGGCTTCATCGACCGGTACGTCTTCCCCGACGGGGAACTCACCGGCTCGGGGCGCATCATCACCGAGGTGCAGGACGTCGGCCTCGAGGTGCTGCACGAGGAGAACCTGCGCCAGCACTACGCGCTGACGTTGAAGGGCTGGTGCGAGAACCTCGTCGCCAACTGGGACGCGTGCGTCGCCGAGGTCGGCGAGGGCACCGCCCGCGTGTGGGGTCTGTACATGGCCGGATCCCGCCTCGGCTTCGAACGCAACGTCGTGCAGTTGCACCACGTCCTGGCCGTCAAGCTCGGCCCGGACCAGG
This sequence comes from Rhodococcus sp. NS-SX18, assembly GCF_057367935.1. NCBI lineage: Bacteria > Bacillati > Actinomycetota > Actinomycetes > Mycobacteriales > Nocardiaceae > Rhodococcus > Rhodococcus sp. NS-SX18. Next base: position 467,937 of record NZ_CM170633.1, on the reverse strand, counting down.
AGCCGAACGTCCCGCTGCGTCCCTGGTGGGTCGCCTAGGCCGCTCCGCGGCCCGTGCGCGGTTCTGGTAGTACCCACTACCAGAACCGCGCACGGCACGAGCAGGGGTTCGGCTCGTCCCGGACCCAGCCCAACCGGGTCAGCACCGTCTCCACCTCGTGCGCGACGCCGCACGGCGACGACGCCACCTCCCGGTAGCCGAAAACCAGCCGCGACCGACCGGCCAGCTCGGCGGCGTTGTCGCGACGCCGGTCGCGGAAGGCGACTTCGCGCATCGAATGCACCCATCTGCCGTCCAACCGGACCGTGAGCGAGTATCCGGCGCCGTCGTACGTGCAGTCCTCGTACAGGGTCCTGCCGTCCACGACGACCGGGCTCTGCCGGTCCGCCACGGGCAGGGCGTGCGCACGCTCGACGTCGGTCGCGTAGTGGTACTCCAGGACGGACTGCACGCCGTCCGCGAGCAATGTCACGGCCTCGCCGAGCGCGGTCCGATACCGGTACGGCGGCCGCTCCTCGAGTCGCAGACGCACGTTGTGCAGCCGGATTCCGGCGTTCGTGACCGTGGAGATCAGCGACAGGTACGCCTCCCGCGGCGACGGTTGCGCGGTGGCCAGATCCAGTGCGGTGTCGACCTTCGTCGTGCGCGGCAGGTACCGATCGACGCCGATGTGGGCGTGCGCCCGGGACCGGTGCACGATCACCCCGGGATGGAGAACGGCGTCCGGCTTCGACACCGGTAGCGTCGCCTTCCGTCCGGGTGCCCGCATCGTCGCTCGCTGCGGCAGCGCGGACTTGCCCACGGGAACGGTGATGTGCACCGGTGCGGTGTCGTCGACCGGGAGCATGCCCCACAGCTCCGCCGCGGTGCGGTGGCTCAGCATCGCCGCTCCGCCCCCGTAGAGCAGAGCCGCCTCGAGCACCATGGTCCGCGTCAGCGGCCCGCTGCTGACGGCGTAGACGCCCTGCAGGACGCGCTGCCACCGCCCGGAGTCGAGCAGATGCCGCACCGTTCCCCGCCCCACCCCCAGGGCGGTCAGCCCGGCCTGGGTCACCAGGCCGGCTCGATCGTCGAACAGCTTCTGCACGTCGCTCTTCCCGAAGTCCCCCACACGACCGATGATGGCGGACCCCCGACGCGTGAGGGCTCCCGACCGTGGTCGGGAGCCCTCACCTGTGGAGAACTCGTGCGTGGTTTTGGTAGCGATGGCTACCAAAACCACGCACGGGGGTCAGCGCAGGGACGCGGGTGGGGTGAAGCGCTCGCCGTACTTGGCGGCGAGTTCCTCGGCGCGCTTGACGAAGCCCGCCTTGCCGCCGGGGTAGCCGACGATGTACTGGGCGACGCCACCGGTCCAGGCCGGGAAGCCGATGCCGAGGATCGAGCCGATGTTGGCGTCGGCGGTGGTGCGCAGCACGCCCTCGTCGAAGCACTTCTGCGTCTCGATGGCCTCGATGAACAGCATCCGCTCGATCAGGTCCTGGATCGGGACGTCGGTGGGGGCACTGTTGAACTTCTCACGCAGACCCGGCCAGATGCGGGTGCGCTTGCCGTCGACGTACTCGTAGAAGCCGCCGCCGCCCGCGCGGCCCGGACGGCCCTCGTCGACGAGGAAGTCGACGACGGTGGACGAATCGTCCTGCGGCACCTTCAGACCCGAGGCCTCGGTCGCCGCCTCGGTCTCCTTGCGGATCTTCTGCATCAGTGTCAGGTTCAGCTCGTCCGACAGCTGCAGCGGCGGCGCCGGGTAGCCGGCCTGCGAGCCGGCCTGCTCGATCGTCGCGGGCTCGATGCCCTCGCCGACCATGCGGATCGCCTCGTTGACGAACGTGCCGATGACGCGCGAGGTGAAGAAGCCCCGCGAGTCGTTGACGACGATGGGGGTCTTACGGATCTGCTGAGCGAGATCGAACGCCTTGGCCAGCGTCGCGTCGGAGGTCTTCTCCCCGGCGATGATCTCGAGCAGCGGCATCTTGTCCACCGGCGAGAAGAAGTGCAGGCCGATGAAGTCCTCCTGCCGCGTCACACCTTCCGCGAGACCGGTGATCGGCAGCGTCGAGGTGTTCGAACCGAGCACCGCGTCCGGCGCGACGACGTCCTGGATCTCCTGGAACACCTTGTGCTTGAGTTCGGTGTTCTCGAACACCGCCTCGATGACGAGGTCCGCGCCGGCCAGATCGGCGACGTCGGCGGTGGGGGTGATGCGGGCGAGCAGCGCCGCGGACTTCTCCTCCGTCGTCTTGCCGCGCGAGAGCGCCTTGGCCTCGAGGCCTTCCGAGTACGCCTTGCCCTTCTGCGCCGACTCGATCGTGACGTCCTTGAGGATCACGTCCATGCCGGCCTTGGCGCACACGTAGGCGATGCCCGCGCCCATCATGCCGGCGCCCAGCACGGCGACCTTCCGGAAGGTGGTCTTCGGGAACGGCGTGCCGTCGGCCTGGTTCGGCCGCGACGCACCGGAATTGATGGCCTGCATGTCGAAGAAGAACGCCTGGATCATGTTCTTGGCGACCTGGCCGGTGACGAGCTCGGTGAAGTACCGGCCCTCGATCTTCGACGCGTTGTCGATGTCGACCTGCGAGCCCTCCACTGCGGCGGCCATGATGGCCCGCGGCGCCGGCATCGGGGCACCCTTGAGCTGCTTGCGCAGGTTCGCCGGGAACGCCGGCAGGTTCGCCGCGAACGCCGGCGACGCCGGGGTGCCACCGGGGATCTTGAAGCCCTTCTTGTCCCAGGGCTGCACGCCGCCCTCGGGGTTGGCCTTGATCCACGCCTTGGCGGCGGGGACGAGTTCGTCGATGCTGCCGACGATCTCGTCGATCAGGCCGATCTCCTTCGCCTTGGCCGGGTTGTAGCGCTGACCCTGCAGCAGCACCTGCATCAGCGCGGTCTGCAGACCCAGCATCCGCACGGTGCGGGTGACACCGCCCCCGCCGGGCAGCAGACCCAGCGTCGCCTCGGGCAGGCCGATCTGCACGCCCTTGACGTCGGCCACGATGCGGTGGTGAGTGGCGAGCGCGATCTCGAGGCCGCCGCCGAGGGCCGCGCCGTTGATCGCGGCGACGACGGGCTTGCCGAGGGTTTCGAGCCGGCGCAGGTCCGCCTTGATCGCCTCGACCTCGTCGAAGATCTGCTGCGCGTCCTCCGGGCCGACCTTGATCATGTTCTTCAGGTCGCCGCCGGCGAAGAAGGTCTTCTTGGCGGAGGTGATCACGACACCGGTGATGTCGTCCTTCTCGGCGACGAGGCGGTCGACGGTGGCCTTCATCGACGCCTTGTACAGCTCGTTCATGGTGTTCGCGCCCTGGTTCGGGTCGTCGAGGGTCAGCACCACGATGCCGTCGGCGTCGCGCTCCCAGCCGATCATGTTGTTCTCAGTCACTGTGAATTCCCCAGTCCCTTCCGAAGTTTCAGACGCGCTCGATGATCGTGGCCACACCCATGCCGCCACCGATGCAGAGGGTGACGAGGGCGCGGCGGGCACCGCGGCGCTCGAGCTCGTCGACCATCGTTCCCATGATCATGGCGCCGGTCGCGCCGAGCGGGTGCCCCATCGCGATGGCGCCGCCGTTGACGTTGAGCTTCTCGTCCGGGATCTTCAGGTCCTTCTGGAACTTGAGCACGACGGACGCGAACGCCTCGTTGATCTCGAACAGATCGATGTCGTCCACGGTCAGGCCGGCAGCGGCGAGCACCTTGTGCGCGGCCGGGGTGGGGCCGGTGAGCATGATCGTCGAGTCCGCACCCGACGTGGCGGTGGCGACGATGCGCGCCCGCGGGGTCAGGCCCATGTCCTTGCCGGCCTGCTCGGAACCGACGAGCACCAGCGCGGCGCCGTCGACGATGCCGGAGCTGTTGCCGCCGTGGTGAACGTGGTCGATCTTCTCCACGAAGTGGTACTTCTGCAGCGCGACGGCGTCGAAGCCGCCCATCTCGCCGACCATCGCGAACGACGGCTGCAGTCCGGCCAGACCCGCGAGGGTGGTGTCGGGACGCATGTGCTCGTCGTGGTCGAGGACGGTCAGGCCGTTCTGGTCCTTGACCGGCACCACGGACTTGGCGAAGTAGCCGCCGGACCAGGCCGCCGCGGCGAGCTGCTGCGAGCGGAGCGCGTACGCGTCGACGTCCTCGCGGCTGAAGCCCTCCATGGTGGCGATCAGGTCGGCGCTGACACCCTGCGGCACGAAGTAGGTGTCGTAGTTGGTGGCGGGGTCCAGCGCCCACGGGCCGCCGTCGGAGCCCATCGGCACCCGCGACATCGATTCGACGCCGCCCGCGACGACGAGTTCGTCCCAGCCGGAGCGGACCTTCTGCGCGGCCATGTTCACGGCCTCGAGGCCGGAGGCGCAGAAGCGGTTGATCTGCACGCCGCCGACGGTGTCGGGCATGCGCGCCGCGGTGACCGCGGTGCGGGCGATGTCGGCGCCCTGGTCACCCACCGGCCCGACGACGCCGAGGATCAGGTCCGAGATGCGGTTCTCGTCCAGGTCGGGGAACCGCACGCGCAGTTCGTCGATCAGACCGGTGACCAGGGAGATCGGCTTGACCGAGTGCAGCGACCCGGTCTTCTTGCCGCGGCCGCGCGGAGTTCGGATGGCTTCGTAGATGAATGCCTCGGAGGTCACAGTGCGCAGGTTCCTTCCCGTGCTTTGCGGATGCGAGGGGCGCCAGCTCGTGACAGCCGTCACGCCCGACGTCGTCCACCCTAGGAGCCGGAGCGCCGCGGACTGAAGGACCGAACCGAGCGGAGTCCGTGACCGAACCGAGCGGACGTTCACGCCCCGAGGCCGGCCTCGCGGGCCCGCACGATCGCGGTCGACCGGTCGGCCGCGCCGAGCTTGCCGAGCACGTTCGACACGTGGTTGCGCACCGTTTTCGGGCTCAGCACCAGCCGACGGGCGATGGTGGCGTTGTCGTGCCCGCGCGCCATCAGGTCCAGCACCTCGCGTTCCCGGTCGGTCAGTTCCGGGAACACCGTGGGCGCCAGGGTGCGGGAGGCGGCCATCGCGCCGATCGCCTTGGCGGCGACGGCGGCACCGACGATGACCTCGCCGTCCGCGACGGCCCGGATCGCCCGCTCCACACCCGACGGGTCCGCTCCTTTGACGAGATAGCCGCGTGCTCCGGCGCGCACCGAGGCGACGAGCGAGTCCTCGTCCTCGTGCATGGTCACCACCAGCACCCGCAACCCGGGGAACCGTCCGAGCAACAGGCGGGTCGCCTCGATGCCCGAGCCGTCCCCGAGTTCGAGGTCCATGAGCACGACGTCGACGTCCGCGGTGATCACCTCGAGCGCCTCGGCGACCGAACTTGCGTGCGCCACCACCTCGATGCCGTCGAGGGTGCCCAGCAGGGCGACGAGGCCGAGCCGGAACACGGGATGGTCGTCGACGACCGCGACGGCGATCGCCGTGGGGGTGCTCACGACGGTCCCCACGGCAGATGCGCCGTGACGACGGTGCCGTGCGGCTGCGCCGCGGTGATCTCGACGCTGCCGCCGACGTCCTCGGCGCGTTCGCGCATGCTGTGCGTCCCCACTCCCCGTCGCGCGTTCCGGTCCATCCCCCGGCCCGCGTCGCGCACCTCGAGGGTGAGCCGGTCCGCCGCCGACCGCACGCGCACGCGGCATCCGGCAGCCCCGCTGTGCCGGCGCGCATTGGTGACCGCCTCGGCGGCGATGCCGTACGCCGCCGCGACGACCGCACCGCTGCGGCCCGAGGGCACGTCGGCATCCACCTCGACGCGAAACCCGCTGCGCGAGTGGACAGCCGACATCTCCTCCAGCGCGGCGGCGAGACCGAGCTCGTCGAGCGCGGGCGGCAGCAGCCCCCGGGAGAGCTCGCGCACCCCCTCGACCTGGTGGTCGAGCTCGCGCAGCAGGGAGTCGATCAGCGGAACGGCGTCGGCGGAGTCGGAATCGACGAGGTTGCGGGCGCCCTGCAGCCCGAGCCGGATGCCGGCCAGCGACGGACCGAGCCCGTCGTGCAGTTCCCGGCGGATGGTGCGACGTTCGGCGAGCCGGGCCTCGGTGAGCCGGGCGCGGGCGGCGTCGAGCTCCTCGGAGGACCGCAGCACCACGAGGCCGGCCTCGACCACGGAGGCGAGCTCGCCGAGCGCGCGGAGGCTGCGGGGACCGAGGGTCTCGCCGGGTGGCGCCGTCACCTCGACCCGGCCGTCGCGCAGGACGACCTCCTCGCCGGGGCCGGTGGGTGTGCCCCAGCGGGCGAGCATTTCGTCGTCGCGGCGCACCGTCACGGACTCGAGTCGCAGCGCGACGCCGATGCCGGCGGCGAGGTCCTCGAGCAGTTGTCGGGGCGTCTGTGCCCCGGCGAAGTGCCGGCCGAGCCGGCGCACCGCACTCGCCGGATCGTCGCCCTCGCCGTAGACGAGAGTGTGCACGCGGCGGGTCAGCCAGGCCCGCACCGGCTGCACGGCCAGCGCCACCGCGACCGCGGCGACGGCCTGGGCCACGACCGAGCCGTCCGTCGGCAGGATCAGGGCGACGGTGACGGTCACGACGAGGTAGCCGGTGGCGAGTACCGCGACGAGGCTGCCGGCGACGGCGGCGCGGCTGACGGCGAGGTCGAGCCCCCACAATCGTTGCCGCAGCACCACCACGAGAATCGCGACCGGGTAGAACGCCTGGGTGGCCAGATGCAGCAGGGGTGTGAGCATCCACGGCAGCCCGGGCACCGCGAGCGGGATGTAGGACACGGCCATCAGGGCGGTGCCGAGCGCGAGCCAGCCCAGGCCGATGCGGTCGGAGACCGGGCCGCGCCGCCACCGGTAGGTGACGTCCGCAGCCGCGAGCAGACCGACGGTGACGACAGGCAGCACGAGCCAGCCGACGGCGGTGCCGGTGAAGGTGCGGGCCCAGAAGAACCAGGCGGTGACCGCGGCACCGGTGAGTACACCGAGACGGGCGCGCCGGTCGAGCGGTGCATCACGGACCAGCCAGGGCACCACCAGGAACAGCGCCAGGGTGCCGGGGATCCACGTGGTGCTCTGCAGGGGCGCGAGGACTCCGGCGAACGGCAGCCCGGGCCGCACCTGCGCGAGCTTCGTCCAGGCATAGCTCAAGGCCGAGAGCCCGACGCCGATCGATGCGAGCGACAGCAGCAGCGGCACCGGATGCACCCGGCGGGCGAGCACCACCCCGGCGACGGTGCCGTACACGGCGGCGCCGACGACGTCGACGAGGAAGAACAGCTGATCCGAATCGAGGCCCGGACGAGCGGCCGCGAAGACGGCGAGGGCGGTGACGGCGAGACCGCACGACAGCACGGCGACGACGGCGGCGGGCACCGGTGCGCCACCGGTGCCCGCCGCCGTCTCGGACGCGTCCGCAACAGCCATGGTGCGGTGAGTATGCCCCGCGGCCGGTCCCGTCGCGCGGCAGCCTATCGGCGTGCCCTGTCGGAGACGACGAATCCGACGCCGGCGACCAGCACCCACACCGGACCGACGAAGCCGGCCATGTACTGCAGCGGGGAGATCCCGAGCAGCGCCGTCAGGCCGCCGAGCACCACGCTCGCCCAGCCCAGCCACCGCGGCGTCGCGCCGTGGCGCAGCGATGCGGCGGCCACCGCCAGGCCGCTGACACCCGCGCCCACCCACAGCCACGGGATCGTGCCGACCCAGTGCGAGCCGACGACGGCGACCTCGGCGACCATCTGTCCCGGCTCGCTCAGCCCGAACAGCAACTCGGTGTCGAGGCCGGCGCCGAGCAGGCAGGCCGTCGCGGTGAGCAGCAGCCCGAACGCCGCGACGGCCGGCAGCAGGCTGTCGTCGGGCAGGGCGATCCGCAGGCGGCGCTGCAGGCCCGCGGCGAAGATCAGCAGCAGCACCGTCGACACCATCAGCGACAGGTGCATCACCAGCAGTTCGGTGCGTTCGCCCGCGAAGGCGTCGGCGATGGCAGGCGCGTTGCCCGCGGTGGATTCGTCGTAGGCGGCCCCCATGCCCATGCTCGCCTGGACGGCGATCACCCCGGCGAGACCGGCGACGGCCCCGGCCCATGCCCAGGCGCTCGACGACGCGCGCCGTGCGCCCGTGCGGCTGTCCTCCGTCACGCTCGCTGTGCTCATCGGTGTTCCTCCCCTCGTCCCGGCGCGCTCTGCGCCTGACGGAGAGGCTGCTGCGCCCGGTGTCCCGGTCGCCAGGGACACCCGTCCCGTCCCGGTGGGAATTCTCCCGGACGCGACGCCGGCCGTGCGTCGGTGCGAGTTGCGCGCGTCGGTGCGAGTTGCGCGCGTAAGTACGGGCGCAACAGGCACTTTCCCGCGCCGATCACGAAAGGCGGGTGGGTGGCCGGACGCCGCTCACACCAGGGCGGGGCCGATCACCAGCAGCGCGACGAGAGCGATCAGCGCCGAGCAACCGGCGATAGCCACACCACCGGCCGGCGACTCGACGTCACCGAACAGCGGTTCGTCCTCGTCCCAGCACCACCGCGGCATCACTCAATGGAAGCGGTTCGGGCGCGCATCCGCAACGGCCTGGAGGCATTCGCCGCGAGGACCGGACAATGTGCGCCGCGCACCCCGTACCGCAGGAGTTCTTCGGGTGGTCACCGCGGTGGTTGCACGGTCAGCAGATCCCCGACGGAGCAGTCGAGCACGTGACAGATCGCGGTCAGCGTCGAGAACCGGATGGCACGAGCGCGGTCGTTCTTGAGCACCGAGAGGTTGGCGACGCTGACCCCGACGCGTTCGGACAGCGTCGCGAGGGTCATGCCGCGCTCGGAGAGCAGGTCGTCGAGCCGGCAGTGGACGGCGTGTTCGGTCTCCGGGGGCATCACACGAGCCCTTCCTGGTCGCGTGCCATCCGGTTGCCCACCCGGATCGCGATCGCCACCGCCGAGAGCACCATCGCCCCGGCGTACACCAGCCAGAACTCGGCTCCGAGCCAGCTGCCCTCGACGCCGGGGACGTGGGTGAGACCGAGATCGCGGATCGCCATGTTGGTGCCGATGATCCGCGGGAACATCGGGACCAGGGCGATGGTCAGCGCCACCCAGCCGAGGTGATAGGTGAGCCGGTAGGTGCCGTGGTCGAACATCCGGCCCTGCACGAACCGGCGCACGAGCAGGGCCAGCAGCCCCAGCACGGCCAGGTAGCTCAGCGTCTGCGCCGCGTCGCCCGTGCGCAGCAGCGCGACGGTCACCGGCGACAGCTCGGCGACCGGCAGCGAGGTGGTCACCGCGCCGTCGAGTGCCGCCTGCACACCGGACGGGGTGGGGACGGGTGCGGCAGCCTCGCCGAGTTCCATACGCGCGGTCACCGTCGCGGCCGAGAGCTGACCGGACAGGGTGGCGACGTAGTCGGCGACGACCACCGCCGCGGTACCGGCGAACACAGCCATGCTCGCCCACAGGTCGCGCCGATCCTTCGCGGTGGGCCGGAGAACGGACACCGAAGACGTACTCATGACACCCTCCCATATCGATTATCGATACCCTATCGATAATCGATATGGGCGGCAACGTGGCCGGTGTGGCGGGACCGCACGCGGCGGATCGGCTCACACCAGGCGGATCGGGGCGACGACGTCCGCGACGACGGTCAGCACCGTGAAGGCACCACCGGCGACGACGAACGCGTAGGTCACCGGCAGCAACCTCCCGAAGTCGACGGGCCCTGCGGCGGGCAGACCTCGCAGCCGGCGCAACCGGTTACGACATCCCTCGTAGACGGCCACGGCCATGTGCCCGCCGTCGAGGGGCAGCAGCGGCAACAGATTGACCAGGCCGACGAACAGGTTCAGCCCGACCATCAGCAACACGAACGATTCCCACATGCCCCGTTCCGCGGCCTGGCCGCCCAGGGACGCGGCGCCCACGACACTGACCGGGGTGTCCGTATCGCGCTCGCCGCTCGCCACGGAGTGCCACAGCGGCGCCACCTTCGACGGGGCGCTCACCAGCGTCCGCGCCGACGCCACGACGAGGTCCCCGGTGAACGCGAACGCGGCGGGAACGGCGGCGACGAGGTCGTAGCGGACCGGACCGGCGTCCGGTTGCGCGGAGAGGCCGATCGCCCCGACGGTCGCCGACCGCTCGGCCCCGGTCCGGTGGTCGACCACCCAGCGCTGCACCGGTTCGACAGTGACCGGCACCCGCAGCTCCCGGCCCTGCCGATCGATCACAAGGTCGACGACTCCCGAACTCTGCCAGACTCTTTCGACGAGATCGCCGAATCGGTCGACGTCCTCACCGTCCACGGCGAGAACGACGTCGCCGGGGCGTATCCCCGCCGAGGCGGCCGGTCCCGGCCCGTCACACCCGGCGATGCCGTACCCGGGCGCCGCCTCCTGCGACGGCGGGACGCACCCGACGGACTCGACCACGATCCTCGGGTGCAGGTCCGGCAGACCCCACCCGACCGCAAGCCCGACGACGAGCACCGCGGCCAGCAGAAAATTCATGCCGGCGCCACCGGACATCACGGCCAGGCGCTTCCACGTCCGCTGCCGATAGAACGCCCGTTCGTACTCACCGGGGGCCAGTTCGTCGAGTGCGGTGGTGCCGGCGATCTCGCAGAAACCCCCGATCGGGAACAGGCCGAGACCGTACTCGGTCTCCCGGCGGCGGAACGAGAAGACCGTCGGGCCGCGCCCGACCACGAAGCGGCGCACCTTCATCCCGAGACGCTGCGCCGCCCACAGGTGACCGGCCTCGTGCAGGGCGACGGACACGGCGAGGGCGAGCGCGAACAGCGCGACGCCGAGGGCGAACATCAGGGGTGATACGTCGCGTGCTCGCGAATGTATCCGCTGACGTTGCCCTCCGGGTCGCAGATCATGTCGCCCTCGAGGCACTCGGTGGTGACCGGGATGTGCCGCAGCTCGTCGGCCGGCTGCGGAAGGGTGATGCCGGGAACGAGCGGGCCGGCGTACTGGGCGGGCCGGCCCTGCGCCGGATCGGCGATCAGGTGCACCCGCACGCGGTCCTGGAGGTCGGTGCCGTCGTCGTGCACGGGCGGCACCGCATCGATCTCCGTCGCAACCCGGCGCACGACGATCGCGCCCTGGGAGTAGCCGTACAGCTCGTAGCGGGTGCGCGGCCCGCAGGCGGCCTCGGTCCGGCCGATCTCCGCCCACAGGTTCTGCACGCCGATCTGCACCGACTGGTCCATGAACGTGTCCCAGCCGAACACCCCGGCGACCATGCCCGCCGGGTACCGCACGTGCCGCACGGCGAAGTCGGGACTGTCACGGTACTGATCGGTGTAGGAGTTGAGGGGGCTGTCGGGATCGATCGAGTCCGGCGTTTCGGGACCCTTCGTGCCGTCGACGGCGAGCACCACCGTCGGCGCACAGTAGGCAGCCGGGGACGGGTCGGCATGGGCGATCGACACGGCACCGAACATCGAACCGATGGTCAGCGCGCCGACGATCGCCACCCGGACAGCGGAAAGGATCATCGAAACCGTCCTTCAACCCATGGGATCCACCCCAACGATTCCCGACCGCGTTCATAAGTAAGCACAGCGATCGTAAGCGCGCAAATCGAAAGACACGGGTGCGACGCACCGTGGTGGGCTCAACGGACGAAATCGGTCAGATCCACGAAACTGTAACTCCGCGTCCGCAGACCGTCGATGATCGCGGGCAGCGCATCGGCGTCCAGGGTCGTGCCGTCGTCGGGGTTCGCGCCCACGTGCATCAGGACGATCTGCCCGGGCACGGCTGTGGTGACGACCCGTTCGGTGACCGCCCCGGCGTCGAGACCACCGCTGGTGCCCTTCCAGCCGAGCGAGTCCACCGTCCAGCGCACCGGCACGTACCCGGCATCGTTGACGACCCGGATGTCGGCGTCGGTGCGGGCACCGAACGGAAACCGGAACAACGGCATGGCCGGACGTCCGGTCAGTGCCGTGATCGCGGCCTCGGCCGCAGCAAGATCGGCTCTGATCTGCTCGTCCGTCAGATCCGGATAGGCCGGGTGGGTGTCGCTGTGGTTCCCCACCGGATACCCGGCCGCCGCGATGGCGCGGACGCGGTCGGGATACGTCCGCGCGAACTCCCCGGTGACGAAGAACGTCGCCGGTACGTCGTACCGGGCCAGCGTGGCGAGGATGCGGGAGACGGCCGTGTCGGAGGCTCCCCCGTCGAAGGTCAGTGCCACCACCTTCTCCCCGGTGGGAATGCGTTCGAGATCGACGCCGCGCAGGGCCTCGGGCACACCGGTACGTGGCCCCGGAACGGGCACCGGGAAGGTGGCGGACGGGGCGGGTGCCGGCACCTCGGACGGCGGTGTCGTCGCCGCTTCCGACGTCGGGCCGCTCGTCGCGGTGGATTCGGACGACTCGTCGGGCGTGCCGGTACCGCACGCCGTCACGACCAGGATCGACGCCGCGACGACGAGCGCTCCCCGCCGGATGTTCATGCGGACAGTGTGCCGCTCGATCCCGCCGGGTCGAGCCCCCGGGTGCGGTGGAACACCACACTCACGGCGAGGAGGACCTCCGCGGACGCGACCGCCAGCGCGGCGGCCATGAGCGGAGGCAGCGACGCGTCCGCTGCACCGGCGACCAGCGGCACAGCGTGCCCGTGGTGACCGCCTCCCGCCCCTCCGGGGCTCATGGTGGTCAGGTGCAGCATGATCATCACGACGTTCATGACGGTGACCAGGATCCAGTCCCGCTGGTCGCCGCGCCTCCACAGATGGCGCGCGCAGTAGAGACACCCGGCGGTCATCACGACCGTCAGGGCGGCCGACGCCGGGGACGCTGCGTGCTCCCCCAGCGCGCCGACGTGCAGCACGGCGGACGCGACGGCCAGGGCCGCGGCCGCCCGGCCGCACCACGTGGGCGTGGTGCGGCGGGCGGCCGGGTCGACGGTGGTCACGGCCGTCAGTCCGTGCAGCAGTGCTTCGACGTGCCGGCCGGGACGTCGAGCGCCGGATTGCGATCGAAGAACCCGACCGGCTTCAGCTTGAATCCGGCATAGTCGACGGGCATCACGGGCCAGTCCTCCGGGCGCGGGAAATGGGTGAGCCCGAAGGTGTGCCACAGCACCAGGTCCTCGCCCTCGATGTTCCGGTTGCCGGCGACGAACGTCGGCAGTCCCCCCTGTCCCGGATGCTGGTTGACGAAGTCGCCGGCCGGATACCGCTGCGCCGGGTCGTACTGCGTGACCCACAGGTGCTTGGTGGCGAATGCGGCGCGAGCGGCGATGGAACTCGACGGGTCGGCCAGCAGCACGGGCTGGCCCTCCGGGTGCAGTGCGTAACCGACGTTCCGACCGAGCCGGTTCTGCTTGGTCGGGTTGGTGATGTGCCAGACCCGGGCCTTGGTGTTGTCGGCCAGCCGTTGCCCGTCGGCCTCCGTGGCGAGGGTGGTCTTGCGGCAGCGGAACGCATTGCCCCAGGGGTTGTCCGGTCCCATCGGTTCGGGTACAGCGTCGACCTCCTCGACCGTGTTGACGTTTCCGTCGACCGCCATATCCAGGCGCGCGGAGAAGAGGTGCTGGTGGAACGGTGCACCGAGGCCGGGAGCCATCTCGGTGGCGAACCCGTCCTCGCCGCGGTAGGCGGAGGTGAACACGATGCCGGTGGCCTTGGCTTCGAGCTCGATGGTGCCGTCCAGGTAGAGGTACCAGTAGAAGCCGTAGTCGTAGTTGCCGATCGTGAGGAAGAACGAGATCACGAGCCGGCGCGAGCGACGGGTCTCGGTCATGCCGTTGAACATGTCCGAGTGCTTCCACAGGACGCCGTAGTCCTCCTCGTGGAGGCAGATCGCGTTCTTCATCACCCGGGGATCGCCCTTCTCGTCGGCGATGGTGACGTCGAAGTACTGGATCTCGCCGAGGCAGTCGCACCCGAGTTCCAGTGAGTTGGTGTAGCGGCCGAAGAGGTACTCGCCCTGGTCGAAGTAGTTCTGCCAGTACCGCACCGGCGACGGATCGGCGTAGGGCACGACCATCTCGGCGATGGATGCGCGGTAGATCACCGGTCGCTCCACACCGTCGTCGGAGAACGACAGCTGGTGCAGGGTCAGGCCCTCGCGGACGTCGAATCCGAACCGGAACGTCCAGTCCGCCCAGGTGATCCGGTTGCCCTCGACCGAGAAGCTCGGCCCCTCGGGCTGGGTGATCTCGATCGGCTTGAGATCGGTACGGACCGGCTTCGCGTGCGGCGCGGCGTCCCATTCGCCGCGTTCGGCCGGCACGGGAAGGGTGATCTCGTCGACCACCTTCACCACCCGCTGCTCGGTGAGGTCGACGTAGGCGACCACACCGTCGATCGGATGTGCCCACGGCAGGTCGGCCCGGTCCTCCTGATGGAACGCGAGCACGCGGACGATCCGGTGCCCCACCTCGTCCTCGTGCCCGAACACCCCGGCCGACAGCGGAACCGCGCGCACCTTCGCCGGGTCGATGCCGCGTGCGGCCATCGCCGCAATCCAGTCGAAGCTCGAGAGCAGGAACGATTCGATGTCCTCGAACTCCTCGTCGAGGATCGGGACATGCCCGTCGGTGGCGGCGTCGACGGCGACGGTGTCGAGGATCCTGCGTTCGGTGACGGACACGACGTGGTCGGACCCCGCACCGGTCGCGCGGTCGAGGAGCAGGACGCGGGCACGACGCTCGAGGTGGTCCCCCGGCCGGAACGCCAGGACCGTCGACTTGTGGGGTTCCTCGAGCCCGACGTAGACGAACCGGACGTGCTCGGTCACCAGTCCCGCCGCCGACACCGTTTCCTTGACTGCGGTGATCTCGTCGGCGGTCAGCGGGGTGAGCGGATGGTCCGGCGCGGGCGTCGCTGCCGCTTCGGTGAACGGCGTGGTGGCAGTGCTCATCGTGCGATCTCCTTGTCGATCTGGGGTTCGGTCGTGACGGCGGACGCGATGCCGCCGTGGGGGTGGTCGTTTCGTGCAGCGTGGGGGCGGAGCACGGCCACGGCCGCTCCGCCGGCGAACGTCCCGGCGAGAAGGACGGCGATGACGGCGGCGAGGGTGCTCGATCCGCCGACGAGCAGTGGCAGGTTCGCGATCGTCATCGTGAGCAGCGCGCCCAGTCCCGCCAGACCCAGCGCCGGCGCGATCAGTGTGGGCCACGGCCGGGTGTCGGCCCGGGAACGGCGGAAGAAGACGAGGACGGCGATCGACGTCAGCGCCATGAGGGCGAGCACACCGACGGACGCGACACCGGCGAACCAGGCGAAGACCTCCGTGACGGGATCGAGGCCGCCGACGGCCGAGGCCACGACGAGAACCAGCGCCGACACCGTCTGCACGACCGAGGCCACGTAGGGCGAGGCGTGACGTTCGTGCGAGCGGCCGCATCGTGCCGGCAGTGCCGCGCTGTTGCCGAGCGAGAAGATGTAGCGCGAGAGCACGTTGTGGAAGGACAGCAGTGCCGCGAACAGACTGGTGACGAGGAGCACCTGCACGACGTCACCGGCCGCCGCTCCCACGTAACGGGTCGCGGTCTCCACGATCATGCCCTCGGGGTTCTCGGTGGCCAGGACGACCGCACCCTCGTCACCCCACGCGCTGACCAGCGCCCAGCTCGACAGCGCATAGAAGCCGCCGATGACCACCAGGGCGAGGTAGGTGGCCCGGGGAATGGTCCGGGCGGGATCACGCACCTCGTCGCGGAAGACCGCGGTCGCCTCGAAACCGATGTAGCCGGCAACGGCGAAGATCAAGGCGATTCCCGGTGCGCCCGAGAAGAACTCGGACGGCCGCAGCGCAGCGGTGGACAGACCTTCCGCTCCACCCCGGACGACCACCGCCGCATCGATCACCAGCACGATGCCGACCTCGCACAGCAACAGGGCCCCGAGGACCTTCCCGGACAGGTCGATGTGACGGTAGCCGAGCACCGCGACCGCCGCCAGCACGATCAGAGCCCAGAGATACCAAGGCAACTCGGGACCGCCGTGCGCGGTCACGAAGTCGCCGAGGGCCGCGCCGATGTACCCGTAGACCGCGCCCTGCACCGCCGTGTAGGACAACAGCGCCAGGAACGCCGAACCGAGACCGGCGTGCCGGCCGAGACCGTGGGTGACGAAGGTGTAGAACGCCCCCGCTCCGGGCACATGCTTCGCCATCGCGGTGAAGCCGACGGCGAAGAAGAGCAGGACCACCGTGCAGACGACGTACGAGGCGGGGAACGCGGGGCCGTTACCGGCGGAGATACCGAGCGGGACCGTGCCGGCGATCACGGTCAGCGGGGCCGCGGCCGCGACCACCATGAAGACGACGGCGCCGGGGCCGAGGCTGCCGGACAACCGGTGGGTGGGAGGTTCGTGTGCGCGAGCGTTGAGGGTCATCGGTGCTTCGGCTTTCGGGAGAGGGGGTGTACCGGCGGTTCGGCGCCGACCGCCGCGAGAAGCGTGCGCCCGGCCGCTGTCGGTGCGGTCGGCGTCACGGTTCGTCGACGGCTGACGGGAAGGGCAAGGGCCGGGTTCTCGTTCGACCGGGAGTACGGGCGGCGGTGCCCACGTCGTGCCGGACACCGCCCCGACCGATCACAGTGCGATGTTGACCGACTTGGTCTGGGTGTACTCCGCCAGGGCTCCCTCACCGAGTTCCCGCCCCCACCCCGACTGCTTGTACCCCCCGAAGGGGAGGGCGGTGTCGAACGCGTTGTGGCAGTTGATCCAGACCGTGCCTGCCTTGATCTCGGCGGCGACCTCGTGCGCCCGGGACACGTCTCGCGTCCAGACACTCGCCGCGAGACCGTAGGGCGTGTCGTTGGCGGCGGCGCGAACCCCCTCCCCCCGGTTGAAGGGCACCGCCACGGCGACCGGACCGAAGATCTCCTCCCGGTACACGCCGAAGTCGCTGCGCACGTCGACCAACAGCGTCGGCTCGACGTAGAAGCCGCTGTCGCCGTGGCGCTTTCCCCCGGACAGGGCACGCGCGCCGTCCTCGAGCCCGGCGTCGATGTAGCCGGTGACCTTGCCGAGTTGTTCCGCCGAGATCAGCGGCCCGATGTCGCTCGTCGGGTCGAGCCCCGGACCGATCTTCTGCGACTTCGCGAATTCGGCGACACCCTGGGTGAATTCGTCGAAGATCCGGTCCTCCACCAACAGTCGCGTACCCGCGGTACACGCCTGCCCGTGGTTGAACAGGAAGCCGCTCGCCACGCCCGGGATCGCGGCCTCGAGGTCGGCGTCCGAGAAGACGACCTGTGGGCTCTTGCCTCCGAGTTCGAGCGAGACCTTCTTCAGGTTCCCGGCGGCGGCGGTCACGATCTTCTTGCCGACCTCGGTCGAGCCGGTGAAGGCGACCTTGTCGACGTCGTCGTGGGCCGACAGGGCCGCACCCGCATCCCCGAACCCGGTGACCACGTTGACAACGCCGTCGGGTGTGCCGGCCTCGGTGGCTACCTCGGCGAGCAGCAGGGCGGTGAGCGGGGTCTGCTCCGCGGGCTTGAGCACCAGAGTGTTCGCGCACGCCAGCGCGGGGGCGAGCTTGAAGGCGGCCATCACCAGCGGGAAGTTCCACGGCACGATCTGGGCGCACACACCCACCGGCTCGCGGCTGGTGAACGCGTGGAAACGGGCACCGGGTGCCCACGGAACCGACACCGGGACGGTGCGTCCCTCGATCTTGGTCGCCCAGCCGGCGTAGTAGAAGAAGATCTCGGCCGCCCAGGTGACGTCGACGGCCTTGGCGACGACCACCGATTTGCCGTTGTCCAGGGACTCGAGCTGGGCGAACTGGTCCGCCCGGGCCAGGATGCCCTCGCCGATCCGCCACAGGATGCGCTGGCGTTCGGCCGGGGTCAGGCGTCGCCACGGCCCCTCCTCGAACGCCCGGCGGGCGGCGGCCACGGCGCGGTCGACGTCCTCGGCGCTGCCGTGCGGCACCGTGGTCAGCACCTGCCCGGTCGCGGGGTCGACCGTGTCGAACCGCCGGCCCGAGGCCGACTCCACCCACCGGCCGCCGATCAGCATCTGCTTCGGCGACGAGAG
The DNA here is from genome assembly GCF_057367935.1 of Rhodococcus sp. NS-SX18. Taxonomy (NCBI): domain Bacteria; kingdom Bacillati; phylum Actinomycetota; class Actinomycetes; order Mycobacteriales; family Nocardiaceae; genus Rhodococcus; species Rhodococcus sp. NS-SX18. The sequence goes on along the minus strand of NZ_CM170633.1, from coordinate 450,008 downwards.
GAACTCGGCCACCTCCGGAAGCAGAGCGGTGGCGGATTGCGCAACTGCAGTCATGTTGTCTCCGACTCTGAGGGAAGATGAAAAATTCTCGGGCACAGTGCTTTCGACGTTGAATCGTCGGTTTCCGTCGCTGTGACCCGAACCCACGATAACCACACGATGTGGCGGGAGTCACCCCCGATTCCGGATGGAAATTGCGGCCTGTCCGATTCTCATTCGACTGGGGCCCAGACCGTTTCCCGATTCTCGTTCGACTTCTCGTCGGCGCCCCAGGTGACGGTCGTGCGTGCACCGCCGGGCCCGCCCCGGGGCACGACCGGCGAGCCCGGCATTCTCATTCGGGTGACCGAAAATTGATGTGCGATCGGTACAGCGCACAGCGCGCCTGCGCTACCGTGCACCCCACGGGATCGTCCGGCTGCCGACGCTCGACGTCCCCTGGCGAGTGTGGAAGCAGGTGCAAGGTGTCCGGTACACCACAGATCAGAGGGACTTCGCCGGTGGCGGGCCTCGAGCGCGGACGCCTGACGTTCGTCGAGGTACTGGCCCAGTCCGTCTCGGCCGTCGCCCCCTCGGCGGTGATGGTCACCCTGCCGGCTCTCGTCATCCCCGAAGCCGGGCGCGCCGCGATCCCGGTGTTCGTCACGGCGGCCGTCCTGATGGCGGCCGTCGGCTACTGCATCGGGCAGTTCGCCGCCCGCATGGTCGCGGTCAGCGGCCTGTACAGCTACACGGTGAAAGGACTCGGTCCCCGCCTCGGCTTTGCCGGGGGATGGTCGCTGCTGATCGGGTACGCGGCCGCCGCCATGGCCAGCACGGTGGGCGCCGCGAGCTATCTGGCGTCGCTGCTCGAACGGGTCGGGTTGCCCGCCGGAGCGGCGACGAGCGCGGTGCTCGCCGGAATCGTCGGGGTGGTCGCACTGCTGCTGATGGTGCGCGGCGTCCAGCTCTCCGCCCGGATCATGCTGGGCGTCGAGGCATTCGCCATCGTCGCTGCCTCGGTCGTCCTGGTGATCGCGTTCGTCGTGGCCGTCCGGGACGGCGCGTCCCCCTCGGCTCCGAGGGGGACCGGTTCGGAATCCGCGATCGGTTTCGCGCTCCTGCTGGCGATCACCTCGTTCGTCGGTTTCGAGAGCGCCGGAACGGTGGCCCGTGAGGCCCACAACCCGCTGATCAGCGTGCCGCGCGCGATCCGGTGGACGCCGATCGTGCTCGCGGCGCTCTATGTGTTCGCCGCAGCGATGCAGTCCCCCGAGTCCGCGAGGGAGGGTGTCGGCTCCCTGCGGATCGTGCTCACCCTCCCGGACACTGCCGGGAGCGGTTCGGCGGTGCTGGCGGTCGTGATGGAACTCGGGATCACCGCGTCGTGGTTCGCATGCGTCATGGGTTCCACCACCGCGCTGTCGCGCACCCTGTTCGCGATGGGCCGTGAGGGTGTCGCCCCGGCGATCGTCGGCCGGGCCCACGCCCGGTTCCGCACGCCGCACGTCGCCCTGATCGTCGCGATGCCTGTCGTCGTGGTCGTGCCCGTGGTGTTTCTGATCGCGACCGGCTCGACCCGCGACGTCCTGATCGGGTTGCTGGCCCTCTCGGCGCACGGGTACGTCCTCGCCTACATCCTCGTCTGTGTCGCTACGCCCGCATTCCTGCACCGGATCGGCGAGCTGACCCGGATGCCGCTGATCGTCGGCGCGGTCACCGCCGTCTGCCTGGTGGCGCTGATCGTGTGGGCAGCCGCGTCGAGGATCTACGTGGCGGGCGCGATGACCGCCGTGTACGCGGTCCTGATGCTCCTCGGGGCTCTGCTGCTCGCGGTGCGGGTGCATCGGGACCCGGGCGTGGCGGACCGGATAGGCGTCTACGACGAGACCGTGGCCGACGATCTGCTCGGCCGGCACCGCCCCTGGCAGGTGCAGCGGTGAGCCCCGTCGACGGAACCCTGTCGGGCCGTCAGCCGAAGGCCGTGATCAGCGCCCTGCGCGTCCTCGAGGAAGTGGCCCGGGCGGGCCCCGGCGTCACCGCCAAGGACATCGCAGCACACCTGTCCCTGCCGCCGGCGACGACCTATCGGCTCCTGAACCTGCTCGCCGGCGAAGGCTACGTCGTCCGGCTGCCCGATCTGTCCGGCTTCGCCCTGGGGCGCAAGATCGGCGTACTCGTCGACGCGGCCGTCGTCCCGACCGTCTGCACGGCCGCACGCACCCTGCTGACCGAGCTTCGGCTGACCGTCCGCTTCGGCGTCCACCTGTACTACTACACCGACACGGCGCTCCGCCTCGCGGACGCCGACCCCGAGTATCCGCCCCGCACGGACGAGGCGATCCTCACTCGGCACCTCCATGCGAGCGCCGTCGGCAAGCTCCTGCTCGCCGAGAAGAACGACCTCGACGCGGTCCTCCCGCGGTGGGACCTCCAGGCATTCACCGGTCGCACGATCGTCGTGCGCGGCGACCTGCTCCGTCACCTCGCGGAGATCCGCGACCGGGGCTTCGCCACCCAGCTCGGCGAGCTGCGCGACGACTGCGCGTGTCTCGCCGTCCCCGTCCGGTCCGCCGCAGGCACCCTGGTTGCGGGCCTGGTCCTGTCCGGCAGCATCGACCACCAGCATCTGATGACGCGCCACCTCGAGTCGCTCCGCGAGCACGCGCAGCAACTCGTGCCCCTGCTCACCTGAAGGAAGGGCACACCCGACGAGCCCGCTGCCGACTCGGAACGGCCTGCTACGTGGACTGCACCCACGCATCCCGGTTCGACACCAGACCGAGCCGCACCGCCCGGACCACCGCGCCGACCCGGTTGGGGGCATCGAGTTTTCGCAGCAGATGCTCCACGTGAGTGTTGACGGTGCTGCGCGAGAGCTGCATCTGCTGCGCGATCTCACGGTTGGACAGGCCGGCGATCACGAGTTCGAGAACCTCGTGCTCCCGTGGCGTGAGGGCGACCGCTTCCTGTCGCGTCAGAGTGTCCACCGACCAGGCGGCGTACTCCCGGGCATCGCTCAGTGTCGTCTTGACCCCGGAGGGCACCGAATCACGCGTCACACTGACGTGCAGCGCACCCACTGCGATCCCGGTGGGAGACGTCAGGACGACGGAGGTACCTTCGGAGAATCCAGCGGGAACGAACACTTCGCGCACCGAGCAGGTCTCGCGATACGACGGGATGTCGCGCCAGGTCAGTACCGCGGAGGGCTCGGCCCGAACCGCCTGCATGCCCGGATCCCCGTCGACGAAATCGGTGACCAGGTAGTCCAGGGTGCGGTCGTCGTATCCACGGCTGGCCACCACCGCATGCCGCCCGCCGGCCACGCGGGTCACGGCCGCGGCCGCGCACCCGAGCTGATCCGTCATGTACCGGGTGAGCCCGGTCATGCGATCGACGGCGTTCTCTCCCAGCAACACCGAGACCAGTCCACTGAACACGGGTTCGACCATCGCTCGACGATAGTCGAATCCCGTGTCCAGCGGAGCCGAATCCTGTTATCGGACAGATACGTTCCGGTTCGTGCGGGCGCTCGTCCGTCCTGTCACAGTTCCGGGACCCGATGCGACCAGGGGCGAGCGCGTTCGAAGTTCGCCGCTGCGCGCAGGACCGCGGCGTCGGCGTGCAGCCGTCCCGCGATCTGCAGGCCGACCGGACGTCCGTCCGAGGTGAATCCGGCGGGGACGGTGACGGCCGGGGTGGTCAGCATGTTGTACGGATAGGTCATCAGCCAGCCGAGCAGTTGCGAGCGCAGCGACGCCCCCGCCAGCCGGTCGGGAGCGAACTGCCCCAGCGGATGAGCCGCTTCACACAACGTGGGCGAGACCAGCAGGTCGTAGTTCTGCATGAACGCCGAGAACGTATCCCACATCCGGCCACGGAACAGGTCTGCCCGCCCGACGTCGACGCCCGTGAGACGCTCCCCCTCACGCATCAGTTCGACGAGATTGTCGTCCACCTGACCCTGCCACTCGTCCCAGTCGAGCATGTCGTGTTCGGCCGCGAAGCCGGGAACCCAGATGCCGTGCCACATAGCTTCTTCCGGGTCTCCCCAGCCGGGTGTCGCCTCCTCTACCCGGGCTCCGAGGTCCTCGAACACCCGGACGGCCTCCGCGCAGATCGCCGCCACCTCCGGGTCGACCGTCGCGAAGCCCAGGTCGGGCGACCACGCGATGCGCCACCCGGTGATGTCCTTCGTCGTTTCGGCGACGTAGTCGGTGTCCGAGGCCGGGAGACTGAGCGGATCGGATTCGTCCGGGCCGGCGACGACACCGAGCATGAGGGCGTTGTCCTCGACCGTGCGGGTGATCGGACCGTGGTAGGCCCAGTGATAGAAGCGACCGGCCAGGATGGTCTGCGGCACCCGTCCGGTCGAGGGCTTGAGACCGACCACGCCACAGAGAGACGCGGGGATGCGCACCGATCCTGCCCCGTCGCTGCCTTCGGCCAGCGGGCCGAGACCGGCTGCGACGGCGGCAGCAGCGCCGCCGCTGGAACCTCCCGCGCTGTATCCGCGCTTCCACGGGTTGTGAGTGGGACCGAACAGGTGGTTGTCCGTGCCGCCGTAGTAGCCGCTCTCCGGCGTGTTGGTCTTGCCCAGGTAGAGACCGCCTGCGGCCTTCAGCCGCCGGACGATCACCGCGTCGTGGTCGGCGATGCTGTCCTTCATGGGCACCATGCCGAACGTCAGGGGCCGGCCCGCCACGGCCGTCAGGTCCTTGATCGTGAAGGGCACTCCGTGCAGTGGGCCGACGGACTCACCGCCGACGAGCTTCTCGTCCAGTGCGCGCGCATCGGACAGGACCTGTTCGCGATCGAAGTCGACGATCGCGTTGATCGCCGGGTTGACGCTCTCCACGCGCCCCACGAAGTGCTCCGCGACTTCGCTCGCGCTGATCTGTCCTCGGCGAACGTTGTTCGCGAGTTCGGTTGCAGTGAGCCAGGAAAGGTTGTCGGTCATGGTCGTCTCCGTGGATCGGTCCGGTCGAGGTGGCTCGACCATAGGAACCCGGTGATCCCGCCGACAATCGGTCAACTTACCGATATTTCGGACCGGCCGGTGCGCCCTACCGGCCCGGACGCCGGTGCGGCGCCGGACCGGGACCGATCATTCGCTGATCTTCTTCGCTCCCAGGATGTCCTGCAGCAACTCGATCGCCACGTCCTCCGGCTCCCGCCGCGTCGTCGGATCGACCGGGGTGGCGGCCTCGGCGAACATCTCCTCCTCGTCCTCGGGGGTGACGTCGGCGGGGCTGATCCGCGGCGGCTCGTAGCCGGGCTCGGGGCCGGGGTCGTCCGGGTAGTCCGGCGCCTCGGGCGGTGGGATGTCGTCGACCTCGGGACGCGGCGGAGCCGGGGTGGCGGCCGGAGACGTCGCACCCGATTGCGGAGCGGGCTGGGTCTGCCGTGCCTGGCTGGGCCGGGAGAACCGCGGCTGGCCGGAGGCGCGCGACGCCGACTGTGCCGGGGCCGCCTTCGCAGAGGCGGGGGGTGTCGCAGCACCCTGGACGCAGGTCACCTCGAAGTCCACCCCGAACACCGCCCGCAGGGCGTCCGCGATCACCGCGGAGTTGCGCGGTTCGACCAGCCGCTTGACCAGCGGCGCGGAATCGTGGCCGAGGACGATGCGGCCCGCGTCCACGCTGCGGACCGTGGCACCGGACAGCATGACCTCGACGGTGCGGCTGCGCTCGCGGACCTTGCTGCGGACCTCGGACCACACCGCGCGGACGGCCGCCGCGTCGGGACCGGCGGCAGCGGCGGGCGCCGGTTCGGATTCCGGCGCCGGCTGTGGCCCAGGAGCCGACACGGGCTGCGGTCCGGGTTCCGGCTCGCTCGGTTCCGGTTCCGGTACGACGGGGCGTGACGCAGGTTCCGGTTCCCGCACGACGGGGCGCGGTGCCGGCTCCGGTTCGGGTGCCGGCGCGGCGGGAACCGACGGTGGCGCCGGGACCGGCTCGGCCGCGGGCTCGACGGCGGAAACGGGCTCGACGACAGGCGCGGACTCGGCGACGGCAGCGGGCGCGGGCGCGGCCCGCCGCTGGGAAGGACGCTGGAACCTGGCGGCCGGCTCGTCGGGCGCGATCGGCGCGGGCGCGGCCGGCGGGACCGCCCGCGGCGCAGCGCTCGGCGACGCAGCGCCCGGGGGAACGGCGCCCTCCGCAACGGCGCCCGTCGGCGCTGCCGCGATCCCGCTTTCGAGACGCTCGAGACGTTGCAGCACAGCCGATTCCGAATCGGACGCGGCCGGCAGCAGCATCCGCGCGCACATCACCTCGAGGAGCAGGCGCGGCGCCGTGGCCCCGCGCATCTCGCCCAGGCCGGAGTGCACGATCTCCGCGTACCGGGTCAGAGTGGCGGGACCGATCCGGTCGGCTTCCTCCCGCATCCGCTCGAGCACGTCACCCGGCGCGTCGACGAGACCGCGTTCGGCGGCGTCGGGCACCGACCGCATCAGGATGAGATCACGGAGCCGCTCGAGCAGGTCGACCGCGAACCGCCGCGGGTCGTGACCGGCGTCCATCACCTTCTCGACGGTTCCGAACAGACCCGCCCCGTCGCCGGCGGCGAGGGCGTCCACGGCCTCGTCGATGAGAGCGACGTCGGTGACCCCGAGCAGCGCGAGTGCCCGGCCGTAGGTCACACCCTCCTCGCCGGCCCCGGCGAGCAGCTGGTCCATCACGGACAGCGAGTCGCGGGGCGAGCCCCCGCCCGCACGGATCACCAGCGGGTAGACGGCGTCCTCGACCGGCACGTTCTCCTGCGTGCAGATCTTCTCGAGCAGCCCGCGCATGACGGGGGGCGGCAGCAACCGGAACGGATAGTGGTGGGTGCGCGAGCGGATCGTCGGCAGCACCTTCTCCGGCTCGGTCGTGGCGAACACGAAGATCAGGTGCTCCGGTGGCTCCTCGACGATCTTGAGCAGGGCGTTGAAGCCCTGCGTGGTGACCATGTGCGCCTCGTCCACGATGAAGATGCGGTACCGCGACTCGGCCGGGGCGTAGAAGGCGCGGTCGCGCAGTTCGCGGGTGTCGTCGACGCCGCCGTGGCTCGCGGCGTCGAGTTCGATGACGTCGAGGTTGCCGCCACCGCCGGGACCGAGCGCCTCACAGGACCGGCACGTCCCGCACGGCGCCGACGTGGGACCCTCCGCGCAGTTCAGCGAGCGCGCCAGGATCCGGGCCGAGGAAGTCTTGCCGCAGCCGCGGGGGCCCGAGAACAGATACGCGTGATTGATGCGGCCGGCGTCGAGGGCGATGCTCAGGGGCTCGGTGACGTGCTCCTGACCTACCACCTCGGCAAAGGTCGCCGGTCGGTACTTACGGTAGAGGGCCACGCGCCGAGACTACCGGCGCCGACCGACAGACCGACCGTGTGGTTGCGACGAAGCGATGCGGGTATCCGACGGCCATGACCGAAACACGACCGTTGGCCCTGGTGACCGGAGCGTCGAGCGGAATCGGCCTGGAACTCGCCCAACTGTTCGGCCGGGACGGCTACGACCTCATCCTGGTGGCCCACTCCGATGCGCTCGACGACGCCACCCGCACACTCGCCGCCACCGGCGCCGCCACGATTCCGGTGCGCGCCGACCTACGGACCGCGGCCGGCGTGGAGGAGGTGTGCGCCGCCGTGACCGCCACCGGCCGGCCGCTGGCCGCCGCGGCGCTCAACGCCGGCACCGGACAGGGTGGCTTGTTCGTCGACACCGGCCTCGACGACCAGCTCGAGGTGGTGGACGTCAACGTGCGCTCGACCGTGCACCTGGCCAAGTACGTTCTCGACGGTATGACCGAGCGCGGCGCCGGCCGCGTGCTGATCACCTCGTCGGTGGTCTCGGAGATTCCGGGGCCGTATCAGGTGGTCTACAACGCCTCCAAGTCGTTCCTGCAGTCGTTCTCCGAGGGACTGCACGAGGAACTGCGCGGGACGGGGGTCACCGTCACCGCGCTGATGCCGGGCGCGACCGACACTCCGTTCTTCCGCAAGGCCGAGATGGCGGACGCGCCGATCGCTCGCGGCCCGAAGGACGATCCGGCGAAGGTCGCGCGCAAGGGATACCAGGCGATGCGCGCGGGCAAGCGGAAGGTGGTGGCCAGTTCGCCCATGTCCAAGACCATGGCGGTCACGGCGGCGGTGATGCCGGATTCGGTGAAGGCATTCCTCCACCGCTTCATGGCCAAGCCAGCGTCCGCGCCTCGGTAGGCCGTGTCGATCGAGGCGGTCTCGATCGGGGTCGCCGCGAGGCAGATCACGGCACGGTAGTCGCGGGCGAGGATCGCGATGCCGCGCCACTCCCCGTCAGCTGGCGGGGTCGTACCCGAACGCGCGCACCTCCTGCGCGCAGCGGCACGCGACCGCGAGCTTCGCGGCCCATTCCAGTGCGGCCTCACGGGAAGGCAACTCCAGGACCGCGTAGCCGCCTCCGATCTGCGTCGTCTGCGGGTACGTGCCCTCGGTCACCGTGCCGTCCCCGTCGACCAGGACCGGCGGAACGCTCTCGTCGATTCCCCCGCCGAACACCCAGACGCCGGCGTCCTTCGCCTCCTCCACCACGGCGTGCGCCGCATCCGACACTGCCTGCATTTCCTCGTCGGGAACGACCATGGCGCCACTCGGGAACGAGATCAGGTACTTCGTCATCGCGTCGGCTCCTACTTCCCGGGGATCGGACCCATCCTCGCCGATGCGGGCACGCTGCGTACGAGACTCGCTCGCCCGCCCCCGTCGTGGCAGGTGTCAGAGATGGGGCAGCGCCCAGCTGAGGAACACCACGCCCGCGAGGATTCCGAAGATGCCGGTGAGCATGCCGACGAGCGCATCGAGAGACTTCGCTTCGTCGGTGAACACGGTGGGCCGCCGGGTGGCGGCGATGCCGGTCCCGACGGCGGCCGCACCGAGCAGAATGCCGAAGCCGAACGTCCAGAAGGTCACGATCGAGAGGGCGCCGAGCATCAGGGCCAGATCTGCGCCCTTGTCCCCGACTGTCTCACGCAGCCTCGACAGCGCAGGGAAGCCGAGACGGGCACGGTGCGGTCCGGAGCGGAAGGGAGTCTGCAGGACGGACATGGTCTTTCGAATCCTCGTCGGAGATGGCGGAACGGAATGCAGCAACCGGAGGCGGAGCCGTACGGAACCTTCTGCAGGACAAGAATTCCGAGATCCGTGACGGCACGGTGACCGACGCTCGGCGCGAGGCGACGGATACGGCGCACGACATCTCGTCTCGACCTCACCCCTCGGTCCGGCTGCTACGCAGCAAAGATTAGCACTCGCCGACGGCGAGTGCTAACGCTGCCGACTCTGCTCGCTCCGGTCACCGATCCGGCTCCGCGCCAGTACAGTTCCTTCATGCGCTCGGGGAGGACGGCGAAGGTGTGGGCGGCGGCCCTGGTGACCCTTGCCGCGACATTCGGCACTACCGGCACCGCCACCGCCGATCCGGATCCGGGCGCGCGGGTCACCACCGACGGCACGGCGCTGCGGCTCGACGGGCAGCCCTGGTGGCCGACCGGCTTCAACGCCTACCAGCTGGGCACGAACTGGGCGGTGAACTGGGGCTGCGGCGCCATGGTCGATCTGGATGCCTACTTCGGTGCCCTGCCACCACATTCACTCACTCGCTTCAACGCGTTCCAGGCTCTGGCCATCGACCGGTTCACCGGCGAACTCGATTTCGGCCCGCTCGACGCCGTGTTCGCCGCGGCCGAGGCCCACGGCCAACTCGTGATCCCGGTCCTCGCCGCCCAGGACGGCGCGTGCGAGGACGAAGTGTTCAAGGACCGGCAGTGGTATCTGGACGGATGGACGGAACCGGTCGCTCACGAGCGCGCGGTCCTGAGCTTCCGGGACTGGGTGACCACGGCGGTGACGCGATGGAAGGACTCCCCTGCACTGGCCGCATGGGAACTCGTCGGCGAACCCGAGACCAGCGTGTGCACCGACGCCGCCTGCTCGTGGTGGCTGCGGCAGTGCCCTTCGGACGCGGCAGCCGTCCTGCGCGGGTTCTTCGACGTGGCGGGAGCACAGGTTCGCACCCTCGATCCGCGCACCCTGATCACCGCGGGGTTCACCGGCGGCGGGCAGTGCGGTACCCAGGGCGACGAGTACGCGACGGTCGGCTCGTCGCCGTGGGTGGACGTCGTCCAGTACCACGACTACGGCGCCGACGCGGTCCCGCTTCCGGGTGACCAGTGGAACGGTCTGGCACGCCGCATCGCCCAGGCCCAGCAGATCGGCAAACCACTCCTGGTCGCGGAGATCGGCGAGCTGGCGGGCTGGTGCGGCGCCACGGCCGACCGCGCCGAGCACATCGCCACGAAGATCGCGGGACAGAAGGCAGCCGGCACCGCCGGGGCGCTCATCTGGGCGTTCGTGCCCGACCCCCGGCCGGACTCCTGCACGTACGACGTCGGCCCCGACGACGAATTGTGGGGCGTGATCGAACAGTTCGGAACCACCGGGAACGCCGCCGGGTCGACCCCGGCCACCGGCTGACCGGCCACCGCGCGACAGCACCCCGTACGGTCGGCCGGTCTTCCCGGCCCACCGACATGGTTTGGCATCGCCCCGGCCCGGGTAAAGGAGGGCGATCACGGCCCGGCGTCGCCCTCACCGGCACCCGCCGGAAGGTGACACCGACAGGTATTCGCGGCCAGCACAGGAGGGGTCATGACACTCGACTACGACACCCGCAAAGAGCTCGACACGGACGAGCTGACCACCCCCACGCTCCCGGCGGTGACCGAGACCGTGGAACCCGACGACAGCGACATCGCCGAATTCTTCGAACTCCCCGGCGCCGACCTGTCCGGTGAGGAGCTCACCGCCCCGGTCGTACCCCGGCGCAGCGACGAGTTCGTCTGCGACAGCTGTTTCCTCGTCCACCACCACAGTCGGCTCGCACTGTCCGACGACGGCGCGATGCGCTGCCGGGACTGCAGCTGACGGATCTCGGCCGAAAGGACGGAACGAGAACGTTTTTCCGTCGAGGTGTAATCCTCGACCGTCCGGGGTAACAGTAGTCGTGACCACGCCGGCAACGGCGGGTGAAGACCGGAGGGGATCGGAAAGGTCCCTGAGCGAAGGGAAGTGGAGCGTGCTCGGACTCGGAATCATCGGGTGGATCATCATCGGCGGCCTCGCCGGCTGGATCGGCAGCAAGATCATGAAGACCGACGAGCAGCAGGGCATCCTGCTGAACATCGTCGTGGGTGTCATCGGCGGTCTGCTCGGTGGCTTCCTGCTCAAGCTCTTCGGCGTCGACGTCGCAGGCGGCGGACTGATCTTCAGCTTCCTCACCTGTCTCCTCGGTGCGGTGATCCTGCTGTTCGTGGTCAAGGCCGTCACCGGTCGCCGTCCGGTCACCCGCCGGTAATCTCGCAGTTCAGTCACCACACGCGCAGCGGCCTCCCGTCGTCCCAGTTCCGGGACACGGGGGGCCGCTTCGCTGCGCGAGCCGGATCCGCACCGGGCGTGTCGTGGTGTCGCACGCTGCGAAAAGAGGACTTTTCCGGCATGCTGACCGGGTGGATGGCGCGTGCGGTGAGCGCAGGGGTCACCCGGAACCGCGGCCGAGCGACGAGAGGGACACCGATGGACGACACCGCAGCAACGAAGGCACGCTCCGCTTCCGGGAGCCGCACCCCCCAGGAGACACCCGAACTGTCCCAGGAGGATCTGGCCGCCGTCGTCGAGGCACTGACCGGGCGGCCGGCAGGCGTGCCGGAGCCCACCCAGGCCCCGAAGCGACGCCGGTCGCCCCGGAAGAAGACCTGAATCGCCGGCCGACGAGCCCGCCGCTCCGGGCCGTGCGGCTCACTTCTTCTTCGCGGCCGCCTTCGAGGACTTCTTGAACTCCCGGACCTCCTGCAGGGTCTGCGCATCGACGACGTCGGCGATGGACCGCCGCGACCCGTCCTCGCCGTACTCCCCTGCGGCTTCCCGCCACCCCGCGGGCTGCACTCCGATCTGCTTTCCCAGCAGGGCGAGGAAGATTCGGGCCTTCTGGTCGCCGTAGCCGGGCAGTGCCTTCAGGCGCTTCAGCACCTCCCGGCCGTCAGGGTCGCCGCTCGTCCACAGGGCCGCCGCGTCACCGTCGTAGCGGTCCGCGATCTCGGCGCACAGTGCCTGGATCCGTTCGGCCATCGATCCGGGGAACCGGTGCACGGCCGGAGGCCCGGCGCAGATCGCGGCGAACTCGTCCGGATCGGCCTCGGCGATACGGTGCACGTCCAGACCGCCGAGGCGGTCGGCGAGCTTCTTCGGTCCGGCGAATGCGGTCTCCATCGGCACCTGCTGATCGAGGAGCATCCCGATGAGCAGGGCGAGCGGGTCGGCGGCGAGCAACGCATCGGCGTCGGCATCACCTACGAGGTTCAACGTCGGTGCCATGCTCACGATCCTCGCATCCACGGGAGCCCGGCGCGTAGCGACCTTCGCACCGACACCCGGTAGCGTCCCGTCGGCGGGGGCAGAGCGAGCGGGTGCCGGCTCACCACCGCCCGGAATCCGGCTCCGCCTCGAAGCACTCGCGGTAACGTCTTTCCGCCTCCCACAGCACCTTCGGACTCAACCGGGCGTGCGGGCGAATGTCGATCACCAACGGCTCCTGGTCGAGACCGCGGCCGACCATCGTGCCCTCGAGTAGCCACAGGAAGCGCCCGTCGGTCTCGCCGCAGGCGGCGTACCGGTGGAGCCGACGCGCAACCCAGTCCTCGACAGGACGCCGCCACCACGGTTCCGGGGCAACGGGAAGGACGGACCACCCCGGCAGGGTGAGGTTGGCCGCCCGATCGCGTGTGGGACCGTCCGCGGCGTCCGCAACCGGACCCCGGGAAAAGCGCAGGTAGAGCAGCGGATTCCCGGCAACGAGCGCAGCGAGCTGGTCGAGGCCGGTGATCACCTGCATGTCGTCGGGATCGGGATACATCTCCTCACGCAGCATCATCGACGCGTCTCGTCCGGCCGTCAGCTCGGGTCCCGCACCGGGCGAGGCGAGGACCGCCGTCGTCGAATCGGCTCACCGGTGGCCACGACGGCTCCCTTCGTCGACGGTTCCGGTGCGAGCGCCGCACCCGCTGACCCGCACGATACTCCCGAATCCGGGTCCGGCCGACGCAACGCGATCACCGCGGTGGATCACACGAGCGGGCACGCGTGCGAGAAGCGCGCCGTCCGCGACGGCGTGCGGAGTATCGTTCGGATATGCCACTCCACGGCGACGAATCGGAGTACACGCGCGTTCTCGAAGACATCCGGGACCTCGTCGCACACGCGATCGGTGCGGGGAATTCCGCGGAGAGCGTCCGGGAGTTCTGGCACGGACAGATCGACCGGTACGTCGAGGACGCTGCAGCCTCGGACCGAATGTGACACGGGTTCGACCGTAGCGCTGTGATATTCGGCCGGCGCGCAACCGGAAGGGGACGGATGGCCCAGGCCGGCTCGAGCGTGCGGATCGCGCTCGCGCTCGTCACGGCGGCCGTGGCGGGCGCGGTCACCGCGGCGGCGCTGCCCGTCGGGCCGGTCACGACGGTCCACGCCCTTGCGGTGATGGCGACCGGCCTGCTGCTCGGTGCGATCGGCGGCTGGGCCGGGCGCTCGGCCTGGATGGTGGTTCCGCTCTTCCTTGCCTACGGCATCGCACTGGAGATCGTCCGGCTGGACGTGTCGGTACCGACGATCGACGACGTGCGGCTCGACTCGATCTACGGCGTGCTGGCGCTGGCCGTGAGCCGAGGCCTGCATGCGATCCTGTTGCTGCTGCCGATGCTGGTCGGTGCCCGCGTCGGGGTCGTGCTCGTCCGACGACGTGCCGGCACCCCGCCCGGTCCCCGTCGAGGACTCGTGCTCACCTCGGTCCTGGGCGTGCTGACGCTCGTACTGGCAGTCCTGGTCGTCCGCCCCGCCTCCACACCTGCCGTGTTCGGACCCGACGGGCAGCCGGTGGGAGTGGCAGCACTCGAGACGGTGTCCCTGGGCGGCGACGACCACGCGCTGATGATCCGCGCCGCGGATCCCGGCAAGCCTGTGCTGCTCTACCTGTCGGGCGGCCCCGGCCAGTCCGACATGGCGCTGGCACGCGCCCTGTCGGAGCCGTGGGTGGACGACGTCGTGTTCGCAACCTACGACCAGCGCGGCAACGGCAAGTCCTACGGCGCGCTGTTCCCTACCGACGAGACCACGCTGGAACGGGCCGTCGCCGATACCGTCGAGGTCGCCGAGCATCTTCGGGACCGCTTCGACGAGGACCGGATCTATCTCATGGGTGAGTCGTGGGGCACGATCCTCGGTGTCCGCACCGTGCAGCAGCGCCCCGACCTGTTCGCCGCGTACCTCGGCAGCGGACAGATGGTGAACGTCCGGGAGACGGACCGCCGGATCTACCGCGATCTGCAGGAGTACGCGACCCGGACGGGTGACACGGACCTCGCAGCGACCCTGCAGGAGATCGGAGAGCCGCCGTACGCGGACATCCCGTGGGCGAACGCTCAGGTCCTCGCCGCCTACGACTACCTCTACGATCCGTACGAGCCGGCGGCGGGGTATCGCGCGCGGGGCGAGGCGAGCGGCCTGGACGGCTTCGGGATTCTCGGCACCGAGTACTCGCTCATGGACAAGGCGAACGTGCTGCGAGGGCTGATCGACACCTTCGCCGTGATGTATCCGCAGATCCAGGACGTCGACTTCCGGCGGGACGCGACCCGCCTCGAGGTGCCGGTGTACATCCTCGACGGGGCGGCCGAACTCGACGGGCGCCGGGAACTGGTCCTGGAATGGTTCACCCTGCTCGACGCGCCGGAGAAGAGACTGATCACGTTCGACGACGCTGCCCATGCGGTCGCGTTCGAGCAGGCCGACGCCGTGGAGCAGCTGCTTCGGGACGACGTGATCCCACGAACGTCCGGCCGGTGACGACGCGGTGGCAGCGGTTCTCCACCGGTTGTCCACGGCTTGTCCACAGGGTTGTCCACAGGTGGTGGATACGCTCAGCCCCGGCCGTCGTGTGACAGCCGGGGCCGAGGGACAGAACTACTCGCCGGCTACTTCCCGAGGGCCTTCTCGGTCGCCGCGAGCAACACGCACGTCGCCACGCCGTCCATGGCGGTAGCGAGTTCGTCCAGCGACGGGAAGCTCGGGGCGAGCCGGATGTTCTTGTCGTCGGGGTCGTTCTTGTACGGGAACGCCGAGCCCGCCGCCGTCAGCGCGATCCCCGCGTTCTTCGCAAGGGAGATGACCCGCTTGGCGGTGCCTTCCACCACGTCGAGGCTGATGAAGTAGCCGCCCTTCGGCTCGGTCCAGGACGCCACCTTCGACGACCCGAGCCGGTCCTCGAGGATCTTCAGCACGAGCGCGAACTTCGGCGCGAGCAGGTCGCGGTGCTTGGCCATGTGTGCCCGCACCCCGTCGGCGTCGCCGAAGAAGCGCAGGTGACGCAGCTGGTTCACCTTGTCCGGACCGATGGTCTTGATGCCGAGGAACTTCTCGTACCACGCCAGGTTCTCGGCCGAGCTGCCGAAGAAGCTGACGCCGGCGCCGGCGAAGGTGATCTTGGATGTCGAGGCGAGGACGAACACGCGGTTCGGATGACCGGCCTCGGCCGCCATGCTCAGGATGTCCAGGGCGGGAGCCGCTTCCTCGACCAGAGGATGCACGGCGTAAGCGTTGTCCCAGAAGATCCGGAAGTCCGGCGCGGCGGTCGGCATCGACGCCAGCTCGCGGGCGACGCGCTCGGAGTACACGGCACCGGTCGGATTCGAGTAGGTGGGAACCGCCCACATGCCCTTGATCTGCGGGTCCGAGCCGACGAGCGCAGCGACCTTCGCCATGTCCGGTCCGTCGTCGCGCATGGGCACCGGGATCATCTCGATCCCGTACGACTCGGTGATCGCGAAGTGCCGGTCGTAGCCGGGCGCGGGGCACAGGAACCGGACGACGGGCTCCTGGGACCACGGGCGCGGCGAATCCACCGTGCCGTGCAGCAGCGACGCGACGATCAGGTCGTGCATGATCTCGAGGCTGGCGTTGTTGCCGGCGATCAGGTTCTCGGTGGGGATGTTCAGGAGCTCACCGAAGATGGCGCGCAGTTCGGGCAGGCCGCGCAGGCCGCCGTAGTTGCGGCAGTCGGTACCGGACGCGTCGCGGTAGTCGTCGGCCCCGGGCAGCGACAGCAACTCCGCGGAGAGGTCGAGCTGCTCGGGGGACGGCTTGCCGCGAGTCAGGTCCAGCGTCAGCTTCTCGGCTTCGAGTCGCGCGTAGTTGTGGGACTGGCGCTCGTGCTCTGCGACGAGTTCCTCATGGCTCATCAACCCAATCTGGGTTTGGGTAGGCATGCGGAAGGACCTTTCACCGCGCCCAACGGCACGGGCATCGGCATCGGAAGCTAGGGGACCCCGCGCACCCGGCAGAGCCCGTTGACCCTTGCTGCCTTCCGGCCCTGGGGGAGTTCACAGGATGCGCGCCGCGCGGGATCCATCGGCCAGTGTAGACACACATCGCCTGCGACCGTGAATCGACCCTGTTGCGCCCCTCCGAAACCCGCGGCGACCTCCCCGTTTGGCATCTACCAGGTCGTATTCGGTATGCTTCCCCACGGAGGATTCGCCTAGTGGCCTATGGCGCTCGCCTGGAACGCGGGTTGGGTTAACGCCCTCAGGGGTTCAAATCCCCTATCCTCCGCCACGGCAACGGCCCGTGATCAGTGGAAACACCGATCACGGGCCGTTGCCCGTTCAAGGGGCACACAGTTCGTCGGGCACACGATTCGTCGGGCACACAGCCGCGCCGTCCGCAGTCGAGGCGCGGCTGTCCACACCAGCTCACTCGCAGGCGACGCCGTCGCCGTCGCCGTCCATCTTCTCGCTGTACCCGGGCTGACCGGCGTACAGCGGCGCCGCGCCCGCGGCCCGCGCCTCGGCGCAGTTGCGGTACGCCACGGCGGGGGCCGGAGCCGGCTCCGGGGCTACCGACGGGACCGGTTCCGGGGCTACCGGCGGGACCGGCTCCGGAGCTACCGACGGGACCGGTTCCGGCACCGTGGTCGCGGCAGGCGCAGGTTCCGGGGCGGCGGCACCGCACCCGGCAAGGACCCGGACCATCGCGTCGTGCTCGGCCTGGGTCACCCACAACCGGTAGAGGGCCTTGACCTCGATCTGGCGCGCGACGTACGTGCACCGGTACGACCGGTTCGGCGGCAGCCAGGTCGCGGCGTCGCCGTCGCCCTTCTGCTGATTGGCAGCACCGTCGACGGCCTGCAGGTTGCGGGGATCGTTGGCGAAGTTCGCGCGGGTCTGCTCGTCGAGCTGCTGGGCACCCTTCTGCCACGCGTCCGACAGAGCGACGACGTGATCGATCTGCACGTCGGCGGAGGTGTCCTGGCCGCGACGGAAGTCGATGGTCGTGCCGGTGTAGGCGTCGTGGAGGGTGCCGAAGAGGACGACGCAGTCCCGGGTGGCGGTCTTGTAGGTGATGTCGACCAGGTCGCGCCGCAGGGTGTCGTTGCGGGTGTCGCAGCCGTTGTGGCCGCCGTCGACGTCGACGTCGTCGCTCCACGCCGGTCCGAAGAGCTCACGGTCGTAGCCGGTCTTGGGCGCTCGGCCCTTGATCGGCAGGGTCGCGAGCGTGGCCAGCGCCGGCGTGGCGGACGCGTCCGCCGGGACGTGGGTCGGCGAGGCCGCAGGAGCCGGTGCCGGGGTGGTCGTCACCGTCGGGGTCGCGGCGACGGTGGGCGCGTGGGACCGGGTGCCGGTGTCCGTCGCCGTGGCGCATCCGGTCAGCAGCAGGGCGGCCGCAGCGAGTCCGGCGCTCCATCCCAGTGTGCGGTGATTCGGGGACGGGCGGGACGGTGAAGCGAACACGCTGGGTACTCCTGGGGACGGGATGCGGCACGGCAGCACCCTCCGCGGGGGACGAAAGGGTGTCTCCGGGAGGTCGCACCGGACATCCCTTTCGTTACCAGAGGTAACAGCACGGATTGATTACGATTCGTCCGTGGTCGGATACGGCAGACAACTCACGGCCCTCGCCGTCGCGCTGTCGGGCCTCGCCGGGTTCGTCGACGCCCTCGGGTTCATCACCCTCGGTGGCGTGTTCGTGTCGTTCATGAGCGGGAACTCCACCCGGCTGAGCGTCGGCCTGGCCGAGGGCGCCTGGGGTCCGGCCGCACTCACCGCCGGTGTCATCGGACTCTTCCTCGTCGGCGTCGTCCTCGGTGGAGTGGTCGCGCAACTGTCCGACCGCAGCCGTCGCGCCCGCAAGACCGCCGTACTCGCCACGGTTTCCGCGCTCCTGCTGCTCAGTGCGCTCGCCCACACCGCGGGCTGGACGCCCGTCGCGGTGGTGGCGATGACCCTCGCCATGGGTGTGGAGAACTCGGTGTTCCAGCGCGACGGTGAGGTGAGCGTGGCCCTGACGTACATGACCGGGGCGCTCGTCAAGATCGGGCAGCGGCTCGCCGCCGCGATGTTCGGCGGCCCCCGCTGGACCTGGCTGCCGTACCTGGGCCTGTGGCTGGGACTGGTGACCGGCGCCGTCGGCGGCGCCGCGGCGCATCGGATGCTCGGACTGCACGCCCTGTGGATCGCCGCCGCGGTCGCCGTCGCGCTCACCCTCGCGGTGCGGCACCTGCCCTACCGGCCGTAGCGGAAGCCGGTTCCCCACGCGGGCAGCGATTGTCGGTGCCGGCGCCTACGCTCGTGGGCCATGAGGTGGTATGTGCCGAGCACTCCCAGCGCGGACCTCGCCGAGCACCTGGTGTGCGTGTGGTCGGCGGTTTCCGACGGGCAGACCCATCTCCTCGTCCCGGACGGATGCGTCGACGTCCTGTGGATCGCCGGCGTCGGCATCCGCGTGTGCGGCCCGGAGACGTCCGCGTGGTCGTTCACGCTGCCGGCCGGTGTCGTCTCCGCCGGCGTGCGGTTCCGCCCGGGTCTCGCCTCGTTTGCGCTGCGCGCGTCGGTCGCGCAACTCCGCGACACCCGCGTCGGCTTGGACGACCTGCTCGGTTCGGCCGGAGCCAGACCGCTCGCCGACCGGCTCGACAATGCCCGGACCGCCGCCGAACGGCTCGAGGTGTTCCAGTCCGCGGTGCGGCGCTGGCTCGCGCAGGACCTCGCCCCCGACCCGCTGATCGGGCACCTGCGGCAGGCGCTTTCCGGGCACTCGTGGAGCGTGGGGGCGCTCGCCGAGACCGCCGCGCTCACCGAACGTCAGCTGCAGCGCCGCTGCAACGAGGCGTTCGGGTACGGCCCGGCCACGTTGCGATCGATCCTGCGCCTGCAACGGTTCATGGCCCTGGCCGACGCCGGACCCGCGCGCGGACTGGCCGAGCTCGCCGCGGCCGCCGGCTACAGCGACCAGTCGCACCTGAACCGGGAGACGCGCAGGATCTCCTCCCTCACGCCCACCGCCCTGCTCGCCGGGGAGGCGCCGCGGTGGCACGGCACCGGCTCGGCCCTCGATGTCCGAAGTATCCAATCCCGCGGCGACCGGGCAACGGCAGAATCTGCCGCATGACCGAGACCCTCTCCCCCGCCCGTCACTACCGCGACCTCGCGGCGAAGTTCACCGCACGTGTCGAGGCCGTGCCCGCCGACCGATGGGATTACCCGTCGCCCTGCGAGGGCTGGACCGCCCGCGACGTGCTGCGGCACGTCGTGGACACACAGCGGCAGATCGTCACCGTCGTCGGCCTGGAACTGCCCGCCGGACCGTCGCCGGACACCGACCCGTCCGGAGCGTGGACCACCACCCGCGACGGCATGCAGGCGATCCTCGACGATCCGCGGCGCGCCGGACTCGAGTACGACGGCCACTTCGGCCGCACCACCCTCGCCGCGACCGTCGCGCGGTTCTACAACTTCGACCTCGTGGTGCACGCCTGGGATCTCGCCCGCGCCGCGGGTCTGGACGACACCGTCGACGCCGAGGACCTCGACTTCGTGGAGGCGACGGCGCGGGCCCTGGGTGACTCGATCCGGATGGAAGGGGTCTGCGGACCGGCGGTCGAGGTGCCGGCGGACGCCGACCGGCAGACGCGGGTGCTCGCACACCTGGGGCGTCGCGCCTGAGCGGCGGTAGCCTCGGGGCATGCGCGCTCCGGGCTGGTGGCTTCCGGTGTCGCTGCTGGCCGTGGCCGCCCTCCTGTCCGGCCCCGCCGAGGTCACCCCGCCCGTGCCCGTCACGTCCGTCGGC
The DNA here is from genome assembly GCF_057367935.1 of Rhodococcus sp. NS-SX18. Lineage (NCBI taxonomy): Bacteria > Bacillati > Actinomycetota > Actinomycetes > Mycobacteriales > Nocardiaceae > Rhodococcus > Rhodococcus sp. NS-SX18. The sequence goes on along the minus strand of NZ_CM170633.1, from coordinate 429,833 downwards.
ATCCCGGCGACGGGACTGACCACCGACGTCCCGGCGACGTCCGCGACGATGTACGCAGGCGTGACCGATTCCGCCGACCCGCCGCTCCCGCGCGCCGTCGGCGAGCGCGGCGCACCGGCGTCCGTCGGCAACGAGTTCGACGAATACCCCTATGTCCGCTACGAACTCGAATTTCCCGCCGGAACCGAGGCGGTGACGATCCGGTGGCAGGGCCGCAGCGTCAACCTCGACGACCTCGCCCTGCACGTGCGCACCGGCCGTTCGTGGGGCGAGCCGCGGGCCGTCGCCCGGCCCGAGGTGCCCGGCGGGCCGATCGTGCTCGAGGCGCGGGTCACCGACGTCGCCGGCCTTCTGGAGATCATGGTGATCGACGCGCCCCGTCGCGACCGGAGCTTCCGCGACGCCACACCGGACCAGGCGTTCGCCGACCCGGCGGACTACGACTTCGCGATCCAGCACCTCACCGACACCCAGTACCTCGCCCGCGACGACGCCGCCGTCTTCCGGGACATGACCACGTGGACGGCGCAGCAGGCCCGCGCCCGGAAGATCGCCTACGCCGTGCACACCGGGGACCTGATCCAGTCGTGGATCCGGCCGGGCGCCCCGGACACCCGCGCCCGCACGGAGTTCGAGGTCGCGTCGGAGGCGATGGGAATCCTCGAGGCGGCCGGCGTGCCCTACGGTGTCCTGCCCGGCAACCACGACAACCTGTGGAACGTCGCCGGCCGGCTCGTGCCGGGCGAGCACGAACGCAACCATGCGCTGTACAACGAGTACTTCGGGCCGCAGCGATTCCGGGACCGGCCGCAGTGGGGCGACTCGGTGACCGACGCCGACAATTCGGCGCACTACGACCTGTTCGAGATCGCCGGCACCCCGTTCCTCGTCCTCTACCTCGGCTACAACCCGCCGGAGCACGTGCTGAACTGGGCCGAGGAGGTGCTGGCCCGCCATCCCGACCGCAACACGATCGTCGCCGCGCACTACTACCTCGACGAGGACGGCCGTCTCCGGATGAGTGGATTCGGCGACATCGGCGGCAGTTCGGGCCAGCAGATCTGGAACCGGCTCGTCGTGCCGCACGAGTCGGTGTTCATGGTGCTGTCCGGGCACGTCGACGGGCAGACGACCGTGACCGACCGCCCGATCCCCGGCAGCGACCGGCGCGTGGTCGAGATGCTCGCCGACTACCAGTACTTCCTGGTCGACGGCCGGCGCGCGACGGGTTTCCAGCGGTTGCTGCAGTTCGATCTCGACGGCGGCACGGTCGCCGTCACCACCCACTCGCCCACCCTCGGCAGTTTCCGGGTGGAGGATCACGACCCGCGGCGCCGCTACACCCCCGAGGACGGCGATTTCGTGGTGGATGTGCAGTTGCGTGCCGGCGTACCCCGGGGGGTGATACCCGGATGATCACCGATCACCCTGCAGCAGAGACACGTTCGGCAGACGCCGTTCGTTCCCGACGAGGGCCTCCCCGAGTGCGTCGGCGGTGCGGTCTGCCGTTCGCAGCGATCGCGTCACCCCGGGCGGCCGGCCGCAGCCGGGGTCCCCGGCGGACGGGCCGACCGGTACGTCGTGCTGCACCCGGACGGTCCGGGGAGTTCCCGCTGCCGGGGGAATGCGGGATAATCGGCCCCATCCGATCTTCCGGAGGTTCCCGTGCGACTGAGCAACGTTCCGCTCCGGCTGGCCACCGGCGCCTTCATCCTCAATTCCGGGCTGGGCAAGCGTGATCTCCCGCCCGAGGCCGCGGCAGGGCTGCAGGACATGGCGAGCAAGGCGCTCCCCCGGCTCGGGAAGATGCGGCCGGAGACGTTCGGCCAGACCCTGTCGGCCGCCGAGATCGGCGTCGGCGCCCTGCTGCTGGCCCCCTTCGTCTCCCCGGTGGTCGCCGGTTCCGCGCTGACGGCGTTCAGTTCGGGCCTGCTCGCGATGTACTGGAAGATGCCCGGCATGCACGAGGGCGGGTCCTTCCGCCCGACCCAGCAGGGCACGCCGATCGCCAAGGACGTCTGGCTCCTCGGGGCGGGCCTGTCCTTGATCATCGGCGGGATGTCCGGGTAAGGGCGCCGTCGCTGGTTCGACACGACGCGCCGTGGGTACCGCGGAAACATGAACTCACGACGCACAACCTTGATGGCAGGCGTGTCCCTGACCGCACTCGTCGTGGCCGGGTGCGGTGGCGGTGATTCCTCGACGGACGACCAGGCCACCGTCGAGCCGCCCCCCACGTCGGAGACGACGACCACCGGCATGCCCACGGCACTGCCCGGCACGGACGGGATGGCCTTCCAGCTGCCCGGCGAGGGCGGTGACGACGACAAGGCATTCACCTACGACGAAGTCGCCGTCCCGGTGGGTTCGACGGTGACCGTCGAATCCGAGGAGGAGGGTGGCCGTACGACGGTCACGCTCGAGGCGAGCGGGCTGGCACCCACCCGTGACTTCGGCGTGCACGTCCATACGCAGCCGTGCGGGCCGCAGCCGTCGGACGCGGGTCCGCACTATCAGAACGACGTGGATCCGGCGGCCACCCCGCAGTCCCCGTCGACGGATCCCGCCTTCGCCAATCCCGGGAACGAGGTCTGGCTCGACATCACCACCGACGGCAACGGCAACGCTCAGGCGTCGACGACGGTCGACTGGGAGTTCCGCGACGGCGAGGCGAACTCCGTGGTGCTCCACGCCGAGCGCACCAAGACCGGCCCCGGGGAAGCCGGCATGGCCGGTGCTCGTCTGGCGTGCATCGACGAGGACTTCTGACCGGGGTCCGACCACGGAAGGTGGACCGGACACATCGGGCAGGTGTCGCGCGGTGCCCCATACCGGCGTATGGAGATACCTGCAGGTACGGTGCATCCATGCGCGCGCGTCCCTATGCCACCACCAGCCCCACGCGTCTCGCCGCTGCCCTGCTCGAGGTCGCGGCACGGATCGGGCTCGACGGCGCCAGCGTGCGCGAGGTGGCCAGCCATGCGGGTGTATCGATCGGCGCCGTCCAGCACCACTTCCCCACCAAGGACGAGATGCTCGCCTACTCGTTCCGTTCGCTCGCCGAGCGGGTGCTGACACGGTTGAGCACCGTCGACCCGGACATCGATCCGGCGCGCACCCTGTTCGCGGCGCTGAGCCAGTTGCTGCCGCTCGACGAGCAGCGCACCGCCGAGGCACACGTGATGGCGGCGTTCACCGTGCGCGCCGCGACGTCGCCCTCGTTGAGCAGGATCCGGCACACGACGTTGTTCACGATGCGCACCGCGGTGTCCGCCGTCCTGATCCGGATGGGCACCGCGGAGGCCGAGACCCGGGCGGCTCTGCTGCTGGCCGCGGTCAACGGTCTGGCTCTCGACGCGATCGCCAGTCCGGAACTGTATCCGCCGGAGTATCTGACCCACGCGCTGCACACCCAGATCCAGTTGTCCCTCGACGGCGCCGACGCCCACTGACTGCCTTCCACAATGCTTGTGACCGAATGTCACATCGCGTCGATCCGATCGACGCGATGTGACATTCGGCCACACATGCACGGGGGTGGGTCAGCGCGCGGTCCAGCCGCCGTCCATCGTGTAGGACGCGCCGGTGACCATGCCGGCGTCGTCCGAGGCCAGCCACGCGACGAGGGAGGCCACCTCCTCGGGTTCGACGAGCCGCTTGATCGCGGGTTCGGTGAGCAGCACGTCGGCGAGCACGCGTTCCTCGTCGATGCCGTGCAGCCGGGCCTGGTCACCGATCTGCTTCTCCACCAATGGCGTTCGCACGTAACCCGGGTTGACGCAGTTGCTGGTGACGCCGTGCGGCCCGCCCTCGAGGGCCGTGACCTTCGACAGTCCTTCGAGGCCGTGCTTGGCGGTGACGTACGCCGACTTGAAGGCCGACGCCCGCAGGCCGTGCACCGACGACACGTTGACGATGCGCCCGAAGCCGCGCTCGTACATGTGCGGCAGGGCCGCCTTCACGAGCAGGAACGGCGCTTCCACCATGAGCGTCTGGATGCGGCGGAAGTCGGTGAGCGCGAACTCCTCGATCGGCCGGACGACCTGGATACCGGCGTTGTTGACGAGGACGTCCACCTCGAGCCGGAGGCCGTCGAGCTGGTCGGTGTCGAGCAGGTCCACCCCCCACGCCTGTCCCCCGATGTCGTGGGCGAGGGTCTTGGCGGCCACCTCGTCGACGTCGGCGACGGTGACGTGCACGCCGCGGGCGGCGAGCTTCCGGGCACAGGCGGCACCGATGCCGCTCGCTCCGCCGGTGACCAGTGCGGTGCGGGCACTCATGCGGGCACCGCCGTCTTCTCGGCGTCGACGGCCCGCACGTCCGCGGCGTCGACGTCGCGCAGGCTGAGCCCCTTGGTCTCCCGGGCGGCGACGACGGCGATGATCGTCACCACCGAGGCCACGGCCAGGTAGATCGCGATGGGCACGGCACTGCCGTAGCGACTGAGCAGTGCGGTCGCGATGATCGGCGCGAGCGAGCCGGCGACGATGGAGGTCACCTGGTAGCCGAGCGAGACGCCCGCGTAGCGCATCCGGGTCGGGAACATCTCGGCCATGATCGCAGGCTGGCCGGCGTACATGAACGCGTGGAACACCAGGCCGATGACGATGGCGGACATGACCAGGGCGTTGTGACCGCTGTCCATCATGGGGAAGGCGAAGAAGCCCCAGGTGCCGGCCGTGACGGCTCCGACCATGTACACGGGGCGGCGGCCGAAGGTGTCGGACAGGCGCCCGATGACGGGGATGATCGCGAAGTGCACGGCGTGCGCGGCGAGCATCCACCACAGGATGGTGGCGGTGTCCGCACCGACGACCACCTTGAGGTACGTGATCGAGAAGGTGACCACGAGGTAGTACATGACGTTCTCGGCGAAGCGCAGGCCCATGGCGGTGAACACACCGCGCGGGTAACGCTTGACGACCTCGACGACGCTGTACGAGCTGGACTTCAGCTGCTCGGCCTCACGCTGAGCCTCGAGGAAGATCGGTGCGTCGGTGACCTTGGTGCGGATGTAGTAGCCGACCAGGACGATGACCGCCGACAGCCAGAACGCGATGCGCCAGCCCCACGAGAGGAACGCCGCGTCGGACAGCGTGGTGGTCAGGATCAGCAGCACGACGGTGGCGACAAGGTTGCCCATCGGAACACCGGCCTGCGGCCACGATGCCCAGAAGCCGCGGGAACGGTCCGGGCTGTGCTCGGCGACGAGCAGCACCGCGCCGCCCCACTCGCCACCCACGGCGAAGCCCTGCACGAAGCGCAGCGTGACGAGCAGCGCGGGCGCCCAGTAACCGATGGCGCCGAAGGTGGGCAGGCAGCCCATGAGGAAGGTGGCGACGCCGACGAGCACGAGGCTGGTCTGCAGCAGCTTCTTGCGGCCGAACTTGTCGCCGAAGTGCCCGAACACCACGCCGCCGAGGGGCCGTGCGACGAAGCCGACGGCGTAGGTGACGAACGCCGCGATGATGGCGTCGAGTTCGTTGCCGTTGTCGGGGAAGAAGACCTTGGAGAACACCAGGGTGGCGGCGGTGCCGTACAGGAAGAATTCGTACCACTCGACGACGGTGCCGGCCATCGAGGCGCCGACGACCTTGCGCAGACCCGAGGTGGGGGTCTCGTCCGGTGCGCGGCCACCGGGCCGTGACTGTTCGACACTCATGGGTTCGTCCTCCTCGGTTCGACTGTGACGGGCAACACTTCTGAAGGCATGTGCCGAGTATCGATGCGCAGATCTGCATGCACAATGACGCGATCCGCAGAGCGGATCTGCAAGAATGCACACATGAGCGCGCCGTCGGCCGATGACCTGCTGGTTCTGCTGGCGGTCGGCCGTACCGGCCGCTTCACGACCGCCGCCGACGACCTCGGCGTCAACCACACCACCATCGCCCGTCGGATCGCGGCGCTGGAGAAGAGCCTCGGCGGGCGCGTGCTGGCCCGCGCGTCCGGCGGCTGGGAACTCACCGAGCTCGGCCGCTCGGCACTCGCCGCGGCCGAGCGGATCGAGGCCGCAGTGGCCGGACTGGCCGGTCCCGACGGGGACCGCGGCCTCGAGGGTGTCGTGCGGGTCTCGGCCACCGACGGCTTCAGCGCCTACATCGCGGCGCCGGCCGGCGCGCTGGTGCGGCGACGGCACCCGGGCGTCGCGGTGGAGATCGTCGCGGCCACCCGTCGCGCGTCGCAGCAGCGGTCCGGACTCGACCTCGAGGTGGTGGTGGGACGCCCCCAGGTGCACCGCGCCGAGGCGCACCGGCTGGCCGACTACACCCTCGGCCTGTACGCGGCGCGGGCCTACGTCGACGAGCACGGCGCTCCCACGACGGTGCGCGAGCTGGGCCGTCACCCGCTGGTGTACTTCATCGACTCGATGCTGCAGGTCGACGACCTGGACCTGGCCCGTCGCATCGCCCCGGACATGCACGAGTCGGTGAGTTCGACCAACGTGTTCGTCCACGTCGAGGCAACTCGCGCCGCAGCCGGGCTCGGGTTGCTGCCGTGCTTCATGGCCGACCGGCACGCCGACCTGGTACGGATCCTCCCCGGGGAGGTGGAGGCGCGGCTGAACTACTGGATGGTGGCGCGATCGGAGACGCTGCGCCGGCCGGAGGTCGCCGCCGTCGTCGCGGCGATCCGCGAGACCGTGCACGCCCAGCGTTCCGTCCTGCTCGGCCGCCCCGCCGCGTGACCCACCCGCCGTGCACGTGGCCGAATGTGACATCGCAGTCGATAGTCTGACCAGATGTCACATTCGGCCGGGGACGCGCGCGCAGGGGCCGGCCGGTTCGCCCCGAGCCCGTCGGGCGACCTGCACCTGGGGAACCTGCGCACGGCGGTCCTCGCGTGGCTGTTCGCCCGGAGCACCGGGCGCCGGTTTCTGATCCGCGTCGAGGATCTGGACCGCGTCCGGCCGGGCGCACAGGAACGCCAGCTCGCCGATCTCACCGCACTGGGCCTGGACTGGGACGACGAGGTCGTCCACCAGTCGCTGCGGTTGCCGCTCTACGACGCCGCGATCGCCCGTCTCACCCGGGCGGGCCTGACCTACGAGTGCTTCTGCACCAGACGCGAGATCCAGCACGCGGCGTCTGCGCCGCACGCCCCGCAGGGGGCCTATCCGGGCACGTGCCGCACGCTCACCGAGGCCGAGCGGGCCGCGAAACGCGCATCCGGACGGCCGGCCGCGATCCGCCTGCGATCCGGCGCCGCCACCTTCACCGTGCACGACGTGGTGCACGGCGACTTCGCGGGTGTGGTCGACGACCTGGTGCTGCGCCGCGGCGACGGGATTCCCGCCTACAACCTGGCCGTCGTCGTCGACGACGCGGCCCAGGGCATCGACCAGGTGGTCCGCGGCGACGACCTGCTGAGCTCCGCTCCGCGACAGGCCTACCTCGCGGCGCTGCTGGGGCTTCCGGTGCCGACGTACGCGCACGTGCCGCTGGCGCTCAACGTGCACGGCAAGCGCCTCGCCAAACGCGACGGCGCGGTGACGCTCACCGACCAGGCGGCGCTGGGCCACACCGCGGCCGACGTACTGGGCCGGATCGCGGTCTCGCTCGACCTGGCGGACAAGGACGAGCCCGTCACGTTGGAGCTGCTGCTCGGGCGCTGGGATCCGGCCCGGCTCCCGCGGGAGCCGTGGGTGTACGACGGCAGCTGGTGACACCGCCCGCGCGACCGGTGTCGGTCCGTTTCGTGCCGCTCGTCCGGCTCGCGGAAGTTCCGGTGATCGTGCAATTCGGGCGCGCCGGACGTAGTGTGCGCAGTCGACAACGCGATTGGCTCCACCCTCCCCTCGAGAAGGATCCGATGACGACCGGCGGATACGACCCCAGCAAAGAGCCCGACAACCAGGGCGGCGCACCCAACCCTCCGCAGGGCGGCTACCCGCCGCCTCCCGGGAACTACCCCCCGCCCGGGAACTACCCGCCCCCGCAGGGCAACTACCCGCCTCCCGGCAACTATCCCCCGCCCGGGAACTACCCGCCCCCGCAGGGCAACTACCCACCTCCGCAGGGCAACTATCCGCCTGCCGGCGGCTACCCGCCCCCGCCGGGGAACTACCCGCCCCAGGGCGGCTACCCACCCCCGCCGGGCAACTACCCCTCGGGCAGTAGCCAGTACGGGGGCTTCGGTGGCCCCACGCAGCTCAACGTCGGCGAGGCCATCAGCTACGGCTGGAAGAAGTTCAGCCAGAACGCGGGCGTCTGGATCGCGTTCGTCGTCGCGGCGGCGTTGATCCAGTTCGTGATCAATGTGATCTTCGGCGGCTTCGACACGAACGAGCTGTCGGCGCTCAGCATCATCGGCGCGATCGTCAGCGTGTTCGTCAGCATCCTGATCCAGGCTGCCTACGTGCGCGGCGCGCTGCACGAAACCGACGGCAACCGTCCGTCGTTCGGGTCCTTCTTCCAGTTCGAGAACATCGGCGCCGTGGTGGTCGCGAGCCTGCTCGTCTCGCTCATGACCGTGGTCGGCTTCATCCTGCTGATCATCCCCGGCTTCATCGTGATCTTCCTGACCTGGTGGACGCTGCAGTTCGTCATCGACCGGAACCAGCCGCCGGTGGACGCGATCAAGTCCAGCTTCCGTGCCATCTCGTCCAACGTGGGACCGCTGCTGCTGCTGGCGCTCGCTCTCGTCGGCATCAACATCCTCGGCGCGATCCCGTGCGGGCTGGGCCTGCTCGTCACCGTCCCGCTCACGATCATCGCTTCCACCTACGCCTACCGGGTGACCACCGGGCGCGGCGTCGCGCCCTGACGGGTACGGCGTTCCACGAAGCGGCACGTCACGAATCACGAGGACCACGATGACCAGCGGGGGCTACGAACCCACTCCCGATCCGCAGGATCCGAACAAGTACCCGGGCGCGCAGCCGTACGGCCCACCGCCCGGGTACGGCCCGCCCCAGGGTTACCCACCGGGCTACGGCGCACCACCGCCCGGCTACGGTCCGCCGCAGGGGCCGCCACCGCAGTACGGCGCTCCCCAGTACGGCGCTCCCCAGTACGGTGGCCCCCAGCACGGTGGCCCCCAGTACGGTGGGGCACCGCAGCAGCCCGGAGCACCGTACGGGTCACCGCCGGCGGGCGGCCCTGCCGGGTACGGACCGCCCCCCGGCTACGGAGCCCCCGGCGGCTACCCACCGCCCGGCTTCGGTTCGCCCCGCCCGCAGATCGACATCGGCGCCGCCCTGAGCTACGGGTGGCGCAAGTTCAGTGAGAACGTCGGCGGCTGGCTGAGCCTCGCCGGCGTGATCGTCGTGGCCGCGCTGGTGTTCGGCGCCCTGATGTTCGGGGTCGTGATGGCCTCGACCACGACGGACCGCTACGGCGACACCACCGGCATGTCGGGCGTCGGGATCGCCGTGATGATCGTGCTGATCGTCGCGTTCGTCATCGGCATGCTCGTCGTCCAGGCGGCCGGGGTGCGCGGAGCCCTGTACGAGCTGGACGGCCACAAGCCGGCGCTGAAGGACTTCTTCCGCGTCGGCAGCCTCGGTCCCATCCTGCTCGCGTCCCTGCTCATCGCGCTGGGAACCCTGCTCGGTTCGCTCGTCATCGTCGGTGGCATCGTCGTCGCCTTCCTGACCGTGTGGACGCTGCACTTCGTCATCGACCAGCGGCAGGACGCGGTCACGGCGATCAAGTCGAGCGCGTCCGCGGCCGCGGCCAACGTCGGGCAGCTGATCCTGCTGTGGCTGGTGCTGTCCGCGATCAACTTCGTCGGCGCGCTGCTGTGCTACGTCGGCCTGCTGGTCACCGTGCCCGTCACCACCATCGCCTACGCGTACGCCTACCGCGTCGCCACGGGTGGGCGCGTAGCTCCCTGACAGCAGGTCGCGGGTCCCGGATCCGCCGGGCCGGAGCCCGCGTCCTGTTCGTCCGTTCTTCGCCTTCCGACCGCCCGAGTGCTTGGATGGCCGGGTGACAGAGCACGTGCAGACTCAGCAATCCGACCACACGCACTTCGCCCGCGTGGTCCGCAGCCACTACCCCGGGCTGGTGGCCCTGTTCACGGCGGTGCTCATCATCTCCAACGTCGCCGCCGGCAAGGGCGTGGCGTTCTTCGGCGACGCCGAATGGGCGCTCGGCCCGCTGCAGATCCTGCCGATCATCACCGACGGCGCGTTCTTCCTGTTTCCCCTCGCCTACATCGTCGGCGACGTCCTGAGCGAGGTCTACGGCTTCGCCGCGACCCGGCGCGCCGTGTACTACGGTTTCGGCGCGGTGGCGCTGGCCGCGCTGTGCTTCTGGATCGCCCAGCAGCTGCCGCCCGCCGACTTCTACGAGAACCAGCCCGCGTTCGAGGCGGTCCTCGGGGTGGTGCCGCGGCTGCTGCTGGCCGGTCTCGCCGGTTACCTCGTCGGGCAGCTGCTCAACTCCTACGTGCTGGTGCGCATCAAGGAGATCACCAAGGAGAAGCACCTGTGGGCCCGGCTGATCGGCTCCACCGTCGTCGGCGAGTTCGCCGACACGCTCATCTTCTGCGCGATCGCCGCCGGCGTCATCGGCATCACCACGTGGGCGGACTTCGTCAACTACGTGGTGGTCGGGTTCCTGTGGAAGACCCTCGTCGAGATCGTCGTCATGCCGGTCACCTACGCGGTCATCGCGTACGTGAAGAGGCGGGAGCCGACCTACGCCGAGTGACCGCCGGCCCGGACGTCCGCCGACGCGTAGCGCCGAACTCGCTCACCGCCGCGCGTAGAACCGGCCCAGGGTCTCGGCCTTGTGCTCCTCGAAGTACCCGCCGTCGACGGCGGCGCGGATGTCGTCGACGAGCCGCACCGTGAACCGCTCGTTGTGGATGGTGCACAACGTGGCCGCCAGCATCTCCTTGGCCTTGAACAGGTGGTGGATGTAGGCACGCGTGTAGTGGCGGCAGGTGTAGCAGTCGCAGTCCTCGTCGATCGGGGTGAAGTCGCGGCGGAACCGGCTGGTGTTGATGTTGAACCGGCCGTCCGGGTGGTAGATGGCCGCGTTGCGCGCCACCCGGGACGGGTTCACGCAGTCGAACGTGTCGACACCGTGCTCGATCGCGACGAACATGTCGTCGGGCTCGCTGATGCCGAGCAGGTGCCGCGGCTTGTGCTCGGGCAGCTCCTCGGTGCACCACCGGACGATGGTGCCGAGGTTCTGCTTCTCGAGGGCGCCGCCGATGCCGTAGCCGTCGAAGCCGCGGCCCGACTCGCCGACGATCGACTCGAGACCGCGGCACGCCTGCCGGCGCAGATCCTCGTACTGCGCACCCTGCACCACACCGAACAGCGCCTGATACGGACGGTGGGCTCGTTGCGCCGTGAGCTTCTCGTGCTCGGCGATGCACCGCACCGCCCATGCCTGGGTCCGCTCGACGGACCGCTCCTGGTAGCCGCGGGTGTTCATCAGGGTGGTCAGCTCGTCGAACGCGAAGATGATGTCGGCGCCGAGCTGATGCTGGATGCGCATCGACACCTCGGGCGTGAACCGGTGCCGGGAACCGTCGAGGTGGGACTTGAAGGTGACACCGTCGTCGTCGACGTGCGCGAGGCGCTCCTTGCCTTCGGCTATGACGTCGTCGGACTGCACGCCGACGGCGTCCATCGCCAGGACCTTCTTGAAACCGACCCCGAGGGACATCACCTGGAATCCGCCGCTGTCGGTGAAGGTGGGCCCGTCCCAGTTCATGAATCTGCCGAGCCCACCGGCCTCGTCGACGATGTCCGACCCGGGCTGCAGGTACAGGTGGTAGGCGTTGGCGAGCAGCGCCTGCACCCCGAGTTCCTTCATCGCCTCGGGCAGGACCGCCTTGACCGTCGCCTTGGTGCCCACACCGACGAATGCCGGGGTATGGATGTCACCGTGCGGAGTGTGGATCGTGCCGGTGCGTCCGAGTCCGTTGTCGAGCCGGGTCCGGACGGTGAAGAACGGGTCGGGCGGGGTGGGCACGGCGGAAGCGGTGGTGCTGGGGTCGGTCACGTCGGTATCCAATCACGAGGTCCGGTCACGGCGCCGACGGCAGCCGCACCGCGAGGGCGAGGACGGCGACACCGGCGAGCGCGAGCCCCGCGCCCACGGCGGCCGGCGCGGTGTAGCCGAAGCCCGCGGCGATCACCGCGCCCCCGATCCAGGCGCCGAACGCGTTGGCGAGGTTGAACGCCGCGTGGTTGAGCGACGCGGCCAGGGTCTGGGCGTCCTCCGCGACGTCCATGAGCCGGATCTGTAGGCCCGGTCCGACCGCGGCGCAACCCGCACCGAGGAGGAACACCATCGCCAGGGCCGTGTACGGGTTGTGCGCGGCCGCGACGAACACGGCCAGCAGCACCGCCAGCGTCGTCATGGTCATGAAGATGCCCGGCACCAGGGCCCGGTCGGCGACGCGGCCACCGACCACGTTGCCGAGCACCATGCCGAGACCGAAGAGCATCAGCGCGACCGGGACCAGCGCCCTCGACACTCCGGCGACGTCGGTGAGGGTGGTGCTGATGTAGGTGTAGACGGCGAACACGCCGCCGAAGCCGATCATCGCGACCGCCAGCGTCATCCACACCTGCCCGCGCCGCAGCGCGCCGAGTTCGGTGCGCACGCTGGTGGTGCGGATCGCCAGGGTGGGCACCCACGCGGCGATCGCAGCGACGGTGACCGTGCCGATCACCGCCACCAGCACGAACGCCGAGCGCCAGCCCAGCGCCATGCCGAGCCACGACGCGACCGGCACCCCCACGACGTTCGCCACCGACAGGCCCATCATCACCAGCGCCACCGCCCGGGCGCGCTGCCCGCGGCCGGCCAGATGCGCGGCGACGAGCGCGGCGACCCCGAAGTACGCACCGTGCGGCAGCCCGGCGACGAACCGGGAGGCGACGAGCAGTCCGTAACTCGGCGCGAACACCGTCGCCGCATTGCCGACGGTGAAGGCGATCATGAGCGCGATCAGCAGCGTCTTGCGTGGCAACCGGGCGGTGAGCGCCGCGATCAGCGGGGCACCGACGACGACACCGGCGGCGTACGCCGACACGACGTGCCCGGCGGTAGGCTCGGAGACCCCGAGGCCGGTCGCGATGTCGGGCAGCAGGCCCATCGCGACGAACTCGGTGGTCCCGATGCCGAATCCGCCGAGGGCGAGCGCCCACATCGCGCGGGCCCGCCGCGATCGGGCGTGCGGTGTCGTCGTGGTTTCGTGGACGGCCCCCGGCGCTGCGGAGGCAGGTGGGCATGCGGATGCCGTCGTCGTCATGAGCGGGAACCTTCGAATAGTGCGGGATGCGCTGGATCGGCGTGCGAAACCAGCCGAGTCTCCATTCTCTTGCACATGCCGATTCGACCTCGAATCGAGAGGACGTGAGTTCGGCCACCCCGGCACGAGCCGCGCCCTGCGAAGGATCGGTACACGACCCGCCGCGCCCGGGACGGGGTGAGCAGATCGCGCTGCGGGCCGGCTGCCGCACCCACAGCGACGATATCCGAAACCCTTCTGCAACAAAGACTTCGAAGACCGACACGACCGGGACAGGCGACAGAATTCACCAGTTCGCGCCGGCCCGTTCGGATGCGCGCAGCCGGAGCACCCCGTCGTCGATCCGGTACCGGTTCATCGTCGTCAGGGCAGGCGCGTACACGTGAATGCTGACGGCCGGAGAATCCGTGTCGTTCGTCACCTCGTGGACGTGATCGGCACCGAATCCGCGAGCCGTACCGGCGCGAATCCTCTTGCGTGACAACCCTACTTCGACCTCATCGAGACCCCTGTCCGCCGGGGTGCAGACGGTGGTCTCCATCAGCACACCCTGCGCCACCGCGAAGGCGCCCGCGCTGTCGCCGTGATCGTGGATTTCGGTTCTCTGCCCGGGCAGCCACGAAAGCAGCCACACTTCGTGGTCGTCGGCAACGACCAGGCGCGTGTACCAGCGCTGCTGCTCGTCGAATCGAACGATCGGCATCCAGCGGGCGGGATCGTGCGCGATCCGCAGGGCGAGAGAGGTGAGGTCGGCGCGCGCCGGCAGAGCAGAAGTGGAGAGCATGGAGAAGTCCTGGAACGAGGAGGCACGGACGTGCCCCGGGCTGGGCTGGACAGGGACGGATTCAGCGACGACAGCCGGGACACGACTCGGCGGCACGGGCCGACGCCGTGCACAGTCCGCGCTGCCGCGCGTTCACCGAGAATGTCACGACGACCATGCCACCCCGGCCGGGTCCGCGCGTCAAGAGTTCTGCGCAGGCACTTTTGCTGCGAAGAAGCGCGCCGGGTTGTCCGTCCGCAGGCGCATGCCGGCGGCACCGCCGAGCACCAGGGGCGGCGCGTAGGGCCGGTCGGAGCCGAGCAGCACCCGGCCCTCGCCCAGGCGTGCGGTCACCGCAGCGACGACCTCCCGTCCGTACGACGACGTCTCCACATAGACCCCGGCCCCGGGGATGCTGCCGGGACCGCCGCGCATCGCCATCCGATCGGCATGCAACGGGGCCAGGCCGGCGAGCATCGCGAACAGCACCTGCAGCGCCGGGAACCGGCGCGACCCGAACTCGTGCCAGGCGAACCAGGCGGTGTGCATCTGGGTCACGTACGACACCATCGCCGGCCACCACGGCGGAGCGCCGGGCGCGGCGGCCGGACCGGGATGCACGAACAGCGGCTTGTGTACCCGCTCGAGTTCCGCCAGCAGCGGCGCACACCGGTCGAAGCCCGCCGAGTCGGCCAGGGCCGTCGCCGGCAGCTGCAGACCCACGCACCCGGCCGTGAGAACCTCACGCAGCGTCTCCGGGTCGGGTTCGGCGAGACCGGCTGCGGCCCACACCCCGAACCGGTCGGGCAGGCTCAACGCCCCCTCGTGATACGCGTCGAGCAGCGGCCGGGACTCCTCGGCGGGCAGCTCCTCGATCCCGAGCGGGCTCGACAGCGACACCAGCGCCAGGTCGATTCCGTCCCGGACCGCGAGGGCGGTCCGCGCAGCGACAGAATGATCGGCGGGGTCGACCCGGTACGGCGGCTCGCCCGGCAGGTGCAGCACCCAGCCGTCGAGCCGGGGCGGCGCACTGCGCGCCCGGAGGGCGTCGACGAAGGACGCCGGCCACACATGTTGATGCACGTCGACGCGGGGACGTCGCCTCATGCGTCCACGTTCGCCGCCGCGCACCCCCGTGTCAACAGTCGTTCGCATCCCGGCGACGAACCCGGCCGCCGGCCGACGCGAGGCTCGGGCGTGGCCGACCCCGCGGCGCGGACCTCCCACGCCGTACGTACCGTATGTACGGTGTCGGCCCGGACCTCGTCCGGCACGATCGACCCGCACGCCTCCGCCCGGACCCCGCCGAGGCGCTCGCGGCCCGCTCCTTCGACGCCGGACACACCACGGCACTAGCCTGGGACCGAGCGTGTTCGCCGATCGTCGGAAGGAGCACTCCGTGCCTCCCCATTGCGATTCCATGGACGGTCCCGTCGTCAAGGCCGCCGAAGCGGCCCTGGGCGACGACAACGTCGAGCTGATCCTGCCGTTTGTTCCCCTCGAAGCCGAGGACGAGGTGCGCACGGCGTTCGAACGGGCGACAGCCGCGCGCGCCGAGGGTCCGATCGCCCACGAGGTGGCCGATCTCTATTTCTTCGACACCGTGGTCCGGCTGCACCGTGCGGGCGAGGGCGCCTCGTTCACCGGCGTGAAGCCTGCGGGCGGCGACGTCGGCCCGGTGATCCCGCTCGCCGAGCGCGCGATCGAGACAGGCTCGATCGAGAAGCTCTACGCCTTCCTGTCCGCCGAACTGCACCGGCAGCTGCAGTCCCGCCTGGAACGGATCGTCGCCCTGACCGACGCCGTGACCACCGCGGAGCGCCGGGAGTACACCGAGGCGATGCTCGGCTTCCAGGTGTACAGCCACCACCTCTACAAGAGCATGCACAGAGACCCGCACGAGGGCGGGCACCCGCACGGCTGACCCGGGCGCCGCCGTCACATCGGCATCATGTGGTGCATCGGCATTCCTGGCATCAGCATGTGGTGCATCTGCATCATCAGCATGTGCAGCATGTGCATCCAGCCCATATCCATCGTTCCCACCTCCGCGTCCTGCGGTGCTCGTCGGAGGGCGACACCACTTCCACTATGCACCCGATCGGGCGTGCAGGTCACCACGCCGGCGCCGCATGCTCCGCCCGGTGGCCTTGACGAGTTCGTCCACCCACAGCACCGAGGACCCGACGCCGACGGCGAGCGCCCACTGCTGCGAGGTGAGCGCGGTGGTGTCGAAGAAGCCCTGCAGGAACGCCGTCTGGACCACGCACACCTGCAGGACGACCACCACGACCAGCGCGATCCAGATGCTGTGGTTGGTGAGGGTCTGCAGCGAGAACACCGAGCCGAGCTCCGAACGGACGTTGAGCAGGTTGAACACCTGGAAGAAGACGAAGGTGGTGAACGCGAGGGTGGTGGCGAACAGCGGATCGTCGGCGCTCTCGGGGAACCACTGCGGCGCGTAGTGCAGGACCGCGACGGTTCCGGCGGTCATGACGATGCCCAGTCCCAGGATGCGACGGAGCCGGTCGCGGCTGAGCAGACGCTCGCGCGCCGGCCGCGGCGGCCGGGACATGGTGCCCGGCTCCGTGGGGTCGACGCCGAGGGCGAGGGCCGGCGGGCCGTCCATGATGATGTTGACCCACAGGATCTGCAGCGCCGTGAACGGTGCGCCCCCGGCCAGTCCGAGCGCCCCGGAGACGAGGAAGATCAGCACGAACCCCCACGCCGTGGTCAGCTGGAACTTCACGAACTTGACGATGTTGGCGTAGATGCCGCGGCCTTCCTCGACCGCGGCGACGATGGTCGCGAAGTTGTCGTCGGTGAGGATCATGTCGGCCGCGCTCTTGGACACGTCGGTGCCGGTGATTCCCATGGCGACACCGATGTCGGCCTGTTCGAGAGCCGGCGCGTCGTTGACGCCGTCGCCGGTCATGGCGACGACCTCCCCGTTCGCCTGCAGCGCCTTGACGACTCGGATCTTGTGCTCCGGAGCCACCCGGGCCAGTACTCCGAAATCTGCTGCCCGGGAGCGTAACTCGTCGTCGTTCAGAGCATCGAGGTCGGCGCCGGTGGCCGCGGCACCACCGATGCCCAGCCGGCCGGCGATCGCCGACGCGGTCACGAGGTGGTCGCCGGTGATCATGTGCACCTCGATGCCGGCGGCATGGGCCACCTCGATGGCCCGCTCGGCCTCCGTCCGCGGTGGATCGACGATGCCGACCACGGCGTAGAGGGTCAGGCCGGACACCGCACGCTGCAGGGCCTCCGCGTCGCCCCGCGGCACCGCGTGCAGGTCCCGGCCGGCGATCATCAGGGTGCGCAGCCCCTCGGCGGCGAGCGCCTGCACCGCGGCGCGGAGGCGGTCGCGGCGGCGGTCGTCCAGCGGGACGGGGCCGTCCCCGTCGAGCATCGCGGTGGCGCGGTCCAGCAGTGCACCGGGTGCCCCCTTGGCGAAGCACCGGTAACCACCCTCGGGCAGGGCGTGGAAGGTCGCCATGTACTTGTAGGCGGAGTCGAACGGCACCTCCGCCAGCCGCGGCACCGCGAGGCGCGCCCCCTCGACGTCGATGCCGCCCTTCTCGGCGAGCACCACCAGCGCGCCTTCGGTGGGATCGCCGACGAGCACCCCGTCGCGGACGACGGCGTCGTTGCACAGTGCCATCCCGAGCAGCGGCGCGGTCAGGTCCGGGGCCGGCAGCCCGTCGCCGACGAGGATCTTGCCGTTGGTTTCGTATCCGGTTCCGGTGACGCGGAAGCTGCGGCCGCGGGCCAGCAGCCGCTGCACCGTCATCTCGTTGAGGGTGAGGGTGCCGGTCTTGTCGGTGGCGATGTGGGTGGTGCTGCCCAGGGTCTCGACGGCCGCGAGCCGTTTGACGATGGCGCCGCGCGCGGCGAGCCGCGACGCCCCCATCGCGAGGGTGAACGCGACGACCGCGGTCAGCCCCTCGGGGATGGTGGCGACGGCGAGCGAGACCGCGGTGATCAGCAGGTCGGACCACGACTGCCCGCGCAGCAGGCCGAGCACGAACACGACGGCGACGACGGTGAGGGCGACGACGGTGAGGGTCTTGGCGAGTTGGTCGATGCGGCGCTGCAGCGGGGTCTTCTCCACCCCCGCGGTACCGAGCAGGGTGGCGATCGCGCCGATCTCGGTCTGCATTCCCGTGGCCGTGACCACCATCGTGCCCCGGCCCCGGGTGATGTCGGTGTTCATGAACAGCATGTCGGCGCGGTCGCCCAGCGGGGCCTGCTCGTCGTCGACGGGTTCGACGGTCTTGTCGACGGGATGGGACTCACCGGTGAGCGCGGACTCGGCGACCTGCAACCGTGCCGCCGTGACGACCCGGCCGTCGGCGGGCACGGAGTCGCCGGCCTCGAGGAGCACGACGTCGCCGGGCACCAGTTCGGTGCGCGGCAGGTGCTGTTCGCGGCCGTCGCGGCGGACACGGGCGGTGTCGACGGCCATCTGCCGCAGCGCCTGCAGGCTGTTCTCGGCGCGTCGCTCCTGCACGTAGTTCAGGACGGTGTTGAGGGTGATGACGGCGAGGATGACCACAGGGGTCTCCCATTCGCGCGAGACCACGGCGCTGACCACGGCCGCGACGACGAGAACGAGGGTCATCCGGTCGGCGAGCAGGGCGAGCACCTTGCGCCAGCCGGGCACGGTCGGCGCCTCGACGAGGGCGTTGGGCCCGTGTTCGCGCCGGCGTTCCTCGACCGCGCCGGTGGACAGCCCCACCGCGGGGTCGACGTCGAGGGCCGCCGCGACGGCGTCGGCGCCGCGGGTGTGCCACGTGGTGGCCAGGGTCATCTCGCACGCTCCTCGGTGAGGTCGGGCGGCTCCCACGCTATCGATGTGACGGATGCCGCGCGATTCGACGCACGATCCGCCTGTGCCGCGCCCGGATTCGTGATGTGCTGGAGGCGGTGATATCGAGGCGCACGCCGCCGGATCGGAGGAGCCATGAGTGAGCCGAACGTCGACGATCCCGTCGTGGTCCTGAGCGACGAGGAGAGCTGGGAGCTGCTCGGCACCGAGCGGATCGGCCGGCTAGTCGTGGTCTCGGGCGGACGGCCCGACGTCTTCCCGATCAACTACGCGGTGCGCGACCGGAAGCTGTACTTCCGGACGGCCGAGGGCAGCAAACTGGTCGAACTGACGTTGAACGCCGAGGTGGCCTTCGAAGCCGACCACGTGGAGCAGGACCGGGCCTGGAGCGTGGTGCTGCACGGACGGGCTCGAAACCTGGTTCGTTACAACGAGATCCAGGAGGCCGAGGAACTGGGGCTGCAAGCCTGGGTGCCCACTCCGAAGTACAACTTCGTCGAGGTCACCGCGAGCGAGATCAGCGGCCGCCGGTTCGCGCTGGTCAAGGATTGACCGAGGATCGACGCTGCCTCGGCGTCAGCCCGCCACCATGCCGACGCCGAGGCCGACCATGAGCACGGCGATGCCACCGTCGAGCACGCGCCACGAGGCGGGTTTCGCGAACACCCCGCGCAGCAGCGCGGCTCCGTAACCGAGCCCGAGGAACCACACGACGCTGGCCAGCGCCGCGCCGGCGCCGAACCACCAGCGTCCCGGGTCCCCGTGATGGTTGGCGACGGAGCCGAGCATCAGCACGGTGTCGAGGTAGACGTGCGGGTTGAGCCAGGTCAGCGCCAGGCAGGTGGCCAGTGCTGCGCTTACGGTGACGGGACCGCCGGCCGCAGCGGTCAGGGCCGCCGGACGCAGCGCCCGCCGCGCCGCGAGCAGGCCGTAGCCCACGAGGAACGCCGCGCCGGCCCAGCGGATCACCCCGAGCGCGCCGGGAACCCGGTCGAGCACCGTGGCGATGCCGGCGATGCCGGCGGCGACGAGGATCGCGTCGGACAGCGCGCAGACCGCGATCACCGGCAGCACGTGCCGCCGGGCGATCGCCAGGCGCAGCACGAATGCGTTCTGCGCACCGATCGCGACGATGAGCGACAGGCCGGTGAAGAATCCGGCGACGACGAGGTGCATGTCTCCCACGCTAGGAATCCGGCTCGATGAAGAACAGTTGATTTTTCTTCACTACCGTTAGAGTTTCTTCACGTGGATCTGGACTTCGCGCAGCTGCGGACCTTCGCCGCGGTGCTGGACGAGGGCACCTTCGACGGCGCGGCCGCGGCTCTGCGCCTCACCCCCTCCGCGGTGAGCCAGCGGATCAAGGCGCTCGAGCAGCACGTCGGCCGGGTCCTGGTGCGGCGCACCAGGCCGGTGTCCGCGACGGCCGCCGGTGAGGCCGTGATGCGACTGGCCCGTCAGGTGGCGCGCCTCGAGCAGGACACCGCCGAGGCACTCGGCCTCACCGCCGGCCGGGACGAGTACGTGTCGGTTCCCCTCGTCGTCAACGCCGACTCGATGTCGACGTGGATGCTGCGCGCCCTGGCCCGCATGCCCGAGCGCCACCGCGCCCTGTTCGAACTGCACCGGGAGGACGAGTACCACGCCCCCGCGCGGCTGCGGGACGGCACCGCGATGGCCGCCGTGACGTCGGTGCCCGAACCGGTGCAGGGATGCGTCTCCGAAAAGCTCGGCGCCATGCGGTATCACGCGATGGCGAGCATCGACTTCGCGGACCGCTGGTTTCCCGGCGGACCGGACGCCGAGGCCCTGCGGCACGCCCCGATGCTCACCTTCGACCGCAAGGACGACCTGCAGGACCGGTTCCTGCGGCGCCGCACCCGGCACCGCCTCGATCCGCCGCGGCACTATGTGCCGGGCGCCGCCGAGTTCGTCGAGGCTGCGCGGCTCGGTCTGGGCTGGGGCATGCTGCCGGAACCGATGCTCACCCACACCGACGGACTCGTGTTCCTCGCCGCGGACGATCCGTTCGACGTGCCGCTGTACTGGCAGCGCTGGCGGCTCGAGTCGCCGGTCCTCGACGCACTCACCGACGTCGTCCGGCGGACCGCCGGGGAGGTGCTGCGCTGACAGCGGGATGGACGCTGGACCCACCGGGCGTCGAGACCGACCATCGAGCGCGGTCGTCGCCCCTCACTCACGGGCCAGGACTCGTGGCCCGAGATGGTGGGCCAACTCCAACGCTAGCTCGACGGGAAGCCGGCGCGCGCCGGGGCGGTGTCCGAGCAGTTCGGTTGCCCGGGTGACACGCTGGAGGACGGTGTTGCGGTGGGTGTGCAGGCGGGCGGCGGCGCGAGGGGCGTTTTCGGCTTCTTCGAGGAACACCCGCAATGTCTGGCGGAGACGCGCCGCACCGAGTGTGTCCGCAGCGAGCGGACCCAGCGTCGTGGCGACGAATTCGGCCGCGCGATCCAGGTCTCGAGCGGCCAACGTGGTGACTTCGAACTCGCGGTAGAGCGCGACGCGGTCGCCGCCGCGTTGCCCGCTGAGCAGGCGGTGCATGGCCAGTGCCGCGTCGTGTGATCGACGGAAGCCGTCGATGCCCACTCGGACGGGACCGACGGCCACCCGAATGTTCGGCTGCGCCTTGGTTATTGCTTCGCGCAGCGCATCGAGTGCGGGTTCGGATCCGGTGCCCAGCCACGCCCACAGCGTCGAGGTGCCCGCGGGCAGCGTGAGTGGCGTACGGGCGCCGGCGGCCTGGGCCAGCAGCGTCGCGGCAGACTCCAGTGCCCCCTGCGTGCCGCTCGCCGGTTCGGCCCAGAGGACGAGTGCGGTGTGGTGGCGAGCGAGCTGGTATCCGAGGCGTTCACTGGCTCGGCGGTGGTCGACGGGGGCGCCGTCGAGGATCAGGTGCACAGTCTCGGCGCGGCGGGCCAGCGCGCCGCCGAGCACCTCCTCGCGTTCCCGCTGAGCGTCGGCGATGACACGACTCACCACATGGTCGACGTAGTCGAACATCAGCTGCGAGGTGACCTCCAACAACGTCACGAACTGCGGCCCCGGCGGGACCATACGTCCGGCATGGGCCAGAAACCGCTGCCAGGCGACGTTCTGGCCCCGGCGGTAGGCCTGGTAGATCACCTCGAGGTCGATGCCGCGACGCACGACAGTGCGGACGATGTCGAGGGCTTCGGGTGGCACGTCGATCGGCGCACCCCCGGCGTCACGCCGGGCAAGGGTGGTCAGTAGGCGCGCGGCGTTGGCGCGATTGCTCGCCGACATCTCCGCGGCGATCGCCGCGTCTGCGCCCAGCATCGGGGCTACCGCCACCTCGGCGGCGTCCATCTCGGCGACGAGCTGATCGATTTCGCGCAGCATCAGTTCGGCGACGTCACCGACGAGAGAAAGAACTTCGGGTGCCACTGCCTCACGGAGCACGATTCAAGTGTGCCACGGCACACATCGGCAGGAAAAGAATGTGCCGGCAGACATGTCAGCACGTGCAGTCGCGGTTCTAATGTGAACGCCGTCACACATCAGCACACCGCTCGAGGAGACCGACCATGAGTACCCCGACGACCACCGAACAGAGCGGTCGCCCCACGGAAGACACGCATTTCGACGTCTTGATCGTCGGCGCCGGCATTTCCGGCATCGGTGCGGCCTACCACCTCCGGACGCGCCGTCCCGGTACGACGTTCGCGGTCCTGGAAGGCCGGGATTCGATCGGCGGCACGTGGAGTCTGTTCCGCTACCCGGGCATCCGCTCGGATTCGGATATGCCGAGTTTCGGCTACGGATTCAAGCCGTGGACACATCGGAAGTCGATCGCCGACGGGCACATCATCATGGATTACCTACGGCAGACCGTCACCGAGAACCGGCTCGAAGAGCACATTCGTTTCGGCTACCGGGTCAGCGGCGCAGAGTTCTCCTCGACGGACGGAATCTGGACCGTCACCGCGCAGCAGGCAGGCAGTGCCGAACCCGTGCACTTCACCGCGCGATTCCTGTTCCTGGGCACCGGCTACTACGACTACGAGGAAGGCTTCACGCCTCGAATCGAGGGCGCGGAGGAGTTCACGGGCAGGCTGATCCATCCGCAGCACTGGCCCGAGGACCTCGACTACGCCGGCAAGCGCGTGGTGGTCGTCGGCTCCGGCGCGACCGCTGTGACGCTGATCCCGTCGATGGCCGGCAAGGCCGGTCACGTCACGATGCTGCAGCGCTCGCCGAGCTACGTGTTCTCGATCCCGGCCGAAGACGCGATCGCGAACACCTTGAACAAGGTGGTGGGTCCCACCCGCGCGCACCGAATCATCCGGCGCAAGAACATCATGCTCAACCGCGGGATCTACAAGGCCTGCCGGCGCGCGCCCAAGCTCATGCGCAAGTTGTTGATCGCCGATGTTCGCCGGCAGCTGCCGGCGAACTTCGACGTGGACACCCACTTCACCCCGCGATACAACCCGTGGGACCAGCGCCTGTGCATGGTTCCCGACGGGGATCTGTTCAAGGCGATATCCGCCGGCCGGGCCTCGGTGGTGACCGACCGGATCAAGCGGTTCACCGAGAAGGGGATTCTGCTGGAATCGGGTCAGGAGTTGACCGCCGACATCGTCATCACGGCGACCGGGCTCAACATGGCACCGTTCGGCAAGATCACGCTGAGCGTGGACGGACGGCCTGTGAATCTGCCCGACACGACGGTCTACAAGGCGATGATGCTGTCGGGTGTCCCGAATTTCGTGTTCGCGCTGGGCTATACGAACATCTCCTGGACGCTCAAGGTGGACTTGGTGTGCGAGCACTTCTGCCGGCTGCTCGACTACATGGACAGCCACGGCTACGGCACCGTCGAACCAGTGCTCGACGATCCGCACATGGACCGTGTCCCCGTGGTCGAAATGAGCTCGGGATACGTCCAGCGGGCCGTCGCGAAGTTCCCGCGCGGCGGCACCAGCGGCCCGTGGACCGTACAGATGGCCTACGAGAAGGACGTCGAACGGCTGCGTCGCGGGCCGGTCGAGGATCCGGCGCTCGAGTTCGCGCCCAGCCGCACGACAGCGGTCACGTCGTAGGAACGGAGCGACCGAGATGAAGAAGGACTTGATCTTCCCCAGTCACGGCGTCGCCTGCGCGGCCTGGCATATTCCGGCGAACTCCGACGTGCTGGCCGGCACGGCCGGCCGCCCGTGCGTGGTAATGGCCCACGGCTTCGGCGGCACCCGGGACACCGGCCTGATCGGCTATGCCGAGGGGTTCGCCGACAACGGAATCGACGTACTGGTGTTCGACTACCGTGGCTTCGGCGACTCGGAAGGAACACCGCGTCAGGATGTTTCCTTCCGGCGTCAGCGCCAGGACTATCACGCGGCGATCGCCGCCGCCCGTCATCTGCCCGGCGTGGACGCCGATCGAATCGCGTTGTGGGGAACGTCGTACTCCGGTGGTCATGTCATCGCGGTCGCCGCCCAGGACAGGCGGGTCGCGGCAGTCGTATCGATGACCCCGGCGACCGACGGGTTGGCAGCGGCGGTGCAGATCGTCCGCTACGCCGGAGCCGGTCAACTGGTGCGCACCATCGGCCACGGGCTGCGGGACCTTGTTCGCCGGATCGCCGGGCGGCGACCGCACCACATCCCGGTGGTGGCACAGCCGGGAAACGTGGCGATCATCAGCACCTCCGGTGCCGAGGAGGCCTACACCTCGATCGCCGGCGCGACGTGGCGCAACGAGATCTGCGCGCGTACAGCACTGGAGGTGGCCGTGAACCGTCCCGTCACCTCTGCCGGCCGCCTCGGCTGCCCGATCCTCCTGCAGGTGGGGACACATGACCGTGTCGCCCCGCCCGCTGCCGCGTGCAGGACCGCGAAGAGAGCCGGAGCTTCTGCACTGTTGTGCGAATACCCCGTCGATCACTTCGACGTCTACGACGGTCCTTGGCAACAACGGTTGCTGCGTGACCAGATCGACTTCCTGACCCGTGTCCTCGAACCGACGCGCCCCCTGCCGACTGTCACTGTTCCGCCGAGCCGTTGACGCTCGACACCGATCACATTTCGCTCGAGGTACCACCATGGCATTCATCACGCCGTCCGACGCGATGTTCCTGGCGTCGGAAACCCGTGAACACCCCATGCACGTCGGCGGCCTGCACGTGTTCCGGCTGCCCGACGGCGCTGCGCCGGACTACGTGCACGATCTGTATCAGCGGTTGCTCGAAAGCACCGAGCTGGCGACGATGTACCGCCGCAAACCGGCCTGGCCGGGTCCGCTGGCGGGGGCGCTGCGCTGGGCAGACGACGACGACGTCGACCTCGACTACCACGTGCGGCTGTCGGCGCTGCCGCGGCCCGGCCGGGTGCGTGAACTGCTGGCCCTGGTGGCACGGTTGCACGGCACACTGCTCGACCGGCACCGGCCGCTGTGGGAGTTCCACCTCATCGAGGGACTCGACGACAACCGGTTCGCGGTGTACGGCAAGGTGCACCACGCGCTGACCGACGGTGTGAACGCGGTCCGCAACACCGCGGCCATGCTGTCGGACCAGCCGACCAGCACACCGCGCCCGCTGTGGGGCCCGCGGCCGCGGCCGGCCCAGGATCCGGCCCGCCCGCGCGGATTCGTCAAGGACCTCGCCGGTGCCCTGCCCGCCGCGGCGCAGGTGGTCGCCAAGGGGCTGCGCACACCCGATGCGGCGTTGCCGTTCACCGCTCCGAAGACCGTCTTGAACCGCCCGCTGACCGGGGCGCGGCGCTTTGCCGCCCAGTCGTGGCCGATGGCCGCGATCTCCGCGGTGGCCGAGCGCCACGGCGCAACGATCAACGACGTGGTGCTGGCGATGTGTTCGGGCGCGCTGCGCGAGTACCTCTCCAGCACCGCCGACCTACCGGAGAAGTCACTGGTCGCCGCGGTGCCCGTGGCTTTGCCGCGTACCGACGGTGACGGCAACGCGGTCACGATGGTGCTGTGCCGGTTGGCCACCGACGTCGCCGATCCGGTGGAACGCCTGCACCGCATCCGGGCCTCCATGCTGGCCGCCAAGGAGGTGATGCGCGGGCGCAGCGCACTCCACCTTTCGACGATCGGCATGCTGACCGCGATCGGTCCCACCGGATTGGCCGCCGTGCCCGGCTTCACGTCGATCGCGGCGCCGCCGTACAACGTGGTGATCTCCAATGTGCCCGGGCCGCGCACGCGACTCTTCTGGGGCGACGCCATGATGGAAGGCTGGTATCCGGTGTCGATGCCAGTGGAAGGCCAAGCCCTGAATATCACAGTCCTCAGCTACGCCGAGAACATCGAGTTCGGCCTGATCGCCTGCCGGCGCAACGTTCCACACCTTCAGCGGATACTCGGCTGTCTGGACACTGGTTTGGCGGCACTGGGTTGATCGCCGCCGCTCGATGTCACAGGAGCATCCGCCTGTCCGGCCCGAGCGGCCGATCGGTTAGCGTGACGGTCCGGCCCCGACGAGAGGACAGACGGATGACCGCAGCATCGGCACGACAGCTGAGCCGGGCCCTGGCCGGCGTGCTGGCCGTCCTCGTCACCACCGGATGGGCCGCGAACCACTTCGCCGCGATGATCCCCGTGCTGCGCGAGCACGAAGGACTCTCGCGCGCACTGCT
Organism: Rhodococcus sp. NS-SX18; assembly: GCF_057367935.1. Classification (NCBI taxonomy): domain Bacteria; kingdom Bacillati; phylum Actinomycetota; class Actinomycetes; order Mycobacteriales; family Nocardiaceae; genus Rhodococcus; species Rhodococcus sp. NS-SX18. The sequence continues at coordinate 403,378 of NZ_CM170633.1, read as the reverse complement.
CGACGCGGTGTTCGGCATCTATGCGCTCGGACTGCTGCCCGGGCTCGTCGGCGGCGGCGCTCTCTCGGACCGGGTCGGCCGAGCCGCGGTGGTGCTCCCCGGCGCGACGATCGCCCTCGCCGGTACCGTGCTGCTGCTCGTCCGGCACGACGCCGCCGGACTCGTCGCGGGCCGTCTCGTCGTCGGGATCGGCGCAGGGCTGGCCATCGGTGCGGGTACGGCGTGGGCCACGGATCTGCGCGGGAAGGTCGGCACGGTGCTCGCCGGCGTCGCCCTCAGCTCCGGATTCGCCCTGGGGCCCTTCGTGTCCGGTCTGCTCGCCGAGTTCGGTCCGCGACCGCTCTCCCTCCCCTTCGTGCTCTCGGCCGTGCTGTCGGCGGCGGCTGTCGCCGCCGCGGCGGTGTGGAGCCGGTCCGCGCACTACGCGGCGGCGGAACTGCAACCGGTCGTGCCGGGGCACGACCGGTCGGTCGCCGGCGCGCTGTCCTGGTCGTTACCGCTGGCGCCCTGGGTGTTCGCCTGCGTCACAGTCGCATTCGTGACCTTCCCGGCCCGGATCTCGAGCGAGTACGCAGGTCCGGCCCTGACCGGCGCCGCGGCGCTGCTCGCCCTGGGCTCCGGGATCGTCGTGCAGGCGGCGGCGCGGCGACGCGAGTGGGGACCGCAGGCCGGGACGGTCGGCGCCGTCCTCGCGGGGCTCGGGTTCCTCCTCGTCGGCGCCGGCGGGACGCACCCGCCGCTGTGGTTGCTGCCCGTCGCGGCACCCGTGCTCGGGGTGGCGTACGGGCTGTGCCTGCGCGAGGGCCTGCTCGACCTCGAGTCGCTCGCGCCGAAGACCTCACGTGGGACGCTGACCGGCGTCTTCTACGTCGGCACCTACCTCGGCTTCGCGCTGCCGGTGCTGCTCGTCGTGCTCGAACCCGCCACCGGCGCGAGCCTGCCGCTGTTCGCGCTCGCCGTCCCGGCGTTCGCCGTCGCGCTGGTGCGGGCCCGCCGGCTGGCCGTCGCCGAGCACCCCCGCGCCGTGGACGTGCCGCGCGGATGAAGGATGATCCGGCCTCCCCGCCGGGAATTTGCTCGCCGCTCCGGAATCCGCTCCGGCCGTGCCGGGCGCGGATCCACACTCGGCGCGACGATCCTGCCGCCCGTCACTCCACGAGGGCGCGGAACTGCGCGTCGTACAACCGGAAGTAGGCACCGCCCGCTCGGAGGAGTTCGTCGTGCGTGCCCTGTTCCACGATGCGTCCGTGTTCCATCACCACGATCCGGTCCGCGTCGCGGATGGTCGAGAGCCGATGCGCGATGACGAAACTGGTGCGGTCCCGGCGCAGTACCGCCGTCGCGTGCTGCACGAGCAGCTCGGTGCGGGTGTCGACCGAGCTGGTGGCCTCGTCGAGGATCAGGATGGACGGTTGCGCGAGGAAGGCGCGGGCGGTGGTGATCAGCTGCCGCTCCCCCGCGCTGATGTTGCCGGCATCCTCGTCGATCACGGTGTCGTAGCCGTCGGGCAGGGACCGCACGAACCGGTCGACGTAGCTGATGCGTGCGGCCTCGAGGATCTGGTCCTCGGTGGCGTCCGGCCGGCCGTAGGCGATGTTGTCGCGGATGGTGCCGCCGAACAGCCAGGTGTCCTGCAGCACCATCCCGATGCGCGAGCGCAGCTCGTCGCGGCTCATGGTCGTGACGTCCACGCCGTCGACGAGGATGCGTCCCGAATCCAGTTCGTAGAAGCGCAGGATCAGGTTCACCAGCGTGGTCTTGCCGGCGCCGGTCGGTCCGACGATCGCGACCATCTGCCCCGGCTCGACCCGCAGGTCGAGATGCTCGATCAGCGGCTGCTCCGGCAGGTACGAGAACGAGACGTCCTCGAACTCGACCAGGCCGTACCGCCCCCACGGAGTGACGGGGGCCGGCGGATCGGGTTCCTGTTCGGGTTCGTCGAGGATCTCGAAGACCCGCTCGGCGGACGCCGCCGCGGACTGCAGCAGATTGACCATCGCGCCGATCTGACCGAGCGGCTGACCGAGCTGGCGCGAGTACTGGATCAGGGCCTGCACCTCGCCGAGACTGACGGTGCCCGACGCGACCCGCAATCCGCCGAGCACGGCGATCGCGACGTAGCTGAGATTGCTCATGAACATCACCAGCGGCATCACCAGTCCGGAGACGAACTGGGCCCGGAACCCGGCCCGGAACAATTCGTCGTTGGTTTCGGTGAAGCGGCGCTCGACCTCGGCGGTGCGGCCGAACGCGGTGACGAGTTCGTGGCCGGTGAAAGCCTCCTCGATCTGACCGTTGAGGTTGCCGGTGGTCTTCCACTGGGTCACGAAGTGCCGCTTCGACCGCTTCGCCACCACTGCGGTCACCACCACCGACGCCGGCACCATGAGGATGGCGACGAGTGCGAGCAGCGGCGAGATCCACACCATCATCACGACGAGGCCGAGCAGGGTGAGCACCGCCAGCACCAGCTGGCTGATCGACTGCTGCAGACCCTGCGAGATGTTGTCGATGTCGTTGGTGACGCGGCTGAGCAGGTCACCGCGGGAGTGGGAGTCGAAATAACGCAGCGGCAGCGCATGCACCTTGCGTTCCACCCGCGAGCGCAGGTCGCGGATGACGCGCTGGACGATCTCGTTGAGTCCGTACGCCGCCAGCCAGATCAGGCCCGACGACAGCAGATACAGCGCGAGTACGAACACGAGGGTGCGGCCGAGGGCGGCGAAGTCGATGCCCGCGCCCGGCACGAGCGACATCGCCGACACCATCTCCGCGAACTGGTCGCGTCCCTGCGCGCGCAGCGCCTCGACGGCCTGCTCCTTCGACAGCCCGGCGGGCAGCTGCCGGCCGATCACCCCGCTGAAGATCAGGTCGGTCGCGTGACCGAGAACCCGGGGCGCCACCGACGACGCCACCACCCCGAGCACGGCCAGGACGAGCACCGCGGATGCGGCCCACCGATGCGGCCGCAACAGGCCGACGAGCCGTTTGGTGGCCGGCCACTTCTGTCGCGCCCGGTTCTCCGGTGCGCCCGGGTCCACACCCCCGAGCCGCGGTCCCGCCTCCTTGCGCTCGGTCATGCGTTCACCATGCGCTGCGACTCGACGATCTCGGCGTAGGTCGGGCAGCTCGCGAGCAGCTCCAGATGCGTGCCCGAGCCGACGACGGCCCCGCCGTCCAGAACGACGATGCGGTCGGCGTCGAGCACCGTGGACACCCGTTGCGCGACGACCACGACGCACGCATCGCGGGTCTCCGGGAACAGTGCCTCCCGCAGCCGCGCGTCGGTGGCCTGATCCAGGGCCGAGAACGCGTCGTCGAACAGGTAGATCGACGGCCGGCGGACCAGTGCCCGGGCGATGGCCAGGCGCTGGCGCTGCCCGCCCGAGACCGTCGTGCCGCCCTGGGCGACGAGGGTGTCGAGTCCCGCCGGCATCGCCCGGACGAAGTCCGCCGCCTGCGCGACCTCGAGGGCGTGCCAGAGTTCGTCGTCGGTGGCGTCGGCGCGTCCGTACCGCAGGTTCTCGGCGACGGTCCCGGAGAACAGGTACGCCCGCTGCGGTACGAGACCGATCGCGGCGCGCAGCACCTGCGGATCCAGGTCACGCACGTCGGTGCCGCCCACCAGGACCGAGCCGGCGGTGACGTCGATCAGCCGCGGGATCAGCCGGAGCAGGGTCGTCTTGCCGGAGCCGGTACCGCCGATCACGGCGGTCGTGCTGCCGGGTTCGGCCCGGAACGTCACGTCGCGCAGGACGGGCGCGTCGGCACCGGGGTACGCGAACGCCGCGCTCCGCAGCTCGAGGGTCACGGGTGAGCCGAGGGTGCGGACGGGCCGGGCCGGCGTCGGCAGCGACGACTCGGTGTCGAGCACGTCGAGGATCCGCTCGGCGCACACTGCCGCGCGCGGCGCCATCATCGCCACGAACGACGTCATCATCACCGCCATGAGGATCTGCATGATGTAGCTCAGCAGCGCGGTGAGAGACCCGACCTGCATGTCGCCGGTGTCGATCCGGTGGCCGCCGAACCACAGCACGGCCACGCTCGTGGCGTTGGCGATGAGCATCACGAGCGGGAACAGCAGCGCGTTGATGCGGCCGACGTGCAGCGCGGTGTCGGTCAGTTCCGCGTTGGCGACCTCGAATCGCTCCCGTTCGGTGTGCTCGCGGACGAATGCCCGCACCACGCGGATCCCGGTGATCTGTTCGCGGAGAATCCGGTTGACGGCGTCGATGCGCACCTGCATCACGCGGAAGGCCGGCACCATCCGGGCGATCAGGACGAACATGGTGACCGCGAGAACGGGCACGGCGGCGACGAGCACCAGCGACGTGCCGACGTCCTCGCGCAGCGCCATGACGATGCCCCCGATGCCCATGATCGGGGCCATCACCACGATGGTGCAGCTCATCAGCACGAGCATCTGCACCTGCTGCACGTCGTTGGTGTTGCGGGTGATGAGCGACGGCGCACCGAACCGGCCGAACTCGCGGGCGGAGAACCCGCCGACGCGGCGGAGCACGGCCAGCCGCACGTCGCGGCCGACCGCCATGGCCGTGCGCGCCGCGAAGTACACCGAACCGATCGAGCAGCCGATCTGCACCGAACTGATCGCCAGCATCACCGCGCCGGTGGACAGGATGTAGCCGATGTCGCCGCGGGCGACGCCGTAGTCGATCAGGTCGGCGTTGAGCGCCGGCAGGATCAGCATGGTGCCGGTGGCGACCGTCTGCAGCAGCACCACCGCGAGCAGCGCCCCGCGGTGCGGGCGCAGGAACCGCAGGAGCAACCGGACCAGCATGATCACCACGCTACCGGTGCAGCGGCCCGGTTCCCGGCACCTTTTCCGCTCCCGCGGGAGGGGAAGAGGTGCCCGGGCCCGGTCATGTGTGCGCCGGCTCGCGGGTGGGCTCGGGGGCGGTCAGCTCACGGCGGAGCTTCTCGCCCTCGACGTCCACGTTCGGCAGGATGCGGTCGAGCCACTTCGGCAGCCACCAGGCCTTGTCGCCGAGGAGCGCCATCACCGCCGGGATGATCACCATGCGCACGACGAACGCGTCGAAGAACACGGCCGCCGCGAGGGCGAAGCCGATCGACTTGATGAACGAGTTCGGCTCGGCGATGAAGGCCGCGAACACCGAGATCATGATGACCGCGGCGGCCGTGACCACCCGGGCGCCGTGGGCGAAGCCGATCCGCACGGCTTCCTTCGCGGAGGCGCCGTGGACGAATTCCTCCCGCATGCGGGTCACCAGGAAGACCTGGTAGTCCATCGCCAACCCGAACACCACACCGATGAGGAAGATCGGCATGAAGCTGACGATCGGTTGCGGGTTGGAGACGAGCCCGCCCCAGCCCTCCTGGAAGACCGCCACGGTCGCGCCGAACGTCGCCAGGACGCTGAGCAGGAATCCGAGGGTCGCGGTCAGCGGCACCAGGATCGAGCGGAAGACGAGCATCAGCAGGATGAACGCGAGTCCCACGACCACCGCGAGGTACGGCACGAGTGCACTCTGCAGCGTCTCCGACACGTCGCCCTCGAGGGCGGTCTGTCCGGTGACGCCGTAGGAGACACCGATCTCGTCGTCGAGCTGCGCCTCCTGGTCGCGGATGCTCGACACCAGGTCCATCGTCGCCGGCTCGCTGGGGCCCGACCGCGGCGTGACCATGATCTGCGCTGTGTCACCGGCCTGGTCGACGGCGACGACCTGGGCGTTGACCACCTCGTCCTGCTCGTACAGACGCTGCACGACCGCACCGAACGCCTCCTGCGGCGCGACGGTGGCTTCCCGGGCGTCGGCGACGACGAGCAGCGGACCGTTGCGGCCGGGACCGAAGCCCTCGTTCACGAGGTCGTAGGCCTGCCGGGCGCTGGTCTTCGGGTCACCGGTCGCTTCGGTGGGCAGCGCCAGCTGCAGGTTCGCGCCGGGCAGCGCGAGCAGACCGAGCAGCAGGACGCCGGCGACGAGCGGGATCAGCGGCTTGCCGGTGGACCAGCGGATGTAGCGCTGGGCGGCGCTCGGCGTGTCGGTGTCGGCCTCCGGATCGTGGTCCTTCAGGCCCGGGATACGGCCGGCGAACGCCTTGCGCCCGAAGAGGCCGAGGATCGCGGGCAGCAGGGTGATCGCGATGAGCACGGCGATGAACACCGTGAAGGCGGCCGCGTATCCCATCGCGGACAGGAACGGGATCCCCACCACGCTCAGCGCCATCAGGGCGATGATCACGGTCAGGCCGGCGAACACGACGGCCGAGCCTGCGGTGCCCACGGCACGTCCGGCCGCCTCCGCCCGGTCGGCGGTGACGGTGATCTCGTGGCGGAACCGGGAGACGATGAACAGCGAGTAGTCGATCGCGACGGCGAGACCGATCATGATCGCCAGCGTCGGGGTCATCGAGCTCAGGTCGGCGAAGCCGGTGGCGACGGTGATGCCGAGGCTGCCGATGGCGATGCCGATGATGGCGGTGATCAACGGCAGGCCCGCGGCGACGAGCGAGCCGAAGGTGATGGCGAGGACGACGGCGGCGATGCCGATGCCGATGAGTTCGGTGACGCCACCGGGCATCTCGGCCTCCGCGGCGGCGGTTCCGCTGACCTGGACGTTCAGGCCCGCGTCCCGGCCGATCTCCGCGGCCGCGGTGATCTGCTCGCGCATCGTGTCGTCGACGTCGCCGAAGCCGCCCTCGAACGGGACGGTGACGAAGCCGACGGTGCGGTCCGGGCTCAGCGGCGACAGCGCGGCCGCATCGGCGAGCGCGGTCTCCTCCGGCTTGCCCTGTTGCTCCGCGGCGGCCTTCATCTGTTCGACGAGACCGGCGTTCGCGGTGACGGGGTCGACGAGGACGGCGGCCTGCTGCTCGGGGGTGGCGACGGCCGGGTCGATCTTGGCGGCGGCGGTCACCTTGTCGATGCCGCGGATCGCCGCGAGCACCTCGTTCATCGCCGCGAGGTTGTCCGGCTCGTCGAGGGTCTGCCCGTCGGGGGCGGCGAACACGTAGCGCGCGCTGAGCGCGTTCGTCGGGTCCGCGGCGTTCGGGAACCGTTCGGCGAGCAGGTCCTGCGTCTGCTGCGCGGGGGTGCCCGGGATGGAGAACGAGTCCGTCGTCGGTCCGGACAGGGTGGCCGCACCCACCCCGAAGAGGACGAGGATCGCCAGCCAGAGGGAGAGGACCGTGCCTTTTCGCCGATAGGCGAACTTGCCGATCCGATAGAGATAGGTCGCCACGGGGAACCTCGTCTTCCGGATGTGTCGTGCAGATGTCTTAGGAAAGGCCTTGTCGCAGTTGCTCGAAGGCGGCCAGGACGAGCTCCTCGGGGGACGTCGCCCCCGAGGTGCCGGCGAGCCACAGTTCGACTGCCGACTTCATGGCCGAGACCGCGGCGTAGCGGACCAGACTCGGATACAGGTCGACCCGGGGGTCGGTGCCGGTGCGCTCGGCGATGGCCTCGACGAGCAGTTGCGAGGCGCGCACTTCCATCTCGACCCGGCGCGCCAGCAGGGCGGGGCTCTGTTCGAGCAGCTCCATGGTCGTGCACAGTTCCACGAAGTCACCGCCGGGATCCGAAACTATCTCCCGTGCAACGGCTTCCATCGATTCCCACACGGGCTCACCGGCGGGCCGCGCGTGCAGGCGCCCGACCCACGCGTGCACCAGCCCCTCGAGGTGTGCGAGGACGGCCTCTTCCTTGCCGGCGAAGTAGTTGTGGAACGTGCGGGTGGACACCCCGGCCCGGGCGGCGATGGCGTCGGCGGTGACACCGTCGAGTCCCTTCTCCCGCGCAAGATCGGCCGCGGCCGCGACGAGCGCTGCTCGCGTGGCGGCCTTCTTGCGGTCGCGCAGGCCGGGCGAAGTGGTCACGTCTTCCACGGTACGCACCTTGCAGAGTCCTGCAAATTTGCAGAGTCCTGCAAAAATATGTGTTTGCCCACACCCCTCCGAGCGGTGTGGCGGCGCTCACGTGCGGCGACGCTCCCAGGCGCCCGGGTCGGCGGTCAGGTCGGATACGAACCGTGGCAGATCGTCCGCGACGACGTCGGCGAGGGTGACTTCCTCGAGGACGGCCCGCAGGTTCACCCGCACCGCGATCCACACGTCGCGCAGGCGTTCGGCCGGTCCGGTGTAGACCACGTCCTCCGGCCGCTGGCCACGCACCGACGCGAGCGGGCCCTCCACCGTGCGGATGATGTCCGCGACGGAGATCTCCTCGGCCGGGCGCGCCAGCCAGTACCCGCCCTCCGGGCCGCGGCGACTGTGCACCAGACCGCCCCGGCGCAGGTCGCCGAGCACCGCCTCGAGGAACTTGTGCGGGATGTTCTGCGCCCGCGCCAGGTTCTCGGCCTTGGCGGGCGCCTCGCCTGCCGCCGCGAGTTCGAGCAGCGTGCGCACGGCATAGTCCACCCGGGCGGTGATGTGCACGTCGCGCTCCTCGGTTCGACCCTGCGCCGCCGGCGGTGACGGACACAGAATTCCTACCAAACCGAGGGAAAAGCGCGCGAGCCCCGTCCGGCGCTCGGGGTCACGCGGCGACCGTGCGCCGGCGTGCCGAGACTGCACACAGCGCGAGCCCGACGACGACCCATGCGCTCAGCACCAGCACCGCCGTCCCACCGCTGTGTCCGTCGAAGAACGCGACCGAGCGGACCGCGGTCCCCGCGGCGCCCGGTGGCAGCAACTGGCCGAAGGCACCCCATCCCTGCGGCAACCACGCCGCGGTGGTCGCGAAGCCCGACAGCGGGTTGCCGAGGAACATCATCAGGACCGCACCGGCACCGAAGCCGGGCAGACCGAAGAGCGACTCGAGGCCCAGCAGGGGCAGCGAGACGGCGGCCAGGCTCAACGTGAGCGCCGCCGCGGTCGCCCAGTAGTTCCCGGTCAGGCTGCCGAACCCGAACTGCAGGACGGCGGTGAGAGTCAGCCCCGCGAGCACCGCGAAGCCGATCGCGCCGAGCACTCGCAGGCCGACGCGTCCGGGGAACAACCTGACGAGAGCGATCGCCGGTACCAGACCGCCGAGGACCAGTGGCAGGGCCAGCGAGTTCAGACCGGCCCCGGCCGGGTCGTCTGCGGGCAGCGGCACGACGTCGCGTACGGGGACGGGCCGGCCGAGCGTCTGCGACAGTCCGGCGGCCGTGGCGGTCAGCACCTGCGCGACCGGGGCTCCGCCCGCGCCGGCGATATACATCGCGGGCCCGTCCGGTTCGACGGCGAGACCGCCGACGACCTCACGCTGCTCGATCGCCGTGCGCAGCGCCTCCACGTCGGCGTATCGCTGCGGCGAGAACGCGCCGGGTCGGGCATCGGCGAGACCGGCCTCGATCCGGGCGACGGCCGGATCCGGTCCGACCACCCCGATCTTCAGCCCGTGCGGACCGCTCTCGACCGCCGGGGCGGCGAAGGCGAACAGCATCAGGGCGATCACGGCGGTGAGCGCAAGCACGACGCCGACGACACGCACGGTGTCCGGCGGGGTGTGCCGGGCGGTGGTGGAGTTCGGGGCGGAGGTCGAGGCGGCCATGACGACTCCTTGAAGTGGAGGATTGCTCTCCGTTTATGTGGAGTATATTCCTCCGCTAGGAGCGGGTGTCAACCCGCCGACCACAGGAGATTGCATGCGCGCCGACGCCGCCCGCCGACGCGAGGCCCTGATCCTCGCCGCCCGCGACGTGCTCGCCGAACGGGGACACGACGCGCCCCTCGACGCCATCGCCGATCGTGCCGGCGTCGGCATCGCCACCCTCTACCGCAACTTCCCCACGCGCGACGATCTCGCCCATGCGGTGGCCCGTCGTACCCTCACCGAGGCGGCCGCGGCCGCCGAGCACGCCCTCGCCGCGATGGCCTCAGACCCCGAACGTGCCTGGACGGAATTCGTCGGCACCGCCGTCCGGTTGCGGCTCGGCGCCCTGATCCCGGCTCTCATCGTCGAGAGCTACCGGGAACTGCCCGGTGACGTCCTCGAGGTCCGGGAGGACACCAAGGCGCGTGTCACCGAACTCGTCCACACCGCACAGCGAGCCGGCCTCGTCCGCGACGACGTCCAGCCGATCGAGGTGATCATGGCGATCGCCCGGCTCACCCGCCCCCACGTGCAGTTCGTCGACGAGGTCGTGCCCGCCCTCGTGCCCCGGATGATCGCGATCTACCTCGCCGGCCTGCGGCCGGACGGCCGGCCGCTGCCCCGCTGACCGCCGGACCTCCGTAGTGACCGGAACCACATTCCGGTAGATTGGACGCCTGTTCACATCACTCCCGGAGGACCGCATGTGGGAGACCCTGACGGCGTCCTGGGCGTCGCTGCTCGAGCCCCTGCACGACCCTGTCGCGCTGGCCATCCCGGCGTTCCTGCTGTTCCTCGCGCTCGAATGGGCCGCCGCGCGCACCCTCGAGCACGTCGAACCCGGCGCCGACGGGCACACCCGCCCGCCCCGCGGTGGCTACGAGGCCCGTGACGCACGCACGAGCATCTCCATGGGACTCGTCTCCATCGGCACCAGCGCCGCCTGGAAGATGCTGGCTCTCGTCGGCTACTCGGCGATCTGGGTGTATCTCGCGCCGTGGCACCTACCGGCGAACGCCTGGTACACGTGGGTGATCCTGCTCCTCGGTATCGACCTGCTCTACTACTGGTACCACCGGACGGCGCACCGGGTGCGGCTCGTGTGGGCCACCCACCAAGCGCACCACTCGAGCGAGTACTTCAACTTCGCCACCGCCCTGCGCCAGAAGTGGAACAACAGCGGCGAGATCCTCATGTGGCTGCCGCTGCCCTTCCTCGGCATCCCGCCGTGGATGGTGTTCGTCGGATTCTCCGTCTCGCTCGTGTACCAGTTCTTCGTGCACACCGAACGGGTGGGCACGCTGCCCCGGCCCGTCGAGTTCGTCTTCAACACCCCGTCGCACCATCGGGTGCACCACGGCTGCGACCCCGAATACCTCGACCGCAACTACGGCGGCATCCTGATCATCTGGGACCGCCTGTTCGGCACCTTCCGCCGCGAGACCCACCGCCCCACGTACGGACTTACCAAGCCCGTCGGCACCTACAACATCTGGCGGCTGCAGACGCACGAATATCAGGCCATCGCGCGTGACTGGCGGGCTGCCGCGCGGTTGCGCGACAAGCTCGGCTATACGTTCGGCCCGCCCGGCTGGGCGCCGCGGGACGTCGCCCCGATGCCGGACTTCGCAACCCGGGTGGCCGGGAAATCACAGGCCGGCTGACGCTCGGGCACAGCGGTTTCCGGCCACCGATCTCCCCAACCCTGTGATCGCAGCACGGCTCGAGAGGTAGAGTCCGCACCGACGACGGTGTTACGAGGACTCGGCATTGCGCCGAGGCCGACGGCGGTGTGAGCAGCCTCCTTGCCCGGCCGCGCAGCAGAGAACGTCCGGTAGGGACGAAATCGGGTCGGAATACGCGCACTCATCGGAGCGGGCACATGGCAGCCGAGTCGAATGCATACGGAGCGCCCCCGGGCACCGGCATCTCCATGCCGCCGTACTACCAGCCGACGCCGTCGGTGAAGAACCGCAACAACTACATCCCGCAGACGGAACCACTCGGCCCGGACGAGATGCGCATCATCTTCATGGGCAGCAACCCGTGGCCGCCCCGGATGTCGCAGGCCAGCACGTGCATGATGGTCGAACTCGGACCTGCCAAGCGCCTGTTCTTCGACCTCGGTCCCGGCTCGGTACGCAACATCGTGGCCAACCAGGTCCCGGTACCCGAGATCAACGACATCTTCATCAGTCACCTGCACATCGATCACTACGGCGATCTGCCCTACCTGTGGCAGTTCGCCCCGTTCAACGGACGGTTCAAGCCGTTGCACGTCATCGGTCCGTCCGGACGCACGCCCGAGATGGGCACGGCCGCCATGTGCGACCACCTGAAGAAGATGGGCGCCTGGACCGCGGCCTGGGCGATCGGTCCGATGGCCGACGGCTACGACATCGAGGTGACCGAGTTCGATTTCCGCGACGACGGCGGTGTCTGCTACGACCGCGACGGCGTGAAAGTGACCCACTGGCGGAGATCGCATGCGATCGACGGCGCCTCAGCCTACCGGCTGGATTGGAACGGGCTGTCGTTCGTGTGGACGGGCGACGGCAAACCCGATCGGCTCACCGCCGAGTATGCGCAAGGCGTCGACGTCTTCGTCACGGAGATGGCCGTCGACCTGGTCAACCTGTGGGCGCTGAAGCAGGGCGTGTCACCTGTCATGGCGGCCCTGACGCTCGACAACTTCCACACGAGTCACTACGGCGCCGGTTACCTCGCAAACCTGGTCCGGCCCCGACTGGCGATGGCCACCCACGTCTCCTACGACCGCGAGCTGGTCGGCGAGATGCTCGCCGGCGTGCGTCTGCACTACAAGGGCATGTTCGCGTTCGGCATCGACCACACCGTGGTCAACGTGACCAAGGATCACGTCTGGATCCGCGAGGCCGCATTCCCGGAGACCACCAACATCGTGCGTCCGTCCCCCGAATGGTTGCTGCACACCAACTTCGACGACGAACTGCCCGAACCGAGCACGGTGACGAACCCCTTCTTCGCGAACCAGGAACAGTCCGTGCGCGATCTCGAGATCGATCCGGCGTTGTTCACGCCCGAGGACCAGATGCGTCCGTTCGCCAGACCGACCGGGGAGACACTCCCCATGGACCCGGCGATGACGCTCGGCCTGCCGAGAACACCGCCGCCGGAGTCCGCGTGAGCGCACCCGTCCCCGTCACCGTCCTCACCGGATTCCTCGGCGCCGGCAAGACCACGCTCCTCAACCGCATCCTCAACGGCGACCACGGTCTGAGAGTCGCGGTGCTCGTCAACGACTTCGGGACCGTGAACATCGATGCGGAACTGGTCGTCGGGGTGCACAGCGACGTGATCAGCCTCGCCAACGGCTGCGTGTGCTGTACCGTCCGCGACGACCTCGTCGAGGCGGTGGCCGCGGTACTCGCCCGCCCGGAACGGCCGGAATACGTCCTTCTCGAGGCCAGCGGCGTGGCCGACCCCGTAGGGATCGTCCAGACCTTCAACAACCCCGGCCTGCCCGCCGGGATCAGGCTCGAGAGCGTGCTGTGTGTGGTGGACGCGGAACACGTCTTCACGACGCCCGAGCACATGGAGCTCCGCCTCTTCCAGATGGCCTGCGCCGACATGATCGTCTTGAACAAGGTCGACCTCGTCGGCCCGGACGCGATCGCCCGGATAAAGACCTGGCTCGACGACCGGTTCCACCGTTACCGGCTCGTCGAGTCCCGGCACGGCGACGTGCCGCTGCCCATCCTGCTGTCCGTGGGCCGCCTCGACCCGGCCGGCGACGCCGCCCGCACGCACGGCGACCATACGCAGGGGTTCGGAACCTGGACCTACGAGACGGACCGGCCGCTGTCACTGGAGGCGCTGCACACCGCGATGGCCGCGATGCCCACCACCGTCTACCGGGCCAAGGGGCTCGTCGATCCCGCCGACGCACCGGGGCGCAGGGCGGTCCTCCAGATGGTCGGGAGCCGGGTCGACCTCACCCTGGACGGCGACTGGGGTACCCACCCCCCGCGTACCCGCATCGTCGTCGTCGGCGCGCCCGGAGCCCTGGACAACGAGATGCTGCACAACGCTCTGGAAGGGTGCCGTGCGCCTGTCGCCGAGAACGGATGAGGCAGTGCCGACGTCTCGTCCGGACACGCCGCCGGGCGAAGCGACCGGAACGGCGCGGCAGCGACAAAGAGAACGGTCCCGGTCCGAATGAACCGGACCGGGACCGTTCCCGTGGCGGTGGCGGAGGGATTTGAACCCTCGGACGGGGGTTACCCGTCACACGCTTTCGAGGCGTGCTCCTTAGGCCGCTCGGACACGCCACCGCCCACGACTTTACCGGATTCGGTCCCGGAGTTGAAATCCCCAGGTCACGAACGTTCCGCGAGCCGCTGCGCGCGGAAGAAGTCCTCGAGCACCGCGGCACATTCCTTCTCGAGCACCCCGCCGCGCACCTGCGGACGATGGGTGAGCCGACGATCACGCACCACGTCCCACAGCGACCCCACCGCGCCCGTCTTCGGCTCCCATGCCCCGAACACCACGCGATGCACCCTGGCCAGCACCAGCGCGCCCGCGCACATCGTGCACGGCTCCAGCGTCACGGCCAGCGTCGTGCCCTCGAGGCGCCAGCCGTCGCCGTGAGCCTTCGCGGCCGCCCGCAACGCAAGGATCTCCGCGTGTGCCGTCGGATCGCCTGTCGCCTCCCGCGAATTCGCCGCCCGGGCCAATTCGGTCCCGTCGGCGGCGAACAGGACGGCACCCACCGGCACGTCCCCGGCCGGCGCCGCGGCGGCCGCCTCCAACGCGGCCCGGATCATCGCCTCGTCGTCGCGCAGGCCCATCTAGCGGCGCAGCTTGTCCAGCGCCGTGGCGAGCACATCGTCGAACCCGAGCCGCTGGGCGATCTCGTCGATCTGCTCGTCCGGATACAGGTCGGTCTCGGCGGCGATCACCGCCAGCACCGGCTCCGGCAGCCCCAGATCCGCCAGGATTCCCAGGTCACCCTCTTCCCACGGCTCGATGTCGTCGAGCTCATCGGGGTCGATGTCCGGGATCTCGATGTTCAGCGCATCGAGCACGTCGGCGGCGATGTCGTAGTCGACCGCCATCGTCGCGTCCGACAGCAGCAGACGCGTGCCCGACGGGGCCGGCCGGACGATGACGAAGAACTCGTCGTCCACGTTGAGCAACCCGAAGATCGCCCCGGTGCTGCGCAACTCGCGCAGCTCCCGGTCGGCCACCTCGAGGCTCGTCAACACCGCCGCCGACAGTGTCTTGCACTTCCAGCGACCGTCCTCCCGCGTCACGGCGACCCCGAACCCGTCGAGGTCCTCAGTCGAACTCACGGAAGGGCTCTTGTTCCCCGCACGCTGCGCAGCCATGGGCGCAACGGTAGTCGGCGCGGTCCCGTGAATGAAGTCCAGCGGGCGATGTGCCAACCTGGTCGGGTGCCCATCTCCGCGTCCACCCCGCCCGTGTGTGTACTCGGCCTCGGCCTGATCGGCGGATCGTTGCTGCGTGCGGCCGTCGCCGCGGGCCGCGAGGCCTGGGGGTACAACCGCTCCTCGGAGCCCGTCGAAGCCGCCCGCGCCGACGGATTCGACGCCTCCACCGACCTGCCGGCCACGTTGCGGCGCGCCGCGGAATGCGACGCCCTCGTCGTCGTCGCCGTGCCCGTGCCCGCGGTCGGCGCCGTGCTCGCGGCGGTCGCCGAGCACGCCCCGCACGTGGCGCTGACCGACGTGGTCAGCGTCAAGTCGCAGGTCGCCGCCCTCGTCGCCGCCCACGGGCTCTCCGCACGCTTCGTCGGGGGTCATCCCATGGCCGGCACCGCCGAGTCCGGGTGGTCGGCGGGATTCGCGGAACTGTTCCGCGACGCGGTGTGGGTGGTCACCGTCGACGACGGCACCGATCCCGACGTGTGGACGCAGGTCGCCGATCTCGCCCTCGACTGCGGTTCCGTCGTCGTACCCGCCGAATCGGGCGAGCACGACGCGGCGGTCGCCCGCGTCTCGCACCTGCCCCACCTGCTCGCCGAGGCACTGGCACTGTCCGGGGCCGCCGGCGGCGACCTGGCGCTGGGCCTGGCGGCGGGATCGTTCCGCGACGGCACCCGGGTCGCCGGAACCACCCCCACGTTGGTCGACGCGATGTGTGAGGGCAACGCCCCGGCGCTGCTCACAGCCCTCGACGAGACCCTCGAGGTGCTGCGTGTCGCTCGCGAACAACTCGCCGACGGCAGCACCGCCGAGCTGACCGCCGCCGGTCACGCCGCCCGGCGACGGTTCGAGCAACGCAACCGCCGACCCGTCACCGGCGTCGTCCCCGGCGACGAGGACTGGCTCGCCCGGCTGCGCGAGGCGGGCCGTCGCGGCGAGGTGTGGACGCGGTGACACTGCGCGACATCACCGCGGCACTCGCGAAAGGCGAGCTGACCGCCTCCGAACACGTCCGGCAGGTGCTGGCCGACCTCGACGCGCTCGACGGCACACCGTGGTCGAATCTCGTGGCCGCCCGCAACGATGCCGCGGCCCTCGAATCGGCGGCCCGCGCCGATGCCGAGCTCGCGGCCGGCAACTGGATCGGTCCGCTGCACGGCGTCGCCGTCGCCGTCAAGGACAACATCGACGTCGCGGGCATGCCGACCCGCTGCGGCAGCAACGTCCTCGCCGACGTCGCGCCGGCCGCGCAGGACGCCAGGATCGTCGAGCGGCTCCGCGAGGCCGGCGCCGTCGTGGTCGCCAAGACGCACCTGCACGAGTTCGCGTACGGGCCCAGCGGCCTGGTCAACGCGGCCGGACCGGCCCGGCACCCGCACGATCCCACCTGCATCACCGGTGGCTCGTCGTCGGGGTCGGCAGCGCTCGTCGCCAAGGGCGTCGTGCCGCTGGCACTGGGCACCGACACCGGATGCAGTGTGCGCACCCCGGCGGCGCTGTGCGGAGTCGTCGGCCTCAAGCCCACGTTCGGCGCGTTGCCGGTCGACGGGGTCTTCCCGCTGTCCACCACCTTCGATCACGTGGGTCTGCTCGCCCGCGACGTCCTCGACGCGGCACTGGCCTGGGGCGCGCTGCCCGGGATAGCACACCTGCGCACACCCGTCTCGGGGCTGCGCATCGGACGGCTGCGCGGCGGCATCTGGGACGTGCCCGCTGCATTCGAGTCCGCGCTCGACGGCGCCTGCCGCACCCTCACCGATCTCGGTGCCGAGGTGCGGGACGTGACCCTGCCGGAAACCGACGAACTCCTCGGCGTCTATCCCGTCGTCACCGGCTCGGAGGCGTACGAAACCCATCAGCGCTGGTTCGAGAACGACCCCGACCTCTACCAGCCGGCCACCGCGGCACTGCTCGCGGCTCAGCGAGACCGTCCGGCGACGGACTACGTCCGGGCCGTGCGGGCGGCCGCCCGGTTGCGCCGCGACATCCTGCGCCGGCTACGGCGCGACGACGGGCTGGACGCGCTGATCACCGTCACGACCCCGCTGCGGTCGGCCCCGCTCGACAGCGATCCCGCCGCCCTCCGCGGGCCACTGCTGCAGATGTGCATTCCGTTCAGCGTGCTGGGCGTACCGGCGGTGTCCGTCCCTGCCCCAGGAGACCGTGATCTCCCCATCGGCGTACAGGTAGTCGGGTTGACCTCCGGGACCAGCGGGCACGGCAGTCATCCCGGAGAGTCCACAGCTCTGGCACTGGCGATGGCGGTGGAGGGCACCGACCTCCTGACCGACCCGTCCTAGATCCGTCCCGCCAGTCCGGGGTAGTTCACGACGAAGCCGTCGCCGTCGACCGTCACCGAGGAACTGGACACCGGGGACAGGACGTGGATGCCGTCGGCTGCGCTGCTGTAGACGAGGGTGGCCTCCTCGATGCCGAGATCGAGTAGATTCACGTAGACGACTGGCACCTCGAGTTCGTCCGCGCCGGACTGCAGCCCGTAGCGGCGGATCGGCAGAGCATTGAAGAACGGGCTGAGGATGACGTCGACGTCGAGTGCGCCGCCGAATGCCGACCGCTGGTGCTGGGTGCCGTTGTCGACCATCCAGATGCCCTCCTCGGACCGGCTGATCGACATGTGCCTCTCACCTGCGGCCAGGGTGGTGCGCACCGACAACCGGCGCGTGACACCGTTCTCGTCGGTCACGAGGTCGTACGACGCGCTGAACGCGGGATGCTCCGCGCACTGCGCGCCCACGATCCGGCCCGCCGCCTTGATGCGATCGCCGCTCAGTTGGACACGCACCGATTCCATCCGAGGAACGTCGTACGCCCGCCACGTCAGAATCGCGGGCCAGTTCGATGCTGGGCTCGCCGCAGACCGCGCGGCATCGGGGACTGGGATGCTCACGTGTCTACGTTAAGCGACGAGCCGCTCCCGGGGCGCAGGGGTGCCGCGAATCGTGCCCTTCGTGTAGCACACGACCACTCGGAACGTGTCCGGCGTCACATCACAGGGACATGTCCACGACACCACGATGCGGTGACCGCACGGTGACCGACATCCTTGTGCAGCGCGTTTGAGCACGTAACCCGCTGCCCGGGAAAGACTGGCCTACAGTCGCCTCATGCGTACCGTGTGGACAGTTCCTCAGAACATCGCCCAGATCCTTCTGGAGTCCCCCGAGATCCAGATGTTCCTGACCAGCAACGAGCTGCCCGACACCGCCGCGGACCCTCGCCAGCGGCTCGCCGAGTTCACGCATGCGCTCGCCGCCCTGGCCCGCCACACCGGACGCACCTTCGCCTCCGTGGACGCAGCCAACCGTGAACTGTTCGGGGGCTCTGCCGGAACCGTGCCGGTGGCACTGCGACTCGCCGTCCTGCGCGAGATCGTCACCGACGTCGACGACCGCACCCCCACCCCGGACCCGCTGCCGGCGACGGTCGTCGAACAGCTCGGTGCCTACGTGTACGCCCTCGTCGATCCGCGCGACCATACCGTCCTGCACGTCGGACAGGGCCGCGGGAACCGGATGTTCGTCCTGACGTGGACCGCGCTCGGCGAAGACCACAAACTCGCCGCCGGCGGCGAAGCCGCTCCCGCGCAGACCCCCGAAGCCGACGCAGCCGTGCGCCGGATCCGTGCCGTCTACGACTCCGGCTACTCGGTAGGTCACTACGTCGTGGCCGACCGGGTGGCCCCGGCCGTCGACGCCGATCACGCCGCCGGCTTCACCACCCAGGCCCTCGTCTCGGTACTGGGGTTGCTCGAACCGCACGACGGCGAATTCGTGCTGACCAATCTCGTCGGCGCCAGCGAGGAATCCGACCGGGTGGCACGTCCCGTCGAGGAGCTGATTCGTCAGTACTCCGCGGAGGCCGCACCCGAGCTGCCCACGCCGTGCGTCGTACTCCGGATCACCGAGGCGAAATCGGCTTCCGCCGAGCAGGTCCGTGGACTCGCCGACCGTCCGTGGCCGGCCGGAGCGTCGGCACGCCGGATCGACGGCCTGCCGATCCTGGTGGTCGCGGACAACATCGTCCGCGGCGCCTACCGGGCAACCGGCTGGGAAGCGGCGTCCCGCACCGAGGACAACGGCGGCACCATCCTCTACCGCTTCCTGGGGGACGCCGATCCCGAACTCGAGAAGCTCTTCGTCGACACCCGCCTGACGCCGGATCGGCTGGGGCTCAAGCGTTGGCCGTCCCACGGCTGGGCGCCGCGGCTCACCCGGGCCCTGCCCCACAGGCCGAGACCCTGAACCCTTGTCCGGGCCGTGTCGTCACGGCCCGGACTTTCCTACCGACGGCTCTCCCAGATCACCTGCCGCTCGAGGTGAGAATGGGTTCGTGCAGGTCGTAGTAGTGCACATCGCCCTGTAGCCGCATCTCCTCCTCCAGCAGTGGACGCAGATCGTCGGGAATCTCCATTCGTTCGTGGGCACGCGCCTCGTCCTCGGACGAGAAGTACACCGTCTCGACGTATCCGTCGTCGCCGTAGGTGGCGAACGTGCCGCCGATGATCTCGGGGCGCAACTGATGCACCCGTTCCTGGCCCTGCGCGAGCAGGCTCTTCATCCGCCCGAGATCGGGGCTGTGCCCCTCCATCACCTGAACGAACCCTGCGGTGTCGGAGCCACCCTCCATCCACACCTCGACGTCACGGCAGTCGTGGACGACGATCTCGCCGTCGAAGCACTGCTCCGCTTCGGCCCACCACTCGCCCTGTTCCGGACGCTCGCTGTTCCGGCGGGCCGCCTCCTCGGATTCGAACCGCGCCACCGACACGAAGGTGCCGTCGTCGCTGAATCCCGACGTGCTACCCAGATAGCCCACCGCGCCCGGGCGCAGCTCGTCCGTCCACCGCTGCAGGCAGGCCTTCAGTCCCTGCTCGTCGCGAACCGTCCCCTGCCAGACCTGAATGAACATCTTCATCGCCTCCGCGTGCGGGACGAGCCCGCACCCAACGACTTCTGTGGCCGACCCGTCACCGTCCACCATCGACGTCACGCGACGGCCGGCGATCGCGACCACCGTGGAGTCAATGATTCGCCTGTGCCGGACCACGGACAAGAGCGGACGGGCCGGAGCATGCAGAAATGCCGGAAGCCCCCCGACGGTGTCGGGGGGCTTCCGGTAACGGGTGTTCGGCGGTGTCCTACTCTCCCACACCCTGTCGGGTGCAGTACCATCGGCGCAGACAGGCTTAGCTTCCGGGTTCGGAATGGGACCGGGCGTTTCCCTGTCGCTATGGCCGCCGTAACTCTGTGAAACGACACACACTCGCTTCGCTCGTGAATGATCGAGTGAACGCTGTTCCCTCCTTTTCTGGGGGGCTTCGCCCTCACTCGATTCACGGAAAGCGTGTGAATCGAGTGTGTTGTTTCAGATACCGCACAGTGGACGCGTAGCTTCTTCGTGGTAAGTCCTCGGCCTATTAGTACCGGTCACCTGCATGCGTTGCCGCACTTCCAGTTCCGGCCTATCAACCCGGTGGTCTGCCGGGGGCCTTACCCCCTCGAGGGGGTGAGAAACCTCATCTTGGAACAGGCTTCCCGCTTAGATGCTTTCAGCGGTTATCCCTTCCGAACGTAGCCAACCAGCCGTGCCCCTGGCGGGACAACTGGCACACCAGAGGTTCGTCCGTCCCGGTCCTCTCGTACTAGGGACAGCCTTCCTCAAGTTTCTAACGCGCGCGGCGGATAGAGACCGAACTGTCTCACGACGTTCTAAACCCAGCTCGCGTGCCGCTTTAATGGGCGAACAGCCCAACCCTTGGGACCTACTCCAGCCCCAGGATGCGACGAGCCGACATCGAGGTGCCAAACCATCCCGTCGATATGGACTCTTGGGGAAGATCAGCCTGTTATCCCCGGGGTACCTTTTATCCGTTGAGCGACACCGCTTCCACATGCCGGTGCCGGATCACTAGTCCCGACTTTCGTCCCTGCTCGACCTGTCGGTCTCACAGTCAAGCTCCCTTGTGCACTTGCACTCGCCACCTGATTGCCAACCAGGCTGAGGGAACCTTTGGGCGCCTCCGTTACATTTTGGGAGGCAACCGCCCCAGTTAAACTACCCACCAGGCACTGTCCCTGAACCCGATCAGGGTCCGAGGTTAGAGGTCCAATACGATCAGAGTGGTATTTCAACAACGACTCCACCCACACTGGCGTGCGGGCTTCTCCGTCTCCCACCTATCCTACACAAACCGAACCGAACACCAATACCAAGCTGTAGTGAAGGTCCCGGGGTCTTTTCGTCCTGCCGCGCGTAACGAGCATCTTTACTCGTAATGCAATTTCGCCGAGTCTGTGGTTGAGACAGCAGAGAAGTCGTTACGCCATTCGTGCAGGTCGGAACTTACCCGACAAGGAATTTCGCTACCTTAGGATGGTTATAGTTACCACCGCCGTTTACTGGGGCTTAAATTCTCAGCTTCGCGGAGTGAACTCCGCTGACCGGTCCTCTTAACCTTCCAGCACCGGGCAGGCGTCAGTCCGTATACCTCGTCTTACGACTTCGCACGGACCTGTGTTTTTAGTAAACAGTCGCTTCTCTCTGGTCTCTGCGACCACCCCCAGCTCCGACCGCGAAGGTCTTCACCGGGCGTGGTCCCCCTTCTCCCGAAGTTACGGGGGCATTTTGCCGAGTTCCTTAACCACAGTTCTCTCGATCGCCTCGGTATTCTCTACCTGACCACCTGTGTCGGTTTGGGGTACGGGCCGTGTGAAAGCTCGCTAGAGGCTTTTCTCGGCAGCATAGGATCATGGAATTCGCCTCATTCGGCTACGCATCACCTCTCAGGCTTGATGTGACACGGATTTGCCTATGTCACGCCCTACAGGCTTACACCGGTACAACCACTGACCGGCCCCACTACCTTCCTGCGTCACCCCATCGCTTGGCTACTACCAGATCGGGTCCCGTGCATCCACACAACCGATTCCCGAAGGAACCGGCCGGCTTCAGGACGGTTAGCATCACTGATTCACCAGGGGCGCGTTCACACGGGTACGGGAATATCAACCCGTTGTCCATCGACTACGCCTGTCGGCCTCGCCTTAGGTCCCGACTCACCCTGGGCGGATTAACCTGGCCCAGGAACCCTTGGTCATTCGGCGGACGAGTTTCTCACTCGTCTTTCGCTACTCATGCCTGCATTCTCACTCGCGCCGCCTCCACACCTGGATCACTCCGGCGCTTCCCCGGCGGCACGACGCTCCCCTACCCACCCACACCACTGCACCCGTCCCCGCAGGAACGAGTGGGTGTTGTGTGAGTGCCGCGGCTTCGGCGGTGTACTTGAGCCCCGCTACATTGTCGGCGCAGAACCACTTGACCAGTGAGCTATTACGCACTCTTTCAAGGGTGGCTGCTTCTAAGCCAACCTCCTGGTTGTCTCAGCGATCCCACATCCTTTTCCACTTAGTACACGCTTAGGGGCCTTAGCCGGCGATCTGGGCTGTTTCCCTCTCGACTACGAAGCTTATCCCCCGCAGTCTCACTGCCGCGCTCTCACTCACCGGCATTCGGAGTTTGGCTGATTTCGGTAAGCTTGTGGGCCCCCTAGACCATCCAGTAGCTCTACCTCCGGTGAGAAACACGCGACGCTGCACCTAAATGCATTTCGGGGAGAACCAGCTATCACGGAGTTTGATTGGCCTTTCACCCCTACCCACAGCTCATCCCCTCAGTTTTCAACCTAAGTGGGTTCGGGCCTCCACGACGTCTTACCGTCGCTTCACCCTGGCCATGGGTAGATCACTCCGCTTCGGGTCTAGAACATGCCACTGATACGCCCTGTTCGGACTCGCTTTCGCTACGACTACCCCACACGGGTTAACCTCGCGACATGCCACTAACTCGCAGGCTCATTCTTCAAAAGGCACGCCGTCACCCCCAGCAGACCAAACTGCTCGAAGGCTCCGACGGATTGTAAGCGCACGGTTTCAGGTACTATTTCACTCCCCTCCCGGGGTACTTTTCACCTTTCCCTCACGGTACTAGTCCGCTATCGGTCACCAGGGAGTATTCAGGCTTATCGGGTGGTCCCGACGGATTCACAGCAGATTTCACGGGCCCGCTGCTACTCGGGTACCCTCCACGAGAGCCGGCGTGTTTTCGTCTACGGGATTCTCACCCTCTACGACAGGCCGTTCCAGACCACTTCGACTAACACACCGGTTTCTTACTCTCGCCCACCATGACAGTGATGGGAAGAAGGGCCCCACGACCCCACGGATGCAACGCCTGCCAGCTCTCACACACCCGCGGTTTAGCCTCTTCCGCTTTCGCTCGCCACTACTCACGGAATCACATGTTGTTTTCTCTTCCTGTGGGTACTGAGATGTTTCACTTCCCCACGTTCCCTCCACACGCCCTATATATTCAGGCGCGGGTAACACGACATCACTCGTGCTGGGTTTCCCCATTCGGAAATCCTCGGATCACAGCTCGGTTGACAGCTCCCCGAGGCATATCGCAGCCTCCCACGTCCTTCATCGGCTCCTGGTGCCAAGGCATCCACCGTACGCTCATAAACACTTACAACAAAGATGCTCGCGTCCACTGTGCAGTTCTCAAACAACACACAACAACCGATACTGGAGAAAGAACACCCTTCCCGTTCCCGGTCATCGTCGCTGACAAAACACATTGCGTGTTCTCTCAGGACCCAACAGTGCACCGATATAACCTCCCGGATTCTTCTGCATGGAGAAGAATCGATGAGAAGTACTTGTCAGCGTTCCACCCGTGAGCACCACCGGATTACGTGTGAATCCGAAGTGGCTCTGCCTGCGTGCGTTTACCGTCCCCGACTGTTCGGGGTGCACGAGGAGTTGCTCCTTAGAAAGGAGGTGATCCAGCCGCACCTTCCGGTACGGCTACCTTGTTACGACTTCGTCCCAATCGCCGATCCCACCTTCGACGGCTCCCTCCCACGAGGGGTTAGGCCACCGGCTTCGGGTGTTACCGACTTTCATGACGTGACGGGCGGTGTGTACAAGGCCCGGGAACGTATTCACCGCAGCGTTGCTGATCTGCGATTACTAGCGACTCCGACTTCACGGGGTCGAGTTGCAGACCCCGATCCGAACTGAGACCGGCTTTAAGGGATTCGCTCCACCTCGCGGTATCGCAGCCCTCTGTACCGGCCATTGTAGCATGTGTGAAGCCCTGGACATAAGGGGCATGATGACTTGACGTCGTCCCCACCTTCCTCCGAGTTGACCCCGGCAGTCTCCTGCGAGTCCCCAACTTGACTTGCTGGCAACACAGGACAAGGGTTGCGCTCGTTGCGGGACTTAACCCAACATCTCACGACACGAGCTGACGACAGCCATGCACCACCTGTACACCGACCACAAGGGAAACCCCATCTCTGGGGCGGTCCGGTGTATGTCAAACCCAGGTAAGGTTCTTCGCGTTGCATCGAATTAATCCACATGCTCCGCCGCTTGTGCGGGCCCCCGTCAATTCCTTTGAGTTTTAGCCTTGCGGCCGTACTCCCCAGGCGGGGCGCTTAATGCGTTAGCTACGGCACGGATCCCGTGGAAGGAAACCCACACCTAGCGCCCACCGTTTACGGCGTGGACTACCAGGGTATCTAATCCTGTTCGCTACCCACGCTTTCGCTCCTCAGCGTCAGTTACTGCCCAGAGACCCGCCTTCGCCACCGGTGTTCCTCCTGATATCTGCGCATTTCACCGCTACACCAGGAATTCCAGTCTCCCCTGCAGTACTCAAGTCTGCCCGTATCGCCTGCAAGCCCGCAGTTGAGCTGCGGGTTTTCACAGACGACGCGACAAACCGCCTACGAGCTCTTTACGCCCAGTAATTCCGGACAACGCTCGCACCCTACGTATTACCGCGGCTGCTGGCACGTAGTTGGCCGGTGCTTCTTCTGTACCTACCGTCACTTGCGCTTCGTCGGTACTGAAAGAGGTTTACAACCCGAAGGCCGTCATCCCTCACGCGGCGTCGCTGCATCAGGCTTGCGCCCATTGTGCAATATTCCCCACTGCTGCCTCCCGTAGGAGTCTGGGCCGTGTCTCAGTCCCAGTGTGGCCGGTCGCCCTCTCAGGCCGGCTACCCGTCGTCGCCTTGGTGGGCCGTTACCCCACCAACAAGCTGATAGGCCGCGGGCCCATCCTGCACCGGAAAACCTTTCCACCCCCCACCATGCGGCAGAAGGTCCTATCCGGTATTAGACCCAGTTTCCCAGGCTTATCCCGAAGTGCAGGGCAGATCACCCACGTGTTACTCACCCGTTCGCCACTAATCCACCCAGCAAGCTGGGCTTCATCGTTCGACTTGCATGTGTTAAGCACGCCGCCAGCGTTCGTCCTGAGCCAGGATCAAACTCTCCGTTGAAGACTCTCGATTCCTCCCGAAAGAGTAATCAGCCATAAGCGTAGAGCCGAATCACTAGCAAAAAACTCAAACTAGCAAAAACACTGACCACCACAGACGGAAGAATGCGGCAGTCAGCAACGATCATCACGACACCTCATCGGCTTGACACCATGGTCGGCGTCTGATCTGATCGCACCAAATAAAAAATTTGGCACTGACATTCATCGGCACACTGTTGAGTTCTCAAAGAACACGCACACACCATCACTCCGCACCGTCAGTGCATTGCTCCGGGGCAACCGTTCCAGCCTAACATCGGGGGCTTTCGGAATCAAAATCTGCGGCCGATCCGATCTCAGGGCGATTGGAGACCTTACCAGAAGGCTCTCAATCAAGGTAATCAGGCGCCTGCGTCCAACCTCGTTTTCCCGAGCCCCTGCGGGCCGGGTCGGTGTCCGTGTCGCTCTGACCTGGAATAAGTTACGTGAACATCCGGCTGTACGCCAAATCGCCAGTTCAGAGCGGTTGTTTGCTCTCGAATGCGCGTATTTCCGGGGCGCGGAACCGTCCCCTGTCCGGCTGCGTCTCATCTACCGAGGGCTACGCGTGGCCCACTCCCGATCAGGTAGAGGAGACCCATGAGCGGCTTTCCCACGAAGATCGTCGAGCCGGCCCGGGTGGATGGGTCCGACCCGGGCTCCCTCGCGGTAGCGCTGTGCGCTGCCGCCTGCGACGACTTCCTCACCGCACTCGACGAGGCCCTCGTCGGACTCGGCGTAGACGGGTCCGGGGGCTGTGCGTGTGACCTCGAACCGGGCATCGCCGCAAGGATCGCGGCCGTGGCCCGGATGAAGGCCGCGTTCGAGTCGTCGCGTCCCCTCGGATAGCCGCCCCGGCCTTTCTGCGGCAGTGATCACTGCATCTCGCGTCGCGGCACGGGTCGCCCGATTTCTCGAGTAACGTGCTCCGTGAGCAAAGCGAGAAAGGGTGCCGTGACGTCGACCGGGAACATGGTGGGATTGTTCGCCGGAATCGGCGGACTCGAACTCGGACTGGCCGAGCACGGCTGGCGCACCGAACTGCTCTGCGAGATCGACGCCGGAGCGCAGGCCGTACTTCGCGCTCGCTTCGCCGACGTGGCGCTACACACCGACGTCACCCGTCTTCGTTCCCTACCTCAGGCAACCGAGATCGTCACCGCCGGCTTTCCGTGCCAGGACCTGTCGCAGGCCGGCCGCACCGCCGGCATCACCGGCTCCCGGTCGGGACTCGTCGACGAGGTGTTCCGGTTGGTGCGGCGCAAGCAGGGACCGCGCTGGCTACTCATCGAGAACGTTCCTTTCATGCTGCAACTCGGACGAGGCGCCGCGATGCGTCACATCACCGACGCGCTAGAAGATCTCGGGTACGCGTGGGCGTACCGGGTCGTCGACGCCCGCGCGTTCGGACTTCCGCAGCGGCGACAGCGGGTGCTCATGCTCGCCTCGCGGACCGACGATCCCCGCGCGGTGCTCTTCGGCGAGGACGCCGGTGCCCCTGTGGAAGGCGACCCCGACACCCACCCGTGCGGCTTCTACTGGACGGAGGGCGTACGTGGTCTGGGCTGGGCGGTCAACGCCGTACCCACCCTCAAGGGTGGCTCCACGGTGGGCATCGCCAGCCCGCCGGCGGTGCGGTTGCCGTCGGGTGAGATCGTCACGCCCGGTCTGATCGATGCCGAACGACTGCAGGGCTTCGACCCGGACTGGACCGCGCCCGCGACCCAGGCGCCCGGCGTGCGAACCGGGCATCGGTGGCGGCTCGTCGGAAACGCCGTGAGCGTCCGTATGGCCGCTTGGGTCGGGGGTCGGCTCGGCCGGCCGATCGACTACTCCCCCGACCACGAGACACCGCTTCGGCCGGGTGACCCCTGGCCGAGCGCCGCCTGGGGAGCTCGGCGGCGAGCGTTCCGGGTGCACGAGTCGCACTGGCCGGTCCAGGAGCCGTACGAGGACCTCGCGGGATACCTGGAGGACGCGCGACTGCTGTCCGCGCGGGCCACGGCCGGATTCCTGCGCCGGGCCCGGTCCGGCAACCTGAGATTCGTGCCCGGCTTCCTCGACGACGTCGAGTCCCACCTGGACCGCATGGGCGGCTTCCCCGAAGCCGCGGCCTGAGGACGGATCCGGCTGCCGTGCCCGCCACCGACCCGCAGACCAGCGCCCGGATGAGACGGCAGCGGCGCCGCGACACCGTTCCCGAGGTGGCCCTGCGCCGGGAACTGCACCGGCGCGGGGTGCGCTACTTCGTCGATCGGGCGCCTCTGAAGGGTATCCGTCGTCGCGCCGACCTGGTGTTTCCGCGTCGCCGAGTGACGGTGTATGTCGACGGATGCTTCTGGCATCGTTGCCCGCAGCACGCCACCGATCCGAAGAACAACGCCGAGTGGTGGGCCGCCAAGCTCGCCGCCAACGTGGCCCGGGACCGGAACACCGACGCGGCGCTCGCCGCGGCCGGGTGGACGGTCGTGCGGATCTGGGAGCACGAGAACCCTGTGGAGGCCGCGGACCGGGTGCAGGCCGCATTGTCCGCGCAACCAGGTACTGCCGACTCCTGACTACTGAAGGGAGGACGCGGTGGAACCGGTAATCGCGCTCGTTCTGGGAGCGATCCTCGGGATCCTGCTCGGCCTCCTCGGTGGTGGCGGATCCATCCTCGCGATTCCTGCTCTGGTGTACGGCCTCGGACTCGAGTTCCGCCAGGCCATCCCTATCTCGCTGATCGTCGTCGGGGCGGCAGCCCTGTCCGGCGCGATCCCCAAGATCCGGGCCGGGCAGGTCGACTGGCGGCTGGCCGCGGTGTTCGCCGCGGCGGGCATCCCTGCGACGTTCGCGGGCACGGCGGTCGGCACGTTGCTGCCGCAGCCGGTACTGCTGGTGGGCTTCGCCGCCGTGATGGTGGTCGCGGGGATCCGGATGCTGCGCGAGAACGACGACACCGGAACCGCGTGCAAGACCGGCGACTCCGGCATCGACTGGAAGCGATGCGCGCCGAGATCGATTCCGGCCGGCGTGGGGGTGGGCTTTCTGACCGGGCTGTTCGGCGTCGGCGGCGGCTTCCTGATCATCCCTGCGCTGGTGATCCTCCTCGGGTTGGAGATGAGCGTCGCCGTGGGGACCTCGTTGATCGTCATCGTCGCCAACTCGGCAGCCGGGCTCGTCGCGCACCTCGGGGACGCCGACATCGACTGGCCGATCACCGCGGCGTTCGCCGGGGCCGCGGTCGTCACGTCACTCGTTGCCGGTCACCTCGGTACCCGCATGGAAACCGGCCGGCTGCGGCGGTGGTTCGCCTGGCTCGTGTTCGCCGTGGCCGCGTACGTGCTGGTGGACACCCTGGTCCTGCGCTGAGCCGGAACTCGGCGCGTACCCGCGCATTCTTCGTACGCCCCCGGGTATCCGGGGGCATAGTGAGAAGACCATGGGAAGGCACTGACATGGACGTATCGATTATCGAAACCTCGAGCCTCGGCGATCGCAGCTATCTGATCACCGAGGCGGACGTCGCCGTCGTGGTGGATCCCCAGCGGGACATCGATCGAGTGCTCGCGCTCGCCAACGACCGCGGAGCGCGCATCACCCATGTCCTCGAGACCCACATCCACAACGACTACGTCACCGGAGGGCTGGAACTCTCCCGCGCCCTCGAGGCCGAGTACATCGTCCCGGCCGGCGACGATGTGGACTACGAGCGACACGCCGTCCACGACGGCGACCTGATCGACGCCGGCCCGATCCGGCTGCGAGTGATGCACACACCCGGGCACACCCACCACCACGTCAGCTATGTGCTGCTCGACGAGACCGGTGCGACGCACGGGATCTTCACCGGCGGGTCGATGCTGTACGGATCCACCGGTCGCACCGATCTCGTCGGCCCGCAGTACACCGAGGAACTGACGCACGCGCAGTTCCACTCCGTGCGACGGATCGCCGACGAAGTGCCGGCCGACACCCCGGTGTATCCCACCCACGGCTTCGGCAGTTTCTGCTCGGCCACCCCCACCAGCGGCGATTCGTCCACCGTGGGACAGCAACGCGACGTCAACCCGGCACTGACCCGTGACGAGCAGGCCTACGTCGACGAACTCATCGGGGGACTCAACACGTACCCCGCGTACTACGCCCACATGGGTGTGATCAACAAGGCGGGCCCGTCGCCGGTCGACCTGTCGCCACCGGAGCCGGTCGACCCGGCCGAGTTGCGCCGACGCATCGACGCCGGCGAGTGGGTCGTCGATCTGCGGGAGCGCACCGCCTTCGCCGCGGGACACCTGGGCGGCACACTCGGGTTCGAACTGTCCACCTCCTTCGTCACGTACCTGGGTTGGCTATACAAGTGGGGTGCGCCCCTGACCCTCATCGGCGAGAGCGACGAGCAGATCGCCGAAGCCAAGCGCGAGCTGGTCCGCATCGGGGTCGACGAACTCGCCGGCGCGGCCGTCGGCGAGATCCACACCCTCGTCCACGGACACGAACTGCGGTCGTACCGCGTCTCGGACTTCGCGGAACTCACCCGGGAGATCGACAACGAGCAGGTCCGGGTCCTCGACGTCCGCCAGAAGGACGAGTTCGAGGATGCCCACGTGCGCGGCGCAGTCAACATCCCGCTGCACGACCTCGCCGGCCGCCTCGACGAGGTGCCGCACGGGGAGGTCTGGGTGCACTGTGGGTCCGGCTACCGGGCATCGATCGCCGCCTCCATGATCGACCGGATCGACCGCACCGTCGTCCTCGTGAACGACGACTTCGAGAAGGCGTACGACCACGGCCTGACCGGCTCGTAGCGGGTCCGTTCCGCACCGGAGCCGGGGACCGACACGACCAAAGAACCCCCACCGGAACGGGTGGGGGTTCTTCACTGTGCGCCCGAAGGGATTCGAACCCCTAACCTTCTGATCCGTAGTCAGATGCTCTATCCGTTGAGCTACGGGCGCAGTTCTTGCATGCAGGTGCATGCAGTTCTCGTATTCAGTTGTCGCCGGTGACGCTGCACCGACGTGGCGGAGGCGAGAGGATTTGAACCTCCGGTCCCCCGTAAAGGGGACAACTCATTAGCAGTGAGTCCCATTCGGCCGCTCTGGCACGCCTCCCTGGGGGGTTTCGATTCTCTCGAACCGCCGGGACGAAAGATTACACACGTTCGGACAGCAAACGCAAAACAGCTGGTCAGCGCAGGTGTGAGTCGAACCAGTCGAAGATCCGGCGCCGCGCGTCGATGATCGCCGCCTCGGCCGGATCGGTCTCGGGATCGGCCGTGTCGTGCTCGACGGGCGGCTCGTCGGGGCGGTGTGCCAGACCCGGATATCCGATGACCAGGGTGGGTGCATCGGCCCTTCCGGCCGCCTCGCGCAATTGCTCGACGTCGCCGGGCGGGGTGGTGGGGTCGTCCTCGCCGTACAGACCGAGCCACGGCGCCTGCAGACCGTGCACGGCCTCGACGAGGGCGGGGACGTCGGGCCGCAACGGTTCCACGATGCCGTGCGCGGCGACGGTGACCGCGGCACCCACCCTCCGGTTCGCGGCGACGATGAGCGCCGCCGTGCCGGCGTCGTCGAATCCGATCACGCCGACCGCATCGGGGTAGACCCCGCTGCGGATCAGCCAGTCCATCGCCGCGTCGACGTCGTCGAACAGGTTCTGTCCGAACACCTCGTCGTCCTCGGTGAACTCGCGATGGAACAGATGCGGTCCCACGACCAGCCAGCACTCTGCAGCCAGCGCCTCCATGAAGGCCAGGAGGGCCGGTGGAAACTCCCGGGATTCGTGCAACACCACGATGCCACCGCGGAGGGCGCCCTCCGGCCGGAACACGGTCAGCGGTACCTGCCCCGACCCGTCCGGCAACCGGGCCGCGGCAGTGTGGATTCCCGACATACCGTCCACGATGACACGACCCACTGCGACCGTGCACGTGATCGCCGGGCGCATAATCGGCTGGTGACCCCACGGACCCGCCCCGACCTCGTCTCGATCCCGTCCTACGTGCCCGGCCGCAGCTTTCCGGGCGCGATCAAGCTCGCCAGCAACGAGACCACGGTCGGTCCCCTGCCCAGCGTGCGCGACGCGATCGCCGAGGCGGCGTACTCGGTTCACCGGTACCCGGACAACATGGCCGCCGTGCTCATCGGCGCGTTGGCCGAGCGGCTGGGGGTCGGGCCCGAGAACATCGCCGTGGGCAACGGTTCGGTGAGCCTGTGCCAGGAGCTGGTGCTCTCGGCCTGCAACGACGGCGACGAGGTGGTGTTCTCCTGGCGTTCGTTCGAGGCGTACCCCGTGGTGACGGCGGTAGCCGGCGCGAAGCCGGTGCCGGTGCCCAACACCCCCGAGCACGGCCACGACCTCGACGCGATGCTCGCCGCGATCACCGACCGCACCCGCGTGGTGTTCGTGTGCAATCCCAACAACCCGACCGGTGCGCTGCTGGGCAGAGCGGAGCTGGAGCGGTTCCTCGACGCGGTGCCGCCGCAGGTGCTCGTCGCGCTCGACGAGGCGTACTTCGAGTACACCCGCCCGAAGCCCGGCGCGGAACTGGCGGACGGAATCGTGCTCGCCGCCGGCCGACCGAACGTCGTGGTGCTCCGCACGTTCTCGAAGGCCTACGGCCTGGCCGGCCTGCGGGTTGGGTACCTGGTCGGCGATCCGTCGGTGATCAAGATCCTGAACAAGGTGCACACCCCGTTCAGCGTCAGCTCGCTCGCGCAGCAGGCGGCCATCGCCTCCCTGGCGGCGGCCGACGAACTGCTGACGCGCACCGACGGTGTGCTCGCCGAGCGCGACCGGGTGCGGACGGCACTCGTCGACGCCGGATATCCCGTGCCGGAGAGCTACGCCAACTTCGTGTGGTTGCCGCTCGGCGACCGGTCGGCGGCGTTCGCCGAGGCATGCGCGGAGGCCGGCGTGCTGGTCCGCCAGTACGCGGACGACGGGGTGCGGGTGACTGTCGGCGATCCGCACGAGAACGACGCATTCCTGACATTTGCGACCGGCAAGGGTCTCGAGATCGCGGAAATTTCGACGTCCTGACCTGCGGGCGAACGCCCGCGAGACCCAACCGTTATCAGCGGGTGGCGATCACGTGACCAACCGTTGGCACACTCGTCCGGTCGACTACGGGAGCGGAGTGTGCGGATGGGTTCAGGCGTGACGCGCCGGTGGACCCTGTCCGCGGCCCTGCTGACCGGGATCCTGTGGACGTCGCTCGCCGTCCCCGCGACCGCACTACCTCCGGACGCCCTGCCGCTGCGCCTGATCGCCTTCCGCGACCTGCACGGCAGCCTCCTCCCACCCCAGGGTCCCCGCAGCGAGGTGGTCCGTTCCGACGGCGCCTCCGTCCCCGCGGGCGGCGCGGCATATCTCGCCGCCTACGTCCGGCAGCTGCGTGCGCAGGCGGACAACTCGGTGCTCTACTCCGTCGGCGACACGTGGGGCTCGTCGCCCATCGAATCGGCGATGTTCCACGACGAGCCCACCGTGGACCTGCTCAACGGCCTCGACGTGACCGCGGCCGCCCTCGGCAACCACGAGTTCGACAACGGCTACGCCGAGTTGCAGCGCCTGCGCGACGGGGGTTGTCACCCCGAGGGCTGCCGATACGACGAGGAATACGCCGGAACCGCTTTCCCGCTGATCGCGGCGAACGTCGCGGAGGCCGACGGCAGTCCCGCGGCCCTGCCGTTCAGCGTGGATTACGTCGACGGGGTGCCGGTCGGCGTCATCGGTGTCGCTCCGCAGGACACACCGCAGGTGGTGCGTGGCGACGACATCACCGGGCTGCAGTTCACCGACGAGATCACGGCCGTCGACCGCACCGCCGACGCGCTCGATGCCCTCGGGGTCCGCTCGATCGTCCTGCTCTACAAGGGGGCGCTGACGCCCTCGGCCGGGACCGACCCGTGCGACCCGGCCGCCGGGCCCGCCCGCACCCTCGCCTCCCGGGTGTCACCGAAGGTCGATGTCGTCGTCACCGCAGACGGCGAGGACAGCTTCAACTGCAGCTATCCGGATCCGGCGGGCAATCCCCGGACCGTGCTGCAGGGCGCCTCGCACGGCCGCATCGTCTCGGTCGCGGACGTGACCATCGATCGCGAGAGCCGTGAGGTGCTGCGTGACCGTACCCACGCGTTCAATCAGATCGTCACCCACGACATCGCTCCCGACCCGCGCACGCAGCAGTTCGTCGACCGGGCGGTCGACAAGTCCCGCAACGTCGCCGAACGCTTCGTCGGCCGCATCACCGCCGACCTGACACGCGACGTCACGGCCGGCGGCGAGTCCGCCCTCGGCAATCTCGTCGCGGATGCGCAGCTGGCGGCCGCGGAACCTGCCGGCGCGCAGCTCGCCCTCACCAATCCCGGCGGAGTACGGGCCGACCTGCTGCATTCCGACGACGGCGTCGTCACCCACGGCGACACCTACGCGGCCCAGCCGTTCGGGAACCGGCTGCAGGTGCTCGAGCTCACCGGTGCGGAACTTGTCGGGGTCCTCGAACAACAGTTCCAGCAGGACGGGAGCGGCGCGACCCGCGAGCGGATCCTCGCACCGTCGCACACCCTGCGCTACGTCCTCGACCGGGCCGCGGCGCCGGGCACCCGGATCCGGGACGTCACCGTCGCAGGCCGACCGCTCGATCCGGTTGCGACGTACCGGGTGGTCGTCAACGGCTTCCTCGCCGACGGCGGTGACGGGTTCACCGGGTTCACGCACGCGCGACGGACGACCGGGGCGGGCGCCGAACTCGACGCCCTGAACGACTACCTGGGGGCACGCTCGCCCGTCGCGCCGCCGGCCACCGACCGCATCACGGTGCCCTGACCGAACCCCGTTCAGTCGAGTCCGAGAGCGCGCTCGAGCGTCGGCCAGGCGGTGCGCAGATCGTCCTGCCAGTACGGCCACGAATGCGTGCCGTACGGACGGTAGACGATTGTGGCGGGAATCCGCAGCTCCCGCAGCCGCCGGTCGAAGCCGATCGTGCACACGAAGGCGCCCACCTCGAGCGGCCCACCCACGTCGAGGGCCTCCGCATCGGGTCCGACGTCGTACGGGCCGGGCAGACCGTTGCCGGTACTGATGAAGATCTCCTTGCCGCGCAACCGCTCGGCGAGGACGTACGGATCGTGCGCCGCCCACGCCGGATCCCCGGGCGCCCCCCACATGTTGTCCGGATTGCCGCCCTTGTAGGCGACGGTGCCGCGGACCGCGTCCTGGGCGGACGCCTTCGACGTGTCCAGGCATCCACTGAGCGCGGCCACGCCCCGGTACAGGTCCGGATTCCGGGCGATCAGGCTCGCCGCCCCCGTCGCACCCATCGACAGGCCGCCGACTGCGTTCACCCCGTTGCCCGCGAAACGGGCGTCGATCAGCGGCGGCAGTTCCTTCGTCAGGAACGTCTCCCACGCGTTCACGCCCAGGACGGGGTCCGGGGCGAGCCAGTCCGTGTAGTAGCTCGCGGTCCCGCCGACCGGCAACACGACGTTCACGTTCTTGTCGGCGAAGAAATCGACGATGTCCGTGCGCTGCGTCCACGTGCTCTCGCGGTAGTCCGACTCGGCTCCGGCGCTGACGCCGTCGAGCAGGTAGAGGGACGGGCGCGGCGCGTCCCCGGCGGGATGCAGCACCTGCACCTGCACGACCCGCTGCATCGACGGCGAGTACACGAACACCGCCGAGCGGCGAGGAGTGACGGACTCGACCCGCTCCACCCGCGCGGACATCGCCGGTTCGGCGGACGCGACGGACAGTGCGGACAGCGGCACGACGAATGCCGCGACGAGCGCCGCGACCACAGATCTGAGCATCAAGTTCCTTTGTCCCCCGACTTCGGAAACACCGATTCCACAGTACGGACCGGGACTGGTCAAGAAAGTGGGGCGCGTCACCAACGCGGAGCGCAGCCCTTGGTGACGGCGAGCACGAGCACGCAGGCTACGGCTGCGGGACCGGTTCCGGCGGAACCCAGTCCCGGTCCGTCGGCAGGTACGACCGGAACATCAGCACGAACTCGCCCGGCGGCGCCGGCAGCCAGTTCGAGCCGGCCGGAATCGGCGGCCGGGACGAAACCCACACGTCGAGCCCGCCGTCGGGACCACGGACGAGCCCGGGCGTGCGGTCGCCGACGGCGTAGCGGTCGACGGGGTTGGCGACTAGGAACATGTCCGGGCCGTAGAGGGTGACGGACCAGAAGCCGCGATCGTCGACCGGCGGCAGGGCACCGGGTGGGAAGCGCAGGAGGTAGCCGGTCTCACCCCGCAGGGTCGTTCCGTCAGCCGCGACGCGGGCCACGTGGTACGTCGACTCCTCCGGCACGTTCGCGCCGAGCCCGATCATCGCGACCACCGCGCGCTGGAGGTAGTCCGTGCCGTACCGGCCCGCGGTCGACAGCGAATGCCACACCTGCCCGGACTGTCGATCCGAGTCGACGAGATCTCGGATGCGTCGCTCGCCGCGCACCACGCCGGTGGCGAGTGCAGCGACGGTGTCCGCAGAACCGGCACTCGGCCGGGCGCCCGGCCGGACCCCGAGGTCCGCCAGTTCGTCGAGCAACGGTGCGTCGGCCGGGGGTGGCGGATTCGCGGCCAGGATCGCCGACAGCTCGTCGAAGAATTGCGGACCCGACGCCGCGAGCGCCTGCGGATCGGGGTTGCTGCCGCACGCGGTCGGCGGCAGCGGCGGCGGTGCCTCGGCGACGGGCGCGGTCAGCACAGTCAGCGAGTACTGCCGTTGCAGAGCACGGGCGGCCTCGAGGTCGGTCGCCGACTCCACGAGCGTCCGGCCGATCATCCACGCGTCCCATGTGGGCGACTCGACGACGGCCGCGTCCGGGGGCAGCGGACCGTCCCACCCCGGCGGGACGACGACGTGCGCACCGGCCGCCGCCCCCGTCGTCCGGGTGCCGACGTTGGCGAAGACGTCGGTATAGATGTCGAGAAACTGGAAGTCGACGTACCGGGCTCCCATGTCCGGATGGGTCAGCAGCACCGGACCGCCGCGAAGATCGAGCCACGCGATCGAATACAGCGTGTCGACGTTGGGGGCGACGACGACACGCGAGGTGGGATCGGCCGTCGCGGACTGGTGGTGCAGCTGGTTCACCGGCAGCAGGCAGAGCATGTTCGCCCGCGTCCGCGCGAGCGTCACGGGCGCGTAGCCGTAGACGTAACCGTCGGCGGCCACGTCGACCGCTGTCCGTTCGGCCGCCGGTTGCGGCGCCGCGCAGGCGGTCAGCAGGCCCACTGCCAGCGCTGCCGCCGCTCGAACCACTGCGCCGACCATTGCGCCAGTGTAGGAGGCGACAGCGCGTGCGATGGGACGGTCACC
Organism: Rhodococcus sp. NS-SX18; assembly: GCF_057367935.1. Lineage (NCBI taxonomy): Bacteria > Bacillati > Actinomycetota > Actinomycetes > Mycobacteriales > Nocardiaceae > Rhodococcus > Rhodococcus sp. NS-SX18. Next base: position 366,674 of record NZ_CM170633.1, on the reverse strand, counting down.
GGCGGAGCCGCGCGCTCCGGTGCCACTTGCGCGCGTCCGAACGCGCGCGACAAGCACTTTTCCGCGCGAGCGTCCGACGAGGAAGCCCGTCACCTGACATACGGGTGACGGGCTCTGGCGGAAGCGGAGGGATTTGAACCCCCGGTCGCTCTCACGACGCTCGCTTTCAAGGCGAGTGCATTCGGCCGCTCTGCCACGCTTCCGTGGCAAATCCTAACCACACCGCTCGTCGACGGCCGCCTCCACCTTGGTGAAGATCTCGGAGAGGGTGCGGATCTGTGTCCTCGTGAGCAGGTCGACGAGGTTGCGGCGCACCCCGGCGACGTGGGTGGGCGCGGCCTCGGTGAGGAGACGCCGGCCCTCGTCGGTGAGCGTCGCCAGGACACCGCGCCCGTCCTCGGCGCAGGAACTGCGCACCACCATCGACGCCCCCTCCATGCGACGGATCTGGTGGGTGAGGCGACTGCGGGAGGACAGCACGCCGTCGGCGAGGTCGCTCATCCGCAGCGACCCGTCCGGGGCCTCGGAGAGCAGCACCAGGATCCGGTACTCGGCAAGGGACAGGCCGTGGGCCTGTTGCAGGTCTCGATTGAGTCGATCCATGAGCCGGTGATTGCCGTCGATGTAGGCCCGCCATGCCCGCTGCTCGTCCGTGTCGAGCCAGCGCGGGTCGGGACGTTCGGCATACGGTTCGGCTGTCACGCGGGCAGTGTAAGGGCAGGCCACCACCGGTGTTACCCACCGGTCAGTTCGCTGCGTGTCGCCCCTGCGTCGGCGTGTCGCGATAGCGTCGGAGCCATGCGCGCAATCACGATCACCGAACCCGGCGGCCCCGAGGTCATGCAGTGGGCCGAACAGCCCGACCCCACGCCCGGTCCCGGACAGGTCCTGATCGACGTGGCCGCGACGGCCGTCAACCGTGCCGATCTGCTGCAGCGGCGCGGCCTGTACCCGCCGCCGCCCGGATCCAGCGACATCCTGGGCCTCGAATGCTCCGGGGTGATCGCCGAGCTCGGCGAGGGCGTGAGCGGCTGGTCGATCGGCGACCGGGTGTGTGCACTGCTCGCCGGTGGCGGCTACGCCGAGCAGGTCGTCGTCCCCGCCGGACAGGTCCTGCCCGTGCCCGAGGGAGTGGATCTCGCGGTGGCCGCGTCGCTGCCCGAGGTGGCATGCACCGTCTGGTCCAACGTGGTGATGGCGGCGGGACTGCGCCGCGGCGAGGTGCTCCTCGTCCACGGCGGCGGTGGCGGCATCGGCACCCACGCCGTCCAGGTCGGCAAGGCGCTGGGCGCGAAGGTCGCGGTGACCGCCTCGGCCGGCAAGCTCGACTACTGCCGAGAACTCGGTGCCGACCTCGCGATCGACTACCGCACGCAGGACTTCGTCGCCGAGGTCCGGAATGCGTTCGGCGGCGCCGACGTGGTGCTCGACAACATGGGTGCGGCCTACCTGTCCCGCAACGTCGACGTGCTCGCCCCCGACGGCCGGCTCGTCGTGATCGGCATGCAGGGCGGCGCGAAGGGCGAACTCAACCTCGGCAAGCTGCTCGCCAAGCGGGGGCACGTCCTCGCGACGGGTCTGCGAGGGCGACCGGAGACCGGCCGCTCCGGCAAGAGCGCGATCGTCGCGGAGGTCCGTGAGCACGTGTGGCCCATGATCGCCGAGGCGCGGGTCCGTCCCGTCGTCCACGCAGAGGTGCCGATCACCGAGGCCGCGCGGGCCCACGAGATGCTGGATTCCCCCGACACCGTCGGCAAGGTCGTGCTGCTGATCGACCGGCACTGAACCGGATCCGCCGGATCAGGGGGCGGTGAGGTTGCGCAGCTCGCGCACGAGCTGGTCGAGCTCGTAGCGCGTGGTGTACGGGGCCAGTCCGACGGTGACCGCGCCGCCCTCGTCGCTGACGCCGAGGGAGTCGAGCAGGCGGCTCGTGCCGCGGCTGACCGCGACGGAGGCGATGCGACGGTCGGCGAGATGCGCGGCGATCTTCTCGGCCGGCACCCCCGCGACGGTGAAGCTCAACGTCGGGACCCGGCTCGACGCACGGCCGATCACCATCACGTCGGGCAGGTTGTCGAGCAGGCGCATGAGCCGCTCGAAGAGCTGGTCCTGGTAGCCCTGGAGCGAGCTGATCGACGTCTCGAGGCGCTCACGCCGTGTACCCGTCGCCTCGTCGTCGAGGGCCGCGAGGAAGTCGACGGACGTGACGAGCCCGGCGAGCATCGCGAACTGGTGGCCGCCGACTTCGAGCCGCTCGGGGCCGCGGGCGTGCGGGTCCAGGGACACCGCCGGGATCCGGTCGAGCTGTGCCGGGTCGCGGAACACCAGGGCGCCGACCTGCGGTCCTCCCCATGCGGAAGCGTCGAGGGCGAGCACGTCGGCACCGAGTTCGTGGATGTCGACGTGCGCGTAGGGCGCGGCCCCGGCCGCGTCGACCACCATGAGGCCGCCGACCTCGTGAACCCGGTCGGCGGCGACGCGCACGTCCGGCGCGGACCCCACCAGCGACGACGCCGCGGTCAGCGCGACGAGCCGCGTCGTGGGGGTGATCAGTTCCTCGAACTGCCAGCTCGGCAGCTCGCACGTCTCGATTTCGACCTCGGCCCACCGCACCTGCGCGCCGTACCGGCTCGCGACGCGCAACCACGGCGCGACGTTCGCCTCGTCGTCGAGCCGGGACAGCACGAGCCCGGTGCCGAGGCCGAGCCGGGAGCTGAGCGACTCCGCGAGCCAGGCCAGCAGGACCGCCCGATCCGGTCCGAGCACCACACCGGCCGGGTCCCCGCCGACGAGATCGGCCACGGCGGCCCGCGCCGCCTGCAGTAGCGACGCGCTCCGGCGGTTGGACGTGTGCCGGCCCGTCGCAGAAGCCGCGGCGTTGCGGAATGCCGTCGACACCGCACGGGAGACCGCGTCGGGGATCTGCATTCCGGCCTGGGGATCGAGATGGATCCAACCGTCGCCGAGCGAGGGAATCAACCCCCGGATCCGGGCAACGTCGTAAGCCATGCGTGACACTCTAAATCCCGGTGTCAATCGGATGTCGTCCACGTCGGTCCTGCATACCCTCCACAGGTGCACGTCGAGGAGCGGAATGTGGGGCGAAACCTCTCGTATCGGGAACCTGACTCGGCAGCGGCACCGGCGAGAGGACAAGATGGAACCATGACGCATTCGGAGAATGAGCACGTCCTCGTGATCGGGCCCGACGGCCGACCCGTCCCGGTCCAGCGCGACGGTACCGCCTCCGGTGATCCGCGAGAGTCGGCCGCCGAGCCTCAGGAGAAGCCGGACGACGGCGAGTCGCTCGCCGACATGGTCGAGCAGCCGGCGAAGGTCATGCGGATCGGCACGATGATCAAGCAGCTGCTCGAGGAGGTCCGCGCCGCTCCGCTGGACGATGCGAGCCGTGCCCGTCTGCGGGAGATCCACCAGTCCTCCATCCAGGAGCTCGGCGAGGGCCTGGCGCCGGAGCTGCGCGAGGAACTCGAACGGCTCGCGCTGCCCTTCGGTCAGGACGAGGTGCCGTCCGACGCGGAGCTGCGGATCGCGCACGCTCAGCTCGTCGGATGGCTCGAAGGCTTGTTCCACGGGATCCAGACGGCGTTGTTCGCGCAGCAGATGGCGGCGCGGGCGCAGCTCGAGCAGATGCGTCAGGGTGCGCTGCCGCCCGGCATGCTCGGGGGCGGGCCGCGTCCCGACGAAAGGCACGGCCCGGGACCGGGTGCACCGGGTACCGGGCAGTACCTGTAGCGCCGGCCCGGCCCCGATCCCCGGTAGGCTCGAACCTCGTGTCAGCTTCTGCCCTCGATCCCGAGCCCACCGCCGCGGACTCCCCGGTGGTGTCGGATTCGCAGACCTTCCGGCGCGGCCTGAAGGATCTGCGCGACGGCTTCGCCCAGCGTGAGCTGTGGCTCAGCCTGGCCTGGCAGGACATCAAGCAGCGCTACCGGCGCTCGGTGATCGGCCCGTTCTGGATCACGATCGCCACCGGTGTCCAGGCCACCGCCATCGGCATCCTGTACGCCGCGCTGCTGGATATTCCGCTCGACGAGTTCCTGCCGTACGTGACGGTCGGGCTGATCGTGTGGAACATGATCAGCGCCTCCATCCTGGAGGGTTCGGAGGTGTTCATCGCCAACGAGGGGCTGATCAAGCAGCTGCCGTCGGCGCTGAGCGTGCACATCTACCGGCTGGTGTGGCGGCAGTTGCTGTTCTTCGCCCACAACCTGGTGATCTACGTGATCATGCTTGTCGCCTTCGGGGTGTGGCGAGACCTGACGTGGACATCTCTCGCGGCGATCCCGGCGCTGGCCCTGATCGTGCTCAATGCCGTCTGGGTGGCGATCCTGTTCGGCATCTTCGCCACCCGCTACCGCGACATCGCGCCGATCCTGTCCAGCCTCACGCTGCTGCTGTTCGTCCTCACCCCGATCATGTGGACCACGCAGAGCCTCGAGGCGCAGGGCGGGCAGGCCGCCGAGCGCGTCAAGCTGGCCGAGATCAATCCGCTGTTCCACTATCTCGACATCATCCGGGCGCCGATGATCGGCCAGGATCAGCAGGCCTACCACTGGTACATCGTGCTGGCGATCACCGTGGCCGGCTGGGCACTGGCGCTGCTGGCACTGCGTAAGTACCGGGCACGCGTGCCCTACTGGGTCTGAGGGGCCGTCGATATGACCGAACATGTGAGCATCGAGACGCGCGGAGCGTGCGTCGACTTCCCGATCTTCGACGCGAAGACCCGGTCGCTGAAGAAGGCGTTTCTGGGCAAGGCCGGCGGCTCGATCGGCCGCAACAACTCCGACGTGGTGGTGGTGGAGGCGCTGCGCGACATCACCATGTCGCTGAAGGAAGGCGACCGCATCGGCCTGGTCGGCCACAACGGCGCCGGCAAGTCCACCCTGCTGCGACTGCTGGCGGGGATCTACGAGCCCACCCGCGGCAGCGCCCGGATCCGGGGCCGCGTCGCGCCGGTGTTCGACCTCGGTGTGGGCATGGACCCGGAGATCTCCGGCTACGAGAACATCATCATCCGCGGGTTGTTCCTCGGGCAGACCCGCAAGCAGATGCTCGCCAAGATGGACGAGATCGCCGAGTTCACCGAGCTCGGCGAGTACCTGAACATGCCGCTGCGCACGTACTCCACCGGCATGCGCGTCCGCGTCGCGATGGGTGTCGTCACGAGCATCGACCCCGAGATCCTGCTGCTCGACGAGGGCATCGGCGCGGTCGACGCCGAGTTCATGAAGAAGGCCCGGGTGCGCCTGCAGAAGCTCGTCGAGCGCTCCGGCATCCTCGTCTTCGCCAGCCACTCCAACGAGTTCCTCGCGCAGCTGTGCGACCGTGCGCTGTGGATCGACCACGGGCAGATCCGCATGGAAGGCGGCATCGAGGAGGTCGTGCGCGCATACGAGGGCGACGACGCGGCCGATCATGTGCACCACGTCATCGCCGAGCTGGAACGCGAGCAGGGTCTGCCGCAGGAGCGCTCGGCGTGAGCGAACGCATCGTCGGCGTGGTCGTCACCCATCGGCGACGCGAGCAGCTCGCGCAGTCGCTGAAGGTGCTGAGCACCCAGACGCGGCCGCTCGACCACCTGGTGGTCGTCGACAATGCCGACGAGGCGGCGGTGCGCGAGCTGGTCGAGTCGTGCCCGCTGCCGACCAGCTACCTGGGTTCCCGGCACAACCTCGGCGGCGCCGGCGGCTTCGCGCTCGGCATGCTGTACGCGCTCTCGCTCGGCGCGGACCGGGTGTGGCTGGCCGACGACGACGGCCGGCCGGAGGGCCCCGACGTCCTCGCGACTCTGCTCGACTGCGCCCAGCGGCACGGCCTGGCGGAGGTCTCGCCGGTGGTGTGCGACATCGACGACCCCGACCGCCTCGCGTTCCCGTTGCGCCGGGGCGTGGCATGGCGGCGTCACCGCAGCGAACTCGGCGACGTCGAGACCGACGACCTGCTGCCGGGCATCGCGTCGCTGTTCAACGGCGCCCTGTTCACCGCCGCCGCGATCGACGCGGTGGGCGTGCCGGACCTGCGGCTGTTCGTGCGCGGCGACGAGGTGGAGGTGCACCGTCGCCTGGTCCGCTCGGGTCTGCCGTTCGGCACCTGTCTGCGCACCGCTTACCTGCACCCCAACGGCGCCGACGAGTTCAAGCCGATCCTCGGCGGCCGGATGCACACCCAGTACCCGGACAACGACACCAAGCGGTTCTTCACCTACCGCAACCGCGGCTACCTGCTCTCGCAGCCGGGCCTGCGCCGGTTGCTGCCGCAGGAGTGGGTGCGGTTCGGCTGGTACTTCCTCGTCACCCGTCGTGACCCGGCCGCGCTGCGCGAGTGGGTGCGGCTGCGCAAGCTGGGCCGGCAGGAGCGGTTCGAACGTCCCGCGTGAGGGGCCGAATGTGACATTGCGTCGATGGAACCGACGCAATGTCACATTCGGCCGTCCCGAGGAGTGCGATTGCACCCCGTGGGCCCACTGTCTAGGTTCGGGGCAAGATTTCGAGCGGCACGGGAGGGCGCGATGCTGGGGCGGTGGCGGGCGACGACCCGGGGCAAGCTGCAGCGGGCCGTCGCCGAGGTCGTCGACCTCTCCGCGCGACGCACCCGCGAGCTGCAGGAGAACCACCACGACCGGACTCTCGCCGAACTGACCGCGACCACCGCGGAGCTGCGGCAGGTGCTGGCCGAACTCGCGCAGACCCGATCCGAGGTGGGTCTGCTGCGGGAACGCGTCGCCGACCTCGAACACCGGCAGCGCCGCGACCTGCGCTACGCGATGGACCACGCCGCCACCGACACCGCAGCGGCGTTCGCCGTCGCGAACATGCCCACCGCCACCGTCCTCGACACCCCGCACGACACCCTGCGGTTCGCGCTCGACCGGGTGTCCCGGCCCGGCCTGGCCCTCGAGTTCGGCGTCGCGTCGGGCACCACGCTGCGGATCGTCGCCGAGGCGCTGGGCGCGGACCGCCCGGTGTTCGGGTTCGACGTCTTCACCGGCCTGCCGGAGACGTGGCGCAGCGGATTCCCGGCCGGCGAGTTCGCGCAGGACGCCCCGCCGGAGGTGCCCGGCGCCGACCTGGTGCCCGGCCTGTTCGCCGACACGCTTCCCCGCTTCCTCGCCGCGCATCCCGGCGACGTCGCGTTCGTCCACCTCGACGCCGACCTGTACTCGTCCACGACGACGGTGCTCGACCTGCTCGAGGACCGTCTGGTGCCCGGCACCGTGCTGGTGTTCGACGAGTTCTTCAACTATCCCGGCTGGCAGCAGCACGAGTACCGGGCGTGGACCGAGTTCGTCGCGCGCACTGGGGTCGCGTTCGAGTACCTGGCGTACACGGCCGACAACGAGCAGGTCGTCGTGCGGCTGGGGTGAGGATCGGCACCGCATGCCCGCCGCGGCGGCCCGGGTGACGAGGCCGACCGGCGCGGCGATCTACGCGCCGTAGAGGCGGGCCCAGTTCTCGCGGCTAGACAACTGGGGCAACGCCTCCCGGTACTGCCGCTGGATGTCGGCACCCTCGTCGCGCAAGCGCCGCATCAGTCGCACCATCTGCTCAGTCAACTCCCGGGCGGTCTGCTTGTCCCGCTGGCGTACTCGCACGCCCGACTGCGAGGCGTCGGTGACGACCACATGGTCGAACAGCGACACATGCCACCAATGCGCCTCAGCCGCAGGTATGTTCACGACGCCCCGCTGGGTGCGGCCGAGCCACTGGTAGGCGGCGCGCTTGGCGCGGACCAGATCGAGCCGGTCCTTGTCGGGCTCGAACCCGGCCCGCCGGACGACCAGATCCGCGGAACGGACGCCCGGTATGTCCGACGCCGGGTGCTTGACGGTCTCCGGGAAGCGGGCGCGCTCGGCTCGGATGGACTTCAGAACCGCCTGACCGCCGTCGGCGAGTACCTGCGGCCCCGCAAGGAAGTCCTCGATACCGCGAAGCGTGGTGTACGCCAGACCGTACTGCATGGACACCAGGTACTCGGTGATCTCTCGGGTGAGCAGCTTGCTCAGCGACTTGGTATCGAAGGCGCTGTGCAACGCTGCCGCGATCATCGAGTTGCGGATGCTGAAGTACTTGGCCCAGTCGTCGCGGTCCTTCCAGTGGAAATCCGCGTGCCACACACCGGCGTTGGGTAGGGTGACGGTCACGAACCCGGCCTCGCGCGCGCGAATTCCGTACTCGATGTCGTCCCACTGGAAGAACACGGGCAGCGGCAGACCGATCCGCCTGATCACCTCGGCGGGGATTAGGCAGGACCACCAGGCGTTGTAGCCCGCGTCGACGCGCTTGTCCTGACGCTTCTTGACCATGTTGGCGTCGTGCAGCGAATTCGCCGCCCACCGACCGGCCTTCAGCTTCCCCAAATCGGCTTCCTCGGCGCTGACGTGCAGGTGCTTCGGGTTCATCAGGTACAGCATCTGAGCGCCGACCAGCGTGGGCTCCGTGGTGACGTTTGCGAACGCGTTCATCCGAAGCACCGTTTCCGGCTCGCACAGGATGTCGTCGTCCATCAGGATCACGTTGGCGTGCTCGTTGACCGCCGCCACCTCGTACATCCCGCGGGTGAAGCCGCCGGCGCCGCCCAGGTTCGGCTGCCGCAGGTAGACCAGCTTCTCGCCGAGGCGATCCGCCATCTCTACGAACAACTCACGGTCGGAGACGTGGTCGGCGCCTTGGTCCACGACGTACACCGCATCGATGCCCGCCACCGTGCCCGGATCACCGGCGATCGCGGCGACGGTGCTCGCGCAGTCGTCCGCCCGGTTGAACGTGCAGATCGCGATCGCGGCGGGCCGGATCGTGGGCGGCGCCGCGACGGTCCATTCGAGTTCGCTCACGTCCAGCCGGCTGTCGACGGCGGTGAACTCGGTCCACAGCCAGCCGCCGTCGAGAAAGCTGTCCAGTGGCGCGCTCATCGTGGCCGTTCCCGTGCCTTCGATCTCGGCGACCGCCACGGTCCGCACGTTTCCGCCGGAATCCGACGCCTGCAGCCGCACCGTGGCCCGGCCCTTGGCGTCGTACCGGAACGCGACCCGGACCGACGTCACCGTGGTCCAGCGCTGGAAGTAACTGGCGGCGAACCGACCGAAGTACGTGTCGGTATCTACCGTGGCTCCCTTCTCGAGGTGCAGGGCAAATCGCTCCCGATGCGCTTTTCCACCGACGATCCGCGCGTACATGGCGTCATCGACGCGACCCGTGGGGCCGGTAAACACCCCCCGCTGGACGACCAGACGGTCCGGGGGGCGATGTTCCACGAGAGCGGCACGTACCGCGGCAGTGCTCCCGTCCACCGGTGCGACCGACGCTGGATCGTTCATGTACTTCCTACCGCTCTCGACTGCTGGTCCGATCGGGCTTGCGGCCCGCCCAGGAGCCTGCCCCGGATCAGAGGATATCAATGACGGCTGCTCGAGCTGGTCCGGCCGATCTGCTGACGACGGTGCCGGCGGCGCAGCCGGAGCAGCCCGGTCCCCATCGAGACGACATCCGCGCCGGAGATGCGAGTGCCGTGCCGGTCGTGGCCGTCGGCGAGCCGCACCGGAACCTCGACGGGCCGCATTCCGTTCCGTTCGACCAGGTAGACGAGCTCGGTGGTGAACAGGAAGCCCGGCTCGGCGAGGTTCGCGGCCACCGAGCGCAGCAGATCACCGTCGACGAGAACGGTGCCTTGCGGGTCGCCGGTGCGCATCCCCAGCACCACACGCCGGAGGGTCCCGAAACCCCAGGTGAGGATGTCCCGGACAACACCGCGCTGCACAGCCGACCTGGGGTGTGCCTTCGAACCGATCACCACCGTCGGGATCCGGCCGTCGTCTTCTGCGGCGATCCGCTCGGCCCCATCGATGTCGTCGAAACCGAAGGGCAGATCGTCGGCGGTGAGCAGCACTGACCGGCCCCTGCTGGCCTGCGCGCCCGCTCGCAGGGCATTGCCCATGCCCTTGTCGCTGCGCAGGACGGTGACAGGAATCGGCCCACCGTACGACGCGTCCGCCAGCGCTGCGCAGCGGGCGTACGTGTCGTCCGTGGAGCCGTTCTCCACCAGGATGATCTCCGCCTTGTGGCCGGACAGCCGCTCCATCAGCCGCGCCACGGTGTTCTCGATCACGGTCGAGGAGTTGTGCGCAGGCACCACGACGCTCAGATCGACCACATCCGTCACACCGTCTGCCATCGCGTCGCTCACCTGCTTTCCTTACCCCTCCGGCATCCTAACGTCCGGTTCGCCCCGTCTCGTAGGCTCGACCCTCGTGGTCATCGAGGCAGCCCCGTCGAAGCGCACCGGACGTTCCCGTCCGCGTTGCCGCGAGTGGTGCGTCGCGACGCTCGTCGCCGTCGTCACCGCCGTCTTCACGCTGATCCCCTGGCTGTCGAATCGCCTGTTCTACTACGCCGGCGACACCCTCGAGTCGTTCATTCCGCTCTGGCATCACCTCGGTCGAGAATTGCGCTCGGGGAACTGGACTCCGATGGACCCGGACGGATGGTACGGAGGCAACTACGCCGCCGAGGCTGCGTACGGCATCTGGAATCCGGTCAACCTCGCCAACTACGTGCTGGTCTCGTTCTTCGACGACCTCTCGGTGGCGAGTCTGCTTGTCGCGGCCGAATTTCTCGTCCTCCTCGCCGTCGCCACCTACCTGCTGGCCCGCGCGTATGGGGCACGGCGACCGCTCGCCTTCGGCGCCGGGGTGATCGCTCCGTTCACCGGATTCACCCTCTTCTACGAGGCCGGAGGATGGCCGTCGGGAATGATGGCGGTCGCGTGGGTCACCCTGTTCTGGTGGGCCGTGCTACAGCAGTCCCGCGACCGGATGAACCCGATCGTCACCTTCCTGATCGGGGCGCTCACCGTCTCGATGGGTAACCCTTATGCGGCCTTGGGCGCCGTGATCGTCCTCGCGGGCGTCGCAATCCCCCTGGCCCGACGCCGGATCCGGTCGTTCGTGTCGCTCCTGGTGACCGGCGCCTGCGCGGGCACCGCAGCGGTGTTGGTCTACCTCCCCCTGTTCCTCACCGCCGACGTCACCACCCGATCCGAGGACTCCGGGATCTTCAACGACACGTTCATGCAACCAGGCATCGGTGACCTCCTGGGCATGAGCACCCCGAGCTTCCTGCCGGTGATCACCACATTCGGCGGCCCCGTCGAGGTATTGCCGTCGATGTACCTGTCGTGGGTGGTTCTTCCGCTGCTGCCGTGGCTGCGCTGGTCCGCGCTGGGGCGCGTCGTGCAGGCTCGCGGCGTGCGGCCGGTGGCGAGTCTGCTAATCATCGGCGGCATCTACGCCCTGTTCTCGTTCGGACCGTCCAACGTCGGCATGTTCCGCTGGCCCGTGCGGCTCGTCGAGTATCTCTACCTGGCGCTGCTGATGCTGTTCGTGGTGGCGCTCTCGTTCGGGTTGAACGCCACCCGCCCCCGGCGCCGTGCCGCGCTCTCCGGTGCGCTCGTCGCTCTCGGGTTCTTCGTCGCGTTCTCGGCGACGCCGGAACGCACCTGGCTGCACCTGCTGGGATCGTTTGTCGTCGTCGCCCTGATCTATCTGGTGGTGCAGAGTTGGCACCGGCTCCGGTTCACGGGCGTCGGCATCGTGACAGTCTTCGGAACCGCCCTCGTGATGGCGCTGCAGACCACCGTGCTGATCGACCGGCCGGACCCGGGCGCCCTCGCGAGTCCCGCCGACGTGCCGGCCCTGTCCGCGCGTAGCGAGCAGTACGAGGGCACCGTGCTGCAGATCGCCGATCGCGATCTCACGCCAGCACGGGACATCACCTCGGGGCGGATGCTCTTCGGCAACGAAATCGTGGTGACGCCGGTGCAGTCGAGCATCAACCGGTATTCGGGAATCTCGTTCACCGACTTCAACGCAGCGCTGTGCATGGACTACCGGGGCTCCACCTGCGCCGGACTGTACGACGGACTATGGCAGCCGATGAGCGCACACGTCCCTGTACCGCTCGCCGACTGCCTGCGCGTCGATACCCTTGTCGTTCAGCACGCCCTCGTCGAACAGATGCGCAAGGGTTCGCCTCCTCCGGGCTGGCACGTCACCCGGCGCGAGGCGGAGCGCTCCGTGATCGTGCGCGACGAGCCGATGCCGCTACCGGGGCGAGTGGGGTGCGTGTCCGCGGGGGTACAGGTGCTTTCGGGTGAGGCCGACGCCCTCTCCGAGACCGTCCGCTTCACCGGCGAGGGCGGAGACATCGTGTTCGCCCGGCTGGCCTGGCCCGGCTACCACGCCTGGGTGAACGGCACACCGGTCGAGTCGGTCGCCGAGCAGCAGGGGCTGCTGCGGGTGAGCGTGCCGCCGGGTCCCGGCGAGCTCACCCTCCGATTCGAAGTGCCCGGCCGCGAGCTCGGCACCGTGGCGCTGCTGGCCGGAACGGTGATCGCACTTGTCCAGGGCGCCGGCCACGCGGTGCTGCGCCGGCGACGGCGCTCCCGTTAGGCGGTCGCCGAGCGGACGGCGTCGTCCACCGCGCGGTGTGCCGGCAGGATCGCCGCCCGCTCGGCCTCGATACCGGGACCGCCGCCGAGCAGGTCGAGGAAGTGGTGCAGTTGGGCGGCGAGTGGTTCCTCGCTGTAGCGGATCATCGGGATCTCGATGACCGTCTGCTGCTGGTACCCGTCCCGGTCGGCCGGGAATGACTGGTCGACGTGCCGGTATATTGTCACGTCCTTGCGCAGGAGGTCGATCTCGATCAGGCGATCCCGCTCGAGCAGTGACAACTGGCGGACTTTTCGCTGGCTAACCCGGCTCGCGGAGATCGCGGCGACCGCGCCCGATCCGAACCGCACCACCGCGTCCGCGGTGTCCTCCGCGTCGTTGCTCACCGAGCTGGGGTGGAAGTATCCGAACACGCATTTGGTCTCGGTGGGTTCGGACCCCACGAATCCGATCGCCAGATCCAGGTCGTGAATGAGCAGATCGGTCGCGACCCCGGTAGGGATCCGCGGCACGAAGGGCGAGTGCCGAACGCCGGTGACCTGCACGATCTCCCCGACGAACTCGCGCGCCGTGCGCACCGCCGGATTGAACCGCTCAAGCAGACCGCACATCAGCGGCAGGTCGGCCGCCTCGGCCCGGCGGACCAGATCCTCGCTCTCCTTGTAGGTCGCCGCGAGAGGCTTTTCCACCAGCAGCGGCTTGCCCAGCTCGAGGACGCGTCCGGCGATCTCGTAGTGCACCGGGGTGGCTGCGGCGACGACCACGGCGTCGATGTCACGGAGGCCGTCGAAGTCGGCGACCCACCGCGTGCCGAACCGCTCGGCCACCGCCTCACCCTGCGCGCGGCGCGGCTCGACGAGCAGCGTCAGCTCACAGCGAGCAGACTGGGCGAGCACGCGCGCGTGCAGCGAGCCCATCTGTCCCGAGCCGATCAGGGCGATCCTCGGCCGCGCGGGGCTCACCGGACCCCCAGCACGTCGCGAACCGCGGCGACGATCTGCTCGACGTCGTCGTCGGACAACCTCGCGTGCACCGGAAGACTCAGGCACCGCCGCGCGACGGACGTCGCGACCGGGGTGTCGTCCACCCGGACGCGGGGATGCTCGCGGTAGCAGTCGTAGTCGTACGCCGTCCGCGGGTAGTAGATGCCGCTACCGACTCCGCGTTCCGCGAGGCGGTCCGCCAGGTCGTCCCGGGAGACCGGTGACTCCTCGGTCACCAGGACGGTGAACTGGTGCCAGACGTGTCCCCGGCCGGGCAGCTCAGCGGGCAATAGCAGGCCCGGCACGTCCTTCAGACCGATACTCAGCCGCTCCGCGTTGCGTCGACGCGCTGCCACCTGCTGTGGATACGTGGCGAACTGGGGAAGGGCGAGGCTGGCCTGCAGATCGGTCATCCGGTAGTTGTGACCGACGGTCTCGTACACGTACCGCTGCCGCATTCCCTGGTTGCGCAGCACCCGCAGCCGATCGGCGAGGGCGTCGTCGTCTGTGGTGATCGCCCCGCCCTCGGCGGTCGTGATGTTCTTGGTGGCGTAGAAGGAGAAGCAGCCCAGCCCGAAGCTGCCCGCGGCAGCACCGTCGAACGTCGCGCCGTGGGACTGGGCGGCGTCCTCGACGACGGTGAGCCCGTGCCGCCCGGCGAGCGACATCAGTGCGCCCATATCGGCGGTCTGCCCGTACAGGTGCACGGGCATCAGCACCCGGGTGCGGTCGGTGATCCGGTCCGCGACCAGGTCGGGATCGAGGGCGAAATCGGCCTCGCGGATGTCCGCGAAGCGGACGGTCGCACCGGCCTCGAGGATTGCGTTGACGGTCGCGACGAACGTGAACGGCGAGGTGAGCACTTCGTCGCCGGGCTCCAGGTCCTGCACGCGCAGCGCCGCACTCAACGCAGTGGTGCCGCTGTTCACCGCGACGGCGTGCCGGGTCCCGGCGAGCTCGGCCATCGCCTGCTCCAGCCGCGCAACCTTCGGGCCCTGGGCCACGACGCCGGAGCGCAGCGTGTCGAGCACCTCCCGTTCGACGTCCTCGCCGAACACGACGCTGGAGATGACGATCATGGGTCTTCCCCCCTCGGGTAGCTTGATCACGCCCTGCACGTGTTCATGCTGAGCCTAACCAGGGTGAGTCACCCGCCGTGAAGGGAGCTGACCACGATGTTCCGGCACAGGAACTGTCACATCCACCCCACCGCCGTCGTCGGCGACGGGGTCACCATCGGCGACGACGTCACGATCGGCCCACACGCAGTGCTGACCGGCCCGCTGACCCTCGGCGACCGCTGCTGGGTCGGCGCGGGGGTCGTACTCGGTGCCCCTCCCGAGATCCTGGGTGCCGCGCATCCCCACGACTGGCACGAGCGCAGCCCGTACCGCGGAGTGGAGATCGGGGCGCATACGACGATCCGCGAACTGAGCACGGTGCACCAAGGCAGCGAGCGGACCACTGTGATCGGTGCCGGCTGCTTTCTCATGAACCGGGTCGCAGTGGAGCACGACGTCCAGATCGGCGACCGGTGCGTCGTCGCGTCCGGAACCACCTTCGCCGGGCACGTCACGGTCGGCGACGGCGCGAACATCGGGATGCACACGGTCGTGCACCAGCATCGCATCGTGGGCAGTGGTGTGATGGCAGGGATGGGTACCGTGATCGTCAAAGACGTGCCGCCGTTCGCCAAGGCGTTCGGCAATCCGGTCCGGTTGCACGGAGCCAACACCGTCGGAATGCGCCGGGCTGGATTCGACGAAGCCGACATCGCGGCAGTCGCCTCCCTCTACGCCGGTAGCGACACCGGGCCGCTCCCGGCAGCCGTCGCCGGTGCCTTCGACTGGTGGCGGGCCCATGCCGGGAAACCGCTCGCGTCGTTGTAGTGTTCGACGCTTGATATCGTCGGCCCCGGGCTGCTGCTGCCGAGGAGGGCCGACCGTGACCGATTCCCCGCCCGGCCCGGCCGACCCGTCGTCGTCCGGTCCCGGAAGGATCCGTACCTCCGCGGTCAACGCGGTCCGGGTGCTGGTCACCCTCGCCATCCTCGTCGCCATCGCGATCGCCGTGCGGTCCCAATGGGCCGCTGTTCAGGACGCGATCTCGGGCCTGAACAGGTGGGCGCTGGCGGTCTCGGCGCTCTTCGTCTTCCTCGGCATGGCCGCAGCCGTACGGGCCTGGCAGCAAGCGCTCGCCGCCGCCGATGCCCCCATCCCGGCGTTCGATGCGGCCCGGTGTTATCTCGTCGGACAGCTCGGCAAATACCTGCCCGGCAGCGTGTGGGCGTTCGTGCTGCAAACCGAACTGGTACGCCGAGCAGGGGTGTCGCGGGCAACCGGGTTCGTCACAGTCCTCGTCACCGTGGGGTTGAGCACCACGTCGGCGCTGGCAGTGGGGTTGCTCGCCCTCCCCGGTCTCCGCGAGATCGGCGTGACCGTATCCGTGGTGCTTCTGGCGCTGGTCCCCATCTCGCTGATCTGTGCATATCCGCCGGTGTTGACCCGGCTCGTGAATCTGGTGCTGCGGCTGCTGCGGCGACCGTCGTTGCCCCGGGCCCTCGTTCCCAGCCGGATCGCACTCGCGCTCGCGTGGTGCTCGGCGAGCTGGGTGGCCTACGGCGTGCACCTGTGGCTGGTGATGTGGGGGACGCCGGGGTTCGAGACCGGCGGACTGGTCCGCTGCATCGGCGCGATCGCGTTGGGCATGGGTGCCGGCGTGCTGGTCGTGGTGGCACCGTCGGGAATCGGAGTGCGCGAGGCAGTGATCGTCGCAACGCTCTCCCCCGTCGTGGGTGCGGGGACGGCACTCGGTCTTGCGCTGGTGTCGCGGCTGTTGTTCACGCTGTGCGAGGTGGCCGCCGGCGCGATCGCGGCGATATCCGGCTCCCGCGTGCTGCGCAACGCCCTGGTGCGGGAGGCGTCGCGGGTGTCGGCCTGAGCGGTCAGGCGTCGGCGGCTCGCTCGGTACGGACATAAGCCCGCTCGGTGAGCGCCTTCTGCGGCCGCCACCACGCCTCGTGGGTGCGGTACCAGTCGATCGTCGCGGCCAGGCCGTCGCGGAAGTCGCGGTAGCGCGGAACCCAGCCGAGTTCGGCGCGCAGCTTGGTCGCGTCGATCGCGTACCGCAGGTCGTGTCCCGGCCGGTCCGGGACGAAGTCGAACTCGCCGCGGTCCTTGCCGCACAGCTCGAGAATGGTCTCGACGACGGTGAGGTTGTCGGTCTCGCCGTCGGCGCCGATCAGGTACGTCTCGCCGATCGTCCCCTTGTCGACGATCGTCCACACCGCCCGGTTGTGGTCGTCGACGTGGATCCAGTCCCGCACGTTCGCGCCGGTGCCGTACAGCTTGGGCCGCACCCCGTCGAGGACGTTGGTGATCTGCCGCGGGATGAACTTCTCCACGTGCTGGTACGGGCCGTAGTTGTTCGAGCAGTTCGAGATCGTCGCCGCCACCCCGAACGAGCGCACCCAAGCCCGCACCAGCAGGTCCGAGCCCGCCTTGGTCGAGGAGTACGGGCTCGACGGGTTGTAGGCGGTGGCCTCGGTGAACCGCGACGGATCGTCGAGGGCGAGGTCGCCGTAAACCTCGTCCGTGGAGATGTGGTGATATCGCACCGAGTGCCGGCGCACCGCCTCGAGCAGGGTGAACGTGCCCACCAGGTTGGTGTGCACGAACGGCGACGGATCGGTCAGGGAGTTGTCGTTGTGCGATTCGGCGGCGAAGTGCACCACCACATCGGCGCCGGCGACGAGTTCGTCGACGAGCGCGGCGTCGGCGACGTCGCCCTTCACGAAGCGGATCCGCCCGGCCACCGGTTCGAGCGACGCGAGGTTGCCGGCGTAGGTGAGCTTGTCGAGCACCGTCACCTGCACCTCGGGACGGTCGGCGACGGTCTGGTGCACGAAGTTCGCCCCGATGAAACCGGCACCGCCGGTGACGAGCAACCGCATGCGTCGACCCTACCGGGCGCTGGTCCGCGCCCACCGCGGATGGGAGACTGCCCGACATGCGCGGAATCATTCTGGCCGGCGGAACCGGGTCCCGGCTGCATCCGATCACTCTGGGGGTGAGCAAGCAGTTGGTCCCGGTCTACGACAAGCCGATGATCTACTACCCGCTCTCGACGCTCATGCTCGCCGGGATCCGCGACATCCTGATCATCACGACGCCCGAGGACGCGCCGCAGTTCCACCGGCTGCTCGGCGACGGGTCGTCTTTCGGAGTGAACCTGTCGTACTGCGAGCAGCCCCGACCGAAGGGACTCGCCCAGGCGTTCGTGCTCGGCGCCGAGCACATCGGCCGAGGATCCGTGGCGCTGATCCTCGGCGACAACATCTTCTACGGCCCGCGCCTGGGCACGCAGCTCACCCGCTTCGCCGATCTGGACGGCGGCGCGGTGTTCGCCTACCGCGTCTCCGATCCGAGCGCCTACGGGGTCATCGAATTCGACTCTGAGGGCCGCGCGTTGTCGCTCGAGGAGAAACCGGCCACCCCGAAGTCGCCGTACGCGGTGCCGGGACTGTACTTCTACGACAACGACGTCGTCGCCATCGCGCACGGCCTACGCCCGTCGGACCGGGGGGAATACGAGATCACCGACATCAACCGCACCTACCTCGAGGCCGGCCGACTCCAGGTCGAAGTCCTCCCACGCGGCACCGCCTGGCTCGACACCGGCACGTTCGACTCGCTGCTCGACGCCGCGAACTACGTCCGCACCATCGAACAACGCCAAGGCCTGAAGATCGGCGCGCCCGAGGAGGTCGCGTGGCGACGCGGCTTCATCACCGACGACGACCTGCGCGCCCTCGCCGAACCGCTGGTCAAGTCCGGCTACGGCAGCTACCTGCTCGACCTGCTCGACCGGAAGGGACTCTAGAGCGTGCACTACCGCGAACTGAAGATCCCCGGCGCCTGGGAGATCACCCCCCGCCAGTTCGGCGACGACCGCGGCGTGTTCTACGAATGGTTCAAGCAGGCCACCTTCACCGACGCGGCCGGTCGTTCGCTCGAGCTGGCCCAGGCCAACTGCTCCGTCTCCGCCGCCGGGGTGCTGCGCGGCATCCACTACGCCGACGTCCCACCGGGCCAGGCCAAGTACGTCACGTGCGTGTCCGGGGCGGTGCTCGACGTCGTCGTCGACCTGCGCACCGGCTCGCCAACCTTCGGCCGGTGGGACGCGGTGCTGCTCGACGAGGTGGACCGTCGTGCCGTCTTCCTCGCCGAGGGCCTGGGCCACGCCTTCTGCTCGCTGGCCGACGGCTCCACCGTCGTCTATCTGTGCTCGACCACCTACGACCCCGGCCGCGAACACGAGATCGACCCCTTCGATCCGGACATCGGCATCAAGTGGCCCACCACCGGCCGCGACGGCGCGCCCCTCCGCTACCAGCTCTCGGCCAAGGACAGCGCGGCGCCGTCGCTGGCGTGGGCACGCGAGGCCGGGGTGTTGCCGCGGTAGCTGCACGCGCTCGTATGGATCCATGTCCAGGTCGGGGCTTCGATCCTCACAACCGTCACCGCAGGCGGAAGATCACGGCGCGCTGCACAACGAAGTTGATGACGGTGGCCGTGCCCTGCGCGACGACGAACGCCAGCGGCACGCGCCACCACTCGTCGGGCAGTGCGTCGTACAGCACGTAGTTGATGCCGACCTGGACGGCGTAGGTGATCGCGTACAGGATCACCACCGCGACGAACCGGGCCCGGCTGGGTTCGGCCTTGAAGGTCCAGCGCCGGTTGATCAGGTACGCGGTGGTGGTGCCGGCGACGAACGACAGCGACTTCGCGACGTTGACGTGCAGCCCCACGGCGAGCAGCAGCACGTAGAGACCGAAGTCGACGATCGCGGACAGCCCGCCGGTGAGGACGAACCGCACGATCTGCGTCTTCAGATCGAGCGCCTCGTCCGCGGTGCTGTCGGTGACGGGGATCTCCACCGGCAGGGGGGCATGATGCTCCGGCTGCGTCTGCCAATGCGGGTGCTGCGGATGCTCGGACACGGGCGACAGCCTATGCGAGCGGCGCGGGCGTCCCCGCTGCGCGACGGAGCGCAGCCGGACGCATCCGGCAATCCGGACGCCGGGACTTCGGGCGTCACCGACGCCGGGACTCCGGGCGTCACCGACGCCGGGACTCCGGGCGTCACCGGCGGCACACTCTCGCCGCTGCGACCGGCGGGTAACCTGTACGGCGATGTCCACGACAGCTGCAGAGCCGGCCGCCGCGCCGCTCCCCACCCAGACCCGCACTCTGACCGGCTGGGGGCGCACCGCCCCGACCACCGCGGAAGTGCTGTCCACCCCCGACGTCGAGGTGATCGCGCAGGCGGTCGCCCGGGTCGCGGAGCAGAACGAGTCGAAGCCGTCGCACCTGCGCCGCGGTGTCATCGCCCGCGGTCTCGGCCGCTCGTACGGTGACCCGGCGCAGAACGCGGGCGGGCTCGTCGTCGACATGACGGCGCTGGACCGGATCCACACGATCGACCGCGAATCGCGGCTGGTCACCGTGGACGCAGGCGTCGACCTGGACCAGTTGATGCGCGCAGCGCTGCCGTTCGGTCTGTGGGTCCCGGTGCTGCCGGGCACCCGGCAGGTGACCGTGGGCGGTGCCATCGGCGCGGACATCCACGGCAAGAACCATCACAGCGCGGGCAGCTTCGGCAACCACGTCCGGTCGATGGACCTGCTCACCGCGGACGGCCAGGTGCGCACCCTCACCCCCAACGGACGCAATTCCAAGCTGTTCTGGGCGACGGTCGGCGGCATGGGCCTGACCGGCATCATCCTGCGCGCCACCATCGAGATGACGCCCACCGAGACGGCGTACTTCATCGCCGACGGCGTGGTCACCAGCACCCTCGACGAGACGATCGCCGTGCACAGCGACGGCTCCGAGGCGAACTACGACTACTCGAGCGCCTGGTTCGACGCGGTGGCGCCGCTGCCGAAGCTCGGCCGGGCCGCGATCTCGCGCGGTTCGCTGGCCAAGCTCGACCAGCTGCCGAAGAAGCTGCAGAAGAACCCGCTGAAGTTCGACGCGCCGACGCTGCTGACGTTCCCGGACATCTTCCCGAACGGCCTGGCCAACAAGTACACCTTCAGCGCCGTGGGTGAGCTGTGGTACCGCAAGTCCGGCAACTACACGGGCAAGGTCCAGAACCTGACGCAGTTCTATCACCCGCTCGACATGTTCGGGGAGTGGAACCGCGCCTACGGCTCGAACGGGTTCCTGCAGTACCAGTTCGTGGTGCCGACCGAGGCGGTCGAGGAGTTCAAGAAGATCATCGTCGACATCCAGCGCTCGGGGCACTACTCGTTCCTCAACGTGTTCAAGCTGTTCGGGGAGGGCAACAAGGCGCCGCTGAGCTTCCCGATGCGCGGCTGGAACATCTGCGTCGACTTCCCCATCAAGGCGGGACTCAACGAGTTCGTCCGCGAACTCGACCGCCGCGTCCTCGAGTTCGGCGGCCGCCTCTACACCGCGAAAGACTCGCGCACCTCCGCCGAGACGTTCCACGCGATGTACCCGCGCATCGGCGAATGGATCAAGATCCGCCGCTCGGTCGACCCCACCAATGTGTTCGCCTCCGATATGTCCAGAAGGTTGGAACTGCACTGATGATCAACGCCGTCGGCAACCCCCAGACCCTGCTGCTCCTCGGTGGCACGTCCGAGATCGGCCTCGCCATCGTCGAGGAGTACCTGCGCAAGGCGCCGGCCCGGGTGATCCTCGCCGCCCTGCCGAACGACCCCCTGCGTGACGACGCCGTCGCGCAGATGAAGGGCGCGGGGGCCACCAAGGTCGACCTGATCGACTTCGACGCCCTCGACACGGGAAACCACCCGGAAGTGATCGCTCGGGCGTGGGACCTCGCCGGGAACGGTCGCTCCGCAGGCTCCGCTCCCGCCGGCGACGTCGACGTCGCGATCGTCGCGTTCGGCATGGACGCCGACGCCGAGGAGCTGTGGCAGAACCAGACCAAGGCCATCCGGGTCGCGGAGATCAACTACACCGCGGCCGTGTCGGTCGGTGTGCTGCTCGGCGAGAAGATGAAGGCGCAGGGCTACGGACGCATCATCGCGATGTCCTCCGTCGCCGGTGAGCGGGTCAAGCGCGCCAACTTCGTGTACGGCTCCGCGA
This sequence comes from Rhodococcus sp. NS-SX18, assembly GCF_057367935.1. Lineage (NCBI taxonomy): Bacteria > Bacillati > Actinomycetota > Actinomycetes > Mycobacteriales > Nocardiaceae > Rhodococcus > Rhodococcus sp. NS-SX18. The sequence goes on along the minus strand of NZ_CM170633.1, from coordinate 345,081 downwards.
AGGCCGGGCTCGACGGCTTCTACCTGGGTCTCGGCGAGGCCTTGGCGCCGTTCGGTCCGCGGGTGACGGTGGTGCGTCCCGGACAGGTGCGCACCAAGTTCAGCGCCCACGTCGAGGAAGCCCCGCTGACGGTCGACAAGGAGGACGTCGCCGCGCTGGCCGTCGCCGCGTCCGCGAAGGGCAAGGAGATCGTCTGGGCTCCGGGCGCCTTCCGGTACGTGATGATGGTGCTGCGGCACGTCCCGCGCGCGATCTTCCGGAAGCTGCCGATCTAGGCTGCGGGGGTGTCCGACCCAGCCGTATCCTCTTCCGACGTGGCCCCCTACCGGCGAGCCCTCCGCACCGCCGGCGAGGGGGCCGCTGCGGTTGTCGTCGCGACGATCGTCGCCGCAGTGGGTCTGTTCGCGTTCGCGCGCGTGCAGTGGCCCGCATTCAACTCCTCGAACGTCACGCAGGCCGTCACGACGGTGCTGCAGGTGGGGGCGCTCGTCGTGCTCGCCTGCTCCGTCGTGCTGCTGCGCCGGCGGCGGTGGACGCTGTTCGCCCGGGTGCTGTCGTGGGCGGGCCTGTCCGGCCTGGTCACCGTCACCCTCGGGATGCCGTTGGCCGCGACGAAGCTCTATCTGCACGGCATCTCGGTCGACCAGGAGTTCCGCACCGAGTACCTGACCCGGCTCACCGACTCCCCGGCGCTGCGGGACATGACGTATGCGGATCTGCCGCCGTTCTACCCCGCCGGCTGGTTCTGGGTGGGCGGCCGCTTCGCGAGTCTGCTCGGCCTGGACGGCTGGGAGGCGTTCAAGCCGTGGTCGATCGTGTCGCTGGCCGTCGCCGCGGTCGTCGGGCTCGTGTTGTGGACCGCGCTGGTGCGGGTCGACCTGGCCGTGCTGGTCGCCACCGCCACCACGGCCGTCGTCCTCGCCTACGGCTCTCCGGAGCCGTACGGCGCGTTCGTCGCGCTGCTGATCGCACCTGCCCTCGTCATGGCGTGGGGGGCGCTGTCGCGCCCGGTGCGTCCTTCGGGCGGCTGGGGCAGCCCAAAAGACGCACCGGGCGGCGGAGCCGTCGTCGGGACCGGGCTCTTCCTGGGACTGGCCGCGACGTTCTACTCCCTCTATCTCGGGATCGCGGCGTTCACGGTGACGGTGATGGCCGTCGTCGCGGCGGTGCTGGCGCGCCGCGCGGCAGGCACCTGGCGCGCCGCGGTCCCCGTGCTGGTACGGCTGGGCGTGATCGCGGGGATCGCCGTCGTCGTCGCGCTGCTCGTGTGGGCGCCGTTCGTGCTCGAGGTGCTGCGGGGCGGGTCCACCGCCGGATCCGGCACGGCGACGCACTACCTGCCCGAGACCGGCGCCCGGCTGCCGCTGCCGATGTTCCACGGCTCCCTGATCGGGCTGCTGTGCCTGCTCGGCACGGTGTGGCTGGTCGGGCGGGCCACGTCGTCGCGGCGCGCGCAGGCCCTCGGGCTCGGCGTGGTGTCCGTGTACCTGTGGTACCTGGCGTCGATGGCGCTGACCGCGCTGGGCAACACGCTGTTGGCCTTCCGCCTCGAGGTGATCCTGCTCGTGCTGCTCGCGGCTGCCGGCACGTTCGCGTTCGTCGACTTCACCCGGTGGATCGTGCTGGCCACCAGCGAGAACCAGCGGGTGCGGTGGTCGCTGATCGCGGTCGGCGCGCTGGGAGCGCTCGCGTTCACCCAGAACATCCCCCAGGTCCTCGCGAACGAGATCACCGTCGCCTACACCGACACCGACGGCAACGGTGAACGCGCGGATCAGCGTCCGCCCGGCGCGGGCGCCTACTACGCCGAGCTGGACGAGACGATCACCGCGGCGCTGGGCCGGCCGCGCGACGAGATCGTCGTCCTCACCGCCGACACCACCTTCCTCGCCTACTACCCCTATCTCGGGTTCCAGGCGCTGACGTCGCACTACGCGAACCCGTTGGCGGACTTCGAGGGACGCGCCGCCGCGATCGAGGACTGGGCGTCGGTCGAGACGACCGACGAGCTGCTCGCCGCGTGGGACGAGTCCCCGTGGCGGGGACCCGATGCGATCGTGTTCCGGCAGGGCGCCGAGGGTTACACCCTCCGGCTCGCCGAGGACGTGTACCCCAACGACCCCAATGTCCGTCGCTACTCGGTGACGTATCCGAAGTCGCTGTTCGACGACCCGCGCTTCACGGTCTCGGAGATCGGTCCGTTCGTCGTCGTCACCCGCACGGGATAGCGCCGCGACCGTCCGCGGACACAGTTCGCGGACGGTCGTGGCGTCGACGTCCTAGGCGCGGCGCAGCGGCATCACCGACCGCACCACCGGATCGCGCAGATACAGCCCGGCCCAGACGAAGACACCGACGTAGACCGGGAACAGGATGGTGCTGAAGAGCGGCATCTCGTTGAACATGTTGGTGGCCACGGCGCCGCCGAGGTACCCGGTCAGCAGCACCGCCCCCAGGATCGAGGTGGCCGGGACCAGGTACAGGGCCAGGCACACGAGCAGGACGACGCCGATGACGTAGTTGAGGTTCGGATCGAAGCCCAGATCGATCATCGCCTGCCGCGCCTGGTCGACGTTGAGGACGTGGATCGCGGCGTCGAACAGCAGGAACAGCACGACGAGGCCGGTGATCACCAGGCCGGCGATGCGGAACTTCCGGTCGGTGGGGCGCTCGGCGGGTCGGGTGGTGGTCGAGATCATGGCAGGCTCCTGGGTCGGGGTGGCGGTCTCGCTACGGACTGACCGGCCGGCCCCGGAAAACTCATCGCGCCGCGCGGTTCCGGTTCGGCGACCCGAGCCCGCCTCCTCCGGCCGGGTCCCGGGACCGAGCCCCGGCTCACAATCGGGACGCCAGCAATTCGGCGAGGTGGACGCCGCGACGTTCGGTGAGATCGGCGATCTGGGTGCGGCAGGAGTAGCCGTCGGCGAGCACGACGTCGTCCGGGCCCGCCGCCGCGACCGCGGGCAGCAACTGGTGCCCGGCGACGGCGACCGAGACGTCGTAGTGCGCCGGCACCACCCCGAAGTTGCCGGCCAGACCGCAGCATCCGCCGAGCCGGGTGACCGTTGCACCGGCCCGGCGCAGCAGCGCGGCGTCGGCGCCCCAGCCCATCACGGCGTGGTGGTGGCAGTGCGGCTGGGCCACCACCGACGTCCCGGACAGCGACGGCGGTTCCCAGTCGCCGAGCAGTTCGGCCAGCGTCACCGTCGAGTCGGCGACGGCGCGTGCGGGTTCGAACCCGAGCAGCTCCACGGCGTCGGAGCGCAGGACCGCGGTGCACGACGGCTCGAGCCCCACGATCGGAATTCCGGTCGGGAACAGCGCGGAGATGGTGCGGCCCAGGATCTTCCGGGCCGTATCCAGCTGGCCGGTGGTGATCCACGTCAGCCCGCAGCACTGTTGCCGTTCGGTCACGCACACCCGGCGACCGGCGGCCTCGAGGACTTGCACCGCGGCGATCGCCACCTCCGGCGTGAAGTACTCGGTGAAAGTGTCGACGAACAGCAGGACGGGCGCGCCGTCCGTGCGACGCTCGCCCGCCGTGTCCGCGAACCAGCGGCGGAACGTGCGGGGCGCGAACTCGGGTACACGGCGACGCCGGTCCACACCGGCGAGGGTCAGCCCGGCGGACGCCACCCCCGGCAGCTTGGCGAGGGTGTTCACGACGCGTGGTGCGCGGCCGGCCAGCGCCGCCCAGCGCGGGAGCCGTCCCAGCGTGTAGTGCGAGGCGGGACGGAGCCGACCCCGGTAACTCTGATGCAGCACTTCGGATTTGAACGTCGCCATGTCGACACCGGTCGGGCAGTCGGAGGCACAGCCCTTGCACGCCAGGCACAGCTCGAGGGCCTCGTGCACCTCCGGTGAGCGCCAGGACCCGGTGACGAGCGTGCCGTTGAGCATCTCCTGCAGGACCCGGGCCCGGCCGCGGGTGGAGTCCTTCTCCTCCCGGGTCGCCAGGTAGGACGGGCACATCACCCCGCCGAGGCCGGCGGTGTCGGCGCGGCACTTGCCGACGCCGGTGCAGCGGTGCACGGCCTGCCGGAAGTCGCCGTCGTCGCCCGTGTACCGGAAGGCGAGCTCGTCCCGGACCCGGTGCGCGGCCGGAATCCGGAGGTCCCGGTCCACGGGGGCCGGGTCGACGAGCACACCGGGATTGAGCAGGCCCTCGGGGTCGAGCACCGCCTTGACGGCGCCGAACAGCCGCAGCGCGGCCGGCGAGTACATCAGGGGCAGCAGTTCGCTGCGCACCCGGCCGTCGCCGTGCTCGCCCGACATCGACCCCCCGAACGACGCCGCGAGTTCTCCTGCAGCGAAAAGGAATTCGCGGAAAATCCCGGGCATCTCGAGCGGTACGTCGAGGCGGATGTGGATGCAGCCGTCGGCGAAGTGACCGTACGGATAGCCGGTCACGCCGTACCGGGACAGCAGCGACTCGAATTCGCGCAGGTACTCCCCCATCCGTTCCGGCGGGACGGCGGCGTCCTCCCAGCCGGAGTGGGCGGGCAGTCCGGCGGGGCTGCGCCCGGCCAGTCCCGCCCCGTCCTCCCGGATGCGCCACAGCTGCGCGGCCTTGTCCGGGTCGGTCACGATCAGCGAATCCACTGCCGCCGCAGCGTGTTCGACGGATCGCGCCCGCGTCAGGACCTCGTCGGCGTCGTCACCGGACAGTTCGACGAACAGCCATGCCGCCCCCCGCGGCAGCGGGGGCACGGCCGCCGCGCCGCGCCGCGCGCGCACGACGTCGACGATCCGCGAGTCGAGTCCCTCGCACGCGGTCGGACCGAAGCCGAGCAAGGTGTGCGCGGCGTCGCCCGCCGTCGCGATGTCGGGGTAGCCGAGGGCCACCAGCACGCGCACCGCGGGGTCGGCGACGAGCCGCACCGTCGCCTCGGTGACGACACCGAGTGTGCCCTCGCTGCCGACGAAGAAGCGCAGGACGTCGAACCCGTTCTCGGGCAAAAGGTGTTCGAGGGCGTAGCCGGAAGCCTGCCGGCCGAACCGGCCGAACTCGGTGCGGATGGTGGCGAGGTGGTCGAGCGTGAGCCGGCGCAGCGATTCGAGAACGGGAGCGTCGTCGGGCAGCGACAGGTGCCGGCCCGCGCCGGTGAGCACCTCGAGCCCGAGCACGTTGTCGGATGTGCGGCCGTAGCCGAGGGTGCGGGCACCGCAGGCGTTGTTACCGATCATCCCGCCGACGGTGCAGCGGTTGTGGGTGGACGGGTCGGGTCCGAAGCGCAGTCCGTACGGGGCGGCGGCGCGCTGCAGTTCGGACTGGACGACGCCGGGCTGCACGGTCGCCGTGCGCGCCTCGGGGTCGATCCGCAGGACCCGGTCGAGATGGCGGGCGAAGTCGAGTACGACGCCGGGGCCGACGGCGTTGCCGGCGACGGAGGTTCCGCCGCCGCGTGAGGTGAGCGGAACGCCGTGCCGGCGGCACACCTCGAGCGCGGTGGCGACGTCGTCGACCTCGCGGGGCCGCACCACCGCCTGCGGGGGTACCCGGTAGAGCGAGGCGTCGGACGAGTAGAGGGCCCGGGTGGTGGTGTCGTCGAACACCTCGGGGATGCCCGCGTCACGCAGGGCCTCGCCGATCGTCCTCGCCCGGGCCATAGGCCGATGCTAGTGCCTGCCGGGGTCGCTTCGTCGCAGGTCGGACCGGTACGACCGAGGGCGATACACCGTCAGCGGGAGGTGAGGACGACCGGTCCGTCCTCGGTGATCGCGACGGTGTGCTCGCAGTGCGCGGCCCGGCTGCCGTCGGCGGTGCGCAGCGTCCATCCGTCCGGGTCGTGCCGGTAGGCGTCGCCGCCCCCGGCGTGCAGCATCGGCTCGACGGCCAGTACCAGCCCCGGCCGCAACCGCATCCCGCGCCCCGCCCGGCCCTCGTTGGGCACGTGCGGGTCCTCGTGCATGTGGCGGCCGATGCCGTGACCGCCGTGGTCGGCGAGCATGCCGTAGCCGCAGGACCGGACGTATCCGCCGATCGCCGCGCCGATGTCACCGAGACGGTTTCCCGGCACGGCCGCGGCGATGCCGCGCGCGAGGGCCTCTTCCGTCGCGGCGATCAGGGCGAGGGCCTCGCGGTCGGCGGTCCCGACGGTGAAGCTCACAGCGGCGTCCCCGCACCAGCCGTCGAGCACCGCCCCGCAGTCGATGCTCACCAGGTCACCGTCACGAAGCCGGTACCCCCCGGGAATGCCGTGGACGACGGCGTCGCCGACGCTCGCGCACACGACGCCGGGGAACGGCGACGGCGCCCAGTCCGGGTGGTAGCCGAGGAACGGGGAGGTCGCGCCGGCGGCGCGGAGGACCTCGGCGGCGACGTCGTCGAGGTCCTTCAGGGAGACCCCGATTCCCGCGTGGGCCCGCACGGTTGCCAGCGCCTCCGCGACCACGGCACCGGCGGCGCGCATCGCCTCGATCTCGCCGGGCGTCTTCAACTCGACCATCTCACCTCCAATAGAAATACCGGTATTACTATACGGGAATGGTGCGCGAACCGCTTACTCCGGCCCAACTCGAACGAGGGCGACGACTCGGCGAACGCCTCCGCGCGGCGCGCGGCACCGCCGGCATGGCCACGATCGCCGGCGAGGCCGGAATCTCCGTCGAGACGCTCCGGAAGATCGAGACCGGACGCATCGCCACGCCCGCCTTCTTCACCGTCACCGCGCTCGCCCGGGTACTCGGACTCTCCCTCGACGACCTGGCCGGCGACCTGACGGACGATCCCGCCGAGCACGAGGCCGCCTCCTGACCGGAGGAGGCCACCCCCGCCTCCCCGTCCCTCGCCTAGCATCGATCCTTGTGCCCGTCGATGTCCTTTCGCCCGAAACGCCCGCTTACGCCGATACCAAGGCGCGCGTGCGCACGGCCAGGATCGTCGCGACGGTCAGCGGACTGCTCGGCGTGCTGCTCGCCTTGGCGGTGCCCTTCCTGCCGGTCCGGCAGGAGGCCGCCACCGTCAGCTGGCCGCAGGGCACCGACCTGACCAACGTCGAGGCACCCCTCGTCTCCTACGCCCCCCTCGAACTGCGCGCGAGCGTGCCGTGCTCGGCCTTCCCGCTGCTCGGCGACGACGGCGGCACCCTGGTCTCGACCGTGCCGCCGGACGCCCCCGACGCGACCGAGAACGCCCTCGTGATCCGGACCGTCCCCGGCACCGACGGGGGGCCCGTCACCATGGAGGTGGTGCTGCGCAACTCGGTGGTCGTGTCGGCACCGGTCGACGACGAACACAAATGCACGGCCGTCACCGTCGCCGCCAACGCCGACCGCACCGCCGCCGAGATCGTCGGCCTCGAGCAACACGAGGACGGGCACCACATCGCGACGCTCGACGGCGATCACCGGCCGCAGATGGTGGGCGTCTACTCCGACCTGCAGGGGTCGGCGCAAACCCTCACCTCCGGCCCGGACGCCGAGCGGCTGTCCGTCCGCGCCGCCCTCGACTCGCGGTTCACCTCCACCCCGACGCTGGTCAAGTTCGTCGCGATGCTCGTGTGCATCCTCGCGACCCTGCTGTCGCTCGTGGCGCTGCACCGGCTCGACGGCGTCGACAACCGCCGCGCCCGCCGGGTCCTGCCCGCGCACTGGTGGCGGTTCACCGCAGTGGACGCGGTCGTCGTGGGCACGCTGCTGCTGTGGCACGTCATCGGCGCCAACACCTCCGACGACGGCTACATCCTCACCATGGCCCGCGCCTCCGACGAGGCCGGCTACATGGCCAACTACTACCGGTGGTTCGGCGTCCCCGAGGCCCCGTTCGGCTGGTACTACGACGTGCTCGTCCTGCTCGCGAAGGTCTCCACCGCCAGCGTGTGGATGCGGCTGCCCGCCCTGCTCGCCGCGATCGCATGCTGGATGGTCATCAGCCGCGAGGTCATCCCCCGGCTCGGCGTCGCCGTCCGCCGCAACCGCATCGCGCTGTGGACCGCGGGACTGGTGTTCCTCGCCTTCTGGCTGCCGTACGACAACGGCCTGCGACCCGAGCCCGTCATCGCGCTCGGCGCCCTGCTCACCTGGTGCTCGATCGAACGCGCCGTCGCCACCGGCCGCATGCTGCCCGCCGCGATCGCCGTGCTGCTCGCCGCCTTCTCCCTCGCCGCCGGCCCCACGGGACTCATCGCGGTCGCCGCGCTCGTCGCCGGGGCGCGACCCGTCGTCGTCCGGCTGGTCGGCCGCCGCCGGCTCGTCGGGGTGATCCCGCCCATCGCCGCCATCCTCGCCGCGGGCACCGTCGTCCTCGTTGTCGTCTTCGCCGACCAGACCCTCGCGTCGGTGCTCGAGGCGACCCGGGTGCGCTCGGCGGTCGGACCCAACGTGCCGTGGTTCGACGAACGGCTGCGCTGGGACGCGCTGCTGACCGTCTCCCCCGACGGATCCCTCAGCCGCCGGTTCGGCGTGTTCGTCATGCTGCTGTGCCTGATCGTGTGCGTGATGCTGATCCTGCGCAAGGGCCGCATCCCCGGCACTGCCCTCGGGCCGTCGCGCCGCATCCTCGGCATCGTCTTCGCGTCCCTGCTGCTGATGATGCTCACCCCGACCAAGTGGACCCACCACTTCGGCGTGTACGCCGGACTGGCCGGATCCGTCGCCGCGCTCGCCGCGGTCGGGGTCGGCGCCGTCGGCATCCGCTCCGCCCGCAACCGCGCGCTCTTCACCGCCGGGGTGCTGTTCGTGCTGGCGCTCGCATTCACCGGCTCCAACGGCTGGTGGTACGTCTCCAGCTACGGGATTCCCTGGTGGGACAAGCCGCCGTCGATCTCCGGACGCGCCTTCTCCACCGGCCTGCTGGCGCTGGCCCTGGTCGCACTCGGCGTCGCCGCCTGGTTCCATCTGCGTGAACCGTTCGCCACCCCGAAACCCGACCGCAACGGCCGCGTGAAGGCGATCGCCTCGGCACCGCTGACCGTCGTCGCCGCGGGCGTGGTCCTGTTCGAGGTGCTCTCGCTCGTCAAGGGCGCGGTCGCGCAGTATCCGGCGTACTCGATCGCCCGGTCCAACGCCGCCGCCCTGACCGGCGGCAGCTGCGGCCTCGCCGACGACGTCCTCGTCGAGACCGACCCGAATGCCACCGCGCTGGCCCCCGTCGACGGCGACGTCGCCGGAGCCCTCGGCGCCGGCACCGCCGACGGCTTCACCCCGAACGGCGTCGCCCTCGATCTCACCGCCGACGAGGAGATCTCCACCACGGGCGGCGCCAACACGGTCGACACCGAGGAGGGCGGCACCACCACCTCCACGGGCGCCGGCACCGGCGGCGGCCGCGGTGCCGCCGGCATCAACGACAGCACCGTCGCGCTGCCGTTCGGCCTGGACCCCGCCCGCACCCCCGTGCTCGGCAGCTACCGCACCGGCGCGCAGCAGGAAGCCGTGCTCGAGTCCGGTTGGTATGCGCTGCCCGAGCGCACCGACGCCACGCCGCTGCTGGTGGTCACCGTCGCCGGTCGCGTGCACTACGTCGACCCCGACGGCGTCCTCACCCCGGGCGCGGACGTGCTGCTCGAGTTCGGCCGCACCGGCGACGGGTCGAGCGTCGAGCCGCTGGCCCGCGTCGCGCCCATCGACATCGGACCGTCTCCGTCGTGGCGCAACCTGCGGGTGCCGAGCGACCGGATCCCCGCCGACGCCGACACCGTCCGGCTGGTGGTGACCGACGGCAACCTGGCACCCGACCAGTGGGTGGCGGTCACGCCGCCGCGGATGCCCCGCCTCGAGACGCTGAACACCGTCGTCGGCTCCACGGCACCGGTCCTGCTCGACTGGTCGGTGGGGTTGGCGTTCCCCTGCCAGCGTCCCTTCGACCACCGCTACGGTGTCGCCGAGGTCCCCGAGTTCCGGATCCTGCCCGACCGGGTCGGGGCCGACTCCACCAACGGTTGGCAGGACGACGTCGGTGGCGGCCCGCTCGGCTGGATACCGCTGCTGCTCACCGCCGAGACCGTCCCCACCTATCTGAATCACGACTGGGACCGCGACTGGGGCTCGCTGGAGCGGTACGCGCCCATCGATCCGGGCGCGACACCTGCCGAAATCACCACCGAGGACGTCGTCCGCTGGGGCTGGTGGACACCCGGCCCGATCCGCGACGGTGTGCCCGTAATGCGTGAATGAGGTCCTACGCGGCGGTAGGGACGGTGCGTCCGCTCATCTGCGCCCGATACCATCGACAATCGTGCCCGACGACGTGACCACAGTTCCCGCCCCCTCCGCAGCCGTTTCGCGGCCGCCGGTTGCCCGGGATCTGCGGGCGCAGTACCGCACCGCCCGGCTCGTCGCCGTGGTGGCGGGCCTGCTCGGTGTGCTCCTCGCCGTCGCGACCCCGTTCCTGCCCGTCAAGGTCACCGAAGCCACCGTCACCTGGCCGCAGAACGGCTCGACCGGACCGGTCGAGGTGCCGCTCATGTCGCAGGTGCCGCTGCAGCTGAGCGCGACCGTGCCGTGCACCGCCGTCGCCGGCATGCCGCCCGGCGGCGGCATGCTCCTCGCGACCGCGCCGCCGAGCGGTGAGGGCGCCGCACTCAACGCGATGTTCGTGCGGGTGGGCGCCGAGAACGTCGACGTTCTCGACCGCAACGTCGTCGTGGCCACCGCCCCGCGCAGCGACGTCGAGTCCGCCGCGTGCGCCGAGATCAGCATCTTCTCCGACGTCGACCGCACGACCGCGGAGTTCGTCGGCCTGAGCGACGAGAACGGCAACCCGCGCGCCGGTGAGCTGACCGGCGATCTGCGACCCCTCGTCGTCGGCGTGTTCAGCGACCTGGACACCCCGGTGCCCGGCATGTCGGTGACCGTCGACGTCGACTCCCGGTTCTCGTCGTCGCCGACGGTGGTCAAGCTCCTCGCCATGATCCTGGCGGCCCTGTCGACCGCGCTGGCGGTCGGTGCGCTCGCCAAACTCGACGGCACCGACGGCCGGGGACATCGCCGCTTCCTGCCGTCGCGCTGGTGGAAGTTCACCGGTGTCGACGCGGTCGTCGTCGGCACCCTCGTCGGGTGGCACTTCTTCGGAGCGAACACCTCCGACGACGGCTACCTGCTGACCATGGCCCGGGTGTCCGAGCACTCCGGCTACATGGCCAACTACTTCCGCTGGTTCGGCGTCCCCGAGGCCCCCTTCGGCTGGTACTACGACGTGCTCGCCGCGTTCGCCGAGATCTCCACCGCCAGCGTCTGGATGCGCCTGCCCGCCCTGCTCGCCGGCATCACCTGCTGGATGGTGATCAGCCGCGAGGTGGTGCCCCGCCTCGGGCGGGCCGTCCGGCACAACACCGTCGCCCTGTGGACCGGCGGCCTGGTGTTCCTCGCCTTCTGGCTGCCCTACAACAACGGCCTGCGTCCGGAGCCGATCGTCGCGCTCGGCGCCCTGCTGACCTGGTGCTCGATCGAACGGGCGATCGCCACGGGCCGGTTGCTGCCGGCCGCGACGGCCGTGATGATCGGCGCGTTCACCCTCGCCGCCGCCCCGACCGGCCTGATGTGTATCGCCGCCCTGCTCGCCGGCATCCGGCCCATGACCCGGATCGTCGTGCGCCGCCACCGCGAGGTCGGGACGCTGCCGCTGCTCGCCCCGATCGCCGCCGCCGGCACGCTCGTGCTCGTCGTCGTGTTCTCCGACCAGACCCTCGCCGCCGTGCTCGAGGCCACCCGCGTGCGCACGATCATCGGCCCGAACGAGGAGTGGTGGAACGACTTCCTCCGCTACTACTACCTGTTCGTGCAGACCGTCGACGGCTCGCTCGCCCGCCGGTTCGCGTTCCTCGTCATGCTGCTGTGCCTGTTCACGTCGCTGCTGGTGCTGCTGCGCCGGCGCCGGATCCCCGGCGTCGCGACGGGACCGTCGTGGCGGCTGATCGGCATCGTCTTCGGCACGATCTTCTTCATGATGTTCAACCCCACGAAGTGGACCCACCACTTCGGGGCGTACGCGGGCATCGCGGGGTCCCTCGCGGCCCTCACCGCGGTCGTCGTCTCCGCGAGCGCGCTGCGGTCGCGGCGCAACCGCACGATCTTCCTCGCCGGACTGCTGTTCGTGCTGGCCGTGTCGTTCGCGGGCATCAACGGCTGGTGGTACGTGTCGAGTTACGGCATCCCGTGGTTCGACAAGACCGTCTCCTTCAAGGGCAACCAGTCCAGTTCACTGTTCCTGATCCTCTTCGGGCTCGCCCTCGGGCTCGTCGCGTGGCAGTACCTGCGGGAGGGCTACGCGCCGCCGCAACCCAGACCCACGACCCGCAAGGGCCGCCGGATCCGCAAGTTCGCCGCGGCGCCCCTGACCGTCGTCGCCGGAGCGATGGTGCTCTTCGAGGTGCTGTCGCTGCTCAAGGGCGCGGTATCGCAGTATCCGGCGTATTCGCTCGCCCGGTCCAACGTCGGCGCGCTCGCCGGCCAGACGTGCGGGCTGGCCGACGACGTCCTCGTCGAATCGGACCCGAACTCCGGTCGGCTCGCGCCCATCGTCGACCCGGACAACCCACCCCGCGGCGGCGACGCCCTCGCCGGCGCCGAACCCGTGGGCTTCGATCCCAACGGCATCCCGTCGGACCTCACGGCCGACTACGTCGAGGTCAAGCCCGGCCAGGGCAACACCGACAACCAGAGCGTCGGGCCGACGTTCGAGACCGGCGCCGGCGGCGGCACCACCGGCGGCACCGGCGCCCGCACCGTCAACGGCTCCGACGCCAAGCTGCCGTTCGGCCTCGACCCGGCCGTCACCCCCGTGCTCGGCAGCTACCAGGAGGGCGTGCAGGAACCGGCGCTGCTCACGTCGAGCTGGTACGGGCTGCCCGAGCGCACCGACGACGCGCCGCTCGTCGTCATCTCGGCAGCGGGCCGCATCTGGTCCGTCGACGACACCGGCGCCACCACCTACGGGCAGTCGCTGCTCGTCGAGTACGGCAGGCGCCTGCCCGACGGCACCGTCGAGCCGCAGGGCACCTATCTGCCGCGCGACATCGGGCCCGCGCCGTCGTGGCGGAACCTGCGCATCCCGCTGTCGGAGCTGCCCGCCGACACCGACGCCGTCCGCATCGTCGCCAACGACCCCAACCTCACCGGCGACCAGTGGCTGGCGTTCACCCCGCCGCGCGTGCCGAAACTCGAGACGCTCGACGCCGTGGTCGGCTCCCAGCAGCCGGTGCTGCTCGACTGGGCGGTCGGCCTGCAGTTCCCCTGCCAGCGCCCGTTCGACCACCGCTACGGCATCGCCGAGATGCCGAACTACCGCATCCTGCCGGACCGACCGCTGGCCGTATCCTCCACCGACACTTGGCAGTCCGCGGACAACGGCGGCCCCCTCGGCTTCACCGAGGCCCTCGCGCGCCCCGAGCAGATCCCCACGTATCTGAAGAACGACTGGGCCCGCGACTGGGGCTCGCTCGAGCGGTACGTGCGGTTCTACCCGGACGCGGTGCCGGCACAGCCGCAGACCGCCGAGGTCACCCGCTCCGGGCTGTGGAACCCGGCCACGCTGCGCGTGTACGAGTAGGCCACCCTTCTGCCGCCGATCCCGCGTGCGGACCTCGTGCCCGTTGGACCGAATGTCACATCGCTTCGCCTCTATCGACCGAATGTGACATTCGGTCAACGGCAGTCGCGCCGCCGGTAACGGCGTCCGGTTCGGGCGCGATGTCACGAATGTTCGATTCTGCTCGATCGCGAACTGTTCATCGGGCCAGCGGGGGTGGGCCGGCTACGGAAGGAACTGTATGTCGAAGAAGCGTGCATTCGGGCTCGCGGCCGTTACCGCCGCGGTTCTCGGAGCCGGCGTGGCAACCGCCCCAGTGGCCGTCGCCGCTCCCGAAACCGCCACGACGCTCTCGCGTGTCATCGGATCGGGCGAGTCCGGCTCGTTCGGTTACGGGGGCGCCATGGTGAACGAAGCGGTCACGGTGCGCGTCGACCCCGACGAGCCCGGCATCAGCTGGTTCGGCGGCAGCATGTGGTGCTACTGCAAGATCTCCTGGACCAACCTCACCACCGGGGCCAGCGGGACCAACGAACTCCCGTCCCGGCCGGTGCTCGGCGGAGGGATGACCGGTACACCCCGCGCCGAGACCGGCTCCGGCCGAATCGTCGCCACCGTCACCGTCCCGAACGGCTTCACGTACCTCCCAGGAGTCGGGACCTGGGTCGCCCCTTGACCGTTCGGACCGAATGTCACATCGCGTCGATCGAATCGAACCCATGTGACATTCGGTCCGTCCGCCCGTCCGCCCGTCCGCCCGTCCGTCCGCCCGCCCGTCCGTCCGTCCGTCCGTCCGTCGAGGACAGGTAGTCCACAACCACACGGTTCATCCACAGATTTCCCCCACCCTCCCGTTGTGCCCCTCGAACGCGGCATTTTCCGGTGATCATGTGCGGCATGAGACGCGGTACGTGGGGGGACGACGTCGAACAGCTCGTCGGGTTGAGTGTCAACGGCATCATCCGCACCTCGACACTGTTGGGTTGCGGGATGAGCAGCAGCACAATTTCCGGTCGTTGCCGGAAGGGTGGTCCGTGGCAACGGATTCTGCCCGGTGTCGTTGCCCTGCACAGCGGCCCGCTCACCCAACTGCACCGACAGACGGCAGCGCAGATGTACGGAGGCGACGAGGCCGTCATCTCCGGCCACGCCGCGCTCGGCGTACACGGATACGCCCCCTCGGCGACGAAGAGCGACATCCTGCTGCTCATCCCGCAAAATCGGCATCGCAGGAACTTCTCGTTCGTCACTGTCGAACGTAGTTGGCGTGTACCCGAACCCGTACGCAAGGGCACGCTGCGGATCGCACCCGTCGCGCGCAGCCTGCTCGATGCCGGACGGCGCACGTCACGAACGGACGACTGCCGCGCCTTGTTCGCCGCCGCACTCCAACGCGGCGATGTCACCGTGGACCATCTGGCACGCGAGCTTGCAGACGGCAGCAGCCGAGGAACGGCGGTGCCCCGCAAGGTGATCCAGGAGCTCGTCGACGATGCGCACTCGGTCGCCGAGATCAAGGCCCAGAAGCTGTACTCCACCTCGGGCCTGCCCGCAATGGTGCACAACCGCGAGGTCGAGGACTCGAACGGAACCTGGATCGCCCGTCCGGACGGCTGGCTCGACGCCGTGGCACTGGCGTGGGAGATCGACTCGTTCGCACATCATCTCAGCGCACGAGATCACGAGGCGACGATGCGGCGCCGGGCCGTCATGCAGCGGCACGGGATCATCGTCGTCACCCATCTGCCCAGGCAGATCCGGCACGAACCGGCGGTCGTGCTCGCCGACCTTGCGGCGGCTTATCAGCAGGGTCTCGAACGTCCACGGCCCGATGTCCGGTTGCGGTAACCCCGCGCGACGAACCGAATGTCACATTGCGTCGATACGATCGACGCAATGTGACATTCGGCCCACCACTAGAGCGGAAGCAGGTGGTGCTTGCGCGGGTTCTTGAACACCTTCTTGTCGCGCAGCAACGTCAGCGCCTTGCGGATCTCCAGACGCGTCTTGTGCGGCTCGATCACCGCATCGATGTAGCCGCGTTCGGCCGCGATGTACGGCGTCGCGATGTGCTCGTTGTAGAAGTTGATCAGCTGCTGACGCACCGCCGGCGCGTTCTCGCCCGCGGCCTCGATCTGGCGACGGCCGATGACCGCCACCGCACTCTCGGCGCCCATCACCGCGATCCGTGCCGTCGGCCACGCGAAGTTCACGTCCGCGCCGAGCTGCTTCGACCCCATCACCGCGTAGCCACCGCCGTAGGACTTGCGCACCACCACGGTGACCTTGGGCACCGACGCCTCGACGAACGAGAACAGGAACCGGCCGCCGCGCTTGATGACCCCGATCTTCTCCTGCTCCACGCCCGGCAGGAAGCCGGGGGTATCGACGACGAACACCAGCGGAATGTCGTACGCGTCGCACACCCGCACGAAGTGCGCGGCCTTGTCCGAACTCGCGGCGTCGAGCGCCCCGGACAGGTACAGCGGCTGGTTCGCCACCACCCCGACGGGCCGGCCGTCGACGCGGGCGAAGCCGGTGATGATGTTCGGGGCGACCTGCGAGCGGATCTCGAAGAAGTCGCCGTCGTCGAAGATCTTGAGCAGGATGTCGTGCATGTCGTAGCCGGAGTTGTCCGCGTCGGGCATGAACGTGTCGAGCTCGAGATCGTCCGGGGTGATCTCCGGTTCGAGCCCCGGATTGATCACCGGGGGCTTCTCCTGCGCGTTCGACGGCATGTAGCTCAGGTACTTGCGGGCCCACTCGAACGCGGCCTTCTCGTCCGGCGCGACGTGGTGCACGTTGCCGTACTCGGCCTGCTTGCGGGCGCTGCCGAGCTCGTCGAGGCTGACGTCCTCACCGGTGACGGACTTGATGACGTCCGGTCCCGTGACGAACATGTACGCCTCCTCGGTGGCCACGACCACGTCGGTGTTGATGGGGGCGTACACGGCGCCACCGGCGCACTTGCCGAGGATGATCGACACCTGCGGGCACAGCCCCGACAGCGGCTCGTGCCGCTTGCCCAGTTCCGCGTACCACGCCAGCGACGTCACCGCGTCCTGCACCCGCGCGCCACCGGAGTCGTTGATGCCGACCACCGGGCAGCCGATCTTCAGCGCGAAGTCGAGGATCGCCGCGACCTTGCGGCCGAACATCTCGCCGACGCTGCCGCCGAACACGGTCTGATCGTGCGAGAACACCGCGACGGGCCGGCCCTCGACGGTGCCGTGACCGACGACGACGCCGTCACCGTAGAGCGCGTCGTCGCGGCCGGGCGTCTTCATCAACGCACCGATCTCGACGAAGCTGCCCGGATCGAGCAGCATGTCGATGCGCTGGCGGGCGCTGGGGATGCCCTTTGCGGCGCGCTTGGCCACCGCGGCCTCCCCGGCCGGCTCCTTGGCGATCTCGAGATTCTTGCGCAGCTCGGCCAGCTTCTCGGCCGTCGTCGTGGTCACTACTCGATCAGCTCCTCGTGGCCTCGATGTCGGCCAGCTTGCGTGTCAGGTCGGCCCCCACCTTCCCGATGTACGGCTCGTCGACCACCTGGAGGTGATCGCCGCCGACACGGATGACCTCCAGATTACGGACCGACTCACCCCAGCCACCGTCGGGCTGCCTGGTCCCGAATGCGGGCTCGAGCTCGATGGCGTCGTCGTGGTAGCGGTCCGCCATGTACAGCACCACGTCGCCGTCGTACGGTTCGAGCTTCGCCGTCTGGATGGCCCGGTTGTCCAGCCACGACGTGCGCTGGTGCTCGATGATGCCGCCGGGGATCTTCGTGCCGCTCATCTTGAGCAGGTCCATGAGGATGCGCACCTGACCCTCGTCGTCCGTCGCGGCGAGCTTGTCGTACGGCAGCGGAGCGTCGACCCCGTAGGTCTTCTTCGCGAACCGCGCGTATCGCTGCCAGCGCGCGGTGATCTCCTCGGGGGTGTCCTCGACCTTCTCCCCCGCCATGACCGTGTCGATGAGACCGACGATCCGCACGTCCTTGCCCTCGGCCCGCAGCAGCCGGGCGACCGCGTAGGCGAGCACACCACCGAGCGACCAGCCGTACAGCACGTACGGACCGTCGCCCTGGATCGCCTTGATCTGCGGCAGGTATTCCTGGGCGCGCTGCTCGATCGGGCCCTCGGTGCGTTCGAAGCCGTACATCGGGGTGCCCTCGGGCAACCGGCGCAGGAGCGGCTCGTACACGACGGTGGATCCGCCGGCGGGGTGGAACACGAACACCGGCACGGCGTTCGAGCCCTCGGGCCGCGGGCGCAGCGTACGGACGAGCCCGTCGATGCGATCCGCCGATTCGAGGTGCCGGCGCACGCTCTCGGCGAGCTGCTCGATGGTCTCGGCGTCGAGCACGTCGTCCACGGTGATCTCGCCGTTCGCCCGCTCGGTCAGCCGGGCGGCGAGACGCTCGGCTGTCTCGTCGTCGAGGATCGGCAGGGTGTTGAAGATGCCCTTCGCGGACTGTCCGGTGATCACGGCCCAGGTCGCGAACGTGAGCCGCTCGGCGGCGTCGCGCGGCGGCACGTCGGTGCCGGAGGCCTCCGCGACCGCCTGCCGGTCGGTGACGTCGGTGGCCTCGTCGGTGCTCGCCCCGGCCCTCCCAGCGTCTGCCTTCCCAGCGTCTGCGGCCTCGGCAGCCTCCAGGATCGCTTCGGCCTCGTGCACCACCCCGGTGTCCTCCACCGGCGAGATCGGAGGCAGCTCGAGCGCCGCGTCCTCCCGCTCGGCGGTGTCGCGGTCCGCGGCCTGCTGTGCGGCCAGCGCGGCGACCTCCTCGCGGTTCTCCACGGCGTACCGCAGGTACTTCGCGACGTCGCGCAGGCTGGCGTCCTTCACCGCGGCGAGCTGCAACTGCGGGATGTCGAACTCGTACTCGACGCGGTTCTTGATCCGCACCGCCATGAGCGAGTCCAGGCCCAGCTCGATCAGCGGGATCTCGACGGGCAGGTCCTCGGGCGCGTAGCCCATCGATTCGGCGACGATCAGCGCCAGCCGATCCTCGAGGGTCTGCGACCCGTTCGGATCCCACTTGTCGCCGAAGGTCTCCACCACCTCGGGCAGCGTCTCGACCGGGCCGGCGGAACGCTCGGCCGGCGCGGGCGCCGGGGCGGGGGCCGGCAGTGCATCACCGGAGGCGACGACCGCGTCGAACAGCAACCGGAACTCGCCGTCCGCCGCGTCACGCCCGTGCACGTGCAGCGACGCGCCGCCGAGGTGCCGGGTCAGCGTGGTCGTGAGGGTGCCGGTGGCGGGGACGTCGCCGTACGGGACGGACGCGGTGAGGGTGACGTCGGCGAGCACCTGCGACGCGGCGGCGACGGCGAGTTCGCCGAGGTCGGTGACGGCGTCGGCGCGCACCTCCCACACGTGCCGGCCGTCGGGCAGCGCGACGTGCGCACCGGGCACGCGGGCACTGCCGCCCGTCCCGATGCGGGTCTCGAGCCAGAACGGCTTGCGCAGGAACACCGTCCGCGGCAGATCGGCGTACGCGCCGGCGGGGAGCAGGCTGTGCAGGTCCACGGTGTGGCCGTGCACGTACAGCTGCGCGAGGGCGGTGAGCACGCCCAGCGGCTCGTCCTCCTTGCGCTTGAGGGTCTGGATCAGCTGGGTGTCGATGACCCCGGCCGCGTATGCCGTCGCGGCCACGGACATCAGCGCGACCGGATTGGGGGCCAGCTCGACGAAGGTGGTGTGCCCGTCGGTGACGGCCAGCTTCACCGCGTTGGTGAAGTAGACGCTGTGCCGCAGCCCCTTGGTCCAGTACTCGACCTGGTGGATGGGCTCGTGCCCGGCGCGGTAGTGGGTGTCCTGGTCGACCGACGAGTACACGTCGACCTTCAGCCGGTGCGGCTCGATGCCGGCGAGTTCGGCGGCGAGCTCGCCGAGGAGCGGATCCACCTGCGAGGTGTGGCTGGCGCCCTTGGTCTGCAGCACGCGGGCGAGCTTCTCCTCCGACTCCGCCCGCGCGACGATCGCGTGGACCTCGGCCTGCGGGCCGCCGATCACGGTGTGTGTCGGCGCGGCGTAGACGCAGACCTCGAGGTGCGGGTAGTCGGTGAGGACCTGCTCGATCTCCGCGGCGCTGTACTCGACGAGTGCCATGAGGCGGATGTCGTCGCCCTCGAGCAGCGCCTCGGCCTCACCCATCAGGCGCGAGCGCGCGCAGATGACGCGGACGGCGTCCTCGAGCGACAGACCACCCGAGATGTATGCGGCGGCGGCCTCACCCATGGAGTGGCCGACGACGGCGGACGGCTCGGCGCCGTGGTGGCGCAGCAACTTCGCGAGGGCGACCTGGATGGTGAAGATGCCGACCTGCGAGGTCTCGACGTCGTAGTCCTGGGCGTCGTCGAGGAACTTCTCCTTCATGGAGTAGCCCGCCTCGTCCTCGATCAGCTCGTCGATCTCGTCGACGGCCGCCGCGAACACCGGGTTCTCGAGGTACAGCTGCTTGGCCATCTTGCGGTGCTGCGACCCGAATCCGGACAGCACCCACACCGGCCCGTTGGCGGCGGGGGCGTCGGCGGAGAACACGCCCTGGGCGGGCTTACCGGCGGCGACGGCGCGCAACCCGGCGATGGCCTCGGCGCGGGTCGTGGCGATCACGACGGCACGCGAGCGCCCGTGGTTGCGGCGGGAGAGGGTGCGGGCGACGTCGGCGAGCGGCGTGGTGCTGCCGGCCTCCGTCTCGAGCCAGTCGGCGAGGTCGGCGGCGGCCCGGCGACGGCGCGACGGCATCGCCGCGGACACCGCGAGCAGCACCGGGCGCTCGGCGTTCTCGTCCGAGCGAACGTGCCCTTCGGCTCCTTGCGCCGACGGAACGACACTTTCGCTCGACTCCGGCTCGGCCGGTGCCGGTGTCCCCGTGTCTGCCTCGGGGCCGGTGTACTCGCGGACCACGACGTGCGCGTTGGTGCCGCCGAAGCCGAACCCGGAGACGCCGGCGATCGCCTTGCCGGTGTAGCGCGGCCACTCGGAGCCCTCGGGGATGACCTTCAGGCGGGCCTGCTCGAACGGAATGTACGGGTTCGGCGCCGTGTAGTTCAGCGTCGCCGGCAGATGGTTCTCCTGCATCGCGAGGACCACCTTGATCAGGCCCGCCGCGCCGGCGGCCGCCTCGAGGTGGCCGAAGTTGGTTTTCGCCGAACCGAGCAGCGCCGGCTTGTCGGCGTCGCGGCCGCGGCCGACGACCCGGCCGAGGGCGTCCGCCTCGATCGGATCGCCGAGCACGGTTCCGGTGCCGTGGGCCTCGATGTAGTCGACGCCGGACGGCAGGATGCGCGCGTCCCGATAGGCGCGGCGCAACACGTCGACCTGGGCCTCGGGGTTCGGTGCCGCCAGCCCGTTGGAGCGGCCGTCCTGGTTGACGGCGGAACCGGCGATGACGGCGAGCACGGTGTCGCCGTCCCGCTCGGCGTCCTCGAGCCGCTTCAGCACGACGAGGCCACCACCCTCGGCGCGGACCATGCCGTCGGCGTCGGCCGAGAAGGCCTTGATGCGGCCGTCGGGGGCCTGCACGCCGAGCTGGTCGAAGCCGAGTGTCGCGGCCGGCGCGACGAGCATGTTCACGCCGCCCGCCAGCGCCACGACGGCGTCGCCGTCGCGCAGGGCCCGCACCGCCTGGTGCACGGCCACGAGCGACGACGAGCATGCTGTGTCCAGGGCGACGGACGGGCCGCGGAAGTCGAAGAAGTACGAGACCCGGTTGGCGACGATGGACGTCGCCGTGCCGGTCAGCGCGTACGGATGCGCGGCGGACGGGTCGCTCACCGCGAGGAGCTGGTAGTCGTTGGCGGAGCTGCCGATGAACACACCGACCGGGCGGCCCTTGAGGTCGCTGGCCGGAATGTGGGCGTGCTCGAGCGCCTCCCAGGTGAGTTCCAGAGCGAGACGCTGCTGCGGGTCGACCATCTCGACCTCGCGCGGCGACATCGCGAAGAACTCGGCGTCGAAGCCCTTGACGTCGTCGAGGTACCCGCCGCGGGTGTTGGCCGCGGCGATGGCGGACGAGATCTGCGGGTCGTCGGCGAACTCGGACCACCGTCCCTCGGGGAGGTCGGTGATCCCGTCGCGGCCCTGCGCGAGCAGCTCCCACATCTCGGCGGGGGTGCTCACGTGCCCGGGCAGCCGGGTGGCGAGACCGACGATCGCGATGTCGTGTGCCCGGCCGGCCGGACCGGCGGCATAGAAGGCGCTGTCGTCACCCTCCGGGAGCTCGGGCTCGCCCTCGATGATGCGCGTGGCCAGCGACGCGATGGTGGGGTGCTGGTACGCGATCGTCGCGGTGAGGGTGACGCCGAGCAGTTCCTCGATCTCACCGCTGAGCGCGACGGCGTCGCGGGACGAGAGACCGAACTCCTCCATCGGACGATCGTCGGAGATCTGTGCCACCGGTTGCCCGGTGGCCTCGGCGATCCAGTTCCGCAGCCATTCGCGCAGCTGCGCGACGGTCATTTCAGTGTCAGCCATCAACCCACCACGCTACCCGGGAAAGAGAACAATGTTTAAACGCTATCGGGGAAGGCCTGCTGCGTGTAACCGCCGCGCAGGGTTCCCTCGATGTACGCGGCCTTGCACGCGCGACGCGCGATCTTGCCGCTCGACGTGCGCGGAATCGACCCGGCCGGAACGAGCAGGACGTCGCGTGCGGTCACGCCGTGCCGTGCCGAGATCGCCGCCCGCACGGTGTCCGCGACCGGCTGCGGATCCGCCTTGCCCGCGCCCGGCGCACGCTCGGCGACGATGACCAGCTGCTCCGAGGCATCGTCGGCGTCGAACTGCAGGCCCGAGTGCGAGTTCTCGAACACCACCTGCGGCAGCTGGTTGGCCGGCACGGCGAAGGCGGCGACGAAGCCGGGACGCAGCGCGGAGCTGGCCTCCTGCGCCGAGAACTCCAGGTCCTGCGGGTAGTGGTTACGCCCGTCCACGATGACCAGGTCCTTGACGCGGCCGGTGATGTACAGCTCGCCGTCGACGTACACGCCGTAGTCGCCGGTGCGCAGCCAGTGCGCGTCGGCAGGCGTGCCCTCGGCGTGACTGCCGTCGGTCAGGCGGTCGGCGATCGTGTTGTGGAAGGTCTCCGCGGTCTCCTGAGTTCGTCCCCAGTACCCGATGCCGATGTTCTCGCCGTGCAGCCAGATCTCCCCCACGTGCCCGTCCGGCACCTCGGCGGCGGTCTCCGCGTCGACGATCGCGGCCCACTGGCTGCGCGCGACGTAACCGCAGGAGACCTGCGCGATGGCGTTCGGCGCCTCCTTGTCGACCTTGACGATGCGGCCGGCGCCCAGCTCGTCGCGGTCGACGTAGATGACCTTGGCCTCGTCGGTGTGCCGGGTGGACGAGACGAACAGCGTCGCCTCCGCCATGCCGTACGACGGCTTGATCGCGGTCTTCGGCAGGCCGTACGGCGCGAACGCCTCGTTGAACTTGCGCATCGAGGACGTGGTCACCGGCTCGCTGCCGTTGATCAGGCCGATCACGTTGCTCAGGTCGAGGGTCTCACCCGGCTTCGGCAGTCCTCGCGCGGCCGCGTGCTCGAACGCGAAGTTCGGCGCTGCGGCGAACGTGCCGGCGCCGTCGGAGACCGCGGCGAGTTCCTTGATCCACCGGCCCGGCCGCTGCACGAAGGCGCGGGGGCTCATGATGGTGATGTACTTGCCGCCGATCGCCGGCAGGATGATCGTGAGCAGGCCCATGTCGTGGAACAGCGGCAGCCACGTCACACCACGCGAACCCTCGTTGAGTTCGATGGAGTCGGCCATCTGGATGCAGTTGGTGAGGACACCGCGGTGGGTGATCTCGACGCCCGCGGGCACGCGGGTCGATCCGGAGGTGTACTGCAGGTAGGCGATGTCGTCGGTGCCGATCCGGGGTCGCGTCCACGACTCGGCGACGGTGTCGGGAATCGCGTCGACCGCGATGATGCGGGGGCGCTGCGCGGCGGGCAGCGGCCGGAAGAACTGCCGGACCCCGGCCGCGGAGGTGGTGGCGGTGAGGATGGCGCTGGGCGTGCAGTCGCCGAGGACGGCATGCAACCGGTCGGTGTGGCCGGGCTCGTCGGGGTCGAACAGCGGGACGGCGATGGTGCCGGCATAGATGGCCGCGAAGAAGGAGACGACGTAGTCCAGGCCCTGCGGGGCGAGGATGGCGACGCGGTCGCCGGGTTCGGTGACCTGCTGCAGCCGGGCCGCGATCGCGCGCAGGCGGACCCCGAACTGCTGCCAGGTCAGCTCGTGGACCTCGCCGTCACGTTCCCGCGAGTAATCGATGTAACGGTACGCAAGATCGTCGCCGTTCTCGGCGAAATGCTGCTCGAGGTGGTCGAGCAGAGTGTTGCCCTCGGGCAACACGATCTGTCCGTTCTCATCGATGAACTCTTCGAACCCGACGCTCATTCCTTCTCCCTGTCGAAGCGATCCCACAACCACTCGACATGGTTGCGCCCCGTCCTTGTCCTCGCGCTAGCGGATCGTCGTACCTGTACAGCTCAACAGCATCCGGCCGTGCGTCTCACGAATCTGTCCATCGATCCGAAATCACGATTATGTTACAGATCCGCATCGGTCATTCCCCCGCCAACAGCGGAATCACCGGTGCGAACGCCTCCATCTGAGTAGGGAAGACCCCCACATAGGACATCCCTGTCTTCGCCCGCACGTTACGGATCTGCTCGGCGATCTCCTCGTAGGAACCGATTGCGAGATACGGCGATTCGAGGATCTCGTCCACGGTGAGCCGGACGTCCACCTCGATGTTCGGGGGGAAGCCCTGGTCGAGAGCAGCCAGTGCCATCTCGGCAGTCTGCTCCCGATCATCCGTGACGAGAATCATCGTGATGGTCCAGTTCAGCTCGATGTCATCGAACCGATCCCCCGCTGCGCGACGGATCACGTCCACCCGCTCCACAGTCTTGCCCATCGTGATCCCCGACAGCAACAAACGGCCGTCCCGATTCGTGGGCGTGGCCACCGAGATGATGTCGGCGTACTTCGCCGCCAGGGCGAGCATCTTCGGCCCCCCGCCGCCGACCGCGATGGGCGGGCGCGGGCCCTGCCGCGGACGCGGACTGCCCTTGAGGCCGTCGATGCGGTAGTGCTTGCCCTCGAAGTTGCATTCCCGGCCGCGCAGGAGCACGTCCAGGATCTGCAGGGTCTCCTCGAGCTTCTCGATCCGGACGCCGGGACGTTCGTAGGCGATGCCCGCCTTGTCGAACTCCTCCTTCATCCACCCTGCGCCGATCCCGAGTTCGAGCCGGCCGCCCGAGAGGACGTCGACGGTCGCGGCGTCCTTGGCCAGGATCGCGGGATGCCGGAAGCCGTTCGCGAGGACGGCGGTGCCGAGGCGGATCTTGTCGGTGGCGACGGCGAGCGCACCGAGAGCGGCCATGGGTCCGACCTGGTTGCCCAGGTGGTCCGGGATCATGAAGCTGTCGTAGCCGAGTTCCTCGGCCTTGCGCGCCAGCTCGACGAAGCGCCGGGCACCGCCCTCCTCGGCGTTGCCCTCGCCACCCGCGGCGAAACGGAACTTCCGCGGTTGCGTGACAGCCGAGCCGTCGGTGGCGCTCATCGAACCTCTTCTCGTGTGGCAGTGGTCGCGCGTCACGGCCCCGGAAGGACTTCCCGGGTCGTGACCGAAGGTCGAGTCTAAGCGCCGACCGACCAGTGAGTGTATCGGGTGGTGATCCCCGACACTACCGGCCGGTAACAACGAGGAGCGATCACTCCTCGGGAGGGGTCGGCGCCTCCTCGATCTTCTCGCTCGCCCAGTTCGCCACCCACTGCGTCGCCGTCGTACCCGAATCGTCCACGACGAAGGTGTTGTACAGCGCGTGCACGGGGTTGTTCATGTACTCGAGCAATCGCGGCGCGCTGGCGAGCCAGTTGCCGGGATTGAGCGCATTCGGCGGAGCGTCGCAGATCCCGTCCGTCGGTGCACAGATGTCCACCACCTTGTCCTCGAGCTCGCCGAATCCACCCGGCCGCGCGCCGGTCATGGTGATCCCCGGCAGACGCAATCCGTTCAGCGACAGCTCGGCGCCGACACCCGCGACGGGCGGCCCGATCGTCTCGACCGTCCCCGGATCGCGACGGCCGTCGGCGATGAGCGCCACCCCGAGCACGCGGTCCGCCGGAACAGGCCCGTCACCGGCACCGATGCGCGACGCGACGTCGCCCGCGATGACCGCGCCCTGCGAGAATCCGGTCAGCACGTAATTGGTCAGCGGGCACTCGGCGAACCGTCGCTCGAGGATGTCCTCGGTCGCCGCGGTGCCGGCCGTGCGGCTGTTGTTGTAGGACTGCTGACCGTCCGGCGGGAGTGCCACCGGATTCGAGAACTGGGCCACGTACGGAACGGTGTACACATCGGCACGCTGCGCGTCGAAGCGCTCCTGCAGCGGACGCGTGACGTTCAGCATCAGCGAGAGCGGATTGAACGTCGGGTTGTACGGATCGTCCCAGGCGGCCGACTCCCACGTGCCCGGCACCGCCACCACCTGGACGTCGGGGCACGAGGCCGGCTGCGCCTGGGGCTTCTCGGGCCCGAGCGGCCCCGGCGGCCCCGGCACCGGGAGCCGGCCCGCGAGGATGTACCACATCGCGAGCACGGCCGCCAGGACGACCAGAATCCCGAGTACGAGGATTCCCCGCCTCCGGCGTCGTTGCTTCGCTCGGGCCGTCATGGTTGCTGCTCCTAGCAGAAGGTGTCGCGGGCGACGGTGATGTAGACGTCGGCGGTCGTCGCGGCGTCGGCGTCGGAGATCTCCTTGCCGGCGGCCGTGGCCTCGCTGCCCACTGCGGCGGTGACGATCGTCTTGATCTCCTCGGGCGAGCTGCCCTGTGCGGTCGCGGCGCAGATGTAGTTGGCCGTGTTGATGGCGATACTGCCGTCGGCGGCGGGTTCCACGCCCTGCTCGCGCAACCCGTCCAGGAACGCCTGGCCGCGGTCGTCCACCGGCACCTCGGCCGGGCCCGGGAATCCGGGTTCGGTCTCCGGCTGCGCCGGGGGTGCGGTGGCGGCCTCGCCCGGACTCGTGGTGGCCGCGCCCTCGGGAGCGGTCGTCGTTGCCTTGGCGGCGGTGGTCTCGGCGGCGGATGTCGAGGTGGTCGCCGACACAGACGTCGACGGGGTGTTCGTCGCCGTGGAATCGTCGCTTCCACAGGCGCCCAGGAGGGCGGTGGCGGCGAGCGCCGCGGCGCCGGCGCCCAGGACGCGGGTCAGGCTCGAACGGGTCCGTGCAGGCATGTGGTGGTGTCCTCGCATCCAATCGTCGGAAATGGGCAGTGCCCAGGCTACAGATGCGAACCGGGCGGTGACCGCGACCCGTGCGTCGCGGTCACCGCCCGATCCGGTGGTTACGGGCCGCCGCGGCGGCACCGGAACTGCGGGTGACGATCCTAGGGGCGGACGGTGGCCACGTTGTCGACCACCGTGACGAATCCGCCCTGGAAGTTCTGCTGGACACCGCCGGGGATGGGGAACTCGTCGCCGATGGGGAAGCCGAGTCGACCGTTCTCGTAGCCGGCGCTCTTCCACGCGTCGAACACGGGCCCGTTGCGAACGGACCAGGCGCCGCTGAGCGGACTCCAGTAGATGTTGCCGCCCTCGAACTCGTTGAACCGGCCGCCGTCCTTGACGGGGATCTCGCTGGTCTTCGGGAATCCGAGCCAGCTGTTCTCGTAGCCGAGTTCGGCGTACTTGCCCATGATCATCCCCTGCACGGCGTGGGCGCCGAGCGGCTCGGTCCAGTAGAGGGCGCCGATCTCGAAGCCCTGCACCACTCCGGGCTTGTTCGGGGTGGCCACCTCGTCGGCCACCGGGTAGCCGAGCGGACCGCCCTCCCAGCCCTGGCGCGCCCACTCGTCACGGATGGCGCCGCGCACGGCGTGCGCCCCGGTCTGCGGGGTCCAGTAGATCGAGCCGTGCTGGAAGTGGTTGAACCGGCCGCGGCCGTCGGGGGTGCCACGTTCCTCGGTGGTCGGGTAGCCGAGCGGACCGGCCGGCCCGCCGGCGGCCTGGTAGGCCCCGCCGACGGCACCCGCCACCGGGCGGGCGCCGCCCTCGGTGGAGGAGAAGATCCGGCCGAAGCGGAAGTCCTGGACGCGCCCGCCCGCGACGGCGTACTCCGGTGTGAGGCAGTCGCCGATCCACGCGGCGGCGGCGTCGCCGATCGCGCCGGATGCGCTGCAGTTCGGCTTCGTGACCTCCACGCCGAGGGCGTTGGCGAGCTGCGGCCACAGCTGGTGCAGCTCGAATTCCCAGTACGGCCACGAATGGGTGCCCGACGGCCGGTAGACCACCTGCGCGGGGATGCCGACCTTGTTCAGTTTGGTGGCGAACGCCTGCGAGGTGAGCCGCGACAGGATCTCGAGGCCCATGCCGGCGTAGTTCGTGCTCACGCCCGGGACACCCGACGGCTGGTCGTACGGTCCGGTGCTGCCGCTGCCGCTCGAGACGTACAGGCTCACGCCCTCGAGCTTGTCCGCGAGCAGGTAGGGATCGTGGGCGGCCCATTGCTCGCCGCCGGGGGTGCCCCACATGGCCGACGAGTCGAAGCCACCGGCGTCCTGCATCGCGTACTGGATCGCCTGCGGCATGCCGAGGGTCGTGGTGGTCAGGATGCCGGAGAGCGACCCCGCGAACTTGAAGAAGCCGGGATTGCGTGCAGGCAGGAACATCGCGGCGGTGCCGCCCATCGACAGGCCGACGACTCCGCGCTCCTTCGTGGTGCGCCAGTTGCCCTCGAGGATCGGGGGAAGTTCCTTGGTGAGGAACGTCTCCCACTGGTAGTTGCGCCCGTTGTTCTGGTCCACCCAGTCGGCGTAGAAGCTGGACTGTCCGCCCACCGGCAGCACGACGTTGACGTTCTTGTCCGCGAAGAAGGCCTCGGCGTCCGTCTCGATCGTCCAGCCGTTCTCGTCGTCGCGGGCGCGCAGGCCGTCGAGCATGTAGACAGCGGGGAACCGCGCTTCCGGTTCGATGTTCCAGTCCCGGGCCAGCAGCAACTGCACCTGGATAGGCGTGCCCATCGCCGGCGAGTTCACCCAGAGGGCCACGCGCCGGTCGGTCAGCCAGTCCACCCGCTGCACCGTCACCCCGGACGGGGCCTGCGCGGCGGTGGGTTCGCTGCGGTCCACCGGCACCGCGTGCGCGGCGCCGACGGCGAGGGTTCCGGCGACGAGGGGGGCGACGAGAGCTGCGGCGACCGCCCCGAAGACCCGCCGCCTCCGTCGTGCGGGCGGCACCGGCTGCCGGGCGCGCACGGTTGGACGTCCGCCAAGCACAGTTCGCATCGGCATCGCTCACTTTCTGCGTTGCTGGGGCGTCGACGGGCGACCGGGCCCCGCGTCTCGAAGACTGTTTCTACACGTGAACGGGCGCCGGGTGGGGGTGCCGCGCTGTGACGGCTGTGGTTTTTGTCAACTATCCGGGAAACGGCGCATGCCGCCCCTCGTCCCTCTCGGGTCGTGGGGCGGCATGCGGACCGTCAGTGTGTGCCGGGTGGTTCGGCGCGATCAGTAGGCGTTCAGTGCCTCGAGGATCTGGGGACGAGCCTTCCACAGCTCCTCTTCCCAGTACTTCCAGGAGTGCGTGCCGCGCGCCGGGAAGTCGAAACGGGCCTGGATGCCGAGGGTGGCCAGCTTGATCTGGAAGGCACGGGTCTGGGCGAGGGCGAGCGCCTCGAGGCCCATGGCGTTGGCGGTGTTGTAGACACCCACCAGGCCCTGCGGGTTGTCGTGCTGACCGGGCAGGCCGCTGGCCGCCGAGATGTACATCGACAGGCCGGCGAGCTTCGGCGCGAACACGAACGGATCGTTGCGCAGCCAGGCCGGGCTCCACGGCGGGCCCCACATGGAGTCGACGTTGAAGCGGCCGGCG
Organism: Rhodococcus sp. NS-SX18; assembly: GCF_057367935.1. Classification (NCBI taxonomy): domain Bacteria; kingdom Bacillati; phylum Actinomycetota; class Actinomycetes; order Mycobacteriales; family Nocardiaceae; genus Rhodococcus; species Rhodococcus sp. NS-SX18. The sequence continues at coordinate 315,725 of NZ_CM170633.1, read as the reverse complement.
TCGAGCATCGCGACGCGGATGGCCTCACGCATGCCGGGAGCCGACAGGTTCAGGTAGCCGGAGAGCGAGGACGCGAACTTGAACTGGTCGCGGTGGTAGGCGGCCAGGGTCAGCGCGGCGCTACCGCCCATCGACAGGCCCAGGATGCCGTTGTTGCTGCGGGAGACGCCGCGGGTGGCGAGGTAGTCCGGCAGGTTCTCGGTCAGGAACGTCTCCCACTTGTAGGTGACGTCCTGGCCGTTGAGGTTGCTGGGCGCGTACCAGTCGGTGTAGAAGCTCGACTGGCCGCCGACCGGCATCACCAGGGTGACGTTGTCGTTGGCGAACTGGTCGCGCGCGTTGGTCTCGAAGCTCCACGCGTTCGCGTCGTCCCGGGCGCGCAGGCCGTCGAGCAGGTACAGCGCCGCGTCACCGCCGCGGGCGGCCCACTGGATCTGCACCTTGATCGGGCCCATGTCGGAGTCGACGAAGACTTCCTCGAACCCACCGGCCGGTGCCCGGTGCGAGATCGGGGTGGCGGCTGCGGGAGCGGCGAGCGCGGCGGTGCTTCCGGCGACGCCGGCGGCAACCGGCAGAACGAGGGCTGCGGCGCCCACGCCGAGCACGCGCCTGCGGAGGCGCTGCGACAACCTCGGGACAAAACGCATGAACAATGCTCTCTTTCTCGATCTGCGGCGTCCGCGTGCGCGTCCCCCGTCGGATACCGGCGGCGACGACCGAGCGGGCCGTCACAAGTCACACTGCGGTCAAGACTGTAAAGGACACCGTGGGCTCTGACAAACCCTTGGTAACCCAGGTCGACGAACCGTGTGTCGGCTTCGATATCGGCCCACACTGCCGATGCGTTACTCGTCCGTTATCGGCTGTGATCATACCGAGATATATGCGGCGGTCTACTCCGGGCCGCCCGGAACGAAAACGACGCCGGTGTGATTCGCAGCCCGGACGCCCGCGTTCAGCCCCCGTCACGTGGGGGCGGAAGCTCGAGGTCGCAGCGCTGGATCTCGTATTTCGGCACCCGGTCGAGTCGATAGTCCGCATATTCGAACGAATTGCGAAGATTTCGCTTGAACAGCGGCCAGGTCAATTCCGCGCGGGAGGACGCGAGCAGTTCCTGCGTCTGCGGGCACGTCAGCGCCACCTGCGCCTGCGCCACCCAGTCCTCGTCCAGGTAGGCGGGCAGCCACGGGTGCACATCCACCATCCCCGTGTCGGCGACGACCCAGTCGGAGTAGAGCAGCTTGTCGTGCCCGATGCGCCCGTCCTCGAGCCGCTCGGTGTGCGCCGCCAACGGGTATGCGAGCCCCATCTGGTCGAGCACCTGCACGTCGAGCCCGACGTTCATGCTGGTCATGCCGAGGTTGAGGAAGTACACGGTGTGGCCGGCCCCGCCCGGCGGTACCGGTTCCGGCGGCGGGACGACGTCCCAGGCGTCGAACGACGGTGTCGGCAGCAGCAGTCCGCCGTCGGGGGTGTTCGAGATCGCCTCGACCATCGCCCGCATGCGCGGATAGTCGAGGTAGTCCTCGGCCCGGACGGGATGCAGATGGCCGGTGTTGAGGGCGTAGAACGCCCGCTCGTCGACGATCCCGGAACGGCCCACTACCGCCCCCTCGGGCATTCCGGTGGTGTTCGCGGCGATCGCCGACCACACCACCACCCCGAGCCACAACGCGCCTGCCGCACCCGCGACGGCCGTCGTGCGATTGCGGCCGATCTCGGCGCGCGCGGGAAGACGCAAGGGAATCACAGCGACGGGAACGAGCAGACAGAACAGCGGCGGCAGCAGCACCCGGCCGTGCATGAAATCGCCGCCGACCCGAAGGGCGTAGAGCGTGAGCAACAGTCCGGCGCCGAGCATGAAGACGACCACGGCGGACGGGGTGCGCAACGCCCGCTGCGCGCGGACCACGAACGGCGCTTCCGTGTGACGGATTTCACGTTTCGGCGCACTCGCTGCGAGCGGTGTCAGGGAGCGCCACGCGAGCGCGGCGCCGAGCAACAGGAACAGCAACGGCAGCCACAGCAGGTACGGGCTCACCAGGTTCCCGAGATACTCGAAGCCCTGCGCCCACTTCGCGCCGCCCGCATCCTTGGCCACCGCCGTGTTCGGGTAGGGCAGTCCGTAGTAGCCCATCCGCCAGATCTGATAGGCCACCGGCACGGCACCGGCCACCGCCACCATCGCGATCCGCACCCGCCACGTGAGGCCCGCGGCGAGGAAGAGCATGAGCAGGGCCGGGAGCGCGAGGAGCGCCAGTTCGGGACGCACGAGCGGGCCGAGGCCGGCCACGAACGCCGTCGCCAGCACCGACGGCGCCGACGGGACCCCCGGCGCCGTCGCCCACCGCATGAGCAACAGCCACAACAGGGCGATCCAGCAGATCACCAGTCCGCTCTCGAGGCCGGAGGTGGCGAAGTCCCGCGCGGGGGGCACCGCGATGTAGACGAACATGCCGGCGGGAACCAGCAGGAAGGTGGCACCGCTGCCCCGCAGCCGCCACCGGTACAGCCGGCCCGTGCCGAGCATCGCCAGCACCACCGCCGCGGTCGACAACACGAGCGCCGTGGCCAGGACCACGTACTCGAGCCGCACACCGGTGAGCCAGCCCATCGCGTACACGAGATACGTCCACAGGGTCGACGTGTTCGCCTCCACGCGGTCGCCGGCATTGAACACCGGGCCGTTGCCCGCCAGCAGATTGCGCACGGTGCGCAGCACGATCAGGCCGTCGTCGGCGATCCAGCGGCGCTCCCACGCGCCCCAGAACATCAGCAGGGCCGTCAGTGCGACGCCACCGGAGAACACCGCGGTCGGTACCCACGGCCGCACGCCGTCCCGGCGGGCCGGCCGGGCCCGGCGGGCCGGGGCGTCGAGATCCTCGTCGAGGTCAGAAGAGGTAGACAGCACCGCCGACCGCCCCGATCCAGGCCACCGCGAGGAGTTGCAGCACCCGGTCCTTCAGGGCGATCTCCTCGGGTTCGCCGGCCTCCCCGCCGTCCACGTCGACCGCGTACCGCAGGATCGCGATCACGAACGGAACCATCGAGATCGCGAACCAGTTGGTGTCGTTGGCCTGGTCGCGTTCGAACGCCCACAGGCCGTAGCAGATGACGACCGCCGTCGCCGACAACGTCCACACGAACCGCAGGTAGGTGCCCGTGTAGTACTCGAGCGACTTGCGGATCTTCGCGCCCGTCCGCTCCGCGAGCCGCAGCTCCGCGTACCGCTTGCCCGCCGCCATGAACAGCGAACCGAACGCCATGATCAGCAGGAACCACTGCGACAGCGGGATCTCTGCGGCCACACCACCGGCGATCGCGCGGATGAGGAACCCGGACGAGACGATGCAGATGTCCAGCACCGGCTGGTGCTTGAGGCCCAAGCAGTACGCGAGCTGGATGCCGATGTAGACGGCCATCACCACCGCGAGCTGCCAGTTCGCCAGGAACGACAGCGCGATCGCGCCGACCAGCAGCACCACCGCCATTCCGTAGGCCAGGTTCACCGGCAGCACGCCGGCGGCGATCGGCCGGAACCGCTTGGTCGGGTGGGCGCGGTCGGCCTCGACGTCCATCGCGTCGTTGACCAGGTAGATGCCCGAGGCAGCCATGCAGAACACCACGAAGGCCAGGGCGACCGGGATCAGGACGTCCAGTTCGGTCGCCGAGCCGGCCGCGAGCGGCGCTGCCAGCACCAGCACGTTCTTCACCCACTGCCGGGGGCGGACCGCCTTGACGATGCCCTCGGGCAGATTCTTCGGAGGTGCCGCGACGGCTACCGGTTCCTCGCTCATCTCTCTCCAAACTTCTTCTCGGCCCGCACTACGGCCGCGGCGGACGCGGCGCCGAGCGCAGCCCCCGCCAGCACATCCGTCGGATAGTGGACTCCGAGCACGAGGCGGGACAGCAACATCGGCGGGACCAACACCGCCGGTAAGGGTAGCCCCGTCAGCCGGCCGAGCAGCACCGCAGCGGCCGTCGTCGAGGTGGCGTGCGAGGACGGGAAGCTGAGCCGGCTCGGCGTGGACACGTTGACCTGGACGGTCGGGTCCACGGGCCGCGGCCGCCGCACCACCCGCTTGACCGCGATGGACGCGGCGTGGGCGCCGACGGCGCCGATCGCGACACCGGCCCAGCGGCGCCGGCGCGGACGGTCGACCAGGGCCCCGATACCGCCGATCACCGCCCAGCCGAAGGCGTGCTCACCGAAGTGCGACATCCCCCGGGCCACCGCGAGGGCCCCGGGACGCGAACCGACCGTGGACTGCACGACCTGCAGCACCTGGATCTCGGCCTCGGTGGTCGGCCATTCACGATTCGAAGACACGCTCCCACTCCTCCTTGCTCGTCAGGGCGGGAACCGCGGCCTGGTACTCGTCCTTCAACTCGGGGAACCTGCGGGCAAGCTCGCGGCGCAGCCGCACGGCCTCGGACAGCAGCGCCTGCGCCTGCCGCGGGTCGCGCTTACGGTAGACGACGCCGCGCCCGTCCGCGGTGGTCACGGTCACACCGTCGACCTGCGACAGCAGGAACCAGCGGGCGTCGAGAGTCGGCACGTTCAGCTGCGGGCGCTCGTGGTGTTCCGGATGCGCCGGGCGCACGTTGTGCACCAGGCCCTTGGCGAGGCGCACCATCTTGCCGACGGCTCCGCGCGGCTCACCGACCGCCCCGACCTCGGCGCCCGACGGCAGTGGCAGCTCGGTCGACGACGGCAGCACCACGGCGTCGGAGAACCGCTGGCGCAGCGCGTGCACTTCCCCGAGCGCGGTCGGCAGCAGCTCGAACAGACGGTCCGGGCCGGCCAGGAAGTCCTCGATCGCCTTGTTCTGGATCGCCACCGTCGAGTACTCGAGGCACAGCAGGTGCTTGAGCGTGGCCTTGACGGTGTCGAGGACCAGGCCACGTCCGTCGCCCGGCATGTGCAGCGCCGCGACGACGAGACGGTTGCGCAGGTGGAAGTACGCCTGCCAGTCGATGGCGTCGTCCTTGTCGCTCCACGCCATGTGCCAGATCGCAACGCCCGGCATGGTGACGGTCGGGTAACCGGCGGCACGCGCCCGCAGCCCGTACTCGGCGTCGTCCCACTTGATGAACAGCGGCAGCGGCTGACCGATCTCCTCGGCCACCTGCCGCGGGATCATGCACATCCACCAGCCGTTGTAGTCGACGTCGATGCGCCGGTGCAGCAGCTTCGACTGCTCGCGGTCGCGCAGCGGCTTGGTGGAGAAGTCGTGGTCGTACGCGACGTTCGGCGCCGCCGTCCACATGAAGTTCGCCCGGTCGATCACCTCGCCCATCGTGTGCAGGTGACTGCGTTCCTGCAGGTTGAGCATCTGACCACCGACGAGCATCGGGGTCTTGGCGAATCGGGACAGGGCGAGAGCGCGCAGGATCGAGTCGGGCTCGAGCTCGATGTCGTCGTCCATGAACAGGATGTACGGGCAGTCGGTCGTCTTCAGCGCCTCGTACATGATGCGGCTGTAGCCGCCCGAGCCGCCGAGGTTGCCCTGGTCGTGGATGGCGAGCCGGTTGCCGAGCTCGGCCGCCGCCTCGGTGAAGCCGGGCTCGTCACGAACCTTGCGGGTGCCCTGGTCCGGAATGATCACGGCATCGACGACGTCGAGGACCAGCGGATCGGAGGCCAGGGCGACCAGGGCCTTCACGCAGTCCGTCGGGCGGTTGAAGGTGGGGATGCCCACGGCGACGGACGCCTCGCCGGGCGCCTCCACCGGCGCGTACCACCCTGCCGAGCGCAACGTGACGTCGGAGTCGGTGGTGATGTCGAACCAGATCCAGCCGCCGTCCTCGAAGGGGCCGAGGTCGATCTCGAACTCGACCGTCGCGGCGTCGTGCGCGGCGGAGAACTCGCGGCCCTCGACATGGATACGGCTCGAGTCGGCCTTCGAGCGGTACACGTCGGCCCGGCCGTGCCCGGTGAGTTCGAGCCGCAGCACCACGGAGGTGAGGGTGCTCCACCGTCGCCAGTAGCTCGCCGGGAAGGCGTTGAAGTAGGTGCACATCGACACCTCGGACTCGGCGCCGATGTTCAGCGACGTCCGGCCGACGGCGTGGGCGCGCCGCGCGTTGGTGGATGATTCCTCCAGGTAGAGGGTGCGCACGTCGAGCGGTTCGCCCGGACGCGGCAGGATCACCCGCTGCAGCAGTGCCTTGCCGAGCCGCTCGTCGACGGGTGCGTCGGGCTCGACGAGCAGGTGCCGGGCGCTCACGAGGCGTCCCCCGCCAGTGGGGTGCCCGATTCGAAGTACGGCGCGAGCGCGTTGTCGAACATGCTCAGGGCGCTCGCGATGGCCATGTGCATGTCGAGGTACTGGTAGGTGCCGAGCCGACCGCCGAACAGCACCTTGTTCTCGGTGGCCTCCCGCTTGGCCCGCTCCCGGTAGGCCGTCAGCTTGGCGCGGTCCTCCGGGGTGTTGATCGGGTAGTACGGCTCGTCGTCGTTGCCGGCGAAGCGCGAGTACTCGCGCATGATCACGGTCTTGTCCGTGGGGTAGCTGTCCCGCTCGGGGTGGAAGTGCCGGAACTCGTGGATGCGGGTGTAGGGCACGTCGGCGTCGTTGTAGTTCATCACCGGGGTGCCCTGGAAGTCCGCGGTGGGCAGCACCTCGGTCTCGAAGTCGAGGGTGCGCCAGCCGAGCCGGCCTTCGGCGTAGTCGAAGTAGCGGTCGAGCGGGCCGGTGTAGACCACGGGGGCGTCGGGGCTCGCGGCGCGGATCTCGTCGCGCACCTCGAACCAGTCGGTGTCGAGTCGCACCTCGATCTTCTCGTCCTTCGCCATGTTCTCGAGCCACGCGGTGTAACCGTCGACGGGCAGACCCTCGTAGGTGTCGTTGAAGTACCGGTTGTCGAAGGTGTAGCGGACCGGCAGCCGGGTGATGTTGCCGGCGGGCAGTTCCTTCGGGTCGGTCTGCCACTGCTTGGCGGTGTAGTCGCGCACGAACGCCTCGTAGAGCGGCCGGCCGATCAGGGAGATGGCCTTCTCCTCGAGGTTCTGCGCCTGCGCGGTGTCGATCTCGGCGGCCTGCTCCCGGATCAGTGCCCGGGCCTCCTCCGGGCTGAAGTACCGGCCGAAGAACTGGGACACCAGTCCCAGCCCCATGGGGAACTGGTAGGCCTGGCCCTTGTGCATCGCGAACACGCGGTGCTGGTAGTTCGTGAAGTCGGTGAACCGGTTCACGTAGTCCCACACCCGCTTGTTGGAGGTGTGGAACAGATGGGCACCGTACTTGTGGATCTCGATACCCGTCTCGGGTTCGGGCTCGGAGTAGGCGTTGCCACCGAGGTGGTGGCGGCGCTCGACGACGAGCACGCGTTTGCCGAGCTGCGTGGCGGCACGCTCGGCGATCGTCAGTCCGAAGAACCCGGAGCCGACGACGATCAGGTCGTGCTCACCGGTGGCAGGCTGGGGCGAGGGTGCAGCGGTCACGGAAGACCAGGGTAGGCGACCCGCGCGCCCGTGCGCGTTTCCGGTAGCGGGAGCGACCGGAAACACACACGAGTCAGGCGAGGCGGGCCCGCAGGGCAGACCGGACGAACTTCGCACCGTCCGGGCCGCCGTAGTTCGCGGCGAACCGCTCGTCGGCGACGTACATGTCGGCCAGGCCCAGGATGTAGTCCCGGTTCGGCTTCTCCCCGTACCCGGGGGTGCCAGGGATGCTGCCGAGCCACGCGATGTGGCGACGGGCCAGGTTCTGTCCTTCCGGGCCGGCGGGGTCGAGGCCGGCGGCCGCGGCGGCCGTCCAGTCCGCGCCCAGGCGGGCGGCGACGGTCTTCCAGTCCGCGCGCTCGTCGTCGCTCATCCCCCGCCACCAGCGGTCGCTGCTCTCGTAGGCGTCCTCGCCCCAGCGTTCGATCACCTCGTCGCGGTACTGCGTGTGGTCGAACCCGTCGAATACTTCGTCTGCCATCAGTTCCTCACCTCTCTCGGTTCTGCGGATGGTGGTGCGCACCGACTCGATCTGCCGGGCCAGCCGCTGCTGCTCGTGCTCGAGCAGTTCCAGGTGCACGCGCAGCGCCGCGGTGGCGTCGCGGTGCCCTTCGAGCACCTCCCCGATGGCCGGCAGGCCCAACCCCAGGTCGCGCAGCAGCAGGATGCGCTGCAACCGGACCAGGGCGTCGGCGTCGTAGAACCGCATGCCGCCCGGGCCGGTGCGGCTGGGCTCGAGCACGCCGACGTCGCCGTAGTGACGCAGCGTGCGGCTGGTGACGCCGGCCGCGCGGGCCAGTTCCTGGATGGACCATTCGCCCTTCATTCGCGGGCCTCTCTCGTCGGGTATCCCCAGGATGCGTCTTGACGCAACGTCAACGTCAAGTGCATTCCGGTCCCGTTCGTCCGGATCCGCGCCTACGGTTCTCCTGACGTCCCGGCCGACAGGAGAAGCGGTATGACACTGAGCGGTATGACACTGAGCGGTATGACACTGATCAGTGGACTGCCCGCCCACCCCCTGCTCGTGCACGGGGTCGTCGTTCTGGTGCCCCTGGTGTCGCTGGGACTGGTCCTGTGCGCACTGTGGCCGGCCGCGCGCCGGCGCCTGCTGTGGCCGGTCGTGGTGCTCGCGGCCGCGGCGCTGGTCCTGACCCCGATCACCGCCGAGACCGGCGAGCAGCTCGCCGGTGTCCTGGGCCCGTCTCCGCTGATCGAGACGCACGAGGAACTCGGCGAGACGATGACCCTCGTCGTCGCGCTGTTGTTCGCCGCGACGATGTTGCTCACGGGTGCGCACGTGCTGCGCGGCCGCGGCGACGGCAGCGGGCGACGAGCCCTGACCGTCGTCGCGGCCGCGCTGGCCGTCGTCGCCGCGGTGGGTGCGACGGTGCAGACCGTCCGGGTCGGCGAGTCCGGCGCCGAGGCCGTCTGGACCGGACGGCTGCCGTGACGGCGGTGCGTCAGACCGTCGCGGGTGCCCCTGTGTCCGGTGTCGTTGCGTCCGGGGTCGCGACCGGGGTGCGTGCCGGTCGCAGCAGCAGCAGCGCCACTGCGGCCAGGACGACCACGCCGGCGACGGCGAAGTACAACTGCGCCGGCGACCAGCCCGCGTCGAGCAGCATGCCCGCGGCAGTGGGGGCGAGGATCGCGCCGGCGCGGCCGACGCCGATGGCCCAGCCGACGCCCGTGCTGCGCACCCGCGGGCCGTAGAGGGACGGGGCGAGGGTGTACAGACCGGCGATGCAGCCGTTGATCAGACCGCCGATCACGATTCCCAGCGCGAACGCGACGGCGAGTACCGAGATCGAGGCGATGAACACGGCCATGGCCGCAGCCGACAGGCCGGTGAAGGTGATCAGGACGGACCGAGTCGACCACCGGCTGGCCAGGACGCCGAACAGCACGGAGCCGACCGTGCCGCCGAGGGTGAGCATCATGCCGGCGGTCGCGCTCTGATCCTTGGTCAGCCCGGCCGTCTCGAGCAGCGACGGGGTCCAGGAATTGACGAAGTAGAAGCCGAACATGGTGGTGAAGAACGCCGCCCACAACAGCAGGGTCGGGCGGGCGCGGCTTCCGGTGAAGAGGTCCGCGATGCGGCCGGCCCCCGCCCCGGTGCCGCGGGTGGAGCCGTCGAGCGAGTCGATCGGGTCCTGGCCGATACGACGGGCGATCCGGTTGATCGAGGCGAGATCGCCGTCTCGGCCGCGGGCGCCGAGGAACTCGATCGATTCCGGCAGCAGCGCAGCCAACAGCACCAGCACCGTTCCGGTCAGCACCGCACCGACGACGAACACTGCCCGCCAGCCGTATTCGGTCTGCAGGCCCACCGCGGCCAAGCCGCCGAGAGTGGCGCCGACGCCGTACCCGGCGGTGTAGATGCTGATGGCCAGGCCGCGCCAGCGCGCCGAGGAGTATTCGCTGGCGATGACGGTGGTGCAGGCGAGCACTCCGCCGATGCCGAGACCGGTGAGCACCCGCCAGGTTCCGAGCTGCCAGGCCGATCCCGCGGTGGCGGACAGCGCCATTCCGGCGGTGGCGAGTGCGACCGACAGGAGGATGAGCGGCCGGCGGCCGACCCGGTCGGCGACCGGGGCGAGGGTGATCGCGCCCACGGCCATACCGATCAGTCCGGCGCTGAGGAGCACACCGATCGCCGAGCCGCCGAGCGCGAAGTCGGCGCCGATGCTCTTGGCCGTGAAGGCCAGGGCCATGACGTCGTAGCCGTCGAGGATGTTGAGCACTACGCACAGGGCGACGATCAGCCACTGGTAGGGGCGCATCGGCGACGTGTCGATGCGAGCACGAAGGTCCATGCCGAATTCCTTTGAGGGAGGGTGTATCCGATGACCAGGCCGTCAGTGGACGGCGAGGGTGACGGTGCCGGGCACGGCCGGGGCGCCGGGACGGCGCACCACTCGCGACACGCAGGCACACAACTTCGTCGCGGCCGTCTTCTGCTCTTCGCTGTAGAAGACGTCGCGGTGGTCGACGGTGCCGTCGACCGCGGCGATACCGACCTGACACAGACCGCATTCGCCCTTGCGGCAGTCGAACATCATGTCGACGCCGGCACGTTCGAGCGCGTCGAGCAGGGACTCGTCGGTTCCGACGGTGGTTTCGACGCCGAGGTCGGGAACCTTGACGACGAACTCTTCGGCGTCGAACCAGCCACTGTTGCCGAAGGTTTCGTAACGGAGGTTCGGCAGCGGGAGCTCGCGGTCCACCCAGGCGCGACGGACCGCGTCCATCAGCCGGATCGGCCCGCACATGTACAACTCGGTGTGGGCATCGACGCCGCCGACCAGGGTGCCGACGTCGAGGCCGGTGCCTTCGTCGTCGATGTGCAGCTCGAGCCGGTCCCCGTGGAGCCCGGCCAGTTCGGATAGGAAGGCCGTCGCCGAGCGGGTGCGCGCGACGTAGACGAGGCGGTAGTCGGCGCCGACCCCCTTCAGCGCCGTGCCCATCGCGGAGATCGCCGTGATGCCGATTCCGCCGGCGAGCAGGATGTAGCGCGGCGCGCCGATCCGCAACGGGAAGTTCTGCAGCGGTGCGGTGACGTCGAGTTCGTCGCCTGGTCGCAGCGCGTGCATGAATCGCGATCCGCCCCGCGAGGTCGGGGACAGGTGCACACCGAGGGTGACGGTCCGGCCGTCGGCGCCGGCGGAGACGACGGTGCCGGCGGTGCCGGTGGAGACGACGGTGCCGGCGGTGCCGGTGGAGACGACGGAGTAGGACCGCACCTCGCCGGTGTCGAGGCGCACGTCGACGTGGGATCCGGGTTCGGCTCGGACCGGGGTGTCGAGGGCGAGGACGATCCGGGCGATCGCGTCGGCCGCAGGGTCGATCGAGACGACGCGGCCGCGCTGCCAGGAGGCCTGGTTGGTGGCACTCATCTCAGCGCACCGCCTCGGGGACCGCGGTGCCGGCAGCGACGATCCGTTCGGCCTCGATCATGCGCTGGATGATCCTGCGCACCCACATGCCGCCGGCGTCGATGTTGAGGTTGTAGAACTCGTGGCCGGGGTTCGCCTCGATCGCCTTCTGCTGGGCGGTGAGCATCGCCTCGTCCTCCCCGAAGACGCCGTGCACGCCCTCGCGCAGTTGCGTGGTGATGAGCTGGCTGTCGAGCCGGTAGTTGCGCATGAATGCCCAGAAGTAGAGGGCGGTGCGTTCGTCGACCGGCGAGATGGTGTTCATCACGAATCCGTTGACGCCCTGGCTGCGGTCGCCTTCGGGGGCGCCCGTACCGGCCTTCGCCACCCCGACGTCGATACGGATGGTCGACGGCGCCTGGAATTCGATGATCTGCCAGCGATCGACCTTGCCCTCGAAGCCGGGGAACTTGTCGCGCATGTTCTTCAGCCAGAACGGGGGCGAGTCGATGTCGTGCATCCACCGGGTGACGGTGACGGTGCGGTCGTCGTGGGTGACGACGAAATCGGATTCGCTGAGTTCGTCCTGCCCGATCGACGACGAGTGCACGAACTCCTCGTGGGTGAGGTCCATGAGGTTGTCGAGCACGAGCTGGTAGTTGGCCTGCACGTCGATGGTGCGCCCGTCGCCGGCCCAGTCGGGTGAATCCATCTGGAACATGTCGGGGATGGTGCTGGGATCGGCGAGCATCGGATCACCGGGCCACACCCACACGAAGCGGTGCCGCTCGACGACCGGGTACGAGGCCACCATCGCGGACGGGTTGATCGTCTGCTGGGCGGGCATGTGGGTGCACCGTCCGGCGGAGTTGAACTGCAGGCCGTGGTAGGGGCACTGGATTCCGTCGGCGCCGACGAGGGTGCCCATCGACAGCGGGGCGAGGCGATGCCAGCACGCGTCGGCGAGGGCCACCGGCCGGCCGTCCTCGGTGCGGTAGAGCGCGAGCGGTGTGCCAGCGATGGTACGGGCCAGGATCTCGCGCCTGCCGACCTCGTGGTCCCAGGCTGCGACGTACCAGGCGTCGAGGGGGTAGGCCATGTTCTTCGCGGTCGCCCCGGCGGGCCCCAGATCGGTCATGTCGTTCCTTCGGGATGAGCGGAAAGACTACCTATCGACATAGATAGTTGGTGACGTGAACCACACACTAACTATCGATATAGTGGTTGGCAAGACCTGCCCCGAAACGAGAGGTGAGGACGAGATGAGCCTCCGCTATGCCCTGCTGGCGCTGCTCACGGCCGAGCCCCTCACCGGGTACGACGCCGCCAAACGCTTCGGCGGCTCGGTGGGCTTCGTCTGGCACGCCCCGGACTCGCAGATCTACCCCGAACTCCGCCGGATGGAGAAGGAGGGCCTGATCGAAGGCGAGCAGGTCCGGTGGGGACCGAACAGCACCAAGACCCGCTACTCGATCACCGACGACGGCATCCGCGCGTTCCGGGACTGGATCAACGCCCCGATGGACTACGGGCCGATCCGCGACGCCCCGCACATGCGAGCGGCCTACTTCGAGTGGGCCGACCCCGACTGCGTCCGCGAGAACCTACAGCGGCACATCGACTACTACACCGAGCAACGGGCTCGATGGGCCGCCATGCGCGCCTCGATCCTCGACGCCTCCCACCCCACCATCGCCACTCGCATCGAGAAATACCCCGCGCAGGAACACGAACGGATCATCGCCTACAAGGCATTCGCCTACCAGGGGCTCGTCGACCGCGCGACCGCCGAGATCGAATGGGCGCACGACGGCCTGGCTCTCGTCGACAAGCTGTCCCCCCCGTCGCCCTGATCCCGGCCCCGGCGAACCGTTCCGGGTGGGCGGGAACTACCACCTCGTGGCGCACACTCCGGAACCACCGCCGCGGCGCGGGAGGTTTCCGCGGGCGTTCACCGCGCCGCCCGGCGTCGTTGGCGCGCCCGTCGCCGCGGTGCGGCTCACTGAGACCGGTGCGCATCGTTCAGCTCGCCAACTTCTACGGTCCCCGGTCCGGCGGCCTGCGCACCGCGCTGCACCAGTGGGGCGGCGGGTACGTCACGCGCGGGCACGAGGTCGCGCTGGTGGTGCCCGGCGCCCGGCGCGGCGAGGAACTGCTCGGGAACGGGGTCCTGCGGATCACCGTTCCGGCGCCGGTCGTGCCGTGGACCGGCGGATACCGGGTGGCCGACCCGCGGCGTGTCGCGGATGTGCTGCGCGGCCTGCGGCCCGACGCGGTGGAGGTGTCGGACCGGCTGACCCTGCGCGGGTTCGGTCGGTGGGCGCGACGCCGCGACGTCCGCAGCGTCGTCGTCTCCCACGAGCGGCTCGACCGCCTGCTCGGCCAGGTGCTGCCGTCGCCGGCCGCACGCCGGGCCGCCGACCTGGCCAACCGCCGGATGGCCGCGGACTACGACACGGTGGTGTGCACGACGGAGTTCGCGGGTGCGGAGTTCACCCGCATCGGAACACCGAACCTCGTGCGGGTGCCGCTCGGCGTCGATCTCGACCGCTTCCATCCCGATCGTCACGATCGGAGCCTGCGCGAGCGGTTCGTACCGGGCTCGGTGCGGCTGCTGCTGCACTGCGGCCGGCTGTCCGTCGAGAAGAAGGTCGAGCGCAGCATCGACGCGACGCGTCTGCTGCGTCGTCGCGGGCACGACGTGCACCTCGTCGTCGCCGGTGACGGCCCGAGACGACATGCGCTGGAACACAAAGCCAGAGGACTGCCGGTGACGTTCACCGGATTCATCGGGGACGCCGGCCGGCTCGCCGCGCTGTTCGCCACCGCCGACGTGTCGCTGGCCCCCGGCCCGCACGAGACGTTCTGCCTGTCGGCGCTCGAATCGCTGGCCGCCGGCACGCCGGTGGTGGCCTCGCGCTCGTCGGCGCTGACGGAGATCCTCACCCCCGATTGCGGCGCCCTGTCGGCCGATCGCGGACCCGCGTTCGCCGAGGCCGTCGACGAAATACTCTGCGGCCCGGATGATGTCCTGCGCCGCTCCGCACGTCGTCGAGCGGAGCAGTTCGGTTGGGCGGCGTCGGTCGACAGGATGCTCGCGGCGCTCGGCGCCTGCGGATAGCTTTCCCCCGACCCGTGGGGGTTTGGCCGAATGTCACATCGCATCGATCGGATCGACGCAATGTGACATTCGGCCACGAAACCGGGTGCTACTCGGCGCTTCCCGTCCCCGGCAGCCACTCTCGCATGATGCTCGAGTCGATCACCTGCGCGCCGAGGTCGGGGGTCCAGACGATGATGCCGCCGGTGAAGACGCGGAACTTGCCGCGTTCGTCGGGCAACATCAGTTCCGGGCCGACCGGGGCGCCCAGCGCTCCGTCGTGTCCGCCGAGCTCGAGGTACTTCTCCTCGATGGGCGAGCCCTGGCCGGTCTCGAAGGGTTCGTCGCCGACCTCGGGACCGGGCTCGGGTGCGGGAGTGGACGGCGGAACCGCGGCCTCCGCACCCTCCTGGACCGTGAACCAGTCGGAGCGCAGACCCAGCTTGGCGCGCGCCTCGGCGCCCGTGGTCTCGACCGTGCGATCGGCACCGACGATGCGGACGTGGGTGACGCGGCCGCCGTCGGCACCGAGGTTGTTGCGGCCGACGATCTCGAACGCCTGCAGTTCACCGATCCCGAAGGCCGTGCCGATCTCCCCGGCGGTCATGGTCTTCGCCCACTGCCGGTTGGGCGCGACGGCGTCACCGAGGTCCTCGACGGAGGGGAACACGCCCCCGGCCGAGTAGCCACCGGTCGAGGCCGAGAACTCGCTGGCGACGACCTTGCCGTCCTTCATGAGGACGGTGCCGCGGGTGGAGTTCACCGCCTCGCTCGTGCGGGGGTCCTCCTTGCTCGATCCCGCGTACACCTGACAGTTCTGACTGTCGCACGTCTGCCACAGCGGTGAGCGGTTCTCTGCCGCGGCATAGGAGCGGGCGGCGATGGCCTGCGCACGCAGCGCCTCGGCACCGCCGGTGTCGGCCCAGCTGGGCAGCGACTCGGCCGGGACGACACTGAGCAGGTAGTCCTCCATCGACAGCCGGTTGACGGTGCGCGGCGCCGAGCCGTCGAGGACGACACCGAGCGAGCCACGGTAGGGGGCACTGTTGCCGCAGAGCTTCAGGTGTTCGGCGGCGGGCCGGGCCTCACCCATGTCGGCGGGGTCGACCCAGGGCAGGTCGGCGCGGCCCTGCCACAGCACCTCGCCGGAACATCCGGCCGTGACGACGACGTCCGCTCCCCCGTCGGCGGTGGGCGTCAGGTGGGCAGCCTCGCCGGGCCCGGTCTGCCGGCCGGCGACGGTCATCCCGGTGTCGGAGTAGACGTCGAGGGGGGCGTCGTCCTGCCCGACGAGCCGGACCGCGATCATGGTGTTCTCGGGGAGGGCGCCGAGGGTGGTGCCGCCGTAGTAGTGGCCGAGGATTCGATCGGCGGACCATCCGTGCTGCGAGGCGTAGCCGTAGGCACCCCACTGACCCATGCCGCGTCCGTGACCGTGGCCGAAGCCCACGAAGGTGAACGGGGTGTCGGCGGCGACGGCCTGCGTCACCTCGGGTCCGGCGGTGCGCACGTGCATCACCCCACCGACTGCCGCGCCGATCAGCAGCGCGGGCGCGAGACCGATGGCCGCGGCGCGGGCCGTGGCGGGTCGCCAGCCGTTGCGGAGGGGGTGTCCGACGACGAGACGCCGCCGGCGGTGGGTCCGGCGGATGGACATTCGTGGCATGCGCTGCACTCCCTCGTTCTCGCACCGTGTGCCGCCCGGACGCAGGTCCGCGCGTATCGGACATTCGAGACGGATCCTCAAGCTCAGGTTGAGGCTTAAGGTTGTCTGCGACTAGTGTGGCAAGAGTGACTGGATGAAGCAACAACAGCCACACCAGTAACAGCAGAATCACAAGTTGCACACGATTCTCGGCCGTTCCGCACTTCGGGTCGTCCGGATGACGGAGGATTCGGTTCGATTCGAGCCGGCTCCTCGGCCTCGGCCGAGCGCCGCCCGGCCGCCGAGGACCGCCGCGAACATCGACAGGGAGAAGCACCGTGCCGCATCGCCGACCGAAGCCGTCGATCGTCCTGGGTGCCGTCGCCGCCCTGGCCGTCGCCAGCCCATTCGCCGTCTACGGCGTCACGAGCACCACATCGGACGTCCGCTCCACCAACGAGTCCGTCCCGACCGTCGTACCGCCCGAGATCGCGGAGGTCGTCCTCGCATCCGTGCCCGACATCGTGATCCCGATCCACGAACTCACCGGCCTGAACCTGCCCGACCTGAGCCTGAGGGAACTCGCCGCGGGGCTGCCGGAGATCGCCGCGCCCGCCCCGTCGACCACCCCGGCACCGGCTCCCGCGGCCGCGGACGTCGTCGACCGCATCGGAGCGACCGTCAAGCAGCTCACCCGGGACGCCCCGTTCAGCATGATCGCGCTGGCCGCCAAGGACGTCGCGGACACCGACGCACGGATCCGGGCCCAGCGGGAGGACGGCAGCTGGGGGCCGTGGACGGCCACCGAACCGATCGACACGAGCCGCGACGACCAGACGCCCGACGAGCGGGCCGGCACCGAACCGATCTACGTCGGCGCCACGAAGGTCGTGCAGGTGCTGCTCACCCCGCGCCCGGGGCCTGAACCGACACTCGCCGGCGCCGAGATTCCGGCACCCGCACCAGCACCGGCACCCGCACCCGCGCAGCCGGAGCTGGGCTATGCGCCCGCGTCGTCCTCACGGCCCCTGCACGCGCAGGAACGCGCCGCCACCGAGGACGTCAGTGCCGTGCTCATCGACCCGGGGTCGAGCAGCGCCGACGCCGCGCTCGAGGACATCGCCGGTCCGGTCGGAGGGTCCGGGCCGAAGGTGATCACCCGAGCGCAGTGGGGCGCCGACGAGTCCATCCGCTGCCAGGACGCCACCTACGACGACTCGCTCGGCGGAGCCACCGTGCACCACACCGCCGGCAACAACGACTACTCCAAGGCCGAATCGGCGGAGATCGTGCGCGCCATCTACGCCTATCACGCACAGACCCTGGGCTGGTGCGACGTCGGCTACAACGTGCTCGTCGACCGCTACGGCCAGATCTTCGAGGGCCGCGCCGGCGGCCTGGACAAGCCCGTGCAGGGCGCACACGCCGGCGGCTTCAACGAGAACACCGTCGGCATCGCGATGATGGGCGACTTCTCCAACGTGGAGCCTCCGAAGGCCACGGTCGACGCGGTGGGCCGCTTCCTCGGCTGGCGCCTCGCGAAGGCGGGCCTCGACCCCAAGGGCGAGACCACCATGTACTCGGAGGGCACGTCCTTCACCCCGTACCCGCAGGGCGCGGCCGTCGACCTGCCGATCATCTTCGCGCACCGCGACGTCGGCAACACCAGCTGTCCCGGCGACTCCGGCTACTCGAAGATGGACGAGATCCGCGACATCGCCGCGGCCACCGCCGCCGGGCAGAGCACCACGCCGTCCACACCGAGCGACGACTCGTCCGACCTCGTCACCGACAACCCTCGCGAACAGGTGCCCGACGTCGACGCGGGGGCCCCGGCCACCGGCTCGGCGGACCGCCTGCCCGACACCGGCTCGACCGAGAAGGTCGCGGACCTCGTCGGAGAGCTGATCCGGCTCACCGACAACTCGCCGCTGGCCCAGAAGTGGATCGCCGAGGGCGGCGAGACCGGCCGTCTCGGGGCTGCTGTGTCCGGCGTCTTGCCCGCGAAGGCAGGGTACGAGCGCGCCGAGTTCGTCAACGGCGCCATCTACACCTCGCCGAACGGCGGCGTGTGGACGGTGCTCGGCGAGATCTACAAGACGTGGCAGCGCAGCGGCCTCGACGCGGGTGAACTCGGTCTGCCGACCAGCGACGAGTACCGCGTCCCGGACGGCTGGCGCTCGGACTTCGAGTTCGGCTCGCTGATCTTCAACGAGCTCACCGGCGCGGTGACGAAGGTGCTGCGCGCCTACAACGACGCGTACGAACAGGCACAGGCCCCGGCTCCCGCGGCTCCGGCTCCCGCCCCCGAGGCCCCGGCCCCGGAAGCGCCGGCCCCTGCTCCGGCGCCCTGACCGATCGATCCGTCACCGCCACCAGCGCTCGAGGATGCGGGCCACCCCGTCCTCGGTGTTGGTGGCGGTGACCTCGTCCGCGGCCGCCTTCGCGTCCGGGTGCGCGTTCTCCACCGCGACCCCGTGGCGCGCCATCGACAACATCGGAATGTCGTTGGGCATGTCCCCGAACGCGACAATCCCGTCGGCGGCCACCCCCAGGTGTTCGGCCATCAGATGCAGGCCCGACGCCTTCGTCACACCGGAGGCGGAGATCTCGATCAGCCCGTTGTCCGTGGAGTAGGTGACGTCCACCATGCCGCAGAGCTGCGGAGCCAGCGCCTCGGCCATCTCGTGGCTCGTCGCCGACGCCAACCGGATCAGTAGCTTGACCGCCGGCTCGGCGATCACCTCGTGGTCGGCGAGCTCGGTGTTGTCCGGATTCAGCCACGCATGCTCGTAGCCGGGGGCACTGACGAACTGCGGTGTCGCGGCGTCGTGGGCGCTCGCCCCGATCCGCTCGGCGGCCAGACCGCAGCCGGGCAGCACACTGTTGGCGACGTCGGCAACCCAGGCCAGCTCGTCCGCGGAGAGCACGGCGGCGCTGAGAACCCGATCGGCGGCACTGTCGTAGAGCACCGCACCGTTGGCACACACCGCCAGGGGCGCGAAGCCGAGTTGCTCGACCACCGGCGGGATCCATCGTGGAGGACGGCCGGTGGCCAGGACGAACGGCGTCCCGGAGGACACCACGGCCTGTACTACTGCGCGGGTCCGGTCCGAGACGCGCTCCTCGTCGTCGATGAGGGTGCCGTCGACGTCGGAGGCAACCAGGCTCGGCAGATCTCGTCTCACTTCGCCATTGTGCCGGTCCCCCGCGGCGCGGCGCATCCGGGAGTCAGCGCGCCGTGCGGCCGTCACCCGTCGGTGCCGGCATCCTTCTGCGCGCGGCGGGCCTTACGTGCGGCGGTGTCGGCGTCGTCGAGCGCAGTGGCCTCCGCGAGCGTGGGAGCGGTGCCGCCGAGCCGCACGGGCACCCAGTAGGCACCGGGCTCGTGCACGTAGCTGCTCTGCAGCTCCCGCAGCATGCGTTCCATCGTGCTGTGCAACTCCGCGGTCAGCTCCGATGCCGGCTCGTACGGCCGGATGGGCTCGCCCACCGCGATGGAGATGGGCGTCTTCGTGCGGCCGAGCCGCTTCGGGTGGCCCTTGGTCCACACCCGCTGCGATCCCCACAGGACGACCGGGATGATCGGGACGTTCGCCTCGAGCGCCATCCGTGCGGCACCGGTCTTGAACCCCTTGATCTCGAAGCTGCGGCTGATCGTGGCCTCGGGGAACACGCCGACCAGCTCACCGGCCCGCAACGCGTCGACGGCGGCGCGGTAGGAGTCGGCGCCGTCGGCGCGGTCGACGGGGATGTGCTTCATAGCCCGCATCAGGGGACCGGAGATCTTGTGGTCGAAGACCTCCTTCTTAGCCATGAACCGGATGTAGCGCTTGGAAGTGCGGGCGGGCAGGCCGGCGTAGGTGAAGTCCATGTAGCCGACGTGGTTCATGGCGATCACCGCGCCACCGACGGCGGGGATGTTCTCGGCGCCGGTGACGGTGAACTTCAGTCCCTGGGCGGCGAAGACGGTCCGGGCGAGGCCGATGACGGTCCGGTAGAAGGGTTCCACAGTCGGTCAGAGTAGCCGGATCGGCGCCGGCGGGCTCTGCTCGATGTCCGCGGGCCCGCCCGATTCGGGATCAACGGCCCGTATCCGGCCCGGGTTCACCGCCTGGGCGAGGCGTCCCACCGGCGTCCCCCTACCCTGGGAGGTACGTCGGTCAGCACGTCAGGAGGCAACGAAGTGCAGATCACCAGCGTCGGACACGCCGGGTTCCACATTCAGACCGAAGCGGGATCGATCCTGTGCGACCCGTGGGTCAACCCCGCGTACTTCGCGTCGTGGTTCCCCTTCCCGGACAACACGCAGCTGGACTGGGGTGCGCTCGGCGACGTCGACTACCTGTACGTCTCGCACCTGCACAAGGATCACTTCGACCCGGAGAATCTGAGCAAGCACGTCCGCAAGGACGCGACGGTACTGCTGCCCGACTTCCCGGTTCCGGACCTGCGCCGCGAGCTCGAGAAGCTCGGGTTCACGAAGTTCCTCGAGACGACCGATTCCGTCAAGCACACCGTCAGCGGACCCAAGGGCGAGCTGGACGTGATGATCATCGCCCTGCGCGCGCCCGCGGACGGGCCGATCGGCGACTCCGGTCTCGTCGTCTCGGACGGCGAGACCACGGTGTTCAACATGAACGACGCCCGCCCGGTCGAGATGGACACGATGCTCGAGGCGTTCGGGACGATCGACGTCCACCTGCTGCAGTACTCGGGCGCGATCTGGTACCCGATGGTCTACGACATCCCGAAGCGCACCAAGGCGAACTTCGGCAAGCAGAAGCGCCAGCGCGGCATGGATCGCTGCCGCAGCTACATCGACCAGGTCGGTGCGACGTGGGTGGTCCCGTCGGCCGGTCCGCCGGTGTTCCTCGATCCGGCGCTGCGCCACCTCAACGACGACCACGGCGACGAGGGCAACATCTTCCCCGACCAGCGGGTCTTCCTCGAGCAGATGCGCCTGCACGGCAACGACGGTGGCGTGCTGATGATCCCCGGCTCGGTCCTCGACGTGCACGGCAGCGAGTCGATGACGCTGACCCATCCGATCCCCGACGCCGACGTCGAGAAGATCTTCACCGACAAGGCCGCGTACATCGAGGAGATGGCCCAGCGCCTGGCCCCGGTGCTCGAGGCCGAGAAGGCGACGTGGGCCCCTGCCGAGGGTGAGCCGCTGATCGGTCCGCTCAAGGCGAAGTTCGAGCCGATCATGGCGCAGTCCGATCTGATCTGCGACGGCATCGGCTACCCCGTCGGCCTCGTGATGGGTGAGGAGACGGTCGTGCTGGACTTCCCCAAGCGGGTCGTCCGCGAACCCATCGAGGGAGAAGGCAAGTACCGCTACGGTTTCCGGATTTCCCCGGAGCTGGTGCGCACGGTCCTGCGCGACGACGAACCGGACTGGGTGAACACCATCTTCCTGTCCACCCGGTTCGAGGCGTGGCGGGTGGGTGGGTACAACGAATTCCTGTACACGTTCTTCAAGTGCCTCACCGACGAGCGGATCGCCTACGCGGACGGCTGGTTCGCCGAGGCCCACGACGATTCCGCGTCGATCGAGTTGGGCGGCTTCGAGATCCAGCGCCGCTGCCCGCACCTGAAGGCGGATCTGTCGAAGTTCGGCGTCGTCGAGGGCACCAGCCTCACCTGCAACCTGCACGGCTGGCAGTGGGACCTCGTCACCGGCCGCTGCAAGACCTCCCGCGGTCACGAGCTGCGCTCCCGCAAACTCTGACCCCTCGCGCCTCGTGTGGTGACCGAATGTCACATCGGGTCGATGCGATCGACGCGATGTGACATTCGGCCCCCACCCAGGGCGGGGACGGCAAGCACCAGCGCCCCCGACGCGACGAGTGCGAACGGCCACCACTGCCGCTCGCCGGTCGTCTCCACCACCGGCGCGACGTCGGGCGACGAAGCGGCCGGCGACTTCGGCAGCGCGGCCGTCGCTTCCCGCACGTTGTCGGAGACACCCTCGAGCACCCCGGTGACCGGACCCACTCCGGCCACGAGCTGGCCGGTGCCGTCGACGAGTTGCCGGCCGCCGTCGTCGAGGAGCATCAGTCCGTCGCGCAGCTGCCGCGAGCCGTCGGCGGCCTGCGTCACGCCGGCGACGAACTGCGCGTCCGGGTCACTCAATTCGTAGGCGAGCTGCCGTGCGCCGCCGCGCAACTGCTCGAGCTGCGCGAGCGTCTCCGGTCCGAGCCCCTCGCTGTCCAGCCGGCCGACGAGCCCGTCGAGCCGGGCGGCGGCTTCCTGGGACACCGGGTCGGGTGAGCGCCGCAAGGTGCCGGCGACGGCCGTCAGCTGCTCGGTGACGCCCGCCTGCATCTCGCCGAAACCACCGAGCCGGTCGACGACCTCGTCGACGCCGCCACTGACCTGGGTCGCACCGTCGCCGAGCTGGTCCACTCCGCCCTGCAGCTGCCCGAGCCCGTCGGCGAGTTGCTGCCCACCCGCACTGGCCTGCGCGAGTCCGTCGGCGAGCTGGTGCGCCCCGTCGTCGAGCTGCCGGCTGCCGTCGGTGAGCTGCCCGATTCCGCCGCCGAGCAGAGCGAGCGGCAGGCCGGCCTGCTGCAGGTTGTCGCGGGTGTCGGTGAGCGGGTCACTGGTCGACGGGGGCGGCACCTCGGTCGTCGTCGCGACGGTGGCCGCGTCGGCGTAGGCGAAGGCACTGCCGGTGCCGATCAGGCCGAGACCGGCGGCGACGAACAGGGCGGGGAGGAGACTGGCACGCACGGCGGAGGACGCTAGTCCGGCAATCTGAGAGGGCTCTGAGACGGCGGCAGCCACCGCACCGCGACGGCGGCCAGGCCGAGCAGCGGCACCGCCCATGCCGCGAGCACCACCGCCAGCGGCAGCCACACTGTTCCGAGTGCGAATCCGGCGTAGACCGCCACCGACACGACCTCGCCGACGACGCCCGACACCGACGTGACGGTCGCGCGGGCGGTTCCGCTCATCGTGTCCTGCATCCGCGCCTCGGCGACGATCATCGCATTGTTCAGGGCCCCGTAGCCGATCCCGATCGCCACGAAGCCGACCACTCCGCCGAGCACGGCCCCGGTCGCCAGCAGCAGGCCACCGACGGCGATCACCGCCCCCATCGCGCGACCGGTCGTCGCCGCGGTGCGGCCGGCGGTCGCGGCGCCGAGCACCTGTCCCGCCACGGTGATCGCCACCAGCGCCGGCGCCGTAGACGTGCTCGCCCCGCCCTCGCGCGCGAGCAGCGCGAAATACTCCTCGAAGGCGAGGCACGCCGACAGCAGCGCCGCGAGCAGTACCACGCGCCGGACGCCGGCGCTGCGTCGCGCCTCGGCCGTCCCGGCGTGCAGCACCGCACGATAGCGAGTCACGAAACCGCCCGGGACGAAACGGGTCTCGTCCGCCGAGGTGTCGCGGGGTGCGGACGGCAGGGTCAGCACGAGCAACCCGTTGGCCACGGTGATTCCCACCGACAGCCATCCGACGAGCGGATAGCCGCCGAGCGCGTACAGCGGGGCGGCCGACAGCGTCGCGACGAGAACGCACGTCGTCTCGCCGGCGTTCGCGTAGCCCAGCACCGCCGGGAACCGGTGCGCCTCCCCACGCGCGGACAGTTCGTCGTACACCAGGGCCTCGAAGGTCCCGGACTTCAGCGATTCGCTGATCCCCCACGCCACGAAGCCCGCCGCGAATCCCCAGTAGCCGGGGAACAGCAGCCAGAGTGCGAATCCCGCGGTGAACAGGGCCGAGCTGAGCAGCAGCAGACCGCGACGGGACACCGTGTCGGCCCATGCGCCCGACGGCACCTCCGCGACGAACGCGACGACGGACCACAGCACGAACAGCGACGAGATCTCGCCCGTACCGAGGCCGTGGTCCTCGAACAGCAGGGCGTACAGGCCGTAGAGCGGCACGAGTTCGCGGGTGGCCGCGTACGCCACCACACGAACGGTCAGGGAAGGAGCGGAGCCGGATCAACATCGGTGTCGCATGACTCCAGCGTGGCACGCGCGGACGGGTTTGTCACCGCGCGATACGGTCGGCAGGTGACCGAACGCCAGCGCACCTACACCTGGGACGACCCCGCCCCGACGTCCGCCGCGAACCGCGACATGCACGGCCTGGACTTCCTGCGCGGACTGATCGACGGCTCCATCCCGCACCATCCGACGTCGCGCACCCTCGGTTTCCGGGTGACCGACGCCCGGGAAGGCTGGGTGGAGGTGAGCATGGAGCCGCAGGAGTTCCACGCCAACGCGGTAGGCAGCATGCACGGCGGGGTGATCGCGACGATGTTCGACACCGCCATGGGCTTCAGTGTGTCGAGCACGCTCGATGCCGGTGTCGGATACACGACCCTGGACCTGCAGGTGCGGTATCTGCGCGGCATCCAGGCGGGCAGCGGCGTCGTGCGCGTGCACGGCATCTGCGAGTACAGCGGCCGTCGCACCGCCACCGCCCGCGGTGAGGCCCGCGACGAGAACGACCGGTTGCTCGCGACCGCGTCGACCACGTGCCTGATTCTGCGCTGACAACCGTCGCCGGGCCTGCACACTGAAGAACATGAGCGTGGAACGCACCGCACTGGACCGCTTCTTCACCCTCTATGGGGAGGCACTCGCCGGGTTCGATGCCGAGGCCTCGGCCGCGCTGTGGGGGGAACCGGGCACGATCCTCACGGATTCGTTCGCCGGATCGCTGGCGACCCGGAAGGAGATCACCCAGGCACTCGCGCAGAGCAACCAGACCTACCGGGAGCACGGTCTCGCCGGTGTGGGGCACGAGTTGCTCGACCTCTCCCCGGTCACCGAGAAGATCGTGCGGGCCCGGGTGCGCTGGTCCTTCCGGGATGCGAACGACAGCGTGCTGGGCACGAGCGACTACGAGTACCTGTTGCGCGACGATCCGGAGGGCCTGCACGCGTACGTGGCCGTCGGCTGCGACCCGGGCAGCTGAGCCCGCCCGCCCCACCGTCCGTGGCCTGCCTTCCGGGGCCTGCCTTCCGGGGCCGAATGTCACATCGGTTCGGTCAGATCGATGCGATGTGACATTCGGCCACCGCCGCCGCCGGCCCCACACGCACGGGACGGCTCACGCCGGCGGTTCGAGCACCTCACGTCCGACGAACGGCACGAGCGCCGACGGGACGCTCACGGAGCCGTCGGCCTGCTGGTGGTTCTCGAGGATCGCCACGAGCCAGCGCGTGGTGGCGAGGGTGCCGTTCAGGGTGGCGGCGATCTGCGGCTTGCCGTTCTCGTCGCGGTACCGGACGCCGAGGCGGCGGGCCTGGAAGGTGGTGCAGTTCGAGGTGGAGGTCAGCTCCCGGTAACGCTCCTGGGTGGGCACCCATGCCTCGCAGTCGAACTTGCGGGCCGCCGACGAGCCGAGGTCGCCGCCGGCGACGTCGATGACCCGGTAGGGCACCTCGATCGCGGCGAGCATGTCGCGCTCCCACGCGAGCAGCCGCTGGTGCTCGGCGGTGGCGTCCTCGGGCTTGCAGTAGACGAACATCTCCACCTTGTCGAACTGGTGGACCCGGATGATGCCGCGGGTGTCCTTGCCGTAGCTGCCGGCCTCGCGGCGGAAGCACGACGACCAGCCCGCGTACCGCTTCGGGCCGCCCGACAGGTCGAGGATCTCGCCGGAGTGGTAGCCGGCGAGCGGCACCTCCGACGTGCCGACGAGGTACAGGTCGTCGTCGGCGAGGTGGTAGATCTCGTCGGCGTGGGCGCCGAGAAAACCGGTGCCCTGCATAATCTCCGGGCGCACGAGCACCGGGGGGATCATCATCTGGAAGCCGTTGGCGACGGCCCGCTGGGCCGCGAGTTGCAGCATGCCGAGCTGCAGCAGGGCGCCGTAGCCGGTGAGGAAGTAGAACCGGGCGCCGGAAACCTTCGCACCCCGTTCCATGTCGATCAGCCCCAGCGATTCCCCGAGGGTCAGGTGGTCCTTCGGCTCGAAGCCGAAGGTGGGCAGCTCGCCGACGGTCTCGAGGGTGACGAAGTCGTCCTCCCCGCCCGCGGGGGCACCCTCCTGCACGATGTTGGAGATCGCCATGTGCGCGCGCTCCAGCGCCTCCTCGGCGGCGGACTGCTCGGCCTCGAGCTTCTTGACGTTCGCGGCGAGTTCCTTCGCGCCCTCGAGCAGCGCGGGCCGTTCCTCCGGGGAGGCCTGGCCGACCTTCTTGCCCAGTGCCTTCTGCTCGGCACGGATGTTGTCGCCGGCCAGCACCGCGGCGCGGCGGGCCGCGTCGGCCTCGAGCAGCGCGTCGACGAGACCGGGGTCCTCGCCTCGGGTGCGCTGCGAGGCACGGACGGCGTCGGGATTCTCGCGGAGGAACTTGAGGTCGATCACGAGGTCACAGCCTACTCGGCGCCACCTGCAGGCGACTGCGGCCTACTGCGCCCACAGCTGCAGGCAGTCCTCGCGTTCGAACATCTTCGCCGAGTCCACGGCGTTCGGATGCCCGGCATGCGGGTCGGCTCCGGCCTCGGTGAGCACCCGCACGACGTCGATCTCCCCTTTGAACACGGCGCCGGCGATCGGCGACTGACCGCGGTCGTTGAGCCGGTCGACGTCGGCACCCCGTTCGATCAGCGCCCGCACCGCGTCGGCGTGGCCATGGTAGGACGCCAGCATGAGCAGGGTGTCGCCCTTCTCGTTGCACAGGTTCACCGGCACTCCGGCGTCGACGTAGGCGGTGAGGGTCTCGACGTGCCCGGCGCGGGCGGCATCGAACAGTTGCTGCGCGATCTCCTGAACTTCGGGATCGATGGGGTCCGTCATGGGCACTGAAGTTACCCGGGGCTCCGTGCACAGGCATGATGGACGGTGATGGCCGAGGAGAGTGAGCAGCAGTCCGACCGGACGGCACCGTCCGGGTCGCGGGTCCGGCGTGCCCCGTCCGCGAAGCTGACCCGTCGCGCCCTGATGCTGGTTGCCGCGGGCGCGGTGCTCGCGGCCGTCGGCACGGCGGTGGTAGCGGGATTCGGCGGGTCCGACGACGAACCCGGCGATTCGACCGGTGCCGTCGTGACCACCGGCGCGGTGGCCGGCGAGGCCTTCGGCACTGCGGTCGCCGGGGACTGCCTGAACTGGACCGAGCTCGATGCGAGCGACCTCGCGAAGGTGGACTGCGCCGAGTCGCACCTGTTCGAGGTGGTGAAGGACATCGATCTGAGCGTGTACCCGGGCGCCGAGTGGGGTCCCGGGTCGCGTTTCCCGTCGGTGCTGCGTTTCACCGAGCTGCGCGACGAACTGTGCGCACCGGCCGCGATGGACTATCTCGACGGCCGGTTCGACCCGCACGGCAAGTTCAGCGTGGGCCTGATCAACCCCGGGGAGGCGGGCTGGGCGGCCGGCGAGCGGACGTTGCGCTGCGGCCTGCAGTTCTCCTCGACCACCGGCAACCTGCTGCCGATCGAGGGCAGCGTGGCCGACCAGGACCAGTCCAAGGTCTGGGACGTGGGCACGTGCATCGGCATCAACAACGGCGTGCCGGCGGACCCGGTGGACTGCGCCCAGCCACACGCCTTCGAGGTGATCTCCGTGGTGGATCTGTCCGGGCAGTTCCCCGGCGGTCTGCCCGGCGTCGAGGACCAGGACCGGTACCTCGAAGGGACGTGCACCGAGAACGCCAACGCCTACCTGGGCAGTCCCGACGCGTTGCGCAACAAGACGCTCACGCTGTTCTGGGACAACCTCGACTTCGACAGTTGGCTCGCGGGCAGCCGCAAGGTCAACTGTTCGGTGGGCAAGCAGGTCGAGGGCGGCGGATTCGCATCGGTCACCGGCACGGCCAAGGGCGACATCCTCATCGACGGCCAGCCGCCGGTGCCGCCGCCCGCCGCGCCCGAGGGCCGCTCGCTGCCGACTCCGCTGCCGGGCGCGGGCCCCCCGCCGGGCTCCTGAGGTGAGGGCACGGATGGGCGACGAGCGGTTCGAGGAACTCGTCGGAGAGGCCCTGGATCTGATCCCCCCGGAACTCGCGCGGGCCATCGACAACGTGGTGGTGCTGGTCGAGCCCAGGAACGAGGAAGAGCCCGATCTGCTCGGGCTCTACCACGGGATCGCGCTCACCGAGCGCGACAGCCACTATGCGGGGGCGCTACCGGACACCGTGACCATCTACCGCGACGCGATTCTCGACATCTGCGACTCCGACGACGACGTGGTGCACGAGGTCGCGGTGACGGTCATTCACGAGATCGCTCACTACTTCGGAATCGAGGATGCTCGTCTGCACGAGCTGGGGTGGGGCTAGTGGCTCCGTAGCGCGGTCCCGTCGCGCCGTACTTCGGCTTGCGCTGCAGGAAGTGCGGGTTGATCGTCGAAATGATCAGCAGGGCGAGCGTTCCGATGATCACCTCTGCGACGACGATGTAGACGAAAGCAATACCGACGATCTTCGCGATCTCTTCCATGTGTCGATCACCTCCGGTCCGACCGTACCGCGGGACGGCGGTCCGGACGGGGTAACCGGGAGTGCTGTTGCCGGGCGGCGGGCGCCCGGCAACAGCCACCGGTCACTCGATGCGGTCGAGATCGACGCCCTTGGTCTCGCGGCTGCTCAGCACCGCGGCGACGGTGATCATCATGGTCACCACCAGATACGCGACGACGGTCCCGACCCCGAACCGGTCGACGAGCCAGACGGCGATGAACGGCGCGGGCGCACCGGCGATGATGGACGAGCCCTGGAACACCAGCGAGGATCCGGCATACCGGTACCGGGTCGGGAACAGCTCGGTGATCCAGGCGGCCTCGGGACCGGCGAGCGCGCCGTGGAAGAAGGCACCGACGCAGACCCCCACCCACAGCAACGGCACGCTCTGCATCTGCACGAGCCAGAAGAACACGGGTGCCCACACCACGAGCACCACGGCCGGGACGAGCATCGCGACGCGGCGGCCGACCCGGTCGGACCAGCGGCCGCCACCGATCATGCCGACGAACTGGAACACCGACGCGAAGGTCACGGCCAGCATCACGTCCCCGCGGGCGAAGCCGTGATAGGTGGTGGCGTACGCGATGACGAAGATCGTGTACACGTAGAAGGCGATGTTCTCGCCGAGCCGCATGCCGATGCCGATCAGCAGCGGGCGGGGACGGGACAGCGCTTCGACGATGCTCGACCGGGACTCGGGGCGGTCCGCCGCGGCGGACTGCGCCGCCCGGAACACCGGGGACTCCTCGACGCCGTGCCGGATCCAGAAGCCGATGACCAGGAGGGGAACGGCGAACAGGAATGCGATCCGCCAGCCCCATGCGTCGAACGCGTCGGCCGGAAGCAGCAGCACCAGGGTCGAGACGACCACGGCGGCGAGCACGGTCCCCGACGGTGCGCCCGCCTGGGGCCACGACGCCCAGAAGCCGCGGCGCTTCGGTTCGCCGTACTCGCTCACCAGCAGCACCGCCGCACCGAATTCACCGCCGAGCGCGAAACCCTGGATCATGCGCAGCGCGACGAGCAGAACCGTCGCCCAGATGCCGATCTGTTCGTAGGTCGGCAGCAGTCCGATCGACGCGGTGGCCGTACCCAGCATCACGAACGTGATCACGAGCATCGGTTTGCGGCCGAACCGGTCACCGAGGTGACCGAAGACGATGCCGCCGAGCGGTCGGGCGATGAAGCCGAGTCCCTGAGTGGCGAGGGCGAGCAGCAGTTTGGTGATGCCGTCGGAGCCGGGGAAGAACAGCGGACCGAGGACGGTGGCGGCGAGGATGCCGTAGATCGCGAAGTCGTACCACTCGAGCACGGCACCGGCCATACTGCCGGTGAGAACCCGCTTGAAGCTGCTGCGTGGCACGTCCGGCGCGGTGCGCACGGCGATCGGGTCGAGCGTGGATCCCATGGCGGGTCCCTTTCGGATCGGGTGAGTCAGAGTCGGAGGGTCAGGCGGTCGCCGCAGGCACGCGAACAGCAGGTCATCATCTGCCGGTTCGCTGCCCGCTCGGCCTTGGTGAGCACGGTGTCGCGGTGGTCGACCTCGCCGTCGAGGACGGTGACCTCGCAGGAGCCGCAGAGGCCTTCCTCGCAATCGCTGGGTACGTCGATGTTGTTGGCGCGCAACGCGTCGAGGACGGTCTGGGTGGACTCGACCCGCACGGTGAGCCCAGAGTCGCGCAGTTCGAGGTCGAAGGCGTGCTCGACGTCCGGGTCGAGTGCCGTGAGGGACGAGGTGAAATGCTCGACGTGCAGCGCACCGTCGGGCCAGTGCCGGCTCGCGTCCTCGAGTCCGGCGAGCAGCCGTCCGGGCCCGCACGCGTAGATCTGGGTGCCGGGCACCGGCGTCGCGAGGAGGACGGCGAGGTCGACCCGGGTGCCTTCCTCCGAGACGTGCAGGGTGGCCCGGTCCCCGTGCCCGGCGACACGCTCGAGATAGGCCATGCCGGAACGGTTCCGGCCGCAGTAGTGCAGTTCGTAGCTCCACCCCCGGGCGCGGGCGTGGTCGGCCATGGCCAGGACGGGGGTGATGCCGATGCCGCCGGCGACGAACACGTAGTGCTCGGCGTCGGGGTCGAGCGCGAAGTGGTTCCGGGGGCCGCGAATCCGGAGCGAGCCCCCCACCCGGAGCTGTTCGTGGACGTAGCGCGAGCCGCCGCGACTCTCGGGGTCCAGGAGAACGGCGATCTCGTAGGTGGACGCGTCGGACGCGCCGCACAGCGAGTACTGCCGCGACAGCGCACCGAGGTCGACGTCGATGTGGGCGCCGGGAGTCCACGCGGGCAACGCGTTTCCGGCGGGGTCTCGCAGGACGACGCGTAGCACGTCGTCGGCGATCCGGTCCAGGCGCTCGACGGTGACGGTGCGCGAGACCGACCGGGTCGAGGGCTCGCCGATGGTGACCGGATGGCGCCGTTGCAGCACGGCCGGGTCGGTGCGCTCGGGATTCGCCTGCGGATCCCACTGCACCCACACGTGATCGGGACCGCGGAACGAGGTGTTCGGCAGGTAGGTGAACTCCTGATCGGGCACGAGTTCCATGTGGGGAAGCCGCGTGGTCAGTTCCTCGAGGAAGATCTGCATCTCCATGCGGGCGAGGTTCTTGCCCATGCACTGATGGCTGCCGTACCCGAAGGTGAGGTGGTCGCTCGAGTTCGGGCGCCGGATGTCGAACTCGTCGGGGTGATCGAAGTGCCGCTCGTCGTGGTTGGCGGACGAGTTGACCACGAGGAGCTTTGCACCGGCGGGGATGTCGACGTCGCCGATGCGGGTGTCGGCGGTGGCCACCCGTCGCCACGCCGCGACCGATCCCGAGTGGCGCAGGCATTCCTCGACGGCGTTGGGGATCAGCGACGGATCCGCGCAGATCTCCTCCCACACCGGGCGGTTCTCGAGCAGCAGCTTGAACGCGTTCGCGGACGCGTTGGCCGTGGTCTCGTGGGCGGCGACGATGCCGGCCATCATCATCGAGTGCAGGTAGGAGTCGGTGACGACGTCCGGCATCTGTTGCTGCATGCGGATCCCGAAGGGCATCCAGCCGTGTCCCGACGGGTCCTGCCGCAACTTCTCGAGCACCGTGCCCGCGTACTGCCAGAACCTGCCGACCGCTTCGGCGACGGCCACCTGCTCCTCGGGTGCGGGACGGCCCCA
Organism: Rhodococcus sp. NS-SX18; assembly: GCF_057367935.1. Lineage (NCBI taxonomy): Bacteria > Bacillati > Actinomycetota > Actinomycetes > Mycobacteriales > Nocardiaceae > Rhodococcus > Rhodococcus sp. NS-SX18. Next base: position 284,075 of record NZ_CM170633.1, on the reverse strand, counting down.
GGTGTTCACGGTGTGGGCGATCGAGTACTTGCGCATCGTCGCCATGTCCTCCTCCGGCACGCCGAGGAAGTGCAGGGCGACGGTGAGAGGAACCTCCCACAGCATCTCGTCCACGAGGTCGGCCTTGCCGGATTCGACGAAGCGGTCGACGTATTCGCGCGTGAGACGTCGCACCATCGGCTCGTGATGCGCCAGTTCCTTCGGGGTGAACGGGTCCATGAGCGCGCGGCGGCGCGGCATGTGGGCCGGCTCGTCCTCGTTCACGAGGGTCCGCGCCATGGCGTAGTCGTAGCGGGCGAGGGTCGCGGTGGCCTCCTCGGAGACCGGGGTGATCTTCTCGAGAGCGATCGCCGGCGAGAACACGAGGTTGTCGCGGAACACCGCCTTCACATCCTCGTAGCGGGTGACCACCCAGTAGCCGAGTTCGGGGCTGTAGAACACCGGCTCCTCGTCGCGGGACCAGCGCAGCGATTCGGCCGGATCGGCCTGGTAGGCGGGCCCGAACGGGTCGAACGCCGCGGCGTTCGCCGACACCGGACAGCCGCCGGCCAGGGCCGTGTGATCGACGGGGCACGCGGACGCCGACGCCGGAACTGATGCACTCATACTGACACCGAAAACCTCTCCACCTGCACTGTTACTTTTATCGAACAGTTTCGTCCTATATGAGGACAAGGAGCAGAGTAAGGGGCGTCACAGAGGAGGTCAAGCCGCAGCGGCGGTCACATCCGGCGGACCCCGCTCGAGGGAACACGTCTCTCCCCCGCACCCGGCAACCTGTGCCCGACACCGGAACCCGGCAAACCGGACGTCCCGAGAAATACCCGCTCGGCCGGAACAGCCACGATCGCGCCCTCAGCCGGCGGCGGCACCGAACCACTCGGACAGCCGCCCGAGCAGATCCTGCTGATCGTCACCGACCCACGCCACGTGGCCGTCCGGCCGCAGCAGCGCCGCGGGCACGTCCAGTTCCTCGCTGACGTCGACGACGTGGTCGACCCGATCCGCCCAGCCCGCCACCGACAACCGGCCGGTCCGATCGAGCAGCAGCCCACGGCCGCCGTGCATCAGCTCGTAGAGACGGCCTCGCTTCAGCGCCACGTCCCGCATCCGCCGGCCGAGCAACTCGTGCCCATCGCCGAAGTCGTAGCGGACCCCGACGGCGGTGATCATCTCGGTGATGTACCGGTTCACCTCATCCAAATCCATCAGCTCGGAGAACAGTTCCCGCAGCGCGGTCGCGCCCGGATCGGTTCCCATCAGCGCGATCTGCGCGCGGGTGTTCGCCAGCACGCGGGCGCCCACCGGGTGGCGCTCGGCGTGGTAGCTGTCCAGCAGCCCCTCCGGCGCCCAGCCGTCGACCGCCGCAGCCAGTTTCCAGCCCAGGTTGAACGCATCCTGGATGCCCAGGTTGAGTCCTTGCCCCCCGGTCGGCGGATGGATGTGCGCGGCGTCGCCGGCCAGCAGCACCCGCCCGACCCGGTAGCGCTCGGCCTGCCGGGTGGCGTCACCGAAGCGGGAGAGCCAGCGCGGCGAGTGTGCACCGAAGTCGGTGCCGGCGATCGCCCGCAGCTGCTGCGTGAACTCCCCGAGGGTCGGTGCGGCCGCGCGGTCCTCGCTCACCCCGTCGGCGGGCACGACGACGCGGTACATCCCGTCCCCGAGCGGTACCGCACCGAACCGCAGCTGGGTCTTGCGGACTTCCGTGACGACGGCGGCCACCGTCGCCGGGTCCTCGGTCATCCGCATCTCCCCCAGCAGCGTCTCGACCCTGCTGGGCTCACCGGGAAAACCCACGCCGAGCAGCTTGCGCACCGTGCTGCGGCCGCCGTCGCAACCGACGAGATACCGCGAGCACAGCCGAGCGCCGTCGGCCGTTTCGACCGTCACCCCGTGATCGTCCTGGCTCAGTCCGACCACCTCGCAGCCGCGCCGGATCTCGGCACCGAGTTCGAGGGCACGCTCGTCGAGCAACCGCTCGGTGACCGGTTGCGGAGTGGCGAGGCCGTACGGGTGCGCCGTGTCCAGCCGATCCGGCCACGGCTTGACGATTCCGCCGAAAAGCCCGCCGAACCGGAACTTCTCGCTGACGGCGAGGAACCGATCCAGCAGGCCGCGCTGATCCATCATCTCGACGCTGCGCGCGTGCAGCCCCTGCCCGCGGGACTGCCCGCTCGGTGCGGTCAGCTTCTCCAGCACGAGCGTGCGCACGCCGTGCAGCCGCAACTCGGTGGCCAGCATCAAACCGGTCGGCCCACCGCCGACGACGATCACATCGATCATGAAAACCCCGTTCACTGGTTGAATTTCGGCCACCCCTCCACGCGGACCGGCGCCCCACGCCCGCAGACCCCCACCCGGCGGCGCGACTCCCCTCGGGGATCTCGTCCGCCGGCCGATCCCACCTGCGAATCCCCACTTTCCGCAGGTCCCGGCTTCGACTGGCGATTCTGCAGCACGACCGGGGCCTTGCGGCAAGACCCGGTGCGCGATATACGTTGAAAGGGGCAGGGAATCGAAGACATCCCCGCCGTTCTTTCTCCCGCACCGCATTCGATGCGCACCGGAGTTCCGTCGATCCCCGGACTCGTGTCCGGTGGCGGGAGTGTCAGTCGGTGAGCAGAACGCTCAGCCGCGCGGCCGCGTCCTGGACGGCGAGCGCCGCGGCGTCGACGTCGAGACCGGCGATGGCCACCACCCCCACACTGCATTCGAGACCGGCCCCCCGGGGCGCGCGGACCCCGGCAGCGACACCCACGGCGCCGTGTTCGAGCTGCCCCCGGGTGACGCTGTAGCCGAGCTCCCGGGCCTGCTTCACCGCGTCGGGGTCGCGGGCGTCCTCGGGCCGCAGCGCGAGGATCGCGATCCCGGCCGCACCGCGGTGGAGCGGGTGCCGGTTGCCCACCCGGTAGCCCACGTGCAGGAGCGCCCCCTCCGGCTCCGCGACGAGGATGACGATGCACTCGTCCCCCTGCGCGGCGGAGACGAAGGCCGTCGCCTGCGTGCGCTCGGCCAGGTCGTGCAGCACCGAACCGGCCGCGTGCTGGAACTGCGGCACGAACCGCGACGAAAGGACGGCGGCACCGGCGCCGAGCCGGATCCGGCCGTCGTCGGCCCGTACCACCAGCGAGTGGGATTCGAGCGTGGCAACGATCCGGTAGCAGATCGCCCGCGCGATCTCGAGCTCTTTGGCGAGGTCCGCGACCGTGATACCGGCGGGTGACCGGGAGATGAGGTCGAGCGCGCGCAGACCACGATCGAGCGTCTGCAGCGTACTCATGGTTTCCTCCGTCCGTCCGTCCGGATCCGACCCTACCGGCGCGGGCATCGCCCCCGATGCAGCGCATTGCAACGCTTGAGCACCGCGCGCCGCACTGGTTGCCTTCGAGTGACGCAGGTCACTACGAACAGGAGTCGGCATGGGCATCGAAGGCAAGGTCGCGCTGGTCACCGGCGCCGGACAGGGCATCGGACGGGCGATCGCGCTGCGCCTGGCGGCCGACGGTGCGGACGTCGCACTGCTCGATGTCGACGGCGGAAAGCTGGCCGCGGTCGAGGGCGAGGTGCGGGCGGCCGGCTCGAAGGCGATCTCCGTCGTCGCGGACGTGACCGACCGCGAGCAGATCCGAGCCGCCGTCGACCGGACGGAGGCCGAACTCGGCGGGTTCGACATCATCGTCAACAACGCCGGCATCGCACAGGTCAACCCGATTGCCGACGTGACGCCGGAGGAGGTGTCGCGGATCATGGCGGTCAACGTCGAAGGTGTGCTGTGGGGCATCCAGGTCGCCGCCGCCAAGTTCCGCGAGCGTGGGCACGGCGGAAAGATCGTCAACGCGTCCTCGATCGCCGGTCACGAAGGCTTCGCGATGCTCGGGGTGTACTCCGCGACCAAATTCGCCGTCCGGGCGCTCACGCAGGCGGCGGCCAAGGAGTACGCGTCCGACGGGATCACCGTCAATGCCTACTGCCCCGGCGTCGTCGGCACCGACATGTGGGTCACCATCGACGAACGCTTCGCGGCATTGACCGGGGCACCGAAGGGAGCGACGTTCGAGAAGTTCGTCGGCGGCATCGCGCTCGGCCGGGCGCAGACACCGGAGGACGTCGCGGCCTACGTCTCCTACCTCGCGGGCCCGGACTCCGACTACATGACCGGGCAGTCCGGGCTGATCGACGGTGGCCTGGTCTATCGGTGACCCGAACCCGCTGCACCGGAAGGACATTCCCGTGTTGACCAGAACGGTACGGGCACTGGCGGTTCCCCTGCTCGTGTTCCTCGACCACATGATGGCGCCGAAGCACTGCCCCGAGCTGTTCGAGCTCTCCGAGCAGCTCGCGGACCGACCCGACTGATCGGCGCGACCGGTGCCGGTTCGCCGCCGGACCTCGCCGCGCCTTACCGCCACAGGCCGGCGAGGTCCGGCGTTTCCGCCGGGCCGGAAAACCGGCGCGTAATGCCTGTTCCGCACTGACCGATTGCGTGACGATGTGGCCGCGCACGAGTCGCGCCGTCGGCACGAGTGTTCAGCGGAACTTCCTGGCTCGGTGGCGGCGTACCGCGTCCGCATTTCCGCAACGGGCACTGCAGTACGCTCGGCGGCCGTTGCGGCTGGTATCGACGAACACAAGACTGCGTCCCGTGTTCGCGCATGCGCCCAGCCGTCCCCCCTCGGCCTCGACGGTGAAGATCGCGAGCCCGCCCGCGGTGACCGCCGTCACGCGTCCGACGACGTCGTTCTCGTCCGGCGTGAAATGCAGATGGGGACGACGGTTGTCGTGAGTGGTGAGGTACACGCTGGCTACCCCGTCGAGCAGCAGGGCGTTGATCGATCGGCAGCGTTGCTCCTCGTCGGGTGCCACGAACACCGTCCGGAGCCGGGTCGACCACCGGCGCAGCGCCGGCAAGTCGCTTTCGCCGACATCCGACCACCGGATCGCGTGCTCGCGAAGCACCGCCTCGACCTCCGGGACGGTCCACACGCCCCGCGCCTGAAGGTTCACGAGGTCCGCGGCCAGCAGCGCGCCGGTCATGTTGTCATGGTTGAACTGCACTGACCGATTGCATCACGGTGGTCGCGTGCACCTGGTCACCACCGCCGTCCTCCCCGTCGTTCTCGTCCTCGCCCTGGGCGCTGTCCTCCGTCGCCGTGTCGTCACCGACGCCGGCTTCTGGCGTGGAATGGAGTGGCTGAGCTACCACGTGTTCACGCCTGCGTTGTTCGTCGAATCGATCGCACGGACCTCGCTGCGGGAGGTCTCGCCGGTTCCGTTGCTTCTCAGCCTGTCGATCCCGGTCCTGGCCGTGTCGATGCTGCTCGTCGCCCTGCGTCGACCGCTTCGGGCCGAGGGGCCGCAGCTCACCTCGCTGGTGCAGGGAAGCATCCGCATCAACACCTACATCGGACTGGTGTTCGCCTCGGCGCTCGAAGGCACCGCCGGGGTGGCCGCGTTCGCACTCGCGGCCTCGGTGATGGTTCCGTTGGTCAACGTCGTCTCGGTCACCGCGCTGTCGTTCTTCGGTGCCCGCGATCACGAGGCTGCGACGACGAGTACGTGGCGCCACCTGGCCACCAACCCCTTGATCCTGGGATGCCTCGCGGGCTTGACGCTCAACCTCACCGGAATCGGGTTGCCCTCGGCGATCGCGGTGCCGGTCGAGATGCTGGCAGAACCCGCACTCGTCACCGGCACACTCGTGGCAGGGGCGGCGATCACTCTTCGGGTGCGGCTGCGCGACGGCCTCGACATCACCATCGCGTCGACGATCAAACTGATCGCCCTTCCGCTGGCTGCCGCGGCCCTCGCAAGTGCACTGGGCTTGACCGCCGCGGCCCTGACCGCCGTCGTGCTCATCTGCGCCGTCCCCACCGCGCCCTCGGCGTACATCCTCGCCGGCCGCATGGGTGGCGACGCGCAACTGATGGCATCCATCACCGGAGCGCAGACAGTCCTTTCCACGGCGACTCTGCCGCTGGTCCTGCACCTGACCACAGCGACATGACCCACGGCCTGCAACGACGTGACGCGTGAGCGCAGCACCGTGCTGCACCGCCGGAGGCGACATGCCCGCCCAATGATCACCGACGGCGAGACACCTCGCGGCAACGTCCCGGCCCATGCTTCCCAGTCAGGCCGAGTAAACAGTCGGTCGGCTGAGAACACGTAAGCTTCAGTAGAGAATCCGGCCTCATCCACGCGCCCTCGCACTGTTCGCGCCCACGAAGACGGGGAGTTGCCCCGGTCACCGTCTCTTCGGCAGCTCGCAATGCCATCCGACCAGTTCCAGGCGGTACGCCACACACACCAGGGGACGCCGGACCCGCGAACCCCTCGCCGGAAAGCTCCCACCGGGTGCGTCCCCGCGCCCCGACACGAGTTTGACTTTGTGCGGCGCGTCACATAACTTGTCGACTGCTAACCGAACGATCGATTGGCTACATACGTTCGCAGGAAGGGCAGCCATGGCCACCCCCTCGGTTTCACAGGCGCAGGAGACGACGCCCGGCGCTCCACAGCACGCCGCCCCGCAGAACACGCGGCGGGCGGCCCGTAAGGCCGCGTTCGCCGCAGCGGTGTCGACGTCCCTCGAGTGGTACGACTTCTTCATCTATGCCACCGCTGCGGCGCTCGTGTTCAACAAGACGTTCTTCGCCACCGGCAGCGAGGTCGTGGCCGCGCTCAATTCGTTCGCCACCGTCGCCGTCGGTTTCGTCGCCCGCCCGATCGGCGGGATCGTCTCGGGCCACTTCGGCGACAAGTACGGGCGCAAGCCGGTGCTCGTGACCGCCATCCTGCTCATGGGTGTCGCGACCACCCTGATCGGCTTCGTGCCGAACACGTCGATCACCTGGCTCGCTCCCGCGATGCTGGTCCTGCTGCGCATCTGCCAGGGCCTGGCCGTCGGGGCGCAGTGGGGTGGCGCGGTTCTGCTGGCCACCGAGTACGCTCCGGCCGATCGCCGCGGCTTCTACGGAAGCTTCGCCCAGCTCGGCATCCCGATCGGCGTGGTGATGGGTAACGCGGTCTTCCTGGCGGTGGCGTGGGCGGTCTCGCCCGAGGCGTTCACGTCGTGGGGCTGGCGCGTGCCGTTCTGGATCAGCCTGTTCATGCTCTTCGTCGCGTTCGCCATCCACCGCTACCTCGAGGAGACCCCCGAGTTCCAGCAGGTCGAGGCCAAGCTCGCGGCCGCGCCGGCCCAGCGACGTTCCCCGGTCCTCGAGGTCCTCCGGCACAACAGTGGCACCGTGCTCATGGCGGGCGGCACCTATCTGGTCGGCATCGTGATGTTCTACATCACCATCACCGGCTCCGTGCAGGTGGCTACGACGAACCTCGGCATCGCGCGCTCGGACGTGCTGGCGATCATCCTGATCGCCGCGGGCGTCCTCGTACCGATGGTGCCGCTGACCGCCTACCTGTCGGACCGCTACGGCCGCAAGCTGATCTACGGCATCGGCATCGTCGCCATGGGTCTGTGGGCCGTGCCGATGTGGCTGCTCATCGGGGCGTCGTCGTCGGGCGACATCCTGCCGTTGGCCGTCGCGCTCATCGTCTCCTGCGTGGTCATGTCGTTCCAGACCGGACCGCAGGCCGCCCTGTTCGCCGAGCTCTTTCCGCCGGAGATCCGTTACTCCGGAGCATCTCTGGGATACCAGGCCGCGGCGATCCTCGGTGGCATGGCGCCCATGGCGATGGTCGCGCTGATCAACGGGGAGGTCGCCAACCTCTGGCGCGTGGGTCTGCTCATCGCGGCGCTCTCGGTCCTCGCCCTCGCCTGCCTGGTGGCCCTCGCCCGTCGGCGCCCCTGAGCTCGTTGCCACTGAGCTCGTTGCCCCTGAGCTCGTTGCCACTGAGCTCGTCGCCCACCGAACGAACCCTGGAGAACCCATGTATCCCGGTGCCTATCTCGACACCGCTGCACACAAGCCCGCCGTGATCATGGCCGACACCGGCCGGACGGTCACCTTCGCCGAACTCGAAGCCAATTCGATCCGCATCGCCCGCCACCTCCGCGCACTGGGACTGTGCCGCGGCGATCATGTCGCGGTGCTCGCCACCAACACACCCCGGGTGTTCGACATCTACTGGGCGGCGATGCGGTCGGGTCTCTACGTCACGATGGTGAACTGGCATCTCACCCCCGGCGAGGCCGCGTACATCGTCGACGACTGCGGCGCGAAGGCCGTGATCGTGGACGCCGCGCTCACGGAGATCGCCGGTGAGCTCCCTGCCCTGCTGCCGAACACCGAGCACCGCCTCGGCTTCGGCGGCACGCTTCCCGGGTATGCCGACCTGGACGCGGCCGCAGCTGCCGAGTCCGACGTGGCACTTGCGGATCAGCCGCGGGGGACGGACATGCTCTACTCGTCGGGCACCACGGGCCGCCCCAAAGGCATCAAGCCTGCCCTGCCCGACCGCCAGGTCCACGAACCCGGCGACACGATGACCGCAATGAATGCCTCGGTGTGGGGCGTGAATTCGGAGACTGTGTACCTGTCCCCCGCACCGCTGTACCACGCGGCGCCGCTGCGCACGTGCGCCGCGGTGCAGGCCCTCGGCGGCACGGTGGTCGTGATGGACCGCTTCGATGCCGAGAAGGCCCTCGAGTACATCGAGCGGTACCGCGTCACCTACAGCCAGTGGGTGCCCACCATGTTCGTGCGCATGCTCAAACTCCCCGAGGACGTGCGCTCCCGCTACGACGTGTCCAGCCTGCAGGTCGCCGTGCACGCCGCAGCCCCCTGCCCGATCGAGGTCAAGCGACAGATGATCGCGTGGTGGGGTCCGATCCTGTCGGAGTACTACTCCTCCACCGAACTCAACGGCCTCACCCTGGTCGGCACGGACGAATGGCTGCGTAAGCCCGGAACGGTGGGCCGGGCCGCGCTCGGGATCGTCCACATCTGCGGCGAGAACGGCGACGACCTGCCCGCGGGGCAGATCGGCACGATCTACTTCGAACGCGACGTGCTGCCGTTCGAATACCACAACGCGCCGGAGAAGACCCGCGATGCCCAGCACCCGCGCCACCCGGCGTGGACGACGACCGGCGACGTCGGTTACCTGGACGAGGACGGGTACCTGTTCCTCACCGACCGCGATTCGTTCATGATCATCTCCGGCGGGGTCAACATCTACCCGCAGGAGATCGAGAACGCGTTCGTCGAGCACCCCAAGGTCCTCGACGCCGGCGTGATCGGGGTGCCCGATGCCGAGATGGGTGAGATCGTGACCGCGGTGATCCAGCCCGCTCCCGGCGTCGACGGCGACGACACGCTCGCCGCCGAACTGGCCGACCACCTCCGCGGCCGCCTCGCCAAGTACAAGCTTCCGCGCCGGATCGTGTTCAGCGACGACATGCCCCGCACACCGACCGGCAAGCTCGTCAAGCGCAAGTTGAAGGAGCGCTTCGTCGACACTCCGGTGTGACACCGGACCACGAATCCTGTCGACTACGAATATGATTCGGCCTGCCGCTCGTTGCGAGCGGCAGGCCGAATCGTCGGTTCGAGGTCGCGTCCCGGCCGGTTCGGCACCCCTTGCGATCGCCGGACGCGTGCTCGGCGAGCTGCGCACCACCAGTCCGGTGCGCGTGGTGGATCCGGCCGGCATCGTTGCCGCGATGGGGGTGTGATCGCGCGATCCCTCTGACGGGCACTACCGGCCCGGGGCGCTGGTCACCGCACCTACGTGCACGGGGCGCTGTTCACCGCCCATGCGTGCACGGGGCGCTGTTCACCGCCCACTGCGCCGCACGCGCCCCGTGACTGCCGCCGAGTGCGGCACTCACGGGGCGCGTTTATCCGAGCGGCGGAGGCACCTGCACGAGTTGCTCCGGGGGTCTGTCGACTGGGCGCCCCCGGGTGGTCCTATCCGCGCACCTCGTGCAGCACCGGGGTGGCGGCGAACTCGGCGCGGGCGAGGGACCGGCGATGCACCTGGTCGGGGCCGTCGGCGATCTGCAGGAACCGTGCCTGCGAGTACAGCATCGCGAGCGGAGTGTCCTGGGACAGGCCCGCACCGCCGAAGATTTGGACGGCGTCGTCGACGATCTCCTTCACCGTCTGCGGCACCAGCACCTTGGCGGCGGCGATGTCGTGCCGGGCGGCCTTGGCGCCCTCGACGTCCATCCGCCAGGCGGCCCGCAGCACCATCAGCCGAGCCGCATCCACCCGGATGCGCGCGTCGGCGACGGTGGCTTGCACGACCCCTTCGTCGGCCAGCGGCCTGCCGAATGCGACGCGGGTGCGCGCCCGTTCCGTCATCAGCGCGACGGCGCGTTCGGCCATGCCGATCAGACGCATGCAGTGGTGGATCCGGCCCGGACCCAGGCGGGCCTGCGCGACGGCGAAACCCTGGCCGCGCGGGCCGAGCAGATTCTCCTTGGGCACCCGCACCCGGTCGAAGACGATCTCGCCGTGCCCGCCCTCGTGCCGGTCGTCGAATCCGAGCACGGTCGTGGAACGGACGATGTCCAGGCCCGGGGTCTCCATCGGGACCAGCACGATCGAGTGCTTCGAGCCGGCGGGGGCGTCGGGGTCGGTGACGCCCATGACCATCGCGACGCGGCAGTCCTCCCGCAGTGCGGCGGTGGACCACCATTTGCGGCCGGTGAGCACCCACTCGTCGCCGTCGTCGGCGATCTCGAGGCGGACGTTGCTCGCGTCCGAGCTGGCGACGTCGGGTTCGGTCATCGAGAAGCAGGACCGGATCTCACCTTCCAGCAGGGGGCCGAGCCACTGCTGCTTCTGAGCGTCGGTGCCGTAGCGGGCGAGCAGCTCCATGTTCCCGGTGTCCGGTGCGGCGCAGTTGAGCGCCTCCGGGGCGAGATGCGGGCTCCATCCGGTCAATTCGGCCAGCGGGGCGTATTCGAGATTGGTCAGGCCGGCCCCGCCCGCCTCGGGGAGGAAGAGGTTCCACAGCCCCTGCCGCTTGGCGGAAGCCTTGAGGTCGGCCATGATCGGCGGGGCACCCCAGTAGTCGGGCTTGCTCGCCAGTTGCTGCGTGGCGATCGGCTCGGCCGGCAGGATGCGTTCCTGCAGGAAGCCGGTGAGGCGGTCCTGCAGTTCGCGGACCTTGGGGCTGTATTCGAAATCCATTGTTCCTCCGGTTCGAGTGGTCGCCTAGCGGCGCAATGCGGGAAGGGCCGAGGTGGCGGCGAGATCGAGGGCGCGCCGGAGCAACGGTCCGACCATGTCCGCGATGCCGTCGAAGCCCGCTCCCACCGTCTCGCCCCGCTCGTGGCGGGCACCGATACCCTCGAGGATCACGGCGATCTTGAAGTCGGCGAAGACGATGTACCAGTCGATGTCGGCGAGGTCGATGCCACGCGCTCCGGCGTAGCGTTCGAGCAGCTCCGCGCGGGTGGGGAAGCCGTCGAGGGTGGCGAGGCCGCGGGTGATGGGGTTGGGTGTCGCGCCGGGAACGTCCCAGAAGCTCAGCATGATTCCGACGTCGGCGAGGGTGTCGCCGAGAGTGGCCATCTCCCAGTCGAGTACGGCGGCGATGTGACCGCGGTCCTGCGGCGTAGCGAGGACGTTGTCGAGTTTGACGTCGCCGTGGACGATCCCCGGGTGGCGGGTCTGCGGCAGCGCGCGCCAGAGCTTGTCGAGCAGCACCGCGACCTCGGGCCGGTCGACCCTGCGGGACGCCTCCCACTGCTTCGCCCACCGGCCGAGCTGGCGCTCGAGGTAGCCGTCCGGGCGGCCGAAGCTGCTGAGCCCGACGGCGCCGGGGTCGAGGTCGTGCAGCGCCGCGAGCGTGTCGGCGAGCGAGAATCCGAGGCGGCGGCGTTCGTCCGGGGTGAGGGCCGAGGCCTGGTCGACGGTGCCGACGGCCACACCGTCGACGAGTTCCATCAGATAGAAGGTCGCGCCGAGGATGCTCTCGTCCTCGCACAGGTGCACCGCGCGGGGCACCGGCACGGACGTGCCGCCGAGGGCGTCGATGACGGTGAACTCGCGCCGCATGTCGTGCGCGCTCGGCAGGACGTGTCCGTACGGCGGTCGGCGCAGCACCCATACGTGCTCGTCGTCGGCGAGGCGGTAGGTGGGGTTGGAGCGGCCACCGCCGATGAGGGAGGCGGTCAGTGCCCCGGAGACTCCACCGTCGAGTACGCGCTGCAGGTGGGCGGTCAGGGCGTCGAGATCGAGGCCGGCGACGGCGCCCGCAGGCGATGCAGTCATCGCGGATTCCTTCCTGCGTCGGCCTGTCGGCCAAACGATCGTTCGGGTGACCTACAGAGTCACCGAACGAGCGTTCGGTGTCAACCTCGGTGCCGACGAGAGGATCCGAACTGAGGAAACGCTGACGGAGAGAGGGAAGACTGCCACGCTCGAGACCGGGCAGCCGATCGACCGCTAGGAAGCAGGGGCGCCGACGCGACGGGGGCGGTGCTGCACCATCGCCAAGGCGAGATCCGCGTAGCGGTCCGCGAGTTCCTCCGCCCGCAGCGGCCCGTCGGACCGCCACCAGGTGCACACCGACTGGCCCATGTTGATGATCCCGCGCACCGCATCGCGCGGGAACTCCACCTCGAAGGCCCCCTCTTCGACGCCCCGCTCGACGACGTCGCGGAACAGGCCCTCCTGTTCGTCGCGCAGCGCGACGACGAGCCGGCGACCGGCCTCGTTCAGGCTGCGCAGTTCCGTCGCACCCACCAGCGCATCGAGCTGCCGGGTGGTGTGGAACATGACCCACGCCCGCACCAGCGCCTGCAACTGCGCGTCCGGCGAACCACCCGCCCGCAGCAACGCCCCCCGGGTCATGGCGATCGCATCGTGCAGCGCCCGGGTCATGATGTCCTGCAGAATCTCCTGCTTGGACTTGAAGTGGTGGTAGATCGAGGCGACGGTGATGTCGGCGTCGCGGGCGATGTCCCGCATCGAGGTGCCGTGGTACCCGCGCTCGTTCATGTTCCGCAACGCCGAGTCGAGGATCGCCTGCCGGCCGTTACCGGTCCCGACCGTAGCCGCCTTCGCCGCGCTCATCGTCTACTCCGTCCCGCCGGTCGTGAACCGCTGACAGCGTAGTCGCAGGGCGGGTGCCCGAATCGGCCGGATCCGCCCCGCGAATCCCGAGACGGCCGTCTCCGCGTGCCGAACCGACGGATGTCGGTCCGACCTGGCAGCATCAGCCGCGGCAGCCTCGCCCGGGGCCGCTCACCATCGGACAACACAGGGGGCGTCATGCCAGCACCCGTTCTCACCGACGAACAGCGCACCGCCGCACTCGCCAAGGCCGCCGAAGTGCGCAAGGCCCGCAGCGAGCTGCTCGCCGCCGTCAAGGCCGGCGAGCTCGACGTCCCGGCCGTGCTCGAGAAGGCGGAGACCGACGAGGTCGTGAAGAAGACGAAGGTCTCCGCCCTGATCAAGGCGCTGCCGGGAGTCGGCGCGGTCAAGGCCGCCAAGCTCCTCGAGCAGCTGTCGATCCCGGACACCCGCCGCATCGGGGGCCTCGGCGCCAACCAGCGTCAGGCGCTGCTCGACGCCACGACGGCCGCCTGACCCGTCGTTCGGCCCGGCGCAGGTGTTCCCGCGTCCCGAAGGGGGAACACCTGCGCGGGCGCGTCGACCACGCGCTCCGCGACCACGGAAACCGACCGAGCGGGAGGAGTCGGATGACGACGTCCGTGCCCGAATCGCGGCAACAGCAGGACCGGCTGTTGTTCCGATTCATGCTGCTCTCCTTGGCCGCCGCGGTGGTCACCATCGCCCTCAAGGCGAGCGCCGCATGGGCGACCGGATCGGTCGGGTTCCTCTCCGATGCCCTCGAATCCGGCGTCAACCTCGTCGCCGCGGTGGTGGCGCTGATCGCGCTGCGGGTGGCGGCCCGCCCCCCGGACGCGAGCCACCACTTCGGCCACGGCAAGGCCGAGTACGTCTCCGCTCTGGTCGAGGGCGCGATGATCTTCGTCGCCGCCACCGCCATCATCTGGACCGCGATCGAACGCCTGATCAGCCCGGTTCCGCTCGTCCAGCCCGGGCTCGGACTGGCCCTGTCGACCGTGGCCTCGGTGATCAACCTCGGCGTCGGCCTCACCCTGCTGCGCGTGGGACGCACGCACCGCTCGATCACGCTCGTCGCGGACGGCAAGCACCTGCTGACCGACGTGTGGACCTCCGCCGGAGTGATCGTCGGCATCGCCCTGGTCGCCGTCACCGGCTGGGAGCCCTTGGACCCGATCGTGGCGCTCGCCGTGGGCGTCAACATCCTGTGGACCGGGTACCGGTTGCTTCGCGGCTCGGTCAGCGGCCTGCTGAGCGCCGCCCTCCCCCAGCACGAACAGGACCAGGTCAACGCCGTACTGGACCGGTTCCGTGCCGAGTGCCCCGTCGAGTTCGCGCCGCTGCGCACCGTCGAATCCGGCCGGCAGCGTCAGGTGTTCGTCGTCGTGACCGTGCCCGGCGACTGGACCGTGCGGACCGCCCACGACATGGCCGACCGCATCGAGGCGGCGATCGACGCGGTGCTGCCGCACACCGAGACCTTCATCCACGTGGAACCGGCCGGACCGGAGAACGCCTGACGGCAGCCACCTCGTCGCGGCCCGGTCGAGCGAGAGTTCGACACCTCGAGCGCGAGCGAACCGGAGGCGCGCCGAGCGATCCTGGCGGCACCCGTCGGGACGTTGGGCGACGGCGCGGAGACGCGGAGGGGGCGGAGGCGCGGCTACCGTGGCACGTGGACTACGGATACCAGATCACCATCGATGCAAGGACTTTCGTCTACTTCGGCGCCGTCGCGCGACTCAGCGACGTTCCTGGATACGGACCATGTTGCCCGCCGGGTCTCGGAAGGCGCAGTCGCGGATGCCGTACGGCTGCTCGGTCGGCTCCTGCACGACCTCGACATCCCCGGCCTGCACCTTCTCGAACGTGGCATCGAGATCGCGGGTGGCCAGCAGGATCCAGCCGTAGGTGCCCTTGGCCATCATCTGGGCGATGGTACGACGCTCGTCGTCGGTGATGCCCGGGTCGACGGCCGGTGGCGCCAGAAGGATGGACGTGTCGGGCTGACCTGCGGGACCGACTGTGATCCAGCGCATCTTGCCCTGCCCGACGTCGTTGCGGACCTCGAAGCCGAGAACATCGCGGTAGAAGGCGAGCGACGCCTCCGGGTCGTCGTGCGGCAGGAAGCTGGTGTGAATGGTGATATCCATGACGAGCAGAGTAGGAGCGTCTCCGCGTCCCGCGCTTCTCGATTCCTGATCGATCGAGGCAACCAGTTCGCCGCACCAGGACGGCTACACAGTGATCACCGCGAGGTGGGACGGTGGGTGTGAACGGCATGGCCGGCGAGGTGACGTGCGGTGTTGACCAGCGCCACATGGCTGAATGCCTGGGGCACGTTGCCGAGTTGCCGACGGGCGTGCGGATCGTACTCCTCGGCGAGCAACCCGACGTCGTTGCACACCGACAACAACCGCTCGAACAACGCCCGAGCCTCGCGGGTGCGGCCGGCCCCGTGCAGCGCGTCCGCGAGCCAGAAGCTGCAGGCCAGGAACGCTCCTTCCGGCTCGACGATGCCGTCGACGTGGTCGAGTTCCGGCCGATACCGCAGCAAGAAGCCGTCGTGACCGAGTTCGCGCTCTACGGTGGCCACGGTACTCAGCACGCGCGGATCGTCCCACGGCAGGAATCCGGTGCGGGGAATGAGCAGCGCCGCCGCGTCCACGCCGCGGCTGCCGTAGAACTGGGTGAAGGTGCCGCGATCGGAATCGAATCCCTTCGCCAGGATCTCGGTGCGGATCTGCTCGCGCAGCACGCGCCACCGATCGACCGGCCCGGCAAGCCCGAACCGTTCGACTGCCCGGATCCCCCGGTCGACCCCCGCCCACGCCATCACCTTGGAATGGACGAACGGGCGCCTCGGCCCGCGCACCTCCCACAGACCGTTGTCGGGTTCCTGCCAATGACTCTCGAGAAAATCCAGCAACGCCACCTCGATGTCCCAGGCCGGGTCACCGCGCAGGCTGCTCTGCCGGGCCTGGTGCAGTCCGTCGAGCACCTCACCCCACACATCGAGCTGGAACTGCTCGGCGGCGGCGTTGCCGATGCGCACCGGCACCGAGTTCTCGTAACCGGACAACCACGACAGCTCGTATTCCGGGACACGCCGGGCTCCGTCGAGCTGGTACATCACCTGCAGGTCCGCCGGGTTACCGGCCACCGCCCGCACCAGCCAGTTGCGCCAAGCCTTGGCTTCGACGACGAATCCGCAGCCGAGAAGCGCCTGCAGCGTGAAGGTGGCGTCCCGCAGCCAGCAGTACCGGTAGTCCCAGTTCCGGCTGCCGCCGATCTGCTCGGGCAATGAGGTGGTGGCCGCAGCCAAGATGCCCCCGGTGGGCCGATAGGTCAAGGCCTCCAGGGTGATCAGGGAACGATGCACGGCCTCGGAGTACTCCCCGGTGTAGTCGCACCGCTCGATCCACTCGGTCCAATACGCCTCCGTGTCGGCGATCGCCCGCAGGGCGTCGAGCGGACGCGGGGTGTGCCCGTAGGACAACGCATAGGTCAGCACGAACGGGACACTCTCGCCGGCCCGGACCTCGAACTCCGCGGTGGTCCTCATGTCGTGGCCGTGCAACGGCACCGGGGTGCGCAGCCAGGCCGCATCCGGGCCGGCGACCGCGGTCAGACATCCGGGAAGGCGGCGCACCCACGGCACGACGTGCCCGTAGTCGAAGCGCAGCCGCACCTCGGTGCTCATCCGCACCGATCCCGTCAGTCCTTCGACGACACGGACGACGTCGGCGGCCTCGGCCCGCACCGGCATACAGTCGGTCACCCGCACGGTCCCGGTCGCGGTGACCCACTCGGTGTCCAGAACGAGGGTGTCGCGGCGGTACGCCCGCCGGGTGCACACCCCGCCGTCAGCGGGGGCGAGCAACCATCGTCCGGCCTCCTCACCGTCGAGCAGCGCCGCGAAACACGCCGGAGAATCGAACCGGGGCAGGCACAACCAGTCGATCGAGCCGTCCCGGCCCACCAGCGCCGCAGTGTGCAGATCACCGACCAACGCATAGTCCTCGATACGCTGCTGCATCACCCATCGACCTCCCGGGGTGCCGGCACATCGCCCCGCCGGTGTGGACAGGCACCGACCATGAGCGCGACGTAGCCGTCCACGGGCGCTGTGCCCGTCCAGTATGCCGAGCCCGGCGAAACCGCGGGGTACAAACAGGGCCCCGCTACCGCTGGGCAACTCCGCTGCGACGTGGCACGATCGCGTAGGTGACCGGGGGACCTGCTGACGCGCAGCACCTGCGCGATCTCGCGCGGCTGCGCCGCGTTCGTGATCGGATCGATCGGGAGTACGCCCAGCCGCTGGACGTCGAGGCGCTCGCTCGCGGGGTGCACATGTCGGCGGGACACCTCAGCAGGCAGTTCCGGGCGGCGTACGGGGAGTCGCCGTACGCGTATCTGATGACGCGGCGCATCGAACGCGCGATGGCACTGCTGCGTCGCGGCGATCTGAGTGTCACCGAGGTGTGTTTCGCGGTGGGCTGCTCGTCGCTGGGCACCTTCAGCACCCGCTTCACCGAGCTGGTCGGTGTGCCGCCCAGCGTCTACCGGCGTCAGGCGGCGCACGCGGCGGCGGGAATGCCGTCGTGTGTCGCGAAGACCGTGACCCGACCGATCAGGAATCGAGAAGCGGGGGCTGCGGAGCCGCAACTAGCCTGACCGCCATGACGTCACCGTTGACCCGAGCTTTCCCCTCCCGGCGGATGGAGACACCATGAGCATGGCCACGAAGACGGACACGCAATCCCCCACGCTGCACACTGCCGACAGCCACGATCTGATTCGCGTCCACGGTGCGCGCGTGAACAACCTCCACGACGTCAGCGTCGAGATCCCGAAGCGCCGGTTGACGGTGTTCACCGGGGTCTCCGGCTCGGGCAAGAGCTCGCTGGTGTTCGGCACGATCGCCGCGGAGTCGCAACGACTGATCAACGAGACCTACAGTGCCTTCGTACAGGGTTTCATGCCGACCCTGGCGCGTCCCGACGTCGACCTGCTCGAAGGATTGACGACGGCGATCATCGTCGACCAGGAGCGGATGGGCTCGAATCCCCGCTCCACCGTCGGCACCGCCACGGACGCGCACGCGATGCTGCGCATCCTCTTCAGCCGGTTGGGGCAACCGCACATCGGTTCCCCCAACGCGTACTCGTTCAATGTCCCCTCGGTGAAAGCCAGCGGTGCGATCACGGTCGAGCGCGGCGCCGGCAGGACGAAGACCGAGAAGGCAACCTTCCACCGGCTCGGCGGCATGTGCCCCCGCTGCGAGGGGATGGGTTCGGTCACCGACTTCGACCGGTCCGCGTTGTACGACGAAAACCTGTCGCTGGACGAGGGCGCGCTCACGATCCCCGGCTACAGCATGGACGGCTGGTACGGCCGGATCTACCGGGGCTGCGGATTCTTCGACTCGGCCAAGCCGATCCGCAAGTACACCAAGAGGGAGCTGCACGACCTGCTCTACAAGGAACCGACCAAGATCAAGGTCGACGGGATCAACCTGACGTACGAGGGGCTGATCCCGAAGATCCAGAAGTCGATGCTGTCCAAGGACGTCGACGCTCTGCAGCCGCACATCCGGGCGTTCGTGGAACGGGCCGTGACCTTCTCCACCTGCCCCGAGTGCAACGGCACCCGGCTCGCCCAGGAGGCCCTGTCGTCGAAGATCGACGGCAGGAACATCGCCGACGTCTGCGCCATGCAGATCAGCGACCTGGCCGACTGGGTCCGCAGCCTGGACGAGCCGTCGGTGGCTCCGCTGCTCACCGGGTTGCAGCACCTCCTCGACGCGTTCACCGAGATCGGCTTGGGATACCTCTCCCTCGACCGGCCGGCGGGCACCCTGTCTGGGGGAGAAGCCCAGCGCACCAAGATGATCCGACACCTCGGTTCCTCCCTCACCGACGTCACCTACGTCTTCGACGAGCCCACCATCGGACTGCACCCGCACGACATCGCCCGGATGAACGACCTGTTGCTGCAGTTGCGCGACAAGGGCAACACCGTGCTCGTCGTCGAGCACAAGCCGGAGGCGATCGCGATCGCCGACCACGTCGTCGACCTCGGGCCGGGGGCCGGCACCGAGGGCGGCGAGGTGGTGTTCGAGGGCACCGTCGAGGGGCTGCGTACCAGTGGCACGCTCACCGGGCGGCACCTGGACGACCGCGCGTCGGTGAAGCCCGCGGTGCGGACCCCGTCGGGGGTGCTGGAGGTGCGCGGCGCCGACACGCACAACCTGCAGAACGTCGACGTGGACATCCCACTCGGCGTGCTGGTCGTCCTCACCGGCGTGGCGGGTTCCGGGAAGAGCTCGCTGATCGACGGTTCGGTGGCCGGGCGCGAGGGCGTGGTCACGGTCGACCAGGGGGCGATCAGGGGTTCGCGGCGAAGCAATCCGGCAACGTACACCGGGCTGCTCGACCCGATCCGGAAGGCGTTCGCGAAGGCCAACGGCGTGAAGCCGGCATTGTTCAGCGCCAACTCCGAGGGCGCGTGCCCGGCGTGCAACGGCGCCGGGGTCATCTACACCGACCTGGGAGTGATGGCCACCGTCGAATCCACCTGCGAGGAATGCGAAGGCAAGCGGTTCCAGTCCGCGGTGCTGGAGTTCACGTTCGGCGGCCGCAACATCGCCGACGTGCTCGCGATGCCGGTGACCGAGGCCGAGGAGTTCCTCGGGGCGGGCGAGACGCGGATCCCGGCGGCGCACAAGATCCTGGAGCGGCTCGCCGACGTGGGGCTCGGCTACCTCAGCCTCGGCCAGCCGCTCAGCACGCTGTCCGGCGGTGAACGGCAGCGAATCAAGCTGGCGACCCGGATGGCCGAGAAGGGCGGTGTCTACGTCCTCGACGAACCGACGACCGGTCTGCACCTCGCGGATGTCGAACAATTGCTCGGTCTGCTCGACAGGCTGGTCGACTCCGGCAAGTCGGTCATCGTCATCGAGCACCACCAGGCGGTCATGGCGCACGCCGACTGGATCATCGACCTCGGACCCGGCGCCGGCCACGACGGTGGCCGGATCGTGTTCGAGGGCACGCCCGCCGACCTCGTCGCCACGCGGTCCACCCTCACCGGCGAACACCTCGCGGCCTACGTCGGCGCCTGACCGTGCCTGTCGCGTGCGTACGTCCCGCCGGCACGACGGTCAGTTGGGGCGGAGAGTGAGGATCTGGGACACGGTGCCCACGGGACCGCGAGTGTCGTGGAGGACGCTGCTCGTCAGGCCGAGACCGTCGGGACCGAACGAGACGGTGGTGTCGAAGCCGAGCCAGTCACCACGAGGCTCGGTGAACAGATGGGCGGTGAGGTCGACGTTGGGGAAGGCGACGTCGTCCGGGGACGCCCGCACGGTCATGCCGTTGGCGATGTCGAACAGTCCGGCGGCACCGGCCAGCGCGCTGACCTTCTCGTCGAGCACCAGGGGCAGCGGCGTGCGCACCCAGTACGCCGCCCGGCCCGGCTCGAGCTGGGTGCGGCGGACTTCGGTGGAGGCGATGAACCCGCCCGGCCACACCGTCGAGGCGTCCCACGGGGCCATGGCCTCGGGCGGGTCGATCCGCGGCAGCGACGTCGCTTCCAGCGCCGGGGTGGGGCGCGGCTGCATGAGCCAGGCCCGCAGCCGTACCACGGCGCGACCGTCGTGCGCGAGGACGGCCTCGACGAGCTCGATGGTGCGCCCGGGACGCAGGACGGTCACGGTGGTCTCGACCGTGTCGACCGGGACGGTGCCGAGGATGTCGTAGGACAGGCGCGCGACGACCAGTCCGTCGTCGCGGCGGGCGTCCCGGTCGCATTCGACGGCGTGGACCAGTAGCCCCAGGGCGGGCGCGATGTGCTGTTCCTGCGGGTTCCAGGCGCCGCCCACGTGATGGGTCGGCCGGAACGCGGCCGGACCGATCCGTTCGAAGTAGGCCATCTGCTGCTCCAGAAATCGGGGACTCGTCCAGGCATGATCCCAGGCGGGCACGATCCTCCGCGGACCGGGCGGTGCGGGACGGCGACAGCCCGCCCCTGGTCGACCAGGGGCGGGCTGTCGTGAATTGCGGCGCCGGTCAGGCGGGGACGTGGGCGTCGGCCCAGGCGTTGTACCCGCCGAGCAGGTCCGACACGTTCTCGAAGCCCTGCGCCCGCAGCAGCGACGCGGCCACACTCGACCGCCACCCCCCGGCACAGTGCACCACGATCGGCTTACCGGTGGGCACCTGCGCCAGCCGCGCCCGCAGCTGCGCCAACGGAATCGGCACCGCCTGCGGAATCGTCCCGACCTCCCGCTCCCCGGGATTGCGGATGTCGACCAACGTCACCGCATCCGCGGCGAGCAACGCCTCGAGCTCGGCGACGGTGGTCCGCGGCGCCGGGACCACCAGCCCCGCCAGCTCCGCCGGGAACACCCCGTCCGGCCCGACCGTCAGATACCCCAACGCATTGTCCGACCCGATCCGGGCCAGCCGCACCGCCGCGTCCTGCTCCTGCCCCGGGTAGGTGATCAACACGATCGGCTCCCCCACCTCGGCGACCATCCCGCCGGTCTCGGCGAACCGCCCGTCGAACCCGACGTTGACCGACCCGGCCAGATGCCCCGCGGCGAAGTCGTCGACACTGCGCGCATCGAGCACCCGCGTCCCGGCGGCGAGCTCGGCCTCGACCCGTTCCGGGCTCAACTCGGGAATCGCGCGATCCTGCACCAGAAGCGGGTGTCTCCGCTTGTTCATCGCGGCGTCGACCGAGAAGTAGGACGGGGCCGCGGGCTGGCCCTCGGTGACCAGCGCCACGAACGCCTCCTCGCTCATCGGCTGCACCGACGGGTTGCTCACCCGCTGCTCCCCGATCGTCGAGGTCAGCTCGGTCGACAGGTTCTTCCCGCACGACGAGCCGGCGCCGTGCGCGGGCAGCACGGTGACCGCATCGGGCAGGGTCAGCAGCTTCTCGTGCACCGTGTGGTACATCGCCCGGGCCAGATCCTCGGTCGACGACTCCCCCAGGTTCACCAGATCGGGCCGGCCCACGTCGCCGATGAACAGCGAATCGCCGGTCAGCACCGCCGTCGGGGTGGCGCCCGGATGCTCGCGCACCAGCACCGAGATCGACTCCCAGGTGTGCCCCGGGGTGGCCAGGATCTCGAGGTCCACCTCCCCGAGCGAGAGGTGCTCGCCGTCGCGCAACCGGCGGATCGGGTAGTCGGTCTCGGCGGCCTCACCGAACCCGATCCACGCGCCGGTCGCCTCCACCAGTTCCAGGTGCCCGGAGACGAAATCGGCGTGGAAGTGGGTGTTGATCACACCCTCGATGGTCAACCCGTGCCGACGCGCGTCGTCGAGGTACTCGCCGACATCGCGGCGCGGATCGACCACGACCGCCCGGCCGGTGCCCTCGTCACCGATCAGGTACGACGCGTGCGACAGACACTCGATGTAGTACTGCTCGAGAATCATCGTGGTTCCTCCGTATGAGTCGATTTCGTCCTCGATGTGGACAACCCTGCCACATACCCCCTAGGGTATGTCAAGTACCCCATGGGGTATCCAAACGGACCCCGCGCCCCCTAACCGGAAGCACCACGATGAACACTCCTGCCGCCCCCGTCGCCCGGACCGCCGTCACCCCCGAAGCCGATACCCAGGTTCTGCACCGGCTGCGCCGCGCCCAGGGGCAGCTCGCGGGTGTCATCGCCATGCTCGAATCCGGCCGCGAGTGCCGGGACGTGGTGACCCAGCTCGCCGCAGTCTCCCGGGCACTCGACCGAGCCGGCTTCAAAATCGTTGCCGCACAGCTTCGTCGGTGCATGCTCGACGAAGATGACGACACATGCCCGGACCGGCTCACCGAGGAGCAGCTCGAGCGCCTCTTCCTCGCACTGGCCTGAGGGCTACCGCCCGGCAACGTTGAGGGCTACCGCCCGGTGACACTGAGGGCTA
Organism: Rhodococcus sp. NS-SX18; assembly: GCF_057367935.1. Lineage (NCBI taxonomy): Bacteria > Bacillati > Actinomycetota > Actinomycetes > Mycobacteriales > Nocardiaceae > Rhodococcus > Rhodococcus sp. NS-SX18. The sequence continues at coordinate 261,130 of NZ_CM170633.1, read as the reverse complement.
CCGCCCGGTGACACTGAGGGCTACCGCCCGGTGACACTGAGGGCTACCGCCCGGTGACGATATTCGCGACGGGATCAGCGCCGTCGGGCCCTGACCACGGTGTCGTGCACCGTGACGACCCGTCCGTCCGGGTCGGTGGCCGGCCGCGCGACGGCGGTGTCGGTGACGACGTCCCAGCCGTCGGGATCGAGCAGTGCCACGACGTCCGCCCCCGTGAAGAACAACTCGGGTCGCGGCGGACGCGGCACGGTGGTCTGCAGGTCGGAGGGATGGTGTCCGACGACCAGGAGCGTGCCGCCGGGGGCGACCGCCTCCCCGAGCCGCCGGAAGAGGACATCACGTTCCGGCTGGGGCAGGTGCATGTACTGCGCGGAGACGAGGTCGTACCGCCCTCGGCCCGGATCCCAGGCCGTCAGGTTCTCGTGCAGCCACGAGATGCGGCCGGCGACCTCGGCGCCGGCCCGCTCCGCATGCTCGGCGGCGCGTTGCAGGGCGACGCCGGAGACGTCCACGCCGTCGACCCGCCAGCCGCGCTGCGCGAGCCAGATGGCGTCCGCACCCTCGCCGCAGCCTACGTCGAGGGCGAGCCCGGGTGCGAGATCGGCCGCCTCCCCCACGAGGTGACGGTTGGGCTCACCGCTCCACAGCGTGGGGCGGGAGCGGTAGCGCTCGTCCCAGAGTTCTTCGTCCTGGGGATGTTCGGACATCACGACTCCTTCGATCGTCGGGACGGGGATTCGAGCGGCCGGTTGCGGAACGTCTCGGACAGTCGGGACCACAGCGTCGTCGGCCGCGGCCCGACCAGCTCGCCGACCCGGCCGGGGAGATACCGCTCGATCGCCGATTCGACTTCTTGCACAGAGGGATTGACGAGTGCGACCGGTCCGATGAAGACGGTCGGCACGATCTCGTCACCGCCGGTCACCGCGCGGATCCGTTCGGCGGCGGTCCGGTCCTGCCAGATGTCGGTCTCGGCGGTCTCGATGCCGCGCCTGCGCAGGCCCCGGCGCAGCCTCGAGCAGAACGAGCAGCCCGGTCGCCACAGCACCTCGACTCCGTCGACGAAGTCGGCCGATGTCATCCCGACACTCCCTCCAGGTAGGCTCGGCATACCCAAGGGGGTATACAGTCTTCACTGTACCGGCCCGGTCCGCGCTGCGCGTCCGACACCGTTCCCGGCACGGTGACCTTCGACCCTTTCCGGCGATGCCCCAGGGGTGGACCGTGGAACCACAGCCGCGAAGCGATGCGGAAGGAGAAGCCGTGGCCGCGTGGATCGTCCTGGCCGGCGTGCTCCTGGTGGTCGCGCTGTTCGTCCTGTCGCAGGCCGTGCATGTGGTGACCCAGTACGAGAAGGGCGTGCTGTTCCGGTTCGGCCGGCTCATCGGTATCAAGGAGCCCGGACTGCATCTGATCATCCCTCTCGTCGACCGGTTGACGAAGGTGTCGCTGCGGATCGTGACGATGCCGATCCAGTCCCAGGGCATCATCACCCGCGACAACGTCAGTGTCGACATCTCTGCCGTGGCGTACTTCCGGGTCATCGATGCCGTGAAGTCGGTCGTCGCGATCGAGAACGTGGCAGCGGCGATCGATCAGATCGCCCAGACCACGCTGCGCAGGGTCGTCGGCCGGCACACGCTCGACGAGGCACTGTCCGAGACGAACGTGATCAACGCGAACATCCGTGAGTTCCTCGACGTGTCCACTCTGGAATGGGGTGTCGAGGTGACGCTGGTAGAACTGAAGGACATCCAGCTGCCCGACAGCATGAAGCGGGCCATGGCGCGGCAGGCCGAGGCGGAGCGGGAGAAGCGGGCCAAGATCATTGCCGCCGAGGGCGAGTCGATCGCCGCGACCGCCCTCGGGCAGGCATCCGACACGATGCTGGCCCACCCGCTCGCCCTTCAGTTGCGCAACCTGCAGACACTGGTGGAACTGGGCGTCGAGAAGAACACGACCGTGGTGTTCCCGGCCCCCATGATGAGCGCCATCTCCGAACTGAAGACGTTCCTCGACCGCGAGATCACCGCCGCCACGGCGGGTCCGCCGCGTAGCGCCGCGGACAGCGCACGACCACCGGAATCCGAGATCGCCCGAAACGGCACCCCGGCACCAACGGTATCGGCACACGAGGGGTTGGGGTCATGACGGAACTCGACGGAGGTTCGGTCCTCGTCACCGGGGCAGCCGCGGCATCGGCGCCGCCGTCGCCACGATCCTCGCCGGTGAAGGCGCCGGTGTCGTCGTCGCCGACGTGCTCGACGACGAAGGCACCCGCCACGCCGCGACACTCGGCAAAGGCTCGAAGTTCGTGCACCTCGACGTGACCGACGAAGCGCAATGGTCGGAGGCGGTCGCCGTGGCCGAATCCATCGGTCCGTTGCGGGCGTTGATCAACAACGCCGGCATCCTGGCCGTCGGCACCATCGAGGAGCAGACCCGAGTCGAGTTCGAACGCGTGCTGCAGGTCGATCTCGTCGGCCAGTGGCTGGGAATGCACGTCGCCGGCCCGGCGCTGCGTCGCGGGCGCGGGGTCGTCGTCAACATCTCCTCGACGGCCGGCCTCATCGGCTACGCCGGCCTCGGCGCCTACGTGGCGAGCAAATGGGCCCTGCGCGGCCTGACGAAGACCGCCGCGCTCGAGTTCGCCCCCGACGGGGTCCGGGTGTGCTCGGTGCACCCCGGCCCCATCGACACACCGATGACGGCGGGAATGGACCGCGGCATCGCCGCCACGCAGCCGATCCCCCGCTTCGGCAGCCCCGAGGAGGTGGCCCGGATGGTGCGATTCGTCGTCACCGAGGCCACCTACTCGACCGGCTCCGAATTCCTCGTCGACGGGGGTGCCACCACCGGCTCGGTGCTGGACCTCGAGACAACGGATTCCCCAGCGACACAATAGCTCGGGAAACCAGAGCACCGGCGCCGGTGGAGTGATTCGATGACCGGGTGTGCAGATGGATGGCCTACTCGGGCGAGCCGATCCTCGTTGAGGACCTGCTGTTCAAGCCCGAGCATTCGCTCATCGACCAGAGCCTGCACTCCCATCTCGGAGCCACCACCACCAACGGTGACGGATTCGGAATCGGCTGGTACGGAATAGGTTCCGAGCCGGCCCTGTTCAAGAGCATCGATCCGGCATGGAACAACCACAACCTGCGGGAGATCGCCGGGCAGATCCGCACCCCACTGCTGTTCGCGCACGTGCGCGCCTCGACCGGCACGCAGGTACAACGCAGCAACTGCCATCCGTTCCGGCACGGGAAATTGCTGTGGATGCACAACGGCGAGATACTCGGCTTCCGGGAGATCAAACGAGAACTGATGATGGCCGTGGATCCGTCGCTGTACCCGGATGTCGCGGGTACCACGGACTCCGAGGTGCTGTTCTTCCTCGCTCTCACGTTCGGTCTCCGGGACGATCCGTTCACCGCGGTCGGCCGTGCGGTCGGGATGGTCGAGAAGGTCGCCCGCGACCACGGAATCGACGACCCCGTACAGATGACCGTGGCCACCACGGCCGGCGACACGATCTGGGTGTTCCGCTACTCCACTGAAGGCCGGACCCGGTCGCTGTTCTACTCCACCGAGGTCGCCAAACTCCGCGAGCTGCACCCCGAGGTGGAGATGTTCCATCGTCTGGGCATCGACACCCGGTTCGTCGTGTCCGAACCGCTCCGCGATCTGCCGGGCGCATGGAACGAGATGCCCGAGTCCTCGGCCGCCGTGGTCGGCCCCGCGGGCAACGACATCCGGCGGTTCCGGCCGCTCGAGCCGGTGTAGCCGAGATCCGGGACGTTGTGCCCTGTAGCTGTGCGTCGGCAGCATGCGATGGTCTAACCTGCGTGAACGCAGCAGTGTCGAGGGCCCCCGAGAGGTCGATGCCATGAGTCTCGAGAGTTCACAGAAGGGGCCGGCGACGGCCTCGGGTTCCGCCCTGGTGCTCGCGGTGCTGGCTGCGGGCCAGTTCCTGATGACGCTCGACAGCTCCGTGATGAACGTGTCGATGGCGACCGTGGCCGCGGACGTGAACACCACCATCACCGGCATCCAGACCGCTATCACCCTCTACACGCTGGTGATGGCCACCCTGATGATCACCGGCGGCAAGGTCGGCACCATTCTCGGCCGGCGCCGGGCGTTCGGGCTCGGCCTGATCATCTACGGTGCCGGCTCGTTCGTCACCGGCATCGCGCCGAATCTCACCGTCCTGCTCATCGGCTGGTCCCTGCTCGAGGGCATCGGTGCGGCCCTGATCATGCCCGCGATCGTCTCCCTGGTCGCGGCGAACTTCCCCGCCGAACGCCGTCCCGCCGCCTACGGACTGGTGGCCGCCGCGGGCGCTGCGGCAGTCGCGGTGGGGCCGCTGCTCGGTGGGGCGGTGACGACGTTCGCGTCCTGGCGCTACGTCTTCTTCGGTGAGGTCGTCGTCGTCGTCTTGATCCTGCTCACGCTGCGCCGCGTGGAAGACATTCCACCCCAGCGGATCCGGCTCGACCTCGTCGGCTCGCTCCTGTCGGTGGTCGGCCTGGGAATGTTCGTCTACGGCGTGCTGCGCTCGAGCGAGTGGGGATGGATCCAGGCCAAACCCGGCGGACCGCAGATCCTGGGTCTGTCCCCCGTCATCTGGCTGCTGCTCGGCGGCCTGTTCGTGATCTACCTGTTCCTGCGCCGGGAGACGTACCTGGCGAAGACGGGCGGCGAACCGCTGGTCGATCCCGCGCTGTTGAAGAACAGCCAGCTCACCGGGGGGCTGAGTATGTTCTTCGCCCAGTTCCTCATCCAGGCCGGAGTGTTCTTCTCCGTCCCTCTGTTCCTGTCGGTGGTTCTCGAACTCAGTGCGCTCGAGACGGGCGTGCGGATCCTTCCGCTGTCGATCGCTCTGGTCCTGGCGGCCATCGGAATCCCGAAGCTGCGACCTCACGCGAATCCCCGGCTCGTCGTCCGGCTCGGTCTCGGGACCATGGCCGTCGGCATCCTCATCCTTGTGGGCGGAATGGATCCCGGCGCCAGCGCGGCGGTCGTGTCGATCCCGATGCTGCTGATGGGTCTCGGCCTGGGGGCGTTGGCCTCCCAGCTCGGTGCGGTCACTGTGTCCGCGGTGCCGGACTCGCAGAGCGCCGAGGTCGGCGGTCTGCAGAACACGGCGACCAATCTCGGAGCATCACTGGGAACCGCCCTGATCGGGTCCATCCTCATCGCCACCCTGACCACCTCCGTCATCGCCGGTATCGAGAACAACCCGGCGGTACCGGAGTCGGTGCAGCAGCAGGCCACCACGGACATGGCTGCCGGGGTGCCGTTCCTGTCCGACACCCAGCTCGAGGGAGCGTTGGCCGATGCCGGGGTGGACGAGTCCACCGCGGATGCGATCGTCGAGGTCAACTCGGACGCGCGGCTCGAGGCGCTCCAGGTGGCCTTCGCCGTCACGGCGCTGCTCGCCGTCGCCGCCCTGTTCGGCACCGGATCGCTGCCGCGCGTGCCGGTAGGCTCGCGGCCCGGGGAAGGTCAGCGCAGGCCCGACGAGACCGACGACGACGAACGCTGAGGCCGTAAGGCCAGGTCCCGGAGCCGCACCCAGTCCCAGGTCGGTGCCGAGACCAGGGTTCCCGGACGCCGTCGGGGCACCCGCACCCGCAGCGCCTGTGGTTCGACGGTGCAGCGCACCGGTGTTGGTAGCGTCAGCGCTTCCCCGTCCACTCCGACCGGTATCTCCGGGGTTTCCGCGTCGACGATCACCTCGGTGGCCACGCGCTGAACCAGCCCCCGGCTGTGTGTGCGGCGCAGCAGGTCGACCGCCTGCCCCGCGCCGGCTACCGAGATCGTCACCACCCCGAGCACCCCGCGATCCAGCCGGGGCCGGCGTCCCATCCCCGCGAGGTCGTCGGTCGCGTACGGGTCGTTGCTCACCAGGACGGCCTGCGCGCCCTCCACCGTCGTGTCGCCGTCGATGCGGGCCCGCAGCCGGGTGGCGCTGTCGCGGGCGAGCAGGTCGGGCATCATCCGCAGGGCCGTCCCGGCCTTGTCGTCCCGGTATTCCGGGCTCTGCACCACGTCGGCGTAGACGCCGAACGAGGCGTTGTTGACGAATACCCGTTCTCCGATCCTGCCGAGATCGACGCGGAGTTCCACCCCGTCCCGCAGCGCGTCCAGGCCCGCGGCCGGGTCCTCCCGGTCCAGTCCCAGGTCCAGCGCGAAATGGTTCCGCGTGCCGGCGCTGATCACGAGGAACGGCAGCCCGTGCTCGGCCGCGATCGCCGCCACCAGGGCTTGTGTTCCGTCACCTCCGGCGACGCCGAGCAGGTCGGCACCCCGCTCCACCGCCTGCCGGGCCAGGGCCTCGACGTCGACGGGGCCCGGTCCGGCGAGCAGGGCCACCTCGGCGCCGAGTTCCTCGGCTTTGCGTTGCAGATCGAACTTCACGACCTTGCCGCCCCCCGAACGGGGGTTCATCACCAGGAACGGGCGGTGGACCGGCGGGGCGGGGTACTCGGGCATCCCGGTGTCACGGCGCAGGGCCGCCCGCGCGCACGCCAGGGCGAGCAGCACCAGCGCGACCGACACCAACGCGACCCAGAGCACGCGTTCCCGCACGAACAGCACGGGCAGGGCGAGGGGGACGACCACCGCGAGACCCAGCGACAGCGCACGCAGCAGCCCACGGGTCGCGAGGAACCAGTACAGGGCCGCGACCGTCACCGCTGCCACCGCCACGCTCACCGCCAGGAGCGCGAGGGCGCCACGCAGGCCCGCGACGATCACCGGAACGGCGGCAGCGCCGAGGACGGCGGCGAACGCCGCCCGCGCCCACCATCGGCGCGAGGTCGGCACGTGGTCACCGGGAACGGCGTCCACCGGGCTCACGTCCCCGTCTTCGTGCCCGGGAGTTTCTCCGTCGGTTGTTCGTCCGTCGGCGGTGCCGACACCACGCCCTCCGTCGGCGGTGCCGACATCACATCCTCAGTCGGTTGGTCCCAGGTTCGTGCCGGCCGGATCAGCACCTCGAGCGCAAGCAGGGCCAGCAGGGCACCGAGAACGATCCACACGACCACCATGCCGGTCGGATAGCGCCAGAACATCAGCATCAGCGCGGCGACGCCGATGATCGCCAGCCGCAACGCCGTCCGGGCCCGGTAGGCCCCGGCTTCCACCTGGTTCGGTGGTCGCGGCTTACGGGACCGCTGCACCGCGTCCATTCCTCGCCCGAATCCACGACGGACGGCTGCCGCGGAGGCCGATCCCCCGGTCAGGTACGCCCCGACCGCGATCACCAGGCCGAGGACCGCCACCGCCCGCAGCGCGGTCCGCAGCGGCACCAACACCGTGTCGACGATCGCCGAGGCGGCGTCCGGGGACAGCACGTCCGGGGGAATGTCGCCGAGGTAGAGCGATCGGACGACGATCAGCGCGACCGCGAGGATCAGCATCCCCACGAGCAGTGCCGCTCCGACGAACGCCAGGGCACGACGACGACGGCCGGGCGGAGCCACTGCCACCGCGGCCACCGCGGCGGCGATCGTGAGCCACGGCAGCACATCCGACGCCGTGTCCAGTGCACTGACCGCCCGTTGCGCCTTGATCAGTTCCGGGGACTGGAACAGCACGAACTGCTTGTCGATGTCGGGGATCCTCTCGACGAAGGTGAATCCCCGGTCCAGCAGACGAGCCTTGACGTTGTCGATGATCGTGCCGAGGGAGATGCTGACCGTGCCGCTCTCGTCTACCGTCACCGAGGACGGCCCGCCCTCACCGGTGACGACTGCCACCAGACCGGTGTGCGCGGCTCGGTTGGCCTGGATCCACAGGTCCTCGAACTGGTCGGTCTGCACCAGCGACAGCACCGTCTCGTACACGAAGTTGCGTGCCTGCCCGGCGATCACCGGCGCGAGGCCCTCCACCGCCCGGTCCACGCGCGGCGCGTCCGCGGTCGCCGGAACGGCATCGGTCAGGGCGGTCAGCGCGTCGGACGTGAGGCCTTCGACATCGACCCGCGCAAAGATCTCGTCGGTGATCGTGCCCGCGATCTCGGTCTGCACCGCGGGATCGGAACCGAGCGGTGCCACCGTGGTGACGTACCGGTCCGTGTCGAGGATTTGGCTGCGGACGAACCGTGCCGTCACCGACGTGATCGCCAGCAGAGCGACCAGCACGGTCAGGATCGCCACCGCAGTCCAGCGAAGCCCGTGCCGCGGCGGACGCGACACGGGCGGGGGCGACGGCGGGGGCGCCTCGGGTGCGGCCTCCGTCCGCGCCCGCAGTGCGGCCACCTCGGCCCGCAACCGCTCCAGCTCGGCCCGTTCGGCGGTGTCGAGCGGAGCGGTGCCCGTGCCGCTGCGCGTAGGCTCGCTGTCCATCGTCATCTCATTCCACTCGGTGTGACACGGCGGCGGACGAAGCGCTTCAGGGGGATCGAAACCTCTGCACCCTTTGATATTCCGCCGATCGGTGGACGGCCCGGGGTCGATCACCTCGGTCCGGCCTTCACGCGAACCTAGTAGTCCAGCCGTGGATCCCAGGTCGAGACCGCCCAGATGACCACCACGTCGAGAGCGATGATCAGGATCGACCACCACGGGTAGTACGGCAACCACATGAAGTTGAGCAGGATCGACAGGGCCGCGACGACGATCGCCGCGACCCGCCCCCAGGTGGCCCCGGTGAGGAGGGCAGCGCCTACCACGATGAGGACGGCACCGGTGACGATGTGGATCCAACCCCACGTGGTGAGATCGAACTCGAAGGTGTATTTCTGCCCCACCACGAACAGTTCGCCCTCCGCGACGGCCGCGATGCCCTGCAGCAGTTGCAGAATTCCCACGGTGGCAAGAACGACGGCGGCACCGACCGAAATGCCCGTCGCGATCTTCTGCCCGACGCTCCTCTCGGCGGTACTGCCCCGGCTCACGCTGCCGTGGCCCGCACCGCCGTAACCGACACGCACATCCTCGGACACGCCCCGTCCCCTTCCCTGAGATCCGGCTCGATGATCTGCGGTGAAACGACCTGCCGTATCGCCTCCGTTCCTCATCCGGCGGGTGAGCTTCGGAGCCGGGACGCGACCCGGGTCTGCGCCCAGGACTCGGGCCTCAGATCGTCGACCTGCACGCGGGGACCGTAGAACTCGTGAACCAGGCCTAGGACGCGGACGAGCACCTCCGCGTCCGTGAGATCGTCGCGGAGCACCAGATGCAATTGAGCCGGACTGTCGCCGGAATCCTTCGGCATCGTCAGCCGGCACACCCAGTCGCTCATCCGGGCCTCCCGACGCAAGATATTACCCGGCAAGAAGATCGAGCATGCCGCTTCGCGCCGGCCGGCATCCCGACGGTCAACCCATCGACCATCCCGGGCTCCTTCCGACGTCGTTCCACTCCCGATCCAGCGCCGAGATCCTCCGCTTCACACCTGCCCGGTGCACTCCGTACAGGAGCATCAGCGCGACCCCGGAGCCCATCCCCCACACCGTGAGCGCCGCAATGACACCGGCTACGACGCCGTCCGAACCTGTTCTGGGCGCGGCGACGGGATCACCGTTCGAGTCGATCCAGATATCGATCGTCTCGCCGGGTTTCGCACCGAAGGGCACCTCCACCCTGCCCGAGCGTGTTTCACCGGTTCCGGTCGTCCACCGCGCGGTCGCTCGATCCGGGTTGCCCGGACCCCGTGTCGCGGTGTCCGTCAGTGCATCGGCCCGCGCAGGTGCCGGTTCCCCGAGAAGGACCGCCGCCACCTGGTGCCGTTGCTGATGCTCCTGCATCGCCAGTTGGCCGATCCGGGCGTAGGTCGCCGTCCCGTAGGCGGCGGCGAACGGAATCAAGACGAGCACGAACAGGGCCACGATCAGGACGAGTGCGGATTCCACTCGCTCGGATCGTCGCATCAGGGGATTGCCGCTCCACGGAGCGCGGCGCCACAACCGGAGGGCCAGGGGCTGCTCTGCGTTCATCTCGATACTCCTGCGTTGCTCGACTACAGTGTTCCGCCGCCGGCGGCCGGTGGTGTAGAGCACAAGGTCACCGCTCGATTCGGGTGGTCGCGGGAGGGATCCGGAGCCGCCGCCCGGCGGTGGGATCGAGGGTCTTTCTCCCCTGGGGAGAGGCCGGTCGCGGTGTCATTCTCGATGTGAGTCGCCCGGGTCCTCGGGAGCTCCGCCCCACCCGGGGTCCGAACACAGGAAGTGCACATCATGGATTCGTTCTGGGATTACGTGTGGTACACGATCATCGTCTTCGCCTTCGTGGCCTACCTGATCGTGCTGTTCCAGATCTTGGTCGACCTGTTCCGCGATCACACCGTGTCCGGCTTCGCCAAAACCCTCTGGGTCATCGGGCTGGTCCTCTTGCCGTACCTGACCGCCTTCGTCTATCTGATCGCCCGGGGCCGCGGTATGGCGGAGCGGTCGATGCGCGCCCAGCAGGAGACCAAGCAGGCCACCGACGAGTACATCCGGCAGGTCGCCGACAAGTCCCCGGCCGAGCACATTGCCGATGCGAAGGCGCTGTACGACTCGGGAGTGATCACCGAGGCCGAGTTCGAGCAACTCAAGGCCACGGCGCTGGGACGGACATCCGCTGGGCAGACGGGCATGCAGGTCCGGTAGGACAGGTCCTGCACGGCATCCGGAGAACGGGCGAGCCGGTTCCGAGATGCTCGGAGCAGGCAACCAGCAGGCCCCGCACCGAAGGACATGAGGTGGTTCCGGGCGAGGCCTTCCGGTTTGGGTCGGAGGAGTTCCGCCCCGAGGACACCACCGGCAACGTGCGGGAATGGACGACGGTGCCGACACCCACCCCGGCGGGTCCTCGAGGGCGGATCACACCTCTGCGCACCGACTACTGCCGGCGCTACCGGCCCGCAGCCAGGCAAGGGGAAAGTACGGAAAGGTCCACCTGCCTCATCGGGTTCCCCTGCCTCATCGCGTCTTACTCCATCGTGCGCGGTCGCTGAGCGACGCGGGTCAATCGATCGAGAACCAGGCCCGTACCTGCGCCTCGTGGTCGACGTAGCGCTCGCCGGAGACGTCGACGACGACCTTGTCGATCGTGCCTCCGGCGAAGCGGAACGGGGACACGTAGTCCGGGGTGACCGGCGAGGCGCTGTCGCGCCCGACGCAGATGCCGTCACCGACGAGGCAGAACGCCCCCGGCTGGGTGACGATCTCATCGGAGGCCACCTGCTGATCGTCGACATAGAGAGTCAGGGTGCCGGCGAAACCCGGCATTGCCGGATCGGTGTTCTTCCCCGATACGGCGAATTCGGCGGTGCACACGTGAGCGCCGGGGGTCAGGTCCCGGTCGGCGACCACGGTCTGCAGGTGCGTGCCGACCCAGTTGAAGGCATAGCGCAGACGACCGTCCTTGACGTACAGGCTGTGCCCGCCGGCCAGGCCGCCGTGGGCGTACAGAACTCCCTCGGCAGCGGCCGACTCCACGTGCACACCGGCGACGATCGTGTAGGACCGTCCGGTGATGGCGACGCCGGCCGCCTCCGGGACGTCCGCGCAGTCCGGATAGTAGACATAGTGGTCGCGCTTCTTCCCGGGATGGGGACGTTCGGCGAGCACCTGTTCGAGGGCGCTGCGATCGTCCAGCGGTAGCCCGTGGTGACGACCCGCGTAGTAGAACCACAGGCTCTTCAGAGCTTCCAGCCGCTCGGGTTCGGCGTCTGCGAGATTGTGCAGTTGGGCTCGATCCTCCGCGAGGTGGTACAGCTCCCACACGTCCTTGTCGAAGTGCCCCCACCCGGACAGGGGCGGATGCACGGAACAGACGAGCCACCCTTCGTGATACAGCGAACGCTGCCCCAGCATCGTGTAGAACTGCACGTCCTTGCCCGGTGCTGTGGGATCGGTCAGGGAGGCCGCGAAGCTCTCTCCCTCGAGTGGGCTCTGGGTGTATCCCTTCAGAACCGCGGGTGGGGTGATGCCGAGCAGCTCGTAGATCGTCGGGACGACGTCGACGGCGTGGACGTACTGCGAGCGAGGTTCGGCCGACGCCTCGATCCGCGCCGGCCACGAGACCACGCACATGTCGGCGACTCCACCTTCGTAGCCGGCCCAGCGCTTCCAGTACGGGAACGGGGTGTCGAAGGCCCACGCCCAGCCGGTGTTGTAGTGGTTGTACGACGCCGGTGTGCCCAGCTCGTCGAGGTGCGGCAGGGTGCCCTCGGTGGTGTCGGGGATCCCGTTGAAGAAGCGCCATTCGTTGAACGATCCGTTGGGTCCTCCTTCCCCGCTGGCACCGTTGTCGGAAACCACGACGACGAGGGTGTTGTCGAGCTCACCGCTCGCTTCGAGCATGTCGATCACCCGGCCGAGCTGGTCGTCCGTGTAGGAGATGTAACCGGCGAAGACCTCGGCCATCCGGACGAACAGGCGTTGCTCGTCGGCGGTGAGCGAGTCCCAGGGCCGGACGGTGTCGAGCAGCGGCCACGGCTGACCGTCGGGCCCGGTGGTGGCCGGCTCCCCGTGCGGATTGATCGGCGACAGCTCGGTGTTCCCGGGCAACAACCCGAGGTCCTTCTGCCGCTGCAGGATCTCGACGCGGATGGCCTCGTAGCCCTGGTCGAACCTGCCCTTGTACCGATCGGCCCACTCGGTGAACACGTGGTGCGGGGCGTGCCCGGCCTGCGGGGCCACGTACATGAAGAACGGCTTGTCGGGGTCGATGGTCTTGGCGTCGCGGATGAACTCGATCGCCTTGTCCGCAAGGTCCTTGGACAGGTGGTAGCCGTCCTCGGGCGTTCCGGGCGCTTCGATCGGGTGATTGTCGTAGACCAGGTCGGGGTACCAACTGCTGGATTCGCCGCCGAGGAATCCGTAGAAGCGCTCGAATCCGCGGCCCAGCGGCCACCGGCTCTTGACCGCCGACATGTTCATTTCTTCTCCCGGCGTCAGGTGCCACTTGCCGACGCAGTAGGTGTTCCACCCCCGCTCGGCCAGGACCTCCGAGACGAACCCGTTCTCGAACGGGATGTGGGTGCTGATGCCGGGGAATCCGGAGCTCAATTCGGCGATGGTCGCCATTCCGTTGGTCGTCGCGTTGCGTCCGGTCAGCAGCGACGCCCGGGTCGGGGAACACAGCGCGGTGGTGTGGAAGTTCGAGTACTTGACGCCGCGGTCCGCGATCCGCCGCATCGTCGGGGTCTCGATCGGGCCGCCGAAGATGTCCATACTGCCGTACCCGACGTCGTCCCAGGCGATGATCAGAACGTTCGGGGCACCCTCCGGCGCCTGCGCGGGCAGATACGGCGCCCAATCCGGGACGGAATCACGAATGTCGACCGCGATCTTTCCGTGGTGGGTTCTTGCCATGGCAACGCTCCCGATCTCGAGCAGACCTGTCGTTTTCCGGCATTCCGAGCGTATCGACCGGCCGAATCGCCGCACGTGCAAACGGCGCGATCCGCCGAAATTTCGTCGCACGATGTCTCGGATTCGGCAGAATATGACGACGCCGCCCCTCCGGTCGCGCCTGTCCCGGAACTCCGGTGCGGCGAGGCAAGGACCCGACTCATGATGTGGATCATCTTGGTGTTCCTGGGAGTTCCACTGTGGTCGGGTGTGGCAGCTCTCGTTCTGCCGCGCGGACGCCGATGGCCGGCCGGCGCACCCCGCCACCGCCCTCCGCCCGCGGAGGGGGCAGCATGACCTGGGCACTCCCGGCGATCGCCGGCATCTTGCTCGTCTTCGCGGCGATCTCCGGACGGGTTGCGGGCACTTCCGTCACGGCTCCGATGGTCTTCACCGTCGGCGGCCTCGTGCTGGGCGCACAGGCTGCCGGGCTGATCGACATCGAGGCGACCAGCGAAACGGTGAAACTCCTCGCCGAGGTCACCCTTGCCCTCGTGCTGTTCTCCGACGCCGCTGGTGTGGACCCGACCGCTCTACGGTCCGAGATCTCTCTTCCTGCACGACTTCTCGGTATAGGGCTACCGCTGACCATCGCGGCCGGCTTCGCCGCCGCGGTACTCGTGCTGGGCGACCTCTCCTGGCCCGAGGCGCTGCTGCTCGCCGTGCTCCTCGCGCCCACCGACGCCGCTCTCGGGCAGGCGGTGGTCACCCTGCCGATCCTGCCGACGCGGGTGCGCCAGGGACTCAACGTCGAAAGCGGCCTCAATGACGGCATCTGCGTACCGCTGTTCCTGATCGTACTGGCGATCGCACGCGCCGAGTCCGGGGCGATCGGCGGCGGTGCAGCCGTACGGTTGGTCACCGAGCAGATCGGCTACGGCATCCTCGCCGGGGTAGGTGCCGGGGCGGTCGCGGCGGCGGTGCTGATCCTCGCCGGCCGGCACCGCACGATCGACCCCCTATGGGTTCAGATCGTGCCGGTGGCCGCAGCCACGCTGGCCTACACCGTCGCCCTGCCCCTCGGCGGCTCGGGATTCATCGCCGCGTTCGTCGGTGGGCTGACCTTCGGGACGATCCGGCGCCGCGCCGACGGGGAGGTCTCCCAACTGATCGACGAGGCCGGGGATGTGTTCAACGCCGTGACGTTCGTCGTCCTCGGGGCGGTGTTGCTCGGCCCGGCTCTCGAACACCTGTCGTGGCCGGTACTCGCGTACGCCGCGCTGAGCCTGACCGTCGTGCGCATGGTCCCCGTCGCACTGTCGCTGCTCGGCACCCATGCCCGCACCCCCACCCTCGCCTTCCTCGGCTGGTTCGGCCCCCGCGGACTGGCCACCATCGTCTTCGTCATCCTGATTCTCGAAGAACCCGGTACCCTGCCCCACGAAGACCTGCTACTGCTCACCGCTGTCGTCACCGTGGGCCTGTCGGTCCTCGCCCACGGAGTCACCGCCGCCCCCCTCGCCGACCGGTACGCCGCATGGTTCCGCCGCCACCCCCGACCCGAACGGAAGCCGGCACACGAGGCGTAGACGCCGCGGCCCCGGATCTGCGTCCGGAATATCCGGTCTGTCCTGCTCGGGTCCATTTCAGGCGCCGTAGGTCACCGGATCGAGCGGTCTTCACCGAGCTCCTTTCCGGGCGCGGCCATCAGGTCTACCGTCGATTGCGTAGAACCCACCGGCAGACCGACTTGCCAGGTCGTCATCGGACTCTCCGACAAGCCGGCCGTCCGGGACGAGGCGGCACGTGGACGCCGCCGAATCAGACGTGGAACCCGCCACGGGTATGTGGCCTTGCCACTCCATCGACGGCAACTCGGCAAAGGAGACGACGCGATGACCGAACAGGTCGAACGACAAATCGACAGTGACATCGACGAACTCGGTCCGGTGGACTGGATCGTAGTGGAGTTCCCGGGCAGCAGGTTCAGGGGCGAGATCGCACCCGCCCTCGAAGAACTCGTCGAACGCGGAACAGTACGCGTCCTGGATCTGCTGTTGCTGAAGAAGGACACCGACGGATCGCTCGAAGCGTTCGAGCTCGCCGACCTGGACGAAGCCGAGATCGGCGCGCTGCGCTCCTACGAAGCCGAGCTGGCGATGCTGCTCAGCGAGGAGGACGTCGAGGCGGTCGCCGCGGCCGTAGAGCCCGGCAGCACCGCGGCCTTGCTCGTGTGGGAGAACCTGTGGGCCGCACCGTTCGCATCGGCGGTACGCCGCGCCGGGGGACAGCTGGTGGCCAGCGGCCGCATTCCCGTGCAGGCCCTGCTGGCCGCGATCGAAGCCGACGAATCGGAAGGAGACTGACATGCCTCTCGCAGCCAGGCGCATGCGCCGCGCCGCAGTGATCGGGCCCGCGCCCGTGGCTCGTACGGCCACGACTGTCGCAACCGCAGCGGTGGTCGCTCACGGCGTCCGCCGGCGTTCCGACCGCCGGGAAGATCGGCGAGAAGACCGCAGAGACCGGCGCTGACCCGACGGCCGGAACACGGCCGGCTCGTCCGTAAGCCCGACAGTGGAAGGGACTGCCATGGCTGCCACGACGTCAGCGGTGTCGCCGCGCCGGCCCGCCCTCGAACGATTGCGTGAGGCCGAACACCTCGTCCTGGAACTGCCTGTCATGGGCCACATCAGCCTCCCGCCGCCCGAGCAGCTCGCATACCTCGCAGGCGTCGGCACCCTGGTGGCCCTCGAGCTCCTCGAGTGGCCGGTGGCGGTTGCCATCACCGCGGGCCACCTTCTGGCCGAGGCGCATCACCACCGCCTGCTCCAGGGAATCGGCGAGGCGCTGGAGGAAGCCTGAGCTCCAGCTCGGCGAGGCGGTCCGGCAGGCGTCCGGACAGCAACGCCGGGACGGGGCGGGCGGCGCTCCCTCGGATCAGAGACCGCGCTGAGCGGTGATCCGCCCCGCGGCGATCGCATCGACGAGCGCAGCGTGGTCCCGGACGTTCTGCTCGGCGTAGGCGACCGCGAAAGCCGCTATGGCGTCGTCGAATTCGGTTCCGGATCCGAGGTATGCGGCGATCGCGATGCGGTCGCCGGATCGGGCGTGCCCGTACGCCAGCACCCGTCCGCACAGCCGCCCGTACAGCGTCATGCCGGTGGGGGTCATCGCCTCGACGACCGCAGAGCCCTTGCCGTCCCGCAGCTGCCGCAGGTAGAAGTCGCGCCGGATCCCGTCCGGGCCGGGGCCCTGCTGCCAGCCGAGGAAGATGTCGCTGGCCGCCTGCATCAGCCGCTGGCCGTTGACCACCCGTTCGCCCTCGTTGGCGAACGTCGGTCCGTCCACGTAGTACGAGAGCACGGACCGTTGCGCCTCCTTGGCCTGCAGGAAGAGCGGGTCGTCGTCACCCGTGCCGCGCAACAGGAAGATCCACGCCCGGGTCCCGACGCTACCGACACCGACCACCTTGCGCGCCGCCTGCACGAACTCGAACTGCTCGAGCAATACCCGCCGATCCCACTGGAGGGTCGAGCGGTACTGGCGCAGGCGCTGGTGCAGGTCGGCGTAGAGTTCGTCCGCGTCCGCGTCGGGCAGCACCTCCTCGATGGGGACGATGAGCGGCGGGTTGCTGATGATCCGGCGCCGGCCGTCGACCACCTCGGTCAACTTGGCCAGCGCCTGGACGCTGTCCCGGTGCCGGGACTTCTCGAGAGTCTTGCGCAGGCGCTTCTTCATGGACGAGTCGAGTTCGTCGCGCAGCTCCGCGAGTTCCGCGCCGGCTTCGATGTGCGAATACCAGACCGCCAGATTCCCACGCTCCGCCTGCCGGGCGATCGTCTCGCGGTATTCGGCGGCACAGGCGCGGGCGATGCGCGCCTGCTGCTTGCTCGTGAATCCGTTGTCCTGCGCGGCGATCACGAGACTGGCGACGAGCCGCTTGACGTCCCACTCGAACGGCCCGGGATACGTCTCGTCGAAGTCGTTGATGTCGAAGGTCAGCTTGCGTTCCGGGGTGGCGAAGATACCGAAGTTGCTCAGGTGCGCGTCCCCGCACAGCTGAGTGAGGACGGTCGTGGTCGGTCCGCGGGACAGATCGTCGGCCATCACCAGCGCTGCACCCCGGTAGAACGAAAACGGAGTCTCTGCCATGCGGCCGTACCGCACGGGGACCAGCTCCGGCACCCGGGACTTCGCCTGCCTCTCCAGCAGGTCGAGCGGATCGGGCCGACCGCTCGTCTCGAACTCCGCCAGCGCGGAGAGCGGGGTCCGGGCGCGGGCGGCCCGGCCGCGTTCCGCCCGCTCCTCCCTGGTGAGGTGTTCGACTGCTGTTGCGCTTCTCGAGGTCTCGGCCATCGGATTCTTCCTCTCACGTCTTCTTCTGCTGCTGGCGCCACTTCACGGCCGCGGTCAGGAAACGGATGCCGAGCGCGATAAGGACAAGGTTGCCGACCATCTGCGCCGTGACGAGCGCCCGCGCGCCCTCGGTGGTCGCGACGATGTCGCCGAAGCCCACCGTCGCGAAGACGGTCATGCAGAAGTACAGCGCGTCGATCCGAGAGAGCGGCTCGTCGAACGCTTCCGGATAGTTGTAGGACAGGACGTGATACACCGTCGAGTACCCGACGAGGTAGACGGCGACCGACAGCAGCAGCGCCTCGATCGCCTGCACGGCCGGGTACGGGGACCGCAGCACCTGCCGGATCTGCCAGGCGCACACTGCGCACACCAGGAGGGTCCCGCCGATCAGCAACGCCAGGGTGGAGACATCGTCGATGTCCTCGAGCGGCAGCACGAAGTACGCGATCACCAGCAACACCGTGGTGAGCAGCGGCCGCAGCACCGCCAGCCAGAGCAGCCGTCGGCCTCCTACGTCGGGCAGGCCGGACGGGGCGTCACCGTCGGTCATCGGCGACGTCCCGGCCTGCCGGCGAAGCCGTCAGTAGGAGTCCCGACGCGGGTTCCACGTCGACACCGCCCAGATGACGACCACATCGAGCGCGATGATCAGTATCGACCACCACGGGTAGTAGGGCAGCCACATGAAGTTCGCGAGAATCGACAGTGCCGCAAGCACGATGGCCGCAACCCTCGCCCAGGTCGCGCCGGTGAAGAGGACAAGACCGACGAGGGTGATCACCGCACCGAGCACGATGTGGATCCATCCCCAGGTGGTGAAGTCGAACTTGTACGTGTACTCGATCCCGACGACGAACAACTCGTCCTCGGCTACGGCGGCGATCCCCTGGAAGATCTGGAGGATACCGATCGTGGTGAGGATGATCGCGGCGCCGATGGACGTACCGGCCGCCACACCCTGTTTGACACTCGTGTCCTGGGACATGCCACTCGCCTTCCCTTCGCTCCGGCCCGACGTACGGTATTGTGCGCGCGCCACCGGCCACCCCGCATCGAGTTGACGATCTTCGTGCGATCCCGACCGCATGGCTGCGCGGGAGGGATCCGAAAGGTCTTCGGTCACCACATCGACCGAAGGGCGAGTCGTCCGCGGCCGAGCGGAGAACGACGCCACTGCCGGTCGTGCGCTCCAGTCACCGCGTCGACACAGCCGGACACGGCCCGACCACCTGTTCCCGGCACAGCGGAAAGAGGAATCCCATCGGCGATGCCGACATCCTGGGTCCCGTCGACCATCTCGTCGTCGAGTTACCGCAGACCGACGGCTCGGCCCTGCTGCTGCCGGACGGCCTCGTCGCGCGCGGGATCATCGCGGTGCCGGACCTCGCCTTCGTCCGCAAGGACACCGACGCCTCCCTGGGCGGGATCGACGTCTCCGAGATCGGCTCGAGGACGACATCGACGTGATCCTCTTCGCCGGGGCGGCCACCTGCATGCTCGACGACACCGACCTCGGTGAGACCGGTGCGGCCCTCGGGTGCTCGGCGGCGATCGTCGTCTACGAGAACACCAGGGCCGCACCCTTCGCGGCCACCGTGCGCCCCAACGGCACCCGACTCGTCGCCTCACTCGAGGTGCTCGAAGACCAGACCTGAAGTGCCAGGGAGCACTGACCGAGCTCGAGGCCGAGAACTCGGTCCTCGGCTCGTAGCGGTTTCCAGGAGTTCTCTACTCCGCGCGCCATACCGGCGCGCGCTTCTCGGCGAACGCGCGGGCGCCTTCCTGCGCGTCCGCGGAGGCGAACACGGGCTCGACGAGCGCCCGCTGCGACGCGAACGCCTCCGCATCGGTGTACTGCACCGCCGAGGACATGATCTGCTTGGACGCCCGGACGGCGAGCGGCCCGTTGCCGCTGATGCGGGCGGCGAGCGCCCGCGCCCCGTCCAGCGCCGCACCCGGCTCGGTGAGGGTGTTGACCAGACCGTGCGCGTGCGCCACCTCGGCGGTGAGCGGGTCGCCGGTCAGCACGATCTCCATGGCGAGCTGGTACGGCAGCACCTTGGGCAGGCGCAGCAGGCCGCCGGCTGCCGCGACGAGTCCGCGCTTGACCTCGGGCAGCCCGAATTTAGCGCCCCGGGCAGCGACGACGAGGTCCGCCGAGAGCGCGAGTTCGCATCCGCCGGCGAGAGCCCAGCCCTCGACCGCGGCGATCAGCGGCTTCGTCGGCGGACGCTCGGTGAGCCCGGCGAATCCCCGGCCGGGCAGCGACGGCCGCTCGCCCCGGGTGAACGCCTTGAGGTCCATGCCGGCGCAGAAGGTGCCGCCGGCGCCGGTGACGATCCCGACGACCAGGTCCGGCCGCGCCTCGAACTCGTCGACGGCGGCAGCGAGCGCCTTGGCGACCTCGAGATCGACGGCATTGCGCGCCTCGGGCCGGTTGATGGTCATGACGGCGATGCCGTCGCCGAACTCGGTCAGTACAGCGCTCACGTGGCGTCTCCTCGTCGCGGGGGTTCCGGCCGCACCCGCGGCGCCGCCGGAGCGTCCCGTCGAGTCGATCACCGGACCGGCGCCCGGGACAAAGTCCGAACGGGAGATCGACCCATAGCCGAAACCTATGTAGCGGAACCCGGGCCGTGAGGTACCCGTCACTGTTCTCGCACCGAGGGGAAGAACCCGGGCGGCGGGGGGCGTTGGACTCGACCGATCGACGACGACCACGACATGGAAGGAGACACGCGATGCGCACAGCGCCACCGGCTGCCCCGCCGGAACGACCGGCGCCGCAGCCGATGCGACATCCCGTCGCGTGCGTCCTTCCCCCAGCGGGACCCCGGCAGGCGGGGTCGCCGACGACGCGACCCGGCATCTGCTGACCGCCGCCTCCGCATCCATCCGTTCCTCGACACCGTTCTGCGCCACAACGCGTTTCGTTCTGCCACGACTTCATGCCGGGGCACTGCGCCGCCCCGACCGAACCCGCATTCCATCCTCGGAAGGAGGACCTGCCCGTGACTACGATGCTCACCGACCTGCTCGCCCCGTCGGACACCACACCGGACTGGGACCTGGCCGCGTGCCGCGGCGACGCGACACCGGACGCCTGGTTCCCGGACCCGTCTGAGTCGTTCGACTACGCCCGCCGGGTGTGCGACCGTTGCCCCCTTGTCGCCGCATGCGCCACCTACGCCGGCGAAACCCGGCAGTCCGGCATCTGGGGCGGCAAGGAGTTCCGCCGCGGCCGCGTGACCCGCGGATAGCCCCCTGCACGTCGCGCCTGCGCCCCCGTCATCGGCTTCCGACGGGGGCGACGCGCTGTGCGTGACCCCACACCTACCGATCGCTCAGTAAACCTGTCATGCTGACCGACGTGGAACACATCGCCCTGTCCGTCGCCGACGGCATCGCCACCATCACCCTCGACCGCCCCGACCAGCTCAACGCCTTCACCACCACGATGGAGCACGAGCTGATCGAGGCCTACGACCGCTGCGACGCCGACGATTCCGTACGCGCCGTCGTGATCACCGGCGCCGGACGCGCCTTCTGCGCCGGTGCAGATCTCTCCGCGGGCGCCGACACATTCGCGCAGCGGCTCGACGAACCGGGTGCCGACGACGTCCGGCGCGACGGCGGTGGTCGCGTCGTCCTGCGCATGTTCGAGTGCCGCAAGCCGATCATCGCGGCGATCAACGGCCCGGCCGTCGGCGTCGGCATCACCATGACGCTCGCGGCGGACTTCCGCCTCGCCGCCGACGACGCCCGCATCGGCTTCGTCTTCAACCGCCGCGGCCTCGTCCCCGAGTCGTGCTCCACCTGGTTCCTGCCCCGCCTCGTTCCGTTGCAGACCGCCCTGGACTGGGTGTACTCGGGACGGATCTTCGACGCGACCGAGGCCCACGCGGCCGGGCTCGTCTACGCGCTCCATCCCGCAGCCGATCTGCTCGATCGGGCCCGTGCGCTGGCCCGCAGCCTCACCGAACACTCGGCGCCGGTCTCGGTGGCGTTGTCACGGCAGATGATGTGGCGCACGCTCGGCGCGGAGCACCCGATGATCGCGCACCGCATCGAGACTCGCGGCATCAACATCCGCGGCACGGGCCCCGACGCACGGGAAGGCATCTCGTCCTTCCTCGAGAAGCGCCCCGCGTCGTTCCCGGACCGGGTGTCGAGCGATCTGCCCGACCTGTTCGGCGACGACCTGCCGACGCCGCCGTTCCACCCCTGAACGGTCACCATTGACTGTTTAGGTCGGAGGCCCCTACGCTCGGGGGCGACGAACCGAGAGGGGATCCGCATGCCGACCCACGTCCGACCCGACGTCGTCGAACGCTGGCACCACATCGTCGAGCACGGCGACGAGGCAGCCCTGGACGATCTGATCGCCGACGACGCCGTCTTCTACTCCCCCGCGGTGTTCACGCCGCAGGAGGGCAAAGCCCTGACCCTCGCCTACCTGCGGGCCGCGCTCGCCGTGTTCACCGGGCGGGACTTCCGGTACGTCGGCGAGTGGTACTCCGACGGGTCGGCGGTGCTCGAGTTCACCGCCGACCTCGACGGCATCCACGTCGACGGCATCGACATGATGCACTGGAACGACGCCGGGCAGATCACCTCGTTCAAGGTGATGATCCGGCCGGTCAAGGGCCTGCACGCCCTGATGCCGCTCATGGCCGCCCAGCTCGGGCAATCGTAAGGCCGCACCGTACGACCGCACCGCCTGCAAGACCGCACCGTCTCAAAAAGCACCGCCTCCGAAAAAGCACCGTAAGACCGCACAGCACAAGGAGTTCCGCATGGCCCTGCCCACGATCCTGCAAGACCGGCTGCGCCTGCCCGTGGTGGCGTCGCCGATGTTCATCGTCTCCGGCCCGGACCTGGTGATCGCCCAGTGCACCTCCGGCGTCGTCGGCTCGTTCCCCTCCCTCAACGCCCGTCCCCAGGCGATGCTGCGCGAGTGGCTCACCCGCATCACCGAGGCCCTGGCCAAGCACGACGCCAACCACCCCGAGGCGCCGTCCGCGCCCTATGCGGTCAACCTCATCGTGCACCGCTCCAACGACCGCCTCGAGGAAGACCTCGCCACCATCGTCGAATTCGAGGTCCCGGTCGTCATCACCTCCCTCGGCGCCCGCACCGACGTCAACGACGCCATCCACTCCTACGGCGGCATCGTCCTGCACGACGTCATCAACAACACCTTCGCGCGCAAGGCGATCGACAAGGGCGCCGACGGGCTCATCGCCGTCGCCGCCGGCGCCGGCGGGCACGCCGGCGCCCAGTCCCCGTTCGCGCTGGTCCAGGAGATCCGCGAGTGGTTCGACGGCCCGCTGCTGCTGTCGGGCTCGATCGCGCACGGCCGCTCGATCCTCGCCGCGCAGGCCGCCGGCGCCGATCTCGCCTACGTCGGGTCGGCATTCATTGCCACCGAAGAGGCCAACGCCGACGACCGCTACAAGGACATGATCGTCGACTCGACCGCCGCGGACATCGTCTACTCGAACCTGTTCACCGGCGTGCACGGCAACTACCTGCGCGGCAGCATCGAAGCCGCAGGCCTCGACCCGAACAACCTCGCCGTGTCGGACCCGTCGGCCATGGACTTCGGCACCGGCGAGAGTTCGGGATCGGCACCGGCGGCCAAGGCGTGGCGCGACATCTGGGGTTCAGGACAGGGCATCGGCGCGGTCGACGCCGTCGTACCCGCTGCCGAACTCGTCGACCGGCTCACCAGCGAGTACCGCGCGGCGCGCGAGCGGCTCGCCGGCCTGTAGGCGCACCGTCCGGCTGACGGCGGTCGCCACGAGCACCCCGCCGAGGAGCGCGGCGAGCACCCCCGCGGTGCTCGCCGCGCCGACGGTCGTCGTCAGCACGCCCACCGTCAGCGGAGCGAACATCGCCGGCAGCGACGTGACCAGACCGGTCGCCGCGCCGACCCGTCCCCGCACCTCGTCGGGTACCAGTTCGGCACAGCGGGCGGTCACCACCACCGACCACGACGGAGTCACCGCCAGCAGGGCCGCGTAACCGGCGGCGGCCGCGACCGGAGAACCCGTGGCTGCCGCGAGGACCGCCAGAGCGCCGAGGGCCGCCGAGAGCAGGAGCAGACGGTGCGCCGGAATCCGGCGCCGGAGCCACGGCACCGCCAGGGCTCCGAGCATGCCCCCGCCGTACGCGCCGGCGAGCACGATGCCGACCGTCGAGGACGGCGCGCCGCTGCCGACCAGGAGCACGACCACCACCAGGCCGCAGCCGTTGACCACGAACTCGGCGACGGCCGTCAGCGCCGCGGTGGTACGAACGAACGGGTGGGATGCGAACCAGCGCAACCCTTCCCGGATCGCGACCCCCGGTCGCTCCACGACCGGGCCGTGGACGCGAGGTGCCTGCAGCGGGGTGCGGACCCGGGACGCCGCTGCCCCTGCCACCACGAACGACACGGCATGTCCTGCGAAGGGCAGCGCGGCACCGAGGCCGTAGAGGGTGGCCGCGAGCGGTGGCCCGGCCACGCCCGTCGCATATCCCCGTGCCTCGAACAGCCCGTACGCCGCGCCGAGCTGTTCGCGCTCGACCACCTGCGGCACCGCCGCGTCCTCGGCGAGGCCGCGCACCGCCCACCCCGCCCCGAGCACCGACACGGCGGCGAGGACGGGCACCGGGTCGAATGCGCCGCGCCACGCGCAGAACGCCAGCACCGCGGCGGCGGTGGCCGAGCAGGCGTCGACGGTGAGCATGACGCGGCGGCGATCGAAGCGGTCGACGATCCAGCCGGCGGGCACCGTGGCGGCCGTGAAGGCACCCATCGTCACGGTGGAGACCAGGCCGACCGTCGCGGCCGACCCGCTGACCGCGAGCACCCACAGCATGATCGCGACGCCGTAGCCGCGGCTGCCGAGCTGCGCGACCGCCTGCCCGGCGCACAGCCGCGCGAAGTCGGGATTACCGAGCGCACTGGACACCGGACGTCACCCGAGTCCGGCGGCGGGGTGCCCGAGCGCCGTGACCGCCAGGACCGGTTCGGCGGTGGGGTCGCAGCCGAGCAGGTCTTCGAGCTCGCGGTCGCGCATCGCCGTCGCCGTCACCGCACCGAGCCCGAGCGCGGTGGCGGTGAGCAGGACGGTCTGACTGACGTGGCCGAGCTCGACGAGGATGTCGCGGTAGGCGCGGGAGTGTTCGTACCGCCACCGGGTCCGGGCCGGTACCGCCGTGTAGATGAGCAGCGCCGGGCAGTCCGACAGCCACGGCTGCTCGCCGAGCGCCGCGTCCAGCACGGACCGGGGCACGCTCTGCCCGATCCGTTCCAGCCCACCGCGCATCGGCGCGTAGTGGAAGAACCCCGGCTCGAGTCCGTCGACGCGGTTCGCGTAGAGATACAGCTCGAGGGGGGTGCGGGCACCGGCGGACGGGCTGGTCTTCAGCAGCACCTGCCCGACCTGCGGATGGTCGATCACCGTGACGGGCCCCGCCGCGACGCGGGCGACGGTGCGCACGGCGTCGAGAGACACGGGATCGGCGGTGAACTGCCGGACCGAACGGCGCTCGAACAGGGCATCGACGAGGCCCGGACGCTGCCATCCCGACGAGTCCGGCCGGTCGCCGGGCACGGGAATCATCGGGTGCTGCGGATAGGACTTGGCGGCTGCGGGCGCCGGCTGCTCGCTCGCCTTGGCAGCCGACCGCAGTTCGTCGTCGACCACGTCCGCGAACCGGACGTCCGAGCCGGTGCGGGCCGCGAAGTGCAGGTAACGGGCCGACGGACCCCACGTGCCCCATTCGACGAGCATCTGCTCCTGCTCGGCGTGCTCGGCCGAACCCTCGGCGACGAGCACCTGTGCCTCGAGCAGCCGGTGGGCGATTCCGAGGGGCACCTCCCCTAGTTCGGCGATGCTGTCGAGTTCGCGCCACGACGCGAACCAGCGCAGGACCCGCTCGCTGTCGGGGGTGAGGGCGAACTGCCGGTGGTGCAGGTAGTCGTCCCACACCAGCGTGCCGTTGCGCCAGAACAGCACCGCGTACTCGGCGACGGCGACACGGGTCATCGGTTCTCTCCTCGGTGTGCGGGGACGGCGGCGGCGATCAGAGCACGCACCGCGTTCGTCGTGTCGGAGTCACCGGCGCCGTGTTCGGTCCAGCGCCAATCGAATTCGGGATTGACCTCGAGGAAGACGGGGCCGGTGGGGGTGTCGAGCAGGTCGACGGCGCCGAGGTCGAGCCGGAACCGGTCGAGGAGCCTCCGCACGGCGCCGTCGACGTCGGCGGGAATGTCGCAGCGCCGCACGGTGATCGACTCCGGACGGGTCCACAGCGACTCCGGGGTGGGGCGCGTGACGGCGTACCCGATCAGCGTTCCGCCGACGGCGTGGATGCGCAGCTCTCGGTCGGCGGCCACATATTCCTGGACGAGCACCGGGGCGCCCGTGTGCTGTGTATCGTCGAGCGCCGTGCGGGGGATGCGCTGCGGGTAGACACCGAGCAGACGGCCGGGCCGCGGTTCGACGCAGTGCCGGCCGAGGCTCTTGACCAGCAGATCGCCGGTGCCCGGCAGGGCCCGGGCCGCGACGTCGAGCCGCGTCGTCACGAGGGTCGCGGGGACGCGCAGCCCGGCCGCCCGAGCGGCGGCGAGCTGGGTGAGGCGATCGGGGGTTCCGGGCCGCGCGGCCGGATTGAGCGTGCGCACCCCCTCGTGCGCTGTGAGGGCGGTGACGAACGCCTGCCACTGGTCACGCACGTGCAGCGTCGCGTCGGGCGCGGGGTGCCCGCTGCGCAGGGCGTCCACGTCGAAGTACCGCAGCCAGCACACCCGGGGCCGGAACGTCCGGCCGTCACGGACGAGCAGGCCGGTGAGCGGATCCCACTGCACGTCCGTGCCGGCGCACCGGTCGCTGTCCAGCCGCACCAGCGCGGTGCCGCGCGCGGCCAGCCACAGCGACAGATCGTCGACCTCGCGGTCGGCGGCACGGGTGAGGACGAGGACGCACGGCGCGGGATCCGGCCCCGTGGGATGCCCGACGCGGGCCTGGAAGTCCAGGGATTCGGCGGAGGCCGCGGTGAGATGGGGGTGCGAGCGCAACAACAGCGGCAGCGCAGCGGTCATGAGGGTTCCTTCGGTGGCGGTCGTGGGGACGGGACGGCCGGAGCACCGTGGTACTCCGGCCGCTGCACGTCCGTCGATCAGCCGCCGTGACACCCCTTGCAGCCGGGCCGGGTCATGGCCTCGACGTAGTCGCTCGCGTAGGCGGCAAAGGTGGCGTCCTCGATCGCTGCGGCGCTGCGCAGCGCCGCTTCGTCGTCGAGGGTGAGCAGGGTCCGGGCCATCTCTTCGACGTTCATGGCGTCCGCCTTTCCTGGGAGGTTCCGCCGTCCCCGGACCGGGTGGGCGGGCGTCGATCCGACATACCGATCGTCGGCGACGGCGCCGCCTCCGCCCAGGCACCCCAGGGCGGAATCTGCTCACCCCCTACCGGTCAGACCTCGTCGTAGTAGGTAAGCTTCGGCGCGCCGGCGAGCAGCGGACCGAGATCGGTGATGGCGCCGGGCCCGGCCCGGAACTCGCGGTAGGCGGCGTCGTGCTGCTCCGACTCCCACTTCTCCACGACGACCCAGTGCGCCTCGTTCGACCGGTCGGCGAGCACCTCGATGCCGAGGCAGCCGTCGAACGCACGGGTCTCCTTCAGAACCCGGTCCATCAGTGCGCGGGCCTCCCCGAGCGTCTCGGGCTTGAACTCGAGCTCCAGGAATGCGGTCAGTGCCATAGCTCCTCCTCGTGGTCGAATCTTGCTGGACAACACTTCCGGCGGTTCAGAAGATCGAGTATCCGCCGTCGATCAGGGTGGACGATCCGGTCTGGAACGCGGAGGCGTCACTCGCAAGGTACACGGCGATGCCGGCGAAGTCCTCGGGAGTTCCCCACCGGCCCAACGGTACCCGCGAGATCACGTGGGACTCGAACGTCTCCGAGTCCTGCAGCGGCCCGGTCATGTCGGTGGCGATCCAGCCGGGCAGCACGCTGTTGACGCGGATGCGGTGCCGGGCGAGTTCCACCGCGCAGCCGTTGGCCAGAGCCAGGACCCCGGCCTTGGTGGCGGCGTATGCCTGATTGCGTCCGGCGCCGTGGATCGCGCCCAGGCTCGACGTGACGATCATCGATCCGCCGGTGCCCTGGCCGACGAGGACCCCGGCCGTCTCGCGCAGGGTGAAGTACGCGCCGTCGAGGTTGGCCGCCATCACCTTCCGGTAGTCCTCGGTGCTCGAGTCGACGAATCGCGCGGACCGCCCCCCGATTCCGGCGTTGACCACGACGACGTCCAGCCCGCCGAGTTCCTCGACCGTCGCGGCGACACCGTCACGGACGGCCGCTTCGTCGGACACGTCCACCGATCGGGTGAGCACGCGGACCCCGGTCGATTCGAGGTCGGCCGCCGCCTTCGCGAGACGTTCGGTGCCGCGGCCCCACAGCGCGACGTCGGCGCCCGCGGAGGCGAGCCCGCGCGCCATGCCCAGGCCGATGCCGGCCGAGCCGCCGGTGACGAGTGCCCGCTTACCGGACAGATCGAACATCGTGTCGCTCCTTCGAAGGTGGAGTGGATCAGGCGAATTCGGCAGCGATGTCGCGGCCGATGATCTCCTTCATGATCTCGGTGGTGCCACCGTAGATGGTCTGGATGCGGGTGTCGACGTAGGCGCGCCCGATGGGGTACTCCATCATGTACCCGTAGCCGCCGTGCAACTGCACGCACCGGTCCACGACGCGCTTCTGCAGCTCGGTGGCCCACCACTTGGCCTTGGCGGCGTCGACGGCGGTCAGCTCCCCGGCGTTCAGCGCGAGCACGCACCGGTCGACGTGCGAACCGGTCACCTCGATCTCGGTGAGCATCTCGGCGAGAGCGAAGCGGGTGTTCTGCAGGGCGCCGATCGGCTTGCCGAATGCCGTGCGTTCGAACACGTAGTCCTTGGTCCACTCGTACGCCGCCCGGGCCGCGGCGACGGCACCGACGGCGATGGAGATACGTTCGAGGGGAAGGTGTTCCATGAGGTGGACGAACCCCTGCCCCTCGGTCCCGAGCAGGTTGCCCGCCGGCACCCGCACGGCGTCGAAGGACAGCTCGGCGGTGTCCTGGCCGGCCAGGCCCACCTTGTGCAGTTTGCGGCCGCGGGTGAAGCCCGGCATGTCGCGTTCGACGACGAGCAGGGAGAAGCCGCGGGCGCCGGCCTTCGGGTCGGTGCGGGCCACGACGATCACCAGGTCGGAGTGGATTCCGTTGGTGATGAACGTCTTCTGCCCGGTCAGGATCCAGTCGTCACCGTCGCGCACGGCGGTGGTCTTGATCCCCTGCAGGTCTGACCCGGTGCCGGGCTCGGTCATGGCGATGGCCCCGATGAGTTCGCCGGCGGCCATGCCGGGCAGCCAGCGGCGCTTCTGCTCCTCGGTGCCGAGGTCGGCGATGTAGGGGACGGCGATGTCGTCCTGCAGGCTCATGCCGGAGCCGAAAGAGGTGGTGCCGGTGCGGGCGATCTCCTCGGCGACGACGCAGCGGAACCGGTAGTCGCTCACGCCGGAGCCGCCGTACTCCTCGGGAACGCCGAGGCCCACGACGCCCGCCTTGCCCGCGGCGATCCAGGCGGAGCGGTCGATGAGCCGCTCGTCCTCCCAGCGTTCGTAGTTCGGTTCGACCTCGCGGGCGAGGAACTCGCGTACCGTCTCCCGGTACGCGTCGTGGTCGGCGTCGAAGAAGTGGCGCTTCATGGAAGTCCTTACCTCGGTGTGCAGGGCGGGCGGTGCGGCACGACAGTCACCGTGCGCGCGCCGCCGCGGACGGGCACCCCACGATGCGCAGCGCGATGACGGTGTAGCGCGCGGCGACCTGGTGGGGGGTCAGTGGCCCACCGATCCGGTACCAGCGGGCGATGGACTGGCACATGCCGAGCAGGGCCCGCACCGCCTCGGCGATGTCGTCCACGACGAACACGCCGCGTTCGACGCCTTCGTCGACCAGGTCGAGGGCGATCAACTCGACATGTTTGCGGGTCTCGGCGTAGTGGCGGCGATTCTGCGGCGACACGTGGCGCAGCTCGGAGTCGAGGGCGGACTGCCGGGATCGGTAGGTCGAGTTCAGCACGATCGCCTCGACGAAGTGGGTGAAGCGCCGCACGGGGTCGTCGCCGCCCGCGGCGACGGCCGCGAGGGCGCGTTCGGTGAGATCACGTACGGCGGTGTGGAGGAGCGCGACGAGGACGGCTTCCTTGTTCTCGTAGTGGTAGTACAGCGCGGGTACCGTCACTCCGATCCGGCGGGCCAGATCCCGGACGCTGGTGCCGTGGAAACCGTTCTCGCCGAAGGCGTCCAGGGCATGCTCGAGGATGGGGTCGAGCTGCAGCGCCTCGAACTCCCGCCAGTTCGCCAACCGGCGGGGTGTGGGCTGGGCAGTCATCGACCCCGTCCTCTCACATGTCGATCGTCCGCGACGATCAGCGGGGGGCCATGCGGATCGCGCCGTCGAGGCGGATGACCTCGCCGTTGAGCATCGGGTTGGAGACGATGTGCGCAGCCAGGGCACCGTACTCGGACGGGTCGCCGAGGCGGGCCGGGTGCGGGACCTGCTGGCCGAGGGACTTCTGGGCCTCTTCCGGCAGCGACCCGAGCAGCGGGGTCTTGAACAGGCCAGGCGCGATGGTGACGACGCGGATGAGCAGCGACGCGAGGTCGCGGGCGATCGGCAGGGTCATGCCGACGACACCGCCCTTGGATGCCGAGTAGGCGGCCTGCCCGATCTGACCGTCGAACGCGGCGACGGACGCGGTATTGATGATGACGCCGCGCTCGCCGTCGACGGGCTCGGTCTTCGCGATGCGCTCGGCGGCCAGGCGGATGACGTTGAACGTGCCGAAGAGGTTGACGTCCACGACCTTCTTGAAGGCGTCGAGCGGGAACGCGCCCTTCTTGCTCACGGTCTTGACGGCATTGCCGATGCCGGCGCAGTTGACCGCCACCCGCAGCGGGCCGAGCGATTCGGCCAGGTCGAGGGCCTCGGTTACGGCGGCCTCGTCGGTGACGTCGGCGGCGGCGAAGCGGACGCGGTCGCCGAGTTCCTTGGCGACGGTCTCGCCGTTGGAGGAGGGCAGGTCGATGATGACGACCTGGGCACCGTCGGCGAGCAGGGCCTTGACGGTCGCGAGGCCGAGGCCGGAGGCGCCACCGGTGACGACGGCGACGCTGTCGTTGACGATCATGTGGTGGGGATCCTTTCGAGTGTGGTTGTCGGTCAGAGGCGTTCGATGACGGTGGCGTTGGCCATGCCGGCGCCCTCGCACATGGTCTGCAGGCCGTAGCGGCCGCCGGTGGCCTCGAGGTGGTTCACCAGCGTGGTCAGCAGGCGGGTGCCGGACGAGCCGAGGGCGTGGCCGAGGGCGATGGCGCCGCCGCGCGGGTTGAGCTTGGCCGGGTCGGCGCCGAACTCGTGCGCCCACATCAGCGGCACCGGGGCGAACGCCTCGTTGACCTCGTAGGCGTCGATGTCGTCGATGCTCAGCCCGGACTTGGCGAGGATCTTGCGGGTGGCCGGGATCGGCGCGGTGAGCATGAACAGCGGGTCGTCGCCGGCGACGGCGAAGGAATGGAACCGGGCCCGCGGGGTCAGCCCCAGCTTGGCCGCCGTCTCCTCGCTCATGATCAGCGCCGCGGAGGCACCGTCGGTCAGCGGCGACGAGTTACCCGGCGTGATGAGCCACTGCGCCTCGGGGAAGCGCTGGGCGTACGCCTCGGTGTAGAACGAGGGCTTCAGTCCGGCCAGGCCTTCGACGGTGGTCGCGGCGCGCACCGTCTCGTCGACGGTGTGCCGGACCTGCTCGCCGGCGGCGTTGGTGACCGTGATCGGGACGATCTCGCGGTCGAAGAACCCGGCGGCGATCGCCTCGGCGGCGCGCTGGTGCGACTGCGCCGAGAACGCGTCGAGCGCCTCGCGGTCGAACTTCCACTTCGCGGCGATCAGTTCGGCGGAGATGCCCTGGTTGACCAGGCCCTCCGGGTAGCGGGCGGCGATGCCCGGGCCGGCGGCGTCCTGGCCCATCGACGAGGTGCCCATCGGCACGCGGCTCATCGACTCGACACCGCACGCGATGACGATGTCGTAGGCGCCGGCGATGACGCCCTGCGCGGCGAAGTGCGCGGCCTGCTGGCTCGAGCCGCACTGGCGGTCGATGGTGGTGGCCGGCACCGATTCGGGGAACCCGGCCGACAGCAGCGCGGTGCGGGAGATGTTCAGGGACTGTTCGCCGGCCTGGTTGACGCAGCCGCCGATGACGTCGTCGACCAGCGCGGGGTCGAGGTCGTTGCGGGCGGTGATCTCCCGCAGGACGTGGGCGAGCAGTTCGACGGGATGCGTGCCGGACAGGGCGCCGCCGGGCTTGCCCTTGCCGACCGCGGTGCGGACCACGTCGACGATGACAGCGTTGGTCATGAGGAGTTCCTTTCGAGAGTTGGAGCGGCCCGGGGCCCCGGAGGGGTCGAGGTGACTGCCCCGAAGGGGATCGGCGAGACCCCGGGCCGAGATCAGGGGATCAGCGACCCGTCCAGACGGGGGCCCGTTTCTGCGCGAACGCGGTCGGGCCTTCCTTGGCGTCCTCGCTGGTGAACACCACCTTCAGCGCGGCGGCGTTGGCGTCCCAGACGCCCTGCTCCCAGTCGTCGCCGTGCGCGGTGCGGTGGATCATCGCCTTCGATTCGCGCACCGACAGCGGCGCGTTCGCGGCGATCGTCTCGGCGAGCTCGAGCGCCACCTCGAGCGCGGTCCCCGCGGGGGCGACCCGGTTGACCAGGCCCAGTTCCTTGCCCTGGGCGGCGGAGATCGGCTCGCCGGTCAGCGCGATCTCGAGGGCGATCTTGCGCGGGATCTGCTGCTGGAGGCGGATGACCCCGCCCGCCGCGGCGAACAGGCCCCGCTTGACCTCGGGCAGGCCGAGCTCGGCGTCCTCGTCGACAATCGCGAGGTCGGACGCGAGCACCAGTTCGGTGCCGCCGCCGAGGGCGAAGCCGTTGACCGCGGCGATGGTCGGCTTGCTGATCCAGTGCTGGACGTAGCCGGCGAAGCCCCATTCGGGATGCCCGTCGGCGGCGATGCTCCCGCCGGTGGCGAGCACCTTGAGGTCGGCGCCCGCGCAGAACGCGCGGCCGGCGCCGGTGAGGACCACCACGCGCACCTGCTCGTCCGCCTCGGCCTGCTCGAGCAGCGTGCCGACCGCTGTCGAGAGCGCCGCGTTCACGGCGTTGAGCGCCTTCGGACGGTTGAGCGTGATGACGGCGACGTTGCCGCGCCGCTCGTACAGCGCGGCGGCTTCGGTGACGGTGGACTCGTCGGCCATGGGGCTCCTCCCGGAAACGGTCAGGTCTACTTATCGATCGCTAAATCACTATCACGGATCGATCGATCGGTCAACGATTTCCTCGAGCTAGCGTCCGATCAGGACGTTCTGGTATGGATGAGCGGTACGCGATCACCGGGCCGCGGAGCACCGAAACCCGCTCGGCCACAAGGACGGCAGGAGAGCCCATGCAGGCCGTGCAGCTGACCGACAGAACCGGGCCCGACGGCGTGCGGCTCGTGGACCTCCCCGAACCCGACCCACAGGGCAGTGTCCTCGTCGACCTCCACGCCGCCGGCGTCTCGTTTCCGGACCTGTTGCAGACCACCGCCGGCTACCAGGTTGTCCGCCCCCTGCCGTGTGTACTCGGCGTCGAAGGGGCCGGCGTCGTGCGCTCCGCCCCGGAAGGCAGCGGCCTGACACCGGGGCGGCGCGTCGCCGTGCTCGCCGCCGCGGGCGCGTGGCAGCAGACCGTCGCGGTGGCCCCGGAATCGGTGTTCCCACTTCCCGATTCGGTGTCCCTGACCGCCGGCGCCGGGTTCCTCATGAACTACCTCACCGTCCACTTCGCGCTGGACGAACGGGCCCGATACCGCGCCGGCGAGACGGTGCTCGTGCACGGCGCCGCGGGCGGTGTCGGCGTCGCCGCCCTGCACGTCGCGGCCGCCCTCGGCCTCGAGACCGTCGCGGTGGTCAGTACCGCGGAGAAGGCGGCGGTCGCGAAGGCCAACCGCGCCACCCACACCGTCCTCGCGGACGGCTTCAAGGACCGGGTCCTCGAACTCACGGGCGGCCGCGGGGTCGACATCGTCCTCGACCCCGTCGGCGGGGACCGGTTCACCGACAGCCTGCGCAGCCTGGCACCGAACGGACGCCTCGTGGTCCTCGGCTTCACGGGTGGCGAGATTCCCACGGTCAAGGTCAACCGCCTGCTGCTCAACAACATCTCGGTCCTCGGCGCCGGATGGGGCGAGTACGTGCGCACCTCCCCCGACTACACCGCCCGCCAATGGGCGCAGCTCGAACCGCTGCTGCGCTCCGGGGCCCTGCAGGTCCCCGAACCCACCGTCCACCCCATGGCGCACGCCGCCGAGGCGCTGCGGTCACTCGCCGACCGGACCGCGACCGGCAAGGTCGCCCTGAGCCTGCGCCCCTGATCGTCCCGAGCACCCGACCCACGGAGGACCCTATGACCATCGACCCGATCGGTGTCGACGTGACCGTCGGCGACGGCATCCTGCGCATCACCCTCGACCGGCCCGCCCGGATGAACGCCGTCACCACCGCCACCCTCGAGGCCGTCGCCGACGCCTTCGAGAAGTACGCCGGCGACGACGCCGTGCGCGTCGCGGTCCTCACCGGCGCCGGCCGCGCGTTCTGCACCGGCGCCGACCTCGCCGGCAAGGACCTGTCCGCGCCGCCGTCGGCCGAGACCATCGACGCGGCCAACCGCACCGTCGCCGCGATCCGCGCCTTCCCCCGGCCGGTCGTCGGCGCCGTCAACGGTCCCGCTGCCGGCGTCGGTGTGTCCCTCGCCCTGGGCTGCGATCTCACCGTCGCGGCGGAGTCGTCCTACCTGCTGCTCGCCTTCACCCGGATCGGCCTCATGCCCGACGGCGGTGCGACGGCACTCGTCGCCGCGTCGATCGGCCGGGCCCGGGCGCTGAAGATGGCGCTGCTCGCCGAACGGTTGCCCGCACGCGAGGCTCTCGCGGCCGGGTTGATCGCCGAGGTGTACCCCGACGACGGTTTCGCGGCCGCCGTCGACGCGCTCGCCGCCCGGCTCGCCGCCGGCCCCGTCGAGGCCTTCCGTTCCACCAAGGACGCGATCAACGACGCGACCCTCGGCGAGCTCGACAGCGCATTCGGCCGCGAACGGGCCGGTCAGCTCGAGCTGCTGGCGTCCGCGGACTTCCACGAGGGCGTGAGCGCCTTTCAGGAGAAGCGGACGGCGGTGTTCGGGCGGGGCTGAGCCCGCCCGTCAGGGTTTCGAGGCAGGGGGGGTGGCGCCGACCGTCTTGAGGGCGATCGCGACGTACTTGCGCGCCACCTCCTCCGGAGTCAGGGAGCCCTCGCGGTGATACCACCGCGGGATGGACTGGCACATGCCCAGCAAAGCGCGGGTGGTCTCGGCCGGGTCGTCGACGTCGAACACCCCGCGCCGGGTCCCGTCCTCGACGATCTCGAGGACGAGCTTCTCGATCTCCTTGCGCACCGCGCGGTAACGCTGCCGGTTCTCGGGACTGAGGTAGCGCACCTCGCCCTCGAGCGCGGCGAGGCGGGGACGGTTCGTCATGCGCAGCACGATGGCCTCGACGGCGTTGGCGAGCCGCTGCACCGGGTCGTCGCCGCCGTCGGCGTCCGCGGCGTAGGCGCGGGCCATCACGTCACTGGTCGAGAGCTCGAGCAGCGCGATGAGCAGGCCTTCCTTGTTCTCGTGGTGGTAGTACAGGGCGGGCACGGTCACGCCCACCCGGCGGGCGATCTCCCGCACCGAGGTGCCGTGGAACCCGGTCTCGTAGAACGCATCGAGCGCCGCGGAGAGGATGGGAGTCAGCTCCATCGGCTCGAGACGTCGCCAGTCCGGCCCAGCGACACCGTCCGCGACGGTGCCGTCGGTGGAAGTTCCCATGTGCCGTACCCAACCTATCGATCGCTACATTCGGACGGCTCGAGGATACCCGTGCGCCGGCAGCACGCGGGACGCCTCCGCGCCCGGACGCTCCCGGAGGCGGACGGTCGGGCGCGAACTCAGCCCATCGGATCGTCGGCGCCGGCACGCCCGGTGTCGTGGAACGGCCCATGGAAGGTGCCCCAGCGCACGCACTCCCAGCCGCCACCCGGCCGCGGGACCAGCTCGACGCTCTCGGTGTTGGCGAGGTGGTTGCCGGTCGCGAAGCTGCCCGGCACCCGGCCGAGGTGGGCGGCGACGAGGCGGATGGCGGCGCCGTGGCTGACCACCACGACGTCCCCGGAACCGTTGTCGAGATAGTCGGCCCGCACCGACTCGACCACCGGCAGGTAGCGATCCAGGACCTCCATGCCCGATTCGCCGCCGGGCACCCGGTCGCGCAGGTCGCCGGTGTGCCAGGACTCGTACACCTTCATGAACAGCGTGTGGGATTCCTCGTCGCTGCGGTCCTCGAGCTCCCCGGCCTGCACCTCGTGCAGGCCTTCGCGGACGACGGTGGGCACCCCTGCGGCGAGTTCGACGTGCTCGGCGGTCTGCCGGGCGCGCAGGGCCTGCGAGGCGAACAGGGCTGTCGGCGGCTGCTGCGAGAACCCCCGCCCGAGGGTGCGGGCCTGCGCGACGCCGAGTTCGGTCAGTTCGGCGCCCGGCAGCTTGGTGTCGAGGCGACGCGCGACGTTCGCCACCGTCTGTCCGTGCCGGACCAGGATCAATCGGCCGCTCAACGCTCTTCCTCCCCGCGCCGCAGCCGTTGCAGCCACTGCGCATCCTCTTCGTCCGACACCGGGGCCACACCGTGCTGGGACACCGCCGCCCAGGAGCCGAGGAACCGCACCTGCGCGAAGCGGTGCAGCGCCTTGAGCGCCTCGGCGACGAGTGCGTCGTCGATGTGGCCGACACAGTCCAAGTGGAAAAAGTAGGTCCCGTATTCCTGGCGGGTGGGGCGGGACTCGATGCGAGTGAGGTCGATGCCGCGGGTGGCGAACTCGGTCATGGCCCGCACGAGGGAGCCCGGTTCGTTCGGCAGCTGCAGGATCACCGAGGTGCGGTCGACGCCGGTACGGGCCGGGGTGGCGGCGGGCCGGGTGGCCAGCACGAAGCGGGTGCGGGCGCCGGCGTGATCGGCGACGCCGTCGGCGAGGACCGGCAGGCCGAGTCGCTGCCCGGCCAGCGCGGTGGACACGCCCGCGTCGGCCTTGCCGGCCGCGACGTCCTCGGCGGCCCCGGCATTGGACGAGGCGGCCACCACCTCGGCGCGCGGCATGTGCTCGGCGATCCACTGGCGCACCTGCGCGGCGGCCACCGGGTAGGCGTGCACGGTGCGGGCGTCGCCGAGCGTGACGCCGGGCCGGCCCACGATCGTGAAGGCCACGTCCAGCTCGGTCTCGGCCACGATCTGCAGGCGCGGGCCCACCGCGAGGGCGTCCATCGTGGGGGGCACGGAACCCTCCACCGAGCTCTCGATCGGCACCACGGCGGCGTCGACCACGCCGTCGCGCACGAGTTGCAGCGCCGCGGGCGGGCTGGCGGCCGACACCCGCTCGACCGGACCGTCGAAGGTTCCGGCGTCCTCGAACCGGGCGAGGGCCATCTCCGTGAAGGTTCCGGTGGGACCGAAGTAGGCGATGCGTGGCACGCCTAGAAGGGTACGCACCGAATTCGTCCGGACCCTGTCGTCGCGGCAAACGGAATCATCGCGGCGGCAGGCCGAGGCCGGCGAGATCCCGCGCGACGGCCGCCGGGTCGTCGACCTCGACGGCGAGCAGGATCTCGCGCACCGCGGCCGCGGCCTCGGGAATCAGGCCGGTCAGCCGGGCGGGGTCGGGTGCGGCGAGCGCGGCGCGCACGTCGTCGCCGCGCAGGGCGGCGACGGTGGCGGCGAGCAGGGCGAGCACCTCGCCGGCGTCGCGAGCACGCGCGGCGAAGCCGGTGCCGGCATGGGCGAGGACGGACAGGAAGTCGGCGATCTCGCCGGCGTCGCGTCCGGCGGGCAGACCGGGGCTGTGCCCGGCGCCGACGAGAGCGCGGGCCGTCTCGGGCAGGTCACCGGTGTCGACGTAGACGGTCAGGGGAGCGGGGACGGCGATCGCGAGCGCCTCGGCAAGCTCCGCCGCGGGGCATTCGAGCTGGTAGCGGACCGGGGCGGGGTGCAGGCCGGACAGGTGCTCGGCGTCGGGCGCGACGTCGAGTTCACCGACGATCCGCAGCGCGGCGGCCTCCCCGGGAGCCTCGGTCAGCGCGGACACCGGCACCACGGGGTCGCCGATCGCGGCGTGGTCGGGGGCGTCGAGGGCATCGGCGAGGGTCGGGTGCCGACGAGTGAGCAGGGCGGTGAGCAGGCCGCGGGGCTCCTCGCGGGACGGCGGCATTCCGAGCGTGAGCGGGATGGGCACCTCACCAGGTTAGTCGCCGGGGTGTTGCGACCCCGGTCACCATGACTTAGGTTTGCCTCACCTACTACTCAAGGAGGTTCCGATGCCGGCCACCACCGCACTCCCCGCGCCTTCCACTGCCGAGACCGTCCGCACCGCCGTGGTCCGTGCCGACTCGGCCGTGCTCGCCACCGACGGAGCCGCGCCCGTGACCACGGTGCTGCACCACCTGCACAGCGACGGCGACCTGTTCGTCGTCGTCCCCGACGACTGCGCTGCCGTCGCGCTGACCTGGCAGCAAGGCGCCGCGGGTCTGCATGCCGTGCTGGAACTGACCGACCATTCGCCGCTGCGCCTGCGCAACCCCGTCCGCTCGCTCATCTGGCTCCGCGGCACCGCTCACACCGTCGCCGAGCCCCGGCAGCTCGCCGCCGACATCGCCGCGATCCTGCCGCACCCCGCGCTGCTCGACGTCGGGCACCGCGCCGAACTGCTGCGCCTGCGGCTCACATCCGTCGTCGCCGCCGACACCACCGGCGCCGAGGCCGTGGAGGTCGCCGATGTCCTCGCCGCCACCCCGGACCCGTTCGCCGCCGTCGAGCCCGCCTGGCTCGAGCACCTCGAGCAGGACCACAGCGACCTGGTCCACCGCATCGCCCGGCACATCCCCGCCGCCGACCGGCGTGGCCGCATCCGGCCCCTCGGCCTGGACCGCTACGGCCTGCGCCTGCGCCTCGAGTCCGGGCACGGCGACCACGACGTGCGGATTCCGTTCCCCGAACCCGTCGCCGACGCCGACTCCCTCGGTCGCGCCCTGCGCCGACTCGTGGGCTGCCCCTTCGCCAACGGACTGCGCGCCCGGCACTGATCTTCCCGCCCGCTTCGGCGGTATCCTCGAGTCAGCAGTGCGTCGCATGTCGAAAGCCGCAAACCATGGCCGATTTCGATCCGGAAGCCACCCGCCCCGCGGGACAGGGGATCGCGGCCGAACTCGCCGCGGCGGGATTCGACGACGCCCTCGTCGTCGGCCGCGGCGGCTTCGGAGTGGTCTATCGATGCCGGCAACGCTCCCTCGGACGCACCGTCGCGATCAAGGTGCTCTCCTCCGACCTCGACGCCGAGAACCGCGAACGGTTCCTGCGCGAGGGGTTCGCGATGGGCGGCCTGTCCGGCCACCCGAACATCGTCAACATCCTCCAGGTGGGCGTCACCTCCACCGGCAGGCCCTACATCGTGATGCCGTACCACCCCAACGACTCGCTGGCGGTGCGGGTTCGCCGCGACGGGCCGATGCCGTGGTGGGACGTCGTCCGCGTCGGGGTCAAACTCGCCGGCGCCCTCGAGACCGCTCACCGCGCCGGCACCCTGCACCGCGACGTCAAGCCCGCCAACATCCTGGTCACCGAGTACGGCGAGCCACAGCTCACCGACTTCGGCATCGCCCGCATCGCCGGCGGTTTCGAAACCGCCACCGGCGCGTTCACCGGATCGCTCGCGTTCACCGCCCCCGAGGTGCTCGAGGGCAAGCCACCCACCCCCGCCTCGGACATCTACGGCCTCGGCGCCGCCCTGTTCGCCCTCATCACCGGCCGCGCCGCGTTCGAGCGACGCACGGGCGAGGAGATCATCGCCCAGTTCCTGCGCATCACCAGCCAGCCCATCCCGGATCTGCGCCCCCACGGCATCCCCGACGACGTGTGCACCGCCATCGAGCACGCCATGTCGGTGGATCCGGCCCGGCGGCCCGCCACGGCCGCCGACTTCGGCCGGGAGCTGCAGCAGACCCAGGCCCGGCACGGCCGCCACGTCGACGACATGGCCCTGCCGGGCGAGTCGCGGTTCCACGACCAGCCGACGGGCCGGCACCCCCTCGCCGGACCCCACCCAGCCGGGCCTGGCAGTACCGGGCCCGGCACAGCCGCGCCTGCCACGGTCACCGCGGTCTCCGCCGGGTCCGCCCCACCGCGCCCGAACGGTCCACCACCGTCGTCCGGTCCCCCGCCCTCCTCCGGTCCTCCGCCCACATCCGGGTCGCGGCCACCGTCCGGTCCACCCCGCCCGGGCGAGTCCCCCGCGCGACGGACCGTGCGTCTACCGGTTCTCCTCGCCGTGCTCGCCGTCGCACTGCTCGCCGTCGCGGCCACGGCCGTCTACGTGGCGACCCGGCAGGCCGGCGACGCCGGGACCGCCGCGGCAGGCGAGACCACCGAGGTCGCCCCGACTGCCGAGTGGCGACCGCTGCGCGACGCGCCCACCGCCCGCCAGCAGACCGCCGCCACCGTCGCCGACGGCACCGTGTGGGTGTTCGGCGGCCTGGACGACTCCGGGGCGTCGCCCGCCCACGAGGGCTACGACCCGGCCATCGACACCTGGAAGGCCGGACCGGACCTGCCGATCCCGCTCAACCACGCGATGGCCGTCACGTGGGACGGCGTGCCCGTCGTCCTCGGCGGCTGGATCCCGGACGGGCCCGACCTCACCGCCACCCCGTCGAACCGGGTCTTCGCCGTCCGCAACGGTGAATGGGTGGAGATGCCGCCCATGCCCCGCGCCCGGGCCGCCGGGGCCGCCGTCACCATCGGGGACAAGATCTACGTCTTCGGCGGTCAGGCCGACGACACCCTGATCCGGCCCACCGACGTGTTCGACGGCACCGCCTGGAGCACGGTCGCCGACATCCCCACCCCACGCGAGCACCTCGCGGCCGCGACCGACGGCACCTACGCCTATGCGCTCGGCGGCCGCGACCTGTCCGCCGACAAGAACGTCGCCACCGTCGAACGCTTCGACCCCACCACCGGATCGTGGACCGCCCTGCCCGACATGCCCACCCCGCGCGGCGGGCTCGGCGCCACCTACATCGACGGCCGCATCGTCGCCGCCGGCGGCGAGGAACCCACCCGTGTCCTCGCCGACGTCGAGGCGTTCGACCTGACCACCGGGACGTGGTCCGAGCTACCGGATCTGCGGACGCCGCGGCACGGGCTGGCACTCGGTGCGGTCGGCGACACCGTCTACGCCATCGACGGCGCCACCGAACCCACCCACGCCGAGTCGACCTCCGTCACCGAGGCGCTGCAGATCCCGCCGCGCCGCGTCCAGCCCGGCCCGGCGTGGCGGCAGCTGCGCGACGCCCCCACCGCCCGCCAGCAGACCGCGTCCGCCGTCGCCGACGGCACCGTGTGGGTCCTCGGCGGTCTCGACAACAACGGATCCACGGCCCGGGTGGAGGGCTACGACCCGGCCATCGACACCTGGAAGGTGGGACCCGACCTCCCCCTTCCGCTCAACCACGCGATGGCCGTCGAATACGCGGACGAACTCGTGGTGCTCGGCGGATGGGTGCCCGAGGGCGCCGATCTCACCGCCCAGCCGTCCGATCGGGTGTTCGCGCTGCGCGGCGGGGAGTGGACCGAACTGCCCGCCATGCCGCAGGCACGCGCCGCCGGGGCCGCCGTCACCATCGGGGACAGGATCTACGTGTTCGGCGGGCAGGCCGACGACACCCTCCTCACCACCACCGACGTGTACGACGGCACCAGCTGGAGCAGCGTCGCGGACCTGCCCACCCCACGCGAGCATCTCGCCGCCACCACCGACGGCACCTACGCCTACGCGCTCGGCGGCCGCGACCTGTCCGCCGACAAGAACGTCGCCACCGTCGAGCGTTACGACCCCGGCACCGACACCTGGACCGCCCTGCCCGACATGCCTACCCCGCGCGGCGGGCTCGGCGTCACCCATCTCGACGGCCGCATCGTCGCCGCCGGGGGCGAGGAACCCACCCGCGTCCTCGCCGACGTCGAAGCGTTCGACCTGACCACCGGCACCTGGTCCGAGCTGCCGCCGATGGGCGTCGCCCGGCACGGACTCGTCGTCGCGACCGTCGGCACCACCGTCTACACCGTCGACGGTGCGCAGCGGCCCACCCACGCCCAGTCCACCTCGCTCGCGGAAGCCCTCGACTTCTGGTGACAGGCCGCTCCGCGGATCAAGGCTTCGGCGTGGCGGAACGCGCCCGCCACCAGCCCACCGCACCGGTGACGAGCAGCGCCCCCACGAGCGAGCCGATGATCCCGCTCGGCCGTAGCGACAGTCCGTCGCCGGCCAGAAGACTGACGAGCAGCCCGCCGACGAACGACCCGGCGAGCCCGGCAGCGAAGGCGAGGGGCCAATTGATCCCTCCCGTCGACCTGCCCAGCAGCAACTGGGCCGCGGCGCCGACGACCATCCCGAACACGAGGATTCCGATGAGCAACATGGCGACAGCATAGACGCCGACTCCGAATTCGAATGATTATCGGAGCGAACGTCTTTCGTCATTCTCGCGGCTGCGGGGGTCCCGGCCGTCGGGCTGTCCGCCCGGGAGCGGGAGATACTCGCC
Source organism: Rhodococcus sp. NS-SX18 (assembly GCF_057367935.1). Lineage (NCBI taxonomy): Bacteria > Bacillati > Actinomycetota > Actinomycetes > Mycobacteriales > Nocardiaceae > Rhodococcus > Rhodococcus sp. NS-SX18. The sequence continues at coordinate 218,678 of NZ_CM170633.1, read as the reverse complement.
TACCTCCGCACACCGAGGACGGCGGAGGAGATCGCCGCGCTCGATCTCCCGCAAGCCGGGCCTCGACTCCCGCCGGGACGCGATCAGGAGGTGAGCGGTTTGCGGCGACCCGGCACAATCGCGACCGTGACGATCCGCACCTGGCTGACCCCGCCCCCGCGCCGACCGGCCGAACCCCTCGACCCGTCGGACCGGCGCGCGTTGTGGATCGAGATCACCATCGTCCTGCTCGTCACGTTCGGCCTGAGCGGCCTGTCGTCGATGCTGTCGCTGCTCGAGTCGGCGCTGGCGCCGGCGCCGCTGTCCGACCAGACCGTCGCGCTGAACGTTCCCCGCTCGTCGCAGCAGTTCATCGACCTGGCCCGGCAGCTGCTCGGCATCGTGCGGCTGCTGGCGTGGGCGGCGCTGGGCGTGTACCTGCTCTGGCGCAGCGGCATCGGCCCCAGGGCGATCGGTTTCGCCCGCGACCAGTTCCGGCGTGGCCTGCTGCCGGGAGTGGGACTCGCCGCGCTCATCGGGATCCCCGGCCTCGGCCTGTACCTGGTGGCGCGCGCGGTGGGTCTCAACCTCACCGTCGCACCCAGCACCCTCGAGGACTACTGGTGGCGGCTGCCGGCGCTGGTGCTGTGGGCGATCGCCAACTCCGCCGCCGAGGAGGTCCTCGTCGTCGCGTACCTGATCACCCGGCTGCGGCAGCTCGGCTGGTCGGAGAACTCGTCCCTGCTCGCGTCGGCGCTGCTGCGCGGCAGCTACCACCTGTACCAAGGGGTCGGAGGCGGGATCGGCAACGTCGTGATGGGCCTGGTGTTCGGCCGGTACTGGCAGCGCACGTCGCAGTTGTGGCCGCTGGTGGTGGCGCACGCCCTGATCGACAGCGTCGCATTTGTCGGTTACCAGGCACTTCGCGGGCACGTGTCCTGGCTGCCCTGACCCGGCCTGCGTACATTGGGAGGTCGTGAACGGCGACCATCCCGACCCTCGACCCCGGCCGCCGCGGCAGCCTCCGCAGATGCCGCCGCCGCGCCGACCGGCACCGATGGACCGGCCCCCACCGCCGGAGGGACCGCAGATCATCCGCCGCGACGGACGTCCCCCCGGCCCGCAGCAGGCCTGGTCGCAGGCGCCCACCCCGCAGTACCGGCCGCCGGCGCCCCCGCCGCGGCAGCAGCGGCCGACGCCACCACCACCGCCGCCGCCGAGGCAACAGCGCGACTGGGCGCCCACCCAGACTCCCGAGCGGTACGACGAGCCGCGCCGCGCGGCGCCGCCCCCACCGTCGGCGCCCCCACCGCGGCGCCGGCCCGCCCCGCCCGCGCCCGAACCGGCCCCGCGCCGCCGGCCCGGCGTCGCCCGTCGCGTCGTGCGCCGTGCCGCGATCGTCGTGCTCGTGCTGATCGCCCTCGTCGGCGCCGGTGCCGTCTACCTCGACGGCAAGCTCACCCGTGTCGAGGCGCTCGCCGACTACCCGGACCGCGTCGGCGACACCCCGGGGACCAACTGGCTGCTGGTGGGCTCGGACAGTCGCACCGGTCTCAGCGCGGAGCAGGAGCAGGAACTCGCGACGGGCGGGGAGACCGGCCCGGACCGCACCGACACCGTCATCCTGATCCATGTGCCCAGCGGTGGCGGGCCCACCACGATGGTGTCCCTGCCCCGCGATTCGTACGTCCCGGTCCCCGGCCACGGCCAGGACAAGCTGAACGCGTCGTTCGCGCTGGGCGGCCCGTCGCTGCTGGTGCAGACCGTCGAGGGCGCCACCGGGGTGCACATCGACCACTACGCCGAGATCGGGTTCGGGGGCTTCGCCTCGATCGTCGACGACCTCGGCGGTGTGGACGTGTGCCTGCCGCAGGCCATCGACGATCCGCTGGCGGGAATCTCCCTGCCGGCGGGATGCCAGGAACTCACCGGTCCGCAAGCCCTCGGCTTCGTGCGTACCCGCGCGACGGCGCTGGCCGACCTCGACCGGATGAACAACCAGCGGTTGTTCATGTCCGCCCTGCTCAGCAAGGCCACCGGTCTCAGCACGCTGCTGAACCCGGTCCGGATGTGGTCGCTGGCCTCCGGGGTCGCCGGTTCCCTGCGGGTCGACGAGGGCGACCACATGTGGCACCTGGCCCGGCTCGGGTGGGCGATGCGGGGCGAGACGGTGACCGCCACCGTCCCGGTCGGCGGCTTCGAGGACGTCTCCGGGATCGGCAACGTGCTCGTGTGGGATCGGTCGCGAGCCGTCCCGTTCTTCGACGCCCTGGCCCGGGACGAGCAGATCTCACCGGAGTTGCTGACGCCGCCGTCGTGACCCCCCAGGGCGCCGGCCGGGTCGCTGCCGCCGCGACCCCCTCGCCGAGCGAAGGTATCGCTCATCTCCGTAGACCGACGGAACGGCACGTTCGCTCGGCGGGGGCGGACGCCGGAACTCGCTCAGCGCAGAGTGACCTGACGGCTGCGCAGGCCGTCACGCGAGCGCCGTTCGGCGCCGGTGAGCGGCGCGTCCACGGCCAGCGCCTCGTCGAGCCGGGCACCGAACTCGGCGGTGGGTGCGACCCACTCGTCCGGGTGCCGCTCGGGATCGAGATCGAACACCGGCACGAGCAGCCCGTGGGTGCGGAACGACCCGGCGAACCGGGAACCGTCCCCCAGGTGCAGCCCGCCCGCGGCGTGAACCCGCGAGAGCGCGGCCATCAGCGCGTCCTCGTCCTCCGGTCGCACCCAGCGCAGGTGCGCCTTCTCCCCGGCGTCGACCCACCACGCGGCGACGAGTCCTTCGCCCTCGAGCCGCGCGGACGGCATGATCGCATCGTTGGCGTGCCGGACGGTGTTCGCGACGTCGGGCGAGACCTCGACGCCCTCGGGGATCCACCAGTCGAAATCCCGGTACACGGTGATCTCCGGGACGACGTCGACGTCGATCAGGTCGTGCAGGCGCGGCCGGTCCGGTCCGGGTTCGGCGACGGCGAGGGACGACCCGGCGTCCGCCTCCTGGACCCATGCGAGCGCGGCGCCGAGTTCGGCGGCCGGATCGGGGCCGGCGGCAGCGAGCTGCAGCCCGATGTACGCGGCGGTCTCGTCCCCTTCCTCGCGGACGAGAGCGGCGACGGCGCCGGGCAGCACCGTGGCCGCCCGGACGACCCGGCCGGGGGTTGTCGTCGGCAACGGGAACACCGCCGACGGCACGAATTCGCGCAGGGCCACCAGGTCGCATTCGAGGGCGAGACCCTCGAACGGCCGGGTGACCGTGGCGGCCTCCGCCTCGCGGGCGAGCCGCCGCTGCTCGAGCTTCGCGGCGCGGTTGCCGCCGGGCTTGGGTCCGCTGTTTCTCTTACTCTTCTTGGCCACGGCGCAAAACTACACGCCGCGGGAAGCGCCGAGCAGAAGCTTGGTGCGCCCCGGATGGTTGGTGGCCACCCAGCCGACGCCCAGGTCGCGGCACAGGTCGACGTCGGCGGGATCGTCGACGGTCCAGCAGTAGGTGGCGCGGCCCGCGGCAGCCGCCTTGTCGACGAGTTCGGGATGCTGACGCAGCGTGAAGATCGACGGGCCGATCGCGGTGGCACCGACGGTGGTGGCGGCACTGCCGCCGAGATAGCGCGACGTCTCGCCGAGCAGCACCGTCGGCAGCAGCGGTGCGGACCTGCGCACCCGCCACACCGCGGCCGCGGAGAACGACATCACGACCACGCGGGAGAAGTCCGCGGAGGCGGGGGTCGCGAGCCGGAAGCGGGCCAGCTCGGCGAGGAGCTTCGCCTCCACGAGACCGCCGTAGCGCACGGGATGTTTGGTCTCGACGAACAGCTTGACGGGCCGGCTGGTCCAATCGAGCGTCAGCTCGATCAGCTGCCGCAGCGTCAGCAGCCGCGCCGGCTCGCCGGGGGTGCCGTAGTCGAGTTCCTCGAGCTGGGCGAGGGTCATCTCGCTCACCATGCCGCTGCCGGTGGAGGTCCGGTCGACGGTGCGGTCGTGGATGCACACCAGGTGCCCGTCGCGGGTCAGCCGTACGTCGCACTCGAGGCCGTCGGCGCCTTCCTGCAGCGCCAGTTCGTAGGCGGCGAGGGTGTGCTCGGCCTTGGCGGCGGACGCGCCCCGGTGTGCGACGACGCGCGGTTCCCGGCCCGCGGTCACGAGGCCGGCACCTCGTCGGTGCGAGCGCCGACCGGTTCGATCGGAGCGATGGGCTCGTACTTCGGGCCGGTCGCCACGGTGCGCCGGGTCAGGCGACGAGGACGGCCGCGCAGATCGTGGTGGTCGAACAGCCGCACGACGTGCAGGGCCGCGACGGCGACGGTCGCGGCGAGGGCCGCGGTCACGGCGGCGAGCAGCACGCCGTCGGCCTGCGCCTGCAGGGCGTCCCGCTGCCGCCACAACACGTTGACGACGAACAGCACGCCGCCGAGCACCCACAGCACCCACCACGTACGCACGGCTCGTCGCAGCCGCGGGTCGTCGGGCCCGGTGACCTCGGTGAGAAAGACGCCGGGCAGCGCGAGGTTCACTCCGGGCACGAGGCAGCCGAGCAGCAGAGACAGCCGGCTGCGCGGGTCGGCGAGCCCGCGGGCGGCGAACAGTCGTCGCCGCACCCGGATCAGGCGCAGCGTCGCCGCGACACCCGCGGCGAGGGCGACGGCGGGTCCGCACAGCTGGGTGGCCCACACCAGGGCGTCGGAGGCGGCGAGAGCGAGGGGGTCGACGAGGCGCGTGCGGTTGTACAGCAGCAGCCCGTACCGGACGGCCTCGCCGACGGCGGCGAGGCCGAACACGACGGCCGCGCCCGCGAGGAGCGTCGGGGCGAGGTCGGCGAGGGTCTCCTCCCGCGACGGCTCCGCCGGTTCGTCGACCGGACGCGGGTCGGCAAGTCCCCAGCGCGGCACCTCGCGGTAGTGCGGGGTCGGTCCCGCGGACCGGCACCGGGGCCGGTGACCGTCCGCGGCGGACCGGGCCTGCGGCGGCCGTGCGACCCAGCGGAAGTTGCGGCGCCCCGGCGGCACGGGGGCGGTGGTGTCGTCGGGCGACAGCAACAGGCCGCGGCAGCCCGGGCACCACTGCCGGGGCTGCCAGGACACGGGCCAGCGGTGCCCGCAGCGGACGCAGATCTGGTAGGCAGCCATCAATAGATCTTCGCCGGGGTCTCGCCGTCGGCGGTGAGGGGTAGCCCGTTCTGCTGCCAGGACACCATTCCGCCGTGGACCTGAATCGCTTCGTAGCCGACGTGGGCCAGGTACTCGACGACGGCGAGGGAACGTCCGCCCTGCCGGCACACGACGTACACCTCGGCGTCGATGTCGATCTCGTCCAGGCGGGCGGGAACGTCGCTCATGGGGATGTGCAGGGCCCCGGGCGCATGCCCGAGATCCCATTCGCCGGTTTCGCGTACGTCGAGCAGTACGACCTCGGGGCCGATCGGCGGCACGTCCGAGACGTTGACGGTGGGCACGTCGGAGAAGCTCACATCGTCAATACTGGCACGCCGCTGGGGCGTATGCAGCGAGCACAGGCATCCCGCGCGGCCCCGCAGAAACTGGAACCCGTCCGATTCGCCGGGTCCCGGGCGTCGCGTGAAATCGCCTCCGCGCGGGAGTTATCCACAGTTTCCACAGCTTCATCCACAGAAGGCACAGTTTCCACAGCGGCACATCGCCTCACTCCGGGAACATTTCAGCGGTGAGACGTCGGCGTACCCACGTCATCCATTGCCCCACAGACATCTTCTGCACCACCACGCACAGCAGCGCGAAGATCGACCGCGTCGTCCGCTTCCCCGGCGGATCCGCGCGTGCGGCGAAAGGGCCTCGGCGACGAAACGTCGGGATCGGTTGCGCCCGAGGAGTGCGGCCGACTCCCGTACGGGTCCGTTCCGCCGAGAACGCCGGTGCGACGCCGACCCACATCGTCTTCGTCGAACTGAAATGATCGACGGCATGGAACTACGGATCTTCACCGAACCTCAGCAGGGTGCCACCTACGAGGACCTGCTCGCCGTCGCGCAGACGGCCGAGCGGCTCGGCTACGGCGCCTTCTTCCGTTCCGACCACTACCTCGCAATGAACTCCGCCGGCCTGCCCGGTCCGACCGATGCCTGGATCACGCTGGCCGGCCTGGCGCGGGAGACCTCCACGATCCGGTTGGGCACGCTGGTGACCTCCGCGACCTTCCGCCATCCTGGCCCCCTCGCGATCTCCGTCGCGCAGGTCGACGCCATGAGCGGCGGCCGGGTCGACTTCGGACTGGGCGCAGGCTGGTACGAGGAGGAGCACCTCGCCTACGGGATCCCGTTCCCTTCGCTCGGGGAGCGCTTCGACAAGCTGGAGGAGTCCCTGGCCGTGATCACCGGCCTGTGGCAGACGCCCGTGGGTGAGACCTTCTCGTACGAGGGAGCGCACCACCGCATCGTCGATTCGCCGGCGCTGCCCAAGCCGCACCAGCGTTCCGGTCCGCCGATCGTGATCGGTGGTGGCGGTAAGCGCCGCACCCCGGCCCTCGCCGCGCGGTACGCGGACGAATTCAACATCCCGTTCCAGTCGTCGGAGGCGACCGCGGCCCAGTTCGCGCGCGTGCAGGAGGCGTGCCGCGCGGCCGACCGCGATCCCGCCGAACTGACGTACTCCAACGCGCTCGTGCTGTGCTGCGGTCGCGACGAGGCAGAGATCGCCCGCCGCGCCGCCCGGATCGGACGCGAGGTGGACGAGCTGCGGGAGAACGGTCTTGCCGGCACGCCCGCCGAGGTGATCGACAAGATCGGCCGCTACGCCGAGGCCGGGTCGCAGCGCATCTACCTGCAGGTGCTGGACCTGGCCGACCTCGACCACCTCGAACTGGTGGCGCGGGAGGTCATGCCGGAGGTGTGACGAACCGGCTCGGTCAGTGGCTGCTGGTGGAACCGAGGAAGGCCGCGATCTCGCGGCTCCACTCCCGGCGGCGGGTGCGATCCAGTCGCCACCGGCCGTAGCCGAACACCGCGGCGGCGAGCAGGGCCGCGGCGCACCAGAGGGCGACCCCGACCAGGATCGAGGAGATCTTCGCGCTCGTCGCGCTCAGCGGCGCGAGAGCCTGTTCGCCGTTCGGATCGACCCAGACCTGCACGTCGGCGCCGGCCGGTGTGCCGTAGTCCACGGTGACGTCGCCCCGGCGTTTCTCGTCGCGCCACGTCCAGGTGGCGGGTGCGGACGCGGAGGCCGTCATCGCGAGTTCGCCGGCAGTGACGTCCGTGGTCTCGGCCGGGGCCTGTGTCGTCGCCGTCACGAGGGTGCGCTCGGCCGTCTGCTGCACGGCGAGGGCGGACTGGGTGTCCCAGGTACGGGCGCCGACCCAGCCGGCGAGGGGGATCGCCGCCAGGAGAAGGACCAGCACCGCGACCGCGAGTCGCGCCTCGACGCGATCGGTGCGCCGGACCAGCGGGTCGCGACCCCGCAGCCCTCGCCGCAGAACCCGCAGATACTCGCTCGTGTTCCCCGTCATCTCGGCCTCGATCCTCTCCCCCGCGACAGCTCCCTCACTCCAGAGTGATACGCACAGCTAAGGACTGCAAGGTGTCGCGGCCAACGTCACAGAAGCTCCGGACGTCGCCGCGGCCGATCCGCCCGGGACGGGACGCTGCCGTCAGGCGCCGAGTCCGACCGGGCAGCTCACCCCGGTGGCGTGGACGGGGCAGTACCCGTTCGGATTCTTCGCCAGGTACTGCTGGTGGTAGTCCTCCGCGTAGTAGAACTGCGTGAGCGGCGCGATCTCGGTCGTCACGGCGCCGTAGCCGGCGGCGGCGAGGCGGGCGCCGAAACTCTCGGCGGTGGCCTCGGCGATCTCGATCTGTCCCTCGTCGAACGTGTAGATCGCCGAGCGGTACTGGGTGCCGTGGTCGTTGCCCTGCCGCATGCCCTGGGTGGGATCGTGGTTCTCCCAGAACTGCTTGAGGATGCCCTCGTAGGAGATCACCTTCGGATCGAACACCACCAGCACCACCTCGGTGTGCCCGGTCCGGCCCGAACAGACCTCCTCGTAGGTGGGGTTCGGGGTGTATCCGCCGGCATATCCCGCGGCCGTGGAGTACACGCCCTCGAGCTGCCAGAACTCCTTCTCGGCTCCCCAGAAGCACCCCATCCCGAGGACGGCGGTCTGCATTCCGTCGGGGAACGGCGGGGTGAGGCGGTGTCCGTTCACGTAGTGGGTGTCGGGGACGGGCAGCGGCTCGGCGCGACCGGGCAGCGCCTGCTCCTGCGCGACCATCACCGATTTCGAACCCGCACGGGCGAGGATGTCGTCGAACCAGGACATGCCTCGATGTTACGCGCGCGGCTTCTCCATGGGTTCTGCCTCGGCCGTGACCTGGGGCGACGGGCGGGGTGGGAGCCACCGGGCGCTGATCCAGCGGGCGGCCGGCACCTCGACGCCGCGGTAGAGCAGTTCGGAGACGGCCGCGCACACCACCAGGAACGCGAGCACGGCCCCGGTGCGGCCGAGGTGGGCGACCGTGTTCTCGTACACCCGGTACAGCACCAGCGTGTGCACCAGGTAGATCGCGTAGCTGCGGGTGGCGGTCCAGTGCAGCACCCGCGAGCGGGCGAAGCGGCCGTCGATGCGGGAGACCAGCACCACACACGCGGTGACCACGACGATGGTCCACAGGTAGCGGCTGCCGGCCCAGTACACGTGGTAGTCGGTGGCCAGGTGGATCACCTGGACCTGGGCGAGCAACGCGACGATCAGCCAGCGACGGGACGTCGCCCGTGCCCAGCCCAGGTACACGATCTGACCCAGGAACACGGTCGGCATCGTGGCCGCGACCTTGGACAGGAACGGCACGGTGTACGGCTCGGGCAGGTACAGGTTGTACAGCAGCACCAGCATGCACACCACTGCCCCGAGGACGGGGACGACGATGGGCCGGGTGCGCAGGAGCGGCCGGGCGGCCACGCAGTACAGATAGAAGGTGATCTGCACGGCGAGGGTCCAGGTGACCCCGAGCACCGCCACCTCGGGCTTCAGGAAGAACCCGCCCAGGAAGAAGCTGAGTACGGCTTCGACGTCGGAGACGCCGGTCTGGCCGCTGAACATGCCGTTGACCCCGAGCCGCACCAGCAGGATCGCGACCAGGATCGCAACCCAGAACGCCGGGATCAGCCGCGCGCTGCGGGCGACGAGGAAGCGGCGCGGTTCGTCGCGGATGGCGGAGCGGGTGATGAGCAGCCCGGTCAGGGTCATGAACATCGCGACGCCGAGGAAGGACAGGTGCTGGTTGAGACCCGCGCCCTCGACGAAGACCCGGTACACGACGTCGATGACCCACCAGCCGGTGCCGAGGTCGTCGATCAGATAGAAGGAGATGTGCGAGTACAGCACCGCCAGGACCGCAATGGTGCGGAGCAGGTTCACACCCGGCAGGTCCACGCGCGGCGCCGGGGCATCGCGCGTCCCGTCGCTCGCGAAGGGCCGAAACACCCGCCGATGTTAAGCGGGCGTTCACGTGCCGGCCGAATTGCGCGGCGTTTCCGCAGGTAGACGACCCGTCTGCTCCAGGTCGACGTGGCGGCGCCCGATGTCCCGGCGCCGACCGGCTGCGGGGGCGATCTTGCAGAGGGTGTACTTATGGGTTTGGGTGGAAACCCAGGAGTACTTGAAAATCACGCACGGGCCCCACCGGGCCCGAACAGAAGGGACCCTTCGTGGCTGAGTACACACTTCCGGACCTGCCCTACGACTACGCCGCGCTCGAGCCGCACATCTCGGCGAAGATCATGGAGCTGCACCACAGCAAGCATCACGCGACCTACGTTGCCGGCGCCAACACCGCCCTCGAGAAGATGGCGGAGGCGCGGGAGAACGGCACGATGGCGGCGCAGGCCACCAAGCTGGAGAAGGACCTGGCCTTCCACCTCGGCGGCCACACCAACCACTCCGTCTTCTGGAAGAACCTGTCGCCGGAGGGTGGCGACAAGCCGGACGGTGAGCTCGGTGCCGCGATCGACGACGCGTTCGGTTCCTTCGACGCCTTCCGCGACCACTTCTCGGCGAACGCCAACTCGATCCAGGGCTCCGGCTGGTCCATCCTGGCCTGGGACTCCATCGGCCAGCGCCTGATCATCGTCCAGCTGTACGACCAGCAGGGCAACATCCCGATCGGCCTGACCCCGCTGCTCATGCTCGACATGTGGGAGCACGCCTTCTACCTGCAGTACCAGAACGTCAAGGCCGACTACGTCAAGGCATTCTGGAACATCGTCAACTGGGCCGACGTGCAGGCCCGTTTCGAGCGCGCCCGCACCCAGACCTCCGGTCTGCTGGTCTAGTCGCGTCGCACGTCGTGGAGGGGACGCCGGTTTCCGGCGTCCCCTCCACGTGTTCGAGGGGCCTCGGACGTAGCTGGCACTCGGGGGCTCTTGTGTGCCAGCGGACGAAACGGTCATTCTTCACCTACCCAACGGCGTGTATCGGTCATCGACTGTGGTCACACCGAGGAGGTAGCGGGATGAACGGGAACGAACAGATCGGCCTCGCCGCCTTCCACACCGCAGGATCCCTGCGCGGATTCGTGGTGTCGGGGCGGTGGCCGGAGAGCACGCGCGAGTGGGCGCAGTTGCTCGCGGTGACGGTGCGGGTGGCGTCGCTGCCCGGCCTGCTGACCACCTCGACGGTGTTCGGGGTGCGCGAGGAGCTGCCGGACGACCCCGAGCCGGGCACGGTGGGCCTGGTCCTCGCGGAGGGACCGGTGATCGGCGACGAGGCGGTGGAGCCGGGCCGGTTCGCGGCGCATCAGCCGCCCGCCCTGATCGTGCTCCACCCGCCGTCCGAGACCCGGCCGTCGCTGCCGGAGTGCACGGGGGCGGCCTCGGGCTGCGTGCTGCTGCCGGGGCTGCCGCACCTGGGTCTCGAACACCGGGCCGCGTGGGTGGAGGCGGAGGCCGACGGGACAGTGACGTCGCTGGTCAGCCGGGTTGGCGTGGACCCCAACAGCGATCCCGACACCGCGGTTCTGGCCATGCTGCTCGCCTCCTGACCGGCACCCGCAGCCGAAAGTTCGGGTTCCCAAACTTGTTGGCGCCTTTGCGATTTCGTGCCGTGCCAATTATGGTTGCCTAAGCGAAGGGGAGTAGCCCGCAATCGCCCGGTCGACATACTGGCGTTCAGCCCGGCCCGGCGAACCGGAATCCGCACCGGTGGGCGAGACCTTCGGCCGTGACGCATCCGCGTCGCCCGGCCGGAGGAAGGTCCCCACCTCCTCCACATCGACACGAGGAGGAGCAACCCGGAATGTGGTCCGCCCTGGTTCTGAGTTTCGCCGTGGTGTTCGTGGCCGAGCTCGGCGACAAGTCGCAGCTCATGGCGATGACGTTCGCGCTTCGCTACCGCTGGTGGGTGGTGCTGTCCGGCATTCTCGCGGCCACGACCGCCGTGCACCTCGTCTCCGTCGCCGTGGGCCACTACCTGGGTCTTGCGATCCCCACCTCGGCCATGGCGGTCGTCGGCGGCCTGGCCTTCCTGTTCTTCGGCCTGTGGACACTGCGCGGCGACTCTCTCGACGAGGACGAGCAGGGCAAGGCCGCCCGCGTCACCCGCTCGGCCTTCCTGGCCGTCCTGTCGGCCTTCTTCCTCGCCGAACTCGGCGACAAGACCATGCTCGCCACCATCACCCTGGCCGCGGACAACGACTGGGCCGGCGTGTGGGTCGGCTCGACGGTCGGCATGGTGGCCGCCGACGCCCTGGCCATCGTCCTCGGTGCCGTCCTCGGCAGGCACCTGCCGGAGAACGCGATCCGGCTGGCGGCGGCGGCGCTGTTCTTCGGGTTCGGCGCCTGGATGCTCGGCGAGGGCCTGTTTCCCGGCTCGCCCGTCGGCCCCGTCGCGGGCGGTGTGACGCTCGCCCTCGCGCTCGCCGTCGTGGCCGGTCGAGCCCTGCTGCGCCGCCGCGTCGAGGCCCGGCCGGTCCCCGTCCCCTCGGACTCCGTCAAACGGTAGAGGGCGCGCTCCGGACGCCTGCGCGGCCGCCTCCAGGAGTATGCTTGCCGATAGGCAACTAAATGGAGGTGGCATCACGACCGCACACGATCGCTTCGACGAAGAAGACGTCAACCGCCTGCGCGTGGCGCTCGGCCGCATCGCGCGCCGCGTCGACCGCCGCACCACCGGGGCGGGTGGACTCACCCGCTCCCAGTTCTCGATCCTCGCCACCGTCGCCCGCCGCGAGACCGTCGGCGTGCGCGAACTCGCCGAGATCGAGGGCCTCAACCCCACCATGCTCTCGCGGATGCTCGGCAAGCTCGAGGACGCCGGGCTGCTCACCCGCTCCCCCGATCCCGACGACAAGCGCGTCGTCCGCGCCCACATCACCGACACCGGTGCCCGCACCTTCGCCGACCTGCGTCGCATGCGTACCGCGGTGTTCACCGAGCACCTCGCGGAACTGTCCCCCGATCGGCTCCACGCCCTGCACGACGCCCTGCCGGCGCTGGAAGCGCTCGCCGAGCAGATGTGCCGTCGCTCCGCAGAGGAACGCCGATGACCGTCCTCGCCGACCTGCGCGGACAGACCTTCGCCGCCTTCCGCGGCGCCAACTTCCGTCGCTACATCAGCGGACAGGCGATCTCCCTGATCGGCACGTGGATGCAGACGGTCGCCCAGTCCTGGCTGGTGCTCGAACTCACCGGTTCCGGCACGGCCATCGGCCTCGTCCTGGCCCTGCAGACCGTGCCGATGCTGCTGCTCGGCCCCTACGGCGGTGTGGTCGCCGACCGCGTCGACAAGCGCCGGCTCATGATCGGCCTGCAGTCCGCGATGGGCGTGCAGGCCCTCGTCTTGGGCCTGCTCACCGTCACCGGCGCCGTCCAACTGTGGCACGTCTACGTCCTCGCCGTCGTCCTCGGCCTCGAGCAGTGCTTCGAGAACCCCGCCCGCCAGTCGTTCATGCTCGAGCTCGTCGGGCCGGAGGACCTGCGCAACGCCGTGAGCCTGCAATCGGTGCTGGCGTCCGTCGCGCGCCTGATCGGCCCGGCCGTCGCGGGACTGATCATCGCCGTCGGCGGCCTCGGGGTGTGCTTCCTGCTCAACGCGCTCAGCTTCGTCGCCGTCGTCGCCTCGCTCGCCGGCCTGGACCTGTCCCTACTGCGCCCGTCGCCACCGGCCGCCCGTGCCCGCGGGCAGCTCCGCGAAGGCTTCGCCCACGTGCGGCAGACCCCGGCCCTCGCGGTTCCGTTGCTGATGATGGCACTGGTGGGCTGCCTGGCGTACGAGTTCCAGGTGGTGCTGCCCGTCGTCGCCCGACAGACCTTCGACGCCGGCGCCGAGACCTACGGCTTTCTCACCGCCGCGATGGGTGCGGGTGCCGTCGTCGGCGGTCTCGCCGTCGCCACCTGGGGTCGCACCGGCACGACCGCTGTCGTGGTCACCTCCGCAGTGTTCGGCGTGGTGCTGATCGCGGCCGCGGCGGCGCCCACCCTCGAGCTCATGCTCGCCGCGATGGTGCTGGTCGGCGTCCTCAGCGTCGCGTTCACCGCCACCACCAACAGTTCCCTGCAGCTCGCCGCGGCCCCCGGCATGCGCGGGCGGGTGATGGCGCTGTTCGCCGTGGCCTTCCTCGGCTCCACCGCCGTCGGCGGCCCGATCGCGGGGTGGGTCAGCGAGCAGTGGGGCGGGCGGGCCGGGCTGCTGCTCGGCGCCGCGGCGTGCCTCGTCGCCGCCGGAATCGGCGCGACGCGCCTCGGACGCGGCGACCGGCGGTAGGTTCCGGCTCTGCGCGCCGGCGGGTGCCGAGCGGCTCCACCGGCACCGGCAACCACGTCCGCGCCATCCCCCGAGGGTGGCATGCGGCCCGCCGCCGCGCACCGAGCGGAGCTAGCGCGCGCTAAGGTGCCACCGTCGACAAGGCGCACGCCGAACGGTGGCGCCACGAAAGGAGCACGGCAGTGGAAATTCAGGGAACCGCCGCACTGGTCACCGGCGCGGCGTCCGGTCTCGGCGCAGCCACCGCCCAGCGTCTCGCCGACGCCGGCGCGACCGTCTTCGGTCTCGACCTCGCACAGTCCATCGAACGCGTCGGCGACAAGGCGCCCGCCGGCGTCACCCTCATCGCCACCGACGTCACCAGCGCCGAGGACGTGCAGGCCGCCGTCGACCAGATCGTCGCCTCGGGCGTGCCGCTGCGCATCGTCGTCAACTGCGCCGGCGTCGGCTGGGCCGGCCGGGTGCTGTCGAAGAACGGCCCGCACGACCTCGAGCTGTTCCGCACCGTCATCACCGTCAACCTGCTCGGCACGTTCAACGTGCTGCGCCTGGCAGCCGACGCGATGTCCAAGACCGAGCCCGTCGACGAGTACGGCCAGCGCGGCGTCATCGTCAACACCGCCTCCGTCGCCGCGTTCGAGGGCCAGATCGGCCAGATCGCGTACTCGGCCTCCAAGGGCGGCGTCCACGGAATGACCGTCCCCGCGGCCCGCGACCTGGCCCAGTACGGCATCCGGGTCAACACCATCGCCCCCGGTATCGTCGACACCCCGATGCTCGCCGGCGTCACCGAGGAGTACCGCAAGGGCCTCGAGGCGGGCGTGCCCTTCCCGTCCCGCCTCGCCCAGCCGACCGAGTACGCCCAGCTGGTGCAGATGATCGCCGAGCACGACTACCTCAACGGCGAGACCATCCGCATGGACGGCGCACTGCGCATGGCGCCGCGGTAGGCCGCTCCGCCGCCGGTGTGTCCTTCGGGTTGCCAGGGCCGCCCGAAGGACACACCATGCAACTCATGCGCCTGGTATGGCTCGTGGTCGCGGTCGTCGCGGTGCTCGCCTCGGTGCTGTGGTTCGGGCAGCGCCGGCTGATCTACCTGCCCGACCGGTCCCCGCCCCCGCCGGCGCAGTCGCTGATCCCCGGAGCCCGCGACGTGCGGCTGACGACCTCCGAGGGGCTCGAACTCGGCGCCTGGTTCGTCCCGGCCCGCCCCGTCCAGCGCGGCTTCACGGTGCTGCTCGCCTCGGGCAACGGCGGCAACCGCCTCGACCGCGCTCCGCTGGCGACGGCACTCGCCCGGGCGGGTTTCGACACCCTGCTCTTCGACTACCGCGGCTACGGCGGCAACCCCGGCCGCCCGAGCGAGGACGGCCTCGCCCGCGACGTGCGCGCCGCCCGGCAGTACCTCCTCGAGCGCGAGAACGTCCCTCCGGACCGGCTGCTCTACCTCGGGGAGAGCCTGGGCACCGGGGTGGTGACCGGCCTCGCCGCCGAGCATCCACCCGCCGGCATGCTGCTGCGCTCGCCGTTCGTCGATCTGCCCACCGTCGGCCGGCACCACTACCCGCTGCTGCCCACCGCGCTCATGTGGGACCGCTTCCCGGTCGCCGAGACCGTCGCGCGACTCGACGTGCCGATCACCGTCGTGTACGGGACCGCGGACACGATCGTCCCGCCCGGGCAGAGCGAAACCGTGGCCGCCGCCGCCCGTCGGCTCGTCGAGAAGGTGGCCCTGCCGGGCGCCGAGCACAACGATCCCGTGATGTTCGGCCCGCCGGTGGTCGACGCCCTGATCCGGCTCGCCGAGGCGGTGCCTCCCCCGCGGCAGTGACCTGGCGCCGCACCGCGGCAGTGACCTGGCGCCGCACCGCGGCAGTGACCTGGCGCCGCACCGCGGCAGTGACCTGGCGCCGCACCGCGGCAGTGACCTGGCGCCGCACCGCGGCAGTGACCTACAGGTCCGAGATGTGCGGGATCTCGTGCACCGCACGCTCGCTCATCCACTCACGGAGCACCTTCGTGGCGATCACGTCGTCCTCGTTGTACTCGAGCAGCCGGCGTCGCTGCTGCGGGTCCGGATCCCCGTCGTAGCCGACGGCCTCGCGGTACCAGCTCATCGACGCCTCGCCGCCGGCCTCCTCGTCGCGCCAGCGGTGACCCGCGATCGGCGCGATCTTCTTGAGCCCCTTGCCGTTCGGGCACACGAACTGATCGGTGACGACCTGGTAGATGTCCACCCACTGCGGCGAGTCGATGAACTCGCGCACCTCGGCCTCGGTCGGCACCCCCGGGAAGCCGGCGAACCGGCGGGCCGAGCCGAGCAGCCACTTGTCCTCCGCGGTACGGGAATAGCAGTAGGCCGCAAAGGTTTTCCCGCTCGCCGCGGCGGCGGCGCGCTCCGCGGACAACCACGTCCAGAACTCCGCGAACGAGCGGGCCTCGTCGTCGGTCGGCACCGGATCCCAACTGACGAACGCCCGGTACGCGGAGATCCCGTCGACGTTGAGCAGCGTGCCCCACAGGTACGCGCCGTGTTCGTGGTAGCTCTCCATGTCGATGTCGATCTCTATGTCCGCCCGACGCACGTGCACGTGGTCGTGCCGTCGCACCAGCGGCGCACCCGCCAGCCATGCCTTGGCCACCACGACGGTGTCCTCGAACGAGCCCTGCGGCCAGACCTCGGGCGGGTCCCCCTCCCAGCGGGCCAGCTCGTCGATCGTGTGCACACCCAGCTCGCGCAGCACCGTCGCGCGTTGTCCCGGCGCAACCAGGGACACGTCGTGCGTCGCGCTCAGCTGCTCGCGGCACCGTGGCCACCACGGGCAGGTCTTGCACTCCCCGATCTGCGACGGTTCCGTCGGGGTCTCGCCCCGCGCGATCGCGAGCCGGTCGGCCAGCCGCGTGTCGTAGTCCTCGAGAATCGCGCCGAGGTCGTGCACGAGGATGCAGTCCCCGCCGTAGCCGATGGCGCCCCCGACCTGCGCGGGGCTGGCCAACCCGTGACGCTCGAGCATCCGGTACAGGTGGGCCACCCGCATCTGGTCGCGCACCTGACCGCGTACCTTGCGGGTCTCGTCGACCACCGGCTCCCACACGAACAGCCCGGAGGTCGCCGCACCGCGACCCGGGTCGGTGACCTTGTGATTGACCACGATCACCGGGATGTAGCCGCCGCGTTCGACGTCGCGCAGCAGAATTTCGGCCCGGCCGCGCCGACCGGTATCGGGTTCCGCCGGCAGGACCGCACCCCAGATCCGGTTCGCGCCGCGACGGCACGCATCGAGGGTGGCTTCGGCACGCCGCGACGCCGGTCCCTCGGGATCGATCCACACCCACTCACCGGGGTGGGCGTCGAACAGCCGCTGCCGCACGGCCTCGCGGTGCGTGGCCGCCGCCTCCTGCCGCTGCTTGGCTCCCGGGTGTTCCGGGGCCGCGCTCAACGCGTCCGGAAAAGCCGCGTCCAGATGGACACGGTGCCGGCACCGGGTCAGCGCGCTCGCCTCGATCAGGACCGGCGAGGTCCGCCTCTCGCTGGATACGTTCACAGTGAAGAACAGTATTCGCCCACCTAGGGTCAACCGGAAACGACCGTCACGGATAGGCTGATCGTGGCGCCGTGGGTGCCGTACACCGAATGGAGGGTCCTGTTCGATGGCGTTGTTCAGCAGGCGGAAGCGCCGCGCCACCCGCAAGGCGGAGGCGAAGGCTCTCAAGCACAAGGCGAAGCTCGAGGCCAAACTCAACGCGAAGAACCAGCGCAGGCGCGACAGCCGCCTGGCGAAGGCCGAGATCAAGGCGGCCAAGGCGCAGGTCAAGGCCGACAAGGCGCTGATCGCCTCGCAGTCCCGGGTCGAGAAGCAGCAGATCGCCACGCTCAAGGCTCAGGAGAAGGCCGCCGCGCAGAAGGGCTTCACCGCGGCGAAGGTCCGGCGCTACCTCGCCGTCGTGCGACTGCTCGCACCGGTCCTCGTGCCGCTGGTGTACCAGGGGGTGACCGCGCTGCGCGGCCAGCTCGACGCCGCGCGCGCCCAGCGCATGGGCGTCGCCGTCGACCAGCTCGGCGAGTACACCGGACACGGCGCGCACCTGAGCGCCCGCATCGCCGGGGCCGAGAAATCGCTCGCCGAGATCCTCGAGCGCCACCCCAAGGACGCCGAAACCCAGAAGTTCGCCGACGCCATCCGTGGCCGGCTCAGCGACCTGACCGCGGCGGTGCACGCGGCCGAGCAGATGCCGGCGCCGCGCCGGAAGGCCGCGCACGCCGGCATCTCGCGGGAACTGGACGGCATCGAGGCCGACCTGCTGGCCCGGCTCGGCGTGCGCTAGCGACGACCACCGTGGCACCCGGCTCGACCCTGCGCGGCACCGCCGCGGGAGCGCTGACCGCCGCCCTGGCGGTCGCCGCCCACGGCAGTGCGGGCGGCGGCGTGCCCGGCGATGCCGAGGTGACGCTGCTCGTCGCCGTCGCAGCCGGGATCGGGCTCGTCGCGGCCCACCTGCGCGCGGTGCCCACAATCGTGCTGCTCGCGGGCGGGCAGGTGGCGACGCACCTGGTACTGGCCGCGGTGACGACGGGTCATCTGCACACGTCGGTGCCGATGCTCGCCGCGCACACCGTCGCGGTCGTCGCGTGTGCGGCCCTGCTCGAGGCGGCGCAACGCCTGTGCGGGCCGCTGACCCGGGCAGTGCGGGCCGCGTGGCTCACCGTGCCCCCTCGCGTCGAGGTGGTTCGGACGTTGCTGCCGCCCGCTACGGTGCGGCCGATCGCGGCGGCCCGGGCGGCACCGGGCATCTCACGGCGGGGGCCACCGGTCGCGGCATGACCGCGACCCACCCCACCGGAGAGAGAAGTCCATGAACATCCCGAACACGGTCGCCGCACGCCGGCGACAGACCCCACTCGTTCTCGCCCGGCTCGCCGGGCTCCTCGGCGCGATCGCGGCAGCGTTGCTGTTCGCTGCCGGGCCGGCCGCCGCACACTCGGTCGTCATCGCCAGCACGCCCGCACCGGGCGAGCAGATCGCCCAGGGCCCCGAGCGCGTGAGCCTGACCTTCAACGAAGCCCTGCAGGAATCCTTCGCCGCCCTGACCGTCGTCGGCCCGGACGGCAACCTGTGGTCCAAGGGCGATCCCCTCGTCGAGGACGCGACGGTGTCCGTGGCGGTCGGCGATCTCGGACCGGCCGGCGAGTACACCATCGCCTACCGTGTGACCTCCGCGGACGGGCATCCCGTCACCGGCACCCAGGTCTTCACCCTCACGCAGGACGGCCCGGGCGCCCCCGGTGCGGCAGCCGCCGCCGGTGCCGCGGCGCCCGCGTCCGACAGCGACGAGGACAGCGGCCCGGCCGTGTGGATCTTTGTCGTCGTGGGCGTCGTCGTCCTCGCCGGCGTGCTGTGGTTCGTGCTGCGCAAGCCGAAGAAGGCCTGACGCCGGTGGCCGAGCGTTGACGACGAGCGGCACCGGCACCGCCGCGCACCGCGCGTGGCTGCTCACCGCCGGCGTCGGCGCCACCGCGGGCGTCGTCGCCGGCTGGCTGCTGGCGGACCCGGCCGCGTCGAGCTGGGTCCGGGCGCTGTCGCTGTGCCTGGGCGCGACGGTGCTCGGCCTGGCCACGCTCGGCGTCATGGTGCGCGACGAGCGGCGGCCCCCAGTCGCCCCGGCCGACCTCTGGCGCGCGATCGCCGGGCTCGGCGGGATCTGGGTCCTGACGGAGCTCGTGCAACTCGTGCAACAGGCCGCGGACACGACGAACGTCCCGGTGTCCCGGCTCGGGCTGTCGCGTTTCGCGGAGTATCTCGGCAGCGCGGGCACCGGCCGGATCGGGGTGGCCGCGCTGGTGTGCGTGCTGACGTGCACCGTCGTCGCGGCACTCGCGTATCGCCGGTCGGCGACGTGGTCGACGGTGCCGGTCCTCGTCGCCGCGGCGCTGGCGCTCATCGCCCGGCCGGTCACCGGGCACATGTCGCAGCAGATCCTCGGATCGCCGCTCGACGCCGCGCACGCGCTCGCTGCGGCGCTGTGGTTCGGAACCCTCGTCGCGCTGGCGCTGACGGTCCGGTCCCGCGGCGCGTGGGCCCGGCTGCTCCCCCGCTACTCGGTGCTCGCGGCGCGATGCGTCGTCGTGCTCGTCGCGACGGGCGTCGTCGACGCTGCCGTTCGACTCGGCTCGGTCACGGCCCTGATCGACACCGGTTACGGCCGCATCGTGCTGGCCAAGGCCCTGACCCTGCTGGCGCTGCTGACGCTGGCGTGGTGGTGGCGACGGACGTGGGTGCCGGCCGCAGCCGCGCACCGGGTCACCGCAGAGGTGTCGCTGCGCAACGCGGTGCTCGAGGTCGCCGCGACGTCCGTCGCGTTCGGGCTCGCAGCGGCGCTGGCCACCAGCGCCTGAACCGCTCGCGAATCTGGATTGCGGGCGGGCGGCCGCGCACAATGAGTGGGTGCCGACAAGTGTGCGACGGAACGGACAGGCACAACCGACGGGACCGTTGCCGATGTCCGAAACCGATGTGACGACACGGGTCCGGCCTCACCCGGGCCGTCCGCAATGACCACCCCGGCCTCCCCGCTTCGGGTGGGATCGGCGATGCCCGACCCACCGTTCGAGTTCTACGAGCGGGACCGGCCCGTCGGATTCGACATCGATCTCACCCAGGCGCTTGCCCGGCGTCTCGGCCGGCGCTGGGAGTTCGTCCCGCACGAGGGCGACGACTTCGAGACGATCTTCGACGAGCTGGCCTCGGGGCGCTTCGACGTCGTGGCCTCCGGCACCACCGTCACCGGGTCGCGCCGGGAGCGGGCCGCGTTCTGCGCGCCGTACTTCGGGTCCGGGCAGTCCCTGGCGGTGGACACCGCCCGCCATCCCGCGGTACGAGGGGTGGCAGACCTGACAGGCCTGACCGTCGGGGTGCAGCAGGGCAACACCAGTGAGCCGGTGGTGAAACGCCTTCTCGCCGAAGGCCGTATCGGCGGAATCCGGGTGTATGCGTACCACGAGATCGACCGTGCCCTGGACGAGTTGTCGACCGGCGGCTGCGACGCCTTCATGAAACTCGGTCCCGTGCTGAGGTGGCTCACGCGCGACCGCCCCCACGTCGACGTCGTCGAGTACGGCATCACCCGCGAGGAGATCGCGCTTGCGGTGCGCCTCGGCGACGACGTGCTGCGTGGCGAACTCGAGGATGCGCAACGTGCACTCGCACAGGACGGCACCCTCGATGCGCTGATCTCACGCTGGCTCGCCCCGGACGACGGCACGTCGCTCGGCACGAAATGACGCCGGGCGGCCGACGAGCAGGACGATCGCCAGCACCGCGATCCACAGCACGAACGCACCGAACATCACCCGTTCGACCGCGCCCATGCCGGGGGTGGGTTCGGCGGCGGCGACGGCCGGGACGTACCGGCCCGTCCATGCGCCGAATACCAGGATCGTCGCGACCGTGACGGCGGAGTAGACCCGGAACCAGGTGCCGAAGGCAGCGGCCGCGAACCCGATGAGCGCGCACCACAGCGACACCGTCACCGCGCTGAGCACCAGGTGCATCGTGTCGGCGAGCGGCATCGCGGCCCCGGCCTCGATGTTCTCGCGTCCGGTCATCGGGAACGGTAGCCACAGTGGTCCCACGAATGCGTAGGCCACCAGGAGAACTCCCGCGATGCGCAGGGTGCGGACTCCACGGCCCGTGCGCCACACGCCGATTCCGAAGGCGACGATCAGTGCGTCGTACACGAATCCCACGACGGTCAGGGGTGCCCGCGTCGGTGCGCCGACCGACGTCAGCTCGCTGATCGCCTGATCGAAGCGGTCGTAGCCGTCGTAGAGGGCGGCCGCGACTACCTCGTGCGCTCCCACATACAGCAGCAACGACACGATCCCGCAGGCGAGCAGCACCGTCGACGTCGTGTCCGGACGCCGCGGACCGTCGCGCCGAAGCTGGGATGTGTACGGACCAGGAGTGGACACCGTCGACCTCCCCCCGGACGCCGACTCGGCGGTGCGGGCGCCCGATGGGTCCAGCATGATCCGGCCGGGGAGGCGGCGCCAGGGACCTTCGTCCCCGATTCCGGAGATCGGCGACGTGGGTCTGCCTGGGCTCGATCACGCCGAGCGCGACCGTC
Organism: Rhodococcus sp. NS-SX18; assembly: GCF_057367935.1. NCBI lineage: Bacteria > Bacillati > Actinomycetota > Actinomycetes > Mycobacteriales > Nocardiaceae > Rhodococcus > Rhodococcus sp. NS-SX18. The sequence continues at coordinate 196,856 of NZ_CM170633.1, read as the reverse complement.
CGGGTGGTGAATTCGGCGTCAGCGCCGTACATTGTGCGTCGCCGTGTCCCGGTGCCCGGTGCCCGGCGAAGATGGTGTACCTGTTTGCGTCCGGGTGTCCGTTCCGGCCGCATCCGGACACCTCCGAACCTGAGGGGCGTGTGTGATGCTGGATTCGTTGTGGGACCCGTTGTTGCACAACCCCATCGTCTTCGCGTTCCTCGCGTACCTGCTGATCCTGTTCCAGATGCCGACGGACCCGTTCCGTGATCGCTCCACGTCCGACGTAGCCGAGGCCCTGTGCTGACCGCCGCGGCCGACCTCGAGCACGAGCAGACGGGCACGCCGCGCGCTCGGCTGCGGGGCTACGGGCGCCGGTTCCACCCGGTCGGGTTGGGTCTGGCGCTGGTGTTCTTCGTGGGGTCGATGACGCCGTCGCTGCTGCCGCGCGTGTGGTACCTGCAGGGGGTGGCGACGGGAATCAGCGTCGCCATCGGCTACGGGGTGGGCTGTCTGATCGCCTGGGTGGTCCGGCGCTGCGGCGTCGATCCGCACTGGTCCGAGCGGGCCCGGCGGATCGGCTGGTGGGTGCTCGCCGGCGCGGCGCTGGTGCTGGTGCCGACCTTCCTGGTGCTCGGGTCGTGGTGGCAGCAGATCATCCGCGATCTGGTGGGCGTGCCGCGGGCTCAGCGTTCCTTCTACCTACTGGTGCTGCTGATCGCGCTGGCCGTCGCGCTGCTGCTGCTCACGGTGGCCCGGGCGGTGCGCCGGGGCACCGACCGGTTGACCCGCCTCGGCGGCCGGTTCGTGCCTGGGCCCGTCGCCCGCCTGGCGGCGGTGCTCGTCGTCGTGGTGCTGGCCGTGTTCGTGCTCGACGGCGCCGTCGACCGGGTCCTGCTCGGCGCCGCGGAGCGGTCGGCGGCCGTCGCCGACACCGGCACCGCCGAGGGCGTCACCCAGCCCCAGCTGACGGAACGGTCCGGGTCGCCGGCGTCGAACGAGCCGTGGGACAGCCTCGGCCGGGAGGGCCGCACCTTCGTCGCGGGCGGCCCCACCGCCGAACAGATCGAAGCCGTCACCGGCGCGCCTGCGCGCACCCCGATCCGCGTATATGCCGGGCGCGAATCGGCGGACTCCGTCGAGGGCATCGCCGAGCGGGTCGTCGCCGAACTCGAACGCACGAACGCCTTCGACCGCCGCGTGCTGGCGGTGGTGACCACCACCGGCCGCGGGTGGGTGAACGCGAACGTCGCGGGGGCCTTCGAGTACGTCAACGGCGGGGACTCGGCGATCGCCGCCATGCAGTACTCGTTCCTGCCCAGCGCGCTGTCGTTCGTCGCCGACCGCGAGACCCCGCAGCAGGCCGGGCGGGCCCTGTTCGAGGCGGTGTACCGGCAGTGGTCGGCCCGGCCCGAGGGGCAGCGTCCGAAGCTGGTGGTGTTCGGCGAGAGCCTCGGCTCGTACGGCGGGCAGGCCGCGTTCGCGTCGGGTCAGGACATCGTGGCGCGCACCGACGGGGCGCTGCTGGTGGGCACCCCGAACTTCGCGCAACCGTGGGGCCGGATCACCGCCGACCGCGACCCCGGCTCCCTCGAGCGGCTGCCCGTGGTGGACGACGGCCGCAACATCCGGTTCGCGTCCCGCCCCGACGATGCGGTTCTGCCGGCGACGTGGGAGTTCCCCCGCGTGGTGTTCTGGCAGCACGCGAGCGATCCGATCACCTGGTGGTCGTTCCGGCTGCTGCTGCAGCGGCCGGACTGGCTGCGCGAACCGCTCGGCCCGGATGTGGACCCCGGCATGCGCTGGCTGCCGTTCGTCACGTTCTGGCAGGTCACGCTGGACATGGTGTTCTCCGCGGACGTGCCGTCCGGCTTCGGGCACGCCTACGGTCCCGAGGCCGCCGAGTTGTGGGCAGACATCCTGGCCCCCGAGGGCTGGAACGACGCGGTCACCCAGCGGGTGGTCGACGCGCTCGGCGGCGATACCTCACCCAGCTGAACATCCCGTCCCGGTCGAACTCCCTACGACGGAATGGGCACGGTCCTGGCCACGCTCGACAAGAATCACCGAAAAGCCTGCGTGCTCGTGGAACTCGCGGCGGGGCGAACGCGTTGCCCTGACGCCGGTGCCCATGTCGCGCGCGAACACACGTTCGGGCTCGTTCAGGGCCGGGACCGCCCCAGTCGGTCGATCCGAAATCCCATGAAAAGTACTGCATCGCAATGTGACACGAGACTTCGATCGTCCAGATTTTTCAAGCAGAGGATCTGGACTTTCCAGTTGCGGGTTACCCGGCGCCTCGGCGATCGTCGGCCTTCGTGAGTTGTCCCGACGCGACCCTCTCGTGGCACGAAATGCGGTTCAGGCCCGTACTTTCTCCGCCATAGGGTGGGGCGTTGCCGGCGCGTTGAGTCGTTGCCAGATGGCGGCGGCAGCGCTCTGCAGCGGTATGCGGACCTGTTGCTCGTTGTCGACCCGCCGTGCCGATCCGAACACCGAGACGGCGGCGGGACGACCGTACCCCTGCGGGCCGATGGGAGCCGCGAGGCAGGCGAATCCTTCCAGACAGCCGTCGCGCTTGTAGGCGATGCGGGATTCACGCACACGCACGATCGCGAGGTCGACGACGGAGGGTGCCGATTCGAGCGCAAGCAGAGCCGTGCCGATCGTGGATTGTCGTGCCGGCGTCCTGCTGCCTGCCCGCGTCTTGATCGCGGGAAGGGATTCACCGCCGATTCGTTCCAGGTAGACCACGTCGTCGCCGTCGAGAACCCCGAGCTGGACGATGCAACCGGTCTGCTGGTGAAGCCATCGCAGGCTGGGCAGGGCCGCCAGGCGGAGAGCGTCGGCGTCGACCGCCGCCGAACCCAGTTCGACCATACGCATCCCCAGCCGATACTCCATGCCCTCGCGGCGGAGCCAATCCAGCGCTACCAGCTGCTCCAGCGCCCGGTGCACCGACGCCTGCGGCAGACCGGTGGCCACAACTACCTGCGTCAGGGTCAGCCCCGCCGGGGACGTGCCGGCCTTGGCCGCGAAGACATCGAGGATCCGTGCCGCACGCCGCAGGACTCCGGTCGGCGGTTGTCCTGGGTCCTGTTCCTCCGGGTTTTTCGAGCTCATTCTGTGTCCTTACACACCATCGCTGGGTCGGTCGGTAGTGCCGCCCGTCAAGTAGTAACAGTCCGCATGTCCCACCTCACCGGTTCTTCCATTCACTGGAACAACGGCTAGGACAATGCGGTCGGCGGGCCTGTAATCGGGACATGACCGGAGCACAGCGGTTTACACCAACAGCGTTACTGGCGGGCCGGCGCGCTGTCGTCACCGGCGGGGCGGCGGGGATCGGCGCCGCGATCACCGCAGCATTCGCCTCACACGGCGCCCACGTCCTCGTGGTGGACAGCACACCGGCACCTCCTCCTGTCTTCGACGCCGCCGCCGGTGGTGCCGTCACCACCCTCGACTGGGACGTGCGCACCTCGCCGTGCCCTGCGGAAGTCGTCGATCACCGGCCGTCCATCATCGTCAACAACGTCGGACACTTCCTCCACGCGCAGCAACCGTTCACAGACAACGCTGCCTCGCTGTGGGACGAGCTGCACGAGATCAATTTCGCGCACGTCCTGCGCCTGACCCAGACGCTGCTGCCGGGACTGGTGGAGCGCGGCGGCGGCTCGATCATCAACCTGACGACAGTCGAATCGCACCGGGCCATCCCCGGGCAGTCCGTGTACTCGGCGTACAAGGCTGCGCTCACGCAGTTCACCCGGTCGTTGGCCGCAGAGGTCGGCCCGTCGGGGGTCCGGGTGAACGCCGTCGCGCCTGATCTCATCGAAACGGTGCAGGTCCCGTACGCCACTCTTGTTCCGCTCGACGACGTGCCGTTGTGGCCGAACTGGTCGCCACTCGGTGGCCCCGGGCAGCCCGAGGACGTCGCCGGAGCCGTCTTGTTCCTGGCCAGTGACCTGGCGCGATTCGTCACCGGCGGAACCATTCACGTCGACGGCGGCACTCACGCGGCCGGCGGCTGGGTGCCGCGCGGATCCGGGTGGACCAATCGCCCCCGCAACCCCTGACCACACCCGACCCTGACCCGCCCACCTTCCCGAAGGACGTCCAGTAATGAAGATCCTTGTTGTCGGCGGCACCGGCATGATCGGCGCCACCACCGCGACTCTTCTCCAGCAGCTGGGAGACGACGTCACCGTCGCAGCGCGCGGCCCGGTACCGAGCGCTTCGCCGGTGGCCGGCCTTCCAGTCTCGGCCGGCGACTATACGGTCCCCACTTTCACCGCGGAGCAGTTGTCGGTGTTCGACGGCATCGTGTTCGCCGCAGGACAGGATGTGCGGCACAAGCCGCGGGAAAGCGACGACGAACGTTTCTGGCGTGACACCCAAAGTGCTGGCGTGCCTCGCTTCGCTGCTCTCGCCAAAGAGGCGGGAGTTCGCCACTTCGTGCAGGTAGGCAGTTACTACCACCAACTCGATGAGCGATTCGCCGACGGCAATCCGTACGTCGCCGCGCGTAAGGAAGCTGACGAACAGACCCGGGCACTCGCGGACGATTCGTTTGTCGCGTGCACGCTGAACCCGCCGTCGATCATCGGGGCCGTGCCGGGGCCTTCATCGGAGCGGTACCGCCGTTTCGTCTCGTGGGCGGCGGGCAACGAGCCGCAGATCCCGGACTTCGCCCCGCCGGGCGGCACGAACTACATGTCTGCCGAGTCGTTGGCGCATGCCATCGCTGGAGCGTTGCGCAACGCCGAGCCCGGTGCTGCGTACCTGGTCGGTGACGAGAACCTTCGGTACCGCGAGTTCTTCCAACGTCTCGTCGACGCGGCCGGGGGTGGGCGCACGATCGTCGAACGTGACGAGCCGCACCCGCTCTTGCCGGATGCGGCGATCATGCAGGGGCGCGGGAACACCCTCTCCTATGAGCCCAGCGCCGAGACGATGCGTGTGCTCGGTTACCCCCGAGGCAACTGCACCCGCGCGATCCGCGCCCTGGTGAACACGGTCCGCGAGTACGAACGGAGCGTCGCATGAGCACCGGCACCGGCACCGACAAGCACATTCGGAAGGTCGCACTCTCGGCCCTGTTCGGAACGGTTCTGGAGTACTACGACTTCCTGCTGTACAGCACAATGGCCGCCCTGGTGTTCGGGGAGGTGTTCTTTCCCGGAGAGAACCCGGCAGTGTCGACGATCGCCGCGTTCGGGACCCTGGCCGTGGGTTACGTTGCGCGGCCACTGGGCGGGCTCATCTTCGGCCACTTCGGTGACCGCGTGGGCCGCAAATACATCCTGTTCGTGACTATGGCCCTGATGGGTAGCGCGAGCTTCCTCATCGGGCTGCTGCCCGGTTACGCGACCATCGGTGTGGCAGCCCCGATACTGCTCGTCGTACTGCGGTTCGCGCAGGGGATTGCCATCGGCGGCGAATGGGGCGGCGCGGCCTTGATGGTCGTCGAGCACGCTGATGCCGACAACCGCGGCAAGTGGGCCGGCGTGATGAACCTGGGCTCGCCCATCGGCTTTCTCATGGCAACCGTCGCGGTGGCGACCGTCAGTCTGCTACCCGACGAAAGCCTGGAGACCTGGGGCTGGCGCGTGCCGTTCCTGTTCAGCGCACTGCTGGTGGTGGTCGGTCTCTACATTCGCTCGCAGCTCACCGAGAGTCCCATCTTCGAGCAGGCGGTCAAGAAGGCTGCCGCCACTAGTGCCGACCGCATACCGTTGGCGCGCGTGCTGAGGACGCCGCGCCCCGTACTGCTCGCCTGCGGTGCCGGTATCGCGCCGTTCGCGCTGACGGCGCTGATCACCTCGCACATCATCTCCTACACGACCGGGATCGGTTACGAGCGATCCACCGTCATGCAGGTGCTGGTGCTGTTGTCGGTGGTCTCCTTGGTCGTCATCCCACTGTCGTCAGCGTTGTCCGATCGAGTCGGGCGCCGACCGATCGTGCTCACCGGCGCCGTCGCGGCAGTGCTCTACGCGTTTCCGTTGTACATGCTCGTGGACTCCGGCTCGGTGGTGTTGCTGGTCGTCGGCCTGGTCATCGGACAGGTCATCCAGAACATCATGTTCGCTCCGCTGGTGCCGCTGCTGTCGGAGATGTTCGGCGCCACCGTGCGGTACACGGGAGCATCGCTGGGCTACCAGGGCGCAAGCCTGATCGGTGCCGGCTTCACACCTCTGATCGCCAGCGCCCTGCTCGCAGCGCTCGGTGGGGGCAGTTGGCCGTTGAGCCTGATCATTGCCGCGACCGCCGGGATCTCGATCGTCGCCATTGCTCTGACCGCCGAAACGCGCGGGGTAGCGCTCGGAGCGGACTCTGATGCAGGTGAGCGTGGAAACGTCGACGCTTCTGTGAGAGAGGATGCTGTCGGCGCCGGGTCCGAGAACTCGGTCTGACGAATCGACAGCTCGAGAAGGAGGTAGATCACGAAGTGGTCCTGGAGGACGCCCGTTACAGCGCCCCGGCGGCCACCCGCAGATCCGCGACCAACCCGGCGAGCGCCTCCTCCCGCTGCTCGCTCGGTCCGCGCAGAATCGCCGAGGGGTGGATCGTGGCGACGACGGCCGGATCCGACGGGATCTCCGCATCCGGGTGCAGGATCTCCCCGCGATGTGCGGTCACCCGGAACGACGGCCCGAGCAGCGACTGGGCCGCGGTGGCGCCGAGGCACACGAGCACCTCGGGTCGCACCGCCTGCAGCTCGGCGACCAGCCAAGGCCGGCACGCGACGACCTCGCCGCGTGCCGGTTTCTTGTGGATGCGACGCCCGCCCGCGGCGGCCCGCTCGAACTTGAAGTGCTTGACCGCGTTGGTCACGTACACCTCGCCGCGATCGATGCCCGCCTCCTCGAGGGCCCGGTCGAGCAGCCGCCCGGCGGGGCCGACGAACGGCTCCCCCGCCCGGTCCTCCTGATCGCCGGGCTGTTCGCCGACGAGCACGAGCCGGGCCGTGGCCGGACCGGCGCCGAACACGGTGCGTTCGGCGTTCCGGTACAGATCGCATCCGCGGCAGCCGCTCGCCGCGGCAGCCAGCTCGGCCAGGTCGGTCGTTTCCGGCACGAACTCCCCGGCTCCCGGTTGCCTGCTCACCGCCACCTCCTTCACGTCGGTGCCGGACGGGTACCCGCCCTCGCTCAGGACATGCGCAGCCGCGACACCCAGGCCCGGGTGTCGGCCGGATCGATGACGTCGTCGAGCTCGAAGATCGTCGCGGCCTGCAGCGCCTTGCCGTGCTGGTAGGCGGCGGCGACGAGCTGCGCGAACAGTTCGTCACGCGCGGCCGGGTCGGGGGCGGCCTCGAGTTCCTTGCGGAAGCCGAGCCGCACCGCACCCTCGAGTCCCATGCCGCCGATCTCGCCGGTGGGCCACGCCACGGTGAACTCGGGGGCGTGGAAGGACCCGCCGGCCATCGCCATGGCGCCGAGGCCGTAGCCCTTGCGCAGGATGATCGTGCCGAACGGGACGGTCAGGCGCGCGCCGGCGACGAACAGCCGACCGAACCGGCGCACCGTGGCCTCCTTCTCCGACTCGGGTCCGACCATGAATCCCGGTGTGTCGCACAGGCTCACGACGGGCACGCGGTGCGCCTGGCACAGTTCGAGGAAGTCGGCGGCCTTGTCTGCGGCCTCGGCGTCGATCGCGCCGCCGAGGTGGTGGCTGCTGTTGGCGAGCACCCCGTACGCCGCGCCCTCGACGCGGACCAGGGCGGTGACGATGCCGACGCCGTAGTCGCCGCGCAGTTCGAGCACGGAGCCGACGTCGGCGATCGCGTCGATCGCGGCGCGCACGTCGTAGGCGCGCAACCGGTTCTCCGGAACCACGTGCCGCGCGAGCCGCGGATCCGGGGCCTGCCAGCCGTCGGTCGCGGTGGTGAAGTACCCGAGGTACTGCCGGGCCAGCTCGACGGCGTGTGCCTCGTCGCGCGCGGCGAGGTGTACGACGCCGTTGCGGCGCTGCACGTCGACCGGGCCGATGTCCTCGGGTCGGAAGACGCCGAGACCGCCGCCCTCGATCATCGCGGGACCGCCCATGCCGATGTTGGCCTCGGGGGTGGCGATCAGCACGTCGCACACGCCGGCGAGGGCAGCGTTGCCGGCGAAGCACCGACCGGAGACCACCGCGATCGTCGGGACGCGTCCGCGCAGGGCGGCCATCGCCCGGAAGGTCGACAGTTCCAGACCCTGTCCGGGTCCGGCGTCGACGTCGCCGGGACGCCCGCCGCCGCCCTCGGCGAACAGCACGAGCGGTACCTCGCGCCGGGCGGCGAGTTCGAGCAGCCGGTCGGTCTTGGCGTGGTTGCGCATGCCCTGCGTACCGGCGAGGACGGTGTAGTCGTAGGAGAGCACCACCGATTCGGCGCCGTCGATGCGGGCGAGGCCGCCGACGAGGCCGTCGGCGGGTGTGTTGGCGATCAGGTCCTCCTCGCTGCGGCGGCTGCGCTGCGCGGCGAGCACGAGCGGCCCGTATTCGACGAAGGTGCCGTCGTCGACGAGTTCGGCGATGTTCTCCCGCGCCGTGCGGCGCCCGGTCCGGTGCCGCTTGGCCACCGCGTCGGGGCGGGCGGCGTCGAGGGTGCGTTCGTGCCGGTCGCGGATCTCGGCGAGGTCGTCGCGCACGGTGTCGAGGTCGCGCTCACCGTCGTCACCGACGGCCGCTGCGCCGGACTCGGCGCGCACCACGGCCAGCACCTCCCCCGGTTGCACGGTCTGTCCGGGCCGCACCAGCAGACGCACCACGGTGGCGGGTCCGGAGGCGGACACCACGTGCTGCATCTTCATCGCCTCGAGCACGACGACGGGAGCGCCCGCGGTGAGCGCGTCGCCGTCGGCGGCGGTCTCGACGACGGTGCCGACCATGTCGGCACGCACCGCCTCCTCCCCGGCGTGCAGTTCCGGCGCGACGGCCGGTGCGTCGTCGGGGCCGGCGACGGCGAGATCGGCGATCCGCTCGTCCAGCCACGACGTGTGCACGTCGCAGGCGGCGAAGTCTTTGTCGCGCAGAATGTTCTGCAGGAATTCGGTGTTGGTGGCGACCCCCGCGACGAGCAGGTCCCCGAGGGCGGCGTCCGTCTTGCGCAGCGCCGCGGCGAAGTCGTCGATGCGGGTGTGGGTGATCACCTTGGCCAGCAACGAGTCGTAGCGCGGACTGGTCGTCAGCCCGGGACGGCCGTAGGTGTCGACGCGGACGCCCGGCCCGGTGGGCGGGGTGAACGCGGTGAGCGTGCCGGACGCGGGTACGGCCCGTCCGTCCGGGCGCATGGTCTCGGTGTTGACGCGCGCCTGGACGGCGATCCCCTGTGCGGCGGCGGGCTCACCACGCACCCCGGCGCCGTCGGCGGTGATGCCGCCGGGCAGGCCGAGTTCGCCGAACCGGGCACCGCGGGCGATCGCCACCTGCGTCGCGACGAGGTCGATGCCGGTGACCTCCTCGGTCACCGTGTGCTCCACCTGAATTCGCGGGTTCACCTCGAGGAACACCGTCTGATCGCCGGCGACGAGGAACTCGACGGTGGCGAGGCCGCGGTACCCTACCGACGCGCACAGCCGGGCCGCGGCCTCGTGCAGCGTGCGTCGCACGGTCGCGTCGAGCCGTTGCGCGGGAGCGACTTCCACCAGTTTCTGGTGGCGCCGCTGCACGCTGCAGTCCCGGTCGCCGAGCGCGAGGGCGCGCACTCCGCCCGCGTCGTCGGCCGCGGCGACGATCTGCACCTCGATGTGCCGGGCGCGGTCGCACAGCGCCTCGGCGAACAGCGCGCCGTTGCCGAAGCCGTGTTCCGCCTCCGTGGTACACGCCCGGAAGGCGTCGTCGAGGGTCGCGGCGTCGCGCACCACCCGCATGCCGCGGCCACCGCCACCGGCGAGCGCCTTGAGGACGATGCCGCCGGGGTGGGCGGCGAGGAAGTCGCGGGCCGCGTCGACGGTGACGCCCCCGTCGGTGGCGGGCAGCACGGGCACCCGGGCGGCGACGGCGGCGCGGCGGGCGGCGGCCTTGTCGCCGAAGATCCGCAGCACCTGCGGGTCGGGTCCGACGAACGTCATCCCGGCCGCGGCGCAGGCGTCGGCGAATTCGGCGTTCTCGCTGAGGAATCCGTATCCGGGGTGGACGAGGGTGCAGCCGGTCTCGGTGGCCGCGCGCAACAGGGCCTGGCCGTCGAGGTAGGCGGCGGGCCCGGCACCGGTCAGCGCGACGGCGCGGGTGGCGGCGGCGACGTGGGGGCTGTCGGCGTCGTCCTCGGCATACACGGCGACGGTGTCGATGCCGAGTTCGGTGGCGGAGCGGACGACGCGCAGCGCGATCTCGCCGCGGTTGGCTACGAGCAGCATGGGTGGTCCTGTCGGTCGGGGCCGGTCAGCGGAAGCCGATGAGCCGTTCGGACATCGCGATCATGTCGTCGATGTAGGAGAGCTGTTCCTGTCGCGGGGCATCGAGCAGGCGCACGGCGCCGGCACGCTGGGCGTCGACGAGGGTGCGCGCGATCCGTTCCGGGTGCGCGCTGAGCGTGACGTCGCCGGTGGCGTCGATGCGCTCGACGAAGCGGACGTAGCGCCCGACGAGCCGCTCGCGCACGCTCTCCCATTCCTTGCCCACCTCGTCGTCGAGGCGGGCACGGTGCTCGATCAGCTCGAGGATGCGGCCGTTGGCGTACATGGATTCGATGGAAGCCCGGGTCGTCGTGCGCAGCACCTCCCGCAGATCGTCCACCGTCGGTCCCTCCACGTGCTGGGCGTCGAGGAACTGCCGGCACACGAGGGTGGCGAGGGCGCGGAACACCTCCTCCTTGGAGGAGAAGTAGGCGTAGAAGGTGGCGCGGGAGACGGCGGCGCGGTCGGTGATCACCGCGACGGTGGTGCGCTCGTAGCCGAGTTCACCGAAGCAGTCGCGGGCGGCGTCGAGCAGTTCCCGCCGACGCGGTCCGTCGCTGTCGCGGCGCGCGGATCGGGCCCGCTCCTGGGCTTCGCTCGTGGTCACCCGCACAGCATGCGTGGACATTGACGTCAATGTCAACGATCGGGACCGAACCGGTCCGAGCCCCCTCCCGGGCGGTTGCGCCGGTCAGGACCCGCCGTCGCCCTCGCTGCGGGACGGGGACGGTCCGCACGAACCCGCCGGACGGGGCCAGGGGTGTCCCGTGAGGCGCTCGATGTCGGTGTTGAACCGTGCGAGCCAGCGAGCGAACTCGGCGACCTCGGACGGATCCCAGTCCACCAGCACCCGCTCGAGGCCGGCGACGGAGCTGGCGCGTTCGTCGTCGAGACGACGGACCCCTTCCGCGGTGATGCGGAACTTGCGCGCGATCCCCCCGTCGGGGTCGGGGATGCGCTCGGCGAGGCCGGCCTTGAGCAGCGCGGCCGTCTGCCGGTTCAGCGTGGACGCGTCCAGGCCGAAGGCGTCGCTGAGCTGGCCGATGGACATCGGTCCCTGCACGGCGAGTCGGCTGAGCACGGTGTAGGCACTGCGGTCGAGCCGACCGGCGTCCCGGCCCTTGGGCCCGAAGAGGTTCAGGTGCCGGCCGAGCAGCATCATCTCGAACTCGATCGAGTGCGTGGGCTTGTCCATGTGTCTCTTCCGTCGGCGACAGCGTCCGTCCTCATTATCCGGCCGCTGATCGCCGCCAAATGTGCATAATGCATACTTTGTGTGTAGTACACATTGCGAGGCGCAGGCCCGCGCCCGGAGGGAGAACCCGCGTGGACGGATCGACAACGGCCACGGCACCGCCCGTACCACCCTCGGTGCGACCTGGCGCCCTGGTGGGGGTGCTGGCGTTCACCGGCATCGTCGCCGCACTGATGCAGACGCTGGTGGTGCCCCTCATCGCCGATCTGCCCGCCATCCTGGGCACGACGTCGTCGAATGCGTCGTGGGTGATCACCGCGACGCTGCTCGCGGGTGCGGTCGCCACGCCCGTCACCGGACGCCTGGGTGACATGTACGGCAAGCGGAGGATGCTGCTGATCTGCACCGTTCCACTGGTCGCGGGCTCGGTGGTGTGCGCGCTGTCGTCGTCGCTGCTGCCGATGGTGGCGGGCCGGGCCTTGCAGGGCGTCGGTGTGGGCCTCATCCCGCTGGGTATCAGCGCCCTCAAGGACCTGCTGCCCCCACACCGCCTGCACTCGTCCATCGCCCTGATGAGTGCCTCCATGGGCATCGGCGGAGCCCTGGGCCTACCGGTCGCGGCGGCAGTTGCCGAGCACGCGAACTGGCGGGTGCTGTTCTGGGCCGTCGCGGTGCTGAGCGTGGCGATCTTCGCGCTGCTGTGGGTCGTGATCCCCGAGATCCCGGTGCACGGCAGAGCCGGCAGCTTCGACGTCGTCGGGGCGATCGGGCTCGGCATCGCCCTGGTGTGCCTGCTGCTCGCCGTGTCCAAGGGCGCCGACTGGGGGTGGACGAGCACGACGACACTCGATCTGTTCGTCGCCGCCCTCGTCGCACTGCTGCTGTGGGGCTGGTGGGAGCTGCGCCGACCGCATCCGCTCGTGGACCTGCGGGCCACCGCCCGGCCCCCCGTGCTGCTGACCAACGCCGCCTCGATCGTGGTGGGCTTCGGGATGTACGCGCAGTCGCTCATCGTGCCGCAACTGCTGCAGCTGCCCGCCGAGACCGGCTACGGCCTCGGCCAGTCGATGCTGGCCATGGGCCTGTGGATGGCACCGGGCGGCCTGGTGATGATGGCCGTGTCACCGATCGGCGGCAAGCTGTCCGCGACCCGGGGCCCGAAGGTCACCCTGCTGGTCGGCTGCCTGGTCATCGCCGCCGGGTACGGCTCGTCGCTGCTACTCATGGGCTCGACGTGGGGTCTGATGCTCGTCGTCTGCATCTGCAGCGCCGGGGTCGGCTTCGCCTACGGGGCCATGCCCGCGCTGATCATGGGTGCGGTGCCGCAGTCCGCGACGGCCTCGGCGAACAGCGTCAACGCCCTGATGCGCGCTGTGGGTACCTCGGTGTCGGCCGCGGTCGTCGGCGTGGTCCTGTCGCAGATGAGCGTGCAGGCCGGCGGCTACACCCTGCCCACCGAGGCCGGGTTCCGCACCGGAATGCTCATCGGTTGCGGTGTCGCCCTGGTCGCCGCAGCCGTCACCTTCGCCATCCCCGCCCGGCGACCGGGCCTCGAGCCGGTGCACGAGCCCGCCCGGATGTGAGCCCACGGGTATTGCGCAACAGCGACGTGTCCGAAATGGGCGGCGTATCAACGACATCCGTCGGCCGATCGACCTGTCCGGACGCCTGGCGCGGCACTAGCATGGTGGGCAGCCCTCAGTGGACAACCCCCTTCGGGAAGGTTCGATCATGACCACGATGGAAATGCCGCACGTCACCGCGTGCAGCGTCAGCACCTGCTCCTACAACCACGACGGCTGTCACGCCTACGCCATCAACGTCGCCGGCCACAACGGCAGCGCCGACTGCGAGACGTTCATCCCGCTGTCGACCAAGGGCGGCCTGGACACCGTCACCAGCATGGTCGGCGCCTGCCAGCGCGCCGACTGCGTGCACAACCAGGATCTCGAGTGCACCGCGAGCGAGATCCGGGTCGGTGGCAGCGGCAGCGGCGAGCACGCCGCCAACTGCCTGACCTATCAGGCCCGCTAGCGGATCGAACCGGTCATCGTCCCACTCCCAGCACCGCACGCACGGCGCCGGTGAGCGCCGCGGCCGGCAGGTCGGGGCTGATCGCGCGCTGCAGGCCGAGGCCGATGCCGAGCCCGAGCAGCATCGTCGCCGCCTGTTCGGGCTCGACCGCCGGTTCGAGGCCGAACCGGGCGGCGAGCGATCGGATCAGCTCGGCGATCAGTGTCCGCACCCCGGCGGCACCGGCCGCGATGCGGGAACGGATCAGTTCGTCGTGCCGGGAGCGCACCGAGAACTCGATCTCGAGGAGGGTCCACCTCCGGTCGCCGATGGTGCGCTCGGCCCAGGCGCCGAAGGCGGCCACCACGTCGTCGAGCGACGCACCGCCCTCGAGCGTCGCGGCGATCTCGCCCATGCGCTCGGCCCGGATCCGGTCGAGCACCGCGAAGCACAGCTCGTCCTTGTTGCGGAAGTTCGAGTACACCGCGCCCTTGGAATAGCCGGCGTCCTCGGCGATCTGCTCGAGCGACGCCGCGGAGTAACCACGGTCGAGGAAGTGCTCGGTCGCCGTGGCCAGCAGATCCTCGCGTGTGCGTGCCTGAGTCTGCTGCCGGGTCTGTCGTGCCACGGCTCGACGGTACCGGAGCGGCCTAAACTCGGATACTGTGGTTATCCGAATACCGGCGGTATTCGGATCGGACGCGGACGAGAGGCAACGCAATGGGCGAACACCGGGTGGTGGTGATCGGCGCCGGGATATCCGGCATCGGCGCGGCGATTGCCCTGCGACGGCGCGGCATCACCGATTTCGTCGTCCTCGAGAAGGCCGACAGCCTCGGCGGGACGTGGCGTGCCAACACCTACCCGGGCTGCGCATGCGACGTGCCGTCGCTGCTGTACTCGTACTCCTTCGCCCGGAACCGGGACTGGAGCCGCCTGTTCGCCGGACAGCGGGAGATCCGCGACTACATCGAGCACACCGCAGACGCACAGGACGTGACGTCCCACGTCCGGTTCGGAGTCGAGGTCCTGAGAGCGGACTGGGACGACGTGGACGCGCGCTGGACGATCACCACCACCGCCGGCACCGTCCGGGCGCACTTCCTCGTCGCCGCCGCAGGGCCGTGGAACGAACCGCTCGTGCCCGAGATCCCCGGTCTGTCGCAGTTCCCCGGCGAGGTGTTCCACTCCGCGCGCTGGAACCACGACTACGACCTGCGCGGCAAACGCGTCGCCGTCGTCGGCACGGGCGCCTCGGCGGTCCAGTTCGTCCCCGAGATCGCACCCGACGTCGCACGCCTGCACCTGTACCAGCGGACGGCGCAGTGGGTGCTGCCCAAACCCGACCGGCACCTGTCCGCGACCGAACGCCGGCTGCTCGCTCGCCTGCCGGGCGCGCGACGGTTGGTCGAGACGATCGAATACGGCCTGATGGAGGCCCTCGGCCTCGGCTTCCGGCACCCCTGGATCATGCGCCGGCTGCAGTGGATCGGCCGGGCCCAGCTCCGCGCCCAGGTGCGCGACCCGCGGCTGCGCCGGGTCCTGACGCCCGACTACACCCTCGGCTGCAAGCGGCTGCTCATGTCCAACACGTACTACCCGGCCCTGACCCGGCCCAATGTCGAGGTCCACCCCGCAGCGGTACAGGAGATCCGCGGCTCCACCGTGATCGCCCGGGACGGCAGCGAGACCGAGGTCGACGCGATCGTCTTCGGCACCGGCTTCCACATTCTCGACATGCCGATCGCGGGCCGGGTGTTCGACGGGCAGGGCCGCAGCCTCGACGAGCACTGGCAGGGCAGCCCGCGGGCCTACCTCGGCTCGTCGGTCGCGGGCTTCCCCAATGCGTTCGTCCTGCTCGGACCGAGCCTCGGCACCGGCCACACGTCGGCCTTCCTGATTCTCGAAGCCCAGCTCGACCACGTCGTGACGGCGATCGACACGGCCCTGCGCCACGGCTGGCGCACCCTCGAGGTGCGCAGGGAGGCCCAGGACGCCTTCGACGACGAGGTTCAGGCCGCCCTTCCGGGCACCGTCTACAACTCCGGCGGATGCCGCAGCTACTTCTTCGACGTCAACGGCCGCAACAGCTTCAACTGGCCGTGGTCGTCGGCCGCGCTCCGGCGCCGGGTGTCGGCGTTCGACCCGGACGTCTACGCCGTCACGCGCGACGACGAACGCGTGCCCGCCGGGTGATCCGGGCCTCGGCGCACGTCTTGCCGGCGTACCGTCGGGGCATGGCCCGCAGGTCCGCCGTCCGCCGCCGTCCACCCCCATCGGACGGTTACCTGTACGAGCCCAGTGAGCGGCGGATCCGCGGAACCTGGGCCGGCCACACCGTGATCGACACCGTCCGCGCGCTGCTGGTGTGGCCGCCCGGCCACCCCGTCCCCTTCTACCTGTTTCCCCGCGACGACGTGCGCACCGATCTCCTGTCGCCCGCCCTGGTACCGGGCGACAGGAACGACGTCGGGCAGTGGTTCGACCTGACCGACGGCGAGACCCGGTCGCCCGCCGCGGCGTTCGGGCTCGACGTCGCGGGGCTCGAGGAGTACGTCGGCTTCGAATGGGTCGGTCACCAGAGGCCGGGCATCGAGCACCCCGGCGGGCCGGGCATTCAGCACCCCGGCGGGCCGGGCATTCAGCACCCCGGCGGGCCGGGCATTCAGCACCCCGGCGGGCCGGGCATTCAGCACTGGTACGAGGAGGACACGGAAATCTTCGTTCATCCCCGCGACCCGTATCACCGAGTCGATGCGCTGCCCAGCAGCCGGCACGTGCAGGTGTCCGTCGCCGGCACGATTGTCGCCGACACCCGCACGCCGGTGCTGCTGTTCGAGACCCGGCTGCCGGTGCGGTACTACCTCCCGCCCGCGGACGTCGACTTCTCGGTGCTCGAGGAAACGGACCTGCACACCTCGTGCCCCTACAAGGGCACGGCCCGGTACTGGACCTTCACCGGATCGCCGCGAGTCGAGAACGTCGCGTGGGCGTACCCGGATCCGATTCCCGCCGTCGCACCGATCGCCGGCCACGTCGCGTTCTACAACGAGAAGGTGGACCTCGTCGTCGACGGTGTGCCCGTGCCGCGTCCCGGCGGGTGACCACGCGGTCTCAGCAAGCGATCCGGATCCACGGATCGTCGTCCCCGGGCTGCAGGCGGGTGCCGAAACCGGCAGACGCCTCCTCGAGCGTCGCGCGCAGCCACCGCTGCTGCGACTGCGTGACGTGCTCGAGCCGTATCCGCCGCGCCCGCACCGGCAGCATCCGCATCTCCTGCAGTTCCCGCGTGTCCGCGTCGAAGGTGACGAGGTACAGCAGCCGCAGTTCGTCGTGGAAGCGTTCGTAACCGCCGATGCCCTCGTAGTCGTTGATCAGGTCGCCGCACCCGTAGAGCACGGGCCTGCCGCGGTAGATCTCCAGCGGGCGCGGATGATGGGACGAGTGCCCGTGCACGACGTCGACGCCACCGTCGACCAGCCGGTGCGCGAACCGCACGTGCGCGTCCGGCACGGCGTAGCCCCAGTTGGACCCCCAGTGCACCGACACCACCGCCACGTCGCCGGCCCCGCGGTCGGCGTCGATCCGGGCGAGCAGTTCGTCGGCGCCCGCCTCCGACACCGGCAGCAGGGCCACGCCGGGCCGCGTCGGCGTGGCGGCCCACGAAGGAGTGATCCCGCTCGACACCGCACCGACCGACCACACCCGGACCCGGGACGATCCGACGGGGACCGTCGCCGGCTGCCGTGCCGCCCGGTCGTCGCCGCCCGCACCGGTGAGCCGCAGTCCCGCCGCCGTGAGGACCTCGACGGTCTCGCGCAGACCGCGGATGCCGAAGTCGAGCACGTGATTGTTGGCGAGTGTGCACACGTCGACTCGCGCGACGGTGATCACCTCGACGTTCGCCGGGTTCATCCGGTAGTGGATGCCCTTGTCCGGCGCGAAGTCCCGCGACGTGGTCACCGATGTCTCCAGGTTGACGATCCGCACGTCGGGGGCGCATTCGTCGAGCACGGGCAGCGCGACACCCCACGGCCAGCCGAAATCCACCGGCCGCGGGATCACCCCGCTGTGGGTCTCTGCGAGCTCGACGTAGTCCCGGGCGTCCTTCACGTAGGACTCGCGCAGCCTCGGCCCTCCGGGGTGCGGGAGGATCTGGTCCACGCCCCGGCCGGTCATCACGTCTCCGGCGAGGAACAGCGTCACCGTGCGCGGCACACAGGAAAGGGTAGTCGCCGAACCCGGATCCGCGTGGTCACCGAGCGGCGGTCATCGGGATACGTAACTGGGCTGTTCGGTGACGTCGCCGAGCACCACCAGGGTCGCGAGGGTGTTCTCCCACCGGATCCGGGCGGCGCCGACCGTCGCCTGCACCACCGTCCCGTCCGGCCGGCCGAACTCGCACAGTTGCCCGGTCCGGTCGTGCAGCGAGCGGACGGTGACGGCCCCGTCGGGCCATGTGCCGCCGGTGAGGATCTCGTTCAGCGGCCGATTCTCCACCTGTCGGGCGTCGACACCGAACAGCGCGGCAAAGGAGGGGTTGGCGTAGGCGACGGCCCCGCCGTCGCGCACGGCGAGGATGGGGACGGGCAGCAGGTCGAGGACATCGGGCAGGGGCAGTGGGGCCAGTCGGTCCGGCAGGTGAGCCCAGGCTGCGGCCTTGGCCCGGTACAGATCCATGTCGGCGTCGTGGTACAGATCCATGGGGTCGCCCACGACGCCGGCTGCGACGCCGAAACTGACCGGTACGGGATTCGCGCGGGCCATGTTCTCGAGCACCGCGCGCCCTTCCTCCTCCCCCGTGTCCGGGAGGACGACGAGGAATTCGTCGCCACCGAGTCGGGCGAGGATCCCACCGCGTGGCACCTGCTGCGCCCACGCCTCGGCGGCATCACGGAGCAGGGCGTCCCCTGCGGGATGCCCATGCTCGTCGTTGAACGCCTTGAACCCGTCGACGTCGAGCAGGCCGAGGCAGACCTGGTTGCTGCGGTCGCGTGGCCGTGAACGCAGTTCGAGGTCGAGGCCGGCGCGGTTGCGCAGCCCGGTGAGCGGATCCCGGGTCGCCGCGTTCACCAGCAGGCGCCCGACGGCCCCGAAGATCGCTCCGGAGCCGAGCAGGGCGGCGGCGACGATCACGTAACCGACCCACAGCAGGCGCGTCGGGGCGACGGCCGCGGCGGCGAGGGTCGCCGTGGTGAGCGCCCCGATCCACAGGACGGCCTGCCGCGGCGGCCAGAACGCCGCGAGGTACATCGACAGGAACATCGAGCCCATGACGCTGATGAGGATGCGGGAGGGGTCGACGTGGAACGCGATCACCGCCGGCATCGCGGCCACCGCGCATGCGGTGGCGGCGACGATGGGGATGCGTCCCAGACGCCGTGGCGCCCACCGCAGGATCGCCAGCCCGGCGATGCCCAGCGCCAGCGCCGAGGCCATGCCGACGAAGCTGCCGGATCGGGTGATCGTCGGATCCAGCAGAGCCGCAAGGATTCCTACTGCAACAAGTCCTGTGCTGACCGCCAGGTACCACGCGAGCAGACGGCGCCGCTGGACACGGAGATTCTCCGTCGCACCGTGCAGCACCTGGCGATCGCCCACACCCGAATTATCCCGTTCGTCGCACCGTTCGTGTCCGGCTCGGGAAAATGCGCGGCGTCACCGGCCCGGCAGCCACTGCATCGCCTTGACGAAGGGCGGCATCACCTTCGACCACAGCTTCGGCGGAACCCCACGGGGCCCACCGAGGTTCATCACCCGGGTCGTCGCGATCGTTTGCGGCTCGGTGTACTTGAGCAGGCCTTCCGCGCCGTGGCGACGGCCCATGCCCGAGATGCCCATACCGCCCATCGGTGCGTCGGTGCTGCCCCATGCGGGTGCGTAGCCCTCGTCGACGTTGACGGTGCCGGCCCGCACCCGCGCCGCGATCGCCTCGCCCTGCGCCTTGGTGCCCGCCCAGACACTGGCATTGAGTCCGTACTCGGTGTCGTTGGCGCGACGGATCGCTTCCTCGACGTTGTCCACCGGGTACACCGACACGAGCGGGCCGAACGTCTCCTCCCGATAGCACTCGGCGTCCTCGGGGACGTCGGTGAGCACCGTCGGCTCGTAGAACAGGGGGCCGAGATCGGGCCGGGCCTTGCCGCCGGCAACGACGGTGGCACCCTTGGCGACCGCGTCGTCGACATGCCCGGAGACGGCCTTGACCTGCGTCTCGTTGACCATGCTGCCCATCTCGACGCCGTATTCGTAGCCCGGAGCGAGGGTCATGTTCCGCACCCGCTCGCCGAGCATGCGGATGAACTCGGGGGCGACGGACTTCTCGACGTAGATCCGTTCGATGGAGATGCACAGCTGTCCGGAGTTGGAGAAGCACGCCCGCACGGCGGCGTCGGTGACCTCACGCAGATTCGCCCCGGCGGTGACGATCATCGGGTTCTTGCCACCGAGCTCGGCGGAGAACCCGATCAGGCGACGGCCCGCCTGCTCGGCGAGGAGGCTGCCGGTCTGCGAGGAGCCGGTGAACATCAGGTAGTCGGCGTTCTCGACGAGGGCGGTGCCCACGACGGAGCCGGGTCCGGGCACGACGGCGAACAGGTCACGCGGCAGGCCCGCCCGGTAGAGCAGTTCGACGACGGCCAGCGCGCAGTAGGGGGTCTGGCTGTCGGGCTTGAGGACGACGGCGTTGCCGGCGAGCAGCGCGGCGACGGCGTCGGAGACGGCGAGGGTCATCGGGTAGTTCCACGGCGCGATGACCCCCACGACCCCCTTCGGGTGGTAGTGCACCGTGGTCTTCGTCAGACCGGGCAGCATGCCCGTGGCGCGTCGCGGTCGCAGCACCTTCGGCGCGGTGCGCGCGTAGTAGCGCGCGGTGAGGGCGATGTCGAGGACCTCTTCCTGCGCCGAGGCGCGGGCCTTGCCGGTCTCGGCCTGGGCCATATCCATCAGCTCTTCGCGGTGGGCCAGCACCAGGTCGTGATACCGGTGGAAGATCTCGGCGCGTTGCTCGACGGAGCGGCGCGCCCAGTCGGCCTGCGCGACGCGAGCACGCTCGATGGCGGCTCTGGCGTCGTCGGCGTTGCCGACCGGGACCGTCGCGAGTTCACGACCGGTGAAAGCCTCCACGACCGAGCGGGTGGGACGGCTCGCCGCGTCCGGGATGGCGATGAGCTCGGCCAACCGTGCGAAGGTGGCGGCGCTGGGAGCAGGCATGTCGAACCCCTACTGGTGAGTAGTTCTGGCAGTTACACCAACCTACCGTGTGGCGTGGCGCTTGTCACAGGGCGGACTGGTCCTCCCTCGTCCACCCCGCTGAACTGGGGGAATGAGTCCTCCTGCCACTCGGCATCTCCCCCGCGCCGACACGAGTTCGCGTTTCGGACGGAGCCGAACTCGGAGGCTCTCGGGGCGTCCGGTGCCGGGATTCGGCGGGGTGGGTGAGGGACCCGTTCCGGCACGACCGACCTTCCTCGAGTCATATTCTGGAGTGCACGGGGGTGACGAGGAACAGCGTGGCCAGGCGCAGGTGCGGCCGACGCGGTTGATGTTCCCGCAGAGATGTTCCGCCGACGCGGAGGGGGCTCTCCGGTGACCAAGTGGCAGTTCGAGGATCTGACCGCCCTCACGGGGGCGCCGACGGCATTGTCCGAGCCCGTCGCCTTCGTGTCCGAGGCGGCGGGCAGCCAACACATCGTCTACGCCGCCGGCGACGTCGTTCCGGCGGGCGGGCAGTCAGGAGCGACTCCGACGGTGTCGTCCATTCGCGAGCTGCGGTGGGACGGCACCGGCTGGCACGACACCGATCTGACCGCCGCCGTCGGCGCCCCGCTGCTGGTGCCTCTGGCCGGCTACGAATTCCGCGCACACGGCACGGCACACGTCGTGTGCGCGAGCCTGAACGGTCACATCTGGGAGCTATGGCAGGGCATCCACGGTTGGCATCTGCACGATCTGACCGCTGCCACCGGCGCCCCGGAACCGAACTGGTCGTACTGGCTCTCCGGGTACGCATTCGACATCCAGTACACCCAGCACGTCGTCTACATCGGCCGCGCGGACGGCCACCTCCACGAGCTGTGGTGGGACAGCGCCGGCTGGCACCACACCGACCTGACCGCCGCCGCGGGCGCCCCTGCCGTACCCGTCGAGCGCAGCGCGGAACGCACTCGACGACTGACGAGCTACGCGTGTGCGGCCTGGTACACCCGGCACGTCCTCTACCCCGGCGCCGAGCCGGACGGCGAACACATCCACGAGCTGCGGTGGGACAGCACCGGCTGGCACCACACCGATCTGACGGCCGCCACGGGCGTCCCGCACCTGGACCGCGGCCCGATCGGCTACGTCTTCGACCCGCCGTACCTTCGGCACGCGTTCGGTCCCGAGCACACCCAGCACGTCGTATTCACCTCGCGCGACCCCGGATACGACCCCTCCGGGAAGAGCCACATCTGCGCTCTCTGGTACGACACCTCCACCGAGATACCGATGACGCTGCCGCTGCCGCCGTGGTTCACACCGCCGCCTCTGCCGCCTCGAACCAAGGCACCACGACAATGAGCCGGCGGAATCCGATCAGCGTTCCATGAATGGGTGGCACGCAGAATCGAATCATGATTTCCGGCAGCGCTTTCGAGCCATCTTCGTCACAGGCGGCACGCCTGGAGCAGTTCGATGTCCGAACTCTCCTGCGCCATACCCGGAGCAGGGATGACGCTCGAGGGCAGATCGGCGCCCCGTCGAGGTTCGCGAGGAGGGGGAAGTGGATACTCGGGACAGCGCGCAACCCGCGAATACCCCAGCGGACGGAAAAGGTCATACCCGACACGGGTTTCGACGACGACTGCTGGCGGTGACAGCGGTGGGGTGGGCAACCGTCGGCCTACTCCTGGGGCTCCTCGTCGTGCTGCCCACCCCGGCCGTGGGTTTGTGGCCGAGCCTGGTCCTCATGTACCTCGCCGTCTTCGTCGGCGGGTACAGCCTGCTGGTCGCCCTTTTCGCCGTACTCGGCCTCGGCCTGGCCGCTCTCGCGCGTCGTTCCGGGCTACGCAGGACCTCACTCGTGGCGGTGGTGCTCGGCGTGGTGACCGTGGCGCTGTCCCTGGTGCCCGTGGCTCAGGGATGGCGCACCGCCTCGCAGGAGGACGTCCCGCTCTCGCTCTCGGAATACTTCTCCCTTCCCTCCCTGGACAGTCCGCTCGAGACCGTCACGTACGCGCGGCCGGAGGGCGAGGAGCTCATGCTCGACATCCGCCGCCCGCCGCCCGAAGGTCATGAAGCCGGTCCGGAGTTGCGACCGGCGGTGGTCACAGTGCACGGCGGCGGTGGGGTCACCGGCAGCCGCACCGAGGACGTCCTCTGGAGCGCGTGGCTCGCCGAGGAGGGATACGTGGTCTTCAGCATCGACTACCGGCTCGGGCAGAGACCGCTCGGGCAGGAAGTGACCGCTGACGTGAAATGCGCGGTCGGCTGGGTCGAGCAGAATGCGGAGCGCTACGGCGTGGACCCCGACCGTATCGCTCTCCTGGGCCGCTCCGCCGGCGGCGTCGCGGCCCTGCTCGCGGCCTACGACGACGGCGACCCCCGGCTTGCGCCGAGCTGCGACGTCCGAGACACCGGCGTCGAGGCCGTGGCCGCCTTCTACGCAGCCACCGACCAGACAAGCCTCGACGAGTGGCGGCCACCGTGGTGGAGGCCGAGCGTCGGCGACGAATACGACCCCGCGGGAGACCGCACCGAAAACGAAGCGGAGCCCTTCCTCTTCACCTCGCCGACATCTCACGTCGACCCGGCGGATCCGCCGACGTTCCTGGCTCAGGGTGGTGCTGATCAGGTCACTCCGCCGGAGCAGGCCGAGCTGCTGGCGAACCGGCTGGAGGACGAAGGCGTCCCCCACCGCCTCGTCCGGCTGCCCGAGGCCAGGCACGGGTTCGACGGCGCCTGGGGCGGCTGGGACACCCAGATCGTCCGCCACGAGCTCCGCGAGTTCCTGGAGAACGAACTCGCGGATTGATCCCTGTGGTCGAGCACGGAAGTGCCGGCGAGGAATTGGCCGAGACCATCTGTACCACCACCCAGCCGAACGACGCACCGTGCCGGGCTACCGCCCGCCCGTGACGAACACGTCGGCCAGGGCACCGGCGGCCGCCCCGTGATCGTCCTCATCCCTCCCTGCGGTGCGCTGTTCGGCCGTTCGAAGGCTGACCGATCTCGGTCTGGACGCCGACCCGATACCGCTGAGGTCGAACCGTCGTTGTCGGGGACGACGCTGCCGTCCGATGCGATCACCGGGCTGGTGTACACGTATCCCATTTCTACACCGGAGCTTTCGTGATCCCCGGCGTTGGGAAGCGAAGCACTCCTCGAGGGTACGACGGTGTTCTTCGGCGTCGGCGGTGTCGGATTCGACGAGTGGACGACGCGCTTGCGAAGGTCAGCGGCACCGACGTCTCGAAACCCGATCTACGAATCGTCCGATCGTCCGAGTCGGTCAGAAGCCGGCACCATCGTCGGCAGTGCGATCGACTACACCCGCAACCCGATAGGTCGTCCGTTGCCCTGGCGCAACAAGCTCGTCGACCCGCCCCGCGACGACGAGCTCTTCGAGCACCGCGAGCACGACCGTCCAGTCCATCTCGAGCCGATCGGCAAGCTCGACGACCGGACATTCCTCGTTCCCGAGGGCCTCCACAATGGTGTCGGCCAGCGCTGACGACACCGGCGTGGCCACCGACGACTCGGTGAATCCGGACGGCTCGGCGTCGGACACGGCAACGACATCCGCACGATCGGAGGTGATGCCGCGCCGGGCGAGTTCGCCCCACAGCCCCGACATCGACGCGTCCGGGTCGAGGTAGTACTCGGATTCGCGGACCCGCCAGAACCTCCACCCGCTGCGGCGCAGTTCACGTTCCCGCTCGAGGTCGGCGCGCTGCCGGTCGGGAGTGATGTGCCACTGCTCGCCGTCGCACGCCACAACCAGCTTGCCTGCCGCACCGGTCACCACCAGATCGAGGACGTGACCGTTCACCTCCACCCGGGGGTTCACGTGATATCCGCGGGCAGCGATGTCGAGGAACACCGCCTGCTGGAAGAGACTGTCGAATGCCTCGTGCCGCTCCTCACCGGTCACCCCCGCCGGCATCGGCGCCGCCGGCATCGGCGAGGTCGACTGCAGGTAGGTGAGCAGCGAATACCGCAGGTCCGTCGGCCGCAACGTGTCGACGGTCCGCGAATGGAACAACCACAACTGGTCCTGTGCCCTCGAGGCGGCGACGTTGAACCGTCGTCGGTACTCGGTCCTCGTCATCGCCGCGATGTTCTGGTCGGGCGCGACCACCATGGACAGGAACACCACGTGCCGCTCGTCGCCTTGGAAATCCGGAGGGGTGCCGACGCGGAGTCTGCGTTCGTCCCATTGGTGCGGGGTGAGCCGGTCGAGCAGTTCGTTCTGGATGACGTCGACCTGCGACTGCCCCTGCAGGACCACCACGCCGAAGGTCTTCCCGTCGTAGGCGGGGTCGTCGACGCACTGCACGAGAGCCTCGACGAGGGCAGCGGCCTCGACACGGTTCGTCAACGTCGAGTTCTGCCCGGTGACGACACCACCGTCGACGTAGGTGGTGCGCAGGGGCGGAAGGCGATCGGACCCGTACTGCCGCAACGGAACCAAAGGGTCGTCTGCATAGAACTGTTCGCTCGACCAGGCGATGATCTCCGGCATCGATCGGAAATGCTCACGCAACCGGACGATGCTCCCGAACCGCGAACGCAACAACGAGAACATGCTCGAGCGGGGAGTGAAACTGTCGCGCAGGTACTTCGGGATATCGGGCAGGGAGGAATCGAGACGACTGAACACTCCGTCGAGCGCACCCAACGACACCGCACTCGGCGCGCATTGCTTGTCGTCCCCGACCACGATCACACGCGGCGCCAACCACAGCAGGAACAAGCTACCGATATCGGCCTGGCTTGCTTCGTCGACAATGACGACATCGAACAAGTTCTGCACGGGCGGAACCGAAGACAGCACCTGCTGCAACGGCATCACCCACGCCGGCACCGCACCCTGCGCGACCTGCATGGCCTCACGCGCTGCAGCCCGATACCGCTCTGCGTATCTGCCGGTACCCTTTCCTATGCTCGCGACATGGTCGCGGTACGAGTGCAGGGCCTGGACCTGCTCGGCGGTGGTGCGGTCGAGACACGCGCTCCACGCCTTCTCCGCGACGAGCTGCGTGGTCAACCGCGAGAGGTCTTTCTCGACCGCGTCGAGGTCACGTTCGAGCTGCCCGTCCTCACGCCTCTCGTTGAGGTTCCGCACCCACTCCTTTGCGCGACGCCACGCCCACGCGCTCTCGATGTCTGCCAGACGAACCGGCCACTGCGGCCACGACGGATTTTCTGCGATGGCCTGCGCAAGCGCCGGTGCGGCGTCGGTCAAACGCGCGTGCAGCGACAAGAGTTCGAGCTCCTCACGCTGTTCACCGGCCGCACGATCCCATGCATCCAGAGCTGCATTGATGCCGTCGACGTCCGCATCGTGGAAGGCCCGTGCCAGGGCGCGCCCTTCGGGCGACGCTCCCCCGGCGATCTGGCCCCGCACATACAGGCCGACGGATTCGAGCCGGGCCTTGCTCGCTTGCGCAGTGCCGACCGCGGCGATTGCGCGCGCCGACTCCGCAACCGACCGCGCGTGTTCGACACTCACGATCCGCGGCGCACCAGGGTGGAGGTCCCGCAGCGCCGATTCGACATCTCGTACCCGGGTAACGAGGTTGTCCACGATGCCACGGTCCCGGTTGATCAGTGCCAGGGTGCCGATGGCACGGCTGCGTGAGTCGTCGAGCGCGATGTCGATACCGAGATCGCGCAGGACGATCCCCACGACCCGCACCGCGTCGAGCGCCCGGAGGTGCTCGGCGACGATACGCACCGAGTGGGCGGTAGTGGCTGCGACCCCGTCGACGGTCGCAGGCTCGCCGAGCGCCTCGACCGCCGACTGCTCGTCGCTCCTGCGGAACCGGGAGAAGCCACTGCGCCATGGGTCCCCCGCCTCCAGCTTGCGCGCCAGCGCGTCGTACGCCTCGAACGCGAGCCGCCCGGTCACCGGCGTCTGCACCGTGCTGGCACCGACGACGCGATCGGCCTCCTGCGCGGCCTGCACGAGACCTGCGAACTCGGCGGTCTTTCCCCACAGGTGCTGCGCCCTCCCCGACAGGACATCGTCGGCCACGCGTCGAAATCCCACGTCGAGCCGTTCTGCATCGTGCAGAGCGCCCTGCAGTTGTTCGCAGAGATCGCGGATACGAGCGAGCCTGTCGGGTGACGCGCCCTCGAGTACCCGCAGCAACTCCGGCATCTCGCCCGTCACGTCCTGCGATGCCTGTGCGACCGCGGCGCACGCGTCCTGCACCTCCTTCTGGGTGGGCAGGGACAAGTCGGGGAACGCTTGGTGCCGGCGACGCGCCCGCTCGACGCTCGACCGCTGATGAAGCGCATGGAGGGTGATGAATTCTTCGACGCTCAGAGGTGGGGTGTCGGTGAACAGCGGTACGGGCAGCCACCCCTGTCGGGATTCCTGTGCGCGGACCCTCCGGACGATCGACGCGACCGTCCCCTCGTAACCGGCGGCGACCGCGGTGTGAACGACCGTCTCCTGCGCGCGCGTCTGCCGGATCTGTTCCGTCAGCATCGCCCGACGGCTGAGCACGTCGTTGCGGTGCGTGGTGAGCTCCTCGATGCGCTGCGCTGCGCGCCGCCCGTTGAATTGCGCCTTGCGGGTGGCGATCTCGCTGACACTGCGGTTGAGCTCCGCCGATCCTCCGCGCACCGGGTCGGTCACCGCCACGCACAGCTCCTGCAGTTCGGGCGGAAGTTTGTCGCGCAGTACACGCAGCGCCTGCGCCTTCTCACTGGTGACCAGCACGCGCTGGCCCCCCGCGAGCAGCGCGGACACCAGGTTGGCGATGGTGTGGGTCTTACCGGTACCGGGTGGGCCTTCGACCACGACGCCGCTGTCGCCGGTGAGCCGATCGAGGATGTCGCGTTGCTCATCGTTGGCGGGTAACGGGAACAACGGATCCTCGGCGAACAGCGCGGACGGTGTGCCGATGCGGTCGAGCCATGCGACACGCTCGGCCGGTTCGATCGCTTCGACGAGTTGCGCCAGACCCAGCGGCACCGGGTTCGACTCGTCGGCGATCGCCTCGCTCATGCGGTGGTAGTACTCGATGAGTGCATAGGCGCCGCGTTTGCGGAGCACCAGGGCCGGCGACGGTCTCACGAACGACTCGGGCGTCGATGCCTCCTCCGCCTGGTCGACGACGTCCACGCGCACGGTCAGCGCCCGGTCGGTCCAGTCCTCGAGAAACACCCGAGCCGCGGGGTCCAGCGGCGACGCGACCCGAGTGGCGAGGGATCGGTGCAGGTCGCGGGTACTCGATGGATCGAACACGTCCAGTCCGGTGAGGAGCTGGGTGTCTTCGAGCGACGGGACGGCGTCAGGATTGAGCCGGACCAGCAGGTCGCCGGATTCCTCGTGCCGCTCGACGAGGGCGGACTGGGTGATCAAGTGCGTGTGCACCCGCGCGCCCGCAACATCGTCGGACAGGTGCAGCAACCCCGACGCGACGACGAGCTCGAGCGATTCCGGTTGGGCGTCGAGGTCCAGCATCGCGTGCTGCAGGAACGTGTACAGCTGCGACGCGGGCCGTCGTTGCCGATCCACGGCCGCCCACGCCCGCCATCGCGCCGACCAGGTCTCGAAGCCGTCGACGGCGTCGGGGGCCTGTGGGTTGAGTGTGGGTTCCGCGGCAGAGTTGTCGATTGCCCCCTGCACATACTTCGCGACCTGCGCGGGAGGACGCGGTGGATCTTCGAGAACAACGCGCCGTGCACGGAGGAAGACGTCGCCTGCCGCGGCGTCGGCGGTCAGGCCGACGTCGAGGTTCTTCTCGTCGAGAGACATCACGGCACGGTGTTTGTCGAGGGTGCGGACAGGTGCGCTACGTGCTTTGACGAGCTCGGCCAGAAAGGCAAGCAGGCGCTGCACGCGATCCCTGAGTTCAGGTTCGCTCACCCTCGGCTCCACACCCACTCCACTCACCCTGCGGACGTCCTTCCGCCCGTCGACGGAAACGGGCAACCCCAGCTTAGGAACCATCTCCGGCATGCCCGTGTCCGGTCTCGCGTGTCGCCGATTGCCTCCCACCGAACTGCTCACTGAGATCGCCCCTGGCCGGTGGGAAGAACAGTTATCGAGTGCACGGGGATGGTACGGGCGGGTAGGTCACGGCAGACGCACGCTCATAGGCGGTCCGTTCCCACCGATCGATATCTCCTGACTCGCGTCTGCCGCGGACCGGCGACGACACCGACGTCGACGCTGTCCCTCGCTGCATGAAAAGCGGTGTCCACCTTCAGATGGCAACCTCCCTCCCCTTACTCGGGTACCTGCCGCCGACCCGGCCGGGGTCGTCGGTCGTGAACCCCGACACGATGGGAAACGTCGAGCGGTGCCACGGGCTCGGCAACAGCGACCGGCGGCGCGCGGTAGGGGGTGTCGACTGCACGGTCGATGGCCTGTCTCGTCACGACCGTGCAGGCTCAGTCGAGTCGTCGCGCCCGCAGCACCGAGTCGCGGACGGTGACCTGCTCCCCGGAGTGCGGGTGGGCCGTGGTCCGGGACCGGACCTCGCAGACCTCGATCTCCCACTGCCCGTCCTCGAGCGCCGGAATCAGCGACTCGGGAGTGAAGAGGAACCAGTGGTGGCCGTGGCGGAGCCCGGTGGCCAGGTCGTCGGGGTGGTGACCGACCACGAGCAAGGTGCCGCCGGGGGCGACCGCGGAGCCGAGGCGCCGGGTCAACTCGACCATCCCGCCGTCGGGAAGATGCAGGAACTGCGAGGAGATCAGGTCCCATTGTTCCTCGCCGGGCTGCCAGCTGCGGACGTCGGCGGCAAGGGTGGTGACACGGTCACCGACGCCGGCCTCGGCGGCGTGCGCGGCAGTCTTCTCCAGGGCGGCGACGGCGAAGTCCAGGGCCGTCACCAACCAGCCGCGGCCGGCCAGCCAGACCGTGTCGGCGCCCTCGCCACAGCCCACGTCCAGGGCCCGTCCGGGTACCAGGGACGAGGCCTCGGCCTCGAGTTGGGGGTTGACCCGTCCGCTCCAGACCCGCTCCCCGCTGTAGCGATCTTCCCAGGCGGGCTGCTCGAACATCTCGGCGCGGCGCTCGCCGACCGCACGGTCGGCGTCCTCGGTGGCCAGGTCGGCGTTGAGGAAGGCTCCCACCCGGTTGCCGTGAGCGGCCGAGCCGATCAGGGTCATGCTGATGTCGGTGGCGTTGCCGGCCGCGTAGAGGCCCGGCACCGTGGTTGCTCCTACGGGGTCGACCGCAATCACCGATCCCAACCGCGCCCCGCCCAGCTCGACGGGCTGCGGCTCGAGGCCGAGGGGTGCCAGGAAGTCGAGGTGTACCTGCGGCCGGGAGGCCACCACGATCGCCTCGCGCTCGAGCAGCGAGCCGTCGGCCAAGCGCAACCCGATCAGCCGGTCGCCGTCGGTGACGACCTCACGCGCAGTGCCGTGCTCGATCCGCACGCCGATCGCGGCCATCCGCTCCACGTCGGTGGGCGGCAATTCGACTCCGTCGGCGACGACGAGGACGACGTCGTCGGTGAGCTGGCGGAAAAGCAGACCCTGGTGTCCCGCGACTGGGCTGGTCGCCAGTATCGCGATCGCTCGACCGCGCACCTCCCAGCCGTGGCAGTAGGGGCAGTGCAGCACGTCGCGGCCCCAGCGTTCGGCCAGGCCGGGGACATCGGGTAGCGCATCGACTACCCCTGCAGCAACCAGCACCCGCCGGGTGGTGATTTCGCGTCCGCTTCCGGTGGCCACGGTGAAGCCGTGCTCGGTACGGGTCACTGCGGTCACGCGGTCGCTCGCCAGTTCCACGCCGTACGCCGCCACCTCGGCCCGGCCGTCGGCCAGCAGGCCGAGCGGGGGGACCCCCTCACGGCCGAGATAGTTGTGGGCATGATCGGCGGGGGCATTGCGGGGCTCGCCCGCGTCGATCACCAGCACCCGGCGACGGGACCGCCCCAGCACCATCGCGCCACTCAGACCGGCAGCGCCGCCGCCGACGACCACCACATCGAAGCTCTCGTTCTCAGTCATGTCTCCAGGGTGCAGGCCCCTCCCGCATGACAGCAAACATTCTTGCCGAAATGGCAAAGCTCCGGCACACTGGGCGACATGATGGACCAGGACGTATTGAAGAACGTGGGCCCGAGGCTGCGACAGCTCAGACTGGAACGTGAAGCCACCCTGAGCGATCTGGCAGAGGAGACCGGAATCTCGCTCAGCACCCTCTCACGACTGGAATCCGGACAGCGCAAGCCCACCCTCGAGCTGCTGCTTCCACTGGCCCGCGCCCACCGGGTTGCCCTGGACGAACTCGTCGACGCCCCGGACACCGGTGACCCCAGAATCCGGTCGAAGCCGGTGACCCGGCACGGCCGGACCTTCATCTCCTTGACCCGCCGCCCCGGCGGCCTCCAGTCGTTCAAAATGGTGCTGCCCACCGTGGACGACGTCGCCCACCCGACGCTGCAAACCCACGAAGGCTACGAATGGCTCTACGTGCTCAACGGTCGGCTGCGCCTGATCCTGGGCAGCCGCGACATGGTGCTCGAACCCGGGGAGGTAGTCGAATTCGACACCCGCACCCCACATTGGATCGGCAACCCCGGACCCACCCCGTGCGAAGTACTCGCAATCTTCGGCCCCCAAGGAGAACGAATGCACGTGCGCTCATGACGAGCGCCCAGTCCCCGCCCTCGCGCCCCCGACACCCCACCCCACACCGGCGGGCCCCCGCCGGCTCGACGATGGGCCTCGATCGACGCCCTTGCTCGGCAGTGGATTCGCCACGTCACAGCAGACGTGCCTCAGAGCTGGATCGCGGCGGAGTCCGGCGTGCTGCGGGAACTTTGGTGACGAACGTCAGCAGCACCGACGCCAGAGCGATGATGCCGATGGTGGTGTAGGCGAGGGTGTAGGCCTTGTCCTCGCCGATGAGTGTGGATGCGATGATCGGGCCGATGATGCCCCCGAGACTCCAGCCGACGAGCATCAATCCGTAGATGGCACCGGCGTGGCGGACCCCGAAGAAGTCGCCGGCGGTGGCGGGCATGGTGCCGAAAGTGCCGCCGTAACACAGGTAGACGATCGCAGCCAGGATCGAGAACAGGACCATGTTGTCGGCGTGCGGCAACACGATCAGACACACACCCTGGAGCACGAGAATGGCGGTGAAGGTCTTCATCCGGCCGAGGTAGTCGGAAACGGCCGCCCACACGATCCGGCCTGCTCCATTGAAGATCGCCAGCACACCCACCAGTGCCGCCGCACCGGTGACGCTGAAGCCCGCGATGTCCGTAGCGCTCGGCTTGGCCTGGGAGATCAGGGATATGCCCGCTGCCACGCTGAGGGTGAGGATCGCGGTCAGGAGATACCACTGGGGCGTGCGCAAGGCCTCACCCTGGGTGAACTCCTTACCACCGTCGGCTCCCGCCCCGTTCTCGGAAGCAGGCTCGTACCCGGGCACCGTATAGCCCTCGGGCGGATTGCGGAAGAGTGCTGCGCCGGCCAGGGACATCACGAGATAGGCGATGCCCAGGGGCAGGAACGCGCTGGTCGGGTCCTCGGGGTTCCGGTTGATCAGCCACTGCGCGACCGGCGACGTGAGCACTGCGCCGAATCCGAAGCCGCCCACCGCCAATCCGGTGATGAGACCGGTCTTGTCGGGGAACCACTTCTGCAGCATGGCGATCGGGACGATGTATGCGAAGCCCAGCCCGAAGCCACTGATGATGCCGTATCCGAGGATGAGCAGCCAGTAGTCCTCGGCACCGTTGGTGAACGAGGCGAGGAGGATGCCGAGGGCGTAGACGACACCCCCGATGAGCGCGACGATGCGGGGGCCCTTCACGTCCTGTAGTCGACCCCCGGCGTAGGTGCCGACGAAGATCATGCCGATGGTGACGGTGAACGGCAACGAGGCCTGGACCGTGCTGAGCTGCCAGGAGTCGGCGCTCTCCAGTGCCCCGCCGAAGACCGACCAGGCGTAGACCGCGCCGATCGAGAACTGCAGCAGTAGTCCTCCGGCCACCAGCAACCAGCGGAAGCTTCCCGGCGGTTGTGCGTCCCGTGCAGTGATGTCGCGCCGCTCGTGCGTAACCTTCTCGGAGTCCATGCCGTTCTCCTTCGTTGTGCCCGGGAGCCGGACCGTCAGCTCCGATAACGCACGGGTTCCCCGCGATCGACCCGGTCACGCTGCGGGACGACGGTGTACTTGGGGTCCTTCGCCGAGGCGATGCCGGCTTCGTAGACGCCGAGACGAGTGCACAGCGAACCGGCCATGAGTGCGGCACCGGAAACCATCGACAGCGCCCGGTTGCGACGGCCGACGAGGGCACCGACGGCACCTGCCGTCGTCAATGCCTTGCTGGCCTTCATGAGTCGTCCGGCCCTGCCCCGGTGGAGCGTCTCGGCCGGCAGACCCATCGACTGTTCCATCCGCTGCTCGGTCGCGAGTTCGACGAGCGCGCCGCCCACAGCGAAGGCGCGCGCGGGTCCGGCCTCGGCGACCGGCGCACCCAGGATGCCGAGACCGCCGGACGCGGCGGCCGCCGACCCGCAGAACACGAAGGGCAGTTCCTTGTAGGCGGAGTGCCAGGCCGGGGTGGCGGTGTCGGACAGCAGCACTCCGGTGTAGGCGGCCACGGGTGGCGCGGTCACGGCCCCCACGATCCCGGCGGGCCGGCCGAGGGCGAGCAGGAGCCGGACCGGTCCGCGCTGCCATCGAATGGGCAGCATTGCGGCCAGTTCCGCTGCCGCGGCGACACCCGCGAACGGACCGTGCAGGGACAGGATCCAGGTGCCGACCGACATCGGCGAGGTCGGCTTGGCCACCCGCAGCATGTTGAGGAAACGGCTCGGTTTGCCCAGGTCGTGGACGAGGGCGACCACACTGACGAGCAATGACGCGAGCGACCCGAACCGGGCGACCCGACGCAATGCAGGACGGCCGGTCAGGTCCGCGCCCGCGGCGAGCAACGAGGATCCGGCCGCCACCCCTCCGGTGAACAGGTAGACGGCGATGTCGTGTTCCCAGGGTGCCGGCTTCACGATGGGGCGCCCGTAGTAGGAGTCGAAGTCGGCCTCCGGCACCATCAGCTGGTCGCCACCGCGACCGGCTCCCGACCGGTGCGGGCTGCCCGGGCTGCCGCCGTGCTGCACCTGGGTCATCCGCGCCTCCTCAGGAACGACACGGCCGCGCCCGCCAGCATCGCGACCGCCGCGACGGCCGCCCGGTTCCACATCTCCGGCAGGTCCTTGGTGGTCACCACCGGGTCCGGAGGCAGTCCATAGACCTCGGGCTCGTCGAGGAGCAGGAAGAAGGCGCCGGTTCCGCCGACCCCGTCCTCGGGATCGTTGCCGTACAGCCGTGCCTCCGCCACGCCCCGCTCGTGCAACAGGGCGAGTCGTTCGTCGGCCCGCGCACGCAATTCCTCGACGTCGCCGTACTGGATCGACTCGGTGGGGCACGCCTGCGCGCACGCGGGCGTCTGGTCGTCGGTGAGCCGGTCGTAGCACAGCGTGCACTTCTGGGCGATGCCGACCTTCGGGTCACCGTCCGGTCCCTTGCGGCGGTCGATGACGCCGTACGGACAGGCGGCCACACAGTAACCGCAGCCGTTGCAGATCTCGTCCTGCACGACCACCGTGCCGAACTCGCTGCGGAACAACGACCCGGTGGGGCACACGTCGAGGCAGGCGGCGTGGGTGCAGTGCTTGCAGACGTCCGAGGACATCAGCCACTGGAAATCCGGCTTCTCCTCGTCCGGGCGGTCGCTCGCCGCCGCCCCGACGGTGGGCATCCCCAGCGACACCGATGCCTGCTTCTGGGCCGGTCGCTCGATGAAGGCGACGTGGCGCCACTGGTTGGCGTTGAGCGAATGGCTGTTGTCGTAGGACGTGCCGAGCATCGCGAAGAGGTTCTCGGGGACGTCGTTCCACTCCTTGCATGCGACCTCGCAGGCCTTGCAGCCGATGCACACGCTGGTGTCGGTGAAGAAGCCCTTCCGCGCCGGCGAATCCTCGTAACCGGCGTCGGGTGCCGGATCGAGCGGTCCGAAAAGACTGTTGCGGCCGGTCACTCGTTCTCCTCCGGGGTGCGCGCGCCGTCCGAGACGGTGCCGATGGGGTCGCTCGCGACCGTGCCGACGGGGTCGCTCGCGACCGTGCCGACGGGGTCGCTCGCGACCGTGACGATGGGCGGGTAGACACCGTCGGTTACCCCGGCCCGGCGCGCGTATCCCTCGACGTACTCCCGGAGCGCCGCTCCGGTCGGACGGCGTCCTGCACGCACATCGCACGTGCCGACCTTGCTTTCCTGGATGAGCACGTTGGGGTCCAGCGTGATCCCGATCAGATCGTTGGTCGAGTCGCCCGTCACCTTGCCGCCGCTGCCCCAGTGATAGGGCATCCACACCTGGTGGACGGTCCGGCCCTCGACCTTCAGCGGTCGCAGTCGGTCGGTCACCAGCACGCGGCCTTCGATCGCCGAACGTGCGGTGATCACGTGGCACCAGCCCATGTGCTCGAGTCCGCGCTCGGCGGCCAGGGCGGGAGAGACCTCCACGAACATCTCGGGTTGCAGTTCGGCGAGGTGTTCGAGATAGCGACTCATGCCGCCCGCGGTGTGATGTTCGGTGAGCCGGCTCGTCGTGAAGACGAAGGGGAAGACGTCGACGTGTTCCTCCGGCGGTGCCGGATTCATCGGGTTGTCGTCGCGCCGGTATTCCAAACGCGTCGGGTTGGCCTGCTGCCCGTAGAACGGATTGCGGAACGGCGACTCGACGGGTTCGTAGTGGGTCGGCATCGGGCCGTCGACGAGTCCCTGCGGCACGTAGAGCGCACCCTTGCCGTCGCCCTGCATGATGAAAGGATCGATGCCCTCGATGGCCTCGATGCCTTCGGAGCCCACGGGCGAGCGGTAGCTCGGCGGCTTCGTCTTCTCGAAGTCCGGCACGTCCTCGCCGGTCCACTGCTGCGTGTCGGCGTCCCACCACACGTAGGCCTTGCGCTCGCTCCACGGCCTGCCCTCGGGGTCGGCGGAGGCCCGGTTGTAGAGGATGCGGCGGTTCATCGGCCACGCCCAGCCCCACTCCGGAGCGACGAGCGACTGCTCGTGGCGGGACTTGCGACGATCGGCCTGGTTGACACCGTCGGCATACACACCGGTGTAGATCCAGCAGCCACCCAGCGTGGAGCCGTCGGCCTTCATCTCGGTGAACGACGACAGCGGCCGTCGGGACGCCAGGTCGTATCCGTTGATCTCCATCAGCACCGCCTCGGCGCTGGGCTCGTCGTGCTCCCCGTGCACGGGATAATCCCACGCCAGGTCGAGCAGCGGACGGTCGCGCTCGTCGGTCGACCCGGCCAGGCGTTCCCGCATCATGCGCCCGAGATGATAGAAGAACCACAGCTCCGACCGGCAGTCCTCCGGCGGCTCGACGGCCTTCTCGCGCCACTGCAGCATCCGCTGGGTCTGCGTGAAGGTGCCTTCCTTCTCCGCATAGGAGGCCGCCGGGAACAGGAACACCTCGGTGCCGCACTCCTCGGTCACGATCTCCCCGGTCTCGACCTCCGGCGCGTCCTTCCAGAAGCTCGCACTCTCGATCTCGAACAGATCGCGCACCACGAGCCAGTCGAGATTCGCCATCCCGAGCCGCTGGGCGCGGCCGTGGGCGGACCCCACCGCCGGGTTCTGGCCGAGGAGGAAGTAGCCCTTGACCTTTCCGTCGATCATGTCGAGCACCGACCGGTAGGTGCCGTGGTCGCCGGTGATCTTGGGCATGTAGTCGTAGCAGAAGTCGTTGTCCGCGGTGGCCGCATCGCCCCAGTACGCCTTGAGCAGGTTCACCGCGTACGCATCGGCCTTCGACCAGAAGCCCTTGCTGCCGGGCTTGCGGACGGCGTCGATCCAGTCCGAGAGCGACCCGTGCTCGTCGGGATTGGGCATCGGCAGGTAGCCGGGAAGGAGGTTGTACAGGGTCGGAATGTCGGTGGAGCCCTGGATACTCGCGTGGCCGCGCAGCGCCATGATGCCGCCGCCCGGACGGCCCATGTTGCCGAGCAACAGCTGCAGGATCGCGCCGGTGCGGATGTACTGCACACCCACGCTGTGCTGGGTCCAGCCCACGCTGTAGACCAGCGCGGTCGTCCGCTCCCGACCGGAGTTCTCCGTCCACGCTCGGCAGACGTCGAGGAAATCCGCCTGCGAGACGCCGCACACCTGCTCCACCATCTCGGGGGTGTAGCGGGCGAAGTGCCTCCTGAGGATCTGGTAGACGCAGCGGGGGTGCTGCAGGGTGTCGTCGCGCCTCGGGTGGCCCGCAGTCTGGATGCCGTGCGCCTCGTGCTGCATACCTGCAGCGGTCGCCCGGTGCTTCGCGTGATCCTCGGAGGTGTCGGCCTGGGACTCGTGCAGGTCACCCGGCTCGTCCTCGACGT
The DNA here is from genome assembly GCF_057367935.1 of Rhodococcus sp. NS-SX18. Lineage (NCBI taxonomy): Bacteria > Bacillati > Actinomycetota > Actinomycetes > Mycobacteriales > Nocardiaceae > Rhodococcus > Rhodococcus sp. NS-SX18. Next base: position 159,698 of record NZ_CM170633.1, on the reverse strand, counting down.
CGTACTGCCAGCTCGTCGGGTCGTAGGTCCGCTTCTCGGGATCGAAGCCCGAGAAGAGACCGTCGAGGTCGTCGGTGTCGACGAACTTGTCGCTGACGAGCACCGGGGCGTTGGTGTAGTTGACGACGTACTCGCGGAAATCCAGCCCGTTGCTCAGTACGTAGTTGACGATGCCGCCGAGGAAGGCGATGTCGCTGCCGACCCGGATCGGCACGTGCGTGTCCGCCACCGCGCTGGTGCGGGTGAAGCGCGGATCGACGTGGATGACGCGGGCACCCCGCTTCTGGGCCTCCACGACCCACTGGAAGCCCACCGGGTGGGCCTCGGCCATGTTGGAGCCCTGAATGATGATGCAGTCAGCGTTGGCCAGATCGGCTGTGTAGCCGGTGGCGCCGCCGCGCCCGAAGCTGGTCCCCAGACCGGGGACGGTGGCGGAGTGTCATATGCGGGCCTGGTTCTCGACCTGGATCGCCCCCATCGCCGTGAACAGCTTCTTGATGAGGTAGTTCTCCTCGTTGTCCAGCGTGGCGCCGCCGAGGCTGGCGATGCCCATCGTGCGCCGGACGCGGCGACCCTTCTCGTCGAGTTCCTGCCAGGTGTCGTGCCGGGTCTGCAGCACGCGGTCGACGACCATCTCCATGGCCGTGTCGAGGTCGAGGTCTTCCCATTCGGTGCCGTAGGGCCGGCGGTAGCGGACCCGGGTCTCGCGCAAATCGCTGGTGACGAGATTCTTGCTCGCAGATCCCTTGGGACACAGTCGCCCGCGGTTGACCGGGCTGTCGGGATCCCCTTCGATCTGGACGATCCGCTCGTCCTTGACGAAGATCTTCTGTCCGCATCCGACGGCGCAGTAGGGACACACACTGCGCGCGACCCGATCGGCGGTCGAGGTGCGCGGTTCGATCTCGTCGGTACGTCGCGACCGCGCCGCCTTGCCGCGCCCGAGCAGATCCTTACCGAGGAACTGGCGCAGGACGGGCCATGGGAGGGACGTATCCTTCTCCGCCATCGAACCTCCTCCGGTGCGCTGTCGATCCCAAACCTACCGGCTGAGTTCGTGTCGTGCCGGGTATCGGGGACACCGGCGCAGGTCGCTCGGGATGTCGCCCGCGGGCGCCGCGTCAGCGCACCCGGATCGCGTGCGCGCCGGCGGGAACCACTTCGCCGATGACGGGATGGCCGGGCAGTTCCCCGACGACCAACAGGCCGCCGGACGTCTGCGCGTCGGCGAGCAGGAGCAGTTCGTCCTCGTCCACGTCGGCGTCCACCTCCTTGCGAACCCACTCGAGGTTGCGGCGGCTCCCGCCCGGCACGAACCCCTCGGCGAGCGATTCCCTCGCCCCGCCGACATACGGCACGCTCGCGGCGTCGAGGACGGCAGTCGTGCCGCTGGCCCGCATCATCTTCATCAGGTGCCCGAGCAGGCCGAAGCCCGTCACGTCGGTGGCGGCACGGACCCCGCCCGCGTGGGCGAGCTGTGCCGCGTCGCGGTTGAGGGTCGTCATCACCGCGACCGCCTCGTCGAACCGCTCGCCGGTGGCCTTGTGGCGGTTGTTGAGGATGCCGAGACCGAGCGGCTTGGTGAGGGTGAGCGGCAGGCCCGGCTCGGCAGCGTCGTTGCGCAGCAACCGGTCCGGGTCCCCCAGCCCGGTGACCGCGAGCCCGTACTTCGGCTCGCGGTCGTCGATGCTGTGCCCGCCGGCGAGGTGAGCGCCGGCCTCGGCGCACGCGTCGGCACCGCCCCGCATCACCTCGGCGGCCAGTTCGAAGGGGACGATCTCCCGCGGCCAGCCGAGCAGGTTGACCGCAACTATCGGCGTGCCCCCCATCGCGTAGACGTCGGACATGGCGTTGGTGGCGGCGATTCGTCCCCAGTCGTAGGGGTCGTCGACGACCGGGGTGAAGAAGTCGGCAGTCACGATCACCGCCCGGCCGCTCCCGTCGGGCGCCGGGTCGATCCGGACCGCGGCGCCGTCGTCACCGTTCTCCACACCGACCAACAGGTCGCCCGTCGCGCGGCCTCCCGGTAGACCACCGAGCACTCGCTCGAGCTCACCCGGCGGGACCTTGCAGGCGCAGCCGCCACCGGCGGCGAACTGGGTGAGCCGGAAGGTGGCCTCGGGCAGGTCGACGTGTGCGGTCATGGCCTCAACATACGGCCGACTGCGACCCCGGGTTCGACTTCCGGTTAAGGTGAGCGCGGAGGCGGTTCTCGTCTGGTGACGGACGCGGTCTTCAAAACCGTTGTGGCCCAGTAGCTGGGCCAGGCGGGTTCGATTCCCGTCCGCCTCCGCCAGTTCTTCCGTCAGCCGTGGGATGAGGAGGCGCGTGCCGGATCCGAGGCGGGGAATCCCCCGCACCGACCAGGTCCTGGCGGAGCCGCGCCTGCGTGCGGCCGTCGACCGGCTCGGTACCCGTCTGGTCAAGGAAGCGGTGGTCGCGGCCCAGCAGCGGTGCCGCGACGGCGAGATCGAGCCGGCCGCCGTCGTCGACCACGCGGTCGCCTTGCTGCCGGCCGGCGCGACCACCCTGCGCCGCGTGGTCAACGCGACCGGCGTGGTGGTGCACACCAACCTCGGACGCGCCCCGCTTTCTCGCGCCGCGGTGGACGCCGTGAGCACGGCGGCCGGCGCGACCGACGTCGAGCTCGATCTGGCCACCGGCAGGCGCGGCCGGCGCGGGCGCGGCGCTCTCGAGGCACTCGCCGCGCAGGTGCCCGACGCCGGCGCCGTCCACGTGGTCAACAACGGCGCCGCCGCCCTCGCACTGGTCACCCGGGTGCTCGCCCGCGGCGGCCGCTCGGTCGTGATCGCGCGGGGCGAGCTGGTCGAGATCGGCGACGGCTTCCGGATCCCGGAGTTGCTGGAGTCGGTGGGCGCCAGGTTGCGGGAGGTCGGTACGACCAACCGGGTGCGCCTGAGCGACTATGCCGCGGCGGTCGACTCCGACACCGCCTTCGTTCTCAAGGTGCATCCCTCCAACTTCACGGTCAGCGGCTTCACGTCGTCGGTGTCGGTCCGGGAGCTGACGGGACTGGGCGTTCCCGTCGTGGCCGACATCGGGTCGGGACTGCTGGCCCCTCATCCGCGCCTGCCGAACGAGCCCGACGCCACCAGCGTGCTGCGCGCCGGAGCCGACCTCGTGACCGCCTCGGGCGACAAGCTGCTGGGGGGCCCGCAGTCCGGGCTGCTGCTCGGCGAGGCCGGACTGGTGGAGCGGCTGCGACGCGACCCGTTCGCCCGTGCGCTGCGCGTCGACAAGCTCACCCTGGCGGCGCTCGAGGCCACGCTGACCGGACCGACGCCTCCCGTACCGGCTGCGCTGGCCCGCCGGCCGGACGACCTTCGGCACCGGGCCCGGACGATCTGCGCGGCGCTCCCGGCCGAAACGGAGCCGGAGGTGGTCGATTCCGAAGGCGTGGTGGGCGGCGGCGGAGCCCCGGACGTGGTCCTGCCCAGCATCGCGATCGCGCTGCCCGAGCGCCTCTCCGGTCCGCTGCGCCGGGGCGAGCCCCCCGTCGTCGGCCGCCTCGAGCGTGGCCGGCTGCTGCTCGACCTGCTGACGGTCGCTCCCGAGGAGGACGACCACCTGGTCGATGCCGTACGACGCGCCGCCGAGCTCGAGGAGCGTTGATGCACGTCGTCGCGACCGCGGGGCACGTCGACCACGGCAAGTCCACGCTGGTGAAAGCGCTGACCGGGGCCGACCCCGATCGGCTGGCCGAGGAACAGCGGCGGGGGCTGACCATCGAGCTGGGCTACTGCTGGACCTCCTGGCCGGGGGTGGGAGAGGTCGCCTTCGTCGACGTCCCCGGACACGAGCGGTTCCTGACCACCATGCTCGCCGGGGTGGGCCCGGTCCCGGCCGCCCTGTTCGTGGTGGCCGCCGACGACCCGTGGATGCCCCAGGCAGCCGAGCACCTCGCCGCGCTCGACGCCCTGGGTGTGCGGCACGCGGTCGTCGCGGTGACCCGCGCCGACCTCGCCGATCCGGGTCCCGCCGCCGCGCGGGCCGCCGCGGAGGTCGCTCGCACCGGTCTGGTGGGAGCTCCCGTCGTCGCCGTGAGCGGCCACACCGGAGAGGGCCTCGACGACCTCCGCGCCGCTCTGGCGACGACGGTCGCCGCCCTGCCGGACCCGGACCCGGACGCCGATGTCCGGCTCTGGGTGGACCGCCGGTTCACCGTGCGCGGAGCCGGGACCGTCGTCACCGGAACGCTTCCCGCCGGGACGGTCCGGGTCGGCGACACCCTCGCTCTCGGCGACACACCGCTGCGGGTGCGCGGGGTTCAGGCACTCGGGCGCGACCGGGAGGCGGTGAGCGGCGTGGCCAGGGTCGCTCTCAATGTCACCGGCCGAATCGACGACCTGGCCCGCGGCCGTGTGCTCGTGACCCCCGGCGCGTGGCATCACACTTCCGTCGTGGACGTGCGCATCACGGGCTCGGACCGGCCCCCTGTCAGCCCCGTGCTGCACGTCGGGGCCGCGGACGTCGGTGTCCGCTGCCGCCCACTCGGAGACGATCTCGTCAGACTCACCCTCGACCGGCCGTTGCCACTCCGAATCGGTGACCGTGCCCTGCTGCGCGACCCGGGCCGCCGGATGATCTGGCGGGCCGACGTACTCGATCCGGACCCGCCCCGCCTGCGGCGCCGCGGTGCCGCGGCACGCCGCGCCCGCCGACTCGCGGGCGCCGACGGCACTCCACACCTGGCCGACGAGCTCGGCCGCCGCGGACTCCTGCACCAGGATCGGCTACGTCAGCTGGGCATTCCTCGCCAGGAGGGCGACCACCTGGTGGTCGGGCCGTGGCTCGTCGCACCCGCCTTCGCGAAAGCGGTCGCCGACCGGCTGCCCGCACTCGTCGAGGAGCATGCCCGCGCACACCCGCTGGATCCGGCCGTCCCGTTGACCGTTCTGGCCTCGCAGCTGCGACTCCCTGCCCCCGACCTGGTCCGAGCGCTGGTGCGCCCGCCGCTGCGGGTCGTCGGAGGCCGGGTCGTCGGACCCGGAGCCGACGTGCTGCCGAGCGATGTCCGGAAGGCCGTCGACGTGGTGCGCCGCGACCTGCTGGCCGCTCCGTTCGTCGCCCCGACCGCCGATCGGCTTCGCGAACTCGGCCTCGACGACCGCGCTCTGGGAGCAGCGCATCGCAGCGGGCAGCTGTGGCGGGTCGCCCCGGGGATCGTCCTGCTCCCCGACGCCGGCGACGCAGCCGTCGCACGGCTCCGGGAGCTCGAACAGCCGTTCACGACCAGTGCCGCGCGCGAGCGGCTGCAGACGACTCGCCGGGTGGTGCTCCCGCTGCTCGACCAACTCGACCGGGCGGGCCGCACGCGACGGCTCGCCGACGACCGCCGCGAGGTCGCCCGGTAAGGCCGCTACAGCGATACCGAGGCGACCCGATCGATCCGGATCCGGAGGAGCCCGTACGGCGGCACCATGGGTGCCATGGACATCGCGCCCGAACCCGCTACGCCCGACACTCGCGACTGGACCTTCGTGCTCGACGGAGGGTGCCCCGAGTGCGGGTACGCGCCGCACGATCCGGCCACGACCGGTGCACGATTGCGAGCGGGCGTGCACCGCTGGCAGGCCGTGCTGCGACGGCCGGACGTCGCCGAGCGTCCCGCTCCGACGGTGTGGTCGACGCTCGAGTACGCCTGCCACTCGCGTGACCTCATCGCCGTCCTCGGGCAGCGGGGGCGGGCGATGATCACCGAAGACACCCCGGTGTTCGCCGATTACGACGGCGAGGCCGAGGCGATCCGTCGGCGGTTCTGGGCAGCAGATCCCGCCGAGGTCGCCCGGCAGATCGCGGCACGCACCGACGAGACCGTGAAGATCGTCGAGGGCGTCGAGGACTGGGAGCGCGACGGCCTGCGCAGCGACGGCCGCAGGTTCACCATTGCTCAGTTGTGTCGATACCTGCTGCACGACGTCGAGCACCATCTGCACGACGTCGCGGGCTGATCCGGCCGAGTCGGCACCTCGCACGACCCGTGACCGAACCGTTATAGTCGGCGTCATGACGTCAGTTCTCGGTGTGTCGGTCGGGGCCAGCGCTGTGCGCTTCGCATGCCGCGACGCCGAGAGCCCCCACGGTCCGGTCTTCCGGTCACGGTCGGTGACCGCGACGCTCGAACGGCCGGGGGACCCGACCGCCGAATCCCTCGAAACGGTGCTCACCGAAACCGACGAGATCGACGAGGTAGACGCCATCGGCGTCGCGTACCGGAACCAGGCACAGGCCGGTGCCGTCCAGGCCGCGATGACCCGACTGGAGATCGGCAACTTCCACCTGGTGCCCGAAGTGACGGCCGCGCTCGAGATGCTGGAGACGTCCGGGGAGCTCGGCGACCACGAGACGCTCGTGTTCTACGACCTCGGCAGTTCCGGCCTCACCGTCACCGTCGTCGACCGCACCACCGGGATCGTGCTGAGCACCGCACGCTCGGACCAGATCAGCGGCGACCTCGTCGACCGGCTGATCTACGACCACCACCTCGCACTGCACCGCTTCACCCAGCCCGACGACACCGCAGCACAGCTCGCCCTCGCCGCCAGGTGCCGCGACGCGAAGGAGCAGCTGTCCACCAAGGGCGCGGTGTGCATGCCGGGCGACGGTGGCCTGCTGCTGCTCTCCCAGGACAACTTCGATTCGCTCATCGACAGCCCTGTGAAGGCGTCGGCCCGCCTCACCCGTGAGGTCATCCGCCGCTCGGGACGCACCCCCGACGCCGCGGTTCTCATCGGGGGCGGCGCGAACATTCCGCTGGTCACCTCCGTGATGGAGTCGTGGCTCGAGCTTCCGGTGATCGTGCCCGCACAGCCCGAGCTCGTCGCGGCGGAGGGTGCGGCGCTGCTGGCCCGCCCGGCAACCGGCGCGGCCGTGTTCCCGACCGAGGTACCCGCGCCACACGAGACGAGCGACACCATCGACACCCGGCACACCGTCGACACCACCCCACCGTCGCGGAAGCGTCGGGGCCTTCTTCTCGCCGGCAGTGTCGTCACCGCCGTCGCTGCGATCGGCCTCGGCGCCGCGTTGCTGCAGGGTTCCGACGCACACCCCACCGTCACGCAAGAGAACACGCAGGCACCGGCGCGGCAAGCAGTGTTGCCACAGCCCACGAAGATCCCGGCGGTAGCTCCGCCTCCGGAAAGCACCCCACCGGTGGCCGGCACGCAGCCCCCGGCCCCCGGCCAGGGTCGTACCGCGGACCAGCCGCAAACCCAGAGCGCGACTCAGGCACCCTTCACCCCGCAGACGCAGAACAGCGCGCCTGCCGACGCATCGGCTCCTGCACCCCCGCCGGAACCAGCCCCGCTCGTACCCGGTCTGCCACAGTTCCAGCTGCCGGCACTTCCCCCGCCTCCGCCGCCGCTCCCCCTACCGGAGTTGCCCCGGATACCCGGGCTCTGAACGGTCCGAGGTCGATGACCAGCCCCACCGGCTGGCCGGTGAACGACTCGACGAGTCAGTGAATCATCCCGTCCCACGTGGTGACATCCGGTACGTCGGTGCTGTCGGCCGCGGACAATCCCCTCCGGTACGCACGACAAGCGCAGCAGTCACGCTATGGCCGCCCCCCCGACAACGCCTTCACCGCGCCGCCACCGCCGACCAGGCCGTGCGCGTGCGCTCGTCCTGCCTCTCGTTCCCATGAGAGCTCGGACTTATGGAGCACGAAAACTACTGTAGATCAACATATTACGTAATCTCAACCGTTCGCACTTTCCCAACTTTGTGCGTATATCGGGGTGCCCCTGCATGTCTCACGTCGGATCGCGCCGGAACGGTGTTTCGTGACAGCGCAGGAGCCTAACGTGCTCCATACCCAGAACACCGGCCACCGACGGCATGCCCCGTGGTCATCGCCGGTTCAACTGTGACGCAGAGCCAGGGGTGTGCCGGTGAGGACTTCGACCACCGTCGCGAAGTCGTCGCGTGTGAGATCGTCCGTTCCGCTCGCCGCCGTGCCGATTACGGGATGCGAGGGGCGCTCGTAGGTTGCCGACTCGAGCGCGCACGCGCCCGATACACAGGGCGGCAGACGGTCAGCGGCCCGACGGTCGCTTCCGAGGCGCCGATGTGCGAGCACGCGGGGGCTTTGCGGGTCCGCTCCCCTGCGGGGAACCCAGTCCCTGCAAGATCATTTTCGTGATGCTGTCCGCCGTTGCAGACAGGTCACGCTGCCGGCCGCTCAGCTTGTCCGAGATCGAGAGAAACCAGGTCATTCCCAGCGTGAGGCGCACCGTCAGGTCGGAATCGAACTCCCGATGCGACCACGCAACCATGTTGGCGTCGACCACCTTTCGGATTTGTTCCAACGATGGTTCGATGCGCTTGCGGAAGTACTCGGCGGCCCGGTCGGCCTGCCCGAACAGTACGATCCCCAACAGCGGACCGATCTCGTCCATGGCGGACAGCAGGTCGCGCACGAAGCGGTACGTTCGCTCGTGCATGAGGTCGCCGGTACTGTCGAAATCGGCCGGCGGCGTTCCGGACAGCTCGACCAGCTTGGCCACCGCCTCTTCGAGGGGCGCTGCGACCGCAGCCTCGAACAGTTCCTCCTTCGACCTGAAGTGGCGGTACAACAGCGACTCGTTCACCCCGGCTGCCGCGGCGATGTCCCGGGTCCGGGCACCGGCGAGGCCGGTGCGCTGAAAGACCTGACGAGCCGCCTCGATGATCTGCACCCGGCGTTCGTCCGCGGTCAATCGCGTTTGCGTCCCCGCGGACGCCGGCGCCGCTGCGGGCCGGCGAGCTTCACTCATCGCGACGCGACAACGGTAGTAAGCAAGTACTCCATAGCCCAAGACTAGCGGAACCGAGACGCACCCCCGGGCCCGGAAGCGATGGCACGCACGGCCCGGAACACCCTCCGGGGGCTGGCGGTGCCCCGCTCGGAGGGAAGGGCCCGCCGGCGGCTCGTGTCGTACGGACCGGCGTCGAGAGGCGACGCCGCGGCCGGTCCCCGGCGCGCCGAGGCGGGAGCACACCGAGAGGTGACCTCCAGCGCCTTTCCCTGTGACCCTTGACACACCCGGTATTAAAGTAAATACTTACTTACACCGCCTTCGCCCGGAAGAAGCGGCGCCGCAGAAACCGCGACTCCCTGATCTCGGTCGCCGAAAGACGTGACAGCGCAGCGCTGCGCGTGATGAGCCCGGTGACGAGGAACCACGACTGTGAAAGGTCCCGTGATGACGACGAGCATCGACCGTGAAGCGCTCCGGAGGAAGTATGCGGAAGAGCGCGACAAGCGGATCCGACCGGACGGAAACGACCAGTACATTCGCCTCGATCGCGTGGACGGCGGGTCGCACGACCCGTACATGCCGGTCACGCCCCGCGAACCCAAGCTCGACCATGTGACGTTCGCATTCATCGGCGGCGGCTTCTCCGGCCTGGTCACCGCCGCACGCCTTCGAGAATCCGGAGTCGAGAGCGTTCGCATCATCGACAAGGCCGGCGACTTCGGTGGCGTCTGGTACTGGAACAGGTACCCCGGCGCGATGTGTGACACCGCGGCCATGGTGTACATGCCGCTGCTCGAGGAAACCGGCTACATGCCCACCGAGAAGTATGCGCACGGCCCGGAGATCCTCGAACACTGCCAACGAATCGGCAAACACTTCGGTTTGTACGACGACGCGCTGTTCCACACCGAGGTCACCGACCTGGTCTGGCAGGAGCGCGACCAGCGCTGGCGGATCTCGACGAACCGGGGTGACCACTTCACGGCCCAATTCGTGGGTATGGGCACCGGCCCGCTGCACGTGGCGCAGTTGCCGGGCATCCCCGGGATCGAATCGTTCCGCGGCAAGTCGTTCCACACCAGTCGGTGGGACTACGACTACACCGGCGGCGACGTGCTGGGCGCGCCGATGGACAAGCTGGCGGACAAGCGTGTTGCGGTGATCGGAACCGGCGCGACCGCGGTGCAATGCGTGCCTGAATTGGCGAAGTACTGCGGGGAGCTGTACGTCGTCCAACGCACGCCGTCGGCGGTCGATGAGCGGGGAAACCACCCGATCGACGAGAAGTGGTTCGAGCAGATCGCGACACCCGGTTGGCAGAAGCGATGGCTGGACAGTTTCACCGCCATCTGGGACGGCGTGCTCACCGACCCGAGCGAGTTGGCGATCGAACACGAGGATCTCGTCCAGGACGGGTGGACCGCGCTCGGCCAGAGGATGCGTGCAGCCGTCGGATCCGTGCCGATCGAGCAGTACTCGCCGGAAAATGTGCAACGGGCCCTCGAGGAGGCCGACGACGAGCAGATGGAGCGCATCCGCGCCCGCGTCGACGAGTTCGTCACCGATCCCGCCACTGCCGCACAGCTCAAGGCCTGGTTCCGTCAGATGTGCAAGCGCCCGTGCTTCCACGACGACTACCTGCCGGCGTTCAATCGGCCCAACACACACCTCGTCGACACCGGCGGCAAAGGGGTGGAGCGCATCACCGAGAACGGCGTGGTCGTTGCCGGCGTCGAGTACGAGGTGGACTGCATCGTCTACGCCTCCGGGTTCGAATTCCTCGGCACCGACTACACCGACCGTGCCGGATTCGACACAACGGGACGCGACGGGGTCAAACTCTCGGAGCATTGGGCGGAGGGCACACGAACCCTCCACGGCATGCACACCTACGGATTCCCCAACCTGTTCGTGCTCCAGTTGATGCAGGGCGCAGCCCTCGGATCCAACATTCCCCACAACTTCGTCGAAGCCGCCCGCGTCGTCGCCGCGATAGTCGATCACGTGCTGACCACCGGCACATCCAGCGTCGAGACGACGAAGGAAGCCGAGCAGGCGTGGGTGCAGCTTCTCCTCGACCACGGCCGGCCCCTCGGTAATCCCGAATGCACTCCGGGCTACTACAACAACGAAGGCAAACCCGCCGAACTGAAGGATCGGCTCAACGTCGGCTATCCGGCAGGCTCGGCAGCGTTCTTCCGCATGATGGACCACTGGCTTGCGGCGGACAGCTTCGACGGCCTCACCTTCCGCTGAGCGCTCCGGCCACGACACGCCGGATCCCGTCGACCCGACGGGATCCGGCGCCCCCACCCACCCAGATCTCGAGGACACCACTATGGATGAACCGACCATCGGCGGATTCTGCGACGACCGATTCGCCGCCGTGCGCCACATTTTCGAGCAGAACGTCTCGTCCGGGGAAGAGCTCGGTGCCTCCCTCGTCGTCGACATCGACGGAGAGACGCGCGTCGACATCTGGGGAGGTTTCCGCGACCAGGCCCGGTCCACGCCGTGGACCGAGGACACCATCGTCAACGTGTGGTCGAGCACGAAGTCGGTACTGGCATTGGCGGCACTGATGCTCGTCGACGCCGGCGAGCTGAACCTCGACGCACCCGTCGCGCGCTACTGGCCCGAGTTCGCCGTCAACGGCAAGAGCGACATCGAGGTACGGCACATTCTCTCGCACACCTCCGGGGTGTCGGGCTGGGAGCAGCCTTTCGTCCTCGAGGACATGTACGACTGGGACAAGTCGACGACCCTGCTCGCGCAGCAGGCACCATGGTGGCCGGCGGGTTCGGCCGCCGGCTACCACGCCAACAACCAGGGCCACCTCATCGGAGAAATCGTCCGCCGCATCACCGGCCGCCCGTTCAAGGAGTTCGTCACCACACATATCGCCGGTCCGCTCGCTGCCGACTTCCAGATCGGCGCCCGCGAGAACGATTGGGGCCGTCTCGCCGAGATCGTCGCACCGCCCCCCTTCGACATCGATCTCGCCGCACTCGATCCCGACAGCGTCATGGTGAAGACGATGACGGGACCGGTAGCCGACGCGAACGCGGCCAATACTTCCGGATGGCGGCACGCCGACATGGGAGCCCTCAATGGTCACGGCAACGCACGCTCGCTCGCTCGGATCCTCTCGCCGATCACGCTGGGCGGTGAGAGCAACGGCATCCGCCTCCTCCACAGCACCTCGATCGACAGGATTTTCGAAGAGCAGAACAACGACGTCGACCTTGTCCTCGGTGTGCCGTTCCGGCGGGGCATCGGATACGCGCTGCCGCGCCCCGACACCACGCCGAGCATCCCGGAGGGCCGGATCTGCTTCTGGGGTGGATGGGGTGGATCGATGACAGTGATGGACCTCGACCGCCGGATGACGTTCACCTACGTGATGAACAAGATGGGGCCAGGCATCATCGGATCGGCCCGTAGCGAGCAGTACCTGCGTGCAGCCTACGACGCCCTCGGCGAGACAGTCATGGCGTGACACACAGCCCTCGCGTGGCGACGTACGGTACTCACCGCCGCATGTGTGACCGTAGTCTGCTGGCAAAGTTGGACGGATCGACCATCACTGCCCATGCTGGCCGCCACTGCCCTGAGCTGCATCGCCATCGGTGCCACCTGTACAGGACTGGCTCAGCGACGCCGACGCTACCGCGCCGATCCGCAAGACCCCCGCCCCCTGGCGACGAAGTGTTTCGTCGCAGTGAGTGCTACTCCGGCCGTCGCGGCCCTCACCTACCTGCTCTCATTGGTTTGAGTTCGACGACGAGTCGGCGCCGAGGGTCACCCGAGTTGCACCAGATTAGTGTGCCAACCCTGACCGGGGATTCGCGATGCCGAGGGAATCGAGGATGTGCACGGCGTCGTCGGTGAGCGGATCGAAGGCGGTGTGCTCGTGGCCGGCGATCGTGATTGTGACTTCCTGCAAGGGACGCAGGGTCCGCACGATCTTCCGGATCGACATCCCGGTCGCGTCCTGCAGATAGCGTGAGATCGCCAACGCGGCGAACACGGTGGTCAGGTGCGCCTCGATGGAATCGCGGGTGTGACTGAAGATCGGGCGGGCCCGCAGGTCGGTCTTCGACATCCGAAACGACTGCTCGACATGCCACAGATCGTGATACTTCGCCATGACTTCCTGTGGATTCATCAGCGAGACAGGCAGGTTCGTCACGTAGCCTTTCAGACCGATCAGGGAACGCGCCCGGGCCAGAGCATCGGTATCGAGGGATTTGCCCTTCGCGGTGCTCTTGACGAACCGCGGTGTTCTAGCAGCACGGGTGCCGTCGACGACCTCCCGGGCCCGGGCTTCCTGCGCGTTCAGCGTCTGGTTGTCCCGCAGGGCACGCTTGGTCGAGTACGCCCAGATCGCCCGCCACGCCGTCGTGTCGGCCGGCGCCCACACCGGCTCGCTGCGACGGGTGAGGTCGTTGACCGTGCTCTTGGCGTGCCGTGGGGTGACGGTGTCGATGATTTGCCCGTCGGTGAACACGTCCCCGTTCCAGTGGAAATGACTGGCCAGATCCGCCGGGGCCTTCGTCACCCGCGAACCGACGATGAACTTCAGCCCGGCGGCATCGAGATCCTTGAGATTCGTCGCCGACAACATCCCGGCGTCGGCGGCGATGACCATCTCCACCCCCTCGATATTGTGGCGGGCCTGGAACTGGCGCACGATGGGCACGATGGTGCGGGTCTCGGCGTGGTTTCCTTCGAAACATCCGATCTCCAACGGGAATCCGGTGCGATCGACGAGCAGCCCGACGACGATCTGCGGGTCGACCCGCCGCTCCTTGGAGTAGCCGACCTTACGGAGCTCGTCTTCCTTCTCCGCTTCGAAATACAAGGTCGTGACGTCGTAGAGCAGCAGGTTCAGATCCCCCGCGGTGGCGGCATGCTCGAAGCAGCGTCGTGCGATGTCGTCGCGGTACCCGTGGCCAGTGCATCGCTGCAGGGTCCGCACGAAGGTGTTGCGGTGGGCCGGGGCGATCCCGATCTCCCGCAGCACTCTGCCCGCATCCGCAACCGACGTCGGCTCGACGAGGCGGGCTGCCACGAGCTGGAAGAACGCGTCGTTGTCGCGCACATCGAAGCCGAGACGTCGCCAGGCCGCAGCGATGACCTCGATCAGCCAGCGGGAGCGTTTCCCGGTGATCGTCGGTGCAGAGCTGGTGGTGCCCAGGTCGAGGTCGAGCTCTTGCTGGCCGGCGAGCAGCTTGGTTCGAGCGGTTTCGAGCAGGGCGGCGAGTTCGCTGTCGGTGTGGGCCGATCCGAGGTGCTCGAGGACCTTGTCGCGGCGGCCCTGCTTGGCCGCGATCTGCACCGCGGTTGCTCCCGAGGCGGTGCGGACTTTGCGGATGTAGGCGGCCACGGGGCGGAGTCTACCGAGCCGTTAGTGTGCCACTTTCCGGCAACGCACCGCCGCTACCTGCACAAATGTCCGCGACTACCCCGGAAACCGACTTACCTGGTGCAACTCAGGTCCGAGGGTCAGGTGTCACCTACAAGGCCCCAGCATTTGATGGATAAGCACGATTATCCATCAATCATGCGGTAGTGCTGCATTTTGGATGCGCGGAGGGCCAGCCGAAACGCAGTTGTTTCCCCATCGCTGTCTAACTAAAAGACCTGTACCGAACAGGATTTCTAGCGAGGTCTCCGAGGAGAATGTACTCCCGTCGACCGTTTATACGCACAGCGGCGGGAACTTTCCTCCCGTCAGTGAGAGCCACTTTCTCGATTTGAGGATAAAGTTCCAGGTATTCTTGGCCACGACTAGTTCCAGAAGAACCCTCAAGCGGCATGATCGCTATCCGCTCACCGCGGAGACCGTCAAAGAATCCCAACTCCCAAGGCATCCACTTCGACGTGGAAGATGTAGTCGAGCTTGCGAAAATCAATGAGTTACATGATTTCATCCGGACTCGTAGGCGTTCTGCAGTGGCCCGGTTGACATTCGATCGGTGCAGTCCTGGATCAACCACCCAGTCAACGTAAACGGACACACCGACCGAATGAAGTATCTCCACAACGCCAAGTATTAACTGCGCATCCTGAAAACTATGGCTAAGAAATACATCGAACCGTTGACCCGGACTAGGTACCATAGATCTGGTCAGCAGTTCACCAGCATCAGTATATCGGCTTGCTGCGATGCGCCGATTCGCTACTGCGCGAACTTCGCTTTGCGTGTACAACGCCATCTGCGGTCACCTCTATTCCTCTGCCTCATTCGCAACATTAGCGCTCTATGATCGAGATGCGTATGCCGAGTCTACCCATTTTCCTAGATTTTGATAACCGTCGTCTAAAACCCAGTCATATGTTTGAGCCCAAGATGGAAGCGGGTTTGCTCCCTTGATGGCAGTCTTGCCATCAAAACCCGGAATGTTATGGGTGTATATTCCAAAAAGCCCATTGCGCCGTGCAAGGCTTTCCCTTATCTCATGTTGAACCCAATGGCGGTTTGCCGTCCGGCTTCCGATCAACACAGCCGTGACGGTTGTCCGCTCAAGCGCCTTGGCGATGAGGCGACGGATAGCGAAATCATCTTTCTTCGTTTCTTCCCACAGTGAGGCATCAATCCATTCCGCCGTAATTCCTTCCTTGAATTGCGAACTTTTTCGAACGACCGAGGATCGTTGAACGTCGAGCTCGTAATGAAAGCTAAAGAACGTCCGATGCGGCATGGCGACCTTTCTTGAACAAAGGATGGTGGTCGTACGGTTTTCGATAACGAGGCGTGGATACTCGCACTAACCAGTGAGACAGAAGAAGGCGGAGCGTGCAGTCAGGACTTGCGCTTCAATGATTTCTTTCAGCAATTCAGCATCCGTAGCGTCAGCATATCCTAACTTTTCGATCTTGTCTTTGGACGCTCCTGGTGGGGACTCATCGAATCAATCTAGCGCTTTCTTGTAGAGCTCGGCTGCAGCCCACTCTGTCGCTCAAACGGGGAGTTAGGTGTGCCCGTTCTTGAGTAGGATGTCGAACTCGCGCAGTACCCCATACTCAAACTCTGGCTCCTCATTAGCCCCTGCCCTGTTCCGGCCGTGCGGTACAAGCACCTCCCCGCGCTGTCGAGTTCCCGCACTGCCGGGTCAGAACTGAACCAGCAATGAACGACGAGCGGCGGACCTTGAGCTGATCCCCCGCTCCATGACCGGACTCGGTGTCGGTGCATCCGGCTATTCTCTTCTCAACTGGCAGAGATGAGCTCTGCCGCCGGCACGGTGGAGACTCATGGCTAAGACTGTCTTTTATAGCTTCCACTACACCCGCGACGTGCATCGCGTGCAGTTGGTGCGCAACGTCAACGCGCTGGAAGGACAGCCGCTGTTGAATGCACAAGAGTGGGAGCAGGTGAAGGGGCGAGGGCGCGCTGCGGTCGAGGCGTGGATCGACGAGAAGATGAAGTACAAGAGAGCGGTGATCGTGCTCGTCGGCCAGCAGACCGCTACTCGACCTTGGGTGCAGTACGAAATAACCAAGGCATGGCGAGACCGTAAGCCGCTTCTCGGTGTTCGGATCCATGGGCTCTCGTCGATGGGGTCCGTGGACCGCGCCGGAGCGGATCCATTCAAGGAGGCCGGGATCAGCACCTCTGTCCCGATTTTCGACCCAACTCGAATTGACGGGGCCGGAAAGATCAATTCCCAAGCGACCTACAACGTGCTTCGGGAGAACCTTGAGACTTGGTCGGACCGCGGTGTCGTGAGGACGGCGTGACAGGTACTGACCCCGCGTGTCCCTTCTGCCGCATCGTGGAGGGGCGCGATCCTAACGTGCGCGAGGTGTATCGAGACCACCAGGTGGTTGCGTTCTTTCCACTCGAACCGGCAACGCGGGGACATACCCTCATCATTCCGCGGCGGCACATCCCCGACCTGTGGGCCCTGCAGGAATCCGAAGCGGCGGCAGTCTCGGAAGCAGCTGTCCGGGTAGCTCGCGCAATACGAGCCGCCCTGGCGCCGGATGGGCTTAATGTCATTCAGTCGAACGGTCGGGTGGCGACCCAGACGGTGATGCACTTGCATGTACATCTTGTGCCGCGTTGGGAAGGCGACCGGATGCCGGACCTCTGGCCGGATGGATCCGCCGAGAGCGCTGATTCACTGGACCGCGCCGCCGACGCGGTTCGAGGGACAGTGAGCACCTCGTCCCCAATACCATCGGCGGATGACCGACGCCAGCACCTTGCATTCATCCAGTCGATCATTTCGCGGATGTCTCAGTCATCGGCGACAGCGAAGACGTGGGTACTGCCGATCGTGACCGCGACGTACGGGTACGCTCTGGCCGAGAGTTCTCCACTTGTTGCGGTGTTGGGTATGTTCGCACTCCTCGTGTTCGGAATTCTGGACGCGAACTACCTGAAGCAGGAGCGCGCTTTCCGCAGGCTCTACGACGAGGTCGCAGAGGGCGGGGACGTTCCTCACTTCTCAATGAATCCAGCATTGGCAGCGACCGAGGGCCGAAAAGACAACTACTGGCCTGATCGCCGTGACATTTGGTCATGGGCGATCGCGCCGGTATACGTCCCACTCATACTTGGTGGAGTGGTAATCTCTGTCGGTCCGTGGATTCACACGATTCTCACAAGATGAGAGAACGGCACAGCCTGTATTGGAATTTTTATCGAAAAGACGAAGCTGCCTGCGGCCACTGTCAATAGTCGCCTGCTTAATCACAGTGGATGAGTCCCTGCCTCATAGTTATAACAGGACGCCAGTACGTATCTGTTATCTGTTTTCTTCCAGATCACCGATCACTGCGCGCCACAGGGCGGGGTACGTATCCTCAGTTGCCAATCGAGTCTTTAGCCACGATGGCCTGTCATCGTCGAAGGTGAGTAGCGCCCGAGCCTCGCCACCAGGTCGGCCGACGGGGTAGGTCGGGCGTTCTGGGAAATGATCCGTGAATAGGGAGTATTCGTCTCGGATTCCTTCCATGCCCCCGACGAAACATGCAGCAATCGGATTTGTCTCAACGAGCATCCGGTGACGCATTATCTCAAGACTGTCGTTCCACGCACCGGGCTCAGGACGGTCACCGCTGGCCGCCGCTGTCCAGATTACGTGGCCGACGCCTTCGGCCTCGAAGCGCCGAGTCGCAGGCGGCAGGACGTCGACGAACAGTTCGGATTGGTAGACGGCAACCCGCTCCCGTGTCTCAAACGGGAACTCTGCAGCAACGTAAAGAAGCAACGGAGCGATGGTGGGATGCGCGGCGGTCACGAGTCGAAAACCAGCAGTCAAAAAGGTTCGCGCCAGTGCGACGACAGCATCGGTAATTTCGAGAGCGTCAAATTCGCCGCGCCATCGTTGAGGATCGGGGATACTGGCCGAAACGAAGATGGACTCGCAACGATCAAGTGTTTGCTGCATCGGCGAGAAAACCAAAGGCATCGTTTTACCACCATCCTCCTATTGCATTCTCAGGTGCCAAAGCAAGGTCCCGTGGCCCCGCTACCCACTCAAGGTGTTCACGTAGGGCTGGTCGAAGAGCGCGGGCGCTGTGTACCAAAAGAACATTCGGGGTGGTGCTCACCGTACCCCGAGCATGGTCAAGTTGCTGTAGGTCAGTCGCGCTCGGCAGGCGGGGCGTGATGCCCACGAGCGTCGAAGCCCCCGGGTGCTCAACCAAGAGTCTCCAATCCGGCAAGGGAAGGCAAGATATACTGCCGGAGGCTTTAGCAGCTTCTTCAATGCTACGGATGAGCATTCGGCGCCGTCTAACTAGGCCTTGGGCATGACCTTCCTCGATAGCGGCGACGATTTTGTCGAGAGCTTCCGGCGTAAAGGTGCCATAGTGGTGCCGGTCCTCAATCAGATCAGCGTTGTGCAACTGGAAGCGAGGTATCCCTTGGCTGCCGGGCACCGGTGGCGGAGATCCGGGCCATCGAAGAATAAGTATGCCCATCGTATGGCTCAGGGCATAGTCCACCTCATCGAACACCCATTCCGATGTGTGGGCAAGAGGCGTCTCTATCAGCAGCAGAAAGGCGTAGTCCTCCAGGGCGTCGGCTATACTTTCTTGGACATCCTTACCGCTCTGAATAGCAAATCGGTCGATGAAGGGACGGAATCCGGCGTGAGTGAGGTGATCATGCAGTTGTTCGGCCGCACCAAGCCCGTCCTCACGTTTGTGACTGATGAAGACTCGACGATCTCGGTCTTCAATTCCAAGATTTTCTAAAAGGATGCGAGCCAGTCTTCGGGCATCCTTGGAATTGCGCCACTCAAACCCGTTTGCAAAGGCCAGCAATTGATGAACATTGACGGCGAATTGCGCGAGCTCTTCCACGACTGGGATGACGACCACTCCTGCAGCCAGGGCGGATGCAATCCGTTCGCCGAGATCTGCGTCGGTGGCCGCAGTCGGGCTGCCGAAGTATGCGCCGACAATTGGACCTTCTGCAGCTGGGCCCGACTCGGTCACTATCACACTTACTGTCCGGTGTAGCCCGAGTTCTAGAATCTCTTTAGCTACGGCTTGGCGAAGCTCGGTAACCCAAGCGTCGCGGTCCGAATGAAACACCTCAATGATATACGTTGCGTTCACACCGAGGCCTTCCTGATTGTCGCGGTGCCATACTGCGCCTAGTAGTATACTAGGCGTTCCGTTCATGATGGGATTCTAATTGTAGGTGGGTAGTATCGACTGCGTCGGGGAATCGGATGAGAGACACAGATAGCATGCCCGCATACTTCTAGGAACTTATGCGGACTGAGCCGAATCGTTGATCTGCCGTATGACCGTGACAATTCGATCGGCGTCATTGCCTTCGAAGACTTGGTCCAGGCCCATGGGGGCGTTGTTGGTGAAGGGCGGTTCGTACAGCAGACCGGGATCCATCACGCCGTGCCGGGTGAGGTGGCTGATGATGAGGTTGACGAAGTCGATCTGCTGTGAGGTGGCTGTGCGGCCGCCCAGGAAGTCGGCGAAGGCGTCGGTGGCGGCCTGCCGGTCGAGGCCGACGAGCGAGCGGATAAACCGCCCGAGGCCCTGGGCGTTGTCGATGGCGCGCTGTACGTCCTCCGCGGTGCCGACGCCGCTGGTTTCGAGCAGTTGCTGCAGGGAGTCGAGGTCGGCGTCGGTGAGGGGTTTGCCGGTGCGGAGTTTCTGCAGGGCGAGGTTGTCGGGCTGCCGGTAGAGGTAGTCGCGGACTTTGGCGTTGAAGCGGTCGGTGTCGGTGCCGGTCACCAGGTGCGGCATATCCACTTCTTCGACCTCGCCGAGGGTGTCGGTGAAGTCGGTGTAGATGATCGGCCGCTTCGACTTCTCCAGTAGCCCGACCAGGCTGCGGATCTGGCGTCGAGCCTGCTCGAGCATGGGGAGGGTGACGTCGATCCACCAGTCCTCGTCGGCGATCTCCCGCAGCAGCTCTTCCTGCGCCCGGATCGCGGGGATGGACAGTTGCTCGAGCAGCCCGTCGGCGATGTCCCGGATCCGGCTCTGGAACGGTGGCAGTTTCGCGAGGTCCTCAAGGACCGCGAGCTGGGTCTGCAGCAGCAGCAGGTCGAACCGTTTGGCGTTCTCGTCGTCGTCGCGCACCGCGGTCGGCAACGGCGCCAGATTCTCTACGATGTCGTCGACATCGTCTTGGGTGAGCGCATCCCATGCCGCCCGGTCCGCGTACTTCTCCACGTAGCGCTGCTTCGGGCGGACGAGGAAATTGTCGAGTTGCATGCCCTGTACCTGGGCGTGCAGCACGTCTGCGACCGCCTTGCGCAGCTCGGGCTGGTTGTCGCTGGCGGTCAGGTGCGCGAGCAGTTCGGTGCGGGCGGTGAAGATCCGCTGCGACAAGGAGGGGGTGAGCGATCCTTCGGATGCGTCCGGGTGGGCCTGGAAGAAGTCGAGGTTGCCGCACAGGTCGAAGAGGAAGAAGTCCTTCTTGTCCAGCCCGGGCCCGTACAGGTTCGGTCGCAGCCGGGTGCCGCGGCCGACCATCTGCCAGAACTTCGTCTTCGACCGCACCGGTTTGAAGAACATCAGGTTCACGATCTCCGGGATGTCGATCCCGGTGTCGAGCATGTCCACCGAGATCGCGATGTGCGGGGCCTTCTCCGGCTGGGAGAAGTCGTCGATCAGGGATTGGCTGTGCTCGGTGGCGTGGGTGATCACCCGCGCGAACGCGCCCTTGTACTCGGGGTAGTTCTTGTTGAACCGTTCGGCGATGAACTCGGCGTGCGCGTTGTTCTTGGCGAAGATGACGGTCTTGCCGAGGCGGTCCCCGCCGGCGACCGTGTGGCCGTGGGTCATCAGCGTCTGCAGGGCCTTGTCGACGGTGTCGATGTTGAACAGCCACTTGTTGACCGCCTCGGCCTCGACCTTCTCCGGGGGGTCGTCGTCGCCCCAGTCCGCGGACTCCCATTCGGCCTGCTCGTCCTCGGTGAGGTCGTCGTAGCGGATGCCGCGGCTCTGGAAGGTCAGCGGCACCTTCACCGCGCGGGGCGGCACCAGGAACCCGTCGGCGATCGCTTCGGTCAGGTCGTAATGGTCCGTGGGAACCCCGTGTTCGAGGTTGAACAGCTGGTAGGTGTTGCGGTCCACCTCGTCGCGTGGGGTGGCGGTCAGGCCGACGAGCAGGGAGTCGAAGTACGCGAAGATGTGCCGGTACTTCTGATACACCGAGCGGTGGGCCTCGTCGATGACGATCAGGTCGAAGTATCCGGGCCCGAACCGCCGCTGCTCGTTGTCGACCTGGTTGATCAGACCCATCATGGTCGGATAGGTGGCCAGATAGACCCGGCCGTCGGTGTTCTTCTCGGTCAGCAGGTTCACCGGGGACGAGTCCGGCAGGAAGGTCTTGAAGGCGTTCGCGGCCTGGTTCACCAGGGCGATCCGGTCGGCCAGGAACAGCACCCGTTTGACCCAGTTGGCGCGGGTGAGGATGTCGGTCAGCGCGATCACGGTGCGGGTCTTGCCGGCGCCGGTGGCCATCACCAGCAGGGCTTCGCGCTGGTTCTCGGTCTCGAAGCGTTCGGCGACGCGGCGGATCGCCCGCGTCTGGTAGTGCCGTTCCACGATGTGGGTCGGCACCGGGAACTCGGCGAGCGTCTTGCGGGTGGTGCGGCGCTGGATCAGCAGTTCGAGTTCGTCGCGGGTGTGAAAGCCCTGGATCGGGCGCGGGGGGTAGCGCAGGTCGTCCCAGAAGTAGTGTTCGTAGCCGTTGGTGTAGTAGATCGCCGGGCGTTGGCCCCATTGCTGTTCGAGGCAGTCGGCGTACAGTTTCGCCTGCTGCTGGGCGATTACCGGGTCCCGGCTGGTGCGTTTGGCCTCGACGACCGCCAGCGGTTTGCCGTCGCGGCCCCACAGCACGTAGTCGACGAAGCCGTTCTTCCCGCCGGGCATGCCGGTGACCGGGTACTCGCGGTCCCGGTCCTGGTCGAGGGTCCACCCGGCTTCGCGCAGCAGCAGGTCGATGAGGTCCGATCGGGTCTGGGCCTCGTTGTAGTCGTGGGTGTCCAGGGCCGCAGCGGCGGCCTTTTCCGCCGCGGCTACCTGGGCGCGCAGAGTCGCGATCAGTTCCTCGGTGGATGCCTTCTCGGCGTCGCGGGCTTGCAGATCGGCGTCGCGGGCCTGCAACTGCTCGAGCAGCAGTGTCTTCTGCGCTTCGGCCTGCGCGAGCTGCTCGTCCTTGGCTTTGAGGTCCTGTTCGAGCTTGCCGAGCTGGGCGATGGTCTTGGCGACCGCCGCCTGCCCGGTCGGCTTGCGCAGCAACTCGCGATTGAACTGCAGTTTCGGATCCGGTTTGCTCGACGACTGCGTCGCATAGCGGCGCGCCAGCCAGGACAGGATGTGAAACAACTCCGCCAATGCCTTCAGGCCCGCGTCCGGGGGCACGGGACGCTGATCGTGGACCGCGGTGTTGCCGAGCTTGCGGATCAGGTTCATCTTCGCCTGCAGCCCGTGCCCGATCAGGGACACGAACGCCGGCTCGTGGATCCGGGCGGACAGATCGTCCTTGTACGGCTCGGGCAGGGCCTCGACCTGGAACAGCCACTTGACCGTCAGCTCCACGGTGCGCCGGGCGTAGAAGCACGTGGTGCGCGGATCGAACAAGGCATCGCGCTCCGCCTTGCGCGCCTCGGCATGCAGCTGCGGCCACTCGGCCTCTAGGAACCCGAAATTGCCCGACATACCCACCCCACTTCCTCACTCCCCTATTCCGTGATCTTGACACAACCCGAGCAGCGCGGAGCCATGACCTGCAACGCTAGGCGCCAGCCAGACCGACTCAGCTGTGGTCAGCTACTCGAAGTAGTCCTCGTCGACCTCGACCACGGTGAACACTTCCCGCTTCTGCACGCCGATGCCGTACTTGATCATCAGTGATGCCAGCCGCGTCCCGTCGATCAGGATCACCCGGGTCGCGATGCTGTCGGCGTACTCCCGCGCCCCCTGGGTGAACTGACTGGTGGTGATGAAGACGCCACGAGCGGCGCCGACACCGTGCAGGGCACCGACAAAGGCCTGAATCTCCGGGCGGCCGACGGTGTTGTCCTGCGCATACCGCTTGGCCTGAACATAGATCCGCTCGAGGCCGAGCGGATCTTGGTCGATCACGCCGTCGACCCCGCCGTCACCGCTGCCGCCGATGCGGGTGGCCCGCTGCTCGGCCCCGCCGTACCCCATCGCTACCAACACATCGAGCACCGACTGCTCCAGAAAATCCGGATGCAGCTCCCGCAACCGCTTGAGAAGATCCGCTGCCACATGACCATGCAGGCGAGCCACGCCGGACTCGATCTGCTCGAACGGGTCGGCGGTGGTCTCCTCGTCCTCGGCAGTCGCTGCCCCTACCACTGCGGCAGTCCTCATGGGGGTGTAGTCCTGGTAAGCGGGGAGGCTTTTGAGGATCTTCTCGTCCAGGCCGCCGGGGTGCGCAGCGCGGATCTCCCGTCCGGCGGTGGTGATGGTGAACGTCGCCCGCGCCGGTTTGGACACCAGCCCCGCTCGATTGAGCCCGCTCAGGGCCCAGCCGATGCGATTGTCGACGCGCCGCTGCCCGGAAGGCAGGAGCTCGGCACGTTGGTTCTCAGTCAACCCAACGTGCTTGGCGACCGCTTCGTGCAGATCCCGCTTCCGCCAGACCGCACCATCGCTGAGTACCTCCAGCACCGGAGTGAGGAACCCGTACCAGACCGGCATCGCGGAAACCGGGCCCGAGCCGGTCACAACTTCCCCAGGAAAGCACGTGACTGCAGCGAAGCAAAAAGACTGTTGAGTCCGGTCAAGTGATCACGGTGCGGGATCTTCATGCGCTCGATCTGCGCGACATAGTTTGCGAATGTCTGCTGCAACTCAAATGTTGGCCGCGGTAACTTGATCCCTTGCACTTCCTTAGCGTTGATGTTTGCCATGCCGATGATGCTCTTGCACATACCGCGTAGAACAGCCTTGCCGTAGGCGGAGTTCAAGAAAGCCGAGAGGTACTCCGGTGAGTTCGTAGAGTTGGTCCGCAACCGAATCAGATAGCCGGCGTATGCCATAGGAACCTCGCCGCGAAATACAGCGGTCTTTCCTACGAGTTCGGCACTGTTGGTCCGATTGAAGAGAACATCGCCGTCTCGCACGGTGAACCGATCGACTTTGTTTTCTGGAAGATCCATGTACTTCAGATCAGCAATGTCCAGATGGCCTTGGTAGGTGATATTGTTCATGCGAAGAACGGGATACTGACCGGACGTCCCACTCTTTTCGCTAGTGCCGTAGTTGGCCGATTCCAACATCGATCCGATTGTTGTGATCGGTAAGCCCTTTGGGTTTGTCGCCGGATCACCGAACATGTCGATGAAGATCGACTGGTTCAGGTCATCGAGCTGGGCAAGGGCTTTGCGACGCTTGGTGCGGACGTCGTCGGCACGATCGAGGATCGCCGCGATCCGCCGCTGCTCTGTCATGGGCGGAAGCGGGATGCTAAGACCCAGTAGAGCATCACGGCCGACAGTTGCTTGGTTCACCCACTGGCGGCACATGCTCTGGAACGTTCTCCGCTCAAATTCCCTCTGGAGCCAGCGGGTCAGGTAGCCGGGGTCCAATTCCTCGCTTGTCCGGATGCGAAGGAAATGGTTGCTGAAGACGGTCGGCTCATCCCGCTCGACGAATAGGGCGGTCTTGCCGACCAGATCCGGACTATTTGTGGCGTTAAAGAGAACATCGCCTGTACGGAGGCGGAACGTATCGAGGCGCGCCTTGTCCTGCGGAACGCGGCGGACCTTGGTGTAGTCGAGGCGACCATCCCTTGTTACGTTGTTCATTCGGAATTGTGGTACACCGTCAGGCGCGACCTCTCCACATGCAAATCCTGATCGTGCCTCGACGACCCTTCCGAGTGCCAGGACCGGCCATCTCGTCACTGCGCACCACCAGTGAGCATTCCGCGCAGCTGTGCCAGGTCGTCGACGATCTCCTTCTCAAGCCGATCTAGTACGTCGAGGATCTCCTCTGGTGCCCGGTGTTCAATTTCCTCGTGGACGATCTCCTTGTATCGGTTCAAGGACAGGTCATATCCCTGAACGGCAATATCGTCCTTCTGTACGCAGAAGCTCTGCGCGGTCCGGGGACGAGCTAGTTCCTTACTGTCCCGCTGCTTCCACCTATAGAGGACGTCGGGCAGGTTGTTCTTTGCGTGCTCCTCGTCGGTAAGTCCGACGGCGAGCACACCGAGCTTCTGTTCGTCCAACAGCGGTGTGCGCTTGTCGTCGAGTGAGTAGCCGTCGGCCGTGACCTCGTAAAACCACACATGGTCGGTGCCACCGGAGTCGGTCTTGGTAAAGAAAAGGATCGCCGTGGAGACGCCGGCGTACGGCCTGAACGCACCGGCAGGGAGCTTGACGACCGCATCGAGTTTATGGTCCTCCACGAGCATCTTCCGGAGCGCCTTATGCGCTGTGGAACTGCCGAAGAGAACGCCGTCGGGCACGATCACCGCTGCTCGGCCGCCGGGTTTAAGCAGCCGCAGGAACAGCGCCATGAACAGCAGCTCGGTCTTCTTGGTCTTGACGATCTGCTGGAGGTCCTTGGCGGTATTCTCGTAGTCTAGGCTGCCGGCGAATGGCGGATTGGCCAGCACCATCGAGTAAGCACCGGCATCGGCGGTGTTGGCCTCGGCGAGTGAATCCCGGTAGCGCACATCGGGATTCTCGATGCCGTGCAGCATCATGTTCATCGATCCGATGCGCAGCATGGTGTTATCAAAGTCGAACCCGTGAAACATGTCGTGGTGGTACTGCTCACGTCCAGTGCCTGAGCTGATCTCCTCGGCATGGTGTGTACGCACGTACTCGCTGGCCGCCACCAAGAATCCACAGGTGCCGGAGGCCGGGTCGACGATCCGGTCCCCGGGCTGAGGAGCCATCATTTCGACCATCATCTGGATGATGTGACGAGGGGTGCGGAACTGGCCGTTCTGACCCGCAGAGGCAATCTTCGAGAGCATGTACTCATACACGTCGCCCTTGGTGTCCAGATTTTCCATCGGCACCTTGTCGAGCAGATCGATGACCTTCATCAGCAGACCCGGGCTCGGGATAGACAGTCGCGCGTCCTTCATATGGTGCGCATAGGTAGAGTCGTTTGAGCGCATGGTGCGGATGAACGGGAAGACACGCTGGCCGACCACCTCGAACGCTTCGTCGGGGTGCATGTTCTTGATCTTCGACCAGCGCAGATCGTCGTAGTCGCGGCCCTCGTCGTCGGTGCCGATCGGGAAGGGATTGCCTTCGATAGGGCGGCCAAGGCGGTTGGCCTTGTTCAAGGCGAGGGTGTGCTGGTCATCGAGCCGTTTGATGAAGAGCAAGTAGGTGAGCTGTTCCATCACCTCCAGCGGGTTGGCGATACCGCCCGACCAGAAGGCATTCCAGATCGTGTCGATCTGCCCTTTTACTGCGCCTGTGATCATGCCGTACCGTCCGTTCCTTCTTGAAAATGACCAACAGGACTGTATACAGACCCACTCTGACAAGACGGCCGGGCAGGAGGCTCCTCAGATGCGCCTGGCTCGTGCGAGCACACGCGCCGAACTGCGCCGCGGCCGTCTCGGCTTAGAGTCCGCGGCCGATACCGACAGAAGAGTGGACGATCACAGCGAATCAAGCACGGTGAGCAGCTCCTCGAGCAGGGCATCGGCGCGATCTTCGATTTCGTCGAAGACGTCGGCGAGACCGTCGAGGCTGTGGCGGGCCTGGCGGCGTGCTGCAATACCCCGTTCGTAATAATGCGGGTCGAGATCGACCGCGGTCTCGAGCCGGACGTGCGGGTCGTCGTCTCGGTACCTCTGTTTGCGAAGGGGCAGCGGGGTGCGGGCCGGGGCTCGGCCGGCCAGGTGGTCGCGGACCAGCGAAGCGATGGACTGTGCCGTCATCGGTTGCGGCATCAGTGGCAGGTGTCCCCAGCGGTCGATCGGGGTCAGCAGGGGTTGCCGGGCCTGCCGGTCGGTGAGCACAACTTGGTCGACCGCGACCGCGAGCGGGTCGGTGAGGTGTTGGGCGAGCAGGTCGGTGTTCGGGTACGCGTCCAGGAACGCCAGAATCTCCGCCCACCTGCGATACACCGCCACCGCCGGACTCTCACCGGTGCCGGGCTCCGGTCGCAGGCAGAATCGTTCACCGCCCACCGTAGTAGCGACGAGGGTGCCGGTGTCGACGGTGACATCGCCGCGGCGCAGCCGGGCCAGCTGCGCGAACGGCATCCCGGTCGCGGCCAAAATCAGGAGGAGTGCGTCGCGGCGGCCGAACAGCCCGCTCGGCCAGCCGGTGGTGGGTAGCTCGGCGGCTTTGTGCAGCAGGAGCGGGGCGAGGCGGTCGAGCCGGGCGGCGCGGGCGGCATCGAGGCGGCGGCGGACGGTCTCGCTGCGGCCGGGCGCCGGATGGTCGTGGTGGGTGTGGACGGTGTTGATCGCCGACACGCGCCGCCGCTCGGTGGCGGGCGCGGCGGGATGCTCGCGGAGGAACAGGGCGAGCGTCTCAGGGTCGGCGGGCAGCGGGGGCTGGTCGGTGGCGGCGCACCAGTCAGTGAACAGCGCCCAGTCGTGCCGATACCGCGCCGGGACCTGCAGGTCAGGTCCTGGTTCTCCAGATTCGTTGTGTGGCTTCGTGACTGCGCCCATTCCTACAATCCCAGGTTCGTCACGGCGTTATTGATGAGGGGGGCGTGTTCGCGGGCGTAGACCTCGAGCATGGCCGGGGTGGTGTGCCCGGTCTGGCGCATGATGGCGTGCGCGGACGCGCCGTTGCGGAAGGCCTGGGTGACGAACCCGGCCCGCAGCGAATGCCCACCCAACTGCTTCACGAGGTCGGGGTCGTAGCCGGCCGACTCGGCGCGGCGGCGGATCGCTGCGTGCACCGCCGCCCCCGAGAGTGCCGTGGCGGAGAGGTTGCCGTTGCGGCGGATCGCGCGCAGCAACGGCGCCCCGGAGATGGTGCGGGGGCGGGGGCCGCGGCACACGTGCGCCGCGAACGGCTCGCCGCCCCGGAGCAGCCGGATCACGCCGGGGCGCCCGGCGGTGTCGTGGGCGGCGACGATCTGGGCCCACCGCATCCACGCGCAGGGCGGGCAGCTGGTGTGGCTGTGGGTGAAGGGCAGGGCCCGGATGGTGCCGCGGCCCTCCTGATCGGTTTTCGAGCGGCGGAGTTTGATGTGCAGGCCGTCGAGCCGGTGCAGGCTGACGTCCCCGCAGGTGAGGGCGACGAGTTCGCTGCGGCGAAACGCCCCGGCGAACCCCAATAGGAGGATTGCGGTGTCGCGGCGTTCGACCACCTCGTCCGCCCAGCCTTGGCAGTCGGCGCGGGCCTTGTCGACGATGGCGAGGACATCGGCGGTGAGCAGCGGGGCCCGCGGGCTGCGGGGCCGCTCCCCCGCGGTGGCGTAGCCGCGGCGGATCCCGGACATGGTCGCTTTCACCAGGTCGTCCCCGGTGGGACTGGGGTGCCCGGCGGTGCGGTGGTGGTGGGCGATCGCGGCGAGGCGGTGCGCGAGGGTGGCCGGGGCGTAGGCCCGCTGTCCCGCCTCGGTGACGGTGTCGGCGCAGGCGACCAGGTAGGCGGCGACGGTGACCGGATGCGCCGGCACCGCGGTGTGCCCCTCATTGG
The DNA here is from genome assembly GCF_057367935.1 of Rhodococcus sp. NS-SX18. Taxonomy (NCBI): domain Bacteria; kingdom Bacillati; phylum Actinomycetota; class Actinomycetes; order Mycobacteriales; family Nocardiaceae; genus Rhodococcus; species Rhodococcus sp. NS-SX18. The sequence continues at coordinate 130,819 of NZ_CM170633.1, read as the reverse complement.
CGCACCAGGTGGTGAAGGCCCGCCACGCGGAGGCGTAGGTGCGGCGGGTGCCGGCGGCCCGGGCCGCGGCCACGGACTCGGCGATCCGCGCCGCCGCACCGGGCGCGAGGTCCGGCACCGCGGGCACCGCCGGGGTCCCGGGCACCATCATCTGCCCGTCTCCCGCGTCGTTCGTCTCGAGATCCACGGGTGGGCACGCTACCGGAGGCCTCCGACACCGTCCCGGCGACCGAAAACACGCTCAGCTGGGGTTTCGCGGGGATAGCTGCGTAAATGGCATTTTTCATCACTATCTGTAAGTCGTAGATCCAGACCGAATGCAGAAATGTCTTCATCGTCCCGCAAGCGGACGGCACCCCCAGGCAACGACGACCCCGCCGAGACAGCCGTGAGGTTCGTCGCGCAGTGGGTGCGACTCACCGCCGCGATCACGGACCCGCCCCCGATCGCACACCTATACCTCGATCTGTCCGTGCTCGACCGGGCCGTCCTCCGCACCGCCCGGCGCGCACCGCGGGTGCTGCGGACGGCCGTGGCTCTCGCCCACGCCCGGCAGCACCGGCAGGCGCGGTGAGCATGGACCGGAAGCCGGAACGAACAGGCCAAACCCTCCCCACGGTTCGAGCGGTCTTTCTAAACTCGGGGTATGACAGCGCTGCGAATCTCCGACGAGCCGGTCGACCACTCGAAGATCGAGAAGCGGGCACCGTCGGTGGCCCAGCTCTTCCTCGACCGGATCGCGGCCAGTCCGGGCACGGAGGCATTCCGGTTCCCGAAGGACGACGGGTGGGAGAGCGTGACCTGGCAGCAGGTCGGCGACCGAGTCCGTCTGCTCGCCGCCGGGTTGATCGCGCTCGGTGTCGAGCCCGAGGACCGGATCGCACTGGCGTCGTCGACCCGGTACGAGTGGGTGGTCATCGACCTCGCGGTGATGTGCGCGGGCGCCGCCACCACGACGGTCTACCCCACCACCAAGGCTCCCGACGTGGCGTTCATCGTGTCCAACTCGGGCAGCCGCGTGGTCGTCGCCGAGGACCAGGCCCAGGTCGACAAGCTTGTCGAGCAGCGCGCCCAGCTGCCGGACGTGCAGCAGGTGGTCGTGATCGACGGCCCCGGGGACGGGGGTTGGGTGATCACCCTGGCGGAACTCGAGGAGCGGGGCCGGCAACTGATCGCGGAGTCGCCGAACGTCGTCGAGGATCGGGTCCGGGCGATCCGGCCGGATCACCTCGCCACCCTCATCTACACGTCCGGCACCACCGGCAAGCCGAAGGGCGTACGGCTACCGCACTCGGCGTGGACGTACACCGCTGCCGCCGTCGACGCCCTCGGCATCCTCGGTCCGGACGATCTGCAGTACCTGTGGTTGCCCCTGTCGCACGTGTTCGGCAAGGTGCTGCTGAGCCTGCCACTACAGGTGGGCATGCCCACCGCCATCGACGGCCGAGTCGAGAAGATCGTGGAGAACCTCGCCGTGGTGCGGCCGACCTTCATGGGCGCGGCCCCGCGCGTCTTCGAGAAGGCCCACGCACGCATCGAGGCGATGATGGAGGAGGAGGGCGGCTCCAAGAAGAAGATTTTCGACTGGGCCGTCGGCGTCGGAACGCGGGTCTCCAAGGCAAAGCAGGAGGACCGCGACCCGTCGCCGCTGGACCGGTTGCAGTACAAGCTCGCCGACAAGCTCGTCTTCACCAAGATCCGGGAGCGGTTCGGCGGCCGGCTGCGGTTCTTCGTCTCCGGGTCCGCTCCGCTGGACCGCGACGTCGCACAGTGGTTCGATGCCGTCGGCATCATCGTCCTCGAGGGCTACGGGCTGTCGGAGACCTCCGCGGCGTCGTTCCTCAACCGGCCGCTCGCGTACCGCTTCGGCACGGTCGGCTGGCCCTTCCCGGAAACCGAGGTCAAGATCGCCGAGGACGGTGAGATCCTCGTCAAGGGTCCCGGGGTGATGAGCGGTTACCACGATCGTCCCGACGCGGACGCCGAGGCGTTCGAGGACGACGGCTGGTTCCACACCGGCGACATCGGCGAGATCGACTCCGACGGGTTCCTGCGGATCACCGACCGCAAGAAGGACATGTTCAAGACCTCGCAGGGCAAGTACGTCGCGCCGTCCGCCATCGCCGCGACCTTCAAGGGCATGTGCCCCTATGCGAGCGAGATCATCGTCCACGGCGAAGGCCAACCGTACTGCGTGGCCCTGGTGGGCCTCGAGCCCGAGGCGATCCACGAGTGGGCCGAGAAGAACGGACTGGGCGGCAAGTCGTTCGAGGAGATCGCGCACGACGAGAAGACCCGCGACCTCATCGGCGGCTACATCGACCAGCTCAACGAGCAGCTCAACCGGTGGGAGCAGGTCAAGAAGTTCACCATCATCGACCGCGAGCTGTCGGTGGAGGCCGGGGACCTCACGCCGAGCATGAAGCTGCGTCGCAAGATCGTCATCGACAACTTCTCCGACCGGCTCAGCGGGCTGTACGGATGAGCGGCCTATCCTCGGTGGTATGAGGAGTAGTGCGCGACCGAGTTTCACCCAGTACGTCGGATACCTGTTTGGCCGCACGCTCCCCGACTCGCTTCAGGACTGGGTGCGCAACGACCTCGTCGGGCCCGGGGCGACGGTGCGGTACCTCGTGCGGTTCACCCTGCCGATCGTGCCGTTCCTCGCGCTGTTCCTGCTCATCCCCGGGCCGGTGTGGGTGCCGTTGGCGATGATGGCGCTGCTGTTCATCCCCCTGGTGTACTTCGCGATCGCCCTGATGCAGATCTGGCGGCGGCACCGCTTGGAGCAGCACGGACTCGACCCGAACCTGCTCGGCGAGAAGGCTCGGGTGCGGGCCGACCGCGAACGCGACGAGTACGAGCGACGTTTCGGGCGCTGATCCGGCGCAGACCGAGCCGAGCGGGCGGTTCCGCCGCCGAACGGGTGGTTTCCGTCGATCTCACTCGCACGTCGGCGCGACAACCGCCCGCTCGCCACGAGTTCCCCCCGTTCGGCGGCGCGGCTAGGACAGGACCTCGACGAGCGTGGTCGCCGAATCGCCCGTCATGTACCGCTCGACGCTGTCGAGGTGCCTGCGCCAGAATGCTTGTGCCGCTTCGGAATCACCCTCGCGCAGCAACGTGACGAGCTTGCGGTTGGCGCGCAACGCCGCCGACGCTCCGGGACGTTCCGCCGCATCGGCGCGGGTGGAGAGATACAGCGCGTTGTGGGCGTCCATGATGTCGAGCAGCATCCCCGCGAGGGCCGCCATCGTCTGGTTGCCGGCCAGCTCCATCACCGCCCGGTGCACCTCGGTGTCGTACTTGGCGAAGGCCGCGGGGTCGCCGAGGAGGTCCTCGCCCCGCTCGACCAGGTCGGCGAGCGTGTCGATCCGCTCGGCCGGGGCGGCCGCGAGCAGACCGACGCCGTCCACCTCGAGTTCGGTGCGCGCGCGGTAGACGTCGGCCAGCGGGACTCCCCGGTACTGCAGCAGCAGTCCGGTGTAGCGGGCGGCGGTCGACCCGTCCGGTGCCTGCACGCGGGCACCGCCGTGGGCGCCGCGCAGGACGGTGATGATGCCTTCCGACTCCAGGATGCGGAACGCCTCCCGCAACGTAGGACGGGAGACGCCGAACCGTTCCATCAGCGCGGCCTCGTTCGGCAACGGCTCGCCGGCGTGCAGTTCCCCGGTGATGATCTGGCGGCGCAGGCTCGCGGCGATCAGCTCACCTGCCTTGGGCACGCGAACGACCGCAGAGCTTCCGTCGAGTGGCATTTGACCGTCCTGTGTGCGTAATCCATCCCAGCCCCGATGGCTCTTAGGATACAAGAATCTACCGGTATGAAACTCAAACAGTCAGATGATCTGCCGGTATCATCCCAGCGCCGTACGGACGGCGTCGCCCCACTACTCTCGGCGACATGAGCGAACCCTCCACCAACGACGTTCCGGCCACCGCGGACCTCGCCGACGAGATCGGCCCCGACATCCGGAGCTGCGACACGCAGTTCATCCAGTTCGGCGGTCACGAGGTCTTCGCCGGCCGGATCACCACCATCCGCTGCTTCCAGGACAACCTGCTCGTCAAGCAGACCCTGAGCGAGCCGGGCAACGGCGGCGTCCTCGTCGTCGACGGCGACGCCAGCGTGCACACCGCCCTCGTCGGCGACATCATCGCCGGCCGCGGCGTCGACAACGGCTGGGCCGGGGTCGTCGTCAACGGCGCCGTCCGGGACTCGGCCATCCTGCGCACCCTGGGGATCGGCATCAAGGCGCTCGGCACCAACCCGCGCAAGAGCACTCAGACCGGGTCCGGCGAGAAGAACGTGCCGGTCGAGTTCGGCGGCGTCACGTTCAACCCGGGCGAGATGCTCTACAGCGACCACGACGGCATCGTCGTCCGCGCCGAGGACTGACCGGGGGCCGGCATGCTCATGGCGCTGCGTACCGCGCGGACCTTCCTTCGTGCCCGCAAGGCGGATCCGGTCCGGCCGCACGAGACGGTGCACACCCCGTTCCGCGTGGCCGTCGCCGACCTCGACGCGGCGATGCACATGAACAACGGCCGGTACCTCACCCTCCTCGACCTCGGCCGGTTCGAGCTGTTCGTCCGCACCGGACTCTGGCAGGTGCTGCGCCGGCACCGGTGGCAGACGGTCGTCGTCGTCCAGACGGCGACCTACCACCGGTCGCTGCGGCATCGGCAGCAGTTCGACGTGGCGACCCGCCTTCTCGGTACGGATGCCAGGAACCTGTACGCCGAACAGCACGTGACGGTGGACGGGACGAGCAGTGCCCGGGCCGTGATCGGACTCCGCGTGCTCGATCGCGACGGCCGCTCCGTCCCGCCGGACACCGTCGCGCAGACGTTCCCCGCGCTCACCGATCTACCCGACCTGCCCGACTGGGTACACGACTGGGCGCAGAACGTCCGCACGGCGCACGCCTCCTGACCTCGCGTGACGCCGGAATGTGGCGCGGTTCGGCGGCAGTGCCCACACTGGAGGAATCACGGCCGCACGCGCGGCCCGCGACCTCAGGAGGCCCTCATGGGCGAGAACAACCCGTTCGGATTCGACCCGGAGGACCTCGACCGTGTCTTCCGCGACGCCGGAGAGGGGTTGCGCGACCTGGCCGCCAAGATCGGCCGGTTCGTCGAGCAACCGGACGCCGGAATCCCGTGGGCGAGCATCTTCCCCGACCTCGCGGGCGCACCCCGCACCCGCCCGGCACCGCCCACCGCCGGCGAGACCGGCGACGGCGTGTGGGTGATCTACACACTCGACGACGACGGGACCGCCCGCGTCGAGCAGGTCTTCCCCACCGAACTCGAGGCGCTGCGCGCGCACAAGAACAACACCGACCCGCGCCGATCGGTGCGCTTCCTGCCCTACGGCGTCACCGCCGGGATCCTGGACCGGCGCGAGGAGACCGACGCGGACGAGACCGGCTGATCCGGCCCGAGGGGGCGACCCGAACTGCGAGCGCACCGGCCCGGGCAAGCGCACACTGGTGACCAGGAGGTCGTCATGAACGCGCTTCGGGGCCTGCTGGATGTGGTGCTGGGACTGGTGACGGCCGTGCTCGGCACGGTGCTGGGAATCGTCGCGGCCGTCGTGTGGCTCGTCGGCGGCCTGCTGTGCGTGACGATCATCCTCATTCCGCTGGGCATCCCCGTGATGCGGCTCGCCCGCCGTCTGTTCAGCCTTGCCCGGCAGCTGATGCACGTCCCTTGAGTCCTGTGCCCTGTGCCCTGTGCCCTGAGCCCTGAGCCCTGAGCCCTGAGGGTCGAGGATTTCGCGGACCGGGACGTCGCCGCCGGGCCGATGACCGGGGGGCCGTTCGGCCGGCGCCGCGTGGCAGCATCGGCCCGGTGACTTCCGTGGCGGCGGCGACCTTCGTGGCGTCGGCGCTGCTCGCCCTCGTGCTCGGCTTCGCCGTCGTGCGTCCGTGGGGACTGCCGGAGGTGTTCGTCGCCCTGCCGGCGGCCCTCGCGGTCGTCGCGCTCGGCATCGTCACGCCGGAACTCGCCGGACGGCAACTGCACACGCTGTTCCCGACGGTCGCGTTCCTCGCCGTGATCCTCGTGCTCGGTCATCTCGCCGACGCGCTCGGCGTCTTCACCTGGGTCGCGTCGGTCCTCGTCCGCGGTGCCGGCAGCGACCCCCGGCGGCTGCTGACCGCCGTGTTCGTCACCTGCGCCGTCGTCACTGCCGTGCTCAGCCTCGACGCCACCGTCGTCCTGCTCACGCCGATCGTCCTGCGCGCGGCGACCACACTGCGGATGTCACCGCGACCGCACGTGTATGCCACCGCCCACCTGGCGAACTCGGCGTCGCTGCTGATGCCGGTGTCCAATCTGACGAACCTGCTGGCCTTCGCCGCGACCGGGCTGACCTTCCTGCACTTCACGGCGCTCATGGCGCTGCCGTGGCTGGCGGTCGTGCTCGTCGAGGCCCTGTTGTTCCGGTGGTTCTTCGCACGCGACCTCGCACCGTCGCCGACGTCGCCCGGTGCGGCACCGGCCGTCCCCGTCCACGCCCCGCGCTACGCCCTGGGGGTCGTCGCCGCCACGCTCGCCGGGTTCGCGGCCACGGGCCCGCTGGGAATCGAACCGGTGTGGGCCGCGGCAGCGGGCGCAGTCGCTCTCGGCGTCCCGGCACTGCGCCGGCGACGAACCACACCCCGGCGCATCCTCGCCGCCGCCGACCTGTGGTTCTGCGTGTTCGTCCTCGCCCTGGCCGTCGTCGTTGCCGGTGTCTCGGCCGGGGCGGCCGGCGAGGCACTGGCGGCCGCGCTGCCCACCGAACCGACGTTCGTCGCGCTGCTCGGGGTGGCGGCCGCTGCCGCCCTGATCGCCAACCTCGTCAACAACATCCCGGCGACACTGATGTTCCTGGCCGCGCTCGGCCCCTCGGCCCCGCCTGCTCTGATCCTCGCGATGCTGCTCGGGGTGAACCTCGGCCCCAATCTCACCTACGTCGGCTCCCTGGCCACGATGCTGTGGCGACGGCTGCTCGACGGCTCCGAAGCCCGCCCGGACCTGTCCACCTACACCCGGCTCGGCGCGGTCACGACGCCGCTCACCCTGCTCGTCGCGGTCGCGGCGCTGTGGGCGGTCACCTGAGGTTCACGCCCCCGACGTCACGCGCGCGGCCGCGGCCCCGATCTCCACGACGTCCCCGACGTGCAGCTGCCGCCCACGCCGCACCTCGACCTCCCCGTTGACGCTGACGAGTCCCTCGGCGATCACTTCCTTCGCCTCGGCACCGGACTCGATCAGGCTCGCCAGCTTGAGGAATTGACCGAGCCGGATGGACTCGTCGCGGATGGGCACCTCGAACACGTCGGACATGGGGCCAGTCTCTCACCGGGCCGACAGCTACCCGCCCGCCCGGGCCCGTTCTCCCGCACACTGGACGGGTGAGCCGCCCCGGTATCGTCTGGTTCCGCCGCGACCTGCGGCTGCGGGACCTGCCCACCCTGCTGTCCGTCGCCGACTCCACCGACCGTGCTCTCGCACTGTTCGTGCTCGACGAATCGCTGCTGCGTCCCTCCGGGTCCCCGCGCCGCACCTTCCTGATGCGGTGCCTGCGCGCCCTCGACGAGGATCTCGGCGGACGTCTGCTCGTCACCCACAGCGACCCCGCCACGGTCGTTCCGGCGCTGGCCCGGGAGCTCGACGCCGACGCGGTGCACGTCAGTGCCGACCACGGGCCCTACGGCACCCGCCGCGACGAGGCCGTCGAGCGGGCGCTCGGCGACGTCCCGCTGTTGCGCACCGGCTCGCCCTACGCCGTCGCGCCCGGACGCATCCGCAAGGCCGACGACACCCCCTACAAGGTGTTCACCCCCTTCCAGCGGGCGTGGCACGAACACGGCTGGCGCGCACCCGCCGCCACCGACGCCGGCACCGTCGAGTGGATCGACCCCGGCGATCTCGACGCGCGCGTAGCGATCCCCGCCGACGACGATCTCGACGGCACCACGCTGCCACCCGCCGGGGAAGCTGCCGCGCTGCACCGCTGGCACGAGTTCCGCGACGACGACCTGCCGCACTACGACACCGACCGGGACCGGCCCGACCTCGATCGCACCAGCCGCCTCTCGCCGTACCTGAAATTCGGGTGCATCCATCCGCGCACCCTCCTGCACGACGTGCGCTCCGATCGCAGCGCGGGCGCGAACCGCCTGCGCAGCGAACTGGCCTGGCGCGACTTCTACGCGGACGTGCTGCACCACCGGCCCGACACGGCCCGCCGCAACTACAACCGCCGCTTCGACGACATCGCCTACGACAGCGGACCCGACGCCGAACGCAACTTCGCCGCATGGCAGCAGGGCCGGACCGGCTTCCCCATCGTCGACGCGGGCATGCGGCAGCTGCTCGCCGAGGGCTGGATGCACAACCGGCTCCGCATGATCGTCGCGTCCTTCCTCGCCAAGGACCTGCATCTGCCGTGGTGGTGGGGTGCCCGGCACTTCATGGACCGGCTCGTCGACGGCGACCTGGCCTCGAATCAGCACGGGTGGCAGTGGACCGCCGGCAGCGGAACCGACGCCGCGCCCTACTTCCGGGTGTTCAACCCGATCACGCAGGGGGAGAAGTTCGATCCGACGGGTGAATACGTGCGCCGCTGGGTACCCGAGCTGCGAGGTGTGAACGGCAAACGCGTGCACCGGCTCCCGGACGGTCCGCCGGACGGGTACCCGGAGCCGATCGTCGACCACGCCCACGAGAGACAGGTAGCGCTCGACCGGTACGGGCGGATCGCCGGAAAAGGCTGACCCATCCGGGTCGCGCGCTACTCCGAATACCGAGGGGACGGAACGCCCGTCCCGGACGGACAACCGAGAGGAACACCACCGTGCGAGAACTCGTCGAGGCAGCATTCATGGCAATCCACACTCCTCTGGTGAACGCCTACACCATCCTGATCAACATGATCCCCAGCTGATTCCGCGGCGGCGCCGGGGTCGCTCCCGGCGCCCGCTTCCGCGAACCCGGACCAGGCGGAGGAAGGCACGATGGGCATCACGTATTCGAGCGTCGTCGACGCGCCGCGCGACGACGTCTTCGACTGGCACAGCCGACCGGGCGCGATCATGCGTCTGCTCCCCCCGTGGCAGCCGCTGCGGGTGATCTCCGAGGCCGAGTCCCTGAAGTCGGGCCGGGCCGTGCTCGGCCTGCCCGGCGGACTGCGCTGGGTCGCCGAACACCAGGCCGACGCCTACGACCCGCCGGCGCGGTTCGTCGACAGCGTCGGCCGCGACGGGCTCACCTCACTGCCCGCCGGACTGGTGATGTCCTGGCGGCACGAGCACACCTTCGAGGCACTCGGCTCCCGTCGCACCCGGGTCGTCGACCGGGTCGACACGCCCGTCCCGGAGTCGCTGCTGAAGCAGACCTTCTACTACCGGCACCGCCAGCTCGCCGACGACCTCGCCGCCCATCAGTGGTTCCTCGAGCAGGGAGTACGCCCCGCCACGGTCGCCGTCACCGGAGCGTCCGGTCTCGTGGGCACCGCGCTGAGCGCCTACCTGAGCACCGGCGGCTACCGGGTCGTGCGGCTCGTACGCGGCGAACCGCGCGGCGACGACGAACGTCGCTGGGATCCGGACTCGCCCGCGCCCGACCTGCTCGAGGGCATCGACGCCGTCGTCCACCTCGCCGGCGCCTCGATCGCCGGGCGCTTCAACGCCGCCCACAAGGCCGCCGTCCGGGACAGCCGGATCCGGCCCACGCGGCTGCTGGCCGAACTCGCGGCACGCACCCCCAACGGACCGGCGACGTTCGTGTCCGCGTCGGCGATCGGGCTCTACGGCTACGACCGCGGCGACGAACCGCTCGCCGAGGACGCGCAACGGGGGTCCGGGTTCCTCGCCGACGTAGTCGCCGACTGGGAGGCCGCCACCGCCCCTGCCGCCTCCGGCGGACTGCGGGTGGTGCTGGTGCGGACCGGGATCGTGCAGACCCCGCGCGGCGGACCGCTGCAACTCCTGCGCCCGTTGTTCGAGGCCGGCCTCGGTGGCCGGCTCGGCAGCGGCCGGCAGTGGCTGTCGTGGATCGACCTCGACGACCTGCTCGACGTCTACCACCGGGCCCTTGCCGATCCGAGGGTGAAGGGTCCGATCAATGCCGTTGCGCCCGAACCGGTTCGCAACGACGAATACACCCGCACGCTCGCGCGGGTACTGCACCGGCCGGCGCTGTTGCCGGTGCCGGGGTTCGGGCCCCGGCTGCTGCTCGGCGACGAGGGCGCGCGGGAGGTCGCCACCGCCGATCAGTTCGTGGTTCCGCAGTGCCTGGTCGATCACGGACATCGGTTCCGCCGGCCGAAGCTCGAAGCCTGCCTGCGACACCAGCTCGGACACATCGTGGAGAACGAATGAACACCCCTGTGTTGCGCATCCTCGTCACCGGGGCCACCGGCTACATCGGGGGCCGGCTCGCGCCGCTGCTTGTCGACGCGGGCCACCGGGTGCGGGTCCTGGCCCGCACCCCGGACAAGCTGCGGGACGTGCCGTGGGCCGGCGACGTCGAGATCGTGCGCGGTGACCTGACCGATCCGCAGTCCCTAGCCGTCGCCTGCCGGGACGTCGACGTCCTGTACTACCTGGTGCATTCGATGGGTGGGCGCGGGGAGTTCATCGACACCGAGCGCGCGGAAGCCGAGAACGTCGCCGCCGCTGCCCGCGCGGCCGGGGTGCGGCGCATCGTGTATCTCGGTGGGCTGCATCCGGACACGGCCGACCTCTCCACCCATCTGCGGTCCCGGGAGCAGGTCGGCCGGATCCTCGTCGAATCCGGGGTGCCCACCCTGGTGCTGCAGGCCGGGGTGGTGATCGGTTCGGGCTCCGCGTCGTTCGAGATGATCCGGCACCTGAGCAACCGCCTGCCCTTGATGACCACCCCGAAGTGGGTGAACAACAAGATCCAGCCCATCGCGGTGCGCGACGTACTGCACTACCTGGTGGGCGCGGCCACCGCTCCGCTCCCCCGCAGCCGCACCTACGACATCGGCGGCCCGGACGTGCTGCGCTACGGCGAGATGATGCAGGTGTACGCCGAGGTCGCGGGTCTGCGCCGGCGGCGCATCCTGGTGCTGCCCGTGCTCACCCCGAAGCTCGCCGGGTTGTGGATCGGGCTGGTCACCCCGATCCCACCGTCGCTGGGCCGGGCGCTGATCGAATCGCTGAGCAACGACGCGGTGGTCTCCGAACACGACATCGACGACGTGATCCCGCCGCCGCCCGGCGGACTGACCGGCTATCGCGAGGCGGTCCGGCTGGCGCTACGCAAGATCGAACGCGGCGACGTCGAAACCACCTGGGCGAGTGCGTCACCCGTCGGCGCACCGGCCGAACCGCTGCCGTCCGATCCGCACTGGGCCGGCGAGGTGGTCTTCGTCGACGAACGCTGCATCGACTGCGACACCGACGCCGGCACGGTGTGGGAGGTCGTCGAGAGCATCGGCGGCGAGAACGGCTGGTACTCCTTCCCCCTCGCCTGGACGATCCGCGGATGGCTCGACCGCTTCGCCGGCGGCGTCGGTCTGTCCCGGGGACGCCGCAATCCGCGCACCCTGCACACCGGGGACGCGCTGGACTTCTGGCGCGTCGAGCGCCTCGAGCGACCCACCCTGCTGCGGCTGCGGGCCGAGATGCGGGCGCCGGGCGGGGCCTGGCTCGAGTGGCGTATCGAACCGCTCGATCCGGGCCGGGCCCGGCTGCACCAGCGGGCGATCTTCTTCCCGAAGGGGCTTGCGGGACGGGTCTACTGGTACGCGCTCGTGCCGTTCCACGGCATCATCTTCAAGGGCATGCTCGAGAACATCGCCGGCGCCGCGCACCGCGCCGCCCGCGATCCGGCACGCACCCCGTCTGCCGGGGACCCGATGTCACATTCGGTCGATTCGATCGACGCAATGTGACATCGGGTCGCCGCCGCGGCGGGGGGTCCGGGCGGGAGGTTGCGGCGAGCGTCAGCCGCGCGTGGCCGCGCGTCGCTCGTCGGCTTCCCGTTGCGCCACGCCCTCGGCGGACTCGGCGAACTCCGGGGTGTCGAACACCTCGCCACCGAGCGGGTCCTGCGGGCGGGCACCGTGGTCGATCTCGACCCGTCCGGTGTCGGCGTCGACGCTGACCGAACTGGCCGGCAACTCGTGGACGGCGACGACGAGCGGTGCGCGGGTGTCCGGCGCTGCGGCGCCGTTCCCGTTGGTGTCGAGTCCGGCGAGCGTCGCGGAGATGCCCCGCCGGTGCGGGGCGCCGTGGCCGGCCGCGGCGGGTGCCGCCGCGCCCACCGCCACCTGCAGGTACCGGGGCGCGGTCGCCACCTCGTAGCGGAACGCCTTGAGCATCGACACGCAGGCGAGCACCATGACGATCGAGAACGGCACCGCCGTCGCGATGGATGCGGTCTGCAGCGCGGTCAACGAGCCGCTTCCGCCGATGAGCAGCAGCACCGCCGCCGCGATCCCCTCGAGCACCGCCCAGTAGACACGCGTGATGCGCGGGGTCTCGAGGTTGCCACCCGTGGAGAGGATGTCGATCACGAGCGAACCCGAGTCCGAGGACGTCACGAAGAAGAACACGACCACGAAGATCGCGAGCAGGCTCGTCAGCACGGCCAGCGGAAGGCCGTCGAGGAGGACGAACAGCGAGGTGTCGGTGTCCACGGTGCCGTCCGCGGCGAGCATGTTGCCCTCGTTGCGCTGCCGCAGGATTCCGGCGTCGCCGAAGATCGTGAACCACAGCGACGCAACGAACGTGGGGGCGAGCAGAACACCGAAGACGAACTCGCGGATCGTGCGGCCGCGGGAGATACGGGCGATGAACATGCCGACGAACGGCGCCCAGCTCATCCACCAGCCCCAGTAGAAGATCGTCCACGCGCCCGACCAGCCGTCCTCGGCGAACGGTGAGGTGCGCAGCATCAGTTCCGGCAGGGCCTGCGCGTAGCCGCCGAGGTTCTGCACCCACGACTGCAGCAGGAACAGCGTCGGCCCCAGCAGCAGGACGAACACCGCAAGCGAGGCCGCCAGCACCATGTTGATGTTGGACAGCCATTTCAGACCGCGCGAGACGCCGGAGACCACCGAGAAGGTCGCCAGGCCCGTCACCCCGACGATCAGTGCGACGGTGAGCCAGTTGTTCGTCTCGATCCAGCCCAGGTAGTCGAGGCCCGCCGAGATCTGCTGGACGCCGAAGCCGAGCGAGGTGGCGACGCCGAACAGGGTGCCGACGATCGCGATCACGTCGATCGCGTGCCCGATCGGACCCTCGACGCGGGCACGTCCGAGGAGCGGTTCGAGCAGCCAGCGCACCGACAGCGGCCGGCCCTTGCGGTACGTCATGTAGGCCAGGCCGAGACCGACGACGACGTAGATCGCCCACGCGTGCAGACCCCAGTGGAACATGGTCAGTTCCATGGCCTGATTGGCGGCGGCATCCGTCGAACCGGGGATGCGGCCCGCCTGCGGAGGGTCGACGTAGTGCGAGAGTGGTTCGGCGACACCGTAGAACACCAGACCGATGCCCATGCCGGCGCTGAAGAGCATCGCAAACCAGGACAGCAGGCCGAATTCGGGTTGTTCGTCGTCGCGGCCGAGTTTGATGTTGCCGACGCGGCTGAGGCCGCAGTACAGGGCGAAGATCACGAATCCGGTGGCGATCAGGATGTACCACCAGCCGACGCCGTCGGTGATGGCACGGTTGAGCGCGTCGACCGCCCCTTCTGCCGATCCCGCGTAGACGACCGCGAATACGATCATCCCCAGGATCACGAGCGAGGCGGGAACGAATACGGGCTTGCGCAAACCCCGCCATGCATCGCGGATCATCTTCACCAGCTCCTCGTGTCGCGACGAGCGGGGTCCGACGATCGGAAGGCTCGTCCACGTCGCGAATCGAACCTAACAGAGCCGGGGCGTGCCCGGGGGAAACGCATCCGGGCTCCGGCGCCGCCCGCACGCGACCGAATGTCACATGCGGTCGATCGAACCGACGCAATGTGACATTCGGCCGGGCGGGCGGGGCCGAAGCGAGACCGCTACGCGCAGAGCATCGTTCACACGGTGCAGAGCGGCTTGATCTCCTGCAGGCCCTCCGTGGTGGGCGAGGTGAGCATGAGGCAGCTGTTGTAGCCCTGCTGCTCGACCACCGACCGGATCTGCTGCCACGCGGCGGCGTCGACCACCGGTGACCGGGACAGGACGAACCCGGAAACCCGGGTCGGATCCCCCACGAGCGCCCACGAGTAGTCGTCCGCGAGGTAGGCGACGATGTAGTTGCTCGGCCCGTCCAGGGAATCCTGGGTCGGCACGCTGGGGAAGCTCACGTGCAACGAGGCGGTGTCGTTGACCCGCGCGTTGCCGACGATTCCCCGCCGCTCACCGGTGACGGTGGTGCACGAGTTCTCCACCCGCACGTTGCGCTCGTCGATCAGCGTGTAGTTCGCGGTGGTGTCGAGCACGCAGTCGAGATTGAAGGGCGCGGGATTGGCGGCCAGTTGATACCAGGTGCCCATGTACCGGTTCACGTCCAGCTCCGCCACCGGGGTGAGCGGAGCTGCCTGCGCCGGTGCCGCCATGAGGGCGGCGCCCGCGGCGGCCAGAGCAGCCGCCGCGAGGCCTCGGATCGTTCGTCTCACGTCACTCCTCGGGTGCTACCGGGTCACTGCTGCGGCGCCGGCGGCATCAGGACGGTGTCGATGAGGTAGACGGTCGCGTTGGCCGTCTTCACACCGCCACAGATGACGTTGGCGTCGTTGACCTTCCATTCCTCGCCTTCACCGGTCACCTCGACGGTACCGCCCTGGACGGTGGTCTGGGTGCCTTCGATGTCCGACGGCGCGATCTGACCCGGCACCACGTGGTAGGTGAGGATGCTCGTAAGGGTGGCCGTGTCGGTCTTCAGGCTCTCGATGGTGGCCGGATCGATCTTGGCGAAGGCGTCGTCGACCGGCGCGAACACGGTGAACTCGCCACCGTTGAGCGTGTCGACCAGGTTCACCTCGGGGTTGAGCTGACCCGACACCGCTGCGGTCAGGGTCGTGAGCTCCGGGTTGTTCGACGCGGCGACGGCCACCGGCTCCTGCGCCATACCCTCGATCGAGCCCGGCCCGGTCGGTACCGCGGCCGCGTAGGCGTCACAGCCCGGGCCGACGAGGCCCGCCGCCATGGCGTCCTCGGAGGTGGTCGGAGACATCGCCGACGTGGCGTTCTCCATCGCCGACGTGGCCGTCGTCTCCGTCGACGAACCGGAGTCGTCGGACGAGCACGCCGCGACACCCATCATCGCCATCGCGCCGATTCCGACTGCCGCCAAGCTCTTTCGCGTGTTGATAACCATGGCCCTCTTCCCTTCGGTGTCGTGATCCGTGCGACCACGTCGGTCAGGTGTGTCATCTGCCATTCGGCACGGTCGGGAAGGCGGATGGGTGGATGTCGAGAGTTTTTTTCGACCCATCCGATTCGGGCCACGCTCCGAACACCGGGCATGGAGATCGCATCGAACCGGCCCCGCGCTCACGTGCTGGTTCTCCCGGGCGGCAAGCCGGTCAGCACGTCCGCCGCCCGGCCGTGGCACCTGTCCGCGCTGCGGATGACATTGCTGACCGAGTCCCTGCGTTCCCGGCTGAGCATGTACGACATCACCGTCGGCCAGGTGCGCTACACCTACCGCGGCTGGAACGGGGACCGGATGAGTCCCGTCCACGATGCCCTGCGCGCCCTCGACGAGGTGCACCGGCGGCGCGGCGACGTCCGGATCGGGCTCGTGGGTCACTCCATGGGCGGACGGGTGGCGGCCCACCTCGCGGCACAACCGGGTGTCGGGGCTGTCGTCGCGCTGGCACCGTGGTGGCCCGAGGACGACGGCGCGCTGATCCCGCCCGAGCGCCGGCTCCTGGTCGTGCACGGCACCGCCGACACGTGGTGCGATCCGCGCGTGAGCGTGGTGCAGACGGCCCGGGCCCGCGGGCGCGGCGTCGACGCCCAGTTCCGGCCGCTGGCGGGCGGCGGTCACTTCCTGCTCACCAAGCCGGGCTGGTGGCATGCGGTCACCGCCGAGTTCCTGCGGGAATCCCTGGCCCCGGCCGGCCGGCCCACCGGAGGCGACCATGTCTGACGTCCCGTGCACTGCAGCCCTCCGGATGCCCCGGAGGTGATCGCGGTGCTCGATTCGACCCTCGCCCCGCCCCCCGGCCCCGGCCGCCGGGACGGTCCGCCGGCGGATGGCTTGAGCCGCCCGAATCGCCCGACTAGGCTTTCGCTCGATGAGCGGACAGAGCCGATGACCGGCGTCGGCGGACGTACCGACACACTCGACGCGCTGCTCGCGCGCGTAGCGGCGCAGGATGCGGCTGCATTCGCCGAGTTCTACGACCTGACCCGCGCCCGGGTGTACGGCATGATCCTGCGGGTCCTGCGCGATCCCGGCTACAGCGAGGAGACCGCGCAGGAGGTCTACCTGCAGGTCTGGCGGTCGGCCTCCGGGTTCGACGCCGCGCAGGGTTCCGCGCTGTCCTGGCTGATCACCCTGGCGCACCGCCGCGCCGTCGACCGGGTGCGGTCCGAACAGTCCGGGGCCGACCGCGAGGCCCGCTACGGCGCGAGCAACGTGGACTCGGCGTTCGACGTCGTCAGCGAGGAGGCGGCCCGGCGCGAGGATCAGCAGCAGGTCACCCACTGTCTGGGCACGCTGACCGATCTGCAGCGGCGGTCCGTCGAACTGGCCTACTACGGCGGTCTGACGTACCGCGAAGTGTCCGAACAACTTTCGGTCACGCTACCGACTGTGAAATCGAGAATCCGCGACGGACTGCTCCGTCTACGCAAGTGTCTGGGGGTGCAGGGCGATGAGGAGTGAGGCCCGGCCCGGTTTCGGCGATTCCGACCGCGAACTGATCGACCTCGCGGTCGTGTATGCGCTCGATGCGGTATCCGATGCCGAGCGCCGCGACATCGAGTCCCGGCTCGCCGGAGCCGATCCCGAAGTGGTGACGGCGTTCGACCGGGAGACGGCGGCGGTGCGGGAGACGATGGCGACGGTGTCCGCGTCGACGGCCTCCGAGCCGCCGGCACGTCTGCGTGAGCGCCTGCTCGACGCGGTCGCGGCCGAGTCCGGTCCGCCCGCCGCACCGGTCTCGCTGGACGAGCGGCGCAACCGGCGACGTAACTTCCTGCTCACCGCGGCGGCCGCGATCCTGGTCGCCGTGGGTGGATTCGCCGTTGTGACCCAGCTGCAGGAGGAGCCCGCGACCACTTCGGAGCAGGTGTTCGCGGCGGAGGACGTGCGCACCACGTCGGGTGAGATCGAAGGCGGCGGAGTTGCCACGGTGGTGTACTCGAAGGAAGCCGACGCCGGTGTTCTGGTGATGAACAACGTGGCCCCGCCTGCCGAGGGCAGTGTCTACCAGATGTGGCTGATCACCCCCGAGGGCCCGGAATCCGCGGGCATCATGGACGCCGAGGCGGTGGCGCCGTCCACCACGGCCGTCCTCGAGGGTGTCGGGCATTCGACCGCGCTGGCCTTCAGCGTCGAACCGCCGGGTGGGTCGACGCAGCCGACGCAGATCTTCGCGCAGTTGCCGCTGGGCTGACCCGCCGGACGAACCTGTCCGCCGCGGTGCGGCAGGTCGACACAGCCGCGGTGCGGCAGGTCAACGCTGTGCCGATCGGACCAGTTCGATCAGAAGGGAGCGCAGGGTGCCGGGGTCGGATACCACCGCGGTCGGTTGCGCATCGGTGCGTTCGAGTTCGATCATCGCCCGGTACAGCTCGTTCCCCGACTCGGTGATCTGCACACGCATGCGCCGCTCGTCGGCGGGATCGACGGTGCGCGTGACGAGGCCGGACCGCTCGAGGTGCTCGACGGTCCGGCTCATCGTCTGGTCGGTCACCCGGCATGCCCGGGCGATCTCCCGCTGGGAGCGGGGTCCGTCGGCGATCGTATGCAGGGCCACCAGCCCGGCGTGGGTGAGACCGTGAGCGCGCAGAGTCGATTCCCAGGCCTGTTCCACCAGCCGGGCGGCCGTGGACAGCAGCCGGCCGGTAGGCCAGCTCTCGAGATCGTCGGTCATGAGATACCTTTTCACTATTGTTCAGCTCGCTGAGTAAAATGGGCTCGGCGTAGTCGCATTCTCCTGGAGGAAGATTGAACACCGTCACCGCGCCGGCTCGTTCACCTCGCCGCATCCGCTGGTTGCTGCCCGCGGTGCTGCTCATCGCGTGGCTCGCGATCGCGGGCGCCGGTGGGCCTTTCGCCGGCAAGCTCAGCGACGTCCAGCAGAACGACAACAGCTCCTTCCTCCCGGCGTCCGCGGAATCCACGCGGGCGGGCGAACTCTATGCGGACTTCACCGACACCCGGTTCGTGCCCGCGATCGTCGTGGCCGAACGTCCGTCCGGCATCACCCCCGACGATCTCGCCTACCTCGCGGGAGCGGCCGTCGGCCCACCGCCGGTTCCGTCGCAGGACGGTCAGGCCGCACGGCTGATCGTGCCCGTCGACAGCACCGGAGAGGTGGGCGAGGCCGTCGACGAGTTGCGCACGCAACTTGCGAACCCACCCGAGGGACTGACGGTCTACGTCACCGGTCCCGCCGGGCAGATCGCCGACCTGACGACGGCGTTCGAAGGCATCGACGGTCTGCTGCTGCTGGTCGCCGGTGGCGTGGTCCTGCTGATCCTCGTCGTCGTCTACCGCAGCCCGCTGCTGCCGTTCGTGGTGATCCTCTCCGCGGTGTTCGCCCTCGCACTGGCGAGCCTGCTGGTGTACCTGCTGGCCGACGCCGGCGTCATCGCCCTCAACGGACAGAGTCAGGGCATCCTGTTCATCCTCGTCTTCGGCGCCGCGACCGACTACGCCCTGCTGCTGGTGTCCCGGTACCGCGAGGAACTGCGTCTCGAACAGGACCGGTTCGCCGCGATGCGCACCGCGTGGCGGGCGACGCTGGAGCCCATCGCGGCGTCGGCGGGCACCGTCATCGCCGGCGTGCTGTGCCTGTTGCTGTCCGACCTGAATTCCAACCGCGGCCTCGGTCCCGTCGCCGCGATCGGCATCGTCGCCTCGTTCGTCGCCTCCATGACCTTCCTGCCGTCCGCGCTCGTGCTGCTCGGCCGCGCCGCGTTCTGGCCCAAGCGGCCCACCGTCGACCCCGATGCCGATCGCGACGACCTCGCCTCGGCGCACCGGTTCTGGAGTGCCCTCGCCCGGAAGGTCGGCGCCCACCCGCGCCGGATCTGGGTCGTGTCGAGCATCGTGCTCGTCGGCTTCGCGATGCTGCTGCCCCAGTTCAAGGCCGGCGGCGTCGCGCAGTCCGAGATCTTCCTGCTCGAGACCGAGTCCGTGACCGGCCAGGAGGTGCTCGGCCGGCACTTCGATGCGGGCACCGGATCGCCCGCGGTGATCGTCACCCGTGAGTCCGCGGCCGGCGACGTCGCAGCCGCCGCCCGCGTCGAGGGCGTCACCGAGGTGGTGCCGGTGACCGGGCCGGACGGCGCGACGACCGTCGTCGACGGCCGCGTCGCCCTGCAGGCGACCCTCTCGGATCCGGCCGACTCGCTGGCCGCCGAGAACACCGTCGAACGCATCCGCGACGCGGTGTCCGGGATCCCGAACGCCGAAGCCCTCGTCGGGGGCAACTCGGCCGTGGATCTGGACACCAAGAACACCGCCACTCGCGACCGCACGGTCATCATTCCCGTCGTCGTCGCCGTGGTGCTGCTGATCCTCGTGCTGCTGCTGCGCGCGATCGTCGCGCCGGTGCTGCTGATGCTGACGGTCGTCGTGTCCTTCGCCGCCACCCTCGGGGTGTCCTCGCTGGTCTTCGACCACCTGCTCGGCTTCCCCGGCGCCGACCCGGTGGTTCCGCTGTTCGGCTTCGTCTTCCTCGTCGCACTGGGCATCGACTACAACATCTTCCTGATGACCCGGGTGCGGGAGGAGAGCGCCCGCGTGGGCACCCGGCGCGGCACGTTGCGGGCCCTGACCGTGACCGGCGGCGTGATCACCTCGGCGGGCATCGTCCTGGCCGCGACGTTCTCGGCGCTGGCGGTGATCCCGCTGCTGTTCCTCGCGCAGATCGCGTTCATCGTCGCGTTCGGCGTGCTGCTCGACGCCCTGCTGGTCCGGTCGCTGCTCGTTCCCGCCCTGACCATCGACATCGGCAAGCGGGTGTGGTGGCCGAGCGCGCTCTCCCGCCGCGAACCCGAGAACGCCGACTAGACGGGTTGCCGCCCGCCGTCGCGCTCGGGTGGAATCGAAGCGGGCGCGGTGCGAAGCCCGGGAATCCCCCGGCCGTATCGCCGGACCGAGAAGGAGACAGATCGATGCAGATCCAGCTCAACAAGGACAGCCACATCCAGATCGACGACGACATCGCCGACCGCCTCGAGAGCGAGCTGGCGTCCGCGGTCGAGCGGTTCGCCGACCGGATCACCCGGCTCGAGATCCATCTCAGCGACGAGAACGCCGGGAAGTTCGGCACCACGGACAAGCGGTGCCTCCTCGAGGCACGCATCGCCGGTCAGCAACCGATCGTCGTCACCCACAACGCCGGCTCGGTGAAGGAAGCGTTCGACGGTGCCGTCCACCGCCTGCGCAGCCTGCTCGATTCCAAGCTCGGCCGATCGACCGACCACAAGGGCGGTCCCTCCATCCGTCACATGGAGGTCGACGAGTAGACGACTCTCCCGGGAGTCGTCGGGACGAGAATCGCCGCGCCGCTCCGGAATCCGCTCCGGGAAACAACCGTGTGAATTCCGGAGCGGCGAGCAAATTCCGGTACGGCGGCGCGGTGCACGCGCCGCAGTTCCTCGTCCCGCACCGTCGACCGTTCAGGACGGCACGGCGTGTCCCGCAACACCGCCCCCGACGGCATTGCGGGACACGCCGGAGGCCGCCGACCCGGCACGGCAGGTATCGCCGGCGCGGATACGCCCCCACGGGACCGAGCGTGTTCAGCTCAACCCGACACCGAGACCGAACGTCACGCTCAGCCACTTGAGGAACGCGCTGAATGCGACGCCCAGATCGAATCCGGCAGACATCGGACTCTCCTTCACCCTCGAAGATCCCGACCCGACCTCAGTGTATTACCCTCGAAAGAGTCACACCACCAACGGATTTCGGGCAAATACCCCGGAGGGGACTTCTCGGGCGGTGGCGCGTGTTACGGCCCAAACCCCACCGCCTCGAAAACGGCGCGTCTCCGGCGGCACCGCCACCGCGGGCGGGCACCGACGCCGGGGCGCCGTTCCGGCGAACTGGACTTTATTTTTTGTTGGGTATGGTCGGGGCCAGTTTGCGATTGTCGATTCGGAAAGGATTGACAATGGCCGCCAAGTCCGCCGTCAAGAGTTCCAAACAGTCCGCCCGCGCCCTGAAGGAGCGGCGCGCGGAAAAACAAGCCAAGGCGCTCGAGTCCACCCAGTTCCTCCGCAAGCGGAAGAGCTGACCGCGGATCTACGACCACCGATCCGAACGAAATAGATTTCACAACAACAGTTCTCAAGAGGATCTACGCGCAGCTCGGAAACGAGATCGCCCTCGCGAACCCCCGGGGCGAATCCCTTCCGGGATATCACCGGGAAATTCGGACCGCGCGACTGTACGTCCTCGACGAATTGGCTCGCCATTCCGCACTGCCTGCCACCATCAGAAAATCGACGAGAGAATTGCACCTCCCGTGAACACGGCACGGCACGCGCTCGGGAGAATTCGAGCGAACCTGGAAAATGATCTGGAGACACTCGCCCGCGCCGAGCACACCCGCGGGTTCCGCCGGGGACTGCGCGAGGCGTTGACTCGCGTGACAGAACTCGAGGACGCCACCGCCGCGGGCTGACCCTCCCGGATCTCTCCGCCCCGGCCCGGGCGCTGCGTCCCTGGGCCGGGGCGGACCGCTGTGCGCCGGAGGCGCCGACCTCGCCACCGTGCCGATAGCGAAGAATCAGATGCCGTGCCGGTATACCGATGTTGTTGCCACGCATGCCGAACCGATGCCGTCCCAGGCTCTGGCCGGGGTGCTGAAGGTGATGTTCCTGCCGCTGGACGTCGCAGCGAGCAGGCTTCCTCCCGCCGTTCCCGCAGTTCCCGCCGTTGCCGGCACGGGGCCGTTCCTCCCGGCACGCATAGCCAACGCTCCAGGTGCCGATCATCTCGAGCGGGCACCGAGCCTGCTCGCGTTCCGGCACCTCACGGACCCCGGCCACGGCCCCGTCACCTTCGGATCGGTCCGGCGTCCGGCGGCGGATACTCCGCCGTCGGACGCCGGCCGGACCCATGTCGGCGCGCCCGGCGCGTGTGCGTCCCTGCGGGAGGTGCCTGGCGGCGGACTGGTGCTGGTGTGCGAGGAGTCGACCGCCGAGGCGCCCGGTATCGTGCTGACCTGGCACAGCGATCCCTCTTCTAAGGTGCCGACATCGGATACCTCGTGCGCTCGACGCATTTCTGACGCCGTTCCGGATGACCGCGGATGCCGGCCTGGTCGACAGGTTCCCCCGGCTGCCCGACCCCGCGGTGTACCGCCCGCTCCGCGAGGTGGTCGTTCGCACCGCTCGTCCGCTTGCGGCCGAGCGCACCGTCGAGGGACTGGTCGTGGAGGTCGCCGGGACGGGTCTGATGCGGTGCGCCGGCTCGTCGGACCTCCCTGCTCCGGCTCCCTCGCCGACGGGGTGTCGCGGGCATCCCGACGGTTGCGCACCTGACATCCGGATCCGTTGGCCGATGCGCCGGTGCGGACCGGGGCACGGCTGGGCGTCCGCGACGACGCCCGGGCGATGCTGGTCGATCTCGGCGCCGCAGACCATCACGGTTACCTCGGGGACGGCACCCGCGAGATGCTCTACCACCTGATCTGCTGGGTCGGCGCCCGGGCACACCGATCGACACCGGCTGCTCGGGCACCTGCGCACCCACCGCTCACACGACCGTGCGCAGCTCCTCACCGCGCTCGACGAGGTGGCCGAGGTGCGTGAGCGCCTGGTCGAGGTTGCGCTGCTTTGCGCTCCCTCCGACGACGCGCCGGGACAGATCGCGCCGACGCGGTTGCGCTCGCTGCGCGCGCAACGGGCGAGCGTCGAGGTCGACGAGGCACGAGCCGAGTTGACCGAGCTGTGCGCCACCGCCGACCTGGTGCTGCACCGGCGCCTGCACATCGCTCGCCCCCCGGCCGCAGCCGCTACCCGCCGTCCTGTCGGCGATCACACTTCCGGCAGCGGCGACGGCGGCAGCGCTGATCGTCCCGCTGCAGCATATGCTCCCACGGCGCTCGTGCCAGCCGCCGTGTCCGCCGCCCTGGCCGTGGCGTTCCTGGCGGCGCCGCGACGAGATGGTGATGCCGCCGGACCCATGCCGTTCCGGCGTCGGGGCCTGCAGGCGCTGCGCAACGGTCATCGGTGACATCGGCTACCAACGGCGCGAGGGCCGACGAGCCTGCACGCGCCTCGACGTCTTCGTTGCGGTCCTCAGCGATGACGCGGGCCCCACGTTCGACGAACAGCTCCACGGTAACTCGGCCGATCCCGTTGGCCGCGCCTGTGAAGATCGCGGCCTTGTTCGAAAGATCGTTCGAATTCGCGTAAACGGGATTGGAAGGCATGCTGACCCTTTCGTGGTGTCTTGACTTCAGCTGAAAGGGCGGTCTTCTGCGCAATGTCAGGACGGGTCTTCTCGTTGCGCGGAGACGGTGTCCCTTCTGATCGAGCCGCTGATGCTTCGACCCCCGCATACCGGAAGGCTCTGTCCGGTCACGTAACCGGCGTTGGCGTCGCCGAGGAAGGCAACCGCGCGGGCCACATCGATGGGCCGTCCTACCCGGCCGACCGGGATGGAGTGCCGGACCCGATCGAGGATGTGGGCGGGCATCGAATTCGACATCGGTGTTTCGATGAACCCGGGTGCAATGCAGTTGACGGTGATGCCGTCGGGCGCCAGGGACAACGACAGGCTTCTACTCACGCCGGCGATCCCGCCCTTGGAGGCGGCATAGTTGGTGGAGCCGAAGTTGCCCAGCCAGGCACGCGAAGTCAACGAGATGATCCGGCCACTTCCTGAGCAGCGCAGCGCTGGCAGAGCTGCGGCGGTGGTGGTCAGCATCCCGATCAGATTGACCTCGATGACCTGGCGGAAAACCGCGGGGTCCATTTTCTCGATGCGAGCGTCCTTGAGGATTCCCGCGCAGTTCACCAGAACATCGAGTCCACCGAGATCGGCGACGGTGGCATCGACGGCGGCTTGTATGGACTGCCGGTCGGCGAGGTCTGCGGCTCGGGCCGACACAGCTACACCGGTTGCGTCGGCGATGTCGTTCGCTACGGTTTGCAGCGCGACTTCGGAGATGTCCGACAGCCCTAGGCTGTATCCGAGTTCGGCCAGGTGTTCGGCGATACACCGTCCGATGCCGCCCGCAGCGCCGGTGATGAAGGCGACACGAGCACGCGGCGTGGATTGCTGGTGGTCGGGGTTCATGGGTGCAGCCTCCCGAGGTCGGCGCCATTGGCAGCGTAAAGTTCTTGGCCGGTCACCGCAGTGGCATGCTCAGCGGTCACCGTGGCGATCAGCTCGGTAACGGCCGGTTCGTTGGGGTCGGTGTCGAAGAAGATCGCGTTCGCGGCACCGCCGTGCCGCTGCAACTCGATCGCGACCGACCGGACGAAGCTGATCAGAGCCCCCGTAACCGCGCAATCCAATGGTCTGAGCGGATCCCCCAAGGCCGCAGACGCGGGGGCGAGGACGACCACCCGACCTCGACCGTGTGTTCCGGTTATCGACGGCCAGTGATGCTGAACGGCGGAGAACGCGGACAGCAGCGGATGTGCCACCGCATGCTCGAGGTCTGCGGTGTCGAGCGTCTGATCACCGTCTGCGCCGCGGAAGACGAGCACCACTACCGGGGAGGCGGCTACGTCGGCGGGGTTCGCGGGATCGGTGAGGTCGATTGTAGTGACCGTGGAGGCAGTCATCGCGTCACCAGCAGGACTGTGACCGAGCCACCGTCGGTGCCGCTGACGGTGCCTCCCTTGCAATAGGCGAGCCCGACGTTCGCTTCGTCGACTTGCCGTCTACCGGCTCGGTGGGTGAGTTGCCAGGTGAGCTCGCAGATCTGCGCGACGCCGGTGGCACCCACCGGGTGTCCACGGCTGAGGAGGCCGCCGCTGGCGTTGACGGGAAGTTTGCCCCCGATCGAGGTGTTACCGCTCTCTGTCCATCGCCCACCCTCACCGACCGGGACGACGCCGAGGCCTTCCAGGCGCACGATCTCGGCGATGGTGAAGCAATCGTGCATCTCCACCAGGTCGATGTCTTCCGGCCCGTATCCGGTGATGTTCCACGCCTGTTCACCCGCTCGACGAGAGACGTCCTCGTCGTTGAGGTTGGTGTCGGCAGTGACGATTTTGCCGCTGACCAGGGCGCAGCCGGCGATACGCGGAGCTGATGAACGCCCTAGTCTGGCGAGACCGGCCGCACTGCACAGAACCACTGCGGCGGCACCGTCGCTGATGGGACTGCAATCAAGAAGTCCCAGTGGCTCGGCGATGGTGCGGGCGTCGAGAACTTCCTGCAAACTGATCGGTCGCTGGTATTGAGCGAACGGGTTGTGCACCGAGTGGGCGTGATTCTTCACGGCCACCGCGGCGATCTGCTCGCGAGTGGCGCCGTGGTCGGACATATACCGCCGCGCACTCATTCCATGATTGGCGGCCATGACCAGGCCGTTGATGGCATCGAGGTCCGTCGGGTCGGGCATGACGCCGCCGGAGACACGGTCGGTCATCTTCTCCGCACCGATGACCAAGATGATGTCATACAGCCCGGCCTTGATCGCGATCCACGCTTCACGGATCGCGGTCGCCCCGCTGGCGCAGTAATTTTCGTGGTTGGAGACGGGAAGTCCGCCAAGACCCATCTGCGCCGCGACGCGTTGGCCGGCGACCGGGCCGCCGAACACGTGCCCGACGTAGACGGATTCGATATCCTTGGTGGTCACGCCCGCGTCGGACATCGCTTCGCGGGCAGCGCCGACGGCGAGTTTCTCGAACGTGATGTCAACGGGGTATTTGCCGAATCGCACCATGCCGGCGCCGGCGATGTAGGTCTCGCTCATCGGTTCTCCTCGGTGCCCCGGAATCGGTACCACCACAGTGGTTCTCCGGAGGAATCGGTCTTCAACGTAAACAACTCGACGGCAACTTCGTCGTCGATCGCGACGGTGCCTGTCGCCGCGCCCAACAACCGGACACCGTCGTCGAGATCGACGGTCACCAAGGTGTAGGGCGTCTGTAACGGGGGCGGGGCCTGGTGAACGATGGTCCAGCTGGTGACTCGACCTCGGTCGGCCAGCAGGACGTTGTCGACGGCGTCGGCGCCGCAAATGGGGCACAGCGGCCGCTCCGGGAACGAACGCCGGCTGCACGCCCGGCAGGCGATACCCTTGAGGCCCTGGGGCTCCAAGCTGACAACGTCGCTTCTCAGTGGTGAACCTGTGGAAGTCATGGGCTACATTCCGCCTCTCTGGACCAGCTGCGCTGCAATGATGTTCTTCTGAATTTCATTCGTACCCTCGCCGACGATCATCAGGGGGGCGTCGCGGAAGTATCGCTCGATGTTGTACTCGGTCGAGTAGCCGTATCCGCCGTGAATGCGCAGCGCGGACAGCGCGACCTCCATCGCGGTCTCGGAGGCGAACAATTTCGCCATTCCCGCCTCCATGTCACATCGAAGTCCGGCGTCGAATCGACTGGCGGCAAACATGGTCAGCTGACGCGCGGCAGTGAGTTTGGTTGCCATGTCGGCAAGTTGGTGACCGATTGCCTGATGCTGCCAGATCGGCTTGCCGAACGACTGCCGATCCTGTGCGTATTGCAGCGCGTCTTCGAGCGCGGCGCGGCCGACCCCGAGGGCGCGGGAGGCGACCTGGATCCGGCCGGTCTCGAGGCCCTTCATCATCTGAGCGAAGCCGTGGCCCTCGGCGCCGCCGAGTACGGCCGAAGCGGGAACTCGGAAGTTGTCGAAGGAGAGCTCGCAGCTCTCGACGCCCTTGTATCCGAGCTTGGGGAGGTCACGCGAGACGGTCAGTCCGGGGCCGTGCTCGACGAGCAGGATGGAGATGCCCTTGTGCGTCGGGGTGGCCTGGGGGTCGGTCTTGCAGAGCAGGGCGATGAGGCCGGAGCGGCGCGCATTGCTGATCCAGGTCTTCGAACCGTTGACGAGGTATTCGTCCCGTTCGAGGCGTGCATGGGTACGCATCGCCTGGAGGTCGGATCCGCCGCCGGGTTCGGTCAGGGCCATGGTCGCGCGCAGTTCGCCGGTGGCCATCCGAGGAAGGTAGGTGGCCTTCTGGTCGGGGGTTCCGAAGGTGGTGAGCAGTTTCGCGACGACGGTGTGACCGCCCATGGCGCCGGCCAAGCTCATCCAGCCGCGCGAGAGCTCCTCGGTGACCTGGACGTAGCACGGCATCGAAACCGGAGCGCCCCCGAACTGCTCGGGAATGGCCAGCCCGTAGATGCCGATCTTCTTCATCTGTTCGATGAATTCCTCGGGGTACTCGTTCTGGTGTTCCATCTCGTGTACGACTGGCTTCACATCGCGGTCGATGAAGTCGCGGACGGTCTGGACGAGGAGTTGTTCTTCCTCGGGGATGTCGATATTCACGTGAGAGTCCATCTGCGTCAGTGGTCGGAGAGCGGAGTGTCAACCGCCGGGGTGGGCATCCCGGCGGCGTCGAGCCCGAGTTCGGTGAGCGCAAGTTCGCGCAGGCGGGCCTTGGGTACCTTGCCGCTCGCGACCCGCGGGAAACTGGCACTGGTTCCGTAGATCACATGGTGCGGGGCCTTGTACTTGGCGGCTCTGCTGCGGACGTGGTCCTGGATCCGGTCGAGGGTGACGTCGTCTCGGTCGGCGTCGACGAAGACAACGATCGCCTCCCCGCGCGCGATGTCGGGAATGCCCACGGCATGCACTTCGCGGACGCCGGCGATCTCCCCTACCAGAAGTTCCACTTCGAGTGGGCTGACGTTGATGCCGCCGGGCTTCATCATCTCCGAGAGCCGGGAGTGGAAGTGCAGGTATCCGTGCTCGTCCATGTATCCGAGGTCACCGGTGCGGAAGAAGCCGTCGGGTGTCATGACCTCGCGATTGCGGTCGGGATCTTTGTAGTAACCCCGCATGACGTGGCCGCGGATCAGGATCTGTCCGATTTCACCGGTCGGTATGGGCTCGTCGGTATCCGGGTCGGCGATGCGGATGTCCCAGTCGGGGAGGGGACGCCCGATGGTGTCCTCGGCCCGCTCGACGGGGTCGTGGGCATCGGTCAGCGCGCACAACCCGTAGGACTCGGTCAATCCATAAATGCTGGTGCCCAGGGTCAGCCCGAGTTCGGTGCGGGCGAGTCGACGGTCCGCCTTGCTCAAGCCGAGGACACCCTTGCGAAGGCTGAGTTGGCGGCGAGCGCAGTCGGGATGGTCGACGAGGCTTCGGGTCATGTTTCCGAGCCCGTAGTACGCGGTGCAGCGCTCACGTTCGAGCAGTTCGAGGGCTCGGCCTGGTTCGTACACCTCCATGAGAACCACACAGGCGCCGTGGGTCCAGGTCGCGCCGAGGGCCTGGATGACACCGAGTCCGTAGAACAGCGGTGTCGCGAGGAACGACCGGTCGTGTTCGTCGAGCGCCTGCCGTTCGCCGATGTTGAAGGTGTTGACGATGGCGTGGTGATGTTCGAGCGCGACACATTTCGGTCGCGCCGTGCTGCCGCTGGTATAGATCAGGTACGCGAGGTCGTCCGGCTCGACTGCGGCTTCCGCATCGGCCAGCGCGTCGTCGCTGATCTGTTCTCCGCCGCCGAGGAACTGACGGAGCGATACGGCAGCCGGGAGGCGGTGCTGCCCGAGCTCGACGACGTGGTGCAAGGCCGGCAATTTCGTGTCATGGAGTACGCCGTCGGGGCCGGGTGCCTCGCTGACCGCCGCGACGGTGCCCGCGACGATGGGAACGTAGTCCGTATCGCGAAGCCGATCGAAGAACAGCAGGACCTTCACGTCACCGTGGTCGAGCGCGTACGCGAGCTCATCGGTCTTGTACCAGGTGTTGATGGGCACGACAACTGCGCCTATCCGCGCCCCGGCCATCGCGGTGTACAACCATTCGGGGCGGTTTCCGGCCAGTATTGCGATCGAGTCACCACGGCCGATTCCCATGGCCAGCAGCGCCTTCGACCATTGGCTGACCCTGTGATCGAGTTCGGCGAAGGTGGTGGCCGTCCCTTCGAACGAGATCGCGGCCCGGGTGGGGAAGCGGTCGGCCATTTCGTGCAGCAGGGCCCCCCAGGTGCGAGCGGCAGGAGCTGATGCGGTCATTGGAGTTCCTCGCGGTGTGCAGGCGACGAATCGGGTGGGGCCGGAGAAGCAGGCGGGGTGGGTAAGCCGGAGGTTTCGACAGGGAAGGCGAGTACGCGCCCGCCCTTGGCAACGGTGACGATCAGACGGTCGAGCGCGTCGCCGGCGAAGCAGACGCTGGTGGGCATCGTTCCTACACCGATCGCCAACTGCTCACACATCTGGCCGGTCGAGTCGAAGTAGGTGACCTTTCCCGATTTGCTGCCTGCTACCCACAGACCGCCCTGAGCGTCGATGGTGATGCCGTCGGGGGTCGAGACGGTGATTTGCGGGAAGTCATGATCAACGGTCGCGCTGTGTGCTGTGACCACATAGCGGCGTACCCGATTACGAGCGGTCTCGGCGACATACAGGTGTTCCGGGTCGGGCCCGAACGCGATGCCGTTGGGAAAGAAGACGTCGTCGAGAACGACTGAGGCGTGATCGGCCGCGGGGTCGTACCTCCAGACGCGACCCGGCAGGGCTGCGCTGCCGAAGTCGTGGCCGTTCGGGTCGGTGAACCAGAGGGCGCCGTCCGGTCCGAACGTACAATCCGACGGAGCGTGAACCCTTCCGTTGAAGATGGTGCTCGGCGCGGCGGCCGCCCGGTGATCCCAGACCTGGATGGACGGCGAGACCGGCACCTGTGATCGGGTGGGCATCGCGCCGCCACCATTCTGGGTGATCCACAGTCGCCCGTCGCAGCCGAGCGTCATGCCATTGGGTCCACCACCGGTTTCGGCGACTGCCACAGCCGGGCGCCCGTCGAGGAAGATCTCGTACAGCGCGCCTCGACTGACGCTCGTGACGAACAATCGGCCGTCTGTGGTCCATACGGGCCCCTCGGTGAAACCGATGTTCTTCCCGAGTGTCAGGCCGTCGTGGACTGTTCTGCGGATAATTGTCGGTGCCGCCATCAGTGCTGTCCTGTTCTGATTGTCGCCGGTGCCGCGCGGACGGTCGACGCCCAACGCGTCATCAGGGTCTCGGCTGGCTCTGTGTTCTCGCCGCGGCCACCGGCGGTGCCCGGTGTTCTGCTGTAGCGAGGAGCGGGCGCCGGCTCGACGCGATCACCACGGACGAGGGTGTTCCGAAACTGCATATGCGGATCGGTCACCGCCTCGTCGAGCGCGAGAACGGGGGATACGCACGCGTCGAGTTCGGCGAAGACCAGTGTCCATTCTGCGCGCGTTTTCATCCGGAAGATTCGCGCAAACAGGTCCTTCATGGCGGGCCACTGCGCCCGGTCGTGCTGTGCCGGTAGGTCGGCGTCAGCGAGCCCGAGACCGAGGAGCAGTCGCTGGTAGAACTGCGGCTCGATGCTGCCCACGGCCATGAAGGCGTCGTCCGCGGTGCGGTAGACGTTGTAGAAGTGCGAACCACTGTCGATGCTGTTCGTGCCGGGTTCGCCCGACCAGTTCCCGGTGGCCTTACGGTTCCAGATACCGCTCATGAGCAGGCTGGTTCCGTCGATCATTGCGGCGTCGACGACCTGGCCGGTACCGCTGGATACCCGCTCGTAGAGTGCGGCGAGGATTCCGGTGACCAGCAGCATCCCGCCGCCGCCGTAATCGCCGACGAGGTTCAGTGGCGGAACAGGGACTTCGCCCTGGCGGGCGATGGACCGGAGGGCACCGGTCAGGGCCAGGTAGTTGATATCGTGCCCAGCGGTAGCGGCGAGTGGTCCGTCCTGCCCCCAGCCGGTCATTCGGGCGTAGATCAAGGCCGGGTTGCGGTTCAGGCAGGTGCCGGGTCCGAGCCCAAGCCGTTCCATCACGCCCGGCCGGAATCCTTCGATGAGTACGTCGGCGTGGTCGATGGCCTCCAGAGCACGGTCGCGATCGTGTAGGTCCTTCAGATCGAGGCTCAGTGCGGTCCGTCCCCGGCCGAGGATGCCGGGGTCGTCGGTGCGCTGCCCGGGCCGGTTGATGCGCAGAACTTCCGCGCCGGCGTCGGCGAGCATCATCGCGGCGAACGGTGCCGACCCGAGTGCGGCAATCTCGACGACGCGCAGTCCACGGAGCGGGCCGAGGGAGGGGGCTGTGTCGGTCATGTGCCTTCCTTGTCGGCTGCGACGAAGATCAGGTGCGAATCTCCGTCGTCGATGGTGGTGAAGTCGGCGCGGACTCGCTGCCCGATCCGGAGAGAGGACATCGGCGCGCCGACGACGTTGCCGTAGATCCTGGCGCCCTCGTCGAGTTCGATGACCGCGACGACGTACGGGCTCGGCAGGTAGAAGTCGGTTAGGTAAGTCCTGTGGAAGGCGGCGTAGGACCACAACCGGCCCTCACCGCTCACCGTGGTCCACTGCGGGCTTTCCGTGTTTCCGCAGCGAGTGCAGGCCGCTTTCGGGGGGAACTGATGGTTTTCGCAGGCTGCGCATGCGCTGATCAACAGCTCGTGCCGGGCCAGTCCTTCGAGGTGGGCGGTCAACGAATAGCGGGGGTTCATGCCTGTGCTCCGTACACGACCGAGGTCACCACGGGAGCGGCGCACAGGTACTGAGCGATGGTCGCATCGTGCACCTGGCGGTCGCCGCACGTTTTCCTCAACTGGCGGATGGCCTCGACGTTCAGCCCCCACCCTTGCATGTAGCTTTCCGACAGATGTCCGCCGGAAGTGTTGATCGGCAGTTCACCGCGCAGTCCGATGCGGCCGTCCTGGATCCATGCTCCGGACTCGCCGGGAGCGCAGAATCCGAGGCCCTCCAAGGTAAAGAGCACATTGGGGCTGAAGTTGTCGTATGCCATCAGGACGTCCACGTCGGCCCGAGTGCAATCGGCCATTGCATACGCTTGTTGCCCGGCGGTGCCGATTGCCTCGCGCCAGAAGTCGTCCGGCGGGAAATCGGAGTTGCGCAGCTGCCCTTGTTGTCCGAACCCCAGGACGTGAACGGGTGGTTGAGCGCAGTCGCGGGCCCGGTCCGCTGAGGTGAGAATCATGGCCACGCCGCCGTCGTTGATCAGGCAGTAGTCGTAGATCTTCAGCGGTTCGACGATGAAACGGGACTCGAGGTAGATCTTGTGTGAGATGGGATCTTTGAATACGGCTTGCGGATTCCGCGATGCGTGCTCTCGCAGGGTGACCGCAACCTGCGCCAGTTGTTCGGCGGTGGTGCCGTACTGCGCACAGTGCCGCTGGAACATCATCGCGTAGAAGGCTCCGGGCGAGGTCATCCCATACGGCAGGGTCAACGCCGGGTTGGTGCCGTATCCCTCGGCGGCCGCGCTGGCGCTCGCGCCGCCGCCTCCATAGGTGTGCCCACCCGAGCGCCCGTTGTTGCCGTACACCAGCGCGACGGTGGAGGCCACTCCGGTAGCGATGGCCAGCACCGCCATCTGGATGGCGACGCCGGTCATGCGTCCCTCCGCCGGCAGCTGCGCCGACCAGCGGGGCTCAATTCCCATCCGCGAGGCCACCACCTCGTAACTACTCACCCGGTTCACGATCAAGCCGTCAAGGTCGTGCGCGCTGAGTCCGGCATCGGCAAGTGCAGCCTCGAGGGCGGTCAAGCCCAAATCGTCGGCGGAGGAACCCGTGAAATTGCCGAATTCGGTCGTGCCGACCCCAACCACTGCGGTGGCCGCGCGAAGTGCGGCGCGATCTGCGTGACGGTGCGTCTGCACTACAACTCCCGATTTGATAAATGATACGTACGGACAAATTCACTGTGACATGCCCGCGGTGTTTTCGCAAGAGGGTGGACGAGAGGGTTGTACCGTATACCTTTGTGCTGCTGAGGCATTGGGCTAAGAGTGAGTTCACCGGATGTGCGAGCATGCCACGGCGACCTTCCGGTCCCTTGTGAAAAGACCGGAAGGCCCCAAGCGGCCGCGGTAGAAGCGCTCAGAGTGAGAAGTCGATGATTCCGCGGATGTTCTTACCCTCTCGCAAGTCCTGATAGCCCTGGTTGATCTCGGCGAGCTTGTAACGGGTGGTGATGAGTTCGTCGAGTTTGAGCTGTCCTGCATCGTAGAGTCGCAATAGCCGGACGATGTCGTACTGCGGGTTCGACGAACCGAACAGAGTGCCCTTGATGGTCTTCTCCATGAACACCATTTCCTGACCCGACACGTGGACGGTGAGGTTGGCGGCATTGGACACGCCTGTGACCACGACCGTCGAGCCCTTCCCGATTACCTTGAATGCTGCGGTGATGGTTTCCTCGTCCATGGTGCCGATCAGCACGAGGGCCTGATCGGCACCCTGGCCCCAGGTGAGTTCATCGACCTTCGCATGTGCTTCCTCGGCGTTGGAAAAGACGTGAGTCGCTCCGAATTTGAGCGCGGTGTCTCGCTTGAATTCGACGGGGTCAACACAGACGATGTACTTCGCTCCGGCGTGCACCGCACCCTGAACCGCATTGACGCCCAATCCGCCGATGCCGTAGATCACGGTGGTGTCACCGGGGCGAACGTTGCCGGCATTGACGGCGGTGCCCCATCCGGTCGGGACGCCGCACCCAACGAGCACTGCAGAGTCGAGGGGAAGCCAGTCGTCGACCTTCACGACCGAGTACTCGGACACGGTCGCGAGTTCCGAGAAGGCGCCGAGCATACAGAAGGCGCTGTAGTCGGTGCCGTCCTTGTGTAGGCGGAAGGTGCCGTCCGGCATGCTGCCTTCGAGAATTGTCGATCCGGCATCGCAGAGATTCTGGTGCCCGGTCGAGCAGTACCGGCAGATGCCACAACTCGGGGTGAAGCTGCAGACCACGTGGTCTCCGACAGCGACCTTCTTCACGCCTGGGCCGATCTTCTCGACGATGCCCGCGGCTTCGTGCCCTCCCACCATCGGATAGCGCACCGACAGATCTCCGTCCATCATGTGCAGATCCGAGTGGCACAGTCCAGCCGCGGACATTCGCAGCATGACCTCCCCGGGCCCGGGATCGTCGATGTCGAGTTCCATGATTTCGAACGGGGCGTGGGGTGCGGTCAGTACGGCGGCGCGTGTCTTCATTGTTCTTCCGATCGTCGTTCGAAGGATTTTCTCAGCTGTGCATGGTCCATACGGACTTGGTTTCCAGATATCCGTCGAGGCTGTCCGGGCCCAGGTCACGGCCGTAGCCCGACTGGTGGAACCCGCCGAACGGAGCTGCTGGATCGGTCAGCCCCCAGCCGTTGACGTAGACGGTCCCGGCCTGCAGTCTGCGCGTCATCGTCTGGACGGTATTCACATTCGTCGTCCAGATACCCGCGGCCAAGCCGTAGTCGCCGGCATTCGCCCGCTCGATGACCTCGTCGATGTGGTCGAAGGCGAGAACGACGACAACCGGACCGAAGATCTCCTCACGTGCGCATTCCATGTCGTCGGTCGCATTGGCGATGATCGTCGGAGGGTGGAAGTGCCCGGTCAGATCGCCGGGAACCTGCGCAGCCTGATAGACCTTGGCGCCCTTGATTTTTGCACGTTCGACGTATCCCCGGACGCGCTCGAGTTGCGCATTGTTGACCAAAGGGCCGAAATCGACACCCTCGTCGAGTCCATGTCCGATCCTCAACTGCCCGGCGATCGCGGTGAGTTGCTCGACGACCTCGTCATGGATGTCTCTGTGTACAAACAATCGTGATGGTGCGCTGCAGGTTTGACCGGAGTGCCAGAAGATGCCGCCCGCAGAACCGGTCACCGCCTCCGTCACGTCGGCATCGGGCAGGATGATGTTGGCGGACTTGCCACCAAGTTCGAGTGTCACCCGTTTGACGTCGGCCGCGGCTTGGCGAGCGATGTGCTTGCCGACCTTCGTCGAGCCGGTGAATGTGAGCTTGTCGACCCCAGGATGGGCAACCAAGGCTTGACCAGCGGTCCCGCCGGTGCCGGGAACGACGTTGAGCACGCCGGGGGGCAGTCCGGCCTCGCCGGCGAGTTCCGCCAGCCACAACGCCGACAGGGGCGTTTCTTCGGAAGGCTTGAGGACCATCGTGCACCCGGAGGCAAGTGCGGGGCCGATCTTCCATCCGCACAGCAGAAGTGGGAAGTTCCATGCGGTGATCGCGCCCACCACTCCGACCGGTTCGCGTTCGGTGCGCACGTGGATACTCGGATGAGATACCGGGACGGTCGAACCGACGATTTTGGTGGGCCAGCCGGCGTAGTAGTGAAACGCCCGCGCGGCGAACTCGACATCGATGTTTCGTGCTGCGCCGAGGACCTTCCCTGCATCGAGGACCTCGAGCTGAGCGAAGTCATCGGCGTGCCGGTAGATCAGATCGCCGATCCGGTGGAGGATGCGTCCGCGGTCGAGGGGGCTCATCTGCCGCCACGGGGCCGACTCGGCAAACGCGCGCCGGGCCGCATCGACCGCGTCGGCGACGTCGTCCACTCCTCCGGAAGCCGCAACCGCGATCTGGCGCCCGGTTGCCGGGTCGAAGACGGGCATCTCCTCGCCGCTGCGCGCTGCGCGCTGTCCGCCATCGATGAAGACGTGCGGGGCGGTCCTCAGACGGTTGACGACAGCCGAGGAGAGAAGGTGATCGGTCGATGCGATGGGTGTCATCATGCCTCTCAGATTGGATATGTGATACATCAGCTGTGACTCACATTACGCCCGCGTGGCCTCGAAGTCGAGTCCGGCCCCGGCACCGCGGACAGCGAAGTGCCGAGCCAGGAGAAGCGGCTGGCTGACGAACTGCACGAACCCGCTGTTCAGAGCCGTCGATGCGCTACTTGGGGGATGATTGGCGTGCGGCGGCGTGTTGCACGCGGCGATGCGTCAGCGGCGCCCCCTACGGATCAAGTACACTAGCCCGTGTTGATGATTGATCAAATTAGGAGTCGAGATGACTGCGTCTGACGCCGGAATCGATCTACCGATTCGTGCTGCACAGAACGGTGGCCGGCGTGAGGACGCTCGTCCGCAGCTGGCGCGACGAAACATGAGTGGTCAGGTCGTCGACTACATCAAGAATATGATCTTCGACGGGTCTCTGATTCGGGGACAGCGAGTGCCGCAGGACCAAATCGCCAAAGATCTCGGCGTCAGTCGTCTGCCGGTTCGGGAAGCGCTCATCACTCTCGAGGCCGAAGGATTGATCGACTCCGAGCCGCATCGCGGTTCTTATGTTGTCCCCATCCGGCGCGAGGACATCGACGATCACTACCGAATCTACGGAATGGTGCAGGGGCTCGCGTCACGACGCGCCGCGTCCCGTATCACCCAGCCAACGCTTGCCCGGTTGCAGGAGCTACACGAACTCATGCAGAACAGCGACGATCCTGACGTGCTTCATAACCTGAACTGGGAGTTCCACGCCCTCATCAACCAGACGGGTGGCAGCCGGCGCCTGTTGTCGGTGCTGCGGCAGCTGGCCAAGAACCTGCCACGGGCCGTGTACGAGGCACCGCCCGGCGCGAGTCCCGAAGCCACTCGGAGTCACCAGAAAATGCTCGACGCCTTGAAGCGTGGGGACGGGGCAGCAGCGGAGGCTGCGTCGCGCGAACATGTTCAGTTCGAGGGCGAGTACGTGATAGCCAAGCTCAAGCGCGACGGCATCCTCGCCGACGACGACTGAGGACGGCGAACAGACACGTCGGAAGACGGCGCAGGTCACCGGCCGGGCTGAGACGGTGAACCGACCGGTGACCTGGCGGGCGAGTGCGTCCGAAACTCGGCAGGTCGAGTTGCTGCTGCATCCACCCCAGCGCGATGGCTTCGGCCTGTGTACGCGCGCGTATCTCGACCGTTCGATGATGTCCAGCGCGTCCAGGGCCCGCGCCATCGACGTGGGAAGAAACGCGGTGAGCTGACCACGGATGTGAAGAGCCGCGCGTCGGGCCGCCGGTCATCCAGCCCGTCTGAACGCCGGGCCCCTCATGGCACGGTGGAGGACGGACCATCCGCTGCGCCGAGATCGGTCTCGTTCCGCGAGTGACAGCGATCGGCCAGGGTGACGGCACGCCCCTACCTTCCTTCCCCGTACGGAGCAGATAACTTGTATCAAATATCCGGGGGATATTCGTCGACCTGAACCCTAGCCGCACCGCCCTGTCGGTAAAAGTACCAGTTCAGAGCGGTCATACGTGCCACTCCCGACCTCCCTCGTGGCTGCACACTTGATAAATGATGCAAAAAACCGCAGACTGTGTGGCGCACGCCACTGCGTGATCCCCTCCTCCTCGATGTCCCCAGGAGCCCCGATGCCAGAAACAGCCATCGACGATGGTTTGCGCGAACGCCCATCCACTCCACTTTCCGCGGAGAGCAACCGCCTGAGGCCCTACCACTGGGCTGTCATGGTGCTCGGGGTGCTCGGCTACGCGACCATCGCCGCCGACGCCGCGATTTTCCCCACGAGCTATCCCCTCATCCAGCAGAGTCTAGGGTTCTCCGACAATGCCGTCGGGTACATCTATGCGGCCGGATTCTTCACCTGCGGCGTCATCGCCATGTTCCTCATCGGCCCGTTGACGGACCGCTTCGGTCGTAAGCCACTCTTCGTCGCAGCTATCGCAATCTGCTCTGCGTTCACTATTCTTGCTGGATTCTCTTGGAACACTGTGTCATTCGGTGTAATGCGATCGATCGCAACAGTCGGGTACGTTTCGTGGGGACTGGCCACCGTGCTCATTGCCGAGTCAGTACCTGCGAAGCACCGGGGATGGATGACCGGGACCGTACCAGTGGGGTGGGCCATCGGATTCGGAACATCGGCCTTCTTCTCCGAACACATCGCAGCCAGCATGGGATGGCGGGCGGTGTTCTGGATCGTCGGCGTACTCCCCTTGGCCTTCGGTATCGCGGTCTTCTTCGTCATCAAGGAAACACCGCACTTCCAGGACCTCCAGCATGCCCGTCGGACGGGGGCGAGCAAGTTCCACGTTGACGTCGCCAAGACGGAGAAAAGTGTGCTCGCTCAGCTGTGGGCAGCGGATATGCGTCGCCGCACCATCGGAGTAACTCTGTTCTTCCTCTTCATCGTGCCCCAATACGCCATCATGTCCTATTTCGGACTGAGCTTCCTGCAGGCGAAGGACATCTCGTTTCTCGAGGCCAACCGCGCAATAACCTGGGCAAACTGGCTCGGTATCGTCACCATCCTCGCCGCCAGTTTCCTCACGCGGGGCAAAGGCGCCCACTACACCCTCACGTCCGTCGGGGTGCTCGGATCTGTCTGCGCCATCTTCATGGTGTACCTGGCCACACCGTCGACGATCTTGCCCTGGTTCGTCGTCTACGTCTTGATCACCATCGGGCTATGGGGCGGATCCTCGAACTTCTTGCAAGAAGCCTTTCCCACCCGTATTCGTGGCACGGGTGGAGCATGGGGTTCTGGCATGTTGTGGGCCAGCTACGGAACTCTTGCGCTCATCGTCGCTCCATTGCTGACCGTCTACAGCTGGAATGTACTGGTCATCGTCTTCGGTGCCGTACTGCCGCTGATCGCGCTGATCGGCCTGTGGCTGGTTCCGCGACCGAAGGCGCTCAACTCCAACCTCGAAGACCTGCTGCACTGACATGCTCCCCCGCACACTCCGAGCGATCCGGAGGATTTCGCCGCCGTTGTCGAACACAACCTCCCCGTGCCTCGGCCCTCCGCCTCAGGCCCAATGACATGAAAGGGAAGAGCCGATGAAGGTTTTCGACATTGTAGACCAGGGACGCTGTCCAGCGGTGCTCTTCTCCCACGGTACGCTCCTGGATCGGACCATGTACACCGAGCAAACCGCTGCTCTGGCCGATCGCTACCGAACCATCGCCTACACCAGCAGGGCCGGAACATCGGAATATGCCACCGACTACGACCTCGACTCGCTGGTCTCCGATTGCCTGGAGGTGGCCGCCCGAGCAGGAATCGACCGATTCGTACTGGTGGGAATGTCCGTGGGCGGTTTCATGGCGATCGAACTGGCCCTGAAGCACCCTGAACGGCTGGCCGGCCTGGTCCTGATGGACACGATGGCTGACGCCTATACCAGCGAGGAGAAGGCTCGGTTCGCCGATGTATTCCGACCCATGAAGAGCGAAGCCCCCATCTCCGCAAGCTTCGCACAGACCTTCGTTCCCATCATTTTCGGCCCGCAGGCCATCGCGAACCGTCCCGATTTGGTCGATTCGTGGGTGCGCAAGTGGCGGACCAGACCATCGCGGTCGGTGTGGGGCGAATACAACTCGTGGATCGGCAAGCACGAACGCCTTTCCCGCCTGCCGGAGATAGAGATCCCGACCCTCATCGTGCACGGTGAGGACGGCAACGGCATCGACATTGCAGCTGCCGAACGGATGCATGCCCGGATACCGGGATCGGCCTTTGCCCGAATCCCAGGCGCGGGTCACTTGGTGACTGAAGAAAGCCCCGATGCCGTGACAACCGCGCTGACGACCTTCCTCGATGCCCTACCGCGTTGGTAGATCCGGCCGGACGGTCATCGAGCATCCGTGGACTACCTGGTCTCCCGTCGAGCATCGTCGTCACCGGTGCCGATCATGATCGACGGAGGACAGTCCGCGTGAACGTTGCCCGACTCCCGGAAACCGTGCACTACGCAACGGTTGCCGCTTCCTCGCATTACTGTTCTCTCTGGAGGAACCATCATGAGCGTGCCTGAAAAGCGCTCCACCACAAAGATGCTTCGTGTTACTGCAGCAGGATTCGCCGGCACCGCACTCGAGTACTACGACTTCTTCCTGTACGGCACCGCCGCAGCCCTCGTGTTCGGCCCCCTGTTCTTCCCGTCATACAGCCCACTGGCGGGGACACTCGCCTCCTTCGCGACTTTCGCGGTGGGATTCCTGGCGAGGCCATTGGGCAGCGTGCTCTTCGGCGGAATGGGTGACAGGGTCGGCCGGCGCAAGACGCTCGTGGTCTCGCTGTTGATGATGGGCACCGCGACGGTTCTGATCGGCATACTTCCGACATTTGAGCAAGTCGGCTGGCTTGCACCGCTCCTGCTGGTCACTCTCCGTTTCGTGCAAGGCATCGCGATGGGCGGAGAGTGGGGTGGAGCTGCACTGATGCTCGTCGAGCATTCACCCCCGCGCCGGCGCGGGCTGTATGGCAGCACCGTCCAGATGGGGGTGCCCGGTGGACTCCTGTTGTCGACCATCGCCGTCACCGTCAGTGACCACATCTCCGGCGACGCTTTCGAATCGTGGGGATGGCGGATTCCGTTCCTGCTCAGCGCCGGACTCTTCGCCATCTCGATGTTCATTCGCCTCGGCGTCGAGGAAACCCCGGACTTCACCGAACTGCAGACGGCATCGGCCCAGCAAAGCACCCCGGTGCGCACACTACTGCGCAGTCAATGGCGGGACGTCGCATGGGCCGCGGGCGTCAT
This sequence comes from Rhodococcus sp. NS-SX18, assembly GCF_057367935.1. Taxonomy (NCBI): domain Bacteria; kingdom Bacillati; phylum Actinomycetota; class Actinomycetes; order Mycobacteriales; family Nocardiaceae; genus Rhodococcus; species Rhodococcus sp. NS-SX18. Next base: position 90,186 of record NZ_CM170633.1, on the reverse strand, counting down.
CGCTCCCGGAGGCATCCTGTTCTATCTGGTTTCCACCTATGCCGTCTCCTACGGCACCACCATCTTGGATATCAGCCGTACCACGATGCTCAATGCACTGCTCGCCGCATCGATCGTTTACTTGATCAGTCTCCCGGTATCCGGTCATCTGAGTGACCGGTTCTCACGCCGTACTGTCCTTCTCGCCGGGTGCGTCACCGCCCTGTTCGGAGGGTTCGTGCTGTTCGCGCTGATGAACACCGGATCGGGCTGGGCCGCGTTCTTGGGGATCACCTTCATGCTGGCGGTGGTGCATTCGGCACTGCAAGCCCCGCAGCCGGCCTTCCTCGCGGAACGATTCAATGCCGATGTCCGGTTCAGCGGCGTCGCGTTGAGTCAGGCGCTGTCGGTCAGCGTCATCGGCGGCACCGCCCCCTTCATGGCGACGCTGTTCTATAGCTGGACGCACTCCACCTGGCTGATCTGCACCTGGCTCGCACTCTGGAGCGTGGCTGGGGCCGTCTCGACGATCGCGCTCAGCAGGAGACCATGTGCGATCGACGATGCCGGGCAGCGACCGGCCGATACTGACCGGGAACACCGGCTCGGTGCGACACGTTAACTGACCTGCACTCACGACAATTTCCGCGGGTGTGCTGTTCCGTCCGCTCGGTGGACAGCGCACCCGCGGCGCTCTGAACCGGAAATATGCTGCGCGCCAATGATATAACACACCTCGATCCGACTACGCAGTCCGCCGAGGATCTCGGCGGGGGTCGTCCCGAACGCGCGAGCCCACCGATGCGCGCCCCCGGTGGTGCCCTCAGTTCCTCGAACAACACCGCACGATCTCCTTCCATGACATCGGTGTCCGTCCCGAGGTAGACCACAATCCGATCCATGCACACCAGCCCGATCCGAGGGCGCCACCTACCGCCCAGCAGCACCGGCATACTGCGGCCCAGCGCACGCGAGATCCCGTCCGCGTGCCCCACGGGCAGCAGAGCGACCGAACAGTCCCTCTCTGCCACCCGACCGAGGTCGGCATGGACCGGATCGAAACGCAGGTCACCGCGGCACCTGCTCGAGGTGAACGTTCGCAGTTGACGGCCACCTGACCCCTCGTGGCGGTCCCGTGCCGTGCCACCGCTATTACCTGGCCAACGCACTGACCGCGATCTTGCACCGCACGGTGGCTGTACGCGTCTGGCTCGACTGCCGCCATCGACGACGCCGGCGGGGTCGGAGCCGACAGGGCCATCGTGCTGCGGGAGACGGGGTCGAGGTTCACACAGGCTTCGATGACAGGTCGTCGGTCCTTCAGAGATGCGGTGCTGGGAGCGCCATCGTTCTCCCAGTAACGATTGACACGGTTATGGCCCTCGATTCGATGCTCCGCACCCGCCCACACAGGGTGGGGGATGACGGGTAGTGCCGCGGACGAGGCCGCGAATTCTGCTTGACCCCTCCTCAGCCACCATCGCGGTCATCGAGCGTGTATTGACGCGTTCAGGGCCGGTTCGGTCGGCTACCAGATTATCCTTGATTCAGTAGGCGCGAGGTGGGTGATGAGCCGATTCAAGGCACCAGGTGCCGGTTCGAGGTCGTAGGTGGCCGAGACCGATCCGGGGGCAACGCAGCGCGACCAGACTGCAGCCATCGCCACGGAGCTGGCTGCGGAGGGATTCGAGGGCGCCACCGAGATTGGACGGGGCGGCTTCGGTGTGGTTTATCGCTGCCAAGAGCGGGCTCTTGATCGCGTCGTAGCGATCAAGGTGCTCACGACCGATCACGACCCGGAAGACGTGGATCGCTTTCTCCGTGAGCAAAGAGCAATGGGACGCTTATCCGGGCACCCCAACATTGTCACCATCTATCGCGTCGGGGCGACGGGTGCCGGTCACCCGTACCTCGTCATGCAGTACCACGAGCCGGGCTCCCTTCAGTCGCTGATCGAGTCGGGTCCGATCCCCTGGCCCCGTGTCCTACACCTCGGTATCAAGGTGGCCGACGCGCTCGAGACTGCCCACCAGCAATCCATCCTGCACCGAGACGTCAAACCCGCGAACATCTTGATCGACACCTACGGAGAGCCGCAGCTGACAGATTTCGGCATCGCGCGCATCGCCGGCGGATTCGAGACCGCGGCCGGTGTCGTCACCGGGTCACCCGCCTACACCGACCCCGACGTGTTACTCGGGCGTCCCCCCAGCCCGGCGAGCGATCTCTATAGCCTCGGAGCCACTCTGTTCTGCGCGCTCACCGGGCACGCGGCCTTCGAGCGGCGCCGCGGAGAGCCTCTGATCGACCAGTTTCGGCGCATCACCAATCCGAGCGGCTCCCTGCTACGCGACTGGTATGGAGAGATTCCGGAGGAGGTCTGCACTGTGATCGAGCACGCGATGGCACGCGATCGCGGCAATCGTCCTCGCACGGCAGCCGACTTCGCCGACCAATTACGCCGCGCCCACCACAACGCCGAAGGGAGCGCGACAGACTCAGGTGCCGCTCCGGACTACACTTCACCAGCGTTCGGATTCGGATTCCCGGCACCGCACTCACGGACCCCGATGCCCTCCGGCCGGTACTCGGCACCCCCAACACCCGCCACCAGATTCCGACCCCCACCACCGAGCCGTACGCTGGTCACCCGGGACCGTCTGATGCAGGCCCTTCACACCGATCGACGGCGACGCCTGACCGTCATCCACGCACCCACCGGCTACGGAAAGAGCACCGCAGCGGCACAGTGGCTCCATCAGCTCGCCGACGAGGGCATTGCCACCACATGGCTGACCATCGACCGAGACGACGACAATCCTCTCTGGTTTCTCGCACATCTCATCGAAGCCATCACCACCGCGTTGCCGGCCTTGGCGACCGAATTACGTGACACCTTCGAAGCACACGGTGACCGCGCGTGCCCACACGTGCTGACAACGTTGATCAACACACTGCACGATCAAGACCAACACCTGGCTCTCGTCCTCGACGACTGGCATCGGGTCTCGGATCCCTCGAGTGTGGCTACGCTGACGTACCTACTGGACAACGGTTGCCACCACGTCCAGATCATCGTGACCAGTCGCACGCAAACTGGACTGCCGATGAGCCGGATGCGCGTTCGCAACGAACTAGTCGAGATCGATTCGGCAGTATTGCGATTCGACGAAGACGAAACACGCAGCTTCCTCATGGAAGCCTCGGGACTGGACCTGGCCACAGAGGACATCGCCGACCTGGCGAGGTCGACCGACGGCTGGGCCGCCGCCATACAGCTGGCGTCGATTTCTCTGCGCTCGTCCGCGGACCCTGCCCAGTTCATTGCACACCTCTCGGGCCGCCACCACGCGATCGGTGATTTCCTAGCCGAGAACGTCCTCGATTCCCTCGATACGGATACGCGCGCATTCTTACTGGCCACCGCCATCCCCGACCGCATCTGCGCCGACCTGGCCTCGACCCTGACCGATGTGCGACGCGGTCAGGCGATGCTCGAGCTGATCGAAGCGCGTGACCTTTTCTTGCGCCGAGTCGACGACGAAGGGCACTGGTTCAGATACCACCACATGTTCGCAGAATTTCTGCGTGGCCGACTCGACACCGAGTTCCCCGGGCGATCGGCGCAGTTGCATCGATCCGCATCCACCTGGTTCGCCGAGCACCGCTTTCTCAGCGAAGCAGTCGATCACGCACTGCGTGCCGGCGATACGGCCGGTGCAGTGAAACTGGTCGAACGCGACGGGACGTATCTGCTCGAGCATTCGCAGATGTCGACGTTGCGTGGACTTGTCGACAAGCTGCCGACAGACAGCACAATGTCCAATCCGCGGCTGCAACTCGCCGCCGCGTGGTCGAACATCCTGCTCTACAACCCCGGCCCCGCTCTGCAGGCACTTGACCGCGTCGATACCGCGCTCACCCACCTCAGCGCGTCGGAGACCCTCGCGCTGCGTGCCGAAGCCTCGGTGATCAGAGCAGTCGTGGAATTGCGTGCAGACCGAGCCTCGCGAATCGACGACTTGGTGCGTCCGTGTCTCGATCGTCCCGATGACCTCCGGCCGTGGGTCGTATCCGTCGCAGCGAACGTTGCGACGTTCGCCAAGATCTGTCGGGCGGACTACCGCGCCGCCTATGCCCTTCAGCGCTGGGCCGCAGCGTATCACCAGCGGAACAACGGACCGTACAACTCGGTACACGGACACTGCTGGGTGGGTATAGCGGCCTTCGAGCAACTGGATGTGAAGCTGGCGGAAGCGAGTTTCCGCACCGCGATGAAGATCGCTCAGCAAGTGGATGGTCGACGCTCCTACACCGCTCGGTTAGCCGGCGGGCTCCTCGGTGAAGTTCTGTACGAACAGGGACACACCGCCGAGGCCGAGCGACTACTCGACGACGGATACGACCTCGGACCACACGCGGGCGCTGTCGACTTGAAGATTGCCCGGTACATCGTCGGAGCCCGAATCAAAGTGATACTCGGCGACCGGTCAGCGGCCGTTGCACGACTGGACGAGGGAGCACGATTCTCCATGCAGATGGAACTGCCGAGGCTCTACAGCTCCATCGTCAACGAATCGGCGCGCCTGGATCTCGTCCTACCATCCTCAGATGCCTCGCAAACTGCAGATCTCACATACGCCGAACGTGCGGAGCAGGTGTCCGGTCTCGACGAGGTTATCGCGCAGAACCGGGAGGAGGCGGCCATCACACGATTGGTGCGAACCGGATCCCTGGCGAATACCGAGCTCGCATGCCGGTGGGCCAGAGAGTGGGTGGAGCGACTTGCGGGCAGCGAACGCCACCGGGCTGAGCTACGGGCCCGCAGGCTGCTGGCCGGCTGCCTCGCCGCATCCGGCCGTACCGAAGAGGCTGGAAGCCTGCTCACCGGAGTAGCAGCCCAATGCGCGAAAGCCGGGCTGGTGCGGTTTCTCGCCGATGGAGGAGTACACGTCATGGACACCCTCCGACAAATCGCCGACAACGCCCATCCCCCCAGCCGTCCGCCGCTGTCGTCGGACCTGCCGGACGAATTCGTGTCGGCCGCGCTCGCGGCTGATGCCGGCCTGCCCTGAGCTCCCTACCGCAGGGATGACACAGCGCCCTCGGTGCTGTGTTGAATCGATCGTCGGGCCCCGGCTCCTGCGGAAGAGACGAGGATCAACCCCGCCCCGATGGCGAGCCAGATGGCAGCGGCAAGCATGCCGATCCGGAAACCCCAAGGGCTGACCACCGAGGCGAGGGCTGGTCCGGCGCTGGCACCGAGAAAGGTGAAGGATCCGTACAGTGCCGTTGCACCGCCCGTTTCCTCCGGACGCACCTGCACCAGAAGTGACTCGACAATGGCTGACGCCGTAGCGGAAATCGCCGCCACGAGCAGCAACACCGCTATGGACAGTCCTATCAGGTAGTCCGACGACACCGATCCGGCGGCCACGGACATAGCCGCCACACCCAACGCCGCCGCGCCCCGGCGGGCCGGTCGCCACCGCCTCAGTACTCGACCCAGAAATGGAATGACGAGAAGTGCTGGCACGGTGATCAAGCGCAGCATCTGCAGGGCCTCGGGATTTCCGGCAACCGACGGCGGGCCCACCAGCGAGATGGTGGTGAAGACGCTGACATACCCTCCGAGGAATGTGGCCGAAGCACCGAACAGCGCGACCAACCGCCACCTGCCCAGAATCGTCACCAAGACCCCGAAGAGCCGCGCACCACGGGGGTGGCCGATGGCCCGCGCCCTCGGAACGAACACAACAACGACCACGGCGGCCACCGCGAGCGCACCCGCACCGAGCACAAAGACCGCGCGCCAACCGGCCGCAACAGCGATCACCTGTGCGGCGACGGGAACGACTGCCGCCGCTCCGAGGAAACCGCTGGTCAAACAGCTCAAAGCCAGCAGACGCTGGCGCGGATCGATGTTCTCGGCAATATACGTGAACGCGGCGGGGGCGAAGGCGGCTGCCGCGCAGCCCTGCCCCGCGCGAGCGATCAGTTCGAGAAGCAGCGTGGAAGGAAGGGCTGCCAGCAGCGTGGTGACGGCAGCGGTGCACAGACCCACAGACATCACGGTATGGGAACCGAACCGCGACGCCAGCGGCCCCGCCGCGAGGAACCCGACAGCATAGGCGACGCCGAACACAGTGGAGGTCGCCGTCACCTGTGCAGGGTTGACATCGAAGGAAGCGGCCATCTGCGGTAACAGCGCCAATACCGAGTACATCTGTCCTACCGCGGTGACAGCCGTGGCGGTGAGAATGATAATCACTCGCCGGGGCGGGACATACCGATCCCGGACGACGTCGATCGAACCGATATCGGTGCTCGTCTCTCGACCCACACCGCCTCCTTCGTGCGTTCCTGGTAGGTCAACCGTGTAATCGATTGCCACCCCGACCACTTCGTGGTGGCTCAGTGCGGACCGCGGACGTCCCGATCAGCGGTGCCGGCGCAGGTCCATCCGGTAGCTGTAGCGGCGGGGATTGAAGCGGGAGGCGGTGAACTCGACCGGCCGCCCACCGGCGTCGTGGTACAGCCGCTCGATGAGCAAGACGGCGTCCCCTACCGAGCATCCGATCAGTTCGCTCTCAGTTTCTTCGGCTCGAGTGGCGTGGATGCTCTGGGTCGCCGAGACGATGCCCTCGGGCAGTAACCGCTCCGCCGATTGAATGATCGTGCTGTCGGTCTCCCATGCTGCCCGATCGATCACGTTGTCCGCCAATGAGGAAACCATGTAGTGCCGAGTCAGGGCGAAGGGCGCATCGTTGTAGCAGCGTTGGACGAGGGCACAGCGAACATCTGAGATGTCCGCGCCGAGGTCACGAGCGATCGCAGGCTCGCTCACCCCCCGCCGGAAAGGCTCGAGCAACCGAGTGGTGGTGCCGGGCCAGCTCATGATCTCGTCGAGCGATCCGATCGCACGCTGATAGCGAACGGAGTTCGTCTCGTATCCAATCAAATACGTGCCGCTGCCCTGAACACGGTGCACCATGCCCACCTCGACCAGGTGTCCGATTGCTTGCCGGATCGTGTGCCTGCTGACGCCGAAAGTGTGTCGAAGTTGATCCTCGGTAGGCAACTTGTCACCCACGGCGTACTCACCGCGTTCGGCTCGCCGCCGAAGTTGTTCGGCGACGAGCCGGTACGCGGGACGCTTCAGATACGAATGCGTCTCCACAATCATGCCTGCCTGTCAGTCCCTCACCGAGGGTGCTTCGTCACTGAACAGCGACACTCCGCGAGTCTCGGGGAGATACCGCAGCAGGATCAAGAACGACAGCGCTGCAACCGCGACCAGATAGAAGGCGGGAGCGACGATGAGCGCGGCCGCCGCCGCGATGGCGGTAGCGATGAACGGGCCGGGCCCGCCGATGAGAGCCTGCGCGACGTTGAAGCCGATCGAGCTACCCGTCACCCGCAGTCGGGCCGGGAAGAGCTCGACCATGAGAACTCCGAGCATGACATTGACCAGTGCCTCGAACGCTGCCAGGATTGCCAGACCGATCAGTGCGAGGTACCAGGTGCCGGTCGAGAGCAGCGCGAAGCAAGGGACCGCGGTCAGAGCAATGCCGACGGCGCCGAGCAGCATCGTGCGTCGGCGGCCGATGCGGTCGCCGATCATGCCTGCGACGGGGCACATGAGTGAGTAGATGAGCAATCCGAGCACCGCGAGTTCGAGGGCGGAGGTCTTGGCCATGTGGACCTCGACACTGAGGAAGGTGACCACGAATGTTGCGAGGTAGTAGAAACCGAGGCCGGTCACCGCGGTGCAGACGAACACCAACAGGATTCCGGATCGACTGTGCTTGCCGGCGTTGCGCAGCGGGGCATGCTCGACCTCGTGAGCGCGCTGGAGCTCCTGGAACACGGGAGTGTCCTCGAGCCGGAGCCGGACGTAGAGACCCAGGACGGCCAGTGGGCCGGCGACGAGGAAGGGGACACGCCACCCCCAGCTCGTCATCTGGTCGTCGGACAGCAGGGCCGTCAACAGCAAGGTCACCGCACCCCCGGCCATGACCCCGATGCCGGCGCCGGCGGAGACCACACTGCTCCACAGCCCGCGCCGGCGGGCCGGTGCATATTCGACGAGGAAGGCAGCCGCGCCCGCGTATTCGCCACCCGCAGAGAAACCTTGGGCACACCGAAGGAGCACCAGAAGAGCGGGAGCAGCGACGCCCATTGTGGCGTACGTCGGCAGGACGCCGATGCCGATCGTGCAGATGCCCATGACGACGATCGCGAACGAGAGCGCCGCGCGGCGGCCGGCACGATCGCCGAAAGCCCCGATCAGCAGCCCGCCGAGCGGACGAAAGAGGAACGCGACGCCGAAAACGGCGAGGGAGGCCAACAGCGACGTCGTGGCGTTGCCGGACGGAAAGAACAGCTGTCCGATGGTCGCGGCCAGAAACCCGTACACCGCGAAGTCGAACCACTCGAGGAAGTGGCCGATGCCCGCGGCGACGGCGACGCGTCGAGACACCCGGGGTGCCAGCGTCCCCGATGAGGTCAGCGCATCAGTCGTCGGCGCCTCTCCCGGAGTGGTGGGGGGTGACGGCAATACGGGGGGTGGGTTCGTCATCGAGGTCTCCTCGGGAAGCGTCGTGGACTTCTTTCGCAACGACGTGAATTTGGTCCTGCGCGAATCTGATGGTGTTTCTGGCGCGCCCATGATCCTCCGCCCTGGCGGCCCACAGTGAGATCAGCCACAGTTGTACGGATGACTGGAAGGTAGTCATGGACGACGCTTGCGTCAACCCTTTGGAGCAGGCGGGTTCGCCGCTACGTGGAACTTGGACAACGGGAACGTCTTGAACAGGCAATTACCGTCAAATAACGGAACCGTCGTGGTCGGATCCTGGAGGTGGACGGGTTCGATTCGCGTCGTGATTGACAGACGCATCGTTGCGCAATAGTGTCGCAAGTCATACGGACAAATTTTGAAACGGTGGTGGTCGGATCCGCTTCCGCGGGCAGCTCCGGCAGGAACTGCAACTGACGTGTCCACGAATCACGGAAGGGATGTGCGCATGGCTGGCAGCACGATCGCCGAACGACTCGGCGCCTTCACAGCAGATCTGGAGGTCGATGCGCTTCCACTACCAGTCGTCGAGCGGGCGAAAGGGTGCCTCATCCACGCTTTGGCGGTGGGGATGGCCGGCTCGGCCGCTGGCTTCGGGCGACGGGCCGAGCAGGTTACCCCTGGAGTGAGCTCGCCACCGAACCGCCGGGGATACGCCCGCTCGCTGGTGACCGGCCAGTGGCATCCGGCCTCGACGGCGGCCTTCATCAACGGAGTGCATCTACATGCCCGGGCGCAGGAGGACACACATGGCACGTTCCATCCAGGCGTAAGCGTCGTACCCGCCGCTCTGGCGGCAGCAGAGGCCAGCGCTGTCGACGGTCGGACTCTGCTTGCAGCGGTCGTCGCGGGTTACGAGGTGGGCATCGCGCTGTCGAAGCCACTCACGGACCTGACCACCCCGCCCTTTCGCGCCACGGCGGTGTTCGGACCGGTAGCTGCCGCTGCCGCCGTCGCACGAATCCGCGGCCTGAGCGGCGAACGCACGACCTCCGCGCTGGCAATCGCCGCATCGATCTCGGGTGGCACGTCCGAATCGTTCGGTGCCGGAACTGACGAATGGCATTTCCAGTCGGGAATTGCGGCGACGAGTGGACTGATGGCAGCGCAACTTGCCGAAGCCGGAGTTGCGGGCTCGCGGGCCGCTTTCGAAGCCGAAGCGGGATTCCTCGACTGCTTCTCGCGATCGCGTGAGGCAGCGGAAATGATCGCCCGCGACCTAGGGCGGTCCTGGAACATGCTCGAAGTAACCTTCAAGCCCTACCCGGTGTGTGCGTTCAATCAGGCGCCGGCCATGCTCGCGGTGCGGCTGCGCGAGTCCGGTCTCCCCGCTGACGAGGTCGCATCGATCCGGCTGCAGATGAACGAACGCGAGGCAACCTATCCGGGCATGCCCTCGCGCGGGCCCTTCACCAGTACCTCACAGACACTGATGAGCGCCAGATTCGCCTTCGCAACCGGGCTCGTCCACGGCGACATCACCTACAGCCTGTTGCAACACTTCACCGATCCCCAGGTGCTCGACCTCATCGGCAAGATCGACCTCGTCGCCGAGTCGGCACGCCCGGCGAAAACCGCACACGCCACTGTGGGCCTGATCGACGGGACCGCGGTCCAAGACGCCATCGAGGACTCCGATGCGATGCTGTCGTGGGACACCGACGGCGTCGTACGCAATGCCGAACGCCTCGCAGACGAAATTCCGCTGTCTACAAAGGAACTGGAAACCTTGATCGACAGCGTGGCCACGTTGCCCGACGCGCCGTCCGTCGACCCGTTGATCCGTGCGACTTTGGCGGGTATCTCCGTCAGAACGTGAGGACAGCTCTTTTCCAGTCGTCCCCCTCGACACGCGGGGTACATCGAAACCCGAAACCGACGCTCCCAATTCAACAGTGCCGGGCACTCGATCCGGCCGAGAAACGAGAAAGAGCACTATGACCGAGAACGTCGCCATCGCCGAACGGCGAAACAGCGAACTCCAACACCGAAAGATGTACATCGACGGCCAATGGGTCGACGCCATCTCCGGTGAGATTTTCGAGACCGTCAACCCCTACAACGGGCGGGCCTGGGCCACTGCCCCACTCGCCGGACCGGAAGATGTCAAGAATGCTGTCGAGGCCGCGCGACGCGCGCTGTCCGGGCCGTGGGGATCGATGTCCGCGGCGCAGCGAGGCGCCCTGATCCGTAGACTGGCGGCGCTGATCGAGCCCCACGCAGACGAGCTCGCGCGTATCGAGACCACCGACAACGGCAAGGTCATCCGCGAGACGCGCGGCCAGATGGCCGGATTGCCGGCGACCTACGAGTTCTTCGCCGGCGCTGCCGACAAAATCTTCGGTGACACCATCTCCGCGCCCCAGACGAACTTCTTCACCTACACGCGCCGCGAGCCAGTCGGCGTGGTCGCCGCGATCCTTCCCTGGAACAGCCCTCTGTTCCTGCTGGCGAGCAAGCTCGCGCCCGCCTTGGCCGCCGGCTGCACATTTGTCGCCAAGCCCGCAGAGCAGACGCCGACGTCGACCCTCGAATTCGCCAAGCTCGTCGATGAAGCCGGTTTCCCGCCCGGAGTGTTCAACGTCGTCACCGGCGCGGGGAACACAGGAGCCGCACTGACCGCCGAACCCGGCGTGGACAAAGTCACCTTCACCGGCTCCACTGCCACCGGAATCGCGGTCATGAAGAGCGCCGCCGACCACATCGCAGAGGTCACCCTCGAACTCGGCGGCAAGTCCCCCAACATCATCTTCCCCGACGCCGACATCGATTCGGCCGTCAACGGGGTGATGGCAGGAATTTTCGCCGCCACCGGCCAGACCTGCATCGCCGGAAGCCGTTTGCTGGTCCACGAATCGATCCGCGATACCGTCGTCGAGCGACTCGCACGACGCGCACCCCAGATCAAGATGGGGGATCCGCTCGACATCGAAACCGAGATGGGCCCCATCGCCTTCGCCGAGCAACTCGAGAAGGTCCGCTACTACGTCGACCTCGGAGTCGACGAAGGAGCCACAGTGGTGTGCGGCGGAGAGCGTCCGCAGGACACCGAACTGGCCGACGGGTACTTCTTCCAGCCCACCATCCTCAGCGGCGTCGACAATTCGATGCGCGTGGCACGGGAAGAAATCTTCGGACCCGTGCTGTCGGTCATCACCTTCACCTCGGAAGAAGAGGCGGTCCAACTCGGCAACGACACGACCTACGGACTCGCCGCGGCGGTGTGGACGAAGGACGTCCAACGCGCGCACCGCGTGGCGCACCGGCTCAATGCCGGCACGATTTGGATCAACTCCTACCGTGTGCTCGCCAACAACGTCCCGTACGGCGGCTTCGGGCAGAGCGGAATCGGCCGCGAGAACGGCATCGAAGGCCTCGACGCGTATCTGCAGACCAAATCCATCTGGGTCGAACTCACCGGTGAAAGCCGTGACCCGTTCAAGCTCGGCTGAACCAACAGGAGCAGAAACTGATGACCACCACATTCGACATTCCCAAGACCAGCCAGGCGGCGGTGCTCACCAAGCACAGTGAGCCGCTCGAGATCCGCGAAATCCCGGTACCCCAGACCCTGGAACCGGGCGCACTCCTGGTCCGTATCGAAGCAGCGACGGTGTGCGGCTCGGACCTGCACCTATGGGATGGCTCCCTCGGCGGCAGCCAGGCGCTGGACCTACCTGTCATTCCCGGACACGAAATGGTCGGGCGGGTGATCGCATTCGGTGACGGCGCCGAGCGAGACACCTTCGGGACACCGCTCGAAATCGGCGATCGCATCTGCTTCACCCACGCTTCATGCAACCAATGTGACCACTGCCGGTTCGACAACCAGCCCACCCTGTGCACCAACCGGCAGTACTACATGTTCACCAACTGCGAGCGTCCCCCGTACCTGGTCGGCGGCTTCGCCGAGTACGCCTATGTCTTCCCCAATTCGGGACGAGTGCGCGTGCCGGACGAGGTGGAAACCTCTTGGGCATCGGCGGCCAGCTGCGCACTGCGCACAGTTGTGCACTCCTTCGAACGCATCGGCAAGATGAATCCCTGGGAAACCGTCGTTATCCAGGGAGCGGGCCCGCTCGGCCTGTTCGCTACCGCCCTCGCCGATCATCTCGGCGCCGGACGAATCATCACCGTCGGCGCTCCCGATACCCGCCTTGCCATTGCCAAGCAGTACGGGGCAACCGACCTCGTCTCTGTCGCCGAACATCCCGAACCCGAAGACCGGGTCGCCGCGGTCCGCGAATTGCTCGGCGGGCACGGCGCCGAAGTCGTCTTCGAGTTCTCCGGCGCACGCACCGCGTTCCCAGAGGGTCTGGGAATGATCAAGGAAGGCGGCCGCTACATGGTCACCGGCCAGATCGACGGTCCAGGCAAGGAAGTCCCGGTCCGGCCCGGCTTCATCACCCGACAGCAGCTGACCATCATGGGAACCTGGTCCGGGCACATCGCCGAATATCGCAAGGCTCTCGACTTCATGAAGAACACACATGGTAAGTACGACTTCGGCGCACTGGTCCCGAACCGGTACCGGCTCGACCAAGCGACCGAGGCACTGACGCGGATGCGGGCACAGGAGGACATCAAGCCGATGCTCGTCCCGCACGCAACCGAAGGAATCTGACGTGAGGCCCCTCGACGGCATTCGGGTGCTCGAGATGGGCCAGTACATCGCCGCCCCCTACTGTGCGATGATGCTGGCCGACCTGGGCGCGGAGGTCATCAAGATCGAGAAGCCCGACGGCGGCGATCCGCGCAGAATCTACGATCCGCTCGAGCAGACCGAGACCGGATCTATGAGCGGCGGGTTCCTGAGCTACAACCGCAACAAGAAGTCCGTCACGCTGGACTTGAGCACGGAAGGCGACCGAGCCCGATACCGGACCCTTGCGGCGACCGCGGACGTAGTCGTGGAAAACCTCCGTCCCGGTGCCGTCGACCGTATGGGAGTCGGATACGAAGCGCTCAAGGAGGCCAATCCACGCCTGATCTACTGCGCCATCAGCGGCTACGGACGGTTGCCGACGCATCGAGGCGAATTTGCCGAACGGCCGGCCTTCGACACCGCCATCCAGGCAGTCGGCGGATTGATGGCGGTGACCGGAGAACCCGGGGGCCCGCCGCTGCCGACGGTGACCGGTTTCGCGGACGTCTTCACCGCGGTCCACGCCACCGTCAGCGTGCTCGCCGCTCTACAGGGACGTCAGAATACCGGTGTGGGCGCGTTCGTCGATCAGAGCATGTACGACTCCGTGGCGTCCCTGCTCGAACGCGAACTGATGCTGTGGGATTTCACGGGCGAGCATCGAGTGCGCGGGGTGGATCGCTACTCCCCACTCGGTGCCCTCGAGGCCGAGGATGGTTATGTTGCACTGATTCTGCCCACCCACGAAATGTGGCGGCGGCTGTGTGTGGCAATCGCGCGGACCGACCTGCTCGACCATCCACTGTTGGACACCGTCGTTCACCGGGCCGAGAACTTTGCATCGGTGATCCGCCCCGAAGTCGAACGGTGGACACGGTCGCGCACCCGCCGCGAGATCGTCGAACGCTTCGCCGCCCATGGGCTTCCCGCCGGGGAAACCCAGACCGTGGACGAGCTCTACCGGTGCCCTCACCTTGACGCGCGTCGCATGTTCCTCGAGATCGACGATCCGTATGCCGGGCGCCGAAGGATGATCCGGACACCGTTCCTGACCGACACCTACGAGGAGCCGCGCACCGACTCGGCGCCCCAGCTCGGCGCCCACAACGACGAACTGCTTGCTGAGGTGGAACCGACCACGGCCTGAGGCGCCCGCCGACATGGATGGCGGGGACACCAGCACCACCGCGACAGGGCCCCCATCCGTATCGGGTCCGTCGTGCTGCGGTGACAGATGTCCATCGGTCGGCCAACTCCGGCGCCGGAAGGACCGAGTGTGGAGGTGTGATCGCAGACGGTCACACCTCCACACTCGATTCATCAGTATCAATTTGCGAGGTAGCAGAAGTAGTATGCAATCTGATGCCACGAATATGCTTTTGTTGCAGTAAATTCCCGTTACCGAGTCTCCCACGTTGAAGATTCATCCGTACGAGCGCTAGTGTGGTGGATGACACCCTGCCGATCGCATCAGGGAGAAGGAGGAGCCCGTGATGACGAAGAAGGCCGCTCCCGCGGAGCGTGGTGTCCCAGCGTACCGAGAGTTGGCCGAGAAGTTGCGGGCCGACATCGAGGCAGGTGTCTACTCGGTGGGACGGAAAATGCCCACCGAAAGCGTGTTGCAGTCGGTCCACAACGTCAGCCGCCACACGGTGCGTGAGGCGCTCCAGATACTGCTCTCGGACGGGCTGATCTACCGCGTCCAAGGCAGCGGAACCTATGTGAGCGGGCGTCAACAGGACACCCGGGGCCGCTATATCCGCTCGATCGGCTCCCTCGACGAAATTATCGTCTGGCCCGATACGAACACCGAGGTGATCGAACCATTCACCGTCGTCGTCGAGCCCTCCATCGCGGCCCGATTGGAATTGCCGTACATCGAGGTCAGCAAGGCCACCGTTCGACGTTCCTATGAGGGACTCCCCTTCGTCCTGACACGTCACTACGTCGAACCCGAACTCGGTGCGAAACTGGCCGCGGACGGGGTCCCGTCGGTCGGCGAAGGAACCGTGATCGGGGCGGCCGAAAGACTCCTCACCAAGCCGATCATGGGCGCGCGCCAGGAGATCACCGCCATGAACGCCCCCGAGCACGAGGCTGAGCTGATCGGATGTCAAGCTGGAGACGCCATACTGCTGATCGAGCGTCTTTATTACGACGCGGACGGCAAGTTCGTCGAGTTCACATCCTCTCATTTCAATCCACGTCGGTACTCGTACCGCATGGAACTGAGGCGGCGAGGAGCCTGAACAGGTCGTATTCCTTCTCGGCCTCGAAGTACAAGGTAGTCACGTCGTAGAGCAGCAGGTTCAGATCACCTTCTGCGACAACATGTTCGAAGCAGCACTCCGCGATTCGGTCGCGGTAGCCGCGGTCGGTGCAGCGGTGCGGTGTCCGCACGAACGTGTTGATCTGCTGGGTGGGCGCCCGGGCGCACCTGCACACCGATCGGCGCCGGCTGCTCGGGCACCTGCGCACCCGCTACTCGTACGACCGTGAGCAGCTCCCCCCGCGCTCGACGAGGTGGCCGACGTGCGTGCGCGCCTGGTCGACGTGGCGCTGCGGTGATGCCGGACCCGGGGTGTAAAGAATTCGTCAGGACATCGGCCGCGGGCGTCAAGATTCCGTATGGATCGCGGTCCACGGACGGGCGCGGTGCGACAGTGTGGTGCGGGGCGCCGATCGACGCCGTTTCGATTCTACGACAAGGGAAGACGACATGGCCGACACCGCGTACGTGGTGCTGATCCTGGCAGGGTTCCTGGTATGCGCTCTGGTCCTACGCGCTCTGCACACCCGGGGTGAGAGCCGATGACCTGGGCGGGTGTAACGAGCGTCGCCCTCGTCGTGATCGCGGTGGCGCTCGTGGTCTACCTGCTGATTGCGCTGCTCGATCCGGAAAGGTTCTGACGATCCGATGAGTCCTGCTGTTGCCGCCGGATTACAGATCGCTCTCGTCGCTGTGATCCTCGCGCTGGCCTATGTTCCGCTCGGTGACTACATGGCGAAGGTCTACACGACCGACACCGACCTGCGGTGGAAGGACCTGCGGACCGAGTCGCTGATCTACCGGGTGTGCCGGATCGATCCCCGCGCCGAGCAGACCTGGTACGGATACGCCGCAAGTGTGCTCGGCTTCTCCCTGGCGAGCGTGCTCTTCCTGTTCCTCCTGCAACGCCTTCAAGGAATCCTGCCGCTGAGCAACGAGCTGGCGGGGGTGAGCCCGGCCGTCGCGTTCAACACGGCCGTCTCGTTCGTCACCAACACCAACTGGCAATCCTACGTCCCCGAGACGACGATGAGCCCGCTCACCCAGTCCGCCGGCCTCGCGGTCCAGAACTTCGTCTCGGCAGCGGTCGGGATGGCCGTCGCCGTGGCGCTGATCCGCGGACTGGTGCGCGTCGGCCGCGGCGGTGAGATCGGCAACTTCTGGGTGGACCTGACCCGCGGCACGCTGCGCATCCTACTGCCCCTGGCCTTCGTGATCGCCCTGATCCTGTTGTCTCAGGGTGTGATCCAGTCCTACCGAAGTGGCTTCACCGCAACCGGCCTGGACGGGAACTCGGTTACCACCGCGCTGGCACCGGTCGCTTCGCAGGAGGCGATCAAGGAACTCGGCACCAACGGCGGCGGCGTCCTCGCCGCGAACTCGGCGCACCCGTTCGAGAATCCCACCCCGGTCAGCAACATCGTCGAGATCGTCGCGATCCTGCTGATCCCGGTCGCGCTGACGCGCACGTTCGGCACCATGGTCGGCAATCGGCGTCAGGGGCTGACCGTTCTCGCCGTGATGGCATTGCTGTACGCCACCGTCCTGACGGTCACGCTGGCCGCCGAATCCGGCACCCGCGGGGTGGCCGCGAACGCCGCGGGCGCGATGATGGAGGGCAAGGAAGTCCGATTCGGCATCCCCGGCTCGGTACTGTTCGCGGTCTCGACCACCGGAACGAGCACGGGTGCGGTGAACTCTGCGCACGACAGCATGTCCCCGCTCGGAGGCGGCGCGGTGCTGCTGAACATGTTGCTCGGCGAGATCGCGCCGGGCGGCGTCGGCTCCGGTCTCTACGGCATGCTGGTGCTTGCAATCGTCGCCGTGTTCGTCGGCGGCCTGCTCGTCGGCCGGACCCCCGAATTCCTCGGCAAGAAACTGCGCCGACGGGAGATCACGCTGGCGGCGCTGACGGTCCTGGTCATGCCTGCGCTGGTGCTCGTCGGCACCGGAATCACGGTGGTCCTCTCGTCCACGACCGGATATCTCGGCAATTCCGGGGATCCGGGAACGCCCGGGGCGATCCACGGTTTCACCGAGGTGCTCTACGCGTATGCCTCGGCGTCGAACAACAACGGCAGCGCGTTCGGCGGACTGACCGTCACGAGCGATTGGTTCCAGTCCTCGCTGGGCATGTGCATGCTGCTCGGGCGGTTCCTGCCGATCGTGTTCGTCCTGGCCCTGGCCGGCTCGCTGGCCGCCCAGCGTCGCACCCCGCCGGGTGCGGGCACGCTGCCCACCACCGGTAAGGCCTTCGCCGGGCTGCTCACCGGAACCACCGTGCTCGTCGCGGCTCTGACATTCTTCCCCGCCCTCGCCCTGGGCCCGATCGCGGAGGCACTCCAATGAGCGTCGATGTTCGTCCACCCCGGAAAAACGCACCCGCCCACCCACGGCGCGTCGGCGGCGGGGTGTTCGATTCTCGGCAATTGGTGACGTCGCTGCCGGGGGCGGTGCGCAAGCTCGACCCCCGACACGTCGCGCGGAACCCGGTGATGTTCGTCGTTCTGGTCGGATCGATGGTCGCCACCGTCGCGGCTGTCGCCGAACCTACGCTGTTCGCCTGGTCCGTCGCGGCAT
This sequence comes from Rhodococcus sp. NS-SX18, assembly GCF_057367935.1. Taxonomy (NCBI): domain Bacteria; kingdom Bacillati; phylum Actinomycetota; class Actinomycetes; order Mycobacteriales; family Nocardiaceae; genus Rhodococcus; species Rhodococcus sp. NS-SX18. Next base: position 72,132 of record NZ_CM170633.1, on the reverse strand, counting down.
GGCTGTGGTTCACCGTGCTGTTCGCCAACCTCGCCGAGTCGGTCGCCGAGGGGCGCGGCAAGGCGCAGGCGGCGAGCCTGCGGAAAACGAAGCACGACATGGTCGCCCGTCGCCTGGCGGAGTCGGGGAGCGAGCAGTCCGTGGCGGCCACCGAGCTGCACGTCGGCGATCTCGTCGTAGTCGAGGCCGGCGAGACCGTCCCCGGCGACGGCGACGTGATCGAAGGCATCGCTACGGTCGACGAGTCGGCGATCACCGGGGAATCGGCGCCGGTGATTCGCGAGTCCGGGGGTGACCGGTGCGCCGTCACCGGCGGCACCACCGTGCTCTCCGACCGCATCGTCGTGCGGATCACCGCACCACCCGGGCAGACCTTCGTCGACCGGATGATCGCTCTGGTCGAAGGCGCCGCCCGGCAGAAGACTCCCAACGAGATCGCCCTGAACATCCTCCTCGCGGCGTTGACGATCGTGTTCCTGCTCGCGGTGGTCGCGATCGCTCCGATGAGTGCATATGCCGGTGTCGAGCAGGGACCGGTCGAACTGATCGCGCTGCTGGTGTGCCTGATACCCACCACGATCGGAGCGCTGCTGTCCGCGATCGGCATCGCCGGCATGGACCGGCTGGTGCAGCGCAACGTGCTGGCCATGTCCGGCCGTGCTGTGGAAGCTGCCGGGGACATCGACACCCTGCTGCTGGACAAGACCGGCACCATCACCTACGGCAACCGGCGCGCCACCGCACTGCACCCCGCCCCCGGCGTCACGGATGCCGAGATGGCCTCCGCCGCAAGGATGTCGAGCCTGTCCGACGGCACCCCCGAGGGACGCAGCATCGTCGAGCTCTGCGCCGAGCGGTACCACCTCGATCCGAGCCCGTCGGACGCCGAGCGCTCCGCCGAGTTCGTCGCCTTCACCGCGCACACCCGGATGAGCGGCCTCGACACCGTCGCCGACGCGGACGCTCCGGTCCGTATCCGCAAGGGGGCCGCCGACGCGGTGAGCCGCTGGGTGGCCGAGCAGGGCGGACAGACGCCCGACGCGGTGAGCGCCGTCGTCGACGACATCGCCCGTGTGGGCGGAACGCCTCTGATGGTGGCCCGGTGCGACGCTCGGGGCGCGTCGGTGGTGGGCGTCGTCGAACTGTCCGACGTCGTCAAGCCGGGTATGGCGCAGCGGTTCGCACAACTGCGGGCGATGGGCATCCGCACGGTGATGATCACCGGGGACAATCCGCTCACCGCGCGCGCGATCGCGGCCGAAGCGGGGGTCGACGACTACCTGGCCGAGGCGACTCCCGAAGACAAGCTGGCGCTGATCCGCTCGGAACAGCAGGGCGGACGGCTGGTCGCGATGACCGGCGACGGAACCAACGACGCGCCCGCCCTGGCGCAGGCGGACGTCGGGGTGGCGATGAACACCGGCACCTCCGCAGCCAAGGAGGCGGGGAACATGGTCGACCTCGACTCCGATCCGACGAAGCTGATCGAAGTGGTCGAGATCGGCAAGCAGTTGCTCATCACGCGCGGGGCACTGACCACGTTCTCCCTGGCCAACGACCTGGCGAAGTACTTCGCGATCCTGCCCGCGCTCTTCAGCGGGATCTATCCGCAGCTGGCGGGGCTGAACATCATGGGACTGGCCACCCCCCAGTCCGCGATCCTGTCGGCAGTGATCTTCAATGCCCTGGTGATCGTGGCGCTGATACCGCTGGCCCTGAAGGGTGTGCGGTACCGGCCGGCGAACGCGTCGTCGCTGCTGGGGCGGAACCTCCTCGTCTACGGTCTCGGCGGGGTGATCACCCCGTTCGTCGGGATCTGGCTGATCGACCTGGTGATCCGACTCGTACCTGGAATGGGATGACGCCATGCATGTGATGACCTTTCTGCGGCAACTCCGGGTAGGGATGGTGGTACTGCTCCTTCTCACCGCCGTCGTCGGTGTCGCCTATCCGGCGGCGGTGTGGGCGATCAGCCGTCTCGGCGCGTCCGGCGCCGAGGGCTCGTCGCTGACCGATGCGAACGGTTGCGTGGTCGGCAGCCGTCTGATCGGCGTGGATCCGCAGGTACCACGCGGTGAGCCCGACCCCTTCTTCCACCTGCGCGTGGTGGGATCCGTCGCCGACGGTGATGCCTTCACCCCGGGCGATCCGGCCGCCGCGCTGCCGTCCAACCAGGGCCCGAGCAGTGAGGTGCTCGCGCGCTTCGTCGAGGAGCGACGGGCGGTGATCGCCGCCCGCGAGGGGGTGTCTGTACGGGATGTGCCGGTCGACGCGATCACCGGGCCCGGTTCCGGTGTCGACCCCCACATCTCCCCTGCCTACGCGGCGATACAGGTGTCGCGGGTCGCACGGGTGACGGGACTCGGTGAAGAGCGGGTGCGGGAATTGGTTGCCGAACACACCGACGGCCGACAGTTCGGATTCCTCGGCACCGAACGGGTGAACGTGCCTGAATTGAACGTCGCTCTCGGGCTCACGGCACCGGGCTGCACCGGAGGACCGATCGGCGGATGATGGCCCCGTGAACTCGACCTCGGACGCAGCCGTCCCCGCCTCGCCACGGCGGGGACGGCTCCGGATCTATCTCGGCGCCGCCCCCGGGGCCGGCAAGACCTTCGCCATGCTGGGCGAGGCCCATCGGCGGATCGCCCGAGGTACCGACGTGGTGGTGGCGATCGTGAACACGCACGGGCGTGCACGCACCACCGAGCAGCTGGCCGGCCTCGAGATCGTCCCGCCACGGCGGATGACATACCGCGACACCGTGTTCGACGAACTCGACCTCGACGCCGTGCTGGCCCGCCGGCCGGCGGTCGCCCTCGTCGACGAGCTCGCCCACACCAACGTGCCGGGCAGCCGAAACCCCAAGCGCTGGCAGGATGTCGAGGAACTGCTCGACGCGGGTATCGACGTCCTGTCCACGGTCAACATCCAGCACCTCGAGTCCCTCAACGACGTCGTCGAACAGATCACCGGCGTGGTACAACGCGAGACCGTGCCCGACGACGTCGTACGGAGTGCCGACCAGGTCGAGCTCGTCGACATCACCCCGCAGGCGCTGCAGCGGCGTCTCGCGCACGGCAACGTCTACGCGCCGGAGAAGGTCGACGCCGCGCTGCGCAACTACTTCCGCGAAGGCAACCTGACCGCCCTGCGCGAGATCGCCCTGCTGTGGCTTGCCGATCAGGTCGACCTCGCGCTCGCGAAGTACCGCGGCGAACACGCCATCACCGACACGTGGGAGGCCCGCGAGCGGGTCGTCGTCGCCGTCACCGGCGGGCCCGAATCGGAGACCCTGGTGCGCCGGGCCAGCCGCATCGCCGCCAAGGCGAGCGCGGAGCTGATGGTCGTGCACGTCGTCCGCGGCGACGGCCTCACCGGTGTCTCGGCGCCGCAGATGGGGAAGGTCCGGACCCTCGCCGCGAGTCTGGGCGCCAGCCTGCACAGCGTCGTCGGCGACGACGTGCCCACCACGCTGCTCGACTTCGCGCGGGAGGTGAACGCAACCCAGCTCGTGCTCGGCACGTCGCGGCGCGCGCGGTGGGCACGCATCCTCGACGAGGGCATCGGGGCGGCGGTCGTCCGCGACTCCGGCAAGATCGACGTGCACATGGTGACCCACGAGCACACGGCCCGGGGGCCGAAGATGGCGCTGCTGGGCCGCCACGATCGGCGACTGCAGTCCTGGATCGCGGCAGTCGTCATCCCCCTCGTCGCGACCGCGCTGATGGCCGTGATCGACCGCCTCACCGGGGTAGCCGGCCAGAACGCGTTGTTCTTCGTCGTCGTGCTGGCCGTCGCGCTGTTCGGCGGAATCGGTCCGGCCGTCGTCGCAGCCCTGCTGTCCGGCCTGCTGCTCAACTTCTTCTTCACCGAACCGCGGTACAGCTTCACCATTGCCGAACCGGACAACTTCGTCACCACCGTCGTGCTGCTCGTCGTCGCCGTGGCGGTCGCCGCGCTGGTCGACGCCGCCGCGGCCCGGGCCCGCGAGGCGCGGCTCGCCGCCCAGGAGGCCGAACTGCTCGCCCTGTTCGCCGGCGCTGTGCTGCGCGGCGCGAACGTCCATGGCCTGCTCGACAAGGTCCGCGAAACCTACGGGCAGTCCGGCGTCGCGATCCTGCGTTCCGAGAACGGCCACCGCCACGTCGTCGACCGCACCGGAACCACCCCGCCCGGCTCCGTCGACGAGGCCGATACCGTGTGCGAGATCGACGACGGCCGATTCGCGCTGCTGCTGTCCGGCCCAGGATTGCGACCCCGCGACCGCCGGATCCTCACCGCGGTCACCGGGCAGATCGCCGGGCTGATCCGCCAGGACGAACTCACCGCCGAAGCGGGGAAAGCTGCGGCCCTGGCCGAAACCGACCGTCTGCGGCGGCTGTTGCTGTCGGCGGTGGGCCACGACCTGCGCACCCCGCTCGCCGCCGTCAAGGCCGCCGTGTCCAGTCTGCGCAGCACCGACGTCCAATTCTCCCCCGAGGACACCGCGGAACTGCTCGCGACGATCGAGGAATCCACCGACCAGCTCACCGCCCTCGTATCGAACCTGCTCGACTCCTCCCGGCTCGCCGCCGGGGTCGTCACGCCCGTCCTGCAGCCGCTCTACCTCGACGAGGTGCTGCACCGGGCCGTGGTCACACTCACGAGCGGCGGGTCCGACGCCGCCCGCCGGGTGCGGGAACGACTCGAGGTCGACGTCGGCGACACGATGATCGAGGCGGACAGCGGACTGCTCGAACGAGTCCTGGCCAACCTTCTCGACAATGCCCTGCGTTACGCACCCACCGGTCCGATCCGGGTCGGTGCCGTCACTTCCGGCGACCGCACCACCGTCACCATCGCGGACTGCGGCCCCGGATTCGGAGACGCCGGCAACGTCTTCCCCCGAACCGGGGACCACCGCAGCAGCGGCGGGGCCGGGCTCGGGATGAGCGTCGCGCGAGGATTCGCCGAAGCGATGGGCGGAACCGTCACCACCACCGAGACGCCCGGCGGCGGGACGACCATGGTCGTCGAACTCGCGTCCGCTCGGCCGCGGGTGCCGCGATGACCCGCATACTCGTCGTCGACGACGAACCTCAGATCCTGCGTGCATTGCGCATCAACCTCACCGCCCGGGGGTACGAGGTGATCACCGCCGGCGACGGACGCTCCGCCCTGCGGGCCGCCGCCCAGCAGCGTCCCGATGTGATCGTCCTCGACCTCGGACTGCCCGACCTCGACGGGATCGAGGTGCTCGCCGGGCTGCACGGCTGGTGCACGGCCCCGGTCATCGTCCTCTCGGCACGCACCGATGCCCTCGACAAGGTCGCCGCACTCGATGCCGGGGCCGACGACTACGTCACGAAGCCGTTCGGGATGGAGGAGTTCCTTGCCCGCATCCGCGCCGCGGCCCGCCGAGCCGGCACCATCTCGGGCACGACCGAACCGACGATCGACACCGACGACTTCACCGTCGACCTCGCCGCGAAGAAGGTCACTCGCGACGGCGCACCGGTTCACCTGACTCCCACCGAGTGGGGGATGCTCGAGGTACTGGTGCGCAACCGCGGAAAGCTCGTCGGTCAGCGAGAACTGCTCGAAGAGGTGTGGGGACCGTCCTACACCACCCAGACCCATTACCTACGGGTGTATCTCACGCAGCTGCGGCGCAAACTCGAGCCGGACCCTGCCCATCCCCGGCATCTGCTCACCGAACCGGGGATGGGATACCGCTTCGAACCTTGAGACAGACTGCACGAGACGACGCCGACGGTCCGAGCGCCAGGGCGGGTAGCACGACGGATTCACACCGAATTGTCGGTTCCGAGCAGCACGAGGTCCTGTGCGGCGCTACCGTCGACGCATGTCAGCGGACGTTGCTGCGGCACCTGCGGCGCACCCCCACCTGTCTGCCCGGCCCCGCGGCCGCCTGAACTCGGTCCCGCACGTGGCGGGCCTGACCCTCGGGATCTTCGCCTTCGCGGTGGCACTGTGGTCCATCTCCCCCACCCTGCGCTACTTCGTCCACACCCCACGCGAATACGTCGACACCTACCTGTTCGACGCTCCCGACACCAGCCTGTCGTATGCACTGGTGCTCGGTCTGCTCGCGGCGGCCCTGGCCAGCCGCAAGCGGATCGCATGGTGGATCCTCACCGTGTACCTGGCCGGATTCGCGATCTACAACGGGTACGTGGCGGTGTCGGAGCGCGACATCGACGCGGCGATCGCTCTCGTGGTACAGGTCGCGGTGGTGGGGATCCTGCTCGCGGCGTACCCGGAGTTCTACACGCGGGTCCGGCGCGGCGCGGTGTGGAAATCGCTGGGTGTCCTCGTCGCCGGCCTGGCCGCCGGGACCCTGATCGGGTGGGGCCTGGTGGAACTGTTTCCCGGCACCCTGCCGCCCGACGAGCGGTTGCTGTGGGCGGTCAACCGGGTCACCGCCCTGTCCCTGCTCGACAACGATCAGTTCAGCGGGCGCCCACACGGATTGGTCAACACCCTGCTCGGCCTGCTGGGGGCGCTGGCGCTGATCGCGGCCGTGATCGTGCTGTTCCGGTCGCAACGGGCGACCAACGCGCTGACCGGGAACGACGAGTCCGCCATCCGGGGGCTGCTCGAGCGGAACGGCGACGATTCGCTGGGCTACTTCGCGACCCGCCGCGACAAGGCGGTGGTCTTCGCGCCCAGCGGTAAGGCCGCGGTGACCTACCGCGTGGAGGTCGGCGTGTGTCTCGCCAGTGGCGATCCCATCGGAAATCCGGAGGCGTGGCCGCACGCAATCGACGAGTGGCTCGCGCTCGCCCGGGGATACGGCTGGGCTCCGGCGGTGATGGGGGCGAGCGAGGCCGGTGCCACCGCCTATCGCCGGGCCGGTCTGACGGTCCTGCAACTGGGTGACGAGGCCGTTCTCCACACCACGGGGTTCTCGCTGTCCGGCCGGGAGATGCGGCCCGTACGCCAAGCGGTGACGCGTGCGCACAAGCAGGGCGTGACGGTGCGCATCCGCCGGCACCGGGATGTTCCGGAGGCCGAAATGGCGCAGGCGATACGCCTTTCCGACGACTGGCGCGACACCGAGACCGAACGCGGATTCTCGATGGCGCTCGGGCGGCTCGGTGATCCGCTCGACGGGCAGTGCCTGCTCGTGGAGGCGACGGTCCACGGCGAGGTGGTGGCGTTGCTGTCCCTCGTCCCGTGGGGAGCCGACGGCGTGTCGCTCGACCTGATGCGGCGGAATCCGCAGGCCCCCAACGGCGTCGTGGAGATGATGGTCTCGGAACTCGCCGCCCACGGCGGCGAATTCGGGATCACCCGGATCTCGTTGAACTTCGCGGTGTTCCGCTCGGTGTTCGAGGAGGGCGCACGGATCGGCGCCGGTCCGGTGCTGCGGCTGTGGCGTTCGGTACTGGTGTTCTTCTCCCGCTGGTGGCAACTCGAGGCGCTGTACCGATCGAACGTGAAGTACCAGCCCGAGTGGGTGCCCCGGTTCCTGTGCTTCGCGGACAACCGGGTGCTGCCCCGGGTCGGGATCGCGTCGGCGATCGCCGAGGGCTTCCTCACGTTGCCCAGCTTCGGCCGGGAGCGGAGCGCCCGCCGCCACACCGGAACCCAGACGTCCGCTCCTCCGGCGCTCGTCGAGACCGGCATGCTGCGGGAGGACGGCAGCACCCCCGCCGCCCTGCCGGCGCCGGAGTCGCGCACCGGCCCCCGCCGTCCGGAGCAGGTGCGGGTGCGGATGGCGAAGCTCGAACGGCTCGTCGAGATGGGCGTCGACCCGTATCCGGTGGCGAACCCGCCGTCGCACACCTGCGCGGCGGCCCTGGCCGCCCCCGAGGGCACCGCAGTGCGGATCGCCGGTCGTATCCTGCGGCTCCGCGACTTCGGCGGCGTGCTGTTCGCGGTGGTGCGGGACTGGTCGGGGGACGTGCAGATCCTGGTCGACCGCAGCCGCGTCGGCAGGCGTCGGTTCGTGTTCGACCTCGGCGACCTCGTCGAGGTGAGTGGGGTGACGGGCCGCAGCCGCAGCGGCGAGCTCTCGGTGCTCGCGGAGGACTGGCGGCTCGACGGCAAGTGCCTGCACCCGCTGCCCGACAAGTGGCGCGGCCTGACCGATCCGGAGGCCCGGGTGCGGCAGCGGTACGTCGACCTCGCGATCAACCGCACCGCGCGCCGGTTGCTCGCGGCCCGCAGCGCGGTGGTGCGGTCGCTGCGCGATGAGCTGCAGGCGCGGGGCTACCTCGAGGTGGAGACCCCGATCCTGCAGCCCGTGCACGGCGGCGCCAACGCGGCCCCCTTCACCACCCACATCAACGCCTACGACCTCGACCTGTACCTGCGGATCGCACCCGAGCTGTACCTCAAACGTCTGTGTGTGGCAGGCATGGAACGGGTCTTCGAAATCGGCCGGGTGTTCCGCAACGAGGGTGCGGACTTCAAGCACAACCCGGAGTTCACCATTCTCGAGGCCTACGAGGCACACGCGAACTACGAGGTCATGCGGGTGCTGGCCCGCGAGCTGATCCAGGCCGCGGCCGTCGCGGCACACGGACGTGAGGTGATCGTCCGGCCCGGCCCCGACGGGACGCCCGTCGAGGTCGACATCTCCGGCGAGTGGCCGGTGAAGACGTTCCACGGGGCGGTCTCGGAGGCGCTCGGCACCGAGATCGACGCGCAGACCCCCGTCGAGGAGTTGCGCCGGCTGTGCGACGAGCACGAGATCCCGTACAACCCCGAGTGGGATGCCGGTGCGACGGCGCAGGAGATGTACGAGCACCTCGTCGAATCCCGCACCGAGTTCCCCACCTTCTACACCGACTTCCCCACGTCGGTCTCCCCGCTCACCCGCCCGCACCCCACCAAAGAGCTCGTCGCCGCCAAGTGGGACCTCGTCGCGTGGGGAATCGAGCTGGGGACGGCGTACAGCGAACTGACCGACCCGATCGATCAGCGGGCGCGGCTCACCGAGCAGTCGCTGCTCGCCGCGGGGGGCGACGAGGAGGCGATGGAACTCGACGAGGACTTCCTGCAGGCGCTCGAGCACGCCATGCCGCCCACCGGGGGTCTCGGGATGGGGGTCGACCGGATCGTCATGCTGATCACGGGCGGCAGCATCCGCGAGTCCCTCGCCTTCCCCCTCGCCAAGCCCCGCGCACGGCGGTGAGTGCCGGTTTCACGTGAAACACCGGGCCGACCGAGCGCGCGATCGGTCGCCGTGCGATCGTGGTGACGTGCAGCTTCTCCTGATTCGACACGCCCTACCCGAGATCTCCCGGGTCAGCGAGGGACGCGCCGACCCGTCGCTGACCGACGAGGGCCGCGCGCAGGCCGCGCGGCTGCCCGCCGCACTCGAGCCCTACCGGATCGCGCGGGTGTTCAGCAGCCCGCAACGCCGCGCCCTGGAGACCGCCGCGCCACTCGCCGAGGCCCGTGGGCTCCCCGTCACCCAGCTCGAGGGCCTGGCGGAGTACGACTACCACCTCGACCACTACATTCCGTTCCACCTCGCGCAGGAACTCGCCCCGGATGCCGTAGCACGCATCCGCGCAGGTCACCTACCCGACTTCGTGGATGCGGACGAATTCCGCACCCGCGTGCTCGCCGCCACCGAGCACATTGTCGACACCTGCGCGCACGACGACACCGTCGCCGTGTTCGTTCACGGCGGTGTCGTCAACGTTCTGCTCCAGGACCTGCTCGGACTCGACCGGCCGCTGATGTTCCCCATCGAGTACACGTCGGTGACCCGCATCCTCGTCTCCCGCACCGGTGCCCGGCGGGCGGCCTCGGTCAACGAGACCGGGCACGTGCGCGACATGCTGCGCGTCTGATCCGTTCGCTGTAACCGGTGTGAACCGGCTCGGATCCGGGTATCGGTACGACGTGGGCGGAACCGCGACGAGGCGGCCGCCGCGAGGGCGTAGCAGCCGGGCGGTAGGTAGCCGTCGGGCCGCGACCACCGCCCGGCGTCGACGACGCCGGGCCCCGAGATTCGACGAGCAGGAGATTGCCATGATGAGAGCTCTGACCTTCGCCGCCGGTGCCGCCTTGGGCTTCGTGCTGGGCACCAGGGCCGGGCGTGAGACCTACGAGAAGATGCGCGATCAGTCCGTTCAGCTGTGGAACAAGCCCGAGGTGCAGCAGAAGGTCACCGAAGCGAAGGAGACCGTGCAGGAGAAGGCGCCCCAGGTACAGGAGAAGGCCGGTGACCTGGCGAAGAAGGCCGCCGAGAAGGCGAACATCTCGGGTGGCGGCAACATGGCTCCCGACGCCGCCGGGGGCGGACCGGCTGTGACTCCCCCGGCCGCGGGCGCACCGATCGTCCCGCCTCCGACCGAGGGCAAGCACTCCCTCTAGCGCCCGGACGCATACCGGTCCGGGGCCGCATCGGGTGAGTTCCGGTGCGGCACCGCCGGGTGTACTCGCGTACGGGCACACCGAGCCCACGCAGGCGGGGCGACCGGCCCGCCTTACACCATCGATTCAGGAGGCGACATGACCCGACCCGACGGCGACGGCGACCCTGCCACCGCAGACACCGACAGCGGCTCCCGAGGTGCCGACGACGACGTCCTGTCCGATCCGGCCGAGTGGGCCGGGGAAGGCGGTGCCACCGACGAGGGCCCGTCCACCGACGTCGAGAACGGGTGAGATCAGGCGCGCGCCGCGCGGGTTCGCAGCCGCTCGGCCCACCGCTCGGCGTCGTCCACGCCGATGACCAGGGCGTCGCGCTTGTGCCCCGATAGTTCGATGCGCAGGGCGGGCTGCCCGCGCCGCACGGCGACGAGTTCGTTGCGACCCCGCGCGCGCCAGGTGCCGATCTTGCGGACGCCCGGCAGCCCGAGCCCGGGAGCGCGCATTCCTCGCGTCGCGGCGAGACCGTCGACGTGGACCTCGACGTCTCGGACGGCATCCAGGGGGACGTCGACGTCGCGGATCAGTCCCGCGATCTTCTCGAAGCGCGTGAAGCGCAGTGTCAGGGTTCCGTGGTCGATGCTGAGCGTCGTCATGACTCTCATTGTTCTCATTGTTGAGAACAATGTCAATCATGAGAGCATTGACGCGTGGGAGGAGACATGACCACCGCGGAACTGTTGTTGCATCCTGTGCGCCTGCGGATCGTCCAGGCACTGCTCGGCGACCGCACCGCCACCACCGCGCAGCTACGTGCCCTCGTCGACGACGTCCCCGCCGCCACCCTCTACCGGCAGATCGCGACCCTCACCGGTGCCGGAGTCCTCGAAGTCGTCGCGCAGCGCCGCGTCCGCGGCGCGGTCGAACGCACCTACCGTCTCGTTGCCGAACGCGCGCACATAGACGGACAGGAGGCGGCGGCGATGAGCACCGAGGACCATCGGCGCGCCTTTCTCGCCTTCACCGCGCAGCTGCTCGCCGACTTCGACGCGTACCTCGACGACCCGGCGCGGCGGGATTTGGCCGAGGACGTCGTCGGATACCGGCAGGCAGCCCTCGATCTGAGCGACGAGGAGGCTCTCGCCCTGGTCACCGAGATGCGGCAGTTGCTGACGCGCTACCTCGAGCTGGGGCCCGGTCCGGGCCGGCGCCGACGACTGCTGAGCACCGTCGTCGTACCGGCCCGCGACGTGTCGGGCCAGGAATCCGGGGAGCGATGACCGGCCGGCGCGGCTACGCGACGGCCGTGAGCGGATGGATCACCGGAGCGGACGCGAGATGCTCCCCCACCGTCGCCAGGGCGGACGTGACATGTCGGGAGGTCATGTGTGCGTCGAGCGCCTCCTGACCCGACCAGACCTCGACCGTCACGAATGTGCCGGGCGCCGAGCCGGATTCGAACAGCTCGTACGAGACGCAGCCGTCCTCGTCGCGGCTCGCCGCGGCCAGCGCCACCAGCGCGCCGCGCACCGCGTCCTCCGAACCGGGCTTCGCCGGAATGGTTGCCACCACACGCAGTTCCGTCATTGCTCGACGGTACCGCGTGCGGTTGCCGTGCACGAGCGGCTCGGACGAGGAAGATGTAGCCCATGAGATCGCGGCTCGCGGAGATGCGTCGATGGCGCGCAGGGACGGTGGTACATCAGCGTCTGCACGACCTGACCGGGACGCTCGTCGTGGTCACCGGGGCGGGCAGCGGCATCGGCCGCGCGACGGCCCGGGCGTTCTCCGACGCGGGAGCGATCGTCGTGGTCGCCGACCGCAACGTCGACACCGCCCGCGAGACCGCCGAGATGCTCAACGCGCCCGTCCCCGGCGGCGGCGGCTCGCGAGCGGTCTTCGGTGGCGGCGCGCACGCCTACGAACTCGACGTCGCCGACGAGGAGCAGGTGCGGCGGTTCGCCGCGACGGTCCGTTCCCAGCACGGCGTGCCGGACGTGGTCGTCAACAACGCCGGGATCGGCGTGATCGGCACGTTCACCGCCACACCGCAGCAGACATTCGAGCACGTCATGGACGTCAACTTCTGGGGCGTGGTGTACGGGTGCCGGGCGTTCGGAGACCAGATGCTCGAGCGCGGCACCGGGGGTCACATCGTCAATGTCGCCTCGGCGGCGGCGTTCACCCCGCAGAAGAGACTCGTCGCCTACTCGACGAGCAAGGCCGCGGTCCTGATGTTCACCGAGTGCCTGCGGGCCGAACTGATGGTCCACGGGATCGGCGTGAGCGCGATCTGTCCGGGGCTCGTGGGCACGAACCTGGTTCCCGGTGCCGAGATGGTGGGCCTCGGCGTACCGGAGCAGCGCACGCTCCGCGAGCGGGTCACGGCGCTGTACCGCACGCGCAGCTACCCGCCGTACAAGGTCGGCGAGGCGATCGTCGCCGCGGTGCGGCACAACCGCGCGCTGGTGACCGTGACGCCGGAAGCGAAGACCCTGCGGTGGGTGAGCCGGCTCGCCCCGGAGGCGATGCGATTCGGTGCTCGCTTCGAACCGAACACCTGAGCCTCGCGCGTGACCGTGCGTCCCGGCTCGCGACGCACCGTCAGACCTTGGACGCCAGCCAGTTCCGCAGCCACGTCGTCGCCGAGATGCCGTTCGGCTCGACGGCGTAATTCGTGTAGTCCTGGTGGATCTGCGACTCGTAGAACTGTCGGATCTTGATCTCGCGCTCGTCGTTGGCCTGCTCGGTGAGCTGGGACTGCAGGATGGGCAGCCCGCCCGCGCTCATCAGGTCCAGGTAGATCGCGTCGGCCTCGGCACGGTACCGGTCGATGGCGGACGGGTCGCCCCCGGAGGCCATCGCGAGGAAACCCGCAGCGCGGGTGACGAAATCGTCCTTGGGTGTCGAGCAGTACAGGTCGCCCACGGCGCAGAAGGTGCGGACGTCGCCGCTGACGAACCCGAATCCGCCGATGCGGGGACCGCCGGCGCCGTTACCCGCGACGGGCGGTCCGATCAGGATGTCCGCCTCGGACCGACGGGGGTCGGAGAGCAGGCCGACCGCGGCGAGCCGATGCGGCGGGACCACACCGAAACCGGTGCCGATCTCGGCAGCGAGATCGCCGGCCGCGTCGGCGCCCTGGCTGTAGCCGACGAGCGCGAACCGTGCCTCGGGACACGCGGCCGCGGTGGCGGCAATGATCCCGCGGGCATTGTCGACGGCCTGCTGCCGCGACACGCCGTAGACGTCGCCCTCCCACGGGAAGGCCGTCGCGGCGTACCGGACGTAGTCGACCCGGGTCCCGGCGGGAAGTCCGGAGGTGACCGCCGCAAGCATGCCGTTGCCTCGCTGCGGTGCGGGCGTGTTCGAGGTTTCCCACGTGCCCGGCACGGCGACGACCTGGAGCGACGGGCACCCGGCCGGATCTGCCTGGACCGCAGGAGCCGACACCACCGACCCCACTACGGTGGCCGCGGCGACCGCCACCAGCGTCAATGCACTTCTCAGCCTCACCGCAGCCCCCTGAGGTCTCCTGCCGATCTCGACGTCGTCACGAAATGATGCACATGCAATATGACACAGAGATGAACGAGACGGGAGACCTTCTTTACTCCCGCAGGACGGTCACCGCTCCCCCACCGATGTTGGTGACGAACACGTTCCCCGCCCCGTAGTCGACTGCCGTCCCCACGGTGCCGCGATCGACGACCCGTTGCAGCTGCCCCGGACGGTCCACGACGGTCACCGCCGAATCCCCGATGTTGGTGACGAAGACGTTGCCGGTCAACGGATCCGTGACCACGACACCGGGAGGCAGCACCTCCGGCGGCAGCGGACCGGCCGCCGCATCGTGGTCCGCGATCGTCACTTGTCCGGCACCGATGTTCGTCACGTAGACACCGTCCGTCCCGGCGTCGAGCGTGAGTTCCGGGGTGAGATCCGCGAGCGGTGAGGCCGCCGGACTCGGCGCAGCCGGGGGCGGACCCGCCAGGACCCGGTCACGGTCGACAGTCACCGTACCGACGCCGAGGTTGGTGACCGCGACGTTGCCGTTACCGCCCTCCACGCGCATCTCGACCGGTGCTCCGGACGGCGTCGCAGCGGCGGCCGGGCGCGGCGGCACGGACACGGTCACGCCCCCAGGCCCCAGGTTGGTGATGCACGAATTACCCGCTCCCCCATCGACTCCGAGGACCCGAAGGCCGTCGTACCCGACCACGGGCGGCGCCTGCGGAACGCCGTCGACGGTCACGGCACCGCCGACGTTGCGCACACACTCGCCGGGGACCTGCGCGCCGGCAGGGGCGGCACCCAGGGCCGCCACGGTGCCGGCGCCGAGGATGCCCGCCGCAAGTGATCGTCTCGTGATGCGGTGACCCATGCGCACGACCATAACGCGCGAACCGTCCCGAACGGACGAAACGGGAAGGGCGCGCCCACCGGATTTCCGGCGGACGCGCCCCGAGCGCTCAGCGCTGCCGCAATCGAGCGCTCAGCGCTGCCACACTCGAGCGCTCAGCGCTGCGGCATCGTGGTGGTGGTGATCGGCGAAGGGAGCACCGTTGCGCCCTCGAGGTACCGATCGACCGCCGCCGCGCAGGAACGACCCTCCGCGATGGCCCACACGATGAGCGACTGACCACGGCCCATGTCACCGGCGACGAAGACGCCGTCGACGTTGGTGGCCCACTCCGTCGAGCGGGCGACGTTGCCGCGCTCGTTGAGGTCCACGCCGAGGTCGGTGAGCAGGCCCGGCTTCTCGGGGCCGACGAAGCCCATGGCCAGGAGCACCAGGTCGGCTTCGAGCTCGAAGTCGGTCCCGTCGACCTTCTCGAAGCGGCCGTTCACCATCTGCACCTCGTGCGCCTTCAGGGCGGCAACCTTGCCGTCCTTGCCGACGAATTCCTCGGTGTTGACGGAGAACACGCGCTCGCCGCCCTCCTCGTGCGCGGAGGACACCCGGTACATCAGCGGGTAGGTCGGCCACGGCGTCGATTCGGCGCGCTCCTCCGGCGGGCGCGGCATGATCTCGAACTGGTGCACGCTGGCCGCGCCCTGACGGTGCGAGGTACCGAGGCAGTCGGCGCCGGTGTCACCGCCACCGATGATGACGACCTTCTTGCCCTTCGCCGTGATGGTCGGCTCCGGCAGGTCGCCGAGCTGCACCCGGTTGGCGATCGGCAGGAACTCCATCGCCTGGTGGATGCCGTCGAGCTCACGCCCCGGAATCGGCAGGTCACGAGCCTCGGTGGCACCACCGGCGAGCACGACCGCGTCGAACTGCTCGCGCAGCTGATCGGCGGTGATGTCGACACCGACGTTCACGCCCGTCTCGAAGACGGTTCCCTCGGCCTCCATCTGCGCCAGACGGCGATCGATGACGGCCTTCTCCATCTTGAACTCGGGGATGCCGTAGCGCAGGAGACCACCGATGCGGTCCTCGCGCTCGAACACGGTCACCGCGTGGCCGGCGCGGGTGAGCTGCTGCGCCGCAGCCAGACCCGCTGGACCGGAGCCGACGACCGCGACCTTCCGGCCCGTCAGCTTCGACGGCATGACCGGTGCGACCCAGCCCTCGTCGAAGGCCTTCTCGATGAGCTCGACCTCGACCTGCTTGATGGTCACCGGATCCTGATTGATGCCCAGGACGCAGGAGGCCTCACACGGCGCGGGGCACAGCCGGCCGGTGAACTCCGGGAAGTTGTTGGTGGCGTGCAGACGTTCGATGCCGTCGTCCCATTTGCCCTTGTAGGCAAGGTCGTTCCACTCGGGAATCAGGTTTCCGAGAGGACAACCGTTGTGGCAGAACGGGATACCGCAGTCCATGCAGCGGCTGGCCTGGACCTGGAGGGTGTCGAGCGGGAACGGCTCGTACACCTCCTTCCAGTCGAGCAGCCGCAGCGGAACGGGCCGGCGAACCGGCGTCTCCCGCGAGCCGTGCTTGAGGAAGCCGCTTGGATCACCCACGAGCGGCCTCCATGATCGCCTCGTCCACGTTCGCGCCTCGAATCTCGGCGTCCTTGATAGCCATGAGTACCTTCTTGTAATCGCGAGGCATGACCTTCGCGAAGTGGCTGACCTGCTGCGACCAGTCGGCCAGGATGCGGGCTGCAACCTCGGAGCCCGTTTCGTCACGATGGCGCTCGATGGCGCCCTTGAGCCAGAGGAAGTCCTCGCCCTCGAGGTCCTCGAGGTCGACCAGCTCGGTGTTCAGGTTCGCCTCGAAGTCGCGGTCCGGGTTGTACACGAACGCGACGCCGCCCGACATGCCGGCGCCGAAGTTGCGGCCGGTCTTGCCCAGGATGACGACCTTGCCACCGGTCATGTACTCGCAGCCGTGGTCGCCGACACCCTCGACGACGGCCGTGGCACCCGAGTTACGTACCGCGAACCGCTCACCCGCCACGCCGCGGATGAGGGCCTCGCCACTGGTGGCACCGAACAGGATCACGTTGCCGGCGACGATGTTGTCCTCGGCGACGAAGCCCAGCGCCGCGTTGAGCGGCGGGCGGACGACGATCCGACCGCCGGACAGGCCCTTGCCGACGAAGTCGTTGGCGTCGCCGAACAGCCGCAGCGTGATGCCCTTGGGCACGAACGCGCCGAAGCTGTTGCCGGCCGAACCGGTGAACGTGATGTCGATCGTATTGTCCGGCAAACCTTCCCCGCCGTACACCTTGGTGAGCTCGTGACCGAGCATGGTGCCGACGGTGCGGTTGACGTTGGCGATCTTGGTCTCGATCGTCACCGGCGTACCCGACTCGAGAGCCGGCCGAGCCTGGGTGATGAGCTCGTTGTCGAGCGCCTTGTCCAGCGCGTGGTCCTGTTCCTTGGTGCAGTGCAGGTCCTGCTCGCAGAAGATCGGCGAACGAGTCTGCTCGAGCAGCGGCGACAGGTCCAGCTTCGAGGCACGGTAGTGGTCGACGGCCTTGGTGGTGTCGAGCATGTCGACACGCCCGATCGCCTCGTCGAGGGTGCGGAAGCCCATCTCGGCCAGGTACTCGCGCACCTCTTCGGCGACGTAGAGCATGAAGTTCTCGACGAACTCCGGCTTGCCGGTGAATCGCTTGCGCAGCACCGGATTCTGCGTTGCCACACCCACCGGGCAGGTGTCGAGATGGCACACGCGCATCATGATGCAACCGGACACCACCAGCGGAGCGGTGGCGAAACCGAATTCCTCACCGCCGAGCAGGGCGGCGACGACGACGTCGCGGCCGGTCTTCATCTGCCCGTCCACCTGCACGACGATGCGGTCGCGCAGACCGTTGAGCAGCAGCGTCTGCTGCGTCTCGGCGAGACCGAGCTCCCACGGCGCACCCGCGTGCTTGAGCGAGGTCAGCGGGGACGCGCCGGTGCCGCCGTCGTGACCGGAGATCAGCACCACGTCGGCATGCGCCTTCGACACGCCCGCGGCGACGGTGCCGACGCCGATCTCGGAGACCAGCTTCACGTGGATGCGGGCCTGCGGGTTGGCGTTCTTCAGGTCGTGGATCAGCTGCGCGAGATCCTCGATCGAGTAGATGTCGTGGTGCGGCGGGGGCGAGATCAGACCCACACCCGGCGTCGAGCCACGCACCTCGGCGACCCACGGGTACACCTTGTGCGGCGGCAGCTGGCCACCCTCACCCGGCTTGGCGCCCTGCGCCATCTTGATCTGGATGTCGGTGCAGTTGGTCAGGTAGTGCGCGGTGACACCGAACCGGCCGGAGGCGACCTGCTTGATCGCCGAGCGCCGCCAGTCACCGTTCTCGTCGGGGGTGAAGCGGTCCGGATGTTCGCCGCCCTCACCGGAGTTCGAGCGGCCGCCGAGACGGTTCATCGCGATCGCGAGGGTCTCGTGTGCCTCCGCGGAGATCGAGCCGTAGCTCATCGCGCCCGTCGAGAACCGCTTGACGATCTCGCTGGCCGGCTCGACCTCCTCGAGCGGCACCGCCGGGCGCTCTCCCGTACGGAACTGGAACAGGCCGCGCAGCGACGCGAGCCGCTCCGACTGGTCGTCGACGAGCTTGGTGTACTCCTTGAAGATCGAGTACTGCCCGGTGCGGGTGGCGTGCTGGAGCTTGAACACCGTGTCCGGGTTGAACAGGTGGTACTCGCCCTCCCGGCGCCACTGGTACTCGCCGCCGACCTCGAGCTCGCGGTGGGCGTGCTCGGAGGGACGGTCCATGAAGGCGAGCGAGTGCCGGGCGGCGACGTCCTGGGCGATCTCGTCGAGGCCGATGCCGCCGAGCTGCGACTGCATCCCGGTGAAGTACTCGTCGACGATCTCCTGCGACAGGCCGATCACCTGGAACAGCTGCGCACCGGTGTAGGAGGCGAGGGTGGAGATGCCCATCTTGGACATCACCTTGAGCACGCCCTTGGACGCGGCCTTGATGTAGTTCGCGAGGGCTTTGTCGAGGGTGATGCCGTCCGGCAGGTCGCCGTTCTGCAGCAGCTCGTCGATGGTCTCGAAGGCCATGTACGGATTCACCACGGCCGCACCGAAACCGCACAGCGCGGCGATGTGGTGCACCTCGCGGGCGTCGCCGGCCTCGACCAGCAGCCCCACCTTGGTGCGGGTCTTCTCGCGGACGAGGTGGTGGTGCACCGCCGAGGTGAGCAGCAGCGACGGGATCGGGGCGAGGTTCTCGTCGGACTCCCGGTCCGAGAGCACGATCAGGCGAGCGCCCTTGTCGATGGCCTCGGAGACCTGGGCGCGGATGTTCTCGAGCGCGCGGCGCAGACCCTCGCCGCCCTCGGCGACGGGGTACAGACCGCGGACGATGACGCTGTTGAAGCCGGGGAACTTTCCGTCGTCGTTGACGTGGATCAGCTTCTGCAGGTCGTCGTTGTCGATGACCGGGGCCGAGATCAGGATCTGCCGGCACGATTCGGCGGTGGGATTCAGCAGGTCGCCCTCGGGGCCGAGCATGCCGCCGAGGCTGGTGACGACCTCTTCGCGGATCGCGTCGAGCGGCGGGTTGGTGACCTGCGCGAACAACTGCGAGAAGTAGTCGAAGAGCATGCGCGGACGCGAGGAGAGCACCGCGATGGGAGTGTCGGTGCCCATCGAACCGAGCGCCTCACCACCCGTCGCCGCCATCGGCTTGACGAGCAGGTTGACCTCTTCGCTGGTGTACCCGAACACCTGCTGCCGCAGCACGACCCGCTCGTGCGACATGTAGGTGTACTTGCTCTCGGGCAGATCCTCGAGCCGGGCGATGCCCTGGTCGATCCACTCCTGGTAGGGGTGCTCGGCGGCGAGGGCGCTCTTGATCTCCTCGTCGTCGATGATGCGGCCCTGCGAGGTGTCGACGAGGAACATGCGGCCGGGCTGCATGCGCAGCTTGCGCACGACCTTCTGCGGCTCGATGTCGAGCACGCCCACCTCGGAGGCCATGACGACGAGGCCGTCCTCGGTGACCCACACCCGCGACGGGCGCAGGCCGTTGCGGTCGAGGACGGCGCCGACGACGGTGCCGTCGGTGAAGCACACCGACGCCGGGCCGTCCCACGGCTCCATCAGTGCCGCGTGGTACTCGTAGAACGCGCGGCGGGCCGGGTCCATGGACTCGTGCCGCTCCCACGCCTCGGGGATCATCATGAGCACGGCGTGCGGCAGGCTGCGGCCGCCGAGGTGCAGGAGCTCGAGCACCTCGTCGAAGCGGGCGGTGTCGGACGCGCCCTCGGTGCAGACCGGGAAGATCTTGTCGAGCTTCTCCCGGCCGCCGAACACGTCGGAATCGATGAGCGCCTCGCGGGCACGCATCCAGTTGGCGTTGCCGGTGACGGTGTTGATCTCGCCGTTGTGGGCGACGCGGCGGAACGGGTGCGCCAGCGGCCACGACGGGAAGGTGTTGGTGGAGAAGCGCGAGTGCACCAGGCCCAGTGCCGACTCGACGCGCTCGTCCTGCAGATCGCGGTAGAAGCCCTCGAGCTGCGGCGTGGTGAGCATGCCCTTGTACACGAAGGTCGACGCCGAGAGGCTGGGGAAGTACACGGTCTCGCTGCCGGGGCCGTCCTGGCCGGCGCCCTTGCTGCCGAGCTCGTGCTCGGTGCGCTTGCGGACCACGTAGGCCCGGCGCTCGAGGTCGAGTCCGCCGAGGGTGCGGTCGGGCGAGGTGAGGAAGATCTGACGGAAGCTCGGCATGGCCTGCTTCGCCAGCGTGCCCAGGTCGGAGGGATCGACGGGAACCTCGCGCCAGCCGAGGACCTGCAGGCCCTCCTCGGCGACGATCGCGTCGACGGCGGCGACGGCTTCGTCGGCAGCCTTCTCGTCCTGGGGCAGGAACGCGATACCGGTGGCGTAGAAGCCGGCCGGCGGCAGGTCGAAGTCGACGACCTCACGGAGGTAGCGGTCCGGAACCTGGATGAGGATGCCGGCACCGTCGCCGGTGTTCGACTCGGAACCCGCGGCACCGCGGTGCTCGAGGTTCACCAGCGCGGTGATCGCTTTCTCCACGATGTCCCGGCTGCGGCGACCATGCATGTCGACGACGAATGCGACA
The DNA here is from genome assembly GCF_057367935.1 of Rhodococcus sp. NS-SX18. NCBI lineage: Bacteria > Bacillati > Actinomycetota > Actinomycetes > Mycobacteriales > Nocardiaceae > Rhodococcus > Rhodococcus sp. NS-SX18. The sequence continues at coordinate 51,298 of NZ_CM170633.1, read as the reverse complement.
CCACAGGCGTCGTGCTCGTTCGCCGGGTGGTAGAGCCCTTGCGGCCCGGGAAGATGCTTCATACCTAGCCTTCGTTGCGTTTGACTGCAGCGACGACCAGCAGCGCTGATGGCCATCTACTTGCGTGAGCAAGTACCGACACCTGGTGGATCGGCACCGATCACCGTTCAGTATCCGCCCTTCCGCGACGATGCGGGTGCCATTTTTAGGCAGCTCGGGCCGGATCTCCCGGTCGGCTTGGACGTCGTGTGTCCACCGTGTTGCATACAACGATATGTCAGCCGCTGGGGGACGACGCAACCAAGGCTATCCTATCCATCCCTAACGACCCGGTGACCGCCCGTTAACACGCGGTTGACGCAGGCCCATGCGGCACCCGGCGTCACCGCAGCGCGCGCACCAGCCGGCGGAGGTCGTCGCGCGGGTCGGAATCCGCATTCTCCGAGGTCAGCCGGTGCAGGATCATCCCGTCGAGGTGGTCGGCGAGGATGCGTGACCCGCCGGCGGGATCCGCGGAGCCGAGAGCGGCGAGCACCGTGAGCCCCATGCCCTGCAGTTCGTCGCGCCGTCGCTGCACGGACCGTCGCAGCGACGGCGAGGCGGTGGCCTCGACGAACAGGGCGAACCGGGCCCGGGTACGCAGTGCATCGGGACCTGTCGCGAACATCACGTATCCCGCGAGCACGTCGACGAGTTCGTCCTCGGTGCGCGGGAGGTTTCCACCCCCCAGGGCGGCGATGTCGGACCGGTCGCGCTCGACGAGACGGTCGAGGACGCCCTCGAGCAGGGCGCGGCGCGTGCGGAAGTAGTTCGAGGTGGAACCGGCCGGCGCGCCGGCGACCGCGTCGACGCCGCGATGGGTGAGCCCGCGCAACCCCTCCCGGCCGAGCAGCTCGATCGCGGCGTCGAGGACCGCGGCACGTTTGTCGGTCACCTCTCGACACTACAACAGTAGTGACACGGCACTACATCCGTAGTAGATTGACATCATGACCAGCAGCAACAGCGGAAAGGCCGCGGTCCTCGGCGGAGGCATCGGTGGGCTCACCGCAGCGAACGCACTCGTCCGGCGGGGCTGGCACGTCGACGTGTTCGAGCGCTCCCCCGCGTTGCCGGCCACCGGGACAGCACTGGGGATGTGGCCGGCCGCACTCGACGCTCTCGCTTCGGCAGGGCTCGCCGGCGCCGTCGAGCTCCGTGGCGTCGCCCTGGACCGCGGCGCGATCGTCCGGCCCGACGGACGCCCGCTCGCGACGATGCGCACCCGGCGGCCGGCCGTACTGCTCTCGCGACCGGCACTGCTGGGTCTGCTCGCCGCGAGTCTGCCCGGCGAGGTGCTGCGGCTCGGCCGGCCCGCCCCGCCACTGACCGAGCTCGGCGGCTACGACGTCGTGATCGGCGCGGACGGCCTGGGCAGCCAGACCCGCGACACACTCTTCGGCCCGGGTCACCGGCCCGTCCACGCGGGCCTCGCGGCCTGGCGCGGCTGGGTCGACGGCACCGCGGACACCGCGACCGAAACATGGGGCGCGGGCGCACTCTTCGGGATCACTCCCCGCGAGGGCGGCCTGATCAACTGGTTCGCCGCGGTCCGCGCGCCCGTCGGCACCACCGGCGGCGCCGACGACCTCGCCGCCCGGTTCGGCGAGTGGCATCCGGCCGTGCGCGACGTACTCGACCGTCTGGACCCCGCAACCGTGCTCCACCACGAGATCTACCAGTCCCCGCCGCTGCCGTCGTACGTGCGCGGCAACGTCGCGCTGCTCGGCGACGCCGCCCATGCCATGACGCCCAATCTCGGCCGCGGCGCCTGCGAGGCGATCGTCGACGCGGCCACCCTCGCGGAGCTGCTCGCCCGGTTCGAGGTGCCCGAAGCGCTCGTCCGCTACGACCGGGCGCGGCGCCGCACCACCCGGCTCCTCGTGCGGGCGTCGTACGCCGCGAGCCGGGTGGCGACCGCCGAACGCGGGACGGCCCTGCGCGACGCCGTGCTGCGACTCGCGCCGCCGCGGACGTGACACTCCGTCGGCGTCATTGTATCCACCTGTACTACAACGCTTTTCGATACGTGTTCGCGGTCCGGCGCGGACGGAGTTCACCGAACCCGCCCCACGGCACTGCCCGCACCCGTACCCTTCGCGCCATGAGCCCGGACCTCGAGGGCCACGGCGGCGACCACGCCGCTGCGGTGGCCCGCGCCCACGGTGTCGAGACGATGTTCACCCTTTCCGGCGCGCACGTGTTCCCCCTGTACGACGCCGCCGTCAAAGGCGCGGCACGCATGCGGTTGATCGACGTGCGACACGAGCAGACCGCGGTGTTCGCCGCGGAGGCCACGGGCAAGCTCCTCCGGCACCCCGGACTGGCCGTGCTCACCGCCGGGCCCGGAGTGACGAACGGTGTCAGTGCCGTCACCCAGGCGTACTTCGCGGGTTCACCGCTGGTCGTGCTCGGCGGCCGCGCACCCAACGCCCGCTGGGGCACGGGCAGCCTGCAGGAACTCGACCAGCCGCCGCTGCTGTCCACCGTCACCAAGCTGTCCGAGACGGCGAGGACGCTGGACCGCGTGGGTCCACTGGTCGACGAGGCGTTCGGTACGGCCCGCGCGTCGCACCGGGGGCCGGCATTCGTGGACGTGCCGATGGACGAACTGTTCGGACGTGCCACGCTGCCGTCGCCGTCGCCGCCGACCGTGGTCCGGCTCGAGCCCGATTCCGAGGCACAGGCGGAGATCGCCGCCCTGCTCGCCGGGGCGCAGCGGCCGTTGCTCGTGCTGGGCACCGACGTGTGGGCCGATCACGCCGAGGAGGCGGCGCTGCGGTTCGTCGACGAGGTCGGGATCCCGGTGATCACCAACGGCATGGGCCGGGGCGTGGTCCCCGGTGGGCACCCACTACTCGTCACCAAGGCCCGCGGCACCGCGGTGGGGACCTGCGATCTGGCGATCGTCGTGGGCACGCCGCTGGACTTCCGCCTCGGCTACGGCCGGTTCGGTGGACGCGACGGCGCGCCCGCGGCCCGGGTGGTGCACGTGGCCGACTCACCGGGGCAGGTGTCGGCACACGCCGAACTCGCCGCCTCGGTATCCGGCGATCTCACGGCCTGCCTCGACGGCATCCTCTCGGCGCTGCCCTCGCGTCCGGACACGGACGCCTGGGTGCGGGGCCTGCGCGAGGAAGCGACGGCCGCCGCTCAGCGCGACGCGACCCTTCTGGCTGCCGACACCGACCCGATCCACCCGGCCCGGATCTACGGGGAACTGCTGCCGCGGCTGGCCGACGACGCCGTGGTCATCGGGGACGGTGGCGACTTCGTGTCGTTCGCGGGCAAGTTCGTCGAACCGAAGCGGCCCGGCCAGTGGCTCGATCCCGGGCCGTACGGATGTCTGGGCGCCGGGCTCGGCGCGGCCGTCGCGGCGCGCGTGGCACGGCCGGCGAGTCAGGTGGTGCTGTTGCTCGGCGACGGCGCGGCCGGGCTGTCCCTGATGGACCTCGACACCCTGGTGCGGCACGAACTGCCCGTGGTGATCGTGGTGGGCAACAACTCGGCGTGGGGGCTGGAGAAGGGCCCGATGCAGCTGCTGTACGGCTACGACGTGGCCGCCGACCTGGCACCCGGCACGCGGTACGACCTGGTGGCGACGGCGCTGGGCGCGGGCGGCGAGCTGGTGACGGATCCGCGGGAGCTCGGTCCGGCGCTGGACCGGGCATTCGCGTCCGGGGTGCCGTACCTGGTGAACGTGCTGACGGACGTCGCTGCGGCGTATCCGCGGGGCACCACCGGAATCTGAGCGCGGGCGAAACCTGTGGGCCGGGCTGTGGACAACTTCGAGGTCGGCCACAGCGGCGGTGAGCGGACGGATTCCGCGTCCAGCGGGAGGTTGTCGTCGAACCCACTCGGCCGATGCCGCGAGATCCTCCCTCTCGGCTCACAGCAGGCTGCGGGGCGTCTCGCGGATCCGTCGACATCCCCGTCCCCACGGGAAAGTGACAACCCCACAAATAACAACTGACCGCAGCGAGTAAATCAGCTGCGGTCAGCGGTATCGAAAGGGTAACAGGCAGTTGTTAGGGTACGGAAACAAAAGTTCCGTGAAGTGAGTCACAGCAGGTTTGACCCTGGCCGACACCGGGAACCGTCCCGTGGACAGTTGCGCGGAGACGTCCGTCACGTAACGACTGATTGAACACTCAACTATCTGGGAAAACGTCCCGAATCGGGCAGAACAGACCGTGCATCCTGCATGTAATGCGATCCGAGATGCCAGACTGCTCGCCATGAGCACGACCCGCACCGCAGTCCCGAACCCACGCCACGGCGCGACGAGCCTGACGGATCTCGCGGCCGCCGCCGACGAGCACACCGTCGCCGACGTCCACCAGGGGCAGGTGTTCCTCGGCATCCTCCATCGCGAGAACGACAGCGTCAGCGCGGCACTCACGACCGCCGAGACCTGCGCACGGATCGAACGCGGCAGCGGCTCCGTCGCCGCCGCACAGCGATACGAGTCGGAGGTCCGGCGGTTACGCGAGACCCAACGAGAGCTGCACTGCATGATCGCGAACCTGCGGGCGCGCTTCGCGACGTCCGGATCCTGAGCGGACACACCGAGCGGCCCGACAACGACTCGGGCCCCCGATCCGCGAGGATCGGGGGCCCGATGTGGTGGGCGAAGGGGGACTTGAACCCCCACGTCCCGAAGGACACTGGCACCTGAAGCCAGCGCGTCTGCCATTCCGCCACTCGCCCGAGCGACTGGAAAACAGTAACACACCCCCTCGGCGAACAACGATTCGCCTGCACAGAGGCCTTTCCGGACGCTGCGCCGGGCCGTGGGAGCGGGGCCGCCACCACCACCCGGCCGGATCGGACGAAAAGTCGATACCATTCAGAAGCGAGCTCTGCATTGCGACACGCAGACCGGAAAGGGGGTCGTCGTGGGTATCGCGCAGCGATTCGAACGCAAGCTGCAGGCTGCCGTCAGCGACGTGTTCGCGCGCGTCTTCGGTGGCGGCGTCGTCCCGCAGGAGGTGGAGGCCGCGCTCCAGCGCGAGGCCACCGACGGCGTCCAGCAGCTCGACCGGGGCCACATGCTGGCCCCCAACCGGTACGTGATCACGATCAGCGAATCCGATCACGAAGCCCTCGCCGCGGATCGGGACTTGACGGTGAAGGCGTTCGCGCGTCACCTTGAGGACTTCATCCGCGAGCAGGGGTGGCAGACCTACGGTCAGATCCAGGTCGGATTCGAATCGTCGGCGGCGCTGCACACCGGGCAGTTCCGCACGCACGGGTCGGTCGACCCCGACGTCGGGCGCGCCCCGGCCTCACGGACACCGCACCACCGTTCAACCGTGACCCCCGACCCAGGAGTTGGCTCGATGACGCAGAATCCAGGCTACGACCCAAGCCGTGACCCCGCCGAGAGCGCCGAGCCGCAGTACGCGCGGAACGGTCACGCACACGTAGGCCAGGATCAGCGCTACCAGCAGGGCCAGCGGAACGGCGGGGGGTATCCCTCCGCGCAGGCACCGTACGGCGGCGAGCAGCAGGGCGGTTACGACGCCGGCGGGTACGACCAGCAGGGCTACGGCGCGCCCGGCGGGCACGACCAGCAGGGCTACGGCGAAGACCGGGGTTACGGCGGCTACTCCGGACAGGCGTACAGCCAGGACTACGGCCGTGACTACTCACCGCAGTACCCGTCCCAGCAGGCCTACGGCGACGACCGCTACCAGGGCGGATACGCCCAGCCCGGTGGTTACGACCAGGGCTACCCGGATCAGGGCTACGGCCAGCAGGGATATGCCGGACAGGGCTACCCCGACCAGGGGTACGCGGACCCGGGTTACGGACAGCCGGGCTACCCCGAGCAGGGATACGCAGACCAGGGCTACGGCGCCGGTGCGTACCAGCCTCCGCAGGCCGGCCGGGTGCTGACCGCGACGCTCCAGCTCGAGGACGGCAGCGGACGCTACTACCAGCTCCGGGAGGGCAGCAACATCGTCGGACGTGGGCAGGACGCCCAGTTCCGGCTGCCGGACACCGGCGTCTCCCGCCGCCACATCGACATCCGCTGGGACGGACAGGTGGCCATGCTCTCGGATCTCGGCTCGACCAACGGCACCACCGTCAACGGTGCGTCCGTGCAGGACTGGCAGCTCGCCGACGGCGATGTGATCCGGGCGGGTCACTCGGAGATCCTGGTGCGCATTCTCTGAGCGCCGAGGACCGAGACCCGATCGGAACCGGCCCGAGACCCATCCGACGCGTCGGCGACGCGCCGGACGATGCGTCTCGTCGCCCGGGGTCCGTATTGTGGGTGACCGCAGTGCACCGGACGACACCGCACCGGGCCGATACGCAGAAGGAGGGCGAGCCGTGCAGGGGCTGATTCTGCAGCTGACCCGGGCGGGGTTCCTGCTCCTGCTGTGGTTGTTCATCTGGGCGATCCTGCGCACGCTGCGATCGGACATCTACGCCGGTGCCGCACGTCCGGTCCCGCGCTACTCGCCGCGCAACCAGTCGGTGCTGCCGTCGCTGGGCCGCGGCAAGTCGGCGAAGTACCTGGTGGTGACCCAGGGCGCTCTCGCAGGCACCCGCATCACGCTCGGTTCCCAACCGGTCCTGATCGGCCGGGCCGACGACTCGACCCTGGTCCTCACCGACGACTACGCATCCACCCGGCACGCCCGCCTGTCGCAGCGCGGGTCGGACTGGTACGTCGAGGATCTGGGCTCGACCAACGGCACGTATCTGGACCGTGCCAAGGTCACCACCGCCGTCCGCGTACCCCTGGGCACTCCTGTCCGGGTCGGGAAGACCGTGATCGAGCTCCGCCCGTGACCCTTGTACTGCGATACGCCGCCCGGAGCGACCGTGGCCTGGTGCGTTCCAACAACGAAGATTCCGTGTACGCGGGGGCTCGCCTGCTCGCCCTCGCCGACGGCATGGGCGGCCACGCCGCCGGCGAGGTCGCCTCGCAACTGATGATCGCGGCTCTCGCCCACCTCGACGACGACGAACCCGGCGGGGACCTGCTCGGCAAGCTCGCCGCCGCCGTGCGCGAGGGCAACGCCGCCATCGCGGATCAGGTCGAGGAGGAACCCGAACTCGACGGCATGGGCACCACGCTCACCGCCATCCTCTTCGCCGGCAGCAAACTCGGCCTCGCCCACATCGGCGATTCGCGTGCCTACCTGCTGCGCGAGGGCCAGCTCACCCAGATCACCCGCGACGACACCTTCGTGCAGTCCCTCGTCGACGAGGGACGCATCACGCCCGAGCAGGCACACAGCCACCCGCAGCGCTCGCTCATCATGCGCGCTCTCACCGGCAGCGAGGTCGAACCGACCCTCACCGTGCGCGAGGCACGCGCCGGCGACCGCTACCTCATCTGCTCCGACGGCCTGTCCGACGTCGTCAGCGACGAGACCATCGCCAACACCATGAGCGAAGGCACGCACGACGAGTGCGCCGATCGGCTCATCGAACTCGCCCTGCGCAGCGGCGGACCCGACAACGTCACCGTCGTCGTCGCCGACGTCATCGATCTCGACTACGGACAGAGCCATCCGATCGTCGCCGGTGCCGCCTCGGGGGACGACGAGGACACCCCGCCGCCCAACACCGCCGCGGGCCGTGCCGCCGCGATGCGTCCGCCCCGCGCCACGCCCAAGCGTGTCGTCGTGCAGAAGGATCCCGAGCCCGCGCGCAAGCGCAGCCGGATGTGGTGGCCGCTCGTCGCGATCGTGGTGCTCGGACTGCTCGTCGCCGGTGCGGCCGTGGGCCGGACGATGATCCGCAGCTACTACTACGTCGGCGACGACGACGGCCGTGTCACGGTGCTGCGCGGCGTGCCCGGCAACATCCTCGGCTACTCCCTGCAGGAACAGTCCCTCGTCGGCTGTCTCGCCGACGACGGAACGTTGACCCTGACCTCTCCGCAGGAGGCGGACTGCCGCGTCATGCTGGTCGACGATCTGCAGCCGGCGGCCCGTGAGCAGGTGCGGGCGGGCCTGCCGTCCGGGTCTCTCGACGACGCGCGCACGCAGATGAACCGGCTCGCGGAAAACGACCTGCTCCCGGTGTGCGTCGAGGAACAGGCGGCTCCGTTGCCCGCCCCGGCTCCGGCGCCCGAGCCGGCCCCCGCCCCGGCCCCTCCGGCGGCTCCCGCGTCGGAACCCGCATCCGCCGAGACACCCGCCCCCGCACCGGCCCCGGCGCCCGAGCCGGCGGTCCCGCAGGTGCCGGGCCAGAACTGCCGGGTGGGCGCCTGATGTCGGTGTCCCACGCACCCGGAGCCTCCTTCCCCAGTCCTCCCGGAGGCTTCGCCCCGGCTCCCGCCGTGTCCACGCGGTGGAACACGGAGCTGCTGCTCATCGTCGCCGCCATCGCGATCACCACGGTGTCGCTGATGCTGGTCGAAGCCAGCCAGGAACAGACCCTGACCATGGACCTGGCCAAGTACGGGCTGACGTACGCGGTGCTGTTCCTCGCCGCGCATCTGGCGGTGCGCCGGTTCGCGCCCTACGCCGACCCGCTGCTGCTGCCGATCGTCGCGCTGCTCAACGGCCTGGGCCTGGTCCTGATCCACCGGCTCGACCTCGCCGACGAGGAGAACGCGCGCTACCTCGGTCAGCCGATCCCCTCCCCCGACGCCAACCAGCAGGTGCTGTGGACGGCGCTCGCCATCGCCGGCTTCGTCGCGGTGCTGGCGCTGCTGCACGACTACCGGCTCCTCGCCCGGTTCAGCTACACCCTGGGCCTGATCGGCCTCGTCGCGCTCGCCGTACCGGCCCTGCTGCCGTCCCGCTTCTCCGAGGTCAACGGCGCCAAGATCTGGATCAGGCTGCCCGGATTCAGCATCCAGCCCGGCGAGTTCGCCAAGATCCTGCTCATCATCTTCTTCGCGTCCGTGCTGGTGGCCAAGCGCGACCTGTTCACCACCGCCGGCAAACACGTGCTCGGCATGGACTTCCCCCGCGCCCGCGACCTGGGCCCGATCCTCGCGGCATGGATCCTCTCGATCGGCGTCATGGTGTTCGAGAAGGACCTCGGCACGTCGCTGCTGCTGTTCGGCACAGTGCTGGTGATGCTGTACATCGCGACCGAACGGGTGGGCTGGCTGCTCATCGGTGGCGCTTTGCTCGTCGTCGGCTTCTACTTCGCGTACCAGATGTTCGGTCACGTGCGGGTGCGCGTGGAAACCTGGCTCGACCCGCTGGCCGACTACAACAACACCGGCTACCAGATCTCGCAGTCGTTGTTCGGTCTCGCCACCGGCGGTGTCGCCGGCACCGGACTCGGCAGCGGACGTCCCGCGCAGGTGCCGTTCGCCAAGACCGACTTCATCGTCGCCACGATCGGTGAGGAACTCGGGCTCATCGGCCTCAGTGCCATTCTCGTCCTCTTCCTGATCCTGATCACGAGGGGATTGCGCACCGCGCTCGCCGTCCGCGACAGCTTCGGCAAGCTGCTGGCCGCCGGCCTGTCGTTCACCATCGCGATCCAGCTGTTCGTCGTCGTCGGCGGCGTCACCAAGCTGATCCCGCTCACCGGTCTCACCACGCCGTTCATGTCCTACGGTGGTTCGTCGCTGCTGGCGAACTACCTCCTGCTGGCACTGCTGGTGAAGATCTCCAACGCGGCCCGCGAGCCCGCCGCCCCACGCAAGAAGGCACCGCCACCGATTGCGGACGCGCCGACGGAAATGCTGGGGCGCGGATGAACACACCGCTCCGCAAAGTCGCGATGGCGGTGATGTTCATGGTCGTCGCGCTGCTTGCCAACGCCACCTACGTCCAGGTCATCAAAGCCGACGACCTGCGCACCGACCCGCGTAACTCGCGGGTGCTCATCGACGAGTACTCGCGTCAGCGCGGACAGATCTCCGCGAGCGGACAGGTCCTGGCGGTGTCGGTCCCCACCGACAGCCGCTACAAGTACCTGCGCACCTACCCGGCCGCCCCCGAGCAGCCGGCGAGTCCGCTCGCCTACGCACCCGTGACCGGGTTCTACTCGATGCAGTACGGCAGCACCGGGCTCGAGCGCACCGAGGACGAGGTGCTCAACGGGTCCGACAACCGGCTGTTCGGCCGGCGCTTCTTCGATCTGGTCTCCGGACGGGACCCGCGCGGCGGCAACGTGGTCACCACCATCGACCCCGTCATGCAGCAGGTGGCGTACGACGAACTCACCGCCAAGGGCTACACCGGCTCGGTCGTCGCCATCGAACCGAGCACCGGTCGCATCCTGGCGATGGTGAGCACCCCGAGCTACGACCCCAACCGGCTCTCCGGCCACGACGGCGCAGCCACCTCGCAGGCCTGGGAGGAACTCAACGCCGACCCCGACAAACCGATGCTCAACCGTGCCATCTCGCAGACCTACCCGCCGGGCTCGACCTTCAAGGTGGTCGTGACCGCCGCGGCGCTCGCCGCGGGTACCACCCCCGACGACCAGTTCACCGCCGCACCCAACATCACGCTGCCCGACACCGCGACCACGCTGGAGAACTACGGCGGCGCGACATGCGGTGGCGGCCCCACGGCCTCCCTGCGCGAAGCCTTCGCCCGCTCCTGCAACACCGCCTTCGTCGAGATGGGCATCGAGACCGGCAAGGAGGCCCTCGCCGAGCAGGCCGAGGCGCTCGGCATCGGGGAGTCCGTGGACATCCCCGTCCCCGTCGCGGCGAGCACGATCGGGCCGATCCCCGACGGCGCCGCGCTGGGCCAGTCCAGCATCGGTCAGCGTGACGTCGCACTCACCCCGCTGGAGAACGCCGTGATCGCCGCCACCGTCGCCAACGGCGGCGTCCGGATGCAGCCGCACCTGGTGTCCCAGTTGCAGTCGCCGGACCTGTCGGTGCTGGCGGAGACCTCACCGGTCTCGGCCGGGCAGGCGATGTCGCCGCAGGTCGCGGCCACCCTGACCGACCTGATGATCGGATCCGAGAACTTCTCCGGCGGCGAGGGGAAGATCCCGGGGGTCCAGATCGCGTCGAAGACCGGCACCGCCGAGCACGGCGACGACCCCCGTAACACTCCCCCGCACACGTGGTATATCGCCTTTGCGCCTGCCCAGCAGCCCACTGTTGCCGTGGCGGTCATCGTGGAGGACGGCGGCGACCGCGCTCTCGCCGCCACGGGAGGCTCGGTTGCCGCGCCGATCGGACGTGCCGTGATCGCGGCGGGAATGCAGAGAGGCTGATTATGGCTTTGCACAGCGGCGCCATGATCGCCGACCGTTACCGGCTGCAACGGCTCATCGCCACCGGTGGCATGGGACAGGTGTGGGAAGGGCTCGACACCCGCCTCGACCGCCGGGTGGCGGTGAAGGTCCTCAAGGCCGAACTTTCCGGCGACGCGGACTTCCTGACCCGATTCCGGTTCGAGGCGCGCACCACTGCACAGCTCAACCACCCCGGCATCGCGGGTGTGTTCGACTACGGCGAGACCACCGACGCCGAGGGACAGTCCATCGCGTACCTGGTGATGGAACTGGTGCACGGCGAACCCCTCAATGCCGTGCTCGCCCGGGTGGGCCGCCTGTCGCTGCCGCACACCCTGGACATGCTCGAACAGACCGGACGGGCGCTGCAGGCGGCGCACGACGCCGGAGTCGTGCACCGCGACGTCAAGCCCGGGAACATCCTCATCACCCCCACCGGCCAGGTCAAGATCACCGACTTCGGCATCGCCAAGGCCGTCGACGCGTCACCGGTGACGCGCACCGGGATGGTCATGGGCACCGCCCAGTACATCGCCCCCGAGCAGGCCCTCGGCCAGGAGGCGACGTCGGCGAGCGACGTGTACTCGCTCGGCGTCGTCGGATACGAGGCCCTCGCGGGCCGGCGGCCGTTCCTCGGCGACAGCGTCGTCACCGTCGCGATGAAGCATGTGCAGGAGACGCCCGCTCCGCTGCCCACCGATCTGCCGGCGGGGGTGCGTGAGCTCATCGAGATCGCCATGACGAAGGACCCGGCGCACCGGTACACCAGCGGCGGCGAGTTCGCCGACGCCGTCGCCGCCGTGCGGTCCGGCCGATCGGTGCCGCCGCCGGGCAACGTGCCGCCGGTCACCGGTGCCACGCGGATCCTGCCGCCCGGCGTGCCGGGCACCACGTCCCCGGCCGCGACCCGCGCGCTCGGGCCCACCCCGCCGCCACCGCCGTCGCGGCCGTACTACGCCCCGGCGTACGCGAACGGCGGGGACCAGCCCCCCACCGGCTCCGCCCCGTCCGGGGACAAACGCTCACCGAGCCCGAAGGCCATCGCCTGGGCGGCCGGGGCGGCTGTGGCCCTCGCACTCGTTGCGCTGGCGCTGGTGCTGCTGGGCGGCGACAATTCCGGGGACGCGGGACCCGCACGGTCCACGACCACGCAGGCACCGACGACCACCACCCGTGCCACGACGACCACCACGAGGCCGCCGCGGACCACCACCACGACGGTGGAGCCGACCACGACGGCACCCCCCACCACGACGCAGGCCCCCACGACCACCCCCGAGCCGACGACGACCACCCCACCGCCGACGACGACGGAGGCGCCGACCACCACCACGGCGCCCACCACGACGACGGCCACGACGACAGCCGCCACCACGACGACGGCCGAGACGACCACCACCACCGTCTCCCTGCCAGGTGACGGTGAGGGTGGTCTCGAACCCGGAGCCATAGACAACCCGTTCACCCCGATCGAGCCAGTCACCCGAGGACAGTCATGACCACACCCCGCAAGCTCTCTTCCCGCTACGAGTTGGGTGAGATCCTCGGCTTCGGTGGCATGTCGGAGGTGCACCTGGCCCGGGATCTGCGGCTCGACCGCGAGGTGGCGATCAAGGTGCTGCGCGCGGATCTCGCGCGCGACCCCACGTTCTATCTCCGGTTCCGCCGCGAAGCCCAGAACGCCGCGGCGTTGAACCATCCGGCGATCGTCGCCGTGTACGACACCGGTGAGGCGGAGACCGAGTCCGGCCCGCTGCCGTACATCGTCATGGAGTTCGTCGAGGGCGACACGCTGCGCGACATCGTGCGCTCCCAGGGGCCGATGACCCCGAAGCGGGCCATGGAGGTCGTGGCGGACGTGTGCGCCGCCCTGGACTTCAGCCACCGCAACATGATCGTCCACCGCGACGTCAAGCCTGCCAACGTCATGATCACCCGTTCCGGCGCGGTGAAGGTCATGGACTTCGGCATCGCCCGGGCCATCTCGGACGCCGCGAGCCCGATGACGCAGACCGCCGCGGTGATCGGCACCGCCCAGTACCTGTCGCCGGAGCAGGCCCGCGGTGAGCAGGTCGACGCCCGCTCCGACGTGTACTCGGTGGGCTGCGTCCTGTTCGAGATCCTCACCGGTAAGCCGCCGTTCCAGGGCGATTCCCCCGTGGCCGTCGCGTACCAGCACGTCCGGGAGGATCCGCCGCTGCCGTCGTCGGTGAACTCCGCCGTCCCGCCGGAGCTGGACTCGGTGATCCTCAAGGCGATGGCGAAGAACCCCGCCAACCGGTATCAGAGCGCCGCCGAGATGCGCAGCGACCTGATCCGCGTGCTGAGCGGCCAGAAGCCCAGCGCACCCATGGTGATGACCGACGAGGACCGCACCACCATCCTCGGGGCCGTCGACGGTGCCGGGACACCTCGCAACGGCGCGGACCGCGGGGCCGCCGCAGCCGCTGCCGGCGGGACCGTGGCGACGCCCCAGCGCTCCCGGGTGCTGCGCAACACGCTGCTGGGCCTGGCGGCGGTCGTGATCGTCGGCATCGTCGGGGTGTTCCTGTGGACCTCGGGCCCGGGATCGACCGCCGCGCAGATCCCCGTCCCCGACGTGCGCAACCTCGCCGCGGAGATCGCGGAGAGCAGGCTGCAGGATGCCGGGTTCGAAGTCTCGGTGCAGATGAAACCCGACGCCGTGGTCGCCACCGGCAACGTCGTCAACACCCGGCCGGTCGCCGGGGTCCAGGCCGAGGAGGGCAGCACCGTCACCCTCGAGGTCTCGAGCGGCCCCGAACAGGTGGAGATCCCGCGGCTGGCGGGCATGAACCAGCAGGAGGCGCTGCAGGCCCTGACCGACGCCGGACTGCGCCTCGATCCGAACGTGGCCCGCGCACCGTCGGCGGCGGCCGAACGCGACACCGTCGTCGACCAGAGCCCCGCCCCGGGAGCCGACGCCGACCGCGACAGCGCGGTGCGGGTGACGCTCGGCAGCGGACCCGAGCAGATCCGAGTGCCCAACGTCGTGGGTCAGGCCACCGAGGTGGCGCGTGACAACATCGAGGCTGCCGGTTTCACCGTCGTGGTCGACGAGATCGACTCCAGCCAGCCGACCGGGACGGTGGTGTCGAGCAGCCCGGCGGGCGGTACCAGCGCGACGGAGGGCGACACGGTCACCATCCAGGTGTCCAACGGCAACCGCATCGAGATGCCCGCGTTGACGAACAGGACGGTGTCCGAGGCACTCGCGGAACTGCGGGCGGCCGGCTGGACGGGCTCGCCGGCACAGCTCGTGCAGAACCGCGAGGCCACCCTCGACCCGGAGCTGGTGGGCAAGGTCATCGCCCAGCAGCAGCCGCCGGGGTCGGAGATCTCCAAGTCGGAGACCATCACCGTGGGTGTGGGCGTGCTGGGTATCCGCTGAGCTGCGCTCGGATGCCGTGCGGACGGCTCAGGCGACGCCCCCGGCGAGCGCCTGAGCCACTTCCGCCTCGAGACGGGCGACCAGCGGTTCGTCCGGTGCCTCACCGCACACGCCGAGCCAGTTCGCCAGCATCCGGTGGCCGCCCTGCGTGAGGACCGATTCCGGGTGGAACTGGACGCCGTGGACGGGCAGCTCGCGGTGCCGCAGGGCCATGACGATGCCGCTCTCGGTGAATCCGGTGGGGACGAGTTCGTCCGGCAGCGTGTTGGGCAGCACCGTGAGTGAGTGGTAGCGCGTCGCGGTGAACGGATCCGGCAGGCCGGCCAGCACGCCGGTGCCGTCGTGCCAGACCGAACTGGTCTTGCCGTGCAGCAGCTCGGGGGCCCGGTCCACGGTCGCCCCGAAGGCGGCACCGATCGCCTGATGACCGAGGCAGACCCCGAGCAGCGGCGTGCCCGCGTCGGCGCAGGCCCGGACGAGGTCCATGCTCGCACCGGCGCGCTGCGGCGTGCCCGGCCCGGGGCTCAGGAGGATGCCGTCGAACTCGGCCGCGATCCGGTCCGCTGCGCCGGTGAGCCGCTCGTCGTCGTTGCGCCAGACTTCGGCCCGGGTCCCGAGCTGCCCCAGGTACTGCACGAGATTGAAGACGAAGCTGTCGTAGTTGTCGACGACGAGGATGCGCATGCGGAAAGGGTACCGACCCGTCAGCGCAGCGTTGCTCCGCCCGTGTAGGCCGGAACCGACAACGACTCCGACGACTGCTGCGTGTAGCCCAGCCCGTAGCGCGCCGCGTACTGCTTGTACACGCGGATGCCCGGCTCGGCCGCAAGGGCGGCCTCGAGTCGCGCCGGGTCGCCCAGCGCGGTGATCACGTACGGCGGAGAGTAGGTACGGCCGTGCAGCAGCAGGGTGTTGCCGATGCACCGCGGCGCCGAGGTCGCCACGAGCCGCTGATCCTGCATCGCGATCGCCTCGGCCCCGCCGGCCCACATCGCGTTGAGCACGCTCTGCACGTCCTGCTGGTGCACCACGAGATCGTCGGGCGACGCCTCCGTCGGATACCTGCCGTCGGCGCCGCGCGGCGCATCGGTGAGGCTGACGGTGACCCCCGGGCCCCGTCGTGCGGTGAGCCCGGCCGGGTCCTCGAGGCCGGAGATGTCGGCGAGCACCGCGGCGACGTCGTCGTCGGTGGCCGCGGCCTGGGCCTGCAACTCGGCGACGCGTCCCGCGAGGTCGTCGCGGGTGGCGGCGAGCTCGTCCGCCTTGGCCTGCGCTGCCCGCACGAGGTCGGACAGCCGCGCGGAGTCGCTCACGCGCAGTTCCTCGCCGTCGGAGACCCCGCGGGTAGTGCCGAGCAGCAACCCGGCGAGCAGGCACACGGCCAGCGCGGCGGCAGTCCACCCGAGCGCGCGGGCCCGGCCGTCCGACACGTGGACCCTCCGTTCCGGATTCTGCGTTAGCGTGTACTCACACTGGTAGTACACGCACTGGTAGTACACGCCAGGTAGCTGCCCAACCTACCTGTCCGCCCCGCGCGGTACCGCACGAACGAGGACGTCATGCCCAAGTCGAAGGTCCGGAAGAAGACCGACTACACGATCAACCCGGTGAGCCGCACCCCCGTGAAGGTGAAGGCGGGACCGTCGAGCACCTGGTACGTCGCGGTGATGCTCGGCTTCATGCTGATCGGTCTGGCCTGGCTGGTGGTCTACTACCTCGCGGCCGAGCAGATCTCGTGGATGAACGACCTCGGCGCGTACAACTTCCTCATCGGTTTCGGGTTCATGATCGTCGGCCTGATCATGACCATGAGGTGGCGGTGAGGTTACAGGAGTGTAGTTCATCCCCACCTGTGGACAAACCTGTGGACGAACTGGGGAAAGCTCCCCGTGTCCGGTGAACAACCCCTGCGCTGGTCCACACCCCCGCTCGCGATCGTCGCGCTGGTGGTGGGCGGCATCGTGCTCGCGGTGGCCGCGGCGACGACTCCCGATCCTGCCGGCCGCACCCTCGTCGGGCTCGCGGCCGCGGTCGCACTCGTCGTCGCGGCTCTCGCGGCCCGGCAACGCCCGCGGCTCGAGGTGCTTCCCGACGACGCCGGACTGGCCGTCACCCGCCTGACGGGACGGCGTGAGCTGCCCCGCGCAGCCCTGACGCGGGTACGGATCGTCGCGTATCCGCGGCTCGGCCGGCGGGTCCCGATGCTGGAGATCGACGTGCGCGACCCCCACGGCGACGAGCAACTGCTCATCTTCGGGCGCTGGGACCTGGGTACCGATCCCCGCACGGTGTACGACGCACTCGCGGTGCGGGGACTGGCGCCGGATCAGACCCCGAGCTGAGCCCGCAGGCGCAGGACGGCCAGGGCGAGGACCAGCACGGTGACCACCGTGACGCCGCCCAGCGCGAGCCATCCCGTCCGGACGAAGCGGGCGCGGTCGTCGCCCGCACCCAGTGCGCGCGGGGCGAACAACAGCGCCGCCGTCGCCGCCGCACCCGCGGCCAGGCCGCCGAGGTGTCCCCACAGGGAGATGCCGGGGATGGTGATGCTGATGACGACGTTGAGGACAACGATCGCCAGCACGGGCGCGGGGCTGCGCCGCAGCCGCATCAGGATCACCGCCTGCGCTCCCAGCAGGCCGAACACGGCGCCGGAGGCGCCGGCGGTCACGGCGTCGGTCTCGAGCAGCATCACCGCAGCGGACCCGCCGAGAATCGACACCAGGTAGACGGCCAGGTACCGGAGTCGGCCGAGGACGAGTTCGGTGTCTCGGCCGATCACGTACAGCGCGAACATGTTGACCGCGAGGTGCAGCACCCCGAAGTGCAGGAATCCGCTGCCCAGCACCCGGATGTACTCGTCACGAGCGGCGATCATCGGCGGCCACAGCGCCCACTCGAAGAACAGGCTCGACGAGCGCTCGTTGTTCATCACGCTGCCGGACTGGGCGGCGGTGATCGCGAAGATTGCGGTGTTCAGCGCGATCAGGATGTACGTCACGAGCGGGGTGTTCGCCTGCGACCGGGCGGGTGCGCCCGCGACGGTGCGGGCCTGCGGGACGTCACGCTGCGCGGCCGCGACGCAGTCGACGCACTGCTGACCCACCGCGGCGGACCGCAGGCAGTCGGGGCAGGCCGGTCGTCCGCATCGGCTGCACGCGAGCAGCGTCGGGCGATCGGGATGCCGGACGCACCGCGGCTGGGGCGGGTGGCCGCCCCCGCCGGCCGCGTGGCCCCAGCCGGGGTTCGTCATGTTCGGTCTCTCTCAGGAAATGGTGATGCTGTCGATGACGACCGGCTCGACCGGGCGGTCCGCACGGTCCGTCGCCGTCGTGGCGATCGCGTCGACGACCTTCTTCGACGCCTCGTCGGTGACCTCACCGAAGATCGTGTGGCGCCGGTTCAGGTGCGGGGTCGGCCCGACGGTGATGAAGAACTGCGAACCGTTGGTGCCCGGTCCGGCATTGGCCATGGCGAGCAGGTAGCCGCGGTCGAACTGCAGCTCGGGATGGAATTCGTCGCCGAACTGGTAACCCGGGCCGCCGCGGCCGGTGCCGGTCGGGTCGCCGCCCTGGATCATGAAGCCGTCGATGACGCGGTGGAAGACCGCACCGTCGTAGAACGGGCCGCTGGTCTCGCCCTTGGCGTTCTCGGTCTTGTACTCCTTGGTGCCGTTCGCGAGGCCGACGAAGTTCTCGACGGTCTTCGGGGCATGGTTGCCGAAGAGCTCGATCACGATGTCGCCGCGGTTGGTGTGCAGAGTCGCGGTTGCAGTCTTTTGAGGTGAAGTCACCCCTCCATCGTGCCATCCGGGTCTGCGACACCGGAGCGGTCCGTCTCGCGAACCCGGACGCGAGCGTCCTCTGTGCACGGACGCGAGCGTCCTCTGTGCACGGACGCGAGCGTCCTCTGTGCACGGACGCGAGCGTCCTCTGTGCACGGACGCGGGGGTTCGCTGTGCAAAAGTGGGTACATGACGAGTGTGAGCGAGTCCAGAACCAAGAGCGGGTCCGGCACCGGTAGCGAACTCGTGTGCCCCCCGAAGGAATCCAAGGGTGCCGGTGGCTACCTGAAGCTTGCAGGTCAAGGCGCGACGGCCCTGGCGCGGGGGCCGCTCGTCACCGGCCTGTTCGTCGCCCGAAAGGGTCTCGACGTCGCCCGGAACATGGCCGGCAACCGAGAGTGCCGCCGCGCACAGGCCGCAGCGACGATCGAGTCCGGTTCCCGGGGACGGGGCCGCAAGCTCCTGGTGACGGTCGGCGCGCTCGGCGTCGTCGCCGCGGGCGGAGTGGTGTTCTACCGCAGCCGGCTCGGGGATCACCCGCCCGTCGCGCCGGAACCGCCGCGGATCGAGTCGACTCCGCCCGCGCCGGTCGCAGCGCCCGAGGCTGCCGCACCGAAGGCCGAAGCACCGAAGGCCGAAGCACCCGCACCGAAACCGGCGGCCACGACAAACGCGAAGCCCGCGCCCGCCGCGACACCCGAAGCCGCAGCACCGAAGCCCGAAGCCGCAGCACCGAAGCCCGAGACTGCAGCACCGAAGCCGGCAGCCGCAGCACAGGCGAAGCCCGAGCCGACCGCGACACCCGAGGCTGTGGCCCCGAAGCCCACACCGGCCCCGAAGCCGGCCCCGGCGGCCGACACGGCGTCGAAGAGCACAGACGCGGCACCGAAGGGCACGGCCGATGCGGCCCCGACCGGGAAGCACGCGGCCAAGGAGGAACCGGCTCGCAAGCCGACCCCCGCGTCGAAGAACGCGGCTGCCGGTGGCAAGGGAACCTCCGCGAAGCCGCAGCCGCCGAGCGGTCCTGCCGGGGGACCGAAGAAGCAGAACTGAGGTCCGCCCGGGATCACGGGACGGAGTCGGATCCGGGGCAGGTCGCGTCGTGCGCGGCCTGCCCTTCTTCGAGAAGTCGGCGTTCGATGACGCGTAGTTCCAGGTCGACGATGCGGCCGGCGACAACGTAGATCAGGACGGTCAGCAGTAGTACGACAGGTACGGACGCAAGAAATTCCATGTCGGCCTCCAGCGGTGGTCCGCGCGGGCGGGAAGGTGGAGGTGCTCGGGTGCGTCGTCAGTGACCACTCCAGCGTACGGACACGGGCGGGGGCTCTGTCGCGACGGCAGGCCCCCGGCGCCATGATCCGCCCCACACCCGTGCCCTTGGTTACTCATGGGTACCGATCCGCCGAATCAAGTGATGTACATCACTTAACAGGTGGATACTCGCCGGTAGCAGTCCTATCGGGGAGGCATCACATGGCACAACAGATACACGCCAGCGAGGAACAGTCGCGCGCTCTCGCAGAGGAATCCCGCGAGACCAGCTGGCACAAGCCGTCGTTCGCAAAGGAGTTGTTTCTCGGACGTCTGACCCTCGACCTCATCCATCCGTTCCCGCGGCCCACTCCCGACGAGGAGGCCCGGACCGAAGGGTTCCTGGCAGAGCTTCGCCGCTTCTGCGAGGGTGTGGACGGCAGCCGCATCGAGCGCGAGGCCCGGATTCCCGACGAATACGTCGCCGGATTGGCCGAGCTCGGCTGCTTCGGCATGAAGATCTCCCAGGAGTACGGCGGCCTGGGACTGTCGCAGGTGGCCTACAACCGCGCGCTGATGCTCGTGGCCAGCGCCCACCCGAGCCTCGGCGTCCTGTTGTCGGCGCATCAGTCCATCGGAGTGCCCGAACCCTTGAAGTTGGCCGGGACACCCGAACAGAAGCGCGCTTTCCTCCCGCGGTGTGCGCGGGGGGCGATCTCGGCCTTCCTGCTGACCGAGCCCGACGTGGGTTCCGATCCCGCCCGTCTCGCCTCGACGGCGGTGCCGGTGGAGAACGGCGACGCGTACGAACTCGACGGCTTGAAACTGTGGACCACCAACGGAGTGGTCGCCGAACTGCTGGTGGTGATGGCGCGGGTGCCGCGCAGCGAGGGCCACCGCGGTGGCATCTCGGCGTTCGTCGTCGAAGCGAACACCCCGGGCATCACCGTCGAACGCCGCAACTCGTTCCTGGGCCTGAAGGGGATCGAGAACGGCCTCACCCGGCTGTACAAGGTGCGGGTGCCGAAGGAGAATCTCATCGGCCGCGAGGGCGACGGCCTGAAGATCGCCCTGACCACCCTCAACGCGGGCCGGCTCGCGATCCCGTCGATGTGTGCCGGTGCCGGCAAGTGGGCGCTCAAGATCGCCCGGGAATGGTCCGGCGCCCGCGTCCAGTGGGGTCGCCCGGTGGGTCGGCACGATGCGATTGCCGGCAAGATCGGATATATCGCGGCCACCACGTTCGCCCTCGAGGCCGTGGTGGAACTGACCGGCCAGATGTGCGACGAGGACCGCAACGACATCCGCATCGAGGCGGCTCTCGCCAAGCTGTGGTCGAGCGAGGTGGCCTGCGAGATCGCCGACGAGTTGATGCAGATCCGAGGGGGACGCGGCTACGAGACGGCGGCGTCGCTCGCGGCCCGGGGGGAGCGGATGGTACCCGCCGAACAGCTCCTGCGGGACTTGCGGATCAACCGGATCTTCGAGGGCTCGAGCGAGATCATGCGGCTCTTCGTCGCCCGCGAAGCCGTGGATGCCCATCTGCGGGTGGCGGGTGAGTTGGCCGATCCGAAAGCCACTCTGGACACGAAGGCCCGGGCCGCCGCCAAGGCGAGCGGCTTCTACGCCAAGTGGCTGCCCCAGTTGGTGGCGGGCAAGGGCCAGCTGCCCACCTCGTACGGCGAATTCGGTCCCCTGGCACACCATCTGCGCTACGTGGAGCGGTGTTCGCGCAAGCTCGCTCGGTCCACGTTCTACGGCATGGCCCGGTGGCAGGGTGGTCTGGAGAAGCGGCAGAATTTCCTGGGGCGGCTCGTCGATATCGGCGCGGAACTGTTCGCGATGTCGGCAAGTTGCGTACGGGCGCAGATGTACCACACCGACGGTCACCCCGAGACGGATGCGGCCTACGAACTCGCCGACGTCTACTGTCTCCAGGCGAAGCTCCGCGTGGACTCGCTGTTCGCCGCGTTGTGGACGCACACCGACGATGCCGACCGGCAACTCACGGCCGACGTCCTCGACGGCCGCTACACCTGGCTGGAGAAGGGCGTGATCGATCCCAGCGAGGGCACGGGCCCATGGATCGCCGAATGGTCGCCCGGGCCGTCGGTGGAGCAGAACCTCGCCCGCAGATTCCTCGGCGCCGACCATCCGGTGGTGTGAACGGCCCGGCGGCGGCGCGCGCTCTGGTCAGCCGCGACAGCAATCGCTGTCGCGGCTGACCGTCCTGTCCGTGGATCCCACGCCGCCGTCGATCAGAAGGCGCCGCAGTTGGACGGTGCGGGCCGCCCGGCGAACCGGTCGTTCAGGTAGGCGACCGCTTCGGGCATGCCGGCGACCAGCGGCAGCGCGTGATTGACGGCCAGGCCCGGCAGGATGGGCGGGGTGGTGTTCGTGGAGAACTGGACGGTGGCGCCGAGGGCGCACCAGTCCGTCGCGAGCCGGCGACCCTGACCGAACGGCACGATGTCGTCCATCGTTCCGTGCTGCACGAGCACCGGCGCCGACGGCTGCAGACGTCCGATCCGCTGCGCGGCGATGGCTTCCTTCGCCTCCGGCAACCGATCGACGACGGCGCTCAGCGGCTCGCCCGTGCGGGTGTAGTCGTTCGTGCGCTGGAAGCCGTAGCGGAAGATCGTCTCCGGGGCGCACTGGTTCGCCACCGACTGCAGCATCTCGCGTCCCCGGTCGTTGATCTCGGCATCGATGAGATCCCGGAGCTCTGGGTAGGCCTCACCGAGGCCGTTGATCGTGTAGCCGATCACGCCGGTCAGCGCCGTCCCGTCGACCTGGTTCAGCGTGGCCTCGAGGTCCGCGGGCGGCGCACCGGCATAGACACCCACCAGGTTCAACTCGGGTGCGTAGGTCGGCTGCAGTTCGGCGGCCGCCGACACGGCGCCACCGCCTTGGGAGTACCCCCACAGGCCGACCGGCCCGTCGGGGGTGACGGACGCGGCGGGCAGGCTCTGGGCCGCCCGGACCGCGTCGAGCACCGCGTGCGCCTCGGCCAGCCGGTTGACGTAGGTGTGGTGGCCCGGCGTGCCGAGACCGTCGTAGTCGGTGACGACGACGGCGATGCCCTGCAGCAGCATGGTGTTGATCGACAGCAGTTCGTACTCGGTGAACAGGTCGAGCGGCGGGGTGTAGGAGACGATCGAGTTCAACTGCTTGGACGGCGCACACTGGTCGCCCTGCCCCTGGGTGCCCGGCGCGATCGCGACGAGCGGCCGCGGGCCGGGACCGTTCCAGGGCAGCGACGGCTCGAGGTAGGTGCCGCCGACGGCGTTGGGCTCGCCATTCGCGTCGAGGCTGCGGTAGAGCAGCCGGGTGCCCTGTGCCGGGAACACGCCCTGCGGCGTCGGGACGCGGACGGCGAGATCGGACGGCCCGCTACGGAGTACGGCGCCGGAGGTGCCGGCCAGATCGAACGGAGGATCGTAGAAGGACGCGTCCGCGCTCGCCGTCGCCGGCATCGCGAGCATCGTTCCCGTCAGCGCCGCGGTCGCTACCGCGGCGCCGGTCCATCTTCTGGCGCGCCCCATCCGTATCCCCATCCCACGGTCCCTTCACAGGTCGGTGCCTGTGTGTCGGACGACACAGGCGGTACGCACTGTAACAGCTAACTTACCGACGCGTAAGTGCGCTGTCCGCCTCTTGTGACCCGCACTCGAGGTCACGATCCGTCGTTCGTGCCACCGCATCACCGCTGGTCGAGGACAATCCGAGCATGACCGCGGAGCGCAGCGAGCCGCACCTGCACCGGCTGACCACCCCGCACACCGCCGCCGTCGGGATCGTGTTCGCGGTCCTGTTCACGGCGAGCATCGTCCTGGTCCGTCAGGCGATCCCGGCGGATCCCTTCGGCACGACCGAGTGGCTGGAGGCCGGCCGCTCACGGCTCACCGTCGCGCTGACGCTGTCCCAGTTCGCCTGCATCGCGTTCCTGTGGTTCATCGGTGTGCTCCGGCATCGGCTGGGCGACCTCGAGGACCAGTTCTTCTCGACGGTCTTCGTCGGCAGTGGTCTGTTGTTCCTGGCGCTCATCCTCGTCACGATGGCCAGTGCCGGCGGCCTGCTCCTGACGGACCAGGCGGAGGCCGTCCCCGCCCAGGAGTCGGCCGCGTTCGCGCATGCGCTGATCCTGCAGATCAGCAATGTCTACTCGATCCGTATGGCTGCGGTCTTCATGATCTCGCTGGGCACCATCTGGATGCGCACCGGGCTGATGCCACGATGGCTGGTCGCCCCCACCTACCTGATCGCCCTGATCCTGCTGTTCGCGGTGACGGAGGCGCTGTGGCTCACCCTCGTCTTCCCGGCGTGGGTGGCCGTGATCAGCCTGTTCCTGCTGACCCATGCCCGGCAGGCGTTCCCGCCCCGGCGGACGATCCGGCCGAGAACCTGACGGCACCGGGTACGCGGACATCCGCCCACGACTGCACGCCTCGGGCCCGGCGACGCGCACGGGCTGTGCCGATGCGGCGCGCGAATCCTAGTGGTCACGGCAATCTCCCGCGCGGTGCTACGGCGCGGCTTCCCCGGCTGTGGCCGAGTCGGTAGCAAGATGTACGCCGATCGTTGTCTACAGGAGGTTTGACATGGCTGTGGGAGTCGGTCTCCGGATCGGGAGCGTGGTGTCCACCGCGGTCCTCGCTTCCAACGACCCCGGCAGTCCCGATCCCGTGGTCATAGCCCGGGACACCGTCCTGCACATCGATTCCGACGGCACCACCGTCCTCGGCGGCGCCCCGCATCCTGCCGGTGAGGCCCGCTACCTGTCGGGATTCCTCGGCCGGGTCGGCGATCCCGCCGGCGTCACCGCCAGTGACGGACGCATCTACCGAGCCGAGGACTCGATGGCCACGGCGATCGCCTGCCTGCTGCACGAATGCCACCCCCTGCCACCGGACAGCGGGCCCGACGGCGGCCTGCCGAGTGTCACCGCCACCTACCCGTCACGGTGGGACCAGCCCACCGTGGCCGCACTGCGGGCCGCGCTCGACTATGCGGATCTGCGGCACATCGCCCTCGTCTCGGACGCCGAGGCGGCCGCGACGTGGTACGCCTCGGAGATCTCGGAAACTCCGGGACAGCTCGTCGGCATCTTCCACGTCGACGACGGCGGCTCGACCGTCAACCTCGTGCGGTCCGGCGTCTCGGCCGGCAAGGCGTTCCGGTTCGGCGCCAAGAGCGCCCCGTCCCCCGCGGCCCAGCTGGCCACCGCCCTCGGCGCCTTCGGCTGGCTTTCGCACAACCTCGACGCCGTCGTGGTGATGGGTGACGGGTTCGTCGCGCGCGACCGCTCGCACGTGCAGTCCATCGCGGACAGCCTCGCCGCGAAACTCGGGGTACGCACCCTCGTCGGACCCGGTCCCGAGCAGACCGCCGCCCTCGGTGCCGCCATCCTCGCGGCCGGTTTCACACCCGCGCGCGTGGTCAAGGCGCGGATCGGCCTGCCCCCGTCGTACGACGTCACCGACGTTCTCACCGGTGGCATTCCGCGTATCCGTGAACTCGAAGCGGCCGAACGTGCCCGGGCCGAAGCGGCGGCGGAACGAGACCGGGCAGCGGGCGCACCCGCGAGCCCCGCACCTGTTCCCGCGACGACCGCCGCCGACGTGCGATCCGGCGGCGCCCGGCCCGAGGACAGCGACGCCGACGACACCGCGGGCACGACGCTCACCACCACCGCGACGCCGCCGAGCCGCAACTACTCGGCGATCGGAGCGGTGGTCGCGGTGGTCCTGTTGCTGGTCTTCGCGGTCGTCGCGCTGCTCTGACCGCCCGGTTCAGTTCCCCGCGAGGCTGGTCAGCTCCGCGGCATCCTCCGCACCGAACTTGTCCTCGAGCACTTCCGGGCTGTAGTCGAGATCGATCTCCTCGACGGGCCGGCCGCGGGCGGATTCGATGGCCCCGAGCCGTCGCTGGGCGCGGTCGGCGGCGTAGGAGACGAACTCGTCGGGATCGAGACCGAAGGGTTGTTCCTCGAACTGGTCGTTGACCCACTGGATCATGCCGAGCGCGAGCGGCAGCAACTCTCCCATGCGTTGCTGCACGACATCCCAGTTCGAGTCGA
The DNA here is from genome assembly GCF_057367935.1 of Rhodococcus sp. NS-SX18. Classification (NCBI taxonomy): domain Bacteria; kingdom Bacillati; phylum Actinomycetota; class Actinomycetes; order Mycobacteriales; family Nocardiaceae; genus Rhodococcus; species Rhodococcus sp. NS-SX18. Next base: position 25,540 of record NZ_CM170633.1, on the reverse strand, counting down.
CGGCGGCGACGTGGCGGCGGCACGTGAACGTTCCCCATGCCATGTGCCGGCGTTCGTCGTCGCCGATCCGGCGCACGAGTTCCTGCATCCCGGGCAGGATTCCGCGTTTCGTGCACACCTTCTGCCAAGCGTAGTACCCGGTGAGGGCGAGGCTGCCCTCGATGACGTGGTTGTAGGTGACGCTGGCGCGGACCTGGTTGGCGGGGCTCGGGTCGGTCTCGAGGACGCGCAGCGAGTGGGGCAGCTCCTCGTAGAACAGCTGCCGGTAGTACGGGTTGTCCGCGACGTAGGGGTGCAGGTCCGCGGTCAGGCCCACCTCGTCCATCCACAGCCGGAAGACCTGGGTGTGCTTGGCCTCCTCGAAGCAGAACTGGGTCAGGTACATCTCGTCGCCGAGACGGCCCTCGGCGGCCATCGCCCGCAGGAACGGCTGGATGTCCTGGGTGACGGCCTCCTCACCGGCCACGAACTGCGCGACGAGGTAGGTGGCGCTGCGGTGCTGTTCGCTGTTGAGTTCGTTCCAGTCGGCGGCCTCGCGGCTGAAGTCCAGATCGAGCGGATCCCAGAACTTCGCGTTGCCCTTCGCGAACAGCCGCAGAGGGAAGGCGTCCCAGTGCAGACCCCCCGCGCGCAGGGTCCCGAAGCCCTGACGTTCCGGCAGTGCAGTGGTCATGAGCGTGCCGCCTTTCCTCGACGCGGATGGACGCGTGTCCTGACGGTAGCCCTATTTCCCTGGGGTGTGACGGGAACCATACAAACTGTAGGTACGGCGGTTCCCCCGGCCGGGATTCCACACGGATCCCGGCCGGGGGCGCGGCCCGTCAGCCCTCGAACAGGGTGTCGCCCGGGTATCCGCCGGGACCGAATCCGGGTGGGACGGCGAACACCGCCGACCCGACCGGGGTGATCCACGGGTTCAGCGCGTCGTGCTCGGCGAGCCGCTGCTGCACCGGGACGAACTGCGCGTCCACGTCGGCCTGGTACGCCGCGAACAACAGTCCGGCACCGTCCGGATCGTCGTAGTTGTAGCCGCGGCGCAGGAACTGCTCGTTCGCGTTCCGGGGCCGCGCCCGGGCGACGTGCGATTCCGGAGGGATCACCGGAATGCCGTGGACGTCGGTGGCGGCGAAGTCCGGATCGTCGTGCTCCCGGCTGCCGGTCAGCGGCGCCCCGGCGGCCAGGTCCCGGCCCACCGCGAGTTCCCGGGCCGGCCGGTCGAGTTCGTCCCACGTGTCGAGTTCCATACGGATTCGCCGCAACACCAGGGACGTGCCCCCGGCCAACCAGGCCGGGGTACCGGGATTCCACACCTGCCGGTCGAAGTCGGTGCTTCCCGCAGCCGGGTTGACGGTGCCGTCGACCTGACCCATGAGATTGCGCATCGTGGTGCCGGTGGGCTTGGTGCCCACCGCGTTGCGGAATCCGCGCTGGGTCCAGCGCACGGTGGCCAGCGATCGCACGCTCTTGGAGAGCGTGCGAGTCGCGTGCGAGACGGTGACCGGGTCGTCGGCACCTACCTGCAGCAGCAGATCACCGCCCGACCAGCGTTCCTCGAGGCGATCGATCGAGAACGCCGGCAACGGCCGCAACCACTCGGGTCGCTGCGCCGCGAGACCGGCCACATCGAACACGGCAGGACCGAAGCCGACCGTCACGGTCAGCCGGGCGGGATCGAGGGCTAGTTCGGGCTCGGTGTCGCCGAGGGCAGGACTGCCCCCGGCCAGCCGGCGACCGTCCTCGGCCCACACCTTCATGATCCCGACCAGCGCGCGACGGTCGAGTCCCGGACGCAGATCCAGGGCGACGAAGGCGGCGAAGGCCTGCGGCTCGGTGTCGATGCCGGCCTGGTGCACGCCGTGGAAGGCAACCGTGCGCCCACCGGTAGGTTCGGGCTCCCGCGTGGCGGCGTACCCGAGACCCGTCCCGACGCCGGCCGCGCCGATGCCGGCGACGCCCAGGACGGCGGCGCCGCCACCGAGGAGACGCCGCCGGCTCAGCTCAGCCACCGTGGTTCGCCCCCGCGTCCGCGCTCGGCTGGTAGTTCTCCTGCGCGCCGGAGAAGTCGCGGACCTGTGCGGTGAACTCGGTCGTCGAGCCGTCCTCGAAGGTCAGCTCGAAGGTCACTTCGGTGCCGGGCAGGACCGGCTCCACGAGATCCATGAGCATCAGGTGGTCTTTGCCGGGGGCGAGCGAGTGGGTGCTGTGCGCGGGGATGACCAGTCCGTCCGCCTTCTCGCGCATCACCATGGCGCCGCCGTCGCCGGCCGCCATCTCGTGGATCTCGGTCCGGGCCGAGCTGGGGCTGGCAGCGGAGACGATGTGGATGTCGGTGTCGCCGGTGTTCTCGAGCTCGGCGAATGCGCCGGTCATGCCGGATTCGGCGGTCTTCGCCCACGCCGAGGAGACGGTGAGCGAGTCCGCGGACGCGGCGGCGGGCTCGTCGGACGAGCATCCGGCGGCAAACAGGGTCGCGGCCGCGGCGGCAGCGAGGAACAGAGTCTTCTTCATGGGGATTCTCCGAAATCGGTCCGAATGCGCACGGGTGCGCGCGGTCACCGCAGGGGCGCGGCGACCGAGAAGGATGGGTTCAGACCGTGACGGGAGGGCCGCGAGTGCCGAGACCGGCGGCGACGAGCAGGCCCCGGCGGAGCCGGGGTCGGTGGGCGACCGGGGTCCACGTGGGGACGGCGACGGGCGCCGGCGCGAACGAGGCGGGTACCGCGCGGACGAGGGCGGCCAGCCCGACCCGGCAACCGTGTTCGGCACCGCGGACGAGCAACGCCGCGACCACGATCGCCCCGGCGTGCGCGGCAAGCATGCCCGGGCCGGGGACGTGGAGGTGTCCCGCATCGAGGGAGAGGGCGCCGTGGCCGATCACCTGACCGGCGGCGAGCACGCCGACGATCGGCACGCGAGTGCCCGCGGCAAGCAGGCCCACCGTCACGGCGGCCGCGAGCAGCAGTACCGCCGGCGCCTGCCCCGGCACGGAACCACCGGCGAGGGCATGGGCGGCGACGCTCACCGCCCCCGACATACCGCCGACGAAGGCACCGCGTACGCGCGCGACGACATCCTCCTCGGCAGACATGCAGCCAGGATACGCGCCCGTTACTACGGAGAGTAGTAACAACTCTCACAAGCGATACTCCGGCAGTTCGGCCCGCATCGTGAAGAACCCGACCGCGGCAGCATTCGCGGCGCGTCGTTTCACGTGAAACCAGGAGCCGCGCATTGACAACAAACTGTCAAATCGACAGTATATTGTCATGACTGAGACAGTGCATGTCGCCGTGTACGACACCCTCGCCGACTGGGAGGTCGGGCATGCGATCGCCCACATCAACAAGCCGCTCTGGCACAAGCACCCCGGCCGCTACACCGTCGCCACCGTCGGCACCACGCGCGAACCTGTCACCACCATGGGCGGAATCCGCATCCTCCCCGATACCACCCTGGACGAGGTGCGGCCCGACAACAGCGCGATGCTGATCCTGGCGGGCAACGACATCTGGAACACCGAGCAGTTCAGCCCCTTCGCCGACCGGGCGCGCGACTTCCTCGAGGCCGGTGTTCCGGTGGCCGCGATCTGCGGGGCCACGGGCGGACTCGCCCTCGCCGGCCTCCTCGACGATCGCGCGCACACGAGCAACGCCGCCGAGTTCCTGGCCGGGCTGGGGTACGCCGGCGGCGGCCTCTATCGCGACGAACCGGCCGTCACCGATCGAAATCTGATCACCGCGAGTGCCACGGCCCCGGTCGAGTTCGCCCGCGCGATCCTCGAACGCCTGGAGGTGTTCGAACCGCACGTCCTCGAGTCCTGGTTCAAGCTCTACGGCCGACGCGACCCCGCCGGCTTCCACGAACTCATGGCCGGATGAGCGCGCGCCCGGAACAGGAACTGCTCAGCGACCTCGCCCTGGCGTCGTTCCGCCTCAACGGCCAGTTCCTCGAGGTCGCCGAGACGCTGGCCCGCCCGGCGGGTCTCACGGGGGCGTGGTGGCAGGTCCTCGGTGCCGTGCTGCGCGATCCCCTGCCGGTCGCCGGCATCGCCCGGGCGATGGGGATCACCCGTCAGAGCGTGCAGCGGATCGCCGACCTGCTGGTCGAGCGCGGCCTCGCCGAGTACCTACCCAACCCCGCCCATCGGCGCGCGAAGCTCGTCGCGCCGACCCCGGCGGGCCGTGCCGCGGTGTCCGGGATCGATCCGGCGCACGCCGCCTTCGCCCGGCGCCTGACCGACGCCGGGGGTGCGGAAGGCCTGGCCGCCACGCTGGCCGCGATGCGGCAGCTCTCGGCGGTCCTCGACGAACTCGCCGAACAGAAGTGAGCGCAGACGCCGACAGGCCCGGACATCGATGCTGTCCGGGCCTGTCGTCGAATCGTTGTGGAGCCTAGGAGATTCGAACTCCTGACATCTGCCTTGCAAAGGCAGCGCTCTACCAACTGAGCTAAGGCCCCGTCTGCCGCCTCAGCGGGCGGTGACCTCGTGCCATTCGTCCTCGCTCCGCAACATCCGGGCGAGTCCGACGGTCACCAGCACCACGGTTCCCACAAAGAGAAGAACCTTCATGCTCGCTGCCCTTTCGGCACGGGGAGTGGGCCTAGGAGGACTTGAACCTCCGACCTCTTCGTTATCAGCGAAGCGCTCTAACCGCCTGAGCTATAGGCCCTCGAACCGAGTTGGAACACTACCCCACCGAGCCGCGAAGTCCAAAATCGGCCCGGTGGGGACTCGTTTTCCCAGCTCAGTCCGGGTCCGCGAGGGTCACCTGCACGCCCCCGACGAGGTCGGTGCACAGGTTGTAGATGAAGGCCCCGAGAGTGGCCAGGGCGGTGAAGAGGATCGTATTGACCAGCCCGATCACCGTCGCGTATCCGAAGACCTGACCGGCGGTGATGAGGCCGCCCCCACCGGTGTCGGACACCATGTCGGTGAACGCGCTGTTGAGCCGTTCCCACACGCCCATGCCTTCGAGCACGCCGTACAGCAGGCCCACGGCGACCATCCACACGAAGAACAACGAGACGGAGATCACCGAGGAGATCTTCAGCATCGACCACGGATCGATACGGCGCACCTGCACCGTCGCACGCAACGGCTCGCCTGCGACCGGAGCCGCGGTCGCGACTGCGGCGGCCGGTTGCGCGGCCGGGGCTTCCTCGGCCGGCGCGGACGGCAGCGGATGCTTGACGGTGGACAGGTCCGGCAGGTCCTTCGCCAGGTCCTTGCGTTCGATGTGCCGCGTCGGGCCGTCGATGACGGCGGCCTTCGTCTTGGCCGCCGACCGGTCCGCACCTGCTGTGGGCGCGTTCATCGAGGCGGCCGCGGTGCCGGTGACCACCGGCCGCGTCGGGGGCGTCGCGGCGCCGGGCCGGTTCCCGGCCGGGTTTCCGCCGGAACGTGCCGCCGCCTGCTTCGCCGGGCCCGGCTGCTGTCCACCCTGCTTCTGCCCGCCCGGTGTCTGCCCGCCCGGCTGCGCCGATCCGGCCGGATCCGTCCCGGGGCGCGCAGCGGGCTTGTCACCGGGGGTGTCGCTCGGTGTGGGCACCGCGGGACGTCCGGTCGAGGGCGATGCCTGGCCGGGTCGGGCCAAGTTCGTCTGCGGCACGTTCTGCGGTGTCTCCTGCTGGTTCCCCCGCTGCCACGGCGGTGTGGGGGGCCCGCCCGGACGCTGCTGCCCGGGACGCGACGTCCCGCCCTCCGCCGTCTGGGGCTTCGCCGTGCCGTCGGCCGGCGCGCCGGGATTCGCTCCCGCGCCGGGGTTCCGGGCAGCACCGTCCGACGGCGTCGCACCGCCGGCCGGCTTGCCGGGCACCTCTCGTCCGTTCTGCCCCTTCGGCGGCTGCTCGGCGCCGTTCGGGCCCTGGGGAGTGCTCACTTACGACTCCTTCGCTTCGAGTGCGGCGCTCTCCTCGGGCTCGTCGGCGTTGCGTGCGATCGCCAGCAACGTGTCCCCCTCCCCCAGGTTCATCAACCGCACACCCTTCGTCTGTCGGCCGGCCTTGCGCACCTGCTTCGCGGGGGTCCGGATGACGCCACCGCCCGAGGTGATCGCGTACAGCTCGTCGTCGTCGTCCACGATGAGCGCTCCGACCAGAGTGCCACGCTTGCGGTCGTACTGGATGGTCAGCACGCCCTTGCCGCCGCGTCCCTGCGCCATGTAGTCCTCGATCGGAGTGCGCTTGGCGTACCCACCGGACGTCGCGACCAGCAGGTACGTGCCCTCACGGACCACGTTCAGCGAGAGCAGGGCGTCGTCCTCGTTGAACCGCATGCCCTGGACGCCCGAGGTCGCCCGGCCCATCGGCCGCAGCACCTCGTCGCTCGCCACGAAACGGATCGACTGTCCCTTGGCGGAGACCAGCAGCAGATCGTCGTCCGACGAGCACAGCACCGCACCGACCAGTTCGTCGTCGCCGCGCAGGTTGATCGCGACGATGCCGCCGGACCGATTGGAGTCGAAGTCCGACAGCCGCGACTTCTTGACCAGGCCGTTGCGGGTCGCGAGCACCAGGTAGGGGGCGTCCTCGTAGGTCTTGAGCCGGATGACGCCCTGGATCCGCTCGTCCGGCTGGAAGGCCAGCAGGTTGGCCACGTGCTGGCCGCGCGCGGTGCGGTTGGCTTCCGGCAGCTCGTAGGCCTTCGCCCGGTACACCCGGCCCTTGGTGGTGAAGAACAGCAGCCAGTCGTGCGTGGACGTCACGAAGAAGTGCTTGACGATGTCGTCCTGCTTGAGATCCGCGCCCTTGACGCCCTTGCCGCCGCGCTTCTGGGACCGGTACAGGTCGGTCTTGGTGCGCTTGGCGTACCCGGTCTCGGTGATGGTGACGACGACGTCCTCGCGGGCGATGAGGTCCTCGTCGGAGACGTCCCCGTCGGCCGCGACGATGCGGGTGCGACGGTCGTCGCCGTACTTGTCGACGATCTCCTTCAGCTCGTCCCGCACGATCGCGCGCTGACGCTCGGGCTTGGCGAGGATGTCCTTGAGGTTGTCGATCTCGCGCTCGATCTCGGCGAGTTCGTCGACGATCTTCTGCCGCTCCAGAGCCGCGAGGCGACGCAGCTGCATCGCCAGGATCGCGTCGGCCTGGATCTCGTCGACGTCGAGCAGTCCGATGAGGCCGGTGCGTGCGTCCTCCACCGTCGCCGAGGCGCGGATCAGCGCGATGACCTCGTCGAGCGCGTCGAGCGCCTTCACGAGACCGCGCAGGATGTGGGCCCGCTCCTCCGCCTTGCGCAGCAGGTACCGGGTCCGGCGGACGATGACTTCGATCTGGTGGGTGACGTACAACCGGATCATCTGGTCGAGCCGCAGGGTGCGCGGCACGCCGTCGACGATCGAGAGCATGTTGCAGCCGAAGCCGGTCTGCAGCTGCGTGTGCTTGTAGAGGTTGTTGAGGACGACCTTCGCGACGGCGTCCCGGCGGACGGTCACGACGATGCGCATGCCCACACGGTCCGACGACTCGTCGTGGATGTCGGAGATGCCGGCGATCTTGCCGTCCCGGACCTGCTCGGCGATCGAGGTGATCAAATTGTCCGGGTTGACCTGGTACGGCAGTTCGGTGATGACGATCGAGGTCTTGCCCCGGGCGTCCTCCTCGATCTCCACGACACCGCGCATCCGCACCGACCCGCGGCCGGTGGTGTACGCGTCCTTGATGCCCTGGCCGCCGACGATCAGGCCCGCGGTCGGGAAGTCCGGGCCTTTGATGCGCTCCATGACGGCCGCCAGGGTGGCTTCCTCGTCGGCCTCGAAGTTCTCGAGCGCCCAGTAGATCGCGTCGGCCACCTCACGGAGGTTGTGCGGCGGGATGTTGGTGGCCATGCCGACCGCGATACCGCCCGAACCGTTGATCAACAGGTTGGGGATACGGCTGGGGAGAACCACCGGCTCGAGCGTGCGGCCGTCGTAGTTCGGCTGGAAATCGACTGTCTCGTGGTCGATTTCGCGCAGCATCTCCATCGCGAGCGGGGTGAGCCGGCACTCGGTGTACCTCATCGCGGCTGCGCCGTCGTTACCGCGGGACCCGAAGTTGCCCTGGCCGTCGACGAGCGGGTAGCGCATCGACCACGGCTGCGCGAGCCGCACGAGGGTGTCGTAGATCGAGGCATCGCCGTGCGGATGGTAGTTGCCCATCGTCTCGGCGACGGCACGTGCCGACTTCACGTAGCCGCGGTCCGGGCGGAACCCGTTGTCGTACATTGCGTACAGGACGCGGCGGTGCACCGGCTTGAGACCGTCCCGCACATCGGGCAGGGCGCGGCCCACGATCACGCTCATCGCGTAATCGATGTAGCTGCTCTGCATCTCCTGCTGGATGTCGACGGGCTCGATGCGGTCGTGCCCCGGCCCCTCCGGCGGCAACGTGGTGTCGGTCATGAGCTCCTTCTTCTACTCGGCTCGAACGCCGCGGACTTCCGTCCGGCGCGCGTCTCGCAACCACCCGAGTCTATAGGTGCAGGTCAGCTCGCACAGCGACCGATGCGGCGATTCCGCTCGGCCGGTCCGTCCCGGCGCCCGAAATTTCCGTCACGACCGCCCCGGAACGGAGGCATCGTCGTCGGTGGCCCAGCGGGCGAACTCCTCCTCCAGTGCCATGTCGCCCCGGCTGGGGGCGAGCAGCAGCGCCGCGATCGGCACGGCGAGAACGGCGATGCCGAGCACGAACGAGGGGAACAGCAGAGCGGTGACGGTCCAGCCCGACGGCAGCGGGACGGTCGGATCGACCTCGACGCGTACGCCGGCCATGCCGGTGTAGTGCAGTGCGACGACCGCGCAGCCCATGAGCAGGGCGGCAGGAACGCGGAGCACCCATCGGTCCGCGGTCTGCGCGAGCCACAGGGCGGCCGTGGCCGCGACGACACCGATGGCCACCGAGGCGACGACGAAGCTCGGGTCGTGCTCGAGCGAGCCCTGGATCCGGATGGCCCACATGCCGCTGTAGTGCATGAGGCTGACCGCGAGACCCATCCCGAGGCCGCCGACGAGCAGGCGGGCGAGGGACGGCACGCGATTCACCCACGAGGCACGTGAGCTGACGAGCCAGAGCCCGAACCAGGTAGCGGCCACCGACAGCGCGACGGAGAAGGCGGTCGGTCCCAGCGCGTACCGAATTGCGGTACCGGGGATGTCGAAGCCCATCATCCCGATGAAGTGCATGAGCCAGACGGCCACACCGCCCACCGACAGGGCGGCCATGGCCATCCAGCGGCGATGGCCGCGGGCAGTGGGCGCGGTCAGCGACTGACGGGCACAGGAGAGACCGACGAACGATCCGACGACGGAGGTGGCACAGGCGAGGAAGAACACCCACATCCCCATGGAGAAGTGGTGCATTTCGTGGGACATCGTGACCTTCCGAGCACGGCGCGCGAAGCGGTCCGTGCTCGTGGTGGCGCGCCTCACCGAATCGATACGGGCTGCGACTCCGCCCCCCTCGACAGCCATCGGAGCGTATCGCATCGATGTAATTCGGGAGGGTCCCGGTCCCGCAGCCGTCGGATCAGGCGACCGGGCTCCGCGGGTCGATCGGACGGTGTTCCTGCGCCCACGCCTCGGCCTCGGCCTCGAGGGCGGCCGCCACCCGATCGGGAGCCATGAGCAACGCCATGATCGGAACCGTCAGGATCAGCATGCCGAGCACGAACACGGGGAAGAGGACCGCGAACACCTCGACGCCCGAAGGCGCCGCCGTCGACGGATCCACCGTCACCCGCACCGCCGCCATCGCGAGGAAGTGCACGCCGATCACCGCCGCCCCGGCGACGATGCTGCCGACGATCCGCATCCACCGGCGGTCGGCGACCGTCACCAGCCACAGGATCACCACCGCGGTGAGCCAGGCCGCCACCACGGAGGCCGCCACGTAGGTCGTGTCGTATGCGACGGTGCCCTGCAGTTCCATCGCCCACATGATCGAGTAGTGCACGCCGGCGATCCCGGCACCGAGGACCAGCGAGCCGCCCAGCAGCCGTACCGCCCCGGCATCACGCGAGGGCCGGGCACGGCGCGACATCCGCTTCGGCTGCACGACCACCATGGCGACGAAGGCGGACACCAGCGCCACCGCCATCGAGAAGACGATCCCGGGCAGGTCGTATCGAATGATGCTGCCGTCCACCGTGAACCCGGCCATCGGCAGGAAGTGCGCCAGCCACACCCCGACGCCACCGGTCGAGAGCGCGGCCCGCATCAGCCAGTACAACCGTGACCGTTCGGATCCGGCAGTCAACGATTTGCGGGCACTGGCCAGCCCCACGAGCAACCCGATCGTCGCCGTCACGTACGCCAGGACGAGCACCCACGTGCCCATGCCGAACAGGTGCACGTGTGTGTCCATCAGGGCGCTACCGGCTGGTGCAGCTTGCGCAGCGCGTACTCGGTCACCGTCACGAGGGCCGACTTGGCGGACTCGCGATCGCGCGCGTCGATCGAGACGATCGGCACGTCCGCCGAGACCGCGAGGGCCTGGCGAATGTCCTCGGTCGGGTAGCGCGGGGCGTCGTCGAACTCGTTGATCGCGACGATGAACGGCAGGTTCCGGGCCTCGAAGAAGTCGACCGCCGCGAAACTCTCGTCCAGCCGCCGGGTGTCGATGAGCACGATGGCCCCGATCGCACCTCGGATCAGGTCGTCCCACATGAACCAGAACCGGTGCTGACCCGGCGTGCCGAACAGGTACAGCACGAGATCCTCGGCGAGGCTGATCCGGCCGAAGTCCATCGCGACGGTCGTGGTGGCCTTCTGCGGTGTCGCGCTCAGGTTGTCGACGCCGTCGCTGGCGTTGGTGACCAACGCTTCCGTGCGCAGCGGCACGATCTCCGAGACCGCCCCCACCAACGTGGTCTTGCCGACGCCGAAGCCCCCGGCGATCACGATCTTCGTCGAGGTCACCCGCTTCGGGGAGTTAGAGTTCGCGAAGTCCACTGAGGACCCTTTCAATCAGCTCACGACGCTCCGCGTCGCTCGAATCGTCTTTCAGGGTGGCCAGGATCCGTACGTGCCCGGCTTCGACGAGATCCGCCACGAGTACGCGCGCCACCCCGATCGGCACACCCACCCGCGCCGCGATCTCGGCGACCGACGGGGACTCCCTGCACAACGCCACGATCGTGGCGTTGATGTTGTCCAGGTCCCGGGCACGGTCGTCCGTGCCCGGGAGGACCTGGATCAGTGCCTCCAACGCCAGCTCGACCGCGGGGCTGGTCCGCCCCGAGGTCAGTGAGTACGGCCGGACCAGACTGGGCTGGGCCGGCGGCGACTCCGCCTTGCGTTCTTCCATGGCCACCTCGACGTCAGGACCCCAGACCGATGCGCGGAGTGGCCTCGACCGATGCCCCCACACGATCGACCAGGAGTGCCATCTCGTAACCGACCTGCCCGATGTCGCACTCCGAGGCGGTCAGGGCCGCCAGGTGCGATCCGTCGCCCACACTCATCAGCAGCAGGTAGCCGTGCTGCATCTCGACGACGGACTGGAGCACTCCGCCGCCCTCGAAGAGCTGGGACACGCCGTTGGACAGGCTGGCGAGTCCGGACGTGACGGCAGCGAGCTGCTCGGCACGGTCGACGGGCAGGTGTGCGCTGGCCGCCATGAGGAGGCCGTCCGCGGACACGAGCACGGCGTGGGAGACGCCGGGAACCTCGCGCGCGAAGTTCGACACCAACCAGTCCAGAGGACGAGTCACGTCGGATCCATGGTCAATGTTCATCGAACTCCCTGTTCGTCGGTCTGGGTGGACGCGTGCGCGGAGGCCCGCCCGTTGCGAACCCCTTGCTGGTGACGGCTCAGGTTGGCCCGGATGGTCTCCGGGTCGCGCCGCCGGACAGCCGGCACGGATCCGGTCGCCGGCGAGGCGACCGCACCGGGCACCAGCCTATGACCGGGTGCACGCCGCGGAAGACCCGCGGTGGTGAGTTGCTCCACCGGAGCCTGTGCGGCCTCCTGCGCGGCCCTCCACCCGGCATCCGCCCGTGAGTTCCACTCCGGACGGCGGTCCTCGGGCTGAGTCGTCGGATCGACGAGCCAGCTCGACATCATGTCGGCGAAGATCGGCGTGCCGGCACCCGGATGCGGGCGCAAGGCGTTGGCTTCGGTACGCGGCTGGAAGAACGACGCCGTCTTGGCCGGGTTCGTCCGGTACCGGTGCCGGGCGGCGCGGCCCGCCTGCCCGTCGGCCGCAGCCGCCTCGTCCCGAACGGCGGCCGGCTCGGAATTCCGTTGCGGAAGCGCGGATTCCGATGCGGCCGGCGGTGTCGGCAGACCGGGGGTGCTCCCCGGCCGGCGCTGCGGCAGACCGTTGCCCGAAGCACCGTTGCCCGAAGCACCGTTGCCCGAAGCACCGTTGCCCGAAGCACCGTTGTTCGGTGCGGCCGTCGTCGGCTGGGGCGCGATGCCCGGCGTGGCGCCCGGCCGTCGCTGCGGCAGCCCGTTGCCCGGGGGCCGTGGCGCCGTCGGGGCGGGAGCAGAAGCGGACGAGACCGTCTCCGTGCGACGCGGCGGCAGGACCGGCGTCGGGCCGGGTTGGCGCCGGGGCAGGTCGGACAGCGGCGTGGGCTGGCGCTCCGCGGCGGCACCCGGCTGACGCTGCGGCAGACCTGGAGTGGAGCCGGGCCGGCGCTGCGGCAGACCCGGCGTGGCACCCGGCTGGCGCTGCGGCAGACCCGCAGCCGACTCCGAAGCCACGGGTGCCGGCTGCCGCTGCGGCAGTGCAGACGCCGGCTGCCGCTGCGGCAGTGCCGGTGCAGAAGCATGGTCCGACGCGGCCGGGGCCGTGACATCGCGGGGCGGCCGCGGCGCGAGCGTCTCGGCCGGACGTCCGTCCTCGCCTGTACGCGGCTGCGGCCCGGTCTGCGACAGGGCGAGCGGCGAGACGAGGAGCACGTCGGGGATGTGGACGCTGGCGGTGATGCCCGGGTTGCGCGCGGTGTCGAACGTCGGCCGCAGCCGCACGGTGAGGCCGTGCCGGGCCGCGAGGCGCGAGACCACGAACAGACCCATGTGACGGGCGGTGTCGGGACCGACCTCGCCACCGAGGGCGAGACGCTCGTTGATCGCGTCGAGTTCCTCGGCCGGGATACCGATACCGCGGTCGGCGATCTCGACGAGCAGGCCACCGTCGACGGCGCGCGCGAAGCTGAACGTCACGGTGCTGTCCGGCGGCGACGCCCGCAGCGAATTGTCGACGAGCTCGGCGAGCAGATGCACGATGTCCGTGGCGACCGTACCGCTGAGGGCGCCTTCCGGCGTCGAGCCGATCTGGACCCGCTGGTAGTCCTCGACCTCGGACATCGCGGCACGGAGGACGTCACCGAGCTGCACGGGTGCCGAATGGCCGCGCCGCATCCGGGTTCCGGAGAGAATCAGCAGGTTGTCACCGTTACGGCGCATGCGCGCGGCCAGGTGGTCGAGCCGGAACAGGCTCTCGAGCCGGGCCGGATCCTTTTCCTCGTACTCGAGCCGTTCGATGAGGCCGAGCTGCTGCTCGACGAGCGACTTGCTGCGCCGGGCGAGGGTTTCGAACATGTCGTTGATCTGCAGGCGGAGGTGGGCCTGCTCGCCGGCGAGGCGCAGGGCCTGCCCGTGCATGTCGTCGACGGCGCGGGCGAGCTGGCCGATCTCCTCGGTGGTGTGCACCGGGACCCGGGTGAACTCGATGTCCTCTACGTTGTCGCCCACCTTGATGCGGTCGATCGCGTCGGGGAGTTCCTGCCGGGCGACCTTGAGAGCGCCGTAGCGCAGGCGCCGGATCGGGCCGACGAGCGACCGCGACACCAGAAGCGCCAGGACCAGCGCGGCGAGCAGGGCGCCGAGCACGATCGCGGTGTCACGCAGGGCGGCGGAGCGGGTGTCGGAGGCGCGGGCGAGAACGGTGCTGCTGATCGCGTCGGACGCTTCGTCGATGAGGGTGCCGTAGACCTCGACACTCTCCAGCAGCGACGAGCGCAGGTTCAGGATGGGCAGCGGGCCGTCGCCGGCGGCGTCGATCATCGCGGTGCGCTCGGCGACGCCGCTGCGCAGCTCCTGGATCTGCGCATCGGAGGCCGGGTACGACCGGGCGAGCGTCTCGAGCATGGCGAGCTCGGAGCCGGACGCGGACACCAGTGCGGTACCGGGCTGGTCCGGGTCCCGCAGGATCGCCACGATGCCCATCACCTGGTCGAACAGATAGCGCTGGGAAGCCCACGCATCGACGAGTCGGGTGCCCTCGGCGAGCACGGACGGATCCTCGATCGGCTCGACGATGGCTTCGACGATGCGGATCAGGTCCTTGCGGATGGTGTTGGTCTGCTCGTTGAGCTCGGGCAGCGGGATGTCGCCGGCCGCGATGCGGTCTCGCAACGACTCGGCGGCAGCCACCGTGCGGGTGAGGTCGGCGGCGATGACCGGATCCAGCTCCGGATTCTGCGACACCGCCCGGACGCGTTCCAGTGCCGTGTCGAGGTTCTCGATCTCGTTCGTGACGCCGGTCCCGGCCGCCAGCGTCGCGGAGGCGGTACCGAAGGCGGTACCGAAGTCGACGAGGTCGGGCACGACGGCCACCTGGTCGGCAGCGGACGAGAAGTGGACGGCGTTGGAGAGCTCCTGCTGCACGCGCAGGCCGCCCAGCACCATGGCCACGGTCACGGGAACTGCGAGAACGGCGGTCACCTTCCAGCGAAGGCCCCACCCTTCGATGTTCCACCACCGCTGCCGAGGTGGCGATTCGTCACTCATCTTTCCAGCTCACTTTCCACCCGGTTTCCGCCGCCGACCCACACCCGCGCCACACCGCTCGGCGTCGAGGAGGTGCGTCTGCGGGTGGAGTGGTCGGAAGAGACGTTCCTGAGTGCACGCACCATATCCGCCCGAGCGTAGATCACGAAAGGAGCACGATCACTCCCCCGACCGGCGGCAGTCGTGTATCGAACCGGTCACCGAGCCGAAAACGATACCGACCAGTAACATTCGCGGGACCACCCCGCGCCGCCGACGCGCCGAAGGGCGGCGAAAGCGACAGTGTGAACCTCGTCACACCGCCACTCGCACCGCCCTTCCGGCGTCCGCGAGACCGAGTCAGACGTCCAGGAAGCGGACGTCCTTCGCGTTACGGGTGATGAAGCTGCGACGCGCCTCCACGTCCTCACCCATCAGCACGCTGAACAGTTCGTCGGCGGCGGCCGCGTCGTCGAGCGTGACCTGACGCAGCACGCGCACGCTGGGATCCATGGTGGTCTCCCACAGTTCCTTGGCATTCATCTCGCCGAGGCCCTTGTACCGCTGGATGCCGTCGTCCTTGTTGATCTTCTTGCCGGACGCGAGCCCACGCTCGAGCAGACCGTCGCGCTCGCGGTCGGAGTACGCGAACTCCGGCTCGGAACGCTGCCACTTGAGCTTGTACAGCGGGGGCTGCGCCAGGTAGACGTGGCCGTGCTCGACCAGCGGGCGCATGAAGCGGAACAGCAGCGTCAGCAGCAGAGTCGCGATGTGCTGGCCGTCCACGTCGGCATCGGCCATCAACACGATCTTGTGATAGCGCAGCTTCGAGATGTCGAACTCGTCGTGGATACCGGTGCCGAAGGCGGTGATGATCGCCTGGACCTCGTTGTTCTTGAGGACCCTGTCGATGCGCGCCTTCTCGACATTGATGATCTTGCCGCGCAGCGGCAGGATCGCCTGATACATCGAGTCCCGGCCCGACTTGGCGGAGCCGCCGGCCGAGTCACCCTCGACGATGTAGATCTCGGACTTGCTCGGATCGTTGGAGCGGCAGTCCGCCAGCTTGCCGGGCAGGCCCCCGAGGTCGGTGGCGGACTTACGGCGGACCAGTTCCCGCGCCTTACGAGCGGCGACGCGAGCCTGCGCGGACGAGACCGCCTTCGTCACAATGGTCTTCGCGTCGGCCGGGTTGGCTTCGAGCCAGTGCGACAGGTGCTCGTTGCAGGCCTTCTGCACGAACGACTTGACTTCGGTGTTGCCGAGCTTGGTCTTGGTCTGGCCTTCGAACTGCGGTTCGCCGACCTTGACCGAGATGATCGCGGCCAGTCCCTCACGGATGTCGTCGCCGGTGAGGTTCGGATCCTTGTCCTTGAGGAGCTTCTTGTCCTTCGCGTACTTGTTGACCACCGAGGTCAGCGCCGCGCGGAAGCCCTCCTCGTGGGTACCGCCCTCGTGGGTGTTGATCGTGTTGGCGAAGGTGTGGACGGACTCGGAGTAGCCCGAGTTCCACTGCATCGCGACCTCGAGTTCGTGGCCGGTGCCCTTCGCGGTGAAGCCGACGACCGAGTTGTGGATCGGCTGCTTGGTGCGGTTGATGTGCCGCACGTAGTCCTCGAGGCCGCCCGGGTAGTGATAGACGCGGACCTTGACCTTGTGCTGCTGCTCGATCTCGGCCTGTTCCTGCTCCTCGGCCTTCTTCGGCGCCTCGGCGAGCTCACTGACGACCTCGTCCGTGACCTCCTCCGGTGCGACCCGCTCGTCGGTCAGCGTGATCGTCAGGCCCTTGTTGAGGAAGGCCATCTCCTGCAGTCGCCGCGCGACCGTCTCGAAGTTGTAGGTCGTGGTTTCGAAGATGTCCGGGTCCGCCCAGAACCGGACGGTGGTGCCGGTGGCCCTCGTGGGCTCGCCCTTGACCAGCTTCGCGGGCTTGGAGGACTGGTAGGTCTGCTCCCAGTGGTAGCCGTCGCGGTCGATCTCTACCTGGAGCTGGGTGGACAGCGCATTGACCACCGAGATGCCGACGCCGTGCAGACCACCCGAGACCGCGTAGGCATCGGAATCGAACTTGCCGCCCGCGTGCAGCTGGGTCAGCACGACCTCGACGGTCGGGACACCGGAGGCGTGCATCCCGACGGGGATGCCGCGGCCGTCGTCGACGACCTGCACGCCGCCGTCCTCGAGGAGGGTCACCTCGACCTTGGTGGCGTGGCCGGCCATCGCCTCGTCGACCGAGTTGTCGACGACCTCCCAGATCAGGTGGTGCAGACCGCGCTCACCGGTGGAACCGATGTACATGCCGGGGCGCTTGCGCACCGCCTCGAGCCCCTCGAGGACGGTGATGGAGGAAGCACCGTAGTCACTGTTGCTCTTGTTCGACTTCTGGGCAGCCACGGGTTGGTAGCTCTCCTTCTTCCGCCTGGGCCTCGCGCACACGCGCGCATTCGGATTCATCCTACTGCCCGGGACCGTACTTGCCCCGTCCGACACAGAACGGGCCGTCGACGCCGCTCACCGGCCCGCAGGCGCGGCGTCGCGAGGGCGGGAAGGTGAATCGCTAGAGCGCGGGGGTCTAGAGCGCAGGGGTTCGGGCAGTGTGCCGCGCTTCGACGTCGCGCACGAAGCGCGCGGCCGCGGCCGCGAGCTCCCCGGCGTGCGAGCGGGGCGACCAGTGTCCGGCGTCGAGTGGTTCCCGGCGCAGATCGGTCACCCACTTCTCGGTGTCCTCGTACCCGACCGGCCGCACCGCCCGGTCCCGCAGCCCCTGGATCAGTTGCACGGGCACGTCGGTGTGCCGCTCGCGCGGTGCACGCAGACGCCGGCGCAGGTTCGCCCGGTACAGCTTCAGTCCGTGCACCATGTCGTCGGCCAGCGTGGGCGCGACCGGTCCGATCAGCGCCGGATCGGAGCGATCGAAGAATCCGACGAATGCGGGCCAGTGCCGCGAGAACCACCACCGGAGCGCCGGCACGGGCAGGCCGGGGGTCTGGAACAGCACCGTGTAGGCCGACGCCACAGCCTGCTCGAGCGGACCGAGCGGGCGCCGATCCCGCAGCCGACGGCGCATCCACGAGGCGAGATGGTCGAGGTTCGGCCCGGACACCGAGGTGTAGGACGCGATCCGCTCGGCCGCCCCGGGTTCGCATACGGCCTCCCAGCACAGCACCGCCCCCCAGTCGTGTCCGAGCAGGTGGACGGGCACGTCCGGGCTCACCGCGTCGATCACCGCGAACAGGTCCCCGGCGAGCAGCTCGAGCCGGTAGTCCGCGACGTCGCGCGGCACGGTCGAGGCACCGGCACCGCGGTTGTCGAACCGGACGATCCGGAAGTCGCGGGCCAACTCGGGTACCACGCGGTCCCACAGGGCGTGGGTGTCGGGCCAGCCGTGGACCAGCAGCAGTGTCGGCCCCGCCGGGTTGCCCTCCTCGACGACGTGGAGCCGGACGGGTCCGTTCGTGACGGTGCGAGTGGTCATGCGTTCTCCTCAGAGATCGAGTACGAGCCGGCCACCGTCGGCGCGGGAGACGCAGACGAGCATCTCCTCGCGACGTTCCTCGGGGGTGAGCCGGTTCTCGCGGTGGTCGGGGGTGCCGGACAGGACTCGCACCCGGCAGGTTCCGCAGAAACCCTGGCGGCAGGAGTAGCCGATGCCGGGCAGACGCCGGCGGATGATCTCGAGCGCCGACTCGTCGGCCGGGACGGCGAGCACCTCCCCGGTGCTTGCCAGTTGGACCTCGAACGCCCGGCCGGCGACGACGGGCGGGGCACCGAACCGTTCGAAGTGCAGGGCCGACGCCGGTGTGGCGTCGATGCCGGCCCGCACGGCGTCCAGCATCGGGGTGGGCCCGCAACAGTAGACGGCTCCGCCGGCGGGTGCGCCGGCGAGCAGATCGGACCCCGTCGGCGTGCCGAACTCGTCGTCCGGTCGCACGAAAACCCTTGACGAATCCCATGTTCCGATTTCGTCGAGGAACGGCATCGCGGACCGGGTACGGCCGGTGTAGACGAGCCGCCAGTCCATCCCGGCTCGGTGTGCGGCACGGGTCATCGCCAGGACGGGGGTGATGCCGATCCCGCCGGCGACGAACAGGGCCGCCCCCTCGGCGACGAAGGGGAACCCGTTGCGCGGACCGCGCACGGCCACGAGGTCACCCGGTTCGAGAGCATGCATCTCGAGCGACCCTCCCCCACCGCCGGGGATCCGGCGCACCGCGACGGTGTAACGGCTGCGGTCCTCGTGATCCCCGCACAGCGAGTACTGTCGCCGCCGCCCGGACGGCAGATGGAAGTCGAGATGGGCGCCCGGGTGCCACGCCGGCAACTCGGCACCGTCCGGGGCGCGCAGCGTCAACCGCACCACATCGCCGTCGGCCGTCACGGGAATCTTCTCCGCCACAAGCAGATCCACCTGCCGATCGATGTCCGCGGCGCCGGCGGCACCGGCGTAGTCGAGCGTCGTGACGAGGCTCAGGTATCTGTCCACGACGGATCCGAGCACGCCCATCGCCCGATCGGGGCGGTTCCGGCCCCGCAGGTCCGACGGGCGACCGTGCCGCGGCAGCAGTCCGGTCATCGGGCTGCCGCCCGGGCCGCGGGCGAGGACGCCAGGTAGCGGACCGCCTGGGCGGTCGAACCCTCCTGGCTGGGGTGGTACGAACGGCGGAAGTATCGCGACATGCGTCGGCCGAGGTCCACGGGCCCCGGCATCGTACCGCGTCGACTGGCCGCCGACCAGTCCGAAAGATGAGGTGCGCGAGCATGTCCGGGCGCAGCCGCCAGCACGGGGTCGTGAGCCATCAGGAAGCGGGCACCGCGGATCCACAGCCACAACAGGACCGGGGCGACGATGAGCTGCGTGCGGATCCGGCGCGCCTCCCCGGGGTCGAAGTAGCGCATCACGTCGTAGGCGACGCTGCGATGCTCGACCTCCTCCGCACCGTGCCAGCGCAGCAGGTCGAGCATGGTCGGATCGGTGCCCGCCGCGTCGAGACCCTTCGCGTTGAGAACCCAGTCCCCCAGGAATGCGGTGACGTGCTCGACGGCGGCAATGATGGCGAGCCGTTCGACGAGGTAGTTCTCCGCCCGCAGTCCTGTGAGCGGTCGTCGGCCGAGCAGCCGGCCGAACAGCCACCGCATCTGGTCCGTGAAGGGGGTGGGATCGAGACCCTTCGCCTCGAGTTGCTCGAGTACCCTCCGGTGCGCGTCGGCGTGCACCGATTCCTGACCGATGAATCCCACGACGTCCTCGCGCAGTTGTTCGTCGCGGATGAGCGGCAGCGCCTCCTTGAACGTCTCGACGAACCACTCCTCCCCCGCCGGCAGCAACAGATGCAGGACGTTGAGCACGTGGGTGCTGAACGGATCACCGGGCACCCAGTGCAGGGGCAGGGCGCTCCAGTCGAACTCGACGTCGCGGGCCTGGAGCAGCACCCGGTCCGGTTCGGTGAGCGATGTGGACATGGACGAACCTCCCGATGCGGAGTGCGGAACAGCGCACAATCGACGCGTTTGAACGTAACATCGGGTTACAGATAAATCCAGGGTGGGTTCAGCCGTACGTGTCCCGCGGGCCGCGGCCGCGGACGTGCCGCTCCCCCTTGCGCCAGCTCGGCGCCGTCGGCCCCGTGATCCGCAGTTCCTCGACCACCCCGTGCCCGACCGCGGCAGCGATCTTCGCGAGGATCTGCGCCTGCATCATGCGCAGCTGGGTCGCCCACGCGGTCGACTCGGCCGAGACGTGCAGCACCTTGTCGCGCAGCGTCGTCGGCGTCGCGTGCGAGGCGATGTCGTCGCCGACCACGCGTGCCCAACTCCCGAGCACGGTGCCCTCCGACACGCGGCCTGCCCATCCCCGCTGCTTGGCTATCGCGTTCGTCAATGCGCCGAGCGGCTGCGGATCCCGATCATCGGGGCCCGGACCGGACCATCCGCGGCGGCGACGCCGTGGTCGCAGCGCCCCGCGCGAGGCGCGTCCCTGCCCCACCGACTTGCCGCTCGCCTGCGCTGCCGCCCGGGCCTCCTCCAGTGCGCGACGAGCCAGGTCGATCCCGCGCAACGGCGGCTGAGACGGCTGTTCGTCCGGGTTCTCGATGCTCATCGCAGTGCTCCGTCCACGGTTCCGTCCAGATCCGGCTGTGCGGGATCGTCGCCGTCGAGCGCGGTCAGCGCCGAGAGCCGTCCCCGGTCGGTGTCCTCGGCCCGCACCCCGAACCGGACCGCGGCCAGCTCGGCCGGCACGTCCTCCGGGACCGCGGCGGTAATGAGGACCTGCTCGGCCGAGGCCGCGACGGAGGCGAGCGCCGTGCGGCGCCGGCGATCCAGCTCGGCGAACACGTCGTCGAGCATGAGGACCGGGTCGGTGCCGTCCGCCCGCAGGAGCGAGAACGCGCCCAGGCGCAGCGCCAGCGCGAACGACCAGGACTCCCCATGGCTGGCGAAACCCTTGGCCGGCTGGTCCCCCAGAATCAGGTCGAGCTCGTCGCGATGGGGACCCACCAGGCACACGCCCCGCTCGATCTCCTTCGTCCGCGCCTGCGCCAGCCGGGTCAGGAACGCGGCCTCGATCACCTCCCGGTCATCGGACAGCGGCGCGCGGTCCGGGTCGGCGAACTCCGGCGGCAACGCCTCGCCCACCGTGCTGCGGTAACGCAGCAGCGCCGGCCGCGACTCGGGGGCGATCGACCGGTATGCCTCGGCAACATGGGGGGCGAGTTCGTGCAGCAGGGCGACGCGTGCGGCGAGCAGCTCGGAACCGTGCGCCGCGAGATGACCGTCCCACACGTCGAGCGTCGCGAGTGCGTTCGCTCCGTCGCCGGACCGGCTGCCGCGGCGCAACGCACCTCCGGCCGTCTTGAGCAGCGCGGAACGCTGGCGCAACACCTTGTCGTAGTCGGCACGCACGCCGCTCATCCGGGGGATGCGGGTGGCGAGCAGTTCGTCGAGGAACCGGCGCCGGTCCCCCGGATCACCCCGCACCAGGGACAGATCCTCCGGCGCGAACAACACGGTCCGCAGAATGCCGAGAATCTCCCGTGGGCGCCGGGTCGGTGACTGGTTGATCCGGCCGCGGTTGGGCCGGCCCTCGTTGATCTCGACGTCGATGCCCAGTTCCCGGCCACCGTTGACGACGACGGCGCCCACCAGGGCGCGCGACGTCCCGGTCCGCAGCAGCGGCGCATCACCGGAGACCCGGTGCGAGGTCAGGGTCGACAGATAGCCCAGCGCCTCGAGCAGGTTGGTCTTGCCGTGTCCGTTGCGGCCGAGGAACACCGTCGGTCCGGGTGCGAGATTCAGCGAAACGGCTTCCCAGGAACGGAAATCGCGTAGCGAAAAGGTGCGAACGTACACGGGCCCACCGTTTCCTCCCCCGGGTCAGCCCGGCAGGCGCACCGGCATCAGCAGGTAGGTGTAGTCGCTGTCCGGGGCGGCGAACGTGCCGGAGGCGTCGGGCTCGGGCGCCTCCTCGAGCGCCGGTCGCAGTACGGCGGGACGGCTCGGCGTAGTGAAGCCGAACGACACCTTCTCGCTGTGCAGCGAACCGAGGCCGTCGAGCAGGTACCCGGGGTTGAACGCGATGATCAGCGGCTCGCCCTGGAACTCCGCCGCGAGCGACTCCTCCGCCCGGCCGGCGTCGTCACCCCCGGCCGACAACAGCAGGCCGCCCTCGGTGAACTCGAGACGCACCTGCGCCCCACGCTCGGCGACGAGCGCGACGCGCTTGATCGCGTCCACGAGCGGCGCGATCTCGACGGTCGCCATCGCGGTGTGCTCGGTGGGCAGCAACTGACGGAACTTGGGGAACTCGGCGTCGAGGAGACGGGTGGTGGTACGACGGCCGTCCGCGACGATACCGAGCAGGCCCTCCGCGCCGACCGACGAGCCGGCGCCCAGTGCGAGCTGGACAGGCGAATTGGAGGATCCGCCAACGGTTTTCGCAGACTCGGAGAGTGTCTTGGCCGGCACGAGCACCGCGGCGCTCGCCGACTCGACGGTGGGCATCCACTCGATCTTGCGGACCGCGAGACGGAACCGGTCGGTGGCCGCGAGGACCATGTGGGTGCCGTCGATCTCGACCCGGATGCCGGTCAGCATCGGCAGTGTGTCGTCCTTGCCCGCCGCGACGGCGACCTGGCTGATCGCCTCGGCGAACATCTCGACGGGCAGCGAACCGGTCTGCTGCGGCAACTCGGGCAGCTGCGGGTAGTCCTCGACCGGCATCGTCGGCAGGGAGAACTTCGCGCTGCCGCAGTTGATGAGCACTCGCGTTCCGTCGAGCACCACGTCGACGGGCTTGTTGGGCAGCGCGCGGGTGATGTCGGCGAGCAGGCGGCCCGAGACGAGCACCTGCCCGGACGTGATGACCTCGGCGGAGACGTGGACCTGCGCGGAGACCTCGTAGTCGAATCCGGAGACGGTCAGTCCCTGGTCGTCCGCGCCGAGGAGGACGCCACCGAGCACCGGCACCGGCGGTCGCGACGGAAGACTGCGCGCAACCCACGCGACGGAGTCGGCGAAGTCCTCGCGAGCGACACGAAACTTCATGCTTCCAAGCTCCATCGCCCCGCGGATCCTTTCGCTGTTCCTGGCTGTCGATCGATTCAACGAAGTCTGGCACAAGGCCCCGACACCGACGTCGGCAGCGGGGACGTCGCTCCACGGTATGCGCTCGTCGATCAGTTGGAAAGCCGGAGCCTCGAGGGGGACATGGCTCTCGAGACCCTGTGCACTCGAGTCCTCCACAACCCTGTTTTGAAAGAGAAGTCTCAGAGAGAAAACACAGAAGTAGTAATAGGGGTTGTGGAATCTGTGGACGGACGACCGTCTACGCTGGTGGGGCGGGCTTCTCGAGACCCGGACTCTCGAGGATGAACTCGAGGAATTCTCGAGGACGGATGTGGACAGCTCGAGAGTGTTCAACATCGGTACACCGTCCGTCCACAAAGATCCCACGTTGTACACACCGTTGTCCACAGGTGTGAGTCACCGTCGATTCGTCTCGAGAATCACGCGCGCCGCCGGCCGCCGGCTGGGTTCCGGATACGAAGAAGGGCCCGGACACGATCGTCCGGGCCCTGTGCGCCAGTTCGGCGGGACTCAGCGCTTGGAGCGTTGCTTGATGCGCGCGGTCAGCTCCTGGACCTGGTCGTAGACCTTTCGCCGCTCGGTCATCTCCTTGCGAATCTTCTTGTCCGCGTACATGACCGTCGTGTGGTCCCGGCCGAAGGTCTGCCCGATCTTGGGCAGGGACAGGTCCGTGAGCTCCCGGCACAGATACATCGCGATCTGCCGGGCCTGGGCCAGCGGTCGCGCTTTGCCGGGCCCGCACAGGTCGTCGATCGAGGTACCGAAGTACTCGGCTGTCACCGCCATGATGGTGGCGGAGTTGATCTCGAGAGCCGTCGAGTCCGGGATGAGGTCCCGGAGCACCACCTCGGCCAGCGTCAGGTCCAGCGGCTGCCGGTTGAGCGACGCGAAGGCCGTCACCCGGATCAACGCACCCTCGAGTTCCCGGATGTTGCGTTCGATCCTGCTGGCGATCAACTCGAGGACGTCGTGGGGTACGTCCAGCCGATCCATGCGGGCCTTCTTGCTGAGGATCGCGATGCGGGTCTCGAGTTCGGGCGGCTGGACGTCGGTGATCAGGCCCCACTCGAACCGGGTCCGCAGGCGCTCCTCGAGCGTCGCGAGCTGCTTCGGGGGACGATCGGACGACACCACGATCTGCTTGTTCGCGTTGTGCAGGGTGTTGAAGGTGTGGAAGAACTCCTCCTGGATACCTTCCTTGCCCTCGATGAACTGGATGTCGTCGACGAGGAGGATGTCCGTCTCGCGGTACCTGCGCTTGAACGCCACCTTGCGGTCGTCGCGCAGGCTGTTGATGAAGTCGTTCGTGAACTCCTCGGTGGAGACGTACTTGACCCGCATCCCCGGGAACAGTCGTTGTGCATAGTGCCCGGCAGCGTGCAGCAGGTGCGTCTTGCCCAATCCGGAGGCGCCCCAGATGAACAGCGGGTTGTATGCGCGGGCGGGGGCCTCGGCGATCGCCACCGCGGCCGCATGGGCGAACCGGTTGGACGCTCCGATCACGAACGTGTCGAACGTGTACTTCGCATTGAGGCTGCTGCTGCCGGTCGGGGACGCGGTGGCCGGGGGCGGCGGCTGCGTGAAGTAGGACGGCCACGACTCGCGGACCGCGGTCATCGCCTCCCGGTCGTCGTCGACCTCCTCGAGTTCCCCCGTGTCGACCTCGAGCATGCCGTGGTCGAGGGAGGACGGGCGGCGGCGCCGGAACGGGTGCGCCATGTCGTGGCGCTCGGACTCGCGCGGGCGGGACTCGGGCGGGCCGGCGACGATGGGCCGCGTGTCGAACGAGTGCGGCTCGGGCGAACGGGGGTCCGGCGGCAGACCCTCGAGAGGCAGCGTGTCCCGCGGCACGGCGTACGGGTCCTCGGCGGGATCGTCGACGGTCGCGGACGGCTCGATACGGACGCCTAGTCCTTCCACACGATGCCCGAGGGTGCGGTGGAGTGCACGAAGGATCGGCTCGCGCAGATCCCGCTCGATGGCTTCCTGCGCAAACGAGGACGGAACCGACAACAGTGCGAATCCCTGTGCCAGTGTGATCGGCTTGACCAGGGCGAGCCACGCCTTCTGGCCCTTGCTGAGGCCCTCGCCGTCGGCGGTCAGCTCCGCGACGACGTCCGGCCACACGTCGGCCAGCGCGTTCGGCTCGTCGGTCACGTCGCGTCCTCCCCAGTTCTCTCGGTCCGAATTCCACACGATTATCCACAGATGTGGACAACCACAGGGTGGCGCCCTGTGGATGAGGCTGGGGAGTTGT